>NZ_JAPPRJ010000001.1:0-1480000 GCF_026672545.1 Rhizobium sp. SL86
TCGGTGACGACGCGCACGAGGACGGCCATGGCGGCGACCTTCGGACCCGAGGCGAAGAAGGCGGTGACCGGCGTCGGCGCACCTTCGTAGACGTCCGGCGTCCACATGTGGAACGGCACGGCGGAGATCTTGAAGGCGAGACCGGCGAGGATGAAGACCAGGCCGAAAACGACGCCGAGCGAACGGGTTTCTGCGGTCAAGACGGCTGCGATGTTGTCGAAGCCGGTATTGCCGGTGAAACCGTAGACCAGCGACATGCCATACAACAGCATGCCGGAGGAGAGCGCGCCGAGCACGAAATACTTCAGACCGGCTTCCGTCGAGCGCAGGCTGTCACGGTTGATCGCAGCGACCACGTAGAGCGCGAGCGACATCAGCTCGAGGCCCATGTAGACGGCGAGCAGGTCGTTGGCCGAGATCAGCAGCATCATGCCGAGGGTGGCAAGCACCAGCAGAACCGGGAACTCGAAACGGTCCAGCTGTTCGGAACGGGCATTACCGACCGTCATCACCATGGCGGTGATGGAACCGACCAGCGCGATCACCTTCATGAAGCGGCTGAACGGATCGAGGATGAAGGCGCCGCCCCAGGCTTCGCCCTGTGCCGGGACAAACACGAGCCAGAGACCCGCGGCGATCATGATCGCCACGGCAAGGCCGGTGACCGTCGGAGCCGACCGGTCGCCCGAGAAAACGCCGATCATCAGGAGCGCCAGGGCGCCGATCGCAAGGATCAGCTCGGGCGTCGAGATCTGCAGGCTCGCAAGCAGGATTTCAGCAGTCATGTCCAGTCGTGTCCCGTCTCAATGCACCAGCAGTGCGAGTTTCCCGGCCGCCTGCAGGGCAGCGGAGTAGTTGTTGATCAGCAGGTCTACCGAAGCTGCCGTCGCATCGAAGACGGGAGCCGGATAGACGCCGAAGAAGATGGTGAGAGCAACCAGCGGATAAAGGATGACCTTTTCGCGCGTGTTGAGATCGAGCAGGCCCTTCAGGCTTTCCTTCTCGAGCGCGCCGAAGATGACGCGGCGATAGAGCCACAGCGCATAAGAGGCCGACAGGATCACGCCGGTTGCCGCAAACAGCGCCACCCAGGTGTTGACGCGGAAGACGCCGATGATCGTCAGGAATTCACCAACGAAACCGGAGGTGCCGGGCAGACCGACATTGGCCATGGTGAAGACCATGAAGGCGACGGCATATTTCGGCATGTTGTTGACGAGGCCGCCATAGGCCGCGATCTCGCGGGTGTGCAGCCGGTCATAGATCACGCCGACGCAGAGGAAGAGCGCGCCGGACACGATGCCGTGCGACAGCATCTGGAAGATGGCGCCCTGGATACCCTGCTGGTTGGCCGCAAAGATGCCCATCGTCACGTAACCCATGTGGGCAACCGAGGAATAGGCGATCAGCTTCTTGATGTCGTCCTGCATCATCGCGACCAGCGAGGTGTAGATGATGGCGAGAACCGAGAGCGTGAAAACGAAGGGCGCAAAGTAGTCAGACGCCAGCGGGAACATGGCAAGCGAGAAACGGATGAAACCGTAACCGCCGAGCTTCAGCATGACACCGGCCAGGATGACGGAGCCTGCCGTCGGCGCCTGGACGTGGGCATCCGGAAGCCAGGTGTGCACCGGCCACATCGGCATCTTGACCGCAAAGGAGGCGAAGAAGGCGAGCCAGAGCCAGGTTTGCAGACCGGCGGGGAAACCGAACTTCAGCAGTTCCGTGATGTCGGTCGTGCCAGCCTGCCAGTACATGGCCATGATGGCGACCATCATCAGCACCGAACCGAGCAGCGTGTAGAGGAAGAACTTGTAGGAGGCGTAGACGCGGTCCTTGCCGCCCCAGACGCCGATGATGATGAACATCGGCACCAGCGTCGCTTCAAAGAAGACGTAGAAGAGAACGATATCGAGCGACACGAAGACGCCGATCATGACCACTTCCAAAAGCAGGAAGGCGATCATGTATTCCTTCAGGCGCTTCTCCACCGATTCCCAGCTGGCGAGCACGCAGAAGGGCATCAGGAAGGTCGTCAGGATGACGAACAGCATGGAGATACCGTCGACGCCCAGGTGATAGGCGATGCCAGTGTTCATCCACTCATGCTTTTCGACCATCTGGAAGCCCGGGTTCGAATTGTCGAACCCGATCCAGATGAACAGCGACACGACGAAGGTGAAGACGGTCGTCAGAAGCGAAACGTTCAGGATATTCCGGCGGCCGAAGGGGCCGTCTTCCCGCGTCAGAAGCAGGAGAACGACGCCGACGAGCGGCAGGAAGGTGACCGTTGAGAGAATCGGCCAATCGGTCATCAGAAGGAACTCCCGAGCATCATCCAGGTGACGAGGGCTGCGATGCCGATCAGCATCGCAAACGCGTAATGATAAAGGTAACCGGACTGCAGGCGCACGACACCGCGGGTGATGTCTGCGACGCGCGCGGCAATGCCGTTCGGACCGTAGGCATCGATGACGGCGACGTCACCCTTTTTCCAGAGGAACCTACCAAGCGCCTTGGCGGACCGGACGAAGAGGAAATCGTACAGTTCGTCGAAGTACCACTTGTTGAGCAGGAACTGGTAGAGGATCCGGTGGTTTTCGGCGAGACGCTTCGGCGTCTGCGGCGACTTGATATACATGTACCAGGCCGTCACGAAACCGGTGAGCATCGCCACGAACGGGCTCCACTTCACCCACAGCGGAACGTGGTGGAACTCTTCGAGGATCTCGTTGTGCGGGCCGGTGAACAGCGCGCCCTTCCAGAACTCGTTGTAGTGGTGGCCGAAGAAATAACCTTCGAACACGACACCGGCGAAGATCGCACCGACCGTCAGGAAGGCGAGCGGCAGGAGCATGATCATCGGGCTCTCATGCACGTGGTGCATGACATCCGAGGAGGCGCGCGGCTTGCCGAAGAAGGTGAGGAAGGCCAGGCGCCACGAATAGAAGCTCGTGAAGAGGGCTGCGATCACCAGGAGCGTGAAGGCGAAACCGGCAACCGCCGAATGCGAGGCGAAGGCGGATTCGATGATCACATCCTTGGAGAAGAAACCGGCAAAACCGATCATCGTGCCCGGGATACCGACGCCGGTCAGCGCAAGCGTGCCGATCGTCATCGCCCAGAAGGTATAGGGGATGTGCTTGCGCAGACCACCCATGTGGCGCATGTCCTGCTCGCCATCAACGGCATGGATGACCGAACCGGCGCCAAGGAACAGCAGGGCCTTAAAGAAGGCGTGCGTGAAGAGGTGGAAAACGGCCGCACCATAGGCGCCGACGCCGAGCGCCACGAACATGTAACCGAGCTGCGAACAGGTCGAATAGGCGATGACGCGCTTGATGTCGTTCTGCACGAGGCCGACGGTGGCCGCGAAGAAGGCGGTGATCGCACCGATGATGGTGACGACGGTCAGCGCATCCGGCGACAGTTCGAAGAGCGGCGACATGCGGGCGACGAGGAAGACGCCGGCGGTGACCATGGTTGCGGCGTGAATGAGGGCCGAAACCGGGGTCGGGCCTTCCATCGCGTCCGGCAGCCAGGTGTGCAGCAGGAACTGCGCCGACTTACCCATGGCGCCCATGAAGAGCAGCAGGCAGACGCCGGTCAGCGCATGCGCCTTGTCGAGCTGCATGCCGAAGAGGTTGATGACGGCCTGGCCGGCATCGGCAGAGCCTTCCGCCGGCAGATAGGTCTGGGCAGTGGCAAAGATGGTTTCGAAGTTGATCGAACCGAAGAGGACGAACACACCCGAAATGCCGAGCACGAAACCGAAGTCGCCGACGCGGTTGACGATGAAGGCCTTCATCGCAGCGGCAGACGCGGACGGCTTCTTGAACCAGAAACCGATCAGCAGGTAGGAGGCCAGACCCACGCCTTCCCAGCCGAAGAACATCTGCGCCAGGTTGTCGGAGGTCACCAGCATCAGCATGGCGAAGGTGAACAGCGACAGGTAGGCGAAGAAGCGCGGCCGATGCGGATCGTGGTGCATGTAGCCGATCGAATAGAGGTGAACGAGCGTCGACACCGAGTTGACGACGACGAACATCACCGCCGTCAGCGTATCGATGCGGAAGGCCCATTCGAAATCGAGGCCGCCGGACTGGATCCAGCGCAGCACGGTGACCTTGATCACCTCGTGGCTTTCACTGTGGCCGAGCGCCACATCGAAGAAGACGATCCACGACAGGATGGCGGCGATGATCATCAGGCCGCTGGTGACGTATTCGGATGCCTTGGCGCCGATCGAACGGCCGAACAGGCCGGCGATCAGGAAGCCGATCAGGGGAAGAAAGACGATAGCCTTGTAGATCATGACCTGATCAGCCCTTCATCATGTTGACGTCTTCGACCGCGATCGAGCCGCGGTTGCGGTAGAAGACCACCAGAATTGCAAGACCGATCGCCGCTTCCGCAGCCGCGACGGTCAGAATGAACAGCGCGAAGACCTGGCCGACGATATCGTTCAGGAAGGAGGAGAACGCGATCATGTTCAGGTTGACCGAGAGCAGGATCAGTTCGATCGACATCAGGATGATGATGACGTTCTTCCGGTTCAGGAAGATGCCGAAGACGCCGAGCGTGAAGAGAATGGCGCTGACGGTCAGGTAATGAGAAAGTCCGATTTCCATATTCGCTGTTCCTTGATCGCGCGCTCAGAGACCCTGGCCAGGCTTAACCTTGACCACCTCGACGGCGGTGGCCGGCGTGCGGGCCACCTGCTTCGAAATGTCCTGGCGCTTGATGTGCTGCCGGTGGCGAAGCGTCAGCACAATTGCGCCGATCATGGCCACGAGAAGAACGAGACCTGCCACCTGGAAGAAGTAGATGTAATTCGTATAGAGCACGTCGCCGAGGGCCGCCGTGTTGGTGCGGGTGGCCGGCGACGGGATCGGCATGGTGATCGCCTTGGCGGCTTCCGGCGTGATGAAGCTGCCACCGACGACGATGATGAGTTCCGCTGCCACGATCAGCCCGACCAGTGCGCCGATCGGCGCATATTGCAGGATGCCGGAGCGAAGCTCAGCGAAGTCGATGTCGAGCATCATGACGACGAAGAGGAAGAGAACTGCCACGGCGCCGATATAAACGACGAGCAGGATCATGGCGAGGAACTCGGCGCCCGTCAGCAGGAACAGACCGGCGGCGTTAAAGAACACCAGGATCAGGTAAAGGACGGAATGCACCGGGTTCCTGGCCGAAATGACCATGAACGCCGACGCGACCGCGACGAAGGCGAACAAATAGAAGAAAACAGCCTGCAAACCCATGGTGGTGCCTTTTCGTCTTCCCCAGTGAGGCCAAGAACCCCTCACCGTCAAAACCTGGCGGTCGGTTTCACCGGCCAGGTTCAAAGCTTCAATATCGGTCCGGCACAGGAGGCTCCGGTGCCGGCAGTGTCAATCGATCAACGGTACGGCGCATCCATCGAGATGTTGCGCGCGATTTCGCGTTCCCAGCGGTCGCCATTGTCCAGCAGACGCTGCTTGTCGAAGTAGAGCTCTTCGCGGGTCTCCGTGGAGAACTCGAAGTTCGGACCTTCGACGATGGCATCGACCGGGCAGGCTTCCTGGCAGAAACCGCAATAGATGCACTTCACCATGTCGATGTCGTAACGCACCGTACGGCGGGTGCCGTCATTGCGGCGCGGGCCGGCTTCGATGGTGATGGCCTGGGCAGGACAGATGGCTTCGCACAGCTTGCAGGCGATGCAACGTTCCTCGCCGTTCGGATACCGGCGCAGCGCGTGTTCACCGCGGAAGCGCGGGGAAACCGGGCCCTTTTCGAACGGGTAGTTGATGGTGGCCTTCTGTTTGAAGAAGTAGCGCATCGACAGGAAAAACGCCCCGACGAACTCCTTCAGAAACAGCGAACTGACGGATTGTGCCAGACTTGCCATTGTTATTCTCCACTTCAGCCGGCAGGCGGCGCCCCTTTAGGCGCCAGCCGTCAGCTTGACAACGAATGCAGTCACGATGACCAGGACGAGCGACAGCGGAAGGAAGACCTTCCAGCCGAGACGCATCAGCTGGTCGTAGCGGTAGCGCGGAACGAAGGCCTTCACCATGGCGAACATGAAGAAGACGAACCCGGCCTTGAGGATGAACCAGATGATGCCCGGTACCCAGTTCAGGAACCACACATCCACCGGCGGAAGCCAGCCACCCATGAACAGGATGGTGGTGAGCGCGCACATCAGAACGATGGCAGCATATTCACCGAGCATGAACATCATGTACGGGGTCGAGCCATATTCGACCATGAAGCCGGCGACAAGTTCCGATTCCGCTTCCGGAAGGTCGAAGGGCGGACGGTTGGTTTCTGCCAGCGCCGAGATGAAGAAGATCACCATGGCCGGGAAGAGCACGAGCCAGTTCCAGTCGAGGAAGGTGTTCGGCAGGCCGAGCATGGTGCCGATGCCATCCTTCTGCGCCAGGACGATGTCCGAGAGGTTCAACGAACCGACCGTCAGCAGCACGGTGACGATGATGAGGCCCATCGAGACTTCGTAGGAGACCATCTGTGCCGCAGAGCGCAGCGCGCCGAGGAACGGATATTTGGAGTTCGACGCCCAGCCACCCATGATGATGCCGTAAACTTCGAGCGAGGAGATCGCGAAGACGTAGAGGATGCCGACATTGATGTTGGCGATCACCCAGTTTTCATTCACCGGCACGACCGCCCAGGTGGCGAGCGCAAGCGTCACGGAGACGAGCGGCGCCAGCAGGAAGACGCCCTTGTTGGCGCCGGCCGGGATGATCGGCTCCTTGAAGACGAACTTCAGAAGGTCGGCGAAGGACTGGAACAGACCCCAGGGACCGACGACGTTCGGGCCGCGGCGCAGCTGAACGGCAGCCCAGATCTTGCGGTCAGCCAAAAGAATGTAGGCGATGAAGACCAGAAGGCAGACCAGCAGCAACAGGGACTGACCGATCATGACGATCGCCGGCCAGAGATAGGTCAAGAAAAAAGAGTCCATGTTATTTCAGCCTTTACTCTGCCGCAGCCTTGAAGTTGTTGCGGGCCAGCGCAGAACATTCCGCCATCACGGCCGAAGCACGTGCGATCGGGTTCGTGAGATAGAAGTCTTTGACCGGCGACGCAAACCCGGACTTCGCCATGCTCACCGGTTTTTTGGCGAGCGTGGCAATCTGGTCGGCGGTGCCCGGCGCAATCTCGTCCAGCTCGCGGAAATGCGGATAGGCCGCATAAAGCTTCTGGCGCAGTTGCGAGAGCGAATCGAAGGGCAGCTTCTTGCCGAGCACGTCGGATAGCGCACGCAGGATCGCCCATTCCTCACGGGCCTCGCCCGGTGCGAAACCGGCGCGGTTGCCCATCTGGACGCGACCTTCGAGGTTGACCCAGGTGCCCGACTTTTCCGTATAGGCAGCGCCCGGCAGGATGACGTCGGCATTGTGCGCACCGGCATCGCCGTGGCTGCCGATGTAGACGGTGAACTTTGCGTGCTTGGACGAGAATTCCATCTCGTCGGCGCCGAGCAGGAAGAGCACGTCCATCGAACGCAGCATGGTGGCGGCATTGGCGCCGTTGGCACCCGGCACGAAACCGAGATCCAGGCCACCGACGCGGGAAGCTGCGGTGTGGATCACACCGAAACCGTTCCACTCTTCGCCAATCGCACCGACCGATTCGGCAAGGTTTGCTGCCGCAGCCAGAATGCTGTCGCCGTCTTCGCGCACGAGCGCGCCCGGACCAACGATGATCATCGGCTTCTTCGCAGCACGCAGCTTCTCGACGAAGCTGTTCGAGCCATTCACCAGGTCGTTCAGCGTATCGGCGCCAGCACCCAGATACTCATAGGTGTAACGCAGGTCAGACGCTTCGCCGATCACGCCGACCGGCAGGGTGCCACGGCGCCAGCGCTTGCGGATGCGGGCGTTCAAGACGGCAGCTTCGAAGCGCGGGTTGGCGCCGATCAGAAGCAGTGCGTCGGCATCTTCGATCCCCTGGATGGTCGGGTTGAAGATGTAGGAAGCGCGACCGAGCGACGGGTCGAGCTTGGCACCATCCTGGCGGCAATCCATGTTCTGTGAACCGAGGGCGGTCAGCAGTTCCTTCATGGCATACATTTCCTCGACCGAGGCCATGTCGCCGGCAATCGCGCCGACGCGAGCGCCGGTCGTTGCGGAGACTGCAGCCTTGATCGCGGCAAAGGCATCACCCCAGGTGGCCGGCTGCAGGCGACCGTCGCGGCGCACATAAGGCCGGTCCAGACGCTGGGTCTTCAGGCCATCCCAGATGAAACGGGTCTTGTCGGAGATCCACTCCTCATTCACCTGCTCATTGACGCGCGGCATGATGCGCATGACTTCGCGGCCACGGGTATCGACGCGGATTGCCGAGCCGACGGCATCCATGACGTCGATCGATTCGGTCTTGCCGAGTTCCCACGGACGGGCGGTGAAAGCGAAGGGACGCGAGGTCAGAGCGCCGACCGGGCAGAGGTCGATGACGTTGCCTTGCAGCTCGGAGGTCATCGCCTGTTCGAGATAGGTGGTGATTTCCGCATCCTCACCACGGCCGATCAGGCCGAGTTCGGAAATGCCGGCGACTTCCGTCGTGAAACGGACGCAGCGCGTGCAGTGGATGCAGCGGTTCATCACGGTCTTGACGAGCGGGCCGATATACTTGTCTTCGACCGCGCGCTTGTTTTCCGTGTAACGGGAGGCGTCCATGCCAAACGCCATGGCCTGGTCCTGCAGGTCGCACTCGCCGCCCTGGTCGCAGATCGGGCAATCCAGCGGGTGGTTGATGAGCAGGAACTCCATCACCCCTTCGCGCGCCTTCTTGACCATCGGCGTGTTGGTGTAGACTTCCGGCAGCTCGCCATTCGGCCCGCCACGGATGTCGCGTACGCCCATGGCGCAGGAGGCTGCCGGCTTCGGCGGGCCACCCTTCACCTCGATCAGACACATGCGGCAGTTACCGGCCACCGACAGGCGTTCATGGAAACAGAAGCGCGGAACTTCGGCACCAGCTTCCTCGCACGCCTGCAACAGCGTGAAGTGATCCGGAACCTCGATCTCTTTGCCGTCTACCTTGAGCTTAACCATCGTCACTTACGTCCTGTTTCCAGTCCCCTGCCCTCTTCCACCGGAAGAGACCAGCGACACATTCCGTCACCGCAGCAGGGCCTTGGCCTGCGCGATCCAATTGTCCTTCGCAATACGGCCATCGAGCCCGAGCTCGCGGTCGAAATGCTCCACATCCTTGTCCGTCCAGGCGGCGATCTCCGCAAAACGGGTCACACCCATGCCACCCAGCATTTCGACGAGCTTCGGACCGATGCCGGAGATCTTCTTCAGATCGTCGGCGGCCTTTGCTGCCTTCTTGCGCGGCTGAGGCTTTGCGGCGACCGGCGCAGGCGTTTCCGCCACAGGAGCCGCTGTCGCCTTGCCAGCCTTTGCCGTCTTGCCAGCCGCGGCAGGTTTCGCCGCTGCCGGCTCGGCCTTTGCCTTTGCAACCGGAGCCGCTTTCGCGGCCTTGGCCTTCACCGCAGGCTTTTCGTCCGTCGCCGCAACGGCTTTCGCCGCGGGCTTCGGTTTCGCCACCTTTGCCACCGGCGTGGCGACAGGCTTTGCGGCGACTGCCGGTTTTGCCTCCGCCACCGGCGCCGCCGCCTTTGCGACCACCACCGGCTCCGGTTTCACCTCTGCCTTGACCGTCTCGGCCACCTGCACGACCGGCGCTGCCGGGCTTTCGGCGCGTGCCGGCTTGCCCGTTGCGTCCATGGCCGCCTGCATCATGCCGAAAAAGGCATTGGCGAACTGGGTGGTGAGTGCCATGCCGGCTGCCGTTGCCACCGCCATGACTTCCATCGGATTGGCCGGCGCGCGCTCGGCAAAGGGCAGAGAAAATCCGATCGACGATTTCTCCGTCGATTGATCCGCACCAGTCTTGCCTGCGTCACCTGCCATCGGTTGTCACTCCGCTGCTTCGAGTACCGCGCCTTCGCTGGTCGCACGGGCGGTGTACTGGTCGATCCGCTGTTCGATCTCCGGACGGAAGTTGCGGATCAGGCCCTGGATCGGCCATGCGGCCGCATCACCCAGAGCACAGATCGTGTGTCCTTCGATCTGCTTGGAAACCTGGAACAGCATGTCGATCTCGCGCTTCTGCGCGTTGCCCTTCACCATGCGCTCCAGAACACGCATCATCCAGCCGGTGCCTTCACGGCACGGCGTGCACTGGCCGCAGCTTTCGTGTTTGAAGAAAGCCGCGATACGCCAGATCGCCTTGATGATGTCCGTCGATTTGTCCATCACGATCATGCCGCCGGTGCCGAACGAGGACTTCACCTCGCGCATGCCGTCGAAATCCATGATCGCATCGGCCATGTCTTCGCCACGCACGACCGGGCAGGATGCGCCGCCCGGAATGACGCCGAGCAGGTTGTCCCAGCCGCCGCGGATACCGCCACAGTGGCGCTCGATGATTTCGCGGAACGACAGGCCCATCGCCTCTTCGAAGGTGCAGGGCTTGTTGACGTGACCGGAGACCATGAACAGCTTCGTGCCGACATTGTTGGCGCGGCCGATGGACGAAAACCACGAGGCGCCGCGACGCAGGATGGTCGGGGCAACGGCGATCGACTCGACGTTGTTGACCGTGGTCGGGCAGCCGTAGAGACCCATGTTGGCCGGGAACGGCGGCTTCAGGCGCGGCTGGCCCTTTTTGCCTTCCAGGCTTTCCAGCAGCGCGGTTTCTTCACCGCAGATATAGGCGCCGGCGCCGTGATGGACGTAGACGTCGAAATCCCAGCCGCACTTGTTGTTCTTGCCGAGGAGACCGACCTCGTAACATTCGTCGATCGCCGCCTGCAGGGCTTCACGTTCGCGCATGTATTCGCCGCGCACATAGATATAGGCGGTATGCGCACCCATGGCGAAACCGGCAATCACGCAGCCTTCGATCAGCGTGTGCGGATCGTGGCGCATGATATCGCGGTCCTTGCAGGTGCCGGGCTCCGACTCATCCGCATTGACGACGAGGTAATGCGGGCGACCGTCGCTTTCCTTCGGCATGAAGGACCATTTCAGGCCCGTCGGGAAGCCTGCACCACCACGGCCACGAAGACCGGAGGCCTTCATCTCGTTGATGATCCAGTCGCGGCCCTTTTCGATGATCTGCTTGGTTCCATCCCAATGGCCACGGCTCATGGCGCCCTTCACGGACTTGTCCTTGAGGCCGTAGATATTGGTAAAGATGCGATCCTGATCCTTAAGCATGTCTCACCTCTTACCGCGGCTTCTTGCCGAAAACCCGGATATATTCTTCTTCACCGCCACGCGCGAGCGCATCGGCCTGGCGGATCCAGTCATCGCGCTGGATGCGGCCGCCGAACTTCAGGTAGCTGTCCACCCAGGCCGACTGTTCCGGCGTAAAGGCCGCAACCTGTGCGAAGGTGTAGATGCCGAGTTCGTGCAGCGTATTTTCGATCTTCGGGCCGACGCCGGAGATCAGCTTCAGGTCATCGACAACCGCCGGCTTCTCGATGGCCTGCGGGCGCGACGGATCGTCAAGCGAGACCTTCACCGGAGCGCCTTCCGCGGTGCTGCCGGGCGCCTTCGGATCCGGATCGGAGGCCTTGGTGCCGGACAGCGGGCCTGCTTCGGCAGCCCTGGCATTGGCTTCTGCCGCAGCCGGTGCGGTTGCCGGTGTCTTCACCGCCGGATTGGTCTCGGCAGCCGTGTCCTTCGGACGTGCGGCATCGGCGGGCGGCACCGCGGCGGCCGGAGCTTCCGGCTGAACCTCGAGGTTTGTGCGAACCGGCTTCACCTCTTCGAGCAGCGTCAGCGGGCCACCTTCCGGTGCAGACGTGTGACGATCGACCTGCGGGCCGGTCTTGACCTCAGCGCCCTTGCCTGCCTCGAACGCGTCGATGATCTCTTCGAGACGCTCCGGCGTCAGGTCCTCGTAGGCATCCTTGAAGATCATCACCATCGGCGCGTTGACGCAGGCGCCCTGACATTCGACCTCTTCCCAGGACAGCGTGCCCGACGCGTTACGCTCGAAGGGATCGTGATGGATCTTGCGCTTGCAGACTTCCATCAGCGCTTCGGAACCTCTCAGCATGCACGGCGTTGTACCGCACACCTGGATGTGAGCCTTCGTGCCGATCGGCTTCAGCTGGAACTGCGTGTAGAAGGTGGCAACCTCCAGCACGCGGATATAGGGCATCGACAGCTTTTCGGCGACGAATTCGATCGCCGCGCGGGTCACCCAGCCGTCCTGCTCCTGCGCACGCATGAGCAGCGGGATGACCGCCGATTGCTGGCGACCTTCCGGGTATTTCCGGATCGTCGCTTCGGCCCAGGCTGCGTTATCCGCAGTGAAGGCAAAAGCGGCCGGCTGGAACTGATCTTCGGCTAGTCGACGAACGGACATTCTTTCTCACGCCTTATCAATTGATCGATGCACAACGCGTCTTCGCGACATTGACGAATTCGCAGGCATAAGCAGACGTGCCCTTCTGCATGAAAGACGATCAGCTTCGATCCATTGGGCACGGCAGACTTGATTTCATACTCTTTCGACAGAAGTTGCGCCATGGTGGCATCGGTTCCGCGCTCCGACGAGACGGCATTACCGAGCGTCTGCGCAGAGACGCCGGATGCAACCGAGCAGGCCAGGAGTGCGAGAACCAGACGACGCATCAGCGGTCCACCTCTCCGAACACGATGTCGAGCGAGCCGAGCACGGCCGACACGTCGGCGAGCTGGTGGCCACGGCACATGAAGTCCATCGACTGCAGATGCGCATAACCCGGCGCGCGGATCTTGCAGCGATACGGCTTGTTGGTGCCATCGGAGACGAGGTAGACGCCGAATTCGCCCTTCGGCGCTTCGACGGCGGCATAAACCTCACCGGCCGGCACGTGGAAACCTTCGGTGTAAAGCTTGAAGTGGTGGATGAGGGCTTCCATCGAGCGCTTCATCTCGCCGCGCTTCGGCGGAACCACCTTACCATCGATTGACGAGACCGGACCGGTCTTGGCATCCGACAGCAGGCGATTGACGCACTGCTTCATGATCTTCACCGATTCCGCCATCTCGATCATGCGGATCAGGTAACGGTCGTAGCAGTCGCCGTTCTTGCCGATGGCGATGTCGAAGTCGAGGTCGGCGTAGCACTCGTAAGGCTGCGACTTGCGCAGATCCCACTTGGCGCCGGAACCGCGGACCATGACGCCCGAGAAACCCCAGGCCCAGGCGTCTTCCAGCTTGACGACGCCGATGTCGACGTTGCGCTGCTTGAAGATGCGGTTGTCGGTGATGAGCCCGTGGATGTCATCGAGCTTTTCCGGGAACTGGTCGCACCACTTGCCGATATCCTCGACCAGCTCGACCGGCAGGTCCTGGTGAACGCCGCCCGGACGGAAATAGGCGGCGTGCATGCGCGAGCCCGAGGCACGCTCGTAAAACACCATCAGCTTTTCGCGCTCTTCGAAACCCCAAAGCGGCGGCGTCAGCGCGCCGACGTCCATCGCCTGCGTCGTGACGTTCAGAAGATGCGACAGGATACGGCCAATTTCCGAATAGAGCACGCGGATCAGCTGGCCGCGGATCGGAACCGTAATCCCGAGCAGCTTTTCCACCGCCAGACAGTAGGCATGTTCCTGATTCATCGGCGCCACGTAATCGAGGCGATCGAAGTAAGGCAGCGCCTGCAGATAGGTCTTGGCCTCGATCAGCTTTTCGGTGCCGCGGTGCAGAAGCCCGATATGCGGGTCGACACGCTCGACGATTTCACCGTCCAGCTCGAGAACCAACCGCAGAACGCCGTGCGCCGCAGGATGCTGCGGGCCGAAGTTGATGTTGAAATTGCGGACGTTGTGTTCAGTCATCAATGCGCTCCGCGCCTTGAGCCAATAGCCAGTAGGCAATAGGCAGTAGGGCTTTAATCAGTGGTTCGACCATTGCGTTCTTCCTGCAGGCTTCGGATCAGTGAACGCATCATCTTCCCAATCTCCTCGCTTATTGCCATGGCGACCTGGATTCTGTCTCTGGAGACCAACCCGAGGCGGGAACTGAGAATAAGATGCGTTTCCAACTCCTTGAGAGACCCTTGAGCGATTTTCAGATGCTGGACATAAGCGCCCGTCGCATGTCGACCATGACCTTCCGCGATATTGGCCGGAACGGATGTCGCCGCCCGCCTGATCTGCGAGGTCAGTCCATAGACCTCTTCTCGCGGAAAATTCCTGGTTAGCTCATAGCTCTCTACCGCCAGATCCATCGCGCGTTGCCACACCTTTAGATCCTGGTAGGAGTTGATCGTCGTCGGCCTGCTCCTTCTCGTCTATCGGCACTTGCCTATTGGCTACTGCCTACTGCCTCATTCCTACTTCGCTGCCTTCTCATCCCCCGGAAGCACGTAATCCGTGCCTTCCCAGGGGCTCAAGAAATCGAAGCTGCGGAATTCCTGTCTCAGGCTGACGGGTTCGTAGACGACGCGCTTGGCGCTGTCGTCGTAACGCACCTCGACAAACCCGGTCATCGGGAAATCCTTGCGCAGCGGATGGCCTTCGAAACCGTAATCGGTGAGGATGCGGCGCAGGTCCGGGTGACCGGTGAACATGATGCCGTAGAGATCCCAGGCCTCGCGCTCAAACCAGTCGGCGCCCGGATAGACGGAACAGGACGACGGCACCGCCTCGTCTTCCGCCGTCTCCACCTTGACGCGCACACGCATGTTCTGGCGCGGCGACAAGAGATGGTAGACCACATCGAAGCGGCGCGCACGCTGCGGCCAATCGACGCCGCAGACATCGATCATGTTGACGAAACCGCACTGCACGTCATCCCGAAGGAAAGTCAGAAGCGGGATCAGCTTGTCGGCGTCCACCGTCAGCGTCAGCTCGCCATAGGCAATCGTCGAGGATGCGACGAGACCCGGCCGCACTTCGGCCAGGTAGGAGGCGAATTCGTTCAGGGCTTCACTCATTGTCCGTCCTCGCCCTTAGCGTTCGATCGTTCCGGTCCGGCGGATCTTCTTCTGCAGCAGAAGCACGCCGTAAAGCAGCGCTTCCGCCGTGGGGGGACAGCCGGGAACGTAGATATCCACCGGTACGACGCGGTCGCAACCACGCACCACCGAATAGGAATAATGATAATAACCGCCGCCATTGGCACAGGAGCCCATGGAGATGACGTAACGCGGCTCCGGCATCTGGTCATAGACCTTGCGCAGAGCGGGCGCCATCTTGTTGGTCAGCGTGCCGGCAACGATCATGACGTCGGACTGGCGCGGGCTGGCGCGCGGCGCAAAACCGAAACGCTCGACGTCATAACGCGGCATCGAGAGCTGCATCATCTCGACCGCACAGCAGGCGAGACCGAAGGTCATCCACATCAGCGAGCCGGTACGGGCCCAGTTGATCAGCTCGTCGGTCGAGGTGACGAGAAAACCCTTGTCGGCGAGCTCATTGTTGATCTCGCCGAAGAAAGCGTCGTCGCTGCCGATGGGCTTGCCCGTGCGGGGATCGATGATGCCCTTGGGCTGCGGCGCCATGAGGGTCGCAGAATTATCCACTACTCCCATTCGAGCGCTCCTTTCTTCCATTCATAGATAAAGCCGATGGTCAGAACCCCGAGGAAGACCATCATGGACCAGAAGCCGAACCAGCCGATTTCCCCGAAGGACACAGCCCAGGGGAAGAGGAACGCCACTTCCAGGTCGAAGATGATGAAGAGGATCGACACCAGATAGAAACGAATGTCGAACTTCATGCGCGCGTCATCGAACGCGTTGAAGCCGCATTCGTAGGCCGAGAGCTTTTCCGAGTCAGGCGCCTTGTAGGCAACGGCAAACGGCGCAATCAGAAGCGCGATGCCGATCACGAGAGAGATGCCTATGAAGATCGCTATCGGAACATAGGAACTCAGGAGTTCTGTCATGGTATTCGATCCCTGCTTGCCAAGCAGTGCCGGGCGGCACGAAAGCGAATGCGCGGCAAGCGAACGTGCATTGCAACAAGCCGTGACTAGCGCAGGCGGGGTCCGGGCGCAAGAGCTTTGAACGACCGGTCCCGCACCAAAATGGCACAAAGCCAAAAGCGCGCTATGTATTGCTTCAGACTTCGGCCCGCCATGCGAACATATCAGCAAAAACTGTCGGAGACGAGGAATAACATGATAATCTTCATCATGTTACGACGACGGTCGCGACACACCCTGCCACCCCTCCCTGATCCGCAAAGGTATGCAAGGCAAACGACCTTGTGACAGGCAGATAAGGACAGAGGAAGGACGGTGCAATGTTCCCGACGGATTATTTTAGCACAACGAGATAAAACGCCGCACCTAAACTTTGACATGCACTGGCACAAACGGCGCTACCGACTGTTTGGACACCAAACAGGAGACAAAAACCATGGTCGATCACGAAAAGATGAGCACGGGCACCAATGACCGCCCCAGAGATGCCAGCATTGGCCAAACGGCCACAGGCCTGCCGGACGATTCGGGCGCCGTCATCCGCGCGACCCCGCAGGAAGAAAAGGCGGTTCGCCGGGCACTCGGTGAACCCTCGCCGCGCGACACACTGAAGCGGCAGGTGGACGAAGAGATCAAGGCATCCGAACGCGGATCAGAATAACGTATCCGAACAAGGCACGGAGAGGCGGACGCATAAGCGCCCTACCCTAGCGCTCGCCTTCCGGCCGCTTCGGGCGCGACGGACCATCGGTCCCGGCGTCACCCCGCTTCAACGCCCGGTCCGATTCGACACGTTCCAGCATGGCATCCTTGACGTCCAGCGCGCCGCCCTTGTCGGGTCGCACATTGTCTTTTGGCGCCTCGCCGCGGTGTTTGTCGGTTGCGCCCACGAGCTTCCGTTCGTCTGCCATGTGCCGCCTCCATCAGATCGATCACGCAAGGTGTACCGAAGAGACAACCAGCAAGGCGAACCGCGGTTCCGCGCGGCATCGTCAAAACGAAATGAGGAGGTAAGGGGAAGTGAAAATGGCGCGAGTGACGGGGCTCGAACCCGCGACCTCCGGCGTGACAGGCCGGCACTCTAACCGACTGAGCTACACCCGCGCATTGTTGTCACTTGCGTGACAATGGTTGTTGATTTTGAATGGCGCGAGTGACGGGGCTCGAACCCGCGACCTCCGGCGTGACAGGCCGGCACTCTAACCGACTGAGCTACACCCGCGCATTTCAAAGGGGAAAACCAACCCCGTCGACCGGCAGCGCCAATCGATGTGCGGCTCTCTAAGGGGTTCACTTGGAGGTGTCAAGCAGGTTTCAAGACAAAACCGTGACGAGGCTGAAAATGATGCGCCAACCTTCCCCCATGCCTGCACGAGCCTGTGGATGATGCATCCTTTGCATCTTGGCAAACGCCCGGTTTTTCAGGGCTTTTCGCAACCACCCAAACGATTTCGGCGAAAAAAATCAAAAAAACTTCACAAACACTCTTGCGTCTTTTCCGCGATCCGCATAGATCACGGCCACCGACGCGGCGGACACTGGTTCGCACAGACGTCAGGGCGATTAGCTCAGTTGGTAGAGCGCTTCGTTTACACCGAAGATGTCGGGAGTTCGAGTCTCTCATCGCCCACCATTCTATCCCCTTGTTTATCTGTTCTGAACGTTTCGGTCTGAGGTCATCACTTACCGGGCCTCGGTTTTGCTCGCCCACCTTCTCCCCGAGGGGAGAGGAGACTCGCAAGGGCTGCGGCGCCTTCTTCTCCCGTCGGGGAGAAGGTGCCCGAAGGGCGGATGAGGGTCGGCTTGCACGGCTTGCGAAACAACTACGCCCGAATCGCCGTCCCAACAATCTCTGGACACGCCGCTGCGCCTCTGTCACAAGCCCGCTTGAGGGCGCGACCGCCGTTAACTTTAGAACGGGTTCGGGCGACAGATTGACGTCACGTTGCTGCCACGAGACCACGTGGCCGCCCTCATCCTTCCCCAACAGTCAGAGGCTCGCGCTGCCGGCTGGGCTCAAAGCTCCAGCTCTTGGCGATGCTCAATGTACCAGTCGACAAAGGCCTTCACGCCGACGTCAAGGCCGACCTCCGGCTTCTTGCCGGTCAGCGCCACCAGCAGGTCCGGGCTGGCATAGGTGCGCGGCACGTCACCCTTCTGCATCGGCAGCATTTTGCGCCGCGCCGGCTTTCCCATCACCTGTTCGATCGTTTCCACGAAATCCAGGAGGCCTACGGGCTGGCCGCCGCCGATATTCACGACGCGGAACGGCGCCTGGCGCGACAGCGTGTCGGTGACGCCGGGGGTCGTCACCCGATTCGATTCGTCGGGCACCACCTTGGACAACGCAACGATTCCCTCGACCAGATCATCGATATAGGTGAAGTCGCGGCTCATCTTGCCTTCGCCGTAGATGTCCACCTCGCGGTCCTCCAGCATCGCCTTGACGAACTTGAAGAGTGCCATGTCCGGACGGCCCCAGGGGCCGTAGACGGTGAAGAACCGGAAAGCGGTGGTCGGCACCTTGTGCAGATGGGCATAAGAATGCGCCATCATCTCCATCGCCTTTTTGGTGGCCGCGTAGAAGGTCAAAGGTTCGTCGGCGCGGTCGCTCTCGGCAAACGGGATCTTGTCGTTCGCACCGTAGACCGAGGAGGTGGAGGCGAGCATCAGGTGACGAACACCGACGGTTTTTGCCAGTTCGAGGATGTTCCAGGAGCCGGTGAGGTTCGAATCAAGATAGGCCTTCGGGTTTTCCAGGCTGTAACGCACACCCGCCTGGGCGGCGAGATGGACGATCACCTCCGGCGCCCCCTCCTCCAGCGTGCTTTCCAGAAGGCGCTGATCCTCCAGCATGCCGATCACCGGGCGAAAGCCTGGAAACTGGCCGAGTGCCGCGTGGCGGGCTTCCTTGAGGCGCAGATTGTAATAGGGGGTCATGCCATCGAAACCGGTGACGCGGTGCCCCTCCTCCAGCAGGTGCCTGGCCAGATGAAAGCCGATGAAACCCGCGGTTCCGGTGATCAGATAATGCATCGTGTGGCACCCCATGTCATTGCGCGCGGATAGAAGACCATCCGCCTTTGAGATGCAACCGCATTCCCCGCAGCGCCCGGTACGGTACGACCGTATTCAACGGGAGCAACGGATCGGCCGTTCGCCGTGTGGCCGAGGTTCACACCAAGAATAGTCGAGAGAAAGCCGAAAGAATGCGAAGTGTGACGGATCATCGGCTTTAAACCGTCAATGGTTGCAGCCTTAGGCGGAAGAACAAAAAATCATTCTACCGAAGATCGCCCGAGATGCGGCATCACATCCCACGCCCTCAACATGCTTTGGTTATTTAATTCTAACTTAAATATATTCTGAATTAAATGAGGCCCTCATCCTCCACCGTCCGTCAGGGGTCCTGTTCATGCAAAACCTATCCATCGGCGCCAAGATCTACACGGGTTTTGGTCTCGTCATCGCCATTCTGGCGGTGTTGGCCGGCTTCTCGATCTGGTCCGGAACGACCGGCGAGGCGGACTTTACGGAATATCGCGGCATGTCCCGGTTCTCCAACGAGGTGTCGACGCTGCAGTCCTCCTTCCTCGATGCGCGTCTCGCCTTCTACCAGTACCGGACGGCACAGACCCCGGAGTCCGTTGCGCGGGTCGAGGAAAGACTGAAGCTCGCCAAACAGGCTGCGGAGCGCGTTATCGCGGTCAGCGAAAACCAGGCGGACCGTGACGTCGCCAAGACCTTCGTCACGATGATCGAGTCCTATGGCAGCGGCTTCAAGCAGTATGTCGCCGCCCAGCAGGCACGCAACACGATCGTCAACGAGACGCTGGACAAGATGGGGCCGGCGATGCAGTCACAGATGCATGCTCTGACAGCAGCCCTGGAGAAGGACGGCAATGTCGCCGCCACGCTGCAGGCCAAGATTCTCGATGGCCAGATCTACGCCATGCGTCTGGCGCTTGCAAAATACCTGCTCAACAACACGCCGGAAACGCTGGTCAAGGCCCGCGAGGCGATTGCCGTCGGCACACAACAGATCACCATTGTGCGCGCGGCCCTCTCCGATCCCGAGCGAATTTCTCTCCTCGGCCAGGTCGAAGAGGAACTTGCCGCCTATTCCGCCGGGATTGATGCGGCCGACAAGGCAATCGCCAGCCGCAATGACATCTTCCAGGATGTCATGAGCCAGATCGGGCCGAAAATGACGACAGAAACGGAAGCCATGCAGAAGGAGGCCAGCGACGCACAGAATGTTCTGGGGCCGGAACTCGCCGAAATCTTCGAAAGCTCGGTGTTGATCGCCGAAGTGCTCGGCGGCGTGGCCATCCTGATCGCCGGTTTCCTCGCCTATACCATCGCCCGCAGCATCATCCTGCCGATCCGGCAGATGACCGATGCCATGGGACGACTGGCGGACAATGATTTTGCCGTGACCATTCCAGGCCTGGATGACCGCAACGAGATCGGCACCATGGCGCGTGCGGTCAACGTCTTCAAGCAGAACGGCATCCGGGTGCGCGACCTTGCCGCACAGGAGGCTGCGCTGCAGGAAAAGAATGCGGATCTGCAGTCGAACATCGCAACGGTCGTTGCAGCGGCCGTGGCGGGCGATTTCACCCGCCGCATCACCAAACGTTACGACCGACCGGATCTCGATGCCTTCGCCGAAAACGTCAACACACTCGTCTCGTCCGTCGATGCAGGCATCGCCGAAACACAGCGCGTCGTCTCGGCCCTGGCGCAGGGCGACCTCAGCGACCAGATGCGCGGCACCTATCAGGGCGTCTTTGCCGACCTGCAGCGCAACGTCAACGCAACGCTGCAGAACCTCAGCCAGGTGATGGAACAGGTGCAGCACTCCGCCGATGCCATCAACAGCGGCGCCAGTGAAATCCGCAAGGCCTCGCAGGATCTGTCACGGCGAACCGAAACCCAGGCCGCGTCGCTGGAAGAAACGTCCTCGGCACTTGAGGAAATCACCGCAGCCGTGCGCAATTCGACCGAACGCGCGCAGGATTCAAGCCGCATGGTAAGCGATGCCCAGCGTTTTGCCGACCAGTCCGGCAATGTCGTGCAGGATGCGACCGCCGCGATGAACCGGATCGAACAGGCTTCGAACGAAATCAGCCAGATCATCAACGTGATCGACGAGATCGCCTTCCAGACGAACCTGCTTGCGCTGAATGCCGGTGTCGAAGCCGCCCGCGCCGGCGAGGCCGGCAAGGGTTTTGCCGTCGTGGCCCAGGAGGTCCGCGAACTCGCACAGCGCTCCGCCACCGCCGCCAAGGACATCAAGACCCTCATCAGCCGGTCCACCGGCGAAGTGGAAAGCGGCGTGCAGCTGGTCAACTCGACCGGCGAAGCCTTGCGGATGATCCGCGAACAGGTCGTCGGCATTGCCGGTCAGGTCAATTCCATTGCCACCGCCGCACGCGAGCAATCAACCGGCCTTGGTGAAGTGAGTGCCGCCGTCAACCAGATGGACCAGGTGACCCAACAGAACGCCGCCATGGTGGAGGAAGCCGCCGCCAGCACCGCACGCCTTGCCGACGAGACCGCCAGCCTGATGCAGCTGACCGCCCGTTTCAAGCTGGCGCGCACAACGCACGGCCTCAACCGCGCGGCTTGAACGACGCCCGACAGTTTTGACAATGAGAATGGGCCCCGGCATCGCTGCCGGGGCCCATTCGCGTTCTGCAAACAAGACTGACGAAAGGATCAGTTGATCGCCTTCATGTTGACCGGGAAGAAGATCGTCTCGCCGGAGGAATCGTCCACACCGTCGTTGTCGGTGACGGCATAGGCCTTGCCCGACTTGTCGAAGGCAAAACCTTCGAGCTTGTCGACGACGTAGCCGTTGGTTGCGGCCTTCAGGTCCGGCAGGAAGTCGTGGACTTCCTCCTTCTTGACCACCGGCAGCTCGCCGCCGATCTTGGCGCCCTTCAGGTCGGCGATCGCCACGCGGAAGAGCTTCTTCAGCTTCGCCTTGTCACCGATCTGGTTGTCGCGCTCGACGATGTAGAGATAATCGCCATGGGCGGTGATTTCCGACAGGCCGACCCAGCCCTCACCCGCCTTATCCAGCGGATAACGCACGGCAGACCATTCCTTGGCCTTCGGCTTGTAGGCCAGAAGCTTGACGCTGCCCTTCGGATCGTCCTTCCATTCGCGCTGCACGGCCATCCACAGCGTCAGGTCGTCACCCTTGCCGACGCTCGTGACACCTTCGAAACCGAAGCGGGTCTCACCGGCCAGAAGCTCGGCGGGCAGAGCGATCTCGGCCTTGATCTCGCCCTTGGCATCGACATTGTAGAGCGCATGCGGCACGAGCTTGGCGCTGTCGCCTTCGGAGGCCAGCCAGAAGCCGCCCTTGCCATCCAGTGCGATGCCTTCCAGATCGAGCTTCTGGGCCGGCTGGCCACCGCGCGTCACACGCAGGACGCTGGTGATTTCGGCCGGCTTCTTGGTGGCGTCGATGGTGAAGATCGACGGCTGCATGCTGTAGAAGGAATCGGAGACGGCATAGAGCGTGCCGTCCTTTTCCGCATCGCCGACGAGACCGGAGAGCGCGCCCCAGCCGATGATCTTGCCGTCGACATCCTTCGAGACGATCGTGGGATAGTTCGGCGTGCCTTCGGCGTACTGGTAGAGCATGACATGCGAGCGCACGCCGCCGTCTTCGCCGAGATCGACTTCATTGGCGGTGGCGAGCAGGTTGCGGCCGGGGATCGCCACTGCGCCTTCCGGAGAGATGCCGGAGGGCAGCATCTGCGTCAGCTGCGGCTCGGCACCGGTATCCTTGTAGACGCCGACGATCGAGGCACGCTCGGCCAGCACGAAGAAATACTTCTGGCCGCCGAAGGTTGCGGCTTCCAGGCCTTCCGGCTCGACGCCCTTGGAACGGGCACGCTTGTCCGGGAAATGGCCGAGGCGGGCGATTGCCTGTTCAAAGGAGGCGCCCGATTCGAACAGAACCTTGCCGGTCTTGTCGAAGATGGTGAAGCCGCGGGTACCGCCCTTCCAATCGCCTTCGTTGGCCACGACGAGGCGGTCATTGTCCAGCCACTTCACGGCATCCGGCTCGCGCGGGCGCTCGTCCACCTTGCCGGTGAAAATCAGCGCGCCGTCGGACTTGGTGTCGACGCCTTCGACGGCGGTCTTGCCGGCGGTGAAGCTGGTCTTCACGGTGCCGGTCTTGCCGTCGATGATGACGATCGTGTTGTTTTCCTGCAGCGTCAGCGCAATCTCGCCATTGGCGTTGATGGCGGTGAATTCCGGCTCCGGATCATCGCCGGCAACATCGGACAGGCCCGTCAGCGTGACGTGCTTGATCGAGGCGCAATCGGCAGCACCATCCTTCAGGGACACGATGACGAGGTCACCGGCCGGCATCTGCGGGATGGCACCGTCATTGAGGTCTTCGTCGCGCTCGTTCTCGATGGCGACGGCGGCAAAGCTCTTGTCGGGCGAAACGGCAACCGAATCCGGCTGACCGCCGAGATCGCAGCTCGCCTCGACCTTCTTCGTGGCGATGTCAACGATGCGCAGCTGGCCGGACGGCTTGACCTTGCTTTCCGAGGTGTTGACGGCAGCAAGAACCTTCTTGCCGGCAACCGCGACCGAGGTCGGCTCGCCATCCATCATCAACGCGCCGGCAGCCTTAGGGGCCTTCGGATCGGTGATGTCGATGAAACCGATGGCGCCAAGCGGGCTGTCGGAATAGACCAGCATGTTGCCGTCTTCGGACGCCGTGATGATTTCCGCCGAGCTCGGCGCCAGCTTGTCCTTGTCGGCCGGCAGATTCTGCGCCACCGGGAAAGCGGCGATGCGGTTGAACACCGGCTCGGCAGCGGCCGGTGCCGCGACCGATGCCAGCAGTGCCGCCGTCAAAGCGGCGCGCGAAATCTTCGTTTTCATGAGACAGCCCTCCATGTCCGGGAATTGGAACAGGGCGGTTTTGCGGCATGCACATGACAGCGGGATGACACGACCCCGAATTGCCGGGGGTCTCAGGCCTGCCGGATCTCCTGGCGGGTCTCCTGGCGCGCCTCGCGTAATAGAAGCGACAGCGAGGCGGCTAGGATCAGCAGCGCGCCGAGCCAGAGCGTGCCGCTCGGGGCGTAACCGAAGACGAGCCAGCCGGCCAAGACATTGAGCGGCAGCTTCAGGTCGTCGAAGGGCTGTACATAGGCGGCATCGGCGGCATTGTAGGCGAGCGTCAGCAGATACTGGCCAAACGCAGTCAGCAGGCCGGCGGCCAAGAGCAGCCAGAGGCTCAGCCCCTCCGGCATTGCAAATCCGGTGCTAAATGCCAGCGCGGCGTTGATCGGCGTCAGCAGGACCAGCAGCCAGACCGTGACCGTTTCCGGCGCCTCGTGATGGGTGAGGTTCTTCATGATCAGCGACGAACCGCCCCACAGAAGCGCCGAAAGAACCGGCAGGAGCGCGGCGACCGTAAACCCATCCGACCAGGGCTGCAGGATGATCATCGCACCGAGGAAACCGGCCACCGTCGCAAGCCAGCGGTGAAGGCCGATGCGTTCGCCAAGAAAGAGCCGCGCGCCGATGATGACGAAAAAGGGCGAGGTCATCACAAGCGCGATGGCCTGCCAGATCGGCACGGTCGCCAGCCCCACCACCCAGGCCTGCACGCCGAGTGCTGCGAGTGCCACCCGCACCAGATGACGGACGGGATAACGCGTGCGCATGGAACGCAGGCCGAGCCGCCACAGAAGCGGCAGGCTGAAGACGAGCGCAAAACCATATTGCCAGAAGGCGGTGGAGGCGGCGGGAAAATGCAGCACCATGGCCAGCCATTGCGTGGCAACGTTCAGCGCGGCAAAAACGATGCCGGCCAGCACCATGAAGAGTGCGCCGAAGACCGCACGGGAACGAAGGGCAGAGGGATTGGCAGGCTTTGTGGCACTCTTGGCAGTCACGGCAGGCTCCTGGCGCTCGAATTCTGCGATACCAGGACGACGAAGCAACACGCCGCTCCCTGCCCTCGTCAGAAGGCAAGACGCAGCCTGCAGACGCCTGCTGCAATGCAGGCGCGCCTCGTTCTCTCTCATCCGGACTGTGACCGTCGGCTCCGGAATTCGACCGGATCTGCTGACCCCGTAATACACGATGTATTGACGGGCGCTCGCGGGCTTGAAGCTGCGCTTCCTACCGCCGGTGGGGAGTTGCACCCCGCCCTGAGAACGCTGCCGGCTTTTTGCCGACCCCCTTCGTTAACGCATGACCGCCGGTGTGACAAGCGACACGAAAAAGGCCCGGCTGGGTCGCCGGGCCTTGATCAGGTCGCGAGAGGTTTGCCGCCTGACGGCGCCTAACCTCAGCTGTTGACGGCGTCCTTCAGGCCCTTGCCGGCCGAGAACTTCGGAACATTGCGAGCCGGGATATCGACTTCGGCACCGGTCGAGGGGTTACGGCCCTTCGATGCTTCACGGCGCGAAACGGAGAAGCTGCCAAAGCCAGCAAGACGAACTTCACCACCGTTCTTCAGCTCGCCCTGAACGGCTTCGAATACGGCGTCAACTGCGGACGCTGCATCAGCCTTGGAGAGACCTGCCTTTTCGGCGACGGCGGATACCAATTCGTTCTTGTTCATGTTTCCACCCCTTTCAATGGTTTCACATACAATGGATCTGTCGGGGGCGACTCGTGATTTCGACGACCCCTTCGCAAATCCAAAAGCTCCGCAATGACCTGAAAAACAAGGGGTACAGACCAGTTTTCACAAAAAAGGCCGGCGATTTGCCGGCCTTTTTCACAGCTATGTGCAATTTTCGCACAGTTCAGAGCCCGTCAATGGGCGAGCGAAGTGCCGGTTTCCTCGGCGCCCTCGACCGTCGCAATCACCGGCGTTTCCACCGTGCCGTCCCACTCGATGGGCTCCGGTTTGCGGGTCAGCGCATGTTCGAGCACTTCCGACATCAGGGAGACCGGAATGATCTCCATGTTGTTCTTCACGTTGTCCGGAATTTCCGCCAGGTCCTTGGCGTTCTCTTCCGGGATCAGAACCTTCTTGATGCCGCCGCGAAGGGCTGCGAGCAGCTTTTCCTTCAGGCCACCGATCGGAAGCACGCGACCGCGCAGGGTGATTTCACCCGTCATCGCCACGTTCTTGTCGACCGGGATACCGGTCATGATCGAGACGATCGCGGTTGCCATGGCAACACCGGCGGACGGACCGTCCTTCGGGGTTGCGCCTTCCGGCACGTGGACGTGGATGTCCGACTTGTCGAAACGCGGCGGCTCGATGCCGAAGTCGACTGCACGGGAGCGCACATAGGATGCAGCCGCCGAGATCGATTCCTTCATCACGTCCTTCAGGTTGCCGGTCACGGTCATGCGGCCCTTGCCGGGCATCATGACACCTTCGATCGTCAGAAGTTCGCCGCCGACTTCCGTCCAGGCGAGACCGGTGACGACACCGACCTGATCCTCACGCTCGGCCTCGCCGTGGCGGAACCGCGGAACGCCGAGATAGTCGTGGATATTGGCCGCGGTGACTTCCACCGTCTTCGTCTTGCCCTTGATGATCTCGGTGACCGCCTTGCGGGCGAGCTTCATCAGTTCGCGTTCGAAGTTACGAACACCGGCTTCGCGGGTGTACTGCTGGATGACAGACATCAGGGCGTCGTCGCTGACGGAGAATTCCTCCGGCTTCAGCGCATGTTCCTTGATGGCCTTCGGCAGCAGGTGCCGCTTGGCGATTTCGCGCTTCTCATCTTCCGTGTAACCGGCGATGCGGATGATCTCCATGCGGTCCATCAGCGGTGCCGGGATGTTCAACGTGTTCGCCGTGGTGATGAACATCACGTCGGACAGGTCGTATTCCACTTCCAGGTAATGGTCCATGAAGGTGGAGTTCTGCGCCGGATCGAGCACTTCGAGCAAAGCAGACGACGGATCGCCGCGGAAATCCATGCCCATCTTGTCGATTTCGTCGAGCAGGAAGAGCGGGTTCGAGCGCTTGGCCTTCTTCATCGACTGGATGACCTTACCGGGCATCGAGCCGATATAGGTGCGGCGGTGACCGCGGATTTCGGCCTCGTCACGCACGCCGCCGAGCGCCATACGGACATATTCGCGGCCGGTGGCTTTAGCGATCGACTGGGCGAGCGAGGTCTTGCCGACGCCCGGAGGACCGACGAGGCACAGGATCGGGCCCTTGATCTTCGTTGCACGCGCCTGGACCGCCAGATATTCGACGATGCGTTCCTTGACCTTGTCGAGGCCGTAATGATCCTGCTCGAGGATCTTTTCGGCATTGTTCAGGTCAGCCTTGATCTTCGACTTCTTGTTCCACGGAATGGTCAAGAGCCAGTCGAGATAGTTGCGCACGACCGTGGCTTCCGCCGACATCGGGCTCATCTGCTTCAGCTTCTTCAGTTCGGCCTCCGCCTTTTCGCGGGCCTCCTTGGTCAGCTTCGTCTTGGCAATGCGCTCTTCGAGTTCGGCCATCTCGTCGCGGCCGTCCTCACCCTCGCCGAGTTCCTTCTGAATGGCCTTCATCTGCTCATTCAGATAATACTCGCGCTGGGTCTTCTCCATCTGGCGCTTGACGCGCGAGCGGATGCGCTTTTCGACCTGCAGGACCGAGATCTCGCCTTCCATGAAGCCGAGCGCCTTTTCCAGGCGCATCTTCACGCTCACCGTTTCCAGCATTTCCTGCTTTTCGGTGATCTTGATCGACAGATGCGAGGCAACGGTATCGGCCAGCTTCGAGTAGTCCTCGATCTGGCTTGCCGCGCCAACCACTTCCGGGGAGATCTTCTTGTTCAGCTTGACGTAATTTTCGAATTCCGAGACCACCGAGCGAGCCAATGCCTCGACCTCGACGGAATCATCGTCCGGCTCGCCCAGAACCTTGGCATGTGCCTCGTAGAAGTCTTCGCGGCCCGTGTAGTTGTCGATCTTGGCGCGGGCACGGCCTTCGACGAGAACCTTGACGGTTCCATCGGGCAGTTTCAGCAGCTGGAGGACGTTGGCAACCGTGCCAACCTTGTGGATTGCGGCCGGGGCCGGATCGTCATCACCGGCATTGATCTGGGTGACGAGCATGATCTGCTTGTCGGAGCCCATGACCTCTTCCAGCGCGCGAATGGATTTTTCGCGCCCGACGAACAGGGGTACGATCATGTGGGGGAAGACCACAATGTCGCGCAAAGGCAGGACCGGATAGACATCCCCGCCAGGTGCCGCAGACGCTGTATTCGTCATGTCATTTCCTTTCACTCGTCCCGTTTCCGGGAGCTGGCCCGACCATAGGAGACGGGCACTTCTTTCCTCCCCAAAGTGGAGGTTTTACCGGGTCTTTTCAAGCCTTGCGCATCGCACCGTGGATTGGAGCGCTGAAGAGGTACGGTATGACGGGATGCTTACGCGTGACTGGCTAGTCCGTCGGAACCCTGGAAGGGCCTGCGCGCCGCGCACCCATGCCCTCTCGGTTCTTCGCTGCCGATCAGCCTCCCGGCCCGGCGCGGCACCTGCGGCGTGATGCCTCATTCCGGCATCGGACCCGCAGGGCGGTCAAGGCGAGGCGCCCCAAGGCCCCTCGCCCTTTATGCATCAGGCCGAAACGTTGGCCTTCTCTTCCTGGCGATCCGCATAGATGTAGAGCGGACGGGCAGCGCCACGAACGACCTCTTCCGAAATCACCACTTCCCGAACACCTTCCAGCGCCGGAAGTTCGAACATGGTGTCGAGCAGGATCTTTTCCATGATCGAGCGCAGGCCACGGGCGCCGGTCTTGCGCACGATCGCCTTCTTGGCGATTTCACGCAACGCGTCCTCGTGGAAGGTCAGTTCCACGTCTTCCATCTCGAACAGGCGCTGGTACTGCTTGACGAGCGCGTTCTTCGGTTCCGACAGGATCTGGATCAGCGCGTCCTCGTCGAGGTCTTCCAGCGTTGCCAGAACCGGCAGACGACCGATGAATTCCGGGATGAGGCCGAACTTCACCAGATCTTCCGGCTCCAGTTCGCGCAGCACTTCGCCCACACGACGATCGTCCGGTGCCTTGACGGTAGCGGCAAAACCGATCGAGGTCTTTTCGCCACGGGCGGAGATGATCTTGTCGAGGCCGGCAAAGGCACCGCCGCAGATGAACAGGATGTTCGTCGTATCCACCTGCAGGAATTCCTGCTGCGGATGCTTGCGGCCGCCCTGCGGCGGAACGGAAGCCACAGTGCCTTCCATGATCTTCAGAAGCGCCTGCTGCACGCCTTCGCCAGACACGTCGCGGGTGATCGACGGATTGTCCGACTTGCGGGAGATCTTGTCGACTTCGTCGATGTAGACGATGCCGCGCTGGGCACGCTCGACGTTGTAGTCGGCCGCCTGCAGAAGCTTCAGGATGATGTTTTCGACGTCCTCGCCGACGTAACCGGCTTCGGTCAGCGTCGTGGCGTCCGCCATGGTGAAAGGCACATCGATGATGCGGGCGAGCGTCTGGGCGAGATAGGTCTTGCCGCAGCCGGTCGGGCCGACGAGCATGATGTTGGACTTCGCCAGTTCGACTTCGCCGTTCTTCGAGGCATGCGCCAGGCGCTTGTAGTGGTTGTGGACGGCAACCGACAGGATCTTCTTCGCCTGTCTCTGGCCGATCACGTATTCATCCAGCACCTTGATGATGTCCTGCGGCGTCGGAACGCCGTCACGCGAGGACTTCATCATGGAGCTCTTGTTCTCCTCGCGGATGATGTCCATGCACAATTCGACGCATTCATCGCAGATGAACACCGTCGGTCCTGCAATCAGCTTGCGGACTTCGTGCTGGCTCTTGCCGCAGAACGAACAATACAACGTATTCTTGGAGTCGCCGCCGTTGCTGCCGCTGACCTTGCTCATATCACTTCCCTTCCAGCACACCGCCAGCCCGTCATCCGGGCGCGGACACTTCTCTTGCCGACCAGCATGCCTCGCGGGGAGGCAGTGCCCGCCACTCCTTCAAGGGGTACTCTGCCGGCAGGGATCAATTCTGTCCCCGGTCCGGTGGCAACGAAACCCCGTCCAGACCGAATGCTATGTCATAAAATTTCAACACAGCATTAATATGCAACTATTAGCGCTTTCACAGCGAGTTGAAACCCCGTTTTCGGTCACAACGGGGTGACACTTTCGCTGGCCCCGCCAGCGTCAATCCGCGGAGCCGCCTTCCAGTTCCTGACGCGAGGTCAGAACCTTGTCGACAACACCCCAGGCAAGCGCCTCGTCACAATCCATGAAATGATCGCGATCGAGGGTCTTTTCGACTTCCTCGTAGGTGCGGCCGGTGTGCTTCACATACACATCATTCAGCCGCTTTTTCATCTTCAATATGTCACGAGCATGGCGCTCGATGTCCGAGGCCTGACCCTGGAAGCCGCCGGAGGGCTGGTGCACCATGATGCGCGAATTCGGCATGGCAAAACGCATGCCCTTCTCGCCGGCAGCCAGTAGCAGCGAGCCCATCGAGGCCGCCTGGCCGATGCAGAGCGTCGACACGGCCGGCTTGATGAACTGCATCGTGTCGTAGATCGACATGCCTGCCGTCACGACGCCGCCCGGCGAATTGATGTAAAGCGCGATTTCCTTCTTCGGGTTTTCGGCTTCGAGGAACAAAAGCTGCGCGCAGACGAGCGAGGCCATGTGATCTTCGACCGGACCGGTCAGGAAAATGATCCGCTCTTTCAGCAGGCGCGAGTAGATGTCGTAAGAGCGCTCGCCGCGGTTGGTCTGCTCGACGACCATCGGCACCAGGGCCATAGCGGTATCAACGGGATTTCTCATGGTGTTCCTTTGTTTCATCGGCGCCCGACGACTTAAAGTGCGCGCCAGGAATCGTCTTCATCAGGTCAGCTCCCTACATAGAGCTTGGAAGCCCCGCACTTCAAGACTCGGCGGTGGATATCCTTAATCCCTTGGGCTTTTCATCAGGTAACTGCGCAGATCGTTAGCAATTGCCTTCCGGCGGCAACCAGCCTTTAAACTCTATCCCACATTGTCACGGTAGAAAATCTGCAGGAAAGACCGCCGTTTGGATTATTCCACCGCCATGATGCTCTGGGCTACGGAGGCCTCAACCCTCGCCGTCCTGATGATCGGCGCCTGGTTCTATGACCGCCGGCTGGTGGTCACGGGCCTGTGGGGCCTGGGTTTTGCCCTGCACGGAGGCGGGATCCTCCTCGTCGCACTGCGTGGCATCATCCCCGATCTCGTCTCGATCGTCGGCGGCAACGGCCTTGCCCTCGTCGGCGTCGCATGCTGGTGCAACGGAATGCTGGTGTATGACGAGCGCCGCCCCACGGCCCTGGTGCTTATTCCCCTGGGGATGTGGCTGTCGGCACTGACGGTGCCTGCGATCATGGCGCATTTCTGGGCGCGGACCTCGGCCTTTCAGATCTCGGGCGCAACGGCCTATCTGATCTTCGCTGCCATCGTTTTTGCAGGACGCCGGAAGGCCTACAGGACCCGGATCGTCCTGGCCGGCGTTGCCTGCTTGCAGGCCGGCCTGATGCTGAAGATGGCTTATGACAGCTTGCATCTCCGCCCGGCGGGTTTCCTGGAGATGCCGAACGTCGCCTCCTATGCCGTCGGCAACATCTTCTGCCTGGTGGCCGGCATCCTTCTCGGCGCCAAACTGCTGATGGCGCGCTCGGAGGCGCACCTGCAGCGCCTGGCCGACAGCGATCCGCTGACCGGCGTGTTCAACCGGCGCGGCCTGCTCGATCGTTTCCAGCAGCTGTGCCGCAAGACCACGGGCGCGAAAAGCCATATTGCCATCGTGCTCTTCGACCTCGACCATTTCAAGCAGATCAATGACCGGCATGGCCACAAGGCGGGCGATGTCGTGCTGACCGAATTCTGCCGCATCGCCACGACCTGCCTCGGCGAACGCGGCATCTTCGGGCGCATGGGCGGCGAGGAATTTGCCTGCATGATGCAGGTCGGCGGTCCGCCCGAAGCAATCGGCGTGACCGAGGCGATCCGCCTGACGCTCGAACATACCGAAATCCGCATTGCCGAGGGCGATGCTCCGATCCCGGTCACCGTCAGTTGCGGGATTGCGCTTTCTCCCCTCTCCTCGGCAGACCTGGATGCCATGCTGATCAGCGCCGACAGGGCGCTTTATGCCGCAAAGTTTGCCGGTCGCAACGGCACGGCGCTGGCAACCGGCACGGGCGACGACATCCAGCTGATCGGTCCAGGTTTCGTCGATCCCGCCGCCGAGGAACGGGAAGTCACGCCCCTGAAGCGTCATGCCCTGGTGCCGATCATCGGCGGACGAATCTGATATCCTCTCGCAGAGCTTGCCCTGCCGCAGATTGTCGGCAACACTTGCCTCTTTCACACGGGCGTACCGATCCGGGACGCTCCGGCATCTGACGTCCCGATATCCGGAGGCAATCATGCGTCACATCTTCCTCGTCACTACCTTCGCAACACTGCTGATGCAGACAGCCACCGGTAGCGCGCAGCAGGCATCCGACACGGTTGCGCCGGAAAAAGCCACGACCGTTGCAACGGCGAAGCGGGTCGAGGCGAAGTCCTTCATGGTGGCGGCCGCCAATCCGCTCGCGGCAGAGGCCGGGCGCGCCATCATCGAAAAAGGCGGCAATGCGATCGACGCCCTGGTTGCGGTGCAGACGGTGCTGGGCCTGGTCGAACCACAGAGTTCCGGCCTCGGCGGCGGCGCCTTCCTCGTCTATTACGAGGCGGCATCGAAGACGCTCACCACCTTCGACGGGCGCGAGACGGCGCCGATGGCGGCAACTCCCAAGCTCTTTCTCGATGACAAGGGTCAGCCGTTGAAATTCATGGATGCCGTGGTCGGCGGGCGCTCGGTCGGCACACCCGGCACCGTGCGGTTGATGGGAGATGTGCACAAACGATTCGGTAAACTTGCCTGGGCCGACCTGTTTGCCCCGGCGGAGAGACTGGCAGAAGACGGTTTTGTCGTCTCGCCGCGACTGGCGACGCTGGTGGCTGGCGAAGGCGACCGGTTGAAACGTTTTGACGGGCCGCGCTCCTATTTCTTCGGGGCCGACGGTGCGCCGCTGAAGGCCGGCACCGTCCTGAAGAACCCGGATTACGCCAAGACCCTGGCTGCCATCGCCAAGGGCGGCGCCGATGCCTTCTACACCGGGCCGATCGCCGAGGCGATCGTCAAGACCGTGCGCGAGGCGACCGGCAATCCGGGCGTTCTGTCGCTGACCGATCTCGCCAACTACCGGACAAAGGAACGGCAACCGGTCTGCGTGACCTACCGGGCGCTCGATGTCTGCGGCATGGGACCGCCCTCGTCCGGCGCGGTCGCCGTCGGCCAGATGCTCGGCCTGCTGGAGAATTTCGATATCAAGGGGTACGGCCCCGACAATGTGCAGAGCTGGCGGCTGATTGGTGACGCCCAGCGGCTCGCCTTCGCCGACCGCGAGCGTTATCTCGCCGACACGGATTTCGTGCCCTCGCCGATCAAGGGCCTTATCTCCAAGGAGTATCTCGGCGAGCGGGCAAAACTGCTGGATGGCGAGCGGGCTTTGGCCGCCGACCAGGTGAAGGCCGGCGAACCGACCTGGGATCACGCGCTTCTCTTCGGACGCGATGCGGCGATCGAACTGCCCTCCACCAGCCATTTCGTCATCGTCGACAAGGCCGGCAATGTCGTTTCGATGACGACGACGATCGAAAACGGTTTTGGCTCGCGGCTGATGACGGGTGGTTTCCTGCTCAACAACGAGTTGACCGACTTTTCCTTCAAGACCCATGACAAGGGCGTGCCGGTGGCAAACCGTGTGGAACCCGGCAAACGGCCGCGCTCTTCGATGGCGCCCACCATTGTGATGAAGGACGGCACACCGCTGCTTGCCATCGGTTCGCCGGGCGGCAGCCAGATCATCGGTTATGTCGCCCAGGCGCTGATCGCCTATATCGATTGGGGCATGCCGGTGGAGCAGATCGTCGCACAGCCGCATCTCATCAATCGGTTCGGCAAATACGACCTGGAAGCCGGCACCGCGGCGGAAAAGTTTGCCGATCCGCTGAATGCGCTGGGCTTTGACGTGAACCTGGCCGAAATGAATTCCGGACTGCACGCAATCGAGATCACCCCGACTGGCCTTGCCGGAAGCGCCGACCCGCGGCGTGAAGGTGTGGCCGTCGGCGAATAATCAGGGCTGGGCGGTTCCGTAGACGAGCGCCGTTTTCGTCGGCCCCTGAGGGTCGACGTCGTCGAGAGCGTGAAGGGCCTGGAAGAGACGCCAGGCCCCTGCGGCAAGCGCGGGATCGGCGCGCCCCTTGTGCAGATCGAAGCGAAAGCTGAGTTCCGCGGCGATCGGCATGCGGGGATCGTCCGGGCGGAACCAGAGGATCACGGCGGCCTCGGCCCGCGCATCGGCGATGTCGAACCAGCCGCCGGCATAAACCTCTTCGGTGATCACAAGCCCGCCGACAATCACCAGAGGCTGATCGGATATGACCGTCAGATGCGCCGGCAGCTTGGCATAGACGCTGCCGAGGGCTTCCACCGTGGCGAGCATCGTCACCTCTTCGATGACTGCCTTGGCAGAACGGCTGAAAAGCGCCCAGAAACCGAGACCGCGGGCGCTCGGCACCGCCTTCACATCCTCCTCGAAGGTCACCTCGCGGCCGTCGCCGGCATAGGCCTTGCGGGGCCTGAACGGTTGGGCGGCGGACTGTAGCCGGTCGCCGTGGCGGAATTTCAGGGTGACATCCGCGCGCGCCATGCCCTCCTGCGATTGCCGCAGCCGCAGGATGAGGTCGAACTGGCCATAAAGCTGGCGATCCGGTGTATCGAGGAAAACCACCTTTCGCCGGACGGCCAGTTCCAGCTGTTTTGCGGCGGAGACGGAATGATCGGCCAGATGCTGGTCGAGGTCTCGCCAGACAGCAGCCACCGCGGCGGCGCGCGCCGCATCACTGCCGGCAAAGGGGCCGGGCTTCAGCATCATCTTGTATTCACGCGACGCTGGATGCTTCATGGACAGATCCCCACGGCATTGAGGTGTATACGATATCGTACATCAATCAGGGATTGCGTCAACGACACCCCTCTTTTCCTTCGCGAGCGGATGTTCTAGGCAGGCAGGTATGACACAGATACCCGACTTTCTCCATATCGACCCCGCTACCCGCACGGTCTCGCTCGATGCCCGTAACCCCGCCTTTTACGGCGATCCGAACCGCGCTTACGCGGCGCTGCATGCGCACTGTCCGACTTTCTACTGGCAGGAACAGAAGCAGTGGTTCTTCTGCGGTTATGATCCCGTGAACGCGCTTCTGCGCGACCGCCGTTTCGGCCGGCAGATCCTGCATATTGCAAGCCGCGAGGAACTGGGCTTGGCCGAACCTGCCGCCCATACCGCGCATTTCGACCTCGCCGAGCGCCATTCGCTGCTGGAGATCGAACCGCCGGAACATACAAGGCTGCGCACGCTCGTCAACCGCGCCTTCGTGTCGCGGCATGTGGAAAAGATGAGCGGGGAAATCGAAGCGCTTGCCAATCGCCTGATCGATCGTTTCGAGACAGACGGGCGGACAGAACTGCTTTCCTCTTTCGCCGATATCATCCCGGTCACGATGATTGCGCGGATGATCGGCATTCCGGAAGAGATGGGGCCGCAGCTGCTCAAATGGAGCCATGATTACGTCGGCATGTACATGTTCAAGCGCTCTCGCGCCGACGAGGAGGCCGCCGACCGATCGGCGAAGGAATTTGCCGATTACGTGAAGACGGTCATTGCTGAACGCCGCGCCAATCCGCGCGACGACCTCTTGAGCCATATGATCCATACCGAACACAAGGGCCAGCTGCTGACCGAAGACGAGCTGGTTTCGACCACCATCGTGCTGCTGAATGCCGGCCACGAGGCGACCGTGCACCAGATCGGCAATTCGGTCAGGGTGATCCTCGAAAGCGGGCTTGATCCGCAGGCGATGTTTGTCGATGCCGCAGCCACCGAACGCACCGTCGAGGAAACCCTGCGCATCTGCGCACCGGTGCATATTTTCCAGCGCTGGGCGCTGGAAGATGTCGACGTGGATGGCGTTTCCTTCAAGCGCGGCGACAAGGTGAGCCTTATCCTCGCCGCCGCCAATCTCGATCCGAAGAAATTCCCCGATCCGCTGACCTTCAAGCCGGAGCGCAACGAGGGCGCCAACCTCTCCTTCGGCGCCGGCATCCATTTTTGCATCGGCGCGCCGCTGGCGAGACTCGAGCTCAACATCGTGCTGCCGCTGCTGTTCAAGCGACTGCCGGGGCTCAGGATTGCCGAGAGGCCTATCGTGAAGGACGTCTATCATTTCCACGGACTGGAGCGGCTGGATCTGGCGTGGTGAGCAGATCCTTCCCCTTTTCCCTGGGGGAGGATATAGTTTTCCGCACGAAACAGGACGCTCGTCATGTCGACCAGATCATCACGCGATACGCGCATGGTTCCAGCCGGTGGGGACACCGACCGCTCGCAGACCTGGCTCGAGCAAACTGAGATCGATCTTGTTGTGGAGGCACTGGAAACGGGCGACCGCCAGACCAGCGAGCAGGCCCTTGCGAAGATCGAAATGGCGACCACACGCAGACGCCGTCCCGGCCGATTTAAGGGCCGTCTTCTGGTGGGCGACGATTTTTTCGAACCGCTGTCGCCGGAGGTTCTGCAAGATTTCGACCGGGCATGAAGTATCTGCTGGATACGCACACGCTCCTCTGGTGGCTGGCAGACAGCCCGCAACTGTCACCCGCCGCCGTCAGGCTGATAGAAGACAGCGACAATGACATCTACGTCAGCGCGGCATCCGCGTGGGAGGTCACCACCAAGTGGGTGCGGGGTAAGTTGCCCTCTGCCGTGTTACTACTTCCTGATTTTGTCGCTGTGGTCGTTGAAGAAGGTTTCCTGGAACTTCCGGTGACGAGCGTCCACATGGTTCGCAGCTGTCTGCTGCCGGGAATGCATCGCGACCCCTTCGACCGCATTATTGCGGCACAGGCGATCCAGGAGGGAATGGGCTTGATCTCGACGGATGAGAAGATTGCCGAGTTTGGCGTCGTTCTGCACTGGTAGATAGCACGGTTTGATCCTGCCGCCTCTCGTGAAAAGAGCCGAAGGCGTGTATTCTGACGAAGCGATCCATGGTTTGGAGCATACGCCACGTTTCGATTGCCGAAGCAAAGGAAAAGTTCGACAAGCTGATCACGCTCGTGCGTGCCGGCGAGACCGTCGTTCTGACCGAGGATGGTCGCAACATCGTCGAGCTAAAGGCTCCGCCAGCCCCAATGAAGCCCGTGGATATCGGCGCGCTGCAGCGGGACTTGGCGGAACTGCGTGCCTCAATGAAAGGCTTTACGCTCCATGAGCTGGCGAAATTCCGCCGTGAGAGCCAAAAGGGCTAATGCGCTTCATTATTAACGCCTCGGTGACGGCGTACTGGAATAGCTGCTGGCAGATTCGGACTAGAGCCGGATCACATAGTCCTTGCGAGTTGTTTCAATCACTTCCCAGGTTCCTTTGAAGCCAGGTCGGAGGATCAGGCGGTCGCCTGCCCTCAGGTGAATCGGCTCGCCGCCCTCTTGCGTGACGATCGAATAACCGTCGAGGATGTGGAAATATTCCCACTCGTCATAGGAGATCCGCCATTTGCCCGGGGTCGATTGCCAGATGCCGGCATAAAGCCCGCCGTCTGCCTCCTCGATATCCCAGGTGGTGAAGCGTGGATCGCCCGAGATCAGGCGGTCCGGTGCCGGCGCGCCCTCTTCCGGGGTGATGGCGGACAGATCGAACGAAAGAAAACGAGACATCGGCGGGCTCCGGTGAGGGAGGCGGCGCCTGCTGCGCCGCCTCCTTGAGTTCTTAGACCTTCGCCAGCGACTGTTCCAGATCGGCGATGATGTCGGCAACATCCTCGATGCCGATGGAGAGGCGCACGACATCCGGGCCGGCGCCGGCGGACACCTGCTGTTCCGGCGTCAGCTGCCGGTGCGTGGTGGAGGCCGGGTGGATGACCAGCGAACGCGTGTCGCCGATATTGGCGAGATGCGAGAAGAGTTTGAGCCCTTCGACAAAATTCTTGCCCGCCTCGTAACCGCCCTTCAGGCCGAAGGTGAAAACGGCACCGGCACCGGACGGCGAATACCGTTGCTGCAGCGCGTGGTTCGGATGGTCTTCCAGGCCGGCATAATGCACCCAGGACACCTTCTCATGCGCCTTCAGCCAAGTGGCAACCGCGGCGGCATTGTCGCAATGGCGCTGCATGCGCAAGGAAAGCGTCTCTATGCCGGTCAGGATCATGAAGGCGTTGAACGGCGAGATCGCCGGGCCGAGATCGCGAAGCCCGAGCACGCGGCAGGCGATTGCGAAGGCGAAATTGCCAAAGGTCTGGTGCAGCACGACACCGGCATATTCCGGCCGCGGCTCCGACAGCATCGGATATTTGCCCGACGCCGACCAGTCGAAGGTGCCGCCATCAACGATAATGCCGCCCATGGAATTGCCATGGCCGCCGAGGAACTTTGTCAGCGAATGCACGACGATATCGGCGCCGTGTTCCAGCGGACGCACCAGATAAGGGCTCGCCATGGTGTTGTCGACGATCAGCGGCAAGCCATGCGCCTGGGCGACCTCGGCAATCGCGGCGATATCGACAAAAGTCCCGCCGGGATTGGCGAGGCTCTCGATGAAGAAACCGCGGGTGTTTTCGTCCACCTGGGACGCAAAACTTGCCGGATCGGCGGGGTCGGCCCAGCGCACCTCCCAGCCGAAATTCTTAAACGCATGGCCGAACTGGTTGATCGAACCGCCATAAAGCCGCTTTGCCGCAACGAAATTGCAGCCCGGCTGCATGATCGTGTGGAAGACCAGCATCTGCGCCGCATGGCCGGAGGCGACCGCAAGCGCTGCAGTGCCGCCTTCGAGCGCCGCCACCTTTTCCTCGAGCACCGCCTGGGTCGGGTTCATGATGCGGGTGTAGATATTGCCGAACTGCTGCAGGCCGAAAAGGGCCGCCGCATGATCGGCATTTTCGAAGACGAAGGAGGTGGTCTGGTAGATTGGCGTTGCGCGCGCGCCGGTCGCCGGGTCCGGCTTGGCACCGGCATGAATGGCCAGCGTCGAAAAGCCTGGCATCGGATCGGTCATGAAAATTCCTCCCTATGGTTGTCTCTTGTCGGCGCCCTCGGACGCCAAGCGCCGAGACTATAACGGGGCTTCTTGCAGCCGGACAGGCGGGAGCGAACGGGAACGCGACATCCCGAGGATTTTTTTGCTGCATGCTGCCGTATCGGGGAAAAGACGTGCGCCTGTTCCGATTTGACCAGGATCAAGGCCGGGGGCGACCGCTCTGGCATGCTTCTGGCAAATGATCAGCCTGGAGCCGTGACATGACCATGAACGATGCCAAATCCCATCTTGCACAGCGGGTCGGCAAACAACTCGTCGACTGGTATTCCGATCTCAGGGTCCGGCACGACGATGAGCGGGCACTGGTGAACCTCGATCCGGAAAGCCGCCGCCAGCTGGCGGATGATTGCAACGTCAACTTCGACACGCTTCTGGAAGTGGTGCGCGCGGGTGCGCATGGCGCCGACGAAATGATCGAGATGCTGAAGGCGCTGCATATCGATCCGGCGGATCTCCAGGCGCATCTGCCGGACCTCTTCCGCGACATGCAGGTGACCTGCGCCACCTGCCAGGACAAGGGCCGTTGTCGGCATGATCTGAAGGACGGCTCGGCGCCGGTCAATTTTGCCGAATATTGCGCCAATGCGCCGGCGCTCAATGTCATGCGGGCCGAACCGCCGCTGCTGCGGGACTGATTTCCCGACCGCTGCCCGCTCCGATTTGCCCAATGACGAGATGGCAGCGGCTTTTTATTGCGCCCGTGCTGACCCTTCCGCCCGGCCCCGTCCGTTCGGCTCAGTGATGACCGAGCAGCCGCGGATATTCGATTGCCGGGCAGCGATCCTGGACGACATTGATGCCGGCTGCCTCCGCACGGGCGGCGGCGGCATCGTCACGAACGCCGAGCTGGGTCCAGACCACCTTCGGTTTGCTGGACAGCGTCAGCACCTCGTCGACGATCTCCTCCAGGAACTCCGGCGCGCGGAAGACATCCACCATGTCGACCGCCTGCGGCACCTCGCTCAGCGCGGCGTAGACGGTCTGTCCCTGGATCTTCTTGCCGGCCTGGCCCGGATTGACCGGGATCACATGGTAACCCTTCGACAACAGGAACCCGATCACCCCGTAGCTGGGCCTGACCGGATTGGGGGAAGCTCCGAGCACGGCAATGGTTTTGACCGTCTTCAGGATCTCTGCAACATAACCGTCGTCATACCGATCGTGATTCATCGCGTCATCCTCCCAAGTTCGGCCAATTCGCCATTAGCACCACTTGGCCGTAAATCATTGTGCGCTATTTCCGTTCCACGAGCTTTAACAGGAAATCTAAGATGCGACAGACCCTTCCCGTTCTCCTTGCCGTCCTGTCCCTGGGTCTGACAGCTTCCGCCCCGGCGCACGCCATTTCCCGCTACACTTCGACCGGCATGACCTGCCAGGCCGTGCAATCGGCGATCGCCCGCGAAGGCGCCGTCGTGCTGCGTTATCCGGGCCGCACGGGCGTGACGCTCTACGACCGTTATGTGGCCTCCAGCCGGTTCTGTTCGGGAGGCGATTTCGCCGACGACGACACCGTTCCGACGCGCGACCGGGCGGATTGCCCCGTCCAGCATTGCGTGAAACGCCCCTCGCCCGAGGACTGCGGTGGCTTTTTCGAGCCCGGTTGCTTCGGTCTGCCGTGAATAATTTTGTGGTAACATATAACCACACAATCAAACCATTGAATTTGTTTGTCTATTTTTGCAGGCGTCGAAACCACGTCAATTGACGCTGGCCGAGGCCTTGCGTATAAGCGCCGCCAGGATGCGGGCCCGGTCTCGTGCGCGCTCCCTCGACCGTCTGACGGTCAAAACCAAGCAACAAAAAACGCCCTGAGACGAGGCCCTGGCCTTGCTCCGGGATCACCAAGAAGAGAGCTATCATGTCTACCTTCGTACAGAAGCCCGCTGAGGTGGAGAAGAAGTGGGTGCTGATCGACGCCGAAGGTCTCGTCGTCGGCCGCCTCGCCACCATCATCGCAACCCGCCTGCGCGGCAAGCACAAGGCCACCTACACGCCCCACGTTGACGACGGCGACAACGTCATCGTCATCAATGCCGACAAGGTCGTCTTCACCGGCAAGAAGTACTCCGACAAGAAGTACTACTGGCACACCGGTTACCCGGGCGGCATCAAGGAGCGTACCGCACGCGCCATTCTCGAAGGCCGCTTCCCGGAGCGCGTTGTCGAGAAGGCCGTTGAGCGCATGATCCCGCGCGGCCCGCTCGGCCGTCGCCAGATGAAGAACCTGCGCGTTTACGCCGGTTCCAACCATCCGCATGAAGCCCAGCAGCCGGTCACGCTCGACGTCGCCAAGCTCAGCAACAAGAACACAAGGAGCGCCTGATTATGGCTGACCTTTCCTCTCTCAAGGACCTCGGCACGGTCGCCCAGGCTTCCGCTCCGGTTCGCGAGCGCAAGGTTGACGCACAGGGCCGCTCCTACGCAACCGGCAAGCGCAAGAACGCCGTTGCCCGCGTATGGGTCAAGGCTGGTTCCGGCAAGATCATCGTCAACGGCAAGGACTATTCGGCATACTTCGCCCGTCCGGTCCTGCAGATGATCCTGCAGCAGCCGATCGTCGCCGCTGCCCGTTCGGGCCAGTTCGACGTGGTTGCCACGGTTGCCGGCGGCGGTCTCTCCGGCCAGGCCGGTGCCGTTCGTCACGGCATCTCCAAGGCCATGACCTACTTCGAGCCGGGCCTGCGCTCGGTGCTGAAGAAGGGTGGCTTCCTGACCCGCGACAGCCGCGTTGTCGAACGTAAGAAGTACGGTAAGGCCAAGGCCCGCCGTTCGTTCCAGTTCTCCAAGCGTTAATCGCTGGAGACCGGTTACGGTCCAAGATCAAGGCGGGGTTTCGGCCCCGCCTTTTTTGTTGCCTTGCGGTGTTCCCGGCACGGCGCCGGGCGCCGGTTCAGCCGAGAAAATCGACTGCGCCGCTGTCCAGGTCATACCGGCCGTAGGTGACCTTCACCTTTCCGCCATGGACGAACTCGGCGACGATCGGGCTTTCGGTCGCGATCTTCACCGCCGTCCGGCGGGCGCTTTCGCGCACGACATTATCGGTAAAGTCTCCCGTCTTGCCGCGCATGGCGCTGGCGGCGGGCAGAATGGCATTGACCATCGGACCGATGGAGCCGGGCAGTTTCGTTCCTTTCTCCGCCACCTCGCAGGCCGCGGCCACGGCACCGCACCGTTCATGCCCCAGAACGACGACCAGGGGCGTTCCCAGATGTTCGACGGCATATTCGATCGACCCCATCGTTGCCGTATCGGCCATGTTGCCGGCATTGCGGCAGACGAAGAGATCGCCAAGCCCTGCCCCGCCGAAAACCAGTTCGGGTGCGACGCGGCTATCGGCGCAGGCGAGCACGATCGCCCAGGGGCTCTGCCCCTTTGCCACCGTCTCGCGCGTCTTCAGCATGTCCGCAGCGCAGATGTCCGGCGCTTTCTGGTATTTCAAGTTGCCGGCCTTCAGCCGGTCAAGCGCCTGATCCGGCGTCATCGCCGTTCCCGCGCTCGCGACCGCAGGAACGGCTCCCCACAGGCTGGCGCCTGCGAATGCCGTCAGCCCCATGGCGGCGCTGGCGGTGACTCCGAAGAAACCCCGTCTGCTCATGTTCACGCATTGATTGCACATGCGATGACCCTCCTCCTCTGATCGGAGGCGAGTGTAGATGCGGGCAGCGCCCGATCAATAATAGTTACCGCTAACATAAACAGGGGCGTTCAAATATTGTCTGTATGAATAACAGATCACTCACCGAGAGATGCCAATATTTTATTAGGAATGACTGGAAAGCGCCCTGATTCGGGACGACACGCCGTTCCGCACGCACAAGTTCAATCGCCGAGAGGTAAGGAGCAGGCCGTGATGCCATTCATCACGAATCGGAATTTGATTCTCTTCCGTCGATCGGCATCATTTGCGAGCTTGCCTCTTGGAGCCTTGTGACGTGTCGACCGCCGCCAACCTGCCTTTTGCGACCCTGCCGGACCCGCCCTACTACGTGGTCACCTTTGCCTCGCAACGCACGCAAGGTGACAACGGTTATGGCGAGATGGCGGAGGCGATGGTGGATCTGGCCCGCCGACAGCCGGGATTTCTGGGCGTGGAAAGCGCGCGCGGGACCGATGGCTTTGGCATCACCAATTCCTTCTGGGCCGACGAGGAAAGCATTCGCGCCTGGAAACGGGTCGTCGATCATCTGGCGGCACAACAGCGTGGACGGCGCGACTGGTATCGGCATACTTCGCCTGTCCGGTCCTGCAGCAGCCGATCGTCGCCGCTGCCCGTTCGGGCCAGTTCGACGTGGTTGCCACGGTTGCCGGCGGCGGTCTCTCCGGCCAGGCCGGTGCCGTTCGTCATGGTCTCTCCAAGGCCATGACCTACTTCGAGCCGGGCCTGCGCTCGGTGCTGAAGAAGGGTGGCTTCCTGACCCGCGACAGCCGCGTTGTCGAACGTAAGAAACACGGCAAGGCCAAGGCCCGCCGTTCGTTCCAGTTCTCCAAGCGTTAATCGCTGGAGACCGGTTTACGGTCCAAGATCAAGGCGGGGCTTCGGCTCCGCCTTTTTTGTTGCCAGCCCTAGGTGCGAAGACGGGATTAACCGGCAATCAATGCTTTGGCTCCAGATTGCACGCAATTGTATCGGCGACAGGGCGCCTGATGGACAAGGCAATTGGACCATTCACAGACGGCAGACGCCTTACCCTGATTGGGTTGCTGGCCATCAGCGCCATGATCATTCTCATAAACGTTTGGCTTGAGGTCCAGCAGGGCGGTAGCAAATGGCAACAGGGCGACTGGTTGATCAACGCGCTGAACGGATATGTGCGCCGCGGACTTGCGGGCAGCCTGTTTGTGCATATCGCCGACTGGACATCAACAAGCCCGGTGGTCGTGGTTGCGCTGATACAGTCCGCTGCTCTTTCCGCACTGCTAGCGCTCACATTCTCCCTCTTCAACCCTTTGATTCTACAATCTAATTATCTTCTGCTTCTTCTGTCGCCCGGCTTTTATGTCCTGTTCTGGGCGGCCGATCCTGCGGGAAGTTTACGCAAGGAGTTGATCGCATTCTGCGCAATGGCGATGCTAAGCATATTTCCGGTGCTTGGCCATCACGGACCTAACCTTCGCCGATTCTGGCTTACCGTATCCGGACTGATATTCGCACTCAGTTGCCTGGCCCATGAAGGGAACATCTTCCTGATGCCAGCCTTCCTAACATTACTCTGGATGTCGGGAGCCTGGTTGTCAGATCGGTGGTTTACGCTTTCGCCAGCGTTCCTGGCAATTTTTGGCACACTTGCCGGCCTCATATACGCCTTGATGCATTCTCATGGCGATGTGGATGCCGTTTGCGCTCCTCTTCTCGAACGTGGCGCACCACAGTCTCTGTGCCAAGGCGCCATCGCCTGGATCAACGTACCACTTGCCGAAGGTATCAACCGAACTTGGGCCATCACGGCGGAACCAAACTTCGTCTGGAAATTCTGCGTTGCGGGGATCGCGGCCGCGCTGCCGCTGCTTTACTTTATCCGGCAACTGATCAACCGGAAGACTCTCCTTCTCGCCTGCTTCATCGCCTGCGTTCCAATCATGCCCCTTTACCTGATCGCCATCGATTGGGGCCGGTGGCTAGACATGCAGATCACCAGCATGGTCTTTATTGTCTGCACGATGGGTCTACAGGCGAAGCTTTCCTTCCGACAACGGTTACGACCCTTGGCGCTGTCCTTTTTCATTATCATTGGTCTGGCTCTTTCGCCGGACCACTATTACGCTCTTCGCAGCTTCGGCCTTTTGGAACAGCTTTTGACACTACTGATGCATTTCTCCGGATAGGATCAACCGAGATGTCATTGCCCATCCGCCTGCCGGACCCGCCCTACTACGTGGTCACCTTTGCCTCGCAGCGCACGCAAGGTGACAACGGTTATGGCGAGATGGCGGAGGCAATGGTGGATCTGGCGCGCCGTCAGCCGGGATTTCTGGGCGTGGAAAGCGCGCGCGGGGCCGATGGCTTTGGCATCACCAATTCCTTCTGGGCCGACGAGGAAAGCATTCGCGCCTGGAAACGGGTCGTCGATCATCTGGCCGCACAACAGCGTGGACGGCGCGACTGGTATCGGCATTATGCGGTGCGCATCGGCGTGATTCAGCGCGCCTATGGCTTCAGCAAGGAAAGCACCTGACCCATGCCGTCCAAGTCCATCGACAATGCCTTTACCGCGAAAAACCTTCGGGCTGCCGCAACCGACCCGACCTATGCCGGGGCGCTTTCCTTCATGCGCCGGCCGTATTCGAAATCGCTGGCGGACGTCGATGCTGTGGTGCTCGGCATTCCGTTCGACGCGGCGGTTTCCAACCGTCCCGGCGCGCGCTTTGGGCCGCAGGCAATCCGGCGGGCCTCAGCGATTTTCGACAATGACCCGCAATATCCCTTCGCCCGCGACCTGTTCGAACAGATGGCGGTGGTGGATTATGGCGACGTGCTGCTCGACTATGGCAACCATCAAGGCACACCGGCACGGATCGAGGAACAGGCCGCGGCGATCCTAAGCTCCGGCGCCTATCTTCTCGGGCTCGGCGGCGATCATTTCGTCACCTGGCCGCTCCTGAAGGCGCATGCGGCCAAACACGGCCCCCTGGCGCTGGTGCATTTCGATGCGCATCAGGACACCTGGGATGATGACGGACACCGCATTGACCATGGCTCCTTCGTCTGCCGGGCGGTGCGCGAAGGCGTGATCGATGCCGCCCATTCGATCCAGATCGGCATCCGGACGCAAGCGCCGGAGGATTTCGGCATCCGCATCCTGCACGGTTACGACGTGGAGGACATGGGCGCGCAGGCGATTGCCGAGACGATCCTTGCCCATGTCGGCACCCGCCCCTGCTATCTCACCTTCGACATCGACTGCCTGGACCCCGCCTTTGCCCCCGGCACCGGCACACCGGTGGCCGGCGGCCCCTCCTCGGCGAAAATCCTGTCCGTGCTGCGCAAGCTCGGGCCGCTCGACATCCGTGGTTCGGACGTCGTGGAAGTGGCACCCGCCTATGATCACGCCGACATCACCGCCATTGCCGGTGCGACGGTCGCCATGTATATGCTGGGCCTTCGGGCCGAACGCCTTGCGGCATCCCGTTAACAAACTGAATCATGAAGCGGATAAAGTGAATCCGCTACTGCTGCTAACCCTCTGATCGATTGGACGAATGACATGAGCGCGAAGATCTTCATTGATGGCGAACACGGCACCACGGGACTGCAGATCCGCACCCGCATGGCCGGCCGCCGCGATGTCGAGCTCCTGTCGATCCCGGAAGCGGAACGCCGCAATGCAGCCATGCGCGAAGACCTCCTGAACAGCGCCGACATCGCCATCCTCTGCCTGCCGGACGATGCCTCGCGCGAGGCGGTCTCGATGCTGTCCGGCAACAACAGGGTGCGCATCATCGACACCTCCACCGCCTACCGCGTGGCGGACGACTGGGCTTATGGTTTTGCCGAAATGGACAAGGCACAGACGGACAAGATCCGCTCCGCTCGCTGCGTTGCCAATCCGGGCTGTTATCCGACCGGGGCAATCGGCCTCATCCGCCCATTGCGCGCTGCCGGCCTGTTGCCGGACGGTTATCCCGTCTCGGTCAATGCGGTCTCCGGTTATACCGGCGGCGGCAAGCAGATGATCGCGCAGATGGAAGACGCCAGCCGCGAGGATGCGATCACCGCCAATAATTTCGTCTACGGGCTGACGCTGAAGCACAAGCACGTGCCGGAGATGAAGATCCACGGCCTGCTGGACCGTGCCCCGCTCTTCTCGCCCTCCGTCGGCCGTTTCGCTCAGGGCATGATCGTGCAGGTGCCGCTGTTCCTCGAGGATCTGAAGGACGGCGCGACGCTGGAAAGCGTACATGCGGCCCTGACGGCCCATTATGCCGGCCAGGATATCGTCACCGTCGTGCCGCTGGAGGAAAGCGCCAAACTTTCCCGCATCGATGCGGAAGAGCTGGTGGGTCAGGATACGATGAAGCTCTTCGTCTTCGGTTCGACCGGCGGCGCACATGTGAACCTCGTCGCCGTGCTTGACAATCTCGGCAAGGGGGCTTCGGGCGCGGCCGTGCAGAACATGGACCTGATGCTCTCGGCCTGACGACAGAAGAGGGAGGCGGGAATGCTGGATCACATCGGTCTTTCGGTTGCGGATCTTGCCCGTTCCCGCGCCTTCTACGACGCGGTCATGCCGACACTCGGAGCGGCCTGCGTGATGGCGGTGACGGCGGAGGAGACCGGCGGCACCTATGAGGGCGCCGGTTACGGCCGGAATGGCAAACCCTCCTTCTGGATCGGCAGCGGCGGGCGCACAAAGGGCTCGCTGCATGTCGCCTTCGTGGCGGAAAGCCGTGCGGCCGTCGACGCCTTTTATGCGGCGGCCATCGCAGCCGGTGGCACCGACAATGGCCCGCCCGGGATCCGTGCGCATTACCATCCGAATTATTACGGTGCCTTCGTGCTCGATCCGGACGGTCACAATATCGAGGCTGTCTGCCACCTGCCACCTGCGGCACAATGAGTACCGACGCCAAGGCCACGCCTCACGATCCGCACCTGCGCACAGATCTGCTGGCGCTCTGGCGGCTGCAATCACCGGAGCTCATCGCCGACACGCATTCGAGCCGCCTTTACCGCGTGCGGCGCGCCGATGGCAGCAGTGCCATCCTCAAGCAGTTGAAGCCCGAGGGGCACTATGAACGCGCGGGTTTTGCCTATCTCGCCTGGCGCGAGGGACATGGCACCGTGCGCCTGCTGGCACAGGACGATGACGCCTGCCTGCTGGAGGATGCTGGCACGCAAAGCCTGGCCGCCCTGCACAAGGCGGAGGGGGACGCGGCTGCGACACCTATCCTCTGCCAGCTTCTGCCGCTGCTGCATGCACCGTCCGACCGGCCGTTCCCCCAAGACCTGACGACGCTGGAGCGACATTTCCGCTGCCTGTTCGAACTGGCGGAACAGGACGGCCCGCACCGGGAGATGGCAAACTGGGCGGCGGCGGAGGCGCGCGACCTGCTCAACCACCAGACGCGCCAGATCCCGCTGCATGGCGACCTGCATCATGACAACGTGCTGAAGGGCGCGGATGGCACCTGGCGGGTGATCGATCCGCACGGACTGATCGGCGATCCCGCCTATGAGGTGGCCAATATCTTCGGCAATCCCGGCGGGCCGCATCTTTTTGCGCCGGAGCGTGTCGCGGCGCTGGCGGAGGTCTTCGCGCCGCTGTTGGACTGCAGCCCCTTGCGGATCCTGCGGTTCGCCGGCGTCCATGCCGTCGTCTCGATCGCCTGGTCGCTGCGCCCGCCGCAAAGCCCGGAGGCGGCGGAGAACATCCGCGAGCGTGCAGCTGTCGCCGGCTTTATTCGTTCACTGATTGCGTAACAATCTGTTTGAGATTTATGCCATAGTGTGAACAGCCGAACCGCGCTATCGTTGCGACAGCATCGGAGGCCTATGTCATGCAGCACGCCCGTTTTCCCGTTTATTTCATCCCGCATGGCGGCGGCCCCTGGCCGTTCATGGAGTTTCCGAAGGACGCGGCGGGGCGCGGTCCCTGGGACGAGCTTCGCGATTTCCTGAGCGGGCTGGACGCCGAGATCGGCCGGCGGCCGAAGGCGGTCCTGGTGGTCTCCGGCCATTGGGAAACCGAGCCGGTGCCGACGCTGAGCACGGCTCCCAAGCCGCCGATGTTGTTCGACTATTACAATTTTCCGCCGCACACCTACGAACTGTCCTATCCGGCTTCCAGTTCGCCGGAGCTCGCCGCCCGCGCTCGCCAGCTATTGTCCGATGCCGGTATTGCCTCGGCGGAAGATCCGGCGCGCGGTTTCGACCACGGCGTCTTCATTCCCTTCATGCTGATCTATCCGGATGCGGACGTGCCGATCACCATGATCTCGCTGAAGAACACACTCGACGTGGAAAGTCATGTGGCGATCGGCAAGGCGCTGGAACCACTGCGCGATGAGGACGTGCTGATCATCGGCTCCGGCATGAGCTATCACAATATGCGCAAGTTCCGTACCGCCGAACCGGAGCATGTGGCGGAAGCCGTCCGCTTCGACGACTGGCTGACACAGGCCGTGTCCACCAAGGATCCATCGGAGCGGGAAGCTCGGCTCGCCGGCTGGCAGGACAATCCGGATGCGCGGGCCTGCCATGTGCCGGACCATGACCATCTGGTGCCGCTATTCGTCGCAGCAGGGGCCGCCGGGTCCGATGCAGGCCGGCAGATCCTGCGGGCCACCGTCCTCGGCAAACCCTACTCAGCCTATCGTTTCGGCTGAACCCGCTTAGCCGACACTCGCGGCCGGCGCACTGCGGCGAAACTCGCCGTAGAAACCGCGCCAGTGTGTCATCGCATAAGCGAGCACAACGAGGCCGCCGCCCTGGTGGAGCAGGCCAAGCTCGATCGGCACATGCAAAAGAAGGGTCGCAATCCCGATTGCGGCCTGCAGGCAGACGAGGCCGAAGAGGATCATGGCACCCTTCGCATGGGTCGAGCCCGGCGTCTTGCTGATCGAGACGATCATGTGCACGAAGGTGAGCGTCAGAAGAAGGTAGGCACCGCAGCGGTGGACGAACTGCACCGTCTTCGGGTTCTCGAACAGGTTGATCCACCAGGGTTGTTGCAGGAAAAGATCGCCCGGCACCAGAGACCCGTCCATCAATGGCCAGGTGTTGTAGGCAAAACCGGCATCGAGACCGGCCACAAGCGCACCGAGATAGATCTGGAACAGTGCCAGAAACGCAAGCCCGCCGGCGGCGAGATGCGAATAGGCCGTCGGTGGCCGGTCGACCTTCTGCGGCGTCAGGCCGCGCATGATCCACACGCAGGCGGAGAAGATCAGGCAGGCGATCGTCAGATGCGTGGCCAGCCGGTATTGCGAGACGTCGGTGCGCACCGACAGGCCGGACGACACCATCCACCAGCCGATGAAACCCTGGAAACCGCCAAGCGCAAGCAGCCCGACCAGCGGCAGGCGCAGGCGTTTTTCCACCCGACCCGTCAGCCAGAAATAGAGGAGCGGCAAGCCGAAGATCAGCCCGATGGTGCGGGCCAGAAGGCGATGCGCCCATTCCCACCAGAAGATGAACTTGAACTCGTCGAGCGACATGCCCTTGTTGATCTGCTGGTATTCCGGGATCTGGCGGTAGAGATCGAACTCCTCCTGCCATTCGGCCACCGACAGCGGCGGGATGACGCCGTGGATCGGTTTCCACTGCGTGATCGACAGACCCGAATCGGTGAGCCTGGTGGCGCCCCCCACCAGCACCAGACAGAAGAGCGTGACGATGACGACCTGCAGCCAGCGGCGCAGCAGAAGCCGGTTCCGTTCCACGCCCCGCACCTGCTCGCCCGCCTGACCGGCAAGGATTGCCTCTGTTGTCGCCATGACCGTCTCCTGACATTCGTCAACAATGCCGTTGGCCGTTGATTTGCCTCATGCCCCGGTGCAAAACAAGGGCTGAGGGTTTGCGGCATGCCGTCGCGGCATCAACTGCACGACAAGAATAATGTGGGAGGCGTATCATGCCGGTTCGGCTGAAGAAACTCATCGGCACGGTGCTGATCGTTATCCTGGTCATGGCCTATGCCGTTCTCGCCACCACGATTGCGACGCTGACGCTCGCCACGGCCCCCTGGTGGGTGCATCTTCTCTATTTCGGCCTGAGCGGCGTTCTGTGGGTCCTGCCCGCCATGCTGATCATTCGCTGGATGGCAGGCCCGCGTAAGGGCTGAAGTGTTGGCCGTCAGCCTGCTCTTTCACCAAGTGTTTACCATGACGGCCGATCGGTGCTTTGATTATGTGCCGAAATAAACCGCTTGTTGGAACCTTGCCCCTACCCTTGCGCCTGAATGGCAAGGGGGTCCTTCGTGCACACCAACCGTCCAGCAATGACCGAGGGCGCGGAACAGACGCCGCGCGTGGAGCACCCCACAGTCTCTGCCGCGCTGGCGCTGGAGTTCGACCTTGTCACGGACCTGGGGCAGGTCGAAACGGACTGGCGGGCGCTCGAAGCTCATTCCTGTAATTCGCTGCACCAGGGTTTTGACTGGTCCCGGGCCTGGTCCGAAAAGAGTGGTGAACAGGTCGTCGTGCTGCGCGGCCAGCGCGACGCACGGACGCTTTTCCTGCTGCCGCTGTCGCTGAAGCTGCGCCACGGCACCCGCCAGGCCGGTTTTCCAGGCGGTCGCTACAACAATCTCAACACCGGCCTGTTTGCCGCGGATTTCGTCCCCTCGGCCGACGAACAGCGGGAGATTGCGACACGGCTCAAAAGCCTTCTGCACGGTCGGGCGGACATGATCGTGCTGGAGGCGGTGCCGCGGGAATGGCGCGGCCACCGCCATCCGCTTGCAAGCCTTGCCGTGCAGGAACACGCCAACCACTCCTTCCAGCTGCCGCTGTTTTCCCGTTTCGAGGAGACGCTGGCGCAGATCAACGCCAAACGTCGGCGCAAAAAGTTCCGGGTCCAGACGCGTCGCATGGAAGAGATCGGCGGGTATGACTACGTCACCCCGCAGACCGCGTCCGAGCGTCACGCGCTGCTCGACCTGTTCTTCCAGCAGAAGAGCGTGCGGTTCCGGACGCAAGGACTGCCGGATGTCTTTGCCGATGCAAAAGTGCGCGCCTTCCTGCATGCGCTTCTCGATGTGCCGCCCCACGGGCACGACCATCCGCTGGTGCTGCACGCGATCCGCCTGCGCCGTGGCGGCGAAAAGGACATTCCGGCGATTGCGGGCCTCTCGCGCAAGGGCGACCACATCATCTGCCAGTTCGGTTCGATTGACGAAAGCCGCGTGCCGGACACGAGCCCCGGCGAGCTTTTGTTCTGGCACATGATCGAGGAAGCCTGCGGAACGGGCGCGGCGCTTTTCGATTTCGGCGTCGGAGACCAGCTCTACAAACGCAGCTGGTGCCCGGTCGAGACGGTGCAATACGATATCGTGCTGCCGATCTCGCTGAAGGGCCACATTGCGGCGCGAGCCCATACGGCGGTGACGCGAACCAAGGCGGTGATCAAGCGCAATCCGCTTCTCTACAGGGTGCTGCAACGCATTCGCTCGGCGCAGGCGACTGCACCGAGCGACCGGGACGACTGATTGGCGTCTGATCAGGCGGCGTAGCGCCCGCTGCGGCTTGGCCGGCCGGCGATATCGGCGGACATCACCAGCGGATGGCGATAACCGGCTTCCGCATAATCCTCCAGCAGTTCGGCGATTTCGGCAGGGCTTGCCTGTGGCAGCGACAGAATGACCTCGCTCGAGCCGCCGCGTGTCAGCCGGCCAAGGCCTGCGGCCTGCGCCTGGCCGCACTCGACCAGCACCACTTCATAAGCGCCGGACAGCGCGTCAAGGATCATGGTCAGCCGGTCGGCACCACGCATGGCCTGTTCCGTATCGGCAGTGCCCTGCGGAATGATGTGGGCATCGGACAGCCGGTCCGGATGGATAGTCTCGCCGAAGGGGGTCGTGCCGCACAGGAGATCGGTGATCCCCGGCAGGCTGACGCTTTCGGCCATCAGGCGCGTCGGGCAGCCCGAACCCGTCATGTCGACGAGCACGACCGACCGGCCGGCTTCGGAAATCTCGCGCGCCAGAAGCACGGTCGCGGTCGACCCCTCGTCTCCCGTCGGCGATACGGCAACCGCAATCGGTGCCTCGCGGCGCAAGAGGTAATCGCGCACCGCTTCCAGGCTGAGGGCCGCATGCGAGGCGGCCACATCTTCCGGTGCCCCCTCCCCGTCGGCGTCGCTTTCGTCAAAGTCACGTCCATCCTTTGCCGGATAGCCGGCCAGAGCCGCCAGATCGCGTTCCGCAGACGCTGCAAACTCGTCGCGGCGGGCGTCTTCCTCCGCCTCGTCCTCGGATGCGTTCTGCGCAAGAAGCGGTTGACGCCCGGCGTGGCGATACCCCTGCGCCGCGTCCAGCGTGCCATCATCGGCAGGCCGGAGCCCGCGGCCGGTGAAGAGCGCGATCACGATGATGCCGATGCAATAGAGAATGAACGTTGCCAGCGCGACGACGATGGTGATTGGCAGGATCTTCGGGAAATAGGCTTCGACCGGTTCGATCGCAGTGGACACCACACGGGCATCCGCCGGCGTGGAATTCGGATCGACACGGGAGGCGGCCTCGCGGTAACGGGCGAGATAGGTTTCCAGCAGCTGGCGCTGGGCCGCGGCTTCCCTCTCCAGGGCACGCAGACCGACTTCCTCCTCGCCGGCGCGGGCGCTGTCCGCCTTCACGCCGTTCAACTGCTGTACCAGCTGCTGCTCCCGCAGCTTGGCAACGGTCGCTTCGCTTTCGAGGCTCGCGAGGATTTTTCGGGTTTCCGCCTCGATCTGCTGACGGATGCCGGCCAGCTGGGCACGCAGGCCCTTCAGCCGCGGATGACCGTCCATCAGCGCGATCTGCGCCTGGGAAATATCGGCCTGGATATTCGCCTCGGTTTCCTTCAGCCGCTGGATGACGGAGGAGCTGACGACATCACCGAGCGTATCGAAGCCGGAACCGGCCTTCAGCGCGGTGCGCACATTTTCCGCCCGCGCCTCGGCATTTGCCCGTTCGCCGCGCACACGCGCCAGTTCCTGGGAAATGTCGTTCAGCTGCTGCGAGGAGAAGCTGGTGTTTTCGCTGGACTGGAAGAGACCGGCATTGGTGCGGTAATCGGCGACCCGCTTTTCCGCTTCGCGCACCTTTTCCCGCAGCGTGGCGATTTCCGGCTCCAGCCAGCGGGTGGTTTCGGTGTGGGTATCGAGCTTGGCGCCACTCTGCATCGAGAGGTAGACTTCCGCCATCTTGTTCGGGATGCCGGCGGCAAGCTTCGGATCCTCCGAGGCAAGCTCGATCGCGATGACGCGCGACCCTTCCACCGGATAGACCTGCAGCTTCTCGCGGAAGGCCTTGATCACGCGGTCTTCGGGCGGCAGATCCATCGGGTTCTGCTTCAGGCCGAGCAGCACCAGCGGATCGGGCAGCAATGCATGCGCCTCGGGATCGAATTCTTTCAGATCAAAAAGCTTCAGGTCGCGCGCCACCTGGCGGATGAGATCCGCCGACTGCAGGATCTGCGCCTGGCTGACGACGTTGTACTGGTCGAGAACCTGATCATTGGCGCCCTGCGGCGCCTCCCCGCTCATGTGTGTATCGCGGGCTTCGATGAGGATGCGCGTTTCGGCCTTGTATTCCGGCGTCATCAGGCTGGAGCCGACAAACGCGACGGCGGCGGCGATGGCCGTGGTGGTCAGGATGGTCTTGCGTCGTTCCCAGACCGCAGCAAAAAGCTGGCCGATATCGATATCCGCATCCTGATTGCCGCTTACGCCTGACATCGCGCTTCTCCACTTGAACACTCGCGGGTGAGCGTAAAGGAACATGGTAAGCAGGGCGTTAACAGTGCGGGAAAGCCGGGTCCTGCTGCATCTCAGGCAAGAAAACGGCCCGATGCGCCACCTCTTTACCGGGCATTAACCCTAATGGTTGGATAACAGGCTCATGTTTTTTCAGCCGGAGTCCGCGCGGATGATCTTCGCACGTCGCAAACCATTGTTGGCATTGGCGCTTGGGAGCGCCGTCGTAATGGCGCTGTCCGGTTGCACCTCCTACCAGCCGGCGCCGAAATCCTTCCAGCAGGCGACCATCCAGCCCTACCGGCTGGACAGCGGCGACCGTTTGCGCGTGACGGTGTTCGACCAGCCGAACCTCAGCAACACCTATACGGTTGACCAGGCCGGCTACATCTCCTTCCCGCTGGTCGGTCAGGTGCCGGCACGCGGCGAAACGCTTGCCAGCCTTGAGGGCGCGCTTGCGACCAAGCTTCGCCAGGGATATCTGCGCGATCCAGACGTGACGATCGAAGTCGATCGTTACCGCCCCGTCTTCGTGATGGGCGAAGTGGGACGCCCCGGCCAGTATTCCTACGTGCCCGGCATGACGGTGCAGAATGCCGTGGCGGTGGCCGGTGGTTTTACCGCCCGCGGCAATCAGCGTGACGTGGATGTCACCCGCAAGATCAACGGGCGGGTGCTGACCGGACGCACGACGATCTCGAGCACGGTCCTCGCAGGAGACACGATCTACGTTCGCGAACGGCTGTTCTGATTTCATGGCCGCCGCAGAGCCCCCGCTCCGGATCATCCACTGTTTCCGCTCGCCGGTCGGCGGCATCTTTCGCCATGTCCGCGATCTCGTGGAACGTCATGCGGCGGAAGGCCATGCGGTCGGCATCCTGTGCGACAGTTCGACGGGCGGGCCACACGAGGAGAAACTGTTCGAGGCGCTTCTGCCGCATCTTTCGCTTGGCCTGAACCGCCTGCCGATCCGGCGCGCGATCAGTCCTTCCGATATCGTGGCGCTGCGGGCCAGTTACAGGCACATCAAGAGTTTGCAGCCGGACATTCTGCACGGACATGGCGCCAAGGGCGGTGTCGTTGCACGTCTGATCGGCTCACGGCTGCGGGCAAACAGGTATTGCGTAGCCCGCCTCTATTCCCCGCATGGCGGCAGCCTGCATTATGACCGGCGCCGCCCTACCGGCCAGCTGGTGTTCCGGCTGGAACGTTTTCTCGAGCGGTTCACCGACCAGCTCGTTTTCGTCTGCGACTTCGAGCGGCGCACCTATGAAGCCAAGGTCGGCAACCCGACGATCCCCGCCCGCGTCATCTACAACGGCATCACCGACGATGAATTTGCGCCCATCCCCGCGGCATCCAATGGCGCGGATTTTCTCTATATCGGCATGATGCGCGACCTGAAGGGGCCGGACGTCTTCATCGATGCCTTCATCGAGACCGAGCGCAGGCTGGACCGCCGGCTTTCGGCGGTAATGGTCGGTGACGGCCCTGACAAGGAGCGTTACCGGCAGATGATTCATCAGCGCGGCCTTTCCGAGCGGATTTCGCTTTTTGATGCGATGCCAGCGCGGCAGGCTTTTGCGATGGCCGAGATCGTGGTCGTTCCGTCCCGCGCCGAATCCATGCCCTATATCGTCCTTGAAGCGCTTGCCGCCGAAAAACCGCTGATCGCCACGCGCGTCGGCGGCATTCCCGAGGTGATGGGGACGGAGAGTGCTGCACTCGCCATACCGGGCGATGCGACAGACCTTGCGCGGTTGATGCAGGAGGCACTAACGGCGCCCGGCTGGAAGGACAGGGTCATGCCGCGTCCGGAGACCTTCCGGTCGATCTTTTCCGCCTCGCACATGGCAGGCGACATGATGCAGCTCTATCGGCAGTTGCTCAAACAGCAAAACTCAAAACTTTCTTAGCATCTTGCTGATAAGGCTCGAGCTTGCGAGAGAATGAAACACCGTCTCTGCGCGTGAGCGACGAATGGGACCCTGGCCATGACTGAGCCGGCAAAACAGGACGAGTTCGACGTCGAAGCCCTGCGCCGCAAGGTATCGGACTTCTACGACCGCAGCGCGACCGGGCAGCCGGATGCCACGCCGGAGCTTAACGCGTTCGCCCGGCAGATTGCCGAACAATTCCGCGACCAGACGACCAGCCCCGCCATGCTGATCGGCCAGATCCGCCTGTTCGAATGCGCGCTCCTTTTTCTCAGCGGCCTTGGCGTCGGCCTCATCGCCGGCTTCGGCGACCACGCCGGTTTCCTCTGGCACCTGCTGACGATCGGTTGCGGCGCCGCATTTGCCGTGCTGTTCCTGCAGATCGCCGACGCCTATCAGATCCCGATCCTCAGGGCACCACGTCAGGCGCCCCTGCGGCTGCTCGGTGCCTGGCTCGCCGCCTTCCTGCTCCAGACCGCTCTGGCCTTTCTGCTCGACAGCCCTCTGCCGCTCGGCACCGCGCTTGCCTCACTTTTCGTCGGCGGCCTCGTCCTTGTCGGCACCCGGCATCTGATGGCCTTCGGCATCCGCAACTGGTCGCGCAACGGCATCATGGAGCGCCGCGCGGTGATCGTCGGCGGCGGCCAGCCGGCCAAGGATCTGGTGCGTGCGCTGGAACAACAGGCCGACAACGACATCCGCATCTGCGGCATTTTCGATGACCGCGGCAGTGCCCGTTCGCCGGACGTGGTGGCCGGTTATCCGAAGCTCGGCACCTTCGGCGAACTGGTGGAGTTCGCCAGGCTTGCCCGTATCGACATGCTGATCATCGCGCTGCCGGCGTCGGCCGAGCAGCGGATCCTGCAGCTGGTGAAGAAGCTCTGGGTGCTGCCCGTCGACATCCGACTGGCGGCGCACGCGCAGCGCCTGCGCTTTCGCCCCCGCGCCTACAGCCATGTCGGCAGCGTGCCGATGCTCGACATCTTCGACAAGCCGCTGCGCGACTGGGATTCGGTGGCGAAACGCGTGTTCGACCTCACCTTCTCCATTCTGGCCCTGGCGCTTGCCTGGCCGGTGATGATCGCCTGCGCCATCGCGGTAAAGGCGACCTCGAAAGGGCCTGTCTTTTTCGTGCAGAAGCGCCATGGCTTCAACAACGAGGTCATCGACGTCCTGAAATTCCGCTCGATGTATACCGAGCTCAGCGATCCCACCGCCAAGAAAGCGGTGACGAAAAACGATCCGCGCGTGACGCCGGTTGGCCGTTTCCTGCGCAAATCCTCGCTGGACGAACTGCCGCAGCTCTTCAACGTGCTGCGCGGCGAATTGTCACTCGTCGGTCCGCGGCCGCATGCGGTGCATGCCCAGACGGGCGAGCGCAAATATGTGGACGTGGTGGAGAGTTATTTCGCCCGCCATCGCGTCAAGCCCGGCGTTACCGGCTGGGCTCAGATCAATGGCTTGCGCGGTGAACTCGACAGCGACGAAAAGATCCGCGCCCGCACCGCCTACGACCTGCATTACATCGAAAACTGGTCGCTCTGGCTCGATCTGAAGATCCTGTTCCTCACGCCGATCCGGCTTCTCAATACGGAGAACGCCTATTGACCGTGATCATCGACACCGCTCCGAAACCCTTCAAACCGCAGCTGGCGGGCGTGCGCCTGTTCGGCTCGGCGCTGGTGGCGCTCGGTGTCTTCCTGTCCGGTTTCGTCATTTCCGAGCCGGCGCCTTACGAACTGCTGATGGCCGTGCAGATCGCGTTGTGGTTTCTGCTCGGTCTCAAGATCTCGCGGGCGGTGGCACCGCTTTTGATCCTCTTTTTGCTCTTCAACATCGGCGGCATGTTTTCGCTGACCGTGATGAACGACATCAGCGGCGGCCCGATGTATATCGCCGTCTCGCTGTTTCTTGCCCTCTCTTCGGTCTTCTACGCGGCGATCATCGAGGATGACCACCGGCGGCTGACGCTGATCTTCCAGGCCTGGGTGGCGGGGGCGACCATCACCTCGATGCTGGGCATTCTCGGTTATTTCCACGCCTTTCCCGGTGCCGAGGTCTTCACGCTCTACGACCGTGCCAAAGGCGCCTTCCAGGACCCGAACGTCTTTGGCCCCTATCTCGTCGCCCCTGCCCTTTATCTGATGTATCGAATCCTCAGCGGATCGCTGGCGCGTGCGCCGATCTACGTGACCGGCCTGCTGATCCTGGTGCTCGGCATCTTCCTCTCCTTCTCGCGTGCCGCCTGGGGCCTGTTCCTGTTTGCCGCCGTCGCGCTCGTCGTGGTGATGCTGCTGAAGGAACGGACCGCCGCCTTCCGGCTGAAGATCTTCAGCCTGTCGATTGCCGCCGTCCTCGTGCTGATGGTGGCGATTGCCGGCGCCATGCAGTCGAAGAAGGTCTCCGAACTTTTCCTCAACCGTGCGAAACTGGTGCAGGAATATGACGGCGCTCGGCTTGGTCGCTTCGAACGCCACAAGCTGGGGTTCCTGATGTCGATGGAGCGCCCGCTTGGCCTCGGGCCGATGGTGCTTGGAAAAATGTTCGGCGAGGACGAGCACAATATCTGGCTGAAATCGCTCACCACCTATGGCTGGCTCGGTTTCGTCAGCTACGTGACGCTGATGTGGGCGACACTGATCATCGGTTTCCGGTCGCTCTTGCGCGAACGCCCCTGGCAGCCCTATCTGATGGTCGCCTGGATCTGCCTGCTCGGCCATGCGCTGATCGGCAATGTCATTGACATCGACCACTGGCGGCATGCCTATATGCTGTTTGGCATCGTCTGGGGCTGCTTTGCGCTGGAACAGGCGCACAAACGCCGCAACCGCCTGGCGGCACCACAGGCGCGGCCGATCGTCTGACCGGACAGCCGCCGTATCACCCGGGATCCGATGTCGGCCCTTGACCTGCCGCCGTTCAGATCCACATCCTTTTCATGATCACGCACGACCAGATCCGCGCTGCGCGCGCCATGTTGAACCTGTCCCTCAAAACACTCGCTGCCGAATGCGGGCTTGCCGAGGCCGAGCTTGCCGCACTCGAAAGCGGGCAGCGGGCGGGTGACAGCCGCACGCTGGAATCCCTGCGCGTCGCCTTCGAGCGGCTCGGCATCGTCTTTCTGGCGAGCGGTGAGGACGATCCAGGTGTCGGACCCGGCCTGCGCCTGCGCCGTGCCGCGACGGCGGATGAAGGCCTTCGGCCGGAAAACCTGAATTCCTTCAACGACGGATAGTCCGGCACCCGTTGCGGGAACCCTTCTCCGCCTGCCGCGTTTACGCGCCAGGATGATGAAGATGAAGGAGTTTCCCTTGAGCCGCAGCAACAGCCTCTACCTCGTGATCGGTGCCCTCGTCGTCGTGGTCGTCGGCCTCGGCACCTATGTCGTGCGTGAGGAAACCAAGCCGAAGGGCGTGGAAATGAGCATTTCCAGCGATGGCGTGCGCGTTGAAGAGAATTGACGCGCGTCAAAGACGTATATTCACTATTTTGCAACTATGTCGGCGCGATTCTCCGTATGGTAGCGTAGGTTGCGACGCGACCGAGTTGACAACGATAAAGGGGAAGACATGACACAGCATCTCGACCAGCAGACCGTTGTGCACGAAGGCCTGAAAAAGGTCTGGAACGTCGCCGAATTCGCCAAACGTTACCGGCTCGATCAGCGGGAGGAAAACCGCCTGCTGAAGCTGCTCGGCCCCTTTGCCTCCGAACACGAACTGCTGATGAACGCCACCCGCACGCCGAACTTCCGCTGATTGCTGGTGAGACGACCACTTTAGGTCTTGCACCACAGCCGGCAAGTCATTATGGAGGTCGTGCTTCGGCAACGAAGCGGGTCGGGGCGTAGCGCAGCCCGGTAGCGCACTTGACTGGGGGTCAAGGGGTCGTGGGTTCAAATCCCGCCGCCCCGACCATTTCAAAATCCGCCGCAGCATCCCCCAGATGCCCGGTTCTCTTCTCCCACAAAGTATTGGCCAGAGAATGCCGCGCCCGTGGCGGAACCATGGGCGCCCGCTGCCGTTCGTCTCCAGGACACGATGGAGATGCACGCGCGATGGCCAACGAGACACGCAACCCTTCCACACCCGCCAATCCCGATGCCGTTCCGCCCGGAACCCCGGATGCTGCGGAAAACACCTGCAGGCGCTGCGCCGGTACCGGCGAGATCGATGGGCATGACTGCCCCGATTGCGGCGGCTCCGGCGTCGTCTTGACCCCGGTCGGCGGGGCAGGATGAGGGAAAAGGGCTTGAGGCGGGACGCTCAGCGGACCTGATCGAGAAGGCGCTTGCATTCCAGGAGATCGAAAAGCGCCTCCTGCAGCAGGGCGCGGTCTTCCTTGCCGATCGCGCTCTTGCCGGCGGCAATGTCGAGGGCGCTGTCGTCGCCGGAACCGCCGAAACCGAAGAAACGACCGCTCGGCTTGGTCTTGGCACGGCCGACGATCTGGTCGTCCTCGTCGCTGCCGCCGATCTTGGGCTCACCGGCACCGCGGTCGCTATTGGCCGCCATGATGGCTTCCATCGTCGCGACATCACCGGAGGCAATCGCCGACACGAATTTGTTGCCATTCGTCTTCAGAAGCTTCTGGACGCCCTTGATCGTGTAACCGTGATCATACAGCAGATGCCGAATGCCCTTCAGCAGATCGACATCCTCCGGGCGGTAATACCGGCGGCCGCCGCCACGCTTCATCGGCTTGATCTGCGGAAAACGCGTCTCCCAGAACCGGAGCACGTGCTGCGGCAGGTCGAGGTCGTCGGCCACCTCGCTGATGGTGCGGAAAGCATCCGGACTTTTTTCCACGCGGCGTCACTCCAGAATTCTGCGACTCAGATGCACCGGACCACGGTACGACGAGCAGCATTTCAACGGTTTGCGCCGCGGAATTCAAGTTCTTTCAGAGATTGTGAACAGAAGGCGACCGGACGCGCTCAAGCGGCCGGATTGGCGGGCTTCTGTTTGGCCTTGCGCAACAGGTGCGCCTTCAGGATGCGTTGCTTCAGCACGTTCGAGGCCTTGAACGTCATCACCTTGCGCGGCGAAATCGGCACTTCCTCACCCGTCTTCGGGTTGCGGCCGATACGTTCGTTCTTTGCGCGAACCTGGAATGTCGCGAAAGAGGAAAGCTTGACGGTTTCGCCCCGCACGATGGCGTTGCAGATTTCGTCAATCACGGTCTCAACGAGTTCCGCCGATTCGGTACGGGACAACCCAACCTTGCGAAACACCGACTCTGCCAAATCCGCCCGTGTCACTGTTTTGCCGGCCATGACCCCCGCCCGTGAAATTTCTTGATTTATCAACGCGAACAAACACTATGTTCGTTGTCGCCCGGGGTCAAGCGCTTGTAAAGACGACATTACCAGCGAATGAGGAGTGCGCCCCAGGTAAAGCCGCCACCCATCGCCTCCAGCATCACCAGATCGCCCTTCTTGATGCGTCCGTCGCCCGCCGCAACCGAAAGCGCCAGCGGAATAGAGGCCGCAGAGGTGTTGCCGTGCAGATCCACCGTCACGACGACCTTTTCGAGCGGAATGCCGAGTTTCTTCGCCGATCCATCGATGATGCGCCGGTTTGCCTGGTGGGGCACCAGCCAGTCGAGGTCGTCTGCCGTCGTTCCGGTTGCATCAAAAGCTGCGACGATCACGTCCGTAATCATGCCGACCGCATGTTTGAAGACCTCGCGGCCTTCCATGCGCAGATGCCCAACGGTGCCGGTGGTGGACGGGCCGCCATCGACATAGAGTTTGTCCTTGTGCGAACCGTCGGAGCGCAGATGTGCGGTCAGCACGCCGCGATCGGCAACGGTGCCCTCGCCTTCCTGTGCTTCCAGAACGAGCGCGCCCGCGCCATCACCGAACAGCACGCAGGTGGTGCGGTCGCTCCAGTCGAGAATGCGGGAAAAGGTTTCCGCGCCGATCACCAGCGCGCGCTTGGCAAGGCCGGCGCGCAGATGCGCATCCGCGGTCGCCATGGCATAAACGAAACCGGTGCAGACGGCCTGCACGTCAAAGGCATAACCATGCGTCATGCCGAGGCGGTTCTGGATGTTGACGGCGGTGGCCGGGAAGGTGTTGTCCGGCGTCGAGGTCGCGACGATCACCACATCGATGTCAGCCGGCGTCAGTCCGGCATTGGCGAGGGCGGCACGCGCCGCCTGCTCACCGAGCGAGGCCGTGGTTTCGCCCTCGCCTGCGATGTAACGCTGACGGATGCCCGTGCGCTGCACGATCCATTCGTCGGAGGTTTCCACCTTCTCTTCCAGTTCCTTGTTGGGAACCACGCGTTTCGGCAGCGCCGATCCAAAGCCTCGAACAACTGAACGGATCATGCTTGAATGTTTCCTGTCTTCACGCGGCTTCTTCCGGTCCTGCGGGCGGCAGGCGGCGGGCGTGATATGTTTTCAAATCCTGCGCGATCTTGTCGTTCAACGCATTGCGCACCATGTCGTAACCGACGTCGATGGCCGACGCATACCCTTCCGCATCGGTGCCGCCATGGCTCTTGATGACGATGCCGTTCAGGCCGAGGAAGACGCCGCCATTGACCTTGCGCGGGTCCATCTTCTCGCGCAGGCGGTCAAAGGCGCCCTTGGCGAAGAGGTATCCGATCTTGGCCCAGATGGTGCGCGACATGGCCGACCGCAACAGTTCCGCCATCTGCTTGGCAGTGCCTTCGGCCGTTTTCAAGGCAATGTTGCCGGTAAAACCTTCGGTGACCACGACATCCACCACCCCACGGCCGATATCGTCACCTTCGACGAAGCCGTGATAGGAGATGGTGGAGAGGTTTGCCTCGCGGATCATCCGGCCCGCTTCACGCACCTCTTCCTGACCCTTGACCTCTTCGACGCCGACATTCAGCAGACCGACCGTCGGGCGGTCGATCTCGAAGAGCGCGCGCGCCATGGCACCGCCCATCAGGGCGAAATCGAGGAGCTGCTGGGCATCGGCGCCGATCGTGGCGCCGACGTCGAGCACGATGCTTTCACCACGCAGGGTCGGCCAGATACCGGCAATCGCCGGACGTTCGATCGTCGCCATGGTGCGCAGGCAGAACTTTGCCATCGCCATCAGCGCACCGGTATTGCCGGCCGAGACCACCACATCCGCCTCGCCGGTCTTCACCGCCTCGATCGAACGCCACATGCTGGAGACGTAGCGGCCACGGCGCAGGGCAGCGCTCGGCTTCTCGTCCATGGCGACGGCGACCTCGCAGTCGTGGAAGGTCGACTTTTCCTTCAGCTTCGGAAAACGGTCGAGGATCGGTTCACACTCGTCCTTACGACCGAAAATCAGGAAGGTGGCGTCCGGATGGCGCTCAAGGGCCTTGGCGGCACCTGGTATGACCACGGCGGGACCAAAATCACCACCCATGGCATCGAGAGAAATTCTGATCACGCGTTCCTGGTCCTTCCGTCCCACTTCTGGCGAAATCGCAGCCGATCCCGTCGGTTCAGCCGCCCATACAACTCATTAGCGGATGAATGCAAATCTATTCCTTGCTTTTCCAATCCTTCAGCACCGCGAAAGGATTGGGTTTGGCTTCGGGTTTGCTATCATCGGCTTCAATATGATCGGAAAACTCAACTCCCGGCTTTCGGGGATAGGGATCGATGGCGAGCGCCACGAATTCCGCCACCGTCTCGCCCGCATCGATCGTGTCGCCGGCAAACATTTCCGGCAGATCCGGGCCATCCGGGTCAAGCACCATCTCGCTGCTGTCGCCGGCGCCCATCATCCGGGCAAGCTTGGAGCCTTCCGGCACGAAGATCTGTTCGAACATCTCTTCGATCACGCTTTCCACCGGCTCGAGCGTCACCACGCAGGCCTGGGTGAGCCGCGCCTTCACATTACCCTTCAGGCGTACGCCATCCTTTTTCCAGCGCGCAACCTGCATCTCGGCCGACAGTTCCTCGACGGACACCACCTTCCAGAGTTCGGCCAGCGCCGCCCGTTCCCGTTCGTCCGCCTTCAGGTGAACGGTCACGGGGTTCGCAGAGATATGTCCCACCTTCACGCCATAGGAAAATGGCGGCCTTGCGTGACGTTCAGTCTTGTCGTTCATCATGTCCTCAATGGCCGGGCGACAGGATCACGAGTTGACCTCGTGCGATCGTCTCCTCCGGCACCGTCTTCAATTCCAGTTCCGCCTGCAGCATCCACCGGGCAAGCGGCTCCATCGTCGGCGCATCGGCGGCATCCGGATGGATGTTGCGCCTCAGCGCCGTCGCAAGCAGCGCCACGTCGGACGCATCAAGCGCGGCGGCATAAGCCTCCAGGCGGCCATAAAACATGCCCGCCAGCTTCTTCATCCGCTTCGGCACGCCCTGGTCCCCGATCCCCAGTTCGCGGATCGAGTGGTCGATATCCGTGAAAAAGGCGTCGATGATTTCCTGGGCAAGTTCCTGGCCGCTCGTTTCCGATTTTGCCGTCCGGCGGAAGAACAGAATCATCACCACGGACAGCATCTCGAAACGGCCCATCACCGTGTCCGGCACGTCCATATCGGTGTAGTAGAAAGGAACGCGCGCCGCCGAAGTCAAGGCGGCATACTGCCGATCGACAATGATGCGATTGTTATTTTTCTTGCCGAACAGCCCGAAGATCATAAAAGCCTGCTCTCTTCGTCGCCAAAGCGACCGCTGGCACCGCCAGCCTTGTTGCATGGAAACCAAAGCTGGTTTACCGAAGCAGGCACGAATTGCAATGCCGGAGCCGTTTCGCCAGAGGAGAAGACGAAATGGAGCCTTGTGTTCGACAATTCGTGCGGCAAAGTTCGCGGAATAGCCACAATGCTGTTCCAGCAGAGGCCGGAGGTCGTTGCCGGCGAGCACATGAGGTCAAGGTGTTGAAGAAGCGCGTGTTTCAGTCTGACATGGGAATGATGGGCAAGGCCGCCATGCTGGCTTTTGGTGTTTCGCTTGGACTTTCGGGCTGCACGACTTCCAACATGGGCATGGGCGAAACCATCTATAACGGTTACGTGCTGGACAAGGATTCGCTCGATCTCATTCCGGAAGGTTCGAGCCGCGAACAGGTTCTCCTGTCGATGGGTACGCCCTCGACGACGGCGACCTTCGACGGCGAAGTCTTCTATTACATCTCGCAGAAGCGCCAGCGCCCCGTCGCCTTCATGAAGCCGAAGCTTGTCGAGCAGACGGTGGTGGCGATCTATTTCAACAAGGAAGGCACCGTTGCCCGCCGCGCGATCTATACGCTGCAGGACGGCAAGGTGTTCGACACGATCAGCCGCACGACACCGACCGGCGGCAAGGACCTGACCTTCCTGCAGCAGCTGCTGACCGGTGGCGGCGGTGCCGGTGGCGCCGCAGGTTCGGCGGTGCGCAACCTGCTCGGCGGCCAATAAGCCTTTCTCTCTTCCCAAAAAAGAACCCGCGGAGCGATCCGCGGGTTCTTTCGTTTCAGGCGTTTTCCTGCACCGTCAGGCGGCAAGGATCGCAAGCAGCAGCAAGGCCACGATATTGGTGATCTTGATGGCCGGGTTGACGGCGGGACCGGCGGTATCCTTGTAGGGGTCACCGACCGTATCACCGGTGACGGAGGCCTTGTGCGCATCCGACCCCTTCATGTGACGGGTGCCGTCCTTGTCGACAAAGCCGTCCTCGAAACTCTTCTTGGCATTGTCCCAGGCGCCACCGCCGGACGTCATGGAGATCGCCACGAAGAGGCCGTTGATGATGACGCCGAGCAGGGAGGCACCGAGTGCCGCGAAGGCCGAGGCCTTCGACCCGGAGATCAGCAGAACCCCGAAATAGACGACGATCGGCGCCAGCACCGGCAAAAGCGATGGAACGATCATCTCGCGAATGGCAGCCTTGGTGAGGATATCCACCGCGCGGCCGTAATCCGGCTTCTCGGTGCCGGCCATGATGCCGGGATGCTCACGGAACTGCTTGCGCACCTCTTCAACGATCGAACTTGCGGCCCGCCCGACGGCGGTCATCGCCATGCCGCCGAAGAGATAGGGAATCAGGCCACCGAAGATGAGGCCGGCCACGACATACGGATTGGCGAGGCTGAAGGAGATCTCGCCGACATCGGCGAAATAGGGATATTGCGCGCCATTGGCGGCAAAATAGCTGAGATCGTTGGCATAGGCGGCAAACAGCACCAGCGCGCCGAGACCGGCCGACCCGATCGCATAACCTTTGGTGACGGCCTTGGTGGTGTTGCCGACCGCATCGAGCGCGTCGGTGGACTTGCGCACCTCCGGCGGCAGACCGGCCATTTCGGCGATGCCGCCGGCATTGTCGGTGACGGGACCGAAGGCATCGAGCGCCACGATCATGCCGGCAAGGCCGAGCATGGCGGTGACGGCGATGCCGGTGCCGAACAACCCGCCCAGTTGGTAGGTGGCGATGATGCCGCCGACGATGACGATCGCCGGAAGCGCGGTCGATTCCAGCGAGACCGCCAGGCCCTGGATGACGTTGGTGCCGTGGCCGCTGACGGAGGCCTGGGCAATCGAATTGACCGGCCGTTTGTTGGTGCCGGTGTAATATTCGGTGATCACGACGATGAGGGCCGTCACCACGAGGCCGAGAATGCCGCAGAGGAAGAGATTCGTCCCGGTGATCTCCATGCCGGCAACGGTGCCGACCGAACCCCAACCGATGGTAAACGAGGTGGCGGCACCGAGACCGACGATCGACAGCGCGCCGGTTGCGATCAGGCCCTTGTAGAGCGCCCCCATGATCGAGCCGTTGGACCCGAGCTTGACGAAGAAGGTGCCGATGATCGAGGTGATGATGCAGGCGCCGCAGATCGCCAGCGGATAGAGCATGATGTCGCCGAGCGCCGGCGCGCCGGCAAAAAAGATCGCCGCCAGAACCATGGTCGCGACGACAGAGACCGCATAGGTTTCGAAGAGGTCGGCCGCCATGCCGGCGCAATCGCCGACATTGTCGCCCACGTTATCGGCAATCGTTGCCGGGTTGCGCGGGTCGTCTTCGGGAATGCCGGCTTCCACCTTGCCGACGAGATCACCGCCGACATCGGCGCCCTTGGTGAAGATGCCGCCGCCGAGACGGGCAAAGATAGAAATGAGCGAAGCGCCGAAACCGAGCGCCACCAGCGCGTCAATCACATGGCGGCTGCCGGGGGCATTGCCGAAGCCGTAAACGAGGATCGCGTAATAGACCGCAACGCCGAGCAGGGCGAGACCGGCCACCAGCATGCCGGTGATGGCACCCGACTTGAAGGCGATCTCGAGGCCGGCAGACAGGCTGTGCGAAGCCGCCTGCGCCGTGCGGAGATTGGCGCGAACGGAGACATGCATGCCGATGAAGCCGGCAGCACCCGAAAGCACCGCGCCGATGATAAAACCGATCGCGGCAAGGCCCGAGAGCAGCAGCCATGTGGCGATGGCCACCACGACACCGACGATGGCAATGGTCATGTACTGGCGGGTCAGGTAGGCCTGTGCGCCTTCCCGGATATAACCCGCAATTTCCCGCATGCGCTGATTGCCCTGGTCAGCCGCAAGGACCGACCGTGTGGCCCAGACGGCATAAACCACCGACAGGAGGCCGCAGACGATCACACCCAGTATTACTGTCATACGATTGTTCCTCTCCCAAAAATCCGGCCGCAATCATTGCACCGGCACGGAACGGCAACGCTCCCCTCCCAAGAAGCCCGTGTTGACGCCCGGATGCGAGATTGCGGCTCTGCGGAAATGGCGTCAAGGGTTTCCCGGGCAAGGGTATGTCCGCGAAGCTATTTCAGATGTGGAGAGATGTCTCTGTGAAAGATCAAGCAGCAGCGCTGGCGCGGCTCCGCAAAATCAGCAGGCCGATGAGAACGAGGCAGAGGATCGCGACCGGCCAGATGAAGAGGTTCATGAAGCTCCAGCCATAGGCGGTGAACACCTTGCCGGACGAAAAGGACGAGAGTGCCACCGTGCCGAACAGGATGATGTCGTGGAATCCCTGCACCTTGTCGGCCTCGTGCGGGCGATAGGTGGAGGCAACGATCGCTGTGGCACCGATGAAGCCGAAATTCCAGCCGATGCCGAGCAGCACCAGCGCCGCCCAGAAGTTCCACAGCTCGATGCCCATATGGGCGACAACGGCACAGGCCATCAGGGTCACCAGCCCCATGGCGACGACTTTTTCGGCGCCGAAGCGGGCGATGATCATGCCGGTGAAGAAGCTCGGGCCGAACATGGCGAGAACGTGCCACTGGATGCCGAGCGTGGCAAGTTCCGTCGGAAAACCGCAGCCGATGACCATGGCAAGCGGCGCGCCGGTCATCACGAAGGACATCAGTGCATAGGTGCCGATGCCGCAGATCATGCCGGTGGCGAAACGCTGCGTGGTGATGATCTCGCGCAGCGGACGGGCCGGCAGGCTCGCCGTCGTTGACTTGGCCGGCTCCGGCAGCTTGAGGAACAGCAGGATACCGATTGCGGCGAGGCACAGCGGCACGAGTGCCAGGAAGGTTCCGGCAAAGGTCACCGGCTCGAACAGATCCTTCGCCCAGATGGCGAGCTGCGGGCCCGATCACAGCCGAGACGATGCCGGCGCCGAGGATCCAGGAAATCGCCTTGGGCTTGTAGTGCGAGGGCGAGGCATCGGCCGCGGCAAAACGGATCTTCTGGGTGAAGCCGCCGCTGATGCCGATCATCATCAGGGCGATGGCAAAGAGCCAGAAATCGGCACGGAAAAGCGCAATCGTGGCAAGCGCGCCGCCGGCGGCTCCGATGATGGCACCGGTCATGAAGGCGGCCTGACGGCCCATGAAGCGCGAGACAAACGCGATTGCCATCGCGCCGATGGCGGTTCCGACGTTAAAGCCGGTGACGGGGGCGGTGGCGAGCGACTTGTCTGCCGCCAGCAGCTGGTAACCGGCGAGCGAGCCGACCGAAATGGACAGCGGTGCCGCGGAGCCGAGGATCGCCTGCGCCGCGGCCAGGAAGGCGACGTTGCGTTTGGCGGCCTTCAGCTGCCGTTCCAGTCCATCGCCGCCCACACTGTCCATGTCGTTTACGCCTATTTCTTCGTTTCGCCGCGAACCTGTTTGGCAATGCGATCGAGAACCGCATTGACGATCTTGGGCTCCTCGCCTTCGAAAAAGGCTTGGGCGATTTCCACATATTCGGTCACGATGACCGGCACGGGAACATCCTTGCGTTCGAGGATTTCGAAGGTGCCGGCGCGCAGGATGGCGCGCAGTGTCGAATCGAGGCGCGACAGCGGCCAACTTTCGAGAAGTGTCGCCCGCACCAGCGGATCGATCTTCGTCTGGTCGCGCACGACGCCGGCGACAATCGAACGGAACCAGGACGGGTCGGCCTTCAGATAGGTGTCGCCGTCCAGCTCCTGGCCGAGACGGTGTTCTTCGTATTCGGCCACGACCTCGAGCACGCCGGTGCCGCCGATATCCATCTGATAAAGCGCCTGCACGGCGGCGAGACGGGCGGCACCACGCTGGTTCGCCGGCTTCACCGGCTGCTGCAGATCCTTCGACATGGCTCAGGCACCCAGCTTTTCACGCAGGGCGATCATCGAGAGTGCCGCACGTGCGGCAAAACCGCCCTTATCCTTGTCGCTCTTCTTGGCTCGGGCCCAGGCCTGCTCGTCGTTTTCAACGGTCATGATGCCGTTGCCGATGGCGAGCGATTCCGACACGGCGAGATCCATCAGCGCACGCGAGGATTCGTTTGCCACGATATCGAAGTGATAGGTCTCGCCACGGATGACCATGCCAAGCGCCACGAAACCATCGTAGTTGACACCACCCTGTTCGGCCGCATCGAGCGCCATGGCGATCGCCGGCGGGATTTCGAGCGCACCCGGAACGGTGATCACGTCATAGGTGGCGCCGGCCTCGTCCAGAGCCGAGGTCGCGCCATTCAGCAGCGCGTCGGCCATATCGTCGTAAAAGCGGGCTTCGACGATGAGGAGATGAGGCTTCAAAGAATCGGTCATGGGTCGTCCTGGTCGCAATTCTGCGATTTGAGATGTTGGGAATTGGCGCGGTCAAATCACGCCGCGCGCGGATTGGCAAGCGATTTTCGCATCCGGACCGCTGTGCAGGCCCTGCGGATCATGGCTAAAAGGTCAGTTCCTGCACCAGACGAGACATTGCCAATGCCCCCGATACCGACAATCACCACACCGCGGCTGGTTCTGAGAGGCCACCAGGTCGCCGATTATGACGCCTTCTGCACACTCTGGGCCGATCCCGATGTGATCCGTTACATCGGCGGCACGCCGTCCAGTGCCGAAGCGACCTGGCAGCGGCTGATGCACCGGGCCGGCATGTGGCATTACATGGGCTTCGGTTTCCTCGCCATCGAGGAACGGGAGTCAGGGCGCTTCATCGGCGAAGCGGGTTTTCACGAGGTGCGCCGCGACATGACGCCGTCGCTGATCGGCACACTGGAGACCGGCTGGGTTCTGCTGCCGGAGTTCCACGGCAAGGGCTATGCCCGCGAGGCGGTGTCAGCCATGCTTGCCTGGGCACAGATCCATCATCCCACCCTCGACATGACGGCCATCATTTCGCCGGAGAACGCCGCCTCCCTCAAGCTCGCAGAACGTCTCGGCTTTCAGGAGGAGGCCCGCACGGATTATCACGGCGAGGTGGTGGTGCTGCGACGACCCCACCGCCAGGCAGATGCGGGCACGCTCAGCGCGCCTGCGGAAACTCCGCCAGCCGCGCCGCATAACGGGCCATCGTATCGACTTCGAAATTGACGAAATCGCCGGGTTTGCGCTCGCCCCAGGTCGTGACCTCCAGCGTGTGCCGGATCAGCAGGATGTCGAAATCCGTGCCGTCCACCGCATTGACCGTCAGTGACGTGCCATCGAGCGCCACCGACCCCTTCGGCGCCACGAAGCGGGCAAATTCCGCCGGAGCGCGCAGCCGGATGCGCACCGCCTCGCCTTCCGAGGTGACGGACAGGATTTCCGCCTTGCCATCCACATGGCCGGAGACGATATGGCCACCGAGTTCGTCGCCGATCTTCAGCGCCCGTTCGAGATTGACGCGGGTGCCGACGGTCCAGGAGGAGATCGTCGTCAGGCGCAGCGCCTCTTCCCAGGCTTCCACCTCGTACCAGCGGGTGTTGCTTTCGCTGCCGGAGAGGTTGGTGACCGTGAGACACACGCCGGCATGGGAAATGGAGGCGCCGATGTCGATCGTCGCGGGGTCGTAGCTGGTGGCGATCCTCAGACGGATACCCTCGTCGAGCGGCTGAAGCTCCGACACGCTGCCGACATCCGTCACGATACCCGTAAACATTCGAATTCCCTTTCGTAATCGCAGCAGCTGTCCGCCCCGAAACGCATGCGCCGGACGGGTTTGTAATCCTTCGGGATATCGTGTGCCGTCAGCGGCGATTCAATGCCGCCCTCGCCGATCACCGTTTCCCCCTCAAAAAGCAGGATGCGATCGACCAATCCCGCCTCCAGGAAGGCACGGGCGACGGAGGCTCCGCCTTCGACCAAAAGCGAGGAGAGACCGCGGGTGGCCAGTTGTGCCAGGAGATCCGGCAGGTCGGCCGCGTCGAGGATCTCGACGCCGGCTTCGATGAGGGCATTGCGGCGGGTGGCGAGATCTTCGGCTATCTCCGAGGATGGCGAGACCAGATCCCCCTCTGCCCTGCCGGGCATCTCCCCCACAAGGGGGGAGACAAAGGATGCGCCGTCCTGCCCGGCAGACAGTGACGCGGTTGAGGAAGCGATGTCTGTGCCAAGAAGGGAATGCGGAGCCAACCGCGGGCCAGTCTCCCCCCTTGTGGGGGAGATGCCCGGCAGGGCAGAGGGGGGTTCCGGGAGCACAGCCACGAGGACCGGCACATCCCTCGCCGTCCGTACCAGTTTCGAGGTCAGAGGAAGCCGCAGATGGCGGTCGAGGACGATGCGGATGGGCGAGCGGTCTTCGAGACCCGGCAGCCTGACCGTCAGTTCCGGATCGTCGGCGATCGCCGTGCCGATCCCGACAAGGATGGCGTCCATTTCGGCGCGCAGCGCATGCACCTGGGCGCGCGACGCCGGACCGGTGATCGCCACCTGCCCTGCGCCTTCACGGCCGATCATGCCATCGGCAGAAACGGCAAGCTTCAGAGTCACATGCGGGCGGCCCTTCATCTGGCGCATGAGATAGGCTTCGAGCGCCTGGCGGCCGTCTTCCTGCAAAACGCCGCTCACCACCTCGATGCCGGCGTCGCGCAGGATCGTCAGGCCGCGGCCGGAGACGCGCGGATCGGGATCCGTCAGGCAGACGACGACGCGTGCGACACCGGCTGCCACCAGCGCATTGGCACAAGGCGGCGTCTTTCCCCAATGCGAGCAGGGTTCGAGCGTCACATAGGCGGTGGCACCGCGGGCGCTATCGCCGGCAATCGCCAGCGCCTGGGTTTCGGCATGCGGGCGCCCTCCCCGCGCGGTCACGGCGGAACCCAGCACGACGCCGTCCTTGACGAGGATGCAGCCGACGGAAGGATTGGTGGAGGTCAATCCGGTATGCTGGCGCGAGAGCCGGATGGCAGCTGCCATGTAGCGCCGGTCCTCGGGCGTGACGGTCACGGCCTTACGGCTCCACCGTCGAGTCGCGGCCGATCTTGGCGTTGATCTCGGAAATCACCTTCTCGAAGTCCTCCGCATGGGAGAAATCGCGGTAAACCGAGGCATAACGCACGAAGGCCACGTCATCGAGGCTCTTCAGGGCTTCGAGCACCTGCAGGCCGATCTGCTCGGAGGAAATCTCGCTCTCGCCCGAGCTTTCCAGCCGGCGGACGATGCCGGAGACGGCCCGTTCGATCCGGTCGGGATCCACGGGCCGCTTGCGCAGCGCAATCTGGAACGACCGCACCAGCTTGTTGCGGTCGAACGGCACTTTGCGGCCGGTCTTCTTGATCACCATCAGCTCGCGCAACTGCACGCGCTCGAAGGTGGTGAAGCGCCCGCCGCAATCCGGACAGATGCGCCGCCGGCGGATGGAGGTGAAATCCTCCGCCGGACGCGAGTCCTTGACCTGTGTGTCTTCGGAACCGCAATAGGGGCAGCGCATCGCCTGAAATGCCTCTTACATGTAGGGGTACATGGGGAAACGATCGGTCAGAGACACGACCTTGTCCCGCACGGCGGCTTCCACCGCGGCATTGCCCTCATCGGAATTGGCGACCTTCAGACCGTCGAGCACTTCGGCGATCAGGTTGCCGATTTCGGCGAATTCGGCTTCCTTGAATCCGCGCGTCGTGCCAGCCGGCGTGCCGAGACGGACACCCGAGGTGACGAAGGGCTTTTCCGGATCGAACGGGATGCCGTTCTTGTTGCAGGTGATGAAGGCGCGGCCGAGCGCTGCTTCCGCCCGCTTGCCGGTGGCGTTCTTCTTGCGCAGATCGACCAGCATCAGGTGGTTGTCCGTGCCGCCGGACACGATGTCGAGATTGTGCTTGATCAGCGTGTCGGCCAGCGTCTTGGCGTTCTTGACGACCTGAGCGGCATACTCCTTGAACTCCGGCTGCAGCGCCTCACCGAAGGCCACGGCCTTGGCGGCGATCACATGCATCAGCGGACCACCCTGGAGGCCCGGGAAAACGGCGGAGTTGAACTTCTTCGCCAGATCCTCGTGGTTCGTCAGGATCATGCCGCCGCGCGGGCCGCGCAGCGACTTGTGGGTCGTGGTGGTCGCGACATGGCAGTGCGGGAACGGCGACGGGTGCACGCCACCGGCCACCAGACCGGCGATGTGGGCCATGTCGACCATCAGATAGGCGCCGACCGAATCGGCGATCTCGCGGAAGCGCTTCCAGTCCCAGATACGGGAATAGGCGGTGCCACCGGCAATGATCAGCTTCGGCTTGTGCTCTTCGGCCTTGCGGGCCACTTCGTCCATGTCGAGCTGGTGGTCGTCTTCGCGCACGCCGTAGGACACGACGTTGAACCACTTGCCGGACATGTTGACCGGGGAACCGTGCGTCAGGTGGCCGCCGGAATTGAGGTCGAGACCCATGAAGGTATCACCCGGCTGCAGGAGCGCCAGGAACACCGCCTGGTTCATCTGCGAACCCGAATTCGGCTGCACGTTGGCGAACTCGACGCCGAACAGCTTCTTGGCGCGTTCGATCGCCAGTTCCTCGGCGATATCAACGAACTGGCAGCCACCGTAGTAGCGCTTACCCGGATACCCTTCCGCATATTTGTTGGTCATGATCGAGCCCTGTGCTTCCAGCACGGCGCGGGAGACGATGTTCTCCGACGCGATCAGCTCGATCTCGTGACGTTGACGACCCAGTTCCTTCTCGATCGCGCCGAAGATTTCCGGATCGGTTTCGGCCAGCGGACGGGAGAAGAATGCATCTCTATGCGACATGTCGGGGCTCCTAAAGGAAACTGATGCGATGGCGTCTTAGCGGGAGGTCCCGCCAAGGGCAATACGCAGAGCGACATTTGCGGATCAAACAACGGTGTCGCACTGCAATCCGCTCGATTATGTCGCAGGCTGCGGCGCGTTGCCGGTGGACGCCCCCGGCAGCTGCGCCAGGATCTGGTCCAGATTGCGGATGGTGACATCGCTCTGGGCAAAGGGAATCTCGATGCCGGCCTCGGTAAAGGCGACATTCAGCGCAAAGAGAAGGTCGGAGCGCACGCTGATTTCCATGCCCACATCCCGCAGGAAGCAGCGCAGCTCGAAGTCCAGCGCGCTATTGCCGAAATTGCGGAAGAACACCTGCGGCTCCGGGTAGGCCAGGACGCCGGAATGCTCGTTGGCGACATCGAGCATGATCTCCCGCGCCCGGTCGACGTCCGAACCATAGGCTATCCCGATCGGCAGAATCATGCGGCCCGTCTGCGAACTCAGCGTCATGTTTTTCACCGTGCCGGCGATCAGATCGGCATTGGGAATGATCACATCGTGTTTGTCGAAGGTCTCGATGCGGGTGGAGCGCACGGCGATCTTGCGCACGGTGCCGGAAAAGCCGGAAACTTCGATCCAGTCGCCTTCCTTGATCGGCCGCTCGATCAGCAGGATGATGCCCGAGACGAAGTTCGAGACGATGGTCTGCATGCCGAAACCGACGCCGACAGACAGCGCACCGGCAATGATGGCAAGGTTCGACAGATCGAGACCCGCCGCCGAGATGGCGAGCACGACCGATAGGATGAAACCGACATAACCGAGACCGGTCTTGATCGCATTACGGGCGCCGCTGTCGATTTGCGTCTTCGGCAGGATGACGCGGTCGGTCACCCGCTGCACCCAGCGCGTCAGGAACACGCCGATCGCCAGCGTGCCGCCGAGCACGATCAGCACCCGCGGCGACAGGCGCACACCGCCGAAATCGATACCGTTCTGGATCAGCCGCCAGATTTCGCCAAGCTCGGCCTCGCGCGCGCCCCAGGCCATGGCGAGCAGCGGCAGGCTGACGACCAGAATCAGGATGCCGATCAGCATCGAGGCCAGTTCGACCGACGACTGCCGATCCGCCATGGCGGCACGGATCGGCATCATCAGCGCATGATGAAGGATGAAGGCAAGGCCGAAAATCGTGAGGCTGAGCATGATGGGCGCCAGCCCCGCCCGTGCCAGCGGCACGTAACCGAGGATGGCTGCGATGATCGACAGCGCCGCCAGCGTCTGCATCACATGGCCGGAAACCATGAAGAAGCCCGGACCGAAGGGGGTGTCCTCCAGCGCGTCCTTGTCGACCTTTGCTTCCCGGGCCACCGCAAACAGGACACGCGCGAGACCGGACAGAACGATGCAGCCGATCAGAATGCTGATGCCCTGCAAGACCGAGGTTGCCGGCGCCGAAAAGGGGTAGTCTTCCGCTGCGCCATCCACCAGCGCATCCATGCCGAGCGAGGCGGCAAACGCAATCGACAGCCAGTAGCAGGTGCGCGCAAGCCCGTCGCTGAGGCCGACCAGACGCAGGGACGGCTGGTTCGGCGTGAAAAGAACATTTCCGATCCAGCTGGCGACGACGAAGATGACCGCAACACCGAGGATCGCGCCGGACAGATTTGCCGTTGAGGTGATCCCCCACTCGGCAAGCAGCACCGCGGCAATCACCAGCGCGACGGCCACAAGCGAAATCAGCAGCCGCAGGATGTGCACCCCACCCGCCTGCAGGATAAAACGGATGGTATTGGGGGCCGCCTTCACCCGCCGCTCCATCTGGATCAGCGTATAATGGCCGACGCAGACCGGCAGCAGCAGCGTCGCCAAGAGGATGCCGAAGGCGATCAGCAGGCGATTGTCGTAAAGCTCGGCCTCGTCGGGATTGAGAGCCGCATAACGTGTGGCCTCTTCCGACAGCCGTCCGGCAAACTTGCCGATTTCGGCTGCGGTCGTTGCCCAACTGGAGGGCAGGATCGGCGACGGCTTGCGGGCCAGAAGATCTTCGGCAGACCGGGCGCGGATCAGCCGGTCGATTTCCTCGATCAGAATGTTGGCCCTGGCCGATGCCAGGCGTGCGGCGGCCACAGGAGCCTCTGCCGCATCGAGCGCATCGGCGAGCGATTTCCGTCTCTGCGCCGCCTTTTCCGGCTCGGACTGATCCTTGCCGGGCGCGGGGCCGAGCGTCTCGATCTGCGCCTTCAGGAGCCGGATCGCCAGCCCGCCGGCCTCGGCCGCCGCATCGGCCTCTGTCCGCTGCTGGGCAAGCTCGCCCCGCAGGACTTCAAAGGCCTCCGATGAAGCGCGACCGGCCTGCAGGGCCTCCTCCGCACGCCGCGCCGTCTCGCTCCAGGCCGACGCCGCATCCAGCCTGTCCGCCTTCTGCGCCAGAAGACCCGTCGGTATAACCAGGACACACAGGAGCAGCGGCAGGAGCGCGATCCATCGAAACAGCCGCGGAACAGGCAGGAAGGGAACGAAAATGGTCATCGTCAATCGGCCAAAGTGAAAATGCCTTCGACCGGGCGAAGAGGAAGAATGCACCGAGCGCCTGGCAGAAGGTTGCCGCGGCACTCAAGCAAAAGCCGCGTCAAACCGCAACGGGAATGAGGAAATCCGCCGTCCTTAGCAACAACTTCCGGTGCCCATGCCGGGCATCATAAGAAGAAGTGACGTGCCAGTGGCACATGGGCGCGAAACATCACCTGTGCGGACGCCTCAGGCGCGCAGGTAACCTGCCTGCAAGAGCGCCAGCGAGAGCCCGGCAACATGCATCGCCTGGCTGATCTCTCCGCTGCGCAGCGCCCCGACCACTCCAGCCATCGGCATCAGCAGGACGCGCATGCCCTCCTCGCCCGCTTCCAGTGCCGGTGGGCGATCGAAAACGACATTGCGTGCGAGAAACGTATGGACGCGATTGGTATGGGTGGCGGGATTGGCGTCGAGCGAGGCGATCAATTGCGGCGTTTCCGTCGCGCGGTAGCCGGTTTCTTCGAGAAGCTCGCGGGCGGCGGCCTCCGCAAGCGATATATCCTCCGGATCGGCCATGCCGCCCGGAAGTTCGGTCACCCATTTGCCGACGCCGTGGCGATACTGGCGCACCAGCACAACCTCGTCATCGGTGGTGATTGCCACGATGTGCACCCAGTCGGAATAGGACAGGACGTAGTAGGGTGCGATTTCGGCGCCCGACGGCGTCCGGCAGACATCGGCTCTGAGATCGATCCAGCGATCCTTCAGGAGCTGGTCCGAAGCCACCACCGTCCACGTCTTTTCCGTCATTGCGCCCGTTCCCTGCCTTGCTGTGCGTCGTCGCCCGCGTTCTATGCGCCAGCCGCCGATATGAAAATGGCCGCCTCTTGCAAGGCAGCCATGGAAGACACAAAAGGTCTGCGGACGTTACTGCGCGGGCAGCATGTCGTCGTCGATGGAGCCGGCGCTCTGCTCGACGCCATATTTGGTCTGCAGCGCCAGTTCGGTTGCGCCGTCACGCTGGTAGATGTCGTCGCGGAACTGCACGACGCCATCCTTTGCGGACCAGGCGGTGATGTAGACGATGTAGACCGGCACTTCCTGGGCCAGCTTGATCGGCGTGTTGACGCGGGCGTTGATGACGCGCTCGATTTCCTGGCGCGACCAGCCGGGGGTGTCGCGCAGCAACCAGGTCACCAGATCGCGGACGTTCTGGACACGCATGCAGCCGGACGATTCGAAGCGCATCAGCTTGTTGAACAGGCCCTGCTGGGGCGTGTCGTGCATGTATTCGTTGTTCGGATTGTGGAAGTTGATCTTGGTGGACGCCATAGCGTTGATCTTGCCCGGGTCCTGACGGAACATCAGGTTGGGGGCCTTCGGCGCGAACCAGTCGACCGTTTCCGGCGCAACCTCGTTGCCCTTGCCATCAATGAGGCGGATGTTGTTGCGCGTGAGGTAGGTCGGGTCCTTGCGCATCAGGGGCACGATGTCTTTTTCGACGATCGAGCGCGGCGCCGTCCAGTACGGGTTGAGGATGACCTCGTAGACCTTGGAATTGATGGTGTGCGTCGGGCGGTCGATGCGGCCGACGACGGCGGTGTTGCGCAGGGCCACACGCTCGTTTTCGACGGCTTCGACATAGGCGGCCGGGATGTTGACCATCATGTAGCGCGGACCGAGATCGCCCGCCATGGACTGCAGCCGCACGAGGTTGGTGTTCAGCTGGTTGAGGCGCACATCGGCCGGAATGTTCATCGCCTTCAGCGTGAACTCGCCCAGCACGCCATCCGCCGGCAGGCCGTGACGGGCCTGGAAGCGCTTGACGGCACCGTCAACGTAGGAATCGAAGGAATTCGACATGCCAACCGACTGCGGCATGTCGCCGGAAATCATCAGGCGCTGACGCAGCTGCTGGACGGAGGGTTCGGCGGCACCGAGACGCAAGCCCTGCTGCACGGGTGTCACCTGCGGCCAGCCGCCGGCGGCCACGATCTGCTGGTACTGGAGAATCGCCTGCTGGATGTTGGCCGGTCCCATGGGGCCGAGCACCGGATTGTTGGAGGTCACGGTGGCGGCGGTGCGCGATGCCGCGGTCGCGTCGAACTGGTCATCCCAGGTACCGCGGCGCGGCGCCGAGATGATATCCTGCAACGTGTCCTGGGCCAGCACGGGCGCGGCGATGGATGCAGCCCCGAGGGAAACAGCGGACCGCAGCAGGGTGCGGCGGGAGATCATTTCGGCTTCGCTTTTTTTCGACATCATTCGATCCAGTTTGTCCGCAAACACTCAACTTCAAGTGCCTACAGCGATATGGTTAACAAAGGGTCGTTTGCCCGTTTGGGCCGGTGGCAGACGGCGTCTTGCGCCATGCACGCGGCCCATACGCCCGCTTCAACGCTCTTGTTCGGTTGGCCTCTGCGCTCCCATAGCAATATGGCCAATTGTTGTCAGTTGTAACCTTCTCACATCCCTGTGTTGAACCGTGACCCGCCCGCCACAGTCCGCGGCCAAAACGCAAAAACCGGATGCGCAGGGGACGCATCCGGTTTTGATCGCGACTGGAGGTTTGTCTTGTCAGCGGCGATGGGGGACTGGTGGATCAGATCCCACGCCTCCTGAGCCTTGGCTCAGAGACGGTACATGATCTGGTCGTTCCAGAAGCGGTCGAGGCGCTGCAGAAGCTTGTTCATCTGGTTGAACTCGCTTTCGCCGATGCCGCCGACCTTTTCGATCGAACCGATGTGGCGTTCATAAAGCTTGGCGACCACTTCGGCGATTTCCTGACCGGTCTTGGTGAGGCTGATGCGGACCGAACGGCGGTCGATGCGCGACCGCTGGTGGTTGATGAGACCGAGGTCGACCAGCTTCTTGACGTTGTAGGAAACGTTGGAGCCGAGGTAATAACCGCGAGAGCGCAGTTCACCGGCGGTCAGCTCGGAATTGCCGATGTTGAAGAGAAGCAATGCCTGGACGGCGTTGACGTCGTCGCGGCCCTGGCGGTCGAATTCGTCCTTGATGACGTCGAGCAGGCGGCGATGGAGACGTTCGACCAGGTGGAGCGACTCCAGGTAGAGATTATGAAGGGCTTCTTCATGGGCGTCGGCTGCAGTTGCCTGCGGCTTGATCTTGGTGTTCAACATGTCTGCCTCACTGTTTTGTTTGGCGGTGTTTGTTTCTTCCCGCCTTGTGAGTGACACTATCGAAAGCGCATAAAATTCGACTTAAAACACACGGCTAACAGCCTCTTAACGGCGGATCGGACCGGATGCGGCTCTTTCCAACGGATCGGAGGCGAAAATAATTAACCGTTGTTCGTCAACGACTTACGTCCGAAACTGTGGATAAAAACAAGCCTTCAAAGCTTGAGAATCAGGGTAAATCAACCCTTACCCGTTCTTCCATCTTGCGGCGTTCTTCGAGGAAAAGCGCCAGCCGGAAGACGATATAAAGCGCCGCCACCAGCCCGTGGAGCAGCGGCAGGACGAAATTGTGGCCGAAGATTTCCGGCCACACCTGGAACATCAGCACCTGCGTGCCCGCGGCAATGACCCAGAGCACCGCGCCCCAGGAGGCCGACATCCACAGACCGAGCGACACAACCGGATAGGCCACCGCGAGCGCGGAGGCCGCGGCACGCCAGGGAAGGCTCAAGAGATCAAATCGGGCGCGGCCATCGTAGGTGTAGCCGACGAGCATGGCCCAATATTGCAGGCCGAACCAGAAGCACACGATCGCGATCAGCCGGAGGAAGATCACGAAAAGGATCTCGGTCAGGCTGCGTTTCGGCGTTGCGGGTGAATCAGCGTCCATGACTTTCAAGATAGCGGCCTTTGGCCCGTCCTGCCAGCGTGCGGCAGAGCGGCGCTTCGCATTTGTTGAAAAGGCATGGTAAACCCGTCGCACATGCTGAAGAAAGAGGCTGCCATGAACGACAAGACACATCTTGTAGACGAGATCACCGGTCACCGCCGCATGCGGCGCAACCGCAAGGCCGACTGGACGCGCCGTCTCGTGCAGGAAAACCGCCTGACGGTGGATGACCTGATCTGGCCGATCTTCATCGTTCCGGGCGACAACATCATCGATCCGATCCGGGCCATGCCGGGCGTCAACCGCATGAGCATCGACAAGGCGGTGGAAGCGATCCGGGAAGCCGCCGATCTCGGCATTCCGGCGATTGCCCCCTTCCCCGACGTGGAGATGGAAAAACGCGATCCGACCGGGTCCGAAATTCTCGCGCGCGACAACCTGATCAACCAGTTCACCCGCGCGGTGAAAAAGGCGGTACCGAACATCGGCCTCATCACCGACGTGGCGCTCGACCCGTTCACCAGCCATGGCCATGACGGCATTTTGCGCGACGGGGTGATCGTCAACGACGAGACGGTGGACCAGGTGGCGCGTGCCGCCGTGATGCAGGCGGATGCCGGTGCGGACATCATTGCCCCCTCGGAGATGATGGACGGGCGCATCGGCGCCATTCGCCGGGCGCTCGATGCGAGCGGTCACCAGGACGTCGGCATCATGTCCTATGCGACGAAATTCTCCTCCGGCTTCTACGGGCCCTATCGCGAGGCGATCAACACCGGCGGCCTCTTAAAGGGCGACAAGAACAGCTATTACATCAGCCCGGCCAACGGCACGGAAGCCATCCGCGATGCGGCTATGGACGTCGAGGAAGGCGCCGACATGCTGATGGTGAAACCCGGCATCGCCTATCTCGACATCTGCTGGCGGATGAAGGAGGCGTTCGGCCTGCCGACCTTCGCCTATCAGGTCTCCGGCGAATATACGCAGATCAAGGCGGCCGCGATGAACGGCTGGATCGACGGCGAGCGGATCATGATGGAGACGCTGCTCTGCTTCAAACGCGCCGGCTGCGACGGCATCCTCACCTATTTCGCCATGGATGTGGCACGCAAGCTGCAAGGGCAATAGGAGGCCGGGGCTGAGCGACACATAGTCGATGGGAGTTGTTAAGTGCTCTTTTTGCGAAATCTCCTCCTAAATATTAGGGGTTATACCCTAACGAACAGCTTTGTATTATTTGATGGATCACACGATTTTTTCTCAGAGCTACAATATTTTAAATGCCCCGGCAGGCGGGACACTGTTTTCCTGTATTCAAAATATGGCTGGAGTTATTTTTGCCTTTATTTTCGACCCATAGATGTTTACGTACTTAAGAAAAACATACGAGAATTTGTAGAATACTTAGAATGCAAACCTGAAAATTTAAATTTCCACGGGAATTTACCTTCATTCAGCCCACGCACTAGAGATGCAATCCATAAATTTGTAATAATTAACGACCATACAACATACTTAAATCTATATCTATTCAATAACCCTAATCATTTTTTCATTGAATTCGCCCAAGGGCGCAGCTTACCTATTTGCTTTAGACTTGATGCAAAATACGTCTTTGACAGCTTGAATAACTTTTTGATGGCTCTCGATCAGTCTGCGGACGGCGGGGTAAAGCTGCCCGTTTAGCGGAGATCGACCCCGTGGCAAACACGCGAACTCTATTGTGAAAGGCATGCGGAGTTCCCATATCCTTCGGCAGTCCACAAGGAGACCTGACAGATGTCGTTCGAGAACCAGCCCGTCGTTGCCGCACCGGAGGATTGGCGCGCCTACAGCGGCGTGCTCTCGCGGCGCATCTTCGCCTTCATCATCGATTACCTGCTGGTGCTGCTGCTTTGCATTCCGGCGGCCGTGGTGGTCTTCTTCCTTGGCGTCGTCACGCTCGGTCTCGGCTGGTTCCTTTATCCTGCGCTGTTTGTCATCGTCGCGTTGCTTTATTTCGGCATGACGGTCGGCGGTCGCACGCAGGCAAGCCCGGGCATGCGGGCGGCCGGCATCGCCATGATGCGCCTCGATGGGCGGCGAATCGATTTTCTCACCGCCGTCGTGCACATGGTGCTGTTCTGGATTCTCAATTCGGTGCTGACGCCGCTGATCCTGCTCGCCGGCCTGTTCATCGAGCGTTCGCGGCTGGTGCACGACCTGCTGCTCGGTACCGTGATGGTGCGGACCAACTGATCGACCAAAGTTCCCGCCGGCTGCGCCAAACCGGCGGTTGACCTTTCACAAACTTGCGCCATGCTATCCTGATTGACGGTGGCGAACAGTCGCCATCTCGGTCAGCAGCAAGGGTCGATTTGCTCGGATGAATACACAGGCGACGCCCTCACCGCAGTTCTATCTGACGGCTCCGGCAGCGTGCCCCTACCTTTCCGGCGAGATGGAGCGGAAGGTGTTTACCCATCTTGTCGGTCCACGGGCGGCCGAGATGAACGATCTGCTGACCCAGGGCGGCTTTCGACGCTCGCAGAACATCGCCTATCGTCCTGCCTGCGAGGGCTGTCGCGCCTGCGTCTCCGTGCGCATCCTTGCCGGCGAATTTTCGCTGAGCCGCAACATGCGCCGGGTGCTTGCGGAAAACGACGATCTCGTCGGCACGATGAGCCCGGCCCAGCCGACCACCGAACAGTTCGTCCTCTTCCGCAAATATCTCGACGACCGCCACCAGCGCGGCGGCATGTCGGACATGTCGGCCCTCGATTATGCGATCATGGTGGAAGATACGCATGTGAACACGCGGCTGATCGAATACCGCAAGCGGGTGCCCGGGGCCGGTATCGGCGACCAGCCGAAGGGCGAACTCATTGCCGTTGCACTGACCGACCTGATGAGCGACGGCGTGTCGATGGTCTATTCCTTCTTCAACCCGAAGATGGAGCGCCGCTCGCTCGGAACGTACATGATCCTCGACCACATCCTGCGCACCCGCCAGCTGGGCCTGCCGCATGTCTATCTCGGCTATTGGGTCAAGGGGTCGCAGAAGATGCACTACAAAACCCGCTACCAGCCGCAGGAACACCTGACCCCACGCGGCTGGGAACGGTATGCCGAGGATGGCAGCGAAGGGTGAGCGGATTGCTGCGCGCAAAGCTCCATATTATAACACGGTTACAATATGGAGCGCTCTGATGAACGTGACCGTACGCAAGATCGGCAATTCCGAAGGCATCATCATTCCGAAGGAAGTTCTTGATCGCCTGGGCGTCCGCGCTGGCGACACGCTCGAACTGAAGGAAGAGTCGGGTGTGGTGACCATGCGGCCGAGTGACGGTGATTTTCAGCGTCAACTGGCTGCAGCAGAATTCCTGATGGAAAAATACAAAGTTGCTCTGAAAAAGCTCGCCGAATGAGCGCGATCCGTTTTCTTTCTGCTCCCCTGGTCATCGAACTCCAGAAGCGGCAAATTCTTCGCTTTGGCGGCGCAGACGGTTTACGTGATGTCGGGGCCCTGGAATCGGACTTGGCGCGACCCGTCAATCGTCACGCATATGGCTGCGAAGATCTCATCGAGTTGGCAGCCGCCTATTTCTTCGGGCTGGCCAAAAACCACGCCTTCGTCGATGGCAACAAACGTATCGCCATTGTCGCTGCCGGTGTCTTCCTGATGGAAAATGGTCTGCTGATCGAAACCAGTGATGGGGCCCTGTTCTCCTTCGTCATGTCCGTCGCGGCAGGAGAAATTGACGAAGAGGGTGCGGCGCGCTTCCTGCGTGACCACACAGTGCCCTATCCCTCACAGGATTAAGCGCAAACCAGTCTTCCTCCCCTCACCCGCTGAACTTGCCGCTTCGCGGAAAACCCTTCGGGACGGCGCGGCCGGCGGTGGCGCGGTCGCCCATCCACTCCAGAAGTTCGTCCTTGTTCTTGCTGAAGACCCGGCCGGCCGAATCTTCCCAGGTCAGGCCGTCGGCCAGCGCAAAACATTTCGCGTCGGAAATGCCGCCATCCTTGTAGCGCTGCAGGCGAACACCCTTGCCGCGGCTCATTTCCGGCACCTGCGACAGCGGGAAGACCACCAGCTTGCGGTTTTCGCCAACGACAGCCAGATGATCGCCCGAGACCGCCACGACGAGCTTCGCCTCGTCCGGCATCGCCACATTCATCACCTGCTTGCCCTTGCGGGTATTGGCGACGAGTTCCGTCTCCGGCACGATGAAGCCGTTGCCTGCGGTGGAGGAGAGGAGCAGCTTGCGCGACGGATCGTGGACGAAGGCGGTCAGCACGTCCTGGTCGTTTTCCATGTCGACCATGATGCGGATCGGCTCGCCATGACCACGCCCGCCGGGCAGCTTGTCGGCGCCGAGCGTATAGGCCTTGCCGCCCGTCGTCAGCAGCAGAAGCTTGTCGGTGGTCTGTGCCGGGAAAGCGAGCCTCAGCGCATCGCCTTCCTTAAAGGTCAGGCTTGCGGTATCGGCAATATGGCCCTTCAGCGCACGGATCCAGCCCTTCTGGGAAATCACGACGGTGATCGGTTCCTTTTCGATCATCGCCTGCTGGATGGCCTCGACATCGGCATCAGGGGCTTCGGCAAACTGCGTCAGGCGGGCAAACGGCTTGCCGCGGCCCTTGGCAAAGTTTTTCCGAACATCCTGGATCTCGTGTTCGATGACCTTCCACTGCTTGTCGTCGGAGGCCAGCAGCGCCTCGATATCGGCCTTTTCCTGGCTGAGTTCATCGAATTCCTTGCGGATCTCGAACTCCTCCAGCTTGCGCAGATTGCGCAGCCGCATGTTGAGGATGGCTTCGACCTGGATGTCGGTGAGATCCCATTTGGCAACCATCACCGGCTTCGGTTCGTCCTCCTCGCGGATGATGCGGATCACCTCGTCGAGGTTGAGATAGGCGATCAGCAGGCCGCCGAGGATTTCCAGGCGCCGGTCGATCGCGGCAAGCCGGAAGCGCGAGCGGCGGATCAGCACGTCCTTGCGGTGCTGCAGCCATTCCAGCAGAACCTCGTTGAGCGCCATCACCTTGGGCACGCGGCCCATGGAAAGCACGTTCATGTTCAGCGGGAAGCGGCTTTCGAGTTCCGTCAGGCGGAACAGCGATTCCATCAGGAGCGTCGCATCAACGGTGCGGCTCTTCGGCACCAGCACGACACGGATATCTTCGGCCGATTCGTCGCGGATGTCTTCGAGCAGCGGCAGCTTGCGGGCCACCAGAAGCTCGGCGATCTTTTCGATCAGCCGCGACTTCTGCACCTGGTAGGGAATTTCCGTGATGACGATCTGGTAACCGCCGCGGCCGAGATCCTCCGTCTCCCATTTGGCGCGCACGCGAAAACCGCCGCGACCGGTCTTGTAGGCCTCGATGATCTGTTCGCGGCTGTCGATGATGATGCCGCCGGTCGGCATGTCCGGTCCGGGAACAAATTCCACCAGCTTTTCGACGGGCGCATCCGGATGTTTGATGAGATGCAGCGCCGCATCGCAAAGTTCATGCGCATTGTGCGGCGGAATGGAGGTGGCCATGCCGACCGCAATGCCCGAAGCGCCATTGGCAAGCAGGTTCGGGAAGGCGCCCGGCAGAACCGTCGGCTCTTCGTCTTCCTCGTTATAGGTCGGGCGGAAATCGACGGCATCCTGGTCGACACCTTCGAGAAGCAGCGCCGCGACATCGGTCATGCGTGCTTCGGTGTATCGGTAGGCGGCAGCACTATCGCCGTCGATATTGCCGAAATTCCCCTGCCCGTCGACGACCGGGTACCGCTGCGAGAAATCCTGCGCGAGACGCACCAGCGCATCATAGACCGACTGGTCGCCATGCGGGTGGAACTTACCGATCACGTCACCGACGATACGGGCGCACTTCTTGAAGGCCGAGTTGGGGCGAATGCCCATCTCGCTCATGGCGTGGATGATGCGGCGATGCACCGGCTTCAAGCCGTCGCGCACGTCGGGCAACGCCCGGTGCATGATGGTCGACAGCGCATAAGCGAGGTAGCGCTCTTCCAGCGCCGCCTTCAGATCGACCGGCAGGATATTGTCGTCGCCGTCACCGGGCGGAGGTGTCACAGTCTGTCCCATGGGGCTTGACTACCGGAAAGCCTGATTCCCGGCAACAAATCCTGCGAAACCGCCTGTGGATGAGCGGCCTGCAAACCATGCTTCGCCCACATTTCTTCGATTGAAGCACCATAGACGTTTCAAGATCCACGCATATAACATGCATCCGATTGTTAACGGCGGCCAAGGCGGCTGCAGGAGGACCCCGATGATCCGTACCCGATCCAGCCGGCTTTTGTGGGCCGGTGTCACGTTTGCCCTTTTATCTTCTCCGGCCTTCGCGCTCGACGGGCAGGATCTCCTGCGCAAGATCACCGCGGCCTCCAACCTGGAGCCCGGCAACCTCGAGGTGACGGGCGTCGATGTGACCGGCTCCAACGTCACCCTGAAGGGCGTGTCGCTCGGCGATGCCAAGGGCGGCGAGCGCGTCACGGTCGGCGACATCCTGCTGGAAGACGTGCAGGAGGAAAACGATGGCGGCTATTCGATCACCCGCGTCACCTTCCCGAACGTCAATTTCAGCGAAAAGGAAACGACGATCACGGCGAGCGACATGAAGCTCACGAATGTCCTCGTGCCGGGCGATGCCACCAAGGGCACGCTCGATTCGCTGCTGCTCTATGACGAGGCGAGCACCGGTCCGGTGTCGATCACCGTTGCCGGCAAGCAGGTGGCCGGCCTCTCCCGCACCTCGTTCACCATGGAGCGGGCGGATGATGATTCCGGCATCGGCTTCGATGGCGTTGTGGAAGGCATCTCCGCCGACCTCACCTCGATCGACGATCCGAAATCCCGCGAGGCGATCGAAAGCCTGGGCCTGACAACGCTGAACGGCAAGATGACCATGCAGGGCAGTTGGGAGCTCGAGCCCGGCACGATCAATGTCGACGAATATGCCTTCGATTTCGACAAAGTCGGCCGGTTGAATATGGCGTTCAGCCTGTCCGGCTACACGATGTCCTTCATCAAGTCGCTGCAGGAAACCGCCAAGGCGGCGGATGCCAATCCGAACAAGGAAGCCGCCCAGCAGGCCGCCGGCCTTGCCATGCTTGGCCTTCTGCAGCAGCTGACCTTCAACAGCGCCGAAATCAGCTTCGACGATGCCGGCATCACCAATCGTGGCCTCGCCTTTGCCGGCAAGACACAAGGGGTCTCCGGCGACCAGATGGCGATGATGGTGAAGGGCATGGCGCCGCTGATGCTGGCGCAGCTCAACATGCCGACCCTGCAGAACAGCCTGTCGGCGGCGATCAACACCTTCATCGACAATCCGAAGAACTTTACCATCTCCGCCGACCCGGCAAACCCGATCCCTCTGCCGATGATCATCGGCACGGCCCAGGCCGCACCGAACACGCTGCCGGAGATGCTGGGCGTGACGGTTTCCGCCAACCAGTAATCCGAACACCCCTTCGAACAAAAAAGGCCGGAGCATCACGAATGCTCCGGCCTTTTTTGTTTCAACCCTTGGCAACCCAACGCCTCAATGGGCCGCCGCCGACAGGGAGGCATGCTCCTTGTCGTGCAGGGCATAACGGTCGATCATCCGGCTGCTCGCCTCGTTCAGCCCCTTCACATGGACGTCCACACCATGGCGGCGGAATTTCAAGACCACCTGGTCGAGCGCGCCGACGGCTGAAATGTCCCAGAGATGTGCCTCGGAAACGTCGATGGTGACCGTTTGAAGGGTTTCGGCGAAATCGAAAGCGGCAATGAAGCCTTCCGTCGAGGCAAAAAAGATCTCGCCATCCACGCGATAGGTCCGGTGGCCGCCATCAAGCGTCGAACGGACGTGGAAGAGGTTCGCCACCTTGCCGGCAAAAAAGATGCCGGAGAGCAGCACGCCGGCCAGAACACCGAGCGAGAGATCGTGGGTCGCAACCACCGTGACGACGGTTGCCAGCATGACGATCGAGGAGGAGAGCGGGTTGCTCTTCAGCTCCGGGATCGAACGCCAGGAAAAGGTGCCGATCGACACCATGATCATGATCGCGACAAGGGCCGCCATCGGGATGATTTTTACGACGTCGTCCAGTACCAGGATCAGGAAGAGCAGGAAGGCGCCCGCCACGAAAGTGGAAAGCCGGCCGCGGCCGCCGGACGAGACGTTGATGACCGACTGGCCGATCATCGCACAGCCGCCCATGCCGCCGATCAGGCCGGAGGCGATGTTGCTGGCGCCCTGGCCGATACATTCCTGGCTCTTGGAACTCGTCGTGTCCGTCATGTCATCGACGATGCGGGCAGTGAGAAGCGATTCCAGCAGGCCGACGGCGGCGAGTGCGGCGGAATAAGGAAAGATGATCTGCAGCGTCTCCCAGGTCAGCGGAACCTGCGGCAGGGCAAAGATCGGCAGGCTGGACGGCAGCTCGCCGAGATCGCCGACGGTGCGCAGATCGAGCCCGCCATACAGCGAGACGAGCGTCAGCACGACAATGGCGACGAGCGGCGACGGGATGACCTTCGTGACATAAGGGAACAGGTAGATGATCGCGAGGCCGGCGGCGATCATCACATAGGTGGCGACCGGCACACCGATCAGTTCCGGCAGCTGCGCCATGAAGATCAGGATCGCCAGTGCATTGACGAAACCCGTCATCACCGATTTCGACACGAAGCGCATGACACGGCCGAGCTTGGCGAGACCGGCGAGGATCTGCAAAAGCCCCATCAGCAGCGTGGCGGCAAACAGATATTGCAGGCCATGTTCCTTGACGAGGGTGACCATCAGAACGGCGGTGGCAGCGGTTGCCGCCGAGATCATGCCGGGACGCCCGCCGGTGAAGGCGGAGACGCAGGCAATCGCAAAGGAGGCGAACAGACCGACCTTCGGATCGACGCCGGCAATCACGGAAAAACCGATGGCCTCCGGAATGAGCGCGAGGGCGACGACGATACCGGAGAGAATGTCGCCCCGAATGTTGGAAAACCATTCGCGGCGATAGGTGGAAAAAGACATCATGGGAGTTCAATTCGCAAAAGAAATGCATCGGCCGGGAGGACAAATCCAGGTCAGACGGGGCAGATGCTTTGCGTTGTCCGGCGGATCGGCGGCCGGAAGAGCCACCCGGGGATCGCACCCGGGTCCAGGTGATGACTTGCTCATAGACAAAAAATTGCTGCGGCGCAATGCTGACACGGTTGCCGAACCGAGCGGGCGTGCCGGCCGCGCAATTCACGCCGCAGCCTATTGACCGCCGGACCGCATAAGCTAAACCTCGCCTCATCGCAGGCGCAACACGCAGAGGACGATGGACGCGATGCTCCAATGGCTTTCCAGGCCCGTTTCCTATACGGAGCATCTCGCGGATCATCATTTCGAACCGGCCCATGCGGATTTCTACGCGGGCCCACCCGGCAAGCCGTTTCGGCAGTTGCTGCAGGCACGTTCGGATTTCCTGTCGATCTGGCGCCGAGGCGATTTTTCCGAACATATCAGCACGGTGAAAATCCTCGGGCGGCAGGTTATCGTCGTCAACTCGCCGGAATGGATTCGGTATGTCGTGGCGAAACGGCACGACAATTACGAGCGCAAGTCCCCGCAAATGCGCCGTGCGCTGGAATATCTGCTGGGCGACGGCCTGTTCATCTCCGACAAGGAAACCTGGAAGCAGCGCCGCCCGCTGGTGTCCGACATCGTGCACAAGAACCGGGTGCCCGCCTTCGGGCCGATCATGACGGGCACGACCGGCGAACTCGTGCAGCGTTGGACGAACCTTGGCGATGGCGCCGAGGTCAACGTGCTCTTCGAAATGGCCGGACTGACCGCCGAGATCATTTCACGCAGCGTGTTCGGCAACGATCTCGGCCATGAAAGCGCGCAGGCGGTCACGGACGGGTTCAGCAGCTATCAATCGCTGATCGATTCCGTGAACATCGGTTACTTCCTCGGCGCCGACGATGGGCTTCCGGTGCTGCGTACTCCCTCGCTGCGCCGGTCGGTGAAGAAAATCCACCGGATCATCGACAAGGTGATCGAGGATCACCTGGCCGGACACGGCGACAACAATTCGATGGTGGATCTCCTGATCCGCCGGCAGAAGAGGAGCCCGGAACTCGGCCTGGATGTCGTGGCCTTGCGCAACGAGGCCGCGACCATCTTCATGGCAGGCCACGAAACCACGGCGGCGACGCTGACCTGGGCCTGGTATCTGTTGTCGTCGGCGCACTGGGTGGAAGAGGCGGTTCATCAGGAAATCGAGAGCGTCTGCGGCGCGCGCGCACCGACGGTGGAGGACGTGCCGAACCTCAACTGGTGCCGGGCCGTCATCGAGGAAACGCTGCGGCTCTATCCGCCGGTGCCGATCCTGGCGCGACAGGCAACGGCCGCCGACCAGGTGGCGCATGTCGCGGTGGAGCCGGCAGCGCTGATCATGATCGTGCCGTGGCTGCTGCACCGGACGGAAAGCCTGTTTGCGGACCCGCATCTCTTCAAGCCGGAACGCTTTCTCGGCAGCGAACGGCCAACGCCCTACAGCTACATTCCCTTCGCCGCCGGCCCGCGTGTCTGCCCCGGGCTGCAATTCGGCCTGTCGGAGGCGATCCTGTGCCTTGCGACGCTGGCGCAGCATTTTCGCGTGCGGGTCAAACCTGGCCATGCCGTCGAGCCGCAATGCCGCCTGACACTGCGGCCGCGCGGCGGACTGCCCGTCATCCTCCATCGCCGAACGGCCGGAGCCTGAGCCTATGACGGAGGCAGACAAGCCACCAGCGCTCTCGAAACGAAAGGCGTGGCGGTTCGTCTCGCCGTCCGCCCCTCGCCTCTCAGCACTCTTCGGCGATACACATCAACGCCGAGCCTTTGTGCGCTACTGGATCACCGACAACATCTGGAACGGCCTGCATCTCGCGACTTTCTACGCCCTGCGGCTGATGCCGATGGATAGGGTGTCGCGCGCCGGGGCAGCACTCGGGCGTTTCGCCATTCCGCGGTTTCACAAAGTTGCCGCCGGTCGTGCGCGCGCGACGATGGAAGCGCTCCGTCCTGCCCGGGATGCCGCAGAGCAGGCGCGCCGCTTCGATGCCTATTGCGCCGCCCAAGGGCGGTTGATGACGGAATTTGCGGTGGTCAACCGTATCGCGCGACATCCGGAGCGGCTGATCGTCAACAATGTCGATGTGGTCGTCGATGCCGCCAAGCGCGGTCCGCTGATCATGGTCGGCATGCATCTCGGCAATTGGGAGATCGGCCCGATCGTGATGCGCCGGATCGGGCTGCAGCCCTATGCGATGTATGTGCCACCCGCCGGACGCGCCAAGGCATGGCTTGCGGCCCGTGTGCGCGAAAGAGCCGGCCTGCGCTTCATTCCGCCCGGCATGCAAGGGGTGCGTCCGGCACTCGGCATCCTGAAGAGTGGCGGCGTGATATCCATCTTCTGCGACGAAGCCTTCGGCGGACGTATCCGCGGACCGTTCTTCGGGCGTCCGCCGCATCTGGAAGGCAATCTCGGGCTTGCCATCCGGCTGGCACGGATGACCGGCGCAACACTGTGCCCGTGGTACACAAAACGTGGAGAGGATTTTCGCTTTACGCTGCAGTTCCTCGAGCCGATCCGCCTGCCGCAGCAACCGGCCGGGCCGGAGGAGCTGATGGGGGATGTCGAGAGGTTGAGCCAGGTTCTCGAACCGGTGATCGCGGAAAACGCCGTGCAGTGGTTTTTCGTCGACAGCATGCTGCAATGAGCGGCCGGACGGCGGGCGCATGCCGGCGAACACGCCCATGCCTTGCCACCAGCCCTACACCCAGCTGCCATACCCGACTGCGCTGACCCGCCTAGGCCGCACGGCTCCGCTGCGCGGTGTTCGCGAGGCCCCCCTCCAACCGGAAGAGGGCCATGAGGTCGCGCAGGCGCTGGGCCTCGCCGGCCAGAACGATGGCTGCGGCGGTATTTTCCTCGACCATGGCGGCGTTCTGCTGGGTGGCCTGGTCCATCTGGCCGATCGCCACGTTGACTTCCTTCAACCCTTGCGACTGTTCCGAAGAGGCCTGGGCGATGGCCTGCATATGCTCGTCGACCGAACCGACGCGGGTGCAGATATCGGCCAGCGCCGCGCCGACCTCCCGCACGAAACGGGAGCCGTTGACGACTTCCGCGCCGGAGGTCTGGATCAGCTCGCGAATTTCCTTCGAGGCACTGCCGGCGCGCTGGGCGAGTTCGCGCACTTCCTGGGCGACCACGGCAAATCCCTTGCCGGCCTCGCCGGCCCGCGCCGCCTCGACGCCGGCGTTGAGCGCCAGAAGATTGGTCTGGAAGGCGATTTCATCGATCACGCCGATGATGCTGGCGATCTTCTTCGATGACTGCTCGATCCGCTGCATCGCGCTGACCGCATCCTCCACCAGAACGCCGGTGCGCACCGTCTGTTCGTTGGTTTCCTGTGCCACATGCCGCGCCTCGTCGATACGGCGCACGGAGAGGCTGACATTACCGGTCACCTGCGACAGGGCGGCCGCCGTCTCCTCCAGGGCAGCGGCCTGGCGTTCCGTGCGGCGCGACAGATCGTCGGCACTGACACTGATCTCCTTGCTTCCGCCGTCCAGCGCATGGCTGACCTCGACGATCTGGTGCATCACCTGCGCCAGACGCTGCAGGGTTTCATTCAGATTGTGACGCAAGCCCTCGAATTCCGGCGAAAACGCCTCGTCGAGGCGGAAGGAAAGATCGCCCTCCGCAAGACGTTCGAGCCCCATTGCCAGACCCGCCGTCGCGGCAGCCAGCCGCGCATTGGCGTCCTGCTCGGCTTCCTGCTGCAGGCGCACGCGCTCCGTCTCGGCGAGACGGCGGGCGGCTTCCGCCTCTTCCTCCAGACGACGGTTGGTGATGCTTGCCACACGAAACACCTCGAGTGCGGCTGCCATGGCGCCGAATTCATTGCGCTGACCGATGCCCGGCACCGTTATATCGGTATCGCCGCCGGCGAGCTGGCGCATGGCATTGGTCACCGCGGCGATCGGACGGGTGATCGAGCGTCCGACCAGCCAGACGGCCGTGAGCAGGAGCAGGATCGTCGCGCCGAGCAGGCCGGCCGCCAGAAGAGTGTTGCGCTGCTCGATCGCGGCATTTTCGCGCTGTTTCGTTTCCCGCTCCGCCGACAGCGTCGTCCGCAGGGCGTCAACGGCCGGCATGATCGCCGCATAGGCGTCCGTGACCGACTGGGCTGCGGCATCAGCCTTCAGGGCACCTTCGGCGTAAAGGCGGAAGGCGTTCAGGTAGACCGAGAACTTGTCCACCACCCGCATGCGCTGGGCGCCGGGCCGGATCGCTGCCTTGACGAGTTCCTTAAAACGCAGGGCCTCAGTCGCATGTTTATCGAGGTAGTCGGGATCGCCACGCAGCAGGAAATCCTTTTCGTGACGGCGAAGCATCAACATGCTGGCCTGTAGCGTGGGGTCCAGAACATCGGCCAGGGCCGTCTCGGTCGAATGCACCGCAGCACGCATCGCCCCTTCCAGCCCGTCATCCTGGGTCAGGCCGAGATCCTGCTTCGCCTTGACCAGGGCCGGAAAACGATCGGTATAGGCCAGGATCACCCGCTGCAGCTCATCGAGCATCGGCGCGGCAACAGCCGGCGCGTCGGTGCGCAGGCGCGACAGGATGTCGGTGGCCTGGGCGGTCGCCTGACCGAAAGCGGCAACCTCAGCCATATCGCGTTGCAGCAGGAAATTGCGTTCGGCAAGCAGGCTGATGCGCAAGGCCGCCGTCAGCCGCTCGACCTCCGTTTCGCGCTGCCGCAGTTGCTCGGCAGCCTCCAGATATTGCGCCTCAATCCGGCGCTGGCCCACCGCGATCACCGCGACGGCCAAAAGCCCTGCAACGGCGATGGCCGCGAGAATAGTCACCCGATGAACAATGCCAAGTCGTGCAATAAACATCCGTTCTAGGCCCGATTTACAATGGGGCCAGAAATGGGGATTGCAGCTTAACACATGATAAACCGGGCGTGACAATCTGATGAAACCTCAGCTTTCACACAGGCAAAGGCCGCCGAAAAGCTGTTTTCGGCGGCCCATTTTCAATCAAAAGGCGAAGGCGATTCTCATCAGTCCTTCTTCTGCGGCGGGATCACGCGCAGCGAAAGCTCCATCAGCTGCTTCGGCATGGCAGGCGCCGGGGCGTTCATCAACAGATCCTGCGCCTGCTGGTTCATCGGGAACAGCGTGATTTCGCGCAGGTTCTTGGCGCCGACGAGCAGCATCACGATACGGTCGATGCCGAAGGCGCAGCCGCCATGCGGAGGGGCGCCATACTGGAAGGCGCGGTACATGCCGCCGAAGCGCTCTTCGACATCCGCCTTGGAGAGGCCGACGAGTTCGAAGGCTTTTACCATCAGTTCGGGCGACTGGTTACGGATCGAACCGGAGGCGATCTCGAAGCCGTTGCAGACGGCGTCATACTGGTAGGCCTTGATGGTGAGCGGGTCCTGGCTCTCCAAGGCTTCCAGACCACCCTGCGGCATCGAGAAGGGGTTGTGGGCGAAATCGACCTTCTTGTCTTCCTCGTTCCATTCGAAGAAGGGGAAATCGACGATCCAGCAGAATTCGAAGCGGTCGCGGTCAACGAGGTTCAGGTCCTCACCAACGCGGGTGCGCGCTTCACCGGCGAACTTGTAGAACTTTGAAGGCTCGCCCGCGACGAAGAAGCAGGCGTCGCCCGCGTCGAGGCCGAGCTGCGTGCGGACAGCCTCGGTGCGTTCCTCGCCGATGTTCTTGGCGAGCGGGCCGGAGCCGCCGATCTTGCCGTCCTCTTCCTTCCAGAAGATGTAGCCGAGGCCGGGCTGGCCCTGAGCCTGAGCCCAGGCATTCATGCGGTCGCAGAAGGCGCGGGAGCCGCCGGTCTTGGCCGGGATCGCCCAGACCTGAACCTTTGGGTTCGAGGCGATCATGTTGGCGAAGACCTTGAAGCCGGAACCGTCGAAATGCTCGGTGACGTTCTGCATCTCGATCGGGTTGCGCAGGTCCGGCTTGTCGGAGCCATACTTGCGGATCGCCTCATCGTAGGGGATGCGCGGCCACTGCTTGGTCACCGGCTTGCCTTCGGCAAACTGCTCGAAGACCTTCGTCATCATCGGCTCCATCGTGCCCCAGACATCTTCCTGGGTGACGAAGCTCATCTCGACGTCGAGCTGGTAGAACTCACCCGGCAGACGGTCGGCGCGCGGGTCTTCGTCGCGGAAGCACGGCGCGATCTGGAAATAACGGTCGAAACCGGCGACCATCAGCAGCTGCTTGTACTGCTGCGGCGCCTGCGGCAGGGCAAAAAACTGGCCGGGATGGATGCGGCTCGGCACGAGGAAGTCGCGCGCGCCCTCCGGCGAGGAGGCCGTCAGGATCGGCGTCGAATATTCGGCGAAACCGGCACCGGTCATACCGGTGCGCATCGAGGCGATGATCTGGGTCCGCTTGACGATGTTCTTGTGCAGCGTCTCGCGGCGCAGGTCGAGGAAGCGGTACTTCAGGCGGACGTCTTCCGGATAGTCCGGTTCGCCAAACACCGGCAGCGGCAGTTCCTTGGCAGCCGAGAGAATCTCGATCTCCTTGGCGTAGAGTTCGATCTCGCCGGTCGCCATCTGCTTGTTGATGGTGTCCTCGGAGCGGGCCTTCACCAAGCCATCGATGCGGATCACCCATTCGCCGCGCACCGTCTCGGCCAGCTTGAAGGCCGGGCTGTCCGGATCGGCCACGACCTGGGTGATGCCGTAATGATCACGAAGGTCGATGAAGAGAACGCCGCCATGGTCGCGGACGCGGTGAACCCAGCCGGACAGGCGAACGGTTTCGCCGACGTCGGACTTTCTGAGGGCTGCACAGGTGTGGCTGCGGTAACGATGCATTGCGAGATCCTGGAATCACTTGTGCCGGCGCACTGCAACGAGGCCGGGCCGGCAGGGGAAAATCGGGCGGAAAAGCGCATGGGACGCCCGCTTTGTCAAGGCAGAACCGGCCATAGGGCCGATCGGCGTTTGCCTCACTGCGGTTGTGAGGGGTCAGGCACCGGCGGAAAACAGGTGCCGCATAGCCGCCTCTTCCTGGCGGATGCGGATCACCAGGAAGACCAGATAGACCGGCAGGCCGACGGCGAGCGTGAGATAGGCGTGGAACATCAGGGCGAAACCAAGGAGTTCCGGCAGGATGTTCAGAAAGTAGTTCGGATGCCTGACGGTGCGGAACAGCCAGTGCCGGTTGAGGGCATGCTTGCGGGCAATCATGATCTTGACCGTCCAGAGCGGCCCGAGCAGCTGTACGATCCAGACCAGCATGCCGATGGCGGCGGCATAGATGACCAAGCCGACCAGCGACACCTTGTCGAACTGGGCATGCCGCGCGAGCCCCTCACCCAGGCAGGCGAGGTAGAACAGGCCATGGGCCAGAGCCAGAAGCCTGGTGTTCAGCACCCCGTGTTCCACCGCGCCGCCGCGACGCAGCACAGCCTCGTGGCGGCGGGACACGAGAACGCTCGAGACACGAATGGCAACCCCGATGACGAAAAACAGCAGCAGCACGAATTCCATAGCACCTTCACCGCCCCCCCGCGGCATATTCTTGGTTTTGCTGGCGCCGATCGAGCCGCCGTCATCACGGCCACGTCTGTAAGCGCCAATGGCCGGATGTGGTAGAATTCCGGCGGCGAAGATGCAAGCCGCAGCCGCGCAATCTCGACGTTTGCGTCCAATTTGCGCAACACGCACCGATCTTAGGTGTCGAGGTCCCTATGCGGCCCGAATTTCCGAGTTTTGCGGCACGCCTGCGGCGACCGCTGGTCGGTGTCGGCTGAGCAAGAACAGGATCAACAGCGCACCGCAGGAGCATAATATGATGACACGAAGGAGACCGTAACGGCCAAACCGCGGCAATAGCCCGATCAGGGTCAGAGGCGATGCAGCCGAATCATATTGACCGGCAGCGACAGTCCAATCGGTGCCGACTCTTGGCACAAAGCGCAACGTTTACCCCGCCTCGTCCGGCAGCAGAAAATCCACCAGATCCGGCACAGGCACGCTGTTTGTCGCCTCGCACGCACTATCGACCTCGATTTTCCCGTCAATCATCAGATGTGCGTAACCATGCACCTGCGACCAGACGAGGTGCTCGATCGACACACGGCCTTCCGGTGTATCAATGGCCAGACGGTCGGCGACCGGACGGCAGATATCCTTCAAAACCTGACGCGCCGCCTCACCGGCTTTACCCAGCACCGGATCCTCCCAGTCCAGCCGGTTGCGGTTGAACATCAACCGGAAGAGATGCGGATGTGCCGTTGCAAAGGCCAGATAACCGCGCAAAGCGGCGCGCAACTGGTCGGCGGGGCGCGCCGGCGCGGCCTGCATCTGTGACTGCATGGACTGGCGAAAGCTGCCAAACCCTTCCACTGCCAGCGCATTCAACAGATGCCGAAGGCTCGGGAAATGATGTTCCGGCGCCGCATGCGATACGCCGACCCGCGCTGCAATCTTGCGCAGGGAAAGATCCTCCAGCCCGAGTTCCTCCAGCATGGAGAGCCCCGTATCCACCAGCGCCTTGCGCAGGTCGCCGTGATGATATGCCGTGCGTCGTGCCATGTCTCTTCATAACGGCGTCGATCACGCTCTGTCAAAAGCAATCTTGACATTGCCTGGATTTGCGCCATGCTCCATCTTGTCACCGCCAAGATGAGGGTTCCATGCCGTTCGAGACGCTCTTTTCCGCAGCCAGCACGGCGGCCATGGCCGGTTGGCTTGCCCTCATCCTCCTGCCTCGCTGGCCGATGCTGATCGCAGGCCTGCGCTACGCGCTGATCGGCGTGCTGTCGCTCACCTATGCCACGCTGATCTTCGTCTATTTCTTTCGTGTCGAGGGCGGCGGCTTTGGCTCCATCACGCAGGTACGGCTGCTGTTTGCGAGCGATCCGGTGCTGGTGGCCGGCTGGATCCACTATCTGGCCTTCGACCTCTTCATCGGCACATGGATTGCCGTCGAGGCGGACAGGCGCGGGTTCAACCGGGTGCTGCAGGCGCCGATTCTCGCCGCGACATTCATGTTCGGGCCACTCGGCCTGCTCCTGTTTTACCTGACATCGGCAACACAAGCCGCCCTCCTCCCAAAGAAGGCCTGACGCGATGACGCTGATTTTCCAGGATATGCCGACACTGACCCGCAGCCGGCCCGCCCTGCCCGGCATTGAGGTGCATGCCGCAAGCCGCGTTCTGATCGTCGCCATCGGATTGTCGGCCGCGCTCGCCGTGCCGAGCCTTGCAGCCCTGCTGCTGGATGAGCGCCTGTTGAACGGCATCAGCGTCTGGTCAAAACCGCTGAAATTCCAGGCTTCGCTGGTGATGATGCTGGGCACACTGCTCCTGCTTTTGCCGCTGATCGAAAGCCGCAGCAAGACGGGTTGGGGGGTGTGGCTGGCGAGCCTGACGGCCGCCGTGACCGCGACGGGAGAAATTCTCTACATCACGCTTCAGGCGGCCCGCGGCCGCGCCTCGCATTTCAACTCCGAAACGCCCATCGAGGCAATGGCCTACAGCATCATGGGTGCAGGCGCTGCGTTTCTGGTGCTGTCGAGTCTCGTCTTCGGCCTCTACCTCCTCTTTCGCCCCGCCACCTCTTCGCCACGCGGGCTGCAACTCGGCGGCGCCTGGGGTCTCATCCTCGGAAGCCTGCTGACACTCGTGACCGCCTTTGCGCTGGGCAGCGGCCAGATCGATGGTCCCGGTCATTGGGTCGGCGGCGTGCGAACGGATGTCGGAGGCCTGCCTCTGTTTGGCTGGTCGCGGACTGGCGGCGATCTTCGCGTGCCGCATTTCTTCGCCACCCATATCATGCAGGCACTGCCGCTGGCCGGCCTGATGCTCGACCGTTTTGCACCCCGCTGGACCATGCCTGGCCTTGTCGTGAGCGCGCTGGTCTCGATCGCCATCGTCGCCGCCACCTTTGCGCAGGCCGTTGCCGGACGGGCGTTCTTCTGAAAGGCTCCACCGGACCGATCGATTTTGCTGATAAATGAATTTACGCTCTGCGCTGTTTTTAACGATCTTGCACCGCTAAGAAGGCATGAGTGGTGCGGGGAACAATCCGGTCGTGCCGTCCTTGCAGGAAAATCGATTGCAATGTCCACCATACGACCGCTTGTTCCCCTTCTCGTTACGGCGGGCATTCTCATCGGCGGCAACGGGCTTCAGGGCACCTATATTGCCCTTCGCGGCTCGGCAGAAGGGTTCTCGCCCTCAACCATCGGCCTGATCGGCGCCGGCTACAGCATTGGTTTTGCCGTCGGCTGTCTTTACGTCACGCGCATCCTGCGCTCGATCGGCCATATCCGCACCTTCGCGGCGATGGCCGCGATTGCCGCCTGCTGCTGCATCCTGATGCCGCTGATCATCGCACCGGCCTTCTGGACACTGATGCGGTTCGTGATCGGCATCTGTGTCGCCAGCCTGTTTGCCGTCGTGGAAAGCTGGATCAATGCCAAGGTGACGAATGCCAACCGTGCGCGCACGCTCTCGGTCTATCGTCTCGTCGACCTTTCCTCCGTCACGGTGGCGCAGTATCTGATCCCGACCTTCGGCGTCGAGGGACCGATCGTCTTTTCTCTGATCGCGATTACCATGGCGCTGTCGCTGGTGCCGATCTCGGTCGCCGACCGTTCCAGCCCGACACCGCCCGAGGCGATCAATTACGACATCCGCGCCGTGTGGCGCATCTCGCCGCTGTCGGTGGTCGGTGTCATCGCGGTCGGCCTCAGCATGGCGGCCTTCCGCAATATCGGGCCGATCTATGCGCAGGACATCGGCATGGATGTCACCGAGATCGCCACCTTCATGAGCGCCGGCATCATCGGCGGCGTGGTGCTGCAATATCCGCTCGGCATCTTTTCCGACCGGCTGGACCGGCGCCAAGTGATCATCTGGGCGACGATCGGCACGATCCTGACCGGCGGTTACCTGTCCTTCTTCGCCGGCACCGACGAGACGGCCAACATCATCGGCATCTTCATCTACGGCGCCTTTGCCATGCCGCTCTATTCGCTGTGTTCGGCCCACGGCAACGATTATGCCAAGCCCGGCGAACATGCGCTCGTCTCGGCGGGGCTCCTGTTCTTCTGGTCGATCGGCGCCACGATCGGCCCGCTGCTCGCCTCGCTGCTTCTGCAGTTCATCGGGCCGCAGGTCTTCTTCGTCTACACCTCGTTCATCTTCGCGGGTTTCCTGTTCTACACGCTGGTGCGGATGCGCACCCGCCCCGCCATCCCGCCCGCAGAACGGCCGGGCCGGTTCCGGGCTCTGCTGCGCACCTCCGCCTATTTCAACAGGCTCGCCGGTGCGCCGAGCGATGACAGGCGCGACCAGCGCCAAGACGATCCGACAAACGGCCCGCGCCGGTAGCAGCCTGCGGCATCATCGCAGCCTGCACCATATTGCTGATGGCGACCCTCAGGTTTAATCAGTCGTGGTCTATTGCTGGAGCGTTTCGCCATGCCCGTCCTGTCCCGCCGTACCTTTCTGACCGGCAGTGCCGCGCTCGGCGCCTATGGGCTTGGCCTTGGCGCCGCGAGCCTCTATTCCACGGCGTCGGCTGCGACGCCGATCACGCTGGAGGCAAAAACGGCCAATGCCCTTCTCGATGGCCAGCACCTGACCAAGGGCGTGATGACCTACGGGCTCGAAGGCGCATCCGGCGATCCCATGCCGCCGACGCTCAGGGTGAAGCGGGGCGAACCCTTTGCCGCAAAGCTCGTCAACCGGCTGGACGAACCGACGACGATCCACTGGCACGGGCTGCGTATCGACAACCGCATGGACGGTGTGCCCTTCCTCACCCAGCCTTACGTCTATACCGGCGACAGCTTCGATTATGCCTTCACGCCGCCGGATGCCGGCACCTTCTGGTATCATCCGCACTGCAACACGCTGACCCAGATGGGCCGCGGCATGACCGGGCTTTTCATCGTCGAGAACCCGGACGACCCGGTCTTCGACGCGGAGATCGACATCAACCTGCGCGACTGGCGGCTCGGCAGCGACGGACAGTTCATCGAGCAGTTCAAACCGCGCGATGCGGCAAAAAACGGCACCTTCGGCACCGTGCGGGGCGCCAATTGGCAGGTGCAGCCGGCCTTCGATGCACCGGCCGGCGGGCTGGTGCGCGTGCGGCTTGCCGCGACCGACGTGACGCGCATCTACATCCTGAAGCTCGACGGAGCCGAGGCGAAGATCGTTGCGCTCGACGGCCAGCCGCTTGGCCTCCCGCTTCCCCTCGACCAGGTGACGATCGGTCCCGGCCAGCGGCTCGATCTTATCCTCCGCATGCCGGACAGCGAGACCCAGACGGTGTCCCTCACCGATATCCGGCCGTCCACGGCCAAGGTGGTCGCGACGTTCCGGGCGACCGGTGCCTCGCTGAAGCGGGACCTGCGCGAGGTCAGGCCGCTGCCTGCCAATCCCTGGACGCCGCCGGACTTGAAAAGCGCCGAGACGATCCCGCTCATCCTCAGCGCGACGGCGGAAAACGCGGCAAAGGAAAGTTTCTGCGGCTCGCTCGGTTATTCCTTCTGGGCGATCAACAAGGTGCCATGGCCGGGCGACACGTCCGATCCGATGGCGCCGCTCGCCGAACTGAAGCGCGGGCGAAGCTACATCCTCAACCTGGAAAACCCGACGCCGCATCTGCATCCGATCCACCTGCACGGTATGAATTTCCAGGTGATCGCCTCGAATGCCAGAACGGTGGCGCCGCTGATATCCGACACCTATCTTGTCCTTCCGGACGAAAAGGTTCAGCTTGCACTGGTTGCCGACAATCCGGGGGACTGGGTGCTGCATTGCCACATCATCGAACACCAGAAGACGGGTATGACCTCCTATATCCGGGTCACTTGACACCCTGCCGCCAGCCGGAGCGGCGGCCATTGTGACGACGATGACCGCCACCTTGCGCATCCTGGAGCCGGCGCCCGGCATCTTTGCCTATTACGACGGACGTATTGCCGGGAAACGCCTGCACGCGCCCGAGCGCAACTGGCTGGACGACGGCGCCTATTCGCTCGGCATTGCGAGCTATGCCATCGTCTCCGGGCGCCAGGCGCTGGTCTATGACACGCATATCAGCCTCGACCACGCCCGGTTCATCCGGGAGCATCTCGCCTCGCTCGGGGTGCGCGACATCGAGGTGGTGCTCAGCCACTGGCATACCGATCATATCGCCGGCAATGCCGTCTTTTCCGATTGCATGATCATCGCCAACCCGCAGACGGCGCTTGCCCTGGTGGAAAATGACCGGCTTCTGGGCGAGAAGACCCCGCCGATCCGACCGGTCGTTCTGCCGAATCGGCTGTTCGACGGGCGACTCTCGATTGCCTATGGCACGCGGCGCATCGAGCTTTTGCAGTTCAACATCCACAGCGCCGACGGAACGGTCGTCTGGCTGCCCGGCGAGGGTCTGCTGCTGGCGGGCGATACGCTGGAAGATACCGTCACCTATGTCTCCGAGCCGGACAACATCGCCCAGCACATCCGCGAACTCGGCCGGCTCTCCGAACTGCCGATCCGGCGCATCCTGCCCAACCATGGCGATGAAGGCCGGATTTCCGGCGGAGGATATGATGTCGGCCTGATCGAGGCCAACCGCCGGTATCTCCACCGGCTCGGCAGACGCATCGATGATCCGGATCTGACGGACGTATCCCTGGAGACCTTCCTGTGGGAGGAACTCGCGGAGGGCTGGATCTCCTATTTCGAACCTTATGAGCGCGTCCACCAGGACAACATCGCAGCCATCCGTGCGCAGAAAGCACGACACGGCGCCGGCGGCAATAAATCGGAGAATAACCGTCCGAACGGCTGATCGGCGCAGCGTTTGTGTTGACATCCGAAGTTGAAAGGGAAAGGAAGGTTGAACGACCTTTTTAGCCGAACGACCGATGTTGATCATTGAAACCACTGCCGCTCTCGCGGATGCCTGTGCCAAGCTCGCCCAATCCGACTTCGTGACCGTCGATACCGAATTCCTTCGGGAGACGACCTTCTGGCCGGAACTCTGCCTCATCCAGATGGCGAGCCCGGATCTGGAGGTGATTGTCGACCCCATGGCCAAGGGGCTGGATCTGCAACCCTTCTTCGCGCTGATGGCGGACACGTCCGTGCTGAAGGTGTTCCATGCGGCCCGCCAGGATCTCGAAATCATCTACCATCTCGGCAAGCTGATCCCGCACCCGATCTTCGACACGCAGGTGGCCGCCATGGTCTGCGGTTTCGGTGATTCGATCTCTTACGACCAGCTGGTACAGCGCACGAAGAACGTGCAGATCGACAAGTCCTCGCGCTTCACCGACTGGAGCCGCCGGCCGCTGTCGGAAAAGCAGCTGGATTATGCCATGGCCGACGTCACGCATCTGCGCGACGTGTATCTCAGCCTCAAGGACAAGCTGGAAAGCGAGGGCCGCACCACCTGGGTTGCCGAGGAAATGGCGATCCTGGAAAGCCCGGAAACCTATGACATGCATCCGGACGATGCCTGGCTCAGGTTGAAATCGCGCCTGCGCAAGCCGCAGGAACTGGCGGTGCTGAAATTCGTTGCCGCCTGGCGCGAACGGGAAGCGCGCAGCCGCAATGTGCCGCGCTCGCGCGTGCTGAAGGACGACGCGATCTTCGAGATCGCCCAGCAGCAGCCGAAGGATTCCGAAGCGCTCGGGCGTCTGCGCACCATTCCGAAGGGCTGGGAGCGTTCCTCGTCTGCCTCGGCGATCCTCGAAACGGTCAATGCCGCGCTGGCCCTGCCGAAGACCGAGATGCCGCATGCGCCAAAACATGTGCACACGCCGGAAGGCGCACAATCCGCCGTCGAGCTCCTGAAGGTGCTGCTGCGGCTGATCTCGGAAAAGCACGGTGTTGCCGCCAAGGTGATCGCCAACAGCGACGATCTCGACAAGATCGCCGTCGAGGGCGAAGCAGCCGAGGTGCCGGCGCTGTCCGGCTGGCGGCGCGATCTGTTCGGCGAACCGGCCCTGAAGCTGATCTCGGGTGCCGTAGCGCTGCGGTTCATCGACAAGAAAGTGGAGACGGTGGAGCTGTGAGCTTCAGCCCCGCCCTTGCCGACCAGTTCGCGAGCATCGCGCTTGGCCATGTCACCCGCGAATATCCGAACCATCTCGCGCATGGATTTGCCGGCCCGGACGATCTCGGTACGCCGCGACAGCTGCATCCGATCTTCTACGGAAGCTTCGACTGGCATTCCTGCGTGCACGGTTACTGGCTTCTCGCCCGCATCCTGAGACGCTATCCGCAAGGACAGCACGCCGCGGCGATCCGCGCCCTCTTTGACGCTCAACTGACCGCCGAAACCGTTGCCGGCGAATGCGCCTATTTTGCAAGGCCGCTCGCGCGCGGTTACGAGCGCCCTTATGGCTGGGCCTGGCTGCTGAAGCTTGCCGCCGAACTGCACGGCCTGGAGGACGGCCGTTTTGCAAAGATGCTGCAGCCGCTGACCGAGGTGATTGCCAAGCGCTTCCGCCAGTTCCTGCCGATCGCCACCTATCCGGTCCGGGTCGGCACACATTTCAACACGGCCTTCGCGCTGCGGCTTGCCGCCGATTATGCCGAGACCGTTGGTGATTCGGCCCTGATGGCGCTTTTGCGCGACACCGCACTTCGCTGGTACGGCGAGGACCGCGATTGCCCCGCATGGGGCGAACCGTCCGGCGACGAATTCCTGTCTCCGGCGCTGATCGAGGCGGAGTGCCTGCACCGCCTGCTGACGGCCGAAGATTTCGACGCGTGGTTTCGTCGTTTCCTGCCGCACCTTGCGGATGGGCAGCCGGCGACGCTCTTTGTGCCCGCCACCGTCTCCGACCGCTCCGACGGCAAGATCGCCCATCTGGACGGCCTGAACCTCAGCCGCGCCTGGTGTTTTGCCGCGCTGGCCCAATCGCTTGCCGCCGACGATCCGCGTAGAGCGCGACTTGACGCCGCAGCCGACGCGCATCTGACGGTCGCCCTGCCGCATGTGGCGGGCGATTACATGGGCGAACACTGGCTGGCGAGCTTCGCGGCCCTTGCGCTCGATGGCGCCTGAACCGATCCGGATCCTCTTGCACTGCGGCAAAGAGATCGTATGTTTGCGTGACGTTGCGAATGCTCTTCATTCGCAGTGCGGGGAGCCCTAAGCGGAAGATCATGGCCCTGACACCGAGGATTGCTCTCCGGAGCCGGCCCGTCTATTCCGGCCTACGCTGGACGCTGCTGACCTGCTTCATCGCCTTCACCGGCGTTCTTTATATGATCGTCTTCGAGGTGCATGGCGCCTTCTACATCGGCTCCATCTATGCACTTGCCTGCAGCCTGCCGCTGATCCTGTTCGAGAGCGGCAAGCTGATGCCGACCCTTCTGGAGCGGGTCCGGCGGTTCTCGACGCCTGCCTATTTTCTGACGAGCCTCGTCATCTACTTCGTGCTCTCCGGTCTCGGTTTTGCCGCGGCGGGGGTCTTCATCAAGCTCGGCGGGCTCGCCGATGCCGGATGGAAGGAACTGCTCCTCCTTCGCCTGCCGGCCTTCCTTTATACGCTCGCCTTTTTCCTCGTTGGCATCACCGTCATTCGCATCCGGCAACTGCTGGGGCGGCGCGCCTTCCTCAGTCTGCTCACCGGGCGCTATCGCAATCCGATCGAGGAGGAGCGGGTTTTCCTGTTCATGGATGTGGTCGGCTCAACAGCCTATGCGCGCCAGCACGGCGACCTGCGTGCCCAGGAATTCCTCGGCGAGGTCTTTGCCAGCCTCGCGCCACACGTCAGGCGTCATAACGGCGAGATCGATGATTATGTCGGGGACTGCGTCATCGTCACCTGGCAGATGAAGGATGGAATCGAGAAGGCGCGCTGCATCCGTTGCCTCTACGATATCCTGGACGATATCGAACGGGACCGCGACTGGTGGAACAAACATTTCGGCATCGTGCCGCAGCTTTCGGCAGCCCTGCACGGCGGACCGATCGTGACCGCCGAGATCGGCGTCTTCCACCACAAGATCACCTATTTCGGTGATGTGGTGAACACCACCGCCCGCATCGAGGCGCTGTGCAAGAGCCTGAAACAGCCGCATCTGATCTCGCAGGATCTGTTTTCCCGCCTGACCTTGCCGAAGGATATTCACGCCGAACCGCAGGGAGCGCATGCGGTCAAGGGCCGCGACGAGCCGCTGAGCGTGCTTGCGCTGCGGCGGACCCGTGCGGCGGCGCCCGTCATGCCCCGCGCCTCCTGACGGCGCGGCGCTTCTCTTATTCGAAAACGAAGGCCAGCCGCCTGCCAGTCAGTTTCGACAGCTGCTGCAGACGCCCATCGAGCCGCTCACCGGAGAAATCCGCATAGTCGTGCGGCACGACGAGATCCAGATCGAGATCCGGATTGTTCGACGGACGGAAATAGAGGTGGTTCACCACGCCCGGCATGGAGGCGGAGAACAGGTAGACGACCCGCAGCAATCCGCCGAGCAGCTTGGCGAGCGACAACAACCGCGGCGTGGCGATCTGCGACAACGGGCCGGTCGCGCCATCGTCATGCAGACCCTCGAAGCGGTAATAATTGGCGAGCGCCAGATAGGCGCGACCCGGATGGGTGATGCCGACCAGCGATGAATGCGCGATCAGGTTCAATGCCTGCAGGCCGCGGTAATCGGGATGGGCACGCCAGCTGATATCGGCCAGCAGACAGGCCGCGCGACGATAGCGGTTTTCTTCCTCGGTTTCGTCGATGCCGAACATCGGCACCATGCGGCCGGTCCATTCCGCGAGTTCGCGTGCATGTTCCGGCGAACGCGCCCGCAGGATCGCCAGCTGGTCTGCCGCCAGAAGCAGCGGGTCCTTCTGCTGCTCCTCCGGCGAAAGCTGGGAATGCAGATAACCTTCGCGCACGCCCTGGGCGGAAAACACCACGCGCGCCGGCTTCATGACGGAAAGCACTTCCTGCATGGCGACCGCGCCAAACGGCAGCAGCGCCCGGCGGTTTTTGGAGACCGACTGCCAGGCCGGGTCCTTGGAGTCCTTTGAGAGAACCACCTGATCGAGGAAGTTCAGCATCTCGTTCAGCTGGAGTTCGTAACCCTGCATCATGTGCAGCGGATACTGGGTAATCTCCATGTGCAGCTTGGCGATGTTGCGCCAGGTGCCGCCGACGGCATAGAAGGTGCGCCCTGCCCCCTTTTCGAGGAAGCTGACGTTCTTCACCTGCGTGCGTGCAAAGGCGCGGGCCTTCTGCAGCGAATTGCCCGAGATTTCCGACAGGCGCAGGCCACCGAGCGGCAACGTGATGCCCTTGCCGAAATCGTGCCCCTTGATGTCGATGAGTTCGAGGGACCCGCCGCCGAGATCACCGGCAATGCCATCCACTTCGGCAAAACCGCTGATGACACCGAGCGCCGAATAATAGGCTTCCTGTTCGCCGGAGAGAACCTGCACCGGCTGGCCGAGGATTTCCTCCGCCGCCTCGATGAAAGCGGGACCGTTGGAGGCCTCGCGGGCGGCTGCGGTTGCGAGAACGAAGATGCGTGTCGCGCGGGCCTGGTCGGACAGTGCCCGGAAGCGACGCAGCGCGCTCAAGGCACGATTGACCGCCTCCTCGTCCATACGTCCGCTTGAGCCCAGGCCCTTGCCCAGGCCACACAGGACCTTTTCGTTGAACAGGATTGTCGGCGAGCGGGACAGATCCTCGTAGATCACCACGCGAACGGAGTTCGAACCGATGTCCACTACGGAAACAGGAGCGCTTCCGGGGAGACGCCCCTGAGCTTCAGATCGTACCATGCATCACTATTTCTTGCGTGCGGAGATCAGACCCGCGATCAGTTTCGGCGCACTCGACTTCAACGCTTCCCCGCGACCGGACAGGCTGGGGTTCGTCATGAAATACTGCTGCGCATTGAAAGGTTCCTCGCCAGGGCGAACTTCCAAGCGGCGCGACGTTCCATCGGGCAATATCTCGTAGCTCTGCTGGTTGTCAATCAGGTTGCCCAGCATGATCTGTGACAGCACCTGCTCATGCACAGTCGGGTTCAATAGCGGGACCAGCGTTTCGACGCGACGGTCAAGGTTGCGCGGCATCATGTCGGCGGAGCCGATATAGACCAGCGCCTTTTCCGACGGCAGGCCCTGGCCGTTGCCGAAACAGAAGATGCGGCTGTGTTCGAGGAAACGGCCGACGATGGATTTGACGCGGATATTGTCGGAAAGGCCCGGAACCTGCGGCCTAAGGCAGCAGATGCCGCGCACGACGAGATCGATCTCGACCCCTGCCCGGCTGGCGCGGTACAGCGCATCGATGATGTCCGGATCGACGAGCGAGTTCATCTTCATCCAGATCGCCGCCAGACGTCCGGCCTTGGCATGTTCGATCTCTTCCTCGATGTGGCGAAGAATACGCGAGCGCAGCGTGTAGGGCGAGACGGCAAGCTTCATGCTGGCTTCCGGCTCGCCATAACCGGTGATGAAGTTGAAAACGTTCGCCATGTCGTGGGCGATCTTCGGATTGCAGGTGAAGAAGGACAGGTCCGTATAGATCTTCGCCGTCACCGGGTGATAGTTGCCGGTGCCGAGGTGGCAATAGGTGCGCAGCTTGCCGTCCTCGCGGCGCACGACCATCGACATCTTGGCGTGCGTCTTGAGTTCGATAAACCCGAAGACGACCTGCACGCCGGCACGCTCGAGGTCGCGCGCCCAGCGGATATTGGCCTCCTCGTCAAAACGGGCCTTGAGTTCAACGAGCGCCGTGACGGACTTGCCCATTTCGGCCGCATCGATCAGCGCCCGGACGATCGGGCTGTCGTTCGACGTGCGGTAGAGCGTCTGCTTGATCGCCAGAACATCCGGATCGCGCGCCGCCTGGAGCAGGAACTGCACCACCACATCAAAGCTCTCATAGGGGTGGTGAACCACCATGTCCTTTTCGCGGATCGCGGCAAGGCAGTCGCCGGCGTGTTCGCGGACGCGCTCGGGAAATCGGGCATTGTAGGGTTCGAAACGCAGGTCGTCGCGCGGAGCCTTGGCAATCTCCGAGAGCGTGTTGAGCGCCAGCAGACCCGGCAGAACCGCGACACGATTGTCCGGTACGCCGAGTTCCTGCACGACGAACTGGCGCAGCGAGGCCGGCATTTCGGAATCGGTCTCGATCCGGATGACCTTGCCGCGGCGGCGGCGCTTCAGCGCCGTTTCGAAGAAGCGCACCAGATCCTCGGCCTCTTCCTCGACTTCGATATCGCTGTCGCGGATGATGCGGAACGTGCCGGCACCCTTCACCTCATAACCGGGGAACAGGCGGTCGATGAACATCGACACCACGTCTTCCAGCGTGATGTAGCGGATGATCTGGCCCTCGTCCGGCAGGCGGATGAAACGGTCGAGCGTCGGCGGCAGGCGCAGAAGCCCGGTCATCGGCTCGCGACCGCTCTTGCTGTCGAGCTGCAGACCCATCGAGAAGCCGAGGTTCGGGATGAACGGGAACGGATGGGCGGGATCGATCGAGAGCGGCGTCAGGATCGGGAACAGATTGTCCTCGAAATCGCTTGCCAGCCAGTTGCGGTCCTCGTCCGATAGCGCCGAGGGACGCACGATCAGGATATCCTCGCGCGCCATATACTGCTGCAGCACGGCAAGCGAGGCCTGCTGTTCCATCTGCAGGTTGTCGATCTCCTTGAGGATTTCCTCCAGCTGCTCGGCCGGCGTCTTGCCGTCCGGGCTGCGCACAACGATGCCCTGGCGAACCTGGCCTTCCAGGCCAGCCACGCGCACCATGAAAAATTCATCGAGATTGGCGGCCGAGATCGAGAGGAAACGCACGCGCTCCAGCAGCGGATGGGCGGTGTTCAGTGTTTCTTCCAGCACACGCCGGTTGAACTGCAGCCAGGAAAACTCACGATTGATGAACCGATCCGGGCTCTCCAGGAGATCGATGGCGTCCTGGGCGGTCACCTCCACCGGCACGTCCTGCGCTTCAGACATCTGATCCATCGTCATCCCCCATTATTCGACCGAAACCGGCAACGGAATAGATGCCGGCCATCCTTTTGGCCCGTATACCTTTTCAACGACGCAGCTGTGACAGTCAATCGCCGTGACCTTCGCCCTGGAAGCTTTGCAGAACCTCGGCTGCCAGCGCCCGGGTGATGCGCGTGCCACGCGCGAGCGCCAGCCGATCGAGCTGCTCGACAACGCCCTGCGCCGCTTGCATCGATCGCTCCATACGGGTGACAATATAGGCGACAATACGGTCATCGATGTGAAGCTGGCGATCGGCGAACAGCTTGATGATCACCTGCCCGAGCAGATCCTCGTCCGGTTCACCGATCTCGACGACGGTTGCGGCTTTCAGGCGCGAGCGCAGGTCGGGAAGCGTGACCGGCCAGGACATCGGCCAGAGCCGTGCGGTCATGAGACAGGTATGGCCGTTTTCACGCACGCTGTTGATGACGTGGAAGAGTTCGTTTTCGTCAAAACCGGCGCGGTCGGCATCCTCGAAAAGAACCGGACCGGCCGCGGCCATGGTCGCGGCCCCCTCGCCCGCCATCGGATGGATGACGGCGGCCTGCGCCTTTTCCCGCCAGATATGAGCGAGATGGGATTTGCCTGAGCCCGCCGGCCCCGTAAGGATCACGACGGGCGCGCGCCAGGCCGGCCAGGCATCGATCATGGCAACGGCCGCGCTCACCTGCGGCGCAACGAGCAGGTCGTCGCGGCCGGTTGCGGCATCATGGGTCAGCGCCAGCGGCAATTGCTCGGCGCGCTGACGCTTCTGTCTGTCTAGCGTCTCAGTCATCATTCATGCGTCGGAGGTTGATTAAGGGCCTTCGCCTCGACATCCGCCTCGTCATCCCAGGGCAGCTCGGCAGAATGGCCGTAATAAATGTCGCTTTGAAGATACCGCGAGATGGCGAAACGGACAAGCACGCCGACGACGGCGGCGGCCGGCACGGCAATCAGCAGACCGACAAAACCGAACATCGCGCCGAAGGCAAGCAACGCAAACATCAGCCAGACCGGATGCAGACCGACGCTGGAACCGACAAGCTTCGGCTGCAGGATATTTCCTTCGATGAACTGCCCGGCGAAAAACACACACATCACCGCGATGATCCACGGATAGTCCGGCCAGAACTGCATCAGCGCCACGCCGACAGACAGCACGAGGCCGACCAGCGAACCGATATAGGGAATAAAGCTGATCATGCCGGCGACGAAACCGATCAGCAGGCCGAAATTGAGGCCGACGACAGAGAGGCCGACCGCATAAAAAATGCCGAGGATCAGGCAGAGCGAACCCTGGCCGCGAATGAAACCGGAGACGGCATCGTCCATTTCGCGGGCGAGCTGGCGGATCGTCGTCACCTGATCGCGCGGGATCCAGCTGTCGACCTTGGCGACCATGCGGTCCCAGTCGAGCAGGATATAAAAGGCGACGACCGGCGTGATGATCAGGAGCGAGATCACGTCGACGATTGTCTTGCCCGAGTTCCACAGCTGATTGAGAAGCCCGCCCAGAAAACCGGCGCCTTCGCTCATCAGGCTGGAGAAGTTTTCCTTGGCCGTCTGGATCTGCGTGACGATCCAGTGCGGCAGGAAGGAGTTTTCCGGGCTCGCGATCAATTGCTGCAGCTGGGTGATGTACTGGGGCAGGATCTGCGCGAATTCGGCAAACTGGCTGATGATCAGCGGGATGACGATCATCAGCGCGATGGCGAACATCAGCACGAAGCCGATCAGGATGACGACGGTCGCCATCAGCCGCGAGAGGCCGCGCCGCTCCAGCCAGTCGGCCACCGGATCGAGGAAATAGGCAAGCGCCATGCCGGCCACGAAAGGCAGAAGAATGGTGCGGAAGGCCAGAAGAAAGGCAATAAACAGGACGAGCGCGCCGAGCCAGAAGAGCACGTAACGCCTGAGCCGCGCACCGCTGATGTGATAGGCCATTCGGCTTCCCCGTTGAATGTGGCAGTGCAAACAGGGATGGCGTAGCTTCACGACAAGGTCAAGGCAGAGCCGCATTTTGCCGAATTTGGCCTGAACAGCTTGGAAAACCGGGGCGCATGACGCTCGACGCTTGCATCCGGCGAAACTCCGTGCAATGGCGACGCTTCTTCCAGGACATGCTTCCAGCACATGCGGAGACGGGCAATGAGCGATACGGGCAAGAACGGTCTCACCTACAGCGATGCAGGCGTCGATATCGACGCCGGGAACCTGATGGTGGAAAAGATCAAGCCTGCCGTGCGTTCCACCCGCCGCCCCGGTGCCGATGGCGAAATCGGCGGTTTCGGCGGCCTGTTCGACCTCAAGGCGGCCGGTTTCACCGATCCGGTGCTGGTCGCCGCCAATGACGGCGTCGGCACGAAGCTGAAGATCGCCATTGATGCCAACCGGCACGACACCGTCGGCATCGACCTTGTTGCCATGTGCGTCAACGACCTCGTGGTGCAGGGCGCCGAGCCGCTGTTCTTCCTCGACTATTTCGCGACCGGCAAGCTCGATCCCGAACAGGGTGCGGCGATCGTTCTCGGCATCGCCGATGGCTGCCGCCAGGCCGGCTGCGCGCTGATCGGCGGCGAGACCGCCGAAATGCCCGGCATGTATTCCGATGGCGACTACGACCTCGCCGGTTTTGCCGTGGGTGCCGCCGAACGCGGCCAGCTGCTGCCGACCGGCGACCTGATGGACGGCGACGTCATCCTCGGCCTCACCTCCTCCGGCGTGCATTCCAACGGTTTTTCGCTGGTGCGCAAGATCGTGGCACTTTCCGGTCTCGCCTGGGACGCCCCCGCCCCGTTTGCCGACGGCAAGACGCTGGGCGAAGCCCTGCTTACCCCGACCCGCATCTATGTGAAGCCGCTTTTGAAGGCGATCCGCGCCACCGGCGGCATCAAGGCGCTGGCGCATATCACCGGCGGCGGTTTCCCAGACAATATTCCGCGCGTGCTGCCGGACACTCTGGCCGCCGAGATCGATCTCGACAGCATTCCCGTTCCGCCCGTTTTCTCCTGGCTGGCCAAGACCGGCGGCGTGGCGGCACACGAAATGCTGCGCACCTTCAACTGCGGCGTCGGCATGATTGCCGTCGTCTCGGCTGCCAATGTCGCGGCGGTGACGGAAATCCTCTCGGCTGAAGGCGAAGTCGTTGTACCGCTCGGCCAGATCGTCACCCGTGCGGAAGGCGGAGCCGGCACTGTCTACAAGGGCACGCTTGCTCTATGACCACGGCCAAGAAGCGCGTCGTTGTCCTGATTTCCGGCAGCGGCTCCAACATGGTGGCGCTGGCGGATGCCTGCGCGGCACCGGAGTTTCCGGCCGAAATCGTCGGCGTGATTTCCGACAAGGCAACCGCCGGCGGCCTTGCGAAGGCTGAAGCACGCGGCATTCCCACGGCTGCGCTGGAGCGCAAGGCGTTTGCCAGCAAGGCGGACCATGAAGCGGCGGTTCTTGCGGCACTGGCCGAACTGAAGCCGGACATCATCTGCCTTGCCGGCTACATGCGGCTTCTCACAGCCGATTTCATCCGACCTTACGAGGGTCGCATCCTCAACATCCATCCCTCGCTGCTGCCGCTGTTTCCCGGCCTGCACACGCATCAGCGTGCGCTGGATGCCGGGGTGCGGGTGGCCGGCTGCACGGTGCATTTCGTCACCGAAGGCATGGATGAAGGCCCGTCGATCGCCCAGTCCGTCGTTCCGGTCCTGCCGGGCGATACCGCCGACAGCCTTGCCGCGCGGGTGCTGACGGTGGAGCATAAAAGTTACCCGGTGGCCCTCAAGCTGGTGGCCGAAGGCCGTGTGCGCATGGGCGCCGACGGCAGGGTCGAGCGGGAGACAGCGGTGGTCGGCGCCGACGAGATGCTCATCAGCGCCTGACCTTTTCATCCCATGTCTTCGAGATCAGATGCGGCCGGCCAGAACCCGGTCGTGAAAAACCATGCCGGCGACCATGGCGATGACGAAAACGACTGGGGTGAGATATCCCATCGACAGTGCTGACAGCGCCGGGCCGGGGCAGAAACCGCCGAGCCCCCAGCCGATACCGAAAATCGCCGAGCCCAGCACCAGCGGCATATCGATGCGACGGTTGGTCGGGATGTGAAATACATCGCCAAAAACGGGCTGTTTCATCCGCTTCACCAGCAGCATGCCGGCCATGGCGACGATTACGGCGCCGCCAAGCACGAAGATCAGGCTCGGATCCCAGGCACCGAAAAGATCGAGGAAACCCTGGACACGGGCCGGGTTCAGCATGCCGGACAAAGCGAGGCCAAAGCCGAACAGGGTGCCGCAGACAAGTGCTGCGAGCGGTTGCGCAAGACGGTTCATCAGAGGCTCCCTCTCAGGATGGTGACGGTGACGATGCCAGCGGCGAGGAAAGTGACGACGGCGACCATTGAGCGTGGCGACAAGCGCGCCAGACCCAGAACACCGTGGCCACTCGTGCAGCCGGAGCCCATGCGCGAGCCGATGCCGACGAGCAGACCGGCCAGCACGGCGAGCGGCAGGCTGGCGGTGATCGTCACCTCCGGCCAGGCGCCGGTCACCGCCAGATAAACGAGCGGTCCGAGAACGAGACCCAGCACGAAGGCGCCGTTCAGCCACGGCAAGGCGCCTTCGGCGAGACGCCCGACGATGCCGCTGATACCGGCAATGCGTCCCGTCAGGATCAGGTAGAGAATGGCGGACAGGCCGATCATCAGCCCTCCGGCAAAGGATGGCAGGTAGGTGGTCATGCAGGTTGGTCCTCGGAACAGAAGATGGTGAACAGCGCACCGATCAGTTTTGCAGTCTTCGCTTCGGTCAGCGCGTAAAAGATCTGTTTGCCCTCGCGGCGGGTTTCGACGATGCCCGCCTCGCGCAGCACCGTGAGCTGCTGCGAGAGCGTCGGCTGGTGCACGTCGAGTTTCTCCTCGAGTTGCCCGACCGAAAACTCGCCTTCGATCAGCGTGCAGGCGAGCATCAGACGCACCGGATGGGCCAGAACCTTCAAGTGACCGGCCACTTCCGTGGCACGCTCCTCCATGGCCTTGGGGCTCATGCCAGGCATTGCCTTCATCTCCGCCATCTGCATGGGCAATTCGCCTCCGTAATCAATATACATTATATGATAGTGTATATTGAATGCATCTTCAAGATCGGAGCGCGAGATTAACGTCGGACGCGATCAGACATTGGGAAGGAGGATCAGGCGAGCGTGTCGCGGTTCAGCGCTGCCCATTGCAACAGCATGATCGTCTTGCCGTCACAAATCTCACCGGTCTCGATCATGGCAAGCGCGTCGCTGAAGGGGACTTCGAGAACCTCGATATCCTCGTGCTCCTCGTCGAGCCCGCCGCCTTCGGCAACACGGTCGGAGGTATCGATGATGGCGGCAAAGAAGTGGATGATCTCGGTGACGGCACCGGGCGACATAAAACACTTGAACAGGAAGCGCACGTCGCGCACCTGATAGCCGGTTTCCTCGATCGCCTCGCGGCGGATCGCCTCCTCCGGCTGGTTGCCGTCGAGCAGGCCCGCCGGCGTCTCGATAAGATAACCGTGATGGCCGTTTTTGTAGGCCGGCATGCGGAACTGGCGCACCAGCACCACGACATCCCGCTTCGGATCAAGGAGCAGGATGGTCGCACCATTGCCGCGGTCATACACCTCGCGGTTCATGCGCTCGGTATGGCCCTTGCTGTCGGTATAATCAAAGGTCACCCGGTGCAGATGGTACCAGTTGTCGGAAAGAAGCTTCTCCTCGACGACAGCGATTGTTCCGCGCTTATCCGCACTCATGCTTCCGCTTTCTTCAGCCAGACCCGGTTGTCATGCACGGCGGCCCCGCCGTAAGGCGCCACCGGATCGGCACCGGTCAAAACATTGATGCCCTCGCCATCCAGATGCGCCCCGTTCGGCCACAGCCCTTCGGCAATCAGCACGCCGCGCCGCGCGGTGGCCGCGATCTTGACGTGAATGCGAAGGTCGCCGCGGCGGTTGCCGATCTGCACGACCGCGCCATCCTCCAGGCCGTAGGCCGCGGCATCGTCGGGATGCACCATCACCTCGGGCCGCCCCTCCTTTTCGCGCGAGGTCTTTGTCTCGGCAAAGGTCGAGTTCAGAAAATTGCGCGCCGGCGAGGTCGCCAACCGGAATGGGTGTTCCTCGTCCGCCAGTTCGATGACATCCACCTGATCCGGGAAAGTCGGAAGTTCTGCATGCGGCCCAAGTGGGCCAATGCTGGCGGGCGTCTTGTTGGGGGACGGACCGTTCGCCCAATCCGGCTTGAAGCGGAATTTGCCGTCCGGGTAACCGAAGCCGTTGAGGTAATGGGACTCCTCGAAACCGGGCTGGCAGTCGATCCATTTATCGACCAGCAACTGCTCGTAACCGGGGTAACCGTTCGGCAGCAGCATGCGGTCGATATGCTCACGCTCGGAGAGGCCGAAGCCCGGATAATGATCGACACCCAGACGTTTAGCCAGTTCCTCGATGACAAAGAGATTGGTGCGCACGGTTTCCGGCGGCTCGACCAGTTTCGGCCCGAGCAGGATGTGGTTCTGCCCGCCGGCACGATAGAGATCGTCATGTTCAACGAACATGGTGGCCGGCAGCACGATATCGGCCACTTTCGCCGTATCGGTCATGAAATGCTCGTGCACCGCGACGAACAGGTCATCGCGCAGAAAACCCTTTCGCACCAGCCGCTGTTCGGGCGCGATGTTCATCGGATTGGTGTTCTGGATCAGAAGTGCGGTCACCGGGCCGCGCTGGCGCAGTGCAACGGGATCGCCGGTCAGCACGCGACCGATCTGCGACTGGTCGAGCATGCGCACGTCCGGGTCCATATAGGCGGTGCCCATCAGTTCGCGCTTGTCGAGCCGGAAGAGTTCGCCATTGTTGTGGAAGGCGCCGCCGCCTTCATACTGCCAGGAGCCGAGCACGGTGGCGATGGAGAGCGCCGCATGCATGGAGACCGTGCCGTTGCGCTGGCGAGTAAAACCGTAGCCCAGACGGAAGAAGGTCTTTTTCGTCGTGCCGACGAGGCGTGCGAGCGTCTCGATCTCTTCGACGGAGAGGCCGGTGATGGCGGAGGCCCATTCCGGCGTCCTCGTTTTCAGATGCGCCTCGAGCCCCGCCGGATCGTCGGCGAATTTCGCCATGTAGGCGCGGTCGGCATAACCGTCGCGGAAGGCGACGTGCATGATCGCGCAGGCAAGTGCCGCATCGGTGCCGGGCTTCAGGATGACTTTGATATCGGCCTGCTTCATCGTCGGGCTGTCGTAGATATCGACGACAACGATCTTCGCGCCCCTCTCCTTGCGCGCCTTCACCGCATGGGTCATCACGTTGACCTGGGTGGCGACCGGGTTCGTGCCCCAGATCACCACACAATCGGATTTCGCCATCTCGCGCGGATCCGGACCACGCAGCGCGCCGGTGCCCAGCACATAACCGGTCCAGGCCATGTTGGTGCAGATCGAACCGAAGAAACCGGAATAACGTTTGGCGTGGCGCAGGCGCTCGATCGAATCGCGTTGCACCTGGCCCATGGTGCCGGCATAGAAATACGGCCAGATCGCCTCGGCGCCATGTGCGGCTTCCGCTTTCACGAAGGCCTCGGCAATTTCGTCGAGGGCGGCGTCCCAGGAGATCTCCTGCCAGGCGCCCTCGCCCTTTGCCCCCTTGCGGCGCTTCGGCGTCAGCAGGCGATCGGGATGGTAGAGGCGTTCGGCATAACGCGCCACCTTGGCGCAGATGACGCCGGCGGTATAGGTGTTGGCATTGGCGCCGCGCACCCGGCCGATCTTGCCGTCCGCGGTCAGGTCCACATCCAGCGCGCAGGCGGAGGGACAGTCGTGCGGACAGACCGTGTGGCCGGTGGTGACGCCAGAGGCGTTTTTCAGGGAGATCGGGGTCGCAAGGTTCATGCCTTTCCTATAGGACATGCGAGACGTCGCAGAAAGTCGCTTTTGCGATGCATCACATCAATTCAAGCGAGCCAGAAGTCCCGTTCATGAACTATCGGCACATCTACCATGCCGGCAATTTCGCCGATGTCCTGAAACACGCCGTCCTCTGCCTGCTGATCCGCTACATGCAGAAGAAGGACAAGGCGTTCCGGGTTCTCGACACCCATGCGGGCATCGGGCTCTACGACCTGTCCTCCGAGGAAGCGCAGAAGACCGGCGAGTGGCGCGATGGCATCGGGCGTCTTCTCACCGCCGAGCTCGACCCGCAATCGGCCGCCATTCTGGCGCCCTATCTCGACGTGGTCAGGGAGTTGAACCCGAAGGGCGAGATCACCCGTTATCCGGGCTCGCCAAAGCTCGCGCGCATGCTGTTTCGCCCGCAGGACCGGCTGGCGGCGATGGAGCTGCATCCGGAGGATTATCTGAGGCTTGCCCGCCTGTTCGAGGGCGATTTCCAGGTGCGCGTCACCGAACTTGACGGCTGGCTGTCGCTCGGCGCGCATCTGCCGCCGAAGGAAAAGCGCGGCATCGTGCTCGTCGATCCGCCCTTCGAGATCGAGGGGGAATATGAGCGGCTGGTGAAGGGGCTCGTCACCGCCTGGCGCCGTTTTCCGGGCGGCACCTACTGCCTGTGGTATCCGATCAAGAAGGGCGCGCCGATCAAGGAATTCCACGAGGCGCTGCAGGACGCGGACATCCCGAAGATGCTGTGCACGGAGCTTTCCGTCAAAAGCGACCGGGATGCGACCGGCCTCTCGGGCTCCGGGCTCATCATCGTCAACCCGCCCTTTACGCTGAAGGACGAGCTGCACCGCCTGCTGCCGGTGCTGAAGGACGTGCTGGCGCAGGACCGGTTTGCCTCGACCCGTACCTTCTGGCTGCGCGGCGAAGTGGCCGGCAGCGATCTCTGAACGACCCGCCCGGTCGTCCCGACTGGAGCCCCCCGCTTGACCGGTTCAAGCACCTGCGCCATGGTCTCTTCCGATCTTGAGGAGACCCCTGTCATGACCCTGCGTGCGCTTCGCGCCGGCCTTGCCCTGGCCTTGTTCGTCGCGTCCCTGATGCCGCAGGTCGCTTTCGCTCAGGACAAAACGCCCGGTCGGTTCGATTTCTACGTGCTCTCACTCTCCTGGTCGCCGACCTTCTGCGCCAGCAGCCGCGGCAAGGACAGCCCCGACCAGTGCGGCACCGACAGGAAATACTCCTTCATTGTGCATGGCCTCTGGCCGCAGAACGACAAGGGGTATCCGGAATTCTGCACGACGAAGGAGCCGCGCCGCGTGCCGGACGCGCTCGGTCGGAGCTATTTCGACATCATGCCCTCCATGGGCCTGATCGGCCACCAGTGGCGCAAACACGGCAGTTGCTCCGGCCTGACCCAGGGCGAATACCTGGCCAAGACCCGCGAGGCTTTCGCTAAGATCACCCTGCCGCCGGGCTTTTCCAATGTCGCAGCCCCGCAGACGCTGTCCGCCGAGGCGATCGAACAGAGTTTTATGCGCGCCAATCCCGGCATGCCGCAGACGGCGATTGCCGTCAGTTGCGAAGGCAGCCGGCTGGAAGAGGTGCGAATCTGCCTGACGAAGGACCTTGGCTTCCGCCCCTGCGCCGAGGTGGACCGCAAGGGCTGCACGATCAACCGCGTGACGGTGCCGCCGCCGCGCTGACCTTTTCGAGACCACAGGACATCTCCCATGAAACTGCTCTACTCCCCCGCCTCGCCCTATTCCGCGAAGTGCCGCATGGCCGCCCGCCATCTCGGCATTAAGGTGGACGAGGTGAAGACCGACACCAATGCCGAACCGGCGGAACTCGTCGACAACAATCCGCTGGGCAAGATCCCGGTTTTGATCCGCGACGACGCGCCGCCGATTTATGACAGCGTGGCGATCATGCATTTCCTCGACCGGGAATCCGGCGGCAAGCTCTATCCGAAGAAAGATGAAAAGCGCACCGAGGCGGAAGTCATGGAAGCGCTCTGCGACGGCATTACCGACTGCCTGCTCGCCATCATGTACGAGCGCCGTTTCCGCCCGGCGGAAATCGTCCACCAGCCGTGGATCGACAAACAGTGGTCGAAGGTCGTGCGCGGTCTCGATTATCTCGAGAACAACCTGCCGAAGACCGACAAGAAGCTGAACGGCGGCCATTTCGCACTTGCCGCACTGATCGGCTATCTCGACCTGCGCTTTGCCGGCCAGTGGGCCGACGGTCGCCCGAAGCTTGCCGCCTGGCCGGAGAAATTCTCCCGCCTTTTTCCCGAGTTTGAGGCGATGAAATCGAGCGCGTGATAGACTCGGCCTTGACGATTTGTGATTTTTAAATCACATTTTGGCTGATACTATATCTGAAGCAGTCAGCCACGTTCGAGACGTGGATCCGCAAGCTCGAAGACGAGCGGGCAAAGGCAATCATTGCCGCCCGACTGCAACGGTTGGTGTCAGGGCTGGCAGGAGACGTTGCTCCTGTTGGTCACGGTATCAGTGAACTGCGTATTCACTATGGTCCCGGCTACAGGATCTATTTCAAGCAGCAGGGTGATGTTTACATCATCCTGCTTTGCGTCGGCGACAAGGGATCTCAGCAGCGCGACATTGAGACGGCGAAACGCATTGCCGCCGATTGGAGAACGCAAGATGACCGAACGGTTCAGTGATTTCGATCCAGCCGATCTTTTAAAGACAGATGCAGCGATCGAAGTCTTTCTCGCCGACGCTTTCGAGAGCGGCAATTCCGCTCACATCGCCAATGCGATTGGTACGGTTGCGCGCGCGAAGGGCATGACGAAGATCTCGAAGGAGACGGGCCTTGCACGCGAACAACTTTACCGCTCGTTGAGCGAGACCGGCAACCCGACACTGGAGACGACCCTTGCGGTGCTGAAATCACTGGGTTTTCAGCTGACTGCAAAACAGACTGCCGCCTGACCGTCTCGTACCTCCCAAACAGAAAGGGCCGGAGGTTTCCCCCCGGCCCTTTCGTGATCCAGAATACGCGGATCAGAACTTGACGCCGATACCGACCTTGACCGAGTGGTCGTCGAAACCGCGCGATACGTTGGTACCGCCGAGGTTGAAGTCCTTGTCCTGGTAATCGCTGTAGCGATATTCAACGCGGGCGGTGATGTTGTTGGTGACGAAGGTTTCGACACCAGCACCGACCGTGTAACCGAGTGCGGTCTTGCTGTCCGAACCGGCAGCGCTGGACAGTTCCTGGTCAGCAATCGCCAGACCGGCCGTGCCGTACACCATGAAGGGGTTCAGGTCGTAACCGACGCGGCCACGGATAGAGCCGTTGAGCTTCTGCTCGCCGGTGATGCCGTTGGCAGTGCCCTTCTGGTCGTTGTAACCGAGGTCAGCTTCACCACCGTAAACGATCTGGCCGCTCTGGAAGTTGTAACCGCCATAAACGCCACCGCCCCAACCGTCAGCGCTCGGCTTGGACGGGCCCTTGGTGACCTGGCCCCAGTCGTGGGAGCCGTAACCGCCGAGGTAGAAGCCGGACCAGTTGCCGACCGGAGCGGCCGTTTCAACGGCAGCCGGAGCTTCCGGGATCTGGGTGACGGCGTCTGCAGCCTGTGCCGAGACGGCGACGAGGGAAGCGGTCGAAACCAGCAGGCTCGCAATGAGAGTACGCATACTTAATCTCCTTTCAATGCCGTGCGGGAGGTATTGTGCCAGACAACGTCGTCGGCCTTGTCTCCCTGCGCGTTGAGAGGAAATCTGGTGGGCAATTGAGGAATTGAAAGTACCGAATTGTGAATTGATTGTGGCAGGCCGACGGCTAAATTTTGATGTTGCTTCGCGGCAACAGGATTTTTATTAACCTTACCAAATCGTATATTCTGTATATCTCCAGTAATATTACTCAACATTCCGTGAAAACTCAATACTTCGCCGTGAACGAAGAAGATGACAGTCACCCAATCCACGGGCTTGATCAGACCGTAGAGGATGATCATGTAGTTGCCGGATGTTTATCCCCTTCAAAGGATTCAGAAAACCGTGTCTTTTCTCCCCACCGTACTGGTCACGGGCGGCGCGCGCCGCATGGGCCGCGCCATCACGGAAGATCTCGCACGTCATGGCTATGCCGTTGCCATCCACGCGGACCGCTCCATCGAAGAGGCGGAGGCACTGGCCGAGTCGCTGACGCGGGAAGGCTTCACGGCCGCGGCCGTCAAAGCCGATCTTCTCGATCCGGAACAGGTGGGCGGCCTGGTGGCGCGGGCGGCAGAAAAGCTCGGCCCGGTGATCGGGCTGGTCAACAATGCCTCGATCTTCGAAAAGGACACGGCGGAGGCCTTCCAGCCGGACATCTTCGACCGGCATTTCGGCATCCATGTCCGTGCACCGTCCATTCTCTCGGCGGCGCTCCTCAACCAGTTGCCGGAAAACCGCGAGGGGCTGATCGTCAACATCATCGACCAGCGCGTCTGGAAACTGACGCCACACTTCTATTCCTATACGCTGTCGAAGGCAGCACTTTGGACGGCAACGCAGACGCTGGCGCAGGCCTATGCCCCGCGTGTGCGGGTCAATGCGATCGGCCCCGGCCCTTCCTTCAAGAGCGAACGGCAGGCGCAGGTGGATTTCGACCGGCAGGTGGCCGGCGTGCCCCTGAAACGCGGCCCCGCCCCTTGCGAATTCGGAGGTACGATCCGATTTCTTTTTGACACTCCATCCATCACGGGCCAAATGATTGCCCTGGATGGAGGCCAGCACCTGGCCTGGGAAACGCCGGATGTGGCGGAGATTATTGAATGAATGGAACGAAACTGCCTGACGGCGGCGTTCTTTATGACGAATCGGACGACGATGACGACGACATCCTCCCGGTGGAGAGTGATGTCGCCCGCGCGGTTGCCGGTATCGAATGGAATCACGGGCTGACCAACGAGAACGGCCTGAAGGGCGCCGATCTCATCGCCGAATTCGTCAAACATCTGCCGAATGCGCCCGGCGTCTACCGGATGTTCAACGAGGCGGGCGACGTGCTTTATGTCGGCAAGGCCCGCAGCCTGAAAAAACGCGTCTCGAACTATGCCCAGGGCCGCGTCCACTCCAACCGCCTGTCGAAGATGGTGCGCGAGACGGCGCAGATGGAATTCGTCACGACGCGGACGGAAACCGAGGCGCTGCTGCTCGAAGCCAATCTCATCAAGCGGCTGCGCCCGCGCTTCAACGTTCTGCTGCGCGACGACAAGAGCTTTCCTTATATCATGGTGACGGGCGATCATCGCGCGCCGGCCATCTACAAACATCGCGGCGCCCGCGCCCGCAAGGGCGACTATTTCGGCCCCTTTGCCTCTGCCGGCGCCGTTGGACGCACGATCAACTCGCTGCAGCGCGCCTTTTTGTTGCGCACCTGCACCGACAGCGTGTTCGAGGCGCGCACGCGGCCCTGCCTGCTCTACCAGATCAAACGCTGTTCCGGGCCCTGCACGCACGAGATTTCCGATGCGGATTATGCAGGGCTGGTCAACGAAGCGAAGGATTTCCTGTCCGGCCGCAGCCAGAACGTCAAGGAATCGATCGCAAGACAGATGGCGGAAGCCTCCGAAGATCTCGATTTCGAGCGCGCCGCCGTCTATCGCGACCGCCTGTCCGCCCTCTCTCATGTGCAGAGCCACCAGGGCATCAATCCGGCCGGCGTCGAGGAAGCGGATGTGTTCGCCATCCATCACGAGGGCGGGCTGACCTGTATCCAGGTCTTCTTTTTCCGTGCCGGGCAGAACTGGGGCAATCAGGCCTATTTCCCGAAGGCCGATCCGCAGTTGACGGGTTCGGAAGTGCTGAATGCCTTCCTGGCGCAGTTTTATGACGACAAGCCGGTGCCGCGGCAGATCCTCTTGTCGGAAACCGTCGAGGAACAGGAGCTGTTGGCCCAGGCGCTCTCCGAAAAGGCCGGGCACAAGGTGGCGATCCAGGTGCCGCAGCGCGGCGAAAAACGCGATCTGGTCGACCATGTTCTCGCCAATGCCCGTGAGGCGCATGGCCGCAAGCTGGCCGAGACCGCCTCACAGGAACGGCTGCTGAAGGGTTTTGCCGAGACTTTTGGCCTCGCTTATGTGCCGCGCCGCATCGAGATCTACGACAATTCGCACATCATGGGCACCAATGCCGTGGGCGGCATGGTGGTGGCGGGGCCGGAAGGTTTCGTGAAGGGCCAGTATCGCAAGTTCAACATCAAATCGACCGACATCACCCCCGGCGACGACTTTGGCATGATGCGGGAGGTGATGACCCGCCGTTTCTCGCGCCTGCTGAAGGAAGAAGGCCTGCCGGACCGTGCGGCTCAGGCCAATCCCGAGGCAAGTCCGGAGGATGCCGCCGATCAGGCCTTCCCCGCCTGGCCGGACGTCATCCTGATCGATGGAGGCCAGGGGCAGATGACGGCGGTGCGCGCCATTCTCGACGAACTCGGCATCCGCGATGTGGTGACCGCCATCGGTGTTGCCAAGGGCGTTGACCGCGATGCGGGGCGCGAGCGGTTCTTTGCCGATGGCCGCAGCGATTTCTCGCTGCCGCCGCGCGACCCCGTGCTCTATTTTATCCAGCGCCTGCGTGACGAGGCGCACCGTTTTGCCATCGGCTCGCACCGGGCACGACGCAAGAAGGAAATGGTGAAAAACCCGCTCGACGAGATTTCGGGAATCGGTCCCAGCCGCAAGCGGGCGCTGCTGCAGCATTTCGGCACCGCCAAGGCGGTGTCGCGCGCCGGCATCTCCGATCTGATGGCGGTGGAGGGCATTTCGGAAGCCGTCGCCAAACAGATCTACAATCATTTTCACGAAAGCCGGGCCGGATGATCACAGCTCCAGACAAATTCGGTCACAATTGGAGTTGACGCTTCGACCTCGACACATCAACTAAGGTTTCGGATCAGGTAGCAGGTATCCCATGGCGTCGCGCGCATACAACATTCCCAACCTTCTGACCTACGCGCGAATCGTGGCCGTTCCGATCGTGGTCGCCTGCTTTTTCGTCGAAGGCAGGCTGCAGAGTTCGGATCTGGCCCGCTGGACCGCACTCGGCATCTTTGTCGTCGCCTCGATCACCGACTACCTCGACGGTTACCTCGCCCGCATCTGGAACCAGACCTCCAATATCGGCCGGATGCTCGATCCGATCGCCGACAAGCTGCTGGTCGCCTCCGTGCTGCTGTTGATGGCCGCCGATGGCACGATTGCCGGCTGGTCGCTCTGGGCCGCCATCACCATTCTCTGCCGCGAAATCCTCGTCTCCGGCCTGCGCGAATACCTGGCGGCGCTGAAGGTGGCGGTGCCGGTGACCCGCATTGCTAAGTGGAAAACGACGATCCAGATGGTGTCGATCGCCTTCCTGCTGGCGGGACCGGCGGGCGACAAGTTCGGCCTCCACACGACGACGCTCGGGATCATCCTCCTGTGGCTCGCCGCCATCCTGACGATCTACACCGGTTACGACTACTTCAAGGCCGGCCTCAAACATGTGGTGGACGAAGAATGAAGGTAAAACTCGTCTATTTCGCCTGGGTGCGCGAGAGGATCGACAAGCCGGAGGAAGAAATCGAGCTTCCGGCGCATGTGGTGACGGCCCGCGACCTGCTCAATCACTTGAAGACGCTGGGCGACGGTTACGAGGCAGCACTCCAATATCCGGAGGTGATCCGGGTGGCGGTGAACCAGGAACATGTCGACCAGGACGAACCGATTGCCGGTGCCCGCGAGATCGGCATCTTTCCCCCGATGACGGGCGGATGAGGTCGGATAAAGACCCCCTCTGCCTTGCCGGGCATCTCCCCCCCAAGGGGGGAGACTGGCTGGGATCATTCGTTTCGCCACACCACACGGACCTCACCTGCCGAACACCATTTGCGTGGGAAGGTCGCGCCGCATATGGTCTCCCCCCTTGTGGGGGAGATGGCCGGCAGGCCAGAGGGGGAATAGCACTCAACGGCATAGGTGCCGGATAAAGTGAGGCATTCGGCATGACAACACCAACCATCCGCGTCCAGAGCGAGGATTTCGACCTCCAGACGGAGATCGACCGGCTGGTGGCGGGCCGGACGGATATCGGCGCCGTCGTCACCTTCAGCGGGCTGTGCCGCGACGAAGGCGGCAGCCTGAACGCGCTCGAACTCGAACATTATCCTGGCATGGCGGAAGCGGAAATGCGGCGGATCGCCGAGCTTGCGGTCGAGCGATTCGCGCTGCAGGGCCTCACCGCCATTCACCGCTACGGCAAGATTGCCCCCGGCGAGAACATCGTGCTTGTCATTGCCGCCTCCCCGCACCGCCAGGCGGCTTTCGACGGTGCCAATTTTGTCATGGATTTTTTGAAGACCGCCGCGCCCTTCTGGAAAAAGGAACATCCGAAGGACGGAACCTCCGGTGACTGGGTTCCGGCGAAGGACGCCGATGACAGCGCCCGCGACCGGTGGCTGACGCCGCGAACCGAATAAACCTCCGAGAAGCGCAAGGTGCCGATCGCCGGCATAACCATAGAGATCAAGCGCCGGCAGCGTCACGGAAGTGACGATATCGAACTCGCCGCTGCCCCGCGCGAAATCCGCTTTGTTTGGCATGGCTGCAGTGTTCGCGATGCCGGATCCAGGGGGAAATGCATGCAAGCGAAGCAATCGGGACGAGAGTCCAGCCTCGGATAAGCCGCTTCCCCTCAGATGGGATCAACATCGAATCATTGATCCTTGCCACAAGGAGCGCCATGCGCGCGGAACGAGGTGGAGTTAGACTGTATGAATGACGTGAACCAATATTCGGGCAACGCTGTCGACGAACTTGAGCAGATGCGGCGCATGCTCGCCGATTCGCAGAGCGAAGTTGCGCAGCTGCGCAAGGTCGCATCCGAGGCGTTGGACGTGGCACGGCGCGCACAGAGTGCCGCTGGCCATCCGAATGGCATGCCCTCCGCCGGTGCTTCCACCGATGGAACCATGACGAAGATTGCAGCGACGCTTCACCACGGCGGCCTGGCGTCCAGCGTCGGTGAAACCGTTCTCAGCGTCGCGATCCGCGATGCCTATGTCCAATATGCCGAGGTCGTTTCGATCGCCCGCCGCTCGAGCGAACTTCAAGCAATCATCGATGAGCGATTGCTGAAGTCAGCCTATGCCTCCGGAACTGATCCCCTGGTGGCACAACGCCATCGCACGGCGGATGACTATCAGAAACTGCACAATTTCGACAAAGGCTACCAGGACAACAACTGGCTCGTGGATCATTGTGATGCGATCCAGTCGATCCAGCCTCGGACCGTTGTCGAGGTCGGCTGCGGGAATGGGCGGTTCCTGCGCAAGATTTCGGCTCAGGTCCCACAGGTGATCGGCCTCGACTGGGCCCGTTCGCCGCACCTTCGCGAATTGCCCGCAAACGTCGAGTTCAGAACGACGGATGTCTTGAAGGACGACATTGCCACAGGCGATATCTGCGTATCGGCTGACGTTCTGGAGCATTTCGAACCGCCCGTCCTGCCCGGTCTCATTCGCAAGATGCATGCCGCTGCGCGCTACAATTACCATGTCATCGCCTGCTATGACGACGGGCACAGCCATTGCTCCGTCTTTCACCCGGGACAGTGGGCCGGACTGTTCCAGCAGGTGTCGCCGGATTACCGTCTCGTTGGCACGATCACGCGCCCGGGCCGGCCGGACCGTATCGCATGCGTCATCACCAATGTGCCGAATGCGGAGCGTTTCTTCCCGAAACTTGGCCCGATCGTGGGGACATGGGCGACGGCCGACGGAAAGACGCTGCGGATCCTCAACAATTTCAAGGTCGACATCGGCGGCACCGTCGTTGCGAGCTGGTTCCCGATGGCAAATGGGACCGCGGCCATGAAATGGAATGAGAACAACGTGATCGATCTCCTGGCACTCAATCACGACGGCTCGCAGATGACGGTTCAGAACAGCAAAGGCGCCGTGTTCAACGTCCGCAAGGTCAATTGACGGGCGAGAACCGCCCGTCGCCCATCTCGGCCCGCTGAGGCCTGTGAAACCGGCATTTCCGCCTGGATCCTTCGGGGGATGGGCGGACGTGCCGTATTTGCTTTTGGTCCCCCTCTCTTTTCCTCAAAACCCCTTCCGTCAACAGAACTTGCGTTCTGACGGCACGCAATTGTCCCAAGACCAGAAGGCCGGTCCGGAATTTTCCGGCCAGCCCGTGCTTGTTCGTTTCATTGCAATGTGTTGTTTTTATCCAGGACAACAGCGGCCGATCATCAAGGCCAGCGTGCCGCCCCATCTACTCAATCGAGAAGAACCCGGCGAAGATCGACCGCGTCCTTCGGGCCAGCGCCGCCCGCGTTTTTAGGGCGGGCTGCTGTTCGAAGAGAGGCATCGCCACTCAGGCGCGCTTTGCCATCGCGGACATCTCATCCGCATGGTCAGCGACATTGCCCTCGCGCACGGATTGATAAAGCGCATCCAGCCTTGCGCCGCCCTTTGCCTTCCAAAGTGCGTCGAGTGAGGCATTCCAAACGGCGGCGTGATTGCTCGGTTTGTTCGTCCAGGTCAAGGAACGGCCCTTCGCGCTCTCGATGACCCGTTCCGCATCGGCCACGGAAATCGTGACATCCAGGGTTTCGGCCAGGGCCCGCATGCTGGCAACCGTCCACAAGTCCTCGTAGACGAACATGCTGTCCTTCCTCCAGGACACGAAACTCGCATAGACCGGGAAGAAATTCGCCGATGCGGCGGGGCCGAACCATCGGATCCAGCTCAGGAAGTTGTTTCGCGGGCTGCGGATCACTGTCACGACCTTCATCCCGTCCAGCAGATCCCGGCGACGCCATGCGACATGCGCGTGGACCAGCGTCCGGCTCGGCTGCGGCGACATCAGGAAGCCGCGCACCTCGCTCTTGCCTCGATAGGTATGGGCGTTCTTCAGATAATCATCAAAATGGCGTTTCGCGTCATGCGACAGAAATATGGATTCGTCACCGTAGGAGATCGGGCGGCTGTAGCACTCGTCCTTCCCCAAGGCCTTCACAAAGGCGCGTTTCTGGAAGCCAAGGGCTTCCACGGCCTGCAGCAGAGCATGCGTTCCTGACTTCGGAGTACCATTGCACACGATCGGGGAAAAACTCATCGGCTTGCCTTCTGCAGTTTGCGACGTCTGTCACCAGTATCGACCTTCAACCTTTCCCAAACCTAGCGTCGAACAAGGACACGCCATGCTACCGGACGATCGTCCTCGGGCGACGTGCCTCGGATACGCACGGGTCGTTCCTCCGAAAATTACACGCCGTCCGCGCCGCCTACCCCTCTCAGATCATCACCCGTTCGCGACGCCGGATGACGAGCAGCAAAACGAGGCCGCCCAGCAAAACGGCGTCGCGCCAGAACACCGGGCCGAAACCGCTCCAGAGGGTTTCCGCCACACCCACGGCAGCAGCCCCGAGGGCGGCCTTCAGCGGATGGTGGTGACCGCCGACAGCGGCAATCAGGATCACCTTCAAACCGAAGACGAGGCCTGCGCCGAAATCCATGGTGCCGTAATAGGCCGTGGCGAGAACGCCCGACAGGGCAGCGAACGATGCCGCCAGCCCATAGGCCGAAGCGGCGAGACGTGCCGCATCGACGCCGCAGAGTTCCGCCGCCAGCGGATCCTCGCAGACCGCACGCCAGTGCCTTCCCCAACGGCTTGCGCGCAGAAACAGCGCGCCGAGCCCCACCATCAGGATCAGCACGACCGTGTTGATCAGTTGCAGGACGGTCAGGGCGCCCGCCCCGCCCGGCACCACGGGAACGGCGGCATTCAGAAACGGCGGCAGCCAGAGTTCGCGTGTTCCCGAGATCAGCCGAGCCCCCTCCATCAGCACCAGCAGCAGGCCGAGCGAAGCCACCGTCAGCGCGTTGGGCGAAATCCGCGCCAGCGGTGCCACGACCTGGCGTCCGATCAGGATACCGAGACCGCAGACGAGGCAGACCGCCGATGCGGCACCGAGGCCAAGGGCTGCGGGAAAGGTCAGGAACAGCCGGTTCCAGCCCCAATGAGAGACCAGGAGGAAGACATGGCCGGCACAGGCAAACAAAGCGCCATAGGTGATGTCGGCCCGCTTGGTGATGGCGAAGGCCAAGGCATAACCAAAGGCAAGCGCCGCATAGAGCGAGGCGAGCGGTAATGCGTTCAGCAGGAGTTGGACAAGATAGGCCATGGCATTTCTCCTCCCGCATTTATAACTGGTAAAATGGCTTTTACCAGTTATATTCCGGCCATGAGCTTTTCCTGGACCCCTCACCGTTTTGCCGGCGGCGCGCTGGCGCTCGATGTCGCCAACAGCGTGATCCTGCGCTTCGACGCTGCCCGCAGCATCGATCGTTTTGCCGACCCAGCCCAGCTGTCCGCCTTTCCGCAAGCGGCTGCGGCATTTTCCGCCGAACGCGCCCTGTTCGGAGCTTTGACACCCGTTAAGCCACAGAATCACGCGGCTTTTCTTGGGCTGCGCGAGGCGATAGACCGGCATTTTCGCGCCGCGGCCGAGGGGATGCCGTCCGACCCTCTGCTCGCCGATCTTCTGCAAGCGGCCGCCTTGCTCTTGCGGCAGTCCCCGGATCCACACTCGCTCGAGGCCCAGACAGTGCACTCGGCACTGCGGCTGATCGCCTTGCCGGAGCCGGAGCGGCTGAAGATCTGCGGCCATTGCGGATGGTTGTTTCTCGACCGCAGCAAGAACAAAAGCCGCTTCTGGTGCGACATGGCCGTGTGCGGCAATCGCGCCAAGGCGGCCCGTCATTACCGACGCAAGAAAGGGGAACCGGAATGAAAACGAATATCACCGTCGCGGCGCTGTGCCTGCTCACCCTCACCGCCTGCCAGCGCGAGGCGGAAAAACTGGCAGAGTTTTCCGGCCATATCTTCGTGTTCAACTATCGCCTGTCCAAGGCGAACTACGTGGTGACGCTGAGGCCGACCGCGCCGCTGCCGGAGGGCGGTGTGGCGATTGCCCGGTTTGAAAACCCGCGCGGCGGCGAACCGCTTGTCACGCAAGCAAAACTTTATCCGAAGATGGAAAAGATCGTGCTGGAAAGCCCCAACCTGCAATGCGTGCGCGAGGGCCGCTCCTATGCGGTGAAGATCGACCTGGCGGACGCCAAGGGCACGGTGTTGCAGCAGCTCGATACCAAGGTGCTGGCCACCATCGACCAGAGCATCCTGCCGGCCAATTCCATCGTTGTCGGCCCCGCCTATGACATGAATCCGAAGGTGTTCAAGGCCGGTGGGCAGATCGATCTGACGCCGGTGCAGGATTGCCCGGCCTGACACTTTGCAGGCACGGGACTGGATGATACATCACTGGGATCGATCACTCATCCGGACACCATCATCATGCTTGAAGGATTATCCGCCTTTCCGCCCACACCCACCGATGCCGAGGGAACCGTCCAGGCCGAGGCACTGTCGCGCCTGATCGACCGCCTCGCCACCACGGCCGTCGATTCCATCGGCCTGCTCGGCAGCACCGGCGGTTATGCCTTTCTGTCGCGCGAGGAACGCCGGCGGGCGGTGGAGATTGCGCGGGAAGCCGTGGATGGTCGCACACCGCTGATCGTCGGCGTCGGCGCGCTGCGCACGGATGCGGCCGAGGCGCTCGCCCGCGATGCCAAACAGGCGGGAGCGGACGGCCTGCTTCTGGCGCCGGTCTCCTACACGCCGCTCAACGACGAGGAGGTCTATCAGCATTTTCTCGCGGTGGCGGAAGCGACCGATCTGCCGATCGTCATCTACAACAATCCGGGCACGACGAAATTCACCTTCAGCCCCGACCTGATCGGCCGATTGTCGCAATTGCCGACGGTTGCGGCGGTCAAGATGCCGCTTCCCGCCGGGGACGATTTTGCTGGCGAGATCGCCGATCTGCGCCAGCGTACGCCGCCAGGTTTCTCCATCGGTTATAGCGGTGACTGGGGCGCGGCACACGCGCTGCTCGCCGGAGCCGATGCCTTCTACAGCGTGGTGGCCGGACTTTTGCCCAAACCGGCTCTGGCGCTGACGCGTGCGGCGATCGCGGGGGATGCCGAGGCCACCCTTCGCCTCAATGCCGCTTTCGATCCGCTCTGGGAGTTGTTCAAGCAATTCGGCAGTTTCCGCGTGATGTATGCCATTGCCGCGGAACTCGACCTCTTCCACGCCGCCCCGCCCCGGCCGGTTCTGCCGATCCCGGCGCAAGCGCTGCCGCGCGTCGCTGCGGCACTTGAGGCGCTTGAGGCGCTTGAGGCGCTTGAAGGTTAACGTCCGGTCGAGCGGCAAAGCCCCCCCTTGCCCAACCGGGCATCTCTTCGCCAACTCAGGGCTTTCGCCCAAAATATCCCCCTCTGGCTGCCGCCATCTCCCCCACAAGGGGGGAAGACCGGACGTGGCAGCCTTGTGCTTCCATCCATCGGCGGTGTGACACGGCAAGTCCCTCCCCCTTGTGGGGAGGGGTCTTATGTCAACAGACGAACACTCCCCCCTTGTGGGGAGATGGCCGGCAGGACAGCGGGGGCGGGCCGGGCTCGTACTGAACCGTGGCTCATTCCCCCACCGGCGCGGCGCCGTCAAAACCCTTCCAGCACCAGCTTGCCGCGCGCCTTGCCGCTTTCCAGCACCGCATGCGCGGCCTTGAGGTTTTGCGCGTTGATCGGGCGCATCACCTCGGTCAGAGTGGTGCGGATCTTTCCAGCCTCGACAAGTGCCGCGATCTCGTTGAGGAGCTTGCCCTGCTCGTCGATATCGGCCGTCTGGAACATCGAGCGGGTGAACATGAACTCCCAGTGCACGGACACGGACTTGCGCTTGAAGGGATTGATGTCGAGCACCGCCGGGTCATCGATCAGACCGAAACGGCCCTGCGGGGCGATCAGATCCGCGATATCGGCCAGATGCAGACCGGTCTCGGTGGTGGAAAAGACGAAAGCGGGCTGGCCATTGCCAAGTTCCGCCACCTGCGGCGCCAACGGCTTGCTGTGATCGACCACATGATGGGCGCCAAGCGCGCGCACCCAATCCTGCGTCTGCGGCCGCGAGGCGGTGGCAATCACCGTCAGGTCGGTCAGCGCGCGCAACAGTTGGATCGCGATCGAGCCGACACCGCCTGCACCGCCGATGATCAGCACGGCGGGCGCTGCGCCCGCAACGGGCTTTGACACCTGCAGGCGGTCGAAGAGCATTTCCCAGGCGGTGATCGCCGTCAGCGGCAGGGCTGCGGCCTCCGGATGCGTGAGCGCGGCCGGCTTGCGCCCGACGATGCGTTCGTCCACCAGATGATACTCACTGTTGGCACCCGGCCGGTTCAGGGCGCCGGCATAAAAGACCGTATCACCGACCGAAAAATTCCGAACGTCGGCGCCGACCGCAACCACCTCGCCGGATACATCCCAGCCCAGCACTTTCCAGTCTCCCGGTTCGGCGGAGGCATTGGCGCGCACCTTGGTATCAACCGGGTTCACGGAAATCGCTTCCACCTTCACCAGAAGATCGCGTCCTGCGGCCACCGGCTTGTCCAGGTCGACATCCACCAGTGCATCGGTCCGGTCCAGAGATCCGGCTGTTTGATAGGCCACGGCTTTCATTGATCAACTCCATGCGGTTTGTTGTACTGAGCCGTATATGTGCCTATTATCGCATTTGTGGAATACGCACAAAAAACGGTCATAGTGTCAAAAAGGATACCGTCATGGGCAAGGCACGCCATTCCCGCTTCGATTGCAGCCCCGGCTGTTCGGTGGAGGCGGCCATCGGTCTGATCGATGGCAAATGGAAATCGGTGATCCTGTTTCACCTGATGGAGCGCACGATGCGCTTCAACGAGATCCGCCGGCAGATCCCCAATGTCACGCAGCGCATGCTGACGAACCAGTTGCGGGAGCTGGAAGAGGATGGGCTGATCAATCGAGAAGTCTATGCGCAGGTGCCGCCAAAGGTGGAATACAGCCTGTCGGATCTGGGGCGCAGCATGCAACCGGTGCTGATGGCGCTGAAGGCCTGGGGCGACACCCATATCGGCCTCTATGGCAAGCCGGTTATGGTCTCGGAAGAAAGCTCCGAGGCCGCGTGATCTTATGGTTTCACGGCCATCCAGATGACGTGACGCGCGCCGCTGCGTTTGGTGCTGGCGCGGACGGACAGCGCCTCGGCGCTGAAACCGCACTCCCTCAACCGCCGGGTAAAACGGTCGTCCGGTCCCGATGACCAGACCCCCAGCACGCCTTTTGGCCGAAGTGCCAGCAAAGCCGCACGAAGGCCGCCATGATCATACAGGCTGTCATTGCTGGTGCGGGTCAGCCCATCCGGACCGTTGTCGACATCGAGAAGAATGGCGTCGAAGCGTGTCTTTGATGCTTTGATCAGCGCGCCGACATCGCCGACATGCACTGTCACACGCGGATCATCCAGAGAGCCCTTGAAGACGTCGGCCATCGGTCCCCTCGCCCAGGCCACCACTTCGGGTACCAGTTCCGCCACGATGATCTCTGCCTCGACCGGCAGCACCGCAAGCGCCGCGCGCAAGGTAAAGCCCATGCCGAGACCGCCGATCAGCACGACGGGCCTCTTTTGATGGGCCAGGCGTTCTGCCGCAAGCGTTGCCAACGCCTCTTCCGAACCGCTCAGCCGGCTGTTCATCAACTCGTTGGCGCCGAGCATGATGGAAAATTCGCTCCCACGCTGCTTCAGGCGCAGTTCGGCCGTATCGCCAGGTACCTTGGCACTGTCCAGCTGGATCCAGGGCAGCATCGAAAACCCTCCGTCACGGAAAAAACGAAAGCCGCCCGCAGGCTGGTCCCGCGGGCGGCTGAAATGATCTGCTCTGCCAGAGGCAGAGGCGGCCCTGAGATCAGCCGACGATTTCGGTTTCAGCGAACCAGTAGGCGATTTCCTGGGCAGCGGTTTCCGGAGCATCCGAACCGTGAACCGAGTTTTCGCCGATGGAGAGGGCGAACATCTTGCGGATGGTGCCTTCGTCGGCATTGGCCGGGTTGGTGGCGCCCATGATCTCGCGGTTCTTCAGGATGGCGTTTTCGCCTTCGAGAACCTGAACGACGGTCGGGCCGGAGGTCATGCCTTCAACCAGTTCGCCGAAGAACGGACGGTCCTTGTGCACGGCGTAGAAGCCTTCGGCTTCGCGCTTGCTCATCCAGACGCGCTTGGAGGCGATGATGCGCAGGCCATTGTCTTCGAAGACCTTGGTGATGGCACCGGTCAGGTTGCGCTTCGTTGCATCGGGCTTGATCATGGAGAAGGTGCGTTCGATCGCCATAGCGGAAAGTCCTTGTTCTTCAGGGATAAGTGGGCGGTGTTTAGCCGCCCCGAATCACGAAGACAAGGGGGAAAGGCGAATTTCACGCAGCCTTCATAATCGCAATTCGTCAGCCGAAGGTTCGCCCCTTTGCGCCGTGAAGGTCGAGGCAGCGCTCGAACCAGTCCATCACGGGGTCATCGGCAGGCAGCGGCAGAGGACCCGTGGTCAGCCGCAGCCATTGCAGCGCGCCAAAGACGATGTAATCGGCAAACAGCGGTGAAGCGCCACCCAGGAAGGCCTGATACTTCAGCGTATGGCGGATCGGCTGCAGGCGCTCCGTCAGATTGGCGATTTCCGCCTCCCGCATCTCGGCAAAGTCCTCAAGCTTGCGACCGAGGAAAGCCTCTCGCGTCTTGCGGAAATAAATCTGGTCGGGTTCGGCCAGCATGTCGTGAATATCCTTCACCGCAAGCCTGCTCAGAACCGGATGCACAAGCGTCTGCGACACACCTTCCACGAACCGGGACAATGCCTTGCCGCCTTCGCCGCCAAACAGGGTCGGGCGATCCGGATAGGCCTCTTCCAGGTAAAGCGCGATGTCAAAACTGTCGCGCACCAGATGGTCGCCATCCTTCAGGATCGGCACCGTCTTGGAGAAGCCGTTTTCCAGCTTCGGGATCTCCGTGAACGCCGTCGGACGCTCTTCGAAATCCAGCCCTTTATGCGCAAGCGCCATCACCGTTTTCCAGGCATGGGGCGAAAAGGGGCGGCGCTCGTCGCGTCCACACAGCGTGTAGAGAATGCGTGTCATGGTGTCCGGCTCCGTGGCAGGGGAATACGTGTGGGCCACAATGCCGACAATTCGCACCTGTGATCAAATCAGGAAATTTCATCGATCGCATCACACGCAGTGCAGTGTTTTGCGTCTAGTCTGGCATCCCGTGTGTCAGGAGACCTCGCATGCTTCGCCACTTCCAGATGTTTGCCGATTACAATCGCTGGGCCAACGAGCGCGTTTATGACGCCTGCGCCACGCTGAGCGGCGAAGATTTCCGCGCCAACATGGGCGCCTTCTTCGGTTCGGCGCAAGGCACGCTGAACCATCTGCTGGCCGCCGACCGCATCTGGCTGAAACGCTTCACCGGAAACGGAGACGCGCCGACCGCACTCGATGCGGTTCTGTTCGAGGATTTTGCCGCCCTGCGCGCCGCCCGAGAGGCCGAAGACCAGCGCATCATCGGCTGGGTGGACAGCCTGACCGAAGACGATCTTGCCGCCACGATCTCCTATTCGCCGCTGACGATGCCGACGAAGATCGAGCAGCCGCTGGGACCGATCCTGTCGCACGTCTTCAACCACCAGACCCACCACCGCGGCCAGGTGCACACGATCCTGACCAGTCTCGGCAAGCCATCGCTGATGCTCGACCTCATCTATTTCCTGCGCGGCGAAGGGGAACGCTGGCAATAGCGGCCTTGCGGCGGCCCGCTCTCTTGCATCGCTGAAAAACTTCAGCCAAAACCCGCCGCATGATCACGATTACCGACCTTTCCGCGCGCATCGCGGGCCGCCTTCTTCTCGACCATGCGAGCGTCAGCCTGCCAACCGGCACGAAGGCTGGCCTGGTGGGGCGCAATGGCGCGGGCAAATCGACGCTGTTTCGCGTCATCACCGGCGACATGGCTTCCGAAAGCGGCTCGGTGTCGTTGCCGAAGAACGCCCGGATCGGCCAGGTGGCGCAGGAAGCGCCCGGCACCGAGGATGCGCTGATCGAGATCGTGCTGGCCGCCGACAAGGAGCGCACGGCGCTTCTTGCCGAAGCCGAAACGGCGAGCGACCCCAACCGTATCGCCGAAATCCAGATGCGGCTCGTCGACATCGACGCCCATTCGGCGGAAGCCCGCGCGGCCAGCATTCTCGCCGGTCTCGGTTTTGATGCGGAGGCGCAGCGCCGCCCCGCCTCGTCGTTTTCCGGTGGCTGGCGCATGCGCGTCGCGCTTGCGGCCGTGCTCTTCTCCGAGCCGGACCTGCTTCTGCTCGACGAGCCGACCAACTATCTCGACCTCGAAGGCACGCTGTGGCTGGAAGACTATATCCGGCGTTATCCGCATACCGTCGTCATCATCAGCCACGACCGTGATCTTCTGAACAATGCCGTCAATGCCATCGTGCATCTCGACCAGAAGAAGCTCACTTTCTATCGCGGCGGTTACGACAGCTTCGAGCGGCAGAAGGCGGAAGCCGACGAATTGCAGATGAAGGCGAAGGCGAAGAACGACGCCGCGCGCAAACACCTGCAGAGCTTCATCGACCGCTTCCGCGCCAAGGCCACCAAGGCCCGCCAGGCGCAGAGCCGCATCAAAGCGCTGGAGCGCATGGGGACGGTTGCCGCCGTGATCGAGGATCATGTGGCGCCGATCACTTTTCCTGAACCGGACAAGCAGCCCTCCTCCCCGATCGTCGCGATCGACAAGGGTGCGGTCGGTTACGAACCGGGCAAACCGATCCTGAAGAACATCTCGCTCCGGATCGACAATGACGACCGCATCGCGCTGCTCGGATCGAACGGCAACGGTAAATCCACCTTCGCCAAGTTCATCTCCGGGCGACTGGAGGCCCAGAGCGGCAATCTGAAGGTGGCGCCGAATCTCAAGATCGGCTTTTTTGCCCAGCACCAGCTGGACGATCTGATCCCGACGCAATCGGCGGTCGACCATGTGCGCCGCCTGATGCCAGAGCAACCGGAAGCCAAGGTGCGTGCCCGCGTCGCACAGATGGGGCTTGCGACGGAAAAGATGGATACGCCCGCCAAGGATCTGTCCGGTGGTGAAAAGGCGCGACTTCTGATGGGCCTTGCCGCCTTCCACGCGCCGAACCTTTTGATCCTCGACGAGCCGACGAACCACCTCGATATCGACAGCCGCCGGGCGTTGATCGAGGCGCTGAACGACTATAATGGCGCCGTCATCCTGATCAGCCACGATCGCCACCTGATCGAGGCGACCGTCGACAGGTTGTGGCTCGTCAACAACGGCACCGTCGCACCCTTTGACGGGGACCTGGAAGAGTATCGCTCGATCATCGTCGCCTCGTCGAAAAAGAAAGACGACAAGTCGCAGGCCGGTGCAGAAGAACAGGCGTCTAAATCCGACCAGCGTAAGGCCAATGCGGAAAAGCGCGCCTCGCTTGCACCTCTGAAAAAGAAGATCACCGAAACCGAGGCCATGACGGCGAAACTGGAAAAGCTGATCCAGGCGCTCGACAAGGAATTGGCGGATCCTGCACTTTACGAGAAATCACCGGCCAAGGCCGCCGAAAAAGCAAAACAGCGCAGTGATGCGGCCCAGAAACTTGGTGAATGCGAAGAACTCTGGCTGGAGCTTTCGGCCGAGTATGAAGAGGCAATGAGCGCCTAAATCAGATCCGATCTACATAGAGCCGATCTCTGTTGCTGCGAAACATCTCGCTCAGACCGGGATATCTTGTTTTACACCCCTGAAATTGCCGGGACCTTCTTCCCTATTCGAAGAAAAAATTCAGTACTGGCCGGAACTGTTTGTATTTTAGCAAATTATTAGTCACCTCTTTTGCATCGTGACGTGGAGTTTTTTGAGGAACCACGCGTACTGCGTGTTTTCGTAGAATCTCGTCCGACCACCCGTCCCCTCGGGCCGCGCGACATGATCAGCCTGCACCCTTTCCTCCACCGGACGGTGGAGGCATGGAGCGCAGTCGCGCCATCGGACACGATACTCCGATCTGACGGCAGGATCGGAGATGCATTGGCATGAGGGCGGCAGATGTTTGTCGCCTTTCATCGGGTTTCGGGCCCGACCGTCATGACGACCGGTCCGCCCCCTGCTCTGGATCACCCCAAAATGCTTTCCACCATGTCGCTGAAAACGTCTTTGACCTCCGCCTTCGCGCTTCTTCTTGTGTTGTTGCTTCTGCAAGGCGGCTTCGCGCTGTCTTCGATGCGCGGCATCTTCACCAATGTCGATGGGCTGGCCAATGACGCGGTTCCCGCCGTCGACATCACCAATCGCCTCAACATCTCGATCGCCAATCTGCGCGGTCTCCAGACCCGCCACATCCTGACCGTCGAACCCGCAGCCCTCGAAGAGGCCGATGCGGTTCTCGCCAAGGAGGTGAAGAAGCTGCAGGACCGGATGGCGACCTACGAGCCGATGATCTCGCTTGACGAGGAGCGGACCGCCTTCGATGGCTTCAAGCGCGCCGCCGCTGATTATCTGGTGCTGCACGAGCGACTGGTCGCCCTGTCACGCGCTGGAAAGAAACAGGAGGCCGCAGCGCTCCTGTCCGGCGAGATGGTCAGGAGCTATGAGGAAATGGACGGTTTTGCCGATAGTTTCCGCGACGCCAACGTGAAGGCGGCAGAGATGATGTATGCGGAGAGCGCATCGGAATTCACGCTTTCCCTGATCAAGAACATCGTGCTCGTCACCATCGGCGCGCTTGCCGGAATTGCGGCGATGGTTTTCGTCTCGCGCGATGTCTCGCGCCCCATCGAGCGGATCACCGATATCATGCGCAGGCTGGCGAAAGGTGATCTGACGGTCAAGGTTCCCTATCTTGGCCGCAGCAACGAGATTGGCGACATGGCAAAGGCCGTCGCGGTCTTTCAGGAGAACGGTCTGCGCGTCGAAAAGCTGAACGCCGAAGAACAGCATTTCGGCCAGAAATGCGACGAGTTGCGCGACGCCATCGGCCAGGTGGTGGCGGCCGCCGTGGAAGGCGACTTCAGCCAGCGCATGACACGCGACTTCGAATTCGCCGACCTGAATGCCTTCGCCGCCTCGATGAACGAACTGGTCGAGACAATCGATTCCGGCCTGAGGGAAACCCGGCGCGTGATGCAGGCGCTGGCGGATGGCGACCTGACCGACAGCATGCGCGGCCAGTTCACCGGTGCCTTCGCGGAACTGCAGAACAATGTCAACGCAACGATGAACACGTTGCGCTCGATCGTCACCGAGGTCCGCCAGTCGATCGACCAGATCAATGGCGGGTCCGGCGAACTCCGCTTCGCCTCCGACGATCTCGCCAAACGCACCGAGCAGCAGGCCGCGGCGCTGGAGGAAACCTCGTCGGCTCTCGAGGAAATCACGACTGCAGTGCGCCAATCGACCGATCGCGCGACGGCTGCGACGCTCAAGGTGGATGAGGCACGGCAAAGCACGGAAATCTCGAGCGTCGTGGTGGGCGATGCGATCGCCGCCATGCAGCGCATCGAACAGGCATCCGGCCAGATCAGCCAGATCATCAACGTGATCGACGAGATTGCCTTCCAGACGAACCTGCTCGCGCTGAATGCCGGCGTCGAGGCGGCCCGCGCCGGGGAAGCCGGCAAGGGTTTTGCCGTTGTTGCCCAGGAAGTCCGGGAACTTGCCCAGCGTTCCGCAGGGGCCGCGAAGGACATCAAGGCCCTCATCACCAAATCCGGCGAGGAGGTGGATGCCGGCGTGAAGCTGGTGACGGCCACCGGCGAGGCACTGGCCGGCATTCGCGGGCATGTCGAAGGCATCAACCGCGAGGTCCATGAAATTGCATCCACCTCGAAGGAACAGTCGACCCGCCTGCAGGAGGTCAATGCAACGGTCGGCCAGATGGACCAGGTGACCCAGCGCAACGCCGCCATGGTGGAGGAGACCACCGCCAGCACCAACCGTCTGGCAGAAGACGCCCACAACCTCGCCCGGCTGATCTCCCGCTTCAAGCTGGACCCGGCCGGCATCCGTCGCGAGGCACCGCCGATCCAGGCGGCAAACAGCCGCGTCACGCACCGACCGGCCCTGAAAGTTGCCGGTGGCGGCTCCCGCGACAGTTGGCAGGAGTTTTAGAAAACGTCCATTCCAGGAAAGAGCGGCGGATCGCAATCGTGATCCGCCGCTTTCCGTTTGACGGGTTGTCATATCGGGTTCCCGTGCCTAGCTTGCCCCCGCATGGAAACGGAGGCAGGCATGGATCTCTTTCTCGAAACGGACACGGATCCGGCAACACTTGCCTTCGTGGCAGCCCGCAACACCATCTCGCGCGCGGAGTTCGAGTCGGCGGAATTCGTGGCCGACCGCGATGCGATCCGCGCCATGCTGGAGCGTGAGGATCGCCTGATCGTACCCTCGCGGCGGGGCAACTGGCTGTTCGACTTCCACCGCACGCGCGACAATCCGCTCGGCCTCTGGCGACGCCTGCCGGCCGATCAGGCGGCCACCCCGGACGCCGCCTGGGAAACCGTCTTTGATGTAGACGCGTTTTGCGCCGCCGAAGGCAAACGCTGGATCTTCAACGGCGCAAAAACCTGCCCCTGGGAACCGACGCGGGTGCTTCTGATGCTGTCCGATGGCGGCTCGGACCTCGTCCGGCTGCTGGAATTCGACGCCGAGGTGAAACAGGTCGTTCCCGGCGGCTTCGACACGCCGGCGGTGCGGGCCCATGCGAGCTGGCTCAGCCGCGACGAAATCTGCTATTTCGGCTCGATCGACGCAGCCTCCGCCACGCAGTCCGGCTGGCCAAGGGTCGGACGGCGTCTTCGACGGGGCGAGCGACCCGAAGAGGCCGAGATCCTCTATGAGGCAGAGGCCACCGACGTGACGGGTTTATTGGTGACGGAGGATGTCGGCCTTCTGGAAGGTGGGCCGTCGCGGCCCGTGCACGTCTTTGTCACTGTGCCCGCCATCGGCAAGACGGTGCTCAGCCTCGACGAGGGCAGTGGCAGGCTTCGCCGCCTGGACCTGCCGGCCGATATCGGTTTCGACATCGGGTCCGGGCATGTTCTCTGGCACGCGAAGTCGGACGCTGTCGTGCCGACGGGAAGCCTTGTTCTGCAACGCTTCGCGCCGTTTGACGCCGAGCCGCTCGACAGCGAGAGGCGCATTCTCGTCTCGCCCGCGCCCGGCCGCTCGATCCGCCAGTTCGCGCTTCTCAGGGAATGGGCCGTCTACACGGTGGAGGACAGGCTGCAGCCGAGCCTCTATGCGCTCGACCTGACCAAGGCCGGTGCGGAGCCGGTCTCGATTACCCTTCCAGAGGGGATCGAATCGCTCTCCTTCACGCCGCTCTACTCCGATCTCATGCTGGGAGACGACACGCTGAGCGTCATCGGCCAGGGTTTTCTCAAGCCACCGACCCGCTACGAATTGCGGCTACAGGATCGCAACCTCTCACCCGCGCTCATCCCGCTGCAGTCCTCGCCCGCGTTTTTTGATGCCGAGGGCATGCAGAGCATGCTTTTGGAGGCAATATCGGAAGACGGCACTCTCGTTCCCTATCGGCTTGTCCTGCCGAAAACCTGGGTGAAGGGCGAATTGCCGGTTCTGCTCTACGGTTATGGCGGTTTCTCCGTTGCGCTCGGTCCCGCCTATTCCGGCCCGACCGGACGTTTCCTGGAACAGGGTGGCGCTTATGTGCAGGCCTATATCCGCGGCGGATCCGAACTCGGGCCGGACTGGCACACGGTGGCCAAACGCCATGGCCGCCACCGCGCCTTCCAGGATTTCGTGGCGATCGCGCGCGACCTCGTCAAGCGCGGCTTCACAAAGCCGGAGCGTATCGCCTGTACCGGCGGCAGCAATGGCGGCCTTCTGACCGGCGTCATGCTGACGCGTTATCCGCAGGATTTCGGCGCCGTCTGGTGTCGGGTGCCGGTGCTCGACATGACACGTTTCCACCTGTTTCCGGCCGGCAAGGCGTGGATGGACGAATATGGCGATCCGGACGATGCCGAGGACCGCGCCTATCTTCTCGGGTATTCGCCGCTGCATGCCGTCAAGCCTGCCGCTGATTGCGCCTATCCTGCACTCTACATCGAAAGCTCGTCGAATGACGACCGTGTGCATCCCTCGCATGCACGCCGCTTTACCAAGGCGCTGGAAGATGCGGGACACGCTCCCTTCTTCCACGAATTCGGCTCGGGAGGACACGGTGGCGCAGGAAACTCTGCGGAAATCGCCGAACGGGCAGCAATGGGTTACAGCTTCCTGCGCAAGAATATTATGCGGCCATAATATAAACGACGCGTGCCAAGTGGAACCACGCTTAAACCGGGCGTTAACCGTGATCGGCAAGAGTAAATCAACCATCCTTCGTTGATTCTCTTTTGCCCGAGTCCCCGCCCCATGTCGTTTCGCGTCGCCTGCGTCGCTGCCGCCCTCGCCTGCCTGCTCGCCTCCTGTGCTGGCCGTCCCATCGCGGAAGGCGGCACACTCATGTCCGCCTTTGCCGCCGCACCGGCCGCAAAGCCGCATACACCACTTGACGCCGATGATCCGGTGGCGCTGACACCCGCCGCCTGGGGCCGGCTGCGCAATCCCGCCGGACTTGCCGGTCGCACGATCGAGGTCGCCTCGATCTCGGATATCAAGCTGCGCGACAAGGAAGTGGTGCTGACCTTCGACGATGGTCCGATGCCCAAAAAGACGGAACGCATCCTGGCAACGCTGGACGAATTCGGCGTCAAGGCGACCTTCCTGATGGTCGGCCAGATGGCAAAGGCCTATCCCAAAATTGCGCAGGATGTCGCGGCACGCGGCCACACGATCGGCAGCCATACCTACCGCCACCCGAACCTGCGCGCGCTCTCCTTCGAAGCCGCCATCGAAGATATCGAAAAAGGACGGTTGGCGGTCGCTTCCGCCACCCATCAGGACGTCGGTTTCTTCCGGTTCCCCTATCTGGCCGACACCGGCAAGCTGCGGCATTGGGTGGCGCAGGACGGCATGGTGGTCCTCGACGTTCAGATCGATTCGAAGGACTATTTCACCGCCTCGCCGGCCGCCGTCGCCACCCGCACGATGACGGCGCTTCGCGCCCATCGCAAGGGCATCATCCTGCTGCACGACATCCACAACCGGACCGCCGCCATGCTGCCGGCACTGCTCACCCAGTTGAAGGCCGAGGGTTACAAGGTGGTCAACCTGCGCCACAGGCGGGAAAGCCTGATGGTGGCCTCGCTCATCGATTGAGCGGCACAAACGAAAACGGCCTTCCGCGAGGAAGGCCGTTTTGTGACGCTTGGAGACGCTAAAACCTATTTGAAGCCGCCATGGAAGGCCGTTGCCGTCACCGGATGGCGCGGGCTCGGCACTTCACGGGCCTGCAGCGCCTCCGGCAGGTCGGCAAGGTTTCCCTGCTTGCCGATCGCAACGGCGGCATGCAGCACGTGGTTTTCCGGCAGGGCAATGGCAGCAGCCATCGCGGCCTTGTCGAAGCCGGCCATGGCATGGGCTGCCCAGCCGGCCATATGCGCCTGCAGCGCCAGATAGGCCCAGGCGGCACCTGCATCAAAGGCATGGCTGCCGTTGTCGTTTGCTTCCGTCTTGCCGGGTGCGATGAACTTGGTCTCGGAGGCGACGATCACCAGGGCGGATGCCTTCTGTGCCCAGGTCTGGTTGAAGGGCATCAGCGCACCGAGGATGCCGTCCCAGGCTTCATCGCCACGCAGCGCGTAAACGAAGCGCCAGGGCTGTGCGTTGAAGGCGGACGGTGCCCAACGTGCGGCTTCCAACAGAGACTGCAGTTCCTGTTCGGTGATCGTCGCATCACTGAAGGCGCGCGGCGACCAGCGGCCGAGAAAGGCTTCGTTGACAGGATGGTCTGCCACGCGGGTGTGGACCGGGGTATTGGCGTTCATGATCACTGGACTCCATTGAGCAACTGCGCTCAAGAGCTAGCAAGCCGTGCTGCGCTGCACAAGCTACCGTCCCGTGTAGGACGTCTGCACCCTGGATGCCGGACGGATTTTCACGCCTTCTTGATCCAGCGACCTTCGGGGGACTGCTGCCAGTAGGTCAGCTGATGCCCTTCCCCCTTCAGCCGTTTCCACTGTGCCCGTGCGCCGTCCAGTTGTGCGGCGTCGAACCCGTCGAACATAAAGACGACCCGGTCGTAAGCGGCAAGGTCCGGCGGTTCGGCGCCGTCCACGATAAAACGGACAGTGGCGCCGTTGTGGTTTTCGCCGGAGATCGTCAGGAGGACGGGCTGTTCCTCGGCGAAATCCGAGGTTTCGATGCCGTGCGGAAGAAAGCTTTCCTCACGAAAGGTCCAGAGGTGCTGATCCAGAAAGTCACGGCGCTCCTCGCCTACGGTCTGGAGCGCCACGCGCCATCCCCGCTCGACGCTCTTTTCGAGGAGCGCCGGCAGCGCATCCTCGAGCTTCGATTCCGTCAGATGGTAGAACAGCACCTCGGTCATCGGAGAATCAGGCTTCGTAGCGGTTGCGGACGAGCTGATCGAGCAGACGCACGCCATAACCGGAAGCCCAGCTCTGGCTGATCTCGGTGGTGGGCGAGTTCATCGCGGTGCCTGCGACATCGAGATGCGCCCAGGCCGTGTCTCCGACGAAGCGCTTGAGGAACTGCGCGGCGGTGATGGCACCGCCATTGCGCCCGCCGCTGTTCTTCATATCGGCAAACTTCGAATCGATGATCTTGTCGTATTCCTTGCCGAGCGGCATGCGCCACAGCTTCTCGCCGGTTTCGAGCCCCGCCTTCAGCAGGTCGTCCGCCAGGGGATCATCATTGCAGAAGAGGCCGGCATGGTGCGTGCCGAGCGCGACCATGATCGCGCCGGTGAGCGTTGCGAGATTGATCATGATCTGCGGCTTGAATCGCTCCTTGCAGTACCAAAGCGCATCGGCCAGCACGAGGCGGCCTTCGGCATCCGTATTGATGATCTCGATCGTCTGGCCGGACATCGAGGTGACGATGTCGCCGGGGCGCTGGGCATTGCCGTCCGGCATGTTTTCCACAAGGCCGAGAATGCCGACAGCATTCACCTTCGCCTTGCGCGCGGCAAGGGTGTGCATGAGGCCGATCACGGCTGCGGCTCCGCCCATGTCGCCCTTCATGTCTTCCATATTGGCCGCCGGTTTGATGGAGATACCGCCGGTATCAAAAACGACGCCCTTGCCGACGAAGGAGAGCGGCGTCTCGTCCGCCTTGCCGCCCTTCCACTGGATGACGGCGAGACGCGGCGGCCGTGCCGACCCCTGCGCCACGCCGAGAAGCGCGTTCATGCCAAGATCGCGCATTTCGGTTTCGGTGAGGATTTCCACTTCGGCGCCAAGCGCCTCCAGTTCCTTGGCGCGCGCTGCGAACTCGACCGGGCCAAGCACGTTCGGCGGCAGGTTGACGAGTTCACGGGCCAGGTTGACGCCACCGGCCACCGCCTGTGCCGTCGCAAACGCCGCGTTCGCCTCGGCATGGGACGCGGTGACGATGGTGACACCGACGCTCTCGGTGGGCTTTTCCTCGTCATCCTTCTTTTTTGTCTTGAAGCTGTCGAAAGTGTAGGCCTGCAGGATCATGCCGAGCGCGAAATCGGCAGCCTTTTCGGCGCTGACATCGACGCCTTCGGCATCCAGGAATACGGTGACGGTGCGGGCGCGCTTGACCATGCTCGCTGCCTTGCCGCCGGCCCGCAACCAGTCATAGGCCGTCAATTTTCCAGGCTTGCCGAGGCCAAGCACCACGAGGCGGTCAAACGGCGACCGCTCCGGCGCAACGATATCAAGCACCGTCATCTGCTTGTCGGAAAAGCCGGCTATCTCGGCTGCGCGTGCCACAACGCCGGCCGGGTCGGCGACAGACAGACCTGCTGCGGAACCCGCACCCTTTGCCTTCAAAAGGATAGCGAGATTGCCCTTTTCGGGGGCGGATGGGGCAAAGCTGATATCGAACTTCGTGGACATTTCGTCTCCGGATGCACAAAGAAAAGACGGTTGAAGGTCGAACAGATCTGGGACGCTTTACCGTCCGTGACAAGACCGCGGTCTGTTCTGCGTTTCACACAGGGCGCCATCTTGCCATGCAGGCACCAACACCGCTAACTTACCGCTGCTGACCTACGAGGCATATCCGTTTTGGCCGAGATCTTCCAGTCGTACCGTCCCATTTCACCCCGACGTCTGCGGACGCTGTTCAGCAAGCCGCAGGCATGGCTCGTGACGCTGACGGCGGCGTGGTGGCTGCTGCTGGCGCTCTTCTATTTCAACCCGCAACTCGACGTCTTTGTGGCCCGCGCCTTCTTCCAGCAGGTTGCTTGTGCCGACGGTTCTCCCGCCTCCAAGATCTGCGGACTGTTTCCTTATGCGGGCGACAGCGAGCTCGTGCTCTTGCGCAAGTTTCTCTTCTATCTGCCTGGCATCGTTGCGATTTGCATTCTCGCACGACTGATTCAGAACCTTCAGCACCACGGCGCGACCTATGACGCGGCAAGGACTCGTCGCTATGCGATCGCACTCACCGCGTTTGCGCTGGGCCCTTACGTTCTCGTCAACCTGATCCTGAAGACGATCTCCGGCCGCCCGCGTCCTTACGAAACGGATCTGTTCGGCGGCCTGCAGTCGTTCACGGCGGCCGGCACGCTGGACGGCAGCTGCCTGAAGAACTGTTCGTTCATCTCCGGCGAAGCGGCCGGCGCAGGCTGGATCGCCTGCCTCATCGTGCTTCTGCCGCCGCGTCTTAGGCTGGTGGTCGCGCCGCCGATCATCGCGATCTGTCTGGTCTCACCGATCCTGCGGGTCGCCTTCGGTGGACATTACATCTCCGACGTTCTGTTGGGCTTCCTGTCATCCTGCGTTGTCTATGCGGCAGTCGCCACCTATTTCCAAATGACACAGTCCGTGAAAAAACGTGTGTCGAATACGGCTTTGTGACTTCTCCGAGGTCGCCTTCGCCTCACAAATTGCATAGAAGCCGGTTACGGCCGCATTCCCCATGAGACGGTCGAACGGACCAGGATGAAGATACTCGAAATCTACATATTGCGGCGCGCCTTCCAGATGTTCCTGGTCACACTGCTTCCGGTGCTGACCATCATCTGGACGATTCAGGTGCTCGGCCGTATCAACCTGGTAACCGATACCGGACAGTCGATCGGCTCGTTCGCGACGCTGGCGACCTTTATCCTGCCAACGATCATACCGGTGGTTCTGCCGTTTGCGGTGGTGATCGGCGTGACGCAGACGTTGAACGCGATGAACAACGACAGCGAACTTGCGGTCATCGATGCGGCAGGCGCCTCACGCCTCACCATCTACCGACCGATGATGATTCTCGCGATCGCGATGGCGGCGTTTTCGTTCCTGGTGACGAACTTCGTCGAGCCGGTCTCGCGCGTCAAAGCCCGCGAAATGGTTGCCGAAGCCTATGCCGATCTCTTGTCCTCCGTGATCGAAGAAAAGACGTTCCGCAGCATTGAGGATGGACTGTATGTGCAGATCTCGGAGCGGCATTCGGGGCGCGTCCTCACCGGCATCTTCATGGTCGATTACCGCGACCCGAACTGGGACCTGATCTATTACGCCCGCGAAGGCTCGATTGCCGAGGACGGCAAGACGCTGACGATGCGCGACGGCGAAGTGCACCGCAAGGCGAAGGATGGGCGCATTTCGATCGTCAAATTTCTGTCCTATGCGTTCGACCTGTCGTCAATGGCCGAATCGACGGGCGAGGCACCGGTCTATGCCAGCGATCGCAACCTTGATTTTCTGGTGAACCCTGACCCGACCGACAAGACATTCCTGGCTTCCCCCGGGAGCTTCCGGTCCGAGCTGCACCGTCGGCTGTCCGACTGGATGTTGCCTGTGGTCTTCACGCTGATCTCTCTGGTGGTCATCGGCGGCGCGCGTTCCAGCCGGCGGGCAAGGCTTCATCCGATGGTCGCCGCCCTCAGCATCTCGTTCGGGCTGAAGTGGCTGACCTTCTACGTCACCAATCTCAGCAAGAATAATGCAGCGGTCGTTCCGCTGGTCTATGGTGTGCCGATCGCATTTGCAGCGCTGGCAATCCTGATGCTGGCCACCAATCGTCAGCTGTCGCTGCCCGGATTCGTTTCCGCTTTCATGGCCCGCTGTTGGGACGGCGTGCACCGCAGGCTGATCCGCGCCCGTGGCGCGGAAGGCAGTGGAGGGGCGGCATGATTCCGAAGACGCTCAGCCGCTATTTCTTCAGACGTTACCTGATCACCGCCGTCTGGTTCCTGATCGGTGTATCGGGCATCATTTTCCTCGCTGACTTCAGCGAAACGAGCCGGCGCATGTCGGGTTTCGTCGGCTACACGGTGACGGGCGGGCTGCTGATGAGCCTGCTGCGCCTTCCGCAGATCCTGCAACAGACCATCCCGACCCTGACGCTCTTCATCGGCATGACGACGCTGATCGCACTGAACCGCCGGTCGGAACTGGTGGTGGCGCGTGCAGCTGGTCTTTCCGTCTGGCAATTCATCACGCCATTTGTGTTCGGCGCCTTTCTCATCGGTGTCTTTTCGACCTTCGTGATCAATCCGGTGGGCGCTTGGGGACAGAGCCAGGCGACCAACATGGAGACGACGTGGCGCAAGGCCAGCAACGCCGCCAAACCGTCGAATTTCCTGCCGTGGATCCGTCAGATCAGCGGTGACAACGACACCGTCATCGGCGCCAAGAGTTATGAAAACGGCGGGACCGAACTCTTTGACGTCGCGCTGTTCCACTTCGACGCGAATGGCCGCATCTTTTTGAGACAGGATGCAGCTTCCGCGACCTTGGAAGATGGTTACTGGCAGCTTAACAATGTTCTCGAAACGCGCACCGACGCCCCCCCTGCCCGAAAGGCCTCGGCACAGGTGCGCACCAACTTGAAACGCGAGTTTCTGCAGGAGTCGATCACAAAGCCGGAAAGTGTTGCTTTCTTTGACATTTTAAGAAAAGTTGAGGCCGCGCGTTCGTTTGGCATCTCCACCAAGGCGCTCGAGACCCAGTTTCATTCGCTTCTGTCCTTGCCGCTGCTTCTGGTGGCCATGACACTCATCGCCGCAACAGTTTCCCTCAGATTCAGTCGGATGGCCCAATCCCGGTCCGTGATTCTGGGTGGAATCGTCAGCGGCTTCGTGCTTTATGTCGTTACGGTGCTCGTCAGAGCATTCGGGAGCAGCGGGGTGGTCCCACCCATGGTGGCAGTCTGGATACCAGTCACGGTCGCCATGGCACTCGGGGCAACTATTCTGCTTCATCAGGAGGATGGCTAGTGGCGGTAAGTGACCGCGGGAATATCAGACGGCTTTTTGCAGCCCTGCTGACCAGCACGGCTGTGTGTGTTGTTGCCGTCAACCCGTCAACGGTTCTGGCGCAGGATTCGTCCCTGGCGCCGGAAGTCGCGGATGGAGCAAAGATGCTCCTGCGTGCGAATGAACTGGTTTACAATCAGGACAGCGAGCGCGTCACCGCGATCGGCGGCGTCCAGATGTATTACAATCGTCACCGTATGGTGGCGCAGCGTGTCGAATACGACCAGAAAACCGGACGCGTGATGGCGACCGGCAATATCGAACTCGTCGAACCGGACGGCAATCGCATCTATGCCGATTCGCTGGACGTGACGGACGATTTTGCCCAGGGTTTCGTCAATTCGCTGCGTGTCGAGACGACGGACAATACGCGTCTTGCCGCCGAAAGTGCCGAGCAGGTCTCCAAAGACGAGATGGTGCTGAACAACGGCGTCTACACCGCCTGTCTGCCTTGCGCCCAGCGGCCCGACAAGGCACCGCTCTGGCAGGTCAAGGCTCAGCGGGTCATTCGCGACGGCAAGAATCACACGATCCGGCTGGAGCATGCCCGTTTCGAACTGTTCGGCCTTCCGATCGGCTATCTCCCCTTCGTGACGGTTCCGGACGAAACGGTCGAGCGCAAATCCGGCTTCTTGTTTCCGCGCATGACGCTGACCGACAAGCTCGGTTTCGGCATGACGGTTCCGTATTACCATGTCTTCTCGCCGAGTATGGATGCCACGATCAGCCCGACCTATTACACGCGTCAGGGCCTGTTGCTGGCGGGCGAGATCCGCAACCGGTTCGAATCGGGCGAACACTCGCTTCATTTTGCCGGTATCAGCCAGAAGGATCGTGACGCCTTCGACAGCGGCACGAGCGACCAGCGGGCGACACAGCGCGGCATGATCGCGTCCAAGGGCAAGTTCGAGATCAATCCGCGTTGGACCTTTGGCTGGAACGTCATGGTCCAGTCGGACAACAACTTTTCCAAGACCTACAAGCTCGCCGGCTACAGCAACACGCCCTTCACCAATGACGTCTACCTGACGGGTATCGGCAACCGCAATTATTTCGACCTGCACAGCTACTATTTCAACGTGCAGGACACGGATTATTCGCGCACGGCGGAAAAGCAGCAGGCGATCGTCTATCCCTCGCTCGACTACACCTATTATTCGCCGGAACCGGTGGCGGGCGGCGAGTTGAAGATCACCACCAACTTCACCAATCTGTCCCGGCGTGAAGACGACTTCTACACATGGGGCAGCTCCACGCGCTTCCGCGGTCTCGAAGGCAGTTATAGCCGCTTCACGACGGAAGCGGAGTGGGAACGCACCTTCACGACCGATCAGGGTCTTCTGCTGACCCCGCTTCTGGCGGCACGCGGCGATGCTCTGCGCAGCACGGGCTCCTCCGCTCCGAGCTATAACGGTGTGAGCTACACCGGTGACTTCGAGGGCTCCGGCGGCGACACCCGATATATGCTGACCGCCGGCCTGGAAGCCCGTTATCCGATCCTGATGACGACGGCGAACAGCAGCCATGTGCTGGAACCCATCGCGCAGATCTATGCCCGGCCCGACGAGCAGATGGCCGGCGGTTTCCCGAACGAGGACGCGCAGAGTTTCGTCTTCGACGCCACCTCGCTGTTTGAACGAGACAAGTTCTCCGGCTACGACCGCATCGAAGGCGGTACGCGCGCCAATGTCGGCCTGCGTTACACCGGTTCGTTCGGCAACAATATCGGTGTTCGCGGCATCTTCGGCCAATCCTACCAGATTGCCGGCCAGAACTCCTTCGCTCAGACGGATCTGGTCAATGTCGGTGCCAATTCCGGCCTGGAAACGGATGTTTCGGACTTCGTGACACTTGCCGCGCTCGATCTTCCCAATGGCTTCAGCCTGCAGGGTCAGGGTCGTTTCGATGAAAAGACCTTTGATCTGCGTCGCGCCGATGCATCGATCAGCTACAATCTTGCCCGCGTGAGCGGCTCGCTGATCTATACGAACATCCAGCCGCAGCCTGAGTACGGCATTTCGGAAAAGGGTGAATTCCTGAAGTCCGCCTCCTCGGTGAAGATCAATGAAAACTGGTCCTTGAGTGGTACGGCGACGTGGGACATCAACAAGGAGCAGGTCATCCGGCGTGGCGTCGGCTTTACCTACGCCGATGAGTGCACCATCTTTACCGTTGCCTACTCGGATAAGCCGGCCAACACCGACCCGAACGACTGGACGGTCACGGCACGCCTCAGCTTCCGGACACTCGGCGAGATCGCGCTCGGATCAGAGGATCTGGATAGCGACGACTGATAGGCGAGAAAGCTCTAAAGGTCATTGTTTCGCCGCATGGACTATGCAAAGGAGCAAACGGGACAGTGAAAGCGCTCCCGTTTGCTGAAGAAGTGGAAGGAACGAAAGATGTTTGCACGCGCAACATGTCGTCGCATGGCTATCGCCGCAACGGCAATCGCGATCTCCTTCGTGGTTGAACCACTTCAGCCGCCGGCATTTGCCGCAAGCGAAGTGGTGGCGGTGGTCAACAAGACCCCGATCACCAGTTCGGACGTCGCCAAGCGCGTTGCCTTCCTGAAACTGCAGCGCCGCACCGGCAACCTGCAGAAACTGGCGCGAGAAGAACTGATCGATGAAGCATTGAAGCGCGAGGAGATCGCGCGCGTGCGCATGTCGGTCAGCACCGATGATGTTGATCGTTCGTTCGAGCGTTTTGCGGCCAGCAACAAATTGTCGGTCGCACAGATGTCATCGATCCTCAATCAGGCCGGCGTTGGCGTCGATCACTTCAAGGCTTTCATTGCCGTACAGATGAGCTGGCCCCGGCTGATCAACGCCCGTTACGGCAGCGGAAAGATGTCATCCGAGGAACTCGTCAAGCGGATGATGGAGAACAAGGAAAAGCCGGTCACGACCGAGTATTTCCTGCAGCAGATCATCTTCGTCGTGCCGGAATCACGGCGGAATGCCATTCTCGCCAAGCGCAAGGCCGAGGCGGAGAAATCCCGCTCGCGTTTCCCAGGCTGCGATCAGTCGAAGGAATTCGCCAAAACCATGCTCGACGTCTCCGTGCGCAATCTCGGCCGCGTGATGCAGCCCGAGCTTCCGGAAGACTGGAAGCCGCTGATCGAAAAGGCCTCCGCCAACGGTACGACGGGCACGCGCGTCACCGAACGCGGCGTCGAGTTTCTCGCCATCTGCAACCAGCGCCAGGTATCGGACGATACGGCAGCTGAAGTGGTGTTCCGTGCCGAAGATCTTGGCAAGGCCAAGAAGGAAGGCGAGAACCCGAACGAGGCCAAGTATCTGGAGGAACTGCGCAAGAAGGCGCAGATCGTATATCCTTGAACAGCATAACACGACTGGATCACCTGTTGGCGCTGACCCAGGGTGATCCCGCCGGCATCGGTCCGGACATTGCTCTTGCCGCTTGGCTGAAGCGCCGCGAACTCGGCCTTCAGCCGTTCCTCTATATCGGCGATCCCTCGACGCTCTCCATCCGCGCTCGCCTGCTCGGCCTCGATGTGCCGATTCAGGAATGCGATCCGGAAGATGCCGCTGCCGCATTCGGGGCAGCGCTTCCCGTTCTTCCGGTCGAGATCGGCAGCGAGATCGAGGTGGGCCGCCCGCATGTGGCAACCGCCAAGAGCACGATTGCCGCCATCGAGACGGCCGTTGCGCTTGCGATGGACGAGCGCGTTGCCGCGGTCGTGACCAATCCCATTGCCAAATCGGTGCTGTATGAGGCCGGCTTCGGCTTTCCGGGTCATACCGAATTCCTGGCCGACCTCGCCGAGAAGGCAACTGGCTTGCCATGCCGGCCGGTGATGATGCTGGCCGGACCGAAGCTGCGCGCCATTCCGGTCACCATCCACATACCGTTGAAGGACGTTCCATCCGCCCTGTCGCAGGACCTCATCGTCGACACCTGCCGCATTGCGGCGCATGACCTCAGGACGCGGTTCGGCTTCGACCACCCTCGCCTTGCCGTTTCCGGTCTCAATCCGCATGCGGGGGAAGAGGGCAGCATTGGCCGCGAGGACATCGACATCATCGAACCGGCGATCGAAGCCTTGCGCGCCGAGGGCATCAACGCTATCGGCCCTCTCCCGGCCGATACGATGTTTCATGACGAAGCCCGCAACCGCTATGATGTGGCCGTCTGCATGTATCACGACCAGGCGCTGATCCCGGCCAAGGCGCTCGGTTTCGACGATTCCGTCAATGTCACGCTCGGCCTCCCCTTCATCCGCACCTCGCCGGACCATGGCACCGCCTTCAGCCTGGCGGGGACCGGCCTTGCCCGGGAGACCAGCCTGATTGCGGCGCTGAAGCTTGCGGCGGAACTTGCACACCACGCCGGCAGGGTCGGCTGATGGCAACGCTCGACGGTCTGCCGCCGCTTCGCGAAGTGATCGCGGAACATGGACTGGATGCCAGGAAGGCGCTCGGCCAGAATTTTCTCTTCGACCTCAACCTGACCCAGAAGATCGCCCGCACGGCGGGACCGCTCGAAGATGTGACGGTGTTCGAAGTGGGACCGGGTCCGGGCGGCCTGACGCGCGCCATCCTGTCGCTCGGCGCCAAGAAGGTAATCGCCGTCGAACGCGACAGCCGGTGCCTGCCGGTGCTTGCCGATATCGAACGGCATTATCCGGGCCGGCTCGAAGTGATCGAGGGCGACGCGCTGAAGACGGATTTCGAGGCGCTTGCACCTGAGGGTCCGGTCAGGATCATCGCCAACCTGCCTTATAATGTCGGCACGCAACTGCTGATCAACTGGCTGCTGCCCAAAACATGGCCGCCCTTCTGGCAGTCGATGACGCTGATGTTCCAGAAGGAAGTCGGCCAGCGTATCGTCGCCGACGAGGAGGACGACCATTACGGCCGACTGGGCGTGCTCTGCGGCTGGCGGACGGACGCCCGCATGGCCTTCGACGTTCCGCCGCAGGCCTTCTCGCCGCCGCCGAAGGTGACCTCCACCGTCGTCCACCTCACACCGCGCGAAACGCCCCTGCCCTGCGATGTGGCAAAACTCGAGCGTGTCACCCAGGCAGCCTTCGGCCAGCGCCGCAAGATGTTGCGCCAGAGCCTCAAATCCGTCGGCGGTGAAGCGCTTCTGGTACGCGCTGGCATCGATCCGTCACGGCGGGCGGAAACGCTCTCTGTCGTCGAGTTCGTCGCACTCGCCAATGCGCTCTGAAGCGCATTGGCCGACGAAACGATCAGCCCGGCAGGACCGGTTCTTCTTCCAGAAGATTGCGGACGAAATCGAACAGGCCGTGACGGCGGTCCCGTCGAATGCGCTCGGCGTTGACGATGCAACTCACGTGGCCGAAGGCTTCGTCGAGATCGTCATTGACGATGACGTAGTCATATTCCCGCCAGTGTTCGATTTCCGCGCGGGAGTTCAAGAGGCGGGTGCGGATCACCTCTTCAGTGTCTTCGGCACGGCGATGCAGGCGCGACTGCAGTTCCGTCATGCTCGGCGGCAGAACGAAGATGGAGACGATGTCCGCCTTCATCTTTTCCTGCAATTGCAGGGCGCCCTGCCAGTCGATGTCGAACAGCATGTCGCGGCCCTCGGCCATGGCCAGTTCCACCGGCTCACGCGGCGTGCCGTAGAAATTGCCGTGCACCTCGGCCCATTCCAGCAGTTCGCCATTGTCGCGCATGCGCTCGAACTGGGGAATGGTGATGAAGTGATAATGTTTGCCGGCGATCTCGCTCGGTCGCTTGGCGCGGGTCGTTACGCTGACCGAGATTTCCAGGCTGTGATCGTCGCGCAGCAGGTTGCCGGCAATCGTCGACTTTCCGGCGCCCGATGGCGAGGAGAGCACCAGCATCAGCCCGCGGCGGGCAATCTTGACGTGCGAGGACGGCGCCGGTTTCATACGGATCACTCCAAGTTCTGGACCTGCTCACGGAACTGGTCGATCACGACCTTCAGTTCCAACCCTGCCGCGGTTACCGCAGCCGCGTTCGATTTGGAACAGATGGTATTCGACTCCCGGTTAAATTCCTGTGCAAGAAAATCGAGCTTGCGCCCGATCGGCCCGCCTTTGGCAAGCAGATCGTCGGCCGCCGCCACATGTGCCTTCAGCCGGTCGATCTCTTCGCGAAGATCCGCCTTCGTGGCGAGCAGAGCCGCCTCCGCATAAAGACGGTCCCGGTCGAGCCCTGTCGCGGCCTCCGTCAACAGCGCTATCTGCTGGCCGAGCCGCCGGGCGATTTCCTCCGTGCTGCGCGACGGGTCGCTTTCGACCCGCTGTGTCAGCTCGGCAATTGTTCGCACATGCGCAGACAGGATCGCGGCCAGCGCCTCGCCTTCCGACAGGCGCATGGCGATCAGATCATCCAGCGCCTGTTCGAGCCCCTCCAGGATCGCGCGGTCGCGCGCCTCCGCCGCGGCCTCATTTTCTTCCGCCTCACGAAAATCGACGAGCCCGCGGATGGCAAGCAGGCTGTCCAGTTTCAGCGGCGCAGGGTCGACCAGGTCTCCCAGTTCGGCCCTCAGTGCCTGCACGGCGGCAAGCGCCTCCCGGTTCAGCACAGCCTCGACCTTGGCTTCGGTAACGGAGACGGTGAGCGAGATCTGCAGGTTGCCGCGGTTGAGACGCGACGACAGCAGCCTGCGCACTTCGACCTCCAGCCCTTCGAAACCCGAGGGCAGACGCAGCCTCAAGTCCAGGCCCTTGCCATTGACAGAGCGCAGTTCCCAGACCCAGCGATGGCGGCCCGTCGTTCCCTCACGCCGGGCAAACCCCGTCATGGATTGAACGTTCATTCGGCAAACCCTTCCTGATGAAGAAAGGCCGCCAGAACGGCGGCCAATGATGCTCAATTGCCTTGCGGCGGTTTCTCTGCCTGATTGCCGCCCGGCAGGCCGTCCTGCGCCTCCTCGGCCGCGCCAGTCGCCTTGGCGCGCTCGGCCTCCATCTTGCGCCAGCGACGGACATTGGCATTGTGCTCGTCGAGCGTTGCGGCAAAGACGTGGCCGCCGGTGCCATCGGCAACGAAATAGAGGTCTTTCGTCCGCCAGGGATTGGCAACGGCTTCCAGTGCCGCCCGGCCGGGATTGGCGATCGGTGCCGGTGGCAGGCCCTTGATCTGGTAGGTGTTGTAGGGCGTCGCCTTGTCGAGATCGGACTGATAGATCGGACGATCGGCCGGTTTTCCGGCTCCGCCGAAGATGCCGTAGATGACGGTCGGATCCGACTGCAGGCGCATGCCCTTGTTCAGGCGATTGATGAAGACGGACGCGACATGCGCACGCTCGTCATCCTTGCCAGTTTCCTTCTCGACGATCGAGGCAAGCGTCACGAATTCCTGCTTCGTTTTGACTGGTAGATCGGCATCGCGGCGCTCCCAGATCTGGTCGATCAGGCGCTCCTGGGCAACCCGCATCTGGGTCAGGATTTCCTCGCGCTTGGTGCCACGGGAGAACTTGTAGGTATCCGGACGCAGGCTGCCTTCCGGCGGCAGTTCGTTTGGCAGATCGCCTTCCAACACGGGATCGGCTGCGAGCCGCGCCATCATCTGCTGCACCGTCAAGCCTTCCGGCATCGAGACGGAGTAAAGGATGGATTTTCCCGATTCCAGCAGGCTGGCGATATCCTTCATCGAGGTGCCGGCCTTGATCTCGTATTCACCGGCCTTCAGCGTCTCACCGTCGCGCATGTAGCTCGCGGTCACATAACGGAAGATCCGCGCATCCGAGACGATGCCGCTACGCTCCAGGCTCTGCGCGATCTGCGCGACACCGGCGCCGTTCGGCACGACGAAATGGGTGTTGACCTCAAGCGGACCCGGGTTCTGGTATTCCCGGATGACATAATAGAAACCTGCGACGGCGATCACGCAGGCGAACACCACCATCGTCATCACGAAGTTCAAAAAGATGACGATCTGGCTGCGCGCCTTCTTGGAACGGCGTGGGGGCTCCGGAACTCTTTCGGGTTTCAGAGCCTCGTTCGGCGATTTCGGGATCAGCGGCCCGCCGCCAATCGCGGCCCGGCCATTGCCCGCATCGCTGCTGCTGTTCGTATCGGTCACCGGCACTCCTTCTGATACTCTAACACTGCCGTTCTTGGCCAACCAATGCGGCGAAAACAGGGTTCAGAAGACGACAGCCCGGCCAACAGCCCGGCAGACCCGTCTCGCGATCAGCCTTCGTAACGACGCAGAACGAGGGAGGCGTTCGTTCCGCCAAAACCGAAGGAATTGGACAAAGCGACGTTGATCTCTCGCTTGCGCGCCACATGCGGCACCAGATCGATCGCCGTCTCGACATCGGGATTGTCGAGGTTGAGCGTCGGCGGAGCGACATTATCGCGGATTGCAAGGGCCGTGAAGATGGCCTCGACCGCACCGGCTGCGCCCAGCAGGTGGCCGATCGCCGACTTGGTCGACGACATGGAGATCTTCGAGGCAGCATTGCCGACGAGGCGCTCGACGGCACCCAATTCGATGGTATCGGCCATCGTCGAGGTTCCGTGCGCGTTGATGTAGTCGATATCCGAGGCGCTGAGGCCGGCCCGCTTCAGGGCAGCGCTCATGCAGCGGAACGCACCATCGCCATCTTCCGACGGGGCGGTGATATGGTAAGCGTCGCCGGACAGACCGTAACCGACCACTTCGGCATAGATCTTGGCGCCGCGTGCCTTGGCGTGCTCCAGTTCCTCGAGGACGACGATGCCGGCGCCCTCGCCCATCACGAACCCGTCACGGTCGCGGTCATAGGGGCGCGAGGCCTTTTGCGGATTGTCGTTGTTCTGGGTCGACAGCGCCTTGCAGGCGGAGAAGCCGGCAAGCGACATGCGGCAGATCGGCGATTCGGCGCCGCCGGCCACCATCACATCGGCATCGCCGAGCGCGATCAGGCGGCTTGCGTCACCGATCGCGTGGGCGCCTGTCGAGCAGGCCGTCACGACGGAGTGGTTGGGGCCGCGCAGCTTGTGCTTGATCGACACATGTCCGGAGACGAGGTTGATCAGACGGCCCGGAATGAAAAAGGGAGAGATGCGGCGTGGCCCCTTGTCGCGCAGCGTATAACCGGCCTCGACAATACCATCGAGACCGCCGATGCCGGAACCGATCAGCACGCCGGTGGCGCACTGGTCCTCGTCCGTCTTCGGAGCCCAGCCGGCATCGGCCAGCGCCATGTCGGCGGCCGCCATGCCATACACGATGAAGGGATCAACCTTGCGCTGTTCCTTCGGCTCCATCCAGTCATCGGCGTTGAAGGTGCCGTCCGAACCGTCGCCGAAGGGAATTCGACAGGCGATCTTGGCGGGAATATCTTCAACTTCAAAATCGGTGACGCGGCGCGCCGCGTTCTGACCGGCGAGCAAGCGCGACCAGGTGACCTCCGTGCCACAGCCGAGAGGAGATACCATACCGGTACCGGTGATAACGACACGCCTCATGCCAGCGTCCCACCCCGCACGTCTAATGTACCATCACATTACTGAAACGGCCCGAACATGCCGGGCCGCTGATGAGCCTGCCCTGACGGGCGACCCTTCCAAAATCGATCGAAATCAGGCCTGGGCCTTCTCGATGAACTTCACGGCATCGCCGACGGTCAGGATCGAGTCGGCAGCGTCGTCCGGGATTTCAACGCCGAATTCCTCTTCGAAGGCCATGACGAGTTCGACGGTGTCGAGCGAGTCGGCGCCCAGGTCATCGATGAAGCTTGCGCCTTCGACGACTTTGTCGGCGTCAACGCCGAGATGATCAATGACAATTTTCTTAACGCGCTCTGCGATATCGCTCATGTCGGTTTCCTCGACCTTTATCTTGATCGGATGGACGAATTGCCATCCGCACCCTGTTGGAACCCCCTATCGCCTTTTTCAGGCCGATGCGAGGGCAAACTCGCTCACCCGAGACAAGCCGCCGACATGATTGCTGCAGAAAAACCGCAGCCAGAAGGTCAGCCTTCGGGGTGACTGTTCACAGTCATGGCCCGCTTAACACGGTTTCACCGCGCCGCAAAGCCAGAAAATCACACGCTAATCTACCGCCAACAAGCAATTTTGACGGCGCGATAAGCGGGTGCAATCTCATCAGATCATGGCCATGCCACCGTTGACATGGAGCGTCTGCCCCGTGACGTAGCCGGCTTCGTTGGAGGCAAGATAGACGACCGCGCTGGCAATGTCTGCGCCGGCGCCCATACGCTTCATCGGAATGACACCGAGGATGCCTTCCTTCTGCTTGTCGTTCAGCTTACCGGTCATGGCGCTTTCGATGAAGCCCGGCGCGATGCAGTTGACCGTCACGTTGCGGGTGGCGATTTCCTGGGCGAGCGACTTCGAGAAGCCGATCATACCGGCCTTCGAGGCGCAGTAGTTCGCCTGTCCCGGATTGCCGGTCACGCCAACGACGGAGGTGATGTTGATGATGCGGCCGAAGCGGCGGCGCATCATCGGGTGGGTGAGTTCGCGCGTCAGGCGGAACGTGGCCGTCAGGTTTACTTCGAGCACCGCATCCCAGTCCGCATCGCTCATGCGCACGAAGAGACCGTCCTTGGTGATGCCGGCATTGTTGACGAGGATGTCGACGCCGCCGAGATCGGCTTCGGCCTTTTCGCCGAGCGCCTTGACCTGGTCACGATCGGAAAGGTTGGCCGGGAACACATGGGCGCGCTCGCCAAGTTCGGCGGCGAGAGCCTCCAGCTTTTCAGCGCGCGTGCCGTGCAGGCCCACCGTTGCGCCCTGTGCATGCAGCATGCGGGCGATTTCCTCACCAATGCCACCCGTGGCACCGGTTACCAGCGCCTTGCGGCCGGTCAAGTCAAACATGGTCTAATCCCTTCGTTCTCAGCCGAGAAGAGTCTTGAGGGCGGTTTCGATATCCGCCGGCGTATTGACCGCAATGCCGGTCACATTCTTGTCGATACGACGCGCAAGGCCGGTCAGAACCTTGCCCGAGCCGATCTCATAAAGGGTCGTCACGCCATTGGCGCCGAACCATTCCACCGTCTCGCGCCAGCGCACCTGGCCGGTCACCTGGGTGACCAGAAGCGTTGCGATCTCTTCGGCATCGACCACCGGCGCGGCGCGGACATTGGCCACAACCGGCACAACCGGGTTCTGCTTGGAAACCTTGTCGAGAGCATGGCGCATGGCATTGGCCGCCGGCGCCATCAGGTCGGAATGGAAGGGCGCCGAGACCGGCAGCATGATGGCGCGCTTGGCGCCCTTTTCGGTGGCGAGAGCCGCAGCCTTTTCGACCGCGCCCTTCGACCCGGAAATCACCAGCTGGCCGCCGCCATTGTCATTGGCGATCTGGCAGATGCCGGCCGATTTTGCCTCGGCACAGACGGCCTCGACATCGGCATGCTCAAGGCCGATGATCGCGGCCATGGCGCCCTCGCCGACCGGAACCGCCGACTGCATGGCGTCTCCGCGGATGCGCAGCAGGCGCGCCGTATCGGCAATGGTGAAGGTGCCGGCGGCACACAACGCCGAATATTCGCCGAGCGAATGGCCGGCGACATAGGAAACCTTGTCGGCGAGCTTGAGGCCACCGGCTTCAAGGACACGCATGACGGCCATGGAGACCGCCATCAGCGCCGGTTGCGCATTGGCCGTCAGCGTCAGGTCGGCTTCCGGACCATTCCACATGATGTCGGAGAGTTTCTGGCCAAGTGCCTCGTCGACCTCGTCGAAAACCGCGCGGGCTTCCGGGAATGCCTCGGCAAGTTCCTTACCCATGCCGACGGTCTGGCTACCCTGACCGGGAAACGTGAATGCAATGCTCATGGGATCATCCTTCCCTTTTTTGCCTCTCCATTCACATTCTATCCCGGCAAGTCAAGGCCGCGGGCTCCGCACTGGCCCGAGAAAGACCGCACAGGCGGCGTCTTGAACAGAAGAATGCAGTTTCGCGCAAGGGTTTGCCGCAGGTGGTGCCGCCACGCTTTTGGCCGGTCACCTCTCTTGCGTTGCAGCAAAAGGGGCCTACATTGCCAGCGCCGCCAAGGCCACCTATTCCGTCCTCCCCGCAGCCTTACACGACCGGACACCCTCATGAAGTACAAGACACTGGGCCGCACCGACATCAGCGTGTCCGAGATCTGCCTCGGCACGATGACCTGGGGTTCGCAGAACAGCGAAGCCGAAGCCTTCGCGCAGATGGATTACGCGCTCGACCAGGGCGTGAACTTCTTCGATACGGCAGAGCTCTATCCGACCACACCGCTTTCGGCCGAAACCTATACCGACACCGAAAAGATGATCGGTAACTGGTTTGCCACCTCGGGCAAACGCGACAAGGTGGTGCTGGCCACCAAGGTTGCCGGCGCCGGCCGCTCCTATATCCGTGGCGGCGCGCCGATCAATGCCGCGACCATCCGCGACGCCGTCGATGCAAGCCTTGCGCGGCTGAAGACCGACTACATCGATCTCTACCAGATCCACTGGCCGAACCGTGGCCACTACCATTTCCGCGGCGCCTGGCACTACAATCCGTTCAAACAGGACAAGGCCCGCACGATCGAGGAAATCACCGAAAAGCTCGAGGTGCTCGGCGAGTGCGTGAAGGCCGGCAAGATCCGGGCGATCGGCCTGTCGAACGAGACGGTCTGGGGAACCCAGACATTCCTGAGGATCGCTGCCGAAAAGGGCCTGCCGCGCGTCGCGACCGTGCAGAACGAATACAACCTGCTCTATCGCACCTTCGATCTCGATTTCGCCGAACTCTCCCATCACGAGGATGTCGGCCTGCTCGCCTATTCGCCGCTCGCCGGCGGCATTCTGTCGGGTAAATATCTGTCGGGCGACAAACCGGCCGGCTCGCGCGGTTCGATCAATGGCGACATCGGCGGACGCCTCGTCCCGCATCAGGAACCGGCGACGCGCGCCTATGTGGAGCTTGCCGCAGCCCACGGCCTCGACCCCTCGCAGATGGCACTCGCCTTCTGCCTGACGCGCCCCTTCATGGCGTCTGCCATCATCGGCGCCACCTCGATGGAACAGTTGAAGACCAATATCGGCGCCGCCGATGTGACGCTGTCGGACGAGGTGATGCAGGGGATTGCCGGCATCCACCGCCGGTATCCGATGCCGATCTGAGCCAGGATTCGATGCGCCGCCCGCCCTTATACACGGTCCGGCGGCGCATAGACTTTTTCCTGCACGCCGGCAGACCCCTTCAAAAGTTGAAAACCGCACGATCTTTGATGGCCCGTGGCCTTTAAAGAAGAAGATCCGCTTCCCATCTGCGGCAGGCTTCTTCGTGCTTTCAACAATAGGGGGATCTTTTGCTGCTGGACATCGTGCTCGTTGCCTGCGGGCTTGTGGGGCTTTATTTCGGCGCCGAGTGGCTCTTAAGGGGCGCCGTCGCGCTGGCCTGGCGCCTGGCGATCCCCACCTTGATCGTGTCCCTTGTGATCGTCGGCTTTGGCACATCCATGCCGGAACTGCTCGTGTCCGTTCGCGCAGCCCTCTCCGGCTCCTCGGATATCGCGCTCGGCAATGTCGTCGGATCCAACACCGCAAACATCCTCTTGATCATCGGCGTCTGTGCGCTGATTTCTCCGATCACCCATTGGGACCAAAGCGTAAAACGTGATGCCTGGATGATGGTCCTCGCCGCCGTTCTTTTGCTTGTGCTCGTTCAGTTCGGCATGATCGGTCGGCTGGTCGGAATTCTGATGGTCGTCCTGCTGTTCGCCTACCTCGCCTTTACCTACCGAGAGGGAAAGCAGAGCACGCAGGATCTCGACGAGAGCGAGATCAAACATGAGAGCCTGACGCCGGGCTTCACCACCCTCCTGATCCTTGGCGGGCTGGCGACGCTGTTTGTCGGAGCGGAACTGCTGGTGCGGGGTTCGACCAGCCTTGCCCGTGATTTCGGCGTCTCCGAAGCGGTGATCGGCCTGACCGTCGTTGCCGTCGGCACCTCCCTGCCGGAACTGGCAACCGGCATCATGTCGGCGATGAAACGCCATTCGGACATCATGATCGGCAACATCATCGGCTCCAACATCTTCAACATCCTGTTCATCCTGGGCACGACGTCGATGCTGCAGCCGATCAATGTCGATCCGCGTTTCGGCGCCTTCGATGTACCGATCATGCTGGCGGTGACCATTGCCTTCGCGGCCCTCCTGCTCGGCAATCTGGGCGTCCGGCGGATCGTCGCCAGCCTCATGCTGATCGCCTATGCGGCCTATACGGTGATGCTCGTTCAGGTCTGACCGGCGCCGAGGACGGTGGGTCGCGTCTGCTGCGACGTACCTCCTTCATCGATCGCTAACTGTCTTGCCGGATTGAACTGGCCCTTTGCTCTTTCGAGCCTTAAGAGTTTTTTCGGGTTCGCGAGCATAAGATATGGTGATGCCGGTGGGATGATCCGCCGGGTCACCCGGGGCAGCGGTTCATGAGCGCGATCAACAGCTTCTTCACGAGTGCGAACGCATCGCTTTACGTCGACACGCTGTTTTCTGCCGCAAAGTCTTCCACCAGCACATCGTCTTCATCCGCCGCATCCGGGAATCGCATGCCATACGGTGTCGATGAAAATGGCCAGACGGCAGGTCAACGCGCCTTGTCCCGCATCATCGACATCCTGACGCTCGGCGGCGAGGACGCATCCAACGCGGCCGATATCGACGAACAGATCGGTTATGTGACCGGCGGGACCGGCACAGAGGGCGACGACACGCTGACGGTGACGGGCCGCGGCATCTACAATCTCGACACCGGCGAAGGAAACGACACGCTCACCCTGAAGAGTGCTCTGATTTCTGGTGTGACGACCGGAAACGGCGACGACACGGTGAAGGCCGCCGGCAGCTTCATCGGCTCCGTCGATGGCGGTGACGGAAACGACGACATCCAGTTGAAGGCGTCGCTGGCACTCGATGTGCTGGGCGGCGCAGGTGACGATACCCTGAAAGTGTCCGCCGATGCGATCGTCGGGCTGGACGGCGGCGACGGCAATGACAGCCTGACGCTGGAAGGCAACCGCATCTTCGCGACCGGTGGTGCCGGCGACGATACCGTCAGCATCGAAACGACAGGCCAGGATGCTGTTGCAGAGTATGGATTTACCACGGGCGGCGGCAAGGATACGGTGACCTCCAACGGCCCGCTGTCGCTGGCGCTTGGCGGATTGAGCGAGACGGATCTTGCCGTCACGATCACGGGCAACACGCTGACTGCTGCCGTCAGCGGCTCAGACGACACGATCTCCGTCACCATCGACGAGGCCTCGTCGCTGACCTACAGCTTCACCGTCAAGGACGGCCAGACCATGCTGACGATCGGCTGAGGTATTCGGCCAACCGGCATCCCCCTCACCCGCAGACGTCGCCGGTCCAAGCTTAGGCCGCTGCCTGCCGGTTGATCTGCCGCCGGCTGCCCTCGTCCTGCCAGAGCCTGTGGACATCCGCCCAGTCGGGAACCTCATCACCCTCGAACCCGAAGCCATAGCCGCTGCCGATTGACGGGAATGCGGCCATGGCTTTTCGATGCGCGCCGCTCGTCAGATAATCGAGCATGGCATCCCGGCTCCGCCAGAGGGACACAGTGTGAAAGATGCCGTTTATCCTGCGCGCGCCGGCCATGAGATTTCCGTCCGCCGCCTGCGCCTGCCGCATCGAGGCACCCGCATGCCAGAAAAAACCGGGCAGGCGCCAGAAGGAATGGGGTGCGAACCCCGTGATGGATATGTAGTGCATGACCGCTCCATGTTCTGTCACGGACTACGCCTTGCCCTGCCCATCGGATTGCGGGACAGGTGGCACGTCCCCGAGAAAATGCCGGCGCGCCCTTGCATTCGCGCGAATTCTGCGTATAAGCGCGCTGTTCGAAATGCCCGGTCTTCTGGCTGGTGGCTGAACGGAGGGCCGGTTCCGCATGCGGAGCCGCAGGAACAAGAAGTGTTCCGGCCTCCCGTGTCTCCGCTCTCGACCGTCTCGATCGTAACGCTTTTCTTGCCGGGGTGAAAACCCCTTCCAAGACCAGTCGTTGAGGCTTAGCCGCCGATTACCGGGCCAAGACAACCGCAAGAAAGGCAAGCTGTAATGGCTCTTTATGAACATGTATTCCTTGCCCGGCAGGATATGTCCGCTCAGCAGGTTGATGCCCTCGTCGAACAGTACAAGGGTGTCCTCGAAGCAAATGGCGGCAAGGTCGGGCGCATCGAAAACTGGGGCCTCAAGTCCCTGACGTACCGCATCAAGAAGAACCGCAAGGCTCACTACGCGCTCATGGACATCGACGCACCGGCTGCTGCCGTGCACGAGATGGAGCGCCAGATGCGCATCAACGAAGACGTTCTTCGCTACATGACGATCGCCGTCGAGAAGCACGAAGAAGGTCCGTCTGCCATGATGCAGAAGCGCGACCGTGACGACCGTCCGCGTCGTGACGGCGACGACCGTGGCCCGCGCCGTGACTTCGGCGATCGTGGTCCGCGTCCGGACCGTGGCCCCCGCGAAGACCGCGGCCCGCGTGAAGGCGGCTTCGAGCGTCGTCCGCGCGAAGATCGTGCATAATTCGAGAGCTTAAGGAGAATTACCCATGGCTGACGCATCCTCTGCTCCGGCACGCCGTCCGTTCCACCGTCGTCGCAAGACCTGCCCCTTCTCGGGCGCAAACGCACCGAAGATCGACTACAAGGACGTTCGCCTCCTGCAGCGCTACATTTCCGAGCGCGGCAAGATCGTTCCGTCCCGCATCACGGCCGTTTCCCAGAAGAAGCAGCGCGAACTGGCCCAGGCCATCAAGCGCGCCCGCTTCCTCGGCCTTTTGCCCTACGTCGTATCCTAATCGACTGTTTGCCGCCGGTGATCCTTTCACCGGCGGCATCTCCCCTTCCGCGGTGGGCGCGGATCGGAACCCTTGAAAACCCATGTTGGGGACCAATGCCTGAGACTTTACGTCGGGCTTCTCCCCTAACTGCTTGAACCGGCAGGACAGCGAGACGTGTACGGATTGAACCAGACAGTGCTGATCACCGGCATCCTTGCCGGCATTGCCGCGACCCTGCTTGTGCTGGGCGCGAACGCACAGCCGTCGTTCGCCTTCGTCCTTTATGCTTCCTCCGCCCTTCCCGTTCTCGTCGCCGGCCTTGGCTGGGGCAATCGTGCCGCGATCGTGTCGATCCTGACCGCCGCCCTGCTGGGCGCCATCCTCGGCTCGCCGATGTTTGCGCTTGCCATGGCGATCTTCACGCTGATCCCGGCCGGCTGGCTGTCGCATCTCGCCAACCTTGCCCGTCCGGCCTCCGAACTCGGCGGCCCTGCCGATCTGATGGCTTGGTACCCGATCTCGGACATCCTTCTGCATCTGTGCGGGCTGGTGACGGTCGCCGTCATCATTCTGGGCGCCATCATCGGTTACGGCCCGGATCTCACCAATGCGCTCGTCGATGCGATGGTCGAGAACCTGAACGTCCAGAACCCGTCGATGGTGCCGGATGCCGCCTCGCTTGCCCAGACCAAGGCAATGATCGTGCTGATGCTGCCGCTGATCCAGGGCGGCCTCTGGGTTCTGCTGCTGTTTTCCGCCTTCTATTTCGCGGTGCGCATCGTCTCGCGCAGCGGCCGGGCGCTGCGTCCGCGCGAGGACATGCCCTCGGCGCTGCGCATGAACCGCAACGCGATCTTCATTTTCCTCGCCGGTATTCTGCTGACCTTTGCGGGCGGCGTTCCGGCGATGATCGGCGCGACGCTTTGCGGCACGTTCGGCGCCGGCTTCCTGATGGCGGGTTATGCCTCGCTGCATTTTAATCTGAAGGGCAAGGACTGGCGTTTTCCGGCCCTCGTGCTGGTCTATCTCTCCAGCCTGCTCTTCCTGCCGATGCTTGCCATCATCGTCATCGGCCTCACCGACACGCGCCGGACGATCGCCCTGACGCCCGCACGCAACCCGAATTCCAACGACACTCCGAATTGATCTGAAAGGATAAAGACAATGGACGTCATTCTTCTCGAGCGCATCGCCAAGCTTGGCCAGATGGGCGAAGTCGTCAAGGTTCGCGACGGTTACGCCCGTAACTTCCTGCTGCCGCAGGGCAAGGCGCTGCGCGCCAACGCTGCCAACAAGACCCGTTTCGAAGCCGAACGCGCCACGCTCGAAGCCCGCAACCTCGAGCGCAAGTCGGAAGCCCAGAAGGTTGCCGAAGCCCTCGAAGGCAAGTCCTTCATCGTGGTTCGCGCCGCTGGCGAAACCGGCCAGCTCTACGGTTCGGTTGCTGCCCGCGACATCATGGAAGTTCTGGCTGCCGACGGCTTCAACATCAGCCGCAACCAGGTTGACCTGAACAACCCGATCAAGTCGATCGGCCTGCACAGCGTCACGCTGCATCTGCATGCCGAAGTCGAAATCGAAATCGCGCTGAACGTTGCCCGTTCCGCTGAAGAAGCCGAACGTCAGGCCAAGGGCGAAAGCCTCAACTCCGTCGACGCCATCTACGGCGTGGACGAAGACGCCCTGCGTCCGGAAGACTTCTTCAACCCGGACGACGAAGACGGCGACGACGCATAAGACTGCGATCGCCATACGGCATCAAAAAACCCCGGATCGACCATGTCGATCCGGGGTTTTTTATGGGGTTGGACCGGCAGCTCTGGTCAGGTCGGCTGTCTGGTCGCCGCGTCCTTGTCGACGCGCACCTCCACCGAGAGCCCCGGCTGCAACAGGTCGGCGGCGTCTTTCGGAACGACAAGCCGGATGCGGACCCCGACCCTCTGGGCAATCTTGACGAAATTGCCGGTCGCATTGTCCGAGCGGATGACGGCGAATTCGGAGGCCGCCGCGGGAGAGAAACGTTCGATATACCCGGTGATCTCGCGGCCTCCGAGCGCATCCACGCGGACCGTCACGGGCTGGCCGACCCGCATGCCCTGCAGCTGGGTTTCCTTGAAGTTGGCGATCACCCAGACCTCATCCGGCACCACCGCCATCAATTGGGTTCCGGCCGTGACATACTGGCCAAGACGGGCGCCCACCTCTCCCACCCGGCCGTTGCGCGGCGCGTGGATCTCGGTATTGGCGAGATCGATGCGGGCGAGTTCGACGGATGCTTCGGCGCTCGCGACCGCGGCTTCGAGCGAACCGCGGTTGACGATGATGGTCTGCAGCTGCTGGCGCGACACTTCCAGCGCGGCCTCCGCCTGGCGCAGCGCTGCGCGGGCCTTTTCCAGCTGCGCTTCGGCCTGTTCCTGAACGCTGGTGGTGCCGACGCCGCTGCGGGCAAGGTTCAACTGGCGTTCATTGGCAAGCTGCGCCTGGGTGAGAGCCGCCTCGGCACTGCTGACAGAGGCCTCGCTGGAGGTGATATTGGCTTTCGCGGAGACCTCCTGCTGGTGCGAATTGGCAAGCGCCGCCTGCTGGCTGTCGAGTGTTGCCTCGGCCTGTGCCAGCTTCTGGCGATAGATACGGTCATCGATCCGCACCACCACATCGCCTGCCTTGACCTGCTGGTAATCCTTGACCGGCACATCGACCACATAACCGCTGACCTGCGGGCTGAGCGTCGTCACATAACCGCGCACATAGGCATTGTCGGTCATCTCGACGCTGCTGGTGAACGGCGGCAGGCGCCAGGCGTAAAGAACCAACCCGAGGCCGAGCAGACCGACCAGAAGCACGATAAGGGTGGCAGGGGAAAAGAACTTTCGGAACATGATGTCAAACCTGATTGTGGTTGGTCGCCGCGTCAGCGGCGGCGCGTTCGGCAAAAAATGCGCGAAGGCGGTCAAAGGAGAGGTGAAGGAGAAGGCCTGCGAGCGCGAGCAGCGAGGCAATGCCGATCAGCAGGAAGGTGTCGTTGTAGGCCAGCACATAGGCTTCGCGGGAGACCTGCTGGGAGAGGAGCGCCAACCCCTCGGCATTCAGCAGTACCTTGTCGATGATGGTCTTCGCATAGCCCCCCGAAAGCTGGGCGACCCGTGCCACGACATCCGGATCCGTCAGCAGGATGTTTTCCACCAGGACGCTCGAATGGAACTTCTCGCGGATCGTGACAAACGAGCCGAGCAGGCCGGTCGCGATCACCGAGCCGCTGATCTGGGTGAAGAGGAAGATCGCAATGAAATTGACAAGATAGGGCGGCCCCTTCTGCAAGGCGGCGCCAAAACCCCGCGCCATCACCGGCGGCAGGAAAAGTGCCGCCCCAAAGGCGATCAGCGACTGGCTGAGATAGAACTGTTCCGGCCGGCTGAGATTGGTGGACTGGCTGTCGAGAAACGCGCCGGTCGCGATCAGGGCCAGTGCGATCACATGCGCGGTGCCCGGACGCTGGTTGACCATCAGCACGGCACAGACGGCACCACCGGCCATCGAAGCGAGCAGGATGAGGCCGAAGAGCACGCCCATCTGATCGTTCTGGATGCCCATCTGCTGCAGGAAACCCACCATGGTGCTGGATTGCTCGGCGGTCACCGCGCGAAAGAGAATCAGGACCGCCGCCAGATGCAGGTTCGGCCAGGAAAAGATCCAGCGCAGGTCGAGCAGTGGATTGCTGCGGCGCAGTTCGATCATGACGAACAGCGTCAGGAGCACGATGGAGGTCGCCAGAAGCAGGCCGAGCCATTCCGTTTCGAACCACCAGTAGAAGCGGCCGAGCGTGAAGAAGACGGCAAAACAGCCGAGGCCGCCGGCCAGCAGCAGATAGGTGAAGACGTCCGTCCGCTCGATCACCTTCACCCGCGGCGGGGCGGTGAGCGGCAGGATGTAGATCAGTGGAAGCGCCAGAAGTGCGAGGCCCAGCTCCATCGTGTAAAGCGCCTGATATCCATTGAGATCCATCAGGCCGGGCGAGATGATGCGGGCGACGGGAGCGGCAAGCAGCGTTCCGGTGAGCGCGATGCTGAGGCCGATCGTCAGTTTCCTCTGAACGGGAAAGGCCTCCAGAATGTAGAGGAAGCCGAGCGAAGAAAGCGGTGCTGCCGCCATGCCGCTGACGAAGCGCACGACAAGCGCGGAATGGAAGTCGGTGACAAACAGATTGAGGCAGGAGGCGAGCACGAAGGCGGCGATGCTGAGTTCCGCAAAAGGACGCAGGCCGTACTGGACGCGGATCTTGAAGAGGGCGAGCGACAGGCTGGCATAAGGCGCCATATAGGCGGCCGAGAGCGCGGCAACCTCGGCAATCGTCGCGGAGAAGGTGCCCTGCAGCTGGTAGATATTCGCCGACACGATGTTCATGCCGAGCCCCTGCGTCAGGAACATCAAAAGGCCGGAGGCGATATAGGCAAGCGTCAGCCAGAGGGGCCGTTCTTCCACCGGAATGGGCTGCGGCGGTGTCTTCTGCAGGGCCCCCGATGGCCCGGACACCTGGCCTGTCTCTTCTGCCGTGCTCATGAATGCTCACCCTTTCCGGCTGCAACCGCCAAGTTGCGGTTCAGTTGCAGCAGAACGCGCAGGGCCACATCGAGATCCTCCTGCGCGATGCCCTCGACGATCTGGCCGCGCAGACCGACGGCGAGCGCCTGCACCTCGGCACCCACCACCTGACCTTCCGCCGTCATGTGGATTTCCTTGACCCGACGGTCTGCGGCGCCTCTGCGTTCGATCAGTCCCTGCTGCTCCATGCCGTCGAGGATGCGCACCAGCGTCGGCGTCTCGATCTCCAGTTCCTGGGCGAGGTCCTTTTGCGAAAGACTGCCGCGGCGGGTGAGCGCGAACAGCGCCCTCGCCCGCGTGAGCGTCAGGCCCGTTGCGCTGGCATAGACTCCAAAAACGGATCTCAGGCGTCGGGTGAAGGACGAGATTTCGTCAAACAGCCGCTCATCGACAGACTGGCGCGACATGATAACATCCACTGATAATTAGCAACCTAATTGTTTGGACGCTATCTAGGCCGATTGAAGCTTTTCTTCAACCGCACAACCGGGCGATCAGCCATGCATCTGACGCACTCCTCAGCACAACAAAACCTCGCAGGCGCGGTCCTGCGTCGTTATAATGCAACAGGCGTGCCGACCGATTCGTCCGGAGCCGCAGTCAACGAAAATTTCGGATTCCCTCGCGTTTTTTGGCCAGCGGGCCAAATGCCTGTGAATCGGTGTGAGTTCACGCGGCACGTCTAGCCTTCGCCTGCCGCTTCGCTAGAGTGGGCGACCCAAATGAAGAGCATGATTGGATCGATACGATGAATGAAGCAGCGCGCAATCTGGGCGGAGCCGCTCCGGCAGAGCCGCATTACCGCGAGGCCCCTAACAACCTCGAGGCCGAACAGGCTCTTCTGGGTGCGATCCTGGTCAACAACGATGCCTATTACCGCGTTTCGGACTTTCTGAAGCCGACGCATTTCCACGAACCGCTGCACCGGAAGATCTTCGAGGTGGCGGGCGACATCATCCGCATGGGCAAGATCGCCAACCCGGTGACGATCAAGAACTTTCTGCCGACGGATACGAAGGTCGGCGAACTCAGCATTCCGCAATATCTGGGACGCCTTGCCGCCGAAGCCGTGACCATCATCAATGCGGAAGATTATGGCCGGGCGATCTACGATCTGGCGCTGCGCCGCGCGCTGATCACCATCGGCGAGGACATGGTCAACATCGCCTATGACGCGCCGCTCGACATGCCGCCGCAGACGCAGATCGAGGATACCGAACGGCGTCTCTTCGAACTCGCGGAAACCGGCCGTTACGACGGCGGTTTCCAGTCGTTTGCAGATGCGGTGGCGCAGGCGATCGACATGGCCGGGGCCGCCTTCGAGCGCGACGGGCATCTTTCGGGTATTTCGACCGGCATCATGTCGCTCGATGCAAAGATGGGCGGCCTGCAGCGGTCCGACTTGATCGTGCTTGCCGGACGCCCGGGTATGGGTAAAACCTCGCTCGCCACCAACATCGCCTACAACATTGCCGCGGCCTACGAGCCGGAAGTGCTGCCCGACGGTTCCTTCAAGGCAAAAAATGGCGGCGTCGTCGGCTTTTACTCGCTCGAAATGTCGTCCGAACAGCTGGCGACCCGTATCATCTCCGAGCAGACGGAAGTCTCATCCTCGAAAATCCGCCGCGGCGACATCACCGAGGCCGATTTCGAAAAGCTCGTCGCGTGCAGCCAGATGATGCAGAAGGTGCCACTGTTCATCGACCAGACCGGTGGTATCTCGATTGCGCAGCTATCGGCACGCGCCCGGCGCCTGAAACGCCAGCGGGGGCTTGATGTGCTGGTGGTGGACTATATCCAGCTCATGACCGGCTCCGGCAAATCCGGCGAAAACCGCGTGCAGGAAGTGACCCAGATCACCACGGGCCTGAAGGCGCTCGGCAAGGAACTGAATGTTCCGATCATCGCGCTCTCCCAGCTCTCCCGTCAGGTGGAAAGCCGCGAAGACAAACGCCCGCAGCTCTCCGACCTTCGCGAATCCGGCTCGATCGAACAGGACGCCGACGTGGTGCTCTTCGTGTTCCGCGAGGAATACTACGTGAAGAACCTCGAACCGCGCGATCCGAACGATCCGAAATACGCGGAATGGGAAGCGCAGATGGACAAGGTGAAGGGCACGGCCGACGTGATCATCGCAAAGCAGCGTCACGGACCGACCGGCACCGTGAAACTCGCCTTCCAGTCGGAATATACCCGCTTTGCCGATCTCGCCGATCCGAGCTTTGCGCAATACGAGGAACATTGATCCTCAGACAAACGCCCCGCCCAAGAGCGGGGCGTTTTCTTGTCAGGGCTGTTCGCGCTTTGCAAGCGCAAACCCCTCGTCCAGCCAGCCGGTGATGCCACCGGCCATCAGCTTGACCGGAAGTCCGAGTTCCGCAAGACGAAGAGCACCGCGTGCCGCCCCGTTGCAATGGGGGCCGGCGCAATAGGTGACAAACAGCGTGCCTTCGGGCCAAGCCGACATGCGGTGCGCGGTGATCTTGCCATGCGGCAGGCTGATGGCACCCGGCACATGACCGGCGGCGTAGAGCGCCGGGCTGCGCACATCGAGCAGCACGAAATCCGCGCCCTTCATGACCGAATCGTGCACGTCCCAACAATCGGTTTCGAAGGTGAAGCTCGCGGCAAAATGGGCGCGGGCATCCGCACTCGGGGCGGCGGGAATGGCGGTCACGGCACTGGTCATCGATCAATCTCCTGGGATCACAACGGCTTTCGGATGCCGCAAACATCGGCAAATCGGGTGCGCTTGCCAATTGGCAGATTTGACAATATGCGTAGAGATCATGCCAAACACGCACACTCCCCTTACAGGTCCCCTGGTCGTCGCACTCGTCTATGACGGGCTCTGCACCTTCGAATTCGGCATTACCTGCGAAGTCTTCGGGCTCAGCCGGCCGGAAATGGGGCCGGGCTGGTACCGTTTCGCCAGTGCTGCGATCGAGGGCGGTCCCTTGCGCGCCGCGGGCGGCCTGACAGTGACCGCCGACGGCGACATCGACCTTCTCGATCAGGCAGACATGATCGTGGTGCCCGGCTGGCGCGGCATCGACCAGCCAGTGCCGGAGGCGCTGTGCGAACGCCTGCGTTTCGCCCATTCCCGAGGCGCGAGGCTCGTTTCGCTCTGCTCCGGCGCCGTCGTTCTGGCCGAAACGGGACTGCTGGACGGGGCTGTTGCCACTACGCACTGGCGGTACGCGGACAAACTCAGGGCACGGCGCCCGCAGATGACGGTGGACGAGACATCGCTTTATCGCAGCCACGACCGCATTTTCACCGCAGCCGGCAGTGCGGCTGGCATCGACCTTCTGATCGAGATCGTCCGGCAGGATTTCGGTGCTGCGGCGGCCAATTCGGTCGCCCGCCGCATCGTCATGCCTGCCCATCGCAACGGCGGACAGGCTCAATTCCTCGAACGGCCGGTGGCACTGCGTCCCGGCAGCGACGTGGCACCCCTTCTCGACCAGATCCGGGAAGACCTCGCCGGAAACTGGACGATCGCCCGGATGGCACGGGCCTGCCGGATGAGCGACCGCACCTTCATCCGCCGTTTTGTCGAGGCCACGGGGCTCTCTCCTGGCGACTGGCTTGCCGCCGAACGTATGGAGAGGGCCAAACAACTGCTCTGTGACAGTGACACGCCGATGGAGGAGATTGCCTGTGCGGTCGGCTTCGGTTCGGCCCATACGCTGCGCCATCATTTCCGCAAGCGGCTCGGTCTGAGCCCCAGCGCCTATCGCACACGCTTCATGCCGGCAGACGCCGTCAAAGACCTGCCGCGCGCAATAGGGCCACGGTGACGACGCCTGCGGTAGCCGCCGGTAACAGCGGTAGGCGCAGGGCGGCAAGAGCGGTCACGGCACAGGCGACCGTCTCGGCGAGATCGGTGGCGATGGCGGTGGGGGTGACGACGGCCATCAGCACGGCCGGCGGCACCGCCGTCAGCGCCTTTTCCACCCGTGGCGACAGATCGAACCGGTTGACGAGCAAAGCACCGAACAGGCGGGTGAAGACAGTCGCTGCCATCATCGCGAGAATGGCGGCAAAAGTTGCGGGATCGAGCGTCATGCGCGGATCTCCCTCAAGCCCGGTGCGGCGACAGCCACGACAAGCCCCGCCAACGCACCGGCGGCGATATACCAGGCGCCGGGCACCAGGCTGTGCACCGTCAGCGAGGCGACCGCACTTGCAATCAGGATAAGGCCGGTTTCCCGCCCCTTCCAGAAGCCCATCAGGAGCACGATGAAGACGGCGGGAAAGGCAAAATCGAGCCCGTACACCGCAACATCTCCGAGCAGTGTGCCGAACAGCGCGCCGCCGAGGCTCGCCAGCACCCAGCCGCAATAAAAGGGCAGCGCCAAACCGAGATAAAAGGCCGGCGTCAGCGGCTTTTGACGGGCACGCGCTTCGGCCAGCGCCCAGTTCTCATCCGCCATCACCAGAAGCGTCGGCAGTTTCTGCCAGGGCCGAAACAGGCCGAGGCTGCGCTCCAGCGAGGCGCCCATCAGGATATGCCGCAGGTTGACGAGCAAGGCGGCCAGCCCGAGCGCGCTCCAGGAAGCGGGATGGGTCCACAGGTCCATGGCGACGAATTGCGAACCACCGGCAAAGACCAGCGCGCTCATCAACACGGTTTCGAGCGGCGACAGTCCGTTGCCGGCCGCCACCGTGCCGAAGACAAAGCCGATCGGCAAAGCTGCCAGCACAAGGGGAATAATTGTGCGCGTCCCATCAAGCAGTTCGCGCCGCACAGTGTCTGATCTCATGAAAACCTCCTGTTGCCGGAGGCTCTATCCCTGCCCGTGCCTTCCGGTCTTGAAGGAAAGTGATCAGCCGGCGCGGAAGACGGCGGGCGTCAGCCCTGTGCGCGCCTTGAAATGCCGCGTCAGATGCGCCTGATCGGCAAAACCGCAGGCGGCAGCCGTATCGGAAGGGGTTGCCCCCGCGCGCAACAGGCGCCGGGCATGGCGGATGCGCAGATCCGTCTGATAGGCATGCGGTGTGATGAAATAGTGTTTCCGGAACGCGCGGATCATGTGGGCGCGGCTGAGACCCGCCACCTTCGCCAATGCCTCAAGCCCGATCTCCTCGTCGAAATGGCCGGCGATATAGTCCTTCACCCGGCGCATGGCGAGCGGCTCCTGGTAATCGGGCGCGTGGATGATGGCGCTGCCGTGGCGGGCAAACATGGTGGCGAGCACGCCGTACATGCCCTCCTCGCCCTCCAGCGCCGTGCCCTCCTCGATCGACCGATGGGCCCGGTTGAAGGCGGCGGCGAGTGGCCGGTCAGTCAGCAACTGCCGGGCAAAACTCGGTGTTCCATGAAAAGCCCGCCCCGTCATGTCCTCGATGATATCGGTCAGCACCGCCATGTCGGGATAGATCATCCGGTAGCGATACCCTTCCGGAGCACCCGGCTGGCCGTCATGGATCTCGCCCGGATTGATGAGGTAGAGGGCGCCGGGGCCGGTATGTTCGCGCTCTCCGCGGATCATCGCCACCTGGCAGCCCTTCTCGATCGCGCCGATCGAGAACGTGTCGTGCGAATGCGGGGAAAATTCGTGCGTGATGAAGGAGGCGGTCAGGCACTCCATCTGCCGGAACCGCCGGTCGCGCCAGAACCGGGTCTTTTCCACCCGCGATACCGGTGTCGCCTCGGCGGCCTGTTGCTGCGAAACATTGTGCATGGGTCTAACTTAATATGCCCCGTCGCTCGCGTCTTGAACAAAAGTGACCGCGACTGTCGGACGCCCGCGCCTCTGCTGCCCGCGGGCACGGGATGCGGGCCGCCTGGCGGAAGAATTCACTGGATCATCATTTTCGCGCCGGACAAAAATCGATAGGGTCCGCCCGGCGGGACCATCGGCGCCTGGTGCTGATTCCGCTCCCGCACATCAATGACGAAGGAAAGTGTGATGACCGACGGACGTGACGACCTGCTGCAGACCGATCCCTTCGATTGCGCCCCGCTGCGTCTGACCGTCGATCTCGCGGCCCTCGCCGACAACTGGCAGGATCTCGCCCGCCGCTCGGGCCGGGCACGCACCGCCGCCGTCGTCAAGGCGGATGCCTATGGGCTCGGCATCGAGGATTGCGGGCTGACGCTCTATGAGGCGGGCGCTCGCGATTTCTTCGTGGCCGCCGCCAGCGAAGGCGAGACGCTGCGCGCCTATGCGCCGGAGGCCCGCATCTTCGTGCTCTCCGGCATCTGGCCGGGCCAGGAGGAAACCTTCTTCGAGAACGATCTGGTGCCGGTTCTGGCCTCTGAGGAACAGCTGGCCTTCTGGATGTCCGTTCTTTCCGAACGCGGCCCCTACCCTTGCGCGCTTCAGGTGGATACCGGCTTCAACCGGCTCGGCCTTTCTGTCGAAGAAGCGCTGGCGCTCGCCGAGGATGTCTCGCGCCCGACGAGCTTTGAGCCAGTGCTGGTGCTCTCGCATCTCCATAGCGGCGACACACAAGAGGCCGAAAGCAACCGCCAGCAGCTCGACCTTTTCCGAAAGGTGAGTGCGGCCTATGAGGGTGTGGAGGCGAGCCTCTCCGCCTCGGCCGGCATCTTCCTCGGGCCGCAATATCATTTCGATCTCACCCGCCCGGGCATTGCCCTTTACGGTGGACAGGCGACCTCCGGCATGGAGAACGCGATGCGGCCGGTCGTGACCGCTGAGGCGCGCATCGTGCAGATCCGCGAGGCCAAGGCCGGCGAAACCGTCAGTTATGGCGGCACGCACCGCCTTGCCAGGGACAGCCGGCTGGCGATTGCCGCGGTCGGTTATGCCGACGGTTACCTGCGCAATCTTTCGGGCAGCGGAGTCCCCTTACGTTCCGCCGTGCCGACCGGTGCCTTCGGTTTCATCGCCGGCCGCCAGGTGCCGGTCGTCGGCCGCATCACCATGGACCTCACCATCTTCGACGTCACCGACCTGCCGAAGAATGCCATCCGCTCCGGCGATTATATCGAACTTTTCGGGCACAACATCGCCTTGGACGAGGTTGCCGCCGCGGCCGGCACGATCGGCTACGAGCTGCTCACCAGCCTCGGGCTTCGCTATGAGCGGCGCTGCCTCGGCGAAGACGAGATCTGACGCCGTTTCATTGCCCTCTGTTCAGCGCAACTTGAGTGCGCTATAAGAGAACAAAAGGAGATCGAAATGCCCGAGATCCACCTCACCGAAGAAGAACAGGCCTTCATCGACACCAAGCTGCGCAGCGGCGCCTACCAAAGCGCCGAGGATGTGGTGCGGGCGGGGTTGGCACTGCTCGACCTGCATGAGGAACAGGTGCGGCGAATGATTGATGCCGCCGACGCCCAGGTTGCCGCCGGCGAGACCCTTCCTTTCGAAAGCGCGGATGCCGTAGCCGATTCGGTTATCGAGCGGGGGATGCGGCGATTAAACCGAAAAAGCTGATCTACACCCTTCTCGCGGATCAGGACCTCGTCGATATATTTGTCTATATCGCGGAGAAAGACATTGTCGCCGCAAGTCGTTTCATACGGCAGTTGACAAGCAAGATTGAGTGGATTGCAGCCAGCGGCTTTCCGGGTGTGCCGCGTGATGATCTGCGCCTCGGACTGAAGGCCCTGCCCTTCCGCAGACGCTGTATCTATTTCCGCACCACGCCCGACGACGTCGTCATCCTGCGCGTCCTGCACGGCCACCAGAACCTCTCGGCCGACCTTTTCGACGAAGAACAACAAGAAGACTGATTTTTCCTGATGGCAAAAACAAAGACCCAATTCGTGTGCCAGAACTGCGGCACGGTGCATACCCGCTGGGCCGGCAAGTGCGATGGCTGCGGCGAGTGGAACACGATCATCGAAGACGATCCGATGGGCGGCATCGGCGGCGGTCCCGGCAAAATGCCGAAGAAAGGCCGCGCCGTGGCCCTCACGACGCTCTCCGGCGAGACCGAGGAAGCGCCGCGCGTGCAGACCGGCATCAGCGAACTCGACCGGGTGACCGGCGGCGGCTTCGTGCGCGGATCGGCGGTTTTGGTCGGCGGTGATCCGGGCATCGGCAAATCGACGCTGCTCATGCAGGCGGCGGCGGCTCTGTCGCGCGGCGGCCACCGCATCATCTATGTGTCCGGCGAAGAGGCCGTGGCGCAGGTGCGGCTGCGGGCCCAGCGCCTGGGCGCCGCCAATACCGATGTGCTGCTCGCCGCCGAAACCAATGTCGAGGACATTCTGGCAACGCTCGCCGAAGGCAAGCGGCCGGACCTCGTGATCATCGATTCGATCCAGACGCTGTGGAGCGATACTGCCGATTCGGCGCCCGGCACCGTCACCCAGGTGCGCACCGGCGTGCAGGCGATGATCCGTTTTGCCAAGCAGACCGGGGCCGCCATGGTGCTCGTCGGCCACGTGACGAAGGAAGGCCAGATCGCCGGCCCGCGCGTCGTCGAACACATGGTCGATGCGGTGCTTTATTTCGAGGGCGACCGCGGCCACCACTATCGTATCCTGCGCACCGTCAAGAACCGTTTCGGCCCAACCGATGAGATCGGCGTCTTCGAAATGTCGGACAAGGGGCTGCGCGAAGTGTCGAACCCGTCCGAACTTTTTCTCGGCGAACGCAATGCCAAGGCGCCGGGGGCCGCCGTCTTTGCCGGCATGGAGGGCACGCGGCCCGTGCTGGTGGAAGTGCAGGCGCTCGTCGCCCCCACCTCGCTCGGTACGCCGCGCCGGGCCGTCGTCGGCTGGGATTCGGCAAGACTCTCGATGATTCTTGCGGTGCTGGAGGCCCATTGCGGTGTCAAGCTCGGCCAGCATGATGTCTATCTCAACGTGGCGGGCGGTTATCGCATCACCGAGCCGGCGGCGGATGTGGCGGTCGCCGCAGCGCTTGTCTCGTCGCTTGCCAGCGTGGCCCTCCCCTCCGAGAGGGTCTATTTCGGCGAAGTCAGCCTCTCCGGCGCCGTGCGTCCCGTCTCGCAGACGGCGCAGCGTCTGAAGGAAGCCGAAAAGCTCGGTTTCTCCTCCGCCATGCTGCCCGCTTCGTCTGCGGAAATCCCCAAGGGCGGCAAAAAGGGCTTGAGCGAGATCGAGGGCCTGCCGGATCTGGTGGTGGAGATTGCCGGATCGGCGAGGAAACTGGGGAAAGGCCAAGAGGAGGATTGATCTTTCCCCCGCCGTTTCCCTGTTGTAAGAGGAGCGCCACGGGCGGTTTTGAGCGTTAACGAATGCTTGCCGCCATCCACCACAGGTCCTCCCGGTTCATTCCGGGTCATCTTGGAGTTCGTTCTTTCATGCCCATCACGATCTTCGACGGCATTGTCCTCGGCGTCACCCTGTTTTCGGCGGTGCTCGCCATGGTTCGCGGCTTTTCCCGCGAGGTGCTTTCGATCGCAAGCTGGGTGGGTTCGATTGCCGCGGCCTATTATCTCTACCCGCTGCTTCTGCCCTTTGCCGAAAAATACACCGCCGATCACCGGATCGCGATCGCCGGTTCGGCCGGCGTGATCTTCCTCATTGCGCTCATCGTGATCACCTTCATCACCACCCGCATTGCCGACTTCATCATCGACAGCAGCATCGGTGCGCTGGACCGTACGCTCGGTTTCCTGTTCGGCGCGGCACGCGGCATCCTGCTGCTGGTCGTGGCGGTCGCCTTCTGGAACTGGCTGGTCGATATCCGCCAGCAGCCGGAATGGATCACCCAGTCGAAATCGAAACCTTTCCTCGATACGCTCGTCGGCCGCCTGGAAGCGGTGCTGCCCACCGACATCGAACCGCAGATCCGCGCCCGCATTCTCGGCAAGCCCGACGGCGCGTCCACGCCTGGCACAGAACAGGCGCCGTCCGATGACGCACCGGCGCCAGGTGTGACAAATAATTGACGCTTTGTTGCGATTCTAAGGGAAGCCAAGCAACAGCGTTCGTGGTATAGAGCGCGCAAGAACAGGCCGGATCGGGGATTTTCCCTCCGGCCTCTTTACGTTTTTCTGACAGACCCAAGGACCCGCGATGATGATTGAGCTGGTTTCGCAACATCTTTCCGACGATCTGGATGGCGACACGCTGCACGAAGAGTGTGGCGTGTTCGGCATTCTGGGCCACCCCGATGCGGCAACGCTGACAGCGCTCGGCCTCCACGCCCTCCAGCATCGCGGCCAGGAAGCGGCCGGCATCGTCTCCTTCGACGGCAAGCAGTTCCACACGGAAAAGCACATGGGCCTCGTCGGCGACCACTACACCAACCCGACGACGATCGCGAAGCTGCCGGGCGCCATGGCGATTGGCCATACCCGTTATTCCACCACCGGCGAAGTGGCGCTGCGCAACGTGCAGCCTCTGTTTGCCGAACTGGAAGTCGGCGGCATCGCCGTTGCCCATAACGGCAATTTCACCAACGGTCTGACGCTGCGCCGCCAGCTGATCGCCGGGGGCGCCATCTGTCAGTCCACCTCCGATACGGAAGTGGTGCTGCACCTGATCGCCCGTTCGCGCTACACCAATACCAGCGACCGTTTCATCGATGCCATCCGCCAGATGGAAGGCGGTTATTCGATGCTCGGCATCACCCGCACCAAGCTGATCGCCGCGCGCGATCCCACCGGCATCCGTCCGCTGGTGATGGGCGAACTCGACGGCAAGCCGATCTTCTGCTCGGAAACCTGTGCGCTCGACATCATCGGCGCGAAATACATCCGCGACGTGGAAAACGGCGAAGTGATCATCTGCGAGATCCAGCCGGACGGCTCGATCTCGATCGAGGAACGCAAGGCGCCGAACGTGCAGCCGGAGCGGCTCTGCCTGTTCGAATATGTCTATTTCGCCCGGCCGGATTCGGTCGTCGGCGGCCGCTCGGTTTACGTCGCGCGCAAAAACATGGGTGTCAATCTGGCCAAGGAATCGCCGGTCGAAGGCGATGTCGTGGTGCCCGTGCCGGACGGCGGCACGCCGGCGGCCCTTGGTTACGCGCAGGAAAGCGGCATTCCCTTCGAATACGGCATCATCCGCAACCATTATGTCGGCCGCACCTTCATCGAGCCGACCCAGCAGATCCGCGCCTTTGGCGTGAAGCTGAAACATTCGGCCAACCGGGCGATGATCGAAGGCAAGCGCGTCATCCTGGTGGATGATTCGATCGTGCGTGGCACGACCTCGCTGAAGATCGTCCAGATGATCCGTGATGCCGGCGCCAAGGAAGTGCATCTGCGCGTCGCCTCCCCGATGATCTTCTTCCCCGATTTCTACGGCATCGATACGCCCGACGCGGAAAAGCTGCTCGCCAACCAGTATGACGGCGTGGAGGCCATGTGCCGGTATATCGGCGCGGATTCGCTGGCCTTCCTGTCGATCAACGGGCTTTACCGCGCGGTTGGCGGCGAGGATCGCAATCCGGCCCGTCCGCAGTTCACCGACCATTATTTCACCGGCGATTACCCGACCCGCCTGCTCGACAAGGACGGCGAAGCGATGGGCCGCAAGATTTCGGTGATGGCCAGCAACGGCTGAGACCTTTTGACGGACAAAAGCCCCTCTGCCAGGATGAACCAATCCCGGTGGAGGGGCTTTTTTATGGTCGCCCTCTGACGCCCCTGCCTCATCCCGGCGCAACCTCTTGCGCAGGACCATGCCCTGTGACAAGCACGCTGGACACGCGGAAGGGGTAATAACCTGTCCGGGACAGCGGCAGAGGCAGATCTGCCCAACAGAGATGAGGGTGGAGAGTAGATGAGCATCGACCTGACGGGCAAAATCGCACTGGTGACCGGCGCCTCGCGCGGCATCGGTTATTTCACGGCGCTGGCACTCGCAAAAGCCGGCGCGCATGTGATTGCCTGCGCCCGCACAGTCGGCGGCCTCGAGGAGCTCGACGACCAGATCCAGGCGGCCGGGGGAACGGCGACGCTCGTTCCCTTCGACCTCACCGACATGGCCGCCATCGACCGGCTGGGCGCCTCGATCTTTGAGCGCTGGGGCAAACTCGACATTCTCGTCGCCAATGCCGGTATTCTGGGCGTCATATCGCCGGTCGGCCATATCGAGGCAAAAGTGTTCGACAAGGTGATGCTAACCAATGTGACGGCCACCTGGCGACTGATCCGCTCGGTCGAGCCGCTGCTGCTCAAATCCGAAGCCGGGCGTGCGCTGCTGCTCTCCTCGGGCGTTGCCACCGATGCCCGCGCCTTCTGGGGCGCCTATGCGGCCTCGAAGGCAGCCGTGGAGATGCTCGGCCGTACCTGGGCCGCGGAAACCGAGCAGACGAAACTGCGGGTCATCAACGTCAATCCGGGCGCTACCCGCACCGCGATGCGGGCGCAGGCCATGCCGGGCGAAGATCCGGCCACCCTGCCCCATCCATCCGAGGTTGCCGAAAAGCTTTTGCCGCTCTGTTCGCCGCAGATGACGGAAACCGGCCGGCTGTTCCTCGTCCGGCAGAACAAATTCGTCGATTACCGCCTGCCGGAATAGCCTTCGGCCCTTTCAGAGCAGCCCCATGCGCCTTCGTGATCTTGCCGCCTATCTGTTCCTTGCCATTGCCTGGGGCTTTTCCTTCCTGCTTCTCCTGAAGGTGGTCGCCGCCTTCGGCTGGGTGGGTGCGGTCACCTTCCGTTGTTTCATCGCTGCCGCCATCCTGATCCTGATGGCGCGGCTGATGCGGCGCAGGCTGGTCTTCCCCGCCCGGTTCATGCCGCTTGCCGTGGTCGGTGCCACCACGGTTGCCGGCCAGCTGATCGGGCTTTCCTATGCGACGCCGCGCATCGGCACGGCCATGGCGGCGATCTTCGTTGCCTCCATCCCGCTGTTTTCCATGGTGATTTCGAGGCTTTGGGGGCTGGAACACATCACCCCGACGCGGGTGCTGGGGCTGGCGCTCGGCACGATCGGGCTCCTGATGCTCGTCGGTTTCCCCGCCGTTCCAGTGACGCCCGCTTTCCTGCTCGGCTGTGCCGCCATGCTGTTTTCCACCTTCTCCGCCGCCTTCGGCAGCAATTATGCGAGCCGGCACCTCGCCGGAACCGGGCCCTGGGAAGTCACCATCGGCGCCTTTCTCTCCGGCGGCGTGATTGCGCTCCCGCTGATTGCCGTGGTGCCGGTGCCCGGCATGCCGGAGGCTGTCGATTACCTCTATCTCGTGGCGCTGGCAGGCCTGATGAGTTCACTCACCTATGTGCTCTATTTCGGCCTCGTCTCGTCGATCGGCGCGACACGGGCGATCAGCGTCGAATTTGCCGTCACCGTGGTGGCGGTGCTGGTCGGCGCGCTTTTGCTCGATGAACCGCTGACGCTGATGCAGATCGCCGGGGGTGCGGTGATCATCGCCGGCTGCGCGCTGGTGCTGGGGCTGATGCCGGCCAAGGCAAAAATCCCGCTGCAGCCATAGACCTGGTTACCGCCCGCCCGAGGCAGCACGAATATTTCGTCCGGCACCGGATGAGCGAACATTTCGGCCTTGCCCTCCCCTTGACCACATGCCGGTTCGGGGCCATAAGCTTTGGCCCATGAACACGGCCCTCTGCACCATCTGCGGGATCATTATTCGCTAGCATTTTGCTGGCCGGCCGTTCTCGTCTCTCGAAAACCACAAGAAGACACAGAACCGGTCCGGCCGGTTCCAGTCCGTTTCGGGAGACGATATCGATGAGCCAGACGCTCAAGCTCTACAACACGCTGACCCGCGACGAGGCGGTGTTCCAGCCGCTCGACCCGAACAATGTGCGCATGTATGTCTGCGGCCCGACCGTCTATGACTATGCCCATATCGGCAATGCCCGGCCCGTCATCGTTTTCGACGTGTTGTTCCGCCTGCTGCGACACATCTATGGCGAGGCCCATGTCACCTATGCCCGCAACATCACCGACGTGGACGACAAGATCAATGCGCGGGCGCTGCGGGACCATCCAGGCCTTCCCCTGAACGATGCGATCCGCGCCGTCACCGAACGCACGGAGCAGCAATTCCAGGCGGATGTGAAGGCGCTCGGCTGCCTGGAGCCGACGGTGCAGCCGCGCGCGACCGACAATATTGCCCAGATGATCGCCATCATCGAAAAGCTGATCGCCCGTGGCCATGCCTATGCGGCGGAAGGCGAAGTGTTGTTCGACACCCGCTCGATGAGCGATTACGGCCAGCTTTCCAAACGCCCGCTCGACGAGCAGCAGGCGGGCGCGCGTATCGCGGTTGACGCGCACAAGAAGAACCCCGGCGATTTCGTGCTGTGGAAGGCGTCCGGCCACAACGAACCCGGCTGGGAAAGCCCCTGGGGCCGCGGCCGCCCCGGCTGGCATATCGAATGCTCGGCGATGAGCGCGCGCTATCTCGGAGAAGTCTTCGACATCCATGGCGGCGGGCTCGACCTGATCTTCCCGCACCACGAAAACGAGATCGCGCAATCGCGCTGCGCGCACGGCACGCATGTGATGGCAAATGTGTGGATGCACAACGGCTTCGTGCAGGTGGAAGGCCGAAAGATGTCGAAGTCGGACGGCAATTTCGTCACCATCAACGAGCTTCTGGAGACCGAGACCTTTGGCGGGCGCAAATGGCCGGGCGAAGTGCTGCGGCTCGCCATGCTGATGACGCATTATCGCGAGCCGATCGATTTTTCGGTGAAGCGGTTGGAGGAGGCGGAGAACCTGCTGGCGAAATGGCCTGTGGCCGAGGCTGGCGGCGCTGAACCGGACGAGAGCGTGCTCGACGCGCTTTCGGACGACCTCAACACGGTCCCCGCCATCCAGGCGCTGCATGCCCTGGCCCAGGCCTCGCACAGCGATCCGGACGCCAGGGCCCGCTTCGCCGCCTCGGCCGATCTGCTTGGCCTCTTGCCGAAGCCCGTGGAGGTGGATGAAGCCATTGCCGCCGGCATCGATGCGCTGGTCGAGATGCGGCTTGAACTGCTCAAAGCCAAAAACTTCGCCGAGGCCGACCGCATCCGCAACGAACTGGCGGAAAAGGGCATCCAGTTGAAGGACGGCAAGGATCCCGTAACAGGCGAGCGGGTCACGAGCTGGGAAGTGAAGCGGTAACATGGCTGTCCCGCCGCGCCATACCCCCCTCTGCCCTGCCGGGCATCTCCCCCACACGGGGGGAGATCGGGATGCCGCGCGCGCTCTGCCTCAATTGATGCGGCGTCTGATGGGCTGGACTGCAGCAACAGGCTTGCACCGCCCGTTAGCCAGCGCTTTGCCCTTTGCGGGACAGTCTGTGTTCAACGGGCTTCGACATCGGCCATCGAACAGATCCCCCGCATCTCACCGCGCAAATTGGGGAAGAGCGGATGCCGTTCTGCCAATCTCCCCCCGTGTGGGGGAGATGTCCGGCAGGACAGAGGGGGGTACCCCGCGGCACAACGTCGAGACAGCTTCGCTTGCAACTTTTCGCTGCAAGGAGCAGTCTGCCGCAACGTCCACCCTGTTACCGTCACGCGCTATGTCCCATACGCCGATTCCGCCTCAGCGTCGTGCCAATGCCAAACGCATGCGCAAGGCGATGACCGAAGCGGAGCTGAAGCTCTGGAATGCGGTGCGCGCCCATCGGCTCGAAGGCCTTGGCTTCAGACGACAGGTTCCCATTGCTGACTATATCGTTGACTTTGCCTGTCCGGATGAACGGCTGATTGTTGAGCTGGATGGCAGCCAGCATTCTGACGACCAAGCCATCCGTTATGACGCCGCCAGAACGGCACGGCTGGAAGCCGATGGATGGACGGTGCTGCGCTTCTGGAATGATGACGTTCTGAAGGATCTCGACGCAGTTTGCCTCCACATCCTGACCGTCATCGGGAGGGTGCGCTGATGGGAGTCTACGGCGGGCTTGGTACCCCCCTCTGCCCTGCCGGGCATCTCCCCCTCAAGGGGGGAGATCGGGATGCCGCGCGCGCTTTGCCTCCAATGATGCTTCGAAGAAAGGGGGCCGCCGCCAACACGCATGGTGTCCTCCATCCATCGTTGCATTCCTCGGCCGCTGATAGCGGGGTTCGGGGCAGTGCGTCTGCCGTTCTGCCAATCTCCCCCCTTGAGGGGGAGATGTCCGGCAGGCCAGAGGGGGGTATCCCACCCACCAACAGGAGGGCCGCATGAGCGAGATCCACACCGGCGGCTGCCAGTGCGGCGCGATCCGTTTTCGGATGGAGGGCATGCCGAAGGATGTGTCGGTCTGCCACTGTCGCATGTGCCAGAAGGCGTTCGGCGCCTATTATGCGCCGCTGGTGGCGGTCGGCACCGCGAAGGTGACGTGGACGCGCGGCCAACCGAAACGCTTTGCCTCCTCGAATTTCGTCCTGCGCGGTTTCTGCGAGAATTGCGGCACGCCACTGACCTATGAGGCGCCGGATGGGCTGTCGCTTGCGGCCGGCGCCTTTGATGATCCTGCCCGCCTGCCGCCGACCCTGCAGTTCGGCATCGAATGCCGGCTCGCCTTTGCCGATCAGATCCCTTCGCTGCCGGCACGCGCCACGCTGGATGATCTCGACGACGCGCCCTTCCTGCCGGATGTCGTGTCCTACCAGCATCCGGATCACGACACCGCCGACTGGCCAACGGAGGGACGGTCATGACGGAGCCCAAACCCGATATGAAGATGCCGAAATGGCTGCTTTATGGCCTGATCGCCAAGGGCGTTCTGGTGGCCGCCATCACCATCGGCATCGTTCTTTACGTCAGCCTGAGATAGGAGAGCGGCATGGACAGCATCATGACCGGCGGATGCCAGTGCGGCGCGGTGCGGTTTCGGGCGGAAAAGCTCGGGCGGCCGTCGATCTGCCATTGCCGCATGTGCCAGAAGGCGTTCGGCAGCTTCTTCGGCGCGCTCGTCTCTGCCGATCAGGCACATCTGACCTGGACGCGCGGCCAGCCGAGCCTGTTCCGCTCGTCGGCCAAGGTAAAACGCGGCTTCTGCAACAAATGCGGCACGCCGCTGACCTATCATCATCCGGGCGGCGTGGAACTGGCGATCGGCGCCTTCGATCACCCCGAGCAGCTGGAGCCGCAGGTGCAGGTGAACAATCACCAGCGCCTGCCCTGGATCGACACGCTGTTTCAAAAACCCGCCGTCACCAACCCCGAGATGGAGGTCTTCTTCGCCTCCGTCGAGAGCTACCAGCATCCCGATCACGATACGGCGGAATGGCCGCCGAAGGACGACTGACATGAGCGAACTGCGCAGCTATTATCCCGAGATCGAGCCCTATGAAACGGGCATGCTGGATGTCGGCGACGGCCATAGCATCTACTGGGAGCGGGTCGGCACGAAGGGCGCGAAACCCGTCGTTTTCCTGCATGGCGGCCCCGGCGGCGGGTGTAATCCGAACCAGCGCCGCGTCTTCGATCCGGCCCTCTATGATGTGCTGCTGTTCGACCAGCGCGGCTGCGGCCGCTCGACGCCACACGCCTCGCTCGAGGCCAACACCACCTGGCATCTGGTCGATGACATCGAGCGGCTGCGGCAGATGATCGGCGTCGAACGCTGGATGGTGTTCGGCGGCTCCTGGGGATCGACGCTGGCGCTTGCCTATTCGGAAAACCATCCTGAGCGCGTCACCGAACTCGTCGTGCGCGGCATCTATACGCTGACAAAAGCGGAACTCGACTGGTATTACCAGTTCGGCGTCTCGCAAATGTATCCGGACCGCTGGGAAAAGTTCATCGAACCCGTGCCGGAAGCCGAACGGCACGACATGATGGCCGCCTACCACCGCCGCCTGACCGGCAGCGACGAGGCCGAGAAGCTGAGGTTTGCCAAGGCCTGGAGCCAGTGGGAGGGCGCCACCATTTCGCTGATCCCCAATCTTTCGCAGATCGACAGTTTCGGCGAGGATCATTACGCCATCGCCTTTGCCCGCATCGAAAACCACTATTTCATGCATGCCGGCTGGCTGGAGGACGGGCAATTGCTGCGCGATGCGCACAAACTTCAAGGCATTCCGGGCGTCATCGTGCATGGTCGCTACGACATGCCCTGCCCGCTCAAATATGCCTGGGAGTTGTCCAAGCGCTGGACGGATGCGGAGCTGAAGATCGTCGAGGGCGCCGGCCACGCGCTGACCGATCCCGGCATTCTCGACCAGCTGATCCGGGCGACGGACAGGTTTGCGGGAAAGAACTGAGGACTGAATACCCCCTCTGGCCTGCCGGCCATCTCCCCCACAAGGGGGGGAGACCGGCAGAACGGCTGCTGCCTCACCCAGCCACGTCTCCCGGACGTGGCCCCTTCAAACTGGGCAGGACGGCGCCGCAATGGGTCTCCCCCCTTGTGGGGGAGATGGCCGGTAGGCCAGAGGGGGAAGCTATACGGCAGACGGCGGCCAGGGAGCGGCACGGACATGACACGCGAAAAGATCACCCTCTTCGACACCACGTTGCGCGACGGGCAGCAGACGCCCGGCGTGGATTTTTCCGTCGAAGACAAGATTGCCATCACCAAACTGCTCGACGACTTCGGCATCGATTACATTGAGGGTGGTTATCCGGGCGCCAATCCGACCGACACCGCCTTCTTCGGCCAGAAGCGCACGCGGGCCGCAAAATTCGTGGCCTTCGGCATGACGAAGCGCGCCGGCGTCTCGGCTGCCAACGATCCAGGGCTTGCAGCACTTTTGCAGTCGAAAAGCGACGTGATCTGTCTTGTGGCGAAAAGCTGGGATTACCATGTGCGCGTCGCGCTCGGCTGTTCCAACGAAGAAAACCTTGAGTCGATCCGCGACAGCGTCGAGGCGGTGATCGCCTCCGGCCGCGAGGCAATGATCGATTGCGAGCATTTCTTCGACGGCTACAAAGCCAATCCGGATTATGCGCTGGCCTGCGCCAAAGCGGCTTACGAGGCCGGCGCCCGCTGGGTGGTTTTGTGCGACACCAATGGCGGCAGCCAGCCCGCCGAGGTGCGCGAGATCGTCTCCGCCGTCATCGCCGCCGGCATTCCGGGCGATCATCTCGGCATCCACGCGCATGACGATACCGGCCAGGCGATTGCCAATTCGCTGGCCGCCGTGGAAGCCGGCGTGCGGCAGATCCAGGGCACGCTGAACGGCATCGGCGAACGCTGCGGCAATGCCAATCTCGTGACGCTGATCCCGACGCTTTCACTGAAGCCCGCCTATAACGAGCGTTTCGAAACGAGCATCGATCGCGAGCGCCTGACCGGGCTGACAGGCCTCTCGCATGCCTTCGATGAATTGCTCAACCGCTCGCCCAACCATCAGAGCCCTTACGTCGGGGCGTCCGCCTTCGCCACCAAGGCCGGCATCCATGCGTCTGCCCTGCTCAAGGACCCGCGCACCTATGAACATGTGGTGCCGGAAAGTGTTGGCAACCTGCGCAAGGTCATGGTCTCGGACCAGGGCGGCAAGTCGAACTTCCTCAACGAATTGAAGCGCCGCGGCATCGAGGTTGGCAAGGATGATCCGCGCCTCGACAAGCTGATCACCATCGTCAAGGAGCGTGAGGCGGAAGGTTATGCCTATGAGGGCGCCGATGCGAGTTTCGAACTGCTCGCCCGCCGCACGCTCGGCACCATCCCGACTTTTTTCGAGATCGACGGTTTCCGCGTCATGGTGGAACGCCGTTTCGATGCGAACGGCATGCTGAAGACCGTCTCGGAGGCGGTGGTGCGGCTCGTCATCGATGGCGAGCGGGTGATGTCGGTCGCCGAAGGTGACGGCCCGGTCAACGCGCTCGATCTGGCGCTGCGCAAGGATCTCGGTAAGTTCAACCGGGAGATCGAGGACCTCGAACTGGCCGACTTCAAGGTGCGGATCCTGAACGGCGGCACCGAGGCCGTGACCCGCGTCCTGATCGAATCCATGGATGGCGACGGCACCCGCTGGTGGACGGTCGGCGTGTCGGAAAACATCATCGACGCCTCATTCCAGGCGCTGATCGATTCGATCGTCTACAAGCTGATGAAGAACCGCCACATGGCGGGGCGTCTTGCGGCGGAATGATCAGAGCATGTCGAAGGAGAGGCCCCAGCCCTCCTCGCCATACCATTCCTGCGTTCCCGGGCTGCCGCCCCAGCGCAGGCTGCGGATTTTTGCGTGCCCTCCGCTGCGGAAGGCGCGCATCAGGCCTTCGTGGCGGCCCGGCACCTCGTCCAGCCCCTCGGCCCAGACGAAGCTGACGCCTTGCAGGAAACGCGCTTCGAAACCCGCCGTCCGGCGTTCGATCATCAGCATGCCGGCGCGGGCCGTCACGCCGGTGCGGCCGCCGGCGGCATCCTGAGCCGGGACACCGAAGGGAAAGATCAGCCGACCGTTGAGATAGAGGTTTTCCACCCAGCGCGCCGGCGGATGATCGAGCGCGAAGTTGACGTAGATGACGTCCGCCTTCGCCGCAGACTTCACCGGCGGCCAGTCGAAGGCGCTGCCATGCACCACCTGCACCTGGTCGTAGGGTTTGAGCGCCGCCCGCGCCATCTCGGCCAGTTTCGCGTCATATTCCACCGCCGTCACCTGGCCGGACGGGCCGACGAGTTCAGCCAGGATCGCCGAATAATAACCGCTGCCGGCCCCCAGATGCACAACATGCTCACCCTCCTGAACGCCCGCCTTGTGCAGGAGACCGACATGCAGGGCCGGGCTGCCATTGTTGACGGCGCGCGCCATGTCGAGCCCGACCAGCACATCCTGGTAAAGCACCAGCGGATCGTTGGAGGGCATTGCGCGGTACCCTTCCTGATCACGGATGTACCAGGGCGGCGGTCCGGCAAAGTCCTCGCGCGGCACGCGGGCAAAGGCGCTCATCAGCCGCTCGTCCCGTTCGACAAACGCGCGTGCCAGCATCTGCTGGGCATAAAGGCGGCGATGGATGGGGCTGTCGCTCATGTACGCTTCCCGTCTTGGACACCAATGCTGAGAACGTGTCGGATGAACGGCATTGATGCAAGCACCAAACGAATGAATTGGCAGCCACGACCATTCCGGCCTAAGGAGAGCCGCATCAGCAAAGGGTCATGAACCGATGGCGACAAACAATGCACCTTCCATGCCACAGACCGGCGACACGCCGCAGGGTTTTGCCTATGCGCTGGCCGCCTATGGAATCTGGGGGATCCTGCCGCTTTATCTGAAGGCACTCGGCCATCTTTCGCCCGTCGAGGTTCTGGCCCACCGCGTCGTCTGGTCGTTGCCGTTTGCTGCACTGATCCTGCTGGTGACACGCCGGTTCGGTGACATCAAAGACGCCCTGCGCTCGCCGCGCACCATGGTGATGGCAGCGGTCACCGCCACGCTGATCACCATCAACTGGGTCACCTATGTCTATGCGGTCGGCTCGGGCCACGCGATCGAGGGCGCGCTCGGTTATTTCATCAATCCGCTGTTCAGCATCCTGCTCGGCTCGATCCTCTTGAAAGAACGGCTGGCGCCGGTTCAGATGGCGGCAATTGCGCTTGCCTTCGTTGCCGTCGGCATTCTCACCTGGGATGCCGGTCGCCTGCCGTGGATCTCGCTGACGCTGACCTTCAGCTGGGGTATCTACGCGCTCCTGCGCAAGACGCTGCCGGTCGGAGCCAACCAGGGTTTCTTCCTGGAGGTCGCGATCCTCAGCATCGCCGCCCTGCCCTACATCCTGTGGCTGGAGGCAAACGGCAGCGGCCATTTTACCCATGGCACGACCACCGACACCTGGCTTCTCGCCGCCGCGGGTCTTGCGACCGCCGTGCCGCTGATGATCTATGCCAATGCGGCGAAACGGTTGCGCCTCTCCACCATCGGCATCATGCAATACATCACGCCAACCATCATCTTCCTGATCGCCGTGTTCGTGTTCCACGAGCCGATGAACCCGGTGAAACTCTTCGCCTTCGTGTTGATCTGGTCGGCGCTGGCGCTCTACACCCTGTCCATGCTGAAGACCTACCGGTCCCGTTGAAGCCGCACCCAAAGGACGTTCCCATGCGCATGTCAGATATTCCCTTCGGCACCACCGACTGGGAGGCGATCGAGCGGACCGAACATAGCGGCGAGACCGGCAGTGCCACCTGGCGCACGCAGCGTTTCGGCGACATCCGTGTTCGCATGGTCGACTATACGCCCGGCTATCTCGCCGACCACTGGTGCGAAAAAGGCCATATCCTGCTCTGCCTTGAGGGAGAACTGCTGACGGAGCTGGCCGATGGCCGCACTTTTCTGCTGACACCGGGCATGAGTTACCAGGTGGCCGATGGCGCCGAACCGCACCGGTCTTCGACAAAGACCGGCGCAAAACTGTTCATCGTCGATTAAAGCTTGGCGATCACCGCCTCGTTGCCGTCATCGACAGCCTCGTCGCCCCAGGCATCCATGATGGCGGGCACCACCGCGTCGATGTCGTCGATGATCAACGGCTGAACGAGGTTGGCGTGGTGGATGAAGCCTTGCGCCTTCATGTGATCGACCAGTTCCAGCATCGGGTTCCAGAAGCCGCCGATATTGGCAAACACCATCGGCTTGCCATGCCGACCGAGCTGCGCCCAGGTCATGATCTCGACGATCTCCTCCAGCGTGCCGATACCGCCCGGCAGGGTGACGAAGGCGTCGGCGCGCTCGAACATCGCGTGTTTGCGCTCGTGCATGTCCTTCGTGATGATCAGTTCGTTCAACTGGCCGAGAGAATGGCGGGTTGCCTCCATGTCGACAAGAAAGTCTGGAATGATTCCCGTCACCTGACCGCCGTTCGACAGCACACCGGACGCGACCGCGCCCATGATGCCTTTCGTACCGCCACCATAGACGAGTCGCAGGCCATGGGTGGCGATGGACCGGCCCAGCGCACGACCAGCAGCAACATAGGCAGCGTCACGGCCCGGCTGGGAACCGCAGTAAACACAGATGGATCGAATTGGCACAGGATTCTCCGTATTGCATCATGTCCGGTCTCCAAAAGAGTCGCCGGACGTGTAAAAGTGACGGGAAATCAAGCATCGGGCAAGCGCAAAAGCCCCGGGAAACCTTGTTAACGCAGCGTGAAACCTGTAATTCCTGTTCTATCGACGGTATTCCGTCTGGAGAGATCTGATGTTCAAGAATCGCGCCGGTTGGCTCGCCCTGTCCGCCCTCGCCATAGCGACCGTTCTCATGGTGTTCTTCATCATGCCCCGCCTTTCGCCGGAAACGCAACCGGTCGGCGATGCGATCAATGCGGCGGGACGCCAGATCAAGGACGCGGTGACACAGGGCGGCAATGCGGCCAAGCAGCTGGTCGATCCGACGCCGGAAAAGGCACCGGCCAGCGCTGCCAAGACCGATGCCGCGCCAGCGCCGGCCGCACCGGTGCAGACGGCTGTGGTGCCGCAGGCGCCGCGCGCGCTGGTGATCCCGACCTTCGACGTGTTGCGCGTCGAACCCGATGGCTCGACCGTGATTGCCGGCCGCGCCGAACCGAAAGCCAAGCTTGAAGTGGCCGACCAGGTCCAGACGATTGCCATGACGAGTGTCGACCGCGCCGGCGAATTCGTCGCCATTCCGGAACAGCCGCTGCCGCCCGGTGACCATCAGCTCGTCCTGAAGGCAACGGCCGAGGATGGCCGCACCGTCATCTCCGAAGAAATCGCCACCGTCTCTGTTCCGAAGTCCAAGGATGGCGAGCTTCTGGCCATGGTCAGCAAGCCGGGCCAGCCGAGCCGCATCCTCGCCATGCCGAAGATCAACGAGACGACAAAAACGGAACGGGTTGCCGTCAACGCTGCCGATGCGGCAGCCGTGCCTGCCCAGACCGAAACACCGAAGGTCGAGGCGACCATTCCGGTCGAAACGCCGAAACCCGCAACGCCGGTCGAGACGGCCTCCGCCCCGGCGGCTGCGGCAACGGCACCGGTTCCTGCAGCACCGGCCGTTCAGGACGAAAAGCCGGCTCTGCAGGTGACCGCCGTCGAAATCGAAGGCGACCGACTGTTCATCGCCGGGCTCAGCCGCTCGGGCGCAAACCTCAAGGGTTATGCCAATGGAACGCTGGTCGGCGAGGCCAGAGCCGGCGGCGACGGCCATTTCGTCATCGACGGCACGATTGCGCTGCCGATCGGAGAACATCGTATCGCGGTCGACCAGCTTGACGGAAACGGCAAGGTGGCGCTGCGCGTCGAGGTTCCGTTCAACCGCCCGGCCGGCGAACAGGTGGCCGCGGTTGCAACGCCGCAAGGCGCCGGTTCGCTGAACCCGATCGATGCCGGCGCCTTCGACAAGCTGCGCGGCGACGTGGCACGCGCCTTCCAGCTGCTGCAGACGCTGTTTGCCAATGGTGCGACACCCGACAACGAACGGGTTGCCGCGGCGCGCTCCGCCACGTCCATCGCCCTGCGGGCTCTCACCGAATATCGCCTGCCGGCCAATGCGGATGCCAATACGCTGGCGATTGCCACCAATGTGATCAACGAGGCCGCCGCCGCGCTGAAGGCGCTCGATGCCTTGCCGCGCGATGTGGCAAGCCTTGCCAAGGGGCTGCCGGCGATTGCCGAGATGATCGCGAAGGTGATCGGCCCCGCCCTTCCGTCCGCACCGGCCTCCCCGCTGCCGCAGGCGATGGCTGAGGCACAGCAGGCCGCCTCCGCAAAGACGATTGCCCAGGCGCCGCTGACGCAGAGCGAGGCCGCCTCCGTCATCATCCGCCGCGGCGATACGCTGTGGCAGATCTCGCGACGCATCTATGGCCAGGGCGTGCGCTACACGACCATCTACCTTGCCAACCAGCAACAGATCGCCAATCCGAACCTGATCGAACCCGGCCAGATTTTTGGCGTGCCGAAGGATTCGCTGCCGGACGACGAGGCGGAAAAGATCCATCGCCGTTTCACCAAGGGCTGAACTGGTTCGGGACGGCGTCGTGGCAACACGACGCCATCTTCTCAATCTAAGCTGCCGGTGATCGTTGCATTGCGACGGCGCCAGCCTTATGTGAAAGCCTCCTTCCGGAGGCATCCATGGCACAGAAAAAGAAGACCGTTTCGGCGGACTCGGGCAATCCGCTCGGCACGCTCGTGAACCTTTGGCCCTATATGTGGCCAAGCGGCAGGCCGGACCTGAAGGCCCGTGTCATCTGGGCCACCGTTTTTCTGTTTGTCGCCAAATTCGTGCTGCTGGCCGTTCCCTATTTCTTCAAATGGGCAACGGACGCGCTGAATGGCAAGATGGACATGGCGGGCATCCTCCCCGCTCTGTTGCTCGGCGCCGTGGCACTGGTGATTGCCTATAACCTCACCCGCCTCATCCAGCTCGGGCTCAACCAGCTGCGTGATTCGCTGTTTGCCAGCGTCGGTCAGCATGCGGTGCGCCAGCTTGCCTACAAGACCTTCGTGCACATGCACCAGCTGTCGTTGCGCTTCCACCTCGAACGCAAGACGGGCGGTCTGTCGCGCATCATCGAGCGCGGCACGAAGGGCATCGAAACGATCGTCCGCTTCACGATCCTCAATTCCGTGCCGACGCTGGTCGAGTTCCTGCTGACCGCCATCATCTTCTGGTATTCCTACGGCCTGTCTTATGTGCTGGTGACCGCCGTCACCGTCTGGGCCTATATCTGGTTCACGGTGAGGGCGTCGGACTGGCGCATCGCCATCCGCCGCTCGATGAATGCCAGCGACACCGAGGCCAATACCAAGGCGATCGATTCGCTCCTCAATTTCGAGACGGTCAAATATTTCGGCAACGAGGAGATGGAAGCCAAGCGCTTCGATGCCTCGATGGCGCGCTACGAAAAATCCGCAACCCAGGTCTGGACCTCGCTTGGCTGGCTGAACTTCGGCCAGGGCGTGATCTTCGGGCTGGGCACCACCGTGATGATGGTGATGTCGGCGCTTGCCGTGCAGCGCGGCGAGCAGACGATCGGCGATTTCGTTTTCGTCAACGCGCTTTTGATCCAGCTCTCCGTGCCGCTCAACTTCATCGGTTTCGTCTACCGCGAAATCCGCCAGGGCCTGACCGACATCGAGCAGATGTTCGAGCTTCTCGAGGTGGAGGCCGAAGTGGTGGACAGGCCGGACGCCAAACCGCTTGCCATCGAAAACGGCCGCATCACCTTCCGCGACGTGCATTTCGCCTATGACCCAGAACGGCCGATCCTGAAGGGCGTCTCCTTCGAAGTGCCGGCCGGCAAGACGGTGGCGATCGTCGGCCCCTCGGGTGCCGGTAAATCCACCATTTCCCGCCTCCTCTACCGGTTCTACGACATCCAGTCCGGCGCCATCGAGATCGACGGGCAGGATGTGCGCAACGTGACGCAGAAGAGCCTGCGCGCCGTCATCGGCATGGTGCCGCAGGATACCGTGCTGTTCAACGACACGATCGCCTATAACATCCGCTACGGTCGTCTGACTGCCACGGATGACGAACTGCTGGCGGCGGCCGATGTGGCGCAGATCGGCCATTTCATCACCAGCCTGCCGGATGGTTTCAAGACCATGGTCGGCGAGCGGGGCTTGAAACTCTCCGGCGGCGAAAAGCAGCGCGTGGCGATTGCCCGTACGATCCTGAAGGCGCCGCCGATCCTCATCCTCGACGAAGCGACTTCTGCGCTCGACACGACGACCGAACAGGAGATCCAGGCCGCCCTCGACGTGGTGTCGAAAAACCGTACGACGCTCGTCATCGCCCACCGTCTCTCGACCGTCATCAATGCCGACGAGATCATCGTGCTGCGCGCCGGCGAGATCGCCGAACGCGGCACGCATGCCGCCCTTCTCGAACAGAACGGCCTCTACGCCTCGATGTGGAACCGCCAACGCGAAGCCACCCAGGCAGAAGAAAATCTGCGTAAAGTGCGCGAAAACGATGATCTGGGCGTGGTGGTCCGGAAGGAACCGGCCGTGTGAGTGCCTTGCACGGGGACGGCAGTCTCAGCCGGCCGCGCCGCACCGGGTCAGAATATCATCAACCAGTTCTGCCAGCGGCAGAGTGGCGTCAATGACTGTGCCGTTCCGGGGAAGATCCTGCCCGCTTTCATGCAGGCGCAATACGAAGTCCCGCTCTTCGGGCCTTCCGCCGAACTCATCGTCAGGCCGGTTCTCCAACCGCTTGCGAAGCGTCTGCCGATCCACATCGAGAACGAACACCGCATCGAACAGCTCGATGAACTGGTGAGAATTGCGGGATCCACCGCAGAAAAAGGTGGCTGCATGGCTCTTGTCCGCCATCAGCGCGCGGACCTTCTCCACGGGCCATACATGATGCCTGTGCCCGAAGGTGAAGTCTGCCCTGCCCCTTGAGATGGCCTCCTCATCCAATGGCTCTCCGGTCTGCGGATCGCCTTTGGAGGCCAGTTCCCGATCGCCGTGGATGACATGATAACCGCGCCGCTGAAGCTCTGTCGCAACCGAAGTCTTGCCCGTGCCGGACACGCCTTCGATCAGGTAATTGCTGATTCCCATCTCGAATTCCCTACCGATCGAGCCGCAGATCGCTGAGGTCTATGGCAGAAGCACTTGTCAGATTTTCGACGTCGTGATGCGGGGCTGCGTCCACAAGCCGGCATCTCCGCATCCCCTCCCTCGCCGGAACCGCATTGCTCCCAAATCCGTTTGCCTGTAGTCAGCTAGGTTTGAAACCCAACGCTCGGCTTTCTGGAGACCCCTGTTGTCCAACCTGTTCGACACCATCCGCAACACGCTCGTTCCGATCCACAAGGAAGGCTATATCTTTGTCATCGCCTTTTTCGTGGCCTCGCTGGTGCTGGGGCTGATTGCCAAGCCGCTGTTCTGGATCGGGCTTATCCTGACACTGTGGTGCGCCTATTTCTTCCGCGATCCGGAACGGGTCGTGCCGCAGGATGACGATCTGATCATTTCGCCGGCCGATGGACGCGTCTCTTCGGTGCAGATGGTCGTGCCGCCGGCGGAACTGGAGCTTGGCTCCGAACCGCTGCTGCGCATCTCCGTCTTCATGAACGTCTTCGATTGCCACGTAAACCGCGCGCCCGCCCGCGGCCGCATCTCGAAAATCGTCTACCGCCCCGGCCAGTTCGTGAATGCCGAACTCGACAAGGCAAGCACTGACAACGAACGCAACGGCCTCGTCATCGAAACCAAACATGGCCGCCTCGGCGTGGTACAGATCGCCGGGCTTGTCGCCCGCCGTATCCTCTGCTTCGTGCACGAAAACGAACCGGTGGATGCCGGCGAGCGTTTTGGCCTGATCCGCTTCGGTTCGCGCCTCGACATCTATGTGCCGGCGGGCGGTGAGCCGCGCGTCTCGCTCGGCCAGCGTTGCGTCGGTGGCGAAACCGTGATTGCCGAATTCGGCTCGGCCAAGGGCCCGATGCTCAGCCGCCGCAGCTAAACCCCGGAGAATGCCATGCCGCCGAAGATGAACCCCGGAGAATGCCATGCCGCCGAAGATGAACCCGGACGCAAAGAACGACGACGCCGCTCGCGGCCCGCGGCTTCGGGAGATCCCGCTTCGGCTGATGGTGCCGAACCTGATCACGGTTCTGGCCATCTGTGCCGGTCTGACCGGCATTCGGCTCGCCTTCGAGAACCGGTTCGAGCTGGCGGTCGCCATGGTGCTGCTTGCCGCTTTCCTGGACGGGATCGATGGGCGCGTCGCCCGCGCGCTGAAGGCCACGTCCAAGTTCGGCGTGCAGATGGATTCGCTGGCGGACATCATCAACTTCGGCGTCGCGCCGGCGCTCGTGCTTTACGTTTTCATTCTCGACAAAGTGGGCTCGATCGGCTGGATTGCCGCGCTCATCTACGCCATTGCCGCGGGCCTCAGGCTTGCCCGTTTCAACGTGATGGCGGAGCGCGAATACAAGGCGAAATGGCAGAGCGAATTTTTTGTCGGCGTTCCGGCGCCGATGGGCGCCCTGCTTGTGCTTTTGCCCGTCTATCTCGGTTTTCTCGGGCTGGAAGGCAGCCGCCCCATCGCTTATGCCGCGACCGCCTATACGGTGCTGATCGGTTATCTTCTGGTCAGCCGCCTGCCCGTCTGGTCCGGCAAATCGGAAACGCGCGTGCGCCGCGACCTGATGCTGCCCGTGCTGCTGGGTGTCGTGCTCTATGTCGCACTGCTGATGAGCTATACCTGGGAAGTGCTGGTGGTCACGACACTTGCCTATCTGCTGGTCCTGCCCTTCAGCGCCCGTGCCTGGCAACGCCGTTACGGCACGCTGACGATCGAGGATGATCACGCCAACGTCTGATCTGCCGCAGCGCAAGATCTTCTGCTGTTTTCTCCCGCACTGCGGAATTTTTGTGCTTTCTTAACAACAGCTTAACAAATGATTGCTTAAATTGAAGGCAATTTTGCGCGAATTCGTTTGCGTCAAAATTCCGCCCGGTTTTCTGATGATGTGGCGCGCCCGAACGCGATCAAGAACGAGATTCGCGCCGCACTCCAGAGGAAACGCCCATGGCAACCGAAAAGAAAACCATCACCACCCTGAAGCCCGAACTGCATGCACCGCTGCGCCCGCTCGCCATCAAGGCCGTCGTGGCTGCCGCGCTGATGCTGAAGCGCAAGACGCTGAAATCCGCCTGATGGGCCCTCGTGCCGGCCTGTCCGGGCCCGGGTTCAAAACAGCGAAAGCTGGCCGCCGTTGTTGGACGACGCGGCCTTTTTCGTCTCCGGCAGCGCCCTTGCCGGGGTCACCGGCGCCTGCAGCTCCGGCCCCATGTTTGCGACCTTGTTGACGAGGTCCGAAACGGGGATCGCTTCGAACAGATCTTCCTGGGCTGGCCGCATCAGGTCTGCCACGTCGCGCGGCTCCTGTGTCTTGCAGTCCAGCCAGCGCTCGAAATCCTCCGGTGAAATCACCACCGGCATACGGTCATGGATCGGTGCAATCGCGGCATTGGCGCCGGTCGTCAGGATTGCTGCCGTGTCCAGTTCGGACCCGTCGGCCGAGGACCAGGTCTCCATGAGGCCGGCAAAGGCAACGATGCCACCGCGTTTCGGGCGGATCCAGTAGGCCTGGGCCTTGCCGCCCTCCTCCTTCGAGGGCCGGTGCCATTCGTAGAAGCCGGAGGCGGGCACCAGGATGCGCCGATGACGCATGGCGGCGCGGAACGAGGCCTTCTCTGCCGCCGTTTCCGCCCGCGCATTGATCAGCAGCGGAAACTCCTTCGGGTCCTTCACCCAGCCGGGAAGGAAACCCCAGCGCGCCAGCACGGCCTGGCGTGCCGGCAGATTGCTGCCGGGTGCCGGCCGTTCGCTCGCCGTCACCAGCAGGATCGGCTGCGTCGGGGCGATGTTGTAGCGCTTCGGGAAGTCGTCGATCGAAATCACACTGAGGAATTCGAGGATCTCTTCCGGCGTCGCGGTCAGGGCGTAACGTCCACACATGAGACTGAGATGGCATCGCGGGCCGGGACGGTCAAGCGGGCGGCGGAGCCCGTGTCATCGTCTCATCGATGCGCGGCAACTCCGGGTACGCTCTTGCGCCAAAGACCCGCTTGCCTATGCTGGCGCGCATGACACAGACGACAGCCGCAAACCCCGCCTTTCCGCATGCCGCCTCCTCCGCCATTCTGGAGCGGGAGGGGCGTTATCTGCTGATCCGGCGGCGAAACCCGCCCTCGGCCGATCTTTACGCCTTCCCGGGCGGCCGGGCGGAGCCGGGGGAGACGCCGGCCGAGACGGCGCTGCGGGAATTTCTCGAAGAGACCGGTATTGCCGCCCATTCGCCAGACCTGTTTGCCACCTATGATCTGGAAACCCGCAACGAGGCGGGCGTGCTGGTGAGCCATTTCTTCCTCTCCGTCTTTCGGGTGCAAGCCGATGTGGCAACGCAAGCCATTGCGGCCGATGATGCGGCGGATGCCGGCTGGTTCACGCTTCAGGAGATCCGCGCCCTTCCCGTGCCGCCAAGCGTGCTCGACTGCGTGGAAAGGCTGGCGGCGCGTGATGAAGACCGGTAAATCTCATCGCCGCCTCAAAGGATGGTGCCCATGCCGCTGATTGCCCGCGTCTTTTGTATTCTGCTGATCGCCCTTACAGCGTGTCCTGCCGCCGCACAAAAACAGAGCCCATCCGCATCATCCGCGCCGGCGGTAACCATACCTTCAGAAGAGAAGCCTGCCCCCTATGATGGGCAGTTGTTGCGGCTTGCGGAAATCCTCGGCTCCGTCCACTACCTGCGCACGCTTTGCGGAGCCGATTCGGCGGATTGGCGCACTTCCATGCAGACCCTGCTGGATGCCGAGACACCGAACGAACCGAAACGGCGCGAGAAACTGACGGCGTCGTTCAACCGCGGCTACCGGGCCTTTGCCGGCGTGCATACCACCTGCACATCGGCTGCCCGGCAGGCGGAAGAACGCTACCGTAACGAAGGTGCAACACTGGCAGCAGAAATTGCCGCACGCTACGGAAATTAGGTGTTTGTTTACCTCTTTTCTGCCGCGGGCGTGTCGTTTTGATAAAAGGCTGCTAGTGTTGTTAACGTGCCGGTAACAACCGGCCTCCGTTGCAAGAGGAATGAATATGCAAACAGCGCGCAACGACATCGACGACATGATCGTGCATGAAAAGATGCAGGCAGCGCTCGAATACCAGAACGAAGCCTGGGCTGACGGGCGCGCCGATGGCATCGAACCCGAGATCATTGCCGATGCCGCCATTGCCCTTGCCATGCGCGAAACCATTCGCCTGCATGGGGAGGAAGGCGCCGAGGCCATGCTGGATTCGCTTCGTGCCCGTATGCTGGCCGGCGAATTTTCGCCGGAGCGGACCGTTCAGTAAGTTTGCAAGGCTCGTTTTCCATGCCCGGATCTGCATTCAGCGCCACCTTCCGGACCTTGATGTTTTCGGGCGCCCTTGTCGGCGCAATATTTGCCGGCAGCCTTTGCCTGCCTGAGCCCGCTCTTGCACTGTCCGGCAACGTGTCTCCCCCGCCGGAACGCAGCGACATTCCGCAGAGCGGCCCCGCGTCGCAACTCCCGCGCCCGGGCGCTCCGTCTGTTGCGGCCGGCCCAGAGGAAAACACCACCCCCTCGACCGGCGATGCGGCGCAGCCGAAGGTCGAAATCCTGCATGACCTTTCCAAGCTTCCGGAACCGGTCAAGGCCATGCGCCAGGCCCTGACGGAGGCGGCAGCCTCCGGTGACGTCGAGCGCCTTCGCCCGCTGATGGCCTTCGATGATGACGTGATGGAGCAGCTGAAGGCCGATGGCGGCGATCCCGTCGCCTCGTTCAAGAGCCTGTCCGGTGATCCGCAGGGCCTCGAAATTCTCGCCATCATGCTCGACATCCTGCAGACGGGTGCCGCGCATGTCGGCATCGGCACACCGGATGAGATGTATGTCTGGCCCTATTTCGTCGGCAAGCCGATCAACCAGCTGAGCGCGCCGGAGCGCGTGGAACTCCTGCGGATCATCACCGCCGGCGATCTCGAGGCGATGGCGGAAACCAACAACTACAATTTCTACCGCATCGGCATCACCGTCGACGGCAAGTGGCGCCTGTTTGCCGGCGGCGACTGAGCGGCCTGCCGCTGGCCGGTGGGCATCACGCCTTGCACCCGGATCGGGACCGGCCTATCTCTGGCGTGAAACGACGCGGACCTCACTCTCATGCCCTCAGCCCATCTTCCCGACCGAAGCCTGATTGATATCGGCGGCGCCGATGCAGGGGATTTCCTGCACGGCATCATCACCACCGATGTCGAAGGCCTGCCGGACAACGAGGCGCGGCCGGGCGCGCTTTTGACCCCCCAGGGAAAGATCCTCTTCGACTTCCTGATCTGGCGAACCGCGGATGGCTTCGTCATCGAATGCGACACAAGCCAGCGCGAGGCGCTGATCCGACGGCTCACCATGTACAAGCTGCGCGCGGCGGTGACGCTCAGTGCCGGCGAAACCGGCGTGACGCTCACCTGGGGCGAGGCCGCTGACTCGACGTCGGGAATTGTCGATGGGGCCTTCCGCAAGGCCGGCATTCTGCTGAAACGCCAGCCGGTGCACGCTGCGGAAGGTCACGATGGCGAGGCTTACGACGCGCTGCGCGTCGAGGCGGGGCTTGCCGTGTCCGGTCGTGATTATGCGCTGCAGGATGCCTTTCCGCATGATGTGCTGCTGGATCTCGATGGCGGGCTGTCCTTCCGCAAGGGCTGCTATATCGGCCAGGAGGTCGTCTCGCGCATGCAGCATCGCGGCACGGCCCGCCGGCGCGTGGCGCAGGTCACGGCGGAGGCTCCGCTGCCGGCATCCGGCACCGAACTTCTGGCCGGCGGCAAGCCCGTCGGTTCCCTCGGCACCGTCAGCGGCAACCGCGCACTTGCCATCGTGCGCATCGACCGGGTCGGCGACGCCATGGCCCACGGCATCCCGGTTCTTGCCGGCGATATGGCGGTGAGCCTTGTTTTGCCCGCCTGGACCGGATTGTCCTTTCCGAGCGAGACCAGCGAGGCGGAAACGTGAGTTCCGCGATTTCGGCACGGGCCTGGCAGCGCATGCTGTCCGGCCGCCGGCTCGACCTTCTCGACCCCTCGCCGCTCGATGTGGAGATTTCCGACATCGCGCATGGCTTGGCGCGCGTTGCCCGCTGGAACGGCCAGACGCGCGGCGACCACGCCTTTTCGGTTGCCCAGCACAGTCTCGTGGTGGAAGAGGTTTTCCGCCTCACCTATCCGGAAGCAACCGCGACAGAACTCTGCCTGACGCTTCTGCATGACGCACCGGAATATGTGATCGGCGACATGATCTCGCCGTTCAAGGCGGTGGTCGGCGGCGGTTACAAGACCGTCGAACACCGGCTGGAAGCGGCCGTCCACCTGCGCTTCGGCCTGCCGGCGCATGCGCCGCGTGAGTTGAAGGCCCGCATCAAGAAGGCCGACACGGTTGCCGCCTATTTCGAGGCGACCGAACTTGCCGGTTTTTCGCAGGAAGAAGCGCGAAAATTCTTCGGCACGCCGCGCGGCATTACCCGTGACATGCTGACCCTGGAGCCGATGGCGGCAATTGAGGCGCAGCGGCTGTTTCTCGACCGCTTTTACGCGCTGGACGGCGCGCGCCATGCGCTGAGCAAACCATGAGTGCGATCATCGTCTGTCCGCTCGACAGTATCGCGGAAATGGCCGTGCGCCATCGCGCGACCGAAATGGTGAGCCTGGTTGCCAAGGGCCAGGATTTTCACCGCCCGGGCGTGATCCGCGCGGACCGGCATCTGAAGCTTGCGATGAACGATATCGCCTTTGCCGGGACCGGCGATCTGGTGGCGCCGAGCGAGGATCATGTCGGCGAGCTCATCGATTTTGTCAAAACCTGGGATCAGTCGGCACCTCTGATCATCCATTGCTGGATGGGGGTGTCGCGCTCGCCGGCGGCCGCCATCATCGCGGCCCTTGCGCTTCATCCCGATCAGGACGAGATCGTGCTTGCAAATCGGTTACGACAGGTCGCCCCGCATGCCACGCCCAATACGCGCCTCATCGAATTCGGCGATCACGCACTTCACCGGGAGGGCCGGCTGATCGCCGCGATCAAGGCGATCGGCCGTGGTGCGGAGACGGATGGCCGGGCGAGCTTCATGCTGCCGCTTTCGCCATAACATCGCTATGGTCGCCAACCGGGCCGGTCGCCGACCAAAGGTCCGGTTGCGGCCCGGCGGATGCCACGCCGCTCGGGACTGCTGCTCAGACCGTCGTCGAGGTCGTCGACGTCGTTTCGTCTTCGTTCAGCGAGGTGTAGGCCGCCAGGATGTCTTCCAGCTCGGAAATGACGGTGGTGAGGTCGGTGACGGATTGCTCGGCATCATCCGACTGCTCCGCCGCCTCGACAGACATCGGCGCAGGCGGTTGCTGTTCCTTCATGGCCGCGAGTTCGTCGGCGCTGATGATGCCGTCCCCGTCCGTATCCAGGTTGCTGAACAGGTTCGTCGCCATTTCTTCGGTTACATCATCCGGGCGTCCTGCCAGGAATTCCGCTTCCGAGACCTGGCCGTCCCCATCGGTGTCCAGAGGGTCAACCGTCTCTTCGTCCGTCTCGTCTTCCGCCACGTCCTGCGGCGGCGGAGGCGGACCTCCCGCGCGTTTGGCCGACGGTTCACTCTGCGCGAGTTCCTCGGCACTGATCGCACCGTCACCATCGGCATCCAGTTCGCCGAACAGGTTGCTCGCCATGTCGTCGGTCACATCATCCGGCTTGCCGGCCAGGAACTCCGTCTCCGACAAGACACCGTCGCCATCCGCATCAAGCTCGGCCAGGCGATCCTGGCCAGACCCTTCACCGGTGCCTGTGGAGGTCGCACCACTGTCGGAGGTCTGGGTCATGTTGAGCGACATCGACATCAGCGCCGACATCAGTTGGCTGAGGGCGCTGTTGCTGTCGGCACTGTCCGAACCGCCGGACAGGGCGCTACTGCCCTGCCTGACCGTCGATACGGTAGACGCACCGGCGGTGCCGTTCAGGCTGCTGGACTGAAGACCCGAAGATGTCTTCAGGTCATATCGTAGATTATTAATTGATGAAATACTTGTCATCGTGCTCTCCCTGCCGGAGCTTCGGAATATTTTTGGGGGGAACATGTTCGCGCCACGCAAAATAAGCGAACGACTACACAATATCGTGAGTCCTCACCGGCCAGAAGACCGCAATTCCGACATATGCTAAGATTTTACATTCCAAATGGCCTTTGGTGTTCAATGCACATGCTTCGCGCAAGCTTCGGCACAATCTGAGAGAGTTTCCTTTACACGTCACCACTCAGACGGAATCCGACGGGAGATCTGCGCCCCTCTCACGCGACTCACTTGAGCGGCCTGATCGATGTCAGCGAACGGACAGCCGGAGCGAGTCGCGGCGTCGTCGGCCGGTGGCAAACATGTCTCCGAGATAGTCGGAGGTCACCACGTCCTGCTCGTGGGGGCGCTTCAGGATCATCGTCATGTCGGCGTGCAGCGAGGCGCTGCGCCTGGAGGACCTGGAAAAGGTGAGCGAGTTCGATCGCTACGAGTTCTCGCAGCAGTTCCGCACACTGATGGGAACGAGCCCCCACCGTCATCTGGTGATGCGCAAGCTCGAACGGGCCAAGCGCGCCATCCTCTCCGGCAGCGGACTGGCAGATGCCGCAGCGCTCGCGGGCTTTGCCGAACAGGGGCATTTCACCTGCCATTTCCGCAAGGCATTCGGCATCACCCCCGGCCACTTTTCCGGCGCGCGCCAGAAAGTTCGGCAGAGCGAATCGCCAGTCTCTTGACCGCATTTCTCCCCGCGCCAGTTAGGACCTCCTGAAGAACAAGAAGGAGAGACCTGCGGCATGGAAGATCAGGCATCGGACTTTGTTATTGCGACCCAGGCAGCCCTTGCCCAGTTGACGGCGCTGGCCGTGCAATATTCGTTCTCGATCCTCGGGGCGATCGTGCTGCTCGCCATCGGCTGGTTCGCCTCGGGACTGCTCAGCCGTTGGGCGAAACGGGGCCTGTCGCGCATTCACGGCATCGATGCGACGCTGGCGCAATTTTTCTCCAATGCCATTCGTTATGCGGTTCTCGTCATCGTGCTGGTCATGGTGCTCGGCCAGTTCGGCGTGCAGACGGCCTCGATCCTCGCAGCGCTTGGCGCGATCGGTCTGGCGATCGGTCTGGCGCTGCAGGGCACGCTGCAGAATATCGCCGCCGGCATCATGCTGCTCGTGCTGCGGCCCTTCCGGGTCGGCGAATATATCGATACCGGCAGCGTCAACGGCATCGTGCAGGATATCGGCCTGTTTGCCACCGAACTGAAAACCTATGACGGGCTTTATCGCCTGGCGCCGAATTCGCTTCTTTGGAACGTGCCGGTCACCAATTACAGCCGCCTCTCCACCCGCATGCATGATTTCAAGGTGGGCATTGCCTATGAGGACGATATCGAGAAGGCGATCGCGATCCTGCTCGAGCTTGCGAACAAGGATGAGCGCGTGCTGCAGGACCCCGCCCCTTCCGCCTTCGTCATGGATCTTGGCGACAATGCGGTGATCCTCGCGCTGCGCTACTGGGCGAACAGCAGTGTCTGGTGGATGACCTCGCGCGACATGACGAAACGCACCAAGGAAGCCTTTGATGCGGCGGGCATTTCCATCCCCTTCCCGCAGGTCACCTATCATGCCGCGCCGAAGGAGGATGAGAGCAAAGACCCGCCGCTCAAACTGGTGTGAGCGGCGGCCGGAACGGTGTCTACTGCGCCATGGTCGAGCGATGCGCCCAGCCGGTCATGCGCTTTTCGAGCCAGGCCATCAGGGCGTACATGGCAATACCCTCGATCGCCAGCATCAGCAGGCCGGCAAAGACCAGCGGCACGTTGAACTGGCTCTGCGCCGAGCTCATCATATTGCCGAGGCCGTAATTGGAGGCGACCGTTTCCGAGACGACCGAGCCGACGAAGGCGAGCGTGATCGCCACCTTCAGCGAACCGAAGAAATACGGCATGGAGCGCGGAATGCCGACCTTCAGCATGATGTCCATCTTCTTGGCACCGAGCGCGCGCAAAACATCCTCGGTTTCCGGCTCGATGGTGGCAAGCCCCGTCGCCACGTTCACGACGATCGGGAAGAAGGAAATCAGGAAGGCGGTGAGCACCGCCGGCACCGTGCCGATACCGAACCAGATGACGAGGATCGGCACCAGCGCCACCTTGGGGATGGCATTGAAGCCGATCATCAGCGGATAAAGCCCGGCATAGATGGTCTTCGACCAGCCGATGAAGAGACCGATCGCCAGCCCCGCCACCACGGCAATCGCAAAGCCCATGGTGGTGGTGTAGAGCGTCTGCAGCGAGTTCTTCCAGATCGGCGACCAGTATTTGGCAATCGCCGCGAACACATCCGTCGGCGCCGGCAGGATGGTCGGCGGCATGTCGAGCGCGATCACCAGCAGTTCCCAGAGGGCGAACAGCGCGATCGTGTAAAGCCAGGGAGCAGCCTTCACCCAGTTGATACGGGCCATCAGCGGTTTGGCGGGTGCGGCCGCCGATGTCGCAGTCTCGGTCATCGCGCTCATGCCACCACCCTCGCCTTGGCGATTTCCCCGTGCAGTTCGTGCACCATGTCGTTGAATGTCGATTGATACATGACTTCCAGATCGCGCGGCCGCTCGAACGGCACCCGGTGCTCCTTCAGGATGCGGCCGGGACGCGCGCTCATGACAAAAATCTTGTCGGCGAGGAAAACCGCCTCGCGCAGATCATGCGTCACGAGGATGATCGTCACGCCTTGGGCTGCGTGCAGGTCGCGAATGACGCACCACAATTCTTCACGGGTAAAGGCATCGAGCGCGCCGAACGGCTCGTCGAGCATCAGAAGATCCGGTTCGTGGATCAGCGCACGACAGAGATTGGCGCGCTGCTGCATGCCGCCGGACAACTGCCAGGGGAATTTCGAACCAAACCCCTTGAGGCCCACGATCTCCAGCAGATTTTCCGCCTTCTCGACATATTCCTTTTTGTTGGCACGCAGCCGATGCCGGTGTTTTTCGACGATTTCGAGCGGCAGGAGGATGTTTTCGAGCGTGGTGCGCCAGGGGAGCATAGTGGGGTTCTGGAAGGCCATGCCGACGATGGAGACCGGTTTCGTCACCTGTTCGCCGGCAACGATCACCACACCCGTCTGCGGAATGTGCAGGCCGGTGACCAGCTTCATGAGCGTGGACTTGCCGCAGCCGGACGGCCCGACGACGGCGGCAAACTCGCCCTTGTCGACCCGCATAGTGAGGCCGGAGACGGCAAGCGTGCCCGCGGCACCGCCATAACGCATGTCGACATTATCGATGGAAACGAGGTGGGACATCGGTTCTCCGTCCGTGATCACGCGAGGGGGCTTTCGCCCCTCATCCGGCTGCCGCCACCTTCTCCCCGCAGGCGGGGAGAAGGGTATGCCGCGCCCTCTGCGCACCTCTCGACCAATCGCGAGGCACGTCCCCTCTCCCCGCTGGCGGGGAGAGGGTTAGGGTGAGGGGCAGAGCCAATTACGGCAGCATGCGCTCCGCCTTCGGCGGCAGGTAGCTGGCGTCGAACACCTGATCGGCCTTCACCGCGCCCTTCAGGCCCATGGAGATCTTCAGCGTATCGATGGAGGCGCCGAGACGGGTCATGTCGACGCCGCCGAAGCCGTTTTCGACCACGTAGGGCGTCTTGATGTTCATGGCGTTCGCCATCTTCAGGCGCTCGAGTTCGATGGCGCTGTCCAGCGTCTCGTTGCGCTTCAGAACGGCGGCGACGCCCTCTTCCGGCTTGGCGACGGCATCGGCAAAGCCCTTGGCCAGCGCCTTGACGAAACCCTTCACCGCAGCCGGGTTCTTCTCGGCGAAATCCTTGTTCACCAGAACGGCATTGCCATAGAGGTTCAAGCCATGCTCGGCCATCAGGATGGTGGCGATGTCCTCGTCCTTGATGCCCTGCTTCTTGAGGTTCAGGATGACCGAGAAGGCGAAACCGAAGACGGCATCCACATCACCCTTGGCGAGCATGGGTTCACGCACCGGAAAACCGATCGACTCGATCTTGATCTTGCTGTCGTCGATCTTCGCGACCTGCTTGAAGGCCTTCCACTGGGCAAAGGCGCCATCCGGCGGCGGGGCGCCGAGTTTCTTGCCTTCCAGCGACTTCGGATCGGTGGTGATGCCGAGCGACTTGCGGCCGACGACCGCAAAGGTCGGGCGCTCATAGACCATCATCACGGCCTTGATCTTCTGGCTCGGATCCTCGTCGAGGAACTTGATCACCGAATTGATGTCACCGAAGCCCATCTGGTAGGCGCCGGTCGCGACCCGCGGAATGGCCTCGACGGAGCCATTGCCGGTGTCGATCGTCACATCCAGGCCCTCGGCCTTGAAGTAACCCTTGTCGAGCGCCAGCAGGAAACCGGCGGCCGGACCCTCGAATTTCCAGTCGAGCGTGAATTTCACGGCCGTATCGGCAAAGGCCGGCGCGGAAAAACCGGTGGCAAGCGCAAGCGCGGCAACAGCCGGAAGCTTGGCGAAGAGGCGACGTGTCAACATGTCTTCTGTTTCCCCCTGGATATTCTTGAGACACCGCATCAAAACCAATCTTCCGGGGGGATGCAAGGTGTTTCTGCACAGAATATAGTCAAACATGATTGAAAGCCTACAGATTAGGCGATTGCCTGACAGAATGTCACCGGCTGCACGAAGTTTGACCAATTGGTCAAGATGATCAGGCACAGGTGATCTTTCCATTTGTGAGGAACAGCCGATATAACGGGGCCGTCTGTCACCCGCGGGGTCCGCCATGCTCGAACTCCTTCTCCTGATATCCGTCTTCGCCCTCTTCCTCTGGCACAGAAAACTCTCCGATCGGGTCCGGTCGCTGGAAAGCACCGTCCAATCGCTCCGCCAACAGATCGAGACGGGTGCGCCGCCGACCCTTTCGGCAACGGAAACCGCGACCGCAGAGGCTGAGGTCGAGGCGGCGGCAGGCACGCCGCAGGACGCGGACCTGGCCGCGATACAGGAGGCGACGCGGGACATGGTGCACGATCCGGCACCGACCGCCACCGATGAGACGGCGGCAGCCCAGCCGAAACCGCAGGAAAGTTTCGAAAGCCGGTTCGGGGCGCGCTGGAGTGTCTGGGTCGGCGGCCTGGCGCTGGCGCTCGGCGGCATCTTCCTCGTGCGCTATTCGATCGATGCCGGACTTCTGGGCCCCGCGGCGCGGCTGGTGCTTGCCACCCTGTTCGGCCTGCTGCTTGCAGGCGCCGGCGAAGTGCTGCGGCGCGGTGCGCTTCCCCGCCTGCCGAAAGCTTATACGGGCGCGATGATCCCGGGCGTGCTGACGGCCGCCGCCAGCATCACGCTGATCGCCACCACCTATACCGCCTACGGCGTCTACGGTTTCATCGGCGCGACACCGGCCTTCCTCCTTCTCGCGCTCGTATCGCTTGCAACACTGGCGCTTTCGCTGCTGCACGGGCAGGCCTTGGCGGGGCTTGGGCTTGCGGCCTCGCTTGTCACGCCGGCGCTCGTTGCCTCCGATGCGCCCAACATCACCTTCCTGTTCGGTTTTCTGTCGCTCGTCTGGCTGGCCGCTGCCGGTGCCGCCCGCATCCGCCGCTGGCATGTGCTGCCAGTGCTGTCCAATCTCGGACTCACCCTCTGGGTGATCGCCTATGCCGTCAGCACCGATCTCCTCGACCCCGTGCCGCCCGGTGTCGCGCTCCTGGTGCTGATTGCCGGCACCGCCTTCCTTTGGCCGGGCCGTGGCTTCGAAACGGTGGACGGGGTCGAAGACGAGACACGCGACGGCTGGCGCCGTCTGCGGGCGCTTCTCGGACGCCGCCCCCGCGCCATCCTCTGGTCGGCCTCCCTCTCGGTCTTCTTCGGCATGCTCTGCCTGAGCGTCGTAGAAACACCCGCCGTCACCCACCCTGCCTTGATGCTGACGGCGGTGGCCGGCGCGCTGGCAGGACTTGGCGCCGGGCGCCGTGCCGGCGCCATTCCGGCCCTCCTCGCCGCATTGACGGCTGTGCTCAGCACCGGCCTGATTGCCCTGTCGCAGATGACCGTCGTCTCCCAGGTGACGACGCCAGAGGCTGCCGGCCTTCTTTCCGGTATCGGCCCCTTCGTCCTCGGCGCGTTGACCCTCGGAGCGATCTTCACGCTCTGCGGACTCGCCTTTCTTCACCACAAGGCTGCAGAGGATCCGGATTTCGGTGCGCTCTGGGCGCTGCTTGCCTCCGCCGTGCCGGTCAGCCTTGCCACCATCACCTTCCTCAACGAAGGCACACTCGGCCGCGACTGGCTGCATGGCCTCTACGGGCTTTTGATCGGCGCCGCCCTTCTCGCGACGGTCGAACGGCTGGAGCGCCGGGGCCGGATGCCGGCGCTCGCAGCAGACCTGCTGTTGCTCGGCGCCTTTGCCGCCTTTACCTTCGGTCTGCATGCCCTGACGCACGGGCTCGCTACGACGCTCTGCGTTGCCGTTCTCGGTTTCGCCTTCGTGCTCGCCACCCGCCTGCGACCCTGGCGCGGCCTGCCCTGGGTCATGGTTCTCGCGGCGATCGTCATCGGCGCACGGATCGCCTGGGAACCGACCATCGTCGGGCCGGACGTGCTGGGCAAAACGCCGGTGTTCAACGCGCTGTTGGCCGGTTACGGCATTCCAGCCGCCCTGCTGATCGCCTCCGCGTGGCTGCTGCGCAACTGGCCGGGTCGGCGGCTGCTCGATGCGCTACAGGGCCTTGCGGCGCTGGCGGGCCTGCTCGCCGTGTCGATCCTCATCCGCCATGCGATGAATGGCGGCGTGCTGGATGACAGCGTGCCGACGCTTGGCGAACAATCGACCTACACGCTGCTTCTGATCGGCCTCTCCGGCATCCTGATGACGCTCGATACGAAGGCCCCGAGCCTCACCTTCCGGTACGGATCGATGATCGCCGGGATCTTCGCGACCCTCAACATCCTCTCGGCGCATCTCCTCGTGCTGAACCCGTTTTTCTCCAATGAGAATGTCGGCACCTGGCCCATCCTCAACCTGCTTTTGCCCGGTTACCTGTTGCCGGCGCTCGGTTATGCCGGCCTTGCCCTGTACGCCCGCGACCGGCGGCCGAAACCCTATGTCATCCTGCTGGCGCTGACCGGTGCCGTGCTGGCCTTCGTCTGGGCCACATTGTCTGTCCGCTGGTTCTGGCAGGGCCCGCATATCGGCGACTGGAAGGGTTTCCTGCCGGCCGAAACCTATACCTATTCGGTCGTCTGGCTGCTGATCGGCGTCGGCCTGCTTGCGCTCGGCTCCCGACTCGATGCACGCAGTCTGCGTCTCGCATCCGCGGGACTGGTGCTGATCTCCGTCTGCAAGGTCTTCCTGATCGACATGGCGAACCTGGAAGGCATTCTGCGCGCCCTCTCCTTCATCGGACTTGGCGGCGTGCTGATCGGCATCGGATTGTTTTACCAGCGCATTCTGGCGCGTTCCAACGAGGCGGCACCGCCCGCCGGAGACTGACCGTGACTGACAACGACATCGCCGCCGGCTTTCACCCTTTCGAGGCGCTGGCCGAAACACTTCTGCCGCATGCCGTGGAGGGTGATGACGGGGCGCATGACGTGGCCCACCTGCTGCGCGTCTTCCACAATGCCCAGCGCATCCAGGCGGCGGAAGGTGGCGACGGCCAGGTGATTGCCGCCGCCGTGTTGCTGCATGACTGCGTCTCGCTGCCGAAGAACCATCCGCAGCGGGCGCAATCCTCCAGGCTTGCGGCGGAAAAGGCCTCGGGGATCCTCACCGGGCTCGGCTGGACGGCGGAGACGGTCGAAGCGGTTGCCCATGCCATTCTCAGCCACAGCTTTTCCGCCGGGCTTCTGCCGGAGACCCTGGAGGCGAAAATCCTGCAGGATGCCGACCGGCTGGATTCGCTCGGCGCAATCGGCATTGCCCGTACCTTCTACACGGCGGGACGTATGGGATCGAAACTTTATCATGCGACGGATCCGCAAGCCGCCTCGCGTGACCTTGACGACCGGACCTATGCCATCGATCACTTTGAGGCGAAGCTACTGAAACTGGCGGACGGCTTCCAGACCGCGACCGGCAGGCAACTTGCCGGCGAACGGCACCGCCGGCTGGCAGAGTTTCGCGACCTGTTTTTCGATGAGCTCTGAGGGATTTTTATGCGCATCGCCGGCCTCAACATCTTTCCCTTGAAAAGTGCGCGCGGCATTGCGCTCGACGAAAGCCCGATCGACGCGATGGGGCTTTCCGGCGACCGGCGCTGGATGCTGACCAATCCGGACGGCTATTTCATCACCCAGCGGGAGATGCCGGCACTGGCCCGCCTCCTGGTCAACCCGACGGATACGGGACTTTCGCTTTCGATGAACGGTGAGGGTCTGACCGCCGCCTTTCCGGCACCCGACCGCCGCCAGCAGGTGGTGGTGTGGAAGTCCTCGGTCGATGCGGCGCTTGCCGATGATGCGGTCAATGCGACGCTGTCGAAATGGCTGGAGCGGGACGTGCGGCTTGTCTTCTTCGATGTGCAGGCACGCCGCACGGCGAGCGCCGAATGGGCCGGCAGCGACTCACCCGTTGCCTTCGGCGACGGTTACCAGGTGCTCGTCACCACCACCGGATCGCTCGCCGCGCTCAATGCCGACATGGCAGCCCATGGCGAGGCGCCGGTCGGCATGGATCGTTTTCGTGCCAACATCGTTCTCGACCACGACGAGGCTTTTGCCGAGGACGGCTGGACTTCCATCGCGATCGGGGACGTCGTGCTCGATCTCGTCAAACCCTGTGCCCGCTGCATCATGACGACGCAGGATCAGGAGACCGGGTCGCGCGAGGGCGCAAACCCGATGCCGGCCATGGGCCGCATCCGCATGTCGGCGGATCGCCGGGTGCCGGGTCCCCTCTTCGGCTGGAATGCGGTGCCGCGTGGTGCTGGCCTGTTGCGGGTCGGCGATGCGGCGCAGGTGATCGGCGAAAGAGAGCCCTGGGCGATCAAACGTCGCTGACGCGAGAGCGTGCTCCGCAGGACGGCTCCTGCGGCGCACAGACCTTTGCGGCTGGCCTTCCGCCAGCCGGCCCAACAGTTCAGAGATGCCTTGATGACCGGAAAAACCCGCGGCCTTGCCTTTGCCCTGTCAGCCGTGACGATTTTTGCCGGGCAGGACGTTATCTCGAAACATCTCGGCATTCATTATCCGCCGATCTTCATCGTGATGCTGCGCTACTGGGCCTTTGCCGCCTTCGTGCTCTTGCTTGCCGCGCGGTCGCAAGGCGGGCTTGCCGGTGCGGCACGGACCTCGCGCCCGGTGCTGCAAATCGCCCGCGGGGTGATCCTCGTCGTGCAGATCGTCATCGCCGTTCATTCCTTCGCACTCGTCGGCCTTTCCCAGACCCAGTCGATCTTTGCCGCGACGCCGCTCTTTGTTGCCGCCCTGTCGGTACCGCTGCTTGGCGAGCGGGTGGGCTGGCGGCGCTGGACGGCGATCGCCATCGGCCTGTTCGGCGTGCTGATGATCATCAACCCCTCCACCGACAGGCTGGACCTCGCCTTGCTGCTGCCGATCGCCGGCTCGGTGATTTTTGCCCTTTACGCCATCACCACCCGGCTCGCGAGCCGCAGCGACAGCGCGATGACCAGCTTCTTTTACACCGGGGTCGCCGGCGCCGCCGCCATCACCTTTGTCGGCCCCTTTTTCTGGACACCTCTGGCGCCGATGGACTGGATCTGGATGGCAGCCCTCTGCTGCACCGGCATCAGCGGTCATTACCTGCTCATCCGCGCCTATGACCTCGTCGATGCGGTGACCGTCCAGCAGATCACCTATGTCCAGATCGTCCTCGTCTGCATTCTGGGCGTGCTGGTCTATGGGGAAGTCGTGACCCTCAACATGATCACCGGCGCCTTCCTGGTGATCTCCGCCGGCCTCTTTACCATCTGGCGCGAAAGCAGAAAGGCCCGCGCCCGCAGTTGAATCGCCCGGTTTGCGGCCTCCCGTCAGCAAAATTCGCGCGCAAACGCCTCCGTTTAAGTGAGCATTAAGGTTAGCAGGGTTTAAATGCCGTCCAGGAGGGAATGGTTGGCGCTAACCATGTTTTTTAAGCGTCGCGTTCGTTCCGGCGTGTGTGTTTCGTGTATTCCGGGTAGTGCGTATCATGACGAGTATTATGACGAACGTCGGCGCCTTGGCGGCGTTATCGACGCTGCGTGACATCAGTGAGGCCCGCGAGATTGCCGAGGGACGGATGTCGACGGGTCAGCGCGTGGGGCAGGCTTCCCAGAACGCGGCATATTGGTCGATCGCCGCAACCATGCGATCCGACGACAAGGCTCTCTCTGCCGTTCAGGATGCCCTCAATCTTGGGTCTGCCACCGTGGAAGTGGCCTATCAGGGCCTGTCTTCCGCCATCGATGTCGTGGACGAAATCAAGGCGAAACTGGTGGCCGCCAGCGAACCGGGCGTCGACCGGGACAAGGTCAACAAGGAAATCGAACAGCTGAAGGGACAACTGGAGTCGATTGCCAGCTCGGCAAGCTTCAACGGCGTCAACTGGCTGCAGATCAGCGAAGGCTCCGACACGACGGCGCAGGTCGCCGCCTCCTTCTATCGAGACCTCAACGGCGGCGTTTATATGGAGACCATCGAGACGGATCTCTGGTCCAGCGCCGGCGGCTCGATCAGCCCGCTGATCGACACCCGGGCCAACGCCACCAATGGCGAAGCCGGCATTCTGACCAGCACCCGTTTTGCCACCGAAGCCGGATCGACCACGGCCTATGTTCTGGTGCTCAACGACAGCAATGACGGGGCAACCGAGATCATTCTCGACGAGACCACCACCGATGAACAGCTCGACGACATGATCGCGACAGTGGATGGCATGCTGCAGATGATGGCCGATTCCGGCGCCACCTTCGGCTCGATCCAATCCCGCATTTCGCTGCAGACGGAGTTCATGGGCAAATTGCGCGACTGGATGGCGGACGGCATCGGCACGCTGGTCGATGCGGACATGGACGAAGAGGCCACCCGCATCAAGGCACTCGACGTGCAGGAACAACTGGCGATCCAGGCGCTGTCGATCGCCAACAACCAGCCGCAGTCGATCCTCTCGCTGTTCAACTGACGAGAGGCCGACGGATCGACCACAGGGGCGGCCGGCAGGCCGCCCCATGATCCATCAATCTCTCTGATCCTTTGCTCACATAAACACGTTTGGTTTCCGGCAGGGGGCGGTTATTCTGCGCCATCACCCGGAGATCGCTGCCATGAATCCCGCTCCCGCCACCGCCACCCGCCCGATGCCCTGGACGATCATCACCTGCGGCTCGCTGATCGTTCTTCTGGTCTTCGGCCCGCGTTCGGCCATGGGCTTCTTCCAGCTGCCGATGCTCTCGGAAACGGGCTGGGACCGCTCGACCTTCGGGCTGGCCATGGCCTTCCAGAACCTGTTCTGGGGCATGAGCCAGCCAATCTTCGGCGCCATGGCCGACAAATACGGCACCGGTCGGGTGCTGGTAATGTCGGGGCTTCTTTATGCGGCAGGCCTTGCGGTGATGGCCTTTGCGGCAGCGCCTCTGTGGCTGCATGTGGGCGGCGGCATCCTCGTCGGCATGGGCATCGGTGCCGGCTCCTTCAGCGTCGTCCTCTCCGCCTTTGCAAGGCATGTCACGCCCGAACAGCGCTCGATGGCCTTTGGCATTGGCACGGCTGCGGGCTCTGCCGGCATGTTCCTGTTTGCCCCCGTCAGCCAGGCGCTGATCAGCCTCTACGGCTGGTCCGACAGCCTGGTCATCATGGGCGCCATGATGCTGGCGGTTCCGCTGCTTGCCTTCCCCTTGCGTGGCAATTCGCGCTCCGGCAGCCAGAATGCGGCGGCCTTCCAGCAGAGTGCCGGCGAAGCGCTGCGTGAGGCCTTCGGCCACAAGAGTTATGTGCTGCTGGTGACCGGCTTCTTCGTCTGCGGTTATCAGGTCGCCTTCATCACCGCGCATTTTCCGGCCTATCTCGGCGATATCGGCATCGATGCGCGTTATGCGGTGATCGCCATGGCCTGCATCGGTTTCTTCAACATCATCGGTTCGCTGGCAGCCGGCGTCATTGGCCAGCGGTATTCGAAACCCTATTTCCTGGCGCTGATCTACATCGCCCGTTCGGTGGTCGTCACCGCCTTCCTGCTCCTGCCGCAGACACCGGCCACTGTGATCATCTTTGCCGTTCTGATGGGGCTATTGTGGCTTTCCACCGTGCCGCCGACCAATGCGCTGGTCGCCATCATGTTCGGCACGCGCCACCTCGGCCTGCTGGGCGGCATGGTCTTCCTCACCCACCAGATCGGCTCCTTCCTCGGCGTGTGGATGGGTGGTTACCTCTACGACCATTTCGGCTCCTACGATCCGGTCTGGTGGCTGGGCGTGGCGCTCGGCATCTTTGCCGCCATCGTGCATTGGCCGATCGTCGAAAAGCCGGTGCAGCGACCGCTGGTGCCGGCCGCGGCTTAAAAAAGCTCAACCGATCCTGCGATCGTCCGGCTGGCCCTCCAGCCGCAGCATGGCCTTCAGCGCCGCCTGGACAAAACCGTCACGGGCGGCGTTTTCGGTGAGGCCGCGCGGCTCGTAGACATGCCGATGCAAAAAGAAACCGCTCAACCGGAAGGCCGCCATCAGGCTCTCGCGGCTGGCTCCGATCGACGTTTCCGGGGCGAGAAATCCCGGCAGTGCCAGCAGCCGGTCGGCATAAGGCGCGCCTGCCTCGCGGCAGACAGCCCGGCCGCTTTTCGGCGAGACGTAGATCAGGTCATCACGCCGCCCCGTCGCGGCGCATTCGGTGAGATCCAGCCCGAAACCGAGATCGTTCAGAACGGCGAGTTCGAAACGCACGAAAAGTTCGCCGGCGCCGGCCGGATCGTCCATGTGGTCGAGAATGACATCCAGCGCCTCGAAGAGATGCGGATGCGGATCGCGCTCCGGCAGAAGCCGCAGCAGCGCGCCCATGGCCTGTACGCCGTAGACCGAGGTCGCATGCTCCATCAGGCGTGCGGCGCGCAGTTCCAGCGGTTCCAGCTTGTAATCGCCGAGATGTTCGTCGAGACGCGCGCGCCAGACAGCCTCGACGCGATTGCCCGGCTGCAGCACCGGCTGCATGCTGCGCGAACGGCCACCGCGCACCAGTCCCAGATGGCGGCCACGTTCCCGCGTCATCAGTTCCGCCACGACGCTGGTTTCGCCATGGCGGCGAACGCCGATCACGATGCCTTCATCCTGCCACTGCATGGCGCCTGCTCATCTTCTGCCTGAGAATCAAGTCTATCCGATAACCGCTTGCGGCAGAATCGCTTTCTCTTGCTACGGCGTACCGAAAAGGATGCGTCCGGGGGAACCAAAACCGTCGCCGGCGTGTTCCCAGCGCGGAAAAACACACCGGGGAGTCATCATGCGCCATCTTCTGTTTGCCGCAAGCCTTGCCATTCCGGCGGCCCTCATCGCGGCTGCCAACGCCAGTTCGGCCGCTGCCCAGTCGCCGGGGATCGAACAGGCCTGCATGGCCGTCGCCAAACACTTTTTGCTGGCGCCGGTCCTGAAGACGGGCATCGTGCAGTCCTTCCCGGAGCTCGATCCGCCCGGTGCGCGGCTCACCTATTCGACACGCGAGAACCCGCAACCGACCGATTTCAACAATGTCATCGAATGCGAGTTCGGCAAGGCCCAGCCACCGTTCGGGCTGGTGCGCTTCTGTGTGTCCGACACCTGTTATTCGCCGACGGAAGACGAACCGGAGCGGCAGCGCCGGTTCCAGGAGGTGAAGGCGCTGATGGACCGCCAGAAATAGGCGACCTCAGCCCTTCGGGAATTCCAGGCCCATCTCGCGGAAACGTTCCGGGTCATCGCCCCAGTTCTCGCGCACCTTGACGAAGAGGAAGAGGTGCACGGGCTGTTCGAGGATTTCCGACAGTTCCTTGCGCGAGGCGGTCGAAATCGCCTTGATCGCCTCGCCGCCCTTGCCCAGCGCGATCTTCTTCTGGCTGTCGCGCTCGACATAGATGACCTGCTCGATCCTGACCGAGCCGTCCTTGCGCTCTTCCCACTTCTCCGTCTCGACATGCGAGGAATAGGGAAGCTCCTGGTGCAGGCGCAGGAAAAGCTTTTCGCGGGTGATCTCGGCGGCCAGCTGACGCATCGGCAGGTCGGAGATCTGGTCCTCCGGATAATACCAGGGACCCTCCGGCAGGCGCTTGGCAAGATGGCTCAGAAGATCGTCGCAGCCGGAACCGTTGGTGGCCGAGATCATGAACGTGTCTTCGAACTTGACCACCTCGTTGGCGGCGGCGGCAAGCTTCAGCAGATCCTCGCGCTTCACCTGGTCGATCTTGTTGAGGACGAGGATCTTCGGCTGGTGGACCTCCTTGAGCCCCTCCAGAATGGTCTCCGCATCACCACGCAGGCCGCGCTCGCTGTCGATCAAAAGCATGATCACATCGGCATCCTTGGCGCCGCCCCACGCAGACGTCACCATGGCGCGGTCGAGCCTGCGGCGCGGCTTGAAGATGCCGGGCGTATCCATGAAAACGATCTGGGTCTGCTCATGGATCGCGATGCCGCGCACGATGGCGCGCGTCGTCTGCACCTTGTGGCTGACGATCGACACCTTGGCGCCAACGAGACGGTTCACCAGCGTCGACTTGCCGGCATTGGTCGCACCGATCAGCGCCACGAAACCGGATCTGGTGGGGGAAGCCGCCTCTTCTGGGCCAGCCATGGTGTTTTCTTCGGTCATTGCATCCTTCAGTTCTGGTCGGCGGGCTTCTGCCACACGCCTTCACGTTCGAGCATCTTGGTTGCCGCCACCTGTTCGGCCGCCCGCTTGGAGCGTTCGACACCGGTTTCCGGGGCAACGCCGGTCACTTCCACCGTCACGGTGAAGCTTGGGTCATGGTCGGGCCCGGAGCGATCGTCGACCCGATAGACGGGGGTCAGGCCGAACCTTGCATGCGACCATTCCTGCAGTTCCGTCTTGGCATCGCGCCGGGCCGCCTTTTCCGCGGTCGCCCGTTTCTGCCAGTGGCGCAGGATGAAGGCGCGCGCCGTCTCCAGGCCGCCATCAAGGTACAGTGCGGCGATCAGGCTTTCCACCACATCGGCGCGGACATTCATCATGCGCTTGCCGGTCAGCTTCTTCACGTCGGAGCCGGTGCGGATGAACTGGTGCAGACCAAGTTCGTCGGCAACACCGGCGCAGCTTTCCGCGCTCACCAACTGGTTGAGCCGCACCGAAAGCTCGCCTTCGGTCGCGGCGTGGAAGGTGCTGAACAGCAGTTCGGCCACACACAGACCAAGAACCCGATCGCCCAGAAACTCCAGGCGCTCGTAATTGCCGCTCTTGGCCGTGCCGGTGCTCGCATGCGTCAGCGCGCGGTCCAGCCACTGCTTGTCTGAGAACGCGTGCCCGATGACCTTTTCAAGGGTCGCGCGCTGATCGGCAGACAACTGCGGCGTCTTCATCAGTCAACCACCTTGAACAGACGGTCCCAGCGCATATTGGTCGGCCACTTCCAGATCTCGCGGAAGGACGTGTCGTTGCCGAGCGAGAAGAAGATGACACTGGCGCGGCCCACCAGGTTCTCCGCAGGAACATAACCGACATCGAAGCGGCTATCGAGCGAATTGTCGCGATTGTCGCCCATGAAGAAATAATGGCCTTCCGGCACCACGAATTCACGGGTGTTGTCACCGCGCGAGTTGGGGATCTGGTCCAGCGTGTCGAAGCTCTTGCCGTTGTCGAGCGTCTCGCGGAAGACCGGTACGTCCGAACCCGGATCGAGGCGATAATCGGAGGTGAAGGTGCCGTCCGGCTGCTTCGGCACCGGCTGGCCGTTCACATGCAGGATGCCGTCGATCATCTGCACACGGTCGCCCGGCAGGCCGATCAGGCGCTTGATGTAGTCCACGTCCGGATCCGTCGGCAGGCGGAAAACGATCACGTCACCGCGCTTCGGCTCGGCAAATTCCAGCACGCGGCCCGAAAACAGGTTCGGCGAAAAAGGCAGCGAATAGCGGGAATAACCGTAGGCGAACTTGTTAACGAAGATGTAGTCCCCGACCAGGAGCGTCGGCATCATCGAGCCCGATGGAATGGTGAAGGGCTGAAACAGGACCGTCCGGATGATCATGGCAAGCAGAAGCGCCTGGATGATGACCTTGATGTTCTCCCAGAGGGCATTCTGCTTCGGTTCGGCTTTTTGAGACACGTGCACGTCTTTCGTTTCCAGCGGTTTTTCGCTTCTCTAACCCCTTCGTCACAAGGGGGCAATGGCATCCGTCAGGCAGGCGCCGTCACCGGCGCGGCAAGAGGGCGCGCCTCGATGACCACGAAGGCCTGGGCATAGGGAAATTCGTCGGTGATGGTGAGGTGGATGACGGCTTCATGACCGGCCGGCAAAAGCGCCGAAAGACGCTCGGCGGCGCCATTGGTGAGTGCCATCGTCGGTTTGCCGCTCGGCAGGTTCACGACGCCCATGTCCTTCCAGAACACGCCCTGGGCGAGCCCCGTGCCGAGCGCCTTCGAGCAAGCCTCCTTGGCGGCAAAACGCTTGGCATAGGAGGCGGCGCGCATCTTGCGCCCGTCGGACTTGCGTCTCTCGATGTCGGTGAAACAGCGATGTGTGAAGCGCTCGCCGAAACGCTCGATGGATTTCTCAACCCGTCGAATGTCGATCAGGTCGCTGCCCATGCCGATGATCATGCGGATCCTTTCGCCTGCCCTTGCCAATCCTTGTCAGACCGGACCGTTCTTGTCGACGGTCAACGCGGATCATGCCTAGATCGGGTCTTGATGCCCCGAATTCCAGATGCCGACAAACGTGGCGATATCGTAGCAGGCAGGCGAGTTCAACGGATCGGATCGAAGTTTCTGTGTCTCGGGCGCTGTCGATCGTCTTCAGCGAGAGGTGTTCATGGCTGCCATGCATCACAAGCATGGCGGCTCCGCCTCCCCCGGACATGCCGCACAGAGTGCGACAGAGGGTATGTCAGTCAATGAATGCTGAGGTGCGTCGGCCGATCAGAAGCTCTTGCGGAACATGCCGCGATCGATCTGGCGCATACGGTATTCCAGTTCGATGGCGTCGCTCGAGTCATTGAGATAGGCCATTTCACGTTCCTGAACGGTCGGAGCGCGAAGGGCGCGGGCGATTTTCTTGAGTGGCTTGAACATGATCTTCTTCCTTATGTTGCTGTGCACAATATAGGGAGGGTTGCCGAAAACCACCAACGCCCGCTTGCTGCGGCAGCCATGCGCATGACGCATGGCTTCACCACAACAATTTGACGGATGCTTAATCTGGAAGCAGATCAGTCGTAGACGCGCTTCACCGTCGAGACGCAGTCGAGATCCTTCAGCTGCGACAGAAGCTGGTTCAGCTGGCGCAGATCCCAGACCTCAAGCTCGAAGGAGAGCTCCGAGAAATCCGTCGCGACACGTCCCATCGTCATCATGCGGATGTTGATGTCGAGGCGGGCGATCACCTGCGCAACGGTCGCGAGCGTACCCGGCTCGTTCAGCGCATTGATGGTGATCCTCGCCCCGAATCGCGACTTGTTCGCCTCGTCGAGATCCCAACGCACATCGATCCAGCGCTCGGGCTGGTCATCGAACTTCTGCAGCGCGGAAGCCTGGATCGGGTAGATGGTGATCCCATGCCCCTCCTCCATGATGCCGACGATGCGGTCACCCGGCACGGCGCCGGCGGGTGAAAAACGCACCTCGACATTGCCGGCAAGCCCGCGGATCGGCAGCGGGTCCATGCCCTCCGAGGTTTTTGCGGCTTCGGTCGCTTCCTTGGCGGTGCGCTCCTGTCCCGGCAGACGGAAGATCATGCCGGTGGCGCTCTGCATGTTGAACCAGCCCTGGTCGGCCGCCGGCTTGATGGTGGTGCGCTCGTCCTTGTAGTCCGGGAAAACAGCCTTCAGAACATCGAGCGACGACATTTCGCCGCGGCCGACGGAGGCGATCGCATCCTCGACATCCTTCTGACCGAGACGGAACAGCGCGGGCTTCAGGATATCGCGGGAAAACGTCTTGCCGGCGCGCTCGAAGGTACGCTCCAGAATGCGGTGGCCGAGGCCGGCATACTGCTTGCGGATCGCCATGCGCGTGGCGCGGCGGATGGCGGCGCGCGCCTTGCCGGTGACAACGATCTCTTCCCAGGCCGCCGGCGGCACCTGCACGCCGGAACGGATGATCTCGACTTCGTCGCCATTGTTGAGACGCGTTACGAGCGGCATGATGCGGCCGTTGATTTTGGCGCCGACCGTCGTGTCGCCGATATTGGTGTGCACCGCATAGGCGAAATCGATCGGGGTCGCCCCGCGCGGCAGCGCGATCAGCTTGCCCTTCGGCGTGAAGCAGAACACCTGGTCCTGGAACAGTTCGAGCTTCGTGTGCTCGAGGAATTCTTCCGGGCTGTCGCCTTCAGCCAGGGCTTCGATGGTATGGCGCAGCCAGGAATAGGCATTGCTTTCCTTGGACAGCAGTTCGCTGCCCTCGCCGTTCTCGCCGTCCTTATAGAGGCTGTGCGCGGCAATACCGTATTCGGCGATCTCGTGCATACGCCTTGTGCGGATCTGCAGTTCGATACGCTGGCGGGACGGACCGACGATCGTCGTGTGGATCGACCGGTAGTCGTTCTGCTTCGGCGTCGAGATATAGTCCTTGAAGCGGCCGGGCACGACACGCCAGCGCGTGTGGACGATACCGAGCGCCCGGTAACAGGCCGGGATATCGTCCACGATGATACGGAAGCCATAGACATCCGACAGCTGCTCGAAGGACAAAGACTTCGACTGCATCTTGCGGAAGACGGAATAGGGTTTTTTCTGGCGCCCCTTCACCGCGGCGTTCAGCAGCCCGTTGGCAACAAGAAGATCACGCAACTCGTCCTCGATCTTGGTGATCAGGTTCTCGTTGCGGGCAGACAGTTCGGCAAGCCGGTTGGTGACGGTCTCATAGGCTTCCGGGTTCATGTAGCGGAAGGACAGGTCCTCCAGCTCCTCGCGCATGTCCTGCATACCCATGCGGCCGGCAAGCGGCGCATAGATGTCCATCGTCTCTTCGGAAATGCGGGCGCGTTTTTCCTGCGACATGTGCTCGAGCGTGCGCATGTTGTGCAGGCGGTCGGCGAGCTTGACGAGCAGGACACGGACATCGTCGGAAATGGCAAGCAGCAGCTTGCGCAGGTTTTCCGCCTGCTTGGCCTTTTTCGAGACCAGATCCAGCCGCTTGAGCTTGGTCAGTCCCTCGACCAGGCGGCCGATGTCCTCGCCGAACAGTTCGTCGATCTCGGCACGCGTGGCCGTCGTGTCCTCGATCGTATCATGCAGCAAAGCGACCGCAATCGTCGACTCGTCCAGATGCATGTCGGTCAGGATGGCGGCGACTTCCAGCGGATGCGAAATATAGGGATCGCCACTGGCGCGCTTCTGCTTGCCATGTTTCTGCATGGCATAGACATAAGCCTTGTTGAGGAGAGCTTCGTTGGCGTCGGGTTTGTATTTTTGAACCCGCTCGACGAGCTCGTACTGCCTCATCATGCTTGTGAAGATCCTTCAAACATCCAGAAACGAAAAGGAGCGCCAATCCGGAGATTGACGCTACCGACATCCAGTAGACAAAGCCTTTAAGGCGAGACAGTTGACGATTGGTAATCGTCAGTAGTCGTCGCTCTTCTCCGGCGGGACGAGACCTTCGATGCCTGCCAGCAGTTCTTCTTCCGACATCTGGTCGAAAGTAAGGGTTTCCGGCAGGTCGTCCTCATCGAGACCCTTGTCGGCAGAGGCTGCGGCGCCGGCATTGGCAGCAATCAGGCTGGACGGATCGGGCTCGGGCTCATCCACTTCCACATGCTTCTGCAGCGAGTGGATCAGATCTTCCTTCAGGTCGTCCGGCGACAGCGTTTCGTCGGCGATTTCGCGCAGGGCAACGACCGGGTTCTTGTCGTTGTCGCGATCCACGGTGATCGATGCGCCCTGCGAGATCTGGCGGGCACGGTGGCTGGCAAGCAGTACCAGCTCGAAACGGTTATCGACTTTGTCGATGCAATCTTCTACTGTGACACGGGCCATTGCCTGTCCTTTGCGATGCGGTATTTCAGGGATTGGCATGCCGATACAGGGAATGGCAACGGAATTCAAGTTTTTCCTCCAGGCAATCGCCCGGCGGCATCCCTGCGTGAGCCACCGCCCCATATTCAATTAGAAATTACTTGGATAATTGCGAATCGTATCGTAAAAGTAAGTCTTATGAAAACAACATAATATATCCGCGTATTCTTGCCCGGAAAGGTGAAGTTTTTTGGGTTTCAGTATTGAAACGCGATATAAATATATTTTAAGGAGGAAGCAGGATCTATGTTCGACCCCAGGGAAAAAATAGCACTTTTCATCGATGGTGCAAATCTGTACGCAGCGTCTAAAAGCCTAGGCTTTGACATTGACTACCGCAAGCTGCTGAAAGCCTTCCAGAAGCGTGGTTATCTGCTGAGAGCATACTATTACACGGCGCTTATTGAAGACCAGGAATACTCTTCAATCCGGCCCCTGATCGACTGGCTGGACTACAACGGCTACAAAGTCATCACCAAACCCGCCAAGGAATTCACTGATTCCATGGGGCGGCGCAAAGTGAAAGGCAATATGGACATCGAGCTTGCGATCGATGCCATGGAGCAGTCGGCAACCGTCGATCACCTGGTTCTTTTTTCGGGCGATGGGGATTTCACGACACTCGTCGAGGCGCTGCAGCGCAAGGGCCGCAAGGTATCGGTCGTCTCCACCATGGCAACCCAACCGCCGATGATCGCCGACGATCTTCGCCGCCAGGCAGACCATTTCATCGATCTCGTGTCGCTGAAGGCAGAAATCGGTCGCGATCCGTCCGAGCGCGTGCAACGGGTTGCCGAACCCGTGACGGAATCGAACGAAGACTGAGGCCGGAGGCTGTTCGACGTTTCGATTTCGCCGGACAGCCATTACCCGACTGCCGTCAAAATACGTGCCCGATTTTCGGCGCCAATGCGGATGCGTGGCTGTTATGGTTGTTCCATGCTGATCACACGCCCTGACGACGACACCCTTTATCAGGCTCTTCTCAGCCGCGACGCGGCTTATGAAGGTTTTGCCTATGTCTGTGTCACCTCGACACGCATCTTCTGCCGCTTCACCTGCCCGGCGCGCAAACCACGCCGGGAGAACTGCCGCTTCGAAAGCACGATTGCCGACTGCATGGAGGCGGGTTTCCGCCCCTGCAAGCGCTGCACGCCGATGTTGCGTTACGGCGACACGGAGCCCGCAGTCGGTGTTCTGCTGCAGGCACTGGACACCCAGCCGGACCGGCGCTGGAGCGAACACGACCTGATCGAGATGGGGCACGACCCCTCGACCATCCGCCGGCTGTTCAAAAAACGGTTCGGCATGAGTTTCCTCGAGCTTGCGCGCCGGCGCCGCCTCAGCGAAGCCGCAACGACGCTTCTCGAGGGTGCCTCGGTGATAGAGGCCCAGCTGGATGCCGGCTTCGAGTCTGGCAGCGGCTTTCGTAGCGCCATCAACCAGCTCCTGGGAGAAGCGCCGCAAAAGCTGAAGGCGCGCGCCGGTATCCTGAAAGCCTGCTGGATCGAGACGCCGATCGGTTCGATGCTGTCGGTGACCTGCGACCACGCGCTGCATCTCCTGGAATTTGCCGACAGGCCGGCGCTTCCGGCCGAACTTCGCCGGCTGCAGGAACGGTCAGGTTCTGCGATCATCTTCGGACGAACGGAGATCACCGGACAGGTGGAAGCCGAACTCGACCGTTATTTTTCCGGTCAATCCAGCGCGTTTTCGGTGCGGATCGGCGGGCACGGCACGCCGTTCGAGCGGACGGTCTGGGATGCCCTGCGTGCGATCGCCCCCGGCACGACACGCAGTTATTCCGACATCGCCAGACATATCGAGCGCCCGTCCGCCACGCGCGCAGTTGCCCGGGCGAACGGCGCCAACCAGATCGCCATCCTCATTCCCTGCCACCGCGTCATCGGCGCGGACGGAAACCTGACGGGATATGGCGGCGGTCTGTGGCGCAAACAATGGCTGCTCCGCCACGAGGCGCGTTTCGCGTCCCCAGCCTCGTTTCATCAATTCGTCTGATCGAAATCATTCGAAACATTCACTGGACGAATGAACGCGTCTGCGACAGTTTGCCGCCCGCAGCCAAAGACTGCGCTTCACCCCGAATCCAACCTCCAGCCCTCACCGTTCCTTCGCGCCAGACCGGCTGCGGAGCAACCCTTCTTCGTGCCTCTTCGAAAGGACAGGATCATGCGCACGATCGACCGAGCTTCCGACCCCGTTTCCGCCAGCCTTGCGGCACCGTCGCATGCGCGCCCGGAGACCCTGCTGCGACGCCTCGCATCGATCACGTATCGCCTGTTCACCCGAAGGAGGAATCTGACGGCCGATCTCAGCGAGCAGCAGTTGCGCGACATTGGATTGGACGCAGGCGGCGCTCCCACCCGGGGCATCGACAGGGCCAGCCGTCAGGATGCGCTGCTGCGCGAAGCCCATGCGAAGGCTCTGCTTTTGTCGAGGAATATCGGCGGCCGTTGACCGCCGAGAGATGACCGCGGGGCAAAGGCGCCGCGGTCACGGCGTCCTGTCCTGACGACCGGTCAGCCGGTTTTCAGCAGGCGGCTCTTCTGCCGGTTCCAGTCGCGTTCCTTCTCGGTCTCGCGCTTGTCGTGCAGCTTCTTGCCCTTGGCGAGCGCCAGTTCGAGTTTCGCCCTGCCCTTTTCGTTGAAGTAGATCTTCAACGGCACGAGCGTCATGCCCTCACGGTTGATACCGGCGCGCAGGCGGTTGATCTCCCGCTTGTTGAGCAGAAGCTTGCGACGGCGGCGCGGCTCGTGATTGAAGCGGTTGGCCTGCAGATATTCCGGCAGATGCGAATTGATCAGCCAGATCTCGTCACCTTCGTCGGAGGCATAGGATTCAGCGATATTCGCCTTGCCGTCGCGCAACGACTTCACCTCCGTCCCCGTCAGGACGAGGCCGGCCTCATAGGTATCGATGATCTCGTAGTTGAAGCGCGCCTTGCGGTTTTCCGCAACAACCTTGTTGACGATGCGCTGGCTGCCTTTGGGTGCCATGACGAGTGGTTCTCTCCGCCCTTGAAGGGTTCTTGTTGATCTTCTGACCGCAGGTCATGCAGCCTTCAAGGACACAATGTAGTGTGTCGCGGCCCGGAAGGAAAGCCGGACCGACTCACGCGACGCGCCGGCAGTCCGGTTGGCGGGTTCTCAGTTGAGGAGACCGGCGTGGCGCAGCGCCGCATCGATGGCGGCTTCGGTGGCCGGCTCGAGCGTGGAGAGAAGCGGCGAACGGGCAAAACGGCTGGTGCCGCGCACGCGCGACAGGCCGTATTTCGCGCCGCAGACGCCGGGCTCCATGAAGATCGCCTTGTGCAGCGGCATCAGCCGATCCTGATAGTCGAGCGCCTTGGCGTAATCACCGGCAAGCGTCGCCTGCTGGAATTCGGCGCAAAGACGCGGCGCGACATTGGCGGTGACCGAAATGCAGCCGACGCCGCCATGGGCGTTGAAGCCAAGCGCGGTGCCATCTTCACCGGACAACTGGACGAAGTCCTTGCCGCAAGCGATACGCTGTTCGGAAACGCGTTCCAGCTTGCCGGTGGCATCCTTCACGCCGACGATGTTCTTGTGCGCCTTGACGAGCGCGCCCATCGTTTCCGGCAGCATATCGATGACCGAGCGCGGCGGGATGTTGTAGATGATGATCGGCAGGCTGACGGCCTCGGCAATCGCGCTGAAATGGGCAATCAGGCCCTTCTGCGTCGGCTTGTTGTAATAGGGGGTCACGACGAGAATGCCATCGGCTCCCGCCTGTTCGGCATGCTGGGCGAGCTCGATGGCTTCCCGCGTGTTGTTGGAGCCGGCACCGGCAATGACCGGCACACGCTTGGCCGCCACTTCGATGCACAGTTCGATGACCCGTTTGTGTTCCGCATGGGACAGTGTCGGCGATTCCCCGGTGGTGCCGACCGGAACGAGACCGGTGGAACCCTCTGCGATCTGCCACTCCACATGAGCGGCAAACGCCGCCTCATCGACCGCACCCGCATCCGTAAACGGTGTAACCAGCGCGGGCATGGAACCCTTGAACATGCGAACACTCCCGAACGGCCGACTTCACGCTTCGGCCTCAATATTGCAGTATGAGGCGCGCACCATAGAGCGGCGTTTCAGCCCCGACAAGCGTGCATCTGACGGTTTTGCAACAGATCGTGATGGCAAAAACGGGGAGTAGCAGGCAAACTGGTAAGGAAGCATTAAGCACCCCGGCAGCTAATGGACATGATGTAATTTCCACCATGAGTGAGCGGATGAAACGACCTGTCCTGACTGTCCTTCTGGCCTTGGCGAGCGGGTTTCCAGGGGCATTGGCGTCTCCGCTTCCGGAGGGGCCGGTGCCACTGCCCTTTGCGCGGCCGGACAATCCGGTGGAGACGGCATTTCCGACACCGGAGATCACCGGCGCCATTCCGCGGCCCAGTGCGCCGGACGCATCCCTTGCCCAACTGAAGACGGCGCTCGACGCCCTGTCGGCAAAGGACGTGGCCACGGCGCTTGCCGTGCGCAACAGTCTGCCGGACGGCAGTCTTGACCGGCATCTCCTCACCTGGGCGATCGTCACTTCCGGCCTGCGCGATGTGCCCTCCCACGAAATCGCCGCCGCCCAGAACGAACTGAAGGGCTGGCCGGGCCTTTCGCGCCTGCGCGCCAGCTCCGAGCGGTCCCTGTTCCAGGAAAACCCGCCGCCGGCGCAGGTGCTGGCCGCCTTCGGGCGCACGCAACCGGAAACGGTGCAGGGCGCCATGATCCTGGCCCGGGCGCTCACCGCATCGGGAGAAACGGCGCGTGCTGCCGCAGCCCTTCGGCCGTTCTGGATCGGTTACGCGCTGGACAAGGATATCGAAGATCGCATCCTGGCCGAGTTCGGCGGCCTGCTGCAGCCCGCCGACCACAAGGCGCGGATGGACTATCTGATGTATCGCGGCCGCACAGGCCAGGCCAAACGGTTCGCCGATCTCGGCAAGGCCCAATCGATCTACAATGCCTGGGCGGCCGTTGCCGGCAAGGCAAAGAACGCCGAAACCCTGTTGAAGGCGGTCGACCGCCAGTGGGCGAACGACCCGGCCTATCTGTTTGCGCGCATCGAGTTTCTGCGCCAGCAGGACCGGTATGAAGAAGCGGCAAGACTGCTGGCCCAGTCGCCGCGCGACGCCGCCGAAAAGATCAATACGACGGAATGGTGGAACGAGCGCCGCATCATTGCCCGCGGGCTTGCCGACCAGGGCGATTTCCGCGCCGCCTATACGATTGTCGCCGGCCATTCCGCCCGCAACACCACCGATATCGTCGACGCCGAATTCCATGCCGGCTGGTATGCCTTGCGTGCTCTGGGAGATCCGCGGACCGCCTCGCACCATTTCGAAAAGATCCTGCAGGCCTCGACCCGACCGCTATCCGCCTCGCGGGCGCTCTATTGGCTGGGCCGCGCAGCAGAGGCCGGCGGCCCCGGCAAGGCGCAGGATTTCTACCAGCGGGCCGCACGTTTTTCGGCGACCTTCTACGGCCAGTTGGCGGCGGCAAAACTCCAGTCGAAGCGGCTGGACGTCTCCTATCCGTCACCATCCCCCTCCGACAGGCGCAGCTTCGAGGCGCGCGAATCGGTGCGCGCCATCGACAGGCTTGAGGCCGTTGGCCATGGCCAGCGGGCGGATGCGCTTTATCGTGCCCTGGCGGACGAACTGACAAGCCCCGGCGAGCTGGCGATCCTTGCCGCACGCGCCGAACGAAACCGCAACCACGCGCTGTCGCTCGCCATCGGCAAGACCGCATTCAACCGCGGCATCGATGTTGCCGCACTTGCCTTCCCCGTCGGCGTCATTCCGGCCAATGCCAATATCGCCGGGTCCGGCAAGGCCCTCGCCTATGCGATCGCGCGGCAGGAAAGCGCGTTTAATCCGTCGGCCATCTCGCCGGCCGATGCCCGCGGGCTGCTGCAGATCCTGCCGGGAACCGCCAAGGGCGTGGCTGGACGGCATGGGCTTCCCTATGTTCCGGCTCGACTGACCAGTGACGCCGGTTACAACGCAACGCTCGGCGCCCATTATCTCGGCGAACAGATCGATGCCTTTGGCGGCTCCTATATTCTCACCTTCATCGCCTACAATGCCGGCCCGCGCCGTGTTCCCGACTGGATCAACCGTTATGGCGATCCGCGCGGCAAATCGCTCGATGAGGTGATCGACTGGATCGAACGTATTCCCTTCCCCGAAACCCGCAATTACGTGCAGCGGGTGATGGAGAACTACCAGGTCTACAAGGTGCGGCTCGGCCAGCAGGCGGATATCGAAAACGATCTCCGCTACGGGCGCCGCTGATCCATCCCTCCCTGTCCGGGTGGGCTGTATCCCGCCTCCACACCGGTTATGCTGCGTTCGCAACCCGGCCACCGTCGCCGGGCTCGGCAGAGCGGAGGCATCAGCATGGCAGACTTCACACAACATTTTATCCAGAGCACAGACGGGCTTTCGCTTGGATACCGCGTTTACCCCGGCAGCCCGGATCGCATGCCCCTCGTCTGCCTGCCCGGGCTGACCCGCAATGCCCGTGATTTTCACCGTCTGGCGATCACACTGTCCTCGACCGGTGCGACCTTTCCCACGATCATCGCGGTCGATTACCGCGGTCGCGGCACATCGGAGCGGGCGACAGATCCGGCGACCTACACTGTCGGCATGGAGGCGCAGGACCTCGTCCTGCTGCTCGACCACCTGCAGATCCGCAAGGCCTCGTTTATCGGCACGTCACGCGGCGGGCTCATCCTGCATATCCTGACGAGTTTTGCGCCAGAACGGATCGGCGGCGTCATCTTCAACGATATTGGACCAGTGCTCGAGATTGAGGGGCTGCGGGATATCCAGTCCTATCTGACACAGGCGCCCGATCTGACAGATTGGACCGAGGCGGTCCGGCACCTGAAATCGATCCATGGCGTAAGCTTCCCTGCCCTTCGGGACGAGGATTGGCAGGATCTCGCACAGTCCGTCTATACCGACAGGGACGGCAGGATCACCGGCGATTGCGATCCGGCGATCGGCCGAGCCTTCGCAGCCATGCCCCTCGACGGGCCTCTGCCGGATCTGTGGACGCAGTTCGATCAGTTTGCGGATGTGCCGATGATGGTGATCCGGGGCGAGAATTCGACGCTTCTCAGCACTGCCACGGTGCGTGAGATGCAGGCACGGCGACCGACCCTCAGGGCCGTGGTCGCAGACGGCCAGGGCCATGCGCCATTGCTGCATCGCCCTCCCCTTGCCGGCCAGATTTCCGAATTTGTCGGCAGCTCAGACGTCACCTGACCGGCATAAAAGGAGCGCCCGAAAAAGAGAAACCCGCCTTTCGGCGGGTTTCCGGTATCTCGAAGAGAGCCGTTCTTAGAACGAACGCTGCAGGCGGAAGAAACCGCTCCAGTATTCGTCTGCGTTGTCTTCGTCGATGTACTGAGCCGAAACCTTGGCAGCCAGACCCTTGGTGATCGCGTAGTCGAGCGTCACGCCAGCCTGCCACTTGTTGCGGTCGCCGGTGAAGTCGCCGCCAACGATGTCGATCGTATCCCAGTACTGGAAGCCCGGGGTAACCTTGAACTTGTTGTTGACCTTCAGCTCGTAGGAGGCTGCAACCGTCCACTCAGCTTCGTTGTAGTAGGCGTTGTCGCCGCTGGAGTAGATGCCAGCAAGGCTCAGCGTGCCCGGGCCGATCGGCGCGGTTGCGATCAGACGAACAGCACCGTTTTCCTTGTCGACGTCGTAGCCGCCGAGCAGGGCGAAGGTCACGGCGCTGAATTCGCCGGAGACCTGACCTTCGATGCCGTAGGTGTCGTTGTTGGTGAAGGTTGCGTTGTTCAGCTCGTCGAGGAAGATGCCGGCCTTGAATGCGCCGAACGAACCTTCGTAACCGATCTGGTTGATGCGGTTCGAACCGAGGCTGTCGGTTTCACCAGCGATGTCGTTATCCCAGTAGTTGTAGCCGTAACCAGCGCGGAAGCCACCGAGCGTCAGGAAAGCTTCGTCGATTTCGACCTGGCCGTCGTTGGCGTTGGTCGTGTTGCTGGAGTCGTTTGCCCATGCACGAAGCGTGATGGTGCCGCCGAGCGGGCCGTATTCGGTGTCGGACTTCGAATCGAAGGTGACCAGACCACGCGTACGGGCGTTCCAGTTTGCCTGCGAATCGCGCTCGTCAAATTCGACCTGGAAACGGATGTAACCGGTGATCTTGAGGCAGGTTTCGGTGCCCGGAATGTAGAAGTAACCCGTGCCGAAAGCATCGCACACGCGAACATATTCCATCGGCTCCGGCTCTGCGGCGACGATGGCGTCGGCAGAATGTGCAACTGTACCAAACGACAGGGCAGCAGCCGAGCTGAGGATGAGAGCTCTGATAGTCATGAATTTTCCCTCGGGAGTGAGAAACAATACATCAGGTCGACGACTCCGTCGGCCTGAATGCAAGTAAGTTAATCACCATGTTTCCGGCGGGTAAAATCGAAAAGACGGATTCGCCGCCTCGCAGCTGCAGCATTTGAGACTGTGTTGCGGGCGGGAGACATATCAGATGGTTTGCATTAACCTCGGATTAAGGAAGCGACGTCTTTGCCACCCGTGGCACAGAACGGCACACCGAGCATTCACGTGTCGGCCCCAAGCGTCCGGCCACCGCGTTTCTCGGTTGTTACATTGGCTCGACCGTCGTCGAGGCCATCAAGACACAAAGCAGAAACGAAAAAAGCCCGGCAAAGCCGGGCTTTCTCCGTCAATCCTAAAAGGATTAGAACGAACGCTGCAGACGGAAGTAACCAGAGGTGTAACCGTTGCCGCCGTTCACGCCGTCGATTTCGGTGTACTGAACGGAAACCTTGGCAGCAAAGCCCTTGGTGATAGCGTAATCGAGAGCCACACCGGCCTTCCAGCCGTCGCGGGTGCTGCTGAACGCGTAGTTATCCCAGTACTGGAAGCCGGGGGTGATCTTGAACTTGTCGGTCACCTTGGCTTCGTAAGCGATGGCGTATGCCCACTCGGATTCCGAGTAGTAAGCGTTGGTGCCGGACGAGTAAACAACTGCACCTTCGAGCTTGCCCGGGCCGATAGCAGCGCTCAGGATACCACGAACAGCGCCTTCTTCCTTGTCGATGTCGTAACCGCCGAGAAGGGCAGCCTTGACCGGACCGAATGCGCCAGAGATCTGGGCTTCGATGCCGAGCGTGTCGTTGTTGGTGAAGGTTGCGTTGGTCAGCTCGTCGAGGAAGATGCCGGCCTTGATGTTGCCGAACGTGCCTTCGTAACCGATCTGGTTGATGCGGTTGGAACCGAGGCTGTCGGTTTCACCGACGATACCAGCGTCCCAGTAGTTGTAGCCGTAACCAGCGCGGAAGCCGCCGAGGGTCAGGAAGGCTTCGTCGAGTTCGATCATGCCGTCGTTAGCATTGGTCGAGTTGGACGAGTCATCACCCCATGCACGAACCGTGATGGTGCCGCCGAGCGGACCGTATTCGGTGTCGGACTTCGCATCGAAGGTTACCTGGCCACGCGTACGGGCGTTCCAGTTAGCAACCGAGTCGCGCTCGTCGAAGTCAACCTGGAAGCGGACGTAACCGCTGATCTTGAGGCAGGTTTCGGTGCCCGGGATGTAGAAGTAGCCCGTGCCGAAAGCATCGCACACGCGAACGTATTCCATCGGCTCCGGCTCAGCGGCAACGATGGCGTCGGCAGCCTGAGCGCCGGATACTGCTGCGAGAGCAGCAGCGGAGCCGAGAAGAAGGCTCTTGATGTTCATAATGACCTCCAGTCAAGTTTCATATGGGTCTGGGTTCTTTGGCTGAAGGACAGCATTCCCTGCCCCATCCCCGTCGGTTTTAGAAGACAGACGATCCACCGCCTCGCTTCTGAGGGTGAACATACAAGAGGAATGCCATCGCGCAATCGTGAAGTGCGTGCCATGCATGGCTGTCCACCCGCTTCGCCACACCCTGTTGCCGAAAGGACACAAAGACGGTTGCGGGACCCTTCAATTTTTACCAATGCTTAAGAAAGGCTTTGTGTGACAGGCATTTACAGGAAGCCGCAGCTGCGGACCCGCTTCCTCCATACCGCATGTGGATGGCGCAATGCTGGATTCGGCGGCCAGTCCCGCAGCGCCGGCACGACCCGCCGGGAACCGGGCGCACCACCCGGAATCGACCGGATCAGTTTTCCGCATGGGAATCACCGTTGCCCGCACCGGATGGCGAGAATCATGCGGAAAGGTCGGGGACGAACCGATGACGAGAGGGGAAATCGGGAAAGGCTGCCTTTAAAACCTCGGAGGGAAAAAACCAGCAGGCGCCAGATCTCCCCTCCCGACCAACGCTCAGTTCAGTGCGTCCGCACGCATTATGTATTCATGTTCGGCAGAAGGCCGAAAAGCGCGCAAACGTGAGGTGTGCGCCCGCCGTGGTTCGTGCCTCGTCTTACCCGTTGAAGAGAGCACGACAAAGGACTGCCTTCTCGCGAAGGAATTTCGCCGCAACCGCAACAGAACGCTCGGATCACAAATCTAAAGGTGAGGGCTTGCCTGACGGATTGGAAAGAAGCGCTTCAATGTCGTGCGCCAGACCAATGTCGAAAGTGGCGGAGAGGAAGGGATTCGAACCCTCGATACGCTTTTGACGTATACTCCCTTAGCAGGGGAGCGCCTTCGACCACTCGGCCACCTCTCCGGTGGGGACGTGCTTATTGCGGTCGGCTGGCGATTGCAAGGCATTTTGCACGTGCCCATTTCATTTCCCTGGCTTTTCCGGGGACATTTTTTGCGCCGGCGCCAGGCTCCGGCACCGTCTTGCCTTAGGAAAGCAGCAGTTTCAGGTCCTGCGCCGGATCGGCGATGATGGCACGATCCGGTGCGCGACCTGTTTCCAGAAGCTTCTTGCCGGTCACATAGGCCTTGGCGTCGTTGATCGCATCGACGGCGACGAATCGGCCCTGCTGGAAATACCAGACGGAGGCGCTGCCTTCGCGGACGCCGGGCCGCACGAGCGTGTCGTCATATCCCAGATTAAAACCGGCGATCTGCAGCTTCACATCATACTGGTCGGACCAGAACCAGGGTTTTGCATCGTAAGGCGCCGGTTCACCGGCAAGCGTGGCCGCCACCGATTCGGCCTGGTCCACGGCGTTCTGCACCGATTCGAGCCGCACGCGGTGCCCCTGCCAGGGCAGTTCGGCGCAATCGCCGACCGCAAAGATATCGGGATCGCTGGTGCGGGCAAATTCGTCCACCACGATGCCGTTGCCGACCTCGAGCCCTGCCAGTTCGGCCAGATCCGTATTCGCGGTCACGCCGATCCCGACGATCACCAGATCGACCGGAAGCGTCGTTCCGTCGGCAAGATCGGCGGAGACGACGCGGCCGCCCTCGCCGTTCAGCCGGGTAAGGCCGGTCGATTCGCGGATGGTGACGCCATGGCCGATATGGATATTGCGGATCATGCCGGCAGTCTCGGCCGAGGCCACGCGCTTGAGGATACGGTCGGCCATCTCGATCACCGTCACCTCCAGCCCCTTGTGGCGGGCAACGGCGGCGGCCTCCAGGCCGATATAACCGCCGCCGATGATCAACGCGCGGCGCCCCGCCTGCATCTCGCCGGCCAGCCGGTCGGCATCCTGTTTGTCGCGCATCACATAGACGCCCTGCAGATCGCCACCGAGTGGTGCCGGCAGCTTTCGCGGGGTGGCACCGGTCGCCAGCACCAGCGTGCCGTAATCCACGAAGGAGCCATCCTGCAGGCGCACGCGACGGTTCTTCCGGTCGACGTGTTCGACAAAGGCCGACAGCCGGAGTTCGACCTGATTCTCGGCATACCAGGTGTCCGGGCGAAACAGCAGGCGAGAGAACTCCATCTCGCCGAGGAGATATTTCTTCGAAAGCGGCGGCCTTTGGTAAGGGGCGACGGATTCAAGGCTCAGAATGGTCACCGGACGTTTGTCTTTCAGCGCCCGCAGTTTCGCCGCCAGCGCAAATGCCGCCTGACCGCCGCCCACAATCACCAGCCTGTCCGTCACGTCAGTCTCCATTCCATGTCCGATCCGCGTAGCTGCTGCAGGGGTAGCCCCGCCTGAGGGTGAGCGTCAACGCGCAAGATGATCATCTGACGATGCGATTCCGGCGGTTAAAAGGACAGATGGATCGGATTTTATGATTCGCCTTTATGGTGTATCAGCGGAGTTCCCCTATCATGGCATTCCAAGACAAGAGGTTGGGGGATTGGGATGCCCTTGGATATTCGAAGAGACACCGTGAAGACCATTGTGCAGGACGACGGCTACGAAAAGTTCCAGATCGACCGTCCGGGCAAGATCATTTTCGTCGAACGTCACCTGAGCACGAAAACCCAGGTGCGCTGCATCATCCGTCGGATTTCACGGTCCGGGGCGGAACTCGATATCAGCCCAAGCCTCACCGTTCCCAACAATTTCTTCCTCGAAATCCTCGGCATTCGCGGCGAAATCGGCGCCACGCTGACCACCCGGGAGGAGGAGAAGGTCAAGATCTCCTTCAATATGCTGCTCGACCCGAATTTCCTGCATCACGTTCTGCGCGTCTGTTTCCAGACCCTGCACTGAGCAAGGCAGAACGCGTCATCGGATGTTGCTGGTGGTTGCCGTGCGGCCTCCGCCGTGCGTACCGGGTCGCGTCCTGCTGAGCTTGCAAGCTGATCAAACAGCCCTATGGTGTGGCCCCACTTCAGCCACACCGGAACCTGCCGCATGACCGCGTTCGCCCGCTTCACACCCCTTCTCCAGAGCCTGCCGGCAACCGTTCCGTTCGTCGGGCCGGAGGCGATCGAGCGAAACCGGGGGCTTCAGGTCAAAGCCCGCATCGGCGCCAATGAAAGCGGCTTCGGTCCGGCACCCTCCGTTCTGGAGGCGATCACGGCTGCCGCCGGCGAAACCTGGAAATATGCCGATCCGGAAAACTTTGCCCTGAAACAGGCGCTTGCTGCGCATCTCGGCTGCGGCGCCCAGAACCTCGCCATCGGCGAAGGGATCGATTCGCTGCTCGGGCACATCGTGCGCATGGTCATCGAGCCCGGCATGACGGTTGCCACCTCGCTCGGCGCCTATCCCACCTTCAACTTCCATGTGGCCGGTTATGGCGGACGGCTGGTAACGACACCTTATGTCGACGACCGGGAGGATCTCGACGGGCTGCTCGCCCTCGTGTCGCGGGAAAAGGCCTCGCTTCTCTACTTCGCCAATCCCGACAATCCGATGGGCAGCTGGTGGAATGCCGAGCGCGTCTCGGAATTCGTGCGCGCCGTGCCGGAAACCTGTCTGCTGATCCTTGACGAGGCCTATTGCGAAACGGCGCCGGAGGGTACGGCTCCCGCGATCGACGCCTTCCTCGACCGGCCGAATGTGATGCGCACGCGCACCTTCTCGAAGGCCTATGGTCTGGCTGGTGCCCGTGTCGGTTATGTCGTGACGACACCTGAGAATGCGCAAGGCTTCGACAAGATCCGCCACCATTTCGGCATGCCACGCATCAGCGTCGCGGCGGCGCTGGCCGCTCTGAAGGACCAGACCTATCTTGCCCAGGCGATCGATGCCATCCGGCAGTCGCGCGAGCGCATCGCGGCGATCGCCCGGCAGAACGGCCTGACGCCGCTTGCTTCAGCCACCAATTTCGTGGCGGTCGACTGTGGCCGTGACGGAACCTATGCGCGGGCGATCGTGGATGGCTTGATGGAGCACGGGGTGTTCATCCGCATGCCGGGGGTTGCTCCGCTCAACCGCTGCATTCGCATCAGTGCCGGCGTCGAGGCCGACATGGCGCTTCTCGAAGAGGCGCTGCCCAAGGTGCTGGCGTCGATCGGCTAAACGCTCCAAACGCCAGAAGGTCGCGCAAGTCCGGTGGACCGATCGCGACCTTCCGAGGGTCTGCCATACATGGCGTCCCTCCCCCTTCGCCGGCGTCAGCATTCACCGGCGCATCCAGTGTCAGTGCATGGTCATCCATTCGCGGGCGGCGCGCAGCGCCTCGGCGAGCTGCATCTTCGTCATCGTGTGGGCGAGATCGGCGCGCAGTTCGGCAGCGCGGTCTGAGCCCTTGATCGCGGCAATGTTCAGCCACTTGTGCGCGGCCACCAGATCGACGTCGCAACCACGGCCGGTCGCATACATCAGCCCCATGTCGCAGAAGGTTTCGGCGCGGGCTTCGCCACCCATCGGGGCCATTTCGGAATGTGTCATGTCAAAGCGTGCCATCGGTCTGATCCCTGTTTCGAGCCTGTTGTTCAAAGTCCCTGTCTTACCTTTGCCCTCGCGGGGCGCCGTGCGGATCGCCATCTTGCAGTGGCTTTTTGTGATCCGTCCGGCCGGCAGGTTTGGCCTGCTCGTTTGATGGGTTCAGTATGCCGATGGGCCTTCAAAATTCGCCTAAAATGCATGATTAATTTGATGAAAACAAAGTCCAAACGCTTGGTAAAATTGGGTTTTCGTTAAACATCGCAAGCCCTGAGAAGGCGGGGTTTCGCGCATTTCGAAAGCTTCCATAAACCATGGCGATTTCACCCTTTGTTGACCACGCCATCAGCAGGCCGAACGTGATCTCCTAAAAATTCCGGCCGCGATCGGGGAAAAATGGCGTGAAAGAAGCCAGTTTACCTTTACGTGTGCGTAAGATAATTTGAGGCATCGACGCGCAGGATCACTGAGGAGATGATAACCGCGCAGCAATGATGGGTTCTCGACAGGAGGAGAAACGAGATGATCCGAACGATGATACTGACAGGCGCACTCTTGGTCGCAAGCCTGGCGCCGGCCGTGGCTGCCGAACCGATTGTTGGCAGCTGGAAGACGGCGAGCGGTGAGACCGCCGTCATTGCCCAGTGCGGCTCCGCCTATTGCGTGACGCTGAAGACGGGCAAATATGCCGGAAAGCAGATCGGCAAGATGAGCGGCACCGGCGCCGAATACAAGGGCGAGATCACCGACCCCGCCGCCGACAAGACCTATAGCGGTTCCGGTTCCGTCAGCGGCAATGCGCTGAAGATGAAGGGCTGCGTGATGTCGGTGTTCTGCAAGACGCAGACCTGGACGCGTCTATAACCTCAGCCGATAAGCCTTGACGATCAGCGGAGGCGGTTAACGCCGCCTCTTTTGGCCGCCCGATCCGTTCATCACTTTGAACGTCGGATGAACCGCCATCTCAGCGTCAGTTCATGAGTCCACGCGCATATTACCTCTCGTTCCAAGCGGGAGACGGACAATGCCGAAGATTGCAAGACGCCTGACAATCATCACCCTCACCATGGCGCTGTTTGCCGTTTCGCTTTCAACCTTTGTCGAGACGCAGCGCCGCGTGCCGGATCTCCAGGCGGGTCGCGCGTCGATCTGCCAGCCGCTCACGGGCAACGGCTGCGGCGGAACGCTCTGAGCCTACGTAAACCACCCTCCGAAATTTACCGAGGTGTCGCGGGAGCGTAATTGGCTTGTTAAGAAGAGCGCATTATAATGCGCCATGACAAAACGAATCTACACACTCTCCTCTCCGAACTTCATCAAACCCGAGCCGTTCGAACCGCAGGTCTTCAGCGATCCGACCACGGCGGTTGATGCGCTCATCGAGCTTTACGAGCGCAACACCTCGTTTCTCATCGACGCGTTCGCCCATCTTGCCAAGGGTGCTCCGGTCGCCGGCCGGCTGCGGGCCTGTTATCCGCAGGTCAGCATCGAGACGACCAGCTTCGGTCATGTCGATTCGCGCCTTTCCTACGGCCACGTCTCGGCGCCTGGCGTCTACACGACCACGATCACCCGACCAAAACTGTTTCGCCAGTACCTGGTGGAGCAGCTTGGGCTGCTGATGCGCAATCACCATGTGCCGGTCACGGTCTCCGAGTCGGAAACGCCGATCCCGCTGCATTTCGCCTTCGGCGAAGGCGCGCATGTGGAGGCGTCGTCCTCGACCGTGCTCGCGGACATGCCGCTGCGCGATCTCTTCGACACGCCGGACCTGAACATCACCGACGACCTGATCGCCAATGGCGAATATGATCAGGTGCCGGGTGAACCGGCGCCGCTGGCACCGTTTACCGCGCAGCGTATCGATTATTCGCTCGCCCGCCTCAGCCATTACACCGCGACGGGCGCCGAGCATTTCCAGAATTTCGTGCTGTTCACCAACTACCAGTTCTACATCGACGAGTTTGCCGCCTGGGCGCGCGAACTGATGGCGAATGGTGGTGAAGGCTATACGGCCTTTGTCGAGCCCGGCAACATCGTCACGCCGGCGGGTACCGTCCGGGCGGCCGAGACGGCGGTGCGACTGCCGCAGATGCCGGCCTATCACCTGAAAAAGGACGGCCATGCAGGCATCACGCTCGTTAATATCGGCGTCGGCCCGTCGAACGCCAAGACGATCACCGATCATATCGCCGTGCTGCGTCCGCATGCCTGGCTGATGGTCGGCCATTGCGCCGGCCTGCGCAACAGCCAGCGGCTGGGCGACTACGTTCTGGCGCATGCCTATATGCGCGAAGACCATGTGTTGGATGACGACCTGCCGGTCTGGGTGCCGATCCCGGCGCTGGCCGAAGTGCAGAAGGCGCTGGAGGATGCGGTGGAGGAAATCACCGGCCTCGAAGGTTTCGAGCTGAAACGCATCATGCGCACAGGCACCGTCGCGACCATCGACAACCGTAACTGGGAACTGCGCGACCAGCGTGGGCCGGTGAAACGGCTTTCCCAGGCGCGCGCCATCGCGCTCGACATGGAATCGGCGACCATCGCGGCGAACGGTTTCCGTTTCCGCGTGCCCTATGGCACGCTGCTCTGCGTGTCGGACAAGCCGCTGCATGGCGAATTGAAGCTGCCGGGCATGGCGACCGAATTCTACCGCACACAGGTGCGCCAGCACCTGAAGATCGGCATCCGCGCCGTGCAGAAACTCGCCGAAATGCCCACGGAAACATTGCATTCGCGCAAGCTGCGCAGCTTCTACGAGACGGCGTTCCAGTGACATGCAGCATGATTGCGAGTAGGATGTCTGCATAGGAGGCTCCTATGCAGATGTCATGCCCCATCGACGCCGATTTGTTGAATGAAGCGAGGCAGATTGCCGGTTTGCCGGAAACGTCAACCGCGAATGACATACTGCGTCACTTCGTGACAATCGAGCGGCAGCTAAGAGCTGTCTCCGCGCTCGAAGGCATCGGGTGGGAAGAGCCAGATGGTTCTGCGGCGTATTTCAAGGATCTCGCACGGAAATTCCGCGCCCTGATTGCCGGTCGCAAACATACTCCGGCCGAGGATCTGGTGCGCGAGGGACGCGATGATAGGTGAGCGGCGGATGACCGGTTGTTGCGAAAGTTGCGACAGGGTCCCGATAAGCGTTTCAAGGGCCTTGTTGTCTCTCTGTCGGAGCTCGCCTAACGCTCCCCCGCCCCGCCCCGCGCCACCAGCATCGACAACAGGGTTCCCACCACGGAACTGACGATGATCAGCAGATGCGCGTTGACCGCCGCCTTGCCGAGGACTGCGAGCGCGCCTTCCGCATGATCGGCACCGAAGCCGAGAGCGCCAGCGGTGATGCCGGCCGGATAGGTGCCGACGCCGCCCGGAGCATGCACCGGCAGAACGGAGGAGAGTTCGCCGCCGAGCGCCCCGCCGAAGGCCGGGCCGAGTGTCAGATCGCCCAGCAGGACCAATACCCAGGCCAGCACCGCCACCTTCACCGCCCAGTTGATCAGCGTCACGCCCCAGGCGCGGAAAAACGCCAGCCCGTCCACCGGCAGGCCGGCCTCCACCTCGGTCAGGATTTTTTCCAACCGCACAGGCAGCACCCCGTGCAGCAGGCGAAACAGCGGACGGCGGACGCCAAATCCAAGCGCCGGCGCCGCCGCGAAGACGAGCCACAGCAGCCAGGCCAGCGCATGCCCCTTCTCCAGCGCAAGACCGAAGCCGGCAGCGGCCAGAAGCGCATGCAGGTCGAGCAGCCGCATGACGAGAAGGGCAGCGCTTGCCCGCGGCAGCGAGACGGAAAACTCCTTCTTCATCAGCAGCGGAAAACTGACCTCGCCGCTGCGGAACGGCATCATCACGTTGAGCAGATTGTGCACCTGCACCAGCCGCAGCAGACGGCGGAAATGCCCCGCCGTTTCGCGCGGGAAATAGTCGTGGATGCGCCAGGTCCTCAGCACATAGGTCGACAGCAGCAACAGCATGGCGATGAGCAGCGTCTGCCAGCCGGCCTCCTGCCATCGCGCCAGGATATCCCCCCAGCCCCAGAACCACTGGATGAAGAGAATATAGGCAGCAACCGAGGCCAGCGTCACCAGGCTCGTTGCGTTGCGAATCAGCCACGGTTTTCGACTGGCAAGCATGTCAATCTTCATATAGAGGACGCGATCGAAGGGCCTACAGAGACAGACGACACATTGCGTCTTGCCACTGCGACCGGCCCAGAGCTTTAGGAGAAAGATCCCGTGCGGACAACAGCAGAGTCGATCGAGATCGCACCGGCACCCGTTGCAGCCATCGAGCTTTCGCTTGTCGTGCCCGTTTTCAACGAAGAAGAAAGCGTCGGCCCGCTGATTGCCCGCATTCAGGAGGCCATGGCCGGTTACAGCGAGCCCTGGGAGCTGATCCTCGTCGATGACGGCAGCACGGACGCCACGCTTGCGAACGCCCGCGCCGCGATCGGTCGCGCGGGGCTCGACCTCTACGTCGTTGCCCTGCAGCGCAATTTCGGCCAGACCGCCGCCATGCAGGCCGGCATCACCCAGGCACGCGGACGGCTGATCGCAACGCTCGACGGCGATCTGCAGAACGATCCGAAGGATATTCCCGAGATGGTGCGCGAGCTGGAGCGGCGCGAGCTCGACCTCCTCGTCGGCTGGCGCAAGAACCGCCAGGACGGGCTTCTCCTGCGCAAGGTTCCCTCTTGGATCGCCAACCGGCTGATCGGCCGCATCACCGGCGTGCGCCTTCACGATTACGGCTGCAGCCTGAAGATCTACCGTGGCTCGGTCATCAAGCAGGTCAAGCTGATGGGCGAGATGCACCGTTTCATCCCGGCCTGGGTTGCGGGCGTCGTACCGAGCTCACGCATCGGTGAAATGCCGGTCACCCACCATGCCCGCCAGCACGGCGTGTCGAAATACGGCATCTCGCGCACCTTCCGCGTGATCCTCGACCTGCTGTCGGTGATGTTCTTCATGCGCTTCAAGGCGCGGCCGGGGCACTTCTTCGGCTCGCTCGGCCTTGGGCTTGGTGCGCTCTCGGGCTTGATCCTCGCCTATCTTTTTATCGACAAGTTCATCCTCGGCAATGATATCGGCACCCGGCCGCTGTTCATGATCGGCGTCATGCTGTTCCTGTCGGCCGTCCAGCTGATCACAACCGGCATCCTGGCCGAGATGATTGCCCGCACCTATTACCGGGACGACAGTTCCGTCAGCTATATCGTGAGAGACGTCTACAGCGGTGAGCAACAGACTTCATAACCTTCTCGTTCGCCGTCCAGGAACCGTCTTCTGGCTGGTCTTCGGCTATTTCGCGCTCTGCGTCATCTTGCGCGTGCTGCGCTCCGACAGCATGCAGAATGACGAGGCAGAACAGCTGTTCCAGGCGCAGTTCCTGCTTCTGGGTTATGGCCGGCAGCCGCCCTTCTACAACTGGCTGCAGATCGGTACGATCGATCTCTTCGGCCTGTCGATCGCCAGCGTCTCGCTTCTGAAGAATGCGCTGCTGTTTCTTTGTACGCTGTTCTACTGGCTGGCGGCGCGCATGCTGATGGACGACCGGCGCCTGCCGCTGGTTGCCATGGTCGGCGTTCTGGCCGTGCCTTCCGTCACCGTGCTCGCCCAGCGCGACCTGACCCATGCGGTCGCAACGCTCTGTCTGGTCTCGATCTTCCTGTGCGTCTTCATCCGCACGATCAAGAGCCCGAGCCTTGCCAGCTATATCCTGCTCGGCGTCACGGTCGGCATCGGTGCCCTCACCAAATATAACTTCGTGATCCTCCCGATCGCCGCAGCGCTCGCCGTACTGCCGGAGGCTGACCTGCGCCGACGTCTGTTCGATTGGCGCATCCTGGTCGCAGGTCTCGTCGCGGCCGCCGTTGCGCTTCCGCACTTCATCTGGGCGCTGATACATCTGGATGCTGCCACCAGCGGCACCGTCGAGGCGATGCGCGCCGGTTCGTCCGGTGATGCCCTGCGCGACACGATCCGAGGGCAGATTTCCATCCTCATCTCGACGCTGAAGGCCGGCGTGCCGGTTATCCTTCTCTTCGGGATCGTCTTCTTCCGCCAGATCGGCGCCGCCTGGCGGGCCGAAAGCGTGTGGACGCGGGTGATCGGCCGGATGATCGTCGCCTGCCTGGTGATCGTGGCGCTGATCGGCATCGGCTTCGGCGCCTCCAGCATCCGCGAGAAATGGCTTTCGCCATTCCTGCTGCTTTTGCCGCTCTACCTGACGCTGAAACTTGCCGCCGCCGAGATCGACAGCCGGCAGAGCGTTGCGCGCATTGCCCCGCCCGTCATCGGCATCATCACCGGTTTTGCCATCTATCTGGCGATCAGCAATATCGTGGCGCCCTATTTCGGCAAATATGGCAAGGAACACGTGCCCTATCGCGCGGTGCTCGAAGAGATCATCACGAAACGCGGCGAACGTCCCGCCTATATCATCAGCAGCGAGCTGATGACCGCCGGCAATACCCGCCTGCATTATCCGACCGTGCCCGTGCTGATGCCGGAATTCGTCGAACCCGTGCCGCTGACCTCCGCGCTGAAACGGGGACCCGGCCTGCTGATCTGGCCTGCCGGTTCAGGAATCCCCGACTCGATCGCCAGCCTTCTGGAGGCGCATGGTATCGCACCCCAGAGCCTTCAGGTTCAGACCGAAGTCGTTCCCTACAATTTTGCCCAGGACGGCGATGCCATGCGTTTCGACTATATCTGGCTCGAACAGGTGCCGGAAGCGCAGCGCTGATTAGCGCTGCGTGTCGCGCAGGTGGTCCAGCCCCTTGCGCAGCGTCTCGACCATCTGATCCACCTCCGACCGGCTGATGACGAGCGCTGGCGAGGCCAGCATGCGGTCGCCGGTTGCGCGCATGACCAGACCGTTTTCCAGGCAGTGGTTGCGCACCGTCATGCCGGCATCGTCCGGTTTGGCAAACCGGCGGCGGGTCACCTTGTCGGCGGCGATCTGGACACCGGCGATCAGCCCCACCGCATCCACCTGGCCGACGATCTCGTGATCCTCAAGCGTCTTCAGGGCGGCGGCGAAATAGGGGCCGATATCGGCGCGCACGCGGTCGACCAGCCCCTCCTCCTCGATGATACGCAGGTTTTCCAGCGCGGCGGCCGCACAGACCGGATGGCCGGAATAGGTATAGCCGTGGTTGAAATCGCCGGCCTCCTCGATCATCACCTTGGCCACACGATCACTCACCAGCACGGCGCCGATCGGCAGGTAACCGGAGGACAGGCCCTTGGCGACGGGGGCGAGATCCGGCTTGAAACCAAAATGCTGATGGCCGAACCAGGTGCCGAGCCGGCCGAAACCGCAGATCACCTCGTCGGCAACGAGCAGGATGTTGCGCGCCTTGCAGATGCGCTCGATCTCCGGCCAATAGGTGTCCGGCGGAACAATGACGCCGCCCGCGCCCTGGATCGGTTCGGCAACGAAAGCGGCGACATTCTCCTCGCCCAGTTCGTCGATCTTCGCCTCCAGTTCGCGGGCCATCTTCAGGCCGAATTCGTCCGGCGTCAGATCGCCGCCCTCGGCATACCAGTAGGGCTGGCCGATATGCGAGATACCCTCGATCGGCAGGTTACCCTGCTCGTGCATGTGCTTCATGCCGCCAAGCGAGGCGCCGGCGACCGTCGAGCCGTGATAACCGTTGCGGCGTGCGATCACATGCGTCTTCGTCGGATGGCCGAGCGCCTTCCAGTAGACGCGGACCATGCGGAACCAGGTATCGGTCGCCTCCGAGCCGGAATTGGTGAAGAAGACATGATTGAGCAGACCACCGGTATGGGCGGTGATCTTCTGCGAGAGCAGCGTGGTGGGCGGCGTCGTGGTGCCGAAAAAGGTGTTGTAATAGGGCAGCTCGTTCATCTGCCGCTGCACGGCCTCGGCAATTTCCCGCCGGCCATAGCCGATGTTGACGCACCAGAGACCGGCGAAACCGTCGAGATATTTCTTGCCCTGCGCATCGAAGATGTAGACGCCTTCGCCACGCGCGATGATGCGGGTGCCCTTCTCGTTCAGCTGCTTCATATCGGAGAAAGGGTGCAGGTGATGGGCGGCATCAATGGCACCGAGATTGGAAAGAGGCATCGGCTGGTTCACGGTCATCCCTCGCATGGATCCGAAGCACAAAAGGCGGGCTTCGCCATGGCTGATTGTAAGGCGGATTCTGATCGGCTACGAACATGGACCAACGGGAACAGGTTTGGCAAGCAGCCGCAGACGGCGCGGGTCCGACCTTAAGCAGGACGGGTTTATATGACGGACGAGACGGGCAAACAGGCAGGTGGCGACACACAGACGGCGCCGCGCATCGAGGTCCTTCTGGTCGGCATGAACGGTGACCTGCGCGGCAAGATGATACCGCTGAGCGCCGAGGAGAAGGTGTGGAAAAACACCGTACGCCTGCCCTCCTCCACCCAGTCGCTCGACATCTGGGGCGACGACAATGACGATATCACCGGCATTTCGCTGACGCTCGGCGATCCGGACGGTATCTGCATGCCGGACAAAAACTCGCTCACCACCCTGCCCTGGGGGCCGGCGGGCTCGAAACAGGTGATGGCGACGATGCACACGCTGTCGGGCGAACCGCATTTCATCTGCCCACGAGCGATTCTGGCCGGGGTCCTCAAAAAATATGCAGAGCGCGGCCTGACGCCGGTGGTGGCAACCGAGCTTGAATTCTACGTGGTGGAGCCGGATTTCCGAAAAACGGGCAAACCCACCCCGCCGATGGCGTTGGTGATGAATGGCGAGGTGGAGGGGTTCCAGCTCTACGACATGCGGGCAACAGCCGCGCTCGAAGATTATCTCGATACCGTTCGCCGCTACTGCGATCACATGGGCCTGCCGGCCGACGCGACGACGGCCGAATTCGGCCCCGGCCAGTTCGAGGTGAACCTCCTGCACAAACCGGATGCCATGGCCGCCGCCGATGACTGCATCTACCTGAAACGGGTCGTGGATTTTGCCGCCCGCCGGCATGGCCTCAAAGCCACCTGCATGGCCAAACCCTATGGCGACCAGGCTGGTTCCGGCCTGCATGTGCATGCCAGCATCCTCGACCGCGACGGCAACAACATTCTCGACGCCAAGGGCGGCGATCCGGTGCGGCTGAAATCGGTCACCGCCGGCATGCTGAAGACCATGCAGGAGGCGCAGCTGATCTTTGCGCCCTTTGCCAATTCCTACCGCCGCTTCCAGCCGGGATCCTTTGCGCCCGACAAGATCGACTGGGGGTTTGGCCATCGCGGCACGGCGGTGCGCATTCCCGACAGCAACGGCCCGGCCGCCCGCATCGAACATCGTGTGGCGGGCGCCGACGCCAATCCGCACCTGCTGCTCGCGGCGATCCTCGGCGGCATGCTGCTCGGCCTCGACGAGACACTGGACCCCGGCCCGGTGACCACCCCCGACAGCGCGCCGGACAACCCGCAGATCCTCACCCACGATTTCCTGACGGCGGTTGACCGTTTCCGCGCCTCAACCTTCATCCGCGACACGTTCGGAGCCGAATACCAGCGCATCTATGGCGAGACCAAACACAAGGAAGCGATCACCTATCTGCGCACCGTCTCAAGCTTCGACTACCAGACCTATCTGCCGCGGATTTAAGGAAGGAAGAGCTGCGTCTCGAAGGAGGAATATGATGCCAAGACCGGCGGACGACGTCTTTGCGGAAACCATGTCTCTGGAGATGCTGGAAGCCTCAAATGCCCGTGCACGGCAACTGAGCGAGGAATTCGACGCAGTTCAGTCGTCGCAGGCTGTCCGCGATCACGCGCAGAAGTCGATAGGGTTAGGGGATTCCGGCATCGCGCCGTCCCCCTCGGAGAAGGATGGCGCATTTTAGACGCCTGCCGCGGCCGGGATCATAGCCCCGCCGCCTCCGAAGCCACACCCTGCTGCGCCTGGACCTGGGCGATCGGCGCCTGCGGCTGGCGGACGAGCACCTTCAGTTCGCCGGCATGGATCTTCAGCGTCACGTCGCGGTCCATCGGCAGAAGTTCGCCATCGATGACGCAGCGGATATCCTTGCGCTCACGCGGGAAATGCAGTTCCACCTCGGTTGCGGTCATGGCGCTGACGGCCTCGTTCTCCTTCAGCCGGCCGCGCAGGATGTCGATGGCGAGTGTGGCGACCCCCGGCGGGGTCAGCGCATCGGCGACATAAAAACCGAGATGGCCGCCGGTGGCGCTGTCGGCATACAGAAGACCGTCGCTGCCAAATTCGTTGTTGGAGACCGAGATGGCCGAGACCTTGCGCAGTTCCTTGCGCCCCTCGACGGTAAATTCCACTTCGAAGACAGGCGGATTGAACATCACGCCAAACGCTGCCCGCGTGCTGGCGCGGATCTTGCCAAGCCGCGAGGCATAACTCATCTGATTGCGATAACGCACCATGCGGGCATGCAGCCCGGCGGAAAACTGGTGCACGAAACTTCTGCCATTGGCGCTGGCGATATCGGCCTGCTGTACCTCGCCCTTGGCCAGCACGTCGAGCACCTGCCAGATGTCGAGCGGCAGCTTCAGGGTGCGGGCAAAGAGGTTCATCGTTCCCGCCGGAACGATGCCGAGCGCAAGACCGCTCTGCCAGGCAATCGAGGCGGCCGCGGAAATCGTGCCGTCACCGCCGCCGGCAATCAGCCCCTCGACGCCGCTTGTCGCCGCCACCGTCTCCATGGCCTCCACCACGTCCGGACCTGCCACAACACGGCATTCGATCGAGTGTCCTTCGGACTTGAACACTTCGGCGACCCGACGGCTATAGGCGTCCATGTCCGTCGTCTTGAAGGTGCCGCCGTCGCGGTTGAGGATGGCAATGAGGTTCATCTGGGCGGGAATTCCACAAAATGGCTGCGCAAGGAAACGGACAAACTTGCAAATGGTTGCTTGCAGGCCAGACCGCAAGCACCACCCTCATTCATCCCAGAGGATCGTGATTATTTCGCGGCGCTGCATTTCCCCTCTCCCGCACCGCAAAATGATATGGTAGCCTTAGTATTGATCCACATCAAAGACCTCCTCCCGAAAATTCACGGCCAATGCCCTTCCGGCAAAGGCCCTTCTTTTGCGCGAATGCCGTGACCAATATCATGACCGATGCCCCCGCCGTCTATCCGTCCGCGTCCTCCACCGCCAGCCAGCCCGATGAACAGACGCGCCTTTCCCCGCTGTCCGTCGCCTTGATCGAACTGGCGCTTGCCGTTGGCGGCTTCGGGATCGGAACGGGCGAATTCGCCATCATGGGCCTTTTGCCGAACGTCGCGTCGACCTATGGCGTCAGCATTCCGCAAGCCGGTCATGTGATCAGCGCCTATGCGCTCGGCGTCGTCATCGGCGCGCCGATCATTGCGGCGCTGGCCGCCAAACTGCCACGCAAGACACTGCTTCTGCTGCTGATGTCGTTGTTTGCGCTTGGCAATGCACTGAGCGCGCTGGCGCCGGCTTTTGGCAGTTTCACCCTCATGCGCTTCATCACCGGCCTGCCGCATGGCGCCTATTTCGGCGTTGCGGCGCTGGTGGCCGCATCGATGGCAGAGCCGCATCGCCGCGCGCGCGCCGTCGGCCGCGTGATGCTGGGGCTGACCATCGCAACGCTGATCGGCACGCCGCTCGCCACCTTCCTCGGCCAGATGATGAGCTGGCGGGCCGCCTTCCTGCTGGTGGCCGGCATCGGCGCAATAACCGTGGCACTGATCGCCATCTACCTGCCGAAGGACAAAGTGGCGGAAGGCGCCAGCATCCGCCGCGAACTCAGCGCCTTCACGCGGCTGCAGGTCTGGCTGTGCTTTGCCGTGGCCGCGGTCGGCTTCGGCGGCATGTTCTCGATCTTCAGTTATATTGCCAAGACCACGACGGATACCGCCGGCCTGCCCACCGGCATGGTGGCGATCGTGCTGACCCTTTTCGGCATCGGCATGAATGTCGGCAATGTGCTCGGCTCGCGCATGGCGGATTATTCGCTGAAAGGCACGATCGGCGGCATGCTGGCCTTCAACATCGTGATGATGAGCGTCTTTTCGCTGACCGCCCACACTCCGGTCATGTTGTGCGTCTGCGTCTTTCTCACCGGCTGCGGTTTTGCCGCCTGCCCCGCGGTCCAGACCCGGCTGATGGACGTGGCCGCCGATGCGCAGACGCTCGCCGCCGCCACCAACCACTCCGCCTTCAACATCGCCAATGCGCTCGGCGCCTGGCTGGGCGGGCTGGTGATTGCCGCGGGCTACGGCTACGGCGCCACCGGTTATGTCGGCGCGGTTCTCTCCGCGCTGGGGCTTGCCGTCTTTGCCGTTTCGGTGATTTTGGAAAGGCGTGAAAGCCGGGGATAGTCGACGCCTCGGCGCTTCCAAATGTCTGTGGACTTGATACGGTGGCCGAAATGCAACCTATGAGGGATCCACTCATGACCACAACAGACAGCGGGCGCCTGCCCTCCGCACTGGACATCTTTGCAACCAATTGGTTCGGTTATCTCGCCCGAACCGTTCTGACCTTCATGTTTTGGGGAAGCGGTCTTTCCAAGCTGCTGGACTTTCCAGGCGGGGTGGCGGAAATGGCGCATTTCGGCCTGGAGCCGGCCGTCGCCTTCAATATCGCCGTCATCATCACCCAGCTCGGTGGCTCGGCCCTGATCATCCTCAATCGTCACGCCTGGCTCGGCGCTGGTGCCCTCGCCGTCTTTACTCTCCTCACCATTCCGATCGCGCACAATTTCTGGGCTCTCGAAGAGCCAATGCGGACCTTTGAATTCCACGTCGCCGGAGAACATCTGAGCATTGTCGGGGCCCTGATGCTCGTTGCCTGGAAGTGCCGCTGAAACAACGGCACCGACCTTTCCTATGCCTCCGTTTAGGCGCGCGCCGTTTCCTGGATCACCACGACGCGGTCGCCCACCTTCACCCGCGCGTAGAGGTCGATGACGTCGTGGTTCATCATGCGCACGCAGCCGCTCGACATGGCGTGACCAATCGAGTCCGGCTGGTTGGTGCCGTGGATGCGGAAATGCGTATCGTTGCCGCCACGATAGAGATACATGGCGCGTGCGCCGAGCGGGTTGTTCGGGCCGCCCGGCATGCCGCCCGCATATTTGAGGTTCTTTTTCGGATCGCGGCGGATCATGTTGGCCGTCGGGGTCCAGCTCGGCCATTCCGCCTTGCGACCGATATAGGCGCTGCCGGAGAGCGCCAGCCCGGCCCGGCCGACCCCGACGCCGTAGCGCATCGCCCGACCGTTCCCCAGCACGTAATACAGCCGTCGCGCCGGCGTATCGACAACGATCGTGCCGGGCTTGTGGTCACTGACATAAGCCACTTCCGTGCGGCGCAGTTCCGGCTTGATCTTGTCGATCGGCACTTCCTTCAGCGGGAAAGGCTCGCTCGGACGCGCGGCGTAATCGGCCTGGGAGTTCATCGCGGTGGTGGAGCATCCGGCCAGGAAGAGCGGCAGCCCGAAGATCAGCCCGCGGCGCGAGATCGACATGATTGTGTCCTTATTGCGGTCGTTTCGTGATGATCCGCAACTTAAGGAATTTATGGTTAATGAAGGGCTAATGGGCCGGACGCTTCGGTTAACACCGTGCGGCGCGGACCATCATTCGCTGTCGCAGGGCCAGTCCAGCGGATGCGTCAGTCCTGCCGGCAGCACCGTCTTGTCATTGCCGCAGGCGAGATCGACCTGCTCCTGTTTCAGGCCGGTTGCCTGAGACAGATCCACCCCTTCGATGCGGGTGAGGAACAGGAAGGCATTGGCGAAATCGATCGGCCCTTCCACATGCGCGCCCTGGAAGGTCGCGCGCGACAGGTTGGCCGTCGCAAAGGCCGTGTTGGCAAAATGCGCTTTGTGGAAATTGGCACGGCCAAGTTCCGCCTTGGTGAAATCGGCATTCTGAAGTTCGGCGCCGGCAAAGTTCGCGCGCTGCATTTCCGCGCCCTGGAAACTCGCTCCCTTGGCCTTCAGCCCGGGAAATTCGGCACGATAGCCTTCGATCTTGCTGAAATTGGCGCCTTCCGCGTCGGCCTTGGTCAGCGAGGCGCGCAACAGGATGGCCTTGGTGAAATCGCCGTTCTTCACACTGCTGTGGCTGAGATCGGTTCGGCTCAGATCGGCACCGGCGAAGCGCCCGCCGTCGAGTTCGCTGTGCTCCAGCATCAGCATACGCTTGCGGCACTCGCTCCAGTCGATGTTCGGACCGGCATCGGCGCGGCACTTGCCGCCGATTTCCGGCGCCATGTGCGTGACGAGAAGCACAAGCCCGCCCGCAATTGCGATGACCGGAATCAGCAAACGGCTGCGGCTCGTCCTCACGCGCCGCCAGGTGGCGCTCAGAAGGTCGCTGTCTTTGCGCTGTCCGGCGTATTTCATCGTCGGCTTGTCCTGCAGATGCCTCGCCATCCTTCTCTACTCCCTTTCCGGCCGGACTGGAAGCCTTGGCGGCAGCCGGTCCGGGCGCGGACACTCACATGCTTGGATAGACCGGCCCCTCGCCACCCTGCGGCGGCACCCAGTTGATGTTCTGGTTCGGATCCTTGATGTCACAGGTCTTGCAGTGCACGCAGTTCTGCGCGTTGATCACGTAGACCTCCTCGCCATCCTTCTCCACCCATTCGTAGACACCGGCGGGACAGTAACGGGCAGAGGGTCCGGCGTAGACGCCGAGTTCGGAGCGCTTCTGCAGGTCCATGTCCTTCACCTTAAGATGGACCGGCTGGTCTTCCTCGTGATTGGTGTTGGACAGGAAGACGGAGGACAGGCGATCAAACGTCAGCACGCCGTCCGGTTTCGGATAATCGATCTTCTTGTGCTGTGCGGCAGGCTCCAGCGAGGCCGCATCCGTCTTGCCGTGCTTGAGGGTGAAGGGCGAGGACCCAAAGATCTGGTTGATCCACATGTCGATGCCGCCAAGCGCCACGCCGATCGCCGTGCCGAACTTCGACCAGAGCGGCTTGACGTTGCGCACGCGCTTCAGGTCCTTGCCGATATCGCTGTCGCGCCAGGCGTTTTCGATCTCGACCGGCTCGTCATTGGCCCGACCGGCGGCAATCGCCTCGGCGATCTTCTCCGCCGCCATCATGCCGGAGAGTACGGCATTGTGACTGCCCTTGATGCGCGGCACGTTGACGAAGCCGGCCGAACAGCCGATCAGCGCACCGCCGGGGAAAGAGAGTTTCGGCACCGACTGCCAGCCGCCTTCAGTGATCGCACGCGCGCCATAGGAAATCCGCTTGGCGCCCTCGAAGGTGTCGCGGATCGCCGGATGCGTCTTGAAGCGCTGGAACTCCTCGAAGGGAAAAAGATACGGGTTCTTGTAGTTCAGGTGAACGACAAAACCGACGGCGACCAGATTGTCGTGCAGATGGTAGAGGAAGGAGCCGCCGCCCGTCTTCATGTCCAGCGGCCAGCCGAAGGAATGCTGCACGAGGCCCGCCTTATGGCGCTCCGGCTTGACTTCCCACAGCTCCTTGAAACCGATGCCGAATTTTTGCGGCTCGCGGCCCTCGTCCAGTTTGAACTTGGCGATCAGCTGCTTGGCGAGCGAACCGCGCACGCCCTCGCCGATCAGCACATATTTGCCGAGAAGCGCCATGCCGCGGGTATAATTGGGACCTGGCTCGCCATTCTTCTCGATGCCCATGTCGCCGGTTGCCACGCCGATCACGCGACCTTCGTCGTCATAGAGAACTTCGGTAGCGGCAAAACCCGGATAAATCTCGACGCCGAGCTCTTCCGCCTTGGTGGCGAGCCAGCGACAGACGAGGCCGAGCGAAACGATATAGTTGCCGTGATTGTTCATCAGCGGCGGCATGAAGGCGTTCGGCAGGCGCACAGAGCCGGCCGGGCCTAAGAACAGGAACTGGTCATCGGTGACCGGCGTCGTGAAGGGATGCCCCTCCTCTTCGCGCCAGTCCGGCAAAAGCCGGTCGATGCCGATCGGATCGACGACGGCGCCGGAGAGGATATGGGCGCCGACTTCCGCGCCCTTTTCCAGAACCACGACGGAAAGCTCCGGATTGACCTGTTTCAGCCGGATTGCAGCCGACAGGCCGGCCGGCCCCGCTCCGACGATCACCACGTCGAATTCCATGCTTTCGCGTTCCGGCAGTTCCATGTGTTCGCTCATGTTATCTCTCCCGCTCGGGCGCTTCCCCTGATGGCTTCCTCCTTGACAAAAGCCATGGGCCTTGTCGAGCCGCGATGCGACACGCCGTGGCGTGAAATTTTGGGATCGCCCATTGAGGTGCAAGAATATATTACGTGTACGTAAGCGTCAATGCGTGGATGGTTGTGGTCTGGCGAAGAACGGGACACCGCAACGACGACCGCGCCCCCCTCTGGTGAAAACCGGAAGGGTCGGTGGACACCCGCAAATTGACGCGCTGAGTTAACCCGTCTGCAATTCAATCTGGATAGCCTGCAGCCGCTTTGCCATTGCCGGGCGACGCCGTGGACCCATTCCGGGCCGAGCTTTGCCGGATCCGCTACGACGAGTGTGTGTATGACTGGAGTTTCTGGGCTGCTCAAGGATGTCCGCCTGGCCAACAAGGCCGCAGCTCTGACATCCGCCGTGTCCTTTCTGCTGGTCCTGCTCGCCTGCAGCGGTGCCTTCGGTTTCCAAGAATCCGCACCGACCATTCTCGCGATCGTCGCGCTTGCCACCGGCGTCACGCTGGTGTCGCTGCTGAGCCAGGTGCAGCGGCTGTTCCTGCTGCAGCAAGCGGTGAAGACCGACCAGAAGACGCTGGTCGAACGGGCAAGCCACGACGATCTGACCGGCTGCCTGACCCGCCGCCACTTTCTCGAGACACTTGACGAACGGTTGACCGGCATTCGCGCGGCCAATATGCGCCGCCGCAGCAGCGAAGACCTGACGCTGATGCTGATCGACGTCGATCACTTCAAGATGCTGAATGACGGATTCGGCCATCCCTGCGGCGATGCGGTTCTTCAGACCCTGGGTCGCTGCGCCCGCGCCGAACGCGGCTGGATCACCGGCCGTATCGGCGGCGATGAATTTGCAATCCTGGTCTCCGGCAGCGACCATCGTCAGATTGCCGAACAGGCGAGACGGTTCGCGGAACGGCTTGGCGAGGAGATGCGGCAGCAGGAGGCAACCCGCGCCTTTCACGGCGTCTCGATCGGCATCGCCTGCGCCCCCCTTCACGCCGATCACGCGCGTGACCTGCTGCAAAAGGCCGACATCGCGCTTTACGTCGGCAAACGCAATGGCCGCGGCCAGGTGACTTTCTACCATGGCGACATGGAGCGCGCTCACGCGGAACAGCGGCATATCGCCCGCGAACTGCACGCCGCCCTGCTGCTCGACCAGATGGAACTGCATTACCAGCCGATCGTCGGCACGAATGGCGAGCCGGCAGCCGCCGAAGCGCTGATCCGCTGGCGCAACGGCATGGGCGGCAGCATGGCGCCCGACAAGTTCATTCCGGTCGCCGAACAGTCGGATCTGATCGACCGCCTGGGAGAATGGGTCTTCCGCCGCGCATGCCGTGACCTGAAGGACAGCGGTTATCCGCGCATCTCGGTCAACATTTCCGGCGCGCAACTGAAACATGACCGCCTCGTTCCGATGCTACGCCGCGTTTTGCGGGAGACCGGCAGCGATGCCCGCAATTTTACCCTCGAGATCACCGAGACCGTGGTGCTGAAGGCGACCCACAACGTGATGGGCATTCTGCGCGAAGTGCGCGAAATGGGCTTTCTCATCGCGCTTGACGACTTCGGCACCGGCAACAATTCGTTTTCGCTTCTGCGCAACATGCCGGTCGACATCATCAAGATCGACAAGAGCTATACGCAGCGCATCGAGGACGACAAGATCGCCCAGGTCTTCGTTTCCGCCGTCTGCGAAATCGCCAAGGCGCTCGACATGATCGTCGTGGCGGAAGGCATCGAAACCGAGGCGCAGCAGGCCTGCGCGCGGCTTGCCGGTGCGCAGCGGTTCCAGGGCTGGCTGCATGGGCGCCCCGCCCCGCTGAAGAAAACGACGGCGCTGCCTGATCGTTCGCTTTCGGCCTGAAGGCGCTCGCCTCAGCTTTCGGGCACCCGCTCCAGCAGGAAGACGTAATGCCGCTCGTCGCCGGCGATCTCCATCACGGCCATGACACGATCCTCGTCCAGCCGGCGGAAGTGGTCGATGATCGGCTTGCGGTCATAGGTCATGGCGGCACTCTCGACACCGCGAAAAGTCAGCTGACGAACGCTTGCCACCGGACCATGGGCCCTCAGGCCGCGCATCAGATGGGAAAACAGGTTGTGGCCCGCGCGGCTTCTGCCGAACCCGGAGAGATGCAGCGCGAGACCAACGGGGATCTTGGCCGGATCGATCGGCACCAGCCGCCGTTCGCCCCAACGAAACAGCAGGGCATCCGCCCGGCGGTCCCCGTGAAAGCGTTTGCCGTACCAGCCGAGATTTTCCAGGACACCATCCAGCGGATGGCCGGTCGGCAGGCCATGCCCCCGCCACAGCCCGATGAGTTCCGCCGGCAACACCGGCGGCAAGGTATCGAACAGGGCAAAGGCTTCGGCTTCACCGGCGAAGGACAAGGATGCGCTCATGCCCGTGATATAGGGTCGGCGGGCAGCTTCAGGAAGAGGCAGGCAGTCCGCGGTTGCGTTTACCGACGCTGCGGCGGACGCAGCAGCGACTGGCCCGTATAGACCAGGATCGCCGTACCGACTGCGCCCAGGATCGCGACACCGGCGAGCACGATCACATCCACCGGCCCGCCGATGTGTTCGAAGCCGGAATGGGTCATCGCCTGCACGAAGAGCACCGCCCCCACCGCACCGAAGGGCATGGCGAGCTGGGCGGCCAGGAACTTGCGCCAGGAAATCGCCCGGTCGCGGATCAGCACGAAACAATACAGAAGGGTGATGAAAAGCGCCGCGGCGGCCATGCCCCAGAACAGGCCGCGGCCAAAGATCTCCTCGAACACGGCAAGCAGGGTTTCAAACGTCAGTTCCTTCATGATCTCTCTCCCCCTTACGCCTTGCCGCGCAACATCGCGTTATAGGTCGCCTTCAGCGCCACTTCCTTCATCAGCCAGCTGATCCACAATTCCTCCAGCGGCGCGATCAAACCCGGGAAGGAGGGGACAAGATTGTTGTTGTAGTCGAATTCCACCAGCATGGCGCGGCCGACGCGGGTGATCAGCGGGCAGGATGTGTAACCGTCATACGCAAGCGTCCCCTCCCGCCCGGCGATGGCGGCAACAAGGTGGTCTTCGACCACCGGGATCTGCCATTTGACGCTGGCGGCCGTTTTGCCCTTCGGCACGCCGGCCACATCGCCCACGGCAAAGATGTCCGGATAACGCCGATGGCGCAGCGTCTTCTGATCCACCTCGACCCAGCCCTGGTCGGTCCATTTGTCGGCCCAGGACAGACCCGACTGCCGGACGATCTCCGGCGCCCGCTGCGGCGGAATGACGTGGAGATAATCATACTCCATCTCCACCAGGCTCGTGCCGCCACCGGTTTCGGCCTTGGCGAAGGTCGCGCGCCGTTTGCCGGGATCGATACTCTTCAGCGTATGGCCGTAATGGGTGGCGATGCCGCGTTCGCCAAACAGCATGCGGACCTTTTCGGCCACGATCGGCACGGAGAACAGGGCCGTCTGCGGCGCGGCATAATGCATCTTGTATTTGCCCTTGCCGACGGTGCGGCTGGCAATGTCCTCGATCAGGAAAGTGTGTTTCAGCGGTGCGCCGGCGCATTTCATTTCGGTTGCCGGACGGGTGAAGATGCCGACCCCGCCCTCTTGCGCGAATGTGGAAGCGGCCTGCCAGGTGCGAGCGGCATAATCGGGGCCGGCATAGAGTGAACCGATGCCGTTGGTGCCAACCAGATCGAGGGAAAAACCCTCAATGGCCGCGTGGTCCAGCACGAGGCCCGGCGCCACCACGAGAAAGTCATAGGCGATCGTGCGATTGCCGGCGGTCGAGACGGTCTTCGCCACCGGATCGATGGCGGCGGCGGCCTCCGGCACGAGGGTCACGGAGCGCGGCAGCCAGTCGCTTGTCCGGGAGACGGTGTAGGAGGCAGGCTTCAGGCCGGCGGCCACCAGCGAAAAACCGGGCTGGTAGAAATGATCGGCCCGCCCGTCGATGATGGTGATCTCGGCGCCTTGCAGGCTTTGGGCCAGCCGGTTGGCGAGCCCCGTTCCGGCCGCACCGGCGCCGATGATGACGATACGCGCCTTGGTCTCAACCGCCTTCGCGCGGACCGAACCGGCCCATCCCGCCCCCGCCAGCGCCGTGGCGGTCGCTGCCAGAAAGGCACGCCTGCCCACCATCCAGTGTTGATTGTTTGTCAATTGAAGCTCCTCCCATCGGGAAGACACCTGCGGGCGGCGCGTGGTTTGCCGTATCGCGATCGCCTTGTGATCGTCTCGTGATACAGGCTGCAGCATCTCCCCCGGCCGATGCGTCTCCTCACCCTGACTATAGGCGTGTGGAGCGGCGGTTTTCCTTGACATGGGTCAAGTCTTTACGAGGCGTATGTGGCCTTTCGCCATCCGTTCAGTCAGGTTAAGTTCCGCTCCAAAATGGATTGCATCAGGAAGGAAGACTTACGATGGATTTCGGCATTTCCGGCAAACGGGCGCTCGTGCTCGCCTCCTCCCGCGGCCTTGGTCTCGGCATCGCCAAGGCGCTTGCGGCGGAAGGCGCGCATGTGCTCCTGTGCGGGCGCAGCGGTGACAGGCTGGCGGAAAACTGCAAGGCGATCAACGCCGAAGGCAAGGGCAAGGCGGACTGGGTCTGGGCAGACCTCGCCGAGGACGATGCCGTCGCGAGCCTGCAGAAGGCGGTTCAGGAAAAGCTCGGCGGGCTCGATATCCTCGTCAACAATACCGGCGGCCCGACACCTGGCACGTCCGAAGAGATGACGGTCGAAAAGCTGGACAGCTTTTTCCAGACCATGGTGCTGCGCGTCATTGCGCTGACCAACGCCTTCCTGCCGGCGATGAAGGACCAGGGTTTTGGCCGCATCCTGACGGTCGCCTCCTCCGGCGTCATCGAGCCGATCCCGAACCTTGCGCTGTCCAACACGCTGCGCGGCGCGCTCGTCGGCTGGAACAAGACGCTGGCAACGGAAGTCGCCGCGTTCGGCATCACCGCCAACATGATCCTGCCCGGCCGCATCCATACCGATCGCATCGACGAACTCGACGGCGCCAATGCCAAACGCCAGGGCAAGGCGCTCGACGAGGTGCGCGCCGCATCGATCAAGACCATTCCGGCCGGACGCCTCGGCACGGTGGAGGAATTCGGCGCGGTCGGCGCCTTCCTCTGCTCAGGCCCTGCGGCCTATGTCACCGGCAGCATGATCCGCGTCGATGGCGGGGCGGCCAAGTCCCTCTGACCCGCACATGATTGCCCCGTCCGGCGCCTTGCCGGACGGGTTTCCTGCCTCACGCCCGCCGGGGCCAGACGGGCGGACACAACCTTCCCAAGGAGTGATCCACCATGCCCATCATCCGCATTCTCCTGAAGATCATCGCCGGCCTCTGCGTCCTGATGGGGCTGGTCTGGATCGGCCAGGGCACCGGGATCTTTCCCTATCCAGCTTCCAGCTTCATGATCAACCAGTCACCCTGGATCCTGTGGGGAGCGCTGCTGGCATCTGCCGGCCTTGCCACCCTTTGGTTGCTGCGTCGTCGCCGGTAAACACGCGCCCCGTGTCCGGCCGGCCTGCAAGACCAGAATCCCGCTCACCTTACAGAAGTTTAAGGTGATTTTCCGCGGTGATGGGCGTTTCTTCAAGACGCTGCCATTTTGCATCGCAGCAAAGTCGATCCTCCCACTCTCGACGCTTGCGGGCCCGCTCATGAACAAGACCTGGACCTTCCTCGGCATTCTTGCCATCGGCGCCGGTGGCGCCTGGTATTATCGCGATTCCCTTCCTCCCGCCCTGCAGGTACCGAGCGTCCAGCAACTGGCGGCCGCCGCCGGTTTCGGTTCCGACAAGGCCTCCGCCGGCCACGACGGCGCAAAACGACAGCAGGCCGCGACCGAGGGCAACGCCCCGGCAACAGGCCAACACCGCCAAGCCGATGCGCAGGGTCAGACACCCGGTCAGGGTCAGGGCCGCCGCAATGGCGGGCCGACCACGGTGCGGACGCTGGCCGCTACCACCGGCACCCTGCCGCTTGACGTCGCCGCCAACGGTTTTGCCGAGGCCGCCGACACCACGACGATCGCCGCCCTCCAGCAGGGCCTCGTGCTCTCGATCGTTGCCAAGGATGGTCAGGAAGTGAAGGCAGGCGACCTGATCGCCAAGCTGGATGACCGCACGGCGCTCGCCGCCGTCAACAAGGACAAGGCCAATATCGCCAGCGACGAGGCCACGCTCGCCGAAGCGATCGCCGCCTTTCAGCGGGCGGAAAGCCTGATGAAACAGAATGCCCAGTCCCAGCAGAGTTTCGAGCAGGCCAAGGCGACCCGTGACACAGCGGCCGCCAAGCTGGAGGCCGACAAGGCGACGCTCGCCTCCGACCAGGTCACGCTGGAACACATGGAGATCCGAGCTCCCTATGACGGGCGCCTCGGGGACATCGCCGTCAGCCCCGGCGCCTATGTGAGCGCCGGCGCCAGCATCGTGACGATCACCCGCTACGACCCCATCTCGGTCGGCTTCCGGCTGCCGCAGCGCTACCTGCCGGACCTGCATCGCGGCCTGACCGATGCCGCGCCCGTCGACGCCGATCCGGAAGCGACCGGCGGCGTTGCCGATCGCGGTGTGCTGTCCTTCTTCGACAACAGCGTCGATTCGAGTTCGGGCACGGTCCTGGCAAAGGCCGAGTTCAAGAACGACAAAGGCACGCTCTGGCCCGGCCAGAACGTCAACGTCACCATCCATTTCCAGCCGAGCGACCGTTCGATCATCGTGCCGACCGTCGCCGTCCGGCCGGGGGCCGAAGGCTCCTTCGTCTATACGGTGGACGAGACAGGCAAGGTGCATGCAACGAAGGTGACCGTCGCCCGCGCCAATGGCGATCAGACCGCGATCACCTCCGGTCTTTCGGAGGGTGACCATGTCGTCGTCGAGGGCCAGGTCCAGCTGGCGGACGGCCAGCATGTGGTCGAGCAGTTCGCCGGTGACAAACCCTTGCCGGTCGCCGATGCCGCCGCCGTGACGGGAGCGATCCAGCCATGATCCCCGCCTTCTGTATCAACCGCCCCGTCGCCACCACGCTTCTCGCCATCGGGCTCATCCTGGCGGGGCTTGCCGGTTATCGCCTGCTGCCGGTCGCAGCCCTCCCCAAGGTCGATTTCCCGACGATCAACGTGTCGGCCTCACTCTCCGGCGCCTCACCGGAAACCATGGCGACCTCGGTCGCGACGCCGCTCATCAAGAAATTCGAGACGATCCCGGGCGTCAGCGAAATCTCCGCCACCAACTCGCTCGGCAATACGTCGATCGTCCTGCAGTTCGATCTCAACCGCAACATCGATGCGGCCGCCGCAGACGTTCAGGCCGCCATTTCGCAGGCGACCCGCCAGTTGCCCAGCAACATGACGACCTCGCCGAGCTACCGCAAGACCAACCCGGCGGATGCGCCGATCCTGCTGCTGGCGATCAATTCCGACGAGTTGCCGCGCTCGAAGGTCGATGAGATCGCCGAAAACATCGTCTCGCCGCTGCTCTCCACCCTGCCGGGCGTGGCGGAGGTGAGCATCTACGGCTCGCAGACCTATGCCGTGCGCGTCGGGCTGGATCCGACCGCGCTCCAGGCGCGCGGGCTCGGCGTCGATACCGTGACCTCGGCGATTGCCGGCGCCAACAATCAGACGCCGGTCGGCACGCTCCAGACGGCGGAACAGCGCCTCACCATCGACGCCAAGACCCAGCGCACCAATGCCGACGAGTTCCGCTCTCTGGTGATCGCGACGAAGAACGGCGCCCCCATTCACCTCGGCGATGTGGCGCGCGTGGAGGACAGCGTCGCCAATCTCGATGCCGGCAGCTGGTATGACGGCAAACGGTCGATCATCCTTGCCGTCCAGCGCCAGCCGGATGCCAATACCGTCGATGTGGTGGACGAGATCCGGGCAAAACTTCCGGCGCTGGAGGCTCAGCTTCCGCCCTCGGTGCATCTCAACGTGATGAACGATGCCTCGACCGCCATCCGGGAAGCGATCGAAGACGTGCAGTTCACGCTCCTCCTGACGATCGGGCTGGTGGTGCTGGTGATCTATCTCTTCACCGGCCACCTGATGGCGACCGTCATTCCGGGGCTTGCCGTGCCTTTGTCGCTGATCGGCACCTTCGGCGCCATGTATGTGATGGGCTACAGCATCGACAACATCTCGCTGCTTGGCCTGACACTCTCGGTCGGCCTCGTGGTCGACGACGCGATCGTCATGCTGGAAAACATCCTGAGGCTCCACGAAGAGGGGCTGCCGATGCGCGAGGCGGCGCTGAAGGGCGCGGCGGAGGTCAGTTACACCATCCTCTCGATGTCGATTTCGCTGGTCGCCGTCTTCATTCCCATCCTGTTGATGGGCGGGGTCGTCGGCCGCCTGTTCAACGAATTCGGCATGGTGGTGACGCTCGCGATCATGACCTCGGCGCTGGTGTCGCTCACCGTCACGCCGATGCTCGGCTCACGGCTGTCGTCCCATTCGTCGCGCCCGCCGATGATCATCCGCTGGTTCGACGCTGGCTTCGGTTACACGCTACGCGCCTATGACCGTTCGGTCTCCTGGTGTCTGCGGCACCGCGGCCTGGTGCTCCTGAGTTTCCTCGCCTCGATCGCCGCCTCCGGCTGGCTGTTCCTGACGCTGCCCTCCAGCTTCTTCCCGCAGGAGGATATCGGTCGCCTGTCCGTCTCCACCCGGGCTCGTGAGGACATCTCCTACGAGGCGATGCGTGACCTGCAGGCGCAGGTGGCCGAGATCATCGGCAAGAATCCGGCGGTTCAGCATGTCACGTCGATCGTCGGCGGCAATTCCCGCAGCCCGCTCAACAACGGTACGATGTTTGTGGAACTGAAGCCGAAGGAGGAGCGCCCGCCGCTCTCGCAGACCATCGACGATCTGCGCAAGGCGACCGCCAAGGTGGCGGGGCTGAAGACCTTCATCACGCCGCAACAGAGCCTGCGCTTCGGCGGCCGCAGTACGGCAAGCCAGTATCAGCTGGTGATCCAGGCGCTGAATGCCTCCACCACCAACGAGTGGGCCGGAAAGATCCAGACGGCGCTGCGCCAGGACCACCTGTTCACCGATGTGACCTCCGATGCCCAGAACGGCGCCATCGCCGCCGACATCAAGGTCGATACGGAAAAGGCCGCCGCCTACGGCATCACCAACGATCAACTGCGCAAGACGCTGGAAATGGCCTTCAGCGGTTATACCGCGGCCCAGATCCAGTCGACCGGCGACAGTTATGACGTGATCGTCGAGCTCGACAAGTCAAAGCCTTGGGACGACGAGTTCCTGCGTGACATCAATGTCCTGTCGTCCAAGTCGAACACGCTCGTACCGCTCTCCAACTTTGCCTCGGTGGAACGCAAGCAAGCGCCGGTGACGATCAACCAGACGGGTCAGCTCGTCTCGACGACCGTCTCCTTCAACCTGCCTGACGGGGTCTCGCTGAGCCAGGCGACCGCCCGCATCGACGAGATCAAGCAAAACCTCAACATGCCGAGCGACGTCTTCACCTCCTATGGCGGCAATGCAGCGATCTTCAAGCAAAGCCAGGGCAATACCGGCATCCTGATTCTCGCCGCCGTCATCACCATCTACGTCGTGCTCGGCGTGCTCTACGAGAGCTTCATCCATCCGCTGACGATCCTGTCGGGCCTGCCGGCGGCGGCCTTCGGCGCGCTGATCGCGCTGAAGGTGATGAACTTCGATCTTTCGGTGATCGCGTTGATCGGCCTCCTGATGCTGATCGGCATCGTCAAGAAGAACGCGATCATGATGATCGACGTGGCCGTGGAACTCATCCGTGACAAGGGCGAGGCGCCGACGGCCGCGATCCACGAGGCCTGCGTGCGGCGTTTCCGGCCGATCATGATGACGACCTTCTGCGCGCTGCTCGGGGCGCTGCCGATCGCGCTCGGCTCCGGCGCAAGCTCCGAACTTCGCCAGCCGCTCGGCATTGCCGTGGTGGGTGGTCTCGTCGTCTCACAGATGCTGACGCTGTTCATCACGCCGGTCATCTTCGTGGAGATGGATCGCCTCGGCAAAGGCCTGAAGCGGCTTTTTGCCCGCAAGGCGGATCACACGCCCGCGAATTCGGAATTTGGCCCGCAAACCCCGGCAGCCGCCGCCGAATGATCGTCGCCAAGGCCGCCTGTACGGCCTTGGCCCCTTCCCTGTCTTGAAATCTTCACGGCACTGTGCGATCAGCGCCACCTCGTTGTGAGAGGGTGCTGGTCGCCCTCGTCTCGTTCGGGATGCTCCAGCTCAGACTGCAGGCATCCCGTCTCAGGAAAATTCTAAGACAGGAAGGACGTTCGGCATGGCACGCGCGCTCGGGCTCGATTTCGGCACGACCAATACCGTTCTGGCGCTGGCCGAAGCCGGCGGTACCACCACCCATTCGCTTCCCTTCACCAGCAGCGCCGGTGTGAGCGACAGCATGCGCACCGCGCTCTCCTTCATGAAGGACCCGGAACTTGGCGCGCAGGCGCTGAAGGTCGAAGCCGGCCAGGCGGCGATCCGCATGTTCATCGACAATCCGGGCGATTGCCGTTTCCTGCAGTCGATCAAGACCTTTGCCGCGAGTGCCGCCTTCCAGGCAACCCTCGTCTTTGCCCGCCGCCAGCAGTTTGAGGATCTGATGGAGATCTTCCTGCGCCGTCTCAAGGCCTATGCAGGCGATGAATGGCCGACCGAGGTTTCAAGGCTGGTGGTCGGGCGGCCCGTCCGCTTTGCCGGCGCCAACCCGGACGAAGCGCTCGCCCTGCAGCGTTACCAGGCGGCGCTCACGCGCTTCGAACTGCCGGAAATCCACTACGTCTACGAACCGGTCGCCGCCGCCTATTATTTCGCCCAGTCGCTGACCCGCGATGCCAACGTGCTGGTGGCGGATTTCGGCGGCGGCACGACCGACTATTCGCTGATCCGCTTCGAACGCCATGCCGGCGAACTCAAGGCAATCCCCGTCGGTCATTCCGGCGTCGGCATTGCCGGCGATCATTTCGACTACCGGCTGGTCGACAATCTCGTCTCGCCGGAGATCGGTAAGGGCAGCCATTTCAAGAGTTTCGGCAAGCTCTTGGACGTCCCGGCCGGCTACTACGCGAACTTCGGTCGCTGGAACCAGCTGTCGATCTTCAAGACGACGCGCGAATTCGCCGACCTGCAGTCGCTGGTGCGATCCGCCACCGAGCCGGACAAGCTGGAACTGTTCATCGAACTCATCGAGCATGACGAAGGCTATCCGCTCTACCAGGCGATCTCCGCCACCAAGATGGCACTGTCGCGAGAGGAGGAAGCGGAGTTCCACTTCGCGCCCCTCGGCAAGGCCGGCCACAAGACAGTGAAGCGCAGCGATTTCGAAACCTGGATCGCCGACGACCTGGCGCGCATCGAAGAGGCCCTCGACGAGGTTTTGACCAAGACCAACACGCCGGCGGCGGACGTCGACAAGGTGTTTCTCACCGGCGGCACCTCGTTTGTACCCGCCGTGCGCAACATCTTCCGGCGGCGCTTCGATGACGGCCGTATCGAAAGCGGCGGCGAATTGCTCTCGATTGCTCACGGGCTGGCGCTGATCGGCGAAAGCGGGGATGTCGGTCGCTGGGCGGCGTGATGCGGCTTTATCCGGCCCGCCGCTTCCGCTAAGGTCTGCCCATGACCCCTGCGCAAGACCTTTCCCCCGGCGAGCTGACGGCCCTTCTGCAATTCTATGCGGATTCCGGCGTCGAATGGCTGCTGGAGGATGAGCCCGTCGATCGTATCGCGCAGTTTGCCGAACAGAAGGCGGCGCGCGCCGCGCAGAAACGTGCCGTGGCGCCGGCAGCCGGCGAGCAGAGCCGGGCCGCCGGCACTCCGCAGGCAAGATCCGGCCAGGTGGCGCCGGCCCGCGCCGCAGCCCCTGCCCCCTCCGTCGCAGTCCCGGATGCCGATGCCGTGGCGGCCGCCAAGGCGGCTGCAGAGGCCGCGCGGACTTTGGGGGAGCTGAAGACGGCGCTGGAGGCCTTTTCCGGCTGCAATCTGAAAAACGGCGCCCGCTCCACCGTGTTTGCCAGCGGCAGCCCCTCCTCCGGCATCATGGTCATCGGCCCGATGCCCTCTGCCGATGACGACCGCGACGGCGAACCCTTTGCCGGGCGCCAGGGACAGATGCTTGACCGGATGTTGTCCTCGATCGGGCTTTCGCGCGAGACGGTGCTGTTGACCAATGTCGTGCCCTGGCGGCCGCCCGGCAACCGCCAGCCATCGCCGGCGGAAATCGAGATCTGCCGACCCTTTATCGAACGGCAGATTGCGCTGGCCGAACCCACGCATCTGCTGCTGCTCGGCAATTTCCCGGCGCGATTCTTCCTGGATGGCGACGGGACGATCTTCAACCTGCGCGGCACCTGGCGTGAGGTCGCCATCGCCGGCCTTCGCATGCAGGCGCTCGCCAGCCTTCACCCGCAGGACCTGATCACGGCACCCGCCAACAAGGCGCTGGCCTGGCAGGATCTCCTGCTCTTTCGGCGCAGCCTGCCGAAACTTTGATCAAAGTTAAGCTTTTATGAAATCTGCCATGCATTAAACGCATAGCAGCGGCGCATTGCCCGCTGTTGCAGAATCTATGTTGCGCTGCAATATTAGCAACGTGTCTTGGGAGGAACCCGAACTTAGGAACCAAGGCCATGACCACGCGCATTCGCCCCATTCATTCCGGCTTCGAGACCTTGCGTCTTGCCGGCCTCTCCCCCCGCTCCACGCAGGGTTATCACAATTTCGGCTCCGTCACGAACGAGCAGCTTTCCGCCCGCGGTTATGTGCGCCGCGGCATGCATGCTCGACCGACCGCCATTTTCGCCGATTTCCGTGAACGTTGAGGACAAGATGATGATCAAGACGATCCGCAGCCTGCGCAGCAACCTTGCCGCCATCCACACCGCAATCCGCGCCAGTTCCGAATACAGCCGGGCGGTGAAGGGTACGAAGCAGACGCCCGACGCGGCCACCTGCCACATTCCGCTCTGAAACCAAGCTCCGTTTGACGCTCACGCGGGAGGCGAAGATGCCTTCCGCGCCGCCTTGCGTTCAAGTCCCAGCTGGTGCTCACGGTAGATGATGAAGATGCCGGCCGAGACCGTGATGGTGGTGCCGAGCAGCATCTGCCAGGTGGGTACATCGCCGAACAGGAAATAGGCGATCACGATCCCCAGGATGATCGAGGAATAATCGAAAGGGGCCACCGTCGACACATCGGCGTGGCGATAGCTTTCGGTCAGGAAGATCTGCCCAAGTCCACCACAGAAGCCCGCGCCCACCAGAAACAGCGTCTCTTCCACCGACAGCGGCGCCCAGCCGAAGGGATAGCTGATCAGCGACAGCACCGAGGCCGTGAGCGAAAAGAACACGACGATGGTCGCCGTCTTCTCCGTCTGGACCAGCTGGCGCGTCTGCACCATGGCCAGACCGCCGAGGATGGCGGAAAGCAGAACGGCCAGCGCCCCGGTCGCCTGGCTGGCCCCGAGCCCACCCTGTTCGAACATTGAAAGTTTCGGCCAGGTGATGATCAGCACGCCGAAGATGCCGAGCGCCACTGCCGTCCAGCGATAGACGCGCACGCGCTCCTTGAGAATCAGCGCGGCAAAGATGACGGCCATCAGCGGCGAGGCGTAGCCGATCGCAATCGCATCGGGCAGCGGCAACTGGATCAGACCGTAGAAACCGCAGGCCATGGCGGAAACCCCAAGCAGGCCACGTTTGAGATGGCCAAACGGGCTTTCGGTGCGAAAGGCGGTTGACAGTTCGCGGCGCAGGGCCAGGTAAGCGAGGATCGGCATCAAGGCAAAAGCCGATCGGTAGAATGTGATCTGACCCGCCGGAATCCCGTCGCCGGCCGACTTGATGCAGGTCTGCATTCCGAGAAAGACGATAACGGATAAAACTTTCATCGCGATCCCCCGCAGGGGATTTTGCGCTTGGGAATTCATGCGGATAGGCTCTTGGCAGGACCGGCAACGCTTTCACCGGCATGACGAGGATCGGGGAAATGTCCCGGCAAGGCAAGCGGAACTTGCATTCATCACGTGTTGTGATGGACCGATCAACGTTTTGTTCATCGTGCCAGCAACCTCACGGCATACGTGAAATGTATCCTGTCCTTTTTCGGAACGGCTTTAGCAATCGTTCAGTTTTGGGTGCAATATTGCGGATCACTTTGCCTTAGCGAAGAACGAAAAAGCCTCCTGCTAGTCCAGAGCCAGGGAATATCATGCGAACAGACACGGGCCAGATTGTACATCTGGCGGACTACCGCCCCACTGACTTCGTCCTGGAACGCGTCGATCTGACCTTCGAGCTGGACCCAACGGCCACCCGGATCGAGGCACGCCTCATTTTCCATCGGCGCGAGGGTGTGGATGCTGGGCTTCCGCTGGAACTGGATGGTGACGAACTGTCGCTCACCGAACTGAGGCTCGACCAGATCGAGCTGCCGGCGGCGCAATATGATGTCACCCCCGACAGGCTCGTGATCCGCGACCTTCCCGAAAGCGCTCCGTTCGAGGTGACGGTGATCACCACGATCAATCCGGAAGCCAATACGCAGCTGATGGGCCTTTACCGCACCAATGGCGTCTACTGCACGCAGTGCGAGGCCGAAGGTTTCCGCCGCATCACCTATTTCCCCGATCGCCCGGACGTGCTGGCGCCCTACACGATCACCATCATCGCCGACAAGGCGGCCAATCCTGTCCTCTTGTCGAACGGCAACTTCCTCGGCGGCGGCAATTACGATGAAGGCCGGCATTTTGCCGCCTGGTTCGATCCCTTCCCCAAACCGAGCTATCTCTTTGCACTCGTCGCCGGTGATCTCGGTGTCGTCGAGGATGTCTTCACGACGATGTCGGGCCGCGACGTCAAGTTGAAGATCTATGTCGAACACGGCAAGGAACCGCGCGCGGCCTATGCCATGGATGCGCTGAAGCGCTCGATGAAATGGGACGAGGAGCGGTTCGGCCGCGAATACGACCTCGACATCTTCATGATCGTCGCCGTCTCCGACTTCAACATGGGGGCGATGGAGAACAAGGGCCTCAACGTCTTCAACGACAAATATGTTCTCGCCGATCCGGAAACCGCGACTGACCAGGATTATGCCAATATCGAGGCGATCATCGCCCACGAATATTTCCACAACTGGACGGGCAACCGCATCACCTGCCGCGACTGGTTCCAGCTCTGCCTGAAGGAAGGCCTCACCGTCTATCGTGACCACGAGTTTTCCGCCGACATGCGCTCGCGCCCGGTCAAGCGGATTGCCGAAGTGCGCCACCTGAAGGCGGAGCAGTTCCCGGAGGATTCCGGTCCGCTTGCGCATCCGGTGCGCCCGACCACCTACCGCGAGATCAACAACTTCTACACGACCACCGTCTACGAAAAGGGCTCGGAAGTCACCCGGATGATCGCCACCCTGCTGGGTGGCGACCTGTTCCGCCAGGGCATGGACCTCTATTTCGAACGCCACGATGGCGAGGCGGCCACGGTCGAGGATTTCGTCGCCTGCTTTGCCGAGGTGAGCGGTCGCGATCTTTCCCAGTTCTCCCGCTGGTACCACCAGGCGGGCACGCCGATGGTGACGGCGTCAGGCGTCTACGACGCCGGCAACCAGACCTTCACGCTGTCGCTGCAGCAGATGGTGCCGGCAACCCCCGGCCAGCCAGTGAAGGAGCCGATGCACATTCCGCTCTCCTTCGCGCTGATCCTCGACAATGGCGCGATCGCAGAACCGACGGCCGTTTCCGGCGGCGAGGTGACGGGGCATGTGCTGCACCTCACCGAGCGGTCGCAAACCTTCACCTTCTCCGGCATTTCCGCCCGACCGGTATTGTCGCTCAACCGCAGCTTCTCGGCGCCGATCAACCTCGACTTCAAACAGGCACCGGCCGATCTCGCCCATATCGCCCGCCACGACAGCGATCTCTTTTCGCGCTGGCAGGCCCTGACCGATCTTGCCCTGCCGAACCTGATGCAGGCGGCACGCGATGCCCGCGAAGGCCGGGAAATCTCCTGCGACCCGGCGCTCACCGCCGCGCTTCTCGAAGCGGCCGCCGATGACAGCCTGGAACCAGCCTTCCGCGCCCAAGTGCTCGCCCTTCCCAGCGAATCGGACATTGCCCGCGAACTCGGCTCCAACAATGATCCGGATGCCATCCATGCCGGCCGCCAGGGCATCATCACGCTGATCGCCAAGGCGGGCGCCGAGGTGTTCGAGGACCTGTTCAGCAGCATGCGCATCGAAGGACCGTTCACCGCCGATGCCGCGAGCGCCGGCAAACGGGCCTTGCGCAACAGCGCGCTTGCCTACCTGACCAACGTCGACGGCACGGCCAGACGCGCCGCAGAAGCCTACGACAGCGCCGACAACATGACGGACATGGTGCAGGCGCTGACCGTTCTCGCGCATCGTTTCCCGGGCCAGGCCGAGACCGCCAATGCGCTCGGCGGCTTCCTCAAGCGCTTCGAGGAGAATCCGCTCGTTCTCGACAAGTGGTTCTCCATCCAGGCGACCATTCCGGGGCATTCCGCGCTGGCACGGGTCAAGACCCTGCTCGAGGATCCGCATTACGTGGCAAGCAATCCGAACCGGGTACGGTCGCTGGTCGGGTCATTTGCCTTTGCCAATCCCACCGGCTTCAACCGCCCCGATGGTGACGGATATCGTTTTCTCGCCGACCAGATCCTGGCGATCGATCCGCGCAACCCGCAGCTGGCCGCCCGTATCCTCACCTCGATGCGCTCCTGGCGTTCGCTGGAATCGGTCCGGGCCGATCAGGCCCGTTCGGTACTTGCCGACATCCAGCGCAAGCCGAAGCTCTCCACCGACGTACGCGACATCGTCGAGCGCATGCTGACCGGCTGATGCCGGTCCGGCAGGCGGCGGACCTCTGCCGCCTCTTCACGCAGCTCTCGATCACCGCGTCTTCGGCTGCGCGGTGACCGACAATCGTTAAAATTTTATGAGTCCCTCTGGACAAGGCGAATCGTCAATGATTCACTGTCCTTACATCGCAAGCGGCAGTGCGAATCAATCACGAGGGACCATCCAGGACCATGGCGGACGTGCAGCGGGAACCCGCAGCCGAAGTGCGGTTGCGCGCAAAATTTCCGGATCGATCGATACTTGACGCTCTGACAGGTCGGGGCGTCGTCGATCATCTGCGCCGCCGCCTCGCCGAACTCCCCAGCATGGAGCTCTGGCTGAAGCGCTCGATCCCCGTGCTCATCATCGCCTTTCTGGCCGTTGTGGCCGCCTCCCGGCTGATGGGGCTTCTGTCCGAGCGCACACGCATGGAGGAAACGGCGCGCCAGACCGTGGCGCTGATGGTCTCCGCCAGTGCGGCGGCCTTCGAGGAGCAGGAGGCAGTCATCGGCACGGGCGACCGGGCGGCAGCAGAATCCCGCCTCGCCCGTATCCTGCCCCAATCCCAGATCGATGCCTCGGCCATGGTGCTGCTGGTCGATTCAAGCGGCCGCATCTTCGGCGGATCGCCCGGCGTGTCGACAGCGATCGGCGAGCGTTTCGATTCTCTCTTGCCGGAAATGGTGGCCAAGCGCAGTTTCGGCGGCGCCGATGGCGTCATCGAAACGAGCTTCAACGGCGTGCCGCACTACGCGGCCATGCGCAGCATCGGCGGCGGCCTGATCGTCGCCTCCTATTCGCTGGACAGCATCGAGGCCTTCTGGCGGCAGCAGGTGTCGTTGAACGTCACGCTGTTTACCGGCATCTCCTCCGTGCTGCTCGTCATCCTTTATGCCTATTACCTGCAGGTGAAACGAGCCCGCGACGCCGACGAAATCTTCCTCGAATCCAACATGCGGGTCGAAACCGCGCTTGCCCGCGGTCGTTGCGGGTTGTGGGATTTCGATCTCTCCAACCGCCGCCTGTTCTGGTCGCGGTCGATGTACGAGATGCTCGGCCTGCCACCCGGCAACAATGTCATGTCGTTCAGCGAAGCCGCCCGCATGATGCATCCGGGCGACGGCAACCTGTTTACGCTGGCGCGCTCCGTCGGTCGCGGCAATGACAAGCAGATCGACCAGGTGTTCCGCATGCGCCATGCGGCCGGCCATTATGTCTGGATGCGCGCCCGCGCGCAGGTCATGCATACCGGCCCCGGACGCGCGCATGTCATCGGCATTGCCATGGACGTCACCGAACAGCACCGGCTCGCCCAGCGTTATGCGGAGGCCGACCAGCGGCTGGCAGATGCCATCGAATGTACCTCGGAAGCCTTCGTGCTGTGGGACAAGAACGACCGCCTGGTGATGTGCAACGCGCATTACCAGCAGGCTTACGGCCTGCCGGAAAGCGTGCTGGTTCCCGGCACCGAACGCAGCACCGTTATGGCCGCGGCCCTTCGCCCGGTCATCGAGCGGCGGATTGCCGATCCCGACATCAGCGGCTTCTCGCGCACCACGGAAGTGCAGCTTGCCGATGAACGCTGGCTGCAGATCAATGAACGGCGCACGCGCGACGGCGGCATGGTCTCGGTCGGCACCGACATCTCGCTTTTGAAGCGCAACCAGGAACGCCTGCGCGAATCCGAACGACGGCTGATGGCGACGATCAACGATCTGTCCGCCTCGCAGCGCAAGCTCGAGCGCCAGAAGGCCGAACTCTCCATCGCCAATGCCAATTACCAGGCCGAGAAGGAACGCGCCGAGGCCGCCAACAAGGCAAAATCGGAATTTTTAGCCAATATGAGCCACGAGCTGCGCACGCCGCTCAACGCCATCCTCGGTTTTTCGGAAATCTTGCTGAACGGCATGTTCGGCCCGGTCGGCTCGCCAAAATACAGCGAATATGCCCGCGACATTCATGACAGCGGCAAACACCTGCTCAACGTCATCAACGACATTCTCGACATGTCGAAGATCGAGGCGGGGCATATGCGGATCAACCGCGAGACGATCGATCTCGCGCCGCTGATCGAAGAAAGCGTGCGCCTCACCTCCATTCCCGCCGACGAGAAACACATTGCGGTCACCCAGCGTGTCGAATCCGGGCTCAGCATGCAGGGCGACCGGCGCGCCATGAAACAGATCCTGCTGAACCTTCTCTCCAATGCGGTGAAGTTCACCAATGAAGGCGGACGCGTGGAGGTCCGCGCACGTCACACCGACCGCGGCCTCTGGCTTACCATCGCCGATACCGGCATCGGCATTCCGAAGGCCGCACTCGGCAAGATCGGCCAGCCCTTCGAGCAGGTGCAGAGCCAGTATGCGAAAAGCAAGGGCGGCTCGGGCCTCGGGCTTGCCATCTCCCGGTCACTGGTCTCGCTGCATGGCGGCACGATGCGCATCCGCTCGCGGGTCAACGAGGGCACGGTGGTGGCGCTGGTCATTCCTCGGAAGGCTGAGACCTGAGCGACACCGTCGCCGTAAAGATCGCCCGAACCGATTTCGCCATCCGCTTGATATCCGTCTCGACCAGCTTCAGGTTCGGCTGGTCGGCGGCGACGCATAGACGCTCGATCAGCCCCGCCGGCGCATCCTTCGGATCGAATTCATCGCCGACGCAGAGCCGGACGATCTGCGACAGTTCCGTATAAAGAGCGAGCGCCGCAACGCAGGTCTCAAGCTCGTCGACACCGATCAGCCCCTGGCCGTGACGTTTCAGGGCGAGCGCCGTTCCGCTCGCCAGCACCTGACCCGGCTCGATCTTGTCCGCCCGTGGTGCAACGAGGCGCGCATATTGCGCGAGGAACTCGATGTCGATCAGCCCGCCCGGCATCAGCTTGAAGTCCCAGGCGTCCTTCGGCGGTTTCTCCTTTTCGATCAGCGCCCGCATCTCGGCAACATCGGCGGCAATCTTGCGGCGCTCACGCGGGCTCTCCATCACTTCCGCAATCACCGCATCCGCCTCGGCGATCAGACTGTCGTCACCGCAGATCAACCGGGCACGGCTCAGCGCCATATGCTCCCAAGTCCAGGCTTCCTCCTGCTGATATTTCCGGAAAGCATTAATGCGGGTCGCGACGGGGCCCTTGTTGCCGGAAGGGCGCAGCCTCAGATCCACCTCGAAGACGATACCCTCCGCGGTCGGCGCCGAAAGCGCCGCAATCAGCCGCTGCGTCAGCCGGGTGAAATAGCGCACTGCATCGAGCGGCTTTGTGCCATCGGATTCCATCGCCGTATCGTCGTAATCGTACAACAGAATCAGATCGACATCCGAACCGGCCGTCAGCTCGAAACTGCCGAGCTTTCCCATGCCCATCACCGCCACACGCCCGCCGGGATAGTCACCATGCGCCTGCCGCATCTCGTCCCGAACGGCCTTGAGCGCCTGTTCGATGACGAGATCGGCAAGATCGGTGAAGGCGCGGCCGGCCTGGATGCCGGTGATCGAACCGGTCAGCAGCCGGATGCCGATCAGGAAGCGCTGTTCGGCGGTGAAGATGCGCAGGCGGTCGAGAATTTCTTCGTAATGGCGTGCGCCGCCGACAAAGGTCATCAGCCGTTCGGCGAGATAATCACGGGTCGGGATCTCTGCCATCAGGCCGGGGTCGAGCATGCCGTCGAAGACATGCGGACGGGCGGCGATAATATCGGCGAGCCTTGGCGCCGCCGACATGATGGTGACGAGCAGCGACAGAAGGCCGGGATTGTTGCCGAGCAACGAAAACAGCTGGATGCCGGCCGGCAGCGCCTTCAGGAACCCGTCGAAACGCAGCAGCGCCTCGTCGGCCCGCTTGCTGCGGCCAAAGGCGGTCAGAAGATCCGGCATCAGTTCCGTCAGCCGCTCGCGGGCCTCCACCGATTGGGTCGCCCGATAGCGGCCATTGTGCCAGGTGCGGATCACCCGCGACATGTCGGCAGGCCGCTCGAAACCGAGCTTGGAGAGTGTCTTCAGCGTTTCCGGATCGTCGTTCTGGCCGGTGAAGACCAGATTGCCTTCGCCGGAGGAGAGTTTCGCCTCCTGCTCGAAGAGTTTGGCGTAACGCCGCTCGACGGTGCGCAGCACACCCTCCAGCTTTGCGGCAAAGGCTGCGGTGTCAGCGAAACCGAGCATGTAGGCGATGCGCTTCAGCTCGGTCTCCGTCTCCGGCAGGCGGTGCAACTGTTCATCGCGCACCATCTGGATACGGTGCTCCACATCGCGCAGGAACCAGTAGGCCTCCGTCAACTCCTTGGCGATCTCCGGCCGGATCCAGCTCGCCGCGGCAAGGGCGGCAAGCGCCCTCTCCGTCTGCCGCTCGCGCAGGTCCGGCATACGACCGCCGGCGATCAGCTGCTGGGTCTGGGCAAAAAACTCGATCTCGCGAATGCCGCCGCGCCCGAGCTTCACGTCATGGCCCTTCACCGCAATCGCGCCATGGCCTTTATGCGCATGGATCTGGCGTTTGATCGAATGGATGTCGGCAATCGCCGCGTAATCGAGGTATTTGCGATAGACGAAGGGCACCAGCTGGCGCAGGAACGCTTCTCCGGCGGCGAGATCGCCGGCCATCGGACGCGCCTTGATATAGGCGGCCCGCTCCCAGTTCTGCCCGCGGCCCTCGTAATAGATCAGCGCTGCCTCGACGGGCACGGCGAGCGGCGTCGATCCCGGATCGGGCCGGAGCCTCAGATCCGTGCGGAACACGTAACCGTCGCCGGTGCGCTCCTGCAGGATGCGGATCAACCGGCGCATCATCCGGCCATAAAATTCGGTGGCCTCCAGCGGATCGGGCAGAATGCCGGCCTCGGGCTCGAAAAAGATGACGATGTCGATATCGGAGGAGTAGTTCAGCTCGAAGGCGCCGAGCTTGCCCATGCCGAGCACGATCAGCCCCGAGCCTTTTGCCGGCTCGTCGAGGTCGTGAAGTCTCAGTTTGCCGGCGTGATGCTGGGCGAGCAGCAGGTGATCGATGGCGCTCGCCACAGCCGCATCCGCCAGTCGCGTCAGCCAGGCCGTCGTCTCGCGCGCGTGGAAAAGCCCGGCGAGATCGGCGAGGGCCAGAAGAAAGCTCACCTTGGCCTTGGCCCGGCGAAGCTCCGCCATCACCTCGGCCTCGGAGGGCGCCGTACCATCCGGGGACGGTTTCCAGCACGGGCGCACGCGCTCGACCGCCTGTTCCAGCAGGGTCTCCAGCGGCTCGGCCAGGCTTTCTGCCACAAGCTCCGGGCGCAGCACGGCAATATCGCGGATATAGGGCGAGAGGGAAAAGGCCGCCGTGAAGAATTCCTTCAACACACCGCCGGACGTCAGCATCTCCGCCACGCGCGGTTCGCCTGCGGCAATCTCCTTCAAGGCCGACAGCGCCGCCTTGGCTTCCGTCTGGTTGAACGGCTTCAGCCGCGTCTCATGCAGATCCGTCAGGCGCCGCAGCGTCATCGTGGAATATCCTCCCCATGCTCCTCAAACCCATTTAGGGCTTTTGGGCGGGGAAGACCATCGTTGCCGTCAGTCCGGGCTGTGGAGCATCCTCGCCATGAGTGGCGGAAAGCTCCAGCCGGCCGCCATGCAGGTCCATCACCGCCTCGACCAGCGACAGGCCGAGACCGGTGCCGGGTTTGGAACGGCTTTCATCAAGCCGCACGAAACGCTTGACCACTTCGGTGCGTTTTTCCGCCGGAATGCCCGGTCCGCTGTCGCAGATCGACAGGCGCAGACCGTCCGCAGCCTTCTTCAGCACCAGGCACACGGGCGCCTCGCTGCCGCTTTCGGCGGCATATTTGATGGCATTGTCGAGGAGGTTGAAGATCGCCTGGCCGATCAGTTCGCGGTTGCCGTTGACGGTCAGGCCCGGTTCGATCTCCGTCGTCAGCGAAAGCCCCGCCTCTTCCGCCACCGGCTCGTAAAGCTCGGCGCTGTCCGCCGAAATCGCCGAAAGGTCGATGCTCGACATTTCGGCAGCGATCGATCCCGCCTCGACACGCGAGATCATCAGCAGCGCGTTGAAGGTGCGGATCAGCTGGTCGGATTCGGCAATGATGCCTTCGAGCGCATTGCGGCGCAGGTCGTCGCGATCCTCGGCCAGCGCATCGGCGGCCTTGTTGCGCAGGCGCGTCAGCGGCGTCTTGAGATCATGGGCGATGTTGTCGGAAACCTGGCGCAGTCCCTCGTTCAGCTTCTCGATCCGCTCCAGCATGGAATTCAGCGATTCCGACAGGCGATCGAACTCGTCGCCGGAGACCCCGACCGGCAGGCGCTGCGACAGATCGCCGGCAATGATCTTGGTGCTCGCCGCCGACATCCGGTCGATGCGTTTCAGCGCGTTGCGGCCGATGCCGAACCAGATGATCACGGCACCAAGCCCCATGATGGCGAGCGCCACCATCAACGCACGGCGCACGATGCCACGGAAACGTCCCGGCTCGCCGAGATCACGGCCAACCATCACCCTCAGGCCATTGTCGAGGAAAAACACATTGCCGGTCGCCACATGCGGCCGCCGCGGCCCAAGCTCGGTAAACGGCTCGTAGCGGAAGGGCATGTTCGTCCAGCCCTCCTTGCCGAGAATGCCCGGTTCGACGCTTGCCACATTGCCGGCCAGCATCTCGCCGCTCGGGCTCGCGATCACGTAGAGATTGGCACCCGGCTGGCGGGCCCGCCGTTCCATCACCCGGAGCAGCTGGTTGATGCCGCCGCGCTCGAAGGCGCCGCGAATCTCCGCCGTCTCCTGCAAGAGCGCCTCGCGCACCTGCTGCGCCAGCAACCGTTCGGACATCGCCGTGACGTAAACAACCAGAAAGGCCGCACAGAGGGCAAAAAGCACGATGTAAAGCGCCGACAACCGCACGGTCGTCGAACGGAACACAAGACGGATACGGCTCATGGACGGTTTCACGCCTCGTCCTTGATCATGTAGCCGGCGCCGCGAATGGTCTTCAGCAGCGGCCTGTCAAAGTCCTTCTCGATCTTGGAGCGCAAGCGCGACACATGCACGTCGATGACGTTCGTCTGCGGATCGAAATGATAGTCCCAGACGTTTTCGAGAAGCATGGTGCGGGTCACCACCTGGCCGGCATTCTTCATCAGATATTCGAGCAGGCGGAATTCGCGCGGCTGCAACAGCACTTCCTTGCCGCCCCGGCGCACCTCGTGCGACAGGCGGTCGAGTTCCAGGTCACCGACCCGGTAGACCATCTCCTGTTCCGGCGTGCCCTTGCGGCGACCCAGCACCTCGACACGCGCCAGAAGCTCACTGAAGGCATAGGGTTTCGGCAGGTAATCATCTCCGCCGGCGCGAAGGCCAGTCACGCGGTCATCCACCTGGCCGAGCGCCGAGAGGATCAGCACCGGCGTATTGACGCCGCGTTTGCGCAATTCGCTGATCACCGACAGACCGTCGCGGCGCGGCAGCATGCGGTCGATGACCATCACGTCATAGGCGTTTTCCGAGCCCATGAAGAGCCCGCTTTCGCCATCGCTCGCGTGGTCGGCGACGATGCCCGCCTCGCGAAACGCCTTTGTCATGTAGGCCGCAGCCTCGAGATCGTCTTCAATCACCAGAATCTTCATGTGCGGGACAATAGCGTCCTGATGAACCCGATTGAAGGCGGATTCGGCCAACTCATCGTTTTGCGGTGTATTGGTCTGCATGAGGACCTCCTGAAGACTAAAAAAGGCGCCGGACCAAGCCCGGCCCGACGCCTTCATCCTTGCGGGCGCGTTTTGGCGGACCAATCAGCCCTGGTTGATCGGAAGCGCCATGAAGCGGCTGCCGCTCTGCGATTCGATCTGGAAGAGCGCCCGGGTGCGGCCATCCTTGCGGGCAGCCTCGAGAGCCTTCGTGATGTCGCTGGCAGAGCTGACCTGCTGATTGTTGACCGAGGTGATCTTTTCACCTTCGCGCAGGCCCTTGGCGGCAGCTTCGGAGCCCGGATCGACATCGGTCACCGCAACACCCTTGCCATCGTCGGCGGGGCCGACCGTGATGCCGAGATCGGCCAGCGCCTTTTCGCTTGACGGCTGGGCATCCGGCTGAGCCTGCGAATTCTCGGCCTTGGTCGCCTCGTCGCTGGCGAGGTTGCCCAGCGTCACCGGCAGGGACTGTGCCTTGCCATTGCGCCAGATCGATACCTCGACCTTCTGGTTCGGGCCGATTGCGGCCACCTTCTTGGCGAGATCGCGGGCATCCTTGATCGGTTCGCCATTGACGGCCGTGATCACGTCACCCTGCTTGATGCCGGCCTTGGCGCCCGGAGAATTGTCCTGCGGGGCAACGACAAGCGCACCCTTGGCTTCCGCGAGCCCCAGCGATTCGGCGATATCCTGCGTCACCGGCTGGATCTGCACGCCAAGCCAGCCGCGTTCCACCTTGCCGTCCTTCATCAGGTCGGCGATCACGTCCTTGGCGGTCGAGGCCGGAATGGCGAACGCGATGCCGACATTGCCGCCGGACGGCGAGAAGATCGCAGTGTTGATGCCGACCACTTCGCCTTCGAGGTTGAAGGTCGGGCCACCCGAGTTACCGCGGTTGACGGCCGCATCCACCTGGATGAAATCGTCATAGGGGCCGGAGCCGATGTCGCGGCCACGGGCAGACACGATGCCGGCGGTCACGGTGCCGCCGAGGCCGAAGGGATTGCCCACGGCAACCACCCAGTCACCGACGCGGGTCTTGGCGTCATCGGCAAACTTCACATAGGTGAACTTGCGCTTGGCATCGACCTTCAGGAGCGCGAGATCGGTGCGGCTGTCGCGGCCAACCAGCTTGGCGTCCAGTTCCGTGCCGTCATTCATCACGACGGTATAGGCCGAACCGTCGGAGACGACGTGGTTGTTGGTGACGACATAACCGTCTTCGGAGATGAAGAAGCCGGAACCCTGGGCGACCGGGCGCAGATAATGCGGACGGTTCGGATTGCGCTGGGCGCGATCCTGGTCGCGCGGGCCGCCGGGGCCTCCCGGCATCTGGTTGCCGAACTCACGGAAGAAACGCTTCAGCGGATGGTCGTCCGGCAGGTCGTCAAAACCGCGACCGCCAAAGTTGAAGGAAAAGCCGTTGCCGCTCTCGTCGGAGACGGGCGTTGCATCGGACTTGACGCGGACGGAGACAACGGCCGGGGAAACGGCGCTGACGACATCGGCGAAACTCGGAACCTGCGGCGCAGCGACCGTTACCGGCTCAGCAAAAGACTGGTAGACCTGAGCCGGAATGCCGGTCGAGAGCATGACAGCCGCGAGGCCTGCGACGGTCGTTCCCTTCAGCACGGTTTTCAGGGAGGGGCGTCCGATCTTGCTCATGGATTGATACCTTCTTTTCATCTTCACATTCAGACTGGAGTGCCGGCCTTTCCTGCGATCGGCCAGCGGCGGTGGATGACGCAAGATATAGGCAGCGCCACCTTAACTGCACGTGTCTGCGTGGTGAAAAGTTGGTAATGTTGCTGTGTCCGTCCGGATCACTGCTTGAGGATCTGGTCCAGCTTCGTCTGTTCTTCCGGCGTCAGCAGTTTTTCCGGCGCCCGCGTCGCGCGACGGCGTGTGAGAGCAAACACGGCCCCCGCCCCAATGACAAGTAACAGGGCCGGCGCGGTCCAGAGCACCAGCGTCTTGGCGCTCAGCCGCGGTTTCAGCAGCACGAATTCACCGTAGCGGGAAACGACATAATCAATCACCTGCTGATCGCTGTCGCCGCCGACAATGCGTTCGCGCACCAGAAGCCGCAGGTCCTTGGCCAGTTCCGCATTGGAATCGTCGATCGACTGGTTCTGGCACACCATGCAGCGCAGTTGCGCCGAGAGATTACGCGCCCGTTCCTCCAGCACCGGGTCCTTCAGCACCTCGTCCGGATTGACCGCCAGCGCCGGAAGGGGCGTGAGGAAAAGGCAGAGGGCGAGGAGGATTTTTGCCAGGTATGCGCCACGCCCCTCATCCGGCTGCCGCCACCTTCTCCCCGTAAACGGGGAGAAGAACCCAGCGGCGCGCCTTTCCACCTGTCGCGACGTCGCAAGGGGCACGTCCCCTCTCCCCGCAAGCGGGGAGAGGGTTAGGGTGAGGGGCACATTCTTCCGCTTCATTCCGCCGGCTCCATCAGCGCCTTCACCGGCTTGGCCCGTCGGCTCGGGGCGCCCACCCGCAGGCGGCGATCCGAGAGCGACACGAAACCGCCGACCATCATCACCAGCGCACCGCCCCAGATGCAGAGGATCCAGGGTTTCCACCAGATGCGCACGACGATGCCGCCATCGGCCATCGGGTCACCCAGCGAGACATAGAGCTGGCTGAACCCGAAGGTCAGGATGCCGGCTTCGGTCGTCGGCATGCGACGCGCGGTATAGATGCGCTTCGACGACCAGACATCGGCGACCGCGACACCGGCGCGGCTGACCGTGAAATGGCCACGCTCCTCGGTAAAGTTCGGGCCGACCGCCTCGCGCAAACCGTCGAAGACGAGGCTATAACCGCCGACCGTCACCGTCTGGCCCTGCTTCATTTCGACGACGGTTTCCGTCTCGAAGGTCGTCACCGCGACGATGCCGAGCACCGTCACGCCAAGACCGAAATGCGCCAGCGCCGTACCGAAGGCCGAGCGCGGCAGGCCCTTGAAACGGGCGAAGGCCACCGAAAAGGCAAGTTTGCCGAAGCCCGAACGGAACCAGAGATCGGCGAGCGCGCCGAGCATCAGGAAGAAACCGAGCGCCAGCCCCAGCCCCGCCATCACCGGCCCGCCATGTTCAAGATAAAACAGCACAAAACCCGCCACCAGCGACAGACCCGCCACCAGATAAAGCCGCTGCAGGGCACCGAGCAGGTCACCGCGCTTCCAGGCGAGAAGCGGACCGAAGGGCACCGCAATCAGCAGCGGGATCATCAAAAGGCCGAAGGAAAGGTTGAAGAAGGGCGCGCCGACGGAAATCTTTTCGCCCGTCAGCGTCTCGAGCACCAGCGGATAAAGCGTGCCGATCAGCACGGTGGCGGTCGAAACCGTCAGGATCAGGTTGTTCAGCACCAGCGCGCCCTCGCGCGAGATCGGCGCGAACAAGCCGCCGCTTTTCAGCTCCGGCGCCCGCCAGGCGTAAAGCGCAAAGGCGCCACCGACGAAAAAGCTGAGGATCGCCAGGATGAAGGTGCCGCGGGTGGGGTCTGTCGCAAAGGCATGCACGGAGGTCAGCACACCGGAGCGCACCAGGAAGGTGCCGAGCAGCGACAGCGAAAAGGTGAGGATGGCCAGCAGCACGGTCCACACCTTCAGTGCCTCGCGTTTTTCCATCACGAGCGCCGAATGCAAAAGCGCGGTGCCGGCAAGCCAGGGCATGAAGGAGGCGTTTTCCACCGGGTCCCAGAACCACCAGCCGCCCCAGCCGAGCTCGTAATAGGCCCAGTAGGAGCCCATGGCGATGCCGGCGGTCAGAAAGGTCCAGGCGGCGAGCGTCCAGGGCCGCACCCAGCGCGCCCAGGCCGCATCGATGCGCCCCTCGATCAGGGCGGCAATGGCAAAGGAAAAACAGACGGAGAAACCGACATAACCGAGATAAAGCAGCGGCGGATGCACCGCGAGCCCCGGATCCTGCAGCACCGGGTTCAAGTCCTGGCCCTCCGCCGGCGCCGGATTGAGGCGCACGAAGGGATTGGAAGTCAGCAGGATGAACAGCAGGAAGGCGGTGCCGATCCAGGCCTGCACCGATAGCACCGTCGCCCGCAGGCTGTCCGGCAGGTTGCGGCCGAAGACCGCCACCATCGCGCTGAACAGCACGAGGATCAGCAGCCAGAGCAGCATCGACCCCTCGTGATTGCCCCAGACACCGGAGAGCTTGTAGACCAACGGCATCAGCGAATGGGAGTTCTCCCAGACATTGGCGACGGAAAAGTCGGACACGGCATAGGCCCATGTCAAGGCCGCGAAGGACAGGGCGACAAGGCCGAACAGCGTCACGGAGCCGATCGGCGCCAGCGCCATCAGCGCCGCGTCCTGGCGACGTGCGCCGATCAGCGGCAGCACGGAGAGAAGAAGCGATGTCGCAAGCGACAGAACAAGCGCGTAGTGGCCGATCTCGATGATCATCGGGTCGCCTCCTTCGGATCCTTCCAGACCCCCTTTTGCTTCAGCCCGTCGGCCACTTCCTTCGGCATGTAGTTTTCGTCATGTTTGGCGAGCACGCTATCGGCCACGAAGGCGCGCGCGGGCGTCAACGTTCCCTCCGTCACCACCCCCTGCCCTTCGCGAAACAGGTCCGGCAGGATGCCGGTATAGCTCACCGGCACGCTCTCGCCGCCATCGGTCACGCGAAAACTGACCTTGGAGCCCTCGCCGCGCACGACGGAGCCCTCCTCCACCAGGCCGCCCAGCCGGATCCGGGTGCCGGGAGAAACCTCGGCCTTGGCAAGGTCGCTCGGCATGTAGAAATAGGCGATCGACTGGCTGAAGGCGAACATCACGATCAGCACCGCCGCCAGGATGAAGCTCACGCCGCCGGCAATCACCGCCAGCCGTTTCTGTTTGCGCGTCATTGGCTGATCCCCTCGAGAGAAAGCCCCATCTCGCGGGCCAGCGCCAGCAGGCGCCGCCCCTCCTCTCCGGTCGGCGGGAAGGTCTTCAGCCCCGTCTTTAGGGCCTCGCCGGCGCTCTCGTCGCGTCCCAGCACCTTGTAGGAGCGCACCAGGCGCAGCCAGCCTTCGATATTGTTCGGATCGTCCTTCAGCCTGGCGGCAAGGCTCTCCACCATGCCGGCGATCATCTGCTGGCGATCGGTGGCCGAAAGCTGCTGCGCTGCTGCGATATCGTCTGCGCCGGGATTCCCGGGTGCCTTGGTCGCGGCTGCCGGCGCGCCGCCATTCTTGGCAATGTGCTCGGCCACCAGCTGCGTCCAGGCGGCACCAGGCGGCGAATCGGCTGCGATCGCCTGGAAAGCCTTCAGCGCTTCCGGCGTCCGCCCCGCCTGCTCCAGTCCCAAAGCCACGTAGAAACGGGCGCGCATGTTGTTGCGGTTCAGTGCAACCGCCCGCTCGAAGGCGGCAAGCGCGTCGGCCGTCACCACGCCGTCGCGGCCAGCCACCAGCGTCTCGCCAAGCCCCGCCAGCCGCTCCGGGCTTTCACCGAGAAGCGCGATTGCCCTGCGATAGGCGTTTTCGGCATCCGCCAGCCTTTGGCTGCGGAAATAGATCGGCGCCAGCAGATCCCAGCCCGCTCCATCATTCGGGTTTTGCGCCAGATGCCGTTCGGCTTTCGCAATCAGAAGCGCGATGTTGTTGCCGGGATTGGCAAGCCGCGCCTCCAGCGGCTGATCCGGCAATCCGGGACTGCCGAGCATCAGGTAGAGACAGAGCCCGACGGCGGGAAGACAGAGGAGGATGGCAGACAGCGCCAGCCGATGCCGCCCGCCCGGGCCGGCCTTGACAACGGACGCATCGGTCGCATCGGATTTGCCGGCAATGGCCAGCAGTCGGCGGCCGATCTCGGCGCGGGCATAATCCGCCTCCTGCGCGCCGATCAGGCCCTCGGAAAGGTCGCGGTCGATCTCGCGCAACTGATCGCGGTAGACGGCCGCCCCGTCTTCAGGTCCGGCGAGAACGGGCTGGCGCGCCTTCATCAGCGGCGCGATCAGAACCGCGGCGACAACGGCAGTCAAAACGGCAAGAACGATCCATAACACCATGAAGGCCAATTACTTCAAGCGAGCCCCCTTTCCAATCGGAAGGAGGGCGATGACACGAATTTGAGGCGTTTCGCCGCAACATTGGCGTCACCTATCGCCGCTGACCCTGGCCCCGGCCTTGATTTGCGTCAAGCACGCGTCGACTGCGCTCAGGTGAGCGGCGTCCAGGACCCGTCGGCATTGCGACAGCCGGCGCCGCGGATCTTGCTCTCGCGCCCCGCCACCGTCAGCGTATGGGTGTACTGGCGGCAGTTCTGCGATCCGACCTGATAAGGTGCCGCCGCAACGACCTCACCCTTCACGTTGCTGCCAGACCAGACGACCGGCTGGCCGACACTGGCGCTTTCCAACGCGCGGTATTCCGCCTCCAGCGCCCGCTGGCGGTCGCTGTCGCTGAGGTTCAGCGACACACGCCCGACCATGCCACCCTGCAGGGCGGCGATATATTTGGCAGAAGGAGAGGGTCCGCGCGAGAACAGGCCGCCGGCTGTGGTGGTGCCGCCGCTCGTCGTTGTACATCCGGCCAGAAGGCTCACCGAGACAATCGGCGTCACGACGTATGTTGCAAGGCGAAAGCGCATTCTTCTCCAACCGTCCTGAGATATCAGCCTGAATAAATTCAGCAATCCGATTAAGTTCCCGATCTGCGTCATCTCTTCTTTTAGCGGTTTATCGCAAAAGGTCGAGATGCATCTCGTGTTGCACAATCCTGTCACGCAGATTTGGAGCGAAAGTTCGGCAGGCTTGCATGCGCGCATTGCATCCGCACGCGCCCTCAAAAAATCCATCAGGGGATGGCTCACACACCCTCCTTGGCCGTGCCCGGAAGCGTCAAAATCGCCTTCAGCCCGCCCGTGGTGCCGCGCGTGAGCTCGAACTGGCCCTGATATTCACGCGTCACCTCGCCGACGATCGACAGCCCAAGCCCGGTTCCGGGCTTGCTTTCGTCCAGTCTGCGGCCACGTTTCAACGCTTCCTTGATCTCGTCCGGGTTCAACCCCGGCCCGTCATCCTCGACAACGATCTCGACCCAGCTGCGCCGCGTGCCGTCATTGCCTTCCGGAGCCAGTGCCGGCGCGACCGTCACCCAGACCGTCTCCTGCGAATGGCGCGCGGCATTTTCCAGCAGGTTGCCGACCGTCTCCTCCACATCCTGTTGCTCCATGGCCAGCCATAGACCGGCGGTCACAATATCGAGATGAAAGGTTTTTTCCGGGTTCAGGCGACGCATTACGCGGATCAGGCGCTCCAGAACCGGCTCCGCCTCCGTGCGCGCCAGAAGTGATTCGCGCTGGGCGGCAATGCGCGCCCGGTTCAGATAGGACTGCACCTGTGCCTGCATCGCCTCGGACTGGCTCTTCACCACCTCGGCCTGCGGCTTGTCGAGCAGGCGCGCCTCGTTCAACAGCACCGCGATCGGCGTCTTCAGCGAATGGGCGAGATTGCCCACCTGCATGCGCGCCCGCTCGACGATACGCCGGTTGCTGTCGATCAGCGCATTCATCTCGACGGTCAGCGACTGGACTTCGCGCGGGAATTCGCCTTCCAGCCGCTCCACCTCGCCGCGCCGCACCCTTTCCAGCGCGCGGCGGGCGTCCGCGAGCGGCCTCAGACCAAACAGGATTGCAAGACCGTTGACGACAAGGCTCAGCACACCGAACACAACGAGCGCGATATAAAGGTTGCGGGTAAATCCCTGGATGTCGCTGTCGACGACGCTCAGATTGCCCGACACGCGAAATCTCGCCGCCCGCCCGTCGCCGTCCAGCACCACCTCGGTCTCGGCCACCAGCACATGGTTCCCGAAGGCATCATAGGCGGGATAAAAACGCTCATAGCGATTGTTGAAGGGAACGTTGAGGATCGACGGAACGGCGATGTTCGAAACGCCGAGCGAGGAGGAGGAGAGCGGGGTTGCCGCAAAGGTGCCGAGCGGCTCGACGATCCAGTACCAGCCGGTCTCCGGCTGTGAGAAGCGCAGGTCGCCGAGCTGCGGATTGCCCTGCAGGCTGTTGTCGTCACCAATGGTGATCGAGTTGATCACGTTGTAGAGCTGCGCGCGCAGAAGATCGGTAAAGGCCCGCTCGGCCGATTTCGCATAAAGCGCGGAAATCACCACGGCAATCACCACCAGCGCCACCGCCGACCAGAGCGTCGCCAGCAGAAGAACGCGGGCCGTGACCGATCTAATGACCATCGGACGGCGCTTGCATACGGTAGCCGAGGCCGCGCACGGTTTCGATCAGGTCCACCCCGATCTTTTTGCGCAAACGCCCGACAAACACCTCGATCGTATTGGAATCGCGGTCGAAATCCTGATCGTACATGTGTTCGATCAGCTCCGTGCGGGAGACCACCTGGCCCATATGGTGCATGAGATAGGAGAGAAGACGGAACTCGTGCGAGGTGAGCTTCAGCGCCGTGCCGTTCACCGTCGCCTTGGAGGCTTTGGTGTCGAGCCGCACCGGTCCGCAGGTGAGTTCGGACGAGGCATGGCCGGCGGCGCGGCGGATGAGCGCCCGCACGCGCGCCAGCACTTCCTCGACATGGAAGGGTTTCGCCACATAGTCGTCGGCGCCGGCATCGATGCCGGCCACCTTGTCGCTCCAGCGGTCGCGCGCCGTCAGCATCAGCACCGGCATCACCTTGCCCTCGGCGCGCCATTTCTCGACAACCGTGATCCCGTCCATTTCCGGCAGGCCGATATCGAGGATCACGGCGTCATAAGGCTCCGTTTCACCGAGATAATGCCCCTCCTCACCGTCGAAGGCCTGATCGACCACATAGCCGGATTCCTTCAAGGCATCGGCCAGCTGGCGGTTGAGGTTTTCATCATCTTCAACGACGAGAATGCGCATGGGTGTCCTTCGAAACGGATGGCCGGATGGTGTTCACAAGGTGTTCATCCGCTTCTACTACATCGGCACGCGGACAGTCACCTTCCGCGGGCGTTCGCCACTGCCCTGAACGAGAACCGTGACGATGCAACTGCGGCCATCATTGGAGGGTTGTGCGGAGAGAAGCTGGCCGCCCGTTTCCCGCACCACCTTGGAAGCCGCGTCACCGCAATCGCCCGCCACGAAAATCAGGTTGTCGAAGGCGAAACTCTGGCTGCTCGTGAGGCTGACTAACGCCGCGGCGACGATCGCGATCATCCTGATTGATGCCATAATTACCCATTCCGCTCGCGGTGATGAACAGGTTTTTACCCGTTTCCTATGGTTCAATATGTAACCAAAGACGGCTGAATGGCAAATGAATGCGCCGTTCAACTGCCCGCTACCACCGGCCCGCGGCACCGCTGAACCCCACGCAAGCGCTATTCGTTGCGGATGCTTGCCCTGGCGCAAAGCCGCCCGTAGATCGCCAGAAGCCCGCCGACCGCGCCCATCAGATTGATCACCGCATCGGTGATAGCGTTCTGATCGGCAAAGGAAATTTCTGCGCCCGACGCTTTTGCCAGCGCCGCCGCCACCGCCACCAGACCGCCCCAGACGGTCTTCGACTGCCACCAGGTTTTCGTGCCTTCCATCATGCATCTCCTTCTTGTTGAACAATGACATCCGCCGTCAGCGCAATGCCCAGCGGCACCGCCCGGCCGATCTGCCGCAGACGGAATCGCAGGCGGGTCTGCGCTTCGCCGAAATCGCTGAGTTCGTCGCCGCCCGCATAATCGTAGAGCGGCTGAGACAGGTCGGCGGCGCGCAGCACCGTTTCGCCGGAGAGGATTTCCAGCCGGTAACGCTCCTCCGGTTCGTCCAGCGCAATCTCGCTCGCCTCCCAGTCATCGGCGCCCGTCCGGCTGCGCCTCACCCAGGTCAGCCGGATCCCGGCGGCGGTCCGTCTCGCCCGCGGGTGCACGGGCGCCAGCGGCGTCTCGGCCCGCAGTCCGCCGGCAAAGGCGATGGGCCCCGCTCGTCCCCCACCTGCGCCAAGCGATTCGACCAGCCAGTTGAACACCAGGCCGCGCTCCTCGGCCGAAATCCCCATCGGCACCGCACCCTCGTCGAGAAGCACCACCGCCGCACCAGATGTGGCACCGGCGGTCATGGCGTCCTCGGTTCCGGCAAGTCCGCGTAGAAGTGTCTGAAGCCGCCAGCGGCCAGGCGCGATCTCCGCGGCCTCGGCAAAGGCCAGCACCTCCCAGACGCCGTTCGCGGCCAATACCGCAAGACGGTTGGCTCCGGACAGGACAGCCGTTTCGGAAGCGGAAGAAAACGCACCGAAGAAAAGCTCGACCTCCACCGCTCCCACCCGGTCGAACCGGCCAAAGGCGCCAGCCGCAAGGTTCCGGCTCAGCCGGCCGACAGTGGCCGGCCGCTCGATCGCCGCCCGCGCCCGGTAGCCTTCCGTCGTTACCGAACTCGACAGCAGCATGCGCCGAAAGGGCCGGCAGAAACATGCAACGCGGGCAAAACTTGCCGCATCCGACCCGTCGAAACGCGGCAGATCCATCAGATGCACGACCGGAGAAAAGCCGGAGGAGACCGTCGCGCTGCCGCTCCGCTCCGCCTCTGAGGCCCTTGCCGCAAGCGGTGCGGCCGGCTCGTGACGGCGTGCCTCGATACGCCTCACCTCACCCTCTTCGACGCGGGTGACGAGGTAGATACCATCCGGCCCCTCCGCCAGGCGGATCGGATCGCCCGGCATCAGCGCGATGTCCGCCGGTGACAGTGGAAAACTCAGCGTCCGGCGTGCCAGTTGGTTGTCGCGCAGGATCTGATCCGCCGCCGTCTGTGCGGCATCCTCGTAGAGCACGCCCGCCACATCGGCGCGCAACACACGGTTGCTCACGGTCTCGGCCATGCGCCGCGAGCGCACACTCGCCTGTTCGTAATCGAGCACCGGATTGGCAAAACTCGCCACCACTTCGGCGGCGAAATCGCTGTCATGTCCGCGGCTTTCGCGCCAGGCCTCCTCGTCCTCGCGCTCGGCCAGCACCTCGACCACGCGCGGAGCAAGGCTCGCCTGCATGCGCGAGCGAAACACCAGCCGTCCCGCCTCCTCGATCACATCCAGCAGAAATGTCTCCGCCAGCGGTTCGATCAGCGCGCGCGCCGATGTCACGTCCGCCTGCACGTAACCGATCAGGTCGCCGCAGACCTGCGAGACGTCGAAATCCTGGAAACCGTGATCGGTGAGGATCGCCGCAATCGTGTCCGCCAGCGTGGTTGCGCCCATGCGCCCGTTCAGCCAGTGGCCGGTGCGCCAGTTGCCGCCATCCGACCAGACGGAAAGCGCATTGGGAAAGATGGGATAAGGCCGCGCATCCCAGGTCCAGACGAAGATATGCTCCGGATCGACCATGCCGGCGGGCGCCGATCCGCCCTGCCACCAGTCGTGATGGGCTTCGAGGAAACGCCGCTGCATGCTGTCGGACCGCGCGCCGCTCGAAAAATAGGGCACGAAACTCTCGGAGGATTTCGGATCGACGAAGACATTCGGCTGGTTGGCGCCCTTGTCGATCGCCGGGCAGCCGAGTTCGGTGAACCAGATCGGCTTCGAGCCTGGCACCCAGAGGCTTGCGCCCGAAACTTCCGCCCCGCCGCGCCGTTCCACATGCGGGTTTGCCCACCAGTTCCACAGATCCTTGATGCGGAAGACCCAGGGTTTTCCGGCCGCCCCATCGGTGATCGGCGTACGGAGGCGCGCATTGCGGTCCGCCTCACTCGCATAATACCAGTCAAAACCCTCGCCGCTCGCAATCGCCGCCGTCATTGCCGCGCGGTCTTCCGGCGTGCGCATGCCATCCGGATTGGCCGCTCCCAGATCGCCATCGCGCCAATCGGCAAGCGGCATGTAGTTGTCGATCCCCACCGCATCGATCGCCGGCGAGGCCCAGAGCGGATCGAGATGATAATAGACGTCCCCCGATCCATCCGGCGGCTGATATCCGAAATATTCGGTCCAGTCGGCCCCATAGGTCAGCTTTGTGCCCGAACCGAGGATCGCCCGCACCTCGCCCGCCAGCCGCACCAGTTCGCCAACGAAGGGAAAGGTGTCGCCAGGGCCCCGCACCCAGGTCAGCCCGCGAAATTCAGAGCCGATGATGAAACCGTCCACGCCGCCGGCATCGCGGGCGAGAGCCGCATAATGCAGGATCAGCCGCCGGTAACCGTCCTCACGGTTGCAGAAGGCATCGATCTCGGCCGCAGCCGCAGCTGTCCGGTCCGGCGTACCCGGGCGCCCCGGCGCCGGATGGCAGGTGATCCGGCCGCGCCAGGGATAGACGGCCTGTTCAGCACCGCCATGCGGATCCGGCAGGCCGTTACCGGCCGGCACGTCCATCATGATGAAGGGGTAGAGGAAGACCCGGAAGCCGCGCACCTTCAGGTCGGCAATCGCCTGGCGCACGCTCTCGTCGCTCGGCGTTCCGCCATAGGCGGGGCCGGAGCCGTTGCGGCTCACCAGATGCGCCTCCTCGCGAAACAGGCCGGCTACCTGCCAGGTCTGGCTTTCGCCGCCACGGCTTTCGATCTCGACGCCCGGCAGGATCCGGCATTCTCCGGCGCGCAGGTCCGTCCCGAACCAGCTCACCACCAGCGCCACCGTGCGCACATTCGGGCAGACCACCTGCAGTTCGTCCAGCGCAGCCGTCCAGTCGGTCGCAGCCGTCAGCGTGTTGCGGTTGAGAATGCGCGCGGAGCCCTCGCCCGTCTCCTCCGTCACCGGCACCGTGGCATAACCGTGTTCGCTGGAGCCCGGGATCAGCGTCACCGCCTGCAGCTGCCGCTCCAGACGCCCCACCGGGCGCACCACCTCGAAGTGCAGGAGCGGGATACGATTGCCAAAATCATTGATCGGCAGCCGCTCGAACACCGCATAGGCAAGACCACGATAGGCGGGGGCATTACCGCCCCCCTGCTTCGCCTCGATCAGCGGGTCGGGCAACTGGTCTTCAGTGCCACGATAGACGCGCATCTCGATCGCCGTCAGGTCGAGTTCGCGTCCATCGGCCCACACACGGCGCACCATGGCAATCTCGCCTTCGCAGATACCGACCGCCAGATTGGCATAATAACTGAAGGTCTCGACCCGCTTGCTGCTGGTCGCCTTGCCGCCCTGCCGCTCGCTCGTCACCTCCTCCTCGAAGCGCGTCGCCCAGATCAGCGTACCGCCCACCCGCGCCGTGCCATAAACGCGGGTCACGGCCGTGCCTTCGTCGGCACCCGGAATGCGCGCATTCGACAGCCGAGGTCCGGTCACGGTGGACGTGCCGCCGATCAGCGCACGATCGACTGCAGCCCCCGCCAATCCGCCCACCGCCCGGCCCAGAATCGCACCGAACGGACCGAAGACGGAGCCGAGCGCTGCGCCCGCCGCCTGAAACAGAATGGTTGCCATGAGGGTTCCCCGCGCTCGGCTGGATGCGCGCAAAAAGTGTGTTATCGTGGAGAGGTTGACGACAGAAGCAGCACGCGCCGACCAGCCGGCGCGCCGGTGAGGATGGGCCCCACCGGCTCAGGCAAGGGCCTTGTCGTTAAACATGGAGGTGGTGCTATGAGGCTCAAGCCGATTGGCATTGCGCTTATCGTGCGGAAAACCCGGACGGGCTGGATTATCTCCGTCCGGGTCAATATCGCAAGATAAGTCCACGGTGGGCGGAGGCAGAAACTCCGCTCACCACTTCATGACTATACGCCGCAAACGCGCTTCTTTCAACGGAGCGGAGCAGTCGGAAACCGATGCACCGCGGCAATCCTGCGCCGCCAGGAGGGCACCAGCGCGGAGCGGATCACGCAAGCCTGTTCATAGGCATGGATGAAGCTGTCGGGCGAAGACAGAATGCCGGCATGTTTGGCGGCGCAATCGCCGCGCCAGCGGAAGAGCAGAAGGTCGCCGGCTTGCATCGCCGCAAGCGCCAGCGGTGGACCGAACAGCCGGCACGCGGCCTCAAGCAGCCGTTCTTCGCCGGCCCGCTCCGCCCAATCCGGCGCGTAAGGCGGCACGTCTTCCGGCTCCGCACCGTAGATCTCGCGCCAGATCCCCCGGACAAGCCCGATGCAATCACAGCCGACACCCTTGGTCGCCCCCTGATGGCGATAGGGCGTGCCGATCCAGGTCTCTGCCCGCGCCAGGACCTCCGCCCCGTCGAGAAACACGAGGCCCGTCATTCGAAAATCGGTCCGCCGTCATGCAGCCGCTCGCCATCCGCGTAGGAATAACTGAAATCCGTGCCCGGCACGTGCGGGAAACCGCGAAAGTTCAGCCCATTGCCGAAACGCACCTTGCAGGTGGCAAAACGTTTGTCGCAGCCGGCGGTAACCGTGCAAGCCGTACCACTGGCCGGCACCTCCTCCAGCGGCAGCCACAGCGTCAGCCGTGCCGTGCCGTCGCCCGGCAGGCGGTGCCGGTCGATCACATGCCGGCGTCCGCCAAGCTCCAGCGTGCCGCCGTCGAAAAAACCCTCGGCAAAAGCGTCAAGTCCCGAAAGCCGCACATGGCTGCGATCCTCCACGGCCATCACCGTGCCTGCCGCGCGCCAGCCGGTAAGATCGACACGGCAGCGGCTGTCACCCAATTCCGCATCGCAGCGGCGGTTGTAAAGCCTGCCCTGCGGCTGGTCGAGCCGATGGGCGATGCTGCGCAGTTCGGCGGAAAAGCGCTCGCCGGCCCGCATCACCTCGCCGATCTCGCGCACGGCCAGCAGTGCAGCCTGCGCAGGCTCCGCCCAGTTGACCAGATAAAGCTCCACGCGTGCGCCGTCATAATGCCCGGCAGACAAATCCTCCGGTCTGATCGCCTCGCTGGAAAAGCCGCCGGCCACCTCGCCGCTTGCCGCAGCAAAGCCCTGTCCCGTCTCGTCTTCGCTGGCAGCAAAACCGCTTGCGGCGCGGCAGAGCGTGCCGGCCACCCAGAGATCGGCGTCGTGATCGGTAAAACCAAGCACCGCGCCGTCGCGGCGCAGCACCCGCCAGGCATGGCAGGTGGTCGTCGCATCGCCGGCAAGATGCGCGGCAAGCGGCGCTGCAATCGTCCTCATGGCAGGATCTCCGTGATCGGAATGGCTGGAATGCGGCCTGCTTGAAAAGCAGAAAGATTGACCTCGATCCGGTCGGTATCGAAGCGCACCGGCACATCGAATTCATATCCCGCGCGGATCTCCACCCCCGGCCCCGGCATATGACCGGCCTGAAAGGTCACGACACCCGTCGCCGTATTGACACTGTAGCGGTCGCTCGGCACGGCAGCCCCGTTCAAAGCAAGCACCACCGTACCGGACACGGGTTTGGCAATGCTGCGCACCACACCACCGCCGCCATCGGCATAGGTCTTCACCAGTTGAAAACTCTGGGTCGCCCCGTCGCCCGTGCCGATCAACTGGTCGGTCGGACGCACCGGTTGCAGCGGTCCGGCAGAGGCAAAATCGATCGGGTCGCGAAAGCGGAAACCGTAGAGCTGCCCGCGACGCGCCTCGAAAAAGGCCAGCGCCTCGTAGAGGTCGGCGACAGACCTGATACCGGAGCCGGCATCATAACTGCGCCGTGCCTGGCGCCAGCGGGCATTGCGGTTTTCGCGGCCGTTCGACAGGCTGACGATATCGGTGCGCCGCACCGGCCCGCCGGTCACCCCCAGCGCCAGCCGGAGCGGAAAACGCACCTCGTGAAAACTCATGGCTATTGCTCCTCAAAGCCCGCGCCGGCCGCGCGAAACACTGCGGGCCAGCATGGCGGAAATCTGCCCCTCGCTCTTGCGGAAGCTTGCCGCATCGGTTGCCGTCACGTTGAAGATGATCGGCGGGGAGGCCCCCTCGCCGCCCGTCATCGCCACGCCCAGCGCGCCATCGGCACCGCGCGCCAAGGGCAGGATCGCCTCCGCCCCCGCCTCGCCCATCAGGCCAAGACTACTGCCGCCCATCGGAAAGAAACTCGGGCTCTGCACCACCCCGCCATCGGCAAAAGCGGTCACCGAGCCCAGCGAACCGACAAGCGAACTCGCCGCCGAGGAGACGACACCTTCCAGCGGCTTCAACGCCGCCGACAGCGCGATATCGGTCAGCCGGTTGCCCAGTCCCTGCAGCACATCCTCCAGGCTCTTGCCGCTCAGCGTGGCGGATTTCAGCGCGCCGCTGAGCGCCGTGCCAAACCGGCTGGAGCGCGCTTCAAGCTCGGTCAGGCTGCGAGCCAGAGCTTCGCTGTCCGAGAGCGTTTCGGCAAAGGGCACGGAAAAACTGTCTTCGGCCATGGTAAGACCTCCAGTGTTCAGATCGATATCGACCACGTCGGCAGCGGGTCATCCGTTTGCCCCCGTGGCCGGGCAGTCGGGAAAGGCCGCCATCAGTGCGTTGAGGTCGGCACGCTGCAGCCCCGTGCCACGCGGACGGCAGGCGCCCGCCATCGCCAGAATTTCGCCGGGTGTCAGCGCCCAGAAGGTCTCAGTCGGAAGCCGCAGCAGGCAGAGCCCCAGATGCTGGATCGCCGGCCAGAAGCGATCCTCTCCTGGGGCCGCCGCACCCGCTGCGGCGCTCAAGGGCGGTGGGAGTTATCGGCTGTGCCGAAGGCCGCCTCCAGCAGATCACTGACGATCGCAACACAGGCTGTCACCCCGCCCTCCACATGCATGGCCGCCACCTCCTCGTCCGACATCAGATTGCCGCCACCGCGCAGACCGGCGGCAATCACCCGCGTCAGGTCGGTGGCCGTCACCCGGCCGGCGGAAAACCGTGCCGCCAGCGCGCCAAGGTCGGGCACGCCAAAGGCGGTTTCCAGCTCGGCTAGCGCCCCCAGCGTCAGGCAGAGAATCCGCCGCTCGCCATCGATCATCGCCTCCACCTCACCACGCCGACGGTTGGCTCTCCCGTTCGGCTCGCCCCGCCCCGCCATCCACAGCGCCCCGAAGGTCAGGAGACCGGCGGATTCGAGCGCGATCTCGAAGCGCACCTCACCATTATACTCGCCGGAATATTCGAGTGCGGTGATCTGGAAGGCGCCGCTCACCGTGCCAAAGGCCGGGATCAGCACCTGCCAGGTAAGGATCGTTCCGGCAAAAAAGGCGGAGCGCACCAGTTGGTCGGAAGCCTGGTCCTTGAACAGCCCGCCACCGGAGATCGAGGCACGCTGCACGCCGGCGCCGCCCAAAAGCTCGCGCCAGCGCCCGGCGCTTTCGGCATCCGTCACATCCACCGTCTCGGCATTAAAGGCCAGCCGCTTGGAGCGAAGCCCCGCCACCGTCGTCCAGCTGCCACCGCTTTCCACCTTCAGCAAAAGATCCTTGCCCGCCTGCGCCACCATCGTCGTGTCTCCTGATTGTCTCGTGAAACTGCGTTGCGCTTCCGGCCGCCGTCACTGCGTGTTATGGACACCCACTCACCTTTCGGCAGTACAGGTTCCCATGCCGGTTTCATTTTACCCCTCCCGCCTGCGTCTCATCGCCTGCCTCGCCCTCTGCCAGATCATCGGCTGGGGCGCGGGTTTCGATATGCTCGCCGTTCTGGGGCCGAGGATGGGGCCGGAGATCGGCCTGTCGAACCCGGCCGTCTTTGCCGGCCTTGCGGTCATGATGATCACGATCGGCCTGGCCGGTCCTGCCGTCGGCCGGCTGCTGCAACGCCAGGGGGCGGCAAAAACGCTTGCGCAAGGCTCAGGCCTGTTTGCGCTCGCCCTTTTGCTCCTCAGCCTTTGCCAGCATCCGGTTGCCTATTTCGGCATCTGGCTGCTGATGGGGTTTGCCGGGTCGCTGTCGCTCTCCACACCGACCTATGCCGCCGTCGTCGAACGCGAGGGCGCCGATGGCAGGCGCGTGATCGCACTGCTGATGATCTTCACCGGGCTCTCGGCCACCGTCTTCTGGCCGGTCAGCACCTGGCTCGTCTCAACGCTCGGCTGGCGCCAGACGCTGCTGGTGTTTGCCGCGCTGCACCTCTTCCTCTGCCTGCCGCTGCATCTTTTCGCCCTGCCGAAACCGAACCGCACGGGGGAGGCAAAAGCGGCGGATGAAATCCCGCCCGTCACCCTCTCGCCGCCGCAAAAGCGCCTGGCCTTTCTGCTGGTTGCCTGCGGCACCACCATTGCGGCCTTCGTCTCCTTCGGTTTTTCGCCGACTTTCCTGCAATTGCTCGCCCATGCCGGCGCCACGCCGGAACTGGCACTCCAACTCGGGGCGGCGCGCGGCGTGATCGCCATTTCCGCCCGGGCGGTGGATTTTGCCGTTGGCCGGCGCGGCAGCGCGATCGTCACCGCGTTGATCGGCATCGGCTCGATGCTCGTCTCCTTCGTGCTGATGATGGGTCTTGCCGGTACGCCGCCGGTGCTGATCGCCTTCACCGTGCTCTACAGCCTCGGCTCCGGCATCATGGCGGTGGCGCGTGCCGTACTGCCGCTTTCAGTGTTTTCGGCACAGGACTATGGCCTGCAGGCCGCGCGCCTTTCCTTGCCGCAAAATGTCGCGATCGCGCTCGCCCCGATGCTGTTTGCCGCTTTGCTTGATGCCGGTGGCGTGGAGATGGCGCTGTCCGGTGCGGTCGCCCTCATCACGATTGCCTTTGCCGCGATCCTGGCGCTCGGGCGCCTTGCCCGCCAGGGGGCAAGGATGTCGCCTATTCCGTCACCGCCCTGAAGGTCAGGTCGATCACGCTGAGCCCCGTCTCCTCGTCGCGTCGGCTCTTGATGTTTTGGCAGGCGATCGACACCAGATGCGCGCCGGAAAGCGTCAGGGCCGCATGGTGCAGGCTTGCCCGGACCGCGGCCGCCAGCGCCTGCACCTCCGCCCGCCCTTCGCCCTCCGACCAGAGGCCGAGGGTCAAAAAATGCTCCTCGCCCGGCTCGGTGGCGGTCGCATAATCGCGGCTGTCGATCTCGCCATAGATCAGCGCCGGTAGCCGCAGGCGCGGCACGATCTGGTCGCGGATGCCACCGGCTGTGAGAAGCGGCGCCAGCGATGGTTCGCCCACGAGCCTGGCATGGATCACCCGCAACAGGGCCTGCTGAGCGCTCATCGGGCCGCCTCCTCGCAGTCACAGACCAGGAACCGGCCCGTCTCGTCCGGATCGCGCACGGCCTTGATGGCAAACAGGCGCGTGCCTTTGACCAGTCGTTCGCCCGCCGCCGGTGTAACAAAACCAGAGACCCAGATCCGGTGCGTCACGGTCACCCCTTCGGCACCCGCCTTAACCTCGTCCCTGTGCTGCGTCACCGGTTCGATGCGCGCCCACAGCCGGCCCGCCTCCACCCAGTTGCGCGCGGCGCCGCCCTGACCGTCCGGCATATCCACCGGCACCTCGCGCACCAACCGTGCAGTCATGGCGCCGACGTCGAAATTCACCGTCTGCATCTACAGCCTCCGCATCCGGTAGCCGGCAATCAGCCGCTCATATCCATCCGGCACACCGGCCGGCTGCTGGTCGAGCGAAAAGGTGCCCCGCACGGCATACATCTGGGCGACATGGATCAGCATGGCGCGGATCAGCGGTCCGGGCACATCGGCACCCGCCTCGCCGAAGCCTACGGTCACATCGATCTCGATGCCGTTGATCGCCTGGCCGGGCTCGGGCGCATCCCGCAGCCACAACCTTGCCGGCCGGCTGTCGCCATCCAGCAAATGATCGGCAATCGGGACGGAGGAGGGCTACCCTGCGCACCGTAAACCGTCACCGCATCAAGGCTTTGCACCGGTCCTCTCAGGAGCTGAATCACCCCGTTTTTGGGCCAGCGGTCGAGATAAAACCTCAACCTCTGGCGCATCAGGCAAAGCTCCGTCTCCGCCTCCAGAAACTGCCGGGCCATAGTGATGAGACCGCTCAGCAGCCCATCCTCGTCCGCATGCTCCACCCGCAGATGCGCCTTCACTTGGCTCAGCGTCAGCGGCTCCGCCGACGGCTGCTCGATCACGCCATAGGCCATGGAAGATCCTTTCGATGTCCGATGATTGTGCGGGGAACGGCACGCAGGGTGCCGCAGGTTAGTCTCCGTGCGAAATGGGTATGTGATGGTCCGGTCAGGGCCGGTGAGCAGCGGTCGCCCTGCGGCATTCCCTCTGCAGCGAGGGTTCGACAAACAGGTTGGGCAATGCGCAGTCGCGCGCTCGGTCTATTGTGTGACGGTCGTCAGCGCGGGCCTTCAGCGCTTCGCCAGAGGCACGCGGCCCTTTTTCATCGTTTCATGAAGTTTGGCTTTGATCCGTTCGAACAGATCTTTCGGGATCATGCCGTAATGATAGCGGTTCGGGTCGGACGGCAGGGGTCGAAGATGCACGCCCGGCCATTGGAACCGGTTCACTTCGCTGACGCGAATCCAGTTGGTCTGGTCGTCCAGGCCGAGTTCACGGGAAAGGTCCGGCGGAACCTCGATCGACAGATCCTCCTCACCCAACGCGGGAGGCGAATGGGTGATCGGCACGACGATCGTATCGCCGGTACTCGCGTGATAGACCACGATCGCACAAGGCCTGTCCTTGCTTCCAAGCGAAAGCCCCTCGCTCTTTTCCGTGTCCCACAGATAATTGTAGCGCACCACAAGACCGGGAACGGGATCGGGATAGCTCACTCGGAGGCTTTGCCGTATTCAGAGTTCTGGATCAAAGCCATGGTCTCGTCATCCATGTCGCGGACCCGAATGACCTCCCGTTCCCGCTTTTTCATGTCGTGATAATGCTGGAGTTCCGCGGCAGACAGAAACCCGCCGATCGTTCGGTTGTGAGCAGTGATCTCAATCACGCCCGCCGACTGGACCTGTTCCCGGAATGTCGTAAACTTTCGGGCGAACTCCGTCGCCGGTACCTTCAAAGGCTCTGCCATGACCCGTCTCCGTTCTGTGTAAAATACACATTTTACACATTTTGTCAAAGCCGACAGCAAAAGAGAGGCTGCCCGACCCGGCCCCTCACGGCGGATCCGTTTTCGCCCCATAGCGGTTGGCAACCCGCACCAGGGCGCCCAGCACCCACCAGGCCGACAGGCTGGCGGCGGCGGCACCCGAAAGCGTCGTCTCCACCGGCGAGAGCTGGCCGGCAAGGCCGAGCCGCTCGGTGAGCCAAAGGCCTGCCGGTCCGCCGAACATCACACCGCAGGAGACACCGGTCATGAACCGGCTCGCCGCCTCGCGCATGCTTTTCGGCATCAGATAAACGAGCGATACCCAGGCGCCCGCCACCGAACCGATCGCCTTTGCGACCAACAAGCCGCCCTCATGGCCAAGCTCCGCCATGTTCTCACCTTCTTCTGGTTTTGCGGGATCAAGGGGCCGTAGAGGCCGCCATCATGGCGCGCGCCACCGGCTCGCCGATGGTCATTTCGCCAATGCGCTGAATCGCTTGCACGCCTTGCCTCAGGCAAAACATCCGGGCGTTCACGTTCTGCTTAAACCGAGACACCGAATGATGCGCGGCGCCCTCCCCTGCAGGCGGCACTTCACGTCAGTTGCCGAAATCCTCGTCGGATTCCAATTCCTGACGAATCTGCCGGCCATGCCAGACGGACAGAATGACGATGCCGCTTTGACGGAGCACATAGTAGATATGGTAAGGTGCATGAACGAACCGGCGAACCGCAGGCGCGGTTCCGGCCATGGTGCCGATCTCCGGATGCGCGGCGATCAGCTTCAGCGCCCGTTCGATCTTTGCCGTAAAGTCCACCGATGCCCATCGGCTCTGAGAGGCAAGATAGTGCTTTTCCTTGAGAATCTGCTGTCGAGCCTCGTCGGAAACTCGGAGCTTCATCAGGCCGCGTCCTCGCGGCTAGCCCGGTCCATTTGCGCCAGTTCGGCAAACAGATCCTCGGCATCCACCATATCGCCATTGGCCTCATCGGCCAGACCGCGCTGGATGCTGAGGATTTCAGCCCCTTCCGCCATCAGGTAATATTTCAGCGCCCGCACGATCACCCAGCTGCGGCTGCGCTCGGTCGCCTTGGCGATCTCTTCCACCTCCGCCAGGATATCTTCAGGGATGCGCAAGGTGATGGGATCGGACAAAACCGGCTTGTCGGATGCGTCTGCCATGCGGAGCTCCTCTGCAACAAGGGATGTATTACACCGTATTACGAGAGAATACGCCCTTGCAGGCGGAAGGTCCACCATTGCTGCGTCTTGCCTCTCCTTGCGGTCGTCGGGCTTTGCCTCAGGCGCTGCGATCCTGTAGATTCCCCGCCAAGGAGAGTTCGATGAACCGCATGAATGCCCTGCTCGCCACACGACGGGCCGCCCGCCAGGAACAGGCTGACGAGAGTGTCGCCCGGATCATCGAGGACGCGCGCCGGCACGGGCTCGATCTCCTCGTCGTCGGCTCGCTCGGCAAGGGTGATTTCCGCCTGCATTCCGATGTCGATCTGCTGGTCCGCGGCACCATCACGCCCGCACGTCGGGCACTTGCCGAACGGCTCGTCGCCCGACATCTGAGGCACACCGGCCTGCCTTACGACCTCATCTTCGAGGCGGATCTATCTCCCGACCGTCTGGCGGACCTGCTGCATGACCTCGTTTAGCCTTCCCGCCTTCTCCCGGCTGTCACCCCGTATTGCCAGAGCCGAGCGGGAGCATCATCAGTTGCAAGCTTACTTTCGGCTCCACCGCCAGGATGTCGAACGGGGAGACTGGGGAGCGCTGTCCGCCGTTTCGCTCGGCGTTCACAATGTCTATAACGGCATCGAAGATATCCTGATGAGCTTGGCACGTGATGTGGATGGTGCGATCCCTCTCGGTCCGACCATGCACCAAGACATCCTGGACCAGATGGCCGCGGAGATTTCGGGCATCCGACCGCCTCTGCTCGAAGCGTCTCTTTACGAGTCCCTGACCGAACTCAAAGGCTTTCGCCATCTCGTGCGCCACAAATACGGCTTCGATCTTCATCCCGACCGCGTGGTCGAGAATGTCCTGCGGCTGGATGGCGCATTTCCGCAGGTGATCAAGGCCGTTGTCTGGCTGCACGGCCTTCTCAGCACCCCTGCCCCCTGATCACCCCCCATAGCCCACCGCCTGGCGCTTCTCGTCATCGCTCAAGAAATCGGCGCGCCCGATGCGTTCCCACAGCGCGTCGCGCTCGGCGCTCAAGCCCGGCAGGCGGTCGAGATCGGGTTCCAGGCGCAAGGCCTCGCCGGTCGCCTCGCCATACCAGGCCGACAGGCTCGCCGCCGTGCGGGTCAGAAGCGGCACCACGGTGAGCCTGTAGAAGGCGCGGTTCGCCTCCTGGTAATTGGCATAGGTATTGTCGCCCGGAATGCCGATCAGCATCGGCGGCACGCCAAGGGCAAGCGCAATGTCGCGCTGGGCTGCATGGCGTGCCTCGATGAAATCCATATCCTTCGGCGAAAGCCCCATCGCCTTCCAGTCCAGCCCGCCCTCCAGAAGCAGCGGCCGCCCGGCATTCACGGCACCGGCATAGCCCTGTTCCAGCTCGGCCCGCAGCCGCTCATACTGGTCGGGCGTGAGATTGCCACCCTCCTTCGGCTGGTAGACAAGCGCGCCGGAGGGACGTGCCGAATTGTCGAGCAGCGCCTTGTTCCAGCGTGCCGCCGTATTGGCAAGGTCGAGCGCTGACCCTGCGGCGGCGAGCGGCGAAAACCCGGAATGGTCGTCCAGCGGGTGAAACAGCTTCAGATGCAAAAGGCCAAAACCGTCCGCCTCGCCGGTTGCGGCGAGCCGTCGATGACGAGCCCCCACCCGGTAGTCATAAGCGACCGGCCAGCCATCGGCACCCGCCACCACGCTCACCCGGTCGGGTCGCAAGAGATGCAGCTCGCGCAGGCGCCCGGAAATCGCCAACCCCTCAACGAAGGCATTGCCGGAGAGCAGCAGATGGCCATACAGCGCCTCGAAAAAGTCCGGCCCGCTCTGGCGCGGATTGGGACGTGCCAGCAACGAGAGCAGCGGATGGCCGGCCACCTCGCGTTCGCCTTGATAGGCAAGCCAGGGCACCGAGGCGCTCGCCTCCGCCACCATGCGCAGCGCCCGGTGCGCCACCGGGTTCTGCATGAAGCCCGCCTGCGCCAGACTGCCATAGGAGCGCCCGCTCCAGTGTGCCCCGCCCTCGCCGGTCATCAGCGAAAAGGCCGCCGCGATCCCGCCCGCCTTGCGTTCCGGCGGCGCCTTCGTGCCCTTGCGGAAAAACGGAAAAACGGAAAACGAAAACCCGTCACCATCAGCTCTCTCCCGTTTCACTCTCCGAAAGCGCCAGCACGTAAAGTCTGGCCTTCCTGGCAATCTCGCCCGCCCGGTCCGTGCCGTTGATGATGCGGCGTGCCTCCACCCAGTCGGCGCGGCTGCCGCAGAAATAATCGTCGAGGCGCCTTCCGGTAAACCGTCCGTTGCGCATGCCGTCGATCAGGATTTTTACCGCCCGTTCCGGCTCCATCGCCGCCTCGGGCCGGTCTTCGATGCCATAGGCGCGGTAGTTGGCGCGCCCGGTGATCTGCACCAGGCCCCGGCCGCGGAAGCGAAAACCGTCACCGCTTTTGGCATCACCATTGCCCATGCGGTTGGCATAGGCGCGGTTGGCAATCGCCTCCGGCCGCCGGGCACACTCCTCCGCATCCTCCAGGCTAAAGCGTTGCGGAAAGGTGCTGCGAAGCCCGGAGACGCTGTAGTTCAGGTTCTCCTCCACCGGCTGCAGGCGTCCGCCCGTTTCGTGAAAGGCGGTCGCCAGAACGTAGGCCAGCTGGCGCCGGTCGCCGCCGGGCACCATGCGCTCCCAGCCATCCAGGATCGCCTCGTGGCCGGCCACCGCGCCGGGCAGAATCGTTCCCGCATACAGGCGCTTGCGCACCGTTGCGAAAAACCGGCTGCGCGCTCCCGTCATCGTCCCTGTCATCGTCCTTGTCATTGCCGGTGTCATGATCGGTGTCATCCTTCCGTCATCTTCCCGTTCCGCGTGTATTTCCGGCTCGCACCTGGTCCAAAGGGCGCTGCGCGTTAACCCATGCAAAAGTTTCAATCGATTTGAAAAATACTAATCGGTTTAGCCGTTTAGCGACCACTTTACTTTTCGCTAACGCTATGGAACCAACCGCATCAGACAGCCGTTCTAGCGCCCGGCATTCCACCAGAAGGAGATCATGACGATGCAGCAGGAAGCCCCCGTGTCCCAGACCGCAACCGCTCCCAAGCAGCAGATCCCGCAACATCTGGTCGAGCGTCTGGAATCCGAATGGAAACAGATGCGCGAGAGCGCGCCGGCCCCGACCAAGGCCCGCTGAGCAACCCTGCCCTCTCCTCAAGGGGTGAAAACACGCCGCCGTCCCTTCTCCCGCTGGGGAGACGGGACCCGACGGGCGGATGATGGACCGGCTCCGCACCGTGCCCGCGTCGCCCCCCTCTGCCCTGCCGGGCATCTCCCCCACAAGGGGGGAGATTGGCTGGAGACACGCCGGCAGCCAATCAACCGGTATGGCGTCAGCAAACCGGTCGCATATCCGTAAGCGAGCGCCGTTTCCTTGTCCTGTTTGAGGCAGGACGTCGCAGTTCTGCCGATCTCCCCCCTTGAGGGGGAGATGTCCGGCAGGACAGAGGGGGGTAACCCACGGCAAAACCTCGGCAACCCCGTGGCAAAACCCTTCCGGGCCCTCACAATCCCCGCACCCGCGGCTCGCCAAACCCCTCCAGCAAAAGCGCCGTCAGCGCCCAGACCAGTGCGTCCAACCGGTCCGGCGAGCGTCCGGCGGACAGCCCGTCGGGGCCGAAATCGCACATCTGGTCTTCCAGCGCGGCAAAACGTCCGGCATGCGCCACCCGCCCCTGTTCGTAGAGGGCCGCCACCGGTTCGGCGCGCAGGAACTTTCCACGCGTCGCGCGGACCGTGGTGATCGGCAGCGTCTCGTCGATACTCTTCAACATCGCCGCCACCATCTCGCCGCCCTGGTTCACCTCGGCTACCACGCGGTCGGCGGCAAAGCGGCGATAGGCCTTCACCACCTCGCTCGCCCACCCAGCCGGGCTTTTCCCCTCGACCGAACAATCGGCCAGCACCACGGCGCGGCCGGAGGCTTCCAGCCCCGCCACCACGATGCCGCAGCAGGAATTTTCCCCCTGCCCCGAAGGCGGATCGACCGCCACGACGATCCGGCGCAAAACGCCGGCAAAGCGGATGACGATCGCCTCCAGCTCGGCGCGTTTCCACAAACCGTCGGCGCGGTCCTCGATCAGCTCGCCATCCAGTTCCTGACGCCCCAGCCGGGTCCCGCCATATCTCTGTTCCAGCGCCGCGATAAACCCCGGCGCCATGTTCTTGGCATTGTTGCGGGTCGCCATGCGCACCAGCCGTGTTCCCGGATCGGCCATCAGCCGTTTCAGAAGCGGCACCGGGCGCGGCGTCGTCGTCACCAGCTGGCGCGGATCCAAACCCAGCCTCAACCCGAACTGCAGCATGTCGAAGGTTTCTTCGGCATGTTTCCATTTGGCGAGTTCATCGCACCAGGCATAATGAAACTGCGGCCCGCGCAGGCTTTCCGGGTCTTCGGAGGAAAAGATCTGCGCCACCGCCCCGCTCCGCCAGACCAGCCTGCGGCGGGAAATCTCCACCTCCGGTCCCAGACGCCCGCCGATGCGGCAAAGGCCGGAGACCCCGTCGATCATCACCTCGCGGGCATCGCCCAGCGTTTCGGCCACCAGCGCGATGCGCAGCCCCTTGGCGAAAGGGCCGTTCGCCAGCGCCTGCACCCATTCGGCCCCGGCACGGGTCTTGCCGGAACCGCGCCCGCCCATCAGAAGCCATGTGCGCCAGTCGCCCTTCGGCGGCCTCTGTTCATCGCGCCCCGCCACCGTCCAACTCCGGCAGAGGCTGCCAGCATTCAGAACCACCGAAGCCGGCCAATCGAGGCCGTTGCGCCGCAGCGCCGCCTGCATCTCGTCCGTCAGGGACGCTGCCGGGCGGGCCACCACGTCTTGCGTCAGGTCCCGCGCCACATCCCCGCCAGCAGAAGGCACCGGTCCGGCATCACGCCCTGCGGTTTGGCCGGTTCTATCGGAGAAGTCCGGCGCCAAACCCTGTGCGCTGTCCGGTTCCCCTGCTGTCGGCCTCGCTCCGGCTCCGCCCACCGACGCCCGCAGATCCTGAGACAGCACCTCAGCCGCGCTTTTCGCATCGCCGAAATCCTGCCGCAGCGTACGGATGCTTTTCATTTCGGCGATCACCTCCTGCTCCAGCGCCGCCACGATGGGCTCAAGCGTCTCCGAACGGAGGCCCGGCCCCAGCCGCACCGCCTCCGCTGTCGAGAGCGCCGCCATCGAGACATCCGTCCGAACCGTCAGCGGCGGGAGCGAGGGCGCCCGACACAGGGCCTCTATCCGTTCCCGAACGGTCGCCCAGAGCGCTGCCGGGTCCGTCACGGGCCACCTGTCCGCTGCGTACCCCGCCGTCCGGCCCACCATCACCGTCGCCGCCCGCCTCTTGCCAGCGGCGGAAGAGCTCCGTCGCCCGCGCTTCGATAAGCTCCTGGACATGACACAGCGCCTCCTCGAACCCGGTGTCCTCGGCCCGCTTCTCCGCCTCTTCGGCCCGGTCGCGCGCCAGCTGGCGCTGCAGGCTGTCCACCTTTTCCAGCGTACGCACGATCAGCGACATGGCATCGGTCGCAGCCTTCAGGTCGGCCCGCGCCTGTTTCTGCGCCGCCTCGTCACCGCCCGCCGCCAAAACGTCCGCCGCGCTGCGCAGGTCGCGAAATGCAATGAACTGCGCACGCATCTCGCGCGTCATCTCGTTCAACAGCAGCCGCAGCTCGTCCGCGCTCGCCGCACTATCGGCGCTCTTCAGCTCCAAAAGCACGGTTTGCGCCTCGGCCACGACACCCCCGCTCAGCGCAATACCACCCGGCGGTCCCAAGACCTCAAACGTCCCGAACAGCGACAGATCCACCGCGACAAACGGATCATCGGCCTCAGCCATTCCCGCCCGCGCTGCCACATCCACGCCCATGCCGCTCTCCCGTCCCGAAAGACAAAAACAAAAACGGCCGCGCCGGAAACCTCGCCGCAGCCGCAAAACACCCATCGATGTTGAGATAAAAAAACGGCTCCGGATGAGACCCAAGTCCCTCCCGAAGCCGCTGACTGGAAGCCTTGCCACCCCGCGACGTTCCGCCGCCGGATGCAATTCTTCGACCATGGCAGAACCCTATCAAACGACCGTCACGGCGTCAAGGATTATTTTCCTATCTCAGATATTTTGCTCCGGCCATCCTGATCCGCGTCTGCAAGAATACCCCCTCTGCCCTGCCGGGCATCTCCCCCACAAGGGGGGAGATCGACCCGTGGCGCTGTCTCGCCCATCTCTGTCGATTTCGCTGTGGCATGCCGGTGTGTGAGCGAGGCAGGCCGGTTCGTCTGGCCGATCTCCCCCCTTGTGGGGGAGATGGCGGCAGCCAGAGGGGGTAATCACACGGCACGCCAGCCCCCTTGAAACGCCCCCCGCTCCCCGCAACTATAGCCACTCCCACGAGCCCCAACCGGGAGACCACCCATGTCCGATCTCGAAGGCGGCTGCCTCTGCGGCGCCATCCGTTTCCGCGCCACCGGCAAACCTTATCGTGTCGGGCTTTGCCATTGTCTCGATTGCCGCAAACATCACGGCGCGCTGTTCCATGCCTCGGCGATCTTCCCGCAAGAGGCCGTGACGATCAACGGCGAGCCCGCCGAATACCGGGGACGCTTCTTTTGCCCGCGCTGCGGGTCACCGGTCTTTGCCCGCTCCGGCGAGGAGGTGGAACTCAATCTCGGTTCGCTCGACCAGCCGAACCAGCTTCGCCCGACCTACGAACTCTGGACCATCCGGCGCGAGGCTTTTCTGCCGGAATTTCCGCAGATGAAACGCTACGAGCGCGACCGTCCCTCGGACAGCCGTTTCGAGGATTGACCGGCCCCACTCACGTCCCGCAAAAGGTCCGCAGCACCCGTTCCTCGTCCTTCGGCGGCTCGGCGTAAGGTACAAACTCCGGCCGGTCCTCGTAAGGCGCGCTGACGGCTTCGAGCAGGCGACGGAAGGGGGTGAGATCGCCCTCGCCGGCGGCAACAATCGCTTCCTCGATCCGGTGGTTGCGCGGAATGACGACCGGGTTGACGGCACGCATCTTGGCTGCCCGGTCCACGCCGTCCGATGCCTCACGGGACAGGCGGGCCCGCCATAGCGGCAGCCAGGCCTCGGCCTTCTGCCAGGGGGCAAACCCTTCCAGAAACGCGGCTTCGGCCTTGAGCTTTCCCGCATCGTCATTCCCGACATCGGCCTCGGCCACTGCGGCAAGCCGTCGGAAGGTGAGCGTGAAATCGGCGCGACCCTCCTGCATGGCGGCAAGCAGCGTTTGCGCCAGGTCGCCATCCTCGGCCTCCTCACCGGTCAGCCCCAGTTTCTGGCGAAAAACCGCCATCCAGGCTTTCTGGAAGGCTTCGCCGAACCGCTTCAGCACCTCGTTGGCCGCCTCCACCGCCCGGTCCTGATCGGCATCGATCAGCGGCAGCAGGCATTCGGCCAGCCGCGCCATGTTCCACTGGCCGATGCCCGGCTGGTTGCGATAGGCATAACGCCCCTGCTGGTCGATCGAGGAAAACACCTTCATGTGGTCGTATTCGTCGAGAAAGGCGCAGGGGCCGAAATCGATCGTCTCGCCGGAAATCGTCATGTTGTCGGTGTTCATCACGCCGTGGATGAAACCGACGCCGAGCCAGCGGGCAATCAGCGCCGCCTGGCGCTCCGCCACCCGTGTCAGCAGCGCCAGATAGGGATTGTCTGCCCCCTTCAGATCCGGATCATGCCGGTCGATGACGTAATCGGCGAGCGCCCGGATCGCCTCCTCGTCGCCGCGTGCGGCAAAATACTGGAAGGTGCCGACCCGCACATGGCTGGCCGCCACCCGGGTGAAAACGGCCCCGGGCAACATGGTTTCGCGCTGCACCGGATCACCGGTCAGGACGGCGGCGAGCGCCCGTGTCGCCGGAATGCCGAGGGCTGCAAAGGCTTCCGAGACGATATATTCGCGCAAAACCGGGCCAAGGGCTGCCCGCCCGTCGCCCCGCCTCGAAAACGGCGTCGGCCCCGCCCCCTTCAGCTGGATGTCGCGACGCACACCGTCCTGATCCACCACCTCGCCGAGCAGGATCGCCCGCCCATCGCCAAGCTGCGGCACGAAATTGCCGAACTGGTGGCCGGCATAGGCCATGGCGAGCGGCGTCGCCCCCGGCGGCAGCACATTTCCGGAAAAAATGGCCGCAAGGCGCTGGGTGTCGGTTTCGTCAAGGGTAAGGCCGAGATTTTTTGCAAGCGGGCCGTTGAAGGCGATCAATACCGGGCCGGACACCGCCTCGGGATACACGGAGGCATAAAAACGGTCCGGCAGGCGTGCGTAGGAATTATCGAATGGGAACAATCTCTTACTCCTTGGGGGCCGGTGCGGCGCGGCACGGCCCGCCTCTTTTCTCTCCAGCATATGGGGTTGGGCCCCAAAACCGCAAGCGATGCTGAAAAAGCCGCCATCACTGCCCGGCAAGAGGGCGATAAGACAATAAATTCAGCATTCCTGATACTGTGTTGTATATTAGCTACAGCCTTATGAACCACCCGCCCTAGATCCGGAACAGTCTCGCAGAAAAGGGAATGATACCATGAAGACAATCCTGCTCCTCACGACCAGCGTCGCACTGCTGACCTCCACGGCCGCTTATGCCGCCGATGCCATCTATGAGGCCCCGCAGGCGCCCGTTGCCCAGGACATCCCGGTTCAGACCTTCACCTGGGCCGGCCCCTATATCGGTCTGCACGGCGGACATGGCTGGGCGGACGGCGAATTCAGCGGCCCGGGCGGCACCGCCTCGGACGATTTCGACGGCGGCCGCATGGGTGGTTTCGTCGGTTATAACTGGCAGATGTCGCAGGGCTTCGTCGTCGGTCTTGAAGGTGACGTGAACTACGACTGGAACGACAACGACTATGCCGGTGGCTACAATGTCGATACCGGCTTCTCCGGTTCGGTCCGCGGCCGCGTCGGCTATGCCATGGACCGCGCATTGCTGTTTGCAGCCGGCGGCTGGACGGCCACCAATGCCTCGATCGAAGGTCCGGGCATCGATTCCAGCGAAACCATGCACGGCTGGACCGTCGGCGGCGGCGTCGACTGGGCGTTCACCGACAACGTCTTCGGCCGCCTGGAATACCGCTACAACGATTACGGCGACAAGAACATCGGCCCGATCAATGCCGAGTTCGACCAGCACGTCGTGAACGTCGGCATCGGCGTGAAGTTCTGATCCTCCCAACCGTGGATCAACAGGCCGGCATCTTCGGATGCCGGCTTTTTTGTGGGCAGATCAAAGTCCGGTGTTGCTGGGGCAGGCGAGCGCCACATCTCTCCTTCTCCCCGTGAGAACGGGGAGAAGGTGGCCGGCAGACCGGACGAGGGGCGCGCCAGGACGCGTTTCATGACTTGAGCCCCTCACCCCAGCCCTCTCGGCGCCTGCGGGGAGTGGGATAACCCGCCGTCTTTCAAGCCGCGAGAGCAGCGTGCCAGCCCTCGCGGTCGTGGCGCAACTGGATCTGTTCGGCGTCCAGCGCCTGGTCGGATTCGGTGATGGACTGGATGAGGCGGCCGAGCGTCTCGTCCTTGTTCGTCGCGTCCTTGTTCGTATTGGCATAGATGATACGAAGCAGCCGTTCGGCCGAGCGGTTGGCGACCGGCTTTTCCGCCGCCTTCTCCCATTTCGCGATGCTCTGTTCATTGGTCGACAGGCGTTCGGCCAGTGCTCGCTGAGAAAGGTCCAGTTCCAGGCGCAGGAAGCGGAACTCCGCACCGTTCATCGTTCGCTTCTGCCGGACGATGCTGTCGCCGATCGTCCTGTGTAAGCCGACTATGTCGTGGATGGACAAGGTTTCCCCGTAGCCTTCGGTCTCTTCGACGTTATAGCCGGAGGTCAGATAGACATTGTTGAGGCCGCATTCCACGTATTGATACATTGCTTGTCTTCCTGCTGCCCTGGAGCTCTTCCGGTTCACCGTCCTTGCTCCAACTCCTTGTCTTCCCGCATTTCCGGACGCAAAGCATTTCGCACTTTTGCTGGAAATGACTTAGAACGCCGTGATGACGAGCACATGCTGCCGCCACAGGATCGCGACGGGAACGGTCAGTTCCTGCCCCGCGCCATGCCGGTACACCTCGGCCTTCCAATTGCCATGCATGTCGATCACCGGATCAACGATGACCGTTCCCTTCAGCAGGCAGTTGCGGATCATCGTCGTGGTGATCTTCCGTTCCGGATGATCGCGCACCGCGTGCCGGGTGTAGAGAACCTTGTCAGCTTTGGCGAAATCGCGCACCAGCGTCTGAAACGCGGCGCGCGACATCTTTTTCGGCTGCTCGGCGGGCTCGTCCAAGTCCACGACGTTCGACATGCTCGCCTCCGTCACCTATACAATGTATAGGAACTTCTCTCGCGAAGGTCAAGGTGGAGGCGATGCCTTCACCTCACGCCATGCCAATCCGTTCCGGCGTATAACCGGCGTCGCGGATGGCCTCTTCGGCCTTTCCCGCATCGCCGCCGTCGAGGGTGACGCGGTGGTTGGCGAGATCGATCGCCACCGGCACGCCAGGCAGGGCCTTGTCGAGCGCCTGTTTCACGGTTTTTTCGCAATGGCCGCAGGTCATGTCCTGCACGAGGAATGTGGTCATGGTTCTTCTCCTTATGAATGGTTTTTCGAGGATGGGGTGGAAGCTTTCGGCGGTTCGGCATGGCCGGCAAGATCTTCCAGGATCGGGCAATCGGGCCGGCCGTCGCCGCCGCAGCAATGGGCGAGGTGTTTCAGCGTCTTCACCATGCCCTGCATGTCGGCGATACGCCGCTCCAGGTCGGCGATGTGTTCCACCGCCACCGCTTTGACCGCGGCACTTTCGCGTTCCCGGTCCTGCCAAAGCGCCAAAAGCCGTTCGGTCTCCTCCAGCGAAAAACCGAGAGACCGGGCCCGTTTGATGAAGCGCAGCACATGCACGTCGTCCTCGCCATAGACGCGGTAATTGTTGCCGGTGCGGGCGGAGGGCCGGATGAGGCCGATCTGCTCGTAATACCGGATCATCTTGGCGGAAACGCCGGAGGCCTGCGATGCCTCGCCAATGTTCATGACCGTTCTCCCGTAAGATCCATGGTTCTCAGCCTCAGCGCATTGCCGAGTACGAAGACGCTGGAAAAGGCCATGGCACCGGCGCCGATCATCGGCGAAAGCTGGAGGCCGAAGGCCGGGTAAAGGGCGCCGGCGGCGAGCGGGATCAGCGCGACATTGTAACCGAAGGCCCAGAACAGGTTCTGGCGGATGTTCTGCATCGTCGCGCGGCTGACCGCGATCGCATCCACCGCCGCGGACAGATCGCCGCTCGAGAGAACCACATCGGCGCTTTCGATCGCCACATCCGTGCCGGTGCCGATCGCGATGCCGATATCGGCCTCGGCGAGTGCGGGGGCATCATTGATACCGTCACCGACAAAAGCGAGCTTCCCACCTTTTGCCGCTTCATCCTTCAGCCGGCGCAGTGCCTCCACCTTGCCGGCGGGCAGCACCTCGGCCACCACATCATCGATGCCGACCTGACGGGCAATGGCCCGCGCCGTGCGGGCATTGTCGCCGGTCACCATGGCAACCGACAGGCCCATGGCCTTCAGCCGCGCGATCGCCTGCCGGCTCGTCGGCTTCAGCGGATCGGCCACGGCCAGGATCGCCGCCAGCCGTCCGTCGATCGCCGCATAAAGCGGCGTCTTGCCCTCGTCACCGAGCCTTGCCGCCTCGGCGGCAAACAGATCAACCGAAAGCCCGAGCTTTTGCATGAAACGATCGGCGCCGACGGCAACCCGTTGACCGTCGACCATCGCCTCGATGCCGTAGCCGGCGCTGGCCTGCACCTCGGTCGCCTGCGCAATGACCAGACCGCGTGCGGCAACGGCGGCGACCATCGCCTCGGCCACCGGGTGTTCGGAACGCGCCTCGACAGCGGCGATGACGGCCAGCACCTGCGCCTCGTCAAAACCGTCGGCCAGGCGGATATCGGTGAGGTCCGGCTTTCCCTTCGTCACCGTACCGGTCTTGTCCAGCACGACGAGGCGGACGGCCTGCAGCTCCTGCAGCGCGTCGCCCTTGCGAAACAGCACGCCGAGATCGGCGGCGCGACCCGTGCCAACCATGATCGAAGTCGGCGTCGCAAGCCCCATGGCGCAGGGGCATGCGATGATCAGCACCGCAACCGCCGCCACCAGCGCATGCGGCAGCACCGGTTCCGGGCCGACCAGCAGCCAGACGACAAAGGTCAAGGCCGCGACCGCCATCACCGCCGGCACAAACCAGGCAGTCACCCGGTCCACCACCGCCTGGATCGGCAGTTTTGCGCCTTGCGCCTGTTCCACCAGCCGGATGATCTGCGCCAGCATGGTCTCGGCACCGACCTTCTCCGCCCTGAAACGGAAGCTGCCGGTGCCGTTGATCGTGCCGCCGATCACGTTTGCACCAGCCTGTTTTTCCACCGGCAGCGGTTCACCGGAAATCATCGATTCATCGACATTCGAAGTCCCGTCGATCACTGCGCCATCGACCGCGATCCGTTCGCCGGGACGCACCACCAGAATGTCGCCGATCTCCACCTCGTCGGCCGGCAGATCAAAGGTCTCGCCATCACGTTCCACCTGCGCGGTCTTTGCCTGCAGACCCACCAGCCGGCGGATCGCCGCCCCCGTGCGGCCCCTCGCCCGCGCTTCCAGCAGGCGCCCGGTCAGGATCAGCGTAACGATCACGGTGGCCGCCTCGAAATAAACGAAGCGGGCGGCCTCCGGCAGCAGATGCGGCGCAAAGGTCGTCACCGTGGAATAGGCATAAGCCGCGAGAACGCCGATCGCCACCAGCGCATTCATTTCCGGATGGCCGCGCAAGAGCGCCGGAAGGCCGGTCTTCAGGAAACGGAAACCGGGGCCGAAGATCACCGCCGTCGCCAGCGCGAAATACCCATAATACAGCCATTGCGTTTCCACCGCGCCCATCAGCCAGTGGTGGAAGGGGGCGTAAAGGTGGCTGCCCATTTCCAGCACGAAGAGCGGCAGCGTCAGCGTGGCGGCAATCGCGAGATCGCGGCGCAGCAGCCCGACATCCTCGTCATGATGGCTGTGGGCGGCAGCATCCTCGCCTGCGGCGTGATCAGCGGCAGGATGCGCGTGACCGGCATGATGGGTTTCCTGGTGCGCCGAAGCGCCCTTACCCCGAACCGGTTTCGGTCCGGCAAGCGCTATCCCCTCGGCCTTGACGATGGCGATGACACTGCGCCTCAGATCGCGGCCGAAGGCTTCGACGGCAACCTCGCTGCGTCCCTCCTCGACGGTTGCCGAAAGCAGGCCGGGCATGGCCTCCAGCGCAGCCCGCAGGCGTGCACCCTCGCGGGACGTCAGAGGTTTCGCCAGCGCCACCACCACCGCATCCGCCTTCGCCTCATAGCCCGCCTTGCGGATGGCCTGCGCGAGATCCCTGGCGGAAAAACCGGCCTGCGGCTCCACCGTCAGGCTTTCACTGGCGAAATTCACGGCACTCGAGCCAACGCCCGGCACCTTGGCCGCGGCCTTTTCCACCCGCGCCACACAGGAGGCGCAGCTCATGCCCTCGACGGGAATGATCAGCGGATGGACGTGTTCGGCGTGGCGGATGGCTTCGGTCATGGCATGGAATCCTTATCTTCCATGCCCAGATAGGGCTTCCCATCATGGGAAGGTCAAGGGGCGGTATGGGAAAAATGGGCCAGTCGGGGAAATGTCAGTCCGGCCACATCTGGGCGCCGTGCAACACGCGAAGTACCCGGACCCGTTCACCATCGACCAGATAGACAACGATGTAAGGGGTGCCAACCAGAGGCAGTTCACGCGTCCGCTCCACGCGCCCGGTTCTGCCTGAAAGCGGAAAGACGAGGAGCCGGTTGACGGCGGCAGACAGTTTGAGATCGACTTCTATGGCAGCCTGCGGGTTTTCCAAGGCAATATAGTCGAAGATGGTGTCACGATCTGACACTGCCGCATCAGACCAGACAAGCCTCACCGCAGTCCGCCCTTTGCCGTGAGGACCCGTCGCCGTTCGGCAAAGTGCGCCTCGACCTCCTCATGCGTCCGGCCGGGCCCGGTCTCCCCCAGGGCCTCCAGAACCTTGGCCCGGAACCACGCATCATGCGCCTTCGGATCCATCAGCAATTCCATCGGCACGGCCCCTTCATTGGCCGTTCGCGTCAAGAGAATCCGCACGGCGTCCGACAGCGTCAATCCCATCGCTTCCAGCACCGCAGACGCCCGATCGCGAATATCCGCATCAATCCTCGTTTGCACCAGGGCATTGGCCGGCATGGTCTTTTCTCCGTTCATGGTCCTGAATGTAATTCAATTGCATGACATCGGCAAGGATCACACGCGGCGCGGTCGGTCCCGCTCCCGGAACTGCGCGACCACCTCACGCGGCGGCGCGGCGTGCGGTCGTTGCGCGTCCGGCGAGGCTGCCGTCCACCTTGAACTGGCGGATCGCCGCGCTCAGGTTCTGGCTTTCCTGTTCGATCTGGTGGGTCGCGGCATTGCTTTCCTCCACCATGGCGGCATTGCGCTGGGTCAGCTGGTCCATGTCGTGCACGGCGGCGGAAATTTCGGCCATGGCGTTCGTCTGCTGGCGCGCCCCTTCGGTGATCGTGCCGATCTCCTGGTCGATCGCCAGGATATGCTCGCGGATTTCCGCCATGAACCGTCCGGAATTCTGCACCAGACCGACACCGCTTTCGATGGCCTTGGCCGAATTTTCGATCAGCGACCGGATTTCGCGTGCGGCGGTGGCCGAACGCTGGGCAAGTTCACGCACCTCCTGCGCCACCACGGCAAACCCCTTGCCCGCCTCGCCGGCACGCGCCGCCTCGACACCGGCATTCAGTGCCAGAAGATTGGTCTGGAAGGCGATGTTGTCGATCACCGTGATGATCTGCACGATCTGGCCGGAGGCGGCCTCGATGTTCTGCATGGCGATGACCGTGTCCTCAACGATCGCCTGCGAGGCTTCCGCGCTCTTGCGGGCACCGGTCGTCATGCCGGTGACGGAGCGCATGCGGGTGGCGGTTTCCTCCACCGTGGCGGTCACCTCGGTGAGTGCCGCCGAGGCCTCTTCGAGCGATGCGGCCTGCCTTTGCGTGCGCTCGGCCAATTCTTCGGCTCCGGCGCGCAGTTCGTGCACGCCGTTCGACAGCGTCACGGTGGTTTCGCCGACATCCGCCATGATGGCCTTCAGTTCGGTGATGGAGCGGTTATAGGCCTCGCGCAGCGGTTCCAGCTCCGGGCTGAAGCGGGTTTCGATCTGATAGGTCAGGTTGCCGCTCGCAAGCTGCATCAGGCCTTCACCGATCTCGCGCACCGCACGGTCAACCGCCTGGGCGCGTTCGGCATCTGCGGCATGGCGCTTCTGGTCTTCCTGCCACCGGCTTTCGGCCTGGCGCTGACGTTCCTCGGCATCCTCGCGGGCCTGGCGGGCATGGTTGTCCATGCAGGTGATGAAGGCGCGGCCAAGCCGACCGATCTCGTCGCGCCGGTCGGTCGCCTCCAGCCGCGTCGCGCTTTCGGACCGGGCATGCGCCTCCACGACCTGGACCATGCCACGCAAGGGCCGCACCACGCCAAGCAGCGTCACGCCGCCGAGCGCCAGTGTAAGCGCGACGGAGCCCAGCGCAATGCTGCCGGCAACCACCAGTTCCTGCGCATCGGCGGCGGCAAGCTGTTCCGCCGCTGCACGGATCGCCCGGATTTCTGCCAGTTCCGCCTCGTGGATCACCTGGATACGTGCCGTCGTCTTGGAAAACCAGTCGCGGGCATTGAGACCGGCAAGCGGTGTCTCGCCACCCGCCTGCAACATCTTCTGCCGGAAGGCCTGGATTTCGGCGGACACGGGCCCCTCGTTGAACGGCTTCACAATGGCGGACGAGAGTGACGGATCGAGCCTCGAAAATTCCTGCAGTAACACGTCGCCGGCGCCAAGATAACGGGCAAAGCCCATAAAGGCTTCCGGGGGAATGCGTCCGGCGGTGATAAAACCGTTGCCGAGCCCCCGTTCCTGGCCGGCGAGTTCCTTGGCAAGGCTGAGGCTGCGATAGGCCTGCAACCGGGCGGCGATCGTATCCTCGCCACCGGACTGGGCGAGCAGGCGGGTGACCTCCATGAGATCGCCGATCAGGCCGGTGTAAAAACCGAAGGATTGCGGCGGTGCGGTCGTCAGCTGATCGATGCCGGCGCGCAGGCTAGCCAGATCGCCAAGCCGGGTGGTGACCTTTGCCAGCGCATCGGGCGCGATGCCCAGCCCCGCGGCATTGTCGAACACGGTGGGCAGGCCGGCGAGATCCTGATCCACCTGTTTGCGCGCCTCCTGCACCTCCGCACCATTGGACTTGCCCTTGGACCCCAGGAAACCGGCGGTCTGGCCACGCTCGACCTGCAGCCGCTGCACCAGATGGCTGATATCCTCGATATCATGGCTGGCATCGGCAATCCGTTGGGATCTGGAATAGGAGGCATATTCATCCATCACCAGATGGATGGCGAGTGCCGCGACGGCGGCGAGCGGAACAAACGCGCAAATGCACAGGCGCGTGGCGATCGACAGGTTCGAAAAGCGCATTGCAACATCCCCATATGACAACGCAAAAGTTGCAGGGCGATGTAAATTTTCCGTCAATATTACATGATATTCTAATATACTCTTGATTGTATTAGCGAATTTTCTCCGCAAAAAGACGTGCAGCTTGCGGTTTATCCAAGCTGTCGATCGCCCCTTGCGGGCGAGGAGAGCCGCAACGGGCGCGGCCCATCCCCCCAGTGCCTATTGCCGAATGCCTATCGCCTCCCCCGGCCTCCGGGAGAGGAGGACCATGAACGGCGCGATCTTCACCGCTTCACATAGTTGCGCCAGTCATGCTCCTCGCGGAAACCCAGCACATCGCGGATCTTCCTGTTGCTGATCGGCGCGCCGTATTCCGCGATCTCGCCGGTCACCGGCGTCTTCGGCGCCCATTTGGCGAGGAAGTCGCGGGTCGGCTCTTCCGCGGTGATGGTGTCGTTGACGGCGTTGAAGACCTGGAAACCGAGGCCGTCCCTCGCGATACACAGATCGACGATCTGGCCGAGGTCGCGCGCATCGATATAACTCCAGGCATTGCGCTTGCGGCTTTTCGGATTGGCAAGCCAGGCCGGCACATTGGCATAATCCTCCGGCGAAACGACATTGCCGATCCTGAGCGCATAAACATCCGCCTGAAACCGCATGGCGAAGGCGCGCGCGGTCTTTTCGTTCGCCACCTTGGAGAGGCCGTAACTGTCCATCGGGTCGACGTCATAGTCCTCGGTCAGCGGGAATTCGTGGTAATCCTTGTCGCCTTCGGCAAAACAGACGCCATAGGTGGTTTCGCTGGACGCAATCACCACCTTGCGGATGCCGAGCTTCATCGCCGCCTCGATAACGTTGTAGGTGGAGGTGACGTTTTCGGCGAAGGTGACATTGTCCGGGCGGATGAGGATGCGCGGCACGGCGGCAAAATGCACGACGGCATCCACCTTGGCCGGACCGTCGCCGGTCTCCAGCCCCGCAAAGCCAAAGTGCTGGGACAGCGCGTTGAACACCTCACCTGAGTCGGTGAGATCGGTGATCAGCGTCGGCACCGCGCCGCCCGGAAACGGGTTGCGGTCGAGGTTCAGCACCGAATGTCCCTTGCCGATCAGATAGGGAATGACATGCCGCCCGGCCTTGCCGCTGCCGCCGGTAAAGATGATCCGCTTGCCCATCAAAAACTCCTCCGCATGTTCTGGCGCACGATCTGGCGCCTGTCCTGGTCGGCCACAGATAGGGTGCGCAAGGGCAAATGGGAATGGGCCTCAGCCATCGGCGCGGCGGGCAAGATCCTCGAAATCGCCGCTGCGCCAATACGAAACCTCGCGCGCGATGCGCAGCAGCGGCTTTGCAGCAAAACAGAAGGAGCCGAAGAGAAAACACCAGGTGCCGGCCGTCTGGGTTTCCTCGCGGAAGAACAGCAGCGAGCCAGCGATAAACAGAACCGCCGCCGCCACATCGATCGCCGTGTAGACCAGTTCGTAAACAGCATAGATCCGCCGCGTGCGTTCATTGTCGAGCGCCCTGCCCGGGTAAAACAATGCCATGATACGCTCCTCCGTTTCCTAGAGCCGTCAAGGGGGCGCATCTGGGGCACGGGCGTGGCGGATCAAGGTGGGGCGACGGAGGCTTTGAGCCGCGGTTCGGCGTTTTCCGGACAACCGCTCGCCTCGTGCCGGGGATTGTCTCACCGCCCTGCCGCCATCTCCATCACAGGGGGGAGACCGCGACGGGCAGGCGCATGCATCATACAGCAGAGGATGCGGCTGGCTTCAGGTGGGCTTGTTTCGAATGCAATAGCCCTGGGGGTGGGTGAGCTTTTCAACAGCCGACCACGTCAACGTAACCTGTGGCTGCGATCCGACGCATGATGCCGTCCCGGCTGACAACCGGCACCTTTTTGTGTCGAGCCGTCGCCATGATGTAGCAATCTCCGGGATCTTCGTGCCCTGTGACGGCAATGACGTTTGCCGCTTCAAGGGCAATCGCGGGACCAATCGGCACGATCTTAGAAGACGTCACGGCGACCGCCGCCTTGAGCCAGTCCCTGCCGGTCAGATTTCGGATATCCGGGCGTTTGCCTTCTTGTTGACGGCAATGGCCAGTTCCCACGCCGTGATCGGCGATACGTAAAGCTTACCGCCTTCCTGTGCCGCGGCGATCGCAATCAAGGTATCTTCGTTCAGCGCTTCGGGCTGCGTCACCAGCCACAGGAGAGCCTGCGTGTCGAGAACGACGCGCCATTATTTGGATTTTGGCTTATCGCTGTCCTTGAGCACCTGCGCGGCAATCGGCATGGTGAGATCAAGTCCGGGCTTCAAGGAAAGCGCCTGCCCCTTCAAAGCGCCGGCCCCTCTGACGGTCACAAACTGCCCGGTTCGCGAATTGCGAACGGTCATGTCTGTAGGTTTCGGCTTGAGCTCTCCCATCACCGGAAGATGAGCCAATATCACGCTGAATTCAAGGCGGATGCAACTCTTTGGGGTTTGTCATTCCCCCACCCGCGCCCCTACCGCCGCTCTCCCACCGTCAGCGGCCAGTCGACGAGATAGTCTTCGAAATCGTCGACATCCACCTCCGTCTCCGAGACCGTGCGGCCCTTGGCGGAGATGCCGGCCTGGTGGACGGTGTCGGGGTCGCCGGAGATCAGCGGGTGCCACCAGTAGAGGTCTTCGCCGTCGCGCACCAGGCGATAACCGCAGGTGGGCGGCAGCCAGGTTATCTCGTGCACGGCCTGCGGTGTCAGCTGGATACAGTCCGGCACGGTTTTCTGCCGGTTTTCGTAGTCGGAGCAACGACAGCTTTCTCCGTCGAGCAGACGGCAGGCGACCGAGGTGAAGGCGACCTCGCCGCTGTCCCAGTCCTCCAGCTTGTTGAGACAACAGAGCCCGCAGCCGTCGCAGAGGCTTTCCCACTCCGCCGGCGTTAACTCTTCAAGGCTTTTGGTCTTCCAGAAGGGATTTTCCATCTTGTCTTTTTTAGCACCGACTGAACATATTCCCAAATGCGCACAGACGGCGGGCGAGATGCCGGTGCATCAACGATTTGTCAGCCATTGCGCGGATAAGGGATCGTTGAGGCTTTTCGTCTTTCGTGGTGCGGGCGTCAAGCATATGATCTTAAGCGCTTGAGGCGAGGAACAGCCATCGTGCAGGACGATCCCCACCAGACCGAGAAGTCGACGGCGAAACGGCGCCACCTTCTTCTGCGTCTCGACAGCTGGATCGATTCCACCGTCTGGAATCTCGGCTTCCGGCTGGCGGAAATCTGGGAGGAGATCACCATCTTCTCGCGGAAATTCCGCGTGCGCGGCTGGAAGCGCGTCGTCGTCGAGATTGCCGATGAGGGCCTGACCTTCGGCACGGCCGGTTTCGTCCTGCTTCTGGCACTTGCCATCCCCGCCTTCGAGGAAACCAAGGACGACTGGCGCTCGCGCGGCGATTTCGCCGTCACCTTCCTCGACCGGTTCGGCACCACGATCGGCCATCGCGGCATCATCCACGAGGATTCCGTGCCGATCGACGAACTGCCCGACCATCTGGTCAAGGCGGTGCTGGCGACCGAGGACCGGCGTTTCTTCGACCATTTCGGCATCGATTTCTTCGGCCTCGTGCGCGCCATGAGCGAAAATGCGCGCGCCGGCGGCGTCGTGCAGGGCGGCTCGACCATCACCCAGCAGCTGGCCAAAAACCTGTTCCTCACCAATGAACGCTCGCTCGAGCGCAAGATCAAGGAAGCCTTCCTGTCGCTCTGGCTGGAGGCGAACCTGTCGAAGAAGGAGATCCTCCGGCTTTATCTCGACCGGGCCTATATGGGTGCCGGCACATTCGGCGCGGCGGCGGCGGCGCAGTTCTATTTCGGCAAGAACATCACCGAGGTAAACCTTGCGGAAGCGGCGATGCTGGCCGGTCTTTTCAAGGCGCCGGCGAAATATGCCCCGCATGTCAACCTGCCGGCCGCACGCGCCCGCGCCAACGAGGTGCTCACCAACCTCGTGCAGAGCGGCATGATGACCGAGGGCCAGGTGGTGGCGGCAAGGCGCAATCCGGCCACCGTGATTGACCGGGCCAATGCCGCAGCACCCGATTATTTCCTCGACTGGGCTTTTGAGGAGGTGCAGCGGCTGGCGAACGACGGCAAGTTGAAAAAACACTCCGTCATCGTGCGCACGACGATCGATACCGGCCTGCAGCAGGCCGCCGAAGAGGCGATGGAATCCTCGCTGCGCGAGTTCGGCGAGAGCTACAATGTCAAACAGGGCGCGCTGGTGATGATCGAGAACGGCGGCGCGGTGCGTGCCATGGTCGGCGGGCGCGATTATGGCGAAAGCCAGTTCAACCGCGCCACCAAGGCGCTGCGCCAGCCGGGTTCCTCCTTCAAGCTCTACACCTACACCGCCGCCATGGAGAAGGGTTTTACCCCGGAATCGGTGATCTCGGACGCGCCGATCACCTGGCGCGGCTGGTCGCCGCAGAATTACGGGCGCTCCTACAAGGGCCGCGTGACGCTGATGTCGGCGCTGGCGCAATCGCTGAACACGGTTCCGGTCCGGCTCGCCAAGGATGAGCTCGGCCTCGACGTGATCGTCGAGACGGCCAAGAAGATGGGCGTGGAAACGCCGCTGCGCTCCGACAAGACGATCCCGCTCGGCACCTCGGAAGTGACCGTGCTCGACCAGGCGACCGCCTATGCGGTGATGCCGGCCGGCGGTTACGAGACCCACCGGCACGGCATCGCCCAGATCATCGATTACGACGGCGACGTGCTGTATGATTTCGGCCGTGACGAACCGCCGGCCAAACGCATCGTCTCCGAACAGGCGACGTCCTCGATGAACCGCATGCTGACGCAGATCCCGGTGATCGGCACCGCCCGGCGCGCAGCACTCGACGGCGGCATCGTCACCGGCGGCAAGACCGGCACCTCGCAGAGCTACCGCGATGCCTGGTTCATCGGTTATACGGGCAATTACACCACCGCCGTCTGGTTCGGAAACGACGACTTCACCTCGACGAAGAACATGACGGGTGGCTCGCTGCCGGCCATGACCTTCAAAAAACTGATGGACTATGCCCATCAGGGCATCGAGCTGAAACCCATTCCCGGCATCGACAATCCGCTGCCGCACGGCAATCACGGCCCCGGCCCGACGGTTGCCGCCAAGGGCGGCGAAGCAACCCCGCCCGCCTTCGTTCGCCCGCGTTCGCTCTCGGCGGAAAGCTCGCGTATCCTGCGGCGGATCGGTGCCGACCTTGCCAAGGCGAGAGCGTTGATCCAGAACCCCACCCAGAAGGTGGCGGATGCCGGCGTGCGCGGCAGCCTGGACCCGGACAAGGCAAAACCCTGAGCTTTGCGGAGACTGCGTCGACAAGGCTGGTCCCGCACGTTGCGCCTGCGGCACCTTCGCCTGCCCCAAAATCGGACAGCCGCCATTTTCCCGCAAGGCAAACAATGCTAACGCTGCGACCAAACAGCAGATAGGGTTTCACCGTTTGTTTCGCCTCCCCCTCCTCGTTGCGCTCAGCCTTGCGATTGCCTTCGGCCTCGGCATCTGGTCGACGCTCGTGGCGCTGGAAGCAACGATCGGGTTTGGCGCGATCCGGCTCGGCGCCTGGGAAGCCTTTCCGCAGGCACAGACGGCCGATGCCGATCCTTATGCCAAGGCGCACCGCGCCAATGGCGGGCGGCTGCTGCTCGGCAGTGCCGAGGGCCTGAGGTTTTATGCCAAGGTGGACGACGAAGGACAGCCGCTGAGCGGCAACTGCACCTATACGGTGTCCGGCCAGACGCCGCCGACACGGCTGTGGACGCTGTTTGCCGAAATCAACGGGCTTCCGCCGCGCGTCGACAGCCCGCGGCCGATGGCGATCAATTCACGCAGCGTGCTGCGCCGGGCGGACGGAACCTTTGCCATCTCCGTTTCCGCAACGGCCGAACCGGGCAACTGGCTGGCGGTCGAGGGTGGCAGGCCGTTCCGGCTCGTGCTGACCCTGCTCGACACGCCGACCGCCGGCAGCTCCGGGCTGATCGACCTCACCATGCCGAAACTCGAGCGGACCGGGTGTGGCAATGCTTAAGGTTCTGCTCGCCATCGTGACGGGACTGGTCGGCGCAGCACTGCTGCACCTCATCATCATCCTGGCACTGCCCTCCTTCAGCGAGCGCGACGCCTATTCGAAAGTTTTGGGCGAAGGACAGCCGTTCCGTTTCCATGCACTCGGCGGCCGCAAGGATGCGACAGGTCTTGCCAAGGAGGATCCGTTTCTGGAGGTGGCCGTCTGTGCCTTCGACCTGACGGAGGCACCGGTGCGCCTGTCGGCCGGCAGCGGCGTGCCCTTCTGGTCGCTCGCCACCTTCGATGCGGCCTCCAACGAGACCTTCAGCATCAATGACCGCACCTCGGCCGGCGGCATGCTGGACGTGATCGTCGCAACGCCGGTGCAGGCGACGGCACTTCGCAAGGCGATGCCATCCAGCCTCATGCAGTCGATCATCGTGGAGACGGCAGAGCCGCAGGGTTACGCCGTGCTGCGCGTGCTCTCGCCGCAGCGCAGTTTCCGCCCGATGGCCACACAGTTTCTTGCCGAAGCCGATTGCGGGCAGATGGCCTGGCAGTAGTCCGCACGACACCCCTCGTCGCACGACATCGCGTGCGGCTGGTGCGGTCGCGGGTCCCGATCTTAATGCTTGTCGGCGCGGAAGGACATTTCGTCCATCGTCCGGTGGGTCATTTCCTCGATGCGTTCGTAACGCACACCGGTGAAAAGAACCACATCGGCACCATCCCGCCGCTCGAACCGCATGAGCGCCCGTTCGGGATGCCTGTCACGCCACGTTTTCAGTACCACAATCTCTGCCATGCGCGTCTCCCAAGGAACATTCGAGACGGATGAAGGACGGACCGATCTCACCCTGCCCGCGTCCAGCGGGCTGGCGCACCCTTTTGCAAGGCATCTGCGCCTTTCTCGGCAGACCCGGCTCCGGCGGAACCATCGGGTCCAGCGATACTCTCAACGCATGAAACCGCCCGGTGGTTCTCCCCACCCTGTGGAAAAACCGGCCGGGTTCGAACCGGCGGTTAACCTGACGTGTCACGCGTCGATCTCGAATTGAACCGCAACCTCCCTAACAATTCGTTAATGCTAATGAACAGATTTCCTCCATGGCCAGGCTTGCGCCAGGCTTGACGCCCACGAACCCGTCCACAGCCAACCCACACGTCATCCACCGGCAGTTCACAGGCAATCCACTGGCTGGGCACCGGTTTTCCCGCAAAAAGACGGCACGGCCGTGAGGGGTGCAACGCAGATGCAACGCTTTGACACAGAGACGTGCAAAAGCCGGACGCGCCAGCGCCTCTTCACCAGCGGTTAACCTCACCGTGCATAGATTGTTTAACCATGCCAGGCGGCACTGGCGCCGGATGTCCTGTTGGCGGCCGGCTTCTCAGCATCCTGTTTCGCAGGACCCAGGCGTATGACACGCCTCGGGCGAGGTTCGACTGTCTATCATTAGTCATGCGTTGGTGGATTTAACCGTGGACCGGTACCGTGAACTTGAAAGGCCGCAGGCAATGCGCAGAAAGGATGTGGTTCTGATGGCCACGGTGACGAGCTTCGAGGAACTCGACCACCCGGGAAAATCGGAACTGCGCCAGTTCGCCGAACTTTTTGCGCCGCTCTTCGAGGCCTCCAGCGAGGAGGCCCGCCGGCAGGCGGTGGCGGCACTCTCCCGCTCGCAGAACGTTCCCTCCGCCGTCGCCTTCTTCATTGCCTGCCAGCCCATTGCCATCGCCGCACCCTTCCTCAGCGCCTCGCCCTGCCTGGACGACGAGACCCTGATTGCGATCGCCCGCACGCAAGGCGTCGAGCATGCCCGCGCGATCGTGCGCCGCGACAACATTTCGCCGGCCGTGGTGGATGCGCTGGTCGGCCTTCGCCACAGCCGCGCCTCGACAAAGTCGATCGGCGACCCTGCCACCAAGCTTCAGAGCCAGACAGACGCACCGGCACCGGAAACGGCGCCAGCCGCGGCACCCGCGGATGAACGGCTGGCCCGCGAGGAGGCGCTGCGCAGCACGATCAAACATCTGGCACGCCAGCAATCGCCCTCGCTGGACGACCGGCTTGGCCTTCGCACGATCAGCCCGGTTCAGGAGGCGCTGCTGGTGCGGTTTGCGCGGGCGCGCGAGGCGGATGCCTTTGCCACGACCCTTGCCGACACGCTGTCTGCCAGCCGCTGGCTGGCCGAGCGCATCATGCTCGACATTTCCGGTCATCAGCTCGGCACGACGCTGAAGGGCATCGGCATGCCTGAGCGCGAGGCACTGTTCGTGCTGGAACGGCTCTACAACCATCTGAGCGAAGAAATCGGCGGCACGACCCGCAGCACCATCCTGTGGGAGCAGCTCGACGACAACGAGTGCGGGCGGCGTGTCGAGGCCTGGCGCCGCGCGGATCGTTATACCTATGCCGACCGCGAGACGCTCAAGCCCACAGCGGAAACCAAGTCGGCGCAAGGGACCACGCCGGCCGAACGCGTGTCGTTCCGCCGCGCCCGTTGATCCAGACGGGGCTGGCCATCATCCCTCTTCGGCGGTGACCTCGAACAGGTCGCCGATCGCCTCGATGTCCAGCTCGATCAGCCAGAGGTCGCTGTCGAAGCGCAGTTCGCGGGCCATCAACGCCTCCACCGCCTCGGTTTGCGCGGCTCGAAGACGGCGTTCGAAACGGCGACCGCCCTCCTCCGCCGCCAGCATCTGCGGCGCCGGGCCAAACAGATCCTCGGTTCCATCACGATGACGAAGCCGGATGAAGATCGCGCCGGCCTGATCGGCACCACGCCGTTCGACGGCGGCAAAACCGCCCATGGAAAACACACGGCGGGTCAGGGCGGAAACGAAGATATCGGATCTGAGGCGCATGCACTTCGCATAGACCCGAAGCGGGCGGATGGAAACCCCTCACCTTTTCCGAGGCTTCGCAACCGAAGATTTACTCCGCCCGGCGCAAGCTTGCGCGGGTACCGAAAGAACCCACGAGACCCCCGAGTCATGCAACCAGAGCGCCGATGGTTCCCAAGGCGTGTGGACAACCATCGAGCTTGAAGCGGCAGGAGACCCCATGGCGAAGTACAAATATCCGCACCACATGATCCAGAGCGATGTGACGGCCTTCGACAAGGACTGGCTGCCTGGCCAGATCACGCTGAATGCCGGGATCTATCGCTGTCGTACCTGCGGTGACGAGATCGTCGTCGGCCGGCGCCAGCAGATCCCGACGGCCCATCACGAGCATGCGGTGCTCGGCCCCGTGGTCTGGCAATTGCTGGTGTTTGCCCAGGAACATCCGAAGTGACACCGAGGGCCGGTTACCGCCATTGACATCTCGAGGGACAATCGTCAATTATACCGATATCTGTATATTGCGAGAGCCCACACGATGTCCGAAAAGCTCGAATACACCAACATATTCGAGTCGATCACAGAGGACCCTACTGTCGCCGCCGATCTGCAGTTCCGGTCGGACCTGCTGATGACGCTGATCGACATTCTCGAAACGAAGGGCTGGAAACAGGCGGAGATCGCCCAGGCGCTCGACATCCCCCAGCCGCGGGTCAGCGAATTGTTGCGCGGCAAGATCAGCCTCTTCTCCTCCGACAGGTTGATTGGCTATCTGGCCAAGCTGGGTTATCGCCTGCGTCCCTCCATGACCGGCGATAAGACCGTGATCTGCGCGGTTGAAGTCAAGCGGGACGTGGCCTGACACATCGCAATCCGGTTTAGGGCCGTTTGGTGCCTTTCCTGGCCGCCTTTTCCGCCTCTCGAACGAGGGCCATCATCTCCTTGTAGCGCTTTTCCACTGTCGCCATCGCCGCCCGGTCGACGCCGTTGGTCGTCTTGGTGAAGGCGTGGAGGATGTAGACGGTGTCGAGATATTTCGCGCAGTACATCAGCCTGAAGGCCGGCGAACCGTTCTCGATCAGTTCAATCACGCCCGGTCCGACGGATGGCAGAGGCTTGAAGTCCGATCTCGGATTTTTCCCGGCTGCAACAAAAGTGAGATCGTTCAGGAAATCCGTGGCAATGTCTGCCGGCAGGTCGCGCACGGCCCTTTTCGCTGCGCTGTTCACGTAGACGATTGACTTCGTTGCCATTGCCCCTCGCTGCATCAACCACAGCTCTCAGGCAACAATAGGCGCGGTTCTTATCAATGCGCCAGTGCTGAAAGTGACTTACAGCGCGCCGATCGATTTCAGCTTCTTCAGCACCGCTTCGGAGGGTTCGCCGTTTTCGGCCAGGCGGTAGTGTTTCTGGAAATGGCGGATGGCGGCGCGTGTCTGGGCGCCGGCGACGCCGTCGACCTTCACATCCGTATAGGCGATGTTGGCAAGGCCGCGCTGGATCTGCATGACGAGGTTGACGTCGGCAAGATCGGGCGTCGCATTCGGCTGGACGGCGGCGTTGGTCGGGCGGGCGGCGGCCTGGTCGGCGCGGCTTGCATGGGCGGGCTGTGCTTCGGCGTTCTCGGCCTCATTGTGCGGGATTTCTGCCGGCGGCTTCAGCCCAGCGCCCGTCTTCGGCGCCGGCTTCGGGGCCGCACTGGCGGATTGCGGGGCAACCGGCTTGCGTTCGGCGGCGCGGATCGCGGCAGCGACCGGATCTTCCGCGGCGAGATTGCCGGCCGGGCGTTGGGTCGGAACAACGGGGGCGATCGGGAGGGCCTGTTCGACGGCGGCGGCCTGCTCCGCCGGCTGCGGTGTCTTGATCAGCAGCGGATCGGCATAGGCGGGTGCGCCGCCCGAGGTTGCGGCCGTGCTTTCCGGCAGTTCGATCGGCGCCTGCGGGCGTCGCGCAGCCTCCGGCGGCACCAGCGGTGTCTCGCTCTGGCGCTCGATGTGGAAGGTGGTCACGTCGCGCGATGGTTCGCGCAATGCCGGCCTGTAACCGGCAATCGCATTCGGATCTTCGGGATCACGGGTGCGCAGGAAGGGGTGCGGATGGCCGCCCGGCTGGTACCAGAGGGCATTGGCAACAACGAAGCTGAAGGCGATCGCCATGGCGAGGCTGGTTCCCACGCCGCGCGGATTGCGCGCCGCCTGACGGCCCGCTGCAGAGAGCAGGCTTACCAGAAGGCCAGGCTCCTTGACCGGTTTTTTCCGCCGGTCAGGCGCTTTTCGCTTTCGCGCGGTCATGCGCAAATCCCTGTTCTCGCGTTGCCGCCGTGCCCTGCTCCAGTCGCAGACGCGGCGGAAATTCCACGGCATCCCCGTCATCAAGAACGGCAATGCTGTCTCCCGGCCCCTCCATCGGCAGGGTGACGGTTACCACGGTTCCTTCTCCCAGGCGACTTTCGATCGCGAATTGTCCACCGTGCAGGCAGACGAGCCCCTTTACCAGCGACAGGCCGAGACCGGTGCCCTCATAACCGCGATTGTAATCGCCCTGGACCTGCACAAACGGCTGGCCCAGCATGTCCATCTTGTCGGCGGCGATGCCGATGCCGGTATCGCTGACGCAGATGACGAGATTGCGGCCGCGCTGCTCCGCATCGATCGACACGACGCCGCCGCTTTCGGTGAACTTGACCGCATTGCCGGTCAGGTTGATGAGGATCTGCTGCACGGCGCGCCGATCGGCGACGATTTCACCGAGGCCACGGGCCACGCGGGTGGTGAGGGTCACACCCTTGCTGCGGGCCTGCAGGTCGAGCATGGCGCGGCAGGTCTCGATCGCATCGGCGATGCGGAAAGGTTCAGTGATCAGCTCGTAACGACCGGCCTCGATGCGGCTCATGTCGAGCATGGTGTTGACGACCGAGAGCAGATGCGCGCCGGACTGGCGGATCAGCGCCACATATTCCTTCTGGCGGTCATTCTGCAGGGCACCGAAATATTCGCCGGCCAGCACGTCGGAAAAACCGAGGATGGCGTTCAGCGGCGTGCGCAACTCGTGGCTGACGGCCGCCAGGAAACGCGACTTCGCCTCGTGGGCCGAGAGAGCTTCTGCGGTGCGCTCGACGATATCCTCGCGCAGCTGCATTTCGTCCGAGACGTCAACGATCTGCACCAGCACGTTCTGCAGCGCCTCGTCGCCACCGGTGGCGGCCGAAAGTTCCAGGCGCACGGCAATGAACTGGCGCCCGCCTTCCGGATCGAGCCCATGTTCGACACGCGCCTCTACCCGGGCGCTGGCCTTGCCCTGGCGCAAGGCATCAAGCGCCTGGGCGACCGCGATGCGATCGGACACATGTACGAGTTCGGCAATCGACAGGCCGCGCGGGTCACGCCGGCAGGCCGGCAGCAGCGTGCGGTCGCGGCCGCCGCTCTTCAGGATCATGCCATGACCATCGCAGACAAGAAGGAGGCCGGGGCAGGCCTCGAACACGAGGTCGGTCGCATCGGTACCGACGGCTTCGATCTCCCGCGGGCGCAGGAGCCATAACATGGCGGCCGAAAAGAACAGAAGCGTCGCGATGATGAGGGCGGCAGCAACCGGCAGCGCCAGCGCCGGGCCGAGCAGCATGCCGGAGAGTACCGGAAGAAGCGCAAGGCAGACCAGGCAGGCGGCGATCAGAAGGCGCAGGACCACGACGTCGGACGCCGACGGCAGATCGGTCTTGCCGAGCTGCCTCAGCCAGCCGAGGGACAGGCGGTCCAGCCTGATGGCCAGCCTTCTGCCGATGTCGTTGAATACGCGCACGCTGATACCTAATCGCGAATCTTGATGCCCAGACCATAGGCGCCGCTGGCTTAAGGAAACTATAAAAGGAAGGGATCGAAGGGGGGCCGAAAGGGCCTGAAACGACGCTTTCGCTGTGCCGGAACGAAGCATCTGCGCTTGTGGTTAACAGGGCGTAAGCGACGGATTTCCCACAATTTTCCGCATTACGTTAAGGAATGGGGCAAAGCGGGGCTGCAAAGTCCACAGCTTTCAGGGGCCCGGCCGCAATTATGCTTAACACGCACCGTTAAAATGCCTCGGATCCCGCCACAATCCGACATGCGGCGACCGATCGGTAAAATTCGATACAAATTCGCGTCAAATCGCAGCTTTTACCGCAAGGGGACGTTTTTCGATAGCGGCTAGGGTTACGCCATCCAAGACCGGAGACGATCCGGCAGCGGCGGAAAGCAGCAGGTGAAGGCAAAATGTGGTTCCTGATCAAGACAAGCATGGGGTTTACCGCGGTCCTCGTTGCGCTGTCCTATTTCGGCAGCCAACCGACCCCCTCGACAGAGCAGCCGGTCTCCCAGCTGCAGCTGACCGATGCCTTTGCCGCCGCAACCGGCGCCTATACCTATCTGCAGGGCCTGTGCACCGAAAAGCCGGATGTCTGCGAAAAGGGTGCCGAGACCTTTACCGCAATCGCCTTCCGGGCCCGCGAAGGCGCGAAGGTCGCTTATGAACTCCTCGACAGCCAGCTTTCGGACAGCGACGACAAACCGGCGCTCGCCTCTGCCGAGCCGTCGCGTCTGACACCCGCCACCATCCCGGCCGCTCCGCACCAGCCGCTTCCGCCGAAACCGGAGGCTCTTGCCACCGCCTCGGTTGCCGATGCGGTCGTGACCGGCACTGTTCCCCTTCCCCAGCGCCGCCCGGACCGCTGAGGCGCACCTTTTTCCTACCCTCTTGCGTCGAGATCCCTCGGCGCCTGTCAAGCCCACCTGTTTCAGCTTTTGCTGACGCCGCAAGACCTCGGTCTTGCGGCGTTTTTTTTCGTATCCACACCGCCCTCCCCGACCGGTGGTTCCGATCGATCGCACGATGCGTCGACACGACCGGCCCTGCCCACCTACCGTTCGCCGCGATTTGGTTTATATGAGGGGCGGATACCAAGGAGCAGCCATGACCAGCATCGATCAGATCATCGACGACTTTGCCTTCCTGGACGACTGGGAGGACCGTTATCGTTACGTGATCGAACTCGGCAAGGCGCTGCCGGATCTGCCGGACGAGGATCGCACGGCGGAGAACAAGGTGAACGGCTGCGCGAGCCAGGTGTGGCTTGTGTCGCATCGTGGCGAGGGCGCCGATCCGGTGATGACCTTCGAAGGGGATTCCGATGCACATATCGTGCGTGGGCTGGTGGCGATCGTGCTCGCCGCCTGTTCCGGCAAACATGCCTCGGAAATCGCCAGGACCGACCTGATCGGCATCTTCGACAAGATCGGGCTTGTCGAAAACCTCTCCTCGCAGCGCGCCAACGGCCTGCGCTCGATGGTGAAACGCATCCGCGACGAGGCCGCGGCGGTGGCCGCCGCCTGAGCCAAGATCCTCGTCAGAGTTCGGGGCGAAAGCCCTCGGCACCCCAGGCATGCCGGCGTCGGGCGTTTTTCGACGGTGGCGCGTAATGGCGGGCCAACGCCAGGAGTGCGGTGCGCAACATCAGCTTGGCGGAACGGGCCGGCCAGCAGCGTTCCCGTTCGACCCGCTCGAGCCCCTTGCCGAAACAGCAGACATCAAGCGCAACGCCTGAAAGCTCCGGCCCCATGGCATCGAGCGCGGCATTGACCCGGAGGCGGGCGGCGATTGCGCTGTCGCTCAGATCGGCCAGCCCACCACGTTCGCCCGGCGTGCGGGCGGCAATGCGCGGCTCCCAGCTTGCCGTCACCTTCGGCTGCAGGTGGCCCCGCTCAAAATCGGCGGCCAGGCGCTCGCCGGCCTGCACCGCTTCCTCGGGCAGAAAGGCGGCACCTGAACGTTCCTTCAGCCGGGCAAGAAGAGAAAGCGGCGATTCGGCCAGATTGCGCCGCACCGTCTGGTACGTCCCATCGACCACCGTTCGCTCCTCGGCAATTTCGCGATGCTGTTCGGCAAACGGTTCCTCCTTCTCCTCCTGCAGGGCGCGGCGCAAACAGGCGGCCGCTTCCGGACGGGCCAAGAGGCCGTCTCCCTTCCGCAGCACGAGGCCGGCGGAGACGGCATAAGAGACGACCTGTTCCGTCATCGGCAGGTGACGGTCGGACTGGCAAAGCGCGATCCCGCCGTCGCGCGCCTCGATGCGGCACGGTCCCTTCAGCGCCCAGCGCAGCAGCTGCAGCAACACGCGCCGCGCCGCCGGCGGCAGATCCTTTGCGGCAAACGCGCCGGATGCAACGCGCGGATGGCTCTTCAGGGCGACGGCATCAGTCATGGCCCACCTCCTCGCCGCGGGCAAAGATGACGCTGACGATGCGTTCGATGCCGGTGATGAAATCGTCGAATGCCGCATCGTCGCGACGGTCCTCCACCACGTGGCAGGCATGGCCGACGGTGGTGCGGTCGCGCCCGAAGGCCTGGCCGATTTCGGTGAGCGGAATGCTGAGCGAGACGTGGCAGACATACATGGCGATCTGGCGGACATGGCAGAGCATGCGACGCCGGTCACGCCGTGTCTGGGTGCGGTCGCCGGTGAGGCTGATGATTTCGCCGACCACCTGGCGCACCAGGCGGCAAACCTCCTTCATCGGCAGATGCGACGGCGCGGCGAAAATCCGCGACGGACGGGGCTGGATGGGCTGGGATACGCAGGAAGGGTCGGCGGACGGATGAAGATCGTAAGTCATGAACAACTCCCAAAATAGGAATTAATTCATACAACCTAAATGATGGGCGGGGATAAGGGAAGCACCCAGCGAACCAGTGCGATCTTTGTTTTTTCGACACTTTCGCCAATTCTCCCCAACTGAAATAGGATTATTTTCTCCTCTCAATCCCCCGTAACGGGTGCCACAAACGCAGATCGCCGGAAGGGCTGTCCCTTCCGGCGATCTGCGATTGAGCAGGTCTGCTGCAAATCCGCTTGCGGGCGCTTACTTTGCGCCGCGCTTGCGACGCTGGCCAAGACCCATTTCCTTGGCGAGGCGCGAACGGGCCTGGGCATAGGCCGGAGCAACCATCGGATAGTCGGCTGGCAGGCCCCACTTCTCGCGATATTCTTCCGGCGTCATGTTGTAGTGCGTCATCAGGTGGCGCTTGAGCGACTTAAATTTCATGCCGTCTTCGAGGCAGATCAGGTAGTCGTCTTCGATCGACTTACGGATCGGTACCGGGGGCTTCGGCTTTTCGACCGCGGTCGGTGCAGGCGCGGGCGAAGTCGTGTTGCTGAGGGCGCTGTGCACGTCGGCGATCAGGTTCGACAGATCGCTCACGGGCACGACATGGTTGCTGACATAGGCGGCGACGATATCGGCGGTCAATTCCACCAAAAGGTCAGGCGCCTTGCCGGCGACGGGTTCGGTCATTTCTTATCTCCTGTTGCGTTCGTGGACAGTCAACCAGACATGTCCCGTGCAGAACGCGCCGGCTATCACTGGTAGTGTCCCGTTTTCTGACAGAAACACGTATCCACCCCTAGATCCGTGCGGGACACCACCACTGCGACCGGTTGAAACTCGCCAATCCTGCGATTCTCTTCAATAATTCCAATCCGCTTATATGAAGCTTTTCGGCAGGAATGAGGAGAGATCACCAAGAGCGACCAGTATCAGCGTTCTACTCTGTTGCGATTAACATCCTTCGGCAGAAAGTCAAAATACAATTTGCGCACCCCTAGTCGATGGTTCTCTTGACACGAAACGCTAGTTGATTTCGACACAAGCCATGTTTGCGAGGCAGCGGAAGTATTTGTGCCACAAACCGCGTTATTCAAGAGGCCTGTCGCGACGCAATTCGTCAATAATCGTCGAACGATGTAAACGATACCCTACCTGGTGTGCCGTTTTGGCCAAAAGGTGTGCCGAAATGGGAGCGGTCAGGATAAAAAAGAGAAAACCAGCGAGTGCGCGGAAGAAAATCGCAAGATCTCCGGCGTGAAGACCGGCCGCCAAAAGCAGCAATCCCGATCCGACTGTGCCGGCCTTGGACGCTGCATGCATACGCGTAAAAACATCCGGCAGGCGCAGGAGACCGATCGAGGCGATCAGCGCAAAGAGCGCTCCGCCCACAAGAAGTGCTGCCGTCAGTACCGTCAGGACCATCGCGTTTATTCTCCCTTTCCGGTCGTTGCCGGCTGCACGCCACGCTCGGCGCCCTGATTCGGCTCAAGAGCCCCCTGTTCATCCGCCGTCTTGCGCGACAGGATGAAACGGGCAAAAGCCACCGTTGCGAGGAAACCGACGAGGCCGAGCGCAATGGCGACATCGATATAGAGGGTAAAGCCGGTCTTCACCGCGATGACGGCGATGAAACCGATGGCGATGCCGACCAGCATGTCCAGGCCGACGACCCGGTCGGCCAGCGTCGGGCCGGTGATCACCCGATAGGCGGTGGCGAAAAACGAAAGGCCGAGAAGGGCGAGCGCCAGCCAGATGGCGCCATCGAGCAGAGCTTGAGCGGTCATCAGCGGAAAGCCTCCATGATCTTGCGTTCGAACCCTTCGGCGATGTCGCGTTTGGTCCCTTCGACATCCGAACAGTCGATCGCGTGCACGTAGAGGAGTGTGCGGTCCTCCGACACATCGACCGATAGCGTGCCGGGTGTGAGCGTGATGAGGTTGGCCAGAAGCGTGATCTCGAAATCGCGGTCGACCGTCAACGGAAAGGCGAAGATGCCGGGCTTCACGTCGAGTTTCGGGCGGGTGACGAGGACCGCGACCTTCCAGGCCGACAGCGCCAGTTCCTTGAAGAACAGCACGGTCAAGGACAGGATACGGCCGATGCGCCCGAGATAACTCACGCCTTGCGCCTGTTCGCGGATCAGGCCGATTGCAAATGCCGAGACGAGAAACCCGAACAGGAAGTTCAGGAAGGTGGCGCTGCCGCTGACCGCCACCCAGATGACGGCAAACAGCACGTTCATGGTAAAGGCGGTCATTGCGCACCTCCTGCGGGGAACACCGACTGGATGTAGGAGACCGGCTGCAACAGCCCCTCGGCGGCAAGCTGCGACAGGCCAAGCGGCCCTTCGGGCAGAAGGCCGAACAGGGTGATGATGGCGATCAGGCCGTAGAGCGGCCAGAGCGTCTGCCGATCCTGGGCCAGGGTTTCACCGGCCTCTCCCCTCCCCTCTGCCTTGGTTTGCGGACGCCAATAGGCCAACAGGAAGATGCGGCCGAGTGCCACCGTGGTGAGGAAACCGGAGAGCAGGATCGTGCCCGCCAGCCACCACGCGCCGATATCGAGCGACGCCTTGACCAGCATGATCTTTGGCCAGAGGCCGGAAAACGGCGGCAGGCCGGCAACCGCGAGGAACAACGCCAGCGAGGCGAAGGCAAAACCCGGTGCCACACGATAGATGCCGCCTGCCGCCGTCAGGCTGAAGGTGCCGGTGAGTGCGGCGGCCCGGCCGATGACGAGATAAAGTGCCGTCATGGCGAGGATCGAATGCAGCGCATACAGCAGCGCGCCGCTGATGCCGGCGACCGTGCCGACCGCAATGCCGGCCAGCATGTTGCCGATGCCGACAATGACCGCATAACCGGCCATACGACGCATGTCGTCCTGCGCCAGCATACCGAGTGCCGCGATGATCAGCGTGAGCGCCGCCAGCAGGCCGATGACGAGGCTGAGTTCTTCCCGCTGCAACGGAAACAGCATCACCATCACCCGCATCAGCGCATAGATGCCGACCTTGGTGAGCAGTCCGCCGAACAGCGCCGAAACGGTGATGCGCGGCGTGTGATAGGAGGCCGGCAGCCAGAAATTCACCGGAAACGCCGCCGCCTTCATGGAAAAGGCAAGAATGAACAGCGCCGACAACGTCATCAGCGGCGCCCCTTCGATCTCGCGCGCCTTCAGCGCGATGTCGGCCATGTTGAGCGTGCCGAAGATCGCATAAAGATAACCGACCGAGATGAGGAACAGCGTCGTGCCGATGAGGTTCAGCACGGCATATTTCATCGCGCCGTCGATCTGCTCGCGCTCCGAGCCGAGGATCAAGAGGCCGAAAGAGGAGATCAGCAGCACTTCGAACCAGACATAGAGGTTGAAGATGTCGCCCGTCAGGAAGGCACCGGACACACCGGCCATCAACAGCATCAGAAAGGGGAAGAAGCCGTAGCGGCGGCCGCTGTCATTGATGTCCTTCAGCGCGGCAATGCCGGCGGCAAACGCCACGGTGCCGGCAACGAGGTTCATCAGCGCGCCGAACAGATCGACCGTAAAGGCGATGCCGAAGGGCGGCAGCCAGCGGCCCATCATCATGGTGACGGGGCCTTGGGTGGCGACCTTAAACAGCAGTGCCGCATCGACCAGCACAAGCAGCAGCAGCGCCGGAATGGCGATCCGCACATGCAGGTGCATGCGGTGGCGCACCATCATCAGCAGCGCGCCGGCGGTGATCATCAGCGCGGGCGGCAGGATGACCAGCCAGTCGCCGAGCACGGTCGGCGCCATGACGAAGGCGGCGGAGAGATCAACGGGAGTGGAAGTGACTGCGGCCATCTTGTCTCGTCTCAATAGCCGGCAGGCGGCAGGGGGTCATTCTTCGGTTCGGCCAGACGCATCTCGTCGGTATCGTCGGTGCCGAGTTCCTGGAAGGCGCGGTAGGTCAGCACCAGCAGGAAAGCGAAGAAGGAGAAGGAAATCACGATGGCGGTGAGGATCAGCGCCTGCGGCAGCGGGTTGGCAGCCCCCGCCGTCAGCGTGTCGAGACCGCTGCCGATGATCGGCGGCACTTCGCGCGTCAGCCGGCCGCCGGTGAAGATCAGAAGGTTCACCGCATTGCCGAGGATGGCGATGCCGAGCAACATGCGCACCGTGTGGCGCGACAGGAGGAGATAGATCGCGGCGGCGAAAAAGGCGCCGACCAGGCAGGCCAGAACAAACTCCATCAGTCCTCCTCCCTTTCTTCAAGCGCCAGCGCAATCGAGGTGATGGCGCCGACCACGACCAGATAGACGCCCACGTCAAAGGACATGACGGTGGCAAGCGGCACCTCGACACCGAACAGGCTGGGATAGATCCAGAGCCCCGTCATGAAGGGCACCCCGGCGAAGACCGAGACGAGGCCGGAGACGACGGCGAGCAGCAGGCCGGCACCGGCAATCGACATGGGGTGCACGATGATGGCCCGACGGACCGCGGCAACCCCATAAGCGATGCCGTAGATGGCAAAGGCGGAGGCCGCAATCAGCCCGCCGATAAACCCGCCACCCGGTTCGTTATGGCCGCGCAGCAGCACAAAGACCGAAAAGAGGATCATCAGCGCGGTCAAGAAAGGCGCAACGGTGCGGAAGATCAGCGTGTTCATCGGGCATGTCCTCCGGTCCTGTCGGGATCGTTGTCCGCCGGCTTCAGGGGGCCGCCGGCGCGGATGCGGATGAGCGCCAGAATGGCAAGGCCGGTGATCATCACCACCGCGATCTCGCCCAGCGTATCCGTGCCGCGGAAATCAACGATGATGACGTTCACCACATTGGCGCCGTGCGCGATCACCTTGGAATAGGCGTTGAAGAAGTCAGTCAGGCTGTTGTTGAAAGCATTTTGCGTCGATTTCATCAGCATCAGCGCAAAACCGGTGCCGCAGGCAATCGCAATCGCCCCATCGAGCAGCATCTGGCCCATCGGCCGGTGGTCGGACGGGGCAAGCCTGAGGCGGGTCATGACGAGCGCAAGGATGACGACCGAGAGCGTTTCCACCATGAACTGGGTGAACGACAGATCCGGTGCGCCGAACAGCAGGAAGATCACGGCCACCGCAAAACCCTGGATTCCAAGGGCTGCAATCGCCGTCAGCCGGTTCTTCGCCGTCAGCACCGCCAGGATGCCGATCAGCGCAAGACCGAAAAACGCCCATTCATGCATCAGGACGTCCGACGGCATCGCAGGCATGGCCGGCAGTTCGCCGTACAGGATCGGCGGCACCAGCAGCGTCGCGGCGAGGATGATGAAGGTGGCGGTGACATAGACCTCCATGCGACCCGGCTGGGTGATGCGGGTGACGCAGACCGACAGGCGCACCAGACCGGCCAGGATGGCATCAAAGGCCTTGTCCGGCCCCGGTCCGATGGCATCCAGCACCCGCACCATCAGCGCGCGGGCCCGGTCGATCAAGAGATAGACCACAACACCGAAGGCGACCGTGACGACGGAGAGCGCCAGCGCAATCCCAAGATGCGGGATGGTGGAGATGGTCACCTCCGTCGGCACACCCTTCACGGCGGTTGCCATGGGCGTGGAGATGAAGCGATGCGCAACGCCGGAGAGGATGCCGCCCGTAAGACCAAGAAGCGCCAGCACGGCCGGGCCGAGCCAGAGCAGCACCGGTCCCTCATGCGCATGTTTCGGCGTCTTGACGGCCTTGCCGATGAAGGGTTTCAGGCCGACGGCAAAGGCGATCGCAAACATCAGCCCGTTGCCGATGATCGCAACCAGGGTAAAGAGGATCGAGCGCAGGTCACCCGCCGCCAGCGCATAATAGATCTCTTCCTTGGCAAGAAAACCGAAGAAGAGCGGCAGGCCACCCATCGAGAGCGCGGCGAGAAGCGCTGCGGCAAAGGTGATCGGCATGGCTTTGGCCAGCCCGCCGAGTTTGGTTGCGTCACGCGTACCGGCCTCGTGATCGATGATGCCGGCGACCATGAAGAGCGCGCCCTTAAACAGCGAATGGGCGACAAGATAGAGCACCGCGGCGGCGACCGAATGTTCGCTGTCGAAGCCGGTCAGCATCACCAGCAGGCCGAGCGAGGCCATGGTGGTATAGGCCAGCATCAGCTTCAGATCCGTCTGGCGCAGCGACAAAAACGTGCCGACAATCAGCGTGATGCCGCCGAAGAAGGGAAGCAGGATTTCCCAGGCCGCGGTTTGCCCAAGTGCCGGGTTGAGGCGCATCAGGAGGTAGACGCCGGCCTTCACCATGGTGGCGGAATGCAGATAGGCGGACACCGGCGTCGGCGCCTCCATGGCATTCGGCAGCCAGGCATGGAAGGGAAACTGTGCCGATTTGGTGAAGCAGCCGCCCAGCACCAGAAGCAGCGTGGCGAGGTAGAAGGGGCTGGCGCGCAGCGCATCGCCCATATGCACCAGAAGCGAGAGCTGGGTCACACCGGTGATGTTCCACAGGAAGATCAGGCCGGCGAGCAGGAACAGCCCGCCGCCGCCGGTGATGACGAGTGCCTGCAGCGCCGAACGGCGCGCGGCCTCCCGCTGATGGTCAAAACCGATCAGCAGGAAGGAGGTGATCGAGGTGAGTTCCCAATAGACGAACAGCATGAGGAAGCTGTCGGACAGGACGAGCCCCAGCATCGCGCCCATGAACAGCAGGATGAAGGAGAAAAACCGCCCCTGCTGCGGATGGCCCTTCATATAACCGCCGGCATAAAGCACGATCAGCGTACCGATACCGGTGATCAGCAGCGCAAAGGTCAGCGACAGGCCATCGATGAACCAGGAAAAGGAGAGGTTGAGGCTCGGCACCCAGGCATAACCGCCCGTCACCACTTCGCCGGCGGCAATTTCCGGCAGGGAACCGGCGAAATAAACGAAGGAGAAGGCCGGCGCCAAAGCCAGCAGCCAGGCGGCATTGTGCTGCAGGTGCCGGGTTGCCAGCGGAGCAAAGGCAGCGGCGATGAAGGGCAGGAAAAGACACAACAAGGTCATCTCGATCTCCCTCGCCTTCCGGCTGCGCTGTCGGCCATGCTGAACGTCTCCCTTTCGTCAATCTGTCACAGGCGAGCCTTGTTTACGGCATGAAAACCATGGGCTCAACGTGGCCGGCGCGGAAATCGACATGGATTCGACCTTTTTCCGACCGGTCGCCCTCCCTATCTAGGGAGGGATTGAAAGGAGCAAGCGATGTCGGACACTGTCACAAAGAAGGTGAACAAAAGTGATCAGGAATGGCGCGAACAGTTGACGCCGGAGCAATACCGCATCCTGCGGCAGGCCGGGACCGAGCGGGCGTTTACCGGCCCCTACTGGGACAATAAGCAGGCCGGGCTCTACCGCTGCGCCGGCTGCGATACGCCGCTTTTCCTCTCGGACACGAAATTCGATTCCGGCTGCGGCTGGCCGAGCTATTTCGCGCCGCTCAGCGAGGATGCGGTCGTGGAACTGCGTGATACCTCGCATGGCATGGTGCGCACGGAAATCCGCTGCGCCACCTGCGACGGGCATCTCGGCCACGTCTTCCCCGACGGCCCGAAACCGACGGGGCTACGCTATTGCATCAACGGTTATGCGATGGTGTTCGAGCCGGTGTGAGGGGATCGCGGAAGGGGGGTAATCCAGCGCTGTGCGCGCACCCTGATCGGCCCCGTCTGCACCCGAGGGGAGACGGGGCAAAGCAGTCAGCGTACAGGGGTAATGGCCATATTGAGCGCGACCTGCTGGAACGGGTGAACGGCGATGTTCTGGACGGGTGGCGGCTCCCGCAAGCCGTTCTGCCAGATATCGTTGGCGATACCGAGACCGAGGGGGATGCCACCAACGGGCAGCGCCTGCCTCTTCGGCCAGACATTGGAATATCTAAAGGTTGCGGGGCGACCATAACGGGGCCCTTCTTGAGGCGCATCGGCGGGATCGAATGAATCGAAATTCCAGTGCACCCCAAGATAGACACGGCTGATGCCGTTTTCGAAGATCGCATCCCACAAGGATGCGAATCTGCGGACGATGCGCGTGCGGATGGTGCCCGGCTGGTCGCTCAGCGGCGTCGCGGGATCGTAGGGGCCGTCCAGATCACGGCTGACACCGTTCAACTCCTCGGAGACGAACTCGAAGGCCAACCCGTCGATGCCCTGCCCGTCTTTCTCTTCGCCGGCCTGTCCCAGAAACAAACGGACCATCTGGAAGCAGGCAGCGCCGAACGTGGCATGGCCTGAGGGATAGGCGGGGAACGGTGGCTTGAATGCCTGGCGATTGGTGTTGGTATCCGGCGCGCCGAGTGCGGTCCAGAACGGATCCGCATCCGGATCGATCGAGATCGTGCCGTTGGCGGCCCCCGGTCCACTGCCGCTATCGTGCTCGCGGACACCGGTCTGTGGTCGCCAGAGTTCCCATTTGTATTTTTCCTTCCAGGCAAATTTTCCTGCATCCGCCATGGCAACGTTGATGAGAGCAAAGAGCCGGATCAGCTGGCCATGAGTCAGATTGCCTGTCACCTCAGCCTCATAGAGCTTGCGGACGATCTGATTGTAGAGCCTCGGCGGCGTGCCGATCAGGTTTGCGCCGTCATAGGCCCAGAAATAGGCGGCAACCGTCTGGTCCGGGCTGCGTGTCAGCCTCGCAGATCCCGGCGCACCACCCAACGCGACGACTTCGCGTAAGGCATTGTTGTAAAGCGGCCCCCCCAGCGGTGGCGGTGCCAGCGCATGATCCTGCGGAAAATGAACGGCGAAGGCCTGCACGTCACCATAGTGAGGGCCATGATAGGCCCGGACCGGCTTGCTGCCGCGTTCGGGATGCTCCGGATCCAGCGCAACCCGGCGAACAGGATGGACCGGATCTTCCCTGAACTTGTAGCGTCCGGTGCTTGGCCGATAGTAGCCGGCATCGGCACCCGGCTCTCCTGGCTTCACACCGAGTTTGACCATGATCGTCACGCCAATGATCTCGCCGAACGCGTAGGCCGGATGCAGCGTATTGATCTCGCCAGGATAGGAGCTGATCAGGTTCCGCATCATCACGACGAGCGTCTCATGTGTTGCATCCGGGATTGCATTTGCTTTGCGGGTATAGAGCGCATCCAGGACCTTGGTTGCAGCGCCCGCCATGGCAAGCTCGGCGTCTGCCGTTGCCCAGTTCGGATTGGCCTGAGCCGGCAGTGCCGTCAGATATGTCTGGTAGGGCGAAGCCTGCCCCAAAGCTGCGAAATAGGCATCATGCATGGCAAGATGCAGGAGACCGAGCGCCCGCGAACTCATGGTCGGACCGGTTTGCGGGCCGTCCAGACTGTGGACAGCGCGGTTCATCTCCAGCCCAACATGGTTCCAGTACAGGACCGGTATTCGGTTTAAGTGCGCACCCTCACTCACGGCCGGAAGCATCAGCATGTCATCCCCCCTTGGACCTTGCTCATCAACCCAAAAATGTCTGCTGAAGTGTTATTGCGTATATTACGCACAATCTTAATTTATGACAATAGCAATAGTGTACAACCTAAAAAATTACAACTAAAATTTGTAAAACCTTCTAAAGATAGGGCAGAATCCGTTGCCGATACGCGCCGCATACCGCCGGAAAGCGGCTTCAGCGGAACTGGCCGAGCTATTTCGCGCCACTGCGCGAGGATGCGGTCGTGGAACTGCGCGATACCTCGCATGGCATGGTGCGCACGGAAATCCGCTGCGCCACCTGCGACGGCCATCTCGGCCATGTCTTCCCCGACGGCCCGAAACCGACGGGGTTGCGCTATTGCATCAACGGTTATGCGATGGTGTTCGAGCCGGTGTGAGGCTTTCCGGTCTTCGTGTGTCGGGATGAGGCGGGGCGCTGCTGCATCCTGCTTCTCGCCATCTGAACCAGGGCCCTGTTAATTTGAAACAAGACCCCTCCCCAACCCCTCCCCACAAGGGGGAGGGGCTTAACCTGCCGCGGCCTCATCGCCTTGATCAGGGCATGGCGGCGCCGCAAGTCATCTCCCACCTTGTGGGGGAGATGGCCGGCAGGCCAGAGGGGGTTTTCCCATATGCAATAACCCTCACCTCAAAACGGGGAGAGGTCACGACAAGCCGCAAGGACGTCACAGTTCGGTCGAGATCGAAGCATCGCTTTCGGGAAGAGGATAGGTTCCAGGTGAAATCCACAGGAACCGACATGCCGATGCCCGTCCAGACAAGCCTTGCCCGCGAACTTCTTCTCCTTTTGCTTCTCGCCACCTGCTGGGGATCGGCCTATACCTTCATCAAGGTCGGCATCGAGACGATCCCGCCGGTCACACTGATTGCCGCGCGCACCTTCCTCGCCGGCGCGCTGCTTCTCGCGATCCTGCGGCTGAGGGGGCTTCGCATGCCCTCTGACAAAGCTGTCTGGGGCCGCTTCCTGGTGCAGGCCTGCCTCAACAGTGCGGTGCCCTTCACGCTGATCGCCTGGGCCGAACAGAGCGTCGATGCGGGGCTTGCCGTCATTCTCAATTCGCTGACACCGGTCGTGACCTTCCTCATCACGGCGCTCGTTACGCGGCATGAGGCCGTCTCCAGCCGTAAACTGATGGGGGTCGCGGCCGGGTTGACCGGGGCGAGCCTGATCATCGGTGTCGGCGCGCTGGACGGCTTGGGGCGTGATGTGGTGGCACAGCTTGCCGTGGTGGCGGCGACCGTCTGTTATGCCTGCGCGGCGATCTACGGCAAGAATTTCAAGGGCCTCGATCCGATGATGCCGGCGGCCGGTTCGCTCGTCTGCGGCGCGGTGCTGCTGTTTCCCGCAAGCCTTGTGCTCGATCACCCCTGGACGCTCAGCCCCTCGCTGCCATCGCTCGCGGCGCTCGTGGCGCTTTCGGTCTTTTCCACCTCACTTGCCTTTGTCATCTATTTCCGCCTGGTCCAGACGCTGGGCTCTGTGGCGACCACCTCGCAGGCCTATCTGCGCGTTCCGATCGGCGTGGCGATCGGCGCGATCTTTCTCGGCGAGCGGCTGTCGCTGACCGCCTGGATCGGACTTGCCTTCGTGATGATCGGCGTCATCGCCATGACCTTGCCGAGCCGCCGCATCGCCTGATGGCATGCCGCCCCGCCCCCTTGCATCCCCGCCGGGCCCGGCAGATCAGCCTTCCGCGGCGCCCGGGGGCGCAATCCGGCCATCCTGCAAGAGGCGCCGCAGGATGGCGGCGGGATGATCATCGGACAGGTCCTCGCGCGCGACACAGAGACCGAGCAGCACAGGGCGAACGCGGCCGAGCGCCAGAGGCAGCGCACGCAGGGTGCCTTCCTCCAGATCGGCCCGGATCGCATCCGCCGGCAACCAGCCGAAACACAGGCCGCTGCGCACCGCATCAATGGCGGATTCGACCGTGCTCATGCGCCACAGCCGCCCCGGCAGCCGCTGGGCGCGATCCTCCACCTCCAGCCCGCGCACCTCGACGCAGGCATACCGCGCAAGCGCGCTGTGGCGGATGGTCGTCGGTGACGCGTGAAGCGGGTGATCGGCATGGGCAACAGCGATCAGTTCCACATGCGCGATGATGTCCACATCGCGGCTGCCGGCCTCGACCGTCAGCACCGCGACATCATAACTGTCGGGATCGGCATCGGTCACCGTCAGGCGCACGGTTTCCACCAGTTGCACCTCGGCATCCGGGCAGGTGGAGGCGAAATCCCGCAGCACGGAAAACAGCCGCGCGCGCGAAAACAGCCGGTCCACCAGCAGGCGCACGGTGATCGCGCCGCCACGGGCGATCTGGCGGCCGCGCCGTTCCACCCGCATCAGGTCATCGAGCAGCGGCGTCACCTCCGCCAGCAGCCGAGCGCCGGGCTCCGTCAACGCGGCGCGCCGTCCCTGCAGGATGAGAAGATCGACGCCCACCGCCTCCTGCAGCCGTGCCACGGCATAACTGACGGAGGACTGGCTGCGGTTCAGCCTTTCCGCCGCCGCGGCAAAACTTCCCTCCGCCACGATGGTGCGCAGGACACCCCATTGTTCGAGCGTGGAACGCGGCAGCAGCGACATGGGCGAGGATCCCGGGGATGATCAATCGGATTTTCCGATGATAACGGACCGAATTCGAAACTGGAACAGAGGAAATTTGCCTTTATTCTCAATGATCATCAACGCATGAGGAATGACAGATGTCCGATCTTTTCGAATCCACGAAGCCGGAAGAACTGACCGCCCTGGTGGGGCAGCATTTCATCTACACCTATGAAAACGGCTGGCAGTACGAAATGTATGTGAAGAATGCGCGCACGATCGACTATCGCATTCACGCCGGCATTGTGGGCGGCCGCTGGGTGCGCGACCAGCTTGCCCATATCGTGCGCCTGGCCGAGAATGTCTTCAAGATCTCCTGGGACGAGCCGACCGGCACCACGGTCAGCGTGGCCGTCAATCTCGCCGAGCGCAGGCTGCACGGGGTCATCTTCTTCCCGGCCTGGATTGCAGAAGATCCCGGCAAGACCGTCTGCTTCCAGAACGACCACCTGGACCGGATGAAGGCTTTCCGGGATGCCGGGCCGACCTATCCGAAGCTGGTCATCGACGAATTCGCCGACATCACCTATCTGGAAAATTGCGGCGCCGACAACGACACCGTGATCGTCTGCCCGCCGGACCAGCTTCCGTCGGGTTATGTCGCACGCCGCAACTAACACCGTGCCCGGATCCGATCTCGCCTCAGCTAGACGCGCAGTTCCATGCAGGTGAGATCGAGCCAGCGGCCGAACTTGATGCCGACTTCGGAAAAGCGGCCAACCTCGCGAAAGCCGAGGCTCTGGTGCAGGCGAACGGAGCCGGCATTGCCGGATTCGATGCAGGCGACCATGACGTGGACGTCGCCCTCTCGGGCGCGTTCGATCAGTGCCTGCATCAGTGCCCTGCCGATTCCGCCACCGCGATGGTCCTTCTCGACATAGATCGAATGTTCCACCGTGTGGCGAAAACCCTCAAAGGCGCGCCAGTCACCATAGGAGGCGTAACCGGCGATCTTACCGTCACGTTCTGCCACCAGCACCGGAAAACCACGCTCCAGGCGGGCCTGATGCCAGGCCTTGCGGTTGTCGAGATCGACCAGCGTCTCGTTCCAGATCGCCGTGGTGTTGGCCACCGCATCATTATAGATGGCGAGGATTTCGGGAAGATCGGCGGGCGCGGCATCGCGGATCGTCAGGTCGGCGGCCATGGGGCGTTCCACTATAGTTGACTTTCGTCTCCCATAGCAGACGGCCTTGCCGCCGGTAAAGCGGCATTTCGCCAAGGATGCGGCCCTTCATCGGCCTTCGGGAGAGGGTCAAGGTGCCGGCAGACCGGTTCCCTCGCCCTCCGCGGCAGGACCACCGCCCCGCCCGCGGGCGATTTCGGCGCGGATCAGTTCCAGCGATCGCTGGCCGATGCCATCGAGCTGCAGCAGATCGCGATCGGACAGTCCGGCGAGCTGGCTGAGACGACGGATACGGTTGGCCTTCAGGGCCTTGACGATCCAGGGCGGAAGGCGGCTCTGGTTCAGGAGATCACTGGCAGGCGGACTGCCGGTCTCGGATCTGCGGCGTGGTTTTGGCGAGGCACGGTTTGCGGGCATGGCGGTTTTCTGCCGGTCGTTGCGGTTCCGCGGGAGCGAACTTCCGGAAGGGCCCGCAGTTCCTCACCCGATAAGGAAGTTTTTGTGAAGCGTGTGATGGTGCCGCCAGGAGGCCTGGGCCGCACCATCTTGTTGCCGGCCTGCCCTCAGGCGTAACCGCCTTGCGCGCGCTGTTCGGCCAGTTCCTCCTGCGCCCGGTCGAGTTCGCTGCGCCCGTCCTTCGTCTTCTGTGCGGCGGGCAGCTGGCGCGGATCGAAATAGGTGCGGAAGGCAACGATCTTACCCTCTTCCTCCTCCAGCACCGAAACACCGGCATACCGAAACGGCTTGCCGCCGATCGTGCCGCGGCTTTCCCATTCGAGGAAGGCGGTGCCGTTTTCGCTGGCGACCGTACGGAAATCCGAGGCGATCTCATCGAAACTGCCGCGGTAATCGCGCCAGAACCGATCCGGCTCATCGCTCCCCTTCCCCTCGCCCGACAGGATCGGATTGGAGACATCCGCATCCTCGCGGAAGAGGTTTAGGATCGCCCCGACCTCGCCGGTCTTTTCCAGCCGCTTCAACGCCTCGACAAATTCGCCCGCAAGCTTCGACATGGGTTTTTCCTTTCCGATGGGTGGTGTGTGACCAACCGAAAGGACGGGGGAGTGTTCCCGGATTTGTGTGGGGATGGCACGACCGCCTCTGCCATTCGAGGGACGCTGCCCGTCGAGTTAGCTCAGCTCAAGCGTCAGACACCGCCACCCGACAGGCTGAAACAGGTCATCACCGCCGAATAATGCACGGCGGCCGCGGCAATGACGAAGCCGTGCCAGATGGCGTTCTGGAAGCGCAGGCGTTCCCAGACGTGGAAGATGACGCCGAGCGAATAGATGACGCCGCCGATGACGATCAGCCAGAGGGTGATCGCGGGCAGGAGTTCGGAAAGATGCGGCACCACCACGACGCCGCTCCAGCCCATGCCGAGATAGAGCAGGATCGCGAGCCGGTCGTATCGGCCGGGAAAGAGGCATTTCAGCGTGATGCCGATCACCGCCATGGCCCAGACGAAGACCAGCATCGAGAGGATCATCGGATCGGAGGCGCCGCGCTGCAGGAAGGGCGTGTAGGTCGCCGCGATCAAGACATAGATCGCCGAATGGTCGAAGCGACGCAGAATCCACTTCGTCTTCGACTGCGGCCAGATGTTGTAGGTGAACGAGGTGGCAAGACAGAGTACCAGGCCGATGCCATACACCCAGGCGGCGGCGAGTTCGCCATGGCTCGACCAGATGGTGGCATAAAAGATGAGCGCGGTCACGCCGATCAGAGCCAGCACGATGCCGACGCCGTGGATGACGCCGTCGGCGACGATCTCGTGAAAATCATAGGTCCGGCCGAAGCGGAACAGGTCGGTCATGCGAGATCACTCAATGCAAGAACTTCGTCGTCAGCCCCTAGAATGACGGCTGGAGGACGGGGACGCAACCGGCAGGCCGCCATTTCCCTCATCACATTGCATTGTGATCGTTTAAGGATCGTTCCCTGCCGGTTCGTCCGGCCCTGTGCGGACGGACGAACCGGCAGGGATTGTCAAACCGCGGGGTACGTCCGCGATTTACAGATCCGCCGCGCACGCGGCACAGAGCGCCGCGTGCGGCACGGCATCAAGCCTTTCTCTTGCGATCGGCTCCCCGCATTTGCCGCAGAGGCCGTAGGTGCCGTGGGCGATCCGCTCCAGCGCCGCCTCGATGGCCACCAGTTCCTTCTGCCCGGCACCGCCAAGCCCCTCCAGAACCTCGTCATTGTTGCGTTCGATGGCGCGGTCGTCGTCATCGGCATTGCGCGGCTGGTCGAGATCGGTCTCGATGCGCGTGAGCCGCAAGGTGAGTTCCGCACGTCTGGCTTCCAGGATCGCCCTGTAGGGACCGGGATCGATGGTCACGTCCATGGTCTTCTCCTTTAACGGTCAACAAGGACCGAGCATTTGGCGTGGCGCACGATGCGGTCGGCGGTGGCGCCGATGAAATAGTTGGAGAAATCCGGCACATGCGACGCGAGCATGATGAGATCGGCCTTGTTGGCCTCGGCGGCGGCAAGGATCTCGTGCGCCGGGCCGCCCTGGCGGATCTCGATCGTCGAATCAAGGCCGAGCTTGTCGCGCAGGGCGGTCAGCTTGGCGCTGGCATCGGCGCGGGCCTGGCCCATCAGATCCATCGGAATGTCGATGGTGAGATAACCCGGCACTTCCTCAACGACATTAACGATGACGAGCCGGCCGCCCGCATCGAGAAGGGTGGCGGCCTTGGCGAGCAGGCGCTCTCCCTTTTCCAGCTGGGCAATGTCGACGGCAACGGTGATGCACTTGTACATGATCTGTCTCCCAAGATGCGGATGAAGACAGTCTTCACCCGTCCCGGTGGCAGTGCCTTGAGGGAAGTCAAACCGAGTACGCGCGGTTGTTCATTTTTCATGAACATTGTTTCGCCAATTCCGAATCTGTGTTGAACGCACGAGCGCGCGTATATGCGGGGACAGGTTCCGCGTTCACCGAAAGCTTCCATCATGGCAGAGACAGACAAGCTTCCCTCCCCGGCATTTGCGCTCACCCGCCCCGCGCATGTGGAGAGCGCGCATCTGGTGGTGCAGGATCTCGCGCGGGTGGCGGATTTTTATCGCGACATCATCGGGCTGTCGGTCCTCGAGCGGACACCGAGCGGGGTGCTGATGGGCGTTGCCGGGGTGCCGCTGCTGACCTTGTCGACCAGCGCCATGGCAGCGCGGGCGCCGCGCAGCGCAGCCGGCCTGTTCCACAACGCCTTCCTGGTGCCGGACCGGCCGGCGCTCGCCGCCTGGCTGGCGCATGCCGCCCATGCCGGTGTCAGGCTCGACGGCGCTTCCGACCATCTGGTCAGCGAGGCGATCTACCTCTCCGATCCGGAGGACAACGGCATCGAGATCTACCGTGATCGGCAGCCTTCGGAATGGACCTATCACGATGACGGGACCGTGGAGATGGCAACCGAACGGCTGGACCTGCAGGCGCTTTATGACAGCGCGCCGAAAACGCGGTTTTCCGGCATGGCAGACGGCACCGCGCTCGGCCACATCCACCTGCAGGTGGGCGACATTCCGCAGGCGGACGCCTTTTTCCGCGACGTGCTGGGGCTGAAGGTGATGGCGCGCTATCCGGGCGCAAGCTTTTTTGCCACCGGCGGTTACCATCATCACGTGGCGGCCAATATCTGGAACAGCCGCGGGGCGGAGGCCCGTCGCATCGGCATGACCGGGCTTTCCGATTACCGGCTGAAGTTCAACGCCGAAAGCGAACTCCAGACAGCGCTTGCCGGCCTCGAGCGACAGGAGATCAAGACCACCCGCACCTCCGACGGCTGGTCGCTGCGCGACCCCTGGGGCATCGGCCTGACGCTGACCAGCTGAGGCCCGATTGCGAGGCTTGGAACCCTCTGTCTTCTGACACGTTGATGGCGTCGATCAGGAGAACACCCACCCATGTCATCGACCAATGCCCGCACCCTGCGCAGCAAACGCCGCACCATGGAACACGAGGCGGCGCGGCAGGACGAGGTGGCCGTCTATGGTGACGCCACCGAGTTCATGCCGCTTGGCCGGGAGGCGCTGGAACTGGCCAAGGCCTGGGCGGTCATCGGGCTGTTCCTCATCGTCAGCATGGCGATCGTCGAACAGTTGGGACTGATCCTGAAACCGCTGACGCTGGCGCTTGTCGTCGGCATGATCCTCGGCATGGTGGCCGACCGGATGGGCGAGATCGGCATTCCGCGCTTCGGCATCGCCATCATCCTGTCCTCGCTCGTCATGCTCGCCGTCTTCCTGCTGATCAACGCGCTCGCCGAACCGGTGGCGATGCTCGTCAGCGACGGGCCGCGCGTGCTGGAACAGATCATCGGCAAGGTGACGCCGTTTCTCGAACGCCATCACTGGCTGAACATCAGCCCCTCGACCTTCGAGGCGGCGCCGATGACCATGGAAAAGCTCGTGGAAAACAGCGGCAATGTGCTGAGCGTCCTTTCCGGCAGCCTGACGCCTGCGGTCGTGCAGGGGTTGATCTTCTTTGCGGGCCTGCTGCTCTTCCTCTACGGTCGGCTGCGGCTGCGGCGCACGTTGATCATGGCCTTTCCGAGCCGGCGCCAGCGCCTGCTGTCGATCCGCATCATGAATGCGATCGAGGAGGTGCTGGGTTATTATTTTGCCACCGCCAGCCTGATGTATGCCGGGCTCGGCGTGATCATGACGCTGATCGCCTATCTCGGCGGGCTGCCGATGCCGGTGCTGTGGGGCGTCTTTGCCTTCCTCTCCAGCTTCATTCCCTTCCTCGGCATCACGCTGATGACCTTTTCCGTCGCGGTGGCCGGCATCCTGACCCATGACGCGCTCATCCTGGCGCTTCTGCCGGCAATCGTGTTTTTCCTCGTGCACCTGGTGATGGAGAACCTGCTGTTTCCGGCGGTGATGGGGCGGCAGTGGGAAATCAACCCCTTCCTCGTCTTCATCGCCATCCTGTTCTGGACCTGGATGTGGGGAGCGGTCGGCGCCATGCTGGCGCTGCCCTTGTCGCTGATCGTCATGACGATCGCCCAGGAGCTGTTCCCCGAGCGGCGGACGATGCCCCAGCTGCCGGGCTGAGGCATACCCCTTCTATTCGTAGAGGTAATATTCCGACCATTCGTCGCGCGGCACCTTGGCGCCGACCTTGTAGTCGAAGGACTGGATCGTCAGGCCGTCTTCGGCCGTCTTGCATTTGTATTTCAGCCGGTACCATTCGCCCTTGCTGCGGAAGACCGCGCCCGGCGCCTTGAAGAAATCACCGGCCTCCACCGTATCGGCAAAGGTATAGGCAATCACCTTGTCGGGCCGGAAATCCTTCTCGTTCTTCGAGATACGGCTCATGGCCTCGATGTCACAGCGCTGCTCGCGCCGCTCCTCGGGCGTCAGGCGGTCGAGCTGTTCAACAATGCTGCTGTCAAGCGCGTGGGCGGGAAAGGCAGTCATCAGCGCGAAGCCGACGGCGGCGGTCGAAGATCTCAGGGTCATGTCATTTCCATCCAATGTGACTCGGACGGGGCGGAAACTAGGGGAGGTGTATCAAATTGACCACCTACCGATGCGGGAATAGGGTGAAATGTGATCACGGCTCGGGGGAAGGCATGCGGATGGGGAACGCGCCATGACGATCGGCGAGAGCAGCAAAACACCCACAGCACCTCCTCCGCCGCTGTCGGATGCACGCAAGGAACAGATCAAGCTGCGCGCGACCTTCCTGAACGGGATCGGCATCGGGGTTATCCTCATCGGCGTCTTCACGCCCCTCACCCGCATCATGGTCGGCGACATCAATGCCGGCACTGACGTCCTGAGCGCTTCCCTGTCGCCTGTGGTTTGCTTTTTCCTTGGAACGGCCCTACATTTGATAGCGACACGCATGCTTGGAGACCTGAGCCGTGACACTCAATGATATCATCGTCCTGACTGTACCCGTTGTTGGCCTTCTGGGCGTTGCCGCTTTCGTTTATTGGCAGAACGAGCGCGACGGCAAACGCGATCTGCGCAAGTAACGTCGTTCCGCGGCACTTTACCGGGCTTGTTCTCGCGCGCGCCCCGGCCTATCTCTGGCACTCCTTCCCCTGATGCCGGAGTTCTCCCTTGGCCCAAACCAAAGCCGTCTTCCAGAACCTCCCTACCCCGCCCGAAGCCAAGAAAATCGCCTTCAGCGACACCCGCCACGGGATCACCCGCACCGACGATTACGCCTGGCTGCGCGCCGACAACTGGCAGGCAATGTTCAAGGACCCGTCGATCCTCGATCCGGAGATCCGTGCGCATCTGGAGGCGGAAAACGCCTATATGGAAGCCGCCCTTGGCGACACCGCCGACCTGCAGAAGGCGCTGTTTGCCGAAATGAAGGGCCGCATCAAGGAGGATGACAGCTCCGTTCCGATGAAGGACGGGGCTTTTGCCTATGGCACGCTGTTCGTCACCGGCGGCGAGCAGGCGCATTATTTCCGCACCCCGCGCGATGGTGGCGACAAACAGGTCCTGCTTGACGGCGACAAGGAAGCCGAGGGCAAGGATTATTTCCGGCTTGCCGGCATCGACCATTGCAGCGACCACAGCCACGGTATCTGGGGTTATGACGACAAGGGGTCGGAATATTTCACCCTTCGCGTGCGCAATCTTGAAACCGGCGAGGATTTGCCCGACGTGATCGACAATACCGCCGGCGGCGGGGTCTGGGCGCCGGACGGCAAGAGCTTTTTCTACACGCTGCAGGACGAGAACCACCGGCCGTCCAAGGTCTTCCATCACGTCCTCGGACAGCCGCAATCGGCGGACCGGCTCGTCTACGAGGAGAAGGATCCCGGCTTCTTCATGGGCGTTGGCGGCTCGCTGCTGGATGATGTGATCTATATCGACATCCACGATCACGAGACCTCGGAATACCGTATTCTCTCGACCAAGGATCTGACCGCCGAGCCCCTGCTGGTGGCGGAGCGCGAAGAGGGCGTGGAATATTCCATGACCGAAGGCGGCGACATCTTCTACATCCTGACCAATGACGGCGGTGCTAAGGATTTCAAGATCATGGCGGCGCCCTTTGACGCGCCGGGCAAGGAAAACTGGGTCGACGTCGTGCCGCACGAGCCCGGCCGCCTCATTCTCTCGCATGCCGCCTATGCCCGCCATCTGATCTGGCTGGAACGCCGCGAGGGCCTGCCGCGCATCGTCATCATGGACCGCGCAAGCGGCGAGCAACATGCGATTGCCTTTGCCGAAGAGGCCTATTCGCTCGGCCTGCAGGGGGCTGCGGAATACGATACCGACGTCATCCGCTTCTCCTACTCCTCCATGACGACACCGAGCCAGCTCTTCGACTACAACATGGCAACCCGCGAACGGGTGCTGTTGAAGACGCAGGAAGTGCCCTCCGGCCACAACCCGGACGACTATGTGACGCGCCGGGTGATGGCGCCGTCGCATGACGGCGAACTGGTGCCGGTGTCGCTGCTCTACCGGAAGGACACCAAGCTCGACGGCTCCGCCCCCTGCCTGCTGTACGGTTACGGCGCCTATGGCGTGACGATCCCCGCCTCGTTTTCAACCAACACGCTGTCGCTGGCCGACCGCGGTTTCGTCTATGCGATTGCCCATATCCGCGGCGGCAAGGACAAGGGTTTTGCCTGGTACGAAGACGGCAAGATGGAAAGCAAGCCGAACACCTTCAAGGATTTCATCGCCGCTGCCGACCATCTGGTGAAAGAAGATTTCACCTCTTACGACAACATCATTGCCGAGGGCGGGTCCGCCGGCGGCATGCTGATGGGGGCGATCGCCAACATGGCGCCGGAGAAATTCGCCGGCATCATCGCCGCCGTCCCCTTTGTCGACGTCTTGAACACCATGCTGGACGACACGCTGCCGCTGACCCCGCCGGAATGGCCGGAATGGGGCAATCCGCTCGAGTCGGAAGAGGAATATCGCTGGATCGCCGCTTATTCGCCCTATGACAATGTGAGCAACAAGCCCTATCCGCCGATTCTCGCCATCTCCGGCCTCACCGATCCACGCGTTACCTATTGGGAGCCGACCAAGTGGATCGCGAAGCTGCGCGACACGGCACCCGAGGCAGGGCCTTATCTCCTGAAGACCAATATGGCCGCCGGCCATGGCGGCAAGTCCGGGCGTTTCCAGCGGCTGGAAGAAATCGCCTTCGAATATGCCTTTGCCATCAAGGTGGCGGGGAAGATGTGAGCGTCGGTCTGCCGGGGCCCGGCTGACGGGCTTCGGCGTCCTTGCGGCGAAACCTTCCGGGGTTCCAGGCGTTGCCAAGGCGCCGGTTGTCCGTTGACGGCCGTCAAACCAGTCGAAACAGTCGGGCCGGCCTCGTCTTGCGCCCGCTTTCTACCCGGGGGGCGCGATGTTTTCCAGACAGGTCTGGTTCCTCAAGCGGATGACGCGCCGGTTGTGGTTTACGGCGACCCTCTACTGCCTGTTCGGCGTGGCAACGGCACTTGCCGCCATCTGGCTTGCTCCCTATCTGCCGGAAGACCTGCCGCGCACCTTCGGCGCGAAATCGGTCGATTCGATCCTCACCATCATCGCGTCGAGCATGCTGGCGGTGACGACATTTTCGCTCACCACGCTGGTTTCGGCCACCAGCGCGGCCGCCAACAGCGCGACACCGCGCGCCACCAGCCTGCTGCTGGAGGACCGCACGGCGCAGCGGGCGCTGTCCACCTTTCTCGGCGCCTTCCTGTTTTCGCTGATCGGGCTCATTGCGCTCAACACCGAGCTTTATGGCGAGCGCGGGCGCTTTCTTCTGTTTCTCGCCACGCTTTTGATGGTGGCGCTGATCGTCGTCACGCTTCTGCGCTGGATCGACCATCTGGCCGGTCTCGGGCGGGTCAGCGAAACGATCTCGCGGGTGGAGGATGCGGCGAGCCAGGCGCTTGCCGCGCACCGTAAGGACCCGAGCCTTGGCGCACGCGCCTGGGCCGCGCCGCCGGCCGGTGCGATCGATATCCTGCATGACAAGGTGGGGTATGTGCAGCACCTGGATATGGCCTCGATCAACCGCCTTGCCGAGGAACTCGATGCCGAGATCTACGTGACCCGGCGGCCCGGCAGCCAGTGCGACCCCTCACATCCCATCGCGCATCTGGTGCTGAAGGACCACGGCAAGACCTTGCCGCCGGATGCGGTTGCGAGCCTCCGGGCCACGTTTTCGATCGGCGACCGGCGTTCCTTCGACCAGGACCCGCGTTTCGGGCTGATCACGCTGTCGGAGATCGGGTCGAAGGCGCTGTCGCCCGGCATCAACGATCCGGGTACTGCGATCGACGTGCTGGCGACCCTGACCCGGCTTCTGGCCCAGGCGCCGGCGCGTGACCCGGCGCCGATGCACCACGGACGCGTCTATCTGGCGCCGCTTGCGGAAGAGGACCTGATCGATGCCGCCTTCATGCCGATCTCGCGCGATGGCGCGGGCCAGGTCGAGGTGGCGATCCGCCTGCAGAAATCCCTTTCGGCGATTGCGGCTGCCGGGGCTGCGGACCGGGCGGTGTGCGAGCGCATGGCGCGCTCGGCGCTTGCCCGCGCACAGGCCGCCCTCTCCTTCGACGAGGACCGCGACCGGCTGGCCACGGTTCACGCCGCGCTCTTTCCGCATCACGGCTGAAAGAGAGTGTTAATCATTTGCCGGCCTACTGCAGCCGGTCCCGTCGCAATCCGCGTCGCGGATCAGGAGGCGAAGCAGCCGCAACCGCGATAACGGCCGCGCTGTCAACGCCCAAAAACCGATGAAACCGCAAAGCGGCAAGCCTCGCGCAAGCTTCAATGGTTAATGAAGGATTAACACCTTCAGAATCACGAGCCAGCGCCATGCAGATTGAGAGCCGACTGAGTGGCTACGGTTACCCCGCAAAGCCATACATCCTGGACCGCAAGGTCGAAGAGAATGCCCCGGCTGCGACCGAAACACGCCGTTTCAGCGACGGCGCCATTACCGGCAGCAGCACGCTTCTGTCCTCCTCGCTTGCCAATGCCCTCTGGGCCGTCGAAGGCGACCGCCAGGAGGTGAACGAAACCCCGACCTCCTCCGCGATTGCGCAGGTCGAGGATATCTATTCCGAATTCTGACAGCCCCTGACGCGCCGTCGCGTCAGGCCGGCGTGACCTCCATGGTCACATGAGACAGACCTTTGAGGTCGGCGATTTTTTCCTTGTACACCTGAGGCGCCTGCGGCGTCTGCGTCACCAGCGAGACGATCGCCGCGTGATGGCCGGGCCCCACCTGCCAGACATGCAGGTCGGTAATCCTCTCCCCCTCGCCTTCGAGCCGCATGCGGATTGACCGGGCGAGTTGCCCTTCCCCCGGCACGGCATCCAGAAGCACGCGCGAGGTATCGCGGATGAGGCCGAAGGACCAGCGGGCAATCACCAGGCCGCCGACAATACCCATCACCGGATCGAGCCAGACGAGGCCGTAACTGCGCCCCAGAAGCAAAGCAACGATGGCGAGGACCGAGGTCAGCGCATCGGCCAGCACATGCAGATAGGCGGCACGCAGATTGTTGTCGGCCCCGGCATGATGGCCGTGGTGATGGTGACCATGGGCATGATGACCGTGGTGTTCTTCTGCCCCGTGATGATGATCATGTGCCTCGTCATCATGATGGTGGTGATGCCCAGCGCCATGGCGATGGCCGTGGTGGCCCTCATGATGGTGATGTGGCGTATCCTGGAGCAGCCAGGCGCTGACGAGATTGACGACAAGCCCGAGTCCGGCCACCAGGATGGCCTGGTCGAAGGCGATCTCTCCGGGCGAGAAAAGTCGCAGCAGGCTTTCGACCGCAATCAGCAGCGCAATCAGCGCCAGCGCGATGGCGCTGGCAAAACCGGCCAGATCCCCAAGCTTGCCGGTGCCGAAGGTGAAGCGTGCATTGTGCGCCTCGCGTCTGGCATACCAATAGGCGCCGGCAGCGACCAGCATGGCACCCGCATGGGTGGACATGTGCCAGCCATCGGCAAGAAGCGCCATCGAGCCGTAAACCGTGCCGGCAATGATTTCCGCCGCCATGGTGGCCGCCGTCAGGGCGATGACGAGCCAGACCTTACGTTCGTTGCGCCGGTGGTTTTCACCGAGGAAGACATGCGTATGCCCGCCATCAGGGTGCGTATGGCCATGGGGATGCGGTTCGCTGTCGTGATGATCGTGGCCGGTCTGATCAGGGCGTGCCATGGTGTTCCTCCGTGCTGTTTTTGTGTTCCGTTGTCGTCAGCGGATATAGGTCCGCAGGACTTCGGCGAGTTCTTCGGCGGCCGCCTCCCGCTCCGCCTCGCTTGCCGCATGCACGACGTGTTCGTGCAGGTGGCCCTGCATCACCTCCCCCGTCAGCCCGGAGAGCGCGCCACGGATGGAGGCCAGAAGCTGAAGCACCTCGCCGCAGGGTTTTTCCGCCACAAGCGCACGCTCGACCGCCTCCATCTGCCCTTTCAGGCGACGCACCCGCGTCAGCAATTTGTCCCTGTCCCGAACCGTGTGCGCCATGTCTCAGCCTTATACCATAGGAGGGTACCCTATCCTATAGAGGCATATTTTCTGGTACGCAAGCGTTCTCTTATGGACAGGTTCACGCAGGTTTCCGCTGGAATCCTTCCTCATCACCACCGGAGCCCGTGAGTCTGATGACGACGATCACAAGCAGCACCAGCGTTTATTCCATCTCTTCCCTCTACAGAAACAGCAAGACCGGCAGCGCGACGACAAGCGTTCTGGACCTGATGGAGGACAGCAATTCCTCCGGCAGCAGCAGCAGTTCGCGCGGAAGCGTCAGCACCGCCTCCGACGAGGCCTCCACCAGCAGCGATGCCTCGCTGAAACTCTCCGGCCAGCTGTGGGACCTGATGTCCAGCAGCAGTTCGGACGAGGAGGAGGATCAGGACAGCATCAACAGCCAGTCCTTTGCTTATGAGACGGACGAGGTTTCGACCGAAACCACGACGGAGGAGGAGTTCCTCAGCCTGTCCGGCATGACGCTCGCCGAACGTATCCGTCAGCAGTATCTCGACGACAACGACCTGACGGAAGACGACCTGAAGGCGATGGATGCCGATCAGCGCGCCAAGATCGAGGACGAGATCCGCGAACAGATCGAGGCGGCGACCAAGGAACTGCAGGGCATGGACGGCACCGACCTTGCCGCCACCGCAAACGACACGAGCGCGGCCTGAGGTTGAGGCCGCGCCCTACCCTGACCCTTATCGGGCATGGCCATGATGGCCATGGGGGTGATCATGGTCATGAGGACCGTGATCATGCGTGCAGCAGGTGGCGTTTTCTGCCGTCTTGCCGTGATCATGCGGATCGTGGTCCGGATCGATTGTGCCGCCGGCCTGCCATTCCGCCCAGGACTGTTTCAGGATCTGGACGGATGAGGTGAGGAAAAGCCCGGCCATGACGGCCGCGACGGCAAGATCCGGCCAGGCCGTGGCCGTGCCCCAGACGCCGAGGGCGGCGATCATGACGATGACATTGCCGATCGCATCATTGCGCGAGCAGAGCCAGACCGAGCGGACATTCGCATCACCATCCTTGTAATTGATCAGCAGCAGCACGCTCAACAGATTGGCGGCAAGCGCCAGGACACCGATGACGCCCATGATCGGCGCTTCCGGCACACCGGCCACGAAAACGCGGTAGACGGTGGAGCCGAAGACGAAGAGCCCCATCAGGAACAGGCTGACACCTTTGGCCGCCGCCGCGAGCGTGCGCACCTTCAGGGAGGCGCCGATGACGGCCAGCGAAATGCCGTAGGTGACCGCATCGGCAAAAAAATCCAGCGCATCCGCCTGCAGCGCCTGGGAGCCTGCCAGACGGCCCGCCGTCATTTCCACGGCAAACATTGCCGCATTGATGAGGATAACCGCCCAGAGGCGGCGTTTGTATGCGGGCGAAAGCCCCTCGAAGGTCGCGTTGTGGTCGCAGCAGCCCGCGCTCATGATGTCACCTTATCGCTTGCAAATTCATGGTGACACCACAGATAATCCCTCCAGTGACTAGAGGTTCAAGAGGTTTTTTCGCGATGTTCTCGATCGGCGAGGTTTCCAAACGCACCGGCGTGAAGGTGCCGACCATTCGTTATTACGAAGAGATGGGGCTGATTTCTCCCTCCGAACGGTCCGACGGCAACCAGCGGCGCTACAGCCGGGGCGACGTGGAGCGGCTGACCTTCATCCGCCACGCCCGCGACCTCGGTTTCGAGATCGACCGCATCCGCGAGCTGATTGCACTCAGCCACCACCCGCAGGCCCCGTGCGATGGCGCCGACCGCATCGCGAGCGCCCATCTGGCCGAGGTGCGCCAGAAGATCGACCAGCTGAAGCGGCTGGAGGCAGAGCTGGAACGCATCGTCTCCCATTGCGGTGGGCATACGGTGGAGGATTGTTACGTGATCCGCGCACTGTCGGACCATGGTTTGTGCGAACACGAACATTGACAGGGTTAGGGCTTCGCCGGAGATCTCCGATAGAGCGCCTCGTAATCCTCCCCGCCATAGTTATTCGTGATTTCGACGCGATGCTCCCGAGCCAGGTAAGCGATCACCGCGCGCCCCTCGAACGGCACCGTGCGCAAGCCCGGAAACAGGTCATCGCGACGGCGCCCTCGTCGGCGCATCGCCGATCCTGCGGCAGCGCGCTATGATGCGTTGAACGAAACCGCCGGCAACCGCCTCGTTCTCGCTCCGTTCAAATACGATCAGGTAGATGGTTTGCAGGTCAGCGAGAGCTTCCATACGGAAGGTAACCGGCAACCTCTGGATCATCGGGCGGACTTGACCTGCTGCATGAAGGCCGTCATGCGGCGCTCCACCTCGTCCGCTGAGAGGGGGTCCTTGCCGTCCGTCACAGACTGATGGACGCGCTGGCGCAGGTGTTCCAACCGACGCGAGACGTCTTCCCCCTCCAGCAGCCGCACCGCTGCTTCCACGACGGCGCCCTCGTCGGCGTATTCGCCGCTTTCCACACGCGCACGCATCGCCTCGAGCGCTTCCGGCGACAGATCGATGGCGATCCTCTGTGTCTTGACCATGATGGCCTCCAGAAAACCTTCAGCGGCTTGGCAAGACTAGCAGATTTTCCGTCTCCGTCCTACACTCGTTGGCGACAGAGAGCCGCCGCAACCCCGGAACGATCGCGTTCGCTCCGGAACGCGGCGAGACCGTAACGTGAAAGATCAGGCAACCCCATGCCCATCATTCGACACAACGAGGCGCCGCTGGAGGAATGGACCGGTGAAGGCCGCAATGCGGAACTTGGCCCCTATACGGCGCGGCTGTTGAGCGATGCCGGCGGCCTGACCCAGTTCGGCGCCTTCGTGGAGACGCTGAAGCCGGGCGCACGTTCCTCGCACCAGCACTGGCACGAGCGGGAGGACGAGTTCGTCTATGTGCTCGCGGGCACGGTGACGCTTCTGGAAGGCGAGACGGCAAGCGACATGCGGCCCGGCGATGCGGCCACGTTCAAGGCGGGCGTGGCACTTGGGCATTGTCTCGAAAACCGGACGGACCAGGATGTCACCTATCTCGTCGTCGGCACCCGCTCGCCGGACGAGGTGGTGCATTTCACCCAGAAGGATCTGCTGCTGACCAAGGTGAATTTTGAAAAACGGCTCACCGACCGACAGGGCAATCCGGTGGATTGATCCGGTTTCACGTCAGGACCATAGCTTTTCAACCTCCCGCCTCAGCGCGGCGAGGGCAGCCAGCGTCACAGAGCGATCCATGTCGAGCACGGTGATGGCATGATCAAGTTCCGGTCCTTGTTGCAGATGGCCAAGGATGCCCACCATCTTGCGGCCAATATCGTCACCATAAGCGGCCTCGGCTTTCTCAACGGCTCCCAGCGGAAACCTCCCATGCTGGCGGACAAGATGACCGAGATCGATGGCATCCCGATAGGCAACGGCGCGATCGTAGCAACGGTCTGCGTTCGCCAGCAGTTTCTCCGTGACCATATCGGACAGGCTAAGGATCGGAACGCCGAGATCCGGATGTCTTGTTCCCGCAACCTCGACCCGCCCCTCCCGGATGAACTCGAGTTTCAACAGCAACCCTTGATACTCCAGAAGCGCTCGCACACCATAGGTATCGGCGACGACGTCGCGCACAAGTCGGACGTCACGGGGGAAAAGTCGCGCCGCTTCGGATGTCGCCACCAGGTTCCGTAAGGTTCGATAACCCTCGCGATCCGAGCAAAGGAAATCAACATCCAGCGAGCGGCGATACTCACCATGAGTGAGAACAATCGCTGTGCCACCGCCAAAGAAGCACCGGCACGCCTCAAGACGCCCGGCATCCAGAGAACGCAGGAGTCTGGCGATGATCCGGTGTTCCTCTCGCTGAAATTCCTTCACTCGCCCTCTCCTGCCCCGCCGTGATGACCGCACGATCAGCTCAACAGCCGACCGCCGCCATGGGCATTCGTCAAAGCCTCGATGAGCCGAGCCTCCTGCTGCGTCAGACGCGCCTTGTCGATGAAGCGCCAGTTGCGCTCGTAAAGCGCAAACGCCTCAGCCGCGGAGATGGCACGCTTCGGGTCTCGGCTCCAGAGAAGCAGGCGAAGCTGCGGAAAATCCTCAGGCACAATCCGTTCATTCGCATCGGCGATAGTGTTTCTCTTGTCCATGTCGTCATCCTACCATCATCGCCGCGCCGCGTCACACGCCTCTTGACTCTCCGGCCAATCCGGCGCATGCATGCCGCCATGATGATCGTACACGCACCCATCGCTGCCATGTATTTTTGGGCCTACCGGTAACGGGCGGCTCGACAGATCACAATGTCAACAAGCCGCCGTCAGGCGGCTTTGTTGTTTGAAGAGGCACCTGACGGCACAGAACCAGAAAAAGGATGCCGCAATGCCCGAAGATACCGAAATCTCCCTGATGCGTCCGGCCGTGGTGAATATCCGCGTGGCGAAACCGCGCGACCTGCCGGAACTCAACGAAATGATCGCCCAGCTGGCCGCCCATCACGGCGATGCGTCTGCGATGACGCCGGAGGCGCTGGAACGCGACCTGTTCGGCCCGATGCCCTGGATCCAGGCGCTGGTGGCCGATGGCGGCGACGGGCTGATGGGCTACGCCATTCTCGTGCCGCTCTACCGCGCCCAGGAAGGCAAACGCGGCATGGACCTGCACCATCTTTTCGTGCGCGACGGCCATCGCGGCCATGGCATCGGCCAGCATCTCGTCAACCGCGCCCGTGACTGCGCCCGCGCGCAAGGCTGCGATTTCCTCTCGGTCTCGGCTGCCACCGGCAATTTTGCCGCGCACCGTTTCTACGAACAGATGGATTTCATTCCGCGCCCGGTGACCGGCATGCGTTTCCTGCAGCCGCTCGCCTGAACCGGCCCCCAAGGAGAACATTCCCATGGCCCGGATCGCGATTGCGCTCACCCCCGATTATGCCGATTGGGAGATCGGCCTTTTGACGGCCGTTGCCCGCAGTTTTCTCGGCGCCGACATCGTCACCGCCTCACCGGACGGCGCGCCCGTCACCTCGATGGGCGGGCTGCATGTGACCCCCGACAGCGCTTATGGCGATCTGGCGCCCGAAAATTTCGACGCGCTGGTCATTCCGGGGGGCATGAGCTGGGAAAAAGGCACGGCGCCCGACCTTGCGCCCCTGATCTCAGCCTTCCGCGCCGAAAAGAAAATCGTCGCCGGCATCTGCGCCGCATCAAGCGCGCTGGCGGCCACCGGCCTCCTCGACATGGTCGCCCATACCGGCAATGCGCTTTTCGCCCACAAGGCCAGCCCCGCCTATCAGGGCGAGGCGCTCTACCGCGACCAGCCCCAGGCCGTCTCCGACCAGGGCGTCATCACCGCCCCCGGCACCTCCCCCTTCACGTTTACAGTGGAAATTCTGAAGGCGCTGGGTTTGTGGACGGAGGAGGCCGAGGCGGAGATGGCGGGCTTTGGCGGGGGGGTTCGGTAGGGGGGTGGTTGGGAATGGGCCGCTTCCGTGCCAGTCGTCACATCCGACAAGATCAGCAGTCGGAATCGATCACATTTTGGAGTGAGCGACCAAGTTGAAGCTCTCCAGCGTTTGCAGCCAAGCGCTCCAGTCGATTGTCTAGGTCCTGAAACCCCTGTGCAAAGCGCTCGATTTCAACAGCGAGATAGTTCCATTCCGGCTCTGCATTAAACCAGCGGTCGACACGTGCATGCGAAGGGAGCAATGCATAAACGGTGATTAGGGGCTGGTCCGGGTCATCATAGTCGGGACAGCGGGCTTCGGTAACATAGCCGTGGGCGAGTTCATTTCGTCTGGCCGCCCATTCGGCATAGGCCGCTGTCTCCTTGCGAAGATCCTTCTTAAATTTGGCAACTGCGGAGTGCTGTCCGCGGAAGTCGCCGGTCAAGAAATCCTCACCTGCATTCCGCAAGAATGCCGCTCGGTCGTGGGTCTTCAGCAGCTTTTCGAATTGATCTATGGCCTTTTTAGCCTCAAATTCGGGTAAATGTCGGTGCAAAGCGTGGGCAAGGCTATTCACCGCAGCGTTGACTCCTTCCCAAGCTGACAAGGCACGTCCGAGTGCAGTGAAGATCGGAACGTCCGCACGATCGCCTTGTCGGTTCCGAAAAAAGCTGCCCGAAGGCCTGTCCCAAGGCATCGTTTTTCTTTTCACCGCTACCTCTCCGCAGCCTTCGCCAAAACCTCGCCGGCCCATTCGTTGAGGCTTTTGCCGGACAGTTCGGCGGCCTTGGCGGCGCGGGCGTGGACATCCGGGTCGATGCGGAACATGACCTTGCCGGAATAAGGCTTGTGAGGCGAACGGCCGAGTTTTTCGCAGGTGTCGAGATAGTCGTCCACCGCTTCGTGGAATGCTTCCTTCAAGCCGTTCACGGTATCGGCGTGGAAACCGATGACATCCGGAATTCCCGCGATACGGCCAACAAAAATCTCGTCTTCCCCATCGAATTCGATACGCGCAGCATATCCTTTATAGGTCATGGCGTTCATGGCTTTACTCCAATCTGCAGGAGGAAACGCCGCGCGTCCCGGACCTGATAGCGCTTGGCTTCCTTTTCCGGATGCGGGCGATGAAAGGCGGCCAGCACGCCATCCTTTTCGAACTTGACCCGAGAGCCCGCGCCCTCGATCCGCCGGCAACCAACTGCAAGCAACAGGCTTTCAATATCGGCCCAGGCAATCGAACCTGGCACCGGCTCTGAAAACACCGCCAGCAAAATCCGTCGCTGCCTGTTGTTCATGAGGAAATTATAGCCTTGCTAGCATTTTTTGCAAGCACCTTAGGCCGCGCGATACCTCCTGCACCTCCCTCAGACGGCTACCCCTCCCCCTACTTCTTCTTCGCCTGATCGTGGTGCCACTTGATGGCAAAAAACATGCCGGTGCCGAGCACGATGAGCTTGAGGGGGAAAAAGACGATCGGGAACCAATCCCACATTTTGAATGATCCTGTCATTGAGGGTGACGTGCGTTTGTGGGTTCGAGCCCTACCTCAGGGGGGCGGGCGAAAACACCGGCCATGTTGACGCAGTCGTCTTCGGTCTGCGCAGGCCCTTTGCGTGTCCGGACGAGAGGATGGCTTTTCCCTCAGCCGCCCAGCACGCGGCAGGCCCTGCCCGCTGTGCCGCCCGCCTCTCCCTCCAGCGCGCGGCGGATATCGCGGCTGTTGAGGTGCAGGGTTTTCCCCGCCGGGATCGCCTGGCGGAGAATCTTCGCCCGCGCGGCGGCGTGGAAGGCGACGGTGGTTTGGGCGAAAAGCGTCAGGCAGGCGGTCCGGTCCGGCGTCGCGGGGCGGCTTTGCGGCGTTGCATCGGAGGGGTCGTGAAGGGCCTCGTGGGTGGCCAGGTGGGTGGCCAGATGGGCAGCCGAGTGGGCAGCCAGATGGGCGGTGTCGTGGGCGGCGGAGCCGCCCATCAGGATCCCGACAAGGGCACGGAAGGCCAGCCGGTGGACAAGGCAATGCGCGTCATGACCGGGCACGGGAAACTGCAGGGCGTCGAGATCCTCCCGCCACTCGGCAGAGGAACCCGCACTCGGCTCGTCCCCCGGCTGGGCTTTTTGCCCGGTCATGCCTGCACTCCGTCCTGTGTGGTTTCTCCGGCCGTCAGCGGGCCGGTGCCGCATCCTTCTCGAACCGCTGCAGCAGCGCGCCGCTCAAACTTCCCACGAGCGCCCAGAACAGGAAACTCGTGACGGTGGCGGCGACGATGAACTGGCGCTCCAAGGCCAGCGGCGCCAGCGGATGTTCGCCCTCCGGCGGCAGCGGTGTGCCGATGACATGCGGGGCGGCGATCAGCAGGACCGCGAGGACGGCAGCCCAGGGCTCGCGGCGGAAGGCGAGAAGCGCGATGCCGGCGGCAGTGGCAAGCGCGGTCGCGATCCACCAGGTCTGGCGGGCGCCGAGTTCGGCGGCGGGCGAACCCGGCAGTTCCGGCGGAAGGCCCACCATGGGTGCCAGCATCACGGAAGCAAAACCGGCCAGCCCGAAGGCAAGCCCCATGCGCCAGCCGCCTTCGCCTGTCGCGCCCGTCTGGCGGGCAATCGAAAGGGCCGCCGTCAGCACCAGCGCATAACCGATCGCGGTCAGCACATTGGCAGCCATGGTATAGGCGGTGCGCTCAAACCCATCGGCGGGTGCCCAGCCCTCGCCGTGGTCGTGGCCCGCATCATGGGAATGGGCACTGGTGGCGACAGGGGCGGCGTGATCATGCCCATGGTCATGGGGCGCGGTCCCCGGTGCATGGGCATGTGGAGCGGGGGCCGGTTCGGCGGCGGGTGCTGCCGTTTCATAGGCCTCGGCGGCGATGATGAGCGGCGTGGTGCCGGCCATCTGCATCACAGAAACGGCAATACCACTCACGATCCCCGCGACGACCGCGGAGAAGACAATCGATCTGAACATGTTTTGAACCCCTGGCTTAGTGGCAGGGGAACGCGTTGGCGTGGCGCGTGTCATGCGCGGCATTGTGCACGGCTTCCGCATGGGAAAAGCCGACAAAACCGACGATGAACAGGCCAAGGCAGGCGGCAAACACGGCCTGCAGCAGTGCGGAGGATGTGGCCGTGGTTTTGACGGCCTGAGACTGGATCGACATGCAAATACCCCTCGTTGCATCGATGTTGCGACAGGTGCGCCGGCAGGTCTCCTGGCTCGCGGGTCTTCGTCTCCCGATCAGCCTTCCCGGTTTCCCAGTGGCCAGAGTGATCAGAAAACTCGCCGCTCACAGTTGCGGGGGCAGCCACGAATGAGGCGGGTCAACCCGCCCTATCGTGTTCCCTTTTCATCCCGGCAGCCTTCACCGCCGGAAACCGGTGCACGTTATTCTTGTGCGCAGGGTTATGGGGGACTGTCAAGGGAAGCCTGCCATGGGTCATTGGCCTGCCGAGGGATGCTTACCATGCCGTCATCCTCGGGCTTGACCCGAGGATGACGGAAAGTAGCTTGCGCTTTCCATCCCTTGGCGAGCGTCTGTAACCCCCAATGCAGCGCCCCTTTTGCGTCCTTTACCGCGCCGGAATGGCCTTCAGGTAGGCGGCAATCGCGGCGAGATCTTCCTTCGGCAGGTGCGTCATGTTTTTCTGCACCTCGACCATGGAACCGCCGACACTGTCGAAATCGGGCGTGAAGCCGGTTTCGAGATAGGCGACGATCTCCTCCTCGCTCCAGCTGCCGATCGAGGAGGAGCCGGGGGTGATGTCGGGAATGCGCCCCTCGCCTTCCGGGTTCGGGCCGCCCGCCAGCCACTGGCCGGTCTGAAAACCGCCCAGCACGTTGCGCGGCGTGTGGCATTCGCCGCAATGGCCGGGACCTTCCACCAGATACTGGCCGCGCTTGACGGCCTCGGAGGCATTGGCGAGGTCCACCCGCGGCGCATCGGAGAAATAGAGAAGTTTCCAGCCGCCGACGGCAAGCCGCATGTTGAAGGGGAAGTTCAGCTCGTGCGCCGGCGCGACATTGCTGCTGGCCGGCAGGCTTTTCAGGTAACCGAAGAGATCGTTGATATCCGCCTTCGTCATGCGGGCATAAGAGCCGTACGGAAAGGAGGGATAAAGATGCTCGCCATCCGGCCCCACACCACGGGTCATGGCATTGCCGAACTGCGCGACCGTCCAGGCACCGATGCCGGCCTTCGGATCGGGCGAGATGTTGGGGACGTGGAAGGTGCCGAAGGCAGTCGGCAGGTCTCGACCGCCGGACATCAATTTCAGCGCGTCGCCTTCCGCCCCTTTGGCCGCATGGCAGCTGGCACAGCCGCCAGCCCAGAACAGGATTTCGCCACGGGCGAGATCGGGCGCGCCGAGATCTGCCCAATAGGCTTCCGGATGCGGATCGGGTTTCGTCAGCGCATAAGCGACCCCTGCTCCGACAACAGCGGCCGCCAAACCGGCAAGCACGAATTTGGCGACGATCGAGGCCATGGCCTTCCCCTTCGATCACGACATGGCGGTACGGACGAAAGCCGCCGCCCGGCAAACGGCCGGACGGCGGGCGTTTCACCACAAGGATCAGCGTTTCAGACGATAGCTCTGGTGGCAGGTGCCGCATTCGGCGCCGAGCGTCTGCATGGCCTGGCCAACGCCTGCCTGATCGGCCGGCATGGAGGCAAGCACGGTCTTGGCATCAGAGGAAAGCTTCATGGCCTTGGCCTTGAAGTCATCCATGTTCTGCCAGATGGCGGGGGCTGCTTCGCTGTCCATGCCGGTTTCGGACCCGGCCGGGAAATGGTTGGGGAAATCCGCAGCCGATTCGGCAATCGTCGAGAGCGCCGTCTTCACGGCTGCTGCGTCATACGGCTTCTGGCCCTTGGCAATCGCGCCAAGCGCGCCCATGGAGCCACCGATCTTCTTCATCAGTTCCTGACGGACCACCTGCGGCTCACCGGCTGCAAAAACGGCGCCCGCCCCAAGACAGAGCGCCATCACGCCTGCCGTCAGCATTTTGAATTTCATGAAACAACTCCCCTGATTGTCAGTTCCCGGATGTCGGTGCCGGACCCTCCCGGCACGCCGTACGACGCGCCAAGACTACATGCTAGGGTGCGGAAAAACATGACGTTTTCCGGTCACACACACAGATGTGATTGTGCCGGGACGGGACGCTCAGGATGTCAGCCGAACGACAGCGTGCGGCTTTCCTCGCGACCGAACCCCTCGATCTTCAGCCGGTCCGGGTAAAGATCGACCAGCGCGAAGGCGTTTTCGCTCGGCGTGTCGACCATGCCCTTGAAGTTGACGAACCAGCAGGTGCCGGCACGGGCAAGGCCGCCACGGTGATCATGGCCGCAAAGATAAGCGACGACCTGCGGCGAGGCCGCCAGAAGATCGGCCAGCGCCTCGGCATTCCACAGGCAGTGATCGGTTGCCGGATAAAGCGGGTAATGCCCCATGACGATGACCTTCTGGCCACGCGCCCGTGCCGTTTCCAGCTGGCCGGCGATCCAGGCGAACTGCTGTTCGGAAATCCCGGCATTCCAGTCCATCGCATTGTCCGCGCCTGCAGCCTTCAGCCCATCCAGCCGCGCCCGCGCCTTCGCATGGCGGTCAGGGTCGGCGGCGGTGGCAAACAGGCTGTCCTCACAGCCATCGATGACAACGAACCGGATGCCGGCGCGGGTAAAACTGTAATACGGCGCCGGCATGCCGAGCGTCGCATGCACCGAGGCGAGTTTTTCCGGCTCCACCAGGAAATCGTGATTGCCGGGCAGGAACAGGCATTCGTGGCGCGAGCGGCGATAGATGGAGAGCGCCGGGTCAAAATTCTGCCAGCCACGGTCGATGAGATCGCCGAGCGTCATGACGAAGGAGAGATCCTCCCCCTCGAAGGTGGCAATTGCTTCCGACAGCTTCGCCAGACTTTGGCGGAAATGCCGGTTCAGCACCGGATTGGGCTCAAGATCGGCATATTGGGGATCGGCGATGACGCCGAAGCGGAGAAGCGGTTCCTGGGTCATGAAGGCGCACTTACGGCGGATGCGTGACACGGCTGTGACAGGCGTGTGGACCGACGGGCGGCGGTCAACCGCCGGCAAGCCCCCGCCAGAGCGTGAGGGCCGACACCAGGAGCAGCAGAGCCCCGGAGGCGCGACCGACAAAGCGGATGGCAGACGGATTGTTGACGAGCGCATCGCGGCCACGGGCCGCCAGCACGGCCAGTCCGCCATAAACGACGAGCTGGGTCACCCAGATCAACAGCAGCAGCACGAGCGCCTGCCGCCACAACGGCCCGAAGTGCGGATGCAGGAACTGCGGGTAGACGGCCAGCATGAAAAGATAGGCCTTCGGATTCATCAGACTTGTCAGCGCGCCCTGGCGAAAGCGCACCCACGCCCCGCGCCGATCGAGCGCCTCGGGGGACCCGACGGCAATCGAACTGTTGAGGAGCTGCCAGCCGATATAGGCGACATAAAGCGCCCCGAGGACGAGCAGTCCCGTCAGGAGCGAGGGCGCCAGATGCAGGATCATGCCAACCCCGACCGCCGCATAGAGCGTGTGCACCGCGCCGCCGGCCATGATGCCGAAGGTGGCAGACAGGCCGGCCTTGCGCCCGCCGGAGAGCGAACTCGCCAGCACGAAGATCATATCCATGCCCGGCACGATGATGATGCCGGAGACGAGCAGGAAAAAAAGCCATAGATTGTCGGTGTAGGTCATGTCAGTTGCAGTCCCGTTTGCCATGCGCCGCAGCCCCATGCTGCCCAATGTTTCAAGCGCTTGGCGCGTGGTATACGGAAAGGCAACTGACAGGGTTGTGTCAGTTGCGAGGAGGTTTCATGCGCAAGGCGTCACGGCTCTTCGAGATCATCCAGATCCTGCGTCTTGCCCGCAAACCGGTGACGGCGGCCGAGATCGCCGAAAAGCTGGAGGTGACGGTGCGCTCGATCTACCGGGATATTGCCGCGCTGCAGGCCATGCGCGTGCCGATCGATGGCGAGCGCGGCATCGGTTATCTCCTGCGGCCCGGATTCCACCTGCCACCGCTGATGTTCTCGATCGAGGAAACGGAGGCGATTGTGCTGGCGCTGGCTCTGCTCGAGCGCATCGGCGATCCGCAGTTGACGGCGGCGGCCAGCCGCCTCAGCGACAAGATCGCCAATGCGGTTCCGCCGCCCCTGCGGCAGCCGCTCGCGGCACGCGCCCTGCACGCCTGGGGCGGGTCCATGCGCCAACCGGACAGCATCGCGCTTTCGACGGTGCGGCAGGCGATCCGCGAGGAGGAAAAACTCGCCATCGGCTATCGCGACGAACAGGGACGCGAGAGCGAGCGGGTCATCCGGCCGGTTGCGCTGATCTATTATTCGCAGGCCGCGACCATCGTGGCGTGGTGCGAATTGCGCCAGGCCATCCGCAATTTCCGGGCTGACCGCGTGACACGCTGCGCGGAAACCGGTGCCCATTTTCGCGGCGAAGGCGATAGGCTGCGGCAGATCTGGACGGACGGCTGGCAAAACGCGGCCACGGCCCAGACATAAAAACGCCCGGCGGGTTGAGGCCAGCCGGGCGTTCTTAGATATCGAATTGCCGATCCGCTTACTTCGTGGCGGCTTCGTACATTTCCAGGACGTAGTCCCAGTTGATCAGGCTGTCGACGAAGGCTTCGAGGTACTTCGGACGGGCGTTGCGGTAGTCGATGTAGTAGGAATGTTCCCAGACATCGACGCCGAGGATCGGGGATGCGCCGTGCACCAGCGGGTTTTCGCCGTTCGGGGTTTTCGAGATGACGAGCTTGCCGTCCTTCACCGAAAGCCAGGCCCAGCCGGAGCCGAACTGCGTGGTGCCGGCGGCGACGAAATCGGCCTTGAACTTGTCATAACCGCCGAGATCGCTGTCAATGGCTGCCTGCAGCTTGCCAGGAAGCTTGGTGCCGCCACCATCCTTCTTCATCCAGTTCCAGAAGTGGATGTGGTTGTAGTGCTGGCCGGCATTGTTGAAGAGGCCGGCATTGGTGCCGTAGGACTTCTTCACGACCTCTTCCAGCGACAGATCGGCCATACCGGCTTCGGCAGCCAGCTTGTTGCCGTTGTCGACATAGGCCTTGTGGTGCTTGTCGTGGTGGAATTCCAGCGTCTCTGCCGACATGAACGGGGCGAGCGCGTCGTAAGCATAAGGGAGTGCGGGAAGTTCGAAGGCCATGATCTTACTCCTTTTCGGCGAAACACCTGAAGTGATGTTGAGCCGGAACATAGGTTTGAACGCCGGAAGAGGCAACGGGCGACGGGGGAAAATTCGAAGGCGTCGAGCCATTGCATGCAAGCCTGTCGATGACCGGCAGCAGCCCGGCGACATCACCGCTCCAAGGCGGCAAACATCGATTGAATTCAATCCTAGATTGATTTTCCGACAACCGCGTGCAAGGCTTGTTTGGATTAAGGGCGAACGCTTGCTGACAGCCGATCTTGAACTTCGGACAAAAATGCCCGAATGTGGGCCGGAGCCGTTCCATGGACAAGCGAGATCGCTTTATCGGGGAGCTGAGACAAGCGGCAAGAGCGCGCGGGCTCTCGTTTCGGATCAACAAGGCGAAGGGCAAGGGCAGCCACGCAACAGTCTTTGTCGGTGACCGCTTCACGACGATACCGAGCCGTGAAATCGATCCGAAGACGGCGACCAAGATCAGAAAGGCGCTGGGTCTCGAGTGACAGGCCCTATCGCTTGGAGGTGACGAGATGAAGACCTATGCCTATGCCGCCCAGTTCGAACCGAAGCAACAATCGGAGGGTTATATGGTGAGCTTTGCGGATGTTCCGGAAGCCATCACCGAAGGCGATAGCCTCAGCGAAGCGCGGGCCATGGCAGCGGATGCTCTTGGTGTTGCCCTGCTCACCTATCTGCAACTCGACCGGCCGCTGCCGGTTGCAACGGTCGCCGGAAGGCTGGTCACCCCCGATCCGGACGTCGCGGCAAAAATCGCTGTCATCGATACCTTTCGCACAGCCGGCATCAGCCAATCGGAGCTTGCCCGTCGCCTCGGCAAGGACGAGAAGGAGGTGCGGCGGCTGCTTGATCCCGATCACCGCAGCAAGATGTCCAGCCTCACGGAGGCGCTGTCGGCCATGGGGCAGCGGCTGATCGTCGGACTTGCCGCCGCGGAATGACATCGACCCGCTTTACCTGCTTTTGAAGGAGTTTTCCCGTGCGCGCCCCTGTTATTGCCCTTTCCCTTCTCGTCCTGACCGCACCCACGGTGCACGCCTCTTCCGACGATGCCTGGGCGGAGTTCGGCAAGGCCGTCTCGAGCGCCTGCGTGAAGGCCGCTGCCGGCCAGATCGACAAGGCGAAGGCGGTGGTCGATCCGTATGGCAGCGAACGTTTCGGTCTGGCGCTGGTCACCGGCACGGCGAAGGGCGCCAAACAGACCATCTCGCTGATCTGCGTCTACGACAAACAGAAAAAGACGGTCGAGCTTGGCTCGGAACTGTCCGCCGATCAGGTGAAGGTCACGCCGGGACGGTAGAACGGTGTTTGGGGAGGGCGATAAGAGCAGAAGCGATAGTGCGGGGCGAGGCTTCTACCCCCTCTATGAGCTGGCGGCCGGACCGTTGCGTATAAAAAAGACCCCTCCCCACAAGGGAGAGGGCTTAACCCAGCCGACCCGCCGAAGCCGGTTGAAGCCAAAGCGGGTGCCGCCTGCGGTCTCCCCTCTTGTGGGGGAGATGGCGGCAACCAGAGGGGGGGTGTCCCTTACGCGGGTCCGAGAGCGATCGTCGCCTCTTCGCCGACCTTTACGCCGCCGCCTTCACGGTTGCGCGGGCCCAGTCCATGTAGAGCTGCAGCGCCTTGCGGGCGAGCGGGCCTTCCTGGAATTCCTGGTCGTCCAGCCGGTTGATCGGCACGATCTTGGAATAGTTGCCCGAGGTGAAGATCTCGTCGGCACCCTTGAAATCCTCCACCGTCAGCGTGCATTCCCGCACCTCGATACCGGCGCTCCGCAGGAGGTTGATGACGCGCGAACGGGTGATGCCGGCGAGGAAGGTGCCGTTCGGCACCGGCGTCATCACCACACCGTCCTTGGCGAGGAAAATGTTGGAGGAGGCGGTTTCCGCCACATTGCCGTTCATGTCGCGCATCAGCGCGTTGTCGAAACCGCGTCCGCGGGCCTCGATGATGGCGCGGCCGCTGTTCGGGTAGAGGCTGCCGGTCTTGGCATTGGTCATGGCCACTTCCGGGTTCGGCCGGCGGAAGGGCGAGACGGTGATGGAGGACGGCTGAGCGGTGTGCATCGGCGCCTCGAACAGGCAGAGCGCAAACCGCGTCGAGTCCGGATCGGCCGCGACGACGGAGCCCGGCATGCCGTGTTCGGCCCAGTACATCGGCTTGATGTAGATCGCCGTCTTACCGTCGAATTTCTTGACACCCTCCAGAGCGAGCGTCTCGATCTCCTCGGCTGCCATCGTGGCCTTCATGCCCATATTGGTGGCGGAGCGGTTGACGCGCTGGCAATGCAGATCAAGATCCGGCGAGATGCCGTCGAACCAGCGGGCGCCGTCAAACACGGTCGAACCCAGCCACATGGCATGCGAGGTGGGGCCGATGAGCGGCGGGTTGCCGGTGACCCAATCCCCGTCGACGAATGTCCAGGTGGTGCTGCGGGGCGTGGTATCGACAGGCATTTTCTACTCCTCGGAAAACGAATTTCACCGAAGTGAAGGCGCCTCTCCGGGGAAGGTCAAGAATTTTTTTCCCTGTCCAAAAGGTTCGACAGAAAATTGCGCAAGAAGGCCCCTGCGCTGAAATGGCCGTTCCGCATGCACCACCATCCTGCATTATCCCATCAGAAAATGTGATCCGTCAGACCATTCAAACGCACCGGCCCGGTTCAAGGGCGGGTCTGGTCGGGTGTGGCCGGCACCGGCAGAAGCGGGCTTTCCTGCCCCTGGTTCGGGTGCGGGATGCGCGGCGTGTCGCTCGACCGGTCGATCAGCGGAATGGCCAGCACGATGGCAACGAGGATCGCCAGCCACAGCAGGCACCAGGGTCTACGCATAACAATCTCTCCTCATTCACACCAAAGACGATAGCCGGTTTATGCGGCGCAAATTCGATCCCGCCGCCTTTTGGCCGAGATGAGGGAACAAATCGCGCCGGCCTCGCGTCTTGGCACTGATCTCTGAGACCAAGCGAACGAGCGGAGCGACATGACCACCTCCATTCTGGCCGAAGGCGAAAGCTGCTGGCGGATCGCCGAAGCGGACCGTTTTTCCGTCATCGTCGATGCCGGCGGTTTTTTCCGCCTGGCCCGCGAAGCGATGCTGAAGGCACAACACTCGATCATGCTGATCGGCTGGGATTTCGATACGCGCATCCGCCTGACGCCGGACCAGCCGAAGGGAGACAGGCCCGACAAGCTTGGCCGGTTTCTCGAAGATCTCGCCCGGCAGAACGAAGCACTGCAGATCCGCATCCTCAAATGGGATTACGGGCTTTTATCCTCCATCACCCGGGGCGAGACGCCCTTCCATATGCTGCGCTGGATGGTGTCGCGGCAGATCCATCTGAAACTCGACCGGGCGCATCCGCCCCTCGCCGCGCATCACATGAAACTGCTCGTCATCGATGACGCGGTGGCCTTCTGCGGCGGGATCGACATGACGGTTGGCCGCTGGGATACCCGCGAACACCTGGAGGACAATCCGAACCGTTTGTCGCCGTTCGGCAAACCCGAACCGCCCTGGCACGATGCCACCACCTGCGCCTCGGGGCCGGCTGCCCGGGCGCTCGGCGAACTTGCGCGCGACCGCTGGGAAATGGCGACCGGCGAACGTATCGATCCGATCGACACGTCCGGCTCTGCTGCCGATCCCTGGCCGGAGGCGCTTCAACCCGAATTTCGCAATGTGCGCATCGGCATTGCCCGCACCTCACCGAAATACGAAGACCGGCGCGAGGTGGTGGAGATCGAAACCGCAACGCTGGCGATGATCGCAAGCGCAAGGCGCAGCCTCTACATCGAGAGCCAGTATTTCGCCAATCGCCGGCTGGCCGACGCCATGGCCAGGCGGCTTGCCGAACCGGAGGGGCCGGAGATCGTCATCGTCAATCCGAAATCCGCCAGCGGCTGGCTGGAGGAAAAGACGATGGATACCGCCCGCGCCCGGATGATCAAACGGATGCAGGAGGCCGATCCGCATGGCCGCTTTCGCATCGTCTATCCGGTCAATGACGCCGGCACCGCGATCTATGTGCATGCCAAGATCATGATCGTCGACGACCGTATCCTGAAGCTCGGTTCGGCCAATCTCAACAACCGCTCGATGGGCTACGACACGGAAAGCGACGTCATTCTGGAGGTCTCCGACGAGGACACCGAGCTTCGAGCGGCGATCCGGGCCAGGCGCGACGATCTGATCGCCGAACATCTCGGCACCTCGGTCGAGGCGGTTACGGAGGCGATGGCGGTGAGCGGCGGATCGCTGATCGGGACGATCGACAGGCTGGGCCGGGCGGACGGTCGCGGCCTCAGGGCCATCGGCGAACGGGAGATGGGGCTGGACGACGAACTGGTGGCGGAATCTGACCTTGTCGATCCGGAACGGCCGGCCGGCATCCGTTACCGGACCTCGCAATTCCTGCGCAACCGGTTTGGTCGGCGCCTGTTTGCCGCACATCAGGGCTGACGAACGAAGGAACAGGGCATGAGTGTGCATCAGGGACAGGATACGCGGCGGGACAAGGCGCAGGCGACAAACGATGGCGGCAACGGCTCGACCGAGGCGCTGTCCGGGCTGTTATCGACGATCGACGATCTCGGTGATCGCCAGAGCCAGGTCAGTGTGCATGATATTCGCGAAGCGATCGGCGAACGCTCCTTCGGCCCCTTCCTGCTGGTGCCGGCGGTGATCGAAATGAGCCCGATCGGCGGCATTCCCGGCCTGCCGACGGCGCTTGCGGTGATCATCAGCCTGTTTGCCGTGCAGATCCTGATTGGCCGCAAACATCTGTGGCTGCCGCAATTCGTCGAGAAACGCCAGATCGACGGCAAGACGCTGAAAAGCGCGATGGACAAGATGATGCCGGTGGCACGTTTCATCGACCGTTTCCTGAAACCGCGGCTGACCTGGCTCACCAAGGCGCCCTGGGTGCAGGTGGCAGCGGCGCTCACCATCCTTCTCTGCTGCAGCGTGCCACCGCTTGAACTCATTCCCTTTGCCAGCACCGCGCCGATGGCAGCGATCGCGCTGTTCGGCCTGTCGCTGATGGCCCGCGACGGCTTGCTGACGGTGATCGCCGGGCTGGTGTCGCTGAGTGCGGTTTATCTCGTCTATACGGTGGTGGCGGGAGGATAAGATTTCCCCTCGCGATCCACCCGGCCCCGCTCGGCAAGAAAATCCAGAAGTGCGCGGACGCGGGACGGGAGCGGTCCGCCCTGCCCGACATAGACGGCGTAAAACGGCTCGCGGTCATGTGGGTTCATGTCCTCCAGCAGGGGAACAAGGCGACCGGCGGCAAGATCCGACGCCAGCGCAAATTCCCCCATACGCACGATGCCGACGCCGGCCAACGCCAGCTGGCGCATGCCCTCCCCATCATTCACCTGCACCGCACCCGACGGCACGACCGACAAAACCTCGCCGCCCTGACGAAACGGCCATTCGCGGATGCTGCGGCTATAGGAAAACGAAATCAGATTATGGCGCGACAGATCCTGCGGTGTATGCGGCGTGCCGCAGCGTTGCAGATAGGCGGGGCTTGCCGCCACCACCATGCGGGTTTCGCCGAGCGTGCGGGCGATCAGGCTGGAGCTTTTCAGTGGGCCGGCGCGCACGGCGACATCCGTATGATCGGCCAGGAGATCGATCACCTGGTCGGTCTGGGCGATATCGAGTGTCACGCCCGGATAAAGCGCCAGAAACTCCGGCAAAAGCGGGTTCAGCACATGGGTGCAATAGACGGAACTGGTGTTCAAGCGGATACGCCCGACCGCCTTGACCGCGGCACCCGCCGCCCGTTCCGCATCCTCGATGCTGGCGAGAATTGCGGTGGCGCGCTCGAAGAAATCACGGCCCTCCGGTGTCAGGCGAAGCGTGCGGGTCGAGCGGCTGACAAGGCGCGCATCGAGCCGCTTTTCCAGCCGCGTCACCAGCTTGCTGACGGCGGACGGCGTCATCGAGAGCCTTCGGGCCGCCGCGGAAAAACCGCCGGTCTCCACCACCGCAACGAACACTTCCATCTCCCCGGAGCGGTTGATGTCGGAGCGCGCCATCTGTTCCTTCATGTCACAAGTGATGTTCTTTCTGGCAGTCTAGTTCACAAGGTGCGGCAGGTCTATCTCCCGGTCACCCTTTTCCATCTGCGGAGTGATGCCATGCCTCTTGCTCTTTATGCCCTGACGATCGCGGCCTATGCGATCGGCACCACCGAATTCGTCATTGTCGGCCTTTTGCCGACGGTGGCAAACGATCTTGCCATCTCGCTGCCGCTGGCCGGGCTGATCGTCTCCATCTATGCGCTCGGCGTCACTTTCGGCGCCCCGGTGCTGACGGCGCTCACCGGCAGGCTGCAGCGCAAACCGCTGCTGCTCGGCCTGATGGCGCTTTTTATCCTCGGCAACATGACCGCGGCGCTTGCCCCGAGTTATGGCATTCTGCTCATCGGCCGCGTGCTCTCCGCCTTTGCGCACGGGGTATTCTTTTCCGTCGGCGCAACGATTGCCGCCGATCTGGTGCCGGAAAACCGGCGCGCCTCGGCGATTGCGCTGATGTTCATGGGGCTGACGGTCGCCATCGTCACCGGCGTTCCGCTCGGCACGCTGATCGGCCAGACGTTTGGCTGGCGCGCGACCTTCCTCGCGGTCTCCGGCCTCGGCGTCATCGCCTTCCTTTCGATCCTGGCACTGCTGCCCTCCAGGCTTTCGAAGGCGGAACCCGCCGGGCTGATGGAACAGCTGCGGGTGCTGTCGAGCGGCCGGCTGCTGCTGGTCTTTGCCATGACCGCCTTCGGTTATGGCGGCACCTTCGTGACCTTTACCTATCTTGCCCCGATGCTACAGCAGATCACCGGCTTTTCCGAAGGCAGCGTCAGCCTGGTGCTGGTGCTCTACGGACTTGCAATCGCCGTCGGCAATCTTCTCGGCGGGCGCGTCGCGGACCGCGATCCGGTGAAGGCACTGACCGTTCTTTTTCTGCTGCAGGCGCTGGTTCTGGCACTGTTTGCCTTCACCGCCCCTTACCCGGTCGCTGCCCTCGTGACGCTGGCAGCCCTCGGTTTCCTGTCCTTTGCCAATGTGCCGGGTCTGCAGCTTTACGTGGTGCAACTGGCGAAACAGGTGCGTCCGGGCGCGGTGGACGTGGCTTCGGCGCTCAACATTGCGGCGTTTAATCTCGGCATTGCCGGCGGTGCCTTTATCGGCGGGCTGGTGGTGGATACGCCGCTCGGACTGGGCTCCACGCCGCTCTTCGGCGCCGCGCTTGTGGCCGCAGCACTGGGCCTGACGATCTTCAGCGGATTTCTCGACCGGCGCAGCATCGAAGAAGCCTCGAACGCCTGCGAAAGCCGTGCTTGAACTGAACCTTCCGGGACCCATGTAGAACGGGTCCCCTTTTGACGGGCGGCCACGCGCCGCCCGCTATCCCATCCGACCGATCCAACCCGAAAAGACCAATCCAAGGAGAAACCATGCATAACGTCAACGCCAATGGCGCCAACATTCCGGCCCTCGGTTTCGGCACCTTCCGCATGCCGGGAGAGGATGTGCTGCGTGTTCTGCCGAAGGCGATCGAACTTGGCTTCCGCCACATCGACACCGCGCAGATCTATGGCAACGAAGCAGAGGTCGGCGAGGCGATTGCCCGCTCGGGCGTGGCCCGCGGCGAGATTTTCCTCACCACCAAGGTCTGGGTCGACAAGTTTGCAAACGATGCATTCCTCGCATCGGTGGACGAGAGCCTGAAGAAGCTGAAGACGGATTATGTCGACCTGCTTCTGCTGCACTGGCCGCAAAGCGACGTGCCGCTTGCCGAACGCATGGGCAGCCTGAACGCAGTGAAAGCCGCCGGCAAGGTGCGCCATATCGGCATTTCCAACTTCAACATTCAGATGATGCGAGAGGCAGCAGAGCTTTCCGAGGCAAAGATTGCCACCAACCAGGTGGAATATCATCCTTATCTCGACCAGTCGAAACTGCTTGATGCCGCCCGCGCGCTCGGCATTTCGCTGACCGCCTATTACCTGATGGCGGACGGCAAGGTGCCGAACGATCCGGTTCTGAAGGATATCGGCGCCAAACACGGCAAGACGGCCGCCCAGGTGGTGCTGCGCTGGGCCGTGAGCCAGGAGGGCGTGATCGCGCTCTCAAAAACCGCGACCGAAAGCCGCCTCAAGGAAAACTTCGACATCTTCGATTTCGAGCTTTCGGCAGACGAGATGCAGGCGATCCACGCGCTGGCAAAACCGGATGGCCGCATCGTCGATCCGGCGCATCTGCGCCCGCCGCACTGGGATTGAGCGGCAGGGTTGGAGTTTAGATGATTGCCCCTCATCCGGCTGCCGCCACCTTCTCCCCGTTTTGACGGGGAGAAGGGGAAACCCGCAGGGCCCCCTGCCCCACATCGAGACTACGCTTCAGCGTCAAGTGCTCTTTCAATGCTTCAGCATATAGACCGCGTAGACCCCGATGAGGGCGGCGGCGGCCAGCGCCGAAATCAGCTTCAGGCGCTTTTCGATGAAATGGCGCATGTCTTCGCCAAAGGTATTTATGAGCCAGGCGAGCGCGAAGAAACGCGCGCCGCGGGCGACGATGGCCGAGACGATGAAGAGGCCGAGATTGAAATTCGCGACACCGGAGAGGATGGTCACCACCTTGATCGGCGGCAGATGCGCAAGACCGGAGGTGACGAGCAAAAGCAGCATCGTCTTCCAGTCGACCGCGGAGGCGAGGCTCTCGAAAGTATCAAGCTTGCCGTAAAAGGTCAGCACCGGTTTGGCGATCGCCTCGAAGGCGTAATGGCCGATCGTCCAACCCATAAAGCCGCCGAGGACCGAGGCGATCGTCGCAATCGTCGCGTAGAGATAGGCGCGCTTCGGCCGGGCGAGCACCATGGGGATGAACAACACATCCGCCGGCACCAGGAAGAAGGAGCTTTCCACGAAGGCAATGACGGCGAGCCACCAGGCGGCGGCCTTGCGGGCGGCAAGCGCCAGGGTCCAGGTGTAGAGTTTGCGCAGCATGGACGGCTCCGGAAAGGCGGGCGGAGAATGACCCCGGGGGCGGGATGGATCGACAGGTGCCGGCCGGTTACCGCGAAAGTGCGGCGCTGACAAGGCTCGGTACAAGGCCGGTTGGAGGGCTTACGGCAGAGCTCAGAAACGAGATGAGATCACGACGCGGCCAAGGCTCTCCAGGGGTCTGGCGCAGAGCCGGCGGCGTGCTGGCACCGTTGCGCCGCGTGCGTCAGCGTCGCTCGGCCACCATCCGGTCGCCCGCTTCGGTCAAATTCTGCTGCAGGGATTTGAGCCGGTCGCGCAAGGCCACCACCTCGTCCAGGCCGCAGCCGGTTGCTTGCGCAATGGCCGGCATGATCGCGGCGGCGTCGCCCTGCAGCGCCCTGCCCTTCTCCGTCAGCGTGATGTTGACCTGGCGTTCGTCCTGCCTGTCGCGTGTGCGGGAGACGAGGCCCGCCTGTTCGAGACGCTTCAGGAGCGGCGAGAGCGTGCCGGAATCGAGCCCCAGCGCCTCACCCAGCCCCTTGACCGGCTGGCCATCCTTTTCCCACAGGCTGATCATGACCAGATATTGCGGATAGGTGAGCCCAAGCGGCTCCAGAAGCGGTTTGTAGGCGCGCGAAAACGCATGCGCCGCGCCATAGAGCGCAAAACACAACATCTCGTTCAGACGGATGGTTTCATCTTCGGTTTTCGTCTCTTTCATCGTCTTTGTCATCACGGGGTCCTGACTTTGGCGGAGACCGCCCTAACTTTTTCCATTGTCGCAGGCTTGACGCCGGACTGCAATGCGCATAGATATATTGCACGCAATCAAATTGCGCAACATAAATCAATTTCGCGGCCCGACGGGCCGCCCCCGACCGCAAGACGGTTCAACCGAAGGAGACGATGCATGGCCATTCTCTACACCACCAAGGCTTCTGCCACCGGCGGCCGCGCAGGCCGCGCCCATTCCGAAAACGGCGTGCTGGACGTCGTTCTGACTGTTCCGAAGGAACTCGGCGGCGACGGCGCCACCGGCACCAATCCCGAGCAGCTGTTTGCCGCCGGTTATTCCGCCTGCTTCCTCGGCGCGCTGAAGAATGTTGCCGGCAAGGCGAAGGTGAAGATCCCGGAAGACGCCAAGGTCACCGCAACCGTCGGCATCGGCCCGCGTGAAGACGGCACCGGTTTCGGCATCGAGGTTTCGCTCGTCGTCGACATTCCGGGCCTCGACCGCGCCACCGCGGAAGACCTGGTCGCCAAGGCCCACATCGTGTGCCCCTACAGCCACGCCATGCGCACCTCCACGGAAGTGCCGGTTTCGGTCGCCTGAGGGCATCCGGAATATGACTGTCGGGAAGGGTCGCGCAGGCGGCCCTTTCTTGCATTTGCGACCTTCGACCAGCGGCGGCAAATCGCCAACAGGCCAGAAGAACCGGGCACCCGACGGGCTTCGACTGAAGGGCCCTACCGGATCATCGAGAGATCCGCCCTGAGGCGGTTCGGGCCGCCTTCGCCGAGCAGCGCGTCCACCGCGGCGTGGGTCTCGGTCCAGATCGGCAGGGCGCGGGTCAAAAGCATGCGGCCCTCCTGCGTCAGCGTCAGCAGGCGGCTTCGGGCATCCTTTGGATCGGGCACCACCTCCAGGAGGCCGCGCCGCTGCAGGGGTTTCAGCGCCGCTGTCAGCGTCGTGCGGTCCATGTCGAGGAGGGCCGCGACCGAGCCCATCGGCGCCGGCTGCGGGCGGTTCAGGGACATCAGCAGGGAAAACTGGCCGTTCGTCAGCCCGAGCGGCTTCAGCGCCTGGTCAAACTTTCGGGCAAGCGCCCGGGCGGCGCGCTGCACGTGAAGGCAGAGACAGGTGTCGCGCACATGAATGGTGGTTGAAAAGGGAATCAGATTTTCGTTTGACATGACTTATATAGGTTGATATCAACGTTTCTGTCAAGAGGAACGAGGACATCTGGGAGGATGTGATGACGCATGATGCGACGAACCATGCGGTGGTTTCCCGCGAGGAATGGCTTGCTGCCCGCGAGGCGCTTCTTCTGCGTGAAAAAGAGATGACGCGGCTGCGCGACGCGATCAACCGCGAAAGGCTCGCCCTTCCCTGGGTGAAGGTGGAGGAGGATTACCGCTTCCAGACGCCCGATGGGGAACAGTCGCTGTCCGATCTGTTCGACGGGCGCAGCCAGCTGATCGTCTACCATTTCATGTTCGGGCCAGACTGGGAGGCCGGCTGTTCCGGCTGCTCCTTCCTTGCCGATCATCTGGACGGGACGCTGCCGCATCTCAACCATCACGACGTGACGCTCGTCTGCGTGTCGCGCGCCCCGCTCGACAAAATTGCCGCCTACAAACGCCGCATGGGCTGGCGGTTCCCCTGGGTGTCGTCCTTCAACAGCCGGTTCAACTTCGATTTCGGCGTCTCGTTCACAAAGGACGAGCTTGCCTCCGGCTCCGTCTTTTACAATTTCCGCGACACGCCCACCGCCCAGGCGCATGACGAGCTGCCCGGCCAATCCGCCTTCTTCAAGGACGAGACCGGACAGATCTTCCACACCTATTCCTCTTACGCCCGCGGCGGCGAGGAGATGCTGGCGACCATGATGATCCTCGACATTGCGCCCAAGGGCCGCAACGAGGATTCGACGATGAACTTCGTCAAACGTCACGACGAATACGAGGACCAGCCGAAGGTGGCGAGCTGCTGCCACTAAACCCTGACAAACGTTACCGGGAGGAGAGATCATGGACATGACCATGCCGCAGCCGCGTGCCGAGCACGCCTTTCTGCAAAAACTCGTCGGTCGCTGGCAGGTCTCCGCCGAAGAGATGACCGATGGCGAGGACTGGATCGAGGAGGTGCGCTCACTGAACGGCATCTGGTTCCTGGCGGAAGGCCGCGGCAAGATGCCGGGCGGCGTGCCGGCGACCACGCTTCTGACGCTTGGCCATGACAGCCGCACGGGCCGGTATGTCGGCAGCTGGATCGGCACGATGATGGAGCATATGTGGGTTTATGACGGCGAAGTGTCGGAGGACGGCTCGACGCTCAGCCTCTTCACGACAGGCCCGAGTTTTGCCGATCCCGCCGTCACACAGGCGTTTCGCGAGCAGATTATCTTCACCGGCACCGACACCCGCATCTTCACCTCCAGCGCGCAGCAGCCGGATGGTGGCTGGCAGACGTTTATGCGCGCCGACTACAGGCGTTTGGCCTGAATCCCCTGCCCCTCGATGCGCGTCCATGGCCGGGCATCACCAGAGATTGACCCACGAAAGGATCGCCCATGCCCTCCCCCACCCACGGCACCTTCATCTGGTGCGAGCTGATGACCACCGACATGGACCAGGCCGCCGCCTTTTACGGGTCCGTTGTCGGCTGGACGGCAAAGACCATGCCGATGCCGGGCATGGAGGACGAACCCTACGGCATCTTCGACACCCGCAGCGGTGACGAGGATTGCGGGGTCGCGGGCTTCATGATCCTGCCGCCGGAAATGGCGGGCGAGATCCCGCCGAACTGGACCGGTTATGTCGGCGTCGACGATGTGGACGCGACGGTGAAACAGATCGAGGCGGAGGGCGGATCTGTCCGCAAGGACCCCTTCGACATACCCGGCATCGGCCGCATGGCGGTGATTGCCGATCCGCATGGCGCGGTCCTCTGCATCATGACGCCGGTTCCGATGGACAACCCGCCGCCGATGGCGCCGATCGGCACGCCCGGAACCTTCGGCTGGCAGGAGCTTTACGCCAATGACGGCCGCGAGGCGCTTTCCTTCTACGAAAAACTGTTCGGCTGGACGCTCGACCACGCCATGCCGATGGGCGACGCCGGTGACTATCTGGTCTTTGCCCATCACGGCCGCCCGGTCGGCGGCATGATGACCCGCCCGCCCGCCGTGCCGGTCGCCTGCTGGAGCTATTACATCACCGTGCCGTCGATCGCCGCCGCGGTGGAGAAAATCCAGGCCGGCGGCGGCACGGTGGTCTTCGGCCCGCAGGAAGTGCCCGGCGGCAACCAGATCGTCCAGGCACTCGACCCGCAGGGCGCCTATTTCGCACTGGTGGGAGCGGCGTAACAGGGGACGACCGTCACACCTCCCGCAACCGCAGCACCACGCCGCGGGCGGCGGCAAAGGAAAGGAGCGAGAGGGCGGCGGCGGTGCCCCAAAGCGCGAAGACCGCATGGCCGGGCTGGCCTTCCACAACCGCGGTTTGCACGGCAAACAGGGAGCCCAGCCCGCCGACGATGACGGCGCCGGCGACATAACCGCTGGTTTCCAAGGCCGGCAAGAGCGCGCTGGTCGCCAGGCGGTCGTCGGGTGCCGCGCCTTCGATCACCGCCTGGTTGGCGCTGGCAAAGACCATCGCAAAGGCGATGCCGTTCAGCATCTGGCCGAAGAGAACGAGCGGCAGCAGGCTGAGGAACAGGCCGGTCGCGACAAGCAGCGCGCCGATCGCCTGCAACAAAGGTCCTGCCCGCATGATCGCCTGACGTCTGGCGAGGCTTTCGACATTGCCGATCGGGATCGCCGCGACACTCCAGCTGAGCGACAGGGTGATCAGCACGAGGCCGACCTGGACCGGCGGCAGGCCGAGGCGCGCATGCAGCGTATAGGCAAGGAACACGGTGGAGACGCTTTGCGCCGCCGTCATCAGGAACAGCAGCCAGCTGCCGCGCCCGACGGTGCCGGTCAGTCGGAACAGGCCGGGCGGCAGAAGCCGGTGACGCGGCGCGCCGGCGACGGGCGCCGCCCGCTTTTCATCCGGCGGCAGGGCAAAGGGCATCACCACAAAAAACAGCGCCACCACGGGCAGGCTGACGGTGAGCGCCGCGCGAAAGCCGAGCGCTTCCACCACCAGCCCGCCGGCAAAGGGACCGAGCACGGCGGCCAGCGCCCAGACGACAGCTTCGGCGGCAAAGATGCGCGGCACGAGGCGCGGCGGAAACAGATCGGCGATCAGCGTGTAACACAGAGCGACGATCCAGCCATCCGACAGGCCCTGCAGGGCGCGCCCGGCCATCAGCGCCCAGGCATTCGGCGCCGCGGCCTGCACGGCCATGCCGCAGGCATAGACCAGACCGCCGAGGAACAGCGCCCTGCGCGCGCCGAAGCGGCGACGCAACGGCGAGGCGGACAAGCCGCCGGCCATCACGCTGATAAAAAAGGCCGCATAAACAAAGGGCAGAAGCGCCACGCCGTCCAGCGCCGTCACCGCAATCGGCAGAACCGGGCCGATCGCCACCTCGTTGAAGGCATGCAGGCCGATACCGGCGGAGACCGCCGCCAGCCTCAGCCCATGCGGCGCCCAGAGCAGCTCCCGCCAGCCCTGGCCCGTGCCCTCTGCCGGCGCACCCGTGTCCATCCCGCCTGTCACCTGTGTCATGTCTGTTGTCCGATCCTTGTTGCACCATCGGACAGGCGGTGTAAAACCTCAAGCATGGTTGAGATCAAGACGAACGGGCACAAAAATCCATGAGACGCGAACTCTCCGTCGGCGAGGTGGCACGACGGGCGGGCGTTGCCGTTTCCGCCCTGCATTTCTACGAGGCGGAAGGCCTGATCAGAAGCCAGCGCACCCAAAGCGGCCACCGGCGATACGGGCGCGACGTGCTGCGCCGGATTGCCGTGATCCGCGTGGCGCAGGCGGCGGGCCTCAGCCTGAAGGAGATCGCAGCGGCCTTCGCGACCCTGCCGGACGGACGCACACCGACCGCAAAGGACTGGGCCGGGCTTTCGGCGGCCTGGCGTGACCTTCTCGATGCCCGCATCCGCCAGATGACCCGGCTGCGCGACGATCTGTCCGGCTGCATCGGCTGCGGCTGCCTGTCGCTCGACCAGTGTCCGCTGCGTAATGACGGCGACCGCCTGGCCGAAGAGGGGGCCGGTGCGCGCCTGCTGTTGGAGTGAGGGGATCACCGCCCCCCATCCGCCGCAAAGCGTGCGCCGCCCCGAGGTGGGGCGGCGGGTGTTTTTCCGTCTTGCGAACTCCTATCGGGCGGCCTCTTCGATGAGGGCGGCGACGGCCTTCGGCTGCGAGACCATCACGACGTGCGAGGCATCGTCGATGACGACGGTGTGTTTCGAACCGGCGCGCTCGGCCATGAAACCCAAAGCCTTGGCCGGGACGTTGCGATCCCCCGTGCCGTAGATGAAATAGGAAGGCACGGTCTTCCAGGCGGGTTTACCGGACTTTTCGGTCAGCGCACCTTCGGTGATCGGGCGCTGGGCGGCAGCCATCAGGGCGGCGTCTGCGGCGTCCACGTCCTGGGCGAACTGCTGGTGGAATTTCGTCTGGTCGATGGAGAGATCGACGCCGCCATCCTTCAGCTTGACGGGAGCGGCCAGTGCCCCGCCCAGCGTGCCCCCCGGAAATTTTGCGGCCAGTTCGGCAACGGCCTCTCCTTCTTCGGACGCGAAGGCTGCCACGTAGACGAGCGACTTGACATTCTCCTGGCCATTGGCGGCCGTGCTGATCACCTGCCCGCCATAGGAATGGCCGACGAGAACAACCGGGCCTTCGATGGCGCCAACGATATCGGCGACATAGGCCGCATCGGCGGTGACGCTGCGCAGCGGGTTGGCGGCGGCGACCACCGTGTAGCCGTCCTTCTGCAGGATTTTTGTGACGCCGTTCCAGCTGGAGCTGTCGGCAAAGGCGCCATGAACGAGAACGATGGTGGGCTTTGCCGGCTCGGCAGAGGCATGACCGGCGGTCAGAACGGCACCGGCGAAGGCGGCGGCCAGAGCAGCAGCCCGGGCGGCGGCGGTTGCGAACTTCGACATGAGGATATCCTTTCTTCCATGAAACAGGGTTGCGGCAAACGGTGCGGGATCAGCCGCGGATGAAGGCGAGAACGTCGGCGTTGAAGCGGTCGGCTTCGGTTTCAGCGAGACCGTGCGAGCCGCCCGGATAGATTTTCAGCGTGGCATCGGCGACGATTTCGGCGGCGCGGTGGGCAGAGGCCTCGATCGGCACGATCTGGTCGTCATCGCCATGGATGATCAGCGTCGGGCGGTCGATGCGCTTGAGATCTGCCGTGTAATCCACCTCGGAGAACTCGTGGATGCAGTCATACTGACCCTTGATGCCACCCTGCAGGCCGATGCGGCGGAAGTTTTCGCGCATGCCTTCGTTGGCCGTCACCCCTTCGCGGTTGAAACCGTAGAAGGGCACCGTCAGATCAAAGAAGAACTGCGAGCGGTTCTTGGCCGTGTTCTCACGGATGCTGTCGAAGACCGAGAGCGGCGTGCCATGCGGGTTCGTTTCCGTCTTCAGCATCAGCGGCGGAACGGCGCCGACCAGCACGACCTTGGCGACCCGCGCAGTGCCGTGACGACCAATGTAATGCGCCACCTCCCCGCCTCCGGTCGAATGACCGACCAGGATCGCGTCCTTCAGGTCGAGCGCCGCAATCAGCTCGGCCAGGTCGTCGGCATACTGGTCCATGTGGTTGCCATCCCAGGTCTGGTCCGAACGGCCATGGCTGCGGCGATCATGGGCGATGACGCGAAAACCGTTTTGGCCAAAAAACAGCATCTGCTGGTCCCAGGCATCCGACGACAGCGGCCATCCATGGGCAAAAACGATCGGCTGGCCGGTGCCCCAGTCCTTGTAGAAGAGGCGCGTGCCGTCGGTCGTGGTGAAAAAGCTCATGTCCATCTCTCCTTTGTTTGTGCGCATTTCGATTGCGCACAATCTATATCGCCGAAGCGGTCGCGATTGTCAATTGCCTACAATTCAATTGCGCGCAATTTTTTATGGATGCATGTTTCCTGCTCCCGCCCGTGCCACCCATTGTGCGGCGAAACCATGCGCCCCATATTGCCGTTTCGTCACAGAACCGGATGCGCATGGCCCGCAAACACCGAGAAAAGATCGCCGCCTGGTACAGACCGCCCGAGGATGTGGTGTGCCCGCTGTGCCGCCGCCCGATCCCGGAAGACCAGCGGGACGAACACCATCTGGTGCCGAAAAGCCGTGGCGGGCGGGAAACGCAGACGCTGCACCGCATCTGCCACCGGCAGATCCATGCGCTGTTTTCCGAAGCCGAGCTGGAAACAACCTATTCCAGCGTGGAGGCGCTGCTCGCCCATCCGGACATGGCAAACTTCGTCCGCTGGGTCTCGACAAAACCGCCCGGTTTCTTCGACGGCACACGGCGCAGCAACCGACGGCGCGAGACGGGAAAACCCGCCGCCCGCTGGTGAACGGTCGGCGGAGATCCCGCGTGATGCAACCCTTGCCGCCTGCCCCGGTTCGACGGGGAAACGCATGAGAGGCAAGCATGGAAAACCCGGAGCGAACGCAAGAACGGGACGGCCGAAGCCACGGCGGCGGCACGGAGAAACCTGACGGCCATGGTGGCGCGACCTGGCCCGCGCTGTTGCTCGGTTTCGGGCTCGGCGGGTTTTTCGACGGCATTCTGCTGCATCAGGTGCTGCAATGGCATCACCTTCTCTCCGCCGTGGAGGCGGCGCGCGGCGATCTTCGCCTGCTGATCCTGTGGGACGGCATCTTCCATGTGCTGATGTACGCCATCACCGGCATCGGCCTTTGGCTGCTGTGGCGGCACCGGTCCCACGCGATCGCGGCCGGAGCCGACCGCCGGCTGCTGGCCGATGCGCTAATCGGTTTCGGCACCTGGCATTGCCTGGATGCGGTTCTTTCCCACTGGATCCTCGGCATCCACCGGATCCGCATGGGCGTGGAAAACCCGCTCCTCTGGGATCTCGGCTGGCTGGCGGTGTTCGGCATCCTTCCGGCGCTGATCGGCTGGCGGCTGCGCAGGAGGCCGGATGAACCGGGAGCGGGCGGCGGCACCGGACTGGAACGGCGGAGCGATGATGGCCGGGGGCGCGCCGGAAAGATGGCGATGCTGCTGGTGCTGCTTTGCGCAATCGGCGCACCGGTTGCCGGGTTGCCGGCAGAGACCTCCACCACCGCAACGCTCGTGCTTCTGGCGCCCGGCACGGCCCCGGCGGACGCGGCGCGCGGCCTGCAGGTGTCCGGCGCACGGTTGATCTGGAGCAATCCGGAAGAGACGGTCTGGGCCGTGGATCTGCCTGAGGGCGCCAGCGGATCGCCGTTCTACCGCCACGGGGCGCTTCTGGTCAGCAACCGGTTTCTGCCGGCCGGTTGCCTGAACTGGTTTGCCGCGCCGGACGCGACGTCATCGACAGGCAATCAAAGATCGTTATGAGGGAGGCCTTTCGGAGGCACTCATGGCAGATGATGATCGGCTGACAATCGAAGTGGACACGGTCAAGGCGCTGGTGGCGGAGCAGTTTCCGCAATGGGCCGCGCTTGCAATCCGGCCGGTCCGCGTCAACGGCTGGGACAATTCCACCTTTCATCTGGGCGCGGACCTCAAAGTCCGCCTGCCGACAGCTGTCCGTTATCAGCCGCAGGTCGAGAAAGAGGCGCGGCTTCTGCCGCATCTCGCTGCCCACCTGCCCTATCAGGTGCCGGAGCCGGTCGCGATCGGCAGGCCGGGTCACGGTTATCCCTTTTCCTGGTCGGTGCAAAGTTTTCTGCCGGGCGAGACGATTGCCGCAACCCCCGCGCCTAACCGGCGGCAGCTGGCGCTCGATATCGCGGCCTATCTGACGGCGCTGCACAAGGTGCCCTCCGGGGATGCGCCGCCGCCCGGGCCGCACAATTTCTTCCGCGGCGGGGATCTTTCCGTCTATGACGCGGAAACACAGGCCTGCCTGGCCCGCAGCGCAGGCCGCATTGATGCCGAGGCCGCCGCCGCCGTCTGGCAGACGGCGTTGTCTTCCCGCTGGACGGCGGCGCCCGTTTTCGTGCATGGCGACGTCTCGCCCGGCAATCTGCTGCTGCGCGACGGGCGGCTTTCGGGTGTCATCGATTTCGGCTGCTGCGGCATCGGCGATCCGGCCTGCGACCTGATGATGGCCTGGACCTTTTTCGAGGGCGAAGAACGGACCCTCTTTCGCGCGACGCTTGGTCTCGACGCCGAGACCTTTGCGCGGGCCCGCGGCTGGACGCTGTGGAAGGCATTGCTGGCGCTCGACAAGCCGGACAGCGAGGGCCAGACGAAGGCGCTGACGGTCATCGGCACGCTGATCGATGACCATGCGGCGGGCCTGCAGGCTTCGTAAGGCTCCTCACACCACGCCAAGTTCAGCAAGCTGCAGCGCAACCCCGGTGACCGGATCGGTATAACTCGAAAAACGGCCCGTTGCCGACCAGCGGAGGATCCGGTCGCGCGTCCGCGCCGGCAGATCCTTCATGCCGGCAGACAGTTTCGGTGATGGAATGAAGGCGAATTCGGAAAAGGTGAGATCGATCGCCTCGCCCTCCGGCGCCCGCGTCATCTGTACCGGGGCGGAACGGCGCCAGAACAAGGCCTCGGGCAAATTCTCCGGTGCGGCCATGGCATCATATTCGAGATAAAACAGACCGCGACCAAGGAGATGGCGGCTCAGGGGACCGAGGACGGCATGCACCAGCGCCCGGTCGCGGACGAGCAGAATGCGCGCGCCTGCGACACCCTTGCGGCCGGTCGTGGCCAGGATCAGCGGATGGTATTCTCCCTCTTTTTCCACCACCAGCGCCACGCAGCCAAGCCGGCGGTGATGCTCCAGCAGGCCATGTATCCGCGGTGACAGGGCGCTCTCAGGCACGTCTCCAAGGTCCAGCAGCCGGTACGCGCCGCCCGGACGCCAGCAGGCGGCCGCCGTCGGCACCACCACCATGCCGGCCGAGTGATCCTGAAAACCGATGCGGCGGTTGATCTCGCGCATCGAATAGGAGGCCGTGACATCGAGATAATCGACGCTGTCATCGGCCATCAGCCGGCGCAGGAACAGTGTCGTCATCCATTCGTGGCCGGGTTTCAGGTAAAAGGCCGACAGATTCACCTGACGCCGCGGCGTGTGTGCATAAACAAGCCGGCGTGCCGGCAGCGCGAGGCAGATGCCGACATCGCGCCCGCCCGCCATGCCGATCTGGCCGACCACCCCATCGCCCTCCTCCTCCGCATAGGCCAGCATGCGCGCAAAACTCTGCCGCCAGGTGTTTTCCGGCAGAAGCGGAAAACCTTCGGTCAGAAGCGAGAGCGCGGCGGCGGTCTCATTGCGGGTGATCGGGCGAAGTTTCATGCCGCCTTCCGGGCCGAGAGAAAGGTTTCCAGCCCCTGCAGCGTATCGATCTGCAGGATGTCGAAATCCTCATCCGCCAGATCGACGCCGTGCTCGCTTTCCAGCGCCATCAGCACGTCGGTGGCGGCGATCGAATCGAGAAGCCCGGAGGAAAACAGCGGCTCCGTTTCGCCGACGCTCTCCACGCCCCGCGCCCTCAGAAGGGAGAGGATCATCTCACGGATTGTGGCGCTTGCCTGTTCGCTCATTCTGCGGCTCCTGCTTTTATTGCCACGGCGGACCGCGCCTCGGCCGCCGCTTTCATTCTGTCCTCCAGACGCTGAAACAGCGCCCTGCGATCCACCTTACCATTGATGTTGACCGGCAGGTCCTCCAGCACCTCGATCGGTTCCGGCACCATGTAGCGCGGCAGGCTGGAGAGCAGTCGCTTGCCGATCGCCTCCCCCGAAAACGCGCTGACACAGAAACCGACGAGCCCTTGCGCCGAACCATCAATGACCGGCCAGGCGACGACCGCCACCACATCTGTCTCCGCCGCGCGGCGCAGATGCGCCTCCACCTCTTCCAGCTCGATGCGGTTGCCCTTCACCTTCACCTGATTGTCGGTGCGGCCGAGATGGTGGAAGGTGCCCTTTTCATCCCGCATGCCGAGATCGCCGGTCAGATACCAGCGTTTGCCGCGGATCATGCGGAAACGATCCGCCGTCTGGTCCGGCTGGCCGAGGTAACCGATCGCAAGCTGCGGACCAGAGAGCGCGATCTCGCCTGGCATCCCGTCGGCCACCGGATTTTGTGCACTGTCGAAGATGGCGATCTCCATGCTGTCATAAGGTTTGCCGATGGCCAGAATGCCGCGGCTTTCGGTGGCGACCGGCGGGTTTGTCAGCCGCTGGCGCATGCAGATGACGGTGCCTTCCGTCGGGCCGTAGATGTTTTCGACGACGCCGTTCGGAGTGGCCGCCGCCCAGGCCTCGGCCGCGGCCACCGGCAAGGGTTCGCCGCAGAAGATCGACAGGCGCAGGCTCGGGAAGATGCCGGGTTTCAGCGAACCGTTGCGGCGCATCATGGCGATCAGCGTCGGCACCGACATCCAGACCGTGATGGCACGGGCGCGCACGAAGCGGCCGGGCGCCATCATCTCCAGCGCCGAAAGGATATGCAGCGAGGCACCGGCTTCGACGCAGAGGAAGAGGTTGTGGACCGTGAGATCGAAGGTGACGTCGCAGGTTTCCGCCAGCCGGTCCTCGGGCGTGAGATTGGTCCAGGACCGGCTTTCGGCCAGATAATTGGCAAGCGAACCGGCGGAAATCATCACGCCTTTCGGCAGGCCGGTCGTGCCGGAGGTGAAGATGATATAGGCAAGCTCGTCCGGCCCGACCGGCACCGGTTCGGCAAGCGGGACGGTATCGATCGCGCCAAGCCGGACGATGGTCTGGCCCGACCGGGGCGCAACCTCGACCGCTGTATCGGCGATGACGACGAGATCCGGTGCTGCGGCCAGCACCGCCGGCGTCAGCAGCGCCGCACCCTGCACGTCCGCCACAAGTGCGTCGAGTTCCATCAGGCCAAGCAGGGTGACGATACGCTCTTCCGGCCATTTGAGGTTGATCGGCACATAGGCCGCGCCGGCAAAACCGGCGGCGAGAATGCCTGCATAGGCTTCAAAACTGCGGGTCGCCAGAATACCGATGCGGCGTGGCCGACCATTCTGCGACAGGTAACCGGCAAGGCGCTGCACGACCGCGCCCATTTCGCCATAAGAAACCTCGCGGGCGGCATCACAATAAAAGGCACGATCCGCATGCTGCACGACCGAGCGGAAGAACCCGTCTGCACTGTTGAAGCTCGCCATCCGTGTTAAACCTCCCTCGTCCGTGCGAAAACCGACCTACGACAAGTTGAGCAGAGATGCCTATGCGATGTTTCTAAACATCACGTGATCGCAGGCGCCGGCGCGTCGGACCGCGGGAAAACCACGCGATTTCCCGTGCGTATGGTTAACGGAAAATGCCGGTTTTCCCTGCGGCGCGGGTTCTTTCCGCCGGCCGGCCAAGCACGGTTGCCGCGCGGGGGCTTTGACATTCGGCGCGCGGAGGCGTCTAAGGCCGGACAGCGGGTTTTTTGCCCTTTCTCTTTCTACAAGGACACAGGCCACCATGGCAGCCGATGACGACGACTACATCTATGACGAAGCAACCGGCGAATGGCGCCCGGCCTCCGAGCTGAAGGCCGAAGCCGCCAAGGGCGCAGAAGTCCGCGATGCCTCCGGCACGCTGCTTACCGACGGCGATTCCGTCGTGCTGATCAAGGATCTGAAGGTGAAGGGCGCCGGCCAGACGCTGAAACAGGGCACGGTCATCAAGTCCATCCGGCTCACCGACAACCCGGAAGAAATCGACTGCCGCCACGACGCCATCAAGGGCCTCGTGCTGCGCACGGAATTCGTGCGGAAGAGGTGAGGTTTTTCCTCGGAGCGGGGTTTTGCCCCTCACCCTAGCCCTCTCCCCGCTTGGCGGGGAGAGGGGACGCAGGAGCCGATACGCTCTGCCTCGAACATCCGGCGTCCCAGATGCGAGAAACATGCTCCGTCAAACCTTCAAGAGACCTGTATCTGCCTTTCGCGAACTCCGGCCCCACACGAGGACACTCCGCCCGGGTGCAGTTCTGGCAGCGAGGCACGCCACAGTCCCCTCTCCCCGCTTGGCGGGGAGAGGGTTAGGGTGAGGGGCAGACCCAACCCGCGGCGCGACATCATCCGCGCCACACAGCCGGATAAAAGCGCAGATCATAGGCCTCCACCGGATCGACCAGTCGACCGTCCAGACCGGCAAGAATGGTTTCCAGCACACTGTCGGTCTCGCGCAGCACATCGACGTTCCAGAAGCGCAAAACCGACCAGCCGACCGATAGCATGAACACATTGCGCCGCTGATCAGACAGCGACCCAGCGTGCTGGCTGCCGTCGATTTCCACCACCAGCATCCGTTCCCGGCAGGCGAAATCCGCAAAATACGGTCCGATGGGCAGTTGGCGGACAAACTTAAAACCACCGAGCTGACGGTTGCGGAGATTCGACCACAATCTCTGTTCGGCATCGTTGTCCGATTGCCGCAAAGCCCGCGCACGGCGGGTCACAGCTTTCCTAGCACCCCGCATGCCTCCTCCCGCGCGCTCATCCCGAGTACGGGTCGGCCCGATGAAGCCGTTAGAACGCTACCGCTTCAAACTCCCCAAAATCCCCCGCACGAGCGCCCGGCCGAGCTGGTTGGCGACCGAGGTGGCGACGGAACGGGCGGCACTTTTCATTGCCGCTTCGATCACCGTTTCGCGCTGGTAACCGGAGCTTCTGCCGGCGGGGGCACGTTTCCGCTGCGGCTCTTCGCCCAGCACCTCGTCTGCCGCATCGCCAAAACCGGGGAGCGACCAGCGGCCGGCGGCGCTGTCGGCCTTGCGGGTCGGCTGGGTGTCTTCACGCTCGTCCGGCGCCTCCACTTCGGCGCGGCGCGGCACGGCGCCTTTCGCCGCTTTTTCGGCGCGCGCCATCAGGATCTCGAAGGCGGATTCGCGGTCGATATCCTCGTCATACTGGCCGGCCACGGGGCTGGTATTGATCAGCTTGCGGCGCTCCTCGTCCGTCAGCGGCCCGATGCGGCCCGACGGCGGGCGGATCAAGGTGCGTTCCACCATGGAGGGCGCGCCCTTGCCTTCCAGCGTCGAAACCAGCGCCTCGCCGGTGCCGAGCAGCGTGATCGCCTCGTCGGTCTTGAAATCCGGATTGGGGCGGAAGGTATCGGCCGCCGTTTTTACCGCTTTCTGTTCGCGCGGCGTATAGGCGCGCAGCGCGTGCTGCACCCGGTTGCCGAGCTGGGCAAGCACGGTTTCCGGCACGTCGAGCGGGTTCTGGGTGATGAAATAGACGCCGACCCCCTTGGAGCGGATCAGGCGCACCACCTGCTCGACGCGCTCCAGGAGCACCTTCGGCGCCTCGGAGAACAGAAGATGCGCCTCGTCAAAAAAGAAGACGAGCCGCGGTTTGTCCGGATCGCCAACTTCCGGCAGCTCCTCGAACAGTTCCGACAGGAGCCAGAGCAGGAAGGTGGCGTAAAGCCTCGGGTTCATCATCAGCCGGTCGGCGGCGAGCACGGAAATCACACCGCGGCCATCGGTGCTGGTGCGCATGATGTCCGTGATCTTCAGCGCCGGTTCGCCGAAGAAATGTTCGGCCCCCTGCTGTTCCAGCACGAGCAGGCCGCGCTGCAGCGAGCCGACGGAGGCTTTTGAGACAAAACCGTAACGCTGGGAGATTTCGCCGGCATGTTCGCCCATATAGGTGAGCAGCGCCTGCAGGTCTTTCAGGTCAAGCAGCGGCAGGCCGCCTTCGTCGGCGATCTTGAAGGCGATGTTCAGCACGCCCTCCTGCGCCTCCGTCGCATCCATCAGCCGGGCGAGCAGAAGCGGCCCCATTTCGGCGACGGTCGAGCGGACGCGGTGGCCCTTTTCGCCATAAAGATCCCAGAAGATCGTCGGATAGGCGGCATTGTCGTAGTCGGCGAACTCAATCTGTTCAGCGCGCTTCAGCAGAAAATCCTTCGGCTCGCCGATTGCGGCAATGCCGGAGAGGTCGCCCTTGATGTCGGAGCAGAAGACCGGCACGCCGGCCTCCGAAAAGCCTTCGGCCAACACCTGCAGCGTCACCGTTTTGCCGGTGCCGGTGGCGCCGGTAACGAGGCCATGCCGGTTGCCGAATTTCAGGCTCAAGAATTCCGGCTTCTTCAGCGTATCGTCCGGATTTCGGCTTCCGCCAATGAAGAGTTTTCCCGCCTCTGCCATGCAACCGCCCTTCCTTCAATTCGTTTGCATTTATGCGCATATAAGGCCCCCTGTATAGGCCGGGGCCGGAGGATCGGCAATTGCAACATCGCCCGCTGGAGGCGAATGCAGGAGAGACGGCATGGCAGAGGCGGCAGAGACAACAAGGACGGCAGCGCCCGGCTCGGACCGGCGTGGACGGGAGGCGGATCGCCCGCGCGATATCCCGGCCAAGGGGCTGAAGGATGTGTTCTGGCGCGTATTTGCCGCCGTGCAGGAGGACCGGGTGATGCTGGTGGCGGCCGGAGTGACCTTTTATCTGCTGCTGTCGATCTTCCCCGCCATGACGGCGCTGGTATCCCTCTACGGCTTCTTCGCCGATCCGGCGACGATTTCCGAACGGCTGTCCTTTCTCAACCAGATCATGCCTTCCGAAGGGCTCGACATCTTCTTCGGCCAGTTGCAGACGCTGGCCGGCGAAAAACGCAGCGCCCTCAGCTTCGGTCTGATCTTCGGTCTGGCGATTGCGCTGTGGAGCGCCAACAATGGCGTGAAGGCGCTGTTCGAGGCAATGAACATCGCTTATGGCGAGGACGAAAAGCGCAGTTTTCTGCGCCTCAACCTCGTCTCCTTCGCGTTTACGCTCGGCGGGCTGATCGGGCTCATCATCCTCGTCATCGGGCTTGGCGTGATCCCGGCGATCATTGCACTCGTCAATCTCGGCGGCATGGCCGAAACGGTGCTGACCGTGCTGCGCTGGCCGGTGCTTCTGGTGCTGATCGCCTTCGGCATCACGCTGCTCTACCGCTATGGCCCGAGCCGCGAACAGGCAAAACTCAGCTGGGTGACCTGGGGTTCTGCCACGGCCGCGATCCTCTGGCTGATCGGTTCGCTCGGCGTGTCGTATTACCTGTCCAACATTGCCAATTACAACGCGACCTATGGCACGCTCGGCGCGCTGATCGGCTTTCTGTTCTGGACCTGGATTTCGTCCATCATCGTCATTTTCGGCGCCGAGGTGAATGCGGAACTGGAGCACCAGACGGCGCGCGACAGCACGACCGGGCCGGAACAGCCGATGGGACAACGCGGCGCCTATATGGCCGACACTCTCGGCAAGGCATCGGACTGACCTCTTCCCGGCCCTCACCCGCCCTTTGCTGCAGAGACGGCTGCAGATCCCGCGCCGGCCAATCAGTCGCCGCGGTGCCATGTACTTTTCACCGTAAAATGTTAGGCAGGACCAAAAGCCGGCCCACGCTTGCGGCTTGCATCCGGGCGGCGATTTATTTACTTTGACGTTAACGTCAAAAACCTGAGGAGAGTTTGATGAACGATCTCGTAAGCCGCGTTGCGGACAATGTCGGCATTTCCCCCGAGGTTGCCGAAAAGGCTGTCGGCATGATGCTGGGCTTCTTGCAGCGCGAAGCCGATGACGGCGCGGTCGCCCGCATGATCGAAGCCATTCCCGGTGCCCCGGAACTGGTGGCAAAATTCAACGGCGAAGGCGCCGGCGGCGGCGGCCTTCTGGGCGGCCTGATGGCCAGCTTCGGCGGCGGCGTCATGGCGCTCGGCCAGCAGCTGATGGCGCAAGGGCTCGGCATGGGCGAGATCACCGCGCTTGCCCGCGAAACCATCGCCGTTGCCCGCGAACATGCCGGCGCAGAAACCGTGGACGAGGTTGTCAATTCCGTGCCGGGTCTTTCCCAGTTCGTGTGACGCGAAGCCCGGGCTGCCAGATGCTGTCCCTTGGCCTTCCACACGATGAGCCGGACCCGTCGAGGGTCCGGCCATAGACGGATGTTTGGGTAACACCCGTCGCAACCATGCTGCGCCTTTGCGACTTGGTTTCGCGGACGATACGTCCAGCGGCAGTTTCGATTTACTTGGGGGATGCCTAAAGGCGAAACGTCCGGCTTGCGCTTTCATGTCGGTCATACAGGCCCTACTGACACACACCTGAAAGCAGACACGCCAACGGCACGTCTCCTGTGCGCCATTGGCGGACATGGCTGGAAAGCACCGAAAGCTCGCGGCAAACCCGGTCCGCAAGGCTTGACTATGACAGGGGCAACCATCATAAGCCGGATAGTTATTGGGGGAGGTTCCGTTGAACCAGATAGCCATCTTCAGCGGCAGTGCCCATCCCGAACTTGCGAAGGAAATCTGTTCCCATCTCGGCGTGCCGTTGCATCCGGTGCGGACCAAGCGCTTCTCCAACGATTGCCTTGAAGTCCAGCTGCAGGCCAATTGCCGGGAGCAGGATGTCTTTATCGTGCAACCGCTCAGCGCGCCGGTTCAGGAAAACCTGATCGAGCTGCTCTTGATGCTCGATGCTGCGCGTGGTGCGTCGGCTTCGCGCATTACGGCAGTCATTCCACATTTTTCCTATGCCCGCTCCGACAAGAAGGACGCTCCGAGGATTTCCATCGGCGGTCGGCTGGTCGCAGATCTGCTGGTGACGGCAGGTGCCAACCGCGTGCTCACCATGACGCTGCATTCCCCGCAGGTACACGGCTTTTTCAGCGTGCCCGTCGATCAACTCCATGCCCTGGGCGAGCTTGCCAATCATTTCTTCCGTTATGATCTCACCAGAGCCGTCGTCGTTTCTCCCGACCTTGGTAATGCCAAGAATGCGGCCGCCTTTGCCAAGCGCCTGAATGTGCCTGTCGCCGCCGGTGCCAAGGAACGGGTGAGCGATACCCAAGTGCGCATCTCGGCACTGATAGGGGATATCCGCAATCGCGACGTCATCGTGCTCGATGACGAGATCGCCAGCGGCGGCTCCATTCTTGAACTGCTGCAGCATCTGCGCGCCCATGGTGCTCGCACCATCCGGATCGCCACCACGCACGGAATTCTCGCTGGCTCGGCCGTTGCCCGGCTTGCCGCGGAACCGGACGTGCTGGAGATCGTCTGCACCAACACCGTGCCAATCGCTGCCGAAAAGCGGCTGCCCAAGCTGACCGTGTTATCTGTCGCACCCGCTCTCGCCGAAGCCATGCGCCGGATCAATTCGGGCGATTCCGTCAGCGCGCTTCTGGCCGAGGACATTGCTCCGGCCCGGGCAATCGCTGCGTCTCAAAGCAATTGAAGTCAGCTTTTTCTCAGCCTGCAGGACTTGACCCGGTCTCAGGTAATGCAGACGTCATATCCGCAAAGGACCAGGAACCGTCAGTCGCCCAGCACCAACACTGACATTGTGGCTGCCGCAAAACTCCCTACTCTGCGACGTCGCCAAGGCCAGAAAAGCGAGAATAACTTTAACTGGGATTTCGCGACAGATCGTCAGCCAGGTAGAAGGTCAGCCGGATTGAAGCTCGTCAGTCCAGACATGTCCTGGATGCAGCATCTCCAACCATCCACGAAGGGCGGATTTTTCATCGGATTCCAAGCGAGGTAGGGCATTGCGGAAGTCCCCGTGATCTTTGTCGCGGACGTGCTTGGCCTTGAAGAGCAGGACGATATGCGGTGCCAGATATCGGATGCCGCCGGCTGTTGCGCGTATGGCTTCGCTTCGCGGCAAGGAGAAAGATGGATCACGCTTGTAGACCCACATATCCGGCGATCCCCGATCGACCATCATGTCGACGCGCCAGCGCCCGGCGCCAATGTCCGCACCCCACTGCTGCCAAACATCCGTGGGCAGTGGTTCTACGAGGGGGAGATGGTCAAGTTTGCCATCCTTCACTGTGAAGAACTCCAGATCCGACAGGGCGCCGCGATAGCGTTGAGCCTGGCAGGCAAGCACCGAGAACTCCAAGTCTTCATGCGCACGGGTCAGCTCGCCGTGCCAAAGGTCCAGGGCCCAGCCGCCCACGATGTACCAGTCGGTTTTAGACACGCCGAGACGAGCGAACAACTCATCCGGGGACCATGGTTCCCAAGCATCATCTGGCGGTGGCTGCATTGAGGCATTGCTCCTGATTGGACAAGAACGCCTGATACGTGAGCTGACCCCCATGTTCAATGGCGGCTTCGGGCCGATAGCCCCATGGCTTTGATGCGCCGAAAGACGACATGTTCATGAGCATCGAAAAAGGTGGTTTTGATCCTCGTTTCTGGCGTTCGGGAACTTTTCTCTTTCCGAAAATCGGATACTTGCGTCGCTCAGTAATTTACATTGGCCTACCGTTATGCATAGATCACGATCATGAGCACGCAGCGTAACATCGCCGTCAATAACAATGGCCCCTTTGGGGTCGTGGATGGCGTGTGCGCATTTTAGCGTAGCTCACTGATCATCACAGCCCTGCCGGTTTCGGAAGGGCTTCAGGTTTTGGCTTTTCCTCCCGGCTTTTTCGGCGAAAGTCATGTCTGATATTTTGTGGTTAAGCCATCCAGCCATAGCCGATCTGTCCCATTGCATTGGGCATCGCGTTACAACTCATGGATTTGTCGATGCCATTCGCGACCAAAAGCGGATGCGTTTAATCGTGATGCGCGACAAGACAGGAAAGGTTCAACTCGGTCAAAGCAAAGAAGGTTCAGCGCTGACAGAGGTGGAATTCGGATGATGGGCGACCGTGATGCTGTTGTGGTTAGGCAGATTGTAGAGCTGCCCGACCGGCTTGATCAATTGCTGCTAGAGGCGGAGGCAGAAGGCTTCGAGATGATTTCTGTCCTTCAAGACGAATGGCGCAGCGGGGCCAATCGCTTTGAGCGCTCAGGGGAAATTCTAGCTCTTGCCACAATCGATGGTGAGGTCGCCGGTATTGGCGGCGTGACACAGGATTTCATGGATAGCGGTTGGCTGCGTATGAGGCGGTTCTACGTTCGGCCAGCCTATCGAAGGCTAGGGGTTGGCAGACAGATCGCGTTGTTTGTTCTTGAACATGCGAAAGCTTTCGATCGCCCGATCGTACTTTATACCGCAGGCCCAGAGGCGGAAGCATTCTGGCCAACGATTGGATTTACCCCAATTGAGCGCGATAACACGACCCATATCTTTCGTGGCAAGCAATGACCGCTTCGGGCCGACGGCCGTCATGGCGAAGAAGCGCCATTGGCGGACATCGAACCGTCGATGTATCTGATGTATCATCGTGCTGTCACAACGATGGTTGGAGCTTTCATGTCATTCACAGAACCCGACGCTGATCTTTTTTACAGCTTGGAAACTAGCCTCCATCGTCCCGATACAAGGATGTCGCCCCAACAAGTCTCAGACCTTCTGGCCGATGAGTTTTTTGAATTCGGGAAATCGGGTCGGGTCTATAACAAGCAGATCACGGTTGATGCACTCGCGAGCGAAGGCTCGTCGGGATCAAGCATTGTGCCGCAGGTAGCCGACTTCTCTGTCACCTCGCTCTCAAGCGACGTGGTCCTGGTGACTTATCGAAGCATTCGCGTTGCAGACGAAGCGTCAAGAAACTTCGAAACTCTTCGTAGCTCGATCTGGAAACTGGGTTCGGGCCGGTGGCAGATGGTTTTTCATCAGGGAACGCCTATCCCGCAAGAATGACCGGTTTGGGCCGATAGAAGACGTTCACCTCTTGTCGCAAACCACCGCCTTGCATCACACGCCCGTGCCGCAACGGGGCTCGCCACCGGCCTCTCGCCGGTTCCGGCATCGGTTGGGACGTCGTCTCAAAATCCCGCCGCATCCCTTTGGCAAGACATCATTAACTACAATTTTAAAAATTAAACTTGTGACTAATTTTCCGCCCCAGTCGTCCGTTATCTTAAAACGGTAACACGGATTTCGGGGATTTGGGGATGACTGAGACGACGGGCGGGGTTTTCCGCCACGCCGCCGCACTAGCGCTGATGATGGGCGTTTGGCTGTTTGCGCTCGAGGCGAAGGCCGGTTACGCGGATTTCATACTGGACGTCAATTCGGGCAAGGTTTTGCAGGCGACCAATGCCGACGAGTTGAACCATCCGGCATCGCTCACCAAGATGATGACGCTCTACATGGTGTTCGAGGCGCTGCGCGACGGCCGCCTGAAGTGGGACCAGCAGATCGTCATGTCCGCCAACGGCGCCCGCACCATTCCCATGAAACTCGGCATTCGCCAGAGCCAGACCTATACGGTGCGCGAAGCCGTCTACGGCATGATCGTGCGCTCGGCAAATGACGTGGCAGAAGGCATCGGTGACCATCTCTACGGCTCGGAGGAACGGTTTGGCGCCGCGATGACGGCGAAAGCCCGCCAGCTCGGCATGAGCCGCACGGTCTTTCGCAACGGTTCCGGCCTGCCCGACAGCCGGCAGGTGACGACGGCGCGCGACATGGCACGGCTGGGCCTGGCGCTGATGCGCGATTTTCCCCGCGAATATCAGCTGTTTTCCACCGCAAGCTTCAATTTCCGCGGCAAGACATTGCGCGGCCACAACAATCTCATGTACCGCTACAAGGGCATGGACGGCATCAAGACCGGCTTTACCAATGCCAGCGGCTTCAACCTCGTCAGCGCCGTCAACGACAATGGCCGCCGGGTGATCGGCGTCGTGCTGGGCGGCAAAAGCGCCCGCAGCCGCGATGCCCGCATGGCCGAACTCCTGGACGAGGCGATGCCGAAGGCCGCCACCCGCAGCGGCACGCTGATGGCGGCGCTACGCCCTGCGCCGCAGCCGATCTTTCCCCAGGCCGCACCGCAGCGCGCCGACGTGCCGGAACCGGTGATGCGCAGCGAGGTTGATGCGCCGATGGAGCAGCAACCGACACGGGCTCCGAAGCGGCAGGAGGCGAGTTTTCCTGTCGCGCCGCGTCCTCCCGCTTCCGCTGCGCCGGCAATCGCCACCCCTGCCCTACCGCAGCCGGTGATCGCCGATCGCTACACGCCTTCTGTCGCCATGCCGCAGCAGCCGGCCGCCGTCGCCCGGACGCAGGCCGCAGACATGGCGACCCCCGCGCGTTCCTCCGACCTTGCCTATGCGGCAGCGCCGAAAAGTGATGCGCCCCTGCCCTTCAAGATCGTCAGCGCCGCCGGCTGGCGGGTCGAGGTCGGTTCGGCCGGCAACGAAACCGAGGCCATTTCGCTGCTCTCGCGCGCCATGCCGAAACTCGACGGCCGTTTCCAGGGCCTCACCCCCTATACCGATTCCGTGCACGGAAAATCCGGCGCCACCTACCGCGCCCGCTTCTCCGGTTTTTCCGACCAGGCGGCAGCGCTGTCGGCCTGCAAGGTGCTCAAGGCCAGCAGTTTCGCCTGCCAGGTGCTGCCGGCGGGGGGATGACAGGGGCAACTTGCCGGGCAGGTTGTGGCGATATCTTACACAGAACCCAGTCAGCTCCAGCCGGCCGGCCGAACCACGGTCTTGCCGTCAGCGCGCGTCACCTCACTCGGAAACTGTGCCGCCTTCAGATGGTGATCATCAATATAGATCGCGAAGGAACTGACCTGCTTGAGACTGGGAGATGGTATCGGTGCCTGGTTGTGCCGGGCGCGGATCGGAGCGACTATACCGACCTTCTTGCCTGCCTCCTGGATAGCAATCCTGATGGGTTCGACCAGATCGGTATCGTTCGATATAACAAGCGCTACATCGAAGCGATCAAGCAAGGCATCGCGCACAAGATGACTGCCGAGGTTGACGTCACTGCCCTTTTCCTCGACTTTGGCGACCAAGACGGTGCGTGGTGGAGGAACATTCCACACATAGTCAGCAGGCTTTGCTGATGGCGGCTGTATCAGAAAAGCCCATTTCTCACCGAACAAGAAACGCCCATAGTGAATGTCAATCTCTGGGACGGTGTTCAGGGCCGACAAATACACTTGTTGCTTGGCGGGAGCGAGCGGATCGATTTTCGAAGATACGCGCGCCGTATAGTAATTGACGCGCTCAATGACATGCGGAGATTTTACGAGGTTATCGGCAAGAGCTTTCAGATTCAGCCAGCGATGCTGACGCTGCCGTTGCAGCCGCATATGGTAAAAGTTGAACCCATCGACATAGACAAATGTTCGCATGGCTAAATGGGGCCCAGAAAACGCAAAAGCCGCAAGGAAACTCCCTACGGCCTTTGGACTGACAGCACGCTGCCAGTGGGTTCATAGCTGGAATATGGTCAAGGTAACGTCGCATGTCAACCAAGAGGATGGTCAATATGCTCGATGCTACCGAAGCAGGATCCTCTGCTTCCCCCCTTACTGCCACACAATGATCCGTGCCTTGTTCGGCACGCGTTCGTAGAGGTCGATGATGTCCTGGTTCATCAGGCGCACGCAGCCCGACGAGACGGCCTTGCCGATGGAGTTCCATTCGGGATTGCCGTGCAGGCGGTAGAGCGTGTCCTGGCCGTTCTGGAAGATGTAGAGCGCGCGGGCGCCGAGCGGGTTGAGGAGCCCCGGCGGCATGCCGCCATTGGCGGCGGAATATTTGGCGAGTTCCGGCTGGCGGCCGATCATCTCGTCCGGCGGCGTCCATTTCGGCCATTTCTGGCGCCACTGGATGACACCTTCGCCCTGCCAGGCAAACCCCTCGCGGCCGATGCCGACGCCGTAACGCATGGCGGTCTCTCCGCCCGGCTCCACCAGGTAGAGGAAACGCGACTGCGTGTCGACGACGACGGTGCCGGCCGGTTCACCGGTGATGTTGGCGACCCGCTGGCGATAGAAGCGCGGCGGGATCTTCCAGTAGGGCACGGCGGGGATGACAAAACCGCCATCGACCATCTGGCCGTAGGTAGCGTCGAGTTCCGGCGAACGGCCGGTGGGCGGCGCCGGCAGCTGTGGTGCGGCAATGGCGATGGGGCGGAGACCGGGAGGGCCGGAAGAGGCGCAGCCGGCAAGCGTGGAGGCGGTACCGACGGCGAGCAAGCTCAGGAGACGGCGGCGGTTCATAGTGTCTGAAATCATGGGGCCGGGTTTACTTCTTCACTGGAGACGGCGGACGATGGAACGCGAACCAACGGATGGTCCCGACTTTGGTTCCGCAATTGTGGCCAGAAGAAGTATAGGGAGCCTTAATGCGGCGGCCAGGGGCGGCCGCTGCACCTTATCGTGACCCTCGTGTGATCAGATCACCACAATCGGCGTGTTGGAGGGCACGCGGTCGAAGAGATCGATCACGTCCTGGTTCAGCAGGCGCACGCAGCCCGACGAGGTTGCCTTGCCGATCGACTGCCAGTCCGGCGTGCCGTGCACGCGGTAAAGCGTGTCCTTGCCGTCCTTGAAGATGTAGAGCGCGCGCGCACCGAGCGGATTGTTGAGGCCGGGCATGGCGCCGCCCTCAGCGGCGGAAAATTTCGCAAGCTCCGGTTGGCGCTGAACCATCTCGTTCGGCGGCGTCCAGCGCGGCCATTTGGCCTTCCACTGGATCACGCCGCGGCCGGACCAGGAAAAACCGTCGCGGCCGATGCCGACGCCGTAACGGATCGCCTTGCCGTTCGGCTGCACGAGATAGAGGAAGCGCTGCTTGGTATCGACAACGATGGTGCCCGGCGCCTCGTTGGTGCGGTAATCCACCTCCTGGCGCAGATAGCGCGCATCGATGCGCGAATAGGGAATGGCCGGCAGCGTGAAGCCGTCATCGCGGATGCTGGCGTAATAGACCCGATGCACCGGGTTCGACACCGGAATGCCGTAGGTCTGGTGGAACTGCGTCTGGTAGAGGTCGCGTTTCTGCGGAATCGGCTGGCGTTCCGGCACCGGTTGCGGCTGCACCGGCACCTGCGCCGCATAGGCCGGGTTGAGGAAAACGGGTGCCGTTTCCTGCACGAAGACATCCGGGTTCATGCGGCTGGTATCCGTCACCAGGATGCAGCCGGAGAGGCTACCCGCCATCACAGGCAGGGCAAGCAGCTGAACGGTGCGGGACAGATGTCGGGCAATGAGGGTCATGGAGGGACTTCCGGCAGATGACGTCGCCCTGACCATGGCAGTTGCGGCTGGCGCGAGGCTTTCGCGTGCCTGCCGTTTACGCCCCGTGGTGACGGAAGAAGCGGATGCTTTCCTCCACGGCCCCCGGCACGACGCCGTTGTGGGTGCCGGGCAGCAGACGGTGATCGATCGAAACGCCGGCGGAACGGGCACGATCGATCAAGAGCTGGTCATTGGCATCAAAGGGACGTTCCTCGGTGCCGCGCAAAAGCAGCGTCGGGCATTTCAGGCTGGTGCCGAAGCAGACCGAGGAGCGCATGATCAGCTCGCGCTCATTCGACGGATCAAACGGCATCTCCTTGCGGAAGCGGCCGAAATAGCGCCAGGCACTGACGCCGGCCGAAATCGGCGTCGCTGCCTTGAAGGTCCGCGTCATGGCCGAAAGCAAAGCCAGGGTTCCGCCATTGCTGTGGCCGGCAAGAAAGATGCGGTTCTTGTCGATGCCCGGCAGGTTTTCGAGGAATTCGGCAGCGGCCAGCGCATCGGAGGTTTCGTCATAAAAGCCGGAATAATTGCCCGCCTGCCCGTTTTCCCCGCGAAACGAGGGCAACATCGCGACAAAACCCGCCTTCGCATAAGGCATCACCAGTTCCCAGTGCCCGTCCCCGGTGGCATTGCCGCCATGCAGGAAGAGAACCGCCGGCTTCAGCTGTGTTGACGGTTCGTAGTGCGAAACCCAGGCAATCAGCTTCAGGGCGCCATCCTGTCCGCTCGGATAGAGAACCTTGCGCGCACCGGCGGGTTCACCCAGCGGGGGCGCCTGTTCCGGCGAAGGTCCGAAGCGCAGAAGCTTCGTCTGAAAGTGCTTGCGCGCAACGGCATAGTCTTCCGTTTCCAGTGGCGGGACCGCGGGGATCGGAAACGGCGGCGGAGGCTCCTGGGCGCGCACGGCCTGCGGCAGAAGGGCGGCAGCGGCAAGAGACGACATCAGGTGGCGGCGGGAGATTTGCATCACGAACTCAGGCGACTGTGGCGGGAGCGGTGATCCTAACACCGGACGCGCTTGCGGCAAGCGGCTGATGCATCACGCTTTCTCGACTGGCGCCGCCGGTCAGCCGGCAGGACCGGAGAGCCGAGAATGCCCAACAACCCCGCGGCGTATCCTTCCTCGTTCGGCAAAGGCTGTTCGAAGAACGGGTTGGACAGTGGTCAGAACGGCCGTTCGTCCCCGGCGTCCGGATCATCTCCCACAATCTGTTCGAGAATTGCCAAGGCCGCCTCCGGATTTCCCCGCTCGGCCCGCTCACGCATCGACAGAACAGCGCGTCGATGACCGAGCCCTTCGGCGATCAAAGTTCCGAGAAACTGGTTGACGGACACATTTTCCTCCTCGGCGGCTCTGCGCGCCTGGTCAAGAATGTAATCCGGGACCCGAAGCGGATATTGTCCCATGATCAAGCCTCCTTCTGGTAGATGGTCTGCAGGAATTCCTTCGGTGTAATGGCCGATAACCGGTATGGCCGAAGTGCATCCGGCAGGAAATGACTGTCTCTGGTCAGAATGATGGACGCATTCGTCGCCAGCGCGCATTCAATCAGCAAGTCGTCCTTGGGATCGCGCAACACGGGACGAAACCGAAAATACGATTGCCCTCGCCGCGCCCGGACACAAAGAGCATCCAGAATCACATCCACCTGAGCGACCGAAATCTTCGGTGGGGTTCCCAGAACGTCAGGACGCTTGAGCACATCTTCGTATTCGAGAAGAAGCGCCGGAGAGAGGCCGAACGACAGCTTGCCCGCCAGCATTTCCTTCAGCACAAATCCCGACGCGCCCTGCGGAGAGCGGATTGCACTCACCAGAACATTGGTGTCGGCGACGGCCCTCATTGCCTGGCCCCAGGAATGATATCACATATGATATTATGCCTTCGCCTCGACCATGGCAAGCAGCGTCGAGAGGCGGTCTGCGTCGCGCGGCAGTTTGTCGGCGCGCAGGCGGGCGATGCGGGGGAAACGCATGGCCACGCCCGATTTGTGGCGGGAAGAACGGTTGATGCCTTCGAAGGCGACTTCCAGCACAAAACCGAAGCCGGGTTCGGCGCGCACTGCCCGCACCGGGCCGAAACGCTCCACGGTGTTGTCGCGCACGAACTTGTCGAGCACTTCGAGTTCGGCATCGGTAAAACCGAAATAGGCCTTGCCGACCGGCACCAGCATCTCGCCCTCCGGCCCCTCCGTCCAGACACCGAAGGTGAAGTCGGAGTAATAGCTGGAGCGTTTGCCGTGGCCGCGCTGGGCATACATCATCACCGCATCGACATTAAACGGATCGCGTTTCCATTTGAACCAGGGGCCCTTTAGGCGGCCGGCCTGATAGGGACTGTCGGTTCTCTTGATCATCACGCCCTCGATCACCGGATCGGGCGGCGCGAGCCGCAGTTGATCGAGCTCGGCCCAGCTTTCGAAGGCAACCAGCGGCGAGAGATCGAACCGGTCGTGCGGCGCCGTCTCGATCAGACCGGCCAGGCGCGTGCGGCGGTCGAGATAGGTTTGTGTGCGGATGTCCTCATCTCGCTGGAAGAGCAGGTCATAGGCGCGCACGAAGGCGGGATATTCTTCGATGAGCTTCGTGTTGACCGTCTTGCGGTTCAGCCGCTGCTGCAGATCGGAGAAGGTGCGGGTGGCGCTGTTGGACCGCGCCGTGCCGCCGACCAGGAGTTCGCCGTCGATCACGCCCTCAAAGCTGATGGCGTCGATCACATCCGGAAAGGCGGCGGAAATGTCATCGCCGGAGCGGGAATAGAGTTTTCGCGTGCCGCCAAAGGCGGAGATCTGTACGCGAATACCGTCCCATTTCCATTCGGCCGCGTAATCGCGCGGATCGAGTTTCTCGAGGTCGCCGTCTTCGACCGGGTTCGCCAGCATGACCGAATGGAAGATGGCGGGCGTGGCAAGAACCGGCTTCTCCCCCCGGCCCTCCAGCCAGGCGAACAGCGCCGTATAAGGCGGCGTGAGGCCATGCCAGAGGGTTTCAATCTCGGTGACGTCCTTGCCATTTTCGCCGCTCATCTCGGCGAGCGCCTGTTTGGCGAGCCGGGCCGAGACACCGATACGAAGCCCGCCGGTCGCAAGCTTCAGGAAGGCGAAGCGACTGGAGTGATCCAGATGATCGAGCAGGTCGCGCACGGCGGCACGCACCTCGGTGCGGCCGAGCGCATTCATGCGGGTAACGACCTCGGAGAGCCGCGGCTGGGTGTCGGACGGCACACGCTCCTTGGCGCCGCCATCCCAGATCAGCGCGATGGTCTCTGCGAGGTCTCCCACATAATCGTAGGAATACTGGAACAGCACCGGATCGAGCCGCTCCAGCGCCAGCTCCTTCAGAAGTGCTGGCTTGACGCCCTTCAGGTCCAGCGTACCGGCAAGGGCCGCCAGCCCGTAACCGCGATCGGGATCGGGGGTTGTGCGGAAATAATCGGCGAGCAGCGTCAGCTTGGCATTGCGCGCCGGGGTCAGCACCAGCCGGTCGAGGAGTGTGGCGAAGGCTTTCATGGGTGCCTCGCGGTGGAGACGTGCATGGCTGGGAGGGGTGGGATGCCTTGCGCGTCCTGCCCCGGAATACCCCCCTCTGCCCTGCCGGACATCTCCCCCTCAAGGGGGGAGATTGGCTGGGCGCGCTGGCTTCCCGACCCTTGCTCCACCGGGCACAGCCGAACGACGACCGCATGAAGGGCTTGAGGCAGGGCAGTGCCGCGGAACAATCTCCCCCCTTGAGGGGGAGATGTCCGGCAGGCCAGAGGGGGGGTGAACGGCACGGCGCGCACGAAGGCCGAAGCAGGACATGTCCCTCACCCTCTCCCCGCAGGCGGGGAGAGGGAAGGAGACTGCGGCTCCCCCTTCCCTCAATCTTGTCGCTACACGGAGGCATGGATGGGGCAGAGCGCAGGCGGCATCTCTCCTTCTCCCCGCCTGCGGGGAGAAGGTGGCCGGTAGGCCGGATGAGGGGCAGATAGGCACGGCTGGCATCCTCAATCCCCCTCGTCCTCGTAACCCACCAGATGCAGCGGGCGCGCGGCAATGCCGGCAAGTTCGCACCAGCGCACCAGCGCCTCCTCGCGGCCATGGGTGACCCAGACTTGCGATGGCGAAATCTCCCGGATCGTCTCCAGAAGTTCCGGCCAGTCGCAGTGATCGGAAATCACGAGCGGCAGTTCGACGCCGCCTTGTTTGGCGCGCTGGCGCACCATCATCCAGCCTGAGGCGAAGGATATCAGCGGTTCGTTGAAGCGGCGCGCCCAGCGGTCCTGGAAGGCCGACGGTGGGCCGACGACGATTGCGCCGTGGAAGGCGGCCGGATCCTTTTTTTCCAGCGTCGCCGACCTCAGCTCACCGAGATCAATGCCTTGCGAGACATAATAATCGCAGAGTTTCGACAGCGCGCCGTGGATGAAGATCGGTTTGTCGTAACCACAATCGCGGATCAGCCGGATCACGCGCTGTGCCTTGCCAAGCGCGTAAGCGCCGACGAGATGGGTGCGCTCGGGAAACTGGGCGATCGAGGCCAGAAGTTTTCCGGTTTCCGCCTTCGGGTCCGGGTGGTGGAAGACCGGCAGGCCGAAGGTGGCTTCCGTGATGAAGACATCGCAGGCGACCGGCTCGAAGGGGGCGCAGGTGGGGTCGACGCCACGCTTGTAATCGCCGGAGACGACGATGCGGGTGCCGGCCTTCTGAAGCGCGATCTGCGCCGAGCCCAGCACATGACCCGCCGGATGGAAGGAGACGGCGACACCGCCGACATCAATGACCTCGCCGAAGGCGGCGGCCTGCCTCGATCCGGCAAAATCCTCGCCGTAGCGCAGCGCCATGATGTCGAGCGTCTGGCGGGTGGCGAGCACCTGGCCGTGGCCGGCGCGGGCATGGTCGGAATGGCCATGGGTGATCAAGGCACGGGCGACCGGGCGCACGGGATCGACATAAAAATCGCCGACCGGGCAATAGAGCCCGGCAGGCGTTGGATAAAGCAGCGCCTCAGGTTTCATGTCCCTGAAGATAGGCGGAAATTTCCGCTTTGAAAGAGCGGCGTCTCAGGCCTTCGGAACGGTCGCCATCGGCAGGCGTTTCGGCTTCAGCATCAGTGCGGCGATGAGGCCGACGATGGCCAGACCGGCTGCCGTCAGGAACATCGGTTCGAAGGCGTTGGCATAGGCATCGGCAATGGCAAGCCGTGCCGCGTCCGGCAGTTTCGACAGCTGGTCCGGCGTCAGGGTGGCGACATTCTCGACGCCGGAGACGCTGACCCCGTGCATGAAAGCGGTGATGACGGCGCCGTAGATGGAGATGGCAATGGCAGCGCCCCCCATCCGCGTCAGCGTGACCGCACCGGTTGCCGAACCGACATCGGCGCGGGGCACGGCGTTCTGCACGCCGATGACCGGTCCCTGCTGGCCAAGACCAACGGAGAGACCCTGCAGCAGCATGACGAGACCAACCACGACAAGCGAGGTTCCCGCATGCAATTGCGAGAAGATCAGCAGCGTCACGACATTCATCACCAGGCCCGCGACGACGAAGGGTTTGTAGCGGCCGGTAATCGAGATCAGCCGTCCGGCCGAGAGCGAACCGATAACGATGCCGCCGGTGACGGGGATGAAGAACAGGCCGGCCTCCGTCGGCGACAGACCGGTCGTCGTCTGCAGGAAAAGCGCGAAATAGTTGACCATGCCGATCGCCACGCCGCCGGTCATCAGCGACACGACGAGGAAGAGCGAGAAGGTGGAATCCTTGAACAGGCGCAGCGGAATGATCGGTTCCGGGGCACGGCGTTCCACCGCGATCCAGCCGAGAACCGCCAGGACGCCGATCGCCAGCACCAGAAAACTCTGCCAGGAGAAAAGCGAACCGAACAACGACAGACCATCGGTCAGAAGCACGACCGCGGTGCTGGCCAGTGCCAGAAGCACGGCGCCCATGTAATCGATCTTCGGCTGGCGTGCCGGCCGCCGGTTCGGCAGCAGGAACACAAGGCCCGCCAGAACGAGCAGACCGATCGGCAGGTTGACGAGGAAGATCGAACGCCAGCCAAACAGGTCGCTGAGCGTGCCGCCGATCGTCGGTCCGACTGTGCCCGACGCCATGATGACGAGCGAGGAATAACTCTGGTAACGGGCGCGTTCGCGCGGTTCGAACAGGTCGGCATTCACAGAGAAGATCGACACCATGATGCCGCCGCCGCCAAGCCCCTGGAAGACGCGGGCGGCAATCAGGCTGTCCATCGACCAGGCGAGCCCGCAGAGCAGCGAACCGATGGTGAAGATGGTGACGGCGGTGATCATTACATATTTGCGGCCGAACAGATCGCCGAGCTTGCCATAGACCGGCATCACCGCGCTGGTGGCCAGCAGATAGGCCGAGCCGACCCAGCCGAAACGCTCGAAGGCGCCAAACTCGCCGACAATGGTCGGAAGTGCGGTCGACACGATCTGATTGTCGAGCGTTGCCATGAACATGGCGGTCATCAGGAAAAGAAAGATGGTCAGTCGCAGGCGCGGATTGCTGACGAGCGGCTGAAACGTGTGGGGCGACATATCCATGGGAGGCATCCTGCGTTTCCCGGTTTATGTGCCTTCCGCATATAATTGTCAATCGCATCTTGATGCGCTATGCAGAGACTTGCGTAACGCGCGGGAGTCGCGTTAGGAGGGCACATGAGAGCCGAACCGAACCTGCCGCGGAACGAAGAAGCGGCGACAGAAGAGACCGTCCGTATCGGCGACAGCATGACGCGCATGCGCGTGATGATGGGAAGGCGCGTGATCGGCAAGATGGCGATTGCCCGGGCGGCCCCCGGCCTCGACCTGTCGCAACTCGACATCCTGTATGTGGTCCGCCGTATCGAGATCGAAGGCGGCGAGGCAACGGTCGGCGCGATCGCCGAGGCGATGCGGCTCGATCCGTCGCGCGGCAGCCGGATCGTCGCGGACCTCGTGTCGCTGAACCTCCTGCGCCGCCAGGCCTGCCAGAACGACGGCCGTCGCTCCATCCTCAAGCTGACGGACAAGGGCGAGGAACTGCTGGAAGAGATCCGCGCCGTCAAACACAGCATTGTCGAACAGGCGACCAGCGACTGGAGCGACGAGGAAAGGCTCTTTTTCGCACAGTCGTTTTCCCGCTTCATGGACGGGATCGAACGCGTGTATCTTTCGGTGGACAAGGCCGACGGGTAACCGCCCTTGCCGCGCTCAGACGACCAGCGGAATGCTGGAGCGTGCAACTTCCAGCGTATCGCGTCCATGCGCCTTGGCCTCGTACATGGCCCGGTCGGCGCAGGCGAGCAGTTCTTCGGGTGTCGCGCCATCGCGCGGGAAAAAGGCAACGCCCATGCTACAGGTGGCATGGACCGAGGCTCCCTCCACCTCCATCGGCGCGCAAAGGCCCGCCCGCAATTCCCTCAGCCGTCGCAGGATGCCCGCCTCGTCCTGGGTGGCGTTGCTGAAGACGATGGCGAACTCGTCGCCGCCGAGGCGCACGACGAGATCGGTGGCGCGGATGGAGTTGACCATCCGGGTGGCGAGGATCTTCAGCACCTCATCACCGGCGGCATGCCCCAAAACGTCGTTGACCTGTTTGAAATTGTCGAGATCGATATAGGCGACCGTCACGCATCGGTGCTCGCGCCGTGCCTCGTGCAGCGCACGGCTGAACTGCGGCCAGAAGAGTGCCCGGTTCGGCAGTCCCGTCAACGGATCGTGATGCGCCATGTGGCGGATACGCTCCTCGCTGCGGGCCCGTTCGACGGCAATGCCGGCGAGATCGGTCGCCATGCAGGTGATCTCCAGTTCGCGCTGCGTCGGCTCGCGGACTTCACCGGAATAAAGGGCGAAGGTGCCCAGCACTTCCCGGTCGGTGCTCAGAATGGGTGTCGACCAGCAGGAGCGCAGACCGAAGACGAGCGCGATCTCGCGGAAATTCGACCAGAGCGGATCCGTTTCGATGTCACGGACGATGACGGGGCTGCGCCGCCAGGCGGCGGTACCGCAGGAACCGACGCGCGGTCCGATTTCGACACCGTCCACGATGCGGGTATAAGCGAGCGGAAGATCCGGAGCCGCGCCGTGGCGCAGATGATTGCCGTCGTCATCCATCAGCAGGAAGGAGGCGACGACATCGTCGAGCTGCTGCTGGACCAGCCGACAGATTGCATCGAGGATGACGGAAAGCGGTTTGCCCCGCGCCACCATTTCCAGCACGGATGCCTGCTCGCGACGCAATCCCTCCTGGCGCTTGCGTTCGGTGATATCGCGCGACATGCTGATGAGGCCGACCACCTGTCCATCCACATTGCGCAACGGCGTGCGTGTCGTCAGAAGCCAGATCTCGCGGCCATCGGCCAACCGGGCCAGCTCTTCCTGTTCGTGGGCCTGCCCCAGCGACATCAGTTGCTGCTCCAGCAGGAAACGTTCTTCGGCCACCTCATCGGTCATGACGTCGAAGACGGTCTTGCCAAAAATCTCGGAGATCTGTTGGGCACCGGCAATCGACAGCACGGCGGCATTGGCAAACACGAAGCGGCCACGGCGATCCTTGATCGACAGCCATTCGGGGAACTGGTCCATCAGCGATTTGGCGTCGAGCGACTGGATGACGAGCGCGCTGTCGCCATCATCGATATCGGAGGCCGTGGCGATCTTCAGGAGACGCCGGCGCAGCAATGCCAGAGGATCGGACCCCTTCTGGGCAGCCAATCGACCGGTGGTGGCATCAGTCATTGAGCCTCTCCTCATGCCAAGAACGGCTTCTGTGAAGCCGATCCGTCACCAAACATTCTGTCTGGCCTCCTGAGCCTGGAGACTAGTCCTGAGCCCCCGCTACTCAAGTAAGACATCCGTAGAATTGCCCCACTTCGCTTAAAAAAGCTTATCGATTTGTCATCGCCTGCTGCAAATTTCGATGCCACGCAGACGGCAACGTTTCAAAAGGGCACAAAAATCTGGCACATTTCCTGCAGGTTGCACGGCATGACAAATACCAGCGCCATTTCCAGACGCCAGATTCTGCTGTTTGCCGGGCTTGCAACGACGGGAGTGATTCGTCCCGTTGCCGCAGCACCGCGTGCGCCGCTTGCCGAGGGTGAGTTGCGCGGCTCGCTGCAGGCCGCCCAATTCGACATCACCCCGGAGGCCCGCGACGTCAGCGGCCGCAAGTTCCGCAAGATCCTGGCGAAGGCGGCGGCGGAGAACAAACCGGTCTTCCTGCCACCCGGCACCTATCCGATCTCCAACCTCGACCTGCCGGACAATGTGCGCCTCACCGGCGTGCCGGGCGCCTCGCGCCTGCTCTATACCGGTGAGGGCTACATGCTGCGGGCGGAAGGCCTGCGCCGGGCCGAGATCAGCAATATCGTCATCGATGGCGGCAATGGCTGGCTTTCGGACCAGACCGCCGGGCTTTTTGCAGCACGCGCGGTCTCCGAACTCATCATCGAGAACTGCGACATCATCGGCGCATCGAAGACGGCGCTGCATCTGGAACGCTCGAGCGCCCGTATCGAGGGGAACCGGATTTCCGGTGCCGCCGATTATGCACTTTATGCCGTCGAAGGCCGCACCTCCTCGGTCACCAACAACCGGGTCAGCAATTGCGGCAATGGCGGCATCCTGATCCATCGCTGGACAAAGGGTGCCGACGGCACGCAGGTGACGGGCAACCGGGTGACCGATATCGGCGCACGCAGCGGCGGCACCGGCCCCTTCGGCAATGCCATCAATATTTTCCGCGCCGATGACGTGATGGTGGCGAACAACCACATTCGCGGTTCGGCCTTTTCCGCCATCCGCGCCAATGCCGCATCGAATGTGATGATTGCCAGCAACCAGTGCCTCGCCTCCGGCGAAACGGCGATCTATTCCGAATTCGGTTTCGAGGGCGCGCTGGTGACCGGCAATCTGGTCGATGGCGCGGCGAACGGCATCTCCGTCGTCAATTTCGACACGGGCGGCCGGCTGGCGACGATCGCCAACAATATCGTGCGCAACATCACCGACCAGGGCCCTTACGTGCATGACAATGTCGGTTTCGGTTTCGGCATCAGCGCGGAGGCGGATGCCGCCGTCAGCGGCAACGTGATCGAAAACATCGCCCGGTTCGGCATGCTGGCCGGTTGGGGGCCTTATCTGCGCAATCTCTCGATCAGCGGCAATATCGTGCGCCGCGCGGCCACCGGCATGGCGGTCTCGGTGGTGGAGGATGCCGGCCAGGCGCTGATTGCCAACAACCTGTTCGACGAGACGCCGAAAGGCGCCATCATCGGTTATCGCTGGCATGATGCGGCGACGACCGATCTGGTGGAGGGGTCCAGCCGCTACCGGCACCTGACGATCTCCGGCAACCGGCGCGCCTGAGCCTTGCGCGTACATCAGAAAATTTCATGGATCATGGCAGCGGAACGCGCTTTTCGTGCTGCCGCCGGATGATTACGGTCTGCCCATCGCATTCCATGGGAGAGACCTGTCATGCTGACCATCTACGGCGCCTATCGCTCGCGCGCGACCCGCAATCTCTGGCTTGCCGGCGAACTCGGCATTCCCTTCACGCATGTGCCCGTGGTCCAGGCGAAACGGCTTGACGACCCGCTGGCGCCAGACGCGCCGATCAACACGCTGTCACCCGCCTTTCTCGCCATCAACCCGATGGGCTCGATCCCCTCGATCGAGGATGACGGCGTCATCGTGCATGAATCGCTCGCCATCAACCTCTACCTCGCCAAAAAATATGGCGGCGCGCTCGGCCCGCAGGATCTTTCCGAAGATGCCGCCATGATGCAGTGGGCGCTGTTTGCCGTGACGGAAATCGAGGCCAATGCGCTGAAGATTTCCTATGCGTCGCTGGGTGAACCGACGGACGAGACGAAGGCGGTGATCGAGGTCGCCGCCCGCAGCCTCAAACGTCCCTTCGACGTGCTGGAACAGCACCTGACGGGCAAGACCTATATGATCGGCGAACGTTTTACCGTCGCCGATATCAACCTGGCCGAGATCGTGCGTTACGCCCAGTCGCATGCGCCGCTGTTTGACGCGCGGCCGGCGCTGAAGGCCTGGCTGGAGCGGGTGCAGGCCCGCCCCGCCTTCAAGGCGATGTGGGAGAAGCGGCTGGCGGAACCGGCGACGGGTCCCGTCTAAGTCCGGGCCGGTTCGACAGCCGGGGCGGCACCGCTGCCCTGACGCGCTCGGCGAGATGGCGGATGAGGTTTGCCGCTTCCGGAGGCGGGCGCGTTTCGATGCGCCGGTAGATGCGGCAGTCCGCCGAGCGGGACACCATGCCCCAGTCGATCAGCTCGCGGCGGATCAGCACATGATCGCCAAAGCCGTTAAAGCGTTTGAGGATCTCGTTGACCTCCCGTTCGGCCAAATCCCGGCGGGCCGGGATCTGCGCCCAGCACCACCAGAGCGCCAGCTTCTGCTGCGAGGTCTTTTTCGGCCAGCGGGCCATGACGCCGCTTCCATCGAAACAGCGCAGCACCTGCTCGATCTTCCTGTGATCGACGGGCTCCGGTTCTGCCGGGACCTGCGGCGCCTCCAGCCGAACGGCGGCGCTTTGCGAGGCCTTCAGGTGCTGGAAATTGCGGAAACCGGCGCCGCGCGCGATGATGTTCAAAAGTTCCACATGGCTCGGCCGTGTGTCCCGCGCCTCAAGCTCGCGGCGCAGCGTCTTCGCCAGCGCCGAAATATCGGGAATCGTCAGTACATGCACGTCTTTCGACATTGTTTCGTCCTCGAATGCGTGCCGAAAATGCTGTCGGTGGTCACCGTCTTCCGACCCGGCACGAAGGAAAAAACCAGTCGTGTGTGCGGGATGATATGGCAGGTTTAGCTCCCGATGAAACCATCGGGCGGTGACGCCTGGGTGAACTGCGGACCCTTGCGCCGATGGTTAGCGCCGCAGCGCCCGTTCGTCAAGCGCCGCCCAATCGGCCATCGCCTCCTCGAGTTCCTGCCTGAGCCAGGCTTCGAACATCGCAACCTTGGCCGGACGCCGCGCACCGGCACGGGTGACGAGATAATGGCCCATGCCGGTTGCCGCCTCGATGGCAAAAGGCATTACGAGGCAGTGCTGGCCAAGCGCCGAGAGCGCCAGCAGCCGCCAGGCGAGCATGACCCCCTGCCCGGCAATCGCCGCCTCCAGCGCGAGCGCGGCCTCGTTGAACACATGGCGCGGTTTGATCTCGTGTCCCGCAAGGCCGGCCTCGGCCAGCCAGACATCCCAGGAGAACATGGCCTGCCCATCCAGAAGGACGGGCAGTTTCAGGAGATCGGCGGGCTGGCGGAGGTCGCGCGCCAAAGAGGGGGCGCAGACCGGAAAGACCGTCTGCGGCAACAGCAGGTCAGCCTCGACACCCGGCCAGTTGCCGCGGCCGATACGGATACCGACATCGACATTGTCGCGGGCGAAATCGACGAGCCGCGCGGTGGCATCGAGCCGCAGGCGCAGTTCCGGATGGCGGGCGGTGAAACGGTCGATGCGCGGCAGGATGAACCGCGAGGCAAAGACCGGCGCGACCGAGACGGTGAGCAGCGTATCATCCGGCTGGCGGCCGATCGCAACCGCCTCCGACAATGCCTGGAACCCCTGCCCCAACCGGGCGATCAGCGCATCTGCCCCTTCCACCGGCACGAGACCCTTCGGCGTGCGGGCAAAGACGGCCCGACCGAGCTGCGCCTCCGCCTTGATGACCTGCTGGCTGACCGCACCGATGGTGACCCCCAGTTCTTCGGCTGCCGCCTGCAACGAGCCGAGGCGGGCAACGCTTTCCAGCGCCCGTAAGCCGTTAAGATGCACGCGATTGAGGTTCTGCATATAGATTTTCTACATCAGGCGCCTGATTTCATCAATTGAAGATCGCAGCAAATCCGGCAATGAAGAAGCCGCAAATAAAACCTATTTGCGAGGTGCCGACATGGCCATCATCAGACTTCTTCGCCAGTTTTTCGACTGGGCGATGCGTGAGGAACCCGAATTTTCGGAGGATCCTCTGCAACATCCTGAACTTCGACAGATGGATGGACGGGCGCTGGCCGATTTGCCGCTCGGCGCCTGCGAGGCGCCGGCCTTGCCGGACGCACCCCAGGCCGCGGCGCGTACGGCACCGCAGCTGTCTCGTTGCGCCTGAAGAAAAACTTCAGGCGCCTTTGTCAGGACGCGGCCTCGTCGGCCAGCGCCTTTTCGACCGAGGCACGCGCCAGCATGCGCTCGTAATGCGCCTTCACCCGCGGGAATTCGGCGATATCCACGCCATCCCCCTTCAGCCAGCTCGACATGACAAACAGATAGGGATCGGCGATCGAATAATCCTCGCCCATGACGAAGGGGCCGATGAGCATGTCATCCTCGATCAGGCGATAGGCATCGCGCATGGTTTGCGGCACCTTGCGCTTCATGTCCTCGATGGCGGTCGGTTCATCCGCCCAGCGGGTGGCGCGCCGGCCATGGGCATGGTTCACATGCACGGTCGAAGCGAGGAAGCTGTTGAAGCCCTGCAGCTTCGCAAGCGTGAAGGGATCATCGAGCGGCGCGAGCTTCCGGTCCGGCGCCATCTGTGCCAGAAAAAGCAGGATGGCGGTGGTTTCGGTGAGCGTGCCCCGATCGGTCACCAGCGCCGGCACGCGGCCCTTCGGGTTGACCTTCAGGTATTCGGCGGACTGCTGCTCGTTCTCGGCAAATTTCAGCCGGCGCAGCTGATACGGAAGGCCGGAATCGATGATGGCGATATGGGCGGCGAGCGAACAGGCACCGGGCGAAAAGAAGAGCGTGTACATGGGTTTCCTCCTGAAATCTGTTTCCAGGCGTACCCCATTTCGACGCGCAATCAAAGCGCTTGTTCCGGCGTAACGCCCGGTACGTCTTCCAGCCGATACCAGACCGGCAGCCCCCGTTCGCGGGCAATACGCACGTCGTTATCGGCGCCCTTCGACTCACCCGGCAGGCGCAGAACACCCTCGCAGAGCGCCAGCAGGCGTCCGGCAACCGGATAGAAGATCTCTTCGTAGAGCGTGTCCCCGACCGTCTGGCCGCCCGCGGCACGCCAGATCGGCAGGGCCACCCATTCGCCGATCATCGGCACATGGCCCGCCTTGAACAGCGCATGCGAGGGCGCTTCGAGCCGGTGCAGGTTTTCCGCCATCTTCTTCGGATCATCGCCCGTTCCAGAGCGATACGGGCCGGCAATCAGGATCAACATCGTCGCTATCTCCGCACGATTTTTCTTGCTTTCTTGCCATCTCGACTCATTTCAGGCAATATCGTTATGTTTCGTGCAATTTCGTGAAGAGTCAAGCGATGCTCACCAGCCAACGCAAAACCATGATCCTTGACCTCCTGCGCCACGAGGGCCAGGTCATCGCGCGGGATCTGGCGCAATCGCTCTCCCTCTCGGAGGACACGATCCGGCGGGATCTGCGCGAGATGGCCGCCGACGGGCTTCTGCTGCGCGTCCATGGCGGCGCCCTGCCCGTGACGCCGGGTCTGCCGGACCTCGCGACGCGGCGTGGTCTCGACCATGACGTGAAGGACCGGCTGGGAAAGGCGGCGGTGGCGCTCATCCGGCCGGACATGACGATTTTCCTGGATGGCGGCAGCACCCATGCCGCGCTGATACGCCACCTGCCGCGTGACCTGCCGCTGACCATCCTGACACACAGTCCGACGATCGCCGCCGACCTCGAACATCACGCAGCACGGGTGATCCTGATCGGCGGCACGCTCTACAAACATTCGATGGTGGCCGTGGGTGCCCATGCCGCCGCACAGATCGCCCTTCTGTCGCCCGACCTCTTTTTTCTCGGCGTGACGGCGATCCACGCCACACGAGGCCTTTCGACCGGCGATTTCGAGGAGGCTGCAATCAAACGGCAGATCGCCAGTCGCGCAGCAGAAACCGTGACGCTGGTGACCTCGGAAAAACTCGATGCAACCTCGCCGCATGTGATCATGCCGGCCACGCGGCTGTCCGTGCTTGTCGTGCCGGCAGGTCTGGAGGAGGAGCGGCTCCTGGCCTATCGGGAGGCGGGCATCAAAATCCTCATCGCCGACTGATCCGGCATCACAAAAGAACCGTTAACGATGCAAACGGCCTGCAGGCGTACACGGGGACCACCGAAAGATGGTGCGCCACGCGACCGTGACCCCATCACAAGGAGTTTGTCGATGCCCGTTCGAATGCCGCCTCTGCTCATGATCCTGGCGCTCCTGTTTGCGCCAATCTCGCTTGCCGCGGCCAACCAGGAGCGCATTTCCGCCGCCGATATCCGCAGCGACATCATCGGCAAACGCATCTATCTCGCAGCCCCCCTCGGCGGCGAGTTTCCGCTGAACTATCGCACGTCGGGCGTGGTGGACGGCAGCGGCGAGGCGCTTGGTCTCGGCCGTTTCGTCAAGCCGAACGATACGGGTAAATGGTGGATCCGCGGCGACCGGCTCTGCCAGCAGTTTTCCACCTGGTACAAGGGTGCGCCGATGTGCTTCGAGCTTTACCGCACCGGTGACAAGACGCTGAAATGGATCCGCGACAACGGCCAGACGGGAACCGCGCGCATTGGCGGGGAGATTTGAGGGGGGGCCTTGTTACGGGGCGATAGGGCCGGCTGGCGTTCTGCAATGCCGCTTACCCCCCTCTGGCCTGCCGGCCATCTCCCCCTCAAGGGGGGAGATTGGCCAGACGCGCCGGCTTCCCGCCCAGCGACGATCTACGCCGGTTCAATTGTGCGCAACAGCCTCAAGTTTGGGGCAGAGCAGCGCCACGAGTCGATCTCCCCCCGTGAGGGGGAGATGCCCGGCAGGGCAGAGGGGGGTAACGCCACACGGCACGCCCAAGAGGGGCGAGCCCCACCCTTACCCGAACAGCGCGTCCGTTACCCGGATATCGCCGACATGGATGCCGTTCCAGTTGTGCATCGGCCGGTTGGCCATGCCGAGAAGCGTCTCGCGGGTTTCGCTGCCGGGTTCGAAGAAACGGGCAATCAGCGCATAGATCATCACTTCGGCGGCGCGGGCTGTGCCATCCTCGCATTTCACCGCCATCGCAACGCCCGCTCGCGGAAGGGCTGCGATAAAGACGCCCTCCGCACCGGTCTTGGCAAAAATTTCGCCCGGCGCCACCTGCATCAGTCGCGTGCAGGCGCGTTTAGTCCCGGCGACATAAAAGGGTTCGGCCATACAGGCCGCCATCAGCCGCTCGGAGGCTTTTCCACGCGCTGCGGAGATGCCCTCGCCCGTCAGCATTTTCGCAAAACCATGCGCGAGCCCCTTCAGGGGCACGGCATAGGTGGGGATGGAGCAGCCATCCGTGCCGCAGATATCGCGATCGAGCACAGCGCCGGTCAGATCCTGCATCACGGCGCGGATTTCCGCCTGCAGCGGATGGTCGTATGTCACGTAGCCCTTCGGGTCGAAACCCGAACTCACACAGGTGCAGATGAAGCCCGAATGTTTGCCGGAGCAATTGTTGTGCAGCGCCGTCGGCGTGTCGATCGTGCGGGCCTGATGGATCAGCGTCTGCTGGTCGGACGACCAGTGGGCGCCGCATTCGAGCACCGAGAGATCGTAGCCTGCCTTTGTGAGCATGCCGGCTGCGGTTTTCACATGCTCGTCCTCGCCGGAATGCGAGGAGCAGGCAAGCGCAAGTTCCTGATTGGTCAGACCGAAGGCATCGGCAGCACCGCTTTCGATCAGCGGCAGCGCCTGCATGGCCTTGCAGGCCGAGCGCGGGAAAACGCCGGCCTCGATCTCGCCGGTGGAGAAAAGTACGGCGCCTGAACCATCCACGACAACGGCTGCGCCGCGATGGCGGCTTTCCACGCGGTTGCCGCGGGTGACTTCGACGGTAACGGGATTTTGCATTGGGATGCCCTGATGATGCTGCTTTCCTGTCTTGATAGCCTGAAGTGGTTCAAAGCCAAACCGATTTTGCCGAAGAACCCGACACGGGAATCCATACCGATGCGACTGCTGAAAAAGCTGCTGATTGCCATTTTCGTCATCTATCTCATCCCGACCTTTGCCTCCGCCGGCTGGTGGGTGCTGAAGGACCGTCCGCAGCGCTGGAGCGAGGCGAACTGGGGTTCGGCCGGCATTTTGCCGAAACCGGAGGAGAGCAAGGAGGCGGCGATCTACATCTTCTCAGCCAAGACCGGCGGGTTGAAGGGCGCGGTCGCGAGCCACGCCTGGATCGTGACGAAAGCGAAAGGGGCACAAAGCTACATGCGCTACGACAAGGTCGGCTGGGGCTCGCCCATCCGCCGCAACCACCGCCCGGCCGATGCCTTCTGGTATTCCAACGCCCCGGAACTGGTGACCTCCGTTCACGGTCAGGAGGCGGAACGGCTGATGCCTCAGGTGGAGGCGGCGATTGCCGCCTACCCTTATGCCGAACCCGGCGGGTACACGATCTGGCCGGGGCCGAATTCCAACACCTTCGTCGCCTTCGTGCTGCGCGAGGTGCCGGCGCTCGGTGCGGTGCTGCCGCCGCATGCGGTCGGCCGCGACTATCTGCCGGACGGCGAATTCGTGCATGTGGACGACGACTGGCGTGACATCCACCTGACCATCCGTGGGCTGATCGGCCTGTCCGCCGGCTGGCGCAGCGGTTTCGAGGTACATGTCCTCGGCCTCGTCGCCGGCCTCGACATCGCCCGCCCCGGCATCAAGATCCCGGCTATCGGCCGCATCGGGGTTTGAAGGGGAGCGGAAAGGACGTAGAAAGAGCCTTGAAACAGAAAAAGGGCCGCTTGCGCGACCCTTTCCATGAGTTTCGGTTCGGAATGCGAACCGGGACCTTCAACGGGCCCCTTCGGGAGGTGTGGTCAGGCCGAGGGCTGCCCCGTCAAAACCAAAACCTTTCCCATGTCCGCGTTGCAAACCGCAATCTCACTCGACATCGGATCACCTCCTTTCGTTTCGTTGAACATGCACTTAAGTTAGGAGCGGAAACGGCAAAGCGCAAGGAACGTTATATGACGAAGTTCGACGTGACGTTACCGGATGACATGATCGAGGCGTTTCACCGTCTGGCAGAGCGTCGCGGGCAATCGACACAGGATGTCATTGCCAGTGCGCTGCAATCCTTTCTAACGCATAACCAGCCCTGGGACGACGATATGCAGGCGGCGCTTCAGGATGTTGAGAACGGTGTGGGGGTTGATGGCGAGGATGTGTTGGAGTGGATGGACAGTTGGGGACGCAGCGATGAGCGTCCGCGTCCGCTGCCAATTCGTACAGCGTGAGCATGCGCCTTCGATTTGCTCCCGACGCAGTCGCCGATCTCGATGAACTGCGGACCTGGCTGAAGCCACGATCGCCACAGGGACACAGGAACGTCGTTTCCGCCATAACCAAGACCATTCGGACTCTGCAGCAGCATCCGGATACGGGGCGTGCAACGTCTCGTCCTGATATACGCGAAGCAGTCGAACCGCGTTACGGCTTCATCATTCCGTATAGTGTGCGCAACGAAACGCTTTGGATACCGAGAGTCTATAGTGCTCGCCGCTATCCTCTGGACTTTGCCGGCATGCGTTCTCACCTGACCGATAAGCCGGGCTGAGCCGCAACGATATCAGCGGATTGGGCCCTCACCCCAGCGTCATGACGATCTTGCCAATATGGCTGCTCGATTCCATCAGCCGGTGGGCTTCCACCACCTGATCGAAGGGCAGCACCGTGTGGATGACGGGCGCGACTTTGCCGCTTTCGAGGAGCGGCCAGACCTGGTCCTGCAATTCGTCGCGGATGGCGCGTTTTTCTTCCGCCGTACGCGGGCGCATGGTGGAGCCGGTGACCGTCAGGCGTTTGACCATGATCGGGCGCAGGTCGACCTTTTCGGCGACGTTGCCGCCCAAGAAGGCGATGATCGACAGGCAGCCGTCCTTGGCGAGCACGGAGAGGTTCTTTTCGAAATAGGCGGCGCCGATCATGTCGAGCACGACATCGACGCCCTTGCCACCGGTCGCTTCCTTGATGACGGCGGCGAAATCCTCGGTCTTGTAATTGATGGCGCGCGCGGCCCCCAGCGCTTCGCAGGCCGCACATTTTTCCGCCGAGCCGGCGGTGGCATAGACGGTTGCGCCAAACGCCTTGGCAAGCTGGATCGCGGTCGTGCCGATGCCGGAGGTGCCTCCGTGGATCAGCACGCTTTCGCCTTCCGTCAGCCCGGCCATCTGGAAGAGATTGGCCCAGACCGTGAAGAAGGTTTCCGGCAGCGCCGCCGCCTTGACGGCATCATAACCCTTTGGCGCGTGCAGCGTCTGTCCGGCCGGCAGCACGCAATAGTCCGCATAACCCCCGCCATTGGCGAGACCGCAGACGAGGTCTCCGATTGCGAACTCGCTGACACCTTCGCCAAGCGCCACGATTTTGCCTGCCACTTCCAGGCCGAGGATCGGGCTTGCATCCTTCGGCGGCGGATAGGTTCCCTGGCGCTGGGCGACATCCGGGCGGTTGATACCGGCTGCCTCGACGCGCACGAGGACCTCTCCGGCCTTCGGCTGCGGCACCGGGCCGTTCGCAAAGGTCATCACCTCGGGAGCGCCAAAACCTGGCAGATCCACATGACGCATGGTGGCGGGAAGGGTCATCGGCAAAACGTCCTCCTGTTCGGAGAACCGATGTAGGACACGAGGCACCGATTGAAAAGGCGGCGCGCTGACGCGCCCCCATTCAACCTAATGGTTTTCGCCAAACGTGCTGAACACCAACCCGCCGTCGCTGTCCTTCGCCTCCGCCTTGACGGCGGCGATTGCGGCGCTGATGCCACCGATATCGTCGAGCAGCAGACCCTGCGGCAGTTCCAGCACGCCGATCGAGCAGCGCAGGAGCGGGAATTCCCGTTCGGTGCCGCTGCGGTCATGCCCACGGATGCGGCCGGCGGCACGATCTTCGGCCGAATAGAGTTCCACCACATCATCGTGGAAATCCGACAGCAGCCGCTCCAGGATTTCCGACAGTTCGTCGCGCGACCAGTCGTTGAGGCCGATGAAGAAATCGTCGCCGCCGACATGGCCGAGAAAATCGCCTTCCGAGAAGAAATAACGGCGCATCAGGGCGGCAAACAGGGTGATCGCGTGGTCACCCATCTGGAAACCGTAATGATCGTTGAACGGCTTGAAATAATCGAAATCGCAGTAGCAGAAGAAGCGCGGCTGATCGTCGTCGCGGCCGGCCTCCTGCATGAAATCGCGGATGGCGCGATTGCCGGGCAGGCCGGTCAGCGGGTTCTGGTCCTGCGCCACCTTCAGCTGCTTTTCGTTGATGACCTTGATCAGCGAGGCGGCGGAAACCACGCCGGCATAACGCATGTTCTCGGTCAGGATCACGCAGTCGCTGCCGTCCATGTTGGCAAAAATGTTCATCAGCCGCTCGGCATTCGCATCAAGGCCAACGATCGGCGCGCCCTCGACGAAATGCGAGATGGAGCGCTCGTAGATCTTGTTCTTCAGAAGATCACGACCGAAGGGACGGTAGATATATTCCTTCAGGTGGTATTCGCTGATGATGCCGCGCGGCTCGCCATTGGCGTTCAAGACCGGGAAAAAGGACTGGCGCGGATTGCTGCGGAACAGTTCGAAAACGTGATCAACGCTTTCGTGCTCGAAAACGGTCGGCAGCATCTCGATCTGTTTGCGGATGAGGATTTCGTCGAGCGACTGGCTGGAGCGGCGGCTGCGGCCGAGATCGGCCAAATGCGGGAACCCCGACTGCAGTTCGCTGACGAAGGTGGTGGGCCTTGCGATGAACCAGCCCTGCACCATGTCGACGCCGAATTCGCGGCAGGCGAGGAATTCCGCCTCGGTCTCCACACCCTCGGCAATCACCCGAATGCCGAGCACATGGGCGATGTTGACGATGTTGCGCACCAGGTGGCGCTTGCGCGGGCTCTCTTCCAGCCCGGCGATGAAGTGACGGTCGACCTTCAGATAGTCGACCGGGAAATCGCACAGAAGCTTCATTTCCCCGTGGCCGACGCCGAAATCATCGATGGCGAGCTTGAAACCCGCCTTGCGCATTTTGGCGATCAGTTCGGCAAAGGCCGGATCACGGGTATTGTCGAACCGTTCCGACAGTTCGAAGCAGACCGAAGAGGGCGGGATCTTTGCCTTCTGCAGATGCTGGACCAGTTTTTCCAGCACGTAATCCCCATGCTGGATCAGGCGGTGATCGAGATTGATGAAAAGCGTGTTGTGGGCAAAATCCGACAGGGTTGAGAATTTGGCGAGCGCGCGCGCGGCCGTCATCTGTTCCAGGCCCAGCAGTTGCCCGGCCTTCGCCGCGGTATCCAGCAGGTCGAGCGGGGTCTCGAAACCCAGACGCTCATACCCGCGCATCAGCGTTTCGTAACCGAAGACCCTGCCGGTGGCGACTTCGACGATGGGCTGGAAGGCTGCTTCCAGGACCAGTTTTGACAGCGGTAACAGCTGATCGTTGGCGTAACGCCTCAGCACTCCGGTTTCGAGCGGCAATGCGCCTGACATGCGGGTCCCCACCTTGATACGCAATACAATTGCGGGTGAAGCTCACACGCCAATCATCAAGGAATCGTTGACCGAATGTGAAGGTTTAATGAAACCGCAAACCCTCAATTAGCGGGCTCTTTTGGCGGCCAGAGCGACCGCAACGAGTGCCCAGCCCTGGAAGATCAAATCGACTGCCAGGAAGAGACCGAGGACCCAGACGCTGTTGACCGGCCATCCCAGTGCGATCACGAGGCCGGCAAGGGCGGTGATGGCGCCGCCGACCATGATCCAGCCCGCCCCCATCATGGGCCGCATCCGATTGCCGGCCCAGAGGCGGACAAGGCCGGCGGCAATCAGGGCAATCGCCATGAACAGGGTGAAGACCGCCGCCGTCAGGGCCGGATTGGCAAAGGCGAGGAAGCCGGCAATCGTATAGAGCGCACCGCTGAGCCCCCAGTAGAGCCAGTCCCGCCACGCCTTGACCTGGAAGGCATGCACGAGGTGCAGAATACCGGCGACCAGCATGAGAGCACCGAGATAAAAGACAGAGGCCACGGTGGCGAGCAGCAGATTGGCGAGCGCCAGCGTGCCACCCACGAGCGCGAGAATACCGAGGGCAAGAAACCAGCCCCACTTGTTGTGCAGCTGATGCGGATCGGGTCGGGCAAACAGATCGGTCATGAAACCCTCCTTCACGAAAGCTATGGCCAGATTAATACCAAGGACATGGGCCTGGATTGATCGGGGTCAAGCGCCCGCAGATTGCTCCCCAATGGGGCCGGATTTTTATTGATTGATCAGTCAATCAAAAATATGCTGCTGCCCATCGTGGAGTGTGACATGCCCAAGCTTGGAATGGAGCCGGTGCGCCGAAAGGCCCTGGTGGATGCGACCCTGAAGACGATCGGAACACATGGTTCGCTGGATGTGACCATGTCCGATATCGCGCGCGAAGCGGGGGTCTCCCCGGCGCTGGCGCATCATTATTTCGGCAGCAAGCAGCAGCTCCTGATCGCGACGATCCGGAGTCTTTTGAATCGCTTGCGCGCCGATGCTGTCACGGCCCTTCAACACGCTCACACGCCACGTGAACGGATTTCGGCAATCATCCGCATTTCCTTCCAGGCCGACCAGTTCGCGCCGGAAACCGTGGCGGCCTGGCTTGCCTTTTATGTCGAGGCGCAACGTTCGGAAGAGACCCGCCGGCTGCTGGTGATCTATGCCCGCCGCCTGCACTCCAATCTGATGCATGCACTGAAGGCGCTCACCCCTCCCCTTTCCGCTGCAAGGATTGCAGAGGGCACCGCCGCCATGATCGACGGGCTCTATATCCGGCAGTCCCTGCGCGCCGCACCGCTGTCCATCGATGCCTCTGTCACATTGGTCGAGGATTATGTGGCGGGGCAGCTCGCTGCCGTTCAAACCCCTTTTCCGTCCGGAGACAGATCATGAAAGCCCAGCCCCAAGCCTCCCATTTCATTGACGGCGCTTATGTCGAGGACGAAGCCGGCACGGTGATCGAGAGCATCTTTCCGGCGACCGGCGAGGTGATTGCCAAGCTGCATGCCGCGACACCGGCGATCGTGGAAAAGGCGATTGCCTCGGCCAAACGGGCGCAGGGCGAATGGGCGGCGATGAGCCCGACGGCGCGCGGACGCGTGCTGAAAAAGGCGGCCGAGATCATGCGGGAGCGCAACCGCGAACTCTCCGAACTCGAGACGCTCGATACCGGCAAGCCGATCCAGGAAACCATCGTTGCCGACCCCACCTCCGGCGCCGACAGCCTCGAATTCTTCGGCGGCATCATCGCGTCAGCTCTGAACGGCAGCCATATCCCGTTGGGTTCCGATTTCGCCTATACCAAGCGCGTTCCCCTCGGCGTCGTCGTCGGCATCGGCGCCTGGAACTATCCGCAGCAGATCGCCTGCTGGAAGGCGGCCCCGGCGCTGGCCGCCGGCAATGCCATGGTGTTCAAGCCGTCCGAAGTGACACCGCTCGGGGCGCTGAAGATCGCCGAGATCCTGATCGAGGCCGGCCTGCCGAAAGGCGTGTTCAACGTGATCCAGGGCGACCGGGACACCGGACCGCTGCTTGTTTCCCATCCCGATGTGGCGAAGGTCTCGCTCACCGGCTCCGTTCCGACGGGCCGCAAGGTGGCAGGTGCCGCCGCCGGGCAGCTAAAACATGTCACCATGGAGCTTGGCGGCAAATCCCCGCTGATCGTGTTCGACGATGCGGATCTCGAAGGAGCGATTTCCGGCGCCATGCTCGGCAATTTTTATTCGACCGGCCAGGTCTGCTCCAACGGCACCCGTGTTTTCGTGCACCGGGCGCTGAAAGAGCGCTTCCTTGCCCGCCTGAAGGAGCGCACGGAAGCGATCGTGCTCGGCGATCCGCAGGACGAAGCGACCCAGATGGGGCCCCTCGTTTCGCAGGCCCAGCGGGAGAAGGTGCTCGCCTATATCGAAAAGGGCAAGGCAGAAGGTGCCACGCTCCTTACCGGCGGCGGCATTCCGAACAGCGTCTCCGGCGAAGGTTTTTACGTGCAGCCGACCGTGTTTGCCGATGTGACGGACGACATGGTGATTGCGCGGGAAGAGATCTTTGGTCCGGTGATGTGCGTCCTGGATTTCGATGACGAAGACGAGGTGATTGCGCGCGCCAATGCCACCGAATTCGGGCTGGCCGCCGGTGTCTTCACCGCCGACATTTCCCGCGCTCACCGGGTGGTGGACCGGCTGGAGGCCGGCACGTTGTGGATCAACACCTACAATCTCTGCCCGGTCGAAATCCCCTTCGGCGGCTCGAAACAGTCCGGCTTCGGACGGGAGAATTCGGCCGCGGCGCTGGAGCATTATTCCGAGCTGAAGACGGTCTATGTCGGCATGGGCAGATGCGAGGCGCCGTATTGAGATGAGGGATACCGTCGCGCAAGCTCGCCCCCCTCTGCCCTGCCGGCTGCGGCCGGAGTGGCATGGCGGGTTCGCCTGCGCCCCCCTCATCCGCCCTTCGGGCACCTTCTCCCCGATGGGGAGAAGAGGGAGACCGCGGTCACGCCTGCGACTGCTCCTCTCCCCTCGGGGAGAGGGTGGCCGAGCGGAGCGGAGGCCGGGTGAGGGAGCGGCAGGGCAAAAACGTCACATCGCCGCCCACCCCTCACCGCACGATGTCGTCGAGATCCACCTTCAATGCCGCCGCGATGCGCTTCAGCACATCGACGGAGCCGGTCTTTTTGCCGCTTTCGATTTCGGAGAGATAGGGCTGCGACACCACGACTTCCCTCATCGCTCCACCGTCGCCCTCAGCAATACAGCCGCCTCGAATTATTGCATTACGCGATACCACCGTCACTCCATCCACTGAACCCGCTGGATTTCCTCCATGTCCTACCAGGCAGATTTCGTCATCATCGGTTCCGGCTCCGCAGGGGCTGCCATGGCCTACCGGCTTTCGGAAGACGGCAAGCATTCGGTCATCGTGCTGGAATTCGGCGGCTCGGATATCGGCCCCTTCGTGCAGATGCCCGCGGCCCTTGCCTTTCCGATGAACATGGAGCGCTACAACTGGGGTTATCTCTCCGAACCCGAGCCGCATCTCAACAACCGGCGGATGATTGCCCCGCGCGGCAAGGTGATCGGTGGCTCATCCTCGATCAACGGCATGGTTTATGTGCGCGGCCACGCGGAAGACTTCAACCGCTGGGAGGAGATGGGCGCCACCGGCTGGGCCTATGCGGACGTGCTACCCTATTTCAAGCGGCAGGAACATGCCCATGGCGGCGAGGATGGCTGGCGGGGTGCGGATGGGCCGCTGCATGTGCGGCGCGGCGAGGTCAAAAACCCGCTCTACCGCGCCTTTATCGAGGCGGGCCGGCAGGCCGGTTTTCCGGTGACGGAGGATTATAACGGCTCGAAACAGGAGGGGTTCGGCCTGATGGAGCAGACGAGCTGGGCCGGCCGGCGCTGGTCCACGGCGAATGCCTATCTCAAACCCGCCCTAAAGCGGGAAAACTGCCGGCTCATCCGCTGTTTTGCCCGCAAGGTCGTCATGGAGGGTCGCCGCGCCGTCGGCGTCGAGGTCGAGATCGGTGGCAAGATCGAGGTGATCCGGGCAAACCGCGAGGTGATCGTGGCGGCCTCCGCCTTCAACTCGCCAAAAATCCTGATGTTGTCCGGCATCGGGCCGGCCGCGCATCTGAAGGATATGGGCATCGACGTGGTGGCCGACCGGCCGGGTGTTGGCCAGAACCTGCAGGATCATCTGGAATATTACCACCAGTTCAAATCGAAACTGCCGATCACCCTGCATGCCAAGAACAACTGGTTCTGGAAGGGCGTGGTGGGGGCTGAGTGGCTGTTCTTCAAGACGGGGCTCGGCACCTCCAACCAGTTCGAGGCAGCCGCCTTCATCCGTTCGGCCGCCGGCGTCAAATGGCCGGACATCCAGTATCATTTCCTGCCGATCGCCGTCTCCTATGACGGCAAGTCGGCGGCGGAAGGCCACGGTTTCCAGGCGCATGTCGGCTACAACATGTCGAAATCGCGCGGCTCGGTGACATTGCGTTCGCCGGATGTGAAGGATGCGCCGGTCTTACGCTTCAACTATATGAGCGATCCGGAGGACTGGATAAAATTCCGCCATGCGGTGCGCGTCACCCGCGAGATATTTTCTCAGAAAGCATTCGATCCCTATCGCGAGAGCGAGATCGCGCCGGGCGAAAAAGTGCAAAGCGACGAAGAGATCGACGCTTACCTTCGCGAACATCTCGAAGGCGCTTACCATCCCTGCGGCACCTGCAAGATGGGCCGCGCCGACGATCCCATGGCAGTCGTCGACCCGACCTGCAAGGTGATCGGTGTGGACGGCCTGCGCGTGGCAGACTCGTCGATCTTCCCGCATGTGACCTATGGCAACCTGAACGGTCCCTCGATCATGACCGGCGAAAAGGCCGCCGACCATATTCTGGGCCGCGATCCCCTGCCCCGCAGCAATCAGGAACCGTGGATCAATCCGCGCTGGCAGGTGAGCGACCGGTAGGGACCTAGAGGCGGAACTTTCGTTTGTTGCGTTCGTTTCGTTTATTGCGTTTATCCGAGTATTGACCTATGATCATCGGCAACGACCTCTGACTGGATGTGTCGATGCTCGCACGTTTTGATCATACAGATGTTCCGGTAACGACAACGGAAGCGGCCGGTGCGCGCCGTGCCGCCAAGCGGCTGAAAGCCGCCGCCGAAGGGCAACAGGACGTCAGAATTCAAATCGATGGCTCAGAACTTGCCGTTCCGCTGCCGGCCCGGGCCGTCGAGATCATGGTCTCCGTGCTTTCTGCCATGGCCGATGGTCAGTCGATATCCGTCATTGCGCAGCAGGCGGAATTGTCGACACAGCAGGCAGCGGACTTCCTCAATGTTTCGCGTCCTTTCGTCGTGAAGCTCATCGATGACGGGAAACTGCCGGCGCGCAAAGTGAACAGACACCGCAGGATCCTGTTTGCAGATCTCGTCGCTTACGACAAACAGTCTCGCGCAGACAGGATGTCCGCACTTGCCGAGATGGCACGGGAGGCCAGAGACCTGGGACTCGAGTGAGGGTCAGGATCACTGTTGTCATTGACGCAAACGTGTTTTTCGGCGCGAGGCTGAGAAGCCTCGTCCTCTATCTGGCGCAGTCGACACTGTTCCGGGCGCGATGGACGGAGCGGGTTCACGACGAATGGATGCGCAATGTTGCAGCTAAGCGAAACATCGACATTGCAAGGCTTCAAACGACACGCAACCTGATGGACCTTGCCGTTCCGGACTGCCTCGTCACAGGCTACCAAGCTCTGGAAACAAGCTTTGAACTGCCGGATCCGGATGACCGGCACATCTTGGCTGCCGCGGTGAAAACCCGCGCCGACGTGATCCTCACCTTCAATGACCGTGATTTTCCAGCGGATGTCGTTGAACCGCTGGGCATCGAGATCAGCCACCCCGATGATTTCCTGCTGGATCAGTTCGGCATCTCGGAGGAACTTTTCATTGCCTATGTCCGTGAAGATTTTCAGCACTACAAGGCTCCCGCCCTAACCTTCGAAAACTATGTCGAGGATCTGCGCAAGGCCGGTGTGCCGAAGACGGCAAAGCTGATCGAAGAACTGCGCGTGCAGATCGAACCGGATTAAGTTTCGACCGACGGATTTGCATCTCATCTGCGTTCAAGGTTCAACTGCGCACTGAACTGCATGATCCGCCGGGAGAAGATCGACCTGCATCCTGTTGAAAACGAGTCTCAATCTGATCCGGATGCAGATCTCCTGCGGCGTGTGGCGGCAGGCGATGAGGTTGCCATGCGGGCGCTGGTCGCGGCCAAGCTGCCGCGGCTTCTCGCGCTGGCACAACGTATGCTGGGCGACCGGGCGGAGGCCGAGGACGTGGCGCAGGAGACCTTTCTCCGGATCTGGAAACAGGCGAGCCGCTGGCAGACGGGCCGGGCGAAATTCGATAGCTGGGCGCACCGGGTGGCGCTCAACCTCTGTTACGACCGACTGCGCAAGCGGCGCGATGTGATCACAGACGACCTGCCCGAACAGATCGATCCGGGACCGCTGCCCGATGCCGGGCTGACCGAGAACAGCGACAGCCGGCGCGTGGAGCTTGCCCTGCAAAACCTTGCGCCGCGGCAACGGGAGGCGATCATTCTGGTCTATTATCAGGAGTTGTCGAACCGCGAGGCCGCCTCGGTGATGGCGGTCAGTGTCGATGCGTTGGAAAGTCTTTTGTCGCGCGGGCGGCGCATGCTGCAGAGCCTCTTGCTGGGAGATGGTGACGATGAGTGAGAACGGAAACCGCGAAGAGTGGCTTGATGCGCTGCTGGCCCGGCATAAGGTTCAGGCGCCGGACAGCGCGCTTACCGGGCGCATTCTCGCCGATGGCTTGAGGCTCCGCCAGCGGCGGGCGCGGATCGGCCGCTGGCTGACCGGGGCTGGCCTGATCGGCATCGGCCTGGCCGGGGCACTGTCCGGGGCAACCGTGGTGATGGTGCTGTCGCCTTCGGTTCAAGGCCTTGCACCATCCGAGACGCTGGAGACGGCTTTCGGCTCGGTCCAGACGGAAGCGCAGCTCGCAGAGATCGGTGAGGTTCAATGACAGAGATTTTCTATCGCAGGCTCGTGCTCGGCCTGCTTTTCCTCAACACGTTTCTGCTCGCAGCCGTGATCGGCGGCGGCGTATATTACCTGTCCGGAGAGCCGCGACAGTCAGCACAACGCCTGCCGCTGGCGGGCGAACAATTACCGGGCCAACAACGGCAGGCGCTACAGCAGGCGCTGGCGGAGGCGCGCCGTGCCCTACGCTCCACCCAGCTCGAGGCGCGCCAGGCACGCGTCGAGGCCGCCGCCCTGATGGGCAAGCCGGAGCTGGATACGGCAGCCCTTTCCGGGGCGCTGACGCGGGCGCGGGAGGCGGAGATGGCGGTGCGGGCGGCCGTCGAAGCCCGGGCCGTGGCGTTTGCCGCCACCCTCTCCGTCGACGAACGGCGGCGCCTGGCCGATGGCCTGATCGGGCGTGAGGCACCCCGCCCTGCCACGAAATGATCACATTTGCCAAGCGACGGATCAGCCCCACCTCATCCGTTGAAGGACCGATGACGATGAAACGGAGGTCGTATCGGTCATGGCAAATCCCAAGGATTTGGATGCTGCGCTCGCGCTCTGGCGCTTCGGGCTCGGCGCGCAGCAGGGCAGCATTGCCGCCATCAAAGACGGTCCGCGCGATCTCTTGCTGCAGGAAATCACGGAGCAGGCCGTGCCCACCCCGGTCGGCGGCACACTTCGTTCCTCCGGCGACCTTCTTCTTGCCCTTTATGACTATCAGGATCAGGTGAAAGCGGAGCGCGAGCGCCCGCTGCCGGCCGCCGTCGAGCCGACCTCCGCTCCGGCGGCGGCCGGTCCCCCAGGCGGCCAGATGACGGGCGGACAGATAGCGGCCGCGGCAACGGCCATGATGCCTGGCATGGACAAGGGGCCTGACACCAACGCCAAGAGCATGAATGCCCGCCCCGCCGACAAACGCCCCAATCTGCCGCAGCAGATCCTGCTTGATGAGGTGGATGCCCGTTTCAACGGCACGATCCACGAACCGCTGATCGGGTTTGGCGAACGGCTTGCGATGTTCTGGGCGAACCACTTTGCCATTGCCACCGGCAAGGGTGGCGAGGTGCATATCCTGGCCGGCTGTTTCGAACGCGAGGCGATCCGTCCGCATCTGTTCGGCCGGTTCGAGGACATGCTGGTGGCGGTGGAAACCCATCCGGCCATGCTCGTTTTCCTCGACAACCGCCAGTCGATCGGCCCCAACTCGCCGGCCAACAAGAACGGCAAACGGGGGCTGAACGAAAACCTCGCCCGCGAGATCCTGGAACTGCATACGCTGGGCGTTGATGGCGGTTATACCCAGGCGGATGTGACGTCCTTTGCGCGGATCATCACCGGCTGGACGGTGTTCCGCAAGGAGAAGCGGCCGGGGCCGCAGGGCGAATTTTTCTTCAACGCCAACACACATGAGCCGGGCGACCACACGGTGATGGGCGTCACCTATGCCGAAGGCGGTGTCGAACAGGGGCGTGCCGTGCTGCACGATCTCGCCCGCTACCCCGCCACCGCCCGGCATCTCGCCTTCAAGCTGGCGCGCCACTTCGTTTCGGATCAACCGCCGCCGCAACTCGTCGAGGCCATGGCTGCGGCCTACACGAAAAGCGACGGCGATCTTTCCGCCGTCTATACGGCGATGATCTCGTCCGATGCGGCCTGGAGCCCGAGGCTGACGAAACTGCGCCCGCCCCTGCAATATGTGACGGCGATGTTGCGGGCCTCCGGCCTGCGCCCGAAACCGCAGCAGATCGTCTCGACCCTCAGGGCGCTCGGCCAGCCGATATGGGATCCCGCCGGACCGAACGGTTTTTCCGACGTGACAGACGGCTGGGCTTCCTCGGAAGGGCTCGCCACCCGCATCGAAGCGGCCAATCTCTTTGCCCATCAGGTGGCGGGCGGCGTGGATCCGCGTGCCTTTGCCGGCGACCGGTTCGGCCCGCTTCTGTCGGACGAGACGCTGCAGGCGATCTCACGGGCCGAGACGCGGCCGCAGGGCCTGTCGATTGCCTTTCTTGCCCCCGAATTCGTGAGGAGCTGATCCGATGTCTTGCGAACTTTTGACCCCCACCCGCCGCGCCGTGCTCGGCGCCTCCGGAGCGCTCTTTGCCTGGGCCTTCATGCCGAAGTTCGCGACGGCCGCGCAAGGGCGCGATCCACGCTTCGTCACGATCATCCTGCGCGGCGCGCTGGACGGGCTGACGGCCGTGCCGCCCGTCGGCGATCCGGGTTACGAGGGGCTGCGCCAATCGATCGCGTTGCACACGGAGGGCAACCAGCCGGCCCTGCCGCTCGATGGCTTCTTTGCGCTTCATCCGTCGATGCCGAATTTCCACCGGCTCTACCAGGCAAAACAGGCGGCCGTGATCCATGCCAGTGCCACGCCCTATCGGGAGCGGTCGCATTTCGACGGGCAGGACGTTCTGGAAAGCGGTTATGCCACTCCCGGCCATGTGGAAAACGGCTGGCTGAACCGCATGCTGCAGGGCCTGCCGGCGGGCGACAAGATCACGCCCGGTGCCACCGAGCGGGTGCGCGGACTGTCCGTCGGGGCAAACGCGCCGCTCGTCATCCGTGGCCCTGCTCCGCTGCTCGGTTGGGCGCCTTCGGTGCTGAAACAGGCGGACGGCGACCTGCCGCCGCGGCTGATGGATCTTTACGACCGGACCGACCCGATGCTGGCCGAACTCCTGAAGGAGGGCATCGAGACCGGACGGATCGCGTCGGGCATGGACATGAAGGCCAAGGGTGGACCGGGTGATCCGAACGGCATGGAGCAGATGGCGCGCGGTGCGGCGAGACTTCTCGCCGACGACGAAGGTCCGCGCATCGCAGCCCTTGCCTTCGAAGGCTGGGATACGCATGCGCAGGAGACCGAACGGCTTTCCAAGCTGCTTTCCGGCCTCGACCGCGCCTTCGCCGCCTTCGAACAGGAAATGGGTCCGGCCTGGAAGGATACGGTGGTGCTCGTCGCCACCGAATTCGGCCGCACGGCCCGTATCAACGGCACCGAAGGCACCGACCACGGCACCGCCACCACCGCCTTCCTCGCCGGGGGTGCTGTGCGCGGCGGCCGCGTGATCGCCGACTGGCCGGGGTTGAAGGACAACCAGCTCTACGAAGGCCGCGACCTTGCCGCCACCACCGACCTGCGCGCGGTGATCAAGGGCATCGCCACCGATCTTCTGGGCGCCGATGCCAAACACCTGGCAGAAGCGGTCTTTCCGGGATCGGGTGCGGTTCAGCCGATGAAGGGGCTGCTGGTGTGAGATAGATTACGGCCCACTGCCCGACCTCCGGCGGTGGGCCGGCTTTTCCGTGCGGGGCGCTCTAAAAATTCTCGGCCTGCGGGTTGATGATGCGGCGCAAAAGGCGTTTACAGAGATGAAACGCCCGCCGCCCACGGATCTTTCCCATGCCGCCTCGTTTCCGTCGTTCCAAGGTCTTTCGCCGTTCCCGCGTGATGCGTGGCTCCTGGGCGGTGTGGAAACCGCGGATCGTCTTTTGGATCGGCGCCATTGCGATCGGCGTCGTCAGCGTCGGTTTTGCCGCGGCGGCCGACCATGCGCAGCATCTGTTCCGCGTGCTGCTGGAAAGCTCAGCGCAGAGTTTCCTTCTGCCGCTTGTGCTGACGCCGGCCGGTTTTGCGCTCTGCGCCTATCTGTCGATCCGCTTCTTTCCCAATTCGCAAGGCAGCGGCATTCCGCAGGCGATCGCCGCACGCCATCTCAACGACGAAACCTCGCGCGGGCTGTTGCTGTCGCTGAAGATTGCCGCGGGCAAGGTGCTGTTGACGATCGTCGGCCTGTTCTGCGGCGCGTCGATCGGCCGCGAGGGGCCAACGGTGCAGGTGGGCGCGGCGATCATGCTGGCGAGCGGGCGCATCGGCGGCATGGCACAGGCGCGCGGGCTCATCCTGGCAGGCTCTGCCGCCGGCATTGCCGCCGCCTTCAACACGCCGCTGGCCGGCATCGTCTTTGCCATCGAGGAGATGAGCCGCACCTTCGAATCGCGTGCCAACGGGCTGGTGCTGACAGCGGTCATCCTCTCCGGCCTTGCAGCGCTCGGCCTCGTCGGCAGCTATACCTATTTCGGCGAAACCAATGTGGCGGCTGTCGCCGCCACCGACTGGCTGCTGGTGCCGGTCTGCGGCCTTGCCGGCGGCGCACTTGGCGCGCTGTTCAGCGCCGGCGCGCTTGAGGTGGCCAGACGGCTTCGCCGGTTCGCACAGCCGGCACCGATGAAGCGCATGGTTGCCACGGCGACCGTCGCGGGGCTTGCGGTCGCGGTCATCGGCATCCTGTCGGGCGGCGATACGTTCGGCACGGGTTATGAACAGTCACGCGCGATCCTGGAAGGCCAGGCGCCCTCGCCGCTGCTGTTTGTCGAAAAATTCCTCTCCACCTTCCTCTCGATGGCGTCCGGCATTCCGGGCGGCATCTTTGCGCCGTCGCTGACGGTCGGCGTCAGCCTCGGCGGCACACTGGCCAGCTTTGTCGGCGGCAATATCGCGCTCGGTGCTGTGCTCGGCATGGCCGGTTATTTCGCCGGCGTGGTGCAGGCGCCGATGACCGCCTTCGTCATCATCATCGAGATGACCGGCAACCAGGGCTCGGTGATCCCGATCATGGCGGCCTCGATGATCGGTTATGTCACCTCACGGCTGCTTGCGCCGGAACCGCTTTATCACGGCCTGTCACGCCCCGTCCTGGCGCAGGCCCTGCGGGCCAAACGCAACGAGGATGCCGCCCGGATCTGAGCACGGAGCCGGGAATTTCCCCTGAAAACGGGCTTCGGGAGGTTATCCGCCCCGGAGAATGCTATCTGCCATAATCATATGGTTATGCATGTCATGCCAATTTTTATTTGCGGGCTTTATCCGCTTCTGTAAGCATAACCGTCATGGAAGACTGCGAGTAGAGGATAGCGGCATTCCGGGAGACGCGGGAACAGCAAAGAGGGCTGTTTTTCGATGGTCGCGGGGACTGCCGGTCTTCGGTCTTTACATATCAATGCTGGCGCGATGGGAGGAGAACATGTTGCGCAACCTTATGCTGGCCGGAATTTCCGGTGTCGCCCTTATGATGTCCGGCGTTTCCGCCTTTGCCGCGGATGTCACCCTGAAACTGCACCAGATGCTGCCGCCCCAGGCAACCATCCCGGCCAAGGTTCTCGAACCCTGGGCGAAGAAGGTCGAAGCCGATTCGAAGGGCCGCATCGTCGTCGAACTCTATCCCTCCATGCAGCTCGGCGGCCGTCCTGCGGACCTGGTGGATCAGGTGAAGGACGGCGTGGTGGATCTGATCTGGACGGTGATCGGTTATACGCCGGGCCGCTTCCCGAAGACGGAAGCCTTCGAACTGCCCTTCATGGTCACGACCGCCGAAGCGACCTCGCTCGCCTTCCAGGATTATTACGAAAAGCACCTGAAGGATGAGCTGAAGGACTACCATGTTCTGGCCGTGCACACACATGGTCCGGGCCTCATCCACACCATCGGCTCGAAGCCGGTGAAGTCACTCGACGACATGAAGGGCCTGAAGCTGCGCGGCACCTCGAAGGTCGTCAACCAGATGCTCGAAGCCATGGGCGCTTCGGCCATCGGCATGCCGGTGACCGCCGTACCGGAATCGCTGTCGAAGAGCGTCATCGACGGCACCGTCGTTCCGTGGGAAGTGACGCCCTCGATCAAGATCGCCGAACTGGCGCCGAACCACACCCAGTTCTCCGGCAAATACGGCCTCTACACGGGCACCTTCCTGTTCGCGATGAACAAGGACAGCTATGACGCCATGCCGGATGATCTGAAGAAGATCATCGATGCCAATTCCGGCAAGGATCTGGCGCGCATGTTCGGCCAGGTGATGGATGCCGGTGACAAGCGCGGCAAGGAACTGGCCGACAAGGCCGGCAACACGACGATCACGCTCGACGAAGCCGAAACCGCCAAGTGGAAGGCACAGGGCGAAGCCGTCACCAAGAAGTGGGTTGCCGACATGGACGCCAAGGGCCTCAACGGCACCGGCCTCTACAAGGACGCGCTCGACCTGATCGCGCAGTATTCGAAATAAGTCTTTTCCCTCACATCCAGGCGGTTTGCTGAACGCAAAGCGCCTGGATTTTTCTATCGATACAAGGATGTGCCGCAATGGCAACCGTTCCCCCGACTGCCCTTGATCGTTTCGAACGCTGGACCAACGGCCTCGCAACCGCCCTCGTCGCGGTTGGCGGGCTCTGTCTCGTCGGGGCCAGCGTCTTGACCGGTCTTTCGATCATGGGATCACTGGCCGTCCGTCCCATTCCAGGCGAAATCGAGATCGTCGAGGCGCTGTGCGGGCTGGCCGTCTTCGCTTTCCTGCCCTTTTGCCAGCTGCGTCGCGGCCATGTCGGCGTCGATCTTCTGATCAGCGCCTTCGGCCCGAAGGCGATGAACTGGACGCAGCTTGCCGGCGACGTCATCATCACCGTGCTGATCGGGCTTTTGACCTGGCGTCACTGGGTGGGTTTCATGGACAAGCTCGGCAATGGCGAGACGACCCCGCTCCTGCTCATTCCCGTGTGGTGGGGTTATGCGATCGCGCTCGTCCTGCTCGCCGCCAACCTGATCACCTGTCTTTTTGTCATTCTGGCTGACCTGCGCGACATTCGCCATGGCAACGCCATCGTCGCGTCTGTCGGAGTTCATTGATGAGCAGCATTGAAATCGGACTCTGGTCCTTCCCCGTCCTGATCCTCCTCATCTTCCTGCGCGTGCCGATCGGCGCGGCCATGCTCGCCGTCGGCACGATCGGCGTCTATCTGGTGCTCGGCCGCTGGACACCGATTCTGGCCCAGATGAAATCGCTGACCTGGACGACCTATGCCAATTATTCGCTCTCCATCGTGCCGCTGTTCCTGCTGATGGGACAGTTTGCGGCGCGTGGCGGCATGAGCCAGGCGCTGTTTAATGCCGCCGCCGCCTTTGTCGGTCACCGAAAAGGCGGCGTTGCGATGGCGGCGATCGGTGCAAGCGCCGGTTTCGGTTCGATCTGCGGCTCTTCGCTCGCCACAGCTGCGACCATGGCGCAGGTGGCACTGCCGGAACTGCGTCGCCACGGTTATGCGGGCGGCCTTTCCACCGCAGCGCTTGCAGCCGGCGGCACGCTCGGCATCCTCATTCCGCCGTCGGTCGTGCTGGTCATCTACGCGATCCTGACCGAACAGAATATCGCCAAGCTTTTCCTCGCGGCCTTCGTGCCCGGCATCATCGCGGCCATCTCCTATCTCATCGTGATTGCCATCTATGTGCGCCTGAAACCGGAATCGGCAGGCCAGGCGCCCCGCATGCCCTGGAAGGACCGGATCCCCGCCCTCATCGCCGTCTGGCCGGTGGCGCTGATCTTCTTCCTCGTCGTCGGCGGCATCTATCTCGGCTGGTTCACGCCGACACAGGCCGCTGCCGTCGGCGCGGCAGGCACGGGCCTTGTCGCCTGGGCGAATGGCGGGCTCGACCGCAAATCGCTGCTCGACTGCTTCAAGGAAACCGCGGTGTCCACCGGCATGATCTTCTTCATCGTGCTGGGTGCCTCGGTGTTCAACTCCTTCATCGCGTTTTCGCGGCTGCCGCAGGTGGGGGCCGAATGGGTGACGGCGCAGGGCTTCTCGCCGATGACGGTGCTGATCATCATCCTGGTGCTCTACATCATCTTCGGCTGCATCATGGATTCGCTGTCGATGATCGTGCTGACGGTGCCGATCTTCTTCCCGATCGTGACCGCCATGGATTACGGTCTGTCACCGGAACAGTTCGCCATCTGGTTCGGCATCCTCGTGCTGATGGTGGCCGAGATCGGCATGATCACGCCACCGGTGGGGCTGAACCTCTTCATCATATCCGCGATGGCGCGCGAGGTGCCGGTGCGCGAGACCTACAGGGGCATCGTTCCCTTCGTCTCGGCAGACCTGCTGCGCATCGTCCTGCTGACGGCCTTCCCGATCATCTCGGTCTTCCTGATCAGCTGACGGTCACCGCCACAAACAAAACAATCGGCAAAGCGCGTCCCTCGGGGCGCGCTTTTTGCGTTCGTGGCAGATGTCGCGAGCGGCAGCATCGCAAGCCATTCTCATTGGTTGCATGGTTAAATAAAGCTCGCTTTACGTGTATAATTCACTGGACACGCAGAGGCTGTATTGCTATAAAGCAAGCAACAAATAATTACATAAGACAGAGCACCCACCATTCAATCACAGAGCAGTCGGACAGTGCGGCATAGGCCGCCTGGGGAGGTCAGCGATGCCCGAAGACCAGAGCATGCCTGCAGTCGATCTCTTCGATGGCGGGCGGGACGATATCGTGATCGCGATCCTTGACGGAGACGCCGATCTCACCCATCCGAGCCTGGAGGGGGCCCGGGTCAGCCGCATCGGCCCCTTCTTTCCGGATGATATTCATCAATCGAAACAAAGATTTGGCCGCGATCATGGAACGGCGATCGCAAGTCTGATCTTCGGCCAGCCGGCGACGGCTGCAACCGGGCTTGCCTGGCGCTGCCGGGGTGTGATCCGCCCCATCTACCGGGATGGCAAAGACGGGATCGAACCGGCGAGCCAGGAGGACCTTGCGGTGGCAATCCGCGAGGTGATGGCCGCCGGCGCGGACATCATCAACATCAGCGGCGGCGAGCCGAGCGGGGACCTCACGATCCATCCGGACCTTGCTGCAGCACTTGCAGATGCAGAAGCCCAGAATGTACTTCTGGTTGCAGCCGCCGGCAACGAGGGTTGCGACTGCGCCCATATTCCGGCGCTCGCACCCAGCGTGCTCGCCGTTGGCGCCATCGACCCGGACGGATTGCCTCTGCCCTCCAGCAACTGGGGCGACCACTACGCCCGGCACGGCATCGTCGCCCAGGGCGAAGGCCTGGTGGTTGCCGCCGCAGGCGGAAGCGTGAAACAGCCGCGCGGGACCAGCATTTCGGCGGCGCTCGTGTCCGGCGCTGCGGCTCTCCTCCTCTCGGCCGCCCGCAAGGCCGGGCTTTCGATCGGCGCTCCCCTCCTTCGAGACGCTCTCGTCTCCGGCGCAGAACGCGTCGATGGAGAGGACGCCCACAAATACCTGGCAGGTCGCATCGATCTTACCGGTGCGCTCACCCGGCTTCTTCCCCATGTCCAACCCCCAAACAGCCAAGCAGAGGTAGTCATGACTGAGATTGATGTTTCGGATGCCCCTCATGGGGATCACAACCCTTCGTTCCACCCGACCGCAGCCGATGCATCGGCCCGGCTGGCGCCCTCGACAGTCGACACCCGTGCCGCCGTGCCGACCGTAGCACAGGCACCGTCGCGCATGACGGGCATCCGACCGCACGAAGAAGAGCAGGATTGCCCGACCTGTGCCAAGGGCACCGGCGAAGGGGCTCCGCTCATCTACGCGCTCGGCACGTTGAGCTATGATCTGGGCAGCGATACGCGCCGTCGCTCGCTGCTCTCCTCCTTCGACGAAAAGGCGCTGAGCGATCCCTCCGCCATGCTGAAGGAACTGAAGAAAGCGCAGAATGCGCCGCTCGCCGAGGCGATCACCTGGATCCTGTCGGTGGATGAAGTGCCGCTCTACGCAGTCCGTCCCGCCGGCGCCTTTGCGGCGGAGACCTACAAACAACTGGTCGGCTTCCTGGACGATCATCTGAACGAAGGGGCCGAGCGCATTTCCCTGCCCGGCGTACTTGATGGGCACGTGGCCCTGCCCGGTGGGCTGATCCTGCCTGTGGTCGTGCCGGAAATGCGCGGCATGTACAGCTGGACGACGTCCGAACTGGTCAAGAGCCTGATGGCCGGCATCACCGCCGAAAAGGCCGCCGACCGCGAGGCCGCCATCGGCAACTTCCTGGAGCGCATCTATTTCGAGATCCGCAATCCCGGTCAGGAACCGCAGGACCGGGCGCTGAACTTTGCCGCCACCCAGGCCTACCAGGTCGAGAAAGTGTTCGAAAGTGCGATGAAGGAGGATCTGCAGCTCGATGGCATCGAGGTGGAGAAAAGCCCCATTGCCCGTCCGAACTCCGACAGCTGGGATGTCAAGCTGACCTTCTTCAATCCGATGCGTCGGTTGGAGGAAGCCAGAATGATCTTCCGGTTCACCGTTGACGTCTCCGACGTCATTCCCGTGATGGTCGGAAAAGTACGCCAGTGGCGCGCCTACTGATCCGCCTCACTTCCGAAAGCAGCAACCGTGAAAGGATGAAATCATGCGTCTACCCGTACAGACTGCCGGCGTCATGCCGTCCACATCCCTTGCCGGCATCCGGCCCAGCATCAGTTTCTGCGCCTCGGTTTCGGTGCAGAACGGCCAGGTGTGCGTCAAAATTCCGATCCTCGGAACCAAGTGCATCCCGATCCCCCTGCCGCTGCCCTCCGGCACGGCGGCCCAGGCCTGCGTCAGCACCTGCGGCTCCTGGATCCCGACCGGCGCCTGCATCACGGTCACCGCGCTCGGAAAGCAGGTCGCTCACGAGTGCATCGGCTCCTGCTGAGAGCTCCACTGACAACGTCCTCCGCTCCCTTGCCGGGGCGGGGGACGGCATCGTTCAAAATCCTTCGACGGAGGCCCATCATGAGCAATGAGGATCAAGACGAGAAGCCGCAGCCGGCTGAGCCACGCCGCCGGATGCGCCTGCCCCCGATCATCAAGCCGGAAGATCGCGGTGTCGGCGACGTCATAGCGCGCTTGGCGGAATCGGCCGGCATCACCCCCTGCGGCGGTTGTCGCGAGCGGCAGCAGAGGCTCAACAACTGGATGCCGTTCCGGCATTCGTGAGGGGCGTCTGGTCAGTCCAGGGCCGCGGTGCGACTGATGCGGCTGACGATGGCATCGGCGATGATCTTGTAATTGCCGTCGAAGTGATGGCCGCCGGGGCGTTCGATCACCTCGGCGCCTGGAAGGGTTTTGACGGCCGGACAGGCGGTGTCCTCTTCCTTCGCGCCGTAGACACACTGGACGAGATCGGTCTTCAGGCCCTTCAGATCCTCGACGGGATCGCCGTGTTTGCCCGCCCCGGCCACGCCCAGCCAGCCCATGACGGAGATCTGGAAGTCCGCCTGATGGCTGAGCGCCAGCAGAGACAGGAGCGACACGCTGTCCGCCTGCGCCTTCGGCAGGCGCTTCACGGTGGCCGGCAGGATATTGGCGCCGAAGGAATAACCGATCAGCGCCACACGTTTCACCCGCCAGCGGCTTCGATAGGTATCGATGATTTGCGCCAGATCCGCCGCCGTCTCCTCCGGGCTCTTTTCGCGCCAGAAATAACGCAGCGCGTCGACGCCGACGACCGGAACGCCGTCCTTCTGCAGATAGGCGGCAAGCTTCTTGTCGATGTCGCGCCAGCCGCCATCGCCGGAATAGATGATGGCGAGCGTATCGTAACGGGGTTTGGCCTCCATCGGCACGATGGGCAGGTCGAGTGGCGTGTGTGCCCCCTGCAGCCGGTCGAGCGTCGCATCAAGGCGTGACGCCAGCCGGGCGAAGGCCGGCTTGTTGCCGCCATCGGTTACCGCGACCTCCGGATGGCTGGCCTTCAATGCCGCGGCGTGAGCCCGGCCCTCGGGCATGGCCGCTTCGCCAAGATCGATGGAGACGGGATTGGGCAGCGCGCCGGGCGTCAGACCATACATGGTGCCGCCTTCTGCAACCGTCTTCGGCGCCGGCGTGCAAAGCACTGTCGTCAGGGGAATGGTGGTGGTCGGATCGACCGCGAGCGTCTCGTCGATCGTGGCGGGTGGCGTCTGTGCGGCAATCGCCAGCGCCAAAGCACCCCCCTCACCCACACCGGCAACCACCGGTGCACGATAGGTCTCAATCGCCATGCGGCGATGGATCTGCTGGCTCAGGGCTTCGATATCGGCAACGAGGTAATGACAGTCGGCGGCCTTGGCCGAGAGCTTTTCATACCACTGCCTCAGATCCACACCGATCACTGCGGCACTGCGCGCGACAAGCCGCCCTGCCGCGTCGGCCTCGTCTTGCGTCCAGCCATCGCCATCGGAAATCAGAAGAACCACGGCCTGCGGTTTGCCGTTCGGAAAGGACAGATGGGTCGTGGGCAACGTTGCCGTCGTAAAGACGTCGCTGGCAGACACAGGTTCTGTTACAAAAAGGCCGGCCAGAAACGTCGATGCCAGGAGAAGCGGCCGCATCATCGGCGCAAGATGCCTTTGATCCCGCCACCGATCAGCATGGTCACATCCAGCAGCGATCCAAGAGGCAGGCCGGAGCCACTCACGACCAGATAACGGGATTCCCATTTCGGATCGAACTTGGACTTGAAGGCCAGCACGCCGCGGAAATTGTAGAACCGTTCGCCGTTTTCGAAGACCTGTCGGCCGATCTGGTTCCACAAGGGCGCGTAATCGCCGTTCGGCAGACCGGCCAGCGGCGCCATGCCCATGTTCAGCGTCCGGAACCCGTCCGCCTTCAGGCGTTCCATGATCTTGACGAACAGAAGGTCCATCATGCCGCGATGGGTGCCGGGAATATGGCGCATCAGATCGATGAAGGCGTCACCATCTGCCGGCGCGGTCATGATCGAGGCAAAAGCCACGATGCGGCCCTCCATGCGGATGACGGCCACCGATTGTGCCGCCACATAGGCATCCCGGAAGGTACCGAGCGAAAAGCCCTTTTCCGCCGCGTTATGGGCCGCGAGCCAGGCATTGGACACGCCGCGCAGTTCGTCCAGCACGGCCGGCACCGCGTCCGGAGACAAGAGCGAAAATTCAAGCCCGTCGCGTTCGGCACGGTTGATCGACCGACGAAGCTTCAGCCACTCGCCGCCCTGCAGGGAAAACCCCTTGAGGTCGACAATCGCCTGTTCCCCGAGCTTGTAGGGATTGAGCCCAGCCTCGACGGCAATCGGCAGGAATTGCGGCGACACCTGATAGAAGACCGGCCGGCGGCCCTGGCGTTTGGCATCGCGCACGAATTTGAGAACCAGATCATGCCAGGCCTCCTTCGGCCCGACCGGATCGAACAGCGCGATCTGCGACTGGCCATGACAGCCGAACATGATGAAGGCATCCCCGGCGTCGGACAGCAGGATCTGCTTGTCGCCAAGGCGCACAAGACCCGCGCTGGCATTGCCCTGCTCGTTGAGGATCGCGACGGCCTTTTCGAGCGCGACGGGACAGACGGCCGTCTTGCGGCGCCGCATGGGACCGACGAAACGGCGCCCGGCCCAGGCACCGGCGATCAGCGTGAAGGACAAGGTGGCGCCCGTCGTCTCGCCGATGCCGGGAGCCCCCCAGAGGCGAAGAGCAAACAAGGCCTCTTCCATGAACAGATAAACGAACAGGACGCCGGCCAGCGCAACAAGGCTGGTGAAACCGAAGAGGTTGCTACCCGGCCTGACATGCCGGGCGATGTCTGCCAGATAGGCGGCGATGCGCGACGGCGACCGGGTGGTGAGGGTCGTCGGGACGATCATATCACGATCAGCGGAAAGAGTGTCCATAACACGTCCGGTTGAAGCTCGATCTCAGCTATAACGGTGCTGCATGTGCCGAAGCTTATCTCACAGGTTTGTGAACGAAGCGGTAAGCCGCAAGGTTTTCAATCCATGAAACTGGCACATCGGGCGTGGCAAGCCACGCGACCGCGGGACAACAAGACGTCCGCACTACAAAAGCCCCCCGCAGCCTCCCGCCCGGTCTCCTTAGAATTAACCGATGACAGCCTGACGACATGTACCCCATGCCGCCCCCTCCGGCCTGCCGCCTCGCCGCCTCGCCGCCTCCGCGCGCAAGAACCGTATTTGAGCGTTTTTTCAAGTCCCGCCGCTTTTCTAGAGATATTTGCTCTTCCGTTCCGCCTGTTCAAATCCCTGTTTCTGTCTCCGGCTGGTTGGGCGTGAGATAAACGGGACACCTTGGACAAACGGACATGACGTGCATGACCCAGCATCAGACGCCCCATGACATCGCGTCGCTCGACGCGGAACTGGCCGGTCTTCCGCTTGCCGGCCGGCTCTCACTTGCGGCCAGCCTCGGACGCGCGGTGTTCACCACCTCGCTCGGCATCGAGGATCAGGTGATCACCGCGGCGATCGGCACGCATCGCCTGCCGATCGAGGTCGTGACCCTGGAGACGGGGCGGCTGTTCATGGAGACGGTCTGTCTGATCGGCGCCACGGAGGAACGGTACGGCCTGTTGATCCGCCGGTTCCGGCCGCTGGAACAGGATATCGACGCCTATGCCGCACGCTATGGCCTGAACGGCTTCTATGAGAGTGTCGAAGCCCGGCACGCGTGCTGTCATGTGCGCAAGCTGAAGCCGCTCGCCGCGGCCTTGGCTGGCGCCGACATCTGGATCACCGGCCTTCGCCGCGGACAATCCGGCAACCGCGCCGCAACACCGTTTGCCGAATACGACCCGGAGCGCAACCTCCTGAAGATCAATCCGCTGGCGGACTGGGACATCGAGACGATCCGCGCCCACGTGGCAGCGGAGGACATCCCGATCAACCCGATGCACGACCGCGGTTATCCCTCGATCGGCTGCGAGCCCTGCACGCGGGCGATCAAGCCCGGCGAGAGCGAACGCGCCGGCCGCTGGTGGTGGGAAAACGACGAAAAGCGCGAATGCGGCCTGCATGTGGCGGAACCCGCCGCCTCTTCGATCATCGCACCGGCGCATTGAGCGGTTTGCCCCTCACCCTGCCCCTCTGCCCGCAGGCGGGGAGAAGGTGGCGGCAGCCGGATGAGGGGCGCTCCACATACGCCGCCGGATGCGCGGCGCAGGAACAGAAAAGCTGCCGGACGCGGCAAAAAGGACAACGGACGATCATGCATACGCATAGCTCTGAATTCGACCCGCACCGGAACGAACCGGCCGCCAAGCCGCCGCTCGATCCGCATCTGAAGGCGCTGGAAAACGAGGCGATCCATATCTTCCGCGAGGTGGCGGCCGAGTTCGAGAACCCGGTGATGCTCTATTCCATCGGCAAGGATTCCTCCGTGCTTCTGCACCTGGCGCGCAAGGCCTTTTATCCCGGGCGAGTGCCCTTCCCGCTTCTGCACATCGATACCGGCTGGAAATTCCCGGAGATGATCGCCTTCCGCGACGAGATGGCGGAAAAATTCGATCTCGATCTGGTCGTCTATACCAATCCGCGCGGCGACAGCGAAAAGATCTCCCCCTTCACCCACGGTTCGGCCTATCATACCGACGTGATGAAGACGGAGGCGCTGCGCCAGGCGCTCGACGCCGGCAAATATGATGCGGCCTTTGGCGGCGCACGCCGCGACGAAGAGGCATCCCGCGCCAAGGAGCGCATCTATTCCTTCCGCACGCCCGACCACAAATGGGACCCGCGCAACCAGCGCCCGGAACTGTGGAACCTCTATAACGGCATGATCCGCCGCGGCGAGAGCGTGCGCGCGTTTCCTCTCTCCAACTGGACCGAAGTCGATATCTGGCGTTACATCCAGGCGGAAAACATTCCGTTGCCTCCCCTCTATTATGCCAAGACCCGCAAGTTCGTCGAACGCGACGGCATGCTGATGTGGGCGGAAGACCCGCGTTTCGTGGCGCTGCCCGGCGAACAGGTGCAGGAAGGTTCGCTTCGGTTCCGTACGCTCGGCTGCTGGCCGCTGACCGGCGGCATTCGTTCCACCGCGGCGACCCTCGACGAGGTGATCGCCGAACTTGAAATCGCCACCGTCTCCGAACGCCAGGGCCGCGCCATCGACCGCGACCAGGCCGGATCGATGGAAAAGAAGAAGCGCGAAGGGTATTTCTGATGACCGCTCACTCCACCACCGCCGCAGAAGCCAGCAATGTCGTGCCGATCACCGATGCGGCAAAGCCGTTGCGCGACACCCGCCCGCTGCGCCTCATCACCTGCGGTTCCGTCGATGACGGCAAATCGACGCTGATCGGCCGCCTTCTCTGGGATACCAAGGCCGTCAAGGAAGACCAGGCGGCGGCGTTATCGCGCGACAGCGGCAAACAGAACGATCTCGGCCTGCCGGATTTCGCCCTGCTGCTGGATGGCCTGCAGGCCGAACGCGAACAGGGCATCACCATCGATGTCGCCTATCGTTATTTCGCCACCGACCGCCGTTCCTTCATCGTCGCCGATACGCCCGGCCACGAACAATATACCCGCAACATGGCAACCGGTGCTTCGACCGCCGATCTTGCCGTGCTTCTGGTCGATGCTCGCTCCGGCCTCTTGGAACAGACACGCCGCCACGCCACCATCGCCTCGCTGATGGGCATCAAGCAGTTCGTGCTCGCCGTCAACAAGTTCGATCTTGTGGCCTATGACAAGGCCGTCTTCGAAAAGATCTCCCATGACTTCAAGGAGCTGGCGCTGTCTCTCGGCGTGCGCCAGGTCACCGCGATCCCGATGTCGGCGCTGAAGGGAGAAAACGTCGTGTATGACGGGCGCGCCACCATGCCCTGGTATGACGGCCCGACGCTGGTCGAAACGCTGGAACTTGCCACCACCCGCACGGCGGCGGCTGGCGGTTTCCGCCTGCCGGTGCAGCGCGTCTCGCGCCCCGGCGAAAGTTTTCGCGGGTATCAGGGCACGGTCGCCGGCGGCTCGATCAAGCCGGGCGATTCCGTCGCCATCCTGCCGTCCGGCATGGTCGCCAATGTCAAACAGATCGTCACCTTCGATCTGGTGCGCAATGCGGCCGTGGCCGGTGACGCCATCACGCTGGTGCTCGACCGGCAGGTGGATGTGTCGCGCGGCGACATGATCGTTTCGCTCGACGCACAGCCGATGACCGGGTTGGCCTTCGATGCCCAGCTGGTCGCCCTGCAGCCGGGCGGCATCGAACCCGGCAAACGGTACTGGCTGAAGGCCGGTTCACGCCGCCAGCGCGTCAGCGTGCAGCCGGTTTCCCAGCTCGAACTTTCGAGCGGCAAGTGGAAGAACCATGCCGAAGCGCTGCCGATGAATGCGATCGGCAAAGTGAGGCTCTCTTTCGATGAAGCGGCGATCTTCGACCCCTACGAGCAGAACCGCAATACCGGCGCCTTCATCCTGATCGATCCCGACACACTGAACACGGTGGCAGGCGGCATGGTCAGCGCCAAGCGTTCCGATCTCGGCGGCATCCACCGCGACCAGCAGCGGGTCCTGCTGTCGCTGCCGGCAGACCTTGCCGACGAACTGATGGCAACGGAAATTTTTGCCGCCCGCCGCGACGAGGCCGAGGTGCGCCGGGTGACATCCGCCGCAGCGGCCGACCTGTTCGGTGAGATCGAATAAACCCTCGAGGGGCAAAGGCCGGCTGTCTTCCTCAGAAGGCGGCCGGTTTTTCGCGTCTCCGCCTGGTCATTCCGCCGTCCCGTTCCGGCTGCCCTTCACGCGGGTGTCGGGATGCGCCGCGTGGTCTTGCGTTCGATGAGTTCGAAACCGAGGTCGATCGTCTGCGTCTCCAGCCGTTTGCCGGAGGCGGCGCGGATCATCAGGTCGGCGGAACGATAACCCATCTCGAAAAGCGGCGTGCGCACCGTCGTCAGCGGCGGCTCCATCACCGAGGCAAAATCGAGATCGTTGTAACCGCAGATGCCGAGGTCTTCCGGCACACGTTTGCCCATGCGCTGCGCCTCGAACAGCACACCAAGGGCAATATCGTCATTCTGGCAGAAAACGGCATCGATATCGGGAACCGCCTTCAGGGCGCGACGCAGCAGCCGGCAGCCCATCTGGGTGCTGGTCGTGGCATTTTCGTACTGGATCAGCGACCGCTCGAACAGGCCTGCCTCCCGCATGACGGTGCTGAAACCTTCGATGCGGCGCCGGCTGCGCTCGTCCGGCGAACCGCCCAGGATGGCGATACGGCGATAGCCGCATTTCAACAGATGGCGGGTGGCGGCGGCCGCAGCGTCGATGTGATTGAGGGCAATCGCCGTGCCGGCCGTCTGAAGGCCGATATCCACCACCTGGACAACGGGACACGCGGCCCGCTGCAGCAGTTCGGCAACCGCCTCGCGCCCTTCCATGCCGCCCAGCACGATACCGGCGGTGTTCTGCGACAGGAGAAGCCGCACCTGGCGTTTTTCCTCCTCGATGTCATTGTGCGTGTTGGCATATTGGATACGGTAACTGGTGTCGCGCACCCGCTCTTCAACACCCTGCATGAAACCGAGGAAGGCGCGGTTCGTCAGCGACGCGACCAGGACACCAAAGGTGGAATTGTGGCGGCTGGCAAGCGCCCGGGCCGCCTGGTCCGGCACGTAATCCATCTCGTCGATGAGCTGGAGAATCCGCTTGCGCAGGTCGACCGAGACCTTCTCGGGTTCGCGCAGGACGCGGGAAACAGTGATCGCGCTCACGCCTGCCTTATTGGCTACGTCGTGCAGCGTTGTCCGTTCGCCTCGTCCTCGTCTCAATCGCACCTTCCCTGAGTTCGTCCTGGAACTCCGTTGCCTCTTCAACCAGAGGAACAACCAGCCACGCCGTCACAGTCTATGGCAGCATAAACTGTCCTTCGCAAAAGTATAGCTGACTTTGGAAGCAATGGCCAAGCCACCAATCTTGCGGAATGCCAACTGCATTGACGATCCAATGCTTTGCCCAGCTGTGCAGGGCACCCGTCTCGACGTTGTCAGCTGTGCCAGCCACAGCATTGTCACAGTTTTTTCGCCTCCGCGCGGCGCACCCCACTCGCGGAAACGGTGCGACATCTGCTAGTGCGATGGTGCGGCGCACATCTTTGTCATCCGAGAGGTTCGCCGCATTCAATTCGCGCGGCCGAAAGCCGCGATTTCCTCCAGGAAGGGCTTTGCAGATATCATGAACACCCGCTTGATTGCATTGGCGGCCATGGCCGGTCTCGTGTCGGGATGCACGACCACGGGCCCGGCATCGAACCCGATCGAAATGCGCTGGAACGGCAAGTCGGCCGGCTCGTTTTTTGCCCGCTACGCGCCGCCCTACAGCGACAGTCGCAACGGTTCCGAAACCGTCTACAACTGGCGCGGCGGCTTCAACCGTATCAAGACCAAAGAGGGCCGCACGCTGAATGTCAGCTGCTCCGCGCAGATCGTGACCGGCGAAGACTACCGCATCCGCTCGATCCGTGTCGTCGCCGACCGGCCGGGCGCCAAGGGCCCGAGCTATTGCGAGGAACTGCTGACGGCGGAGTGAGGCTGGCACTACCGGTTTTTCACAAGATATGACGCAAGGACCGCCATTGCGGGCGGTTCTTGCCGTGCGACAAGGGGCGGAGGGCCGCGATGTGGCCCGAAACAACCGCTTGGCGCCCCCGCCAGGCGAGCGTTGACAGCCTTTTGGAACACTGCGCCAATGGTGCCGGTGCTCTTGAGGGGTGACGGAGATGTGCACCATGCCCAGCCGGCGGCAGCGGAAGCTGCAACGTCAGCGACGACGCTACACACAGTGGTTTCATCAATACGAAGTCGAATATTTCATAAGACGGGAATACCCGGGATGTCCGGAGTTCGCCGTGGTGCGGTTTGCGCATCTCGTTTGCACCGAGCCGAAGAACTGGCGAGGCGTGTCAATCGCGGCGGCCGTCGACCACGTCATCCAAAACGTGCTCCGGCATGAACTGACAGATTATGATCAGATGCTGCTGGTTGGAGTCCGGCGCAAAGAGGCCCGGCGGAGGGTGCAGGCCAAAATCGCTGCCATGATCGCCATCTGGCAAACGACCGATGAAGGACCGCGCCCCAACAGTCCGCCAGCACAACACGCGCGACAGCTGCCGATATCAGTCTAGCGATATTCATTGAAGTTCATGGCTGGGGCGCCTGGATTCGAACCAGGGGATGGCGGTACCAAAAACCGCTGCCTTACCGCTTGGCTACGCCCCACCAGAGACCGAAGACGCAAGGCAAAGCACTCGCGTCTCGAATGCGACTTGCGTTTAGCAAAGCTCCCGGCACCTCACAATCTCTAAGTTTCGCCTTGTGACAGTTTTTTGTGGCATCGGCGACGGTGCGTGCTAGGTCTTGCAAACGAAGACGAAACACCTGCGATGAGATCCGCATGAGCCAGTTCCGCGCCCGCCCGCCCGCCATTCCCACCACGCTCGTCGACGATGCCGTGGTGCGCATCATCCGCTGGGATTTCGAACCCGGCGCCGATACCGGTGTTCACACCCACGGGCTGGGTTATGTGGTGGTGCCGATGACCGATTGCGATTTCCTGATCGAGGAGGAAGACGGCAGCGAACGGCGTGCCTTCATCACCAAAGGGGCTGCCTATCGCCGCGAGGCGGGCGCCACACACAACGTGGTGAATGCCGGCACACAGCCGATGTCCTTCATCGAAATCGAATACAAATGACCGGCCGGCGCCGCGCGCGGTTTTGCGTGCGACGTTTTGAGGCCGGCCAACAGATCGCCAACAGATACGTGTGATGCCATGAGCGCTGCCCCCGATTTCGACCTCGCCTTCGAACCGGCCCATGGGGAGGCGGTGCCGCTGTCAGAGGGTGTCTGGCGGGTCACCTGCAACAATCCCTCGCCCTTTACCTTCCACGGCACGAATTCCTACATCATCGGCCCCGGCCGCGCGGTGGCCGTGATCGATCCCGGGCCGGAGAACGACCAGCATTTCGAGGCGCTGATGCGGGCGCTGAAGGGAAAGGTGGTCAGCCATATCCTGATCAGCCATACCCATCGCGACCACTCGCCGCTGGCCCGCCGGCTGCAGGCGGAAACCGGGGCGCTCACGGTGGCCGAGGGTCCGCACCGCGCATCGCGCCCGCTGCATGAGGGTGAAGAGAACCCCTTCTCCGAAAGCTCCGATTACGATTTCCGCCCCGATATCACGCTTGCCGACGGCGCCTCGGTGGAAGGCGACGGCTGGAAGGTCACCGGCATTCATACGCCCGGTCACGCGGCCAATCATGCGGCCTTTGCGCTGGAGGGCACCGGCATCCTGTTTTCCGCCGATCACGTGATGGCCTGGGCCACGACGATCGTGGCTCCGCCGGACGGATCCATGGCCGATTTCATGGCCTCGATCGACAAGCTGATCGCGCGCGAGGGCCAGGACAAGATCTTCTTTCCCGGGCATGGTGGGCCGGTCAGCGATCCGCCAGCCTTTCTGCGCGGCCTGCGCACGCATCGGCGTATGCGCGAACGCGCCATCTTCGAGCGGGTGAAGGCCGGGGATACGGACATCGACCAGATGGTGAAGGCGATCTATGCCCGCACCGATCCGCGCCTGCATCCGGCGGCCGCCCTTTCGGTTCTCGCGCATCTGGAAGATCTGGTGGAGCGCGGCGAAATCCTGACCGAGGGTCCGCCGGCGCTCTCCGGCCGTTACCGGGTGGCGTGAGACCACAGTTCCGGACACCTATTGCGTGGCAATACCCAGCATTTCCGCATCAAGCGCCCTCAGGAAACTTTCGGCAAGCCCGGCCCCGAAACCGAGATCATGCGCGCCGTAACGGGCGGCAATCCTGAGATCCACCAGCGTCGTTTCCTCCTCTTCGCGCAGGCGAAGCACCACGTCGAACGGAATACCGAGAAGAAGCGTGCGGGTCGATCCCTGCAGCAGCACATCGCTGGAGGCTTCCGCCGCGGCGATGGCGGCCTGTCGGTCGGGACGCGGTAGCGGCACGGGCACGATGGCGGGCAGCCGAAGCCCCGACAGGGCACCTGCAGGCTCCTGCGACTGAGCGGCGGCCTGAACCTGGCGTTCGGCTGCCTTTTCCGCCCGGGCGATGGGGCTGTCACCCTGCGGCCGGAGCTGCATGCCTTCGGCCTTTGCCACCTTCATCACCGCCTCGTAGACCCGGTCTGGCGCGCCTTCGTAACGCCGCCCAGACAGGCCCGGATAGGCGCTTTTCTGCACCTGGCGGTCCATCGAGGTGACAAACATCGGACGCTTCAGCCAGATCTGGTCCGCCTGCGGTTGCCGTACCCAGGTGGGCGGATCGGCAATATCCGTCGTCAGGTCGAACAGCCGCGGCATGGTTTCGAACCGCCAGAGGCAGAAACCGACGAGCAGCAGCGGCGGCAGCGCCAGAAACAACGCCTTGGCGGCCGCGACCCCGCCCAGGGCACCGATCGTCCACAGCTGCATCAGGCCACGCAGAGCGAGCGGTACACTGAGCGCGGCAATCGCCGCCGACAGCAGCACGAGCGCCGCCAGCTGCGGCGTCGGCAAGGGGCCGAAGCGGTGGGAGACGACGGCGATGAGCAACAGAAGGAAAGCCCCGAGCGCGAGCCGTCTGGCCAGGAAGGCGGCGGAAGAAACGGGTCTGACAAAACGGACGGCCATCGGATCTCGGTCTTGTCCCAGTCTGTGATCGGCATTCCCGCCCGGCGCCCGGACAATATCGTCGTCGGCCAAGCGGCCGCTGACGGCATCGGCGGGCAAGAACGCGCTTTTTTGACTTGCCTTGCGCCCCTTCTTTTACGACATGCGTTATGCGTCGTCACCCTTGCCGGAGGAACCGTCTCATGAATATTTCGCGCACCGCCGCCCTGATCGCGCTTGCGGCGTTGGCCGGCCTGCTGGCCGGCTGCCAGACGATGACACCCGAGGAACGGCGCGCCGCCGACCAGCGCACCTGCATGGGCTATGGCTTCAAACCGAACACCGACGGCATGGCGCAGTGCCTGCTGCAGCTCGATCTCGACCGCCGCGCCGATATGCGCGCCTTCGAGGCTCGTTCGGCGGCCATGTGGAACCAGCCGGTGATCCTGGAACGGCGGGTGATCGTAGAGCGACGGTAACAGTTCTTCGCCACACCAGGACCCCTCCCCTTGCCAGCACCGATCGTTTTTCTTGCCAGCGCCGATTACGCGCGCCGCACCGGCGGCTTCGTCTACAACATGCAGCTGCTCGACGCGTTGAAACGGCAGGGCATGCGGGTTGAGCAGCTGACACTGGAGACGGGCTTTCCGCGCGTGCCGGAGGCGGAGCGCCAGTGGCTTTCTGCGGCGCTGAAGGGTCTGCCGGAGGATGCCATCCTCCTGACCGATCATATCTATCTGTGCGACCTCGCCGATGTCTTTGCATCCGTGACGCTGCCGGTGGTGGCGATCTTTCATCATTCGCTGGTGGTGGAACATGGCGACCATGCGGATGAACAGGCGGAAACACTGCGCCAAGCGGAGCGGCGGGCAATCGCCCGGTCGGCCGGCATTCTCGTGACCTCCGACGAGACGGCGCGCTACATTGCCCATCACTATGGCGCGGACGGAGACAGGGTGCGGGTGGCCGTGCCCGGCAACGGGATCGTGCCGCGTGTTGCCGTCGGCACACGGCCGGAGCCGCTGTCGATCCTCTCCGTCGGGGCAATCATCCCGCGCAAACGTTACGACTACATGCTCTCGGTCGCCGCCTGCCTGAAAGACGTCGATTGGCGCTGGCAGATCGCCGGAGATCCGAACCGGTATCCGGACCATCTTTCCGCGCTGAAGGCTGCGGCAGCCGCCGCCGGACTGGCCGATCGTTTCGTCTTCCTCGGCGACGTGGCGGATGACGACCTGGAAAGACTGTTCCAGGAGAGCGATCTCTATGTCGCGACCTCGGCCTACGAAGGATACGGCATGGCGGTGGCAGAAGCCTTCCGGCATGGCATGCCGGTGGTGACGACCGCCTCCGGCGCCGTCTCCACCTGGGCCGCCGGCGGCATGCTGGCCGCCCCCGCCGACGATCCGGCCGGCATGGCCGACCTCATCCGCCCGCTGCTGTCGGACCGCGGCCGCCTGCGCGAACTCGCAGATCGGGCCTGGCGTTTTGGCGAGACGCTGCCGAGCTGGGAGGAGACGTTTGACGGAATGGATGGGTGGCTTGCGGAGGTTGCGCGGCTTTCAACGGTCGATGTCGTGCGCGAATAGTAGCTCTATCGGCCTCCTGCCGCCTGTCGCGGCGAGGAAATTCGTCAAGACCCGGCCTCGCCTTGCGGCGTCAACGGATCACTAGCGCCATGGCGGATGGCGTGAATGATGATGTCCCGTTCCGCCATCTCATAAAGTATCTGATAGAGGTAAGGCGTCGCCACAAGACGACGGATAGCGGGATCTTCCGTGCGTTTGCCCAGGAGCGGGTGAAAAGGCCGTTGCTCGATGAGAAGCTTGATCCGCCGTCGGACTTTGCGTGCTCCATCCGGCGAGCGCGGATCGAGCTAGTCAGCAATCTGCTTCAAATCCTCCAGCACGGGCCGAGTATAGCACAGCTTCAAAGGCCATGGCCCGCCCAAACCGCACGGACTTCCTCATCGCTGGCAAATTCCCCGCGCGCTGCCGCCGCTTTCGACTTTGCAATGGCTGCCCGCTCCGCAGCCGAGAAGGAAACCGGCTCGGCTTCGGCATCCAGCAACCGCATCAACAGACGCGCCATCTCATTCTGCTGGTCGAACGGCAGCATGCGAAGTCGGTTGACGGCGTGTTCGAGGAGATCGGTCATAGTGAAAACTACTCCCTCCTCACGCGTCCCGCTTGTGCGACTGGGACACATGCAAACGCAAAACACGGTTTATGTCTGTCTGGTAGCCGCTGCCACCCGCATTGTCCTTAAACCATGCAACGATATCGGCATCCAGGCGAATGGTAATCGCCTGCTTTACGGGGCGATACAGATCCCCGCGCCTGGCGTTCAGCCAGTTTTCTCCGGGCGCTTCCGGAATATCATGCGTATCGATCGCATTGTCAGGCAGGGCCTCGAGCCGAGCAAGTTCCAATAGCCTGTCATCCGCCTTGCTCATATCGCTGCCTTTCCTGTTTGGTCGCTTTGCGGGCGCCAATAATACGAACAACGGTGTCATTGTTCATTCGCGGATAGGTGTGAACCACGACAAGCAGAACAACCGCACCAACAATTCCGACGGCGTGCCAACGTTCCTCGCCATCCACAACGCGATCTGGAACAATGACATGCAACGGATTATCCCACACCTCGCGTGCGAGTTCGAAAGACACCAGATGCTTTATCCGGTTGCGCCGAGCCTTTTCGGGATCCCATTCAAATGTCACTTTATCCGATATTGACATTTTTGTACATACATTGCTAGCCCCCCCGCCGTCGCTCGTCGATGGCGGCCTGTGCCGCGGCGAGCCGGGCGATGGGCACGCGGAAGGGCGAGCAGGAGACGTAGTCGAGCCCGACGTCTTCGCAGAAGCGGATGGAGGCCGGGTCGCCGCCGTGTTCGCCGCAGATGCCGAGTTTCAGGCTGGGTTTCGTCTTGCGGCCGCGTTCGGCAGCGATGCGGATGAGTTCGCCGACCCCATCGAAATCCAGCGAAATGAACGGATCATGCACGATGATGCCCTTGCGCTGGTAGGTGGGGATGAAGCTTGCCGCATCGTCACGCGAAATGCCGAAGGTGGTCTGCGTCAGGTCGTTGGTGCCGAAGGAGAAGAAATCCGCCGTCTCGGCAATCACATGGGCGCGGATCGCCGCGCGCGGCAGTTCGATCATCGTGCCGGCGAGGAAGCCGATCTGCATGCCGGTTTCGGCGGAGACATCGGCGGCCACCTTGTCGATGCAGGCCTTCACGTAATCGAGTTCGGAGCGCAGGCCGACAAGCGGCACCATGATTTCCAGCTCCACGGCTGCACCCGTCGCCCTTGCGGCAGTGGCCGCCGCCTCGAAGATGGCCCGCGCCTGCATTTCGGCGATTTCCGGATAGGAGATCGCCAAACGGCAGCCGCGATGGCCGAGCATCGGGTTAAACTCGTGCAGCGCCTCGACCCGGCGCGACAGCTGTGCCGGCTCCATCTCCATCGCCGCCGCCACCTCGATGATTTCCTCCTGGCTCTTCGGCAGGAATTCGTGCAGCGGCGGATCGAGCAGGCGGATGGTGACGGGAAGCCCCGACATGATTGTGAAGAGTTCGGTGAAATCAGACCGTTGCATGGGCAGCAGCTTGTCGAGGGCCGCGCGGCGTCCCGCCTCGTCTTCGGCCAGAATCATCTCGCGCATCACATGAATGCGGCCGCCCTCGAAGAACATGTGTTCGGTACGGCAGAGGCCGATGCCTTCCGCACCGAAAGACCGGGCAGCGCGCGCATCCGCCGGTGTATCGGCATTGGTGCGCACGGCCATCCGTCGTGCCTTGTCGGCCCATTGCATCAGCCGGCCGAAATCGCCGGAGAGGGCCGGCTGGATCATCGGCACTTCGCCCTTCAGCAGATGACCGGAGGAGCCGTCGACGGTGACGATCTCGCCGCGCTTCAGCGTGAAGCCCGGGCCGATCAGGAGTTCGTTGCGCATATCGACGCGCAGAGCACCGGCGCCGACGACGCAGGGGATACCCATGCCGCGCGCGACGACGGCTGCGTGGCTCGTCATGCCGCCGCGGGTCGTCAGGATCGCTTCGGCCACGTGCATGCCGTGAATGTCTTCCGGGCTGGTCTCGATGCGGATCAGCACGACCTTGCGGCCTTCCGCTTCGGCCGCGACCGCATCTTCGGCGGTAAAGACGATTTCGCCAGACGCCGCCCCCGGCGAGGCCGGAAGGCCGGAGCCGAGAATGGTGCGTTCGACCCTCGGATCGATGGTCGGATGCAGCAGCTGGTCGAGCGAGGGCGGCTCGATGCGGCAGATCGCCTCCTCTTCGGAAATCACGCCCTCATCCACCAGATCGACGGCAATCTTCATCGCCGCGCGCGTCGTGCGCTTGCCGGAGCGGGTCTGCAACATCCAAAGTTTGCCGCGCTCAACGGTGAATTCCACGTCCTGCATGTCGCCGTAATGAGATTCGAGTCGCGCGCAGATCGCCTTGAACTCAGCAAAGGTCTCCGGCATCAGCTTTTCGAGCGAGGGTTTTTCGGAGCCCGCGGCGAGCCTGCCCTCCTCCGTCAGCGATTGCGGCGTGCGGATGCCGGCCACGACATCCTCGCCCTGCGCATTGATGAGGAATTCGCCGTAGAGGCTCTTCTCGCCGGTCGAGGGGTTGCGGGTGAAGGCAACACCGGTCGCCGACGAGGAGCCGAGATTGCCGAAGACCATGGCCTGCACATTGACCGCTGTTCCCCAGTCATGCGGGATGCGGTGCAGCGTGCGATAGGTCACGGCGCGGGCATTGTTCCAGCTGGAAAAGACAGCCGCAATCGCCCGCCACAGCTGCACCTCGGCATCCTGCGGAAACTCCTCGTCCAGTTCCTCGGCAATCACCTGCTTGTAGAGGGAAACGACATGCTGCCATTCGACGGCGGAAAGTTCGGTGTCGTAATCATGGCCAAGGCGGGATTTTTCGTCCTCGAGGATCTCCTCGAAAATCTCGTGGTCGAGCCCCATGACGACGTCGCCATACATCTGGATGAAGCGGCGATAACTGTCCCAGGCAAAACGTGCATCGCCGGCATCGTGACCCAACGCCTGAACCGTCTCGTCGTTGAGACCGAGATTGAGAACCGTATCCATCATGCCGGGCATCGAGGCACGGGCACCGGAGCGCACGGAGAGAAGCAGCGGATGGGCGGAGCCGCCGAAGGTTCGGCCGGTCAGCCGTTCCATCTCGGCAATCCCGTCGAGAACCTGGGCTTTCAGATCGTCCGGCAGGCGCTTTCCGGAGGCGAAATAGGCCAGGCAGGCATCGGTGGTGATGGTGAGACCCGGCGGCACCGGCAGGCCAAGCGAGGCCATCTCGGCAAGGTTTGCGCCCTTGCCGCCCAGAAGCGCAACATCGACTGCCCGCCCCTCCGCCTCTCCGCCACCAAAGCGGTAGACCCATTTCGTCATCGTTCTCCTCCACCGAGCATAGCTGCTTCTTGTTTTCTCAAGCATTTACAGGAGTTGAAGGCCCTTGAAAACCGGGGGTATGCAGGATGATGCTGCATTGCAACAAAATTGCGGCACTTTCACTGCCGCGATGGCGGGAACAAGGACGAAGGGAACGGCAGCCAGCATCGACGATCATGGCACAGGGATGCAGCCTGTACGCGCATTCGGTCAAGACGGGAGCGGTGGAGAAACAGGCTTTGCGGGGCCGCCTGCTCCGGCCCCGCAAAGCCTTCCGGCAGGTACAGGAACCCTGCCGGGGGGTGCGAAACGCGCACGTGTCAGCAAGAAACTGACATATGGATGCTGCGTAGCACAACATTATGAGCTTCGATAGCAGTCATAATAAGGGGACAAGAAATTATAGGCACCCCTCAAAAGGCCGGGTAATTCCACAGATTTCTGCAACAGGTTTGATAAATTTCAAGAATTTCTCTTCCTGCGTCAAACGCCAGGCCTTTGGCGCATCCTTTGCCCCTTTTGGTCACGCAGATGTGCACAGACCAAAGGCATTCCCTAGAGCCCTTCACGCCGCAATTGAGATAGCGCGTCGGCTGAAGGTTTGCCGAGCACAACCTGACCGAGAGTTTTATCCGTCACGCGGAGGGCAACGACCTTCCCGTCCGGCAGGAAGAGAACCCGCAACTGGCTGTCTGGGCAGTGTTTGGCAAGGCAAGCGCCAAAAAGCTCCATCGCCACGCCATCCACGGTGACGGCCTGCGAGGCGCCCGAGACGTAACGCGGCCGGGACAGCATGTTGCGCACCCAGGAAGGAAGCCCACGCTCCCCCTGCAGCAATTTGCGCAGGTTCTGTTCATGCACCTTCGATGAGGCGAGCACCTCATGCAGGAAACGGCCGGATTTTGCCTCCGCCGCGAAGGCCTGAACCGGAACGAAAAGGAGGATGACAAGGAAAAGCCGGGCGATCATCGTGTGTCTCTCACAGTTCGCGGCAGCGACACGGTCACCGCTGCCTGTCGCAGTGGAACCGCGGAAGGCCGGCACGGTTGCCGGCTCAGCTTGCCTCGCGCAGCAGTTCCGCGGTCTGCAGATCGACGGAGACCAGCTGGGACACGCCCTGCTCCGCCATGGTGACCCCAAATAGCCGGTTCATCCGCGCCATGGTGATGGGGTTATGGGTGATGATGACGAAACGTGTCTCCGTGGAGGCCGCCATCTCATCCATCAGGTTGCAATATCGTTCGACATTGTGGTCATCGAGCGGCGCATCCACTTCGTCCAGCACGCAGATCGGCGCCGGATTGGTGAGAAAGACGGCAAAGATCAGCGCCATAGCCGTCAGCGCCTGCTCGCCACCCGACAGGAGCGTCATGGTCTGCGGTTTCTTGCCCGGCGGGCGGGCGAGGATTTCGAGCCCGGCTTCCAGCGGATCATCGCTTTCGATCAGCTGCAGTTCGGCCGTGCCGCCATTAAAGAGGTGGGTGAACAGGCGCTGGAACTGCGCATTCACCACATCGAAGGCGGCGATCAGACGCTCGCGGCCCTCGCGGTTAAGGCTCTGGATGGCGGACCGGAGTTTCTTGATCGCGTCGATGATGTCGTCGCGCTCCTTGATGAGGCTGGCGAGCTTTTCGGACAACTCCTTCTGCTCCTCATCGGCGCGCAGGTTGACGGCACCGAGCCGCTCGCGTTCGATCTTCAGCCGGTCGACCTCTCGCTCCACCTGGACCGTATCGGGAAGCGCGGCACCTGGCTGGATGCCGGCAAGGCGGAAGATGTCGTGCGGTTCGATCGACAGGGTCTGGCGGATGGCGTTTTCGGCATCGTGGCGGCGTTCGGCGGCCGAAACGAGGCGCTCTTCGGCACGACCGCGCTTTTCGCGGGCTTCCGCCAGCTCCGCAAGTGCGGTTGCCGCCTGCCGGTCGGCCTCGCGCTGACGCGTTTCTGCTTCCGCCAGCCGATCACCGGCCTCGCGGCGCGCCTCGTCGGCCTTCTGCAATTCGGTGAGCAAGGCACGGCGCTTGTCCTCGAACTCCTCCGGAGCCAGATCGAGTTCGGCCACCTCCTCGCGGGCCTCCTCCTCACGCTCGCGCAACGTCGCGATATGATCTTCGGCGCTCGCCGCACGGGCGGCCCAGGTGCCACGCTCCTGTGCAATGGCCGAGAGGCGGCGGCGGCGTGCCTCCATCTCCCGCGACAGGCCTTCGAAACGGGCGCGGGCTTCTGCCAGTTCGGCGCGGTCGGTGGCCACCGCCATCTGCTGCGCGGTCAGACGCCGTTCGACATCGGAAAGGTCCGGCGCCTCTTCCAGTTCGCTGCGGGCTGCCTCGGCCTGCTCGTCCAGTTCTTCGCCCTGCCCGCGCAGCTGCTCGAGCGCGCTTTCGACCGCGGCGCGGCGGCGCATCAGGTCACCGGCCGCCCGTTCGGCCTGGGAGAGCGCCTCGCGCGCATCCGAGAGCGTGCGGGTGAGGATGCGGCTGCGTTCGCGCGCTTCCGCTAGGTTCAGCTCTTCCGCACGGATGACCTCGCCCGCATCGCCGAGCAGGCTTTCAGCCTCGGAAAGAATAATACGCGCCTCGTCGATCTCCGCTTCCAGTTCCGACAGCCGGTTCTTCTGCGCAAGGCGCAAGGCCGCCGCTGAGGGGGCTTCCGAGCCGGTGACATGGCCATCCCAACGGTAGACCGCGCCGTCCTTCGTCACCAGCCGCTGGCCGGGCTTCAGCTGCGGCATCAAGCGTGCGGCCTCGGCGGGTTCGACGATACCGACCTGACGCAGAGCCCGGTTGAGCTCCGGCGGCGCGTTCACATGGGCAGACAGCGGCAAAACGCCCGGCGGCAGCGAGGGATCCTCGCGTCCATCGCCGTTCTTCAACCAGTGGGCCGGGGCCGACGGATCGAGCGGGCTGTCGAGATCATCGCCAAGCGCTGCGCCAAGAGCTGCCTCGAACCCACGATCGACACGGATCATCTCGGCAACCGGGGCAAAACTGCCGCTGGCCGCCCCCGTTGCCAGCATCTTGCGAATGGTGCGGGCTTCCGTCTCCAGGCCGTTCAGGCTGGCACGCGCCGTCTCCACCGGGCGACGGGCCTCGATCTCGCGGGTGCGCGCTTCCGCCAGCCGCTCCTCGATCGCCTCGATCACAAGGCTCGCATCCTCGAGCGCGCTTTCGGCCGCCTCGACCGCCTCGCGGCGCTCCTCCGGATCGGCAAGGCCCGCCAGCCTTTCCGTCAAAGCCTCCACCTCGCTGCCGGCCTCCGACAGCTGGCGATCGAGACGGAGACGCCGGTCGGCGATGTCGCGGATCGCCCGTTCTAGCTGGGCGCGGTTTGCCGCCGCCTCCGCACGCTCGGCGGTGACAGCGGCGAACTGGCGTTCGCTTTCGGCCAGTTTTGCCGCGGCATCGTCAAAGGCGGCCTTGGTCTCCTCCGCCTCTTCGCCCGACTGGTCGAGAAGTGCTCGAAGCTCCTCATCCTCGGCATCGAGCCGTGCCAGCACATCGGCATTGTCGGCCATCAGCTGTTCTTCGCGGCGAATATCCTCGCCCAATTGGGCGAGCCGGCGCATCAGGTCATCTCGGCGCCGCGAAAGACGGTCGGCCTCTTCATCGAGCTGGCTGCGGGCGATCTGCAGGCGCTGCAGGGCGGCCCCTGCTTTCGCTTCCGCCTCCCGCAGTTCCGGCAGCTTGAGGCTGGCAATGCCTTGCGCCTTGGCCGCCTCCATCTGCGCCTGCGCCTTTTCCGCGACGAGCGAGGTGACGGCATTCAGCGCAATCGCCGCCTCGTTTTCCGCCTCGCGGGCCTGGACGAAACGGATGTGCAAAAGAAGCGCTTCGCGCTGGCGGATATCGGCCGACAGCATCTTGAAGCGGTTCGCCTGACGCGCCTGGCGTTTCAGGCTTTCGATCTGGCTTTCCAGCTGGGCGGTGATGTCTTCCAATCGCTCCAGATTGGTTTCGGCGGCGCGCAGACGCAGTTCGGCCTCGTGGCGACGCGAATGCAGGCCGGAAATGCCGGCGGCTTCTTCCAGCAACTGGCGGCGTGCCTGAGGTTTGGCCTGGATCAGCTCGCCGATACGCCCCTGCCCGACCATGGAGGGCGAGCGGGCGCCGGTGGAGGCATCAGCAAACAGAAGCTGCACATCCTTGGCGCGCGCCTCCTTGCCGTTGATGCGGTAGACCGACCCCTGCTCCCGCTCGATGCGGCGCGAGACCTGGATTTCGTCGCTATCATTGAAGGCGGCAGGTGCAGAGCGGTCGGCATTGTCGAGAAACAGCGCCACTTCCGCCGTGTTGCGCGCCGGGCGGTTGCCGGAGCCGGAGAAGATCACGTCGTCCATGCCGGACGCGCGCATGTTCTTGTAGGAGTTTTCCCCCATCACCCAGCGCAGCGCTTCGACGAGGTTCGACTTGCCGCAGCCGTTCGGACCGACGACGCCGGTGAGGCCCGGTTCGATGACGAACTCGGTCTGTTCGACGAAGGACTTGAAACCGGTCAGGCGCAGCTTGTTGAACTTCATGCGCTTCGCCTCAGGTCCGGCCAGCGGGCGGCCAAGCGAGCCGCAGACGGCAAAAAGGGCGCGCGGCAAGGCCACACGCCCTTTTCCTTACCCGGAACGGTCGTCTCAGAGCAGGCTGTCGATGAGGGCAGACATGGCTTCAACCGACATGTCTCCAGAATAGCGGTTGCCGTTGATCAGGAAGGTCGGCGTCGAATTTACGCCAAACTCTTCGGCGCCGCGCTTCATCGTGGCGTTCACATCATCGAGAAGCTTCTGGTTCGTCAAGCAGGCGGTGAAGCTCTCCTGTGTAAAACCGGCGAGTTTCGACTGCTGCAGCAGCGCGTTGCGCACATTGCCGTCCGCCGGAGCCGCCCAGGCACGCTGCTGCTTAAAGAGCATCGAGACCATGGCGTAATATTCCTTCGAACCCGCGAGCTGCTGCGGGTTGGACGGATTGCAGCGCGCCAGCATGAAGGCCGCGGTCGCAACCGGATCAAACGGGAACTCGCGCAGGATGAAGCGCACCTTGCCGGTGTCGATGTATTTCGTCTTGATCGGATCGAAGGTGGTGGCGTGGAAATGGGCGCAATGCGGGCAGGTCATCGACATGTATTCGACGATGGTGACCGGTGCCTTTTCATCGCCGATCGACATTTCCGGCAGCGGACCCGGCTGCAGGACCTTGGCCATGTCGACCTTGCCGGAGGATTCCGGCTTTTCCTGCGCGAAGGCTTCGGAGACCGGGCCGAGCAGCGTGAGGCTGAAGGCAGAGGCTGCGACACCGCCAAGAAGCTGGCGCCTGGAGATTGTCAACGCATTCATCGGCATTGGGACACCCATTGTTCAGTAAAGAGCAGATTCATGTTCAACTTCCGTATAGTGCCGTTTTGTCGAGAACAAGCGTCTGCACGGATGGTTTTCTCAAACAATCGTGACACGCACGAGATGAACGGCGGCTGAGCGCCGCCCTTTACGGCCGGCGACGGGTGCCGGGCTGCAGAACGGCGGTTCCCAGACGCTCGACAGCCTTCTTGAGCGCTTCGTTTTCGATCCCGTCCATCATGTCGTGCAGGCGCCGTGCGGCATCGCCGCGCAGAGGCAGGGGTTTGCGACGCGATTTAACCGGTGCCGAGACCGGCTTCTGCACGATGCGCACCTGCCGCACCGCCGGAAAACCGAAAAAGCCATTGATGCGATCTATCAGCTCGCCCTGCGCATGGCTGAGAAAGAGCGCGCGCGCACCTTCGCAGGCAATCGTCAAGGTGCCGGGCTGGTGGCCGCTCGGCCCCTCGCTGCCATCGCGCCGCGGCCAGGCGATCTTTTCCGGTCGGGTGCAATCGGCAAAATCCTCACCGGCGATCTCGTCCCAGGAGCCGAGCAAGGCCGTTGTGATGCCGGCCCGGCGCGCCAGCACTGGATCCATGATGCCGTTGGCGATCTCCGCGATCTGCAGTGGAACGCGCGGCTTTGCCATGGTCAGACCTTTCTTGCCGCGGCGGGGGTCAGCATGTTCCAGCGGCGGAACTGCGCCATGCAGCAGCCGAAGAACAGCATGCTCGTTGCCAGGCACAGTTCATGATAGAACGGATCGTGCAGCAGACCAAACATCGCGACACTGCCGTAGAAGTAAAGTCCGCACCGCTGGATGCTCCGGTGCAAGGTCTGGCGCAGAACGGTCAGCAAGAAAGCGGTCGGGATGGCACACAACAGGACCAGACCGACGACGCCGTTGGCGAGCAGTTCCTGCAGCACGAAATTGTGCACGTGCTTGAAGCCCTCAATCATGCCGGCATGGCTTCCCGCCTCCACCTTCATCAGAGCAAACATGTCCATGAGACCGACGCCGGTCAGCGGATGCTGCTTGATCACGGCGAGCGCCGAGACCCACATGGTCAGGCGGATATCACCCGATTCCATGTTGTAGTTGTTGGCGCCTGCCACGTAATATTCGTAGACGCTGTAGAAACGATCGCTGATCATGTCCTGGACCGGCGGCAGGAAAAGCAACACGGCCATGCCGAGCAACATCCCGGCATAACTGCGATTGCGAATGCGAGGCCGCCAGCCAAGGCTCCAGAAGAAGAACTCGGCGACGAACAGGACGGGCACCAGCACCAGGACGGCCCGGGTTTCGGTCAGGAAGATCGGGAAACTGGCGAGCGCCATGTATTGCAGGCCGTTTGGCAGGAAACGTGGCGGTTGATCGAGACGGATCGTCGCCACCAGCGCGCCGAGGAGCACGAGCAGCGCCACGATCGCGGCATTGCCGCCGCCACTGTAACGCTCAAGATCGTGACCGTGATAGAGCAGCAAACCGAGTGCAACGAGGAAGGCCGCGCAGGTTCCGATGCGGGTGCCGATCACCAGGGTCCGCAAGGGTCTGCGCACCAGACAGAGGCCAGGGCCGATAAAGGTCGCTCCGAACAAGAGCAGCATGAAACCGAACTGGCGGTTTCCAGGCTCAACTTCGCCTCGCAGAATGATCAGGGATAGCGACCAGGCACAATAGAGCACCACGACGCCATAAGCGGAGGCCGCATAGTGCCAGGCCCGGCGTCGGTTGGAAAAGACGACATAGAGGCCGCAGATGGCAAAAAAACTCGCCAGACCCACAGGGCCCGGCAGGTAAAGCGGGAACATGATGCCAGCAAGACCAAGCAGCCAGAGATCGATCCGCCGGCGTGCGAGCATGAATTTCCGGAACGACATCATCAAAACATTTCGGCCTTTTATAATTCCGTTAGAACACTGAAACCGCGGCCCCGACAACCGGGTTAAAGCACAAGATTTACCGAACCAATGCGTAAATTGCACGCCTGAATGCTTCTGCCACGCGGAACATATGGGTCGGCATCTTCTTCAGTCCACGCAATTTGAGCCCGCGATAGTCCGCCCGGCTGGCAATCAGCGTCTCGTTGCGCAGCGCGCCGAAATCGATGACATTGTCCTCGGTCGTATAGACCGGGACACCATGCTGCCAGCAGCGCTCCAGAGCACTGTCAAGCGGCAGCGATTGCGGCAGCATCCGCTCCGCCAGCCGCTCCGCGGCCTTTGCGGTCAGAAGGTAACAGGCGGACGAGCCCTGCGGCCCGAACCGCGACAGGCCGATGCGATCGCCCATCGCGCTGGTAAAGCGGTGCTGGAAGGCTACCGTGCGGTGATTGACCAGCTTGACGACGCAATCCTCCGGCACCGCCTGCAGGATCGCGGTGGCGCGCTGCATCAGGTCATGGGTGAGAGCCACATCGTCCTCGATGACGAGGGCTGCCTTGCTGCCGCTTGCGACCAGATGGCGGAAGGCATTGATGTGGCTGCGGTAACAGCCATATTCACCCGCCATCATCGGACGGCCATTGCGGTTGCGGAAGAGATGGAGATCGACATCCGCCCAGTCCTCCTGGGGAACCTGACTGCCATCGACGCCCGCCACCCGCTCCAGCGTGATGCCAAGCTCTGCGGCCTGGCTCTCGATCAGGGCGCGCCTGGCTGCGGCGCGTTCGATATTGATCAGGAGGACCGGCAATTCCATCTCTAATGCCATTGGCTTCAACGTCACCGCACTCTATCACTGGGGCCAAATGTAATCTGTTGTCCTGATCCGATGCCCGCACGAACAGAAACCCGCCTTTCCGACACCCTGCTTCACTGGTATGACCGGCACCATCGGGAACTTCCGTGGCGGGTGACACCGCGCGAGCGCGAGGCGGGCAAAAGGGCCGAGCCATATCACGTCTGGCTTTCGGAAGTGATGCTCCAGCAGACAACGGTGCAGGCGGTCAAGCCCTATTTCCGTAAATTCCTCAATACATGGCCATCCGTGACCGATCTGGCGGCGGCCCCGGTGGACGACGTGATGGCCGCCTGGGCCGGCCTCGGTTATTACGCCCGCGCCCGCAATCTCAAGAAATGCGCCGAAGCGGTGGCCGCCGAGCATGCCGGACGTTTTCCCGATACGGAGGACGGGCTCAGGTCGCTACCCGGCATCGGCGATTATACGGCAGCGGCCGTCGCGGCGATCGCCTTCGACCGTCCCGCCGCCGTGATGGACGGCAATGTGGAGCGCGTCATCTCAAGGCTTTATGCGATCGATTCGCCGCTGCCGGGGTCCAAACCGCAGATGAAGGCGAAGGTGCGCGAATTGACGCCGACAGAGCGACCCGGCGATTTCGCCCAGGCGATGATGGATCTCGGCGCGACGATCTGTACGCCGAAACGTCCGGCCTGCGCGCTCTGTCCCTTCCGCGGCGACTGTCTGGCGCTTGCGACCGACGAGCCGGAACGTTTTCCGGTGAAGGCGGCGAAGAAGGAGAAGCCGGTGCGCCAGGGGGCCGCCTTCGTGGCGGTCTCTTCGGATGGGGCCGTTCTCCTGCGCCGGCGCCCCACCTCCGGGCTGCTCGGCGGCATGAGCGAGGTGCCGACGACGGACTGGACCTCACGCATGGATGGCGGCACGACGGCGGACCATGCGCCGTTTGCCGCAGACTGGCAGACCTGCGGCGTGGTGAGCCACGTTTTTACGCATTTTGAACTGCGGCTGACCGTGTTTCGCACACGTACCGACGAGCCCGCGGCGGTGGCGGGATGGTGGGAGCCGGTCGAAACACTCGAGGCGCAGGCGCTGCCGACGGTGATGAAAAAAGTCATCGTCCAGGCTATTCCACTGGCATTCAAATCGATTTAAACCGGACTCATCTGTGAGAAGAGGACTGTTTCATGCGCGTTGAGATCAAGCATATCGTCTTCGACATCGGCAAGGTACTGATCCATTACGATCCCAACCTTCCCTTCAGCCGGATCATTCCCGATGCCGAGGAGCGGCGCTGGTTCTTCGACAATGTCTGCACCCATGACTGGAACCTGGAACAGGATCGCGGCCGCGACTGGTCGGTGGCCGAGGCGCTGTTGATCGAACAATATCCGGAACGCGAGGCGCAGATCCGCGCCTTCCGCAAGCATTGGCATGAAATGGTGCCGCATGCTTATCAGGAGAGCGTCGCCATCATGGAAGGCCTGATCGATGAAGGCCGCGACGTGACCATGCTGACGAACTTTGCCGCCGACACCTTTCGCCATGCGCGCGAGATGTATCCCTTCCTGAACCGCCCGCGCGGTGTCACCGTCTCCGGAGAGATCTTTCTCATCAAGCCGGATGTCGCGATCTACCGCAAACATGCGGAGGATTTTGGCCTCGATCCGGCCCGGACGATCTTCATCGATGATTCCGCGGCCAATGTGGACGGCGCCAAGGCAGCCGGCTGGCAGGCCGTACAGTTTACCGATGCCGCAACCTTGCGCCGCGATCTTGGCGCCTATGGCATCGCAGTGTGAAGCGGAGGAGTAAATGGCTGACGACAAAATCTATCTCGATGGACATATCGATATTCCATCCAGCCGGCTGGAAGAGGTTCTGGCGGCACTGCCGGAGCATATCCGGCTGACGCGCGCCGAACCCGGCTGCGTGAAATTCGAGGTTTCTCCCAGCAAGACGGTGGCGGGTCGCCTCATCGTCTCGGAAATCTTCCTCGACGAAGCCGCCTTCGAAGCCCATCAGGCCCGCAACCGCGCTTCCGAATGGTTCCGCGTGACGGCGGGCATTGAGCGGCATTTCCGCATCCGCACCGGGGATGACGGCTGAGCCGCTACAATGAATTGACGCCCGGACCTTCACCAGATCCGGGCGTCATATCCCTCTTCGGGACTGGAGAATGAACCGAAAAGGAAGCTCATTGACGGCGGCGGTGGATCAGCTGTCTCCGTGCAATGAGAAAGACCATTCCAATGTCACACCGGACGGGGCAACCGGTTCGCCCCTCGCCCGATGGCAGACCTGCCCTCAATCGAGAGCCGCCATATCCTTGCGGACAAGAGCGCGCAGGGCATCGATCGGCTTCAGCGTGCCCTCGTCTTCGTAATGCCAGAAGGTCCAGCCGTTGCAGGTGTCAAAACCCTGCACCTTGGCGCCGACGCGGTGGATCGATCCCGCCTCGCCGCCGGAGACCAGCGTGCCATCGGCGCGCACGATTGCGCTGACCTTTCGTTTGGCGTCCGTCAGCACCTGGCCAGGCTTGACCATGCCGCTTTCCACCAGCGTATTGAAGGCAACCCGCGGTTCGGCCTTCTTACCGGAGAGCACGGTGAGTTCCACCTTGCCGAGAGGCTCGACGGCGGCGATGCGGGCAGACGCCGCATCGATGTAATCCTGCTCGCGCTCAATGCCGACGAAGTTGCGGCCAAGCCGCTTGGCAACCGCGCCTGTCGTGCCGGACCCGAAAAAGGGGTCGAGGATGACATCGCCCGGCTTGGTGGAGGCCATGATGATGCGGGCGAGCAGCGCTTCGGGCTTCTGCGTCGGATGGATCTTCTTGCCGTCATCGTCCTTCAGCCGCTCATGGCCGCTGCAGATCGGGAACAGCCAGTCGGAGCGCATCTGTACGTCGTCATTCGACGCCTTCAGGGCATCGTAGTTGAAGGTGTAGGACTTTGCCTTGGCATCGCGGCTTGCCCAGATCAGCGTCTCGTGCGCGTTCTGGAAACGGCGACCCTTGAAGTTCGGCATCGGGTTCGTCTTGCGCCACACGACATCGTTCAGCAGCCAGAACCGCAGATCCTGCAGCATGGAGCCGACCCGGAAGATGTTGTGGTAGGAGCCGATGACCCAGATCGTGCCATTCGGCTTCAACACGCGGCGGCAGGCGAGCAGCCAGGCGCGGGTGAAGGCATCATAGGCCTGAAAGCTCTCGAACTGGTCCCATTCGTCGTCGACCGCATCGACCAGCGACTGGTCGGGCCGGTGCAGCATGCCGCCAAGCTGCAGATTATAGGGCGGATCGGCAAAGATGACATCGACCGACTGGTCGGGAAGCGCTTCGAGGGCGGCGACGCAATCGCCCTTGATGATGGTATTCAGCCAGGTGTCGGGACGAACCTGGGCCTTCAGATCCTTAAGCGGAAGAACGGATGCCATCTGATACTCGCTGAACGCTGACTCGGACAATGTTTACAGACTGTTATGGTTACCCAGTTTGGTTACCAAAGCCTGAAGAGACCGCGAAAAACGCGCGAAATAATCGCAATGGAAAGAACAGCCGGTCCGTATTAGATTAACGGCATGAGGAAAGACGAGGCGATCAGACAGTTGACGGAACGGGCCGACGCCATCCGGGCGCTCGGTGCGACCTCGATGTATCTATTCGGATCCGTGGTGCGGGACGAGGCGAAGGAGACGAGCGACCTCGATCTGTTCATCGATTATGATGCCTCGAAGAAGTTTTCACTTTTGGATCTGGTGGGTCTGAAGCAATTTCTCGAGGAGGAACTGCGGCTGGGTGTGGACGTGACCACACGCAACAGCCTGCATCCCCGCCTTAAAAATCACATCATCGCCTCCGCCGAACGGATCTTCTGATGCCGCGGGACGTGACCATTGTTCTGGATGAAATGCTGGAGACAATCACCTAGCTGCAAACGGCGACCGATGGCAAGACGATTGAGTACCTGGCTGCCGATTGGTTCTTTCGGATGGGAGTCGAACGGGCAATCGAGATCCTGTCCGAAGCAAGCAGGCACTTGCCGGAAGAGCTGCTGGCGCACGAGCCACAGATCCCGTGGAACGGGTGCGCAGCATGGGGAATGTTCTTCGCCATGAGTATCATCGGATCGCTGAGGACGTCATCTGGGACGTCCTCACACACGATCTTCCGCCACTCAAGCTTGCCTTATTGCGCCTCAGATCAAGATTTTGACCGCACTCCCAGCGCCTCCCCCTTCTCCGCCGGCGCCTCGTCGCGCTCGAACAGGCCGTAATCGCGCAGCACATGGCCGATGCGCAGGCGGTAGTCGGCGAAGATCTCGGTCCGCCCTGCCCGTTGCGCGGCACGGTGTGCTTCCACGTTCCGCCAGGCCCTCACCGCCTCCTCGTCGCGCCAGAAGGAAAGCGACAGGAGCTTGCCGCGCAGCGTCAGGCTCTCGAAGCGTTCGATCGAGATGAAGCCGTCGATCGTTTCAAGCTCGTTGCGCAGCTCTCCGGCCAGATCCAGATAGCGGTGGCGTTCGCCCATATAGGGCACCACTTCGAAGATGACGGCGATCATGGCGACACCTTCGGGCCATGCGGCAGCGAGACGTTGCGCAAAAAGATCCGGTCCTCCTTCAGGATGAAACGCTCGCGGCTGGCAAAGGCATAGTTCTCGCGGCCGAGCGGGTCTTCGGCAAGGCGCGCGCGGTAGGCTTCGTAGGCGGCGAGGCTTTCGATGGAATAGACGCCGTAGGCGGTGGTGGAAGATCCCTCGTGCGGGGCGAAATAACCGATGAGATCGGCGCCGCAGCGGGGAATGGCCTGCCCCCAGGCCTTGGCGTAATCGGCAAATTGGCCGCGCTTGAAAGGGTCGATCTCATAGCGGATGAAGCAGGTGATCATCGTGTTGTCTCCAGTCTCGATGATCCCAAATTGTCTTATTGCAGAGCATCGATGCTTCGGTTACGATCGAAGTATGAAAGAAGGACCCGACATAGCCCGCATCGCCACGCTGATCGGCGACCCGGCCCGCGCCAACATGCTGACCGCCCTGATGTGCGGCCAGGCGCTGACGGCCACCGAACTCGCTCAGACCGCCGGCGTGACGCTGGCGACCGCCAGCGCGCATCTCTCCAAGCTGGAGGAAGGTGGGCTGCTCACCCAGCGCAAACAGGGGCGCCACCGCTATTTCGCGCTGGCCGACCACAGGGTGGCAAGCCTGCTGGAGGATCTTGCCGGGCTTGCCGCAACGCGCGGTCATCTGCGCCATCGCCCCGGCCCGAAAGATCCGGCGCTGCGCCGGGCGCGCATCTGCTATGATCACCTGGCCGGCGATTTCGGCGTGCGGATCCTCGACAGCCTCATCGAACGCGGCGCGATCCTTTCCGAGGACGAGACGCTCACACTGACGACGACGGGCCGGCAATTCGTCTGCGACATGGGCATTGACGTCGAGACCATCGAGACGCCGCGCCGGCCGCTCTGCCGGGCCTGCCTCGACTGGAGCGAACGCCGTTCGCACCTCGGCGGCTCGCTCGGCAAGGCGCTTTTCGACCAGATGCTCGCGAAGGGCTGGGCGAAACGCGAGCCGGAAAGCCGCGCCATCCGTTTCACCCGCGAGGGCACCAGCCGTTTTCTCGCCCTCTTCCCGGTCCAGGACGTCGACGCCGCCTGATTGTTATCGAGGCCTGCCTCGTGTAGGTCAGGCACGATCCCTTACGGCTTGACGAAAGAGAACTTCTGACATGAGCGACTTCGACCTCATCATCTTCGACTGCGACGGCGTTCTGGTCGATTCGGAAATCATTGCCGCGCAGGTCGAATCCCGCCTGCTGACGGAAGCCGGATACCCGATCAGCGTGGAAGAAATGGGCGAACGTTTTGCCGGCATGACCTGGAAGAACATCCTGCTTGCAATCGAGAAGGAAGTCGACATTCCGCTGTCCGCCTCGCTGATCGACAAGTCGGAAAAGCTGCTCGACGCCCGCCTGGAGCGCGACGTGAAGGTGATCGACGGTGTGAAGCTTGCGCTGTCGAAGATCACCACGCAGGCCTGCATCTGCTCCAACTCCTCAAGCCAGCGGCTTGACATGATGCTGACCAAGGTCGGCCTGAAACCCTATTTCGAGCCGCATATCTTCTCGGCGAAAGATCTCGGACCCGACAAGGTGAAGCCGCGACCGGACATTTTCCTGCACGCCATCGACACCTTCAAGGTGAATGCATCCCGCACGGTGGTGATCGAGGATTCGGTGCATGGCATTCACGGTGCGGTTGCCGCCGGCTGCCGGGTGATCGGCTTTACGGGTGCATCGCACACCTATCCGAGCCATGCCGACCGCCTGACGGATGCCGGCGCCGAAACCGTGATTGCCCGGATGAGCGACCTGCCGGCGACGATTGCCGCATTGGGCCAATGGGCCGGCGCGATCTGAGGAGCGTCTGGAATTGGCGTTATGGCCATGTCAGAGGGAACCGGCGAAAACGGGCTTGTGATCGCGACACTCTTTTGCCGGAACCACTGTTGCGCTAACTGTCGCAGGAGAGTGGATCAGCGGTAGAGAATGATGAGGTCTGCCACAACAGCATTAAAGCGGCCGCCCTTCCCCGGTGAACAGGACGCACTGATGGTTTCGACCGAGACCTCGGCCATCAGCGTGACGCGCTTTACCCCGGACATCCCGCCGCGCGATGTTTACGTGGCCAAGATGCAGGCCGAACATGCCTTTGTCGTCCTCTATCAGCTGCGCGCCTATCCGAGCCACGAGTTCAAGCTCGACGGCCGCTTCGAGCGATCGCCCGCAACACCGGAGGGGTCGCTCAACATCGTCGATCTCAGCATCGGCGACGCCTGCGGCCGCCTGACAACGCCAGCCGATACGCTGATGGTGCATCTGCCCACCGCAGCGCTGCAGGACATCGCCGCGTCTGCCGGCAGCGGATCGGCAGCCCCCCTGCACGCACCGGACCGCTGGCTGACCGTCGATCCTGTCGTGCAACAGGTGGCCCCGCTTCTTCTGCACGGACTGGCCGAACCGCCGCCCGAGCGCAACAGGCTGCTGATCGACCACATGCTGCTGGCGCTCGGCGGGCATTTCGCCCACCGTTATGGCGGGCTGTCGCCGGCGCGGCGTCTGCGTGGCGGGCTTGCCCCCTGGCAGGAACGGCGGGCGAAGGAACGTCTGGACGCCGGACTGGCCGACGCGCCCTCCGTCAAGGAGGTCGCCCGGGAATGTGGCCTCTCGGCAGACCACTTCACACGGGCCTTCAAGATGACCACCGGCGTCACACCGCATGCCTGGCTGCAGGAACGGCGCATCCTGCGCGCCAAACAGCTGTTGCACGATCCGGATAAAACGCTTCTCGATGTGGCACTGGACTGCGGTTTTGCCGACCAGAGCCATTTTTCCCGGGTCTTTCTGCAGCACACCGGAAGTTCGCCGCGGGTGTGGCGCCTTAACCGGGCGTCCCGGTAAACTTCGCGTCGCTTTCCTTCCAAAACCAGCGGCTTTGTTCCAGAAGCGGCTCACCTCGAGCGTCTATTCTTCGACTGTTCGCATCCCGCGCACGAGGCGCTGGATGCCCATGCGAAGGAATCAAGCCAATGACAGTATCCTGCCTCCAGGGGCATATGTTCAGCAGCGCAGAAAGCCGCGACTGGTTCCAGCCACTTCCGGGTGAACAGATCGCCATGCGGGTGGAAAGCCATCACACCGGCGGCGCCTTCTCGCTCACCGAAATCATCGTCGCGCCGCAGTCGGGCCCACCCCTCCACATCCATACAGATGCCGACGAGGTTCTTTATGTTCTCGAGGGAACCGTCGATTTCATCTGTGGAAGTGAACAGTTCCGCACGGGCGCCGGCGGATTTGCCGCCATCCCGCGAGGCACACCACACGCGTTCCGCAACTTCGAGGCTCAGCCTGCCCGCATGCTGGTGATGCTGACGCCTGGCGGTTTCGAACAGTTCATGCCGGCCATGCGCGGACGGCCGATGTCCGATGTCCCGGACCTTGCCCGGAGTTTCGGCATGGAGATCGTGGGCCCGCCGATCGCCGCCCCGGCACAGGCCGCCTGACGGCGATTAACACCTTCTCCGACGAACGACGGGCCGCAGATTGCGGCCCGTTGCCGTTTGTCTCAACCAGCTTGCCTCAACCTGGGCGGCGGGTGGTCTTTTTGGCCGCCACGGCCTCAAAGCCCAGGCGCACGCGGGTGAAGCGCGAGACACCGCCGGCGGTGTTGGGGATCGCCACGTCGTTCTTGGCGAAGATGAACTGGGTGGAACCTTCCGGCGGGATATCGACATTGAACTGCGTGGTCTGCGAATAGATCACGTTGTCGCCTTCGACGACTTCGACCACCACCGGCACCTTGGTCGGGCCCGGCTTGCCGGCCGGACCGAGCACGATTCGGCCCTGCGCCATCACCGTGATCGTCAGGGTCGTCTCGTTGGCCGTGCAGGCACGCGTCGCATCGGCAAGCGAGGCGCGGTAGATCAGCTTTTCCGGATCATCCTTGGCATTGCCCGCGTAAGTGCTGCGGATCGCGGTATCGTCGCGCATCACCACATCCGGGCAATAGGCCTGCACGACCGGCGTCACCGGCTGTTGCTGGGCGGCCGGCTGGCCGACATTCAGGCCGGCAATGGGCGAGGAAGAGTTGCAGCCGGCAAGAACTGCGAGAAGCGACAGCGGGAGAAACTTGAGCGACAACTTGCCAGACACGTGACTGCGACCCTTTTCTTCTGAACGGTCCCTGAATACTCATTCCGGGCTTTCACCGCAAATTCCGATGGTCTATACCAGCGGCGCACGGAAAAATCGATTGGCATTGCAGCCGAAATTTGTCCAGACGGAACGGCCTCCTCTAAACGTCGACGACGTGAGAGAGACAAACGCTCCGAAAGGCGCGGCGACGAGGCCAGCACAGTTCGTCTTGGGATACGCATCTTGGATTACATTTCGACACGCGGCGACGCGCCTGCCTTGAGTTTTCGCGACGCACTTCTCGCCGGTCTTGCCTCGGATGGCGGCCTCTACCTGCCGCGCGAATGGCCGACACTCTCCAAGAAGGACATCCGCGGCATGCGCGGCAAGAGCTATCAGGAGATCGCCCTGCAGGTGATCTCGCTCTTCGTCGACGGGGAAATTCCGGCCGACGACCTGAAGCGCATGATCGATGAGGCCTATGCCACCTTCCGCCATCCGGCGGTGGTGCCGCTGGTGCAGACGGGCCCGAACGATTTCGTGCTCGAACTCTTCCACGGCACGACGCTCGCCTTCAAGGACGTGGCGATGCAGCTGCTCGCCCGTCTGATGGACTATGTGCTGGCCGAGCGCGGCGAACGTGCCACCATTGTCGGCGCGACCTCCGGCGACACCGGCGGGGCGGCGATCGACGCCTTTGGCGGACGCGAACGCACCGACGTGTTCATCCTTTTCCCGCATGGCAAGGTCTCTCCGGTGCAGCAGCGCCAGATGACGACCTCGGGCCACGCGAACGTGCATGCGCTGGCGCTGAAGGGCAATTTCGACGATTGCCAGGACCTGGTGAAGGCGATGTTCAACGACGTGGCCTTCCGCGACAGCGTCAAACTCTCCGGCGTCAATTCGATCAACTGGGCGCGCATCATGGCGCAGGTGGTCTATTATTTCTCCGCCGCCGTCGCGCTGGGCGCGCCGGACCGCAAGGTCTCCTTTACCGTGCCGACCGGCAATTTCGGCGACATCTTTGCCGGTTACGTCGCCAAGCGCATGGGCCTGCCGATCGAAAGGCTGGTGATTGCCACCAATGACAACGACATCCTGGCCCGCACGCTGAAGACCGGCCGTTACGAGATGAAGTCGGTCATCGCCACCACCTCGCCGTCGATGGATATCCAGATCTCGTCCAATTTCGAACGGTTGTTGTTCGAGGCCTATGGCCGCGATGCCTCCGCCGTACGCTCTGCCATGTCGGGGCTGCGTCAGTCGGGCGCCTTCGAGATCCAGCCGGAGCCCCTGAAGGCGATCCGCAAGGAATTCCGCGCCGGCCGCGCGACGCAGAAGCAGGTGGCCCAGACGATCCGCGAGACGCTCGCCGAGACCGGTTACCTGCTCGATCCGCATACGGCGACCGGCGTTTTCGTCGCGAAAAAGCATGCAAAACCATCGAGCCCGATGGTGACGCTTGCCACCGCGCATCCGGCCAAGTTCCCGGCTTCGGTAGAATCCGCTTGCGGAATTCATCCGTCGCTCCCATCATGGCTCGCTGATCTGATGAGCAGGGAGGAGCGCTACGATCTGTTGGACGCTGAGCTTAAGGCGGTCGAAACCTTCATCGGCCAGCATGCCCGCGCAAAAACTTGAACAGGCATCGAGTGCCGGAAAGACCGACAATGAATGTTGAAATCACCCGGCTTGCCTCCGGGTTGACCGTCGTGACTCAGAACATGCCGCATCTGGAGAGTGTGGCGCTTGGTGTCTGGATCAAGTCGGGTTCGCGCAATGAAACGGCCGACGAGCATGGCATTGCCCATCTCCTCGAGCATATGGCCTTCAAGGGCACCGCGCGCCGCAGCGCCCGCGACATTGCCGAACAGATCGAGAATGTCGGCGGCGAGTTGAACGCCGCCACCTCGACCGAAACCACATCCTATTACGCCCGGGTTCTCAAGGACCACGTGCCGCTCGCCATCGACATCCTCGCCGATATCCTGACGGAATCGGCCTTCGACGAGGACGAGCTGCAGCGCGAAAAACACGTGATCCTGCAGGAGATCGGCGCCGCCAACGACACGCCGGACGACGTTGTATTCGACCGGTTTTCCGAAGTCGCCTATCGCGACCAGACGATCGGCCGGGCGATCCTCGGCACGCCGGAGACGGTCAAGTCGTTTACGCCGGACCAGATCCGCGGATACCTGTCGCGCAATTACACGACCGACCGGATGTTCATCGTTGCCGCCGGCGCGGTGGACCACGATACGCTGGTCAAACAGGTGGAGGAACGTTTTGCGCTGCTTCCGCTGAAACCATCGGCACCGCCCGTCTTCGAAGCGGCGCGGTATCTCGGTGGTGAAGTGCGCGAAACACGCGACCTGATGGACACGCAGCTTCTCCTCGGCTTCGAGGGCAAGGCGTATCACATGCGCGACTTCTACTGCTCGCAGATTCTCGCCAACATTCTCGGCGGCGGCATGTCGTCGCGCCTGTTCCAGGAAGTGCGCGAACATCGCGGCCTGTGTTATTCGGTCTATGCCTTCCACTGGGGTTTTTCCGATACCGGAATCTTCGGCATCCATGCCGCGACCGGCGGCGAAGATCTGCCGGAACTGGTGCCCGTCATCCTCGACGAGCTGCGCAAATCGGCCGATTTCATCGACCAGCAGGAGATCGACCGCGCCCGCGCCCAGATCCGTGCCCAGCTGTTGATGGGCCAGGAAAGCCCGGCAGCACGCGCCGGCCAGATCGCCCGGCAGATGATCCTTTATGGCCGCATCATCCCGAACCAGGAGATGATGGAGCGACTGGCCGGAATTACGACACAACGCCTGACCGATCTTGCCGGGCGGCTGTTTTTCGATACAGTTCCCACCTTGTCTGCCATCGGGCCGGTCGAAAAGCTGGCGCCGCTGTCGGACATCACGGCGGCACTCTCAATGCCGGGTTACAAGACGCAGAAGGCTCTTGGCTGAGCGCGGGTTTCCGCTCCGTTCAGCCTAGTCGCTTCGGACGGAGCGGAATGTTCTCAGCATGACGAGGTCGGTTTTTCGGTTTTTATCGCGTCAGCCGGATACGCCGGAACTGTATGGAGATCATCACCTCCTGCGTCTGCCGCGGTATTCCGATTACCGGCAGTGGTTTGCGGTACGCGCCGAAAGCCGGTCGTTCCTGCAGCCCTGGGAGCCGACCTGGCGGCATGACGAACTGACGGAAGCCTCTTTCCGGGCCCGCGTGACCCGCAATTCACAGGAATTCTCCTCCGGCCTTGCCGTGCCGATGTTCCTCTTTCGGCGCGACGACATGGCGCTCTTGGGCGGCATTACCATCGGTTACATCCGCCGCGGTGCGGCCCAAAGCTGCATGATCGGATACTGGATGGGCGAACGGCATGCCGGCCAAGGTCATATGTTTGCCGCACTCCGGCTTGTAGTGCCCTATGTGTTTTCCGGGCTTCAGTTGCACCGCATCGAGGCAGCCTGTATTCCGGACAATTGGAAGAGCATACGGCTTTTGCAGAAGGCCGGCTTCGAGCGGGAAGGTCTGTTGCGCAAATATCTGAAAATCAACGGCGAGTGGCGGGACCACATTCTCTATTCGCTGCTCGCGGGCGACGAGGTGGGTGACCGCGCCGACAAGATGCGGACCGAACGATGACGATGGCCCGTTCCCTTCTCGCGCTGGTCTGCGGCCGGTTGTCCGTGCTGCTTGCGCTCGTGATCCTGTCTTTCGCCACCGGTTCGGCGATGGCCTTCGAACCCGTGAAGATCTCGCGTGACGATACCGCGCTCGATCTCACGGCGACGACGGATGTCTATGTGAACCAGGGCGAAGCCTTCCAGGTCTCGACCGCGGCCGGTGCCGACGGCATTCGCCGGCGCATCGAGGTTCGGGCCAGCACGCCCGGCCACCAGGGCGACTGGGCGGTCTTTGCGCTTGCCAACGTCTCCGAGGAACAGCTGGAGCGCGTGATCGTCGCGCCGCATTTCCGGCTGGTGGATTCCAAGGTGATCTGGCCGGATCTCGGTTCGCAGCGGATCAATGCCATCACGCCGTCGGAAGGGTTTGCGCTTGACCGCGTGCCGAGCCCGGATGCCGATGTCTTCCGCATCACGATCAACCCGGGCGCTGTCGTCACCTTCGTCGCCGAACTGACGACACCGGAACTGCCGCAGCTCTATCTCTGGCAGCCGGACGCCTACAAGGACACGGTCAACTCGTTTACGCTCTATCGTGGCATCGTGCTCGGCATTGCTGGCCTTTTGGCGGTGTTCCTCACCATCCTGTTCGTGGTCAAGGGCACGTCCATGCTGCCGGCCGCCGCAGCACTTGCCTGGGCGGTGCTGGCCTATATCTGCGTCGACTTCGGTTTTCTCGAAAAACTGATCAGCATCACCTCCAGCGACGAACGTGTGTGGCGCGCCTGCGCGGAAGTGGCGCTCGCCTCCTCGCTCAACATTTTCCTGTTTGCCTATCTCAACCTGAACCGCTGGCACGTCCACCTGGGTTACGCCACCTTTGCCTGGGTGATCGGGCTTGGGCTGCTGTTCGGGGTCGGCATCTACGACCCGTCGATCGCCTCCGGCATTGCGCGCATCTCGCTGGCGCTGACGGCGACCGCCGGCATCGTGCTGATCATCTATCTCGGTTTCAACCGTTATGACCGGGCGATCCTGCTCGTGCCCTCCTGGACGCTGATCCTCGTCTGGCTGTTCGGCGGCTGGCTGACGGTAACGGGCCAGCTCGACAATGACATCGTGCAGCCGGCGCTCGGCGGCGGTCTGGTACTGATCGTGCTGCTCATCGGCTTCACCGTGATGCAGCACGCCTTTGCCGGCGGCGCCTACCAGCAGGGGCTGTTTTCCGATCTGGAGCGCCAGTCGCTGGCGCTGATGGGCAGCGGCGATACGGTCTGGGACTGGGACGTGGCGCGCGACCGGCTGGTGACGACGCCAGACATCTCGCTGAGGCTCGGCCTGGCGCCGGGTTCCATGCACGGGCCGGTGCGCAACTGGCTGCCGCGCCTGCATCCGGACGACCGCGACCGTTTCAAGGCAACGCTCGACGTGCTTCTGGAACAACGCAAGGGCCGGCTCAACCACGAATTCCGAATCCGCGCCGAAGACGGGCATTTCCACTGGCTGCAGATCAGGGCGCGCCCGGTGCTCGGCTCAAACGGCGAGATCATCCGCTGCGTCGGCACCATCATTGACGTCACGGAACCGAAAAATTCCGTCGAGCGGCTGCTATCGGATGCACTGCACGACAACCTGACCGGCCTTCCGAACCGCCAGCTGTTCCTCGACCGACTGCAGGGCGTACTGACCATTGCCGCAGCGTCCGACAGCGTGCGCCCGACCGTGATGGCGATCGATCTCGACCGCTACAAACAGGTCAACGACGTGCTGGGCATTGCCGCCGGCGACAACATTCTCATCGCGCTGACACGCCGCCTGCGTCGTCTTTTGAAACCGCAGGACACGCTGGGTCGCATTTCCGGCGACCAGTTCGGCCTCATCCTCGCCTCCGAGAGGGACCCGGGCAAGGTGGCGGATTTTGCCGAAGCGGTGGCCCAGGCCATCCGGGTGCCGATCAACTTTGCCAATCGCGAGGTGATCCTTACCGCCTCGATCGGGCTGTGCTCCTGGGTGGACCAGCAGGAAAGCGCTTCCGGCATGCTGAGCGATGCGGAGCTTGCCATGTACCGGGCAAAACGCGGTGGCGGCAATCGTGTCGAACCGTTCCGTCCGGCCTTCCGCACCAATGGCGTGCCGGACCGCCTGCAGATCGAGACGGAACTGCGCCGCGCCATCGAACGCAAGGAACTGTCGCTCGCCTACCAGCCGATCATCCGGCTGAACGATGGCGAAATCGCCGGTTTCGAGGCGCTGATGCGCTGGGAACATCCCAAACGCGGCACCATTCCGCCAAGCGAATTCATTCCGATCGCCGAAGGTTGCGACCTGATCGAGCCGCTCGGCATGTTCGCGCTGGAATGTGCGACGGGCGACCTGATGAGCTGGGAAAAACAGACCGGCGAAATCCCGATCTTCGTGTCCGTCAATCTGTCGAGCGCGCAATTGCTCAACGCCGATCTCTTCACCGAGATCCGCTCGCTGCTCGCCCGCACCCAGTGCGAACCGTCCCGGCTGAAGCTGGAACTGACGGAATCGATGATGGTGGAGAACCCGGAACAGGCACGGCTCATCCTGTCCAAGCTGCGCGATCTCGGCGTCAGCCTGGCGCTCGATGATTTCGGCACCGGTTATTCCTCGCTCGGCCATCTGACGCAGCTGCCCTTCGACACGATCAAGCTGGACAAGAGCCTGGTGACCGATACCTCAGACCGTGGGGTGGTGCTTTTGCGCTCTGTGATCGCCATGTCGCGCGCGATGGAGATGACGATCGTCGCGGAAGGCATCGAGACCGATGAAGACACCGCAGCGCTCGTCAAGATGGGCTGCCAGTTCGGCCAGAGTTATCTTTTCGGCACGCCCATGCCCTCCGACGCCGTACAAAGATTGCTGAAGGAACGTTTTCCACTGACCAAACGGGCGTGAGGTGATGTCCGGGGTCCGCTAACCTGTCGGCAGCGGTCCATCACACCTGTCCGTGCACGACGCCGTGGATGAATTGCAGCTTGGCAACCACCGCCGGCGTGAGGATGAAGGGATAGAGATCCGGCACGCCGAGCGACCGATGGATGCTGTTCAGCGCCACGCTGAAGGGAACCCAGGCATCGACGAGCTGCTCCGCATTGCGCGCCCTGTAGGGATCGAAACGCAGCTCTGACGTCAGATCGTCATGGCCGCGCGGATCAACCACCATGCCGAAGGCACGGGCGGTTTCGAGCGTGTCGACGATGTGGATGTAGTGGGCGAAACATTCGGCAAAATCCTCCCAGGGGTGGGAGGCGGCATAGGTGCTGATGAAATGTTCCTGCCAGTCGGTCGGCGGGCCTTCTTCGTAATTGCGCTTCAGTGCCTCGCCATAATCGGCGCGCTCATCGCCAAACGTGTTCCGGAAGGCGTCCAGCCGGTTTCCGTCGCGCACCAGCTTGTCCCAGATGTAGTGGCCGGTCTCGTGGCGGAAATGGCCGAGCATGGTGCGGTAGGGTTCGCTCATCGAAACGCGCACCTTTTCGCGGGTCACGTCGTCGGCTTCCGCGGCGCGGATGGCGATGAGGCCATCCTCGTGGCCGGTCATGGCGGGCACGACGGTGCCATCCGGCTTTACCTCGTCCACGAGGAAATCGAAGACGAGACCGCCGTCCGGATCCTCGTTGCGGGTCGTGCGCGGCAGACCCCATTTCAGCAGGGAATAAAAAAGGTGGCGCTGCGCCTGGCTGATATGGCGCCACTGCGACAGCCCCTCGTCGGTGCTGGCATCCGGCACCAGCCGATTGTGGCGGCAGGCGACACAAAAGGTCTCGGTCCCTTCCGCCGGCACGGTCCAATTGCAGATGTCGTGATGTTCGTTGGCACAGAGGCGCACCACATGATCGGGTGCCGCCATCAGGTGCCATCGCCCCGCCTCGCCTTCCGAAAGCGCATGGATCGCCAGCCGTTCCGGCACGAAGGCCAGCCGCTGGCCGCAGTTCACGCAGGTGCGGTTGTCGAAATGGATGGTCTGTCCGCAATGATCACATTCGTAAAGACGCATGGGCAATGTCCGAAAAGGGGGGTCAGGACAGAGAAAACCTGCCCCACCGAAACGGCGGGACAGGCTCTCGAGGGAACTTCATCAGACGTCTGAGATCAGGCGCGGTCGACGACCTGCTTGGCACCGTCCTTGGCTTCGCCCTTGGCATGCTGCATCTTGCCCTTGGCTTCCTGGGAATGCCCGTCGGTTTCCATGGAGCGGTTGTCGGTGGCATCACCCACAGCCTGCTTGGCCTTGCCTGCCATCTCGTTGGCCTTGCCGGTCATCTTGTCGCTCATGCTACCCATGGTGTTTCTCCCTTGGTTGGCGCTGCTTCGTGCGGCGTCTTCGAAAGGGAAACGCGGGAACCGCCGTGCGGTTCCACCCATCAGGCATGTCCGGCTTCGGTCGAAAGCATTTCCGGCCGCACGCCGAGAAGGGCGAGCGCGCGCTCGTATTTTCCATCGAGCGCGCGGTCAAAGATCAGCTCCTCGGAGGCGGGGCAGTTCAGCCAGCCATTGGCGCCGATCTCGCTTTCCAGCTGGCCCGGCCCCCAGCCGGCATAACCGAGCAGCATGGTTGCACGGCGCGGGCCACGGCCATCGCAGATCGCGCGCACGATATCGAGCGTGGCCGTCAGCGAAATGTCGTCGCTGACGGGAATGCTGCTTTCACTGGCATAATCATCCGAATGCAGCACGAAACCGCGGCCGGTTTCCACCGGTCCGCCGTTGAGGATCGGAAAATCACGCGTGGCGCCGGGCAACATGATGGCCTCCGGCTGGTCCACCAGCTTCAGATGCAGCAGGATTTCGGTAAACGAGATGGACTGGGAGCGGTTGATGACGAAGCCCATGGCACCGGCCGGCGAATGGGCGCAGATATAGACCACCGAGCGGGCGAAATTGCCGTCCTGCATGCCGGGCATGGCGATCAGGAACTGGCCGTCCAGAAAACCGCGCTCACGCGTGTTCAGGTCGCGCTTATCCGTGAGTGTCGAAAAAGACATCGTGCCTCCTGTTCCGGTAGGCCCGGCCCTCGGGCGGGCGGCTTTCATGGAAAGCCTTCTTCAACGAAGATGGGGCAGTGTCTCGTATCAATCAACCGAAAATGATCTGTTCACAGTGCTTGTGACTGGTCGCTGTTAAAAGGATGAACTAAAAAACCGCCCATGTTCAATTCTGCTCCATCCCATCGGTTTGTCCGAAGCCTGTTCGCCGGGCTTGCCGCCCCAGTGCTCCTGTTTGCCGGGACGGTCGAGGCCGCCATGACCCGCTGGGCGGAGAACGAGGGCGGGCGCATGCGAATCATCGCGCTTGCGCCGGAAAAGGACGGGACCGTGCAGGGCGCCCTGCAGATCGAGCCCAAAGCCGGCTGGATCACCTATTGGAAAGAGCCGGGCGAGGCGGGCATTCCGCCACAGATCACGCTGTCGCCGGGCGATGGCATCACGCTGGAGAATATTTCCTTTCCGGTGCCAAAACCGTTCGAGACCGGCAATGTGCGCGATCTGGGTTATGATCATCCGGTCACCCTGCCCTTCACGCTGACGGTTGCCGATCCCAACCGACCGCTCAAACTCAATGCCTCGGCCTTCATCGGGCTCTGCCGCAATATCTGCATTCCCTTCCAGGCGGAATTCGAGCTGGATCTGTCAAAGGCCAAGGGGCTGCCGCTCGAGGAAAACCTCATCCTGGACAAGGCCGCGCGCAGCCTTCCCGAACGCCCCTCCAAGGATTTCGACGTCACGCGTCACGGGCTGACCGACGACCGGCAGACGCTGAACCTTGCCATCAGGCTGCCGCAGGCCTCACAGGCGCCGAAGATCTACGTGGCGGGTCCGGACGGGCATGTGCTGTTTGACCAGGAAAACGGGCGTCTGGATGACGGGCTCTACCAGGTGGACATGCCGGTCGGCAGGCTGCCGAAGGGCTATGACCCGAAGGGCAAGAGCTGGGACATTCTGGTGGTGACCGGCAGCCGCGCGATGGAAACCTCGCTTGCCTTCGATTAAGGCCTCTTTATAGTCGCGACGGAATCTCAACCCCACCCGTTGCACCATGGAGACCATCATGACGATTGCCGTCGGAGATACCCTGCCCGCCGCCACCTTTAAGGAAAAGACCGTTGATGGCCCGGTGGAAGTGACGACCGAAGCCCTGTTCAAGGGCAAGAAGGTGGTGCTGTTTGCCGTGCCGGGCGCCTTTACCCCCACCTGCACGATGAACCACCTGCCGGGTTACCTGGAAAATCGCGACGCCATTCTGGAGCGCGGCGTGGACGACATTGCCGTCGTTGCCGTCAACGATATGTTCGTGATGGGTGCCTGGGCCGAAAAGAGCGGCGGCATGGGCAAGATCCACTTTCTCTCGGACTGGGATGCCTCGTTCACCAAAGCGCTCGGCCTCGAGATCGACATTTCCGCCGCCGGCCTCGGCGTGCGCTCCAAGCGTTATTCCATGCTGGTGGAAGACGGCGTGGTGACGTCGCTGAACCTTGAGGAAAATCCGGGCCAGGCCACCGTTTCGGGTGCCGCCGCCATGCTGGAACAGCTCTGACTGCTGCCCCACGGTCTTTGATGAAAAAGCGGTCCCAACGGGCCGCTTTTTTTGTTGTTTGAGACGCACAGGTCAAATCCGACGTCGGAATGAGACGCGTAGGTTAACCGCCTTGTTGCGGTCCATGTATTTTGCCCTCCGGGACAGGTTTTCGAGGGACGAACATGACGGGATTTTCTTCACGTATTCTTTTCTTTACGGTGAGCCTGCTTGGTTTTGCATGCCATAGCCAAGCACAGACAATCGACGCACGCATCCTCGCCTGCGACCGCTTTGCAACGCGGGCGGACCATCAGATAACGGGGGGCATTCGGGGCGTCTATCTCAGCGATCTGGATGCGCCGGCTGCCAAGGCTGCCTGCGAGCCGGCCTATGCCGCCTTTCCCAAGATCGCGCGGCTGGCCTACCAGCTGGGCCGGGCGGAGCACAAGCTGGGCAATGCCGACCGGGCGAAAGCGCTGTACCAGGAAGCCTCCGAGAAGGGTTACCTGCTTGCCAACGTGACCTTGGCAGCTCTTTATCTCGATAACGCCTCGAACGAACGCGACCCCCGCCAGGTGCTCGACCTGCTGCAGAAGGCGGCCGATGCGAAGATCGGCAGCGCATTGAGGGCACTTGCCATCATGCACCACACCGGAAATCGGGTGGAAAAGAACGAGGCACTGGCGCTGCAATATTACGACAAAGCCATTGCCGAGGGCGATGCGGTGGCACGTTTTGGCAAGGCAAGCCTGCTTCTGGACCGCTACGTAGCGGGTGATGATCCGAAGCCCATCGTTTCGGCCTATTTGGATGCCGCGCGTCACAACAATCCGGAGGCGCATACGGTTCTCGGTCGCCTTTACCGCGATGGAGGCCTTGGTCTGCCGCTTGACCCCTATGCGGCGATCGGCAATTTCGAGCGTGCTGCGGGCTTGGGTGATCCGGCCGGCGCCCTTGATCTGGCGCGCATGATGGCCGCCATCTGGCGCGACGATCTCGGCAAGCTGCAAAGAGCTGTCGACCTTCTGCGAGAGGTTGCAGGTCGCAACGATCCTGTTCTCTCGGCCGATGCGATGGCGGTGCTCGGTGAAATCGGTCTGTCGATTTCCATAGCGGTCGGCACGCCGGAAGCGCTTATCGAACGCGCCATGATGATCAATTCCGGCAGCGCCGATGTGCAGGCCGCTTATGCTCTGCTGTTGAAGACCCGTGGCGACATGAAGGGAGCGGATGCGGCCCTTGACAAGGCGATCGCCATGTTGCCGCGCTGGGCGCCCAATTATGCCAAACGCGCGGTGCTGCAGGAGGCAATGGGCAACAAGGATCTGGCCCGGGAACTGCAGGCGAAAGCCGAGGCGGCACCGGAAGGCCGCTACTTCCTGCTCGCACCCGTACCGGAGGCAGAGATGGCGGAATAAGGCCAAAGGGCTTCGGTCCCGCGGCGCCCTGCACGGGGCCGCGGGCCCGCCGGGTTCGGCTGCCGACTGCAGTGAATTCGTCACGGTGTGAAAGAGACAAACTAGATGTCGCATCTGCCGGCTAGGCTCGTTTGACGACGATTCGACCATCGGAGGCGTGATGAGTGAGACATTCAAGGCTTTGAGCGCGCGCATCGGACAGGTGGGCGAGCTTTATGCGCGCGTCCATGGCATTCCCCGCAGCCCCGACTGGTATCTCCTGAAACTGACGGAAGAACTGGGCGAGCTGACGGCGGAACATCTGTTGATGCAGGGCCGTGCCCGGCCGGCTGCGGAGGGAAGCGGCACGCGCGAGGCGCTGGAAAACGAAGCGGCCGACCTCTTTGGACAGTTCGTGCTCTATCTGCGCGCCAACGAGATCGACATCGAGGCGGCCATCGAGCGGAAATGGCTGCGGCATCTCGACCATTACCTGGCCTTGGCTCAGGCTGCCGACCGCGCGGAGTGACGCTGACGGGGAGACCTTCAGCCTTGCCTTCTTGTCGCCGCATTCGTTATAACATAACTGTTATACAGTTACATCACGAAGGCGCCGTATGCTCCGTATCCCCTCTTCCTTCAGCCTGCTGCAACAGGCAGCCCTTGTGCGCGTTGCCGCCGCATCCGTCCTGATTGCCGGCCTGTGGCTCGCCATCGCCTGGGCAGTCGACCTGCCATGAGCGGTATCATGAGCGGGGCCACACGCGGGGCGAAGAGCGGGCCGGCCCTTTCGCTCCATGACCTGACGGTCGCTTATGACCGCCATCCGGCCGTGCATCATCTGTCGGGTACGCTTGCCGCCGGTAGCCTGACGGCGATTGCCGGACCGAACGGCGCCGGCAAATCCACGCTGCTGAAGGCGATCGTCGGCGAGCTTCGTCCGGCGGAAGGCCGCATCGAACACGCCTTTTCGCCGCGCGAGATCGGTTATCTGCCGCAGGCGGCCGAGATCAACCGGCGTTTTCCGATCAATGTGCTGGATACGGTGCTTCTCGGCGACTGGCACCAAAGCGGCGCCTTTGGCCGGATGTCTGCCGCCGCCCGCACGCAGGCCCGCGAGGCGCTGCTGGCCGTGGGGCTGGAAGGGTTCGAGAAACGACCGATCGGCTCGCTCTCCGCCGGCCAGTTCCAGCGTGTGCTGTTTGCCCGGCTGCTTCTGCAGAATGCGCGGCTGATCCTGCTCGACGAGCCGTTTACGGCGATCGATGCCCGCACCACGCATGACCTGCTCGAAATCGTTGCCCGCTGGCATGGCGAGGGTCGCACGGTGGTGGCGGTGCTGCATGATTTCGACCAGGTGCGCACGCATTTTCCGCAGACCCTGCTGATTGCCCGCGAATTGATCGGCTGGGGGCCGACCGAAGAGGTGATGGCGCCGGCAAATCTGCTCAAGGCACGTGCCATGGCCGAGCGCTGGGATGACACGGCCGGCATTTGCGAGACGGCGGCATGACGCTTTACGATCTCTTCCTCGCCCCGCTTGCCGATTACGGTTTCATGCGCCGGGCACTTGTCGCCTGCCTGTGCCTGTCGCTCGGTTGCGGACCGATCGGCGTTTTTCTGATGATGCGGCGGATGAGCCTGATGGGCGATGCGCTGAGCCATGCGGTGCTGCCGGGGGCTGCCATCGGTTATCTGGTGGCCGGGTCGCTCTCCTTGACCGCCATGGGGATCGGCGGCCTGATTGCCGGGCTTTCGGTGGCACTGCTTGCCGGCGCCGTCTCGCGCGCCACGAGTCTCGCCGAAGATGCCAGTTTTGCCAGCTTCTACCTCACCTCGCTGGCGCTCGGCGTGCTGATCGTTTCGTTGCGCGGCTCGAATGTCGATCTGCTGCATGTGCTGTTCGGCACCATTCTTGCCATCGATTCCGAGGCGCTGACACAGATCGGCGTGATCACCTCTGTGACACTCGTGGCGCTTTCGATCATCTACCGACCGCTGGTGGCGGAATGTTTCGATCCCGGTTTCCTGCGCGCCGTCGGCGGGCGCGGGCCGCTCTATCACATCGCCTTCCTGGTGCTGGTGGTGCTGAACCTGGTTGCCAGTTTCCAGGCGCTCGGCACGCTGATGGCAGTCGGCCTGATGATGCTGCCGGCGGCCATTGCCCAGCTCTGGTCACGCAACCTGCCCACCATGCTGGTGATCGCCTCCGGCACGGCGCTGGTTTCCGGTTATCTCGGGCTGATCGCCTCCTACCATCTGGAGCTTGCCTCCGGCCCGACGATCATCGTCACCGCCGCCCTGTTCTACGGTTTGTCGATCTTTTTCGCCCCGTCCGGCCTTGCCCGGCGTTACTTTCCCCGCCCGCATCTGACGGGCTAACCTCAAGGAGACGCTCCCGATGTCACTCCGCCCCCTGCTCTTTGCCGCCGCCGCCATTCCCGCCATGCTTGCCTTCAGCGCCCCGGTTTCCGCCGCCGAACTGAAGGCCGTCGCCTCCTTCACCGTGCTCGCCGACGTCGTTCACCAGGTGGGCGGCGACAAGGTGCGGGTCGCAACCCTGGTCGGCCCCGATGGCGACCCCCATGAATTCGAACCCTCGCCGAGCGATGCCAAGAAGCTGAAGGAGGCCAATGTCGTCTTCGTCAGCGGCGAGGGCCTGGAAGGCTGGATGGACCGGCTGATTTCCGCCTCCGGTTTCAAGGGCAAGCCGGTCACCGCCTCGGACGGCATCAAGACCCGCACCATGGAAGAGGACGGCAAGACAGTGACCGATCCGCATGTGTGGAACAGCCCGGTCAATGTGAAGGTCTGGGTCGCCAATATCGAAAAGGCGCTCTCCGCCGCCGATCCGGCCGATTCTGCCACCTTCAAGGCGAATGCCGAAGCCTATACGAAAAAGCTCGACGCCATGGACGCCTATGCGCGCGAAAAGATCGGCAAGGTGCCGGAAGACCGCCGCAAGGTGCTGACGAGCCACGACGCCTTCGGTTATTTCGGCCGTGAATACAAGGTGACCTTCCTCGCGCCGCTCGGCGTCTCCACCGAAAGCGAAGCCTCCGCCACCGATGTCGCCAAGCTGATCGACCAGATCAAGGCCGAACACGTAAAGACCTATTTCTTCGAAAACTCCAACGATCCGCGCCTCGTCAAACAGGTGGCCAAGGCGACCGGCGCGGAACCGGGCGGCGAGCTCTATGTGGAAGCGCTGTCCAAGGCCAAAGGCCCGGCACCCACCTATGAAAAAATGTTCCGCTACAATGTGGACCAGCTCGCCGCTGCGATGAGCAAAGGCAGCTGAGGGTTGTTTGGGGGGCTCACCCTGTTTCATTGCCCCTCACCCTCTGAAAAGTCTTGCCCCTCACCCTAACCCTCTCCCCGCATTGCGGGGAGAGGGGACGAGGCCCGCAATACCTTGAGAAGACTGCGCCGGCACGGCATATCCCTTCTCCCCGCCTGCGGGGAGAAGGTGGCGGCAGCCGGATGAGGGGCCATGAGCCAAGACCGGCCTCCCCGCCTCACACCTCCAGATCGAACACCAAAAGCCCCGCCAAGCCGCCGTCGCAGGCGGTGACGATGCGGTCGCCGACGGCCATGTGGTCGGGATGGGCGAGATAGGCATCGCGCGCCGCCGCATCCTCGAAGGTCACGGCGAAACCGTCGCGGAAGCCGCCACTCAGGCCTTCCGGCGAGACGTTCGGCCCCGTCTTGATGCTGACGATGCCGGGGATGATCGCCTGGAGTTTTGTGAGATCCTCGAAGATCGATTGTTTATCGGCTGCCGGCAGCGACGCCTTCAGCCTCAGAAACACGCAGTGCAGGATCATGGTTTTCCTCCCTCGCCTGCCGCAAGCCTTCACGAGGCCACGGTCCATTCTGTCAGCGCGTCTTGAACGGCGCCATGCCGAGCCGCGCCAGTTCGTCGGCCCGTTCGTTTTCCGGATGGCCGGCATGGCCCTTGACCCAGTGCCACTTGACCTTGTGGCGCTGGTTGGCTTCATCGAGCTGCTGCCACAGCTCGCCATTTTTCACCGGCTTTTTGTCCGCGGTCTTCCAGCCGTTTTTCTTCCAGCCGAAGATCCACTTGGAAATGCCGTCCATTACATATTTGCTGTCGGTGTGCAGATCGACCTCGCAGGGGCTTTTCAGCGCATTCAGCGCGGTGATCGCCGCCAGCAGTTCCATGCGGTTGTTGGTGGTGTCCGCCTCGCCGCCATAAAGCTCCTTCTGCACCTCGCCATAACGCAGGATGGCGCCCCAGCCGCCCGGCCCCGGATTGCCGGAACAGGCGCCATCGGTAAAGATCTCCACCTGTTTCATGCCGATACCTCCAGCCCGTATTCGGTGGGCGAGACGATGGCGCGGTGGAAGCGCAATTTGCGCAGGTATTCGAGCGGGTCCTTCTTCACCACCAGCGCGCCTTCCGGCGTCATCTGCCAGTCGTAGAGACGGGTAAGGAAAAACCGCAACGCCGAACCGCGCGCAAGAATCGGCAGAGCCGCCCGTTCCTCCGCCGAGAGCGGCCGCACCGCCTGATAACCGGCGAGCATCGCTGCACCCTTGGCGAAATTGTACGAACCGTCCGGCTGGAAACACCAGGCATTCAGGCAGATCGCCACGTCATAAGCGAGCAGATCGTTGCAGGCGAAATAGAAATCGATCAACCCGGAGAGCCGGTCACCCAGGAAAAACACATTGTCCTGGAAGAGATCGGCATGGATGACACCGGCCGGCAGATGGCTTGGCCAATGGCCGGAGAGATAGTCCAGTTCGTCGCCGATCTCGGATTCGAGCCCTTCCTGCACCTCGTCGGCGCGGGCGGCGGCCTTCTGCCACAGCTCGATCCAGCCATCGAGCGACAGCGCATTGGGACGGCGGATGGAAAAATCGGCCGCCGCCAGATGCATTTCAGCGAGCGCCCGGCCCACCTGCTCGCAATGAACCGCCTCCGGTTTTCTGAGCCACATGCCTTCGAGGAAGGATATGAGCGCCGCCGGCCGGCCGGACAGTTCTCCCGTCAGCTGACCATCATGGCGCGGCAAAGGGAGCGGGCAGGACAGACTCTTTTCCGCCAGATGCTGCATCAGGCCGAGGAAGAACGGCAGATCGCCGGCATCGACGCGCTTTTCATAAAGCGTCAGGATCAGCGGGTCTTTGGTCGTGTGCAGCAGGAAGTTGGAGTTTTCCACCCCTTCGGCAATACCCTTGTAGGAGGTGAGCTCTCCCACATCATACTGGGCAAGGAAGGCCCTCAGATCGGTTTCGCTGATATCGGTATAGACGGCCAATGGTCCTGCCCCTGCAATTTTGCGGCTGATTTCCCAGCCAGTCTTGCACAAGGCATACACAGGGGGATGGCAGACTGGCTAGTCCCGTGGAGGAAATGGGCACAGGAATTGCGGAGGGGACGAAGAGGGCTACGTCGCGAAGATCTGCGACGCCTTCACGCAGACAATGCACATTCCCGAGCATTGTCGCGATGTTCATCGTCCTGCATCTGGCGCTTTGCAGCCTGCGCCAGAAATCCGGAACGCGTCAGGCCGTGCGCCTCGGCATAGGCGTCGATCTTCTCCAGCACATCCTCCGGCAGGGTGATGTTCAATCTGACCGCCTTCCTGGCCTGGGTCTTCAACGGGACAAGCACGGCGACGGCATCCCGGTTGTCCGGTACCGACATGATCTCTTCCAGCGAGGAGGGCTCTGGGATCGCCTCGCCATCCTCGATCATGCCGTCGACATGGAAGGCGAGCGCCTCTTCTGCCATGCGGCGGGCATCATCGAGATCGGTTCCTGCCGTAATCACGCCGGGAAAATCGGGAAAGGACACACCGTAATCGCTGTCCGGGTCCTTATGGATCAAGCCGATAAAGTTACGCATGGGGTCACCTCAGCTTCAGCGCAGCCTGTTTCTCGATATTCTTCAAGGTGCCGATCGGAATATCCCGCTTTGGATGCGGCACGGTCACGCGTCCAGGCTTCGTGTCATGCTTGAACTGGACATGACTGCCCCTAGTGGACACCTCGTACCACCCGTCTGCTCGCAGAGCCGAAATCACATCCGAGCTTCTCATGAAACAACTATACACACGAGGTGTGTATTTTCAAGAACCCCTCAGTTGCTCAGGCTTCGCCTGCCCCCTCACCCATTCACCCAGGCCATGTCCTCGCGGGTGAGCTCGATGCTGCGCAGTTCGCGGTTGACGAGGAAATGCTCGTTTTCCTCGGCCGTGATTGCCAGTTCCACTTGGGCGTCGAACCGTTCGCGGAAGGCTTCGATGATCTCGTCGACGATGACCTCCGGGGCAGAGGCGCCGGCGGAAATGCCGAGCGTGCGGATCTCGCCGACCTGCGACCAGTCGATTTCGGAAGCCCGCTGGACGAGCAGCGAGCGGGTGGCTCCGGCGCGCAGGGCCACTTCGACCAGCCGCTTGGAGTTGGAGGAGTTCGGTGCGCCGACGACGATGAAGAGATCGCAGCCGGGAGCGGCCTGCTTGACCGCCTCCTGCCGGTTGGTGGTGGCATAACAGATGCTGTCGGCGGACGGCGCCGTCAGGTTCGGGAACCGCTCCTGCAGCTTGGCGATGACGCCGGCCGTATCGTCCACCGACAGCGTCGTCTGCGTGACATAACCGAGATTGTCGGGATCGGCCGGCTGATAGACTTCCGCATCCTCGATGGTTTCGATCAGCGAGACCGTGCCCTCCGGCAACTGCCCCATGGTGCCGATCACCTCCGGATGGCCCTGGTGTCCGATCAGCACCACGTGACGGCCGAGCCGCTGGTGGCGCATCGCCTGCTTGTGCACCTTGGAGACCAGCGGACATGTCGCATCGAGATAGAAAAGATTGCGCGCCTGCGCATCCTCCGGCACGGACTTCGGCACGCCATGTGCGGAAAACACCACCGGCTGCTCACGATGCTCTTCCGGGATCTCGTTCAACTCCTCGACGAAGATCGCGCCCTTGGCCTCCAGGCCCTCCACGACATAGCGGTTATGCACGATCTCGTGGCGCACATAGACCGGCGCACCATAGGCCTTCAGCGCCAGAACGACGATCTGGATCGCCCGATCGACGCCGGCGCAAAAGCCGCGCGGTCCGCAGAGGCGAATGGTCAGCGGCGGTCGGTTCACATGCATGTTCATTCAGTCAACCTGCAATCAGGACGGCAAGAAAAGCGAGCCCCGCCGGAAGCGCCTGAATGACAAAAATCTTCCGCGAGGCCGTTGCACCCCCATATAGGCCAGCGACCAGCACGCAGCCAACAAAAAACAATTTGAGCTGGAAGGCAAAGACCGGATCGGGATGCACAAGCGCCCAGACGAGGCCGGCCGCGAGAAAGCCGTTATAAAGGCCCTGGTTGGCCGCCATCACTTTCGTGGCCTCGGCGCGGTCCGGCGAAAGACCGAAGGCCTTGCGGCCCTGCGGCTTCGTCCAGAGAAACATTTCCAGCACCAGGATATAGACATGCTCCAGCGCGACGAGCGCCACCAGCAGGTTCGAAACGACTGTCATGAAAACTCCCCCTCTTCAAAAAATGCCGGTTGCGCTCCCCGCCGGCAAGGATCACGCAGCCCCTCGCCTTTATGTCTTGCGCCGGAACAGCATCAGGCCCGCAACCGCGACCAAGGCAGCAGCCAGCCCGTACCAGGTGACGGCATATTGCAGATGATTGTTCGGCAGGTCGAACTGGGTCACCCCGCCCTTCGGCAGACCGCCCGGATTCGTGACTGTTGCATCGGCATCCACGAAGAAGGGCAGAACCGTGGCGGGGGTGAGACCGGCGCTTGCCGTCATCATCTGCCAGTCCTTCCAGTAGAAGATATTTCTTCCCGGTTCGTTGTCCGGCAGCAGCGAGGACGGTTTTGCGTCCAGGCGGTTGCGAACGTAGCCGGAAAGCGTCACCACACCTGCCACCTGCCCTGCGGCGCGCTTGTCCGCCTCCTTCAGGTCATAGGGCACAAAACCGCGATTGACCCAGAGAAACCGGCCATCGGCAAGCGACAATGGCGTATAGACATAAAAACCGCTCTGGCCTTCGAAGGTGGCAAAGAAGTGCCGCTCGCGAGCGTGATCGAAGGTGCCGCTCACCCGCACATGCAGATATTCGCTATCCTCGCCCCTCGCCATCACCTGCTCGGCGACGGCCAGATCGACGGGATCGGCATTGCGGCGGCTGTCGATCTGCGCCAGCAGGCTTTCCTTCCAGTAAAGCCGCTGCACCTGCCAGGTGCCGAGCGACAGAAGGATGGCGAGCGCCAGAAGCACAATCGCGCCGGTCGCAATGATCTTTGTCCTGCTCATCACGGCGTTCGACTCATTCACGGTCAATCCGGCCCTCGCTGGCATTGTGCTTGTATTGCAGCGCGATCAGCAGGCCCTTCAGCATCCGCAGGCTGCCCAGGCAGACGATCACGGCGAAGGGCAGCGTGACGATGACATGCAGGAAGACCGGCGGATGAAAGGTGAATTCGAACCAGAGCGCAAAGCCGACCACCAGAAAACCGACGAGCAGCATGACAAACACCGCCGGACCATCACCGGCATCGGCAAAGCCGTAATCCAACCCGCAGGCGGTGCAGCGGGGCCTTACCTTCAAAAGGCCATCGAACAGCCTGCCCTGACCGCACCGGGGGCAATGGCCACGCAGGCCGGTGGAAACGGCATCCTGCGGCGGATAATGGGCCTCGTCCTGTGGCATCGTATCTGATCCTTTCTGCGCGCCCGACTCCGCCTGGGAACGGGAGATTGCCTCGTGCCCCTTCTCCCCGCCTGCGGGGAGAAGGTCGCGGCAGCGGGATGAGGGGCGGTTCGGCGAGCTTCACGGGCGCATCGGCCCCTCACCCCTGCCCTCTCCCCGCCAGCGGGGAGAGGGAGCGCAGGCTGGTACAAGCCGAATCCGCCCCAATCTGCTTGTCAGGAAACCGAAGGGGCGGTCCCAGCCCGCCCCTCACATTTTTCAACGGTCAAGACTGGCGGCTTAATGCGCCAGCGGCGCGCCCCAGCCACCCCAGATGTAGATGGCGAAGAAGAGGAACAGCCAGACCACGTCAACGAAGTGCCAGTACCAGGCGGCGGCTTCGAAGCCGAAATGCTTCTGCGGCGTGAAGCCGCCATTGATCGCACGGATCAGGCAGACCAGCAGGAAGACGGTGCCGACGAAAACATGGAAACCGTGGAAACCCGTCGACATGAAGAAGGTCGCGCCATAGATCGAATTTTTGAAGTCGAATGGCGCGTGCATGTATTCGTAGACCTGCACGAAGGAGAACAGAACGCCGAGTGCCACCGTCAGCGCCAGACCGTTCACCAGGCCCTTGCGGTCGTTGTGCAAGAGCGCATGGTGCGCCCAGGTGACACAGGTGCCGGAGAGAAGCAGGATCACCGTGTTGTACAGCGGCAGGTGCCAGGGATCGAGAACCTCGATGCCCTTCGGCGGCCACTGGCCACCGGTCGCGCCCACACGGCTCGCCTGGATCGCCTCGTTGGCATAAAGGCTCGCATCGAAGAAGGCCCAGAACCAGGCGACGAAAAACATCACTTCGGAGGCGATGAACATGATCATGCCGTAGCGCAGATGCAGCGACACGACACGGGTATGATGACCTTCGCGGCCTTCCTTGATCGTATCGGCCCACCAGCCGGCCATGGTATAGACCAGGATGGCAAGCCCGATGAAGAAGAGCCAGGGATTGGCGAAGTTCAGGCCGAACATGTTGAACGTGCCGCCATGCGCATAACGCATGTAGCCGACGCCACCGAAGGTGACGATGAAGGCACCGATCGAGGCCATCAGCGGCCAGATGCTCGGGTCTATGATATGGTAGTCGTGGTTCTTTTGATGCGCTTCCGCCATGTGATCAGTCCCCGAAGTTTCTCCTCAAGCCCGCCCGCGATCAAACGGACAAGCCCTCTCTCACAACCTGTTCGCGCCGTCCGCCTTCTCGCCCTTCAAGCCGGCAACCGGCTTGGCCCCCTGGCTGGGATAGAAGGTGTAGGACAGCGTGATATTCCTGATATTCTTCGTTTCTTCCGCCTTGACGATCTCCGGATCGATGAAGAAGACCACCGGCATGTCCAGGGTCTCGCCCGGCTTCAGCGTCGTTTCGGTAAAACAGAAACACTGCACCTTGTTAAAATAGGCCCCGGCTTCCATCGGCGTCACGTTAAAGACGGCGGTTCCGGTGGTGGCAACCGGCGACCGGTTGGTCGCCGTATAGGTGATCTGGATGGTCTCGCCGATCTTCGGCTCCACCATCTTGTCGACCGGTTTGAACTCCCAGTTCAGCCCGCTCGAGGTGTTGGCGTCAAAACTCACGCGCATGGTCTGGTTCAGCACCGTTTCCGAATACTGCTCCACCCGCTGCGTCGTGCCGTTATAACCGGTGACCTGACAGAACAGGCGATAGAGCGGCACGGCAGCATAGGCGGCGCCCACCATGCCGCCGACGAAGACCAGACAGGCGACGAGAATGGTGCTGTTGCCCACCCCGCCCTGTTTCCTCGGCTGCCGGTTGATCGTCACCTGCTGATTGGCCATCCCGTTCTCCTCCCCGTCCCGTTCAGCCCATTCCGCCCAGTTTGATGATGGTCACCACGTAAAAGAGCAGCACCAGCGCCGCGAGCACAAGGCCGAGCGCGATGTTGCGGCCTCGCCGCGATTTCTTCTGCGCCTCCGTCGGCTTCATCGTCTCGATCATGCCGGACCTCCCAGCAGACCGATCAGATGCGAACCGTAGTGGCTGGCAATCAGCGCGGAGAAGATGGCGAAGAGATAAAGCACCGAATAGGCAAACAGGCGTTTGGCCGGCACCATCTTGTCATCACCTTCCGGCATCCGCCAGACGGCGATGGAACAGATGATGAAGATGGCGCCGAGCGCGGCGGCAAAGACGCCGTAACCCCAGCCGACGAGGCCGGTCATGGCGGGTGCGACCGCGATGACCGCCGTCAGCACGGCATAAACGAGGATCTGGTTCTTGGTCGAGCTTTCGCCGGCCACGTTCGGCATCATCGGAATGCCGACCGAGCCGTAGTCACGCATCTTGAAGAGGGCGAGCGCCCAGAAATGCGCCGGCGTCCAGAGGAAGATGATGAGAAAGAGCACGATGCTGTCGAGCGACACACCGCCGGTGACGCAGGCCCAGCCGATCATCGGCGGGAAGGCACCGGAGGCGCCGCCGATCACGATGTTCTGCGGCGTCGAGCGCTTCAACCACATGGTGTAGACAACGGCGTAGAAAAAGATGGTGAAGGCGAGCAGGCCGGCGGCGAACCAGTTGACCACCAAGCCGAGGATCGCCACGGAAAAGGTGGACAGCGTCAGGCCGAAAGCCAACGCCTCCTGCGGCATGATGCGGCCGGCCGGAATGGGGCGGCGCGCCGTGCGCGTCATCACCGCATCGATATCGGCATCATACCACATGTTGAGTGCACCGGAGGCACCCGCGCCAACGGCGATGCAGAGGATCGCGATCGCGCCGATCACCGGGTTGATCGTGCCCGGCGCCAGAAGCAGTCCGGCAAAGGCCGTGAAGACCACCAGCGACATGACGCGCGGCTTCAAAAGTTCGAAGAAATCGCGCGCTCCGGCTTCGGAGAGGCGAACCTGCTCCTCTGTGCGCAGATCTGCGTGATCGTCGATCGTGGTCATTGTCATTCCTGTGTTTCAAAACTCTGGATCGGCGCGAGCCTTTGCCCGCGCCGACCGATACTCTTGTTACTTGATGCGGGGCAGCTGTTCCCACTGGTGGAACGGCGGCGGCGACGACAGCTGCCACTCGAGCGTGGTTGCACCTTCACCCCAGGGATTGTCGCCGGCGACCCGCTTTTTCGCGAAGGCTTCCCAGACGCAGTAGAGGAAGATCAGCACGCCGACGAAGGAGATGTAAGAGCCGATGGACGACACGTAGTTCCAGCCGACATAGGCATCCGGATAATCGATGTAGCGACGCGGCATGCCGGCAAGGCCGAGGAAGTGCTGCGGGAAGAACACGAGGTTCACGCCCACGAACATGACCCAGAAGTGCAGGTTGCCGAGCATCTCGGAATACATGTAGCCGGTCATCTTCGGGAACCAGTAGTACCAGGCGGCGAAGATGGCGAAGACGGCGCCGAGCGACAGCACGTAGTGGAAGTGGGCCACGACGTAATAGGTGTCATGCAGCGAGCGGTCGAGACCGGCATTCGCCAGCTGGACGCCCGTCACACCGCCGACGGTGAACAGGAAGATGAAACCGATCGCCCAGATCATCGGCGTGCGGAAGGAGAGCGAACCTCCCCACATCGTTGCGATCCAGGAGAAGATCTTCACGCCCGTCGGAACCGCGATCACCATGGTGGCGAAGACGAAATAACGCTGTGCATCGAGCGACAGGCCGACCGTGTACATGTGGTGGGCCCAGACGATGAAACCGACGGCGCCGATCGCCACCATGGCATAGGCCATGCCGAGGTAACCGAAGACCGGCTTCTTCGAGAAGGTCGAGATGATGTGGCTGATGATGCCGAAACCGGGCAGGATCAGAATGTAGACTTCCGGGTGACCGAAGAACCAGAACAGGTGCTGGTAGAGGATCGGGTCACCGCCGCCTTCCGGTGCAAAGAAGGTGGTGCCGAAGTTGCGGTCGGTCAGGAGCATGGTGATGCCGCCCGCCAGAACCGGCAGCGACAAGAGCAGCAGGAAGGCCGTGACGAGAACCGCCCAGGCAAACAGCGGCATCTTGTGCAGGGTCATGCCCGGCGCGCGCATGTTGAGGATCGTGGTGATGAAGTTGATCGCACCGAGGATGGACGACGCACCCGCCACGTGCAGCGAGAAGATCGCCAGATCCACCGCCGGTCCCGGATGGCCGCTGGTTGCGAGCGGCGGATACATGGTCCAGCCACCGCCGACACCGTAAGCACCTGCCGGGCCTTCCACGAACATGGAGAGGAGCAGCAGCAGGAAGGCCGGCACGATGAGCCAGAAGGAAATGTTGTTGAGGCGCGGGAATGCCATGTCCGGAGCGCCGATCATGATCGGGATCATCCAGTTGGCGAAACCGCCGATCATGGCCGGCATGACCATGAAGAAGATCATGATGAGCGCATGCGCGGTGGTGAACACATTGTACATGTGCTTGCCGCCGTCGATGGCCGCGTCACCCTCGAAACCGTAGACCATGGCGGCAAGGCCATGGAAGATCTGGATGCCCGGCTCCTGCAGCTCCATGCGCATGAAGACCGAGAGAAGGCCGCCGACGATGCCGGCGAAGATCGCGAAGATCAGATAGAGCGTTCCGATATCCTTGTGGTTCGTCGACTTGAACCAGCGATCGAAGAAGCTCAGCTTGTGGTCGTGGTGATCGTCATGCGCATGCGCGCCGTCCGCAACGCGGGCGTGATGACCATCATGTGTCGAATGTCCAGCCATTGTCCTCACTCCCCTTACTTGGACGCGACGTCGACGGCGCGTGCCGGCTGGTCGGTTGCGGCCATCAGCTGGCGGTTGGCGGCGGGAAGATCACTTCCGGCAGCGCCGAGCCAGGCCTGGTACTGCGCATCGGAGACGACGCGGATCGCGATCGGCATGAAGGCGTGATCCTTGCCGCAGAGCTCGGAACACTGGCCGTAATAGAGGCCTTCCTTCTCGGCGCGGAACCAGGTTTCGTTCAGGCGGCCCGGCACGGCATCGATCTTGACGCCGAAGGCAGGCATGGCGAAGGCGTGGATGACATCGGTCGGCGCAGCCGTCACCAGCATGCGCACCGTCTTGTTGACCGGCAGGACCAGTTCGTTGTCGACGGCGAGCAGGCGCGGATAGCGCGCGCGGTCTTCCTTGCCGGCACCGGCACGATCCTTGTCCTGCAGCATATAGCTGTCGAATCCGACCGGCGTCTGCAGGCCCTCATATTCATAGCTCCACAGCCACTGCGTGGCGGTCGCCTTGACGGTCACGTCCGGATTTTCCGGCATGGTCAGCTGCGCATTGAGCAGATTGAAGGACGGGATCGCCAGGAAGAGCAGGATAAGCACCGGGCCGAGCGTCCACACCACTTCGATCGTGGTGTTGTGGCTTGTGCGCGAGGGTACCGGATTGGCACTTGCGCGGTAGCGCAGCACGACCCAGATCAGAAGCACCAGCACGAAGAGGGTGATCGGCACGATGAACCACAAGGTGTAGTGCGAAAACCACTTGATCTCATGCATGATCGGCGTCACGGGCTGCTGGAGGTCCAGCTGCCACGGTACAGGCTGGTCTGCCGCCGCCCCCGAAGCGAACAGCAGACAGAGTGTTGCAGCCAAGGCTGCGCAGGCTCTGTTCATCACGATGTCTCTCCCCATGCGTTTGATCTAGATCAGATCGTCACGCGCATTCCCAATGCTATAGCCTATCGGTTGAACCACAGTTTAGCAGTTGTCGCAACATCCGGCCACGGCTAGACCTTCGCTCTCCGTGCGGCATTTTTGCGCGTTGTCAAATTGTGGCATAAAACCTGTGAAATTGCCGGGCCCGCAGCCGCTCCGCATTTTCGCCGCACTCGGCTGAAATGAGGTCAAGGGCTTTTCATTCGCGTTCGCGGGCGACAAGAATAGCCAGACTGATTCGAAAGACAGAGGTATCCATGCGTTTTCCCACCCTGTGCGCCGCTCTCCTGGCCGCACTCATGCCGGTCATGGTTCTGGCGGAGCTGGCACAGGCGCAGCAGCCGGCGGACAAGCAGACGCGGCCGGACGCACAGGTGCCGGCACCGGCGCCCGCCCCGCAGCCGGGTGGCGCACCGCAGGCGGGAACGGTGAAAGGCAATCACGGCGCGTGGTCGATCCTCTGCGACAAACCGGCCGGCTCCACCGCCGACCAGTGCGCGCTGATGCAGAACGTGATTGCCGATGACCGGCCGGAAGTCGGCCTCTCCGTCGTCGTGCTGAAGACGGCCGACCGCAAGGCGCGCATCCTGCGCATCCTCGCGCCGCTCGGCGTGCTTCTGAAGGACGGCATGGATCTCTTCGTCGACGGCAACAATATCGGCCGCGCCTATTTCACCCGCTGCTTCTCCGAAGGCTGCTATGTGGAAGTGGAAATCGACGACGAGCTGATGAAGATCCTGCGCGCCGGCAAACGGGCCGTCTTTGCGCTGCGCGAATCGGTCGACCAGGACCGCGTCGGCATTCCGATCGAGCTGGCCGGTTTCGCCTCCGGTTACGACGCCCTTCCCTGAGGCCTTTTTCCGAGGCTTGCTTCGGCCAGGCTTCGAACCTACATCGGCACAACACGGCCGGGTGCTTCATCAACGGCCAAAGGAGCCCGACGATGACCACCGACCTCATCAACCTGTTCGATTGCGACGAGAGCCAGCTGCGCCGGATCCTTTCCGATGCGCTTTCCGGCGCCGATGACGGCGAACTTTACCTCGAACATGCCCAGGCCGAATCGCTGACCTTCGATAATGGCCGCCTGAAGGGCGGTTCGTTCAACACCGACCAGGGTTTTGGCCTGCGCGCGGTGGCCGGTGAAGCGGTGGGTTATGCCCATTCCGGCGAACTCTCCGCCTCGGCGCTTTCGCGGGCGGCCGATGCGGTACAGGCCGTCACCCGCGGTTATTCCGGCTCCTATGCGGCCGCACCTCAGCGCACCAACAAAAAGCTCTACGGCGACGAGAACCCGATCGGCCAGCCCTCCTTCGAAGAGAAGGTGGCGCTTCTGACGGAGATCGACGCCTATCTGCGCGCCAAGGACTCCAAGGTGCGCCAGGTGACGGCCTCGGTGGCTGCGAGCTGGCAGGTGGTCGACATCCTGCGCGCCGATGGTCACCGAGTGCAGGACATCCGGCCGATGACACGCATCAACATTTCCGTCGTGGTCGGCGATGGCGACCGGCAGGAGAGCGGTTCCTTCGGCACCGGCGGCCGCATCGGGTTCGGCGATTTCGTCACCGGCAGCAACTGGCACACCGGCGCCGACGAGGCGCTGCGCCAGGCGCTCGTCAACCTGGAGGCGATCGATGCGCCCGCCGGCACCATGGACGTGGTGCTCGGCAATGGCTGGCCGGGCGTGATGCTGCACGAGGCCGTCGGCCACGGGCTGGAGGGCGATTTCAACCGCAAGAAGACATCCGCCTTTGCCGGCCTGCTTGGCGAAATGGTCGCAGCGCCAGGCGTCACCGTCGTGGATGACGGCACGATCGATAACCGCCGCGGCTCGATCACCATCGACGACGAAGGCACGCCGTCGGCCTACAACGTGCTGATCGAGAACGGAAAACTGGTCGGCTACATGCAGGACCGGCAGAATGCGCGGCTGATGGGCATGACGCCGACCGGCAATGGCCGCCGCCAGGGTTACGCCTACCAGCCGATGCCGCGCATGACCAATACCTACATGCTCTCCGGGGACAAGACCCCGGAGGAGATCATCGCCTCGGTGAAAAAGGGTATCTATGCCGTCTCCTTCGGCGGCGGCCAGGTGGATATCACCTCAGGCAAGTTCGTCTTCGGTTGCACCGAGGCTTACCTCATCGAAAACGGCAGGATCGGCGCGCCGATCAAGGGCGCCATGCTGATCGGCAACGGCCCGGATGCGATGAAGCGTGTCTCGATGGTCGGCAACGACACCAAACTCGACACCGGCATCGGCAATTGCGGCAAAGGCGGCCAATGGGTGCCGGTCGGCGTCGGCCAGCCGCATCTCAGGATGGACCAGGTGACGGTGGGCGGCACGAAGGCGTGAGGCCGGACCATGGCGACGCGGGTTGAAATCGTTGATTACGACCCGGCCTGGCCGCTGGCGTTCGAAAGAGCCAGCACCGAATTACAGCAGCTTCTCGGCCTGCCGGCCTCGGCAGTGGAGCATGTCGGCAGTACATCCGTGCCAGGTCTTTGCGCCAAACCGCTGATCGATATTGACCTAACTGTAGCAGACCCTGCCGACATTCCGGCTCTTGCTGCTTTGCTGGAGAAAGCCGGCTACCAGCCGCGCGGTTCGCGACACGGCGACGGCGTCTTCGCCTTCCTGATGCTGGGCCATCCCACTCGACGGGTCTATCTCTGCCCACCCTGCAGCCGGACCCATCGCGAGCGTGTCCTCTTTCGCAATGCTCTGAGAGCCGATCCGCATCTCGCCTCTGCCTATCGTGTCCTGAAGCAGGAACTAGCGAGGCTCCATTCCGGGGACGGCGACCTCTACACGGCCGCCAAGGGCGATTTCATCCGGCAAGCCATCAACAGGGCCACCGCTTCCGAAAACGCGCTCATTCCCGAACTGGCGGTGACGGACTGGCTGAAAAGTCGGGCCTTCTATGTCGATCTCATCGGCTTTGAAACTCTCTACGAGCGTCCAGAGGATGGATTTGCCTTTCTGACGCTCGGCACTGCGCAGCTGATGATCGACCAAATCGGCACCGGCAGGACGTTCGACGACGAGAGACCCCTCGTTCCGCCGCTCGGGCGCGGCCTCAATCTCCAGCTTCGCGTGCCGGACGTGTCAGCGATCGTCGCGCGGCTTCAGCGTGCCGGTCATCCACTTGCCTTGCCGGTGGAGGAAAAGTGGTATCGTCGCGACGATCACGAGGTCGGCAACCGCCAATGCCTCGTTGCCGATCCGGACGGTTACCTCTTGCGGCCGTTTCAGGATTTGGGTATCCGGCATTTTTGAAGGCAAGATCCGATGCTTCCACGCCCGCCCAAAGCCGTCATCTTCGATATGGACGGCCTGCTGCTCGATACCGAAATCCTTCATCGCCAATCCATCATTTCCGCTGCCGGTTCGCTGAACCTGCCGATCGGCCCATCGATCTATGAGGGCATGCTGGGACGCCCGTGGGTAAGCATTGCCGAACTGCTGCGCGAGCATTACGGTCAGGATTTCGATGCGGATGGCTTCCGTCAGATCTGGCTTGACCATTTCCACGAACTGGCCGAAACCCGGCTGGAGATGAAGTCCGGCGCTGCCGCTCTGCTGGACATTCTGGATGCACTCGAGCTGCCACGCGCGCTGTGCACCTCATCCGCGCATTTTCAGGTGGAGCATCATCTGGGCAAGCTCGATCTCAAGCAACGCTTTACCCACATCGTTGCGCATGGCGATTATCCGCGCGGCAAGCCGCACCCCGATCCCTATCTGGAAGCTGCCAGACGCCTCGGCATCGCACCGGCCGATTGCCTGGCGCTGGAAGACAGCTTCAACGGCATTCGCAGCGCCGCCTCGGCCGGCATGATGGCGGTGATGGTGCCGGACATGCTGGCACCGACCGACGAGATCCGGGCGCTGTGTGCAACGGTCGCGGAGAGCCTTCACGATTGTTGTGCGTTTTTCGACCTCAAAGTGGTCGCCTCGCCGCTGGGCTGACCGGCGGCATCTCAACCGGTCTTGACGAAGATCAGTTCCTCCAGCCGTCGGCGCGCTGCGTCGGCGAGGAAAGCGGACCGGCTCTGGTTGATGCGGCCGGCGGCGCGATCGACGGCTTCGACAAGGCCTTCATCCATCGAGATGTTGATCCGGACGGCCTTGCGCGGAACATCGTAGCGGGCAACGAAAACCGTGCCCTCCGCCAAAGCCTCCTGCACGTCCGGGTCCAGCCGCAGTTCTTCCAGCGTTCGCGAAATCGGCAGAGCTTCGCCATCCTCGACCATTCCGGCGACGTGGAAGGTCAGAACCTCATCCGCCTTGCGAAGAGCCTCCTCCTCGGTAGCCCCGCCTGTCACGCAGCCCGGAAAATCCGGGAAGGAAACGCCGAAGGACTGGTTCTCGTGGTGCAAAATTCCGTAGGTCGTCTGCATCTGGCTCTTTTCCTTGCCCGTTACCAATCCCACCCAGCCTGCCGGAAGATGGAGCGGAGCGTGCCTGTCGGGATCTCCCGCACACCCATGTCGAGCGACACCCGGCGTGGTATCTGCGGATGTACATATTGGACGTGGTCGCCAGGGCCGCGTCGCTTGATCACCCAGCCCTCCTGTTTCAGGCGTTTGGCCACCTCGCGCGGCGTCATGGGACTTCGCTTGGGCGTCATGCTGGGCTCCTCATTGTGTAGTTCTACACAACATGAATCGAACCTTCAAGATCAAGATGCCTCACCGAACCCGTTGCCGGCCCTCACTCCGGCCGGAACCACCACTTCCGTTCGATCGCCGCTTCGAGATCGAGACCGTGGGCATGGGCAAACAGCAGGATATGGCCGAGCACGTCCGCGGTTTCATCGGCCAGATCGCGGGAAAGATCCTCGGGCGAGCGGCCCTTGGGGCGTCCGCGGCCGGTCTTGCGGTTGAAAGCCTGGGTCAGTTCGCCCACCTCCTCGTGCAGTTTCAGCAGATACCAGTCGGGGTCGCGCGTCAGACCATTGGCTTCGACATAACGGGCGGACGCGGCCTCGAACTGGGCCATCAGGGTGGCGAGCATAACTGTTCTCCATTTGTTTCGAGGCATCCCAACCCGATTCGGGGTGCAAGGTCCAGCGCACCGCAGCAACCCGTGGGGCAGATGTGATCATTGACAAGTCACGGGGGCAAAGCCCACAACCCATGCCTAACCCACCCTGCGGCGTCATTGGGAATCCCTCCTCATGCCCCTCTCCGAAACCCTTGCCACAACCGCCAGTCAGCTTCTGATCGCCCACCCGCCCGGGCAGATCGCGCTTCTTTTCGCCGTTGCGCTGATCGCCGGGCTGGCGCGCGGTTTTTCCGGTTTCGGCGGCGCGCTGATTTTCGTGCCGCTGGCAAGCGCGCTCGCCGGGCCGCGCATCGCCTCACCCCTCCTCCTGGTGATCGACGCCACGATGACGCTCGGGCTTCTGCCGGATGCAGTCAAACGGGCAAACCGCCGCGAAGTGCTGACCATGCTGATCGGTGCCTTGTTCGGCGTGCCGCTCGGCACGGCGGCGCTGGCGCTCGCCCCGCCGCTTGTCCTGCGCTGGACGATTTCCGTCATCGCTTTTTGCCTTCTCTGCTTTCTGATCAGTGGCTGGCGTTATCGCGGCCAGCCGAAGGCCCCGTTCAGCATCGCCACCGGCGCCGTTGCCGGCGTCTTCGGTGGCGTGGCGCAATTGTCAGGTCCGCCGGTCGTCGCCTACTGGCTGGGCGGCGCCATCCCGCGGGAAACCGTCCGCGCCAATCTCGTGACGTATTTCGCCCTCAGTTCGGTGATTTCCGCGACGTCCTATGTCAGTGCCGGCCTGCTGACGCTCGAAAGCCTGCTTCTGTCGGTCGCCGTCGGTCCCGGTTATGCGGTCGGTATCGCCATCGGCTCCGCCCTGTTCGGCAAAGCGAGCGAACAGACCTTTCGCCGCATCTGCTACGGGCTGATTGCGTCTTCGGCCCTGATCAGCCTGCCGTTGCTGGACAACCTGCTGCGGTAGATCCGGAAACACCACACGTCTTCAACAAGGCTTAACCTTCTAGGCGCTAGCGTGCGGTCTCTATTGGGTGGAAGGCGGTCGGCGACACGCATGAGCGTAAATCTCGATGCCATTTGGCGCCGCGGGGTCAAGCGTGGCTTGATTGCCGGAGGACTGGAGACCGCGCATGTCCTGTCGCGGCTCGGTCTGCTGCGTCGTGCCCGCGGCCGCGGCGCAATCTTCACGCTCCATCACGTCCGTCCCTTCACGCCGCGCGCCATCGCACCGAATGCGCATCTGGAGGTAACGCCGGAATTCCTCGATCTCGCCGTCCGGCGGCTGAAGGAGGACGGCTACGACTTCGTCTCCCTGATCGACGTGCCGGACCGGCTGCGCGCGCCAAAAGAGCGACCCTTCGCCTGCTTCACGCTGGATGACGGTTATCGCAACAATGCCGAGCACGCACTGCCGGTGTTCGAACGCCATGCCGTGCCCTTCACGATCTTCATCAACGAGGGGTTTGCCGACCGCACGCACACCATCTGGTGGGAAACGCTGGCGGAGATCCTGAATGCGCAGACCCGCGTGGTCTTCGATTTCGGAACGGGCGACGAGACGATCGATCTGGCAACCGAAACGCAGAAACTCGATGCCTTCGATCGTTTTGCCCTGTTCATCCAGAGCACCGACGAGGCCGAGGCGGTCGGCGCGCTCGATGGGCTGGCCCGTCGCCTCGGATTGGAACCGCTGACGATCACCGAGAGGCTGACCATGGGGCGGGAGGAACTTCTCCGGCTGAACCGGCATCCGCTGGCGAGTTTCGGCGCCCATACCGTCAGCCACCGGGCGCTGAAGCGCCTGTCGGATGCGGAGGCAAGGCGCGAAATGCTGCGCTCGGCGAACTGGCTGGAAGCCCTGACCGGAGAACGCCCGGCAACCCTCGCTTACCCTTACGGCACCGATTCGGCGGTTTCTGAGCGCGACCGGGCGCTGGCGGCGGAACTCGGTTTCCAGGTGGCCGTCACGACGCGGCCGGGCACGATCTGCGAACGGTTTTCTAATCATCTGACCGGCCTGCCGCGCATTTCGCTGAACGGTTATTACCAGGCACCGCGTTACGTGGCGGCGCTGGCCTCGGGCATTCCCTTCGCGCTGCGCGCCGCCTGACCGCCCGTCGCGGCGTGCCTTTCGTCAGGGATACATCCGCGTCTTCGACCAGCCCTGCCCTTCAGGCGCATGACGGAACTCCACGCGGTCGTGCAGGCGGAACGGCCGATCGTGCCAGAACTCGATCGACTGCGGCTCGATGCGGAAACCGGACCAGTGGGGCGGCCGCGGGATCTCGCCGATCGCATACCGAGCCGTGTATTCGGCAACCGCCTTTTCCAGGGCAAACCGCCCCTCCAGCGGGCGCGACTGTTTGGAGGCCCAGGCACCGATACGGCTGCCGCGCGGGCGCGAGGCATAATAGGCATCGGCCTCTTCATCGGAAACCACGCTGACGGGGCCGCGCACCCGCACCTGGCGGCGCAGCGACTTCCAGTGGAAACACATGGCGGCCTTCTTCTGGCCCAGGATCTCCTGGCCCTTCTGGCTTTCGAAGTTCGTGTAGAAGACGAAACCGCGCTCATCGAAGCCTTTCAGCAACACCATGCGCACATTCGGCAGCCCGTCCGCATCGACGGTTGCCAGCGCAACCGCGTTGGGATCATTGATCTCGGAGGCCTCTGCATCCTTCAGCCAGGTTGCAAAGAGGGCAAAGGGCTCGTTCTCTTCGGTGAAGTCACCGCCTGTTAACCGTTCTTCGGACATATTGACTAAAACGCTCCTGATCTGATCGAATGCAGCCGTAGGACCTTTTCCGGATTGGACGCAAGGTGGCAGTGACTGATACGACAAAAAACCGCATTGGACTGCCGCTCTCATTGTCCATTCGAGCCATCACGTTCTTTTTCGTCGCAGCAGCCGTTTCCGGTTGCACCAGCGGTAGCCTCGATCTTTTCGAAGGCGCAAGCAAGGTCGACCGCAGCATCTCGACTGCCACGGTGCCCAAGCCGCCGCAGGAAACGGTGTCCGATCAGGTGACCATCCTCAATGCCGTGACCTCCACCGACCTGACAAAGCTCGGTGATTCGCCGCTTCCCTGGGCCAATACCACAACGGGCAGCGCCGGCGTCGTCTCGTCCATCCGCGAAGCCAGCCGCAACGGCACCACCTGCCGGGATTTCGTCACGACACGCCATGCCTTCGACGGCGTTGCGCAATATCGTGGCACCGCCTGCCTCGATCCGGCGGGCCGCTGGACGCTCGTCTCCTTTGCCGCGCGCTCCTGATACGGTCCTGGCGCTTACCTTCCGGTAAGCTTAATTTTAGATCCAGCTTTCGTGTAAAAGCATATTTACCGGTTCAGCCGCTACCGTCCCCCCATCGACGCCTCGGCAGCCGGTCATCCGGAACCCGAGGCTCATTTTGGGAGTTCATGCGAGGCAGCCTGTCGCCATGCCGGCCGGACAGGGGCCCTCTTTTGACCGGTGGCTTTGATGCGTGATCCTTATTCCATTCTCGGCGTACGACGGGACGCAGCAGCAGACGAGATCAAGGCGGCGTGGCGGTCCAAGGCCAAGACGCTGCATCCGGACCATAACCAGGACGATCCCATGGCCGCGCAGCGATTCGCGGAAATGGGTCAGGCCTATGACGTGCTGAAGGACCCGGAACGCCGGCGCCGGTATGACCGCGCCGTCGAAACGCAGCAGACCATCATGCAGCAGCGCGAGGCAGCCCGCCAGGCGGAGGAACGGGCAAAAGCCGCCCGCGCCAAGGCCGAGCAGGTGATGGAGGAACTCGCCCGCACCAATGCGCAGGCGGCCAAGCAGGCCAAAGCCGCGGGTGCAAACCCGGGACAGGCCGCCGGAGCCGGCGCTGCAGAGACGCCCGAGGAAATGGTCGAGCGGATTTTCGGCACGTCCGCGGAAGCAAGAGCCGCCGGCGCCAAACTTCACGAACAGCAACAGGCGCAGGCAAAACCCGAAGCCGACGCCCGGACCGGTGATCCTGCAGCTGCAGACGGCACCGAGGCCGACGCCGATGGCGCAACCGGCTCCAGCAACGCCGATGCCGCGCCGAAGCCCGCCGCACCGCTGCCGCTTCAGGCGCTGGAACTGATCACATCACTGATGCGGCGCATTCGCGGCGAAGCACCGCCACCGGAAAAGGCACCGGATCTGCTGGCGACCGCCAAGGTGACGCTCGACGACATGCTGAAACTGAATGTCGCGACGGTGGCACTCTCGGATGGCCGCGACGTGCGCCTTCCGCTGGAAGCGGGCATGACCGATGGCCAGGAGATCCGCATGAAGGGCCAGGGACTTCGCCTCCAGGGCATGCAGCGGGGCGATCTGGTCGTCACGCTCCGGATTGCCCGCGACGAGCGCTTCCAGGTCGATGGCTACGATCTTCACACCGTCCTGCCGATTTCGCTGGAAGATGCCGTGCTGGGCGGCGAGCACGAAGTGGAGACGCCGGGCGGCAAGATCCCGATTTCGGTACCCGCCTGGTCCGGTTCCGACCAGAGCGTGACCGTTCCGGGGCTTGGCCTGCTGAAGGAGGGCGGCGAACGCGGCGACCTCATCGTCGAACTTCGGGTTGTCCTGTGGGAAAAACCGGACGACAAGGTCGTCGACCTGATGCGCCACATGCGCCACGGCCTGTTTGTTTGAAACTTTTGCGACAGTTTCCAGCCCGAGCACCCTTTGTTACGCTGGCTTACAGGAGATGATCCCCGTCAAGCTTGAACGCGCTTGCGGGCTATGCCATAGGCATCCTTCGTTGATAGTTCAGAGGGACGAGTATGGCTCAGGCATCTGGCCTCATGGCAGGCAAACGCGGCATCATCATGGGTGTCGCGAACAATCGCTCTATCGCTTGGGGGATTGCTAAGGCCATTCATGCTCAGGGCGGCGAAGTGGCGTTCACCTATCAGGGCGACGCCATCAAGAAGCGCGTCGAACCGCTGGCCGCCGAACTCGGCGCCACACTTGCCGGCAATTGTGACGTGTCCGACGAGGCTTCGATCGACGCCGTCTTCGCCGACATCGAACAGCGCTGGGGCAAGATCGACTTCCTGGTGCATGCGATCGGTTTTTCCGACAAGGACGAACTGACCGGCCGTTACGTGGACACCACGCCGGAAAACTTCGCCAAGACGATGCAGATCTCGGTCTACTCCTTCACCTCGGTCGCGCGCCGGGCGGAGAAGCTGATGACCGATGGCGGCTCCATGCTGACGCTGACCTATTACGGTGCGGAAAAGGTCATGCCGAACTACAACGTCATGGGCGTTGCCAAGGCGGCTCTCGAAGCGAGCGTCAAATATCTCGCCGTCGACCTTGGCCCGAAGAACATCCGCGTCAACGCGATCTCGGCGGGCCCGATCAAGACGCTCGCCGCATCCGGTATCGGCGATTTCCGCTATATCCTGAAGTGGAACGAGTACAATGCGCCGCTGCGCCGCACCGTTTCGATCGAGGAAGTCGGCGATGTCGGCCTCTACATGCTGTCCGACCTGTCGCGTTCGGTGACCGGTGAAGTCCATCACGCCGACAGCGGTTACCACGTCATCGGCATGAAGGCGGTCGACGCACCGGACATTTCCGTCGTCAAGGACTGATGTAAACGCCATCCAAAGGCAGGCACCGTGCTCATCTACATGATCCGCCACGGGCAGACCGACTGGAATGCCGAAGGCAGGCTTCAGGGCCAGAAGGACATCGGGCTGAACGACAAGGGGCGCGCGCAGGCGCGCCACAACGGTGCTACGCTTCGCATGCTGGTCGGCGATGATGTGGGAGAGTTCGCGTTTGTCGCCTCTCCCCTCTCCCGCACGCGGGAGACCATGCAGATCGCGCGGCAGGAGATGGGGCTGGAACCCCTCGATTACCAGACCGACGAACGGCTGGTCGAACTCTCCTTCGGCGACTGGGAAGGCCACACGCTCGACGAGATCCGGGCGATTTCTCCCGAACGCCTCAAAATGCGCTCCCGCCAGAAATGGGCCTTCATCCCGCCGGGCAGCGATGCGGAAAGTTATGAAATCCTCTCATGGCGCGTCGGCGCATGGCTGCAATCGGTGGACAGGCCCACCGTCTGTGTCAGCCATGGCGGCGTGATCCGTTCCGTCCTGAAGCTGGTCGGCGGCTGGGACGAGCTTGAGGCGGCGCGCTGCGACATTCCGCAGGACCGCGTGCTGGTGATCGAACGCGACAAGGATCGCGCCGACTGGTTCCAGGTCTGACGTTGATTTCTTCGACTACTGCATGACCTGCAGGTCATCCACAACGCGGTTGCCATCGACAACGGTGTAGAAAACCACAACTTTCACGCCGGCGGTCAGACCGTCGAAGTTAAACTCTTCCGGCACCTTGTAGACCTTGCCATCATCCAGCGTGAGATTGAGCTTCTTGGTGTCCACGGCCTTGATGGTCGCCTCGACATCCATGCTCTGCGAAAAGGCAGACAGGGGAGACAACAGGCTTGCGGTGGCCAGAAGGGCGGAAATCAGGATGCGCATCTGTGGAACTCTCATGAATCAGGCAAGCCTTGTAGGGACGCGTTTTCTCGTTCGATTGTGGCGAAATTCGCCCGGCGGGATGACAATTTCGTTGCAATGAAAGGCATACCGCCAAGTGACGTCGAGCGGAAGCCATACGCACAGGATCTTGCATTTCGGTGACAGCCGTCCCTCCCCGATCAGGCCGGTGCCCGTCCTCGCCCTCAAACGCGCCACAGATTGCCGGTCCCCATAAGCGCAAGCTCTGGCTGAGGCGTTAAGCCCGCACCACTAGAAATCCCCCTCGATTTTATGGAGGGCGATGCAATCGGATATTAACTGGCAAGGTCTAACTTGCTTGAAAATCTAAGTAATACAGGGAGGTCCAGGCGCTTGCTCTCCAGGCTACCGATGAACTGGCAAATGGACCATGCGTATCAGCGGTATCGCGGCCCTGTCGCGATCGCCGTTGTTATTGCGCTTCTGGTCGTGTGTGTCGGTGTCGTCCTGGATTATCAACGCACGCGACACCACCAGCTTGCCCTGAAGGAAGCTGCCGATATCAGCATGAATACCATGCTGAAACAGGTGATCGATCAGCTGGACAATCAGATCATGGCCGCCGACGGCCTTGCCCATACGCTGAGGCACTTCGGCGATTTCGCCATCCAGTCGATCGATCAACAGGCCCGCCAGGAACTGGAACGCAGTTCCTCACTGCTTGCGGTTGCCATTGCCCCGGACAATCAGCTCGCCCGGCTGATCACCCGCACCGAAGCTGTCGGTGACGGGACGGCGCCGCTTGCCGGCAACATCGCCGGCGTCAATGCGGACAGTCTCGCGCAGCAACTTCGCGGCTTCAAGGCGTCCGAACGCAGCCTGCTCGTGGAAAGTGCCGAAGACACCACCCTGACGCTCGCCGTGCCGCTGACCGATGACAGTGGACAGGCCTGGGGCGTTCTCGCCCTGCTGATCGATGAACAGCAGTTCCTGCGCGATGCAGGCATCAGCCCTTCGACCTCCAGCATGGATCTCCAGGAAACCACCAAGACCGGCTGGATGCATGTCTCCATTCATCATCTTGATCCTGGCGGCAAGACGCGCCTCACCGGTCAGGATCTTTCGGATCTTGCGCCAATCGTCTCCTCGATCCCGGTAGCGGGGGGCGCCTGGGAAATTGCGGCTGCCCCGCATGGGGGGTGGGATACCGTTCCGGAAGACCAGATCTCTTTCCGGCTGATGCTCGCCATCACCGGTTTTGCCATGATCGTCCCCGTCTTTGTCGCAAGCGTGCTGGTGGCCGAACGCAACCGGCACATCACCATGCTGAAGTCGCGCGAAGCCAAGCTTGTCGAACTGTCGCAACGTTTCAACCTGGCGATGGAAACGTCCAATATCGGCATCTGGGAAGTGACCGGCGACAATCACCTGACCTGGGACGCCCGCGCCGCAGCGCTGCATGGTCGCCTTGGAGAAGTTGCGGACAATCGTCTGGACGAATGGCTGCAGTCGGTCCACCCCGAGGACATCGACACCGCCGAGGCGCATTTCTTCACCTGTATCTGTTCGACCGGACCCTGCTCACAGGTGTACCGGGTGAAGCTCGACAACGGCGACGTCCGTTACCTGCGCTCTGCGGGTGCGAGCTATCGCAATCCCAATGGCAGCACGCGCACCACCGGCATTGTCTGGGACGTCACCTCGGACATGATGGTGAACCAGACGCTGCGCAGCGCCAAGGAAGACAGCGACATCAAGAATGCCGAGCTGGAACTCGCGCTCGAGGAACTGTCGAACCGGGAACAGGAACTCGAGGAGCTGTCCACTCGTCTCGACCTCGCACTCGGCTCCTACAATTGCGGCATCTGGGAATCGAATGTCGAGACCGGTTACGAGCTCTGGGACGCGCGCATGTGCCAGCTCTACAACATTCCCTATACCGACGGCGTGATTTCCAGTGATCAGTGGATCAACCTCATTCACCCCGACGACAGGCCGAGCGCGACCGACATCCGCCCGCAATTTCCGCGCGGCATCCAGAATTCGCTGACCGTGCGTGTTCCGCTTCCGAACGGCAGCATTCGTTACATCCGCTCGGTCGGCAAGGGCCACCTGATGCGTGACGGTTCGAAGAAGATCGTCGGCATCGCCTTCGACGTGACCGAAGACATGCAGATGACACGGCAGATCGAAGCTGCCAAACACGAGGCCGAAGCCAAAAACATCGAGCTGGAACTGGCGCTGGACGAGTTGTCGAACCGGGAACTGGAGCTGGAAGAGCTGTCCAGCCGCCTGGACCTGGCACTCGGCTCCTACAATTGCGGCATCTGGGAAGCCACACCGTCCACACGCACCGAAGTCTGGGACGCGCGCATGTGCCAGCTCTACGGCATCGCCGCCACGAGCAAGACGATCAGCACGCATGACTGGCTCGAGATGGTGCATCCCGACGATCGGGAGATGGCACGGACAATTTCGCCCAACCTGCCCGTCTCGATGAAGGAGCCGCTGACAGTGCGCGTGCCGCAATCCGATGGCAGCATTCGCTACGTCCGCTCGTTCGGCAAGGCGCATACGATGCGCGACGGAACGGTCAAGATCGTCGGCATCGCCTTCGACGTGACGCAGGACATGCGCCTCACCCAGCAGCTGCAGATCGCCAAAAGGGATGCCGAGGCGAAGAATGTCGAGCTGGAACTGGCAAAACAACGCATCGAGCACAATGCGCTGCACGATCCGCTGACCATGCTCGGCAATCGCCGCAAGCTGGATCTGGAGCTTGATGCCCTGTCCCGCGACAGCCAGAATGCCCGTCGTAGCGCAACGATCCTGCACCTCGACCTCGACCGTTTCAAGCAGATCAACGACACGCTGGGCCATGCCGCCGGCGACGCGATGCTGACACACACGGCCGAAATCCTGCGCAACAATGTCGGCCCGGATGCCGTCGTTGCCCGGATCGGCGGCGACGAATTCGTCATTCTGCTGCGCGATACCGCCGATACGGCAGGTGTGGCGGAACTAGCGAACCGGATCATCAGCGAATTCCGCCAGCCGATGGATTTCGATGGCTTTTCCTGCCGCTGCGGCGTGTCGATCGGGATTGCCCAGGCCAACGGGATGCGCATCGATGCCCGCCGCCTGCTGGTCAATGCCGACATCGCGCTCTACCGGGCGAAGGCGGAAGGCCGCAACCGCTTCGAATTCTTCACCCAGAACCTGCAGGCCGAGATCATCACTCACAAACGCACGGCCGACGAGTTGCTGAGCGCCATCGAAAACGGTGAATTCGTCACCTGGTACCAGCCGCAGTTCTGTGCCGATTCCCGCGAGATGCTGGGCGTCGAGGCGCTGGTACGCTGGAACCATCCCTATCGCGGCATCGTCGCGCCGGATGCTTTCCTGCCGATTGCAGAAGACCTCAATGTTTCGGCGGTGATCGACCAGATCGTTCTCGAAACGGTGCTGAAGGATCAGATGCGCTGGGCGGCAAGCGGCATTGCGGTACCGCGCGTCTCCGTCAACGTCTCCTCCAAGCGCCTGCGTGACGAAAGCCTGGTCTCGACGCTGGAAACGCTGTCGATCAAACCCGGCAGCATTGCCTTCGAGCTTGTCGAATCCATCTTCCTCGATGAGAGCGAGGACATCGTCACGCACAATCTGGAGCGCATCAAGGCGCTGGGGATCGACATCGAGATCGACGATTTCGGCACCGGCCATACCTCCATCGTCAGCCTGCTGAAATTGAAGCCGAAGCGGCTGAAGATCGACCGCCAGCTGGTGATGCCGATCGTTTCCTCGGCGCAGGAGCGTTCGCTGGTCCGTTCCATCATCGAGATTGCCAAGTCGCTGGGCGTCGAGACGGTGGCCGAGGGGGTCCGAGACGATGGAACATGCCGCCCTGTTGCGGACGCTTGGCTGCGACCTGCTGCAAGGGTATGCCTTTGCACGCCCCCTGCCCTTTGCGGACTTCCTGGAAGGCGCGCGCAACGGTTTCCGCAAAGTCGCCTGAATGGACGACACAGCGTTCATCGACAGAGACGGAAAGCCGCGCAAAAAGGCTTTCCACCCCACGCGCTTTTCCACTATGACAGAGCCGCTCCACGTCACGGCGCCTGGGAGAAGAAGGCGCGCAACGGTCAGGTCTCATGTCGCATAATACATTCGGTCATCTCTTCCGCGTCACCACCTGGGGTGAAAGTCACGGGCCGGCTCTCGGATGTGTCGTTGATGGCTGCCCTCCGGGCCTCACCTTCACGCTTGATGAAATCCAGTCCTTCATGGACAAACGCAAGCCCGGCCAGTCGCGCTTCGTGACGCAGCGGCGCGAGGACGACATCGTCAAGGTGCTCTCCGGCGTGATGATCGGCGAGGATGGCGTGACGATGACGACGACCGGCACGCCGATCTCGATGCTGATCGAAAACACCGACCAGCGCTCCAAGGATTACGGCGAGATCGCCAAACGGTTCCGCCCCGGCCATGCGGATTTCACCTATGATCTGAAATACGGCATCCGCGATTATCGTGGCGGCGGTCGTTCCTCGGCGCGCGAGACGGCAGCCCGCGTGGCGGCCGGAGCTCTCGCCCGCAAGGTGGTGCCGCAGGCGACGATCCGCGGCGCCCTGGTGCAGATCGGCAAACACAAGATCAACCGCGCCAACTGGGATTGGGCCCAGGTCGACCAGAACCCGTTCTTCTGCCCGGATGCCGAGATGGTGCCGGTGTGGGAAGAGTATCTCGACGGGATCCGCAAGGCGGGTTCTTCGATCGGCGCCGTCATCGAGGTCGTGGCCGAAAACGTGCCGGCCGGGCTCGGTGCGCCGATCTATGCCAAGCTCGACCAGGACATCTCCTCGCTTTTGATGTCTATCAACGCCGTCAAGGGCGTGGAAATCGGTGACGGTTTTGCCGCAGCCGAACTGTCCGGCGAAGACAATGCCGACGAGATGCGTATGGGCAATGACGGCACGCCGCTGTTTTTGTCCAACCATGCCGGCGGCATCCTGGGCGGCATCTCGACCGGCCAGCCGATCGTTGCCCGTTTTGCCGTCAAGCCGACGTCCTCGATCCTGACCGAGCGCCAGTCGATCGATTCCGACGGCAACAATGTCGATGTCCGCACCAAGGGCCGCCACGACCCGTGTGTCGGTATCCGTGCCGCACCCATCGGCGAAGCCATGGTCGCCTGCGCGATCGCCGACCATTACCTGCGGGATCGCGGCCAGACCGGCCGCCTGAAATAATCCGGCTATCCAGGGGATGAATGCCATGCCTTTCGACCAGAAGCGCGTCGTCGACGCCATCCGTGCCTTCGAAGCCGGCCAGATCGTTGTCGTGACCGATGACGACGACCGCGAGAACGAGGGCGACCTGATCGTCGCCGCCGTTCACTGCACGGCCGACAAGATGGCCTTCATCGTGCGCCACACCTCCGGTATCGTCTGCACGCCGATGCCGCGCGAAGAGGCCAAGCGCTTGAACCTCAACGCCATGGTGGCGGAAAACGACAGCGCGCATACCACGGCCTTCACCGTGACCGTCGATTTCAAGCACGGCACGACCACCGGCATTTCGGCGGAAGACCGGACGCTGACGGTGCGCAACCTCGCCAACCCGAATGTCGGGCCTTCGGATTTCGTCCGCCCCGGCCATATCTTCCCGCTGATCGCCCGCGAAGGCGGGGTTCTGATGCGCTCCGGTCATACGGAAGCAGCCGTCGACCTCTGCAAGCTCGCCGGCCTGCCGCCGGTCGGTGTGATCTGCGAACTGGTGAACGACGACGGCACCGTGATGCGCGGCCCGCAGGTGACGGCCTTTGCTGAAAAGCACGGCCTGCTGCAGGTCTCTGTCGCCGATCTCATCGCCTACCGCCAGCGCAAGGAAACACTGATCGAGCTGCAGTCGAGCTTCGAGATCGCCACCCCGGTCGGCCCGGCCAAGGCGCATGCCTATTCGCTGCCCTGGGACCCGATGCAGCACCTGGCCGTGGTGTTTGGCGATATCCGTGACGGCGAGGACATTCCGGTGCGCCTGCACCTGGAAAACGTCGCTCGCGACGTGTTTGGCACCGAACGCTCGGTCTCGCGCTACATGCAGAAGATCAGCGAAGCCGGCCGCGGCATCATCATCTATCTGCGTGAAGGTTCTGTCGGTGTCGGCCAGTCCGGCACGGGACGGCGCGCCCGCAAGGGTGCCGAGGACCACGGCCAGGCCCAGAGCCGCGAAAGCGAATGGCTGGAAATCGGGCTTGGCGCGCAGATCCTGAAGGATCTCGGCGTCACCTCCATCAAGCTCTATTCCTCCCGCGAGCGCCATTATGTCGGCCTGGAAGGGTTCGGCATCAAGATCACGGCGACCGAGATCATCTGACGCTGTCCGATCAACCGGCGCGCGGTCCCTCGACGACCGGCGCCGGCTGTCCGTTCCAGATAAGGCGCCAGACGTCACCCTGGCGGACCGACTGCACGGCAGCCGGACGCAGGATGGCCAGGCAGGTGCCGCCCGGATGGCGCACCGACGGGTAGATGATGCCGTTGGTGCCGGCGTGGCGGGCCTCATCCGCCAGACGATTGCCCGCCGGATAACCGCTGGCCTTGTCCGCTGCGAGCGAAGGATGGTGCGGCCTCTCGCGCAGATCGACGAATTCGCCTGAGACGCTGCACAGCATTTCTGCATAATCGACCGTCGCGTGGAAATCCCCGGCCTTTTCCAGGAAATCGGTCATGTGGAAGGTGATTTCGGCGAGGCAGGTCTCGACCGCCAAGGCGGCATACCAGGCGCCACGACGTTCGCCGTTAAAGCGGTTCGGCTCACGCGGCTTGGCATAAGCAAAACTGGCATTGATGAAATGGCCGTGTGGCACGTCGTAGACGAGGTCCTGCGGAGAGAGGTCGGAAAATCCGATCGTTTCCGCCTGCAGCCGGCCCGAGGTCGCGCCCTCGATCTCCGCCAGTTCCTGCAGTTCGCGCTCACTGTCCACCAGGGTTTCCAGTACCGAGGCCCTGAGCCGCGCCGTCGAGACGAGCTGCACGGTGCGCGGATAGGCCAGCACCGTCACCGGAACGCCAGCCACCTGCACTCAAAGGCCCCCGCGCACGGCATCGATATACCGGCGTACTTCGAGCATATGCGGAATGCCGCCTGACATCATCGCCTCGACAGGTGTGCGGCGATCAAAGAGGACGCCGCTGTTGGAAAGCTGCGGCCACCGATCGGCCATGTCATCGACGAAAAGCAGATGCAGGCCCTTGTAGATGCCGGTCAGCGCCGAGATCCGCGTCAACTGATCCTGGCTCAGCGTCTTCGTGACGGTACCGCCCTTCATCCGCTCCCAAGTGCTGACGGAGACACCGAGGAGAGCAGATGCCTGCTGCGCGGTCAGGCCCCACGCAGCCACCAGTCGCCCGAACGCCTTCAGCGCCGTCTCAGACAGACGCGCCCGTTCGCCCTCATCGGCAAAGCCGCGCCGCTCGATGATGCCCGGTTGGCGCGTTGCACTCGGTATGGCGACCATAAGTCTCTCCATCAAATGACAGAGAGACCATACGTCATTTGATGGTCCGTTACAACATGGTCCGTTTGTGCGGCTTCACGGTACGACCAGACCGCCGTGATAATTCATCCGATAGACCTCGCGGCCATCGGCGAAGATGCGTTCGAGGCCGACGAAGCTTTGAGGATCTCCCTCGCTCTCATCGGCATAACGATAGAGGCCGACCTCCATGGAAAAACCGCCGAGGAACCGGCCCTCACGATACATGGCAGGTAGCGCCGTGCGGATGACATGGCCGGCCCGCGCGCCGTCGATCGCTGATGGATCCAGCACGCGGCCATAATAGTTCATCACCCAGACCGGTTCGTCGTGCCACCAGACGATCTCCTGTCCGAGAAAATCCGTGCCGCCGAAATAGCTGTCGCGATAGGCCCAGTCGCCGCGCCGATACTGAAGATCGTGCGCCCCGGTGCGTGACGAGGGCGCCTTTGCCCCGCCGCCGACATAGGTGGCGGCCTTGGCTTCGACGATGAAATCGTGCAGTTCCGCGTGATCCATCGCCCTCTTTCCCCTATCGCTTGACGCGCGACATGCCGACCGAGCGCGGTGCCGTTTCGGCGAAACCGAACTGGCCGTAGAGACGGTTGGCCGGCACGTCGGCGATCAGGCTGACATAGGCGGTCGCCGGAAGTTGGGTTTCGATGTAATCGCTCAGTGCCCGCATGATCCACTTGGCAAGCCCGCGGCCCTGATGCTCCGGCTGGATGGCGATGTCGGTGACCTGAAAGAAACAGCCGCCATCGCCGATGAGGCGGCCCATGCCGACCGTCTCGTCACCCCGCATCAGGCAGACGGCGAAGATCGTGTTCGGCAAGCCCTTCTCCGCCGCCTCACGCGAAAAGGGCGTAAGGCCGGAGACCAGGCGCAACCGCATATAGTCTTCGATGTGGGGTGTACGTGCTTCGATCCGGTAATCGTCAGTCGTCATGAAAATACAAACCCTTATTGTTGTCAGCCACGCCAATCCGGCAGGAACTCGACCCTGTCGACGCCGGAGAAACGGGCGAGCCGCTCCAGTTCCGCGTCCAGCTTTTCCAGTCGGCCGGCGCTTGCACGGATAGCCGGTTCCCACCAGAGGCGCTTGACGATAAGTGCTCCCGCCTTGCGGTCTGCCTTCATGTCGATGCGGCCGACCATTCGGTCGCCTTCCAGCAAGGGAAAGACGTAATAACCGTACTGCCGCTTCGGCTCGGGCACGAAAACCTCGATCCGGTAATTGAAACCGAACAGGCGTTCGGCGCGGTCGCGGTCACGCAACAGCGGATCGAAGGGGCTGAGCACCCTCAGACGCGCCGGCGGTTCGGGCGCTTCCAGAAGGGACGGCAGTTGCTCGGCAAAAACGAAGGAGGGACGCTTTCTTCCATCGACCGTCTGCAGCTCGACCTCTGTGAGTTCCGCGCGATGGTCGGCCACCCAGACCTTCGCCTCCTGCGGTGTGACAAGATCGAAGAAGGCGGCGATTTCACCCGAGGTGGCAAAACCGAGCCGGGTGAGCGCCGAACGGCAGGCCCAGTCGATAAAGGCGTCGTGCTCGACCTCCGCTTCGAAATGGTCGGGCGGGATCACCCGTTCGGCGAGATCATAGACCTTCTGGAAATTTTCGCGCCGGGCGATGGCAAGCTTGCCAGTGTGCCAGAGGAATTCCAGCGCCGTCTTGGACGGATGCCAGTTCCACCAGCCGCCGGATTTGTGATCCTCCGCCTTCACCTCACGCGCCATGACCGGGCCATGATCGCGGATGCGCCGATACGTCTCCTCAACGGCGGAATCATACCCCTCCCCCTGCCATTTGCCCCAGTTTTCGCGGATGCGGACCTCGCGGCGCACGAACCGGTGCTTCCAGAAGGGAAAGAAGGCGGACGGGATGATCGAGGCATCATGCGTCCAATGCTCGAACAGGCTGCGATCCTCTTCGAGAAGTGCGGTCAGATGTTCGCGGCGATAGGTCTGGTTGCGGGAAAACAGGATCTGGTGATGCGCGCGCTCCACCGTCTGGATGCTGTCGACCTGCACGAAACCGAGATCGTGGATCAGGTCGCGCAAGCCATCCCGCCCGAGCAGGCGGTTGGGCGGCCGGGAAAGCCCCTGCCGTTCGAGAAAGATGTGCCGGGCCTGCCGGTTGTCGATCAGAATCGTCATACATCCGAGGCTAGAGGATGTTCGTGTTTTGTTCAACAGGTGTGCGGGTCTCAATGGAAATTTCCGGCGTTTCCCTGCGAAGATGCAGGGTCTATAGAGGCGTGAGTTTCTGGTAACGAGTGGCCGACCACGTGCACATCCTCTTCGATCAGGCGGACCTGCGATACGGCGAACGGATCGCGCTTCATCCGCTGAGCCTTGAACTGACCGACCGGCGCATCGGCGTCATCGGGCTGAACGGGTCCGGCAAGACGAGTTTTGCCCGGCTGGTGAACGGGCTTGCCAAGCCGAGCCACGGCCGGGTGACGCTGGATGGGCTCGACACCGTGACCGACGAAAAGGCGGTGATGGCGGCGACCGGTTTCATCTTCCAGAATCCCGGCAACCAGATCATCCTGCCGATCATCCGTGACGATATTGCGCTCGGGCCGAAGAGCCGCGGGCTGAAGGGTGAAGCGCTCGATCAGGCGGTCGATACCGTGCTCACCCGTTTCGGCATTGCCGATCTCGCAAGCCGGCGCCCGCATGAACTGTCCGGCGGTCAGTTGCAGCTTGCCGCACTCGCCGCCGTGGTGGTGACTGAGCCGAAGCTGATCCTGTTCGACGAACCGACCAACCAGCTCGATCTCAAGAACCGCGCCCTGGTGAAGGCCGCGATCGACAGCCTCTCGGAACAGGCCATCGTCATCAGCCACGATCTCGATCTGGTGCGCGATTTCGGGCGAGTGCTGGTGTTTCACGAAGGGCGGCTTGCCTTTGATGGCGCCGGCGAGGTCGCGATTGCCCGTTACCTGGAGATCGCCGCATGCTGAACAGCCTGCATGTGGAGGGCCGCACCTTGCTGCACCGGCTGCCCGCCGGGCCGAAACTCGCTCTGCTGGCAGCGGTCAGCCTTGCGCTTTTCTTCGTACAAAGCCTGCCGATCCTCGCCCTCTCTCTGGCGGTCACCGGCCTGCTCTATGGAAGCCTCGGCCTTTCGGCGGGCGAAGCGCTGAAACGCATCCGGCCGGTGCTGATCACCATCCTCCTGTTTGCCCTCGTCAACCTCGTGCTGATTTCCGCGACTGAAGCGCTCACCACGACGCTCAGGCTACTGTCCGTTCTTTTGTTGGCCGCCAGCGTGACCGCGACGACCACGATAGCCGCCTTCATGGATGTGCTGACGAAACTGTTCTTGCCGCTGGAACGTCTCGGCCTGCTGAAGGCCGCCGATATCAGCCTCGCCGTCGGGCTCGTGCTGCGGTTCGTGCCGGAGATCGCCGCCCGTTACGAGGGATTGAAGGAGGCGCACCGGGCGCGCGGCCTGCCGGTGCGGCTGTCGCGAATCCTCGGACCGCTGATCATTTCGACGCTGAAGGATGCCGACAGCATTGCCCAGGCGATTGACGCCCGCGGCATTCGGGGCCAGTAAACAGGGCGTGACCACTGTCACGTCTTTGAGGAGATTTTCATGACGACCAGAGATTTGGTGCTTGCCGCCCTGTTCACCGCCATCATCATCGTGCTGGGCCTTATCCCGCCGGTGAGCCTTGGCTTCATCCCGGTGCCGATCACCGCCCAGTCGATGGGCGTCATGCTGGCCGGAACCATCATCGGCGCCCGGCGCGGTGCACTTGCTTACGGGCTTTTGGTGCTGCTGGTGGCGATCGGCCTGCCGGTGCTGTCCGGCGGCCGCGGCGGCCTCGGCGTGCTGATGGGGCCGACTGCCGGCTACATCTTCGGCTGGGTCATCGGCGCCTTCGTGGTGGGCCTTCTGGCCGAACGTTTCGTGCGCGAGGGCCAGCCGGCCGTTCGCCAGATGGCGGGCTTCTTCCTTGCCAGCCTGATCGGCGGCATCGTCGTGGTTTATGCGATCGGCATGCCGGTTGTTTCGCTGATTGCCGGCACGCCCTTCTCCAAGGTGGTCATGGGCTCGCTTGCCTTCCTGCCGGGCGACGTACTGAAGGCCGCAATTGCCACGCTGGCCGCCCGCGCAGTGATGGTGGGGTATCCGCTTCTGCCGCAGAAGGCGTGACGCCCAACGCGACCGGCTATTCCAGATACTGGTAAAGCCAGTCGCGCAGTTCCTCCGGCAGCGGCACCGGTTCGCCGCTGTCGGCATCGCAGGCGCTCCAGACGATCTCGGCTTCTGCGACGAGATCCTCGCCGCGATACATCAGGACGGCAAACCCTGCCGTTTTGCCGCCGATCTTGCTGGCGCGCACGGATGTCTTCACCTCGTCGCCGAAATGTAGCGCCTTGTGCAGCTGGCAGCTGACCTTCGAGACACAGAAGGCCGGATCGGAGGCTTGTGGCGCGCGCGCTGCCCAAAACTGGCCGAGCGCCTCTTCCGCATAGGCCAGATAGGCGGAGCTGTGCATCTCACCGCGCATGCCGACATCCCGAAAAGGTACGCTGAACACATAAGGATTTGCCTGGCTCACGGTCTGCCCATCTCCCTTGCCCCCGCATTGGCCCTGACTTGACCTTGCCCATTAAAGACGACAGTGCTGTGGTGAACAAGTCGCCATGCGCAGACACCTTGAAAATTACGGGTTTTTGCGCCATCTCGGCGGGGCTTTCCTCTCGCGGCAGGAGCTTGCCGGAATGACCACGCGCCTTTACGAGCACTCGATCTTCCTGGAACACAATACGCCGAAAGGCCATCCGGAACGCGCCGACCGGCTGCGCTCGCTGGCGCTTGCGCTGGAGCACCCGAATTTCGCCCGGCTGGAGCGGCTAAAAGCGCCGCAGGCAAACGAGGATGCGGTGATGCTGGCGCATCCCGAAAGCCATTTTTTCTCCGTCATGCGCGAGATTCCGGAGGAGGAAGACCTGATCCGCCAGATCGAGGCGGACACGCATGTAAGTTCGAAAAGCCTGCAGGCGGCGCTGACCGGCATCGGCGGCGCAATGGCCGCCGTCGACGACGTGTTCACCGGCAAAGCCGACAATGCCTTCGTCGCCTCACGCCCGCCCGGCCATCATGCGGAAAAGACCAAGGCGATGGGGTTCTGTCTCTTCAACAACGTGGCGATCGCCGCCCGCCATGCGCAAAAAACCTATGGCGTGGAACGGGTCGCGATTGTCGACTGGGACGTGCATCACGGCAACGGCACGCAGGACATTTTCTGGGATGATCCCTCCGTGCTGTTCTGCTCTACCCACCAGATGCCGCTCTATCCTTGGTCGGGCGAGAAGGACGAGACCGGCGCGCATCGCAACATCGTCAATGCGCCGCTGGAGCCGAATGCGGCGGGTGATCATTTCCGCGAGGCCTTTGCCGACCGCGTGCTGCCGGCGCTTCACAATTTCCGGCCGGACTTCATCCTGATCTCCGCCGGTTTCGACGCCCACCACCGCGATCCGCTGGCGCAGATCAACCTCGTCGGCGACGATTTCGACTGGGCAACCGGAAGGCTCATGGAAATAGCCGGGAAATACGCTGGCAACCGGGTCGTCAGCCTTCTGGAAGGCGGTTATGATCTGGAAGGGCTCGCCGAATCGGCGGGCATGCATATCCTGAGACTGATGAAGGGTTGAGTATGGCGGAGAGCGCAACAGTCCACGACGTGAGCGGCTACACCTTCGAAAAGGCCGTTGCGGAACTGGAAAGCATCGTGGCACGCCTGGAACGCGGCGACGTGGCGCTGGATGAATCCATCGCCATCTACGAGCGCGGCGAAGCGCTCAAGAAACACTGCGAGCAGTTGCTCTCGGCGGCGGAAAACCGCATCGAAAAGATCCGCCTCGACCGCTCCGGCAAACCGCAGGGCGTCGAGCCGCTCGACGGCGAATAGTCCGGAACCGTTTCTGCCGAAGCGCGTTGATGGCGCATGGCAAAAGACACCGGACACAAGGCCCGCAGCGGCATGATCACCTTCGTTCTCACCATCTTCGCGCTGGCACTTCTGCTGGCGGGGATCTACATGTTCGGCTTCACGCCCGGCGAGACCAACTGAGGTGGGAGATTTGACGTCCCTGTAACCTTGGCTTACCTTCCTTGTATTACAAATGGAGGGAAAAGCGATGACGGAACGTGAGCTATCAGATCCGATCAGCATGCGCCTGCCCATCGATATCCTGTCGGACATCGAGGAGATCGCCAGCATCTGCCAACGCAGCCGAAGCTGGGTCTTTGTTCGTGCCATGAAGGCCTATCTTGCCGCGGAGGGACGCGAAATCCTCGACCTCGCCCAGGCGCGACGGGATATCGAAAATGGCGAGGGCCAAGACCTCGATGAGGTGATTGCCGAAGTTGACGCGATTCTCAAGGATGCGGCTGCGTGAAAGTCACTCTGTCGCCGAAGGCGCTGGAGTATGTCAGACGCGAGGCCCGATATCTCAGCGCAGTCAGTCCCAAGGCCGGGCATGAGTTCAGCAACGATCTGAAGCGGCTGCGGCATGATCTTTTGCGTTTTCCCGAGATGGGAAAAGCGAATGACGAAATTCCGATTCCGGGCGTGCTGCGCTTTGTCATGGGCGCTTATCTCGTCGATTACGAGGTTCGGGGAAAACAGATTCTGATCCTGGCGATCCGCCATGGTCGGGAGCGTCCGCCGGCATTGGAACTGGGCGACGACTTCGACGTCGAGGATCAGTGATCAGGCTCGCTCAAGCTCGACAGTCAAAATCCCTACCGCAGCGCCGCAACCTTGAGATCCACTGCCGATAGCGTTCGATCCACATGGCCGTCGAACACCAGTTCGGCCTCGTTCGACACCACCTCGATCTTCGGCGGGCCGTTCAGGCGCACATGCAGCGACTGGCGCAAGCCTTCTTCCATTCCACCCGCAAGCAGATCGTAGAAGCGTGTTCCCGGCCCGGTGACGGTGATCGGCATCGTCTCGTTGAGACTCAGCACCCGCGACAGTCCCTGCCCCAGAGCAAGCCCCGCCTGGCGGAAGGCATATTGTGCCATGCGCGCGCCCTGGCGGGCCGAGACGGCGATCTTTTCGATCTCCGCAAGCGGCACAAATTTGGCGGGGATCGTGTTTGGCGGGACCTGGAAGGCAAGTCTCAGGATGCCGTAGAAGCCGGCGGTCGCCTCGATGCAGCCGCGCGAACCGCAGCGACAGAGACGGTCGTCCACCGCATTCAGCATATGGCCGAAATTCGGAGCGCTGACCGTGAGCCCCCCGCCGGAAAGCCGGGCGATGCCGAGACCGATGCTGTGGCCGAGCGAAAGCGCGATGAGGCCGCTGAAATCGCCTTGTGACCGTTGCGCCATCGCCTTGCGGGCAGCCGCATGCGCCACCAGTAGCGTCTCGTTGCTGACAAACAGATCAGCCCCGGGATAAGCGCCAAGCAGCGAGGAAAACTCCACCGTCCTCTCCCCGAAGACAGGTGACCAGACGAGACGACCGGCGTCGGGGTCAACGATGCCCTTGCTTGACAGAGAAATCGCCCCGATCGATCCGGGGGACAGTTTCGAGCGGTCGATCAGCCGGGCGAAGGCCTCCGCCATCTCGGTCAACAGGCTGCCCGGTGTGCCCGACACCAGGTCGCGCGGGCGGCTGAAACGGTCGATCATCGTGCCGCCGTAATCGGCCAGCCCGTAATGCAGCTGATCGGACGAAATCTGCACCGCCACCACATGCGAAAAGGTCCGGCGACGGGCAAAAAGCACACGCGGTCGGCCGCGACCACCAGACGCCGCCTGCTCCAGCCGCTCGATCGCGCCGACACGCTCGAGGTCGGCGGTCACCGCCGTGACGGTGGCAGAGGCCATCCCCGTGCGCTCCGACAGATCCGTATGCGACAGCCGGCCGGCCTCCCGCAAGGCACCGAGAACCGCTGCCAGATTGTGGCGACGCAGTTGCTCCGTGCCCGGCTTCACGGCCTGCGAGGGATTGAGCGGAACGGCAGTGGCCATGTTTTGGACCAGAGGCTGAAAATACTGAAATTGGTGCTGTTGACAGGCTGAAAATCATCTGACAGATATTTTCTCGACTGTCGAGAAAAACAATCTCCCTCAGGGGTAGCGGGGTTCATCGACGGTAGGTCAAGCGGGAGAGGCAGACGAGGAGGTCGGCCACCGCGTCAATCGGGAGGTTCCTATGAAATCAGTTTTGAAGCTGATGGCCTGCGCGGCTGTCATAACGGCCGTTCACGCTCCGGCCTTCGCCAAGGACAAGATCATCGGCGTATCGTGGTCCAACTTCCAGGAAGAACGCTGGAAGACGGATGAGGCAGCGATCAAGAAGGCGCTCGCCGCCTCCGGCGACAAGTACATCTCGGCTGACGCCCAGTCGTCTGCCGCCAAGCAGCTAACCGACATCGAAAGCCTGATTGCCCAGGGCGCCAACGCACTGATCGTTCTGGCGCAGGATTCGTCCGCCATCGGCCCGGCCATCGAAAAGGCCACGGCAGAAGGCATCCCGGTCGTCGGTTATGACCGCCTGATCGAAAACCCGAAGGCCTTCTACATCACCTTCGACAACAAGGAAGTTGGTCGCCTGCAGGCCAAGGAAGTGTTCAAGGCCAAGCCGGAAGGCAACTATGTCTTCATCAAGGGCTCGTCGTCCGACCCGAACGCCGACTTCCTGTTCGGCGGCCAGATGGAAGTGCTGAAGGCTGCGATCGATTCCGGCAAGATCAAGAATGTCGGTGAAGCCTATACCGACGGCTGGAAGCCGGAAAATGCCCAGAAGAACATGGAGCAGTTCCTCACCAAGAACAACAACAAGGTCGACGCCGTTGTTGCCTCGAACGACGGCACCGCCGGCGGCGCGATTGCAGCTCTGACGGCTCAGGGCCTTGCCGGTTCGGTTCCGGTCTCCGGCCAGGACGGTGACGCGGCTGCGCTGAACCGCGTGGCACTTGGCACGCAGACGGTCTCCGTCTGGAAGGACGCGCGCGAACTCGGCAAGAACGCCGCGGAAATCGCCGTGGCACTCGCCGATGGCAAGAAGATGGACGAGATCAAGGGCGTGCAGACCTTCAGCGGCGGCCCGAAGAAAGTGCCGATGAAGTCGGTCTTCCTGACCCCGATGGCGATCACCAAGGACAACCTGAACGTCGTGATCGACGCGGGCTGGATCACCAAGGCTGCCGCCTGCCAGGGCGTCAAGGCCGGTTCGGTCAAGGCCTGCAACTGATCTGAAACACAGATGGCTGGCGCGTCGCTCCTCAAGCGGCGCGCCTTTCGCCCGTCCAGGGATGGACCGGCACGAACAGGGAGAACGGCAAGGGCATGGCCGAAGCAACCAATGTCAACCGGGCGGCGGTCAGCACCCCCGCCGAAAACCCGATGAAGCGCCTGCTGCGCGCCACGGAACTGGACACACGCCTGCTCGGCATGATCGGCGCCATGCTGATCATCTGGATCGGCTTTGATATCTTCACCGGCGGTCTGTTCCTGACCCCGCGCAACCTGTGGAACCTCTCGGTGCAGACGGCCTCCGTGGCGGTCATGGCGACCGGCATGGTTCTCGTCATCGTCACCCGCAACATCGATCTCTCCGTCGGCTCGATCCTCGGGTTCGTCGGGATGATCATGGGTGTGCTGCAGGCGGAAATCCTGCCGCAGATCCTGGGTTTCGAACATCCGCTGATCTGGGTGATCGCGCTTGCCGCCGGGCTTCTGCTCGGTGCGGCGATCGGCGCACTGCACGGATCCATCATCGCCTTCCTCAACGTGCCCTCCTTCATCGTGACGCTCGGCGGCCTGCTCGTCTGGCGCGGGGCCACCTGGTTCGTCACCAGCGGCCGCACCGTGGCACCGATGGATGCGACCTTCAGGCTGATGGGCGGCGGCACGAACGGTTCGATCGGCGCCACCTGGAGCTGGATCGTCGGACTGCTGGCGTGTGCCGCGATCGTCGCGATCATCCTCAATTCGCGCCGGCAGCGTTACCGCTTCGGTTTCCCGCTGCGCCCGGTCTGGGCGGAAGTCTTTCTTTCCGGCGTCGGCTGCGCGATCGTGCTCGTCGCAGTCTGGGTGGTCAACAGCTATCCCTGGCCGATCAACATCGCCCGCAACTATGCCGAAGCCAACGGCATTGCCTGGCCGGAGGGTGGCCTGTTCATCGCGCATGGCATTGCGGTTCCGGTGCTTGTCGCGCTTGCCGTCGGCATCGTGATGACCTTCATCTCGACCCGCCTGCGCTTCGGCCGGTACGTCTTTGCCATCGGCGGCAATCCGGAAGCCGCCGAACTTGCCGGCATCAAGACCCGTTGGGTCACCGTCAAGATCTTTGCGCTGATGGGGGCGCTTTGCGCCATCGCAGCCGCCATCTCCACCGCCCGCCTCAATGCCGCAACCAATGCGCAAGGGGAGCTGGACGAACTCTACACGATCGCCGCAGCCGTGATCGGCGGCACCTCGCTTGCCGGCGGCACGGGCACCATCGCGGGCGCCATGCTGGGTGCCCTCGTCATGCAATCGCTGCAATCCGGCATGGTGCTGCTCGGGATCGATACGCCCTTCCAGCGCATCGTCGTCGGCATCGTCCTGGTGGTGGCCGTCTGGCTCGACACCATCTATCGCGGCCGCAGCCGGTAACGGAGGACATCATGTCAGACAAACACACTCCGCTTGTCGAGATGCGCAACATCTCGATCTCCTTCGGCGGCATCCATGCGGTGGACAATGCCTCTGTGGATCTTCACGCCGGCGAGGTCGTTGCGCTTCTCGGCCACAATGGGGCGGGCAAATCCACCCTCATCAAGATCCTCTCCGGCGCCTATCGGCGTGATGCGGGCGAGATCCTGATCAACGGCCAGGCCGCCGACATCAACAATCCGCGCGATGCCAAACAATATGGCATCGAGACGATCTACCAGACGCTGGCGGTTGCCGATAACGTCGATGCCGCCGCCAACCTTTACCTCGGCCGCGAGCTGCGCACCCCCTGGGGCACGCTGGACGATGTGGCGATGGAGGCGAAGGCGCGCGAGGTGATGGGGCGGCTCAACCCCAACTTCCGCCGGTTCAAGGAGCCGGTGAAGGCGCTCTCCGGCGGCCAGCGGCAATCGGTGGCGATTGCCCGTGCGATCCTCTTTGATGCGCGCATCCTGATCATGGACGAACCGACCGCGGCACTCGGGCCGCAGGAAACCGCACAAGTGGGCGAACTCATCACCCAGCTGAAGCGGGAAGGCATCGGCATCTTCCTGATTTCCCACGACATCCACGACGTGTTCGATCTCGCCGACCGGGTGTTCGTGATGAAGAACGGCAAGGTGGTCGGCCATGCGCGCACGGAAGACGTGACGAAGGACGAGGTGCTCGGCATGATCATCCTCGGCAAGGTGCCGCCAGGCGCCGTGCCGGGTCCGGGCGCCATGCAGGAGGCTTAACGCCTGCCACGAGAACCGACGGCAGCGCCTATCAGCGCTGCCGTATAAGACAATAGTCCAATAGTCGAAGCCTGCAGCAATTGACCACCCCTCCCCCGCACTCCATGATGCAGGACAGTGAACACGACTTGGGAGGGTCATCATGAAACAGATCACACGCCGCGCCGTTCTTGCCACCGCCATTGCCGCCGGGCTTTCGGCGGTCGCGCCTTCGGCAAACGCCGCGGAATTCATCAATGTCCTGACCGGCGGCACCTCTGGTGTCTATTATCCGCTCGGCGTCGCGCTGTCGGAAATCTACGGCCAGAACATCAAGGATTCGCGCACGCAGGTGCAGGCCACCAAGGCCTCCGTCGAGAACCTCAACCTGCTGCAGGCCGGCCGCGGTGAAATCGGCTTTGCGCTCGGCGATTCCGTCAAGATGGCCTGGGACGGCAACAAGGAGGCCGGATTTCCCGGCAAGCTGGACAAACTGCGCGGCATTGCCGGCATCTATTCCAACTACGTGCAGATCGTCGCCTCGAAGGAGTCCGGCGTGACCTCGCTTGCCGATCTGAAGGGCAAGAGCCTGTCGGTCGGCGCGCCGAAATCCGGCACGGAGCTCAACGCCCGCCAGATTTTTGAGGCCGCCGGCATGTCCTACAAGGATCTCGGCAAGACGGAATACCTGCCCTTTGCCGAATCCGTCGAGCTGATCAAGAACCGCCAGCTGGATGCGACCCTGCAATCGGCAGGTCTCGGCGTCGCCTCGATCCGCGATCTCGCCAGTTCGCTGCCGATCAATGTCGTGGCCGTGCCGGCCGATGTGGTGACGAAGATCGGCGCGCCCTATACGGCCGCCACCATTCCCGCCGGCACCTATGACGGCCAGACGGCCGATGTGCCGACCGCAGCCGTCGGCAATTTCCTCGTCACCCATTCCGGCGTCTCGGACGAGACCGCCTACCAGATGACGAAACTTCTCTTCGAAAACCTGCCGAAGCTGACCGCGGCCCATGCCGCCGCCAAGGCGATCGACGTGAAAAAGGCGCTGAATGGCATGCCGGTGCCGCTGCATCCGGGGGCGGAGCGTTATTACAAGGAAGTCGGACTGATCAAGTAAGGGGTGGCATCTTGCCATCGCCCGGGTGTCGGAAACGCCCCTCATCCGGCTGCCGCCACCTTCTCCCCGCCTGACGGGGAGAAGGGATATGCCGCGCCCTCACCTCCTCTTTCGGACCCGGCCGCGGGGCACGTCCCCTCTCCCCGCAAGCGGGGAGAGGGTTAGGGTGAGGGGCTTTTGCCGGAGAACGCAGGAAAAGTGACGGCACGTCATCTGTCGGCGTTCAATGAAGCCTCCGCGAAGAAGACCAATCAGTGTGGGACACGCATGACACAGACCCTGGTGGAAAAGGAAGCAGCGGTCGAGATCGAGGAGGCCCATACGGAAGGGTTGCCCTCCGGTTTCGGCGAAGGGCCGATGGGCCGTATCGCCTTTTGGATCGCCTTTTGTTTTTCGCTGTTCCAGCTGTGGACCGCAGCCTATGGCACCATGCCGAGCCAGGTGGTGCGCGCCATGCATGTGGGCTTCCTGCTTTTGCTCGGTTTCGGGCTGATCGGCAATCTGGTGGCAAAGACACCCGCCGGGCGTCTCTGGTTCTGGGGTCTCGGCCTCCTCGGCTTTTCGACCGGTATCTACAACTGGGTCTTCTACGAAGACCTGATCCTGCGCAGCGGGTTTCTGACCCCTGTCGATCTCGTGGTCGGCAGCATCGTCATCGTGCTCGTCTTTGAGGGCGCGCGCCGCCTGATGGGCCTACCGCTGACGATCATTTCGGGCATCTTTCTCGCCTACTGTTTCTTCGGCCAGTATTTTCCCGACCCCTTCGTGCATCGTGGTTATGATTTCGAGCAGATCATCGAGCATTTCGGCTTCGGCACGGAGGGCATCTACGGCACGCCGATCTATGTCTCGGCCGCCTATATCTTCATCTTTGTCGTGTTCGCCTCCTTCCTGGAGCGCGGCGGGATGCTGGGCCTGTTCAACGATTTCGCGCTCGGTCTCGTCGGGTCCTGGAAGGGCGGGCCGGCGCAGGTCTGCGTCATGTCCTCGGCGCTGATGGGCACGATCTCCGGCTCCGGCGTTGCCAATGTGGTGGCAAGCGGCCAGTTCACCATTCCGCTGATGAAGCGTTTCGGTTTCCGTTCCGCCTTTGCCGGCGGGGTCGAAGCGACATCCTCGATGGGCGGGCAGATCATGCCGCCGGTGATGGGGGCCGTTGCCTTCATCATGGCCGAGACGCTGAATGTACCTTATGCGGACATCGTCAAGGCGGCGCTGATCCCCGCCATCCTCTATTTCGGCGTCTGTTTCTGGATGGTCTATCTGGAGGCCGGCAAGGCGGGGCTTGCGGGGCTCGCCAAGGCGGACCTGCCGAACCCGTGGGCCGCGGTGAAGGAACATTGGCCGCTGATCCTGCCGCTCGCCGCTCTCGTCTACCTGCTGTTTGCCGGGTACACGCCGATCTTTGCCGGCACGATGGGTTTGGCGCTCGTCGTGGTGCTTTTGCTCGGCATGCCGCTTGCCGCGCGCATCGGGCCACTCGCCTTCCGCATCGTCTTCTGGCTGGCGATCGGTTTTGCCGCGAGCGCCTTCCTGAAATTCGGCGTCAACATCCTCGTGTTCATCATCCTTGGCATGATCGCCGCCTGTTTCTTCGTCAGGGGTGGCCGCGACACGCTGGTGATCTGCCGCGATGCCATGGCGGAGGGTGCGAAGAACGCGCTTCCCGTCGGCATTGCCTGCGCGATCGTCGGCATCGTCATCGGCACGCTAACGCTGACCGGCATCGCCTCCACCTTCATCGGCGCGATCATTCGCATCGGTGAGGAGCACCTCTTCCTGTCGCTGGTGCTGACGATGATCACCTGCCTGATCCTCGGCATGGGCATCCCGACGATCCCGAACTACATCATCACCTCGTCGCTCGCCGGGCCGGCGCTGCTGGAACTCGGCGTGCCGCTGATCGTCAGCCACATGTTCGTCTTCTATTTCGGCATCATGGCGGATCTGACCCCGCCGGTGGCACTCGCCTGTTTTGCCGCGGCCCCGATGGCGAAAACCTCCGGCCTCAAGATTTCCATCGAGGCGACGAAGCTTGCGACAGCCGGCTTCGTCGTGCCCTTCATGGCCGTTTATGCCCCGGCGCTGATGCTGCAGGATGCCGGGCCGATCGCGGAGGCCTGGGGCTATCCGGTGGAGGTGGCCTATGTCTTCTTCAAGGCCTGTTTCGGCATCGGGCTCTGGGGCGCGGCGGTGGTGGGTTATCTGTTTGCGCGGCTGAACCTTCTGGAGCGCGCCGTGGCACTGGTGGCCGGCGCGTGCATGGTGCTCGCCCTGCCCTTGACCGACGAGATCGGTTTTGCGCTCGGTTTTGCCTTCATCGCCTATCATTACGTAATGGTGCGACGCGCCAAGACCGCCGGTCCGCTCGCCGGTGCACCATGAGCCTTTGCGTCCTGACGGCGGGCAAGGTGGCGGTGATTGCCGCCTCCAGCTTCACGCTGAGCTGGACCCATTCGGTGGAAAAGGTGGAATGGCGCGAGAATTACCACGTCACACCGGCGGGGCTCCAGCTTGAGGAGGCGGCCATCAAGGGCTCCGGCGCCGGTATGGAGCCGGGTCCGGATGCCGCGCTAGAGAATGGCTGGTGGGTCTGGCAACCGCAGCTTGCGGCGCTACCCCGCCTGACGCTTGCCGCTTCCGGCGCCACAGGCGCGGGTTGGCGCCTCTGCCATGCGGGTGGCTGCCTGACGCTCGGCGAAAAGACCGGCGATGAGGTGGTGGTCGAACCGTGCGGGTGAGCCGCTACCGAGCCCTCAAAACACCGGCGAGCGTGTGGATATGCGACGCGCCAATGCCGCAGCAGCCACCGATCATCGAGGCGCCGGCATCTGCCCAGCGGCAGGCAAAACGCGAATAGACGTCGCTTGTCAGGTCCTTGCGTGTCTCGTGCAGGCCCTCATTGGCGGCACTTTCGTCCGTATCGCTGTCAAACGCATTGGCATAAACGCCGATCGGCATCGAGACGCCCTTGGCGCGCATCGCCTCTGCCGCCACCTTGACGGCGGCTTCCATCACTTCCGGACGGGCGCAGTTGAAAAGCAGCGCCTCGGCGCCAGACCCTGCGGCCCAGAGCGCCGCATCCGCCACGGTTTCACCGGAGCGCAGTTTCGGCTTGGCGCCGGCCACCTGGGCCGCGTCATCGGCCAGCGTGAACGAGATCCAGAAGGGTTTGCCGGTCTTTTCCACCGCCACCCGCACGGCCTCTCCCTCGGCAATCAGGGACAGCGTTTCGCCCAGCCAGACATCAATGAAGGGTGACAGGTTCTCGACCAGCACGGAGAGATAATCCTGCACCCGCGCCGGATCGAAATTCTGCGGCTCGTAGGACCCGAAGATCGGCGGCAGACCACCGGCAACCGTGACCGGACGTCCCGCCGCATCGGCCGCCTCGCGCGCCAATTGGCCCGACAGCGCAATCAACGCCGCACCCTCCTGGGCGAAACGCTCCTCGCCGATATGGAAGGGCACCAGCGCATAGGAATTGGTGGTGATCACATCGGCGCCGGCGGCGATGAATTCCTCATGCACCTGGCGGACGATCTGCCGGCAATCGATCAGGGCGAGCGCCGACCATTCCGGCTGCTTCAACTCCGCTCCCAGGCGAACGAGTTCGCGGCTCATGCCGCCATCCAGAATGCGAAGCGTGGTCATGCGAAAAATCCTCTATCCCTGCCCTCGCGTGGCGATAGCGCATCAGAGGACGAAGCGGAACAGGTTTTTCGTTGCACGATAGAGTCGGGGAAAGATCACACCATCAGGAGGGGTTCGCCGAGAGTGCGATAGAGTCTGCTTCTCGTCCGAAGTGATGGATTTTCAGATTGTCTTCGCAACCATTAGGCGCAAAAATCGATAGGCGCCTCGCCAATGGCCGCTGAAATGCATCACCCCGGGCATATGTCGGACGAGCCGACAGGGACGCACCGGAGTGTTCATTGATAATATAACGTGGGCAGGTCCATGGATCAATATCTGAAGGATATTTCCGACGATCAGCTCTCCCTGATCGTCTCAACGATCGGTCAGGAGAGACTCAGCACCTATCTCGCATCCATGACGTCCTTGCGCGACGCACTGCAACTCTACCAGACGAATGGTCGGCTGGCGAAGCATGTACACGAGGTCATGGGCGGTTTCGAAATTGCTCTGCGCAATCGAATCTCGGCCTCAATCGCAAGCCATTATGCTCGCGAAGACTGGTATCGGTGCCGAGCCTTCGTTCAACATCTGAATGCCGAACGCCGCAAGAACATTCGGGAAATTCGTGCCCGCCTGAAGTCACAGAAGCAGGACGAACGATCCGGCAGAATTATCGCCGGCCTTTCCCTACATTTCTGGATCTCGCTCCATGAGAACAAATATCGCGACAGTCTTTGGACGCCGCATCTGCACAGGATATGGCCGAAGGGTGAGAACCTGAAGAAGGTCCACAAGGATCTGCTCAAGGCGCGCGATCTGCGCAATCGGATTGCTCATCACGAACCCATTTTTCAGGCACGCTGGCATGACCGGATCGACAGCATCTGGTATCGATTCGAGCAACTGGCTCCTGAAACGGCTGACTGGTATCGATGCCGACTGAAAAGAAAGATCGAAACCCTCCGAAGCACCTGCATGGAACACAGCCTCCAGAAGATGGATTCGCCTTGACGTCGAAACCATGTCGACGGGCGGGCCGCTGATGGCGCGGCCCGCCCGTCGTGTTCAGAACGTCAGTTCCAACGGTCCTTGCCGTTCGCCTTTTTCGGCTTGCCCTTGCCGGCGGCGGGTTTTGCCGGCTTGCCGGCGGGTTTGCCGCCGTCCTTGAAGGCGGGCTTGCCGTCCTTCTTGAAGGGCTTGTCCTTGAAGGGACGGTCACCGGCAGGTTTGTCCCCAAACGGCTTTTCGCGGAAAGACCGGTCGCCCGCGGGCTTGTCGGCATAGGAGCGTTCGCCATAGGGGCGGTCACCGGCCGGGCGGTCACCGGACGATTTTTCGCGATAGGGCTTGTCGCGGAACGGTTTGTCGAAGCTCTTCGTCTCGCGCCCCTCGCCACCGGCATAGGTCGGTTTTGCCTTCGGCTTGCCCTTGCTCCAGTCATCGCGGCTGCGGTCTTCGCGAGGACGCTCATCACGAGCGCGGTCGTCACGGCCACCCTCGCGCGGGGCGTCGTTGAACTCGCGGCGCGGCGGGCGGTCCTCGTAGCTGCGCTTCTCGAAACTGCGCGGCTCGGACTGGCGGGAAAGGTCCGGCATGCCGTCCAGCACGGTCACCCGTACGCCGCGTTCCAGCATGCGGTTGGGGCCGATGGCGCCGAGGAAGGTATCGGCCACATCGGCGGACAGTTCCACATAGGTTTCCGTCTGCTGCATCTTGATCGCGCCGATGCCCGACTTGGTGATGTTGCCGTTGCGGCAGAGCATGGGGATCAGCCAGCGCGGTTCGGCATTCTGCTTGCGGCCGACCGACAGCGACAGCCAGATGGCGGGGCCGAAATCGCCGCGCGGCGTGCGCGGAGTGGAGGGGAAACTTTCGCCAGCCTCGCCGCGCGCGTCGAAGCGATCATTGCTGCGCTCGCGCGGTTTGCGGGGACCGTCGATCGAGATCTCGATCAGGTCTTCCGGCGCTGCATTGTTGTTGCGGTGCAGGTTGACGAAGGCGGCGGCGAGCTTTTCGGCGCCATAGGCTTCGACCAGCCGCGCGACGAGATCCAGTTCCTCTTCACGCACCTCTTCGGAAAACACCGGATCGGCGAGAAGACGTTCCTGGTCGCGGACAATCACCTCTTCGGCGGACGGCGGCAGCACCCAGGCGGGCGTCACGCTGGCGCCCATCAGAAGACGCTCGGCCTTGCGGCGCTGGTTGACCGGCACGATGAAGGCGCTGATGCCCTTGTTGCCGGCGCGGCCCGTGCGGCCCGAGCGGTGCAGCAGGGTTTCCGAATTGGTCGGCAGGTCCGCATGGATCACGAGCTCGAGACCCGGCAGGTCGATGCCGCGCGCGGCGACATCGGTCGCGATGCAGACGCGGGCGCGACCATCGCGCATGGCCTGCAGCGCATGGGTGCGTTCGTTCTGCGTCAGTTCGCCGGAGAGCGCCACGACCGAGAAATTGCGGTTGCTGAGGCGGGCCGTCAGGTGGTTCACGTTTGCGCGCGTCGAACAGAAGACGATGGCATTCTTCGCCTCGTAGAAACGCAGCACGTTGACGATGGCGTTTTCACGGTCGGAGGGGGCCACCATCAGGGCGCGGTATTCGATATCCGCATGCTGTTTTTCTTCGGACGCTACCTCGATGCGCACCGCATCACGCTGGTACTGCTTGGCAAGCCGGGCAATGCCCGACGGAACCGTGGCGGAGAACATCAGCGTGCGGCGGTCATCGGGTGCCTGTTCGAGGATGTATTCGAGATCCTCGCGGAAACCGAGATCGAGCATCTCGTCGGCCTCGTCGAGTACGGCAACGCGGACTTCCGACATGTCGAGCGCATTGCGGCGGATATGGTCGCAGATGCGGCCGGGCGTGCCGACGACGATATGGGCGCCGCGTTCCAGAACCCGGCGTTCGGTGCGGATATCCATGCCGCCGACGCAGCTTGCAATCACCGCGCCGGTCATTTCATAAAGCCATTCGAATTCGCGCTTCACTTGCAAGGCAAGCTCGCGGGTCGGCGCGATCACCAGTGCCAGCGGCGCCTCGGCGCGGCCGAAACGCTCCATGCCCTCCGGCAGCAGCGTGGAGGCCATGGCCATGCCGAAGGCGACCGTCTTGCCGGAGCCGGTCTTGGCGGAGACCAGCGCATCGGCATTGGCCAGATCCGGGTTCAGCATCGCCTGCTGCACGGGGGTGAGGGTTTCATAGCCGCGTTTCGACAACGCCTTGGCAATCGCCGGAACGGCGTTATTCAGTTCGGACATTTCAAGGTCTTTCGGAGCAAGGCGCATTTTCGCGCGAAGGGCCGCGACAGACCGCGGCATACATGGCGCCCGCTGTAGCGATTTGCAGGTGAAATGTCAAAGCGGATGCGCAGGCGGGGCTTTCGCGCTCGCGACAGGGTAAATGAACAAGACGGAATAGATCTGTGGTGGCATAGTGATGATCCGTGCCTCTGGCACCGGACCTTGCTCTGATCAACCGGGTTTGTCGGGCTGGTGCAGCGAAGACGTGCGGGAAAATAAGGCCCTCTCTGGCCTGTCGGCGTTCGTCGCTGCAATCGATTCACTGGATCGATTGCTTCGCTTCGCGAACCGCTCCTCACCCCACCACAAGGGGGGAGAAGACTCGCGGCAACGCCTCGCCCAACCAGAGCGCCCGATCGCCGAAGCGCTCTCTATGAAGGGCACCGATGGTGCGGCAGGGTTAAGCCCCTCCCCTTGTGGGAGGGGTTGGGGAGGGCCTCTTTCTCCCTAAATGAACATTCCAAAGCCGAGTGCGTGCGGCACCATAAACAGGAGAAAGCCGATGTCCTTCTTTCCCGGAACCGATCCCGACGCGGGCGATGCCTTTGCCTGTGACGCCATCGAGAACCTGATCATTCCGCGCTCCAGCGATATCGGCGGATTTTTCGTGCGCCGGGCGCTGCCGACGCGCCAGCGGCGGCTCGTCGGGCCGTTCATCTTCTTCGACCGCATGGGCCCGGCGATCCTGAAGGCGGGCGAGGCGCTGGATGTGAAACCGCATCCGCATATCGGGCTCTCCACCGTCACCTATCTCTTCGACGGCGAGATCAAACATCGCGACAGCCTCGGCACCGAACTTGTCATCCGCCCCGGCGACGTGAACCTGATGACGGCTGGGCGCGGCATCGTGCATTCCGAGCGCACGCCGGAAAATCTGCGCGGCCATCCGCTGTCGATGTCCGGCCTGCAGACCTGGCTGGCGCTGCCGGACGACAAGGAGGAGATCGATCCGGCCTTTGCCCATACGGCCAAGGAAAACATGCCGATCATCGATCTCGCCGGTATCAGCGGACGCGTGGTGATGGGCTCGCTCGACGGCCTCTCCTCACCGGTCGAAACCTTGACCGATACGCTTTATGCGGATCTCGCGCTTGCCGCCGGGCGGCGTTTTCCCTTTTCCGCCGCGCATGAGGAACGGGCGATCTACATTCTCTCCGGCTCGCTGATCGTGGCCGGCGATCGGTTTGCGGCGGACCAGTTGCTGGTCTTCCGACCGGGCGACGAGATCACGCTCGAAGGCGGGCCGGAGGGCTGTCACTTGATGCTGTTCGGCGGCGCGGCGCTGAATTCCAAACGTTATATCTGGTGGAACTTCGTCTCTTCGTCCAAGGAACGGATAGAACAGGCGAAGGAAGAATGGCGTACGGCCCGGTTCGATATCGTGCCGGGGGATGAAGACGAGTTCGTCCCTTTGCCTTGAGACGGTTTTCCGCTAGAAGCGCGGCTTTGTGACACTTGAAAAAGCCGTGTTTCTCCTCATGTTGGGAAGAAACAAAGGCTCCGCGAGAGCAGAAAAGGCATCCCCATCGTGACCTCCATGCCCAAGACGCCGCTTCTGGACCAGGTGACCTGGCCCGCCGACCTGCGCCAGATCGAAGACCGCGACCTGCCGCAACTGGCCCGGGAAGTGCGCGACGAGATGATCGACGCCGTCTCCAAGACCGGCGGACATCTGGGCGCTGGCTTGGGCGTGGTGGAACTGACGATTGCGATCCACAAGGTGTTCAACACGCCGGATGACCGGCTGATCTTCGATGTCGGCCACCAGTGCTATCCGCACAAGATCCTCACCGGCCGGCGCGAGCGCATCCGCACGCTGCGCCAAGAAGGCGGGCTCTCCGGTTTCACCAAACGCGCCGAGAGCGAATACGATCCGTTTGGCGCGGCGCATTCCTCCACCTCGATTTCCGCCGGCCTCGGCATGGCGGTGGCGGCCGACCTTTCCGGCACACCACGCAACGTGATTGCGGTCATCGGCGACGGCGCGATGTCGGCCGGCATGGCTTACGAGGCAATGAACAATGCCGGCGCGCTCGACGCCCGCCTCATCGTCATTCTCAACGACAATGACATGTCGATTGCCCCGCCGACCGGGGCGATGAGCGCCTATCTCGCCCGGCTTGCGTCGGGCCGCACCTATATGGGCGTGCGCGAATTCGGCAAGAAACTCACCGCCTATCTCGGCAAAAATGTCGACCGCGCCATCACCCGGGCCGTGGAACATGCGCGCGGTTACGTGACCGGCGGCACCATGTTCGAGGAAATGGGCTTCTACCATATCGGCCCGATCGACGGGCATTCCTTCGAGCACCTTCTGCCGGTTCTGCGCAATGTGCGCGATAATGCCAAGGGCCCGGTGCTGATCCATGTGGTGACGCAGAAGGGCAAGGGTTATGCGCCGGCGGAAGCCGCGGCCGACAAATATCACGGCGTCAACAAGTTCGACGTCATCACCGGCGCGCAGGCCAAGGCGAAACCCAATGCGCCGAGTTATACGAGCGTGTTTGCCGATGCGCTGGTGCAGGAGGCGAAGCTTGACGAGAAGATCGTCGGCATTACCGCGGCGATGCCGAACGGCACCGGGCTCGACAAGCTGCAAAACCTCTATCCCGCCCGTACCTTCGACGTGGGCATTGCCGAACAGCATGCGGTGACCTTTGCCGCCGGCCTTGCGTCTGAAGGCTACAAACCCTTCTGCGCGCTTTATTCCACTTTCCTGCAGCGCGGTTACGATCAGGTGGTGCATGACGTGGCGATCCAGGGCCTGCCCGTGCGTTTTCCCATCGATCGCGCCGGTTTCGTCGGTGCCGATGGGCCGACACATGCCGGCTCCTTCGACACCGGTTTCCTTGCGTCCCTGCCCGGCTTCGTGGTGATGGCGGCGGCCGACGAGGCGGAACTGAAACACATGGTGCGCACCGCCGCCGCTTACGACGACGGCCCGATCTCCTTCCGTTATCCGCGCGGCGAAGGGGTGGGCGTCGACCTGCCGGAGCGCGGCGAAATTCTTGAAATCGGCAAGGGCCGGGTGATGAAGCAGGGCGCCAAGGTGGCGCTCCTCTCCTTCGGCACGCGGCTGGCCGACTGTCTGCTGGCCGCCGAAGACCTGGATGCCGCGGGCCTTTCCACGACGGTTGTCGATGCGCGCTTTGCCAAACCGCTCGACCACGACCTCATCCGCCAGCTTGCCCGCCACCATGAGATCGTCGTGACGGTGGAGGAAGGCGCCGTGGGCGGCTTCGGCTCCCAGGTCATGCATTTCCTCGCCAATGACGGCCTGCTGGATCGCGGCCTCAAAATCCGCTCGCTGGTGCTGCCGGATCTCTGGATGGACCAGGCGAAACCCGAAGTGATGTATGCCAAGGCCGGCCTCGACCGCGCCGGGATCGTGAAGACGGTGTTCACGGCGCTCGGGCGTGGGGTTCAGGTGGGTGCGGCTGGGTGATCAGGGGGCATTGGTAAAAGAGGCTTATTCCGAAGTGTTTGGTTTTGGCCAGACACCGAAGGAAGGGCGGGTAAACAACTGCTCCCATGACGTTCAAGAATAACGAAAGCCATACCTGTCACGTTGACAGTAGACTGTCACCTGCAACTTGACTTTGAAGTACGCCCTGAATAGATTTTGGGCGTCGAAAATGGCGGACCGGTATGGTGAGCCCCGGTCGCCCTGCTTGATAAGCAGGGATATTCCATCCCCACTGAAAGGGGCCGCGGACCTCGACGGTAGCAGGCGTTTCGCGTGCTCCGTTCATCTGCGTTCGACAACTTTCTTCGCAGAACACGGTCGCCTTGAGACGCTGTTTTTCCAATGGCGCGCGTCGCCACGTTGAAGGATGACGTCATGACTACAGGAATTCTCGTTGCTCTCCCGCTTGTCTCGCTCGCGGGGTGGCTCTCGATGTTCGGTCTCAAGCATCGAAACCTCTTTGCGGGAGACGTTGCCGGTCTGATCTATCACCTGGCTCTTATCCCTCTGATCGAGCACCTTCCTGGTGGGCCGGAGGTAAAATTTGCAGGCTATCTGTGGCTTTACATGGATGCGCTGGTCGACATGGTGTCGATCAATCACATCGGGGAAAAGATCGTTTGGGCGTTGCGCATGGGTGTTCACCTCTTCGCTGCGATCTGGATCTGCGGCGTCTCTTGGGGTCTCGGCGGTGCTGCGATGTGGATCGGCATGCCGCTCGGATTATTCCTGGCGGTGCATGCAATCTTTCTGGCTGATGTTTCCAATTCGAGGGCAATCCTGGCAATCGGCGTAGTGCCGCTCATGTCAGCCTGGCTTGTCGCGCTGGCACTCTCCTTTCTGATGGGGGGAAGTGCTCAGCTGTAATGCTACGAAGGCCGCCTTTTTGGGCCGCTCTCCAGGATGGACCTGATCCCCGCAGTGGCATCGGTTTTCGAGCCATAGGCACGCAGGCTGTGTTCGTCGTTCACCCATGCGGAGATGATCACCTTGGTGCGGAAAAAGAACAACCTCCGACGTCATCCTCGGGCTTGACCCGAGGATCCACCGCGCAAGCGGCATGTCCGTGCGACGTTCGGGGGTGACCGCATGGATCCTCGGGTCAAGCCCGAGGATGACGGCGGGGTGGGCGTTGCCGGAACAAGGACACTGCCGGCAAGGAGGATAGCGCGGACGCGGTCGATGGGACACTTACTCCTCGTGGGCGATGCCCGGCAGGACAGAGGGGGTGCCTCACGCACCGCCCTCTCCTGCCCTCGAAATCGGCGCGGCCTTGCGCCCGCGCCGCTCACCGGGCGGCCAGCGCCTCAAGGCCGCTTCAGCACCTTGAAAGCGTAAAACTGCGTTTTCTGCTGCGGATTGAAGTTGTTGTCCGAGACAAAGACCAGGAGGTCGCTGCCGTCCGTGCCCTTGGCAAAGGTCATGCCCTCGATATTGTCCGGATCGAGGCCGAGGGCGCGCAGGTCGAGCACCTGGCTCTTGCGCACCGGCACCACCGGCTGGTCGGCCTTCGTCAGCGAGGCGACGCCGGAGACATCGGTTGCGCCTGCCGTGTCGATCATGAACACCTTGATCGAATTGCCAAACCCTTCGGCAAAACCGCGTTCGATCACCAGAAGACGGTGATCATCAAGGGCGAGGCTTTCCGTCGCGCCGCTATCGTTCCAGCCCTTTTCCTTTTTCGGCGCCTGGCCGATCGGCTCGACCGGATAGACATATTGAGCCTTCGGCTGGCCGCTTGCCGCATCGTAACGGATCATGCGGGTCAGCGCACCGGTGGTGAGGCTGGCGATCGGGCCATCTTGGTTGAGCGCGGATTCGAGCTGGACCATCAGGTCGCCGTTTGGCAGCACGGCCATGCCTTCGAAAGCGAGGTTGTTGCGGATGCCGCTCGTATTGTCCGCGGTCGGGGCAAAACCCTGCGGCAGGCTGAATTCGCGCACGAACGACCCGTCCGGGCTTGCGACGCGCACGAAAGGCGGCAGCAACTGCTTGGCGTCACCTTCGCTCGTCCAGTAGAGGCCGTCCTTGCCCAAACGGATCGCTTCCGGATCGACGGCCTTGGCAGTGAAGGGCTCGCCTTTCTCCGTCTTCAGCGTCACGCTGCGCAGAACCTTGACGTCCTTGATGCCGGTAGCGGAGGCGTCAATCGCCAGTTCGTAGAAGCGGGCCGGTGCCTTTTCCGACCGATCGTCGGAGATCGCGATGTAGTGGCCGGTGGCGGGGTCGAAATCGATGCCGGAGAGGCCGCCGAGCTCCACGCCGTCCACCAGGGTGCCGGTGGCGATGTCGAAGGTGCCGGCATAGGCCAGGCTGAGCGCAGCCGTGCAATCGCCGAAGGGGCACGGGGTGGAAACTGTCGTGCCGATCTCGGCGGCATGGGTGACAGACAGGCTGACGAGAGCGAGCGCTGTGCCCGCGAGGAATGACTTCAACATGATGATGCATCCTTGAAAAATCGTTGGCGAGGCAGGCGGGCGATCAAATGCATCGCCCCGGGTGCGCTTCTGCCTAGACCCTCAAGTTTGCAGCCTTATAACAGCGGCACGCCCCGCCTCAGTTCGGGCTCGGTGCCAGCAGGAACAGAATATCCAGATCCTTTTCCGGCCAGAAATCGGTCTTTTCCATCACGAAGGTGGTGGGACCGGTCTTCTTGATGCCGTCGGCGCAGAGGCTGACGTAGTTTTCCGGTTTGCCCTTGTCGATCGTCAGCTTGAATTTCGAAATATTGCCGCCCCAGTTGGCGCCGGTCTTCAGCACGTAGGAGAGCCAGGCTTCGGTATAGGTCGGGCTGTCCGGAGAGGCCGCCTTTTCCAGCTTGGCGGCGGTTTTCATGAAGGCATCGTCCAGGCAATAACGGGTCTTGTAGCTGTCATAGTTGAAACCCGGCTTGCCCTGGTCGATGAAGCTCAAAGCCACCGTGCCGCCGACGCTCGGTGTGTACCGGTGGCTGACGCGTACGGTCTTGCCGGCCGGAAAGGTGGTCTTCCACCAATAGACCGAGTGCAGCGTCCAGAGCGGCCGGTAGATGGTCTGCCAGCCTTTTCCCGCATCGAAGGTATCGGGATAAAGCAGGCCCTTGCCCACCCAGTCCTTGAGGGTCTCGGGCGGCAGGGTCTTCAAGTCCTCGACGGCCTTGTCGCTATAGGGCAGGACCGAGATCTTGCGGCTGCGCAACTCATCCGTCCAGTCGATCGAGAGCGCGCTCACCCGCTGCTGCAACTGCGGCTGGATGGCCTTGCCGTCCTGGGTCACGGTAAAACCCAAAAAATTGTCGGCCTCGTAATCGGGAACGGCGACATTGCTTTCCGGCTGGGTGACGATATCGGGCATGGGGAACGCGATGATGCTCGTCACATCCGTGTCGCTGGTGTTCTTGAACACGTAATCGACGCGCACCTCATCCATCGACAGGAAGAGGTTTTCCTCGACCATGGAGACGTCTTCGGTGACGACATAAGCGAGCCCGCCGGTGCGCAGCTCCGCCATCGAATCATTCGCCAAGGCCGGAACACCAGTTGCCGCCAGCACGCCCGCTGCCGCGAAGCTCAAAATTTTCCGCATGATCTTTCCCCACCCGAAATCGCGCGAAAGGTAGCACGCAAGCCGCCGGACGGAAGGGGGTAAAGAAAAATTAGGCCGCCTGCCGCACCCGGATCTCGATCTCCAGATCGGCGCTCGCAGCGATATTGACGAGCGCATCGAGCGAGAATTTCGCAAGCTTGCCACGGAGCAGATCATTCGTGCGTGGCCGCGTCAGGCCAAGTCGACGTGCCGCTTCCTCTTGCGGAATATCCCAGCTGCGGACAGCCTTGCGGATCTCATAAAGCAGGGCCGAGCGCGCCTTGAGGTTTGCGGCCTCTTGCTGTGTATCTGCCAGAGCATCCCAGACGCTGTCGTGAATGTCCGAATTCAACGCTGTGTCTTCCATCGTCTCAATCGCTCCATCGCAAGATCAAGGTCCTTCTTCGCCGTTTGCGCAGTCTTCTTCTGGAACGCGTGGATCACCACGACACGATCGTCAAGCACCGCCAGATAGATGATGCGATAGGCCCCAGAGACATCCCGTATCCGGATTTCCCGCACACCCGAACCAACCGTTACCATCGGTTTCCAGTCCTGCGGATCTTCGCCTCGCTGCAGAAGCTCGAGCTACCAACCCGCATCGATCCGAACATCGTCCGGAAATGCGCGAACATCTGCCCTGCTGCTTCCCAGCCACTCGATCCGTTTCATGACTTTAATGTATCAGAATGGATACACCCTGGCGACAGGAAAGATCCGCCGCTCCTTGTGGCCCAAAACAAAAAGAGGCGGGTTTGCGCCCGCCTCTCATCTCCGTATCCGATCGGGGAGATCAGAACTCTTCCCAATTGTCTTCCGCGGGTTTGCCACCGCCGAAGGCCTGGGCAAGCTTGCCGTGCAGGGCGCTCGCCGGCGACGGGGCCGGACGGGCCGAGGCGGTGGCGGCGACAGGGCCGCGGCCCACGACCGGTTTTGCCACCGTTTTGGCGGCAGGCTGGGCCGCGGGTTTTGCCGCAGGCTTTGCCATTGGGCGGGCCATCGGCTGCGATGCGGTCGCGGCTGAGGCAGGACCAGCCGCAGGGGCGGCTGCCCGCGGGGCAGACGGGCGCTGTGCAGCGGGGCTGCCTGCTCCCAGCTTGAACTGGCGCAGGAGCTCGTCCAGTTCACCGGCCTCACGGGCCAGCGTATGGCTTGCCGCCGTCTGTTCTTCCACCATCGCGGCATTCTGCTGCGTGTTGTGGTCCATCGCGGCAATCGCGGTGTTGATTTCCTGCAGGCCGATCGACTGTTCGCGCGAGGAGGTGACGATCGCCTTGATGTTCTCGTTGATCTGCTGGACCTCGACGACGATCGCTTCCAGCGCCTCGCCGGTTTCGCCAACCAGTGCCACACCGGCATCCACCTGCTGGCTGGAGGTGCTGAGCAGCGTCTTGATCTCGCGCGCGGCATTGGCGGAACGCTGCGCCAGTTCGCGCACTTCCTGCGCCACGACCGCAAAACCCTTGCCGGCTTCACCGGCGCGTGCCGCCTCGACGCCGGCATTCAGCGCGAGCAGGTTGGTCTGGAAGGCGATATCATCGATGACGCTGATGATGTTGATGATCTCGCCGGACGACTTGGAGATGCCTTCCATGGCGGCAACGGCACGGCGCACCACTTCGCCGGATTTTTCGGCGCCGAGGCGCGCGCGTTCGACGCGCTGGCCGACATCTTCCGCCCGCTTGGCGGCATCCTTGACGGTCGTCGTGACCTCTTCGACGGCGGCCGCCGTCTGCTCCACGGAAGCAGCCTGACGTTCGGTGCGCTTGGCAAGATCATCCGTTGCAGACTGGATTTCCGCGGCACCGGCATTGATGGCCGATGCGTTGCGGCCGACGCTCTGCAGCGCGGACTGGAGCTTTGCCACCGCCATGTTGAAATCACCACGCACGCGGTCCAGGTGTTCGGCAAACGGACGGTCGAGGCGGTAGGCCACATCTCCGTCGGCAAGCTTCGACAGACCGTCGGCGAGAGAGTTCATCGCGAACTCGATCTCGGCGGCCTCGCGTGCCTTGCGGGCATCGTTGGCCTGGCGCTCCTCTTCGCTCGTCAGGCGCAGTTCCTCGGTCTGTTTCGACAGGCGCACCTTTTCGATCGCGGCATCCTTGAAGACGGCAACGGCTTTCGCCATCTGGCCCACTTCGTCGGCCCGGTCGAGAGCCGGCACCTCAATATTGTTGTTGCCGGCGGCAAGGGCCGTCATGGCGCGCGTCATGCCGACGATCGGCGTGACGATCGCCTGCGACAGCAGCCAGATGAGGCCGACCGAAATCACGCCGGCCACGGCGCCGCCGATCACCAGCGTCCACAACACGACGGCATGCGACTGTTCCTGCTCCCGAACCTTTGCGGTGGTCAGGCTATGAAGGTTTGCCTTGAGCTGCGCGGCAAGGCTGCGGAAACGCTGCAGTTCCGGCGAGGCCTCACCCGCGGCCTTCACGACGGCTTCGATGGCCGCCGGATCCTTGGCCGCCTGACGCGCCTTCAGCTGCGGCTCGACCACGGAGGCGAAAAAGCTTTCGGAAGCCGTCTTGAGCTCGGTCAGCGTACGGGCAATCTCGGGCGCGGCACCGGCCGGTTTCAGGGCGGCGTCCAGGGCTGCGACCGTCTCCTTCTGCTTGGCATAAACGCCGTTCAGCAGTTCGGGATTGCCGGTCAGCATGTAGCCGCGCTGGTTGAAAGCGAGCTCCAGCTGCGTTTCCGCCGTATCGGCGACAGCCGCCTGGATTTCCTGGGCGATCGTCAGACCGCGCGAGGCATCGGCGGACCGCATGGCCTGAAGGAAGACAACAGCCGATGCCAGAAGGCAAACCGACATCAGCGCAAGGAAGGTGCTGATCAGCTTCTTATTGAGAGAGAGATTTTTCAGGAACATCGCACACCGCACTCAGAGATTCGGTTCACACCGTTGCCGACAGAGAATCCGATGGATGTTAAAATTGCGTTGCCCGCGCGCCTCAACTCTCGCGTATCATCATCTCAGCACCACTTTTTTGGTACTCGCTCACCTGCATTTTGCCTGGAAATGACATTCGTCAAGTGTTGTGTGCATGCGCACGCCTTTTCCCTTGCGCCGCGGGCCAAGGACCGGCATTGACGGCAGATGACATCCAAATCCTCCGAAAGACTGGACCAGCTTCTGGTCAGCCGCGGCCTGTTTGCCAGCCGCTCGCGCGCCCGCGATGCGGTGGTGCGCGGCACCGTGCGTGTCAACGGCAGCGTCGTCGAAAAACCGGGCCAGGTGGTTGCCGCCGATGCAGACCTTGCCATCGATGATCCCGCCCAGGCCTATGTGTCGCGCGCAGCACTGAAGCTGACGGCCGCGCTCGATCATTTCGGCATTGATCCGGCGGGACATCGCTGTCTCGATATCGGCGCCTCGACCGGCGGCTTTACGCAAGTGCTGCTGGAACGCGGTGCGCAGCATGTTGTGGCGGTCGATGTCGGGCACGGACAGATGCACCCGATGATCGCCTCCGACCGGCGTGTCACCAATCTGGAAGGGCTGAACGCCCGGCATATGGAGCGCGAGGATATCGGCCCCGAACCGGTGACGCTCGTCGTCTCGGACGTCTCGTTCATCTCGCTGAAGCTCGCGCTGCCGCCGGCTCTTCAGCTTGCGGAACAGGGTTCGCTCTGCGTGCTGCTGGTGAAGCCACAATTCGAGGCGGGGCGCGAGGCAATCGGCAAGGGCGGGCTGCTGCGCGATCCGGAGAGCGCGCCAGAGGTCGCCGCCGAACTGGAACGCTGGCTGGTGGAGGACATGGGCTGGGCAAGCCTTGGGCTGATCCCCTCCCCGATCGCCGGCGGCGATGGCAACCAGGAATATCTGCTGGCGGGGCGCAAGGTCCTCGCAGACCAGGACGCGGACGAGGACCAGGAATGAGCACGCAGACAGTCTCGATCGCGAGCCTTGGCGCCAAGGGCGACGGCGTCGCGCATACCACCGACGGGCCGGTCTTCGTGCCTTATGCGCTGCCAGGCGAAACGGTAGCAATCGCCAGGGTGAAAAACCAGGGCACGATCATGTCGATCACCACCGTCTCGCCCGACCGTGTGACGCCGCCCTGCCGGCATTTCGGCCCGGATGGCGTGGGCGGCACCTGCGGCGGCTGCGTGCTGCAGCACCAGGCAAAGACGCCCTACAATGCCTTCAAACGGCAGATCCTCATCGACGCCTTGAAATCGCAGGGCATCGACGTGGGCGTGGGTGAGACGGTGGAAGCCCATCCCCACCAGCGCCGCCGGATGGTGCTGACGGTGCGCCGGCGCGAAAAGGAGATCGTCATCGGCATCAATCAGGCCGAGACCCACCATGTGGTGCCGATGGAGGAATGTCCCATCGCATCCTCCGGCATTATCGGCCGGCTGGATGCGCTTAAGGCGATTTCGCGAGCGAGCGGCTGCGATGCCTTCCGCATCGTCGTCACCGAAACCGTGACGGGCCTCGACATCTCACTGGAAGGGGTGCGCAACGGCCTGAAGGAAGCGGAGCGCCGGGCGGTCACCAATGCGGTGCTCAAGCTTTCCGGCATTGCCCGTGTCTCGATCAATGGCGAAATCCTCATCGAACCGGAAAAACCGCTGCTCGATTTCGGCGGCGCGCGGGTGGTGTTGCCACCTGGCGCTTTTACCCAGGCGACCCGCGAGGCGGAAGAGGCGATGGCCGAGATGGCGATCGCGCATCTCGGCAAGGCCAAACGTGTGGCGGACCTGTTTGCCGGCATCGGCACCTTTGCGCTCCGGATCGCCCGCAAGAGCAGCGTGCATGCCGTGGAATCGGAAGACAAGGCAGTGAAGGCGCTCGATCAGGCGGCCCGCAATACGCAGGGGCTGAAGCCGGTCAGCGTCGAGCGGCGCGATCTCTTTCGCCGGCCGATGACACCGCAGGAGCTGAAGACCTATGACGCCGTCGTCTTCGACCCGCCGCGCGCCGGCGCCGAGGCACAGTGCCGCGAACTGGCGCTGTCCTCCGTCAAGAAAGTGGTGGCGGTCAGCTGCAATCCGCTGACGCTCGCGCGCGACCTCTCGATCCTGATCAAGGGCGGCTACAAGGTCGTTTCGGTCACGCCCGTCGACCAGTTCCTCTGGTCATCACATGTAGAAGCCGTGGCGCTGCTGGAACGGTAAGGCTCAGCCGCCGAGCTGCAGCGTGCCATTGCCGACCACGCCGCTGCAACGGCAACGACCGCCGACCCGGCCTTCCTGTGCGCGGCAGACATTCGGGTATTTCTGCTTGGCGCTGTCCTGTGGCGGCACCACGCAAACATATCGCTGGCGCGGCTTGTAATCGTTCTCGTTGATGACACGGGTGTTGGGACCCGTGGACTGCGCCATGGCCGCCGCCGATGTCATGAGCAGCAGCGAAAGACCGGTCATCAATCGAATCATGAGGAAACTCCGCACAGGTTGATCATCATCGCATCATCCTTGGCCAGCAGGAATGAACGCGGCGTGAATGCGAGGGAAAAGAGGTCTCGCGACGAAGACCGGTTCCACGCGCCTGTGCCAGGCGCGTGGACATCCGTGCGGTGCCAGGCCAGTCTTGCTCAGGCTGCCCGGCGTGTTCCGCCCCCCTGCGAGGTTCTTGCCGGATTTGCTTCGTCGCCGATCCGGAACTGAGCCAGCAGCGCATTGAGGGTCGCGGCTTCGCCGGCCAGGCCATGGCTTGCCGCAGTCTGCTCCTCGACCATGGCGGCGTTCTGCTGCGTGCCCTGATCCATCGTGTTGACTGCGGTATTGATCTCCTGCAACCCGGTCGACTGTTCGCGCGCGGCCCGCACGATCGCTTCGATATTGCGGTTGATCTCCTGCACATCCCGGACGATGACATCGAGCGCCTCGCCTGTCTGATTGACGAGGGTCACGCCATTCTGCACCTGGTTGACGGAGGACGTGATCAACGCCTTGATCTCCTTTGCCGCGGTGGCAGAACGCTGGGCAAGCTCACGCACCTCCTGCGCGACCACGGCAAAGCCCTTGCCAGCCTCGCCGGCGCGCGCGGCCTCGACGCCGGCGTTGAGCGCCAGCAGGTTCGTCTGGAACGCGATATCGTCAATGACGCCGATGATGTTGGAAATCTGGCTCGACGATCTTTCGATTTCCTGCATGGCCTGTACCGCCTTGTCGACGATCTCGCCGGACTTCTCGGCACCGCCGCGCGCACGGGCAACAAGCTCGCCCACCTCTTCGGCGCGTCGGCTGGAATCCTTCACCGTGGTGGTGATCTCTTCCAGGGCCGCAGCGGTTTCTTCCACCGAAGCGGCCTGCTGCTCTGTCCGGCGAGCCAGATTGTCGGCCGATGCGCGGATTTCGGACGCACCGGTATCGATCGCCCGGGCGTTGCGCCCCACTGTCGCGAGCGCATCGTTCAGCTTGCTGACGGCGGTGTTGAAATCGACGCGCAGCCTGTCGAGATCGCCCGCGAACGGTGTCTGGATCACGCAGGTCAGATCGCCGTTCGACAATTGTCCGAGCCCCTCGGCGAGGGAGTGGACGGCGAAGGCCGTCTGTTCGTCCGCCTGCGCCTTGGCGGCTTCGCGGTCGCGCCGCTCCTGTTCGCCCATTGCGCGGGTTTCCTCCGCCTCCTCTGCCAGCCGGCTGCGCTCTTGCATGTTGTCACGGAAGACCGCCACAGCAGCGGCCATATGGCCGATCTCGTCGCGGCGGCTGGTGCCGGGAATGGAGACCGAGACATCGCCACTGGCAAGCCGGCCCATCGCGCCGGTCATGTCCGTGACCGGACGGACAACCAGACGCGACAGAAGCACCGCCAGAACCGCAATCATCGTGCAGACGCCGGCAATGGTCGCCACAGCAAAGGCGGCGCGGAAGGCCGAGACGCTGGCAAAGGCGAGGTCGCGGTCAATCTCGACCCCGAGATACCAATCGCTGCGCGGCAATCCATTGATCGGGAGGAAGCTGACCAGCACCGATTTGCCGCCAACCGTCGTTTCCGAGAGCGTGGAACTGATGACCGGCGTGTTCTGCGGGAAACGATCGGCGAGTTTCTTGGTCACCAGCGTCTGGTCGCGGTGAACAAGAATGGTGCCATCGCTCTTGACGAGGAAGGCAGACCCCTTGCCACCCACATCCACTGACTTGATCATGCCGACCAGCGTGGTGAGGGAAAAATCGCTGGCCGCGACGCCGAAGAGTTTTCCATCGCGTTTGACCGGCATGGCCGCGCTGATGATGAGGTTTCCGGTCGAGGCGTCGTTATAGGGATCGGTCAGAACCAGCTTGCCGGCATTGACGGCCTCCTTGTACCAGGGGCGTTTGCGCGGGTCGTAGTCAGCCGGCAGCGGCTGCTCCGGAACGCTGGTGAACGTGCCCTGCTCGTCGCCGACATAGGTTGACAAGAACTCGCGCAGCAGCACCGGATTGTCGAAGGCGGCGGTGATGGCCTGCGGTGATCCGGCCTTTGCGGCAGCACTGCCGGCCAATTCCGTCAGCATCACGCGTGCCGCCAACCAGTTGGCAATGCTTTGTGCCGCCTGCGAACCCGACGCCTCGATTTCGCTGCGGACGGCTCTCTCCGTCACATTGCTCTGCAGGCTATCGATATAAAAGGAAAAACCGCCGAATGCCGCAACAATTACAAGAGAAGCGGCCACAAGGATTTTGGTCATCAAATTGGATTTGGAGCGCACGGAAGGCAACCCTGCAGTGGTCAGGCGCCTAGGGGGGAGCGGGGGCGGCCTGATTGATCGTTGTCTCAGTCGCACTGACCACAACACCGTCATGACGTTGCGTATGCCCTCAAAAAGCATCGGGCAGACGCTAGCCAAGAAGCGTTAAGGCACCTTTAAACACAAGCCGGACCCTTGGGCCATCGAACCGCGCCCCGGAGCGTGTCGTCACGCTCGCTTGCCACTTCCCACAAACGCCTCCTGCGGAAGAGCTTTAACGCTTCAGAAAAGCTTCGAAGGCGGCGCGGGCTTCGGCGCTGCGCAGTTGTGCGGAAAAATGCACCATTTCCGCATCGATGCGGGCGAGCACGTCTTCGGTGGAACCACGCACCAGATCGCGGGCGATCTTGAGCGCTCCTGCGGGTTTTGCGGCGAGCGAGGCGGCGAGTTTCAGCGTTTCGGCCTCAACCTCCTCCGGCGCGACAACCTTCCAGACAAGACCGGCTTCCCGTGCCTGCTCGGCCGAAAAACCTTCGCCGGCGGCCAGCAGGGCAAAGGCGCGCTGGTGGCCCATCATGCGCGGCGCGAGCAGGCTGGAGGCCGCTTCCGGCACCAGCGCCAGATCGACGAATGGCGTCTTGAACAGGCTGCGCGTCGAGGCGACCGTCAGGTCGCAATGCATGTGGAGCGTCGTGCCGATGCCGATCGCCAGACCATCAACGCCGGACACAAGCGGCTTGCCGTAACTTGCCAGAACCTTCAGGAAATCCACCGCGGCGGGCGGCTCCGAGGAGCCCGACATGGCATAAGCGAGGAAATCGCCCATATCGTTGCCGGCGGAAAAACAGCCATCCGTGCCGAGAAAGGCAACCGCCTTGATCGCACCCTCATGACCCGCCTCATGCAGGCCTGCGACCATGGCGCGGTACATGGCAGAGGTGATGGCATTTTTCTTGTCCGGCCTGTTGAACCGGATGACAAGCACGCCCGGATGGGTCTCTGGACGTTCGATCAGGATGTGGTCGGTCATCAATTGTCCTCGTTCAATACGATCCGTCGCGCAGAAAGCCCCTCACCCGGCCTCCGCTCCGCTCGGCCACCCTCTCCCCGTGAACGGGGCGAGGGGGAACGGAGGCGTCGCGGCCCTCTCCCTTCTCCCCGCTGGCGGGGAGAAGGTGCCGGCAGGCGGATGAGGGGCCGCCTCGCCCAGAGCAAGTCCTTAAGCGAACAACATCCGCGCCGCCGCAAGGCTGTCGGCGCCGCGGATGACGCGGTCCTTCAGTGCGGCGGTTTCGGCGATCAGGTTTTCCGCGGCGAAACGGCAAAGTACCAGGCGCTCGGCACGACCGTGGTCCTCATCGGCGAGCGCCCCCTTGGCGAGGTAGGCGCCCGTCAGCGTCAGGCCGAACAGGCGCTGGTAGGGTGTTGCGCCGGCAAGAGCCGCCGCCGCATCGCCGGCGGCAAGGCGAGCGAGCAGCCAGTCGGTCGCCTCTTCCAGATCGGCGAGGCTTGCCGACAGACGCTCCGCCGTTTCGCCGAAACCGTCGAGGTTGGAGGCGCGCGCCTGTTCGGCAATCTCTCTGAGCTCGGCGATGAAACCGCGCACCTGCGCCCCGCCGGACAGCGGCAGTTTGCGGGTAACGAGATCGGCGGCCTGGATGCCGTTGGTGCCCTCGTAGATCGGCGCGATGCGGGCATCACGCCACAGGCGGGCAGCCCCGGTTTCCTCGATGAAACCCATGCCGCCATGTACCTGGATGCCAAGCGAGGCGACATCCACGCCCGCATCGGTGGCGAAACTCTTGGCAATCGGCGTCAGAAGGGCTGCGCGCTCGGCGAAATGGCGCGCTTCGTCGCCTTCTGCCGTATGGGCAATGTCGGTCGCGTGGGCGCAGGCATAACAAATGGCGCGCGCGCCTTGCGTCAGCGCCTTCATGGTGACGAGCATGCGCGCGACATCCGGGTGTTCGATGATCGGGCTCATGCCGGAACCGGTCCAGCCGGGTGCTTTGCCCTGCGTGCGGTCCTTGGCATACTGGATCGCCTTCTGGGTGGCGGCCTCGCAGATGGCCACCCCCTGCATGCCGACGGCCAGTCGCGCATTGTTCATCATGGTGAACATACAGGCCAGCCCCTTGTTCTCCTCGCCGACCAGGTAGCCGATCGCACCCGGCTCATCGCCGAACTTGCCGTCGCCATAGATCATCGTGCAGGTGGGCGACCCGTGAATGCCGAGCTTGTGTTCGATCGAGTGGCAATGCAGATCGTTGCGGGGCCCAAGTGAACCATCCGCGTTCACCAGGAATTTCGGCACGAGGAAGAGCGAGATGCCACGGGTTCCAGCCGGCGCATCCGGCAGGCGGGCGAGCACCAGGTGGATGATGTTCTCGGTGATGTCGTGCTCACCCCAGGTGATATAGATCTTCTGGCCGAAGATGCGGTAGGTGCCGTCGTCGCGGCGTTCCGCGCGGCTCTTCATGACGCCGAGATCGGAGCCGGCATGCGGTTCGGTGAGGTTCATGGTGCCGGTCCATTCGCCGGACACCATTTTCGGCAGATAGGTCGCTTTCAGCGCCTCCGAACCGTGTGCCGTCAGCGCGTCGACCGCGCCCATGGTCAGCGTCGGGCCGAGTGCAAAGGCCATCGAGCCGGAATTCCACATTTCCAGCGCCGCGACATTCAGCATGTGGGGAAGCCCCTGCCCGCCGAAGTCCGGCGAAGCGGTCAACGAGTTCCAGCCGCCTTCGGCCCAGGCGCGGTAAAGCCCGTCCCAGCCCTCCGGCACGATGACCTTGCCGTCAACCAGTTTTGCGCCCTGCCGGTCGCCTATGTCGGCGAGCGGGGCCACCTCTTCGGTGGCGAAACGGCCCGCTTCGGAGAGGATCGCATCCACCAGATCGTCGGTCAGATCTCCCAGCCGCCCTTCGGCGAGCGCAGGCGCGAGGCCCGCCACATGCTTCAGTGTGAATGCAATCTCTTCAACTGGCGCCTTGTACATGGCATGCTCCTCCGCAATCCCTTATCCTGACCGGCGATGTCTCCACCCAGATGCGCCGATCCTAGCCTTATCGGCTAATTGATTTTTACGTAAACGTCAAATGTTTTGCCGGTTTTGCGCGGTCCTGTCGCAGGCTGTTCAACTCTTTGATGGGCGCGGTTTTCGTCATCAACCTGTCATGGCTTACGCGGTAACCGAGTTTGGAACCCTTCTAAACCAACATGGGGAGACGACCATGACTGACATCGACAAGAGCAAGCTTTCCTGGGACGAGTGGGACGAGTTGCAGAACCCGCCGCCGGCCGAAACGGACTTCGACCGGGTCGTTGCATCGGCCGTATCGCGTCGCGGTTTCCTCGGCAGCGTTCTGGCCTTCGGTTCGGCCGCCGCTGCCATGGGCACGCTCGGCAACCTGATGAGCTCGACTTCGGCCCAGGCACAGGAAGCCGCATCGCGTTTCCCGTTCAAGCCGATCCCGATCGCCACCGACAACACGATCCACGTACCGGAAGGTTATTCGTGGAAGGCTCTCGCCAAGTGGGGCCAGCCGCTGTTCTCGAAGGTTCCGGACGTCGATCCGATGAAGGGCGTCAGCCTGGAGAACTCGGACAAGGTGTTTGGTGAAAACACCGACGGCATGGAACTCTTCGTTGTCGGCGACCATCAGCTGATCGCCGTCAACCACGAATACGTCAACCCGGAAATCAACCTGCCGCACCGCGAAAAAGGCATTCCGGCCAATCTCGACGAAGTGCGCATCCTGCAGAACATGCAGGGCGTGACCGTGATGGAAGTGGCCGAAGGCGCAAACGGCTGGGAAATCGTCCTCGACAGCCCGTTCAACCGCCGTATCCACCACAACACTCCGATGAAGCTGTCCGGCCCGGCTGCCGGCTCGGATCTCGTCAAGACGGCGGCAGACCCGAACGGCACGGACTGTCTCGGGACCTTCAACAACTGCGGCGCCGGCAAGACGCCGTGGGGCACCTACCTCACCTGCGAAGAAAACTTCAACGGCTACTACGGCACCACCAATGCCGAGTTCAAGATGCCGGCCGACTACAAGCGTTACGGCATCTCCGCCGAAACGCGTTATGCCTACGAGAAGTTCGACGAGCGTTTCGACGTCGCGAAGAACCCGAACGAACCGCGCCGTGCCGGTTACGTCGTCGAAATCGATCCGTCGAACGCCACCTCGGTTCCGGTCAAGCGCACCGCTCTCGGCCGTATCAAGCACGAAAACGCTGCCGTTGTGATTGCCCGTGACGGCCGCGTGGTCGTTTACATGGGTGACGACGAGCGTGGCGAATTCCTCTACAAATACGTCTCGAACGGCATCTACGTGCCGGGCGGCGACACCTCGAAGCTGCTCGACGAAGGCACGCTCTTTGTTGCCAAGTTCGCCGACGACAGCACCGGCGAATGGGTTGCCCTGACGCCGGAAACGACCGGCATGAAGATGGACGAGATCTGCGTCTTCACCCGCCAGGCCGCGTCCAAGGTCGGCGCCACCACCATGGACCGTCCGGAATGGGTTGCCATCAACCCGGTCGCCATCGAAGCCTATTGCGCGCTGACCAACAACAGCTACCGCGGCGCTTCGAAGGACGGCAAGCCGCGCACCAATGCCGGTGGCGAGGTCCTCAGCCTCAATGCAGCCAACCCGCGCGAGAAGAACAATTACGGCCAGATCGTGCGCTGGTATCCGGAGAACAACGACCACGCGGACAACAAGTTCAAGTGGGACCTGTTCTGCATGGCCGGCAACCCGGCCGTTCACAAGGACGCCTATGCCGGCTCTTCGAACATCAACGAAGGCAACATGTTCAACTCGCCGGACGGCATGATGTTCGATTCGACCGGTCTTCTGTGGATCCAGACGGACGGCGAAGACAGCAACGACGGCGATTATGCCGGTCAGGGCAACAACCAGATGCTGGCGGGCGACCCGGCAACCGGCCGCATCGAGCGCTTCCTCACCGCCCCGAAGGGCGCGGAAGTCACCGGCCAGACCTGGTCTGCCGACAAGCGCACGCATTTCGTCGGCATCCAGCACCCCGACGCACCGTTCCCGGATGGCGAAGGCAAGCTGCCGCGTTCGACGGTCATCGCCGTCAAGCGCAACGACAACGCGATGATCGGCTGATCCCGGCGACGGATCATACGATAAACATCAGGGCGCGTCGGTTTTCCGGCGCGCCTTTTGTGTTTGCGCCTCCGGTTTGTCTTGAAGACATTCACGTGTCGTGACTAGATGCTGCAGCCGCGAAGGAGCCCTCCATGCTGTCCATCGTCCAGTCCATTCCCGGGCTCGTCTGGGCCTACACCTTCGACAGCGAGCAACGCACTTGCCGCCGTCTGCCGCCGGATGCCACCCGCGCCGATCTGAGTTTCGTCGGCAACGGCTTTCGCTGGCTGCATCTGAACCTTGCCGACCAGCGCGTCGCCGCTTTCCTGGAGGAGTTTCCGGAACTGCCGACGGCGGTGGTCACCGCGCTCACGACACATGAGACACACGCCTCGATCACGCTGGAAGACGGCATGATCTATGGCACGCTCGTTGATTTTCAGCGGGAGTTCGATGAGGAAACGCGCGATATCGGCTGGCTGCATTTTGCCGTGTGCGACAATCTTCTGATCACCACGCGCCTGCAGCCGCTGCGCTCCATCGACCGGGTGCGCGCCGCCGTCGAAAAGAACCCGGTGCGTTACCGCCAGCCGATCGACATCTTCGAGCTGATCGTCGCCGAATTCCAGCGCACGCTGATCTCGCTCGTCATCGAGCTGACGGAAGAGCTGAACCAGATCGAGGATGTCGTCTACGGCGCCACCACGCAGGACGAACGCCGCCGTCTGGCGCCCGTGCGCCGCACGGTGGTGCGCCTGCACCGGCACCTGCGCACCGTCCTGACGCTTCTGCGCCGCGCCGCGGCCGCCGACGACGACGAGATGCCGCATGGTTTCGATGACGTGGCCAGCCGCCTGACGAGCCGGTTGGAGGCGGTCGACCACGACGTCTATGCGCTGCAGGACCGGGCACGCCTGCTGCACGAAGAAATCGACTCGAAACTTTCCTCGGAAACGAACCGCCACCTCTATATCCTGTCGCTGATGACGGCTTTCCTGCTGCCGCCCTCGCTGGTGACCGGTTTCTTCGGCATGAACACCTCCGCCCTGCCCTTTGCGCATGGAGAGCATGGCACCATGCTGGCGTTCAGCTTCATGGCGCTTTCGGTATTCGGCGCCTGGTGGCTGCTCAAACGGGCCGGAATTCTGTGAGGCTCAAAACGCAAAAACCGCCCGGAAGGACCGGACGGTTCTCGTTCTCCCGAAATGCTTCGGTTCAATAATAAGGCGACAGGCACTGCTGGCGGGGACCGCCATAGGGCTGGAAGGTGTTCGAGTAGCTATCGTAGGACCGGTAGCGGGCCGAGCACCACTCATAATGGCGCGGATTGATGCCGGCACGGCTCGGGGCCGGGGCATAACGCGGCTGCGAGGCGGCGGAACCGGCGATCAGCGCGCCAGCAATCAGCGCACCGGCGGCCAGCGGTACCCAGGCATTGCCGCTCGAATGATGGCGGCGATCATGGCGGTCCCAGCGACGGTCGTAACGGTCGTGACGGCGCTCCCAGCGATCACGCCGATCCCAGTAGCGGTCATCGCGATACTGCACCTCGACCACCTGCTTTTCGACCTGCGGCGCGGAGACGAGCGGCATCGCCTGGCTCGGCATGACGGACGTGCTCAGGATGGCCGCAGACACGCCGGCAATCGTCAGTTTCTTCAAGATATTCTTCATCATCGATCTCCACTCCCTCGCCGGACGGTCTGCAGGCCGGACCTGATGTCCCCCGGTCCCTCTTCGCTGCAGTTCTGGTTGTATCCTAGGATCTTCTACCTGAACCGCTCCTTAACGCGCCGTTCATCAAAACGGCGATGCATTCCGGCAACCGGTCACCCCCAAAGGGCAACCGGCCAGCGGTGTCCGTCAATACGGAGAGTTGCAGAAGCGGCGATCGCCACGGCTGTTGACCACATAGGTGTTGTCATAGGCACGGTAGGTCTTGTAGCGCTGCTGGCACCAGGAATAATGCGCGGTCGTATAACGGCCCGGACGGACTGGAACCACGGCCCGCGGCTGGGACATGGCGCCGCCGATGATCGCGCCTGCGGCAAACGCCCCGAGCGGGAACCAGAAACCGTTATGGTAACGATAGCCCGGGCGGCGGTCGCGGTAACCGCGATGGCCGTTGTAATAGCCATCGCCGCGACGATCGAAGCGGTGATAGCTGCGCGGCTGCCAACGGCCGAGGCCCGGATCGCGGTTGTCGCCGTATTCATGGTGACCCTGGACGCGGATGATCGGCGCCGGCACCTGTGCGACATCGCGCGGAAAGGCCGGCATCGAAAAGGCTGGAGAAAAACCTGTCGCCGTTACTGCGAAGGCTGTCGCAATAACTGCGAGCTTCTTGGTGAACCTGTTCATGGGAGCTTCCTCTTCCTGCTTTATTGAAGCAGAAACGCGACTGGTGCGCCAGAGGTTCCGTCACGGCCAGCGCACCACAAAGGCGTGATGCACCGGCCTCGCTCGCATCGGTTTTCTTGCTGTCCGGGAGGTCAGACCTCCACTTCGATATCCGTCTTCGGGCGCGAGCAGCAGGCGAGGATGTAACCCTCCTCGATCTCGTCGTCGAGGATGCCGCCATTGTGGTTCATGTCCACTTCGCCGGACAACAGCAGGACGCGGCACGTGCCGCACAGGCCGGATTCGCAGGCAGCGCCAATGCGCACGCCGGCAGCTCTTGCCGTCTGCAACACCGTGAAGCCCGGTTCGCAGGTGGCCTCCTTGCCGGCCATGGCAAACCGCACCTTGTGGGCGGGAGCCCCCTCCTCGCCTTCATGCACGACGACAGGTGCTGCGGGGGCCACCGGCTGAAAGGTTTCCTCGTGGTACCGGCTCATGTCGAAGCCGGCGCCGGAAAGCGATTCGCGGACCGTTGCCATGAAGGGATCCGGACCGCAGCAGAAGACGGTGCGGTCGAGGAAATCCGGCGCCAGAAGCGCGATCTTCGCCTTGTCGATGAAACCGCGAAGCCCGCTCCAGAGCTGCGAGCGGCCGACATTCTCGACGATGAAACCCGGCTGGAAATATGGCAGGTGGCGCGCGAGATATTCCAGTTCCCAGCGGAAGATGATGTCGTCCGGTGAGCGGGCGCAGTGGATGAAGGAAATCTGGCTGTCCGGCTGCCGGTCCGCCATGTCGCGCGTCATCGACATCATCGGCGTGATGCCGGAGCCGGCGGAGATGAAGAGATATTTTTCGCCCGGATGTTTCACATAGGAGAAGTCACCGAGCGGCCCGATGGCACGGATCTTCATGCCGGGGCGCAGGTTCTCGAACATCCAGCGGGTTCCGATGGAATTTTTCTGCGCCTTCACCGTGACCGCCACCGTATAGGGCCGCGACGGCGTCGAGGACAGCGTGTAGGTGCGCAGCAGCGGTTCCGGACCGACAGGCAGTTCCAGCGTGACGAACTGGCCGGGCAGATAGCGGAACCAGTGCCCCGGGCGATCCGCCTTGAAGGTGAAGGTCACGACATCCGGCGCTTCCGGCGTCCAGGCGACACATTCGAGGAGATGCGTCCGGTCGGACCAGGGGCGCATCTCATCGACATGCTTGTATGCGAGATCCATTGCCATCCGGTTATGCTACGACTGCAAGCTTGGCCTGATCACCCTGAAGGCGGTTGATCATGAAATTGCGATACCATTCGACGAACTGCATGACGCCGCCTTCGTGGTCCGGTGAATAGGGACCGGGCTCGTAAGCGGGCGAGCGGATGCCGAAGGCGTTTTCCTCGACGATCGAACGATCCTGGTCGTTGGTCATGTTCCAGACATGGGTCAGCTCTTCGAGATCGTAGTCGACGCCTTCCACCGCATCCTTGTGCACCAGCCAGGTGGTGGTGACGGCGGTTTCTTCCGCCGAAATCGGCAGGACGCGGAAGGAAATCGCGTGGTCGCCCAGCATGTGGTTCCAGGTCGTCGGGTAATGGAAGAGCAGCATGGTGCCGATATGGGTGATCTTCACGTCATCCGACAGCGGCCGCTTGACGGCGCGCTGGCCAGACATGGTGTAGCTTTCCGCATCCTGGATCAGCGGCATGCGGGCGACACGGAACTGGCCGCTCTGGTGCATGTTGAAGCTGCTCGGCAGGCCGGCACCCTCGCAGCGTTCCCAATGTTCGGAAATGAACGGATCGTCGGCTGCGCCCTGCACGCCGGTCGCCGTCGGCGCCTCGGGATAGGTACGGCAGAGTTCCGGATGGTTGCCGGCGCAATGGTAACATTCGCGGTTATTTTCCCAGACGAGCTTCCAGTTGCCCTTCTCGATGATCGTGTTCTTGTGAGCGACCTTCGCCTCCCACAGGCGATGCGGCGCCATGTAGGGCTCGACGGTGGCGCGCACGGGCGCAAAATCCGGCGCCTCGTTGGCAAGACAGATGAAGATATAGCCGCCGACGGTCTCGCAATGGACGGGCTTCATGCCGAACTGCGACTTGTCGAAATCCTCGCCCATTTGGCGGGCGAAGACGAGCGAACCGTCGAGGTCATAGGTCCACTGATGATAGGGACAGACGAGCTTGGCGGAAGCCCCCTTGTCCTGCGTGCAGACGCGGTGGCCACGGTGGCGACAGGTATTGTGGAAGGCGCGGATCACCTTGTCGCGGCCACGCACCACGACGACCGGGTAATCGCCGATCTGCACCGTGAAATAGTTGCCGGCCTTCGGAATTTCGCAGTCATGGCCGAGGAACAGCCAGTCGCGGTACCAGATCATCTCGAGATCGAGGCGATAATAATCGGGATCGATGTAGAAAGGCTGCTCGAGGCTGAAGCCTTCGCGCTGGTTCTTGAGCTGCCGCAGCACCGTGTTGCGAATATCCATGATACACATTCCTGTCGAAGACGGCGGAGGCAGGCAGGTTTGCCGGACGGGCCAAACCGCACCTTCGCCCGCCACGTGGGCCAAGCGTCAACTCTCAAGAACCCGGTCCCAGCAGAGCGCAACAGGTGGCTCATCGCGCCACCGGCAGGGTTCCGGCCGTTGCTGGAGGCAACACCGGCTTCGACCGGCAATGCTCTTCACCGCCGTTCGGAGGCGGGGTTTTCGAGTCTTGGAAACTATAGACGAGGCCGCCGCAGGCCCTCAGTGGACAATGCGACATGCGCTTCCGCATTGACGACAAAATGCGACATGCATGCAAAAAGCGACATGGTGTGCCAGCGACAGCCGATTTCAGCCGGCAAAGGCGCTTCTCGAACGGCGCCAGCCCACCGCGCGGCGCCACGACGCAAGCCACCGTTAAGGAAGTCGACATATAATGGTACGGCCCACGGGAGTCGATCGGCTGTGACCACAAAACCGAAGCTCAGATATTTCGAGGCCAAACCGTTCCGGCCATCGGTGCCGAAACTGAAGCCCGCCGCGCATTCGGAATTCCTGCGCACGGGGAAGATTTCGCGCGACAGCCGCGACTGGCTGCCGGAAGAAAAACGCTATCTGACCTATGAGGAAGTGGCGGCCAGGACCGAGAAGAAACTGACCGCGGCCGGCGAAAAGACACATGAGCGGATCAACAGCTTTCACCGGTCGATCCGGTTTCCGAAAGTGCTCTTCTCCCGCTCGCTCGAAGAACAGCCGCATCTCGGTTATTGTCATGTCACGGCAGCGCGGACGATCTTCGGGCGCGACACACCGATCGACTGGTCCTTCTATATCTGCAACTTCCTTGCCGATATCGGCGACGACACTGACTTCTTCCAGCATATCCGCACCCATTACGCACGCATGTATTTCGCCGTTGCCATCGAGGCGGATGAGGACGGCGGCACACGGGTGAACCGCAAGGTTCGCGGCAACGGGCTTCTGTTCCGCACCAGCGATCCGGGCGACGCGCTGCGCAACGTGCTTCTGCTCGGCGCCCGCGACGAGACGCTGCGCGACATCATCAAGAAGCTCTGAACAGGCCTCCCCCAAAAGAATTTGCGTGGCCCGCCGGTTTGGGTCTATGGAGCGACCATCATGACGGCGCGCATCATCGACATTTCCCAGGAACCGGAACTGGCTTTGGCCGAGGCCTCGGCGTGCCTTGGCGAGGGGCTTCCCGTCGTCATTCCAACGGAAACCGTCTATGGCCTTGGCCGCCGACGCCACCAATCCTTCGGCCATCACCCGCATCTACGAGACCAAGGGACGGCCGCGCTTCAACCCGCTGATCTGCCATATGGCAGACCTTGCCATGGCCGAACGGTATGCGCTGTTCGACCCGCTGTCGCGAAAGCTGGCCGAACGCTTCTGGCCGGGACCGTTGACGCTGGTCCTGCCGCTGAAAAGCGGTTGCGGCATTCACGCGCTTGCGACCGCGGGGCTCGAGACGGTCGGCGTGCGGGTGCCGAAGGGTTTTGCCGGTGACCTGATCCGTCTTCTCAACCGGCCGCTCGCCGCCCCCAGCGCCAACACCTCAGGCCGGATCAGCCCGACCAGCGCCCAGCATGTGGCAGACGATCTGGGCGAGAAGCTTACCCTGATCCTCGATGGCGGCAGCGCCGATGTCGGCGTCGAGTCCACTATCGTCAAGGTCGAGGGCGAGTGCATCCGGCTCTTGCGGCCGGGCGGGATTGCGGCAGAGGAGATCGAACGCCTTCTCGGCCGGCCGATCGAACGGCCCGCGGCACCGTCCCCCACGATCGAAGCGCCCGGCATGCTGGCCTCGCATTATGCGCCGAATGCGGCCGTGCGGCTGGACGCAACCGCAGCCGAGCCCGGCGAAGTGCTGATCCGTTTCGGCGGCAGGCCCGTCGCCGGGGCCGATGCTGCCGCCGCTGTCTTCGAGCTCAGCGAGACCGGCGACCTGGCGGAAGCCGCGAGCAACCTCTTCGACATGCTGCACGCCGCCGATGCGGTGAGCGCAGGCCGCATCGCCATTGCCCCCATTCCGGAGCAGGGGCTCGGCGAAGCGATCAATGATCGCCTCGCCCGTGCGGCTGCCCCCAGGGACCAGTAGCCAGACCAAAAAAGCAGGAAGGCAATCGCCATGGATCTCCGCAGCCCCTCCTCCGAACTGCTCGCCCGTTTCGCTTCCATCGTCGGGGCGGGCAATGCGATCACCGAGGCGGCCGAGATCGCGCCGCGCCTCATCGAGAACCGTGGCCTCTACCATGGCAAATCCTCGATGATCCTGAAGCCGGGTTCGACGGAAGAGGTCTCGGCGATCCTCAAGCTTGCCAGCGAGACACACACGCCGATCGTGCCGCAGACCGGCAATACCGGGCTCGTGGGCGGGCAGACACCGAGCGAGGACGGGACCGCCATCATCCTGTCGCTGGAGCGGATGAACCGCATCCGCGACATCGATCCATTGGCGAACGTGATGGTCGTCGATGCCGGCTGCATTCTGGCCGATGTGCAGAAGGCGGCGGAGAGCGTGCACCGGCTGTTTCCGCTGTCGCTCGGCTCGGAAGGGTCCTGCCGGATCGGCGGCAACCTCTCGACCAATGCCGGCGGAACCGCAGTTCTCGCCTATGGCAACATGCGCCAGCTGTGCCTGGGACTTGAGGTGGTGCTGCCGACCGGCGAGATCTGGGACGGGCTTCGCCGCCTGAAGAAGGACAATACCGGTTATGACCTGCGCGACCTGTTCATCGGCGCGGAAGGCACGCTCGGCGTGATTACCGGGGCGGTGCTGAAACTCTTTCCGCAGCCGGCGGGCCATCAGGTCGCCTTCATCGGCCTGCCCTCGCCGGATCACGCCCTTCGCCTGTTCGAAAAGGCCTCGAACCTCTGCGGCACGGCGCTGACGGGTTACGAACTGATGCCGCGCATCGGCATCGATTTCACCACGCGCCACATCGCCAATGTGCGCGATCCGCTGCCGACGGTGCACGACTGGTATGTGCTGATCGATATCTCGACGAACGATTCCGCCGAAACGGCGGAGGCGATGATGCACAACCTGCTTGAACAGGGGCTGGAAAGCGGACTGATCGAGGATGCGGTGATCGCAAGTTCCGTGGCACAACAGAAGGCGCTCTGGCACATGCGCGAAAGCATGTCGGATGCGCAGAAGCCGGAAGGCGGCTCGATCAAACACGACGTGTCCGTACCCGTCTCGAAGATCCCGAGCTTCATGGCGGAAGCCGAACGGCGCGTGCTGGCCGCCATGCCGTGTGCGCGGATCTGCGCCTTCGGCCACCTGGGGGACGGCAATATCCACTACAACATCTCGCAGCCGGTCGGCGCCGACAAGGCCGCCTTCCTTGGGCGCTGGCGGGAGATGAACGCCATCGTGCATGCGCTGGTGTTGGAGGCTGGCGGCTCGATCTCGGCCGAACACGGCATCGGCCAGTTGAAGCGGGACGAACTGGCAGCGATCCGCTCGGAGATCGAGATCGACCTGATGCGCCGGATCAAGCGCAGCTTCGACCCGGCCGGGATCATGAATCCCGGCAAGGTCATTGCCCTGTCGTGAGGGCCTGACTTAGTTCTGAGCGAGCGAGGTCAGCAGATCGGCGCTGATGGTGGCGCTGTCCGATGTGCTGGTCAGGATGGAGAGCGCGGACGAGGAGGCGTCACTGTTCTCCAGATCATACATGACGGTGAATTTTTCGACCATCGCGCTGACCTTGTCCGGATCCTTCAGATCCTCAAGGTCCATGTATTTTTCGACCAGTTCCGCCTGCTTGTCGACATCGAGGTTGCTGAAGGTGTCCGGCAGCTGGAAGCTGACACGGAAGAATTCCAGCAAAGCGGTGTCACTCAGGATGTCATAGGCACTGGTCATCGTCGGCGCCATGCGTTCAAAATAAAGAGCCAGGCGAACGCCGTTGTTCGATTCCCCCTGCTCCTCTTCCAGCGTCTGGCGGGTGTACTTGTTCTGCGTCTCGATGATCTTGCCGCGCGACTGGGTGCCGGAGTTGTAGTCGTCGGTCAGGTTGCCATCCGCATCGAAATTGAAGGTGCCGAGGATCTCCGCCCAGACCGTATCTTCCTGCTGGTTGACGAAGCTGTCCGGATCACTGAGATCCGACGAGAAGACCTGCTTCAGGAAATCCTGATCGACGGTCTCCGGGTCGATGCCATAGGCGGTCAGGACGACATTCGTCAGCCGCTCGTCGCTGATGAATTCCGAAGCGGTCTGGATGCTGAGCATCTTCTCCGAATAATAACTGACCTCCGTGGACGCATCCTCCTTGGCCTTGGTGGTCGCATCCTCGTCAAGGAAACGGGTCATCATGACCGTGTAGTCGGAAGCGATCGAGGTGATGGTGCCCTGCGACTGCGCCGTCAGCGGCACCGTCACATCACCGTCCGTGCCGAAGTTGAAGGCTTTGGCGAGCGTCAGATAGCGCTCGTCATTAAGTTTGTAGACATAACTGTTCTCGTCTTCGAGATCGCTCGTCAGCACTTTCTTGATCGTGTACTGCGAGACCTCGTCCGGATCGAGCCCGACGGCCTTCAATGCAAAACTGTAGACATCGCTGTCTGCCAGGAAATCATCCACGCTGTCGACTTCGGAAATGGCCGCCCGATAAAGGCTGATCGCAGTTTCGTCTGCCTCGTCCTGATCGTCGTTATAGGTGCTGTAATAAAGGTTCTTCGTCGCTTCCGTCTGCGCCGAGGTCTGGGCGCTTCCGAGCTCCACCGTGCCATCGGTGTTGAAATTGAAGGCCTGGGCGAGCTTCAGATATTCCGGTCGGGATTCGGCGAATGTATTGGCGTAGCTGGTTTCATCATCAAGGTCGCTCGTCAGGATCTGTTCAATCGTTGAACTGACGACCGTCGAGCCGGTCAGGCCATAGGCGGTCTTGATGAAGTTATACAGTCTCGTGTCGGCGATAATGTCCGACACGTTATCGACGGTCGCAATCGTTTCCTCGAAATATTCCGCTTCGGCAAGCGCCGTGGCCGTCGAGACGCGATCCTGGTTGCTGACGTAGAGATCGTTGACCGTCGCCTTCTGGTCGGCGGTCTGGGCGCCCGTCGACGGCGCGGAACCATCCGAGTTGAACTCGAAGGCATCCGCCATGTCGTAATATTTCTGGATGGTCTCCAGCGAGGCCTCGTAACCGGCGATCTCTTCCTCGATCGCCGTTTTCTCGTCATCGGTCGTGGCCGCTTCGAGCCGCGTATTGGCGTCGGTCACCTTGGCGTTCAGCTCATCGCGCTGCACGCCAAGCGTCTGATTGATGTAGCTGGAGGAATCGCTGGTATCGCTGGACAGCACACCACGGATCAGCGAGCGGGAATAATACCGTTCGTCGATATCATAAGCGGTGAACAGATAGTCACGCAGGCGGTCGTCGTTGAGGAGGTCGTCAACGCTTTCGACCTCGTCCATCATCGCGTTGAAGTAGTTCGTTTCGGTGGTGACGGCGTCACCCTGGCTGACCATGGTCTCTGTGTAGAGATCCACCATCGCATCGACCTGGGTGGACGACTGCGCGGTCTTTTCTTCCGAGGAGAAATTGAAGGCGGTGGCAAAGTCGCGATACCGGTCGTCCGCCACAAGATTTGCAAAGCTGTTTTCGTCGGACAGATCGCTTTCCAGGACCTTGCGCATGAAGGCCGTGGCGTAGGTCATATCCTCCAGGCCATAGGCCTTCATCGCATAGGAGTAGAGGCGGTAATCGTCGAGGAATTCATCAACGGAGGTGACCTTGCCGATGTTCTCCTTGTAATATTCCGCTTCGCGGGAGACGGTCGACTGGTTCGAGACACGCTTGAGGCTCGCGGACAGATCACGCGTGACAAGATCGTAGCTCAGGTATGTTGATACCATTTCGACGCCTCTTTATCTCCTGTGCGCACAGATGGAGTGCGCGAATGATACATCAACGAAACTTAAAGAATTGCTGTCCTGCCTTCGCACGGCAGGCTTGTCCGGACCTGTCGCGAGGCTGATCCTGTTCTGCCGCAACACAGAGCGCTCCATCTTCACCAAACGGAAACCCTCATGGCTTGGTTTTCGCTAACCATCGGAGGACGCTAGAATTTCTTAACCGCAATTTTTAAGCGCTTCTGGAAATGCGCCGCCTATGTTGAGCCCATCAGAGGACGACAAAGTCCCGACAGAAGACCGGCAAACGGCTCTCAGGTAAAACAAGGGTAAGTTTCGAGATGACAAATACGGTTCTGAAACCCTCATGGGCAGGTGCAACGCTTCGGCTCGATCCGGCGCGGTTTCCCCAGCAGATCACGTACGGGCTGCATGATGCCGCCGGCGATGTCTCCATCACCATCGACGAGCGCGGTGCCGTACTCCGCAAAATCCTACCCGGCAGCGGGCTTCCGCTGTCGTTTGCGCTCCCGGCGCGCGCCTTCAAGGGTGTTGCCGCCCGCGCCATCGATCACGGAAACGGCGACGTGACCGTGACGCTGGAACTGCATCATGACGATCCGGATCTGTGCATTCCGCTGCTGGTCGCCCATGATCTCTGCGATATCGCCGCCGACTGGCGCAGCTGGTCGGAAGCCTTCCGCATCCCGATGCTGATGGTGGAAGCCGATGGCGTTGCCCGTCCGCTGGAAAACCATCTCGGCGAACTGCGCACCCAGGCTGCACGTCCGCGCCGCCGCCATTCCTACTTTGCCGCCCGCCGTCCCCGCTTCCTGGTCCGCCGCACGACCGGCGGCCTGGGCGTGGCGATGAAGATCGAAGGCAAGGAAATCATTGCCCGCCGCTGAGACGTCAGCGGCGATCCTCCCAAGAACACCCATACCTCCTGCGAAACAGGTCCGGTTCCCCCCAGCCGGGCCTGTTTCGTTTTGCGTCATGGCCGCCTGGTCGTTCCAATCAGTTGTAGCTGGCGAGCGAAACGATCAGCGCCAGGAAGATGACGGCGCCGATGCGACCGTTGAACTTAAAGAGACGCAGGCATTGATCCGGGTTGTCGATGTCGATGATCAGAACCTGCCAGGCAAACATCAGCACAGCGACGGCAAGGCCGAGAAAGCCGAGGATTCCGACATTGGCGAGCGCAAAGGCGATGATAAAAAAGAGCGTGGCAAGGCCATAGATAACGCTCAGCCACGCCTTGGTATGTTCGCCGAACAGCCTTGCGGTGGAGCGCACGCCAACCAGCGCATCGTCCTCCTTGTCCTGGTGGGCATAGATCGTGTCGTAACCGATCGTCCACAGGATCGCGGCGAGATAAAGCCAGATCGCCGCCCAGTCGAGCCGGCCGAAAAGTGCTGCCCAGCCCATCAGCGCGCCCCAGGAAAAGGCGAGCCCCAGGAAAAACTGCGGCCAGTCGGTAAAGCGCTTGGCAAACGGATAGATCGCCACCACAAGAAGCGAGGCAAAACCGAGCCAGATGGTGAAGGTGTTGAACTGCAGGAGCACGACGAGGCCGACCAGCGCCTGCAACACCAGAAAGATCTTTGCGCCGAGACGGCTTGCCCGTCCGGACGGCAAGGGCCGCGAGCGGGTGCGCGCGACCTCCATGTCGATCTGGTGATCGACGAGATCGTTATAGGTGCAGCCGGCACCGCGCATGGCCACCGCACCGATGAAGAAATAGAAGAGATGCGCGAGCTTCAGCTCCAGCGAAAAGCCGCCATCGGGGGCGATATCGGCATTGGCGGCGAGTGCTGCGGACCAGAAACACGGCCACATCAGGAGCTCCCAGCCGATCGGCCTGTCCCAACGCGCCAACTGCGCATAGGGCCAGAGCGGGCGCGGAAGAACCCGATAGACCCAGTTGTCCGAAGGCGCGTCAGAGACGCGATCGCTCATGTCCTGTGTGGTGCTCATGCCTGGGAGTTCTAGAAGCTTCGCGAGCAAAAGCAATGTCTTCGATCAAGGATGGCGCCAACTTCATGAAAGCGTCACGGCCAGGACCTCAGACGGCGATCTGATCGAGCGGCGCACGGGCCTGTTCGAAGGAGCGTAACGCGGCCTCGCGCTTGCCGATGTAATCGCGATGGTGCGGCACGGCATCGCGCTTTTTCTTCAGCTGCACCTGGAAGATGAAGAAATTCTCGTGCGTGAAGGCCATTTCCGACCCCGCCAGATAGAATTCCCACATGCGGAAGAAACGCTCGTCGTAAAGCGCCAGCACCTCGGCCTTGCGGGCGAGGAACCGCTCCCGCCAGTGCCGGAGCGTGTGGGCGTAATGCATCGGCAGGATCTCCATGTCGGAGACGAGAAGACCGGCCTTTTCGATATGCGGCAGCACTTCCGAGAGGGCCGGAATATAACCGCCGGGGAAAATGTATTTCTCGATGAAGGGATTGGTAACATAGGAAACGGTCGGCTGGCCGATCGAGTGGAGGATCATCACCCCGTCCTCGGAAAGCACCTCGTTCACCTTGCGGAAGAAGTTGGCATAATTGGTGCGACCGACATGTTCAAACATGCCGACGGAGACGATGCGGTCGAAGGTCACCTCCGGCTTCAGGGTGCGGTAATCCTGCAGCTGGAACCGCACCTTGCCATGCAGGCCGCGGTTTTCCACGCGCTGGCGCGAGACCTTCAACTGTTCTTCGCTGAGCGTGATACCGGTGACATCGACGCCGGAGGTTTCCGCCAGATACAGCGCCATGCCACCCCAGCCGGAGCCGATCTCCAGCACCCGCTGGCCGGGTTCCGGCATCAGCTTGGCGGCGATGTGGCGTTTCTTGGCAAGCTGCGCCTCGTCCAGCGAAATGCCGGGCGGATTAAAATAGGCGCAGGAATATTGCCAGTCCTGATCGAGAAACAGTGAAAAGAGGCGCCCGTCCAGATCGTAATGATGGGCCACGTTACGCCGGTTGTGGTTGATCGGCACACGATTGCGGAAAAGCGACGCGCCGATGCGCAACAATCCGCGCCAGACCATGCCGAAGGTCAGGCCCTCGCTCAGCGTATTGTCCTTCACCAGAGCGAGGAATTCATAAATATCCCCCTCGTCGATGAGGAGCCGGCCCTCCATGTAGAGCTCACCGAGCTTGAGAGCCGGATCGGCGGCGAGTTCCTCTTCGGCTTGAACGTCTGTGAAGCGGATGGTGACCTTGCGGCCCCCGCCCTTGCCGAAAGTTTCCTCGCCGGACGGTCCCCTCACCGTCAGCGAGCCGATCTTGATGATCTTGGCAACCAGAGTACGAAGCGACGAGGCCATGTCCACCTATCCGCGATACTAAGCTTGACTTACTAAACTGAAATTTAACGCCTCCATCGTGGCTGACAAGTCTGATTCGACTGAAAAACGCGCAACATCGAAAGGCCCGCCGAACGGAGTTCGACGAGCCGCGTTTCAAGACGTTTCGCTGAATGCGGTCAGCGCTTCTTCATCGCTTCGGCAAGCGCAGCACCCAGGCCGCCCAACTGGCTGCCCTCGCTCTTCTGCGGCTTGGCCTGCGCATGGCGCATCGGGTTGCCGCTGCCGGCTGAGCGGTTTTCCCGCATCGAGGCCGGCGCGGCTTCGCCGCCATCCTTGCGCATGGTGAGCCCGATGCGCTTGCGCTTCACATCGACCTCCACGACACGCACCTTCACGACGTCACCCGCCTTCACCACCTCATGCGGGTCCTTCACAAAACGATCCGCCAGTTGCGAGACGTGCACGAGTCCATCCTGGTGCACGCCGATATCGACGAAGGCACCGAAGGCCGCGACATTGGTGACGGTGCCTTCGAGCAGCATGCCGACCTTGAGATCGCTGATCTCGTCCACGCCTTCGGCAAAGGTCGCGGTCTTGAAGCTCGGGCGCGGGTCGCGGCCCGGCTTTTCCAGCTCGGCGAGAATGTCCTTCACCGTCGGCAGGCCGAACTGCTCATCGACGAACTGCTTGGGATCGAGCCGCTTCAGGGCGGCACTGTCGCCCATCAGATCGCGCAGGTCACGACCGCAGGCGGCGACGATCTTCTTCGCCACGCCATAGGCTTCCGGGTGCACGGCGGAGGCATCGAGCGGCTCCTTGCCGTTCGGAATGCGCAGGAAGCCGGCGCACTGTTCGAAGGTGCGCGCACCGAGACGCGCCACCTTCAAGAGTTCCTTGCGGCTGGCAAAGGGACCGTTCTGATCACGGTGGATGACGATGGCATCGGCAATCGAGCGGCTGAGGCCGGCGACCCGCGCCAGAAGCGGTGAGGAGGCCGTGTTGAGATCGACGCCGACCGCGTTCACCGCATCTTCGACGACGGCATCGAGCGAGCGCGACAGTTTTCCCTGGTCCACATCGTGCTGATACTGGCCGACGCCGATCGATTTCGGCTCGATCTTGACGAGTTCGGCCAGCGGATCCTGCAGGCGACGCGCAATCGAAACGGCACCGCGCAGCGAAACGTCGAGGTTCGGGAATTCGGCAGCGGCAAGCTCCGAGGCGGAATAAACCGAGGCGCCGGCTTCCGAGACGATCACCTTGGTCGGTTTTGTGCCGCCGGCTTGGGCGGGAAGCTGCGCCAGCATGTCGGCCACCAGCTTTTCCGTCTCGCGGCTTCCGGTGCCGTTGCCAATCGCGATCAGGTCCACCTTGTGCTTGCGGATGAGGCTGGCGAGTTCTGCCTGGGTGCCGCGTACATCATTCTTCGGCGGGAAGGGATAGACGGTCGTCGTTTCCACCAGCTTGCCGGTGCCATCGACCACCGCCACCTTGACGCCAGTGCGGATGCCGGGATCGAGGCCCATGGTGGCGCGCGAACCGGCGGGTGCTGCGAGCAGCAGATCCTTGAGGTTACGGGCAAAAACGCGGATCGCCTCTTCTTCCGAGCGTTCGCGCAGTTCGCGCATCAGGTCGAGCGACAGCGACATGGAGAGTTTTACCCGCCAGGTCCAGCCGGCGACCTCCATCAGCCAGCGGTCGGCCAGACCCTTGTCACCGATCTGGAAAGCGCCGGCGATCATCCGTTGCGTCGGCTTGATCGGCGACGGATCGTCCTGGTCGACCTCGATTGTCAGCGTCAGCACTTCCTCGTTCCAGCCGCGCAACATGGCAAGCGCCCGGTGGCCCGGCGTGGTGGCCCAGCGTTCGGAATGGTCGAAATAGTCGGAAAACTTGGCGCCCGCCTCCTGCTTGCCATCCACCACCTTGGCCCGCAGCGTCGCGGTGTCGCGCATGTACTGGCGCAGGCGGCCCAGCAGATCGGCGTTTTCGGTGATGGTTTCGGCCACGATATCGCGGGCGCCTTCGAGTGCCGCCTTCACGTCCACCACTTCGGCGGAGAGATAGGCTTCTGCCAGTTTCGCCGGATCCGCGGCGCGATCGGCCCAGAGCGCATCGGCCAGCGGGCCGAGGCCGCGCTCGCGGGCAATCTCCGCCTTGGTGCGACGCTTCGGTTTGTAGGGAAGATAGAGATCTTCCAGTTCCGCCTTGGTGGTGGCACGGGCCAGCTTGACCGCCAGCTCGTCCGTCATCTTGCCCTGGCTGTTGATGCTCTCGACGATCGAGGTGCGGCGCGCTTCCAGTTCGCGCAGATAGACGAGACGTTCGGAGAGATTGCGCAGCTGCGTGTCATCCAGCCCGCCCGTGACTTCCTTACGATAGCGCGCAATGAAGGGCACGGTTGCGCCTTCGTCCAGAAGACCGATCGCGGCAACGGCCTGTTCCGGCCGTGCATTGATCTCGGCGGCGATGGTTGCGGCAATGGATTTGATGTCGGCGGCCATGGATCGTCCTGCTTTGCTGTTTGCCCGGACCATAACGGCAGATCGTGGCAAGGCAACGCCGCAAGCGCCGATTCCACAGGAAGCCACCGCTTTACAGGCCGCGCAAGCCTTGACCTTTTGCCTGCCTCGCCTTAACCGCGCAGGCATTCCACTCTGCGACAACAAAGGGGCGAGACGTGAAGGTTCTTCTGATTGGGTCCGGCGGCCGCGAGCATGCACTGGCCTGGAAACTGGCACAGTCCCCCCTGCTGTCCAAACTTTACGCCGCGCCCGGCAATCCCGGCATTGCCGAAGAGGCGGAACTTGTGTCGCTGAACGTCGAGGATCACCAGGCGGTGATTGCGTTTTGCCGCGACCATGGCATCGACCTGGTCGTCGTCGGGCCGGAAGCGCCTCTGGTCGCGGGCCTTTCGGATGATCTTCGGGCGGCAGGTTTTGCCGTCTTCGGTCCGTCGAAGGCGGCCGCCCAGCTGGAGGGCTCGAAGGGATTCACCAAGGATATCTGCGCCCGCTACAAAATCCCGACCGGCGCCTATCAGCGTTTTACCGCAGCGGAACCCGCCAAGGCCTATATCCGCGAACAGGGCGCGCCGATCGTCGTCAAGGCCGATGGGCTTGCCGCGGGCAAGGGCGTGACGGTCGCCATGACGCTCGACGAGGCGCTGTCTGCCGTCGATGACTGTTTTGCCGGCGCCTTTGGCGCGGCCGGTGCCGAAGTGGTGGTGGAAGCCTATCTGGATGGCGAGGAGGCGAGCTTCTTCTGCCTCTCCGACGGCAAGACCGCCCTTGCACTGGCAACCGCCCAGGACCACAAGCGCGTCGGCGATGGCGATACCGGCCCGAATACCGGCGGTATGGGTGCCTATTCTCCCGCCCCGGTGATGACGCCCGAGATGGTGGAGCGCACCATGAAGGAGATCATCGAACCGACCATCCGCGGCATGGCGGAGAGCGGTTTTCCCTTTACCGGCGTCTTCTTCGCCGGCCTGATGATCACGGCCAAGGGGCCGGAACTCATCGAATACAATGTCCGCTTCGGCGATCCGGAATGCCAGGTGCTGATGATGCGGCTGAAGAGCGACCTTCTGCCGATCCTGCATGCTGCTGCGACCGGCACGCTCGACCAGGTGACCGCCGAATGGCATGACGAGACGGCGCTGACCGTCGTGATGGCCTCCAAGGGGTATCCCGGCGCCTATGACAAGGGCACGCCGATTGCGCATCTGCCGGAGCCGCGCGAGGGCGCCAAGGTCTTCCATGCCGGCACAGCACGCAAGGACGGGCAGCTGGTCGCGACCGGCGGCCGGGTGCTGAACCTGACCGCCACGGCAAAAACGGTGGCCGAGGCGCAGGCGAAGGCCTATGCACTGGTGGACCAGGTCGAGTGGGAGAACGGCTTCTGCCGCCGCGACATCGGCTGGCGGGCGATCGACCGCGCATAACCGCCGAAACGGCACATTTTAACCCTCCGTTAACCCCGTCCCCTGACCGGTTGGAAAGGAAGCTGCCGTACCATCGTGGTTCGACCCGACTAGCTCTGCCTCACCTGGGGAGTGGACACGATGTACAGCCAGCTTCTGACGATCCTGACACTTGCGGCCGCCTCGCCTGCTGCGGCCTCTTCGATCGACCATCTCTCGACCATCCCGATCGCCAATCCGGAAAGCGTGGTGCAGATCCGGTGCGCGGCCTGTGTCGAGGAACACCACGCCATCAAGGAACCGACCTACAAGGTGCCCGAGCTTCCTGGCGGCGAGCAGCGGCTCGAGCTTAAGGAACGCGGCGGCAAGCCGGCCCTGATGCGCACCGAAGCCTGGATGGGCGGCTCGCCCGTCACCTTTGTCAGCCTCAACCCGGTCTTCATCGACAACGAGCGCAGCGCCATTGCCGGGCGCCAAGGCGCTCCGATGAAGGGGGATGGTGTCGACATGCAGGCCACCACCTCGGCAGTCAGTTCTGAGCCCGTCGTCGATCCGGCATCCGCAAAACCTGTGGCAGCGGACGTGGCGACACCGCCGGATTTCCCCGGTCTTGAGCTGCGCCCCAGCCATTAACGACCACGACCGGGGCAGTCCCGGTCATCGACGCGGATCGACCACCGTCCTGTCCGGCAGCTCCGCGTCTTGAAGTTGCTGTTCTGTTTGCGACTCAATCACAGCTTACTTAATTAGGAAATTATGAAAATGTTTAGCATTCTCCCCCATTATCCGGGGCGGGATGCGCTGCAGTATCCGTCGGGCGCAGGATGCGCCGTCCACTCACGCAGCACCATCACGGGCACAAGCTCCGGCGCGATGGCACACACGGCGGTGATCCGATGAGAAACATGAAGATTTCGCTCCAGCTGTTCCTGCTGGTCGGCGCAATGATGGCGGTGTTTGCCGCCATGACCTATTACCAGATCCGCTCCTCGACGGCAGCCATCTATCATGAGCGCTACGAGATGCTGCGGACACAGGTCGAAACCGCACTTTCCGTTCTGAAGGATTATAACGACCGCGCCGTGGCTGGCGAGTTCAGCCAGGACGACGCCAAGAAGCGCGCTTATGCGCAGCTTCTGAAGATGCGTTTCGAGCCGGACGGTTACTTCTTCGCTTACGACTACGACGTGGTGATGATGTTCCACCCGAACCAGAAGCTGATCGGCACCTCCGGCAAGGGCAAGGGGGATCCGACCGGGTATCTCTACCGCGATGAACTGGTGAAGCTCGGCCGCACCGGGGGCGGATACGTGGAATTCATGGGTCCGAAGCCGGGCAAGGATCCCACCGACTACAGCTATCCCAAGGCATCCTACGGCAAGGCCTTCGAACCCTGGGGCATCGTGGTTGTGACCGGCCTTTATATCGACGATCTCCGGGCGGAAGTGCGCGACACGATCATCAAGACGGTCGGCGGCTCGCTGGCGCTGTTCCTGGCCGCTCTCGCTGGCGCCTATTTCGTCATCCGCGGCATCACCAAGCCGCTGAACGCCATTCATGATGCGCTGGGTGCCGTTGCCAATGATGACACCACGATCACCATTCCGCATACCGACATGCGCAACGAGATCGGCATGATGGCAAAGGCGACGGCGGCGCTGCAGGAAAAGGTGCGCGAGCGCCACGCCATGGCCGCCCGCCAGAAGGAGCAGGAAACCCAGCTGAATGCCGAACGCGAGCAACGCGCGGCCCAGGAACACCAGGAGGCGGAAGCCCAGGCGCATGTGGTCGCCACCATTGGCCATGCACTGGAGCGACTGTCGCAGGGCGACCTGACCGTCCGCTGTGCCGATCTCGGCACCAAATATGCCGGCCTTCGGCAGAACTTTGACGATGCCCTCTCCCGCCTCGAACAGGCAATGAGCCGCGTCAACCTGAAGGGCAATGACATCGGCGTTTCCAAGGAAGAGATCCGCCGCGCCTCGAGCGAGCTTGCCCAGCGCACCGAACGTCAGGCGGCCAATCTGGAAGAAACCTCCGCGGCGCTCGACGAACTGACCGTTGCCGTGCGCCAGACGGCGGATGGTGCCAAGGAAGCCGCGAGCCGCGTGCAGACCATCAGCGCCGAGGCCCGCCAGAGCGATACGATCGTCGAACAGGCGATCAGCGCCATGAGCGGCATCGAACAATCCTCCGCCGAAATCACCAAGATCATCGGCGTGATCGACGAGATCGCCTTCCAGACCAACCTTCTGGCGCTGAATGCCGGTGTGGAAGCAGCGCGTGCCGGCGAAAGCGGCAAGGGTTTTGCGGTCGTGGCGCAGGAAGTGCGCGAACTCGCCCAGCGTTCCGCGGCCGCCGCCAAGGAGATCAAGGACCAGATTTCCCGCTCCGGCGGTCAGGTGGAACAGGGCGTACAGCTGGTCGCCCAGGCCGGCGAGGCGCTGAAGCGGATTTCCAACCAGATCGAAAGCGCCAATCAGGTCGTCTCGCGTATCGCCCACAGCGCCCAGGAGCAGGACACGACGCTGCGGTCGATCTCGTCTTCGCTCAACCAGCTGGACCAGGCGACACAACAGAACGCGGCGATGGCCGAAGAAACCACGGCTTCGGCGGAAGTGCTGGCCAATGATACCGGCGACCTGTTGGAGCTGATCCGCGGTTTCCGCACGGCGGATGCCGGCAGCCTCAACACCATGGCCCAGAAAATGCGCCGAGCCAGCTGAGGCGGCCATTCACTGATACGGAAACGCCGGTCGAGAGGCCGGCGTTTTGCGTTACGGCAGATCCCATTGGCCCAGAATGACGCACCGGGTAAATTCCCCTTAATCTGAACCTACGAATTTCCGGATATGCGCCCGCAAAAGTCGCCGCATATAATCATATTTTTCGTTTCCCGCTCCTCAAATCTACACAAAATTAAGAGGCGCCCGTCAGCATTCCGATTGAGCAGACGAAGAAACATTAGAAACATCTTTCAAAGTGTTTTCCATTATTCAATCGGGCGGTGCTTTTATGAAGAATTTGAAAATATCCAGCCAGCTGTTCTTGCTGATTGGCGCGATGCTGGCGGTCTTTGCCTCGATCACCTTCGTCCAGATCCGTTCCTCCACGGCGGCGATCTACCACGAACGCTACGAAATGCTGCGGACGCTGGTCGAAACGGCGAATTCCATTCTGAAGGACTACAACGACCGCGCCGTGGCCGGCGAATTCAGCCTGGATGAGGCCAAGAAGCGCGCCTACGAACAGCTGGGCAAGATCAAATTCGAGCCGGACGGTTACTTCACCGCCTATGACTACGACGTGAAGGTGGTCTTCCACCCGAACGCCAAGGCGGTCGGCATTTCGTCCAAGGGCAAACCGGACGTCAATGGCTTCATGTATCGCGACGAAATCGTCAGGCTTGGCCGTCAGGGCGGCGGATATGTCGAATATATGGGACCGAAGCCCGGTAAGGACCCAGAGGACTACAGCTACGCCAAGGCTTCCTACGGCAAGGCCTTCGAACCCTGGGGCATCGTGATGCTCACCGGCCTTTATATCGACGATCTGCGCGACGAAGTTCGCCAGACCATCGTCAAGATCGTCGGTGTGTCCGGTCTTCTCTTCCTTTTAACCCTGGCAGCAGCCTATGCCATCATCCGCGGCATCACCAAGCCGCTGAACGCCATTCATGATGCGCTGGGTGCCGTTGCCAATGATGACACCACGATCACCATTCCGCATACCGACATGCGCAACGAGATCGGCATGATGGCAAAGGCGACGGCGGCGCTGCAGGAAAAGGTGCGCGAGCGCCACGCCATGGCCGCCCGCCAGAAGGAGCAGGAAACCCAGCTGAATGCCGAACGCGAGCAACGCGCGGCCCAGGAACACCAGGAGGCGGAAGCCCAGGCGCATGTGGTGGCCACCATCGGCCATGCACTGGAGCGACTGTCGCAGGGCGACCTGACCGTCCGCTGTGCCGATCTCGGCACCAAATATGCCGGCCTTCGGCAGAACTTTGACGATGCCCTCTCCCGCCTCGAACAGGCAATGAGCCGCGTCAATCTGAAAGGCAATGACATCGGCGTTTCCAAGGAAGAGATCCGCCGCGCCTCGAGCGAGCTTGCCCAGCGCACCGAACGTCAGGCGGCCAATCTGGAAGAAACCTCCGCGGCGCTCGACGAACTGACCGTTGCCGTGCGCCAGACGGCGGATGGTGCCAAGGAAGCCGCGAGCCGCGTGCAGACCATCAGCGCCGAGGCCCGCCAGAGCGATACGATCGTCGAACAGGCGATCAGCGCCATGAGCGGCATCGAACAATCCTCCGCCGAAATCACCAAGATCATCGGCGTGATCGATGAGATCGCCTTCCAGACCAACCTTCTGGCGCTGAATGCCGGTGTGGAAGCAGCGCGTGCCGGCGAAAGCGGCAAGGGTTTTGCGGTGGTGGCGCAGGAAGTGCGCGAACTCGCCCAGCGTTCCGCGGCCGCCGCCAAGGAGATCAAGGACCAGATTTCCCGCTCCGGCGGTCAGGTGGAACAGGGCGTACAGCTGGTCGCCCAGGCCGGCGAGGCGCTGAAGCGGATTTCCAACCAGATCGAAAGCGCCAATCAGGTCGTCTCGCGTATCGCCCACAGCGCCCAGGAGCAGGACACGACGCTGCGGTCGATTTCCTCTTCGCTCAACCAGCTGGACCAGGCGACACAACAGAACGCGGCGATGGCCGAAGAAACCACGGCTTCGGCGGAAGTGCTGGCCAATGATACCGGCGACCTGTTGGAGCTGATCCGCGGTTTCCGCACGGCGGATGCCGGCAGCCTCAACACCATGGCTCAGAAAATGCGCCGAGCCAGCTGAGGCGGCCATTCACTGATACGGAAACGCCGGTCGAGAGGCCGGCGTTTTGCGTTTCAGTATAGCTGAAGAGCCGGGACCGTTGACATGCTGTCGTCATTGTACCAAAGTACCTAGGTACGAACATGACAAGAGCCTATGATGCCCTTGAAACCAACGCAGCAGGTGGAGCGAATCCAAACCGGGATCCGGCTAGAGAAACGCCTCGTAAAGGTGTTGAAAGCCCTGGCCGAACACCGTGACATGACGCTCGGGGACCTCGTGGAGGGGATCGTGTTGCATGCCTTTGAAGGCAAGAGCCCGTTTTCCGCCGACACGATTACCGTGATCGACAGCCTCCGGAAAATCTACGGACTTGATCTGTCGGCCGCTGACAGCCACGCGCTCGCGGATCGCAAGGGAGAATAGCGCCAGGGTCAGTCCTTCGTCCGACATCTCAACGTTCAAAGGACAGGATATGTTTACCCCTCAGCATGACGACCAGCAGCATACGATCACCCTCGCCCTACCGCCTTCGCGCTGCTTCGACTTCTTCACGCCGGACGGCGAGCGGCTATGGGTGGACGACTGGGAACCGGCCTACTACCACCGCCCTGCCGACGGCGCCCTTGAAGGCACGGTCTTCTCGACCGGACACGACGGCGTCACCACGTGGTGGACCGTCGTGGCTCATGATCCACAACGACACAGCGTTCGCTACAGCCGGCTGACGCCCGGGATCCGGGCGGCCATCGTCGATGTTCGCTGCGACGCTGTCGCAGAAGGCTCGGCGATAACGGTACGCTACCGCCAGGTCGGTCTCGACGAGAGCGGCAACGACCTGGTGCGCAAGATGACCGGCGACGCCTTCCGCACGATGATCGAGGTGTGGCGGGAGCGCATTTCCGCGCTGCCGATAAAAGACGCAACGGAATGATTGGCGCGGCCCTCGTTTCAACGGCATGGCCTATTCGCCCACGTGGCGGGGGATAAAGCGGCAGCCACTCATCGTTGATGCCTTTCACCCATCAGGCGCTTGAGCTCTTCCGGATCGAAAGGAACCGAGGGCCCGCTATTCTCCCCCTCGATCAGCGCATTGCGCAAAGCCATTCCAGCTTTCGCTGATCCTCTTCCAAGAGCCGCAGCCCTGCTTCGACGACAGCCTGTGGCGAGGCAAAACGGCCGCTTTCCACCTGTTCAACGACAAAGCGGTCCAGCGGTTCATCCAGGGTGACTTGAAACGGCTTTTTCATGCAAAGCCTCCAGCGCTGGGCCTGATTGCCTTGGTCTATCATAGATATCGGACAGGCCGGAAGATGGAGGCAAAAGACCCCGCCGGAGCGGGGTCTGGAAGGATCAGCCGGAAATCTTCGAGAAGTCCGCGACCGTGCCGGTCGCCTCGCGGATCGCCTTCAGGAGCGCCAGGCGGTTGGCGCGGATCGCTAAATCCTCGTCGTTGACGAGAACGGCTTCGAAGAAGGCGTCCACCGGGCCGCGCAGCTTCGAGAGTGCCTCCATGGCCGAGCGGAAATCTTCCGTGGCGACCGCGGCTGCGGCCTCGGAGGTTGCCGCCTTGATCGCCGCATAGAGTGCCTTTTCGGCGTCGACCGCCAAGAGTTCGTCTGCGACGCCATCGGCCACGACCGTGCCCTTCTTTTCCTCGGCGGCGAGCAGCTGCGTGGCGCGCTTGGTGCCGGACAGCAGGTTCTTGCCGTCTTCCGAGGTGATGAAGGCGGTGAGCGCTTCGGCACGCCGCGCGATCAGCAGCAGGTCATCGGCGTCCGGCGTCAGCACCGCATCGATGATGTCGTGGCGGGCGCCCATGTCGCGCAGATAGACTTTCAGACGGTCGTGGAAGAAGGAGAGGAGGTCGGCATCCTTGAACACGGTCAGCAGCGGCAGCCGTACCTTCCGTTCCAGAATGATGCGCACCACGCCGAGCGCCGCGCGACGCAGCGCATAGGGATCCTTCGAACCGGTCGGCTTTTCATCGATGGCCCAGAAACCGACGAGGGTATCCAGCTTGTCGGCCAGCGCGACGGTGATCGCCACCTTGTCGTCCGGCACGCGGTCGGAGGGGCCCTGCGGCTTGTAATGATCCTCGATGGCGGCGGCGACAGAGGGATTTTCACCCTGGATACCTGCATATTTGCGGCCCATCAGGCCCTGCAGTTCCGGGAATTCACCAACGGCTTCCGTGCGAAGATCGGCTTTTGCCAACACCACGGCGCGATCGACAAGCGCCTCGTCCGCACCGACGACCGGCGCGATCTGCCGGGCCAGCGCGCGGATGCGCTCCACACGCTCACCTTGCGTGCCGAGCTTGGCATGGAAGGTGACGTTCAGCGCATCGAGCTTGGCCATACGCTGGTCGAGCGGCCTCTTCAGGTCGAGGCCGAATTTCCGGGCAGAGGCTTCCAGCGTTTCCAGATCCGGCAGGTTGCCCTGGTCGCGGGTCCAGAAATGCTTGGCATCCGAAAGACGCGCACGCACGACCTTGCCGTTGCCGTGCATGATCTCCTTGCCGCCGTCCTTCGCCTCGATGTTCGAGACGAGGATGAAGCGGTTGGAGAGGTTTTCGTTGTCGCCCTGCGGGCGGGTGACGAAACACTTCTGGTTCGTCTTGATGGTGAGGCGGATGATTTCCGCCGGGATCTGGAGATATTCCTCCTCGAACGTGCCCATCAACACATGCGGCCACTCCACGAGGCCGGAGACTTCTTCCAGCAGGCCCTCGTCTTCCACCAGCTCGAGGCCGTTGGCGAAAGCGAGATCGCGTGCATCGTGCAGGATCACGTCCTTGCGACGCTCGGCATCCAGCATCACCTTCGCCTTTTCCAGGCTTGCGACGTAATCGTCGAAACGGCGGACGGTGATGGCGTCCGGCGCGTGGAAACGGTGACCATAAGTGACATTCGACGCCACAATGCCGTCCACCGCGAAGGGGATGACCTGGGTTTCGTCATGTTCGGGGCCGAACAGGCAGACGATCGACTGCAGCGGGCGCACCCAGCGCAGGCTTTCCGAACCCTTGCCCTCGATGCCGGCGTAAGCCATGCCCTTCGGCATGGAGGCGGCACCGGAGCGCATCGACTTCGGCCAGGGGAAGGAACGGATGATGCCCGGCATCACATCGGCAATGATCTCTTCCGCCACACGGCCGGGTTTCGAGACGACCGCCACATAAAAATCGCCCTTCTTCGGATCGGAGACGACCTGCGCTTCGGACACCGAGGAGAGACCGGCCTTGCGCAGAAAACCCTGCACGGCCTGTTCCGGCGCCTTGGTGGACGGGCCCTTGATCTCCTCGCGCTGATCGGCCGAACGGGCGGTCAGCCCGCGGATATCGAGCGTCAGGCGACGCGGCGTCCAATATTCGCGCGCGCCCTCATAGGTCAGACCCGCCTCGACCAGCGCATCGGTGACGAGCTTCTTCAGGTCGCCGGCAGCCTTTCGCTGCATGCGAGCGGGAATTTCCTCGGAGCGGAGTTCGAGCAGAAGATCAGGCATGGAAATAGCTTTTTGCTGGTTGTTCAGGCTGCGGCGGACTTAGCAAGCCGCGCAGCACTTGTCACCCATGAAACCGCCCAATCAGCCTGCCGGCGCGCTGCAATATCCCCCGCAGGCCCGCGTCAGCCGAACAGCTCGCGCATGCGAAAATGATAGCTGCCGGAGCGGAAATGACTGGCGGTCCAGCCATCGGTCGGATCGAGAAGCGCGGCCTTTCTCGGATCCCCTCGTTTTTCGCGCGCGAGTTTCAGCGCGACGGTGCGAAAATAGAGGTGGTTGAAGAGGCGCATATATTCGCTGACATAGATGTCCGCCACACGGCGGAAATCGGGCCCACGCAGCAGCATCATGTTCTCATCATTGCCGGTGACCGAGGGATTGGAAAAATTGGCGGACCCACACAAGATCTGCGGATCATCGGACAAGGCATCGATCAGCATGATTTTCGTGTGGATGTAGAAGATGTTGCCGCGGCTGCGGTAATGCTCCTCGGCACGGAACCACTCATCCAGCGCGTGGCCGGCCAGTTTCAAGGCGATCGACTGCGCATTGAGCTTGGCACCGAGCGCGATGCGGGTATCGCGATCACTTTCCAGCACCGCCTGATTGGCGGCGTTGCGGTCCGCGCGCTCCATCAGGATGAAGCGGATAAAGTCCTTGTCCTCAGCGAATTCCGCCACCAGCTGCTCGGCAACACCAAAGGCGGCGGTGAACATCACCGAGGAGGTTGCCTCCCCCATACGCTCCGCCACCCATTCCAGAAGCCCGGCGCGGCGCGGCGAAAAGACGGCCGTCATCGTGCCATCCGCCAGCGGGCCGGCGGGATCGGGAAACTGGACGCTGTTGAAGGTCTTGAACGCCGAGGTCTGCGGATCTGTGGCGAGCATCTCCCAGTACCGGTTGTACCGCGCCGCCAGAGCCGGATCACGCACGACATGCGCGACATTGCTCTGCCCCAGAAAACCGGAGGGCGTGAAGTTGGTCGATCCCGTGAGGATCTGCAAAGGCGCGCCATCTTTCAGCAGCACGATGAACTTGTTGTGCGGGATCTTGGAAAAATTCCGGCGCGGATGCAGGCTGACATTCGCAGTGGTTTCCAGACCGCTGGCGGTGATCGTCTCAACATTCTTGCTGCTCGTCTCATCCAGCACGATGCTTCCATCCCGCTTGGCCTTGCCGGCGTCGTAACAGATCTGCACCTTCGCGCCGGTCCCTGCCGCCATCTTCAGCGCCTCCAGGATCGGCGGATAGAAGAATTCGTAGGCTGCGACACGCAGTTCAAACTCCGGTCCCTTCGCTTCGGCGATATAGGCGAGCACTCCTTCCAGCAGCCCGCGCGAGAGCCATTTGACCTTGTCGTTGGAGGGATCGTTCTGTTCCGCAGCCGTCGGCCCGACATTGCCGAATTTATCGGCGAAAGCCTGGCTCGGAATGGCACCGCGGTTGAAATACACGCTGTGGACATCCCCCTCGGCATTGGCGGTATCGACAGCGACGTCGATCTCCGGACCATAGGTCAGTGCCGTCGGTGTTCCGTAAACCGCCTGGACCACATAATCGTAATGCCGGCCCGGCTCCGTGCCGTAATCGCCCCATTGGAAATCCTGGACGGGATGTTCGCGTGTCGAACGCCGCTCGCCCGGTTTCGGATTGGGATTGGTGGCTTCGAAGAACTTGAAACCGCGCATCCAGGAAATCGACCGGTCGACGCTGCGCCGTCCAAGCGCAAAACCCAGGAGACCGCGCCGCGCCTCGGGCGTCGCATCAAAACCGAACAGAACCGAATGAGATCCGACGACAGGCCGGACACTGATGCCGTCTTTAGCAACCCTCATGGCGCACACCCTCCCGTTTGGCACATGCTAGTTTAACTTTATGTCAAATTCGCAAATGCGCGCAAGGGTTGAGAGCGCTACCAGCCTCCGCCGCCGCCCCCGCCGCCACCGCCGCCAGAAAAACCGCCGCTGGAGGAAAAGCCGGAAGAGGACGACGATTTCGGTTCCGGAATAGTGGAGGCGATCGTCGAGGCCATGGACGAGGAAAAACCGCCAATGCTGGTGCCGAAATCACCGAACGAGCTGCCGTGATACCAAGCCGGCTGGTAGGCAGCTGCCGCAGCGCCCGCCGCGGCGCTGGCGAGCCAGGTCTCGAAGGTCTCACTCCACGGCTGCTCGACGCCGAGCGCCACCGCATAGGGCAGAAGCGTTTCGAAATGCTGCGGCGACATCTTGGGTGCGCCCGCCATGTTCAGCCGGTCGCGTTCGGCAAGCGTCAGATAGGTTTTCAGCCCCTCGATGCCCGCCATCAGCTTGGCGCCAAGCGGGGTCGGCGCGCCCATCAGGAAGAAAAAGACGGCATTGATGAGGGTAAGGCCGCCAAAGGCCGCAAGCACCGGCCACTGGTGGTTTTCGATGGAGCCGATAATTCCGGCAAACAGCGTTGCGGCAAGCGACAGACCGATAAAACCGACGAGCGCGAAAACAAGAACGGCACCGATCCTGGCCGCTACGCCGCGCTTGCGCAGCAATCTGCGCCCGGCATTCAAGGCGACCCCGCCCCAGACGACGCCGAAAACCATTGGTGCCACCAGGAAAGCGATACTGTCCGGATCGAAATCGCCGAAGGCGATCAGCGCAAAACCCATCAGCAGGCTCAAGGCAATGCCGCCGATCGAATAACCGATATTGCCTTTGTAGTAGCGGCCGCGATGTTCCTTCTCGATGGCCGTCCGGAAGGTGCTGCCGACGTTCTGCACGCGCTCGCCATTCCCCTTGTCGATGACAAGTTCATCGCCCGGATCCGGCAGTTCACGCATCAGCGCGGCCTGGCCGGAAGGCAGCTTTTCCGATAGCGGCTTTTCGGTGCGGCGCACGACGATACGGCGTTCCAGGTCATCCAGCGTCATGTAACCCTTGACCGCCAGATCGATGAAGCTGGCCGACAGCGCCTCCCAGCCGGCACCGGAAAAACCCTTGTTGTGCACGTAGTTGACGAGCGCCGGTGACAAACCCTCCGGCGCGTCCCAGCGCGGCACCACCACGCCGCCCTCCGGATCACGGCCCACGCGCCGCCAGAACCAGACGTAATAGAACGTGACGAGCAAAAGCCCGCCACCGCCGATGAAAAGATTGATGTTGTCGCGCAGGAACCAGGCGCGCTCTTGATCGGCGGACGGCGGTGCGATCGATCCCTTCGGCATCGAGATCGCAATCGTCAGCCCCTCCTGCGGACGCAGCGGCCGGGTGGTCTCGAAAGCGGGGGCTGAGCGGCTGCCGGTGGCGCGGGCGTTCCGATCGGTCGAACCTTCCGGGCCGGTGAAGAAGGTCGTTTCCTGTGCCCTGACCCCATCCGGCAGGCTGACCACGGCGGACGCCCGGTTGATCGGAAACAGCCAGCCATTGCCGGTGACATTCCAGTAGAATTCGTCGTGATCCTCGAAATGGCGGATCTGACGGTCCGTGCGATAGGTCAGTTCATAGGTATGGCGGCCCGGATCGAGCAGCGTTTCGGCCGAACCCATATAGATGCGGATACCACCCGAGATCGTCTCGGTGTGCCAGTCCTCGTCGCCGCCGTCGCGGGCGACGGAGAGGATCTCGAAGCCGACCTTCTGCCGGCGGCCGTTGGCATCCACCATGTAAAGCGGGAAATCGCGAAAAATGCCGCGACGGATCTCCTGCCCCTCGGCGTTAACGGTGATGATTTCCGTCACGGTGATCGCGCCATCGGCGGCAATGTCGATCTCCGAGCGGTAGCTGTCGATGACTTCGGCGGCGCGGGCCGCTCCCGACGCAAGCAGAACCGGCAAAAGAACTGCCAGAACCAGGAGTGCCGCGCGCCGGAAAGCTGCCGTCATTTCCTTATCCCCTGTCGATACCGACACCGAGCGAGGCCATGGCATTCCAGTAGTCCGGATAGGTTTTGCCCACGCAATCCGGATCGAGAATGGTGATGCCGTCGATCTTCAGGCCGGCCAGCGCAAAACTCATGGCAATGCGGTGATCGGCGAAGGTGTCGATCTCGGCCGGCAGATGCTGGCCGGCAAGCGCCGGATCGGAGGCGACCAGAAGGTCGTCGCCCTCCTCCGTCGCCAAACCGTCGCGGATGTTGTTGAGGCCGGTCGAGAGTGCCCGGATGCGGTCGCATTCCTTGACGCGCAGGTTGGCGATGCCGACGAACCGCACCGGCGTTTCGTTGAAGGCGGCAAGCACCGCGATCGTCGGGATGGCATCCTGCATCTGGCTGCCATCGATCACCGCCGGCATATGCGGGAAAGCCGAAATCACGTCATAGGCTTTTGCATCCGGCTGGGTGAAGGCGGTTGCCGGCGTGCCGATGTCGATCCGACCGCCGGTCAGAACTTCCGCGCCCCAGAGATAGGTGGCGGCAGAGGCGTCCGGCTCGATGTGGAAATCGGTCGCGGTGTAACCGGTCGGTTCGATGCGCCAGACGGCGGACGATGGCTGCTCGACCTTCGCACCAAAGGCCCTCATGGCGGAAAGCGTCAGGTCGATATAACCGCGCGCGCCGATCTCGGCACCGGCGAGTTCTATCTCAAAAGGCTCGGAGGCGCAGGCCGCCGCCATCAACAGCGCCGATACGTATTGGCTGGAGAGACCCGCATCGATCACCACGCGGTTCTTCTTGAACGTTCCATTGGCATCGATCGCGACCGGCGGGCAACCGGACGGAGCGGCAATCGCGACGCCCAAGGATTGCAACGCATCGACCAGCGGCTGGATCGGGCGCTTGCGCATGTGCTGATCGCCATCAACAACGAAACGCCCGTGGCCAAGCGCCACCGCCGCCGTCAGAAAACGCGTCGCGGTGCCGGCATTGCCGAGGAACAGCGGCTTTTCGGGAGCCTTCAGCACGCCGGTGCCGGTGACGACGAAGGTCGTTGCATCCGGCTCGTCCACCGTCACGCCCATGGCGCGCAACGCCTCTGCCATATAACGCGTGTCATCGCTCTTCAGCGCACCGGTGAGACGGCTGGTGCCCTTGGCAAGACCTGCAAGCAGGAGCGCCCGGTTGGTGATGGATTTCGAACCCGGAGGGCTCACCCGGCCGACGAGAGGGGTTTGGGTCGGGCGGATGGTCAGTTTGTCAGTCGTCATGTCAGTCTCGGCTGGCGCCCGTTCGGCGCGGAAAGGGATCAGAACTTGACGGTCGGTACCGCACGGTCCGCCTCGTTGGCAATCTCGAAATAGGGCTTCTTGGCAAAACCGAACTGGCCGGCCACCAGGTTGGACGGGAAGCTCTCGACCTTCACGTTGAGGTCACGCGCCGCACCGTTATAATAACGGCGTGACATCTGGATTTCACCCTCGATGGTTTCCAGCGAACGCTGCAGCTCAAGGAAATTCTCGTTGGCCTTCAGGTCCGGATAGGCTTCCGCAAGCGCGATGATGCGGCCAAGCGCCTGGCCAAGCAGGCCTTCGGCAGCGGCACGGCCCGCCACGTCGCCGCTCGGCACGGCCTGCGCCTTGTTGCGCAGCGCCACGACCTCCTCCAGCGTCGATTTTTCGTGGTTGGCATAGCCCTTCACGGTCTCGATCAGGTTGGGGATCAGGTCGGCGCGGCGCTTCAACTGCACGTCGATGCCGGACCAGGCTTCTTCCGCCATGTTCCGCGACTTCACCAGCCCGTTGTAGATGAAGATGACATACAGTGCGACGGCCGCGAGTGCGACGAGTGCGATTTCCATCAGAGCGCTCCCCCAGAGTGATCGTGAGGCGGAACCTAGCCATTCCCGCGCTGCCTGTCATGGTCTATGGCGCAAAAAGTGGGATCTATTTGCTGCCATCCGGTTAACATCGGCAATCAAATACCGGAGCGTGCATGAGCGGCAGGTTAAAGTCTTCCAGGTATTGTGTCCTTCCTGATCGTTCAACGTGGAGGCGTGGCGATGCCGAAGATGACCTGGTCCAACCTGCCCCTCTGGGCGCTGACGGCCTGCAGGGACATATTGCGGGTCGCCACATCGAGCAAACGCCTCAGCTGCATTCTCGATGAGGTGCTGGAGATCGTCACCGGCATCCCCGACCTGGATCTTGGGCGCAATGCGGCGATCTACGTGGCCGATTGCAGCACGGACGGCCACAAGCTCCTGCATCACCGGCAGAGCGAGGACATGACCTTGCCACGGGTGATCGATCCCTCCGACGTCGCCGGCAGTTTTCCGGAAGGTTTCGGGCGCACCTGCCTCTACACCATTCCGCTGTGCATCAACGATGATCAGCCGGCGACCGGTGCGGTGCTGTTGTTCGGCCGCAAGGCGAGACGGCTCAGCGCCGAAAAGATCGCCGCCCTGCATCTCGTCTGCCAGGAGATCGCGCGCATCATCGTCAACCGTAGCGGCCACGGCGGAAGCCTGCTGAACGTCGTGGAACTGTCGACCGACGAAATCTACATCTTCGATCCGCGCAGCCTCGGCATCATCCGCTCAAACGCCACCGCCAGCATCCGCACCGGTTATACACAGCAGGCGCTTTCCGCCATGACCACTGTCGGCCTGAAGGTGGATCTGAGCGAGGCGGATTATCGCGACCGGCTGAAACCGTTGATGAGCGGTCGTTGCCCCTCCATCAGCTTCGATGCCTGCCAGCGGCGGCGCAACGGCACCGTCTATCCCGTCAAGGTGCATGTCTGGCGCATCCGCGGCGAGGAAACCGATCTGTTCGCCGAGGTTGCCGTGGCAACCGCCGACCAGCGCAAGGCCTTCGGCCTGCTGGAACAGGTCTTCGATGCCATTCCCGGCGGGATCGGCGTGTTCGACAACCGCTCGCGGCTTCTGATGGCGAACCGCAGGCTCTACGACCTGATGAACCTTCCGCCCGAGCGGTTCCCGCCCGGTTCGCGTTTCGAGGACATTCTTCGCTACAACGCGGAACGCGGCGAATGGGGAGACGGCGATCTCGACGCCATGATCCGCGAGCGCGTCGAACAGGCGGAACTTGGCCTCCCCTACAGTTTCGAGCGCGAACGGGCGAGCGGCAAGGTGCTGGCGGTGCGCTCCGAACCGCTGTCGCAGGGCGGCTACGTGCTGAGCTATACCGACATCACCCAGCGCAAACGGGCGGAAAAGGAGTTGATCCGCAACCGTGACGAGCTGGAGGAAACAGTGCGCCAGCGCACCGCCGAGATCGAGGCTCAGGCGGCAGCTCTCGAAGAGGCGCTGAAGCAGGAAAAGAACATCAACGCCATGCAGCGGCAGTTCGTCGCCATGACCAGCCACGAATTCCGCACGCCGCTTGCGATCATCGACGGGGCCGCCCAGCGCCTCATCCGCAAACGTGGCGGGATCGAACCCGAGTTTCTCGTCGACAAGACGCACCAGATCCGCTCGGCCGTCGCCCGCATGGTGGAACTGATGGAGAGCTTCCTGTCTGCCGGCCGTATCGACACCGGCAAGGTGGAGCTTGCGCTCTCCTCCTGCTCGCTGCCGAAGCTGATCGACCAGGCGATCACCCGGCAGAAGATCTTTTCCCAGAGCCATCGGTTCGAATGCGACCTGACGGATCTGCCGCCGGTGGTGCGCTGTGATGCGCTGGCCGTGTCGCAGGTCATCACAAACCTTCTCTCCAACGCCGTCAAATACGCGCCCCGTGCACCGGACATCCTGATCCGTGGCTGGGAGGAAGAGGGTTTTGCCGTCGTCTCCGTGCGGGACGAAGGGGTGGGCATCGATGCCGAGGACATCCCCAAAATGTTCCAGACCTATTTCCGCGCCAGGACATCCACCGGCATTGCCGGCACCGGCATCGGGCTGTCGCTCGTCAAGCAGGTGGTCTGCCTGCATGGGGGCGATATCCGGGTCGAAAGCCAGCGCGGCAAGGGCAGTACCTTCATCTTCCGGCTGCCGATCCGCGGCCCGAGACGGGAGGACACCGTCGTGGTGACGGACGCACCGGAAGAGGCAACCGCCGCCTGACATCAGGCACATCGAAACAACAGGAGGAGCAGGATATGATCACGGTTCTATGCGTCGAGGACGAAAGAGACGTCCGCGAACTGATCGTCGAGGAACTGCAGGATGCCGGCCTGAGAGTGATCCAGGCCGAGAACGGCAAGGAAGGGCTGGACGTCATCCTGACCCAGCGGCCAGACATCGTGATTTCCGACATCACCATGCCGGAAATGGACGGGATTGCCATGCTGGGCGAATTGCAGATCAACCATCCGCAGCTCGCCAACATGCCCTTCGTTTTCCTGACGGCGCTGTCGGACAAGGAAAAGATGATCGAGGGCCTGGGCGCCGGCGCCGAAAGCTACCTGACCAAGCCGATCGACTTCGACGTGCTGATGGCCAAGATCAACGGGCTCGTCGTCCGGATCGAAAACCGGGTGGCGGCGGGGCTGGAGTTCTGAGAACCATCCCCCGCCGATACAACCTGGTCGTCAGGCCGCCGCGTCCGCAAGATTGGCACCGCCCGCATCGGTCAGCAGGAAGGCCTCGCCGCAGGCTTTTGCCAGCGTACGGACGCGCAGGATGTAGCTCTGGCGTTCCGTGACGGAGATCACGCCGCGGGCGTCCAGCAGGTTGAAGACGTGGGAGGCCTTGATGCACTGGTCATAGGCCGGGAAAACGCATTTGTGCAGGCGCTGGTTGGCATTGTCGCCGGGCGCACCGGCGGCGAGAAGCGCCTGGCACTCCTTCTCCGCATCAATGAAATGCCGGTGCAGCATTTCGGTATCGGCGAATTCGAAGTTGTGGCGGGAGTATTCCTGTTCGGCCTGCAGGAAGACATCGCCGTAGGAGATCTTTTCCTCGCCCTCGCGACCGTTGAAGTTGAGGTCGTAGACATTGTCGACGCCCTGCACATACATGGCCAGACGCTCGAGACCGTAGGTCAGCTCGCCGGCGACCGGCGAACATTCGATGCCGCAGACCTGCTGGAAATAGGTAAACTGCGAGACCTCCATCCCGTCGCACCAGCACTCCCAGCCGAGACCCCAGGCGCCGAGCGTCGGGCTTTCCCAGTCGTCCTCGACGAACCGGATGTCATGCAAAAGCGGGTCGAGGCCGATCGCCGCCAGCGAGCCGAGATAAAGTTCCTGCAGGTTGGACGGGTTCGGCTTCAGGATCACCTGATACTGGTAATAATGCTGCAGGCGGTTCGGGTTTTCGCCGTAACGGCCGTCGGAGGGGCGGCGCGAAGGCTGCACATAGGCTGCCTTCCAGGGCTTCGGGCCCAGCGCGCGCAGCGTCGTTGCCGGGTGGAAGGTGCCGGCGCCGACTTCCATGTCGTAAGGCTGCAGCACGGCACAGCCCTTGTCGGCCCAGTAAGCGTGCAGCGTCAGGATCAGCGCCTGGAAGGAGCGCTTGGGGTCCATATGCGGGGCAAGAGGCGTGGTCATGGGCATGTCCGGACTTGGTTCACGATGGTGGCCGTCTGGTGCCATGACCGGGACGGAGGGTCAAGCATTCTCGCGATCACCTCCCGTCAGCCTACTGGAATAGTTGCATCAGGGCCTGGTTCGAGGAATTGGCGATCGACAATGTCTGGATGGACAGCTGCTGCTGGGTCTGCAGGGCCTTCAACCGCGTGGAGGTCTCGTTCATATCGGCATCGACAAGCGTGCCGATGCCCTTGTCGAGGGAATCCATCAGATCGTTGGTGAAGGCCGTCTGGCGTTCCAGTCGCGACTGCATGGCTCCCAGATCGGCAGCCGCATCCGTCGTGGATTGCAGCATGGTCTCGATCATGCCGATCTGGCCTTCAAGCGAGCCACTCGTCCCGGCAATCGTCATATCCATGATCGACACCTTCTCGTCGGCGCCGGAATCCACAACGCTCAGGTTCGGCGACATTTCATACAAACCCGATTGGCTGACATTGTAGAAAGTGTTGCTGCCGGTGACATAGACCTGAGCGTCGCTGAGGCTGCCACCCGCATCAACGATGGCGTAATTGACGACGGTGGCCATGTCCGAGACGCCGAAAATGGTGCCGTTTGCCTCTGAGCCGAGCGCGGCATCCACGGTGTCGCGATCAATGGTCACCGTATAGGTTGGCAGGCTAGGACCACCGATATCAAAGGACAGACTGTCGCCGGAACTCACCTTGAAAGGACCTGTGAAGGTTCCCGGGCTGAAGAAACCATTGGCATTGTAGGCATCCACGAAACCGCCGAACTCCTCGAAGGAGCCGTCGCCGAACTGCAGCAGACCGCCGCCGGAATCGTTCAGCAGCACGGTATCGGCGAGATCCACATCGAGCGTCTGCAGGGCGACATTGCCGTCCTCATCGCGGGTGAAACCGGAAACGATGGTGGTCGACAGGACATCCGCGCTGGTACCGTTCGCCTTCAGCCAATTCTCGCCGTTGAAACTGGCGGAATCGATGACGCTCTGCAGCTGATCCTGCAGCTGGTCGATTTCCTTCTGCACCTTGGAACGATCAACGCCAGGCTCCGAGGCGGCCGTCAGACGGGCCTTGATCTCGTCGAGGATATCGACAGTCGATTCCATCGCCGCATAAGCGACATCGACGGTGGCGGAACCAAGGTTCATCGCATCGACCACGGCGCCGAGTGCCTTGTTGTCGGAACGCATCGTCGTGCCGATCGACCAATAGGCGGCATTGTCGGCCGCCGTCTCGACACGCAAGCCGCTTGAGATCTGGGCTTGGGTTTCGCTCATCGAGGCATTGATCGCTCGAAGGGAAGACAGGGTCGAGATCGCCGCAGTATTTGTGACAATTGAGTTCATTTCGACGATCCGTAACAGATTATTAACTATAACGGAAAGCTAGCAAATCTATGGTTAATGGCGATTTAATTTAAATGAAACGCGAGATATTCTATTTTCAACGACGGCGTAACTCTTTCATGAAAGCATTTCCTAATGCATTCATGAGTTGCGCAAGGAGAGATGGATTGCAGGAAACGGCTCGCGCAGTGCGGATCCCCACTTCGTACAGGCATGTCTCGTCAACATTTGCGTGATCTTCTGTAACAGGCTTCAGGCCGCCTGCGTAACAGCGGTATGGCTTGCATAATGCAAGCTCAACCGGGGAGACATATCCATGAAACCAGCCTCTGCAGTCCTGACGTTTATGGGAGCCGCCGCGCTGTCGCTGGCGACCGCCTTTTCCGCCCTTGCCGCGGAGATCAGGCCTTTCCAGCAGGAGGCCTTTGCCGCCGCCCAGAAGGCAGGCCAGCCGATCGTGGTAGACATCACCGCAAGCTGGTGCCCGACCTGCAAGGCGCAGAAGCCGATCATCGACAGCCTTGCCAAGAACAGCGCGTTCAAGGATCTGACGATCTTCACGGTCGATTTCGACGCGCAGAAGGATGTCGTTCGGGCGCTCGGCGCCAACATGCAGTCGACGCTGATCGGCTATCGCGGCACGAAGGAAACCGCCCGGTCCGTGGGGGATACGAAGGCTGCATCGATCGAGACACTGTTCAAATCAACGACGGCGATGTGAGCCATGCTGTCCAGCATCACCTTCGCAACGCTTGCCGGCATGCTGTCGATCCTGTCGCCCTGCGTGCTGCCGCTGGTGCCGATCGTGCTCTCGACGGCGGCGACACGCCATCGTTTCGGTCCGGCGGCGCTGGCCGGCGGGCTTGCCGTGTCCTTCGTGGCGGTGGGGCTGTTCGTGGCGCTGGTCGGGTTCGGCCTGGGGTTCGACCTCGGCGTCTTCCGCTCGACCGGCTCCATCATCATGATCCTGATCGGCACGGTGATGATCTTGCCATCGCTGCAGGCGCGCGTGGCGCTGGCGGCGGGCCCGATCGGCAACTGGACCGAACGGCGGTTTGGCGGCTTTGATGACGGGGGCTGGCAGGGCCAGTTCGGGGTCGGCCTGCTGCTCGGCACGGTCTGGAGCCCGTGTGTGGGACCGACGCTTGGCGCCGCCTCGCTGATGGCGGCGCGCGGCGAGAACCTTGGTCAGGTCGTCGTGACGATGCTCTTCTTCGGCATCGGCGCGGCCTTGCCGTTGCTTCTGCTCGGCTCGCTCTCGCGCGACATGTTCAACCGCAACCGTGACCGGATGCTGGGTGCCGGCAAGTGGCTGAAGGGCGTGTTCGGCGGCATCCTGATCGCGATCGGCCTCTTGATCCTGACCGGCATCGACAAACAGCTGGAGGCAAGGCTCGTGGAAATGTCACCCGCCTGGCTGACGGAGCTTACCACGCGGTTCTGACCGGTCCGAACCACCGCAAGGCATCAGCGGAACAGCTGGAGCATGTTTTCGCTGGTGGAGTTGGCGATGGAAAGCGCCTGCATGCCCAGCTGTTGCTGGGTTTGCAGCGCCTTCAGGCGGATCGAGCTTTCATTCATGTCGGCATCGACCAGCGTGCCAATGCCGAGGGTCAGCGAATCCATGAGGTCCGCCGTAAAGCTCGACTGCAGCGACAGCCGTGACTGGATCGACCCCAGATCGGCTGCGGCGTTGGTCACCGAATGCAGCATCTTCTCGACCTGGACGATGTAGTTGTCGACATCGGCACCGCTGCTGCTGATATCCATGTCCATGATGCCGATCGTCGGATTGTCGCCATCGAGCGACAGGTCGTTCACCGACACGTTTTTCATCGCGTTGAAATCGCCATTGGGAAACTGCAGGCCGATATTGTCGATATAGACGCCGGTTCCGGCGAGGATAGTGACATCCGACGTTGATAGACCGGCATTGCCAAAGGCCGTCTGCGCAACAGACACAAGCTGCGCAATCGTGGAGACGACGCCCTCGGCCGAAGCGCCAAGAGCCTGATCCACGGTGCTGCGGTTGAGAGTGACAGTCACCTCGGAGCGTGTGCTGCCGCCGCCGGTGTTTGGCTGCAGGGTGAAGGACAACGAGTCGCCTTCATCCACGGTGAAGGACTGGGTAAAACCGACATACCGCGTGCCGCCAGCCGACAGAGGCGACGATGCCAGGCTGTCCAGCAGGCTGACAAAACCGCCGGCCTCCGAAAACGGGCCATCGCTGGAGGCCGAGGCCGTCTGCAACAGGCCGCCACCCTCGCCGTTCAGCAAGACTGTTTTCGACAGGTCCACCTCGATCGACTGGAGGTCGACCGTTCCGTCCGCATTGCGGGTAAAGCCGGAAACGACGGTGGTGGCATGGGTTCCCAGGTCGGCTGCGCTTGCCGTCAGCCAGTTTTCACCGTTGAAGCTCGCCGAATCGACGATGCTTTGCAACTGATCCTGCAGCTGATCGATTTCCTTCTGGATCTTGCCGCGATCAACACCCGGCTCCTTGGCCGCCACGAGCTTGGTCTTGATGGTGTCCAGCACGTCGAGCGATGCGCTCATGGCGCTATAGGCAACATCGACCGTGGCCGAGCCGAGGCTGATGGCATCACTGACCGCACCGAGCGACTTGCGATCCGAGCGCATCGTGGTCGCGATGGACCAGTAGGCGGCGTTGTCTGCTGCCGTGCCGATACGGTAGCCGGACGAGACCTCCTCCTGCGTCTTGCCCAGCGCACCGTTGATGGTTCGCAACGTGGCCAGCGCCGAGACGGCGGATGCGTTGGTCAGTAACGAATTCATGCTGATGATCTAAGAAGTCCGGAGCGTCAGATTATCCGAAAACGCTACAACAAACCCGTTAAGTCATCTTGAACGGGACTTGTTACCGAACTCTGCTAGTCTTCATCCTTGCGGACGCGATATTCGCCGGTTTCCGGATCCTGGATCAACGTGCCATTGGCACCGGTCTGCCGTTCGCGCTCCTGCTCACGCCGGCGGCGTGACAGCTTCTCCGCGTCGGCCACGAATTTCCGATACAAAAACCATCCCCCGCCGATCAGAAAGGCGAGAAACAGAAGCTGCGCCATGATTGATCCCCATCAGAGCCCGTAACGGCTCCACAATGCCCGCTCTTCCAGCGTCTGGGCAAGACCCGACGCGGCGGATGCGGCAATCGCCTGCCCGTGATCGCCACCGAAGATGACACCCGGCACCCGGCGGCCGAACAGGCCGCGTCCGCCGCCCACCAGTTCCAGCTTCGTCTGCGGCCCATACCGGCGCTTCAGCACCTCGCGCATTTCGCCGACGCCATCGACAAGGCCGAGATCGACGCCACGTACGCCCGTCCAGAACAGGCCGGAAAAGATCGTCGCGTCATCAGCCAGCCGTTCGCCGCGGCGCAGGCGCACCATGTCGATGAAGACCTTGTGGATCTCCAGCTGCAGCGTCTTGAGGTATTCGATATCGCCTTCCTTTTCCGGCTGGAAGGGATCGAGGATCACCTTGTTTTCGCCGGCGGTATAAACGCGGCGCTCGACGCCGATCTTCTTCAGGAGTTCCGGAAACCCGAAACCGCCGGAGACGACGCCGATCGATCCGACGATCGAGGTGGGATCGACGAGGATTTCATCACCGGCAAGCGCGATCATGTAACCACCGGAGGCCGCCACATCCTCGACGAAGACCAGCACGCGCTTGTTCTTCTCCTCCGCCAGCGCACGGATGCGCTGGTAGATCAGCCGCGACTGGACCGGCGAGCCGCCGGGCGAATTGATCGAGATGGCAACGACCGGCGCATCCTTCTTCGAAAACGCCTTCTCGAGGGCACCTGCCACATTGGCGAGGTTCAGCGCCGGCCGGAACTGGCTGCCGCCGGACATGATCGCCCCGTGCAGCCGGACGACGGGGATGGTCACCCCTTCCTTGCGCAACCGTTTCGGTATCCACCGCGTCCAGAACCCAGCCATATCTACTCCTGCATCAACCTGTTTGCCGAGATGTATGCAACGGAATGGCCGGCGCAATGGTTTGTTTCCATAAATTCCGCGTCATGCGCCGCAAAGAGGGCGTCATGGTGCGCGTCAGCGGCGGGGATAGGCGGCGCGGCCATTGTTCAGGTCATCCACGAAGGGCGCAAAGGCATGACCATCCCGATCGTGCATCAGAAGCGGCGCGCGCCATTTCAGCCGAGCCCGTGATCCCTTGATGGCGGTGACGAGCAGGCGGATCGCATCCTCGCCGGGGCGCGGATGGATGGCGGTCAGTTCCAGCCCGCCGAAACGCCGGCCACAGGCGGCAATGATCTCGGCGACCGATTCCGGCCGCGCGATCAGAGAGAGCTGTCCGCCGGGGATCATGATCGCGCCGGCGGTGCGGATCCAGGCCTCGAACAGATCCTCCGTCATGGCATGCGCTTCTGCCTTCAGGACATTGGGCGTGCGGCGGTCGCGGCCATCGTTGAAGGGCGGGTTCATGATGACATGGTGGAAATGATCGTCGAGCAGCCCGGCTTCGACACGGGGTTTGCCGCGCAGGGTCACGTCCGCTTCCACCACCTGCATCCGCGGCGCCAAAGCGGCATTGTCCGGAAGAGCGAGCGTCCGGCGGGCATAATCCGCCATCAGCTCCGAGCGCTCGAACAGCGTCACCTCCGCCTCTTCGATGCGTGCCGCAACCGCAAGGCCCGCAGCACCGGCACCGGCGCCGAGGTCGGCAACCCGCACCGGACCTTCTGCCACCACCAGCGCGGCGAGCATCATGGCGTCCATGCCGGCGCGATGGCCGCCGCTCTTCGGCTGCACGAGATGAAAACGGCCGCGATGGAAGGCGTCGATCGTATCGGTCGTCGGGCCACTCACGGGATCGGTCACGGGATCAGCCATCGGCATCCTTCAGCTCCGCGCCAAGACCCGCATCGATCATCAGGCGCCGCGCCTCGTCTGCCCGTTCCGTCTCCACCAGAAGCCGGCGTGGCAGCAGCCCGAGGGACCCTTCGAGAATGCTCATGGATTGGTCGGCGATGAGGCAATGGATGCCGGCATCGGTGAGGAGACTTGTCGCAAAGGACAGGACAACCGCATCATTGGTGCGGATCAATTCTTTCATCTGCGTCAAACCATCTCAATTCTTGTCCATTTCGGGATTTGCCCCTTGCCGCAACAGGCTCCCCTTTCTATTGTCCGGCGCAAAATTTGAACAGGAGGCCATGTCATTGGGCGTCGTTATTCCGCTCGAAGAGGGCAAAAGCAAGCAGGCATCCGTCCAGCCGCTCGTTGATCTGACGAAGGCGGACATGGACCGGGTGAACCAGCTGATCCTCTCCAAGGCTGGCTCGGACGTCGAGATGATCCCCGAGGTCGCCAATCACCTGATCTCCTCCGGCGGCAAACGCCTGCGCCCGATGCTGACGCTCGCCGCAGCCGAAATGTTCGGTTACCGGGGGGACGGCCATATCAAGCTCGCCACCAGCGTCGAATTCATGCACACCGCGACACTTCTGCATGACGATGTGGTGGATGAAAGCGACATGCGGCGCGGCAAGTCCACCGCGCGGATGATCTGGGGCAACCAGGCGAGCGTGCTGGTGGGCGATTTCCTGCTCGGCCAGGCTTTCAAGATGATGGTCGAGGTCGGCTCGCTGGAAGCGCTCGACGTTCTGGCGACTGCGGCCTCCGTGATCGCCGAAGGCGAGGTTCTGCAGCTGTCCGTCGCCAAGAACATGGAAACGACGGAAGACGACTATCTCTCCGTCATCCGCGCCAAGACGGCGGCGCTGTTTGCCGCGGCAGCCGAAGTCGGCCCGATCATTGCCGATACCGACAAAGCGAGCCGGGCTGCGCTGAAATCCTACGGCATGAACCTTGGTCTCGCCTTCCAGCTGGTCGATGATGCGCTGGATTACGGCGGCAAGGCAGCCGATCTCGGCAAGAATGTCGGCGACGATTTCCGCGAAGGCAAGATCACTCTTCCCGTGATCCTCTCCTATCGCCGCGGCAGCGCCGAAGACCGCGCCTTCTGGAAGACGGCCATCGAACAGGGCGAAAGCTCTGACGCGAACCTGGAGCGGGCGCTCGGCCTGATCACCAAATACAACGGCCTGACCGACACCATTGCGCGCGCCAAGCATTATGGAGCAATTGCCCGCGATGCGCTGTCGCCGCTGCCCGCGTCTGCCCACAAGGCGGCGCTCATGGAAGTGATCGATTTCTGCATCGACCGCGTCAACTAACCGTGAGGGTGTGAATGCACCCTCATCGAATGCCTTCAGATTCTTGCGGTCCTGCTCCAAAAAAGCCATTCTGTCGTGAATCATCGGCGCAGGATTCATGACGGCCACCGAGCCGTCCCATGCTCTTCATGAAAGGCACCTTCATGCGGCAGAAATTTGCCCTTCGTCTGCTCTCCGGCGCGGCACTCGGGGCGCTCATGCTTCTGGGTTCGGCTCACACCCAGCTGGCATCAGCAGCGGACAATCCGGTCACCGAAGACGTCACCTTCTCGCCCGACACGGTGAACACCTTCTCCGGTGCCTTCCTGGCTGCGCGCACGGCTGACGTGGACCATGACTATCCGACCGCCATCGCGCTCTACCAGAAGGCGCTTGCCTTCGAGCCGGCCAATGTGGACATCCGCGAACGGCTGATGATCTCGCTCCTGATGAACGGCCAGTTCGACGAGGGCCTGAAGCAGGCGGACGCGCTGAAGGAGGATGCCGCCGTCGAGCGTGTCACCACCATCGTGCGCGGGCTCGACGCCATTCGCCGTGGCGATTACGCCCAGGCCGAAAAGTTGCTGGCCTATACGGGTGCGAACGATCTCGATCGCCTGACCCACCAGCTGATGAGCGGCTGGGCAAAAGTGGGCGCCGGCAAGGGTGCGGACGGGATCAAGACCATCCGCAACCTCAAAGGGCCGGACTGGTTCAAGGCCTTTACCGAATATCACATGGGCGCAATGGCGCTGGTTTCCGGTGACAATGCAACCGCGCGTCGCCACCTGACGGCGGCCATTACCAGCGAAGAGGCGATTGCCACGACGCCGGACACCTTCATGCGCGCCGTGATGGCACTCGCACGGCTGGAAGCCTCCGAAGGCAACAAACGCAAGGCGCTGGATGCGATTGCGGTGGCCGAACGTCAGATCACCAATTACGCCCCGCTGAAGGCACTGCGCGACAGCATCGAGAAGGGGGAGAAGCCCGAGCAGCAGATCACCACCGCGACCGCCGGTGCGGCCTCGGTTCTGTTTTCCATCGGCAGTGCCCTGAACCGCCAGGGTGCCGAGGAAATGGTCTCGCTCTATCTGCAGATCTCGCATGCGCTGGACCCGAAAAGCGCCGACACGCTGATCCTGCTCGGCGGCATTGCCGAAAAGCTGGAAATGCCGAAACAGGCGATCGAGCTTTACGGCCGCGTGCCGGCGGATTCGCCGATGCGGCGGATTTCCGAGCTGCAGCTTGGCCTGACGCTGGCCCAGACCGGCGACGTGACGGCTGCCCGCGAGCACCTGAAGTCGCTGATCGAGTCCGATCCGAGCGACATCCGCAGTTATATCGCCTATGGCAGCGTGCTTTCGGATGCAAAAGACTATGCCGAAATGGCGCGCAATTACGACAAGGCCGTCGAGGTGATCGGCCCCGTGCCGCGCGCCACCGACTGGTCGGTCTTCTTCCAGCGCGGCATTGCCTATGAGCGGCTGAAGGAATGGGACAAGGCGGAGCCGAATTTCCGCAAAGCGCTGGAACTTAATCCCGACCAGCCGCAGGTTCTGAACTATCTCGGTTATTCCTGGGTGGACATGAACCGCAACCTGGAAGAAGGCCTGCAGATGATCCGCAAGGCGGTCGATCTGCGGCCCGATGACGGCTACATCGTCGATTCGCTCGGCTGGGCCTATTATCGCCTCGGCCGGTATGACGACGCGGTGGAAGAGCTGGAACGCGCGGTGCAGCTGCGCGCCGGCGACGCGACGATCAACGACCATCTGGGTGACGCCTACTGGCGTGTGGGCCGCAAGCTCGAAGCCGGTTTCCAGTGGCAGCGGGCGCTGACCATGAAACCGGAGCTGACCGAGATCCCGAAGATCGAACAGAAGATCCGCGAAGGCCTGACGGAGGCGCCAACGCCGCCGGTCAACACCGCGATGGCCGCCCCCGGCGCGACCGTGCCGCAGGCAGCAACGGATGCGACCAAGGGAGCGGCGGAACCGCTGGAATACATCGTCAATGCCGGCGACACATTGTGGAAGATCGCAGCAGAACGGCTGGGCGACCGGGACCGGGCTCAGGAGATCATCGATCTCAACCCGGACCTGAAGCGCAATCCGAACCGGCTGCAGCCGGGCCAGGTGCTGAAGCTGCCTGCCGTCCAAGACTGATCGATGGATCCATCCATCCACGAAACAGCGCGTGCGAAAATCAATCTCGCGCTGCATGTGACCGGCCGGCGGGCGGATGGCTATCATCTGCTCGACAGCCTGGTGACGTTTGCCGAAGCGGGCGATGGGCTGCGCTTCGCGTCCTCTGCCGCCGACCGGCTGACGCTTGGCGGTCGTTTCGGGGCTCTTCTCGATGCCGAGGGCGACAATCTCGTGGTCAAGGCGCGCGATCTGTTGCGGCTGGCGCTTCAGGAGCTTGGCCACGCAGCCCCGCCGGTGCATATCCACCTCGACAAGGACCTGCCGATTGCCGCCGGCATTGGCGGCGGCTCTGCCGATGCGGCGGCGACCTTGCGCGGCCTACAAAGGTTTTGGAACGCCACACTGCCGGATGAAGCGCTGGCTGTGCTTGCGCTGAAGCTCGGCGCCGATGTGCCGATGTGCCTCTCCAGCCGACCGCTGATCGCCCGTGGCATTGGCGAGGCGCTGACGCCGGTTGCGCTGCCGGCCTTCTCCATGGTGCTGGTCAACCCGCTGATCGGTGTATCCACCCCGGAGATCTTCCGGCGGCTGGAGCGACGTGACAATGCGCCCCTGCCTCCCCTGCCGCCTTCCGGCGATGCCTCTGTCTGGCTCGATTACCTCAAAGACCAGCGCAACGACCTGGAGCCGCCGGCCCGCAGCCTTGTCTCGGTGATCGGGCAACTGATCACCGCGCTGGAGGAGAGCGGCGCCCGCCTTGCCCGCATGTCCGGCTCCGGCGCCACCTGTTTTGGCCTCTATGCCGCGGAGCGGGACGCCATTGCAGCGAGCGAACAACTGGCAGCCCGCTTTCCCGAGGCCTATATCAAGGCGACACGCACGCTGCCGGGAGACGCATGATGGACCGTATCGACGAAAGCCGCCCCTTCATTCCAGTCGGCATTGCCGTCCTGACCGTCTCCGATACACGCCGCCTGGACAATGACAAATCCGGCGACACATTGGTGCAGCGTATTACGGAAGCTGGCCACCGGCTGATTTCCCGAGTGATCGTCCCCGACGAACGCGAGGCGATCTTCGAGCAGGTGCGCAGCTGGACTTTGCATGATGAGATCGATGTGGTGATCACCACCGGCGGCACGGGGTTTACCGGCCGTGACGTAACGCCGGAGGCGCTGGAACCGCTATTCGAAAAGCGCATGGACGGTTTTTCGGAAGTCTTCCACCGCATTTCCTACGACAAGATCGGCACGTCCACCATCCAGTCGCGCGCGACCGGCGGCGTGGCCAATGCCACCTTCATCTTCGTGTTGCCCGGCTCGCCCGGCGCCTGCAAGGATGCATGGGACGGCATTTTGCGCGCGCAGCTCGACTATCGGCACATGCCCTGCAATTTCGTGGAAATCATGCCGCGCCTGGACGAACATTTGAGACGCGGCGGAAAAGGCTGATGTCGCCCATCAGGGACGGGTCGCCCAGGCAGGAACAATCTCGCTGATCAGCTGGAACGGCTTGTGGCCACCGGCTAGATCCACAAGCCGCATGCCGGCTTTCGCCTGCGCCATCGCTTCTGCCTTGCGCAGGATCAGACCCTGCTCAAGCGGCGGGACCGGCGACAGCAGGCGTCGAAACAGCGGACGCCGATGGTTGCGCGATGGCGAAAACCGGGCCGGCTGGCGGTTCATGGCAATATGCTCCGTCACCTCCTCCACCCAGCCGATCTGCGGCCGGGCACCGGGTTCGATGAGGAACAGCCACTCGCCACGCGCCGCCTGCAGCACATCACGCAGGTCCCAGTCCTGATGGAACCGGCAACCGGCGGCATCGGCCACCCGCGGCGAGGCATCGCTGGAGCCACAATCGAGCACGGCCACATCGCTCACGAGCCCCTCCACGGCACCCGTGACCAGCACAGACAGGGTCTGTGCCAGCTCCGATTCCTGATCGCGGCATTCCAGTAAAACAGTCAGCATGATGCATGCTTATCGCATCGCAGCAGGAATTGCCACAAAGCTGTCACACGGAATTTGTTCTTGCATTGTTCTCATTTCTGCAGTAGGAATCTTGTCACGGTGGACGGGGAGTTCACCGCAGGAGTTTCCCATGAACGAGCTGTCCCAGTTGCAGCAGGACGCATTCGCGCCTGCTCATACGGCTGATATTGCCGATAGCCTGGTGCAGGCTTCCGGCCTCAGGATCGAGGTCGATCGCCGGCGCGGCCGCGGCGCGGGGTTGAACCCGAGCGGGCGGTTCGAGGAACTGCGTCGGGAAGTGTTCGACGACGGCTGGCAGACGCTGGAGGACCTCGAACCCTTCAAGACCGACGTGCAGGTGGAAAAACCGAAGACGGCGATCACCCGCAACGAATCCCCCGACATTCCCTTCGACCGGTCGGTGAACCCCTATCGTGGCTGCGAACATGGCTGCATCTATTGTTTTGCCCGGCCGACGCACAGCTATATGGGCCTGTCCGCCGGTCTCGATTTCGAAACGAAGCTGTTTGCCAAACCGGATGCACCTCGGCTTCTGGAGCGGGAGCTCAGCCGACGCGAATACAAGGTAAAGCCGATTGCGATTGGCACCAACACCGATCCCTATCAGCCGATCGAGAAGGAATGGCGGATCATGCGCCAGCTTCTCGAGGTGCTGGCCAAGGCCAATCATCCGGTGATGATCGTGACCAAATCGGCGCTCGTGACACGCGATATCGACATCCTGTCCGAGATGGCGGCCAAGGGGCTGGCCAAGGTGGCGCTGTCGGTGACGACGCTCGACCGCAAACTTGCCCGGAGCATGGAGCCGAGGGCGTCCACGCCGGCCAAGCGGCTGGAGGCGATCCGCCAGCTGACGGAGGCGGGCATTCCGACCAGTGTTCTTGCCTCACCGATCATTCCGGCGCTGAACGACCATGAACTCGAGCGCATTCTGGAGGCCGCGCAGGCCGCGGGAGCAACCACCGCCAGTTACATTCTGCTCCGGCTGCCGCTCGAGGTGAGCCCCCTCTTTCGGGACTGGCTGCTGCGCAACTATCCGGACCGCTACCGGCATGTGATGTCGCTGATCCGCTCGATGCGCGGCGGCAAGGACTACGACGCGGAATTCGGCAAGCGCATGAAAGGCGCCGGCCCCTATGCCTGGCAGATTTCCCGCCGCTTCGAGATCGCGGCCAAACGTCTGGGGCTCGGTCGGCGCGGTGTGGCGCTTCGCGACGATCTGTTCATTGCGCCTGCCGGCGGCGGCGTGCAGCTGTCGTTGTTGTGAATGATCCGGCCGGCCAGAGCCGGCGTTATACACTCTGAAGATTTCGGCAAGGTCCGCCGCCTCGGCCTGCCGGAGAGCCCTGGAACCATCCTGTCCCCTTGGATGGTCGCAAGCGTTGCCGCCTCACCGCTTCGCCAGGGCTTGCAGGAGATCGGGTGCGCGTGCGAGTGAATGCCGCATGTTGAAACGCACGCCACCCGATTCTCCGAGCCTTTTCGACGCTGGCCCTCTGGCGCCGGATTTTTCGCTGGAGCTTGCCGCCCGCGCTGCCGGTCACTGGCCGGTGGCAGGAACGGATGAAGCCGGGCGGGGGCCGCTGGCGGGCCCGGTGGTGGCGGCAGCGGTCATCCTCGATCCGGATCATATTCCGGTCGGCCTCAATGATTCCAAGCAACTGACGGCCAAACAGCGAGAGCGGCTGTTCGACGAGATCCTGGCGACGGCCCACGTCTCGATCGCGAGTTCCGGCCCTACCCTGATCGACGAACGCAACATTCTGCGCGCCAGCCTGGATGCGATGCGTCGCGCCGTGCTCGGGCTTTGCGTTGCACCGGCCTATGTGCTGACGGACGGTCGCGATATTCCACCCGGCATTCCGTGCAGCGCCAAAGCGGTGATCCAGGGCGATGCGCGTTCCGTGTCGATTGCCGCGGCCTCGATCATCGCCAAGGTCACCCGCGACCGGATGATGGCGCGGGCGCACGAGGTCTATCCGGCCTATGGGTTTGCCAGCCATGCCGGTTATGGCACCGCCCAGCACCGGCGTGCCATCGAGAAGGATGGCCCCTGCCCGCTGCACCGCATGAGTTTTCGCCCCTTGCGCAAGGACTGATGTCGTGCCGGTGCCGCGCTCCGGGCAGAGCCAAGGCCCGGTACGCGCTTCCTTCGCCGCCTTTGGCTGCGCACCGCTTGATCGCCTGCCCGTGCCCGCTTGACCCTCATAAACGCAAAAAGGCCGGGCGAACCCGGCCTTAACACTTACTGATATCTGGCGGATGCGCCGCCTGATCAGTTCAGGCGCGCCTTCACTTGACCGATCGAATGGCTGAAGAGCGCCTGCTGGGTCGAGGCATCGGCCTTGGCGGCGATGACCTTTTCGGCAGCGGCAACAGCGAGATCCACGGCTGCAGAGCGGACGGCACCGATCGCATCGGCTTCCGCCTGACGGATCTTCTGCTCGGAGAGAGCATTACGGCGAGCCACGAACTCCTCCGTCTTCTGACGGGCTTCCTCGGTGATCATCGCAGCTTCACGTTCGGCAGCGGCCACGATGTTGGCGGCTTCCGCTTCGGCTTCCTTGCGCTTGCGCTGGTATTCGGCGAGCAGAGCCTGGGCTTCCTCGCGCAGGCGCTTGGCCTGTTCCAGCTCGTCGCGGATATTGTCGGCGCGCTTGTCGAGCGCCTGCGCCATCATGCCCGGAACCTTGAGGTAGGCAATCAGGACGAAGAAGAGGACGAGGCCGACGAAGGCAAAGAAAGTTGCATCAAATGCCATGACGATCAGGCTCCCACTTTGGCGGCGGCAACGGCAGCCTTTACGTCGTCAGTGCTGGCCTTGGGGCCGATCAGCTGCTCGACGATGGCAGAGGCCGTTTCTTCGGCAATGGCGCCCACTTCGGCGAAAGCCTTCGCCTTGATGTCACCGATGCGGGTTTCGGCGGCGGCAAGCTTTTCCGACAGTTCCGCTTCGATGGCGGCGCGGTCGGCATTGGCCTTTGCCTTGGCAGCTTCGCGGGCGGTCTCGGCAATCGTGCCGGCCTTGCCGCGTGCGGCTGCGAGTTCCTTTTCATAGGTCTCGACGGCGGCATCGGCTTCCGCCTTCAGGCGGGATGCTTCATCAAGATCCTGTGCAATGCGGTCGTGACGGTGTTCGAGAATGCCACCGATCCGGGGCACGATCACCTTCTGCATGACCAGGTAGAAGAAACCGAACGTGATGACCAGCCACAGAAGCTGGGACGGATAGGTCGACTGGTCAAACGGCGGAAAAACGCCGGAGCCATGTTCGCCATGGGCCACACCGGTTTCCGTATGCACGTTGCCAGCAGCTCCATGCGTATCGCCATTGGCCGGCGCGCCTTGTTGCGCGAATGCCGGTGTCACGAACATCATCACCTCCAGGGGGTATTCAATGTAAAAGGATCACGGCCAGGCTTAGGTGCGGCCGTGATCCCAATCCGGTTGCCGTGAATTAGACGGCGAACAGCAGGAGGAGAGCTACGAGCAGCGAGAAGATGCCCAGAGCTTCCGTAACGGCGAAGCCGAATACCAGACGGCCGAACTGGCTGTCAGCGGCAGACGGGTTGCGCAGAGCGCCGGAGAGGTAGTTGCCGAAGATGTTGCCGAGGCCGAGGGCCGTGCCGGCCATGCCAAAGCAAGCCAGACCTGCGCCGATGAACTTTGCTGCTTCCGCTTCCATGTGAATGCTCCTTCGAATGGGTTGTTGCGGCGGATGACTGACGCTTCAATACGCCAATGTCGCTCCTCAGTGGCCGCCCGGATGGACTGCGTCGTTGAGGTACATGCATGTCAGTACCGCAAAGACGTAGGCCTGCAGGAAGGCTACGAGGAATTCGAGACCGGTCAGAGCGACCGTCATGATCAGGGGCAGGATCGCGCCACCGATTCCGATTGCGCCAAGGGTTCCGAGCGAGGCGACGAAGCCTGCGAACACCTTCAGCGTGATGTGACCCGCCAGCATGTTGGCGAAAAGACGAACCGACAGCGAGATCGGGCGGGACAGGAAAGAGATGATTTCGATTGCGACGACGAGCGGCAGAAGCACGCCCGGAACACCGCTTGGAACGAAGACGTTCAGGAAGTGGAAACCGTGTTTGTAAAAGCCGTAGACCACGACCGTACCGATGACGAAAACCGCCAGCGCGAAGGTCACGATGATCTGGCTCGTCACGGTGAAGAAGTAAGGGAACATGCCGAGCAGGTTCGCGGTCAGCACGAACATGAACAGCGTGAAGACCATCGGGAAGAACTTCATGCCATGGCTGCCGGCGCCTTCGCGCAGCATGGAGGCGATGAATTCATAGGACATTTCCGCAACCGACTGCGACCGGCTGGGGATCAGCCCGCGATTGGCGGTCGAGAAATACAGGAAGCCGGCTGCGCAGGCGACCGTTGCGACCATGAACAGGGACGCATTGGTGAACGAGAAATCCATACCGCCGATCTCAATCGGGACGATCTTCGAGATCTGGAACTGATGGGTCGGATCGTTTGCCACCGCTCTACCTTCTTTCTTGCCTATGACCTGTCAAAACGACAGATCGTTCTCATTGCTCTACCCGGGCCTACCCGGCACTCAGTGACCGCTCTGATCGTCCTTGGCGCCGGGCTTGAACGGCCCGGGCTTGGCGACCATGCCGACGGCACGGAGCACATTCAAAATTGCGGCACAAAAACCGAGAAGAAGAAAAACGATCATCCCCCACGGCGCAGTGCCAACAAAACGGTCGATCAGATAACCCAGCATGGCACCAACGGCCACCGCGGCTATGAATTCGGAAGATATCTTCAACCCGAGGGCCATGCCTTTGCGGCTTTCCTCGGATTGCATCTCCCTGGCTCGCTCCGCAGCCTCGCCTTTTGTTCGTCCGGCCAGCTTGGCAGACAAATTCTTCCGGCGTTGCTCCAGACTATCGTCCCGGTCTTCCGTCATCAGCGCGTCCCCCTCAAGGCCCTGCCCGAACCGCCCCGGTCCGAACCACTCTCTAAGCCCTGGAAATTAGCGCCTTCAGGCCCGTTTTGAAGTCGCGCGCACCATAGTTTTGCGCGCATCCATAGTCAAGGCGTCGCAAGACGCTCATCCAGAACAAATTAACCGAGAAATTTCAGCGCTTTAAGCCACAACCGACGAAAGTTGCGACACACCGCGCAGGGAATCGGTGACGTTTAGCTCCAGCCGCCGCCATAGGTGCGATAAAAGACGTGCAGGCCGATGCGCCCCACCTTCTTCATGGTGCGGGCCCAGTTCGGCCGCACATAGACGGCATGGTAATGCGTGGAGGAGCCGACCTCCTTCAGCCAGATCTTGCCCGCAGTCACCGCAAGTGCCACTTCGCGGGCCATCGCCCAGTGCTCACGCGAACGAATGCGGTCGCGGATATTGTCGCAGGCAAAGGAAAACTGGCAGCGGTTGCGCCAGTCCTCGTTCTGGTAGACCACGCCGCAGATCGTATCGGGATAGGCTGGATTGCGCACGCGGTTGAGGATGACCTGGGCGACCGCCGCCTGGCCCTTCACCGATTCCCCGCGCGCCTCGAAATAGATGCCGGAGGCGAGGCACTGCTGTTCCGCGGCGGAAAACACCGCCGGCGGCAACGGCGTCGCCGCCCAGGCGTGATCGTCCGGGTTGATCTCCGGCACGAAGCGGCCATTGTCCTTCTTTTCGGTCAGGATGGCGTCGAAGGGCGACTGCCGGGCAAAATCGGGTTTCGGCGGGGCATAGGCCGTCGCCAGCACATCCGCCCGGTCATTGGTCACCAGGCTTGCCACCATAGGCGAAAGGGGAATGTCAGGCGTCTTCTTTTCCTCGCGACGGAAATAGAAGGAGGCAAGCTGCACCTGTTCGGCCGTTTTCGGCGCCTTGGCGAAGGCCACCAGTTCCGTCTTCTTCGCCGGCGGATCGAGCAGCGAACTGGACCGCTGAAGGATGGAGCCGGCGGAAAAAGCCTTGGGCGGCTGCATGGGTTCGACGGCGACCACCCGCCCCTTCTTGTCCGCGCGCCGGACACACTCTTCGTCCGGCGTCTGGTCGGCGTTCTTGTCCGGTGTGTTGAAGGCGATCTTGCGGCCATCCGGCAGCGACATGCCGGCATTGGCAATCAGCCGTGCCTCGCCCTCCGGGAAGGTGAGTTCTGCCGCATGCAGCGAACCGGCCGGCGAATTGGTCAGCACCATGCGCCACTGCATGCCGGACCGGTCGAAACCGGCGAGCAGATCGGCCAGATCACCCTGGGCCGGGATGGAGGGGAAGATCAGCCATGCGGCAAACCCGAACAGGACGGGGGATGCCCAGCGATCCATGACGGACCGGCGGGACTTGCTGTTACTCCGCGTACGCACAGACGCAACTCCAAGACGCTTTCACTCTTGGAGAAAACAATGTGGGATTAACCTAAATGGAGGGTTAACGCCCGGAAATCCGGGCGCTTCCGGCATCAGATATTGCTTAAATAATAACGTGGGAGCCGAGTTCGACCACACGGTTCGCAGGCAGGTGGAAATAGTCCGACGGATCGATGGCCGTGTTCGCCAACCCGATGAACAGGCGGTCCTGCCACATGGGCATACCCGATTCCGCATCCGGCACCAGCTTTCGGCGGCCGAGATAAAAGGAGGTCGACATGATGTCGAACTTCAGGCCGCACTTTCGCAAATAACCCAGCGCCTGCGAGACGTTCTGCGACTGCATGAAACCGAAACGCAGTTCGATCAACGTAAAACGTTCCGTCAGCTTGGTGATGGTGAAGGAGTTTTCCGCGGAAACGCGCGGCTTGTTGACGGTGCGGATCGTCAGGATGACGTTCTTTTCGTGCAGGACGTGATTGTGCTTGATGTTGTGCATCAGCGCGGCGGGTGCCGATTCCGGATCGCTGGTCAGGAAGATCGCCGTGCCCGGCACGTTGACCGGCGCGTGCGCACTTTTTGCTTCCATCGAACGTTCGATGGAAGCGGCAAAGGTGGCAAGCGGCACATCGGCCCGGCGGGTCTTTTCCGCCAGAATGCTGGTGCCGCGCTTCCAGGTCCACATGACGACGGTAAAGACGATCGCGATCAGCACCGGCACGTAACCGCCATCATGGATCTTCAGGAGGTTCGCGCCAAGGAAGACGAATTCAAGCGAAAGCAGCGGCAAAAGCGTGACAAAGGCGATGCTGCGCGGCCAGTTCCAGCGCTTGCGGACGAATTCGAACGCCATCAGCGTGGTGACGACCATCGCCCCCGTGACCGAAATGCCATAGGCGGTGGCAAGCGCATCCGAGCTTTCAAAACCAAGCACCAGGGCCAGAACGCCGATCAGGAGCAGGATGTTGACGCCCGGCAGGAAGATCTGCCCGGTATTGGTTTCCGAGGTAAACAGGATTTCCATGCGCGGCAGATAACCGAGATGGATCGCCTGGCGCACCAGCGAAAAGGCGCCGGTGATTACCGCCTGGCTGGCAATGATGGTGGCGGCCGTCGCCAGAATTACCATCGGCAGCAGCGCCCAGGAGGGAAACATCAGGAAGAAGGGGTTCTGCATGGCCTCCGGCTGCTTCAGCACGAAGGCGCCCTGCCCCAGGTAATTCAGCGTGAGGGCCGGAAACACCAGCACCAGCCAGGCCCACTGGATGGGCTTGCGGCCAAAATGGCCGAGATCGGCATACAGCGCCTCGGCGCCCGTGACGGTCAGGAACACCGCGCCCAGCACCACAATGCCGACAAAACCTTCCTGCGTCATGAAGAGGATTGCGTAATAGGGGTTGAAGGCAAGCAGGATCGTCGGATCGTCAAAAATATGCGAGACGCCGGCGACCGCCATGGCCAAAAACCAGACGGCGGTGATCGGCCCGAAAAAACGCGCCACCATGCCGGTGCCCTGGGACTGGATGGCAAACAGCGCAATCAGGATCACCATCGAGATCGGCAGCACCGCTTCATCGAAGGCCGGCGTTACGAGTTTCAGGCCCTCGACCGCCGACATGACCGACAGCGCCGGCGTGATCATCGCATCCCCCATAAAGAGCGCCGCCCCGATAAGGCCGAGCACCATCAGCGTTGCGCGATGACCGCCCGCCGTCTTCATCAGCATGGCAAGCAGCGACAGGGTGCCGCCTTCACCGTCGTTATCGGCGCGCAACAGAAAGAGGACGTATTTCAACGTGACGATGATCGTCAGCGTCCAGATCATCAGCGAAATGATGCCAATGATCTCGTATTGCGTCACGCCATCGGCAGACACCGGCCGCAGCGCCTCGCGAAACGCATAAAGCGGGCTGGTGCCGATATCGCCGTAAACGACACCGACGGAGCCGAGCGCAAGGCCAAGGAATTTCTTCAGGCCTTTGTCGTCATGCGCATGTTCATGATGGAGTTCGGACATCCGACCCTCTGGCTCGTCAGAGCCAGCCTTTCCAGCGGAAGAAATAAAAGGGCACGACCGCGGAAATGATCATCGCGACGAGTGCCATGGGATAACCGAAGCTCCAGCCGAGCTCCGGCATGTTCTGAAAGTTCATGCCATAGATGGAGGCGACCAGCGTCGGCGGCAGGAAGACCACCGAGGCGATCGAGAAGATCTTGATGATGGCGTTCTGCTCGACATTGATCAGCCCGAGCGAGGCATCGAGCAGGAACGAGATATTGGCCGCGACAAACCCGACATGCTCGGAGAGCGTGGCGACGTCACGCGCCACCGTCTTGCACAGCTTGGCGGTGTCCTTGTCGCTCGTCACCGCATGGGTGTTCATCAAAAAGGTCAGCACGCGGGACAAGGAACCGAGGCTGTCGCGCACCTTGCCGATCAACCGATGGCATTCGGCGATATCGGCAAGCTTGCCCTCGAGGAATTTCGGCGGACGGCGTCTTGCGCGGTCACGAAAGATCTCGGAGGAGAGCCCATCGATGCGGGCGATCGCCGTTTCGAGAATTTCCGCCGTGCGGTCGGCAATGGTTTCCAGCAGATGAGCCAGCACGGCGCAGCCGTTCGACATGTCTTCCGGAACGCGCCCGAAGGCGGCAACGAAGAGATGGAACGATTTCGGCTCGGCATAACGCACGGTCAGCAGCCGGTCGCGTGCGAGGATGAAGGCGACGTCCGTCAACTGCGGATCATCGGTATCCGCCCGCCAGACCAGCGAGGCCGTCATGAAGACGCTCGTCTTTTCGACATAAAGGCGGCTTGAAGGTTCGATATCCTTCAACTCGTCGCGGGTGGGAACGGAAATGTCGAGCAAGCTTTCGACGAAACGATCCTCCTCCGGCGTCGGGTGAAGAAGGTCGATCCAGACAATATCATCGGCAAGGCCGGACGAGGATTGATCCGGTATGAGGACCGTTTCAGACCCGTTGGCGCGGTAGGCTTTGATCACGCAGCGTCTCCGTGCCGGCGCCCGATTAACCGACACAATTGAACGTTAGGGCCAGATTCCAGTTCCCTCGTCCCAAGCGGGATGCGCCTATACGCCTCGCCGGTGGCGAATGCAAGCGATAGCCCGATTCGCCCGCACGGACGGTTAATCGAAGACGATGGCGGGGGCTGCCCGCAGCGGACGTCCCGTCAACTCCTGCCAGACACGCGCGGCAATCTCGCGGTAGATACGGGCGGCCGGGCCGGACGGATCGGAGACGACAACCGGCGTGCCCGCATCCGAATTTTCGCGGATGTCCATGGTCAGCGGCACCTCGCCGAGGAAGGGCACCTTGATGCGCTCCGCCTCGGCCTTTGCTCCGCCGTGACCGAAGATATCGTAACGCGTGCCGGTATCGGGCGCGAGGAAATAGCTCATGTTTTCAATAATGCCGAGAAGCGGCACCTCGACCTTGCGGAACATGGCAATGCCCTTGCGGGCATCGATGAGAGCCAGATCCTGCGGCGTCGATACGATGACGGCACCGGCAAGCGGTACCTGCTGCGCCATGGTCAGCTGCGCATCGCCGGTGCCGGGCGGCATGTCGACCACCAGAACGTCGAGCTCACCCCAGGCGACCTCGCGCAACATCTGCAGGATGGCCGACTGCACCATCGGCCCGCGCCAGATCATCGCCGCTTCCTCTTCCACAAGAAAACCCATGGACATCGCCTTCAGGCCGTAATTCTCCATCGGCACGATGATGCGGTTTTCGATCTGCTGCGGACGGCCGGAAATCTTCAACAGCCGCGGCACCGAGGGGCCGTAGATATCGGCATCGAGCAGGCCGACCTTCAAGCCGTTGGCGATGAGGCCGAGCGCCAGGTTGACGGCGGTCGTCGATTTGCCGACGCCACCCTTGCCGGAGGCGACCGCGATGATGGCGCCGACACCCGGGACGCCCGCCTTCTGCGGACGCTGGCCCTGCCCTGCGCCTTGCGGTGCGGCATGGGAATGGCCGTGGGCGTGGCCCTGGGGGCCGCGGGAGGCCTGGGCGGGTGCTGGACGCGGCGGCGGCGCACTGCCGGCCTTGCGATCCGCCGTCAGCGTAACGAGCGCGCCCTTGACGCCCGGTATATCCCTGACGGTCCGTTCGGCGGCGACCCGCAGCGGCTCCAGTTCCTGTGCCCGTTCGGAGGGCACGGAGATCGAGAAATAGACCTTGCCATCGGCAATAAACACATCGGAAACCATGTTTCTCGACACGATATCGCCTTCCAGATCAGGACCACGCACGCGGCGCAACGCCTCGATCACGGTTTCCTTGGTCACGTCGGCCATGGTCACTCCCTGCCATCTACTCCTGCCGGACCGATTGCGTCCCGACGGGTTTTCCTTGGACAGACATATAGGTGCGGGCGTGGGGCAGGAGCAACAAGATTTCCCGATTGATGCCGTCACACCCGCCGGCGCGCGCCTCCGGGGACAGCCAGGAACAAGGACAAAGAAGCCGCCGTCCAGGCCTGCAGCGACAGATCACGCGCATGGCCTCAACGGCGGCTTTTCTTTTGTCGCGCCTCTTGGGACGCTTTTTAAGTCCCCTCTGGACCTGCCATAGCGATGCAGGATGCGTGCCAGATCAAGATTGCCGATGATTCGGTCGCAAACCACGCGATTACGGCAGGAATGCGCGAGACCGGCGCCACAAATTTGTGCAGCGCACGAAAAATCAGCATAAGGGGCGCCTATTTCACCAGCCCAAGCCGGAAGGCCTTGGCCACAGCCTGGGTGCGGTTGACCGCATTCAGCTTGCGAGTTGCGCGGTTGAGGTAATGGTTGACCGTATGTTCCGAGAGGTTGAGGATATCGGCGATTTCCGCGCTCGTTTTTCCGGCCGCGGTCCAGTTTACGCAATCCAGTTCACGTTCGCTCAGCGTTTCGGCAACGCGAACGTCGATCGAGCAGATCGCCGCCAACCGGTCGTAGACGTGCGTCGACAGATAAGACAGCTCCATGATTTCATTGGGTGCGAGATCGGACCGATTCCCCATGAAACCGACCACCCCGCGCTTGCCATTTACATCATGTACGGGAACGGCAAGACCACAGATAAAGTCGAACTGGCTGAAGATATCGGGAACAGCGGCGCTTGCGCGTTCCCGTCCAACCTCGGAGACCCTATAGCAGATCGGAAGAGTCGTCCCACGCAGCTTATGCAACAAAGGACTTGTTTGCAGCAGCTGATGTTTGTCAAATAGAGCAATAAATTCCGCCGGGAGATTTGTAATGACGGTACTTGCGCTGAGATCCAAAACCGTGCGGGCCGGAAGCGTGAACACTACGAAATACTTGAACCCATAGTGTTCCGAGACGTTGCGCATGAGACGCAGGATGTCGAACTGCGTATCAAATTTCGAGATTTCCAAAATAGATTCGTACAACGAAAATTTTTTCTTCTGCAAGGACCGGAGATCCATTTCATTTGCCTTCTAACAAATATCTGCCTCTAAAAACCCCGAGTGTACGGCAGCGGGTCTTGCGGAAATCAAGCGACTTCGACTTATTATGAAACAACCTATCGGATTCTTAACTGAGAAAATAGTTGGTCAATTGACCCCTAAAAACTTATAGGCGGCACGCAAGATCAACGGGGCGCCAGCGCCACGGCGAGATCAGCCTCGATCCGCGCTGCCGCCGACAGAACCGGACGCGCCCAGTCACGCAATTGCGCCTCCTGCGCCCGGAAGGCCGGAGCGGTGACCGAAACGCCGCCGACGAAACCACGCGAGACGGCGCAGATGGGGGCCGCCACACAGCAGATCCCCGGCTGATGCTCCTCCCGGTCATAGGCAAACCCCTGTGTGCGTATGGCGCGGATTTCTGCGAGAAGCGTTTCCGGATCCAGAATCGTCTTCGGCGTGAACGGAAAAAACTGCAGGGTCCGCACCATCTGCTGCACGCGCGCATCCTCCAGCGTCGAAAGGGCCGCCTTGCCGATGCCCGTGCAATAGACGGGCGAGGCATTGCCGACCTGCGAATGCATCCGCACGGTCTGCCGGCTTTCCAGTTTGTCGAGATAGATGATATCTGCCCCGCGCAGGGCGCCGAAATGAACGGTCTCTCCCGTCAGGTCCTGCAGGCGGCGCAAATGCGGCTCTGCCACCTTGCGCGCGGAATTCTGCGCCCAAGCCCGCGAGGCGAAATTGAGGAGGCGCAGACCGGCCGCATATGTGCCATCGGGGGACAGATCCAGCAGCCCTTCGAGGACAAGGTGTTTCAACTGACGGTGCAGACTGCCGCGTGGCTGATCCGTCAGGCGCAGGATGTCGCTGAACCGCAATGGCTGGTCGGCGCAGCAGACAAGCTCCACGAGCGCGATCGCCTTGCCGAGGGTTCCGGTGTCTGCCGACAACAACGCCCGATCCGCTGGCTGAGACTGATCCCGGGTCTCCTCCGTCGCGTCATGCAGCATGGTGCGCTTGGTCATGTCTGGCCCCTGAAGCGGCATGGTTGACGCTTGACAGGCAACAGGTTTAGTCGCTTTATTCCGGATAGTCAAACATAGTTCCAAATAGTGGAACAGGATCCTGCCGTGGCTGAATTCACACCCTCCTACCCGGACCTGCGCGATCGCGGGGTTCTTGTAACCGGCGGCGGCTCGGGTATCGGCGCCGCCTTTGTCCGCGCCTTCAGCGAACAGGGGGCCAAGGTCGCCTTCATCGACATTTCCGAAACGGCAAGCCGGACCCTGGCCGCATCGCTCAACGAAACGGCCCGCCATCCCGTCCTTTATCTCAAGGCGGATCTGCGCGACGTGGACGCGGTCAAAACCTGCGTCGAGACGGCGGCTTCAACCTTCGGCGGCCTTGGAGTGCTGGTCAACAATGCCGGCTGGGACGACCGGCACGATCTCGCCGACGTCACCGAAGACTATTGGGACGACAACCAGGCAATCAATCTGAAGCAGATGTTCTTTGCCGCGCAGGCGGCTGCCCCGCATCTCATCCGTGACGGTCACGGTGCCATCGTCAACCTGTCCTCGATCGCCTTCCTGCTCAACATGGGAAGCCTGCCGAGTTATGCCGCGGCCAAGGCCGGCATTCTGGGGTTGACGAAGAGCCTTGCCGGACGACTCGGCCCTCAGGGGGTGCGCGTCAACGCGATCCTGCCCGGCATGGTGGTGACCGAACGGCAGAAGGAACTGTGGCTGACGGACGAAAGCATTGCCACGATGCTTGATCGCCAGTGCCTGAAGCGCACGCTTCTGGCAGAAGATATGGTCGGCCCCTGTCTTTTCCTGGCCTCGTCCGCCTCCGCGGGCATGACGGCCCAATCGATCATCGTTGATGGAGGAACCCTTTAGATGAGTGAAGCCGCTTACGTGGCCGTGGACTGGGGCACATCCAGTTTCCGGCTTTGGCTGATGAGCGCCGAGGATACGGTGCTTGCCGAACGCCGCAGCGGCGAAGGCATGACGACGGCAGCATCGCTGGGTTTTGCCGAAGTGCTGAACGGGCATCTCGCCGCCGTCTCGGCCCCCTCTTCGCTGCCGGTGATCATCTGCGGCATGGCAGGCGCCCGCCAGGGCTGGGTGGAGGCGGGTTATGTGGATGTGCCGGCGAAGCTTACCGCCGTCCTCACCGCTGCCGCCTCCGTCGAGGGACAGGGGCGAGACATCCGTATCCTGCCGGGCATTGCCCAGCGTCACGACTCCGCACCGGACGTGATGCGCGGTGAGGAAACGCAGTTGCTCGGCTCGGCCGACACCACGCTGACCGAACGGCTGGTCTGCATGCCGGGCACCCATTCGAAATGGGTGAGCGTGCGCAACGAAACCGTGATGGCCTTTTCCTCCTTCATGACCGGCGAAGTCTTCGACGTGCTGGCCAAACAATCCATCCTCAAGCATGCGGTGGCAGAGGCCGGAAGCTTCGATGGCGATCATCCGAGCTTTCAGGCCGCCGTGCTTGCGGCAAGCGCCAATCCCGCGATGCTGACCAATCTGATCTTCACGGTGCGCTCCGGCCAGTTGCTGCACGGGCTGGACGCCACAGGCGCCGCCGCCCGTCTGTCGGGCACGCTGATCGGGGCGGAAATTGCCGGCGGGCTTTCGATTGCCGGCCGCGAATCCACCGTGCAACTGGTGGCATCCGGCAGGCTGCAGGGGCTTTATGAGGCGGCCCTTCGCGCCAAGGGGCTTGCCTATCAGACGATGGATGCCGATCTTGCCGTTCGTCGTGGCCTCTCCGCAGCAGCCCAATCCCTTTTCTTCACGAGCGAAAGATAACCGGCATGACCCGCATTCCCTTCCCCCAGATGCAGCGGCCCCTGGTCGCCATCCTGCGCGGCCTGAAACCCGAGGAAACCGAAGAGGTCGTCGGCGGGCTGATCGAGACCGGCTTCACCGCGATCGAAATCCCGCTCAATTCGCCGGATCCGTTCCGGTCGATCGAGATCGCCGCCAAACTCGCGCCGGCAGATTGCCTGATCGGTGCAGGAACCGTGCTGACCGTTGACGACGTCGCATCGCTGGATGCCGCCGGCGGCCGGCTGATGGTCAGTCCGAATGTCGAGCCAGCCGTCATTGAAGCAGCCGCCGCACGCGGCATGGTGACACTGCCCGGATGCTTTACCGCAACCGAAGCACTCGCCGCCGCCCGCGCCGGTGCCACGGGGCTGAAATTCTTCCCCGCCAGCGTGCTTGGCCCCTCCGGTATCAACGCGATCCGCGCCGTTTTGCCGAAGGATCTCGTGATTGCCGCTGTTGGTGGCGTGTCGGAAACGAACTTCGCCGATTACATCAAGGGCGGGATCACCGCCTTCGGACTGGGGTCCAGCCTCTACAAACCCGGCATGAGCGCCAAGGATGTGGCCGAACGCGCCCGCTTGACCATCGAAGCCTATGACCGCGCGATCGGAGGCACGGCATGACGGAGACAATCGCATTCCAGGGGAAAGCCCTGTGCAGTTCCACATCCGAACTCGGCGAAGGCCCGACCTACGATCCGCACACGGATACCTTCTACTGGTTCAACATCCTCGGCAAGGAACTGCATGAGCTGTCGCTGGCCAGCGGCGAAAAGAAGGTTCACACGCTGCCCTTCAAGGCAAGCGTTCTGGCGCGGATCGACGGCGACCGCCAGTTGATCGCCTCCGAACGCGGCCTGATGATCCGCGACGTGCGCTCCGGCGCTTTCGATCTCCATGTCGAGCTGGAACCGGCACACATGGGCAGCCGCTCCAATGACGGGCGCGTGCACCCGTCCGGCGCCCTGTGGATCGGCACCATGGGCCTGAAGGCACAGGACGGCGCGGGTTCCATCTATCACGTGGCACAGGGGACGGTGACCCGGCTGTTCACCGGCATCAGCATTCCGAACGCCATCTGCTTCTCTCCCGATGGCACGACCGGTTATTTCACCGATACCCGTGTCAACAGGATCATGCGGGTGCCGCTCGACCCGGCGACCGGACTTCCTTCAGGCGAAGCAAAGCTCTTCGTGGATACGAGCAGCAGGCCGGGCGGTGCCGATGGCGCCGTGTGCGACAACGAGGGAACGGTGTGGAATGCCCGCTGGGGACAGTCCTGCATCGAGCGCTTTTCGGCCGATGGTCAGCTGATCGCCCGTTATGCGCTGCCGACCAGCCGGGTCTCCTGCCCGGCCTTTGCCGGCGCCAAGGCGGATCGGCTGTTTGCCACCACGGCCTTCGAAGGCGCAACGGCCGAAGAACGCCAGTCCGACACGCTCGCCGGGACCGTCTTCGATCTCGGCATTGCCGTCTCCGGGCGCCACGAACCCTCCTATCGTCTCTAAGACGGCTCCGAGACGCCCGCCATGCGCGAGGGCACCTAACACCGGATGGGCGGAAATGTTCCGGCATTTTCCGCCTATTTTTTCATCATATTGCCTCGGAACCAACCTCCATCGGATCGCATTGAAGGCTCGAACCGGCGCGGCAGACCCCAAGCGCCGCGCTTCGAAAGCAACCGAAGAAAGGTAGGTTCGAGATGAAGAAGACATTGAGCACCCTGGCGGCCACCGCCATTCTGATGGCTTCCACCGCAGTGGCTCCGGCACTGGCACAGACGAGCACAACGAACCCGGCCACGCCCGCAGCGCCCTCGGCGCAGACGGATACGATGAAGCCGAATGCCACCGGCGGTTCGATGAATTCCAACACCGGTGCGATGGGCACGAACAACGCTGCCGGCACCATGGGTGCCGCCTCCGGTGAATACCTGACGCAGCAGTCCGAAACGCAGGTCAGCGCCAACGACTACATCGGCAAGGCCATCTACAACGGCGAAAACAACTCGATCGGTGACGTCAACGACCTGATCCTCGAAGAAAACGGCGGCATCGCAGCTGTCGTGGTCGGCGTCGGCGGCTTCCTCGGTATTGGCGAAAAGAACGTCGCCCTGCCGATGAGCAAGGTCACCATGAGCCGCGACACCGAAAACAACCAGGTTCGCCTGACGACCACGGAAACGGCAGAAATGCTGAAGTCCGCGCCGGAATTCCAGACGCTGGACGACCAGGCCTCGACGGACGGCACCACGACGTCCTCCACCACGGCTCCGGCTGCTGGCGGTGCGACTGCCCCGGCGACCACGACCCGTCCCTAACGGACAAGCTTACCATCGCATCGCTGAAGGGTGGCGCCATCGCGCCGCCCTTTGGCATGTTCAGAGAGAGGATTTGTTATGGAAGGGCCGTCCGAGCGGGGGTGTCAGGCCCGCTCGCGTTGGCATTCCAGAAAGCCGAAGTCTCGGTAGTGGCTCTCCAAGTACCGGAGCGTTGCCGCCGCATCCACCGGCCGGCCGTAATAATAACCCTGCCCCATGGTACAGCCGAGCGCCTTCAGCTTGTCGGCGTCCGCCTTCTCTTCGATGCCTTCGGCCACCACCTGCAGGTCAAGGCCGTCGCACATGGCAATGATGGCCTTGACGATGTGCTCCGACGTGCGATCCGTCGTGATGCGCGAGACAAAGGCGCGGTCGATCTTGACCTTGTCGAAGGTGAAATCACGCAACCGCCCGAGGCTCGACTGGCCAGTGCCGAAATCGTCGAGCGAAATCCTGACGCCGGCATGGCGCAATTCGCCGATGATCCGTTCGGCCGTATCGGCGGACGTCATCACCGCCGTCTCGGTGATCTCCAGTTCGACCCGGTTCGGATCAAGCCCGACACGCCCGAGCGTTGCCAGGATCGACGGCGCCGTGCCGGGATCCATCAGCTGGGCGGAAGAGAGGTTGAAAGACAGGAAGAGTTCGCGCGGCCACGAGAGTGCCGCTTCGGCTGCCTTGCGCAGCAGCGTATCGGACAGGGCGTCGATGAAACCCCGTTCTTCGGCCAGCGGCACGAAGACGGCGGGCGACACAAATCCGAGATCCGCATCGATCCAGCGGGCCAGCGCCTCGAAACCCACCACCGCCTCGTCACGAATGCGCACGATCGGCTGGAAGTGCACCTCGACGGTATCGGCGATGATGGCGTTGCGCAGGGCCTGTTCGAGCTGCGTCGACCGCTTCATTTCCTGGGCGATCTCGCGGGAATAGACGGTGATCTGTCCACGCCCGCGGCGCTTCGACCGGTAAAGCGCCGTTTCCGCACTCTTCAGCAGTTCCTCGAATTCCTCGCCGGCAAAGGGGTAGATGGCAAAACCGAAGGAGGCCGAGAGGCGGACGTTTCGATCACCGAGATCATACGGCGCCGACAGCACCTCCTTGATCATTTGGCCGAGCCGCTCGGCGCCGTTCTTTTCGAAGACCAGAGGCAGGAGAAAGGCGAATTCGTCGCCGTCGTGGCGGGTCACGGTGGCGCCATCCGGAATACAGGCCTTCAGCCGATGCGCCACCTGGCAGAGAATTTCATCCCCCGCCTGCGACCCGAACAGGTCGTTGATGGGTTTGAATCCGTCGAGATTGGCAATGCCGATGGTGAAGGGTGCGGGGTCTTCCGCCCGCTCGGCCGCAATGGCCATGACCTTCTCGCGCATGCGGTGCCGGTTACCCAGACCGGTCAACGAATCACGATAGGCCATGACCTTCAGTTCGTTCTCGGTGACCTGTGGCAACGGTTGACCCGCCGATATCATGTAATGCCCCGCCGCATCTTTGGGTTTGGCGCAAGCATGCGGCTGAAAGATTAAGAAAATTATAGCGTTGCAATGACGGATTTCAGTTGCCGATGCTATGGCGCCACTTGCGGAAATCTTCTCCCATATACTGACGGAACTTTTCCTCCAGCGCATCGGGACTGAGCGGTTTCATAACGACATCATTCATTCCGGCGGCCCAGCAGGCATCCCGGTCACCTTCGATGGCCGGCGAGAGAACGCCGATGATCGGCGTGCGACCGGCGACCTCCTCCGTTTCGCGGATCTTGGATGCCGCCTCGAAGCCGTTCAGGACCGGCAGCGTGATATCCATCAGGATGAGGCGCGGATTGAGCTCGCGCCACAGACGCACGGCCTCCTCGCCATCGGCAGCGATTGCATAACGATAACCAAAACCCTCGAGAATCTGCGAGAAGACGATCTGGTTCACCGGATTGTCCTCGGCGACGAGCACGTCGATGGATGCGGTCTGCGCGATCTGCCAGTCGGGTTCCGGGGTCGCCGGCGGTGATGCCGCAGCAAAGGTTTGCAGGTGACGTGTGACAAGCCTGACCAGTTCCGTTTCGAGCTGGAAGGCTTCGATGATGGCGCAGTCGATGCCGGTCGCCTGGGCGGCCTCAAGGCAGGCCACGTCCATCGCGCCATCCACCACGATCAGATCGATACGCACCTGACGTTCCTCGGCGATCTGGACGATGGCGTTCAGCTCGTCCACGCTGCGCGCGGCCGTCGCATCAAGGCCCGCCCGGAGCAGAAGGCCCACGCCCGTCTCCTCCATAGACTCCGATTCCGTCACCAGAAGCACCTTGCAGCCGGCGACATCGCGCGGACCGGATGTCGAGGCGGGCGCTTTTTCGTCCTTCACGACATGGCGCATGTCCGAATGGACGAAATCGAGACCCTCGAGGCCAGCGAACAGACGTTCCGGCTGGAAGCCCGCTTCCACCGCGCCCGACAGATCCTCCATGGCCGTGACCACCAGGTAACGGCCCGGTTTGCCGATCCGGAACTTGTGGGTAATCAGCATGCCGGATGTGCCGTCCGGACGGATAACGTTTTCCGCGATCTGTGAGGAGGCACCGGTTTCGAGGACCTGGCGATCCGCCTGGTCGACCCGCTGGGCAAAGTCTTTTACATGCAGATCGATGGTGTTGCGGCCAAGGATCGCTTCCGGCACCAGGTCGTAGAGACTGCAGGCCGCCTGGTTGATCGCGACATAGGTCAGCTTGCGATCCTTGACGATCACCGGGAACGGCAGGTGGTCGAGGATTTCCTCGGTGACCTGGACCCGCTCCAGATCCGCGCGCCACTGCTCCTCGCGTTTGCGCACATCCGATACGTCGCGGAAAATGCAGATACCATAACCGTTGGGCAGCCGGCGTTTGGCCAGGCTCATCCAGCGGTCGCCGCCACGGTTGACCACCGTTTCCGCCCGTTCCTTCCACAGGGATGCGATTTCGCCGGCCACCCAATCCTCGCGGCTGGCGGGATGGCGGTGATTTGTTGCGGAGGAGGGTTTCGGCGCATAACCGCCATTGTCGAAGATCGCACCGAAAACATCGCGAAGCCGTGTTCCGCGGGCCGGGATGACGGGGAGCGCAGGCAGGAAATTGCGCAGCTGTGCACTCGCAAACACAATCGTGTCGTTGCGATCATAAAGAAGCACCGCGCCGGAAATGGTGTCGGCGATGATGTCCAGCAGATAGGTTTCGGCGAATTCGCCCAAGGGAATCCCCTCACCCATGATTGCGCATCCGGGTGCAGGACGAAACCCCAAACAGGCCGGGCCGGCTGTTCACCAGTGCCGGTCGCATATCCTCAACCCCTTTTCGCCATACGGCTACGCATAACCGCTCGAACCCCACTGCTCTTTCACTGCAGGACCATACACCGACCACGCTGGCGTGAAGCTGCCCTGGACGTTCCAAAATGAACAATTATCGGCTTTGCGTTAAGTCGCAATTAACGGTCAGAAAATTGGGCATGCGGAGTTTCAAGCCTTCCAACCGGACGCCGGATGCGAGACAATGGCACATGCCCGTCAAACAGCTTCCCGAAACACTCATCAACCAGATCGCCGCCGGCGAGGTCATCGAACGGCCTGCGAGTGCGGTCAAGGAACTGGTCGAAAACGCCATCGATGCCGGCGCGACCCGCATCGAGATCGCCACCGCCGGCGGCGGCAAAAGCCTGATCCGCATCACCGACAACGGCTGCGGCATGGATGCGGGCGATCTGGAGCTGGCAGTGCGCCGCCACTGCACCTCGAAGATCGACCAGTCGCTCGACGACATCCGCACGCTCGGTTTTCGCGGCGAGGCTTTGCCCTCCATCGGCTCTGTTGCCAAGCTTTCGATCACCAGCCGCCCGAGAGGGGCAGAAACCGGCGTCGAGATCTCGGTCACCGGCGGCAGGATGTCCCCGGTCCGGCCGGCGGCCGCCAACCAGGGCACCGTGGTGGAGGTGCGCGACATCTTTTTTGCCACGCCTGCGCGGCTGAAATTCATGAAGACCGAACGGGCCGAAGCCGGCGCGATCACCGAGGTGATCAAGCGCATGGCGATCGCCTTTCCGCAGGTGCGCTTCGTTCTGTCGGGCGCCGACCGCACGACGCTCGAATTTCCCGCCACGCCCGGCGATCCGCTGGCCCGCATGGCACAGGTGCTGGGGGCGGAGTTCAAGGACAATGCGATCGAGATCGATGCGTTGCGCGAAGAGGTCGGGCTCAAAGGCTTTGCCGGCGTGCCGACCTTCAACCGCGGCAATTCCGGCCACCAATACGCCTTCGTCAACGGCCGGCCAGTGCAGGACAAGCTGATCCTGTCCGCCATCCGCGGCGCCTATGCCGAAACGATCCCGGCAGGCCGTTATCCCGTCGCCGTTCTGTCCCTGACGCTCGATCCGGCGCTCGTCGATGTCAACGTGCATCCGGCGAAAGCCGATGTGCGGTTCCGCGATCCGGGCCTCGTGCGCGGACTGATCGTCGGCGCCATCCGCGAGGCGCTGTCGCGGGAAGGCGACCGGGCCGCCACCACCAGCGCCAGCGGGCTTCTCGGCGCCTTCCGGCCCGGTTTCGGCAGCGGCGCACCGCGTCCCGCCTCGAACCTCAACTGGAGCGCGGCTGCCTCTCCTTTCCGCCCGATGAGCATGCCTGCGGGAACGACGGCCGCATCCTGTTTTGCCGAACAGCGGCAGAGTGCCTTCGAACCACTGCTGTCGCCCGCCGCCCGTGCCGATACCACCCTGCCCGCCGCGGACATTCCCCAAGGCGAAACGGCCGCGCAACCGGTGGAGCTTGCCACCCGCTACCGGCTGGGTGCCGCCCGCGCACAGCTGCACGAAAACTATATCGTCGCCCAGACCGAGGACGGACTCGTCATCGTCGACCAGCATGCCGCCCATGAGCGGCTGGTCTTCGAGGCCATGCGCAAGGCGCTGGAAACGGACCGCCTGCCCTCACAGGTGCTGCTGATCCCGGAGATCATTGATCTGCCGGAAGAGGACTGCGACCGGCTGATGGTGCATGCGCGGGATCTGGAAAAACTCGGCCTTGTCATCGAACGTTTCGGGCCCGGCGCGGTCGCGGTGCGCGAGACACCCTCGCTGCTCGGCGAGGTGGACGCCAACCGGCTGGTGCGCGATCTTGCCGACGAGGTCAGCGAGTGGAACACGGCATCGGGCCTCAAAAGCCGGCTGGAGCACATTGCCGCCACCATGGCCTGCCACGGTTCGGTGCGTTCCGGTCGCCGGCTACGACCCGAAGAGATGAACGCGCTGTTGCGCGAGATGGAGGCGACGCCCGGTTCCGGCCAGTGCAATCACGGACGGCCCACCTATATCGAGCTGAAACTCAGCGACATCGAGCGCCTGTTCGGCCGCAGCTGACAATTTTGTGTCACAGGACACGCCAAGAGGTCTGGCCTTCCAAGCGCCCCGGCGATAGAGCAGAAACGATATGACATTCCGCAGGAGACGCACAATGAACCGGTTCGAAGGCGGTGGCCATCGGGAAGCCAAGATCCGTTACCTGGATGGCGACTACCAGATCCAGTCGCCGGGTGCCTTCGTGACCTGCGCCATCACCGGTTCGACGATCCCGGTGGACGAACTGCGCTACTGGAGCGTTGCACGGCAGGAGGCCTATGCCGATTGCGCCGCTTCGCTGGAAGCCGACAAACGCGCCGGCATTCTGCCAAACCAGACGCGCGCCTGAGCCCGGACTTTACGAACCGCGCTTTTCCTGCAGCAGCCGCGCCTTGCAACGGGCGAGCGCCTCGTCGATCATCTTGGCCGGCGCCTGCGGATCGTCGAAGACCATCTCGACCTCGACGATCCTGACCCGCGCCAGAAGCGTCTCGGCAGCGCCGTGATGGCCGGCAAGGCGGGCTGCATCCTTGGCCGTCGTCACCAGCGTCAGACCGGCCTTGTCGGCATCCGTCATCAGGTCAGTCAGCTCATCCTCGCTGAAATAATGGTGATCCGGAAAGTCACGCGTCAGCGCGATCTTTCCGCCGAGGCTCTCCACCGTGCGGTAGAACTTGCCGGGATCGGCAATGCCGGCAAAAGCAAGCAGCGGGCGATCCCTGATCTCCGGTGCGGGGCGCGGCACGAGGCTGGCGACACGCACCGGCTTGCCGGCTCGCGCGGCACGGCGCACCAGCGGATCGGCGGCCTCCCCCTGCCCGACCCTGAGCAGCGACGACATCTGCAGCATCTGCTGGCGCAACGGCGCGCGTACCGGTCCGGCGGGCACGATATGGCCATTGCCGATACCACGGCCGGAATCGACCACCACCAGGGCAAAATCGATGCGCAGGCGGGCGCTCTGGAACCCGTCATCCATGATGATGAAATCGACACCCTCCGCCACCAGCCGCTCGGCGCCCTGATGGCGGCGGCGGGCAATCACGGTGATCGCCTCTTGCGCCAGCAGCAGCGGTTCGTCGCCCACCGCATCGGCGCGGTGGTGATGCGGATCAACCCGGGTGGTCACGTCGAGTGAACCGCCATAACCGCGGCTGAGGAAACCGGGCGTCAGTCCTTTGGCCTTGGCGGCCTTGGCAATCGCCAGCGCCGTCGGGGTCTTGCCGGCCCCGCCGACGGTGAAATTGCCGACACAGAAGACGGGAACGGCAACGCTCGGCGGCTTTGCACGGGCCATGCGCCGGCCGGCAATGCTGCCATAAACGAGCGAGACCGGCCACAGGCTCCAGGCCCGCCAGTCGGCTTTCGTCCACCAGAAGGGCGGCGCTTCCGAAACCATGTGTCCCATCCCTCCAGCTGCACCGGCACGCCTTTGTCCCCGCAACAGAAGCGAGGACCGTCGCCTCAGGCGGGCAGGCGCTCGGGCAAAAGCGTTTCCAGGCCGGTGATATCGCCGAGCACGTGATCGGCCGCGGCTTCCAGCGAGGCAACCGAACCCGTGCCGGTCAGGACCGCCACCTTCAGGCCCGCCTTCGCGGCGGCGGCCATGTGCAGATCGTGATTGTTGTCGCCGATGACGGCGACCTCGGACGGGTCAAGCCCTGTCAGGCGGCAGAAGCCCAGCACCATCCCGGCCTCCGGTTTGCAGCCGAAGCCGCTGTCATAACCGGCAATGTAATCGAGATGCTCCAGGAAACCGAAACGGCGGGCGGTCTCGCGGATCGAACGTTCATTGTCGCTCGAGGCGACACCCAGCAGAAATCCGCGCGCCTTCAGCCGGCCGAAATAGGCGCCGAGATCCGTCACCGCGACGGAAAAATCCGACGCGCGCACGAAGAGATCGTCGAGTTCGATGGTCAGGCCTCCCACTTCGCGCGGAGAACCGGCAGCGACGAAACCGGCGGCGATCTGCGCGGCAGTGCCCGCGGCAAACAGGCTGTCGGCTTTCGTTTTACCGGTAACGGGGTCCATGCCGCAGGCCAGCAGCAGTTGCTCTTCGAGTTCCGTCCCACCGCCTGCTGCGGCAATGCGGGCCGCCTCGCGATTCACCGGGCCCCAGCTTTCATCGTACCGGAGCAGCGTTCCGTCCTTGTCGAACAGGAGACCGCGGATCGAGGACAGGGGGGATGCCATCAGCCATCCGTTCCGGCCGGGCGCAGCCGTGCGGTCACGGTGAGCGGGTTGATGTAGGGTTCCAGCGCCTTGATGGTGGTCGACAGCGCACCGCGCATGTCCTGCACCGCCTCCTGGCCGCAATCGATCATCTTGCGGCGGGCGATGTCGTTGGACATCAGGTAATGCACGGCCTTGGCGAGCATCTCGACGTCGCGGATCATGCGGGCGCCACCCTTGCGGATGATATGCTGATAGGTCTCGCGGAAGTTCTGGACATTCGGACCCGAAAGCACGGCGCAGCCGATCATCGAGGATTCCATCGGGTTCTGCCCGCCCTCCTCCGTCAACGACCGACCGACAAAGGAGATTTCCGTCAGGCGCAGGTAAAGACCCATCTCGCCGATCGTATCGCCGAGGAAGATGTCCGTTTCCGGCGTGATTTCGTCATTGCGCGAGCGGCGGGCAACCTTCAGGCCCTTTTCCACCAGCATCGCCTCGATCTCGTCGCCGCGTTCCGGATGGCGTGGCACGATGATGGTGAGCTGCTGGTTACGCGGCTTCAACGCCCGGTGCACAAAGGCCGCCGCAGATTCTTCTCCGTTGAAGGTGCAGACTGCGGCCCAGGTGCGGCGGTCGCCGATTTGCGCCCGGTAACGGGCGAGCAGGTCCGGATCGACCGGCGGCGGATCGGTATCGCCCTTCAGGTTGCCGGAAATCACGACCGGCCAGGACCCCAGATCCAGGAAACGCTCGGCATCCACATCGGAGCGCGCCACCACCAACGAAAGCTTTCCGAACAGAAGCTCAGCCACCTTGCTGTTGCGCTGCCAGCGATCATAGGAACGGTCCGACAGGCGGCCGTTCACGCGGATCTGCGGAATGTTGCGGCGGGCAAGCTCCGCCATGGTCGTCGGCCACATCTCGGATTCAGCGGTAATCGCCGCATCCGGGTGCCAATAGGCGATGAACCGCTTGATCGGGAATTTCAGATCGAGCGGCACATATTGATGGATGACCTCATTGCCGAGGCGGTTGGCGACCACTTCGGCGGAGGTCACCGTGCCGGTCGTCAGCAGAACATGGATTTCGCGACGCAGAAGTTCGCGGATCAGCGGAATGACGGCGTTGGTTTCACCAACGCTTGCCGCATGCACCCAGACCAGCGGACCATGCGGGCGCGGCTGGCTGGCAAAACCGAAACGCTCCAGCCGGCGTTTGCGGTCTTCCTTGCCCTTCAGCGCACGATACGTGAGATAAGGCGACATCAGCGGATAGGCGCAGATGCCAGCGACACGGTATCCCAACAGGGCTATGCGCGCCAAGCCGCTCACCTTTGGTCGTTCCTTCCGCTCACCGTCCGCCTCACTGCCGATCCACCTGCTCGCCCTAAGTCATAAATGCGTCAAAAACGCGCCGTCCCGCGCAGTGCCTGCCGCTTGTCAGTCCTTGGCGTTGGGGTCCAGAAGGCGGTGCATGTGGACGATGAAATAGCGCATATGAGCATTGTCGACGGTGGCCTGCGCCTTGGATTTCCAGGCCGTCAGGGCGCTTGCGTAATCCGGAAAGATACCGACGATGTCGAGCGCGTTCAGATCCTTGAACTCGACCCCTTGCAGGCTTTCAAGCTCGCCCCCGAACACCAGGTGAAGAAGTTGCTTTTTGCCGCTCTGGTCGGTCATTGTCAGCCTCGTCTATGCTTGAAAAAGAGTACTTTTCCTGCGGCATTCCGCGGCAAAGGTCAACCCGCGCGAAGGCCGCGCACCAGGCTATCCAGCACATGTTCCGCGCCGCCGCACAAAATTTCGTGCTGCACCTCACGGCGGTTGTAGATCAGGCGGCTTGCGTCAAGATCCACCAACCGACCGCCGGCCCGTTCCAGGATGAGATCGGCGGCCGCCAGATCCCAGTCATGGCTGTTGCGCTTGACCACCGTGCCATCGATCCGGCCGTCAGCGACCATGGCCAGACGATAAGCGAGCGAGGGCACATGGCGGATGCGGTTCAGCGTTGCGCGAAACTCGGACGAGAAGCGGCCGAGCATGTCTTCGGCCACAGCGATCTGCCGCACAGAACCGGGCTTTTCGGACGAGACCGAAATGACGACGCCGTTCTTGTAGGCCGGCGTCTGCGCGGCGGCATAAAATTCCTCGGCCAGCGCTGGGGCATACAGCACGCCGGCCACGGGGCTGCCGCGATGCACAACGGCGACGCTGACACACCAGGTCTTCTCACCATTGATGAAGGCACGCGTGCCGTCGATGGGGTCGACGACAAAGAGGGTCTCGACGTCGAGCCTCGCGGCATCGTCATCGGTCTCCTCGGACAACCAGCCGTAATGGGGCCTCGCCTTCAGAAGCAGGTTCTGCAGGCGGTCGTTGGCGGCAAAATCGGCTGCGCTGACGGGGGAGCGTCCCTCATTCTTCCACCAGACCTCCGGCGCGTTGCCGAAAAAACCGAGCGCAATCTCACCGGCCTGCCGCGCAGCGTCGCGGATCAGCGCCAGGTCTTCCGTCCAGTCTGCGGCCGGCGTTGCGTTCAAGATCAGCGTCCCGCCAGCGTCATGCCTTCGATCGCGATCGTCGGCGCGGCAACGCCGTACTTACGATCGATGTCGTTGGCGGGGGTGACACGCATGAACATGTCCTTGAGGTTCGAGGCGATCGTGACCTCCGAGACCGGATAGGCGAGTTCGCCGTTCTCGATCCAGAAACCGGTAGCGCCGCGGCTGTATTCGCCGGTGATCATGTTGACGCCCTGACCGATCAGTTCGGTGACGTAAAAACCGGTGCCGATGCTGCGGATCAGGTCTTCGGGCGCGATGTCGCCCGGCTCCAGCGCAAGGTTGGTCGAGGCCGGGGTGACGGCGGTTCCACCACGCACGCCGCGGCCATTGGTGGGCAAGCCCAGCTCACGCCCGGTCGAGGTCGACAGGAACCAGTGTTTCAGCACACCATCCTCGATCATCACCATGCGTTCGCCCTTCACGCCCTCGCCATCGAAGGGACGCGAGGAGGAGCCGCGCACGACGAGCGGATCATCGGTGATGTGAAGTCCGGATTTCAGCACCTGCTGCCCCATCTTGTCACGCAGGAAGCTGGTCTTGCGGGCAACCGAGGCACCATTGATCGCGCCGGCGATGTGGCCGACAAAACCGCGGGCAACGCGCGGATCGAAGACCACGGTGACATTGCTGCCGGTCGGCACCTGACGCGGATTGATGCGCTTGACGACCCGTTCGCCGGCGCGGCGACCGATCAGTTCGGCCGCATCGAGATCGGCGGCATAAAGCCGGCTGTCGAAATCGTAATCGCGCTCCATCTTCGTGCCTTCGCCGGCAATGACGCTGACGGAACGGCCAAAGCGGCTGGCCATATAGCTGCCGGAAAAACCGTTGGAGGTAACAAGAACCAGACCACCGATGCCGGCGGAAGCGCCTGCCCCGGAGGAATTGGTCACACCGGAGACCGAAAGAGCCGCCTGCTCCATCGCGAGCGCCGCTTCCGTCATCGCTTCCGTCGACATTTCCGTCGGATCGAACAGTTCGAGATCCGGATAGGAACGGGCGAGATCCGCTTCGTCCGCCAGGCAGGCGAAAGGATCTTCCGGCGAGACCTTCGCCATGGCGACGGCACGCTCGGCCAGCGCCTTCAGGTCGAAACCGGGATTGGCGGAAACGCTCGCCACCTGGCGACCAACGAAGACACGCAGCGAAAAGTCATCGCTTTCCGAGGCTTCGGTGCTTTCCACCTTGCCGAGGCGCACGCTGACGGAGCGGGAACGGGAACGGACGACCACCGCATCGGCCTGATCGGCGCCAGACTTTTGTGCAAGATCGATGAGCTCGCTTGCGCGAGACAGGAGGGCACCGGAATCGATTTCAGACGACATGGGATGAGCCTTTCATTCCCGAACCATGTATTGTGCACTAGAGAAAGCATCAAGGGCGGAGTTCGATTCTTCGCCGCAAACATCAGGAACCCGAGAGAACGCATGGCAACATCAGACCCGATGCTGAACGAGACGCTGCTGCTTCTGGGCGGCGCAGTGCTGGCCGCTCCGATTTTCAAGAAGCTGGGGCTCGGTACGGTGCTGGGTTATCTGGCGGCCGGCATCGTCATCGGCCCGATCCTCAGGCTGATCAACGATCCGAAGGAAGTCCTGCACGTTTCGGAACTCGGCGTGGTCTTCCTGCTCTTCATCATCGGGCTGGAGCTGAAGCCGTCGCGCCTGTGGCAGATGCGTGGCGACATCTTCGTGCTCGGCACCGCGCAGGTGGTGATTTCCGGTTTCCTGCTGACCGGCCTTGCCTGGCTCGTCGGCCTTTCCTCCTGGCAGGGCAGCATCATTGCGGGCTTCGGCCTTGCACTGTCTTCCACCGCCTTTGCGCTGCAGATCCTGGCGGACAACGGCGAAGGCAACACCGCCTATGGGCGGCGATCCTTCTCGATCCTGCTGTTTCAGGATCTCGCCATCGTTCCGCTTCTCGCACTCGTCACGCTGCTGGGCGCCGGGGCAACGGAGACCAGCACCTTCTTCCGGGATTTCGGTGTGGCTGCGGCGGCGGTCGGGCTGCTGGTGCTGGCGGGCCGCTACCTGCTGACGCCGATGTTCCAGGTGATTGCCCGAACAGGCGCGCGCGAGGTGATGCTGGCGGCGGCACTTCTTGTGGTGCTCGGATCAGCCATCATCATGCAGCTCGCGGGTCTTTCGATGGCGATGGGTGCTTTTCTCGCCGGCGTGATGCTGGCCGAATCCTCCTACCGGCACGAGTTGGAAGCGGATATCGAACCCTTCCGCGGCCTGCTGCTTGCCATGTTCTTCATCGCCGTGGGTCTCTCGCTGGAGCTCGGCGCAATCCTCGACAACCTGCTGCTGATCCTTCTCGGCGTGCCGGCCTTCATGATCGTCAAGGCGCTTGTGCTCTATGGCCTCAGCCGCCTCTGGGGCTCGACCCATCAGGATGCCGCCAGCATCGCGGCGCTTCTGCCGCAGGGTGGCGAATTCGGCTTCGTGCTCTTCACCACGGCGGTCGCCGCCGGCCTGCTGACGCCCGCCACCTCCTCGCTGCTGATTGCCAGCGTCACGCTGTCGATGGCGCTGACACCGCTCGGCGCGGCGCTGACCCGGCGTTTCCTGGTGCGGGAGAAGCGGGAGGAACTGGCGGAGGACTTCGATGGTGCCGGCGCCGATGTGCTGATGGTGGGCTTTTCCCGTTTCGGCCAGATCGCCGCGCAGATCCTGCTTGCCGGAGGCAGCGACGTGACCATGATCGACGATTCTGCCGATCGTATCCGCCAGGCCTCCGCCTTCGGTTTTCGGATCTATTTCGGCGATGGGACGCGGCGTGAAGTGCTGGTGGCCGCCGGCATCGAACGGGCCAAGATCGTCGCGGTCTGTACCCACAAACCCGAGATCACCGACAAGGTGGTCAACATGATCCGGGCCGAGTTTCCCGACGTGCGGCTTTACGTGCGCTCTTACGACCGCATCCATACGCTCTCGCTCCGGGCGCGCGAGGTGGAATACGAACTGCGCGAAACGCTGGAATCAGGCCTTCTGTTCGGCCGCAAGATGCTGGAAGGCCTTGGCACGTCGGAAGCACAGGCCGCCGAGATTGGCGACGATATTCGCAAACGTGACGAGGAGCGGCTGCAGATCCAGGCGGCAGAGGGCCTGACGGCCGGCCTGCACATGCTCCACACCCGCCCGGTTCGCCCCGAACCGCTGATGAAACCGAAACGCGCGCCGATCCTCGATCCGCGCGACGCGGCCGAACAGGCAGACACACTCTGATCTGTCCGGGATCAGGCGCGGGAGGAGGCCTCGATCAGGCTCTCCAGCCCGCGTTTCAGCTCGTCCTTGACGACCTCGGTTTCCTCCAGGATCTCGCGCACCTTGAGGAAATCCAGGACACCGAAGCGGCTGACCGGCGGGCGCAGGAAAAGATGCGGCGGATGCAGCTTGAGTTTCAGCGCGATGCAGGCCTGCATCATCAGCTGGCTGGCGCCGAACATGCTCTCGATACGGTTCGGCGCGTGGGTACCGTCACCTTCCGGGCCGCCGACCACATCGACGCCGATGACGATATCGGCACCATCGGCGACGTGTTCGTACGGGATCGGGTTGAAGATGCCGCCATCCACCATGATGCGGCCGTGGATACGCACCGGCATGAAGAGGCCGGGAATGGCGGCCGAGGCGGCCATGGCGGCCTGAAGGTCGCCCTCTTCGAGGATGACCTCCGACTGGCCGTAATAATCCGTCACCGCGATCTTCAGCGGAATTGCGAGATCCTCGAAACGCGCCGGCACCTGCGCGGGCAGGAAGGCCGTCAGAATGCGCGCGAGGTTGAAATGGCCGAGCCGGAAGCCGCCCACCATGTCGCGCATCGCATCGGGCCCGAGCGACCACAGGCGATTGAGCACCGTGCCGCGGTTACCGAGCGTCTCCAGGGTGAAAGCACGGATTTCGGCGCCCGACATGCCGGCGGCCATGCCGGCGCCAAAGATGGCGCCGATCGAAGACCCGGCAATCGCGACCGGGCGAATGCCCATCTCATCCAGCGCCTCGATCACCGCGATATGCGCAATACCGCGGGCACCGCCGCCACCGAGCGCCAGCGCCACCCTGAAACCATCGCCGGATCCATTACCGGACGCGGCACGTGTCTCGGGAAGCGATAGCCTGGTATTCATCCGGGTCCCCTTCAGGCGGGCTGGTAACGGAAGAAATTGATCCGGGTGTCGCCGAACAGTCTCTGCTCCAGGGGCGCGAAGACCGGATCGACCGAAAGCGTCACATCGGCGCGTTCCTCGACGACCACCAGCGCACCGGGCAAAAGCCAACCGCCCTGGTGGGCGGCAAGAAGCGCTGCTTCGCCGAGGCCCTGGCCATAAGGCGGATCGGCAAACAGGAAATGGAAGGGTTCCATCGTGCCGACGCCTCCGAGTTTCGTGGCGTCGCGCCTCAGAATACGCGCACGGCCATGCAGGCCGAACTGTTCGATGTTTTCCCAAAGAAGGCCCCTGCCCTCGATGCTGTTTTCGACGAACAGCGCGCTGCGACAGCCGCGCGACAGGGCTTCCAGCCCCACGGCCCCCGTGCCGGCAAACAGATCGATGACGCGCGCGCCCTCGATCGCTTCCGGGTAGACATGGCCGATGATGTTGAACAGGCTTTCGCGCGTCCGGTCGATGGTCGGCCGGATCGCGTTGGATTTGGGCGCGGCCAGAGTGCGGCCCCGAAACTCACCACCTACGATCCGCACGTCACGTCATCCTCTCGGTGTTCTGGAACGCGAAGCGCCGCCTTTCGGCCCGGAACCCGGGCCGCGACCACCCGAAGGCTTGCCGCCCGAAGGACGTCCGCCCGGTTTGCCGCCACCGGGCTTTCCACCACCCGGCTTGCCGCCAAAACTCTTGCCACCGCCGGGCTTGCCGCCAAACGGCTTGCCACCGCCAGAGCGCTCGCCAAAAGACCTCTCGCCCGAAGGCCGGTCACCCGACGGTCTGCCACCGAAACCACCGCGACCACCTTCCGACCGCTTGCCTTCCGGCCGGTCGCCAGAGGGGCGACTGAAGGCACGTTCGGCATTTTCGCGGGCCGAGCGGCCGGGACCGGAGCCAGAACCGTAAGGTTTGGCGCGCGGACGATCTCCCTCCTCGCGCGGCTTGAAATCGCCGCGCGGCCGATCACCGCGAGGACGATCGGAAAAACCGCGTTCACTGCGCTCGCCGCGGTCGGGACGCTCCGAGCGTTCGGAGCGTTCAAACCGGTCGGACCGTTCCGGACGATCACGGCCTTCGCTGCGTGCCGGGCGTTCACCGCGGGCGGGACGCTCGCCACGGTCCGGCCGGTCGCCACGGGCGGGGCGGTCGCCACCACGTTCCGGACGATCCCGGCGGCCAAAGCCCTCTTCCTCGTCACGCGGACGACGGGCCGGCGCTTCGGCGCGGATCCAGTCGCTGTCGCCTTCGACGCGGTTGATCGGAATGCTGGAGGTGCGGCGCTGCGGCTCCGGCGCCTTGTTGAACAGGCGCTCGGCCTCGGCGCGGGCCGATTTCTTGGTCCCGGCATCGGCCGTCGGGCGGGCGCCCGGCGCCATCCAGACATTGGCCGTACGCGACGTGCCCATCGGCAGGCGTTTCTTGGCCTTGTCGTCGCCGAACTTGCCCTCGCCAGGCTTGCCGCCACGCTTGTCGAAATCCTTGGGCCCACGGCCCTGATCCTTGCCGCGGCCCTTATCGCGCCCTTCGAAACGGTCGCCACCGCGGTCCGACCGGGTCTCGAGACGGCCCTTCGGCCGCTCCGGACGGTCTTCGGCGCCCCAGGGGCGCTCTTCGCGGGAAGAGGCTGCCTTCGGCTGCGGCTTCTCGTCATCCGCCACCGGACTGCTGTAGATCGGCGCGTCGAAATTCGCCTTGGATTCCTCGATGAGGCGCGGGCCGAGCTGATCGCGCAGCATACGGCCGCGCACTTCCACCACATGGCCTTCCGGCAGGTCACCGAGCTGGAAGGGACCGTAGGAGATACGGATCAGGCGGTTGACCTCGAGCCCGAGGGCGCCGAGCACGTTCTTGATCTCGCGGTTCTTGCCTTCGCGCAGGCCCATGGTGATCCACACATTGTGGCCCTGGGTTCGGTCCAGCGTCGCATCGATCGCGCCGTAGAGCACGCCGTCGACGGCGATACCGTCCTTCAGCTTGTCGAGATCTTCCTGGCTCACCTCGCCATAGGCACGCACACGGTAACGGCGCAGCCAGCCGGTGGTCGGCAGTTCGAGAACGCGCGACAGGCCACCGTCATTGGTGAGCAGCAGCAGGCCTTCGGTGTTGATGTCGAGGCGACCGACCGACATGACCCGCGGCAGGTCTTCCGGCAGGTTGTCGAACACGGTCGGGCGGCCTTCCGGATCGGAATTGGTCGTCACCAGGCCAGCCGGCTTGTGGTAGAGCCAGAGGCGGGTGCGCTCGATGCCGCGGATCGGCTGGCCATCCACCTCGATCGCATCGGAAAGCGTGGCGTTGACAACTGGTGTATCCAGCACCTGGCCGTTCAGCCGCACGCGACCTTCCATGATCATGCGCTCGACATCGCGGCGCGAGGCCACGCCGGCGCGGGCGAGGATCTTGGAAATCCGTTCGGGCTTGCCTTCGGTAGACGCAGCGGCCGTCGTGCGGTCTGCTGCCGGCTTGCGGGCGGGTTTGGCTGAGCCGTCACTGCGCTTGGCGGTATCGGTCTTCTTCGTCTCGCGCTCGAAGGGCTTGCGGCCCTCGCGCTTCGGCTTGTCTTTGAAGCTCATTTGTTGTTTGCCTGGGGCGTGTGTCGGACGAAAGCCGTCCAGGACATCACTGTTTGACTGAATTTTTCGTCTGGTCACGATGCAGAGGTCCTGCGCGCGACACGGGGTTGGACCGTTGCTAGCACTTCGCGTCCTTCGGGTTAAGAGGAAATCGCGGCATGAACGGGACAAATCGTTTCATGGTTGCTGCGCTTGAAGAGGCGCAGAAGGCGGCGGATCGCAACGAGGTACCGATTGGCGCGGTGATCGTGCTGGACGGCGAGATCATTGCCCGGGCCGGCAACATGACGCGGGAACGCAACGACGTGACGGCGCATGCGGAGATTGCCGCCATCCGGTACGCCTGCGAAGCGCTTGGTCAGGAACGGCTGACGGGTGCCGATCTTTACGTCACGCTGGAGCCCTGCACCATGTGCGCGGCGGCGATTTCGTTTGCCCGTATCCGCCGGCTCTATTACGGCGCACAGGACCCGAAGGGCGGCGCGGTGGAAAGCGGGGTGCGCTTCTTCAACCAGCCAACCTGTCACCATGCGCCGGACGTCTATTCGGGGATTGCGGAGACCGAAGCGGCGGCGATCCTCACCGGCTTCTTTCACGCAAAGAGAAGCTGACAGCCCTTACTTGAAGGGGTTCCACCAGGACGAGGTGTTGGCGGAGGCGGCAGCGGCGGATTTCTTCCGCTCGCGCTCCTTCTTTTCCTCAGGCTCGCCGAGATCGGTGAGCGCCGCATTGTCGGCGAGGCGGTATTGGGCCGGCGGTTCCGTCAGCGTGCGGCGCTGGCCGGCAATGCCGGGGCTTTCCGCATTGGCCTTGGCCTGACGGAAGGCTTCCCACTTCTGGGATTCGGTCAAGGTGCCGGCCGTGCCACTGCCGACGAGCAGCGGCGAACGGTAATTCGGATTGTTCTTGTTGTCTTCCGCTTCCTGGCGCAGACGCGCACGGGTTTCTTCCGGCGATTCGATCCAGTTCGGATTGTTTTCGCGGCCGACCAGCGATGCCTGCGGCGAGGGAAGAACAGCTTCGGACTTTTTGTTAACGACGAGCTGCGGACGCGGATTGTAGCGCGTATCCTTGTTGGCCGGCTCCTGCTGGAAGGCCAGCGACTGACCGAGATCGTCCATCAGCTGTTCGCCGGCGGTCTTGCTGGTGCCGTAGGTGGGGCCGCCAACGCAGCCCGACAGGCCGATGGCAGCTGCGGTCACGGCCAACAGACTTGCGCGCACGCGAATTCCCTGCATCGTCTTCATTCAACCCCTTGCAGCGGCGCAACACAAACGCCAGCGAGACTACTAGAACGACCCTTGGCCGAAAAATCCGGCCAATTTCAGGCAGACTTACCGGATGACGCGGCAAAGCGCAATCATCCGGCAACCATGTCACGCGAGCGCGGCAAGTTCGCGCAGCGCCTGCGCATCGCGGGCGGAGACATCCGGATAGTCCGGATCGGACCCGACATCCCTGGTGATTTTCCAGGAGCGGGCGCAGCGGGTGCCTTCGGCCAGCTTCGGCTCCACCGCAACCTTGGTGCCGTCATCGAGACGGAAGGCCTCGGCCGGTCCCTCGCCCGCCACGACGGAAATATCCGAGGTGATGCAGATCTCGGCGAAATCCAGACCGTCCAGCGCCTTCAGAAGCTCCGGATCGGCCACATGCACGACCGGGGCTGCTTCCAGCGACGAACCGATGCGCTTTTCCTTGCGTTCCACTTCCAGCGCGCCGGTGACGGCACGGCGGACGGTGCGGACATGCTTCCACTTCTCCGCGACCGCCTCGTTCGCCCAGTCTGCCGGAATGGCCGGGAACTGTTCGAGGTGGACGGACTCGGCGGACGGATCGCGCGACAGCCAGGCCTCTTCCGTGGTGAACGGCATCATCGGGGCAAACCACAGCACCAGGCAATCGAAGAGCTTGCGGATGACGTGGAGTGCCGCGCGGCGCTTCAGGCTGGAGGGTGCCTCGCAGTAGAGCGTGTCCTTGCGGATGTCGAAATAGAAGGCGGACAGTTCCACATTGGCGAAGTCGCTCAGAGCGCGGACGATGCGCTTGAAGTCGAATTCGTCATAACCCTTGCGCACCAGCTGATCGAGCTCGGAGAGGCGATGCAGCATCAGCTTTTCGAGTTCCGGCAGCTCGGCATAGGCGATCTCCTCGCCCTTGTCGTGGGCGAGCGTGCCGAGCATCCAGCGGATCGTGTTGCGGATCTTGCGATAGGCATCGATATTGGTCTGGATGATCGTCTTGCCGAGGCGCTGATCCTCGGCATAGTCGGTCGACATGACCCAGAGGCGCAGGATATCGGCGCCCGATTCCTTCATCACATCCTGCGGCGTCACCGTATTGCCGAGCGATTTCGACATCTTGCGACCATCTTCCGCCATCGTGAAGCCATGGGTGATGACGGCGTTGTAAGGCGCGCGGCCACGCGTGGCGCAGCTTTCCAGGAGCGAGGAATGGAACCAGCCGCGATGCTGGTCCGATCCTTCCAGATAGACATCCGCCGGCCATTTCAGGTCCGGGCGATCTTCCAGCGTGAAGGTATGCGTGGAGCCCGAGTCGAACCAGACGTCGAGGATGTCGGTGACCATCTGCCACTTCTCGCCGTCATGCTCGTTGCCGAGGAAACGTTCCTTGGCGCCTTCGGCAAACCAGGCGTCCGCCCCTTCCGTCTCGAAGGCTTCGAGAATGCGGGCATTGACCTTCTCGTCCTTCAGCACATTGCCGTCCTTGTCGGCAAAGACGCAGATCGGCACGCCCCAGGCGCGCTGACGCGACAGTACCCAGTCCGGGCGCTGCTCGATCATGGCGCGCAGGCGGTTCTGGCCGCCGGCGGGGACGAAACGGGTCTGGTCGATCGCATTGAGCGCGCGAGTGCGCAGCGTCGTGCCGTCGGAGAGGTCCTTGTCCATATAGACGAACCATTGCGGCGTGTTGCGGAAGATGACCGGCTTCTTGGAGCGCCAGGAATGCGGGTAGTCATGCTTGATACGGCCGCGGGCAAACAGGTTGTTCGCGGCGATCAGAGCCTCGATCACCCGCTTGTTGGCATCACCCTTCTTGCCGTTGTCATCGATGACACGCGCGGCACCACCTTCCGCTGAGGGGCCGAAGCCCGGGGCTTCCTCGGTGTAGAAACCGGCGTCATCGACCGGGAACGGGATTTTCGTGTCGATGCCGCGATTGCGCAGGAGATTGGCATTGGCCATCCAGGCGTCAAAGTCTTCGCGACCATGCGAAGGCGCGGTGTGGACGAAACCGGTACCGGCATCGTCGGTGACATGATCGCCATCGAGAAGCGGAACAGGGAAGGTGTAGCCGAGGTGTACGAGCGGGTGGGCGCAGGTGATATTCTGGAGCTCATGCCAAGCAATGTCACTGCGGAGCTCTTTGATCGTTAGCTTCGCCTTCTCTGCACAACCACGAGCCAGAGCTTCAGCAGCAATGAACCTCTCACCGGGCTGAGGTCCAAATTCATTCTGTGCGTCGGTTACGAGATAAAGTCCGTACTTGATCTTGTGTGAGTACGAGATCGCGCGGTTGCCCGGAATGGTCCAAGGCGTAGTTGTCCAGATAAGAACTGAGGTATCAGCAAGACTACCTTGCTGCGCGGCCCGCGTCGCTTCGACTTCAGAAAGCCCGCCAGTAAGATAGAGCGCCTTACGGACCTCAGACTGCTGTTGGTCGTACTCCTTATCATAGCTCACCACCGGGAACTTCACCCAGATCGTGTCGCTTTCGACCTCGTGATACTCCACCTCGGCTTCCGCCAGCGCGGTGCGCTCGACGACCGACCACATGATCGGCTTGGAGCCGCGATAGAGCTGGCCGCTCATGGCGATCTTCAAAAGCTCGCCGGCGATGCGGGCTTCCGAATGGAAGGCCATGGTCGTGTAGGGATTGTCGAAATCGCCCTCGATGCCGAGGCGGCGGAATTCCTCCGACTGGATGTTGATCCAGCCTTGTGCGAATTCGCGGCATTCCTGGCGGAATTCGTTGATCGGGACTTCGTTCTTGTCCTTGCCCTTGGCGCGGTAGGCTTCTTCGATCTTCCATTCGATCGGAAGACCGTGGCAATCCCAGCCCGGCACATAGTTCGAGTCAAACCCACGCATCTGGAACGAGCGGGTGATGACGTCCTTCAGCACCTTGTTCAGCGCATGGCCGATATGGATGTTGCCGTTGGCGTAAGGCGGGCCATCGTGCAGCACGAATTTTTCGCGGCCGGCGGCAGACGCGCGCAGCTTCTTGTAGAGCCCCATCTCCTTCCACTTCTTCGCCATTTCCGGCTCCTTCTGGGGAAGGCCGGCGCGCATCGGAAACTCGGTCTGCGGCAGGTAGAGCGTTGAGGAATAATCGGTCTTGTCGGCGGTCTCGGTCTTGGTGTCGGTCATGGATCAACCATCGGAAAAGGCGACCGGCGGGGTCGCGGATGTGTCATGGAATGGCGGCGAGCGCCCGAGTGGAACCCGAGCAGCAAAATCCCGGACCTTCCCGCGCGGTCACGCAGCGAGGAAGGCCGGGCCAATAATTCGAAGGATGCGGGCCGCCCGGAAATTCATCATGGTGCCGCGTCTTTACGGGTTTTTGGCCACAAAAGGAAGGGGCAAGATGGCGGCGAATTGGACAGGTGGCGGGCATTGGCTTAGATTGTCTATATAACCGATAGGGAGCGCCGGATGCCACGGTTCAAAGTGCCACCTCAGGAAAGCGACAGCTGGGAACTGGACGATGCAAGAGCTCGTTTCGGCGAGGTTGTCCGCCGAGCGCGACAAGAAGGACCACAGAGGGTTGCCGTGCGTGACGGTGAAAGCGTATTCGTAATCAGCTCTGACGAACTTGAGCGCCTGACGGAACGTAATCGGCAGCCATTGGTCTCGTTTCTGGAGAGCCTCGGGCTTCAAGACCTGCCGCTCGAGAGGGAGCCAGACAAAGGGCGGGACCTGGACCTTTGATCGGCTGGCTTCTCGACACCAACGTCATCGCAGCCCTTTCCAATGCCACCGGAGCGCGCTCGGTAAAAACCTGGGCCAATGCTGTTGATGAGCGGGACCTTTACATTAGTATTCTCACCTTAGCAGAATACGATAAAGGGATCGAGAACCTACCGCCTACTGATCCCAGCCGCGCTCGCTACATCGGGGCCAGAGATGCCTTGGAGGAACGGTTTTCGCACCGCACATTGCCCGTCGACAATGAAACTGTTCGGCTCTGGGGGCAGCTCTCCGGAAGGATCAAATTGGCAACCACACACGCGCCGCCGGTCGTTGATACACTTCTGGCGGCGACGGCAATACGACATCGCCTCTATCTCGTAACCAGAAACACCCGCGATGTTGTCCACACGGGTGCTGCCGTGTTCAATCCGTGGAATGACAATCCGTCACTCTATCCGATCAGCCCATAGCTAAAGTGCCGTGAAGCGTCTTTAAAACGCAATCGTCGCGTCCAGGTCCCCAAGCGGCGTGACGCCTGCGAGAAGCGCACGCGCTTCCGCCTCGTCCTGCTTCATCTGGACCACCAGCGGATCGAGACCATCGAATTTCAGCTCGGGGCGCAGGTAACCAAAGAAGGAGACGGCCGAGACTTCGCCGTAAAGATTGCCGGAGAAATCAAAGAGGAAGGTTTCGAGCAGCGGCGCACCGTTGTCGGTCACCGTCGGGCGGCGGCCAAAGCTTGCGACGCCATCATGCAGCGTGCCATCCGGGCGGCGGAAGCGCACGGCGTAGATGCCGGCCTTCAGTTCGGTTTCCGGCACCAGCCGCATGTTGGCAGTCGGGTAACCCAGGGTGCGGCCGAGCTGTTCGCCGCCGATCACCTCGGCCTCGACGGTATAACGATAGCCGAGCAGGCCGGCGGCCTGAGCTACATCCCCCTCGCCCAGCAGCGCGCGGATGCGGCTCGAGGAAATCACCTCGGCGCCTTCGTCGCGGAACGCATCGATGAGGGAGACGTCAAACCCGTGGCGGCGGCCGGCTTCCATCAGATAGGCGGGTCCGCCTTCGCGGCCGCGGCCGAAATGGAAATCGAAACCGGTGACGACCGCGCTTGCCTGCAGCCAGTCCGCGAGCACGGATTTGACGAAATCCTCGGCGGAACGCTGGGAGAATTCGCGGTCGAAGGGATATTCGATGACGGAGCGGAAGCCCATGGCCTCCAGCAACCTTGCCTTCATCGGCGCCGGCGTGAGACGGAAGACGGGTTGGTCGGGCCGAAAGACCGTACGCGGATGCGGCTCGAAGGTCAGCACCAGCGCCGGCACGCCCCGCGCTTCGGCAAGCGCCAGCGCCCGTTCCAGCACGCTGCGGTGACCGCGATGCACGCCGTCGAAATTGCCGATCGCCACCACACCGCCCTTCAGTTCGGGTGGCAGCGCTTCCTTCTTTTCATTGCGGTAGAACACGGTCATGGAGCGGTTTCCGTCAGGCGAGGCGCGGCATCCACCATTTCGGCGTTGCACCTTCGCGCTTCAGATAGGCGTTCAAAATGGCTTCGTCGGTCTCGCCATTGATGGTGTATTCCGCCGCATGGATGCCGCCGGAAATGTAGAGAAGGTCGAGACCGTAGCTGAGGGCTCCCTTCACATCCGTCGGCATGCCATCGCCCACCGCGATCACCTTGGCCATGTCGATTTCGCCCTTCACCTCGCGGGCAGCGGCGAGCGCTGCCTCGTAGATCGGCTTGTGCGGCTTGCCGGCAATGCGGGTGGCGCCGCCGAGCTGTTCGTAATAGGCGGCAACGGCGCCGGCACAGGGAATGATGCGATGGCCGCGCTCGACGACGAGATCCGGATTGGCGCAGATGAAGGGGGCGCCCTTTTCCACGAAACGCACCAGCATGTCGTGGTAATCTTCCGGCACTTCCTTTTCATCGTCGAAAAAGCCGGTGCAGACGACTGCCTCTGCCTCGCCCTCGCCGGTGACGGTTACGTCCAGCCCGTCGAACAGCGGCATGTCGCGTTCGGGGCCGAGCAGGAAGACCTTCTGCGGACCTTCGGCGATCAGGGTACGGGTCACATCGCCGGAGGTGACGATGCGGTCATAGGCCTCGTCCGGCACGCCGATGGCCCGCAGCTGATCGATGACACCCGGCGCCGGGCGCGGCGAATTGGTGATCAGCACCACGGCCAGCCCTGCCTTGCGGGCTTCGGACAGCGCCACGCAGGCTGCGGGGAAAGCGTCGATGCCATTGTGCAGCACGCCCCACACATCGGAAAGCACGAGCTCGTAGCCCGAGGTGATCGCGCTGAGGTTCTGAATGCGGTCTGCCATGGTCACCCGATACGGTTCAAGAATATGTCTGGCGCTGACATGGCAAAGCTCGGCTGCGATGGCAAGGAGTTTCCGTTGCCCTTGACGGCTGCCGCCGCCGGATCAGAAGCCGGCAAGACGCCAGAAAAGGCCGGCAAGGGCGCACGCCAGAAGCACCTTCACCAGGCCGATCTTCAGCCTCAGCAGCATCAGCGCCGAGACGAGGAAAAGAACCAGGGCCGCCGGATCGAGTGTGGTGAGGCTTGGCCACCAGAGGCCTGGCGCCCTCTCCCCCGTCCATCCGGGGACGAGCGGCAGGCGGGCCACCTCGGCAAACAGCACATGCAGGCCGAACCACAGCGCCAGGTTGGCAATGACACCCACAACCGCGGCGGTGATGGCGGACAGGGCGGCGGAAATCTGCGGCTTGCCGCGCAGGCGCTCGATGTAAGGCGCGCCGGCAAAGATCCAGATGAAGCTCGGCACGAAGGTCGCCCAGGCCGTGAGCGTCGCACCCAGAATGCCGCCGAGAACCGGATCGATGCCCGGCACCGCCCGGAAGCCGACGAGATAACCGACATAGGAGAGTACCAGCACCAGCGGCCCCGGCGTGGTTTCCGCAAGCGCCAGCCCGTCCAGCATTTCGCCCGGCCTCAGCCAGCCGTAATCCTGCACGGCCACCTGCGCCACATAAGCGAGTACCGCATAGGCGCCGCCAAAGGTGACGAGCGCCATCTTGGAAAAGAAGGCGAACATGGCGGCAAGGTTTTCCGCCCCGGCCACAAAAAAAAGAAGCAGGAAGGGCAGCTGCCAGACCAGCACCCAGAAGGCGAGCGACAGAAGCGAGCGGCCAAGCGGCACGCGGCCGCGCGGCGGCTCCGTCAAGACCGGCTCTGGTGTGCCGGCTCCGGCCGACACCCTGCGCGCCTGGAAAAACCCGGCAAGAGCGGCGGCCAGCACCACGAGCGGAAACGGCAGAGCGAAGACGAAAAGCGCCAGAAAGGCAGCAACGGCGAGGCCCAGCAGAAACCGCGTCTTCAGCGTGCGGCTGGCAAGCCGGATGACCGCCTGAAGCACAATGGTCAGGACCGCCGCCTTCAGCCCAAAGAACAGGCCGGCGAGCCAGCCGGCATCCTGGAACAAAGCGTAGAGCGTCGACAGGCCGATGATGACGAAAAGGCCCGGCAACACGAACAGCAGGCCGGCGACGATGCCGCCGCGGACGCCGAACATCAGCCAACCGATATACGTCGCAAGCTGCTGCGCTTCAGGGCCGGGCAGCAGCATGCAGTAGCTCAGCGCATGCAGGAACCGCTCCTCCGACAGCCATTTGCGCTCGTCGACGATCGCCTTGTGCATCAGCGCGATCTGCGCAGCCGGCCCACCAAAGGAGAGGCAGCCGATGCGGGCGAACACCCGGACGAGGTCGGGGAAGCTCGGCTCTGCACCACTGGCCCGGGCGGGAGAATCGACTGCGACACTCATTCCTTCACCTCGTTTCGGGGACCGCGGACGATCCAGTCATGCTTTTCATCCATGGCGTCTCGCGCCCATCTGTAGAGGGCGTCGTAGATCGCAAGACCCTGCTCCAGCTGCTGAAGATCGTCTTGATGGAGTCTCGACAGGCCAAGCGATATCGCCAGCAAACCCGCGGTTTCGGGCGCGATGTCCAGCCGGTTTGTATCGGCACCACGAATGATCCGCGCCAACGTCGTGAGGGCTGGCGTCTCCAGTGAAAAGGCGCTCAGCATCGTGTCGAACGTGCAGCGTTCCCCGTGATGGCTCCAGACACCACCTTCCATATCGAAAGGGATTGCGTCGAACCGTTCGGCGACGGCATCGACCTCAGACGCGGTCACGAAGAGAAACCTTGCAAAGGGATCGACGAAGCGGCGGATCAACCACGGGCAGGCGATCCGGTCGATCTTCGGGCGATTGCGGGTGACCCAAAGCGTGCCACCCTGATGCGTTGGGAGAGGGGCCATCGGCACGCGCGGAAGTCCCGCCTGCATCCAGGCAACCGTTCCTCCCTCCAGGACTTCCGCAGAAAGGCCCAGAAGCCGCAGATGGGCGGCAACGCCCTCACTCAGCTTTCTGCCTTTCTGGCAGATCACCACAACGGAGGAGGAACGGATCTCTGCGGCCCACTGCTCGACAGAACGATGATCGCGGCGAACGGATGCGGGCAGGAGAAACGGGTCGGCTTCGGCATCGTCTGCCGTGCGGACGTCGATAAGAAGGGGGGACTGGGCTGACCCCAGCAAGCGAAAGAGCTTGTCTGCGGAAATTGCGCCAAAGGGTGCCATGTTCGATGTCCGTGGTCTGATGATTGACGGATGCGAAATTCCGGCATGGCGCCTCATGGAGAGTTCCGCGCACTCCACGACCTGACCATCTCAGATGTCACCGGAACTGTCAAACCGCGGATCGGCGACCCAAGAGGGCAAGAACACGGATTTTTTGCGCCGCTTCTTGACTCATCCGTCGCTCGATCTTATCTCAACCTCGCTAGCACTCGCCACTAAGGAGTGCTAACAGCAGGATCACGGGCCCTAGAGACCCGTCTATGTCATTTGATCGAGGGATTAGACAATGGCAAGCACCAATTTCCGCCCGCTGCACGACCGCGTTGTCGTTCGTCGCGTCGAGTCTGAAGAAAAGACCAAGGGCGGCATCATCATTCCCGACACCGCCAAGGAAAAGCCGGCTGAAGGCGAAATCATCGCTGTTGGCCCGGGCGCCCGCAAGGAAAACGGCGAACTCGTCGCGCTCGACGTCAAGGTTGGCGATCGCGTCCTGTTCGGCAAGTGGTCCGGCACGGAAGTCAAGCTCGACGGCGTCGACCTTCTGATCATGAAGGAAGCCGACATCATGGGCATCATCGGCTGATTTCAGCCGAGGGTTCTTCCACAACAAGATTGAACGACAGCGGGCAGAACGCCCCAAGGAGTTTTCAAAATGGCTGCTAAGGAAGTCAAATTCGGCCGCACCGCGCGCGAAAAAATGCTGCGTGGCGTCGACATTCTCGCAGATGCCGTCAAGGTTACGCTCGGCCCGAAGGGTCGTAACGTCGTTATCGACAAGTCCTTCGGCGCTCCGCGCATCACCAAGGACGGTGTATCGGTTGCCAAGGAAATCGAACTGGAAGACAAGTTCGAGAACATGGGCGCCCAGATGGTCCGCGAAGTTGCTTCGAAGACCAACGACATCGCAGGCGACGGCACCACCACCGCAACCGTTCTGGCCCAGGCCATCGTTCGCGAAGGCCAGAAGGCCGTTGCTGCCGGCATGAACCCGATGGACCTGAAGCGCGGCATCGATCTCGCCGTTGCTGAAGTCGTGAAGGATCTCCAGGCCAAGGCCAAGAAGATCAACACCTCGGAAGAAGTTGCCCAGGTCGGCACGATCTCGGCAAACGGCGACACGCAGGTTGGCCGCGACATCGCGGAAGCCATGCAGAAGGTCGGCAACGAAGGCGTCATCACGGTTGAAGAAGCCAAGACCGCCGAGACCGAACTCGAAGTCGTCGAAGGCATGCAGTTCGACCGCGGTTACCTGTCGCCTTACTTCGTCACCAACCCGGAAAAGATGGTTGCTGACCTGGAAGACGCCTTCATCCTGCTGCACGAAAAGAAGCTCTCGAACCTCCAGGCCATGCTGCCGGTTCTCGAAGCTGTCGTTCAGACCGGCAAGCCGCTCGTCATCATCGCTGAAGACGTCGAAGGCGAAGCTCTTGCGACCCTCGTCGTCAACAAACTGCGTGGCGGCCTGAAGATCGCTGCCGTCAAGGCTCCGGGCTTCGGCGATCGCCGCAAGGCTATGCTGGAAGACATCGCGATCCTCACCGGCGGTACCGTGATCTCCGAAGATCTCGGCATCAAGCTCGAAAATGTCACCCTCGACATGCTCGGCCGCGCCAAGAAGGTTTCGATCTCCAAGGAAAACACCACGATCGTTGACGGTGCAGGCCAGAAGGCTGACATCGAAGGCCGTGTTGCCCAGATCAAGGCCCAGATCGAAGAAACCACCTCCGACTACGACCGCGAAAAGCTGCAGGAACGTCTTGCCAAGCTCGCTGGCGGCGTTGCCGTGATCCGCGTTGGCGGTGCAACGGAAGTCGAAGTCAAGGAGCGCAAGGACCGCATCGATGACGCTCTGAACGCAACCCGCGCGGCCGTTCAGGAAGGCATCGTACCGGGCGGTGGTACCGCTCTGCTGCGTTCCTCCACGAAGATCACCGTCAAGGGCGTCAACGACGACCAGGAAGCCGGCATCAACATCGTTCGCCGCGCTCTGCAGTCGCTGGTTCGCCAGATCGCAGACAACGCCGGTGACGAAGCTTCGATCGTTGTTGGCAAGATCCTCGAAAAGAACGACGACAACTTCGGTTACAACGCTCAGACCTCCGAGTATGGCGACATGATCGCCATGGGTATCGTCGACCCGGTCAAGGTCGTTCGTACCGCTCTGCAGAACGCCGCTTCGGTTGCTTCGCTGCTGATCACGACGGAAGCCATGATCGCCGAACTGCCGAAGAAGGAATCCGCTGGCGGCATGCCGGGCGGCATGGGCGGAATGGGCGGAATGGACATGATGTAAGACCTTCGGGTCTGACATCTGGACCATCCGGTTCGGACTTACGGAAAGGGCGGCTCGCAAGGCCGCCCTTTTTGCATTGCCGGATGCTTCAGCTTGCCGGGCCGACAAGTCCTGCGAGCGTCAGTTGCGCGGCGGTTGCGTGCACGGCGGCCCTGTCAACCCCCGGCGCATCCACCCAGTATTGTGCATTGTAGCGGGCTGCCGTCTCCGCCGCGACCGGTAGCAGTGTATAGTGACCGACGTCCTTGCCTAGACTGGTCAGGCTGCTGTTGCGCAGGCGCTCGTTCAACCAAGCGGAGCAGAGGTCATAGGGTGCTTCCTCATCCGCCTCACCACACAGGATCGTCACCGGCAGGTGGATGTCGCGCAGGCTCTCCTCCGTGAAACCACGCACCGGCGGCGCCGGCGCGATTGCCACGACCGCGCGCAGCCGTTCGTCGCGGTAGCTCTGCGACTGGCGCTCCCAGGACTGGCGGAACACGGCACTCGACGCCAGAAGCGGCTCGATCTGGCCGGCCAGATCCGGCATTTCCTGCGGGCCGGCGGTCGAGGGATGGTCCTTGACGAAGGCCATCATCCGTTCCGTTTCCGTAATGGCACCCGCCAGCGCCAGCGTCGTATAACCGCCCAACGAAAAGCCGGCTGCCGTGACATCGGAAAGATCCAGCCGCCCGGCAAACGCGCCCTCCGACGAGAGGCAATCCAGCAGGAAACTCAGATCCCGCGCCCTTTCCCACCAGCACAAAAACCCTTCGGCGCGATAGGCTTCCACGCCGGTATTGCCATGATGATCAACGCCCAGCACCACACGACCTTGCGCGGCAAGGGCAGAGGCGAGCCAGCCGAGACCCGAGGCGGAACCGCCCGTGCCGTGCGAGATCAGAACCACCGGAAAACGATCAATGCCCGGTCGAATGGCTGCCTCCGGCGCCAGCAGCCCAAGGGAATAAAAGGGGCGGCCGGGCGGGATCGCGATTTCCTGCATGAGACTGCCGGGCGCGGCAGGATACCAGGCGGACCAGCGGACAGGACGCGGCCCCTCGCCGCTCCAGTTCGACCGCGCCTCGTCCAGCAGCAGTCCGCCTCGAAACCCTATGCACTGATCCGTCATATCCACCCCCATGATTGCGCCGCAGCATAGGGACCAGTGGCTGCCAATTTCAACCGGGAAACCAAGGCGCAAGCTTCGTTCACAATTACCGAACAATTCGTCTCCATCCGTTCATCTTTCGCGGCGCGACAATCTGGCGCATATTCTCCACCAGACATACACCGCCGCCACGGCACATCCTCTGGAGACTTTCCATGTCGACCACCAACAACGCAGTCATTCTCGTTGCCCGCATCCTCCTCTCGTTCATCTTCATCCTGTCCGGCTTCGGCAAGCTGGCCGATCCGGCCGCCACCGCTGGCATGATCACCGGCGCCGGCCTGCCGGCCGCAACCGCGCTTGCCTATCTCGCCGGCCTGTTCGAACTGGTGACCGGCCTTGCCGTTCTCGTCGGCTTCCAGGTCAAGATCGTCGGCTGGGCTCTCGCGCTCTTCTGCATCTTCACCGGCGCCGTCTTCCATTCCGGCACGGTTGCCATCCCGGGCTGGCCGGACGCAGCACTCGGCTGGATCAACACGCTGAACCAGATCATGATGATGAAGAATTTTACGCTGGCCGGCGCCTATATCCTGCTCGCCACCGTCGGTGCCGGCGCCTATTCGCTGGACGCCCGCCGTGGCGCAGCCTCGGTCGTCACCGCCTGATATCCACCGCCCGCAAGGCAAAAACAAACCCGCCGGAGCAATCCGGCGGGTTTTGTGCGTGCAGCGAAGGTCATATGGGCCCCTCACCCTAACCCTCTCCCCGCCGTGCGGGGAGAGGGAACGAGATTGCCGCAACGCCGCCGTTCCCCCTCGCCCCGTCAGAACGGGGAGAGGGTCGCCGAGCGTCAGCGGAGGCGGGGTGAGGGGCAATTCATCGGACGAGAACGACTAAACCGCCCCGCGCACGGCCTCGATGATCTTCGCCACCGTCGCATTGCCCTCGTGCTCCGGCTTGCGGGCGCGGACAAGACAGGCTTCCGAGCGCAGGATCACGCCGTCCGACAGCACCTTCAGGTGGTTGGCGACGAGCGTGGAACCGGTGGAGGTGATGTCGACGATGATATCCGCCTGGCCGGCGGCCGGCGCGCCTTCGGTGGCGCCGAGGCTTTCGACGATACGATACAGCTGAATGCCGTGGCTGCCGGAAAAATGCTGCTGGGTGAGCCGCCAGTATTTGGTGGCGATCGCCAGGCGCCGGCCATGGCGGGCACGGAATTCAGCCGCCACGTCCCCGAGATCGGCCATGGTTTCCACGTCGAGCCAGATCTCCGGCACCGCGACCACCACATCCGCACGGCCGAAACCGAGGCGGGCGGCAATTTCCACGCGGGCATCGGCATCCGCCAGCCCCTCGCGCACCAGATCCTCGCCGGTGACGCCAAAATCCACGGTGCCGTTGCCGATCTCGCGCGAGATTTCAGACGCCGACAGGAAGGCGATCTCGACATCCTCAAACCCTTCGACGCGGCCGCGATAGGAGCGGTCATTGCCGACGGCGACGATCTTCATGCCGGCCTTTTCGAAGATGGCGGAGGCATCGTCCTTCATGCGGCCCTTGGAGGGAAGCCCGATGGTAATCGTCATCGTTTTGCCTCCTTGGCCTTCTGGATGCGGTCCAGCCACATGGAAAAACCGACGGCCGGGATGTGATCCTTCGCGCCGAGCAGCGTCAGCATGCGGTCATACCGTCCACCGCCGATGAGCACATCGTGTTCGCCGCGCACGGTGACTTCGAAAACGAGGCCGGTGTAATAATCGAGCGGACGGCCGAAGGCGGCCCGCCAGGTGATATCGGCAAGCGACGCACCGGCATCGCGAAGCGCTGCCACGCGCGCATCGAACCCGGCAATCGCCGCCTCCAGCGGCAGGGCGGCGGAGCGGGCGAAATCGGACAGCACGCCCGGCGCATAACGCAGCGAGACGTTGATGGAGAGAAACTCCTTCAGCGCATCGAGCTTCGCGCTATCGAGCGAGGCGCCGGCGAGCAGCCGCTTTTCCTTCAGCCGCCGCACGATCTCTTCCGGGGCGCGGCTGGCATTGGTGAGATAACCGGTGCGCTCCATCTCATCGCGCAGGTGGTTTGCGAGGCCGGCGTCGTCACCCGCCTCCAGCATGCGCTCCACCTCCGGCGAAAGGCCGGCGACCGGTTCGGGTTTGGCGAGACGCGCAATGATCGCCTCCAGCACATCCGTCTGGCCGAAGGCACGCACGAGGCGACGCTGCCAGCCGACGGGAAGGCCAAGCGCTGCCACGACGGCCTCGAACACCGCCTGATCGCCGATGGTGACCGCAAAGGCATGCGACGGCAGCACGGTCTGCAGACAGGCCAGCGCATCCGCAACGATGCGCGCATCGGCATTCGCCGCATCCGTATCGCCCAAATCCTCCAGCCCCGCCTGATAGAACTCGTTTGCGCCCTCGCGGCGCTGGCGGAACACTTCGCCGAGATAGGCATAACGTTTCGGCGTGCCGGTGGCGGTTTCGATATGGCGCAGGCAGACCGGAATGGTGAATTCCGGCCTCAGGCAGAGGCTTTCCCCCCGCTCGTTTTCGGTCAGAAAGATCCGCCGGCGCAGGTCTTCGCCGGCCATGTCGAGAAAGGGTTCGGCCGGCTGGATGACCGGGGTGTCGACGCGGGTGGTGTTGCGCCGGGAAAATTCCTCCAGGATCGCCGGGGCGAAGTCGGGCATGTCGATCAGGGGCATGGAGTTGCTCCTGCTTTCAGGACGCAAGACCCCCTCTGGCCTGCCGGCCATCTCCCCCACAAGGGGGGAGAAGACTTGGAGCAAGCGCTCAGTACCAATCTAGCGCCCCGGTCAGAACAAACAGTCTGAGCTGGCAAATTCAACAGGTGGGAGAACGGCACGCGCCGACCTGCTCCCTCCCCCTTGTGGGGAGGGTTGGGGAGGGGAAAAACCACAGACGCCAACATCAAACATCCTTCGCCCGGCGGCGGTCTTCGGCCTGGTGGGCGAGGATCTCCTTGACCTTTTCCACCAGCTCCGCTTCCGGCACCACCACCTGCGCGACGCGCGCCTCGCGCCATTCGGCATTGTCGGTGATCTCGCCGGAGAGGCGCTTGCCCTCGATCAGGTCCTTGATCTGCACGACGCCCTGTTCGCGCTCGTCACCACCCTGGATGATGGCGATGGGCGAGCCGCGACGATCGGCATATTTCAGCTGGTTGCCGAATTTCTTCCAGTTGCCCTGGTACATTTCGGCGCGGATGCCTTCGTTGCGCAAGCTTTGCGTGAACCGCTGGTAACGCCCCATGGCCTCCACATCGCCATCCATGACGGTGACGAGAACCGGCGCGAGGATTTCGTCCTGACCGAGCTTTCCGAGGTTTTTCAGCGCCGTCATCAGGCGCGAGACACCGATGGAAAATCCGGTGGCCGGCACCGGCTGGCCCATGAAGCGCGAGACCAGACCATCATACCGCCCGCCGCCGCCGACCGAACCGAAGACGACCTTTTCGCCCTTTTCGTTGGTGACATCGAAGGTGAGTTCGGCTTCGTAGACGGGGCCGGTGTAGTATTCGAGACCACGGACGACGGAGGGGTCAATCTTGATGCGGGAGGCGTCATAGCCAGATGCTTCGAACAAAATCCCCATCTGAGAAAGTTCATTGATCCCCGTGGAGAGGGTGTCGTTCGCCCACCCACCGTTGTCCGCTATCGCCGCCATCGGATCATTTGTGCAAGTGATTACGAGATTGATCTGCTCCTCGTTCAGCCCCGCTCCCTTGGTGAAGTCGCCGCTTTCATCCTTGCGACCTTCGCCAAGCAGCAGGCGCACGCCTTCGGGGCCAAACTTGTCCAGCTTGTCGATGGCCCGCAGCACGTTCAGCCGCCGTCCTGCATTCTCTTCGCCGCCCAGACCGATGGCTTCCATCACGCCATCCAGAACCTTGCGATTGTTGACGCGGATCACATAGTCACCGCGCTTGATGCCGAGCGCTTCCAGCGTATCGGCCATCATCATGCACATTTCGGCATCGGCCTGCACGCCCGGTGCGCCGACGCTGTCGGCATCGAACTGCATGAACTGGCGGAAACGGCCCGGACCCGGCTTTTCGTTGCGGAACACATAACCGGCGCGATAGGTGCGGTAGGGCAGCTGGATCTCGTTGAAGTTTTCCGCGACGTGGCGGGCAAGCGGCGCCGTCAGGTCGTAGCGCAGGCTCATCCACTGGTCGTCGTCATCCGTCAGCGAAAACACGCCCTCGTTCGGGCGGTCGCTGTCGGGCAGGAATTTTCCGAGCGCATCGGTATATTCGAACAGCGGCGTTTCGATCGGGTCGAAACCGTAACGCTCGTAGACCTCGCGGATTTTCGCGACCATCTCGTTGGTGGCATGGATATCGGCGGCAGTGCGATCGACAAAGCCGCGCGGCAGGCGGGCCTTCAGTTTCTGCGGTTTCTTCTGCTTGTCGCTCATGATGCTCTTCCTTGCCGCCGGCACATGGAAAAAGGCCGGAATTTTGAGCGGTTTCTTAGAGGATCACGCCAGACGCGGCAAGGGTGAAGGCTGGCGACGTTCACGCTCGCCTGATAAGATGGCGGCATGGCGGAGGGTGCGCGCAATGAACCACCAATTTACCTTCGAGATGCCTGACCACGCCTATGCACTGGTTTGCGAGGCCGCTGAACAGGCAGGCATGACTGTCGAGGAATACATCCTCGACACAATCCGCGAATCTTTGGCCCGCCACCCTCAAGGACAGGACATGGCGGAAAATCGCGAAGAGCAGTTGAGCGGTTGATATTGATTGCCTATCCAGGTTGGCGTTTGAGCCAGTTCGCCCCCCTCTGCCCTGCCGGGCATCTCCCCCACAGGTGGGGAGATTGGTCAACAGCAACGTCTCGTCTAACATCGGCGCTGAGGGGCGGGAAGCCGGTGCCGTCCATCCAATCTCCCCCCTTGTGGGGGAGATGCCCGGCAGGGCAGAGGGGGGTGGAATTTTCAATGCCCGGTGGACCGATAGCCCATGATCCTCGAAGCCCTTGATTACGCCGCAAGCGTGCCGCTGACGCCTGCCGCCTTCCGCCCGCATATTGCCTCCTCCGTCAGCCTCTCGGCCCGCGCCAGACGGTGCAAAACGGCCTGGGCGGAGCATGAGGCCCACAGCCAGGCGCAGGTTCTGGAGACAATGAAGACCATGCGGGAGCGGCGCACCGCCGTGGTGCTGGGCTCCGGCCTGCTGCGCGACGTGCCGATCCGGGCACTTTCGACAGCCTTCGATACGGTGGTGCTGGTCGATCTTGTGCATCTTTCCAGCGTCCGGCTGTGGCTTGCCGCGAAGGGCCTACGCAACACGCGGCTGATCCATCGCGATCTCTCCGGCTTTGATGAGGCCATCGCCGGCCAGACAGCCGAACCGCTCGCCTTCCTGCGCCAGGTGCCATATCTCGATCTCGTCGTCTCGGCCAATATCCTGTCGCAGATCGGTGTCGGTTGCCGGCGGCGGCTGGAGCGTGAAGGCCAGGCGGACCGCGCGGCGGACATCGTGCCGGCGCTGATTGCCGCGCATCTGGAAGGCCTCGGCGCCCTGCCCTGCCGCACCTGCCTGATCACCGACATTTCCTATCATGTGACCGACCGGCAGGGCAAAGTGCTGGAAGAAGACGATCTTCTCGCTGGCGTGGCCGTGCCCGCACATCGCACAAGCTGGGACTGGCCGGTCATTCCGTTCGGCGAGGGAACAGGCGATTACCAGGCCGTGCACCGCGTGATTGCAGGTTAACGAAATGTCACTGGATTTTTCGCCGCCGCATCATCATCTTGTTCGTCATGCGCCGTTTCGCCTTTCTCCTCGCCGTCATCGCCTGGCTGTTGACCAGCCTGATGCCGGCGCTTGCGCTGTCGACAGCGCAGGACCATGCCGGCCATGCGCCGGTCATGGAGGCGATGCCGCATGCGGCAGCTGTTGCCGCGCACCCGCATGCAGGCGCCGGCGCGCATGACCACGCGGCCATGAACACGGCAGCGCCCTGCCCGGACTGCGACGGCCAACCGGCAAAACCTGGCTGCGCCATGAGCCTCTGCGCCGCCTGCACCTCGCTGGTGCCGGAGCTGATGCTGGCCGCCTTCCGGCCGGCCATGGCCGATCAGCCGGCAGCGCTGCCGACCTCGCCGCTCACCGGCATGGCACCCGGCCCCGCCGATCCCCCTCCCCGCACCTGACGCAGAAGACAAGACAGCCTTCTTTCATTCGCGTCACAACGGGAGAGACCCATGAACGCCAAAACCCTTTCGGCTGCCCTTCTGGCTGGCCTGATTTTCGCCCTGCCTGCCAGCGCCCAGGACACGCATGGTGGCAGCCACCAGATGCATGGCGCAAAAGCCAGTGCGGCCGCGTCACCTTCGACACAGGAATTCGAAGCGGCCAATGCGAAGATGCACACCGATATGGCGATCGCCTATTCCGGCAATCCGGATGTCGATTTCGTCCGCTCGATGATCCCGCATCACCAGGGGGCGATCGACATGGCGAAGATCCAGTTGGAACATGGCAAGGACCCGGAGATCCGCAAGCTGGCGGAAGAGGTGATCCGCGCCCAGGAAGGCGAGATTGCTATGATGCGGGCCTGGCTTGCCAAACACGGGCAGTGAGCCGGCAATGAGCAGGATGCAATGGCGCGAAAGCGCCATTGCATTGCCGCATCATGAAGTTAGGGTAGAGGCGACACGCGAGGAAGAGGCCCGCCATGACCATGCGCCCGCTGACGGTGATCGGTTTTGATGCCGATGACACGCTCTGGCAGAACGAGCAGTATTACAAGCTGACGGAGAGCCATTTTCGCGACCTTCTGGCCGAATTCGCCGAGGGTGAGCATGTCTCGGAACGGCTGCTGGAAGCGGAGCGGCGCAACCTTGCCTATTACGGGTTCGGCATCAAGGGCTTTACGCTCTCGATGATCGAGACGGCGCTGGAGGTGACCGAGGGCAAGGCACCGGCCGAGGTGGTCAGCAAAATCCTCTCGATCGGCCGCGAGCTGCTGTCGCATCCGGTGGAATGTCTGCCACATGCGCGTGAGGCGCTGGAGGCGCTGTGCGGCCATTATTTCCTCGTCCTGATCACCAAGGGCGACCTCTTCGACCAGGAGCGCAAGCTGGCGCAATCCGGTCTCGGAGATTTTTTTGATGCGGTCGAGATCGTCTCGGACAAGAGTGCCACCACCTATCGCCGCATTTTTGGCAAACATGGCGAGGGCCCGGAGCAGGCGATGATGATCGGCAATTCGCTGAAATCCGACGTGGTGCCGGCCATTGCGGCGGGCGCCTGGGGTGTCTTCGTGCCGCACGAACTGACCTGGGTGCTGGAGCATGTGGACAAGCCGGCGGAGGCGCCGCGTTTTCGCGAGATCGCCACGCTGGGAGACGTGAAACCCCTGATCGACGAGATTTGCAGCGAGGCTCTGTGATGCGCAGTTTTGAGGACATCTGGTCGCTCGCGGTGGATCGCAAGGGCGAAGAGGCAGTGCGGGAGGGTCTGCAGTTTCCCAAACCACAGGCCGAGATTGCCGCGATGCCGGATGACCGGTTTCTCTCGCTGATGACCCGGTGCATCTTCCAGTCCGGTTTCAACTGGAAGGTCGTGGATGCCATGTGGCCGGGTTTCGAAGCCGCCTTCGAGGGTTTCGATATCGGCCATTGCATGATGCTGCACGATGAGGACTTTGGCCGGCTGGTGAGCGACACCCGCATCGTGCGGCACGGGCAAAAGATCAAATCCGTGCAGGAAAATGCCGTTTTCCTGGCTGACCTTGCCCGCGACCACGGCTCCGCCGGCGCCTTCTTCGCCGGATGGCCGGCGGAAAACTATGTCGGCCTTCTGGATCTCCTGCAGAAAAAGGGTTCGCGGCTGGGCGGCAATACCGGTCAGTATTTCCTGCGTTTTGCCGGGCTCGAAAGCTTCATCCTGTCGCAAAGCGTGGTGAACCGGCTGGTGGCGGAAGGCATCGTTACAAAGGCGCCCACCTCGGCGCGCGACAAGGCGGCGGCGCAGGCGGCCTTCAACACCTGGAAGGCGCAATCCGGCCGGTCGCTGACGGAAATCAGCCGCGTGCTGGCGCTCAGCATCGACTGACGCCGTCCATTCAGGGCCGTATGAAAGCCTGGCGTTCCGCCTCCACCACCGGCTGCAGATAACAGCCGTCCAGATGATCGTTGACCAGACCCATGGCCTGCATGAAGGCATAGACGGTCGTGGGGCCGACAAAGGTCCAGCCGCGTTTCTTCAGATCCTTCGACAGGCGGACGGAGACGGCGGTCGTCGGGTTGGCCCGCAACGTTTCGAGATCCATCACCGCCGGGCGCTCCTCCGGCTTCGGTTCGTAGGACCAGAAGAAACGGGCAAGCGAACCGAATTCATCGCGCAGTTCCACGGCGCGGCGGGCATTGTTGATGGTGGAAACGATCTTGCCGCGATGGCGGATGATGCCGGCGTCAGCGACGCAACGTTCGACATCCGCTTCGGTAAAACCCGCAACCTTTTCAAAGTCGAACCCGGCAAAGGCGGCGCGAAAATTCTCCCGCTTGCGCAAAATGGTGAGCCATGAGAGGCCCGACTGGAACCCTTCCAGGCAGATCTTTTCGAACAGGCGGATATCGTCCGTCACCGGCCGGCCCCATTCGGTGTCATGATAGCGCTCGTAATCGGCAAGACCCTGGTGCCAGGCGCACCGGCAGCGGCCATCTTCGCCCTCGATCGTGCCCGGTTTTGCCATTCTTTCCTCCGTTAACGCCCCAGGCGTCGCGTTCAACGCTCATCAACCATGTCTTCGAACCGAGCATTAACCTTGCGAAAAGCTTTCCCGCAAGCCGTGCATTTGAACGCTCGCGCATTTACCTTTCACTTGCGAGTTCCGCCGCACGGTCGGTTGCAACGGGGCGCCGCCTGCGGCCCTCAGGTCCTTTATGACGCAATGTGTATGGAGTGGAGCCGTCGATGAAAAAGATGCTGCTGATCACCGCTGGCCTTCTGGCCGCGTTCACCTGGCCGGCACTGGCCAACGACCGGTACCGCGAACGCCCGCCGGTGGTGGTGAGCCCTGACCTCACCGCCCCCTGGATCCTGCAACTGGGCGGACAGGTGCAGCAGGCTCCGGCCTATCGGGCACCCGCGCAGCAGGGACAGGTGCGCGTCATTTACCGCAACCAGATGCCGGCTCAGGGTTACCAGCGCCAGGCCTACCAGCCGCGTTATGCGCCGGCACGCCAGCCTCTGCTCGCACCGCGCCCGCAATCCACACAGATCCGTCCGGCCCAGCCGGTACAGGCGGCCGCCGTGCGTCCGGCTCCGGTGATCCGCAGCCAGCTGGAGCCGCAGTTCCTGCCGCAGATGGTGGATTACCAGACCGAACAGGCTCCGGGCACCATCGTCATCGATACCAACAACCGGTTCCTCTACCTGGTGATGGAGGGCGGCAAGGCAAAACGCTACGGCGTCGGCGTCGGCAAGCCGGGCTTCGAATGGGCAGGCGAACACAAGGTGACCCGCAAGGCGGAATGGCCAAGCTGGCATCCGCCGAAGGAGATGATCGAGCGCGAGGCCGCCAAGGGCCATTTCCTGCCGGTGAAGATGGAGGGCGGTCCGGAAAACCCGCTTGGCGCCCGCGCGCTCTATCTCGGCTCCACCCTCTACCGCATCCATGGCACCAATGCGCCCTGGACGATCGGCAGCGCCGTCTCCTCCGGCTGCATCCGCATGCGCAATGAAGACGTGACCGACCTCTACGGCCGGGTGAATGTCGGCACCAAGGTCATCGTGATGTAATAATTCCGTGCGGTTCCGCCACCTCGCGTGGTGGAACCGACTATTCTTTCGTGCGCATCTACTTGCATTGCGGACGCTTTCCGGGAAAACTCCGGCTCTTGTCATAGTCCAAGAGGGGGCCAGGAATGACCAGGGGGAAAACCATTCTTCTCAGCCTGACGGCTGCGGCGATGATGGTCACAGCCATAGGACCGGCAGAGGCGTTTCAGCGAACCGCAGCGCCTGCGGTCAGTCGCAGCGACGTCACCACCGTAGCACAGCGCAAGGAACCGGACGAAAAGTTCCAGCGGCGGGTGGTGCGTTTCCGCACCAACGAGGTGCCCGGCACCATCATCATCGATACCAACAACAAGTTTCTCTATTACATCAACGGCGAGAACAGCGCGATCCGCTATGGCGTCGGTGTTGGCCGCGAAGGTTTCGGCTGGTCCGGCGTCGTCTCGATCGGCCGCAAGGAAGAATGGCCGGACTGGCGCCCGCCGGCGGAAATGCGCCGCCGTGAAGCCGCCAAGGGCCATATCCTGCCGGTGGTGCAGGAGGGCGGCATCGACAATCCGCTCGGCGCACGCGCGATGTATCTTTTCAAGAACGGCCGCGACACGATCTTCCGCATCCATGGCACCAACCAGCCCTGGACGATCGGCCTCAACATGTCGTCCGGCTGCATCCGCATGATGAACAAGGATGTCGAACATCTCTACAAACGCGCGGCGATCGGCGCCAAGGTGATCGTCATCGGCCCCGGCAACCGCCAGGGCAATGTCGCCTTCGAGGATCGCGGACTGGATTTCTTCGGTTCGATTTTCGGGGGATAGGTTGTGGGGCAGTAGGCAGTAGGCAGTAGGCAGTAGGCAGTAGGCAGTAGGCAGTAGGCAGTAGGCAGTAGGCAGTAGGAAATAGAATTTCCGTTCATCGCCTCTGTAAAGGGCCACGCGAGCCTCTCACCCCGTTCTATTGGCTACTCCCTATTGCCTACTGCCTACTGCCTACTGCCAATTGCCTACATCCTCATCCAAGCTTTGCCGGCTTTGACCCGCCATAGGCCCAATCGAGCAGTTCCACCGTATGCACCACGGGAATGCCGGTGCCGGAGCCGATCTGGGTCATACAACCGATATTGCCGGTGGCGATCAGGTCCGGTTTGGTCGCCTCGAGGTTTTTCACCTTGCGCGTCTTGAGTTTTGCGGAAATCTCCGGCTGCAGGATGTTGTAGGTGCCGGCCGAGCCGCAACAGAGATGGCCTTCCGCCGGGTCCTTCACCACAAAACCGGCCGCCTTCAGGAGAAGTTTCGGTTGTATTGTGATCTTCTGGCCGTGCTGCATCGAGCAGGCGGAATGATAAGCGACCGTCAGCCCCTGTGACGGCTGCTGCGGCAGGTCGAGCGCGGCCAGATATTCCGTGACGTCCTTCGCCAGCGCCGAAACCCTCGCCGCCTTTTCGGCATAGGCGGGATCGAGCCTGAGCATGTGGCCGTAATCCTTGACCGTCGTGCCGCAGCCGGAGGCGGTGATCAGGATGGCATCAAGCCCCTTCCCGTCGATCTCGCGCATCCAGGCATCGACATTCTGCCGGGCAAATTCAAGAGCTGCCTCCTCGCGGCCCATGTGATGGACCAGAGCGCCGCAACAGCCCTCCCCCTGCGGTGTGACGATCTCGACGCCGAGACGACCAAGCAGCCGGACGGTCGCGGCATTGATGCCCGGATCGAGCACCGGCTGGGCGCAGCCGGTGAGGATCGCCACACGGCCGCGGCGCGGCGCAGCGACTGCCGCAGCCACAGGCCTGGAGGCCGGCGGCACGGATTTCGGCGCCAGATCCAGCATGGCGCCGAGCGGGCGCAGGGCCTCGACCTTTTTCAGAAGCGGCGCGAACGGGCGGCCAAGCCGGGCGAGCGTCAGGGCTGCCCGGAACCGGGCCGGATAGGGCAAAACGACCATCAGCAGCGCGCGGATCATCCGGTCAATGAAGGGCCGGCGGTAGGTCTCTTCGATATGGGCGCGGGCGTGATCGACCAGATGCATGTAATCCACACCCGAGGGACAGGTGGTGGTGCAGGCGAGGCAAGAGAGACAGCGATCGATATGTTTGACCACCTCGGCATCGGCGGGCCGGCCATTCTCCAGCATATCCTTGATCAGGTAGATTCGTCCGCGCGGGCTGTCGAGCTCGTTGCCGAGCGTCACATAGGTGGGACAGGTGGCGGTACAGAAACCGCAATGCACGCAACGCCGCAGAATGCTTTCGGAAAAGGCGACATGCGGATCGGCCAGTTGATCGGGGGAAAAGGAGGTTTGCATGGATCAGGCCTCTCCCATCTGGCCGGAGAAAAACACACCCGCCGGATCAAGCGAGGCGCGCACCCGCTCGCTGAGCATGGCCACCGCCGCCGGTTGCGGTTCGAAGGTTGGCGTTACGGCCCGCGACGCATCGCTGGCGCGCAGCAGGGTGGCGTGGCCGCCGCCGTGCCGTCGGATCATGCCGCGAACGAGATCGGCTTCGGGATCGGCTTCCATGCGCATCCACACAAGGCCGCCCTGCCAGTCGTAGAAGGCGTCGATGCCGGCTTCGAGGCGCAGATCCGCCACCAGGCGGGCGCCGGCGGCGGGCGCCACCGAGACGCGCCAGAGCGGTCGTTTCGTGCCGTCCGCATAGGGCGCCACGTCGCGGATCTCGCGCCAGAGCCTGCGGCTGTCATCCGTCCCCAGCCGCGCCAGGGGGGCGAGGCGGGATAGCGCCGCAACAAGCTTATCCGCCCGGACCGGCACCGAGGCCGGCAGGCCTTCGAGGCGAAGGACGGTCGCCGGTCCCTCCGGCAGACCGCCGGCGAGGAACCGGCCGCGCACGCTTTCCGGCAGGTGGGCAGCTCCCGAAATGTCGAGCGGCAGCGCCATGGAAAGCGCCATAACCTGCGCGGCCGCTTCGTCATCGAGGCCGGAGACGATGATGGTTTCCTCTGCCTGCGGCCGCGGCAGCACGCGGAAGGTCACTTCCGTCAAAAAGCCCAGCGTGCCGAAAGAGCCGGCGAGCAGTTTGACGAGATCAAGCCCGGTGACATTCTTCATCACACGCCCGCCGGCGCGGATCGCTTCGCCCTTGCCGTTGACGAAGCGGATGCCAAGCAGGCTGTCACGCGCAGCTCCCGCCGAGAGTCGTCTTGGGCCGGAGGCATTCGTGGCAAACACGCCGCCGATGGTGGGCTCGCCATCCGTGCCCATCAGGGCGCGATGATCGATCGGCTCGAAGGCCAGCATCTGGTTGTTGTTGGCGAGCGCCGCCTCGACTTCGGCGACCGGCGTGCCGGCGCGTGCCGTCATCACCATTTCCGCCGGATCATAGGTGACGATGCCGGAGAGCCCGGTGGAGCGGAGGACCGCATCCGCCTGCTGCCCACCGGCAAAGCCCGAGCGCGTTCCGCCGCCGGCGATCGCAAGCCTGCGGCCGGCGGCACCGGCATCGCGCACCATGTCTGCGGCTTCGGATTCGGTGGCGGGGATCAGGGCGGCGGTCATATGGCCGGTCTCCCATCCAGCGGGAACACCTTCGACGGATTGAGCAGCCATTGCGGATCGAAGGCGGCGCGCACCGCCATCTGCTGGTCGAGATCGGCCGTGCTGTACTGGTGGCGCATCAGGTCGCGCTTTTCGATGCCGACACCGTGTTCGCCGGTCAGGCAGCCACCCGCATCGACGCAGAGCTTCAGGATCTCGTTGCCGGCGGCTTCCGCTTTGGCCGCCTCGTCGGGATCATTGGCGTTGAACAGGATCAGCGGATGCATGTTGCCATCGCCGGCATGGAAGACATTGGCCACGCGAAGGCCGAAACCCTTGACGATCTCGTCGGTGCGTTTGAGCACATAGGACAGCTGGCTGAGCGGCACCGTTCCATCCATGCAGATATAATCGGCGATGCGGCCGGTGGCGCCGAAGGCGGATTTGCGGCCCTTCCAGATCAGTGCGGCCTCGGTTGCCGACTGGCATTCCTTGACGCGCTTGACGCCATGACGGCGGGCGATCTCGACGATCGCGGCAAGCATCGCATCCATCTCGGCCTCGGATCCCTCCACCTCGACGATCAGCAGCGCGCCGACATCGAGCGGGTAACCGGCCTTGGCGAAGGCCTCGCAGATCTCGATCGCCGGTTTGTCCATAAATTCGATCGCCACCGGAATGATGCCGGCGCCGATGACATCGGCGACGCAGGCGCCCGCCTCTTCCGAGGTTTCGAAACCGAAGAGCACGGGGCGCGCGCCCTCGGGCTTGGCGATCAGCCGCACCGTCGCCTCGATTACGATGCCGAGCTGGCCTTCCGAGCCGCAAACAAGGCCGAGCAGGTCGTAACCTGCGGCATCCAGATGTTTGCCGCCGAGTTCGATCACCGTGCCGTCCACCAGCACCAGTTTGACGCCCAGCAGGTTGTTGGTGGTGACGCCATATTTCAGACAGTGGGCACCACCGGAGTTCATGCCGATATTGCCGCCGATGGTGCAGGCGAGCTGTGAACTGGGGTCGGGCGCGTAGAAAAATCCGTCCGGCCCCACCGCATCCGAAATGGCGAGGTTGGTGACACCCGCCTGGACCACGGCACAACGGTTCACCAGATCGACCTCGAGGATCTTCGCCATCTTCGACAGGCCGATCACCAGCGCATCCTCCTGCGGGATCGCGCCGCCGCAGAGCGAGGTGCCGGCACCGCGCGGCACAACCGGCACGCCATACCGATGACAGTATTTCAGCACGGCGGAAACCTGCGCCGTCGTTTCCGGCAGGGCAACCGCGAGCGGCAGCCGGCGATAGGAGACGAAGGCGTCGGTCTCGAAGGGCACCAGTTCGCGCGGCTCATGCACCAGACAGTCCGGCGGCAAAAGCTCCAGCAGATCGGCAATGATCGTTGCGCGTCGCGACAGAATATCCTGCCGCGGTTTCAGGAATTGGATGCTTGCGGACACGGTGTCTCCTCCAACTGGCCCCTTCCTTCCTCCCACGGTTGGCGAAGGCCTTCAAGCGCTCCCTATGTCGCATGTAAATGCCGTTCGACCACCCTATCTATAAAACTGTCTGCTTATATTAAGCCGGACGCAACTTCCCCATGCGAAACTTGTTGCAAAGGTGCCGAGGCACCGCAGAATTCGCAAAAATGTCGTAATTGAACAGCTGTGCAACGCAGGAATCGTGCTATCTAACAGTTCACATAAGGAGTCATAAACTCGTTGAACCTTCTCGATCGCATCACCACCAACCTCATCCTCCTGCTGCGACGCCCGCCGGAACAGCAATACGCCGCTTTGTGCTATCGACAGGACACCCTGTCGGGCGTTCAGGTGTTGCTGTTGACCAGCCGTGAAACGCGGCGCTGGGTGATTCCGAAGGGTTGGCCGATGAAGAAGAAGAAACCTCATGCGGTGGCCGAAAGAGAGGCCTATGAAGAGGCTGGTGTTCGCGGCAAGGCGGAAAAGGAACCTCTCGGCTTTTTCACCTATCTGAAGCGGCTGAAGAGCGGGCTGACCGTACCGGTGCGCGTGCAGGTTCACGCACTCGCCGTCGACAGCATGCTGGAGGATTTTCCTGAAAAGGGCAGCCGCCAGCTGGAATGGGTGCCGTGTGAAGAAGCAGCCAAACGGGTTCGCGAGACCGAGTTGCGTGACCTGATCCTGGCGTTTTCCCACCGTTTTCCGATCGCTGTCGAGACGAAGATGCGGGCCGTCGGCCGCTGACATGAATGTCGCATTTGAGGTCTACGGTGGCTCGCGGGCCCATCCTCATCTGCGGGAAAGACGCAAGCCGACGTGAACGCCACCCCTGACGATCTGCAGCGAAAGGCCCGCGATACCAAGGCCCGGCGGAAAGACACGCTCGACAAGGATCTCGAGAAGATCACCTATGTCGAATACGCCTCACAGAACGTCTCGCGCGGCATCGTCGTCCCGAGCCTCGTCTTCCTGCTGCTGATCGTCATTACCCTGCTGTTCGTCGTCTCGCTGCTCGGCCATTCCGCGTTGGTCATCCCGATCATCGCCTGCCTGGTCGCAGCCTACATGGCCATGAATATCGGCGCGAACGATGTTGCCAACAACATCGGCGCGGCTGTCGGCGCACGGGCGTTCAGCCTCGGGCTTGGCCTTGCGATTGCCGCCGTCTGCGAAATTGCTGGCGCACTGATTGCCGGCGACCGGGTGGTCGACACGATTGCCAACGGCATTTTGCGGCCCGCCTATTTCTCCCATCCCGACTACCTGCTCTGGAGCATGATGGCGGCGCTTTTGGCGGCGGCGATCTGGATCAACATCGCCACCTGGATGAGCGCGCCGATCTCGACCACCCATTCGATCGTCGGGAGTGTGATGGGGGCAGGCCTTGCCGCCGCCGGACTGCCCGCCGTCAACTGGACGATGCTGGTCGGCATCACGGTGAGCTGGCTGATGTCTCCGCTGCTCGGTGCACTGATTGCCATCGCGGTGCTGGCCTTCATCCAGACCACGATCGTCTACACGCCGGACAAGATTGCGGCTGCGCGGCGCTGGGTGCCGATCCTGATCGGTCTGATGTTCGGCGCTTTCACCATCTATCTCTCCCTGCAACTGATCAGCCCGCCGGATCGCGGAAGTTTTGCCGGCATGCTGGCGACGGGTTTTGTGGTGGGGCTGGCGACCTGGGGCCTCTCCGTTCCCCTCGTCCGCCGGCAGTCGGAGGGTCTGGAAAACCGCAACCAGTCGCTTCGCCACCTGTTCCGGGTGCCGCTGATCTTTTCGGCGGCGCTGCTGTCCTTCGCGCACGGCGCCAATGACGTGGCCAATGCCGTCGGGCCGCTTGCTGCGATCGTCAGGCTGGCGCAGGGGCAGGCAGGAACCGGCGACACCGACGTTCCCCTCTGGGAACTGATGATCGGTGGCCTTGGCATTTCGCTCGGCCTGTTGCTGTTCGGCCCGAAGCTGGTGCATCTGGTGGGCAAGGAGATCACCAAACTCAATCCGTTGCGCGCCTATTGTGTGGCGCTGTCTGCCGCCATGACGGTGATCCTCGCCTCCGCCATCGGCATGCCGGTCAGTTCCACCCATGTGGCGGTTGGCGCCATCTTCGGCGTCGGCCTGTTTCGCGAATGGTACATCCGAAACTCCAAGCGCCGGCAGGCCTATCTCAGGATGAAGGCCGGTGGCGAACTGCCGCCTTCCAAGGAGGAAGCAGAGGCCAATCCCGACGAGGCGCGGCGGCGTTATCTCGTGCGGCGCTCGCACCTGCTCACCATCGTTGCCGCCTGGACGATCACCGTTCCGGCATCCGCCGCCCTTGCAGCCGCGCTCGCCTTGGTTATGTTCCGGCTCTTCATCTAGAGTTTTCTTCAGGACGGACGAATGCGCGCCAATTTCCGCATGCAGCGGCTTTTCATCGAGGCTCCCCTGGCAGCCGGGCTGACGCACGAAACCACCAGCGAACAGTTCAACTATCTGATCAACGTGCTGCGCATGCAGGACGGCGACGAGGTTCTGGTGTTCAACGGGCAGGACGGCGAATGGAAGGCGGTCCTTCGCCTGCCGAGCCGCAAGAGACTGATGCTCGAAATGGTCGAGCAGACGCGCCCGCAATCTCCCCTGCCCGACCTGCATTACCTGTTCGCGCCGCTGAAGGTCGGCCGGCTGGACTATCTGGTGCAGAAGGCGGTGGAAATGGGGGCCGGCCTGCTGCAGCCGGTGATGACCCAGCATGTGCAGGGCAAGATCACCAGCCTGGAGCGCCTTTCGGCCAATGTCATCGAGGCGGCGGAACAGTGCGGCGTGCTGGCCGTGCCGGAGGTGCGGGCACCGGTGAAGCTCAGGGATCTTCTGGAGCGCTGGCCGGCCGATCGCCGGATCATCTTCTGCGATGAAGGGGCCGAAAGCCACAACCCGCTGCCGATCCTGAAGGGCATCTCCGAACGGTCGCTCGCCCTCCTCATCGGACCGGAAGGCGGCTTTTCCGAGGAGGAACGGCAGTTGCTGCACAGCCTGCCATTCGTCACCGCCATCCCGCTCGGACCGCGTATCCTGCGCGCCGATACCGCCGCCGTTGCGGCACTTGCCGTGGTGCAGGCCAGCCTTGGTGATTGGCAGTGAAAGCAGTCGTGAGACTGGCGCTGACAGTGCTTTAAAAGAAATTCACTTGCGCCCCAGAGTGATCCGGTACAAGCAGCATTTCCCGAAGTGCGCCTTCGGACAGGTATTTTGAGGACAAGGTCGACTTCATGGCCCGCGACACCACCGATCACACCCCTCTCGGCTCCGTTTCCGAGCTGACTGCCTACATCGCGAAGGGGTGCAAACCGAAGGAAAGTTTCCGCATCGGCACCGAGCACGAGAAATTCGCCTTCTTCCAGGCGGATCATTCGCCGGTGCCCTATTTCGGTGATCGCAGCATCTCGGCCCTTCTGCGCGGCATGCAGGAGAAGCTCGGCTGGGAACCGATCATGGACGGCGAAAACATCATCGGGCTTGGCGAACACGGCGGCATGGGCGCGATCTCGATCGAACCCGGTGGCCAGTTCGAACTCTCCGGTGCACCGCTGGAGACGCTGCACGACACCTGTCGCGAATCCAACCAGCATTTGTCCGTCCTGCGCCAGATCGCCGAGCCGATGGGCATCCGCTTCCTCGGCATTGGCGGCAGCCCGAAATGGGCGCTGGCCGACACGCCGCGCATGCCGAAATCGCGTTACGAGATCATGACCCGTTACATGCCGAAGGTCGGCAGCCACGGGCTGGACATGATGTACCGCACCTGCACGATCCAGGTGAACCTCGACTTTTCCTCGGAAGAGGACATGGCCCGCAAGATGCAGCTTTCCTTGAAGCTGCAGCCGCTTGCTACCGCACTCTTCGCCTCCTCTCCGTTTACCGAAGGCAAACCGAACGGGCTTTTGTCCTGGCGCGGCGAGATCTGGCGCGACACCGACAATGCCCGCGCCGGCCTTCTGCCGCAGGCCTTCGAACCGGGCTTCGGTTTCGAGCAATATGTGGAATGGGCGCTCGACGTGCCGATGTATTTCATCGTGCGTGATGGCCGTTACCATGACTGCACGCATGTGACCTTCCGGCAGTTCATGAATGGCGCGCTGAAAGGCGAGGTCGCGCAGTGGGAACCGACGCTCGGCGACTGGACCAACCATCTCGGCACTCTCTTCCCCGATGTGCGGCTGAAGCGGTACCTGGAAATGCGCGGCGCCGATGGCGGCCCGTGGCGTCGGATCTGCGCACTGCCAGCCTTCTGGGTCGGGCTTCTTTATGACGATGGCGCGATGGCGGCGGCCGAAGCGTTGACCCGCGACTGGACCTATGCCGATGTGCTGGCGCTGCGCGACGCCGTGCCCGCAAAGGCGCTGTCGGCCCAAATTGCCGGCCGTTCACTGCTGGACGTAGCGCGCGAGGTGATCGGCATCTCCACGCAGGGCCTGAAGGCCCGGGCGCGAACGAATGGCGACGGCCAGGACGAAACCATTTTCCTGCAGACGCTCGAGGAGATCCTGGCCAAGAAGCGCACGCTGGCCGAGGATCTGCTGGCCCTCTACAACGGTCGCTGGAACGGCAGCGTGGAACCCGTGTTCGACGAGTTTCAATATTGAAATCAATGTGAGCGGGGGTTGAACAAACCGGTTTCGCAGGAAGCTTTTCCAGTTATAGTGACTGGACAACAAGAGATTCCAGAGAGGAGCCGACCTGATGTTGCCCCTGTTCGACATGATGCTGAAGGCGCAGAACGGCGCCGCCATGGACACCATGGCAAAGCAGTTCAACCTGGCCCAGGAACAGGCGGCGCAGGCCATGGCAGCGCTGCTGCCGGCCTTCTCCTCCGGTTTCAAGCGGACGGCCAACAACCCCTACGACTTCATGACCCTGATGAACGGCGCCTATTCCGGCAGCTATGCGAAATATTTCGAGGACATGACGAAGGCCTTCACCCCCCAGGGTATGGCAGACGGCAATGCCGTGCTGGAAAAACTGTTCGGCTCGCAGGACGTGACGCGCGCGATTGCCAACAATGCCGCGCAGCTGACGGGCGTCGGCCAGGACATTCTGATGCGCATGATGCCGGCCATGGCCGATACGCTGATGGGCGGCCTGTTCAAGCAGATGACCGGCCAGATCAATGGCGGTCCGTTTTCGGCGGAGGCCATGGGCCAGATGACCCAGCAATGGCTGCAGGCGATCGGTTTTGCGCCAAAACCCAAGCCGCAGCCGATTCCCTTCGACAATCCAATGTTCCAGGCCATGCGCGTGATGTGGGGGCTGGAAAAGCCGACCGCGCCGCAGCCTTCGGCCAATCCCTTCCTGGACAATCCCTTCACCAAGGCTTTCCAGGAGATGATGAACAGCACCTTTGTCCAGAAACCGGCGACGCCGGAACAGCCGACGTCCAAGACGTCAGAACCGGCGCCGGAGGCCGCACGACAGGATTACGACAAGATCCAGGCCATGCTGAACACCATGTTCGACAGCGGTGTCGAGGTGCAGAAGGCCTATCAGAAGAACATGGAAGCGATTTTCGAAGGGTATATGCGCGGCACCTCCGCGGAGGCCGGCAAACCCGCATCCGCCTGACCTCTCAACTCCAAACTCCGAACGGCGGACATGAAAAGGCCCGGCGCGGTGAAAACCGGCCGGGCAAGAAGCAGGGTTTATTGGCGTTACCCTGCGGGGAAAACTGGTGGCGTTCAGCTCCGCTGCGGCATTGCAGCGGAGCGTGAGCCGCGAAGACGAAGGTGGCGCGGCAGAAGCTTGTACGGGTCATCCAGCATGCCGGAGCGGTTGACGGCGACGTCCACGTCGCGCCGGGTCAGACCGATATCCTGAAGCTGGTAATCCTCGAGATCATTCAGTGCGTTCATGGCCTTGCGATTGCGCAGAGCATGCAGAACGGATTTGACGAAGCTTGCCACTTCGGCAACGAGGCGCGTTTCGGGCGTCCGGGCGGCGGACGGGGCGCGGGTGGTCATCCGTTCGATCGTGCTCATGATGCAATTCCTTTCTGCAGGCACGCGAAAACCTTCCCTTCCGGGGCGGGCCGGAAGGGAGACAGCAGGGGCGGTGGGAAACCCTTTTGGACTGTGCTGACCCTTGCGTTATGCGAAATCTCTATTGATCAGTCCAACGAATGTTTCTAATGATATGCATCAAACACACTGATGGATCTTCTCATGTCCGCTCCGCTTGATATCGACCAGTTGCAGACCTTCATCGCCATCGTTGATACCGGCAGCTTTACCAAGGCTGCGGACCGTGTCTTCAAGACGCAAAGTGCCGTCTCCATGCAGATGCGACGTCTGGAGGAGCGGGTCGGCAAACAGCTGTTTGCCAAGGATGGCCGCGGCAACCGCCTGACGGCGGAGGGTGAGAAGCTTCTGAATTACGCGCGCCGGATCATCCGGCTGAACAATGAGGCGATTGCCGCCTTCGACGACAACCGGCTGGAAGGCACGCTCCGGATCGGTACGCCGGATGATTATGCCGACCGTTACATGCCGGAAATCATCGGTCGTTTTGCCAAGACGCATCCCAATGTCGAGCTCTACATCGTGTGCGAACCATCCGTGGACCTGGCCGAGAAGATGGCGCGCGGCGAACTGGATATCGCACTCGTCACCCACAATCCCCGCGCTCGGCAATCGGATGTGGTGCGGACCGAACCACTCTGCTGGGTGGCGTCCGCCAACCACCCCTTGCGCGACGACGCCCCCGTGCCGCTCGCCGTCGGCCGGCGCGACTGTAACTGGCGCCAGCTTGCCTGTTCGGCACTCGATGCGGATGGCCGCGACTATCAGGTGCTGTTCACCAGCTGGTCGTCGACCGTCGTTGCGGCTGCGGTTCTCGCCGGCATGGCGGTCTCCGTTCTGCCGGAATCGGCGCTACGGCCCGGCATGAAGGTGCTGAGCCAGTCGGACGGGTTCCCGCCACTGGCTCCGGTGCAGATCGGCCTGATGAAACGGCCTGGCCTCTCGACCTCGCTGATGACGGCGATTACCGACCACATCACCGCCTGCCTCGACAACATCTCGCCAGCGGTTGCCCCGGACGATCTCGACGCCGACATGAAGGCCTATGGCCGCTCGGCCACCCGCATGCGTGCGCCGCAGTTGATGCCCGGCTGGTAAGGCTTCCGTTCTCCGCGGCACAAAAAAGGCGCGCCTCCCCTCGGATGCGCGCCCCGTGTTCCATCGCTCAGAGCTGTTCAGGCCGCGGCCCGAGCCGAACCGGCGCGTGATGGGCGATTGCCCCGCTGCTGTTCCGTCAGGGTGAAATCTGCGACGAGTTCCGACAGTTGCCGCGATTTCGTCCGCATCACCGTCGTCGCAGCGGTGGATTCCTCGACCATGGCGGCGTTCTGCTGCGTGGCGCGGTCCATCTGGGCGACGGATTCGTTGATGTTCTGGATGCCGCTTGCCTGCTCGCGGGCCGAGCTTGCGATGGCGGCAATCACCTCGTCGATCTCCGCCACCTTCTGGACGATGCCGTTCAGGGTCTGGCTCGTGCTTTCCACCAGCGCCACCCCGTGTTTCACCTGATCCGAACTCGTGGAGATCAGATTGCGGATATCCTTGGCGGCTTCTGCCGACCGTTGGGCCAGCGCACGCACTTCCGAGGCGACGACGGCAAAACCCTTGCCGGCATCCCCGGCGCGCGCGGCTTCCACGCCCGCGTTCAGGGCCAGGAGGTTGGTCTGGAAGGCGATCTCGTCGATCACGGAGACGATGCGGGCGATCTCCTGCGAGCTCGACGCGATCTGATCCATCGCAGCTTCGGCCTCCGTCATGATCTCGCCGGTGCGATCCACCTCGTCCTTCGTCAGGCTCGCGACACGACTTGCGGTGGCCGCTCCTTCGGAGGTCTTGCGCACCGTCGTCGTCAGTTCATGCAGTGCCGCCGCCGTCTCTTCCAGCGCCTGTGCCTGCTGCTCCGTGCGGCGCGACAGATCCTCGCTGGCGACGGACACCTCTTCCACCATGTTGCGCAGATCGCCCACCGTGTGCACGATCGTCGTCATCACGCCGTCCAAGGCTTCGGTGGCGCGGTTGAAATCCTGCCGTGCGCCTTCATTCTTCTGCGGCAGGGTGTTCGGCAGACGAACGGCCAGGTTTCCGGCGGCAAGCGCGTTCAAGGCTTCCCCCAGCGCGGCCATGGCCTTGCCATCGGCTTCGGCATCCGCCGCGCGCTGGCGTTCAAACCCGTCACGCTGCTGGGCAACCTCGGCATTGATATCGCCCAGGAGAACATGCACAGCGACGGCAATATCGGTGAAGATCGATTCGGTGATGCTGCGGATGTAGGTTTCGCGCTTGCGCGGCGACCAGTTGGTTTCCCTGAGCACCACGAGCACCCATTCGGCCGCATAAATCGAAGCCGCCTTGACGATGAAGTCGGTGAAGCCGGTTTTTTCAGCGATCGAACGGATGACAGGCGCCTGAGCCGCAAAATAGGTCTTGGTGAATTCGCCTTCGCACAGGTGCTGGAATTTCACCCTTTCGCGGGAAACCACCTCATCCGAGAGTTCTGTCGTCGATGGATCAAAGGACTTGAAGCATCGTGTACTGACATCTCTAATATGTTTGTCTAATACCTTAAATAACTCCTGGCCAACGGCTTTCCGCTCACCTGTCCATGGCTTGATCTCATCTTCAATCTTCCGCACGACCGTCCCCGACATAGAAATAGAGTCAGCGCAATCTTGCGAAACATCGTTAATTTTTTGATTTTAAGTCTCTACGATATCTGACAGGGCGCAGCGGTCGAACTCCGCCGCGCCCTGTTCTCGATCATCCCATATGCCAGCCGTGGCTGACCGTGAAGGATTGGCCGGTGAGCGCATTCGTCTCGAAGCCGGCGAGGAACAGCGCAACCTCTGCGACGTCTTCCACGGTGGTGAATTCACCATCCACCGTTTCGCCCAGCATTACCTTCTTGACCACCTCTTCCTCGGAAATGCCAAGCGTGGCGGCCTGTTCGGGGATCTGTTTGTCGACGAGTGGGGTGCGAACGAAACCCGGGCAGATGACATTGGCTCGGATGCCATGTTCGCCGCCTTCCTTGGCCAGCACGCGGGCAAGACCGAGGAGCCCGTGCTTGGCCGTGACATAAGCGGATTTCAGCGGCGATGCCTCATGCGAATGAACCGAGCCCATGTAGATGACCGCGCCGCCGCCCTGAGCCTTCATGTGTGGCACGCAGGCTTTGGTGGTGAGGAAGGCACCGTCGAGGTGGATCGCCAGCATCTTCTTCCAGTCGGCAAAGGGGAAATCCTCGATACGGTGGACGATCTGGATGCCGGCGTTCGAAACGAGAATGTCGACGCGACCGAAAGTCTCGACGGTCTTTGCGACGCCGGCATTCACCGCGTCCTCGTTCGTCACATCCATCTCGACGCCGATCGCCTTGCCGGGACCGATGGCAGAGAGTTCGCTCGCCTTCGCCTCGGCCGCTTCGCGTTTCAGGTCGGCGATCACCACATGGGCGCCCGCCTCGACATAATGTTTGGCGATTGTGGCGCCGATTCCGCTGGCAGCACCGGTGATGATCGCTACTTTTCCGTCCAGTTTCATGTCGCAAGCTCCTTGGTTCAGGCCGAGCGGCGTGCCGGACGGGCCGGTGCCGTTTCGGTCGCTTCGTCGCGATCGCGCTCATTGTCCTGAGCGAGGTCGAAGATCTGGATGCCGTTCTTGGGCCGCCCGCGTCTTGTCCATTTCGGGTGTGTCAGCGTGCGCACAGCATCGTCGTAGCCGGCCTTCCAGTTCTCCTCGACCGTTGCGCGGGAGAACTCGGCATCCATGGCATGGGAATCATAGGCGGCGGTGCGGTGGATGAGATGAACGATCGTCACATCATATTCCAGGCCGATCGAGCGCAGCAGCGCGACGTCCTCGTCGTCCCGCAGTTCGGGAGGCAGTTTGTCGAGAAGCCGGCGCGCCGCCCGGCGGACGATCTGCTTGCGGGCGAATTCGTCGGTGTTCATGCGGGTACGGCTGGAATAACGGATCTCCTTGACGCGGGCATCCACTTCCAACATGTCGCGCGGCATGCAGCCGCGGGCCGAAAAGAGGTCGACCTGGAAGATGCAGAGATCCGCGTCGCTGTGATCCGCCCCCAGTACATATTGCAGCGGCGTGTTGGAGACGAGGCCGCCATCCCAGTAATATTCGCCATCGATTTCGATCGGCGGAAAGCCAGGTGGCAAGGCACCGGAGGCGGCGACATGTTGCGCCCTGAGCTTCGTCTTTCGGGTGTCGAAATAGGCGAAGTTGCCCGTCTTGACGTTCACCGCGCCAAGGCTGACGCGAATATTGCCGTGATGGATGCGGTCGAAATCGACCAGCCGGTCAAGCGTCTTGATCAGGGGTTCGGTGTCGTAGTGACTGATCCGGTAATCGGGATTGAGCAGCATCTGGTAGGGCGTCGGCAGGCGGGGCGAAAAGAAACCGGGGACGCCGGTCATCGAGCCGGCCAGCACCGACCAGTCCTTCATCATACGTTTGCCCAGATGGTCGTCCGGCACAAACCCGTAGTCGAGACCGGAGGAGACCATGTCCCAGAAGTCCCTGAGGTTGCGGACCCGTTGATCGGGCGCGCTGCCGGCGATGATGGCCGAATTGATGGCTCCGATGGAAATTCCCGCCAGCCAGTCCGGTTCGATGCCGTGGCGATGGAGGGCCTCGAAGGTGCCGGCCTGATAGGCGCCGAGCGCTCCGCCACCCTGGAAGACAAGAATGTTCTGAGTACTGCGCATGATTGAAGACTCCGTGGCCCGCAGGCTTTCGCACTGCAGCATGAACTTCAACATGGGGCACGGCGGTGAATTTTTCACCCGCAGCAAGATTAAACTTCTGTCAGGAAGAGAACAGAAAGACGCCGCCCCTTGAGGGCGGCGCCGAAATCCCGAAAATGTGATCCGCTCAGGCGGCGAGATCCAGCACGACACGCCCGTCGATCTTGCCTTCCTCCATGCGGTGGAAGATCTCGTTGATGTTTTCGATCTTGTCCCAGGAGAAGTGCGAGGCGACCTTGCCCTCTCCGGCAAACATCAGGCTTTCCTCCAGATCCTGGCGGGTGCCGACGATGGAGCCACGCACCGTGATGCGCTTCAGGACCGTGTCGAAGACCGGCAGCGAGATAAAGCCCGGCGGCAAGCCGACGAGAGACATCGTGCCCTTGGCGCGCAGGAAACCATAGGCCTGCTCCATCGCCTTCGGGGAGACGGCGGTGACGAGCGCGCCGTGCACGCCGCCGGTTGCCTTCTGCACCTGCTCGATCGCATCGGATGCCCGGCCATTGACCGTGACATCGGCGCCGAGCTTTTTCGCAAGCTCCAGCTTGTCATCAAAGATATCGGCCGCCACCACATGCATGCCCATGGCCTTGGCATATTGCACGGCCATGTGACCGAGACCGCCGATGCCGGAGATGACCACCCATTCGCCGGGACGCACCTCGGTTTCCTTCAATCCCTTGTAGACGGTCACGCCAGCGCACAGGACCGGTGCGGCCGGGCCAAAGGCCAGATTGTCCGGCAGGCGACCGACATAATCGGGATCGGCAAGGCCGTATTGCGCAAAGGTGCCGTTGACCGAATAACCGGTGTTCTGCTGCGAACCGCACAGCGTTTCCCAGCCGGTGCGGCAGGGGTTGCAGCAGCCGCAGGCGGTGTGCAGCCACGGCACGCCAACCCGATCGCCTTCCTTGATCCGCGACACGCCAGCGCCGAGCTTGGCGACATACCCCACGCCCTCATGACCCGGAATGAACGGTGGGTTCGGTTTGACCGGCCAGTCGCCATTGGCGGCGTGCAGATCCGTATGGCAGACGCCGGTCGCTTCGTATTTGACGAGGATCTGGCCCGGGCCCGGTTCCGGGATCGGCATTTCCTCGATCACCAGCGGCTTGCCGAATTCACGCACCACTGCTGCCTTCATCATCTGCGCCATGATCTTCTCCTTGTCGGAACACCGGCGCCCCGTGACGCCGCAGAAACTTGTACCGGGCGATCCTTCGCCCGGTTCGAGTTCTAAAGGAGATGATGATAGGCCAGTTTGATCTGCCGCAAAGGCCTTGCGGTTCAGTTGAAGGCCAGCCAGATGCCGAGCCAGATCCACAGCAGCGACAGGCAGACAACGCCGGCGATAAAGGCCGGGCGGCGGTGGCGGATCCGGTTCGTCGTTACGTGAATATAGGCGTGCAGATAACGCGAAACGACGAAACCCCAGGCCAGCGCCACCGTGGCGAGGTTATCGCCCTGCACCACATAGAGCGTGACGCAGACGATGTGGAAGAAGATCGGCAGCTCGAACTGGTTTTTCAGGTTGTTGTGCACAAAGAGGCTGTCTTCCGGCTCCTTCAGGTTCTCGCGAAACTGCGAGACCGTTGCACGGCCCGCCTTGACCGCCGCCACCCGCCGGCGCGACAGGAGCACGTAGAGCGTAAAGACCAGCATCACATGCGCAATCATCGGCCAGATCATGGCTTCATTGGTTATCATGGATCAGGGGTCTCCGATGTTTGCTTGACGAACGGTGATCGCGGGCAGATCGCCCGCGATCGTTTGCGTTATGGCCCGCTCACTTGCGCAGGCGCAAGACTTCCGTGCCGGCACCGTCTTCGCCGGAGATGGTCCATACGCCATCCAGTACGCCACCACGCTTCACCTGGTAGATGACCAGACCGACACTGTCGCCCAGGACATAACCGGCAGCAAAGGCATCTTCATGCAACATGCAGATACCGACGGACTCGGTCGACCCGGTCTTCCATTCGATCGAGCAGGTGGTCTCGCTCGTCAGCTTGATTCGTGCCGTTCCGCTGTATTTCGAGCCGTCCAGATTGGTGCCGGAGACATCGTAGAGCCCGGCCTCGACCGTCTGCGCCTGTGCATGGGACAGGGACGCTGCGGCAAACAGAGCGCAAGCAAATAATCTCTTCATGTATTCCCCCAAGAATGCCGGCAGGATCGCCGACGACGGGAGAATAACCGAGCGCGGGCGGCTGGCAATGGGCCGCCGCCCGTCGTTCATCGCAACCGACTTAACTGCCGGCGCCCGGATAGTTCGGGCTTTCGCGGGTGATCGTCACACCGTGCGGATGGCTTTCACGCAGGCCCGCACCGGAGATGCGCACGAAGGTGGCCTTCTGCTGGAAATCCGGGATATCCCGGCCGCCGACATAACCCATGGCTGCCTTCAGGCCGCCAGCGAGCTGATGCAGAACCGCAGAAACCGGTCCCTTGTAGGGAACCTGGCCTTCAATACCTTCCGGCACCAGCTTCAGCGTGTCGCGCACTTCCGCCTGGAAATACCGATCTGCCGAACCGCGGGCCATGGCACCGACGGAGCCCATGCCGCGATAGGCCTTGAAGGAACGGCCCTGGTACAGATAGACCTCGCCTGGGCTTTCATCCGTGCCGGCGAGCAGCGAGCCGACCATGACGGCAGAGGCGCCGGCGGCAATCGCCTTTGCCACATCGCCGGAAAATTTGATGCCGCCATCGGCGATCACCGGGATGCCGTGCTTGTTGGCTTCTTCCACCGCGGCCATAACGGCGGCGAGCTGTGGCACGCCGACACCGGCCACCACGCGCGTGGTGCAGATGGAGCCCGGGCCGATGCCGACCTTGATGCAATCGGCGCCGGCATCGATCAGCGCGCGGGTACCGTCACCGGTTGCGACATTGCCGGCGATGATACGAACGGAGTTCGTCATCTTCTTCACCTCAGCCACCGCATCCAGCACCTTTTGGCTATGACCATGCGCCGTATCGACGACGATCACGTCGACGCCGGCCTCGATCAGCCGCTCGGCCCGCTCGCGCCCGTCGTCGCCGGTGGAGATGGCTGCCGCGACACGCAGGCGGCCCTGCGCATCCTTGGAGGCATGCGGGTTCAACTGCGACTTCTCGATATCCTTGACGGTGATCAGGCCGATGCAGCGGCCTTCATTGTCGACCACCAGCAGTTTTTCGATGCGGTGCGAATGCAGAAGCCGCTTGGCCTCCTGCTGCTCGACACCGTCCTTCACGGTGACGAGGTTTTCCCGCGTCATCAGTTCATAAATCTTCTGATTGGGATCGGAGGCAAAACGCACATCGCGATTGGTCAGAATGCCGACGAGACGGCCGGGGCGGCTTGCTCCTTCCACCACGGGGATACCGGAAATGCCATGCGCGCTCATCAGCGCCTTGGCTTCGGCAAGCGTTGCTTCCGGGCCGATGGTGACCGGGTTGACCACCATGCCGCTTTCGAACTTCTTCACCTGGCGAACCTGCTCCGCCTGTTCGACGGGCGTCAGGTTGCGATGGATGACGCCGATGCCGCCGGACTGCGCCATGGCGATGGCCAGCCGTCCCTCGGTCACCGTGTCCATGGCCGACGAGATGATCGGGAGGTTGAGCTCGATGTCCTGGGCAATGCGCGTTGCGATATTCGTCTGGCCCGGCATGACTTCGGAATGACCGGGCTGCAGCAGCACGTCGTCGAAGGTAAGCGCTTCTGCGCCGGTTGCGGATTCTACAATGCGTGCCATGCCAATTTCCTTCAGTAAAGGAAGTCCGTCCGGTCGGGAGGCCACCGGATGCGGTCTTCGGGAATGGGAAGTTGGCGAGGGCTGGTAACACGCTTTCATGAGGATGAAAACTGCCATCGGCTGCAAAATGCTGCGCGACGGCAGAATTTCATCCTCACGTCATGATCCGGCATCAGTTGCGCGCCGCACAGCGCTCGAAGGCCGGCAGGTGATTGTTCTCCGAAGCCGCCCGCAGAGCGTCGAAAACGCGCAGGATATCCGCATGGTTCGCGGCAGCCGGCATGAGTTCCTTGGCATAAAGATCGCGGTTGGCGATTTCCGCCGAGACCCCCAGACGACAGGCCTCCGCCAGCGTGGCCGGCACCGCGGTCTTGACGCTAGCGGAGCCGAGGCTTGCATTGACGGGCACCTCGATACCGTAACGCTGCATCAGGTCCGTCAGGGCCGCCGCATGTTTGCGCTCGGCCTCGATGATGTTGACGAAAGGCCGAACCGCACCGAACTTCGCGATGACCGCATCATAGAAGGCCTCGGCATTGTATTCATCTTCCAGCGCCCGGATGAGGGCCTGTTCGGCCTTGAGATCCAGCGGCGCGGCATGCGCGGTGGCCGTGTAGAAGACCCCGGACAAGAGGCTGGCGGCGCACAGGGACAGAATGGAAAGACTGCGTTTCATGATCGATCTCCTCGGTGATGATGGACACAGGCTAACAGCGCCGTCCCGCATACCCGCGTGATCCAGATCAATATGAACAAAATCTAATCCAGCATGACCAAACGGTCATGTTCCGGCCGGCGCTTGACAGCGCCGGCCTTCTTCAGGCTTTCAGCCGAGGTTCAGATCTCGAACTGGTAGCTCTTCGGCACGAAGCGGTAACCCGTCTCCTGCTTTTCGACGTAACCGACCGCCGGGAATGGCATGTGGTAGCCGACGAAAGCCACCTTGTCGGTGGCGATCATGTCGAAGACCTTCTTGCGGGTCGCCGCCGCCATTTCCTTGTTCATGTCGAAACGCACTTCCCAATCCGGACGCTGTAGCGACAGAACGAAGTGGTTGGCGGTATCGGCTGTCAGGATCAGACGGCGTCCGCCGGATTCGATGTTGTAGATCATGTGGCCCGGCGAATGGCCGAAGGCGGCCATGCTGGTAATGCCCGAGACCACCGAGGCACCGTCACCGATGAAGGTCATCTTGTCGGCGAGCGGCTTGACGTTGGCAAGCACCGCCTTGTGCCCCCCCTCTGCCGGCGTGCCGACACGCGCCGTGTTCGTCCAGAAATCATATTCCGCCTGCCCGGTGACATAACGCGCATTCGGAAAGGCCGGTTTGCCGCTTTCCATCAGGCCGCCGATGTGGTCGCCGTGCAGATGGGTCAGTACAACGACCGTGACATCCTCCGGCTGGTAACCGGCGAGCTTCATGCCATCCTGAAGACGGCCCATGCCATTGGCGCGACCCCCAGCCCCAAAACCGGTGTCGAAGAGGACAACCTCGTTGCCGGCCTTGATCAGCGTCGGCGCGAAGGAATTGACGAAATTATCCGCCGGCAGGAAGTTTTCCTGAAGCAGCGCACCAACCGTTTCCGCGCTCTGGTTCGTGCCGAAGATTTCGTTGGGCTTTCCGGACGCACGCGCGCCATCACGCACCACCAGGACCTCAAACTCGCCCACCTTGAACATATCCGTCGGCGGCGGCATTGTGGCTGTCATCTTTCCATCCGCGGCAGCCGGCTGGCTGCTCTGTGCCATTGCTTGTCCCGACAGGATTGCCGGTGCGGCCAGCATGCTTACCCCTGCGGATCCCAGAAGGGCCCGCCGTCCCATTGTCACCTGTGCCATCTAAAACCTCCGCAACGCGGGACCGTAACCGCGCCTTGCCATGTTTGTGCCTGGTTTGAACTTCCGGTCGTTGGCAGAGATATGGTGCCACAGGTCGCCGAAAACCGGTCTCACGTAGTCGTGATTCCCCGTTCAGGAACCTGTGATTGTTGTGGCAATACGCGTTTGGCCGGCGTAGGTAAGAACCAGCATCCCCTCATGATGATCCCTGCCCCCATGAACCGCATCGTTCCGCTCATCCTCGCCGTCGCGCTCTTCATGGAGCAGATGGATTCCACCGTCATCTCCACGGCCCTGCCGGCGATCGCGACCGATCTCGGGGTCGGACCGATCACGCTCAAGCTGGCGCTTACCTCCTACATGGTGGCGCTGGCCGTCTTCATCCCGATCAGCGGCTGGATGGCCGACAAGTTCGGCGCAAAATCGATCTTCCGCCTGGCCATCCTGGTGTTCATGGTGGGTTCCATCTGTTGCGCGGTCTCGTCATCCGTCGTGGAATTTGTCGTGTCCCGTTTCCTGCAAGGCATGGGCGGCGCCATGATGACGCCGGTCGGGCGCCTGGTGCTGTTGCGCACGACGGAGAGGAAGGATCTCGTCTCGGCCATGGCCCTTCTGACGATACCGGCGCTTGTCGGGCCACTGACCGGCCCGCCCGTCGGCGGTTTCATCACCACCTATTTCACCTGGCACTGGATCTTTCTCATCAATGTGCCGGTCGGCGTGATCGGCATCTGGCTTGCCACCATCCATCTGCCGGAGATTGAGCGCCGCGAGACGCCGCCACTCGACATCACCGGTTTCCTGCTGATTTCGCTCGCCGCTGCCGGCACGGTCTTCGGCCTGTCGGTGGTGAGCCTGCCGGCCCTGCCGCCCGCCGTCGGCATTGCCACCACGGCGATCGGCCTGATCTGCGGCGGGTTATACCTGCGTCACCAGCGGATACACCCGGCGCCGATCCTGGCTTTGTCCTTGTTTCGCAACCAGGCCTTCCGGGCGGCAACCGCCAGCGGGACGCTGTTTCGTATCGCGACCGGCGCGGTGCCCTTCCTGATGCCGCTGATGCTGCAGCTTTCCTTCGGCATGACACCTTTCCAGTCGGGCCTCACCACCTTTGCCGGCGCGCTCGGAGCGCTCACCGTCAAATTCGTCGCCAAACGGCTGTTTGCCGCGACCGGTTTCCGCACCACGCTGATCGGCGCAAGCGTGGCGGGGGCAGCGACCACCGCCGTCAACGGACTGTTTACGGAGGCAACGCCGCAGGCGCTGATCATCCTCTTCCTGTTTGCCTCGGGGCTGGCGCGTTCGATGTTCTTCACCGGCACCAATGCGCTGAGCTACTCCGAGATCGAGGACCACGAGGCAAGCCAGGCCACCTCGATCAGCTCCGTGCTGCAGCAGGTCAGCCTGGCGCTGGGCGTGGCCTTTGCCGCCTTCGTGCTGGAGGCCTCGTCCTACCTCTCCGGCTCGCACCTGCAGCTCGCCGATTTTCACCTGGCCTTCTATCTGGTGGCCGGCGTGTCGCTGGCCGCACTTCTGCCGCTGCTGTCGCTGCCCGCCAATGCCGGCTCCGGCGTTTCCGGCCATCGGCGTTACCAGCAGACAGCCGAGGTGCCGGGGGAATAAGGGAGGCGTTTACGCCTCCGCCTCATCCGCCGAAGGAACCTCTTCGTCGGCGGCATCCGGACGCACGGCGCGGCGCCCCTTGAACCCCTTGGCCAGCAGGAACATCTCGACCGATTCCGAGCGGGACGAGGCCGGCTTGATGTGCAGGACCTGGCGGAAATTCTGCTTCAGAAGCGTCAGCAGCTCGCGCTCCGTGCCGCCCTGGAAGGTTTTTGCCAGGAAATGGCCGCCCTCGCCCAGAACCTCGATGGCGAAATGCGCCGCCACTTCACACAGATGCATGGTGCGCAGGTGGTCGGTCTTCTGGTGGCCGGTGGTGGGGGCCGCCATGTCGGACATCACGAGATCCGGGGTGCCGCCAACCGCCTCCATCAGGAGGTCCGGCGCGGCGGGATCGAGAAAATCGAGCTGCAGGATCTTCACGCCGGGGATCGGCGCCATTTCGAGGAAATCGATCGCGGCGACCCGGACATCCTCTTCCGTCGAGCCGGTGACCTTGGCGGCAATCTGCGACCAGCTGCCGGGTGCGGCGCCCAGATCGATGATGCGCCGCGCGCCCTTCAGAACCTGGTGTTTTTCGTCGATTTCCAGAAGCTTGAAGGCGGCGCGCGCGCGATAGCCTTCAAGCTTTGCCCGCTGCACGTAAGGATCGTTGATGTGACGTTCGAGCCAGCGGCGCGACGACGCCTTCAGCTTGCCCTTCTTCACCTTCTGGCCGAGCTTGCGGCCGATCGGCGTCTTTGTCATCGGCTCTTCTCCGGAGCTTCCTGTGCGTTCAGTTCTGCCTGGCGGCGTCTCAACCGACGCCAGACACCATCATCGGCCATCATATCCGTCAACAGTCCTTCGCGCAGGCCGCGATCGGCCACCCGCATGCGCCGGCTCGGCCAGCGCCGGCGGATCGCCTCCAGAATGGCGCAGCCCGCAAGCACCAGATCGGCACGATCCGGCCCGATGCAGGGGTTGGAGGCGCGGCCCTCGAAATCCCAGGACAGAAGTTTTGCCTGCATGGCAGAAACCTCCTGGTCCGAGAGCCAGAGTCCATCCACCTTGCGCCGGTCATAACGCGGCAGATCGAGATGCACGCCGGCAAGCGTTGTCACCGTGCCGGAAGTGCCGATCAGATGAAAATCCTCGTCGCCGCTGCTGAGGCCCGGGCAATGAAACCCTTCCAGCATGGTTTCCACCTCGGCAACCATGGCCGCGAAGACATCCGGCGTCACGTTGCGTCCGCCGTGGCGTTCGGAGAGGGTCACGACGCCGACTGGCAGCGAGGTCCAATGGGTGATGTGGTTCGCCAGCCGGCTGGAGCGGTTGTCGCGGATGCGGATGACGGCGATTTCCGACGAGCCGCCGCCGATATCAAAGAGCACGACGGAGCGGGCCTCGCGCCCGACCAGCGACGAGCAGCCGGAAACGGCAAGCCGCGCTTCGGTCTCGCGATCGATGATTTCGAGCTTCAGCCCCGTCTCGCGCGTGACCCGTTCAAGGAATTCCTCGCCATTGGCCGCGGCACGGCAGGCTTCGGTGGCGATCAGCCGCATTTTGCGGATCTGCCGTGTGGCGAGTTTTGCCGCGCAGACGCGCAGTGCTTCGACCGCACGATCCATGGCTTCGGATGACAGGCGGCCGGTTCTGGCAAGCCCCTCGCCCAGGCGCACGATGCGCGAAAAGGCATCAACGACGCGGAACTGGCCGGGCCGCGTGGGCTGGGCAATCAGCAGGCGGCAATTGTTGGTGCCGAGATCCAGCGCGGCGTAAAGATCGTCCGGGCCGGAGCGACGGCGCAAGGAGTCCGCGCTCTCGACATCCGGCTGCGGCCGTGCGTGATGGCCACCATAATGACTGCCGCGATGGTCCGGCGCGCTGCGTGCCGATGGTGCCGGGGGGGGCTGGTCGCCGCGGTTGACCGCCGTTTGACCCTGCTTGCTGGCAGGCCCGTGATGTCCTTGGTGTCCCTGATGCCGACCGCCGCCCTTGCCATGCTGCGGCTTGCCGTGCGGCACGAGCGGGCGCCCCTGCGGGCCACGGGCCTCGCTTTTCTTTTTGCCGCGGTTTCGCCGGCGCCCGGCACCCGGTTGAGGGCTGGAGCCTGGCGTTTCCTGAGACGGCTGTGGCGCACGTTCGGCAACCGCATCCTGCACCGAGGAGGGCTGACGCCCGCCATCACGTACGGCTTCCACAGCGCGCGCACGGCGCCGCTTGCGCTTGCGGGGCGGTTTGGTCTCCTGCGTTTCAGGACGTCGGGCAGCGTGGCTGTCGATCGAATCGCTGCCACGCACGACGGGAACGGCGGCAGGCGGCTTGCCGCCCCGCTTCCCCTTCCGCCGGCGGGCGGCTTTACCACCCGGCCGGTTGTCTGCCGACGCCCCGCCTTCGGGCGGCTTGCCGCCGCTGTCGGGGTTCATCACGGATCTGTCCATCTGGCCGCGCAAGAGCGTGTTCGGAAAAGCCCGCTGCGGCACTCATCTGTTTCGTTGCCCCTAGGATAACAGTGACGGACGATTTCGCCAATGGCTTTGTCACGCGCCCGAGCAATGCCGTCTGCAAGGGAAGGTAGCAGGAGACGAGAACAGGATAGGCTGAGGCCATGCCGCCTGAAGAACATGCCCCTTCCCCACCAACACCACCCGGCACCAAACCCCAAGACGCCGTGTCCTGCCGCCACACCGATTCACCGCCTCGGGACAACTGTCGAAAAAGTGTCAAACGCCCCTTGATCACCCGGCAGAATCTGCTAGAAAGCGCCCACGAAGCGGTCGGGCATCGCCACACGGACTTTCGTTGCACGGCAACAAAGGCTGACCGCTCCAATCCTGAGGCAAACCGCCTTGGACGATTGGGGAATAGTTCAATGGTAGAACGACGGACTCTGACTCCGTTAATCTTGGTTCGAATCCAGGTTCCCCAGCCACTTGATTATCCTAGCGTTTTTCCCTCCGTTCAGCAGAACATTTAAGGTCAGTTGGAAACTCAGTTGGGAGATTTTGTTCTCGCTTCGAGCTTCCGGATTGCGTTTTGAGCAAGCTGCGGATCGCGGTTGAGGTAGTGCGCGTCAAGAATCGACCGCACGTCCCGCAGGCTGTGTCCGGTGATGGTCGCGATTTCCGCCTCGGTGCATCCGGCGATCGCCAGGCGCGTGACAGCCGTTCCCCGCAGATCGTTGAAGGTCACACCCACGACGCCAGCCTTTGCGCAGGCCTTGCGCCATGACGTGCGGAAGCCGTCCGGTGTCCATTCCTCGCCGTCGCTGTTCAGCAGCACCTTGCCGATCTTCTGGCGAGCTGCATCAAGTGCTGCCTTCAGCGGCGCCCCGACCGGGATCACCACACGGGTGCGTGTCTTGCCCTGGACGAGGCGAATGGTCTCGCCATCATATTGCGGCCATGTCAGCATCAGGAGGTCCCCCTGCCGTTGGCCAGTCCACAGCGCCAGGATCAACGCCAGATGTAGGTGCAGCGGCGCAAGGGCCAGGAAGGCGGCCTCGTCGGCATCCGTCCAGACAATTTCGGCGCGCGAACCGCGATACAGGCGCCCGCCCTTCTCACACGGGTTCGCCACCACCAGGCCGCGCCCATGTGCCCAGGACAGGATTCGCGCCAGCACCTGCCAGCCGTAATCGGCCTGTCGGCGCGATGCCTTCGCCCGCTCGTCCCGCCACGCCATGAAGATCGCGCGTGCGCGCCGGTCCCCCAGCGCCGACAGCGGAAACGTGCCGAACTTGGCTTCGACGACCTTGATGAGTTTTATGTAATCCTTCTGGGTTCGCGGCGCGAGGTCATCCCAATCAGCGCTGTCCTGAAACCCGTTGAGGATCGTCTGCAGCGTCCCGGCCTGCGGCTGCACCTTGCGCGCCACGGCTTCATTGTAGGCTGCCATGAATTCGTGATCTCCCGGCCTTCCCGGAAGCCGTGGCCCGCCCTTCCAGGCGTACCAGTATGTCACCGTCTCGCCGTTCGCGAGCGTCTTCCTGACCTTGTTCAGCCCTTTGAGCTTAACGCGCATTGTCCCGCATCCATTTATCGAGGGCGTCGTCGGAGGCCGCCGCCTCGCTTGCCGCAACGATCACGATCTTGGAGCCTTCGATCTCGATCCGCCCGACAGGAACGCCGCCCGCGCGCGTGGCTTCGATGGCCCGCGTGAGATCCGATTTTCTGAAGGTTGAAGCTTTGGCCATCGTCTCGCGTCCGTGTGAAAAAATGGGTGCCTCGCCATCCGCTAAGAAACAAGGCACCCGGCCAGAAGAGGAAGCTGGCCAAATGGGGAGAGGCAGTCCAGAACCTCGCCCCGTTACCCGCCCGGCCGCGCTAGAAGCCGGACGAATTCCGTGTGATCAGGACCCGTTCCAGGGGTTGAAATAGGCCGCCCGGAAGTCGAAGGGAGCGCAACCGAAATCGAGAACACAACGCATTTCCGTGCCCAGGACGTTCCACCCGTTCTGCGATTCCACCTGCGGGCCGTTCTGTCCGGACAGGTATCCGTGCACCAGCGCCGGGCGCTGCTGCGGTTCCGCAAACAGCCACCATCCAAAACCGTCGTAACGGTTTTCGACTTCCACCCGCAACTTGCCCGCAAAGGGGTTCACGTTGCTGGTGCTGGTGGCACTGATCGAGGCGACGAACTTTTCCGCGACCGTTTCCATCTTCGGACCCACCAGGATCACCGCAGGCGTCACGCCAGCCGTTCCCGTGCCGTTGATGTTCTTCTGAAGCCGCATCGCCGTCCGCGCCGCCGTCACACTGGCCTCGTCAATCGTCGAGCCAGATGCGGCAAGGTTGCCGTGGTCGGCATGGAACAGCGGAAGCGTATCGTCCATCGTCGCGCCGCCGTAGGAATTGGCGGACAGGACACCGAACAGAAGATCGCCTTCCGTCTCCGCTGCCGACTGAGCAAAGGCACTCAGAAAATCGGTGAAAGCGCCGAGATCGTCATTGATGATTGCCTGACGCGTCAACGCGAACATCTTGGCGTATGTATCAATCTTGAGGCCCTGCCCGCTTTCCTTAAGCGTGCCATACTTGACCTCTCCTCCTTCAGGAACCTTTTCCAGACGCGGCGCTTCGCCAGGCCGAATGAAGGTCATGCGGCGGAAATCCTTCACGTCGCGCTGATGCGAAAGCCGCTTGATCGGCGAAGCCATCGGCGTGTAGCGATCGAGCAGCGCTCGGTTGCCGGCGGCCTGGAGAAGCAACGGGAAATCGGAGGTCGTGTGCGAGCGGACGCCGAATTCCATATTCGGGCCGCGGCCTTCGACGAGGTAGCCAGCCACATCGGCATCATTCCAGCCACGCACCGAAACGCCCTGCGCTTCCAGATAGCTGCGCCCGACCTCGATCAGGCTCGCACTGCGGAAGGGGTTGCCCTCCGGAGTGACACCACCGGACAGACGCGCCGCCAGCACATCGACCACATGGCCCCGCAGTTGATCGGCATCCGAAGGCCGATCACCGCCACCGTGGATCGGAGACGTGCGGGTGCGGTTCGTCCGCTCGTCCAGCATCCGGAATACGATGTTCCGGGCTTCGTCGATCGAACGCACACCATCGAATTCGTCTTCGATCTCTGCCGAGCGCAGGCCGTTGCGGATGGCCAGCGCCTGCAGGTCATCGAGCTGCCGCTGAAAAGCACGGGTGCGCGGAACCACCGTCCGCGTGCCGTCATCGTCATCGTCGTCATTCAGCGCACCGCGCTCGTTCTCCAGCTCGTTGCCCTGCTGGTCGTGGATCTGGTCACGCGCGGCCGCACGCCGCGAACCTCCGGTTCGTCCTGCCATTGTAACACCTCGTATTGTTGCGTTAGGATCTGCCGGCACACTCACCAGCGAGACTTCGATCGGCTCCCAGCGTGTGGCCGTCAGAAGCGTCGAGCCGTCAGACGCCCTCTGTTCCTCGTAATCATGAATGCGGTATCCCACGGATACCTTGTTCACGATGCCGCTGCGCACCAGGTCGAAGGCGTGGCGCCCGCGTTCACTGTCGGCAAAGGCAATCTTCACCAGCAGGCTGCGGCCTTCGATCTGGTGTTCCACCACCTGCCCCAGCGTGTTGAGAATGCTGGAGCGGTCATGCGTGTCGATCACCGGAAGCAGCTTCATCCGTCCGGCGTCGATGGCAGTCCGCTGGCAGCGAAGAAGCTCCGAACCGTACCAGGTGCGAACGGGCGTTTCCGTTGCAGCCACCGCCCACACTGTACGCTGTTCTTCGTCCAGCGTATCCGGCTTGAACGACCAGTTCCGCCGCAGATTGTCCGTGTCGGGCGCCTTGCGCGTTGCGGACTTCGCCATGGTCAGGCCTCGCCATCGCTGATCTTGCGGAAACCATCCGCGTCGATTGACCAGCCGCGCAGACGCAGCGTCTCGACGAAGAGGGAGAACAGTGGTTCAAGATGGATTTCGGTCACGACCGGATAATTCTTGCGGTAGTCCGCAACCGCTTCGGAGCTGCAAACCCACGTGGAAAACGACCACTCAGGAACACCGCCAATCAATCCTGAAGCCTTCGGCAGACCTTTCGCGAGAACCAAATAAAAGTCTGATGTCTCAGCACTTGCGAGGCGGTCGTTGATGTAGTGGCGGAGGCCATGGCGATAGGAGGTCTGCAAGGCGCCCGCAATTGCCCACTGCCCCATGGGCAAAACCATGCCCAACGTATCCTGAAGGAACCATCCGAAAGCATCAGAGACCGAATAGAGGCGCCGCGACACGGTGCCCTCTTTCGTGGACTCGCTTTGACTATGCGTATCCAGGAAAGGCAGCTTGTTGAGCTGGATAGCATTGCGGATGGTGGCAGTGGTGGTGCCGACGATCTCCGCAAACACCGAGAGGCGAACTTCCATGGCGCGAACTCCATTTCGCATACTTCAATATGCGCATATCAGGCGCGCAAACTTCGCGCACGTCAATATTGCATACTAAAATATGCGATAACGTTTCTGTGTATAAAGCCAATCAATGCCGGGACACCGGGTCAGGCAGCGGCGCCCCGGTCATCACCGTTTGCGGCCATTCGCAGCCGTCCGGCATTTCGAAGGGCACAACGGGCGCACCATCAAGCACCCCAATCATGCCCCGCCGCGTCATCTCGACGAGCATCAAATCCGCCTGATAGGTGAAGGCGGAAAAGATCCACCGCAGTTGACCGTCATCCAGATCGGCAATCCTTGTTTTCGTCAGCCGCTCGAACAGGCCTTCGAAATCTTCCTTCCGGGTAAGATCCATTTTCACGACGCCGCCCCTTCCGCGCCGCTATCAGGCAAAGCCAGGCACGCCTCGTCGATGCCGGTCATCGCCTTTTCAAGCGGAGCTTCAATCCCTTCCAGCACCTCGATGACATCACGGGCGCGCAGCTTGAAGGTCTCGACATCCACGGATACACGCTCATCAAGATCCTGAAGCGCAACAGTTGCCAGCCGAGTAACGGCCAGAACGCGGCGCAGATCGAGGTAAGCCGCATCCAGCAGCTCTTTTGCGGTCTTGTCCTGATGGCTGGCACCATTCGCGCAGCCGGCTTCGCTGGGTGTGTTGAACATCCCTGCAATCCTTCCTCAATGTGGGTTGATCAATTCCGACGCTGGTTTGTCAGGCCGTAGCGTCGGCTTTTTGCGTCTCTGGCTGTGCCAGTTCGTATGCACGTGTCAGACGGAAAACGATTTCCGAATTCATGGAGCGACCATTTTCCGTCGCGGACCGCTTGATGGCTTCCCGCAGTCCGTCAGACAGGCGCAGAGGAAACTTATCCGATCGTCTTGTTTGCTGGATCACTGCTCACTTCCTTCGAATATGATGTCATTAGGACACCACCGCAATATGTCCTAAGGACATTATTGCCGTCAAGCATAAAATGATGTCATTAGGACATCATGGCAGAAGATCAAAATCGAACCTTTCAAGACAAGTTCATGCTGCGCTTTCCAGAGGGGATGCGCGATCGTATCCGACAAGCTGCTGATGAGAACGGGCGATCGATGAATGCCGAGATCATCCACCGCCTGGAACAGACGTTCGCGGCGCCGGAGACGGAAGCAACCACGGAAAGGACTCAGAGCGCCCGCGAAGTTGCCATGGAGCTTGCCGAAGAACTCGCGAAGCTTCCCCAGTTCATCGAACTGGCACGCGGTCTCGACAGGATTCGCAAGGAAGAGAAAGACGAATCCTGAGTGCCGATAACCTGATATTTCCGGAACTCAGGTCGCCGCATCTCTCGACAGGCAAGCACAAGTCTGTTTCACTCTTCGATATTCAATCGAGGGCTGCACCATGAACAAGATGCTGATCAATGCGCTTGACCAACTCAACAATCTGCTTGCGGCGGCGCTGATCATCGTCTGCGCTGTGGTCGGGTATAGCTACGACAGCATGAACGGCACCATGCCAACCTTCACCATCATCGGCCTCATTGCCGGCTTTGCTCTTGCCGCTGTCGTGTGCGGGCTGCTGGCAACGCTGATCGAGATCGAGAAGCACCTGCGCAAGCTGGCCAGCGGGCCGGCCATTAAGGCCGATTGAAGCCGCCTCCAGTGTCTGGACTCGGGATTGCGACACCTCAGAATGGCTCGCGCCTTTTACTCATCGGATGGCGCCTTACCACCCAAAACGCTTATCATAGAGGTCACAAGCTTGCCAAACCAACTGGTATCAGACCATTCTCCGGTGAGAACGACCCTGACCAAAAAAGACCCAGCGAGTAGAACCGCCACCAGCACTAATAGGTGAAGTACGCCGCCGAATGCGAGCGTTACAACTGCGGCAGTCAACAATATCGTCAGCAGAACAACCGTTGCACCAACGCCAAAATTATAGCTTGCAGCCACACGTGCTTCAGAACGGTCGCGCTGATCAATGATTTTTTCGGCCAATTCGGGATTGGTTTCCGCTAACCGGCGAAGCTCTGAAATCTCGTTGGCATGATAATGAAGGTTATTGATAGCAAGAAAACGGCCGCCATCACGGCGACCGTTCTCATTGTCTTGTGAAACGGGATCACTTCCGGAAGGTAGATTTTCCGTCATGCTCTTTTACGTTTTTCCCGGTCTTTGTATCGTCTCGTTCCGCACGTTCCGTATTCTGGTGACGCATGCCACCAAACAGGTCGGTTGCGTTGCGCACAGCATCTCGCAACGGAGCAAAGGTCATAACGTCGTTGACACCCCTGCGGAACGCGTCACGGTCGATCCTTACACTCTGAGCCATCACATTCGCCTCCTGCATGGACTTTTTGTTTTTTTTCATACGTTGCATATAGGAATTAACTCGGCAAGAGCCAGTACGTTTCCGAGGCAATTCGACGCGTATCAACTCTATATCACGAAGCTTGTGTGAGGAAATTGTCGCAAATCATCGTGAATTTTTGGTGTCCTAGTTCCGTTGGAGTCGGATTTTTTAAGCTGCGCTTGAAGGCAACCGGCTAATTTCGCCAGTTGGTGGGAAAACTCCCCACCCACGGGAAACGGTCCGAAGTCCGGACCGTTTCGAATCCTTTCGGAAAGGTTTTCCAAGCCAACTTTTTCCGCAAACATTCTCCCGAAGAATGTTTCACCGAGGCCCGAAACCTTCCGGCGGCATGCTTCGCCCGGTATCGGCATTCACCGCAGGCTTGCCCGGCATGCCCCCCATCGCGGCGCCGGCGGCACTCGCACCGCTCACCTGCACTTTCGTCGCTCCCAGCTCGCGGATGGCCTGCCGAAAATCCGCAATGACAGAGCGCAGACCGTCCACCAGGCTGCTGCCGCTTTCGTCCAGCGCCTGCGCGCCCTTCTCGATCGCCTGCCCTGCCTTTTCGCCGCTGTCCGCCGTCTTTGCCGAGGCCGCCTCAAGCCGTTCGGCAAAACCCCGGAAAGGATTCATGCCGTTCAGGTCGGCCATCCGGTCCACCGCCATCTGCCGGCCGGAGCCGTAAGCCGCATATTGCGCCTGCAGATCCGTTGCCACGTAAGCGGGTGTCGCCGCCGCTTGCCGCTGCACCTCGGCAAGTGGCAGACCCGGCTCAAAGAGCGGCTTGCGGGCGCCACCTGCTGCGAACGAGGGGCGAGGAATCGGGATCGGAGCATCGCCGTTCGGCATGGTCTTGACCGTGTAGCCGCGCCCGCCGCCGGGAAACTCCGGCAACACCACGGGCACGCCCTGCCGCCCTGTCGATGCTTTCGGCCTGGAAGGATCGCCTTCCGGGCGCCCGTAACGCCAGTTCCAGTATTCCGCCACATAGGCCGGATCACGATAACCGCCTTCATAGGGCAGTTGCATTCGCTCCTCTTCCGTCAGGAAGGGGTTCCACTGCTGCGCAAGGCTGTAGCCGCGCTTTCGTTTGCCGGCGTTGAGAGCCGTCGAAAGATCCAGCTTCTTCAGCTCGTCGTCGATGAGCGGTTGAAGTGCGGGGGCAATGGCGGCGCCGATCCCGGTCTTCAACTGGTTGAGGCTTTCGGTCAGCCTGTCGATGGTTGCCTGTGTTTCGCCGAGCAGACGCTGGTTATCGCGCTGCACGCTGCCATCGACACGGGAGCTGTTGATGATGGCGATGACTTTCCGATAGGTCTCGACATCGCCGATCAACGACAGCATGCCCTGCTGATACTCCACGTCACCAAAAAGCTGAGAAATCTTCGACAAGTCGCCTTTGAGAGCTTTTCGCGCGAGGTCGATGAACGCCTCGAGCGGCTTTTGACCCGCAGCTGCGCGCTTCTTCATTTCGGCTTCAAGGTTGATGCCGAATTTTTTGAAGCGGTTGCGCGTTTCCTCGGAATTCATCTTGGCCAGGATGTTTTCCATTTGCGTCGCAGCCTTGGAGGCATTGGACGTGTGTGCCCGAAGCGTCTGCATATAGGCAGAAAGTTCGCCGATCGCCTCCGTTCCCGTGTAGCCCAGGGCTGCGAACGAGTTGGCGAAACCGGGAAGATAGGTTGCCATGTCCTTTGCTTCGAAAGAACCTGCCTTGCCGGCTTCGTTGATGATATCGAAGGCCCGCTGCATCTCATTGGCGGAAATCTTCAGCGCGCCGGCCGCCTGGACGGTAGTGTTTGCCATTTCCGCCGCGGAAGATCCGGCGGCCTGCGTCGTCGCCAGCACGGACGGCAGGAAGGCCATAGCTTCCTTGAAACCCATGCCCGCACTTGTCATCACCTGCAGCGCGTCATGCACTTCGGAGAGCGGCAAGGCGAGCGCCTTCGCCTGCCGCTGCATCTCCTGAAGCGCTTCGTCCGTCTCTTCCTTCGAGACGCCCGCCGTGAGGCCGATCCGCGTCATCTGCCGTTCCAGAGCGGCAAAATCGACGATGGCGGATTTGACGCCTGCCCCTACCGCCGCCGCACCGATGCCGGCCACGCCCGCACGCACGGCCACGGCTGCCGCCTCCATCTGCGAACCAACCTGCTTCATCTGCTGCCAGGCGAAGCCGTTCGCCCGCCCGGAGGTCGCCCGGTTGATGGATTCCACCTTGCGATTGAATTCCGAGGCGGTCTTGTTGAACTTCGAAATCTGCCGTTCTACCTGCCCCATGCGCAGCGCGACGGATTTGAACGCCTTGTCGGTATTGTCCTTCGCGCCGATCTCAACCTCGGCTTTGATCTTTCTGTTTGCCATCGTCTTACCTTCCCGTCAGTCGTGCGAACGCGCGATCGATGGCCCTTTCCGCCTGCGGATAGAGATGCTCTTCGATCAGTTGCGCCACCACTTCGAGATACAGATCCGGATTGTTCGTGATGGCGTTGGCGGGATTTGCGCCGTGCAACTCGCGAATCTTCTGGCGCTTCACATACTGGCCGGGCTTGCGGCTGCTTTCCGGTGCAGAGGTCATCTGCGTTCCGGCGATGCGCTTGAAGACGCCCGCATGGCCGCTTTTCATGCCGGCGATGAAAGCGCCCTCGTATTCGCCGCGCGTGTTAACATAGGTCCCTGTGGCAGCCTGCACCGCGCCCAGCTTGTAGAGCGCAATCCATCCGGCGGTAAAGGTTACATAGGCCGTGTTGCCCCCAGCGTTGAAGGCCGCCGTCGTCATGTCACGCACAAACGGTTTCGGCATGTTCGTGTGTTCTGCAGCACGATCAACCAGCCGCGCGCGCGCCATGCGAACCAGAACGCGCATGGCCTGATTCATGGCCGCCGTTTCCAGCTTTCCTTTCGATGAGCGTTCGATCCCTTGCCGAAGAGCTGCTATGTCGCGGCTCATGAGGTACATTTGCAGAGACATGGCCTTACGTCCTTTTCTGCTGGTGCTCAAAAGCCGCCACGCATTCGGCGGCCCAGTGGGCGATCTCGGAAACCGTCATTCGCTGGACGCTTGCGGCGTCGAATCCGAACTTGAAGACGAGCCAGCGGGCTGCGTCTCTTGCGCGATCCTCTCCATAAAAAACCGTTGATGGCGTTCTCCAGGCGCCCGGCATCGACGGCAGAGATCTGCATGATCGCCCGGTAATCCGGTTTCACGACAAGGCGCTGCGCATACTGGTCGATCACTTCCGGATGACGAACGACGATCGTTCCGGAGGCCGTTGAGTGGAATTCGAACGGGCGCCCGAGGCCCGCCATGAAGAGATCCACATAGGAGGGTTCGCGCAGCTCGATCTCATCGAAGGGTTCATAACCCGGTGCTTCGTAACGGCGGGTAAGCTTCACGGTGATGCGTGACATGGAAAATTATTCCTCTTTTTCAGTGTGTTGAGTCAGGTCAGATCAAGTCAGGTCAGGTCAGTCAGGTCAGATTTTAGACCCCATTCACTAGAAAACCCGCGGACGCGTCCCGGCCCGCATGGCCGGCATCAGGGGGAAGGACCCGCGACGGGGTGCGGGCGCCCAGGTGGGCCGATGGCCCGCCCTTCGGAAACCAGACGACGCGAACGGCGTCCGGGAGCTTCATCCATGGCCAGCCGCGATCGCTAAAGGCGCACTGCCATTCGTGGTACAAAACCGAGTCGACCATCACGGCTTCCATCTCCGGAAGCGTTGCCTGTTCGACGGCTGGAACATGCGTTCCCTTGCCCTCCGCAGCCTGGTGGAACATGAAGTTCACTTTCGGCCATCCGTGCCGCGCCTGATGTTGCATGGCTTCACGCTTTCCGATCGGTGTCCCGGCTTGGATCTGTTTGGCGATGAAGGCCGGAGGCGTCGGTAACTGCCCAGGCCCTTCCTTGAGCGCCTGCAGAACGTGGTGCGTCCAGAGCTTGCCGTAGGGCGCCGCCTGCACCGTGTCCGGCGCCTTCTCGACGACATCGGGCACCGCTTCCCACAACCTTTGACGCAGATAGGTCGATGGTGCTGGCGTGTGATCCTTGCCCTGTTTCCGAAGCAAGGCGATCCACGGATCTCGCTTCGCCAGCGCTGCCGCTTGGTCCTCGGGCGACATGTCCAGCCATTCACGTTCGGCCTTCTCCGGAGACATGCCTGCGAAGTTCGGCCATCCGTTGATGAGCTTCCGAAAAGCCCGGATCGAGGCCTTGCGATCGAACTGCGGAATTTCCGCACTTGCCCCATGATCCTCAGAAATCGCCTCTCTCGTGCGCGCATGCGCGCTGAGAGGTTCTTCTTCTGATGGTTCTATGATGGTTTGGGTGAAGCCGGCTTCACCTCCTGGTGCGTCATTTTTCACCCCTTCGGCTTCAGATTTCACCGGGTGACAATTTGTCGGGGGTGAAGATTTTTCACCCCCTGCAGAAGCTCTGGAAGGCACGTAATCGTCCGGCAAGCTTTCGAGCTTCCTCAGGTCGATGACATATTTGTTTGCCCCGCTCGGTCCAGCATTTGGCCTGATCAGGATGAACCCACTATCAGCCAACTTACGGATGCAAAGCTGCACATTCCGGTCACTCATCCTTGCCTTGCTCGCAAGATATGGCACGCTTGGAAAAGCTGCACCGTGATCATTCGCATTGTCAGCGAGCGCCAGCAGGAGAAGGAGTTCGCCGCCCTGCACCGGGGCCTTGCTCCAAACCAAAGACATAACCTTGATGCTCATGACAGCACCTCAGTCTTAGTTGGAACTTCGTCTGTAACCCTTTGATTTTTCATCGGGCGCTTTCTCCATATTTGGAGAAAAACGCTAGTTTTTACATCACGACGCGGGGGACTCTGACTCCGTTAATCTTGGTTCGAATCCAGGTTCCCCAGCCAACACTTCAAAGAAATTAAAAATCAATTAGTTATCAGTGTTAGCGTACCTCTGTTGGTACCGCATTATGTACCTCAAATCGCCTCAGCTTACTTCTTCAGCGACACTGTCATCACGGTCGAGACAAACCTTATGCTCCGGTTCGTTGCCAGCGACGTACCCCAATTCAAACCGTTCCCTCCCCGCAAGGAGGCCAAACCGATGAATTGAAGTCCAAGATAGTCGCCGCCCTTGATGCCCTTTAAATCCGTGAATACAACCAGCATCAATCTAAGCTACTGGCAACACCTGTTCAGAAGCAGCTGGCCAGACGTTGAGTAAACAACCAACGCGTGGATGCTGTGAATGCTCAATTCTAGGACGCTGAGCGGACACTCGGCCTGTTAGCAAAGAGCGGCAGTTTTTGGGGCAACTCGCAGTCTCGACGAATGTCGGCATTGGAGGCGCAAAGCGGTCATTGCGTGCGGGCCGCGAGTAGCGCATCACAATTGCGTTGCCAGCGTCGAGATTAGACACTTAATTTGAATTCTGACCACCGGCTTCTGCTTAACCCGATGTGACTACTTCGCAGCGTTCTGTCGGATGAACTCCAGGATATCGGGGCCAAGGCTCTCATCCGCTGTGCCGAAGTGCTCGATGATCGAGATATGGTTGTGCCCAAGCGCAGTCTTGTAATTCGGCAGCCTGCCGTCACGATTGAAAAGGGCATCGATCAGTCTCTTGTTCTGCCGCTGGATAGACGGCATGTCATACTCCGCGACCGCGATGAACACCGGCAGTGTCCGGTCGCCGATGTGACGGATGATCGACATCTGCGGGTACTGGCTTGCTTCCTCGCCGTAATAGACCTTGTCCTGCGGGCCGAGATCTTCTGCATCCGCCGTCGGAATGGAGATGAGGATCAGTCCACGCGCTCCATCGTGAGTGTTGACCACCGAAGTGAGGAAGCCATAGGTGGCGGCATGGGTTGCCCCCGCCGAATTGCCGGATACGAAGATGGACCGCGTGTCGCCGGAATGGGCGGACGGGTTGTTGCGTAACCAGGCGACCGCTTTGCCCATGTCCTCCCCACCGGCGGGAAAACGCGCCTGCGGCGCAAAGCCGTAATTCATCAGGGCGGTGACGATGCCGTGCTGCGCAAAATAGTAACCGACATGCGCGACATCCTGCTTGTCGCCGCGAACAAAACCACCGCCATGAGCAAAGACAAGAATGGGCATTTTGGCCCCGTTTGTCGTCGAGGGCACATAGAGATCCAGCTTCTGTCTCTCGCCGCTGCCATAGGCAATGTCTTTGCTGACGGTGACGCCTCCCTTCGACGCTGCCTCGTGAAGTGGACGATAGAGTGTGGTTATACCCTTGACGACATCCGGCCCAAGTTTGTCGCCAAAGGCCCTGACGCCTTCTGCGATTTCCGGCGGATTGGCAGACATCTGTGCATGGGCAGCCGAGCCCATAGCGATCCCCGCCAAGATGGTCAGTATTCCGTAAACTGATCGCATGTTTTCCTCCCTCATGCGTGAATCCTGTATCCGTCTGACGCAAGCCTTTGGAGAGGCGCCGCCTCCTCGCGGCAACCTCTCCCGCAAAGGTTTACGCAACACCCTCCGGCGCGGCGCGGAAGCCAGCCTTTTCGATGCCGACGACGGCGCAAATCTCGTCATTGTCGCCAATATCGCCGGAAATTCCGACGGCGCCCATCACCACGCCTTGCGCATCCACGACCAGAACGCCGCCCGGCGATGGAACCATACGCCCGCCGCTGACCGTCGCCAGAACGGTAATGAAGGCAGGGTTCTTGGCCGCTCTCTCCGTCAATTCTCGCGTACCAAAGCCCATGCCAAGCGAGCCCCACGCCTTGCCATAGGCGATGTCGAAGCGAACGATGCCGGCGCCGTCCTCGCGCTTGTAGGCAACGAGATGGCCGCCCGCATCGAGCACGGCAACGGCAAGCGGTGCAAGTGAGCGTGTGCGCGCCTCGGCAAGGGCGGCGTCGATGATGGTCGTGGCGTCAGAGAGCTTGAACATGACAATATCCGATTTTGTGACTGGTGAGATTAGCGGCTGGTGGCCTGCCAGCGCAGAAGCCGCCGTTCGGCAGCCGACAGGAGGCGGCTACCGACAAGGCCGATGGCGCCCAGGATGACGATGCCAGCAAACAGGTCCGCCGACCGGAAACTGCGGCTCGCGAGCAGAACACTCTGCCCCAGGCCTTCGCGGCTGGCCAGCATTTCGCCGACAACCGCCAGGATCAGCGAGATGGTCAGACCGAGCCGGAGGCTGGCGAGGATCATCGGCATGGCACTGGGCAGGGCCAGTTTCCAGATGATCTGCAGGCGCGTGAGACCGAGCACAGCACTCACCTCGTAAAGCCGCGGCTCCATGGCCGCAAAGCCGTGGATGGTGGCAAGCAGCATCGGCCAGAGTGCCCCAAAGGCAATCACCACCAGCACCATCTGATCCGAGAACCCGAGAAAGGCGATGGCGATCGGGATCATCGCGGATGCCGGCAGCGGGCGCAGCAGTTCCAGCGTCGGCGCGATGTAGGCGCGCGCCCGGCGCGACACGCCGATCAAGGCACCGAGCATGATGCCGACGAGCGATGCGAGCAGCCAGCCGAGCAGCATGCGCTCAACCGTCTCCAGCGTCTGTCCGAGAAGTGGTCCGCCACCGAGACCGTTGATCAGCGACGTCAGGGTCCGCTGCGGGCTGGGAAAGAAGATCGGCGAGACGAGCTTTGCATCGGTGATCAGCTTCCAGACGAGGATGAAGGCCGCAAGTCCGAGTAGGCCAAGCAACAGCCTGCGCAAGGAAAGGTTATTCATCGGGACTCTCCCTTCGCGAAGGCAGGAAAGAAGTGGTGCTGTGCGGCGTTCAGCATCAGGCTCATCAGCCAGCCGATCGCGCCGATCCAGATGAGGTAGGCAAACATTTCCGCCGGCCGCAGCGCCTGCTGCGCCATCATGATTCCGTAACCGAGACCGAACGGGTTGGCGGTGATCTCCACCGTAACGGCGACGACAAGAGCATAACCCGCGGCCAGTTTCAGCGACATGAACAATTGCGGCAGGATGGCCGGAAGAACGATCTTCGTCAGCCTTGCCAGGAAACCGAGCTGCAACATAGCCGAGACCTCCATCAGCCGCGGCTCGACCTCTTTGACCGCCGCCCTGGCCAGCACGACAGAAGGCCACAGAAGGCCGAGCGAAATGATGACGATCTCCATGCGCGCTCCGAAGCCAAGAAGCATCATGACCACCGGAATGAGCGCAACCACGGGAACGGGCCGCAGCAGTTCAATGGTGAGGTCCAGCACATCATCCACCAGACGGAAAAGCCCCAGCACAATACCGAGCAGGGAGCCTGCGCCGACACCGACAATACAGCCGCAAAGGGCCGCCATCAGCGTGTCAAGCGTCGCCCGCATCAGGGATCCATCCGTCAGGACCGCGAAGAAGGCGGCGACGATCGCAGCCGGGCTTGCCAGACTGTCGCTCTCCAGTTGCGTCGCGGTCGCGGCCACCTGCGCCATAACGATGACGAAAACAGGAAGCAGAGCGGCGCGCCAGCCGTTTCTGAGGGCAGATCTCATTGGTGATCGTCCTTGATGAGATCGTAAAGTTCACGCCGGAGCCGCAGGAATTCCGGATCCTCGCGGGTGACGAGCTGATCGCGCGGCCGCGGCAGACGCACCTCAACCGTGCGGCCGATACGGCCCGGATTGGGCTGCAGGCAGACAATGCGATCACCCAGGTAGATCGCCTCCTCCAGATCATGAGTCACAAAGACCATGGTCGCGCCCGTCGTGGCGACAAGCGCCAGCACCTCGTCCTGCAGCGCCTGGCGGGTCATCGCATCCAGCGCGCCAAAGGGTTCGTCCATCAGAAGAACCTTCGGCTCCTGCGCGAGACAACGCGCAATCTGAAGGCGCTGCTGCATGCCGCCCGACATTTCCGAAGGATATTTGTCCGCATGCCGACCAAGGCCGATTTTGTCCAAAAGCTCGCGGATGATGACTGGTCGCTCCTTCGCAGGGCAGCCGCGCGCCTCCAGCGCCAGCGATACGTTTCCGGCGGCCGTGCGCCAGGGCAGAAGAGCCTTGCCGTAATCCTGGAAAACGATCGCGACGGAACGATCCGGCCCGCCAAGGACTGCTCCGTCAAGTTCGACAGTGCCCGTCGTCGGTCTTGCAAGGCCTGCCAACATCCTGAGCAAGGTCGTCTTGCCGCAGCCCGACGGCCCGATGATGGAAATCGTTTCACCCGCTGCGATATCGACGCTGATACCGCCGATGATCTGCAGCGCGCCATAGGAGAGTGTGACATCGCGAATGCGGATGCGTGGCTGCTCGGCCGGCGCCGTGGTCATCGCGACCTGTCCGGCCTGGAGAGAGGCGTGTGTTGCGGCCATGTCATGCTCCTTTCACAAGAGCGGCATGCGGGCCAGCGCTCGTGCCCTTGGTGTAACCGAAGGCGTTCATCCGCGCGAAATAGGGCATGCTGGGATGCGCCTCGAAACGCACGCGACAATCGAGAACGGCGGGAAGGCCGGACGCCATCGCCCGCTGCAGCGCCGGTTCGACCTCCTCCACCGTCGTGACGACCTCGCCATGGCAGCCGAAGCCATGGGCGATCTCGGCATAATCCGTGCCTTCCAGATCGGCGCCGAACGAGAAGTCGAAACTCCTGCGCTGGCCCATCTTGATCACACCCCAAGAGGCATTGTTGTGGATGATGTTGATGATCGGCAGACCATAACGCCGTGCCGTATCAAGTTCCGAGAGGGTGAAGCCGAAGGCGCCGTCGCCGCAGATATTGAAAACCGGCCGGTCGGGATAGAGCAGCTTCAGGGCAACGGCATAGGGCGTGCCAAAACCGAGCTGGCACATGCCGGGTTCATGAAAGCGCGTCCGCTCGAGGGGCGCCGGCGTCAGGTCATTGCTCCAGAAGGAGGTATGGCCGCCGTCATAGGCAATCAGCGCGTCCTGCGGCAGCAGCTTACCGAGTGCCGAGCCAAGGCGCGCCGGGTGCAGGACCGTGCCGTCGTCCTCGCTCATCCTGTCCAGCTTTGTCCGGTAACCCGCGTGAATGGTGCGCAGATGCGCAAGCCATTCGGAGCGATCAGGGATCGTCCGGGTGCCGAGAACTGTGATCAGATCCTCCAACGCGCTTGCCGCATCGGCCCAGATGCCGAGCGCATGCGGGGTGTTGGCGCCAAGGCTCATGGGGTCGATGTTGATGTTGATGAGTTCAGCATCGCCCTTGCTCAGCGCACCGCCATCATCCCAAAGCCAGGACGAGAAGCGGCAGCCAATCGCCAGGATCAGATCGGCGTCCTTGAACGCCGTCTGGATCGCGTCGCCACCAATGATGCCACCCTGACCGATGAAGTAGGGCGAATTCGAAGGCACAGTCCCGATGCCCATCTGCGTGGTCAGCGCCGGTGTCCGGACGAGATCGAGAAGCATGCGGAACAGGTCCCCGGCATTGGCAGACACCACGCCGCCTCCGGCGACGAGCAGCGGCCGTTTCGCCGTCGCCAGCATATCGGCTGCGCGCGCGATCTGGCCTGCGGGCGCGCGCGGTCCCTCGAGCGAACGATAATGCTCCGGCTTGAGTGCAAAGGCCTGTTCATCGAACTCGAAACGTCCACCGAGGATCTCCTGCGGTACATCGAGATGCACCGGGCCCCGTCGCCCGGTCAGGGCCTGGCGGAAGGCATCCCGCACCAAGTCGGGCAGCCGGCGCCCATCGTGAACCACTGCGCTCCATTTGGTGAGCGGCTTCAGCAGCGCGTGAGTGTCGAGATCCATGAACATGCCGCGGTTCGGATAGGAGGCCGCGAGATGATTGTTGGAGGTGATCAAAAGGAGCGGCAGGTTGTTGTTGTAAGCTGTCCCAAGCCCGCCGATCAGATTGGACGAACCCGGCCCCATTTCGCCGAGTGCGACGCAAATCCGCCCAGTGGCGGCGGCCACGGCCGCCCCCATCAGCGGTCCGGCTGCTTCATGACGAACACCCAGGTAGCGGATCGAGGGTTCGCGGGAAATTGCGTGCAGCAAGGGGTTCAGCTTGCCACCCGCAATGCCGAAAACGAAGGGAACGGCTTCCGGAACGAGCAATCGGGTCAGCGCCTCGGCGCCGGTCATCTCAATCATGATATCACCTGTGAAAGAAAAAGGGGGCGGGCGTCGCGGCCTCCCGCCCGCCAGGCATCTGCGTGCGGTCAGGGCGCGATAAGGCCCGCCGTATCGATCTTGCCGTTCAGCATGCCGCCACCCCGCATGGCCTTCTCGAAGTAATCCAGAGCGGCGACGGTAGGAGTCGGCTTGCATTCCGGCAGCTCGATCTTGCTCAGGACCTCAAGCGGCAAGCGGGTGTATTTTGACACGATCTCACGGGTCTTGTCCTGGTTCTTGCCGATGAAATCCGCCGCCTGGGCAAAGGCCGTCCGGAACGAGGCGATGGTCGCGGCATTTGCCTTGGCCCAGTCACGGGTCGCGACGAAGGTCGTATAGGGCAGGTCTGCCGGAAGCTCCGACATGAAGTGGAAGGCGATCTTGCCATTCGACTGAGCAACTGCGCGCCCGAGCGAGGGCTGTCCGGCAATGATTGCATCAATCGTGCCGCCCTTCAGCACATCGGCGGTATTGGGGATCGGCACCTCGATAAAGGTGACGCTCTTCTCCGTAATCTTCTTCTGCTTCAGCCACTGCCGGAACAGGATGTCGAGCGTGCCGCCGATGCTGGGCGTTCCGACCTTCTTGCCTGCGAGATCCTCCGGCTTGTCGATCGTCACACCCTCCCGCACGGCAAGCCCGACATTCTTGGCGGTACGCGGTGCTGTCACGCCGCAATTGGCCACGACAACGAGATCAATGCCGCTATCGACAGCCTGCAGCAGCACGGTCGGTGAGACGGCAACGATCTGGTGAGAGCCGGCGACCAGAGACGCCACCAGCGTCTGGTTCGAGCCGGTGGGCAGGAACTCGACGCTCAGGCCGTTCTTGTCGAACAGGCCTTCATCCCTGGCGACAAAGGCCGCCTCAACTTCAGCGATCGGCGGTGTGCCGATGGCGATCTTGGTTTCGGCCAGAGCCGGAATGGTGGCGACGGCCAGCGTGCCGGCAATCATGATTGCGCGCTTGAACATGGTTTCCTCCTCGAATGCGGGCTCCTCAACCCTCGGAAACCACTATCCCCATTCGCTTGACTTTCATCAATAGACAGAGCGGCAGTTCAGATATAACTTAAAATGCATATCATCGACGTCGGAAGCTCCTGATGAACCTGCGCAAATGGGAATATTTTCTGAAGGTCGCAGAGTTCGGCAATCTGTCGCGCGTCGCGGAAAAGCTTGATGTGTCACAACCGGCGCTGAGCCGCCAGATTGCTGCGCTGGAGCTGGAAATCGGCACCTCCCTGTTTTACCGGACCGGCCGTGGCCTGACGCTGACACCCGCCGGCGAGGTGTTTCGTGCGCGAGCCGAAGCAATCCTTGAAGAGATCGCGCGGGTTCCAGGAGAGGTGACGCATGCAGCCAACACACCTTCGGGCCGGCTTGCGTTTGGTGCGCCGCCCTTCATGGGACGCGTTCTGACGGGAGCGCTGGTGGCAAACTATGTCGAGACCTACCCGCATGTACGGCTGCGTGTTCGGGGTGCCCATTCCTTCCAGCTGCGCGAGGCGATCTTCTTCCGGGATATCGATATCGGCATTCTGGCCGCACCGCTGACGGAACCGGACCTGCATACGGAACCACTGCTGAAAGAGCAGCTTTATCTGGTCGGCCCGCGCGATAGCGGGCTTTCGGTGGACCAGCCGATTTCCGTCGATCGGGTGGCCGACTGCCCGCTCATCCTCACGCCGCGACCGGACGGGCTTCGCACCCTGATCGAGGGAGAATTCGCCCGCATCGGCCGCCGCGCCAAGATCGCTGTCGAGACGGAATATGCGCCGATGGACGACCTTATCCGCCGCAAGGTGGGATATGCCATCATGCCCTATTGCGGCATGGTGAATTCGCCGCTGACGCAATTTGCCTGGGCGCCGATCGAGGGGCTGTGGGTGACCTGGCTGATTGCGACGCTCGACAATACAGAGCGGTCACTCGCCTCACGACATTTCATAGACATGCTGCGTGCCGCTGCTCGCGAAAGTATCGAACAGGGCCGCTGGATTGCCTTTTATCTGAATTAGGGGAGACAATCGGCAGCTCTTGAAAGGAATCGAACCATCGACTCGCCATAACTTCGGATGCTAGCCGGCAGATAAACGAGGCAGATCAAACAGTGGTCTAGTTGAAATGTCCGCAAGGGGGCCGACAGGAGACTGTCCGCTTCTGTCTCAGGGACGAATGAAGCGGACAATCTCATAAGGGAAACCTGCATCAATCCTAAGGGCTAGCCGTTGCGCGATGCTTACTTGAACGTCCGAGCCGGCGCGTCAGCCTTGTGACGACAACATAGAAAACCGGAACAAAAATCACTGCCAGCACCGTGCCGGAAATCATGCCGCCGAACAGGCCGGTGCCGATGGCGTTCTGGGTCTCCGAGCTTGCGCCCGAGGCTATGACCAGCGGCACGACGCCCAGGGTGAAGGCGAGAGAGGTCATGACGATGGGACGCAGACGCAAGCGCGCGGCTTCGACGACGGCTTCGGCAAGCCGCTGCCCATCCCTCTGGCGCTTGCGGGCGAACTCCACGATCAACACCGCATTCTTGGCGGAAAGGCCGATCAGGGTGATCAGGCCGACCTTGAAGAACACGTCGTTTTCCAGTCCGCGCAGATGAACAGCGATCATGGCGCCGATAACGCCGAGGGGCACGACGAGCATGACGGAGAGCGGTACCGACCAGCTTTCGTAAAGCGCCGCCAGTACCAGGAAGACGATCAGGAAGGAGAAGGCCATCAGCATCGGTGCCTGAGCACCGGATTGCCGCTCCTGCAGGGATTGCCCGGTCCATTCGACCGCAAACCCCTTGGGAAGCTTGAGCGCGATTTGCTCGATCTCGTCCATCGCCTTGCCACTGGACACGCCTTTCGCCGCAGACCCGGAAATACTGGTCGAGGGATAACCGTTGTAGCGCGTAACCTGCAGCGGGATGGTGGACCATTCCGGAGTGACGATCTCGGAAAGACGAACCATCTTGCCAGTATCGCTGCGCAGGTGAAGCTTGAGAATATCGTCCACCTGCATGCGGCTTGCCGGCTCGGCCTGAACAATGACCTGCTGCAAACGACCGTCGCGCGGAAAGTCGTTCACATAGGTCGAGCCGACAGCGCCGCTCAATGTGTCGCTGATGGTGCTATAGGTCAGGCCGAGCGCTGCGGCTTTCTGCCGATCGATATTCAGCGTGACGCTGGGCCCGCTTGGGAGCCCGTCCACGCGGACGTCGCTCAACAGTTTGCTCTGCGACGCAAGTTCGGTGAGTTGGGCAGCCGCCGCCGCGAGCGCATCCGCACCCTGATTGGCCCGATCCTGAAGCCTCAGCGAAAAGCCTGAGGTCGTACCCAGTTCATCGATGGCCGGTGGCTTCAGGCTGAAGACCTGGCCTTCATTGGCAGCGGACATGGCGGCGGCGGCGGCAACCAGTTCCTCGTCCACGGTGGTGGTGCGCTTGTCCCAATCCGTCATCGTCGTGAACGACATGGCCGTGTTCGGCCCCGAACCTGAGAAGCCAAACCCCATGATCGTCAGATTATTGGCAATGTCAGGGCGGGATTTGACATGCTCTTCGAACAGGTTGACCACATCACGTGTGCGTTCGGCCGTAGCCTCCGCCGGCAGGGTGAAGGAGGTCATGAAGGAGCCCTGATCCTCTTCCGGCACGAAGGTGGTGGCAAGCGTCGTGTAGCCAAAGGCGACGGCGGCGACGATGGCCAGGTATGCACCCATGGTCCGGCCGGTCCGGCGGACAAGTCCGGCCACCCATCCGGCATAACCCTGGGTCAGTCGATCAAAGCCGCGGTTGAACCAGCCAAAAAGTCCCTTTTTCTGGTGATGGTCAGCGCTGATCGGTTTCAGCAAGGTGGCGCATAGCGCAGGCGTCAGGCTCAGTGCCAGGAACGCGGAGAAGAGAATGGATACTGCCATCGATACCGTGAACTGACGATAGATCGCACCAACGGAACCGGAGGCCAGCCCCATCGGCAGGAAGACCGCCGTCAGCATGAGGGTGATCCCGATCACTGCGCCGGTGATTTCGCCCATCGCCTTGCGGGTCGCCTCGCGCGGCGACAGTCCTTCCTTCGCCATCAACCGCTCGACGTTTTCGACCACAACGATGGCATCATCGACGATGATGCCGATGGCGAGAACCATGCCGAACATCGTCAGGACATTGATCGAATAGCCGATCTCCAGCATGACCGCGAAGGTGCCCAACAGCGCAATCGGCGCGACGATGGCGGGAATGAGCGTGTAGCGGACATTCTGCAGGAAGAGCAGCATGATCAGGAAAACGAGCACCATGGCTTCGGCAAGCGTTTGCACCACCTTATGGATCGAGATCTTCACGAATGGTGCGGTGTTGTCGGTGGCTGTTGAGAACCGCGCATATTTGGTGCCGAGACGGGATTACGGCGAATCTGGACGCGGCGGACAGGGCCCTGAGATTATTGCAAAGGTTTTGATGGGGGAGATGAGCGCGGGATGTGGCGTCAGGAGCCCGGAGGGCGACTGAGGCACATCCCGCGCTGCGTCCGTCAATGATAGACTGGCGGAGCGCCGCAAACAGACATCGACCAAAGCTACCAGGCCAATTCGATGTCCAATCCCTCAGGCATCTGTGAGATGACGTGGCTGTCATCACGCAGGACTGCCGACTGGTTCACGGTGAGCGTCATTATAATGGTATTGGCGCATTCCGTCGAGCTTCTCCGATCAATCCCGACGGCGCTTCGAAAGGTGCGCCGCCGCGATGCAAACTGCTCGTTTCTTCCTCTGCGGGCGGTGTCGCGCGCAGGTTCTGCTTTGCCGCCATTGCGATCGGGGTCAGCGCTATTGCGGTTCTGCCTGCGCCCATGCGGCGCGCCGTGACAGCCTGCGGGCAGCCGGACGGCGCTACCAGAGCACCCGGCCGGGGCGCTTTGCCCATGCCGATCGCTCCCGCCGATATCGGCAGGCTCGCAAAAACGTGACGCATCACTCTCCACCCGTCGTTCCAGAGGGTTCACGACTGAAGGCGTCCACAAACGGCGGCATCGTTGCACCGGGCGATGGCACCGCTGGCGTGGTGTCATCGATCGAGCCGTGGTGCCGGCGCTGCGGCAGCTCTGTGCCGCTGTTCTTTCGCCGCGGCTTCGTGCGTCGCCGGGGGACACACGTGCGTCCATTCGACCATGGAGATCGAACCGATGACCATATCTGCCGAGAAGGAAGCGATGATCCTGCGCCTGTACCACGTTGAGAAGTGGCGCTGCGGCACGATCGCCAAGCAATTGCATTGCCATCACACCACCGTCTTCAGGGTCCTGAAGGACGCGGGCTTGCCTCGACACAGGCCGGTGATCCGCCCCGCCGAGATCGACCTGTACCTGCCGTTTATCCAGCAGACGCTGACCAAATATCCTGACCTGACGTCCAGCCGCCTTTACGGGATGGTGCAGGAGCGCGGCTATAAGGGATCGCCCGACCACTTCCGGCACATGGTGGCGCTGCACCGACCACGGAAGGCGGCGGAAGCTTATCTACGACTACGCACCCTGCCGGGTGAGCAGGGCCAGGTCGACTGGGGTCATTTTGGCCACATCGAGATCGGCAGGGCCCGCCGCCCGCTGATGGCCTTCGTCATGGTGCTATCCTACTCGCGCGACATCTATCTGCGCTTCTTCCTTGATGCCCGCATGGAAAACTTCCTGCGCGGCCATGTCGGCGCATTCAACGACTGGAACAGCCTTCCCAGAGTGCTGCTCTACGACAATCTGAAGTCCGCCGTCCTTGAACGGCAGGGCGATGCCATCCGCTTCCATCCGACATTGTTGGCCTTCGCGGCTCATTATCGCTTCGAACCCCGTCCTGTCGCGGTAGCACGGGGCAACGAGAAAGGCCGTGTCGAGCGCGCCATTCGCCACATCCGGGAAGCCTTCTTCATCGCCCGCACCTTCAAGGACCTCGACGATCTCAATGCCCAGGCCGAACACTGGTGCCGGACCCAGGCTGCCGACAGGCCATGCCCGGAGGACCGGGCAATGACGGTGCGTGAGGCGTTCTCAAAAGAACAGCCCATGCTTCTGCCCTTGCCGGCCAATCCCTATCCCGTCGAGGAGCAGGTGGCCGTGAAGGTTGGCAAGACACCCTACGTGCGCTTCGATCTGAACGATTACTCGGTCCCTCATACGCATGTCCAACGAACACTCACCGTTCGCGCCGATCTCGTCCAGGTCAGGATATTCGACGCCGCCACGATGATCGCCAGCCACCGTCGCAGCTTCGATAGGGGCCAGCAGATCGAGGATCCTCAGCACCTGAAGGCACTCGTCGCCGTCAAGCGCGAGGCACGCCAGCATCGCGGCCTCAATAGCCTGACGCGGGCCGTGCCGGCTTGTCAGAAGCTGATGATGCATGCCGCAGAACGTGGCGCCAATATCGGCGCAATCACCAACGCCATGCTGACGTTGCTCGACCTCTACGGCGCCCAGGAACTCCAGGCGGCCGTCGAAGACGCTTTGCGCGCCGGCGCCTCGCATTCCAAGGCGGTTCGATCAGTGCTCGAACGCCGCCGGATTGCGCGGGGCGCTCCGCCCCCGGTCGAAACCAGGCTGCCCGAGCATGTCCGCAAGAAGGACACGACTGTCATTCCCCACAAGCTCGACCGTTACGATCAACTCACATTGAAAGGAAACGACGATGAATAAGATCGACACCCTGTTCAATCGCGCCAGACAATTGCGCCTTTATGGCCTGACGGCCCATTGGGACGAGATCGCCACACAGGACTGGGTGCCGACCGTGATCCGGTGGGAAGAAGACGAGCGCTCCGACCGCTCGCTGCTGCGACGCATGCGCACCGCCAGGCTCGGCCACTTCAAGCAAATGGCCGACTATGACTGGAAGTGGCCGCGCCGCATCGACCGCGCCACCGTCGAGGAACTGATGACGCTGGCATTCATGAAGGATGCCACCAACATCGTCTTCATCGGTCCGAACGGCGTCGGCAAATCGACGCTCGCCCTCAACATCGCCTACCAGGCACTCATCCGGGGCCATTCGGTCCTGTTCCGCACCGCCAGCGAAATGCTCGGCGAACTCGCCGCCATCGACAGCGATTCCCTGCTGCGCCGCAAGCTTCAGTACTATGCTTCCCATGACGTCCTGCTGATCGACGAGATCGGCTACCTATCCTATTCCAACCGCCATGCCGATCTGCTCTTCGAGCTCATCAGCCGCCGATACGAGAAACGCTCGACCATCGTCACCACCAATAAACCCTTTGCGCAATGGTCGGAGGTCTTTCCGAACGCCGCGTGCGTCGTCAGCCTGGTCGATCGTCTCGTCCACCACTGCGAAGTCGTCGCGATCGAAGGAGATTCCTATCGCTTCAAGGAAGCCAACGAGCGCTCCATAGCCCAGCGTCAGCAACGCGCCAGTCACCAATCCGGCGAAACAGAGCCCGCATCATGACCGAAAAGACGCACCACTCTTCAGGTCTCAAGCGTGGCCTGCCAATCCTCATCAGTGCCGAATGGACCCCCGAGCAGGCATGGGCCGTCTTCGAACTCCTCGATGATCTGCGCGACGCCATCTGGAACCATTACGCCCCTGACATCCAGCACATGGTCCAAAACCAACAAGCTTCCGACGATAATCAAGATTAGCAACACTGAAGGCGGCTTCTTCAGCCGCTTTCAAAGTTCTCAATCCTCGGCACCATTTATCCGCGCTTTTGGACAGCCGCCAACAGGTGTCGTAGGAGATCCCATATTCGATCCCAGCCGGCATGGTGAGGGCGAGTTCGGCCATACGGGCGCGGACGCCGGCAGACGTGTTGACGGCATTGGCGCCTGGCGTCATCTGGATGGCGGCTGCGGTTGCAGGCTTGCCACCGTCCAGAATGGCAAAGCTGGAAGATTGCGATCCTACCTCGATGGTGGCGATGTCGCCCAGGGTCAATCGGGAGCCGTCGGCGTTCGATCGCATAATGACCTGGGCAAATTCCTCAGGCGACTGAAGCTGGCCCCTGACATTCAGCGGTACGCTGACTTTTTGTCCGGGAACCGTCGGTGCGTCCCCTAAGCGACCCGGCGCGACCTGGATATTCTGGGTCTGGATCGTTTGCGTCACCTCCGCCATCGAAATGGAATGCGCCAGCAGGCGCATGGGATCGACCCAGATCCGCATGGCTGCTTCCGAACCGAAGGATTGTACACGGCCGACGCCGGCCACACGCTTGAGTTCCGGCGCGATGTTGCGCACGAGGTAATCATCAAGCGTCAGGGCGCCAATCGTCCCATCCGTTGACTTCAGGGAGACAATCATCAGGAATCCCGACGAAGCGGATTCGACGGTCAGACCCGCGCGGCGAACCGGCTCCGGCAGTTTTGCTTCCACCGCCTTCAGCCTGTTTTGAATATCCACCTGCGCCAATTCCGGATTTGTGCCCGGCTTGAATGTCACGGTGATGGTTGTCGATCCGGATGAATCTGCGGACGAGTCAAAATAGAGGACGTTCTTCGCGCCGGAGATTTCCCGTTCGATCACAGTAGTGACGCTGTCGTTTATCACCTGCGGCGTGGCCCCCGTATAGCTGGCGTAGATCGACACGCTGGGCGGAGCGATGACCGGAAAGCGAGAAACGGGAAGCTGCGGGATGGAGATCACCCCGGCGATCACGATCATGATGGCGATAACCCAGGCGAAGACGGGCCTGTCGATAAAGAACTGCGGCATCATCCGCTCCTTAGTTCTGCTTTGGGGGGGGGGACTTGCGACGGTGACGTTTCCAGGGGCTGGCCGCTCTGCACCCGTTCCTGTCCCAGCACGACGATGGTGTCGTCGGCGCGAAGGCCCTTCGTCACGAGATACTTTCCATCGACCAGCGGCCCCAGCTCGACGGCCCGTCTCTCGCCGGTCCTGTCGGCGGCGATGACGACGAGTTCGGGTCTTCCAGCCGGGTCGCGGGTCACCGCCTCCTGAGGGACCATCAGCGCCGCTGCGTGGACTTCCCGCGGCACCATGGCGCGGATGAACATGCCCGGCAGCAATTGCCCTTCGGGATTGGGGACCAGAATGCGGATGCCGAGGCTGCCGGTGGCGCTATCGACCGAAATGTCGGAAAACAGGATCTTTCCCGCATGCGCATAAGGTTTGCCGGTGATGGTCCTGATCGCAATCGGCAATTCCTGTGCATCGCCAGTTCCGGCCTCAGGCGCCGCTTCCTGCAATTCCTCCAGACTCATGGAGGATTGGCGGACATCCACATAGACCTGATCGATCTGCTGAACCACGGCAAGTGGTGAGGTCGCTGACGCGGATGCCAGTCCGCCCTCACTCATAAAGGACTGACCAATGATACCGCTGATCGGGCTGCGCACGGTGGCATTGGACAATTCCAGCCTTCTCCGCGCCAGATTGGCCTTGGCTTCAGCGACGCTGGCCTTGGCCTGGGCGAGCGCCGCCGATGCATTGTTGAAGGCCTCCGCACTGGTGATCTTCTGCGCCGAGAGCAGTTCCGATCGCTCGAACTTCACCTTGGCATTCACAAGTTCCGCTTCGGCGCGCGCCAGCACGGCCGCCGCCGCATCGGCCTCTGCGGAGAGGGGTGCCGGATCGATCTGGAACAGTGCTGCGCCAGCCTCGACGCTGCTGCCTTCCTCGAAGAGCTTCTTCTGGATGATGCCGTTCACCTGCGGCCTGATCTCCGCAATCCGGAAGGCCGAGACGCGCCCCGGCAGTTCGTCGTAGATCGTTACGGGCTGCGGCCGGAGGGTTACGACGCTGACGCGCGCGGCCTGCCTCTCAACGATCTTGTTTTCGCTGGCGTCCGGCTGATCGCTGCAAGTGACCAAGATCGACATTGGCACGCAAAGCAGGCCCAATATCCAGAAAAGCGCCAAGTACTGCATCTGAGTGACCGTCCATCCCGGTTAATAATAAACGTGATGACACCCCTAGAAGCGTTGCGTTGGGGATTTGTGGAGGTTTTATTGCGATCCCGTGGAGGCTTCAGAAGCCCACTCGACGCCAGGACGCTCCAGTGGCATTGAAGTCGCAAGGAGCGTAAAACCATGGCAGAACTTGTTTTGATCGCCGAAGACGATGCGGAGATCGCCGGCATTCTTGAAGCCTATTTTACCCGTGAGGGTTTCAGGACGGTCCATGCCCGCGACGGGCAGGTGGCGCTGGACCTGCACCGCTCGCTGAAGCCGGATATCGTGCTGGCCGACATCACCATGCCGCGGCTGGATGGCTGGGAGCTTTTGGCCGAAATCCAGAGGCGAGGCCGCACACCGGTCATCATGATCACGGCACTGGATGAGGATGTCGATCGACTGCAGGGGCTGCGCATCGGTGCGGACGACTACATCGTCAAGCCGTTCAATCCGATCGAGGTTGTCGCGCGGGCCAAGGCCGTGTTGCGTCGCGCTGGCCTCACCCAGGCAGGCGCGGTAATCCGCGTCGGAAACCTCACGATCGATCTGGACAGCTATCAGGTCAAGATCGAGAAGGACGGCGTGTCGGTCTCTCTTTCTCTGACATTGACCGAATTCAGGCTTCTGGCGCACCTGGCCCGGACGCCCAGCAAGGTATTTTCGCGCAGCGAACTGGTTGACGCCTGTCTTCCCGGTTCCGATGCGCTGGATCGGACGATCGACAGCCATTTGAGCAAGCTGCGCAAGAAGCTCGAGCAGGCTGGCGGCGAAGGCATGCTCGCCAGCATCCGGGGCGTCGGCTATCGTCTGGCGGTCGATCCATGATCGTAAAGGGGCTCAGCCGGCAGATCCTTGTCGCCATGGCGTCCGTCACTGTGGCCGCCGGCCTGCTGGTCTTCTTCGGCACCTACCTCGCCTTCACCATCCTGTTCTATTTCTCTCCCTGGTCGGAAGATTCCGACAACTGGCTGACGGGCTTTGATTTCATCACCCTGACCCTCCTGATCTTCATCGCGCTGATCGTAGCGGCTGTCGCAGCAATCAGGCTGGCGCGGCGCATTCTTGAGCCGCTGGAATCCCTGGCGATGAGCGCCCGGCGCATCAAGGACGGCGACCTTTCCGCCCGCGCCATCCCCGGCGACCATTCTCTGGGCGAGACCGCCCTTCTGGTTCAAGACTTCAACGCCATGGCGCAACGCCTTCAGGATATGGCTGCCGACATGACTTTATGGAACGCAACGATCGCCCATGAATTGCGCACGCCCCTGACCATCCTGAAGGGTCGCCTGCAAGGCATGATCGACGGCGTCTTCGAGCCCGACGAAAAATCTCTTCATGCCCTCATCCTGCAGGTGGATTCATTGGCAAGGCTCGTGGAGGACCTGCGAACGGTCACGCTGGCCGACAGCGGTCACCTCGATCTCCGTCTTCAGCCTGTCCGCCTGAAGGAAGAGATCCTGCGGCTGGCAGCGGTACTGGATCAGGAGCTGAAGCAGGATGGCTTCGAACTGCTGCTCGACCTGAGCGATGTGGTGGTCCGGGTGGATGCCATGCGGATCCGTCAGGCCCTTCTTGCTCTCGTCACCAATGCGCGCCGCTACGCCATGCGCGGCATCATCGAGATCAGCCTGCAGGCAGAGGATGATGTGGTTATCCTGCGGGTGGCTGACGAAGGACCGGGCCTTGACGCCGATATCGCCTCCTCAGCTTTCGAACCCTTCCGAAGGGGAACGCGTTCCGGAGCGATGGAAAAGGGCGGCAACGGCCTCGGCCTATCCGTGGTTCGTGCCATCGTTGAGGCGCATGGCGGCACGGTCGGCTACGCCCCGTCTGACACAGGCGGCGCCATCTTCGAGATCCTTCTCGGTGAAGCGTTCTCCTGACTTGCAGTTGACCGTAGTTTCCCCACGGAAATCTGCGGCTCATTCCACTCGGCTGCACGCCTTCACACAGTCTCCACAAGCCCTCCACAACTGGCAAACCTGGTTTGCTAGCTTCTCTCATGAAGAGTTCATCCCAGGCTTAAGCAGGACTCTGTGCTTGGGATGACGGAAAGCGTGCGCATGGGCGCAGAACCCGGCTCCGCCTCAACTAGCCGTTGGAGAGACGTAATGACCAATTGTTGTTTTCCACGCAGAACTGAGCCGGTTAGGCGCATAATTTCCATTGAGAATTGAGCCATGTGAACCTTCCCCCAACGCGGAGAGCGACGGGGGCAACGGAGTGATCCACATGGGACTTTTAAACATCATCCGCCGGATGGCGCTGCGCGAGAAGCTATCGATACGAGAGATCAGTCGACGCACCGGGCTTTCGCGCAACACGATCGCGAAGTATTTGAGCGCTGGCACGATCGAGCCGACGTTCACGGTACCGGAACGACCGAGCAAGCTTGATCCATTCGCTGACAAACTCTCGGATTGGCTGAAGACCGAAGCCGGGAGGTCACGCAAGCAGCGCCGAACGTTGAAGCAACTTCATGCCGATCTGGTGGCTCTCGGCTTTACCGGCTCCTATGGTCGCGTCGCTGCGTTCGCCCGTGAGTGGCGGGTTGAGCAGCAGACGGTCGGCCGAGGTATATTCGTTCCTCTATCTTTCCAGCCCGGCGAGGCATTCCAATTCGATTGGAGTGAAGACTATGCCGTGATTGGCGGCGAGCGCATGAAGCTTCAGGTCGCGCATATCAAGTTGGCGCACAGCCGTGCCTTTCTGGTCAGAGCTTACCTGCTGCAGACGCACGAGATGCTCTTCGACGCCCACTGGCACGGCTTCCGTGTCTTTGGCGGCGTGCCTGCTCGAGGGATCTACGACAATATGCGCACCGCAGTTGATCGTGTTGGCCGCGGCAAGGAGCGGCAGGTCAACGTCCGCTTCCTGGCGATGACGAACCACTACGTCTTTGCGCCCGAGTTCTGTAATCCTGCCGCAGGCTGGGAGAAGGGGCAGGTCGAGAAGAACGTTCAGGACGCCCGACCACGGCTATGGCAACAGATGCCAGACTTCCCGGACCTGCCGGCATTGAATGCCTGGCTGGAACAGCATTGCCAGGACCTGTGGCGGGAGACACCGCACGGGAGCCTACCCGGTTCGATCGCGGATGTCTGGGCTGATGAGCGGGCCGCATTGATGGCACTGCCTGGCGCGTTTGACGGCTTCGTCGAGCAAAGCAAACGGGTCTCACCCACCTGCCTGATCACCTTCGAGCGTAATCGCTACAGCGTGCCTGCATCGTTTGCGAACCGGCCCGTCAGCCTGCGCATTTATCCCGAGAGGCTGGTCGTTGCGGCCGAGGGCAATATCGTATGCGAGCATGAGCGGGTCATTGAGCGGAGCCACGACAAGCCGCCGCGAACGATTTACGACTGGCGACATTACCTTGCCGTCATCCAACGCAAGCCCGGAGCACTTCGTAACGGCGCACCCTTTATGGAATTGCCACCCGCCTTCCGCAAATTACAGGACCAGATGCTCCGCCACCCCGGCGGTGATCGCGAGATGGTCGATATTCTTGCTCTCGTTCTTCATCACGACGAACAGGTCGTCCTTCGTGCTGTGGAACTGGCCCTGGATGCAGGCGTAGCAACCAAGACGCATGTGTTGAACCTGCTGCACCGTCTGATCGACGGCAAGACAATCGATGGTCCCGATATAGACACCTCACAGGCGCTGACCTTGCTGCGCGAACCCAAGGCCAACGTCGAACGATATGACGGCTTACGTGTCCGCATCGTTGGAGGTCGCCATGCGTCATGATCCCGCAAGTGCTGCCGTCGTCATCATGCTGCGGAGCCTGAAGATGTATGGCATGGCCCAGGCGGTCCTGGATCTGATCGAGCAAGGAGCGCCAGCCTTCGATGCGGCCGTGCCGATCCTGTCCCAGTTGCTGAAGGCTGAGATGGCTGAGCGCGAGGTCCGCTCCATCGCCTATCACATGATAGACTGCTCGTTTCCCCGCCTACAAGGATATCTCCGGATATGACTTCGCCGCCAGCGAGATCAACGAGGCGACCGTGCGCCAACTGCACCGATGCGAGTTCCTGGATGGAGCACAGAACGTTGTCCTGGTCGGCGGCCCCGGCAGAGGCAAAACACATATAGCGACCGCTCTCGGCGTCCAGGCAATCGAGCATCATCGCAGAAAGGTCCGCTTCTTCTCGACCATCGAACTGGTCAATGCACTTGAGCAGGAGAAGGCCAAAGGCAAGGCCGGTCAGATCGCCGAAGCCCTGGTCCGTCTCGACCTGTTGATCCTCGATGAGCTCGGATACCTTCCGTTCAGCGCCTCGGGCGGCGCATTGCTCTTCCACCTGCTGAGCAAGCTTTACGAGCGCACCAGCGTCATCATCACCACCAATCTCAGCTTCAGCGAATGGGCGACCGTCTTCGGCGACGCCAAGATGACCACCGCTCTGCTCGACCGCCTGACCCACCGTTGCCACATCCTGGAAACAGGAAACGACAGCTTCCGCTTCAAGGCCAGCTCGGCCGCAGCGGCACAGAAGAGAGGAGAAAAGGCCAGCCCATTGACCAAAGCCTGATCAGAAAACCATACTTAGAGGTGGCTCACTTCTCGGTGGAAAAACTGGCTCAGTTCCCCGTGGAAACCAACACATACTCGACGTTAAACAGCACGTTTTCTACCCATCAGCATTTTGGCGGGACGTCACGGGGATGAAACCTGTCTTGCGAAGATCGAGAAGCAGGGGCCGCCTCTGTGATGGGGTTCTTCGTCAAGAACGGTTATCTCGCTATACCCCAAGTGCGACAGCAGTGCCAGAATCTCATCCCGCTGTAGCCAATAGTGCCTGTCCTTCATGCCGCCGCAGAAGGATGCGTTGGTATTGGCAAGCTGATACCCCCGCTCATGATAACGAACGTCCATGCCCGCAATGTTACGAACCTCGACGTTTCCGCTGAAGGGACGATAACGAACATCCGACTTGGGCATCGCCGTCTCGTCGAAGAAGTGCGTCCAGATGAAAACGGACTTTGCGCGCGCGGCCAACAGACGCAGGAATTCACCGGGATCCGGCATGTGATAGAGGACACCCGAGGCGAGTGCGAAATCATAGCTGATCTCCTGATCGCGCAGCCAGGCCTGTGCGTCTCCCAGATGGAAGGATGCCCTGTCCAGCTTCAGGATCTCCTTGGTCACAAGGCAGCGAAGGAAGCAGAGCTTGTTTGCCTCGACCGCATCAATGGACTGCGCACCATGCGCGCTCAGCATGTAGGTATGCATGCCTTCGAGCGGTCCGATCTCCAACACACGCTTGCCTTCGATCGACCCATAGGCTTCGAGTGCTGCAATGATGCGACCATCGGCAAACAGGGGCACATTGCCGGCCGACACGCCGGCGTCCGGCGGGAAGGATGAACTCCAGCCGGGCAGAGAATCGATCGCGTTCTGAAAGGCCGGATGGCGCATCTCGTACTGGCTGAACCCGCCCTCGCCGTTATCCCCCTGCAAGGCGCCAAGAATGGTGGCGTCAGACTGCTCAGCCGCCGTCTTTTTCCTCGAACTGCCTAATCGTGTACGAACGCCACGGATGACATCATCAAACATCGAATTCGTTACCTGTTGTCCGGGGACGGACTACTTGCCTCGTAACATGTCCAAACCATGATGGGTCTTCCATTACTGCGATCCGTCCGTCAAATTTGTGTCGGTGGTCTTGGTCTTTGCCGTGCGCCAAAGGTGGAGCGATTGCAAGAGAGGTTCGAGGGCCGGAGATGTCCGGGCAAGCACAGTCAGCAAGAGCCCGAAATTGACTTCATCCTTGCCAGCCTCCATGCCCGCCAGAATGCGCTCTGCCACCTTGTCGGCCGGCCAGGGTTTTGATCCTCCCATGAAGAGACGGGCAGCTTCCGGCCGCAGCGGCAATTCGGCCTGCAGTTGCGGCGTATCCGTGTCCGGCGGGAAGCAGATCGAAACCTGGATGCCGGCGGGTTTCGCTTCCAGACGCAGAGACGATGCAAATGCCCGCAAGGCAGCCTTCGAGGCGCAATAGGCCGCATAACCCGGTATTCCGACAAAGGCCGCACCCGACGAGACAATCATGATCCTGCCGTGTCCCCGCAGGCGCATGCGAGTATAGACAGCGCGAACGCTGTTTGCGACGCCAAGCAGGTTCGTCCGGATTTGACGATCAAAATCCTCCACGGGCTGTTCGTGGAAAAACTTGGGGCAGACGATGCCGGCGGACGCAATCAGTGCCCCGGCCTCTCCAGCAACGTCTTCGCATTCGGTCACCGCCTGATCCAGCCGCCGCGGGTCCATAACGTCTGCAGCGACCACCAAGACAGTGTTCTGCGCGGCGCCGAGCGCCAAGAGATCATCGCGGGCGCGTTGCAATCTGGCGGGATCGCGAGCGATCAGCGAGACCCGCCCGCCGCGCCGAACCAGCTTTTCTGCCAACGCATAACCGATGCCGCTCGATCCACCGGTAATGATGGTATGTCCGGAAATGGACACCTCACGCCCCTGCCAGCAGGCGCGCGATTTCCGACCGGTCGAGCGAGGCAATGCCGAAATTCTCATCCACCAGCTTCGACAGGCACGCCGCGGTCTTGGCAATCGCCTCATCCATCTGCGCCCTCGTGTGTTCGCTGGTGATGAAGAACCGCAGACGAGCCTGCCCTTCAGGCACTGCCGGATGGATGATGGGCAGCGCATTCACACCAACCGCCAGCAGGTCGTTCGACAGGCGTGCCGCTCGGATCGAATCGCCGATCAGGACCGGCACCACCGAGAATCCCTGGCTTAGGCCGGTATCCAGCCCGGCCTTGCGCGCCTGCTCGAGAAAATAGGCCCCGTTGGAGCGTAGACGCCGGACGCGTTCCGACTCCCGGTTGAGGATGTCGAGGCTCGCGCTTGCCGCTGCCGCAAGCGGAGGCGACAGACCAACGCTGTAGACGAAACCGCCGGCGGTGCCCTTCAGCACCGTCACAAGCGCCTCGCTGCCGGCAACATAGCCGCCACAGCTCGACGTGGTCTTTGACAGCGTGCCGCACCAGATATCGACCCGTCTCGGATCGATGCCGAAATGTGTGTGGGTACCGTGGCCATCCTCACCCAGCACGCCAAGCGAATGCGCCTCGTCCACCATCAGCCAGAATCCGTAACGATCGCGCAGTTCCACAAGCGCCGGCAGATCGGCGACATCACCATCCATGGAGTAGATGCCCTCGACAATGACAAGCATGCGCCGGAAGCGGCCGTCAAACGTCGACAGCAATTCGTCGAGGTGTGCCATGTCATTGTGCCGGAAAAATCGCCGCGCGGCGCCCGACAGGCGGATTCCGGTGAGAATACTGTTGTGGATCAGTTCATCATGGATGACGATGTCGTCCGGCCCTAAGAGCGTGCCGATGGCTGTCACATTGGTCAGATAGCCGCTGACGAAGACAACAGCATCCTCGGCCTGATACAGGGACGCAATCCTCGATTCGAGCTGCCCGTGGACCGGCCTCTCTCCCGCGACCAGACGGCTGGCGGAGGCCGAGATCCCGTAGCGTTCGACCGCCTCCTTGACCTTCTCAGCAAGATAGGGATGGCGATTGGTGCCGAGATAGTCATAAGAGGCGAAATTGATGAGACGGGCACCGCCGATTTCCGTCGTCGCGCCGGCTCCAACGTCATGGGTTCGATAAAACGGATTTGCCACCTTCACAAGGTCGCCGGCAACCTTCTGGATCTGGACCTGCTTGTACTCCGGAAGCTCTTCGAAACGCGGCGGCTGGCGCTTGGGAACCTCACGCTGATCCACCTCGTCCATCGAACGGGAAAGGCCTCGCATCTGTGCCAGAAGCGCGTTACGCCGTCCCTGCTGCATGCGCGCGGATGATAAACTCGATTTTTCCGTCACGCCTCACCCACAGTCTTGCGCGCGGCATCCAGGTGCTGCGAAGCGAGAGCCTCGATCTCTTGATGCGGCAACTCTTCGTCCTCGCTATCGTTCTGGCGCATGACACGCTCATAAAGCTTTCGCACGACATGATCCACCGTCGTCGTGTCGCCAAGACCCGTCAGCGGCATGTCGACACCCGTCCGATCCTTGAAGCTCATGCTGAGCTCCACGGCCATCAAGCTGTCGAGACCGGCATCCTTGAGAACCTTGTTGCGGGTGATGGCGCCTTCCGAAATGCGCAGAACATTCGCCATTTCGCTTGCCACGAGCTTGAACAGAAGATCCATGGCCTCCGCTTCGCTCTTGTCCGCAACCAACTGCGCAAGGTCGATCGTATCAGAACCGGCAGCCGTTCCCGCCACCAACTGGCGCAGCGGAATCTCGAACAACGGCGTGTTGACGAGCTGCAGCGTCTTTGCAGCCTGCCAATCGATGGGCGAACAGATCACGACGCCACCATCCACCGTTCCGGGGTCGACTGCCATGTAATGCTCGACAAAGGCCAAGGCTGTCGCTGCCTTCATTGAGGAATTGCCAAGCCTGCGGCTCAGAACATCGTTCACAGATGCATTGTGCGCGAGGTAACCCGTGTCCGCGATCGCACCGAAACCGACCGCTAAGCCCGGAAGCCCCTCCTGGCGTCTCCTGCGCGCCAACCCTTCCAGGTAACCGTTTGCCGCAACGTAATTGGCCTGGCCCGGATTGCCGACGAGGGTGGTCGCAGACGAGAACATCAGGAAATAATCGAGCGCATCTTCGCGGGTCGCCCGGTCGAGGTTCGCCGCACCGGCCGCCTTGACAGCAATGACCGTCTCGAACCGTTCTCGGGTGAGGTTGCCGACCAGCGCATCGTCCAACACCATGGCGGCATGCACGACACCCTTGATCGGCGCGCGTTTGCGCAGAGTTTGCAGCAGTTCCTCAACGGCTGAGGCACTCGTCACATCGCAAGCATAACACGAGGCGTTGACGCCCTTGTCCTGCCATGTCCGCATGGCTGCCGCGGTCTCGTCATCCGCAACACCCCGCCGCGTGACAAGCGCGATCTCTCGGGCGCCCCGTGCCACCAGCCATTCCGCCGCCGCAAGCCCGAAGCCCCCAATGCCGCCCACGACAATGTGAAGGCCGATTGGAGGAAGCGGTTGCAGGGACGCGGGCTTGCGTGCCACGGGATGTTTGCCCAGCACCGGAGGTTCGATGACGATCTTTCCGACATGGCCGGCATTCTGCATCAAGCGGAAGGCATCGCCGATCTCGTCGTGCTGGAACCGGCGGTAGGGAAGCGGTGCCAGTTTCCCCTCGGCAAAGAGTTGTCCCAGGGTTTCGAAGATTTCCTTCGTCAGGGCTGGAGCCTTCAGCGGCAACTGGTCGGCATCGATACCGAAGTAGCTGACGTTCCGGCGGAAGGGCCGAAGGCCGATCTTGCGATCCGCATAGTAGTCGCGCTTGCCCAGTTCGAGGAACCGTCCGAATGGTTTGACGAGGCCAATGCTCTGCTCCATCGCATCGGAGAAGAGCGAGTTCAGAACCATGTCAACGCCTTCGCCGCCGGTCACGCGTTTGACGTCTGCCACGAAGGAAAGCGAGCGGGAGTTGAAGACGTGCTCGACACCGAGCATCTTCAGATAGGCCTTTTTCTCTTCGCTTCCGACGGTGGCAATCACAGTGAGGTCGAGGGCACGGGCGATCTGGATGGCCGCGAGACCAACGCCTCCCGCTGCACCATGCACCAGCAGGGTCTCCCCTGCCTGCGCACGGGCAAGGACGACGATGGCATACCACGCGGTGAGGAAGGTGACGGGAACAGTCGCTGCGGCCTTCAGATCAATTTCCGCCGGAACCTTGGCAAGTCCCGCCCGCGAAATGACGGCGTGGGTGGAGAATGCGGCCGGGCCAATCCCCATCACAGCATCGCCAACCTTCAGGTCAGACACCGCCGCGCCGATGGCTGCGACGCGACCGGACAGTTCCATGCCGATGGTTGCACCGGCAAATCCTTCTTCAAGAGCTTCTTCCGGCAGCAGGCCCATGGCCCACATGACATCACGGAAATTCAATCCGGCGGCGGCGACTTCCACGACAACCTGATCGGCCTCCGGCTGCGGCAGATCACACGCTTCCCAGTAAAGGGCATCGACACGCGACGGCGTGCGTTGGCGGATCGTTGCGGCGGGATAACGGGTGGTCAACAAATTGCCGCGGGAAAGAGCGCCTTCCACCGCACGGATCTCGCGGATGTCGTCTCCCCCGGCACCGATAATCCATTCCCGGCTCTGATCGAGAGCGGCAAGCATCAATGCCCTATCAACTTCGGCTTCCGCAGCATCGAACAGAAAGATGTCAAGGCTTTCCAGCTCATTCTGCAGAACACGCGCCAACGACCACAAGCCGACATTGATCGGCGACACCGGAGCACTCATGCCCGGCGCGGAACGGCCGATCGGCGCTCCGCCTTGCAACAGCAACACCAGGTGTGTCGACGATTTGCGGTTCTGCTCCTCGACCACCTGATGCAGGGTCCGGGCGAAATGCGTCAGCTTCCAGCTGTCGTCCGTCAGATCGCGACTTGGCGCGCCATCGTCAACGCCCCTTGCATAAACGAAGGTGATCCGGCGGTCCCTGGCCTGCGACAGAGAGGAGACGATCGCTGCCGCAAGGCTTTCGGCATCCTGATCCAGCGCGATGCTCGCACCGTCTGCCTCGACCGTCGATCCAGACACCAGGAGAACATGATCTCCACTGCTCGGCAGTGATCCCGTAACGATGTCGTTCGCTCGCGTGTCGATGATGTTGACCGGCCCATACGGACCCTCGACGGTCTGCGTAGCGTCAGCGTCGAGACCGATCGCAGCGAGATGACGCTTCCACTCGCGGGTGGTTGCCAGATGCCCGAGATGCAGGTCGGCCAGCACCCCGCCATCATCCTGGTCCGCAGCAACACCGTTCATGAAATCGTTGATGAGCGAGGAAGCGCTTTCGGCAATCAGAAGGCGCGCGCCGGCGGCAACGATTGACCGGACGGCAGACATGTTCGTTTCATCATTGATGATCAGCTGCGCATACCGGTCAGAGGACGCGTAGACGGCATCGTAGACCTTTGCCGCCTCCAGAGACTTGACGATCTCGATCCGCGGATTGTCCTGGAACAGGATCTCCAGCGAGCGGCGCAGTTCGTCGTCAGGCTCGAACACCGCAAGGCGCCCCGCGAGCGGCTCCAGCAGATCCAGAACGCGCTGGACAAGATACGGCGCCGTCGCGCCGATCTGGACAAGCGTCAGGGGGCGGAATCCGGTGTTCTTTGCCAGCGTTTCAACCGCATTGACGAGAAGCGCATTACGCCACTCGGCAGCAGCAGAACGTTGCCGCAAGTAGTCCGCCGTTGCAGAGGTCGGTGCAACCGGAGCCTCCGTCGACGCAACAGTGCCACGATCAAGCCTTGCCATCATCGCAGCACGAATGCTCGCGACAGCCACAGCCTCGGCGCCACGGTCCGGGCGATCCGCTTCAAACTCGCGCAGAAGTTCGGCAACCTCGGGAAGATCGATATCCCCTGCCAGGCGCCAGCCATCGTCCATCGACGCAGCCAGTCCGGCGCTCTGCAGGATCGACAGGCAGGTGGACAGGAAAACTCGTGCTTCCTGCGGCGCAGACGCGGTCGAGATGATGCCATCCGCATTCACCGCGCCCATCGAGATATCAAGGCAGCTGCGCAACACGGCCGCCTGCAAAAGCAGGCTGGAATCGTCAGGCTCCGGAGAACCCGCCAGCGAAATCAAAGGCTGTGACACCGTAACCGGCGCATTCAGGACGTTTCCGTTCCACGGCAGGACTTCGTAATGGAAGCCAAGCGACGGGATTGAACGGTGCTGGCGAAGGGATGTCCTGCGGAAGCGGCAATCCTCGATAACGAGGACGGCATTGCCATCCTGATCCGTCAACTGGAAACGGGCCTTGATGGAATGGGCGCTGAACTTCTGAATCTCGATCAGGGCGCCATGAATATCGGCACCAGGTGAAAGAAGATGAATGACGCCGAAGCGGACCGGGATGTAGGGAGAGCCCTGCGCATCCCCCGACAGTCGATCGAACAACCCGACCAGACCGTGGAAGGCCGCGTCGAGCGACATGGGGCTCACAGCCCATTCGAGAAGCGGATGCGCCGGATCGGCGGCCGGCGCTAGGCGCGCGACGATCCTGGAACCACCATCCGTCGCGGCTTCGTTGAGACGCTGGAAGCTGGGGCCGTAATCGAGACCGAAAGCGGCCGCAATGGCGTAGATTCGATCCTTGCTGATCCGGTCAGCCGTAACCTGATGTGCATCGAAGATATCGGACGCTTGGGCATCCACCATTTTCTGGCAGCGCGCAACGGCATGCAGCGTCCAGTCATCGTCCGACAGTCTCTCGCGCGAGCGGATCTCGATCACACCCGTTTCTGCCGAAACAATGGTGGAAAGTTCAAGGAGCTTGTCATCGAGCGGCAGCGGATTGAGCAGTTCGACATTGGTCAGCGTCACCTGATCGGTGCGAAGATGCTGCCGCGCGACCTGAAGCGCGATTTCCACCAGACCGGCACCGGGCATGATCGCCCGCCCCTCGACCACATGCTCCGCAAGATCCGGAAACAGCGCAGCATCGATGTGGTTCTTCCAGGCTCCCGCGTTGGGATCGACCCGCCATCCGGCCAGCGTATAAGGCCGGGCGTTACGTCCGAAGAGGTCGTAGGTATCCGTTGTTGCCGGAACGGTCAGGGTCTCAGGCTCAAACGGCACGCTCGGCAGATCGACATACGGAAGACGATTGAGCGAAATGCCGTCGGCACCGAACGCGAACAGACGCGCAATGATCTGAGCAATCGGATCGGCACTGTCCTCATTGTCCTTAGAAAGCGAACTGAGCACAGGCGCATTGGCCGAATGCTCACGAACCGTCTCTTTGATGTAGTTGCTCAAAATCGGACGAGGTGAAATCTCGAGGAACAGATTGCAGCCCTCGTCCAGAGCCTTGGCGACGGCGTTGCGGAAGGCAACGGGCTCCCGGGCATTGCGCCACCAGTAGCTGGCATTCAACTTTCTGCCGGACAGGCGATCGCCTGTCACGGTGGACAGGAATTGCAGGTCACCATCATGAAGCCCGATATCCGGCAGCGTAGCGACGAATTCCTCGCGCACGTCATCGATCAGCGGATGATGGAAGGGATATTCGATATCGAGAAGCTGGACCGCAATCTTGCGGCGACGACCGAGCGCCTTCACCTCTTCGATGCTCTGACGGGGACCGGAGAATGTGATGGAATTCCGCGCATTGACGGCGGCAACCACGACATCGGTGATGGCGTTGTCCGCAAGAAAGGCTTTGGCAACCTCCTCGCTGCACAGGGCCGCAGCCATTGTGCCGCGTCCGCGGGTCGCATGCTGGCACCGGGAACGGGCGGCGACGACCGCAACGGCATCGACCAGGGACATGGCGCCTGCGATGTGGGCGGCGGCCACCTCACCGATGGAGTGCCCGAACACACAAGCCGGACGAATACCAGCTACTGCCAAGGCGTTTGCGGTGGCGACCTGAATCGAAAACAGCAGCGGCTGCGCAATCCGGGTGTCCGACAGCCGCTCATCCAGCGTGTCAGAAACGAGAAGCTCAACGAGCTTTTCTCCAAGATGCGTCTCGAAGAGGGCGCTCGCCGCATCGAAATGCCGTTTGAATGCCTTGCTCCTGCGATAAGCACTGACACCCATCCCGGCCCATTGCGCACCATTGCCGGCAAACGCAAAGGCGATCTTGGTGTGCCCGGCCGGCACCTCGCCGGTCTCGATGCCGTCGACCGCTTGTGACTCGAGAAAGGCTGCAAGTCGAGCCTTCAGCTTGTCCGGCGTTGTCGGCACACCGACCAACCGATGCCGCAACAGGGTGCGTCCGCCACCGGACGCCGCAACAATGCGGTTCACCTGAGTGGGGGCAGCTTTGTCCATGCGATGCACATAGGCATCCACCAGCGTCCTCAACGCGCTTTCGGTATGCGCACTTGCGACGAAATAGTGGTCGCCAGCCGGCTCGTTCGCCTCGGATTGCACCACCCGCTCCGGATCGCCAATCACGACATGCGCGTTCGTCCCACCGAAACCGAAGGAATTCACGCCGGCAAGACGTGGACGACGGGAGCGCAGCAGTTCGAGCGGCGTACTGTTCACGCGAACGTTCAGGTCCTCAAAATCGATCGTCTCGTTCGGTTTCTCGAAAAACAGCGAGGCCGGAAGAAAGTTCTGCTCCAAAGACATTACGGCCTTCAGCAGACCGAAAAGCCCGGATGCCGGTTCCGTGTGACCAATGTTCGTTTTTATCGAACCGATGGGCAAAGGCGCGCGACGACGTTTGCCGATCACCTGCCCGATCGCCCGGACCTCCGCCGGATCGCCGACCTTGGTGCCGGTCCCGTGCCCTTCCAGGAAGGCCAAGTCATTGGGATCGATCCGATTGTCATCATACATCCCCCGCAAAAGCGCGACCTGCGCCTCTGCCGAGGGAAGCGAAATACCATTGGTGCGTCCCGCGGAATTAACGCCCGTCGCAATAATCCTCGCCCGACTGCGGTCGCCATCGGCTTTTGCCAGATCGGTCCGACGCAGGACAATCGCGACCGCGCCTTCCGAGCGGACATAACCCGAGGCGTCGTTATCGTAAGCCCGGCAGCGGCCTTCCGGCGACAGCATTCTCGCCTGCGCGAACCCGACAAACGGCAACGGATGGTTCAAAAGATTGACACCGCCGACGATCGCCGTGTCGACCTCACCGCGCTCCAGGGCACGCACCGCCTGATCCAGCGCAACGAGGGAGGACGAACAGGCCGTATCGATGGTCAAGCTCGGTCCATTCAGGCCGAAAATGTGCGACAGACGGTTGGCAACGATGGAAAGGGTATTGCCCGTCATAAAATACGGGCCGCCAGAGGCCGGATCCTCCGCCGAAAGGTTCGCGCTGTCGAGGCTCGACGCGCCGACATAAACCCCTACAACTCTGTCTTGCAACGCCGACAGCGGCAAAGACGCATCTTCCAGGGCTCGCCAGGCAACCGACAATAACAGCCGCTGCTGCGGATCCATAGCCATGGCCTCGCGCCGGGAGAGACCAAACACCACCGGATCGAAATCATGAACATTTTCGACGACGCCAGCTGCAAACGTATAGGTCTTGCCGGACATGCCCTGCAGAGGATGCCAAAAACGCGCCTTGTCCCACCGTGAAGCCGGGACCTCGGTTACAGAGCAAACACCTTCGCGCAGCTGCTGGAACAGGTCGACCGCCGACAGAGCACCTGGAGCAATCGCAGCATATCCGATGATTTCGACTGTCATGAGTACCGTAGGGTAAAGATTAATTAATAAGGGCAACGTCAACATAAAGAAATAGCAGTATCTTGCTCATGATGGCAACGCCTGCGTGCCGAAGTAGGTGTTTAGTCCCGGCATTTGATGGTGCGGATTGAGGTTAAGCCGTTTTGGCTCTGTTGCCCAGATTTTGCAGATGTATTCGTAGGGCGTCAGGCTGCGCAGCGTCTTTAGCCGACGGCCGTAATTGTACGCATCGACGAAGTCATGGAGATGGGCGGTTAGCTGGGCATTGCTGTCGTAATGGTAACGTTTGACAGTCGCTTCTTTGATCGTTCAATTCATCCGCTCGACCTGGCCGTTGGTCCAGGGACGCTTGATTTTGGTGAGCCTGTGCTCGATCCTGTTTTCACGGCAACGCATGTCGAACATGTGCGTCATGTAAGTGGCAGTCGGCCCGTCGGCGTAGCGCGGCGGGAACGTGAACTGGATGCCATTATCGGTCAGGACGGTGTGGATTTTGTAGGGCACGGCCGCGATCAGCGCGACCAGAAAGGCGGACGCCGATGTCCTGCCTGTTTTGGTGACCAACTGGACGAAGGCGAACTTGCTGGTCCGGTCTATCGCTACGTAAAGATAGAGCTTGCCTTCGGCAGTGCGCACTTCGGCGATGTCGATGTGGAAGTACCCAATAGGGTAGGTCTTGAACGTCTTCTTCGGTTCCTTGTCCCCTGTCACTTCTGGCAATCGGCTGATCTCATGCCGTTGCAAGCAGCGATGTAGGGACGAGCGGGTCAAATGCGGGATCGTAGCCTGCAGGGCGTAGAGGCAGTCATCCAACGGCAGCAGCGTGTGTCGGCGGAAGGCAACGACGATCGCCTCTTCTTCGATTGAAAGTGTCGTCGAGTGCGCGTCTTTCGGACCGGTTGGCAGGTCCTTCACCGCTGTGCGCCGCTTCCACTTAGCTACGGTCTTCTGGTTGATCCCATAGCGTTTCGCCAGAACTCTCAGGCTCTCTTGACCATGTTGTATCGCTCGACGGACTGCCCCTGTCGTGCGGGCGCTCCCGTGTAGAATTTGACCCATAGCGCATCTCTCCATTCCTGGCTGAATAAGGCACCATCAAATGCCGGGACTAAACACCTAGGGAGCTTGGCCGTTGGCTGATGTGTCGCGCGACCAGGACGGAACGGCGGGAGCCCGGCCAACGGAAAAGACCGGAGCCCCGGTGTTCCTGTTCCTGCAAGGATCGTCTTCGCCGCTCTTTGCGCTTCTGGCGGAGCGTCTCGAAACGCAGGGACATCGGTGCCTGCGGATAAACCTCAATGTGGGAGACTGGATCTTCTGGCGCAGGAAGAACGGTTTCAACTACAGGGGGCGCCTGAAGAACTGGCAGTCTTTTATCCGAGACTTCCTCGAGCAGAACCAGGTCACCAACCTCATCCTTCTCGGAGAGGAGCGGCCTTACCACAAGATCGCCGTCGAGGAGGCAAAGTCCCGGAAGATTGCGGTGCATGTGGTCGATCTCGGTTATCTGAGACCAGACTGGGTCATCTTCGAACGGAATGGTACCGCATCCAACTCGCGGTTTCCGCGCCGCTCGGGGGACGTGCTTGCACAAGGCCGGGATCTGCCGGAGCCGGACTGGACACGGCGTTATACCCAGAGTTTCTGGGCCGATGCCGGCTACGACATCCTCTATAATGTCACGACCGTGCTTCTATGGTGGCTTTACCCCTTCTATGTCCGGCACACGCTCTACCATCCTCTCATTGAGTACATGGGCTGGATCGGGCGACTTGCGGGAGAAAAGAAACGGCAGAGACACGCCGAAGAGACGATCCAGGCGGTGATCGGCGGCGGGGCTGCCTATTTCGTCTATCCGTTACAACTACAGACCGACTATCAATTGCGGGTTCACTCACCGTTTCAGGGACAGGAAGAGGCCATCGACCTTGTTCTCGCGTCCTTTGCGCGATCGGCACCGTGCAACGTACGGCTGGTCGTCAAACTGCATCCGATGGATGCGGGGCTCATCAACTGGACGCATTACATACGTCAGCAGTGCGATCATGCGGGCTTAAGTTCCAGGATCGACATCATCGATGGCGGCAACCTCGAAAGGTTGTTCGGTTCGTGTGAAGGCGTCGTCACCGTCAATTCGACCGCCGCTCTTCCCGCCATTCGATTGGGGAAGCCCGTGAAGGTCCTGGGCAGCGCCGTCTATGATATCGACGGGCTGACGCATCAGGCCTCGCTCGACGCCTTCTGGACCGCCCCCGTGCCGCCGAAGCAGGATGTTACAGACGCATTTTTCCGGCTGATGGCTCACAGTTACCATGTTCGCGGCAATCTCTATACCCGCCGTGGTGCTGCTGCTGCTGCGGAAGAAATCGCGGCAAAGTTCAACCCGGCGCTCTCCGGATAATTCTGCGGCGAGCGAACCCGCCCATCGTGCGGCCAGGATGTTTCCCCACCCCTGCATCATCTGCCCGCCTCCCCCAACAAATCATTTTTACTCCCGCACGGCTTGGGGATATGAGTGATGCGCGCGGCCCTTGGGGGCCAGGCGGCAGGATGATTTGGAGACGAACGGACATGGACGACAGACGCTATTATGCGGGCATGGGCGGGCTTCCCGGCCAGACGGAACTTCTATCCAGCAAGGCTGTGTTCACCACCGCCTATGCGGTGATCCCCCGCACCGTGATGGCCGATATCGTCACCAGCCTTCTGCCGCACTGGTCGAAAACAAGGGCCTGGATCATTGCCCGACCGATGACCGGATTTTCCGAGACCTTTGCGCAATATATCATGGAGGTGGCGCCGGGCGGCGGCAGCGAGCGGCCGGAACCGGATGCCCGGGTGCAGGGCGCGATCTTCGTGGTCGAGGGGGAAATGACGATCGTCCACGAAGGCAAGGTACATCACCTTCAGGCGGGATCCTTCGCTTATCTGCCGGCCGGTTCCCGCTGGAGCCTGACGAACAGCAGTGCGGGGCTCGCAAAATTCCACTGGGTGCGCAAGAAATTCCAGGCCGTCGAGGGGCTGGAGCCGCCGCCGGCGATCTTCACCCATGAGGATGAACACGCGATCTCGCCAATGCCCGATACCAACGGCACCTGGGGCACGACACGGTTCATCGATCCAAACGACGTGCGTTACGACATGCACCTCAATATCGTGACGCTGCAGCCGGGCGGCACCATTCCCTTCATGGAAACGCATGTCATGGAGCATGGGCTTTACGTGCTGGAAGGCAAGGCCGTCTACCGGCTGAACACGGACTGGGTCGAGGTGGAGGCCGGCGATTTCATGTGGCTGCGCGCGTTCTGCCCGCAGGCCTGTTATGCCGGTGGTCCCGGCCGTTTCCGGTACCTGCTCTACAAGGACGTGAACCGCCACGTCGAACTTTGGAAAGGCTGACGGCAAGCCCAGAGGCTGCGCGCATAACGCAGCCAGCGGCTCAAAACGCCGGCCTTCCGAGGATCCAGCCCTCCCAGGTCGTGACGCTTAGATCCTGCGGGGCGCCTTCGCCCCTCAGGCCAAACACGATGTCGATCATCGCCATCAGACCGACGGTGCAATCGAAACGGTCTTCGCCGGCGGCATCCACACCAAAGCCGGCATCGATACTGTCGACAAGCGCCGTTTCGGCAGAAATCCGATCATGCCCCGCCAGCCAGCGCCGCAAATGGCCGGAGACGGAGATGCGCCCCTCCTGGCGGCGTTTGCTCCAGACGGGTCGGCGGGGAATGCCGATCTGGCCATAGGCATCGCCCGGATAGGTTTCCGTCACCACCACGGCATGGCGCTGCAGCAGGTCGACCAGAAAACCGTCGAAGGGCCAGAGCCCGATCCGGTGACGGTTGGGCAGGATGACCTCCCGCCAGCCGGTGATCGCCGCCTTTCCCACCTGGTTGCCACCCAGCGTCCAGAACAGCAGAGCCGGTGTCTGGCGGCCGGGTGCCGGGCGTTCACACAGCCGCAGAAGATCGACCGGTTCGATGGCCAGCGCCTCGAACAGCTGGCTGCGGCGCGTGCCGCCGGGCCGTGCGGGGTAGAAGGGACGGGTCAGGCCGATTTCGCCGGCAGACGCGGCAACCCGGAACCAGTCCGTCCAGATCTCCGTGCCCAGCACATCGAGAAAGGCGCGGAAGGAGGCAAGGCCGGTCTTTTGCGCATAGGCGTGCGGCAGGCCGATCGGGAAATCGAAGCCGAGAAGAAGCGGACCGTCGCCAAGTGCCCGCGCCTGCAGGCGTTCGATCAGACTGGACGTTTCGCCAACCGGCTCCGGTGCCATCAGTTCGAAGCGCCCTGCCCTGTTCAGCGCAACCGCCATCCAGCGCTTGCGGGCATCGATGCTCCAGTCGCAATGGGCAATCACCGAAGGCTGCATGTCGATCTTTCCCGTTTTGCCTGTCTTTACGCGTGCGGCCTCAATTGAGATCCTTCAGCAGGCGCCGGTGCTTGCGGGTTTCGCGCAGCACCTCGCCGAAACGGCGAATGCCCCGCGCCGCCAGCATGTCCTTCAGCTTGAGGAAGACCTCTGCCGTCGCCATCGCATCGCCGATTGCGGTGTGGCGGTCGCTGCCGGCAATGGAAAGGCCCAGGCGTTCGGCCAGGGCATCCAGCGTATGCGTTTCGGCCTGGCCGAAGACGGCGGCCGACAGCAGCACCGTATCGAGGATCGGGTTGTCGAAGCGTCCGCCGAGTTCCCGCTCGCGCCTTCGCAGGAATTCCATATCGAAGGGCGCATTGTGGGCCACCAGAACCGCCCCTTGCGCAAAGGCCCTGAAACGCTCCAGCACATCAACGACGCTTGGTGCGTCCTCGACCATTTCGTTCGACACACCATGCACGGCTGTGGATGAGGCGGGGATGGAGCGGCCCGGATTGACCAGCGTATCGAAGACCTCGCCCTTCACCCGCTTGCCGTTGACGATACGCACGGCGGCAATCTGCACGATCTCGTCGCCCTGGTCTGGAAGCAGGCCCGTCGTTTCCGTGTCAAAGACCACATAGGTCAGGTCGTCCAGCCGCGCCTCGCCGATCTTTTCCGCGTAAAGGCGGGACAAAAGCTCGAAATCATAGACAACAAAACGGTTGGAGACGGGCTGCATCACCGGAAGCGGCGACATCTCGCCTTCCCGCATCGCCTCGAACCGGGCGGAGAGCGAGGCGAGCCGCTGCTGAACGGCCTCCAGTGCCCGGTCGCGGCTTTCCGGATCCGCGGTCCTGCGTTTCAGCTCATCCAGAGCGGGGCGAAGATCATCAAAAACCTCGCTCAACAGGGCGTCGCGGCGGGCATCGGCGGAAAGTTCTGCCGTCACATCGCGCAGCGTCATCACATAGGCGGCGGGATCGGCCGTGTCTTCGCCAACAAGACGCATGCGGGCCGCCAGACGGCGGGTATGGCCATGCGTGGTGCAGACGAGCTCGACGGCCGCCGCCGCCGTTCCGGCTTCGAGAAGCCGCTGGTGGGCATGGCGCACCGGCCCGTCATTCAGATAATCGAACAGGTTCTTGTCCAGACAGAGCGGCAGAACCGGATTGTCGAGCAATTGTTGGGCGGCACCATTGTAGAATACGAGGTGATGGCGACCGGTACAGAGCAGCACGCCCGGCGGCACATCGGACAGCAGTCTTTCGAGCTGGCTTCGTTCCGCGGACAATCGGGCCGTCTCGCGCGCCACCGTTTCGGCCATGGCGCTACGGGTCTGGGTCAGCCGAATGGCTGCTTCGGACACGGCATCGGTGATGCTGCCGAGGTAGGTGAGCCCGGTCGTGTCGATCTCCTGGGCGACACCGGCATTGGCGCGGGCACGGATGGCACCGGCCAGCCGCTCCAGCGCCTTGGCGAGGTTGACATCGAACAGGTAACCGATGCCGGCGGTCAGCGCCAGGATCAGGAAACCGGCCACCACCGCCACACGCACGGCCGTGCTGACGGCCTCGGGATCGGCACCGCGATGCAGTGCAAACCACAGGCCTGCGGCAAGGGCTGCGAGAGACCCCATGCCCAGCGCCACAAAGAACAGAAACAGGCGTGCCCTGAGGCTCCATCGTGCCATTATCATCTCCTCCCCGGCAAGGTTGCGGCTCCCCTTCCGCAACCGCCTCAGCCGGTCCTAGCCGCGCAGCCCGTCTGCAGGACGGGATCGTCTGCCGGCAACGTGATCCAGTCGGCGCCGGTAATCTCGCCGTTTTCGCCGATGGATACGTTGCGCCCGATCAAATCGGCGCGACGATGACCGGCACAATCCAGAACCACCTTCACCCGCGCCGACTGCTGCCAGCGCGCGGCCAGAATGACATCGACCATCACCTGATCGGGGAAATTGGCATTGCGTTGGGCGGTGCGCAGATCAACGGCGGCAAAGCGGTTGATGACCGGCTTGTAATAGGACCAGGGTCGCCAGAAGGCCGTGTCCGCATTGTGCCACGCCACCGGGATTTCCGGCGGCAGCGCGACGGAAACGCGAGAAAACCAGCTATATTCGCTCCAGATCGCATAAGACAGCATGCCGAGGCCCGCAAATGCGGGGATGATCCATTTGGGCAGGCGCTGCCGGGTGATGAAGCGCAACGTCATGGCGACACCGGCCAGGGCAACACCCACGGTCAGGACAGCGATCAACTCGAACAGCATGCGGGAAATTCCTCAATTCAACTGGGCGCGCGGCTGTGGTTCAGCGCGGATTGCATGGTGCGCACGACGACAAATGCGTCGCGCAGATGGGAACGTTCGAAATCGCCGAACTCGTAAGGACCGAGAAAATTGTCGGGACGGCGACCTGCCTTGATCTGCTGGGCCTGGTTGCGCAGCCGCATTTCGGCGATCAGGTCATAAGCTGCGATGAGATCACGCGCGCCGGCACCGGAGATCACGCCGGCCTCTTCTGCAGCCACGAGGCGCGCACGCGTGTTGACCGGTGTCAGGCGGCCCTGCAGCGCATAGACACGGCCGAGATCGACCACCGGCACCACGCCATTGTGCTTCATGTCGATCTGGTTGCGGTGCTCGCCGCTGCGGATCGTGGCAAAGCCGCGCAAGAGCCCGAGCGGCGGCGCATGCTTCAGCGAGTTGGCGATCATATGTGCGACGAAGATCGAGTTGCGGCTCGCCTTTTCCAGGGTTTCGGCCTGCAGGTCCTGAAACAACGAAAAATCGCCGCCGATCGGCCTCAGATCGAACATGACGCTCGAGAGCATCTGCGCCATCGGGTCCGGCCGCTCGATCCAGCCGTGAAAATAGCGCCGCCAGGTGCTGACCGGCTGGCACCATTGCGGATTGGTGGCCATCATCTCGCCGGGGCAGAAGATATAACCGCAGTCGTTCAGGTGGGTGCTGACGAAGCCGGCAAACTTGGTGAAATAGGCCATGTCGTCCGGCGTCACGCGATCATCGATAAAGATGCAATTGTCCTGGTCGGAGACGCCCGTCTGTTCCTGGCGCCCCTGGCTGCCGCAGGCAAGCCAGAGATAGGGCACCGGCGGCGGGCCGAACGTCTTTTCGGCCAGAACCAGCAGGCGGCGGGTGATCGTGTCGGCAATATCGGTGATGAGGCGGGTGACGACTTCATGGGCATTGTTGCCCCCCACCAGCTGCACGAGAAGCTGGGGAATGCGGGCGGTGTTCGCCTTCATGTCCTCGATGGTTTCGGCATTGGCGACATCGCGCACCAGAAGGGCGGACGACACCGCCTGAAACCGCGTCAGATCCGTCTGGGTGACCATGCCGACGAGACGCGACCCGTCAACGATCGGCAGGTAACCGACCTTCTGCTCGAGCATCACCTGCAGCACATCGGAACCCAGTGCCGTCTGCGGCAGGCCGGTCGGATTTTCGGTCATCACGGCGGACACGGGCGTCGTTTTCGGATCGCGGTTTTCCGCGATCAAGCGCGTCGTCAAATCGCGCGCGGTCAGCAGGCCAACCAGACGCTCGCCGTCCACCACACCGAGGCTGGAGACCAGCCGGTCGCGCATGATCTGTGCCGCCTCAAACACGGTGTCGCCTGGGCTGCAGGTGACGGGCGGTTTCGACATCAGGTCGCCAACCCGCGACAACGTCATGTCGGCCCGGCGGGTTTCACTGATGCGGCCACGGGTGAAGAAACGGGAAAAGACCGGCTGTTCCTGCATCAGGCGGTGGAATTCACCGGCCGGCAGGATGAGCACGACGCCATCGGTGCGTGCGGTTGCGGTGGTGACTGCCCGTCCATCGCGCAGAAGACCGCGTTCACCAAGAGAATTGCGGGGAGAAAGCTGGGAAATCAGTTCGCCGGCGGCATCGTGTACGTCCACCTGGCCGTCCATGATCAGGAAAAGGCCCGGCAGTGGCTCGCCGAGATTGTAGAGTTTTTCGCCGGCACTCAGCCTTCTGAAACCGAAGCGGGCGGCGACAGTCTCCATCTCCGTGCGCGGCAGGCTGTCATAGGGATGAACCGTCTCGAGAAATCGGGTGATGTCGTCTGTTGCTAGTCCCATGGTCCCCCCACCTGGCACCCCACCCGAAAGACGATAGCCACGCTGGCGCGGAAAGGGAATGGGCGACGCATGCCGCCCATTCCGGGATTGAGATCAATGGCCGGAGGCAGCGCCCGCACCACGCGGGATGCGGATCGATTCGACCAGATCCTGGACCGACTTCGGCGGAGCCGCCGTTGCCATCGAGACGAAGTAGGCGACGGCGAAGTTGAGCAGCGCGCCAATCGGGCCAAAGGCTGTCGGCGGGATGCCGAACAGGTAGTTGGCCGGGACGTTCTCCAGCATGTTCGTGCCGGCAATGAAGAACCAGCCGAGATAGGTGAAGAGGTACAGGCAGGTGGCCACGAGACCAACGATCATGCCGAGCGTTGCTCCGAGCGAGTTGATGCGCTTGGAGAAGATGCCCATCATGAGCGCCGGGAAGATGGTGGCTGCTGCCAGACCGAAGGCGAGTGCCACCGTCTGTGCCGCAAAGCCCGGCGGGTTGAGGCCGAGAAGCGTTGCCACCAGGATGGCGCCGCCCATGGAGATACGAGCAGCCAGAAGCTCGCTCTTTTCCGAAATGTCCGGCTTCAACCAGTCCTTGATCAGATCGTGGCTGATCGCGGACGAAATGGCGAGCAGAAGACCGGCTGCGGTCGACAGCGCCGCGGCAAGACCACCGGCCGCGATGAGCGCGATCACCCAGCCCGGAAGCTGTGCGATTTCCGGATTGGCGAGAACCAGGATGTCGTTGTTGATATCGAGTTCGTTGCCCTTCCAGCCGCGGGCTTGTGCTTCGGAGGCAAAGCCGGCAGCCTTGTCGTTGTAGTACTGGATGCGGCCGTCGCCGTTCTTGTCGGTAAACTTCAGCAGACCGGTGACTTCCCAGTTCTTCATCCAGTTGGGGCGCTCTTCATACAGAACGGCCTCAGCCTTCGGACCGGACGGGAAGATGGTGTCGATGATGTTCAGGCGTGCCATGGCGCCGACAGCCGGAGCCGTCAGGTAGAGCAGCGCGATGAAGACCAGCGCCCAGCCGGCAGACCAGCGGGCGTCCGCCACCTTCGGAACGGTGAAGAAGCGGATGATGACGTGCGGCAGACCGGCGGTACCGATCATCAGGGACAGCGTGAACAGCGTCATGTTCACCATGGACCCTTGCGCGGTATAGGCGTTGAACCCGAGATCGGTCACGACCTGGTCCAGCTTCTGCAGCAGCGGCTGGCCGGAGGCCGTATGTTCGGAGAACAGGCCAAGGCCGGGGATCGGGTTGCCCGTCAGCTGCAGCGAGATGAAGATTGCCGGAATGGTGTAGGCAACGATCAGCACGATGTACTGGGCGACCTGCGTATAGGTGATGCCCTTCATGCCACCGAGAACGGCGTAGACGAACACGACGGCGGCTGCGATCCACAGGCCCGTGGACACCGAGACTTCCAGGAAGCGCGAGAAGGCTACGCCTGCACCGGTCATCTGGCCGATAACATAGGTGACAGAGATGACAATCAGGCAGACCACGGCCACAAGGCGCGCCGACTGGCTGTAGAAGCGGTCACCGATGAACTGCGGCACGGTAAACTTGCCGAACTTGCGCAGGTAAGGTGCGAGAAGCAACGCCAGCAGAACGTAACCGCCGGTCCAGCCCATCAGATAGGTGGAGTTGCCGTAGCCGACAGCCGCAATCAGGCCGGCCATCGAGATGAAGGAGGCCGCCGACATCCAGTCAGCGGCCGTTGCCATACCGTTCATGACCGGATTGACGCCGCGGTTTGCGGCATAAAATTCCGCCGTGGTGCCCGCACGGCTCCAGATGGCGATGCCGACGTAGAGCGCGAAGGACGCGCCCACGATCAGCAGGTTGAGCGTATACTGATCCATGATCTCCCCCTTATTCCTCGTCGACGCCGAATTCGCGGTCGATCTTGTTCATGTAATTGGCGTAGTAGAAGATCAGGGCGATGAAGATGATGATCGAACCCTGCTGGGCGAACCAGAAGCCGAGATCCGTGCCGCCGACCGGAATGCCGGACAACATGGGACGCAGGATGATGCCGAAGCCGTAAGATACGACGGCCCAGATCACCAATGAAATATAGATGATGCGCTTGTTGGCTTCCCAATACGCATTGGACGATGAATTGTCCGACACGAGTACTCCTCCTCTTTTCCTCGACAGGCCGGCAAAAACACGGCCGCTCACCCAACGCTGGCTGATTCAAACTCCCCACAGCCGGTTGTGAGAAAGAGACTAACGTAAAGACGAGGGCTTGGCACACTGTCCGTTAGTCGTATGCGGGAGCCGGAAACTGGGGATTTCCACGGGAAATATGCCCCGCAAGGTCGCGGTCGTGACGCACGACAGGGTTGTGCATTGCACAATGAAGAGGGAAGAAGCAGAGGAGCCGGCGAACCCTGAAGGTCCGCCGGCAGGATCGTTTGGGCTCAGGCGAGCGTATAGGCGGTCTTCACCACGGTGAAGAATTCGGCCGCATATTTGCCCTGTTCGCGCGGACCGAAGGAGGAGGCCTTGCGGCCACCAAACGGCACGTGGAAATCGACGCCAGCCGTCGGCAGGTTGACCATCACCATGCCGGCTTCCGAATTGCGTTTGAAGTGCGTGGCATGCTTCAGGCTCGTCGTCGCGATGCCCGCCGAGAGGCCGAAGGGCGTATCATTGGCAACGGCCAGCGCTTCTTCGTAATCCTTGACGCGGATGACGGCGGCCACCGGCCCGAAAATCTCCTCGCGGCTGATGCGCATGTCGTTGGTGGCTTCGGTAAACAGCGTCGGTTGCAGGTAGAAACCGGGCGTTTCGCGCTCGATGCGCTCGCCGCCGAAAGCGAGCTTGGCGCCTTCCTGTTTGCCGATCTCGATGTAATCGCAATCCTGCTTCAGCTGCTTTTCATCGACGACCGGGCCGATATGCGTGCCGTCCTTCAGCGCGTGATCGACATTGAGCTTGCTGAGGCGCTCGGTGAGGGCTGCGACAAACTTGTCGTGGATGCCTTCGGTCACGATGATGCGCGAGGAGGCCGTGCAGCGCTGGCCGGTGGAGAAGAAACCGGAGTTGGCGGCAGCTTCGACGGCGACGGACAGATCCGCGTCGTCCAGCACCACCATCGGGTTCTTGCCGCCCATTTCCAGCTGGAACTTGCGGTTATGCTCGATGGAGGCGAGTGCCACGCGCTTGCCGGTCCCGGTCGAGCCGGTGAAGGTGATGCCGGCGAGATCCGGGCTGTCGAGCATCGCCTGGCCAACGACGGAACCGCGTCCCATCACGAGGTTCAGCACGCCCTTCGGCAGGCCGGCACGGTGCAGGATATCGACGATCGCCCAGGAGCAGCCGGGCACGAGGTCGGCCGGCTTGAAGACGACCGTATTGCCGTAAGCAAGCGCCGGCGCGATCTTCCAGGCCGGGATGGCGATCGGGAAGTTCCACGGCGTGATGATGCCGATCGGGCCGAGCGGCTCGCGGGTGATCTCGACGCCGATGTTCGGGCGGGCGGAGGGCAGAACCTCGCCAGCCAAACGCAGGGTTTCGCCGGCGAAGAAATCGAAGATCTGCGCCGCACGGATCGTTTCGCCAATGCCTTCCGGCAGTGTCTTGCCCTCTTCCTGCGACAGAAGGCGGCCGAGTTCCTCCTTGCGGGCGAGGATTTCGTCCGCCGTCTTCTTCAGGATCGCGTGGCGCTCGAGAATGCCGGAGCGCGACCAGGCCGGGAATGCCGCCTTGGCCGCAGCAATCGCAGCCTTTGCATCCTCTGCGCTCGCCTGCGCATAAAGCCCGACGACATCCTTCGTGTCGGACGGATTGATGTTTTCCGATGCCTGGGCGCCAACCCACTCGCCGGCGATCAGGTTCTGATGAACGGTCATAATGCCTCCCTTGGGCGGATGTCCGCCGTCTATTGGATTCATGTCGGACGGCAAAACCGCCCTTGGATCGAAGAAGCGGTCTTCGCCGCCTACTGCCAAACTTGGAGCCGCCCCACGGCAGAGTCCAGAAAAAAGCCCTGCCACCATACTTATAATACGTGTCAACGCAAGATATATGACATCCCGTATATTTCAGGCACGTAGCGGGCCGCAAACAGGTTGATCACAGCCCTCGAAACTTCGCCAAAAATTTGCCTATCATGGTGCATAAACAGCGGGATAGCAGAAAGATCCATTTTCAATTTTCCACTTGTCGGAAATTTTATTTCACAGCCACTCTTGTAATTCGCGTCAATGGGCGTAAATTGCGGACATCGAACTTGGTCGTGACTTCGTCCGAGAGCTAAGGCGCTCTGTCAGATTTCCTCTCAAACATCGATCCAACTGACACGGTGTGTCAGATCAACCCGCGATTTTGAAAAGGAAATCGTTATGAATACAGGTACCGTTAAGTGGTTCAACAGCACCAAGGGTTTTGGTTTTATTCAGCCGGACCAGGGTGGCCAGGACGTATTCGTCCACATCTCTGCTGTTGAGCGCGCCGGCATGAACGGCCTCAACGACGGCCAGAAGATCAGCTACGACATCGTTCAGGACAAGCGTTCTGGCAAGAGCTCGGCTGACAACCTTCGGGCTGCCTAAGCTGCCATTCGTCGAAACCGACCACGGATGTACTGGCGGTTGATCGACAGGATGACTGGGAGAGGTCGGGACATCCCGGCCTTTTTTTCGTTTTGGAACCAGTCCGGAGCACAAATATGAGAGTTGCGCGTTATGCCATTGGCGACCGTGTGGTCCTGAAATCGGGATCCGGGATGCGCACTGCCGCAGAGGCGGTCTGCCGCATCGCTGCGGTTCTGCCCGCGGCTTATGGCCAAAACCAATATCGAGTTCGGTACGAGAACGAGACGTTCGAGCGCCGGATCGTCGACACGGATATCGACCCGGAACGGTCGGAGCGTGCGACACACCGTGAAGAGGCCTCAGCTCCCGGCAAGGGTTCTTCGTGGCTTAACCCCGCGTCGATGAAGATCGGCAAGTGATCAACACGAACATTGCACAGTGGCGATTTCAGCCGTGCAAAAAGGAGAGATTTTGCAGGTTCTAGTCCGAGACAACAATGTCGATCAGGCCCTCCGCGTCCTGAAGAAGAAGATGCAGCGCGAAGGCGTTTTCCGCGAAATGAAGGCGCGCAGCTCCTACGAGAAGCCGTCCGAACGCCGCGCCCGTGAAAAGGCCGAGGCGATCCGCCGCCAGCGCAAGCTCGCGCGCAAGAAGATGCAGCGCGAAGGCCTTCTGCCGGCGCCGAAGAAAGCCGCCGTTCGCGGCCGCCGCTAAGCCTGGCCGACAAAACCAGCCATACAGGATGCGCAGCCGCGCATCCACCCTGGAAGGAAGCGGCCTGTGCCGCTTCTTCCTCGTTTTTCTTGCCGATCAGCCCTTTTTCAGCGTGCGGTCCTGCGTCTGCTCCGGCGGAAGCTCTCGTGGCTTGATCACCGGCGTCTCCCCGACGGAAGGGGCCGGCTCCACCATTTCCGGATCACCAACCGCTGGCGGCTTCAGCACGCTGTTGCACTCGGCGAGTTTCTGCGTCGTGCCGCCTTGCACATCCGGCCGCTGGACTTGCGGGTCCTGATCCGGCCTTGCCACACATTTGTCGCCCGATGGCTGCCGGGCCTGTGTCGTATCCTGGGCCTGAACGGGCATGACGACAACGGCGGCAAGAACCGAAGCGGCGGACATCATCCCGAAGAACAGGCGCGGTGTCTTTGTCTGCGAAAACTGTTTCATGGTCGTACCTCCTGAGGGATCAACCCGTCGGAGGCGTGCACGTTCCCTGCCTGCCCGTCTGGAACGGCCGGAAACGCGCGAAATCCCGGTCACGTTTCCGGAACGAAGGTCTCTCGGACGACAAGTTCCGGCACCACCCGGTCATGCCCCTGTTCGGCATCCGGATCGGCGATGCGCCGCTCCAGGAGATCGACGGCGCGCTGGGCCATGACGAGCGGATCCTGGCGGAAGGTCGTCAGGTTGTAGTTGAGCCACGAGGCTTCCGGCACATCGTCGAAGCCGATCACCGCCACATCGTCCGGAATGCGCAAGCCCCCTTCGCGGCGCAGCACATCCATCACGCCGAAGGCAATCAGATCGTTGGCGCAGAAGATCGCGTCCGGCGCCGGGCCTTCGGCGAGAAGGGCACGCGCTGCGGCAAGCCCGCAGTCATAGTTGGAATCATGTCCGTGGGCGATCTGCACCTCAAAACCGCGATGTTCGACTTCGGCGACGAAGGCGACCTGCCGTTCGAGGATGGAGGGGGTCGCGGATTGGGAGCCGGCAAAGGCAAGCCTGCGGCGTCCGGCCTTCAGAAGCAGGCGGGCGGCCTCGATCGAGGCTTCGGAATTGCCGGCATGCACGTGATCGGCCTCCGGTTCGGAACGGCCGATCAGCACCACCGGCTGGCCGTTTCGCCGCGCAAGTTCTAAAAAACTGGCCGGCGGCGAGCCGGAGAGGATGATGGTCGCTTCCGCCCGGTGGCCGATCAGCATCTTCTGGGCGGCCAGCATTTCCTCTTCCGTTTGTCCGGTGTTGATCAGCACCGGAACACTGCCGCGTCGGATCAGCGCCTTGGTGAGCGCCGCCGTCAGGTGCGCGCGGAAACCGACTTCCGGTTTGGTCGCGACGATGCCGACGAGGCGGCTCTGATTGTTGAGAACACCCCGCGCCAGATCGTTGACGTGATAACCGAGCTCTTCCGCCGCCTTCAGCACCTTCTCGCGCGTCGCAGGCGAGACGCTGGCGCCCGGCGTGAAGGTTCGCGAGACCGCGGAGCGCGACACCCCTGCCCGCCTTGCCACCTGCTCTGCACTGACGAAACGCATGCGAGTCTTTCCGTCTTTCATTTGCAACCTCACCGCCCGACGCGAGACAGAACGTCGGCCTTCAGGAAGCGCTCGACGATCAACATGAAGATCAGAGACGGCACAAGCAAGAGCAGCGCCGTAATGGATGCGATCTGGTAGTTGCCGCCGGAGCCTGCGGTATAGAGCAGCAGTGGCAGCATGTTCACGTCCGGCGCACCGACAAAGTAGCTGCCGGTGAACTCGTCGAGCGATTCGAGGAAAACGAAGATCGCACTGGCCAGCAGGCCGGGGGCGGCGAGCGGCAGGGTGATGTCGCGGAAGGTCCGCAGCGCACCGGCACCGATGGAGCGCGCCGCCTGTTCCAGTTCCACATCGATGGCGGAAAAGGCAGCCGTCGCGATCCAGACCGCATAAACGAGACCATGGGAGGCATGCACCAGCACCACCCCGGCAATCGTGCCGTTCAACCCGATTTCGTAGAAGATGCGGGCGACGTTGACGTAGACCGTGAGATTGGGGAAGGCCTGCGGAATGAGGAAAGCCAGAAGGATCAGGCTTCGCAGTGGCAGCTTCAGCCGCGCCAGCGCATAACCGGCGGGAATGGCAAGCGCCAGTGACACGGCCACCGTCAGGATCGCGACGATCAGCGAATTGCCGAGCGATTCCAGCGCCCCGCCGCGGGGCGCAAACACGCGGCCCCAGGCGGAAAATCCGTATTCCAGCGGCAGTGCATGCGGGAAATACCACTTCTCGGTCACCGTCCAGAGAAGCATGTTGAACAGCGGGCCGAAGATGAAGAAGGCCATCAGGCCGAAGATGAGGCCGCGCGGGATCCACCAGAGCGCGGCAAGGCGGGAACGGTTCGACATCATCACGCGCGCTCCCTCAAGCTGATCCGCAGGTAGATCCAGGCAACCGACGAGGCGAGCACGAGCGAGATGAGGCCGAGCGCGTTCGCCACACCGTAATCGCCATAGGCATTGACCCGGAAAGCGATGTCGGCCGTCAGCATGGTCGGCGACTGCGCGTTGATCATCAGCGGCACCGAGAGCACCGACATCATGGTGACGAAGGAGAGGATGAGACCGACGGCAAGCGTGGCGGTGACCTGCGGCACGATGATTTCCGCCAGCACCCTGAGCTTCGAGGCGCCGAGATTGACGGCCGCCTCGATGCCTTCCCGGTTCACCGATGCCATTGCACCCGCCACCAGCAGCGCGACAAAGGGCGTCTGTTTCCAGACGAAGGCAATCACGATGCCGCGCCAGTCGAGAAAGCTCACCGCATCGATCGGCGTCATCAGGCCAAGGCTGATCGCGGTATTGTTCATCATGCCGTTCTTGGCAAGAAAGGTGCGCAGGATCTGGCCGACGACGATGAAGGGAATGAACATCGGCCAGCGGTAGAGCCAGCGCAGGATGGTGACGGCCAGCGGATGGGCGCCAAGCGTCAGATAACCGCCGATGGCAATCGCGCCGAGGCCGATCAGCAGCGTCGAGAGACTGACGATGCCGACGCTGAACAGGATGTCGTTCAGGTAAAGATCAAAGGATTTGGCGAAATTTCCGAGGCCCCAGCCGGTCTCGACACGAAACGCGCCAACCGCCGACATCACGAGCGGCAGAATGAACAGCAGCGCGATGACCGAGAGTGCGGGCAGGACAAGCAGGAGACCGAGGAGTCGTCTTGGCATCAAGGGAACCAGTCACAACAGATGGATCAAGTGTTCCGACAACGGGGCAATGCACCCGCCGCTCCTCCCCCTCTGGCCTGCCGGCCATCTCCCCCACAAGGGGGAGACCGAACCGGCAATGCCGCCCTCCCTCTCATCCGCCGTGACGGATGAGAGGCTTACCGCTCTGCGTTCTCCCCCTTGTGGGGGAGATGGCGGCAGCCAGAGGGGGTCTTTGCGGAACCGAAAAGCTTACTTCACCGACTTCTCATAAGCTTCCAGGATCGCGGTGTTGTAGGGCGCGATCGGGAACGGCTTGCCCTTGGAGGCCAGGTCTTCCGGCGAAATGTCGACGAAGAGCTTGTTCCAGGTGGCGTCGTCCAGTTCGGCCTTCACATGCTGTGCATCGATGCCCGGATACCAGTTGAAGCGCTTGACGATGCCTTCGGCCTGCACCTTGGGGCTGGTGGCAAGCGCGATGAACTTTTCCGCCAGATCCTTGTGCGCGGCATTCTGCGGCACGACGTAGTGCATCGGCTGGCCCGGCATGCCCGGAGCCGGCAGCGTCAGCTTCATGTCCGGCGGCAGACGGCCATCGGCCTTCCAGCTGTAGAACATGTCGACCCAGACCGGGCCCATGGCGATTTCACCGCGCGACAGCAGATCGAGCGTGCCGGCATTGCCCGGCGTCAGGGTGGCGTTGGTGGTGAAGGCAGCGAGGCTCTTCAGAGCGCCATCCCACTTCTTCGTTTCGTCTTCCTTGAAGGGGCCGTTCATCAGCGTCTTGGCATCGCCTTCGCCGAAGGCATAGATCCAGCCCATGACGAAGCTGACGCCGGAAGCGCCGCCCTTGATGCCGTTGTAACCGAACTGCTTCGGATGGGCCTTCGCCCATTCGACGATTTCGGCATAGCTCTTCGGCGGGTTGGCAACGAGCGCCGGATTGTAGGCAATTGCCGTCTGGCTGTTGAACATCGGCATGACGTAACCTTCGACATTGGTGCCGAGCGCCATCTTGGCGTTGTCGCGCGTCACCAGCTTGCCGGTGTCGATATCGCCACGATACTTGGCGAGGTAACCCTTGCTCACCATCGGGCCGACGAACTTTTCATGCACGACGGCGACATCGGTGTCCCACTTCTCGGCCTTGGCGCCAGCCTGGGCATCGAAGCGCTCGAGGATCTTCTGCGAGCCGGCATCGCCGGGGCCGGTGCCAACGGCGCGCACCGTGTTGCCCGGATAGGTCTTCTCGAACAGGGGAGCGAGATACTGGTTGATGTAATCGACCATATTCTGGTCACCGGCGGTCGCAACCGTCAGTTCTTCAGCATGAACGGGCATGGCCGTCAGGGCCGCTGCAAAGGCGAGGTAAGACAGATTTTTCATGACAGTCTCTCCAAGGGATAAAGGAAGGAAATCAGGGCAATCACTCCCGCCCATCGGGCCGGGAAACGGAAGAATCGGCAGCATTGGCCGACATGTTGAACAGGAACAGTGAAGCGGCTGCGACAAAGACGCCGACCGTTTCTCCGGCCGCGAACGGATGCACCGCATCGGCGAGGATTTCGCGATCGGCCAGGCGCACGACATGGCGCCACAGACCGCCCGGATAGGTGACCGAAACGACGCGGCCTTCGAACACCAGGCCTGGCTCATTGGGCGTTTCGGCGGACAACGAGAAAAGGCGTGCCGCTTCCGGACGGAACCGGGCCTCGACGGGACCGGATGAGAGCGAGCGTCCGGAAAGCGGCACTTGGCCCGCCCTGTTGGCTGGACCGGGAGCGATGGAGACGGTGTCGGACTGAACATCGACCGTCAGCGAAACATGGTTCTCCGCTCCCATGAAGGCCGCGACGAAGGCCGAGGCCGGGCGATTATAGACCTCTTCCGGCGAGCCCTGCTGGGCGATCCGTCCGGCATCCAGAATGACGATGCGGTCGGCCATCACCATGGCTTCCTCGCGGTCGTGGGTCACGTGAATGGCGGTGATGCCGAGGCGCTGCTGCAGGGCGCGCAGTTCGTGGCGGACCGTGAGCCGGATACGCGCATCGAGATTGGACAGCGGTTCATCGAGCAGCAGGATTTCCGGATCGACCACAAGCGCACGGCCAAGTGCCACCCGCTGACGCTGGCCGCCGGAAAGCGCGCCGGGCTTGCGGTCTTCCAGACCCTCCAGACCCAGCATGGCCTGCATGGCCGACACCCGCCTTGCGATATCTGCCGACGCGACACCGCGCAGTTTCAGGCCGTAACCGATATTCTGCGCAACGCTCATGTGCGGCCAGAGCGCGTAGGACTGGAAGACCAGCGCCATGCCGCGTTTGTCGGGTGGCAGATGCGTGACCTCACGCTGGCGAACGCTGACGATACCGGATTTCGGTGCTACAAAACCCGCGAGAACGCGCAGAAGCGTCGTCTTCCCGCATCCGGACGAGCCCAGCAGCGCAACGAATTCGCCGCTCGCAATCGACAGGCTGATGTCCTTCAGAACCTGGGTCGCACCGTAACCGGTCGCCACACCATCGATCTTCAGAAAACCCGCGCCACTCATCGACATTCCCCTAATGCACAGCTGTGCAAACTCTATGGGAGTCTCTTAAGGCGCGTTTCTAACAACCGGATGACAGGGTGCGGACGCCGAACGGAATTTCGCCGTTTGCGCGCCGTCGCAACCTCCGCGTGATGCGCGGCCAGGGGCGATCGGGGACGTCGTCATAATTTTTCGCCGCGGTACATCGAGGGCTGGAACAATGTCGAAAGTGACCGGTTGTCAAAGCTGGGGAAACATGAGGGAGAAATCATGACTGACCACCCAGGAAGCGAGCGTGTAAGAGCCGAGATGATTGCACTGATCCCTGCCCTCAGATCCTTTGCGAGGCGCTTGGACAGGAGTCCCACCAACGTGGATGATCTCGTGCAGGAAACGCTGTTGCGTGCCCTGGCCAACATCGACAAATTCCAGGAAGGCACCAGTCTGAAGTCGTGGATGTTCACGATCCTGCGCAACACCTTCTGCACGAAGTTCGGGCTCGCCAAACGTGAGACCGTTGGGCTTGAGGATTGTGCTTCGGCCAGACCTTCTGTCAATGCGCCACAGGAATGGTCGGTCAGGGCTCACGAATTCCACCGGGCCTTGCTCGATCTGCCGGACCATTACCGGGATGCCGTCGACATTATCCTGCTGCAGGGCAAGTCTTACGAGGCGGCGGCCGAACAATGCGGCTGCCCGGTCGGAACGATCAAGAGCCGCGTCAACCGCGCCCGTGCGCAACTGGCAAGCCAGCTGAACTGAGGTCTTTTCACCGGAAGGCAACCCGCACCGGATCAGCGCAAGACGACGCCCAGCAGCAGGGCGGCAGCAATCACGACCACGACGATCCCCGGCACGAGCGCCGGAAGGCTCGGCTTCTTTTCAAGCGTTCCCGCGGTCGGCTGCATCGCCGTATCGAAATTCCGCGATTTCAACTGGCTGTGTCCAGCCGAAGGCGCAGCCTGCGTGGTCCGCGCCATGTCGATCTCTTCCTGCGTGGGCGAGGTGCCGCCTGCCTCGGCATCGGCCTCCATCGGCGCGGCCGCCGGATCGATCCCCGGCCGTTTGTCGCCGGTCAATCCGCGCTGGATATCGCCTCTTACCTGCGATGCCGTCGAGGGCTTTTTATCGCCCGTGCTCGTTACCGTCTCTGTCATCAAAGGATCCTCGCCTCACCCAGACAAACCCGCCGATGATGCGAAAGTTCCCCCGCCGTCCCGCAGACGGGCTCCATCAGAAAGCCTGTCGCCGCAGGAAATTGCGCTATTCGGTCAGCGAATGTGGCGAGGGCTGTCCGGGGCTCTCCGTTGCGGTTTGAGTGAAGGGCCGCGACCCTAAGATGACGACGGCAACCAACACGACCAGAGCGGCCACCACTATCCAGCGAAGTCTCATGGAATTTCCTTTTCGGCATTCGTGGAAAAACGAAGGGCGGCCTGACGCCGCCCTTCCTCGTGGCTCGCGATCCCTTACATCTGTTCGGTCTGGGCGCCGCTGTTGGGTTTGGCCTGTCCGAGGCTGGGCTTTTCGCCAAGCGGCTGCATGGGCGCCGAGGTGAAGGTGCCCTTGCCATCCATGGACGGACCTTCCGACCAGCGACCGGCAATTTTGTCGACGCTGTCATCGGTCTGGAAACCGAGGAAGGCGTAGGAGAAATCGCTGTTCTCCTTTTCCTGCGGGAAGCTGTTCGGGATCGGGAAGGCACCCTTATGGCCTCCCAGTTCCTCCAGCGCCGCCATCCACTGGTTCTGGTGCATCGTGTCACGCGCAATCAGGAAGGACAGCATGTCCTTCATGCCCGGATCGTTCGTCATGTTGTAGAGGCGTACGGCAAGCGTGCGACCGGTGGATTCGGCCGCGATATTGGCCGTCATGTCGGCGGCGATATTACCGCTGGCATAGATATGCGACATGTCGAACGGCACGCCGTCGCTGTCCACGGGCATGGCGGACAGGCCGGACGAGAGGATGTTTTTCATGTTGAGGCCACCCAGCACCATGCTGGAGACGGGATCCTTGGCGACTTCCTCCTTCTCGGACAAAGGCGCACCTTCGAGGTTGAGGGCAACGGCGGTGGCCAGCATTTCGATATGGCCGAGCTCTTCGGTCGCCGTGTTCATCAGCATGTCGCGAAACTTGTTGTTGCCACGCGCGCCGCAGGCCTGGAAGAAATACTGCATCGCGACGCGGATTTCGCCCTCGATACCGCCGATCGCCTGCTGCAGGGCACGGGCAAACAGCGGGTCTGCCTTTTCCACGCGAACCGGATATTGAAGCTTGCCGTCTGTGTAAAACATTACTCTCTCCTTCATGTTGGATCGGCAGCCCAACAAGAGGGGGTGAGAGAAGTTCCCGTTTTGCCGAGATCCATCTGGCAGGCAAAATGCAAACAGGCCCGCGAGGGGCCTGCTTTCCGGTCACGAAGGAGGTAAAAAATCAGGCCTTGAGGCGCGGAGAGACCTCCGTCTCGAAACTCTTCAGCGCCGCGCCAATCGCCTGGTGCATATCGAGATACCGATAGGTGCCGAGGCGTCCGCCGAAGATGACGTCCTGTTCCTTCTCCGCCAGTTCGCGGTAGGCGAGATAGGTGCGTTTGTCTTCCGCCGTATCGATCGGGTAATAGGGTTCGTCCGCGCGGGTGGCAAAGCGCGAGAATTCCCGCACGATAACCGTCTTTTCCTTCTGGTAGTCCCGCTCCGGATTAAAATGGCGGAACTCCAGGATGCGCGTATAGGGAATGTCCTCGTCGGCATAGTTCATCACCGCCGTGCCCTGGAAATCGCCGACGCCCAGAACCTCTTCCTGGAAATCGATGGTGCGCCACTTCAGCTCGCCGGCGCGGTAATCGAAATACCGGTCGATCGGGCCGGTGTAGACGACCGGCTTGCCGGCCGGGATCTCGTTCTTCACCGTGAAATAATCGGTGTTCAGCTGCACATCGATCAGCGGATTGTCCAGCATGCGCTCGAAGATCGCCGTATATCCGTCGACCGGCAGGCCTTCATAGGTATCGTTGAAATAACGGTTGTCGAAATTGTAGCGCACCGGCAGACGGGTGATGATCGATTCCGGCAGTTCGCGCGGATCGGTCTGCCACTGCTTGGCGGTATAACCTCGGATGAAAGCCTCGTAGAGCGGCCGGCCGATCAGCGAGATCGCCTTTTCCTCGAGATTCTGCGGCTGGCGATCACCGAGTTCCTTGGCCTGTTCTGCCACCAGGGCGCGGGCCTCGTCCGGGCTCATGCGCTTGCCGAAGAACTGGCAAATCGTGCCGAGGTTGATCGGCATGGAATAAACCTGCGACCGGTAGCTGGTGAAAACGCGGTGGCGGTAATCGGTGAAGGCGGTGAAGCGGTTCAGGTAGTCCCAGACGGTCTTGTTCGGCGTGTGGAACAGGTGCGCGCCGTATTTATGCACCTCGATCCCGGTCTCCCGGTCGTTTTCGCTATAGGCATTGCCGCCGATATGGCGCCGCCGGTCGATGATGAGCACGCGCTTGCCCAGTTCATTGGCCGCCCGTTCGGCAATCGTCGCACCGAAAAAGCCGGCACCGATGATAATGAGGTCGTAATCTGCAAAGCTCACCGCTCGTGTTCCCCCTGAACGATCGCAATTTCACCGCGGGCGGATGCCCCTTCTTCGCATGTAATGGAGAAGGCTGTCGCAAAGCTTGTGACACAAGGTCCCGCCGGTTCAGTTTTCATTTGCAGCAGCACCGGCCTCGGCGCATGTTCCAGAAAACATTCATGCAAATTGGTTGAAGGCAAGACATGGCAGCGGATGCAATCGTTCTGGGTGCGGGCATTATTGGGGTATCGACCGCGCTGCACCTGGCCAAGCGCGGCAAGGCGGTGGTTCTGGTGGATCGGCGCGGACCGGGCGAAGAAACATCCTACGGCAATGCCGGGCTCATCCAGCGCGAAGGGGTCGTGCCCTACGGTTTCCCGCAGCAGATGGGCCTGATCCTGCGTTATGCGATGAACAACCGGATCGACGCGCATCATCATCTCGGCGCCCTGCCTTCCGCCGCAAAATTCCTCAGCCGGTACTGGTGGAATTCCAATGCCAGCCGCCATCAGGTGATCGCACGTTCCTATGCGCCGCTGATCGAGCAATCGATTACCGAACACGACGCCCTGATCCGCGAGGCGGATGCCGGCCACCTGATCCGCAAGGAAGGCTGGACGCAGGCCTTCCGCACGAAGGCCAGGCAGGATGTCGAGGTGCACGAGGCCGAACGCCTGAAGCGGGAATACGAGCTCGACTTCCGGGTGCTCGATGCCAAGGGACTTGCCGAGAAGGAACCGCATCTTTCGGATGATTTTGTCGGCGCGCTCACCTGGACCGACCCATGGTCGGTAACGGATCCGCATGCGCTAACGCTCGCTTATGTGGCGCTGTTCGAAAAGCTCGGCGGACGCTTCGTCAAGGGCGACGCCACGACGTTGCGCCAGACGGCGAGCGGCTGGACGGTCTCCACCGACGATGGCAGCATCGAGGGTAAGGACGTGGTGATCGCGCTCGGGCCCTGGTCTGACACCGTGACGAAGCCGCTCGGTTACGAATTCCTCGTCGGCGTCAAGCGCGGTTACCACATGCATTACGGTGCGCGTGACAATGCGGTCCTGAACGGCTGGACCATGGATGCCGAGCGCGGATATTTCCTCGCACCGATGCGCCAGGGCATCCGGCTGACGACCGGGGCGGAATTTGCGCTCCGCGATGCGCCGAAGACACCCGTGCAGCTTGGCCGGGCGGAGGCGGTTGCCCGCACCATCTTCCCGCTTGGCGAGCGGCTGGACAAGGAGCCGTGGATGGGCGCGCGCCCCTGCACGCCGGACATGATGCCGGTGATCGGCAAGGCGCCACGGCATCGGGGCCTGTGGTTCGCCTTCGGCCACGCCCATCACGGCCTGACGCTTGGACCGGTGACCGGACGTGCCATCGCCGAGATGATCTGCGGCGATACGCCCTTCATCAACGTTGCTCCCTACCGTCCCGACCGGTTCAAGATCTGAGACCTGCCATGCCGCACAGCCTGAAGCGCAGCGACAATCCCGGCCATACCGACAGCTGGTATGCGGCCTCGGCCAAAGACCGCCGGGGGCGGCCCGGACTGGAGGGGGAAATTACGGCCGATGTCTGCGTCATCGGCGCCGGTTTCACCGGGATATCAGCGGCGCTGGAACTGTGCGAACGCGGCTTTTCCGTCGTGGTGCTGGAGGCTGATCGCATCGGCTTCGGCGCGTCCGGTCGCAATGGCGGCCAGATCGTCAACGGCTACAGTCGCGATCTGGCGACCATTGCCGGACGTTACGGTGCGGAGAAAGCCCGCAGGCTCGGCGAGATGTCGCTGGAAGGGGCGGCGATCATCCGCGCGCGGGTGCAGACATACGCGATCGCTTGCGATCTGGTGGACGGCGGTTTTTTTGCCGCCTTTACCGACAAGCAGATGCGCGAGATGGAGGCGCACAAGGCCGACTGGGAGGTGCATGGTCACCCGGGGCTCGAAATGGTGTCCGCCAGCGAGGTCGGTCGTTACGTGAAGACCGGCCGTTATGCCGGCGGCATGATCGACAAGCTGGGCGGCCATATCCATCCGTTGAACCTCGTTCTGGGTGAAGCTCAGGCCGTGGAGGCGCTCGGCGGCCGGATCTTCGAGGGATCGCGCGTCCTGGGATTGGACCAGAGCAACCGCAACGTGGTGCGCACCGCCTCCGGTTCCGTAACCTCAGATTACGTGCTCATCTGCGGTAATGCCTATCTCGGCCCGCAGTTTCCGGAAATCAGCGGTCGCATGATGCCAGTCTCCAGCCAGGTGCTGACGACCGAACCGCTGAGCGCCGAGCTGGCTGAGGCCCTGCTGCCTGCCAATTACTGCGTCGAGGACGCCAACTATATTCTCGATTATTTCCGGCGCACGGCCGACAACCGCATTCTTTACGGCGGCGGGATCGGTTACGGCGGGCGCGATCCGAAGGATATCGCGGCCGTCATTCGCCCGAAGATGCTCCTGACGTTTCCAGAGCTGGAAAAGGTTGCCATCGATTATGCCTGGGGCGGCAATTTTGCGCTCACGCTCACCCGCATTCCACATATGGGTCGGATCTCACCCAGCGTCTACTTCTCGCATGGCGACAGTGGACATGGGGTGACGACCACGCATCTTCTCGGCAAGATCCTGGGCGAGGCCGTCGCCGGCCATGCCGAACGGTTCGACGTGTGGAGTTCCCTGCCGAACCTGCCTTTCCCCGGGGGCAAGACATTGCGGGTTCCGCTGACGGTGCTCGGTGCCTGGTGGTATGGCCTGCGCGACCGTCTGGGTCTCTGACGCGGCGCCCGGTGCGTCGCGGAAGCGCCTGCGTCAGCAGAAAGGACAAACGTTCAGACGGCGATCCGCTGCTCCTCAGCCGGAACGGACAGATCGACAAAGGTTGCGACCTGGTTCGCGATCGACGTCTTGAAATCGCGGACGATCCGCTGCCCTTCCTCCGGGGAGACCTTCAACAGAAGGCGCACAACGCTCACTGTCAGATGGCACATCATGAAGGTCGTGCAGCGGAAACGCTCCCGCTGGCTCTCCTCGACGAACTGCTCCGTTGCCTGACAGAAGGTCGCGGCAATTTCCCGCGTTGCGGCAATATCCATGTCGGCCAGCATCTTGTCGGCCTGGATGGCATTGACGAGGTCCTGGATCGACGGATTGCCACTGACAAACATGGCATAAAAATCAACAAGGCCTTCTGCGGCGCGACCGACATCTTCCGGGCCGCGAATAGTCTCCAGCCCCTGGAAGAGCAGCGCCTTGACCTGCTCGAGATAGCGCTCATAGAGCGTGGCGATGATCGCCGACTTGTTCGGGAAATACTGATAGACAGAGGCAATCGGGCCGCCGGAGAGGCTCGCGATCTCCTTCATCGTCACCGCATCGATTCCCTTCTTGCCGATGAGTTCCATCGCCACCTTGAGAATTTCATCGATGCGCTCTCGACTGCGATCCTGTTTCGGAATTCGCCGCAGAGCCGTACGGTTCGCTGCTCCCCGACTATCCGCCGCCTTGATCCGTGAACCTTCCATGCCTTCTCACCCTCCAGCAACAGACCACGTTGCACAGGCAACGCATACGCTGTCCCTTTGCCCCTATCGATCACGGCCCTTCGCTTGGCGTCCCGCGCAAGCATTGTTTTTCATTATGCCCCGGGCCGCTGCCACAACGCGCCGCTCTCATTCCATTGTCCCATCAAGGACATTCCCGACGATCACCGCTCTTGCCCTGCGCACAGGGCAGGAACCACAAATACGTCCAGGACGTCCTGACGGATCTGTGCATGGAGGGACATGATTGACGCTCCGTAAGGCCTTTTCTGTTTAGTCACACGAAAACCGCGCGACATTTTAACTTATTCGGCCATTCGGTAGAAAAGGATCAACCTTGACGGATTGCATCATAATATCTCAACCGTCAAGATTCACGTTCCCCCACTTTCTTCTCTGTCAGTACTTCATGTTTTACGCTTGTTCAACTACTTCACTGACACAATATCCGATCTTTTGAATATACTTTCTCACGGGTAAGAAATCACAGCGCGCGTCTTCTGGCCAAAAGAAGCGGCATCAGGATCGATAAAAAGACCAGCCGCAGAATGTGATGTGTTCCCACATAGGCCGGATCGGCATGCAGGATGACGGCCATCGCTGCCATGGTTTCGAGACCACCTGGAGCAAAGGCAATCAAAGCCGCATCCAGCGGAATGTCGAGTGCTGTCGAGACGGCGAGCGCAATCACGGCCGAGAGGAGACTGACGACCACCGTAAGGGACATGCCGGCAAGGAAGGAACGCTTGAGATCGGCGGCCGAGACGCCGACAAAACGAGCTCCAATCATGCAGCCGAGCACGACATAGACCGGCACCTGAACCCAGAGGGGGATGACCCCTTCGACAAGCCCGGTGAGATGCATCGTGCTGGACACGATCATGCCGCCGACGAGAAGAGCGGCCGGCACCCGTACACGCTGCAAACCATAGCCCAGCGCATAGGCAGGCACAGCCATCAGCAGGACGGTCAGGGCATCGACCGACATCGGCGGAACGAGCGCGCCGGGCTTCGACAAACCATAGAACTCGACGATCAGGGGAACGAGCAAAGTGAGCGCCAGCACTCTCACACTCTGGATGATGCTGACGCTGGCGAGATCGCTTTTCGTTCCGGCGGCAAGGCTCAGCACATAGCTCAGATGGCCAGGACAGGCGGCGAGCATAGCGGTCAGGCCATCGTATCGGAATGCCTTGCGCAGCAGAACCCAGCCCACGACCAAAAGAAGCACGGTCATCAGGAAGAGCGCCAGGAAGCTCACTGGCCACTGCCGGGTGGCGGCAAGCACCTCCGGTGTCACACCGGACCCCATGGACAGGCCGACAGCCATAAAAGCCATATCCCGCAGGCGGCCGGGAACCGCCGCGCGCACGCCCGACAGGCCGGCAAGCGTAACAACGGCGGCCGGCCCCACGAGATAGGGCGCCGGCACTTGCAGCCAATAGGCAAGAAACGCTCCGCCGGCACCGAGGGCAAGCGTCAAACTGTAATCAAAAGAAATTCGGAAGGACATCGCGCTGAAAAAATGAGGAGCAGCACAAGGCTGCACAGGAAAGGAAAGCAGCACGAAGTCTCAGGGAAAGCGCAGGCGGGGTCAAGCCGTCTGCGTTATCTCATGCGAATGGTATTGACGCAGGCTTAAACGCGTGCGGCAGCCAGACGCGGCGGCAGGTCATCCAGGCCGAGCAGGAAGTTGATCTGCGGGCGTGCCTTGACCAGATCATCGATCGTATATTCCGTCAGCACGTCAAAGAAGGCGTTCAACGCGCGACGCAGGGCTGCGTTCAGGCCGCAGCTGTCCACGAGCGGACACTCGACGGCACCGTCCTCGAAGCATTCCGCCATCGCGAAACTGTCCTCGGTCACCTTCACCACGTCGAACAGGGTGATCTTGTCTGCCATCCGGCCAAGCCGAACGCCGCCATTGCGGCCACGCACGGTTTCCACCAAGCCAGCCTTGGTCAGCGGCTGCAGGATCTTGAACAGGAAGAGCTCGGACACGCCGTAGGCCTTGGCAATCTCCGGGATTCGGCTGAGGTTGCCCTCGTTGGCGGCGCAATACATCAGCATGCGGACGGCGTAGTTGGTCTGTTTGGTCAAGCGCATTACGGTCTCCCCGCGTCTCTTCCCGGACTATATAAGCTGTTCGCTACTTTTGAACAATTCCAAAATATGAAATTTCTGTTCAGCTTATGCATTTTTCACGCCCGTGTGAATTGACCCCCCGGAAAAATCATGACTTTTGAATTCCACAAAGTCCTAAAATTGGGAGGCACGGGATGAAACACAGCATGAAAACCCTGATTTTGGCCGGCGCGGCGTTTGGCGCCAGCGCAAGCCTGGCGCTCGCCGATGGCGAGGTGAACATCTATTCCTATCGTCAGCCGGAGCTGATTCAGCCGCTGCTCGATGCCTTCACCAAGGAAACCGGAATCACCACCAACGTGCTCTTCCTCGACAAGGGCCTGGTCGAGCGCATCCGGGCGGAAGGCGCCAATTCGCCGGCAGACGTGATCCTGACGGTCGACATCCAGCGCCTGACCGAGGCGAAGGATGGCGGCGTGGTGCAGCCGGTGGTCGACAATGCCACCATCAATAAGGACATCCCGGCCGCCTACCGCGATCCGGCCGGCGACTGGTTTGGTCTGACGACGCGCGGCCGCGTTGTCTATGCCTCCAAGGACCGCGTCAAACAGGATGCCATCACCTACGAAGAACTCGCCGATCCGAAATGGAAGGGCAAGATCTGCATCCGCGATGGTCAGCATTCCTACAATATCGCGCTGTTCGCCTCGATGATCGCCCATCATGGCGCAGACTATACCGAAAAGTGGATGACCGGGCTGAAGAACAATCTGGCCCGCAAGCCGGACGGCAATGACCGCAGCCAGGCAAAATCGATCATGGCCGGCGAGTGCGATCTGGCGCTCGGCAATACCTATTATGTCGGCCTGATGATGACGAACGACAAGGAACCGGAGCAGAAGGACTGGGCGAAGGCCATCAAGGTTCTTTTCCCGAATGCGGGTGACCGCGGCACACATGTCAACATCTCCGGCATGGCACTCGCCAAGAACGCTCCGAACAAGGCCAATGCGCTGAAGCTGATGGAATTCCTCGCCTCCGGCGAAGCGCAGAAGATCTATGCCGAGCAGGTATTCGAATATCCGGTGATGCCGGGTGCGGAGCCGTCCGAAATCGTCAAATCCTTCGGTTCGATCAAGCCGGACACCCTGCCGCTCGTCGATATTGCCAAGAACCGCAAGACGGCGTCTGAACTGGTGGACAAGGTGGGCTTCAACGAAGGCCCGGCGATGTAAATCGCTCTACGCTGCATGGAAAAAGGGCGCCGTGTTCGGGCGCCCTTTTTTGTTGCCGGTTCTGCCTGCAAGCCGCGCCAGCCGGTGCGGGCAAGGCAATTGCATAGGAAAAAAGACCCCTCCCAACCCTCCCCACAAGGGGGAGGGCTTTACCCCAGCCGAGCCGCCGAAACCGATCGAAGCCCGAGCGGGTGCCGCAACGTGTCTCCCCCTTGTGGGGGAGATGCCCGGCAGGGCAGAGGGGGTTTTCTCCAGATGCAATCGCCCTGCTGTAGGGCGCGCGGCTCAGGCGGAATTACTTCATCGTCGGCATGACGAATTCGGCGCCATCCTTGATGCCGGACGGCCAGCGGCTCGTGACCGTCTTGGTGCGGGTCCAGAACTTGATCGAATCGGTGCCGTGCTGGTTGAGATCGCCGAAGGACGAGGACTTCCAGCCGCCGAAGGAATGATAGGCGAGCGGAACCGGGATCGGCACGTTGACGCCGACCATGCCGATATTGATGCGCGAGGCGAAATCGCGGGCGGCATCACCATCACGGGTGAAGATCGCGACGCCATTGCCGTATTCATGCTTCATCGGCAGGTCGAGGGCTTCCTCGTAGTTCTTGGCACGCACGACCGAAAGAACCGGGCCAAAGATCTCCGTCTTGTAGATGTCCATCTCGGGCGTGACGTGGTCGAAGAGGCAGCCGCCGATGAAATGGCCGTTCTCATAACCCTGCAGCTTGAAATCGCGGCCATCGACCACGAGTTTTGCGCCCTGCTCGACGCCGCTGTTGATCAGGCCAAGGATCTTTTCGCGGGCTTCCTTGGTAACGACCGGACCCATGTCGGCCTTTTCGTCGGTGTAGGGGCCGATGCGCAGGCTCTCCACCATCGGCGTCAGCTTTTCGACGAGGCGGTTGGCGGTCTCCTCACCGACCGGGACGGCCACCGAAATCGCCATGCAGCGCTCGCCGGCCGAGCCGTAACCGGCGCCCATCAGCGCGTTGGCGGCCTGGTCGAGATCGGCATCCGGCATGATGATCATGTGGTTCTTGGCGCCGCCGAAGCACTGGGCGCGCTTGCCGTTCATTGCCGCGGTGCCATAAACATAACGGGCGATCGGCGTGGAGCCGACGAAGGAAACGGCGGAAATTTCCGGATGGGTGAGGATGCCATCGACGGCCGCCTTGTCGCCGTTGACGACGTTCAGCACGCCGGTCGGCAGGCCCGCTTCGATCATCAGTTCGGCAAGGCGGATCGGTACGGACGGATCACGCTCGGACGGCTTCAGGATGAAGGCGTTGCCGCAGGCGATCGCAGGCGCAAACATCCACATCGGGATCATCGCCGGGAAGTTGAACGGCGTGATGCCCGCACCGATGCCGACCGGCTGGCGGATCGAATACATGTCGATGTTCGGGCCGGCGCCTTCGGTGAACTCGCTCTTCGACAGATGCGGAATGCCGATGACGAATTCGCAGACTTCAAGACCGCGCACGATATCGCCCTTGGCATCCTCGATCGTCTTGCCATGCTCGCGCGAGAGCGTCTCGGCGAGTGAGTCCATGTTGTCGTTCAGAAGCTGGACGAACTTCATGAACACACGGGCGCGGCGCTGCGGATTGGTGGCGGCCCACTTGACCTGCGCAGCCTTGGCGCTCTGAACAGCCGCATCGAGTTCTGCAGCGCTGGCGAGCGAGACTTCGCCCTGCACTTCGCCGGTGGCGGGGTTAAATATGCCCTGCTTGCGGCCTGACGTGCCGGGCACGTGCTTGCCGTCAATAAAATGACCGATCTGATACATGGGTGTCCTCCAGGATTGTTATGGCGGCAGTATGCGCTTTCATTTGCACAAGACAACACGATGATTTACGCATCCGTTGTGCATAAATTGATGTGCATTTTGCTGCCCCTCATCCGCCTGCCGGCACCTTCTCCCCGTCTCAACGGGGAGAAGGGCACAAGCCGCAGCGGCAGCGTCCCCTCTCCCCGCATGCGGGGAGAGGGTCAGGGTGAGGGGCAAACACCACCCGCGAGGACAGCCTGATGGACTGGGACAATGTGCGCATCTTTCTGGCCGTGGCGCGCGAGGGGCAGTTGCTGTCGGCCTCGCGCCGGCTGGGGTTGAACCATGCGACGCTCGGGCGGCGGATCAGCGCGCTGGAGGACGCCTTGCGCACGCGGCTTCTGATCCGCAAGCCGAATGGCTGCGAGCTGACCGCCGAGGGCCATGCCTTTCTGGAGTCGGCGGAGCGGATCGAGGCGGAAATGCTGGCCGCGCAATCGCGCACCGGCCAGGTGAATGCGCCAATCGACGGCACGGTGCGCATCGGCGCGCCGGATGGGTTCGGCGTCTCGTTTCTTGCGCCGCGGCTCGGCGCCCTCATCCAGCGGCATCCGAACCTGCGCATCCAGCTGGTGCCGGTGCCGCGCTCCTTTTCGCTGTCGCAGCGCGAGGCGGATATTGCGGTGACCGTGGAACGCCCGGCGCAGGGGCGGCTGGTCTCGTCCAAACTCACCGACTACACGCTCGGCCTTTATGCCTCGCGCGATTATCTCGCCCGCAATGGCGAACCGCAATCGATCGACCAGCTGCGCCTGCATCCGCGTATCGGCTACGTCGACGACCTGATCTTTTCGCCTCAGCTGAACTTTACCGGCGAAGTGATGCGCGACTGGGATGCGGGTTTTGAGATTTCCAGCGCCATCGGCCAGACGGAGGCGGTGCGCAGCGGGGCCGGCATCGGCATTCTGCATGATTATATTGCCCGCCAGGTGCCGGAGCTTGCCCGTGTGCTGCCGGAGATCACCATTCGCCGCGCCTACTGGACGAGCTATCACGAAAGCCTCCGGGATCTCGCCCGCATCCGCACCGTCGTCAGCTTTCTGCAGGAAACGGTCACGGCGGCAAAACCGATGTTCGTGTGAGGCAGCTTTCAGCCCTCGAGTGCCATCCTCACCACCTTGTCCAGCGGTGCATCGGCCGCAACCGTCTGCCAGTCGCTCACCTGCGGCTTGCGTTCGAGCTGTTTTGCCAGCACATCCAGCGTCGCATCCGAAGGACCCGCCTCTCTTTCGCGCACGCGCCGGCGCAGGGTCGCCGCATCCGCCTCCAGCCAGATTCCGGTGAAGCGGGCCTTTGCCTGGCGGGCGGCGGCACTCATCTTCAGGCGGTTGTCTTCCTTGTCGAACACTGCATCGGCCACCACCGAGACACCGTTTGCGAGCAGATCCTGAGCGCGCATGGCAAGCTCGCGATAGACCTCGGCCGAAACTTCCGGGCGGTAGGCGGCTTCCGGCAGGCGGGTTTCGGCGGGCACATCAAACAGCGCCTTGCGAACCCGGTCGCTCTCCAGAATACGGGCGCCGGGTGCGAGCCCAAGCTGCGGCGCCAGATGATCGGCAACCGTCGTCTTGCCCGAACCGCTGAGACCGCCGATCGCGATCAGTCGCGGCGGCATGTGACCGAGAAGGGTTTCCGCCAGATCGAAATAGGAGCGCGCTTCGGCAATCAGCGCCTCGGACCGGCTATCGGCTTCGGCCACCTGCGTTGCCGTGACATGCGCCCGCACGGCGGCGCGAAGGGCCACGAAGAAGGGCAGAAGCCGCATGCCCTCGTCATCCTCGCCCTCGTCCAGATAACGGTTCATCACGAGGTTCGACAGAGCCGGAAATCCGCGATGCCACAGATCCATCAGCAGGAACGCGAGATCGTAGAGTACATCGGTCGTCGCCAGTTCCGCGTTGAACTCGATGCAATCGAAAAGCCGCGGCACGCCATGCAGAAGGCAGATATTGCGCAGATGCAGATCACCATGGCAGCGCCGGACCCGCCCGACATCGGCCCGCCGGTCGAGAAGATCGGCAAGGCGCGACAACTGCTGCTCGAAGTTTTGCGTCAGGCGATCCGCCTCGTCTTCGGAAAAAACATCGCTTGTGGCAAAACCGGCGCGGTTGATGGCAAGCACGCGCCCGACCCGGCCTGCCCCGTCCCCGGCGGCGATGATCGGCGCCTGCCGGTGCGCGCGCGCAATCATCCGCGCCGTCTCCGTCATCAGCGCCGGCGTCAGCCGCCCGGCGCCGGCCATGCGGTCAAACAGCTGTTCCTGATCGAAACGCACCATCTCCACGACGGCATCCACGAGCGCGCCCTCACCATCCCAGACGAGCGACTGGTCGGCGCTGCGGGTGATACGCCGCACCCGCCGGTAAAGACCGGGCGCCGTCACCGAATTCATCGCAAGCTCCGCCTCGCAGGCCTCCAGGCGTTTTTCCGGTGTCGAAAAATCCACGTAAGGCAGATTGACCGCGCGCTTCATCTTGAAGGCACGGGACCCGGCCAGCGCGATCAGCGAGATATGCGTCTCGATGAATTCCACCGGCCCGTTCTGGCCGAGATTGGCGGACTGTTTGAGAAAATCGCGCACCTCGCGCTGCTCATCCACGATCATGCCATGCCCTCCGCCGGGAGTGTGACTGTCAGATGAGGAATAACTTAAGGCAGGCGGGAATGATCCGCGTTGATTTCGCGCAAGTGGGCAGGCGCTTCAACGGAGGCCAATTTGGCGACTGAACGTTCAGGAGGATTTCGTTGGGGATAAAATGGTACGGTTGGGGGGTCTCGAACCTCCGACCTCAGGTGCCACAAACCTGCGCTCTAACCAACTGAGCTACAACCGCATACCATCGGGTCGACATGTGCCGACCGCGTCTGGGGCGTGACATAAAAGCATTGAATGCGTTTTGCAAGCCCCGAGTTTGGCGAGAATATAGAAAAAGGCCGGGAAAAATCCCGGCCCCTTGCAATCGTCGCGCGGCGAAATCAGGCCGGCTTGAAGGTGGTCATGACCTTTTCGGCGGCTTCGCGGCCCGGCTTCGAGACTTCCTCGGCGAGCTTGCGGGCGGCTTCCTGCATGGCCTTGGCCTGCTCGACCGTCGTTTCGGCCTGCTTGCGGACAAAGCCGGTCTGCAGTTCGATGAGTTCTGCTACGGACTTCACGCCCAGCAGAGCTTCCATGTGCGAGAGCGACAGGTCGGCATTGGTGCGCATGGCGTCGATGGCCTTGAGACCGAGCTCGACGGTGCCGGCCTGGGCGGTCTGCATCGTGGCTTCAACGGTCTTGGTGGCTTCTTCCGCAGCGGTCTTCATCTTGGTGAAGGCTTCGCGCGACTGGGCAGCACCCTTTTCGGCGAATTCGCGCAGGCTGTCGGTCATCTTGGCCGGGTCGAAGGCGGAGAATGAGAAGATGTCGTCAGTTCTGTATGCCATTGTCATCATCCCTTTTCAGCTGATGTTCGGTAAGGTTTGGGTGGCCACCGGCGTTTCCGACGACCGCATATGACTTATATAGACGAAACCGTTGTGCATTGCAATATCATTGTGCATCGCAACATAAGATTTTGCTGATTAACCCTATCGCCCGAAACCCGGATTCCGATTGTGGACCCGAGGGGGCTTCGAAGTTACTAACAATGTGTTAATCTGCCGTCGGCTCGAGAAGAAGACGGTATCCACCCAAGGCCCGCCATGTCCTCTGTGCAATATCCATTTATCGACATCGCCGTTCACGAACGGATCCGCGCCCATTTTGCAGCGGGCAAGGCGCTTGTCCTGTTTTCGACGGATATGGCGGAGGTTCTGTGGGCGAATGGCCGTGGCGCACGCCTCTTCGGCCGCAGCTCGATCTACGACCTGATGGATCAGGGGCCGATCCGTGTCGATCTCACCTATCGCCAGGCCCTTTCGACCGCGCGCGGGCTGCGTGCGGCGGGTGAAACGCGCACCTTCATGATCCGCATGACGGAAGGGTTCGAGCGCATCGGCGTGACCGCGGTGTGCGAGCGCATCACGCTTCCGGGCGGCGGCGAGGGCATTCTGTTCGCAGCGCCCGCCGGGGCCGCCGACCCGAAGGCGATCGATTGCGCACGCCAGATGCTGGAGGGTTTTGATGACCCGCAGACCCATATCGCCGTTCTGAACGCCGATGGCGAGATCATCTCCGCCTCGCCCTCCTTTGCGGCCCTGCAACTGACGCCGCAGACGGCGAGAATGCTGGTGACGCTGGCCGGCCATGACCGGGAGCGTCTGGTGAAGCGGCCCGTGCCGACAGCCGCGGGATACCTGCCGGGCGCGATCGCAAGACTGTCCGACGAACCGGCGCTCAATCTTCTGTTCCTGGTCCAGCCGGAAGATGGCGCACCGGAGAACCCGGTTCTCGCGACCGAAGAAAAGGCCCCTTCCGCATCCTTTGCCGCAGCACCGGCCTTCGAGGACGCGCTCGAAGCCGTGTCGGCCATCGACGAGTTGGAGGAAGACACCGAGGAAGATCCGGATTTCACCGAGGATCTTTCGGCACCGGGTGTGTCGGAGACCGACGGGGATGAGACGATTGCCGTGAATGCGGATACGGAAGAGCCTGCCGATGCAGCACCGGCGGCCGAAGGGAACGAACCGGATCTGCCGGCGGAAATCCAGCCCGAGGCGCAAGAGGCTCTCGTCGAGGAAACGGTATCCTCTGCCGCCCTGGAGCCGGTTGCTGAGGACTTTGACGCGCCTGCCGCGCAGGACGATGTCGAGGAGACCGTAAACGAACCGGGTCCCGTCACGGAGGAGCCGGTGGCGGAGGTGCGTGCGCCCGCCGTCCCGTTCCAGCCCGACATGCGCGCCACCCGTTTCGTGTGGAAGATCGATGCGCAGGGCCGGTTCCGGGAAATCTCGCCGGAGCTTGCGGCAGCCGTTGGCCCGCATGCCGCCGAAGTCGTCGGCCTTGCCTTCACCGATGTGGCGGCGCTCTTCAACCTCGACCCGGAAGGCCGGATCACCGAACTTCTCAACCGCCGCGACACCTGGTCCGGCAAGACGATCCGCTGGCCGATCGAGGGAACGTCGCTCGCCGTGCCGATCGATCTTGCGGCTCTGCCGACCTATACCCGCAACCGCGATTTCGACGGTTTCCGCGGTTTTGGCATCATCCGCATGGCGGACCTGCACGAAGACCCGCTGGCAACCGGCCTGACACTCGCCCCCGAAGAGGGGATGACGGACGAGATCGAGGCGGACGCCGGCTCGGATCTGCCGCACGAATCAGATGCAGACTCCGTACCGGAGATCTCCACCGACAGCGAAACGGTGGAAGAGGCTGCAGCCATCCCCGCCGAACCACCCTTCCCGCCCTTCCACCTGCCGGACCAGGAGAACGAGGCGGACCTGCAGCCAGCCGAAGAGCCGGGCGTGGGCGCGCTGGAGGCTGAAGAGGACACCACGCTGGACGCAGTGCCGGACGCGGATTTCGACACAGACGCCGCGGCGAACGAACCGGCCGATGAACCGGAGCCTTTACCCGCGCCGACGGCGGAGCGACCGGTTCTACGCATCATCGACAATCCCGGCCGGCGTCATTCGGACAAGGTCGTGCGGTTCGAGGAGCATCGCAGCCCGCTGAACGAGCGGCTGTCGCCCTCCGAACAGGCGAATTTCCGCGAGATTGCCCGCCGCCTGGACGTGTTCCGCCGGGCAGATGACGTCGTGGCCGAGACCGACACCCCGGAAACCCCGTCCGAGGCGACGGCACCGCAGATGGACGATCAGGCCGAGGATGCATCGACGGTGGCTGATGCAATGGATGCAGCCCCCGCAATGTCGGCTCCCGAGGAAACGACGGAGCATCCGGCGGTAACGGATCAGGATTCCGTGGCCGAGGAGCCCGCAGACACGACCGAACCGCATGAGGCCGACGGTGAACCGGCCATCACGGCGGAAACGGACGCCGAACCTGCCGCGGACGACAGCACCGAGACGATTGCGACCGAGATCGAAGATCACGACACGGACGAGCCGGCGGATGCCGAGGAGGCGCCGCTCTCGATCGAGGAAGCGTATGCGCAGGCCATTCCGCTGCGGCCCCGCCCGCAGCTGTCCGCCGATGTGGTTGACCAGATGCCGGTGGCGCTTCTGGTGCATGCCGGCGACCGGCTCATCCATGGCAATCCGGAATTCCTGCGGCTGACCGGTTATGACAGCCTGGAGGCGCTCACCGAGGTGGGTGGCCTGGATGCCCTGCTGCAGCGGCAGGATCTGGAAGACAAGACGGCAGAAGCCGGCGGCATGGTCGTGGTCCGCGCAGACGATGCGCTGGTGCCGGTGAGCGCGCGTCTTCAATCCGTCCGCTGGGACAATGCCTCCGCGCTGATCCTGGCCCTGATGCCGACGGGTTCTGCCCCTCAGGACCTGCAGGCCCTGCCGCACGCCGCCGGTCCGAGCGAAGAGGGTGCACGCCAGGCCGACGAAGTGGCACGCCTCAAGGTCGAGGTGGACGAATTGCGCGCCATTCTCGACACGGCCACCGACGGGGTGGTGATCATTGGCGCCGATGGCGACATCCGCTCCATGAACCGGGCCGCGAGCGCGCTCTTCAACTACGACAGCGACGAGACGACGGGCAAACCCTTCGTCATGCTGTTTGCGCATGAAAGCCAGAAACATGTCATGGACTATCTCTCGGGCCTCAGCGGCCACGGCGTGGCAAGTCTTCTGAACGACGGGCGCGAGGTGATCGGCCGAGAGGCGTCCGGCGGTTTCGTGCCGCTGTTCATGACGATCGGCCACCTCACCTCCTCGAACGGCTATTGTGCGGTGATCCGCGACATCACCCAGTGGAAACGCACCGAAGAAGAGCTGCGCAGCGCCAAGCGTGCCGCCGAGACGGCAAGCGCCCACAAGACGGAATTTTTGGCGCATGTGAGCCACGAGATCCGCACGCCGCTCAACGCCATCATCGGTTTTGCCGACATGATGGCGACCGAACGGCTCGGCCAGATCGGCCATCCGCGTTACGTGGAATATGCCAATGACATCGGCCGCTCCGGTCGCCATGTACTCGACATCGTCAACGATCTGCTCGACATTTCGAAGATCGAGGCGGGCGAGATGGACCTCGATTTCGCCTCGGTCGGCCTGAACGAGACCGTGTCGGAGGCCGTTTCCCTGGTGCAGCCGCAGGCCAATGGCCAGCGGGTGATCATCCGCACCGCGCTGTCGCAATCGGTGCCGCCGGTGGTGGCCGATCTGCGCTCGATCAAGCAGATCGTGCTGAACATCCTGTCGAATGCCATCCGCTTTACGCCGTCCGGCGGGCAGATCGTCGTCTCCACCGCCTATGAAGCGAATGGCAGCGTTGTCTTGCGGGTGCGCGATACGGGCATCGGCATGACCCGGGCGGAACTGGATCTTGCCATGAAGCCCTTCCGCCAGGTGGCCGGCGCCAGCCGCAAGCGCGGCGATGGCACCGGGCTCGGCCTGCCTTTGACCAAGGCGATGGTGGATGCCAACCGGGCGAATTTCTCCATCCACTCGGCACCGAACGAGGGAACGCTGGTCGAGGTGACCTTTCCCTCGCCGCGGGTGCTTGCAAACTGAGGGCAATGCAGTAAAGCGTCGGAAAACGAAAGGATTTCGGCCTTGCTGCTTGCCCGTCCGCAGTCTGGGCGCACGGTGCGCCACGCCATCCGCCCCCTGCTGATCTCGGCTGTCCTTGCCTCGTCGCTGGCAGCCATGCCGGTGATTGCCGTGGTCTGGATCGCCCTGTCGGGGGGCACGGAAAACCTGCAACACATCCTGCAGACCGTTTTGCCGCGCGCAACGCTGCGCACGCTTTCCCTGGTTCTTCTGACCGGCCTTGTCAGCTGCCTGTTCGGCATCGTGACTGCATGGCTCGTCACCGCCTTCCGTTTTCCGCTGCGCCGGCTGCTGTCTGTCGCGCTCGTTTTGCCGCTCGCCATCCCCTCCTACATCGGCGCCTACACCTTCGTGGAGTTTCTCGATTTCACGGGGCCCGTGCAGAGTTTCTACCGGTCGCTGTTCGGTTTCCAGTCGGCCCGCGACTACTGGTTTCCCGATATCCGCTCGCTTGGCGGCGCGGTTCTCATCATGTCGTCGGTGCTCTACCCGTATGTCTATCTCGCCTGCCGCTCGAGTTTCCTGATGCAGGGACGCGCCGCAGCAGACGTTGCCCGCACCCTCGGCTCCGGTCCCTTGCGCACCATGCTGCGCATCCAGCTGCCGATGGCTCGCCCCGCGATCGTCATCGGCCTGACGCTCGTCACGATGGAGACACTGAACGACATCGGCGCGGTCGAATATCTCGGCGTCAACACGCTGACCTTCTCGATCTATGATACCTGGCTCAATCGCGGCAGCCTGCCGGGGGCGGCCCAGCTCTCGCTGGTCCTGCTCGCCTTCGTCGCGGTTCTGATCGCGATCGAGCGGCTGGCCCGGCAACGGCAGCGCTTTTCCGTCAACCGCACCACGGCGCTGGTCAACGACCAGCTGCGCCCGAAGCTGAACGGCTTGTCCGGCTGGCTGGCCGCCCTGCTCTGCTTCATCCCGGTGGCGATCGGTTTCCTGCTGCCCTTCCTGATGCTGCTGAGTTATGCCTTGCGCCGGCTGGAACTGCTGGCAGACCCGCGCCTGTCGAAAGCGCTCTGGCACAGCATCACCGTGTCCGGCGCTGCAGCCCTTGCCACCGTCATCTTCGGCTTCCTGCTCGCCTACACGAACCGGACCGAAAAACGGAAGCTCGCCGGACTGGCCGGGCGCATCGCCTCGCTCGGTTATGGCATGCCGGGAACCGTACTCGCCATCGGCGTCCTGATGCCGCTTGCAAGCTTCGACAATGCGTTCGACGCGCTGATGCGCAGCCAGTTCGGCGTCTCGACCGGCCTTTTGTTGTCCGGCACCGGCTTTGCCATCTTTTATGCCTGCACCGTGCGTTTTCTGACGATGGCCGAGGGAACGGTGGAAGCCGGTTTCCAGAAGCTCTCGCCGCATCTCGACATGGCCGCCAGAACCCTGGGCCGCAACCGGGCCCAGACGCTATTCGGCGTGCTTCTGCCGAATATGCGGCCCGCCATCCTGACGGCAGCGCTCTTCGTTTTTGTGGAAAGCATGAAGGAACTGTCGGCCACGATCCTGCTGCGGCCCTTCAACTTCAACACGCTGGCCACCCTGATCTATGAAGATGCCTCGCGGGCACAGATCGAAAATGCCTCGATCGCCTCGCTGATCATCGTCCTCGTCGGCCTCATCCCGGTGATCATCGTCTCGCGCTCGCTAGAAAGATGAGGCAGGCACAGCTGTGCAAAAAAGAAGGCAGCCGAAGCTGCCTGTAATTTATGCTGATAGATTTGCCGGATGGGGTCCGTGAAACACGGGTATTGTCACCCGTTTGTCTCGCCGACATCGTCCGGTGTTCGCCTTAAGAATGCGTTAAAAAGCGACACCATGTTATACTGGGATGCACTTTGCGTACGATAGACGACCCAATGCCTCGTATTGGCACAGAACGTCGATACTTCTGACGATCTTGGGACATCGACCGCCGCCAACCGTCTTTCTTCCGCCACGTTGGTGCGTGACGGGGCATCTGTTCGACAGGTTCCGGCGCGAATTGCATGCGCATGGCAATTCCGTTAACGAAGCCAGGGACGCGCAGCCTGCGCAGCCAAGACCGAAAGATGACAACTCACACGTGATGACGATCTACCGACCAGGCAAGACCATCTTGAGGATCGCTCTGATCAGCGGTGGAAGCATCCTGTTGCTGATCCTCTTGTTCCGGCTCGTGGCACCGGTGCTCGTCTCCACTGCCCTGGTCAGGGAGCGGATGGAAACCGCCGTGGAAGCCTGGCTTGGCCATGACGTGATCATTCGGGAAAATCCGGACCTCCAGTTCTGGCCGAGACCGCTCATCACCTTGCGCGACATTACCATCCGCGCCGAAGATCGCGACGACTCCGAGGTTCTCGGTCACATCGCCACTTTGTCCGCACGTTTCAGCCTTCTCGATGCGCTCTACGGTGTGCCGGTCTTCCGTGATTTCACCCTCACGTCTCCCGACCTGACCGTGCGCATGGGCCAGAACAATCGCGTCAACTGGAGCAGCAGCGGCCTGCTTGGCAAAGCGCTCCGCAAGGCCGCAGACGAACAGCCGCTCGATCCTGAGGAAAAAGCGACGGTGATCGGCGACGTCACGATCGCAGGGGGGCGTCTGCGTCTCGAGGATCCGCAAGGCCGGGCGCTGGTGATGGAGAACATCAGCGGCATGATGGTCTGGCCTCAGTTGGGTTCGGCGGCGCAATTGCGTCTGAACACCGACATTCGCGGCCAGTCGTTTGCGCTCACTTTCTCCTCGCCGCAGCCGCTGCAACTGCTGGGCGGACGCAATGCATCTTTGAGCGCGAGCATCACCTCGACGCTTGTCACCGGCACCTTCTCCGGCATGGCGAACCTTGCGAATTACGCGTTTTTCTCCGGTGATCTTCAACTGAGCGTGCCGGACGTCAACGGGCTCGCCCGCTGGGCCGAGTTTCCGGTTCATACGGCCGACCGCCTCAAGGATCTGTCGCTCTCCGCACAGCTTGCCACCATGGGAACCGTGCTGCGGTTCGACAAGCTTCAGGTGAAGGCCAATGGCACGCAGGGCCACGGCGTGATGGATCTGATGGCGGCAACCGAAGACCGTCCCCGGCGGGTGACCGGCACGCTTGCCTTCGACAATCTCGATTTGTGGGCGCTCGTCTCGGCTCTGTCTGCCGATCAACGTGATCCCGATGACACCAGGGCCGGACACGACCCGATCGCGGAACGGCACCTTGGTTTCGACGTCCGGTTTTCCGCCAGCGAGGCCTCCTTCGGACCGCTTGCGCTGACCAATGTTGCCGTCAGCGTGCTCGCAGATCCGAAACGAAGCCAGGTCGAGATCCTCGACAGCGACCTCTTGACCGGTTCGCTGACCGCGCAGTTGCAGATGCAGCAACAGGCACCCCGGACAAAGGCGCGGCTTTCGATCCGTGGCGTCAATTTCGCGACCCTGGCCAGCCAAATGGCCTTGAAGGGACCGACGATCAATGCGCCGGCTTCGCTTGATCTCAGCTTTGCGACAGAGGGTGCGATCACCGATGCGCCCGGCAACGACCTATCGGGAACCCTCAAGGTGACGGCCCAAGCGGGCGACGTCGAAGGCCTGTCGCTGTCGGAGATCCGCGCGCTTGCGGCCAAAGGCACCTATTTCTCGCTGGACCAGGCCCGCAACGGATCAACGACATTCGAGACCCTCGAACTCGTTGCGAAGATTGCGGCAGGCAATGCCGAAATCCAGACCGGCCGGCTTGCCAACCAGAACCTGTCTCTCTCCGTATCCGGTGTCGTGCCCTACCTCACGCAAAGCCTCGCCCTGTCGGCGGCGGTGGACGACAAGAGCGGCAGTCAGCCGCCGGTCAATCTTTTCGTTGGTGGCGCCTGGCCGAACCCCGTCATCTGGCCGGTCACGTCGGAGCGGTAATCTGCGATATGTTCACCGCCAAGGCGGAACAATGTGGGCATGTGCCTGTTGGACTGACAGCCAACCAGGATAGGAGACCCGGCATGCGCGCATTGAACATCATCACACTTCTTCTCATCATTGTCGGCGGCTTGAATTGGCTGCTGGTCGGCATTGCCGATTTCGACCTTGTCGCAGCGATCTTCGGCGGTCAGGACACTGCCCTGGCAACCATCGTCTACGTACTCGTCGGTCTGTCGGCCCTGTGGCAGCTGGTACCGTTCAGCCGCAGCATGTCGGTTGGCGAAACGGCAGCGCAGTCCAATATCGGCCACCGTTGATCATAACCGTCGCCTGAATCCGGAAGCCGGTGCGCCCGCAAGCGTGCCGGCTTTCGCCTGTCCGGTCACCCCGCTGCCCGCACCGCCTGATGTTCGTCCAGGATGCGGCGGGTTTCGGCCCGCTTTGTCGAAATGGATGTGAAGATCACACCGATCGTGACAAGCCCGATCAGGATCGTGCAGATGGCATTGATTTCCGGGGTCACCCCGAGGCGGACCTGCGAATAAATCTTGATGGGCAGGGTCGTCGCACCCGGCCCGGTGGTGAAGCTTGCAATCACCAGATCGTCGAGCGACAGCGTGAAGGCCAGCATCCAGCCTGAGATGATGGCCGGCAGGATCAGCGGCAAAGTGATCTTGAAGAACGTCTTGACCGGTGGGCAACCGAGATCGAGCGCCGCCTCCTCCAGGCTCCGGTCGAAGGTGACGAGCCGCGATTGCACGATGATCGCGACGTAACACATGGTGAAGGTGGTGTGTGCGATGGTGACGGTCCAGAAGCCGCGTTCGACGTTCATCGCCACGAACAGCAGAAGCAGCGACAGACCGGTGATGACTTCCGGCATCACCAACGGCGCGTAGATCATGCCGGTAAAGGCCATGCGTCCCGGAAACCGCGGGTAACGGGTGAGCGCCAAGGCCGCCAGCGTTCCGAGCACGGTACCGATCGTGGCACTCAGCACACCGACGCGGGCCGTCACCCAGGCGGCATCCATCAACCCCTCGTTCGACCACATCACCCGGTACCACTCGAGCGAAAAACCGCCCCAGACCGTGACGAGTTTCGAAGCGTTGAACGAATAGATGATCAGGATCAGGATCGGGATGTAGAGAAAGGCGAAGCAGAGCGTCAGGACCGTGCTGTCGAAGCGGGAAGCTTTCATGGCGATCACCTCACCTTCTGCTGCTGGTTCTGGAAGATGACAATCGGCACGACCAGCGCCAGAAGCAGGAGCACGGCGACGGCGGAGGCCAGAGGCCAGTCACGATTGCCGAAAAATTCCGTCCAGAGCGTCTTACCGATCATCAGGGTTTCGGCCCCGCCGAGAAGATCCGGGATAACGAACTCACCGGTGATCGGGATGAAGCAGATCATCGATCCGGCAATCACACCCGGCAACGACAGCGGAAAGGTGATCTTCCAGAAGGCCTTCCAGGGCGGGCAGCCGAGATCGCTCGCTGCCTCCAGCAGCGTGTTGTCCATCTTTTCCAGCGCCGAATAGAGCGGCAGCACCATGAAGGGCAGATAGGAATAGACGATGCCGATGAAGACCGCATAGTCGGTGCGGAAGATCTGCACCTGCTGGTCGGGACCGAACAGACCGATGCTCTGCAAGAGGAGCGTCAGCAGTCCTTCCGGCTTCAGGATGCCGATCCAGGCATAGACGCGGATCAGGAACGAGGTCCAGAAGGGCAGGATGACCATCATCAGCAAAGTCGGCCGAATCGTCGACGGGGCACGCGCCATGGCAAGCGCCATCGGATAACCGATCAGCAGCAGCAGGCCGGTGGAAATCAACGCCATGCGCAGCGATGAAAGGTAGGCGTTGATATAAAGCGGGTCTTCCGTCAGGAAGAGATAGTTCTCGACATCCAGCTGCGAGAGAAAATCGCCAATCGCGCCAAACCCTTCGAAGGTCGGCGTGTAGGGCGGCATGGCGATGGCCGTATCCGACAGCGAAATCTTGAAGATGATCAGGAAGGGCGCGGTAAAAAAGACCAGCAACCAAAGATAGGGCACACCGACCACGAGCCAGCGCCAGGGATTGTTTTGCGAGGTGGCTCCGGTCTCTGCCATCGTCCGCCCCCTATCGTGTCAGCACAAGGCCGCCGTCGAGCGGCCAGCTCAACCAGACCATGTCGCCGAAGGTGATCGGCCGATCGACGAGACGCGAGACATTCGCCTGCGCGGCGCGGATCGTGCGTCCATCCTCCAGCCGGACGAGGAAAACCGAGAAATCCCCCAGATAACCGATGTCCCAAACCTCGCCATGCGCGAGGTTGCTGCCGGTTTCCGGCGGCTGATCGAGCGAGATGCGCACTTTTTCCGGGCGGATGGCAAAGGCCACCCTGTCGCCCACGACGGCCGCGCATTCCTGCTCGACAGCGATCTTCAGGCCGTCACTCTCCAGATGCACCACGGGTGGATGGCCGGGATGCACGCATTCGCCGGCATTTTCCACCAGCGCGCATTCCAGGATGTTGATATCGCCGATGAACTCCGCCACGTAGCGGCTGTTCGGCGCCTCGTAGATTTCCGCCGGCGTTGCCACCTGCACGACAATACCCTTGTCCATCACGGCAATGCGGTCCGACACCGTCATGGCCTCTTCCTGGTCGTGCGTGACGATGAGGAAGGTGAGGCCCAGCGTGTGCTGGATGTCCATCAGCTCAAACTGGGTCTCTTCGCGCAGCTTGCGATCCAGCGCGCCCAGCGGTTCGTCGAGCAGCAGCACCTTGGGGCGCTTGGCGAGCGACCGGGCGAGCGCCACGCGCTGACGCTGACCGCCGGACAGTTGCGCAGGCTTGCGCTTGGCGAAATTCTCGAGTTTCACCAGCCGCAGCATTTCCTCGACGCGCGCCTGGATATCGGCCTTGGGCAGGCCGTCCTGCTCCAGACCGAAGGCGATGTTCTTTTCCACCGTCATGTGCGGGAAAAGCGCGTAGCTCTGGAACATCATGTTGGTCGGGCGCTTGTAGGGCGGCGTGCCCGAAAGATCCTTGCCCTGCAGCAGGATGCGGCCCTCGGTCGGCTCTTCGAAGCCGGCCAGCATGCGCATCAGCGTGGTCTTGCCGCAGCCCGAGGGCCCAAGAAGCGAAAAGAATTCCCGCTCGTAGATGTCGAGCGTCAGATTGTCGACGGCGACGAAATCGCCGTACCGCTTGGTGATGTTCTCGAACCGGATGAAGGGCGTGGCCGCGGGATCTGTCCAAGGCGAAAACTTGCGTTTCACCGGTCCCAAAGATTTCGCCATGCGCGCCCCCGCTCCGTTACAACCGATCCGTCATTCAGGATGCCGGCGGATAGAACATCCACCGCCGGCACTGTTTGGCATGCACGTCCGGCTTACTGGCCGGTCTTGATGGCCGTCCATTCCCGGTTGATCACACGCTGAGCACGCGGGTCGTAGGGCGAAATGGTGAAGAGCTTGGCGAGTGTCGCTTCGTTCGGATAGACCGACGGGTTCTTCAGCACGGATTCTTCGATGAACTTCTGGGAGGCCAGGTTGCCGTTGGCATACTGGACATAGTTCGACGCCTTGGCGATCACTTCCGGCTTCATCAGGAAGTTGATGAAGGCATGGGCTTCCGCGACATTCTTGGCATCCGCGGGGATGGCCAGATTGTCGAACCACATATAGGTGCCTTCCTTCGGAATGACGTAGTCGACCTTCACACCGTTCTTGGCCTCTTCGGCCCGCGCTTTCGCCTGCAGGATATCGCCCGACCAGCCGATGGTGATGCAGGTGTCGCCGTTGGCCAGTTCATCGATATAGGCCGACGAGTTGAACGTCTTCACGTTCGGGCGGATCTTCTTGTAGACTTCGCCGCCCGCTTCCAGATCGGCCGCCACCTTGCTGTCGGGGTCCTTGCCGATGTAATTCATCGCAATCGCAAAGGTCTCGTCGGATGCGTCGAGAATGTTGATGCCGCAGGACTTCAGCTTCGCCGCATTTTCCGGCTTGAAGAGAATGTCCCAGCTGTCGACCGGGATATCCCCGAGAGCCGCCTTCACCTTGTCGACATTGTAACCGATGCCGGTCGTGCCCCACATGTAGTTCACGGCGTATTCATTGCCGGGATCGTATTTCGCCAGCCGTTCGCTGACGAGCGGCCACATGTTGCTGAGGTTCGGCAGCTTGGATTTGTCGAGCTTCTGGAATACGCCGGCCTTGATCTGGCGCGCCAGGAATGGACCGGTCGGGACGACGACATCGTAACCGGAGCCGCCGGCCAGAAGTTTGGTTTCCACCAGTTCATTGCTGTCGAAGACGTCGTAGACGACCTTGATGCCGGTTTCCTTGGTGAAATCCTCCAGCACCGATTCGTCGATATAGTCGGACCAGTTGTAGACATGCACGACGCGCTCCTGTGCAAGGGCAGCTGTCGAGGTAAGTGCTGTCGCGGCAAGCGCCAGCATACGGAGCACGGTCTGTTTCATGATATTCTCCTGTTCCCGTTTTTACTTCGGCTGGGCCTGGGCTTGGTGTCTCTCCAGCTCTTGTTTTAAGGGCAGAGTAAGAAGGATTTTTTCGCCCCACAAGCAAAAATGTGTGGCGCCGCACAAACTTATCGCGCCCCGGCCCTTACTGGAAATCAAAGGCGCTGAGGCCCGTCACCATTTCGTCGAGGCCGAGCGGCCGTGTGAGCGGTGGTTCGGCGCGCGACAGACAGCCCTGCCGTTCGCAAAGCCGGCAGGCGGTTCCCGCCAGAACCCGCGCAGCCGGAAGCTCCGCCGCAGCGGCGTAGACGGTCTCGGAGGCGGCGTCCCAATCACAGCCGAGGAGGATGGCGGTTCGGCGAATCCGTTCGCCGAATCCGGCCTTCGGCCCGTCCAGCGTGCGTGACAACGTCAGGAAACACGCACCATCCGGCATCTCCACCCGCTCGGCGAGCAATTGTCCCGGCTGGGCGAAGGCGGCATGAATGCCAAGCTTGGGACAGAGGCCGCCGAAACGGGCCTGCGGATAACCCTGCGCCCCGGAACGCCGGATGACATTACCGGCGTGATCAGCCTCCATCAGGAAAAAGGGCGGCGCGGCAGCCCCGCTGCGCCCGAGCGAGATCAGCCGGTGCGCCGCCTGTTCGAAGGAGACATCGAAGCGGGAGGCCAGAAGGTCGACATCGAAGCGGGCGCGCTGGGCAGCGGCAAAAAACGTGCCGTAAGGCATCATCAAGGCGTGGGCGGCATAACGCGCAAGTTCGAACCGGCCGATACGCAATGCCTCGCCGCTGGAGAGCGAGAGCGTGTTGAGTTCTTCGGCGATCTCCCGGCCCATGGCCAGGAGCGCCGCCTCCTGCGCGATCTCGCGCACCCGGTCCACCAGCGACAGACGCTCGGACAGGAAGAGGCGCATGGAATGGCGGTCATAACGGCGCCTGAGCGTGGGCATGGCGTGGATCGGTAGCGTGCGCACCGCGATGCCGTGTTTTGTCCTGAGCCAGGCCTTCAGGGCGGACGGCAGATCGTCACCGGGCGAAAGCTCGGCATAAAAGGCCTCCGCGGCATCCTCGATGCGGGCGAAAAAGAAGGGTCGCTTTTCCAGCTTCTCACGCACCTCATCCATCGGCAGGCGAGCTCCCGAAAGCGACGTCTCGTGCCCCTCGCGGGCCAGAAGATCGGCCAGATCCGACAGGCGTTCGGCCTGCTCCTTATAGGCGCGATACAGCTTGATGACGCCGACCGCCGCATTCGGGGCCGCATCCGCCACCTCGATCAGTTCCTGATCGCCCGGAATTTCGCCGGCGAGCAGCGGATCGCCAAAGACCTCGCGCAACTGGGCAGCGGCGCCCCCGCCCTCCCCTTGCAGCTGGTCGAGATCGACCTTGTAGACGGAGGCGAGTCGCAGCAGCAGCTGGACCGTCAGCGGGCGCTGGTTGCGCTCGATGAGGTTCAGATAGGAGGGCGAGATGCCCAGCCCCTCCGCCATCGCCGTCTGGGTCAGGTCGAGGCTCAGGCGAACCCGCCGCACCCGCGGACCCGCAAAGATCTTTCGCTCTGCCATGTCACACCTTTTACATCGCCGTCAGGAATGGGCATTTTTACATCTTTTACAGTTTTACAAACTTCACAGTCAAAGACAAGACAACCTAACCTCTTTCATCTCGCTGTTTCTGCTTATTTTCTGGCGGATCGCTGCGGTGCACTGTAAATTCAGTCTCAGACATTCGGAGAGGAAATCGACAAACACACAGCGTGTCACAATCTCCGACACATTCGGGAGAGAGCATCATGACAGACTTTTACAAACTTGTTCCCACCGCGCCGCAGGGCCGTTTTGACGGCATCGAGCGCCCGTACTCCGCTGAGGACGTGAAGCGTCTGCGTGGGTCGGTCGAGATCAAGTATTCGCTGGCGGAGATGGGGGCGAACCGCCTCTGGAAGCTGATCAACGAAGAGGATTTCGTCAACGCACTCGGCGCCCTCTCCGGCAACCAGGCCATGCAGATGGTTCGCGCCGGCCTGAAGGCGATCTACCTGTCCGGCTGGCAGGTTGCAGCAGACGCCAACACGGCCTCTGCCATGTATCCCGACCAGTCGCTTTACCCGGCCAATGCCGCGCCGGAGCTCGCCAAGCGCATCAACAGAACCCTGCAGCGGGCAGACCAGATCGAAACGCAGGAAGGCAAGGGCCTGTCGGTCGAGACCTGGTTCGCGCCCATCGTTGCCGATGCAGAGGCCGGCTTCGGCGGACCGTTGAATGCCTTCGAGATCATGAAGGCCTTCATCGAAGCCGGCGCTGCAGGCGTTCACTTCGAGGATCAGCTGGCATCGGAAAAGAAGTGCGGCCATCTGGGCGGCAAGGTTCTGATCCCGACGGCCGCCCATATCCGCAACCTGAACGCCGCCCGACTTGCCGCCGACGTCATGGGCGTTCCGACACTGCTCGTCGCCCGCACCGATGCGGAGGCCGCCAAGCTGCTCACCTCCGATATCGACGAACGCGACCAGCCTTTCGTCGATTACGACAAGGGCCGCACGGCGGAAGGTTTCTACCAGGTGAAAAACGGTATCGACCCGTGCATTGCGCGCGCCATCGCCTATGCCCCGCATTGCGACCTGATCTGGATGGAAACCGGCAAACCGGACCTCGAACAGGCCCGCAAGTTCGCCGAGGCCGTGCACAAGGTGCATCCGGGCAAGAAGCTCGCCTACAACTGCTCGCCGTCGTTCAACTGGAAAAAGAACCTGGACGACGCGACGATCGCCAAGTTCCAGCGTGAGCTGGGTGCGATGGGCTACAAATTCCAGTTCATCACGCTCGCCGGTTTCCACCAGCTGAACTACGGCATGTTCGAACTTGCCCGCGGTTACAAGGAACGCCAGATGGCGGCCTATTCGGAGCTGCAGGAAGCGGAATTCGCCGCAGAGATCAACGGCTACACCGCGACCAAACACCAGCGCGAAGTCGGCACCGGTTATTTCGATGCCGTGTCGCTTGCCATCACCGGCGGCCAGTCATCGACCACGGCGATGAAGGAATCCACCGAGCACGAACAGTTCCGCCCGGCGGCTGAGTAACGAACAAGACCCCTCCCCAGCCCCTCCCCACAAGGGGGAGGGGTAACCCGCAGAACCGCCTCACCCTATTGTAACCGACAGCTTGCTGGACGGTCCTGAAGGGCAGCCCGGTGCTGCAGGCAAAGCCCCTCCCCCTTGTGGGGAGGGGTTGGGGAGGGGTTTGAACATCCCCTTCAACAACCCCTGCACAACAAGAGGAGAAATGCCATGAACGTCCAAACCCGCGTCAAGGAACGCGCCGAAGAACAGTCCACCGCCATGACTGCCGAGCAACAGTCGGCGATCCGCACCCTTGCCAATGAACTGCACCGGCTGAACCATGCCGTGATGCGCGCCGTCGATGCCGGCGTCTCCGTCGAGCTGGTCCGCTCGGCCCGCCACCATGGCGGTGAAGGCAACTGGGGCGACCTGATGATCCCGGTGATCGTCGCCAATCCGCGCTGAGGAGCGGTGCGTGCGTGACGACTGCCCCCAATGCTAGATTTGCCGGGTGGTGTGTCCCCTCTGCCCGGCAAAGAGATCTGCGCTGTTTCTGACCAGCTCGGTCGCCCGATCCACCACGGCGCGGATCTCCCTGCGATGCCGGTCCTCGTTGTTCATCACGATCCACTGGCGATGCCGCAATTCGGCAATCTCCCCGCCCTCGCGCCGCAACCCTTCCTCCAGATCGCCGACGAAACAGGGGAGCACGGCAATGCCCGCCCCGGCCTTGACGGCGTCTAGAAGAGAGGATGGCCGGCTGACCACGAGGCCGATCCTCTCTGGCCAGATCCGGTGCGGGAAGCGCAGATAGGCGGAAAGCGCCTCCTCCTCGGCAACGGCAATCACCGGAAGAGGCACGTCCCGGTCGCCGGCACGATAGGCGGCATAGGCCACCTCCCCCAGCATGGAAGCGGCAAGATTGGGCTCCTGCGGTTCGAAGGCACGAATGCCGATATCGCTCTGGCGATGGGCGAGATTGGCCCGGCGTTCCCCGATGACGAGATCCAGCCGGCATCGATCTCCAAGCGATTGCGGCAAAAGGCTCGCGAGAAGAAAACGCGCCATCCATGTGCCGCAGGCGAGGCGCACAAGCGGCGGCCGCTCCTGCGCGCAGGCCCAGCCGGACATGTTGCGGACGATACCCTCCATCTCCAGGCAAAAGGCCATCAGCGTTTCGCCATCCGGCGTCAGACGATAACCGGTGCGGCTGCGCAGAAACAGCGGGCGGCCGATCTCCGCCTCCAGATCCAGCATCTTCCGGCCAAGTGTGGCGGGGCTGAGCCCGGTCGACTTTCCAGCACCGGACAGGCCGCCATGGCGGGCCACTTCAAGAAACTGCGCGTAGAGATCCCAGGCGAGGTTTTTCATGGATGAAAAACCTAGTCGATTTCTGTCTGTTCGGAAATGGCGTCCATGCGCCTAATGAAAGGGATCACCTCAACCTCAGGAGTGATCCATGCAGGAGATGATTACGGCCATGGTGGCCGCCAGACTGCTGACGCGGGCCATGTCGGAAGACGAATTCTATCGCCGTCACGCGGACCCCATGCCCCGCCCGCTCGGCCGGGCCTTGTGTTGGGCCGCAGACATGTTGCGCGCCGTCCACGCCAGGTCATCAGGCTTAGCAAAAACGTGCCGTTCGCGGCAGGACGATCATGGCAAGGCGCGCCAATCGACTACCTGACAGCAGGATCGCGGACGAAAACCGCCGGTGCCTTTTCAGAGAAGGAGAAGGCCCGGAAGCGCGAGGAAGGCGGCCGTGGCACAGAGTGTCAGCACCAGGAGGCGCTGCTTGCGGTCGGCTTTGGCTTGAGCAATGGCAATGGCACGGGCACGAGGCTTCTGCATGGACGTTCCTCAACAATCGTTGTCCCTGAAAACATGAACAACAGGGATGCGCGACGGTTCCAGAGCCAGTTGCTGTCGCCGGAAACAGCGCGTTTCTCCAGAGTGCGCGCGGGCCGTTAAGAAGTGCTGAATGCCGCGAAAGGTCTTTTTCTGCGAATGCGCAGACGCTCGACATAGTAAAGGCCTCCCTAAAACTTGGTCGGGAGGCCTTCATCTTGACTTCGGCAGATCGGATCAGGCGGCAACGCCGTAGGCTGCGGAACGCTGATCGATGCGGAACTGGTTCAACAGCGCGACAAGCTCGTCTGCCTCGTCTGCCAGCTGACGGCTGGCAGCGCTGGTTTCCTCGACCATGGCTGCGTTCTGCTGGGTCAGCTGGTCCATCTGGCTGACGGCGCCGTTGACTTCCTGCAGCGCGGACGACTGGTCGCGCGAGGAGCTGGCAATGCTTTCCACCTGCGAGGAGATCCGCAGAACCTGCTCGCCGATCGTTGCCAGCGCATCGCCCGTCTGCTGGACAAGGCGGGAACCACCGGCGACTTCTTCGGTCGAGGCGCTGATGAGCTGCTTGATCTCCTTGGCGGCACTGGCCGACCGTTGGGCGAGGTCACGCACCTCCTGCGCAACGACGGCAAAACCCTTGCCGGCATCGCCAGCGCGGGCGGCTTCCACACCGGCGTTCAGGGCCAGCAGGTTCGTCTGGAAGGCGATCGCATCGATCACTTCGGTGATCTGGCCGATCTTCTGCGAGGCAGCCTCGATCCGGTTCATCGCGGCAACAGCATCCCTGACGATCGAGATCGAGCCATCGGTCTGCTCACGGGTTTCCGCAACGATGGCATTCGCCTCCCGTGCCCGCTCGGCGGCGGAACGGACATTGGCGGTTACTTCGTTGACGGCGGCCGCAGTCTCTTCGAGCGAAGCCGCCTGGGTTTCCGTGCGGCGCGACAGATCATCGGTGGAGGCCGACATCTGCCGGACATTGCCCTGGATGGCGACGACATTGACCTGGATCTGGCCGATCGTATCCTGCAGGCGGTTCAGCGAACGGTTGAAGTCCGCACGCAGCTGCTCGAGACGTCCGACAAAGGGCGTATCGATCGTGGCGGAGACATCGCCTTCCGCCAGACGCTCCAGGCCGGCGGCGAGAGCGGTCACGGCAAACTGGATCTGCCGGTCAATCTCCTGCTTTTCCTGCTCGTTCTTCAGGCGCTCGGCTTCGGCCGCCGCACGCTCCTGCTCGCTTTCCGCTTCGATCCGCACCTTGGCCTCCGCATTCTCCTTGAAGATGCCGAGTGCGCGGGCCATGTCGCCCAATTCGTCGCGACGTGTTTCCCCTTCGATACGGGTGTCGAGTTCACCGGCGGCCAGGCGCCGCATGGTGGCAGCGATCTGCAGGATCGGACCCTTGAAGGTCATGATCAAGCCGATGCCGGCAAAGACGGCAACCAGGAATCCGATGGCCATGGCGGTGATGGAGATCTGGTTTGCCTTTTCACGCTCAACGCCGGCGGCATCACGCTGATGCGCTGCAAAGGTCGTCAGGTTCGTCCAGATCCGGTCGATTTCCTGGGCTGCGGCATTAAAGGCGTTCAGGCGCTTGCGGGACAGGTCGAGCAGCGCCACGGTGTTTTCATCGACCGTGGTGATCAGCGGCACGATGGCGTCGGCACGCTTGCGCGCCTCGGCCGGCACCGTTTTGTCGGACTGCATCGAACCGGCTGCGATATCGACCGACATCAGAGCGCCCTGCAGATCATTGAGAAGGCCGTCGTTCGGCGTTGCCGTGTACCGGACCGTCTTCAGTTCCAGCGCCTTGACCGCATCCATCAGGATACGGGCCGCGTTGATGAACTGGGTGGCGTCAGCGATGGGCTGGTCCAGCTTGCCAAAGGCCTCGGTCGCTTCACGCGCCTTGGTGGCGGCAATGCCCTGGAGGCGAATGGAAACCGGGCGCATCAGATTGACGACACGTTCCGTCGAACCGATGGTGGCATCGTTGACCACGCCGATATCCAGCTGCTGCTTCATCTGTGCCAGGTTTTCCTTCAACTGGTCACCGAGCAGACGCTGATCGGTCGGAAGCGCTTCGGAAATGCTCTTCACAGCGCTGCTCAGCGCAGCGAACTGGCCGGACAACACATCCATGCGCTCCTGCGGAGCGGTCTTGGCATTAAATTCCGTCACCACCTTGGCGATGGTGGAGGAACCTCTGGTCAGCTTCTCGGCGTCCCGCAGCAGGTTCTTGGCCCGGCCCTCATCGGCGGCAAGGTCATCACGGCTGACGGTCGCATACCCCATGATCTCCGCCTGGAGCTTGACCATGGCGCCAATCGCAGTGTCGATTTCCTGGCGGGTGGTGACTTCTTCCTGATAACGCGACCAGAGCTGGTCGATCTGACCGGAAATCGCGGTCGTGCCGGTGATGGCGGCGTTGATTTCCGTCTCTCCTTCACCGCTGTTTGCGCCGGCGCGAACATTCTGCAGGAGCGCACTCTGCGTCCTGACCTGAGTCGTCAACGCCGCCCGCGTGGTCTCGTTGGTATTCTTGAGGAACTCCGTCATCCCCGCATAAACGGACTTGAAGCCGCTTAGAGATTGCAGCACAGCGTTGGACATATCCATTCGCGTCTGCAAAAGATTGGAGGCGTACATTCCGGAAAAACCAACGGCAGATATACTGGCCAGGAACGGAACAATGAACGCGATGACCTTGGTCTGTATCTTAAATCGTGCCAGCAGACGATCAATGACCATCTTTGTCTCCTGAAAATTCTTTATCGACAGACTATCAAATTTAGCCCATCGGAATTGGGGATGACTTGTTGTGCCATGCACACATGAATCAATACTAAACGTGAGCAGACGCAATTTATCTGAACAATTGCGCACATACTGATCTGTTCAAAAGAGGGTCAGATCCGCGCGCGTCACGCTGATCGATTGTGCCGGAACAAGACGGCCTGGTCTCAGACCGATTCCCCACAGACGTGGCCGCAGGCCCAGGCCCACTGGAAATTATAGCCGCCCAGCCAGCCGGTCACATCCAGACATTCGCCGATAAAATAGAGACCGGGCACGGTCTTGGCCTGCATGGTGCGGGAATCGATCGCACCGACATCGATGCCGCCAAGTGTCACCTCGGCGGTGCGGTATCCTTCGGAGCCTGCCGGTTTCACCACCCACTGCTGCACTGCAGCAGAAAGAGAGACGAGAACCTTGTCGCTCTGGTCCGCCATGTGACCGGGCAGCCCCTTCTCCTCGGCGAAGAATTGCGCCAGTCGTCGCGGCAGGCTTTCGCCGAGCGCCGTCTGCACCGCCTGGCGGCCATTTTCCTTTCGGGCCTGCTTCAGGCGAGCGAGAATGTCGACGCCCGGTTCGAGCACAAGCGTGATCGCATCGCCTTCCCGCCAGAAGGACGAGATCTGCAGGATGGCGGGGCCGCTGAGGCCGCGATGGGTAAACAGCAGCGCCTCGCGAAAAGCCGTCTTGCCATGGCGAACCTCGGCCTCGACCGAAATGCCGGAAAGCGGCGCAAGTTTTTCCAGCAGGACGGGCTCCAGCGTCAGCGGCACCAGTGCCGGCCGCGTCTCGGTGACCGGGAGATCGAACTGCTCGGCGATACGATAAGCAAGACCCGTCGCGCCCATCTTCGGGATCGACTTGCCGCCGGTTGCCACGACCAGATGATCGGCCTCCACCGGGCCGCTGTCGAGATGGATGCGAAAGCCACTCTCCGTCTTGTCCACGGCGCCGATCGACTGCTGCAGCCACAGACTGACACCGGCCGCCTGCATTTCCGACAGCAGCATGCGGATGATGTCCTTGGCGCTGTCATCACAGAACAGCTGGCCAAGCGTCTTCTCGTGCCAGGGAATACGGTGTTTTTCGACGAGGTTGAGAAAATCCCGCGGCGTGTAACGGGCAAGCGCCGACTTGGCGAAGTGGCGATTGCCAGAGATGTAATTGGCGGGGCCGGCATGGATGTTGGTGAAGTTGCAGCGTCCGCCGCCCGAGATGCGGATCTTTTCGCCGGGGGCCTTGGCGTGGTCGAGCACAAGCACGCTGCGACCGCGCTGGCCGGCGCGCATCGCACACATCATGCCGGCGGCTCCCGCGCCCAGCACCACCACGTCAAACCTGCGTGTCACGATCCGTCCATTCCATCCTGCCTGCCCTCTTCCTGTTTTCGATCGGCGTGACAAAGTCAATGTGCCCGGCTGGCCAATCGCCATGTTCCGACTATGATGTCGGTAACGTCAACAACACCCGGTGCCTCATGCCGCCCAAGAAAAAGTCGACCGCCCGTGCCTCTGCAAACGCGCCCAAGCCGGCTGCGGCACAGCCATCCCTGACATCGCTTCGCGGTGTGGCGAACTGGCGAGAAGCGGCCTCCTGGCTCAAGGCCCGCGGCATCGAGGATGTCGAATGCATCACGCCGGACCTTGCCGGGGTTCCGCGCGGCAAGATGATGCCGACATCGAAATTCACATCCAATACCTCGCTGGCGCTGCCGTCCGCCCTCTACCGCCACACGATTTCCGGCGACTATCCGGACGAAACGGCGAACTTCCGCTACGAACCGCGCGACAGCGACCTGAAGCTGGTGCCCGACCTTTCCACTCTCTCCGTGGTTCCGTGGGAAAGCGACCCGACCGCGCAGGTGATCTGCGACGTGGTGGGCACGACCGGGGAACAGGTGCCCTATACACCGCGCAACGTGCTGAAGAACGTCCTGCGGCTTTACGACGAACAGGGCTGGAAGCCGGTCGTGGCGCCGGAAATCGAGTTTTATCTCGTCGCGATCAACGAAGACCCGGATTATCCCCTGCACCCGCCGAAGGGCCGGTCCGGCCGTTCGATCGTCGGCGGCCAGGGGTATTCGATCGCCGGCATCAACGAGTTCGACGAGCTGATCGACGACATCTACCATTTCTCCGAAAAGCAGGGGCTGGAGATCGACACGCTGATCCACGAGGAAGGCCCGGCGCAGCTGGAGATCAACCTGCGGCACGGCAATCCGATCCAGCTTGCCGACCAGGTGTTCCTCTTCAAGCGCACGATCCGCGAAGCGGCGCTGAAGCACGGCATCTATGCCACCTTCATGGCCAAACCGATGCAGGGCCAGCCGGGGTCCGCCATGCACATCCACCAGTCGGTGGTGGATGCCAAGACCGGCAAGAACATCTTTTCCAATCCGGACGGTTCGCCGTCGCGGGCCTTTTTCCACTTCATCGGCGGCATGCAGAAATACGTTCCGAGTTCGCTCGTCATGCTGGCGCCCTACGTCAATTCCTACCGCCGCCTGACGCCGGACATGGCCTGCCCGGTCAACAATGCCTGGGGTTACGACAACCGCACCACGGCATTTCGCGTGCCGATCTCGGATGCGGCGGCGCGACGTGTCGAAAACCGCCTGCCGAGTTCGGATGCGAACCCCTATCTGGCGCTGGCGGCCTCGCTGGCCTGCGGCTGGCTTGGCATCATGAAGGAAATCGAACCGACCGAACCGACCTATGACACGGCCAATGAAGGATCCATCGATCTTCCCCGCGGGCTTCTGGAGGCAGTCGCGCTTCTGGAAGGCGAACCGGCCTTCGAGGAAGTCTTCGGCAAGGAGTTCATCGGCCTTTATGCCGGCGTGAAGCGTGGCGAATTCGAAACCTTCATGCAGGTGATCAGTCCCTGGGAGCGTGAATTCCTGCTCCTTAACGTGTAAGGTGGCCGCCATGACCTGGCAGAGCCCCATCGCGCCCGGCCTGTCCTGGTATCAGGACAGCGTCGCGGAGCGCCCGACCTATGACGCGCTCGACGGATCGGTTTCGACGGACGTCGCGATCATCGGCGGCGGTTTCACCGGTCTGCAGGCCGCCTATAATCTGGCCAAACGGGGGGTCTCCACCGTACTGATCGAGGCGGGCCGTTTCGGCGACGGGGCATCCGGCCGTAATGGCGGACAGCTCGGCTCCGGCCAGCGGGCCTGGCCGGACGAGTTGGAGCCGGAAATCGGGTACGAGCGGTCACGCGCGCTGTTCGACATGGCGGAAAATGCCAAGCGCTACCTTCTCGACTTCTGCGAAACCCACGGCATCGACATGGATTATCTGCCGGGCCAGATGAATGTGGCGCACAAGCCCGGTCATGAGGATGATTACCGACGCGTCGCCGATCTTCTGGCCGACCGCTACGACTATCCGCATGTCTCCTTTATGAATCGCGCGGAGACCGCCGAGCGGCTTGGGTCGACACGTTATCATTACGGCGTGCGTGATGCCGGCACCGGACACATTCACCCGCTGAAGCTGCTGATCGGGCTGGCGCGCGTGGCGGCCGAAGCGGGCGCCCGGCTCTGCGAGATGACGCCGGCGAAAAACCTGACGCAGGCGGCAGGGAAGACGCTCATTGAAACGCCGCGCGGCACGATCACCGCCGATCGTGTGCTGCTGGCGGCCAATGCGCATATCGGCAATCTGGAAAAGGAAACGGCATCGCATGTGATGCCGATCCGCTCCTTCATCGGCGCGACCGTGCCGCTCGACCAGCATCCAGAGATCCTGCCGGGTTCCGAAGCGGTGGCCGATTCGCGGTTCGTCGTGCGCTATTTCCGCAAAAGCCGCGACGGGCGCCTGCTGTTCGGCGGTCGCGAGGCCTATACGGCCGACAGCCCGCGCGACATGTCGAAACACATCCGCCGGCAGATCGCCGAAATCTATCCGGCGCTGAAGGAGATCGAGATCACCCATGCCTGGGGCGGTTCCGTCGGAATCACCATGCCGCGCAAGCCCTTCGTGCGCGAGGTGATGCCGGGCGTCACCTCGATTGCCGGTTATTCCGGCCATGGCGTGATGCTGTCAAACTATTCCGGCAAGATGTATGCGGATCTCATCGCGGGCAATGCCAGCGAACTCGACCTGTACAAGGAGTTGAAGATACCGCCCTTCCCGGGCGGCGCCCGTTTCAGAAGCCCGCTGCTGTTCCTCGCCCTCACCTGGTATGCGCTGCGCGACCGCTTCTGACACGGATTTGAAAGATCGGCCCGCGGCAGGGCTGGCTTTTTTAAATCGATTAGATTATGTAGACCTCAACCTCGGAACTTCGAAAGAGCAAGGCATGAGCAGCCAGATCATCCCCGTGGAACCCTTCGATTACGTCGTCTTCGGCGGCACCGGCGATCTTGCCGAACGCAAGCTTCTCCCGGCGCTCTATCACCGGCAGATCGAGGGTCAGTTTACCGAGCCGACCCGCATCATCGGCGCCTCGCGCAGTGCGCTGAGCCATGACGATTTTCGCAAGTTTGCCGACGAGGCGCTGAAGAAGCACCTGAAAGACGGCGAATATGCCGAGGCCGAGGTGGCGAAATTCCTGGCCCGCCTGTTCTACGTCTCCGTCGATGCGAAGTCCGATGGCGGCTGGGACACGCTGAAGAAGCTGCTGGACGAGGGCAAGGAGCGCGTCCGCGCCTTCTATCTCGCGGTGTCGCCCGCCATCTTCGGCGCGATCTCCGAAAAGATCCGCGACCACAAGCTGATCACCAAATCCACCCGTATCGTGGTGGAAAAGCCGATCGGCCGCGACCTCTCCTCCGCACTCGACCTGAACGACACGATCGGCAAGGTGTTCAAGGAAGAACAGATCTTCCGCATCGACCATTATCTCGGCAAGGAGACGGTGCAGAACCTGATGGCGCTGCGTTTTGCCAATGCGCTCTATGAGCCACTGTGGAACGCGCAATACATCGACCACGTGCAGATCTCGGTCGCAGAATCCGTCGGCCTCGAAGGCCGCGCCGGATATTACGACACGGCCGGCGCGCTGCGCGACATGGTGCAGAACCATATCCTGCAGCTGCTCTGCCTTGTGGCGATGGAAGTGCCCTCCTCGATGGATTCCGAAGCCGTGCGCGACGAGAAGCTGAAGGTGCTGCGCGCGCTGAAGCCGATTACGGAAGCCAATGTCGAGCAGATGACGGTGCGCGGCCAGTACCGCGCCGGCGCCTCGGCTGGCGGCCCGGTCAAGGGTTACCTGGAAGAGCTCGAAGGCGGCGTGTCCAACACCGAAACCTTCGTGGCGATCAAGGCCGAGATCAACAATTGGCGCTGGGCCGGCGTTCCCTTCTACATCCGCACCGGCAAGCGCCTGACCGGTCGCATGTCGGAGATCGTCATCACCTTCAAGCCGATCCCGCACAACATCTTCGAGCCGGCCGCCGGTCGTATCTCCGCCAACCAGCTGATCATCCGCCTGCAGCCGGATGAAGGCGTCAAACAGTCGCTGATGATCAAGGACCCCGGTCCGGGCGGCATGCGCCTGCGCAACGTCTCGCTCGACATGAGCTTTGCCGCGGCCTTCAACGTGCGCAATCCAGATGCCTACGAGCGCCTTCTGATGGACGTGATCCGTTCCAACCAGACGCTGTTCATGCGCCGCGACGAAGTGGAAGCGGCGTGGAAGTGGGTCGATCCGATCCTCAAGGGCTGGGAACTGACCGGGCAGCTGGCGCAGGGTTATACCGCCGGCACCTGGGGCCCGAGCCAGGCCATTGCGCTGATCGAGCGCGACGGCCGCACCTGGCATGAGGGCTGACGGGCATGGCATTCACCTTCCATAATTTCGGCAGTGCGGAAACGCTTGCAGGGCAACTGGCAAGCGACGTCGCCTTGCGCCTCACCCAGGCGATTGCGACGCGCGGTTCCGCCTCGATCGCCGTTTCGGGCGGCTCGACGCCAAAGCGCTTTTTCGAAGTGTTGTCGACGCAGGATCTCGCCTGGGACAAGGTGACGATCACGCTCGTGGACGAGCGTTTCGTGCCGGCCGACAATCCGCGCTCCAACCATCTGCTGGTCGCGACGCATCTTTTGCAGAACAAGGCTGCCAACGCGATCTTCCTGCCGCTCTACCAGGATGTCGCCTCTGCCCTGCAGGCGGCGGCGATTGCGACGGAAAAGACGGAAGACATCGGTAATCCCTTCGATGTGGCGATCCTTGGCATGGGAACGGACGGGCACACCGCGTCGTTCTTCCCGGGCGGCAATCATCTTGCCCGCGCGATTGCCGAGGACGCGCCGCGCGGCGTGATGACGATGATGGCGGACGGCGCCGGCGAGGAACGCCTGACCTTCACCTTTCCGAGCCTGGCCGATGCGCGCTTTCTGGTGCTGCATATCGAAGGCGACGCGAAGAAAAACGTTCTCGACCAGGCCAAGGCCGGCACCGACGAGATGGAGATGCCTATCCGCGCCGTGCTGAACCGTGCGCCCTCGCCGGTCGAGATTTACTGGGCGCCTTGATCCGACAAGGACGGCACCCGTGACGCAGGCCGCAAACTGCGGCAACCGAGGAAACAGATGACCAGGCGCGGCGGCCTCCCAACCGCCGCGGACCTTGCCCATGGAGGACGAGATGGCTGCCCATTCCAGCATAGAAGCAATCACCCGGCGCATCGTGGAACGATCGAAACCGCATCGCGAAGCTTATCTCGACCGGGTGCAGCGTGCGGTTGCCAAGGGCGTGCACCGTTCGACGCTGTCCTGCGGCAACCTTGCGCATGGTTTTGCCGTCTGTTCCCCCGCCGAGAAGGCCGCGCTCGCCGGAGACGTGGTGCCCAATCTCGGCATCATCACCGCCTATAACGACATGCTTTCAGCGCACCAGCCGTATGAAACCTTCCCGCCGATCATTCGTGATGCGGCGCGTGAGGCCGGCGGCGTCGCCCAGGTGGCGGGCGGCGTGCCCGCCATGTGCGATGGTGTGACCCAGGGCCAGCCGGGCATGGAGCTGTCGCTCTTCTCGCGTGATGCGATTGCCATGGCGGCCGGCATCGGTCTTTCCCACAACATGTTCGATGCCGCCGTCTATCTCGGCATCTGCGACAAGATCGTGCCGGGCCTCGTGATCGCCGCTCTCACCTTCGGCCATCTGCCGGCCGTCTTCATTCCCGCCGGCCCGATGACCTCCGGCCTGCCGAATGACGAGAAGTCGCGCATTCGCCAGCTCTATGCGGAAGGCAAAGTCGGCCGCGCCGAACTGCTGGAAGCCGAATCCAAATCCTATCACGGCCCCGGCACCTGCACATTCTACGGCACGGCCAATTCCAACCAGATGCTGATGGAGATCATGGGCTTCCATATGCCGGGCGCCTCCTTCGTCAATCCCGGCACGCCGTTGCGCGAGGCACTGACCAAGGAAGCCGCAAAGCGCGCGCTCGCGATCACGGCGCTCGGCAACGAGTTCACGCCCGCGGGCGAGATGATCGACGAACGCTCGATCGTCAACGGTGTTGTCGGTCTGCATGCCACCGGCGGTTCCACCAATCACACGATGCACCTCGTCGCCATGGCGCGCGCGGCCGGCATCCATCTGACCTGGCAGGATATTTCGGAACTTTCCGACACGGTGCCGCTGCTTGCCCGCGTTTATCCGAACGGTCTTGCCGACGTGAACCATTTCCACGCCGCCGGCGGCATGGGTTTCCTCATCAAGCAGCTCCTGAAGACCGGCCTCGTGCATGACGACGTGCGGACCGTCTTCGGCCAGGGCCTTGCCGCTTATACCGTCGAGGCACGGCTCGACGAAAACGGCATGGTGATGCGCGAACAGAGCCCGGAAGAGAGCGGCGATCCGAAGGTGCTGACCCGCATCGAAAACCCCTTCCAGTCGAATGGCGGCCTGAAGATGCTGACCGGCAATCTCGGCAAGGGGGTCATCAAGATCTCCGCCGTCAAGCCGGAGCGCCATGTCATCGAGGCACCGGCAATCGTCTTCCACGACCAGCAGGAACTGCAGGACGCCTTCAAGAAGGGCGAGCTCAACAAGGATTTCGTCGCCGTGGTGCGTTTCCAGGGCCCGAAGGCGAACGGCATGCCGGAACTGCATCGCCTCACCCCGCCGCTCGGCGTGCTGCAAGACCGCGGTTTCAAGGTGGCGCTCGTCACCGATGGCCGCATGTCGGGCGCCTCCGGCAAGGTGCCGGCGGCGATCCATGTGACGCCGGAAGCCTCAGATGGCGGCCCGATCGCCCGCATCCAGGACGGCGACATGATCCGCCTCGATGCCGTCAACGGCACGCTGGAAGTGCTGGTGGATGCGGCTGAGTTTGCCTCGCGCCCCTTGGCCGAGGCCAATCTGGACGACAACGAATTCGGCATGGGCCGCGAACTCTTCGCCCCCTTCCGCCGCAATGTCGGCCCGGCGGATTCCGGCGCAAGCGTGTTCTTCGGATAAGCGAAAGCACGCCATACAATATACGGGGCGGGCATCGCCGCCCCGGCATACACGTCACAAGCGTGTAGCACAGCATTGGTAGGCGGAGGCATTTCCAATCAAAGGATTGCCCAGATGTTGCTGAACCGCCGTGCCGTGCTTGGCCTGATTTCCTCCACCGCGCTGTTGCCGCTTATCGGCACCGGTGCCCGCGCCGCGGAGGCGGGTGTCGATCTCATCATTCTCTCGGATCTGCATTCGGCCTATGAGCGGATGGCCGAGCTGCTGCAGGCGGTGCAGGCGCGTGTGGCGGCTGCCAGCCGGCCCCAAGTCATTCTTTTCAACGGCGATCTGTTCGAGGTCGGCAATGTGGTTGCCGCCCGCTCCGGCGGCGAGGCCGACTGGGCCTTCCTCGGCGCTCTGGCAAAACTCGCGCCGACCGTCTTCAACATCGGCAATCACGAGCCGGATTTCGACAATGACCTCGCCCATTTCGTCGAGAAGGCCCGCTCGCTCGGCGTGACCGTGCTCAGCAACATCACCGACAAACGGTCGGACAAGCCCTTTACGGACGCCTCCACCACGCTCTCCGCCGGCGGCCTGACGCTCAGCATCGCCGCCCTCGGCACCAATGCAATCAACACCTATCCCAAGGCGACGCGCGAGATGATCGCCGTGCCGCAGCCGGTGGAATGGGCCAAGGCCAACCTGCCGTCGATGCTGAAGGGCAATAGCGTCAACATCGTGCTGAGCCATGCCGGTGTCATCGCCGATCGCGACATCCTGCCGATGCTGCCGGATGGCACGCTCATGATCGGCGGCCACGACCACCTGACGCTGGTGCATGAACAGGGCAAGACCCGCTATGTGCATACCGGGTCCTGGGCCTCGCTGATGACGGTGGCGACGATTGCAGCCCCGGGTGCAGCCGCCAGCCTGGAGCGGATCGCGATCGAACGCGGCGGCCCGGCCGCGCCGGACCTCAAAAGCGCCATCGCCGCCGTTTTGGAAAAACACCTGACGGCGGAAGACCGCAGCGTCGTCGCCCGCACCAAGGCGCCGCTGACGCTGGGTGAGACGGCCCGTTTTGCCGCCGCCGCCATTGCCGCCAAGGCCGGCGCCGATATCGGTTTCATCGGCCACACCTCCTTCGGCACCGGCCTGCCCAAGGGGGAGGTGAGCCGTTTCGACTACAATGCGGCGCTGCGTTTCGAGGGCAAGATCATGAAGACCGAGGTGGATGCGGCGACCCTTGCCGCCATCCTGGCGCGTTGCAACCAGGATGGGGACGTGCCCCTGTCTGCCCGCACCGGCGATTTCCTCTATTCGGCACCGACGCTTGCCCCCGGCAAACAGAGCTACATCATAGCCTGCAACGACTGGTCGGCGATCAACCGCAAGGCCTATTTCGGCCGCGAGGACCTGGCCTTTGCCGAAGTCCCGGACGTGAAGCTGAAGGCCCTGGTGATCGAGGCGCTCGCCCGCGCCTGATCCCGTCGCTCCGAGCGGCGACGGCAGGCTTTTATCGATCTGCCGTCGCAAGCTTGATGCCGAGCCCGACGAAGGCCAAGGCAAAACCGCGCCTGAGACCCGTCATCACGTTCGGTCGCGACGTGATGTGTTCGCGCACCGCCGCCGCACACGAGCCATAGGCAACAAAAATCACGAAGGTCATGCCCATGAAAACGAGCGACAGCTCGATCATGCGCCACAGACCATCTCCTGTCCCGGCAGAAACGAATTGCGGCAGGAAGGCAAAAAAGAAGATCGACAGTTTTGGGTTCAGCAGATTGACCAGGATCGCCGAAAGGATCGTCTGCCGGTCCGAGCGGGCGGCCTGTCCGGTGTCGATCGACAGTGCGCCCTCCTCGCGTAAAATCATCACGGCCATATAGGCAAGATAGGCGACACCGGCATAACGGATGATCTCGTAGGCCAGCGCACTCGCGTGCAGGACGGCGGCAAGGCCGGTGATGGCCGCCAGCATGTGCGGCACGATGCCGAGCGTGCAACCGAAGGCGGCGATGATGGCGGCGCGGCGGCCATGGGTGAGCGCGGCCGCAAGGGTGACGATGACACCTGTGCCGGGGGTCGCGACCACGATCAGCGAGGTGAGCAGAAATTCCCAGCTCATGCGCGGCCTCCCGCTGCCAACGACTGGATTGAACGATACGATGATGTGACGTTCGTTTTCATGCAGAGGCTCCTTTTGAATGAGCCTCTTATGCCGTCAATCTCCGCACCCGGTCTTGAACGCTATTGCAGGGCGAGGCTATCGCACGGCCGCCGCATAGGCGCCGGGCGTCATGCCGTAGGTTTTGACAAACAGCCTGTTCATATGGCTCTGGTCCGCGAAACCGGCCTCAAGGGCTGCCTCCGCCAGGGGCTTCCTCTGGCGAAGCAGGCGGCGGGCCAGATGCAGACGACATTGCCGCTGATAGGCATGTGGCGGAAGGCCCGTCATCTTGAGGAAGGCCCGCAGGACCTGGAAGCGGCTGAGGCCGGTGAGGTCTGCGAGATCCTGAAGCGTGACCGGCTGTGCCGGGTCCTCCTGCAGGCGCTGCAGCGCGCACCGCAGCCGGTCATCCGGCAGTGTCTGCGCCGGCCGCTCTTCGGCCAGGTGCATCAGAAGCGAAAAAAGACGCTCCTCCACCATCAAGGGAGCATCCTTCACCGGAGCGGCCGTGGCCGCGGCAAACAGCGCCGCTGCCTCGTCGGCAAGCCGATGGTCTCGGGCGACCGGCCTCGTCAGCTCGAGCTGCCGGTGCTTGCCATCCGTCAGGTCAAGGCCTGCCGCCCAGACGATCTGCGGATCGAGATAGATCATCCGCCAGGCGCGGCCGCCCTCGCCAAGCGGCTTGCCGTCATGCACCTCGCCCGGATTGACGGTAATCACGTCGCCGGCCTCGGCCTCGACGTGGCCACGTCCGCTCGCCGACTGCTGCGCACCCCGCAGGATGACGCCGATGCCGAACTGGTCATGGGTGTGGCGGCAAAAGGTCATGGCGGAATCGGCCACGACCGCGTCGATGCCGGACATACCTGACGGCAGAGAGAGAAAGCGGCCATTCATCCGGGTCACCTTTGCCAAGCATCTTGGTTGCCGGCGAAATCCGAGATCTTAGCCCGGCACCCTCACCAGCTCCTCACATCCAGCTTCTTGTCTTTGTGCGCCGGATGGGTCGAGAAGATGAAGATGCGGTTCAGTTCCTTTTCCGTCAACAGGCGCAGGAAACGCACATCGATCGTGTTGTTGGCATTCATGCGCATCAAAACGCAGCCGATCTTCATGATGCGGGCATCGGGAATGTCGAGGACGAATTCGTTGGGCAGGTTCGACTGCGAGAGGAGCGACAGGACCGCCCCGCTCATCGAGATGGCGATCACGTCGCAGCGGCGCTGCGCCATGTGCATGACGTGCTTTTCGGTGAACTCGATCCGTCCCGCATTCATCGTCTCTTCAAGCTTGAACCGCGTTTCGCGGTCATACATGAAGGACTCTTCCTTTTTCAGGTAGTGCGGACGAGAATTCATCTTACCCTCGGCATCGACGTCTTTATTCAATGCCGTGATCCTAGGGAGCGAACCTTAACATTGGGTGTGGCCAACTGTTACGTTTTGGTTACGCCCATTGCTTTGCGCAAGACGCTCAGCGCCGGTAGGTCTGTCCGCTTGCATCAAAAAGATGCATCTTGGCGGGATCGGCGGAAAAGCGCAGGACCTCGCCCTTTTCGACCCTGAAAATGCCCGGCAGCTTGGCAATGATCGGCTCCTCGTCGGTGAGACCCTCGATGTAGAGAAGCGTCACCTCGCCAAGCGCCTCGACGATCGCGACCTTGCCTTCGAACAGGTAATCCTCGCCGGTCGTGACGGTCAGATCCTCCGGGCGGATGCCGAAACTTGCGGCCTTGCCGGTCTCCGAAGGTTCCGTCGCAACGGGAACGGAGACGAGCTTGCCGCCCTTCAGGTCGATGCGGGTCGTCGCACCGGTTTCCTTCACCGTTGCCGGAATGATGTTCATGGCCGGCGAGCCGATGAACTTCGCTACGAAGAGGTTCTGCGGGCGCTCGTACAGTTCGAGCGGCGGGCCGACCTGTTCGATGCGCCCGGCCGACAGAACGACGATCCGGTCGGCAAGCGTCATCGCCTCCACCTGGTCGTGGGTGACGTAGATCATCGTCGTGTCCGGCATGCTCTCGTTGAGCTTGGCGATCTCGATACGGGTCGCGACACGCAGGGCCGCATCAAGGTTGGAAAGCGGCTCGTCGAACAGGAACACTTTTGGATCACGGCAGATGGCCCGGCCGATCGCAACACGCTGACGCTGGCCACCGGAGAGCGCCTTCGGCAGCCGCTCCAGATACTGCGTCAGCTGGAGAATATCGGCAGCCGCGCGCACGCGACGATCGATCTCTTCCTTGCTTTCGCCGGCAATGCGCATGCCGAAGGCCATGTTGTCGTAGACCGTCATGTGCGGATAGAGCGCGTAGGACTGGAAGACCATGGCGATGCCGCGCTTGGAGGGCGGCACCTCGTTGACCCGGTTGCCATCGATGAACATGTCGCCGCTGGTGATCTCTTCCAGGCCGGCAATCATGCGCAACAGCGTGGACTTGCCGCAGCCGGACGGGCCGACGAAGACGATGAATTCGCCCTGCCGGATGTCGAGATCGATGCCGTGCAGCACCTTCACCTGACCATACGCCTTGCGGATGTCCTTCAGAACCAAGCCAGCCATGTCTCTCCCCTTCTTCACGCCTTGTGCCCGGTTGTTTGCGATGGGCCAGGTTTCGTTCGTGTTGCTGGTCCGGGAGCGTTGCCCCTCCCGGACCTGATTGTCATGTCATGCCAGCCGGGCGAAAAACGCGCCCCAGGCCGGCAGGCCGACGGTGCGACCATCGAGCGTCGCCTCGAAGCCGTGACCGGTCAGCACTTCCCATTCGCCCGCCGGAAGTTCCGCGTCGATCGAGTCTGCGCTCATGTTGAAGAGGCAGAGCAGCGTCTCGTTGCCGAAGGAGCGGGTATAGGCGAGCAGGCTTTCGGTCGGGGCCAGGAAGGCGATCTCGCCCTTGGCGAAGGCCAGATGCTCACGCCGGAAGGCGAGGAAGCGGCGATACTGCTCCATCACCGAAGTCTCAACGCCCTGCTGAACGTTGACGGCGCGCAGCTGGTGCTCCACCGGGATCGGCAGCCAGGTCTTTTCCGCGGTGGAGAAGCCGGCCTGAGCCGCATGATCGTCCCACACCATCGGCGTGCGGCAACCGTCGCGGCCCTTGAATTCCGGCCAGAACTGGATGCCATACGGGTCCTGCAGATCGGCAAAGGCGATATCGGCCTCCGTCAGGCCGAGTTCCTCGCCCTGATAGATGCAGATCGAACCGCGCTGCGTCAGCAGAATGGCAGACAGCAGCTTGGCATAGGCCTCGCGGTCCATCACGTCGGCGCCCCAGCGGGAAACATGGCGCACGACGTCGTGGTTGGAAAAGGCCCAGCAGGCCCAGCCTTCCGGTGCTGCCGCGGCAAAATCCTTCTGTACTTCAGCGACACGCGCCGGTGTCAGCTGATCGGGCGCCAGGAATTCGAAGGCGTAGCACATCTGCATCTTGTCGCCGCCGGAGGTATATTCCCCGACGATTTCGAGACCGCGCTGGCTGTCGCCCACCTCGCCGACGGCGGCAATCGCCGGGAACTCGTTCAGCACGGCCCGGAAGCGCTTCAGGAACGCGATGTTTTCCGGACGGTTCTTGTCGTAGATATGTTCCTGGAAATTGTACGGGTTGACGGCCGGCGCCGTCGAGGCATTACGCCGCTCGGGTGCCAGCGCCGGGTTGTCGCGCAGCTCCCTGTCGTGGAAATAGAAGTTGATCGTGTCGAGGCGGAAACCATCGACGCCGCGCTTCAGCCAGAAGCGCACGACATCCAGAAGCGCATCCTGCACATCGGCATTGTGCAGGTTGAGGTCCGGCTGCGAAGTCAGGAAGTTATGCAGGTAATACTGCATGCGTGTCGGATCCCAGGCCCAGGCGGACCCGCCGAAGATCGACAGCCAGTTGTTGGGCGGCGTGCCATCCGGCTTCGGATCGGCCCAGACATACCAGTCGGCCTTGGGATTGACACGGCTCGACCGGCTTTCGATGAACCAGGCATGCTGGTCGGAACTGTGCGAGATGACGAGGTCGATCATCACCTTGATCTTCAGGCGATGGGCCTCGGCAATCAGCGCGTCGAAATCCGACAGCGTGCCGAACATCGGGTCGACATCGGCATAATTGGAGACGTCGTAGCCGAAATCCTTCATCGGCGACGGGAAGAAGGGCGAGATCCAGATGGCATCGGCGCCGAGGGCTGCGATGTGCGGCAGACGCGCCGTGATGCCCTTCAGGTCGCCGACGCCGTCGCCGTTCGAATCCTGATAGGAGCGCGGGTAGATCTGGTAGATGACCGCGCCACGCCACCAATCGGCGTCCGGCGCTTCCGTCGTCTGGGGAGAAGCAATCATGCGTTGTTGACCTTGAGAGAGAAGTGCTCAGCCGCCCTTGACCGAACCGGCAAGGAGACCGCGCACCAGATAACGTTGGAGCCCGAAGAACACCAGCAACGGCACGATGATCGTGACGAAGGCGGAGGCCGTCAGGATTTCCCAGTTGCCGCCGCGTGAGCCGAGCAGCGCATTGAGGCTGCCGGTCAGCACCAGCTGGTCGCGCCCTGTCCCCAAGAACACGATGGCGATCAGAAGGTCGTTCCAGACCCAGAGGAACTGGAAAATGGCAAACGAGGCAAGTGCCGGGAAGGACAGAGGCAGGACGATCTTGACGAAGATCTCGAAATCCGACGCGCCGTCGACGCGCGCACTTTCGATGATCTCCTTGGGAAGTCCGGCGATGTAGTTGCGCAGCAGATAGATGGCGAGCGGCATGCCGAAGGCGGTATGCGCCAGCCAGATGCCGGCATAGGTTTTCGACGAGGTACCGAAGAAATTGCCGACCTCGTTATAGAGCCTGAGTAGCGGGATCAGCGACATCTGCAGCGGCACGACGATGAGGCCGACCACCATGGCGATGATCAGCGCCCGGCCCGGAAAGCTCATCCAGGACAGCGCATAGGCGGCGAAGGCGGCGATCAGGATCGGGATGATGGTGGCGGGGATCGTCACCGTCAGCGAATTGATGAAGGCCTGGCCGATGCCCTCACCCTGCAGAACGGTCTGGTAGTTCGTCAGCGTGAATTCCGGCGGGGTGGCAACCGTCAGATAGATGCGCTTGCCGCGCGAACCTTCGAAGGGCGCGGTCTTGGTGTAGACGTAGGAGCCGTCGCTCTCGATGGTCAGCGTCTCGCCTTCGCCGAGATCCGCCGGTTCGCCGGCCGGGAAGGCTGCGGGGTCCTGAACGCGAACACCGAAGGCGCGCACGGTTCCACCCTGGCCCTCCTCGAAGACCGAACCGGTGATCACGTAGTTGGCGCCGTCCTGTTTTGCGCTCGAGGGATCGCCGAGACGTCCGGCGCTGGTCTGCGTCGAACTGCTGAAGGCCGTCCACCAGCCGGACGTGGTGATCTGGTCCTTATCGCGGATCGAGGTGACCAGGATGCCAAGCGTCGGGATCAGCCACAGGATGACGATCAGGAGCACCGAGAGGTGAACGATGAGGCGCGGCAGGCCGACGCGTTTGAGACGGGTCACAAGGTTCGCCATGTCAGTGTCCTCCTGCGTCGCGGTTCGCCTGGCGGATGTTCCAGACCATGATCGGCGTGACGGCTGCCATGATGACGAGCGCGATGACCGCACTTCGGCCACTGTCGCCGCCGCCGCGGAACATCCAGTCGAACATCAGGTTGGCGAGCACCATCGTATCCCACTGGCCGTTGGTCATAGTCAGCACGATGTCGAAGACCTTGAGGACGAGAATGGTGATGGTGGTCCAGACGACAGCGATCGTGCCCCAGATCTGCGGTACCATGATCTTCCAGAAGATCTGCCAGCCATTGGCGCCATCGATGACAGCCGCCTCGATCGTCTCTTCCGGAATACCGCGCAAAGCTGCCGAGAGGATGACCATGGCAAAACCCGTCTGGATCCAGATCAGGATGACCATCAGGAAGAAGTTGTTCCAGAAGGGCATGGAGATCCACACCTGCGGATCGCCGCCCAGCGAGGTGACGATGGCGTTCAGGAGGCCGATTTGGTTATCAGCGGCCCCGCGATATTCGTAGATGAACTTCCAGATGACGGAGGCACCAACGAAGGAAATCGCCATCGGCATGAAGACGATGCTTTTCGCGATATTGCCCCACCAGATGCGGTCGGTCAGCACGGCGATCACCAGGCCGAAGAAGGTGCAGGCAGCCGGGACGACCGCAAGCCAGAGAATGTTGTTGAAGATCGACTGCCGGAAGCCTGCGTCGAAAAAGGCCCAGCGATAGTTCGAGAGACCGACGAAGGTCTGGCCGCTGCGATCGTAGAAGGAGAGGATGAAGGTCGCGATGACCGGGTAGACGAGATAGATGCCGAGCAGCAGAAGGGCCGGCCCGAGAAACAGCCAGGGACGCACGACAGCGCGGCGGTTCAGATTGCGCGAGGCCTGCGTGACATCCCCATCGCGCACCGGCAGCGCCAGATTGAGGATCTTATCCGACAGCCAATAATAGAGAGCGCAGGCGAAAACGCCGACGATCATCACGCCAACGGCCGAGACGATCTGCGATATCATGTCCCCTCCTCATGGTCCTGCCCGGACCTCGTTATACCGGTGATCATTCCGGCTGTTTGTTAAGGCAGAGCGTGCGCGACCGGTAGGACGCCGGTCGCGCACGGGTGTTGGCGTTCTTTACTTCAGGCCGTCCCAAGCCTTCTGGATCTCGTCGCCGGTCTGCTGAGCAGACTTGCCGCCGACGAAATCGACCATGCCGGTCCAGAAGGCGCCGGCGCCGATCTTGCCCGGCATCAGGTCGGAACCGTCGAAGCGGAAGGTCGTTGCCGTCGTCAGGATCTCGCCCTGCTTCTTCAGCGCATCATTGGCATAGGCTTCGGTCTTCACACCCTTGTAAGGTGTCAGGAAACCGGACTGGGCCATCCAGACTTCATGCGCGATCGGCGTCTTCAGGAAATCAACGAAGGCCTGGGCCGCCGGCGAATCCTTGGTGATCGTGACCAGCGTGCCGGCGCCGAGAACCGGCGTGCCCAGCTCGGGCTTCGAGGCATAGGTCGGCATGTAGAAGAAGTCCGCATCCGTTCCGAGCTTCGTGCCTTCCGGGAAGAAGGTCGGAATGAAGGAGGCCTGGTGATGCAGGTAGCACTTCGGCGGAATGTCGAAGAGACCCTTCGGGCTGTCGCGGAAATCGGTCGAGGCGACTGCGGCCACGCCACCCGAGACATACTTTTCGTTCTTGGCGAACTTGCCGAATTCCTCGATGACGCCGACGATCTTCGGATCGTTGAACTTCACCGTGTTGTTGACCCAGCCGTCATAGGTTTCCGGCGTGTTCATGCGCAACATCAGGTCTTCGACCCAGTCGGTTGCCGGCCAGCCGGTCGCACCGCCCGAACCGAGGCCGATGCACCAGGGCGTGCCGCCATCCTTGACGATCTGGTCGGAGAGCGCGAACAGCTCTTCCATCGTCTTCGGCACCTTGTAGCCGGCCTCCTCGAAGTTTTCCGGAACGTACCAGACGAGCGACTTCAGGTCGGCCTTGTACGGGAAGGCGAAGAAGGCGTCCTTGCCGTCCTTGCCTTTGTAGGTGCCGAGCTTGACCCAGGATTCACCCGCGCCGTAATTCGTCTTGACCCAGTCCGAGGTGTCGGCCTTCAACGGCGTGAGGAAACCCTTGGAGGCCAGATCCTGCAGAAGACCCGGCTGCGGCAGGATCGCGATGTTCGGCGGCGAACCTGCCTGCGTATCGATGACGATCTGCTGCTCGTAATTTTCCGAGGACGAATACTGGACGTTCGCTCCGGTGGCATCGTTGAAATAGGCGAGTACGCTGCGGAACAGCTTCTCGTCATCCCCGCGCCAGGGACCGAAGATCGTCAGCGTCTGGCCCTTGATGTCGCCATGCGCCTTCTTGAAGTCTTCATAGCTCTTCCAGTTGAACTTCGCATCCTGTCCGGGCGCGAACTTCAGATCTGCAGCCGTGGCAGCCGAACCTCCCAGGCAAATGGCCGCAACGCCAGCAAGCAACAAATGTCTCATGCAAGTACCTCCCGTTCCTGAAATCTTTGTCTTCCACCCAGACACATCAAAAGCATTCAAAGCGCTTTGGATGCGAAGAAGCCACGCTCTGCCCCTGTGAGTCAAGAGTCTTTTCATTCCACTTCGGATTGAAGCGAAGTGTGCCATGAATTAGAGCACACGTCACCAGCGTCCACTTTTTCATTTCCGTGCCGCCGCGCGGCTGATAAGCTCCCGAAGCGCTTTGAACGACGTTTTTTGAGGGGAACGTCGGGAAAGTGGGGAGTGAACACGGTGAATCTCAAGCAATTGTCAGAACTTTTGGGGCTGTCCCAGACGACGATCAGTCGTGCGCTGAACGGCTATCCGGAGGTCAGCGAGGAAACGCGCCAGCGCGTTCTGAAGGCAGCGGAGGAAACCGGTTATCGCCCCAACCGCGCCGCCCGCCGTCTGGCGACCGGCAAGGCCGGTTCGCTCGGCTTGGTGATGCCGATTTCCGATGGACAATCGGCGGACATCCACTTCGCGGAATTCCAGAGCGGGCTTGCCGATGAATGTCTCAATCACGAATTCCACTTCGTGATCATGCCCGCCCATCCGCAGAAGGAGGAGCAGGCGATCCGCGATCTCGTCAACAGCGGCAGCGTGGACGCCTATTATCTCGCCTATATGCGGGCGCAGGATCCTCGCATCGAGATGGCGAAGTCGCTTGCGCTCCCCTTCATCGTGCATGGCCGCTCATTGGGGATCGCCGAGGATTACCCGTTTCTCGACGTCGACAATGAGCGGGCGTTCCGGGAGGCGGCAGACTACCTGCTTCAGCTGGGGCATCGACATTTCGCGCTGATCAACGGCCCGGCCGACCTCGACTTCGCTGCCCGTCGGCGAATTGGCGTGGAACGTGCGCTCGCGGCGGCGGGCCTTGTCCTGGAAGAGGCAAGCGTCAGCAATACCATGATGACCGATGCCAACGGTTACCTGCAGATGGCACGGCTGCTGCAAGGCGATAAACGGCCGACCGCCGTCCTCTGCGCCAGTACGGTTCTGGCGCTCGGCGCCGTGCGTGCCATCCGCGAAGCAGGCTTGCAGCTTGGCAGCGACATCTCGTTGATCGCCCATGACGACGACCTGATGCTGTTGAAGCCGGAGCATTTTTCAACGCCGCTGACGACGACGCGCTCATCGCTCCGCGAGGCGGGACGGCGGATCGCGCAAAGACTGATCGCCGCCGTAACCGGACCGGAGGCCGACCTGCCGCAGCAGGAACTGTGGACGGCAGACCTTACCATCCGTGCCTCGACGGGGCCGGCGCCCGTCTGAGACGGGTCAGAATTTCGGGATCGGTCTGCCGACGGAACGATAGGCAGCAACCACCGTGTTGGCCATCAGCATGGCGATCGTCATGGGGCCGACGCCACCCGGAACCGGGGTGATCGCACCGGCCACATCCGCACATTCATCGAACGCCACATCGCCGACCAGACGAGACTTGCCCTCACCCTTTTCCGGCGCGTCGATGCGGTTGATGCCGACGTCGATGATCGTGGCACCCTTCTTCACCCAATCCTGCTTGACCATGAAGGGCCGCCCGACAGCGGCAACCAGAATATCCGCCTGGCGGCAGACGGAGGCCAGATCCTTCGTGCGCGAATGCGCCATAGTCACCGTCGCATTGGCGGCAAGCAGCAGCAGCCCCATCGGCTTGCCGAACAGATTGGAGCGGCCGATGACGACGGCATTGAGCCCCGACAGGTCGGAACCGTGGATGTTGCGCACCAGGATCATCGCGCCGGCTGGCGTGCAGGAAACGAGACCGCTTGCCAGATCACCGCTCGCCACCTTGCCGGCATTGACGACGTTCAGGCCGTCGACATCCTTTTCGGGGCGGATCGACTGGATGACCGGCTCGGCATTCAGATGGTCGGGCAGCGGCAGTTGAACCAGAATGCCGTGCACGGAAGGGTCTGCATTCAGCTTGGCGACAAGCGATTCCAGGTCGTCCTGCGTCGTGTCTTCGGCAAGCGAATACTGCATGGAATGAAAACCGCACTGCTTGGCCATGCGGCTCTTGGCGTTCACATAGGCATGGCTTGCCGGATTGTTGCCGACGATCACCACGGCAAGGCCAGGCTTGATATGCGCCTCGCGCTCCAGCACCGCCGCCGCTTGCGTGACGATATCCGTCACCTTTGCCGCTTCCTGCTTACCGTCAATGATCGTTGCCACGTCCTGCTCCTACGGTGTTCAAGAGCTCCCGTGCAAACGGGAGGCCAGTGCCGTTCGTGGCAGACGCCTATGCCGACATGGCCGGGATTGCAAGGGCGGAATGCGGTCCTGCTGGCGGGTGCGACTTCAACGCCCCGATGCGTAGCGTGGCTGGAGATGGGCTTCCCGATCCGCCAGCTGCTCTTCGACCTGGCGGCGCAGGGCCTCGATGCCGCGTTTCAGTTCCAGCATTTCGCGGTCTTCCGCCGCATACTGCGCCCTGACCTCCGGACGGGCTTCCGCCTGACGGCGGGAGAGGATCGAGGCCAGAAGCACCGGCAAGGGCTGCTGCTCCGACGGAACTGTCCGATTGGACAATAGGGCCGACAGAACCACGCTGTCGTCCGGGCGGCCTGGGTCGGCATCATTTGCGGCATGCTCCGCAAGCGCTTCCATCCAGGCGGGTTTCGCAGGGTATTGCTGCTTCGGCTCGTAATACGCGTCAAAGCTCGGCATCCGCGGCATTGGCTCCGGCACAACAGTGCGCGCAACGGTTCCAGCCGGCGGCAGGGATTCCGGCGCATTGAAAATGCCCAGATCCGACGGCGCCGCAATCCTCAAGGTGTCGGATCGATGTATCGGATCGCTCGGACGCAACTGCGAGAATTCGGGCTCGTTTGACCTTTCGGGCAGGCGCGTTGCAGGAACATCTGCAAATCGCTCCTCTTCCGCTTCGTCCGCGATGCGTGCGGGCATCGCCGCGCCTGCAAGACACATCGCAGCGAGGGCCCCAAGCAACGAGTAGAGCCAGGCGGGAAGACCCGAAGCGTCGGCGGCTGCGACGGTTGCCCTGTCGAGGCGGATGACGGACGGGGAGGACTGCGGCGCCTGTTCCGCCAGTCGCAGCGCGTCCAGATAGATGCGCCGCGCCTCATCAAGTTGGTTTTCCAGCGCGAGCCGTTTGCGCGCTGCTTCGGAGACAGGCTGTGCGTTAAGATCAGCCTGCCGTTTCGTCAGATCCTGGATCTGCGCCTTCAGTCCATCCTGCTGCTGCTTCAGATTGGCAGCAGCGCGCTGAAGGCTGGTTGCAATTGCGGCACGCGCTTCATCTTCGGTGGCCTTGGCCGCAACAAGCCGTGGATGGCGTGGTCCGAGCGAGACCGACAGCTGATCAACCTCGAGCTTGGCATCCTGATACCGGCGGCGAGCTTCCTCCAGACCGGTTCCGGCCAGCGCTTCCGGCACCGCATTGTCGAGGATGGACCGCGGCTGAAGCTCTCCCAAGAGGGCCGCCTTTTCCTGCAAGGCGGCTTGTGCTGCGTCGAGGGCTTCGCGCTCGGCCGCAAGCTCGGAGCGTCCAGTCTCAAGTGCCTTCAGGGCGTCGAGTTCATGATCGGGAACGACAATCGCTTCCAGCTCGGCCTGAACCTTCTCCAGCTTCTGACGAGCGGTGCGGACGGTCTCAGCCTCGCCCAGCGGCTGGCCCTGGCCGGAAGATGCAAGCAGATCTGCAATGGCATTGGCCGTCACCACGGCACGCGCGGCGTTTGGATCACGAACGGCAACCGCCACCCGGCGGTCGGTGTCGCCGCCGACGAGGACGATCTGCTCGGCGAGGCGGCTTCGCTCCAACCGTTCGGCGGTCGAGGGGCGGACGTCGCGCCGCGTCACGAGATCGGACAGGAAACCGAGCGCCGTCAGCTGTTGCGGTCCCGAAGCGTCCGGAAGCGACGACGCAATCCGGTGAAGGGCCTGGTCCAGAAAGGCCTGCGCCTCCAGCTTGCGATGGGCCTCGGCCAAAAAGGCGGTCTGCTGCGCCCTCCCCGCCCCCGGCAACTCAAGCTGTGTTTCGGCGGTATAGTGGCGGGTGAGATCGACGGGAAGCAGGAACGGCACCAGGGCACCGAGGGCGGCTGCGGCACTCAGCACGCATGCCTTGACGGCCAGGCCGCCTTTGCGGACCGCGCGGGGGGGCCTGCCATCGCCTGCCATCTCGCCGATCCTTGCTTCGCTCGCAGAAACCATGTGCTCAACCGTTCCCACGGCCGCACATCGGTTCGGCCGCCAAAATGTTAAGGCAGTCTAAATTTCTTTGGCGAACAAATCGTTAATTTGCGGAGCGGATCGCGCTTGCGATGCTGAAAAGCGTCCCGGCCCGCGGAACCACGGGCCGGTCAAAGCACCTCAGTGCCCGCTGCTGGCGGGTGCTGCCTCGACCTTCGCACCCTCGACGATCTTGAGAGGGGTCACCTGCTTGGTGGGGCTGCGCTCGCCATTGGCGCGGATATCGTCCTTCGACATGTAATCGAGCTGTTCGACCAGAACATCAAGGACGTAGTCTCCGCCGAACTTCTTGTTCAGCGATTCCTTGATGTTGCTGCGGAATGCCGCGAGATCGAACGCCTTGGTGTTATCCAGATTGACCATCTTGTTGCCGACGAGAAGGGTGAACAACTCGTCGGTCATCATTTCCGTCACCGGCAGGTGGACGCCCTTGATCTTTTCCTTGTCCATCATGAAGGAAATGCGCGTCAGGAAATAACCCTGGACCGCGCCATCGGCGAGCATCGGAACGTTGATCGACTCGCCCTTCACCAGTTCGGACTTTTCCTTCAAAAGTGTCGCTTCATCCACCGGCGGCTTGGGAAGCGACATCTGAACGGAGAAATAGACGGCACCGAGCGTGACGACGCAGACCCAGAGACCGGTGAGGATGAGCTTGACCATCAGACTTCGCTGTAAATGAACTGTTCTTGCGTGTAGGTGCCATCACCTTCCGCATCACGCGCGGCGTTCTTCAACAGATCCGCCACCGTGCGCACGGCATGAAGATGCGCCTCGACGCGACGCGCATTCAGCGTCAGCTTCGCCTTCAGCGCATGCATCTGCTCGATGTGGTTGACGGCAAATTCCTGCGGATTGGTGCCGCGGAAGAGCATTGTCAGTTCATAGAGGCAACGGCTCTTATGCGCATTCGACACCTTGAGATCGAATTGCGGATCCTTGCCGATCCGCTCGTTCTCGTTGTCGATGATCATTTCGAGCCGGCCCAGAACCGACTTGATACGGTAATCCGCGGAAATAACTTCCATGTGCCCTGTTCCAGTCCTATTCATCATTATGCCTCGCTTCGCTCAGCAGGGGCGAGGTCGAGTACTTTTCTCTGAAAATCATCCACCATGCTGAGGGAGCGATTGCGGCTGTCCTCATCCGTCACGGCGTTGGGTGTGCCTTCGTTGCGCAGCCGCTGCAGCGACTGGGAGTAGATCTGCTCCGCAATGCCGACGCCGCCGTTCTTCGACATCTGATCGGCAATCTGCTCGGACATCATGCTCTGCCAGAATTCACCGGCCGAACCCTTTCCATAGATCTCCTCGCTGTCCTTCGGCATCATGTCGTTGACGAAGTTCTGCAGGATGGAGGCTTCAAACTTACGGTATTCCTCGGGCATTTCCGCCGATTTCGCCGATCGGTCGGCGTGGTCCACACGCGCTTTCGTGGCCGAACCATCCAGAAGGTCGACGGCCGCGGAAAAACCCGTGCCGGCAGAGGCCAGGCTGCTCGCTGCAAAGGCGGCGCGGGTTGCTTTCAGCTTCGCCTGGGCGGCTTGGACGTCCGTCGGATCTGCTGCGCGCAGGACGTCGAGTACGAGATCGCTTGGAGGAGAAATCGCCACTTGAGCTTCCTTTCATGTAAGTGGCGAAACTATGCGTTCTGAAGCTTGCTGCAGGCTGGCGTCGTCGCAAGCGAATACTAAACGCATCGCGTGCGGAAGGTGTAGAGGATCTGCCACAGCGGGCCTGACGCTCCGCGCGGGCCTGGCTCAGTATTTCTTGTCGCGCCCCGGCATCAGCATGATCTCGAGCAGATCGTAGACGGCGTTGTCTTCCTTCTCCCGATCCTCAAGACCGCGGGCCTCCTGCATCTGCTCTTCCAGGCGGTCACCCTTGGTGCGCTCGCGCAGGATTCTCGCCTCCTGCACCTGCTGGACACCGGACAATTGCTTGTCCTTCACCATCAACCGGCTGAACCGTTCCGAATAACCTTTGGAGAACTGCATATGAACGGGAGCCATCGAACCGATGGCGCCGATGACCATATCCATCTGTTCGCCCACTTCGGTGCGTTGCCGCGTGGTGTCGGCGAGTTCCCCCTCAACCATTTTTTCGACGTGCCGCTGCAGGGCGACGAGGCGCTTCAGCTTCTTGGATCGGGGTTGTCCGCCGTCTGCCATCTCAGACCTCAAAACGACTGGAAGATCGGGCCGAAACCATCGGCGAACTGACGAATCATCGCGGCGATTGCCAGATACATCATGAAGATCCCCCCGGTGATCAGGTAGGGCGTCGAAATGAAGTAGACGGGAACCTGCGGCGCAAGCTTGTTGACGAGACCGACCGCCACGTTGAACAGGAGCCCGTAGATCAGAAACGGGCTCGCCAGTCGCAACATGATGTTGGTGGAGGCCCTCAGCGTATCCGTCAGCGTGATCAGCAGTTTCTGCGGCTCCAGCACGGCGCCGACCGGCGTGACGGAATAGGAATCGATGAGCGCCCGGAAGATCATGTGATGAAAGTCCAGGATGAAGAGCAACATCAGCCCGGAAAAGGTGATGAGGCTGGTCAGCGAGGTTTCCTGCATGTCTTCCAGCACATCGTGCCCGCCGGGTGCGGTAAAGCCGATCGACATGGTGAGGATGGAGCCGGCAAACTGCAGGCCCAGCACGTACATGCGGGCGATCATTCCGTACATGATGCCGATCAGCATCTCCGAGCCGATCAGCCCGATCATGCTCGCCGGCGTGGCGGATACCCTCGGATAGAGCGTGTCCCAAAGAACCGGCATGACGGCGAGCGACAAGCCCAGGGACAGGAAAAGCCGAATATTGGACGGCACGCGTGCGCTTGAAAAACCCGGAAGGACCATGAAACATCCCCCGATCCGACAGAAAGCCAGAAAGAGTGTCAGCACGGTCCCCTGCGGGTCAGTGATCATGAAATCGAGCCCAATATCTTGATGTCGAGGCCCTTTGCCAGTTCCACATGCGACAGGACGGGCAGTGTCGGGAAGAGTCGCTCGATGATCATGCGCACATAGGACCTTGTTTCGGGCGATGTGACAAGCACGAAGGGCAGGCCGCGATCCATGAACTCACGGATAACTTTGCTGGCCTGTTCGCTGAACTCCTCCAGCGTACGCGGATCGATGTCGAATTCGAGGACTTCACCCTTCGCATCGCGCTTGAGCGCCTGGTGGAAAAGAAGATCCCATTTGCTGCCGAGGCGCAGCACACGCAGCTGACCGTTGTCGGCAAGATCGCCGCACAATTGCTGCGACATGCGCACACGCACATGCTCGACAATCTGCTCGGTCTTGCGCACATGCGGCGCAAGTTCCGCAACCGCTTCGAGGATGAGGTGCAGGTTGCGGATCGAAACCCGTTCCGCCAGCAGCAGCTTGAGCACCGCCTGCAGGCCGGAATAGGACATATGCGAGGTGCAGATCTCGTCGGCGAGCTTCTTGTACTCCGGATCCATACGGTCGATGAGGATCTTGACGTCCTTGTAGGACAGAAGCTGCGGCAGATTGTTGCGGATGACTTCGCTCAGATGCGTCAGCACGACCGACACGTTGTCGATCGGGTGGAACCCTTCGCGCTTCAGGTCTTCGGCAAAGGCCTCCAGGATGGAGACCGCAGGCATGCCGAAGGCGGGTTCGCGGATCTCGTCGCCCGGAATGCTGGGTTTTCGTCCCGAACCGGTGATGACAAGAACATCGCCGACCCGCAGGACGTTGGAAGCGATCGTCGTGCCGTGGATGCGAATCTGGTAGGATTTCTCCGGGATCGTGATGTCGTCGGCGACCTTGATTTCCGGGACGACGAAACCGTATTGCGTCGCGAACTTCTTGCGCATCTTGCCGACGCGGAAGGCCAGCTCCTGATGCGCGCCGAGAAGGCGGGTCGAGACCTGCTTGCCGAGAGCAAGCTCGATCTCCGCCGTCTTGAGCATCGACTTGACGGAATCCTTGTCGGACTCCTTGGTCTGGATCTTCTTCTTTTCTTCCGAATCGCGGCGTGCCTTGTTCTCCGCCTCGATACGGCGCGGAACGATCCAGGCACCGAAGGCCATCAGGCCGCCGAGCGCAACGAAGGGTACGAAGGGAAGACCGGGAACGAGTGCAAGGATACCCATCAGGCCGGCTGCGACCGACAGGGCGCGCGGATAACCGCCAAGCTGGTCCAGAACAGCCTGGTCGGCCGTGCCTGCCGTACCGCCGCGGGTGACCAGAAGGCCGGCGGCGAGCGAAACGATGAGCGCCGGAACCTGGGACACGATACCGTCGCCGATCGACAGCTTGACGAACACGTCGGCCGCTTCGCCGATCGGCATGCCATGGCGGAAGGCACCGATGACGATGCCGCCGAAGATGTTGATGGCGGTGATGATCAGGCCGGCGACGGCATCACCGCGCACGAACTTCGAGGCACCGTCCATCGAACCGAAGAACATGCTTTCTTCTTCGAGTTCGCGGCGGCGGCGCTGCGCCTCCTTCTCATCGATGATGCCCGCGGACAGGTCCGCATCGATCGACATCTGCTTGCCGGGAATGGCATCCAAGGTGAAGCGGGCGCCGACTTCCGCGATACGCGTGGCACCCTTGGTGATGACGATGAAGTTGACCGTCACCAGGATCATGAAGACGATCACACCGATCATGAAGTCGCCCGACATGACCAGCGAGGCGAAACCGGCGATCACGCCGCCGGCCGCATCGTGTCCTTCATGACCGTGGGTCAGGATGGTTCTGGTCGTCGCAATGTTCAGCGACAAGCGGATCATCGTCGAGATGAGGAGGATGGTCGGGAAGGACGAAAAGTCGAGCGGCTTTTGGATCCACAGAGAAACCATCAGGATCAGGACGGAAAAGGCGATCGAGAAGGCAAGACCCATGTCGATCAGGAAGGTCGGTATCGGCAGGAACAGAATGCACAGGATGCAGACGATGCCGAGCGCGAAGCCAATGTCGCGGCCGTTGGGATTGACCTTGGGAATCGATAATGCCGGTGGTTGCGCCATCAGGTATCCATCTCTTCATGAGAAGGCGGCATGACGGAGATCATGCCTAGTCAACGAGACCTTAGAGGGCGAAGCTTGCGCGAGGATGGCATGCGCGCGCCATCTCCCGTCCGGTTCCTCAGAAACCGGACTGGACCCGCGAAAACACCAGCTGGGCAAACAGATTGATCTGACTGCCGATGAAGGGAGCCGTAAATCCCACCGCCAGCAGGATCGAGACGATCTTCGGCACGAAGGTGAGCGTCATTTCCTGCACCTGCGTCAAGGCCTGAAGGAAGGCGATCGCCACCCCTACGACCATGGCAACGAGGATTGCCGGTCCCGAAGCAATCAGGACCGTCCTCATCGCGGCTTGCATGATTTCCAACGCATCGGCTTCGTTCATCAGCCTCTCCTGCCCTGAATCATTCAGGGTGATTCGACAGGCCCGTTTTACCGGGCCTGTTGGATTACGTCGAGCTTTCGTCGGTCGTGCTCGTGTCGGTGGTCGTATCAGTGCTCGTGTCGGTATCAGTGTCAGCCTCGATCTCCTGATCCGAAACGACAACACCAGCCTGAACAAGGATCTTGTCGCCAGCTTCCGTGACGGCGATGATACCATCCGAATAGACCTGGACTTCCTGGATCTTGCCGGTCGTGGTGTCGTCAGCGCTCATGATGTACTTACCGACCATGTCGCCGGCGCGTGTGATCGCTTCCGCCTGAAGCAGGCTCTTCAGGTGGGTATTCGTTTGGATCGTCTGCTCGACCTGCGAGAACGAAGCGAGCTGCGAGATCTGTTCGGACGCGTCCATCGGATCCGTCGGATCCTGGTTCTTCATCTGGGCGATCAAGAGCTGCAGGAAGCTGTCGTAGTTCAGGCTCGCATTGTCGGCGTCGGTCGACGATGCTGCTGCATTCGCCCAGGGGTTGGACGAGGAGGTGGTGGAGGTGACCGAATCTACCGCCACGGAGCGATCTCCCTGCGAATCTGCTCGACCGTCGCAGGCGACATTTCCTGGTTGTTGAGGATGCGATCTTCGATCGTGTAGAGGCCGCGGATCGCCTTCAGGGCGTCGAATGCACGGCCGCTGACGACCATCGCATCGATCCGCTTCAGCTCCGCCAGGACTTCCTCATCGCGGAAGCAGGTCAACAGCATGGTGATCGACTTGCGGAACATGGACAGCGACTGATCCTTGCCTTCCGGGTTGATCAGCATCATCTGAGCGATGAAATAGAGCTGACGAAGCGGCGTCGTCGCGTCCTCCAGCTGGAGAACATGGTTTTCGAGCAGGAAGGTCACGTCATTGAGGAATTCGAGCGCCACCTTACGGTCGACGCGCAGAACGGCCCCGTTGATGAAGATCCTTTCGCCCGATTTCAGCGAGATGCGCAGCGTACTTTTCATTTAAGTCCATCCCTGATGATGGTGGTCACGTCGATAATACCTTGGAAATTGTCCGACTGCCGTCGCCTGATCTGTTCGCATTCCTTCAAGATCCAGATGGCGATGGAGATCAGATTGGCGCGGAGGTCGGCGTTCAACTCGTTTTCCGGCTGTCTCAAGTCCTCGATGAACCTGATCCAGACGCGCCGCGTGTAAAACAGCGCCTCGATCGAGGCGCGCGAGTATCGTTTTTCCTCTCGTGCAGCCTTCAAGAGTTCGATGGAGCGATCCAACGCCTGCCGTTCTCGGGTTTTGGCGTCAGCGACGTCATCCTCCATGATCTCGGCATATGAAAACTGGTACATTCATGTATCCTTCATTTTCACGGACTCCCTTTGATCATCAAAGGTAGTTAATGAGACTCAGTTGCTGTATTCGCGAGGTCAGCGTGTAAGCCGCTTCAAGAAGCGACTGCAGTTCCGTGACCCGCGTTGCTGCTTCATACGAATCGACCGATTGCAGATCGCTCACGCTGTTTTCGATAATGGTCTTCTGCGCCTCCAGGCTGTCCGTCGCCTTGGAGATTCGCTCGCTCGAAAGACCAAGCTGGCTGCGCTGGCTGGAGATGCCGGTCGAGGCGCGGCCCAATGCAGCCTGGGCGCTGTCGACGATCGCCGAACGGGTTTCATCCGTTGCGGTCGGCAGGAATTCAATGGTGACGATGGCACCGAACATGAAGTTGCGGAAGCCGGCATCATTCGCATTGACCGAACTGACGATGGTCTCGCTCGATGTGATGCGCGTCGTCATGTTCGTATCAGACGCGTCGGAGACGAAGGTCGTCCAGAAGTCCTCGCCCGCGAGCCCCGTGTGCGGCGGATCGGTCAAAGTTGCCGTACCGGTGAACTTCGCTTCCAGATCCGTCAGGAACGTCTGCATCTGGGCTTCGGTCATATCGGCCTTGGACGCGATGCCATTGTCCGACAGGAACTGGTTGAGTTCCAGATCAACCGCCGCCTTGAACGTTGAACCGTCCTCTGTATAGGAGGTCAGCGGTTCGACATCGGTGTTCGTTCCGGAGAACAGATATTCGCCAGCGGCGGAGGAATTGCCAGCAGCGGTGAATGCATCAAGAGCCGACGTCATGGTCAATACGACCTCGTTGACCGTCGATTCGGTATTGCCGAGACCGGTCAGCAGGCCGGAAGCCGTGGTGATCTGATCCGCCATATTGCTGAGGGCACCCTCGGACGAATCAATACGGGTCGTTGCCAAGGAATTGGAAGCCAAGAGGCTTTCGATCCGAAGCAGATCGCGCGTCAGATTCAGACTGCGGGTCGTCGAGGAACCGAGCGCAACGCCCATATCCGCGTGAACACCCGTCGACACTTCCTGGTTTGCCTCAACAAGCTCCTTTTGGGCCTTGGCCATGGTCTGTGCCAGGCTGCTCTGGATACCAATGTTGGAGCTGAATGACGTTTTCATAACCCTTAGCCTACCGTATCGAGAAGTGTCTGGATCATCTCATCGACTGCGTTCAGCAGCTTTGTTCCTGCCTTGTAGGACTGTTCCACTTCGAGAAGCAGAGACAGTTCCTCATCAAGGCTGACTGCAGTCGCATTAGAGTATGCTTCGCTTGTGCGAGACATGAGCGCGGTCTTGGTTTCTTCGGCGCTCGTTGCCGAGCTGCGAATGGTTTCGAACCAGCCGATGGACGCGGTGGAGAAATTCAGGAGCGTCTGCGATCCGCCGATATTGGTCTCATTGGTATAGGTGCGCGTCTCTTCGAATTTCTGGGCATAGGCGTCGAGCAAGTCCGAGTAACCACTTTCACCCGTCGTGTTGGAAACGAAGGCTGTTCCGTTGATACCACCGTCGCGAATGAGCGATGGATCACCGTTCGGAGGAATGACCGCCGAATTGACCGTGATGCGATAGGCGAGGTTGTCGATCGAGCCGATCGAACCGGTGGTCGAACCGCTGTCGCTGAACAGACCGGTGAGGGTCGTGGACGTCGATGTGTCGGTTTCCGAGAACATTTCGATCAGAGAGTTTGCCATCTCGTCGAGCTGCCGCTGATAGGTGGGGGCAATATCGTCGCGAATCTGAAGAAGAGCCTGCAGGGAACCGCTTGCGGTGGTATCGCCACCCTCTCCGGCCGACAGAGGGACGCCATCCACCAAGACCGCATTGCCCGTCACAGAGGCATCGTAGGTCGTGGTCGACGTGAAGGTAACCTGTCGCGCCACCGTCTCGAACAGCGTGGTCCCGTCCATGGTGTAGAGCGCCATGTCGCCGTTTTCGCGCGACCAAGTGTAGACGCCAACAATATCGGAAATTTGCTTCAGCAGGGAATCGCGTTCGTCAAGAGCGGAATTCGCATCCTTGCCGGTCGCCGTTGCCGTGACCACTTCGTTGTTCTTGGCCTCGAACTGTTCAAGCAGGTTGTTGAGATCGGAGACCTGTTCGCTGATGGTCTTGTCTGCATCGGCGCGAATGCTCTGCAGTCCTTTGGACGTCGTGTTGAGCGAGTTTGCGAGATCCTGCGCGGCTGAAACCGTACCCGACGCAAGCGTGGTATCGCTTGGTTTGGCAGCGTAGGATTCCAGCGCGCTGTAGAAGCTGGTCAGATAAGTGTTCGGAGACAGCCCGTAATCGTTGCCTCCGAGCAGGTTTGCGATCTGGTTCGTCAATCCGTCGACCAGCGTCGTTTGGGCGCTGGCCTGTGAACGACTTTCCAGCGACTGGCGGAATAATGCCGCATTCTCTTCGCGGTAGACAGTTCCGACGCGGGCGCCGGACTCCGTCGAGACGATCATCACGGTACGCTTGTTGTAATCGGCGTTCTGCGTGTTCGAGATGTTCGTTCCAAGCACGGCCGTCTGACGGGCCGTGTTGTTGAAGATCGCCTGAGCTGTTGACCGTGCTGTAGAAAGCGACATTAGCTTACCTTTGTTACGCTACGAAGCGATTATCGCTTGAGGTTCACGAGGGTTTCCAGCAGTTCCGAACCGGTCTGGAAGACCTTCGAGTTAGCGGTGTAGTTGCGCTGCGCTTCAATCATCGTGGTAAGTTCCTCGGCGATATCGACGTTTGAGTCTTCAAGCGTGTTGGACAGGATTTCGCCGTAGCCCGAATTGCCTGCGTAACCCATGACGACGACACCCGAATCCTGGCTCTGCGAGTAAACGTTACCGGCGAGCGACGTAAGGTTGTTCGGGCTCTGGACGTTCGCCACGGCGATACGATAGGTCGGAACCGACTGGCCGTTCTCGTAGAGGATCGACACGATGCCATCGCTGCTGATTTCGACCGAGTCGACAGCCGAAGCGCCCTTGCCATCGACGTCGCCGGTAATCGAATAGTCGGCACCAAGTTCGGTGAGGGCGCTGATATCAATCGTCAGAGCGTTGAGCGTTGCGCCATCAATCGACTGCTGCGTCGTCGTGACCGAGGTCGGCGTTGTGAGCACACCTGCGCCGTCGAAAGACAGTTCATAGGCTGTACCATTGCCGTCCGACTGAGCCGCTACGGAGCTCACACTGGTGCTCTCGGCGAGTGCCGAGAAGTCAATGGTCAGCGCGCCGAGTGTGCCGTTGGCCGTGGTGGTCAGCGTTGTGGGGGCGGACGTCAGGGCGCCGGTCGTCGCGTCGAAGGTCAGGCCGGTCTGGGTACCGATTGACGTGGTTCCGTCCAGAATCTCGAGATCCCAGGTATTGGCACCGGTGTTTGTGTAGTTGTAGGTCAGCGTGTGTGCTTCGCCATCGCTACCGTAAGCGATCGAGCTCGTGGTAACAACATCACCCACAGCCGCGGCGCTGTAAAGGTTGCCGGTTGCCGTTCCCGTTGTCGAACCAACAGGCGTGATACCGGTGACCGAGGTGCCTTCATACTGGATGTCGAGCGTCCAGGTGTTCTGCGCCGTCTTGGTGTAGACGTAATCGAGAAGACGGGAATTGCCCTTGCTGTCAAAAGCGACGACGGAAGAAGACTTCGTGTAACCCACGGCCTCGTTTTCCGGCAGGTTGCCTTCAAGGCTTCCGCTGGTCGATGCCGTTGCCTGCAGACCACCACCCGTGACATTGATCTCCGACAGCCCTTCGAAACCGTTGATGACGATGGTCGGATCAACACCCTCCTCGTAAGGATACCCCATAAGGGTGAAACCCGCCGCGTTCATCAAAGTCCCGTCGGACTGGACCTCAAAGTTGCCAGCGCGGGTCAGATATTCCGTTCCATCAGCGCCGGTGACGACAAAAAAGCCCGAACCGTTGATAGCCAGATCGGTCGTGGATGTTGTGTAGCTGAAAGAGCCCTGTTCGTTGATCGAATAACGGACATTGGTCTGGACGCCGCCCGAATTATAAGAGCCGCCTGAGGAAGGAAGAAGCATTGATGAAAATTCTGTCGATGCTTTTTTGTAGCCGACCGTGCTGGAGTTGGCGATGTTATCGCCAACGGTGCCGAGACGGTTGGCTTGTGCGTTCATACCGGACACACCCGTCCGCATCGTTCCGTAAAGGCTCATATCAAATCCCCGTTTTGCCTATGAGACGACACTAGATGACGGGCCTTGCGTGAAGCTGTCTGAGATGACCGCCTGCAACTGACGACCTGAGAGCAACGCTTGGAGCTCAACACGCCGACAAAATACAACCCCGGAAACCTGCGTCGATTTCCGGGGTCGAATGTAACTAATACTTGATGAAGAAGAGGAACGCCGAGGCGTTACCTGTCTCAATTCCAGTCGATGCAGTAGCCAAGGAAGCGCTTGGAGTCGATCGGATCGAAATCAAGCTTCTTGCGCAGCTTCTTGCGAAGCTTGCTGATGTGGCTTTCTACGACATTTTCTTCGACCTCGTCATCGAAGATTCCGTAGATTGCATTGAAGATCTGCGTCTTCGACACGCGACGTCCGCGGTTGGCGACCAAATACTCCAGGATACGGCGCTCGCGACGCGGAAGCGGGAAGATGTCCCCATTGATCTCGGGATCGCGACCATCGTCGAAGACGCGGATCGGACCGATATCGGTGTAGTTCGTCAGCGCCTTGATGCGCCGGCGGATCGCTGCCGCACGTGCAAGGATCTCCCGCGGATGAACAGGCTTGCGCACGACATCGTCGACGCCGCTGTCAAACAGTGCCAGCGTCGCCTCGAGCGACGGCTGATCACTGACCGCAATCACGGGAGCTGAGGTGCGATCCCGGATCGCACGGGGAAGCTCCAGCGAGCGTTCGGTCTGCCCGATGAGAAATGCTTCGACCGCGGCAATGTCCGTGTCCGCCGCCGTATTGACCCATTCTCCGAATTCCTTCGGATCAAATCCTGTTGAAGGTACGCCTTCGCGCCCAAATAGTGAGGTGTAACCCTCTTTAACGAGCTCGCGCTCATCAACCACTACGATCATTCGTCCGCCTCCGAATCAGTGTGGTGCCTCGATGCACTATGGGTACGAATCGAAGGAGTCATGGACAACTCTACAAAATTAACCATGGGTTTTAATAGTTGATTAAGGATTGGGGCGCGATTTGCCCTACATCTTGTGGGTCTTTCGAATTTTCCACACTATTTTGCGGTGGAAAAGTTAACAAGACCTTTTTCAGCCCTTGCTTTGCCATGTTTTGGACAAATCAGCAACGGGACAAACACCCACGAAAAATCGCGAGCATGCAATAGATCTATGGTTGCATTACTGGCAGAATTGCTGCGCCGTCGGAGTCCAATTGCCATAACCCGTTGCGACCAGGTTGGCGATCACGCGACAGACATAACGCTTCTGCGCGGGATCATTATTGGGTCCAGCGTGGTATCTTGCTACCGCCATGGTCCAGGTTTCATGCCTGTCATGAAGGTTGCGGAGAAACTTCGCCGCGTACTCTACATTGCGCCTCGGGTTCAGCATCTCCTCCACGGACGCAAAATTCTCGCCGTGGAAGTACTGATTGATCTGCATGCACCCGACGTCGATGAGGGTTTTGCCCTGGCGCCGGGCCTCGGCAAAGGCCTGCAGCGCCTGGGAAGAAGTCTCCGGAAAGACCGCCTTGCCCTCAACATTCAGTGCCCACGGATAGAGACTGCCCTTGCGTCCGGTTTCCGTCAATCCGACCGAATACAGGATCCCCTCGGGGATACCATACTTCGATGCGGCCGCCTGGATTTCGCGTTCACAGGCTCCATCCGCCGTCGCCCTGGCATCAGAGATAGAGGTCAGAAGTCCCGCCAGCACTGTCAGTGGAATGAGGCCGTGCTTCAGACCCCGCTTCGATTTCGTTCGATCCATGCTTCACTGATGCCTCTGACCGGCCCGATGACTGTCCCTGTGACTGGGAGTTACCCTGCTGCGCATTCGTGTCCGCCGAGGGCTGTTGGCCGTTACCGGACAGCTGGGCGTTCGAATCCTGCGACGACATGGTGACGGTGACCTGGTCCACCGAGAAACCCTGGGCACGCAGAGCGCCAAGGATGCCGCTGCTGTCGTCCGACAGCTGCTGATGGGCCGCACGTGTCTCCACGGTCAGATGAACGCTCAACTCCTCGCCAACGAGACGCAGCGTCGCAGTCACCGTCCCGAGGTCGATCGGCGTCATCTGGAGTTTCAGCGTGTTGACGACATTGCTCGTGCCGCTGCGGGCCTGTTCATTCTGCAATGTCGCACCCGGCTGCATTGCCCTTTGCCATTCGGCATCGCCTGAGATCGTCGACGTCAAAGCCGCGCCATTGGTCGACTGGATGAAACCCAGGAACCGGCGGCTGTCGAGTACGGTGACGGTTTCCGCGCCTGACGTTTTCGTCGAGGTATCGACGGTCGCCTTGCCGTTCTGGTCGGTGCCGATGGTCATGTCCAGACTGCGCCCACCTTGAGCGGACACGAGGCGGAAGGACCGCTTTTCGGTTTCGTCGGCGGCCACGGACTTTTCCAGAATGGTCTTGTTCAGTGCATCTTCGGCCAAAGCCGCATCAAGCAGAACACCGTCTTCCAGAGCGGCAGAGTTCGCGAGGACTGCGTTTTCCTTGTCAGACTTGCTCGACGCGGCGTCACTGCGGGCTGTCGTCTTGACCTGCGACTGCGGGCCCTCCGCTGCCATCAGACCGCCCAGCAGTGTCGCAACTGCCTGCGCACTGGTCTGCAGGTCACTATCGGTGGCCGTGCTGGTCTCCGAAACGATCTGACCCGCATCAGCAGCTGCGGTTTGACCAGCTTCTGCATCCACGGCGCTCTGCTTTGTGACGTTCGATTCGCCGATGCCAGGCGTCTTGCGGTCGCCCGATGCCACCTTGCCTGTCTTGTCGTCTGCGCCAAGCTTTCCGGCATTCTTCACGAGGGCATCCAGATCCGAGGCCGGCAGTGTTTCTGTCGACAGGTCAGACATCGCGCCCGCCACGGCAGACTTCTTTCCGCCGCTCACAGTGAGCGCATCCAAGCCCGCCGTGATTGCCGAATCCGTCGCCACAGCCGGATCTGTCAGAGTTCCGTCCGCTTCAACGAGTCCGCCGAGACCTTCCAGCGTCTCCGCCGCACCCGCTGAGGGGTGCGTTTGCCCCCCTGCCGCCGCGACAGCCGCAGTCTTCTGCCCAGACAGAGACACAGTCGTTGTCGCAAGCTGTCCATTTTCCAGCTTTGCCTCTGCAGATGCCGTGTCGCCGGCTTGGCGCAGGAAGCTCAGCGCCAGGCGAGAGGTGGTGCGTGTACCAGTGGATTCCGCTGTTTCGTCATCTTCTGCCGCAACATCCGGCTCCGCGTCCTCATGATCATCGCGAAGTGGCCGCTCCTCCTGGGCAACGGCCGACAACGCCTCACCGAACTCACCTGATCGGCCCGCGCTCGTACGGTTCGCAGACGTACGTGAGGGCTGACTGACGTCAGATACAATTGTTCCCGGTGTGAGCATTGTCACTTGTCCTTTTTCAGCAAATCGTCAACCGCGCTCAGACTCGAACGACCCTTGTCGATGAAGGACTTGACTTCGGATTCGAGAGAAGATGCGCTGGCAGAAGCTGCCGCATTTCCCGCGGCATTTGACCCGGCAGCGTCATGCCCGGGTAATGCCGATGTCTTCTCGGCACTGATCTGATTTGCAACTGTGTCCGCAGAGACTTGCTCGAGGCTGACGTTCGATGGTGGACGCATCACTTCCTCGGCAACCCGCTGCGCCGCAGCCTTCAGCGCTCTGTCCTGCGCAGACAGTTGATCCTCCGGCACGGCATCGATCGTTTCGGCAGCCTTGCCGACTTCTCCGGCTGACAGGTTTGCCACGCCGCCATAGAGCTTGGCCACAGAACCCCCAGGGGTCGGGGCGTCACCACCCCGCTCCTTGGCCCGCAAGGATGCTTCGCGCGCCAGTTCCGTCTTCCCGTCAATTGCCGCCTGGCGTGCGATGCGCAGGTAGATCGCCTGTGCGCGGTCATCGCTCATGACTTCAAGGGCGCCATCGACGTCATCCTGCGTGATGACACCGTAGTGTTTGACGATCAGGTCGACAAAGAGGTCGGCAAACTGGCTGGCGTAAGGGGAATGAATAAAGCGGCGCGCATACTGGCGCGCATAGCGTATCCCCTGTTCCGGCATGTCCTTTTCAACGGCGATGGCGACCGAACGCCGAAGCGCGGCCTCCTCAATGATGGTGCCCGGCGCGGCAAGTCGCGCGGCCGTGTAGAAGCGCAACGCTTCATTGGCGTCTCTTGCCACCATGACATTGCCGGCAACAAGCGCAAGATAGGGTCCGATACGCTGGTTCTGATATTCCGGCACCATCGCCGTCAGCGTCTTGGCGACCATCAGCCCCCGGCCCGCCAGGTATTTCCGCAATACATCGCCGACACGCGTGTCGAAATTGCCGCCGACATCCCGCGCCACCAGGAACTCAAGCGTCGCCGGATTGCCGCCACTCATCGCATAGATCAAGGCAGCATCGACATTGCGGGGATCTTCGAACACCTTCGGGTTGATGTTGCGCAGTCTCTTGTCCAGCGCAGTCAGCATGAAGCGCTGCATTTCGCCGGCCGAGTGATCGCCCATCACCACCGTATCCTGCACATATTGCAGCGAGCGTATCATCTGATAGGGCTCAAGCGTCTCGCTTGCCTGCTGGGCATACGCGTTCTCCCACACAACGGAGAGGAAACATGCCGCCGTTGTGGCAAAGAGCAGACGTTGCCGGATCCCGCGTTTCATCAGGTCTTGCCGTCCTCAAGCAAAATCTCGATCCGGCGGTTCTGCGGCGCGAGCGGATCATCCGTCACCTGCGGGCGCCGGTCGGCAAAACCAGAAATCTGCTTCACCCGATCCTCCTTCAAGCCGCCCTTCACAAGCATGAAATAGGCACTGTGAGCTCGTGCGGCGGACAGCCGCCAGTTGTCGTTGCTGTTGTCCTTGAAGGGACGAGCGTCGGTATGCCCGCGGATTACGACATCCCCCTGCCGCTTGGCGAGAATCCCGCCAATCTTCTCCATCGCCAGCACAAGCTCCTTGCGGGGCACGGCAGAGCTGGTGTTGAACATGGGTGTCTGCAACTGATCCGAAATGGTGATCAGCAAACCGCCTTCCGCCGGGGTGACAATCAGGCCTTCCGGAAGCTTCCCGGCAACGCCGCCGATTTCCGACGCAATTTGCTCTTTGAGTTCCTCGGCACTGCGTTCCTGATCCGAAAGTTTTGCCTGCTTCTGTGCCTCGGCCTGCACTGTCGCGGGATCCGGACGGGCCTGTGGAATGGCGACAGCGACTTCCAACGCTTTCGCGGGATCGGCGGCATCAGGTTTGACCTGAGCCTGCGCGGTCTGTTGTGCTGTTACCGGCACAGGTCCGGGTGCCGGAGGTGCCGGCGGCAGCATTTCAGTCGGCGTCTGACTTGCCTCATTGACGGGCTGTGACTCCGCCGGTGCCTTTTCCTGGCCGTCGGCGCGCGTCACTTCGATCTGCTTGGTCCAGAAATCAGGATCGAACGGATCCCGATAGGCCTCTCCGCCATCCGCACCCGTTGCAGGGCCGGAATCGCTGGCACCGCCTTCGCCCTTCGCGCTGACGTTCGCCTGTTGGCCCACTTCCTGCGCGATCTCGGCAAGCACCGAATAGGGATTTTCGAAGAAGTCTGCTTCCGAATAGTTGGTTTCTTCGCCGGAGCTTGAGGTCAGGTCATCCCCGGTCGCCGCAGCGGCACCCACCTTGTCGGCATCCGCCTGGACCTTCGAGCGTTCCTTGCTTTCCTCGCCATCCGCAGCCTCGGTCGGCTTTTCGAGCCCCTTCTTGGCCGGCGTCTCGTCCGACAGTTTGATCGGGTTGAAATAGCTGGCGACGGATGCCTTGGTTTCCTCGTTGGCGGCGTTGACCAGCCACATCACCAGGAAGAAGGCCATCATCGCGGTCATGAAGTCGGCATAGGCGATCTTCCAAGCACCGCCATGCGCCCCGTCATGACCACCGCCGTGTTTTTTGACGATGATGATCTCGTTCTTGCCGTGATGGTGATTCTGCTCGCTCATGCCAGCACCTTCCTGAGGCTGCCAGCCCAGGCAGACAGGCGCGTCACGAGGACGGCATCGTTCAGTTCAACGGCAAGGTCGAGGTCGTCGGCTTCCTTGTGCAACAGGTCTGGAGCGTCCTCGCCGAGAGCCTCCTTGAACTGCTCGAACAGCGATGCCGGGCCGCGAACCGTAATCTGTGCCGCCTTTTCCGCCAGCAGGGCATCCTTCACGGACCGCGCAAGTTCCGCAATGGCCGTGGCTGCGACAGCCTCCTGCAGGACCGGAGCGAGAACCGGGGCGACCTGCTGACAGACGTGGTCTGCGAGGCGCTCGACGGTATCGCGCAGCATCGTCTCAAGACGCAGCACCGCATCGCCTTCCAGCCGGGTCCGCAACGATTCCTGCGCCTTTGCGTGCTGAAGGTCTCTGGCTTCGCGTTCGGCCTCCCAGGCAGAGCGGATTTCCGCCTCGCCGGCCGCTTTACCTTCCGCAAAGGCAGCGGCGCGCTCCGCATCGAGATCAAACGCAGGTTCGGGAGGATCGAGTTCGAAGCTGAACGCCGGGCCGAAATCTTCCGGTTCCGGCGATGCCGGCATCGGCGGGGGTGAGGAAAAATCTTTCAGGTAACGAGAAAGCGGTGCTGTCATTTCGAAGCTCCCGATCGCGCAAACGTTTCAACGACACCGCCGTTCTCTGGGCAACGACGAGACAATCGGCATCCTAGCGCAGCGGTCATTTACTCAGTCCTGATAAAAGTCGAGAAGCACGCGAACTACAGATAAACAAATAGCGTGAAGATATCGGAACCTTAGGCAGCCAAACTTGTGCGAAAGTGAAGCGTTTGGACCGCGACAGGGCAGTTCGCGGTCCAAAGTGAGCCTGTGGCGCTGACCGGCAGCCGAGGCTCTTGCGGTGGATCTTTTTTACTGCTGGAAGAGTTGCAGGATGTTCTGCGCGTTGGTGTTTGCAATCGAGAGCGACTGAATGGCCAGCTGCTGCTGCGTCTGCAGTGCCTTGAGGCGCGTTGATTCCTCGTTCATGTCGGCATCCACCAGACGGCCCACGCCCTTGTCGATGGCATCCATCAGCGTCGACACGAAACTCTCCTGCATGTCGATACGGCTGGTGATCGCACCGAGGGTCGAGGCCGAATCCGTCAGCTGCTGCAACATTGCTTCGACGGCCGACAGCATGCCCGCAAGGTCATCAGCGCTGGTGTTTTCATCCAGGGTGATCTCGGCCCCCGTTGCTGTTGCGCCTGCTGCAGTGCCGATATCGATCAGGAAGTAGTTGGCGACCGTCGTGCCGGACGTGCCATAGGGCTGCGTGACGCTCCAGTCCTTGGTTAGGATGCCGCGGCCTGCGCTGTAGGTGTCGATCATGATCGATCCACCGGCGTCATATTCGAGCGTGGTCAGCGAAACGGCACCATCAGCAGCGCGGTTGAACGAGGCGACGATGTTCTTGACACCAGCGCCAGCCGAACCAGTGTTGTAAAGCCAGTTCTCGCCGGAGAACGATGCCGATTCGGCAATCGAGGAGAGCTGCTTCTTGAGCTCGGAGAGCTCCTTGTTGATCTTTGTCTTGTCAACGCCCGGTTCGGACGCGGCCGTAATCTTGGATTTGATTTCGTCGACGACGCTGATTGCCGATTCGAGACCGGTGTAGGCGGTATCCGTTTTCGCGGCGCCCAAACCCAAAGCGTCCTGGACGGTCCCGAGTGCCTTGTTGTCGGATCGCATGGTCGTCGCGATCGACCAATACGCTGCGTTGTCCGCGGCGGTCTCAACGCGATAACCGGAGGAAATCCGGTTCTGGACCTGCTCCATGTCCTGATTGACGGTGCGGAGAGTTTGCAGCGCAGCCAATGCGCCGGTGTTCGTAATAATACTGGTCATGTGAGGAGTTGCCCCTTACGTTGGCGGGACATGCCGGAGCTCAACCGGCAACGCAGGATAGCATCATGCTGGCAGACACAGTCATTGCCCTGGTGGCTGCCCGGCGTTCTTAAGCAATGGTTAACCTTATAAACAAGGGCGCGGGGAACGCAATAACCAATTCTTAAGACCTATTAAAAGCTCATTAACCTGCGCGAAGCTGGATTGTGACGGAAAACGCAAAAAAGAAAGGCCGCGGAAATCCGCGGCCTTTCTCGGTATTGGTGACTGGATCGATCTTACTGGAAGAGCGAGAGGATGTTCTGCGAGCCGCTGTTGGCGATCGACAGAGCCTGGATACCCAGCTGCTGCTGTGTCTGCAGGGCCTTCAGGCGGGTCGATTCTTCGTTCATGTCGGCATCAACCAGCTTGCCGACGCCCTTTTCGATGGAGTCCATCAGGTCGGCGACGAATTCCGTCTGCAGGTCGATACGGCTGTTGATCGCACCAACGTCAGCGGCAGCGTCCGTCATTTCCTGGAGGACCGCGTCAACACCCGACAGAGCGTCAGCCAGGTCGCCGGTCGTCATGTTGCTGATGTCGAGCGACAGGACCGAGTAGGTCAGCGAAACGGTCGCGCCGGTCGCGCTGGAGAAGCTCATATTGGTGGAGAGCAGGCCCGTGCCGTCGGTGACGTTTGCGCCGGCCGTGTCGACTTCGATGAGCGAGGAGTTGTTGGTGTCGTATTCCAGCGTCGTCAGGCTGACATTGCCTTCGGCATCACGGTTGAACGAGCCAACGATGGCCTGCGTGCCGGCACCGGCGGATGCGGTGTGGTAAACCCAGTTTTCGCCCGAGAAGGAGGCCGACTTGGAGATCGACTCCAGCTGGTTCTGCAGCTGATCGATTTCCTTCTGGATCTTGGCCTTGTCGACGCCCGGCTCGGAAGCGGCGGTGATCTTCGCCTTGATTTCATCAACAACGCTGATGGAGGATTCGAGGGCCGTGTAGGCAACGTCGGTGGTGGCGGCGCCGAGGCCGAGTGCGTCCTGAACGGTACCGAGTGCCTTGTTGTCGGAACGCATGGTGGTGGCGATCGACCAATAGGCTGCGTTATCGGCTGCGGTCTCGACCTTGTAACCCGAGGAAATGCGGCTCTGCGTCATTTCCATATCGCTGTTGATCGTGCGCAGAGTAGAAAGGGCTGCAATTGCAGCGGAGTTGGTCAGAATGCTCGTCATTATACTGCCCCTTGTGCAGACTGAAAGATCAGGGACATTCCGGTTCCTGTTCCGGCAAGGGTGCTGCGCATCATGCCATTCTCGACTAGTTCTTCGCCAAGAGACGCACCGCTTGAGTGAGAACAGTTAACCTTATCATAGTTAACGTATCGTAAATAAGATTAACCATTTCTCGCCGTCCTGGAGACGAAGGCATCTTCAGCCCTCCTCCCCTTCTCCGGTCGTCACAGCGCCCGTGGCACGATGCGCTGACAGACACGCCGGTTCCTGCTAGTCGATATGTACATCCTGAACGGGAATCACCTGACCGGATACAAAACGCCAGCAAGGATAAGCGTTTACCCATGGGCCTTTCACATCTTCAGCGTCTCGAAGCCGAATCGATCCACGTGATGCGGGAAGTGGTCGCGACGTTTTCCAAGCCGGTGATGCTGTACTCCATCGGCAAGGATTCCTCGGTGATGATGCATTTGGCGATGAAGGCGTTTTATCCGCGCAGGCCGCCCTTTCCCTTCCTGCATGTCGATACGACCTGGAAATTCCGCGAGATGATCAAGTTTCGCGACGAGATCACGCAACGCCTCGGCATCGACCTCCTCGTCCACCGGAACCCGGACGGGATCGCACAAGGCATCAATCCCTTCACCCATGGCTCCAACCTGCATACCCACGTCTGGAAAACGCTCGGGCTGCGGCAGGCGCTTGATCTACACGGTTTCGATGCGGCCTTCGGCGGAGCGCGGCGCGACGAAGAGAAATCGCGCGCCAAGGAGCGCATCTTTTCCTTCCGCAATGCCCAGCATGCCTGGGATCCGAAGGCACAACGACCGGAGATGTGGAAGACCTACAATACCCGCATCGCGCCTGGCGAATCGATCCGCGTTTTCCCGATTTCCAACTGGACGGAGGCCGACATCTGGCAATACATCCAGCAGGAATCGATCCCCATCGTCCCTCTGTATTTCGCCGCCAGACGCCCCGTCATCGAACGGGACGGCACGCTGATCATGGTCGATGATGAGCGAATGCCGCTGCGCGACGGGGACGTGGTCGAGGAGAAACTGGTCCGCTTCCGCACTCTGGGATGCTACCCGCTGACAGGTGCGATCGAATCATCCGCCGACACGCTGGATGCCGTGGTCCGCGAGGTGCTTGGCGCACGAAGCTCCGAACGCCAGGGCCGGCTGATCGACAGCGACGAAGCCGGTTCGATGGAGAAGAAGAAGAAGGAGGGGTATTTCTGATGGCAACCGACGTTTCCGAGGCGCCTGCGGCCAGCCAGAACTCCCTTCTCCGTTTCCTGACATGCGGCTCGGTGGACGACGGAAAATCGACGCTCATCGGTCGTCTTCTCTACGACACGAAGATGATCTTCGATGATCAGATGCGTTCTCTCGAGCGTGATTCCTCACGTTTCGGCACCACGGGTGATGATATCGATTTTGCCCTCCTCGTCGATGGTCTGGAGGCCGAACGCGAACAGGGAATCACCATTGACGTCGCCTATCGGTTCTTTGCGACCGACCGGCGGAAGTTTATCGTTGCGGATACGCCCGGCCACGAGGAATACACCCGCAACATGGCGACAGGCGCCTCGACGGCGGATCTGGCGGTGGTGCTTGTCGATGCGCGCCAGGGCATACTCGGCCAGACACGGCGCCACAGCTTCATCGCCTCGCTGCTTGGCATCCGCCACATCATTCTTGCGGTCAACAAGATCGATCTCGTGGATTTCGATGAAGCGGTCTTCTCCCGGATCGTCACCGATTATCAGTCCTTCGCGAAAACCCTGGGCTTTGCAAGCATCTGCCCGATCCCGCTCTCCGCGCGGTTCGGCGACAATGTCTGCTCTCCCTCGTCCCGTATGCCGTGGTACCGGGGAAAGACACTGATCGAGCAGTTGGAAAGTGTCGAGACCGAGACGGACCTGACCGGCCGGCCGTTCCGTTTTCCGGTCCAGCTGGTATCGCGGCCGGACGACAGCTTCCGGGGGCTTTCGGGCGAGATCGCATCGGGATCGATCCGGACGGGTCAGGAGATCGTGCTGGCGAAATCCGGGCAGACCACCTGCGTTCAGCGCATCGTCACCATGGACGGCGACCTTGCCGAGGCCGAGGCCGGCCAGGCCGTCACGCTTGTGCTGGAAGACGAGGTGGATGCCTCGCGCGGCGACCTGCTCTCGCTGCCGGACAATCGCCCGACGGTTGCCGATCATTTCCAGGCAAAGCTGATCTGGTTCGATAGCAGCCCGCTTATGCCGGGTCGCTCCTATATTCTGCGGACAGAGAACCATTCAACGAGCGCGACAGTCACGACACTGAAGCACCAGATCGACATCAACTCGTTTATGCACGAGGCCGCGAAGGTTCTGCAGATGAACGAAATCGGTGTCTGCAACATCTCGACGCAGACGCCGATCCTCTTTGATGCCTACGGGGAAAACCGGGTGACCGGCAACTTCATCCTGATTGACCGGATGAGCAATGCCACCGTTGCCGCCGGCATGATTGACCACCCGCTGCGGCGCGCCCTTAACGTTCATTGGCAAACGCTGTCGGTCGACAAAAAGGTCCGTTCCGAACTGAAGGCGCAACGGCCTGCGGTGCTCTGGTTCACCGGGCTTTCGGGTGCCGGAAAGTCGACCGTCGCCAACGCGCTGGAGAAGATGCTGACGGCGCAAGGCCGGCACACCTATATGCTCGACGGCGACAATCTGCGTCACGGTCTCAACAGGGACCTCGGCTTTACGGCAGAGGACCGCGTCGAAAACATTCGCCGGACGGCGGAAGTGGCCAAGTTGATGGCAGACGCCGGTCTGATCGTGCTGGTCTGCCTGATCTCACCGTTTAGAGCCGATCGCGAAACGGCGCGCGCCATGATGCCGGAGGGCGAGTTCATCGAGATCTTCATCGACACGCCGATCAGCGTGTGTGCCGAACGTGACCCCAAGGGGCTCTACAAGAAGGCCTTTGCCGGGCAGCTTGCCAACTTCACCGGCGTCAGCTCGCCCTACGAGGCACCGGAACATCCCGAACTGCGTCTGGATACGACAGCCGGCACGGCGGAAGAGCTGGCGGCGCAAGTCGCCGCCTATCTTGCCGGTCATGCGCATCCTGTGTGAGGGATGGGCCTTTTCGGCCCCTTCCGCTCACAGGCCGAGTTTTTCGCGCATCAGGTCTTCGTATCTGTCCACCAATGGATCAAAATCGAAACCGCGCTCCTGCGGGCCGAAACTCAGATGGCTGACGGTGAATTCCGAATAGATGGCACAGGGCCTGCCCAGATAGGCCGGCAGATCCACCGTCATGACCCGCTCATCATCCCCCTGCGCCAGCGCCATGTGGAGGATGTCCCGCCCAAGCCATGCGATGAAATTGATGGACTGGCGTTCGTTCCATTCGACCGTACTCGCCGAGAGCGGAAAATGCTTCGTCTGCGACTGAAGGAAGAACTCGTGCAGCTTGATGGCGCGCTCGCCGCTCTGCCACAGACTGCCCCCGAAACCACCCGGCGGGTATTCGAATTCACCGAGATCGCCCTCCGGCAGATGCCCGGCCTGCTGCTGCAGATAGGCGCAAACGCCATTGTTGACGACGTTTGCAGAGACCACGAAATAATGCGGATTGCGGCGTCGGAATTCTATGAAATCTGACAGGCGATCAATGTCGAGATAGACGATATCGTCATCGCACTTCAGGAAGAGCGTGTCTGCGAACTGCGTGAGCCGCTTGGCGTAATAATGATAGGCCTGCCAGTATGGCATCTGTTCGTTCGGGTTGCCGACGTAACGCTGGATGGGCGCGTTGGTGTCGCACAATTCGAGATCACCGCCCCAACCGCCGCGGATCATCACGCGTGCACCGGCCAGTCCGACAAGGTCAGGCCAGCGGCCGACCGGCACATCATTGACCGAGAGCTCAAGCGCTCCATCGTCCGCCAGGCACATCACCACCGAATTGTCCGTGCCCGGCGACAGAATGCCAGGCGTAACGCGCGACCACAGATTTTGCACATCCTTGCGGTCCAGGTGGCCCAGCTGCTCACGTGGGCTCTTGCGAAGCGCGGAGGCCTGATTGTTCCATCCGCCGATGACGAACTCGTAAAAATGCTCTTGATCATCATTCGGCAGGACACCGATGTGAAGGTCGTTGGTAATGCCGACGCGGGCGCGGAAGGGTGAAAGACGCGTGATGCTTCCCGCCTCCTGGTAAGGCGCTTTCGATCCCATGAACCGAACCGGACCGAATTCTCGCGTTACCCATGCGTGATCTTCACTGGAGCGGGTGAAATCCCAGATATGCCACTGGTCGATCACACCAAGATCAAGCGCGCGACGCACATATTGCGTCAGCACACCCATGCGCTTCTGCCGGCCTGCGAAAGTGACGAGAATTACGGGAGCCATTGGGGCCTCGGTTGAATGAAGGTGGACTGGCGGCTTGGCGCCAATTTCGCTGCTGGCACGGCACGTTGGCCGGCATATCGGAACGAAGGACGATGGATCGTCCTTCTGATTTTCTTGGAAGGTCCCAGCCACTGCCGGGACCTCCCTCGGCGATCAGGCGCCTTTGCGCTTCAAAACACCAATGCCAAGGAAGTTTCCTTCGACAGAGTCGTATTGCTGCGTGAACTCCCAGTTGTCGAAGTGATTTTCCGCCTGCTTTGCATAACTCCAGAAGAGCGACGTGCCAGGGCAAGCTTGCGACGCGATGTCATGATGAACAATGATCTGCGCAGTATTGCGTACCAGCAGGTGGTCAAACATGACCCCCTGGATGGAGTGATCGCCATCAATGAAGACCATGTCCGACCGCAACGCGGACAGGTAGTCGATCACCGACTTGGACGATGAGAAATCCTGGATGTAGTGAACCGGGGTCGATGAGCTTTCGCGATATTTTTCGACGAAGGGAGTCGGCGGAATCGGGTCGATGGCGAGAGAGAACTCGATCGGCGCGCCGATCTTCTTCAACCATTCATTGATGAGAATGAAGGTACCACCCCAGCGACATCCGATCTCGGTGTAGTGGCGGATTGCCTTGGCGTTGTGCGCAAGCCAGACCAGATACTGTGCAAGCTGCGACGGGTATTGCCAGAGATGAAGACCCTTTCCGAAATAGGGGCTCAGTTCCGACGGCTGCTGTTCGAGATACTCATCGTTGAGGCCGAGGCTCGGAATAAAAACTGTCTCGAGGAATTTTGTATCGTAGCACTTGGAAATGGGAAGATCCGCGATCTTTCCGATCGTCTCGTCGACGGAACCGACGATGTTTGCGTAATATTGATACTTCTCAAGCATTTTCCACTCCAGGAATTGAGAGAATTTCTCGGGCTACCGCCCGGTCCCGGAGGCGGCCCAACCGTCCCGCTGGCTTCAGGCCAATGATCCCAGCAGGGGGCGCATCAATCCTGGTGCCAAACGGGTCACGTCTGCTGTTTCAACGGGAGTTCCGATGGTTTCCTGTGCTCGGAAACCTCCGAGACATTGAGGAAGAACCACAGGCTGAACCCGGAGGGTTGCGGCCTTTTTGAGCGTCAGTTCCAGAGCTTGTTGTCCGGCGCCAGCGGCATGTAATCGTCCCACTCGGCAAGCCGCTCGCGATAACGGGCGCGATGCGCCTCCTCCGTCTCCCACTCCGTGCCAGCCAGCACCAGGTCAGCACCGATCTCGTAATAGATGTCGAGATTGGACAGGTCCGGAACCGGCGTTTCGCCCCGCTCCGCCTCGCTCTGCATCTGGTGGAAAAGCTCCTCGAGACGGCGTGCGGTTGCCGGCATGTCGCGCAGCACGCAGGTCTCCCGCTTCCGCTTGAGGGACTCGCGAATGGCCCGCAGGCTCTTCGGGTCCTTGGCAAAACCGACTGCCTTGCGAACATAGTCGTCCGGTGACGAACACAGCAGTTCCGGCGCACCGGCGGCGGTTACGACACTCGCGCAGAAGCGGGCTGCGAAGCTCTTGCCCGGCATGGTGAGGACCGGAAGTCCCTGCATGATCGAGTCCGAGGCGGTCGAATGCGCTCCATAGGGGAACGTGTCGAGGAAAAGGTCTGCCAGAGGAATGCGCGCCAGATGATGCGGATTGGCGGCCTTGGCGGCAAAGATGAGCCGATCCGGCTCGATGCCGGCCTGCTTTGCCATGTCGCGCAGGCGCTGATCCACATCCTCGCCTCCGGTCAGGAGCCAGAGAATGCTGTTGGGCGCCAGCTGCAGGATCGCCATCCAGCGCATGAACACCGACGGGGTGATTTTCTGCATGCCGTTGAAGGAGGCGAACACGAACTTGTCCGCCGGCAGGCCCACCTCGGCGCGGGTTGGCGTTGCGGCGATCAGGCGCTTGCGATCCAGTGGCTGATTGCACGGAATTCTCAGCACCTTTTCGGAATAGTAGATCTCGTTTTCCGGCGGGATGATGACATCGTCCGCAATGATGTACTGGTGGAAGGGGCTGCCCATCGATCCCGGATAACCGCAGAAATTCACGATCACCGGTGCCGGACGATACGAGAAGATCTTCGGACGGGCGTGCTTGGTATAACCGTTCACGTCGATCAGAACATCGATCTCGTCGGCGCAGATCTGTGCGGCCGCCTGAGCATCGGTCATCTGCGCCACGTCGCGCCAGGCGTCGACGACCGCCTTGATGCGGTTCTGGGTGGGATCATTGATGCGGCGTTCGCCGCAGTAATAGGCATAAACCTCGATCTTCGTCTTGTCATGCAGTTCCAGGACTTCGACAAGCGCGAAGCCGACCGCATGATCGCGCAGATCGGACGACAGATAACCGACGCGGATGCGCTGGCCCTGGGCAATCTTGGGGCGGACCACCCCACGCGCGCTGCGGTCCAGATTGGGTCGGCTTCCGATCAGGGAGCGGTTGTATTTGTAGGCCTTGGCCAGCTGGAACAAAGGGTCGTCCGAATAGCAGCTCAGAGTGAGCGACGACATGGCATCCAGCATCTGCCGCTGCGTCACATGATTGGAGGGCGCAAGCACCGGCCACTTGCACTGACGCTGACGCAGCGATGCCCAGTGCTGGCCGTTCTCCAGATGGGTCGGCTGCAGTTCGAAGGCGGCGATCAGGTTCTTTTCCGCCTCTTCCATCTGGTCTGCGGATTCAAGCACGCGACCGATGTTCTGCAGCACCATCTGCCTGTGCGACACCCGGTCCGGCGTGACCTGATTGGTCTCGTTGACGTATTTCTGCCACTGCTGGACGGCCTGGAGGATCAGGCCGTTGTCCTCGAGTTGCCGCCCGAGGTTGATGTGGCCGGGACCGAAGCCGGGATCGATCTTCACGCAGGCGCGCAGGGCCTGCACCGCGCCGGCGGGATCGCCGGCCTGGGCGAGTGCGACGCCGTAGTTGAAATAGGCGATGTGGATCAGCGGATTGTCGTCGTTGAACGCCACCCAGGTCTTATACAGTTCGGCGGCAGCGGCAACTTGGCCCGCACGCGTCAATTCATCGGCAAACTGCAGCACATCGATGAGAGAGAGTTTCTGCTGCCGCGCCAGGTCGAGTTGAACCGTATGGGGAGAGGCCTGCTGAGGGGGTTGGATGTTCATGGTCATCCTGCGACGGCGCCTTCTGTGCTCGGTGGCTTGAGTGACGCATTCCTGCGTGATCCGGACACTACGAGGCTGAACTTGCGCAAAGCTGGAGGAGTACTCGCGACGGCTGTCAGAACAAGAGGCCGTCAAAGGAAAGCCAAGGGGTCGAAAAATAAAGAACGGCGCGGATTGCTCCGCGCCGTTGATCTTTCGGGATGTTTTACTTAGTTCGCTGCGTATACCGCAATGGCAGCGGCAACCTGATCAGTATCGAACTTGGAAAACTGGTCATCCGAGAAGGCATCCAGCTGATCCGTCGTGAGCGCCCCAAGATCCTCGGTCGCGAGGCCTGCGATCGCTGCCGTGCTGATGGCGGCGATTTCGGCTGTCGTGAACGTCTTGATCTCGTCGCTTGCCATCGCGGCGATCTGGGCAGAGCTCAGAGAGGCGATCTGCGAGCTCGTGAGCGCTTCGACCTGCGACGAAGACAGGGCCGTGATCTGATCCGTGCTCATCGCGGCGACCTGCAGAGCTGCCAGTGCCGGGATCTGCGTGGAGGTCAGACCAGCCAGAGCGTCCGTCGTCAGTGCGCCGACCTGGCGAACCGTCATTCCGGCCAGCTGGGTCGAGCTCAGAGCCTCGATCTGCGAGGAGGACAGGAGGGCCACCTTGTCGGTCGAGAGTGCCGCCACCTGGTTCTTCGTCAGCGCCTCGAGCTGTGTCGAGACGAGCGAGGTGATGACATCCGAGGACAGACCAGCCAGAGCCGCCGTCGTGATCGCGGCCAGATCTCCGGTGGAGAAGGTCGCGATGTCTTCCGATGTCAGAGCCGCCAGATCCGTCGATGTCAGAGCCGAAACCTGACCGGTCGTCAGAGCCTCGATCTGCGAGGTGCTGAAGGCTGCCAGCTGATCGGTCGTCAGCCCTGCAACCTGTACGGTCGAGAGTGCCGAGATCTGGGTGGAGGTGAGACCCGCCACCGCCGCGGTCGTAACCGAAGCCACCTGGCTGGCGCTGAGGCCGGACAGTTGGACGGAGCTGAGCGCCTCGACCTGGCTGGACGCCAGGAGCGCCACCTTGTCGGTCGAAAGTGCACCGACCTGAGCCTTGGTCAGCGCCGCGATCTGCGACGTTGCCATGGAGGTGATCGCATCCGAAGTCAGGCCGGACAGGGCTGCCGTCTTGATGGCGGCAATCTCATCCGTCGTGAAGGCTGCGATGTCGTCGGTGGCCATGGCTGCGAGCTGGCTGGAGGTCAGGGCACCGATCTGGGTCGTCGTCAGAGCTTCGATCTGAGAAGACGTCAAGGCGGCGATCTGTTCCGAACTCAGGCTGCCCACCTGGGCAGAGCTGAGAGCCGAGATCTGCGTCGAAGTCAGGCCGGCCAGGGCATCCGTGGTCAGCGCGCTCACCTGGCGGGTCGTCAGACCAGACAGCTGGACGGAGCTGAGCGCCTCGACCTGGCTGGAAGCCAACAGGGCTACCTTATCGGTCGCAAGCACTCCCACCTGAGCCTTGGTCAGCGCCGCGATCTGCGACGAAGCCATGGAGGTGATGGCATCCGAGGTCAGGCCGGACAGGGCTGCCGTCTTGATCGCGGCAATCTCATCCGTCGAGAAGGCTGCGATGTCTTCGGTCGCCATGGCTGCGAGCTGGCTGGATGTCAGGGCGCCGATCTGAACCGACGTCAGGGCTTCGAGCTGAGAAGACGTGAGCGACGTGATCTGATCGGTCGTCAGGCTGCTCACCTGGACAGAGCTCAGGGCCGAGATCTGCGTCGAGGTCAGGCCGGCAACTGCCGCCGTCGTCAGAGCAGAAACCTGGCGGGTCGTCAGACCAGACAGCTGGACGGAGCTGAGAGCTTCGATCTGCGAGGAAGCGAGGAGCGCCACCTTGTCAGTCGAGAGCGCACCGACCTGCGCCTTGGACAGCGCGGCGATCTGGCTGGAAGCCATCGAGGTGATCGCATCGGACGTCAGACCGGACAGAGCTGTCGTCTTGATCGCGGCGATCTCATCCGTCGAGAAGGCTGCGATGTCTTCCGTTGCCATGGCCGCCAGCTGGCTGGAGGTCAGGGCGCCGATCTGGACCGATGTCAGCGCTTCGACCTGAGAGGACGTCAGCGATGTGATCTGGTCGCTCGTCAGGCTACCCACCTGCGCAGAGCTCAGGGCCGAGATCTGCGTCGAGCTGAGCCCTGCAAGGGCGGCGGTGGTCAGTGCCGTGACCTGGCGAGTGCTCAGGCCAGAGAGCTGAACCGAGCTCAGTGCCTCAACCTGGCTGGAGGCCAGGAGAGCCACCTTGTCGGTGGAGAGAACACCGACCTGCGCCTTGGTCAGCGCTGCGATCTGGCTGGAAGCCATGGAGGTGATCGCATCGGACGTCAGGCCGGACAGGGCTGCCGTCTTGATGGCGGCAATCTCATCCGTCGAGAAGGCTGCGATGTCGTCCGTCGCCAGGGCTGCGAGCTGGCTGGAGGTCAGCGCACCGATCTGGACCGATGTCAGGGCTTCGATCTGCGAGGATGTCAGAGCGGCCACCTGATCCGTGCTCAGGCTGCCAACCTGGACAGAGCTCAGAGCCGAGATCTGTGTCGAGGTCAGGCCGGCCAGGGCATCCGTGGTGAGTGCACTCACCTGGCGGGTCGTCAGACCCGACAGCTGGACAGAGCTCAGTGCCTCGATCTGGCTGGATGCCAGGAGAGCCACCTTGTCCGTTGTCAGCACGCCGACCTGAGCCTTGGTCAGTGCCGCGATCTGCGAGGTTGCCATGGAGGTGATCGCATCCGAGGTCAGACCGGACAGGGCGGCCGTCTTGATGGCGGCGATCTCATCCGTCGAGAAGGTTGCGATATCCTCGGAGGTCAGGGCCGCGAAGTCGCTGGAAGCCAGAGCCCCCACCTGAACGCTGGTCAGAGCCTCGATCTGAGAGCTGGTGAGACCAGCCAACTGATCCGTCGTCAGCGCCGCGACCTGAACGGTCGAGAGTGCCGAGATCTGGGTGGAGGTGAGACCCGCGAGCGCCGCAGTTGTTACCGAGGCGATCTGGTTCGCACTGAGGCCGGAGAGCTGGACGGAGCTGAGCGCTTCGATCTGGCTGGAGGCCAGGAGAGCGACCTTGTCCGTTGTCAGCACACCGACCTGCGCCTTGGAGAGCGCCGCGATCTGCGAGGTCGCCATGGAGGTGATCGCATCCGAGGTCAGGCCGGACAGGGCTGCCGTCTTGATGGCGGCGATCTCATCCGTCGAGAAGGCTGCGATGTCTTCGGTCGCCATGGCGGCCAGATGCTTGGAGGCCAGGGCACCGATCTGGACCGATGTCAGGGCTTCGATCTGCGAAGACGTCAGGGCGGCGATCTGTTCCGAACTCAGGCTGCCCACCTGGACAGAGCTGAGAGCCGAGATCTGCGTCGAGGTCAGACCAGCCAGAGCATCCGTGCTGAGCGCGCTCACCTGGCTCGCGCTGAGACCGGAGAGCTGGACAGAGCTGAGGGCTTCGATCTGCGAGGAGGCGAGCAGCGCCACCTTATCGGTGGAGAGCACACTGACCTGCGCCTTGGTCAGCGCTGCGATCTGGCTGGAGGCCATGGAGGTGATGGCATCCGAGGTCAGACCGGACAGGGCTGCCGTCTTGATGGCGGCAATCTCATCTGTCGAGAAGGCTGCGATGTCTTCCGTCGCCAGGGCCGCCAGATGCTTGGAGGCCAGGGCACCGATCTGGACCGATGTCAGGGCTTCGATCTGCGAAGACGTCAGGGCGGCGATCTGATCCGAGCTCAGGCTGCCAACCTGGACAGAGCTCAGGGCCGCAATCTGCGTCGAGGTGAGGCCGGCAACCGCCGCGGTCGTCAGAGCCGAAACCTGGCGGGTCGTCAGGCCGGAGAGCTGGACGGAGCTCAGCGCCTCGACCTGGCTGGAGGCCAGAAGAGCGACCTTGTCGGTTTCAAGCGCGGTAACCTGGGCCTTCGTCAGTGCCTCGATCTGCGAAGAGACCAGCGAGGTGATGACGTCCGAAGACAGACCCGAAAGAGCCGCCGTCTTGATCGCAGCCAGATCTCCGGTGGAGAAGGTCGCGATATCTTCAGAGGTAAGAGCGGCGAGATCGCTTGAGGTCAGCGCTCCGACCTGGCCGGTCGTCAGGGCTTCGATCTGCGAAGTGCTGAGGGCTGCAAGCTGATCCGTCGTCAGCGCTGCGACCTGGACGGTCGAGAGTGCCGAGATCTGGGTCGAGGTGAGACCAGCGAGTGCCGCGGTTGTCACCGAGGCAACCTGGCTGGCGCTGAGACCGGAGAGCTGAACGGAGCTGAGGGCTTCGATCTGCGAGGAGGCGAGCAGCGCCACCTTGTCGGTGGAGAGCACGCCGACCTGCGCCTTGGTCAGCGCTGCGATCTGCGAGGAGGCCATCGAGGTGATGGCATCGGAGGTGAGGCCGGACAGGGCTGCCGTCTTGATGGCGGCGATCTCATCCGTCGAGAAGGCTGCGATGTCTTCGGTCGCCATGGCGGCCAGATGCTTGGAAGCCAGGGCACCGATCTGGACCGATGTCAGCGCTTCGATCTGCGAAGACGTCAGGGCGGCGACCTGATCCGTGCTGAGGCTGCCAACCTGGACAGAGCTCAGGGCGGTGATCTGGGTGGAGGTGAGGCCAGCCAGCGCATCCGTGGTGAGCGCACCGACCTGGCGGGTCGTCAGGCCGGAGAGCTGAACGGAGCTCAGCGCCTCGACCTGGCTGGAGGCCAGGAGAGCGACCTTGTCTGTTTCGAGCGCGGTGATCTGGGCCTTCGTCAGTGCCTCGATCTGGGTGGACACCAGCGAGGTGATCACATCCGAGGACAGACCGTTCAGAGCGTTGGTCTTGATGGCGGCGAGTTCAGCAGTGGAGAAGGTCGCGATGTCTTCCGAGCTGAGGGCGGCGAGGTCAGTCGAGGTCAGGGCACCGATCTGCGCCGTCGTCAGGGCTTCGACCTGCGAGGATGTCAGGGCGGCGAGCTGATCGGTCGTCAGGGCGCCGATCTGCGCAGAGCTCAGAGACGCAATCTGCGTCGAGGTCAGGCCGGCAAGCGAAGCGGTCGTCAGAGCCGAAACCTGTCGGGTCGTCAGGCCGGAAAGCTGGACCGAGCTCAGCGCCTCAACCTGGCTGGAGGCGAGCAGCGCCACCTTATCGGTCGAAAGCACACCGACCTGCGCCTTGGTCAGGGCAGCGATCTGCGAGGAGGCCATCGAGGTGATGGCATCTGAGGTGAGGCCGGACAGGGCTGCCGTCTTGATGGCGGCAATCTCATCCGTCGAGAAGGCTGCGATGTCGTCCGTCGCCAGGGCGGCGAGCTGGCTGGAGCTCAGCGCGCCAACCTGCGTGGTCGTCAAAGCTTCGACCTGCGAAGACGTCAGGGACGTGATCTGATCGGTCGTCAGGCTGCCAACCTGGACAGCGCTCAATGCCGAGATTTGTGTCGAGGTGAGACCGGCCAGCGAAGCGGTCGTCAGAGCCGCAACCTGTCGGGTCGTCAGACCGGAGAGCTGAACGGAGCTGAGGGCTTCGATCTGGCTGGAGGCCAGGAGGGCCACCTTGTCGGTCGAGAGCACGCCGACCTGCGCCTTGGTCAGCGCTGCGATCTGGCTGGAGGCCATCGAGGTGATGGCATCGGAGGTGAGGCCGGCCAGGGCAGCCGTCTTGATGGCGGCAATCTCATCCGTCGAGAAGGCTGCGATGTCTTCGGTCGCCATGGCGGCCAGATGCTTGGAAGCCAGGGCACCGATCTGGACCGATGTCAGCGCTTCGATCTGCGAAGACGTCAGGGCGGCCACCTGATCCGTGCTGAGGCTGCCAACCTGGACAGAGCTCAGGGCGGTGATCTGGGTGGAGGTGAGGCCAGCCAGCGCATCCGTGGTGAGCGCACCGACCTGGGTGGTCGTCAGGCCGGACAACTGGACGGAGCTCAGTGCCTCGACCTGGCTGGAGGCCAGGAGAGCGACCTTGTCGGTTGCGAGCGCGGTGATCTGGGCCTTTGTCAGCGCCTCGATCTGGGTGGACACCAGCGAGGTGATCACATCCGAGGACAGGCCGTTCAGAGCGTTGGTCTTGATGGCGGCAAGTTCAGCAGTGGAGAAGGTCGCAATATCTTCCGAGCTGAGGGCGGCGAGGTCCGTCGAGGTCAGGGCACCGATCTGCGCCGTCGTCAGGGCTTCGACCTGCGAGGATGTCAGGGCGGCGAGCTGATCGGTCGTCAGGGCGCCGATCTGCACCGAACTCAGAGCTGCGATCTGCGTCGAGGTCAGGCCGGCGAGTGCTGCGGTCGTGACCGAGGCGATCTGCTTGACGCTGAGGCCGGAGAGCTGGGTGGAGGTAAGGGCTTCGATCTGCGAGGAAGCCAGCAGCGCGACCTTGTCGGTCGAAAGCACACCGACCTGCGCCTTGGTCAGGGCCGCGATCTGCGACGAGGCCATCGAGGTCAATTGATCACTCGTGAGGCCTGTAAGAGCCGCCGTCTTGATGGCTGCAATCTCAGCAGTGGTGAACGTAGCCAGATCGTCTGTCGACAGAACCGCGAGCTTCGCGGACGTCAAGGCGCCGATCTGAGCGGTCGTCAGCGCTTCAATCTGCGACGACGACAAGATCTCGATCTGGCTTGCATAAAGTGCGGTGACCTGAGCGATGCCGAGGCCAACGATCTGGCTAGACGACAGGGCCGACATCTGGTCGAGCGTCAAGCCGGTAACCGCGCTGGTGGAAATCGCAGCAATCTGGTTCGAGCTCAGAACAGCAATATCTTCAGTTTCAAACGCTGCCAGCTGGGTGGAGCTGAGCGCCTTGATCTGCGTTGTGCTCAAGGCCGCGATATCAGACGTCTTCAGAGCCGCAATCGAGGCGGTGGAAAGGGACTTGATCTGATTGACAGTGAGGGAGGTGACGATCGATGTCATCTAGTGAGCCCTTCGTTCGGGAAAGTTCGCGATTACGATGCCCTTGTCGACGCTCTCCCGAGAGTTACTCTCCTCGCGAGACCGGAAGCGTTTTTCGCTCTCCAACCCGGATCTCATGACCTCCGAACCGCTCAGCGGTCCCGACGATCATAAAGTCCAGATGGACCAAAGGTTTGATTGAACATGACTCGCGCGAGTCTCGCAGCCGAGGGGCTTCATGCTATCGGAGCTTCGATCGCCCCGCCCTCTACGCCATTCCATTCGACACCATGAGGAGCTGCGAATCGCTTCGCAACCACGGCGCTTTGCTGTTTCTATGCACCTATAACTTGGAAGATGCAGGCTTATCAATTAATTTTGCCTTAAACGGGACGGACGATTCCATGAAATTTCGATAAAACCCAGTAACCAGACCGAAACAATTGCACTCTTTGCATCGACAAGACTCGAGACACACGGCCGCAAAGTAAAAAAATATAGATCGATCAGAAACTTAAAACAGGATAGACTCTCAGAATTCATTTAGCCGGAGTCATCACCGGGAGGCACATGGATCCTGTTATGTATAACTTTCCGAGATTCAATCACAAATGGAGAAAAAACTGTCATATACGACCCTCATCCGTATCGTTTTCAGGTCATTAACCGACATAAACGCGACATCTGACGTATTGAATCCGCGCGCACACGCCACATGAATGTAGACAGGAATCGAATCTACATTCGTAATATATCATATTAGTTTAATCGAAAGACAGAATGGCGAGATGGAGAGGTCAGATACTTGCCGGCGATCACGGCAGACTGACGAAAGACCCAAAAGGGCGGATATTCGAGCAATGGCTCGACGCTGACGCGGGCAAGAGATGACGCGAAAAAACCCGCCAGCGATGCTGGCGGGTTCTATTGATCGGACATGCGCGAACGCACGTCCTATGTGATTGGCGAAGCCTGCTCTTAACGGAAGAGCGACAGGACGTTCGACGAGTCGCTGTTGGCGATCGACAGAGCCTGGATACCCAGCTGCTGCTGCGTCTGCAGGGCCTTCAGGCGGGTCGACTCTTCGTTCATGTCGGCATCAACCAGCTTGCCGACGCCTTCCGTGATGGAGTCCATCAGGTCGGAGACGAATTCCGTCTGCATGTCGATACGGCTGTTGATCGCACCAACGTCAGCGGCAGCGTCCGTCATGTCCTGCAGGACCGCGTCAACGCCCGAAAGCGCGTTCGACAGGTCGCCGGTCGTCATGTTGCTGATGTCGAGCGACAGGACCGAGTAGGTCAGCGAAACGGTTGCGCCATCGGCATCCGTAAAGCTCATGTTGCTGGACAGCAGGCCCGTGCCGTCGGTGACGTTTGCGCCGGCCGTGTCGACTTCGATGAGCGAGGAGTTGTTGGTGTCGTATTCCAGCGTCGTCAGGCTGACATTGCCTTCGGAGTCGCGGTTGAAGGCACCAACGATGGCCTGCGTGCCAGCACCGGCAGATGCGGTGTGGTAAACCCAGTTTTCGCCCGAGAAGGAGGCCGACTTGGCGATCGACTCCAGCTGGTCCTGCAGCTGATCGATTTCCTTCTGGATCTTGTCCTTGTCAACGCCCGGCTCGGAAGCGGCGGTGATCTTCGCCTTGATTTCGTCTACGACGTCGATCGAGGACTCAAGTGCCGTGTAAGCAACATCGGTGGTGGCGGCGCCGAGGCCGAGTGCGTCCTGAACGGTACCGAGAGCCTTGTTGTCGGAACGCATGGTGGTAGCGATCGACCAATAGGCTGCGTTATCGGCTGCGGTCTCGACCTTGTAGCCCGAAGAAATGCGGCTCTGCGTCGTTTCCATGTCGCTGTTGATGGAACGCAGGGTCGAAAGTGCTGCGATTGCAGAGGAGTTGGTCAGAATACTGGTCATAGTTATAGTCCCTTGTTTGACTTTGGTACTGTTGGGGACATACCGGGCTTCAAAAACCGGTAATGACGTCTGGCTTCATGCCCACTCGGTTCCGTTTTGCCTCAGAAACCAAACCCGTCATGTGAGAGTGACAGTCGCAGAGAATGATTGCGGATTCCTTAAATCCGTCTGGACAAACCGAGTGAAATGGTCACTGATTCGTAAACGACGCTCCGACACCGGTTTCGGACAAGCTCCGCTCCCTATGCTCTCCGCCAGACTGCGGCTTGTGTGCCGCTCGATGACCGCAAAGTTAGCTCTGGAGCCCGACGTTGACCTCTCAAATCCTGTTTTCGAGTGCATCCAAGAGTTTCCACAAGGGCAAGTATACCGAGGCTCTCGCGTCGCTGAACAAGCTTCTCGACCACTCCCGTGATGTCAAAACCTATGCTCTTCTTGCCAAAACACTGATTGCTCTCGGCTTCAAGGAAGATGCAGCCAAAACTTATGTTTTGGCGGCGGAGCTTGGTGGTTCGCGCGCGGAAGACTTTTACGCTGACGCGATGAAGATCTACTTCGAACTGGGCCAGGACGAAATGGCACTCAGTCTGGGGCGCCCGCTCCTGGAGCGTGCACGGCGCGACCCGGAACTGGCCTTCATCATCACCTCGCTGTTCCTGAAGCGCGGCGAAAAGGACATGGTCCGTGTCTTTTTGCCGGCGTTATCCACAAGTTCCAACTCCAAGCACAACAGCCTTGCCTTCCTGCTCCTGACGGGCACGCCGGAAAACCCGCGTGACCGCGAAACGGTCGCCAATCTTCTGGAGCGGCTGCCGCGCAGCATTGTCGTCATCATGGCGCATCTGGTCTTCCAGCGCGAAGTCAACAACTACTGGGAGATGGAGCGCCTGCAGCCGGAACTCGACCGGATGCTCGCGAAGAACCCGGCCCAGATGATGAAGGTGGAGGCGCCGTTCTACAACCTGCATTGGCTGGCCGACGAAGCGCTCAACAAGATCGCCAGCTACAAGCCGGAAGCCTATCCCGCGACGAACAAGCTGGAACGCCATTCGAGACCACATGCCTGGAGCAAGAAGTTGCGGATCGGTTACCTGTCATCCGACCTCTGGCACGACCATGCGACGATGAAACTGGCCGGTGGTGTACTGTCCCTGCATGACCGCGAAAAGTACGATGTCACCGTCTTCTGCTATACAGATCCCAGGCACCTGAAGGCGGAGATCGACCAGGACCGCAGCAAATGGGGCAAGATCGTCACGATCCGCGACCTCAATGACGCAGCAGCGGCCCAGACCATCCGAGACCACAACATCGATATTCTGATCGACATGAAGGGTCACACACGCGGCGGACGCCCGGGCATTCTCAATCACAAGGCAGCGCCGGTCCAGGTTGCCTGGCTCGGCTTCCCGGGCACGACGGTCAATATCGATCTCGATTACATCATCGGCGATCACCATGTGCTGCCCGATCAGTCGAAGCCGCATTATTGGGAAAAGTTCTGCCGGATGCCGGAAAGCTATCAGCCGAACGACCCGTTCAACCGGCCGAGGCGCGACCTCTTCACCCGCGCCAATGCCGGACTGCCGGAGGACGCCTTTGTCTTCGGCTCGTTCAACGCAACCCGAAAGATCTCGCTCGCCAATGTCAACCTCTGGGTCCGCATCCTGAAGGCCACTCCCGGCAGCGTGCTCTGGCTGATGTGCAAGGCAGACGAGGCGCGCGACAATCTGCTGCGCAGGTTCACCTCGGCGGGGATCGAAGCCAAGCGGATCGTGTTCACCAAGGTGGTGTCCTACGAGGAGCACCTGGCCCGCCTCACCCTCGCCGATCTTGGCCTCGACACCTATCCCTACAATGGCCACACGACCACCTCCGAGCAATTGTGGGCGGGACTGCCGGTTCTGACGCTGAAGGGCAGCCACTTTGCCTCGCGTGTCTCGGAGAGCCTGCTGCGTGCCATCGGCGTGCCGGAGTTGATCGCTGAGAGCGAAGACGACTATCTGCGCATGGCCGTCGAGTTCTACCAGAACCGCGAGCGTCTCGAACCCTTCAAGGCACGCCTTGAGGAGAACCGACTGGTCAAACCGCTGTTCGACGCGGAACGCTTCTGCCGGCATCTGGAAAAGGCCTATGACCTGATGGCTGAGCGGGCACGCCAGGGCCTGGGGCCGGACCATATCGACGTTCCCGCCCTGCCGGACCGCGCAACGCCCTTCCTGATCGAAAACACGGTCGACAATACGTAAGACAGATCCGATCCAGCTGTGGTTTCCTGACAAAGACTGCCCGGCGAGCTCGCCGGGCAGTCTTTTCATTTTGTGGCGGCTTCAACGCGACAGTCTTCCGATCCCGCGCATGCCCCATGAAAAAGGCGCCCTCCTTGCGGAAGACGCCTTCAACCGATCCGCGCTGCGGAAATGTCGCGTCAGCTGAACTGTGCCATGTAATGCCGCAGTTCAAAGATGCCGTCGCCCGCGGCTGCATGCCCTGCGAATTCCGGATGCATCACCAGCCAGGCACGCGGCCCCTGATGCCCCGCGCTCGGCTGACGTACCACCACAGTCTTCAGATGGTCAGGGATCAGGTGAAGCGCTTCGTCGTTGACCAGCGGATCGACAATGACCTCGCCACCGCTGTAACCGGACGCTTCCGTCAACGCCGTAACGATGGCGGCCAGCGTGCAGATCTGTTCGAAGGTTTCCTTCGGCGCCGGCTGCGGATGATAGGCGGCCATGCGGTGATACATGATGTAGGCTTCCGGCCAGTATCGGAAGGCGATGTGCAGGCGTAGCGCCACCGATTTGCGGATCAGCATGAACTGGATGAAGCGCTCGTGGAACGACAGCCGCTCGGAATTTCCGAGCGTGCTCGAAATCTTCGCATGCGAGGCAAGATACTCGATCCCGCCAAGATAGGTGTCCCACTGGAACATCGTCTCCTTCTTGCCCTGCTGCACGTTTTCATCGGCGGCAATGCCGGTGACGCGGGCAAAGGGCGCCGGGAGGAACAGAATGTCGGCCTTGCCAAGCGCGCGGGTCGTATACAGGAAGGCCCAGAAGATGAACGGACCGAGGCTGGATATCGTCTTTTCCAGGACATCCCGCCGAATGATGAGGAATTCCGGAAAGACATGATATTGCAGGATGAATTCCAGCATCTGCTGGAACTCGCCCTGCCGGAAACGCTGCGGGCCCGGGATATGGTAGAAGGGCTGCATGTCGCGCCCGCCATTGCGTTCGTCCACCAGCATCCACGGGGCCTGGATCATGCCGAGCGCCGGATCCTGCTCCAGCAGGCGCAGATATTCCATCACCTTTTCCGGGATCAGCAGATCATCGTCGCCGAGGAACAGTGCGTACTTGCCGCGGGCCCGCTGCATCGCAAAGCCGTAATTGCTGAGGAAGCCGGAATTCTTCACGCGCCGGAAGTGCGAAATCTCCGGCACCCCCGCCAGCGATTCCAGGAATTCGTGGGTTCCATCGGTCGAGCGGTCATCGACGATCACCATCTCGAACGGTATGCCCAGCTTGCGGAACACCTCCAGGTGAAAACGCACGTTGCGTTCCAGCATCGGCCTGCGATTGTAGGTCGGCACGCAGATCGACAGTAGTGGCGAGTGTGCGAGCATCTTGGTCTCCCTTGCGGCTTGCCTTGCGCCGCAATCAGGGCGCCATCCACCCTTCGCGATTAGAGAGCTATGCTTTCGCGAGGCTGTTGCGGGCGATCGCGGCAGCAAACAGTGCCGAAAACGCCGAAGAGCGCCAGCCCGGCACAAGTTACTCGGCCTAAAGTCGTCCCGATAGGCTTATGCTCTCTGTATTTGATGCTTGGCGCATACGACGTCCGGATTGCCGCCAGCTCCTTTTCTTCGAGGGTATCGCGCGCCGTATTGGAGATCATTTGTGAACAAGATCGTTCTTGCCAGATATCTTGAGCCGGTCGACTGGATTGTCGATATTCCCGATGATTTCGAGGTCTATATCTACAACAAGGGAGACGCGATCACCGCTCCGGCCGTTGTCAGCAGGGCCTCCCACATCATTCAACGGCATAATACCGGTCGCGCGGCGGAGACATATCTCTACCACATGATGACGGAGGTGAAGGACGACAGCGACTTCACCGTCTACGCGCAGGCCGATCCATTTCCCCACAGCCCGGATTTTCTCGAACTGCTGCGGATCTGGCGACACTGGGACGACCTTCAGCCGCTCTCGTGGTGCTGGAAGGATGATCTGGATGTGCCGCCACGTCACCTCCTGCGCGAATACGAGAACCGGCTGGACGGCCGTCTCCGCATCCGCCCAGAGCGCTTTTCCCTGCATAGCTGGTCACCGGTCGAATTCTTTGACGAAGGCGCGGTTCGGACCGGCAGCACGTATCGCACACTGCATCCCGATCTTCCGGAGGGCGGCAATCTCGCCGCGCATTTCCTCAATCGTGCTGGCCTTCCGCAGATTGCGGAGAAGGCAGCGGCACATTCGCTCGGTGTCTTCGCCTATGGGGCACTGTTTGCCGTCCGCAATGAACTGATCAAGGACGTGCCCGAGCCTGCTCTGAAGCAGTTGTACAACGCGACCATGGCGCACCCCTGCTACGGCTACGTTATGGAGCGTCTGTGGCTGCATTTCTTCGGATGCGATTTCGAACTGCCGCGTTTCTTGCCACGTCTGCCACAGCAGACGGCAGAGGATGAATGGTTTCAACCGAAGACGGCTGCGGTTCGATGATGGGACGGTGCATCGATCAAAAGCATCCGAAGTCGGGAACAGCTCCCCATGCGGCTGAGACTGACGCGATGACGCGAAACGATGATTAAAGAGACAGAGTCGGTGAGTTCGATGGATAACCCAAAAATGCGATCCAGTTTCTCCGCGCAGGCCGGAACTGCTTCAGACCCGGTCGCATCCTTTGCCCCGGCCGCAGGCCAGGCCCTTATTCCCGTCGAGCTGGAAGTTCCGCCGATCTGGCTGTCGTCGCCTCTGGATGGGGAACGAAACCGGCAGATGTTTTCGCAGCTCTGCTGCGCCCTCGCCACCAAGCCCTTGGCCATTCACATGTCCAGCATTGGTCCCGGCATGTACGACCTGCCGCGTGAAGCGCCCGCCGGTGGCTTCGTGTTGTCCTACCATTCCTATGGCGACGGCCCGAACATTTGGCGCATCAAGGAAACCCCCATCGCCGGATGGTATTCGGTGGACGAGACCGGTTATTCGGGCTGGAGTTCGTTTGCACGCTTTCCGGAACGCTACGCCGAAGGTGTTGCCGGCATGAATGCGGCGAGCAGCATCGAGTTCGTCAACCGGATCAGAACCCAGCTTCGCGAGAAGAATGAATCGAAATACAAACAGACGCTGCAGGCTTTCGACGTCCGCACACCGTATGTCTATTTTCCGCTTCAGGTCCTGAGCGATCCCGTCTCGCAGTTCTATCGTCTGGATTGCCTCGACGTGCTTGGCCGCGCGGCAGAGATTGCGGAGAGAACCGGGATCACGCTTGTCGTCAAAAGGCATCCGCTGTGCGAGTCTCCCGTCGTTGACGATGCCTTGAAAAAGCTCACAGCGCGCTTCAGCCGCGTGGTGGTCTCGCAGGCCTCGGTCCATCAACACCTCGAAAACTGCCAGTCCGTCATCGTTGCGAACTCGGGCGTCGGGATGGAAGCGCTGCTCTATTTCAAGCCGGTCTTCACCTTCGGATCCAGCGAATATGAACTGGCAACGCAACCCATCCATTCGCTGGACGAGGTTGAGCTTGCCTTCGCCCCGGTCTTTGACGATGTGCGTGCGCGATGCGCAAAGTTCATGGCCTACTATCTGCAGAAGTGCTGCTTCTCCATTCACGATCCCAAAAGCGTGGAGCGGATCGTTGATATCGCGATCAGGTCCATACGACCGGTAACATCACCGACAAACGCCCCGTCGCCGCAAACGCAGCTTCAGAGTGCCCTGATGAAGGTGGACTATCTGAGCCGTAAGCTTTCCGAGACGACACTGCGTGGCAATTACCTGGCCAAAATGGTCATGGCAGCAGAAGCCAAGTTGCGCGCCATGGACAAGCCTTCGACGGCCGAAGCCACCGTTGCGGTCTCCGAGCACACGCAGCCTGCCCCGACACCCACATCCAATGCACTGATGACAGCGGCACTGGCGCTTTTTGATGCCACTTTCAGAGTCTCGGACGCGATGGAACCGACCTCCGACATCATTGGCGACTGGCTGACCGAGTCGGGCCAGATGATCACCTTCACGCCCGAATTCACCATGCTCATGAATGGCAAAGCGTGCGGTCGTTGGGTTCAGATCGAAGACGGTGCCGCCGTCCACTGGACCGATACCGAGATGCTGGATCTCGTGGAGGTCGAGGAGCACGGGGACGCGTTGACCGTCACGACGCTGAAGGGCGAATCCTTCCGGGTCTCGCGCCGTCACTGACATACGCCAGCACAAACTCTTTATCGAAACACAAACGCCGCTCTGACGCTCACCATCACTCAACAGGACACCCGATGAACATGTCCATTCTTGACACTCCCGCGCCGCAGGCCGCCGAATGGGCCGTTGCGCCGGCCGTTTCCGAAGCCGATCTGGCAGGTTCGTTCTGGCAATTGACGAGCCTCGACATCGGACTGATGTCGCCCTTCCTCGTGCTCGCACCGGAGGGTCGGGTCGGCAACTTCTTCAGCCCGTCGGTGGATTACTGGCACGTGTTTCAGAACCATCTCTGCCTCGTCAACAACGAAGGCGGCGTGAGCGTGATCTTCAACGCCGCGCAGATGACGGGCGGCGCAATCTCCAGCCTCGCCGGTCGCGGCACGATCAACGGCACCACCGGCGTCTTCATGCTGACCCGCACGGAGCATCCGGCGCATCCGGTCAAGGCGACCCCGGCGGGTGTGGAACGACGGGCCCATTTCCTTGTCGCGCCCGACAAGCCGCAGCGGCCGAACCTGGTCGTCGTGCCGGCCAATGCGCAGACCCTTCATGGGCACTGGCTGGAAAACCTGCCGGACAACAAGCGCAGCTGGGATCTCTGCGTCGGGTTCTACGGCACGGAACGTCCCTTCCTGCCCGCACCGGCGGAATATCTTGCGCATCTGCCGCAGAAGCGGAAGTTCATGCTGCTCGCCGATCTTTTCTACGAAGACAGCCCGCTTTGGGATTACGAGCGGATCTGGCTGCCCGATGACGACCTGATGGTCTCCGGGCAGGACATCAACCTGATGTTCCACCTGTCGCGCAAGCATGGCCTTGATCTTTGCCAGCCGGCGATGTCGGAGGGACCCGGCAGCCATCCGAACCATCCGCTCACGATCCGCCGTCCGGAAGGCGGGGTTCGCCACGAACGTTTCGTTGAGATCATGTGCCCGCTGTTTTCGAAGCGGGCGCTGAAGATCTGCATTGGCAGCTTCAAGGATTCCGTTTCCGGTTACGGCCTCGATCACCTGTGGCCGAGCTTCCTTGGACGGCCGCTGGAGCGCATGGCGATCCTGGACGATATCGGCGTGACGCATACAAGGCCGATCGGCGCGACCTACAATGTCGGCGCTGCAATCGGCGAGCAGAATGCCACGTTCCGTGTGTATGGCTACAGCTTCCAGCCGGTCCCCGGCGTTCGCTGAAGGAACCGCGTCGCGGTAACACTCAAAAGGCCGGCGGTCGAAGGACCCCGGCCTTTTTTGATGACTTCAAATCGCGCAGCGGCACGGGTTCCGTCCGCGCCATCACACGGAACCTCTTAATTGAACGATCGGACGAGACTTCCGACCAAAAGGTTCCAGCCGTCGATCAACACGAAGAACAGGATCTTGAAGGGGAGCGAAATGGAGGTGGGCGGCAGCATCATCATGCCCATGGCCATGGTGATGGCGGCGACGATCATGTCGATGACCAGGAAAGGCAGGACGATCAGGAAGCCGATCTCGAAACCGCGGCGGATTTCCGAGAGCATGAAGGCCGGGATCAAGACGCGGTAATCGACCAGCTCCGGCGTGCCGACGGATTGGCCGCGTTCCTGCGCGATCTCGACGAACAGCGACAGGTCCTTGTCGCGCGTGTTGGCGGTCATGAAGGTCCGGAACGGCTCGGCGATCCGCTGGACGGCGGTTGCCTCGTCAATCTCGTTGCGCAAAAGCGGCTGCACGCCCTCGTTCCAGGACCGGTCGAAGGTCGGCGACATGACGTAGAAGGTCATGAACAGCGCCATCGAGATCAGCACCAGGTTGGAAGGGGCTGTTGCAAGCCCCATGCCGGTGCGCAGGATCGAGAAGGCAATGATGAAACGCGGGAAACTGGTGACCATCACCAGGATACCCGGCGCGATCGACAGGATCGTCAGAAGCCCGAAGGTGCGGATGATCCACGCTGCAGCCGAGCCATCGACGGGCAGATTGAGAAGATCTGCCGGCGATTGCTGAGCAAGGGCAAGGCTCGGGACCATTACGAAAATGGCGAGCAGCGAAAAAAGTCGAATCATTCGATCACGAAGGTTCTGAACATCACCTTCGATACTTTGCCTTGAGAACGCAGGTCAACACGTTCCTGAATGTCGTCCTTAAGATATTGAAAGCCGCGCGGGCCCTCGATCTGCTGCAACGAAACCGTCCGCATGTAGGCAAGGATGTCCTGATGGATCTCCTCGGCAAGCGGCAGTTCCGGCGGACCCTTGAATGCAAGCGCGACCTCCAGCCGGATCCAGCTGTCGGAGGGATAGGCAAGGTTGGTGGTGATCGGCTCCAGTTGCACGACGCCATTCGCCTCGGTGGAGATGTGCGGGAGGCCCTCCTCCATCTTCTCTCCGTGCGCGCCTGCCGCTTCCGGCTTGGCGGGCTCCTCGGTGACCGGCGGCTTGGGCGCGATCATGCCGCCCAGCACCCAGCCACCGCCTGCACCGACGAGCGTGACGATGGCAACACCGGCGATCGTCATCACCAGTCCGCCCTTCTTTTTCTCCGGGCCGCCTTCTGCTGTTTCTTCAGCCATGCGTCATCCTTTCGCCCTCTCCGCCATCAGAACGGCGAGAACAGGTCGACCACCTGCTGCCCGACCGGCGGCTGCTGCACCTCCATCAGGCGACCGCGGCCACCATAGGAGATGCGGGCTTCGGCGATCCGGTCATAAGAAATCGTGTTTTCGGCATCGACATCCTTCGGACGTACGATACCGGCGACGTTCAGGATGCGGATCTCGTGGTTGACGCGCACTTCCTGAGAGCCGCTGATCAGGAGATTGCCGTTCTCCAGAACGCCGGTGACAACGGCAGCGACGAGCAGATTGAGCTTTTCGGAACGCTTGGTGGAGCCCTTACCCTTGGTGGACGTGTCGGAATCAGTGCTCAGGTCGCCGTCTGTCGACGGGTTCCAGCCGAGGATGCTCGCCCCCACGTCCCACGACAGTCCGGTGGAATTGGTGCGGCTGCGGTCCGTTTCGTTGTCGAAGTCGGCCTTGTCGTTGATCTGGATATCGACCGTGAGGATATCGCCGACGTTGAGAGCACGGGCATCCTTGAAGAGGGCCGCCTGGCTGTCGCTCCACAACGAATAACCGTTTGCCATCTGCCGCGGCTGCTTGGGATAAAGACCCATCTGCGGCGTCTGGGCATATTGCAGACCGCTGCCGATCGGGCTCATGGACGGCGCATTGCCGATTTCCTTGATGGTCTGGCTCTGGCAGCCTGCAAGCATCAGTACGGCCAGCAGGGCGGGGGCGCGCTTGGTCATGAACGGTCCTTCGAAGTCTTCGGGTCGGCAGCACTCGACATGATCATGGAGATCATGCCTGCCGTTTTCGGGTCCATCTCGCTGAGGATCAGGCCCGATTGGCGCGCCGGTAATTTCATGATGATGGCGGCCGCCAGTTCCGGCCGCATTTCCTGCAACTGGGGGGCAGCGGCATCCGCCTTCATCGTCTTGTAGATCTCGACCAGCCCGGCTTCGGCTTTGGCCATGAAGTCGTCGCGACGCTTCAGCCATTCCTCGTATTCCGCCTTGCGCTGCTCCAGCAGCACGATGCGCTGGTCGACATCCGACTGCAGCTTTTCGAGCTCCTGCTTCTGCAGGAGGTAACGCTGGTCGCGGGCCGTATCTGCAATGTTCGTGCAGAACTTCTCGATATCCTCGGCCGTGGTGCTGGGCAGCGCGGGGTTTGCCTGCTGTGCATTCACCTGCGGAACCAATAACAACAGAGCCGCCGCTGCGGCGAGCCGGAGGAACGTGCGGTTGCTCTGGTTGCGGCCGGCTTCATCCTGCCGGTTCGATTTCGCCATCATGTCGGTCATTGGATCACAAGCTCCGCCTGAAGCGCGCCTGCGGACTTGATGCCCTGCAGAATCGCGATGATGCCGTCCGGCTTGACGCCGATGCTGTTCAGGCCCGCCACAAGCGTGCGCAGGTCCGGCCCATTGAGGATGGCGACATTGCTGCCCTCCTTCATCACGCTGATGTCGGTCTGCGGCTGGACCGCCGTCACGCCATCGGAAAAGGGTTCCGGCTGGATGATCTGCGGTGTCTCGGTGACCTGCACCGTCAAGGTGCCATAGCTGACGGCGACGCGGGATATCTTGACGTCGGCCCCGATCACCACCGTGCCGGTGCGTTCGTTGACGACCACCTTGGCGGGCGTATCCGTTTCGACGACGAGGTTTTCGATTTCCGCCATCAGCCGCGTCAGATCCGCCGATTTCGGCTTCTGGATGATGACTTCCTGGGAATCACGCGCCTCGGCAATCGCCGAACCATACCGCTGGCCGGCAAACCGGTTGACGACATCGGAAATGCGCACCGCGGTGGAAAAATCAGGATTGCGCAACTGCAGGACCAGATTGACCGAATCCTTGAACTTGGAGGGCAGTTCGCGTTCGATGATGGCACCATTCGGCACGCGGCCGGCGGTGGTCACCCCTTGCGTCACGGAGGCCGCCTGGCCCTGCGCGCTGAAGCCGGAAACCACGATCGACCCTTGCGCCACGGCATAGATCTGGCCATCGGCACCGGAGAGAGACGTCATCACCAGCGTGCCGCCACGCAGCGACGTGGAGTCGCCAAGCGAGCTCACGGTCACGTCCATGCGGCTACCGGGGCTTGCGAAGGGTGGCAGGTTGGCGGTCACCATCACAGCCGCGACGTTCTTGGCGCTGGATTGTCCGCCTTGGGTCGAAATGCCGAGGTTCTGCAACATGGCGCGCATCGACTGGTCGGTGAAGGGCGAGGAACGCAGGCTGTCGCCCGTTCCCTGCAGGCCGACGACGAGACCGTAACCGATCAGCTGGTTGTCCCGGCCGGCCTGGAGCGATGCGATATCCTTGATGCGCGAGGCATCGGCAAAAGACACCCCACAGGTCGACAGGATGGAGAGGAGGCTGATGCCTGCCGCGGCCAGTATTCGCTTCATCATTTTGCCATCACCTGCACCGTTCCGTCACCCATGACGGTTCCGGAGACGATCACGCCAGAATCGGTATTGCGGACACGGATCACGTCCCCGATCGCCGCGTTTTCCAGAGGCGTACCGGAGGCCGAGATCATCATGTTGCCGATCGAAAAGGTCAGCCGGACCGCTGAGCCGCGCTTGACGGCGAAGGGAGCACGCAGTGTCGAGACCTGAATGGTGCGGCCCGGCAACAATGTGCGCGTGCTGACCATGCCCTCCACCTCTTCCATCGAGGTTGCGTATCCCCTGGCCAGATTTGGATTGGTGACGTCGACTTCCTGAAGAAAGGCGGCGGAGATTTCCTGGCCCGGATAGATGATCTGTTTCGGCACGACGGCGACGCCCATCTCCGCATGGGCGGAACCCGCCCATGCACAGGCGGCCATTGGCGCAACAAGCGCAAGCGCCCTACCCCAGGTCCTGCATATCCGGCCAAACATCATGTCTGCCACCCCTTCATGTTACTTCAGGTTCTTGCTGACAATCGAAGCCATTTCATCCGCTGTGGTGATCACCTTCGAGTTCATTTCGTAGGCGCGCTGCGCCGAGATGAGGTTGGTGATTTCCTTGACCGCATCGACATTGGAGGATTCCAGGTAACCCTGCTTCAGGTAGCCGAACCCGGGATCTTCCGGCGCCGCTACAATAGCCTCGCCGGACGCCGCCGTCTGCTGAAACAGGTTGTCGCCGAGCGGCTTCAACCCGGCTTCGTTAACGAAATTGGCGAGGGTAAGCTGGCCGACTTCCTGGAACTCGGTATCGGTGCCGACACGCACGCTGACCTGACCGGTGCGGCTGATCACCGTCTCCGTCACGTCGGCCGGGAAGGTGATGTTGGGAACGACGGCATAACCGTCGATCGTCACCAGCTGGCCATCGGCATTGGTGTTGAACGAACCGGCGCGGGAATAGAGCGTCGTGCCATCGGGAGACTGGACCTGGAACCAGCCGCGTCCGACGATCGCCATGTCGAGCGTATTGTCCGTCTGGGCCAGTTCGCCCTGGGTGTGGATGTTGCGCACGGCCGCCGTCTGCACGCCGAGGCCGATATTCGCGCCTTCCGGAACGATCGCCTGGTTGGCGCGGTTCGGCACGCCCTGGGCGCGTTCCGTCTGGTAGAGAAGATCGGCGAACTCGGCGCGGGCGCGCTTGTAGCCGGTGGTGTTGATGTTGGCGATGTTGTTGGCGATGACCTCAAGATTGGTCTGCTGGGCATCCATGCCCGTCGCTGCGACTGAAAGCGCTCTCATATCTTCGTCCTCAAACCAGTTACATCTGCATTTTCGTGATTTCGAGATAGGCATTCACGACCTTGTCGCGGAAGGCGATGGCCGTCTGCAGCGACTGCTCGGCCTGGAGCATTGCGTCGACCACTTCTCGTGTATTCGCCGTGCCCTGGATGGCCTCGAAGGACTTCGTTTCCGCCATCTTCAGGCTGCCGACGGCGTCTGTTGCCATGCTGCCCAGCACATTGGCGAAGGACATGGCAGAGTTCTGCGATGCTGCGCTTTCGGCGGCACCGGTCATGGACTGACTGGATTCGGTTGCCGTGGTGCCAAGGCCGCGGGTGAGCGAAAGAGAGCTGACGTTCTGGACGTTATCGATCATTGGGAGGCCTTCAGGAGGTCGATGGTCGCAGCGATCAGTTCGCGCGTCTGCTTGATGGTCTGGATATTGGCTTCGTAGCTGCGGTTGGCTTCGCGAAGGTCAGCCATCTCGATCAGCATGTTGACGTTCGGCATCTTGACCATGCCCTTGTCATCGGCCGCCGGGTTACCCGGATCATATTCCTCGACGAATTTCGTCTGGTCGGTCCCAAGCTTCTTCACACCGACCAGATCAGCCCCCGAAACCTTGTCCAGTTCGGCGCCAAAGGTGATCGTCTTGCGGCGATAGGGATCTGCACCCGGCGTATCGCCGGTGGTGCGGGCGTTGGCGATGTTTTCGGAGACGACGCGCAGGCGGGTGGCCTGGGCTTCCATCCCCGAACCGGCGATTTTCAAAGAGGCAGAAAGCGGATCCATGGTTTATCTCTTCACTGTCATCAGCATCATGCGATGGAAGGATTTGACGAGACCGGTACTCAGTTCATACTGACGCTTGATCTCGCCGGTCTTGCGCAGTTCCTGCGCAAGAGAAACGGTATTGCCGGATTCCTGGATGCCGATTTCGTTGTTGAGCTCTTCCTGCTCGACATCGACATCCAGCCGGCTGTCGATCGCGGACCCGGTCAGGTGACCCGGATTGGTCCGGGTCATGCGCAGGCCGGCGGAATTCAGAACGGCATCAAAGGGGGTCACGTCCTTGGCCTTGAAGCCCGGCGTGCTTGCGTTGGCGATGTTGCCAGCAACGACCTGCTGACGGATGGACAGCCATTCTGCCTGCCGCGACGCAAGATCAAAAAGTTGGATCGGTTGCATAGGCTTCTCTCCATTTTCTACGAGGAGCCTATGCCGGTAATCTTGCGTCAGACTTACCGGCTTTCCGCCGTCTGATCACGGTATATTTCACCATTCGACGTGACGATGACCCAGCGTCCCTCACGTTGTTCGATGGTGGCCAGACGACTGTTGTCCGGCAGGATGGAGCCGATACGCACCATATACATGCCGGAGCTGTCCTCAATGAGGGCGCGTCCATTGGCGACATGCATCAGGCGGAACGTATTCTTGCCCGGAAACGGCTGCTCGATCTGGCCTGGATCAGTATCCTTGTTCTCCTTGCCGATGGAGGAGACGGTTGCCGTCGTCAGGTTGTCGAGCGGATCCGGGGCCGGACCGGGTGTGTGCTCGTCATCATCATCGACCAGCGCCAGCGGCGAGACGCTGAAGACGGCGCGAGGCGGCCCTTCCGGCAAATCACGCGTCCGGTCCAAGGGCACGGTGCGGATGCCGAATTTGTCCTCGTTGAAAAATACGTACCAGGGGAAAAAGGCCGATGCTGCAGCCAAAAGAATACCGGTGCCCATGACGATGCGGTCGCCAAGGATCCCCTTCCTGGTTTTCTTCGTGCGCTCGGGCTTTGCCGGTTCATCCAGGTCTACCGCCATCGAACTATCCTTTCTGCCTCGCATTGCCGGCGCCGGGTGCTGCCATTGCGGCTCTCAAGGCATTGGCAAGATCGCCGTAGGCATCACCCGAGAGAGGATCACCGGGTGTCTGTTTCAACACGTCGTAAATGATCGGGACCTGCTTGATGGCCATGTCGAGATCCGGATCGCTGCCGGCGCGGTAACCGCCAATCAGGCGAAGATCCCTTGTTTCCTCATATCGATGGATCAGTGCTTTCAGCCGTGCGACGAGTTTTTCCTGGTCGCCGGTCCAGGCCTTGCGCGCAAGGCGCGAGATGGACGACAGAGGATTGATCGGCGGATAGCGCCCCTCCTCCGCCAGGCTGCGTTCGAGCACGATATGGCCATCCAGGATGCCGCGCGCCGAATCGGCGATCGGGTCGTTGTGGTTGTCGCCATCGACCAGGATCGAGATGATCGCCGTGATGGTTCCCGTTCCCTCCGGACCGGGTCCGGCGCGTTCGAGAAGGCGCGGAAGCTCGGTGAAGACGGAGGCCGGATAACCGCGGGCGATCGGCGGCTCACCGGAGGCAACCGCGACCTCGCGAATGGCATGCGCAAAACGCGTCACGCTGTCGGCGATGAACAGCACGTTCTCGCCCTTGTCGCGGAAGTGCTCGGCAATGGTGATGCCGACCAGCGGCGCCATCTTGCGCAGCATCGGGCTTTCGTCGCTCGTCGCCACGACGACGATCGATTTCTCGAGATTGTCGCCGAGCGTATCCTCGATGAATTCGCGCACTTCGCGCCCGCGTTCGCCGACCAGCGAAATGACGACCTTGTCGAAGGCTTCGGCGCGGGCGACCATCGACAGAAGCGTGGACTTGCCGACGCCGGACCCAGCAAAGATGCCGAGACGCTGACCGAGGCAGAGCGGCGAGAAGATGTCGATCGCCCTGACGCCGGTGGCAAATCCGTGTTCGATCCGCTGACGGGTCATCGAGGGGGGCGCGGTGTTGGAGATCGAGCGCTTGGACAGGCCATTGCGCAAGGGGCCCTTGCCGTCGATCGGTTCGCAGAGCGAGCTGATGGTCCGGCCACACCAGCTGTCGTCGGGCGCGACCCGGAACGCTCCCTTGCGGATCACGGTATCGCCGATGCCAATCGGCTCGCCCGGTTCGATGGGGCAGACATAAATGATATCCGGCTCGACCCGGACGACCTCGCCCAGGTGAATACCGGTCGGGCTGCGATGAGCGACAAATTCGCCGAGACGGACATGCCGCGACAGACCAGAGACCGTATAGTGACCGGCCGCAATGGTACGCACGTGGCCGCCGGGCGCAACGGTCACCTTGGGATCACTAAAGCGGCGGACCAGATCCGCCATCTGCGCCAGCTTGGAACTGCCGGAACCTTCAGCCGTATTGGTATCCATGGATCACCCTTCGGATCAGGTCGATGATCCGCCGAGCACCTTGATGGCGTCGCTGAACGAGCTTTCCGTATCGCGCATCAGGGAGGAAATGGCGGCAAAGTTGCGGTTCACCTGAATGAGTTCCGTCATTTCCCCGATGGCATTGACGTTGGATTCTTCGAGATAACCCTGGACGACGCTGACATTGAAGCTGTCGACCACAGGCTGCGGTTCCGCCGTCGGGATCACGCCGCCATTCTCGTAGCGGAGGTAACCTTGCGACACGTCGACCGAATAAAGGCCGAGCGTGGCGACGACATTGCCGTCCTGCATGATCTGACCATCGGCGCTGACCTGCGGCGGGCCGCCTGCGCGGTTCAGCTGGATCGGCGCTCCGCCAGCGTCCAGCACCGGATAACCCATGTTGGAGACAAGCTCGCCGGTTTCGCGCATCGTGAAACGTCCGTCCCGCGTCAGAACCTGACCGGCCGGCGTATCGATGGAGAACCAGGCATCACCCTTGATCGCGAAATCGAGCGTGTTGCCGGTCTGCGTCAAGGCACCGCTGCGTGTGGAAAGATAATCGTTCCCCTGGCTGACGAAGGCGACATTAGCATTGAGATCGGTGCGGATTTTGCTCAGCACCTCATCGAACTTCACCTCCGTTGCCCGGAAGCCGACGGTGTTCATGTTCGCAATATTGTCGGCGATGGTGTTGAGGCGGCGCTCCAGCGCGATCTGCGAGGAAATGCCGACGTACAATCCAGACTGCATGTAAACGAGCTCCGTCTTTGACCTGACAGCGCGACGCCCGAAACAAGAGGGCCACAAACGCCAAAACGCGGATGACAAGATCCGTCCTGCGGCCAGTGATAGGCAGAGAGACTTGTGCGAGGCTGTTCCACCAGGGGACGCTGTTTAGCGACCGGTAACCCAGCCTCACGCAAGCCAGTGCCGGTAATGGAAGCACCTGATACAACTAGGGTACAGGCACGCGATGTTTATCATTATCGGATTCGTAATCACGCTCGGCTGCGTCCTCGGCGGCTTCATGGCGATGGGCGGACACCTGGACGTCCTCGTGCAGCCGTTCGAGCTCGTGATCATCGGTGGTGCCGGCATCGGCAGCTTCATCATGGCGAACCCGATGAAGGTGGTGAAGGATTCGGGAAAGGCGATGGGTGAGGCATTCAAATATGCCGTGCCGAAAGAGCGAAACTATCTCGATGTCCTCGGCGTGCTCTATTCCCTGATGCGCGACCTGCGCACCAAGTCGCGCAACGAGATCGAAGCGCATATCGACAATCCGGATGAATCCTCGATCTTCCAGACGGCACCGACGGTCCTGAAGAACAAGGAACTCACCTCGTTCATCTGTGACTATGTGCGTCTCATCATCATCGGCAACGCACGCAGCCACGAGATCGAGGCGCTGATGGATGAAGAAATCGAGACGATCCTGCACGACAAGATGAAGCCCTACAACGCGCTTTCGACGATGGGCGACGCATTTCCGGCAATCGGTATCGTCGCCGCCGTTCTCGGCGTCATCAAGGCCATGGCGAAGATCAACGAATCGCCGGAAGTGCTGGGCGGCCTCATCGGCGCGGCGCTTGTCGGCACCATGCTCGGGATCTTCCTGTCCTACTGCGTGGTCTCGCCGATCTGCTCGCAGATCAAGATCGTGCGGACGAAACAGCACCGCCTGTATATCGTCGTGAAGCAGACGCTGATCGCCTATATGAACGGCTCGGTGCCGCAGGTGGCTCTCGAATACGGACGCAAGACGATTTCCAGCTACGAACGTCCGTCGATCGACTCGGTCGAACAGGAAATGATGAACCCGGGCGGCGGCGGCGAAAAGGCGGCATAAGCGATGACCGAACAGACTGACAACAGCCCGACAATCGACCTTGCACTCCTTGCCAAGCTGACCGGAGGGCTCGGTGACTACAAAACGGTCGAGAAGATCTGCAGCGAATTCGGACAGCTTTACGCGGAATTCCTGCCCGACGTTTTCCAGAGCGAGACCGGGTTTTCCATCGACGTCAGTTATACCGGATTCCAGTCCGGGCTGATGGAAGACCTGCTGCGCGAACTCGGTCCCGACTTTGCGTTTGTCAACGGTTCGCTGCGCAACTGGTCGCCGAACTTCGTGCTCGGCTGCGGCAATACCTTCGTGATCGGCCTGATGGAGCGTATGCTGGGTGCAGAAGCCAGCATGGTGCAGCAGCCGCCGAACCGTCCGCTGTCGGACATCGAACTCGACCTGGCGACGATGGTGTTCGAGCGGATCGCCAACGTGCTGCGGTCCGGCGTCAATGCACCGGGCGGCTTCGAGGCCATGCTGGAGCGGCCCTACAACGGCAAGGATCGTGTTGCGCCGGATGAGGAAGGACGCCCGGAATTCGGCGCGGCCATCCGCATGGCAATCGAGATCGGCAAGGTCACCTCCGAAATCGCGCTTGTCATTCCGCAGAAGGCCCTGCTCAAGACCAAGGTGGTCACCCCCAAATCGAAGGGCCAGGCCGGCAAACAAAAGCAGGAATGGGCGGCTCGGATCGCCGAGCAGGTTCGCCGCTCGCAGGTGACGCTCGAGGCCCGCATCCGTCTGCAAAGCATGACTCTGAACGCCGTCTCGCGCCTCATGGCCGGTGATGTGATCGCGTTCGAGGACAAGTCCGACGTCAGGGTTCAGGTGAGCGCCAACGGCAAGGACATGTACACCTGCGAATTTGGACGATCCGGCGAACGCTATACCGTTCGTGTCAAAGACAATGTCAGCTCAGAGGACGAATTGCTGCGCCATCTGATGAAGTAAGTGGCTGAATTTCTGCACCGCCGCATATGGGCAGGCTGACGCAAGTTTCAAAAGGAATAATGTCTCTATGGCAACCAAGAAGACCCCACTTGATGAAGACGATGTGTTCCCGGCGACCGGCAATGAAGCCGAGCTGGATCAGGCGATCGATGATCTTCGCGGCGTATTGAAGGCCGACTCCGATGGCGGGATGGCTGATTTTGGTGCAGAGTTCGGAAGCGATTCGGGTTCTGCTCCGGCCTTCGGCGAAACGGCCGATTTCGGCGGCGGTGACTTCGGCGGCGGTGATTTTGGTGGCGGCGATTTTGGAGGTTCAAGCTTCGGTGGCGACAGCCACTCCGAGATGACGGAACCGGGCAGCGCGCTCACGTCCAATCTCGATCTGATCATGGATATTCCCATCACGGTCGAGATCGTGCTGGGAACCAGCAAGATGCAGGTGGCAGGCCTGATGGATCTGCAGGAGGGCGCCATCATAGCGCTCGACAAGCGGATCGGCGAGCCAGTCGAAATCAGCGTGAGTGGTCGCCGTATTGCCAAGGGCGAAATCACGGTCCTCGAGAATGACGATACCCGCTTCGGCGTGAAGCTGACGGAAATTTTGAGCACAAAGAAAATCTGATCCCATGAGGTACAGTGAGGGAAGACCATGATGGACTTTGACGATTTCGGAGGCGCAGTTTCCACGAAACCGTTATCCCAAGCTGAAAAAGCCGCAGCGGTCCTCCTTGCCATGGGCAAGGGGGTTGCGGGCAAGTTGCTGAAATATTTCACCCAGAGCGAACTTCAGACCATCATCGCGTCGGCCCAGACGCTGCGTGAGATCCCACCGGATGAGCTGCTGCAGCTGGTCAACGAATTCGAGGACCTGTTCACCGAGGGTGCAGGCCTTATGGACAATGCCCGCGCCATCGAAAGCATTCTGGAAGAAGGCCTGACCCCGGAAGAAGTCGATGGCCTGCTTGGCCGCCGCACCGCCTTCCAGGCTTACGAGACCTCCATCTGGGACCGCCTCCAGGACGCCGATCCGGTGTTCGTCGGCCAGTTCCTCCAGCGCGAACATCCGCAGACCATCGCCTATATCCTTTCGATGCTGCCGTCCTCCTTCGGTGCAAAGCTGCTTCTTCAGCTGCCCGACAGCCAGCGTGCGGACATCATGAACCGTACGGTGAACATGAAGGATGTCAGCCCGAAGGCTGCGCAGATCATCGAGAATCGCGTCATCGAACTGATCGAACTGATCGAGGCCGAGCGCAACTCCAACGGCTCGAACAAGGTGGCCGAGCTCATGAACGAGCTGGACAAGCCGCAGGTCGACACGTTGCTCAGCTCGCTCGAAACGATCAGCAAGGAATCGGTCAAGAAGGTCCGTCCGAAGATCTTCCTGTTCGAAGACCTGCTTGCCATGCCGCAGCGCAGCCGCGTCATGCTGCTCAACGACATCGCGGCCGATATTCTCACGATGTCGCTGCGCGGTGCCTCGCCCGAAATCAAGGAATGTGTGCTGTCGGCCATCAGCCCACGCCAGCGCCGCATGATCGAGGCCGATCTTGGCGCCACCAACGCGGTGACCAATCCGCGCGAAGTGGCCATCGCCCGCAGAGCCGTGGCGCAGGAGGCCATTCGACTGGCCAATGCAGGGCAAATCCAGCTCAAGGAAGCCGCGACCGAAGGCCAGACGTCTCCGGAAGCAGCCTAATTCGTCTGGCGGCGTCCGCGCCGCCAGACCCACGCAAGCCATGATGGCTTCGTGACAGACCACCGGAGGCGGGACGCCGCCATCCTGGAACAAGGATGAAGCCTTGTCTGACGAGGATAAAGAAAGTAAAACAGAAAACCCTTCCGGCAAAAAACTTTCGGATGCTGCCGAGAAGGGTAATGTTCCATTTTCAAAAGAGGTGACGCTGTTTGCATCATCTCTTGCTTTCTATTTCTTCATGCTGTTCTTCGTGCCGAACAGCATTGCCAAACTTGGCGAAGCGCTCAAAGACATCATTGAAAAACCGGATCAGTGGCAACTTGAGAATGCCTCTGACGTGGTTTCGCTCGCCGTCCATCTCGGTTGGGATGCGGCGGCTTTTCTTTTGCCGGTCATGCTGCTGTTTGCCGTCTTCGGCCTCGGCTCCTCCTTTGCCCAGAACATGCCGTCCTTCGTGCTCGAACGGGTAAGACCGCAGTTCTCCCGCCTGTCTCCCGTCAAGGGTTTCGAACGAATCTTCAGCGTTCCGGGCCTGGTGGAATTCGGCAAGTCGATCTTCAAGGTGGCGGTCGTCGGCGTCGTGATGTTTTTCGCGATGCGCAGCGATTTCATCCATACGCTGGACGCGATGTTTGCCGATCCGGTGGTCGTCCCGGCGATGCTCTACGATTCGATGAAGAAGATGATGGTCGTTATCGTTCTGGCCACAGCCGTTCTGGCCACGGCCGACTTCTTCTGGACCCGGCATCACTGGTACACCCAGTTGAAGATGACGAAGCAGGAGGTGAAGGACGAAAACAAGCAGGCCATGGGTGACCCGGTGGTCAAATCGCGCCAGCGTTCGTTGATGCGCAGCCGCGCACGCCAGCGCATGATGAACAACGTTCCACGCGCCACGCTCATCATCGCCAATCCGACCCACTATGCGGTTGCCTTGCGTTATGTGCGCGAGGAAAGCGACGCTCCGGTGGTGGTTGCCAAGGGAACCGATCTCGTTGCGCTGAAAATCCGCGAGATCGCCGAGGCCAACCAGATCCCCGTTTTCGAAGATCCTCCCCTGGCCCGCTCCATGTTTGCGCAAGTCTCAGTGGATAGTGTGATTCCACCAGCCTTTTACAAGGCTGTGGCTGAGCTGATTCACAGGGTGTACGCCGCGCGCGCGCCCAAGAGACGGATACGCTAGAACATTATGAAAAAATGCAGTTATTCACTTGAGCGCGAAAAGATTTTGGCAGAAGCAATCAGTCCGGTAGCCACGGAACTTCGACTGCTCGATGCGGCGGATCTCATCTCGCTTCTTCGGCTGGAATGCTACAGCAGCATTGCGGATCTCGTCTCGTCCGCAGCGGAGCTGTATTTCCATCCCGGCACGATCAGCTTTGGCAGCGGTGGTGATTACCGCCTTGAGTGGAACACCGTGCCGGAGGTCATCCTGGACCTGGAAATCAAACCCCGCGGCGTCTCGATCTATGCCCGCCTGACGCTTGCCGACACGACGGCCGGTCTCGAGATCGATCACATCTCCTTCCAGGAGGCCTCCGACGATCCGGAGGAAAACACCCGCTTCCTGTCGCGCAGCCTGCATGAAGCCCGCTACGTGAAATATCCGACGGCTCTTGCCAGTTGATCGGCCAGTTGTCCGGGCCGAAACGCCGCCCGGACGCCTTTTCTGTCAGTGAATAAAGCCGAGGCGAATGGCCTTGGCGATGGCCTGGATGCGGTTGACCGCATCCAGCTTGATCGTCGCCGAGCCCAGATAGGCATTGACCGTGTGAACCGACAGACCGAGGCGTTCGGCGATTTCTTCACTGATCTGGCCATCCCCCGCCAATTGCAGGCAGGCGACTTCGCGTTCGCTCAAGGTTTCCGCGGGCACCGTACGTCGTTCCTCCAGCGCCAGAAGATCCATCATGATATGGCAGCTGCGGATATGCTGATCGATCACCGCATCGCTCGAGATGGCCATCGGCCCGCCCGAAAAGGCGACATAACCGTTGCCGACGGCTCCGAGGCGCACGGGGAACGCGATGCCGGAAAACGGCAGTTTCTTCGCCTCCAGCGTCAGAACCATCGGGGGCACTTCCGCGCTCGTTCCCCGCATCTCGCTTTCCGCCGAGCCCCAGACAAGCGGAAGGATCGAGAGTTCGATATGCTGCAGGAAGATCTCGCCGTAGGCATCCAGCAGCGTCCGGCTGTTTTCGATCGCCGCGGCACCCCAGTTGTCGAGTTCACAGACGACCTTGCGCTTGTTCGGCAAACCCGCGCCCGCAATACGAAGAACCGCGAAATTGCGCGCCTGCAGCGTCTTCTGCATAGACACGAGTTTCGGAAAGATATCGGAGCGGCTGGAGGCACGCGCAGCAATGTTGTGGAAGACGCCTGCGGTCTCACCGGTGTCGAACAGTCCCTGCCAAGATGCCATATGTCGATCCTAGACCAGATTGTTACGAACAGCGTAGGCGATCGCTTCCGATCGCGTTTTCGTCGCCGTCTTGCGCATGACGCTGGTAATGTAATTGTTGATGGTGTTGCGGGAGATGCCGAGGATGACGGCGATTTCGTCGCTTGTTTTGCCTTCTGCAATCCAGAAGAGGCATTCCAGTTCTCGATCGGTAAGATCGAAGTCTCGGTCAGACCGCGCCTCCCGCGCCTCTCCCAGGCTGAGGACATAGCCGGCGAGCAGCCCGACCTCTCGTAATCGCTCCTGCGACAGGATCAGGCCCTCCAGGAACAGCAGCATGACGGAATAGCGGATGCGGCCGGCGCAGAAACTCAAGGCGCAATACTGGCGGCTGACATCTTCCGGTAGATCGACATTATCCGGCAGGAGGGCAAATTGTGGCGTCAGAATCGTGAGGCACTTCTCGACCTCCGTCGATTTGGCGTAGCTGCGCGCAAGATCCTCGCTCAACTGACGTACGAGATCAAACGGCCAATTCGACGCTATGATGGAATTCAGGCCCTGCTCCTGGATCAGGTCGTAGCGGGCGAGAAGGTAATGCGAGGCACCGACATAGTCCGTCAGAAGCCGCATGGCCGACTGCGTGTTTCCGGCGGTTCCACTGATCGAGAGGCGACGTAGAAACTGATCGCGCGTGCCGGTCTTCGACGCATTTGCATCAAGGAAATGCCGGCTCCCAGCTTTCATGTCTGCGCCATGCAACTCCATCGAGCCCACTCTCCATCGGGGAAAAGGCATCATGCCCGATCCCCAGTCCGCCTTCCAGTCATGGTCTGAGCCTGTTGCCCAGATCCGCCGCCACGACCGTCCGAATCATGGCCATTTTAGGGAGCTGCCCAGGAATTGCCATAACCCCGCTGCGTTTTCCTACAGACTTGTCGGTTTTAGCACCTTCGTTCTCCATAAACCCGGTTTTGCCCACAGCCGCCACCTGTCATGCTGCGCCTGGATTCAGCATAAGAAAAGCAAAAAGGCCGGCAGATGCCGGCCTTTTTTTTCATATTCACTAATATTGATCTTACGCGGCCCGATCTGCGGCCCATTTGCGCAGGATCTTCGCGGCGCGTTCTTCGGAGATCTCGACCATGCGGGCCAGACGCTTTTCCGGTCCTTCCTTGACGCGGCGGTTGAAGCCACCGTTCGGATCGTCCTCGGCGCCGAAGAGATCGCTCGAACCGTCGAAGCCGAAATCCGCGCCGAAATCCGCACCAAATCCCTCCGGAAGCGCCGCAGCGCCAGCGGCCGTCGGCGAGAAGTCCGGCAGTTCGAGACCGGCGGCTTCCGCAGCCACTTCCGAGGACCCGCCGGCGACACCGCCGACCGTGCGGACGACCGGGCGCAGACCGAACCAGATGACGAGGAAGGCAACCAGGATGAAGGCGGCCGAGTTGATGATGCCACCCAGATTGCGGGTCAGGATCTCGCCGACACCGGGGCCCGAGGCGGCAGCTTCGTCGAGCAGCTGGCTTTCCAGGAAGTCCATGGCCGTCACATTGACCACGTCGCCACGCTCGGTATTCACGCCGGCGGCGGTCGCGACGATCTTCTGCATCTCGGCGAGATAGGCGTCGATCTTGGCCTGGTCGACCGGTTCGCCCACCATCTTTGCGACACGGGCGCGATTGACCACGACGGCGATCGAGAGTTTTTCGACACGATAGCTGTTGCGGGTGGTCGCGGTGGTCTTGGAATTGATCTCGTAGTTGGTCTGCTCTTCCTTCTTGTCGCTCTGGTCGGAAGATTCAGGACCGGTGCCACCGCCCTCGGGAGCGGCCTGCGGAACATTCTGCTCCACGGTGGCGGCGGTATCCGACTGGCGCTGCTGCGACTTCTGGGCCTCTTTCGTGACCTTGACCGACCGTTCGACGCGCGATTCGGGGTCGTAGACGGTCTCCTGGATCTGCTGGGTATCCAGATTGAGCAAGGCCGTCGCGCTCGAGCGGAAATTGTCCATGCCGAGGAAAGGCGCCAGAGCCTTGTCGATATTGGATTCGATTTCCTTTTGAACGGTCTGGACGGTCGTCAGGCTGCGGCTGAGATTGCTGTTGCCGTACTCGTCACCCGACGCCAGAAGCTGGCCAGTCGAATCCAGGATGGTCACGTCATCGACTTCAAGACCCGGAACGGCCGAGGCGACGAGGTGACGGATCGAGGCCGCCGCCTTGCGTCCTGCGTCATTGCTGGCGCGGATCATCACGGAGGCCGTCGGCTTCTGGCCGGCACGGCGGAAATTGCCGACATCCGGCATCACGATATGGACGCGGGCGGCGGCAATGCCGCTGATCTGCTGGATGGAACGGGCAATCTCGCCCTCCAGGGCGCGCACGCGTGTCACTTCCTGCATGAAGGAGGTGAGGCCCAACGATCCGACGTTATCGAAGAGTTCATAACCGGCATTGCTGCTGTTCGGCAGTCCACGCTCGGCCAGCATCAGACGGGCCCTGCTCGTGGCTCCGACCGGGACCTGAATGCTTGAACCGTCCTGACCCACCTGAAAATCAATGCCACCCTCTGCAAGAGCGGCGCTGACCTGATTGAGGTCGGAGGTTTCAAGGCCGACGTAGAGCGTCTCGTAAGCAGGCTTGTTGACGTAAAGTGCCGCGGCGATGACAATCGCCATGGACACGACACCAACGCCTGCCAAAGTCAGCAGCTTGGTCTGCCCGAGCGACCCTAAGTTCTTCATAACTTGGTTGAATTGAGCTAACAGATTCATTCTGTTCCCGCACCGTCACTGGATAGAGGCTTTTTGCCCAATCCCAAACTAGACTGCGAAGCTTGTGCGAGCGTTTCGCTTGGGGATGCCAGTGATGACGGGTCAAACGGCTTTGCCGCGATATCAGAACAGGTCGAAATCTCCCGCAGCCTTGCTCAGCGGCTGCGAATGACCATGGCGCATGCCCTTGCTCAGGGCCTTGTGCATGTCGGCGAGTTTCACGAGGTTGAGCGCGGTCGAGACATCGACCATGCAGTCTTCCGGTATCGTCGCCGTGATCGTATCGATGAATTCGGCAAGGCCGCGGGCCTTCTGCACGGCAAGGTCAATGCCCTGCAGCACTTTCATCGTGTCCGGCGATTGCAGAACAGACGTGCCACCGATTTCCAGCAGCTGGGGTTCCACGCGCTCGATCAGATAGGCCACGTCGTACAGCTCGGAAACGATGCGCATCAGCACGTCCGGCAACTTTTCGTCGAGGTAAGTCACTGGCTGGACATAAGGTTCGGTCATTGCTTCCTCTACTAAAAGAACTCGATTGAGCTTTCGACCGGTTTGGCCGGCTTCGCCGGACGCTGCTCCAGAGCAACCGTCTTCTGTGTTTCTGCACCCGTTAGTGGATAGGTCCGCGCGCGACCGCTGACCGGCCAGTATTCAAGCTTGCGACCGAACTCTCCCCCGGTGGAGGCACCAACGATCTTGATGCCTTCATCCTTCAGGAATTCCGTCGCGAAAGCCGCATTCTGCTCGCCGACATTCGAAAAGCTTGCGATCGTCTTGGCACCGCCGAAGATTTTGGCTTCCAGTCTCTCGCGCCGTCCGCCGCGCTTCAAGATGCCGTTGATCAACAATTCCATCAAATGAACACCGTAACGGGACATGTCACCGCCCGACATGCCCCCCGGCCCGTTGCCTGGCAGCAGGAAGTGGTTCATCCCCCCTACCCCGGCCACCGGATCTCTCAGGCACGCAGCCACGCAGGATCCCAGAATCGTCGTAATGACTGCATCTGGATCATCCGTAACCTTAAATTCGCCTTGGATGATGTTCATCCGCTTGGCTGCGGCCATCTGATTCATTTAAGCGCTCCGAATACCGCCTCGATGGCAGCTTTCATCTTTTCGATCGTGAAAGGTTTTGCCAGGACGTTGTTTGCGCCCAGCTGAGCCGCCTTCTGCACCAGAGCGCGATCGCCCTGGGCCGTCAGAATGATGAAGGCCGCTTTTTTCGTGTTGGGATTGGTCCGAACCGCCTGGAGGAGACCGAGGCCATCCATCTTCGGCATGTTGAAGTCGGAGATGACCAGATGATGAGGCTGCTCGGCCATGATCTTCATCCCCTGCTCGCCATCGCCTGCGGCGGTGATCTGCTTGAAGCCGAGCTGTGTCAGGGCGTCGCTGAGCAGCAGCCGGCTCGTCACCTGATCATCCACGATCAGAACTTTGATTTTTTCAGCGAGAGACATTTATTCGGTACCTTCTTTTCGGGCGGCGGTTAATTTCAGGATTTCTTCTCCGATGGCGTTGAGCGGCAGTTGCTGCTCGACGGCACCGATGTCATGCGCGACTCTCGGCATCCCATAGACCACGCATGTTTTTTCATTCTGCCCAATGGTGCGTGCGCCCGCACTCCGCATCTTGAGCAGGCCGGAAGCACCATCCCGGCCCATACCGGTCAGAATGACACCAACGGCATTTCGTCCAGCCAGGTCTGCCACCGAATCAAACAGGACATCCACCGACGGCCGGTGACCGTTGACGGGGTCGCGTTCGATGAGCCGGCAGCACGGAGCGGACGGATTGGACACCTGGAGGTGCCGGTCGCCACCCGGCGCGAGGTAAATCTTACCGATTTCCAAACGCGCGCCGTCCGTTGCTTCCTGCACCACAGGGGCGCAGATACGATTAAGCCTTTCAGCAAAACTTTTCGTAAACGTCGGCGGCATGTGTTGCGTTATCACTGTCGGCGGGCAGTTTTTCGGGAATTTCTGCAGGACAGCGATCAACGCCTCGACACCGCCGGTGGACGAGCCGATCGCCACCACCTTGCGTCCGACACGGTAATCCGCCGTGGGCGCGACAGGCGGCACGACGGCCGAGCGTGACCGCCCCCTGTTCGAGCGGGCAGCAGCCTTCACCTTCTCCGCCAGGTCACCGAAAGGCCGTGCGTCGCCGGGGACCGGTTTCCCGACACAATCGAAGGCCCCGATCTCAAGGGCTGCCAGCGTTGCATTGGCGCCCTGGTGCGTCATGGTCGACACCATGATGACCGGCATCGGGCGAAGCCGCATGATCTTCTCAAGGAATTCCAGCCCGTTCATGTTCGGCATCTCGATATCGAGGGTGACGACATCCGGATTGAGTTCCTTGATCGCGGCACGGGCTTCATGCGCATCACCGGCCTGACCGATGACGCTGACCTCCGGGTCGGAGTTGAGCACGGCCGTGATCAACCCGCGCATCGTCGGAGAGTCATCCACAACTAGGACACGTGCCGGCATGGTCATGCTTTCCTCCCCGCGCTTTTGCCAGTATAGCGGTAGGTGGTTATTCCTATATTATCAAAAAGATTCTTAGCATCGCCGGTCACGCGTTCCGAATGACCGATGTAAAGGTGGCCACCTTCGGGCAACAGGGATGCAAAACGCGACCAGATCTTCATCTGGGTCGGTTCATCAAAGTAGATCACGACATTCCGGCAGAATATCACGTCGAAATTGCCCTTGAACGGCCACTGGGCCATCAGGTTCAATTCGTTGTAGGTGATCAGTTTCTTAACCTTGTCATCAATCTGGAACTTGCGACGACCGCCGACGTCGACCTCCTTGAAATACTGCTTGCGCATGACAGGCGTGACGGTCTCCAGGGAGTTCTCGTCATAGATACCGGCACGCGCCTGAGCCAGGATCTTTGGATCGATGTCCGTTGCCAGGATGCGGAAATCATAATCGACCGCGTTCGGCAGAAGCGCCATGACCGTCAGGGCGATCGAATAAGGCTCCTGACCATCGGAACAGGCCGCCGACCAGATGCGCACACGCCCGCCGGCCTTTGCGCGCGCGATCAGTCCCGGAAGGACCTCGTCGCGCAGGTGATCGAAGTGGTGATTTTCGCGAAAGAAGCGCGTGAAGTTGGTGGTCAGGTGAGACAACATCTCACGTCTTGCCTGTGCGCCTTCGGCGGACGACACCAGCGCGCAATATTCGCGAAAGCCACGAAGTCCCAGATTGCGGATATGCTTCGACAGGCGAGAGTAGACGAGCGACGCCTTCGTCTCGTTCAGGTAGATCCCTGCGTCCGAATAGATCATGGCAGCAATTTCGGTGAGGTCGCGGCGGGTGAGCGGATATTCTCCGCTCGCCAGAACCTCGTCCGGTGACTGTCTGCCATCAAATGCGCCAAGAGGCTTCATGCAGCTTCGCTTTCGGTATCAGGGAACAGAGCATCGAGCTCGATGAGGCAGATCATTCGCTTGTCGATCGCGAGAATGCCCCGCGCATATTGCTTTTCCAGATCTGAAGAGACTTCCGGTACCGGTTGTATGTTGTCGTCGGTGACGGTCAGAATGTCCGAAACCGCTTCCACGAGCAGGCCGACGATGCGGTTTCTCACCTGCGCCACGATGATCACGTGACGCGGGCTCGGTTCTGCACGCCGCATGCCGAGACGGGCCGACAGGTCGACGATCGGCAGGACCGCACCGCGCAGATTGATCACCCCCATGACATAGGAGGGCGAATGCGGCAGCCCGGTCGCCTTCGTCCAGCCGCGGATTTCGCGGACCGACATGATGTTGACGCAAAATTCCTGGTCCCCGATGCGGAAGGCAATGAGCTCCCGACTTCCCTGAACAAGATTTTTCACGGCGTACGACATACACTTTACCCGTCAATCAACCCGTTGCTGCCAATGACATGTCCGATTTCATTCCACCTTCCTGCCTCAACGACTGGCCGCGCGAGGCCGAAACCACGGCGTCCACGTCAAGGATGAGCGCCACACGTCCGTCGCCGAGAATGGTTGCTGCGGCAATGCCCGGAACGTGGGTGTAGTTTGCTTCAAGCGACTTGATAACGACCTGCCGCTGGCCCTGGATGGCATCGACCATCAAGGCACGCTGGCCGCCACCTTCCGATTCCACGAGAAGCGCCACGCCTTCGACCGGGTTGGCCTGCATCGAACGGAAGTTCAGGATGCGGCCGACATCGACCAGCGGGCAGAAGGAGTTGCGGATCGAGATCAGGCGCTGGTTGGCACCGAAGGAATGGATCGAGGAGGCTTCCGGCTGCAGCGTCTCGACGATCGCCGTCAGCGGCACGACCAGCGTCTGGCCGGCAACCGTGACCACCATGCCGTCGAGGACGGCGAGCGTCAGCGGCAGGCTCATGGTGAAGGTCGAACCCTGGCCGGGCCGCGAGCTGATCGAGATGCGGCCGCCGAGGGCCTGGATCGACCGCTTGACCACGTCCATGCCGACGCCGCGGCCGGAGATGTCGGAAATCTTGTCGGCGGTGGAGAAGCCCGGCATAAAGATCAGGTTGTCGATCTCTTCGTCCGACAGGTTGGCGTCCGCCGGGATCAGGTCGTTGTCGATCGCCTTCTGGCGCACCTTCTCGCGGTTGATACCGGCACCATCGTCGACCAGCTCGATGACGATGCGGCCCGAACGATGCTTTGCGGTCAGCCTGACCGTGCCTTCCGGATTCTTGCCGGCGGCCTCACGCTTTTCCGGGCTTTCGATGCCGTGGTCGACGGCATTGCGGATCATGTGCGTCAGCGGCTCGGCCAGCTTGTCGATGACCGTCTTGTCGACTTCGGTGTTTTCACCTTCCGTGACCAGACGGATGGACTTGCCCACCATGTCGGCCACTTCGCGAACGATACGCGACATGCGCTGGAAGACCGGCTTCACCGGCTGCGCGCGGATCGCCATGACCGAGTCCTGGATCTCGCGGGTCAGCTGCTGCAGTTCCTCGAGACCCATATTGATGGACGAGGTGCCTGTCGTGTCATTTTCGATAACACTCTGCGACAACATCGCCTGGTTGATGACCAATTCGCCGACGAGGTTGATCAGACGGTCGACGCGGTCGAGATCGACGCGGATGGTCTGACCAGCACTTGCATTGGCAGCGTTGGCGGCATTGGCGGCAGCCGCCGCTGCAGCAGCAGCCTGGCTTTCCTTCTTGTCGGCACGGGCGGCAGCAGCCGCCATCTTGGAGACATTGCTGGCGGTTTCAGCCGCGGCAACGGCAGCGGCAGCGTCATTGGCCGCACTCTCGTCGGAAGCGTCCTGATCTTCCCCGGAGGCGTCGCTGCCATCGTCGAGGACCGACAGGTCAAAGGGCACCGGAACCATCGGAAGCTCCTCCTCGGAGCTTTCGGCGACCTTCACATCGAGGTCGCAGTCCCATTCGGCGAATTCAAAGACGGTGCGGATGTCCTGCTCGCCCTTGTCCGTCTTCACCTGGATCTTCCAGGTGAAATAGGCCTCTTCCGGATCCATCTTGTCGAAGGGCGGAAGCTGGTCCGTGTCGCAGTTGATACTCATCGTGCCGACGCGCGACAGGTCGCGCAGCAACAGGGCGGCTTCGTTGCCCTTGGCGTAGAGTTCGCGGCGTGGCTTGAAGATGACCTCGAAGGTCGACGGCTCGATGGTCTGCTCTTCCTCACCAAAGCCGTCAAACGTAAAGGGGATCGGCTGGAAGCCGCTGTCATCGGTCGGCGGCGGCGCTGCAGCCACGGGGGGCGCAGCCGGTGCCGGAGCGGCCTTGGGTGCAGCCTTTGCAGGGGCCGCCTTTGGCGTCTCGGCGGCAGCCCCGCCGGACGGGAGTTCACCACGTGCAAGCGCTTCAAGCTCTTTCACGAGGCCACGGGTGCGTCCTTCTTCGACACTGCCGCCATCGCGGGATGCCGCCACAAGGTCGGCCAACACGTCGGCCGACTTCAGCATCACCTTCAGAACGTCCTGCGTCGGTTCCAGCTTGTTCGAGCGGACGCAGTCGAGCGTCGTTTCGAACACGTGGGCAAACGAAACCAGGTCATCAAGCCCGAACGCGCCGGCACCGCCCTTGATCGAATGGACAGCGCGGAAGACGGCATTCACCGTTTCCGGGTCACGGTCACCGTCATTGAGCTTGAGAAGACCAGATTCCAGTTCGGCGAGCTGCTCCTCGCACTCCTGGAAGAAGATCTCTTTGATTTCGTTCATATCCATCGCAGGAATTCCCGGTTCAGGCGGTTACACGCTCGATCGCATCAATCAGTTTTGCAGGATCGAAAGGCTTGACGATCCAGCCGGTGGCACCGGCCTGGCGCGCACGGTTCTTCTTTTCCGCATCGCTTTCCGTCGTCAGGACGAGGATCGGAACGGCGCGATAACGGTCATTGCGGCGAACCCCTTCGATAAAACCGAAGCCATCGAGGCGCGGCATGTTGATGTCGGTGACGATGACATCGGGGTTGCATTCTTCGAGGACTTCCAGACCTTCCACACCGTCTTCGGCCTGGATCGTCTCGTAGCCGGCGTTGTTCAGGGTCACCAGAAGCATGTTCCGGATCGTCCTGGAATCGTCGACGGTCAATATCTTTTTCTTCACTGCTGAATCTCCTTAGCGAGCAGATGATCTATGTTGATGCCAATAAGCTGCATGGACTTTCCGAACGCGTCCGAAACCTTGTCGAACACGAACTTCTTCTTGTCCTCCTCCCAGGCATTCGCGGCTGCCATCAGAACCTGGACGCACTGGACCCCGACACGCTCGACGCCGGAGGCATCGATCGACAGGTCCTTGCCGCGCATGTTCGTCAGTTGGCCGTGCAACACGGAAGCCTCATTGAGGTCCAGGACCGAAACCAGCTTCAGGCTTCCCGTCTCTGCAGTCGTGCTTGCCATTCCTTCAATCCTCGTGGTTCGCATTGCCGTTTCGGCCACAAAGGCCAAACGCAACGAATTTCATGCTCAATCCCGTTTTCCCCGCCATGCTCACCGCCCCAATGCGGCCAGCTGAGCCGGCATGAAAAACGCGCCCTCGTCCGCAATCCCCGGCAGGTCGGAGGACACTTCCTCCGTCCGCAGTTCCGGCGTCTTCGGCTTGGCCTGCCAGACCGGCGCCTCTGCCCGTTCCCGCGCAATGCGGAATTCGCGCACCGTGCGGCCAAGCTCCAGGATCACCGTGCGCAACTCGTCCGACTGGGCACTCAGTCCGCGTGACTTCTGCGCGCTCGTCAGCATCCGCGCGTCGAGCGACTGGATGCTGCCCGCGACCCGCGCCAGCGACTGGGCCTGGTCATCGGTGGCGCGGGAAATGTCGGCCACCGTCTCGTTGATGCCGGCCACCTGGTTTACGATGCCGCCAATGGCGTCCTGCGTGCGATGAACCATCTTCACGCCGGCATCCACCTGCGATTTCGTGCCCGTGACCAACTGCTTGATCTCGCGCGCCGCTTCGGCGGAGCGCTGGGCAAGCGCGCGCACTTCCTGGGCCACCACCGCAAAACCACGTCCGGAATCACCGGCACGGGCCGCCTCAATGCCGGCATTCAGCGCAAGGAGGTTGGTCTGGAAGGCGATTTCGTCGATGACGCCGATGATCTGGCCGATCTTCTCGGCGGATTCCTCGATATCGGCCATTGCGCTGATCGCCTTGCCGACCACTTCGCCGCTCTCCTGCGCCGAACGGCGTGCAGTGGCGACGGCCTTCTCGGCCTCGGCTGCTTCGGTGGCGCTGTTCTGAACGCGCGCCGCAAGCTCGGCAATCTGGGAGGCGGCGTCCGAGACATCCGCCGAATACTGTTCGATTTCGGAAGCGAGTTCGCGCCCGGTCTGCGCCACGGTCTGCGCCAGCCCCTCGGCCGCCACCAGCCGATCAGCGACGGACTGAAGCGCGCTGCTCATCGCGTCCAGTGCCTGATCGAGAAGGCTCGACAGTTCGCCGTAAACGTCCGGGCGATCGCCGCCGATACGGACGGAGAGATCCTTGTCGGCGAGACGGGCCGCGACGGGCCCGAACAGATTGTTCGCCTCCGCCTGGTCACTGTCGCGCTGTGCGGCAAGAGCCCGCTGTTGCTTCAGTCTCAGTTCGTTGATGCGCAGGGAAACCGCAATCTCGAGATCGACCATGACCAGGCGAATGACCGCCTGGATCGCGTCCGCCAGTTCCTTGTCGCGCTTTCGGCCACCCGTCAGCAACGACTTCGACATCAGTTGTTCAATGAGACAGCCGATCAGGTTCTCGAGCATCACGGCATGTCCGGCGATATGCCAGCGGGGATCGAGCCCCATGCGGCTTTCGGCATCGGACAGGACCTTCACCCGCTCGGCGTAAAGCGCATCGAAACGGGCATCGGTCAGGACGCTCCAGTGAGAGGTCTGCAGATCGTGCAGGCGGTCAATCTGAAGATCGCTTTCGAAATGCCGCATGGCATCCGGCGAGGACTGCAGGCGCTGGAAGAAGTCGCGCAATCCCTCCTTCAGCCGGCCTTCGAGAGCCGGACGAAAACGTCGAAGAAGGTCGCAGCAATCGGCATCGAGACCCGCGAATGCAAGCCGGTCACGCAGGCTGCTTGCCTGTGCCTTTCGCGCCTGATCCGTTGGTATGTCTTGAGCCAAAGCCCGTCCCCAGTGAAGTGCCGATCTTTGATCGGCGTGAACCCCTCGTCACGGTCTGCAATGCTTATTTGCTTGCAGGTCGTTCATGCATTGCCGGTGGTTCCGCTCGAACGGCTGACCGTTCACACAGGAAGACCGGTGACAGGACGCTCTGGACGCCGAGCGGGAGCCTCGGCTCGCCGTGCGGCAAAGCGGGCTTCCGGTTGGTCTTTCCCAGCCGCTAACCTGGAATTTCATGGAAGAGATACCGGACTGAAACCGGTACGACGCATCGGCTTCATGCCTGAGAGGGATCTGTACGGATCACCCCATCTCGCCGTCTAGGATCATTTGTATGGTTAATTCCTTGCCTGAAGGTTAATGATCGATCCCGGGTTCAGAGATTTCGCAGATCCTGAAATAGCTCCAATGACAAAAACTTGGACGCAAGCTTGAAGCAAGTCGAACAGACTAGGCTTGCAAGTGTCGAGCATGATGTTTCGGAGAAAAGGACAATGATTGTTCTGCACTTAACAGCGGCCTTGATCGCACTGGCGATTTTTTTCAGCGTTGCGCTCATCTCGCTGGCCGAGGGCGAGCGGCGACGCAACCGAAACGCGATCCTCTAATGAAGCATTTTGCCGCGATCAGCATCGCATGATCGCGTGGTTCCAGGCAGCGGATGCAGTGCGCCATCCTGATGCGACAAGCCGAGAACTGTTCGAATTTGAACGACTTTCTTTAGAATTTCTGCGGGGCTGCAGCGATATCCCTTCCAGGCAGCAAGACGGTGACGCCCGACGCGCGATGATCGCTCCCCTTCGTTCCGCACATACAAGCCTTACGTTCGGCCGGTGGTGCCGCCGCACTTTTGACCAAGTTTAGGCGAGAGGGAATGCGGCCCGATTGGTTGAACATCTGTCACCGAATGTGGCTATATCGGGTCAATCCGCCAGGTGACACATGCAAGACACAGAACTCCACACCGACAGCGCCGCGCACAAGACATCATTTTTCTCCCGGCTTGCCCGTTTTCGGGTCTATCTCGCCTCCATTGCCATGCTTGCCGTTTTCGGCGTCATGGCCATCGCGGTCTACAAGCTGACCAACGAGGTCCGTTATGATGACGTCGTCATCGCCCTCGCAGATACCAGTCTTTCGGCCATCGGACTTGCGGTCCTGTTCACGGCGCTGAGCTTTGCTTCGCTCGTCTATTACGACCTGAACGCGCTCGATTATATCGGCCGCAAGCTGCCGAAGGTGCCGGTCGCCATCACGGCGTTCAGCGCCTATGCGATCGGCAATACAGCGGGTTTTGGGGCTCTCAGCGGAGGTGCCATCCGGTTTCGCGCCTATAGCCGCCTCGGGCTTTCGCCGGAGGATGTCGCACGGGTCATCGCCTTCGTCACCTTCGCCTTCGGTCTTGGCCTGCTTGCCGTCAGTTCCATCGCCGCGCTGATTGCCGCCCCCCGGCTGTCCGACATCGTCGGCATCGATACCCTCTGGCTTCGGACAGGCGCCGTTATCGTCCTGCTGCTTCTGGCGGGCCTGCTGTTCGTCGGGCGCGAAGGGCGTTCCTTCCAGGTGCTCGGCATCCGCATCCGCCTGCCGGATACACTGACCTCGTCGCGACAGTTTCTGATCACGGCCTTCGACATCGCGGTCTCGGCATCCGTCCTTTATGTGCTGTTGCCCGAAAACAGCATCGGCTGGCTGTCCTTCTTCACCATCTTTTCAGCGGCCATTGGGCTTGGGGTTCTCAGCCATGTGCCGGCCGGGCTCGGCGTCTTCGAAGCGGTCATCATCGGGGCGCTCGGCGATACTGTCGGTCTGGATCGCCTGCTCGGCAGCCTCGTCCTGTTCCGCCTGGTCTATTACGTCCTGCCGCTGACCATCGCGATCATCATGATCGTCCTGTCGGAAGCCCGCGCGCTTGCCCGCCATCCGATCGCGGGCGATATCGGCACGGTGGCTGCCCGGATCTCGCCGCCGCTTCTATCCGCCTTCGCGCTTCTGCTCGGCACCATGCTGATCTTTTCCAGCGTGACGCCGACGCCCGATACGGAACTCGATTTCCTCTCGAATGTCCTGCCGCTTCCGGTGGTCGAAGGCGCTCACTTCCTGTCGAGCCTGCTCGGCCTTGCACTCGTGATTGCCTCGCGCGGGCTTGCCCAACGTCTGGACGGTGCGTGGTGGGCGGCGCTTGTGGCTGCCGGTCTCGCCTTTGTTTTCGCCTTCCTGCGCGCCATAGCGCTGGGCGAGGCGGCCTTCCTCGGCGTCTTCATTCTGGCACTGCTTCTCAACGCACAACGCTTCCGCCGCCCCGCCTCCCTGTTCAGCCAGGTGCTGAGCCTGCCTTGGGTGATGGCGATGCTGGTGATCCTTGCGGGTGCCGCGGCCATTCTCCTCTTCGTTTACCGCGATGTGGAATACAGCCGCCAGCTCTGGTGGCAGTTCGAATTCGGCGGCGAAGCACCACGCAGCCTTCGCGCACTGCTGGGCGCAGCCATCTTTGCGGTCGCGATTGCGATTTTCAGCCTGCTGCGCCCGGCTTTCCGCCAACCTCCGGCGGTGACGCAGGAGGATATCGACAAGGCTGTTGCCATCCTCAACGGCCAGGACAATGCCGATGCGAACCTGGTGCGCATGGGCGACAAACGCGTGATGTTCTCCGACAGTGGCCGGACCTTCATCATGTACGGCGTTCAGGGCCGCTCCTGGATCGCGCTTGGTGATCCGGTGGGGGATCCGGGCGAGATCGGCGAACTCATCTGGCGTTTTGTCGAACAGGCCCGCGGCGCCGGTGGTCGACCCGTTCTCTATCAGGTATCGCCGGCACTTCTGTCCTTCTGCGCCGATGCCGGTCTTCGCGCCTTCAAACTGGGCGAGATGGCGCTTGTGGACCTCAAAGGCTTCGAGTTGAAGGGCAGCCGGCTTGCCGCCCTCAGGCAGGCGCTCAACAAGGGCGTCCGCGAAGGCATGTCCTTTGCCATCCTCGAGCCTTCAGACGTTCCGGCAGCAATCCCGGATCTGAAGGCCGTTTCCGATGGCTGGCTTGCCCAGCACCAGACCCGCGAAAAGGGATTTTCGCTCGGCGCCTTCGAGGAGGCCTATGTCTCTTCCCTGCCGGTTGCCGTGCTGCGGAAGGATAACCGGGTCGTCGCTTTCGCCACGCTCTTCATCACCGATAGCAAAGCGGAAGCCAGCGTGGACCTGATGCGCTTTTCGGCCGACGCACCGCGCGGGGCCATGGACTTTCTCTTCGTCAGCCTGCTGGATCACCTGAAAAATGCCGGATACCAGAGTTTCAATCTCGGGATGGCGCCGCTTTCGGGCATGTCGAAGCGGGAAATCGCCCCGGTCTGGGATCGTATAGGAAGCACCTTGTTCGAACACGGCGAAAGATTTTACAACTTCCGCGGCCTCCGGGCCTTCAAATCGAAGTTCCATCCCGATTGGCAGCCGCGGTATCTGGCGGTCGCCGGCGGCACCGGCGTCGTTCTGGCATTGATGGACGTGACGCTGCTGATCAGCGGTGGTGTGCGTGGGGTGGTCGGCAAATGAGACGCTTCCTGACGGCCGCATCCGCCTGCCTTGCACTTGTGCTTGTTTCGACCGGCGTTGAGGCGCAGCAGGCCGCACCGCAGTTCGATACCGGCATGATCCCCTCGCCGCACATCATCCGGCCGGATGGCAAGGTGAAATCGAACATCTTCCTGTTGTCCGATGCCGATGGCTGGAACACCACGGAAGAGGCACAGGCCAAGGCGCTTGCCGCCAAGGGTGCCCTCGTCATCGGCATCGACCTTCCCTCCTACATCGCCTCGCTCGACAAGGACGAGGATGACTGCATCTATATGATCTCCGACATCGAGTCGCTTGCCCAGCAGGTTCAGCGCTCGCTCGGAAGCGGCAGCTATCGCTCTCCGATCGTTGCCGGCATTGGCTCCGGCGGTGCCTTCGTACTCGGCATGCTGGCACAAAGCCCGCCGGCCACGATCGGCCAGGTGATTGCGGTCGATCCGGATGCCTCCATCAAGCTGGCGAAGGTGCTGTGCACGCCTGCCGACAAGGAACAGACCGCTGACGGCATCGCCTACGGCCTGACCGGTGGGCCGCTGCCGGCTTCGGCGAGCGTGCTCTTCACCAAGCAGGCAAGCGCGCAAAGCCGCCAGCATGTGAAGGACCTTGAGGCCAAACACCCGGACATCGATATCGAGGATGCGGACGGCAACGCCAACGACGCCCTCATCGCCGCGCTGTCGGACCAGCTCGATGCGGCAGGCAGCGACGACGCGCCGCTCGGCCTGCCTCTGACAATTCTGGAAGCCAAACCGAAACTCGACACGATGGCGATCATCTTTTCCGGTGATGGCGGCTGGCGCGACATCGACAGCGAGGTGGGCGCCGTGTTGCAGGCCGACGGCGTTCCGGTGGTCGGCGTCGATGCTCTGCGCTATTTCTGGTCGAAGAAGACACCGGACCAGACCGCTGCAGATCTCAGCCGCATCATCCGCACCTACCGCAAACAGTGGAACGTCAAGAACGTCATGCTCGTCGGTTATTCCTTCGGTGCGGACATCCTGCCCTCGACGTTCAACCGCCTGCCGGAGGCCGATCGCAGCAAGGTTTCGCTGATCAGCCTGCTTGGCTTGTCGCATTCCGCGGAATTCGAGATCTCCGTCACCGGCTGGCTGGGGGGCCAGGGAAGCGGCGACGGGGGCGATCCGACGGTCGATCTGAAGCAGATCGATTCGGCACGGGTGCAGTGCATCTATGGCACGGAGGATGACGAGGAGGCCTGCAAGGATCTCGCCGCATCCGGCGTGGAGGTTCTCGGCATCGAGGGCGGGCATCATTTCGACGAGGACTACGAAAAGCTCGCGCAATACATCCTGACGGCGCTCAAGGCACGCCTTGCAAAATGACGGCATCTGCCGGGTAAAAATTCTACTTGCCAATCGCCGCTCAGTGCCTGTAGCGACGCGTTAAAGCGATTTCCGCTTCACGTTGAGGGTGCCATCCGCTGCGGGACAACAGCGATGGCGGCAGAGGTAACATCATCATGGAAATCTTCACGGCTGCGGGCCTCGCAGCATTTTTTCAGGTCATTGCGATCGATCTCGTTCTGGCCGGTGACAATGCGATCGTGATCGGTCTCGCCGCAGCTGGCCTTCCGACGGAACAGCGCAAGAAGGCGATCCTTGTCGGCATCATTGCCGCGACCGTTCTGCGCATCATCTTTGCAACGGCCACAGCCTATCTGCTGGGCATTGTCGGCCTGCAGTTGCTCGGCGGCCTGCTACTCGGCTGGGTGTGCTGGAAAATGTGGGTGGAACTGCGCGCGGCCGAACATGAGGCCGAAGATGCGCTGAGCGAAGCCGACCGCGAGATGACCAAGGTCAACAAGACCTTCCTGCAGGCGGCAACGCAGATCGTGGTCGCCGATGTCTCGATGTCGCTCGACAACGTCTTGGCGGTTGCCGGTGCCGCGCAGGAACACACGAGCGTGCTCGTCATCGGCCTCGTGGTCTCCATCGCGCTGATGGGCCTGGCGGCAAACCTCGTCGCACGCCTGCTGCACAAGCATCGCTGGATCGCCTATCTCGGCCTTGCGGTCATCGTCTACGTGACCTTCAACATGGTCTACCACGGCCTCGTTGAAGTGTGGCCGTATGTGCAGCAATGGCTGGCCTGATCGGGCCCTCTCCATTCGTGACGGCGACCGGCGGCGCCTTCAGCGGCCGGTACGCCCGATGCCTGCTATTGGCATCACCCCCTGACGGGCGGCCCCATCGATGACGGACCGCACCGTGCTCATCCTCGGCGGCGGTCCCGCGGGCCTGATGGCAGCGGAAACGCTTGCTCTCACAGGCCACGCCGTCACCGTCTGCGAGGCCATGCCGACCTTCGGCCGCAAATTCCTGCTGGCCGGCAAATCCGGCCTCAACATCACCCATTCCGAAGATTTTTCGTTGTTTCGCACCCGGTTCGGCGCGGCAAATGACCGTCTCGCGGCGGCCCTTGATGCCTTCACCCCCACAGATGTGCGCAACTGGGCCGCATCGCTCGGGACGGAAACCTTCGTCGGTTCATCGGGACGTGTGTTCCCGACCGTGATGAAGGCCTCGCCGCTGTTGCGCGCCTGGCTGAAGCGGCTGAACGATCTCGGTGCGTCGCTGCGTCCACGCCATCGGTTTGTCGGTTTTGGCGAGGCTGGAGAGAGCGTGATCGCGACGCCGGAGGGCGAGATCCGTTGCCATGCCGATGCCACGCTGCTGGCCTTCGGCGGAGCCAGCTGGCCAAAGCTCGGTTCCGATGCCGCCTGGGTGAAACCGTTGCGCGACAAGGGCATAGACATCGCCGATTTCCGCCCGGCCAATTGCGGTTTCGACGTGGCCTGGAGCGAGACGTTCCGAGAGCGTTTTGCCGGCGAACCGGTCAAATCCGTGGTGGCCACGTCCGATGCCGGCAGCCGCCAGGGCGAATTCGTCATCAGCCGGCACGGCATCGAGGGCAGCCTCGTCTACGCCCATGCCGGCGCGCTTCGCGATAGACTAACAGCCGACGGCACGGCCCACCTGCTGCTCGATCTTGCGCCGGGACGCGATGCTGCAAGGCTCACCGAACAATTCACCCGCCTGCCGACGAAAATGAGCCTGTCCAACCGGCTGCGCAAGGCGGCCGGTCTCGATGGCGTGAAAGCGGCCCTGCTGCGCGAATGCCTGGACCCCGGCACCCAACAGAACCCGACCCGTCTCGCTCACGCCATCAAGGCACTGCCGCTGCCGCTCCTTCGCCCGCGCCCCATCACCGAAGCGATCTCATCCGCCGGCGGCATCCGCCTCGACGCCCTCGACAGCCGCTTCATGCTGAAAGCCCGCCCCGGCCTCTTCTGCGCCGGCGAAATGCTCGACTGGGAAGCCCCCACCGGCGGCTACCTGCTCACCGCCTGCTTCGCCACCGGCAAGGCTGCCGCGCAGGGGATTGAGGCGTGGCTGCGGGAAAAGGGAGCGTGACTGAACAATCGCCGCACCGCGTTCGGACATATGAAGGATGTTTACAGCGGCAAGCCGCGCGCCAGAGATCTTCCGTTTTCTGATTTCGCGGGGTGGGCGGGGTGGATCGTGAGGTGAAACTCAAAGAGCCGTCCGGTCAGTTGCCTGCTAAAACCGATAGAGCGATCCGCTTGTTGGTTACCGCTAAATACTCTCGCTTGCATAAGCCGTCACCGGTTTCAGAATCGCGTCCTCGTAAAGGGAATCCCAGAACTCATCATGAATTCGGGAGTCAAAATGTTTGACCGCTGTTGCGTGAGCGTTGTTGCACATTGCGTGAAATCTTTGCGGATCGTTCAAAATTTTCTCGAGGCGCAAAAGCGATTCCTCCGCTAACCGGTTCACCTCTTCGGCATGAATCCGGTGGAATATTTTGGATCCTCGTAAGGGGCTATTCAAATATATCCACTCACCCTTCTCGTTTAACGGAAGGTCGAGCATGATGCCATTTTCGTTGTCTTTTATAAATTCTGGAAGGGCACATTGCGTTGTTGCGATGACAGGCGTTCCATTAACAAGTGCTTCAATCGCACTGTACCCGAAGCTGTCTCCGAAGGTGGGAAGCAACACGAAGTGACACGATCTTACTTTTTCAATTACCTGACGGTTGGGCAGCGCGCCCCGATAGTGCACGTTCGGCAGATCTAGGAGTGGTCGATATGGATCGAAGAAGTCGCTGTCTAGGGGGTCCGTCCACGAGACCCGTCCGACCTCCAGCTTGGAGATAATCTCTACTTCCAAAGGAATCCTTGCTGCCAAGGCCATCTGCGCTAAGCGTAACGCAACGCAGCCCCCCTTCCTCGCAAAGTGATTCCCCACAAACAGTAGACGAAGGGGCTGCAGCAATTGCTCTTTTACCGGCAGCTCTTGTGGAACGATAATCGAGGGCATTCTGACAATCAGTTTCGACGCAAGGTCAGAGTGCTCGGGTGTTCCCTCGTGTTGCGCTAAAAAGGTGCGTTTTGCATATTCTGAAATAGGAATGATGGCTCTACACCGCTCGCTTAACAATTGCCGTCGCATAAACGCAAAAAATGATGAGCGTTCAACTCCAAAACCGCGTGGAAGATGCGATTCAAATCCTATGATAAAAGGCTTGGGGTTGAGGGGTATACGATTAAAACCGTGGATAAGGTCGATTCTGTTCAGTGTTGGGGGAAACAGTGTCACCCCTTCTATTTTGGGCGACAGGTAGTTCATAGGTATAAATCTACGTCGTATTATATTGTGGCGTGATCCTCTTGGACTATTGAAAATCGAAGGATAGCGGACCGGAGCCAGGACATTGAGAGAGGAACCCATAGCTCTTCATCCTTTTCTTCGTGACCATCACAATTTTTATTTCCGTTAAATTGAAAATCCGTAATTAAATAAGGATTTTTGCATTAATTTACGCAAAATGTCAAGAATATTTTAAGGATTGCTTTAGAGCAGGGTGCCGATGTCCAGCGCTTGGCCTGACGTGAATATGAATTTGCATCGAACTCGTCCTCTATCACCCGAGTTGGAACGTCTGGATGGGCAGAGTGAGCCCTTTATTTCGAAAACCCGGTTTGAAATGACAATTGTAATGATCAACAGAACCGCGGCGGGTTTGCCGGAGGCTCCAACTTCTGAGAACGTGGAGCCATCATGAGCAAGACAACGAACAAGTTTTTACCTGAAGTTCGCAACCGTGCCATCCGTATGGTGCTGGATGGTAATCCTCCCCGTTTTAACGGGGCTCAGCGGTAGAATTCAGGCGGCCATTTTCAGTTTCTGAGCGGGTGTAATGCCGCCAATGCCCATGTTGGGCCGTTCGTGGTCATACGTCCAAAGCCGTTCCGTGGCGATCTCGTCCGCCGGCGGCATCCGCTTCTCTGCCCTCGACAGCCGCTTCATGCTGAAAGCCCGCCCCGGCCTCTTCTGCGCCGGCGAAATGCTCGACTGGGAAGCCCCCACCGGCGGCTACCTGCTCACCGCCTGCTTCGCCACCGGCAAGGCCGCCGCGCAGGGGATTGAGGCGTGGCTGCGGGAACAAGCGCCTCGGCGGCCCGATCAGCCCTTTTTGCGGTAACGCCGCGCCACATACACGACGTGGCCGCTGGTCAGACCCTTGTAGAGTACCGATCCTTGCGAGCCGGAAAACTCGCTCATGAACCGGCGCGTGATCCAGGATCGGCGAAGGCGCTGGCGTTTGCGTTCTTCGGCGGCATCCAGCGCCGCGACCACATTTGCCGTAATATCGCGGTGGTCCACCAGTTCCATTCCGGACGCGGCAAGCTGGGCGTCCAGTTCGGCGACCGCATTGCGGCCGCGCATGTCGGCGAAAGTGAACCAGCCACCGGGTTTCGTGACCCGGCCAACTTCACGCGCAAAGGCCTCGACATCGCCGTAACAATGTGACGATTCGATATTCACGACGATATCGAAACTGGACTCGGCAAATGGCAACCGTTCGGCATCGCCCGTTTCGAAGGCAACGGTCTTCGTATCGGCGTTCAGCCGGCGCGCCAGCCGCACGGTGGAGGGCGAATAATCGAGACCGGTGACAGACGCCGGTTCATGATAACGGGCAATGTAACGCGACCCGCCACCCCGGCCGGAACCAACCTCCAGCACGCGTGCGCCGGCCAGAGGAAGCCCTTCCACCGCCTGCTGATAGAGTCCGATGAAGGCACGTTCCGGCTCATCCTCCGGCTTCAGCGGAAAGGCATCACCGGCCGCCACATAACCGTAGTTCATGAAACGCCAGTCCGCATCGCGCCAGAAACGCGACAGCAGATTGTAGATGTTGCGCCAAACCCATTTCTGCACCTTGGGAGAAACGCTGTTTTCCATGACGGCGATGAACGCCGAGAAGGTTTTGCTGGTCATGCGGGCGACGGCCTGACGGCTGGGCCAGCTTCGGAGGAATACCCTTCGAGTTCCTTTTCCAGCCATTCCCGGCCGCGGCGAACCAGATTGACATCGTCACTGTTGCGCGGATTGAACCATGGAAGATAATAGCCTGCCAACATTGGCACGCAGCGGCGCCAGGTCCCCGGGGCAACCATCGTCAGCCAGAAGAAGCGGCACCAGAAACGAAGGCCTGGTTTGATGCCGTCCGCGCGCAGATAAATGGGCACGTTGCGCAGGAAGATGTAGAGGAAAAAGGCTATCGTGCTGTTCATCGCCGTGATGCGCATCAGATAACGCTTCCAGCCCGGCATGCCCTTGGTGGCCGACATCAGTACGTCATAGGCAACTGCCTTGTGCTCGATCTCTTCAAGCGCATGCCACATCCAAAGACGCTTGTAGGCTGGCGCGGCCCCCTTCAGGATGTCGGCATGGCGGAGCGTCTGCACGGACAAGGTCGCCGTGACATGCTCGATGGCGCAGGTCAAGAACACCCGGTGCACCGGATTCTTGATCATCGCCATCGTGGTATCGATCTGCTTTTCCATGGCCGGGACATCGTAACCGAGTTCGGCAAGCGCCCTGTTGTATTCCTCGTGCTCGCGCGTGTGGAACGCCTCCTGCACGGCATAACCGTTGATCTCCGCCGCGAGCGCCCGATCTTCGAGAAGGGACGAGTAATGTTTGAGGGAGCGGATAAAAAACCGTTCTCCTTCGGGCAGGAAGATCGACAGCCCATCGATCAGCAGGGTTTTGATCACATCGTCGGCAAGCCAGTGCCGTTTCCGGTTTGCACGGATGTTGAAGTGGAGATTGCGTGGAACAATCTCCCAGTCATCCGTGCTGCGGGCTTCCGCCTCCAAGCGGCCTTTATTTGAATCCGTCGTCATTGCAGCACCCGCCCCGCAGAAAGTATTCCCCGCAAGACGGTAGCCAATTGAGTGCATTGAAGCAACAAGCGAAACAATGCGAGCACACGAACAACATGATACTGTATTATATTAAAAGAAGACCTACGTTTATCTTAAAATACTGTTTTCGAGACCCGCACCATAACGAGCCGATTTACGCGATGAAATCTCAGCGTCGCTCTGACTGGCCTCTGATTGGTAGAGAACGCTCTCGTCGACCGACCGTCGAGCGGCATCGGCAGATGGCTTGATGTCGCCAGTCGTCAGCAAGGATCTTCAGGGCGCCTTTCGATAGCGCTTCGCGACATAAACAACCTGACCGGCCGAGAGACCCTTGTAGAGCATCGAGCCCTGCGAGCCGGAAAACTCACTCATGAAGCGGCGCAGGAACCAGGACCGTTCGATGCGCTGCCGCTTGCGGGCCTCGGCGGCATCGAGCGCCGCCACGACATTGGCGGAGATGTCGCGTGTCTCCACTAGTTCCATGCCTGTCGCCGCAAGTTGCCGGTCGAGTTCTGCCAACGCGCCGCGGCCGCGCATGTCGGCGAAGGTGAACCAGCCGCCGGGCGCCGTGACCCGTCCGACCTCGCGCGCGAAGGCCTCCACATTACCGTAACAATGCGAGGATTCGATATTGACGACGATGTCGAACTCTCCGTCGGCGAACGGCAGGGTTTCCGCATCGCCCACCTGGAAGGACAGGGCCGGCGCGTCTGAATTCAGCCGACGGGCCAACCGCACAGTGGCCGGAGAATAATCGAGACCGGTCACGGAAGCAGGGTCATGATAGCGGGCAATATAACGCGACCCGCCACCCCGCCCGGAGCCTACTTCCAGCACACGCGCTCCGGACACTGGAAGGCCCGCAACGGCTTGCTGGTAAAGACCGATGAAGGTGCGCTCCGGCTCATCCTCCGGCTTGAGCGGGAAGACATCGCCTGGGGCCATGTAACCGTAGTTCATGAAGCGCCAATCCGCGTCACGCCAGAAGCGCGACAGCAGATTGTAGATGTTGCGCCACACCCATTTCTGCACCTTGGGGAAGCCACCATGATCCATGATGGCGAGAACTTTGGAAAAGACGCGGCTGGTCATGCGATTGATCGTTTCATGCCGTGGCCTGTTTGGTCGGCGAGTATCCTTCCAACTCCTTTTCCAGCCACTCGCGCCCGCGGCGAATGAGATCCGCATCGTCACTGTTGCGCGGATTGAACCAGGGCCAATAATAATACGCAATCATCGGCAGGCATCGGCGCCAGTAGCCGGGCGCGATCATCGTCAACCAGAAGAAGCGAAACCAGAAGCGAAAGCCGGGCTTGATGCGGTCCGTGCGCAGATAGATCGGCACGTTGCGTAAGAAGATGTAGAGGAAGGACACGATATTGGCGTTCATCGCCGTGATGCGCATCAGATAACGCTTCCAGCCCGGCATGCCCTTGGTGGCCGCCATCAGCACGTCATAGGCAACCGCCTTGTGCTCCAACTCCTCCAGTGCATGCCAGACCCAGAGGCGACGATAGGCGGGAGCAGCCTCGTCCAGCACATCGGGATGGCGAAGCGTCTGCGTCGAAAAGGTTGCCGTCAGGTGCTCGATGGCGCAGGTCGCCAAGACCCGATGCAGCGGGATCTTGACCATGCCGAGCGACGGTCCGACCGGCTTCTCCATCAGATCGACATCATAACCGAGATCCTTCATGGCAAGATTGTATTCCTCATGCTCACGCGTGTGGAATGCCTCCTGCACGGCATAACCGTTGATCTCCGCCGCCAGCGCCCTGTCCTCCAGATGCGGTGTGTAGTGCTTCAGCGAACGGATGAAAAAGCGTTCGCCTTCGGGAAGGAAAATCGACAGGTTGTCAATGAGGACGGTCTTGACCACATCATCCCCGAGCCAGTGCCGCTTCCGATTGGCCCGGATGTTGAAATGGAAATTCCGGGGAATAATATCCCATGGGTCTGCGCCACGCGCCTCCGCATGCAGATTGCCCTGATCCCCGTGTGCCTCAGCCGTCATGTCCCGCCCCATCTGCAGAAAGAAGATAGTCTCGCCCAGCCAAATGCTAGACAATCCCCCAATGGGCCGCAACCGAAGAAACGAAAAAGCAACGTGAGGAAGATGTAAATGGTGCCCGGAGGCGGATTTGAACCACCGACACGCGGATTTTCAATCCGCTGCTCTACCAACTGAGCTATCCGGGCATCTCGGCTTTGTGGAAGCCTTCCGGCCTTCCGCTGGAAGGCCGCCGGGGTATGTCCCCGGGAGCGAGCGGGGTTATAACATCTTGTTCGGACATGGCAAGCGGCTTTGAGAACTTTTTTGACAGTCCTGTGAAAAATGCCGCCAAGCCATTGGTCTTAAAAGAAAAAGCCGCTCAATGCGGCCATTCTCATTCTCCTGTTTGCGCCAAACGATACGGCTGCTCAGTCGTCCGCCGGGTCAGCCTTTGCTTCGTCATCGGCGACCGGAATGGCATAGGACCCGTTCAGCCAGCGCGACAGGTCCAGCGTGCGGCAACGATCGGAACAGAAGGGATAATGGTCGCGCTGCGAGGGTTTGCCGCATTCCGGGCAAGGCCTTGCCTTGCGCAGCGGCGCGACCTTCGCGCCGGGGGATATCGGATCTCCTGCCATGGCTTCAGCCCTCGGCCCAATGGGCCGCGACATCGAAGCCTTCGCCGTTCAGAAGCAGCGCGGTTTCGTAAAGCGGCAGGCCCACGACATTGCTGTAGGAGCCGACGAGCTTTTGCACAAAACTTCCTGCAATGCCCTGGATGGCATAGGCGCCGGCCTTGCCGCGCCACTGGTCGGAGGCGAGATAGGCCTCGATCTCGCGCGTCGAGAGGCGCTTGAAGCGCACCTTGGTTTCCACCACCTTCTGGCGAAACTGCCCGCCCGGTGTCACAAGGCAGACACCGGTATAGACCCAGTGGCCGCGCCCGGAGAGAAGATGCAGCGCGGCCGAAGCCTCTTCCATATATTCGGTTTTCGACAAAATGCGGCGGCCAACGGCCACCACCGTGTCGGCCGACAGGATATAGCTGTTGCGCCAGGCCAGATCACCGCTGATCGCGCCATACGCGGCCTCGGCCTTCTCCGTCGAAAGGCGGCGGGCGAGAGAACGCGGATGTTCCGATTTCTTCGGCGTCTCGTCGATGTCCATCGGCATCAGCCGCGCCGGCCTGATCCCCACCTGATTGAGGAGATCAAGGCGCCGCGGCGAACCGGAGGCCAGGATGAGCTTTTGATCCCGGGACATGGAGTTACCCTATCAAGGCGCGCCTGCGGAAGATGCAAGGGCCGCTTTCGGTCAGCCGCTTATTTGAAGCGGTAGGTGATACGGCCCTTGGTCAGGTCGTAAGGGGTCATTTCCACCAGAACCTTGTCGCCCGCCAGAACGCGGATACGGTTCTTGCGCATGCGGCCGGCCGTATGGGCAATGATTTCATGTTCGTTTTCGAGCTTGACGCGGAATGTTGCATTCGGCAGCAATTCCGTCACGACGCCCGGGAATTCAAGGACTTCTTCTTTCGCCATCTAGAGCTTGTCTTTCTGTGGTTGATTGGGGTTCAAGGCCAAGTTTGGCCCGAACCTTGCAAAAGTGCGCGGAAACTACACGTTTGCCGCCCATTTGTGAACCTCGCTTTGCGCCGATTCTTCATGGCCCCGAAGCGCCCGGATTTCAGCGCCGGAACGCGGATTTCACACGGTCTGCGGCCCCTGCAGGCGGGCCCGCCCGAAACGCTCCTCGATGCGCCGCCACAACTCGTCGCGGACCCGGCGATAGGCGTCGAGAACCTGGTCGCGTGTCCCCGTCTCCACCGTCGGATCGAAGGTCGGCCAGTAGATGACCTCCACCGCATTCGACCGGGTGAGTTCCAGCGCCTGGTGATGCGCCTCGGGCGACAGGGTGACGATCACATCGAAATAATCATCCTCGAGTTCGTCTAAGGTGCGCGGCTGGTGTTTTTTCGGCCGCGACAAACCGACTTCCTGCAAAACGACATCAACGAAGGGATCGGGATCGCCGGCGCGGACCCCCGCCGACTGGATGTAGATATCGGGTGGCAAAAGCCGTTTTGCAATGACCTCCGCCATTGGCGAGCGGATGGCATTCATGCCGCACATAAAGAGGATGGCGCCGGGTTTGGCAATCTTCAGATCGACGGCCGGCCCCTCCTCCATGCTCAACCCCGCCAATAGAGCACACAAACGAGCGTGAACAGCCGGCGGGCCGTATCGAAATCGATCGCGATCTTGCCCTTCAGCCGTTCCTGCAGCGTTTCCGATCCGTCATTGTGAATGCCGCGGCGGCCCATGTCGATCGCTTCGATCTGCGAGGGCGTCGAGGAGCGGATCGCCTCGTAATAGCTCTCGCAGATCATGAAGTAGTCCTTGATGATCCGCCGGAAGGGTGTGAGCGACAGGATATGTGTGGCTACCGCCTCGCCGGCCTCGGTGGTGATCGAAAAGACGAGCTTTTGTTCGACCAGCGAGATGTTGAGCTTGTAGGGCCCGCCCTCGTGGCCCACCGGCTCGAAGCGGTTTTCCTCGATCAGGTCGAAGATCGCCACCGCGCGCTCATGTTCGACATCCGGCGTCGAGCGGCCGATGCTGTCGTCCAGCACCACGTCGCACAGCCGGAAGTCGCCCTTGGCCATCACTCATCGCCCCTGGTTCAGACGGATGGAGACGGACCTCGCATGCGCATCGAGCCCTTCCGAATGGGCAAGCGTGATGGCCGCCGGCCCCAATTCGTTCAGCTGGTCGGGGCCGAGCCTCAGGATCGAGGTGCGCTTGACGAAATCGAGCACCGACAGACCGGAGGAAAAGCGGGCGGAGCGCGCCGTCGGCAGCACATGGTTCGAGCCACCGACATAATCGCCGATCACTTCCGGCGTGTGGCGGCCGATGAAGATCGCGCCGGCATTGCGGATACCGGGCAAAAGCGCATCCGGATCGGCCACCGCCAGTTCCAGATGCTCGGCGGCAATGCGGTTGGCGAGCGGCAGCGAGGCTTGAAGGCTCTCCACCAGAATGATGGCGCCGAAATCCCGCCAGCTGTCGGCGGCGGTCTGAGAGCGCGACAACGTCTTCAACTGGCGCTCGACGGCCGCCTCCACCGCTTCGCCGAGCGTCCGGTCGGTGGTGATCAGGATGGATTGTGCGCCCGCATCATGTTCGGCCTGCGCCAGAAGGTCCGCGGCCAGCCAGTCCGGGTCGTTTTCCGCGTCCGCAATCACCAGCACTTCCGAAGGACCGGCGATCATGTCGATGCCGACCGTGCCGAACACCTGGCGTTTGGCGGCGGCGACATAGGCATTGCCGGGGCCGACGATCTTATAGACCGGCGCAATCGTTTCGGTGCCATAAGCCAGTGCTGCGACGGCCTGGGCGCCGCCGATCCGGTAGATTTCGCTCACACCGGCAATCTTGGCTGCCACCAGCACCGCCGGATTGAGCGCGCCGCCGGAGGCCGGGCAGACCATCACGACGCGTTCCACACCCGCGACGCGCGCCGGCACGGCATTCATCAAGACAGAACTCGGATAGCTCGCCGTGCCGCCCGGCACGTAGAGGCCAACGGCTTCGATCGCCGTCCAGCGGGAACCGAGCCCGACGCCGATCGCATCCTCGTAGATATCGTCCTTCGGCATCTGCCGGGCGTGGTGGCGTTCGATCCGTTCGGCGGCAAGCGTCAGCGCATCGATGACGGAAAGTTCCACCGCGGCAAAGGCAGCCTCGATCTCGGCATCGGTCACCCGCATGCCGACCTCGGACAGATCCACCCGGTCGAATTTCTTCGAATAGTCGATGAGCGCCGCATCACCGCGGGCGCGCACATCCTCGATGATGGCACGCACCACCGTATTGACGTCCTCGGACACTTCGCGCTTCGTCGTCAGGAAGGCGGCAAAACGCGCCTCGAAATCCGTCGACGTCTGCTCAAGCCAGATTGCCACTAAACCCGTCCCCTCACATTCCTAAAAACCATCCCCGCCGGATCAGACGATCCGGCAGCCGGTGCCCGTCAATCGTGCTCCGGCCGGTTGCTGGTTTCCCAGGCGCCGCCGGTATCGGCCAGCTGCACCTCGATACATTCCACATCCAGGCTGATCGCCGCCCCTCCCGCCAACGTCAGCTCGATCCTGCCATCCGGCCCCTCGCCGTTCTGCTCGAACCGGATGGCGAGAAGCGAATAGACGGCATCCGCCTTGCGCCGGTCGACACCCAGCGTGCGCACGGCCAGAACCCGCTTGAAAGCGAGAGCCGCCCGGCGGCGCTCATAACCCTTGGCACCACGGCTTGCCGCTTCCCAGACGAAGCGGTTGACCGCCAGCGAGAACTGCCCGCGCTTGGCGCTCCAGTCAATATCCTGCGGCTTGAAGACGCTGTCCTGCATATGCGCGGAGATGATCTTCAGATCCTCTGCATCCAGCGCCAGCAGCCTCAGTTCCGTCATCTGATCCATCTTGTCCTCATCACCCACGCAGGCCGCGCGGCTTTGCTTGTCAGGTCATGGAGATAGGATGGCCGGAAGCACCGCGCAACAGCAGAGCCTCATTCACTGACGCGCTGAACGATTGCGCCGCAGCGGGTGAGCTTCTCTTCCAGCCGCTCGAAACCACGGTCCAGATGATAGACGCGGTTGACGACAGTCTCGCCCTCGGCGGCAAGACCTGCGATGACCAGCGACACCGAGGCGCGCAGATCGGTCGCCATGACCGGCGCGCCCTTCAGACGGGAAACACCCTCGACACGCGCCATCTGGCCGGAGAGCGAGATGCGGGCGCCGAGACGCGCCAGTTCCTGCACATGCATGAAGCGGTTTTCGAAAATCGTCTCGGTGATGTGGGACACGCCGGAGGAGCGCGTCATCAGCGCCATGAACTGCGCCTGCAGATCGGTCGGAAAACCCGGGAAGGGTTCCGTCACCACATCCACCGGCTGGATGCCATTGCCATTGCGCACCACGCGCAGGCCGCTCGGCGTCTCAGTGATCTCGGCGCCGGCCTGACGCAGCGTGTCCAGCGCGTTTTCCAGAAGCGCACCATCGGTGCCCTCCAGCGTCACGTCGCCACCGGTCATGGCAACCGCCATGGCATAGGTGCCGGTCTCGATACGATCCGGCAGCACGCGGTGACGGGCACCGGAGAGCGAGGTGACGCCCTCGACCGTGATCGTCTTGGTGCCGGCGCCGGAGACCTTGGCCCCCATGGCATTCAGGCAGTTGGCCAGATCGACGACTTCCGGCTCGCGCGCCGCGTTTTCGATCACCGTCGTGCCATTGGCGAGCGTCGCCGCCATCATCATCACATGGGTGGCGCCGACGGAGACCTTCGGGAAGCGATAATGATTGCCGATCAGGCCGCCCTTCGGCGCCGTGGCGTTGACGTAACCGCCATCGATCTCGATTTCGGCGCCGAGTGCGGCAAGACCTTCGAGAAACAGATCGACCGGGCGCGTGCCGATGGCGCAGCCGCCGGGAAGCGACACACGGGCGCGGCCCTCGCGCGCCAGAAGCGGGCCGATGACCCAGAAGCTCGCCCGCATCTTCGAGACAAGCTCGTAAGGCGCGGTCGTATCGGCAATGGTGCGGCAGGTGAAATGGATGGTGCGCGAATACCCGTCTTCCTGGCGCTCGCGGCGGCCGTTGACGGCAATATCGACGCCATGATTGCCAAGGATGCGCATCAGCCCCTCGACATCGGCCAGATGCGGCACGTTCTCGAGCGTCAGCGTGTCGCTCGTCAGAAGCGAAGCGATCATCAACGGCAGGGCGGCATTCTTGGCGCCCGAAATCGGAATGATGCCGCGCAGTTCGTTACCGCCGGAAATCTTGATGCGATCCATTCAACGACCACGGGCTAATCTGCCCGCCTTTCCTTCTCATGCCCGAAAGATGGCGTCCTTAGACGATATCCCCCGCCACTTCAATTTGAATACGCCCGGACCACAAGGCTTTTGCGGCCTTCATTCGCCCGTTTCGTCCGTTCGTGCGGCGGGAAGACCGGATGTGGCATCCGCCTCGCCGGCCCGCCTTGCCCGCGACTGCTGCTTGCGGCGCATCAGGTTCTCGCGCAGCTTCTCGGCAGCGCGGGCCTTGCGCCGCTCCGCTTCCGCCTGCTGGCGCGCCTTGCGCTCCGCCTTGGCCTGCTTCGATTCGTCCAATTCGCTCATGCCCCTTCCATAACCGAAACCTTCAAAAACCCAAAGCGGCCAGACAATTCACCGCTTTCGGCAAAGAAGTTCAAATTGCGGCTTGCACTCCCCGATAAGCTATGGCAGAAGCCCGCTCACCGCAGCGCAGACAAATTTGCTAGCGCGACCTGCTGCCGTAGCTCAGTGGTAGAGCACTCCCTTGGTAAGGGAGAGGTCGGTGGTTCAATCCCACTCGGCAGCACCATTTCTCAAAAATCAACAAGCAATTTAGCCGCGTCGTCGGCTTCGCGCCTGACAGGGCGTTTGGACGTTTTTGTTCAACATCTTGGTCCAAACGCGACCGATTGCGGTCTGCAAGACGCCTCAGCCAGCATCGTCACAAGTCTGTCGCACAAATCGGGCAGTGCTGCGGGCTATCCTTCCCATCATTCTTCTCCCCCGCAGATCCGAAAAGACATCCCATTATGCTCTCCCCCGATTTTTCGCCTCGTCTGCCCGCCGATGCTTCCGCACGTCTGATCCTGATGGCCGCGGCCGCGCTGGAAGGTGGGGAACTCGCCAGGCGTTCGCTGAAACGCCGTTATGCCGGCGAAATGGTGGCGAAGGCTCCGCGGGATTATCAGACGGAGATCGACGTGGCGGTGGAGCAGACCATCGTTTCCCGTCTGCGCGACAGTTTTGCCGATCACGCCATCACCGGCGAGGAAGCCGTGGGCAATCGTGATGCCGCTGCGGATGCACCACGCATCTATATCGACCCGATTGACGGCACGACGAACTTTGCCTGGGGCATCCCGCATTTCGGCCTGACGATCGCGATCGTTGAACAAAACGAGGTCACCTGCGGCGTGGTGTATGATGCCATGCAGGACGAGTTGTTCGTCGCGGAGAAGGGACAGGGCGCCTATCTCAATGGCGAGCGGCTTTCCTGCCAGCCGGTCTCGGTTGTGGAGGATGTGCTGATCGGCGCGGGCCTGCCCATTCCGGGCCAGGTCAAGACGGTGAGCGAAGATCAGTATTTCCATGCCCTTCGCCGCCTGATGGCCCATACGGCGGGCGTGCGGCGGCTTGGCTCCTCGGCGCTTTCACTCGCTTATGTCGCGGCCGGCCGCCTCGACGGTTTCTTCGAAGACGGGCTTTCGCTGCACGATTACGGCGCCTCCGTTCTGCTGATCCGCGAAGCCGGTGGCCTCGTCACCGGATTTGCCGGTGGCCCGATCACGAAAAACGGTGACGTGCTGGCCTCGAATGGCGGCATGCATCCCTGGCTGCTTGCCGGGTTCGAGGCCGAAGGTTAAGCAGGCTCCGGGTCACCCCGGACCCTGCCCCCAAGGCCTCATCCATCAGGCCAGCGCGTGCCGGGATCTTCCCTCGACCGTTTCAACCGGCAGGCCGCCGCGGGCGAGAAGCCGGTTTTGCCGGTAGAGTGCGAAAGCCGATGCCGCAAGCCGCACTGTCTGCCCCTTCTGCCAGCGCGCGTCCGGCGCCGTCATGACCTTCAGGCGTGCGCCATCACGAAGCTCGACATCGACCATGATATGGCTGCCGAAATCGGTGGCACGGGTCACACCTGCCGCATCCGGTGAATCGGAAGGTTCAAGGCGAAGCGCTTCCGGCCGAAGGGCAAGCACGGCGGGCCCATCCTGCACCTCCACGTCGAGCGTGAAATCGGGATGGCGGAACCGTCCTCCCTCCACATTGGCAGAGAGGAAGTTCATCTGGCCGATGAAACCCGCCACGAACTCCGTCTGCGGATTGCGGTAAAGCACGTCCGGCGCGTCGACCTGCTCGCACTGGCCGTTGCGTAAGACCACGATACGGTCCGCCATGGCGAGCGCCTCGTCCTGCCCGTGGGTGACGAAGAGCGTCGTGATGCCGAGCCGCTGCTGGATGTCGCGCACCTCTTCCCGCAGGCGTTCGCGCAGGTGCTGGTCGAGGCTGGCAAAGGGTTCATCGAGCAGCAGGATCTTCGGCTCCAGCACGAGCGAGCGGGCAAGCGCCACGCGCTGCTGCTGGCCGCCCGAAAGCTGGAAGGTCTGGCGATGGCCGTAACCGGCAAGCCCGACCAGTTCCAGCGCCTGATCGACCTTGCGCTGGATCTCGCCCCGCGACAGGCTTCGCAGTTTCAGGCCGAAGGCGATGTTGTTGAAGACATTCATGTGGCTCCACAGGGCGTGGCTCTGGAAGACCATGCCCGTCGGGCGACGCTCCGGCGACAGCCGCGTCACATCCTGACCGTCGATGCGGATCATGCCCGAGGTCGGCTGTTCGAAACCGCCGATCATTCGCAAAATGGTCGACTTGCCCGATCCGGAGGGCCCCAGCAGGCAGACCAGTTCTCCGTCGCCCACGTCGAGCGAAAAATCATCCACTGCCGTCGTGGCTGCAAAGGACTTGCGCAGGCTCTCGATTTTCAATCTGGCCATGATGTTACTCTTTCATAAACGCGCGCCGGTTCAGGCGCCGAAACCTTTGGCGAACGAGCCCGTGCCGATCACGCGGCGGGCAAAAATCAGGGCGATGAAGGACGGGACCCAGAGGATGACGGACAGCACCGCGCCGTACTGGACCACGACCTGATTGTTGATGAAGTTGATCATCAGCACCGGCATGGTGCGGATCTGCGGGGCACCGATCAGCCAGGCGCCTTCCGTTTCGTAGAAGGTCGAGACGAAGGTGAGCAGCACCGCGGCAAAGATCGTCGGGCCGGCCTGTGGCAGCGTGATCGACCAGAAGACGCGCAAGGGTCCGGCACCCACGTCGCGGGCGGCCTCCTCCATGCGCCGGTCCACCGCCTGGAAGGCCGCCACCGGGATCCAGATCATCAGCATCAGCGTGCCGACCAGCTGGATCAGCACCACGCCCCAGAAGGTGGCAATCAGGTTCAGCTGCAGAAAGATCGCCGCAATCGCCACCAGCAGGCCGAATTTCGGGAAGGCGTGCGATGCGAGGAAGGAGAGGAAAAACAGGTCGCGGCCCGGAAATTTCATGCGCGCAAAGGCGTAAGCCGCCGGCAGGCAGATCAGCGCGGACAGCGCCGTCACCGTTGCCGAGAGCCTCAGACTGATGAACAGCGCCTCCCAGACATCAGCACGCGACAGGGTCTGGTCCCAGAAGCGCAGGCCGAACTTCTGCGGGATCACGGAGGGATACCGCCACACCTCGGTAAAGGCCCAGGTAAAAACGACGAGAAGCGGCACCGCAATAACAATGACGAGCAGGATGGCGAAGGCCAGCCCCATCCAGTCGAAGCGGCCGGAGGTGGAGGAATAGCTCCGGATCATCGGCTTTGACTCCTCTGGTTGCGGGCGATCGACCAGACATAAAAGAGGCCGAAAAACAGACAGAAGACGAAGGAGATGACGGCCTGGGTCTTGGCGTTCAGCGGATCGTAGAGATCGTTGAAGGTGCGCAGCATGAAAGGCCCCATCATTTCCGGCGAGGCAGGCCCCAGCACGTAAGGCAGGGTGAAGGACGAAAAGATGCCGAGCACGGTGAAGGAGATCGTGACCAGAATGGAATTGCCCATGCGCGGCAGGATGATGTACCAGAAGACCCGGATCGGTCCGGCGCCCACGTCGCGCGCCGCTTCGATCGACGGACTGGAAATGCCGGCAAGCCCCGCCGTCAGCATCAGCACCGTCAGCGGCAGGTTGTCCCAAACCAAACCGATCACCGGCCCCCAGGGTGTGAGGTAGGGCGTCGGCAGCTTGGGCAGTCCGACCGCATTCAAAAGGATATCAACCGTGCCGTTCGGGCCGATCGTACGGATCAGCGCATAGGACAGGATGATCGACGGCACGAACATCGGGAAGATCGCAAGGCTCTGCACGAGGTCAGCAAAGCGGCTGGTGGAAAAGCGCAGATAAAGCGCAATCGGCAGGCCGACGAGAAGCAGGAGCACCGCACAGATGCTGGTGGTCCACAGCGTCAGCGCCAGATTGGCGCGGCTATAGGGGTCGGAGAAAAAGAACTGGTAGGAGGCCGTGCTGAACTGCACGCCGTCCGGTCCCGCAACGAAGAGGGTCGACAGGATCGCCGCAAAGATCGGGTAGATGATCAGCCAGCCGACCAGGAAGACCGGAATGGCAACAAGGAGGAGGCCTTTCAGCCCCCTCCCGATTGCCGGCTCGGATCCGCCTGCGGCGGACAGGGTTGCCGTGTCTGCCATGATCAGCCGCGTGCGAGACCGGTCGCCACGTTGCGGTACCAGCCGTCGTTGATGGCCACGTTCCAGTCGCCGCCCGGGAAGGTCGGGATGGAGTTCGGCACGACGTCCTTGTACTTTTCGCGCAGGTCGGCTGCGACGTTGTCCCAGGTCACGCCCGGGAAACCGCCGATCTGGGTAATGACGGCCGACTGCATCTCGCTCGTCAGCAGGAACTCGGCGAGCTTCAGGGCCGCGTCCTTGTTGGCACCGTTTGCGAAGACGGTCAGACGGGCAAAACCGCCGCAGAGCGCCAGATCGGTCAACTGAACGAGACCCGTCGTTTCCGGCAGAACGCCCTGCGTCATGGCCTGCAGAACCTGGTCCGACCAGACCGGAACCATGGTGACAACGCCCTGCGACAGGAGCTGGATCGACTGCGTGTTGCCGGAGGTATAGGCGCCCTTCTCATACAGGAAAGGAGCCATGTCCTTCAGCACGGCCCAGGCCGGCGTCAGCGACTTTTCGGCATAATCGGCCGAGAAGTTGGAGATGGTGAATTTCGACGGATCGCGGCCATTCACTTCGTGGATGGCGCGGCGGACGAAGTTGCCGCCGGAACCGCCCTTGTCCGGACGGTTGTAGATGAACTGGCCGGGGTTCTTCTTGACCCAGGCAACCAGCTGTTCCCAGGTCTTCGGCGCGTCCTTCGGGTCGAGCTTGGTCTTGTCGTAGGCGAGCAGGACCTGAGAGCCGCGATAAGGCAGCTGCTGCGGCATGTCGATCGCGGCGCGGTTGATCTTGGCATAGCTCGGTACGTTGTCGGCCGAGAAGGAGACCCAGAGGCCGGCCTCGACGCCGCCAACCGGCAGGCGCGTATCGAAGTTCTCGAACATGTCGGCCTGCGGATCGGCCTTGCTCTTCAGCGCGGCGAGCGCACGGTCGGCAATGGCGCGCAGGCCGTTGTCGTCACCGGCATCGGCGAGCTTGAGCTTGAGGCCCGGATTGGCCTTTTCGAAGGCGGGCCGGATCGTGTTGTTCCAGAAGTCGATGATGTTGTTGTCCGAGCCGCTGTAGACCTGAATCGTCTTGTCATCGGCAAGGGCAAAGGAAGGGATGGCGCTGGCTGCTGCAACGGCAGAGCCTGCCGCCAGGAATTCGCGTCTGTTCATGGGTCTGTCTCCGGATTTGGGACGGCCGACCGCTCCCGGGCCGGCAATAACGGCTGGACCCTAGGCAGACTGAATGACACTCCAATGATCGTTCCGTGACAGTTCCTTGTAATTTGCACAGCTGTGCGTTTTTTTCGGGATATTCCGAAACCGACATCGCCTCGCCCCGGCGGAAGGCACAGCCCCCGGCTCCCGGCGTGGCAGATTGTTGGGGGCTCTCCATAAGGAATATTTAATAAACAGCCGGTAGAATTAAGAGATCGTCAGCCATCTTTGCTGCGCAATCGTTTCCGGCATGGACGTCGGGCCGTGCGGCAGGGATGATGGACGTTCAGGCGCCGTCAGGCCCGGCAAAACCATGAAACGGGATCCAGTCCCGCACAGGCTTCTGCCGTCACAGTCGCGCACGGCGCCAAGCAAGGTCCGCAACCCCGCTACGGGAGGAAATCTGAATGAATGCGGTGCAGATGAGTGGTGACGAACTTCTGGAGATTATCGCGTTTCGCCTGCACTCCCAGGAATTCTGTGTCCGGACGACATCGATCCGAGAAATTCGCGGCTGGGCCCCGGTAACCCCGCTGCCGCACGCCCCTTACGACGTGATCGGCGTGATGAACCTGCGCGGCACGGTGATCCCGATCGTTGATCTCGCCGTGAAGCTCGGCATGCACAACACCGAGGTCAACGAGCGCTCCGCCATCGTCGTTGCCGATATCAACGGCATGACGGTTGGCCTGCTGGTCGACCGCGTGTCCGATATCATGACCATTCCGGCAAGCCGCCTGCAGCCGGTTCCGGCAGCCGCCGGTTCCAGCACGGCCTTTTCCGATGGCCTCATCGCCCATGACAGCGGCATGATCTGCTTCCTGAACCTCGAGCGGATGTTCGGCACCGGCGGCGCCGACGACTGGGGCATGGTCGCCTGAGGCCCCTCGAACATCATCGCTGAACAGACGCAAGGGCGCCGGCTGAACCAAGCCGGCGCCCTTTTCTTGTCTCATATCTGCCGTCAGAAATTTGCGGCGAGCTTGCGGTGGATCGCCCTGAGATCGCCATGCTCGCGCACGGACAGCGACCGCTCCCAGGACAGCGCCGTCGAGACGATGTGATCGAGGTTGTCGTGTTTCGGGGTCCAGCCGAGAAGCCGGCGCGCCAATGTGGAATCGGCAATCACCGCCGCCGCATCGCCCGGCCGCCGGGGGCCGTAATGAATGTCGAACTCACCGCCTTCGATGCGCTTGACCGACTGCAGCACCTGCAGCACCGAATAACCCCGGCCATAACCGCAATTGGCGATCAGCGGTTCGCCGCCGCGGCGCAGATAGGACAGCGCCATCAAATGCGCCTCCACCAGATCGCTCACATGGATGTAGTCGCGGATACCGGTGCCGTCCGGTGTCGGATAATCGGTGCCGAAGACATCCACCGACGGACGCTTTCCGAGAGCCGCCTCGCAGGCGATCTTGATCAGATGAGTGGCGCCTTCCGTCGACAGACCCGTCCGGCCCTTGGGATCGGCACCGGCCACGTTGAAATAACGCAGCGCCACGAAACGGAACTTGTGCGCGCGTGCCGCATCGCGCAGCATCATTTCCGACATCAGCTTGGAGCGACCATAGGGGTTCTTCGGCACGGTCGGGGCATTTTCGCGCACGGGCGCGTCGTCCGGCTGGTCGCCATAAACGGCGGCCGTCGAGGAAAATACGAAATGCTCGATGCCCGCCTTGATGGCGGCATCCGCCAGGAGACCGGTCTTTGCCGTGTTGTTGTCGTAATATTCGAGCGGATTGGCGACCGACTGGGGAACGACGATCGAGCCGGCAAAATGCAGGATCGCGTCGATGTGGTTTTCGGAAAAAATCTTCTCGAGCATGGCGAGATCGCCGACATCGCCGAGATAGAAGCGGGCGGCATCCGGCACCGCCCAGCGAAATCCGGTGGACAGCCGGTCGAGCACGACGACGTCTTCGCCCGCATCCAGCAATGCCCACACCATGTGGCTACCGATATAGCCCGCGCCTCCCGTCACCAGAACTGCCATGTCCATGCTCCCTGCCATTCTTGCTTGGCAGGATCGAAACACGCAGCCCCTTCACCAGTAATTACCGCGGGCCTTTTAGCTAAACTATTGTTGTTCCTTAGGAAAACAAAGAATTTCGGATTTCTGTCGAATTTTAGCGAACCTGGAGCAGGTCAGCACATTCAGAGCTTCAGGATGTAGTCGCAAAGCCGGTCGGCCGCTTCCTTGATCTGGACGGGATCGCGCAGGAAGCAGGCCCTGAGGAAGGCGCCGCCGCCCGGACCGAAGGCACTTCCGGGTGCAAGCCCCACCAGCGTCTTGTCGACGATATCGAAGGCCGCCTTGCGGGGATCGTCGATGCCGTCGATCTTCAGGAAGGCATAGATCGCCCCATCCGGCTTCAGCGTCTGCACCCGGTTGGTGGCGATCAGCGCATCGCACAGCACATCACGCGAGGTGCGGGCACGCTCGATATTGGATCGCAGGAAATCATCGCCCTGATCGAGCGCCGCAATCGCGCCGCGCTGCATGAAGGGCGTGAGGCCGGAACTCGAATACTGGATGAGGTTTTCCAGCACCTGGCCGATTTCCGGCGGCGCCACCAGCCAGCCGACGCGCCAGCCGGTCATCGACCAGTTCTTCGAGAACGAATTGGCATAGATGATCCGCTCACCCTCTTCCTGAATGTCGAGGAAGGACGGTGCGCGCTGCCCATTGAAATAATAGAGCGCGTAGATCTCGTCGGCGATGATCCAAAGCCCGTGTTTGCGGGCAAGTGCCAGGATTGCCTTCAGGTCATCCTGCGTGGCTGTCCAGCCCGTCGGGTTGGAGGGCGTGTTGATGAACAGGGCTTTGGTCTTCGGCGTGATCGCGCTTTCGATCTTCGCCACATCCAGAGACCAGCCGCCTCCGACGAAATCCACCGGCACCGGCACGGCCTTTGCACCGGCAATGCCGATGGCAGCCACGATGTTCGGCCAGCTTGGTGTCAGATAGATGATCTCGTCACCCGGCGCCGTCAGCGCCTGGACGGACAGCGTGATCGCGTGCATGCCGGAGCTGGTGGCAAAAAAATGCTCGCGCGGCAGGCTGACACCGAAATGACGCTGGTAGTAGCGCGACAGCGCATCGCGCAGTTCCGGCAGGCCGCGTTGCCAGGTGTAGAAGGTCTCACCGGCATCCAGCGAATCCTTGGTGGCCTGGTTGATGAAGGCGGGGCTCGGAAGATCACCCTCGCCGGCCCACAGCGGGATGAGGCCCGGGCGGCCACGCGCATAGTTGACGAGTTCGACAATACCGCTCTGGGGTGCGGCGAGCGCGCGGGCGCTGAGACTTTCCATCAGGGTCATTCAAGGGATCTCCATCTGGAGGTCTCATAACGCAAGCGCTCACCGAAATCTCATGACATTCGGTGAGCGACGGATCGGATTTGGTGATGGATGCGCGAAGGCGTCAGCGGCTTTTCAGCAGGTCGCGGATCTCGGTCAACAGCTGCACATCGGCCGGCGGCGGTGCCGGTGTTGCGTCTGCCGGCTTATTTTCCTCGGCGAGGCGAATGCGGTTCACCAGCTTCACCATCAGGAAAATGATCCAGGCGAGGATCACGAAATTGATGATCACGGTGATGAAGCTGCCATAAGCAAACACGGCACCCTGTTCCTTGGCCGCCGCCAGGGTGGTTGCGGTCACCTTGTCGTTCAGCGCGAGGAAGTAGTTCGAGAAATCGATACCGCCGATGATGACGCCAACGACCGGCATGACGATGTCGTTGACGAGCGAGTTGACGATGCCGGTAAACGCCCCACCGATGATAATGCCGACCGCGAGATCAATCACGTTGCCCTTGGCTATGAACGAACGAAATTCAGCGACCATCGACATGGAAATCCTTTCTCAAATCTGAACAAGACATAGATGAAGCTAATATAGCCAGAATGCACGACTTGGAAAGGCGTACTTCTCTTGCCGCTCTTCCCGCGCCACGCCGCCTATTGAACTTATTGCCGAGACCTCGTTGATTTCCATTCGGGCGCAATTCGCCTATGATATCAACTGACGACGATGGCTGGCGCTGATCAGATGCGGAGGGGCGATGCTGCCTGGCTGGATCATATTGCTCTCGGCATGCGCCTACATTCTCCTCCTGTTTGCAGTGGCAAGCTACGGAGACCGCAGGAGCAAGCGCTTTGGCGTGCCGAAAGCGGGCAGGCCCGTCGTCTACGCACTGTCGCTTGCCGTCTACTGCACCTCCTGGACCTATTTCGGCGGGGTTGGTCTTGCCTCCGCGCATGGGCTGGAATTTCTCGGCATCTACATCGGTCCGGTGCTGGCCTTTACCATCGGCATGCCACTTCTGCGGCGCATCATCGAGCTTGCCAAGGCCGAAAAACTCACGTCGCCGGCCGATTTCATCGCCGCCCGCTACGGCAAGAATTCGGCGGTCGCGCTGCTTGTCGCGATCATCTCGCTCGTCGGCTCCATTCCCTACATCGCGCTGCAGCTGAAGGCGGTCTCCGATTCCGTTGCCGCCATGGTCGATCCGACCGCCTACGGGATCGGCAGCGGCAATCTCTACTTCCTTGATCTGGCGCTGATCGTGACGCTGATGATGGCCTGTTTCGCCGTCATCTTCGGAACGCGGCATACGGATGCGACCGAACACCAGGACGGCCTGATCCTCGCCGTCGCCATGGAATCCGTCGTCAAGCTGCTGGCGCTCCTGACCGTCGGCCTTGCCGTGGTCTTCCTCATCTTCGACGGCCCGGCCGACCTCTGGACCAAGGCATCGGACAGCCTTCTCGTCGCCTCCGCGCTGAATTACGAAACACCGGTTGCGCGCTGGCTGCTGCTGATCTTTCTCTCCGGTTTTGCCATCATCATGCTGCCGCGGCAGTTCCATGTGACGGTGGTGGAGAACCGGACCCAGAGCGAGCAGAAAAAGGCGGCCTGGCTCTTCCCGCTCTATCTGGTCGCCATCAACCTGTTCGTGCTGCCGATCGCGGTCGCCGGCCTGATCCTGTTCGGCGGTAGCGGCAATGCGGACCTTTACGTGCTGCAGCTGCCGCTCAGCAACGCACTGCCGTTGATTTCGCTGATCACCTTCATCGGCGGCTTTTCCGCGGCGACCGCGATGGTCATCGTGGAATCGGTGGCGCTGTCGATCATGGTGTCGAACGACATCTTCATGCCGATCTTCCTGCGCCGGAAACTCGCAACCTCCGGCGGACACCGTGCGGATTTTGCCCGGCACCTGCTGCGCATCCGCCGGGCGGCGATCTTCATCGTCCTGATGCTGGGCTACGGTTATTATCGCAGCGCCGACAGCGAAACGGGGCTCGCCTCCATCGGGCTGCTCTCCTTTGCCGCCGTGGCACAGATCGCCCCGCCGCTTCTCGGCGGCCTGTTCTGGCGACGGGCGAATGCACGGGGCGCGATTGCCGGCATGGCGCTCGGCTTCATTGCCTGGGCCTATCTGCTGTTCCTGCCGAGCCTCGGGGGCACCAACAATTCGGCGCTTGCCGCCACCATCCTCGACTTCCTCATTCCAGGCACCGGCATTTTTTCAGGCGAACAGGCCGATCCCCTCGTCAACGCCGTCCTGCTCAGCCTCATCATCAACGGCCTCGCCTTCGTCATCGGGTCACTGTCGCGCAATCCGCGACCGGTGGAACGCATCCAGGCGGGTATCTTCGTCAAACGGCACCTGCGCTCGCAATTTGCCACTCGCGGGTGGAAGACCCGTGTCAGCGTCGGCGACATGAAGACGGCGATTGCCCGCTATCTCGGCGAAGAGCGGATGCGCCGCTCGTTTGCCAATTACGAACGGAATGCCGGCCGCACTTTGTCCGACGAGGAAGCCGCGGACATGGCGCTCATCCATTTCTCCGAACAGCTGCTCGGCAGCGCGATCGGCTCGTCCTCCGCCCGCCTCGTGCTGTCGCTGATCCTGCAGAAGGCGGAGGATGCGAGCTCCGATACCGCCTGGCTGCTCGATCAGGCCAGCGAAGCCCTGCAATACAATCAGGACATGCTGCAGACGGCGCTTTCCCAGATGGACCAGGGTGTAGCGGTGTTCGACAGTTCCGACCGGCTCGCCATCTGGAACCGCCGTTTCCGCAATCTCCTCGACCTGCCGGAACAGGTCGGCCAGGTCGGTTACCCCTTGAGCGACATCGTCGGCATCCTGACCGACCGCGGCGACCTTGCCGAAGAGGATGGCGAGGCGATGATCGCGCGGATCAAGACGCTCGACGCACCCTTCTCGCTGGCGCTGCGCGGCGGCGAAAGGATCATCGAAGTGCGATCCAACACCATGCCGGACGATGGCATCGTCGCCACCTTCACCGACATGACGGAACGGGTCGCGGCGGCCCGCGCGCTGGAGCAGGCAAACGAAACACTCGAGCAGCGCGTCGAGGAACGCACTGCGGAACTGATGCGGGTCAACCGCGCGCTGGCCGAAGCCCGGGCAGCGGCAGACGAGGCCAATCTCGGCAAGACGCGGTTTTTTGCGGCGGCGGGCCACGACATTCTCCAGCCGCTGAATGCCGCCCGCCTTTATTCCTCCTCGCTGGTGGAGCGGCTCGGGGATTCGGACAATCGCCAGCTGGTCCGCAACATCGATTCCGCGCTGGAATCGGTCGAAAGCATCCTGGGCGCCGTGCTCGACATCTCCCGTCTGGACACGGGCGCCATGAAGCCGCGTGTCGTTTCCGTTCCGCTTGGCGAGCTGTTGCAGCGAGTGGAAACGGATTTCGCCCCGATCGCCCGGGAAAAAAACCTCAAGTTCAAGGTCATGCCCACCTCGCTGTCGGTCAAGACAGACCCCAACCTGCTGCGCCGTCTTGTCCAGAACCTCGTGTCGAACGCGATCAAATACACGATCAGCGGCAAGGTGCTGGTCGGCGCGCGGCGGCGCGGCGGCGAGGTAGTGATCGACGTGGTGGATTCCGGCATCGGCATTCCCTCATCCAAGTTCAAGACGGTCTTCAAGGAATTCACGCGGCTGGACGAAGGTGCCCGCACCGCCTCCGGTCTCGGCCTTGGTCTCTCGATCGTCGACCGCATTTCGCGTGTGCTCTCCCATCCGGTCGAACTGGCCTCCACGCCCGGCCGCGGCACGATCTTCAGGGTGCGCATGCCGCGCGATGCCGGCGCGCCACGCACACGCTCGCCAGACGCCAAGGGCACGGCGGTTCCGCAGCCTCTCTCGGGACTTCGTGTGCTGTGCATCGACAACGAACCACAGATCCTCGACGGCATGGCGCTGCTGCTGACCGGATGGGGCTGTTCCGTCGAACGCGCCGATTCGGTTGCGGCAATCGACAGGATGGCCGCTGCCGGCACCTCCGCTCCCGACATTGTGATTGCCGATTATCACCTGGACGATGGCAACGGCATCGAGGCCATCCTGAAGCTGAGAGCCAATCTTGGCGGCAGCATACCGGGCCTGCTGATCACCGCGGACCGAAGTGCCGAAGTGCGTGGCGAGGCGGAAAAATATGGCCTTGGCGTGCAGCACAAGCCAGTCAAACCGGCCGCCTTGCGGGCCTATATCACCCAGACCGCCAATCTGCGTAGGGCCGCCGCCGAATAAACGAGCGCTCCGTTCATCCGTCGTTCACGACAAGTTTCTGACAATGTCTAGGCTTTAACAGAGCCTGCGCTGCGGGAACCGCCCCGCTTAAGCCGCGTTGATGGCCAAGGAAAATCCTGCCCCGCGAGGCGAACGAACGGACCGGCGTCACGCCATCGGTCCGAGCGATGGAGACGTGACCGATGAAACGCTATGATCTGATTGATGGGATGCGAGGTTATTTCCTCGTTTTCATGCTCATCAACCACCTGATCTTTGCCGGCGGTTATTGGCTTGTCCAAGTCAACCACAACCAGCTGGCTTTCGTGGAAGATGCCCAGGGATTCGTGTTCCTGTCCGGTCTCCTGATCGGTATGGTCTATGTGCGCAAGATGGCGAAAGGCGGCTACGAGGCCGGGCGCAATGCCATCTATTCGCGCGCCTTCGAACTCTATCGTTACGCGATCGGCATCGTGCTGTGCGTTCTGGCGGCGCAAATGGTGCTGCCGGGCGCCTATTACATCTGGTACAACTGGCTGGGTTACACCACCTTCGACGACCCGCTGAGGCTCGCCGCCATTGCGAGTTTCGTCTTCCAGCCGACCTTCATGGACATCCTGCCGCAATACATCATCTACATGCTCTTTGCGCCGATGCTGGTGAAGCTGGTGATCGACGGCAAATGGGCGCATGTGATGGCCGGATCGCTGATCCTCTGGATGGCCGGCCAGCTTGGCCTGCAGAAACTGGTGACCGAGCCGATCAACCAGTTCTTCATGCGGCCGGACGACCAGGGCATCCGCGTCTCCTTCAACCTGCTCGGCTGGCAGATCGTCTTCTATTCGGGCCTTGTGCTGGGTGCGATGACCTCGCTCAACCGGATCGAATGGGGCCGTATCTTCTCGCCGCAGAATACCTTCATCCCGACGATCAGCGCGCTGATCTGCGCCTTCTTCCTGCCGCTGCGCATCCTGACGGCGCACGGGCTGATGCCGGCGGAGCTGATCGGCAAGTTTGCGACGATGGAAATCCGCGCGGATTTTGGTCCGGTCTATCTGATCAACTTCGTCGCGGCTGCCACACTGCTCACCTGGATGATCATTGCCGGCCCGAAACACAAGGCGCTCTGGGTGCGCCGGATTGCCAATGCCATCATCTGGGTCCTGTCGCTGAAATTCCTGCAGCTGCTTGGCCGTCATTCGCTGTACGTCTATGTCTGGCACGTCGGCATCGTCTACGCGGTCTACTATCTCGACGGCCGTACGCCGGAACTGTCGGAGGTCGCCAAGACCGCCATTGCGGTATCCTGCATCGCGCTGCTGGCGTTGCCCGCCCTCTGGCGCGAACGGGACAAGTGGCTGACCGGCGGCTCTACGGGCACGGCCACACCGGTCAAGGTTGCAGCCTCGGGCAAACGGTGATCTTGCCCGATCAATGATGCTTCAACGGCGCCTGCGGGCGCCGTTCCCGTTTCCTGGTCCGCGGCGGATCAACTGGCGAGCACGCTGTCGCTTTGCATGAAGAGGCGCACGACGAGCCCATCGGGCGCATAATCGAGCTCACTTGGTCCACCGCCGAAGCTCGAGGCCATGCGCGTGACGAGCTCCGTGCCGAATCCCTGACGGCTTGGCGGTTCCACCCTTGGCCCATTCATTTCCTGCCAGACGAGTTCGATAAGCTCGTCCTCTTCTTCCCCGGCCTCGGAGGCGGGCCTGAACTTGCGCCAGGACACCTTGATGCGACCGCCTTCGACCGACAAGGCGCCGTATTTCAGCGCATTGGTGCCGAGTTCATGGCAGATCAGGCTGAGCGAAATGATCGTGGACCCGTTCAGGTTCAGCTTCGGCCCTTCGAAACACAGCCTTTCGCCTTCGGCCAGTCCCAGCGGCTCGAGGGCCGCGAGGATCGCCTCGCGCATATCGGCCTTGCCGCCGTGCAAGGAGCCTCTCAGCAGATTGATCGAATGCCCCATTGCCTGGATTCGCTGGCGGAGCTGGTTTCCCAGTTCCTTCGGTGTCGTCGCGTGACGCTGGGAGAGCGAAATGAGGCCGCTGGTGGTCGCCAGCAGGTTCTTCATCCGATGGTCCACTTCCTCCGAAACCAGCTGCTGGAGCTGGAGCGTGCTCGCCAGTTCCTTGCGCGCTCGCACCTGGACCGCATAGGCCGCCAGAAGAAGCTGCAGAAGCCCGAGATCGATCGCGATCACGAGAAAAAAGAACAGCAGCGCCGTCAGGGATTGCAATGTCAGGGCAAAATTTTCACCCGGCGTGATGAACCACCACCAGGCGATCAGCGCCGAGATGACGGTGTTCATCAGGGCGGGGTAAATGCCGAAACAGAAACCGGTCAGGATGACGGCGGGGAAAAACGTCAGATAGGGGAAACCCGGCGGAAGGTAATCATCGATGACGAACCGGATGACCACCGCCACGGCCTCGATCAGCAGCGAGAGCAGGTAGGCCACCGTCAGTTCGCGCCGCGTCGGCATCTCGGTCGTTGAGCGGAACGCCGGCAGCCGCGAGAGCAGTTGCACAAAACGGTTATCCCGCTCCGCCAGATGCGGGGCTCTCAAGCGTCGTTCGGCGGCTTCATGTCTCTTTCGCGCCGTCTCGCGGTGGTTCCGCATTGCAGACCTTTCCTTCCGCAGCAACAAGCCATCTGCTTATCCGAAAATTGCAACCTTTGCAGCTTCTTATGCACCTGACACCGGCCTGTTCGCAATGAAGCGGAAGGGCCGTGACCGGCGCGCCACCATGGTCTAGGGTCTGACAAGACAATCCTTGGAGACTCTGTCATGTTGCGCGGTATCGCGACCCTTCTGATGTTCCAGCTCATTGGCGAAAGCCTTGTCTTTTTGAGCAAAATCCCTGTTCCTGGGCCGGTGGTCGGGCTCGTTCTTCTGTTCGTCGTGCTGCAGATCGGCCGCCGCGCCGGGCATGCGCCGTTCCCGCAGGTGGAGGCCGCCGCCAATACCTTGCTGACCAATCTCGGCCTGCTGTTCGTGCCGGCCGGCGTCGGCGTCGTATCGCTCTGGGGCGTCCTCAAAAGCGAGGCAGCGCCGATTGCCATCGTGCTTGTTGTGTCGGCCGCCGTTACCCTTGCCATCACGGTGTGGACCTTCATCGCCGCCCGTCGTTATTTCGACAAGAAGTGGGGAGCCTGATGCGCAGTCCCGTCGATCTCTGGGTCTATCTCTCCACCTCGCCGCTGATCTGGCTGACGCTGACCGTCTGCACCTGGATCGGTGCGGTGGAACTCTCCGTCCGGCTGAAACGCAACCCGCTCGTCAATCCGGTCATGACCTCGATCATTGTCCTGTCGATCGTGATGACGGTCTTCCACATCCCTTACGAAAAATTCTTTGCCGGCGCACAGTTCGTGCATTTCCTGCTTGGGCCGGCGACGGTGGCGATCGCGGTTCCGCTTTACCTGCAGTGGGACGAGGTGAAGAAGGTGCTGGCACCGATCGGGGTGGCGCTTGCCGTCGGATCCCTCGTCGCCGTGCTGTCGGTCATGGTGCTCGGCTGGCTTGTCGGCCTGCCCCGCGACGTGCTGATTTCGTTCCTGCCGAAATCGGCGACCGCAGGCGTTGCGATGGCGATCTCGTCCTCGCTGGGCGGCAACCCGTCGCTGACCGCCGTGCTGGTGATCCTGACCGGGATTACCGGTGCTTTGATCGTCACCCCGATGATGAACCGGATGGGCATTCGCGATTATGCCGCCCGCGGTTTTGCCGTGGGGTTGACCTCGCACGGCATCGGCACCGCACGCGCCTATGACGTGGACCCGACCGCCGGTCTGTTTGCCGGCATGGCCATGGCCCTGAACGCAATCGCCACCTCGATCATCGTGCCGCTGGCCGCGCGGCTGCTCCTCGGATCGTAAGCGCTTACGCACGGGATTTGTGTTTGCCGAGGAGCGGGCGCGCCTCGGCATCGAGGAGATGGTCGCACTGTTCCAGCGCCTCCAGCATCTCCGGCTGATTGCGGCCATGCAGACCCGCGCAGGGCGGATAAGCGCGGTTGTAGTTGCCCGTCTCTTGCTGCGCCTTCGACAGAAAACCGCGGCATTGCCGGGCGCGGCGGCAGACCGAAAGATCACAGGTCTTCCAGTAACCGAGCACGGTTGCCGGAACCTGCAGGATGATCTGGGTGTGCCGGTTCTTCTCGTCCTCCGGCAGGCGGTCAAACTGGCCCTGGCTCAGGCCGTTGATGTAAGGTGCGTTTTCGTAGAGCCAGAAATAGGCGTCACGCTCTGCTTTGCTCATGGTCATGTCATCGTCTCCTTTCCGGTTCGATCCCATTTTCGACATGCCGAAACTCCGCCAACGGCCACGCCGCCGCGGGTGCAAGGAGAAGCCACGCAAGGGCGAATGCCCGTGAGTGGAAACAGAAATGGCTCCGCCCTTGCGTGGCCTTCGGTGTCTTTTCGGGGCATCCCTGCCCCTACAGATGAAAACCTCGTCCTGCTGCACACCGGTTTTGCGATGCTTGCACGGCTGAACCGAACCGGACATGGCTGCCCGGGGAGGACTTGATAGGCCAGGCATTCGCGCCGCCATGGTCTTCACCTCCTCATGCGCCCGCCGCACGTTACGACAGCCCATGAGGCACCGGCCCCGCCTGCCCGCGACCGTCTCGCGAAACACTCCGGCAGCGGAGGCGAGACGATTATCTGCACAGGTTTTGGCTGCGGGGATGAGAAAGGCGGCAAGGGTTTGATTTTGCGAGGGGGGAGGCTGGAAATTGTCCTCGCTGTGGAAGCTTTCGCCTTGAGCGCTGGCGGTGGATCCTCGGGTCGAGCCCGAGGATGACGACCTTGGGGGATGAGCGGACAGATCCCTTCGACACGCAGCAACATCGTTCAGCGGACCAGGGCCTCTTGCTTCACGTGGACGGCGTGCTATTTTTGTAGCACAACATGAGGCGTGCCGATGAGCAATACAGTGAAAATTCGCCGCCAGGGCGGCGCGACGGTATTCAGCATTCCCCCCGCACTTCTGAAGATGCTCGGTGTCGAAGTCGGCGCGGAGTTGACGCTGGCTGTGAGTAACGGGTCTTTGGTGGCGACGCCGAAGCAGGGGAAGAAAAGGTACGCGCTGGCCGAACTGCTTGAAGGAGCAGATGAAATGGCAGACCTCAATAAGGACGCGGCCTCCTGGAATGTCAGCTCGCCGGTCGGCAACGAAGTGTTCTGATGGTCAGGAGCAACATTCCGAACCGGGGTGATGTTTTCATCGTCGATCTCAATCCCGTTGTGGGCCATGAAATGAGGGATCATCACCGCTGCGTCGTGATCACGCCTCGTGAAATCAACATGGTCGGCATGTGCCTGACAGTGCCCATTACGACTGGCGGCGCCTTCACCCGGAATGTTGGGCTCGCCGTCAATATTTCAGGGCACAAAACGACCGGTGTCGCTCTCTGCAATCAGGTAAGAGCGCTCGACATCGTGGAACGGGTGAAACAAAAATCTGCCAAACTTGTCGATACGCTGGACGCATCCACCATCGACGAAATTGTCGCCAGAGTCGTCAGCATGATCGACCCTGCCTAGTCATCAAGACTGGTCGTCATAGGACAAACAAGAAACGAAAAGAGCCGCCGGGGCGGCCGGCGGCTCTCTCGTCATGCGATCACTCTGAAATCAGTTGGCCGGCTTCAGCGAGGTGATGATCTGGCCGAGCGTTTCGGCATGCTTTTCCTGTTCCCCCTTCGTGCCCCAATAGGTGATGAGGAGCAGCTTGTTCGGCTTCGGCGACACCAGCGAGAGGCCGATGCTGACCGGGCCGTCCTTATCCTTGCCGGACCAGTCGAAATTGGCCATCTTCATGCCGTTGATCGTGTCTTCCGACTGCTTCTGGGTGGCCGGATCGATAGACACGCCGTTCTTCTCCAGGAAGGCGATGACTTCGTCGACAGCCTTGTCGGTGCCTTCGCCCTCGGCGACATCGATCGAGATGTAGATCGCATCGTCATCCGAGGTTGCCTGGATGCCGGTATCGGTTTCTTCCGGGCCCCAGCTTTCCGGGAAGGCAATGCTGGCCACCGGCGCATCGCTCGGGAAAGCAATCGTCTTCATGGCGGCAAAGGAGGCAGCAGGAAACAGCATGGCTGCCAAAGCAGCCGCAGCAATAAACTTCTTCAAGATTGTACCCTCGGGTGTCGTTGAAATGGCGGGACATCCGTCGCCTCTCCCCGAAGCGCCTGATGTTGACCCTATTTCTACACATATCCTGCTGTCGCCAAGATGAACGAAAGTGGAAATTCGTCCTTTGATTACAGGATCAAAGAAAAATTATCCGATCTATTGTTAGATTTAAACGACACCATGGACAGCAAGCTTCAACACCCCCCGTGAGGCCCGGACCGCACAAACAAAACAGGCCCCGAAAAGGGACCTGTTGATGTGTTGAGCAGACAGAAGCCAGAGGCTCACGCGGCCTTCTGGGCTGCGCCGTAGGGGTCAAACCGCGTGTAGAAGGTATCGCCCTTGGCGGCCATGTCGAGGAGCAGCGGCGTCGGCTTGAAGTGATCGCCATACTGCGCGGCCAGCGTCTCGCAGAGCGCCACGAAGGTCTTGACCCCCATGCCGTCGATGTAAGACAGCGTGCCGCCGGTATAAGGCGCGAAACCGAAACCGAGGATGGAGCCGACATCGGCCTCGCGCGGATCGGTGACAATGCCCTCTTCCATGGTGCGGGCGGCTTCCAGCGCAATGGTGACGAGAAGGCGCTGTTTCAGCACGTTCACATCCACGTCCGCTGCCGGCTTCTGCGGGTAGAGGTCTTTCAGGCCCGGCCACAGGAACTTCTTGGCGGGTTTGGCCGGATATTCGTAAAAGCCCTTGCCGTTCTTGCGGCCGCGGCGATCCAGATCGTTCACGAGCTTGTCGACCAGCGCCATATGCTCCGGCTTGACCGAGGTTTCGCCGAGATCGGCAATCGAGGCCTTCATGATCTTCTGGGACAGATCGACGGCCACTTCATCGTTGAGCGACAGCGGGCCGACCGGCATGCCGGCCATCTTGGCGGCGTTCTCAATCATCACCGCCGGCACGCCTTCGATCAGCATGTCATAGGCTTCGTTGATATAGCGGAAGACGCAGCGGTTGACATAGAAACCGCGCGTATCGTTGACGACGATCGGCGTTTTCTTGATCTGGGCGACGTAATCGAGTGCCACGGCCAGCGCCTCATCACCGGTCTCTTCGCCCAGGATCACCTCCGTCAGCATCATCTTTTCGACTGGCGAGAAGAAATGCACGCCGATGAACTGCTTCGGACGCTTGGAGTTCTTGGCCAGCCCGGTGATCGGCAGGGTCGAGGTGTTGGAGGCGAAGATTGCGCCTTCCGGCAGTACCGCCTCGACCTTCTCGATCACGTCCTTCTTGACCTGACGGTCTTCGAAGACGGCTTCGACAACGAGCGAGACATCCGAAAGCGTGGAGTAATCGGCGGTCGGGGTGATGAGGGAGAGCAGCTTCTCGCCGTCTTCCTTGGTCATCCGTCCCTTACCGACACTATCGGCCACCAGCTTTTCCGAAACGGCCTTGCCCTTGGCGGCGGCTTCTTCGTCACGGTCAATGAGAGAGACCGCAATGCCGGCGGCTGCCGTGACATAGGCGATGGAAGCACCCATGAAACCGGCACCGACGACACCGATCTTCGTCAGCTTCTTTTTCTCGACGCCGGCCGGGCGGCGGGCGCCCTTGCCGAGTTCCTGCATGGAGATGAACAGCGAGCGGATCATCGAGAAGGCTTCGGTGGTGCGCAGGACCTGGGTGAAATAACGCTGCTCGACCTTCAAGGCCGTATCAAACGGCAGCTGCAGGCCTTCATAGACACATTTCAGAATGGCAAGCGCGCCCGGATAATTGCCGGCGGTTTCGCGGCGCAGGATCGCCGGCGCTGCCGGCCACAATTGCGCGGCAGCCGGGGTCCAGATGCCGCCGCCCGGCACCTTGAAGCCCTTTTCATCCCAGGGCGCGACGGGTTTCAGCCCGTCCTTGATCATCTGCTTGGCGGCTGGAATCAGCTGGTCGGGTTCCACCACCTGATGCACGAGGTTCATGGCCTTGGCGCGGGCAGGCGCCAGCGACTGGCCCGTCGTCATCATCTGCAGGGCATCCTGCGTGTTGGCGAGGCGCGCCACACGCTGTGTGCCGCCGGCGCCGGGGAAGATGCCCACTTTCACTTCCGGCAAAGCGAGCTTGACCGACTTGGCATTCGAGACAACACGACCATGGCAGGCGAGCGACAGTTCCAGCGCGCCACCCATGCACACGCCGTTGATGGCGGCAACCCAGGGCTTACCGTTGGTCTCGATCTTGCGCCACAGCCAGGTCATACGCCCGGCTTCGGTAAACAGCGTCTGCATCGCCGTGTCCGGGTTCTTCGCCTGTTCCTGCTGCAGGAGATCGAACATGCCGCGGATCATGGTGAGATCGGCGCCGCCGGAAAAGGCGGCCTTGCCGGAGGTGAAGACAACGCCCTTGACGGCCTCGTCCTTGACGGTCGCATCAACGATGGCATCGATTTCCTGCATCACCTCGACGGTGAAGACGTTCATCGACTTGTCGGGCATGTCCCAGGTGACGAGCGCAATGCCGTCTGCATCGGTTTCGACGGTGAAATTCTTGTAGGTGCTCATGATGGGATTCCTCTTCCCTGAAAATCTTGGAGCGTCAGTAGAAGGTTAGGGCCAAGGCAGTGACGACCAGAACAACTGCAAGCCCCGTCAAGAGAAGACGATTTTCGGCTCGCAATTTTCGCGAATGCTCTTTCGGAGTGACGCGAAGGCTATCCTGATAATCTTCCGCCATCTGCTGCTCTCGCCGAACATGCTCGCGATTGCTTTCAAGATGGCGTTGCCAGTGGCCCATATCCTTTAACCCTCAAACGCGTTCGATGACCGTTGCCGTGCCCATGCCGGCGCCGATGCAGAGGGTGACGAGCGCGGTGTTGAGATCACGCCGCTCCAGCTCGTCGAGAACTGTGCCGAGGATCATGGCACCGGTGGCGCCCAGCGGATGGCCCATGGCAATCGCGCCGCCATTGACGTTCATCTTGGCGTGGTCGATGTCGAAGGCCTGCATGTAGCGCAGGACGACGGCAGCGAAGGCTTCGTTCAGTTCGAAGAGATCGATGTCCTTCAACGACATGCCGGTGCGCTTCAGGAGCTTTTCGGTGACATCCACCGGGCCGGTGAGCATGAGGGCCGGATCCGAGCCGATATTGGTGAAAGCCTTGATGCGGGCGCGGGGTTTCAGCCCCATGGCTTCCCCACCGGCCTTCGAGCCGAGGAGAACGGCAGCGGCGCCATCGACGATACCGGAGGAATTGCCGGCATGGTGGACATAGGTGATGCGCTCGACCTCCGGATGCGCCTGCAGGCCGACGGCTTCGAAACCGCCCATTTCACCCGGCATCTGGAAGGAGGGATTGAGGGAAGCCAGCGACTGCATGTTCGTCTCGGGCCGCATGTGTTCGTCGCGGTCGAGGATGGTGAGCCCGTTCTGGTCCTTCACCGGAATGACGGATTTGGAGAAATAACCATTCTCCCAGGCATGGGCTGCGCGCTTCTGGCTTTCCACGGCGTAGGCATCCACGTCATCACGGGAGAAGCCATATTTCGTGGCGATGAGATCGGCCGAGACACCCTGCGGCATGAAATAACCGGGGAAGTTGACGGAGGGGTCCATGTACCAGGAGCCGCCGGACATGCCCATGCCGACGCGCGACATGCTTTCGACACCACCGGCAATGACGATGTCATCGGAGCCGGCCATGACCTTGCCGGCGCCGAAATTCACGGCATCGAGGCCGGACGCGCAGAAGCGCGAGATCTGCATGCCGGGCGCCTTGGTGGAGTAACCGGCCTCGAAGGCCGCGGCCTTCGGGATGACCGCGCCGGCATCCATTACCGGATCGACGCAGCCCATGATGATGTCATCGACGGTTGCGGTGTCGAGCCCGTTGCGGTCGCGGATGGCTTCCAGCGTTTTCGCAGCCAGACGGACAGAGGGAACCTCGTGCAGGGAACCATCCTTCTTGCCGCGCCCGCGCGGCGTGCGCACGTGATCGTAGATATAGACTTCGGTCATTGTCTCTCTCCCTTGGGCGCACAGGGCGCCCTCTTTCTCTCGTTCGCTACTCGAAGAATGTACTGACCCGTGCCAGAACTTCGTCGAGAATGAAATCGGGTACCCTCTCTACAAAACGCGCACCGCGCGCCTTGAGATCGAGGGACCGTAGCTGGTTGCACAGGATGACGCCGGAGCTTCGTGTGCCAGCACCCGACAACGAAACAGCAAAACCCTGAAAACGGGCAAATTGCCCGCCAGTCGTGACCGGCACGATGATGGGCGTGCCGAGATCGTTGAAGGCCTTCTGCGTTACAATCAGTACGTAGCGCGATCCGGCCTGTTCACGGCCCTTGATCGGTTCGAGATCGACATGCCAGATCTCGCCCCGCTCCATCAGATGATCTCCCGGCCAACGGGCGGATCATTCATCCATTCAAGCTCCTCGTCGGACAGAGGCGCATTGGGATCACACTGCGCCAGAAGCTCATCCAGCGTGTATTTCGGCCGCGCACGCGGCACGGCAATCAGCCGCCCCGCTTCCGCAGACACATCGACCTTGGTATTTGCCGAAAGGCCCAGTTCTTCGAGAACGGCCTTGGGGATGGTCATCATCACGGACCCTCCGACATTGCGCAAAGTTGACGTTGCCATTTCCACCTCCGAAAAAGTTATACATACATATAACTTTTGTCGATCAATGCCGCAATCAAAACGCCTCGGCGGCCAGTTCCATCAGCGTGTCGCTGCCCGCTTCGATGCGGGTCTTGCGCAGTGCCGTCTCGGGCATGATCTTGTCCATGTAGAAACGCGCCGTGACAAGCTTGGTGTTCAAGAAATTGGCGCGCTCGTCACCGGCGGCGATGAGGTCCTGGGCGGATTTCGCCATCTTGGCCCACATGTAACCCAGCATGACGAGGCCGAAGAGGTGCATGTAATCGGTCGAGCCGGCGCCGGCATTGTCGGGTTTGGCCATGGCATTCTGCATGAACCACATGGTGGAGGCCTGCAGATCGTTCAAGCCCTTCTTGAGCGCCTTGGTATAAGGCGCCATCTGCTCGTTGGCGCGGTTCTCCTCGCAGAAATCGCCGATCTCCTTGAAAGCTGCCATGACGGCGCGGCCGCCGTTCAGCGCCAGCTTGCGGCCGACGAGATCGAGCGCCTGGATGCCGTTGGCGCCTTCGTAGATCATCGCGATGCGGGCATCGCGGACATACTGGCTCATGCCCCATTCTTCGATGTAACCGTGGCCGCCATAGACCTGCTGGGCCATGACCGCATGGTCAAACCCCTTGTCGGTCATCACGCCCTTGAGGATCGGCGTGGCGAGACCGAGCAGATCGTCCGCCGACTGGCGTTCGGCGGCATCGGACGAACGGTGGGCGATATCGGACTTCAGCGCCGTCCACAGCATGAAGGCGCGGCCGGCTTCGTTGAAGGCCTTGATCGTCATCAGCGTGCGGCGGATATCGGGATGCACGATGATCGGGTCGGCAGCCTTTTCCGGCGCCTTGGGACCGGAAAGCGAGCGGCCCTGGATGCGGTCCTTGGCATAGGCGACGGCGTTCTGGTAGGCCACTTCGGCAATCGCGAGACCCTGCAGGCCGACGCCGAGGCGGGCCTCGTTCATCATGACGAACATGGCGTTCAAGCCCTTGTTCTCCGCGCCGATCAGGTAACCGGTCGCCTCGTCATAATTCATCACGCAGGTGGCATTTCCGTGAATGCCCATCTTGTGCTCGATGGCACCACAGACGACCGTGTTGCGTTCGCCGAGCGAACCGTCCTCGTTGACCATGAATTTCGGCACGATGAAGAGCGAGATACCCTTGGTGCCGGCGGGCGCGCCTTCGATGCGGGCAAGCACCAGATGGACGATGTTGTCCGTCATGTCGTGTTCGCCGGCGGAGATGAAGATCTTCTGGCCGGAGATCTTGTAGGTGCCGTCACCGTTCGGCACGGCCTTGGTGCGCAGGAGGCCAAGATCGGTGCCGCAATGCGGCTCCGTCAGGTTCATCGTGCCCGACCATTTGCCTTCGACCATCTTCGGCAGATAGGTCTGCTTCTGTTCCTGGCTGCCATGCACGAGGATCGCGGCAATCGCGCCCTGGGTGAGGCCCGGATACATCATCAGCGACATGTTGGCGGCGGAGGTATATTCGCCGACGGCGGCATGCAGCGTGTAGGGCAGGCCCTGACCGCCAAACTCCTCCGGCACGGCAAGGCCGATCCAGCCACCCTCACAATAGGCGTCATAGGCTTCCTTAAAACCCTTGGGGGTCTTCACGGAGCCATCGTCGGCGCGCACGCAGCCTTCCTGATCGCCGGAATAGTTGACGGGGAAGAGAACTTCCTCGGACAGGCGGGCGGCTTCGGAGGCGATCGCCTCGATCATTTCCGGCGTTGCATCGGCAAAACCGGGAAGATTATTGTAGCGCTCGATGCCAAGCACGTCCTTCAATATGAACAGGGTATCGGTGACCGGGGCCTTGTAGACAGGCATTCGCGAACTCCTCCAAATCAGCGGCCGGATGGACCGGCATCCATAGTCTTACAAAATATTGACGTGCGCGTAAACGTCAATCCGTCAAAACGGCGCATCGGGTAGATTCTTTGCGAGCGGAACCGTCCCGCGAAACTTGCCGTCTCAACCACCGTGCACGCGAAACCTTCCCTTACGTTAACACTGTATTAACTACGTTTCGCGAAAGGTGAATACCGAGCCGTGGTGCGTCGCGCTTCGGCACAAGGGGAACTGAACGAACGCCTTTCGCAGCGAGAAGCCGGACACCGTCCTGGCCTTGAACGCAGTCGAAAGACACACCGGCGGCGCCCCGCAACCGACAGGCCTTTTGGACCATCCCACGGGATCGCGCAGCCGAAGCGAGCAAAGACGATGAATGGATCACGCCTCAATTCCAACCCTAGCGGTGAACGGTCTTCGCTTGATGCGCTCAACCGCACCATCGAGGGACTGGAAGCCCGGATCGAGGGTCTGTTGAAAGCCTCGGGCCGTGAGAAGCGCACCGCTGCCGATCGTCTGGCGGATGCCAACCATCGCGTCGAGGTGCAGGCTCCCGCGCCAGCTCCCCGCCGTGGCAATCCCGATCTCGATGCGCTGAACGAAATCCGCCAGCGCCAACGCATGCTGGAAGGGCGCGACCGCGATGCCCGCCGTCCGCTGGCCGAGATGGCACCGCAGGACCGCAGGCTGCCGGAACCGCCGCCCGTGGCACCGCGGATCGCCGAACCGAGACGGATGCCTGTCGAACCCGCCATCAGCCGCGACACCTATTCCGAACCGCCGCGACGTGCGCCGCTTCAGCGCGAGCCGGATGTGAGGGATGTGGCCCAGGCCCTGCAGGATCTGCGCCGCGAACTGAAGCACGACATTTCCAGCAGCATCGCGCACGAGATGAACACGCTGCGAAGCGAACTGACATCCTTCGGCGAACTGTCGAAGAACCGCGACCTGACCCATGAATTGCGCGAGGAGCTGGTGCGCCTGGCGCATGGCGTCGACGGGCTCAGCCGCCGCGCTCCGTCGGGGGCTTCCGAGGTGCGCGCCGAACTCGACGATCTGCGCCGCCTGATCGATGGCCTTGCAACGGCCGATTCGGTGCACCGCATGGAAGCCCGCTGGTCCGAACTGGAAGACCGTTTCCAGGACCTCGACACCGCCGGCATCCAGAAGGAGCTGATTGCCCTCGCTTACCGCATCGACGGCGTCAAGGCGGAACTGGGGACCATGGCCGACAGCCCGGCGATCCGGGCCCTGGAAGACAAGATCCTCACGCTTGCCGGTCTGGTGGAAGAGCTGAATGCCCGTCCGCAACAGCAGGACGATCTTTTCGCCGACCAGTTTTCCCATCTCGACCAGCGGCTGGACGAGATCTCGCGGGCGGTTGCCGCCGGCGCGCGGACGCGTGGCATGGACAGCGAGGAGCAGGCCGCCCTGCGCCGGCTGGAAGACCGCCTCACCTCGCTGACCGACCGCATTGCCAGCCTTGCGCACATGCAGGATGCGCAACGTCTCGAAGAGCGGCTGGACGAGCTGGCCGCGCATATGGGCCAGATGCCCTCTGCGGATCTCACCGGTTACATCGCCGATCTGTCGCGCAAGATCGATGCGCTTGCCCACGAACAGACAAGCGAAGGGCTGGGGGAACGACTGGACGAACTGAACCGGCGCATCGACGACCTGGGGCGCCATTCTTCCATGTCCGTCCCTGCGGACGACGCCGGTCTCGAGCGCCTTGAGGTTCGGCTGGACGAAATTGCCGCCCGGCTGGATGAGGCTGCGCGCGGACCGCAGGGCGACAACCAGGCGATCATCAATCTCGAACGGCAGATCGCCCATCTGTCCGGGCTGCTGAGCGAACCGCGCCCGGACATGGCCGCAGCACTTCCCGGCGGCCTCGATCAGCGGATCGCCTCGATCGAAAGCTACATGGCGACGAGCGACGAATATATCCTGGAAGCCGCGCGCCATGCCGCGGAAGCGGTGATCGAGAACTATGCGCGCTCGCCGCGTGAGGCCGGCGCCGCAGGCCCGGACACGGCACAACTCGTCGGGCTGGCCGAGGATCTGCGCCATCTGGAGGAGCTGGCACGTTCCTCCGAGGAGCGCACCCATGCGGCGTTCGACGGCGTACACCGCACGCTCGTCAAGATTGCCGAGCGGCTGGACAAGATGGAAGACCACATGACCGTGCGTGGCGGCTCGCTGCTGGGCAGCACCGCCGCGGCACCGAAAGCGCATGTGGCCGCCGGCGACATCCGTCCGCCGCTCGTTGCCCCTTCGGCGCCCGTCGAACGGGCGACGGCGTCCCGCACGACCGAGGACATCCTGGCGGAATCGACTGCGAACATCGACCTGCTGTCGCCGGCCTTCGCCGAACCCGTGGACACGGCAGACGAAAAATCCGGGCTGCTGGCCGGCCTGAAACACCGCCTGCGTCCGAAGCCCAAGGCCGAAGCGCCCCGACCATCGCGTTCCGTCGTGGAGCCGGCCCCTTCGATCGATCCGACGGACGTTCTTCCGAGCGAACACGAAAACGACCTGCTGGAGCCCGGTTCGGGCATGCCCGACGTGCGCAAGATCCTGGAGCGCGTGCGGGCAACCCAGGCAGCCAATCCCGCAGCCCAGAGCGCCGATGGCGAACGGGTCGATTATATTGCCGCAGCCCGGCGTGCCGCCAAGGCCGCGGCCCAGGAAACGGACCCGCTGCATACGCTCGTCAAGGACAAGACGACTACCCGGACGAAGGGCAAGGTTGCGCCGCCCGCCTCTGGCCTCAAGGGTGCGCTTGGCCGGCATCGTCGACCGATCCTGATGGCGGTCGGGGCGATCCTGCTGGCGCTGATGGCAATGCCGCTCGTCAGCACGCTGACCCGTGGCGACAAGCCGGTCCCGGCAACCGTCTCCACCTCGAACCAGACCTCCTCCAAGCTGGACGCCCCCAAGACGGCGGTCGCGCAGACCGCGACGTCCGAAACGCCGGTTGTTGCCGCCACAACCGCCTCGGCACCTGCCGAACCGGAACAGGCGCCGGTCGCCGCGCCCGAAACGGCGCAGACCGAACCGCCGCAGGCAGAACCGGTTCCGGAAGAACTGGCCAAGGCGCCGGCATCCAGTGAGAGCAGCGAGACGGCAGCCGCCGCTCCGGCCATGGCCGATGCGATCAAGGTTCCTGCAACGATCACGCCGAAATCGCTCTCCGATGCGGCCGCCAAGGGCGATCCGCAGGCGCTGTTCGAAATCGGTGCTCGTTTCACCGAAGGCCGCGGCGTGACCGCCGATCCGAAGGAAGCGGCCCGCTGGTACGAGCTTGCAGCCGAGCGCGGTTTCGCGCCGGCGCAATACCGTCTCGGCAGCCTTTACGAAAAAGGGACCGGCGTCGAACGCGACATGGCAAAGGCCATGGCGCTTTACGAAGAAGCCGCCCGCGCCGGCAATGCCAGCTCCATGCACAATCTGGCCGTGCTTTATGCCTCCGGCGCCACGGGGTCTGCCAATTACAAGGCCGCCGTCGAGTGGTTCACCAAGGCGGCCGATCACGGGATTACCGACAGCCAGTTCAACCTCGCGATCCTTTATGCGCGCGGCAATGGCACCGCGCAGAATCTGGAAGAGTCCTACAAGTGGTTCGCCGTTGCCGCCAAGGAAGGTGACAAGGACGCCGCCCAGAAGCGGGACGAAGTGGCGAATGCGCTGAAACCCGAACAGCTGCAGAGCGCCAAGGCGAAGGCGGAGATGTGGAAACCGCAGCCGCTCGACGACCGCGCCAACAGCGTCAACCTGCCGGACGAATGGGTCAGCAAGGGCCAGACGACCGCCAGCATCGACATGGAAAAGGCGATCCGCAACATCCAGGCCATCCTCAACAAGCGTGGTTACGATGCCGGCCAGCCGGATGGCATGATGGGCAAAAAGACGATTACCGCCATCAAGGAATTCCAGAAAAAGAACGGCCTTCCGGAAGACGGCAACATCACCGAACCGCTGGTGCGCAAGCTTCTCGAAGAGAATCAGGCGAAGGGCGCCTGAAAGCGTTGACGTTGCGGCGAAAAAAGCGGCCGCAACGCCGTTTCCGAATTGACTACGGCCCCCTCGCATCGCATGAGGTTAGTCTCGGCGGAGGCCCTGCCAGGCCATCGGCCGCGGACTGATTTCATGTGCCGCAACGGACGCCCTGCCCCGCCCGCAGCCTCCCGGAACGGCAAAGCTTGTTGCTGATCGTGAGGCGCCCGTGACTGTCTATCTGCCGATCGCTGAGCTTTCGGTGAACATCTTCATCATTCTCGGCATGGGGGCTGCCGTTGGCTTTCTGTCCGGCATGTTCGGGGTGGGCGGTGGCTTCCTGATCACGCCGCTTCTGATCTTCTACAACATCCCGCCGGTGGTCGCCGTCGCAACCGGCGCCAACCAGGTGGTTGCCTCCTCGATCTCCGGTGCGATCAGCCATTTCCGCCGCGGAACGCTCGACCTCAAGCTCGGCAGCGTGCTTCTGGTGGGCGGCATTGCGGGGGCCACACTCGGGGTGTGGATCTTCTCCTGGCTGCGCCGCGTCGGCCAGCTGGACCTGATGATCTCGCTGCTTTATGTCGCCTTTCTCGGCACGATCGGCAGCCTGATGCTGGCGGAAAGCATTCGCGCCATGCGCCGGGCGGCGAAGAACCAGCCGCTGCCGCTGAAACGGCCCGGCCAGCACAACTGGGTGCACCGGCTGCCGCTGAAGATGCGGTTCAAAAAATCGAAGATCTATCTCTCCGCCATTCCCGTGGTCGCGCTCGGTTTCGGCATCGGCATCCTCACCTCCGTCATGGGTGTCGGCGGCGGCTTCATCATGGTGCCGGCGATGATCTATCTTTTGCGCATCCCGACCAATGTCGTCGTTGGAACCTCGCTGTTCCAGATCATTTTCGTCACCGCCTACACGACCATGGTGCAGGCGGCGACGAACTATTCCGTCGATATCGTGCTGGCGACGATCCTGATGGTGGCCGGCGTGATCGGCGCGCAATACGGTGTGCGCGTCGGCCAGAAACTGCGCGGCGAACAGCTGCGCGCCCTTCTCGGCCTCTTGGTGCTGGCGGTTGGCCTGCGCCTGGCAATCGACCTCGTTCTCACGCCCGCCGACCTCTATTCGCTGTCGATCGAAGGTTTTGGCCCCTGATGATGACGATGCTGCGCGCCCTCGGCCTTCTCGTCTGCCTCTGTGCCGGTGTCACGCCCGCGACCGCCCAGTTGCTGAGCGGCGATGTGCCGACTGTCAGGGAAGGTCTGGAAATCGGCACCTCGACCAGCGAAATCGCGATCACCTCGGATTTCCGCGGCGCCGACCTGACGATTTTCGGCGCGCTGACCAATGCCGACGAACTGTTCCTCGCGATCGGGCAATACGACGTGGTGGTGACGCTGGAGGGGCCGCGCAACGAAACCACGGTACGGCGCAAGGACCGGGTGTTCGGCATCTGGATGAACACCCAATCGGTCACCTTCGAACAGGTGCCGGAATCCTATTCGGTTGCGAGCACCCGGCCGATCGATGACATCCAGGCGACCTCGTCGCTCAACCGCATGGGGATCGGCATCGATCATCTGGCGCTGGCGCCGATCGGTTACGTGGGCAATGCGCTGGCGGTGGCGGATTTCCGCGAGGCCTATCGCCGGCTGAAGCTCTCCAACGGCCTCTACCAGCGCGATTCCGCCGGCGTGCGTTTCGTCAGCCCCAGCCTGTTTCGCGCAACGGTGAAGCTGCCCGCCAACGTGCCGGACGGCGTGCATGTGGTGCATGCCTATCTGTTCAAGAGCGGCGAGCTGATCCTGCAGAAAGATCTGCCATTGCGCGTCGTCAAGACCGGTCTCGAACAGGCAATCACCGATGCCGCGCACGAAAAACCCATCGCCTATGGCCTGTTCTGCGTGCTGATTGCCGTGCTGACCGGCTGGGGCGCCAGCATCGTCTTCCGCAAGGACTGACGCCTATCCGGATCAATCGTCACATTTGCGGCAAAAAAACTCAGCTAGTAAATGTTATATCATTTATCTGGACGGGTTAACGCCATGCGTTTCAAGACTGTTCTGCTGGCCATTGTCGCGTGTCTCCTTGCCGGAGCGAGTTCGGCTGAAACGCTGATCAGCGACAAATACATCGCCCTGATGCGGCACGGCGTTCGCCCGCAGACGAGCATGAAAGAGCTGGAGAAGATGTCGCCCAAGGCCTGGGCCAAATGGGATACGGCCGATGGGCAACTGACGCCGCACGGCGCCGAGGCGGCGGCACAGCTCGCCCGTTGGGAAATCGGCATGCTGCGGGCCAAAGGCCTCGTCGCGGCCTCCGGCTGCCCGGCCGCAGGCCAGGTGTTCGGTTGGGCGAATGGTCCCATTCAACGCACGATCGATACCGGCAATGTGATCCTCTCGACCATGTTTGCGGGCTGCCAGCTGACCGTGGGCTTTACCAAGGGCGACGTCGATCCGCTTTATGCGGCCTCGGACACGGCGCTCGGCGCAGTTGATGTCGCAACCGCCAAGGCGGCCATCTTGGAGGCGGCCGGCGGCAGCTTCGATGCGATGAAGGCCAAGGTCCAGCCCCTAATGCAGGAGATGGACACGATCCTGGGCTGCGATGCGCCGGACAGTTCCTGCTCCATGCAGAAGCGCGACTGGACGATCGAGGTGAAGGAGGCCAAAGGCGATAAACCGGCCAGCGTCTCCGTGAAGGGCCCCTTGGCACAGGCCGGCACCGCCGTTCAGGTGTTCCTGCTGCAATATGCCAACGGCTTTCCGGCCGATCAGATCGCGTTCGGCCAGGCGCCGACCGCCGCCGACATCATCCGCCTCTCGGAACTCCGGCAGGTCAAATACGACGTGGGCAACCGCGTGCCGTATCTGGCCAAGCGTGATGCCTCCAATTTCCTGAACCAGTTGCTGCTGGCGCTTGCCACCGGCCCGCGGGACAAGGCGCCCGAAGGCGGACCGCCGAACGCAAACTTCCTGCTGCTGATGGGCAGCGACACGCAGCAGGCCGAAATCGCCGCGATCCTCGGCCTGCACTGGACGATCCCGCCTTACCTGGATGACGAAACACCGCCGACCGGTGCCCTGACCTTCGAGCGCCTGCATGATGAGAACGGCAAGGTCTATGTGAAGCTCGGTTTCGTGGCGCCCAGCCTCGACCAGATCCGCAATGCCTCGCCAATCACCGACAGCGCTCCGCCGCTGCAGTCACCGGTCAGCCTGCCGGGCTGCGAGGCACAGGTGCAGGACGGCGCCTGCCCGCTGGACACGTTCGTTTCCATCGCAAAGTCGAAGATGGACATGACGGCGGTAGCGCCGGTCGCCTACAACTGACGAGTCCGGAGGGTTCCCGCAACGCGGCGAATGAACCTGCCGCGGGAACCGTCCTGACCGGCCGGGGTGCGAGCAGCGTCCTGCGCCAGCAACAGGACTGAGGGCACGGAGCCGCCGGACAGCGGCTCCGCATCGCAAGCGTTACATCGAGGGCAGGACGGCGATGTCGCGGATCGGGCCCTGGGCGCCCGTCACCTCGGCCACCTTCGTCGCCTTGCCGCTCATGATATCGACGCTGTGCAGCGCATTGTCGGCGACCAGCCAGGCAGTGTTCTTGCCATCGGCGGTGGTCTCAATGTCGAAGGCATAGGTCTTCGCCATCTTTTCCCCACCCAGCTTGCCGATCGCCTTCAGCGTTCCGTCGTTCGGCTTGGTCTGCTGGATCAGGCCGCCGATGGTCGCGTCGATGTTGTACATCGCGGTCTTTTCCGGCTTGCCGAAGGAATTCAGATAGGCAGCCGCCACGATGTTGGGTTTCTCGCCCTTGTGCATGTCGCCCTCCTCGAAGGCGAGGCTGCCATCCACCGTGACGGCACCGGTCTCGGGATGAACACGATGGTTGGTCGTGCCGGTCATGTAACGCAGGCGGTCGGCGGCGGGGTTGAAATCGACGACGACCGGAGCGTCGGTCATCATCAGAGGCTTGTCCATCCTGGCAACTTCGGTGGCCTTGCCGGTTTCCGGATCGATCGTGACGATGACGTTGTCGGCGGTTACACCGACCAGCATGTTGTTTGCGGGCCGAAGGTCGATGCCGACAAGGCGCGTGACACCCTGCACTTCCATGGTTTCGGTGACGGCCGGTTTGTCGGTGTCGAACATCACCAGCATGCGATCGCCGACGAGGCCGACGACCGGTGCGGCAGATGCCGTTGCGACGGACGCGGCCAAAGCGGTGGACGCGATGAGGGCGGATGCGATCAGTCTCATGTCATATCTCCCGTTTCTGGTTCCAGGATGGCGATCGGCAGCGGTGTCGACGCCTCTCCTGATCTGAAGACACGGCAGCGGGCAGCTCTGGATGCAGACGCGCGAAATATTTCTCGTCCTGCGTCAGCCAGTGCATCCAATCGGGGCTCTCGCGCATAGTAGAAGCAGGAACCGCCACCCGGAGGACAGGCTTGGCCGCGGCAGACAGGACGACAGAAGAGCTTGCAGCGGATATCTCCGCTGTCGCGCAGGGCGACCGGCAGGCGCTGAAGCGGATTTTCGACGCGGAAGCCGGGCGGCTGATCGCGATTGCCGAACGCATCGTGCGCCGCCGCGACCTAGCCGAGGACGTGGTGCAGGATGCCTTCGTCGCCATCTGGCAGAAGGCGCATCAATACAGTCCCGATCGCGGTTCGGCGCGCGGCTGGCTCCATGCCATCGTGCGCAACCGCGCGCTCAACATCTTGCGCGACGGAAAACGCGAAGACCTGATGGATGGCGACGCACTGGAAACGCTGCAGGAAGCGGACCAGACCGAGGTCGTCATGAGCGCCTGGACGGCCCTCGACAGCCACCAACGACTGAGACGGTGTCTGGAAGCGCTGGAGGAGACCCGGCGCCGGGGTATTCTGATGGCCTATGTGGGCGGCTATAGCCATGGCGAAATTGCCGGACGTCTCAGCCTGCCGCTCGGTACCGCCAAAAGCTGGATCCGGCGCGGGCTGGCTTCGCTTCGGGAGTGCATGGCATGATCTTTGACGACCTCGAAGCCATCGCGGACGAATATGTTCTGGGCCTTCTCGACCCGGCGGAGCAGGCCGCGGTGGAGGCGGAAGCGAACCGCAACCCCGCCCTTCAGCAGGCGATCGGCCGGGCGCAGGACCGTTTCCTGCCGCTCGACATGACGGCCGCGCCCGTGCCTGTGCCACCGGATCTGTGGCCGCGGATCGAAGCCCGTCTTTCACCGGCCAAGGTGAACCGCGCGGAGGAGCCGCCGCCCGCGGCCAACGACAACCGGCTGCGCTTCTGGCGGCGTTCGGCTTTCGGCGGTCTTGCCGCAAGCCTTCTCCTGGCGATCGGGCTTGGCTGGAGCCTGATGCGGAGCGTGGAACCGCTGGTCGTCGCCGTGCTGGTGAACGAGGCGGGCGAGGTGCAGGCGGTGGTGGAAGATTTCGGCTCGGAGCGCGCCGTCGTGCGACTGCTGACCGATGTCGGTCTTCCCGCCGACCGCACGCTTCAAGTCTGGACGCTGCCGAGCAAGGATATGGGACCGGTCTCGCTCGGCCTCATCGATGGCGCAAGCTCCACACGGCTCGATCCGCCGAGCCTGCCGCGCCCGCGTGACGCACAGCTCTACGAGATCACGCTGGAGCCGGCAGGCGGTTCACCGACCGGCCGTCCGACGGGACCGATCCTGGCGAAGGGTTTTGCAAAACTGCCGCGATAGCGGTTCAACCAATGAGGCTGTTGAACCGCACCGAATAGATGCGGTCGCGGCCGAGCAGGTGGGCGATCAGGTCGGCGCGGTCGAAGAGGCCGTGCATGGCCTTGTGCTTGAGATCGAGACCGCCGGTCAGCACGCCGAAAGCCGGCATGACGAGCCGCGAGCCATCGCTGGCAAAACAGGCGCGGCGAACATATTTGCCGCGCCGGCAGACGGTGGCGGACGGATGCAGGTGGCCTGCAATCTCCCCCTTGCCAAGCAGCAGGCTCGGTTCATGGCGGAAAACGAGACCGGAAAACACCAGTTCATCCGCCGACTGGCCGGGCAGATCGAAAATGCCATCCGGATCGTGGTTTCCGTTGATCCAGATCCAGTCGCGCCCGCGCGCCAGAGCCGCAATCACGCTGCGAAAGGCCTCCGGCATCAGTTCCGAACCGCGCCGGTCGTGGAAATTGTCGCCGAGCGAAATGACCATTCGTGGGTCGTAACGGGTGATGACGGCGGACAGAAGGTTGAGGGTCGCCAGCGTATCATACGGTGGCAGCATCATGCCGCGGCGGGCAAAGGCGGCGCCCTTTTCCAGGTGCAAGTCGGAGACGACAAGGCACTCATGGTCCGGCAGATACAGCGCGCCCAGCGGATCACACAGAGCCGCAACGCCATTGACGAGGATCTCCGCGCCGGCAACCGGGCTGGTGATGTCTGCGGCGGCGAGCGCCAGTCTGTGGTTCATCATTGCTTACCAATCGTCCCGGAAGTTCCACCGGATTCCATGAATTCCAAAGCCTCGATGGCAAGGTCATAGGTGCGGTGGATGTAGCTTTCGCCAAATGGCGTTGGATTGACTTCCTCGTGCATCGCTTCTTCCAAAGCGTCTTTGCGCGTTTCGATCCGCAACCGCAAACGAGAATAGACATCAGGTGTGAGGAAGGGCGAGGCGGCCGCATGCGCCAGTTCATCGCGAAGGACGAGATAGGTGCCGGCAAGATCAAAGAGATCACGGCTTTTGAAGGTTGTCCCCCGATGATAGATTTTCTTCGCAATCACTTCCGCCGATCTTTCGCGGCTGATGATCCTGCCGTCGAATGCAAATGGAACGGTCGCATCCGCCAGAATGGGCGAAGCGCCCAGAAAATCGATTTCGCCGATATCCTTGACGATGAGTTTCAGGTAGTGGCCCGGATAATTGTAATCTGGACGACCGGTTTCCGGGTTCCAGCATATGCGTCTGGTCGTCTCATTTCGCACAGGCACCAGGCTTTGGATCACACCTGCCGAATCGACGAAGGCATCCAGATCGTAACTGATACGATGCTGCAGATCGATGGCGAGCGCGGTGCCTCCCCCGAAGGTCCATAACGGAGCCGGCCCTCCCTCAGGCATGACGGAGTCGAAGGCCTGCAGCGTCAGATCCATCAACCTCTGCCATTGGGACGGCAGCCATTTCCCGGATCCATCGCGCATTTTCACCATCCTCGTCGGCATCCCAGAATCGGAGCGCCTGCGCGAGACTATCAAAATCCACAGCGCCTTCCAAAACCAGATCCACGATGATGTTCAGGCCAACCTCTCGAAAGAAGGCTCGCACATGTGGGCGCCAGACCCGGTCCCTGTTTTCCAGACGAAGACAGGACAGCAGAGTTTCCGCATCGATCGGCAAAGGCAAGGGTGCGTTGACCGTCGTCAATGCCCGCCAGATCGCTTGATGATGGACCGAATTTTCCATTGTTCACATTTATCAGAGAAGCCTGAAGCTCTCAAGGAAGGTTGCCCATCGCCTCGGAGATCAGGTCTTCCGCCGCTTCTTCCAGCACAAACTCCTGCGCTTCGCCGGCCACCGGTTCGCGGCCGATTTCCAGCATGACCGGCACCGCGAGCGGCGAGACCCGATCGAGCGCCCGGTGAATCACATGGCCCCTGATTCGCCTGAGCATAGCGCCGAGGCGGCCAATGTCCAAAAGGCCCGATGCGGCATCCCGCCGCGTCGCTTCGAGCAGGATATGGTCCGGTTCGTGGCTGCGCAGCACGTCGTAGATGAGATCGGTCGAGACCGTGACCTGCCGGCCGGTCTTTTCCTTGCCCGGGTGCCGGCGTTCGATCAGGCCGGAAATCACTGCACACTGACGGAAGGTGCGCTTCAGCATGAAACTTTCGCCCAGCCAGGCCTCCAGATCATCACCCAGCATGTCCTCGTCGAACAGGTCACCCAGCGAGAGATGGTCGCGGTCGATCATCTGGCCCATATCGTTCAGCGACCAGATGGCAAGCGCATAATCATTGGCGACGAAACCGAGCGGCCTGGCCCCTGCCCGCTCCAGCCGGCGCGTGAGCAGCATGCCGAGGGTCTGGTGCGCGAGCCGTCCTTCGAAACAGTAGGCGACCATAAAAAAGCGGTTGCCGCGCGGAAAGGTTTCGATCAGCAGTTCGTCGCGCTTCGGCAGCATCGACTTCTCTTTCTGGATCGCCAGCCAGTCGCGCACCTGATCCGGCAATACATGCCAGCGCGAGGGATCGGCCAGCATGGCGCGCACCTGGTCCGCGAGATAGGTGGAGAGCGGAAATTTGCCCCCCGCATAGGCGGGGATTTTCGGATCGAGCGAGATGGCATTGGTGACCAGGCATTCGTTTTCGCGGATGCCCTCGAAGCGCAGCACCTTGCCGGAAAACAGGAAGGTATCGCCCTGCACCAGCTGTTCGAGAAAATATTCCTCGACCTTGCCGAGCGACATCCCGCCACGACCGACGGAGCCCAGCTGGTTGCGCTTTACCAGCCGCACATTCAGTTCGGTCGCCTCGACAATCGTGCCGAGGTTCATCCGGTATTGCTGGGCCACTTGCGGATTGGAGACCCGCCAGCGGCCCTCCTTCGTTTTGCGGATTTTTGCGTAACGTTCATAGGTGCGCAGCGCATAACCACCGGTCGCGACGAAATCGACGATGCGTTCGAACATCTCCCAGGAGAGATCGGCATAGGGCGAGGCGCTGGTCACCTCGTCGTAAAGTGCCAGGGCATCAAAGGGTTCGGCGCAGGCCATACCGAGCACGTGCTGGGCCAGGACATCGAGCGCGCCTTCGCCGACCGGCGGGGTGTCCTGGGCACCGATATAATTGGCATCGAGTGCTGCCTGGCACTCCATCACCTCGAACCGGTTGGCAGGCACCAGGATCGCCTTCGAGGGCTCGTCCATACGGTGGTTGGAACGGCCGATACGCTGGGCAAGCCGCGAGGCGCCTTTTGGCGCACCGACATGCACCACGAGATCGACATCACCCCAGTCGAGCCCCATGTCGAGCGTCGAGGTGGCAACGACGGCACGCAGCCTGTTGGCGCTCATCGCCGCCTCCACCTTGCGGCGCTGGCCGGCATCGAGAGAGCCGTGGTGGAGTGCGATCGGCAGGCTGTCGTCATTGATCGTCCAGAGCTCCTGGAAGAGCAGTTCGGCCTGGAACCGTGTGTTGACGAAGATCAGCGTGGTCTTGTGGTTGCGGATCTCCTCGTAGACCGCAGGGATGGCATAGGTCGCGACATGGCCGGCCCAGGGCAGCCGCTGCTCTGTCTGCATGATCGAGATATTGGGAGCCGCGCCGCCCGTGACATGCACGAGACCTGCTGGCGGTGCGGGGTATTCGCCCTGAGGAACCAGCCAGCGCTGCAGATCCATCGGATCGGAGACCGTCGCCGACAGGCCGATGGTGCGCAGACCCGGTGCGTGTTTGCGCAGTCGCGCCAGACCGAGCGACAGGAGGTGGCCGCGCTTCGAGGTGACGAGCGAATGCAGCTCGTCCAGCACCACATATTTGAGGTCCTTGAAAAAACGTTCCGCCTCCTTGTTGGCGAGCAACAGCGCCACCTGCTCCGGCGTCGTCAGGAGAATGTCCGGCGGGTTCAGCTTCTGGCGCTGGCGTTTGGATTGCGGCGTATCGCCGGTGCGGTTCTCGATCGTGACCGGCAGCCCCATTTCCGCCACCGGTTTCATCAGGTTGCGCTCGATATCGACGGCGAGCGCCTTCAAGGGCGAGATGTAGAGCGTGTGCACCCCGACAAAGGCGGAACCGGGCGGCAGCTTGCCGCGCCGGGTGAGATCCGTCAGCGAGGGCAGGAAACCGGCCAGCGTCTTGCCGGCCCCGGTCGGCGCGATCAGCAGCATGTTCTCGCCGGATGTGGCGCGGGCGAGCAGTTCCATCTGGTGCGCACGCGGCGCCCAGCCCTTGTCCGCGAACCATGTCTGAAACGGTCGCGGCAGGAGATCCAGGGCTGAGGTCGGGTGATCGGCGAGGCTTGTTTCCACGTCTGCCAAGGTAATGGCAGCCACGGGAAAAAGAAGAGGCTACCGCACGATATACCGATCGGTGCGGTGGTTGATGGCGAGCGTCAAGTTGAGCGTCACTGCCGCGAGGATCGAGCAGGCGATCACGAAGGGCGTGGCGACGAAGAAGGAGACGGTCAGCACCACGCCATCAAGCGCCAGCTGCACGAGGCCGGCGCGCCAGCCGAACTTGTCCTGCAGATAAAGCGCGAGGATGCCGAAACCGCCGAGGCTTGCCCGGTGGCGGAAGAGCGCCAGCATGCCGGTGCCGATCAGCAGGCCGCCGAAGAGGGCCGCCACCAGCGGGTTGATGTCGCCGATCGGGATCAGGCCCGGCAGGACGTCCGTGAAGAAGGAGGTCAGCGCCACCGTGATGAAGGTTTTCAGCGTGAAGGCCAGGCCCAGGCGCCTGTAGGCCACCCAGTAGAAGGGCAGGTTCACCAGGAAGAAGACGACGCCGAAACTGAGGCCGGTCGAATAGCGCAGCAGGAAACCGAGGCCGGCCGTGCCGCCGATCAGGAGATGGGCGGAGGAAAGCAGCGTCACGCCGAGCGCCGCCAGCATGGAGCCGGCCACCACGCCCTGGATGTCCTCCAGGACCGAATGACGATCCGAGCTCGAGGCCCAGAAACCGACCGGCGTCTTTTGCGGGCTTGCATCGGCCATTAGCGCACCACGATGTAACGGTCCGAGCGGTGGTTGATCGCCAGGAACAGGTTGAGGATCACGGCCCCGAGGATCGACCAGATGACGATCTGCCAATCGAGAACCAGGAAGGCTGATGCCATGACGCAGGTATCAAAGGCAAGCTGGATGAGGCCCGCCTGGATGCCGAAGCGTTCCTGGATGTAGATCGCCAGAATGCCGACACCGCCGAGGCTTGCCCGATGCCGGTAGAGCGCGAGCAGACCGTAGCCCAGCAGCAGGCCGCCCATCAGCGCACCCCAGAAGGGATGCAGGTAATTAATCAGCAGAAAGCGGTTTTCCAGCTCGGTCATCACCGAGACGAGGCCAATGGCAATGAAGGTCTTGGCCGAAAAGGCGAGCCCAAGGCGCTTGAAGGAGAGGTAATAGAACGGCAGGTTGACGAGGAAGAACAGCAGGCCGAACGAGATGTTGAAGGCGTAATGGACCAGGAAGGCGACGCCCGCCGTGCCGCCCGTCAGAAGGCCGACACGGTTCAGCAGATAAAAGCCGAGCGCCGAAACGAGCGCGCCGGTGAGCAGGCCCTGGCTGTCTTCGATCCACGTATGCTGCGAAGGGTCGGCACTGTAGAAGCCGAGCGTCTTTTTCTGTGACAAGCGCGTTTCCCGGTGTTGTTGTGCGGCAATTGTGCACTGCAAAACAAACCTCATCAAGATGGGACAGCATGCCTGACCGAAAAGGCAAGAATACTGCCGCTCAGCCCCCGAGGCGGGCAAGAAACAGAATGCCGTAAACGACTTTTCCGCCATCCATGCGAATGTCGGTTTTCCGCATGTCCACAAGCTCGAAACCGAAGCCCGCCGAGAGGGTCCGCACATAGGTTTCGGTGTGGGCATAACGCAGAGAGGCGAGCAGCGTGTAGCCCTCCTCCGCCGCCCCTGCATCCTCGACGGAGAAAGCAAACAGGCCGCCCGGTTTCAGGAGGTCTCTAACGAGCGCAAAGGTCGTGTCCAGGCTGCCGAGATACATCAGCACATCGGCGGCCGACACGAGGTCGGCGCGGGCCTTCGCCAGTCCTTCCGCAAACAGCGCCTCGGTGGTGAGAGCGCTGCTGAGATCCGCCTGGGCGAGATGGTGGTAAAGTCCCTTCTCTTCGGCCTTGGCCAGCATGTTGGCCGAGAGGTCGAAGCCTTCGAGGCGTCCGGTGGATCCGGCCACCTCGACCCCGAACAGGCCGGTGCCGCAGCCGAGATCGACGGTCAGGCCAAAGGGTGCATGCGGGCCAACCATGGCGAACAGCTTTTCCGGCACGCTGTAGTTCAGCTTGTCCAGAAGCGCGGTCTCAAACCGGTCGGCATAATCATCGAAGAGGCCCTCGACGTAAGCCGACGGCGGCGTGTCGGGCGTCGGTGCGGCGCCCAGCAGCGCGAGCTTCAGTTGCGCGCCAAAAATGCCGGTCTTGTCCAGTTCGTCCACCCGGCGAAAAGCCTCGATCGCCTGTTGGACCTGGCCTGCCTTCTGGTGCGCCTCGCCGAGCAGCACCCAGCCCGCCGTCCAGCCGGGCACGATCTCCAGCGCCTGTTCGAACAATTCGGCAGCGGCCGCATGATCGCCGGCTTCCGAGAGCATGCGGGCATAATCGGCGCGGCGGTCGGCGATCACGTCGCCGGACGAAAACTGGATGGGTGGCATCTGATTGAGATGGGCTTCTATAGTGAAAGAGCTCTGCGCTTCTGACCGAAGCCACAAAAAAACTCAAGTTCTATCGCAAGGGCGGCGCACGCTGCTTGCGGCCATGGTTTGCGGAAACTATGTCTCAGCACATATCAACCACGGAAGGACCCGCATGTCGGACCAGATGAACAGGCTGCTTGGCGACACGCCCGGGCGCACGATCGTCAAGCTCATCGTCGTCTCGCTGATCGTCGGCTTCGTGATGGCCGTGTTTGGCCTGAGACCGTTCGACATCGTCTACGGCCTGCGCGATTTCATTCTCGATCTGTGGCATCGCGGTTTCAATGCGCTCGGCGCCGTCGGCGATTACCTGATTGCCGGCGCCATGATCGTCATTCCCGCCTTCATCCTGCTTCGACTGTTCAGTTTCAGACGCTAATGACCCTGCCTTCTTCTCCGACAGCCCGGCGCGGTTTTCTCCTCGTGACCGGTGGTGCGCTTTTGAGCCTTGCCGGCTGTTCCACCTTCCGTCCGCCGGTTTCGGTCAATGGCGCCACCGACGATACACGCGCTGCCCTGCCGCTGGTCAATGCGCTCAGGGCCAAACACGGGCTTTCAAGCCTCTCTGCCTCTCAGCCGACCGGACGGGCCGCGGCCGAACAGGCGGTGCGCATGGCAAAAGCGGACCAGATGACCCATCTGATCGGGCTCGGCGACGATTTTGGCGCCCGGATGAAACGCAACGGCGTGCCGCTGCCGGCGGCAGAAAACATCGCCAGCGGCCAGAAGTCGGTGGAAGAGGCGGTGAAGGCCTGGATCGACTCGCCAAAACATCTGGAAAACATGTTAGGTTCCTACCGTTCGGTCGGGGTTGCCATGGCATTGTCACCCTCCACCGGGCGGCCCTACTGGGCCATGGTTCTGTCTGCCTGATCAGGATGTCGGCCTGAACTTTCCGGGATCCGATCCGACACCCGATCGGCCCCGCCTGGAAGTGTTGATGTCCGATCTCTCCTCCAACCCGCTGGCCTTCCGGGTGACACACCGGCTGGTGCTGTCCATCGCTTTGCCGATGACGCTCGGTTATCTCACGACGCCGCTGCTCGGCCTGACGGATACCGCGGTCGTCGGCCAGTTGGGGGATCCCGCAGCACTGGCGGGACTTGCGATCGGCGCGATCCTCTTCGATCTCCTCTATGGCAGCCTGAGCTTTTTGCGCACCGCGACGACCGGCCTGGTGGCGCAGGCTTTCGGCCGGCAGGACAGGCGCGAGGAGCAGGCGGTGTTCCTGCGTTCGCTGATCGGCGCCTTCGGGCTGGGGGCGATCATGCTGCTTTTCGCCCCGCTGATCTGGCGTTACGCACCGGCGCTGATGAGCGATGACCCGGCCGTGATTGCCGCGACACAGACTTATTTTGCTGTCCGGGTGCTGACCAGCCCCGCCACCTTCGCCAATTTCACCGTGCTGGGTTATGTGCTGGGGCGCGGGCAAGGCGTGCTCGGCCTGAAGCTGCAGATCCTGCTGAACGGTGCGAATATCATCCTGACGCTGATTCTTGGCCTTTGGCTCGGTCTCGGCATCACCGGTGTCGCGCTCGGCACGGCCGGCGCGGAACTCATCGCCATGATCGCCGGCCTGACCATCATCCTGCCGAGAATGCGCGGGGGCAACCGGCCAAGCCGGACGGAGCTCTTCGACCGCCGCAAGCTCTCGGCCCTGTTCCGGCTGAACGGCGACATCCTCATTCGTTCGCTGGTGCTGAACGGCGCCTTTGCCCTGATGACGCGGATCGGCTCCAGCGAGGGCGCGGTGACGCTGGCCGCCAATGCGGTTCTCATGAACCTCTTCATGATCGCGTCCTTCTTCCTGGACGGACTGGCGGGGGCGGCCGAACAACTGTCCGGCCGTGCCGTGGGCGCAAATGACAGGCCAAGTTTTGCCAGGGCGCTCAGGCTGACGGGCGGCTGGTCGCTGGGTATGGGCGCGGCGCTGGTGGCACTCTTCCTGCTGATCGGTCCGTTGGTGATCGCGGTTCTCAGCACGTCTGTCGCGGTGCGGGAAACGGCAGCCCTTTATCTGCCGCTTGCGGCGCTGACGGGCATCACCGGGGCGCTTGCCTTTCACATGGACGGGATCTTCATCGGTGCGACCTGGTCACGCGAGATGCGCAACATGATGCTGGCCTCGCTTGCCGGTTATTGCGCCTCCCTGGCGCTTCTGGTGCCGGCTTTCGGCAATACCGGCTTGTGGATCAGCCTCAACCTGTTCCTGCTGATGCGCGGCGGATTTCTGGCGCTGCTTCTGCCGCGCAAGACCGCCTCGACATTCGGCCTCTAGGCTTTTTTGATCCGCCTCAGATGCCGGGGGCGAAGATCCAGATGGCAAGCCGGAGCGCAACCACGCCGGCGAGCAGGCAGGCGATCGTTACACCCGGGAGGCTGAACTGCTGGGACTGGAAATGTGCGTTCATCTCGGCACTTCCTTTTTCGTTACACCTCGTAACATATAGTGAGGAAAGGTGGCGAAATGATCAACGCAATGCCGCACATTTGCGTGAACGCGAAAATTCAGAGCGTCTCGGCAGCCCATTTTTTGACGCTGCTATCCCGCAACTCCGTGACAGAGGAGACACCGAGGCGATCGAGCGAGGACGACAGCCCCTTCAGGATTTCGCCGGCAAGCCCCGGGCCGCGATAGACCATGCAGGAATAGAGTTGCACGAGGTCGGCACCGGCGCGGATCTTTTCAAGCGCGGTTTCCGCTGAGGAGACGCCACCGACACCAATGATCGGCATCTTCGGCCCGATACGCTTGCGCATGCGGGCGAGCACGGCGGTGGAGCGGGCAAAGAGCGGGGCGCCCGACAGGCCGCCCGCCTCCTTAGCCTGCACCTGATCCTTCAGACCCGCGCGCGACAAGGTGGTGTTGGAGACGATGAGGCCGTCGAGATCATGGGCCAGCACTTCGGCGGCGATATCATCCATCCCCTCCTCCGTCAGGTCCGGCGCGATCTTGAGGAAGACCGGAACCATACGGCCGGCCTTTTCACCTTCCTGCCGGCGCGCATCGAGGACGGCGGACAGGAGGGCGGCGAGGCTTTCGCGCGCCTGCAGATCGCGCAGGCCCGGCGTATTCGGCGAGGAGATGTTGACGGTGAAATAACGGGCCAAGCCATAGAAGCGGCGGATGCCGGTGACGTAATCGGCAATCCGATCCTCCGCATCCTTGTTGGCGCCAATATTGACGCCGACAATGCCCTTGGTCTTCAGCGCCGACAGGCGGCGGAAGGCCGCCTCATGACCTTCATTGTTGAAACCGAGCCGGTTGATGACGGCATTGTCTTCCACCAGCCGGAAGATGCGCGGTTTCGGGTTGCCGGCCTGCGGTTTCGGTGTGAGCGTGCCGACTTCGGTGAACCCGAAACCCAGCCGCAACATGGCTTCCGGCACTTCGGCATTCTTGTCATAACCCGCCGCCAGACCGATCGGATTGGGAAAATCGAGACCGGCGACCGTCACGGCCAAACGCTTGTCCGGGCGCACCGGGCAGGCGGGAACGAGGCCGGATTTCAGCGCTGCGATCGATGCGCCATGCGCCGTCTCCGGATCGAGCAGGAAAAGCGCCTGGCGGGCAAAATCAAAGATCGGCATGATCAGAGCTCCGGAAAAATGTGGGTGCCGGTCTCAGACAGCGGCAGCGGCTTTTCCCACAGGACGGCAGAGAGCGGAAGGGCGGCGTAAAGATGCGGGAAGAGCGCGCCGCCGCGCGACACCTCGAAACGAAGCGCCTCTCCCAGATCATCCGCTTCGACGGCGACCAGAAGCAGGCCAGCCTGACCGGCAAAATGGCGAGCCGCGGTCTCCCGCACCTGGTCTGCGGTGGAAAAATGGATGAAGCCATCGGCCCGGTCGACCGGTGCGCCGTCAAAAATTCCCGTTTCGCGCGCCGCCTGCCACAAATCTTCCGGCACGATCTTATATAGGGTTTGAGGCATGGGCCAAGTCCGTGATCAGGATGTCGTCTGCAGGAGCCTTTGCCGCAAAGCCGAGGGATTGTCCATGGCGGGCATGCCCGCTTGCGGACAGACGAGGAGGAAGACCAACATGCGGATAGGAATTTATACAATGGCCTGCGTCGGCACCCTGCTGGCCGGGGCGGCGATCGCCGAGACACCGGCAACCGAGGACAACCGCTTCCGGCTGGAAAAGACGGAAAGCGGCTATCTCCGTCTCGACCAGAAGACCGGTGCCGTCAGCTTCTGCCGCGAAGAGCATGGTGGCCTCACCTGCCGCATGGCCGCCGACGAACGGCAGGCCTTCGAGCAGGAACTGGACCTTCTCGCCAAACGTGTCGAGGCGCTGGAACAAAAGCTCGGCACCGGCGCGCCGTCTGCAACCGTGCCCAGCGATGCGGAGATCGAAAAATCGCTCTCCATCATGGAACAGGTCATGCGCCGCTTCATGGGCATCATCAACGAGTTCCGCGCCGAGGAGCCACCGGCGCCCAACCGGCTTTGACGGCACAAAGCGCCTTGAAACTTATGCTTGTTTCGCAAGCGCTGCAGTATTAAGACTAAGGGAGGGTAAGAAAGCGTACTATGCTCTTGGGAGGGGGCGTGGCCATGCATTCCATCACAATCATCATTGCAGACGACCATCCGCTGTTTCGCGGCGCCCTTCGCCAGGCGCTGGGCGATATTGCCGGCCATGCGGAGATCATCGAGGCTGGCAGCTTCGAGGCCGCGCGCAGCGCAGCCGCCACTCATCCGGAAGCCGATCTGATGCTGCTCGACCTTGCCATGCCGGGCGTCAGCGGCTTTTCCGGCCTCATGTCGCTCCGGGCCGAGTTCGCCAGCCTGCCGATCATGATCGTCTCCGCCACCGATGACGGATCGACCATCCGCCGCGCACTGGAACTCGGCGCCTCCGGCTTCATCTCCAAATCCTCCGGGCTAGACGAAATCCGCCAGGCGATCGAGACGGTGCTCGAAGGCGGTGTCTGGGTGCCGGACGGCGTGGAGCGCGACGCGGAAGAAGATCCGGCCGTCGCCGAACTGATGGAGCGGCTGAAGACGCTGACCCCGCAGCAGAGCCGGGTGCTGTCCATGCTGGCGGAAGGGCTGTTGAACAAGCAGATCGCCTATGAACTCGGCGTGTCCGAGGCAACGATCAAGGCGCATGTCTCGGCGATCCTCTTGAAGCTGAATGTCGACAGCCGGACACAGGCGGTGATCAAACTCGGCAAGGTCAACATGGCGCTGGTGGCCTGATGCTGGTCTGATGCAGGCGGGATCAAGGATTTTATTCCTTTTTCCGCTTTACTCCGCCACGACCTTTCATTAGAAATATCGACAGAGATGTCGCGGAAACCTCTGCCCATCTCCCGCAGCGTGGCCGTGGCCGATCGACCCCGTGCCTTCAAGAGGCAATAGACCGGTCGGATCGGCATGTCGGGCCCGATATTGGAAATCCGAAGCCGGCCCTATGCCGGGGAACGTACCGTCATGTTGTCGCATGAGACGATCTGGAAAGCGATCGACACCCTTGCCGAACGTCACCAGCTGACGGCCTCCGGGCTTGCCCGCAAGGCGGGGCTCGACCCCACCTCGTTCAACAAGTCGAAACGGCTGGGCCCGGACGGCCGGTTGCGCTGGCCCTCGACGGAATCGATCTCCAAGGTGCTGGAAGCGACCGGCGCATCGGTCGAACAGTTCCTCGGTTATCTGCCGGCCATGTCGAAACAGACCAGCCTGCCGGAAGGCTCCTTTCCGCCGCAGAGCGGCTCCATTCCGCTGCTCGGTTTTGCGCAGGCGGGCGCCGGCGGCTTTTTCGACGATGGCGGCTTTCCCGCCGGCCAGGGCTGGGACGTGGTGGATTTTCCGGTGGCCGCCTCGCGGCGGCCGGGCGTCTACGCGCTCGAGGTGCAGGGCGATTCGATGATGCCACTCTACCGGGACGGCGACCGGCTGATCGTTGAGCCCGGCGCCCAAGTGCGCCGCGGCGACCGCATCGTCGTCAAGACGCGCGAGGGCGAGGTGATGGCCAAGGTGCTGATGCGCCAGAGTGCGCGCACCATCGAGCTGATGTCTCTGAACCCCGATCACCCCAACCGCAGTTTCGACATGGCGGAGATCGAGTGGATGGCGCGGATCATCTGGGCCAGCCAGTGAACGGCCGCGGCCGGCGGCAAAAAAGGCGTCGTCAGTAGAGACCGTTCGGGAAATAGCGCAGATAGAGTTCCTGCAGCCGCCCCTCCAACGCCAGCCGCGCCAGGGCGTAATCGACCGCGCCGACGAGCTGCGGCGCATCCGGGCGGATCATCAGCGACAGGCCCTCGCCGAGAAAATGTTCGGACACGTAGGGACCGTCGAAAAGCCGGCAACAGCCTTCGGCGGCCGCACTCGCCGTCCAGAAGGGCAGGCTCAGGCCATCGGAGAAGACGGCATCCACTGTCCCGTCCTTGAGAACGGCGAGCATCTCGTCCTGCGATGGAAAGGGCGTCGCCTTCAGGGTCGGAAAGAGGCTTTTCAGCATGGCCTCATGGGCGGTTCCGGCCACCACGCCGACCGGACGCCCGGCGAGCGCCACGGCGGCCTTGCCGGCGAGCTCGACGGCGTTGCGCCGGGCAAATCGGGCGGGGATCACCATATAGGGGCGGGAAAAGCCGTATTTTTCCCGAAGATCGGCGGTCACCGCGATCCCGGCCGCCACGGCTTCCCCCTGCCCCTCGTCAAGCGCCTTCTCCAGATCCGCAAAGGGCGTGACCTGGATCTGGCACTTGGCCTCGATGGCCAGTTCGCGGCAGATTTCGCGAACCAGATCGACATGAAAACCGGAGAGCCGCCCCGTCTGATCCACGAAGCTGAAGGGCGGGAAATCGACCGTCGTCAACACCCGGAAACGCGGCAGGTTGGTAAGCTCCGGTTTTGCCAGACGTTCGTTCGGATCCGCGACAAGAGGCATCTGGCCCGGCGACCCGTCATCGGCGGAGACGCCGGAGACGGCAACCATTGCAAGAATTGCAATCGCAATTGCACGGAACCTGAAATACATTCTACTTACCTATTGTAAACCATTGCGTGCATCGCTACGATGTCAATCCGGAACAGGGCTGGGGCGGCCCGCCGGACATGGTGTACCAGTTTGACGGATGCAGGGGAATATCCGCCGGGAACTGCAGGAACCAGTGAGGACTGTTGGCGGCTGTCCAAAAGCGCGGATAAATGGTGCCGAGGATTGAGAACTTTGAAAGCGGCTGAAGAAGCCGCCTTCAGTGTTGCTAATCTTGATTATCGTCGGAAGCTTGTTGGTTTTGGACCATGTGCTGGATGTCAGGGGCGTAATGGTTCCAGATGGCGTCGCGCAGATCATCGAGGAGTTCGAAGACGGCCCATGCCTGCTCGGGGGTCCATTCGGCACTGATGAGGATTGGCAGGCCACGCTTGAGACCTGAAGAGTGGTGCGTCTTTTCGGTCATGATGCGGGCTCTGTTTCGCCGGATTGGTGACTGGCGCGTTGCTGACGCTGGGCTATGGAGCGCTCGTTGGCTTCCTTGAAGCGATAGGAATCTCCTTCGATCGCGACGACTTCGCAGTGGTGGACGAGACGATCGACCAGGCTGACGACGCACGCGGCGTTCGGAAAGACCTCCGACCATTGCGCAAAGGGTTTATTGGTGGTGACGATGGTCGAGCGTTTCTCGTATCGGCGGCTGATGAGCTCGAAGAGCAGATCGGCATGGCGGTTGGAATAGGATAGGTAGCCGATCTCGTCGATCAGCAGGACGTCATGGGAAGCATAGTACTGAAGCTTGCGGCGCAGCAGGGAATCGCTGTCGATGGCGGCGAGTTCGCCGAGCATTTCGCTGGCGGTGCGGAACAGGACCGAATGGCCCCGGATGAGTGCCTGGTAGGCGATGTTGAGGGCGAGCGTCGATTTGCCGACGCCGTTCGGACCGATGAAGACGATGTTGGTGGCATCCTTCATGAATGCCAGCGTCATCAGTTCCTCGACGGTGGCGCGGTCGATGCGGCGCGGCCACTTCCAGTCATAGTCGGCCATTTGCTTGAAGTGGCCGAGCCTGGCGGTGCGCATGCGTCGCAGCAGCGAGCGGTCGGAGCGCTCGTCTTCTTCCCACCGGATCACGGTCGGCACCCAGTCCTGTGTGGCGATCTCGTCCCAATGGGCCGTCAGGCCATAAAGGCGCAATTGTCTGGCGCGATTGAACAGGGTGTCGATCTTATTCATCGTCGTTTCCTTTCAATGTGAGTTGATCGTAACGGTCGAGCTTGTGGGGAATGACAGTCGTGTCCTTCTTGCGGACATGCTCGGGCAGCCTGGTTTCGACCGGGGGCGGAGCGCCCCGCGCAATCCGGCGGCGTTCGAGCACTGATCGAACCGCCTTGGAATGCGAGGCGCCGGCGCGCAAAGCGTCTTCGACGGCCGCCTGGAGTTCCTGGGCGCCGTAGAGGTCGAGCAACGTCAGCATGGCGTTGGTGATTGCGCCGATATTGGCGCCACGTTCTGCGGCATGCATCATCAGCTTCTGACAAGCCGGCACGGCCCGCGTCAGGCTATTGAGGCCGCGATGCTGGCGTGCCTCGCGCTTGACGGCGACGAGTGCCTTCAGGTGCTGAGGATCCTCGATCTGCTGGCCCCTATCGAAGCTGCGACGGTGGCTGGCGATCATCGTGGCGGCGTCGAATATCCTGACCTGGACGAGATCGGCGCGAACGGTGAGTGTTCGTTGGACATGCGTATGAGGGACCGAGTAATCGTTCAGATCGAAGCGCACGTAGGGTGTCTTGCCAACCTTCACGGCCACCTGCTCCTCGACGGGATAGGGATTGGCCGGCAAGGGCAGAAGCATGGGCTGTTCTTTTGAGAACGCCTCACGCACCGTCATTGCCCGGTCCTCCGGGCATGGCCTGTCGGCAGCCTGGGTCCGGCACCAGTGTTCGGCCTGGGCATTGAGATCGTCGAGGTCCTTGAAGGTGCGGGCGATGAAGAAGGCTTCCCGGATGTGGCGAATGGCGCGCTCGACACGGCCTTTCTCGTTGCCCCGTGCTACCGCGACAGGACGGGGTTCGAAGCGATAATGAGCCGCGAAGGCCAACAATGTCGGATGGAAGCGGATGGCATCGCCCTGCCGTTCAAGGACGGCGGACTTCAGATTGTCGTAGAGCAGCACTCTGGGAAGGCTGTTCCAGTCGTTGAATGCGCCGACATGGCCGCGCAGGAAGTTTTCCATGCGGGCATCAAGGAAGAAGCGCAGATAGATGTCGCGCGAGTAGGATAGCACCATGACGAAGGCCATCAGCGGGCGGCGGGCCCTGCCGATCTCGATGTGGCCAAAATGACCCCAGTCGACCTGGCCCTGCTCACCCGGCAGGGTGCGTAGTCGTAGATAAGCTTCCGCCGCCTTCCGTGGTCGGTGCAGCGCCACCATGTGCCGGAAGTGGTCGGGCGATCCCTTATAGCCGCGCTCCTGCACCATCCCGTAAAGGCGGCTGGACGTCAGGTCAGGATATTTGGTCAGCGTCTGCTGGATAAACGGCAGGTACAGGTCGATCTCGGCGGGGCGGATCACCGGCCTGTGTCGAGGCAAGCCCGCGTCCTTCAGGACCCTGAAGACGGTGGTGTGATGGCAATGCAATTGCTTGGCGATCGTGCCGCAGCGCCACTTCTCAACGTGGTACAGGCGCAGGATCATCGCTTCCTTCTCGGCAGATATGGTCATCGGTTCGATCTCCATGGTCGAATGGACGCACGTGTGTCCCCCGGCGACGCACGAAGCCGCGGCGAAAGAACAGCGGCACAGAGCTGCCGCAGCGCCGGCACCACGGCTCGATCGATGACACCACGCCAGCGGTGCCATCGCCCGGTGCAACGATGCCGCCGTTTGTGGACGCCTTCAGTCGTGAACCCTCTGGAACGACGGGTGGAGAGTGATGCGTCACGTTTTTGCGAGCCTGCCGATATCGGCGGGAGCGATCGGCATGGGCAAAGCGCCCCGGCCGGGTGCTCTGGTAGCGCCGTCCGGCTGCCCGTAGGCTGTCACGGCGCGCCGCATGGGCGCAGGCAGAACCGCAATAGCGCTGACCCCGATCGCAATGGCGGCAAAGCAGAACCTGCGCGCGACACCGCCCGCAGAGGAAGAAACGAGCAGTTTGCATCGCGGCGGCGCACCTTTCGAAGCGCCGTCGGGATTGATCGGAGAAGCTCGACGGAATGCGCCAATACCATTATAATGACGCTCACCGTGAACCAGTCGGCAGTCCTGCGTGATGACAGCCACGTCATCTCACAGATGCCTGAGGGATTGGACATCGAATTGGCCTGGTAGCTTTGGTCGATGTCTGTTTGCGGCGCTCCGCCAGTCTATCATTGACGGACGCAGCGCGGGATGTGCCTCAGTCGCCCTCCGGGCTCCTGACGCCACATCCCGCGCTCATCTCCCCCATCAAAACCTTTGCAATAATCTCAGGGCCCTGTCCGCCGCGTCCAGATTCGCCGTAATCCCGTCTCGGCACCAAATATGCGCGGTTCTCAACAGCCACCGACAGCAGGCTCAGGCCATCGGAGAAGACGGCATCCACTGTCCCGTCCTTGAGAACGGCGAGCATCTCGTCCTGCGATGGAAAGGGCGTCGCCTTCAGGGTCGGAAAGAGGCTTTTCAGCATGGCCTCATGGGCGGTTCCGGCCACCACGCCGACCGGACGCCCGGCGAGCGCCACGGCGGCCTTGCCGGCGAGCTCGACGGCGTTGCGCCGGGCAAATCGGGCGGGGATCACCATATAGGGGCGGGAAAAGCCGTATTTTTCCCGAAGATCGGCGGTCACCGCGATCCCGGCCGCCACGGCTTCCCCCTGCCCCTCGTCAAGCGCCTTCTCCAGATCCGCAAAGGGCGTGACCTGGATCTGGCACTTGGCCTCGATGGCCAGTTCGCGGCAGATTTCGCGAACCAGATCGACATGAAAACCGGAGAGCCGCCCCGTCTGATCCACGAAGCTGAAGGGCGGGAAATCGACCGTCGTCAACACCCGGAAACGCGGCAGGTTGGTAAGCTCCGGTTTTGCCAGACGTTCGTTCGGATCCGCGACAAGAGGCATCTGGCCCGGCGACCCGTCATCGGCGGAGACGCCGGAGACGGCAACCATTGCAAGAATTGCAATCGCAATTGCACGGAACCTGAAATACATTCTACTTACCTATTGTAAACCATTGCGTGCATCGCTACGATGTCAATCCGGAACAGGGCTGGGGCGGCCCGCCGGACATGGTGTACCAGTTTGACGGATGCAGGGGAATATCCGCCGGGAACTGCAGGAACCAGTGAGGACGCGCACTGGGGCAAAGTCGTCAGCCTGAACAGGCAGCAGACGGCAGCCGATCCTGGGGCGCAACCGCAGCAAGAACCGGAACCTGAAGCGAGCGACGAGGAGGCAGCCCTGCTGGCTCTGGGTTTCTCCAAACCCTTTGTCAGCCAGATGAAGGACCGCAGCCGCAAAAACGGAACGACGCTGGAACAAGAAGTTCTCTATTGCGGCACGGTCGATCATGACGCCTATTATGGCGCGATTGCCCGCGCCTTCCGGCTGCCCTTCATCGCGACCATTGACCACTCGACTGTTCAGGATATCCCGTACCTGGACACGCAATTGATCACCCCGAAACAGGTCCGCATCACCCACCGCAACCGTGCGCCGCAAATGGCGATCGTGCCGGAGGTGGCAAGGCTTGCAGAATTGTCCGCCCTGCTGCTCCGGCTTCCGGAGCTTGCCCGCGGACTGGCCATCACCACGCCCTCGGCCATCCGAGACGCGGTCTGGGCCACCGGATCGGCGCGGCGGGTGCGGCAAACGGTGAGCGACCTGTTCGACCGGGAACCCAAGTTTTCCGCGCGCATCGTGGCAACCGGCGGACAGGGTGTGCTGGCCGGATGCCTTGTCACCAGCCTGGTGGCCGCCTGCCTCGTCGAGCCGGGCATTCTCGTGCCGCTGACCCATGCAACCCTTTCCTCTGTCTATCTGAGTGCGTTGTCTCTGAGGATCTGGGCTTCGCTCCCGCAAAAACGACTGCGGCACCCGCCCGAACAGTGGCCGGACGGCCCCTTGCCCGTCTATACCGTGATGGTGGCGCTCTACCGGGAGGCCGGCATGGTGTCGCAACTGGTTGCCAACCTGGAACGGCTGGAATGGCCGCGCGCCCGTCTCGACGTGAAACTGGTCTGCGAGGCGGATGACCGCGAAACGGTGGAGGCACTCAAGGCGCTCAGGCTTCCCGCACATTTCGAGATCGTCGAGGTGCCACCCCACCACCCGCGCACCAAACCCAAGGCGCTGACCTATGCGCTGGCGGGCGCCCGGGGAGAATTTCTCGCAGTCTACGACGCGGAAGACAGGCCGCATCCGCAGCAGCTGCTGGAGGCCTGTGCCCGCTTCCGGGTGTCTGAGGCGCAGGTGGCCTGCCTGCAGGCGCCCCTCATCATCGCCAATCTGTCGGACAATGCGCTGAGCGGCGTCTTTGCGATCGAATATGCGGCACTCTTTCGTGGCCTGCTGCCGATGCTCTCGCGTCACGACATGCCGCTGCCGCTCGGCGGCACCTCCAATCATTTCCGTACCCATATTCTCCGGGAGGTGGGCGGCTGGGACCCGTTCAACGTGACCGAAGACGCCGACCTCGGGCTTCGCCTCTACCGCCTCGGCTACCGGTCGCAGACCCTGCGTTGCCAGACGCTCGAGGATGCGCCCGTTTCGCTCAACATCTGGACCGGCCAGAGAACACGCTGGTTCAAGGGCTGGCTTCAGACCTGGCTGGTGCTGACCCGCAATCCCGTCGAGACCGCGCGGCAAATGGGCACGCGCGGGACACTCGCCTTTCATCTGCTGGTCGGCGGCATGCTGGCCTCGGCCCTCCTGCATCCGCTGATGCTCGTCTTCATCGCGGTTGGCATCACGCGATTGGCGACGGAACCGCTGGCGACACTACCAACGGTGGTTCTGGCGCTGTTTGCCCTCGACTGCCTGAACGTGATCGGCAGCTACATGATCTTTCTGAAGCTCGGCATGGGCTCGATGATCGGGCAGGAGCGACGCCGGATCGGCTGGCGCTGGCTCGCCGTGCCGATGTACTGGTTCATGAGTTCCTATGCCGCCTGGAAGGCGCTGAACGAGCTGAGGACCAACCCGTTCTTCTGGAAAAAGACGCCGCATCAGGCGAGCAAAAAGCCAACGGTCAATTCGGCCCGTGTCTGATCGCGGATGAGGCAAGAATTGAAAAAGCTGGAGCGGGTGAAGGGAATCGAACCCTCGTATTCAGCTTGGGAAGCTGCTGCTCTACCATTGAGCTACACCCGCTTTGCTGACGCCAGACCTAGCATCAGGCCTTCCTGCCTTCAAGGGCAAAGAACGGAAAGAGTCATGCCTTGAAATGCTTGGAGAGCTTCAGGCCCTGCGCCTGATAGTTCGAACCGAGGCCCGAGCCGTAAAGCGACTGCGGCTTTTCCAGCATGTGTTCGTAGACAAGGCGCCCGACGATCTGGCCGTGTTCCAGGATGAAGGGCACTTCGTGGCTGCGCACTTCGAGCACCGCACGGCTGCCGGAACCGCCGACGGCGGCGTGGCCGAAACCAGGGTCGAAGAAGCCCGCATAATGCACACGAAACTCGCCGACCAGCGGATCGTAGGGCGTCATTTCGGCGGCATAGAGCGGCGGCACATGCACGGCTTCGCGCGAGACCAGAATATAGAACTCGTCCGGATCGAGGATCAGTTCGTCGCGGCCGCGGCTGTAGAGCGGTTCCCAGAAGTCCAGCACATCATGGGCGGCCTTGCGATCGACATCAATGACCGAGGTATGGTGTTTGCCGCGATAACCGATGAGACCGTCCGGGCCGGTGCCCTTCAGATCGATCGACAGCGCGATGCCACCTCCCGAGACATTTGGCGTTTCGCTGGCGACCAGCGTTTCCGCCTCGTGCAGGGCCAGCACCTCCGTTTCGCTCAACAGCGCCTGACCGGTGCGGAAGCGGATCTGCGACAGGCGCGAGCCGCGCCGCACGATGACCGGGAAGGTGCGCGGCGAGATTTCGAGGTACAGCTGGCCCGCATAACCGGCGGGGATCTTGTCGAATTCCTGCGCGCGATCAACCATTACGCGGGTGAAGATATCGAGGCGGCCGGTCGAGCTTTTCGGATTGGTGGAGGCCGAGAGATCCGCCGGCATATCGAGGCTTTCCATCAGCGGCACGATGTAGACGCAGCCGGTTTCGAGCACCGCGCCCTGCTCCAGATCGATTTCGTGGAGCGTCAGCCGCTCCAGTTTGTCGGCCACCGTGTGGTTGGGGCCGGGCATGAAGCTTGCCCGCACACGAAGAGCTTTCGAGCCCAGGCGCAGATCGAGGCTTGCCGGCTGGATCTGGTCGGCATCCAGTGCCGCCTCGCTTTTCAACCTGCCCTCATGGAAGAGTTCGCCGATGGCTCGATCTGCCAGTATGCCCGCGTTGCGTTTCATTGACCCTATCCTTTAATCGGGCGACAAAAGCAAAAGCGAGGAATTGACGCAAGCTCTGCTTGGGCGTATGGCAAGCTTATCCCGTGGTGATTTGGCCGGTCGGCTTGCAGCCACGTTAAACAAGTGGCTAAAAAGACCGGGTGCGAAACCGGTCTGCAGTTGCGACCGGTTTTTTTGTTACGAAGTGGTGACACGCATGAGCAAGACCTGGCGCCCCGCAACCCAACTCGTCCACGGTGGCACGCTGCGCTCGCAGTATGGCGAAACCTCCGAAGCGATCTACCTGACGCAAGGGTTCGTCTACGAGAATTCCGCTGCGGCCGAAGCCCGTTTCAAGGGTGAGACGGACGGCTTCATCTATGCCCGCTACGGCAGCCCGACCAACGACATGTTCGAAAAGCGGATGATCGCGCTGGAAGGCGCGGAAGATGCGCGCGCCACAGCGTCGGGCATGGCCGCCGTGTCTGCCGCCATCCTCTGCCAGGTCAAGGCCGGCGATCATATCGTCGCCGCCCGCGCGCTGTTCGGCTCCTGCCGTTACGTGGTGGAAACGCTGGCGCCGAAATACGGCGTCGAATGCACGCTGGTCGATGGCCGCGATCTGGCCCACTGGGAAGCTGCCATTCGCCCGAACACCAAGGTGTTCTTCCTCGAAAGCCCGACAAACCCGACGCTGGAAGTCGTCGATATCGCCGGTGTCGCCAAGCTCGCCAACCAGATCGGCGCAAAAGTCGTCGTCGACAACGTGTTTGCCACGCCGCTTTTCCAGAAGCCGCTGGAACTCGGTGCGCATGTCGTCGTCTACTCGGCGACCAAACACATTGACGGCCAGGGGCGCTGCCTCGGCGGCGTGATCCTCTCCGACAAGGAATGGATCAACGAGAACCTGCACGACTATTTCCGTCACACGGGTCCGGCCATGTCGCCGTTTAATGCCTGGACGCTGCTGAAGGGGATCGAGACCCTGCCGCTGCGCGTCAAGCAGCAGACGGAAAGTGCCGGTCGGATTGCCGATTTCCTCGCCGACCAGAGCAAGGTGGCCAAGGTGATCTATCCGGGCCGCAAGGACCATCCGCAGGCCGATATCATCGCCAAGCAGATGACGGGCGGCTCCACGCTTGTCTGCTTCGAGCTGAAGGGCGGCAAGGATGCAGCCTTTGCGCTGCAGGATGCGCTGGAGGTCATCAAGATCTCCAACAATCTCGGTGACGCCAAGAGCCTGATCACCCACCCGGCAACCACCACGCACAAGAACCTCACCGACGAGGCGCGGGCGGAACTCGGGATCTCGGCCGGTACCTTGCGCCTCTCCTGCGGCATCGAGGACGGCGAGGATCTGATCGAGGATCTGGCTGCAGCCCTTGCCAAGGTCTCTGCGTAAAGCCAGCATTTACCATCGCGGTTAGCCTTGACCATGGAAATAAAGGCTTCCGCATCTTTGAGTGCGGGCGCGTTTCTTGACCTCGCGCCCGTACTGTACGATATGCGTACACATGAGATGAAGGTGTCGACATGTATCGTGCACTCACCAAGGACATCGAGGTTGTCGTCGAGCCCTATTTCCTTCCGGAACAGTCGGATCCGGAAGAGAGCCGTTATGTCTGGGGCTATCGGATCGTCATCTCCAACCATTCACCGATGACGGTTCGGCTGGTCCACCGTTACTGGCACATCACCGATCAGAACGGGCTTGTCGACGAAGTCGAAGGTCCGGGCGTGGTTGGCGAACAGCCGCGCCTGAAACCCGGCGATACCTATGAATATTCTTCCGGCTGCCCGCTCGACACGCCCTCGGGGCTGATGTTCGGCCACTACCAGATGGAAACCGATGAAGGCGAGACCTTCATCGTCAACATTCCAGCCTTCTCGCTGGATTCGCCGGGGCTGATGCGCGTCCTCAACTGAGACCGCCAAAATGCCGGCGGCCAACCGCAACCTTCGCCTTTCCCGCCGGTTCGATCGGTCGTGGAGGCATCATGACCCGAAAACAACTGACCGTGGTTCTGCTTGGTGCGCTGGTGATCATCCTCGCGGCGGGCAGCATCGTCTTTTATGTCCAGGATCTTCCGGCAACACGCGACATCCGTGTTGAAGAACCCTATGACCGGACGGAAAACCTGCCACCGGGCGCGGTCACGGATGAAACAAGCCATCCGGCCCTTGTCGATGGCCGGCCGGCGCAGACGGATACGAACGTGCCGCCGCGCGACAAACACCTGCCGCCGCGAGACACGGAATGATCCGCGTCTCGCGCCAGTATCATCACGCCGCTTCGAATTCGGCCGGATCGTAGCGATAGGTGGTGGAGCAGAACTCGCAGGTCACCGAGATCGTGCCGTCTTCCTGGCTTGCCTCGATCTCCTCGGCGGTGAAGCCGGCGAGCACGCCCTTGATCTTCTCGCGCGAGCAGCTGCAGCGGTCCGCCACTTCCTGCGGTTCATAGATCCTGACGCCGCGCTCATGGAAGAGCCGGAAGAGAAGCCGCTCGATCGCCACCTGTGGATCCGTCAGTTCATCGGTGTCCACGGTTTCGACCAGCATGCGGGCTTCCGACCATGCGTCGTCTTCGGTCAAGGCGAAATCGCCGTCCCGTTCGTCCCCGTCGCCACCATGCAGATCCGGCTGACGCATCCGCTCCGGCGCCTGCGGCAGGAATTGTGCCAGCACACCGCCGGCGCGCCAGTTGTGACGGGGCTTGCCGTCCTCATCGCGATCAAAGAGCTCGGCGACGCCAAGGCGCACCTTCGTCGGGATCTGTTCCGACTGGCGGAAATAGACACCGGCGATTTCCTCGAGCGACGATCCATCGAGGGGGACGATGCCCTGATAGGGCTGCATGCCGTGCCCCTGGTCGATGGTGAAGGCCAGAACACCTTCGCCGAGCAGTTCCGGCGGCGACACCTTGCCGGCCTTGACGGCAGCGGCAAGCGCTTCCTCGTCGAAACGGGCATAGGCGCGCATGCTTTCCGGGCTGCTGAAATCCGCCACCAGAAGGTCCACAGGGCCATCGCCCTTGGTCTGCACCGTAAAGCGGCCTTCGAACTTCAGCGAGGTGCCGATCAACGAGGTCAGCACGATCGCTTCGGCCAGCAGCCGTGCAACCGGCGCCGGATAATCGTGGCGCCCGAGGATGGCGTTCAGCATCGGTCCAAGCTGCACCGCACGGCCGCGCACATCCAGGCCTTCCACCTGGAAGGGGACTACGCGGTCATCGCCCGCCAGTGTCAGATCACTGAATTCTACTGCGGCTTCTGCCATGACTTGCTCCTTCGCGCCGAAGCCACCCATTTCGCACAAATGTCGGCCAAGCGGAACCGCTCAACCGAAGGAAAGGCCGACGCTGTCGTGTTGAGGCGCCCGAGACCACGGGTCGAGCGAGCGCGATTGGGAAAGCCGTCAGATGGGGGCGGCGCCGCGACAAATCAAGACACGGCCGCCGACCGGGCGAAGGGCGCCGTCAGACAGCGCCAAAACACCAGGCGAGCACAGACTTCTGGGCGTGCAGGCGGTTTTCGGCCTCGTCGAACACCACGGACTGCGGACCGTCGATCACCTCGTCGGTGACTTCCTCGCCGCGGTGCGCGGGCAGGCAGTGCATGAAGAGAGCATCCGACTTGGCCTTCTGCATCAGGCGCTCGTTCACCTGGAAGGGCTGGAAGATATTGTGGCCGCGCGCCTTGTGCTCCTGGTTCATCGACACCCAGGTATCCGTCACCACCATATCAACGCCCTCGACAGCGCGGTCGGCATCGTGGCAGAGCATGATCTCGCCGCCATTGTTGCGCGACCAGTTGAGGTATTTGTCGAGCGGTTCGGAGCCCAGCGGAACCGCCATGTTCATGCGGTAACCGAAACGGGCCGACCCTTCGATGAAGGAATGCAGCACATTGTTGCCATCCCCCGTCCAGGCGAAGGTTTTGCCCGTCACCGGTCCGCGATGCTCTTCGAAGGTCAGGAGATCGGCCATGATCTGGCACGGATGGGTCTCGTCCGTCAGGCCGTTGATCACGGGAACCGTCGCATGCTCCGCCATTTCCAGCAGGCGGCGATGGTCGGTCGTGCGGATCATGATCGCGTCGACATAACGCGACAGAACCTTGGCCGTATCACCGATCGTTTCGGCACGGCCGAGCTGCATTTCGGTACCGGACAGGAAGAGCGTTTCGCCGCCCAGTTGGCGCATGCCGACATCGAAGGAGACGCGTGTGCGCGTGGATGGTTTCTCGAAAATCATCGCCAGCACCTTGCCGGCGAGCGGCTTGTCGGCCGTTCCGGCCTTGGTGGCCCGTTTGCGCGTCAGCGCATCATCGAGAATGGTCCGCAGATCCCCTGACGAAAGTGCCGAGAGGTCGAGAAAATGCTTGGGTGATGCCATGATCCGTTCCATCCGGGGCGCCGTCCGGCGGCCCCGTGTTTTCCGCAAGGCCGTCAGGCCGACTTCTTCAACTGTTCACTCTGAAGCTTTTCCGCCGCACGTTCGATGCGGGCAATGCCTTCGCGCGCTTCTTCCGCCGTGACCACCAGCGGCGGCAGCAGACGGATGACGTTGTCACCGGCCGGAACGCCGAGGATGTGTTCATCGCGCATGGCGGTGACGAGTTCACCGGCCGGGACGCGCGCCTTGATGCCGAGCATCAGGCCCTCGCCGCGGATTTCCTCGATCACGCCGGGGAAACGATCCTTGAGAGCCGCCAAACCCTGGCGGAAGACGAGCGACACATCGTTGACATTCTGCAGGAAGCCGTCGCCCAAAATGACGTCGAGCACGGCATTGCCGACGGCCATGGCGAGCGGATTGCCGCCATAGGTCGTGCCGTGTACGCCGGGCTTCATGCCGGATGCGGCTTCTGCCGTCGCCAGGCAGGCGCCGAAGGGGAAACCGCCGCCGATGCCCTTCGCGACCGCCATGATGTCCGGCGTCACACCCGACCATTCATAAGCGAAGAACTTGCCGGTGCGGCCAACGCCCGTCTGCACCTCATCGAACATCAGCAGCAGGCCGTGTTCGTCGCAGAGGGAGCGCAGCTCGCGGAGGAATTCCTTGGAGACGACCCGGATGCCGCCCTCGCCCTGGATCGGCTCGATCAGCAGGGCTGCGGTGTTTTCGGTAATCGCCGCCTTCAGGGCATCCAGATCGCCGAACGGCACCTGATCAAAGCCCGGAGCCTTCGGACCGAAGCCTTCCAGGTATTTTTCCTGGCCGCCGGCCGCGATCGTTGCGATCGTGCGACCATGGAAGGCGCCTTCGAAGGTGATGATGTGGAATTTTTCCGGATGGCCCTTGGAATAATGATAACGCCGCGCCGTCTTGATCGCGCATTCCAGCGCTTCCGCACCCGAATTGGTGAAGAAGACCTTGTCGGCGAAGGTTGCCTCCGCGAGCCGCCGCGCCAGCCGCTCCTGATCCGGGATCTCGTAGAGGTTCGACAGGTGCCAGACCTTGTCCGCCTGATCCTTCAGGGCCGCGACAAGATGCGGGTTGGAATGACCGCACGAGGTGACGGCAACGCCTGCGCCGAAATCGAGATATCGCTCGCCCGTTTCCGTCACGAGCCAAACCCCTTCGCCGCGTACGAAACGCAGAGGGGCCCTTGCAAACGTGTCGAAAAGCGCAGCTTCAGCCATGGCGATGCACTCCTTAAGGCAATCCATCCAGAACCGGCGACCGGGACCGCCAGAAATCAAAAATGCCGCCTCAAGGGGCGGCTGCCGCACTATCCGCATTTCACCCCGCGCTGTCAACAAAAGCATGGATTTCCCGCGGATTCACGCAAGGGAAACACATTTGGCCACCGTTACGGCAGCTGTGACAAAAATGACTCTATGCGACAGCAAGTTGGGGAAAACCCGGAAATCGATTCGCGGCGATTCCGGCGACTCTTGTCAGCGAGTCCGCCGACCATTAGGTTAAAGATCAATTACTAGACTGCATGCGGCGGAACTAGTCACCAAAAGTATAGATGTAGTATGCGCGGCGAATTACGTTCGCCGTAACGGTGAGAGATTCTGTCTTGCTGGGTGTGCTCAAGGCGGAGAGACAGCATGAACTGGGATGACGAACGCGTCGAACGACTGAAAAGGTTGTGGGCGGAAGGACTGAGCGCGAGCCAGATTGCCGCGCAACTGGGCGGCGTGAGCCGCAATGCGGTCATCGGCAAGGTGCACCGGCTGTGCCTGCCGGGACGCGTGAAGGCGGGCGGAAACGCTGGCCAGAACCGGACGCAGAAGCGCAACACCTCTGCACCGCGCCCCTCTACCTATAATGCGCGCCCGACAACGGCTGCACCGGCTGCGGCAACGCGTACGGTCACCCGGTCCGTCGGCGCCACCATGGTGAAGGAAGAGATCGAGCTCACCATTCTCGAGACGCAGGAACCCGTGACCACGTCGAATGTCATCGTTCCGATGGCACGCCGCCTGGCCCTGACGGAACTGACCGAGCGCACCTGTAAGTGGCCTGTCGGCGACCCGCTGAAGGACGATTTCCATTTCTGCGGCGCAGAATCCGGCGAAAGCTCGCCCTACTGCAAATACCATGCACGCCTCGCCTACCAGCCGGTCACCGAGCGCCGCAAGGCTGCCAATGCGGCCGCACGCGGCTGAGACCAGCAATCCTTGACGAAAAAACGGGCGCGAGGGCCCGTTTTTTTTGTGTCCGCCGATGAGCAGGCAACAAAAAACCCGGCACGAGGCCGGGTTTGATCAAGGCATCGAGACTGATGCTCAGGCTTCCATGGAATAACCTGCGCCGCGGACTGTCCGGATGACATCCTGCATGTTGGAGAAGTTGAGCGCCTTGCGCAGACGCCCGACATGCACGTCGACGGTGCGTTCGTCCACGTAAATGTCGTGTCCCCAGACGCCATCAAGCAGCTGCGAACGGGAGAAGACACGCCCGGGCGATGCCATCAGGAATTCCAGCAGCCGGAACTCGGTCGGTCCAAGACGGACCTCGCGGCTCTTGCGGTGAACACGGTGCGTTTCCCGATCGAGTTCGATGTCGCCGCAGCGAAGCACGGAGGACAGAACCTCCGGCCGTGCCCGACGCAACATCGCCTTCACCCGCGCCATCAGTTCCGGCGTGGAAAAGGGCTTTACGACATAATCGTCCGCCCCGGTCGCCAGGCCGCGCACGCGTTCGCTTTCCTCGCCACGCGCCGTCAGCATGATGATCGGCAGCCGCTCCGTTTCCGGGCGCATTCGCAGCCGGCGGCAGAGTTCGATGCCGGACACGCCCGGCAGCATCCAATCGAGGATCAGGAGATCCGGCAACCGTTCCTGCAGGCGGATTTCCGCCTCGTCACCACGCAGGATGGTCTCCACCTCATACCCCTCGGCCTCGAGGTTATAGCGAAGAAGCACGCTCAGTGCTTCTTCGTCCTCAACAACCGCAATTTTCGGCAGCATGTCTCATGCACTCCTGAAAACAGGCGCCTGTGGCGCCCTTACTCCGCGACCGCGCCCAGCATGTTCGACGTGTCGTCCTTCGGACGCTCGCCTTCCGGTGCGGCACCGGTTGCGATGTAATAGATCGTCTCGGCAATGTTGGTCGCGTGGTCGCCAATGCGCTCGATGTTCTTGGCGCAGAACAGGAGATGCGTGCAGGTGGTGATGTTACGCGGATCTTCCATCATGTAGGTGAGGAGTTCGCGGAACAGCGAGGTGTACATGGCGTCGATCTCTTCGTCGCGCAGACGGATGGCTTCCGCCTTCTGCACCGAGCGATTGGAGAAGACATCCAGCACTTCCTTGAGCTGGACCAGCGCCAGGTCGGACAGGTGCTCGAGACCACGAGCAAGCTTGCGCGGCACACCCGTGCCCTGAACGGCAATCACGCGCTTGGCGGTGTTCTTGCCGAGGTCGCCGACGCGCTCGAGATCGGAGGCAATGCGCAGAACGCCGATGATCTCGCGCAGGTCGCCGGCCACCGGCTGGCGGCGGGCGATCGTGACGATCGCCTTTTCCTGGATCTCGCGCTCGGCGTTATCGAGGATGACATCGTCGGAGATCACCTTCTGCGCCAAGGCACTGTCGGAATTGACGAGCGCACGCACGGCATCACCGCACATCTGTTCGGCAAGGCCGCCCATTTCGGAAATGCGGCGGTTCAGGTATTTCAGGTCTTCATCATAGGCCGAGAGAATATGGCTAGGAGACATGGTTTTTCATCCTCGGATAAAGGGTTGTCAGCAGAATGCAGATCCGCCCGGCATCAGCCGAAGCGGCCCATGATGTAGTCCTGCGTGCGCTGATCATCCGGGTTGGTGAACATCTTGTCGGTGTCGTTCTCTTCGACGAGCAGACCCAGGTGGAACATGGCGGTGCGCTGGGAGACGCGCGCTGCCTGCTGCATGGAGTGCGTGACGATCACGATGGTGAAATTCGTGCGCAGTTCGTGGATCAGTTCCTCGACCTTGGCAGTCGCGATCGGATCGAGTGCCGAGCACGGCTCGTCCATCAGGATGATTTCCGGCGAGACGGCGACGGCACGGGCAATGCACAGACGCTGCTGCTGGCCGCCGGAGAGACCGGTGCCGGATTCCTGCAGGCGATCCTTCACCTCGTTCCACAGACCGGCCTTCTGCAGCGCGGAGGCAACGATGTCATCGAGATCCGACTTCTTGCGGGCAAGGCCATGGATGCGCGGGCCGTAAGCGACGTTCTCATAGATCGACTTCGGGAACGGGTTCGGCTTCTGGAACACCATGCCGACCTTGGCGCGCAACTGCACCGGATCGACCTTCGGATCGTAGATATTCTCGTTGTCGATCAGGATGTTGCCTTCAACGCGGCAGCTGTCGATCGTGTCGTTCATGCGGTTGATACAGCGCAGGAACGTGGACTTGCCGCAACCGGACGGACCGATGAAGGCCGTGACCGAACGCGGACGGATCTCGATGTTCACATCCCGGATGGCGTGCTTTTCGCCGTAGAAGACCTGGACGTTGCGCGCGGAAATCTTCGAGTCGATCATAGCTGCTGCTTTCGTAGTCGTCGTCGTATTCATCGTTGTCGAGATATTATTCATCATTACGAACTCTCCCTACTACCAACGACGCTCATAGCGGCGACGCAAGATGATTGCGGACAAATTCATCAGGATCAGGAACACCAGCAGGACGATGATGGCACCCGAGGCACGCTCGATGAAGGCCGGGTCGCCACGCTGAGTCCAGTTGTAGACCTGAACCGGCAGAGCGGAGGCCGGATCGAAAAAGCCTTCCGGCGGACCGGCCGGATAGTCACGGACAAAGGCCACCATGCCGATCAGCAGGAGCGGCGCGGTTTCGCCAAGCGCACGCGCCAGACCGATGATCGTGCCGGTCAGGATGCCGGGCATCGCAAGCGGCAGGACGTGGTGGAAGATCGCCTGCATCTTCGAGGCACCGACGCCGAGCGCCGCATCCCGGATCGACGGCGGAACCGACTTGAAGGCGGCACGCGTTGCGATGATGATGGTCGGAAGAGTCATCAGCGTGAGCACCAGGCCACCAACCACCGGGGCCGACTGCGGAAGGCCGGCGAAGTTGATGAAGGCCGCGAGCCCGAGAATACCGAAGACGACGGAGGGAACGGCGGCCAGATTGGCGATGTTGACTTCGATCAGGTCCGTCCACCGGTTCTGCGGTGCGAATTCTTCCAGATAGATCGATGTAGCAACGCCGAGCGGCAGCGACAGGACCAGCACGATGATCATCATGTAGGCCGAACCGAGGATCGCCACACCGAGACCGGCCGATTCCGGACGGGTATCGGACGAGTCGGGGGCGGTGAAGAAGGCCCAGTTGAAATGGGTCGTCAGAATACCAGCAGACTTCAGCCGGTCGGCCAGCATCAGCTGCTGCGGGGAAACGTTGCGGTCAAGCTGCGCGCTATCCATCGTCACGCGGCCCTTGTAGTAACCGTCGATGCGGCCGTTGGCCAGGAGATCGAAGGTTACGGTGGTGCCGATTGCGGACGGATCCGCAAGAACGTAACGGCGAAGATCGGCCGGAGCTTCCTTGGAAATCAGCTCGGCAGCCGCCTTGACGCTGATGCCTTCACCCTGGACGCCCTTGGCAGCCATGGAATCGGCAAGTGCCTTTTCGATCAGCGGCGCATAACCGAAGGTCGTCACCTTGGCGATCTCCGCGGGATCACGCGTGCCGGCCTTGTCGAGGCGTGCCGGGTCCAGGAAGACGTCCAGACGGACATAGGTCTGCTGGAAGGACGACAGGCCGTTCGACAGGATCGAGCCCAGCAGGAAGACGAGAGCGACGATACCGATCGTCACACCCACCAGTCCCATCATGCGGAAGCGCCTTTCGGCAGCATTACGACGACGGGTCCGATCATCGAGAGTGAGCAGAGATTTTGCTTGAGCAGGCGCCATTGGCGCGTTGGATGAAACGGTCATGTCGGTCATTCGTACTGCTCCCGATATTTGCGTACGATGTAAAGGGCCAGCACATTGAGGGCGAGGGTGAAGGTGAACAGCGTCAGGCCGAGCGCGAAGGCAACGAGCGTCTCGGGGCTGGCAAATTCGGTATCACCCGTCAGCTGGCTGACGATCTTGACGGTCACGGTCGTCATGGCCTCGAAGGGATTGAGGTCCAGCTTGGCAGCCGCACCGGCCCCGAGCACGACGATCATGGTTTCACCGATCGCGCGGCTGGCCGCGAGAAGGATGGCGCCCACGATACCCGGCAGCGCGGCCGGCATGACGACTTTCCGGATCGTTTCCGACTGGGTTGCGCCAAGACCGTAAGACCCATCTCGCAGAGCCTGCGGTACGGCATTGATAATGTCGTCAGACAGAGAGGAGACGAAGGGGATGATCATGATGCCCATGACCAGGCCAGCCGTCAGCACCGACGAGGAGGACGAACCGAGCCCGAGCGGCTGGGCTAAATAATCGCGCAGGAACGGACCGATGGTGACGAGCGCGAAGAGACCGTAGACGATGGTCGGAATGCCGGCCAGCATCTCGATCGCCGGCTTGGCAAAACTGCGCAGCGACTTGCCGGCATATTCGGACAGGTAAATTGCGATCATCAGCCCGATCGGAACCGCAACCAGGAGCGCGATGAAGGAGACGTAGAAAGTACCCCACAAAAGCGGCAGGATACCGAGATCGGAACCACCGCGGAACTGCGGGTTCCAGACCGTCGAGAAGAAGAAGTCTTGCGCGGGATAGATCTTGAAGAAGGAAATCGTCTCGAACACCAGCGACAGGATGATGCCGACGGTGGTCAGGATCGCGACCAGCGACGAGGCAATCAGCAGCAACTTGATGAAGCTTTCACTGACATTGCGAGCGCGCATGTGCGGCTCGATGCGGCGATAGACAAGGCCTGCCAACACCGCCGCGATGGCAATGACCGTGGCCGCCATCAGAATGCTGCCCGTCTGGGTCATCGAACGATAGGCCCGAGCAGCTTCGAAAACGGCTACCGGCACATCACCGACGAGCGGCACGCCGACTTCAGCGAGGCGCGCGCGCAGATCCGACGGATTGGCCGCGATGCGATCAACCTCCGCTTCACCCACGCCACCCTTGGCGAGCACCGCATCAAGGCCACCAGCGATGCGGCGGACGTCCGACATCACGAGGCTAAGGGCGCCGCCCTCGGGGATCGCGCTGTCCGGGATCATGGCGGTGACGCTGCGCTCGATCACAACCGGCTGGATGAGAAGCCAGAGAACCAGGGCAAGCAAGGCCGGAACGGCTGCGAACAGGCCGACCATTTGGCCGTAATAACTGGGAAGAGAATGCAGTTTGATGCCGCTCTGTTGAGAGACGGCCATGGCTCGCTGTCTGCCGAAGACATACCCCAGTGCCGCGAGCACCAGGACAACGAGAATAATGACGCCAACGCTCATGTTGCCCCTACCCTCTTCAAAAACTCTTCAAGAAATTGACGGCGCGGAAACCGCGCCGTCAGAGGAGAGACAGTCTTACTTCAGCGGAGCCATCGGCGTGCGAGCCTTGACGGCAGCCTGGGTCTTCTTCAGTTCCGGATCGGAAACCAGACCGTAGGCAGCGAGCGGGCCGTTCGGGCCAGCCATGTCGTCGGATACGAAGAACTCAACATATTCCTGCAGGCCCGGGATGACGTCCAGGTGCGCGTTCTTCACGTAGAAGTACAGCGGACGCGAAACCGGATACTTGCCAGCAGCGATGGTTTCGACAGACGGCGTTACGCCAGCCATCGTGGCAACCTGCAGCTTGTCGGTGTTGTTCTGGTAGAAGGACAGACCGAAGACGCCGATGCCGTTCTTGTTGGCATCGATGCGAGCCAGGGTTTCCGGATAGTCGCCGTCGATGTCAACCGACACGCCGTCCGTACGGATGGCGCCGCAAGCCTTGGTGGCAGCAGCCTTGTCGTTGTTGTTGGCAGCGAGCTGGGCTTCGTAGGTGCCGTTTTCCTTGCAGCCGTCGATGATGACCTTTTCATCGAACACTTCGCGGGTGCCGTGCTTGGTGCCCGGGATGAAGGTCAGGATCGGCTGATCCGGCAGGTCAGCGCGAACGTCCTTCCAGGTCTTGTTCGGGTTGTCGACGAGCTTGCCGCCCTTCAGAACCTTGGCAGCAATGGCGTTGTGCCAGTCAGCCTGGGTGAAGGCGAACTTCGGACCCTTGATGTCGGACGCAAACACGATGCCATCGTAACCGATGCGGACTTCCTGGATGTCCTTTACGCCGTTCTTGGCGCAGGTTTCGATGTCGGACTTGCTGATGCGCGAGGAGGAGTTGGCGATGTCGATGGTGTTCTCGCCCACGCCTTCGCAGAGCTTCTTACGGCCAGCGCCCGAACCGCCACCTTCAACAACCGGGGTCGGATGCTTGGAGTTTTCACCGAAGGCTTCAGCGACGATGGATGCGTAAGGCAGAACCGTGGAAGAGCCAGCAATCTGGATCTGGTCGCGCGCAACGGCAACGCCGGTGAAGGCGACGGACGCCACCAGGGCAGCCGCGGAAAGTTTCACGATGTTCATTGTAGTCTCCCGATAGGGCTTGTGTGAATTCTGCTGCACCAGCTCTCGCTCTCGCCGGTGCTCGGCCCGTTTGTATTAGCCGCCGTAGCCCCACGCTTTTATGTCAGTTTGATGAAACAATTGTGACAAGCTATATCACTGAAAATAAAATGATTTTTCTCTCTTCGTTAACTTTCGCGCACGCCAACATGTCAAAATCTGACGGTAAAGTCCGTCCCCTTGCCGAGCTCGGATTTAACAATCAGCCGGGCGCGGTGGCGCGTTAGGATGTGCTTGACAATGGCAAGCCCGAGACCGGTCCCCTTTTTCGAGCGGCTGTCGGCAACGCTGACGCGGTAAAAACGCTCGGTCAGCCGCGGAACATGCTCTGCCGGAATCCCCGGACCGCGGTCGACCACGCTGAGTTCAACCGGTTGCGCGGGATCATCCTGGCGCAGGAAGACATCGACGATCTTGCCGTCCTGGCCGTATTTGCAGGCATTCTCGACGAGGTTTTCGATGACCTGCACCAGTTCATCCCGGTCCCCCGTCACCTCCACCTTCGTATCCGGCAGATGCATGCGGATCTCGACGCCGAGATCATGGGCAAGCGGCAGTAGCGAATCCCGGACATGGCCGACAAGCGGCACGAGATCAACACGCTGGCTGGGCGCGATGTGCGCCTTCAGTTCCAGCCGCGAGAGGGACAGAAGATCATCCACAAGCCGGCTCATGCGGGTTGCCTGGTCGAGCATGATGCCGAGGAACCGTTCCTGGGCGCCCATGTCTCCCTTGGCGGGGCCCTGCAGGGTTTCGATGAAACCACGCAGCGAGGCGAGCGGCGTGCGCAATTCGTGGCTGGCATTGGCCACGAAATCCGACCGCATGCGGTCGATGCGGCGCAATTCGGAAATGTCCTTTGCGGTCAGCGCGAAATAAGGACCGCTTCTGGCCGCTTCCCCCGGCAGGTCCACCGGCGCAACACGCAGGATGAACACACGCTCCGAGGGATGACGCTCGGAATGTTCGATCTGGTTGCTCTGGCCGGTCGCCACCGTTTCGCGCACCATGTCCAGGATGCCCGGCGAGCGCAGGCGCGCCGACAGATGCGTCCCCGGCTGCATCACGTCGAAGGCTTTTTCGGCGGCTGCATTCTGGAACAGCACATGGCCATCCCCACCGAGGACGATGACCGGCAGATCGAGCGCCGCATAAGCAGCGGCCAGATCGCCGAGCGGATCACGCGGGGGAAGAGCAACCGGCAGCGCAGGTGGCGATGGCAGTTCCTCGCCCGGAAGCGAGGGAGACAGGAGCAGCGACAGGAACATCAGCAGCCAGCCGGCCGCCACGAACAGAGGATTGATCTCCGCACCCAGGGCCAGGACTGCGAGAAGGGTTGCCGCTGCGACGGACAGCCAGCCGCGCCTGAGCTTTTCTCGCCCTGTTTCCCGTCGCTCCTCGATTGCCATCAATCCTCTCTCTCCCGCACATGAACAGTTGCGGCGACTGCGAACTTGACCGGTGGTGATAGCCGCATCGCATGACAGATATACATCGCTGTCGATGAACTTGGGACGAAATCACCAGATCGATGCTTTTTCTCGACAAAGCGGGATATTGTGTCGCAGTCTCTCCGGGAACTGCACGCAGCCGAGATCATTGGCGAAGACGAGAGGCCGGAGAGCTTGAGAATGGACATGACGGACGCACAAAAGAGCCGCGCAGTGACCCTGGAGATCGGCGGCAAAAGCCGGGTTTTCGACATCGACGACCCGACGCTGCCGGACTGGATTGCCGACAAGGCCCTGTCTTCCGACGGTTATCCCTACGACAAGAAGATGGACACCGATGTCTACGAGGCCGAACTGAAGGCGTTGCAGATCGAGCTGGTCAAGGCGCAGACCTTTCTGCACACAAGCGGACAACGGGTGATGGCGCTGTTCGAGGGGCGGGATGCGGCCGGCAAGGGCGGCTCGATCTTTGCGATCCGCGCCTATCTCAATCCCCGTTCCGCCCGGGTCGTGGCACTGACCAAACCGACGGAGACCGAAGCCGGGCAGTGGTATTTCCAGCGTTATGTCACGCATTTCCCGACCAGCGGCGAAATCGTCCTCTTCGACCGTTCCTGGTACAACCGCGCCGGGGTCGAACCGGTCATGGGCTTCTGCACGCCGGAGCAGCACAAACATTTCCTCGTTCAGGCGCCCGCCTTCGAGCGCCTTATCGTCGATGAGGGCATCCATTTCTTCAAGTTCTGGCTGAACATTGGCCGTGAGATGCAGCTGAAGCGCTTTCACGACCGCCGCCACGATCCGCTGAAGGTCTGGAAACTTTCGCCGATGGATATCGCAGCGCTGACCAAATGGGACGATTACAGCAAAAAGCGCGACCAGATGCTGGAAAGGACGCATACGAAGGAAGCACCCTGGACCGTGGTGCGCGCCAACGACAAACGCCGCGCGCGCCTCAACATCATGCGCCATATCCTCCAGTCGTTGGACTATGAGGGCAAGAACAAGAAGGCGATCGGCGAGATCGACGGAAAAATCCTCGGCTTCGGACCAAAGGCCTTCGGCTGATCACTGGCCCGGCAGCACGCGCACGGAATACAAAAGGATCGGCTGGCTGCCACCCAGGATGTCACTGTTGACATAGATCCGTCCGGCTTGCGTCGGTGCAAGCGTCCGGTCGAAGGTGACGCGGAACAGGGTGTCCGCCCGTTCCTGCATGGCCATGACACGATGGCGGCTGCAGGAGCCGAGGCTCGCGAAATCGCAGCGCACGGCAAGCTGCACCGCGGCATTGCCAACCGCCTGCAGGGTGAGCGCAATGGTCGAAGTCTTGCCGGCCATTTCCCGCAGAACCTCGACCGGCACCGGAATGGCCACATCGCCGCCGGCACCCGGAGCCCGTGACGTGATGCGCAGCGCCGGACCATCGGCCATGGCGACAACCTCCGCAGAAGCCTCAGCCCCCGGTGTGACCGCGACCTTGGAATCGGCGGTATAAACCTGCAGCCAGTCATCGGAGAAACCCTGCTGCGGATTAAAGGCCTGGCCGGCTGCGCCGGTGAAATCCTCTTCCCGGACGGCGGGCGGCGGATTGGGAACGCTCGTATCCCGTTGCTCGGGCGTCAGGAAAAGCCCGCTCGAATAGGCCCACCAGCCGCCCATCGCAAGGAAAGTAAAGAATATGAAATAGATGAAGAGACGGGAGATCAGTCCACGCCTCTGGCGCTTGCGCTTTTCACCGGGAACCTGAGGCGCAGACAATTCGCTTTCGGGCCGGGTTGCCCGCGTGGCTTTGCTTTTTTTCTTGCGGCCAAAGCGCGATTCCTTTGGACCGGGGGAGGACGGCGCCTCCGGTGCCAGTCGGTCGCTTCCCGGTTCGGCGCGCATGGCCGCAAGCGAACCGAATGCATCCTCATCACCGGCCGCCCCGGCTTCGATCTGCGACGGATCGCGCGTCTGGCCGCCAAGGCTCGGTTCGTCCATGCGGTCGGCCGCAAGGTCCGGGGTCGGCGAATCGATCTGGACCTCTGCGGCGGCACGCGCAGCAGCCTCCGCCTCGGCCGCCCTGATGCGATGGCGTTCCTCGATCTCGATCTCGCGGATCTTGTCCTCCAGGCCACGGCGCTGCCTGTCGATCACGTCCGGATCGGTGATGTCCTGCTTTTTCAGGCCGGCGTCCAGCGCCTGGCGGGCGGATTGATAGATGCGCGCCCGCACATGGGCATCATCCCGCTCCGAACGCGCCAGCGCGTTTCTGATTGCCGTTTCCAATCCGCTCACGAAGCTTCCTTTTCCTGGCTGCGACACCGGTGTTTCAGTCTGGGTTATCCTCTGAACGGGCGAACTGCAAGCATATGCCCTCGTTCAAGCCACAGCCGCTCTTTCCAAGCGACAAAGGCGGCAAGATGGCACTTCGCGCAACAAGATTGCAAAGAGGTGTCACAAGCGACTTGAAATCCTCCGCCATTGTGTGTATCAGCCGCCTCACACCGCAAGCCCGCACGGGTTTGGCGAGGGCCGCTTTAGCTCAGTCGGTAGAGCACGTCATTCGTAATGACGGGGTCACGTGTTCGAGTCACGTAAGCGGCACCATTTTTCCCCAACACTCCCGGACCACGTTACAAGCTCTTCTCTTCCGATCGCCCAATCAGGCGAGCCTAATCAATCGTCCGCAGCGTCTTCTCTGTTCATCCCTTTGCCGTTTCGGGCCAGTTCCCCTTTAATAAAGCGGATTTTTTAGCAAAAGATTCAGGGATGGGGGGGCACACTCCCGCAGATTGCGAGCCAGCCCCGAGCGCCATGTTGCGCGGGTAACGCTTGATGGAGGATGTTGCCGTGCCGACGACCTATTATTCCGCCATACGTGAATTCATTGCCGAAAACTTCCTGTTCCGCGCCGATGCGGTGATCGATGACAGCCAGTCCCTGCTGGACAGCGGCGTGATGGATTCGACCGGCGTTCTGGAGCTGATTGCCTTTCTAGAAGCGACCTACGGCATTACCGTTGCCGACAACGAGATCGTGCCCGCCAATCTTGATAGCGTCGAACGCGTCTCGGTCTACCTCGCCTCGAAACTCAAAGCCGCCTGACGGCGACGAAAGCGGTCGGGGGATGCGCATCGAGCTTTATCTTCACCGCAACGCCGAGATCCGGCCGGAGGCGGTGGCGGTGGTGTCCGGCAGCCGGCGCATGACCTATCGCGCGCTGGCGGATGAGGTCGCGCGGCTTGCCTCCGGGCTTTCGGCGCTCGGCACCGGCCGCGGCGACCGGGTGGTGTTCGTGCTGGAGAACACGGCAGAGGCGGTCATCGCCTTCTTTGCGGTCTGGCAGCTTGGAGCGATGGCCTGCCCGCTGCACCCCTCGATCAAGGCGGACAAGCTTGCGGAGATCCTGACGCGCACGGCCCCGACGGCGCTGATCACCCAGGCACGAACGAACCGCATGGTCAGCCTCGCCTGCGAACGCGCGGGCCTCTCGCCAACCGTCATCCTGACGGATGTCGAGACGGCACCGGACGGGGCCATCGCGTTTCATTCGCTTCCATCCTGCGCCTTGCCGCAGCTCCCGGCGCGGAGCCTCGACGAGGACGATCTGGCACTGCTGATTCATACATCGGGTTCCACCGGGCATCCGAAGGGCGTGATGCTGACGCACCGGAACCTCGATTTTGCCTGCAGCACGATCTGCGACTATCTGGGCAACGATACGCGCGATGTGGTGCTGAGCGTGCTGCCGCTCTCTTTCGGTTACGGCATCACGCAGATGGTGACGATGATGATGGCGGGCGGCACGCTGGTGCTGGAGCGCAGTTTTGCCTTTCCGCGTGCGATCCTCGAGCGGCTTGCCGAGGAACAGGTGACCGGTTTTCCGCTCGTTCCCGCCATGGCCGGCCTGATCACCGCCATGCAGGACCTGCAGCCCGGCCTCCTGCCGCATCTGCGCTACATGACGAGTGCGGCGGCTGCCATGCCGCCTGCGGTGACGCAGGCCCTGCAGCGGCTTTTCCCGGATACCGCGCTGTTCCTGATGTATGGCCAGACGGAGTGCATCCGCACCTGTTATCTTGCGCCGGAACGTGCCGCAGACACGCCGCTGTCGGTCGGTCGGCCGCTGCCCGGCACGCAGGTGCAGATCATCGGCGAAGATGGCACACCCGTGGCATCCGGCGAGACCGGCGAACTGCAGGTGTGCGGCCCGCATGTGATGGCCGGCTACTGGAGGGATGAGGCGGCCACACAACGCGCCCTCGTCCTGCGCGGTGGACAACGCTGGCTGAAGTCCGGTGACCTGTTTCGCCAGGACGGGGATGGACTTCTTTATTACGTTGCGCGGCAGGACGACATCATCAAGACACGCGGCGAGAAAGTGAGCCCGCAGGAGGTGGAGCGCGCGCTTTATGCGCTGCCCGGCGTTCTGGAAGCCGCTGTCGAAGGTGTTGCGGATCCGCTGTTCGGCCAGGTGGTGAAGGCGCATGTGGTGCCAGCACCAGGTGTCACGCTGACCGAACGGATGGTGCGGCAGCACTGCGCCGAACATCTGGAAGATTTCATGGTGCCGAAACTCGTCGAGTTTCGCGACGCCCTGCCGAAGACGAGCACCGGAAAGATCCGGCTGTCCCTGGCAAACACGGTCTCCGAAGACACGGAAGGAAAAGTGGCATGATGCAGGCACAACAGGCGGGCAGCAGGAGCTTCGGACCGGAGATCTTGCGGATGGATGCGGACGCCGAAATCGAGCGGATCTGCCACTGGCTTCGCGAGACGGTGGCGAAGGATCTGCGCAAACGGGGTGCCGTGCTGGGCCTGTCGGGCGGCATCGATTCCAGCGTGACCGCAGCGCTTTGCGCACGCGCGCTCGGAGAGAAAAAGACCGTCGGCATCTTCATGCCGGAACATGATTCCGATCCGGAAAGCCTGCGGCTCGGCCAGGCGCTGGCGGCCGCCATCGGCATTGAGACCGTTCTGGAGGATATCGGGCCGAGCCTTGCTGCTGCCGGCTGCTATACGCGCCGCGACGGGTTCATCCGCCAGGTGGTGCCGGACTTCGGTGATGGCTGGGGTTGCAAGGTGGTGCTGGAGGATGCACTTGCCGGGCGCGGCTACAATATTTCCTGGCTGGTGGTTGCCGATCCGCAAGGCGAACAGAGCCGTCACCGCATGCCGCTCGAGGTCTATCTCGGCATGATCGCCGCCGCCAACATGAAGCAGCGGACCCGCAAGCAGATCGAATATTACCATGCGGACCGGCTGAACTTCGCCGTGGCCGGCACGCCGAACCGGCTGGAATACGACCAGGGCTTCTTCGTCAAGAACGGTGACGGTGCGGCCGACTTCAAGCCGATCGCCCATCTTTACAAAAGCCAGGTCTACCAGCTGGCGGAAGCACTCGGCGTGCCGGAGGAGATCCGCCGTCGGCCGCCGACGACCGATACCTGGTCGCTGCCGCAGGGCCAGGACGAATATTATTTCTCGCTGCCCTATCCCCTGATGGACCTCTGCCTCTACGGCCTTGACCACGGCGTTGCACGCGAAGCCGTGGCGGAAGGAACCGGGCTCACGCCAAACCAGGTGGATGCCGTGTGGAAAAACATCGCCGCAAAACGCAAGGTGGCGGAGTATCTGCACGCCGAGCCTGTCACGATGTTTGGCCGGGCGGGTTGATCAATCCTCAAAATGGTCGCCGATCAGGCGCATCCAGCTTTCGCCGGCGAGACCGCTCGCCAGCGCCATGCCATCGCGGAACGGCGCAAGCAGTGCCTTCTCTTTTGCATGCACCAGATAAAAGGTACGGGTGAGAAACAACGTGCGGCGGCAGATCAGGGCATTGTTCAGCCAGGGCTGGGCCGCACCGCGCACGGCCGCGCAGCCGTGCCGATGCGCATCCGCCAGCATGTCGTCGATCAGATCACCGGCCTGGTCCGGCTTGACGAGGGATTGCAGCAGCCAGGCGAAATCGTTCGGGCGACGGAAATAGGCATAGGCCGCGACCGGCTTGCCATCGCGGCCATGGGCCAGGCGGTAACAGGGCTCGCCGAAATTGCGCTTGATGGCGGCGTGCGACGAAAACCAGTCGATAGAAGTTTCATCCCAGGCCGGTCTGAGGGGGTAGAGCCTAGCGAGATCGAGCGCCGCCTTGTCGAAGGCGGCGCGGTCGGTCTCCGCAAATGTCAGGCGCCGCGGCCCTTCTTCCAGCCGCGGCCGAAACGGATCCGACATGATGCGGGCGAAGGCCGTATCTGCCAGACGGGCCAGCGGAAACAGAAGCTGTGCCGCGCCGTGACGGTGTTTCAGCGCACCGACCGTGGCCGTTGCGGGCCGCAGCAGGCGGATCCAGTTCAGGCTGTATTGGGTATCAGGCGGAATGCCGAGCTTCTGCCACATGCGCAGAGCCTTCATATTCGCCGTTTCCGTGATCGAGATGTCCTGCGGACCGGAAAGGAAACTGCGGATCAACCGCGCACCGGCCAGCGGATGCCGGTCCGGCTCGTCGACCGTGAGCGAGCCGGCAAATGCGGCGCGCACCGATCGCCCCTCGAACGTCATCCGTTGAACGTTGACACCGACGAAACCGCGGATGTCGCCTTTGTCATCCACAAAGACACGGGAGGGGATTTCGGGATCATGCCAGGGATTTGCAACGTAGACCTGCCTCAAGTGTTCGATGAGCGGCAGGCTGGGCTCGGTCGCCGCGCCGCGCTTGCGGAAGGCCTTCACAAAAAGGCGACCGACCGCAGGAATATCCTGCGGCTCCAGAGGGCGGACATATGCCGCCACGTCTCCCGAGCCATCCGTCATCGCGCGCCCTGTTGTTCTCTCTGGCGCGCGACGATGTCACGATGGATTTAAGATTGCATTAACCACGTCGACGCCGCCCTTGCGGATCGGGCCGGCATCGATGCTCCCGCTTTTACATCCAGTAGGGCGGGACGCCGTAATAGTCGTAGATCGTGCGGTCCTTGTCGCGATGCCAGCTGTCATCCTCAAGGTTCTCGTAACGCGGGGCGCCGGTGATCTGCTCTTTTGTCAGGTCGATCCGATACCCATCCATCTCTTCGTCATAGGTCAGCTTTTCCCAGGGCAGCGGGTAATAATCATCGCCGATCCCGAGAAAGCCGCCAAAGCTCAGAACCGCGTAAGCGACCTTGCCGCCCCGCTTTTCGAGAAGCACGCGCTGGATGCTGCCGATACGGTTTCCATCGGCACCGTAGACGCTGGTTCCCTCCACCTTGTCGCTGGCAATCAGCGCATAGTTGTCCTTGACGTAGGGGTCCTGGCCCGCTTTCGGTTCATGATGCATGAACGTACCTCCTTGTTCAGACTGTATCGGTCTGACAACCCGCGCCCCTCCCCGGCGGTTCCGAATTTTCGCCATCGGGACCGCGACAGCCAATTGACGCTTACGTCAAAGTTATTTAGCGTGATGGAGAAATCGGTGTATACTGCCGCTACACAAAAAACCTTGCGCGCGCGGAGTGGAGGCCTCTCGCGTAAGGATAAACAGGAGGAGCTGCCGCAATGAACGATGTTTCCCATGCCAATATGCATCCGGCGGCCAAGAAGATTTGGCTGAGTTCCTATCCGCCCGCTGTGCCGGCGGAGCTGCCGCCTCTGGCGCACCGGTCGATCGGGCAGTTGTTCGAGGAAAGCTGCAGCCGTTATGGCGATCGCACCGCCTTTTCCAGCATGGGCAAGACCCTCTCCTTCCAGGAACTGGAAGAAACCAGCCGTCGTATCGGCGTGTGGCTGCAGGCGCAGGGGCTTAACCGCGGCGACCGGGTTGCGGTGATGATGCCCAACATCCTGCAGAACCCGGTGGTGGTTTACGGCATCCTCAGATCCGGCTTCGTGGTCGTTAATGTCAATCCGCTTTATACGCCACGCGAACTGGAGCACCAGCTGAACGATTCCGGTGCCCGGGCGATCTTCGTGCTTGAAAACTTTGCGCACACCGTCCAGCAGGTTCTGCCACGCACGGAGATCAAACACGTGATCGTCGCCACCATGGGCGACATGCTGGGGCTGAAGGGGCATATCGTCAATTTCGTCGTGCGCCGGGTCAAGAAGCTCGTGCCCGCCTGGTCGATCCCCACGGCACTCACCTTCAAGAGCGTGCTCGCGGCGGGCGGCGGAAAGGCCCTGAAGCCGGTCGATATCGGGCTCGATGACATCGCCTTCCTGCAATATACGGGTGGCACGACCGGCGTTTCGAAGGGGGCGATGCTGACGCACCGCAACCTTTTGTCCAACAAGGAACAGATGGCCGTCTGGCTGGAAAGCGCTTTCCTGAAGCGCGACCGCCCGGAACAGCTCGTTTTTCTCTGCGCGCTGCCGCTGTACCATATCTTTGCGCTGACGGTGAATTCGCTGATGGGGATCGCGATCGGCGCCCACAATGTGCTGATCGCCAATCCGCGCGACCTGCCCTCGCTTATCAAGGACATGTCGCAACACAAGATCCACATCTTCCCAGGCCTCAACACGCTGTTCAACGCGCTGATGAACAATGCCGAGTTCCAGAAGCTTGACCATTCCTCGATGCTGATGGTCTTCGGCGGCGGCATGGCCGTCCAGCGACCGGTGGCCGAACGCTGGTACAAGATGACCGGCTGCCCGATCACCGAGGGTTATGGCCTGTCGGAAACCTCTCCGGTCGCCACCGCCAACCGCATCGATATCCCGGAATTTTCCGGCACGATCGGGCTTCCGGTGTCTTCGACCGATGTCAGCATTCGCGACGAAGACGGCAATGCGTTGCTCTATGGCGAAGTGGGCGAGATCTGCATCCGCGGCCCCCAGGTGATGACCGGCTACTGGAAGCGCCCGGACGAGACCGCAAAGGCGATGACGGAGGACGGTTATTTCCGCTCCGGCGACATGGGCTACATGGACGAACGCGGCTACATCAAGATCGTCGACCGCAAGAAGGACATGATCCTGGTCTCCGGCTTCAACGTCTATCCGAACGAGGTGGAAGAGGTTGCGGCCATGCATCCGGGCGTGCTGGAATGCGCCGCCGTCGGCGTGCCGGATACCAATTCCGGCGAAGCGGTGAAGCTCTTCGTGGTCAAGAAAGACCCGAACCTGACGGAAGCCGAACTGAAAGCGCATTGCGCCGAAAACCTCACGAACTACAAACGCCCGCGCTTTATCGAATTCCGCAGCGAATTGCCCAAGACGCCGGTGGGCAAGATCCTGCGACGGGAATTGCGACCGAAGTGACGTATTCTCAATATCGTCACGAAGAGTGACCACTGCGGGATGGACGTCCGCGGGCTGTGCCGCTAAAGGTGGACCGACGTGCCAGGCCGCCCGTGAGGGGCGGCCGCTCAGCCAGGATGTGTTCGCGTTGAGAGCTTTTCCACCTGCCGCCACCCGACTGGTCAGCCTGTTCGCGCTGATCGCCCTGCTTTCCGGCTGCGCGAGCCGCGCGGAGGGCGTGCTGATCCCGACCAAGGTCGAGGTGGCCGGTGCCTCGACGGTCGACATCCTGGTCGGCACGACGCGGAAGCCGTCTGACAAACCCGGTTTCCTGTTTTCCGGCGAGCGTGGCCAGGAACCGGAGGTGACGGAAATCAAGGTCTCCATCCCGCCTGACAAGAACCGTGAGATCGGCCAGGTGCAGTGGCCGCGCCGGTTGCCGCCCGATCCTGCCAAGGAATTTGCAACGGTTGCCGTCAATCCGCTCCCACTCGCAGCGGCGCCGGCCTGGGTGAAGTCGCACCTGCCGAAAAGCCGCCGCGTGCTGATCTTCGTGCACGGCTTCAACAACCAGTACGAAGATGCCGTCTATCGTTTTGCGCAGATCGTGCATGACAGCGGGGCTGATGTTGCACCCGTCCTGTTCACCTGGCCATCGCGCGGCAGCATTTTTGCCTACAACTACGACAAGGAAAGCACCAACTATTCGCGCAATGCGCTCGAAACCATGCTGCGGCAGGCAAGCCAGGACCCGAGCATTGCGGAAGTGACGATCATGGCCCATTCGATGGGATCGTGGCTGACGATGGAAGCGCTGCGGCAGATGGCGATCCGTGATGGTCGCGTTGCGCCCAAGATCAAGAATGTCATTCTGGCTTCACCCGATCTCGATGTCGATGTCTTTGGCCAGCAGCTGGAGGAGATCGGCGAGCACAAACCGAGCATGACGCTGTTCGTCTCGCGCGACGACAGGGCGCTGCAGCTCTCCAAGCGGATTTCCGGTAATGTCGATCGCCTTGGCCAGATCGATCCGACGCAGGAGCCATACCGTTCGGAGCTGGAAAAAGCCGGCATCACGGTGCTGGACCTGACCGCACTGCGCGGTGGTGATCCGCTGAACCACGGAAAGTTCGCCGAAAGCCCGGAGGTGGTCAAACTGCTCGGCAACCGCCTGATTGCCGGACAGGCGGTGACCGATTCCACGGTTGGGCTCGGTGAGGGTCTGGGCGCGATTGCCATCGGTACCGCACAGACCGTCGGCAGCGCCGCAAGCGTTGCGGTCAGCGCTCCGATCGCCATCATCGATCCGAACACGCGGCGCAGTTATAATGAGCAGGTGGGGCGTTTTGGCCAGACGCTGGGCGGCACGATCCAGACCACGCTTGGACAGTGAGCGACGATCCTCACACTCTGTGTGCTTGATTTGACATGGAAAGCGAATAGGTTCCCTGTCATCCACAGATGACCCTTGAGGAGTGCCATGCAGGCGATCGTCGAACAGCTGAAATCCACCGCTGCTGCAACCCGCGCCACCGATATCCGCGCAGCCTTTGCCGCCGATCCTGCCCGCTTCGACACGTTCAGCGCGCGGTTCGACGACCTGTTGATGGACTACTCCAAATGCGCCGTGAACGGCGAGATCATGGCACTGCTTGAAAGGCTGTTTGCCGAAGGCGGCGTGGCGGACAAGCGCGAGGCAATGTTCTCCGGCGAGGCGATCAATTTTACCGAAAACCGCGCCGTGCTGCACACCGCGCTGCGCAACCGTTCCAATGCACCGGTGCTGGTTGACGGCAAGGATGTGATGCCGGATGTCAACGCGGTGCTTGCCGCCATGGGGGCGTTTGCCGAGAAGATCCGCTCCGGCGCGCTGAAGGGCGCCACGGACAAGCCGATCACCGATGTCGTGAATATCGGCATCGGCGGCTCGGACCTCGGCCCGGTGATGGCGACGCTGGCGCTGGCGCCTTTCCATGACGGTCCGCGCGCGCATTTCGTCTCGAATGTCGACGGCGCCCATATTGCCGATACGCTGAAGCTGCTGAACCCCGAAACGACGCTTTTCATCATTGCCTCGAAAACCTTCACCACCATCGAGACGATGACGAATGCGGCAACCGCCCGCACCTTCATCGCCGGCAAGCTCGGTGAAGATGCCGTCAAGCATCATTTCGCCGCCGTCTCCACCGCCCTCGACAAGGTTGCCGCCTTCGGCATCGAGAGCGACCGGATCTTTGGCTTCTGGGACTGGGTCGGCGGCCGTTATTCCATCTGGTCGGCGATCGGCCTGCCGCTGATGCTGGCGATCGGGCCGGAGAACTTCGGCAAGTTCCTGGATGGCGCGCATGCCATGGACACGCATTTCCGCACCGCTCCGCTGCGCGAAAACCTGCCAGCCCTGCTCGGCCTGATCGGTTATTACCATCGCAACGTCTTGGGTTATCCGTCGCGCGCGATCCTGCCCTATGATCAACGTCTGTCGCGTTTCCCTGCCTATCTGCAGCAGCTCGACATGGAATCGAACGGCAAGGGTGTGACGATCGACGGCACGCCCGTCGAGGGCAATTCCGGCCCCGTCGTCTGGGGCGAACCCGGCACCAACGGCCAGCACGCCTTCTACCAGCTGATCCACCAGGGCACGAGTGTGATCCCGGCGGAGTTCATGATCGCCGCCAAGGGATTTGAGCCAGAACTTCGCCACCAGCACGAGCTTCTGATCGCCAATTGCCTGGCCCAGTCCGCAGCTCTGATGAAGGGCCGCACGCTGGCCGAAGCGAAAGCACAGCTTCTGAAGGCCGGCATGGATGAGGCGAAGGCGGATCACATCGCGCCGCACCGCGTGTTCACCGGCAACCGCCCGTCGATCACCTTCGTCTATGACCAGCTGACGCCGTTTGCGCTCGGCCGCCTGATCGCGCTCTACGAGCATCGCGTCTTCGTCGAAGGCGTGCTGTTCCGCATCAACTCCTTCGACCAGTGGGGCGTGGAGCTTGGCAAGGAACTGGCAACCGGCCTGTTGCCGGTGGTCGAAGGCAAGGTCGGCACTGACGGCCAGGACGTGTCGACGGCGGGTCTGGTCAAGGCGCTGCGCGCCTCGGCCTGAGCGGACTGCCAACACGGGACCAACAAAAGCGCGCCCGTGCCCCCTGCACGGGCGTTCTGGTTTTGACAGGAGCAATGGGCGACATGAGCGGACAATCAGTGGCACTGGTCACGGGGGCAGCCAAGGGTATCGGCGCAGCCATTGCGCTGCGGCTGGCACAGGCGGGCTTTGCCGTCATTGCGTGCGACATCGAAGACTGCGCGGAAACCCGCGGGCGCATTGAGGAGACAGGCAGCGAGGTTCTCTCTCCAGGCGGATATCGCAGCTGAGGGCGCCTTTGCGCGGATGTTCGACCGTGCCGAAGAGCGGTTCGGCGGCGTCGATGTTCTTGTCAACAATGCCGGCATCATGATCCGCAAGCCGATGATCGACATCACCGATGCGGAATTCGACCGGCAGATCGCGGTCAATCTGACCGGCACGTTCCGGGGCATGCGGGAAGCGGCGCGGCGGTTGCGCACCGGCGGGCGCATCATCAACATTTCCAGTTCGGTCGCGGCCATGCGGTCACCGAACTACAGCATCTACGCGGCCGGCAAATCCGCCGTCGAGACCATGACCTCGGTGCTGGCCAAGGAGTTGCGCGGGCGCAACATCACGGTCAATGCCGTGGCGCCCGGCGCAACCGCCACCGACCTGTTTCTCCTCGACAAAAGCCCCGAGGCGATCGAGGCCTTTGCAAAGCTGGCGCCGCTGGAGCGGATCGGCACAACGGACGAAATTGCCGCCGTCGTGGCCTTTCTCGCGGGCCCCGAGGGCGCCTGGGTCAATGGCCAGACCATCCACGCCAATGGCGGCGTGATCTGACCATCGCCATCCAACCGGAACGACCCCGCGCTGGAAGAGGCTGCGGGGCCGCATGAGATCGGCAGCCCGCCCTTATTCAGCCGGCGTCGCCACCGGATCGAGCGCATCGATGCCTTCCTGACGGTCATAGGCGACCTGGTCGAGGATGCCCTGACGTTTGGCAACCAGCGTCGGGACCAGGGCCTGGCCGGCAACGTTGACGGCGGTACGGCCCATGTCGAGGATGGGATCGACCGCCAGCAGCAGACCAACACCCTGCAGCGGCAGACCGAGCGTCGAGAGCGTCAGGGTCAGCATCACCGTGGCACCCGTGAGACCCGCCGTTGCCGCCGAACCGATGACCGATACAAAGACGATCAGGAAATATTCCTGGATGCCGAGCGGCACGCCGTAGAACTGCGCGACGAAGATGGCCGAGATCGCCGGATAGATGGCAGCGCAGCCATCCATCTTCGTGGTGGCACCGAGCGGCACGGCGAAGGCTGCATATTCGCGCGGAACGCCGAGATTACGCTCCGTCACCTGCTCGGTCACCGGCAGCGTACCGATCGAGGAGCGCGAGACGAAGGCGAGCTGAATCGCCGGCCAGGCCGACGAGAAGAAGCGGGCCGGGTTCAGGCCATTCGCCAGAAGCAGCAGCGGGTAGACGACGAAGAGCACGATTGCGAGACCGATATAGATCGCGCCGGAGAACCAGCCGAGCGAGGCGAGTGCTTCCCAGCCGTAGACGGCAACCGCATTGCCGAGCAGACCGATGGTGCCAATCGGCGTCAGGCGGATGACCCACCAGAGGATCTTGCGGGTGATGGCCAGCAGCGAGCGGTTGAAGTTCAAGAAGGGTTCCGCCTTCTCGCCCACCTGCAGCGCGGCAATGCCGACCGCAATTGAGACCACCAGGATCTGCAACACGTTGAAGTTCAGGGCGGTGGTTGCGCCGGTTGCCGTCACCTTGGTCGAGGCCTGCAGGCCGAGCAGGTTGACGGGGATCAGACCCTTGAGGAAATCGAGCCAGGAGCCGGTGCTGGACGGGGCTGCGGCTGCCGTCTCGGCAAGGCCGGTGTTGAGGCCCGGCTGGATGAGAAGGCCGAGCGTGATGCCGATCGACACCGCAATCAGCGCCGTGATCGCAAACCAGAGCAGCGTCTGCCAGACGAGGCGGGCGGCATTGTTGAGTTCACGCAGATTGGCGATGCTGGCGACGATGGCCGTGAAGATCAAAAGCGGCACCAGCGCGCGCAGCAACTGCACGAAGATCGAGCCGACGGTCGACAGTGTCTGGACGAGCCAGTTCGGTCCTGCACCGGTCGGCCCGATCTGGCGGGCGACGTAACCGAGCACGAGGCCGATCAACATGGCAGCCAGAACCTGAAAACCGAACGAAGCAAAAATGGGCTTTTCAGCCCTGGCGGGAGCGGAAGACATAATGATGTGTCCTTAGGAGAAGCGAGAGGGCGGCCTGGGGTCGGGCTCTCAGGAGATTGCTGAAATTATGGACTTGATGCCCGAATTATCAACAACAGCCATTCCATCAAAGGAGCGCTGAGAGGAAATTTATTGCAGAGACGGACAGGCAAACACAAAAATGCCGGAGCGGACACCGCCCCGGGATGATGTAATCCTTGGCAATCCAGCGAAACGAGAATGCCGGTCTGCGAAACACGGCCGATGCTTCATCGAGAGGCAGGCATGATATACCTTTTCCCCTACGTATATCGTCGGAGAGTGCCATGCAGATCGCAAAATGGGGCAATAGCCTTGCGGTGCGCCTTCCCGCCAGCGTGGTCGAAGCGCTGAACCTGAAGGAAGGCGATCATGTCGAACTTCGAGCCGCCGACTGGCGAGAGCTCGATGTCGCACGCAAGCCCACTCCGCAAGATCTTCTTGAGCGCCTGCGGTCTTTTCGAGGCCGTCTGCCGCCCGATTTCAAGTTCGACCGGGATGAGGCGAGTGGGCGGTAGGTTCGTCGATACGCAGCAGGGATGAGGCAAGGCGAGACCACCTCCCCTACCGCTTGTTATCTCAGAGGCCGATCTCGTGCGCAAACGGCGGATTGGCGCCGGCGCGCGACACGGTGACGGCGGCGGCCTTGGCACCGAGCGCCAGCGCATCCTTGACCGCCTGTTCGGACAGGCTTGCGACCTTTGCCTTGGTCAGCAGGTTCTGGCGCTTCAACGACGCCAGGATGCCGGCATCGAAGGTATCACCGGCGCCGACCGTATCGACGACCTCGACCCGTTCGCTCGGCACGACGACCTTGAACCCGTTGGTGTAACCGATCGCGCCCTCGGCACCGCGGGTGATCACCACCAGCTTGGCGCCCTGCCCCAGCCAGTATTTGGCCAGCGTATCGTGGTCGCCGTCCATGCCGAACCACTCAAGGTCCTCGTCGGAGAACTTGATGATGTCGGACATGGCGGCCATGCGCGCCACGCGGCCATGGTGCTTCTGGCGATCCTTGATGAAACCGGGGCGGATGTTCGGGTCAAACGAAATGACGCGGGTCTGGTATTCCCGCGCCATCAGCGTCTCGTAGGTCTCGCCGCAGGGTTCCGGGATCAGGCTGATCGCACCGAAATGCATGGCCTCGATTTCCGGCCCCAACTCCGGCAGGTCCTCGCGCGAGATCATGCGGCCGGCCGTGCCTTCGTCGTAGAAGGCATAGGTTGCCTGGCCGTTGACCAGCTTGACGAAAGCGATCGTCGTGGGCCGCGAGGAGGTGGCGCAGAAACGGTAGTCGACATGGCTCTGCTTCAGGGTCTCGCGCAGGATGTCGCCCATCATGTCGTCGGAGAGGCCGGTGAAGAAACCGGTCGGCTGGCCGAGGCGGCCAAGCGCGATCGCCGTGTTGAAGATGGCCCCGCCGGCATAAGGCGCAAAGCCGTTTTCGCCGCGGGTGGTTTCGCGCGGCAACATGTCAATCAGGGCTTCGCCGCAGCACAAGATCATCTGTGTTCTCCTCAGGCAGTCGCTGTTCTTCAATCGATTAGATCAGGTGCGCGCAAAACACCAGATGCCCACGCGCGCCGACGCACAATCTTGTCCTCAGGCAACCGGCAGTTCGCTGGCGCCACCATTGCGGGCCGACCAGGCGAGCGGCGCATCAAGGAAGCTTTCGACTTCGGCAAGCGTTGCATCATCGAACAGTTTCTGCGCGCGGGCGACGGCCAGCACCTCACGCCAGGTGGCGATGTGGTGCAGCGTCACCTTGCCATTGGCAAAGCGTGCTTCGGCTTCCGGGAAGAAACCATAATAAAAGAGCGCGATGGCATGATCGACGACGCCGCCGGCCGCACGGATGGCATCGATGAAGGTGAACATGCTGCCGCCGACGGTGGTCAGATCCTCGATCACCAGGACGCGCGCACCTTCCGGCATATGGCCCTCGATCTGGGCGGCGCGGCCATGGCCCTTCGGCTTCTTGCGCACATAGATCATCGGCAGACCAAGGCGATCGGCCAAAAGCGCCGCGAAGGGAATGCCGGCCGTCTCGCCGCCGGCGATGCAATCAAAGGCTTCGAAACCGGCACCGCGGGTGACGGTCGAGGCGGCGAAATCCATGATCGCCGAACGGATACGCGGATAGGAGAGAAGCTTGCGGCAATCAATATAGACCGGGCTCGCCATACCGGAGGCCAGCTTGTAGGGCTCCTGCGGCCTGAAATGGACAGCGCCGATTTCCCACAGCATCTTTGCCATGAGTTCGGCCATCAGCGCGCGGTCGGGATAAATCATCTGGATCATGCTGCTCTCCGTCTTCTGCCTCGCGCGGCAATAGCAGCATCGGCGCCCGGAAACCAGAGCCGTTGATCAGGCGCTGGTGCGTTCACCGTCCAGTTGCTTACCGGCCGCAATCGGGGCGATCTCGACACGGTTGCGGCCATTGCGCTTGGCATTGTAGAGCGCCCCGTCAGCGGCGCTCAGTATGGTTTCGAAGTCCTGCCCCTCCGGCAGTCCATAGGCAATGCCGGCGCTCACGGTCGCCTTGACGGTGACCCCATCGACACACAGTTCGCGATCGGCAAAACTGCGGCGGATCCGCTCCGCAAGCCATTCGGCATAACCGGGGGCGGCCGTACGAACCACCGCGGCAAACTCCTCGCCGCCCAGACGCGCGGTCGTGTTGAGACCGACGGCGGATTTCAGATCCTGTGCCAGCGCACGGATGACCGCATCTCCCGTGGCGTGTCCATACTGATCGTTGATCGACTTGAACCGGTCGATATCGAACACGATGACCGCCATTTCATGGGTGAACATCTGCCGCTCGTGCAGTTCGAACAGCGCGCGGCGATTGTGCAGGCCGGTCAGCGGATCGGTGAGCGATTCCCGGCGGTGATGTTCGGTAATGCGCGCCTGCTGCACCATCAGCGACATGGCGCCGACACCGGTCATGCCGGCAATGCTCATGGCGATGTTGAGGTTTTCGGCCCAGTTGTCGGGCGCGTGGCCGAGGATCCACTGCCCCTCGCTGGCAAGAACGATGGCGCAAAGAATGAAGGAAACGCCAGTCAGCGCATAGAGCGCCGCCATGCCCGTGAGCGGGCCGACTGCTTCCCGCCGTCCCCGCCAGTATTCGAAGGCCGTCGCGAAGAGAAGGCTTGCGGCCCAGACATTGAGACTGATGAAGGCAACGGCATCATATCCCACCGCCATAGGCGTGGCGGTCGTGGCAATCGACATCAGGGACCATTGGCTGGCGGTCTTCAACGGCGCGCGATTGCGGCAGAACTGGACCGCCGCCGCATAGATCACGGCAAAACCGATCAGCATCAGCGATGTGCACACCACACCGATCGCGAGGAACGGATATTGCGTATAGTAGGTGTAGGAAAAGATGCCGGGAATGATGAAGCCGAGCCCACAGACCCAGGTCAGCAGAAAACCGTCACGACGGCGCGCCATCCAGGTGCCCAGAAGCGTCAGGAGCAGGCAGAACGCCGAGACCCCCAACGATACGAGAAGTGTCCTGTAGTCCAGCATCATGCCCACCCATTGGACGCGAACAGCGTGCCCGTACAGCGCAGGCTAGCGGCCAAACTCTAACGGATTGGTTATCATATTTCCGAGAATGGGAACGATACGCCGTCAGCGTACCGCCCAATGCAGCGGGAATTTCGGGTCGAAGACGGTGATCAGGCCGGCCTCGGTATCGATCTTCGACGGGTAGACGACTGCTTCCTCTCGCTTTTCCAGCGTGATCACATCCTCGTTGGCAGGCAGCCCGTACCAGGCGGGACCATTGAGCGAGGTGAAGGCTTCCAGCCGGTCGAGGGCGTTTTCCTCTTCGAAGACATGCGCCAGGCAGCTCATCGTGTTGATCGAGGTGTAGATCCCGGCGCAACCGCAGGCGCACTCCTTCAGCGGATCCACATGCGGGGCGGAATCGGTGCCGAGGAAGAAACGCGCATCGCCGGAGGTCGCCGCCTTGCGCAGCGCCTGGCGATGATGTTCGCGTTTGGCGACCGGCAGGCAGTAGTAATGCGGCCGGATGCCGCCGACGAGGATATCATTGCGGTTGATGATCAGATGGTGGGTGGTGATCGAACCCGCGAGATTGCGATCTGCGGCAAGGATGTAATCGACACCTTCCTTGGTCGTGACGTGTTCCATCGTCACCTTCAGCTCCGGCAGACGGCGGCGGATAACCTCGAGCTTCTCCTCAATGAACACGGCCTCGCGGTCGAAGATATCGACCTCCGGCGTCGTGACCTCGCCGTGCACGCAGAGCGTCAGGCCGATCTTCGCCATGCGCTCCAGCACCGGCATCACCTTGTCGAGATCGCGCACGCCGCCATGCGAATTCGTCGTGGCGCCGGCCGGATAGAGTTTGACGGCGGTGATGAGGCCGCTTTTCTTGCCCTCTTCCACATCGTCCGCATTCGTGTGCTCGGTCAGGTACAGCGTCATCAACGGTTCGAAGCGGTCGCCTGCCGGCACCGCCGCCAAAATGCGCTCGCGATAGGCCTTTGCATCCTCGGTCGTCACCACCGGCGGCACCAGGTTCGGCATGATGATGGCGCGGCCGAAATGGCGGCTCGTATCGCCGATCACACCGGCCAGCACGCCACCGTCGCGCAGGTGGAGGTGCCAGTCATCCGGGCGGCGAATGCTCAAGGTCTTCATGGGCTGCTGTTCCGTGCAAAGAAAAAGAGGTCCCCCGAATAGCACCGGGACCGGAACAGCGACAACCGATGTTTGGCGATTTTTGCCATGGCCGGCGAAATGCCGCGAGAGCCGGGAGAGCCGGGAGAGCCGGGAGAGATCAGCAAAGCGTGATGGATACCCCCAAGAGGAACCGACTGCGTTCTGCCGCGTTCGTTAAACAAATCTAAAGATCAGATGCTGGAGATGAAGAATGAACACCCGTTCTTCGCGAGTGACTACTTTTGCCGTTTTATGCGCCGGCACTGTTTTTGCGCTGGGAGCCTTCACCGCGGCGCCAAAAGCCCGCGAGCCATCGACCGCCATTCTTGCGGCGCAGATGCAGGACCAGTGCGACCGGATGGCCGGCAGCCCGTTCGACCTCAACCGCAACCCGGCCTATGCGCCGGTCGGCATTGGCGAAGTCGATGCGACCGCCGCAACCGCCTGCCGGATCGCCTATGAATCCACCGGAAATCCCCGTTACGCCTTCCAGCTGGGCCGTGCCCTCAACAAGGCGGAACAGGCCGAACAGGCCATGACCGCTTATGGAGACCGCCGTGAAGGCGGATTATGCCGCCGCCAAGGTCAATCTCGGCATGCTGCTTGGTCGGATCGGCGACAGCGAGGCGGAGTTCCGGATGTACAAGGAGGCCGCGGAAGCCGGCAACATGCTGGCCGCCTACAATCTCGGCGTCTCCTATCGCGACGGGATCGGCACGGTGCCGGATGCGAATGAGGCCATTCGCTGGTTCGAAGAGGCCGCCGCCCGTGGCGACATGACCGCCGCCTTCAACATCGGCGTGATCTACGACGAAGGCAATCAGGTGACCGAAGACAATCAGATGGCGATCGCCTGGTATGATGTTGCGGCCAAGGGCGGCAACAAGGATGCAATGATCAACCTCGGTCTGATGTACGAGGCCGGTGAAGGCATCCGCGCCAACCGCGAGGCCGCCGCCGAACTCTATGCCCAGGCCGCAGCTCTGGGTGATGAATTCGGCGCCAGCAAGCTGCAGCAGCTGCAGCAGGCCGGCGTTCGCCTGCCGGAACAGGCGCCGGAAGTCTCCTCGCTGCCGCAGGGTTTTCACATGCTGGTACTTGCGCCGAACGAGATCGAAACGCCGACCACGCTCAAAGATATCTGATCAGCCGGGAATGTCGCCTGCCGACGGACCCCACACATCCGTCATGGCAAAACCGCCTGCCAGCGGATCGAAGGGATCGAGCGCCACCGTCTGCTGGCCGAAGGTAAAGCCGCGGCCACTGATCGTCGGCACGACGGCCGGAAGGTTACCGACCGTGGTGATATCCTTCAGCCCCACCCGGAATTCCGAACCGATGATGGAGCGCGAGGTGAAGACATCGCCCTTCGCCACCTTGCCGCGGGCATAGAGCGTCGCGAGATTGGCGGAATTGCCCGTGCCGCAGGGAGAGCGGTCGGCACGTCCGGGCCACATCGTGGTGCAGGTGCGCACCGCCCCGTCCGGATCGACACTGCGGAACATAACGTAAGCCACACCTGACACTTCCGGGATTTCCGGATGGACGACCGGAAAAGCCGCGTTGATCGCCGCCTTCAGCTCCATGCCGGCGGCAACCAGCGCCGCCGCATTGTGTTTTTCGATGGTGAGACCGATCTGTTCGACATCAACGAGCGCGTAAAAGACCCCGCCATAGGCGAGATCCAGGCTAATCTCTCCCCAGCGCGTTTCCAGCTTGACGTCCAGCTGATGCACGAAGGAGGGAACCATGGTCAGTTCCACCCGTTCGCAGCGCCCGTCACGGCAGGTCGCTTTTGCCCTCACCAGACCCGCCGCCGTTTCCAGCGTCACGATCGTTTCCGGCTCCTGCATCTCGACGATCCCCACCTCGAGAAGTGCGGTGGTGACGCAGATCGAGTTCGAGCCGGAACTCGCATGCGCCTGATCCGGCTGCAGGATAACGAAGGCGGCGTCGGCCTCCGGATGCGTGGCCGGCAGAAGCAGGTTGACGGAGCCGATCGGGTTTCCGCGCGGCTCAAGACAAAGAAACCGGCGCAGTTCCTGCCCCTTCGGATCGCTGTTCAGCCAGGCGAGCTTTTCCGCCGTCGTGGCGCCGGGGATTTTCGGCACGCCGCCGATTGCGACCTTGCCGATCTCTCCCTCCGCATGGACATCCAGCAACTGCATCGTGCGTTTCCACCGCATGGCGAACACCCTTCCTGATTTGATGGTGCCCGGACCATATTGCGCCTTCACGCGAAAGAAAATCCGCCTGCCTGATGGATTTTCCGACCGCTTTGTCATGCGGGATTTGCATTTCGCCCTGCCTTGTCGCATCAGGTTGCGCAAGAACAGGGACAGATTGATGCTTGCCATTTTCGAAGAGGCGGCGCTCGCCGCCGGTCGCGTCATCCTCGACATCTACCAGCGCGGTTTCGAGGTCGAGACCAAGGCCGACCAGAGCCCGGTGACGGAAGCGGATGTGCGGGCCGAAGAGGTGATTCTCTCGCATCTGAAAGCGCATATGCCGGATGTTCCGGTGATTGCCGAGGAGCAGATGGCCGCCGGCATCGAGCCGGATATTTCCGGCGGGCGGTTCCTGCTGATCGATCCGCTGGACGGGACGCGCGAATTCATCAACCGGAATGGCGAATTTACCGTCAACATTGCCCTGATCGAGGATGGCAAGCCCGTGGCCGGGATCGTTTATGCGCCGGTCGTCGGAGTTGCCTATACCGGCGGCCCTGATGGCGCTGCCAAGCTGACGATCGACCAGAACCAGCAGGTCCTGTCGCGACAGCCGATCCGTGTCCGACCCGTCGCCGCGCCGCCGATCGCGGTGGCCAGCCGGTCCTATCTCGATGCGGAGACCAAGCGTTATCTTGACGAACTTGAACCCTGCGAATGCTGCACCGTCGGCTCTTCGCTGAAATTCGGCCTGGTGGCTGAAGGCAAGGCCGACGTTTATCCGCGCTTCGGGCGCACCATGGAATGGGATACGGCTGCGGGTGATGCTGTGGTCCGTGCTGCCGGCGGCAGCGTGCTTGCCGCTGACGGCGCGCCACTTACCTATGGCAAGCGCGGTCGACGCGATGCGGCGGATTTCGCCAATGGCGCCTTTTTTGCGTGGGGCGGCAGGGACGCCTGAGCCACAGGCTCAGACAGCCACCGAATGGCGCGCCGTGCCGCGGCCGAAATACTGGTCAAAACGGGAAGCGATGGTGCGCACGAACATGCGCCCACGCGGCATCACCTCGAACCGGTCGCCGTCGAAGGCGGTAAAGCCGTCCGGATCCTGCTGGTGGATGCGCGCGGCATCCGCCTGCACCACCTCTGCCGCGGCGCCGTAACGTTCCTTCAGACTGTGGACGGAAAAACCGTAGTGGCACATCAGCGCCTCGATCGCATCCCCGACAGCCCGGTCGATATCATTCAGCGCAAAACCCTTGGCCACCGGCAGGCGTCCTTCGCTGATCGCCCGCATATATTCGCCCGTCGCAACGATGTTCTGCACATAGCCCCGTTCACTGCGGCCGATGGCGGACGCTCCGAGCCCAATCAGCGCCGGCGCGCTGTCGGTGGTGTAACCCTGGAAATTGCGCTTGACCTCGCCCTGGTTCAACGCCTCGGCAAGGCTGTCACCGGGTCTGGCGAAATGATCGATGCCGACGGCGAGATAACCGGCCGCGGTCAGCGTATCGGCAATCAGCTGCTGCATCTCGAAACGCTCCTCGATGCCGGCGAGCGCCTGTTCATCGATCAGCGTCTGGTGTTTTTTCATCCACGGCACATGCGCGTAACCGAAGATGGCGAAACGCTCCGGCTGCATGGCAAGCGCGCGATCAAGGGTGCGGGCAAGGCTGTTCAGGGTCTGGTAGGGCAGGCCATAGACGACATCGAGGTTGATGCCACCGACACCGAACTCGCGCAGAAGGCTCACGACACGCTGGGTCTGGGCAAAACTTTGCGGCCGGTTGATCGCCCTTTGCACGGCCGGATCGAAATCCTGCACACCGACGCTGGCGCGCGTCATGCCGAAATCTCGCCAGGCGGCGAGTTTCACGGCGTCGACAAAACCCGGATCGATCTCGACACTCACCTCGGCGGAGGGCTCCAGGTCGAACTGACGTTCGATGGCGTTGCGCAGGCGAATGAGGTCGTGCGGCGAGACGATCGTCGGGGACCCGCCTCCGAAATGGATCGCGCCGACCGAACGGCGTCTCGGCAGGCGGCTTGCCACCAGGGCGATCTCGGCGATCAACGCATCGACATAATCCGCGACCGGTTCGTAACGGCGGGTATGTTTGGTGTGACAGCCGCAATACCAGCACAGCCGGTCACAGAAGGGCACATGCAGATAAAGCGAGAGCGGTGCATCGCCATCTTCCTGCTCCAGCCAGCCCGAATAGACCTTGGCATCCACCTCACCATGAAAATGCGGGGCTGTCGGATAACTGGTATAACGCGGCACGGGAGACGCATAACGACGGATGAGATCTGGCTGCATGGATTTTTCCTCTGTCAGCCAAAGCTAGGGCGCAAAAACCAGCCTTGCCTTGATCAAGATCAATTCTGGGCCCGTGGCACTTGCTAGTGGAAAAAGGTATAGGAGAAGGGCCATGGACTTTAGCCGCCGCGATATCCACTCGACCGAGATTCCCGTGCTTTGCCGCAGTTGCGAGGTGCGTCACAAAGGCATGTGCGGCGCCCTGAACCCCGATGAACTGACGCTGCTATCCCGTCACACACGCCAGCTCCAGCATTCCTCGGGAGAGGAACTGGTGGGCGAAAGCACCGATGTGGAAGCTTATGACAATGTCATGCGCGGCGTGGTGAAACTGTCGAAGACGCTGGAAGACGGCCGCCAGCAGATCGTCGGCCTGCAGTTCGCACCCGATCTGGTCGGGCGGCTTTACGCCACCGAAAGCCCGATGACGGCGGAAGCCGCTTCCGATGTCGAGGTCTGCCGCGTGCCGAAGGTGATGCTGGAGCGGTTGATCGAAAGAAATCCGGCGCTGCGCAAACGGCTGATGGACCAGGCCCTGCGCGAACTGGACGAAGCCCGCGAATGGATGGTGACGCTTGGCCGCAAAACGGCGTCGGAGAAGGTCGCAAGCCTTTTGATGCTGATCGCCGTGCACCTCGACCCCGACGCCCGAGGCGACCGGCGCATCTTCGACCTGCCGATGTCCAGGCTCGACATCGCCGATTATCTGGGCCTCACCATCGAAACGGTGTCGCGACAGTTTTCCCGGCTGAAGAAAGACGGGATCATCTCCATCACCGCCAATCGCCATATCGAGGTGCAGAGCCTGGCGAAACTTCAGTCGCGCTGCGGCTGAGCGTCCGCTCCGGCGGAGGATTGTCTGCACAATTTTCACCCAGACCTGGCAAAGATCAAAAAATCATCACTTTGCTGCACCACATGGGTGCGGAACGCCCATTTTTTATTGATCAGCCGGTAAATTTTTGACCGTTTGATAAATTTTATCGCCGCCAACAAATCAACCATTTGAATTCATTTATCTTTTTAGAACTGGCACGGTCATTGCTTCCTTTTCAGCATAAACGGGCATCTCGGCCCGGCCACAGAGGGAGCATCAAAAATGGAAATTGGCGTCTTCATTCCGATCGGCAACAATGGCTGGCTGTTGTCGGAAAATGCCCCGCAATACAAACCGAGCTTCGAACTGAACAAGGCGATCACGCTGAAGGCGGAGCACTATGGTTTCGACTTCGCGCTGTCGATGATCAAGCTGCGCGGCTTCGGCGGCAAGACGGAGTTCTGGGACTACAACCTGGAAAGTTTTACGCTGATGGCCGGCCTTGCCGCCGTCACCTCGAAGATCAAGCTGTTCGGCACGGCCGCAACGCTCGTGATGCCGCCGGCGATCGTTGCCCGCATGGCGACCACGATCGATTCCATCTCCGGCGGACGTTTCGGCGTCAACCTCGTCACCGGCTGGCAACGTCCGGAATACAGCCAGATGGGTCTGTGGCCGGGAGACGACTATTTTGCCGACCGCTACGAATACCTCACCGAATATACGACCGTTCTCAAGGAGTTGTTGACCACCGGTCAGTCGGACCTGAAGGGCAAATATTTCCAGATGGACGATTGCCGCATGAAGCCGGTGCCGGAAGGCGATGTGAAGCTGATCTGCGCCGGCTCTTCCAATTCCGGCATGGCGTTTTCCGCTCAGTTTGCCGATTACAGCTTCTGCTTCGGCGTTGGCGTCAATACGCCGAAGGCCTTTGCGCCGACCAATGAACGCCTGCTGGCGGCCACGGAAAAGACCGGTCGCGACGTACGTTCCTTCGTGCTGACGATGGTGATCGCCGAAGAAACGACCGAAGCCGCTTTTGCCAAATGGGAGCATTACAAGGCCGGCGCCGACGAGGAAGCCATCAAGTGGCTTGGCCTGCAGAGTGCTGCCGATACCAAGTCCGGTTCCGACACCAATGTGCGCCACATGTCGAACCCGGTTTCGGCCGTCAACATCAACATGGGCACCCTGATCGGCTCCTATGCCGAAGTGGCGGCCATGCTGGACGAGATGAGCGAAGTGCCCGGCACCGGCGGCGTGATGCTGACCTTCGACGACTTCCTGGAAGGTATCGAGAAGTTCGGCAAATATGTGCAGCCGCTGATGAAGAGCCGCGCCCATGTCAACCAGATGCTGGAGGCCGCCGAATGAGCGAGGCCGTTGTTGCGGGCTACCAGCCAAGGCCGGAACGGACGAAAAGCGTCACGCTTCCGGCACGGCCGGAGCCGATCTCGCTGAAGCCGTCCGAAACCGCCGTTGTCGTCGTCGACATGCAGAACGCCTATTCCACCGAAGGCGGTTATGTGGACCTTGCCGGCTTCGACATTGCCGGCGCCAAGGGCACGATTGCCAACATCAAAAAGACGCTGGACGCGGCACGCGCCGCCGGCGTGCTGGTGGTCTATTTCCAGAACGGCTGGGACAAGGACTATGTCGAGGCCGGCGGCCCCGGTTCACCCAACTGGCACAAATCGAATGCGCTGAAGACCATGCGCAAGCGGCCGGAACTGCAGGGGCAGCTGCTCGCCAAGGGCACCTGGGACTATGCCATCGTCGACGAATTACAGCCGCAGCCGGGCGACATCCTGGTGCCGAAGACACGGTATTCCGGTTTCTTCAACACCAATATGGACAGCGTTTTGCGCGCCCGCGGCATCCGCAATCTCGTCTTCGTCGGCATTGCCACCAATGTCTGCGTCGAAAGCTCGCTGCGCGATGCCTTCCACCTCGAATATTTCGGCGTGATGCTGGAGGACGCCACCCACCATCTGGGCCCGGAGTTCATCCAGCAGGCCACCGTCTACAATGTCGAGAAATTCTTCGGCTGGGTATCCACCGTCCATGATTTCTGCGGCGCGATTTCCCAGGCAGCCCCCGCCGAAGCCGCCGAATAACACGCTCACCTTTTAGAAAACGGAGACAATCAGAATGCCGAAGACCATCGTCGTCCCGGAAGGCACGCAGAAGCCCATCGCCCCCTATTCGCCCGGCACGCTGGCCGATGGCGTGGTGTATGTCTCGGGAACGCTTCCCTTCGACAAGAACAATGACGTCGTGCATGTGGGCGATGCGGCAGCACAAACCCGCCATGTGCTGGAAACCATCAAGTCGGTGATCGAAACCGCCGGCGGCACGATGGAGGATGTCACCATGAACCACATCTTCCTGACCGACTGGGCGAACTACCAGGCGATCAACACGGTTTATGCTGAATATTTCCCCGGCGACAAACCCGCCCGCTATTGCGTGCAGTGCGGCCTGGTGAAGCCGGATGCACTGGTGGAAATCGCGACCGTCGCGCATATCGGGAAGAAGTGAGGGCGTTATTGCCCCTCATTGGCCTTATTCGCCTCCTGCATCTGCCGAAGCCTACACAAAAGACCCCCTCTGGCCTGCCGGCCATTTCCCCCACAAGGGGGGAGAAGACCAGCCTCACCGCCTTGCCCAACAAGCGGAATGCGAGGGTTCGGCAGGTTGAGCCCCTCCCCCTTGTGGGGAGGGGTTGGGGAGGGGACTTCACCGTAACCGCTGAAATCAGGCCCGACCCATGCATTACGACATCCACGGACTGACCGCCCCCGACGCGCCGACCATCCTGCTCTCGTCCGGGTTGGGCGGATCGGGCGCCTATTGGGCGCCGCAGATTCCGGCACTCTCGGCGCACTTCCGCGTCATCACCTATGACCATCGCGGTTGTGGGAGGACGGGGGGCGCGGTTCCGGAGACGGGCGGTATTTCCGCCATGGCGGATGACGTGCTGGACATCGTTGCCGAACTGGGCCTCACGCGGTTCCACTTCATGGGTCATGCGCTGGGTGGCCTGATCGGGCTCGATCTCGCGCTGCGCCGACCGGATCTGATCGACAAGCTCATCCTCATCAATGCCTGGAGCAAGGCGGATCCGCATTCCGGCCGTTGTTTCGATGTGCGCCTTGAACTTTTGAACGCGTCTGGCGTGGGGGCCTTCGTCAAGGCGCAGCCGCTGTTCCTTTATCCCGCCTGGTGGATGAGCGAAAATGCCGCACGTTTGGCGGAGGACGATGCGCATGGCGTGTCGCATTTCCAGGGCAAGGACAATGTCACCCGCCGCATTGCGGCGCTGCGCGCCTTCGATGTCGACGACCGGCTCGGCGAGATTGCCGCGCAAACGCTGCTGATCGCGACGAAGGACGACCTTCTCGTGCCTTATACGCGCTCCGTCCGTCTTGCGGAGGGTCTGCCGAACGCCACGCTTTCGCTGAGCGAGAGCGGAGCCCATGCGGTCAACATCGTCTTTCCGCAGACCATCAACCAGGACATCCTGTCATTCCTGACCGCCGGAACAAACCCGGCGCAGTGATGCAGCTTAACCACAAAGCCAATCTCTCTTCGATGCCCCCTGAACTGCCGGACCAATCCCGCGTAGACCTTCAGGCACAAAAGACCGGAGACCCGTGAATGCCTGCTGCCACAGCATCGATCGCCCACCCGCAAGACGACCATCGCCAGGCCTATCGGAACGCCATGGCAAGGCTCGGCGCCGCCGTCACCATCGTCACCACCGACGGCCCGGGCGGCAGAGCGGGTTTTGCCGCCACCGCCGTCTGCAGCGTCTCCGACAGCCCGCCGACGCTGCTGGTCTGCCTCAACCGCGGTTCCTCCGCCTACCAGCCGGTCAGCCTCAACAAGGTCGTCTGCGTCAACGTCCTGTCTGCCGAACACGAGGCGCTCAGCCGGCTGTTCGGCGGCAAGACGCCCGTCGAGGAACGGTTCGCCGGGGCCACCTGGCATCCGACGGAAACCGGCTGCCACCGGCTGGAGGGAGCACTCACCTCGTTTGATTGCCGCATTACGTCGATTGCCGATGGCGCAACCCATGACGTGCTGTTCTGCGCGGTCGAGGCAATCCATACCCGCGAGGATGGCCAGGCGCTGATCTATTTCGACCGCGGCTACAGAACCGTCTGAGCGGCTAAACGACAGGTGAACGGTGCCTTCAGGCGCCGTTCCGACTGGGTCTATTACAAGGAAAGCGTTCAACGGCGGCACGGCCCGCAAACGGAGACGCTTCCATGACCCGCACCTCTTTCATCGCCACCGCACTCGTCGCCCTCATCGGCATCGGCAGCGCCGTTCCCGCATTCGCCAACGACGTGCGCTTCGAACAGTATGGCTGGTCGAATTCCGCCGGCGGTTCGCAGAACGGTTATCGTAACCGGGTCCGCGTCTACCAGAACGGTTATTACAACAATTCGGCCGCCCAGCAGCGCGGTTATGACAACCTCTCCGCCTTCGGCCAGGAAGGCAGCCGCAACCGCGCCAGCACCTATCAGACGGGCAACCGCAACGTCGCCGGCGTCGGCCAGTTCGGTTCCGACCACACGACGATCCTGACCCAGGACGGCAATGGCAATATCGCCGCCGGCGTGCAGGTCGGCCGTGGCTGCAGCGCCAATGTCTCGCAGGGCGGCAGCGGCAATGTCGCCGCCTTCGTCCAGACCTGCGACTGATCCCAAATTCCCGTCGACCGGCGTCGGCAGAGCCCGACGCCATCCCTTTCAAGGAGAGCGCCATGTTGCCTTTCGGACTGTCAGCAAAAACCACCCTCTCCGCTTTTGCCGTGCTTCTGACGGCGGCAGGCGGCACCGCCGTGCTTGCGGCCGGCCCCACGTCCAAGGCACCGCTTCGGTGTGAAATCAAGGTGACGCCCCAGGGCGGCATGGTGACGCTTCAGGGCGTGGTCTTCTCAGACCGCAGCATCGACGGCACCTATTCGCTGCAGGTTGAAGGTTCGGGCCGCGGCGGTAGCAACTCGATCCAGCAGGGCGGCGCCTTCAGCGCCACCGCCGGCCGCGGCAATCCGCTCGGTCTCGTCTCCCTCGGCTCATCCGGCGCCAATTACGACGTGACGCTGAAGGTGAGCGCCGGCGGCAAGACGGTTTCCTGTTCCGAATGGGTGGGCGGCCGGATCTGACTTCCTCTCCTCACTGCGACATCACAACGCCCGGCGTCCTCGCGACCCGGGCGTTTTTTCGTCGTGCAGCGAGCGGACGGATGGCGCTGAACGCTATGTGAATGGAGGGTTCCGCAGCCGTTCAGCCGCGCCATGCAAAGATTGATTCAACGGTCAAGGGATGGACCGAAACGGAGAGAGACATGCACCGCACGCTGACCAGAACCTTGTCGATTGCCCTTGTGACCGGCCTGCTGATGCCGGCACTGCTGCCTGCTCCGGCTGTTGCCGGCAGCGTGTCCTTCACGCTCGCCCCTCCCTCCGACGAAGGCGGCGACATCCTCTCCACCGGCATCCGGCTTTATTCGATGTATCGGGGATTGAAGAACGGCGAAATCCGCCAGCGCGGCCACGACAACGAGGCCGGCGTCTCGCAGAACGGCAGCGGCAATGTCGGCTTCGTGCGTCAGCGCGGTGATGGCCATTCCGCAACCTTGCGGCAGAATGGCAACGACAATGCCTACGGCATTTTCCAGTACGGCCGCAATGCCCGCACGGATGTCGAGCAATACGGCAACCGCGAAGGCGGCCTGACCTTCAGCTACGGCTGGTAACGGTTAACAGGCAATTTAAAGTGCGGCGAATGCAGAGGTGAAACCGTTTGTAGCTAGCGCTTGCCGCAAGTGGTCAGCGCCAGCCAAAGGTGGGCATTTTCCGTCACTGTGGAATGGTGGGAGACGGCTTAATCGTGAAATTGAAAGAGGGAGAGATGTTTACCAGAACGGCTGCGCAGTTCATCAACGAGACTGAGACCGCGAACAGAACAGATATCCAATTGAGCGAAAAACTCATCCAGATACCATATGCCATTAACGAGATATGAAGCGCCAACACGCTAAGCATTACCATACCTAGCAAGAAAGATAAGCTGGAATAGAAAGCTGAATATCCAACCCCAGCATCAAAAAAATCTTCCCCAAATATATTCATCTTTTTACGAAAAAGTTTCAGATAAAATTCAGTAGACATGTGCGCTGCCGATAGGAAATCCGGATCAATTCCTCTTTTCGCAGCAAGGCGGATTGTAAATTGTTCGCAAATCGCTTGGTAAGCCTGTGCGTTCATAAAAGCTAACGAGAGGACCAAAAAATTGAGCGAGGCAAACAGGGTCATCACCTCTGCCGCTGCCGGAATATCTTGAATTCCGATTGACGTTCCGGGAATCGTAACGTTTTTCCCGAACAGCAGAAGTGCTAATAATCCATCACTCAGAAGAGCCGCCTTTAGGAGGGCCTCTTGCTTCGCAATCCCTCGGTCGTACATCTCCAAGTATTTCTTGTGCAGCACGTCGTTGAAGATGCTCTCGTCCTCATCCAGTAGCATCTCTCGTTCAAACGTCATCCTCAGTCTAACATTAGGAGACAGCTTAAGCTTAAGCTTAAGATCATTTTTTAGTGCTGACATTCCATCATACCTTATGCAGAATGCGGCTATGGCACGCCGGTTTCGAGGCAAGCAGCCCAAGCGAATAAGATACGATCACCAGAAAGAACTGGCTAGAGCCACAATCTGACTGCCATAGCAATTAGAGACTACCAGCCAAGGTAGATGTGCCTACGAACCCGGCCAACAGGTAAATAGAACGCCGACCCGTCAAACCTCAAATTCATCACATATGTAGGAAATGGCGCACCCGAAGAGATTCGAACTCCTGACCCCCAGATTCGTAGTCTGGTGCTCTATCCAGCTGAGCTACGGGTGCTTGCCGTTGGAGACGTTTAGTGCGTCTCGGCGTGTGGCGATCCTCTAAAGCCTCTCGCTTTCGATTGCAAGCGATTTTGCCGCGCCAATTGTCATTTTGCTGCAATATCTCAACAAGCCATTGAAATATCTTGTGATTTTTCAGGCTCTGGCCCGATAGTCCTCCAGCGAGACCGGGCGGTCGGGAATTTCGATGCGAAATTGCGTGCCGGGACCCGGCTTTTCGACCAGTGCAATCGTGCCGCCATGGGCGAGGATCAACTCCCGCGCAATGGCAAGGCCAAGGCCGGTGCCGCCGGAGCGTGCCGAGCCCCGGAAGGCGGTAAAGAGGTTCTCCCGCGCCTTGCGCGGCATGCCGGGCCCGTTGTCGTCGATGGTGATGCTGACGACGCTGCCGACCCGCTGGGCGGTGACGCTGAGCCGCTTCGGCCCACCCTCTTCCGGCGGCGGGGCCTGCACCAGCGCCTGTACGGCGTTGCGGCAGAGATTGTGGATGACGCGGAACAGCTGCTCGCCATCCGCATCGATCTCGATGTCCTCGGCCACCTGGTCGACAAAGACGATGCCGGCTTCGGGGTCAAGCGCGAGGATATCGCGCACGTCCTGGCAAAGGTCCGACAGGCGCACCAGCCGGCGTTTGGGGGCCGCCTCCTCCGCCTGACCATAGGCCAAAACTTCGCTGGTATATCCGACCGCACGATCGATCGTGCGCAGGAGTTTGGGCGCGAAGCTGCGCACCATCGGATCGTCGACATCCACAAGCCGGTCCGACATCAGCTGCGCGGATGCCAGGATATTGCGCATGTCGTGGTTGATCTTGGAGACGGCCAGGCCGAGATCGGCGAGGTTCTTCTTCTGTTTGAGCGTGCGCTGCAGTTCCATCTGCATCGATGCCAGATGCTGGCCGGCGACTTCCAGCTCGCCCTTGGCCGCTCCCGGACGGAAGATGCGCTCCGGATCCTCCGGCCGCTCCGAAAACGACTGCATGCCATGTGTCAGCCGGCGGATCGGGCCGATCATCATCTTGTTGATCGCCACATAGATCATCACGGCCGTCACAAGCGAGATCAGCAGCGAGATGGCGAACATCATCTTCGAAAAGGAGATCATGGCCTTGCGCAGGGCGTCGTCGGTCATGACGAGTTCGATCACCATGTCGGTCTCGCCGATGGGGCCGAAGACGCGCATCACCCGCCCGCCGCCAAAGACCAGCGTATCGAGCGCATTGCGCATCGAACCAAGCGCCGTCTCCTGGGCAAGGTCGAAGGTCTGGTCGACCTGCGGCGGCACGTCGATGGCCGCCAGAAGGCGCGAAGTCCCATCCTTGCGGAGCGCCAGCACCTTGGTGCCGGTGGCCAAAAGCGTGTCATCCTGCACGGCACGCGGCAGTTCGGCGGGCTGCAGGCCGTCGATCACGATGCCGGCAGCGGCGGCCGTGTCCAGCCGATCCCGCAACCAGGTCATGCGCATCACCGAGATGGACGGGATGAAGATCAGCACTTCGGCGAACATCACGAAGATGACGGTCAGCCACAACAGCCGCCCGGACAATCCCCGGAAGCGTCGGGGCATGCGCGGAAGAGGCTCCCCTGCCGCTCCCTGCTGGCCGGTTCCGAGGCTTGCGGACATGTCCGCCTCAGTCCTCATGCGGATCTCCGTTGTTCGCCGCGACACCATGCAGCGGTTTCGATCACGTCGAAATGATAACGGCGCGCAGAGGCGTTTTCCAGCCTTTGCGCGCCCGTTTTATATTACGTTTCGTTAAGGTGTTTGGATCGCCTCAGAACTCTTCCCAGTTTTCGCCGCTCGGTGCGATGGCAACGGCAGCGCCGGAGGCAGACAGCGACTTCGCCAGATTGCCGACCATGCGCCGTGCCGGCGATGCTTTCGGCGCGGATTGGCTATCGGCAAGGCGGGTGCCCGTTGCAGGACGCGCTGGCGCCGTCGCTGCCGGCTGTCGGGTCGCGGCCTGGGGTGCCGGAGCCGCCTCGCCGATCTTGAAGTGCGACAGCAGCGAGAACAGGGTGGTGGTTTCCTGCGACAACTTGTGGGTTGCAGCCGAGGTTTCCTCCACCATGGCGGCATTCCGCTGCGTCACCTGGTCCATCTGGTTGATCGCCGTGTTCACTTCCTGCAGGCCGGTCGCCTGTTCCTTCGCGGCGATGGCGATCGAATGGATGTGATCATTGATGCTGAGAACGCGGGTTTCGATCTCGTTCAGCGAGGCGCCCGTTCTCTGGACGAGCTGCACGCCCCCGGCCACCTCTTCACCGGATTTCGTGATCAGCGCCTTGATGTCCTTGGCCGCGTTGGCGGACCGCTGCGCGAGTTCGCGCACCTCCTGGGCGACGACGGCAAAGCCCTTCCCGGCCTCGCCGGCGCGGGCGGCTTCAACGCCCGCGTTCAGCGCCAGCAGGTTGGTCTGGAAGGCGATTTCGTCGATCACGTTGATAATCTGGGAGATTTCGCGCGATGCCTGTTCGATGCGGCCCATGGCCGCGATGGCATCCCGCACGACGACGCCGGATTGTGCCGCGCTCTGCTTGGCTTCACCCACCATCTCGCGCGCTTCCTGCGCTCTCGAGGTGGACGTCTTCACCACCGCGGTGATCTGGTCGAGCGCGGCGGATGTTTCTTCCAGGGCCGCCGCCTGCTGCTCGGTGCGGCGCGACAGATCGTCTGCGGCCAGGCGCAGTTCATTCGAATTGCCATTGATCGAGTTGGTGGCATTGGTCACCTCCTGCATCGTCTGGCGCAGGCCGGTGATCGCCGCGTTGACGTTTTGCTGCAACTGGGCGAATGCACCGCGGAAATCGCCCGCCATGGTTTCGGTGAGATCACCAATCGCCAGGCGCTGCAGGATCGCCCCGGTCTGCTTCAACCCGCCGTCGACCGCCTCCAGCAGCTGATCCACGTCGCGGGCGAAATGGTCGAGGCCCGGTTCGTCGAACTGCTTGTTGATACGTGAGGAGAAATCGCCGTTGGCTGCCGCGGCCATGACGCTGGCCATGCGGCTCTGCAGCTCGTCGCTCTTGGCGCGAAGGATGCTCTCCTGCGCATTCATGCGATTGACCTCCTCGCCGTTGCGCTTGAAGACTTCCACGGCCGCAGCCATGTCACCGATTTCGTCCGGGCGACCGCGCGCCGGGATGTCGGTCGTGTAATCGCCCGCGGCAAGCCGCTTCATGGCGTTCGTCAAATCGATGATCGGATTACTGAGCGAACGGCGGGCAACGGCGGTTCCGACGATCGCACCAGCCGCCACGCCGGCGAGCGTGATGATGGCAATCAGCCAGAACAGGGTCTGGCCCAGCTCTTCAATGCCGGCCTTCACCGTCTTCAGCTTTTCGAGATCCGCGGCAACGACGGCATCGATCTCGGCCTGGAAGGCTTTGCGATTGTTCCGGTTCTCCTCGTTGTTGCCCTGCTTGTTGGCAGCCTGCGGACCCTCTTCCTTGCCAAGACGGGCCGTTTCGGTGCGGAAAGCCCGGAAGTCCTTCGCGCGGGCCAGCATGGCGTCAAAGGCGCCACGCTGTTCCGGCTCAACGAGCGGTCGCCAGCTTGCCATCAGTGCATCCATATCGTCCAGACTCTTCATCAGACCCTGGCCGAATTTCTGGGTGTCGGCGGCATCCTTGGCAGCATAGATGCCGCGTGAGTCCATCACCACCGCCGTCACCAGACGGTTGAGGCTTTCTCCCTTGTAGGCGCGTTCAGCCGCCGCGTTCAGGATCTGCAGTCGGTGCGTATATTCCGAGATTGCATAAAGAGAGAGGCCACCCACGACCAGAGCGACAAAACTCAGGACTCCGACCAACACTGTAATCTTGCCGCGTATTCTCATCTGGCTTTCCTTCCCCGCCCCATATGACCTGGTGCGGCTGCCCACTTCAAATGTCCCATTGATGTCAGGCACTAATTAAGGAAGACTAAAATCACGCTCATAGGTCGGAGGGAGACTCCGGTGGCCGTTGTCGCAGGTGTGATGACCTCCTGCACGCCTTGCAAAGCCGGGCTCGATTGACTTTCGCCAGCCATTGCCCTTATAAGCCGCCCCACGTCCGGCTTGCCGGGATTGCCTCCGTGCGATCTCTTTTTGCCGTAACGTTTTCAAGCAACGCTCTTGCTCCTCGAAACGAGGGCAAATTCAAGAAGGGCCGCACACCGCGGTGTTAAAAAAATGAAGCGTACCTATCAACCGTCCAAGCTTGTTCGCAAGCGCCGTCACGGTTTCCGCGCCCGCATGGCAACGAAGGGTGGCCGCAAGGTTCTGTCCGCCCGTCGCGCACGTGGCCGCGCTCGTCTGTCGGCGTAAGGCCGGCACTGCCCGGGGAAGCTGCGGGCGATGACGTCTGAAGACGAAAACGAAAAGACTGTCGGGCGGCTGAAAAGCCGGCCGCAGTTTCTTGCTGTCCGGGACGGAGAAAAACGCCGCGGGCCGTACTTCCTGGTCGAGGTGCTCGATCGCAAGGAACCCGACACTGCACCCCGCGTCGGTTTTACCGTCACGAAAAAGCAGGGCAATGCTGTCGAACGGAACCGGATGAAGCGGCGGCTGCGCGAGTTGGTCAGACAATCCGCCCGGTTTGCAATGAAAGACGGTCATGACTATGTCATTGTCGCCCGGCGGGAGATGCTGAATACACCCTTTGCCGAACTTGCGGCAGCGCTTTCCGAACGCGTGGAGAGCAGACCGAAACAGAAGCGGTCCGAGGAGACCCGTTCCAGGAAAGCATGATGGAAAAGAACCGTAACTATTACATCGCGATTGCGCTTTCGGTGCTGATCGTTCTTGCCTGGCAATTCCTCTACATGAACCCGAGGATGGAAGCGCAGCGTCTTGCCGACGAGGCCCGCCGCGCCCAGCAGGAGCAGATGCAGGCGGCCAATCCGCAGGCAAACCCTGCCGGTCCGACGGCCTCCGGTGAAGTGGCCGGGACCCTGCCGGGCTCCACCCAGGCCCAGGCCGCCGCCAGCCGCGAGCAGGCGATCGCCAAGTCGCCGCGTGTCGCGATCGACACACCGGCCCTTTCCGGCTCGATCAACCTGACCGGCGCACGCCTCGACGACCTGCACCTGCGCGAATACCGCGAGACGGTCGATCCGAAGAGCCCGACCATCACGCTTCTGTCGCCGGCCGATACGCGCGACGGCTACTTCACCGAACTCGGCTTCATTCCCGGCGAAAATGCCGGCTCCGTTCCAGGCCCCTCCACGGTGTGGACGGTTGCGAGCGGCGATAAGCTGACGCCGCAGACGCCGGTGACGCTGACGTTTACCAACGACAAGGGTGTCGTGTTCTCCCGCACCTTCGCGGTGGACGACCACTACATGCTGACCGTGACCGACAAGATCGACAACGTCACCGCAACGCCGGTTTCGCTTGCGACCTACGGCCGCGTCACGCGCTACAACAAGCCGGAACATGCCTCCGTCTACGTCATCCACGAAGGTTTCCTCGGTGTGCTCGGCGCACAGGGCGGCCTGACGGAAGAAAGCTACAGCAATGTCGAGAAGGAGCCCTACACCTTCCCGAAGGCAACGGGCGGTTGGCTCGGCATTACCGACAAATACTGGGCAACCACGCTCATTCCGCCGCAGACGCTGCCTTATGAAAGCCGTTTCACGCATTTCACCGATGGCCAGCCGCGTTATCAGGCCGACTTCAAGACCGATGCCGTGACGATCCAGCCGGGCCAGTCGACGGAACTGAAGAACCTCGTGTTTGCCGGCGCCAAGGAAGTGCCGCTGGTCGATGGTTACGAGCAGTCGCTCGGCATTCCGCGCTTCGACCTGCTGATCGACTGGGGATGGTTCTATTTCATCACCAAGCCGATGTTTAAGCTGATGGACTTCTTCTTCCGCTACTTCGGCAATTTCGGCGTCGCCATCCTGTGCACGACGATCGTCGTCAAGGCGATCTTCTTCCCGCTCGCCAGCAAGCAGTATGCCTCGATGGCCGGCATGAAGCGCGTACAGCCGAAGATGGAAGAGCTGAAGGCCAAACACGGCGACGACCGCATGGCGCTGCAGCAGGCGATGATGCAGCTCTACAAGGAAGAGAAGATCAACCCGATCGCCGGCTGCTGGCCGGTGCTCCTGCAGATCCCGGTCTTCTTTGCGCTCTACAAGGTCATCTACGTCACCATCGAAATGCGCCACGCGCCGTTCTTTGGCTGGATCCAGGACCTTTCCGCGCCGGACCCGACCTCGCTCTTCAACCTGTTCGGTCTTCTGCCCTACGACGTACCGCATGCGCTCTTGATCGGCGTCTGGCCGATCATCATGGGCATCACGATGTTCCTGCAGATGCGCATGAACCCGACGCCGCCGGACCCGACGCAGGCGATGATCTTCACCTGGATGCCGCTGGTCTTCACCTTCATGCTGGCCTCCTTCCCGGCGGGCCTCGTGATCTACTGGGCCTGGAACAACACGCTGTCGATCACCCAGCAGGCGCTGATCATGAAGCGCCACGGCGCCAAGATCGAGCTCTTCGACAATCTGAAGGGCCTGTTCCGGCGAAAACCGGCGGAAACAAAATAACCGACCATCGAAGCCCCGCTTGCCGGGGCTTCTTTTTTGATGACGTGGAGGAGCACGCATGACATCGGTCTCAACGGGAGGCACGCCCACTCGCGCCACATCGCTCCTCGGCGTGATGCTTGTCGTGGGATCGGCGATTGCCTGGAGTTATGGCGGCGCCATCCAGCGTTTCATCGGCGTCGATGACGGCTGGACGCTCGTCTTCTGGCGCTGCCTGTTTGCCGGTGTTTTTCTCCTGTGTTTCATGCTGCTGCGCGACGGCCCGGCCGGAACGCGGCGGCTGTTTGCCGACATGGGGCGTCCGGGTCTTGCGATTGCGCTTGGTTTTGCCTGCATCTCAACCTGCTTCGTGATGGCCGTCAGCATGACGCCGGTTGCCAATGTCGTGCTGTTCATGGCGGCGATCCCGTTGTTTGCCGCACTGTTTGCCCGCATCTTCATCGGCGAGCCGATCACGGGCATCACCTGGGGCGCGATCCTTGCCGTGCTGATCGGCATCGCCATCATGGTGTCCGGCTCGCTCGGGCCAGGTGCCTCACGGCTTGGCCTCCTTCTCGCTGGGGCGATCGCCCTCATCTTCGCCGGCATGACCGTGATCACCCGCAGCCACCCCGGCATTCGGATGACGCCCGCCGCCTGCGCGGGTTCGCTAATCGCCGCTCTGGTTGCCGCTACGCAAGCCGGTTACCTCTCGGTGTCTTCGGGCGATCTGGCATTGCTCTTTGCCTTCGGCGCACTCAATCTCGGCCTCGGCATGGCGCTTTACGTGACCGGTGCGCGGATGATCCCTGCGGCGCTTGCCGCCCTTCTCGGAACCCTGGAGATGATCCTTGCACCGCTGTGGATGGTGCTGTTCCACGGCGAAATCCCCTCCTTGCGCACGGTCGGCGGTGGAACACTGGTGCTTGCCGCCCTCTTCACCTACCTGCTTCATCAGGCCTACAGGTCCTCGAAAGACGCAAAGACGGCCGCTGTGACTTGACTTGCTGCCCGAAACCCTGAATTCACGAGCCTTGAGAAAGGCCCCGTCATGACCACCGATACCGCAAAGCCAGACCTGCCGCTCTTCGGCCGCCCGTGGATCTTCATCCGCGGCGTTCCGGCGATGAAGTTCCTGCCGCCGGAAGGACCGCCGGAAGTGGCGTTTGCCGGACGCTCGAATGTCGGCAAATCGTCGCTGATCAACGCGCTCGTCGGCCACAGGGGGCTTGCCCGCACATCGAACACGCCTGGCCGCACGCAGGAACTGAACTTCTTTGTGCCGGACGGATTTTCCGGGGAAGGCGACGACCTGCCGCCGATGGCGCTCGTCGACATGCCGGGTTACGGATACGCCCAGGCACCGAAGGACCAGGTGGATGCCTGGACCAAGCTCGTCTTCGACTATCTGCGCGGACGTGCGACACTGAAGCGCGTCTATGTCCTGATCGACAGCCGGCACGGCATCAAGAAGAACGACGAGGAAGCGCTGGCGCTGCTCGACAAGGCCGCCGTCTCCTACCAGATCGTGCTGACCAAGATCGACAAGATCAAGACGTCCGCTGTACCGCAACTGATCGCGGAGACCGCGGAGAAGATCCGCAAACGCCCCGCCGCCTATCCCGTCATCCTGTCGACGTCTTCGGAAAAGGGCGACGGCCTGGATGAGCTTCGCGGCGCAATCTGCGAGACGGTCGGGCGGCCGCTCTGAACCGCATGCCTATCGGGCGGCCGTGCAATGGTCGGCTGGCAGATTTCTAGGGTTTCAACGTGTGGCCGATCGCCAAAACCGGCCCGGACGGTTTGCCGGTCGTTGATCCCCCCGGCGGCTCCAGGCTGACGGACAGCGTTCCGCCGGCGGCGAGTTGCCCTCGCAGTGCCTGGGGCACGATTACCTCTCCCGTTTCCGGAAGCGTACCGAGCGAGACCGCCGGGTCCGTGCCCTGGCTCAACCACACCTCAAGCGAATGCGCGCCGCCGCTCTCGGTCGCCACCGGCGTGATCTGCAGGCGGCCAGCCGCCGCATCGTAACGGGCAAGCAGGCCGATATTCTCCGGCGCTTGCGCCTGCATGCTGGCAAGAACAGGTGGCAGGCCTTGAGGAGAGACCGGTGGCCGCTCGGCAAAAAGGATCGTCCCGACGAGAAGGAAAAAAAGTGCGAATGAGACCCCACGCCAGAGGCTTGCGGATCGCCAGACTTGCAACGACAGACGATCCTGGCTCACCGAGCGCCGGCCGGCCTCGCCTGCCATGACCGGCAGCGCGAGCGGAGACGAAAGGAAAGCCTGTTCCTCGTCTTCCAGCGTCGCGAGATTTTCCTGCCAGCGAGCGACGATCGCCGCAAATGCGCGGTCGTGCCGCAGCCGGGCTTCCACCCGCTCGCGCGCCTCAAGCGACAAGACGCCAAGCACGTATTCGCCTGCCAGCACCTCATCGCGGGAGCGGTCCCCTTCGCTCTGGTCCGGTTTTGTCATCGAAGCGTGCAATCTCTCGGTTAGAGGCCTCATTGCGGGGGCGTCGGTGGCCTTCGGCAACACCGTGCCGCTCGAGATCCGCTCGAGCGCGACAGCCCGACCAACGTCCTCCCGTGCGGCGTGCCGAGGCAGAATCCAACGCTTATCCCCGCCTGTCAATGCGACAGGGCGCACCAACGGCGCAGTATGCGGATGCACGAATGTTGCGTGCCATTATTTCCTCCGTCAAAAACATAGGCTAAAAGGCCGCACCTGAGGTTCCAGAGGTGTGTCGATGTCCCCTTCCGAAAGCGAAATGCAGGCCCGGCTTCTAGCGCAGGCCCTGCCGTTCATGCAGCGTTATGAAAACAAGACCATCGTCGTGAAGTATGGCGGCCATGCCATGGGTGACAGCGCGCTCGGCCGCGCCTTTGCCGAGGATATCGCGCTCCTGAAACAGTCCGGCGTCAACCCGATCGTCGTTCACGGTGGCGGCCCGCAGATCGGCGCCATGCTGACGAAGATGGGCATCGAATCGAAATTCGAAGGCGGCCTGCGCGTCACCGACCAGAAGACGGTCGAGATCGTCGAGATGGTTCTGGCCGGCTCGATCAACAAGGAGATCGTCGCGCTGATCAACCAGACCGGCGAATGGGCGATCGGGCTCTGCGGCAAGGACGGCAACATGGTGTTTGCCGAAAAGGCCAAGAAGACCGTTGTCGATCCCGACAGCAATATCGAGCGCGTGCTCGATCTCGGTTTTGTCGGCGAAGTGGTGGAAGTCGACCGCACGCTGCTCGACCTGCTGGCCAAGTCGGAGATGATCCCGGTCATCGCGCCGGTGGCGCCCGGCCGTGACGGCGCGACCTACAACATCAATGCCGACACCTTTGCTGGCGCGATCGCCGGTGCACTGCGCGCCGACCGCCTGCTGTTCCTCACCGACGTTCCGGGTGTGCTCGACAAGGACAAGAACCTGATCAAGGAACTTTCGGTTGCCCAGGCGCAGGCGCTGATCAAGGACGGCACGATCTCCGGCGGCATGATCCCCAAGGTCGAGACCTGCATCGACGCGATCAAGGCGGGCGTTCAGGGCGTCGTCATCCTCAACGGCAAGACGTCGCATTCGGTGCTGCTCGAGATCTTCACCGAAGGTGGTGCGGGCACGCTGATCGTTCCCTGATCATCCTCTGACCATTCAGGGCGGCGGCTCAGCCCGCCGCCTTCTCGCCCGTCGCATCCGTTTCAACGGATTGCTTGGAGGGCCGCTTGAGGTTGAGCGCCGGTGCGCTGGCCTCGAACGCCTCGACTCGGGCGTCATAGACGGGTGAGATCGTGCCCATCACCCGGTCCCAGAACGAAAAATAGTTGGCGTAGTTGAAGCGGAACTCGGCGTGGTGCTGATCATGATAGGTCGTGCACAACATAGGCGACGGGTAGCGCGAGGTCTTGGACGCAAAATATTCGAACCCCGCGTGGCCGAAGGTGCCGTTGATCTGGTCGAACAGCCGGTGCGCCAAAAGGATATACGGCGAGATCGGCACGACGAAGACGACCACCGCATAAAAGCCCTGCGACAAGGCAGTATCGACCAGCCCGATCGAATCATTGCTCCAGGCCGTTGGTGCAACGCTTTTGTGGTGAAGTGCATGGTATTTGTAGAGCAGCTTGGTGTGCAGCGCGCGGTGCGCGAAGTAGAACCAGGCGTCAAACAGCACCATGGTCAGCAGGAACAGCGGCACCGCCGTCCACCAGGAGAAGGCCCAGGGCGTCAGCGCCCAGCCCTGGTACTGAGCGAACAGCCCGATGGTGACCGACAGGCAGGTAATCAGGATGGAGGAGAGACTGTGCCGGATCTCCTCGCGCATGCGCTTTTCGCCGCGCCGGTTCTTCTGAATGCGCCGCTCGGGATTGCGGTCGTTCAGCCACGTGATGCCGAAGCCGAGCACGAAATAGATCGCGACCGTGACCGCATAGATCGCGGCAAGCATGATCAGAAAAACGGTCAACCCGTCGAAGAACGCATTCATGGCTGGACCCAAGGCAAACGGCAGTGCTGATGCACCCGAAGTGAGCAGCACCCTAACACAGATTGCGTCGAAGTCGATGTTTCGGCTTCCGGGCTTTCGGGCTCCTTTGCCCCGTCACGTCCAGCCCAGCAAAGCCAGGATGCCGGCGACGATCAGCAGGCATCCGGCCACCTCCAGGCGGTTGATTTTCTCTTTGAAGAGAACCACCGACGAGATGAAGGTGAAGACCAGCTCGATCTGGCCAAGCGCCCGCACATAAGCCACCTGCTGGAGGGTCATGGCCGTGAACCAGCCGGCCGATCCGACAACACCGGCAAGGCCGACCAGCGACGAGGTTTTCCAGGAACGTACCACGCGGCCGATCTCGCTGCGGTCGGTTGCCAGCATCCAACCCAGCATGAACAGCGTCTGGAAACCCGTCACGCAGGCGAGCGTCACGGCGGCCTGCATCACCGCATTCGGGCCGCCGAGCGACAGCGAGGCACTGCGATAGGCGACCGCCGAAATACCGAACACGGCACCGGAGGCAATGCCGATCAGCGCCGTGCGGCTCATCATGGAGGAGATGAGGCTGCCAAGCGTCAGCGGCGAACGCGCCACCGAAATGCACATCACGCCTATCACGCCGACGATGATGGCGATCATTGCACCAAATGTCAGGTGCTCGCCGAGGATCAGGAGACCGAAGATCGCCGCCTGCACCGGTTCGGTCTTGGAATAGGCCGTACCAACGGCGAAATTGCGTAGCGTGAAGAGATGCACCAGCATGATGGTGGCATAGATCTGCGCCAGGCCGCCGATCACCGCCCGGAGAACAAAGGACAGGTTCAGCGCCGGCAGCCGGTAGCCGCCGAACTGGTGAAGGGCAAAGACGTAGAGCAGCGCCACCGGAAACCCGTAACCGAAACGCACGAAGCTTGCGCCCCGTGTGCCGAGTTGTCCCTGCAGGTGTTTCTGCAGGGTCGAACGCAGGTTCTGCAAAAAGGCGGCGGCTATCGTGATCGGGATCCAGGCTTCCATGGGACAGCCGCTAACACGGCCTTCCGGCGTCGCCAAGCCGGACGGAGGCCGGATCCGTTCGCCGCTTTTCTTTCCAGCCGTGAACGTGCATAAAGCGGCCATGCCACAGCTGACCACGTCTCCCGATCCCGCCGCCTTTGCCCATGTCCGCGACTGGGTGTTCGATCTCGACAACACGCTTTATCCGCATCACGTCAATCTGTTCTCGCAGATCGACCGCAACATGACGGATTTCGTGGCGGAACTCCTGCAGATGGAGCGGGAGGAGGCACGCGCGCTGCAAAAGCGTTATTACCACGAACATGGCACGACGCTGAAAGGCCTGATGGTGCATCACGGCATCAGCCCGGATGCCTTCCTGGAAAAGGCGCATGCGATCGATTATTCGGCGCTTTTGCCGCATCCGGAACTCGGCGAGGCCATCAAGGCGCTGCCTGGCCGCAAGTTCATCTTCACCAACGGCACAGTGGCGCATGCTGAGGCCGCGGCACGCGCGCTCGGCATTCTCGACCATTTCGACGACATTTTCGACATCGTCGCAGCCGATTACGTGCCGAAGCCGGCGGGTGAAACCTACAACAAGTTTGCCCATCTCAATCGGATCGATGCCCGCCATGCGGCGATGTTTGAGGATCTGCCGCGCAATCTCGCCGTGCCGCGGGCGCTTGGCATGACGACGGTGCTGCTGGTGCCGCGCAACCTCGGCGATTTCGTCATCGAGCGGTGGGAACAGGCGGACGATGCCGATCCGAACGTCGATTACATGACCGACGACCTGACGGGTTTCCTGCAGCGCCTGACTTCGGACTGAGACCACCTTACCAAAGTTTCATCCTGCCTTACCGATGTTTAAGTGGTGGGTGGCAAGCGGTGTGGCTAGGCTTCCAGTCATAGAGACAGCAAAGGAAGCAGCCTCATGACAATCAACCGCTATGTACTGGCCGCACTCGGCGCAACCTTCCTGGTTGGCGCAGCAGCACCCGCAAGCTTTGCCGCTCCCGGCCGTCCCGACCACGGCCCAGGCCGCGGACCGGAACGCGCCATGATGCAGGACATGATGTTCGTCCGGCTGCTGAAGACGGCTGACGCCAACAAGGACGGCAAGATTTCCAAGGACGAGGTTGCCGCCTGGCAGGAAACCACCTTCGCCGCGATTGATGCCAACAAGGATGGCATCCTGACGCCGGGCGAGATGCGCAACTACCGCGAAGCCCGCATGGATGAATGGCGCGAGAAACGTCAGGCTGAACGCGCCGAAGATGGCAGGGGTCCGAAGGGACCGGAGATGGCAGACGGTGACAACCCGCCGCCGCCCCCGGGTCCCGGTGCAGGCCCGGATGCCGGCCCTGGTGGTCGTCCCGGCCCCCGCGAGATGGCCGATGGCGATCGCGGTCCCGGCCGTCATCACGGCGACCGCCACGGCATGGGCATGGGTCCAGGAATGGGCCCGCGCGGTATGATGCCGGGCATCGCTCTGGTGCGCATGGTCGACACGGATGAAAACGGCCAGATCAGCAAGGCGGAAGCCACGGCTGCCGTCGACAAGATGTTCACCCGGATGGATCGCAACAAGGACGGTTTCATCACCGTGGATGACCTCCCGGACGCGCCGTTCTGATCAGCCAGTCAACTGTCTGAGCCGCAAGAGCCCGTTCCTGACGCCTCAGGAGCGGGCTTTTTTGATGTCGTAGAAGTCCGCCAGAACCTGCCAGGCTTCGTCTGCCGTCTCGACGAAGTTGATGAGATCCATGTCTTCCGGCGCGATCGTGCCGAAATCGGCCAGCGCCTCGAAATTGACGATCGTGCGCCAGAACTTCTCGGCGAACAAAATAAGCGGAATGCGCTCCATGCGCCGGGTCTGGATCAGTGTCAGCGCCTCAAAGAGTTCGTCCAGCGTGCCGAAACCGCCCGGAAACACGACGACGGCCCGTGCCCGCATGAGGAAATGCATCTTGCGGATGGCGAAATAGTGGAAGTTGAAGCTGAGCGCCGGCGTGACATAACGGTTCGGTGCCTGTTCATGCGGCAGCAGGATATTGAGGCCGATGGTTGGCGCTCCGGCTTCCGCCGCGCCGCGATTGCCGGCCTCCATTACACCCGGCCCGCCGCCGGTCACGACGACGAATTCCTGATGGTCGAGGGTTGCCGAATGGTCGGCACAATGCGCCGCGAACCTGCGGGCTTCCTCGTAATAGACCGAGGCTTCCTTCAGATTGCGGCTCTGCACCTCGTTGCGGGCTGCCCAGGGTTCCGTGCCGGGTTCGGGAATGCGGGCGCCGCCAAACAGGACCACCGTCGATTTGATGCCCATCTCGGTCAGCATCATTTCCGGCTTCAGCAGTTCCAGCTGCAGGCGCACGGGACGCAACTCGTCCCGGCAGAGGAAATCTTCATCCGTATAGGCCAGGCGATAGGAGGGCGATTCCGACTGCGGGGTCCTGGGGATCGCGCGTGCCCGCAGCTTATCGACGGAGCTGTCTTTCAGCGGATCGAAGACCCCGCCCTTGCGCCGCATCTTCTCCTCTTTGCCTGCTGCCATGGCTATTTCCTTCGAGGCTCGAATCGCTTGCGCGCCAAAGCACATTGACGCCTGAGTGGCGGTCGCTTAGAGCAATTGGCACGATTTTGCCAGCCGGCAGAGAGCTTCCCCTCATCACGATCCATGTGACAGCCAAGGAATTCCCATGACCAGCCCCGTGAGCAAGGATTTCTCCTCCCTCGAAGCGACGATCGAACAGGCGTTCGACAATCGCGACAGCGTCAACATCGGCACCAAGGGCGAGATCCGCGATGCCGTCGAGGAAGCGCTGAACCTTCTGGATGCCGGTACGCTGCGGGTTGCATCGCGTGGGTCAGACGGCCAGTGGACCGTTCACCAGTGGCTGAAGAAGGCGGTTCTCTTGTCCTTCCGCCTCAACGACATGGAGGTCGTCAAGGGCGGTCCGGGCGCGTCCACCTGGTGGGACAAGGTACCCTCCAAGTTCGAAGGCTGGGGCGAGAGTGAGTTCCGCGCCGCAGGCTTCCGCGCTGTTCCGAACGCTGTCGTGCGCCGCTCGGCCTATGTCTCCAAGGGCGTCGTGCTGATGCCGTCCTTCGTCAACCTCGGCGCCTATGTCGGCGAAAACACCATGGTCGACACCTGGGCGACCGTCGGCTCCTGCGCCCAGATCGGCGCCAATGTTCACCTCTCCGGCGGCGTCGGCATCGGCGGCGTGCTGGAGCCGCTGCAGGCCGGCCCGACGATCATCGAGGACAACTGCTTCATCGGCGCTCGTTCGGAAGTCGTCGAAGGCTGCATCATCCGCGAAGGTTCGGTGCTCGGCATGGGTGTCTATATCGGCAAGTCGACCAAGATCGTCGATCGCGCCACCGGCGAAGTCATGTATGGCGAGGTACCGCCCTATTCCGTCGTGGTGGCCGGCTCCATGCCGTCGGGCAATGCCACCATGGGCAACGGCCTGCCGGCACCGCACCTCTATTGCGCCGTCATCGTCAAGCGCGTCGATGAAAAGACCCGCTCCAAGACCGGCATCAACGAGCTGCTGCGCGACTGATCAGAGGCCCCTACATGTCCGCCACCGATCCGGTCGAGAACCTCGGCGCCCTCATCCGCTGCCCCTCCGTGACGCCTGCAGAAGGCGGCGCGCTCTCGGTTCTTCAGGCCATGCTCACGCCGCTCGGATTTGCCGTCGAGCGGGTGACGGCGCAGGAAAACGGCACGCCGGACATCGAAAACCTCTATGCACGACTGGGTTCTGAGGGACCGCATCTGATGTTTGCCGGCCACACGGACGTGGTGCCGGTGGGCGACGAGGCGGCCTGGAGCCATCCGCCGTTCGCGGCCGAGATTGCGAATGGCGAGATGTTCGGCCGCGGCGCCGTCGACATGAAGGGTGGCATTGCCTGCTTCGTCGCGGCGGTGGCCCGCCACGTCGAAAAACATGGGGCGCCGAAAGGCTCCATTTCCTTCCTCATCACCGGCGACGAGGAAGGCCCGGCGATCAACGGCACGGTCAAGCTTCTCGAATGGGCTGCGGCCAAGGGCGAGCGCTGGGATGCCTCGCTGGTGGGCGAACCGACCAATCCCGCGCAGCTGGGTGACATGATCAAGATCGGCCGGCGCGGCTCGATCTCCGGTTTCGTCACTATCCAAGGCGTGCAAGGCCATGTGGCCTATCCGCATCTCGCCGACAATCCGCTGCGGGCCGCCACTGCCATGGCGCAGGCACTGATGTTTCCGCCGCTCGATGCCGGCACCGAGAATTTCCCGCCGACCAATCTCGAAGTCACCAATATCGATACGGGCAACACGGCGACGAATGTCATTCCCGCCAAGACGCGGCTTGATTTCAACGTCCGTTTTAATGATCTCTGGAACGTCGAAAGCCTTCAGGCCGAACTTCTGCGCCGGCTGGACACCGCGGCTGCCGATGCGGACCTCAGGCCCGGCCGCGATCCGATCCGCTACGAAATCAGATGGTCGGAGCGCCCGAGCCATGTGTTCCTGACCCGCAACGAGGCGCTGATCTCATCGCTCTCCGGCGCGGTGGAAGCCGTGACCGGCCGTGTGCCGTCGCTGTCCACCACCGGTGGAACATCGGACGCACGTTTCATCAAGGATTATTGCCCCGTCGTGGAATTCGGCCTTGTGGGCCAGACCATGCACATGGTGGACGAGCGGGTGGTGCTCTCCGACCTCGAGATCCTGACACGGATCTACGAGACCTTCCTGGAGCGCTGGTTCTCCCATGCAGCTGCCTAGCGAGCTTCTTCATCCTCTGGCGGGTCTCAGGCTTCTCGCCAGGGGGGATGCGCGCGGTCTCTCCAGTTTCGACATTTCCGATGACGGCGTGATCCGCTCCTTCCGGGCGGCGCTGTTCTGCCTGCCGGCTTTCCTGGTCTACGCCATCCTGCGGCGGATCGAATTCCTGCAGATTCTGCCCGATCTCGGTCGCCCGCACCTGGTCTTCATCTTCCAGGTCCTGGTGATCGAGGCGAGCACCTGGTGTTTCACCATCATCTTCCTGACCCTGGCCGGCTTCGTGCTCGGCCTTCGGCCGCTGATCCGTCCCCTGATCGTGATGCTGAACTGGGCTTCCGTGCCCTTTGTCTATGCGGTCGGCGTTGTCCTTTATCCGGTTCTGATGCTGCTTGACGATCGCTCGACGCTGCAGTGGATGGCTGCGACACTGCTGCTGCTCGCAGTCTTCATCGGGGCGCTGGTGCTCACCTGGCGGATATTGCATACCGTGATCGGCGGTCCCAAATGGAGGCGGACGACGTTCCTGCTCCTGACGGTGGTGCCGCCGCTTTGGATGATCCGTACTCTCGAACACGCCATGGGGCTGACCGTCGCCCATGGCTGAAATCGCTGTCCCGCCCGGAGGCCTGCTGCTTGCCTGCCCTTTCTGAAGTGAAGCTTTACCTCTTTGGCCTCTGGTTGCTGGTGAAGGGCAACCGCGCCGGGTTCCAGTATCTCGACATCAGCGACCGCGGCATGATGCGCTCCTTCTGGGCCATCGTCTGGTGCCTGCCGGCGATCGGCCTGTCCTGGATCTGGTGGCGGCTTGCCTTCATTGACGGCCTGCCGCCCGGCCAGAGCCTGGGTGGGCTGTTTTTCCTGCGCATGGCGATGCTGGAGGCGGCAAACTGGCTGATCCCGATCGTACTTGCCGGTGTGCTGGCGGGGCTGCTCGGCATCGGCAAACATTATCCGGCCGTCGTGCTCACCACGAACTGGCTGTCGGTGCCGTTTGCCTATGTCTACAGCGTTCTGAGCCTGCTTTTGATCCTCGTGCCAGGTCTTACCGGTCTGATCGCGCTTGTCTGGCTTGCGGCGATCATCGGGCTGGTCGTCGCCCTCAGCCGCATTCTCAGAATGTTCCTCGGCGATCAGAAACTGATGATCGCGACCATGACGATGGTTCTGATCGTCCCGTCACTCATCCTCTCCGACGTGCTGGAGCAGTTTCTCGGCGTCTATCCCGGCTGATCCGGCATCTTCCGGATAATCGACCTGCATGAAATAGAGGCCCTCCGGCGGCGCCACGGGGCCGCAGGCAGCGCGATCCTTTGCGTCGAGCGCCGCGCGCACATCCGCGGGCGTCATCTTGCCTTCGCCCGCGAGCTTCAGCGTGCCGGCAAAGGAACGGATCTGGTTGTGGAGAAAACTCTGCGCCGAGGCACGGATCTCGATCAGGTCGCCCTCTCGCGTCACATCCAGCCGGTCGAGCGTGCGCATGGGGCTGTTTGCCTGGCAATGTGCAGAGCGGAAGGTGGTGAAGTCATGATGGCCGATCAGCGTCTGGGCGGCCGCATGCATGGCCTCGTGGTCGAGCGGCTTTGAGACCCACCAGGCCCGTTTTGCCTCGATGGCGAGCGGCGAAAAACGCGAGATGATGCGGTAGAGATAATGACGCCGCAGCGCCGAAAAACGCGCATCGAACCCGTCGCCGACGGCCTCGACAGAGAGGATCGACACGCTCTCTCCCGCCATTGCGAGATGCGCGTTCAGCGCGTTGCGCAGCTTGTAGGGCACCCAGGCTCGTGTCAGATCGGCATGAACGACCTGACCGCGCGCATGCACGCCGGAATCCGTGCGGCCTGCCGCGCGAATGGACACGGTTTCGGTCGTCAGGGACAGGATGGCGTTTTCGATGGCCGACTGGACGGAATGACCATTCTCCTGCCGCTGCCAGCCGACATAAGGCGTGCCGTCATATTCGACGGTCATCTTGAAGCGCGGCATCAGGCGAGCCTCGTGCCCTTGGCAATGACCGTTCCCCGCAAAAACTCCGGGGCATCCAGCGTCTTTCCGCCTGCTCTTTGCATCCGTGTTAAAGCAACGCTGCTGCTCCCGCAGGCCACCAGCAATCGACCGGAAAGAGCTGCCACAACAGGCTCCTCCAGAACCTCGCCGGGCTCCCCCTGCCCTTGCCCAAGCGTGCTTGCCAGAACCTTGATGCGTTCCGGTTTGCCGTTGATCTCCGCTTCGAACCAGGCACCCGGAAAGGGCGACAGGCCACGAATGTGATTGTGGACGGCCTGGGCCGGACGCGAAAAGTCAATACGTGTTTCGCCCTTGTCGATCTTGGCGGCGTAGAGCACCCCCTCCTCCGGCTGGGGCGTCAGCGGCAGATCGCCCGCCTCCAGCTTTGCCATGGCCTCGACCATGGCCCGGGCACCGACCTGCATCAGCGCATCATGCAACTCGCCCGCCGTCATCTCGGGGCCGATCGCGAGTTCTGCCGTCAGGGCCACGGGACCGGTATCCAGCCCCTTTTCCATCTTCATCACCATCATGCCGGTCTTGTCGTCGCCGGCCATGATCGCCCGCTGGATGGGAGCCGCACCCCGCCAGCGCGGCAGAAGCGAGGCATGGCCGTTGTAACAGCCAAGCCGCGTTCCTTCGAGCACCTCGACCGGCAGCAGGAGGCCATAGGCCACCACCACCGCCACATCCGCCGCATGGGCGCGGAAACGGGCACGCTCCTCCGGGTCCTTGAAATTCAGCGGCGTCAGCACCGGGATGCCGAGCAGTTCCGCGGCCTGATGCACCGGCGACTTCTGCAAATCGAGGCCACGCCGCCCGCCCGGACGCGGCGGCTGGGTATAGACCGCGACGATCTCATGGCCCGCCTCCTTCAGCGCGCGAAGCGTCGGCACGGAAAAATCGGGAGTGCCCATGAAGATGATGCGCAGAGCCATGCGTGCGGTGTCCTCGTTTCGATCAGGCGCCTTCAAACGGGTTTACAAGCCGAAGATCAAGCCCTTCGAAGTCTTTTGTATTGCGGATGGCCAGCGTCGCGCCTTGGCCAAGGCAGATGGCGGCGATCATGGCATCTTTGGTCTCGATCTCGTGACCAGCGAAATGACGGCGCGCGGAAATCATTCCGTAGATATGAGCGGCGACGGGCGATCTTTCGCGTGCCGCAGCGCGTCCATTGCTGCGAGTTCCTCTTCCGACCAGGTCACGTCGTTCGTAAGGATTGATCGGAGGCGATGCCCGGCCGTTTCCGTCGATGCGGTATCAGACCGCTGAAGCTCCCGCACCAAAATCTCCGTCACTTCATTGGAAACACTGCGGCCCGAGCGCTCGGCGCGTTCGTCCAGACTCTGACGGATGGCATCGGGAATGTTGCGGATCAAAAGGTCACCCATGGGCAGTCCTCCTGGATATCATCCGATATCATAGGAGCGCATGGATGCCGCTTCAAGCCGTCAGATGGCCTTGGCTTTGGCGGCCTTGGTGAACTTCTTGATCACCATGTCGCGCTTCAGCCGCGAGATATGATCGATGAACAGCACGCCGTTCAGGTGGTCGATCTCGTGCTGAAGGCAGGTGGCGAGAAGGCCGTCGGCCTCCATCCGGTGCTGCTTGCCGTCGCGACCGACATACTCCATCGTCACGGCAGCCGGGCGCTCCACCTCGGCGTAATATTCCGGGATCGACAGGCAGCCCTCTTCGTAGACCGAACGTTCATCGGAAGAGGCAAGGATCTGCGGATTGATCACCACCAGCGGCTGCTTTTCCTCGCCCTCGCGCGAGACATCCACGACCAGGATACGGCGCGGCACGCCGATCTGGATGCCAGCGAGCCCGATGCCGGGCGCATCATACATGGTTTCCAGCATGTCATCGGCAAGCTTCAGCACGTCGGCATCGACCTGCTCGATCGGCTTGGACACCTGGCGCAGCAGGGGATCGGGGAGAATGATAAGCGGCTTGATCGTCATGAGTTTCCCCATAACCCATCTTTTTTGCGGATGAAACTGGCCGAGAGGCCGGAATTGACGGAATTTGGCATTTTGTTCCTGTTTTGATCTTTTCGCATCGATGCTTCTCGGCTAGGGTTTTGCCATGCAGCCATCCTCTCCCTCCCTCACCGATGCCCTGGCCCTCCTCACAGAAGGACAGAATGGGCTTGTGCTGCTGGCAGCCATCGCCATCATCGCGCTGGTCAGCCTTGTCCTGCGCAGATCCGCCGCGCTGCGCCGCGAGGAGATGGAGAACCGTCTCGATGCGCTTTTGAGGGCGCAGGCGGAAATGCAGGGGCGCGTCTCTGCCATGACCGAGGCGCTCAGCAGCCGGCAGGCGGAGCTCAACCGCGCCGTCAACCAGCGGCTCGACGGCATGACGCACAGGCTGGGTTCCACCATTGCCGAACAAACCAAATCCACGCATGACAATCTGCGCAAGCTGCAGGAACGGCTAGCGGTCATCGATGCAGCGCAGAACAACATCCAGACGCTCGCCAAGGATGTCGTCGGACTGCAGGCCATTCTTTCCAACAAGCAGACCCGCGGCGCCTTCGGCCAGGGACGCATGGAGGCGATCGTGGCCGATGGTCTGCCGCAGGGTGCCTACAGTTTTCAGGCCACCCTCTCGAACGGCTTGCGACCCGACTGCACCATCACCATGCCGAACGGCGCACCGCCTTTGGTGATCGATGCGAAGTTTCCGCTCGAAGCCTGGCATGCCTTTCGCGACGCGGCCAATCCGGACCAGCGCAAGCTGGCCAGCCAGCAGTTCCGCCGCGACCTCGAGACCCATATCAAGGACATCGCCGAGAAATACCTGATTGCAGGCGAAACGCAGGATACTGCCTTCCTGTTCGTCCCCTCCGAATCGGTGTTTGCCGAGATCCACGAGCATTTCGAGGGCGTGATCCAGAAAGCGCAGCGCCTGCGGATCGTCATCGTCTCCCCCTCGCTGCTGATGCTGTCGATCCAGGTGCTGCAGGCACTGCTGAAGGACCAGCGCATGCGCGAGCAGGCCCATCTGATCCAGGGCGAGGTGGCGCTTTTGATGGACGATCTTGCCCGGCTCGATGAACGCACCCGCAAACTACAGGGCCATTTCCTGATGGCGCAGAAGGATATCGAGCAGATCCTCACCTCCTCCGACAAACTGTCGCGCCGCGGCGCCCGCATCGGCGCTCTGGAGCTTGAGCAGATACAAGCGGAGCCTCCGGTTCCGGAACGCAGTGTCGAAAGCCGCACGGGCCTTCTCAAGCTCAGGGTGGTTGACGAGGATTGATGCTCTCGGGCAGTGTCCGCGCCACATTCGACTTCAATCAGGTTTCTCGCTCATGATCACCGTCTTCGGCTCCGTCAACATGGATCTCATCGCCACGACAGTTCGCCTCCCGCAGCCGGGCGAGACGGTTGCCGGCACCGGTTTTGCCACCGCCGCCGGCGGCAAGGGCGCCAACCAGGCGCTGGCAGCACAGCGCGCAGGTTCTGCCGTGCGGATGGTTTCCGCCGTCGGCAAGGACGGCTTTGCAGAACCGGCGCTGGCGCTCCTCAGGGAGGCAGGTGCCGACCTTTCCGGCGTAAAGTCGGTGGATGAACCGACTGGCACGGCCCTCATCCTGGTGGGTGGCGACGGCGAGAACATGATCGCCGTGGTGCCGGGCGCCAATGGCACGGTGACGGCACAGGATGCCGATGCAGCGGTTGCCGCGATGGCTGCCGATGACATTCTGCTGCTGCAGATGGAAGTGCCTGCCGACGCTGTCGCACAGGCGTTCAACGCGGCAAAGGCGCGTGGCATCCGGACGCTGTTCAACACGGCCCCCTTGACCGATGATGCCATTCGCCTCGCCCCCTTCGCCTCGATCCTCGTCTCCAACGAAACCGAGTTCGAACTGCTGATCGGCCGCAAGGATCTGTCCGCCGAAGCGCGGATCGAGGCCATGCGGAACCTGCATGCCGAGACAGGTCAGACACTTGTGGTGACGCTTGGCGCGGATGGTGTCGTGGCTCTCCACGACGGTACGCTTCTGACAAGCGCAGGCCTGAAGATCGAGCCCGTGGACACAGTGGGTGCCGGCGACACGTTCTGCGGATATCTGGCCGCCAGCCTCGACCAGGGCCTGCCCTTTGCCGCCTCCCTGCGGCGCGCCGCCGTTGCTGGCTCGCTTGCCTGCCTCAAGCCTGGCGCGCAGCCGGCCATTCCGCTGGCCGCGGAGGTGGATGCGAAGATCTGACTCCAAAACAGGCCGGCCTGCCCCGGGGATCTCTCTTCACAGGCGCTTGCGAAACAGGCGCTTGCGAAGCCTCCCCGGTCCCCCCATATAGGGCGCGCAGGCGCAGGCCATATCTGGATGCGCGAGCGGTCGCTTGTATTCAAGGACTGAGAGATGAGCCGGATGACACCGTTTACCAGCCCACTCCTTCTGGGCTTCGACAGCATGGAAAAGACGCTGGAGCGTCTCGCCAAGGCCAATGATGGTTACCCCCCTTATAACATCGAGCGGATGCGGGCCGAGGTTTCGGGCGAACCCGAACGGTTGCGAATCACTCTTGCGGTCGCCGGTTTCTCCGAGGAGGAGCTGGATGTCAGCCTCGAGGAAAATCAGCTGATCATTCGCGGCCGTCAGGTGGAGACCGAGGAACGGGATTTCCTCTATCGCGGCATCGCTGCCCGCCAATTCCAGCGCGTGTTCGTTCTGGCTGACGGAATGCAGGTTTCCGGCGCAAGACTGCGCAATGGCCTTCTGTCGGTCGATCTCATTCGCCCGGAACCGGAGCGCATGGTGCGAAAAATTAACATTTCCGTCTCAGACTGATCTCGTGGCAGCAATGCCGGATGTAGAGAAGTCGGAGGCTTTCATGCTCCTCAAGAACGCGACGTCGCGTCTCACCCAGTCGGAACTTGCCCATCTGGGTTCTGGTGAAGTCGGTTATATTCGCAAGATGCGGTCGGAAGAGGTTTCGCGCTGCTTCCCTGAGGCGCCGGATATCGATCCCGCCCTTGATCTCTGGGCCCTGTTCGGCGCCGATGGCACGCCGATCCTTCTGACGGACAACCGCTCCAGCACCTTCTTCAAGGCTGCCGAAGACGACCTGAAGACCGTCAGCCTTCACTGACGGTCCGGCGCGCCTGCGCCTCATGCACAAACCTTCACGTCAAACTTTCACGAACGTCAGATAGGCAGACGAACGGCCTTCACGGCGCGCTTTTGCCTCGTAACGCGTTCCTGGCCAGGTCGGGAATGGCGTCAACCAATCGGAAGGCTCTTTAGCCGTCCAGGCAAAGCCTTTGTGGTCGCGGCAATGTTGCAGCGTCCAGTTGACATAAGTGTCGATATCGGAGGCAAAACAGAACAGGCCGCCCGGTTTCAGCACACGGTGGAAACGCGACAGGTTGACCTGTGAGACGAAGCGTCGCTTCCAGTGTTTCTTCTTCGGCCACGGATCCGGATAAAGCAGATCGATCCGGTCGATCGACGCATCCGGCAGCCAGTCGAGCAACTGCGTCGCATCGTCATCATGCACCCGGATATTGCGGAGCTCGAGCTCTTCGACCTTGGCCAGCAGCTTTGCCATGGAATTGACAAAGGGTTCCACGCCGATGAAACCCGTCGCCGGGTTTTCGACGGCCCGGTGGACAAGGTGCTCGCCCCCGCCGAAACCGATTTCCAGCCTCAGCGTCTCGACCGGAACCGGAAACAGGGTCTTCAGATCCTGTGGCGGTGCTGCGCCAAGGTCAAGCTTGAGTTCGGGCAGGAGCGCCGACATCAGATCGACCTGACGCTCCCGCAATGGCTTACCCTTGCGCCGGCCAAAAAAGGCCTCGGTGGACCGCGACCGGCGCTCGGTATCCTCAGACGACATGATCAGCCTTTCAGTGCTTCCTTCAGCGGCTTGACGAGATCGAGCTTCTCCCAGGAGAAGGAACCGTCGCGGCCAGCCTTGCGGCCGAAATGGCCGTAGGATGCCGTCTTTGCATAGATCGGCTTGTTCAGGTCAAGATGCTTTCGAATGCCGGTTGGGGAAAGATCGATCACCTTGCGGATCGCAGCCTCGATCTGGTCCTCGGTGACGTTCTTGCCGGTGCCGTGCAGGTCGACATAGATCGACAGCGGCTGGGCAATACCGATGGCGTAGGAGATCTGGATCGTGCACTTGTCGGCAAGACCGGCGGCAACGACGTTCTTGGCAAGGTAACGGGCCGCGTAAGCCGCCGAACGGTCGACCTTCGTCGTGTCCTTGCCGGAGAAGGCGCCGCCGCCATGCGGAGCTGCGCCGCCATAGGTGTCCACGATGATCTTGCGGCCGGTGAGGCCGGCATCGCCATCCGGACCGCCGATCACGAACTTGCCGGTCGGGTTGATGTACCAGGCGCAGTCATCGGCGATCTTCAGATCACCCAGGGCTTCGCGGATATAGGGTTCAACAACCTGGCGAACCTTGGCCGAATCCCAGCTTTCGTCGAGATGCTGGGTGGAGAGAACGATCGAGACCGCCTCGAAGGGCTTTCCGTCGACGTAACGAACGGTGACCTGGCTCTTGGCATCGGGCCCGAGCTTGCCGACATCACCTTCGCCCTTCTTGCGGGCGGCGGCCAGAAGCTGAAGAATGCGATGCGAATAGTAGATCGGCGCCGGCATCAGGTCCGGCGTCTCGTTGCAGGCGTAACCGAACATGATGCCCTGGTCGCCTGCCCCTTCATTGCCCTGCTGGTCGGCAGCGTTGTCGACGCCCTGGGCAATATCGGCGGACTGCGAATGCAGGAGAACGTCAATCCTAGCATTTTTCCAGTGGAAGCCATCCTGCTCGTAGCCGATATCCTTGATCGCGCGGCGGGCCGCGGCCTTGAACTTGGCCGGATTGATGACTTCGTTGCCATTCTTGTCCGTCTTCATCAGGCTGGGCGGAAGACGGACTTCGCCGGCGATCACGACGCGATTGGTCGTGGCCAGTGTTTCGCAGGCGATGCGCACCTTCCAGGGGTCGACGCCGGTCTTGGTGGCTTCACGGTAGACGAGATCGACGATCTCATCGGAAATACGATCGCAGACCTTGTCCGGATGGCCTTCGGCAACGGACTCGCTGGTGAACAGGTAATTGGCGCGCATGCTGGGATTCCCCTCAAGAACAAACCGCTGAATGTGGTAGTCAGTTTGGCCCTTCGTGACAAGGACACAATGACATAAATATATCTTTATACGACAACGATTGGTTACGACAGCGCGCAGACCGCAAAAATGGTGCCCGAAACGAAAAAAGCGGCCCAGAGGACCGCTTTTCGGGACTGTGTTCATCCCACCATGGGAGGAAGGTGATGGGCGAAGCGTCCCAGGAGACGCACGAGCAGTTACCGTTGAGGCTTCTGCTGAAGCGACCCGACTGTTCCGTGCTGACAGTCGAGGCAACCTCTAGAACCGATTGCGGGCAGTATCTGAAGAGAAACTCTATTCAACGTCCGCTTCGGCTGCCAATGCCTTCACGAGGTCTACCAGTTTGCGGCGAACCTTTGGATCCGTGATCTTGACGAAGGCCCGGTTGAGCTGCAGCCCTTCGGACGACGACAAGAAGTCCACAACGTAGTTCGAACTGGACGCTTCCGCCATTCCAGCCGGATTGCTCGCCTGTTCGCCCGGCGCGTCTTCGAAGAAGAAGGACACCGGCACGTTCAGAATGCTGGAGATGTTCTGGAGACGGCTGGCACCAACGCGGTTGGTCCCCTTCTCATATTTCTGGATCTGCTGGAATGTAATGCCGAGGCTCTCGCCAAGCTTTTCCTGGCTCATGCCGAGCATTGTGCGGCGAAGCCGGATTCGGCTCCCGACATGAATGTCTATCGGGTTTGGCTTCTTCTTGTTCTCAATCATTAGACGCGTCCTAAGTTGCTCTTTGGTCCCCATACACGCTTCACATGCAACTTCATGCCATCTTAGATGTTGCCGCTGCCCACACAGCAACAGACAGCATACGCGCACGCGAGCGTCACGATCACTATGCAATTTTGGGGGTTTCTGGTCAATTGAACCTGAATTTTAAACCCAGACGCGAAATCACTGCAATCAATGCCAGAGACAGAATTATCAACCAGAAGTTATTCTGACGGCTGTAGTTGTTCCATTTGGAGACGGAGGAACGACCCACAGTGGAATCAATCACGTCTTTTCGATTGAACGTGATTTGTTTCACCACCCGGCCATAGGGGTCGACCTGGGCCGAGATGCCGCTGTTTGCACCACGAATCAGCGACATGCCCGTTTCGACAGCACGTAGTCTAGCCTGCTGAAAGTGCTGGTAGGGACCTGGCGTATCTCCAAACCAGGCGTCGTTGGTGATGTTCAGAAGTGCTGATGCCCGCGTTACGGCAGACGTGATCTCGTCCGGAAAAATCGCCTCGTAGCAGATCAGCGGATAGAAGATCTGCCCACTCGGCAGGGTCAGCAGCGAATGGTCGGTGCCGGCCGAGAAACCGCCCGGCATGTCGACGATATTACTGATGCCGAGCGCGTTCCAGAACGTCTCGTAGGGCAGATATTCGCCGAAGGGAGTCAGGTGCACCTTGTCGGCCGCCGACAGGATCTGCCCCTGGCTGTCGATGGCATAGATCGAATTGTAATAGCGCGGTGGCTGTCCGGGCACGGCGTCCTCGATCCGCACCACGCCCGCGATCAGGATCTGCCCGTCCTGCAACACGTCGGCGATCCTGACCAGCGCATCGCGGTACTGGGTCAGGATGAATGGAACGGATGTTTCCGGCCAGATGATGATGTCGGGCCGGCGTGCTCCGGGTTTCGGCGGCAGGGCCGACAATGCCAGGTGCTCCTCGAAGACCGCGACCCGATCATTGATGTCCATCTTGCGCGCCTGGTCGATGACCGGCTGCACGATCCGGAAGGTCACAGCCTGCTCATCGGACTGGCCCAGGGGCGGGGCATTTGACAGGCTGTAGGCACCATAACCCAGATGGGCCAAGGCCAGGAGAACCGCGATCGTCATCCCGCCGAACAGGCCGCGACGGGTTCCGAGAAGCGCCGGTGCGGCCGCCACGAAGACCGCGAGCGCACTGATCCCGAACAGGCCGATGACCCGGTCGGATTGCATCATCAGCGGGATCGGCATGACGCCGTAACCGATGGCGTTCCACGGAAACCCGGTCAGAAGAAAGCTGCGCAGCCATTCCGCAAGGCCAAAGCCCAGGGCCAGCGCCGCAAGGCGGCCAAATCCATCGGACCAGACAAGCCCGGCAATCCATGTGGCGAGGCCGTAATGCAAAGCGAGGAAGGCCGGCAGGCCGAAAATCGCAAGCGGCAATGCCCAGGCGAAATCATCCGCTTCCACCAACAGCGCATTGCCCAGCCACCAGAGGCCCGCAACAAAATAGCCGAAACCGAACAGCCAACCGAGACCGAAGGTCGACCGGGACCGGGCGAGAAAACCGGCTCCGGGTTCCGTCGCCGATCCATCCATCAGCCAGACCAGCAGCGTGAAGGAGACAAACAGCGCAGCCACAAAGGAGAAGGGCGGCAGTGCCAGGGCGCCAAAAGCGCCCGCCAGGATCGCCAAAGCTGCCCGGCGGACGCCCCACAGAAGCATGACCCGGTTTGCCAGTCGTTCCATTGGCGGTCGTCCCCCGTACCCGAACCAAGAATCACGCAGCCGGCAGAACCGACACCGTCTTGTTAGCTCAGACAGGGGGAAGAGGCCAACCGGCTATCTCGCCAAGAACGCAGGATGTTGCTTCGGCAGCATGTCATCGGTTCGCCGATGCAGGAACTAGCCATACTACCGCAAGGTGGCGTGTCGCCCTGCTCTTCGGTTGCCAGGAAGAACCGCACCCTGTCAGGTGCGATCGCCCTCGCCGTCCGCAGGCGCAAGGCCCGCCGGTACGTGATCCTCGGCGGCCAGGGGGTCTCCTTCCCCCTTCGGCGCGCGTCGACGCGCGGCAAGCTGGCGCTTGCGCACAATCCTCACCCGCTTGATGCGGCGCGGATCGGCTTCGAGAATCTGGAATTCGAAACCGGGAACCGCCTGCACCAGTTCGCCGCGGACCGGAATGCGGCCGAGCGCCGAGAAGATCAGGCCGCCGAGTGTATCGACATCCTCAAGCTGATCACGCACGTCGAAGTCTGGACCGAGCGCTTCGGCAATATCCTCCAGTTCGACACGCGCATCCGCGATGAACACGTCGTCGCTGGTGCGGGAGAACATGACCTCGTCATCGTCGTGTTCGTCCTCGACATCACCGATCACCATTTCGACGATGTCCTCGTGGCTGACAAGGCCGTCGGTCCCGCCATATTCGTCGATCACCAGCGCCATCTGGGTGCGGGCAGCCTGCATGCTCTTCAGAAGGTCGGAGGCAAGCATGGAAGGCGGCACAAAGAGGATCTTGCGGATCAGGCCGGCATCGGCCACCGTCTTGCTGAGATCCACCCGTCCGAGATCGAAGGCAGGACGCGGGGTGCGCACCGGCTTTTCCTTGAGGACGGCATCCGGAGCTGCGGCGACCTGCACGGCCTTGGCCGACGTGGCGCGGCGTTTGTTGCGCGCCTGCTTGGCCAGATAGCTCAAAAGGTCGCGGATATGAACGAAACCGCGCGGGTCATCCAGCGTCTCGAAATAGACGGGCATGCGCGACCGGCCGGTTTCTTCGAAATAGATGAGCAGTTCGCCGAGCGTCATGCCCATCTCGACCGCTTCGATATCGGCGCGCGGCACCATGATGTCCTCGACGCGCACCTCGCGGAAACGGAGGATATTGTGGAGCATCGCCCGCTCGTCCGGCGAAAACGCGCTGCTGACGGCGGTGTCTGTCAAAAGAGCGTCGGCCAGATCCTCGCGAAGTCTTTCGCCCTGCGACGGCCTGAGCAGCCTGATGGCCCGGGCCCAGAAGGAATTCTGCGATCGGTTGGCGGTCTCGCGTTTCGGCGAACTGCCAGCCTCTTCCGAGGATGGCTGTTCCGAACCGTTGCCGTCCTGGACGGCGCTTGTCGAAATGTCGTTCATGGTTCCAGTTTACACTATCGGGTCTTGTCCCGCATAGGGATCAGATAGGCCAAGGCCTGCCAAAATACGAGTCTCGAGCGCTTCCATTTTTTCGGCCTCGTCCTTTTCGATATGGTCGTAACCGAAAAGGTGCAGGAAACCGTGGACCATCAGATGGGTCAGATGGTCTTCGAAGGGCTTTTCGAGGTCCTCGGCCTCACGCTCGAGGGTCTCGCGCGCAATCACAATATCACCAAGCATCGGGCCCGGCATCTTACCCGGGGTGACCGGAAAGGCCGGGAAGGACAGGACATTGGTGGCCTTGTCCTTGCCACGCCACTCGGCATTGATCTCGCGGATCGCCGCGTCATCGGTGAAAACCAGCGAAACTTCGCAAGGTTGCTTGGGAAAAGGTTGTTTTTCATCGGCTGCGAGCACTTGGGCGGCAGCGCCCAGAACACGCGCACACAGCGTGGTCAACTGCTCTTCATCCGGCCAGCGGTCGTCTTCGACGCTGATCTGTAAATCCAGGTTTGGCATGGGGTTCCAGGCTCAATCGTGGCCTGCGTCCTCACTTTCCTCATGAACGGCATATTGGGCGTCATAGGCCTTGACGATACGGCCGACCAGCGGATGGCGCACGACATCGCTGTCCTTGAAGCGCACGACCGAAATCTCTTCCACGCCCTTCAGGACCTGCAGCGCCTCGACCAGGCCGGACTTGACGCCGCGCGGCAAATCCACCTGGCTCGGGTCGCCGGTGATGATCATGCGGGAGTTTTCGCCAAGACGCGTCAGAAACATCTTCATCTGCATGGATGTGGTGTTCTGCGCCTCGTCGAGAATGACGGCGGCATTGGCCAGCGTGCGGCCGCGCATGAAGGCGAGCGGGGCGATCTCGATGACGCCAGCGGTGATTGCCCGTTCCACCTTGTCGCCGGCGATCATGTCGTAGAGCGCGTCATACAGCGGCCTGAGATACGGATCGACCTTTTCCTTCATGTCGCCGGGCAGGAAGCCCAGGCGTTCGCCGGCTTCGACGGCCGGACGGGACAGGATGATCTTGTCGACGGCACCGCGCTCCAGAAGCTGGGCGGCATGCGCAACGGCGAGATAGGTCTTGCCGGTCCCGGCCGGGCCGACACCGAAGACCAGTTCAGAGCGCTCCAGCGCCCGCATATAGGCGTCCTGCGTCGGCGTGCGAGCCTGGACCGTCTTCTTGCGGGTGGAAATCTGCGCCATGGAAAGCTTGGCCTTTCGCTCAAGCGTCGGAAGCGTCAACTGGTCATCTGCCGCAACGGCCATCCGGATCGCGCCTTCCACATCGGAGGTTTCGACCGAGCCACCCTTCTGCAGGCGCTCGTAGAGAAAATCCAGCGCACGGCGCGCCTGGTTGGTTGCCAGAAGCTCGCCGGTGATGCTGACCGAATTGCCGCGGGCGCGGGCATCGATGTGCAGCCGCTCTTCCAGGAGCTTCAGATGCTGGTCGAATTGTCCGAAGAGTTCGCTCGCCAGCCTATTGTTCTCAAACGTCAAGACGAAATGATTGGCGTCAATCGCGGGGGATCTGGGGTGGCGCGAGGATGAAGAAACCAATTCACGTCCGTTCAAGTAGGCAGACTCCCATCAGGTTGGTCGGGCCATTTAACGCTCGATTCGCTCGGCAAACAAGCTGTTCGGTCCCGTGCCTATGATTCGTACAGAGATAATGTCACCGATTTGCGATGATTTTGCATCAACATTCACAGACTGGAGCCACGGAGAGCGTCCAATCAGCTGGCCGGCATTACGGCCGGGCTTTTCCAGCAGGATGTCGATCACCTTGCCCACGCAGTCTTCCGCAAACTCGTGCTGCTGTTTCAAAAGCAGGGCCTGCAGCCTTTCCAGCCGTTCGGCCTTCACCTCTTCGTCGACCTGAGAACCAAGCTCTGCCCCCGGAGTTCCGGGGCGCGTCGAATATTTGAACGAATAGGCCTGCGCGTAACGGACGGTTTCCACCAGCTTGAGCGTATCCTCGAATTCCGCGTCCGTCTCCCCGGGGAAACCGACGATAAAATCGCCGGACAGCGCGATGTCCGGGCGGCCGGAACGGATACGATCGATCAGGCGGATGTAATCCTCCGCCGTATGCCGGCGGTTCATCGCCTTCAGCACCCGGTCTGAGCCGGCCTGTACCGGCAGGTGCAGATAGGGCATCAGCATCCTGAGGTCACGATGCGCCTCGATCAGGCGGTCGTCCATGTCGCGCGGATGGCTCGTCGTATAACGCAGTCGTGCCAGGCCTGGAATGTCGGCAAGGCGATAGAGAAGGTCACCGAGCCCCCAGGCCTCGCCCTTCGGCCCCTCGCCGTGCCAGGCATTGACGTTCTGGCCGAGCAGCGTGATCTCGCGCACGCCGCCATCAACGAGACGCTGCGCCTCGTCGAGGATCTGCGACAGGGGCCGCGAGACTTCCGAGCCGCGTGTATAAGGAACCACGCAGAAGGTGCAGAACTTGTCGCAGCCTTCCTGGACCGTGAGGAAGGAGGTGACGCCGCGCGACCGGATGACCGCCTTTTCCGTCTTCGGCAGGTGCTCGAACTTGTCCTCGACGGCATAGTCCGTCTCGATGACCCGCTCGCCCTGACGCGCACGCTTCAAGGCCTGCGGCAGGCGGTGATAGGTCTGCGGGCCGATGACCACATCGACCGCCGGCGCACGGCGGAGGATTTCCTCGCCTTCCGCCTGGGCGACGCAACCCGCCACGCCGATCATCATCTCGCGGCCGTTGGCATTGCGCTCCTTTTTCATCTCACGCAGGCGGCCAAGCGCGGAATACACCTTCTCCGCCGCCTTCTCGCGGATATGACAGGTGTTGAGGAGCACGAGGTCCGCCTCCTCCATCGTCTCCGTCGTGACATAACCTTCGCTTGCCAGCGCATCGCCCATGCGCACGGAATCATAGACGTTCATCTGACACCCATAGGTCTTGATGAACACTTTTCGCGCGTTCGGGCGCGTCTCGGCGCGCGGATCGATCACGGGTGCGGCCGCCTCTGCGGGCGCCGGGAGAATGGCGGTCTGGTCGGTCATGGCGGCTTCTTTACTGCAAGATGCCCGGAAATAGAAGGGTTCTTTCAGCCGGCGCGCGGGTAGAGGCGCTGTTGCAGCTGGGTGCGCAGCCTCTGGATCACGGTGGCGCCCGCCACCTTGCGGTTGGTCTCGGCACGAAACTCCACCGCCTCGCCGAAATCGACGTCCACTTCGAGCGCTTCCGCCTTCAGGATGCCCATCAGATGCGGCACCAGTTCCACGTCGCCCGGCCAGGCGGCGATCGGCCTGTGGTAACGCCCCATCGGCATGCCGTAGATGCCGGTATAGGCAATGGACACCGGCTGCACATAAACGACGCCTTCCGGCGAGGCGGGAACCGCAGCGGCTGCGGCTCCGAACAGCGAGGTTTTGACATCAAGCAGCCGGTTGCCGTCAGACGTCGTGCCTTCCGGGAAGAGAACGATGATTTCGCGCGCCGCCAGCCGTTCGGCCACCTCGTTCACCTGCTCGCCGGCCTTGCGTTTCTGTTCGCGCACCACGAAGACGGATTTCTGCCATTTGGCGAGCAGGCCGAAGATCGGCCATCCGGCCACCTCTGCTTTCGCGATAAAGGCGACGTCGGCAATCGCGCCGAGCACGAGAATATCCTTCCAGGAGGCATGATTGGCCGCCAGCATCAGCGGCCTTCGGCTTTCGAGTTTGCCATGCGTGCGGATGCGAATGCCGAGAAGATAACAGGCGGTACGGTGCCACCAGCGCGGCAGGCGGCGCCGCAGCGGCCAGTCGAAGCGCAGTGCCAGCAGTTGGAATGGCAGAAGCACAAGCGTCACCACCGTCAGGATGGCAAGGATGAGGCCGATCCTGAACCAGGTGATCACGTGTCGTCCTTGTCCAGCGGAATCCCGTAAAGTTCCAGCCGGTGGCCGACGAGGCGGAAACCGTGCTCGCGGGCAATCCGCTCCTGCAGCGCCTCGATCTCGGCGGAATGAAACTCGATAACCTCGCCTGTCTTCACGTCGATCATGTGATCGTGGTGTTCTTCCGGAACCGTCTCATAACGGGAGCGGCCATCGCGGAAATCATGCTTCTCGATGATGCCGGCATCTTCGAACAGTTTGACCGTCCGGTAGACGGTGGAAATGGAGATGCGCGAATCGATTTTGGTCGAGCGGCGATAGAGTTCCTCGACATCCGGATGGTCATCCGAATCCTGCAGAATCCGGGCGATGACGCGGCGCTGCTCGGTCATTCGCATGCCTCGCGCGGCGCACAGCTCCTCCAGGGATTTGGAAAGGTCTGTCATATCGTCCCGGCCTTGCATTGCAGTCTATAAAGAGAACCGACTAACGAAGATCGCGGCGCATGACAAGCGCGGCGGTTTTCGTTCCATCGGCAGCCGCATAATAGGCCGGTCGCCGGGCCACCTGCTGGAAGCCAAGGCGACGGTAGAGGCCGACGGCCGACGCATTCATCTCATCCACCTCAAGGAACATCGATTCGGCGCCGCGATCCAGTGCCTCGCGCAGCGCCGCCTGCATCAGGCGCCAGCCGAGCCCCGAACGCGCGAGTTTCTCCGATACCGCGATCGTCAGGATTTCCGCCTCGCCGGCTGCCTCGCGCGAAAGAACGAAACCACCGAGCGGCCGGCTGAAAAAGGCGTTGGTCTGCAGAGCGGAAAAACCGAAGACCCCGGATTGCAGCAAAAGGCTCGACACTTCGTCTGCGCTCCACTGGCGAGAGAAACGCTGGCCGTGCAGCTCGGAAGCAGCCGAACAATCCGTCTCCTGCATCGGCACGATGTCGAAAAAGGGCTTCCAGGTCAGATAGTCTTCGAACATTTCCGAATCGTCAGGCACGAGCAAGAGCAAAACCGTCTTGCGGTTTAGCATCCGGTCCGCGCAGGTAAAGCGGTTTCGGGCGCGCTACATCAGGATTCGCTTGTGCACCGATTCTCGCCACGGTGGCGATGTCGAAGCGGTCCGGTTCGCCGGCCGGAAGACCGCCGGCAAGCAGAGCTGCGGCGGTTCCCGTGACACGGGCAGCGTGCCTCTCGGCAAGCTGCCGCAGGTCTTCCAGCGACACGATCGCAGGCGGCGTCAGCTGAGATCCGTCGGCCCCGAAAGCCTGGGCATAGATTTCGTCCCGCTTCGCATCCATCGCTGCGATCACGGCCTGTCCAGGATGATCCCGCAAAGCCGATTTTGCCGATACTTCCAGCGTCGACACCCCGACCGAGGGAACCTTCAGCGCCAGTGCAAGACCACGCGCCGCCGCCACACCGACACGAATGCCGGTGAACGAGCCGGGACCAACGGTTACGGCCACACGATCGAGATCCGACAGAACCAGGCCGGCGGACGAAAGCACGTCCTCGATCATCGCCATCAGTCGTTCGGCATGGCCCTTGCCGATCCGGTCCGTGGTGCTGGCCAGCACCACGTCGGTTGATGCGTCAAGGACCGCGGCGGAACAATCCACCCCGGCCGTATCGATGGCGAGAAGTTTCATCGTGAACTCAGAGCGCCTCGACAGCCTGCACTTCCGGCACAAAATGGCGCAGCAGGTTCTGCACGCCATGCTTCAGCGTGGCCGTGGAGGACGGGCAGCCGGAGCAGGCGCCCTTCATGTTGAGATAGACCGTGCCGTCGCGGAAACCCTTGAAGGTAATGTCGCCACCATCCTGTGCCACTGCCGGGCGGACACGCGTCTCGAGAAGCTCCTTGATGGTCGCGACGATCGTCTCGTCGCCATCATCGAAGAACTCGCCCTCTTCGTCGGTCATTTCGGCCAGGTTTGCCGCCCCGCCCATCACCGGCTGGCCGGACATGAAATGTTCCATGATCGATCCGAGAATGGCGGGCTTCAGGTGCTGCCACTCCTGAGCTTCCTTGGTGACGGTGACGAAGTCATAGCCGAAATAGACGGCGGTGACGCCCGGAATGGCGAACAGGCGAGCGGCGAGCGGCGAGGCCTGTGCCTCATCGGCGGAACGGAAATCCGCCGTGCCCTTTTCCATCACCACCTTGCCGGGCAGGAACTTCAGGGTTGCCGGGTTCGGCGTGGCTTCTGTCTGAATGAACATTTTCAAGCTCCCGGGCGGCCATGACGGCGCCAGTTTAGAATTCTTCCAAAGAAGATAGTCCGGATCAGGTTTGCATTCAAGTGCGCTCTTGCGCAAACGAGGTCAAGAGCGGCTCAGCAGAGCGCGTCGATTTCGTCATTGCTCAGCGTATCCGGCAGCACCGTGACGGGGATCGGGAAGGCGCTTCCCCTGCCGGCCAGCGAGGCAACCAGCGGGCCCGGGCCTTCCTTGGTATTGCCGGCGGCAAGCACCAGGATCGCGATATCGCGGTCTTCCTCAATGGCCGCATTGATCTCGTCGGTGGCGCTGCCTTCGCGAATGACCACTTCCGGATCGATGCCGATCGTCTCGCGCACCTTCTGGGCGGCCTTTGCCATCACGGCCTCCGCCTCTTCGCGGGCTTCGGCGCGCATGATCTGCTCCACCCCCAGCCATTGCTGGAAATCACCCTCGGGGATCACATAGAGCAGCACCAGGCCGCCATTCGAATTCTGGGCGCGGCGGCCGGCATAATGCACGGCCTTTTCGCATTCCGGCGTGCCGTCGATGACGGCCATGAACTTGCGCCGGTGTCCCTCCAACCGTGAAAGCCGTTTTGAAACCATGATCGCTCCCCTGTCTCAAACGCCTTCGCGCGAACTTATACGAAAGCCGGAAAATGAAAACCCGCCGATCCTTGCGGGGACCGGCGGGCAAAGATGCGTGGGGCGCTACAATCAGCGCAGGAAACCGACGATGTCGTAGACGTCGTTCATCACCGCTTCAGCCCGGGCGCGGGCGCGCTCGCCGCCATCCTTCAGGATCGCGTCGATATGGGTCGTATCGCCCAGCAGACGCTGCATCTCGGTGCTGATCGGCGCCAGAACCTCGACGGCGAGATCGGCGAGCGCCGGCTTGAAGACCGAGAACTGCTGGCCACCGAATTCGGCAAGCACCTGTTCCTTCGTCTTGTCGGCAAGCGCCGCGTAGATGCCGACGAGATTGTCGGCCTCCGGGCGGCCCTTCAGGCCCTCGACCTCTGACGGCAGACCATCCGGATCGGTCTTGGCCTTGCGGATCTTCTTCAGGATCTCGTCGGCATCGTCCATCAGGTTGATACGCGACAGATCCGACGGATCCGACTTCGACATCTTTTTCGTGCCGTCGCGCAGGCTCATCACGCGCGGGGCCGGACCATCGATCAACGGCTCGACCAGCGGGAAATAACCATGGATCGGTTCTTCGCCCACCACCATGTCGACGCCCTGGCCGGTGGCGCGGATCTTGTCCTGGAAGTCGATGTTGAACTTCTGGGCAATGTCGCGGGCCAATTCCAGATGCTGCTTCTGGTCGTCGCCGACCGGAACGTGGGTTGCGCGGTAGACCAGGATGTCCGCGGCCATCAGGCTCGGATAGGCAAGCAGGCCGAGCGAGGCATTCTCGCGGTCCTTGCCGGCCTTGTCCTTGAACTGCGTCATGCGGTTCATCCAGCCGATGCGGGCGACGCAGTTGAAGATCCAGGCAAGTTCCGCATGCTGCGGCACCGCGGACTGGTTGAAGACGATATGTTTGACCGGGTCGATGCCGGACGCAATGAAGGCCGCCGCAATCGAGCGGATCTGACCCTTCAGGTCATCATGCACGAGCTGGGCGGTGATGGCATGCAGGTCGACCACGCAATAGATGCAGTCGTTGTTTTCCTGCAGCGCCACGAATTTGCGGATTGCGCCGAGATAGTTGCCGAGATGGAGATTGCCGGTCGGCTGGACGCCGGAAAAGACAAGCGGCTTGAAGCTGTTCATATCGTCCTCGATAAGGCTGGTGGAGGGCCACAGGCTTTCGGGAAACGGGCCATCGAAGAGGGTGAAGATCTCTCCGCGTCCCGCCCCTAAGGGCCAGGGTTTTTACGCCGCGCATCAAGCATAGCAGCGGGCGTTCGATCAAGTGGCTTCAGGACCAAAGGGCAGGTTTAATCTTGCGCCGTATGAATCGGACGTGCCCAGAGAGCCCCTCACCCTAAAGACGGACCACTATCGCAGCTAAGGAAAACCCCCTCTGGCCTGCCGGCCATCTCCCCCACAAGGGGGGAGACCCCGCGCGGCTCCGTTCTGCCTCGTCACGACGTGCGATGGGGCACGACAAGCCCCTCCCCCTTGTGGGGAGGGGTTGGGGAGGGGTCTTGTTTCAAATGCAATAGCAGCCGCACACAGGGTTAGGGTGAGGGGCAGACCTCGATCAGCCCTCAGCGTGCTCTATGAGATCCCACAGATTGCCGTAGAGATCCGCAAACACCGCAACCGTGCCGTAAGCCTCATGACGCGGGTCCTCGATAAAGCGGACGCCCTTAGCCAGGAACGCCACATGGTCGCGGGCAAAATCGTCGGTTTTCAGGAAAAAGCTGACCCGGCCGGCGGTCTGGTTGCCGATCGCTGCCTGCTCCACCTCGCCATCGGCACGCGCAAGCAGCAGCCCTGCCCCTTCTCCTCCCTTTGGCTTTACCACCAGCCAGCGCTTGCCCTCGTCCGGAAGGGGCGTGTCGAAGACACAATCAAAACCGAGCGTTTCGCAATAGAAGTCCTTGGCGCGGTCATAATCATCCACCACCAGCGTCACGAGGAAGAGCGAATTCTGCGACATGGGGTTCTCCTGTCATGCAAAACGCCCGGCGGGGCCGGGCGTTTGTATCGGGTTTGCGATCAGTGCGTAAAGGCGGCGGCGATCAGGGCCTTGGTATAATCCTGGGCCGGGCTTTCGAAGATGTCCTCCGTCGGCCCCTCCTCCACGATCCTGCCGTTCTTCATGACGACCACGTGGTCGGAGATCGCCCGGACCACCGACAGGTCATGGCTGATGAAGACATAGGAGAGATCATGCTTCTGCTGCAGGTCGCGCAGGAGTTCGATCACCTGCCGCTGCACCGAGCGGTCGAGCGCCGAGGTGGGTTCGTCAAGGATCACCACCTTCGGCTTCAGGATCATCGAGCGGGCAATCGCGATGCGCTGGCGCTGGCCGCCGGAAAACTCGTGCGGATAACGGTTGCGGGCCGCCGGGTCGAGCCCGACCTCCTTCAGCGCCTCGATCGCCCGCTTGTCACGGTCGGCCTTGGTGAGGTTCGGCTCGTGCACGTAAAGCCCTTCGGTGATGATTTCGCCCACCGTCTGGCGGGGCGACAGCGAACCATAGGGATCCTGGAAGACAAGCTGCATCTGGCGGCGGAAGGGCCGCATGGCCTTGCGGTCGAGCAACGAGATGTCGTTCGTCTCGAAACGGTAACGCCCATCCGATTCCAGAAGACGCAACAGCGCCCGGCCGAGCGTCGATTTGCCGGAACCGGATTCGCCGACGATGCCGATCGTCTGGCCCTGGCGGAGCGTCACGTTGACCGTATCGACCGCGCGGAACTTGCGGCTGCTCCTGAACAGGAAGCCTGAACCGATCTCGAAATCGACGGTGACATTGCGGCCTTCAAGAATGATGGGCGCCTTGTCCGCCGGGGGAGCCTTGGTTCCGGAGGGTTCGGCAGCGAGCAGCATCTTGGTATAGTCATGCTGCGCATTGCCAAAAATCTCGTCGCGCGTGCCCTGTTCGACGATATCGCCGCGCCGCATAACGATCACCCGGTCGGCCATGTGTTTGACGACGCCGAGATCATGGGTGATCAGCACGATCGCCATGCCGAACCGCTTCTGCAGATCGGCGAGAAGATCGAGGATCTGCGCCTGGATCGTCACGTCGAGCGCGGTCGTCGGCTCGTCGGCGATCAATAGGTCCGGCTCGTTGGCAAGCGCCATGGCGATCATCACGCGCTGGCGCTGGCCGCCCGACATTTCATGCGGGTAGCTGTCGATGCGCCGTTCCGGTTCCGGGATGCCGACGAGCTTCAAAAGCTCCAGCACGCGGGCGCGGGCCTCGCGTTTGCCCATGCCCCGGTGATGGATCAGCGGTTCGGCGATCTGCTTGCCGATCGTGTAGAGAGGATCGAGCGAGGTCATCGGCTCCTGGAAGATCATGGTGATCTTGGAGCCGCGCACCCGGTTGAGCTCGGAGAGGCTGGCGCCGACCAGTTCCTTGTCGCCGTAACGGGCGGAACCCGAGACCCGGCCGTTGGCGGCGAGCAGCCCCATGATGCCCATCATGGTCTGGCTCTTGCCGGAGCCGCTTTCGCCGACGATGGCGAGCGTTTCGCCCTTGGCGACGGAGAAGCTTGTGCCCTTGACCGCCTCAACCTCGCCATCCGGCGTGGTGAAGGTGACCTTCAGGTTCTCAACCGTCAGCACGGGCTTATTGTTGTTCTCATTTGCCATGATCAGCGGTCCTTCGGATCGAGGGCATCACGCAGGCCATCGCCGACGAAATTCAGCGAAAACAGCGTGAGCACGAAGAAGATCGACGGGAAGATCAGCAGCCAGGGGGCGTTCTGCATGTTTTTTGCCCCTTCCGAGATCAGCGTTCCCCAGCTTGCGAGCGGCGCCTGAACGCCGAGGCCGAGGAAGGAGAGGAAGCTTTCCGTCAGGATCACCTGCGGCACGACGACGGTCACAAAAACGATGACGGGGCCGATGGTGTTCGGGATGATGTGGCGGCGGATGATCTGCCAATCAGTCAGCCCCAGTGCCTGGGCAGCACCGACGAATTCGCGGCGTTTCAAGGACAGGGTCTGGCCCCGCACGATGCGCGCCATTTCCAGCCATTGCACGGCACCGATCACGATGAAGATCAGCATGACCGAGCGGCCGAAGAAGACGACGAGCACCACGACAAGGAAAACGAAGGGCAGCGAATATAGGATTTCGACGAGACGCATCATGATGTTGTCGACACGCCCGCCGAGATAACCCGACGTCGCGCCATAGACGACGCCGATGCCAAGCGAGACGAGCGAGGCGGCGAGCCCCACCGCGATCGAGATCTGCCCGCCGAGCATGACGCGCACCATCAGGTCACGGCCATTGCTGTCGGTGCCGAAGAAGAAATATTTCTGGTCCACCGTGCCGGTGAGCACCAGGCTTTTCTGGTCGGCAGCGGTTTCCTTGACTTGCGTATTCTTGAACTCGTTCACCCGGTCGAAATAACGCACGGCGCGCGGATCGATCGGGCTTGCCGAGGTGACGGTCGCAGTAAAGACGCCATTTTCCAGCTCGAACTTTTCGAGCGTCAGGCGGGCACGCTTGGCAGCCGTTGCCGCCACGTCCTCCAAGGTCTTCGGATCCGGCCTCGGGTCGAGGCTCGGCGGAATGGTGACGTAGGACGGGAAAACCTCGTCATAGGCATGCGGCACGAACAGCGGACCGGCAAAGGAAAAAAGGCCGATCAGAAGCAGCATGAAGCAGCCGCCCATGGCCGCCCTGTTGCGGCGGAAGCGCAGCCAGGCCAGCTGGCCGAGGCTGCGGCCTTCGATGGTCGGGGATGTTGCGGAGATATCAGTCATGGCGGACCCTCGGGTCGAGGAGCCCGTAGGCAATGTCGACCAGCAGGTTGAAGACGATCACGAAGATCGCGACGAGAATGACGGTGCCCATCACCAGCGGATAATCGCGGTTCAGCGCGCCGAGCACGAAATAACGGCCGACACCGGGAATGGTGAAGATGCTTTCCACCACGGCGGAGCCGGTCAGAAGCGCTGCGGCGCAGGGCGCGAGGTAAGAGACGACCGGCAGCATGGCGCCGCGCAGCGCGTGGGTGATGACGACGACCCGCGACGGAAGGCCGTAAGCCTTGGCGGTGCGGATATGGTCCGTATGCAGCGCCTCGATCATCGCGCCGCGGGTGAGACGTGCAAAGACAGCCAGCTGCGGCAAGGCCAGCGCGATCATCGGCAGGATGAGATATTGCAGGGAACCGTCGCCCCAGCCACCGGCCGGCAACCAGGACAGGATCACGGCGAAGACCAGCGTCAGCACCGGACCGACGACGAAATTCGGCACCGTGACACCGACGGTCGCAAAGGCCATCAGGGAAAAATCCAGCACGCTGTTCTGACGCAGCGCCGCGATGGTGCCGAGCAGGACACCGCCGATGAGAGCGATCAGGATCGCCATCGAGCCGAGTTGCATGGAGTAAGGCAGCGCCTTGCCGATCAGTTCGGCAACGGTGTTATCCTTGTAGATGAAACTCGGGCCGAAATCGCCGGTCACGGCATTGCCGACATAGTGGATGTACTGTTTCCACAGCGGCTGGTCGAGCTGGTAGGTGGCGAGGATGTTCGCCATGGTCTGGGGCGGCAAAGGGCGCTCCAGGTTGAAGGGTCCGCCTGGCGCAAAGCGCATCAGGAAGAACGAGATTGTCACGACGATGAAGACCGTGGGCACGGCGCTCATCAGTCGTCGCAGGACAAAACTGATCATGGGCTGAAAAGAACGGACGCGCGGCAGCCTTTTAAGGCCACCGCGCGTCATTCTCCCTTGTTCGGATTATTCGGAGACGCTCAGGAACTTCGACAGATGCTCGTTGACGGCATTGTCACCCCAACCGGAGACGCGCGACGACACCAGCCAGAGATTGGCCGTGTTCATCAGTGGCGCGATCGGCTGGTCGCGGCTGATCAGCGCTTCCGCCTGCTTCATGAGGTCCATGCGCTTGGCCGGATCCTGCTCCGCGTAGGACTGCTGCATCAGCTTGTCGAACTCGGGGCTGTTGTACTTGGCGTAGTTGAAGGTCTTGTTGGTGCTGATGTTCAGCGCCAGGAAGTTCTCCGGATCGGCATAGTCGGCCGACCAGCCGGCACGGGCGACGTTGAACTTGCCGCCTTCCTGCAGGTAGGCGTAGTGCGAGGCGACGTCGAGGTTGACCAGCGACACGGTGGCGCCAAACGTGTTCTTCCACATGTCGGCAACGGCGGTCGCCACACGCTCATGGTTGGCGTTGGTGTTGTAGCGGATCTCGATCGACAGCGGCTTTGCGCCTTCGCCGTAACCGGCTTCCTTCATCAGGGCCACGGCCTTGTCTTCACGGTCGATCTGCGACAGCGAAGCCCATTCCGGAACCGAACCTTCGCCATAGCCTTCCATGCCCGGCGGCACGAGGTGGTAAGCGGGAAGCTGCGCACCCGAATAGATTTCGCTCGCGAGGAAGTCACGGTCGACGGCCATCGAAAGGGCGGTGCGCACGCGCACATCGCTGTACGGGGCTTCGCGGGTATCGAAGGTGTAGTAGTAGGTGGCCAGCGACGGGTTGACGTGGACCTGGTCGCCGTACCCTTCGCGCAGACGCTTAATCTGGTCGGCGGAGAAGTTGTAGACGAGGTCCATTTCCTTCGCCTCGAAACGGCGCACGGAGGCCGCATCGTCATCGATCGGATAGAAGATGACCTTGTCGAGCTTCACATTGGCCGCATCCCAGTACTGGTCGTTCTTGACCACCGTCAGCGTGTCGTTCGGCACGTGGGCCTGCAGCTTGAAGGCGCCGTTGGAGACCATGTTGCCCGGCTTGACGAACTGATCGCCGAACTTCTCGAAATTCGCCTTGCTGATCGGGAGCGCCGTATAGTGGGCGAGAAGCTGGAGGAAGAAGGGGGTCGGACGCTCCAGGGTGATCTGGAAGGTCTTGTCGTCCACGGCCTTCACGCCCAGCTGCTCGAGCGGCAGTTCGCCCTTGTTGACCTTCTCGGCATTCTTGATCGGGTAAAGAATGTTGGCGTAACCGGCCGCCGTCTTCGGATCTTCGACACGGCGCATGGCGAACTCGAAATCGCCAGCCGTCACCGGGGTGCCGTCAGACCATTTGGCGTTATCGCGGATCTTGAAGGTGTAGACGGTGCCATCATCCGAGATGGTCCAGCTTTCGGCAGCACCCGGCACGATCTTGCCTTCGCTGTCATAGATGGTCAGGCCTTCGAACAGGTCCTTGACGACGAAACCTTCGATGTCGATCGAGATATGGGCATAGTCGAGCGTCTGCGGCTCGCCGCCGTTGCCGCGATGAAGGACCGCTTCGGCAGACGCGCTGGACGCGCCGAAGACGAGTGCGCTGGCGAGCATGGTGGTCGCCAAGGTCCGCTTGAGGAAGAGCATCGGTTTCTCCTTTTTTCCCCGGTTTCTTATAGGTATGGCTGCGCACCAAATGCGAAACTCGATCGGAAAAACAATAGCCAAAACGCCGCAACAGGGGCTTCATACGCAGATTTGTAGTGCGGATGCCATGAAGCGCCGGGTGAAGTCCAAATTTTGGGAATACCAAAACCATCAGGAGGTGTATTGTTGTTCCGAAATAACACGCAAAAGGTGAGTATTAACGGATCTTAGCAACAAAGATGCAATTGCCACTAATTTGAGCAAAATTACTCTTATTCAGGCCACTTTCTGAAACGAAATGCTCCGCCACCCAAGGGCGCCCATCCGGGCGGGCCTACGATAAACGGAGCATCCATGCGTAGACTGTTTTGCGTCGCGCTTGCGAGCGTGATGACTCTCTCTTCTGCGGTCGCGGCAGAAACCACCGTTGCGAAAAAACGCCGCGGCAACCTGTTCACCCATGATTACAGCGCGGCCTATACCGTCCAGCGCGTCAGCGTGAAGACGGCGTGTTTTCCGGAGAAGCTGGAAGCCATCCTGGCCCATATTGCGGTGAAGACCGGACGCAAGCCGGTCGTTACCTCCGGGCACCGCCCGCGATCGGGCACCTCGCAGCACAGCCACTGCCTGGCGGCCGACATCCGGGTGCCGGGCGTCTCCGACCGGGCAGTCGTCGCAGCCGCCTCCACCGCGCCGGGCATCGGCGGCATCGGCCGGTACTGCAACGGCATCATCCATGTGGACGTGGGGCCAAAACGCCGCTGGGTCTATTGCTAAAGCCTTTTCAGACTTTCGGCCGACGTTTCAGGTTGCGGCGGATCATGCCGAGATTGGCACCGCCGATGAGAAAGGCCGTGGCGAAGTAGACGACCATCGCGACACCGATCAGGGCAAACAGCGCCATCACCTGATGCAGGAGACCGGTCTCCGGCGTCAGCCACGGACTGGCAAGCCCAAGCGCATAGGTCAGCGCCGCACACATCACGCCGGTCGAGACGAGCAGCAGGATGGTGCGCCTCGCGAGCGCCCATTCCCATTTCAGATGGCCGCGCCAGAGCAGCGTCGAGAAGAGGAGGACCGTGTTGATCCAGCCGGCCGCCGCCTCGGCAGTGGCAATGCCGCGTTCGGCGATCAGCGGGAAAAGCGAGATGGCGAGTGCCGAATTGACCACCACCGAGACGATGGTGAAGCGCATCGGCGTTCTGGTGTCCTCGCGGGCATAAAATCCCGGCTGCAGCGCCTTGATCATCACGAAACCGGGGAGGCCCAGACCATAGATGGCGAGGATGGAGGCAACAACGGCAGTGTTATCGGCGCTGAACGCACCACGTTCGTAAAGGACGCGAATAATGGCTTCGGAAAGAACCCACAGTCCCCCGGCGGCGGGAAGTGTCAGGAACAGCACGAATTCCAGCGAACGGTTCTGGATGCCCTCGGCCTCCTTCATATGGCCGGCTTTCAGCGCACGGGCGAGTTCCGGCAACAGTACGACGCCGACGGCGACACCCACCACACCAAGCGGCAACTGGTAAATCCGGTCCGCATATTGAAGGGCAGCAATCGCGCCTTCCTTGCCGGATGCAATCGCCTGGCCGATGATCTGGTTGATCTGGGTAATGCCGCCGGTGATCGCCGCCGGGACCGCGAGGATCAGCAGGCGTTTGACGTTCGGCGTCATCTTCGGCATGCGGAAGCGGATGCTGATGCCGGCACGGATGACGCCGACATAGACGACGGCAAGCTGCAACACACCGGCCACCAGCACGCTCCAGGAGAGATACCAGGCGGTCTGCAGCGGATCGGCGCCATTCCAGAGCGCGTAGAACAGCACGCTGATCATCACGAGGTTCAGGAAGATCGGCGCGATGGCGGCAGCAAAAAAATGGTGCAGCGAATTCAACATGCCGCTCATCATGGCCGTCAGCGACATGCACATGAGATAGGGGAACATAACGATCGCCATGCGGATCGTCAGCGCCGTCTTTTCCGCATCATCGGCGAAACCCGGCGCGATGATGTAGCGCACCAGCAAAGGCATGGAGAGCTGCATGGCGATGGTGATGACCAGCAGCGCGGAAAACAGGACGCCGAACACCTCTTCGGAGAAACGCTTGGCGCCATCGACACCATTTGCCTCGATCTCCTTGGAAAACAGCGGCACGAAGGCGGCGTTGAAGGCGCCCTCGGCAAACAGGCGGCGGAAGAGGTTCGGAAACCGGAAGGCGGCGTAGAACACGTCTGCCATCGGCCCGGTGCCGAGAGCCGCCGCCATCAGCGTTTCGCGGGCAAAACCGAAGATTCGGCTGCCGAGCGTGGCGCCGCCGACGGTCGCGAACTTCTTGACGAGGCTCATGCTTCGGCCCGGCTCTTGCGCGGCGCATTGTCGGCCGCGACGGCGGCCGGATCCGGCGCGATGATGCCGGAGGGCATGCCGCGGCGCAATTCGTCCTCCTGCTCGGAGATCACCGTCTTCAGCCGCTGGACGATCGTGCCCTGGCGGTTTTCGTTGGTCACCTTCTGGCCGACGAGATCCGTCACGTAGAAGGTATCAATCACCTTTTCACCAAAGGTGGTGATGCGCGCCGAATGGATGTCGAGCGACAGATCCGCCAGCACCACCGTCATGTCGGCGAGCAGGCCCGGACGGTCGAGACCTTCGACCTCGATCACGGTGAACTTGTTCGACAGCGTGTTGGAGATCGTCGCGGACGGGTGCACGGTGAAGGTCTTGTTGCGCTTTTTCGCCTTGGCGCGGGTGGCAATCACTTCCGGCAGACGCTTTTTGCCGGCCAGCACGTCCTCGATCATGCGGCAGACGGTGGCGGCGCGGCGGAGTTCGTCCTCATCGTTCTGGAACTCGCGATTGATCAGGATGGTATCCAGCGCCCGCCCATCCGTCGTGGTGTAGATCTGCGCATCGGCAATGTTTGCGCCTGCCGCCGCGCAGGCGCCGGCGATGATGGAGAGGAGACGCGGATGGTCGGGCGCCAGCACCGTGATTTCGGTGATCGCGCGGAAACTGTCGGTGCGCACCATGGTGGCGAGCGCCTTGCCGGCCTTGTCCGCCTCGCGGATGAAATGCACATGCCGCACCTGATCTTCCAGCGCAACGGACAGGAGATAAGGCTGGTAATGCAGCCGCGAATAGGTCTTGCGGTCCTTCTGGCTCCATTCGACAAGCGCATTCGCCAGGGTCTCTTCCGCCGCCTTGGCGCGTTCCTTGCGCGAGACTTCGGAAAAACCGCCGGAGAGCAAAAGTTCCGTCTCGTAATAGAGCGTGCGCAGCAGCTGGCCCTTCCAGCCGTTCCAGACGCCGGGGCCGACAGCCCGGATGTCGCAGATCGTCAGGATCAGCAGCATCTTCAAGCGGTCGAGCGACTGCACCTTCTCGGCAAAATCAGTGATCGTCTTTCGGTCGTGCAGATCGCGGGTCTGCGCCACCATCGACATCAGGAGATGCTGGTCGATCAGCCAGGCGACGAGCTCCACCTGCTTCGGTTTCAGGCCGAAACGGGGCCCGAGCTTGCGGGCCACGCGGGCGCCGGCCACCGAATGATCCTCCGGGCGACCCTTGGCGATATCGTGCAGCAGAACCGCGACATAAAGCGCCTCGCGCTCTTCGATATTCGGCATCAGCTTGTTGGCCAGCGGATGTTCGTCGGCGAAACGACCCTTGTCGACATCGGACAGTGCCTCGACCGCGCGGATCAGGTGCTCGTCGACGGTGTAGTGATGATACATGCTGAACTGCATCATCGCGACGATCTTGCCGAATTCCGGGATGAAACGGCCGAGAACACCAGCCTCGTTCATGCGGCGCAGCGTGAGCGCCGGTTCAAGCCGCGATGTCAGGATCGACAGGAAAAGCCGGTTCGCCTCCGCATCCTCGCGCAGGTCGTCGTTGATGAGGGAAAGCCCGCGGGTGACCGCCTTCAGCGCATCCGGGTGGTATTCCAGGCCGTGCAGGTCCGCCACATGGAAAAGGCGGATGATGCTGACCGGATCCCGTTTGAAGACCTCCGGATCGGCCAGTGCGATGCGCCCCTGATCCTCGACGAATTCGGAGCTGCCTGGGATCTTGCGGACACGGCGGCGGAAGCGGGAGATGACACCCGTCAGCCCCGGTGCCGGTTTTGCCTGCTCCTCCTCGAGCGCCGAACACAGGATGCGGGTCAGGTCCCCGACATCCTTCGTCACCAGGAAATAATGTTTCATGAAACGCTCGACCGAAGAGAGCGTCGCGCGGTTATGGTAACCAAGGCTTTCGGCGATCTCGCGCTGAATGTCGAACGACAGGCGCTCCTCGGCCTTGCCCGTCAGGAAGTGCATCTGGCAGCGAACGGCCCAGAGAAAATCCTCCGCCTTCTGGAACAGGCGCAATTCCTGGCGGGAAAGAACGCCGAGCTTGACCAGCTGCGCGGTATCACGCACGCGGTAATGATATTTGGCGATCCAGAACAGCGTCTGGATGTCGCGCAGGCCACCCTTGCCTTCCTTCACGTTGGGCTCGACCAGATAACGGGTATCACCGGCCTTCTGGTGGCGCTGATCGCGCTCTGCCAGTTTCGCCAGAATGAAATCCTGCCCGCCATTGCTGACGATTTCCGCATCGAACCGCTTCTGCAATTCGTCGGCCAGCGCTGCATTGCCGCAGATCGGGCGCATCTCCAGGATGGCCGTACGGATCGTCATATCCTGTTTGGAAAGCGCGATGCATTCATCCACCGTGCGCGTGGCGTGACCGACCTTGAAGCCCAGGTCCCACAGAACATACAGCAGGAACTCGACCGCCTTGCGCATGTCCTCGGTATTCTTGGACGGCAGAACGAACAGAAGATCGATATCGGATCCCGGTGCCAGCGTGCCGCGGCCATAACCACCAACGGCGGTGACAGACACTTTTTCGGCGGCGGCCTTGTAGAGGTGTTTCGTCACCGTCTCATAGATCGCGGCAATCAGCTGGTCCTGCACCCAGGAAATGCGTTCGGCGCAGTTCAGGCCGCTGCCATCCCTGGCCAACAGTTCGCGGGCTTTTTCGCGTCCATCATTGCTGGCGCGACGGAAGAGCGGCAAAAGGGCGGCGCGCATTTCCAGCAGCTTCATCGAACCGCGCTTCAGGATGGCCTCGCAATCCCGGCGCAGGCCGTCGACGTCCAGCAGTTCGGTAAAATCGATTTCTTGTCTTGCCATGTCTTCCTGCCGCTGCGCCCCCGGTCGCTCCAGCCATTGCACCGCCACCTTGCACGGAGGTTTCAGGTTGGAACAAAACTCATTCGGATCGGATCACTGTGGCACAGTTCAGCCCGATCCCTTTCAATGCGGTTGATGGTATGATCCGCATCGGGTCTGCAAGTCAACTTTTGCTGCCCGTGGTTTCCGAGCTGTTACCGGTCATGCCTGCCGCCGCAGCGCCCGCCACTGCGACGGGCTGGTGCCGGTCACCCGGCGAAACTCGCGATTAAAGTTGGATTTGGTGGAAAAGCCGCAATCGAACATCACCGTGGTCAGCGGTTTGTCGCTCTCCTCCAGCAGGCGGCAGGCCTCGGCGATCCGACGATCATTCACGAATTGCGACACGTTGAGGCCGGTCGCGCGATTGATGACGGAGGAGACATCGCGGGCGGGCATTCCCGCCTTTCGCGCCAGCCGGGCCAGGCTGAGATTTTCCTGCGCGTATAGCGCATTGGCTTCCAGCGCCTCGCGGATGTGCTGGAGGGCCGCTTCATCCTCCGGCGAGGTGTGGCGGGCCGTCTTTTGTGCCTCAGACGGCGAGACAACCTCCCGCTCCGGCCAGAGGTAATAGATGCCGGTAATGACAATGGCGCCGATGTTCATGCCCGTCACTGCCATCGGCACATAATCATTGCCGTAGAAAAAGGTGAAGACCGACAAAAGTGCATCGGTGAACGCAAAAAAGACCAGCAGGATGGCGGTCACCCGTGCTGCCCGAACGACGGCCGATATTTTCTGCAGCGCCGGCTCGGTGATCTCGTCCTGCACCGTCAAACGCCAGATCGCTACCGCATAACCCAGGAAAGTTACAAGCAGCAGCGGATCGACAAACCAGGGCGCAAAGGCAACCCCGGTCGCCAGCAACAGCGGCGGGAGGATATGCGGCCAGGGCCGTGCGACCGGCGTCGATGACAGCGCACGGAAGGTGAGATAGGCGAGCGGCGGCATGATCGCAGCCGTCACCGGCTGCACCAGCATCAGGGGCGCCACGCCATAACCGAAACGCAGGCCGATGATCATGCCCTGCAGGGCATAAAGGCAGAGGAAGGCCATGAGGTAACGCCGCGATCCCGGCGCTTCCACACCTTTGAGATTGCGGTACAGGATCAGCGCGACGACGAGGCCGGCGATGAATGGCAGAGGAACGGAAAGCAAATGCGCCGCCTTGAGATCTGAAATGAGATCTGAAACATGATCGAGGTCGCCATTACCATGTTCCAGGCCGATGCGCAGGGGTGAAAAGCATCTCCCTTGTGACCCTTCGAAGGGGTCTTCGCACCTACCCCAATTGCTTCTTCAGCGCATAGAGCGCATCCAGCGCCTCGCGCGGGGTCATGTCATCCGGATTGATCGCCTTCAGCGCCTCCTCCACCTTGGAAGGACCACGCTTTTCCTGCTCCTTGCGCACCGCCACCTGAAACAACGGCAGGTCGTCGATCAGCTGGCTCGCCGGGTTCTTGCGGTCGGCGTCTTCCAGCTTGTTCAAAACGTCGCGCGCGCGCGAAACGACGGCCTCCGGCAGGCCGGCAAGTTTCGCCACCTGAATACCGTAGGAACGATCTGCCGCCCCCGGCCCCACCTCGTGCAGGAAGATGACGTCGCCATCCCATTCCTTCACCCGCATCGTCGCGTTCGAAAGCCGGTTCAGCTTCTCAGACAGCGCCGTCAGCTCATGGAAATGGGTGGCAAAGAGGCCGCGGCAGCGGTTTGCCTCGTGCAGATGTTCCACCGCCGCCCAGGCAATGGACAGGCCATCAAATGTGGCGGTGCCGCGCCCGATCTCGTCGAGGATGACCAGCGAGCGGTCGGTTGCCTGGTTGAGGATCGCCGCCGTCTCGACCATTTCCACCATGAAGGTCGAACGCCCGCGCGCCAGATCGTCGGAGGCACCGACGCGGGAAAACAGCCGGTCGACCACGCCGATCTGCGCGCGGCTTGCCGGAACGAAAGAGCCCATCTGCGCCAGGATGGCGATCAGCGCATTCTGGCGCAGGAAGGTCGATTTACCGCCCATGTTCGGACCGGTCAGCAGCCACAGCGCGCCGAACCCGCCATCGACCTTCGGCGAGAGGTCGCAGTCATTGGCGATGAAGGTGCCGGAGGACTGGCGGCGCAGCGCCTGTTCCACCACCGGATGCCGCCCGCCCTCAATCGAGAACTGGCGGGAACCGTCCACATCCGGTCGGCAGTAGTTCCATTCCTCGGCGAGAAGGGCGAGGCCCGCCGCGACATCGATCACCGCAAGCGCCCGGGCGCCGGCCTTGATCGCATCGGCAGCGGCCAGCACGGCTTGCGTCATCTTGTCGAAGGCATCGAGTTCGATGGTCAGCGCCTGGTCGGCGGCATTGGCAATGCGGCTTTCGAGATCGGCCAGCTCCGTCGTGGTAAACCGCATGGCATTCGCCATGGTCTGGCGATGGATGAAGCGCGCCTTGGCGTCCGGCGTGTCGGTCATCGGCCCGGCATTGCCGGCCGTCACCTCGATGAAATAACCCAGCACATTGTTGTGCTTGATCTTCAGCGACTTGATGCCCGTCTCGTCGGCATATTGCAGCTGCAGGCCGGCAATCACCCGGCGTGACTGGTCGCGCAGCGCCCGCACCTCATCGAGTTCCGGGAAGGCGCCGTCGCGCACGAAACCGCCATCGCGCTTCAGAAGCGGCATCTCGTCCGACAGTGTTTCGGCCAGTAACTGCTCCACTGACAGCGGCAGTGCCCGAAGATCGGTCAGCGCCGCCGCCAGTTCCTCCGGCAGCAGCGCCGGCGCCAGAAGGTCCGAAACCCGTCGGGCGGCAGACAACCCCTGGCGGATGCAATCGAGATCGCGCGGACCGCCCCGGTCGAGCGCGAGACGCGACAGAGCCCGCGGCATGTCGGGCACATGCTTCAGGGCTGCGCGCAGGTCGCCGCACAGCGAAGGCTCGTCGATCAGGAAGGCGACGCTGTCGAGACGGCGGTTGATGTTGTCCGGATCGGTGAGCGGCGACATCAGCCGCTCGGAGAGCAGGCGCGCCCCACCGCCGGTGACGGTGCGGTCGATCGCCTTCAGCAGCGAACCGTCACGATCCCCCGACAGCGTGCGGGTGAGCTCCAGATTGGCGCGTGTCGCCGGATCGATGAAGAGGGTGGAAGCACCGCTTTCACGCTCCGGGGCGCTGAGCGGCGGGCGCTCGGCGATCTGCGTCTTTTCCACATAGGCGACGGCGGCCGCCGCGGCCGCAAGTTCCGCGCGAGAAAACGTGCCGAAGCCATCGAGCGTTCCGACACCGAAATAGCGGGTGATCCGGCTTTCGGCTGTCGCACTGTCAAACAGCACGCCCGGCTGCGGCACGGCGATACGGCCGAGAATGTCGAAGGTCGCCTTCAGGTCGGGATCGTGAAAAACGGTGTCCGGCACGATCAGTTCGCGCGGTTCGATGCGCAGGATATCGGCCAGGAGACGCAGCGGCGTCGTTTCCGCCAGCCGGAAGACGCCGGTGGAAATGTCGATCCAGGCCAGCGCCATCTGTGCCTCGGCGCCGCCGCGAATGCGGGCGAGCGCCATGAGATAGTTGGATTCAGACGGTGACAGCAGCTTTTCTTCCGTCAGCGTGCCAGGCGTGACGAGCCGCACGACATCGCGCTTGACGACGGATTTCGAACCGCGCTTCTTCGCCTCAGCCGGATCTTCCACCTGCTCGCAGACGGCGACCCGGAAGCCGAGCGAAATCAGCTTCTGCAGATAATCGTCCGCCGCATGGATCGGCACGCCGCACATGGGGATATCGAAGCCCATATGCTGGCCGCGCTTGGTGAGCGTGATGCCGAGCGCACGGGCGGCCTCCACGGCATCTTCGAAGAAGAGCTCGTAGAAATCGCCCATGCGATAAAAGAGCAGCGAATCCGGATTGTTCGCCTTGATCTCGATATACTGCTCCATCATCGGGGTCGCCGTCGCGCGGCTCTCCGGCGAGATGAGTTCTGCCGTATTCAAGGCTTCTGATGTAAGGCGTTCCAAGAGCGTTCCGGCCATTTTCTGTTGCACGGTCAGGTCGGCGACTCTATCGATTATTCCCCCGACAATACAACAGAGCGTGTCCGCCCTTGGCCGGATGCCCACAACATGCTGGAGGAGACATGGTGAAGGACAGCCGCACCCCCGAGGGGGCAACGCGCAAGCGTGCATCGGTGACGGAGCAGGAGGCGCTTGATTTCCACAGCACCGGCCGCCCCGGCAAACTCGAAATCATGCCGACGAAACCGATGGCGACGCAGCGCGACCTGTCGCTCGCCTATTCGCCGGGCGTGGCCGTCCCGGTGAAGGCCATCGCCGCCGATCCGGCGACCGCCTATGACTACACGACGCGCGGCAACATGGTGGCCGTGATCTCCAACGGCACCGCTATTCTCGGCCTCGGCAATTTGGGCGCGCTCGCTTCCAAGCCGGTGATGGAGGGCAAATCCGTCCTCTTCAAGCGCTTCGCTGACGTCGATTCCATCGATCTCGAGGTCGACACGGAAAATGTCGACGAGTTCATCAACTGCGTGCGCTATCTCGGCCCCTCCTTCGGCGGCATTAATCTCGAAGACATCAAGGCGCCGGAATGCTTCATCATCGAAAGCCGCCTGCGCCAGCTGATGGACATCCCGGTCTTTCATGACGACCAGCACGGCACCGCGATCATCGCCGCCGCAGGCCTCATCAACGCGCTGGAACTGACGGGTCGCGACCTGAAGACGACGAAGCTCGTTTGCAACGGCGCGGGTGCCGCCGCCATCGCCTGTATCGAGCTCATCAAGGCGATGGGTTTCAACCCGGAGAACATCATTCTCTGCGATACCAAGGGCGTGATCTACCAGGGCCGCACCGAAGGCATGAACCAGTGGAAGAGCGCACATGCGGTAAAGACCGACCGGCGCACGCTCGAAGAGGCGATGAAAGGTGCCGACGTGGTGTTCGGCCTGTCGCAGAAGGGCGCCTTCTCGGAAGAGATGATCCGCTCCATGGCGGACCGGCCGATCATCTTCGCCATGGCCAATCCGGATCCGGAAATCACGCCGGAGGAAGTGGCGCGCATCCGCGACGACGCGATCATGGCGACCGGCCGGTCGGACTATCCGAATCAGGTCAACAACGTCCTCGGTTTTCCCTACATCTTCCGCGGCGCGCTCGACGTACGGGCGCGGCAGATCAATGATGCGATGAAGATCGCGGCGGCCGAGGCGCTGGCGAACCTTGCGCGCGAGGACGTGCCGGACGATGTGGCCGCCGCCTATCAGGGCGTGCGCCCGCGCTTCGGACCGCAATACATCATTCCGGTGCCCTTCGACCCGCGTCTCATTTCGGCCATTCCGGTGGCCGTCGCGAAGGCCGCCATCGAAAGCGGCGTCGCGCGACGGGTGATCGAGGATCTCGGCGCCTATGGCCGTGAGCTGTCCGCCCGCCGCGATCCGATCGCCGCCACCACGCAAGGCATCTACGAGCAGGTGCGCCGCCGGCCGAAGCGTGTCGTATTTGCCGAGGCGGAAGAAGAGCAGGTTATGCGCGCCGCCGTTTCCTTCATCACGCAGGGGCTCGGCACGGCCATCCTGCTCGGCCGCGACGACGTGATCCGCACCACGGCGGAACGCGCCGGCATCGAACTCGATCGCCCCGGCATCGAGATCGTCAATGCCCGCCTGTCGACCCGCGTGGAGGCCTATATCGATTACCTCTATGCCCGCCTTCAGCGGGAAGGTTACCTGCAACGCGACGTGCAGCGCCTGATCCACAACGACCGTAACCACTTTGCCGCCTGCATGGTGGCCTTGGGTGATGCGGATGCCATGGTGACCGGCACGACCCGCAATTATGCAACGGCACTGTCCGATGTCCGCCGCTGCATCGATGCCAAGCCCGGCCACAAGGTGATCGGCGTGTCCATCGTCGTCTCGCGCGGACGGACGGTCTTCGTGACGGATACCGCCGTGCACGACATGCCAAGCGCCGAAGATCTGGCGGACATTGCCTGCGAGGCCGCACGCATGGCGCGGCGCATGGGCTACGAGCCGCGGGTGGCACTGCTTGCCTATTCCACCTTCGGCCAGCCGCGCGGCGAACGCTCGGAGCGCGTCCGCGAGGCCGTCAAGATCCTCGACCAGCGCCGCCTGGATTTCGAATATGACGGGGAAATGGGCGCCGATATCGCGCTGAGCGCTGCCCGGATGGAGCAGTATCCGTTCTGCCGCTTGTCCAACACCGCCAATGTGCTGGTGATGCCGGCAATCCATTCGGCGGCGATTTCGACCCGCATGCTGGAAGAGCTGGGTGGCTCGACGCTGATCGGCCCGCTGCTCGTCGGCCTCGACAAGTCGGTGCAGATCACCTCAATGGGGGCGAAGGACAGCGACATCCTGAACATGGCGGCGATTGCCGCCTATAATGCCTCCATGTGAGCGTTCTTGCTGACTGACCCCATGTGGGCTAGGATTTTCTCCAAAGCCCACATGGGGAACGCCATGAAGACGGTCAGCCTGCAGGAAGCCCGTTCAGACCTGCCTCGCCTGGTGGACGAGGCGGCAAATGGCAAAGCTTTTGTCATCGAAAAGGACGGGAAGCCGGTGGTGAAGGTGGTTCCCGTTGAGGAGAAACCCGTTTCTAAGTCCAAGCGGCGGCTTGGCTTCCTTGAAGGGCGTTTCCCGGTACCTGACGATTTCGATCGCATGTTTGCCAGGGAGATCGAGGAGATGTTCTACGGCGAGCCGAAATGAAGGTTCTGCTTGATTCGCATATCCTTGTCTGGTCAGCAGCACAGACAAACAAGCTTTCTGCACAGACCCGCGCCTTCCTTGAGGATCCGGACAACGTCCTTTTCTTCAGCTCAGCCAGTCTATGGGAACTTTCGGTAAAGCACGCACTTGGCAAAGGGGACATACCCGTTCATCCGCGTATCCTTTACCAAGCGCTTCAGGAGCAGGATTTTTATGAGCTTCCGCTGACAAGTCAGCACACGTTCGTTCTGGAAACCCTGCCGCCAATCCACAAGGATCCCTTCGACCGGATCCTGATTGCTCAAGCGACCAGCGAAGACATGCTTCTACTGACCTCGGACGCAACAATCGCCAGATATGATGGTCCGATCCGGCTTGTCTGATGCGGCGAAGCTGTCAGCTTGCGAAACGACCGGCATCCGCGCCGTAATAGTTGATGTAGCGGCCGGAGATCGACTCGATCGGCAGCACGATCAAAACGTCCGTCGTATTGAAGGCCTGATCCACCACGGCGCCGCTGCCGACCATGGCGCCGAGCCGCAGATATCCCTTGATGAGCGGCGGAAGCGCCATCAGGGCCCGTTTCGGGTTGATGGCTTCCTCCGGCATCAGGTCCATGTCGCGGAAGAGATCCGGCTTCGCCGACACGGCCCAATCTGCCTTGGCGAGAGCGGACTTGTGCAGGAAGGAGAGCGCCAGCGCATGTTCTTCCGGATGAACGCCCGGGAAGGACGCGCAGCCGAACATGGCATGCATGTTGTGTTTCAGCGCATAGGCCCAGTTGCCCTGCCACAAGAGTTCAACGGTGCGCTTGGTGCGGTAATGCGGCAGAACGCAGGACCGGCCGAGTTCCATAAAACGCTTGTCCGGATGACGGGCCAGAAGCGGCGCGATGTCGAATTCGCAGGCGGAATAGAACCCGCCATGCGCCATGGCAACATCCTGGCGCAGCAGCCGGTAGGTGCCGACGATCTGGTCTTCCGCATCGCCTTCGAGTGCCGTATCGACAACGAGAAGGTGGTCACAGATCTCGTCGAACATGTCCACGTCGCGCTTCCGGCGCATCGCGTCCGGAGGCAGTTGCGCATGCATTTCCTCAACGAAGACCCGGTAACGCAGGGCCTGGGCCGCATCGACCTCGCGTTCGTTGCGCGCGAGACGCGTCTCCAGGCTGCCGATCCGGCCAAAAACATCAGTCTGCGGCGGGCGCAGACCTTGAGCCTTTTCGACCTCAAGAGTGGGATCGCGTTCCAGAAAATCGATTGTCATGGCGAGTCGCCCGTCTCCAGTAGTCAACCCCATAGAACACCAATCTGCGACAGGAAAGTGACAAACCGAAGACGAGAAGAGGTGCTGCGGAGCTTTTATGACAAGGATTATGACGCCTGCCGGTCGCGCGCGGCGGCAACAAGAGAGCGCACTTCCTCGAGCAATTGCTGCGGATCGACCGGCTTTTGCAACACACGCCGGGCACCGCCCGCCAGCACACGGTCCCTCACGGTCACATCGGTCTCGCCGCTGAGCACCAGCAGTGGTGCGCCGGGGCTGTCGACACCGCCATCGGCCATCGAGATCAGCGGCAGAACATCGGCGAGATCGCCGTCCGGCATGTGGATGTCGGAAATGATCAGGTCGGGATGACCGTCGGCGGTTGCCGCACGCTGCAGGGCAGCAAGATCCGAGACATGATGAACGGTGCAACCCGCCTTGCGCAGGATTGCGCCCACCATCATGGCGCTGACCGGATCGTCTTCCGCCAGAAGCACGGAGAGACCGCCGCCGCGGCGCTCGAGCGGCTCCTGCGGCGTGGTGGCTGCAATGCGGCTCATGGCCTGGCTTGCCGATCCTCCGAGCCTTCCGCGCAGAACATCGACCAGCGATTGTTCTCTCAGCGGACGGATCAGCCAGGCGTCATAGGCGTCCCAGGGCTGGGTGCTGCGGTCTTCCGGGCTCACCAGCAGGATACGCCGCAACAGCGTTGCCTCCGTGGTGATCTGCTCCAGACCGTCCACCCGATGATCGACCACCATGTCGGTGAAGGTGATCCCCTGCCGCGACAGCTGTTCGATCGCCCGGTTCGCCTCGTCCACCGTGCGCACATGGCGGCAACGCCCGCCCAGCGTTTCGATGGTGGAGATCGTGGCCGTTGCCACGGGGCCGGCCGGGGCAAGCAGCAGGACGCGGGAGGAACGAAGCAGCAGCATACGATCGCTGCCTTCGTTGCCGGCCTCGGCCGAAAGCGCCGGGAAGCGGATCTCGAAGGTCGTCCCCTTGCCCTTTTCGCTGGCAACGGAGAGGGAACCGCCGAATTCCTGGAGAATGCGTACGGAAATGGAAAGGCCGAGGCCCGTTCCGCCGCTGCGCTCCATCGCGGTGCCCGCCTGCTCGAACTCACCGAAAATGCGCTGCTGTTCCTGCGCCGTCATGCCGGGGCCCGTATCGGTCACCGTGATGACGATGTCGGTGTCTTCCAGGCTCGCGCGGATCAGGACACCGCCCACCTGGGTGAATTTCACGGCATTGCCGATGACATTAAACAGGACCTGGCGCAGCCGGGCCGGATCGAAATCCATCAGTGCCGGTACGTCATAAGCGATGGTGGCACCAATTTCGATGCGCTTTTCATGGGCGCGGGGTGCCAGCATCTCCACCACGCTTTCCAGAAGCTGGCGAAGGTTTTCGGCGCGGCTGTTCAACCGGAAACGACCGGCCTCGAGGGTGGAATAATCGAGCAGATCATCCACCAGCTGCGCCAGCGCGGAACCTGCCTGGCGAATGCCGCCGATATAGTTCCGCTGCTCCAGCGTCAGGCTCGTCTGGTTCAGCAATTGGCTCATGCCGAGAATGCCGTTCAGCGGTGTGCGCAACTCATGCACCACTGTTGCCAGTTGCCGTGTCTTGGCAGCGCTGGCCTCTTCCGCGTGCAGGCGCGCCTCTTCCCGCTCATGGGCAAGTCTGCGTTCGTCGGTCACATCACGCGCGCTGCTGAGAATAAGCAGGTCGCGGCTGATCGCATCCCGGACCAGCACATCCTGCCAGGAGAGCACACGCACGCCATCACCGGCAGAGATTTCGATGTCGCGCGGCTGAGACAGGGGGGCGGGCGGCACAGCAAAACCGATTTCCTCCAGAGTCTGCCCCTCGATCAAGGGAGAGCCCGCCAGATTGCGGAACGCCCGGTTGACCGCAATCACATGGCCATGAGCGGTTCGCACCACGGCAGGAGCCGACAGAAGATCATTGCTTTCAAGAAACGCACGCGGTGCAGCGGACAGGCTGACGGAAGAGACAACCTCCGGCTCCGGCGAAGACTGCCCGTCGTCCGGTACCGACGAAGCAAACCGGCTCATCGACCCGACACGGCTGAGAAAGGCGGCCAGCACGCTCTGGGCGGAAGGCATGGTCACGACAGGAAAGTGAACAGGCTCGGCAGCTTCAGACGCAGTTTCGTTTGCATCGGACCAGTTGGACTGGCCGAAAGCCTTGCGAAGCTGGTCATGAAGATCGGCAAGATCGCGCATAGCTCTGTCCAATAGCATGCGAATCCTTACGATGTATTACATAAGCTCAAAACATGTCGAGTGCGAAGACATCATGCAGCAACACGGGAGAATTGCAATCACTCTGTCTTGCGGCGCGAACTCATCAGTTCATCAAGGATGACGCAGCCTGCACCGATGGTGATGAAGCTGTCGGCCAGGTTGAAAACGGCGAAGGACCAGGTCTCGGTGTAGACCAGGATGTAATCGATCACGTGCCCGTAGAGGAAACGGTCCAGCAGATTGCCGATCGCGCCCGCAATGATCAGTGCAAAACCGGTATGGGCGAAAACGCGGTCCTTCGGGGTTCGACGCCACATCCAGAGCACGAAGGCGACAATCACCAGCCGCATGCCGACGATGAACCAGCCATCCATGTGATCCAACATCGAGAAGGCAACCCCCAGATTATAGGTCCGGTAGAGTGCCAGGAATGGAATCACATGAACCGCCTGCTGCAGGGGCAAATAGGCTTCCACGGCGATCTTGATCAGTTGATCCGCCAGAACCGCGAGAACCACAAAAACGAGGATCGGCCAGGGTCTGGAAAACAGCGTCGGCTTCACGTCCGGCGTGGTCATTTCGCCTCCAGCGACAGAAGATGGCGGCGTGCCTCGAACAGCATCACGGCGCTCGCAATGGCAAGGTTCAGCGAATCCGCCCGCCCCTGCTGCGGAATGCGGGCAAGACGATCGGCCGCTCGCGCAAGCTCATCCGGCAGACCGGATTGCTCGTTGCCCATCAGGAGAATGGTGGGTTTCGCCTTGTAGTTGATCGTCCGGTAGTCCACCGCACCGGCCAGATGGGTGGCAACGACCTGGCCGCCGCTTGCCCGGCTCCAGGCAAGGAACTCCGACACCGAGGCGCGGTAGAGCGGCACGGCGAAAACCGAGCCCATGGTCGCCCGGACGGTTTCGATCGAAAACGGATCCGTGCAATCGCCGACGAGCACGACGCCGGATGCGCCGGCGGCATCGGCCGTGCGGATGATCGTTCCGAGATTGCCGGGATCGCGCACACGATCGAGCGCCACGAAGGTCTGGTCCGCCGCCAGCGCAAGACCGTCCAGCCTTTGCCAGCGCTGCTCGAAAATCCCGACCACCATCTGCGGATTGTCGCGCCGTGTCACGGACGACAGGACCTTTTCGCTGACCTCCAGGACGAGGCCGCCGCGCGCCACCGTTTTTGCGGCAACCTGCTCCACGAGCGGTTTGCCCTTGGCGGCCTTGGCATAGACCAGCGTGCGGATCTCCCAGCCGAGTTCGATCGCGTCGATGACCAGCTTCAGCCCTTCCGCCATGAAGGTGCCGCTCTCCTCGCGGTCCTTCTTGTTCATCAGGCCCTTGATGTCCTTGATGATCGGGTTGGACAGGCTGGTGACCTCCTTGACCTGGCCTACCTTGCGGGCGGTCGGTCTGCGCTCAAATTCGGTCATCTGTTCACCCAGCGGCTGAAGAGGGATGTGGAAAGCGCGCGGCCCTTCGACTGACCATCAAGGCCCGCCTCGCGGATGACGAGTTCGCCGGATTCAACCGCGCCGCCCGCTCCGCGCATGGTCTCGCGCATGAGTTCATGGATGGAATAAAAGCTCGCCCGGATCGAATAGGCGGTCAGCACGAGACCGGTCGCCTTCGGCGCCAGGATTTCGCGGCAGACGTCGAGCATCAGCGGCAGCTGTTCGAAAAGATGGAAAACCTCGCCATTCGGTCCGCGGCCGAATTTCGGCGGATCGGCGAGAATGATGTCATAACGGCTGCCACGGCGTTCTTCCCGCAGGATGAATTTCATGGCGTCCTCGCAAATCCAGCGGATCGGCGCGCGATCAAGGCGGGCCAGCGACTGGTTTTCGCGTGCCCAGCCGATCGCCTTCTTCGAGGCATCCACATGCGTGACTTCCGCGCCGGCAGCGGCTGCCACCAGCGAGGCGACGCCGGTATAACCGAAGAGGTTCAGCACCTTGAGCGGACGATCCGCCTGCTCCGACTTTTCCTTCAGCCACGACCAGTGGACGATCTGTTCGGGAAAGACACCGACATGGCGGAAGGCGGTGAAGCGACCGAGAAAATCAACACCGAGCAGCGAAAGCGGCCAGGTTTCGCCGAGCGCCTCCTTCGGGAACCGCCAGCGTCCCATGCCATCCTCATCAGTGTCTCCGGTGAAGACCGCATCAGCCTTGTCCCACACATGCGCCGGAAGCGTTGGCTGCCAGAGCGCCTGCGCTTCGGGCCGCACGATACGATAGGGGCCATATTGTTCGAGTTTCAGCCCGGCGCCGCTGTCGATCAGGTGAAAATCGCCGGCACCGGCGGATTCCAGAATGACCGGCACGCGTTCCAGCGGCAGGTCGCCGCTTCGTTTGATCAGTGGCCGCGTCTCTGCCGGCTGCACCTTGGCAGCGGCCGCTTCGGGCTTCGGCGCGGCCGCGAATTTCTTCGCGCCGGCACCTGTGGCGGCAGCGGGCCTGTTCTGCCGCGGTGCCGGGCGACCGGGTTTTTGATTGCGCGACTCTGGCCGCTCGGGTCTCTTCTTCAACGTGTCTTCCGCTGGCTTCTTTTTTGAGAATTTCCGCTGGAGATAGCACCGGCGAGGCCCTTGGCAAAGCGGTTTCCCGTCTGCGATACAGGAAGGTGAAAGGCTGGCGAGGAGGCCGGCTTGGGAGGAGAGCCATGGAAATCAGTGGGGAAGAGCGCATTCCGGCGCCACGGCAGGTGGTTTGGGAGGCCCTCAACGATCCGGACATTCTGCGCCAGTGCATACCCGGCTGTCAGGAACTGGAGCAGCGATCGCCAACGGAACTGGCGGCCACCGTCAAACTCAAGATCGGCCCTGTCTCGGCAAGCTTCAAGGGCGAGGTGACGCTGAGTGACATCAATGCGCCGGAAAGCTACCGGATTGCGGGCGAAGGCAAGGGAGGCATTGCCGGTTTCGCCAAGGGTTTTGCCGATGTTGTTCTGACGGAGGATGGCGGCGAGACGATCCTGAAATACCAGGCGGACGCGCAGGTGGGCGGCAAGCTGGCGCAGCTCGGCTCCAGGCTGATCGGCTCCACCTCGCAGAAGCTGGCGCAGCAGTTTTTTGCCGACTTCAACAATGCCGTCGGCCAGAGAATGGCGGAGACCTGAGGCCGAACCTTAACCCTTCGCCGCCGGCACCAGGGCCGCACCGGCTGGCTGTGCCGCCGGCTTGCGGCCACCGTCCTGATCCCGCTTCAGCGCCGCGCGGGCTTCCGTGCGGGCCTGCTTTCGGTAACGTCCCTGGCTCAGCCAGGTGACGAACGACCCGATGAACATGCCGAGGATCAGCGTAAAAAACAGAAAGACGAAGAAAGGCGCGCTCAAAGACAGCACGACATCATCGGGACGGAACGGGTTCAGCGCCAGCGTCACCGTCTGCCGGTTGGCAACGCACAGCACGATCAGCACGACCGCAAGGGGAACGAAGATCACAAGACCAAGGATTTTCTTGACCCGGTTCATGACAATACTCCGGCATGGTGGGGCGGGCCGCGTGATGCGGCAGCCCGGTCGTCTTCACTAGGATAGTCTGCCGATCAACGCTTTCAAGGCGTCGTTGTTGCAGTCCTCAATCCTGATCTTCGTCTTCTTCATCCGCGAGATCGGGATTCAGACGTTCGCGCAATTCCTTGCCGGTCTTGAAAAACGGCACCCATTTTTCCTCGACGAAGACCGTGTCCCCGGTTCGGGGATTACGGCCGGAGCGCGCCGGGCGATTCTTTACCGAAAAGGCCCCGAAACCACGCAGTTCGACGCGGTTTCCGGCCGCCAGCGCGTCCGTGATCTCATCCAGAACCGCGTTGACGATGTTTTCGACGTCACGGTGATAGAGGTGCGGATTGCGGGCCGCGACGATCTGCACCAGTTCTGACTTGATCACGACTTCCCCCTGAAAGGATTGGAGTTTTCAATCCCGGCCAACCTGCCAAACCGAGACCAGACCGTCAAGGAACAACTTTCGTCCGACGAGATCCTGGAAGCTGGCCGGCATGTCCGCGGCATCCACCCCGGCAAGCCGCAGGAGGCCGGAAACGGCCGAAGCCATGCTGAAGAAACCCGATTCGTCCTTCGCCTTCCATTCCACGATCGGCAGTTGCTCCGAGACGCCGCGGGAGGCGAGATAGCTGCGGATTTCCGGCGTTCCGCCGAGGCTGTCGATAAGCTTGACCTTCAAGGCCTGACGACCGGTGAAGATCGCCCCATTGGCAAGCTTCAACACCTCCTCGCGGGGAAGCTTGCGCCGATCCGCCACAAGGTCGACGAACCAGTCATAACTGTCCATGATCATCGAGCGGATCATGGCTTCCGCCTCGGGGCTTGCCGGATGGAAGGGCGACGGCTCCGCCTTCAGCGGCGATGACTTGATCTCGTTCATCGAGACGCCGAGCTTCTGCAGGAGTTCGCCGATCTGCGGATACTGGAAGATGACGCCAATGGAACCGGTGATCGAACTTTCACCGGCAATGATGGTGTCGCCAGCCGACGCGATCATGTAACCGGCCGACGCAGCCAGCGTGCGGACATCGGAGACGACCGGCTTTTCCGCGGCGATGGCCCGGATTGCCTTGAAGATCTTTTCGCCGCCATAGGTCGTGCCGCCCGGAGACGAAATCGACACGATCAGCGCCTTGGCCTGCCTGCTCTTGCGGATCTCTTCGAGCCGCTCGAGAAGTTCGTCGTCGTCGGTGATCATGCCGGAAATATCGATTCGCGCCACATGGGCACGCGCAGCACCGACATCCTGTTTCAGGAAGACGTTGTAGAGGGAAAATCCGATCGCCACCAACAGCAGGGCTGCCGCCACGCGCCAGAAGGTCAGCTTGCGGCGCAACTGCCGTCTGTCCGCCAGAGCCGATTGATCCATGGGTCGCTCTCCGTTTGATTCCCTAGACGTCCGCGACCATAACGAGACCTCGCGTCCGGACGCTACACGAATTTGTGTCATTCGTTATTGTTTCTTGATGAATAAAAGCCATATTGGGGTCTGATGGAAGTGTCCATGCGTGGCGTGTCCTGCGCTGGCTCCCAATGATGATCCAAGGTTCAATGCTGCAAACAACAACCGACATATCGCACGCGGCGACAGCCGGAAGCGGGCACCACGACGCCTACAAGGCGGCGCTTGCCCATTCGCGCCGCGTCCGCAGGCTTCGGGTCGCCCTGCCACTGACGGCAGCCCTAGTATCGGCGGTCTTCATCGGCGTGTCGTTCGTGCGAGCCTATCTGCCGGAAAATCTGAGCGTCCAAAGCGCGAAGATCGAAGACGGCAAGATCGTCATGGAAAGCCCTGCGATTGCGGGACGTAATGAGCAGGGAATCAGTTATTCGCTGACGGCGACGCGCGCGCTGCAGGACCTGACCAATCCCAACATGATCACGCTTGAAAACGTCAGGGCGGCGATGCCGCTCAATCAGGACGTGATTGCCCGCGTCTCCGCAGCCGGCGGGATTTTCGACCGTTCGGCCGACAAACTGGACATGACCCAGCCGTTCCAGGTCAATCTGAGCAACGGCATTACCGCGAATTTCAAGTCGGCCCAGCTTGATGTGCCGCGCAGCACGATGGAAACATCCGACCCTGTCCAGATCACCACCAATGACGCAGCGATAGTTGCGAACTCGATGAAGATATCCGATAACGGAAAGACACTCCTTTTCGCGGGTCAGGTTCAGGTCACCCTGGAACGTTCCGCGCTATCCAAAGAAGGCAATCAGAGCGCATCGCCATGACCCATCGCCGCACCCTTGCCAAAACCTCCCTGTCCTGTCTCGTGGCAGCTGCGGCTCTTAGCGGACTGATGTCCGTCGCCGTCGCCCAGACCATGACCAAGTCGATGGACGGGATGAAGCTGTCGAACGACAAGCCGATCCAGATCCAGAGCGACCAGCTCGAGATCAAGGACAACGAAAAGAAGGCCTATTTCACCGGCAATGTCGAGGTCGTGCAGGGCACCACCACGATGAAGGCCATGAAGATGACCGTGCTCTACAAGGGTGATCCGGCCGGCACCGGTGGCGGCAGCGTCACGTCCGGCCAGCAGGACATCGACAAGATCCTCGTATCCGGCAAGGTGCTGCTGAATTCCGGCACGCAGACCGCGACCGGCGACGAAGGCGAATACGACATGGCCACCCAGATCTTTACCCTGACGGGCAAGCAGGTGGTGCTGACGGACGGGCCGAACGTGCTGACCGGCTGCAAGATGGTCGTGCGCGTCGATAGCGGAGAGGCAAAGCTCGACAATTGCGGCAAGCGCATCGAGATCATGCTTGATCCGAAATCGAAGCCGAAGCAGTAGGCGAACCCGGTTTCGATGGCTCTTTTTTCACGGCGTCCTCAGCAAGGCGTAAGCGAAGGTTTCGATCCGCGTGACAAGGCACGCTACGAAGGAACCCTCATCGCTCACAGTCTTTCGAAAACCTATGACACCCGACGTGTCGTCAACGGCGTATCGCTGATCGTGCGCCGCGGCGAGGCGGTCGGCCTGCTTGGCCCGAACGGCGCCGGCAAAACGACCTGTTTCTACATGATCACCGGCCTTGTGGCGGTGGATCAGGGCGTGATCGCGATCAACGGCAATGACGTGACCCGTATGCCGATGTATCGCCGCGCACGTCTCGGCGTCGGTTATCTGCCGCAGGAAGCCTCGATCTTTCGTGGCCTGACTGTGGAAGAAAACATCCGGGCCGTTCTCGAGGTGCACGAGCGGGACCGCAGCAAACGGGAACGCAAGCTCGATGAACTTCTGGAAGAGTTCAACATCGGACGGCTGCGCAAGGCACCGGCGGTGGCTCTCTCGGGTGGCGAACGGCGCCGTCTCGAAATTGCTCGCGCCCTGGCGACCGATCCCGCCTTCATGCTGCTCGACGAACCCTTCGCTGGCGTGGACCCGATTTCGGTCTCGGACATCCAGAACCTCGTTCGCCACTTGACGGCCCGTGGTATTGGCGTTCTGATTACAGACCATAACGTACGCGAGACCTTGGGTCTCATTGATCGCGCCTATATTATTCACGCCGGTGAAGTACTCACCCATGGTCGTGCAGACGAGATCGTCAACAATGCGGATGTCCGTCGCCTGTATCTCGGCGACAAATTCCATCTCTGACGTCAGCCTGACAGGAAATTTACTGTCTCGTGACGTCAGCGCTTGACCAAACCCCATAAACAAGCAATTTTTGGGCCAACAGCTTGCTCTGATGGCATGTCCATCGACAAACTGGCCAAAAAAGGGGGTTTGTAGGGAGTTCCGCGTCCACCATGGCTTTATCTGCCAGCCTTTTCCTGCGCCAGAGCCAATCGCTCGTCATGACGCCCCAGCTGATGCAGTCGATTCAGCTGCTGCAGATGACGCATTTCGAGCTGAACCAGTTCATCGCCCAGGAAGTGGAAAAGAACCCCCTGCTCGAATTTTCCGCAGGCAATGGCGAAACAATCGGCGACATGCCCGAAAGCGGCGACAGCGCGCCGACCGAAGAGTTCTCGCCGTCAATAGATGCCGACGGCGACTGGTTCGACAACGGCTCGGCCCAGCCGGAGCAACTGAGCGAACGGCTGGACGCAGACTTCGAGAACGTCTTCCAGGACGATGCGCCGCAGCGACGGCCGGACGCACCGGAACTACTCAGCCAGTGGAAGTCGATGCCGGGCGGCGAGGCCGCAGATGCCTATGACCTTGATGATTTCGTCGCCGGCACGGTGACCCTGCGGGAGCATCTCAGCCAGCAGATCCCCTTCGTGCTCACGCGCCCCGCCGATCACCTGATTGCCCAGCATCTGACCGACCTGCTCGATGACAATGGTTATCTGCAGGGAGAGGTCGATGACGTGGCGGACCGGCTCGGCGCACATCCTGCCGATGTCGAGCGCATTCTGGCGTCGCTCCAGACCTTCGATCCGCCCGGCGTCTACGCACGGTCGCTGCGCGAATGCCTGTCCATCCAGCTGAAACAGAAGGATCGCCTGGATCCGGCCATGCAGGCGCTGCTGGCGCATCTGGAACTGCTGGCGAAGCGCGATTTCGCGACGCTGCGCAAGCTGTGCGGCGTGGATGACGAGGACCTGGTCGACATGCTGGCCGAGATCCGGGCGCTCAACCCGCGACCGGGTACCGCATTCCAGAGCGGCACGATCGAAACGGTGGTGCCGGACATCGTTGTCCGCGCCGGCAATGATGGCGGTTGGCTGGTCGAACTCAATCCGGACACCCTGCCGCGTGTCCTGGTCAACCAGACCTATTTCCAGACCGTCTCCAAAAAACCGGTGCGCGAGGGCGAGGACCAGAATTTCCTCTCCGAATGCCTGCAGAATGCCAACTGGCTGACCCGCAGCCTTGATCAACGCGCCAAGACCATCATGAAGGTGGCGACCGAGATCGTCCGCCAGCAGGATGCCTTCCTGGTGCACGGGGTCGACCACCTGCGACCGCTGAACCTGAAGACCGTGGCCGACGCGATCAAGATGCACGAATCGACCGTCAGCCGCGTCACCTCGAACAAGTACATGCTGACACCGCGCGGCCTGTTCGAGCTCAAATATTTCTTCACCGTCTCGATCAATTCGGCCGAAGGGGGAGACAGCCATTCGGCCGAAGCGGTGCGGCACCGCATCCGCATGCTGATCGAAAAGGAAAGCCCGGATGCGGTGCTTTCGGATGACGATATCGTGCTCAGCCTGAAGAACGGCGGGGTGGAACTCGCACGCCGGACGGTCGCCAAGTACCGGGAAGCCATGAACATTCCCTCGTCCGTCCAGCGGCGGCGCGAAAAAAAGGCGAGGGCAAAGCTCGCCGCCTGCTGAGCGGCGGCAACGGAACCGAAAGGCCGACGGTCCACACAATTTTTTGCAGAGGCCACCGAAAATTTACCAACCGTTGACTTTTACGCCCCTGACCGATAGAAGCGCGCCGCACCGGCAAAATGAGACAATGGCTCACCGACGATAACGCCTGATAAAGGGCATTCGACATTGAATACGGCCTCGTCTTTCGAGAGACGCTTGGATGAGTGAGCCGCTTGACGTAGACTGACAAACGCAAGTCACGACAAGAAGGAAAGAATTCCATGAGTGTGCGTGTATCCGGAAAGCATATGGAAATCGGCGATTCGTTCAGAACGCGAATCGAGGGCCATATCGGGGAGGCGGTTACAAAATACTTCGACGGTGGTTATTCGGGACAGGTGATCGTTGAGAAATCCGGTTCCCGGTTTGCCACGGACTGCAAGGTGCATCTCGACACCGGCATCGTGCTGCATGCGGCAGGCGAAGCCAACGACCCGCAGGTCAGTTTCGATGCCGCCGCAGAGCGGATCGAGAAGCGTCTGCGACGTTACAAGCGCAAGCTGCGGGATCACCATGCTGGCGCAACCTCCAACGGTTATGCCGAAATCGCCTATACGGTGATGGATCGCGTGCCGGACGAGGCGGAAGAAGTGCCGGAAGATTTCGCGCCGACGATCGTCGCCGAAAGCTCGAAGCCGCTGAAGACGATGACGGTGGCATCCGCCGTCATGGCCCTCGATATGACCGATGAACCGGTTCTGTTTTTCCGCAACCCGGAACAGCAGCTGAACATTGTCTACCGCCGCAACGACGGCAATATTGGCTGGATCGACGCCGCCAGTATCAAAGGATAAAGCCTGACGGGGGCGCCCAAGGGCGCTCCCATACCTCCGCAACGGAGGCAGAAGGATGGAAAGAATGGCGTTGGCAGATCTGCTGCAGCAAGATGCAATAATCCCCGCTCTCAAGGTGAATTCCAAAAAGCAGTTATTGCAGGAACTCGCAGCCAAGGCCGCCAAGCTGACGGGCGTGCCGGAGCGCGAGATCTTCGACGTCATTCTGCAGCGCGAGCGGCTCGGCTCGACAGGCGTGGGCCATGGCATTGCCATTCCCCACGGCAAGCTCGGCAGCATCGGCGAGATCAAGGGTCTCTTCGCACGACTGGAAACGCCGGTCGATTTCGAGGCGCTCGATGACGAGCCGGTGGATCTCGTTTTCCTGCTTCTGGCCCCGGAAGGTGCCGGAGCGGACCACCTGAAGGCGCTGTCGCGGATTGCCCGCGTTCTGCGCGATCAGGAACTGGTCGCAAAGCTGCGTGCCACCGATTCGGCATCCGCCATCTATGCCTTCCTCAACGAGGAACAGGCGTCGAACGCCGCCTGACAGGCCAAGCATCCCATCAAAGATAAAGGCCCACCTTCATGGCGAAGGCGGGCCTTTTTGTTGGTCATCCTGTCGAGGAGGTCAGCCCTTGTCGGCCTCTGCCGTCGCCTCGGCGGCGGCTTCCGCCTTCGGGCCGCCCTTGGCGACACCGACCATGGCCGGACGCAGCACACGTTCGCCGATCACGTAACCGGCCTGCACCACCTGCACCACGGTATTGTTCGGCACGTTCGGGTTCGGAACCTCGAACATGGCCTGGTGGAAGTTCGGGTCGAACTTCTGGCCCTCGGCCTCCATCTTGCGCACGCCGTGACGCTCGAGCGCAGACAGCATGGCGCGTTCGGTCATGTCGACGCCTTCGACCAGTGCCTTCAGGCCCGCATCGCCGCTTTCCATCGCGTCTGCCGGAACACTGTCCAGCGCACGGCGCAGATTGTCCGACACGGCCAGCATGTCGCGGGCAAAGGCGGTCACCGCATAGGACTTGGCATCCTTGACGTCGCGCTCGGTGCGGCGGCGCAGGTTGTCCATCTCGGCGGCCAGGCGCAGGAAACGGTCACGCAATTGTTCGTTCTCCGTGCGCAGAACCTCCAGCGGGTCCGGCGTCTGCTGGTCTGTGCCTTCGGTGGCAGCCTCTTCGAGCCTGGATGCGACGGCTTCCGCGACGTTTTCGTTTTCAGACGCGTCAGGTCCGTTTTTCTTCGTCTCGTCGGTCATGACGTTCTCCGGTACGGGGTTGGAATTTGTGCCCGATATCGAGGTTTGCGCCTAAAAAATCAAGGCTTGGCGGCAGGATAAGCAATCCCGCTACAGCGGGTTGCGCGTCAGCCGGGTCAGCAGCTGCGCCGTATAATCCACCATGGGCACGATACGGGAATAGTTGAGGCGGGTCGGGCCGATGACACCGACGGCACCGATGATGCGGTCTTCCTCGTCGCGATAGGGTGCAACGATCAGCGATGAACCGGAGAGCGAGAACAGCTTGTTCTCCGAACCGATGAAAATGCGCACGCCCGGGCCGGTTTCGGCAAGCTCCAGGATCTCGATCAGGCTGTCCTTTTTTTCGAGATCATCGAAGAGAAGCCGCAGCCGGTCGATGTCTTCTGCGCCCGCAAGACCCTCGAGAAGGTTCGCACGACCGCGCACGATGAGGCGCGCCGGCTTGCCGTCCTCGTTGTCGCCCGCCCAGACGGCCAGCCCGCGCTCGACCAGATCCTGCGAGAGCGTATCGAGTTCGCTCTGCACCTGTTGTTTCAGCGTGTTCAGCTGACCGCGCAGTTCCGGCAGGGTCTGGCCAGTCAGATGGGCGTTGAGAAAATTCGCGGCTTCCGTCAGCTGCGAGGAGGTGACGCCGGCCGGCAGCTCGATGATGCGGTTTTCCACCTGGTTGTGCTCACCAACCAGAATGGCGAGCGCCTTGGTCGGCTCGAGCCGGATGAATTCGACATGCTTGAGCACGGGGTCGTTCTTGGCCGTGATGACGATACCGGCACCGCGCGACACGCCGGACAACATGCGGCTTGCCTCCGTCATCAGGTTTTCCATCGGCTGGTCGCGATCGGTGGCGCGGATCTGCCGCTCGATCGTGGTGCGCTCTTCGGGCGACAGATCGCCCACCTGCATGAAGGCATCAACGAAAAAGCGCAGACCCGTCTGGGTCGGCAGACGGCCGGCACTGATATGCGGCGCATAGATCAGCCCCAGCTCCTCCAGGTCGCTCATCACGTTGCGCACGGAGGCCGGCGACAGCGACATGGGCAAAAGGCGCGAGAGATTGCGCGAGCCGAGCGGCTCACCCGTTTCCAGATAGCTCTCGACGATGCGGCGGAAGATCTCGCGCGAGCGCTCATCGAGCCCGGAAGCACCGTCCCTTCCCCCCGATGCATGAAGATCCATCTGACGCATTTCATCCGATCATTGATTGTCCTGCCCTGAATATAATGCCTGCAGTGCCATTGGCAAAAGAGAATTCGAACGGCAGTCCGGACTGCATGCCCGCAAACCGGCTTTTCCTTTGCAAAAGCGCGGCCAGCGCCTTAAGACGCGGAGCACGAACCGTCAGGAGAACGAGATGCGACCCTCAGGCAGAAAAACCGACCAGATGCGCAAAGTCAGCTTCGAGCGCAATGTCTCCAAACATGCCGAAGGGTCCTGTCTCGTCAAGTTCGGCGATACGCATGTTCTGGTGACGGCGAGCCTTGAGGACAAAACCCCGCCGTGGCTGCGCAATTCCGGCAAGGGCTGGGTGACCGCCGAATACGGCATGCTGCCACGCGCCACCGGCGAACGGATGAAGCGCGAGGCTGCCGCCGGCAAGCAGGGTGGCCGCACCCAGGAAATCCAGCGCCTGATCGGCCGCTCGCTGCGCGCCGTCGTTGATCTCGAAGCGCTCGGCGAACGCCAGATCACCGTCGATTGCGACGTCATCCAGGCGGATGGCGGCACACGCACGGCCTCCATTACCGGCGCGTGGATCGCGCTTTACGACTGCCTGAAGTGGATGGAAGCGCGCAACATGGTCAAGGTGGACCGCGTGCTGAAGGATCATGTGGCGGCGATTTCCTGCGGCATCTTTGCCGGCCAGCCGGTGATCGACCTCGATTATCTCGAAGATTCCGCCGCCGAAACGGACGCCAACTTCGTGATGACCGGTTCGGGCGGCATCGTCGAAGTGCAGGGAACGGCGGAAGGCAAGCCGTTTTCGCGCGAAGAACTGCTGACCCTGCTCGATCTCGCCGCTGCCGGTACGGCCGAACTCGTCGCGATGCAGAAGCAGGCAGTCGCCTGAAAGGAAGAACCGTGATCGAAGCTGTGCTGGAAACGGCGCTTTACGCCGAGGATCTCGACAAGGCGGAGGCGTTTTATGACAACGTTCTGGGCCTTCAGAAGATCCGGCGCGGCGGCAACCGGCATATCTTCTATCGCTGTGGTGCTGGCGTGCTTTTGATCTTCAATCCGAACGAGACCGAAACGCCGATCGACAACGACCCCTTCCCCGTGCCGCTGCATGGGGCACGGGGGCCGGGCCATGTCTGCTTCACGGTCACCGCCGATGATCTGGAGGCCATGGCACAGCGGATCGAGGCGGCCGGTGTTGCGATCGAATCGGAGGTGACCTGGCGGAGCGGCGTGCGCTCGCTCTATTTCCGCGATCCGGCCGGCAACAGCCTGGAAATTGCCCCACGCTCCCTGTGGAACTCTTGAAACGGAACAACCGATGCGCAAGCTTGAGACCCGCACCATCGTCGTTGCCAGCCACAATGCCGGCAAGATCCGCGAAATCCGCCGATCTCATCGGCCCCTTCGGCTTTTCCGCCAAATCCGCGGCGGAGCTGAATTTCGAGGAGCCGGAGGAAACCGGCACGACATTCGAGGAAAACGCCGCGATCAAGGCGCTGGCCTCGGCCAAGGCCTCCGGCCTGCCTTCGCTCTCCGACGATTCGGGCCTCGTGATCGATGCGCTGGATGGCGCGCCCGGCGTCTATACCGCCAACTGGGCGGAAACCGCCGATGGAACGCGAGATTTCGTGATGGCGATGGATAAGGTCGGGCAGGCGCTTGCCGAACGCGGCGCGACAAGTCCGGCTCAGCGTACCGCCCGGTTCGTCAGCGTGCTGTGCCTTGCCTGGCCGGACGGGCATACGGAAATGTTCCGCGGAGAGGTGGAAGGCGTGATTGCCGAGGCGCCGCGCGGTACCCAAGGCTTCGGTTACGATCCGATTTTCCAGCCGGAAGGCTACGAGACGACCTTCGGCGAAATGAGCGCCGAGGAGAAACACGGCTGGAAACCGGGCGAGCCGCAGGCTCTCTCGCACCGTGCCCGCGCCTTCAAGATTTTTGTCGAAACCTGCCTGGAAGCCTGACCCTTGCTGACCGATGCCCCTCTCCTGCCCGACACCGGCGAACCGGGCTTCGGTCTTTACGTGCACTGGCCCTTCTGCGCGGCCAAGTGTCCCTATTGTGACTTCAACAGCCATGTGCGCCACCAGCCGGTGGACCAGGCCCGGTTCACCGCCGCCTTCCTGAAGGAGATGGACGCCATGCGGGCGCTTTCCGGCCCGAAGACGGTGACCAGCATTTTTATGGGCGGCGGCACGCCCTCGCTGATGGAGCCCGCCACCGTGGAAGCGATCCTCGACGGTATTGCCGCCCGCTGGCATGTGCCGGCCGGCATCGAGGTCACGATGGAGGCAAACCCTTCCAGCGTCGAGGCGGAGCGTTTTCGCGGTTACCGGGCCGCAGGTGTCAACCGCGTGTCGCTCGGCGTGCAGGCGCTCAACGATCGCGACCTGAAATTCCTCGGTCGGCTGCATGACGTGGCGGATGCGCTGAAGGCCATTCGCCTGGCGCGCGAGATCTTTCCGCGCATGAGCTTCGACCTCATCTATGCCCGGCCGAACCAGACTGTGGAGGACTGGGAGAGAGAGCTCAACGAAGCCGTCTCCTACGCCGTCGATCACCTGTCACTCTACCAGCTCACCATCGAGGAGGGCACGCCCTTCTTCGGGCTGCACAAGGCCGGCAAGCTGGTGGTTCCGGACGGCGACCAATCGGCTGCGCTCTACGAGGCGACGCAGGACATCACCAGCGGGTTCGGCATGCCGGCCTATGAGGTCTCCAACCATGCCCGTCCCGGTGCGGAAAGTCGGCACAACCTCACCTACTGGCGTTACGGCGATTATGCCGGCATCGGCCCCGGCGCGCATGGGCGCCTCAGCCAGCGCAGCCTGAAGATTGCCACCGCCACCGAACGCAAGCCCGAAGCCTGGCTTGATCTCGTCGAACGGCAAGGCCACGGCATGCTGGATCAGGAGGTCCTCGACCGCGAGGAACAGGCGGACGAACTGCTTTTGATGGGCCTCAGACTGCGCGAGGGCGTCGATCTCGCCCGCTGGCAGCAGCTGTCCGGCCGCGACCCGAACCCGGAGCGCGAGCAGATTTTACTGGAACACGGGTTTATCGAACGGATCGGCAATTCCAGACTCCGCTGCACACCGAAGGGCATGCTGATCCTTGACGCGGTGGTCGCGGATCTCGCCTGTTAAAACTCCTCGACACAGTCCTGTCATTGCCAAGCTTCAAGATGTCAGCAGGCTTTGCAGGAAGGAGTCCTCCATGATCGTCGATGATCAGTTTGCGCGTGAGGACATGGCCATCTTTTACGACAGCTTCAACCGGCACGGTGAAGATGGCGCCTTCTACCTCTCCCTGCCCAAGGCGCCGAGCCGGATCCTGGATGTGGGCTGCGGCACGGGGCTTCTCACAATTCCACTGGCTGAGAGGGGACACCGGGTCACCGGTGTCGATCCCGCAGAGGGAATGCTGTCGGTGGCCCGGGGCAAACCGCAGGCGAGCAAGGTGCAATGGGTCAAGGCATTTGCCGATGACTTTGATCTTACCGACCGCTTCGATCTCGCGATCATGACGGCGCATGTCTTTCAGGTGTTTCCGGATAACGCGGCGGCGCTCGCCGCGCTCGGCAATATCCGGAAACACCTCGTAGCCGGCGGCCGGCTGGTCTTCGAAAGCCGCAATCCGGCCTCCCTGGAATGGAAGACCTGGACCCGCGAGCTGACGACCGAGCGGCAAGACATCGCCGGCATCGGGCCGGTCGAGGTTTTCTACCAGTGGCGCGAGACAAAGGGCGATCATGTGACCTTCGATGCGGTCTACACGCTTCTGGACACCGGTGAACAACGGATCAGTCCGAGCACGCTCCGCTTTGCCGACAGGGAGACGATCATCGACCTGCTGATGGAGGCGGGCTTTCGTCTTCAGTCGGTTTTCGGATGGTGGGACGGTGCGCCGTTCGATCGGCACACCAGCCGCGAAATGATCTTCTCCGCCGAAGCCTGACCGTTTCGTTTCAGACCGCGGGGGTCCTTCGGGCAAACATCCGTCGCCACAGCCGGCCGTCGATGGCGGCAAGGCCGCAAGCGATCAGAGCGAGGCCCACGAGGTGGCGCAGCGCCAATTGCTCGCCCAGCACCAGCGCACCAAGCAGGATGGCGCTCGGCGGGATCAGGATCGTCACCAGCATCAGATTGGTGGCGCCTGCCGTCGCCAGGATGCGGAAGAACAGGATGTAGGCGACCGCCGTCGACAAGATTGCGAGACCGATCAGGGCACCCCAGGTCTCAAGACCACCCGCCGGCAGCGTCCAGGGACGATCGACGAGCAGGGCCACCGGCAGAAGCAGGACCGCCGATGCGGTGACCTGGCCCGCCGCCGGCATGATGGGCTGAAGTCCCATGCGGCGGAACCGCCGGCCGAAAATGCCGGCAAAGGCATAAGAGACCGCCGCCGAAAGCGCGGCGAGTTCCCCCCACAAAGCCCCGCCCGCATGGCCGGAAAGCGACGGGCCGAAGACGGAGGGACCGATCATCCAGACCACGCCGGCAATCCCGATCACCACACCGACGAACCGGTTGACCGTCAGCTTCTCATCCGTGGTCAGCACATGCGCGACGATGACGCCGAACAGCGGCGTCGTGGCGTTCAGAATGGCGGCAAGACCGCTGGCAATCTGCGTCTGGCCCCAGACGATCAGCGTGAAGGGAATGACATTGTTGAGCAGCCCCATGCCGAAAAAAGCAAGCCAGACCTCCCGGCCGCGCGGAATGGCATGGCCGGAGAGGCGCACGAAGGTCCACAATGACAGGGCCGCCAGGAAAACACGGGCGGTGACGATCGTCAGCGGCGGCCAGGTTTGCACCAGGATGCCGTTGAACAAAAACGACCCGCCCCAGAGCAGAGACAATCCGCCCAGCATGCCCCACTCGGCAAGACCCATTTCCTTGGTAGCCATTGATGTCTCCCCTTGTATGGCAGCCATGATGCGGCATCACCCGCCATCACGCCACCCGTTTCCTGCGCGTTTCATGATCGAGGAAAAGTCGTTCATTCGGCTCCCCGCATAGGCCTTGACCAGGCAGCGAATTGCCACTTTAAATGCTCTTAAGTCGTCTTCCGGGGCGGATCAAACGAGCAAATTTCAGCCTGTCATCGAGTTTTTCTAAAGCATGGCGGAACCGCTTCCATCCCTCTCCTCGCTGCGCGCCTTCGAGGCGGCCGCGCGGCATCTCAGCATGACGCGTGCGGCCGAGGAGCTGCATGTGACGGCGGGCGCCATCAGCCTGCAGGTGCGTGAGCTGGAAGCCAATCTGGGCCTTGCGCTTTTCGAGCGGCATCCGCGCCGTCTGGAACTGACGGCCGCCGGACAGGACTATGCCGCCACGCTGCGGTCCGCCTTCCGGCTGATCCGCCAGGCGACCGACACGGTGCGGGCGCATGCCCGGCCCGACATCGTGACACTGAGCTGCACCACGGGTTTTGCCGTCCATTGGCTGATGCCGCGGCTGGAGGCTTTTCAAGCCGCGCATCCGGCCATCGACCTGCGCTTCGGCACCACGGCGCGTCTCGTCGATTTCCGCTTGGATGGCGTGGCGCTTGCCGTGCGCCATGGGCTCGGCGCCTATCCGGGGCTGATCTCCGAAAAACTCGCCGAGGACGATCTGATCGTGGTGGCAAGTCCCGCCTGTGCAACCCGTCTGGGCCCGGATCCCAGTGCCGGACGTCTTGCAGGCGAAACCCTGATCCATGATGCCGGCCGAAACGACTGGCGCCTCTGGCTGGAAGCGGAAAACGCGCTTGATGTGGACTGGCGGCGCGGACCGGTGATTGCCCCAGACAGCAATGGCGCGATCGAGATGGCGCGGGCAGGCCTTGGCTTCACGCTCGTCCGGGAAAGTTTTGCGGCAAAGGATCTCGCGGAAAAACGGCTTGTCGCGCCCTTCCGGCGCAGCATTACAAGCCGGTTTGCCTATTATCTCGTTTATCCGCCGGACGCTCTGGACCGGGCCTCTGTCAAGACCGTCCGCGACTGGCTTCGCGCAGAGGCTGACCGTTCTTAAGCCTGCGCAAACACATGCAGCCAGGGTGTCGGCACACGGTCGTAACCCGAGCCTTCCGCCGTCTCGATCACAAGCTCCGTCCAACCCGGCCCGTAAGCCGTACGCAGAAAACCGTCGTCCGGATAGTTGAAGTAACGGCCGAACCGATCGGTGCCTTCGCCGCTGCCGGCCTTGTAGCTGGCATAAAACACACCGCCCGGCGTCATTGCCCGCCGGATGCGTTGGAGAATGCCGGGAAGGTCCGCCCGCGGCACATGCAGCAGGCAGGCATTGGCCCAGACGCCGTCATAGGCCGTCACCGCCTCGATCTGGTCGAAGGGCAGAACAGAGACGGGAATGCCGAGGCGCGCGGATGCTTCCGTCGCCATTTCGGCGATGCCATCCGTCGGATGCACGTCAAGGCCCTGCGCCAGCATCCAGGCGCTCTCGCGCCCGCTGCCGCAGCCGAGTTCAAGGATGCGCGCGCCCGCAGCAAGGCGGGCGGCGAAGCGCTGCAGGTTGGGAGAGGCCGGATAGACTCCGGTATCTGCGGCATAGGTCGCTGCCTGATCGGCATAGAAGGCGGCGGTTGTTCCGGTTGTTTCGGTCATCCCGCCCCTTCTTGCGATCCCGCAGCCGTTCAGGCGTTGTTTTCGTTGATCAGACGCTTGAGCAGCTCGATCTCGTGGCTGAGCTTGGTATCACCCGAGATCAGCTCCTCGATCTTGCGCACGGCATGCAGCACGGTCGTGTGGTCACGGCCACCGAAACGACGGCCGATTTCCGGGAAGGAGCGCGGCGTCAGCGTTTTCGACAGATACATGGCGATCTGGCGCGGCTTGACGATGACGCGGGTGCGGCGGTTCGACACCAGCTCCTGGCGCGACACGTTGTAGTGACGCGCGACGATGCGCTGGATGTCTTCGATGCGCACGCGCTTGGCTTCGCCCGCACCCACCAGATGCGCCAGAAGCTCGTCCACCCGCTCGATCGACAGTTCCGGCTCAAACGAACGGCGGAAGATCAGCTGGTTGAAGGCGCCTTCCAGTTCGCGGCCGGAATTGGCGACATTGCGGGCGACGTGGTCTAGGATCTGGTCCGGAATATCGAGAGCCGGATCGTCCTGGCGCGCCATGTCCAGGCGACGCTTCAGCATCTCGAAACGCATTTCGTAATCCGGTGTCTCCACCTCGATCGCCACACCGCCCTGCAGACGCGAACGGACACGCGGATCAAGCGATTCCAGCTCCCAGGGCGCACGGTCGGCGGCAACCACCACCTGCTTGGCGCTGTCGAGCAGCATGTTCAGGAGATGGCAGAACTCGTTCTGGATCATCTTGCCCTGCAGGAACTGCATGTCGTCGATGATCAGGAGGTCGATGTTGCGCAGCGACTCCTTCAGCGTCAGCGCGTCATTGTCGCGGATCGCTGTTGCAAACCGCCACATGAAATATTCGGCGGTCAGGTAGACGACGCGCGGATTGCGGTCGCTGTTGACGGCGGCATTGGCGATCGCCTGCAGCAGATGCGTCTTGCCGAGACCAACGCCCGCATGGACGAAGAGCGGGTTGAAGCGCACGGCGCTGGCGCCGGCTTCGGCAATCGTCTTGGCAGCAGCAAGCGCCACGCGGTTCGAGGGGCCTTCCACGAAGGTCTCGAAGGTGTAGCGGCTGTCGAGCGGCGAACCGAACAGCGGACCGCCGGAAGACGACGGACGGGCCGAATGCGTCGGCTGAGCCGCCGGAGCCGTCGTCGGGAAGGTCGCGATCTGGCCGATCTCCCGCATGCCGGAACGCCGCGGTGCCTGGGCCGGCGCAATTTCGGCGGCCGGCGCTGCGCGCTCTTCGACAGCCGGACGGGCAGCCGCAGCGCGGCTTGCGGTGCGCACCAGGATCTCGACCTTCAGGATTTCGGAATCTTCCGCCTGGAAAATGGTGGTGATGAGGTCCAGGTACCGGTTGTTGATCCAGGACTTCAGAAAAGTCGTCGGCACCGTGAGACGCACAACGCTCTTGGAAACGGAATGCAGCTTGAGACGTGCAAACCAGCTTGCATACACTTCCGGACCTACCTGAGCCTTCAAGCGTGCGCTGAAGCGCTCAAACAGGGCATTATGCTTCATTTCAGAATTCTCTCCTGCCAACTGGGAGCATACTGAACCGCGTGCCTCGGGCGCCTGGTTCCCACTCTCCAGCGTCCGGGCCGAAACCGTATTCATCTGCATTCTGTGCCGCCTTCTCAATCGTTGCCCGCCGGAACGTGCATCCGCCCGCCGGGTAGTCTTGCTCTTTAAGGCAGGTCAACCTGTTCGCCTCGCCCGAACATGCCGCCGCCGCCTTTGTTTCTTTGATCCCACATCACCTGTGGGATAGTGACGGCCATTTTCGGCCGCCTGGATGCTCCCCGTGCATCCGATCCGGTCACACCCCCTCGCGATGGCGCCGCCGGCCTTGTCTCGGTCTCCCTTCCTTCGGCACAACGCCCTGTGCCTGACACAAAAAGACAGCTCCCGAATCCTGTGAAGGAACCGGCGAACAACCCCAAGTTACAAGAAGAAAACGGGAAGTTACCTTGACCCGTGGCAAGAACGATCAGGCGGATACCGCTGGAGATCCAGTCTGCAACCATGCCTTCCGGGGGAGTTCCCCGCGCCCTTGCTGGAGCTTATTAAGGCAGGATCGGGAGGCGAGATCAACGATGAATTTTCGGCAAAACCATTGGCCCGGCGTTGACTCTGAGACCCTAATTTGACTCGGGAGCACCCTCTCCCCAGAGAATCTCAGTCGAATCAAAGAGATTCAAATTTCGGCCTGTGTGGCGACCATTGTGAAGGGGCAAAAAATAAAATTCGCTTGACTCACATGGGCCGCTCCAGCGGCTGCCACAAACCTGTTCAATTGCGAGCATCCTCCCGCAAGCAATTGATTTTAAATTATTTTTATTGTCACGCCTGTGTCATCGCAATGTCAAAGAGGCGTCACCGCAATTTCTCACGGGTAAGAATCACGAAAAGCCCGGTCAGGGACCGGGCTGAATTCATGACAGTCGTTTATGACGAAATTAAGCCGTCAGGGCCTTCACGCGGGCCGCCAGGCGGGACACCTTACGGGACGCCGTGTTGCTGTGCATCACGCCCTTGGTGGCAGCACGCTGGATTTCCGGCTGAGCCGCGCGCAGCGCTTCGGCAGCCTGGGCTACGTCGCCCGATGCGATGGCTTCTTCAACCTTGCGGATGAAGGTACGAACGCGCGAGCGGCGCGCCTTGTTGATGTCGGTGCGGCGTGCGATCTTGCGGGTCGCCTTTTTCGCCGAAGTTGTATTGGCCATGTATGCCTCTCTACGAATTCGAACCAAAACTCCGCCGTCGCCGCGCCGGGTCCATGCGACCTGTCTTCCAGCAATTCGGGAGCAATAGAGGAAGCCGTCGAAGGCTTTCCCAACTGTGGGCGGCGATATACCCCCATAACCGGTTCCAGTCAACGCGCATTTTCACGCTTGTGGCAAAGTAACCGCCCCAAGCCGCTGATTTGCGATTCATTTCTGGCAGGTTTGGCAGAAGAAGGTGGAGCGTCCCGACTGGACGAGCCGGCTGACGATGCCGCCGCAGCCTTCCCGCCGGCAGGGTTCCGCCTCGCGGTCATAGACGGAAAAGCTGTGCTGGAAATAACCGAGCGAGCCGTCCGTCTGGATATGGTCGCGCAAAGAGGAGCCGCCGGCCGCAATCGCATCGGCTATCACCTCGCGGATGGCGACCGTCAGCGCGAGTAGTTCCGGCTTCGGTTTTCCCGCCTTCGTCACCAGCGTGCCGGCCTTGCGTGTGGGCGACAGGCCCGAGCGCCACAGCGCCTCGCAGACATAGATGTTGCCAAGGCCGGCGATCACCGTCTGGTCGAGCAGCATGCCCTTCAGGGGCTGGATGCGATCGCGGAAACGGGCGGCCAGATACTCGGCATCGAGAAGATTGCCTGTTGGTTCCGGCCCCAGTCCGGCAAAGGCCGGGTAAAGGTCCAGTTCGCTGCGCGCCCACAGATGCATGAAACCAAAACGGCGCGGATCATTGTAAATGACCCGGAGCGACTGCTCGCCTCTTGTCAGGTGAAACAGCACGTGGTCGTGTTTCTCGTCCTTCGAGCGCGGATGGTGAAAATCGCCGGGCACCGCAGCCGGACCGGCCTCCTCGATGCGGAAGGAACCGGACATGCCGAGATGGGCAATGATGCTCATGCCGTCATCGAGGTCGATCAGCAGATATTTCGCCCGACGCCCGAGCCCGATGATGGTGCGGCCGGATACCCGCTCTGAGAACTGTTCGGGCAAAGGAAAGCGCAGATCCGGGCGGCGCGTCTCCAGCCGCTCCACACGCGCCTGTTCCATGGTCGGGGCCAGACCGCGACGAACGGTCTCCACCTCTGGCAATTCGGGCATGAGTTCCTAAGTTCCTGTTTCCAACATGGCGGTCTGCCTCTATAGACCAGCGCCATAGTGCCGCAAGCACGACAAGAGATAGTATCGCCCGACCGGCTTCGCTATGGTCGGCAAACGTCGACGACACGATGAGGATAGGATCGCATGGCTGACAGCCGGACCTCTGCTGACGGTGGAATGGAAACCTCCTATGGCTTCCGCGAAGTGGGCCAGGGCGAAAAGCAGGGTCTCGTCAACGAGGTCTTCCACAAGGTGGCCAAACGCTACGACATCATGAATGACGTGATGTCGGCTGGCATGCACCGCGTCTGGAAGGATGCGATGGTGGCGAGCCTCAATCCCCGCAGGGACCCGTCCTTCAAGGTGCTGGATGTGGCGGGCGGCACCGGCGACATCGCATTTCGGATCGTCGAAGCTTCCGGTCGGCAGGCACAGGCAACCGTGCTCGACATCAACGGGTCGATGCTGGACGTGGGTGCGGAACGCGCCGCCAAGCGCAAGCTCTCCGAAAACCTCACTTTCGTCGAAGCCAATGCCGAGGAACTGCCCTTCGAGAACGGCACGTTTGATGCCTATACGATCGCCTTTGGCATTCGCAACGTGCCGCGCATCGATGTGGCGCTGTCGGAAGCGTTTCGCGTGCTGAAGCGCGGCGGGCGCATTCTCGTTCTCGAATTTTCCGAGGTGGAGATGCCGCTGCTCGATCGTTTCTACGACGAGTGGTCGTTCCGGGCCATTCCGCAGTTCGGCAAGATGATCACCGGTGACGCCGAACCCTACCAGTACCTGGTGGAATCCATCCGCAAATTTCCCAACCAGGAGGATTTTGCCAAGATGATCCGCACCGCCGGTTTTTCGCGTGTCACCTATACGAATTTCACCGGCGGCATTGCCGCGCTGCATTCCGGCTGGAAACTCTGACGCATGGATAGGACCGCTGGCGGAATGAGGGTTTCGGCATGAGCACCATCGGTGCCTATTTTCGGCTTGCCCGGGTGGGCTGGGTGCTGGTGCGCGAAGGCGTCGTGGTCGCCCTGCCGACGCAGGGCCTTCCGCCCATCGTCGGGCTCGGCAAGTCGATCGCGCAGATTTTTACCCGCCCGGCCTCGATCCAGGAAAGCCGCAGCGTCCGGCTGACCAATGCCGTCGACCGGCTCGGCCCGTCCTATGTGAAGATCGGCCAGTTTCTCGCCACGCGTCCGGATGTGGTGGGGGTCGATTGGGCGCTCGATCTGTCCATGCTGCAGGACCGCATGGCCTTTTTCCCGACGGATACGGCAAAGGCTGCGATCGAACTGTCGCTCGGCCGGCCGATCAGCGACCTTTATTCCCGTTTCGACGAGCCGATCGCGGCCGCGTCGATCGCGCAGGTACATCCCGCCGCCGTCGCCACGGCCGAGGGCGAGCGCAAGGTGGCGGTCAAGGTCGTGCGCCCAGGCGTGCGCCAACGTTTCGCCCATGACATCGAAAGCATGTACCTCATTGCCCGCATGCAGGAGCGGCTTTTGCCGTCCACGCGGCGCCTGAGGCCCGTGGAAGTCACGCGCACGCTGGAACAGACCACAAAGCTGGAAATGGACCTGCGCCTTGAGGCGGCAGCGCTTTCCGAAATTGGCGAGAACACCAAGAACGACCCCGGCTTCCGGGTGCCCCAGGTAGATTGGGAGCGCACCGGCCGCGATGTTATCACCATGGAATGGATCGACGGCATCAAGATGTCGAACATCGAGGGCCTGCGCGCCGCCGGTTTCGACCTTGAGAAGCTTGCCGAAACGCTGATCCAGTCCTTCCTGCGCCATACGCTGCGCGACGGCTTTTTCCACGCGGACATGCATCCCGGCAACCTGTTCGTCGATCCGGACGGCATCATCGTTGCCGTCGACATGGGTATCGTCGGCCGGCTCGGCAAAAAGGAACGGCGTTTCCTCGCCGAAATCCTCTACGGTTTCATCACCCGCGATTACCTGCGTGTGGCGGAGGTGCATTTCGAGGCGGGCTACGTGCCCTCGCACCACGACGTCGCAAGTTTCGCCCAGGCGATCCGCGCGATCGGCGAGCCGATCCATGGCCAGCCGGCGGAAACCATTTCCATGGCCCGCCTGCTGGCGCTGCTGTTCGAGGTGACGGACCTCTTCGAGATGCAGACCCGGCCGGAACTCATCATGCTGCAGAAGACCATGGTGGTGGTGGAGGGTGTCTCGCGCATGCTCGATCCGCGCTTCAACATGTGGCGCGCGGCAGAACCGGTCGTCGGCGGCTGGATCCGCGACAATCTCGGCCCCAAACGCATTGTAACGGATCTGCGCGATGGCCTGAAGGCGGCCGTGAAGCTGGCGGAAGCCGCCCCGGAAATCGCCGCCAAGACTGAAAAATTCCACCAGCAGCTGTTGCATATGACCGAACATGGCGTGCGCTTCGACGGTGAGACGGCCGAAGCCATCGGCAAGGCCGAGGCAAAACACAGCCGCTGGGGCCGTGCGGCACTCTGGGTGATCGCCGCGACCCTGATTTATATCGCCGTTCAGGTAAGCTGATCGGCAGCCGTCATCTGAGCCAGAAAAACGCCGATGCTCGTGCGGTCCGGCAGGCGGTGCTTGTGCCCTGGGAAGCCCTCATAGAGGTCCAGATGCATTTGGTGGCAGCTGGACCCTCCCCTCGTTCGATAGCCGGCTACCCAGTCCAGAAGCTCGGCGAAGGATTCATCCGTGGCGCCGCCCTGATTGCCTCGTATCTTGATATTGTCGAGGCACTCGGCTTCCGGCACGTCCAGCCAGACCAGCAGATCCGTGCGCGGCAGGAGAATGTTTGCCAGCCAGCCGTAGACGCCCTCCATCAGCCAGCGATCAGCCTCCGACAACCGTCGTGTATCCTCGATGACCTCCGCATTGTCGCGCGCGATGCCGTAATGCCCCGGCTGCCAGCGGATGTCGTCCAGATGGGTGACCGGAAGGCCAAGCCTCTCGCCCAGCATCCGCGACAACCAGGTCTTGCCCGCGCCGCCATTGCCGATGATGAGGATGCGTTGCAATCGATTTTCGGAAGCCATGTCATCTCCGTCCCGCAGCGTACGCGTTTACCGTGTTGAGCGATAGATCCGCCAGGTGGCGGGGTGGGGCCTTCATTTCGCCCCCTTCTTCATGGTTTGTTAAGCCTCATTTCATGAGGAGAGCATGAATGGCGCTGGGCGCATCACATCGGCTTCACGACGGAGTGGCCGCCGTCGAAACCATGACACGTTTTGCGCTTGCCGTTCTGGCGCTGGCCTCCGGCGTCTACACGTATCTCGGGGTACGCAGCCTTCTCGACGGCTCGCCGACCGCCGTCTTTTTCGCCGCCATCATCTATTCCGGCTCCGTCTCGGTCGCGATCTACGCCTTCTGGTCCTACATGGCGCGGTTTTTTCCGCATGTGACGGGCCCGTCCGCCCGCGGCGCGATGATCGGCGTCATGGCGCTCGGCTGCGCCATGATCATTGCCATGTCGAGCTGGCTGAACGCGGCAGCGCTTGCCGGCTCGGCGGCGCTTGAACAGCACCTGGCCGAAACCGTGGAAGGCTACACCGCCGACCTCGACCAGGCGCACCAGAATGCGCTCGCCGCGCAAAGCCTGCTTCCCGATATCCAGCGCGCCTCCGAGCGGTTTGCGCAGCTGGCGGACGCGGAGCGCCAGTCCGGCGCGCTGACGGGCACCACGGGTGCCGGCAGCGTCGTGCAGCTGCTCAGCCAGATGTCGGCCCAGCTGAAGGAGCTCGAGGCCGGCATCGTCGCCTCGCGTGAGCAGGTGGCGACCCTGTTCGGCCAGGGGCAGAAGCGGCTGGAAACCATGCGCACGCTCGTCTCGGCGCCGGGCGCCGTTGCCCCACGCGCCGACCAGTTCTCCTCCGAAGTGGTGGCGCTGACCGGCGTGATCACCTCGCTCAACCAGACCTCGATTGCGCCGTCGATCCGCCGCGCCGCAGATGATCTGTCGCTCGGTTTCATTGCACCGGTCGCCGATGGCCGGCAGGCGGACCTTGCCAATCGGCAGGACCAGGTGATGGAGACGATCCGCACCTCGGTGGCCGCCCAGTCCAAGGTGCTGGCCGATGCGGCGGACACCATTCTCAACCGTCCGCCCGTCGCCGAACGCCGTTTCGTGCCGCTCTCCTCGGCCGAGGCCGTCCTGCGCTATGCCAGCGATTTCATTCCCGCCTGGGCAGGGGCCATCTCCATCGACCTTTTGCCCGCCGTGCTCGTCTTCATCCTGGCGACCGTACATGGCGCGATCCGCCGGCAGGAAAGCCGCATGCCCTTTGCAGAACGGATTACCGCCGCCGAGCTTCTGGAGGCGCTCGAGGTCCAGCGGGCGCTCAGCGCACGGGGCGTCGATCTGCACGAGGCCGTTCGCCAGGTGGAGGAACGACAGGCCGAGCCAGCCGGGAGGCCGGAGCATATCGCGCCCGAGAGCGAGGACGAAGGCAAGGTGACCAGCCTTGAGATCAGCAAACTGCCGCGCAAGGGGCCGGGCGCATGAACCCTGCCGCAGCCGCCTCGAAAGCCTGGCAGGCCTTTGCCCGCGCCGATGACAGCGTCATCATGCGCGGCGCCTTTTATGGCCTGCTGGCAACGGCTGCCCTGTTCGTGGTGATCGACATTCGGGAATTGTCCATGGAGGCGGCCTTGCCGGGCCATGATCCGCTGCAGACGGACCAGCCGGTGCTGCCGCCGGCGCTGACCGATGGCAAGCCGCACGCGCCCCCCGTCGAGCCGACGACACCCGCCGAACGCCTGCGCCAGCCGATCCGCTTCGAGTTGCAACCGGGCGGGATCCTTCTAGCGGAAGGTGCTATCGATCCCGGCGCCGCGGCCCGCTTCCGGCAGGAAATCGAGACGCGCGGCGAATATGTGAAGACGGTTTGGCTGAACTCGCCGGGCGGCGCGGTCGATGATGCGCTGACAATCTCCACCCTCATCCGCGAGAAGAAGCTGACGACCCGCGTGTCGACCGGCGCGCTGTGCGCCTCCTCCTGCCCGATCGTCATGGCGGGCGGGTTGACACGCGAGGCGGAAAAGGACGCCGTCATCGGCGTCCACCAGGTGTTCAACGGCAGCCGCGAGCGGCCTTCGCCGGAAGAGGCCATGTCGAGCGCCCAGGCGACGACGGCGCGTGTTGCCCGCCACCTGCAGGAGATGGGGATCGGCGCGGGCCTCTGGTTCCACGCGCTGGAAACGCCCCCGGACCGGCTCTATTACCTGACGGAGGCGGAGCTGAAGGAGTTCAAACTCGTCACTCCCGTGGCCCCGCCGCAGCCGGTGGCCCGCAAGAAATAGGCCTTACCCCTTGATCTCGCGTTCGCAGAAGACGATGCGGTTACTGAACGGGTCCGTCACCGTCATGTCCAGCCCCCATGGCATCTGCTGAAGTGCCGGCCGCGTGAAACGGCAGCCTCTTTCCGCCAGTTCGCGGTGGAAAGCCTGCACACCGGACACCGGCACGAAAACCTTGGCGCCCGGCGAGGCATCGCCTGCATGTTCGCTGAGATGCAGCATCATGCCGCTGCGCGACACCTGCATATAGACCGGAAAATCCGGCCCGTGGCGGTATTCCCAGTCCAGGCGGAACCCCAAAAAGTCGCGGTAGAATTCCAGTGCCATGTCGACGGCAAAGATGCGGATAACGGGAATGCCGGGCTGCAGCAGCACAGGCTCCGGTTTGGTCTCTGCCACCTCGGCAATCTTGGCCGACAGGACATTCCAGTCGTCGTAACCGAACTGGCCAGCCACCAGTTCAAGCGCTCGCGAATGGCTGATGGAAAGACCCTGCTCCTCAAGCCCGGCCCGGAGGGCCTTGGCCATGGTCTTGGCGTCACGAAAGTCGCGCATGTCGTTTTCTCCCCGGACGAACGCCGTCATCAGTGCCCGTATTGCTGATCCTTTCGTCGCTCGGAAGACGCATGCTCGATGCGTGAGGCGAAGGTTTCGTGGACGCGTTCACCAAACACTCGGAAGAGTGCCACGGGCGGCAGGCCGCGTCCGGCCATGGCCAAAGCTTAGCCATGCTTTCAGCACGATGCAACGCGATTGCACGGGCAAATTTCCTGCGCTTGCGACGTCAAAGACCGCTTGCAGTTTCTGCCCTTTTCGGTTCAACTGCGCAGCATCAGGAAAAAATTTGAGGCTTCAACAAAGAAGCCCGGGAACAGCTGAACCGAACAACGGAGCCAGTGAGCCAATGCGTCTATCCCGTACCATCGCCGCCCTTGCCCTGACCGCGTCCTGCGCCCTCTTTGGCGCCACCGCCGCCGTGGCCGAAACCACCCTCAACATGGCCAACTGGCTGCCGCCGACCCATCCGCTCGTCACCGACGTGATGCAGCCCTATGCGGAGGCGGTGAAGAAGGCGACCGAAGGCCGCGTGACGATCAACATCATGCAGGCGCCGCTCGGGCCGCCGGCCGCGCATTTCGACTTCGCGGTCAATGGTGTGGCTGATATCACCTATGGCGTTCAGGGCTACAATCCGGGCCGCTTCAAGACGACGAACATTGCCGAAATCCCCTTCCTCGGCGATACGGCGGAATCGGTCTCGGTCGGTTACTGGCGTGTCTTCGACAAGGACCTGCGCAAGGCCGGCGAATATGACAAGGTGCATGTTCTGGGCGTCTTCACCCACGGCCCCGGCCAGATCTTCATGAAGGGCCGCGATGTCACCGGCGCCGAACCGGTGAAGGGCGCCAAGCTGCGTGTCGGCGGCGGCATCGTGGCCGATCTCGTCAAGGCGATGGGCGGCGTGCCGGTGGAAGGCCCCTCCTCCAAGACCTATGAAATCCTCTCGAGCGGCGTCGCGGACGGCATTACTTTCCCGTTCGAATCGGTGGCCTTCTTCAAGCTGATCCCGATGCTGGATACCGCGCTCGTGGTGCCGGGCGGCCTCTACAACACCTCCTTCTACGTGGTGATGAACGAGGCGAAGTGGAAAGCGCTGTCCGAGGCCGACAAAAAGGCGATCGACAGCGTGTCCGGCGAAGCCCTGGCACGGCTGGCCGGCAAGGCCTGGGACAAGGCCGACGGCGCCGGCAAGGCGGCGATGGACGGCAAGATCAAGCTGGTCTCCGCAACGCCGGACCAGGTGAAGGCGATCGAGACCGCATTGAAGCCGATCGTTGATGCCAAGCTGGCCGAGACCGCCTCGACGGGCGTCGACGTACAGGCCGCGCTCTCCTTCATGAAGGGCGAGATCGCCAAGGCGGCCAAGGGCCAATGAGCGGTGCGGCAAAGCCCTCCGGGCAACCGGCGGGAGGCGACGCTTCACCGGTGGGTTACAGGCTGACCCACCGTTTGCTCTCGCTGATCTGCGGGCTGATGCTGTTTGCCATGATGTTCGTGACGCTCATCGACGTGGTGGGGCGTTACCTGTTCAACAGCCCGCTGCAGGGGGCGACCGAACTGACGGCGCTGCTGCTGGTCTCGACCATCTTCATTGGTCTGCCGGCCGTCTGTCTGGACGAGGATCACGTGACGGTCGATCTCGTCACGGATCATCTGCCGGCCTTCCTCCAGCCCATCCGTCGCGCTGTCATTCGCCTGTTGTCGGCCATCGTGCTCGCCGTCGTTGCCTGGCGGCTCTTCGCCTATGGCCACGATCTGGCAAGTTATGGCGAAACGACCGTCAGCCTCAGGCTTCCCGTCGCGCCCTTTGCCTATCTCTGCTCCGCAACCACGCTGGTTGCGGGTCTGATCACGCTGCGGCACGCCTTTTCCCGTTCCTGACCCGAAAGTTGACGCATGAGCTGGCCGATCGGATGCCTTCTCTTCCTGGCCCTGATGTTTTCCGGCATGCCGATCGCCTTTGCCATGGCGCTGGTCGGCGTGATCGGCACCATGTCGATCATCGGCATGGCGCCGGCTTTTTCCCTGCTCGGCCAGACCTTCTTCGACAATGGGCGGGAATATTCGCTCTCGGTGCTGCCGCTCTTCCTGATGATGGGCAATTTCGTCGTGCAATCCGGCGTGGCGGATGATCTCTACAAGGCCGCGCATGCCTGGCTTCGCCACCGCAAGGGGGGGCTTGCGATTGCCACCATCCTCGCCTGCGGCGGCTTTTCCTCCGTCTGCGGCTCGTCGCTGGCAACAGCCGCAACCATGGCGAAGATCGCGCTGCCCTCGATGCGCCGTTATCGCTATCCGGACAGTCTCTCGACCGCCTCGATCGCCGCCGGCGGCACGCTCGGCATTCTCATTCCGCCCTCCGTCATCCTGGTCTTCTACGGCATCATGGCGCAGCAGGACATCGGCAAGCTGTTCCTCGCCGGCATCGTTCCGGGCCTTATCGGCATTGCCGGTTATGCGGCCGCCGTCGTCATTTCGGTCAGGCTGCGCGGGCTCGACTTGCCGACCGAAGAGAAGCTGCCGCTGAAGGACCGGCTGAAGGCGACGCGCGGGGTGAGCGGCGCTTTGCTTCTCTTCACCTTCGTGATGGGCGGCATCTATCTCGGCGTCTTCACCGCGACCGAATCCGCCGGCATGGGGGCTGCCGGTGCCATGCTCCTCACCATTCTCAAGGGCCGCTTCAAACTGGAAGAGACCTTCCGCACACTTTACGAAACGGCGAAGAACACGGCGATGATGTTCTTCATCCTGTTCGGCGCGCTGACCTTCACCAATTACGTTAACCTGTCCGGCATGGCCGCCGACCTGCAGGGCGCGCTGTCCGGCTTTCAGAGCCCGCTTGCGATCATCTTCGTCATCCTCGCCATCTATCTGGTGCTCGGCTGCCTTTTCGAGAGCCTGTCGATGATCACGCTCACCGTGCCGATCTTCTATCCGGTGGTGGCGGGCGCCGGCTTCGATCTCATCTGGTTCGGCATCTTCGTGGTGGTGGTGACCGAGATCAGCTACATCACCCCGCCCGTCGGCATGAACGCCTTCGTGCTGCGTTCGGTGGTCAAGGATGTGCGGCTGGCCACCATCTTCTCCGGCCTCGTGCCCTTCGTGGCGGTCGACTTCCTGCGAATCCTGCTCCTCATCTTCGTGCCCATGCTTGCGCTCTTCATTCCCTCGCAAATGTGAGTGCCATCCGGCGATTGCATGTTGTGCGTCAGGCGCTTAGGGTCCGGGGCACGATATGGGGCAAGGTTCTAGGCGACCGCTGAAGTCCCCTCATCCGCCCTTCGGGCACCTTCTCCCCGCGGGGAGAAGGGGAGGCTGCGGCGTCGCGGTTCCCCTCTCCCCTCGGGGAGAGGTCCGCCGAGCAAAGCGGAGGCGGGGTGAGGGGGGCGACGGTCACCGTCTTGCCCGACACCACAGGGAGAGGCCCATGGAGCTTCAGGGCAAGCGTATTCTGCTGATTATCTCGGGGGGCATTGCCGCCTATAAGAGCCTTGATCTCATCCGCCGCCTGCGCGAGCGGGGCGCAACCGTCAGGCCGGTGATGAGCCGCGCGGCGCAGGAATTCGTGACACCGCTGGCCGTCGGCGCGCTGTCGGCCTCGCATGTCTATACCGATCTCTTCTCCCGCGAGGACGAGCAGGATGTCGGCCATATCCGCCTGGCGCGCGAGTGCGATCTCGTCCTTGTCGCGCCCGCCACAGCCGACCTGATGGCCAAGATGGCGCATGGACTGGCGGACGACCTGCCGAGCGCCGTGCTGCTGGCCACCGACCGGCCGGTTCTCATCGCACCCGCCATGAACCCGGTGATGTGGAACGCCGCGCCCACGCGGCGCAACGTCGAAACCCTCAAGGCCGATGGCATTTCGATGATCGGGCCGATGAAGGGCGAAATGGCCGAAAGCGGCGAGGCCGGCACCGGCCGCATGGCAGAACCGCTGGAGATCGTCGCCGCCGTGGTGGATCTCCTGTCGCCGCAGGACAAACCGCTGGCCGGCAAACGCGCGATTGTCACCTCCGGCCCGACGCATGAGCCGATCGATCCGGTCCGCTACATCGCCAACCGCTCCTCGGGCAAACAGGGCCATGCGATTGCCGCGGCCCTTGCGCGTCTGGGAGCCGATGTGACGCTCGTCTCCGGTCCGGTGACCATCCCCGATCCGGCGGGCGTTGCGGTGAAGCATGTGGAGACGGCCGATCAGATGCTGTCTGCCGTGCTCTCCGTGCTGCCGGCCGATATCGCCGTGATGGTGGCCGCCGTGGCCGACTGGCGCGTCGTTTCCTCGGCGGGGCAGAAGATCAAGAAACAGCCGGGCGAGCCCCCGGCGCCGCTTCAGCTTGCGGAGAACCCCGACATCCTGAAAACCATCGGCCACCATGTGAACCGCCCCGGTCTCGTCATCGGTTTTGCCGCGGAGACCCAGGATGTCGAAATGAACGGTCGCCGGAAGCTGGAGGCGAAGGGGGCCGACATCATCGTTGCCAACGACGTGTCGCCAGCCACCGGCATCATGGGCGGCGACCGCAACCGGGTGAAACTGATCTCCAACAGCGGGATCGAGGAATGGCCGGATCTCGGCAAGGACAAGGTGGCGGACCGCCTCGCAGCGCTGATTGCCGAACGCCTGTCCTCGACCGCCTGAGCGTCATACGAAGCTGACGACCAGCCCGCCGACTGCACCGAGCGCCAGCAGGGCGACCGGATGGGCGCGGGTGAAAACGGAAAGCGCTGCCGTCACACCCGTCAGAACAGCCAGCCAGAGGCTTGTCACCGAGGCGAGCGTGATTACCACGGCGCTGGAGGCGACCAGCCCCGCCGTCACCGGCAACAGCCCGGCCTGCACCGCCGCCCGCCATGGCCGGTCGCGAAAACGTTCCCAGACGGACACGGCGAGGCAGGTGATCAGCGAGGACGGCAGGAATTTGGCGAGCGAACTGACGAGCAGGCCCGGCAGGCCCGCCACATGCCAGCCGATCAGCGGCACGATCATCATGTTCGGGCCGGGTGCGGCCTGCGCCAGCGCAAACAGCGCGCTGAACTCCGCCGGTGTGACCCAGTGCTGCACCTCCACCACGCGCCGCTGGATTTCCGGCAGGACGGCATAACCACCGCCAAAGGCCATGAGCGAGAGTTCGGTAAAGATCAGCGCCAGCGCGATCAGGGTCGCCATCATCGGCCGCTCCTCCAGGAGAGAAGCACGGAGAATGGAGCCAGCACCAGCATGACGAGGATCAGCGGCAGGCGGAAGATGGCGATTGCCGCAAACAGCAGAGCGACCACCAGGAGCGCGGCAGGCTTCTTCAGAAGCGGCTTCAGCATCTTCCACGCCATGCCGATCAGCAGGCCGGCGGCGGCGGCGGCCAGCCCGGCAAACACGTGCTGCACATGCGGATCGCCACTGTAACGGTCGTAGAGGACACCAAGCACGATCACGAAAGCCGTCGGCACCGCAGTAAGCCCAAGGATGCCGGCAAACGCGCCGCGCCAGCCGCGGAACTTCATGCCGACCGCAACGCTCATGTTGATCACATTGCCGCCGGGCAGGAACTGACAAAGGCCGAGCAGATCGGAAAATTCCTGCGGGCTCAGCCAGTGTTTGTCCTCCACCAGCATGCGCCGTGCGAGCGGCAGCACGCCGCCGAACCCCATCAGCCCGATGCCCAGGAAGCCGGCAAAGATCTGTCGTGTGGAGGGTGGCGAGAGGTCTTGCATCGATCCGGCGGCGGGATTGTCCATTACACACACCGCCTCATAGAGCGCAATTTCCTGATGGGCTCACGCCGCTTCGGCCAGCCTTGCCGGTGAAAAGGAGGTCATCGTCATGCCAGCATCGTTGACGATCACGGCACTGCCGTCCGGCACTTCCGTCCAGGCATTCACATCGTCGTTCAGCGGTTCGGAAACGAGGCAATAACCGCCGTCTCCGCCCATCGGTGCGGCGTAGAGCGTCGGCGGCCGGTGGTCCGTCGCATACCGAATGGCATAAAGCGAACGGCCATCGGAAAAGGCGGCGGTGAAGCGCACCAGCGTGCTCACCTCATGTTCGGCCGCAAGTTGTTCAATGACACCGATGGCGCGCGACACGGCACCGACCGGATCGTCTGCCATACCGAATTCCTGGGCCAGCAGGAACAGCATTTCCGAATCCGTCGTGCCGCTGCGGGCATGGAACAGCTCGTCGCAGAGATAGGCTTCCATCTTGCGGCGGATCTTTTCGAACCCGGCGATCTGGCCGTTGTGCATGAAGGACCAGCTGCCATGCACGAAGGGATGGCAGTTGTCACGCCGCGTGCTGCCATTGGTCGCGGCACGCACATGCGCCAGAAACAGCGGCGAGCGGATCTGGCGGGCAAGGCTGCGCAGGTTGCAATCCGCCCAGGCGGGCAGGATATCGCGATAACGGCCGGGCTCCGGATGATCACCGTACCAGGCGATGCCGAAACCATCGCCATTGGTGGCGGTCTTGGCGCGGCTTGCGCAATGGCTTTGTTCGATGAGCGAGTGGGCGGGAGAGGAAACAAGCTCCTCCAGATAGAGCGGATTACCGCGATAGGCGGCCCAGCGGCACATGGTTCCAAAGCTCCGAACACGCCGCAGAATGCGGCAGACAACATGAGAAGGATCGACCCAAAAACTTAAGCGATCGTTATCGGTCAAACCCTTGCGTTTGAAGGCGATCCGGCAGCAAGATGTCGAAATCATGACAGGTTCCGGCCAGGAACAGGCCCGCACCTGCCCTTGCCATACAGGCTTGCCCCCCTACATCACAATTCATGTTACCGACCGACGCATCACGTGAAGCCGAAGCAGATCCTTCGCAACCGGAGGGCCGGACGCTCGACATTCTGAAGAGCAGGCCCAAGGATTATGCGCTGTTTCTCGACATCGACGGCACGCTGGTCGATCTCGCCGAACGGCCGGAAGCGATCGTGGTGCCGCCGGATCTCGCCTCCCATCTGCAGGCGGTGTCCAGCCGGCTGGACGGTGCGCTGGCGCTGGTGACCGGCCGCGCGCTTGCCTATGCGGATTCTCTTTTTTCGCCCTTCACCCCGCCGATTGCCGGGTTGCACGGCGCCGAGCGCCGACGCGCCGACGGCTCGATCGACGGCCTCGCGACCGATCCGGCCTTCAAGACGCTGAAGCGCTCGCTGGAGCGGGTCACCGCCGACTGGAAGGGCATCCTGATCGAGGACAAGGGGGCGGCCGTCGCCGCCCATTACCGGCAGGCGCCGGAATGGCAGGCCTCGCTGGAAGCCGTCATGCGCTCCGCGCTCGAGGAAGCCGGGCCGGATTATGCCCTTCAGCGCGGCAAGATGGTGATCGAGATCCGCCCGGCGCGCGCCAGCAAAGGGGCGGCCGTGCGGGCCTTCCTCTCGGAACCCCCATTTGCCGGCCGCATCCCCGTCACCATCGGCGATGATCTGACCGACGAGGCCATGTTCAAGGTGGCAAACGAACTCGGCGGTCTGTCGATCCGGATCGGCGAGCCGACCGAAGAAACCGCCGCCCAGACCACCATCGCCTCTGCCGCGACGCTCCGCGCGATCCTGAAGGATCTCGCCGGGTCCGGCAGCGTTTGAGCTTTCAGAAGGAGCATTGTCCTTGAGCCGACTTGTCGTGATTTCCAACCGCGTTCCGATGCCGGAAAAGAGCGGCACAGCGCCTGCCGGCGGGCTCGCCGTTGCGCTGCAGGCCGCCCTGGAAGAACGCGGCGGCGTTTGGATGGGCTGGTCCGGCAAATCGAGCGGCGCCAAGGATCCGGCCCCCCTGGAACTGACGGAGCGCGGCAACATCACCTATGCGCTGACCGATCTGACAAAGACGGATGTGGAGGAATATTACCACGGCTTTGCCAACCGCGTGCTCTGGCCGATCTGCCATTATCGCCTGGATCTTGCCGAATATGCCCGCAAGGAGATGACCGGTTATTTCCGCGTCAACCGCTTCTTCGCGCACCGTCTCGCGCCCCTGATCCAGCCGGACGATATCCTCTGGGTGCACGACTATCACCTGATCCCGCTGGCTGCCGAACTGCGCCAGATGGGGTTCAAGAACCGCATCGGATTTTTCCTGCATATCCCCTGGCCGCCAGCCGACGTGCTGTTTGCCATGCCGGTGCATGAGGAGATCATGCGCGGGCTCACCCATTACGACCTGGTGGGGTTCCAGACCGATCACGACCTGGAAAACTTTCGCGGCTGCCTGGTGCGCGAAGGGTTTGGCAATGCGATTGGCGACGGCCTGTTCCAGTCGCACGGCCGCACCTACAAGGGCGGTTTCTATTCGATCGGCATCGAAACGGCGGCGTTCGCCGAATTCGCCAAAAAGGCCGCCAGCAGCGTGATGGTGCGCAAGGCGCGCCAGAGCCTGGAGGGTCGCGACCTCATCATCGGCGTGGACAGGCTGGATTATTCGAAGGGGATTACCCAGCGCATCGATGCCTATGAAAGCTTCATCAACCGCAATCCCGGTCACCACGGCAAGGTGACCTACCTGCAGATTACCCCGAAATCACGTTCCGAAGTGCCGGAATACGAGCAGATGCAGCGCATGGTGGCCGAACAGGCGGGGCGGGTCAACGGCGCGCTTGGCGCGGTGGACTGGGTGCCGATCCGTTATATCAACCGCTCGATCGGTCGCCCGGTGCTCGCCGGGCTCTATCGGCTCGCAAAAGTCGGGCTCGTCACCCCCTTGCGCGACGGCATGAACCTGGTGGCCAAGGAATTCGTTGCCGCCCAGGATCCGGAGGATCCGGGCGTGCTCGTCCTTTCCCGCTTTGCCGGTGCGGCGCGGCAATTGCGCGGCGCGCTGCTGGTGAACCCCTACGATATCGAAGGCGCGGCCAATGCCATTGCACGCGGGCTCACCATGGGTCGCGAGGAACGCATCCAGCGCTGGCAGGGCATGATGGACCACCTCTTGACCTATGACGTGAAACGCTGGTGCGATGACTTCCTGCACGACCTGACGTCGGAGATGGCCGATTACGCGGCGGAAAACTCCGCGCCAGGCCCTTCGCCGGCGTGAGGCTGCGTCACGCCGGCTTCGCCATCACGCCGCCTTGGCGACGTGATATTCCTTGATCGCGACCATCTTGATGGACGGATAACGTTCTGCCTCGTAACGCAGCGAAAACGCATCCTGCGCCAGAAACACCGGATCGCCGTCGAGGTCGCGGGCGATATCGCCGCGCTTGACCGTGAGGAATTTTTCCATCTCGGCCTTGTCGTCCGACGAAATCCAGCGGCAGACGGAAAAACGCGACATTTCGAAGGAGACCGGCAGGCTGTATTCCGCCGACAGTCGTTCCTTCAGAACATCGAGCTGCAGGGCGCCGACGACACCGACAATGGCGGGCGAGCCGTCTTCCGGCGAAAACAGCTGCACGACGCCTTCTTCCGCCATCTGCTGCAGGGCTTCCTTCAGCTTCTTTGCCTTCATCGCATCTTCGAGCCGCACACGACGCAGGATTTCCGGCGAAAAGTTCGGCACACCCTGGAAAACCAGCGCTTCGCCTTCCGTCAGCGTGTCGCCGATGCGCAACGTGCCGTGGTTCGGAATGCCCACGACATCGCCGGCGTAAGCCGTATCGGCAAGCTGACGTTGCGAGGCGAAGAAAAATTGCGGCGCGGTGAGGCCCATCTGCTTGCCGGTGCGGGCAAGCCTTGCCTTCATGCCGCGCTCCAGCTTGCCGGAGCAGATGCGGGCAAAGGCGATGCGGTCGCGATGGTTCGGGTCCATGTTCGCCTGGATCTTGAAAACGAAGGCCGTCATCTTGTCTTCGGCGGCATGCACCGTGCGGATATCCGCCACCTGGTCGCGCGGCGGCGGCGCGAAGTCACCCAGCGCATTGATGAGATCACGCACGCCGAAATTCCTGAGCGCCGAACCGAAAAAGACCGGTGTCAGATGGCCTTCGAGGAAAGCCTGCTTGTCGAACGGACGGCAGGCTTCGATTGCCAGGTCCAGTTCGTCGATGAAGGCCTGACGTTCGTTTTCCGGCAGGTGCTCGGCAACGCTCTGCGCGCCGTTGACCTTGGTCGGTTCGGCCTGCGTGTCATTGCCGCGAAACGTGCTGTCGGCCAGATTGTAGGAGCCGCAGAAATTCTTCGAACGGCCGACCGGCCAGGTGATCGGCGCGGTATCGAGCGCCAGCTTCTCCTCCACTTCGTCCAGGATCTCGAAAGTATCGCGGGCTTCGCGGTCCATCTTGTTGACGAAGGTGATGATCGGGATGTCGCGCATGCGGCAGACTTCGAAAAGTTTCAGCGTGCGCGGCTCGATACCCTTGGCGCCGTCGATGACCATGACGGCGGCATCCACCGCGGTCAGCGTGCGATAGGTATCGTCGGCAAAGTCCTCGTGGCCGGGCGTATCCAGAATATTGAAGATATTGCCTTCATATTCGAAGGTCATCACCGAGGTCACGACGGAGATGCCGCGTTCGCGCTCGATCTTCATCCAGTCCGAGCGGGTCTGGATGCGGTCCTTTTTCGCCTTGACTTCACCGGCCAGCTGGATGGCGCCGCCGAACAGCAGAAGTTTTTCGGTGAGCGTGGTCTTACCGGCGTCCGGGTGCGCGATGATCGCGAAGGTGCGGCGGCGGGAGACCGCCTCGGCAATGCTTTCGGCCATGATGTGCAAATCCTTTGAGTTGCCGCGTATCTAGCGATTTCGGGCCGCATATGCAATTGACCGGGGACAACTGAAGGAGACCGCTTCATGCGCGACGTTATCGGCCCCGCCCTCAAACTCATCCGCCTGCCGCATGGCGAAGGGCTCGACCTGCCGTCCTACGAAACGCGCGGGGCGGCCGGCATGGATATCCGGGCCGCCGTGGACGCCCCGATGACGCTCGCTCCGGGACAAAGGGCGCTCGTGCCGACCGGTTTCGTTTTCGAGATTCCCGAAGGCTTCGAGGTGCAGGTACGCCCGCGCTCGGGTCTCGCCTTCAAAAACGGCATCACCTGCCTCAACACGCCCGGCACCATCGACAGCGATTACCGCGGCGAGGTGAAAGTGCTGCTCGTCAATCTCGGCGACCAGGACTTCGTCATCGAGCGCGGCATGCGGATCGCGCAGCTGGTCGTTTCCCCCGTGGTGCAGGCGCGGGTGGAGGAGGCGCACACCTTTGGCGACACCGCGCGCGGTGCCGGCGGTTTCGGGTCGACGGGGGTGTGAGGAGGCGCCACCAGTCGGTGGCCGGCGCCTACTTCGCCGCCGGCTTGTCCGCCCAGGACGGCGGCGCGCCAACCGCGCTTGCCACGAAGCCGCCGACGCCCGGTGCCCGGCCGAAGGCGTCGCAGGCGGCATATTTCGGCGCCCCGCCCAGCTGCGATTTCAGCCGCTGACCGGAGGGTATGTCGAGGTTGATGCCGCCCCGCCGCTCGCCCTTGACCAGCATGCGCGAAAATTCGCCGGCAAAGGTGCCGGCCAGGCCGTAGGCATCGCCGATCTCGGAGACACGCGGGCTGTTGGTGATGGAATTGGCCCCGCGCGACCAGACGATGGCGGCATGCTGCTGGCCGGCGGCATCGACCGCCTCCGCCTCGACGGCAAGACCGCCAAGCCCGATCGGCAGGCGTGGCAAACTGACAGGCAGAACGGCGGACGAACCGAGCGAGGCGACCTTCGAGACACCCGCCGCGACCTCGCCGGTCGGCACGATGTCCGTGATTGTTGCCCTTACCGTCAGATCGGCCGGCTCACCCGGCGGGACCACCCGAAAACGATCACTGAGACCGATGCACAGGGCGCGGTCCAGCGCGTTGGCAACCAGCCTTTCCTGGGCGCGACCCTTCACCCTGACGGCGGCTCCGGGGGCGATCTTCGCCGGCTCGATCGTCACCGATGTTCCTGCAAGAAGCGCCGGACCATCGGCAAAGCTGCGCGACTTCGTGATGCGCCCCTCTTCCGGGCCAAGGCGACTGTAGGAGGTGAGCGATCCGGCCTCCGTCAGCGGAACCGAACTGCAGCCCACGACACCGAGGCCCAACACGACCAGAACGGATGCCAGGGCGGCAGGCCGTGCAGGGCCGTTTCGCGGGTCATGCACCGCAACCGCAATGGAACGGGTAAGGCTGGCCTTTTGCACCCGGACCACCGGTTTTGCACCCAGCCCGCCGCTCACTGACATGCAATCCAAGTTCGTGTTCAACACGTTTTTCTCCCGTCGCCCCAGGGCTTCCCTCAAAAGTACCAAATGGTACCCTAAACATGATCGAGCTTGGACGGCAGCATTGAGCCTTTTTTCGGGCGGGGCGACAAACCGCTCCGTCTTGTCCAGCGATTCCAAGCATTGCGCGGCGGCGCGCAGTGAGGCATGAGAAAGGCGGGAGACTTATCATGACACTGACGACACTTCTGGCCTATGCCCTGGCCCTCTTCATTGCCGCTGCCATTCCCGGCCCCGGGATGACTGCCATCGTTGCCCGTGCGCTCGGGTCCGGCTTCCGGCCGACCTTCTATATGGGGCTTGGCCTCATCCTGGGTGATCTGGTCTATCTCACCGCCGTGGTGCTGGGGCTTGCCATCGTTGCGCAGAATTTCGCCACGCCCTTCCTGATCATCAAATATCTCGGCGCGCTTTATCTCTGCTACATCGCCTGGAAGCTCTGGACCGCCGGCCTTTTGCGGCAGGACATTGAGGCCACGCGCGGCGCGACCGGCGGCATGGCCTTTCTCTCCGGCCTGCTGGTGACACTCGGCAATCCGAAGACCATGCTCTTTTATGTCGCGCTGGTGCCGACACTTATTCCGCTGCAGGAGGTCGGTCTTCCCGATTATGCCGTGCTGGTGGCCACCACCTTCGTGGTGCTGATCGCGGTGCTGCTGCCCTATATTCTGCTTGCCTCGAAGGCGCGTGAACTGCTGAAGAAGCCGCGGACGCTGCAGATGCTGAACCGCTCGGCCGCAGGCATTCTGGCCGGCACGGCCGCCTATATCGCCGCACGCTGACAGCCGCTTCGTCCAGAGGCGTGAAACGAACAGGATTTTTCCGCAGGGGCCGTTATTCCGGCACAAGCACCCTCGCCGGATGGCGCATTCGGCCCTAATCTCGCTGCAACACGACGTTTGGGAGAAACACCATGTCCGACACCAACAAACCCGGCCGCGGCAAGATCTATTCCTCGATCCTCGAGACGATCGGCAATACGCCGATCGTGCGGCTCGACAAGCTGGCCAAGGAGAAAGGCGTGAAGGCCAATCTTCTCGCCAAGCTCGAATTCTTCAATCCGATTGCCTCCGTCAAGGACCGCATCGGCGTCGCCATGATCGAAAGCCTGGAAGCGCAGGGGAAAATTGAGCCCGGTCGTACGACACTGATCGAACCGACCTCCGGCAATACCGGCATTGCGCTGGCCTTTGCCGCCGCGGCCAAGGGCTACCGGCTGATCCTCACCATGCCGGAGACGATGTCGGTGGAACGGCGCAAGATGCTGGCGCTGCTGGGCGCCGAACTGGTGCTGACCGAAGGTCCGAAGGGCATGAAGGGCGCAATCGCCAAGGCCGAGGAACTCGCCGCCAGCCTGCCGGACGCGATCATTCCGCAGCAGTTCGAAAATCCGGCCAATCCGGAGATCCACCGCCAGACGACGGCGGAAGAGATCTGGAACGATACCGACGGCCAAATCGACCTCTTCGTTGCCGGCATCGGCACCGGCGGCACGATCACCGGCGTCGGCCAGGTACTGAAGGCGCGCAAGCCGGACCTGAAAGTGTTTGCCGTCGAACCGGCCGAATCCCCGGTGCTGTCCGGCGGCGAACCGGGCCCGCACAAGATCCAGGGGATCGGCGCCGGTTTTGCCCCGAAAATCCTCGATACCACGATCTATGACGAGGTCGTCACCGTCGCGAGCACCGAGGCCATCGAGATGGCCCGCCATGTGGCAAAGCTCGAAGGCCTGCCCGTCGGCATCTCGTCCGGTGCCGCCCTGACCGCCGCCATCCGCATCGGCTCACGCCCGGAAAACGAGGGCAAAAACCTCGTGGTCATTATTCCTTCCTTTGCCGAACGGTATCTTTCGACGGCGTTGTTTGAGGGATTGGGGTGAGCGAATAGCGAATAGCGAATAGCGAATAGAAAAATTCCCATCGACGGCGGTTCGGCAAATGGCTCGATCGCTGGTGTGATGGCATCGCTGAAGGACCGCTTTCCTTGGCTGAAGCGACGATGAAGCCGCGTCTTGCCGCAACCTCAGGTCATCATCAGAGCTGGGAAGCGTAGGATACCCCATGGGAGGGAACCACCGCGCCAGAACATGTAGGCCTCCGGCCACGGGGAACGGCTCAAATGCTTCAATATCGAGACGTCGTGGGGCACGAAGCCCATCTCAATCCGGCCGCCATGCGGAGCCGCAAATGGTTGTAGCAGGTCCAGATCCGGCCGCCCGTCCGCCGTCAGCCAGTCGCAAAGCATCACCCCGTCGCTCGTCGCCTCCACGAAAGCCAGCCCGTTACCCTCCGGCACAAGATGGGCTCTCACTTGGGTGTTCATGAGATGCCAGAGCAGGATGCAAGCATCCGGTCGTGCCGAAAGCACGCCGCCATGCACTCGAGCCCTTTCACACCACCGCGTCAGCACGGCCCGGTCCTCCGGCGCCTCCGGGTCGAGACGCCGCCCGAGGGAACCCTTCAATTCGCCGCCCGGCGCAAGATCGAGAAAGAGGCGATCCGGGATCAGTCGCCGGAATCCAAAGCGCGGATAGAAATCGACTACCGACGGATTGGCAAACAGTAGAACAGGAGTTCCTTCGCTATCCGCCTCAGCCAGCACATGGTTCAATAGCCGGCGCGCAAGACCCCGCCCGCGATCCTCCGGACGGGTTGCAACGGCTCCCAGTTGCCGGATGGGCAAACTCGCGGCCTCGCCCAGCCGCCCCTCAAGCATCGTCACGCCAATGGTCGCACAGATGTCCTGACCTTCGGTCAGGGCAAGAACCTCGTAGCGACCGCCCCAGCCACCCACGCGTTCCCAACCGGCAAAGTTGCCGATACCAAAGACTACCTCAAGGTGGCTGAAAAAACGCACGTGCCATTCCCGATCATGCCTGCCAATGCGTCGCAGTTCCATGGCACCGTCCTCTCTATGTGAAGGCGGTGCTGGCGCGTCACGCTGCTGCCGTCAAGCGTTCTCCGGCAATCCGGTAGGAAATCGCCTCGGCGAGATGGATGCGGCCGACCTTGTCCTCGCCGTCGAGATCGGCGAGCGTGCGGGCAACCTTCAGGATCCGGTGATAACCACGGGCGGAGAATTTCAGCTTCTCCGCCGCATCGCGCAGCAATTGCATGCCGGCCGCATCGGGAGCGGCGAAATCCTCGATGAGCGCCGTCGAGCAGCGGGCATTGGTGGAAATCTCCGGCAGGCCAGCTTCGGCGAAACGTCGCATCTGCCGCTCGCGCGCACGCGCCACGCGTGCCGCCACCGTGGCGCTGGGTTCGGCCGGGCGCGGGCGGATGAGATCGGCGGCGGAGACGGCCGGCACGTCGATGCGGATGTCGATGCGGTCCATCAGCGGGCCGGAAATGCGGCCCTGGTATTCGCTGACGCAGCGCAGGCCGCGGGCGCAGATGTGGCCGGGTTCACCCGCCATGCCGCAGCGGCACGGGTTCATCGCCGCCACCAGTTGGATGTTGGCAGGATAGGTGACCCGGTGATTGGCCCGCGCAATCACGCATTCGCCGGTCTCCAGCGGCTGGCGCAGCGCATCGAGAACCTGCGGTGCAAACTCGGGAAACTCGTCGAGAAACAGCACACCGTGATGGGCAAGCGAGGCTTCGCCCGGTTTTGCCCTCAGCCCGCCGCCGACGAGCGCTGCCATGGTCGCCGAATGGTGCGGCGTGCGGAACGGTCGTCGGTCGGACAGCTTGCCACCGGACAATTGCCCGGCGATCGAATGGATCATCGACACTTCCAGAAGTTCGGCAGCGGAGAGCGGCGGCAGGATGGAGGGAAGCCGTGCCGCGAGCATGGATTTTCCCGATCCGGGTGGACCTACCATCAGGAGATTGTGGCCGCCGGCGGCCGCCACTTCCAACGCCCGTTTGGCGCTTTCCTGCCCCTTGATGTCTGCGAGATCCGGCAGGTTGGCGGCAGGTGCACGGATCGCCGGCTGGGGACGCGACAGAACCTGCGTGCCGCGGAAATGATTGGCGAGCGCAATCAGGCTGCGCGGTGCGAGGATATCGATGCCGGCGCCTGCCCAGGCGGCTTCCGCACCACTGTCGGCCGGGCAGATCAACCCCTTGTCGAGGGCATTGGCGCCGATTGCCGCCGGCAGCGCGCCAGCCACGGCCGCAAGCGTGCCGTCGAGGTTCAATTCGCCGATCACCACGTAATTCGACAGCGCATCACCCGGAATGGCGCCCAGCGCCGCCATCAGGCCAAGCGCGATCGGCAAATCGAAATGCGACCCTTCCTTGGGCAGATCCGCCGGTGCCAGATTAACAGTCACCCGTTTTGGCGGAAGTGCCAGACCGGAGGCGTGCAAGGCCGCCTGAACCCGTTCGCGGCTTTCGGCCACCGCCTTGTCGGGCAGGCCGACGATCTGCATGCCGAGCTTGCCCGGCCCGACCATGACCTGAACATCGACAGGCACCCCCTCGATGCCCTGAAATGCGACTGTGCTGACCCGTGCAACCATGCGCCACCTGCCCCACACGCCCAAGTGTTTGCCGCGTTCCAAAACCCACAGGTTGTTGGAACGACCAAGTACAATCAAGCATGAATACGTCGGACAGACAAGAACATTATGCGAACAAATACACCAAAAACGCGATATTTCTTCACATTGGTTGTTGTTTTGGAACGAAACGCGATCAGGCGTGAACGGGCGGTGCCTGCGGCACCTGCCCGTCGGCCTCAGCCACGCTTTTTCTCGATGGCGTCCCAGAGAAGCGCAGCAACATCGGCGCCACCGAACTTCTTCACTTCGCGAATACCTGTGGGCGAGGTCACGTTGATCTCGGTCATGAAGTCGCCGATCACATCGATGCCGACGAACAGGAAACCACGTTCGCGCAGCGCAGGGCCGATGCGGGCGCAGATTTCCTTTTCGCGTGCCGTCAGTTCGGTTGCCTCGGCGCGGCCGCCCACATGCATGTTGGAACGCGCATCATGGTCTGCCGGCACGCGGTTGATCGCACCAACCGCTTCGCCATCCACCAGCAGGATACGTTTGTCGCCCTTGCGCACCGCCGGAAGATAGCCCTGCGCGATGAAGGGCTCGCGATACATCTGGCCGAACATTTCGAGCAGCGAGGAGAAGTTGCGGTCGTCGCGGGCCGAGTGGAAAACGCCGGCGCCGCCATTGCCGTAGAGCGGCTTCAGGATGATGTCGCCGAGTTCTTCCCGGAACCGCGCGATCTCGCCGATGTCGCGGGTAATCAGCGTCGGCGGCATCAGGTCGGCAAATTCGGTGACAAAAATCTTTTCCGGCGAGTTGCGCACCCAGGCCGGGTCGTTCACCACCAGCGTCTTCGGCTGCAGGCGCTCCAGAAGGTGCGTCGAGGTGATATAGGCCATGTCGAAGGGCGGGTCCTGGCGCAGCATCACCACGTCCATGGTGGCAAGATCCACCCGCTCGCGCTCACCGAGCGTAAAGTGGCTGCCCTTCTCGTCGCGCACCGTCATCGGCTCGACGGCGGCAAAGATGCGACCATCGCGCATGGTCAGCCGGTCGGGTGTGTAGTGGTAAAGCTCGAACCCTCGCGCCTGCGCTTCCAGCGCCATGGCAAAGGTGGAATCGCCGGCAATGTTGATGCCGGACACGTGGTCCATCTGGAACGCGACTTTGCGGATCTTGGCCATTCCCTGCCCCTTGTCAGATTGCCCGCCAGATGTAGGACGGCGGGCGATCGATGGCAACGGCAGATTCCAACCTCTCTCAGAGACCGAGGCCAGTTCCCTTGATGGCCCGGCGCAAGCGATTGCGAATCCTGTAGAAAAGCGCCAGCGGCAGCCAGATCGGCTGGCGCATGAAGGCAATCTTGCGCACGTAAGTGTCGATGCGCCAGGTGGCCCATGTGCCGGCCTTGAAATAACCGATGTCACCCGCCTTCAGGAGACGCTGCGTGCCATCCTCAGCGGTGATGAACACCTCGCCCTCGACGATGACGACGGTCTCGTCGTCGCCGAAAAACCAGCGGAAGGTGCCGGCGGTGCAGTCCCACATGGCGGTGACGGAACATTTGTCTTCCGTGCAGGAATGCTGCGCAACCCGCGCCACCGGCGTGCCGGCCAGGATCCATGCCGGTTCGATCGGCGCCGGCTTCAACTCCCGAAACAACGCCTCCGGCGTTGCCCCGATGAAGGGAGGAACGCCCTTGCGTTCCGTCGATGCGCGACCACGATAGGCAAGAGCCAGTGCTCCCGCCAATACAAGTTTCACAACCATGTTGCCCCCAAGGTTTGATCCTCGGGAGGCTAACAGGCGAACCTCATCAGGAGGTTTTGCGAACCTCTAAGATTTGAACGAATCCCGGCTTTGACCGAAATCAGGCCGTTTCCACCGCAGCCGTTGTCTTGTCCGTGGCGACATTCGTGCCCGAACCGATGCGTTTGCCATCGGATGCGGAGAAAAAGTGCAGGCGGTCCTGGTCGATCGTCAGGGACAGCGACTCGCCGATCACCATGTCCGTCGGCATCGAGGCCGTCAGCATCTGATCGCCCACCAGCCCGTGCACCAAGCGTTGCGCGCCCAGTTCCTCGACGTAATCCACCGTCATCGGCAGCACGGTCTCGCCTTCATGGGCGAGGCGCAGATCTTCGGCCCTGAGGCCGACGGTGACGGCGCCGGATGCGGGTGGCGCGCCGGCAAGATCGATCAGCGCCGGGCCGATCGCCAGGCGATTGCCATGGATTTCGCCGGCGACCAGGTTCATCGCCGGCGAGCCGATGAAGCTTGCAACGAAGGTGGAGGCCGGTGCGTGGTAGACCTCGAGCGGCGAGCCGATCTGCTCGATCCGGCCGCCATTCAGCACCACCAGCCGGTCGGCCAGCGTCATGGCTTCCAGCTGATCGTGCGTCACGTAGATCGAGGTGGTGCCAAGGCGCCGCTGCAGGCGCTTGATTTCGCCGCGCATGGAGACACGCAGTTTGGCATCGAGGTTCGACAGCGGTTCGTCGAAGAGAAAGGCCGCCGGCTTGCGCACGATGGCGCGGCCCATGGCCACACGCTGGCGCTGGCCGCCGGAAAGGGCGCGCGGCTTGCGCTCCAGATACTGGGTGATTTCCAGCATGCGGGCGGCTTCCGCCACACGCGCATCGATCTCCGCCTTCGGCGTGCCGCGGTTCTTCAAGCCATAAGCGAGGTTCTGGTAGACCGTCATGTGCGGGTAAAGCGCATAGTTCTGGAAGACCATGGCAATGTCGCGCTCGGCCGGTTCCATGCGGTTCACCACCTTGCCGCCGATCGAGACCTCACCTTCGGAAATGGCTTCGAGACCGGCAACCATGCGCAGAAGGGTCGACTTGCCGCAGCCGGAGGGGCCGACGAGGACGATGAACTCGCCATCGGCGATGTCGATCGAGACGGAATTGACCGCCTTCACGCCGCCGGCATAGATCTTCGACACACCGGCTATCTTGATGCCAGCCATGTTACTTCTCCGTCTCTGTCAGGCCGCGGATGAACAGCCGCTGCATAAATATAACGATCAGAATGGGGGGCAGCATGGCAAGCACGGACCCTGCCATCACGAGTTGCCACTGGATGACACCGTCCTGGACGGTGACCATGCGCTTCATGCCCATCATCAATGTGTAATAACCGGGGTCCGTCGTCACCAAGAGCGGCCAGAGGTATTGCACCCAGCCGTAAATGAAGAGGATGACGGACAGCGCGCCGATATTCGTGCGCGACAGGGGCAGCAGGATGTCGCGGAAGAACTTCATCGGGCCTGCCCCATCGACGCGCGCTGCTTCCAGCATCTCGTCCGGCACCGTCATGAAGAACTGGCGGAACAGGAAGGTCGCGGTGGCGGACGCAATCAGCGGAATGGTGAGACCCGCCCAGGAGTTCAGCATGCCGAGGTCCGCCACGATCTTATAGGTCGGCATGATGCGCACTTCGACCGGCAGCATCAGCGTGACGAAGATGATCCAGAAGGCGAGCTGGCGAAGCGGAAAGCGGAAATAGACGATCGCAAAGGCCGAAATGATCGAGATCGCGATCTTGCCGATGGTGATGACCAGCGCCATGATCAGCGAATTCAGTGCCATGTGCGAATAGTTCGGCAGGCCGTTGGCGGCTGAAGCACTCGTCAGGATCTGGGTGTAATTCTCGATGAAATGCGAACCGGGGAGAAGCGGCACGGGTCCGCTCATCAGCGTCGAGATGTCGTGCGTCGAGGCAATGATCGCGACATAGACCGGCAGCGCCACCACGGCAAAACCGAGGATCAGGAAGGCGTGGGTCAGAAAGGTCAGGAACGGGCGGTTTTCAACCATGATCGGTCCTCAATACTGCACGCGGCGTTCGACATAACGGAACTGCACGAAGGTCAGCACCATCACGATCAGCATCAGGAGAACCGACTGCGCCGAGGATGAACCGAGGTTGAGGCCGAGATAACCGTCCTGGTAGACCTTGTAGACCAGCGTCGTCGTGGCCTGCGCAGGCCCACCCACCGTCGTTGCGTCGACGATCGGGAAGGTATCGAACATCGTGTAGTTCACGTTGATGATGAACAGGAAGAAGGTAGTCGGAGAAAGCAGCGGCAGCGAGATATTGAAGAAGCGCTTGACCGGACCCGACCCGTCGATCGCGGCAGCTTCCATCAGCGACTGCGGGACGGACTGCAGACCGGCGAGGAAAAACAGGAAATTGTAGGACACCTGTTTCCAGGCGGCGGCGATGATGATCAGGATCATCGCCTGGGTGCCGTTCAGGTCATGGTCCCAGTCAATGCCGATCTTTTCGAGAAAAAAGGGCATCAGGCCCGTGGAACTGTTGAACAGGAACCACCACAGGACACCGGCGACCACGGGGGCGACCGCATAGGGCCAGACGAGCAGCGTGGTATAGACCTTGCCGCTGCGGACCAGACGATCCACCGAGGCGGCGAAGGCCAGGCCAAGAAGCATCGACAGCGCCGTCACCGATACGGCAAAAACGGCGGTTCTCGACAAAGCGTCGAGATAGTTCGGGTCTTCGAACAGGCGCTGGTAATGCAGCAATCCAACGAAGGCAGTCGACAGACCAAAGGGATCTTCGCGCTCGAAAGAGGATTTCACCGCCTGCGCCGCAGGCCAGATGAAAAACACCAGCGTGATGAACAGCTGGGGCGCAAGCAGAAGATAGGGCAGCAGCCGGTTATTGAAGGTCGTTTTTTTCGTATCCATGGAGCCCCTGCCAGATTGGTCCGGACAAAGGAAGGGAGGACCGGCCATCGGCCGCCCCTCCCCTCTGGGTCAGCTTTGATTAGTTGGCAGCTTCAAATTCGCGAAGCAGCTTGTTGCCACGCTCGACGGCGCTGTCGAGAGCCTGCTTGGCGTCCTTCTTGCCGGCCAGCAGCGACTGGAACTCTTCGTCCACGATCGTGCGAACCTGGGTGAAGTTGCCGAAGCGGAGACCCTTGGAGTTCGCGGTCGGCGTGCCACGGGTGATCTGCTCGATGGCGATGTCGGAGCCCGGGTTCTTGGCGTAATAGCCCTGGCTCTTGCCGAGGTCATAGGCAGCGTTGGTGATCGGCAGGTAACCGGTATACTGGTGCCAATCAGCCTGAACTTCCGGCTTCGACAGGTAGGTGAAGAACTTGGCTACGCCCTTGTAGACGGCCTTGTCCTTGCCATTCAGAACCCAAAGCGTGGCGCCGCCGATGATGGAGTTCTTCGGCTCCTTCGTGACGTCGTCGTAATAGGGCAGCGGAGCAAAGCCCGGCGTGAAGGTCTTGGCATTGTTGATGACGCCTGCACGGCCAGCCGACGAGTTCATCGTCATGGCGCATTCCTGGGCGTAGAACATCGTGGCTGCCTGGTCGCCGCCGACCGGACCGCCGTACTTGAAGAGGCCTTCATCCTGCCACTTCTTCAGGTTCGCCCAATGCTTGATCTGGACCGGACCGTTGAACTTGAATTCGGACTTCAGACCGCCGAAGCCGTTTTCCAGCGTGCCGAAGGGCTGGTCGTGCAGGGCCGACAGGTTTTCCGTCTGAACCCAGGTGATCCAGGCCGAGGTGAAGCCGCACTTGGCAGCGCCGGAGGAAACGATCTTCTTGGAGAAGTCTTCGACTTCCTTCCAGGTCTTCGGAGCCACTTCCGGATCAAGGCCAGCCTTCTTGAAGACGTCCTTGTTGTAATAGAGGATCGGCGTGGAGGAGTTGAAGGGCAGCGACAGGATGTTGCCCTGCGTGTCGGAATAATAACCGACGACCGGCGCCAGGAACGACTTCGGCTCGAAGCTTTCGCCTTCGTCCTTCATCAGCTTGTAGACCGGGTAGACGGCGCCCTTGGCGGCCATCATCGTGCCCGTGCCGACTTCGAAGACCTGGACGATGGCCGGCTGCTGGTTGGCGCGGAAAGCGGCGATCGCTGCCGTCAGGGTTTCCGGATAGGAACCCTTGTAGACCGGAACAACCTTGTAGTCGCTCTGGCTTTCGTTGAACTTCGTGGCGATCTCCTCGAGCTTCTTGCCGAGTTCGCCACCCATGGCGTGCCACCAGGTAACTTCGGTTGCTGCAAGCGAGGTGGTTGCCGAGAGCGCGAGCGCTGCTGCGGCCAAAGTGAGCTTCTTGAACATGGTGTCTCCCTCTATCTCCGGTAGATCGGATGTGGCTGGCTTAGCGGCCTTATGTGACGCGTCCTTAAAGGATTTATGACAGCACAGTTACAGGAGAGCCCGATATTGCACAGGTTTGCAAGTTTTTCAGAAGGCATCCACAAAATGTCGCGGAAGCCTCCAATGCTGCATCGCAACAATATCATATCGGAAGACAAGCAGATGCGCGTCAGTTTGCCTCGAAATCCAGTAGTTCGAGGCGGAGCGGATGCGGTGCTGCGCTGCATGACCGACCGCATCGACGGCATCGCGTTCACTTCTGCGCATTTTCACTTCAACAAAGGCAATCAGATCTCCCCGCCGGGCGATGATATCGATTTCACCGACGGGCGTGCGGTATCGCATGACAAGGATTCGGTAGCCTTTCAGACGGAGAAAGACGGCCGCGACGTGTTCGGCAAGGCGCCCGTGGCGCTCCGCCTTTTGGCGCTTCTGCCTCTTGTCGTCAGGCGCCATCGCCATCCTTCAACTCGATCAGCCGCTGGTAGAGGTCCTTGCGCGAGAGGCCGGTCAGGCGCGCGGCCTCGGCAGCGGCCTTCGTCGCCGGCATGCTGGCGACAAGTTCGCGCAGCATCACGTCGACATCGACGGCGGCCGGCACATCGTCGAAAGCCGGCGGTCCGATGACGAGCACGACCTCACCCTTCACCGTCGCATCGGCATATTGCGCCGCCAGGTCACCGAGCGATCCCCGGCGGAACTCCTCGAAGGTCTTGGTCAGTTCGCGGCAGACACAGGCGGGCCTGGACGAGCCCAGCACATCGGCGGCGATGACAAGCGTATCGGAAATGCGATGCGGCGATTCGAAGAAGATCAGTGTCGCCGGGATCTTGGACAGTTCCGCCAGCCGGTCGCGCCGGCCCTTTTCCTTGACCGGCAGGAAACCGGCAAACAGGAAGGCATCCGATGGCAGGCCGGAACCGACGAGTGCTGCAAGCGGCGCGGACGGTCCCGGAATCGGCACCACCTTGTGGCCCGCTTCCAGCGCCAGCTGACCCAGCCGGTATCCCGGATCGGAGACGAGCGGGGTTCCGGCATCGGACACGAGCGCAACGGACTTGCCCTCATCAAGCGCCGCGATCAGCCGCGGCCCGGCCTCGTTGGCGTTGTGCTCATGATAGGCGAAGGGACGGCTGGCAATCCCGAATCGGTCGAGCAGCACACGCGTGACACGGGTATCCTCGCAGGCCAGAACATCGGCACCGGCCAGCGTTTCGAGTGCGCGGAGCGTGATGTCGCCCAGATTGCCGATCGGCGTCGCCACCAGATACAAGGCAGGCTCGAGCGGCCTTGCCGGCACCGCGACATTGGCGACACGGTAGGTTCTGGAGGTCGCCTTGTCTTCTTCCGTCACGTCTGAACCTGTCCTTGTCTGCACTGTTTTGGCCTTTATGCGGGAGGCAAGGGGATTGGGCAAGCAGCACATGACCAGCCCGGACGGCTGTGGAAAGCTGTGCGAAGTCTCTTGCGCTGCATCGAAATCCTCCGCCCGTGTGGCAGGACCTCTTGCCTTTTCCTTCAAAACTCTGCCATTTTGCCCGTCCACATCGTCCGACCAGCCCGACGGACAAGCATAACTTCCGGTCCTTCCGGACCGGCACGGTCGAAAGCGGTAGCGTCCATGCGTATTACTCTTGAGCGGTCCAACCTTCTTAAGTCGCTGAACCATGTTCACCGGGTCGTGGAACGCCGCAACACGATCCCGATCCTGTCCAACGTGCTGATGCGTGCGTCGGGCAATGAACTGGCTCTGAAGGCGACCGACCTCGATCTGGAAATCACCGAGGAAGTGCCGGCCATGGTCGAACAGGCCGGCGCGACGACGGTTCCGGCCCACCTGCTTTACGAAATCGTGCGCAAGCTGCCCGATGGCGCGGAGGTACGCCTCGCGACCAATCCGGATGGCGGCAGCATGATCGTCCAGTCCGGCCGGTCGAAGTTTTCGCTGCAATGCCTGCCGGAATCGGACTTCCCGGATCTGACCGCCGGCACGTTCAGCCATACGTTCAAGATCAAGGCAACCGAACTCAAGATGTTGATCGATCGCACCCAGTTCGCGATCTCGACGGAAGAGACCCGCTATTATCTGAACGGCATCTTCTTCCACACGATCGAGGCCGGTGGCGAGCTGAAGCTGCGCGCCGTTGCCACCGACGGCCACCGCCTGGCACGCGCCGATATCGTCGCGCCGTCCGGTTCGGAAGGCATGCCCGGCATCATCATTCCGCGCAAGACGGTTGGCGAGCTGCAGAAGCTGGTGGACGATCCGGAACTCGTCGTCACCGTCGAGGTCTCGGATGCCAAGATCCGCCTGAACATGGGCTCGATCGTCATGACCTCCAAGCTGATCGACGGCACCTTCCCGGATTATCAGCGTGTCATCCCGACCAGCAACGACAAGGAAATGCGCGTCGATTGCCAGAGCTTTACCCGCGCCGTCGACCGCGTCTCGACCATTTCGTCGGAGCGTGGCCGTGCGGTGAAGCTGGCGCTCAGCGAAGGCCAGCTGCTGCTGACCGTCAACAACCCGGATTCGGGCAGCGCGACGGAAGAAGTCGCAGTCGGTTACGAAAGCGATCCGATGGAAATCGGCTTTAATGCCAAATACCTGCTCGACATCACCGCGCAACTGTCCGGCGAGGACGCGATCTTCATGCTGGCGGACGCCGGCTCGCCGACGCTCGTCAGGGATACGGCGGGGGATGATGCCCTGTATGTTCTGATGCCAATGCGCGTTTGAGTTAAAAGAGGATCGGTTCGCCGGTCCCTTTTTTTTGCCGCATTTTTAGATGCGACATTTTTCCTTGCTTTTGCGTCATCAAGAGCCACTTAGTCAGACAGGGCCTGCCGGGAGATCAGAATGCAGTTGCGTTTCAAGGAGCGGCTGGGCCGCAAGTTCGACGAGGAAATCCGCTTCTTTAAGGGATGGATCGACGGGCCGAAGCGGGTCGGCGCCATCCTGCCGACCTCCGGCATCACCGCACGCCGCATGGCGAGCGTCATTACGCCGAAATCGGGCCTGCCGGTGCTGGAGCTCGGCCCCGGAACCGGCATCATCACCAAGGCCATCCTGCAACGCGGCATTTCGCCGGAAAACCTGGTCTCGATCGAATTCTCGACCGACTTCTTTCAGCACCTGACCCGGAACTTTCCGGGCGTGCATTTCATCAATGGCGATGCCTTCGACCTCCAGAACACGCTTGGCAGCTTCAAGGACGTGCAGTTCGATGCAGTGATCTCGGCCATCCCCATGCTGAGCTTCCCGATGGAGCGGCGAATCGCCCTGCTCGAGGATCTTCTGGACCGTATGCCGCATGGCCGTCCGGTGATGCAGATCACCTATGGCCCTGTCTCGCCGATCGTCGCCAAACCCGACCGCTACCGGATCAAACATTTCGATTTTGTCGTCCGCAACATCCCGCCGGCGCAGCTCTGGGTCTACACCCGCCCCTGAGCGAGGTTTTTCCTCATGTTCGGCCTCTACGTCACCCATCCGCAGGTCAACATCGATCCGGCGGTTCCGGTTCCCGATTGGGGACTGTCGGAGACCGGATTGGCCCGAACCCGACAGGCGGCGGGCCTTGCCTGGGGTCGACAGCTTCGCCGCATCGTGTCGAGCGAGGAGCGCAAGGCGATCGAAACGGCAATGGTTCTGGCCGACGCCGCTGGCATCGCTGCGGAAATTGACGCGGAGATGCATGAAAACGACCGGTCCGCCACCGGCTTCCTGCCGCCACCGGCCTTCGAGCAGGCAGCCGACTGGTTCTTTGCTCATCCGGACGAGAGTTTTCGCGGCTGGGAGCGGGCCGTCGACGCGCAGGCGCGAATCGTGAAGGCGGTTTCCGAAGTGCTGGCCGGGCACGATCCGCGGCAGCCAATCGCCTTTGTCGGCCATGGCGGGGTCGGAACGCTGCTGAAATGCCATCTCGCCGGCCAGCCAATTTCGCGGGACCGCGACCAGCCCGGCGGCGGCGGCAATCTTTTCGCCTTCCATCTCTCCCGCTCTCTTGCCGAGTGCCGCCTTGCATGCGACTGGACGCCGATGGAATCTTGGCAAGGAGACATGTGATGACCGCACGCGACCGCTTGATCGTCGGGCTCGACCTTCCCACCATAAGCGAAGCGGAAACCGTGGTGCGCACGCTGGGCGACGAGGTCTCCTTCTACAAGATCGGCTACCAGTTGGCCTTTGCCGGCGGGCTGGAATTCGCCCGCGACCTTGTGCGCGATGGCAAGCAGGTCTTTCTCGACATGAAGCTGCTCGACATCGACAACACGGTGGCGAAGGGCGTCGAAAACATCGTCAAGATGGGCGTGACCATGCTGACCCTGCATGCCTATCCGAAGGCGATGCGCGCGGCGGTCGAGGCGGCGAAAGGTTCGAACCTCTGCCTGCTCGGCGTCACGGTTCTGACCTCCATGGACGATGCGGACCTGCGAGAGGCCGGCTACGAATACGATCCGCACACGCTGGTGCTGACGCGCGCCGAACAGGCACGCGCCGCCGGCATGGGGGGCATCGTCTGCTCGGCGGAGGAATCGTCGGCGGTGCGCAAGATCATCGGCCCGGACATGGCGCTGGTCACCCCCGGCATTCGCCCGAAGGGGGCCGATGCCGGTGACCAGAAACGGGTCGTCACGCCTTTCGACGCGATCAAGGCAGGCTCCAGCCACCTCGTCGTCGCCCGCCCGATCGTCAAGGCGGCGGATCCGCTGGCTGCGGCCCAGGCCATCCTGGCCGAAATGAACGAAGCGCTCTGAGAAAAACACGTCAGGAAAAGGGAGAGAAGCATGCCGAAGGGATACTGGATTGCCCGCGTCGATGTACGCGATGCGGAACGCTACAAGGATTATGTCGCCGCCGCCAAGCCGGCGTTCGAGCGCTACGGCGCGACATTCCTGGCCCGCGGCGGTCCCATCACCACGCTGGAAGGTACGTCGCGCGCCCGCAATGTCGTGATCGAATTCGCCTCGATGCAGGATGCGGTGGATTGCTACAATTCGCCGGAATACCAGATCGCCGCAAAAATCCGCCAGGAGGCGGCCGATGCGGAAATGCTGGTCGTCGAAGGCGTCTGATCACCCTTAAGGCAGGGCTTCCTTCACCACCCATGGATTTCGCTGCGCCTTGCGTCCTTCCGACCGGCGCTTGACACTTCACCTCGGCCACGCTTTGGGCTAGAGGAAACTACATGATCCTTTTGGCTTTCGGAGCATCCCCATGACCATGTCCAATCTTCCGCCGCTCGTCACCGTGTTCGGGGGCTCGGGTTTTGTCGGCAGGCATGTGGTTCGGGCGCTCGCCAAGCGCGGTTACCGCATCCGTGTCGCCGTCCGCCGTCCGGATCTCGCCGGCTTCCTGCGCCCGCTGGGTTATGTCGGCCAGATCCAGCTGGTCCAGGCAAACCTGCGCTATCGCGGTTCGGTCGATCAGGCCGTGGCCGGTGCCGATCACGTCATCAACTGCGTCGGCATCCTGTTCGAAAGCGGCAAGAACTCTTTTGACGCGGTGCAGGAATTCGGCGCCAAGGCCGTGGCGGAAGCCGCCCGTGCAACCGGCGCGAAGCTCACCCACATCTCCGCCATCGGCGCAGACACCAAGTCCGAATCGTCCTACGCCCGCTCCAAGGGCCGCGCCGAAGAGGCGATCCTGCAGACGCTGCCGGATGCCGTCATCCTGCGTCCATCGATCGTCTTCGGTCAGGAAGACAACTTCTTCAACAAGTTCGCCGACATGGCGCGTACCATGCCCTTCCTGCCGCTGATCGGCGGTGGCCACACGAAGTTCCAGCCGGTCTTCGTGGAAGATGTGGCGGAAGCCGTGGCCCGCTCGGTAGATGGCAAGGTCGAAGGCGGCAAGATCTACGAACTCGGCGGCCCGGAAGTGCTGACCTTCAAGCAGTGTCTTGAGGAAATGCTGCGCGTGACCTATCGCAAGCGCTCCTTCATCTCGATCCCGTTCGGCGTCGCCTCCCTGATGGGCAGCATTGCCTCGATGGTGCCGCTGATTGCCCCGCCGCTGACGGCCGACCAGGTGACCCTGCTGAAGACCGACAACGTGGTTTCGACTGAGGCCATCAAGGAAGGCCGCACGCTGGAAGGTCTCGGCATCAAGGGCACGCTGCTCTCCAGCATCCTGCCGAGCTATCTCGTGCGTTTCCGCATTCACGGCCAATACACCAATGCCGGAAAGGCCGCCTGAGGCGCGCCAGCGGTACTTTGCACTGCACAATTTGAGGCAGGGCCCGCGCCCTGCCTATTTCTTGTTATTCTAATGTGACACAAATGCCGCACTCGACGTCAAGCAGGCATTAACCGCGGATTCAACAACTTGCTCTATTGAATTCCTGGGTGGCGGCTCGTAAACCCGCACAACCGCTTCTGGATCAGTTGGCGCCGTGACATCTCTTATTTCCTCCGAAAGGCAATCCTCCATGGGCAAGTCGATCGCACTGTTTTTTGCGTGTGCGGCATTGGTTATTCTTGCGGGCTCGTTCCTGGCACCGGGCACGGTTGCCGCCAACAAGGGCACCTGCGCCCCGGCTTACGGCGTTGATCCGTGCAGCACGGGTTCGATCAGCAACACGTCTCGCTGATCGCGGCTGACAGGGCGGACCGTTTCAGGATCCGCCCCTTCTTCGCGCTACATCACCCGTAGATCAGCAGGCCAGCCAGGCCGGCAAAGCCGACGAGGATTCGCCAATAGGCGAAGGGCGCAAAGCCCCGGCTCGAGACAAAACTCAACAGACCCTTCACGACAAACAGCGCGGTGATGAATGCCGCCACGAAGCCGATTGCGATGATGCCGAGATCATCGAAGCTCAAGATGTCGCGGTTCTTGTAGAGATCCAGCACAAAAGCCCCGACCATGGTCGGCATGGCGAGGAAGAAGGAAAATTCCGCCGCCGAACGCTTATCCGTGCCCATCAGCAGCGATCCGACAATCGTGGCTCCCGACCGGGAGGTTCCCGGAATCATCGCCAGGCACTGGAAGAGGCCGATCTTGAAGGCGAGCGACGGCGGATAAGCCATCGCATCGGTGTAACGCGGCGTGAAATTCATCCGGTCGACGGCCAGCAGGATGAACCCGCCGACGATCAGCATCACGCAGATCAGCATCGGCGTTTCAAACAGCACGCTCTTGATGAAGTCATGCGCAAACGCGCCGATCACGGCGGCCGGCAGAAAACCCACCAGCACCGTCAGCACGAAACGCCGCGACTGCGCGCTTGTCGGCAGTGTCAGCGCCACGCTGAGGAGTTTCTGGAAATAGACCAGCAGGATGGCGAGGATCGCACCCAACTGGATGAGAACGGCAAAGGTGTTTCCGGGTGATTCGAAGCCGAGAAAGTGGCCGGCCAGCAGCACATGGGCCGTGGAGGAGACGGGGATGAACTCGGTCAGCCCCTCGATCAGGCCGAGAACCAGGGCGCTGACGATGGATTGGTCCGCCATTCTTGATCCTTTATTAACAGAGATGGGAATTATAGTGGGAGGCAAATGAGCGCTTCGGCCTACTAAACCTTCGTGGCTGCCTTATGTCAGCCACATTCGGGCATTGGTGATCGCGTCCGTCGCAGGCTTATCACAACAATCTTCATTTTCGAGTATCGATGCCCACGCTTTATCATCACCCGATGTCCTCTGCCTCGCGTTTCGTCCGCCTCATCCTGGCCGAATACGGCTTCCAGACGGATTTTGTGGAGGAGCAGCCCTGGGAAAAGCGCCGTGAGTTTCTGGCCCTCAATCCCGCCGGTTCGCTGCCCGTCTATGTCGATGACAGCATGCGTGTGCTCTGTGGTCCGAATGTCCTGCTGGAATTCCTGGACGAGACGCATGGTGTTCTGAAACGGGATCGCCGGCTTCTGGCGGAAGACCCGTTCCAGCGCGCCGAAATCCGACGGCTGACCGAATGGTTCCTGCAGAAGATGGAGCAGGACGTGACGAAGCCTTTGACCCGCGAGCGGGTCTACAAACTGCAGATGTCACAGGCGCAAGGCGGCGGCGCACCGGACAGCAAGGTGCTGCGCACCGCACGCGCCAATATTCGCCAGCACATGAAATACCTCGCCTGGCTTGCCGGCTCCCGCACCTGGCTTGCCGGCGACCGGCTGAGCTATGCGGATCTGGCGGCGGCCGCCTCCATCTCGGTGCTCGATTATCTCGGCGAGATCGATTGGCAGGAGACACCGGTCGCCAAGGAGTGGTATCAGAGGCTGAAATCGCGGCCCTCGTTCCGGCCACTTCTGGCGGAACGCATCCGCGGCATCACGCCGGTATCTCATTATGCGGATCTCGACTTCTGACAAGGACAGACCGACATCCGCCCCCTCGCAGAAAACCGAGGAGCGGAAACGCAAGCTGACCGCCTTCCTACGTCAGGAAGCGCTTGCCCAGGGTTTCGACCTCTGTCGCATCACGCTGCCGGACAGTATTCCGGAGGCGCCGGCCCGGCTTGCCGAGTTTGTCGCTGCCCGCCGCCACGGCACCATGGCCTGGATGGAGGAGACGCTGGAGCGACGCGCCGATCCGCGCACGCTGTGGAGCGAGGTGCGCTCCATCGTCATGTTCGGCCTGAATTACGGGCCGGAGGAGGATCCCCGGTCCATTCTCGACAAGCCGGACCGCGCCGCCATCTCCGTTTACGCCCGCAACCGCGATTATCACGACGTCATCAAGGGCCGGCTGAAGGAGATCGCCACGCGGTTTGCCGCGCGCGCCGGGGCCGACGTGAAGGTGTTCGTTGATACCGCCCCGGTGATGGAAAAGCCGCTCGCCGCCGCCGCCGGTCTCGGCTGGCAGGGCAAACATACCAACCTCGTCTCGCGCAGCCATGGCTCCTGGCTGTTCCTCGGCAGTCTGTTTACGACCGAAGCGCTGGAGATCGACACACCCGAACGCGATCATTGCGGCTCCTGCCGCGCCTGTCTCGACGCCTGTCCGACCGCGGCTTTCCCGGCGCCCTACCAGATCGATGCACGGCGGTGCATCTCCTACCTGACGATCGAACACAAGGGGCCGATCGATCCAGACTTGCGGCCGCTGATCGGCAACCGCATCTATGGCTGCGACGATTGTCTGGCCGCCTGTCCGTGGAACAAGTTCGCGGCAGAGGCCTCCGAGATGAAACTGAAGGCGCGCGAGGACCTGAAGGAGCCGTCGATCGCCTTTCTGCTGACCCTCGACGATGCCGCCTTCCGCAGCCTGTTCAGCGGCTCGCCGGTCAAGCGCATCGGGCGTGATCGGTTCGTCCGCAACGTGCTGATGGCAGCCGGGAATTCCGGGCGCAGTGATCTGATCGCGCCGTGCCAACGTCTTCTCGACGATGGCTCGCCGGTGGTGCGCGCCATGGCGGTCTGGGCCCTGTCGCGCCTGATGCCGCAGGCAGGCTTTGCGGCGCTGCGTGCGGCCAAGAGCAATGATGAGGACGCCGAGGTGCGGGCGGAATGGCAGATGACGGAGCAGTGCTGATGCGGATGATGATTTTCGGGGCCGGTTATTCCGGCCAGGCCATTGCGGCGGAAGCGCTGAAGGCGGGAGCAGAGGTGTCCGGCACGACCCGCAGCCCGGAAAAATCCGCTCTCCTCAGACAACAGGGCATCCAGCCCTTCCTGTTCGACGGCACGGCCCTGTCCGCAGAGCTTCGCCAGTCTCTGGCAGAGGTCACGCATCTCGTTCAGTCGATCGCGCCGGGTGCCGCGGGTGACAGCCTTCTCACTCTGACGAACGGTGATCTGCGCTCCCTTTTTCCGAAGCTCGAATGGGCGGGTTATCTGTCGACCGTCGGCGTGTACGGCGATCACGGAGGCGCGTGGGTGACGGAAGATACCCCGTGCCGGCCGGTCTCCCAGCGGTCGGTGGAGCGCGTCGCCGCCGAAGAAGGCTGGCAGGTCGCAGCCGAAATGGCCGGCATTCCCGTCGCCATCCTCCGGCTCTCCGGCATTTACGGGCCCGGCCGCAACGGTTTCGTCAATCTGGCGCAGGGCACGGCTCGGCGGCTGGTCAAACCCGGCCAGGTGTTCAACCGCATCCGGGTGGAGGATATCGGCCGCGCCTGCCGGTTCCTGATCGAGCGCCAGCTGGGCGGGATCTTCAACATCACCGATGCCGAACCGGCGCCGCCGCAGGACGTGGTGACGGAAGCCGCCCGCCTGATGGGCGTCGAACCGCCGCCGGAACAGGCCTTCGAAACGGCCGAGCTCAGCCCGATGGCACGCTCCTTCTATGGCGAAAACAAGCGGGTCTCCAACGCCAAGCTCTGCAACCTGGGGTTTGAATTTCTGTTCCCGGATTATAGGACCTCTCTCCGGCAGCTCTGGTCCGACGCCGTCTGGAAGCCCTGATTTCCGGGCTTCCGCCAAGCTGCCGGCAATCTCCTTACTCGGGTGAAAATTCCATTTTTGGCACATGAGTGAGTGACAGTTTCTTCATCTTTGCGGCAAAGTCGCCAAAATTTGCGTGAAATCGGCAGAAAAACGACCAGCTTGATAAAAAAATTTCTGCCATTTTCGTGAACCGGAATCAGGCCCCGATTCACCAGGAACGGTTTTCCAATTCTTGCCTGTTTTCCTTAAACTTTTTCCCTTTCGATCGCCGACGATCATTAGCCGGCTTGTCATCACGAATCTTACACTCTGAAACATTGCGTGATCTCAGAGTCCACGTTTCTGCCTTTTTTGACCCTGCCTTAGCCCGCCGCACAGGAAATTTTGGGCTCACCACAGGGGACAACAGGATTTGAAGTTCACACAACGCACGCTCTTCGCCGCGGTTGCCATCGCATCCATCTCGTTCATGGGAACCGCTTCCGCCAATGCCGCGCCAGGTTGTGGTCATGCCTCCTGGTATGCACTGACCTCGAAGACGGCCTCGGGCGAACGGATGAACCCTTCCAAGCTGACCGCCGCGCACAAGTCGCTGGGTTTCGGCACCAAGGTGAAGGTAACCAACAAGCGGAACGGCAAGAGCGTCGTGGTTCGCATCAATGATCGCGGCCCGTTCATCCGCGGTCGCGTCCTGGATCTCTCCAAGGCCGCCGCACAGAACATCGGCATGGTCGCATCCGGCACGGCACAAGTCTGTTACGAGGTCATCGGCTAAGGCTTCGGACGGGCTGGCGACGCCGCTCGATGGGCGTAAAGCCAGCGGCACAAAGGCCCGGCGAAACCCGAACAGCCTTGCCCTTGCGGCGGAAGGCGGTTACACGCCGCCTGACAAGCAAGGAGATTGACGATGCGACTGGGCGGACGGATGGCGGCTGCCATCGAGGTGCTGGCAGATATCGAGGCGCGCAGGCGTCCCGTCGCCGATGCCCTGAAGGACTGGGGCCTTGCCCACCGCTTCGCCGGCTCCGGCGACCGCGCGGCGATCGGCAACATTGTCTATGACGCGCTGCGCATGCGCCTCTCGCATGCCTGGCTGATGGACAATGAGAGCGAAACGGCGCTGGTCTATGCGGTCCTCCTGCGCCAGTGGGGTTTTACGGCCGAAACGCTGGCTGCAGAACTGGCCGACGACAAATTCGCGCCAGAGGCACCGGACCTTGCACCGCTTGCCACCCGCGATCTCTCAACCGCGCCACCACATGTCCAGGGTGATATTCCGGACTGGCTTGTCGGCTCGTTCGAAACCGCCTTCGGTGACCGCTGGCTCGCGGAAGCCGTGGCCATGGCGGGCCGCCCGACGCTCGACCTGCGCGCCAACACACTGAAGGCCACACGCGACAAGGTGGTCAAGGCACTCGACCGCTCCGGCGCCGTCCCCACACGGCTTGCCCGTTATGGCGTGCGCATCCCCGCCGGCGAAGGCGCCTCGCGCCTGCCGAACGTCACGGCCGAACTCTCCTTCCAGAAGGGCTGGTTCGAGGTACAGGACGAAGGCTCGCAGATGGTCGCCGATCTCGTGCAGCCCGCGGAAGGTCAGCAGGTGCTCGATTATTGCGCCGGTGGCGGCGGCAAGACGCTCGCGTTGTCGGCGGCCATGAACAACAAGGGTCAGGTGCATGCCTATGACGCCGACCGCAAACGACTGGCACCGATCATCGAGCGGCTGCGTCGCGCCGGAACCCGCAATGTTCAGGTCCATGACGATGTGCGTGATCTTTCCAGCCTTGAGGCAAAACTCGATACTGTGCTGGTCGATGCTCCCTGCACCGGCACCGGCACCTGGCGCCGGCGGCCCGACACGAAATGGCGTCTGACCGACAAGAACATCGAGGAGCGGCTCGAGCAGCAGCGTGATGCCCTGACCTCTGCCGCACGTTACGTAAAACCCGGCGGCCACCTCGTCTACGTCACCTGTTCCATCCTGCCGCAGGAAAACGGCAGCCAGATCGAACGTTTCTGTGCCGAGAACCCGGACTTCTCACCGGTCGACAGCCTCACCACCTGGACGGCTCTGTTCGGCGCCGAAGCGGAAAAGCCGTATTCGGCAGACGGAACAAGCCTGACACTGACCCCCGGCTCGACCGATACGGACGGCTTCTTCTTCTGCAAGATGAAACGAAATGGCTGAAATGCGCCTCTTGGCTTGACGATCGTCAGGTTGTGGCCGGTCCATCAAATCGTTCTAATCTAGATTGTTTGACACCAGTATCCGTATGCGCGATGACAGCGCAGACGGCTTCACGCTGCTGCAGGAGGGATTATGATCCGTAGAACGATTTTGAACGCAAGCTTCGGCTTGCTCGCCGCATCCGCCGCCTTCGTCATGACCCCGGCCATGGCGGCCGAACCGGCCGCGGTGCTGAAGCATTATGCGGACCTCGCCCATGCCAAATACGAGGATTCGCTGACCACCGCGAAGGCGCTCGACAAGGCGATTGATGCGTTGATCGCAAAGCCCTCGCAGGAGACGCTGGCCGCAGCCCGCCAGGCCTGGATTGCCGCACGCATTCCCTATCAGCAGTCGGAAGTCTACCGCTTCGGCAACCCGATCGTTGATGAGTGGGAAGGCAAGGTTAATGCCTGGCCGCTCGATGAGGGCCTCATCGACTACGTCGATGCGTCCTACGGCACCGAGAGCGACAGCAACGCCTATTACACCGCCAACGTGATCGCCAACAAGAAGCTGACGATCAACGGCGAGGAGATCGACGCCTCGAAGATCACGCCGGAGTTCATCCGCAGCCTGCACGAGGCCGGCGAAGTGGAGGCCAATGTCGCCACCGGTTATCACGCGATCGAGTTCCTGCTCTGGGGCCAGGACCTGAACGGCACCGGACCGGGTGCCGGCAACCGCCCTTATACCGATTACGACAAGGCCAATTGCACGCACGGCAATTGCGACCGCCGCGCCGATTACCTGAAATCCGCCTCCACGCTTCTGGTGCAGGATCTTCAGGAGATGGTGGTGGCCTGGGCGCCGGATGGCGAGGCAACCAAAACCGTGACCGCCGATCCGAAGGCCGGCATCACTGCAATCCTCACCGGCATGGGGTCGCTGTCCTATGGCGAACTCGCCGGCGAGCGGATGAAGCTCGGCCTTTTGCTGCACGATCCGGAAGAAGAGCATGACTGCTTCTCCGACAATACCTACGCGTCGCATCTGAACGATGCGATCGGCATCGCGTCTGCCTATAACGGCACCTATACCCGCGTCGACGGCACCAAGATGACCGGCCCGTCGCTCTCCGAACTCGTCAAGGAGAAGGATCCGGCGCTGGATCAGGAAATGACGGCCAAGCTCGACAAGACGCTTGCCGCCATGAACGCCATGGCCGACCGCGCCAAGAAGGTGGAAGCCTACGACCAGATGATCGGCGAAGGCAATGCACAGGGCAATGCGGTCGTTCAGGCTGCCATCGACGGCCTGATCGACCAGACGAAGACGGTCGAACGCATCATCGCCAAGCTCGATCTTGGCGCGATCAAGCTCGAAGGCTCCGACAGCCTCGACAATCCGAACGCCGTGTTCAAGTGATCAGGACGGAGCAGGCCGCCCGCCTTGCGCGGGCGGCCTGATGTTTGCCATGCGTCAGTCTCGGGTCCGCACTCTCTTGCTCTCGGCGGCAGCCGGTGCGTGCCTGCTTCTTCCGGCGCTTGCCGATGAGTTTGACCTGTCTGCCACCCGGCGCACGGATCTGAGCGACACGGACATGGCCCGGGTCGTCGCCGTCACGCGGCCTGCCACTGATTTTTCTAGGGCGGAAGCTTTCGAGGCCATGCCCGGCGGCGCCACGACCTCCACGGCCCTCGTCAACGGGGATGCGTTTTCGCATTTCTCTGCCAATATCCGCTTTGCCGAACAGGAAACCTTCAAGCTCGGCAATGCGCTTTTCACCAAGCTCTGGGTCGCGGCACCCTCATCGACACAGGCCTCTGACGGTCTCGGCCCCCTCTACAATGCCCGCGCCTGCCAGAGCTGCCACCTGAAGGACGGTCGCGGCCATCCGCCGGAAGGGGCAAACGACCGGACCTCGATGTTCCTGCGGCTGGCGAGATCCGCACGCACGCCGGAAGAAGAAGCGCGCATCGCCCGGCACGAGGTGCTGAACTTTCCGGACGCGACCTATGGCGAGCAGCTGCAGGATCTCGCCGTTCCCGGCCTTGCCGCCGAAGGCGAGATGGAGATCGCCTATAGCGAGGTTCCGGTGATCCTGGCGGACGGAACCACCGTCTCGCTGCGCAAGCCCCGCTATTCGGTCGCGGAGTTTGCCTATGGTCCGTTGGGGTCCGACACGACGCTGTCGCCGCGCATCGCCCCGCCCATGCTCGGCATGGGGCTGATCGAGGCGATCCCGCAAGCCGATATCCTCGCCCATGCCGATCCGGACGACCGCAACGGTGACGGGATTTCAGGACGCGCGGCCATCACCCGCGACCACCGGACAGGGCAGCTTGCGCTCGGCCGTTTCGGTTTCAAGGCGCAGACAGCGACCGTGCGCGATCAGGTCGCGGCCGCTTTCTCTGGCGACATGGGTCTCTCCACCCCCGACCGGCCGAACCCCTTTGGCGATTGCACCACGGCCGAAACCGCCTGTTTGTCGCTGCCGACCGGCGTGCAGGCACGGCTTGGCGACAGCGAAGCCCCCGATCCGGTGATGGATCTCGTCACCTTCTATTCGAAGAACCTCGCCGTGCCGATGCGCCGGAGCGTCGAGGCACCGGATGTGCTGGCCGGCAAAAAGGTCTTCTATTCCCTCGGCTGCCCCAGCTGTCATGTGCCGAAATTCGTCACCCGCCGCGATGCGGACAATCCGGCCCAGGCCTTCCAGCTGATCTGGCCCTATTCGGATTTTCTGCTGCACGATATGGGCGAAGGACTGGCCGATGGTCAGGCGGTCGGCATCGCAACCGGACGCGAGTGGCGCACCCAGCCACTCTGGGGTATAGGACTGACCGAGACCGTCAATGGTCACACCTTCTTCCTGCACGATGGGCGCGCCCGCAACCTGACCGAAGCCATTCTGTGGCACGGCGGCGAAGCGCAGGCCGCCCGCGATGCATTTGCTGCACTGTCCGCAATGGATCGCGCCGCGCTCATTTCGTTTCTGGAGTCCCTTTGATGCGCAAGCTGATCTCCGCCCTTGTTCTTGCCGCGCTCTCGTCCTCTTCTGCCTTCGGGCAGGATGCAAACCTCGCGCCGCCAAAACCGATCACGATGGAAGAAACGAAGACGCTGATGGCGCATGTGGTGGATGATTTCATCCGCCCCGGCTACCGCACCTTCGCCACCTCCAGCAGCCGGCTGACCAATGCGATGATGGAGCTCTGCTCCAAACCCTCGGAAGAAACGCTCGCCGCTGCACGCGCCGCCTTCGAAGCGACCGCCATCGACTGGGCGCGCATCGAAGTGGTGCGGGTCGGCCCGGTGATCGAGGAGAACCGTTTCGAACGCATCCTGTTTTATCCGGACCGCAAGGGCACCGGCCTTCGCCAGGTGCAGGCGCTGCTCGCCAATCCGGACGAAGCGGCCACCTCTCCTGTCGGTCTGCGCGAAAAAAGCGTCGCCATGCAGGGGCTCGGGGCGCTCGAATTCGTGCTGTACGGCACAGGCTCTGAGGACCTGCTTGGCCAGGCGGACGGCTTCCGCTGCCGTTACGGCCTGGCGGTTGCCGGAAGCGTGCAGCGGGTGGCAACTGAACTGTCGCAGATCTGGGATGACCCGCAGGGCATCCAGAAGGACTGGAAGAACCCCGGGCCGGACAGCGCCGTCTACCGCGACCAGAACGAGGCGGTCACCGGTGTGCTCGGCATCCTCGTCCATTCCGCCGAAGCGTTGCGCGACCAGCGCATCGAAAGCTTCTACAAGGGCGAAGACAACAACACCTTTGCCAAACAGGCGCTGTTCTGGCGCTCCGGCCTCACCTTCCGTATGCTGACCGGAAATCTGATGGGCGTGCAGGCGCTGCTTGATCGCTCCGGGATCCGTGACCTGCTGAACGACGACCAGCGGTCGATCATCTCGTCCATCGATTTCGTGCTGAAATCGCTGATCCGTGTGTCGCAGGATATGGATCCGAATGTTGAGATGGCCGTGAGCACCGATGCTCAGCGCCAGAAGCTCGACTTCCTGCTTCTCAACAGCCGCGACCTGATCCTGCGCCTCAACGACAATCTGGGCGGCGGGCTCGGGCTCGGCGCCGGTTTCTCCTTCTCCGATGGTGACTGAGCCGTGGCGATGAAAAGCGGGCTGATCGACAGACGCAGTTTTGCCAAGGCGGCCGGCATCGGTTTTCTGGCATCACTCCTCCCGCACAAGCTTGCCGCGCTCCAGCGGGCCGACGCCGTCTTCGCCTCCGGCTTTCGCGCACCGGACGGCACCTATGGCCTTGCCACCGTCAGCGTGCGCGGCGAAGTGATCGACCGGATCGCCCTTCCCGCCCGTGCGCACGGGCTGTCCTATTGCAAGGTGACGGGGCGCGCCGTCGCCTTTGCAAGGCGGCCGGGCACCTTTGCCATGATCTTCGATCCGGCGGGCCGGGCAGAACCGGTGGTGATCCATTCGCCGGAGGACCGGCACTTCTACGGCCACGGGCATTTTTCGCCGGACGGCCGCATTCTCTATGCCAGCGAGAACGATTTCGACGGCAATCGCGGCATGATCGGCCTTTATGACGCGACGGACGATTTCCGCCGGATCGGCGAGTTCGACGCACACGGCATCGGCACCCATGACATGACCGTCTCCGATGACGGAAAACTTCTAGTGATCGCCAATGGCGGCATCGAGACGCATCCGGATTTCGGCCGCACCAAACTCAATCTCGACCGCATGGAGCCGACGCTCGTCATTCTCGACGCCGCCACCGGCGCGCTTGTCCAGCGCCACACGCTGCCGCCGCGCCTCAGCCGCCTCTCCACCCGCCACCTCGATATCGACGCGAAGGGCCGCATCTGGTTTGCCTGCCAGTATGAGGGGCCTCGCAACGACCTGCCGCCGCTTGCCGGTCATTTCGCACCCGGCGAAGACCTGACCTTCCTGCAGCTGCCGCAGCAGACGACGGAACTGCTCGCCAATTATGTCGGTGCCATCGCCGTCAACCGTGCCGAAAACCTCGTCGGCCTCACCTCGCCGATCGGCAATGCGGCCGTCATCGTCGATGCCGGCAATGGCCGCGTTCTGGCCGAGCAGGTGATCCGTGATGCGGCCGGGGTGGCACCGGCGCCGGAAGGTATGGCCGTCTCCTCCTATACGGGCGAACTTTGCCGCACCCGCTCCAATCTCGCCTGGGACCAGCATCTGATCCGGATCGGTTGATGCCTCTGGCGGATTGGCCGGCCATGCTCTAAATCTGAGCGATGAAAAAGATCCTGATCCATCTGCTGTTCATCGCGCTCGTTGTCGGGCTCGGCGCCCTTATCGGCGTCGCCAACGTGCCGGGCCGAGTGGTACCGGTCGCTCGCCAAACCGCCGTTCAACCCGCCCAACTGGATCTTTGGCCCGGTCTGGACCATGCTTTATGTGCTGATCGGCATTGCCGGTGCCCGCACCTGGCTTGCGGCGCCATCGTCGGCCCGCATGCAGATGTGGTTCGGGCAGATGGCGCTGAACTTCCTCTGGACGCCGGCCTTTTTCGGCGCCGAAAGCACCGTGCTCGGACTTCTCGTCATCCTGCCGCTGCTTTTGTCCATCCTCGCCTTCATCCGCATGAGCTGGACGCCGGATCGGCTGAGCGCCATCCTCTTCCTGCCCTATCTTGCCTGGGTGGGTTTTGCGACGCTGCTCAATCTCTCGCTCTTCCTGCTGAATTAGCCCTGAGCCGCACCTTGGCCTGCGGGCGGGCTTGCGAGCCGGCCTGCGGCATGCCAGTTTCGCACCCGCGAAAGGATGGCGGGCATGGACGGGATTGATGCGGGCGATTTCCGCGAACGGGTGAGGCGCAGTTTCGGTCGGCAGGAGGCGATGCGCACGATCGGCGCGGAGCTGACGCGCGTCGAACAGGCGCTGGTCGAAATCGAGATGCCCTTCGATGCCAAACTCACCCAGCAGCATGGTTTCCTGCATGCCGGCGTGATTGCCGCAGCGCTTGATTCCGCCTGCGGTTATGCCGCCTATACGGTGATCGAACCGGAGGCCTCCATCCTCACCATCGAATTCAAGATCAATCTTCTTTCGCCGGGGCGGGGCGACCGTTTCCTGTTCCGTGGCGAGATTACCAAACCCGGTTCCACCATCATCGTCGCCGATGGCCGCGCCTATGCCGTCAGCGATGGCCCCGCCAAGCTGATCGCCTCGATGACCGGCAGCATGATGGTGATCCGCGGCAGACAGGATGTCACCGGATGAGCTTCGAACTGAAATCGGTTGCCGGCAAAAGGCTGCTCTTCGTCATGGCGGTGGATGCCGAATATGGTCCGCATCTGAAAACCCGGTTCACACCGCTGATGACCGGCGTCGGCCCGGTGGAGGCCGCGATTTCCCTGACGAGGGCGCTCTCCCATCTCGCCATCGACGGTGCGCTGCCCGATCTCGTCGTCTGCCTCGGCTCGGCCGGATCGCGCATACTCGAACAGACGGAGGTCTACCAGATCGCCTCCGTCTCCTACCGCGACATGGATGCTTCCCCGCTCGGTTTCGAAAAAGGCCGCACGCCCTTCCTCGATCATCCGGCCGTCATCACACTGCCGCACCAGATTCCGGGCCTGCCCTCCGCCACGCTCTCGACGGGCGGTAACATCGTGTCCGGCGAAACCTATGACACGATCGATGCGGATCTCGTCGAAATGGAAACCTTTGCGGCACTGCGCGCCTGCCAGAGTTTTGGCGTGCCGCTGATCGGCCTTCGTGGAATCTCGGACGGCAAGGCGGAGCTTCGCCACGTCTCCGACTGGACCGAATATCTGCATGTCATCGACGAGAAGCTCGCCCACGCCATCGATCGCTTGACGCAGGCGCTGCAAACCGGCGATTTGCGGATCTGACGCAGTTGCCAAAACGAGCATTCTTCATTAAAGGCTCGCCATGACCCAGATCGCCCATCACGACCGCCTCCTCATCATCGATTTCGGCTCCCAGGTAACGCAGCTGATTGCGCGCCGCCTGCGTGAACTGAACGTCTATTGTGAAATCCACCCCTACCAGAACGTCACGGATACGTTCCTCGCGACCTTCAAACCGAAGGCCGTGATCTTCTCCGGCGGTCCGGATTCGGTGACGCGCGAAGGCTCTCCCCGCCCGCCGCAGACGGTCTATACGCTCGGTATTCCGGTGCTCGGCATCTGCTATGGTCAGCAGGTGATGATGCAGGATCTCGGCGGTCAGGTCGAAGGCGGAAAAATTTCCGGCGGTGGCGGCACGGCAGAATTCGGCCGCGCCTATGTAACGCCGGCCGACAAGAGTGATCCGTTCCTCGAAGGCTGGTTTGCCGATGGCCGCGAGCAGGTCTGGATGAGCCATGGCGACCATGTGAGCCGCATCGCACCCGGCTTCGAGGTCTATGGGACCTCGCCGAATGCGCCGTTTGCGATCACCGCCGATCCGGCCCGGCATTTTTATGCCGTGCAGTTCCACCCGGAAGTGCACCACACGCCGAACGGCAAGACGCTGTACGAGAACTTCGTCAAACTGGCCGGTTTTAAGGGCGACTGGACGATGGGCGCCTACCGCGCCGAGGCGATCGCCAAGATCCGCGCCCAGGTGGGTGACAAACGTGTCATCTGCGGCCTCTCCGGCGGCGTCGACAGCTCGGTGGCCGCCGTTCTCATCCACGAGGCGATCGGCGAACAGCTGACCTGCGTCTTCGTCGATCACGGCCTTCTGCGCCAGGGTGAGGCCGAAGAGGTCGTCACCATGTTCCGCGACCACTACAACATCCCGCTGATCCATGCCGACGAGCAGGAACTCTTCCTCGGCGCGCTCGAAGGCGTGACGGACCCGGAAGTCAAGCGCAAGACGATCGGCAAGCTCTTCATCGACGTGTTCCAGAAACACGCGAACACCATCGACGGCGCCGAATTTTTGGCGCAGGGCACGCTTTATCCGGACGTCATCGAAAGCGTCTCCTTCTCGGGCGGTCCCTCCGTCACCATCAAGAGCCACCACAATGTCGGCGGCCTGCCGGAAAAGATGGGCCTGAAGCTGGTCGAACCGCTGCGCGAGCTCTTCAAGGACGAGGTGCGCGCACTCGGCCGCGAACTCGGCCTGCCGGACAAGTTCATCGGCCGTCATCCCTTCCCCGGTCCTGGCCTTGCGATCCGCTGCCCGGGCGAGATCACCCGCGCGAAGCTCGAGATCCTGCGCAAGGCGGACGCGGTCTATATCGACCAGATCCGCAAGCACGGTCTCTACGACGAGATCTGGCAGGCCTTCGTTGCGATCCTGCCCGTGCGCACCGTCGGTGTGATGGGCGATGGCCGCACCTACGACTACGCCTGTGCGCTGCGCGCCGTCACCTCCGTCGATGGCATGACCGCGGATTATTATCCCTTCACCCACGAATTCCTGGGCGAAACGGCAACCCGCATCATCAACGAAGTCGAAGGCATCAACCGCGTGACCTACGACATCACGTCCAAGCCGCCTGGCACGATCGAGTGGGAATGAAATGATGTGGTTCGCGGCGTTTCGCGAACTATCACCATGTCCTCATAACTAGCTGAAATAAAACAAAAAGTCAAGCATTCACTATCGGAGCCTATCGCCCTGAAGCGATCGGCTCTGACGGTGCGTGCGACGGTATGCGTTTTTCGCCGTCCGCCGGATTTTTGCCCTACCGTCAGGCAAAAAACTGAAGCACTCCGTTAGGATCAATACTAACTGGCTGGTATATAACGATTATTCTCATAGATTGACGGTATCGAATTTGACGGTAAAATTGACCTCGAAAAAGGCGTTTTCGATCGTCAACGAGGCCGTTCCCATGCTCACTGACATGGCCATCAAGAGGCTGAAACCAAAGGATAAATTGTACAAGGTGGCTGACCGTGACGGTATGTACGTTTCCGTCGCCACGACAGGCCAAATCACCTTCCGGTACGACTACCGTCTGAACGGCCGCCGGGAGACGCTGACGATCGGCCCCTACGGCTCCGATGGCCTCACGCTCGCCGAAGCGCGCGAACGCTGCATCGCCGCTCGCAAGCTGGTGGCGGAGGGGCTTTCCCCTGCCCACGAGAAGCAGCGTGACAAGCGGCGCAAGGCCATGGAGCGCAGCTTCGGCGCGGTGAGCGGCATATGGATCAAGGAAGCGCGCATGGCGGAAAGCACCCGCTCGATGCGCAAGGCCATCCTCGATCGCGATATTCTCCCTGCCTGGAAGAACCGCCTTCTGACCGAGGTGACGCCGGACGATCTGCGCCAGCTCTGTGCCAAGGTGAAGGAGCGCGGCGCGCCGGCGACGGCCATCCACGCCCGCGACATCGTCAAGCAGATCTTCGCCTTCGCCATCCTGCACGGCGAAAAGGTGCCGAACCCGGCCGACGAGGTCGGGCCGGCCTCGATCGCGACCTTCCAGCCGAAGGACAGGGCGCTGTCCCCGGCCGAGATCAAGATCATGCTGCAGCAGATCGAGCATGTGCCGACCCTGCCGACCATCCGCCTCGGCTTGCGTCTGATCCTGCTCACCATGGTGCGGAAGAGCGAACTGCAGGACGCCATCTGGGACGAGGTGGATTTCGAGAACGCCGTCTGGACGATCCCGAAGGAGCGTATGAAGCGCTCGAAGGCGCACAACGTCTATCTCTCGCAACAGTCGCTCGACATCCTGATTGCGCTCAAGACCTGCGCCGGCAACTCGCGCTACCTGCTGCCGTCCCGTTATGACGCCGATGCGCCCATGTCGCGCGCCACCTTCAATCGCGTGACCACGGCCGTCGTGGCGCGAGCGAAGAAGGAGGGGCTGCCGCTGGAACCGTTCACGGTGCACGACCTGCGCCGGACCGGCTCGACGCTCTTGAACGAGATGGGTTTCAACAGCGACTGGATAGAGAAGTGCCTCGCCCATGAGGACGGGCGCTCATCGCGCGGCGTCTACAACAAGGCGGAATACGAACCGCAGCGCCGGCATATGCTCCAGGAATGGGCCGACATGATCGACGCCTGGGTGAAAGGAGAGAAGCGCGTGCCGACGCTGTTGCCGCCGTCGATACCGTTTATGGGCGCTGAAAACGTGTCTTGACTGGTCCCGCTCGCCGAATGCTTCAGCGGGCAGCGACCGATGACAAAGTGATCGGATCATAAGGCGCGGCGGCGTGTGAGTGGCGAGTCTTCGCGACAATCACTCCAACGGTCGAGTGAGAGCTACTCCCATATCTCGATCCTTCGACAGCCATCAGGAAGCGCGTGCCAATTTTTCAGGAGGAAGCGCAACGAGATGCCGATATGGCGCATCTGGACCCCGCCGAGATGCAACAAAATCCTTTGACGCGCACCTTTTTACGGTCTATATGCATCACAAGGCATCGATTATGCATCAGATCGTGAGCGGGGCGCATGGAGCACTTTTCAATTATTCAGGCCCTTTGTCGGGCGGCAATGGGCGAACCAACACCCGCACTGCGCAAACAAGTCGAGCGGCTAAGGGATGCTCTCGCCAAAGATGGTGAGGAAAAGCAGGCGGCATCGCTCGCGGGGATTCTTGCCACTGCGGAGCGTCTAAAGGAGATGGCTCCGAGTCGAATCGAGCGCTCCCGAGCGAACCTGTCCGGCGAGACACTCGGTCGCAACACGCCGGTTCCTGTCGATCGTGAAACGGCCGCCGCCTTGGCGGAGATCATTTTTCCATCTGAAGTCGAGGGGGCAGCTCCGCTCTTCAATTCGACTGTGACGCAGGCAGTCGGAACGATTGTCGATGAATGGACCGATTTCGAGGCGCTCGCGACCGTTGATATCGTGCCTTCGAAGACGTGTTTAATCTACGGAGCGCCCGGCACGGGGAAAACACGACTGGCCCTCTGGGTGGCTCGCAGGTTGGGGTTGCCCGTTGTTCTCGTGAAGCTGGATGGTCTTGTTTCCTCGTTTCTTGGAACGACAGCACGAAATATTGGAAATCTCTTCGCGTTCGCCAATCGCTATCGTTGTGTCCTCCTGCTTGATGAATTCGACGCGATTGCAAAGGTCCGCGACGATCCGCAGGAGGTCGGCGAGATCAAGCGCGTTGTGAATGCGCTTCTCCAAAATCTCGATGTTAGGCAAAACATCGGATTAACAATCGGCATCACCAATCACCCAAAGCTGCTTGATCCGGCAGTCTGGCGCCGTTTCGAGGTCCAGCTTGAGATCCCTAAGCCCGACTTTGAGGTGCGAAAGGCGATCGCCGCCATGTTTATGCCGCCTGTAACGGCTCCCGACAGCCATCTCCGTCTTATTGCGTGGTTCACCGAAGGTTCGACTGGGGCTGAGATCGAAGCGCTGGTAAGAACGTACAAGAAGGCTACCACGGTTCGCGAGGACGAGCGACGTGGGTTATTGGATACGCTCCGCCAATTTGCGACGCTCAACGCGGCTCGCATTCAGAGTGAGCGTCGAACGCTGTTGTTCGATGATCCCACAACTCTGTTCCGGGCCATGCGCGACGACCCCATCCTCGCATTTTCAATGGCCGACATCGGCGAAATCGCAGGGAGGGATAAATCGACCGTAAGTCGTCAGCTTGGACGGCAGTCGAGTAAAGCCGATGCGGGGGTGAATCATGGCTAGTCCGATCCAGATCGTCCTCAATCCGGACAATTATGAGGAAGCCCGAGAGGCGGGCGGCGGCGGCGGCCGCAAGGACTTCTTTGCTCACCGCGATCGGGAGTTTGGCGCCCACAAGGCAGCTCTGATCGAGCAGATCGACACTATCTCCGGGGTTCTTTCCGCGCAAGCGCAGGGACCGATCGGCTACGTCAAGGTCATCCTTAAACGAGATGCTTGGGCCAAGAGCCATCGACCCGTGGGGGCGCTCTTTCGCAGCGATCGGGTACCCGTAGTCGGGGGTGGGGATCTCGGCGTTATGATTGTCGAAGGCCGCCCATCGGCTTTGGCGCAGGTGAAAGCCGAAATTGCCAAGGCCGAAACGCAGACCAGAATGCGTTACGACGAGAAAAAGGGGAAAGAGGTGCCGAACCCCTCGGCGCAAAAGAGCGAGACGGGAGCAATCGAGCGGATCGAACTCTACGGCGCTTCCGACAAGCGCAACTTTTCGGTCGAAGAGGCCGTTGCTTGGCTCGCCAATCCGATGACGGGAAGCGGGTATCAAGTTGAGTTGTTCGACGTTCTGCCGCCGCGTGCCGAATGGGATCGCCTCGACCCCGCGCACAGACGTCTGGTCGAGTCCTTTGTTGCGGGCTTCAACGCCCTTGAACAAAGCTTGTCAGTGGAGCGTCTGCCGAACTGGAGGCAGCGCCTCCCTATGCTTTCCGTGCGCCTGGACCGAGCCGGAGATGGTGCCGTTCTACGGCTGACGAGCGTATCATCGAAGGAACGCCGGGAGCTCGCGCCCTTTGACCCGAATGTTCAACACCATAGCCGCTTGCTGGCATTCTTGGACACGCATCCCTTGGTCCGACGGATCGAGTTACCTGGCATCGTGGTGCGCTCTGCTCGCCCGGCAACGCCGGACCGCATTCGGCCAGCGCAAGCGGTCATGCCCGTTCGTGATAGTCGCAGAACTCATCCAAGGATGGGTATCATCGACGGCGGCATAAGCCCAGCGTTGGCTGACTGGGTTATCGATCGATGGGACGTGCTGGCCGACGAAGATATGGATCTATCCCATGGCACGTTTATTGGCGGGCTTGCAGTCGCTGGAGCAGGAATAAATGGTGCGGAGACTTGCCCCGAACCCGACGGAATGGAGCTGGTTGACGTGGCCGTCTTCCCAAATGAGCAGAAGGCTGGGGCGTTTGCATCTTACTATTCGGGTGGCCTCCCGCAGTTCTTCGATGAGATGGATGCGGCTGTCGCAGATGCGCGGGCGCGACACGGCGTGCGTGTTTTCAATATGAGTCTGAACATCCTTCAGCCCGCCGCACCCGATCGCTACAGCCCACATGCGGTCCGACTCGACCAGATTGCCGAAGAAAACAATGCCGTCGTGTTCATTTCGGCCGGTAACATTCAGCCGCAAGACCTTCGCCCTGAGTGGCCGGTCGATGCAGCAACTGCCCTTTCCAACCTTGCGCTTGCGCGAAACGATGGACTCCTGACGCCAGCGGAGAGCGCGAGGAATGTTGCCGTCGCGGCGCTGAATCCTCCGGGGCACAGCGGTTGCTTGCCGTTCGCCCCAGCCCGTTTCAGTCGTCGGGGGCCTGGGCTTCGGTCCGGTGGAAAACCCGACCTTGCCCACATCGGAGGCGCGGGCACGCAGCACGCGACACTGGGGCACGGACTTTTCTCAATCCTTCCTGATGGAACAGTAATCGACGGTTGCGGGACCAGCTACGCCTCGCCTTTGATCGCAAAGACGGCAGCAGTCCTCGACCATGCTATCGAGGGCGAGGTTTCGCGTGAGACACTCATCGGTTTGCTCGTGCACCACGCTGAGATTCCAGAACCCTTGAGCCAGAAAATGCTGGCGCCGGTGGCACGGCACCTTGTCGGGTTCGGGATGCCGCCGTCTGCTGAACGTATTCTGGAGACGGGCGATCATTCAATTACCCTGGTCTTCGCCTCGCGTATCCAGCACGGCCAGCAGATCAATTTCCGCTTCCCATGGCCAGCGTCCTTGGTCGGACCTGGCGGCAAATGCCGAGGGCGGGCGAAGTTGACGCTTGTATCGACGCCGCCGCTGGATGCGCGGTTCGGTTCCGAATTCGTCCGGGTCAACGTGAACGCCGTCCTGCAGCAGGAGCAGGATGAGGGAAAATGGAAGGGTCGCCTTGATCCGCTCTACCTCCCGTCGTCACGAGAGTCGCCGGCGGTCGAGGCGGAGCTAATCGAACATGACCTGAAATGGAGCCCCGTAAAGGTCCACGCCAAGACGTTCCCTCAGGGAGTTGGGCCTTCATCGAACTGGCGGCTGTTTGTTGAATATCTCACCCGCACTGGAGAGGTGATGCCAGAGGGGGGCGTCCCCTTCACGGCGATTTTAACCATCAGCGATCCAGAAGCGGAAAAGCCCGTTTTCAATGACATGCGGCAAAGCCTTCAGGCGATCGGTACGCAGATCGCTGACATTCGGACGGCCGCACGCATTACGCCGCGCGTTTAGCGCTGATATCGACAATGGAGTGATCAAGAGCACCGAACAATCGGCGATGAACATAAGCTCTCCGGGGTGTAAACTGATGTGCTGGTGACATGGAGGAACAATGGCAACGATCATTCATCTCGGACCAGACAATCCTATCCCGCCGGAGCGGCATGTCGCCGTTGTTGTCCATCGAGACCACATGGGGATGGAAAAGGGATATTTCTACGATAGCGCCGAACAGGACACCGGTGGATCAGGGCCATTCGACTGGCGCATGGCCGAAGCAATCGAGCGGGCCGAGCGGTTTGCGATCGACCGGAAGATTCCACTCGTCATCGTCCGCGCCAAAAGAAATTGAGCCTCAGCTATGCCCTCTCGCCTCGTTCAGCGTATTCATTTCGAAGATTTCGGCGGTACCGAGTTCGAGCGGCTTGTCTTTGCCTATCACGTGCGCGCAGGTTGGACGGATCTTGCTTGGTTCGGTCAGACCGGCAGTGACGAAGGACGCGATATCGTCGGGAGAGAGCTGATCGAGAGTGGGGGATATAGATCCAGTGTCATTCAGTGCGTCAATCGTAAAACGCTGACACAAAAGAAGGCCGAAGAAGATATGATGCGCGCCATTGCAGCATCTCGTGGTAATCTAAAAGCATTCAAATTTGTGGTGGGCGGTACTGTTTCTGCAGCGAGGCGCGATGCGGTCGAAGAGGCGGCGGTCAAGGCGGGCATAACGTCATTAGCGATATGGTCAGGAGTTGATTTTGAAGAACATCTCCGTTTGATCGGAGAGGATCTCCTCCGGCGTTTCTGCGACGGCGATCCGTTTCCGGATCGGCCGGACGAACTCTGCCATTTCGCAAGCGATTTTCCCGGCCTGACTGATATTGATGCGTTGGAGCAGATGGCAGTCGTATTCCAACGACCAGTCTTTCAGACTTGGTTTCAGGAAGAAAGCTCCCTGCCTGCGTTTCAGACTGCCATCGAAGACACAATTGCCGCGCTCAACACCGGCGTCTGGCGCACACGCGAAGGTGAGACTATCCGCCGGATACCTTCGCTTCATCACTTAAGGAACCCTCAAGTCAAAGCCAAAGTCAGGAAAGCGTCGGAACTTGTCGACAAATTGCGCCGGACCTTTATTGCCGGTCTGCGAGACAAAACGATTAGGCCATGCGGCTGTGGCAATCCAAGCTGCCCCACCTTCATGATTGATCGGACCGTGGCAGCAAGCTTGGACGACATTCGAAAGATGGCTTTGGACGCATTTCGTGAGGCGTACAGCCCCTTTGATGTTCATTTGCAGTGACCTGCATCCGAACTGGAAGGGAATGAGGTTAACCTTTGATGCGAGGTCTTACCAACTGAGTTCTTGGTAAAACCCTTGCGGAAAAGGGAAAAGCGCTGTTCGCGGTGTTTTGGCGCAACATACGGCGGTACACGTGGAAAGATGAAGAGGTCGAAAGACTGCATTCAAGCGGGTCCGTTACCGCAGGCAGGAAGTGGACTGTCTCGTCGTTGCCGTTCATGCCCGCTGAGATTGAGCCCTGACTTGCCGCGTCCGCCGCTGGCGAACATCAGGCGCCGGCGCTTTGGGTATGGCGTCCGCATCCGATGCTCGGCGCCTCTCGTTGAGCCAAGCTTCGACCTCGGCCAGATCCCACACCACGCATCGTGGCGTCAGGAAGAAGCGCTTGGGAAACTCGCCGCGCCGTTCCATCTCGTAGATCGTCGTGTCGGCGAGTGGCACGATTTTGCGCAGCTCCGGGCGACGGATCACGCGCTTGAACAGGGCAGCGGGCGGCTGAAACCGCTTGGAGCCGCTCTCGGCAGGCTCGTTGGCGGGTGGCTGCATGGTATCGGAGGCCAAGGTCCGATCTTCTCGAGAAATCGTCTGTTCGCGTTTCATTTCGATCGCCTTCGATCGCAGTGGAATGACTGCGACCAAGGTGATGCATGTCGCTCGTTCATTGAAGACATCGGGCGTCGGCGTGCGGGAAACGGCGGCCATCGCGCGAGAATCGGAGGCAATCGCGAGCGACACTTCACCCCTTATTCCCCAAAGCCCGGCGCGTTCTTTCCTGAGCGTACTATGCCTGTGGCCTTCGATCTTCCCCTCTCAACGAGCTCTGGTAACGCTGGCCGCCGCCGCGGCGCGGTCAAGCCCGGCCCGCACCGGACCGTGTAGGGCCTGACCGCGCCGCTCGATTGCGCCGGCCGAACGCCTCCTCGCCCTCGATCGGAGGGTGACATCGAAGGGAGGCCGACATGACCGCAGCTCTCATCACCAACGAACTCTATGCCCGGCTTCTCGCCAATGGTGCTCGCAGCGCCGCCGGCGAGGACATCGATCCGCGTCCTGTCGTCAAGCTCTTCACACCGGACGCTGGCGCCATCTGGCTTCTCACCGAAGCCGATCCCGAAGACCCCGACTGTCTGTTCGGCCTTTGCGATCTCGGCCTTGGCGAACCTGAACTCGGTTACGTCAGTCTTGCCGAAATCCGATCGGTGCGCGGACGTCTCCGGCTTCCGGTCGAACGCGACCTCCACTTCAAGGCCGAGCATCCGCTGAGTTGGTATGCCGGGTGCGCCCGCCAATCCGGCAGGATCGTCACCGCCTGACGATCGCAACCGCGCTCCGCCTTCGGGCGGGGCGCTTCGTCGTGCTCATGATCCGTCCGGAGACGGAAAGACGGCGATCAGGATGCACGGCTTTCAGGTTCGGAGGCTTTGCACATCCTGATCCGGTTCCCATGCCCGGCGCCCGCTGGCGCTCATGCCGGGCAGTTGCTTGGGGGCGCTGCCCCCTGGCGCGGTGCAAGGGATCGCTGACGCTCGGCCGGGACGGTTTCCCCGGCCTTCCGCGCGGATGCGTGTTTCAGATCCTCGCCCATAGGTTCGATCCGCTTGTGCAGGCCGGGTGATCCCCCTCCGTCTCGGCCGCCCTTGCATCTTGCACCCCCCGGTCTCGGCGACGGCCAGGGTTGCAGCGCAGCGCTGCGCTCCAACCCAAGCCAAAGGATCAAGATCATGACCGACACCATCGAAACGACCGCCACGGTTTCCGAAGCCCCCGCCGAGAACGGCGCGGTGCTATTCGTGCCGTTGAACAAGTTGAAGAAGTCGCCCCGCAACGCCCGCAAGACCCCGCATAGCGAAGCCCATATCGAGGCGCTGGCGGCGAGCATCGCTGCCAAGGGGATGCTGCAAAATCTGGTGGTGGAGCCGGAAACGAACGCGGACGGCGAGCCGACCGGCAGCTATTTCGTGACCATCGGCGAAGGCCGCAGACTGGCGCAGGTGCTGCGGGTGAAGCGCAAGCAGATCAAGAAGACCGAGCAGATCCGCTGCGTTCTGGATACCGAGAACGATGCGACAGAGATCAGCCTCGACGAGAACGTCACCCGCGAGGCGATGCACCCCGCCGACCAGTTCGAGCGGTTCCGCGAGCTTGCCGACAATCGCGGATGGGGTGCGGAAGAAATCGCCGCCCGGTTCGGCGTGACCGCCCATGTCGTCAGACAGCGGCTCCGCCTTGGTGCCGTCAGCCCGAAGCTGATGCAGGTCTATCGGGACGGCGGCTTGTCGCTGGACCAGTTGATGGCCTTCGCTATCACCGAAGACCATGACCGGCAGGAGCAGGTCTACGAGAACCTGTCGTGGAACCGCGACCCTTCCACCATCCGGCGCGACCTCACCAAGATGAATGTCGCGGCCACCGACCGACGCTCGATCTTCGTCGGCACGGACGCCTATGCGGAGGCGGGCGGCACCATCATCCGCGACCTCTTCACCGAGGACCGGGGCGGCTATTTCGAGGACGCCGCGCTGCTGGATCGGCTCGTCATGGACAAGTTGGAAGGCATCGCCGCCGAGGTACAGGCAGTCGAGGGATGGAAGTGGGCTTCCGTTCACATCGACTTCCCCCATGCGCATGGGATGCGCCGGACCTATCCGCATCCGGTGGACCTGTCGGAGGAAGACGCCACTGCCTATGGCGCCGCGCAAGAAGAGTACAATCGCCTGTCGTCGGAATATGAAGGCTATGAGGAATTGCCGGACGAGGCGGACCGGCGGTTCGCCGAGCTTGAAGGGGAGATCGAGCGGATCGACGCCAAGCGCCACGCCTATGACGCCGACGAGATCGCGCGCGGTGGCGCGTTCGTCATCCTGAACCATGACGGCACGGCCCGCATCGAACGCGGCTTCATCCGCGCCGAGGACGAAGCCCCGGAACCGGAGGGCACGGAGGATGCGACCGTCAACGAGGAAGGCGAAATCGTCGGGGACGAGGGAAACGGCGAAGACGCCGAACCACTGCCGGACGACGAGGAGACTGAAGACGCGGGCAAGCCGCTATCGGACCTTCTCATCCGCGACCTGACGGCCCATCGCACCCTTGGTCTGCGTCTCGCCCTTGGCGAGCAGCCGGATATGGCGCTTGTCGCCATTGTCCATGCGTTGGCGGCGCAGACCTTCTATCGAGCCGGGGAAGCGTTCTGCCTCGAAATCCGGCTGACCAGCGCCTATCTTGCCTCCTATGCGGACGGGATCGAGGACACGCCCACTGCGAAGGCGCTGGCGGATCGTCATGCCGGATGGGCGTCGGACATGCCCCGCGACGTGGCGGACCTGTGGGGCTTCGTCGCCGGTCTGGATCAGGCGAGCCTTATGGCCTTGCTCGCCCATTGCGTATCGCTGACCGTCAATGCGGTTCGGGTGCCGTGGGAGCAGAAGCCCCATGCCCGTGCGATGGCTTCAAGGCTGGCGAGCGCGGTCGCGCTGGACATGACGGCGCATTGGACCCCGACCGAGCGGACCTATCTGGGCCGTGTCACCAAGGCGCATATCCTCGCAGCCGTGCGGGAAGCGGTCAGTGATGACGCTGCCGAGCGAATTGCGGGCTTGAAGAAGACGGAGATGGCGCAGGCTGCCGAACAGCTTCTCGCTGGCACCGGCTGGCTGCCTTTCGTGCTGCGCCCCGCACGGCCCGTAGATATCGAAGCTGCGCCGGAAGCCGACGCCTACCTGCAAGCTGCCGAGTGAGGATCGGGCCGGGATCGTGCAAGCGATCCCGGCCTTCCTGCTTTCTCATCATCCCAAAAATCGCGGTCGCGCGGGGATCGACCCCGCGCGACCGATCCGATGACCGTCGCGGTCATCGGTGCAGGAGGACTCTACAATGGTCGTGCTCATGCTGATGGCCGTTGCGTTCGTCGCCAGTCTCTGTGTCCTGGCCTATATGCTCGCTGTCTATGCGCTGCCGTTCATGGTCGGCGTCGAGGCAGCGAAATGGGTCTATGCCTGTGGCTCCGGCCTGATAGGCGCAGGACTGGTCGGGATGGTGGCGGGTGCCGCCGCCTATGGCTTGCTGGTCGTTCTGTTCATGGTGGTCCGCTCACCGATCCTGCGTCTCGCCGTGGCGTTCTTCTTTGCCGCACCAGCCGCCGTAGCAGGTTATGCGATGGTCCACGGCATCACGAGGGAGGCTGTTCCGTCCAACATCTGGCGGACGATCTTCTGTGTCATTGGCGGCGGCGTGACCTGCTTGTCGGCTCTGATGCGGTTGGCTGCAACAGCATCGCCCATTCACCGCAGCGACTGATTATTTCGATGTTTCAGGGTATGGATGTTTCAATCGGCCGTCGAATGAAAGTTTTGCCTATGCTCAAAAGCCTACCCGCTCTCAACTTGCCTGATCCCTATTTCGCCGGGACCGCAGGTTTTGTCGGCAGCACAATTGAAGACCTTCATGGTGATATGTGTGCATTCGAGCTTCCCGCTGCGGCTTCTGAATCTGTAAGGCGATCTCATGACGCTATTCGGCACGCCTATATCTACGCCTATTTTTCCTATGACCTTCTGACGATGGCGGCGAGCCAGACGTTTCCATGCCTTGAACTCGCCTTGCGTGAACAGATCGGCCACCAGTTCGCCGGGCGTGTTCACAAGAACGGACGGCCCCGTCCCGCGATGCTCGACGAGTTGCTGAAGTCCGCCAAGCAACAGAACCTGATTTCCTCAGAGATCGAACATCTGAGCCAATTGCGCAATATGTTCGCCCACGGAAGCGATACAGTGTTGAATCCGCCCATGTTTCTGACCACGTTCGAGATTGTCACCGACATCATCCGGGAACTCTACATAAGCCAGCAAGTATGACCGGCGTTGCCCCTCCTGGGCCGCGCTCTCGGCTGCGCCGGAACCACGTCTGAGGCGTGTTTCCGCCATTCGGCTTCGATCGCTAACGCAAAGCGGCGGCGGGGCGCATGAAGCCCCGCATTCGACCGATGCGCGATGGTGTATTGCGTCAGTCGGTATAGAAGTGGGACCTGATTGTGGCGGTCTCGCAGCCTGGCCACCCTCTGGAACCGCGGAACGTACCGGGGCGGTTCATCCAGCTTCGTTCGACAACGAAGCCCGGCGGGAGCAGCACGTCCAGCCGCTCAGTCTGGAAATACCAACAATCCACGAACGGTGGCCGTAACTTTCACCATCTCTGTCGGGACAGCCAGCCGTTTCTGGAACGGGGCCAGCCATGACAGTGATCCCATTGGCCGGTCTCATCCCGTGACAGGCAACTGCTCGCATCATCGTATCTCCATCGTTTCGCCGAGTCGCACCCACGGCGTCCTCGAATGGATTGGGTCTGACCGAAGACCGGCTCTGCCTCGATCATCCTCCCGCAACGTCCGTCGCCAGCTTTTTTCCGCCGCCTTCGGCTTTGCATCGCGAAACAAAAAAGCCGTCGCCGGCCGCCTTCCACTGCGTTCCAGCCTTTCAGGTGCGGGCTGATCGTCCCCGGTCGCACGACCACCATCGAGGTCGCGATAGGCGCGGCCCGAGCAACGGAGACACGACAATGGCGACCATCGGCACCTTCACCAAGACCGCGAACGGCGACATCACCGGTACGGTCAAGACCCTGACCCTCAACGTCAAGGCCAAGTTCGTTCCCACCGAGGGCGACAGCGAGCGCGGCCCGGACTATCGGATCTTCGCCGGCACCACCGAGTTCGGCGCGGCGTGGAAGAAAACCGCCCGCGAGACCGGCCGCGACTATCTCTCGGTCAAGCTGGACGATCCGAGCTTCCCGGCTCCGATCTACGCCAGTCTGGTCGAGGACGAGGGCGGCGAAGCTCACAACCTCATCTGGTCCCGCCGCAACGGCGACTGAGGGCGAACACCTCCGAAGCCCCGCTCTCACGCGGGGCTTCGTCACGCTTATTAAGGCGGCCATTCAGGAAATGCAGAGACCAGTATGCGCGGCTTTCAGGTTCTGTTGCTGCGCGCATCCCGATCCAATCCTTTAGCCCGGCAACCGCTTTGCGCATGCCGGGTGTTGACTAAGGGCTCCGCCCCCGCGCGCTGCAAGGGATCGCTGGCGCTCGTCCGGGCCGGTGTCCCCGGCCTTCCTTCACTTCGTTCCGTGCAGACCGGGTGATCCCCCTCCCGCCCCGCCGCCCTTGCACCTTGCTACCCCGGTCTCGGCGACGGCCAGGGTTGCAGCGCAGCGCTGCGCTCCAACCCAGCCCCAAGGGAGACAGACCATGTATCATCATCTCGCCACCCGGTTCGGCCGCAACTCTCACCAGATCAGCGGACGCGAAGCCCTCGACAACGAAGCTCTTTTTCGTCACGTCCCCTCAGTGTTCGCCCGCGAAGCGCATGACAGCCGGTCGGAGCGTTACGTTTACGTCCCCACCATCGAGATCGTGGAAGGATTGCGCCGGGAGGGCTGGTTTCCGTTCTTCGCGGTGCAATCGGTGCCGCGCGACGGTAGCCGCCACGGTCACGCCAAGCACATGCTGCGCCTGCGCCGGGATGATGGGATCGGCATGCCCGAGGCGGCGGAAGTCATCATCGTCAACAGCCACGACGGGACCAGCGCCTATCAGATGTTCGCCGGGATGCTGCGCTTCGTTTGCACCAACAGCATGATTGCGGGAGAGCGGTTCGAGGAAGTCCGCGTGCCCCACAAGGGCGGCATTCAGGATCGGATCATCGAGGGCGTTTACACCGTCGCGGAGGACTTTCCGCGCCTGATCGATGCGACCGAGACCATGAAGGACACGCGGCTCTCACGGGACGAGCAGCAGGTGTTGGCCGAGGCGAGCCTTATCGCGCGCTATGGCGAGGAGGAAAGCCCGGTTCGCCCGGATCAGATCATCGCTCCGCGCCGCCGCGAGGATGTCGGGCAAAACCTGTGGCAGACCTTCAACGTCATTCAGGAAAACCTCATTCGGGGCGGGCTGGATGGACGACGGCAGACTGCGGATGGACGCATCCGCCGCAGCCGGACGCGGCCGATCAACGGTATCGACCAGAATGTCGGGCTGAACCGCGCCCTGTGGACGTTGGCCGAGGGAATGCAGCGGCTGAAGACCGCCTGACCCTCGCAAAGCCGTGGAGCCGGAAACCCGGCTTCACGGCTTTCCGCAGAAGCGTGGATCAGATTTCGCGCCGATCCGTCTTTGCGGATCGGCGGGTTTCCGCTGAGCAGACGAAACGCAGCTCGCCGGGCATGGCCCGGCTCGCGAAGGAACCTCAAAAACGATCCGAATTATCTTCAAATATTGATCGTCCAACGCGATCAACATATCGGGCAACAGTGACTTCAACGCGAGCCTCGTATCGCGAACAGTTCCTCTTTCCAGCAACGCATAAATGCTGGACGAGAGGTGACGCCATGCCGAGTACAGATTGGCGCTCGCCGGCCGCTTATGCACATGCCAAGAGCATTTCTGCCGCCGGCTTTGCCTGGGAGTATCTTCGTCGCGATGAGGATTATCGCCGCGACTTTCATCGCGTGAGGCGATTGCCACGCCTCGACAGCGATGCGCAGACGGCGTTCTCGGAACGCTGGGGGGTGCGATTTCCCGACAGACCCGACTCTCTCCGCCGACCGGGCTGCGCTATTCTGGATGCCGTCGCTGCTGCCTGATGCCTTTGAGCTTCGCCCGTCCGCGTGCGTCGACTCTGATCCCGCCAGCATGACGATCAGCCTGCCGACGTTGCCGGGTCTCGACGCTCGTGCCACCGAGGATGGGAAGTGGCATGGCCTCTGGCGGTCGGCGGGAGTGGACCATCAGTTCTGGCTCGCAGATCCGCCGTCCGGCACCAAGACGGCCTATTTCGTTATGCTGCCGCTCGACGCCTCGCTGGAGCATCGCGCCGAAGCGGTGTCGCGCTTCTGGCGAACGCTGACGGGGCGGCCGATCGGCGAGCGTCGTCACGCTCTTCCAGCGCAGACCCGAGACCGACACATCCTGATCTTGCGCGCCCTCGACGGTCGCACAGACGGCGCCAGCTATCGAAAGATCGCGGAAGCCCTGCTTGGATTTCGTGGCAACAAAGCCGATTGGGAAAGCGATCCTCGCAAGAACCAGACGCGCCGCCTCGTTGCTGACGGCACCCACTATGTGCATGGCGGATATCGCGATCTGCTGCGCTATCCCGCGCGTCTGCCGCCCCGCTGAACGTTGCCGTTCGATCGTCTTCGTTCGCGCCTCCGGGGGGCCGGAAACGCTACCCCCTAATTTCGGCACGCTGCAAGCCGCCGTTCCTCCGCCACGGTTCGCCATGACCCGCTGCCGTCACCGGCAGCCATCCGAACCGCCCCGGAGGCCCGATCATGCTCGACCCGAAGACGGGATTGCCGCCGCGTTTCCTGCGCACGCCCGACGCGGCGCGATTCCTCGGCATCTCGCTCAGGACGCTGGAGAAGCACCGCACCTACGGCACCGGCCCGACCTATCGCAAGATCGGCGGCCGCGTGATCTACGCGCTCGAGGACCTGCAGGCCTGGACGGCCATCGGCGCGCGCAAATCCACCACGGACCAGAATGCCGGCCGGGTCTTTCCGGCGCGTCCTCTGACGCCTGCCGAGCGGGGAGCGCGCTGAATGAGCGGCTCCTCTCGACAAGACGGCAAGCACGGGAGCGAACGCCAGCGGCTCGATCCCTTCGTGGTCGCCACCGGCGATGCCAGCCCGCGCGATCAGCGCGATCTCATGGAACGGCCGTTCTTCTCGTTGTCGAAGACGCCGCGCGTCAAGCCGATCCTCTACAAGGCCGCCGATGTCGAGGTGCAGGTGCTGGGGATGCCCGAACACGGCATGGCGACGATATGGGACGCCGATGTGCTGATCTGGGCCGCCTCGCAGATCGTCGCGGCCGAGAACCATGGTCTCCGTACCTCGCGCTTCTTTCGCTTCACGCCCTACCAGCTCCTGCGGGGTGTCGGCCGTCCGACCGGAAACCAGCAGTATCTTCTCCTGAAGGCCTCGCTGGCACGGCTGCAATCGACCGTCATCGCCACGACGATTCGGAACGGCGTGCAATGGCGCCGCCGACAATTCTCCTGGATCAACGAATGGGAAGAGATGACGACGCGAGAGGGCCGCGTCGAGGGCATGGAATTTGTCCTGCCCGAGTGGTTCTACAACGGGGTCGTCGACCGCTCACTGGTGCTGACCATCGACCCGGACTATTTCCGGCTGACCGGCGGTATCGAGCGCTGGCTCTATCGCGTCGCGCGCAAGCACGCCGGCCATCAGCGACACGGCTGGCTGTTCGAGATCGCCCATCTCCACGCCAAATCCGGCAGCCTTGCGCGCATCTCCGATTTCGCGCTCGATCTGCGCCGGATCGCTCTCCGTCAGCCCTTGCCTGGATATCGCCTGTCGATCGAACGCGAGGGGCGGCGTGAACTGCTCCGCATACGGCCCGTCCAACAATTCACAGTGCCTGTGGATGAGCCTGTGAACAGCATCGGCAGATCAGGCGCAAAGGGTATCGGCACATCAGGCGCAGGCCTATCGGCAGATCGGGCGCACGGACCACAGTTAACGCTCTGGCCTGAAACACGAAATCCGGCCACTAACTTAGACTCTAACAGAGAATCTAACTCTTCTTTGTTGGCGCGCGGGAAACGCGGCCGTGGTGCCGGTGCCGCCGGAAGGCGGACGCCATGATCGTCGCGCTCCTCAATCAGAAGGGCGGCGTCGGCAAGACGACGCTGGCGCTGCATCTCGCCGGTGAATGGGCCGGGAGGGGCAAGCGCGTGACCCTCATCGACGCCGATCCGCAGGGTTCGGCGCTGGATTGGTCGCAGCAACGGGCTCGTGAGAACGGCATCCGGCTGTTCGGCGTCGTCGGCCTGGCGCGCGATACCTTGCACCGGGAAGCGCCGGAGCTGGCGCGCGATGCCGATCACATCGTCATCGACGGGCCGCCACGCATTGCCGGGCTAATGCGTTCCGCACTGCTGGCCGCCGACCTGGTGCTGATCCCGGTGCAGCCATCGCCGTTCGACGGCTGGGCCTCGGCCGAGATGCTGGCGCTCGTCGCCGAAGCGCGCATCTACCGGCCGACCTTGATGGCGCGCTTCGTGCTCAACCGCTGTGGCGCACGCACCATCATCGCTCGCGAGACCGCCGAGACGCTCGCCGATCACGACCCGCCGGTGCTGTCGACAACCATCGGCCAGCGCGTCGTTTTCGCCGATGCCGCACAGTCTGGTCGGCTCGCCTCCGAAATCGATCCCGACAGTCAGGCCGCGCGAGAGATCGCGGCACTCGCTGCGGAGATCGGACGGCTGGTCACGGGAAGGACATTGCCATGAGCGCGCACCCGATCCGTCGCCGTTTTGCGGCCCGGCCCGCTGATCCCGAAAGCTGGATCAAGGCAGCCGACGCCCCGCGTACCGACGAGGAGGCCCGCTTCACCGCGCGGCTGACCATCGACATCACACCCAACCTGCGCGGCCGCATCAAGATCGTCGCCTTTCAGCGCGGCATCACCGTCGCCGACATGCTGCGCGATCTGCTCGCGCGCGAATTTCCGCCGACCACCGATGGAGATCGCCCATGACCGGCGCCACCGCTTCCCGTTCCCATGGCGGTGCCGCACCGCGCACCCAGTCCGCCGACGCTTTCACACAAGTCGAACTGACGCACATCGAGAAGCGGATCGAGAACTGGATCAGGTTCGGCCACAAGGCGCGCGAACAGGTGCTCGACCGAAGTCGGCGTGTCTTTTTCTACAGGCCCGGCAGCGTCTTTGCCTTCGTGCGGTGGGCATCGAACGACTTCGGCACGATCACATCGCGCATCGACATCGTGCGCGCGGTGGCGCCAGGTGAGCCCTTCCAGACGCTGCCTTTCGTGCGTCCCGGCGGCGACATCCTGCTCAGAATCGAGGGCTGGCCCAAGGTCGAGCGCGTCCTTCAGCACATCGATGCCATCGAGGTGATCGGCATTGATCCGACCGAGGTTGTCGCCCGATCACTGGCGGCACGTCCTCAACCGTTTGACCGTTGGATACGAGCCGCGTGCCTACACCGTCGATCAGCATCAGGCGTTTCTATTGCGCCAGAGGGCTGAACCATGACCCGGTTCGGCTACATCATGGCGACGTACTTCTCCGTGATGGGCGTTGCCGTCGCATCGTTCATTCCCACGCCGCTGCGCGTCGTCTGGAACGCATCCGCGAGTGTTCCGATCGGCCTCTATGATCTCGCCCCCACGCAGAGTCTCGAGGCGGGCGATCTCGTCGCGCTCCTGCCCGACAAGCCGCTCGCCGACTTCATGGTGGAGCGCGGCTATATCGGTCGTGGCGTGCCGCTTTTGAAGCGTGTCATGGCTCTGCAGGGGCAAGAGGTCTGTCGCACCGGGCTCGCCATCACGGCCGATCATGTGCCGCTCGGTGAAGCGCTCGAACACGACCGATTGGGGCGTGCTCTGCCGGTCTGGCAAGGCTGCCGGAAGATCGCACAAGGCGATCTCTTCGTGATGAACCCCGAAGTGCCCGACAGCCTGGATGGCCGCTACTTCGGCCCGATCCCGGCACGCGCCGTCATCGGCAAGGCGACGCCGATTTACACCGACGAGGAGGGTGATGGCCGCTTCGTCTGGCGTGCTCCGACGCGGTGAGTGCCGCACCACAGTTCAATCACCACCAGTTCATGGAGGTTCCACATGCCGCAAATTGGCGAGTTCACGCGCGAAACCACCGGCTTTGTCGGGCGCGTCCACACCTTCACGCTCTTCCGCGAGATCACCATCGTTCCGGCAGAGCCGTCCGACGCCGACAACGCGCCGGACTACCGCGTCCACAACGGCAACGAGGAAGGGCCGGAGATCGGCGCGGGCTGGAAGCGCACCGGCGAACGAGCCGGGGATTACATCGCGCTCGTCATCGATGATCCCGGCTTGCCGCAGCCGATCCGCGCCAATCTGTTTCGCGACGACGACGGTGGCGCGTCCTGGTCGCTGCATTGGAACCGTGCCCCGAAGCGCGGCGAGCGGGAGTGACATCATGCGATCCGTCAGCCTGCGCGCCTGTGCCATCTCCTTGCGATCGGCGATCCCTTTGTTCGCGGGAAAGCCGTCTCATCCCTTCGTCCCGCTCGACGACCGGTCGGCCGGCGCGCGCAGCGGAGGTCAAGGGCGATCGAAGATCGGCGCAATGCGCGTACCCTTGACCGCAGCGAGCACGCTGGCAGTCTGGTGCCGCAGTGGAGAAGGCGCGCCTGTTCGAATGGCGGTCATTCTTCTCTCGGGCTTGCTTTACGGCGTTGCGATCCCGGCGATTGCGCTGGCGCAGACGAAGCCCGTCGCTCACCCGTCTGCGCGCGATCCCTATGGTGATCACATCGCCGAAGCGGCACAGCGCTTCGAGCTTCCCGCCGCCTGGATTCTCGCGGTGATGCGCGCCGAGAGTGACAGTGATCCACGTGCCACCTCGCCCAAAGGGGCGATCGGGCTGATGCAGATCATGCCTGAGACCTGGGCCGAGCTGCGCGTGCGCTACCGTCTGGGTGACGATCCTTACGACCAGCACGACAACATCGTGGCGGGCGCGGCTTATATCCGCGAGCTGTTCGATCGCTATGGCTCGCCGGAGTGGATAGCGGCTTACAACGCCGGTCCCGGGCGCTACGAGGAGGCGCTGAAGGGCCGCCCACTTCCACCGGAAACCCGCGCTTATGTCGCCGCCCTCGCGCCGATCATCAGCGGCGGCGAGACCACCGGCGCGGTCATGATCGCGTCCGCCGATCCGCTCTCCTGGACCCGTGCTCCGCTTTTCGTCATGCAGCCTTTGAGCAAGACGACGGTCCCTCCCGTGCAGTTCGACGAGCACAAGGACGACATTCCGCAGGCGATCACCGTGCGCGACCTGTCCGCCATCGTGCCGCAGTCGGGCGGTCTGTTCGTTGCGCGAGCGGATGCGAGACAACAGCCATGAAGCTCGTGATCGCGTCCGCCCGGCGGGAGACTTCAGTGTGCAGCGGATGGGGCTGGCAACGGTCTCATCCATCAGCAGGGGGGGCACGAAGGGGGCAAAGGGCGGAGGGCAAGATTAAAGCGGACGGCACCCTACGGGTCCGATCCTTGGGGCAAGCCCTTGTCTGCACACTGTTTGGGGCGGCACCGTCGCCAGACCGCCATGGTGCCGCGAGGCGCGGCAAAGCCAACATTTCCCGCGTTGTTCGCAGCACTCCTGCCCGAAATCGCCGGCTTCTGGCGGATCGGCTGCTATGAGGGAAGACGACGATCATTTCCGGCCAAAGCCCGGCCGCGTCCGATCCAACGTCGGGAAAGTCGGACAGGCCAAGAGCTTCCTAAGCAAGGTGCGGAAGGTCACGCGCCAGCAACAAGCAGCCTCTGGCCGAAGCCGATCGGCGAAGAGCGGTGGTTCCGGTCGCGCCACCAAGGGAAAGAGCATCGTCGCCTCCGGCCGGGGCGTGCAGCGCGGTCGCGGTGCGTCCTTCGTGCGCGCCCGCAACCTGTCGAACGGCTGGAGCCACCGCCAGCCCGGCAGCCGCCGCGTCGTCGTCAAATCCCGTTCTGTCCGGAGCGCGGGCAAGAGCGGAAAGGCCGCCGCACATCTGCGCTATATCCAGCGCGACGGCACATCGCGCGATGGCGAGCGCGGGCAACTCTATTCCACGACGGACGATCGCGCCGACGGCGATGCCTTTCTCAATCGCGGCAAAGACGATCGCCACCAGTTCCGCTTCATCGTCTCGCCCGAGGACGCCGCCGATCTTGCCGACCTGACCGGCTACACCCGCGAGCTGATGGGAAGGATCGAAACCGATCTCGGCACGAAGCTCGATTGGGTCGCGGTCAATCACCACAACACCGGCCATCCCCATGCGCATGTTATCGTCAACGGCCGCGATGCGCTCGGCGACGATCTCGTCATCAATGGCGACTATCTCGCCAATGGCATTCGTGAGCGGGCGAGCGAACTGGCGACGCTGGAACTCGGCCCCGTCACCGAGATCGAGCAGCGCCGCAAGCTGATGACGGAGATCGACCATGACCGCTTGACCCGCATCGACCGGGCGATGATCGCCGAGGCAGAGGACCGCTTGCTTGACCTCCGATATGAGCCGGACGATCTGCACGGCCAGTCCGATCGGACCTTGCGCTTGCGCCGTCTCGGCAAGCTCGGCGGCATGGGCCTTGCCACCGAACATGCGCCCGGCGTCTGGGAATTGAGCGAGCGGCTGGAGCCGACGCTGCGTGAGATGGGCGAGCGCGGCGACATCATCCGCACCATGCAGAAGGCGCTCCGGGCCGACGGCGCCGAGCGCGACCCAATGAGTTTTCAGATTCACGATGCAGCGCCAGCGACGCCGGTCCTTGGCCGTGTCATCGACAAGCATCTCTACGACGAACTGGGTGAGAACCTGACGCTGGTGGTCGATGGCATCGACGGACGCACGCACCATGTCTCCGGCATCGACCCGGCGCGCGTCGAGGACGCCCGCATCGGCAGCGTGATCGAGATCGGGCCGTCCGACCGCACTGGCCGCCCATCCGATCGCGCCATTGCCGGCATGGCAGAAGACGGGATCTATCGGTCGAGCCGCCATCTGGAGCACGCTCGGTTCGAGGGGCGCGTGCCGAACGGCGACTATGAGGGGTTCGTCGATGCCCATGTCCGCCGACTGGAGGCGTTGCGCCGTGCCGGCATCGCCGAACGGATCGACCGCGATCAGTGGCGCATCCCGGAAGATTTCGAGGCGCGCGCCGCCGCCCATGATGCGGGCAGCAACGCCCGCGTCAATATCCGCGTCCTCTCTACCTTCGACCTCGAACGCCAGATCGGATCGGACGGCGCGACGTGGCTCGACCGACGGCTGGTCGGTGTGGGCGTGTCCGATCTGTCGTCGTCAGGATTTGGCAACCAGGTGCACGAGGCGATGGCGCGCCGGCGCGAGGCGCTGATCGATCACGGTGACGCTGTCCGTCAATCCGATGGCCACGTCGCCTATCGGCGCAACCTGATCGCCACGCTTCAGGAGCGCGAGGTTGCCCGTGTCGGCGAGGAGGTGGCAGCGAAGAAGGCCCTGCCGTTCCGGGCCGCCGCCGATGGCGAGACCGTCAGCGGCACCTTCACCGGAGCGGTGCAGCTATCGAGCGGCAAGTTCGCGATCGTCGAGAAGTCTCACGAGTTCACCCTTGTCCCCTGGCGGCCGGTCATCGACCGCCAGCTTGGTCACGAGGTATCGGGTATCGTCCGTGGTGGATCGGTGTCGTGGCAATTGGGGCGGCAGAAGGGATTGGAGATCTGATCTCAACACCGGGAAAGCTGGAACGAAGGGTTATCTACCGCGATCCCACGGCGGTTCGGGCAAAAAGCGGTTCACCAGTTCATCGACCACGACGCGCACCTTCGGGCTCATCTGCCTGGTCTGCGGCCATAGGGCGTGGATCGGAAAGCCTCGCGTCGTCACCTCCGGCAGCACCTGTGCAAGTCGTCCGTCGCGCAAGTGGTCGGCAATCAGCCAGGTCGAGAGGAGCGCGATGCCTTGGCCAGCGAGGGCCGCGTCACAGATGGCGTCGCTGTGGTTGAACGAGAGCCGTCCGGAGACGGGCTTCGCCACGGGCGCGCCTTTCCCATCCAGGAACCACCACGGCAAGGACTGTCCGCCCCGGCCGAAGACGATGCAGGCATGAGCGCCCAGATCATCGAGCGAGGTGGGGCTCCCGTACTTGTCGAGATAATCGGGGCTGGCGCAGAGCACCGATTGCTGCACACCCAGCCTTCTGGCGACGAGTGTGGAGCTGTCCTCGAGATCGCCGATGCGGATCACGAGGTCGATGCCTTCGTCGATCGGATCAATGCGCCGATCGGTCAGCGAGACTTCCAGCGACAGGTCCGGATAGTGCTCGCCGATATCGAGAAGCACGGGCAGCACCCAGCGTCGACCGAACACCACGGGCAGATCGATCCGCAGTCGCCCGCGTGGCCGCAGGCGATGGGCGTTCAGTGCCGCCTCGGCGTTTTCCAGATCGGCCAGGACGCGCACGCAGGTCTCGTAGAAAGATTGGCCTTCGGTCGTCAGCGCGAAGCGACGCGTTGTTCGGTTGAACAATCGAACCCCGAGCCGATCCTCGAGCCGCGCCACGCTCTTGGCGATACCGGATTTCGACAGGCCGAGCCTCTCCGCCGCCAGCGTGAATCCGCCCGCGTCGGCGGCCTGGACGAAGGCTGTTATGCCACTGAGGTGTTCGGTGGAAATCATCGCGACCTATTGACGACTATCAGTCAACTCATATTGCCATAAGAGGCAATTTATCGCCACTACAGTCGCCAATAAAATGCTCCGGTTAGGGTCGTCCGGCCCGTATCCCACGGAGCGGCGCCATGCCAGGACCATCACATTCCACCCATAAAGACGAAGGAAGGCAGTCGATCCCGCCGGCTCTGATCTGGCTTCTGGCGATCGGAGCCGGCGTCGGCGTCGCCAATGTCTATTACATCCAACCGGTGGTTCCGCTGGTACGCGAGACATTCGGCATCGGATCGGAACCGGCGAGCCTCGTCCCGGCGGTGAGCCAAGCCGGCTATGCCCTCGGAATGCTGCTGCTGGCCCCGCTCGGCGATCTCATCGACCGCAAGCGGCTCGTCCTCGCCAAGTCGATCCTGCTCGTGCTTGCGCTGTTGGCGACGGCTCTCGCACCGAATTTTTCCGTGCTTCTCGCCGTCAGCCTCGCCGTCGGACTGCTCGGCAGCCTCGGCCAGGACTTCGTGCCCATGGCGGCGCAACTCGCGACGGCCGAAGAGCGGGGGCGCACCATCGGGCTTGTGACCACGGGCCTGCTCTGCGGCATCCTGTTGTCTCGCACCTTGGGGGGTGTCGTCGGCGATCTCTTCGGTTGGCGAGCGATCTACGCGTTGGCCGCCACCATGGTGGCGCTGGTCGGCGTTGCGGTCTGGCGCTGGTTGCCGCTCCAGCCGGCGACCGCCAACGGTTCCTATGGCGCTCTTTTCCTGAGCCTTGCCACCTTGGTCGAGCGACATGCGGTGCTGCGCAAGGCACTCCTGACCCAGGGCCTGCTGGCGGCAACCCTTGGTGCCTTCTGGTCGACCCTGGCGCTGATGCTGGCGGAGCCGCCGCTCTATCTCGGTGCGGGTGCGGCCGGCGCCTTCGGATTGGCCGGCGCCGCCGGGGCCTTCGGCGCCCCTCTGTTCGGACGCCTCGCCGACGCCCGAGGGCCTGCCATCGCGATCCGCCTCGGCTGTCTGCTGGTTACTCTTGCCTTCACCCTGATGCTGGCACTTCCGCATTCGATCGCAGCGCTGATCGCGGGAGCGGTGCTGTTCGACCTCGGCGTCATGGCCGCGCTGGTTTCGCACCAGACCATCGTCACGACGATCGACCCCGCAGCGCGCAGCCGGCTGAACGGCTTACTGATGACCGCTGCCATGATTGGCATGGCGATCGGTGCGCTCGCCGGCGGCTGGGCCTGGAGCCGCTACGGCTGGACCGGCGTGTGCCTCACAGGCGTGATTGCCGGTTTCGCCGCGCTGCTGCGCTCCCTTCTTCCGCCATCCGTTCCCCTCGCTGCAAAGGAGTTCGCCCGATGACCACCTCTATCGCACCGTCCACATCAACCGAGCCCGACGCTCGAACCGCTCCGCTGACGGTGCTGTTCTCGTTCTTGTTGCGCGCCGATCCGGCCGCCAACGCATCCGAAACCGACCCCAATCTCAGCTTCGAAACATGGGGGGACTATTGGCGCAAGGTGCATGGCCCGCGCTTCCTCCATCCCGACGAGGCGGACGATCGCACGACGATCAGTCGCCTGCTGCGTTACGATCAGATTCACCGCGTGGCGTCGGGACCGACGAGTTTGAACCCGCCGCCTTACCGGCCACCGCTCGACGCGGACGGTCGCCTGTTCGAGACCATCGTCGGTCACGTCGAGCCCTACCGACGTCCGCAGTGGGACGGGGTCGCGTATCTCAACTTCGCGGGGCTCGACGATCTCGGCGCGGTTCTCGGTGCCGAGCGTGTTCGTCGCAAGATCCTTCCCGAGGATCAGGCCATCTTCCGGGATCTCGGGCCGGTACTGGCCCGCCAGTTCATCATCATGCCGAACACGGCTGGTGACGACTCGATCATCCTGATCAAGACGCACATTCGGCGCGATGATCTCGACCGCGAGAGGTTCCAGCGCCGCTGGCTGCACGATCATGCCGAGTTGGTGGTCGGCCAGGCCGATACGCAGCGTCTTGTGAAGCGTTACGTCCAGCTTCACAACATCGGCCCCGTCACAGCGGGCGCGCCTTTCTTCCATCCCGTAGCCAGCCGGATCGATGGCGTGACGCTCATGGCCTTCGCCTCGATGAAGGATGTCGAGAGCTTCCTGCTGTCCGACGGCTACGCCGTGATCGAGGAGGCGGAACGATCCATCGCGATCGTCGAGGCGGGCGAGTATTGGACTGGCCTGACCTTCACCGTGGTCGATCAGCACGCGCCGGAACAGGCCTCGGCAACGTCATGAGGGGGCCGGCGACGCTGTCCGACAAACGTAGCCGGCTGCGGGCGGTTGTCCCGCGCCCGCTATCCGGCCATCGCGCGGTGCTCCCGAAAAGCCGCAGCCAATGTGCGCAATGCAGCGCGCGACTTGGGATCGGTGAGCGTCGAGTGCAGCACAATCTCGGACGACGGAAGGCGCGGCAGCCTGAAGCGTTCGCCGATTTCGATGGTGCCGGGCGGAGCAAGGCGACAGGAAAAGATGGCCATGGCGAATCCGGCGGAGACGGCTGCCGCGACGGCCGACGAGCCGCCGCCGAGGAACACTTCCGTCCAGGCGATGCCAGCCTCGTCCAGGGCGCGGGTCGCGATATCGCGCACGCCACAGGAAGGCGACAGGGCGGCCAACCGCAGAGGCTCGCCCTGCCGATGCTCGAAATTCGGCGCGGCGAACCATCCGAAATGTTCCGGGCCGAGGACCTCGCCATCGCGTCTGTCGTCTTCGCGACGAATGATACAGGCGTCCAGCTCTCCACGATCGAAGGCGTCGAGCAGCGTGCGCGAGTTTTCGAGGCGTACCTCGATGCGCAGGCCCGGATCGTGCGCGTTGAGTTGTGCCAAAAGGGTCGGAAGCTCAGGACCTGCCACATGCGCGGCGATGCCGAGCCCGAAGCGGCGCGGGGTCGTGGAAGCGAGCGCCGACAGCGCGGCTTCGTGCGCGGCAAGAAAGTCGCGAGCGGGATCGAGAAAGACGGCGCCGTGTGCGGAAAGCCGGACGTGGCGCGGCGTACGCTCGATCAGCCGCTGGCCGATCCGCTCTTCCAGGCGCCGCAGCTTGACGCTGATCGCCCCTTGCGTGGTGCCGAGGGCCTCCGCCGCTCGCGTGAAACTCTGAAGGTCGGCGATGGCTACGAAAGCCTGGACCGACTCGACATCGAGGGATGCCATTTCGATCATCCAGATTTGTTGTCTCTGAAATATTCAGCCATATCATTCTTATATCGTCAAGTTTCGCCTACGATCAGGTCCATCAACAACAGTCGCTCGCAAGACTGCCGTGCCACCCCGGCCTCAGCCGCCGTGGGTGAACGACCGCGTGCGAGACGCCGAGTGATCTCGGCGCTGAAAGGCCTGATCATGTCCTTTGCTTCCTCGCGGCAAGGTAACCTTGCCTTGGCCGCCATCTGTTTGTCGGCTTTGATGTTCGGCTTCGAAATATCAAGCGTTCCGGCGATTCTGCCGACGCTGGAGAAAGTCCTTCACGCCGACTTTCAAGAACTCCAGTGGACGATGAACGCCTACACCATCGCCGTGGCGACGGTCCTCATGGCTGCCGGCACACTGGCGGATCGCTTCGGGCGCAAGCGTCTCCTCGTCGTCGCCATCGTTGCGTTCGGCGCCACCTCCCTGCTGTGCGGCCTTGCCCCCAACATGATAACCCTCATCGCCGGGCGCGCGCTCCAGGGAGCTAGCGGCGGCGCCATGCTGATTTGTGGGATCGCAGTGCTCTCGCATCAGTTCAGCACGGCGGCCGATCGAGCCCGAGCTTTCGGCTGGTGGGGCATCGTTACCGGGTTCGGTCTCGGCTTCGGTCCGGTGATCGGCAGCGGGATCGCAGCCCTGATGGGCTGGGCCTGGGTGTTTCTGATCCACGGTTTCATCGCCGTGCTGACCGTCATCCTGGCTTGGCGCGGTGTTCGGGAATCGAAGGATCCAGCCGCTCGGCGCCTGGATCTCGGCGGCATCGCGACCCTGTCACTGGCCGTCTTTTGCGTCGCCTACGTCATTACTCAGGGCAGCGAACTCGGTTTCACCAGCCCGATCGCGCTGGCGATCGTCGCTACAGCCGCCCTCAGCCTCATCGCCTTCGTCATTGTCGAGCAGATCACGCCGCACCCGATGTTTGATTTCTCGGTGTTCCGAATCCGGCCGTTTTCCGGAGCTCTGTTCGGCTCGATGGGCATGAATTTCAGCTTCTGGCCGTTCATGATCTATCTGCCGATCTGGTTTCAGGCGGGGCTCGGTCTCGACGGGCTGACCGCTGGCCTTGCACTGCTCGCCTACACCCTGCCGACGCTGGTCGTGCCGCCCTATGCCGAACGCCTTTCGCTGCGTCTTGGCGCCGGCACCGTCATCCCGGCCGGATTGTTCGTGATCGGTCTCGGCTTTTTCATCATGAAGATCGGAACAGGCGGTGGTCCGGCGGCCTTGCCGACGACATTGATCGGCGCGTTGCTGGCCGGGATCGGTCTCGGGGCGACCAACACGCCGGTCACCAACACCACGACCGGATCAGTATCGAGCGACAGGGCCGGCATGGCATCCGGCATCGACATGAGCGCACGGATGATCTCGCTCGCCATCAACATCGCGCTGATGGGCTTTGTCTTGGTCGACGGCGTTCTGAAGCGCCTGAGTGCGGTGTCCGGATCGTTCGACGCCACGCAACTTCGGCACATCGCCGAACAGGTCGCCGCCGGAAACGTCGGTGCTTTCGATCACGCCGCTCCGGGAGTGTCGAAGGTGCTCGGTCCTGCCGCACTGGCCGGCGGCTTCGGAGAGGTGATGCTCTACGGCGCCATTGGTGTCTGGGTGCTGGCCGCACTCAGCTTCTTCACCTTCGGGAGGAGGAAAGATGTCGATGGCGCGTCATGAGGTCCGAGCCCGTAAGCCGTCCCGCCTTCAGGTCTTGCTCTATGCAGAGGTTGGCGCGGCCGAGCGACGCGCCAACTCGACGAACAGGGTTCCGGCCCGCGAGAGCGGCCGCATTGGCGAAGCAACGAGTCCGAACTCGCGATGCAACGGCGAAGCGAGCTTCGAAACCCGGAAGCCGCGTTGCTGTTCCGGCAACGTGGATTCCGGCACGAGGCTGACACCCGCACCCTCCCGAACCAGGGCAATCGCGCTCGACCAGTCGCGCACCTCGATCTGCACGTTCTGGAGCGTCAATCCTTCCGCGTCGGCAAGCGAGCGGGCGTTCGTATGGCACCCGCCGGTGGCGAGAACGAAGGGCGCTGCCGCCAGCTCGGCCAACGAGACCGAAGGTCGCCGTGACAGGGGATGCGCCGCCGGCAGGATCGGAACCCAGGCATCCCGTCCGAGCGGAACGGCATTTCTGGACGAAGACGGATTGAGAACGACGCCGAGGTCGATCGATCCCGCTGCGAGCCAAGCCTCCACTTCCAGGTCGTCGGTTTCGAGCGGCACGAGGTCGATGCCCGGATGGAGCGTGCGAAAACGCCGAAGCAAGGGCGGAAGGACAGTAGCGAAGACGCTTGGAAACCCCGCCAGACGGATGGCCCCGGTCTCCTCGCCGATCAGCGCCATTGCCTCCCTTTCGATCGCCTCCAGATGCGAAAGGGCTGTTCGCGCATGGTCGAGCGCGCGCTCTCCGAAGGCGGTCAATTCGACACCCCGTGGCTGGCGGATGAGCAGTTTCACGCCCAGACTCTCTTCGAGCGCGGCCAGGGCTTGGCTCATCCCCGATTGGGTGACGCCGAGCTTATCCGCGGCTGCGGTGAAGCTGCCGGCCTCGGAGACGGCGATCAGGCTCTGGAGTTGGGTCAGGTTCATAGTAGTCAAGATTATGTCAGAAAAATATGGGAGTAATTTTTATTATATCACGGGACCTGCCAATGTGGGTGGCGATTTTCCCCCTCAGCGAGGCCCCGACGATGAAGCTCTATTTCGCCCCCGACACCTGTTCGCTCTCGCCGCACATCGTGCTTCAGGAACTCGGAATGCCCTACGAACTCGTCCGTGTGAACAATCGGACGAAACGCACATCCACGGGAGAGGACTTCCTCTCCATCAATCCGAAGGGCTATGTCGCGGCGCTCGAACTCGATACCGGCGAGGTTCTGACCGAAGGACCGGCCATCGTTCAGTATTTGGCCGACCTGATGCCGGAGGTGGGATTGGCTCCGGCCGCCGGTACGCTGGCGCGGGTTCGGCTGCAGGAATGGCTCAACTTCATCACCAGCGAAATCCATTCCGGATCGAGCCCGCTGTTCAATCGAGCCTTGCCGGAGGAGGTGCTGGTGATCTTCCGGGACCGGCTGTTCCGGCGTCTCGACTTCATCGAGGTGAACCTCGCATCTCGGGATTATCTGGTGGGCGACGGTTTCACGGTCGCCGACGCCTATCTCTTCACCGTGCTCGGCTGGATGAAGGGTTTTTCGATCGATCTCGACCGTTGGCCGGCGACCGCTCGCCATATGCAACGGATCGGCGCGCGGGCGTCCGTCCAAGCTGCTTTGGCACGGGAGGCGGAGCTTCTTCCGGTCAGATGACGTGCAAGTTCGGCTTCGACCCGTTGATCGGAGGGCGGTCGGTGGTCGCGGCGCGCGGCAGAGAAGATTCAGGGAGCGTCGTCGCGTCGGAACTTTCCCGGCGCACAGCCGACGACCCGCCGGAAGGTTGTGCTGAAGGCCGCTTCGGATTCATAGCCGATGGAAAAGCCGATCGCCCCGACACTGTCGTTCGTTCGCTTGAGCCGTTCAGCCGCGAGCACCATGCGCCAGCGGATGAGATAGTCCAGGGGCGGTTGTCCAACCGCTTCTCGGAAGCGCGCAGCGAAAGTGCTGCGCGACATGCCGGCGATGGTTCCCAGTTCCGCAAGCGTCCAGTGGCGAGCGGGTTCGGCGTGCATGGCGCCGAGCGCTCTCGTCAGTCGGGGATCGGACAGCGCCGACAACCATCCGGCGGGCTTGTCCGTCCCGGAGGCGAGCCAGAGCCGCAAGACTTGCAAGAGCATGATCTGGGCGAGGTGCTCCGCCATCAGCGTGCCGCCTGGAGGCCGATCTTTCAGTTCCGCAGCCAGTTGCTCCAGCGCCCAGCGCAGAACGGCAGCCTGGTTCGAGGCGTCGCGCACATGAACGATGGCCGACAAGGCCCCGAACAGCATTCCGGCATGATCGCCCTCGAAAGAAAAACGGCCGCCGATCAGGAAGAAGTCGCCGCCGCCGTTGCAGGTCGCGATGCCGTCGACAGCCTGATCATAGATCGTGGGAGATTCGATCGGGCGCAATGCGAGGTCCGTTGCGAAGAGGAACGGACGGCCGCGCGTGAGCAGGAAGCAGTCGCCGGCTTCGATCCGTCGCGGATCAGGCTCCCCATCGACCTGGACCCAACAGGCGCCGCGCATGACGGCGTTGAACTTGATGCCTTCATGCGGGGGAAATCTGATCGCCCACTCACCACCGGCGTCAAGGCCAGCGCTGATCGCACTTTTCGGCTTCAGAAGCGACAGAACGTCGGACAATGGGTCCAAGGCAAAAATCCAGACGATCGAGAAGGAAAGGCAGACTATACGACATGGATCGTGCGAGTGCCACGGGTCATCCTTTCTGAGAGCAAACATGCGGGCGAAACCGCACCTCTCGGAGAGACACCATGATCGACCATCAGAAACCGCTCGGGTCCGGCTTTGGGGCAAGAAGCACCGCCACGGATGTTCTCGCCGATATCGATCTCGCCGGTAAGCGCGCGATCGTCACCGGAGGACATTCGGGGCTCGGCTTGGAAACGACCAGGGCGCTTGCTGCTTCAGGAGCCCAGGTCATCGTTGCCGCGCGCAATCCAGCGGCAGCGGCGGTAGCCACGAAGGACATCGGCGGCGTGACGGTCGAGCCGTTGGACCTGTCGCACCTCGACAGCGTGCGCGCCTTCGCCGAGCACATCATCGCTGATAACCAACACATCGATATTCTGATCAACAATGCCGGCATCATGGCCTGCCCGGAGGCGAGGGTAGGACAAGGCTGGGAGGCGCAGTTCGCCACCAATCATCTCGGGCATTTCGCGCTGACAAACGCGCTTTGGCCGCTGCTCGAAGGTGGTGCACGTGTCATCTCGGTCTCTTCGGCCGGCCACCACAATTCGCCAATCATCTGGGACGATCTTCATTTTATTGGAGGTTACGACAAATGGCGCGCCTACGGCCAGTCGAAGACGGCAAATGCGCTCTTCGCCGTCCATCTCGGCCGGCTTGGGCGCGAAGCCGGTGTGCAGGCCTTCTCGCTTCATCCCGGAAAGATCTTCACGCCGCTCCAGCGGCATCTGGCGCAGGCGGAGATGATCGCCGAGGGCTGGCTCGACACGAGCGGTGCGCCAGCCGACCCGACCTTCAAGACGCCTGAGCAGGGCGCGGCGACGCAAGTATGGGCCGCGACCTCGCCGATGCTCGACGGTCGTGCCGGTCTCTATTGCGAGGATTGCGATATTGCCGTGCGCGCCGAGACTGCAAATGAACCGTTCGTCGGCGTTCGAGATTACGCCGCCGATCCCGCTGAGGCCGAGCGGCTCTGGACGCTTTCGGCCGAACTCACCGGCATCGACGCCTTCGATGCATCGAGGTGATGCCATGCGGGTGGGCGGCACCAAAGAGCGTGACAAGAGCGAAGACGCAGCCGACTACGCCCTTGCGACATCGTTGCAGGGCCGCTTCGCGCTCGCCGACATGGGTCTGTTGAGCCTTACGCCTCGCTGCGTTCGATCGCCGAGCGCTTAGCGGGATCGGAGGAGCAATGCGGCGACGAGCGCACAATGGCCAGGAGGTTGTTGATCAACAGAATGCGCTGTTGAGAGGCCGCATCCCGCTCGTGGCACTGATCCAGACGTTGTCCGTTGCCGAGTATCTGAATTTTCGCCACGCCGCGAATGCTCTCGGCGTCAGCCAGTCGAGCGTGAGCACCAGGATCAAGACGCTGGAAGAGGATCTCGGTGTTGTTCTATTCGAGCGCCGCCACCGTGGGGTCCGCCTGACCGACGCCGGCCGCAATTTCATCACGGAAGTTGCCGCGGGGATCGGCCATCTCGATCTTGCGATCAAGACAGCAGGGGCGGTTCTGAACGGCGCGATTGGTCATCTGTCGATCGGCCTCCTGTCTTCGATCGGTTCGGGGTTCCTGGCCGATCTGCGCCGCCGGTATCGCGACGAGCATCCGGAGATCGAACTCGACATCTTCGAGGGGCGTTCGGACGAGATCATACGTCAGGTCCGCGAAGCCAAGCTCGACATCGCCTTCGTGGTTGGTGCCGTAGAAGTGCCCGACTGCCATTCACGGCAGCTCTGGTCCGAAGCCGTGATAGCCGTGCTACCGCAGGGCCATTCATTGGCGAGTGCGGACCATCTCATGTGGGAAGACCTCGCCGCAGACACCTTCCTTGTCCGGCAAAGCGGCGCCGGTCCCCAAGTCCTGGACCATATCGTTCGCAGACTCGTCGAGCGAGAGAAGTCGCCCCGCATTCGTCGGTGCGATGTCGGTCGAGACACGCTGATGCACATGGTTGCAGATGGCGAGGGGATCACGCTGACGAGCGAGGCCGCGTCGCACGTCCCGTTTCCCGGCGTCCTTTTTCGACCTATCGCCGATGAGCCGGACCGGGCCAGATTCAGCGCGGTTTGGTCGCCGCATAATCGCGGTCCGGCGCTCAGGCATCTGCTCGATCTTGCAACCGAGATGAGCAAATCAGCGCAATTTGGCTGATTCCTTCAGAAGTTCGCCCGGTTCAATTCCCAGCGCCTCCGCAATCTGCCCAAGAACCGTGACGCTCGCGGAAACGTCGGCGCGCTCGATCGCGCCGATATAGCGCGCGCTCAGGCCGGACTGATCGGCCAGCTCTTCCTGCGTCATTTGCTTGTCATGGCGCAGCCGACGCAGATTGACCGCCATAACCTCCTTGAGATCCATGGCGAAATGAGAGCCTGCGTCGGAATGATCGTTCCAGGAACGATCATTCCGATTCGTGCTGAAACATGCTATAGATCCGCTCGGCCAAACGATGAATTCCAGCCCGCTGCCGCAAAGAGCCGTGGTTCGCTAAGCTGTTTGTCTCAAAATTGAAGAGCTTCTGAACTATTCCTTGCGGGCCGCTGCACTGTCGAAAGGAGGGCCATCCGATGCGGATACGCCCCGAACTCGATCCCGATGTCGACGATCTCGCTCCCAGCGGGCCAGAGATCACGGTCTACGACGAACGACACTTCGTCACGTATCTGCGACTGCTCGATGCGGAGACGGATGGGGCGGACTGGACCGAAGTGGCTCGTATCGTGCTGCATCGTGATCCCGGGACTGAAGGGGATCGCTCGCGCCTCTGCTGGCAAAGCCATCTCAATCGTGCTCGCTGGATAACGAAGACCGGCTATCGCAAGATACTGGAACAGGCGGCGACCGAGGCGCGATCAGCGCGGCACTGAGCGTCCTTTTTCTTCGCCATAGTATCCGATGATGCGACGCATCGGATTTCCTGTTGCCTATGTCTGGAACGGCTATTCTCTGATCGGCTCCGTCTCTTTTGCCGATTGGAGCCTTTATGTCCGGAAGCCGCGTCCTGTGGGGACAAGTCGCCATCGTTCTCCTGATCGTGCTCACCGCCATCTGGTGTGCGACGGAATGGACGGCGTGGCGTCTCGGCTTTCAGGCGCAGCTTGGCGTCCCCTGGTTCGAGGTGGCTGGCTGCCCGATCTACTATCCGCCCATCTTCTTCTGGTGGTGGTATTGCTACGACGCCTATGCGCCGCCGATCTTCGTTGAAGGCGCCTGCATCGCCGTGTCGGGCGGCTTCATCTCGATCATCGTCGCCATCACCTTGTCGGTGATCCGAGCGCGCGAGGCGAAGAACGTCGCTACCTACGGCTCGGCGCGATGGGCCGAACCGGAGGAAATCCGCGCCGCCGGATTGCTCGGCCCCGATGGCGTATTGCTTGGCCGGCTCGACGGCGGCTATCTCCGCCACGACGGCCCGGAGCATGTGCTGTGCTTCGCGCCTACGCGGAGCGGCAAAGGCGTCGGTCTCGTCGTGCCGACGCTGCTGACCTGGCCGGGCAGCACGATCATTCACGACATCAAGGGCGAGAATTGGGGCCTGACCGCCGGTTTCCGATCCCAGCATGGCCGCGTGCTGCTGTTCGATCCGACCGATCCGGCATCGTCGGCCTATAATCCGCTGCTGGAGGTGCGTCGCGGCGACAAGGAAGTCCGCGACGTGCAAAACATCGCCGACATCCTCGTCGATCCCGAAGGCGCCCTCGATAAGCGCAACCATTGGGAAAAGACCAGCCATTCGCTGCTGGTCGGCGCGATCCTGCATGTTCTCTACGCGGAACGTGACAAGACGCTTGCCGGCGTCGCCAACTTCCTCTCCGATCCGAAGCGGCCCGTCGAGGCGACGCTGCGCGCCATGATGAACACGGCGCACCTCGGCGAGGCCGGTGTCCACCCGGTCATCGCGTCCTCGGCGCGCGAGTTGTTGAACAAGTCCGACAACGAGCGATCGGGCGTGCTCTCCACCGCAATGTCGTTCCTCGGCCTGTACCGCGACCCCGTGGTGGCGAAGGTGACGGCGCGCTGCGACTGGCGCATCGCCGATCTGGTAACGGGGGAGAGGCCGGTCAGCCTCTATCTCGTCGTCCCGCCCTCCGACATCAACCGCACCAAGCCGCTGATCCGCCTGCTCCTCAATCAGGTCGGACGGCGTCTGACCGAAGACCTGAAGACCTCCGCCAACCGGCATCGCCTCCTATTGATGCTGGACGAGTTTCCGGCGCTCGGCCGTCTCGACTTCTTCGAGAGCGCACTCGCCTTCATGGCGGGCTACGGCATCAAGTCCTTCCTGATTGCCCAGAGCCTCAATCAGATCGAAAAGGCTTACGGCGCGAACAACAGCGTGCTCGACAACTGCCATGTGCGCGTCGCCTTCGCCACCAACGACGAGCGCACCGCCAAGCGCGTGTCGGACGCCCTCGGCACCGCGACCGAGATGCGCGATTCCACCAACTATGCCGGCCACCGGCTGTCGCCCTGGCTCGGCCATCTCATGGTGTCTCGGCAGGAGACGGCGCGGCCGCTGCTCACCCCCGGAGAGGTGATGCAGCTCCCGCCCGCCGACGAATTGCTGCTGGTCGCAGGTGTGCCGCCCGTGCGGGCAAAGAAGGCGCGCTACTACGAGGATGCTCGTTTCAAGGAACGCATCTTGCCGCCGCCGAAGGCGCCGACAGCGTCCGCGCCGGCAGCGCAGTCCGCGGATGATTGGTCGACGCTGGCGATCCCGGCGGCATCGGCTGGAGCAACATCCGACAACGGGAATGGTGTGAGCTTCGATCCGGCCAATGCCGGCATTCGCCGCGAGCCGGAATTGCCGGAACATGAGGAGATCGCGCCACCCGAGCGATCACCCCTCAGTGAGTTCGATGTTCTCGACGACGATCCCGATGTGGACGCCGCCCGGGCCAGCCGCTTGCGCCAGCAGGTCACATCGAATGCCCGGCAGGCAACGATGGACCCGGCTGATGGCCTCGAACTGTGAGGATGGCCATGCAGACCAAGACCCGCATGAATGTCTATTTCGACCCGGAACTTCTGAAGAAGGTCGAGGCGCTGGCGCTCCGTCGCAACATCTCCAAATCCGCCGTCATTGAAGCCGCCGTCGCCTCCTTCCTGTCGGCGGATGCGTCCGAGCGACTTGAGGCCGTGTTCGCGCGCCGCATGGATCGCATCGGCCGACAGATCGATGGACTCGATGAAGACATAGCCATTGTCGGCGAAACGCTCTCGCTGTTCATTCGCTTCTGGCTGACCATCACGCCGCCGCTGCCCGACAGCGCGCAGGCATCGGCGAGGGCGAAAGGCGCAGAGCGCTTCGAGAGCTTCGTGCAAACTCTTGGGAGGCGACTGGCGACAGGGGATCGGTTCTTGAAGGAGCTGTCCCGCGATGTCGATGCGAACCGAGAGGAGACGAACGCGAGGGCCTAATTCGCCTCACATGGAAGAGCCTTCGGTTGGGATCGTCGGTCGGCGAGATTGACGCCGAGCGCTGCAAGCGTGCAGACGCCGAGCAGGATGGCCGTGCCGACGGTGTCGCCCCGTCCAACCCACCCCGCGACGATCGGTGCCAGCACAAGCAGCGCGCCGTTGTTCATCGATTCTGACGACGCCAGCACGAAGCCGGCGTCCGAGCCGGCCCGGCTCGCTTGAATGGCGGTGTTGGCCGGTGCGGCGAGGCCTGATGCAAAACCCCAGAGAGCCAGTAGCCCGATTGCCAAACCGAGGCTCGGGTTGGTCGCGAAGAAGGCGCTCTGCGTTACGCAGATGAGCGCGATAGCGAAAATGAGGACGGTCTCTGGCCGTCCGGCCCAGGCGGCGAGGCGCCCGATGGCAAGGTTGCCTGCCGCGAGACCGACCCCGAAGGCGGTGACCGAGAGCCCGACCATGCTGGTGGAGAGACCATAGCGGTTGCGCAGAACCTCGCCGGAGATCAGGAAGCCGGCAATGGTCGCGCCGAGCCAGAAGCCCTTGGAGAGGTTGGGCCGGAAGGTCGCGCCATCGAGCAGGCGGGCCGCCGAGGCTTTGAGCGGTCGGCCCTGCCGCGCCACGGAGGGAGGCAGAATGCGCGCGGCCAGCACGAGAACGGCGAGGCAGCCGCAGGCGACGGCGATGAACGGCACCTGCCAATCGAAGGCATCGGTGAGGAGCCCCGCGAAGGTCGGGCCGGTGGCGATGCCGAGGGTCAGGCCGAAGAGGACGAGGCCCATGGCGCCGGCTTGGCGATCTTCGGGAACGGTCTCGGCGATCAGGGCGAAGGCGGTCGGCGTCAGGGCTGCGCCCGCTGCGCCACCGAGAATGCGGGCGATGATCGCGAAGGTCAGCGACGGCGCGAAAGCGACGGCCAGCGCGTCGGCGGCAAACAGCGCCAATGCTGGGAGAAGCAGGCGCCGCCGGCCAATCCGATCGCTGAGGAGGCCGATGAGCGGGGCAAGCACGGCGTAGGACACCGCATAGGCAGAGACGAGCCAGGCGATATCGGCGGGTTTCTCGGCGAAGGCCGACGCCAGCGGCGTCAGCATCGGCGCGAGCATGAACTCAACCGCGCCGACGAAATAGACCGCGAGCGCCAGGGTGGCGAGGATGAGCGAGGGCGATGGGGCTGGTTTCGGCATGGGCAAGCGTCTCCGGTACGCTGATGTCGTCCTGACCGGAGGCAGCCTTCAGGGTGATGAGAAGCTTCTGGCGACGGGTTTCGAGATCGGCCATCTGCCGTTCGATCGCCGCAAGCTTCAACCGATGTGCAGCGGCCACCTTCGGACAGGCGGTGACCGTGGCGGGATCGTCGACTATGCAGTTGAGAAAGGTTGCGATTTCCTCGGTGGTGAAGCCGAGCCGGATCATCCGGCCGATGCGGCGCACCAGAAGCATGTCGGCTTCGTCGAAATCGCGGTAGCCGTTCTCCTCGCGGGTGGCGCGGATCAGGCCTACCTTCTCGTAGTGACGGATGGAGCGCACGCTCGCCCCCGTCCTTTTTGCAACGTCTCCGATCTTCATCCGCCCTCCTGCTGCATCTCGTAACCCCTGACATCAATGTCAGGGTCAAGAGGCAATCGATCAAGGAGCAACCGCGTTCTTTTCCGTGCCGACCGGGTGCTGCATGCGGGAACTGACCGCGACGCGATTCCAGATGTTGATGGTTCCGATGGCGATCGTCAGTTTGGCGATGTCGGTCTCCGAGAAGATGGCGCGGACGGTTTCAAAAGCAGCGTCGGGAATGCCCGTCTCGGCGGCGAGCGTCACGCTCTCGGTCCATTCGAGAATTGCCCGGTCGCGCGCATCGAAGAACGGGGACTCGCGCCAGACGGCGACGAGATGCAGCAACTGGGCGTCCATCCCGTCCGCCAGAGCGTCCTTCACATGCAGGTCGACGCAGTAGGCGCAACCGTTGATCTGCGAGGCGCGCAACTTGACGAGATGAAGCGTGCGCTTGTCGAGGCCCGACTTGGTCACGGCGCCGTCGAGGGTGCGGACAGCCTGATAGAGTTCGGGTGCCAGCGCGGCGATGTTCAGTCTGGGGTGCATGGGTGCCTCCGGTAGCGAGAGGGGTTGGCTGAGAATCATGGATAATATATATCCATGATTAGGACGCAATCCAAGAACGGAACGGGAGAAGGCGATGCGGCGCATGAGCGACGGGGTGGAGGCGGCGCTGCACTGTGCCTTGGTGCTGGCCGGATTGCGGGAGGGCAAAGTGCTTCCGGGCAAGAGTCTCGCCGAATTGCACGGCGTTTCGGAAACCTATCTTCTGAAGCACCTGCGGGCGCTCGCTGCGGCTTCCGTCATTGATGCCGTGCCGGGGCCGCGCGGCGGCTATCGGCTGGCGCGCGACCCGGCGCGCATCACGTTGCTCGACATCGTCGAAGCGATCGACGGACGGGAGCCCGCCTTCGTCTGCCGCGAAATCCGCCGGCGCGGCCCCGGCAAGGCGAAGGACCCGTGCGCCTACAAGGCCGATTGCTTCATCAAGACCCGCATGATCGCCGCCGAGGAGGCTTGGCGGACTGCCCTGCAACAGCAAACCCTTGCCGATCTCGTTGCCGACGGAGCCCAATTGATCGACGCGCACAACAAGAAGGCGGTGGCGACCTACGTCGAGAACGCACAGCGCTGAGCGATATCGGCCGGCCGACAGCGAATAACCAATCCCGCCAATCACCGCCTTTTCTTCGCCAAGGCCGCACGTCATCAAAACCTTGTTGAATCAGCCCAATTTCCGGCCCTTTTAATCGACCCCGTCTGGGGACCGTCTGACTTCTCCCCGGCGAGATCGGGGATCAGATGGCGGTTTCGCATCACAATACGGAAGGCTTGGCTCGTGGCGCGCGGATGCTGCGCACGGCGCTTGGGTCCGCCATCGCCCGGTTTCTCGAAGACGCCGCCGTCGTCGAGGTGATGCTGAACCCGGACGGGCGCATCTGGATCGATCGTCTTTCCGAAGGATTATCCGACACCGGCGAGCGGCTATCGCCGGCAGATGGCGAGCGCATCGTGCGCCTGGTCGCGCATCACGTCGGCGCCGAGGTTCATGCAGGTCACCCGCGCGTCTCGGCCGAACTACCCGAGACCGGCGAACGGTTCGAGGGGCTGTTGCCGCCGGTGGTCGCGGCGCCGGCCTTCGCTATCCGCAAGCCTGCGGTTGCCGTGTTCACGCTCGACGATTACGTCCGCGCCGGGATCATGTCGGCGGCGCAGGCCGAGGCGCTGCGGGCTGGCGTCGCCACCCGCGCCAACATCCTCGTCGCCGGCGGCACCTCGACCGGCAAGACGACGCTGGCCAATGCGCTGCTGGCGGAGGTGGCGAAGACCTCCGATCGCGTCGTCATCATCGAGGATACGCGCGAGCTGCAATGCGCGGCACCGAATCTTGTAGCGATGCGGACCAAGGACGGCGTCGCCTCGCTCTCCGATCTCGTGCGTTCTTCACTTCGCTTGCGCCCCGACCGCATCCCGATCGGCGAAGTGCGCGGCGCAGAGGCACTCGACCTGCTGAAAGCGTGGGGCACCGGCCATCCGGGCGGCATCGGCACGATCCACGCCGGCAGCGCCATCGGCGCGCTGCGGCGGATGGAACAGCTCATCCAGGAAGCCGTCGTCACCATCCCGCGCGCGCTGATCGCCGAGACGATCGACCTCGTCGCCGTGCTCTCCGGCCGTGGCTCCGCCCGCCGGCTCACCGAACTCGCCCGTGTCGATGGCCTTGGTCCGGACGGCGATTACCGCGTCGTGCCCGCCGTCGACGGCGCATCGAACGCGATCAGCTCCAACCCGGAAGGAGAAACTCCGTGATCCAAGTCGCACGCCTCGCGCGCCAACGCCTCGCCATGACCGTATCGATCGTCGCGCTCAGCGTGGCGCTGACGGCGCCCGCCCATGCCTCCGGCTCTTCGATGCCGTGGGAACAGCCGCTGCAGCAGATCCTGCAGTCGATCGAAGGCCCTGTCGCCAAAATCATCGCCGTGATCATCATCATCACCACGGGCTTGGCGCTCGCGTTCGGCGACACCTCTGGCGGGTTCCGCCGCCTGATCCAGATCGTCTTCGGCCTGTCGATCGCGTTTGCCGCCAGCTCGTTCTTCCTCAGCTTCTTCTCGTTCGGCGGCGGAGCGCTGGTCTGATGGCGGGTGTCGACGACCAGAGCGGCGAAGTGCCGGGTTTCACCGTGCCGGTGCACAGGGCGCTGACCGAGCCGATCCTGCTCGGCGGCGCCCCGCGTGCCATCGCCATCATGAACGGCACGCTCGCCGGCGCTGTTGGTCTCGGCCTTCGTCTCTGGCTGGTCGGCATCGTCATCTGGGCCATCGGCCACCTTGCGGCGGTGTGGGCGGCGAAGCGCGACCCGCTCTTTGTCGAGGTCGGTCGCCGTCATCTGCGCATCCCTGCGCACCTTTCGGTCTGAAGGGGCGCGGCCATGATGAACCTCGCCGAATATCGCAACCGCAATCGACGTCTCGCCGATTTTCTCCCCTGGGCGGCCTTGGTCGGCCCTGGCATCGTGCTCAACAAGGACGGCAGTTTCCAACGCACTGCAGGCTTCCGTGGTCCCGATCTTGACTCGGCTGTGCCCGCCGAGTTGGTCGCCGTCGCAGGCCGCCTCAACAATGCCTTCCGCCGTCTCGGCAGCGGTTGGGCGATCTTCGTCGAGGCGCAACGCCATGCAGCGGGCGTCTATCCCGCGAGCCGCTTTTCCGATGCTGCCTCGGCGCTGGTCGATGCCGAGCGGAAAGCCGACTTCGAAGAAGCGGGAGCACACTTCGAGTCCAGCTACTTCCTGACCTTCGCCTATCTGCCGCCGGCCGAGGACGCCGCGCGCGCCGAGACATGGCTCTACGAAGGCCGCGAGAAGACCGGCATCGACGCGCACGAGGTGATGGCCGGTTTTGCCGACCGCACCGACCGGCTGCTGCATCTCATCGAAGCCTTCATGCCGGAGTGCCGCTGGCTCGATGACGGCGAGACGCTAACCTATCTGCACGGCTGTGTCTCCACGCACCGGCATCGCGTCCGCGTTCCCGAGACGCCGATGTATCTCGACGCGCTCTTGGCCGATCAGCCGCTCACCGGCGGGCTGGAGCCGCGGCTGGGAGCGCAGTACCTGCGCGTTCTGACCATCACCGGCTTTCCGACAGCGACGACACCGGGCCTGCTCGACGAACTGAACCGGCTCGCCTTTCACTATCGCTGGTCCACTCGCGCCATCCTGCTCGACAAGACCGATGCCACGAGACTGCTCACCAAGATCCGTCGTCAGTGGTTCGCCAAGCGTAAGTCGATCGCCGCGATCGTGAAGGAGGTGATGACCAACGAGCAATCCGTGCTGATGGACACGGATGCCTCGAACAAGGCGGCAGATGCCGATCTCGCGCTTCAGGAACTCGGCGCCGACTATGCCGGCATCGCCTATGTCACCGCCACCGTGACGGTGTGGGACGCCGATCCGCGCGTCGCCGACGAGAAGCTGCGGCTGGTCGAGAAGGTTGTCCAGGGCCGCGACTTCACCGCGATGGTGGAGACCATCAACGCGGTGGACGCCTGGCTCGGCAGCCTGCCGGGGCATGTCTATGCGAACGTCCGGCAGCCACCGATTTCCACGCTCAATCTCGCCCACATGATCCCCCTCAGTGCCGTGTGGGCGGGGCCGGAACGGGACGAGCACTTCGGCGCCGCTCCCTTGCTCTTCGGTAAGACCGAAGGCTCGACCCCGTTCCGGTTTTCCCTTCATGTCGGTGATGTCGGCCACACGCTGGTGGTCGGTCCGACCGGTGCCGGCAAATCGGTGCTGCTGGCGCTGATGGCCTTGCAGTTCCGCCGTTATGCCGGGGCTCAGGTCTTCGCCTTCGATTTCGGTGGTTCGATCCGCGCCGCCGCGCTCGCGATGCGGGGCGACTGGCACGATCTCGGCGGCGGCCTGACGGACGGATCGGAAACCTCCGTCAGTCTGCAACCGCTCGCCCGCATCGAACAGACCGCCGAACGCGCCTGGGCCGGGGACTGGATCGTCGCCATCCTCATCCGCGAAGGCGTCGCCATCACACCGGAGGTCAAGGAGCACATCTGGACGGCGCTGACCTCGCTCGCCTCGGCACCGATCGAGGAACGCACGATCACCGGCCTCTGCGTCCTGTTGCAGTCGAACGACCTGAAGCAGGCGTTGCGTCCATATTGTATCGGCGGGGCCTGGGGCCGGTTGCTCGATGCTGAGAGCGAACATCTCGGCACAGCCACCGTGCAGGCGTTCGAGACCGAAGGGCTGATCGGCACGGAAGCCGCGCCCGCCGTTCTCGCCTATCTCTTCCACCGCATCGAGGATCGGCTCGACGGATCGCCGACGCTCATCATCGTCGATGAGGGCTGGCTGGCGCTCGACGACGAAGGCTTCGCCGGCCAGCTTCGCGAATGGCTGAAGACGCTGCGCAAGAAGAACGCCAGCGTGATCTTCGCAACACAAAGCCTGTCAGACATTGACGGATCGGCGATCGCGCCCGCGATCATCGAGAGTTGCCAGACCCGGTTGCTGCTGCCGAACGAGCGCGCGATCGAGCCGCAGATCACCGCCATCTATCGCCGTTTCGGTCTCAACGACCGCCAGATCGAGATCATCGCGCGGGCCATGCCCAAGCGCGACTATTACTGCCAGTCTCGGCGCGGCAACCGGCTGTTCGAGCTGGGCCTGTCGGAGGTGGCATTGGCGCTCTGCGCCGCGTCCTCGAAGACGGATCAGGCGGGGATCGCGAAGATCGTCGCCGAGTACGGCCGCGATGGTTTCCTCGACGCCTGGCTGCGCCATCGCGGCTCCGGCTGGGCCGCCGACCTCATTCCCGACCTCACCAATCTGGAGACACGCCCATGACACTGTGCCGTTCGCGCGCGGCGCGCTTCGCCGCCGCCTTGCTTTCAGCCTCCGCCGCCATCGCGCCGATGCTGCCGATGCCGGCGCAAGCCATCATCGTCTTCGATCCGACGAACTATGCGCAGAACGTCCTTCAGGCCGCCCGCGCGCTCCAGCAGATCACCAACCAGATCACCTCGCTGCAGAACGAAGCGCAGATGCTCATCAACCAGGCCCGCAATCTGGCGAGCCTGCCGTATTCCTCGCTCCAGCAGCTTCAACAATCCGTGCAACGCACGCAGCAGCTTCTGGGGCAGGCGCAGAACATCGCCTATGACGCTCAGCAGATCGATCGGGCCTTCCAGCAGAAATATTCGGCCGCCTCGATGTCGGCGTCGGACCAGCAACTCGTCGCCGACGCCCGCTCGCGCTGGCAGAACACGGTCGGCGGCTTGCAGGACGCCATGCGCGTGCAGGCCGGCGTCGTCGGCAACATCGACACCAACCGCGCGCAGATGTCGGCGCTGGTCGGCGCCAGCCAGTCGGCGAACGGTGCGCTTCAGGCGACACAGGCCGGCAATCAGCTTCTCGCGCTCCAGGCGCAGCAACTCGCCGACCTCACGGCGGTGGTCGCCGCCAACGGCCGGGCGCAGGCGCTCAGCGACGCCGAGCGGGCGGCCGCGGCCGAGCAGGGTCGCGAACAGCGCCGGCGCTTCCTGACGCCGGGCACGGGCTACCAGCCCGGTTCGGCCAAGATGTTCTACGGCAGCAACTGAGGGTACGGCGATGGACGGCAAGACCCTCGCACGCTTCGGCGCCGTCGCCTTCGTCGCGGTGGCGATCACCGCCTCGGTGATCGAGCTGACTCGCAAGGACGAAGCGACGGAGATCCGTACCCTCAGCCGTCCTCACGTCAGTGATCCCGGATCGCTGCGAGCCACGCTACGGCATTGCCGGGACCTGGGCGAGGCCGCCAGCCGTGACGCGGCCTGCCTCAAGGCATGGGCGGAGAACCGGGACCGGTTCCTCGGCGCTACTTCACCGGAGGCGCATTGACCATGGGCGGCTCCGGCGTCATCGACCATTTTCTGGAGGTCTTCACCCGCTACATCGACAGCGGCTTCGGCCTGTTGCAGGGCGAGGTGGCCTTCATCGCCACGACGTTGATCGTCATCGACGTGACGCTGGCCGCACTGTTCTGGTCGTGGGGCGCCGACAACGACATCATCGCGCGGCTGATCAAGAAGACCCTGTTCGTCGGCGTCTTCGCCTATATCATCGGCAATTGGAACAACCTCGCGCGCATCGTCTTCGAGAGTTTCGCGGGGCTCGGCCTGAAGGCGTCCGGCACGGGGTTCTCGACCGCCGACCTCCTGCGCCCCGGCAAGGTGGCGCAGACGGGGCTCGATGCGGGTCGGCCGCTGCTCGATTCCATTTCCGACCTGATGGGCTGGGTGTCGTTCTTCGAGAACTTCATCCAGATCGCCTGCCTGCTGTTCGCTTGGGCGCTGATCCTGCTCGCCTTCTTCATCCTCGCGGTCCAGCTCTTCGTCACCCTGATCGAGTTCAAGCTGACGACGCTCGCCGGCTTCGTGCTGATCCCCTTCGGCCTCTTTGGCAAATCCGCTTTCATGGCCGAGCGGGTGCTCGGCAACGTCATCTCGTCCGGGATCAAGGTGATGGTGCTCGCGGTCATCATCGGCATCGGCTCCACGCTGTTTTCCGAGTTCACCGCTGGCTTCAACGGCGCGACGCCGACCATCGACGACGCCATGGCGATCGTGCTGGCGGCGTTGTCGCTGCTCGGCCTCGGCATCTTCGGTCCCGGCATCGCCAACGGCCTCGTCTCCGGCGGCCCGCAGCTCGGTGCGGGCGCGGCGATCGGAACGGGCCTTGCCGCTGGCGGCATGGCGGTGGCGGGTGCTGCGACGGTCGGCGCCGTCGCCTCCGGTGGCGCCGCATTGGCGGGAGGTGCTGCCGCAGCGGCGCGTGGTGGGGCTGCTCTCGTGGGGCGCGCGTCCACCGCCTACAGCCTTGGCGCCGCCGGACAGACCGGCGTTTCTGGCGTCGCCTCTGGCCTCGGCAATGTCGCCAGCACCGGCGTCTCCAAACTCGGCTCGGCGATCGCCAGCCCGTTCAGGCGCGCCGCCGCGTCGATGAAGGAGAGCTTCGGATCTGGTGGCCAGTCGGTCACCGACGAAGGGCGCTCATCGGATGCCGCCGCTTCCTCCTCTGCAACCAACGAAGGTCCGCCCGCTTGGGCCAAGCGCATGAAGCGCTCGCAAGCGATGTCGCACGGCGTCCAGGCCGCCGCCCATGCGGTCAGGTCCGGTGACAGCCATGGCGGCGGCTCGTCCGTCCATCTTTCTGAAAGCGACCGCTGATGTTCAAACGACCCTCCACCCACTACGGCAAATCGCCGGAACCCGAGACGCCCTATCAGCGAGCTGCCCAGGTCTGGGACGATCGCATCGGCTCAGCCCGTGTGCAGGCGAAGAACTGGCGCTTGATGGCCTTCGGGTCACTGGCCTTGTCGGCTGGTCTCTCTGCCGCGTTGGTGTGGCAATCGTTGAGCGGCTCGGTCGTGCCGTGGGTGGTGCAGGTCGACAAGCTCGGCCAAGCGCAGGCCGTAGCTCCGGCAACCGCCGACTATCGGCCGACCGATCCGCAGATCGCTTTCCATCTCGCGCGCTTCATCGAAGAGGTCCGCTCGATCCCAGCCGACGCGATCATCGTCCGCCAGAACTGGCTCCGGGCCTACGACTTCACGACGCAGGCCGGCGCATTGGCGCTCAACGACTACGCCCGCGCCAACGACCCCTTCACCAAGGTCGGCAAGACGCAGATCGCCGTCGATGTCTCGAGCGTCATCCGCGCATCGCCCGACAGCTTCCGCGTCGCCTGGGTCCAGCGGACCTATCAGGACGGCTCGCTCGCCTCCACCGAGCGCTGGACCGCCATCTTGACCGTCGTCGTGCAGGTACCGCGCGACGCCGAAAAGCTCCGGGCCAACCCGCTCGGAATCTACGTCACCGCCATCAACTGGTCGAAGGAGCTGACCCAATGACGCCGACGTTCCGCAAAGCCGCCCCCGGACAAGCGGGAAGTCCGGCTTTCCGTAAATCCGCCTTGCCGCTTCTCTTGGCTTTCACATCCGTGCTCGCCGGCTGCGCCACGGCGCAGAAGCCGCCTGAAATCTCCTATGACGATGCCATGCCTGCGGTTCAGGCCGCCGATCCGCCGGTGCCGGTTCGGGTGGTGGAATTGCCGAAGCCTTTGCCGTTGCCCGGCCAGTTGAAGCCCGTCGGCAAAGACGGCAAGCCGACGCCGGAGCTGCCGGACCCTGCCGCGCGTGTGAATGAGGCAAATGCCGCAGCGCGGATGCAGCCGGTCAGGAACGGCTTCATCAACGCCATCCAGGTCTACCCCTTCGTCGATGGCGCGCTCTATCAAGTCTACACCGCGCCCGGCCAGATCACCGACATCGCCTTGCAGCCCGGCGAAACGCTGGTCGGCTCCGGTCCCGTCGCCGCCGGCGACACGGTGCGCTGGATCATCGGCGACACCGAGAGCGGCGCCGGCACCACCAAGCAGGTTCATATCCTCGTCAAGCCGACCCGGCCCGAGCTGATGACCAATCTCGTCATCAACACCAACGCGCGCACCTACCACATGGAGCTGCGCTCGACCGAGAAGACCTACATGGCCTCGGTGTCCTGGCAGTATCCGCAGGATCAGCTTATCGCGCTACGGCGGCAGAACGCGGAAGCGCAAGCCGTCCAGCCGGTGGCGACCGGCATCGATCTCTCGCGTGTCAATTTCCGCTACGAGGTGACCGGCGACCGCGCGCCGTGGCGGCCGCTCCGCGCCTTCGACGACGGCCGCCAGGTCTTCATCGAGTTCCCGCGCGGCATCGGCCAGGGCGAAATGCCGCCGCTCTTCGTCGTTGGACCGGAGGGCGACACCTCGGAACTGGTGAACTATCGCGTCCGCGACAACTACATGATCGTCGACCGGCTGTTTGCCGCCGCCGAGCTACGCTTCGGCGCGGCGAAGGATCAGAAGCGCGTTCGCATCTCCCGCACCGACGGGAGGCCGGCGTCGTGAGTGAGATCGAACCCGATCGTCAGAAGCCGGAGGCGGATGCCGATGCCCGGCCGCTGACCGGAGAGCCTGTCGCCCCGATGCGGCTGCGACCCGAACCGCCGCGCGTGACGCGTCTGTCGCGAAAGGTGCTGATCGCCCTTGGCCTGCTCGCCGGCACCGGCATCGGCGGCACCCTGATCTACGCGCTTCAAACCCGGCACGGCGGCAAGACGAACGAGGAGCTCTATTCGACCGACAACCGGACGACGCCCGACGGCCTTTCGGCCTTGCCGAAGGACTATGCCGGTGTCCCGAAGCTCGGTCCGCCGCTGCCGGGCGATCTTGGCCGCCCGATCCTCAGCGCTCAGAATGCCGGCCAGCCCGTGCCGACACCGGGGATCGCGACGCCCAATCCGGGGATCAGTCAGGAAGAGCAGCGCCGCATTCAGGAGCTGGAGGCAGCGCGGACGGCCCGTCTTTTTGCTTCGACCGAGACGCGGCCAGCCAATACCGCTGTCCCGCAGCCGCAAGCGGCGGTCACGCCGCAGACGGACCTTGCCAGCCTTGGGCTCGCGCCACCGCCCGCGACGCCTTCCGCGCAGGATCGTCAGCTCGCGTTCCTCAATCAGACGCCCGACAAGCGCACGGTCTCGCCGGATCGTGTCGCCGCGCCTGCGTCGGCCAATGTGCTTCAGGCGGGGGCGGTGATCGCGGCGGCACTCATCACCGGAATCCGCTCAGATCTTCCCGGCCAGATCACTGCTCAGGTGACGGAGAACGTCTATGATAGCCCGACTGGGCACATCCTGCTCGTGCCGCAGGGCACGCGGATCATCGGTCAGTACGACAACGGCGTCGGCTTCGGTCAGCGCCGCGTGCTGCTGGTCTGGAACCGGCTGATCTTCCCCAATGGCCGCTCGATCGTGTTGGAGCGCCAGCCAGGTGCAGACGCCGAGGGCTATGCCGGGCTCGAAGATGGCGTCGATTACCACTGGGGCGAGCTGTTCAAGGCCGCGGCGCTGTCAACGCTGCTCAGCGTCGGCGCCGAGGCGGGATCATCCGGTCAGGAGAGCGACATCATCCGCGCTTTGCGCAACGGCGCATCCGACAGCATCAACCAAACCGGCCAGCAGATTGTGCAGCGCCAGCTCAACATCGCACCGACATTGACCATCCGGCCGGGCTTCCCGGTCCGTGTGATCGTCACGCGCGATCTCGTGCTTGAGCCCTACGGAGGCTGAGATGGCAAAGCTGAAACTCGGCCCGATCGCCGACGACAAGCCGGTAAAGGTCACGCTGGAACTGCCCGCCAGCCTTCATCGCGACCTCACTGCCTATGCCGAGATCCTCGGCCGCGAAGGAGGGCAGTCCGCCGCTGATCCCGTTCGCCTGATCGTGCCCATGCTGGAGCGGTTCATGGCAACGGACCGAGGATTTGCGAGGGCGCGGCGGGGCAGGCCTGACCCCCGTTAAGAATATAATGTGGGCCGCCGAACCATCGCAGTCCTCGCTTTCGGCTTGCACGCATTCTCGACATTTCGGAGCATCCGCTTCGGAAAAGAGCTTTAGATAAAGTGCCTTACAGGCAAAGCGCGTCCGGTTGCAGCATTCCCCATACGAGTGCCGAACACTTCTATTCGCGCTTCGGGCCATCTTGTTCAGCCCATGCAGCACGGCTTCGGGCACCCTTCTGGTGAAAAGTGCATCACTTTGTTGAAGTCTGATGCGCGAGCCGGTAGGTTGATACGAGGAACCGTGAGGATGGAAATGAACGAGCGTCCGCGCAAGGCAACGCGACTGACCGTGAGTCTGGAAGAACAAGATTATCAGACTCTGTGCCAGATCGCGCTATCGAGGGACGCTTCGGTTTCGTGGGTCATCCGCCAGGCGATCCGACAATTCATCGAAAGCTCATCCGAAGCCCGTGGCCCATCGTCTATGTCTAACCCCCCTCGGAAGGGTGGTGAGGCATGAGGCTTATTAGGAACAGCGGGACGGACCGTGCCATCGACAGATTGCGCGAATGGCTGGATCAAGGCGCTCTCATAGACATCGTTTCCCCGTCCTTTTCACTGCTTGCATTTGCGGAGCTTCGAGGCGCTCTCGATCGGATTGAGCGATGCCGGCTGTTGCTGGGAGACGCCAGTTCCGTTCTTCCCAGCCTTCTCGGCGGTGAAGCTGACATCGTCTTCCGGGGGCAACTTCAAGGGCGTTGGCTCGCCCGTCTCGTCGCCGAATGGGCGCGGAAGCGGGTTGAGATTCGGCACGCTCGTCGGACACCGCCTCAGTCGCTAGTACTCGTCAACGGCAAGCCCGACTTCCGCCGGGCCATGGTTGGGACATGCTCATTCACGTCCGATGGTCTGGGTGTCACCCCGAGCGGTCGATTGGGGTTGGTTCAGGCAACCGAGTCGGATGCCGAGACCGCGGATTTTTCGGAATGGTTTCGCTCGAACTGGGAGGACATCGAGGCGAGCCCATCGGCGAAGGCCCACTTTCTGAACGCACTGGAGGAAATCGCCTCGCAGCGCGCGCCATCTCTCGTCTACTTCCAGATCCTCTATCAGGTCTTCAAGGACCTGGGTGATGAGCTTGACGAGGAGCGGATCATCAAGTCGGCGACGGGCATTCGAAACACCGTCGTGTGGAAGAAGCTGTTTCGCTTCCAACGCGATGGGGTGGTGGGTGCGATCGACAAATTGGAGAGGATCGGCGGCTGTATTATTGCTGACAGTGTTGGTCTCGGAAAGACATTCGAAGCGCTCGCAGTTGTGAAGTACTATGAGCTTCGCAATGATCGCGTTCTCGTGCTTTGCCCGAAGCGCCTTCGTGATAACTGGACCCTTTATAAGGCAAATGACCGCCGAAACATTCTGGCTTCAGATCGGTTCAATTATGATGTCTTGAACCACACGGATCTGTCGCGCGATGGTGGTGTATCCGGGGACATTGATCTTGCTCACGTAAACTGGGGCAATTACGACCTCGTGGTCATCGACGAGTCGCACAACTTCAGGAACAAGCCGACCCATAAGGACCGCGACAGCCGCTACGACCACCTCATGAAACGGATCATTCTGTCGGGGGTGAAGACCAAGGTGCTGATGCTGTCTGCAACGCCGGTCAACAACCGTCTTGCCGACCTCAAGAACCAAATCGCCTTCGTAACAGAAGGGAATGACGTGGCTCTTGCGGCCAATGGCATTCCAAGCATCGAAGCGACGATCCGGAAAGCGCAAGGCCAATTCAATCGTTGGCTCGATCTTCCGGAAAGCGAACGGCGGCCCGCTAAGCTTATGGACATGCTCGGCTTTGACTATTTCAAGCTGCTCGACATGTTGACGATCGCGAGGTCACGAAAGCATGTGCAACGCTATTATGGGATCGAGGAAACGGGGCAGTTTCCTGACCGACTGCCGCCGGTGAACATCAAGGCGGACGTTGATCTCACGGGTGAGTTTCGGCCTATTCGCGAGGTCAACAACGAAATTCGTCGCCTTACTCTCGGTGCCTACGCGCCACTGCGATACGTGCTGCCACACAAGCAGGCTGCGTATGACGAGAAGTACAGTACAAAGATTCGAGGTGGCGATCAGTTCTTCCGGCAGCTCGATCGCGAGGAAAGCCTCACCCACCTCCTGCGTGTGAATATCCTGAAGCGCATGGAGAGTTCCGTTGCGTCGTTCTCCCTGACCATCGAACGCCAACTTGCGGACGTTGATGCTCTGCTCGCCAAAATCGACTCCCATGACGACGCGATCGAGGAAATCCCGATTGACGACGTGGATGTGGACGATCCCGCATTCGAGCCGCTGCTCGTCGGCCGAAAGGTCAAGGTGCTTCTCCAGGACGTTGACCGTATTCGCTGGCGACAGGATCTTGTCGAGGACCATGAACGTTTGGCGGCGCTTCTATCGGCCGCGCGTCTTGTTATCCCCAAGCGGGATGCCAAGTTGGCTGCGCTCAAACGGCTTGTCGTTGAGAAGGTTCGTAATCCCATAAACCCGGACAACCGGAAGATTTTGCTGTTTACGGCGTTCGCCGATACGGCGGACTATCTCTATCGCGAGTTGGCCGATTGGGCGCGATCGGCGCTCGGCCTACATAGCGCGGTCGTTACCGGCGCTGGGGCGAATAAGACCACATTGCCGGGCGTTCGCGGGGACATGAGCAGCATTCTGAGCGCTTTCTCTCCAAGGTCCAAAGAACGGCCGGCAGAGCTTGCCGCCGAGGGAGACATCGATCTTCTGATTGCCACGGACTGCATTTCGGAAGGTCAGAACCTTCAGGACTGCGATTACCTCGTCAATTACGATATCCATTGGAACCCTGTCCGGATCATCCAACGATTTGGCCGCATCGACCGGATCGGCTCCCGAAACTCTAGGATTCAGTTGGTCAATTTCTGGCCAAATATGGAGTTGGACGAGTACCTCGACCTCGAATCCCGCGTCAGCGGGCGCATGATGCTCCTTGATGTGTCGGCTACCGGCGAGGAGAACGTCATCGAGTTCCAGGCGGGCAACGAGATGAACGATCTGGAATACCGTCGCGCGCAGCTTCAGAAGCTGCAGGATGCCGTGATCGATCTCGAGGACTTGTCCAGTGGCGTTTCCATCGCGGATCTCACACTCAACGATTTCCGGATCGATCTGGCGGGCTATCTGGGTGCCAATCGGGAGCGGCTCGATGCGTTGCCGCTCGGTACCTATGCCGTCACGGAGGCTCCCGACGACGGCGAGAACCCAGTTCCGCCGGGTGTCATCTTCTGTTTGAGGGCCGTTGGCGAGGCAGCTTCCTCCGTCGCCGAGCCGGGCTATCCGCTGGCGCCGCATTACGTTGTTCATGTCGGAGAGGATGGGGAGGTCCTGCTTCCCTACACGCAGGCGAAGCAGGTGCTCGATCGCCTGAAGAAGCTCAGTCTCGGCCGTGACCAGCCGGACCAGGCGGCTTATGGGCGATTCGACAAGACGACGCGCGCCGGTCGCGACATGGAGCCCTACCGCAAGCTGCTCGCCCGCGCCGTCGGTACGATTGTCGGCAAACGTGAAGAGCGAGCGGTTGCCAGCCTGTTCCAAATGGGTGGCACCCACGCGGTGAAGGGGGAGTTTGCCGGCATCAATGATTTCGAGGTTGTCGCGTTTTTGGTGGCTCTGGCTCCGACGACGGACGTGGCGCCATGACGGAGGTGGCGGCAACTGACCCGATCATAACGGCTCTGGATTTGCCGCCGGGCGCGCGCCTTGACATGCGCGTGCCGAAGAAGGCCCTGCTTGAGCAGGGCGCGCCGACGGCGACCGACAAGCGGGCCATTCAAGACGGCATCGAAGAGATGCAGTGGATCGCAGCTCTCAAGCCCAACACCGTCGCCATACCGGCATTCGTGCACGAAGGCCGGAACTATTCGGAGATTGCGGTCCTATCCGCGACGCTTCGGCCGGAGGCACGCTCGCCCCGCCTCACGGAGCTCATTCATCGTGCCATTCCCTATCCGGTTCTGCTGATCACTCTGTCGGGCTCGCACGCGGCCGTGTCGGTCGCACCCAAGCGGGCGGCTCAGAACGAGGGCAACAAGATCGTGGTCGAACGCATCGTGCTCGCGGACGAGATAGATCCTGGCGCCCCGTCGGCGATCGAGCGGTCATTCCTGGAAAGCTTGGCACTCGCACAGCAACCCGCACGCGATCTATCGACGGTGTACGACGGTTGGCTGGTTCGGATCGAGGCGCTGAACGCGGCGCGCGTCTCGGGCCTTTTCATACTCACCAATGAGGCCGATCGGATCGACCGCCGTCGCTCGGCGCTGGAAGAGCACGCTCGACTTTTGCGCGAGATCGCACAGTTGCGGGCGCAGGCGGGTCGCGCCAAACAGATTAGTCAACGGGTTGATTTGAACCAGAAGATCAAGGCGGTCGAAGCCGCGATCGATCGCGCCAAGCGGTTGATGCTGGGGGATGTTGAATGAAGATTTCCACGATCCTGGACCATATCGACAGCGGGCACATGGCGCTGCCCGAGTTTCAGCGCGGTTATGTCTGGAACCGCGATCAGGTCCGGGGCCTGTTCGACTCGCTCTACCGGAGGCATCCGGTCGGCGGCCTGCTTGTATGGGCGACGGAGGCCAAAACGGCCGCACATCGCGGTGACGGTCCGATCGCGGCGGGCATCGTCAAGCTCCTGCTCGACGGTCAGCAACGCATGACATCGCTCTACGGTGTGGTGCGCGGGCATCCGCCGAAATTCTTCGATGGCAACACCCAGGCCTTCAGCGGCTTGCGTTTCCATCTCGGAACAGAGACCTTCGCCTTCTACCAGCCGGTCAAGATGCAGGACGATCCGCTATGGATTGATGTCACCGCCTTGATGAAGGCGGGGAACGCCGGGCTTGGGGCGTTGATCGCTCAGCTTTCCGCCGATCCTGCACATGTGGCGAATGTCGGCGTTTATGTCGGCCGGCTTGGCGCTCTGCTTGGTGTCACCGAGATCGATCTGCACGTCGAGGAGGTCACCGGTCAGGACAAGACCCTCGATGTCGTCGTCGATATCTTCAACCGGGTGAACAGCGGCGGCACCAAGCTGTCGAAGGGCGACTTGGCGCTGGCGAAAATCTGCGCCGAATGGCCGGAAGCCCGCGACTCCATGAAGGCCAAGCTGAAGGAGTGGACCGCCGCGGGCTACCAGTTCAACCTCGATTGGCTGCTTCGCTCCGTCAACACGGTTCTGACCGGCGAGGCCAAGTTCAGCTATCTCCACGACAAGGGCGCGCTCGACATTCAGGACGGCTTGAAGCGCGCCGGCAAGCATATCGATGCGAGCTTGAACTTCATCGCCGGACGCTTGGGCCTGGATCATGACCAAGTCTTCTTCGGGCGTTTCGGCGTGCCCGTCATGGTGCGCTACATGGACAAGGCGAAGGCCCCGCTGGACGCCAAGGAGCGCGACAAACTCCTATTCTGGTTCGCACAGGCCGGCATGTGGGGGCGCTTTTCGGGGTCGACGGAAACCTTCATCGATCAGGATCTGGCCGCCCTCGAAGGGCTGAACGGCGGCCTGGACACGCTATTGGAACAGCTCCGGCTCTGGCATGGCGGCCTGCGGGTCGAGGCGGGCCACTTCACCGGCTGGAGCCTCGGTGCGCGGTTCTATCCAGTGCTCTACATGCTGACCCGCATGGGTGAGGCGCAGGATTGGGGGACGGGGTTGCCTCTGCGCGCCAGCCTGCTCGGGAAAATGAGCCGCCTGGAGGTGCATCATATCTTCCCCAAGGCGCAGCTCTACAAGCTGAAGCACCGCAGGGCCGACGTGAACGCGCTCGGCAATTTCTGCTTCCTGACCAAGGACACGAACCTCAACATCAGCGATCGCCTACCGGAGGAGTACTTCCCGGAAATCGAGGCGCGGCACCCCGGCGCGCTGGCGTCCCAGTGGATACCGACCGATCCCGCACTTTGGAAAATCGAGCGCTACCTCGATTTTCTCGAAGCTCGGAAGGCGTTGCTGGCCGCGGAGGCGAACCGGCGCTTCGAAGATTTGCTCCATGGCGATACGCACTGGCTCGGCACGGCAGCGCCGGTGACGGAGGCCGAGACACAGACTGCGGGCGGCATTACGAGCGAGGTCGAGGAAGCCGAACTCGAAGCCCTCAACGATTGGGTCGACGGCCAAGGCTTGCCGCGTGGCCTACTCGGCTTCGACTACGCCGATCCGGTCACGGGTGCGCAAAAGGCGCTGTTCGATCTGGCGTGGCCGGACGGTCTGCAGCCTGGCTTGAGCGCTCCGATCGCCGTGCTGCTCAATGAAGGCCCGGAGATCCTCGCCCTGGCGAGCAAGGCGGGATTCCGCTGCTTCACGTCCTCGGCCGATTTCCGTACCTATGTCGAAACCGAAATTCTGCACCTGGAAGCGGCCTGACCGCTGCCGTGCCCCGTTTGCACCTGATTGAGTTGGATAAAATGAAGAAACTTGATGCCGAGAGCCCCGAGACCAAGAGCGCCGATATCATCTCCGGCAACGTCGAGGTGCTGAAGTCCCTGTTCCCCGACGCCATTACGGAAGGGAAGATCGACTTCGAGGTGCTGAAGGTTCTGCTCGGCGGTGCCGTCGATGGTCGGGAGGAGAAGTACGGTCTGAATTGGCATGGCAAACGCCGGGCCCGGCAGATCGCTTTGACGCCATCGACCGGCACGCTGCTGCCTTGCCCGACGGAGAGCGTCGACTGGGATACGACGCACAACCTGATGATCGAGGGCGACAACCTAGAAGTACTGAAGCTCTTGCAGAAGAGTTATGCTGGAAAATTGAAGCTGATCTACATTGATCCGCCCTATAACACTGGAAAAGACTTTGTTTATCCGGATGATTTTCGGAACAATATAAAGAATTACCTTGAACTAACAGCTCAAGTAGAGAGCGACCGCAAGATCAGTTCAAACACGGAGGCTTCCGGTCGTTTCCATACCGATTGGCTCAATATGATGCTACCCCGTCTGAGGCTGGCGCGTTCGCTCTTGCGCGAGGATGGGATAATTGCGGTCAGCATAGATGACGCCGAAATCGCAAACCTTCGGAGTGTTCTTTCTGAGGTTTTTGGTATCGAGAATTTTGTTGCAAATATTACTTGGGAGAAAGGTCGAAAAAACGATGCGAAGTTATTTTCGGCAGGCCACGAGTACCTCGTGATTTTTGCCAAGTCGTTGTCGTCTCTTCGCGATGCAGGCGTTATTTGGCGCGAGGAAAAGCCTGGCGCTCGCGAAATTTGGGAAAAATATCTTGAGCTTAGGATGCAGCACCAAACTGATGAACGCGCTATCGAACGCGACCTTCAGCAATGGTACTCCGACCTTCCGAAGGGCCATCCATCCAAGAAATGGAGCCGCTATAAGCGAGTTGATCGAAACGGTCCGTGGAGAGATCGCGATATTTCGTGGCCGGGCGGTGGCGGGCCAAAGTATGAGATTATTCATCCCATAACAAAACTACCGTGCGCGATACCGGAAGCTGGATGGCGCTTCTCTAATCGGCGGGGTTAGGTCAAGCGTCTATCTCATATTTCGGCGGTCGCCTCAGCTCTTGGCCGAGACGACCTGAGCTATAGTCCCCCTATGCGCGATCTGCTGCAATCGCCCAATTGTGGAGGCACCGATCGAGACCGATAGCAATCTCAAGAACGAGGACATCGTGCTCTCGTGTTACGCCGCCTTTTGAACGGGAGACGAACTTGCGGGGGAAGTCTGTCCTACGTGAGATCGAGCAGACCTCCATCCACTTGAAGCCGTTGTCGATCTCAACGTCCATCGTGACCTGGGAATAGCTCGGCAGCCGATCGGATTCAACGATCCGGGTTGGAAGGTTGATTATCGATGCAATCATCTTTCGGACGGGTTCCAAGCATGCCGCGTGATAGTCCATGCCCGTGTCCGCGGTGAACGCTGCCTGGAACTCCATCTGCCAGAATTCCTTCAGGCGCATGTGGGCAGTGGTCTGCTCCTGCTCTCGACGATAGGAGCGGCCGGCCTGCCAGACGCAAAGTGGCAGCTTCGTCCCTGAGTGGCCGTCAAGAAGGTGGTTCATGTATGCGTAGGTTGATGGCGTTGTCTCCGGTCGGAGGACAAGCTCGGTCTCTGTCAGGGTGATCTTTTCCTGAACCCATATGTCCGCGTTTTCATAGGCGTCGGAGATCATATGGCGTGGGATGAGCGTTGGTGCCTCGACCCGGCGCATGTCCCAGGCGGGATTGATGGAACGAAGGAAGGCCCTGACCTCTTCCGAGAAATGGCGGATGAACTCCTCGCGCCGAAGGATTTCGCGTTCCTCCCAATGCACGAGCGAATTTACGTTGAGAATGCTGAGCATGGCTTACTCTCCTGGTAGCCACTGAAGGATGAGGTGAAGTTTTACGTCCAGTCGTTCGCGCATAAACGCGCGGCATCACGACTGGACGCGAAGACCTCGTCCGCCGAACACGCACACGAAGATATTCCGCAGGATGCGGCCTTTCTTCATTGATGGTGCTGTCAAATTGCTCATAGTCTGCATACATGCCCCAGAGGCTGCGGAGGGTCAACCCGTGTCGAACTGGTTCTCGGCATTCAACGTCTTTTCGCGGCCCGCGCTTCTCTCCGGGATCGGCACTCGGCCCTCCCATGATGGGGTCCAGTAGATGATGTGGCCCAATCTATGCTGCATCCTGATGACTGATCATCGGAATAAACGCCGCCACGAGCTCACATCACCATCGTCCGCGAAGGACGTCTTCCGCCGCTACGCTGCTACGCGGAACCTTGAATTCGAACCTTTCGATTGCCTCTGTGGCTGACTGTCATGCCGCGACCGTTGAGACGGTGTCCTCCCTTGTCCAGCGGAATTCCGAGCCATCCACCCACATGCGATGCATGACGACCGCGAGACGGCGGGCCAGTGCGACCTTGGCCTTCTTGCTGCCATGCCGCTTGGCAATGTTCATGGCCCATGCCTTCAGCCAGCACCATTTCACCACGCGCGTCATCATCGATTGGGCGGCCTCATAGAGCAGTCGCCGCATCATGGCATCCCCGCGTAGAGAGATGTGGCCGACACGGCTCACTTCGCCGGATTGTTTCAGGACAGGGGTGAGGCCCAATATCGCTCCGACCGATCGGGAATGACGAAACCTGCTGGGAATATCGATCGTCGAGACATAGGCGAGCGAGACGATCGGTCCAACGCCAGGCACCGTCATCAATCGCCTGCAAACCTCATCCTGCTTCGCTTCGGCTAGGACCCTCTTTTCAAGTTTGGCAAGACCTTCGCGCAACTTGCGCCGCCCGGCGAGCAGTGGCTCCATGATTTCCGCCAGCTCAGTGTCGTGTTCGACAAGTTCGAGAATCCTTCTCTCGAACATGCCGCCCGAGGCCTGACCGACCTTCAGTCCGAAGTTGCGCAGGAGCCCGCGCATCTCGTTCTCCAAATCGATCGCCTTTTCCTGCAGCAACGATCGGGCCGTTAGCAAGGCGCGGCGCTTCTGGCTGGTGAGCGTCTTCACATGCACGTCCTTGAACAAGCCGACCCGCATCATGTGGGCGATGCCGCGTGCATCGTTCCTGTCGCTTTTGTTCTGCTGCAGGGCGTCCAGGAATGCCTTGGTATGGCGCGTCTCGATGCAGAATACCGGGAGGCCAGCTTTTGCCAACCCTTCAAACAGCCATTGGGACAAAGGGCCAGCCTCAACGCCCACCCTCTCCAAGCTGAATGCCGGATCGCTCAGGATGCTAACGAGGTCATCAGGGTGGGAGACCACCTTCCGTTCCCGGCATAGCTTTCCGTTTTCATCGACGATACAGACGCTCGTCTCTTTGACCGAGACATCGAGGCCGACATAGTGTTTCATGGTTGCGCTCCCTGCAAGATGGTTGTGCCTGGTTTCCGACCGGCCACTTGTATCATCGGCAGTGCGGTGCAGCTCCTTCTTCCGGGCGGATGAGCTGGGGCACGAAGCCGATTAGCCCATCTATGCTCAACCTGAAGAGATGCAGCGCCAAATCAAGCTCGGGCTTGTCGAATTTCGCGAGGATCATACTGAGCCTCCATTCAGAAAGGCGCATATCCGGCCTATTCCGGATGAACTGGAAACTGATTCTGAAGAGGATGCGGACGAAAGTTCCGGCGAGGGAAGCGAGGAGTTCGCCAACCAAGTCAGGTCTACCTACTTCTACAAGCAATCACAGGTATCTGTGAAGGAAATGCGTGCTCTGATGGGGGAGAAGGTCTTCAACAATCCCAAAGACTGCGAGGAGTTAGCACGGCTATTTGACTATTGTACATCTTCTGACCGCGATGCGTTGTTTCTAGATTTCTTCGCAGGTAGCGGAACGTCTGGGGAGGCAGTCTGGAGACTTAACGCGCGCGATGGCGGTCAAAGACGGTGGATAATGGTGCAACTGCCAGAACCGCTTGATCCTACGAAGAAAGAGCAAAAGATCGCGGCGAAGTTCTGCAGTTCAATCCAAAAGCCTATGACGATCGCCGAACTTACAAAGGAGCGCCTCCGACGTGCTGGTGCAAAGGTGAAAGCAGATAATCCGCTATTTGTTGGAGATATCGGCTTTCGCGTCTTTAGGCTCGCGTCATCAAACATCCGCGCATGGGAACCCGACGCCACCGATCTTGAAGACAGCCTTTTGAAGAATGCCGAGCACCTCATTCAGGGCCGCAGGGAGCAAGACGTGCTCTATGAGCTCTTGCTCAAGCTCGGCCTTGACCTCTGCGTTCCGATCGAAACCAAGACGGTGGCCGGCAAGACGGTTCATTCCATTGGCGGTGGCACGCTGATCGTCTGTCTCGCTGACGGCCTGACCAAGGACGTGGTGGAGGAACTCGCGAAAGGCATCGTCGAATGGCGGAAGGCGCTGGCGCCGGCCGTCGATACGCGCGTCGTGTTCAAGGATACCGGCTTCGCCGACGATATCGCCAAGACCAACATGGCCGCGATCCTGAACCAAGCCGGCATCGCCGACGTGCGGAGCTTGTGATGAGCGCCAACACCTTTCTTTATTTCGCCTATGGTTCGAACATGCTCGCAGCACGCCTCCAGGCGCCGGAGCGTTGCCCCTCGGCGCGCGCACGTGGCGTTGCGGAACTGCGCGGTTACGAGTTGCGCTGGCACAAGCGCAGCACGAAGGACCATTCAGGCAAGTGCGATATTGTTGCCAGCGACGTTTCCGGCGCTGTGACTTTCGGCGTGCTCTATGAAATCTCGAATGACGAAAGGGCCGCGCTCGACCGCGAGGAAGGGCTGAACAAAGGCTACAATGCCATCGAGCCAAACGTCTTCTTTGGCGGTTCGCCTTTGCCGGCACAGAGCTATCAAGCGTCGATCACCGATCCCACGCTTCGTCCCTACACTTGGTATCGCGACTTGGTAATTGCCGGGGCGAAACAACATGACCTACCGATGTCCTATATTTCTGGTCTCGAATCTGTGGCCGCCGACGAAGACACAGACCGTGTTCGCCACGACAAGAACATGGCGCTGATCGGCGAGGCGCGCGCATGAAGCTGCATTTCGAACCCGATCTCGACTACCAGAAGCGCGCGATCGAAGCCGTCGCGGACCTGTTCCGTGGACAGGAAATCAACCGCACCGAATTCACCGTCACCCGGCGGGAGGCGGGCGGACTTCAGGGCGAACTCGGCCTGGTCGAAAGCGAACTCGGCATCGGCAATCGGCTCACGCTGCTGGATGACGAGATCATCGCCAATCTGAAGGATATTCAGCTCCGCAACGGCTTGGCGCCATCCTCCGCGCTGACCTCTGGCGACTTCACGGTGGAAATGGAGACAGGCACGGGCAAGACCTATGTCTATCTCCGCACCATTTTCGAGCTGAACAAGCTCTTTGGCTTCACCAAATTCGTCATCGTCGTGCCGTCGGTCGCGATCAAGGAGGGCGTCTACAAGACGCTCCAGATCACCGAGGAGCATTTCAAGGGCCTCTATTCGGGACAGCCTTTCGACTATTTCCTCTACGACTCCACCAAGCTCGGCCAGGTGCGCAATTTCGCGACCAGTCCCAACATCCAGATCATGGTGGTGACGGTCGGCGCCATCAACAAGAAGGATGTGAACAACCTCTACAAGGACAGCGAGAAGACGGGCGGCGAGCGGCCGATCGACCTCATCCGCGCGACTCGACCGATCCTGATCGTGGACGAACCGCAGAGCGTCGACGGCGGCCTTTCTGGCGCTGGCAAGAATGCCCTCGGCGAGATGAATCCGCTTTGCACGCTGCGCTATTCGGCGACCCACGTCGACAAACATCACATGGTGTTCCGCCTGGACGCGGTCGATGCCTACGAGCGCAAGCTGGTCAAGCAGATCGAAGTCGCCTCGCTCGAAGTGGAGGGCGGGCACAACAAGGCCTATGTCCGTTTCGTCTCCGCAAGCAACGCCAAGGGAACCATCACCGCGCGCGTTGAGATCGACGTGCTCGATGGCAAACAAGTGCGTCGCCAGGAGGTGACGGTTCAGGATGGCGACGATCTGGAGGAACTGACCAAGCGCGCGATTTACGCCGATTGCCGGATCGGCGAGATCCGCGCCGGACGCGACAATCAGTTCCTGGAGGTGAAGCTGCCGGGGAGTGAAGAGTTTCTCCAGCCCGGCCAAGCCGTCGGCGATGTTGATGCCGACGCGCTGAAGCGCCTGATGATCCGCCGTACGATCCACGAGCATTTGGTAAAGGAGAAGCGCTTGGCGCCGCTCGGCATCAAGGTGCTGAGCCTGTTCTTCATCGATGCGGTGGAGCACTACCGCTCCTACGACGCCGATGGAAATCCCGTGAAGGGCAAATATGCCCGCATCTTCGAGGAAGAGTATCGCCGCGCGGCGAAGCTTCCGGATTTCGTCAGCCTGTTCAAGGAGGTCGACGTAACGTCGGAAGCCGAGGAGGTGCACGACGGCTATTTCTCGATCGACAAGGCGCGGCGCTGGACCGATACGGCCGACAACAATCAGGCAGGCCGCGACAATGCCGAGCGTGCCTACAACCTGATCATGAAGGACAAGGAGAAGCTGCTCAGCTTCGAGACGAAGCTGAAGTTCATCTTTTCGCACTCGGCCCTGAAGGAGGGCTGGGACAATCCCAACGTCTTCCAGATCTGTGCGCTCCGCGAGATCGGCACCGAGCGCGAGCGGCGGCAGACCATCGGCCGTGGTCTTAGACTGTGCGTGAACCAGAATGGCGAACGCCTGCGCGGCTTCGACATCAACACGCTGACCGTCATCGCCACCGAGAGCTATGAGGACTTCGCCGAGAACCTGCAGAAGGAGATCGAGAAGGACACCGGCATCAAGTTCGGCATCGTCGAAAAGCACCAGTTCGCGACCATCCCCGTGGTCAATCCGGACGGCTCGACCGGAATGCTGGGTTTCGAGGAATCTGCCGCCATCTTCGATCACTTGAAGGCCGAAGGCTTCGTCGACACGAAGGGCAAGGTGCAGGATACACTCCGCACCGCCCTGAAGGACGGAACGCTAGCGCTGCCAGCGGCTCTGGCCGCCCACCTTGGCGCAGTTCGCGACGTACTGAAGAAGGTCGCCGGGAAGCTCGACATCAAGAACGCCGACGAGCGCGTCACCGTCAAGACACGGCAAGCCATACTGGAAAGCGCCGAATTCCAGGCGCTCTGGGATCGCATCAAGCACAAGACGACCTATCGCGTTCACTTCGACAATGAAAAGCTGATCGCCGATTGTGCCAAGGCCATCGCCAACGGCCCGCCGGTCTCAAAGGCTCGTGTGCGGGTCAGGAAGGCCGACCTTTCCATCGGTCAAGGTGGTGTCGAGGCCAAGGAGCACGACAAGAACAGCGGGACGATCATCACGATCGAGGAAGGCGACATTGTCCTGCCCGACGTGCTGACCGATCTTCAGGACCGGACCCAGCTCACCCGCAAGAGCCTCGTCCGCATTCTGACCGAGTGCGGCCGCTTGACCGACTTCAAGCGCAATCCGCAAGCATTCATCGAGATCGCCGGCGAGGTCATCAACCGGACCAAGCGTTTGGCCATTGTCGACGGCATCAAATATCAGCGGATCGGCGACGAGCACTATTACGCGCAGGAGCTTTTCGCGCAGGAGGAACTGACCGGCTATTTGCGCAACATGCTCAAGGACGCGCAGAAGTCGGTCTTCGAGCACGTCGTCTATGATTCCGGAGGTGTTGAACGGACATTCGCAGAGCAGCTCGAAAAAAACGAGTCCGTGAAGATCTACGCCAAGCTGCCTGGGTGGTTCAAAGTGCCGACTCCGCTCGGCACCTACAATCCCGATTGGGCGGTTCTGGTCGAAGTCAGTGGCGAAGAGCGTCTCTATTTCGTCGTAGAGACCAAAGGCAGCCTCTTCGTGGATGATTTGCGCGACATCGAAGCCGGCAAAATCGCGTGCGGGGAGGCGCACTTCAGCGCACTCGCCTCCGGACCGAACCCAGCTCGATACATCAAGGCCAGAACGGTCGACGACCTGATGGATCACACGTAAGCCGCTCTCCTTCGCGAGGGCTGCCGCCCGTCAATTGCCTTGCCACCTGGAGAGCGGCGAACATACGCCGGCACCAGGAAGTCAGAGCCTGCGCTTTGGCGGTGCCGGCGCGCAGGCGGCCGCTTTGAGGGGCAATCGCATCGGATTGCCGTTTCCTGAGAATGTGATAAAACCTCTGCTATATTTTGGATCTGCCGAGGAAACATCACATCGCAACGGCCCTGGACTCTCAACGCACGCAAGCACTCAAGCTGCTGAAGACGTGCCCCATGATGCGGCTGAAGGACTTTGCCGCCCACGGCATCGGCCCGGAAACGCTGGCGCGTCTCGTCCGGGACGGGGCGGTTGTTCGCCCCGCGCGCGGTCTCTATCAGCTTGCGGATAGTTCGGGCGATGCGGCTCGCATTCTGGCGGAAGCTTCGGTGCTCGTTCCCAAAGGCGTCATCTGCCTGACCTCAGCGCTGCAATTCCATGAGCTGACGCTGCAAATGCCATCCGCCGTTTGGATGGCCATCGATCGCACCGCCTGGCGTCCCAAAATCGATTATCCGCCCATCCGCTTCGTGCGATTTACAGGCCCATCTCTGGCGGACGGTGTCGAGCAGCATTCCATCGATGGCATCGAGGTGTCGATCACAAATCCAGCGCGGACGATCGTCGATTGCTTTCGCTATCGGGCGAAGGTCGGACTGGATGTCGCTCTGGAAGGCCTGCGTGAGGGACTTCGACGGCGGAAAGTCACGAGCGACCAGCTCTGGACCTATGGGACAAAGGGAAAGGTCTGGTCGACCATGAGGCCCTATGTGGAAGCGACGGTAGCCGATGGCACATGAACCAAGGAAAAACGTCGGTGCTTCGGTCCGGGCTCGCCTGCTCGACCGGTCTCGTGTCGAACGCACGGACTTTCAGATTCTGCTGACGCGCTATGCGCTGGAACGGCTTCTGTATCGACTGAGCCTGTCACCTCATCGCGACCGCTTCATCCTGAAGGGTGCGATGCTGTTCGTGACCTGGGTGGCAGATCCTTTCCGGCCTACACGCGATCTCGATTTCCTCGGCTATGGCGAGAACAGCCCGGAGGCGATCGGAGAGGCCTTTCGAGCGATCTGCGGGCAGCCGGTCGATGACGACGGCGTCGTATTCGACATCGGCGCTATCACCGCTGTTCCGATCCGGGAGGATGTTGAATACGGCGGCATCCGCGTGCGCACCTCTGCGACGATCGCAGGCGCCCGCGTTCCTATCCAAGTGGACATCGGCTTTGGTGATGCCGTCACGCCTGGGCCTGTCGAGATTGAATATCCGTCGCTACTCGACGCGCCTGCGCCCCGCCTGCGTGCCTATCCGGTGACGACGGTGGTTGCCGAGAAATTCCAGGCACTCGTCGTGCTAGGCATAGCGAACAGCCGGTTGAAGGACTTCTATGACCTCTGGCTGATCGCGCAGACGTTCGAATTCGACCAGGCATCGCTTGCAGAGGCCGTCCGCCAGACCTTTGCTCGGCGCAGAACCACACTTCCAGCGACGAAGCCCACAGGCCTCAGCGAAGCTTATGCCGAAACCTGGGGGCGACAGTGGCAGGCCTTTTTGGGGCGAGAGCGAATGGCCGCGGCGCCGACGGAGCTGGCTGTCGTCATCTCTGACCTTACCAAATTTCTGCTCCCCCTGATCGAGCCTGCTGACGGTAACGAGCGTTGGAAGCCCGGCGAAGGTTGGCGGGCGATAAGCGCCGGTCAGGACGGTTGACGCTCAGCTTGGGAGCAATAATCACGACGCCATCCGCTTCGTGAATGATGCAGTCCGGCTTAAGCTGGCGTACAAATCCCCCCACGCTTCACGTGCACCATAACTTGTCATATATGGACGAATAAAAGGTTATACCATTCATATATGGAGGATTGTGTGAGTTCCCCAAAAGCGAGGATGGCCCTCGAAAGCCTTGGAAACGACGTTCGTGGTGCGCGCCTGCGCCGAGGTATCGCCGTGGCCGACCTGGCGGTCCGCGCCGGCACCTCGCCCAGCACGATCGCTCGCCTCGAAAAAGGCGATCCTGGCGTTGGCATCGGCGTACTCGCCGGCATTCTCGTCGTTTTGGGGCTCGTCGAGCGCTTGGCGGACCTCATCGATATCCGCAAGGATGATTTGGGTCTGGCGCTGGCCTCCGAACAGTTGCCGCGACGCGGAAGGACGTATGCCGCGAAGTTGCGCAAGCAGATTGCGCGCGCCCCTGAGGAGAGGGGCGGACAAAAGGACATCGTCGACCCGGACGGCGCGGCCTTCTGATGCCTGAATTGGGCACCCGTCGCGCTCAGACGTCGTCGCGTGATGTTTTGTAGTCAATCGCGGACTTTTGAGATTGGATCTGGCCATTTCTCCCGCACTTCGTATATAATACGAACGAAGAGATTGACGCCGCGCACCGCGCCACATTTATTGTGGAAAATCAATTGCGTATGAATCTGACGGTATATCTGACGGTAATCGTCGATTTCTTGCCATTACATTCATATAAATTTCAAATACTTACTGCTTCGGTTGACCATCGAGTGGGAGTAACGGCGCCGCAAGGCACCTCTTTGTCGCGGCCGCCTTCGGGCGGCCGTTTGCGTTTGGTCAGCCGATACACGCGCGTTTACAGCGCCTCGTAGGTGAAGCGGCCGAAATCCGCCGGCTTTGCCCGGCCGGTGATGTCGAAGGCGACCATGCCGATGAAGGCGCCGGTGAAGGAGCCGTGTTCGCCGCGCCCGCCCTCGTCGGAAATCACCCCGGCATCGAGCACCGGGCCGATCGGTTGCCACGCCTGGCCATGCTCGGTGCGCCAGAAGAACTGCAGGTCGTTCTCCCGCACCTCGGCGGACAGATGCACCGGGCCATCGGGGATAGACACACCGCCTTCGACCGGAAACTCCATGCGGCCATGCGGAAAATCGCCGGGGCAGGAGAAGATCGTCACCACGCGGCCGAGTTTTTCATGCAGTGTCACCACCAGCGCATGGAACTTGTGGCGGTTGTAATAATGCGTCAGCCCGGCCACCTGCTGATAGGTTTCCGGTTCGAACTCAACCACCGTCTCGGCGCGAAAGCTGTGATCTTCCTGCCGGCGCGCCACCAGCGCCTGTTCGAACCAGGAGCCGATGCTCTCTCGCCCGTACAGCCGAAGATGACCGGGCCGATCGGAAAGCGAAAAGATCCGCTCCGGTTCCGGCGTACGCAGCCACTGGAAGTCCTGCGGAAGGTCTCCGCCGTCGAAGGTGTAGACCACGCGTGCCGGTTTTTCCTCCGGCATGGCATCGGTCGGCGCGGCCACCTCGACCGACGGCACCACGCCGCCGCCGGCCAAATAAAGCCAGCCGTCGTCCCGCCACTCGCATTTCTGGAGCGCCGTCTCGCGACCCAACGTGCAACGACGCTTGGGCGCAAGCGGCCGGCCGCACAGATGCGTGTGATAGGGCTCGCCCTCTGGCGTTTCGACATATTGCCCGTGCCCGGCACGCTGCAGAACGGCATCCGGCGCGTCCTTGGACGTGATCAAATGTGTGTCGGGGTGCACTTCGTAAGGGCCTTCTATGTGTCTCGACCGCGCCATGGTCACCGCATGGTCATACCCCGTGCCGCCTTCGGCCGTCGTCAGGTAATACCAGCCGTTGCGCTTGAAGACATGCGGCCCTTCCACCAGCCCGAGCGGGCTTCCGGGAAAGATGTTGCGGATCTCCCCCTTCAACTGCCGGGTCTTCGCGTCCCATTCCTGCAGCAGGATGCCGTCGAAGGCCGGATGTTTCGGCGTTCCGCCAAAACTCTCCGTGCGATGGTTCCACTGCATGTTGAGAAACCATTTTCGCCCGTCATCATCATGAAAGAGCGAGGGGTCGAAACCGGAGGAATTGACGTAGATCGGTTCGGACCAGTCCGCCTCGATGCTCGGTGCCGTCACGATGTAGTTGTGCGCATCCTTGAAGTTGCCGTCGAAGCGCTTGACGTCCGTGTAGACCAGCCAGAACTGGCCGTCCGCGTAGGAGAGGCAGGGCGCCCAGATGCCGCAGCTGTCGGGATTGCCGCGCATGTCGAGCTGGCTTTTGCGCTCCAGCGGACGGCGCACCAGCGTCCAGTTCACCAGATCGCGCGAATGGTGGATCTGCACGCCCGGATACCATTCGAAGGTGGATGTGGCGATGTAATAATCCTCGCCGACACGGCAGATGGACGGATCGGGGTTGAACCCCGGCAGGATGGGGTTTCGGATCATTGGATGCTCCTCCGGCTCGCATAAAAAAAGCCGGCCGCGCCTCTCCCGAAGGACGCGACCGGCTCCCCACTCTCAACGCAACAGCGCCAGCGCCTCATCGACACCCAGCGCCGCCGGTTGGGTGCAGGTCGTGGCGAGGTCCACAAAGCACCCGTCCTGACCGGATTTCAGGATGCTCGTCATCACATCGATGCCGTGCAACGTCCGATCGAGGGAGCAACGTGGATCGCGACCCGAAAGCAATGCCATGGCCATATCCGCCAGGCCTGCGGTGCGATAATTCGCACGTGGTCCTTGCGGACTTTCCTGGTTAGGCTTGCTGAACGGATGCCCCCATTCCTCCGGCGGTTGAATATCCTTGTTTTTGCCTGAAGCTTCAACCTTTCCACCAAAGAAATTTGGATCTGGAACGAAAATAGATCCTTCCGTGCCGTATAGTTCCATATTGTTATGGCGATGTGACCAAACATCCCAACTCGCAGACAGCGTTATGGTTGCACCGCTGACGAATTCCAGAAGCGCATGAATGTTGGTCGGTGTCTCCACGGGGATCACCGTTCCCGCCAAGGGCTGGCTGGTGATGGTGCGGGTCGGGCTTGCCATGGAGGTGAGTGCCGCCACCCGCTTCACCGGCCCGATCAGGTTGATCAGGTTGGCGATGTAATAAGGCCCGAGATCGAGGATCGGTCCGCCGCCGGCGAGGAAAAAGAAGCCGGGATTCGGATGCCACATCTCCATGCCGGGGCTCATCACATGGCACGTTCCCGAAGTGACGCGGCCGATGCCGCCCTCATCGATATACTTGCGGGCCAGCTGATGGGCGCCGCCCAGGAAGGTGTCCGGCGCGCAGCCGATGGAAAGGTTCTTCGCCTTGGCCAGTGCGCGCAGTTCCTCGCCCTCCGCAAGCGACAGCACGAGCGGTTTTTCCGAATAGACGTGTTTGCCCGCTTCGAGAATCGCTTTCGAGACGGAGAAGTGTGTGGCGGGAATGGTGAGGTTGACGATCACGTCCAGTTCGTCGTTCTTCAGAAGGTCCTCAACGCTCTGCGCCTTTACCCCGTATTCTTCGGCCCTCAGCTGGGCCGCATTCGGATTCAGGTCGGCGCAGGCGAGCATTTTCAGCCCCTTGAACAGGGGCGCGAGGGAAAGATAGGTCGTGGAGATATTGCCGCATCCAATGATGCCGACACCAAGTTCCTTGGCCATGGGGCGCTCCGGAGAAGTTTTGTTTCAATAGGTTTCGAAGGCGGCGAACGAGCGGCTGATCAGCCGGTCGAGATCCTTCGGATTGTCGTGCTCGACGACATAATGTTTCGCCGGCGTCTTGCGCAGCGCCTCCATCAGATCCTTCCAGGCAACCGTTCCGTGGCCGACATCTGCCCAGCCGTCCTCGTCGGTATTTTCGCCGGCCGGCGCAATGTCCTTCACATGCACGGCGCGGATGCGCTTGCCGTAACTTTCGATCCAGGCAAAGGGATCGGCCTTGCCGCGCACCACCCAGGCAATGTCTGCCTCCCAGGCAAGATCCGGCCCGCCGGCAAAGATCTGTTCCTGCGGTGTCGAGCCGTCGGCCAATGTCTGGAACTCGAAATCATGGTTGTGCCAGCCGAACACGTAGCCCGCATCCTGGTATCGCTTGCCGGCTTCGGCAAGCCGCTGACCGAAGGCGAACCAGCCGCTGGCATCGCTCGGGCGCTGGTCCGGCATCAGATAGGGGCAATAGATCGCCTCCATGCCCAGGATCTTGGCAATCTGCAGGGCGCGTGCCGGTTCACGCTCCAGCATGTCGAGACCGAAATGGCCGGTCGGCATGGTCAGCCCGGCAAGCTCGAGATCCGCCTTCAATGCGTTCAGCCCCGCCTCATCCATGTTGGCATAGATGCCGCCATACCCTTCCACCTGGGAATATCCCGCCTGCGAGAGCTTGTTCAGCACCTCCGACAGCGGCGGAAAATTGCGGGCGCTGTAAAGCTGGAAGCTGAGTTCGGTCATTGCATCCTCCCGGGCCACAAGGCCCTCCATTGCCAAGGAAATCACCCTGCCCTGCTGCAGGCGTGAAGGTCGTAGATGGTGAATGTGGGTTCGCCTTCGCTGTCGGAAGACGGGGTAAACGTCACCCGGCGGCTTTCGCCCGCCGCGAGATCGAAGGCGTTGTCGGAAAAACGGCCCGGCCGATCGCTTTCGATCAGGATGTAGAGGCCAAGCCCCGCCGCCTGCACCGTCACGTCATAACCGCCGGTCGGTGCCGGCTGCACATCAAGGCCAAGCCCCGCCGGCTGAAGGTCGAGAGCCTTGTAGGTTCCAATGACATGATGGCCTTCACCGCCCATGCCGTTGCTCGCGGTAAAGCGCCAGGCGAGCAGGCAGTCGGCCGGGATTTCGGCCAGGTCCAGCGTCGTGGCCACCACCGCCGCATCCGGCGAGCAGAGAATATCGAGGCTCTGAAGGTCGCGCCGTTCGCCGGACAATGTCAGCAGCGACAGGGTCAGCGTCACCGTCACGTCGCGAGCCGTGTCATTCACAACCGACATCTGGATTGATGTTCCGTTGTCGGAGGGAATGGCTGCCACGTTGACGGGCTGGAAGAACCGCCGCGCCATGTAATGCAGCACTTTCCAATTGCCACCGTAATCCAGGCTCGACCAGGAGGCCACCGGCCAGGTGTCGTTCAGCTGCCAGTAGAGCGTGCCCATGCAATGCGGTTTCAAGGACCGCCAGTAATCGACCGCCGTGCGGATGGCGAGACCCTGCTGTACCTGGCTGAGATAGACGAAATTGGCAAAACCTTCCGGAAACCGGAAATAACGGAACATGGTGGCCGCGATACGTTCGTTGCCGCCGACATTCTTCTGGTGCAGTTCCATCACCGGAGAGGCGATGTTCATGTCGTCTTCGCCGGCATAGGTGCGGATCACCGGCAGCGAGGTATAGGACTGGAAGCCGAATTCAGAGCAGAAGCGCGGCCGCACCTTGCGGTAATCCTCGAAGGGTTTGTTCTCGTGCCAGACCGACCAGTAATGCATGTCACCGGAACCATCCGCATGCCAGGCATCACCATAATCGAGGTAACCGGAAGCGGGGCTTGAGGGCCACCAGACGGCATCCGGTGCTGCTTTCAGCAGCGCCTGTTCGATGGTGCGGTTCAGCCGGTCATAGGAGACGAGGTAACGGTCGCGGTTCTCGATCGATTGCTTGAACCAGGTCAGCGCGCCGACCAGTTCGTTGTCGCCGCACCACAGCACGATCGAAGGATGCGAGATCAGCCGGCGCACCTGGTAATCGACTTCGGCCGTGACATTCTCCAGGAAATCCGGCGTGGAGGGATAGAGATTGCAGGAGAACTGGAAATCCTGCCAGACCATCAGGCCCATCTCGTCGCAGAGATCGTAGAACCAGTCGGCCTCGTAGAATCCACCGCCCCAGACGCGGATCATGTTCATGTGGGCGTCGACCGCGGACTGCAGAAGGTCGCGTGTCTTCTCCGGGCTCGTCAGCGAAAACAGCGCGTCCGCCGGAATCCAGTTCGCACCACGGCAGAATATTTCTCGCCCGTTGATACGAAACGCAAAACGGCTGCCCGCCTCGTCCGGATCGGTCAGAAGCTCGACCGTGCGCAGGCCGATGTTGCGGGTGACGGTTTCCGATGCCGTCTCGACCGACAGAGCGTAAAGCGCCTGCTCGCCGCTGCCGGCTGGCCACCAGAGGCGCGGTGCATCGATGTGGAAGACATGGCTTACGGTCGTCTCGCCGGGCCGAACGCCGACATCGAGACGCACCTCCTCCTCGCCGAGCGACAGGATGAGTGGCGTCGCCCCCATCGCAGCGGCATGAAGAGTAACGGTGACCGTCACATCCACACCACCCTCGCCATGATGCTGCTGGGTCGTGACATGTTCGATCCGCGCCGCCTCGAGCCTCCTCAGCGCGATCGTGCCATAAAGGCCCAAGGGTGCCAGGGCGATGTTCCAGTCCCAGCCGAAATGGCATTGCGGCTTGCGCAGCATATTGCCGTTGGCAATCGGCGAGTTGCCCTCATGGTAAGGCACGTAGAACGGCTGCCGCGCCTGGCGCCTTTCGCCTTCGCGAATGCTGGAATGAAAGAGGATGCGGATTCGATTGTCGCCCAACCGCAAGACACCGCTGACATCGGGCCGATAGCGCCGAAAGCAGTTGTCGGCCTGAAGCACGATCTCGCCGTTGATCTCAATCGTTGCCACCGTATCGAGGTCGGTCACGTCGAGATACCAGTCGCCGTCCACCTCGCTCAGCTCGAAATCCTGCTCGATCTGCCAGTCCTGCTCGGCAACCCAGCGCAGGTCGAGTTCGTTGCGGCCGACATAAGGGTCCGGAATGAAGCCGGCATTCTTCAGCGCCGTATGCACATCACCCGGCACCGGCATCAGTGCCACGGTCTGTTCATCCAACGATGAAAGCCGCCAGTTACCGGCAAGATCGAGGCTGGTCATGACGTCACTCCTGTGGGCCGGCGCTTTTTGGCGAAAGCCCCCTCTGGCTGCCGCCATCTCCCCCACAAGGGGGGAGAGACGACAAAGGAAAGCAATCAGGCACCGACAAGCGCAGCGCGGATGAAAGTCTCACCATCACGACCTCGGCAGAGGGGGCGAAACGATAGCGGCTTGCAGTCTCCCCCCTTGTGGGGGAGATGGCCGGCAGGCCAGAGGGGGTATGTCTGCGCAATGCAGTCATCAGATCCGGTCTTCCGTCTCGGCATCGAACAGCGAGGCCATGCTCATGTCGAAGGCCATGCGGACGCGGGCGCCGGGCGCATAACGGCGGGCGCCTCCGATTCGCACCGACATCAGGTGTCCGGCATGGTTCAGCCAGAGAAGATTGTCCGCCCCCATCGGCTCCTCGATGTCGACGATCGCCTCATGCACCTCACCATTCACGACATCGCCATCCACGGCGATGTGTTCGGGACGCACGCCGAGCACCACCTTACGGCCGGCGCGAAGCGGCTCGCCGGCTTCGTAACCTGCAAGCGAAAAATCGACGCCATGCGTGCGGAAGACCGGGAGGCCCGCCACCTCGGCGATTTCGCCCTGCAGGAAATTCATTGAGGGCGAACCGATGAAACCCGCGACGAACAGGTTCTTCGGCCGGTTATAGATGACGATCGGATCGTCCAGCTGCTGAATGACGCCGCTTTTCATGATGGCGATACGGTCGGCCAGCGTCAGCGCCTCGATCTGGTCATGCGTGACGTAGATCATCGTGTTCTTGAGGCTCTGGTGCAGTCGCTTGATTTCGACGCGCAGTTCGGAGCGCAACTTGGCATCGAGGTTCGACAGCGGCTCGTCGAACAGGAAGACATCGACATCGCGCACCAGGGCACGGCCGATTGCGACGCGCTGGCGCTGGCCGCCGGAAAGTTCCGCCGGTTTGCGCTTCAAGAGCGGGCCGATCTGCAAGATCTCGGCGGCGCGCGCCACCCGTTTGTCGATCTCCGCCTTCGGCACCTTGGCCACCTGCAGGCCGAAGGAGAGGTTCTTCTCCACCGTCATCTGCGGATAGAGCGCATAGGACTGGAACACCATGCCGATGCCGCGATCCTTCGGTTCCTCCCAGGTGACATTGCGATCCTTGATGAAGATCTGGCCCTCGGTCGGCTCCAGCAGGCCGGCAATGCAGTTCAACAGCGTGGATTTGCCACAGCCGGACGATCCGAGCAGCACGATGAACTCACCATCGCGAATGTCGAGGTTGAGATCCTTCAGGACCGTGACCGAACCGAAGGACAGCGAAAGGTCACGAATGGAAACACTGTTGGCCATGAAAATCAGCCCTTTACTGCGCCGGCGGCAATACCGCGGACAAACAATCTGCCGGAGATGAAATAGACGATGAGGGGAACAGCGCCGGTCAGCAGCGTGGCGGCCATGTTGACATTGTATTCCTTCACGCCCTGCACCGAATTGACGATGTTGTTGAGCTGCACGGTCATCGGATAACTGTCCGGCCGGGTGAAGACGACCCCCGAACAGGAAGTCGTTCCAGATACCGGTCACCTGCAGGATCATCGCCACGACGAAGATCGGCAGCGCCATCGGCAGCATGATGCGGAAATAGATCTGCCAGAAACCCGCCCCGTCGATGCGGGCCGCCTTGAACAGCTCTTCCGGCAGCGAGGTGAAATAGTTGCGGAACAGAAGCGTCAGGATCGGCATACCGAAGATGGTGTGCACGATGACAAGCCCGGTCAGCGTGCCATAGATGCCGAGTTCCCGCAGCAAAATGACGATCGGATAGATCATCACCTGATAGGGAATGAAGGCGCCGACGACCAGGATCGAAAAGAACAGGTCGGCCCCCTTGAACCGCCAGTTGGCCAGAGCGTAACCGCTGACCGACGCAACGGCGATGGAGACGGCGACCGATGGCAGCAGGATGCGCACGGAATTCCAGAAACCGCGTGAAAGACCGTCGCAGTTCAGCCCGGTGCAGGCACTCGCCCAGGCCTTGGCCCAGGGTTCGAAGGTGATCTCCACCGGCGGAGAAAAGATGTTGCCGAGCCGGATCTCCGGCATGCCCTTCATGGAGGTCACCATCATCACGTAGAGCGGCAGCAGATAATAGAGTGCTGCAAGGCCCAGCAGGCCGTAAAGAATGATGTTGCGGCGGGACAGCGCCCGGCGCGGCCGGCGACCTCGGGGGCCGGAGACGTCCTGTGCGACGGCATCAAAACTCGCCGCGGTGGTGTTGAGAGCGGTCACATTAGCCACGCTTCCTGCCTCCGAATTCGAGATAGGCCCAGGGGACGATGATGATGGCAACCGTGATCAGCATCATGGTGGAGGCGGCAAAACCCTGCCCCAGGTTCTGCGCCTGGAACATGTAGTCGTAAACGTATTTTGCCGGCACTTCAGACGCGATGCCCGGGCCGCCGCTCGTCTGCGCCACCACGAGGTCGTAGACCTTGACGATGCCGCTCGCGATCAGCACCAGCGTGGTGATGAAGACCGGCCGCATCATGGGGATGACGATGAAGATATAGGTGCGCCACATGGGGATGCCGTCGACACGCGCCGCCTTCCAGATGTCCTCGTCGATGCCGCGCAGGCCGGCCAGCATCAGGCACATCACCAGGCCCGTGCCCTGCCAGAGCCCGGCGATCAGGATGCCGTAGATGACGATGTCGGCATTGTAGAGCGGATCGAACTCGAATGTCGTCCAGCCCAGAGAGCGGACGATCGACTGGATGCCGAATTCCGGATTGAGGATCCACTGCCAGACGAGGCCCGTCACGATGAAGGACAGGGCGAAAGGATAAAGAAAGATCGTCCGGAAGGTATTTTCGAAACGGATCTTCTGGTCCATCAGCGCCGCCAGGACAAAACCGATGACCAGGCTGAAAATCAGCGTCAGGATGCCGTAGATGGCCAGATTCTGGATCGAGATGATCCAGCGCGGTGCCGCCCACAGGCGCTCGTACTGGTCCAGCCCGACAAAGGACAGGCGCGGTAGAAGGCCGGAGCGGGTAAAGGAATAAACGACCGTCCAGATCGTGCCGCCGAGGAAGACCACGAGCGCGATCAGGATCATCGGTGTGAGGGCGATCTTGGAATTCAGATTGCGGAAAAGCTGGTTCGGTCGGCCTGCATGCGCGTGACCCGCCATCTTCTAATCCTTCTCAAACGCGGCGACCATAAAAGCGCAGAGGGCACCCTGCGCCCATGGGGCGCATCAGGTCTGCCATCGAGGCCTCGTGGTTCGGCCGAGGTTGCCAAAGTACCGGCCGGTGCTGGGCTTGCACCGGCCGGCTTCCGTCACCGGGACGCGAGTCAGTCGGCGGCGGCAATGATGTCGGCGAACCGTTTCTGCGCGGCCTCCGGCGTCATCGATTCATTGGCGAAGAACTGCGAGAACAGGTCTTCCTTCTGTTTCTGGGTATCGGGCGACAGCAACTGGTCGGTGCTGGACAGGATGTTGCCCTTGGCCAGAACGTCCAGACCCTTCTTCATGCAGTCATTGGCGGCCGACAGATCCACGTCGCCACGCACCGGAAGCGAACCCTTCTTCAGGTTAAACGCCACCTGCGTCTTCGGGTCGACGATCACTTCGGCCAGCTTCTCCTGCGCCTTGGATTTTGCCTCATCCTTCAGGAGCGGGAAATAAAAGGCGTCGCCGCCGGCCGTCAGGTACTGGTTGAGGCCCAGCCCCGGAAGGCAGGTATAATCGGTTCCGGCGACCTTGCCGGCCAGCTGGAATTCGCCCTGGGCCCAGTCGCCCATGATCTGGCCGCCGGCCTTGCCGGTGACGACCATGTTGGTGGCCTGGTTCCAGTCCTGCACATTGGTGCCCTTGGCGAGCTTGCGGGCCTCATCGGCAGCCTTGAAGATCGCCGCCATTTCCGGACCGCCTGCCGCCTTGGCATCCTTGTCCTTGAACACCTTCATGTAGAGGTCGCGACCACCCAGGGAGATGATCAGCGTGTCGAAGGCGCCGGTCGCCTGCCAGGGCTGGCCGCCCATCGCGAGCGGCTGGATGCCGGCCTTCTGCAGCGCGGGGCCGGCCGCCACGAACTCGTTCCAGTTCTTCGGCACCGGCACGCCCGCCTTCTTGAAGGCGTCGTTGGACAACCACAGCCACTGCCAGGAGTGGATGTTCACCGGCGCGCAATAGATCTTGCCGTCGATGGTGCAGCTGTCCAGCAGGCTGGCCGGCTTGATGATCTCGCGCCATTTGCCCTTTTCGGCAACGGCGGTGAGGTCGCGCATGAGACCGGCTTCCGCCAGTTCCTGGGCCTGACGACCATGGTTGAACTGGGTGGCTCCCATCGGATCGCCGCCCGTGATACGGCTGATCATGATGGGGCGGGCGGTGCCGCCGGAACCGGCAATGGCTCCGTCGACCCATTTATTGCCGCTGGCGTCAAAGGCCTTTGCCAGTTCCTTGACGGCTGCGGCCTCACCGCCGGATGTCCACCAATGGGTTACTTCAAGGTCCGTTGCGCCTGCGTAGGTAGCCGGCAGCATCACGCTTGCCATGGCCATTGCTTTCACTGCACGCATATTCATGAGTCTCCTCCCTCACTGAAACGTTGCCGTAAAAAAGCTATGACAAGAAGACGTATGGCGCAACCGGGTCTGACAAAAATTTATTTTCGAATAACCATATACAACCCAGAATACGTATACCCTCGCAAACAGGACTTACGGCAACCTCTGACAAAGGCCTAGTAAAGACCTGAATTGCCGAATTTTTGGCGAATTTCCCCCAATCTGTCCGCTCGCAGGTGCAAAAATGATTCCGCGTCTGCGTTGTACCGTCTGGAGTTGCAATGCTTCAGAACTCGCTCAAAAAACGCTCGACATTTTTACTGCAACGTTTCAGTTTTCAAGCGGATGAGGCTGCCATCGGGAGGAGGCATCCCGTTTCCAGGCGAGAAAGAAATCATCTATAGTCTCCTGCCTGACTCGGGTGGACGACGCATGGACGACAACACGATCACAAAAACGCGGCAATCGCCAGCGTCCGGCAATCTGCGCCCGACACTGAAGACGATTGCCTACATGACGGGTCTCGGCATCACCACCGTGTCTCGCGCGTTGAAGGATGCGCCGGATATCGGGGCGGAGACGAAGGAGCGTGTGCGCCTGGTGGCAAGCCAGCTCGGTTACCAGCCCAACCGGGCGGGTGTGCGCCTGCGGACCGGAAAGACCAATGTCATCGCGCTGGTGCTGAGCATCGATGAGGAGCTGATGGGCTTCACCAGCCAGATGATGTTCGGGATTTCCGAGGTTCTGGCCGGCACCCAATACCATCTCGTGCTGACGCCGCACATGCACCAGAAGGATCCGATGGCGCCGGTCCGCTACATCCTCGATACCGGCTCCGCCGACGGCATGATCATTTCCCGCACCGCGCCGGATGATCCGCGGGTGGCACTGATGACGGAACGGAATTTTCCCTTTGCCACGCACGGCCGCACCGATATGGACATCGTGCATCCCTTCCACGATTTCGACAACGAGACCTTCGCCTTCCAGGCGGTCGAAAAGCTGGCCTCGCTCGGTCGCAGACGCATCACGCTGCTCGCGCCGCCGGCAAAACTCTCCTATTACCTGCACACCCGCATCGGTTTCGAACGGGCGCTTGCCACCTTCGGTGCGACCGAAGTGGCGATGGGGCGCATCACCAGCGAGGCGCCGCTGGATGAGGTGCGCAGCCAGATGCAGATGCTGATGCAATCCGCCGATCCGCCAGACGGCATCATCTCGATCAGCGGCAGCGCCAGCATCGCGCTTGTCGCCGGCCTGGAAGCGGCCGGTCGAAGGCTCGGCACCGATGTCGACATGGTCTCGAAACAGTCGGCGGAATTCCTCAACTGGGTTCGTCCGGAAATCTACACGGTGAATGAAAGCGTGCGCCAGGCCGGGCGGGAACTTGCCAAGGCGGTGATTGCCCGCATTGATGGCGTGGCGCCGGACCTTCTGCAGAGCATCAGCGAACCTGTCTGGTCGACCATGGCGCCGCGATGACGGGCCGGATCAGGCCTTGATCGCAAGACGTACACCACCCCAATGCCGTCCGTTGACGGTCACCGGTGCGGAAATGTCCTTCATCAGCACGAATTGGCCGCCGCCCATGTCGCGACGATAGGTCTGCAGCAGGAAAGGTGCGGTACTACGGCCGGCGGCAAGGCCGACACGATCGTTGAAAATGCGGCGGTTTCGACAGTTGGCGGTGTTCCAGGTCACGTCGCCGGGACGCTGCGGCATCGAGAACTTCTTGTTGTGTGTCGGCAGGTAACCGTTGTTGTCCACGGCGGCGCAGAAGGCGATCCGCTCGTCACTTTCGGCCACTTGTTCCTGGATCGACGGCAGCACCCGATCGGTGAACTCGGTGAACCGGGTCATGTATTGCAGCGGATCGGTGCCGGGAATGACACGATAATCACGATCGAACAGTGAGTTGATATCGATGCGGCCGGCCCGCACGGCCTCTTCGAACAACTGGCTGACATCCGCGGCGACGGCCATCACCTGTTCGATATAGGGCGTGTCGGAGGTTTGCACACCGGCACTGGCCGTGGCCTGGATCATCCGTTCGGAAATCGTCACCATATCGGCGACACGGGCCGAGGTCTGCTGCAATTGATCATTGGATTTCAGAACGGCACTCGCGGTTGCCGCAATGCTGGTGGCAAACTCCGTGCACTGCCGGTCCACGGCTTCGGTCGTGCCGGCGAGCGTCGATGCGCCGTCGAGGATCTTCGACATCACCTCTTCCACCTCGTGGAAGGAACCCTGCACATCCTGCGCGGTGGTCTTCACACCTTCCGCCGAAACGCGCGCCCCTTCGCCGGCCGCGATCAGTTTTTCGATCCGCTGGCCAAGATGCAGCAGGGTTTCCTGGATGGAGGAGGTCGTCTGCGATGTCTGCAGGGAGAGCGCCCGCACCTCGGCCGCGACGACGGCAAACCCCTTGCCGGCATCCCCGGCGCGCGCCGCTTCGATCGCGGCATTCAGGGCCAGAAGATTGGTCTGCCGGGCGATCGTGCCAATCTCTTCGGCCAACTTGCCCACATCGGCAAGGGCCGATGAAAAGGAGCGGATCTCGACGCCAATGCCACGCGACGCCTCGACCATATGATCGATGGCGTGAACGGAGCCGTTCAGCTGTTGTGCCTGAAGGGTCAGGACCTGGCGTGCATTCGTGGCAAGCTTGTCGGTCTCGCCGAGTGCTCGGGCGATCTCGCGATTGGCGTCTGCGATCGATTGGGCGGAGCCGGTGATACGGGTCAGCAGTTTGGCCTGCTCGGAGGATTGCGCCGCTGTATCCTGGATCGCGCCGGCGATATCCACCAGGTGGATGCCAAGCGCCGAGGCTTCTGCAGCAAGGCGCGTCACGGCCTCGCGAAGACCGTCATTCCGATCGGTTGCGTCCGCGGGAAAGGACGTCTGCAAAACCGATGCGTGCATTTTACATCTCCTCCAATTCGGAGGATCGTGCACGTTTAGCGTTAACAAGAGGTTTCAGACCCCCCAAATGGCAGGGTCTGAGAGCGGCAAGCGGCTCGGTACCGGAGGACCGGAGCCGCAACGGGAAGAGGTTACATCCGCTCGAAGGCGTTGGGATCGATACCCAGCGTTACCAGGTCACGCTTGGCCGGCTTGCGGCCTGCCTCGACGGCGGCGGAAGCATGAGCGGCAGCACCGAAAACAGCGAAGGCACGACCCAGGAAGCCACCGCGCATGCTGTTGATTTTCGTAGACATTGTCATCTCCTTTTGTCTGTCCTAAATATCGGATCAACGGCTGTTTTCCGCAATGCACAAGAGCGGATAGGAGGCATGCAACCAACGCATGCGAGTAGCCACAAGCTTTACCATTTGGTAATTCCTCGGGCGCGGGGAGATGCTAAGGTCTCCCCTTTCCAAAGGGTGAAGCATGACGACGATCTACGGAATCAAGACCTGTGACACGATGAAAAAAGCCCGCAACTGGCTGGAAGAGCGCGGCATCACCCATCGTTTCCATGACTACAAGGCAGAGGGCATCGACCGGACCCATCTCGAACGCTGGGCAGACGAGACCAGTTGGGAAACGCTGCTGAACCGCGCCGGCACCACATTTCGCAAGCTCTCGGATGCAGAAAAGACCGACCTTTCGCGCGACAAGGCCATCGATCTGATGCTGGCGCAGCCCTCGCTCATCAAGCGTCCGGTGCTGGAGGCCGAGGGCGCCATCACCGTCGGTTTCAAGCCGGAGATCTATGCCAAGCTGTTTTCCCGCTGACGCGGCCCCTCCACGGATCGTTTTCCATGTCCAAGACCACGCGCGCCACGCAGGTGCTCAGCAAAGCCTCCGTCGCCTTCAGCCTGCACACCTATGACTACGACCCGAATGCGGAACGGATCGGCCTGCAAGCGGCCGAAGCGATTGGCGAACCGCCGCACCGCGTGCTGAAGACGCTGATGGCAGAGGTGGATGGCAAGGCCGTCTGCGCCGTCGTGCCATCCGACCGCGAGGTCTCGATGAAAAAACTCGCCGCCGCCTTCGGCGGCAAGTCGGCCGCCATGATGAAGCCGGCAGCCGCGGAAAAGGCGACCGGTTACGTGGTCGGCGGCATCAGCCCCTTCGGCCAGAAGAAGAATGTGCCGACGGTAATCGAGCTTGCCGCCATGAACGAAGATTTCGTCTACATGAACGGTGGCCAGCGCGGCCTGCAGATACGGCTGTCGCCGCAGGATGCGAAGGATGTGCTGAAGGCCATCACCGCCTCGGTTGTTGCCGAGACCTGATCGCCGGACTATGTCTGTGACACAGTGAAGGTCCCACAAGACAGGTTTGAGGTCCCATGACGATCCACTCCACCATCAACACGCCCATCGATCCGGTGAAACTCGACAAGCTGGCAGAGGTGGCCGTCAAGGTCGGCCTGCAGCTGAAGGCGAACCAGGACCTCGTCATCACCGCCCCGATCGCGGCCCTGCCGCTGGTGCGCGAGATCACCAAACATGCCTACATGGCCGGCGCCGGTCTCGTCTCCACCTTCTATTCCGACGAGGAAACCACGCTCGCACGTTATCGCCATGCGCCGGATGCGAGCTTCGACAAGGCGGCATCCTGGCTTTATGACGGCATGGCCAAGGCGTACGAAGGGGGTGCTGCTCGCCTTGCCATCTCGGGCGATAATCCGATGATGCTGGCCAACGAGGATCCGCAGAAGGTGGCGCGCGCCAACAAGGCGAATTCGATCGCCTACAAGCCGGCTCTCGAAAAGATCTCCAACTTCGACATCAACTGGCATATCTGCTCCTATCCGAACCCGTCCTGGGCACGGCAGGTTTTTCCGGATCTGCCGGAGGAGGAAGCCGTCCACAAGCTGGCCGAAGCGATCTTTTCCGCCTCGCGCATCAACACGCCCGATCCGATCGCCGCCTGGGCCGAGCATAATGCCAACCTCAAGAAGCGCTCCAGCTGGCTGAACGGCGAGCGGTTTGCCGCCCTGCATTTCACCGGGCCGGGCACGGACCTGACCGTCGGCCTGGCGGACGGCCATGAATGGCATGGCGGCGCTTCGACCGCCAAGAACGGCATCACCTGCAATCCGAACATCCCGACGGAAGAAGTCTTCACCACGCCGCATGCGCTGAAGGTGGAAGGGTTCGTCTCGTCCACGAAGCCGCTGTCGCATCAGGGCACGCTGATCGACAACATCCAGGTGCGTTTCGAGGCGGGACGCATCGTCGAGGCCAAGGCGTCGAAGGGCGAATCGGTGCTGAACAAGGTGCTCGATACCGATGAGGGGGCCCGTCGTCTTGGCGAAGTGGCGCTGGTGCCGCATTCCTCGCCGATCTCGGCGTCCGGCATTCTCTTCTACAACACGCTGTTCGATGAAAACGCCTCCTGCCACATCGCGCTTGGCCAGTGCTATTCGAAATGCTTCCTCAACGGCGCCTCGCTGACGCCGGATCAGATCAAGGCGCAGGGCGGCAATTCCTCGCTGATCCACATCGACTGGATGATCGGCTCGAACCTCGTGGATATCGACGGCATCCGCGCCGATGGCTCGAAAGTGCCCGTGATGCGCAAGGGCGAATGGGCCTGAGCGAAAGCGCCTGCTGACTTTGCCCTGCCGCGGGGGAGCGGCAGGGCCTTCATTTTTCACGTCCAATCGGCGGCCTGCATTCGCTCACTATGCCCATGGTCGCTCTACACATCCCTTGGGAGGATCTCATGTTGCGTTTCGGAATTCTGTCCACCGCGCGTATCGGCCAGACGACGGTGATCCCGGCCATTCAGGACGCGGAGAACGCCGTCGTCACGGCCATCGCCAGCCGCGAGCTTGCCCGCGCACGCACCCTGGCCGACCGTTTCTCCGTGCCGCATGCCTTCGGCTCCTATGAAGAGATGCTGGCCTCCGACACGATCGACGCCGTCTATATTCCGCTGCCGACCAGCCAGCATGTCGAATGGACCATCAAGGCCGCCGATGCCGGCAAACATGTGCTTTGCGAAAAGCCGATTGCGCTGAAGGCTGCTGAGATCGACCAGCTGATCGCAGCCCGCGACCGTAACAAGGTGCTGATCGCCGAAGCCTTCATGATCACCTATGCGCCGGTCTGGCTGAAGGTGCGCGACCTCTTGTCGAAGGGCGCGATCGGCCGCCTGCGCCATGTGCAGGGCGCCTTCACCTATTTCAACCGCGATCCTTCGAACATGCGCAACATCCCGGAACTCGGCGGCGGCGGCCTGCCGGATATCGGCGTCTACCCGACGATGGCAACACGTTTTTCCACAGCCAAGGAGCCGCTCCGCGTGCAGGCAACGACCGAACGCGACAAAGAATTCGGTACCGACATCTACTCGTCCGTGAAGGCCGATTTCGGCGATTTCGACCTTTCCTTCTACATCTCCACCCAGATGGCGCATCGCCAGGTGATGGTCTTCCACGGCACGGACGGTTTCATCGAGGTGAAATCGCCGTTTAATGCCGACCGCTACGGCGCCGAAGAGGTGGAACTGACCGACCAGACGCATGGCCGCTCGGAAGTCTTCCGGTTCCAGGACAGCCGCCAGTACAAACGCCAGGCGGAAGCCTTTGCGAAAAAGGCCCTGGGCGGCGATGCGGAGGTGCTGTCACTGGAAAGCTCGCGCCTCAACCAGCGTTTCATCGACGCGGTTTACCGCGCGAGCGACAAGGACGGCTGGGAGACTGTTTGAGCCTCAGCGGCTTTCGCTGTCCTTGCGCCGGTGGCGAAAGACGAAACGGGAATAACCGAAATAGGTATAGATCATCGCCCCCAGCGAGGCGAAGACCACCGCCACCACCGGCTGCAGCATCGGCAGCCGGTGGATCAGCAGCGAATACAAGGCGTAATTCAGCAGCGCCGAGGTGACCCCCACCGCCCAATAACGAAAACCTTCCGCGACCAGCGAATGCTGCGAACGGCCGAAGGTGAAGGTGCGGTTGATGAACCAGGTGAAGGCCATGGCCGCGAGGATCGCCGGGATGCGGGCGGCAAAGGGGCTGAGACCGGCCAGGATCAGGCCTTGTGTCAGTCCGGCATCGATCAGGAACCCGGTGCCGCCGGCGAACACGAACCAGATCAGCTTTTTCACGCCGCCCGTGTCCCGCTTGCTGGGCTCACCGTCTCGATCGGGGTTGCCAGGCTTTCGCGTCCGGACATGCGGTCCGGCTGATTGAGATAAGCAAGCCTCAGCATCTCATTGCGACCACGCGCCACCGAATCGAGGATCACGCCGGCCGTCAGCGCAACCGAGGACAGGCTGATCAAGGCCAAAGACAGCATCCAGGTCGGCATGCGCGGCACGAGCCCCGTCTCGAAATATTCGATGAGAACCGGAATCGAGAGCAGGCTGCCGCTCAAAAACAGGGCCGCGGCAATCAGGCCGAAGAAGATGAACGGCCGGGTTTCCTTCATCAGCATCGCAAACATGCGCAGGATGCGAAAACCGTCGCGGAAGGTGGAGAGTTTCGAGAAAGACCCCTCCGGCCGGCGGCCGTAGTTCAGTTCCAGTTCCGCCACCGGCAGCTTCAGCCGCGAAGCGTGCACCGACATTTCCGTTTCGATCTCGAAGCCGCCCGAGACGGCCGGGAAACTTTTCACGTAACGGCGGGTAAAGGCGCGGTAGCCGGAAAAGATGTCGGAAAAATCCGGCCCGAACATCTGCCGGTAGAGAATGTTGAACAGCCGGTTGCCGGCCGCATGGCCCTGGCGGCCCGCATCGTCATGCACGCCGCGCCGTGTGCCGACCACCATGTCCACCCGCTCCGTCAGCAACGTGCGGATCAGTTCCTCGGCATCGTCTGGCGCATAGGTGCCGTCGCCATCGGCCATCACGTAGATGTCGGCATCGATATCGGCAAACATGCGGCGCACCACATGGCCCTTGCCCTGCCGGCGTTCGCGACGCACCTCGGCGCCGGCCAGCATGGCGGCAAGCGCGGTGCCATCGGTCGAATTGTTGTCGTAGACGAAGATACGGGCGCCCGGCAAAGCCAGCCGGAAGCCCCGCACGACGGAGGCGATGGTGGCCGCCTCGTTGTAGCAGGGAAGAAGAACGGCGATCGAAAGATCACCTGCTGCGGCCTGGTCCATGACGTCCACCCGATACTCGGCACATCGCGGGCCACGTCTTCGGGCCGCGCGCGCTTTACTATTTCTTGAGAAGGTTAAGGCTAGGTTTCCGCCAAGAGAATGTGGCCTGCCGGCCCGGCCGCCGAGGACCAGAACATGACAGCTTCCCTGCGACACCGTGAAACCGGCCTTGACCAGCGCCGCCGCCCGACGGGCCTCTGGGATCGTTTCCTGCCTTCGCTGCTGGCTTATGGCGTCGTCGTCATCACCACCCTTCTGGTGTTCCATGTGCCGGGCGCCAGCGATTATGTCGGCAAGGACAATGACGACGTGATGCGGCTTGTCGAGGTGCGCGACTGGCTGTCCGGCCAGAGCTGGTTCGACATGATGCAGTACCGGCTCGGCCTTGAGGGCGGCACGCTGATGCACTGGTCGCGGCTGGTCGATCTGCCGATCGGCGCGCTCATCCGGCTGTTTTCGCTGTTTGCCGCCTCGCCCGAACAGGCGGAAGCGCTGGCGCTCACCGTCTGGCCGCTGCTGCTCGGTCTCCTGTTCATTGCCGCGGCCGGTTTTGGCGGCCGGCGCATGGGCGGCGTCTCCACCATGCATATCGGCTTCGGCCTGGCCTCGCTCTTCGTCTTCACCTCGGTCCGCTTTTATCCGGGCTCGATCGATCATCATAACCTGCAGCAGGTGCTGATGGTGTTTCTGGCCGCCTGCCTTATCGATCGGCGCCGCGGTGGCATCAGCCACGTTCTGGCCGGCATCACGGCTGCCATCGCCATTGCGATTGGCGCAGAAACCGTGCCGATCGTGGCTGTCGCCTGCGCCTGCGTGGCCGTTCAGTGGGCCTGGCATGGCGAGGCCTTCGGAGCCCCCGCCCGCGCCTTTGGCCTTTCGCTGAGCCTTGCGATCACCGGGCTTTTCGTCGCAACGGTTCCTCCTGCACAGTATGGTCTGGTGACCTGCGACAACCTCTCGCTCGGTTTCTATTCGCTGACAGCCCTTGGCGGCGCCGGCCTGTTTCTGCTGGCACTTGGGGTGAAGGGCGCAAGCCAGAAACAACGTTTTATAACTCTCGGTGGTCTCGGCATCGCCATGCTCGCCGCCGCCGTCCTCATTGCGCCGCAATGCCTCGGCAGTCCGCTCGCCGGTCTCGACCCGATGCTGCGCGACCTGTGGCTCAACAATGTGACCGAAGCCCAGCCCTTCCTGTCGCAGCTCAGGCATGAACCCTCGACCGTCGGCGGTTTTTATGCGGTGGGCCTGTTTGCGATCGCCATCTGCGCCTTCCGGGTGCTCGACCGCGAAAAAACGGAGATCCATCTCGTCCTGCTCGCCATCATCGGCGCCGCCTGGATCATCTCGCTCATCCAGGTGCGCGGCTCCTTCCTGGCGAACGCCATCACCATCCTGCCGCTGTCGCTGATCATCGACGATCTGCGCCGCCAGTCGCATGCGGAGCCGGAAAACATCAATGCCGGTTTTGTTTATGTGATCACGGTGCTGATGTCGGTGCCCGTCGTCTGGGTGTTTTTGGGCGCCGTCTCGACGAAAGGTATTGGCAATTCGATCAGCATCAGCGCGCTCACCGAGGCCAGCGCCCCGAAACGGGCGGCGGAAACCTGCACCAGCCGGGCCGACATGAAGGCATTGGCAACACTTCCGCCGGGCGTGATCGCCGCACCGTCGGAAAGCGGCACGACTATCCTGCGCTATACACCGCACCGGGTTCTCTCCGCCCCCTATCACCGCAATCAGGGCGGCATGCTGACGGAACTGCATATTGGTCTTGCGAGCGCCAAGGAGGCCGAAGCCTTCCTGAAGGGGGCCCAGGTCACCGTGCTTGCCTTCTGTGCCACCGATCCGCAGACCCAGGCCCTCAAGCGGCTGAAGCCGGACGGGCTTTACGCCGATCTGTCCAACGGAAAGGTGCCGCCTTATCTGCAGCCGCTTCCGGTTTCCGATCCGGACGGCTTCCGCCTTTATCGCGTGGTGAACCACTGATCCGCCCTCGCGGAGCGGCGCCTGCCAAGGTTTCCGCCCTTTGCTCAGAAAAGGCGCTGCGACCGGCCCTGCAGCACGAGCATCAGCCCGAGCGGCAACATGACCCCGGCATTCAGCCCGGCAATCGCCGCCACCAGCAGCCAGAGCGATGCGGACCCGGACACCAGCGCGCTTGCGGCAAACAGAACCGGTATCATAACGGCGACAATGGTCAGCGCCCACAACGAGCGCAGGGCACAGGCGGCGCTTCCCAGCAGGCAGGCAGTCAAGAAAACCACGACGGGATCCCCTCTTCCGGATTTCGTGCCTATGGCTTAGCCGCAAAAGCCGAACAAACACTCCACGCCAGCCTAGAGAAGCGCAAAACCGCGGATCAGCCTTAAGGACTGGTGAAGCGACACGGAAACGGCTTCGGTTGCACACCGTTTTTGCCGTTCGCAGAGGGTGAAACGGGCTCCTGAATCGGCTAGAACAGATCCATGAACAGGCCCTTTTTCAGCGAGACCCAGACCAACCTTGCCGAATTGTCGGTGTCGGAACTCTCCGGCTCGATCAAACGGACGGTGGAGACGGCCTTTGACCATGTGCGGGTGCGCGGCGAAATTTCCGGTTATCGCGGCCCGCATTCCTCCGGCCATGCCTATTTCGCGCTGAAGGACGACAAGGCGCGCATCGATGCGGTGATCTGGAAAGGCTCGTTCTCCAAGCTGAAATTCCGCCCGGAAGAGGGCATGGAGGTGATTGCCACCGGCAAGGTCACCACATTCCCAGGCTCGTCGAAATACCAGATCGTCATCGAGACGCTGGAGCCGGCGGGTGCCGGTGCGCTGATGGCGCTGATCGAAGAGCGCAAGAAGAAACTTGCCGCCGAAGGTCTGTTCGATCCGGCCCGCAAACGGCCTTTGCCCTTCCTGCCGACGGTGATCGGCGTCGTCACCTCGCCGACCGGGGCCGTCATCCGCGACATCCTGCACCGCATCTCCGATCGTTTTCCGGTGCATGTCATCGTCTGGCCGGTCAAGGTGCAGGGCGAAGGTTCCGGCGATGAGGTGGCGAATGCGATCCGCGGTTTCAACGCGCTCGATCCTCTGGGACCCGTGCGGCGGCCGGACGTGCTGATCGTTGCGCGCGGCGGCGGCAGCCTTGAGGATCTCTGGAGTTTCAACGACGAGGCCGTGGTGCGCGCGGCGGCCGACAGCGCCATCCCGCTGATTTCCGCCGTCGGCCACGAGACGGACTGGACGTTGATCGACCATGCCGCCGACGTGCGGGCGCCGACGCCCACCGGTGCTGCCGAAATGGCCGTGCCGGTGAAGGCGGAGCTCGAGGCACAACTCGCCAATCTGTCGGCCCGGCTGCGGGGCGCCTCCAGCCGCCAGATGGACAATCGCCGTCAGGCGCTGCGTTCGCTGATGCGGGCGCTCCCCTCGCTCGATCAGTTGCTCGCCCTTCCGCGCCGGCGTTTCGACGAGGCCGCCGCCGGTCTCGGACGCGGGCTGGAACGCACAGCGATCGCCAAACGTCGCCAGTTCGAGCGGGCGACGGCTGGCCTGAGGCTCGATCTTCTCTCCAACCGGATTGCGGAGCGCCGCCGTCATATCGGCGAACAGGTGCTGCGCCAGGATCGCTGCCTGGAGCGCCAGCTGCTCGGCGCCCGCAGCCGCATCCAGCGCGCCGAGGCGCAGCTGTCCGGCCTGCCGCAGCGCCTCGCCGGCCAGATCGCCCGCGAGCGGCTGCATGCCGCCTCGCTGGCGCGTCAGGCGGAAACGGCGATCCGCCACGCCATGGCGCGGCACCGGGCGACCCTTGTGGCGCAGGATCGCGTGTTGCAGTCGCTGTCCTACAAGAACGTGCTGAAACGCGGTTTTGCCGTGATCCGCAGCGAGGATGACATGCCGCTCACGCGCGCCGCGGCGGTCGCCAGCGGACAGACCCTTTCCATCGAGTTCGCCGATGGACGCGTGGCGGCGACAGCCGGCGAAGGCCTAGAACCGCCGGCAGCCCCGACCGTACCGGCACTGGCCACTCCCCGCAAACGCGCGACTAAGCCGGCCGCCTCCGACAAAAAGCCGGAACAGGGGACCTTGTTCTGAACCATGGCCCTCCGGTTCCTCGTCGTTCTCGCACATCCGCTGCCGGAGAGTTTTGCCGCTTCGGTGGCCAATGCCGTCGTCGAAACCCTGCGGCAGAACGGCCATGACGTCGATCTCCTCGACCTCTACCGCGAGGATTTCGACCCCAGGCTGTCCGCCCGCGAGCGCCAGACCTATTTCGACACGCCCTGCGATACCGCCGCGGTCGATCCGATCATTGCCCGGCTGAAGACAGCCGACGGGCTGATCCTCGTCTTTCCGCAATGGTGGTTCAACTTCCCGGCCATCCTCAAGGGCTTCTTCGATCGCATCTTTGCGCCGGGGGTTGCCTTCCATCACGACCCGGCGGGCGGGCGCATCCGCCCGGCACTCGGCAATATCCGGCATCTTTACGCCTTCACCACCACCGGCTCCCCCTGGTGGGTGGTCAAACTCTACATGGGCGATCCCGTCCGCCGCCTGCTGAAGCGCGGCATCGCGGTCTTCTGCGCCAAAAATCTCGATTTCAGGATGCTGGCGCTGCACGACATGGACCGCGTGACCGCGCAAAAACTCTCGTCGCATCTGGTCCGCGTGCGCCGCGTGGTGGAGCGGCTCTGATGCCCTCCTTCCGGGTGTTGCAAGCCTGGAAAGCGAGTTATGCCGATCCGATCATCGTTCGCGCGGGCGACGTGCTGACGTTGACCGGCAAATCGGATCTCTGGGAGGGGCATTTGTGGCTCTGGGCCCGCAACGCGGCCGGCCGCGAAGGCTGGGTGCCGGAAAAACACCTTGAGGCCTGCTGAGCCTATCCTTCGATCCGCTCCAGATAGGTCGCAAGCAGCGCATCCAGCTGCCGGAACTCCTCGTGCTCCAGCATCGCCGTCAGGCGATGCTGGTTGGCGACATGATCCGTGACGGCCCGGTCGACCAGCGCGAGGCCCGCCTCGGTCAGGCCGATCAGCACGCTGCGACCGTCCTCCGGGTTCGGCAGGCGCGCCACCAAGCCCTGTTTCACCAACTGATCGATGCGGTTCGTCATCGTGCCGGAGGTCACCATGGTCGCCGCCAGAAGATCCCCCGGCGACAGACGGAACGGTGATCCGGCGCGGCGCAAGGTCGCCAGCACATCGAAACTGGCGCGATTGAGGTCATGGCTGGCCAGCACCGCCTCGATCTCGCGGATCAGGTGGGCATGCAACCGCCCCAGGCGGCCGAGCAGGCCCATCGGACCCACGTCGAGGTCCGGGCGCTCCCGATGCCATTGTTCCAGAATGCGGGCGACATGATCCATGACCGATCCATGCCGGATATTTATCTTGACGTCAAGATTTCCGGATCTATCTTGACGTCAAGATAAAATGGAACTCTGCCATGAGCCGCCTGACCGATACGGCGCTGACCGCGCTTGCCCCTGCCATCTGGGGCTCCACCTACATCGTCACGACACAATTGCTGCCGCCCGGCCTGCCGCTGACGGTTGCTGCCCTGCGCGCCCTGCCGGCTGGCCTCCTCCTGCTGCTGATCGTCCGCCGCCTCCCCTTCGGCGCCTGGTGGTGGAAGAGTGCCGTGCTGGGTCCCCTGAACTTCTCGCTGTTCTGGGCCTGCCTCTTCGTCTCCGCCTACCGGCTGCCCGGAGGTGTTGCGGCCACCGTCGGTGCCATCCAGCCGCTGATCGTCATTGTGCTGGCCCGGCTGGTGCTCGGCGCGCCGGTCCGCATGCTCGCCATTGCCGGGGGCCTTGCCGGTATGGCGGGCGTCGCCCTGCTGGTGCTCACCCCGCAGGCAGCGCTCGATCCGCTCGGCATCCTTGCCGGTCTCGGCGGCGCCGTCTCCATGGCCTGCGGCACGGTGATGAGCCGCAAATGGAAACCGCCCGTCTCACCGCTCACCTTCACCGCCTGGCAATTGACGGCGGGCGGAGTGCTTCTGGCACCCTTCGCGCTGGCCCTCGAACCCGCTTTGCCGCTGCCGACACTGCCAAACCTCATCGGTTTTGCCTATCTCGGCCTGATCGGCGCGGCGCTGACCTATATCCTCTGGTTCCGCGGCCTCTCCAGGCTGGAACCGGCGGCGGTGTCTGCGCTCGGTTTCCTGAGCCCGCTCGTCGCCGTCCTGCTCGGCTGGAGCCTGCTTGGTCAGTCACTCGACACCCTCCAGATCACCGGCGTCGTGGTGGTTCTCGCCAGCGTCTGGATCAGCCAGCGGGCGCAGGCCGGTGCCGGACGCTGAGCGTCAGCACGCATGGATAACAGCGATGGCCGGAAACGTCCGCTCTTCGTCCGAAACCCTGCTTTTGCGACTGGTATAAAAGCCTAGATTGCGGTTATCCTATCAAGCACCGGAGAGCCGAAAATGTCCGACACTGCCCTCATCGTCATCGACGTCCAAGAGTCCTTCCGCCACCGGCCTTATTGGGACGAGGCGGATCTGGCCCGTTATCTGGAACGCCAGCAGGCGCTGATCGATGGCGCGGCCGCGCAGAATCTGCCGATCCTCCAGATCTTCCATGTGGAAGACGCCGGCCCCTTCAGCAAGGAGAGCGGCCATGTGCGCACCTTCGAGGGCCTCAGCATCGCGCCGACCCGGATCTTCGAAAAGCGCCGCCATTCGGCCCTCGTCGGCTCCGGCCTTGATGTCTGGCTGACGACAAACGGCATCCGCAACCTGATCATCTCCGGCATCCGCACCGAGCAGTGCTGCGAAACCACCACCCGCCACGCCTCCGATCTCGGTTTCAAGGTCACCTATGTCGCCGAGGCGACGCTGACCTTTCCGATGACCGATGCGGACGGCATTACCCACTCGCCGGCGGACATCCGCCGCCATACGGCCATGGTGCTAGAGAACCGTTTTGCCCGCATCGCCACCGTGGAAGAGGCGTTGGGAGAGACAAGGCTCGCCGCATGAGCACGCCCGGCACCACCGTCCCGGTCCTGATGGTGGTGCCGCCGCATGCGCTGCTGCTCGATATTGCAGGGCCGATGGAGGTCCTGCGTTATGCCAATCAGCACCAGGATGCGCTCCGCTTCGATACCCGATACGTGTCCGCTGAACCGCAGCAGACGACCTCGATCGGCCTGTCGCTGACCGGCCTCGCCCCCCTGCCGGAACAATTGCCGGACAATGCGCTGCTCGTCGTCTCCGGCGCGACGACGCTGGTGCCGGACCCGGCGGAAACCACAGCGGAGCGCGCCCGGCTTGCCCGCTGGATGCGCCAGGTGGTGCGGCCCGATACACGCATCGTCAGCATCTGTTCCGGCGCGCTGCTGGTGGCGGAGGCCGGACTGCTGGAAGGCCGGACCTGCACGACACATGCCGATTGCATCGCGGATCTGCGCCGCCTCGCGCCCACGGCGACGGTCTTGGAAAACCGGCTTTATGTCGAAGACGGCCCGGTGTTTTCCAGCGCCGGCATTTCCACCGGCATCGATCTCATGCTGCACATCGTTGCCGAGATGACCTCTGCCCCGGTCGCCCTCGCCGCTGCGCGCAAAATGGTGATCTATCTGAGGCGCAGCGGCAGCGATCCGCAGATTTCGCCCTGGCTCTCCGGTCGCAACCATGTGCATCCGGCGATCCACGCCGTTCAGGATGCGATCATGGCCGATCCCGCCGCCGAATGGTCGGTGGCGCGCCTCGCCCACCTCGGCCATCTCAGCGAACGGCACCTGTCGCGCCTGTTTCGCGAGCATACCGGCCTGTCGATCATCGATTACGTCAACCTGATGCGGGTGACACTGGCACGCGAACTCATCAGCCAGTCCAGGCTCGATCTCGAAAATGTCGCGGCCCGCACCGGCTTTGCCTCGGCGCGACACCTGCGCCGCATCTGGCGCCAGCATTACGACCAGCCGCCCAGCCTGTTGCGCGCAGGTCATATGCGTTCATCCGCCTGATCCTCCCATCACGCGAATTGAATGGTGCATCGCGCTCCGCAGGGTTAGGTTCGCGCCATATCCTCTGTCCTGTCCGCCCCATCACGAGGTCTTCATCATGCATCTGCGCCCGCTTGGCCGCACCGGCCTGTCCATCGCCCCCGTCGTCTTCGGCGGCAATGTCTTCGGCTGGACGACCGACGAAAAGACCTCGTTTGCGCTGCTCGACCGTTTCTTCGAGGCCGGGTTCAACTGCATCGATACGGCGGATGTCTATTCCGCCTGGGTGGACGGGCATGCGGGCGGCGAAAGCGAAAACGTCATCGGCCGCTGGCTGAAACGCGGCACCGTTTCGCGCGACAAGGCAGTGATCGTCACCAAGGTCGGTTTCGACAATCGCGGGCAGAAGACCGGCCTCTCGAGGAGCTGGATCGAAGAGGCAATCGATGCCTCGCTGACCCGCCTCGGCACGGATTACGTCGATCTCTACCTCGCCCACAAACCCGACCCGGACGTGCCGGTCGAAGAGACGCTCGAAGCTTTCGAGACGCTGAAGACGGCCGGCAAGGTGCGCGCCATCGGCTGCTCGAACTATGACGCCGGCCAGTTGCAGGCCTCGCTCGATGCCGCCGCCAAGGCCGGCCTGCCGCGTTACGACGTGCTGCAGCCGGAATATAATCTCTACACCCGCGACAAATTCGAGGGGCCGCTCGCGGATCTCTGCATGGCCGAAGAGATCGGCGTGATCAGTTATTACGCGCTGGCCGCCGGTTTCCTCACCGGCAAATATCGCAAGCCGGAGGATACGCAGGGTGTCGCCCGCTCCTACCGGGTCGGCTCCTATCTCGACGAGAAGGGCCGCCGCGTTCTCGCCGCGCTCGATGCGGTGGCCGAAGAGACCGGCCAGAGCCTCGCCGCGATCGCAATCGCCTGGGTTGCCGCCCGTCCCGGCATCACCGCGCCGATCGCCTCTGCCACCTCGCTTTCGCAGCTCGATTCGATGATTGCCGCCGGTTCGCTGACGCTCACCGACGCGCAGATGCAGCAGCTGAACGAGGCCGGCGCATGAGTGGCGACCTGATCATCCGCGACGCCCGGGCAGAGGACGAAGCCGGCTGGCGAACACTCTGGGCCAGTTACCTCGCCTTTTACAACGTCACGCTGGCCGATGATGTCACCGACCACACCTGGGCCCGCATCCTCGATCCCGCCTCGCGGGTGGCGATGCGCGTCGCGGAGGTGGACGGGCGGCTGGCCGGTTTTGCCATCCACCATTTTCACGATTCCACCTGGGTGAAGACACCGGATTGTTATCTGGAGGACCTCTTCCTCGACGAGACCTTCCGCGGCAAGGGCATCGGCCGCGCCCTGATGGAGGATCTCGTGGCTCTGTCAAAACAGAACGGCTGGTCGCGGCTCTACTGGCATACAGACGAGGGCAACACGACGGCGCGCAAGCTCTATGATTCCTTCGTGCCCTCCGACGGCCACGTGCGTTACCGGATCAAGTTCTGACCTCTCTCAGGCGCGCCAGCGAAAGAAATCGACAAAGGCTCTGAGCGGCGGCCGCATCTGCCGCCGCGAGGGGTAATAGATGTAGAAACCCTCGAAAGGCGGACACCAGTCCTCCAGGACCCGGATCAACCGCCCCGCCGCGATATCCTCTTCGACGCGCCGGTCGAACAGGAAGGCGAGGCCGATGCCGTCGAGTGCGGCCCGGCGCATCATGCCCTGGTCGGAGAGGATCAGCGGGCCGGAGACATCCACCACCAGCGGCTTGCCGTCCTTTTCCAGCTCCCAGCGGTAGATGCTGCCGCTGGAAAAACGCCGGCGGATACAGCGGTGCTGCATGAGATCGCGCGGGTGCTGCGGTGCCGGCAGGCGCGCCAGATAACCGGGCGAACCGACGATGGCGCCGCGCCAGGGGCCGCTCGCCCTCACCGCGATCATGTCGGCCTCCAGATGCTCACCGAGCCTTAAGCCCGCATCGCGCCCCCGCTCCACGATGTCCTCGAACCGGTCCTCCGTGCGCAGATCCAGTTCGATGTCCGGATACAGCGCCACGAACTCGGCCAGCCGCGGCAGGATCAGCTCGTCGGCCGCCAGTTGCGGCATGGTCAGCCGCAGCGGTCCGGCCGGCCGCTCCCGTTTGTCGGACAGGGTTTCGATGGCCGTTGCGATTTCGGCCAGTGCCGGGCCAAGCGTCGCGATCAGCTGGCGCCCTTCTTCCGTGGGTGCGACGCTGCGCGTCGTCCGCTGCAGCAGGCGAATGCCCAGGCTTTCCTCCAGCGCCGACACCGCATGGCTGACGGCAGAGGGCGCAATGGAGAGTTCAGTGGCCGCCTTGCGGAAGCTCTTGTGTTCGGCGACGGCGGCAAGGACGGCGAGTTGGGAGAGCTGTGTTCGGTTCATTGTTCGAAATGATAGAACAGCCTGCGGTGATTTACAGCTATTTTCGAGAACTTCGATCCCTTCTACAGTTGCATTCATACCGGCGACGGGTCTTGCCGCCTGCCTCCTCCGCGACAGGTTTCCGCTATCGGCCGCATCACATCCGCAAACAGGAGATCCTTTTATGCAAAGCCGCCATCTCGGTTCGCTCACCACCTCGGCGCTTGGCCTTGGCTGCATGGGCATGACCCATGCCTACAGCCCCTCGACGGATGAAGCGTCAGCGCTTGCCACGCTGGCCCGCGCCGTGGAGCTTGGCGTGACACTCTTCGATACGGCCGAGGTCTATGGTCCCTTCACCAATGAGGAACTGGTGGGCAAGGGCCTGAAACCCTATCGCGACCAGGTTCTGATCGCGACGAAGTTCGGCTTCACCATCGGCGACGCGGCCAAGGCCGCCCGCCCCTCCGGCGTCGACAGCCGGCCGGAACATCTGCGCGCCGTGGCGGAAGCCTCGCTGAAGCGGCTCGGCGTGGAGGTGATCGATCTCTTCTACCAGCACCGCGTCGATCCGGACGTGCCGATCGAGGAAACCGTCGGTGCAATGGCCGATCTCGTCAAGGAAGGCAAGGTAAGGGCGCTCGGTCTGTCCGAAGCCAGCGCCGCGACACTGCGCCGGGCACATGCCGTGCATCCGATCGCCGCCATCCAAAGCGAATATTCGCTCTGGACCCGCGATCCGGAAGAAAACGGCGTTCTCGAAACCTGCCGGGAACTCGGCATCGGTTTCGTGCCGTTCTCACCGCTTGGACGCGGCGCGCTGACCGGGGCGTTGAAAAATCTTGAGGGTCTTGCCGACAATGATTTCCGCCGCGGCCTGCCGCGCTTCCAGGGCGAAAATTTCGACGCCAACCTGGCTCTGGTTCAGTTGCTCGAACAGATGGCCGAGAGAAAAGGCGTGACCGCCGGCCAGCTGGCGCTGGCCTGGGTGCTGGCGCAGGGCGATTTCATCGTGCCGATCCCCGGCACCACCAAGATCGCCAACCTGGAAAAAAACGTCGCCGCCGCCGCGATCACGCTGACGCCGGACGAGGTGAAGGAGCTGGGCGACCTTCTCTCGCCCGCCAAGGTGAAGGGCGAACGTTATCCGGAAGCCATGGCGAAGATGGCAAACAAATGAGGCGCACGATCCGGCCTCAACCCCGGACAGCGCGGCGATAGGCCAATGGTGTCGTCCCAGTGACGGTCTTGAAGCTTCGGCTCAGATGGCTCTGGTTGCTGAACCCGCAATCAGCCGCAATCTGGGCAATCGGCTCTGCGCCAGCCAGCAATCGCCGCGCCCGCTCGACGCGGCGGTTGAGAATGAAAGCATACGGCGACACCCCGCAGCTCAAGCTGAACATTCGCTGCAGGTGAAACTCACTCAGACCGACAAGCGTCGCCAGCTGTCTCAGCGTGATCGTCCGTTCAAGATTCGTCTCGATATAGTCGATCAGCCGGTGACGCAGAATCGGCGCCAAGCCGCCGCGCAATATAATCCGTCGCTCGCCCCCGTAACGTGGATCGACAAACAACTGCTCGACCGATGCAATGATTGCCTCCTCGGCCAGCAGGCGGTCATTGCTGTGCGTTGCATTTGCTAAACGCGCCAAGGCGTGCGACAGGTGCGGCGCTTCGTCGAAGGTCGCCTCCGGCAGCAGCATCAACCGGGCATCGCGATCAAAGATCTCGGAAAACAAGCGCCGCAACTCCGCGTCCGCCACGTAGAGATGGACGAATTCAAATCGGTCGGTAATATCCCATTCGGATGAGGCCCCTTGCGGCATGATGCTGAGCGCACCCGGCCAACCGGCGATACAGCCGGCATCGATCCGGCGTGTACCATCGCCGCCGCGCAGATAACAACTTAGGGTGTGTCCGTCCGCCCGCTCATACCGCACATGGTCATGGCTGTTGCGCCAGATGGCACTTGCCTTACCCTCGCCAAGATCGAGCGTCTCCACCCGCTCAGCGCGGGAGGATGTAGACAGTGCGTCAAAAACGGTGGCGCTACGCAGCATGAAATGCCCCTGGATAATGATGCGCACTCTAGCGCATCTGGCGCCCAGCACCATCACCACCCGGTCGGCAGATAAAGATCACCACAAGATCGTGCAAGAATATCCGCCGGATATCGCATTTTCTTGTCTCGAACGTGAGACAATTCGCCATGACCAATCTTCTTCTCTTCTCCTCGACCGTATTGATCTGGGGCACGACCTGGATCGCCATCGCATTGCAGATCGGGCCTGTTCCGGTGCTGGTTTCGGTCTTTTTCCGCTTTGCGCTTGCAGCGCTGGTGCTCGTTGCTGCGCTTTTGCTGTCCGGTCGATTGAAAGTGCCGACGCTCCGGCAGCAACCTTTCATTCTTGTGCAGGCGCTGTCTCTCTTCTGCTGCAACTTTCTGTGCTTTTATCATGCAGCCAGTTACGTCCCGTCAGGCCTGATTTCCGTCGTTTTTTCGCTGGCCACCGTCTATAACGCGGTCAATGCTCGGATCTTTTTCGCAGAACCGATCAAACCGCGCACGCTTGTCGCCGCAGCTCTCGGCGCCACCGGTCTTGCACTGCTGTTCGGACCGGACATCTTCACGGCGGTCAATCCGGACAGCTGGAAGGGCATCGGGCTTTCGGCGCTCGGCACGCTGTTCTTCTCCTTCGGCAACATGGCTTCGCGCCGCAACAGCGCCTCAGGCATTTCACCTTTGACCGCCAATGCGTGGGGTATGAGCTACGGATCGATCGCCCTGCTCACCCTGATCGGCATCACCGGCACGCCCATCGTGCTGCCGCCGGACACGACCTATCTCGCCGCCCTCGTCTACCTGTCGGTCTTCGGCTCGGTCATCGGCTTCACCACCTATCTGATGCTGGTGTCCCGCATCGGCTCGCAAAAGGCGGCCTACGCCACGGTGCTCTTTCCCGTTGTCGCGCTGACCCTTTCCAGTCTCTATGAGGATTACCAGTTTACGCCGCTTGCCCTATTCGGTCTCGCACTGACTTTGGCCGGCAACGCGGTCATGTTCGCCCGCCTGCCGCGCCGGCAGGCTACTCCCCCCTTCGAAACCGCAAGCCGATCGGCATAAACGGCAGGAAGGCGGCCTCGACGAAACCTGTAGCGCGATCCGCATCGTCGTTTGGCTTCACATCAAGCCAGACGCAGGAACGAACGCGGCAGCCAGAGGGGGACTTTTTTGCCCAGAGGTAACCAAAGAGCCTCTCTGTCGAAGCCTCCCAAAAAAATCTTCATCCCCGTCATCCCCGCCCCCAACACCTGTGCCTACAATCCTTTCGTCCCGCAGCGGATACACCGGCAGGCGTGCCGGCGATGCGGGGCCGGTTCGGGTCAGGCGGGTGAGACGCAAAACCGCCTGCTCCGGGTCCGTCAACAGGATCCCCCTCCGGCGACCGGGTGGAGGCAATGCGCGTCGGACGTCAGCGCACTGTCTCCAGAGTTCCCAGCGTTGCGCGCCGGACGTGCCTCATGTGGCACACAAGGGGATGGAGGTCGGGGGTCGCATCGCCCGTTGTCCGCCCGCGTCGTCCGATCAGGAATGACGCCGGGAACGGTGATGGCAACGTCTCCCGCCCATCCATCCAGTCAGAGGGATCGACCGACGGATAACAATGCCGAACGGGGCGCTGAGAGGTGCCACATTATTATCTACTTACGAGGCAGCTTTCAGCGCCCCGGCCGAATGCCATCTCCCAAGGGAGATGAAGAAACGAACAAGGATCAAACCACGGGCCGACAGGTCGCGTGAAGGGAGGGGCGTGTCTCCCCTGGTTCACCGTTACCGAAGCTTCATAGTCATTTAAGAATCTATTCATTTTCGACGCTTTTAATGCTTGCATATTTCCATGGGGAAAAATTGGATGAGCCGCGTACTCGGAACAATTTCTGGCAAGCTTCTGCTTGTGACCGGCACGGCCATTGCCATTGTCGTCACGGCCTATACCGCCTTCACCGGCTGGGAGGCGAAAAGCAGGACCGAAGCGCAGGTCATGACGCTGGCGACGGAAAAGGCGGCGATGGTATCGCAGCGCAGATCACGGAGGCGGTGTCCGCCGGCACCACGCTGGCTGCGGGCATTTCCGGCTACATCGAAACCGGCAGCCGCAACCGCAGCGACATCATTGCCCTCACACAAACCATTGGCCCGCAATACAAGAACCTGTTCGGGGCCTGGATGTGCGAAGTCCCGGGCGTCGAGTCGAGCAAGCCGTTGACGGGAACGCAGGGGTTGAATGCAGCCGGTGTGTTTACCGCCTACTGGACCAAAGCCGATAACGGCACCATGGAATTCTCCACCTGGGACATCAATCCGGAGGACGAATATTTCGCCGGTCCGCTGAAAACCGGCGCAAGCCTTGTAACGGAACCCTATATCGCCTCCATCGGCGCGCTGATCACCTCGGTTTCGGTTCCGGTCAAGGTGGATGGAAAACTCGTCGGCCTGGCGGGTGTCGATATCAAGCTGGACGATCTGGTCACTTCGCTTGCGGCTTTGAAGCCGTTCGAGGGCGGTCACACGATGCTTCTCGCCAACAACGGCAAATGGCTCGCGCATCCGGAGAAGGACCAGCTGATGAAGGTTTATGCCGATCCGGGCGCGGCCGAAGTCAAGGCTGCGCTGGCGGACGGCAAGATGCGGATCCTCCGGGGTTTTGAGGATGGCCGGGTGCGGCTGGTCTATCCTTTGACAACGCCCGGCATGAACACCACCTGGGCCGCCGTTCTTGACGTTCCATCCACCGTCTTTTCAGCGCCTGTCTTTGCCGCGGTCATCAATGCCGTCACCAGCGGTTTCATCATCCTCGTCGTGGCGCTCGGCATCATCTATGCCGCGTCGATCGCCCTTGTCAGGCGACCGCTGAACGGCGTTCTGTCGGTGGTTGGCCGCCTGACGCGGGGTGACTACCAGACCGATGTGGAGCACATCAATCGCGGCGACGAAATGGGCATGCTGGCGCGCGCCCTGGAGCAGTTCCGCCACGACCTGAAGAATGGCGTGACGGCGCGCCAGGAGCAGGAAAAGCTGCAGCGCGCCATGGAAAACGAGCGCGAACAACAGATGGCGATCGACAACGCCAAGGCAGAGGATCTTCGCCATTTCGTGCACCAGGTCCAGACCGGTTTCATGGCCTTGGCACGAGGAGATCTGACGGTGCGGATGCATGAGGCGGTGGCGCCAGAGTTTGAAAGCATCCGTGAGAACTTCAACATCTCGGTTGCAGCGCTCGAGGATGCCGTCGGCGGCGTCATCACCACGGTTGCCACCATCCGTTCCGGCCTCGGCGAGATTTCGGTTGCCTCCAACGACCTTGCCCGCCGCACCGAACAGCAGGCGGCTTCGCTGGAAGAGACGATCGCCGCCCTGGCGGAGGTCTCTCGCGGCGTCAACAGCACCGCGGAGGGAGCATCAAAGGCGCAGGCCATCGTCGGCACCGCCCGGTCGAATGCCGAAAAGGGTGGCAATATCGTTGCCCGGGCCATCGACGCCATGAGCGCCATCCAGGGATCGTCCGAAAAGATCGGCAACATCATCGGCGTGATCGACGAAATCGCCTTCCAGACCAACCTTCTGGCGCTGAACGCAGGCGTCGAGGCCGCACGCGCCGGGGAAGCCGGCAAGGGTTTTGCCGTCGTGGCTCAGGAAGTGCGGGAGCTGGCACAACGTTCGGCCACCGCCGCGCGGGAAATCAAGGAGCTGATCTCCACCTCCAGCGCCCAGGTGCAGTCGGGTGTCGATCTGGTCAAGGCGTCGGGCAGTTCTCTGTCGGACATCGTCGGGCAGGTCGTCTCCATGAGCGACACGATGGATCAGATCGCCCATGCCGCGCGCGAACAGGCCGCAAGCCTGCGCGAGGTGACGGAAGCCGGCGACAACATGGACAAGGTCACCCAGCAGAATGCGGCCATGGTGGAAGAGACCACCGCGGCGGCCCAGAACCTGTCGCATGAGACGGACAATCTCGCCACCATGGTCCAGCACTTCAAGACCAAAGCCACAGCCCGCCGTGGCGGTAGCGCAGGTTACGCGCTGGCCTCCTGATCTCGACACCGTTTACGAAAAACCGCCGGCGCGATTGCACCGGCGGTTTTTTGTTTGGCTCGAACGGATCGGCTTCAGGCGCGCAAGGTTCCGCCGGTCGTCTTTTCGACATTGCCGACGATCTTCTTCGTCAGGGCGTCGAAATCCTCGTCGGTCAGCGTCTTGTCGGTCGGCTGGATCAGCACCTCGATCGCGATCGACTTCTTGCCTTCGCCGAGCGAGACGCCTTCGAAAACGTCAAAAACATTGACGCCGGTGATCAGCTTGCGGTCGGCGCTCGTCGCCGCCTTGATGATGGAGCCTGCGTCGACGGCCTTTTCAACAACAAAGGCGAAATCGCGCTTCACCATCTGGAAAGGCGACAGTTCCAGCGCCGGCTTGGTGCGGGTCGCCTTCTTCTTCGGCTCCGGCATCACGTCGAGATAGACCTCGAAACCGCACAGCGCGCCGGAGACATCCAGTGCCGCAAGCGTGTTCGGATGGAACTCGCCGAAATGGCCAAGCACCACCTTCGGGCCCATCTTGATCGTGCCGCAACGCCCGGGGTGATACCAGGACGGACCGCCCTGCTCCACCTGGACATTGCCCATCGGCAGGCCACAGGCCTCGATCACCGCCAGCGCATCGGCTTTCGCATCATAGACATCGACCGGCTTGCCGCCGCCCTTGGCCGTGTTCGACCAGGAGCGGCCGGCACCGGCAAGCGAGGCCGTGCCACGGCGGATGCCTCCCGCCACACGCCGCTGGGCGTCCGGCGTGTCACCCTCATAGGTGCCGGACACTTCGAAGATTGCCACATCGCCATAACCCTTGTCGGCATTGCGCTGGGCGGCGGTCAGAAGGCCCGGCAGCAGCGAAGGACGCATGTCGGACATGTCGGCCGCAATCGGGTTTGCCAGTTTCAGCGATGGCTGCCCGCCACCGAACAGTTTTGCCTGATCCTCGGGAATGAAGGACCAGGTGACGGCTTCCAGCATGCCGCGGCTTGCCAGCGCCCGCTTGGCGGTGCGCGTGCGGATCTGCAGCGTCGTCAGGATGCGGGCATTCACCGTTTCCTTGGCGGGAAGCGGCTCCGGCTTGATGTTGTCGACGCCATGAATGCGCATGACCTCTTCGACCAGATCGGCCTTGCCATCCACATCCGGCCGCCAGGAGGGGACTGCAACCTGCACCTGGGTCTCGTCGCCCGACAGGATCTCGAAACCGAGACCGCTCAGGATCTGCCGGCTTTCTTCGACCGAGACCGTGAGGCCCGTCAGGCGCTTCACTTCGGAGAAGGGGAAGTCGACGATCTTGCGGTCATGCCCCTTGTAACCGGCGATCTTGGCCTTGGCAGGGGTACCGCCGCAGAGTTCGACGACGAGTTCCGTGGTCCGCTCGAGGCCCGGCATCATGTATTCCGGGTCAACGCCACGCTCGAACCGGTAGCGCGCATCGGTGATGATGCCGAGGCTGCGGCCGGATTTGGCGATGTTGATCGGGTCCCACAGCGCCGATTCGATCAGCACATCGGTGGTATTCTCGTCGCATCCGGAATGTTCGCCACCCATGATGCCGCCGATCGATTCGACGCCATTGTCATCGGAAATCACCACGGTGTTCGGCGAAAGCCTGTATGTGCGGGTGTCGAGAGCGAGTACCTCCTCGCCCTCCTTTGCCCGACGAACGACCAGATTGCCCTTGACCTTGGCCGCGTCGAAGACGTGCATCGGACGGCCCTGGTCGAAGGTCATGTAGTTGGTGATGTCGACCAGCGCGTTGATCGGACGAAGGCCGATCGCCTTCAGTCGCTGTTGCATCCAGACCGGGCTCGGGCCGTTCTTGACCCCGCGCACGAGGCGCAGCGCAAAACCGGGGCACAGCCGCTCGTCGTCGAGATCGATGATGACATCGACCGGCGTCTCCCCCTCGATCGGCAAGGCGGGCACTTTCGGTGCCTTCAACGTGCCGAGACCGGAGGCGGCGAGATCCCGCGCAATCCCGTAAACGCTGGTGCAATCCGGACGGTTTGGCGTGAGGTTGATCTCGATCATCGGATCGTCGAGACCTGCATAGGTCGCAAAAGCCGTGCCGACCGGCGCATCTTCCGGCAGGTCAATGATGCCGTCATGATTGTCGGAGATGTTGAGTTCCTTCTCCGAGCACATCATGCCGTGGCTTTCGACACCGCGGATATTGCCGACGGCGAGCGTCACGTCGATGCCAGGCACGTAGGTGCCGGGACGGGCGAGCGCGCCGATGAGGCCCGCCCGTGCATTCGGCGCGCCGCAGACGACCTGGACGGGTTTTCCGTCACCCGTATCGACCATCAGCACCTTCAACCGGTCGGCAGACGGATGTTTTTCCGCGGAAACGACCTTGGCGATGACGAAGGGCTTGTAGGCCGCCCGGTCATCGACATCCTCGACCTCGAGGCCGATCGCCATCAGCCGCTCGCAGACTTGTTCGAGCGTGGCGTCGGTTTCCAGATGTTCCTTCAGCCAGGAGAGCGTGAATTTCATTGCTTTAGTCTCATCTTAAGCGATGGGCACAAGGGCCCGGATTTCATCGATAGAGAGATCGGTCTTTTCTAAGCAATCCGCTCTCATGGACATGCAGGCGTTTGCGATTAGCTGCGCCGGACTTCGTCTATCATCACAAAACAGACGCACTCATTTATGCTCAGCCTTCACATAGTTTTCGAGGACATCGTTGATGCGGCTTTGCCAGCCCGGACCCGTGTTTCGAAAATGCTCGACCACATCCTTGCTGAGACGAAGCCCGATACGTTCCTTGACCGGAGACTTCTGCGGGCCACGTTCGCCGCGCTGCCTGAAAAAACCGGCGAGTTCCGGAAACTCCGATACCGGTCGCGCTCGCGCCATGGTGTCGTCCGTCACTTCTGCGCTGTCTTCGCCATGAGCGATTTCATACTCGTCGAGCGTCACTCGTCCCGCGTCAACATCCGCCAGACTTGGGAGAGCGTGTCCTTGCTCTTTCGTAGACTTTGCGTTCGCGGTCATTGATCTTCCTCATCGAAATGATGCGCATCTTGCCATGTCTCGGAGTCCAGCAGACCCGACACAGGACACCGTCCAGGGAACCGGTCAAGTTGTAGCGGGTTTCGCCATAATCCTGCCGGGTGTCGACATCGATCACGACGCTCGCCGGATCGAAATAGATGACATCGGCGAAATCCAACCCACGCTCTCGAAGCGTCGCCTGTCGTTTCTCCTCATCCCACTCCAGTTCCATAGCCTACCACGCACATTTGTTTGTGGCCACAAATAAATCAGCTGCTCAATCCGCCGAACAAAGTCGGCATGTCGAGTGGGCGGAAACCGTAATGGCTCATCCAGCGCACGTCGGCATTGAAGAAGTCGCGCAGGTCCGGCATGCCGTATTTCAGCATGGCAATGCGGTCGAGGCCCATGCCCCAGGCAAAACCCTGGTATTCATCCGGGTCCAGGCCGCCGGCGCGCAGCACGTTGGGGTGAACCATGCCGCAGCCGAGGATTTCCATCCAGTCCGTGCCTTCGCCGAACTTGACGATCGGGCCGGACGAGCGGTCACACTGGATGTCCACCTCGAAGCTCGGCTCGGTGAAGGGGAAGAAGGAGGGGCGGAAGCGCATGGTGACGCTGTCCACCTCGAAGAAGGCCTTGCAGAACTCTTCCAGAATCCAGCGCATGTTGCCGACATGGCTCTTTTTGTCGACGACCAGACCTTCCACCTGATGGAACATCGGCGAATGGGTGGCGTCGGAATCCTGGCGATAGGTCTTGCCGGGAATGATGATGCGGATCGGCGGCTTTTGCGCTTCCATGGTGCGCACCTGCACCGGCGAGGTATGCGTGCGCAAAACCTTGCGCTCACCCTTTTCATCCGGCTGGAAGAAGAAGGTGTCGTGCATTTCGCGGGCGGGATGGCCTTCCGGGAAGTTGAGGGCCGTGAAGTTGTAGTAGTCCGTCTCGATATCCGGACCTTCGGCGATGGAGAAACCCATGTCGGCAAAGATCGCGGTGATCTCGTCGACGATCTGGCTGATTGGATGGATACGACCACGCTCGGCCGGCGAGGAACGCACGGGCAGCGTCACATCGAGCGTTTCGGCCGCCAGACGGGCATTGATCGCGGCATCGCGCAGCACCGTCTTGCGGGCGTTGAGCGCCTCGGTCACCTCGGTCTTCAGCGTATTGATGGCGGCGCCACGGGACTGGCGCTCCTCCGGGCTCATGGCGCCCAGCGTCTTCAGGAGTTCGGAAACGGAGCCTTTCTTGCCGAGGGCTGCAACACGCACGGCTTCCAGCGCCGTCTCTTCGCCAGCGGCCGCAATTTCCGTCAGAAGCGAGGTTTTCAGGTTTTCCAGATCGGACATGGTGTCTTCCGTGTGATGCTCGGCAAAGTTCGGGTCAGTGACCCTGACGTGCGATCGTAACAATCCAATGAAAAACCCGCGCCAGCCCAAACCAGCGCGGGTTTCCCAAATCTACGAAGCTTACAAGCCTGGGAAGCGCTGGTTAACGAACCGCGCTTTCAAACTCGTTGGTCGTGCCGGCTTCCTTGAGGTACTCGAGTGCCTTCTTGGAGGCATCGACCAGCGCGTTGAACGCAGCCGGCTCATGGATGGCCATGTCGGAGAGAACCTTGCGGTCCACTTCGATGCCAGCCTTGTTCAGGCCGTCGATGAAGCGGCCGTAGGTCAGGCCGAATTCACGGACGGCAGCGTTGATACGCTGAATCCACAGAGCGCGGAAGTTCCGCTTCTTGGCGCGACGGTCGCGCGTCGCCATCTGGCGCGAACGATCGACGGCAGCCTTTGCGGCGCGGATGGTGTTCTTGCGGCGGCCGTAGAAACCCTTGGCTGCCTTGAGGGTCTTGGTGTGCTTGGCGCGGGAGGTTACGCCACGTTTTACGCGTGCCATGTCATGATCTCCTTAGTGATCCAATAAGCGAATGGGGTCTCAGAGACCGTTCGGCAGGTAGTTCTTGATAACCTTCTTGCCATCGGGTTCGGCAAGGATCATCGTGCCGCGAGCATCGCGGATGAACTTGTTGGAACGCTTGATCATGCCGTGGCGCTTGCCGGCGGCAGCTGCGACAACCTTGCCGGTTGCCGTCACCTTGAACCGCTTTTTGGCGGACGACTTCGTCTTCATCTTGGGCATTTTGCTACTCCATAGTTCTTGTATCGGAACCGGCTGACGAGGCCAGCTCCAAGCTATTCAAAAACGGCCACGGCATGCCCTGCCGGACCGTTCGGACGGGCGCTTATAGCGGCACATACCGCAAAGCGCAATGGGGTTGAGTCGGATTGCGATGACATGACCGGTGACGGCGATGGCCGGCAACCGGAGGCTGGCCTCACCGGGGGGCCAGCACCATCATCATCTGACGACCTTCAAGCTTCGGCTCGGCTTCCACCTTGGCTATTGCCGCGGTATCTTCCTTCACCTGAAGCAGAAGCTTCATGCCGAGTTCCTGGTGGGCCATTTCACGACCACGGAAACGCAGCGTCACGCGAACCTTGTCACCATCTTCAAAGAAACGGTTGATCGCCTTCATCTTCACCTCATAGTCATGGGTGTCGATATTCGGACGCATCTTGATTTCTTTGATTTCGACGATCTTCTGCTTCTTGCGCGCTTCAGCCGCCTTCTTCTGGTTGGCGTATTTCAGCTTGCCGAGATCGAGGATCTTGCAGACCGGCGGGTCGTTGTTGGGAGAAATCTCGACCAGATCGAGACCCGCCTCTTCCGCCATCTTGAGCGCCTGATCTGTCGGCACGATGCCGAGGTTTTCACCCTCTGCGTTGATCAGCTGAACGCGGGGGATGCGGATTTCCCGGTTTGAGCGCGGCCCGTCCTTGACTGGAGCGTCGGCTTTAAAAGGTCTGCGAATGGTCGTATTCTCCTAGAATTGTCCCTGGATCGCAACGGCGATCATCTGCGCCCGGCGCAATAGCGGGCAATGTCGTCAACGCTGCGGCGAAGTCAATAGCATATTTTGTCCGGGAAATCACCTGCTGCCGGCATTTTGCGAATCTGTTTTATAGAGTGCCTCAACAGAGATGGAGGCAGACATGACCGCAACGCAAACAACGCCGGAGCTTCGCACCCTTTCCGTCGGCCCTGCGGGCGACGAACGGGCGATCGCTGTGCTGCACCGTCCGGCAGCCGACGGCGGCCCGACCCAACTCGTCTGGCTCGGCGGTTACCGCTCCGACATGACGGGAACGAAGGCAGTCGAGACGGACAGGCTGGCGGCGGAGCTCGGCCTTGCCTGCCTGCGCTTCGATTATTCAGGCCACGGCCAGTCCGGCGGCGCCTTCCGCGATGGCACCATCTCGCGCTGGGTGGAGGAATCGCTCGCCGTGATCGACGCCCATCCGGCCGAGCGGCTGATCCTGATCGGCTCGTCGATGGGCGGCTGGATTGCGCTTCGTGTGCTGCAGGAGATCCACAAACGCGGCACCGGACCAAAGGTGGCGGGTATGGTGCTGATCGCGCCTGCCCCGGATTTCACCAGCGAACTCATCGAACCCGCTCTTACGGACGACGAACGCAGGCAGCTCTCCGAGCGCGGTTATTTCGAGGAAAAGTCCGACTACAGCCCGGAGCCCAACATCTTCACGCAAGCGCTGCTGGACGACGGGCGGCGGAACCGCGTGATGACCGGGATGATCGAGACGAAGTGCCCGGTGCACATCCTGCAGGGCATGCGCGACGAGGACGTGCCCTACCGGCACGCTATGACGCTCATCGAGTTCCTGCCGGCCGATGACGTGGTGCTGACGCTCATCCGTGACGGCGATCACCGCCTCTCACGCCCCCAGGATATCGAACGCCTGCAGGCGGCGATCCGGGCGATGGCCTGAGCTCGAGAATAAGCTGCTGCTAAAATGCAGCAGTCTTAACCATAAAATGCGAGAGAGGCTGTTAAGACTTCGTTCATAATTGACACCCGGCCCGTCTGGATCTTAACGTTTCGTTAGGATTTGAAGGGACGGGTCCATGATGAATGCCCTCAAGGCGCGGCGCTTTGCCGTGGCTGTTGTTGTTATGCTTGCTCCGGCGACCGCTGCCATTCCGGCGCCGCGCTCGTTGGCTCATATGACCACCGGTCAGATCACCTCGCAGCCGATCGGCCATTACGAATTCTGTCAGGCGAATCCGGACGAGTGCAACCAGCGCTTCGCCTCCGCACCGGCGCCGAAAGTGACGGAATTCGGTTGGTCCGCCATTCGCGACATCAACACCTCGGTCAACCACCGCATCGAAGCCAAGACGGATTTCGAGGTTTATGGCCGCGAAGAGGTCTGGGCCTACCCGATCACCGCCGGCGACTGCGAGGATTATGTGCTGGAAAAGCGCAGGGAACTTGCCGAAAAGGGATTTTCGCTCGCAGACCTCTTGATCACCGTCGTGCGCAAGCCGGATGGCGAGGGCCATGCCGTGCTGACGGTTCGCACCTCGGATGGCGATTACATTCTCGACAACCTGACCGACGACGTGAAGCTCTGGACCGATACGTCCTACACCTTCCTCAAGCGCCAGGCCTCTTTCAATACGGGGCGCTGGGTGACGATCGAGGATGGTCGCGAGATCGTGGTCGGCGCTCTGCGCTGAGCGACCGCCGACTCGACGGGGTCGACGCCTGCAATCAGCAAATCAGAAGGCCGGCACGAGCCGGCCTTTGTCGTTCATGGATGCTGCGGCGTGGGCCTCCTCACCCGTTGCCGATCAAAATGCCCGCCGCGAGAACCAGCGATCCGCCGAAAACGACCTGGAAGACCGCCCGCAGGAAGGGCGTTTCCATGTACTTGTTCTGGATGAAGGCGATGGCCCACAATTCAATGAAGACGACGATGGCCGCAACGATGGTGGCCGTCCAGAAATGCGGGATGAGATAAGGCAGCGCGTGCCCGAGACCACCGACGGCCGTCATGATGCCCGAGGCAAGGCCACGCTTCAGCGGCGAACCGCGACCGGACAGCTTGCCGTCATCATGCGCGGCTTCCGTAAAGCCCATCGAAATGCCGGCACCGACGGAGGCCGACAGGCCGATCAGAAACGTCTGCCAGGTATCCTGCGTGGCGAAGGCGGCGGCGAAAATCGGCGCGAGCGTCGAGACCGATCCGTCCATCAGGCCGGCAAGGCCCGGCTGGACATAGGTCAGGATGAACTGACGCCGCTCGGTCTGGTTCTCCTCCTCCCGCACCTCGTCCGGCGCATGTTTTTCACCCAAGCGGTGCGCGATTTCACCATGTCCCTGTTCGGCAAGTGCCAGATCGCCCAGCAATTGCCGTGTCGCGGCATCGGTGACGCGCTTGGCTGCTTCCGTATAAAAACGGAAGGCCTGGGCTTCCATCAGTTCGGCCTGGGCGCGGATTGTCTCCAGCGACAGGTTGGTCATCAACCAGTCGGGCCGGCGCTGATAAAAACCACGCACATGTTCACGCCGGATCAGCGGGATCTCCTCGCCGAAACGCAACCGGAACTGCGAGATCAGCATGTTGCGATGCGCCTGTTCCACCTCTGCCATGTCGCGGAAGACCTTGGCGCTGTCGGGCGCCCGGTCGGCGAGCGAGGCAGCATAGGATTGGTAGATGCGGGCATCCTCCTCTTCCGAGGAAATGGCGAGTGCGAGGATTTCCGCTTCACTCAGACTTTCGAAGGGGCGGCGGCCGTTGCCGCGAAACAGATCCAACATAGGACGGTCCTTTTTAGAATTATTCTAATTCTAAGCCACGGCACGCGGATTTCAAGAGGGCGCAAAGAGGCGCGGCGCGGACGCAAGGAACCGATCAAAATGCGAGTGAGGCACGCAATTTTCTGCCATTTCGCCTTGCAGGGCAGGCAACAAAGTGGTTTAGCACCGGCAAGCGTGAGCTTTTGCTCACACTCCGTTCTTCCATGGCCGTCAATTCAAAGGTATCGCGTAACATGAACCGCAGATCATTCTTCCGCCAGGCCGGCGCTGCCGGCGTTGGCGCGGCTGCAGCCACCGCTCTGGCCGCACCGGCAATCGCCCAGGAAAACCCGGAAATCACCTGGCGCCTCACCTCCTCCTTCCCGAAGAGCCTGGACGTGCTGTTCAACAGCGCCACCGAAATCGCCAAGAGCGTCTCGGAAGCGACCGGCGGCAAGTTCCAGATCCAGACCTATGCGGCCGGTGAAATCGTGCCGCCGCTGCAGGCCGCCGATGCGGTGGCTGCCGGCACGGTCGAGATGGCGCATACCTGCGCCTATTATTACGTCGGCAAGGACCCGGCCTTTGCGCTCGGCACCGCGATCCCCTTCGGGCTGAATGCGCGACTGGCCAATTCCTGGTTCTCCGTCGGCGGCGGCAACGAGTTGATCAACGAATTCCTCGCCGGCTACAATCTCTATGCGCTTCCGGCCGGCAATACCGGTGCGCAGATGGGCGGCTGGTTCCGCAAGGAAATCAAGACGGTTGACGATCTCAAGGGCCTGAAGATGCGCATCGCCGGCCTTGCCGGCCAGGTGATGGCCAAGGTTGGCGTGACGCCGCAGCAGATCGCCGGCGGCGATGTCTATGCCGCGCTCGAAAAGGGCACGATCGACGCCACCGAATTCGTCGGTCCTTATGACGATCACAAGCTCGGCTTCTACAAGGTCGCGAAGTACTACTACTACCCGGCCTGGTGGGAAGGCGGCCCGACCGTGCATGCCTTCTTCAACCTGGAGAAGTTCAACGCCCTGCCGAAATCCTACCAGCGTGTGCTGACGGATGCCTGCGCCCGCGTGAACGCGCTGATGCTGGAAAAGTACGATGCGCTGAACGCCAAGGCACTGCGCGAACTGGTGGCGGAAGGCGCGATCCTGCGTCCGTTCAGCCAGGACATCCTGGACGTCTGCTACAAGGCCGCGCAGGAAACCTATGCCGAGATTTCGGCCAAGAACGCCGCCTTCAAGAAAATCTACGACAGCCAGCAGGCCTTCAAGAAGGACGGTTACCTGTGGCTGCAGATCGCAGACTACAGCTTCGACACCTTCATGATGATCCAGCAGCGCAACGGCACGCTCTGATCTCCGACGACAGGCCGCGCGGATTGCCGGCCTGTTTTTTTTCGGATCTCCCGCAGTTTCGTGCGGGAGGTCCGGCCGCCCCTCACCAGCCGCAATGCGATGAACGGGACAACAAGACGACTGAAGTTCGTGGTGATCGGCCCTGCTCCTTTCCTGAAGGAACGGACACGGATGTTCTGGTCGCAGGCCTCTATCGATCTCCTCGGCCCGGTTGCCGCGACCGATCTTGCCGTGACGCCGCTCGATGAGGATCTGGATGGCGCCATCATCGATGTACGTTATGAGGCGGACATCCTGCTGTCGGTGATCGACATTCTCCAGGCGCAAAACATCCCGGCACTGTTTGCAAGCCCGATGTCGCTGACGGCACATCTGACGGGCGGTTTCGTGCTGTCACGGGATGCGGACGATATGGCCGCCATCGTCAGACAACTGTTGGGCGATAAAAACGTGACATTGCATTAGCATTTTCGGTTGCACCCTGGGCTTGCTCGCGTATGCTGGAACAATGACCAGGAGCAGGCTTAGCCCCACCGTGGAAAGCGGATTTTATCCCCATATCCTCGTGCCCAGAGACCTGGACACGATGGAACTGGTTATTCGCTCCGTGCTTTTCGCCTGCCGCCACAGCAGCACGCCCGTGGAACCGGAACAGACCGCGCGGCTCGTTCTGCGCCTCTATCGCATGGGTCTGACCGATCCTGAAAAGCTGTCGATCGTGGTCGTGAAGCTGATGTCCCACAGGGCTCTGTTGTCACGCAACGCGCCCATTCGCTAAGACCCGGGTTCTAGAAGACTGCGTGCGTCTCCTTGACGTGAGGGCTGCTTTCGCAGCCCTCCGCACACTCAAAGCCGTGAATCGCCGCCGGTGTTCGGCCGCGCCTTGGCACCGACCCGGTCATTGCCGTTCATCGTCTTGCCATCCGGTTCCTGGCCGTAATAGGTGCCGCCGAGATGGCCGCCGGCGCTGGTGTTCTTCACCTGCGCCTTGGCGCGGTCCTGCTGTTCCTTGACATTCGTCTTGCTCATGATTTGCCTCCGTGTTGGCGGGGGTTGACCTTGACCAACCGCCGGGGCGCCAGAAGGTTCCGCAGATCCCGCCGGCCCGGATCACGATACGGGACGACCTAAAACATGTTTCAGGTCGAGGCCTTCCGCACAAAACACCAGTCTGACCTCGTCTCTTCACCAACGAGGTTTCCCCATGAAAAGGCTAGTTCTTCTCACCGCCCTCCTGACCACCGCCTTCCTGCCCTGGACGGCCTCTGCCGAAACATCCGTCGGCGCGACCACGATCCACGTCCCCTCGCCGCAGCGTGACAAACCGCTGTCGGTCGATGTCTGGTATCCCTCGGATGCCAAGGCGCCGGAGGTCCTGATCGGCGACAACCGCATCTTCACCGGCGCGCCGGCCAAGCCGGATGCCGCGATCAATCCGGGCCGCTATCCCCTGATCCTGCTCTCGCACGGCTCCGGTTCGCGCGCCCAGGGCATGGCCTGGATCGCCGCACGTCTCGCGGAACAGGGGTTCATCGTCGCCGGCCCCGATCATCCCGGCACGACCAGCGGCGATTCCACACCGATTGCCACGCCGCGCATCTGGGAACGGACGCAGGATCTGTCGAACATCATCACCTGGATGACCGGCGACGCCCGTTGGAAAGGGTCGGTCGATGCCGCAAAGATCGGCGTCATCGGCTTTTCGCTTGGCGGCAGCACCGCGCTGGAACTGATCGGTGCGCGTGCCGATCTCAATGCCTATGCCGATTATTGCGACCGCTACACGATGATGATGGATTGCCAGTGGTTTGCCGGCGGCTTCGGTTTCGTCGACGGCAAGCGGGTCGCCTCGCCCGTCGTGAACCTGCGGGAATTCGACAAGGCGCATTTCGAGCAGTCCAATCTCGACCCACGCATCACCTCCGCCGTGATCGTCGATCCCGGTCTCGCCACCGCCTTTAGGGCGGACAGCCTGAAGGCCATCAAGGCGAAGACAACCATCATCAATCTCGGCAGCCCGGGCGGCGTGCCCGTCGCCGTCTATTCCTACAAGCTGTCCGGCGAAATCCCCGGCGCGCAATATCACCAGATCCCCGGCTCAAACCATTTCAGCTTCCTGCCGGTCTGCAAACCGGGCGCGCAGGACTTCCTGTCGGAGACGGGCGATGTCGATCCGATCTGCGACGGCAAGGGCCTGCGCGACCGCGCGGAGGTGCATAAGGACGCGGAAAAGCTCATTGTCGAGGTGTTCGAAAAGACGCTGAAATAGATCAGCCGATCCGTTTGTAGAACAGCGTGGTGTCGCAGAACCCGCCCTGCGGCCAGAGCGCATAATCGGGAATGACGCCGGCCTTTTCCCAACCGAAGCGGGGGTAGATCGCCTCCGCTTCGCTGCCGGTTGCGGTGTCCAGCACCAGCAGGGTTCGCCCGCGGCGGGCTGCCTCCTCCTCCACCGCCGCCATCAGTCTGCGCGACAGGCCCAGTCCGCGTGCCGAGCGGTGAACGAGGAGTTTCATCAGGTCGCCCCGGTGCGGCTGATTTGGCTTTTGTGCCAGCCCCACCTGCACTGTGCCAACGACGCGCCCTTCGTGTTCGGCGACCGCCAGGATGGTGTGGCCGGCTGCGACACTTGCCACGACATCCTGCCAGTAACCCAGCGCATCCTTCGGCTCGAAGGGCAGCATAAAGCCCAGGGAGGCGCCGCCATTGATGCAATCGGAGAGCACTTCGCTGAGATCGGACAGCAAGGGCGCGGCATCTTCGGCGGAGACGATACGGATCACGGACATCGGCAGACGACTTTCTTCGGTTCCTGGGAGTGGTCAGCGTCCGCGGTCGAGAATGACGGCGTAACGCACGGGTTTGTCGGTCGGGTTATGAAACTGGAAGGCGTCGCCAATATCCATGAAAAGGCAGTCGCCGGTTTCCAATCGGTGGGTTTCCTTGGGAAGGATCATCTCCAGCACGCCCTCGAATACCCAGATCTGCTGGGTCATGGAGCGGCTTTCCTCGCGCGGCGGAAAGCTCACGCGCGCCCCCGGCGGAAAATCCACTTCGACGATATCGACCCGCGAGGGCATACCGGGCGGGGAGATCGAGCGGCGCAGATAACCGGTAAGGGGATCGCGCCACAGGCGCTGATCCTTGCGCCGCACCAGCGGTGCGCGGCTCGGATTGTCGGGTGCAAAAAACTCCGACAGCGACAGGCCAAGCGCTTCGCACAACCGGGCCAGCAGGGCCGCCGTCGGGCTCGCCTCGCCCCGTTCGATGCGCGAGATCATTGCACGGCTGACGCCGGAGGCGGTCGCCAGCTGGTCGAGCGTGAAGGCTTGGCGCGCCCTCAGCGCCTTCAGCCGGTCTCCCAGCGCCCCTTCGAACTGTTGATCTGTCTGTTCCATGGTCCGATCATGCAATTCCACTATAGTGGAGTCAAGGGACCACATGATGGAAATTTTGCCGCCAGCCGATCAGGGCGCGGCGTCTTTACGACAGCCACGCGGCATGGCAATGCGGTATCATTGATCGAACTCCACGACTCTTGCCCGGATGGCCGGCGCTGGTCTCGTCGCTGTTTGTGTGTTTGCGGAGGCGTCATGCACGGCCAGCCTGAACGGGGAGCATCCCCGCTGTCGATTGCCAGCATCGTGGCATCGATGACGACCGCGGCAGTCGGTAGCGGCCTGATGTTTGCCTATAGCCCCTATATGCTGTCGCTGTCGCCCGATGCGGCCTGGGCGCCGGGGGCGGCAGTCACCGCCGTTGCCTTTGGCGGACTGGTGGGCTGCGTGGTCACCGGACCGCTGATCCAGCGTGTCGGCCATGCGCGGCTCTTTGCCTGCTCCATGGCGATCGTCATCATTGCCGCCGCGCTGATTGCCTCGAACCTGTCGGTCACGCTGTGGATTCTCGCCCGCGGTCTCTATGGGGCAGCCGCCAACTGCAATTTCATCATCGCCCAGAGCTGGCTCAACCATGCCGCGTCCAACACCTGGCGCGGACGGGCCATGTCCTTCTTTTATATGGCCTATGTGCTGGGGCTTGGCTGCGGCGCCTGGCTGTTCGGACAGATCCCAACCTCCGGCAACCTGACGCCGCTTCTGACGATCTTCTTTACCGCGCTTGCCATCCTGCCGATCGGCCTGACGCGCCTGCCGAACCCGCCGGCACCGGCACGGGTGAATGTGGACATCGGCATGGCCTGGCGGATCTCGCCGGTCGGCCTGATCGGCGTTCTGGCCTCCGGCGGGCTTTCCATGGTGGTGCAGGGTTTCGTGCCGATCTATGCGACGACCAACGGGGTCAGCCAGAGTGAAGTGGGCCTCCTGATGTTCGTGATGCAGACCGGGCTTCTCTTCGTCCAGTATCCGCTCGGCATCCTTTCCGACCGCATGGACCGGCGGCGTGTGCTGTTGATCACCTGCGCCATCATTCTCAGCGCCGGCACGGCGGCGCTGTTTGCCTCCTTCGCCCAGATGCTGCTGTTCATGCTGATCTTCCTGGTCTTCGGCGGCGCGATCGAGACGATCTATTCGATCGCCAACGCCCATTCGAACGACCGCGCCGATCCGGGCGACTACGTGCCGCTCTCCAGCACGCTGCTGGTGGCATGGTCGGCGGCGGCAACCGTCGTGCCGCTGGCTGTGACCGCGCTAATGCCGGTCTTCGGCGATAAGACCTTCATCGGCGCGGCCCTTCTGGTGGCGGCGGCCTATCTTGTCTTCACGCTGTGGCGGCTCAACGAACGGGACCCGGTGCCGGAGGACGCGCGCGAGACATTCGAGCTGCGCAGCGCCCAGCTTCCGAACGCTGCCCTGCTGACCGATCCGGTTGCCCTGTCTGCCGAGGCCGACAGTCAGCGCGATGACGCAGCCGTTACCCCTGAACCTGGGCAATCCAGTCGTTGAGACTGTAGTAGTTGGTGACACGGCAAACCTTGCCGCCCTTCAGTTCGAAGAAGGCGCCGGCCGGCAGCCGGTAGGTCTGGCCCTTCGCCTCGGGCAATCCCTCGTCCGTCGCGAGATAGGTGCCGTTGACGATGAATTCGGCTGCAGCGCGCGTGCCGTCCTCGTTCGCCATGATCACGATGTCGGTCAACGTTTCCTTGTAGCAACGGTTCATGTGCTCCATGAAGGTCGCAAAGGCCGGCTTGCCCACCTGCCGTTCGCCCTGATTGATGTCGTGCACGACATCCTCGGCCAAAAGCGCCAGAAAGGCCTGCATGTCCTGGGCGTTGAAGGCATCATAATAGGCGCGGATGGTATCGCTGGCAGTCATTCGGCATTCCTCTTGGTAACAACGGATCGGAGACTTGGACGGCGGGACGGTGGAGGGTATAAACCGGTCAAAACGGACTGAACATACTCTATGGCGATCACCATCACATCCTATTCCGGCCGCGACGCGACAGCCTTTGTTGACGACCTGGCGCGGCTGAGGATCACCGTCTTCCGTGAGTTCCCCTATCTCTATGATGGTGATGCCGCCTATGAGCGACATTACCTGTCCACCTATGCCCGCTCCGAAGGATCCGTTTTCGTTCTGGCCGCCGATGGCGAAACGATCATCGGTGCCGCTACGGGCACGCCGATGGCCACCGAAACGGACGAGGTGAAGGCGCCCTTCCTGGCGGCGGGCCGAAATCCGGCGGACATCTTCTATTTTGGCGAAAGCGTGCTTCTGCCAGCCTATCGAGGCCGGGGCATCGGTGTCGCCTTCTTTGATCAGCGGGAAGCCCAGGCACGGCGTCTCGGCCTTTCCACCTGCACCTTCTGCGCCGTGGAACGTCCGGACGATCATCCGCGGCGGCCCGCCGATTACAGGCCGCTCAACACCTTCTGGGCGAAGCGCGGTTACCTGCATCATCCGGAGCTTCGCACGCATTTCTCCTGGCGCGACCTGGATGAGGCGGATGAGAGCCCGAAACCTTTGTCCTTCTGGTTGAAGACGCTGCCATGACCATCACGCTTGCCGCCTGCCAATATAAGATCGAGCTGATCGAGAGTTTCGAGGCCTACACGGCGCATTTGACGGCACTGGTGGAAGAGGCTGTCGGCCAAGGCGCGGACCTTCTGCTTCTGCCGGAATATGCGGGTCTGGTGCTGACCGGGCAGCTCGATGCCACGACACGCTCCGACCTGCACGGCTCGATTGCCGGCATCCAGCCGCTGGTGCCACGTTGGATGGATCTGTGCGAACGGCTTGCGCGGCGCCATAAAGTCATCCTGCAGCCGGGATCGATGCCGGTGAAGGACCCGGACGGTGAATTCCGCAACCGCGCGCCGCTTTTCGGTCCGGACGGACTGATCGGCCATCAGGACAAACAGATCATGACGCGCTTCGAGCGGGAGCAGTGGCAGATCGCCGCCGGTCTGGACGGGCTGAAGGCCTTCGACACGCCGCTCGGACGGCTCGGCATCCTGATCTGCTACGACAACGAATTCCCGATGCTCGGGCGCAGGCTGGCGGAGCTTGGCGTGGAGCTGGTTCTGGCGCCCTCCTGCACCGACACGCTGGCCGGCAGCTACCGCGTGCGGATCGGCGCGCAGGCACGGGCACTCGAAAACCAGTATGCCGTGTTGTCAGCCCCGACCGCCGGCACCGCACCCTGGTCTCCGGCGCTCGATGAAAACCGCGGGCGCGCCGCCCTTTACGTGCCTTCCGACTACGGCATGCCGCCCTCCGGCATTGTGGCCGAAAGCGATCACGACATGGTCGAGGAGAGCCATTGGCTGATCACCCGCATCGACCTTGCCGACGTCGCACGGCTTCGGACCGAGGGACAGGTGGCGACACGGCGGGACTGGCCGGAACAGTTCGGGGCATGATCCTCACCCGCCCAGGAGCAGGCGCTGTTTCTGCAGCAGAAACAGGCGCTCCGCCTCCCCCGGAGACAGCGCCAACGCGCGATCATAGGCGGTGTTCGCCTCGCGATCCCGCCCCAGGCGCGCCAGAAGATCGGCACGGGCGGCGTGAAAGGGCAGGAATTCTGCAAGCGTGGTTCCATCCAGCGCGTCGAGTTCTGCGAGAGCATCGTTCACTCCCTTCACCTCGGCAAGGGCGACGGCACGATTGATCCGCACGATCGGATCATCGCGCAGCTCGACCAGAATGTCATAAGCCGCCAGCACGGCCTTCCAGGGGGGCGGGTCGGCCAGCGTCTTGCGGCCGCACCACAGCGCGTGGATCATCATCTGCAGGATGCGCGATCCAGGCCCCGACAGTCCGAGCGCACGTGCGCAATAGCGGCGTGCCTCTTCGATCAGCGGCTTCGACCAGAGCGCCGGATCCTGCTCGGCAAGCGGCACCATGACGCCCTCAGCATCCATTCTGGCCGGACGGCGCGCTTCGGCAAAACGAATGGTGGCGGCCAGCGCCAGGACCTCGGCCTCGCGCGGCAGCATCTCGCAGAGGAGTGCCGTCACCTCGAGCATTTCACGGGCAAAGCCTGCGTGGCGGCTGGAGCCGGCGGCATCCTCATGCGCCTTGGCATAAGCGACCTCGAGAGTGGACAGGACTGCGGCGAGCCGCTCCGCCCAGTGTTCCGGCCCCGGCACTTCGAAGCTGATACCGGCTTCGGCGATCTTGCGTTTGGCGCGCACCAGCCGCTGGGCAAGCGTCGTTTCCGACACCAGGAAGGCGCGAGCGATCTCCTCCGTCGTCAGGCCGCAGACGAGCTTGAGGGTCAGCGCCGCCCGGCTGTCGGGCCCGACGGCCGGATGGCAGCAGACGAAGATGAGCTTCAGCCGTTCATCGGGAATGATCGCATCATCGCTCGCCAGCCGATCCTCGGCGGTCGGCGCCGGTTCCGGTTCGTTCGGCCGGTTGTCCGCGCGGATGCGCCGGCGCCTCAGACGATCGAGCGCCGCGCGTTCGGCGACACGGTAGAGCCAGGCGGCGGGATCGCGCGGCAGGTCCTGTCCCTCGTCACCCCAGGCCTTCACCGCCTTGAGGCAGCTGTCGGCAAAGGCCTCTTCCGCAAGATCAAGATCGCGGTAACGGGCGGCCAGCGCCGCACGAATGCGCCCGCCCGCCGCCCGGAAGGTCTCGTCGAGAACCCCTGCCCGCATCACCTCAACGCTTCGCCGCCAGGCCCGGTGGCATCGGCAACAGGGGGCGGACCTCGATTGCGCCATCCTTGCCGAGCGGCACCTTTCTGGCGATCGCGATCGCCGCATCAAGGTCCTCGGCTTCCACGAGATAGAAGCCGCCCAGCTGTTCGCGCGTCTCGGCAAAGGGACCGTCATGGATGGTCTGCTTGCCACCCGTGGTGCGCACGGTGGTCGCAGCCTCCGTGCCCTTCAGCCCGGCGCCCGCGCGCATTTTCTCGCCGAGTTCATGGCTGAAGGCGAAATGGCGCGGCCCGAGATCGGCCATGATCGGGCCCGTCTTGTCCGGACCGCCGAAGATTTCCTCATTCTCGTAAATCAGCAGCATGTATTGCATCGATTTTGCCCCTCCTGCGGGCCCCTGCGGCATCGTCCGTCGATGCCGTCGATGAAGAGACGCGGCTCCGATCGCGGATTCGACATCGGTCGCAAGATTTTTTTGGCCCGGCGTACTATCGGCGACGCAATGGCGCCTGGCAATCTCCGCACGCGCTGTTCCACCCACGCCAAATCCGCCGCGATCGCCTGAAAAACCGCATCTTTCCGCTTTGCGATACCGAGGCTCGCTGCTATATGCGCGCACCATGAGCACCGATCGCACGCCCCTCGACCATATCCGCAATTTTTCCATCGTCGCGCATATCGACCATGGCAAATCGACCCTGGCAGACCGCCTGATTCAAACGACCGGCGGATTGGCCGAGCGCGAGATGAGCGAGCAGGTGCTGGACTCGATGGATATCGAGCGCGAGCGCGGTATCACCATCAAGGCCCAGACGGTTCGCCTGCACTACAAGGCGAACAATGGCGAAACCTATGTGCTGAACCTGATCGACACGCCCGGCCACGTCGACTTCGCCTACGAAGTCTCCCGCTCGCTGTCGGCCTGCGAAGGTTCGCTGCTGGTCGTCGATGCCTCCCAGGGCGTCGAAGCCCAGACGCTTGCCAATGTCTACCAGGCGATCGACAACAACCACGAGCTGGTCACGGTTCTGAACAAGATCGATCTTCCGGCGGCCGAACCGGAGCGCATCAAGGAACAGATCGAGGAAGTCATCGGCATCGATGCCTCCGACGCCGTGCTGATTTCGGCGAAGACCGGGCTTGGCATTCCCGATGTTCTCGAAGCGATCGTCCACAAGCTGCCGCCGCCGAAGAGCGAAGGTGGCGAAAAGGCGCCCCTAAAGGCGCTGCTGGTCGACAGCTGGTACGATACCTATCTCGGCGTCATGGTTCTGGTGCGCATCATCGACGGCGTGCTGGTGAAGGGCCAGCAGATCCGCATGATGGGCACTGGCGCGAAATACGGCGTGGAACGCGTCGGCGTCTTGACCCCGAAGATGGTCAATGTCGACAGCCTCGGCCCCGGCGAGATCGGTTTCATCACCGCCTCGATCAAGGAAGTGGCCGATACCCGCGTCGGCGATACGATCACCGATGACAAACGCCCGACGGAAAAGGCCCTGCCGGGCTTCAAGCCGGCGCAGCCGGTGGTGTTCTGCGGCCTTTTCCCGGTCGATGCCGCAGACTTCGAAGACCTGCGCGCCGCCATGGGCAAACTGCGGCTCAACGACGCCTCCTTCTCGTTCGAAATGGAAAGCTCGGCCGCGCTCGGTTTCGGTTTCCGCTGCGGTTTCCTCGGCCTATTGCATCTCGAAATCATCCAGGAGCGCCTGGAGCGCGAGTTCAACCTCGACCTCGTCGCGACCGCGCCCTCCGTCGTCTACCAGATGACACTGACCGACGGCACGGAGAAGGAACTGCACAACCCGGCCGACATGCCGGACGTGGTGAAGATCGAAGAAATCCGCGAACCGTGGATCAAGGCAACCATCCTGACGCCGGACGAATATCTCGGCGGCATTCTGAAGCTCTGCCAGGACCGACGCGGCATCCAGACGGAACTGACCTATGTCGGCACCCGCGCGATGCTGACCTATGAACTGCCGCTCAACGAAGTGGTGTTCGATTTCTACGACCGCCTGAAATCGATCTCGAAGGGTTATGCCTCCTTCGATTACAACATCATGGATTACCGCGAGGGCGACCTCGTGAAGATGTCGATCCTCGTCAACGGTGATCCGGTGGATGCGCTCTCCATGCTGGTGCACCGCTCGGCAGCCGACCGGCGCGGGCGCGGCATGTGCGAGAAGCTGAAGGAACTCATTCCGCCGCACATGTTCCAGATCCCGATCCAGGCCGCGATCGGCGGCAAGGTGATCGCGCGTGAAACGGTGCGCGCGCTGCGCAAGGACGTGACCGCCAAGTGCTACGGCGGCGACGCCACCCGCAAGCGCAAGCTTCTGGAAAAGCAGAAGGAAGGCAAGAAGCGCATGCGCCAGTTCGGCAAGGTGGAAATCCCGCAGGAAGCCTTCATTGCAGCGCTGAAGATGAACGACGAGTGAGGCTTTTCAGCGCCGCATTTCTGCGACATACTCCCTGTCCTGAACCTGGACGGGATGTTTTCCAATGGTGCAATCGGCGCGCAAAAAAGGTGACGTCGCGATCGACAGCCGCCTGTTGGCGGAAGCGCGCGACCTGAAGCTCGATATTTCCCGCGCGGCCGAGGACGGTCTGCAGCGCGCCATCCGCGCCGAAAAGGAACGGCTGTGGCGGATCGAGAATGCCGAGGCGATCGCCGCGGAGAATGCTTACATCGAAAAGCACGGTCTGCCGCTCGCCAAATATCGGATGTTCTGATGGCGCGATTTTCGGTCTACCGATCTCAGGAGCAGGATATCCTGTTGCTCGATCTGCAGACCGACATTCTGAACGCTTTGAAGACACGAGTCGTGGTACCGCTCTACAAAATTGAGGCGATGTCCTGGTCCATTGGACGGATGAATCCCCGATTCGACATCAACGGCCAGCGTTATGTGATGGCAACGCAACGGCTGGGTGCGATCAGCACCAGCGAGATTGGCCCCCTCGTCGCAGATCTTTCGCCACGGGCCGACGACATCACCGCGGCAACTGATTTTCTCTTCCAGGGTTTTTGACGGCAAAAGGCCCCGCGGCGAAACCGCAGGGCCTGTTGTTTGTTCAATTCGGCTGGTCCGCTTAGCGGGCCGGCGTCATGCCTTCAAAGGCCGGGGCCTGTTCCAGCTGTTCGCGGCTCACGTTGAGCACGATGCGCTCCGGCAGGCCATCCTCACCGATCTGGGCGTTGTTCTGGCCCGCCGCAGTGTTGGCGGCCATGTTCTGGCCGGCTGCGCCCGGCTGAGCGGCGTTCGGGTTTGCCGCGGTATTGGCGCTGTTTGCCCCCATGCCGGCACCGCCAGCGGTGGTGTTGGCGCCCGGCACCGGGTTCGACGTGTTCGCGCCACCGGTGGTGGACGCCGTCGTCTCGCCGGAAACCGCCGGGGAATTGGCTGCTGCGGCATTCGCTTCATCCTGCGTCATGCCCGGGCCGAGCTGCAGGGCACTCATCTGAACCGCGACATCCTTTTCGCCGATGCCGAGGAAACCGCCGACGCCGATGATCACGGCATTGACGCTGCCATCCTGGCTGACGAGGACATCATTGATTTCGCCGATGTTTTCACCTTCGGAACCGTAGACTGTCTTGCCTTCCAGGTCGCTCACGCGCCAGGCGCCCTGGTTCGGAACCTCGACAAACGGGCCGCCGGCCTGCGTCATGCGCGGGCTGTCGGCCATGCCGCCGCGGGCATTGTTCTGGTTGGTCATCGTGCCATCCTGCGCGGCCGGCGCCGTGCCGGGTGCTGCAGGTGTGGTCGTGCTCGTCTGCGCCAGTGCGGCGAACGGCAGTACGGTGGAAAAGGCGAGAGCGGCGATGAGTTTCTTTGTCATGGTAGTCCTCCAGGTTCATTGGAACTGAGGACTGAACCCCGCCACAGGCAGATTGTTCCGAAAAATCGGTCCCGGTGCGTCGCCGTCACCGGAACGATCGCTTCGGTTGTCGGTCAGGCGGATGCCGTCGTCTGGTCGTCGACGGTCGCGTCCGGGGCGTTCTTCTTGATCGACTCGATGGCCTTCAGCGCCGACGCCTTGGCCTTGTAACCTTCCGAGCCGAACATCTGTTCGCCATTGGAGGCCTTGAACCGGAACCGGAATTCGCCGGCCTTATCCTTGTAGACTTCGAACTTGTACATGCTTTCCCCCTTGCTATGCTTCACCACGAGCTTAATTAGCCCATTTTGGCGAGGCAAGCGGTAAAATAGAACCGGTCGCGGAAAAGAACTCTCCAAAAAGGACCGGCCGGATGCATGGGTAGCATCCAGCCGGCTCAGGAGGAGACTGTTTGCCGGCTAGACCGTTCCGCCGAGCGAGCCTTCGAGTTCCGCGAGATCCGCGCCACCGGCCATCAGATCCTGCAGTTCTTCCGTCGAGATTTCGCCGCGTTTTGCGGTTCCGAGCGTCTTGCCACGGTTCAGCACAGTAAAACGATCACCGACCGCCATGGCATGGCGGACATTGTGGGTGATGAAGACGACGCCGACGCCGGATTTGCGCACGCGGTCGATGGTCGCCAGCACCTGCGAGGTCTGGCGCACACCAAGCGCGGAGGTCGGTTCGTCGAGGATCAGCACCTTGGCGCCGAAATGCACGGCGCGGCTGATCGCGACCGTCTGGCGCTCGCCGCCCGACAGCGTGCCGACCGCCTGCGACGGTTCGCGCAGCTGGATGCCCATGCTGCGCATCGCCTCCATCGCCACGCGGTCTGCTTTTTCGAAGTCGAAGAAGCTGAAGGGGCCGAACCGCTTCTTCGGTTCGCGGCCCATCCAGAAATTGCGGGTGACCGACATCAGCGGGATCATCGCCAGATCCTGGTAAACGGTGGCGATGCCATAGGCCATGGCCTCGCGCGGGCTTTCGAACAGCACCGGCTTGCCTTCGACAAAGATCTCGCCCCTGGTCGGTTTGTAGACGCCCGACATGGTCTTGATGAAGGTGGATTTGCCGGCGCCGTTATCACCCAGCAGGCAGTGGCATTCGCCCGGCATGATGGAGACGGTGACACCGGCCAGTGCGATGACGGAGCCGAAGTGCCGTTCGATGCCGCGCAGTTCGATCAGAGGGGTCTCGGACATCTCAGCGCTCTCCCGTGATCAGCCGGCGGATATAGGTGTTGAGAACGACGGCGAGCAGCAGGATGACGCCGAGGAAGACGCGGAAGAGCGAACTTTCGACGCCGGCGAAGAACAGCCCCTGCTGCACGACCCCGAAGATCAGTGCGCCGAGCGCTGCGCCGATAACCGAGCCATAACCGCCGGTGAGAAGCGCCCCGCCGATGACAACGGAAATGATCGCCTCGAACTCCTTCAACAGTCCACGGTCTGCGGCAGCCGAGCCGAACTCCATGACCTGGCAGGTGGCAAAGACGGTGGCGGTAAAGGCCGTGAAGACGAACATCAGGATTTTCACCCGGGCCACCGGCACGCCGACATACCGCGCGGCCTGCGCATCGCCGCCGGCGGCAAAGATCCAGTTACCGAACTGCGTGCGGGTGAGCAGGATGTGGCCGAAGATCACCAGGCCGATCGCCCAGACCATCAGCATCGGCACGCCGTCGATGACCGGCTGGCCGGCGCGCGTTCCGGCTGTGAACTTGGCGATCACCCCGACATCCGCCAGCCAGGAAAACAGGCCGGTCAGGATCTTGCCGCCAAAGACCGGCGCCAGCCAGTCGCCGGCCGCCGCCTCCTTCACGCCGCCGATGATCGTCTTGCGGGTGGTGGTGATCGAGATGAAGATGGTGAGGCCGCGCAGGATATAAAGCGAGGCCAGCGTGACGATGAAGGATGGCAGGCCGGTCTTGATGACCAGGTAACCGTTGGCAGCACCGATCATGAGCGACAGCACGAAGGCTGCGATGATGGCTGCCCAGACCGGCCACCCCATGGACACGCTGAGCAGTGCAATGATGATGCCGGAAAAGCCGATCATCGAACCGATCGACAGGTCGAATTCGCCGGCGATCATCAGAAGGCAGGCGCCGACGGCGAGAATCATGAACTGGGCCGAGACGGTCGACCAGTTCATGATGCCCTCGGGGCCGAACATGCCGGTATCGCTGGCGACGAGGAAAAAGTAGACGAAGACGAGGATCGTGCCGGTGATCGCGCCGAGTTCCGGCCGGATCATCATCTTGCGCAGGCGCGAGATGTCCTTGACGCGCTCATCACGCGCAACCGCCTGGCCTGCTTGAGCGGGCTGAGGCGTCGGGCTTGCGTCACCCATGGTCTGTCTCCCTGGACTATTGAATGCACGGCTCCAGCCCCGGCCTTAGGGGGCGGGCGAGCACGCATGCGAATGGTGTGAAGGCACCGCGAACCGGTGCGGCATCGACCGGCGGCGGATCTGCCGCCGGTCGAGCGTTGGTGATCAGCGATATTCGCCGGCGAGTTTTTCCACCTGGGCGATGTTGTCCTTGGTGATGTAGCCGGGTCCCGAATTGATCGAGTTCGGCGGAATGACGCCGTAACGGGCATAGTTCGTCAGAAGCACGACCGGCAGGTAACCCTGCAGGTAAGGCTGCTGGTCGATGGCGAAGGTGATGATGCCGTCCTTGATCGCCTTGGAGATGTCACCCGACAGATCGAAGGTGGCGAAGAACATCTTGCCGGCCGTGCCGTTTTCCTTCAGCGCGGCGATCGTCGGTTCCGCCGAATTGGGGCCAAGCGTGATCACGCCGTTGGTATCCGGGTTGCTGCGCAGGTAGGCGAGCACCTTGTTCTTCACTTCCGACGGGTCCATGCCGGAATCGATCATCTGGTTGCCGAGCTTGACGCCGAGCGCATCGGCAAAACCCTGGCAACGCTCCACCGAGGCGGGGTTGGTGATGTAGTGGTTGACGCAGACGAACTTGGTGACGCCGGCAGCCTTTGCCTTTTCACCGGCGCCCTTGCCCGCATCATATTCCGGCTGGCCGATATGCAGCAGGGCGCCCAGGTCCTTCGACTGCTTGATCGTGCCGGAATTGACGGTGATCACCGGAATTCCCTTGGCGACCGCATCCTTGATCGGGCCGCTCAGCACGTCGACATCGGCGATCGTGGTGATGATGCCGTTCGGGCTGGACGCGGATGCCTGTTCGATGATGCGCGCCATGTCGGCAAGATCACCGCTCGGCGGATTGCGATATTCGGTGGTCACGCCCATCTGCTTGCTGGCGACGTTCAGCGCGTTCTTGATCGTATTCCACCAGGAATCGGAATCGGGCGCGTGCGAGACGAACACAAAACGTTCGTTGTCGGCATGCGCAATCGAGGCCGGACCACCCAATGCGGCAGCAACCAGGCCAAAGGCCAAAAGCAATTTCTTCATCGTTTTCCTCCTCAAGGGGTCTCCTCACCCCGTCTTTGCAAAGCGCCCTCCGCCGGCGGCAGGTCGGGCGGGTGCCGCTTGTCTCTCTCCCAGCAAGCGGACCCTTCTCTCTACATTCGGAATTTTTGTTCCATTTCTATCTTTAGTCAACAGATTTATTCTCTGCATGCGATGCACAAAATGTGCTGGAACGGCGCAAAACCGGCCTCCGAGACACTTCCGAAGCGGCTGCGGTGCGTCGCAAACACAACGAATGCAAATCATTTCATGGGCTTCGCGCGAACGAGACACAAAGCTTGCGACCGGGCGCATACGGAGTTGCCGCTCAAAAAATTTCCGTGAGCGCGCGCGATGGACAGGCCTTACGCGGAGGGATTTGAAATGCCGGGCGGCCATCCGCTACAAGACTAAAAATGCGAGGCACGAAAGGGCATGCGACGATGACGAAGCCGAGAATCACGATCACCTACTGCACCCAGTGCAACTGGCTGCTGCGCTCCGCCTGGATGCTGCAGGAACTGCTGCAGACCTTTGGCGACAGCCTGGGCGAAGTGGCGCTGATCCCCGGAACCGGGGGGATTTTCGAGATCCGCGTCAATGAGGAGCTGATCTGGGAACGGGTCCGCGACGGCGGTTTTCCGGGGCCGAAGGATCTGAAGCAGCGGGTGCGTGACTGCATCGACCCCGAGCGCGACCTCGGCCACCTGGACCGAACTTCCAAACAAAAACAAGAGGGATAGCGAAGGAGCGGTGTGCGGCTGTGGACCGTGACCCCTGCATTTCGGCTGCTTTCCACACAAAATGCGGGGCTGACACAGAAAGTTCAAAAAGGTCGTTGACAGCCGCAGCCGGGACCAGTACATGGCTCCTCGTCGCCCAGATGGCGGAATTGGTAGACGCGCAGGTTTCAGGTACCTGTGCCGCGAGGCGTGGAGGTTCGAGTCCTCTTCTGGGCACCAAATTCCAAACAAAAAAGCTCGCTTCGGCGGGCTTTTTTGTTGTCTTGTCTCCGGCCGTCCAATCGGGTTCTGCCCGCCCGGTTTACTGCTTCGGCAGGTCGTACGGGTTCAGGCCCGGAACCCAGGGGCGGTTCGGCATTTCGGTCCCGGAATAGACAACGCCGTTCTTTTCGCAGCGATAGACGCGCACCGGGAAATCCGGGAAAGGCTCGCCGCGGTGCCAGCGGCGGTTTTCAATCGCGACCGTGCAGTCGCCCGGATCGTTCTCGTCAGAGCGGACGATGCTGTCATGCGGCACGACGCCTGGCAGGTCCTTGTAGACCGGCGCCGGGTTTTTCCAATTGAGCTGCGGTGACTGTTCGGCCGCAACGGCAGGCCCTGCGGCGGCGAGGATCAGCAGTGCGGAGGCGAGGCCTCTCAACCGGGTGGTCATGCGGGACGTCCTGTTCTTCATCCTGTCAATGTAGGCGTTCGGCCCGCCCTTCGCCACCAGACGCCCAAACATCTGCGTGATGAGACAATCAGAGGAAACGGCGATAACCGGTCGGCTGGCCGTAGAGCCAGCCGATGCGCTGAATGGCGGCGTCGAGCGGTTCGCGGGCGACGCTCATCGTATGACCATTGGCGTGCAGGATCGTGTCCTTGTCTTCCAGGATGGCCGCATGGCCCTTCCAGAAGGCGAGGTCTCCCCGCTTGAGGTCCTGTCGTTCGACCGGCTGGCCAAAATTCGCCTGCATGTCGGAATCGCGCGGCACGCTGTGCCCCGCCATCAGGGCGGCCAGTTGCACGAGGCCGGAGCAATCGATGCCAAAACCGGTGCGGCCACCCCAGAGATAGGGCGTTTCCAGATAAAGGCCGGCGATTGTGACATAATCCTCTGCGGGGGCCGTTCCGAGCGGCAGGCAATGGCGGGCAATCACTGCGCCGCCGCCTTCCAGCAGCAGATAACGCGTGCCCCGCGTTTCCGCCTCACCGGTGATGCGGATGCGGCTGCCCATGGACAGCGCATGGAGCGGCACCTTGCGCAGTTCCGCTTCCGGATAGACGAAGGTGCGTGGAACCGTGACCCAGTGGCTTGCTGCGGCCGGCTGTTCGAGATCGGTCTCCGGCAGATAACCGACATAACCGTCGAGATCCGCCTGCACCCAGGCCCAGCCGTCCTGCCGATCAAAGACGCGGACGGATTCGCCCAAAAGAAGTTGCGTATCGATGCCGCTTACCGGATCCGGTTTCGGCCGCAGATCCGCCACGGGCACAGCCACCCGCGCCGGTTCCCCCAACGTGAAACGATCCGCCGTGACCTGGCCTTGCAGGCGCTGGTCGGCAAGATCCGGGCGGTAGGCATTCAGGCGGCGGTCAAGGGAGGCGGACATCAATGTTCCTTCAGGGGCTTTTGTCAGGGTGCGGTATGGCGTGCTTCCGCCCGGATCAGGTCGCCGAGTTTCTCAAGATAGAGCGCGCCGGCAAGCGTGCGTTTGATGATGACATTGCGGCGGTCCTTGTCATCGCGTTCACGGTCGACAAGGTGCAGGGCGCCCATGGTATCGAGCGCCCGGGTGATGACCGGTTTGGTGACGCCGAGGGTCGCGGCGAGGCCACGGACCGTATGCGGCGGCGGCACCAGATAGATCTGCAGCAGGATCGACAACTGCCGAAGGCTCAGGTCGTGCCCGTCGCGGCGCACCTGCTCGAGCACAACACGATGCCAGAGGCCAAGTGCCTCGGTGGCGGTCAAATCAGCAGGCATAAACACTCCAGACCACTGCCGTTTGTCATTCTCCGTCGATCCCGCACCCTTCGCAAGGGATCAGCCGCCCGTCGCGATGACGGAAAACAGAGCGCGGATCGCCTGCGCCTCGCCACCGATCGGCGTCTGCGGCTTTTCATTTGGCGACCAGGCAAAAATGTCGAAATGCGCCCAGCTCTTGGCACCGCCGGCAAAACGCTTGAGGAAGAGGGCCGCCGTAATGGAGCCTGCCATGCCACCGGACGGTGCGTTGGTGATGTCGGCCGCCCGCGCGCGAATATCCTTTTCATACCCCTTGAACAGCGGCATGCGCCACAGGGCGTCGTCTTCCGCAACACTGGCGGCCATCAGCGCGCTCGCCAGCGCCTCGTCATCGGTGAAGAAGGGCGGCAGATCCGGGCCGAGCGCCACACGGGCGGCACCCGTCAGCGTTGCCATGTCGATCATCAGGTCCGGCTCCTCTTCACCGGCATAGGCGAGCGCATCGGCCAGAATCAACCGGCCTTCGGCATCGGTGTTGTCGATCTGCACACTGATGCCCTTGCGGCTGCGGTAGATATCGCCGGGGCGGAAGGCATTGGCGGAAATCGAGTTTTCCACGGCCGGTACGAGCACGCGCAGATCGATGTCGAGCCCGGCATCCATGATCATCAGGGCGAGCGCCAGGACATTGGCGGCACCGCCCATGTCCTTCTTCATCAAGAGCATGGAGGCCGCCGGCTTGATGTCGAGGCCGCCGGTATCGAAGCAGACGCCCTTGCCGACGAGCGTGACCTTGCGGGCGCCCTTGCGGCCGAACCGCATATCGAGCAGGCGTGGGGCCTCGGCACTTGCGCGGCCAACGGTGTGGATCAGCGGAAAATTCTGCGCCAGCAGGTCTTCGCCGACGATGCTGGAGGACGTTGCACCATAATGGGCGGCCAGCGCGTGGAAGACCTGTTCCAAGCGTTCCGGTCCCATGTCATTGGTCGGCGTATTGACGAGGTCCCGCGCCAGGAAGACCGCGGCCCAGGTCCGCTCCAGAGCCGCAGCATCGATACCGTCGGGCAGCGCCAGGAAGATATCCGGCGCCTTTGCCGTTTTGTAGCTGTCGAAACTGTAGGTGCCGAAAGCAAAGCCAAGAGCCATCTGCCGGTCAGAGAGCGCGGTTGCCTCGATCCGCCAGACGCCGGCCGGCAGGGCGCGCGGCAGCTTGCCGGTGATGAAGGGCTGATCGGTCGGGTCGCTGCCGAGGCCAAACAGTGCACCCGCCACCTGACCATCCGCGCCCGGCAGCAGCAGAAGGCTGCCCGCATCCGCCTTGAACCCCGCAGATTTGGCCCAGGCCACGGCATCGGCAGACGGCCTGCCCTCTTCAAGATCGGTCGGGGTCACCGCGTAAACGGTACGGAACGCCTCCGAGGCTGCGCGGAAGGGAGACGGTCGGTCGATGAACTGGAAGGGCGCCATGGGATGCTTTCCGGGAATGCTTTCGGGTTAAGACTTAACGAACTGTTAGGGTTAACAGATTATTGCTTGAGGCAGGAGAGTGCCACCTTTCTTCGCGTCGAAAGAGCGCACGAAGCAGGCGGCGAAGGATACCGCGAGACGCCACGATGACCAGACCCAAGTTTCCTTCTGCACAACGCCGGCTTTGGCAAACGGTCGCCTGCTCGGCGCTTCTTGCCTTGACGCTCTCATCCTGCAACACGACACAGCGCAATGCCGACAAGCTGACGACGAGCTCGATCCCCTCGGTCAACCTGTCGAAGCCGGTCGAAAGCATGACGGCGCCGGAACTGGCGGCAGCCGAACGAACGGTGGGGGCCGCCTACGACCAGAACCCGAAGGACCGCAACACCGGCCTCAGCTATGCCAGCATTCTGCGGATGAACGGCAAGAATGCCCAGGCGCTTGCCGTGATGCAGCAGGTTGCGATTGCTCATCCGAGCGACCGCGACGTGCTGGCCGCCTATGGCAAGGCCCAGGCCGCGGCAGGACAGCTGGAGCAGGCGCTCAACACGATCAACCGTGCCCAGACGCCCGACCGGCCCGACTGGCGCCTCTATTCGGCGGAAGGTGCGGTTCTCGATCAGCTCGGCCGCTCGGACGAAGCCCGCAACAAATATCGCCAGGCACTCGACGTGCAGCCGAATGAGCCCAGCGTCATGTCCAATCTCGGCATGTCCTATGTGCTTTCGGGGGACCTGAAGACGGCCGAGAAATACCTGCGCAACGCAGCCGACCTGCCGGCAGCCGACAGCCGGGTGCGCCAGAACCTCGCCCTCGTCGTTGGCCTGCAGGGCCGGTTTGCCGAAGCCGAAACCATCGCCCGGCGGGAGCTGACGGAAACCCAGGCGGAAGCCAATGTCACCTATCTGCGTTCGATGTTGTCCCAGCAGAATGCCTGGGCAAAGCTTGCGGACAAGGACGGCAAGAAACCCCAGGCGACGAACTGATACGTCGGAGACAATTCTCAAGACGACGAAGCCGGCCACAGCGCCGGCTTTTCGCGTTTCAGCATGGATACCTGCGGGGTGATCAGAAGCGATCGGCCACCTGGATCCCGGCCGGACCAAGGATGACGGCAACCAGCACCGGCAGGAAGAACAGGATCATCGGCACCGTCAGCTTCGGCGGCAGGGCGGCTGCCTTCTTCTCGGCGTCGTTCATGCGCTCATCACGGCCCTCCTGGGCCAGCACGCGTAGCGCCTGGGCAACGGGTGTGCCGTACCGCTCAGCCTGAATAAGGGCCGTCGTGACCGCCTTGACGATATCGAGCTGGGTGCGGATCGCGAGGTTTTCCAGGGCTACACGCCTGTCCGGCAGGAAGGAGAGTTCCGCCGTGGTCAGCACCATTTCCTCGGCCAGTTCCGGCGATTGCTGCGACATTTCCTCCGCCACGCGCCGCATGGCCGCCTCCAGCGATATACCGGATTCGACGCAGATCAGCATCAGGTCGAGCGCATCCGGCCAGGCGCGCTTGATCGAGGCCTGGCGCTTGCCGATGCGATTGCTGACAATGATGTTGGGGAGATAAAATCCGACATAGGCCGAAACGATAGTGACCAGAAGCCGGATTGCGAAGGGCCGTTCGGACATGTTGCCGAGGCCGAAGATCCAGATACCGACGACGGTCAGGAAAACGAAAGGCAGCACGAAACGGCAGAACAGGAAAATGTTGAGCGCGTTCTGAGTGCGCAGGCCCGCAGCCTTCAGCCGGTTGACGGTGTTTTCATCGACAAGGGCCTCCCGCAGGTTGAACTTCTCGACGATCTGGCGGACCGGCTGGTTGTTCTGCGTTCGCAGCGTACCACGGCTCATCTCGCTGTTCATGCGGGCGCGTTCGCGGCTGCGCATCTGCTCCCGTTCGGTCGAGACGGCCCGCATGCGCTTGTTCAGGTCGCGCCCTTCCAGCATGGGCATGACGAGGGTGTAGAAGGTGGCGAAAACGGCAAGCGCCACCAGAATGGCAAGAAGCGTGGCCGGATCGGTGAGGCGTGCGGCAAGATCAGTCATCGGTTTCGCCTCAAATGTCGAAATTGATCATGTTGCGCATGACGAAGATGCCGATCGACATCCAGATGCCGGAAAACAGCAGGATCAGATGTCCGCGCGGATCGCTGAACAAGACCATGATGTATTGCGGCGAGGTGAGATAAACGAGCGTGGCGACGATGAAGGGCAGCGCGCCGATGATGACGGCAGACGCCTTGGCTTCCATCGACAGGGCCTGGACCTTGGCCTTCATCTTGCGGCGTTCGCGCAGCACCTTGGACAGGTTGCTCAGCGCTTCCGACAGGTTACCGCCGGCCTGGCTCTGGATCGCAATGACGATCGCAAAGAAGTTCACCTCCGGCAGCGGCATGGTCAGCATCATGCGCGCACAGCCTTCCGGGATCGAAAGCCCCACCTGCTGCGCTTCGACAACCCTGCGGAATTCACTTTTCACCGGCTCCTGCCCATCGCTGGCGATCAGGCGCATGGCATCGTTGAGGGGCAGGCCCGAGCGGATGGAGCGCACCATCACATCCAGCGCATTCGGCAGTTCCTCGAGGAACTTGTTCTGTCTGCGTGAGATGATGAAACCGAGGACCCAGCGCGGCACGCCAATGGCGGCGACGAAGGAAATCCCGAGAATGGCGACCAGCGGCAGGCCGGCAATCAGGCAAACCAGGAAGGTCACGCATCCGAACAGGACACTGAACATGTAGAAACGGCCGGGAGTGAGCTGCAGGCCGGAACGGGCAAGCCTCGCCTTGAGGCTCCTGTCGCCGAACTTCTTGTTCTTTTCCTGCTGCTTTTTTTCCAGATCCTTCAACGAATCCTGAACGGACTTGCGGCGCTTGGAGAGTTCCTGCACGCGATCGCGCGCCGCCTTGACCTGGACCCGGTCGGTCTCTGCCGCTCCGACGCGGCTCATGCGGGAGGCGGTCTTCTTTTCCACCTCGATACGCGAGAACATCAGGCCGTAGGCAAAGGCTGCCGCGGCGACGGCGACAAGGGCTGCAAGTGCCACGACCGTGATGTCCATCTCCGCGGTTCCCTCATTGGCCTCAGTTTGAGGCGGCTTCCATCTGGTCGAAGGCAGCGGCCAGACGCTTCTCTTCGTTGTAGTAACGGGCGCGATCCCAGAAATGCGGCTTGACGATGCCGGTCGAGACATGCCGGCCGATCAGGCGGCCGCTGGCATCCTCGCCGTCGATGTCGTAGCGCATCAGATCCTGGGTCACGATCACGTCGCCTTCCATGCCGATCACCTCGGTCACATGGGTGATGCGGCGCGAACCGTCGCGCAGACGGGCAGCCTGGATGATGACATCGACCGAACCCGAGATGATTTCGCGCACCGTCTTTGCCGGCAGGCTGAAACCGCCCATGGCGATCATCGATTCCATACGGCTCAGGCACTCGCGCGGCGAGTTGGCGTGGATCGTTCCCATGGAACCGTCGTGGCCGGTGTTCATAGCCTGCAGAAGGTCGAAGACCTCCGGTCCGCGCACTTCGCCGACGATGATGCGTTCAGGGCGCATACGAAGGCAGTTCTTCACCAGGTCGCGCATGGTGATCTCGCCTTCGCCTTCGATATTCGGCGGGCGCGTTTCCAGACGCACCACATGCGGCTGCTGCAGCTGCAGTTCGGCGGTATCCTCGCAGGTGATGACGCGTTCGTGGCCATCGATATAACGGGTGAGGCAGTTCAGAAGGGTCGTTTTACCCGAACCCGTACCGCCGGAAATGATGACGTTGCATCGCACGCGGCCGATGATCTGCAAAAGCGTGGCGCCGGCCTGCGTGATCGATCCGAACTTCACCAGCTGGTCGAGGGTCAGCTTGTCCTTCTTGAATTTACGGATCGTCAGAGCCGGTCCATCGAGCGAGAGCGGCGGAGCGATGACGTTGACACGCGAACCATCCGGCAGACGCGCGTCGCAGATCGGGCTCGATTCATCGACGCGACGGCCGACCTGGCTGACGATGCGCTGGCAGATGGAAAGAAGCTGCTGGTTGTCGCGGAAACGGATCTCCGATTCGATCGTCTTGCCGCTCACTTCGATGAAGGTCTGGCCGGCACCATTGACCATGATGTCGGCGATGTCGTCGCGCGCCAGGAGCGGTTCCAGCGGACCGTAACCCAGAACGTCGTTGCAGATGTCCTCGAGCAGTTCCTCCTGCTCGGCGATCGACATCGCAAAATTCTTGATCGTGATGATGTCGTTGACGATGTCGCGGATTTCCTCGCGCGCGCTTTCGCCATCGAGCTTCGACAACTGCGACAGATCGATCGTATCGATCAGTGCCGAGAAGACCTGCGACTTGGTGTCGTAATACCCCTCATCCCGGGTCGTGCGCCGTCTTGCGGCCGTCACCTGCTGCGGTGCCAGCGGTGGCGGCTGGACCGGCTGACGGACATCCGCCGTCATCGTGCCGGAGGCCTCCTGCAAGACTTCCGGTCCCCTCGCCGTGCTTGCGTCCGGCGCAGCCATGGGCGGCTTGGGCGAAACGACGCCGCCCGCCTTGCCGAAACCATCACTTCCGCGTTTACCGAACATGCTTCGATCCAGTTCTCACACTCTTGATACTTACTTGCGTCCGAGCAGGCTCAACACCTTGCCGAGACCGCCCCTCTTATTCTTCTTCCCCGTCGACCGACCCGTGACGATATGGGCGATCTGCGAAAAGGTTTCCGCCGTCGGCGACTTGGCATCCATTTCCGAGATCATCCGGCCGCTATTGGCGGCATTGCCGAAGAGCGGCGCATCAAAGGGGATGATGGCGATCGGCTCGATCTCCAGAGGCTCGATGAAATCGGACGGCGCGATTTCCGGACGCTTCGGCAAACCCACCTGATTGAGGATCAGATGCGGGCTGCGATCGTTCGGCCGCAGCTTCTTCAGGGCATCGATCATGTTCTTGGTGTTGCGCAGGTTGGCGAGATCCGGGGTCGCCGTGATGACGATCTCATCCGCTTCTGCCAAGACGGCACGGGTCCAGTCGCACCAGGCATGCGGAACATCCAGCACGGCCACCGGCGCACTGCGCTGCAGAACCTCGATCACCGGCAGGAAGGAGTTCCGGTCGAAGTCATAGGCACGGTCGAGAAGCGAGGGCGCCGCCAGAAGCGACAGGTGTTCGGAGCATTTGGTCAGCAGACGATCGAGGAAGACTTCATCGAGACGCTCCGGCGCAAAGACCGCCTCGGCTACTCCCTGGGCCGGATCCTGATCGAAATCGATGTTGGCCGTGCCATAGGGCAGATCCAGATCCGCGAGGATTGTTTCCGTCGAGAACAGAGAGGAAATGCCGAACGCGCAGTTGTGCGCAATGGTGGACGAACCGACGCCACCCTTCGCACCGATGAAGGCGATCGAGCGCCCGAGCGGCTCGGCTTCCGGATCGACGAAAATATTGGCGATGGCGGCCAAAAGGTCCGGCATCTTGACCGGCGCCACGAGATATTCGGAAATGCCGTTGCGGATCAGTTCGCGGTAGAGCGTGATGTCGTTGTGGCGTCCGATGATGATGACGCGCGTCGACGGATCACAGACTTCCGCCAAAGGCGCAAGCTCCTGCAGGAGACCCGCAGGCGCGCTGTCCATTTCCAGCACGATCAGGTTCGGCGTCGGTGCCGAGGCAAACATGTTGGCCGCGGCCGACACGCCGCCGCTCGTCACGCGCAGATTGACCTTGGACATGCGGCGATCGAGACCCAGGCGCTCGATCACGCGATGCATGCCTTCGCTCTCGCAGAAGGCATGGACGGAAATGCGCGGCAAGGGACGCGTCTTTTCCATCTCGCTCGGACGCAGAGGATCCGTTGTGGCCTCGTCCTCCTTCGCGGAGGTGCGGATGTCGTAATCGATCGCGCTCATTCTCTTCCCCGGTCCAACAGGCGTTATTCGGACGTCGTGTCACTGCCGCTGCGGTAGTTTTCGATGACCGTCGAGCGGCGGGCCGCGTCGATGGGTGTCATGCCGCGCGGTCCGAGAAGGTCCGTCGGATTGGCGATCTGGGCCGCCAGATTGTTTTGCGAGGCACAGCCGAAATTGTACCAGTTGCGGTTGTTCATGGTGTTGTCCGAAAGATCCTCCGGCCATTCGCCGCAGGAGGATGTCACGGCCTTGGTCGCGATGAAGGACAGGCGGATGGGTGCCGCATCCCCGTTCGAGCCCGCGGCGTAGGCGGTCATGACAATGTTCTGGGCGCGAATGCCGGAGGCAACCAGCGCGCTGCGCACCTCATGAGACAGGCGGGCCGCCGCCGGTGCGTTCAGGCTTCCCTGCGGCACCTGCACCTGGACATAGGACGACGGCGAGGCCGTGAAGCGTTGCGCGAAACCCTTGATCGTGTCCTTCATGCCGGTCGTCAGCCGGGTGTCGTTGACGCCGACAGGCAGATCGAGCGCTGTCTCGGCATCCGTCAGGACGATGGGGTGGCGCTCACGATAATCCATCGGGATCGAGCCCGTCACGTCGCGATTGGCGCAACCGGAAACCATGGCGGCAGACAAAAGCAGGATGGCAGCGGCAAACGGTGTCTTGTGCATCTTCACGTGCCTCTCACTTGTAGATGAAACCGACGGCACCATGGTAACGGCCGGCATCGACCTGCTCCTTGCGTCCGTAGATCTTGTTGACGCGGTTGAGGAAATACATCGCGCCGTCATTTTCCGGATTGAAGTTGTCGTCCGGGCGGGCAAGCTCGTTGCGGGCCACCGGGCGCACCAGATAGGGCGTTGCAATGATGACGAGTTCAGTCTCGTTGCGGATGAAATCCTTGCTGCGGAAAAGCGTGCCGAAGACCGGAACCTTCGAGATGCCCGGCAGTCCGGACATCGCCTGGCGGACATTGTCCTGGACCAGACCGGCGATCACGATCGAGCCGCCGGAGGGAAGCTCGACGCTGGTCGAGGCTTCGCGCTTGCGGATCGACAGATAGGTCGAACCGGGAATGGAGGCCGACGAGCCGTTGCCGGTGACGGCGGACCCTTCGTAGGTCGGTTCGGACACGTTCGTCTCGATCTTGAGGCTGATGCGGCCAGCGGAAAGAACGACCGGCCGGAAGTTCAGCTCGACCCCATAATCGACGGTCTCGATGGTGCGTGAAACGGTGGTCTGGTTCGTTTCGCTGTCGTTGGACACTTCCTGCTGGCCGGCGATACGGTATTCGCCGCCGACATAGAATTTCGCTTCTTCACCTGAAATGGCGGTGAGGCTCGGCTCGGCGAGCGTGCGCATCACGCCGGCCTGTTCCATGGCGTTGACATAGGTGGCGAGATTGACATCGCCGATGGCGCCCGTGGCCTGTCCAAGACCGCCGACGGAGACGGCGTTGCCGAGGTTCGTCGGATTGGCGAAGGAGATCCCACCGCTGGCCGCCGATCCGATGGTGGAAATGGTGCCGTTGAAGCCGAGCTGCTTGAGGACCTGGCGACTGACTTCCGCCACGGTCACCTTGAGCGTCACCTGATCTTCGCCTTCGATGGTCAGAAGGTTGACGATCTGCGATTCCTGACGGTCTTCCGCATAGATCGCGACCGCTCCGTCACCGCTGCTGTTGCTGGTCGCCGTCGTGTTGCGGGTCGTCGCTTCACCGCCCTTCAGGAAGGCCTTGGCAAGCTTTTCCGCCTGCGCGGCATCCTGCGGGGTGCGGACCGTGCCCGTCAGCACGATGTTGTCGGAGACGATCTCGACCTTGATGGCCGATTCCGGCAGGAATCGCCGCAGGTTCTGTTCGAGGCCGCTGATATCGCGTTCGACCTCCAGATCGAGGCTGACGATTTCTTCGCCACCGGGTCCGAAGATGAAAATATTCGTCTGTCCGACGGCCTTGCCGAACAGATAGATGCGCCGGGATGTGCGGGTGATGGCATCGGCCACCGATGGATCGGCAACGAGAATGTCGTGGGCATCGGCCGGAAGATCAACGACCAGTGCCTTGTTCAACCCAAGCTTCAGGCGCTTGCGGCTGCCGCGACTGGATTCGGCAATGCGGATGATGCTCTGTTCGGCGGCCTGCGCCTGCGGCAGCTTCAGCTGGCCGGCGACGAAATCCGGCGTTATGCCGTTAAATGCCATGGAAAAGCAGAGGCTTGCTGCAGCGACAGAGCGAGATCTCTTGTACAAGTGCGTCACGTTTGCGCCCTCTTCGACTTACCGTTGGACCGGTGTACTGTTGCTACTGCTACTGCCGGTGACGATCGCACCCGACTTGATGACCTGGACCTCCGCCTTGCCGTCACCACCGGCCAGCAGGTAATCGGCTGCTGTCGTATCGGGCTCCTGAACATCCGCGACGGAGCGCAGTGCAAGGGTGAGCCTGTCTGCCATCTGCTGCGCGACGGCGATAACCTTTGCCTGATCCGGGGTGAGTTCGAGCGTGGCCGTGGTCCCGACAACGGCCTTGCTGCCATCCTGCTTTTCTTCGATGTGCTGATCGATCGCGAGGACGCGGATATTGTTCAGGACGTTTTCCGTCAGATAACGGCCTTCGGTGTTCTTGCGGACCATGATGACGTCCACCCGGTCGTTCGGCAGGACAAAGCCGCCGGCGCCCGTCGCGACCGAGATCTCGGTTGCCACCGCACGTTTGCCGGACGGCAGGATCGAGGACATGATGCGGTTCGAGGAATCCGCCACCTTTTCGGCGCGCACCGGTTCGCCGGCAAACATCGGCAGTCGCACGACGGCACCGGTCAGTTCGGCCAGTGCCTGGGGCCGGGCGGACTCCGTGATGAACCCTTCCGTCACGCCACCTTCAGGCCAGGCCATCCAGCGGATCGACTTGTCATTCAACCGGCTGCCAACGGGAAGGTTTTCCGCAGACACCAGAACGTTGACCGTCGGCTCCTTGCGGATGATCTCCTTCGCCTCCTGAACGACGGTCTTTCCGCCGGACAGGCGCATGGCGAGCAGACCGGCAAGGCCGGCCGCAACGACTGCGACGGTGAGAATGATGAGGCGAGCGGGTTTCATGACCATTCCTTAAGGGAGTCCGAACATCCCCTGCACAATGGTCCGCCAATGGTGTAATTAAGGTTAATGTATCACTTAACGGTATGGTTAAATTTGTCGATACTTTATGCCGCGCTGCGCATCAGAAGTGTGTAGAGAGGCGCCTCGCTCCACGCGAGCAACCCTCCGGCAGCGATGGCGATCGCGTAGGGTATCTTCTTGGCGGTTACAAGTGAATGCGGCAAGGGAAGGCCGATCGCCATGATCGAATTCGCCTGCGATCGAAGCAGCAGGATCAGCAGCGTCAGGACGCCGCCGGCGATCGAGACAAGAACAAGGAAGGACACCAGGGACGCATTGTAGCCGAACCAAAGCGCCGCGGCCGTGAGCAGCTTGGCATCTCCGCCGCCCATGACATTCATCGCAAAAAGCGCAAAACAGCCAGCAAATACGGCGAGAGCGGCGAGCGTGGCAATTCCCAGTTGGGTGGGATCAAACCCAGCGATCAAAGCCACCGGATAAAAGGCAAGAACCAGGATAATGGAAACCCAGTTCGGGATCTTCATGGTCAGAAGGTCCGTTGCGGCGGCGATAGCGAGCGCTGCGGGGAGAATGACGGCAAGAAATGATGCCATAGTTTTGCCCCGTGATTTAACTGGCCATGCCTGATCTCTGGGACCAAAATCATGTTGCCGCGGTTGGGAAAGCCGCCAGATGGCGGCTTTCGACCTCAATCTTTTCCGACTTAGCTCTTGGCGCCTACGTCAAGATACGTCGAGATGTTGTTGAACTGGGTGTTCAGGCTGTTGCCGAGCGTCGTGGCGCCGGCGATCAGGGCAACCGAGATCAGGGCGGCGATCAGGCCGTACTCGATAGCCGTTGCACCCGATTCATCTTTCAGAAAACGTGCGAAAATCTTGGACATGCTACTCTCCTAATCCGGGTTAACTTCAGCACTGCCGACAACTGTTGTCCGCTGTTCGGTGAGGCCAAATTACGGGGGCTCGATTTCCATCTGCTTAAAAAGATCAGTTAATAAAGTCTTGCGGGCCAGCAACGAATGGCAGGGTAAACGTAATTTCAAAACGATTGCTCAAATTTGAGATGTGTCCCGCCGTATCCAAGCAAAGCTGAATTTGCCTTGATCGCTCGGCATTTGACGCAGCCGCGTCGGGACGAATTGGATCATTGTTACACGAACCGGCGCCATAAACCCTGTATCAAAATGAAAAATCGAATGATTTTAGGACGTTAACGGTTCATTCACCAATCCGCGCCATGCTTTCATATGAAACACCTATTGCGGGAAGGCGGATCGACGATGGCCCCGGTAATGCTTGTGCGTGTCGCTGCGGTCGCGACGATGCTGTTGTCCGGTACGGCTGGCGCCATGGATTCGGGCGACGGCCTGTTACGCGTCTTCATGAATCAGGCCCGCGTGCTGAAACTGGACCGTCCCGTCAGCAAGGTCATCGTCGGCAATGCGGAAGTCGCCGACGCCACGGTTGCCGATCCGACGACCATCGTCCTCACCGGTCGCAGCTTCGGCACGACCAACCTGGTTCTCCTTGATTCAGAAGGCAATGCGATCGCCGACGAGCGGATTCTCGTTTCGATCGACGAGGGGAATACGGTTCGCGTTTTCCGCCAAACAGAACGCACCGTGCTTTCCTGCACACCCAATTGCGAGCAGCACGCCGACACCAAATCCAGTTCGTCCGGCAACTGATCTGTGCCGCATTGGCGCAAACTCTAACGGTGGAAGAAACGGAAAATCAATACAATCAGCCTAGCGTCGGGGCCTCGAAGGAGACCCGTAAGCCGCATGTGCGAGAGTGTTGACCAAGATTTGACGCCGAACACATCCACAGTGCCGAAGGCAGCGTGGAGGCGAATCTGGCCATCCCGTGACGGCGCAGCTGCGATCGAATTCGCAATTCTCGCCATCCCCTACTTCATGATCGTCTTTGCGATCATCGAAACCTTCGTCGCCTTCACGGCGGAACAACTGGTTTCGAATGCGGTCGAGACTCTGTCGCGTCAGCTGAGAACCGGCCAGATCACAACAGGTCTCGGTCGCTCGACCGACAAGACGCAGACGGAATTCCGCAAGCTCTTCTGCGATGAGATCGCGATCCTGATCCAGTGCTCGGCGGAGGAGATCGCAACGCCGGACAAGCTTTACCTCGACGTCCGCACCTTCTCGACCTTCGCAAACATTCCGACGACGATCCCGCGAAAATCCTCGGACACCTACGCCGATATCGACACCACATCCTTCGGTTATTCGCCCGGCGGAGCGAAGTCGATCAATATGGTGCGCGCCTATTATCGCTGGCAGATCATCACCGACCTCGTGCGGCCCTATATTACCAATATTCGGCCAACCGATGGTTCTGTGCCGAACTATTTCCTCATCGTGGCGACCTCGGCCTTCCAGAACGAGGATTACCCATGAGGGACACAAGACAGCCATTCTGCTGCCGGTCGAAGCTTAGACGTGGCATTTTCCTGCCTCTGCGGCGGCTGCTCATCGACCGCCGTGGGATCGGTGGCGTGGAATTCGCCATCCTCGCGCCCATCCTGATTGCGCTCTACATCACCTGTTTCGAGCTGACGATCGGCTTCAGCGTGTCCAAGCGCGTTACCCGCGCCGCGGGAACGGTGGCCGATCTGGTGACCCAGCAGTCGGAGGTCAACAAGACCTATCTCGCCACGATGGTGGATGTCTCGAAGGCAATCTTCGTTCCCTATAACAGCAGCGCCGCCAGCATATCGCTGAAGCTCACCGGCATTCAGGTGGATTCGACCGGCACACCCAAAGTGGTGTGGTCCTGGGATCAGAGCAATGCCGCTCCCTATGCCGTGGGAACGACCGTCACGGGTGTTCCCACCGAAATGAAGACGGCGGACACGTTCCTGGTGCGCTCGGAACTCTCCGTTCCGCACGAACTCCTGATGTTCCTGCCCGGGGTCGTCTCGTCCGAAACGCGTTCGATCACGATTGGCAGAACCTATTTCTATCGCCAGCGTGTCGGCGATTCCGTCCTCTGCAAGGATTGCTCATAGCGTGTGACACCCTTTGCAACGTTGCTGCCTGCCCTGTATGAAGGCAGAAACAATCAGGCTGCCCTCATCCAGGGCAAATCCCTGCAGACGTGGTGATTGATGGCACGTGCCTTTCTTTTCGTACTCGATTCCTTCGGCATCGGCGGCGCCCGGGATGCGGCGAAATATGACGATCTGGGCTCCAACACGCTCGGTCATATCGCCGAATTCTGCGCGGCCGGCGCAGCCGACAAGACCGGCCTGCGGAGCGGTCCGCTGACGCTGCCAAACATGTCGGCGCTGGGGCTTCTCCATGCGGCCCAGCAGGCCTCAGGCGACTGGCCGGCAGGCATGCGGGTTCCAGAGCGCATCTACGGCCTGCACGGCGCCGCAAGCGAAGTCTCCCGCGGCAAGGATACGCCGTCGGGCCATTGGGAGATCGCCGGAACGCCCGTGATGTTCGACTGGGGTTACTTCTCGACGGAGGGCGATGCCTTTCCGGAAGAACTCGTGGAGGCCATCTGTCGCGAGGCGAACCTGCCAGGCATTCTCGGCAATTGCCATGCCTCCGGCACGGAGATCATCGCAATGCTCGGCGAGGAGCATATCCGCACCGGAAAACCGATCTGCTATACCTCGACCGATTCCGTCTTCCAGATCGCAGCGCATGAGATCCATTTCGGGCTGGAGCGGCTGATCGCGCTCTGCCAGACGGTACGCACGCTGGTGGATCCGCTGAACATCGGCCGGGTGATCGCACGGCCTTTCGTCGGCGAGACGCCAGAGACCTTCGAGCGTACCGGCAACCGGCGCGACTTTTCCGTCCTGCCGCCGGAGCCGACGCTGCTCGATCGCCTTGTGGAGGCCGGACGCACGGTTCATGCCGTCGGCAAGATCGGTGACATCTTTGCCCATCAGGGCGTCTCCCGTGTCATCAAGGCGAATGGCAATGACGCCCTGATGAACGCGACGCTGACCGTGATGGACGAGGCTCAGGATGGCGATCTCGTGTTCACCAACTTTGTCGATTTCGACATGCTGTACGGTCATCGCCGCGATGTGCCCGGTTATGCCGCGGCACTCGAAGCCTTCGACAGGCGGCTCGGCGAGGTACATCGCAAGATGAAACCCGGCGACCTTCTGCTTTTGACCGCCGATCATGGCTGTGATCCGACCTGGCGCGGCACCGACCATACGCGCGAACGGGTGCCGATTCTTGCCTACGGGCCGGGTGTTGCCCCACGCGACATCGGCATCCGAGACAGTTATGCCGATATCGGCGAAAGCATCGCCGCTCATCTGGGCATCGCCCGAGGCAAATACGGCCGGAGTTTTCTGTGACCCATCATCTTCTGAAGGCGGAAATCCACTGCCATATCGAAGGCGCAGCACCGCCGGCCCTCAGTCTGCGGCAGGCGGAAAAATACGGCGTCGATGTCTCCGGTTTCGTCCAGGGCGACACCTATATCTGGCGCGACTTTGCCGAGTTCATCCAGTGTTATGACAAGGTGGCGTCGCTTTTCCGCTCGGAGGAGGACTATGCTCTTCTGACCGAAAGCTACCTCATGGAGCTGGCCGAGATCGGCACGATCTATAGCGAGATCATCGTCTCTCCCGATCACGGCGACCGGATCGGGTTGGGGGCGGATGCCTATCTTGCCGGCATCACCGATGGCATCCTGTCTGCCAAGGCAAAGACCGGCATCGAGGCCCGCATCATCGTCACCGGCGAGCGGCATTTCGGGCCAGACCGGGTGATCGCTGCCGCCGACTATGCCGCCCGCAGCCACAATCCGCTGGTGACCGGCTTCAACATGGCGGGCGAAGAGCGCATGGGGCGCGTTGCCGACTATGCCCGCGCCTTCGACATTGCCCGCGATGCGGGGCTCGGCCTGACCATTCATGCCGGCGAGGTCTGCGGCGCCTTCAGCGTCAGCGATGCGCTCGACCTCGTCAAACCGTCGCGCATCGGCCACGGCGTGCGCTCGATCGAGGATCCCGCCCTCCTGCGGCGTCTGGCGGATGAGGGGATCGTGCTGGAAGTCTGCCCGGGGTCCAACGTGGCGCTCAACGTGTTTGCCGATTTCGAGAGCCACCCGTTGCGGCAGTTGAAGGATGCCGGTATCCGCCTCTGCATCAATTCCGACGATCCGCCCTTTTTCAAGACCTCGCTGAAACGCGAATACGAGCTTGCCTCCGGCATCATGGGGTTCTCCGATGCCGAGATCGACGCCATGACGCGCACGGCTCTGGAGGCCGCCTTCATGGATGAGGGGACGCGGCAGGCGCTTCTTTCGCGTTTCGATGCGCATGTGGCTGGGGATCATGCGGCAAACCAGGCCTGACCGCTTGCGGCAGAGCCGGTTTTCCGTGAAAGAGTGATGACAGCAAAGAGATAAGAAGAGCAAAGGCAGGTTCTCATGGACGGCGTTACAGTCATCGATCATCCGCTGGTGCAGCACAAACTGACGATCATGCGTCGGAAGGAAACCTCGACGTCGAGCTTCCGCCGGCTGCTCAGGGAAATCTCCACCCTGCTCTGCTACGAGGTGACCCGCGATCTCGAACTGACGATGGAAACGATCGAGACGCCGCTGACGGAGATGCAGTCGCCGATCCTCGAAGGCAAGAAGCTCGTCTTCGCCTCCATTCTGCGCGCCGGAAACGGTCTTCTGGAAGGCATGCTGGAACTGGTGCCGGCCGCTCGTGTGTCGCATGTCGGCGTCTACCGTGACCATGAAACCCTGCAGCCGGTGGAATATTACTTCAAGGCGCCGGAAAACCTGGCTGAGCGTCTGGTGATCGTCGTCGACCCGATGCTGGCGACCGGCAATTCCTCGATTGCCGCGGTGGACAAGCTGAAGGAACGCGGGGCCGCCAATATCCGCTTCCTGTGCCTGCTGGCAGCCCCGGAAGGCATCAAGAATTTTCGCGAGGCGCATCCGGACGTGCCGGTCTATACCGCCTCGATCGACAGCCACCTGAACGAAAAGGGTTACATCGTTCCGGGGCTCGGCGATGCGGGCGACCGCATGTACGGGACCAAGTAAGCTTTCGTTAACATCAAGTTCAAAAGACGCCCGCACCGGACGGTGGCGGGCGTTTTTTGTTCAGCCTTCCCGTCTACGGTTCCGGTGAAACCGGAGCCTTGTCCATGCTGCGCATGCTGATGCTTGTCGCCTTCGCCGCCGCAGTCGCCTCGCAGATCCCCTATCTGATGGGGCTCACCAACATTGGCCGGGAAGAAACGGCGACAGCCACACAATCAAAGCCTGCAACCGCAAGCCAGTCCGTGGCGCCTGCCAAGGTCCAGTCTTCCGCCCCCGGCACCGTTGTTCTGCCCTCCGATGGGCGCGGTCATTTCCTGGCAACGTTCAAGTTGAACGGCAAACCCGTGGAGGGCATGGTGGATACCGGTGCAAGTCTGGTGGCGATCAACGAATCGACCGCCCGGCGTCTCGGCTTTTCCGCCAACAGCCTCGATTTCAAGTACACGTCATCAACGGCAAACGGCGGAGCGAAGGTCGCCCTGGTCACGCTTGATCGAGTGGAAATCGACGCAATCCGGGTATCCGGTGTTCGCGCACTCGTCTTTCGCGACACCTCGCTCTCCGGCACGCTGATCGGCATGAGTTTCCTCAACCGGCTGGCCTCCTTCGGGGTGGAGGACGGGCAGTTGCAGCTGAAGCAGTAGGTGATCAGCCGATCTTCTTCAGCACCACCGGCCTGTCGGCTGGCTTTTCCGCAGCAATCTCGTAGAGCGAGGCGACATGTCGGGCGACCTGTTCCCCGATCGCCTGATCGGCAGCGTGGACGAAGGCGATCGGCTGTCCCTTCTCGACCTTTGTGCCGAGTGGCAGGATCTTGTCGAGGCCGACGCGGGGATCGATCTCATCGGAGGCACGTTTGCGCCCGCCACCGAGTTCCACCACGGCCAGACCGAGACCACGCGTATCACTGGCAGCCAGAAAGCCGTCAGCGGAGGCCGGAACCGCCGTCACATAGGCAGCGCGCGGCAGGTAATCCTGCGGGTGGCGGACGAAATCCTGCGGCCCGCCGAGCACATGCACCATACGGGAGAAGGTCTCCATGGCGCGGCCGGAGGAGAGGGCATCTTTCGCCTTCGCCAGCCCCGCCTCAACCGTCTCGACGCTTCCGGCCTGCAGCAGCATGTCTGCGGCAAAGGCAAGCGTCACCTCTTCCACGCGCGTTCCAGCCTTCTTGCCGGCAAGGAAATCAACGCAATGAATGACTTCGAGCGCATTGCCGGCCGCATCGGCCAGCGGTTCGTTCATGTCTGTCAGAAGCGCGGATGTCCTCACCCCTGCCCCATTGGCCACCTCGACCAGGGACGTGGCCAGCGCTTCCGCCTCTTCCTGGCTCTGCATGAAGGCACCGTTGCCGAATTTCACGTCCAGCACCAGCGTCTGAAGTCCGGCGGCGAGCTTCTTGGAGAGGATGGAGGCGGTGATCAGCGGGATCGATTCGACCGTCGCCGTCACGTCGCGGATGGCGTAAAGCCGCTTGTCGGCCGGCGCGAGGTCTCCGGTCTGGCCAATGATCGCGCAGCCGGCCTCCTTGACCGCCTTGCGGAACAGGTCTTCACCCGGCATGACGCGGTAACCGGGGATGGAGGCGAGTTTGTCCAGCGTTCCCCCGGTATGGCCAAGCCCGCGGCCGGAAATCATCGGCACGGCAAGCCCGCAGGCCGCCACGATCGGCGCCAGCATCAGGGAGACATTGTCGCCGACGCCACCCGTCGAATGTTTGTCGGCAATCGGCTTCCTGATCTCCTGCCAGGAGAGCACATCGCCACTGTCGCGCATGGCAAGTGTCAGTGCGATGGTTTCCTCGCGCGTCATGCCGCGGAAGAAAGTGGCCATGGCGAAGGCCGCAACCTGGCCTTCCGAGATGCGTTCAGCCGTGAGCGCCTCGATAAAAGCGCGGATCTCGGCGGCGGACAGTTCCTGCCCGTCGCGTTTCTTGCGAATGATTTCCTGCGGGATCATGACCGATCAATATCCGGTGGACGCGCGTGGACCAGCCGTGCCAGCGATGGTCGCCAGAATATCATCCAGCAGGCCGGAGGCGCCGAACCGGAAGGTGGAGGGCATCAGCCAATTAGCGCCCATGATGGTTTCGGCGAGCCGCAGATACAGATCGGCATCGGCGACAGTGGCAATGCCACCGGCCGGCTTGAAGCCGACCTTCTTGCGGCTGTCGCGGATCGCCTGCAGCATGATATCGGCTGCCTCGAGCGTCGCGTTGACGCTGACCTTGCCCGTCGAGGTCTTGATGAAATCGGCACCTGCCTCGATGGCAAGTTCCGAAGCTCGGCGGATCTTGCCGCTGTCCTTGATTTCCCCGGTTTCGAGGATGACCTTCAGGCAGGCGGACGGGCAGGCAGCCCTGACCGCGCTCACCATCTCCGTCACGGCCGTTTCGTTGCCGCCCAGGAAAGCCCTGTACGGGATCACCAGATCGATCTCGTCGGCTCCGTCGACAATCGCCTGGCGCGTCTCCTCCACGACGGACGCCACCGGCAGCTCGCCAGACGGAAAATTGACGACGGTCGCAATCTTCACTGGATGGCCGTCTCCCAGGATGCCGCGCGCCTGCGCCACAAAGCGCGGCCAGATGCAGATGGCGGCGGTCACACCATGCGGGCTCTGCGCACGGCGGCACAGCGTCTCGATGGCGGCTGCGTCGCAATCCTCGCGCAGGTTCGTCAGATCCAAGAGCGTAAGGGCGAAGGTCGCCACTTCCCGCGGGCTCAACAATTCCATGACATGACCTCCCGGTTTGGTCGGAGTGTCCATATTTAACCTTCAATCGATTAGAGGCAACCCAAGACAGGGCAGTGACAGATCGACACGCCCCGCCGCTTCCCGCTCGCCGTGAGTTCAGGCAAGGTTTTCGTGGTTGAACATGTCGCGCAGGATGGCCGCCAGACGCTCGCCGCCTTTCGGAGCCATTTCCTTGGTTTCCTCATGCGACTGTTCCGCACCCGTCATGCCCGCACCAAAATTGGTGATGACCGAACAGGCGGCAACCTTCAAACCCACATAACGAGCAAGGATGACTTCCGGCACGGTCGACATGCCGACCGCATCGGCGCCGAGAATGCGCGCCATGCGGATTTCCGCCGGCGTCTCGAAGCTTGGCCCCGAAAACCACATGTAGACGCCGGAATAAAGCGGCGTCGTGGTGCGGATCGCCGCATTGCGGATAGCCAGCGCCAGATCCGCATCATAGGCCGTGGTCAGGCCGACGAAACGCCGGTCGCCACTTTCGCCGATCAGCGGGTTCATGCCGGAATAGTTGATGTGGTCGGCGATCTGCATCACCGAACCGGGCGGCATGTCTTCCCGAAGCGAACCGGCCGAATTGGTGAGGATCAACGACTGTACGCCGATGCCGTGCAGCACCTCGATCGGGTAGCGCATGGCAGAGGCATCGCCGTGCTCGTAATAATGCGCCCGACCGGACAGCATGATCACCGGATAACGACCGAGACGTCCGGCCACGAGTTCGCCGGCATGGCCGGTGACGCCGCTCGCCGGGAAACCCGGCAACTCGCTGTAGGACACCCGCACCGGGTCCTCGATTGCCGCAACCAGCGAACCGAGGCCCGAGCCGAGCACGATCGCATGACGCGGCATCAACCCGTCGAGCCGGTCGACCAGAAGATCGATGACGGACTTCATCCGATCACGTCCGTCTGGAAGGAGAAGGGCAGCAGTTCGTCCATGGTGAGCGTCTTCTGGACGCCCATGTCGTCGCAGAGGTAGACGCGTGTCTCGGGACCGGCAAACTCGGCGATCTTCTGCCGGCATCCGCCGCAGGGCGGGCAGCAGGCGAGCTTTTCCGCAATCACGGCGATCTCGACGATCTTGCGACCGCCACCCATCACCATATTGCCGATGGCGGTGGGTTCGGCACACCAGCCTTGCGGAAACGACAGGTTCTCGACATTCGCGCCGAGATAGATCTTGCCGTCATCGGCCCGGATGGCAGCGCCGACCGGGAACTTGGAATAGGGCGCATAAGCCTTGCCCATTGCCTCGCGGGCGGCTTCGAACAGGTCGTGCGACATGAAAACTCAACGCTCCTTGGTATAGGCGACGCCACCGGCCTTCGGCGGCCGGGCCACCCCGATGAAACCTGCCAGCAGGATGCAGGTCAGGATATAGGGCAGCGCCTGGAAGATCTGCACCGGAACCTCGCCAATGCCGGGCACGGCCTTGCCCTGCATGAAATTGGCAAAGGCATCCAGGAAACCGAACAGCAGGCAGGCGAACATGACCGGCACCGGCTTCCACTTTGCGAAAATGAGGGCAGCGAGCGCGATATAACCCTTGCCGGCCGACATATCCTTGATGAAGGCCGCCGACTGGGCAATCGACAGGTAAGCCCCGGCAAACCCGCAGAGGAAACCTGCGGCGATGACTGCGCGGTACCGCAGCCAGGTGACCGAGATGCCGGCCGTATCCACCGCGCCCGGATTTTCGCCGACGGCACGCAGGCGAAGGCCGAAACGGGTGCGGAACAGCACCCACCAGGTGATCGGCACGGCGAGGAATGCGAGATAGGTCAGGATATTGTTGCCGGAAATGACATTGGCATAAAGCGGACCGATGACCGGAACCTCGCGCATGGCATCGGCAAAGGGCAGGATGATCGGCGTGAAACGGCCATCGCCGGAGACCTGCGGCGTACGCCCGCCCTGGCCGAACCAGGCCTGGCCGAGCACGACGGTGAGGCCGGCAGCAACGAAGTTCAGCGCCACGCCCGAGACGATCTGGTTGCCGCGATTGGTGATCGAGGCAAAACCGTGGATCAGCGAGAAGATGATCGACACGGCAATGCCGCCGCAAAGACCAAGCCAGGCATTGCCGGTGAGATAGGCAACGCAAGCAGAGGCGAAGGCGGCGGCCAGCATCTTGCCTTCCAGACCGATGTCGAAGACGCCGGCCCGTTCGGTAAAGAGGCCGGCCAGCGCCGTGAACAAGAGCGGGATGGACAGGCGGATCGTGGAGCCGAGGATGCTGACGACGATATCGAAGAAATCCATGACGTCCTCCCTCAGGCCCGTTTGAAACGCTGGTAGATGTGAACCATGGTCGGCCGGAACATGTATTCGAGCGCACCGGCAAACAGGATCACCAGACCCTGGATGACGACGATCATCTCACGGGTGATGTTGGGCATCTCGAAGGAGAGGTCCGCGCCACCCTGGTAGAGGATACCGAACAGAAGTGCGGCCAAGACGATGCCGAGCGGGTGGCTGCGCCCCATCAGCGACACGGCAATACCGACAAACCCTGCGCCGCCGACAAATTCCACCTGCAGGCGGGCCGACGCACCCATCACGGGGTTCAGCGCCATCATGCCGGCAAGACCGCCGGAGATCAGCATGGCGATGATGACGGTGCGGGCATAAGGAATGCCGGCATAAACGGCCGCCGATGGGCTGATGCCGAGCGTGCGCATCTCATAACCAAGCTTGGTGCGCCAGATCAGCACCCAGACGAGGAAGGCCATCACCAGCGCGATCAGGAAGGAGACGTTGAACGGCGCCGGGCCGAGCTTCAGGCCGAACCAGGCCATCAGCCAGTCGAGCTTCGGCAATTGGCCGCCGGGCAGGAAGGTGCGGGTTTCCGGCGCCATCTTGCCCGGCACGATCAGCACGTTCACCAGCAGGTAGACCATCAGGGCCGCGCCGATGAAATTGAACATGATGGTGGTGATGACGATATGGCTGCCGCGCTTTGCCTGCAGCCAGGCGGGGATCAAGGCCCAGCCGGCGCCAAAAAGTGCGGCACCCATCACGGCAAACGGCATCGTCACATACCAGGGCACATACTGGTCGAGTGCCAGCGCCACGAGAGCTGCACCCAAGCCGCCGAGATAGGCCTGGCCTTCGGAGCCGATGTTGAACAGGCCCGCATGGAAGGCAACCGCGACCGAAAGGCCGGTGAAGATGAAACTTGTCGTATAAAACAGCGTGAAGCCGATCGCATCACCACGACCGAGCGACCCTTCGATGAGGAGACGCAGGGCTTCCAAAGGGTTTTCGCCGATCCACCAGACCACGAGGCCCGAGATGAAAAAGGCCACCAGCAGATTCAGAAGCGGCATCAACCCGTAGGTGATCCAGTTGGGCAAGGGTACGGAAGCGGTACTCATGGAAGGGTCTTTCTCATGCGGCGATGCCCGCCATCATCAGGCCCAGCGTCTGCTCGCCGGCATCTGCGGTCTTTTCGCCCACCACCCGGCCGGCAAACATGACGAGGATACGATCCGACAGCGAACGGATCTCATCCAGTTCGACGGAAACGAGCAGAACCGCCTTGCCGGCATCACGCATGTCAACGATGCGGCGGTGAATGAATTCGATGGCGCCGATATCGACGCCGCGGGTCGGCTGGCCGATGATCAGCACCTTGGGATCACGCTCGATCTCGCGGGCCACGACGATCTTCTGCTGGTTGCCGCCGGAGAAATTGGCGGTCTTCAGGAGCGGGTTCGGCGGGCGGATATCGTATTTCGCGATCTTCTCGACGGCCTCGGCCTGCATGGCCTTCAGGTCGAGAAGCCCGGCGCGGCCGTAACGGGAATCCCGATGGTAGCCCAGGACGGCATTCTCATATTCGGAGAATTTCAGGACCAGGCCCATGTGGTGGCGGTCTTCGGGAATATGCGCAAGGCCGAGCGCCCGCAGCCGCGCCGGATCGGCCCCGGCAATCGGCTGTCCGTCGATCAGGATCTCGCCCGAGGCCGGCTTGCGGATGCCGGCAATCGCTTCCAGCAGTTCCGATTGACCGTTTCCGGCAACACCGGCAAGACCAACGATCTCGCCTTCGCGGACCTCGAAGGAGACGTTGTCGACCATGGTCACGCCGCGGCCATCCTTGACCGTGAGGTTCTTCACCGACAGCAACACCTTGCCGGGCTTTGCCTCGCCCTTTTCGACGCGCAACAGGACGCGGCGGCCAACCATCAGTTCGGCCAGTTCCTCGACGCTCGTTTCCGCCGTCTTGCGGGTGGCAACCATTTCGCCGCGACGCATGACGGAGACCTCGTCGGTGATCGCCATGATCTCACGCAGCTTGTGGGTGATGAGGATGACCGTCTTGCCCTGGTCGCGCAGGACCTTGAGCACCTTGAACAGGTGGTCGGCTTCCGCCGGCGTCAAGACACCCGTCGGTTCATCGAGGATCAGAATATCGGCCTTGCGGTAGAGCGCCTTCAGGATCTCGACCCGCTGCTGGCGTCCGACCGGCAGTTCCTCGATCACGGCATCCGGATCGACGTCGAGGCCGTATTCCGTCTCCAGCCGCTTCAACTCGGCGCGGGCTTCGGAAACGCCCTTCGCGAGCAATTGTCCGCCTTCGGCGCCGAGCATGATGTTTTCCAGCACCGTGAAATTTTCAACCAGCATGAAATGCTGGTGCACCATGCCGATGCCGGCGGAAATCGCCGCCTGGCTGTCACGGATGGTCAATTGCTTCCCGTCGATGCGGATCTCACCGCGATCGGCCTGATAGAAGCCATAGATGATGGACATGAGGGTCGACTTGCCGGCACCATTCTCCCCGATGATGCCGTGGATCGTTCCCTTTTCCACCTTCAGATTGATGTTCTTATTGGCATGAACGGCACCGAAACTCTTGTCGATGCCCACCAGTTCGATCGCGGGATTCTGGCTCACACGCCTTGCCTTTCCTTGCCGGAAGCCGGACATGATGAGGGCGTATGACGGAAATCGCCATACGCCCTCACTGGTTCATTACATCGGGCAGCTGTTGTTCGACATGTAATCATGCACCTTCACGGTGCCCGAGATGATGTCGGCCTTGGCCTTTTCGACGGCAGCCTTCATTTCCGGGGTGACCAGCTTGGCGTTGTTGTCGTCGAGCGCGTAACCCACGCCGTCTTCCTTGACACCATTGGCCTGGATGCCACCGGTGAACTTGCCGGCCGCGGCATCCTTGTAAGCGTTGTAGACGGCGAGATCGACGCGCTTGACCATCGAGGTCAGCACCGAACCCGGATGCAGGTGGTTCTGGTTGGAATCGACGCCGATCGACAGCTTCTTGTTGTCAGCCGCCGTCTGCAGGACACCGAGACCCGTCGCGCCAGCTGCCGCGTAGATCACGTCCGCACCCTGGTCGATCTGGTTCTTGGTCAGCTCGCCGCCGCGCACCGGATCGTTCCATGCAGCGCCGGTCGTGCCGGTCATGTTCTGCAGAACCTCGATCTTGGCATTGGCAGCCTTGGCACCCTGGGCGTAACCACAGGCGAACTTGCGGATCAGCGGGATGTCCATGCCGCCGATGAAGCCGACCTTGCCGGACTTGGAGGCCATGCCGGCCAGAACGCCAACGAGGTAGGAGCCTTCCTCTTCCTTGAAGACGACCGAACGGACGTTCGGCAGGTTGACGACGGAATCCACGATCACGAACTTGGTGTCCGGGAATTCAGCCGCGACCTTTTCCATGGCCGAGGTCCAGGCGAAAGATACCGCCACGACCGGATTGAAGCCCTTGGAGGCGAAGTTGCGGATCGCCTGCTCGCCCTGCGTGTCGCTGGTCGGCTCGAAATCACGGAAATCCGTGCCGGTTTCCTTCTTGTACTTCTCCGCGCCCTGGAAGGCCGCTTCGTTGAAGGATTTGTCGAACTTGCCACCGGTGCCATAGACCAGTGCCGGCTTGATGTCTGCGGCAAGAGCCGTGGTCGACAGCGCAAGAGTGGCAAGGAGTGTCAGAAACGATTTCTTCATCGTGCAGCCCTGTTTTTGCTTTTCATCCTGGGTCCCCCCGCACGCCCGTTTCAGGCATGTCTGCGGTGCCAGCTGTTCCCATTATGCCTGGCTAGGGCCTATCCTTGCATGGCTGCACGGGAAATTCACCAGAAATTTTTCATCTGGTCAAATTCCATGAGACTTGCCTGATCAACGGGCAAAGGACGCCGAAGGCTGCCCAAACCTGCAGCGCCATGCCCGGAAAAGCTTCAGATCAGCCGCCGACAGGGCAGCTGACGCCGGTTCCCTTCAGGCCGCAATAGCCGCCCGGATTCTTGGCGAGATACTGCTGATGGTAATCCTCGGCGTAATAGAACTCTTCGGCGGAGGCGATTTCCGTCGTGATCTGCGCCTTGCGGCCGGCAGCATCCAGCGCCTTCTGGAAGGCTTCGCGCGCAGCCTTCGCCTTTTCCAGCTGCTCGGGCCGCGTCGTGTAGAGCGCGGAACGATAGGTGGTGCCGACATCATTGCCCTGGCGCATGCCCTGTGTTGGATCATGCTGCTCGAAGAAGATCTTCAGCAGGGTCTCGTAAGACACCACCGACGGGTCGTAGACCACCTTGACGACTTCGGCATGACCGGTGAGGCCTGTCGTGGTCTCGTGATAGGTCGGGTTGGGCGTCAGTCCGCCCTGATACCCCACCGCCGTGACCCAGACGCCCGGGATGGTCCAGAACAGGCGCTCGGCGCCCCAGAAACATCCCATGCCGAAATAGGCGATGTGCAGATGATCGGGATACGGCCCCTTCAGCGGTTGACCATTGACGAAATGGACCTCGGATGTCGGCAGAGGCTCCGCACGACCCGGCAGAGCCGCGTCGGGGGTTGGCATGACGGTCTTCTTGTTGAACATGTCGATCAGGAACATTCTTGCCTCCTTGTTCCGCAGGCGCTCCGGTGGCGGCCGTCACTCAGATCCTCAAGTTTCAAGGCCCCTCACTCTCAGGCCAAGACGCTGATCCGGCGCGGCTTTCGATAACCGATCATCCAGAAGATGAGCGAAAACCCCAAGAGGACGACAAAAGCCGGCAGCCCAATCACGCGCTCGATGCCACCGCGCCAGGCTTCTGCGTGAATATAGTGTTCCGCCCAGGCTTTCACCAGAGGAAGGCTTTGCGGATTCAAGGCATTCCAGTTGTCGGCGAAGGATGTCAGCACCACCGAGGATGACGAGACCGACAGGATTGCATCCACCGTGCCGGCGGCAATGGCCGCCATCAGGGCGAGAAGACTGAAAAAGCGAAACAGAAATGCCATACCCTTGTCCCCACCGGCGGCTGTCTCAGCTGGAAACACAGTTATGATCAGCTGGTTCCGGAAGGCAATCCCATAAGAAGGGGAGAGCCCCGGCGAATAGGTCACAAAAGTTTCAGATACGGGTTGATTGCTGGAAAATCATCGGTATATATCCGCCCCGACCGCTGCTTCGGCCTCCTGAGCCCAGCAGCCCTTGGATCAAGGACAGGTGGCCGAGTGGTTGAAGGCGCACGCCTGGAACGCGTGTATACGTGAAAGCGTATCGAGGGTTCGAATCCCTCTCTGTCCGCCATCTTCAAGCCAAATCTCTTACATCGAAGCAGAAGTTCAAGTGCATGGCACTTCCACCCCTCCGGATGAGGTGGCGCAGCGATACTTTTTGGCAAACGCTGCCGGTCATCTCCGAGGAGTTTGCCTTCCTTTCTTGACAGACGGCGCGAAATCTTTACGCAGAACTGCCGCGATCCGTGTGCGTATCGCAGACCGTAACGATTAGCTGGAATCCAACATGAAGTTTGGTACAAGCGGCCTGCGTGGCCTCGTCGTGGATCTTCAAGGTCATGCCTCTGCCCTTTATGCGACCGCCTTTGCCCGATATCTTCTGAACAAGGGTTTTGCGAAGCCGGGCGATCCTGTTTTTGTCGGTGGCGATTATCGCCCCTCCAGTCCGGATATTGCAGCCACCTGCATGGGTGCACTTGGCCGCTCCGGCCTGACCCCGGTCGACTGCGGGGCACTTCCGACGCCGGCGCTTGCGCTTTATGCCATGGCCAAAGGTAGTGCCTGTCTGATGATCACCGGCTCGCATATTCCGGCTGATCGCAACGGCATCAAATTTTACCGGCCGGATGGGGAAATCGACAAGGCGGACGAACAGGCGATCAACGCGCTTGCTCAGGAGCTCGATCGCGAGATCGTCGACCTGACGCCCGGCAGCGGCGAACAGGCAAACATCGCCGCCATGCAGCTCTATGCAGCGCGCAACAGGACCATTCTGCCGCAAGCGGCCTTGGCGGGCCTCAAGATCGGCGTCTACCAGCACAGCACTGTCGCGCGCGACGAGCTGGTGGATGTCCTGTGCGCCTATGGTGCGGATGTGATGGCGCTCGGTCCCTCGGACATCTTCATTCCCGTCGATACGGAAGCAGTTTCGCCAGCGACTGTCGAACTGATGCAGGGCTGGACGAAGGAACACGCGCTCGATGCCGTCGTGTCCGCTGACGGCGATGGCGACCGCCCGCTGGTGGCCGACGAGTTCGGAAATCCCCTGAAGGGAGACCTGCTGGGCCTTCTGGTGGCAAAACTCCTGAAGCCGGACATGGTGGTGACGCCAGTCACGTCCAATTCAGGGATCGAACGTGCCGGTGACTTCACTGTCACCCGCACACGCGTCGGCTCTCCGTTCGTCATCGAAGGCATGAATTCAGGTCTTGCCGCGGGCAAAACGGCGGTTCTCGGTTTCGAGGCGAACGGCGGCGTTCTGACCGGTTCGGATTTCGCTCCCGCCGGCGAAACGCTGACAGCACTTCCGACGCGCGACAGTGTTCTCCCCATTCTGGCTGCGCTCTATCAGGCGAAGCAGACACAGAAGCCGCTCTCCGCGCTGGCCAGTGACCTCGGCCTGCCGGTGACCGCCGCCGACCGGCTGGAGAATTTCCCGACAGAGACCAGCGCAAAGCTGATGGCTTACCTTCAGGTCTCCGAGGACAATTTGGCCGGATGGCTGAAGCCGCTCGGCGAAATTGCCGGCGTCGACAGGACCGATGGCATGCGCGTGACCTTCAAGGACGGCCGGATCATTCACCTGCGTCCCTCCGGAAATGCGCCGGAAATGCGCTGCTACGTCGAAGCCGCTGATCAGGGTGCCGCAGGGAGCCTTCTTTCGGACGGTCTCAACCTGATCCGCACCTGGGCACAGCAGCCGTGACACTTAATCGGGCGGGGTGCGGTTTCTTCGCGCCCGCCGCACTTCACTTCAGCAAAATACTCTTGACTCTATAATGTGGGAGGGCTTGATGAGCCAGAAGATCATCCCCGTCATCATGGCCGGTGGCAAGGGAACCAGACTGTGGCCATTGTCGCGTGCCACGGCACCGAAGCAGTTCATCCAGGTGGTCGATGAACGGACGCTGTTCCAGGAAACACTGGAGCGCGTCGCGGATGCGAGCCTCTATGAAGCCCCGGTGGTGATCACCAACCAGGATTTCCGGTTTGTCGTGGCCGAACAGGCCCGCGAAGTCGATGTCAACCTGTCCGGCATTCTGCTTGAACCCGTTGCCCGCAACACCGCCGCAGCCATTGCGGCGGCGGCCATCTACCTGCAGGGCCGGTTTGGCGAAGATGCGATCCTGCAGCTTCTGGCGTCCGATCACGAGATCGATGCAGGCGCCGATTACCGCAGCGCCATGGAGATGGCTCGTGAGACGGCGCTTGCCGGCAAGATCGTGACCTTCGGCATTACCCCGACGGAACCGGCCACCGGCTACGGTTATATCGAACAGGGAGATGCCCTTTCGACCGGCGCAAGAACGGTCAAGCGGTTCGTGGAAAAGCCGCAGGCGTCCGTCGCGGAAGACATGCTCGCAGCCGGCGGTTTCTTCTGGAATTCCGGCATTTTCATGTGCCGTGTCGATCTTCTGTTGAACGAGTTGCAGAACTTTGCGCCGGAGGTGCTGCAGGCGGCCCGCGAGGCCGTGGAAAAGGCCGAGGTCGATCTGGACTTCGTGCGCCTGGATCTTGCAAGCTTCGGACGCAGCCCGGACATTTCCATCGATTATGCCGTAATGGAGAAGACCGACAACGCCGCCGTCGTGCCCTCCTCCTTCTCCTGGTCCGATCTCGGCAGCTGGGATGCGGTCTGGAAGCTCGGTGAAAAGGATGCGGACGGCAATGTCGTGATCGGGAACGCAACCGTCATGAACACGGAAAACTCGCTGGTTCTGTCGCGACACAGCCACCTTGCCGTCCAGGGCCTCAAGGATGTGGCCATCATCGCCGCCGAAGATGCGGTTTATGTCGGTCGCCTCGACGAGGCCCAGCAGGTCGGCAAGCTTGTGAAGCACCTCGCTTCGATGAAGGCCACTTCGAACCTCACCGAAACGCATCCCACCTCCTATCGCCCCTGGGGCGGTTACACGTCACTGCTGAACGGCGACCGGTTCCAGGTGAAGCGGCTGTTCGTGCTGCCGGGCAAGAAACTGTCGCTGCAAAAGCACTTTCACCGCTCGGAACATTGGGTCTGCGTCAAGGGAACTGCCGAGGTGACGATCGGTGACAGCGTCACCTTCGTTCGGGAAAACGAGTCGGTGTACATCCCACAGGGAGAACTGCACCGCCTCTACAACCCAGGCAAGATCATGCTTGAAATGATCGAGGTGCAGACCGGCTCGTATCTCGGCGAGGACGATATCGTCCGCGTTTCAGACGAATTCGGTCGAGACAAGTCCTGAACCCCGCCTCTTGCGGTTACGACAGTAGCCGCAACCGGTAAGATCTGCGGGTCCGCCGGGGCGGACCCGCACATTCGAAGCCCTCAATGCGGGCGGACGGTCGGGCCGCCGTTGCCGCTGCGGTACGGCTTTGTCTCCTCGGCGATGCGGTCGCGGGCGACGTCGTGTACGTCTGCGACGACCGAGGCGGCTTTATGGGAGACATCGGAGGCGATGTGTTCGGCCTCGTCCAATGCGTTTGAGGCACGGGCGGCAACGCCGCCCTTCACCTCATCCGACATGTCGCCCATCATTTCGTCTTCCCGTTCGGTGCGGGGAAGCGCGGCACCGATGGCGGCGCCGATGGCGAAGGCCAGTGCTCCGCCGACCAGCGGCTGATCCTGGAACTGGCGCATCAGCCCATCGTTCATACGCGACGTCTGGTCCCGCATGGAGGCGCCCATGGCCATGGAACCACGACCGGCGCTGCGGCCCGCCTCGCGGATGTTGCGGCCCATGCGGCTTGCCGAATGGCCAAGACTTGCCACCGTATCTGAGAGCCAGCCCGACGCCTCGTCGAACAGCTTGCCGGTTTCGTCCCGGATGTCCTGTACCCGCCGGCCGGTCGAATCGACGAAACCGCGATAGGTCTTGCCGCTTTCATCCATGAAGTGGCCGGCGCGCCGACCGGTCTCGTCGGTGATGGCGCGGAAACGCGTGCCGGTCGCGTCCTTGAAGTGGCTGATCCGACCAGAGCCGTCCTGCTCCGCGGGGCCCACCCGCTGAACCGGCGTCGTGACGGTTGCGAGCGGATAATCGACCTCATCAGAGACCGCGTGCGGCTGGGCATCCGCCGCATGGCTGCGGTTTCCGCTTGCCATCAGCCAGGCCAGACTGATCCCCATCAGGGCCACCGGCATCGGGTTCGTCTTCATCGATCCCGTCAGGTTGGACAGGAATTCAGCACCGCCGCTGCCCTTGGCATAAGCGATCGCCTCATCGACCAGTTGGCCGGGCGACATGCGGTTCTGGATCTCGTCGAGCTTCGCGCCGATCCGCTGGCGATCCTGTTCGATTTCGCGCTCGATGTCTTCCGGGCGTGCCGTTTCGGAATGATAAGCCATCACGTTCTCTCCTTCAGGACCTGCGCATCGCGGCGGAGCGAGGTGGTGGTGCGGTCAAGGTTGAGGTTTTCGCCCTTCAGCGCCTTCAGACCCTTGGAGATCATGCCCCAGGCGATCAGCGCAATGACGACCCCGACAACGACCGCCGACAGCGATTCCGCCGCATGTTCGGAAAAACCGCGCGCCGCGAGGAAGGCGGCCAGGCCCGCGACCAGACCGGCGAGCAGGACACCGACGGCGCCGATTGCGAAAATCATGCCGGCGATCAACGTCTCGACCCCGGTCATGGCCTTTGACATCTTTTCGGACACCTCGGCGCGCGCCAGGCTGATCTCCTTGCGGAACAGCCCGGACATATCACCGACCAGGCCGGTCACGAGTTCGGAAAGGGAGCGGGAATCATGTGTATCAGCCATGGGAACCTCCGGCCGTTGGAGCAGCAGTTTTGGGAGACGTTGAAGGCGCGGTTGCCGGTGCGGGGGTGATGGGTCGGGTCCCCGGAGTGGCCGGATCGCGTCCGCCGCCAGACATGGGCGAGGCCGGGCCGTGCGCTCCAGCCTGGCGGGAGGCAGACTGGCGCGACGTCATCGGCGACTGGCGGCTGGCAGAGGCTCCAACGAAACGACTGGCGGCGAGGCCAGCGATCGCGGCAATGCCAAGGAAGGCGAGCGGCTGTCGACGGCCGAAATCCTCCGCCATCGCGGCAATCTCGCTGAGGCTCTTGCCCTGCAGGTCATCCGCAAAACGGCCGACATTTTCACCCATCTGGCGGGTCATGCGGCCGATCTCCGGCTGCTCCTGGTTTTCCAGCTCGGAACCGGCCTTCTGCATGGCGCTTGCAATTCCGGACACGCGGTCGGCCGCATAACCCTTCTGGCGCTCAGCAGCCTCTTCCGCGCTGTGATAGACGCCGGAGATTTCCTCCTTCGCCATCGAACGCACGGACGCCATATCCTCCTTCGCCTTCTGGCGCAGATCGGTTTCGGGCTTTTGAGCATCGCGCCCGGCGGAATTTGCGGTGGAAGCGCCACCGGTTTCGGTTGTCCCTGCGGCGCGGGTGACGTCCGGTTTCTGCTGATAACCGGCATAGGAGGGGGAGGTCTTTGGACCGTCACCCTTGAACTCGTTGTCCGTCATGGAACTCTCCCTTGCGTGTTCAGGTGATGGGCGTTGCGAAGAGCTCGCAACGATCGCAAACCGAACAGGTGGAGGGGCTTATTGTTCCAGCGAGGCGGACGGTAAGGCAGGTGACGCGACGATCGGGCCGCTCAGCCCATCATCTTCTGTGTCATCCAAAGCCCGGCGGCGGCGGCAGTGCCGGTGAGCACCGTGCCCCAGGCCATATCGACGAGACTCATCATCACCGGCCAGTTCTTGAGCGTCGCCATGTTGGTGATGTCATAGGTGCCGTAAGCAATGAGACCAAGAATGGCACCGGAGACGAACGCATTCAGCACGGTTCCGGATGCGAGGTGCGGCTGGATTGCGAAGTAGACGATGCCGCCGACATAAAGCAGGTAAAACACGCCGGCGACTGCAAGATTGGGCCGTTCCAGCATCAGCTCGCCCAGTTGATCGCGGTAAAACGACGTCGCCACCTTGCCGAGCCAGAGAAGATCGAGACCGAAAAAGACCGCCGCCGTCGACAGATAGGCCACTGCATAGACGAACATGGCGGTCTCCAAGGTCAGATCTTGAGGATCGGCTGAATGAGACGGACGATCCAGCTCGTGAATTTCAAAGGCGCTTCGGTGACGGCAAGGCAGATGCAGTCCTCGCCTTCTGTCGCCGTCGGCGTATGCAGAAGATCGCCGTCGGCTTCTTCGAGATCGCCACGGGCGAACAGGTCATCGCCATCGGTGAAGCTGCCGGCCAGCACCAGCGTCAGCTCCCGGCCCTCATGTGTGTGTTCCGGGACCGGCTTTCCGGCCGGGATTTTCAACAGGCGAACCTGGGTCGCCGGATCGCCCGTATCGATGCGGATCTGGAAGGCGCCACGACCAAGCGCACGCCATTTCAGGCTGGCCACATCACCGCCCAGGTAAGACCGGAGCGGTTCCGGAATGACGCCGGTCGGTACCGCGGCTTTCTGAGCCCGTGCGACCTCCGGCTTGCGTTGCGTCACACCGGAGGCCGGTTCGCAAGCGATGCGTGCCCGCATCTTCTCCCAGTCCGAACCGGAAACCGGATGATCGGCAACGATCTTGTCGAGAAGGGCACCTGCGGCGCCTTCCATGGCATCCAGCCTGCGCCGACAGGTGGGGCACAAAGCCAGATGCGTGGCGACCGCCAGGCTCCAGCCTTCCGACAGGTTGCCGGAGGCGTAATCGAGAAGAAGCGTGTCGCTGATATGGTGCTGAATACTCATCGTTTACCCTCCAGCGTCGTCCGCAACTTGTCGAATGCGAGCCGGATCCGAGATTTGACGGTTCCCAAAGGCAGGCCCAGGTCCTCGGCAATCGCCGAGTGCGAGGCCTCATCAAAGAAGGCGCGTTTCAAGACGTCCAGTTGCTCCGCCGGTAGTGTTTCCATGGCCTTGCGCAACAATTCCGCATCCTGCCTGCCCTCGAGTTCAAGATCGGCCGGTGCGACGTCATCCCTGACGAAGGCCGGGTCGTTTTCATCGAAGACGGGGCGCTTGCGCCGGAAGGCGTCGATCCGCAGGTTCCGGGCGATGGTGAAGATCCAGGCCGAGGCATTGCCTCTCGCCGGATCGAACTGGGTCGCCTTGTTCCAGACGGCCATCATCGTTTCCTGCATCAGCTCTTCGGCCATCTGCGTGTCGCGTGTCTTCATCGCCATGAAGGAGCGGACACGCGGGCCGTAATGCCGAAAGATCGTTTCAAAGGCATCGACATCGCGTTCCTGGCCGACCTTTGCCAAAAGGACTGCGAATTGCGCCGGCGAAAGTTCCGTTTCCGATTGTGTCTTGTCAGTCCGTTTCATCCTGGCGCCATGCTTGACAGTCGAACGCGAGCGAGCGCTCGCCTTCTGATCGTTGTGGCATGTCGGGGCCAGGATGGAAACAGTTAAGCTCATGGCCTCCTTTACGCCCCCTCCTCAGTGCTGGATCAGACGAAGAAAAGAAAAAAACGGCAAATCCGTTTGCGAGCAGGTGCCGTAGAGGCCAAACAGAAGCTAACAACGGACATTGCAAATGGTTTCACAAAATTCCGGTCGTCGTCGTATCGCCGTTATCGGCTCCGGGATCAGCGGTCTGTCCGCTGCCTGGCTGACATCCAAGGCCCACGATGTGGTGCTTTATGAACATGACGACCGGCTGGGGGGCCATTCCAACACCGCAATCGTTTCAACCGCGGATGGCGAAATTCCGGTCGATACCGGCTTCATCGTCTTCAACGACAAGAACTATCCGAATCTCGTCGCCCTGTTCGACCATCTCAGCGTGAAAACCGAAGCTTCCGACATGTCGTTTGCGGCCTCGATCGATGGTGGCGGTTTCGAATATTCCGGAACAGGCTTAAAGGGCATCCTCGGCCAGCGCAGCAACGCCGCCCGGCCGCGCTTCTGGCGCATGCTTTCCGACGTTCTGCGCTTTTATCGCGAGGCCGAAGCGACCCTTGCCCGCAGCGACCTGGAGCGGGTGACGCTCGGCGACCATCTCGACCGGGAGCGTTATTCGAAGAGCTTCATCGACGACCACCTGCTGCCGATGGGGGCCGCGATCTGGTCAATGACAACGACCGACATGCGCTCTTATCCGCTGCATGCCTTCCTGCGCTTTTTCGTTCATCACGGGCTCATCCTGCTCTCCGGACGTCCGCAGTGGCGCACGGTAACCGGCGGCAGCCGCGCCTATGTGTCCCGCCTCGCCGATGCCTTCACGGGCGAAATCCGGCTTGGCTGCGGTGCGGCCCGCATCGAACGCAGGCCGGGCGCTGGTGTCGTGGTAAAAGACACCAAAGGCGGCGAGGACCGGTTCGACGATGTGATCATCGCAACCCATGCCGACCAGGCGCTTGCGCTGCTCTGTGATGCGGACGCGGTCGAGAGGGGCATTCTCGGCTCTTTCCGATACACCGACAATGTCGCCGTTTTGCATTCCGACGAACGGCTCATGCCAAAACGCAAGGCGGTCTGGTCCAGTTGGAACTATATTGGCGAAAAACGCCACAACGATGCTGCGCCGCTCTGCGTCACCTATTGGATGAACCGGCTGCAGAACATCGATGAGCGGCACCCGCTGTTCGTAACGTTGAATGCCTGCCGCGACATTCGGGAGGAGAAGGTGATTGCGACCTATCATTACACCCATCCGCTCTACGACATGCTGGCGATGACCGCACAACGCCAGCTCTGGGAGCTGCAGGGACGCCGGAACACCTGGTTCTGCGGCGCGCATTTCGGCAGCGGCTTTCACGAGGACGGCCTGCAGTCCGGTCTTGCGGTCGCCGAGGCGGTCGCGGGCATACGCCGCCCCTGGGCCGTGCCGAACGAATCCGGCCGCATCTTCACCACCCCGTTCCTGGCAGCGGCCGAATGACAGGCGGCTCTGCCCTCTATTTCGGCGGCGTCGTGCACCAGAGACACCGGCCGAAAAAGCACCACCTGAATTACCGGGTCTTTTCCGTTCTGCTCGATCTGGATGAGCTGGAGAGCCTCGACGGCAGCCTCAAGCTGTTCGGCTACAATCGGCGCGCGGTCTTCAGCTTCTGGGACAAGGACCATGGATGCGGTGAAAAGGGCGGCCTGCGCGCCTGGGTGCGGCAGCATCTGGCTTCAGCGGGCATCGCAAATGAGGGCTTGCGGGTGCGTGTGCTCTGCTATCCGCGCATTTTCGGTTACGTTTTCAATCCGCTGACCGTCTATTTCTGCGAGGATGACCAAGGGCGACTGCTGGCCCTGCTGTACGAGGTCTGCAATACTTTCATGGAACGGCATACCTACGTCATTCCGGCAGCAGGCATCACGGAGGGTTCGGTGCGGCATTCCTGTTCGAAGGCGATGTATGTCTCTCCCTTCGTACCGATGGATTGCACCTATGATTTCGATATTGCCCCGCCGACCGAGCGTGTGAAGATTTCGATCAGCGAGCGCGATCAGGAGGGCAAGCTTTTGTATGCCAGTTTCAGCGGAGAGCGCTCGCCCTTGACCGACGCCACGCTGTCGCGCGCGCTTTTTGCCTATCCGCTGATGACGATGAAGGTGATGGCGGGCATCCACTGGGAAGCCTTGCGCCTCTGGCTGAAAGGCGTGCCGATCCATCGGCATCGCCCGGCAGAGAACCGCATTGCAAGTTCGGTGGAACATCCGGTTTTGAGTGGAGGAACGCAGACATGACGCATGCCGGACATGGAGACCCGATCCTGTTTGCCGAACGCACGCCGTTTTGGGAACGCATGTTGTGCCGCATGCTGGCCCGCACGCGCCATGGCCGCCTGACGGTGGTCTTTCCCAGCGGCCGCGAACACCATTTCGGCGAAGGCCGGCAGGGGCCGAATGCCACGATCCGCTTCAACCGCTCGCGCGTGCTGCGCCGTATCGTGACCCGCGGCAGCCTGGGTTTTGCCCGCTCCTACATGGATGGCGACTGGTCAACGCCCGATCTCGGTCAGGTTCTGGATCTCGCCATTGCCAATGAGAAGGACTGGGCAAGGCTTGCCCGACCGATGGCGCTGATGGCGCGCCTGGCCCACTGGCGCCACCGCCTGCGCAACAATTCGAAATCCGGCAGCCGCCGCAACATCGCCTTCCATTATGACCTCGGCAATGCCTTCTATCGCCATTGGCTCGACCGGACGATGACCTATTCCTCGGCGATCTACACCCATCCCGACGCAAGTCTGGAAGAGGCGCAGCGGGAAAAATACGGCCGCATCATCCGCGAGCTCAACATTGGCCCGGACGATCATGTGCTGGAAATCGGCTGCGGCTGGGGCGGCTTCATGGAACAGGCGATCCGCGAGACCGGCTGCCGTGTTACCGGTCTGACGCTCTCGAAGGAACAGGCCGCCTTCGCCCGCCACCGGCTTTCCGAGGCCGGACTTGCGGAAAAGGGCGAAATCCGGCTGCAGGATTACCGCGATTGCCGCGGCCAGTTCACGAAGATCGTCTCGATCGAGATGTTCGAGGCGGTCGGTGAGGAACACTGGCCGATCTATTTCGAGCAGGTGCGCGAGCTTCTGGTGCCCGGCGGACAGGCGATGATCCAGGTCATCACCATCGACGAAAGCCGCTTCGAGCATTATCGGCGCCATGCGGACTTCATTCAGACCTATATCTTTCCGGGCGGCATGCTGCCGACACTCACGGGCTTTGCCGAAATTGCCCGCTCAGCGCGGCTGAAGGTTGAGGACTGTTTCCGTTTTGGCCGCGATTACGAGCGCACGCTTCTTGTCTGGGACAAGGCCTTCCGCGCCACCTGGCCAAAGATTGCGCCGCTCGGTTTCGATGAGCGATTCTTCCGCACCTGGCACTATTACCTGCATTATTGCGCCGCAGGTTTTCGAACCGGCCGCATCGATGTCGCCCAGTTCCGGCTACAAAAGGCTGCGGCATCCGCCACCTGAGCCGCACAAATACGACAAAGGGCCCGGAAGCAAATCCGGGCCCTTCGTCTTTTGAAAACTGCGGCCTTTGCCGGTCAGCCCGGCTTGCGCAGCATCCGCCGCGTGAAACGGAAGAGCAGGTTCTTCGGCAGCGCGGCCAGGAACTTGATTCCGACGGCCATTTTCCAGGGAAAGATGATCTCGTAGCGGCTGGTCTTCAGACCGGAAACGATCGCATCGGCGGCTTCGTCCGACGAGACGAGGAAGGGCATGGGGAAATCATTCTTCTTTGTGAGCGGGGTGTCGACGAAACCCGGATTGATGATGCGCAGGCGCACCCCTTCCCGCTCCAGTTCCGGGTAAAGCGCCTGGCAGAGATTGTTGAGCGCGGCCTTGCTCGCGCCGTAAAACCCACCACCAGGCAAGCCGACGAGACCGGCTACCGAGGCGATCACGGCAATCTCGCCCTGCCTTCTGGCGATCATATCCGGAATCACGGCCTCCATGGTATTCGCCGTGCCGACCACGTTGAGGTTCATCGTGGTGGCGAGATCGCGGGCGTCGAAGCGGCGCACGCTGTCGCGCTTGTAGGTTCCGGCGGAAAAGATGGCGAGATCGATCGGGCCGTGGGCGGCGCGAATGGCGTCTGCCGTCGCCAGTGCCGCGTCGCGATCCGTGATGTCCAGCGGGAAGGCAAAGACGCGGCCGGCATGCTGCTCGGCCAATGCCTGCAGTTTTTCGGCGCTGCGGGCGCTGACGGCGACCCGCCACCCTTCCCGCACAAGCCGTTCGGCGACCGCCTTGCCAATGCCGGAACTGGCGCCGGTGATCCAGGCGAGCCTGCCGGTCTGTGATGGGCTGGTGTCGTTCATGAAAGCCTCCGTGTTTGCTCAGTACTACGTGGCGGAGGCTGTTTGGTTCTTTTTGGGTGTATGCGCGATTCGGCAGCTGCCTGTCAGAAGGAAACTTCTAGCCGGGACGATACGCCCCCTCTGGCTGCCGCCATCTCCCCCACACTGGCAAGGGGCTATAGCAGTCGAAAAAGGCCCCTCCCAACCCTCCCCACAAGGGGGAGGGCTTTAACCCAGCCGACCCGCCGAAGCCGATCGAAGCTCGGGTGGGTGCTGCAAAGTGTCTCCCCCCTTGTGGGGGAGAGAGGGGGCTTTGCCAAAGGTTCAAGCAAAAGTGGAAGGCGTCAAGCCTTGCCAAATCCGCCGGCTGTCGGCGTGCGGACGGTGATCGCCTCGCCGCTCGCAAGGTGCGTCTGGGCGCAGCCGGCCAGTTCCTCGATGGTGCCGTCGAGACGGCGAACGAAGGTCAGCCCGAGTTCGCCGGGCTCGCCACCGTCCAGCCCGTGCGGACGGATGGTGCGGTGCGAGGAGAGGATCGCGCAGTCCATCGGCTCCAGGAAACGGATGGTGCGGTCCGTGCCGTCGCCGGCATGGAAGCGACCTTTGCCGCCGGAGCCCTGTCGGATGTGAAAGTCCTCCAGCAGCACCGGATAGCGGGTTTCCAGGATTTCCGGGTCCGTCAGGCGCGAGTTGGTCATGTGCACATGCACCGCATCGGTGCCGTTGAAACCACGGCCATCGCGGAACCGGCCGGCCGGCGAACCGGAGCACAGCGTCTCGTAATACTGGTAGGTCTCGTTGCCAAAGGTCAGGTTGTTCATTGAACCCTGGCTGGCGGCCATGGCGCCGAGCGCGCCGAACAGCGCATTCGTGACGTGCTGGCTGGTTTCCACATTGCCGGCGACGACGGCGGCCGGGTAATGCGGTTTCAGCATCGAGCCTTCCGGAACGATGATGCGGATCGGCTTCAGGCAGCCGGCATTCATCGGGATCACGCTTTCCACCATGACGCGGAAGACATAAAGCACCGCCGCCCGGGTGACGGGTTCCGGCGCATTGAAGTTATTCTTCTTCTGCGCGCTGGTGCCGGTGAAATCGACGGTCGCCTCGCGGGCCTGCTTGTCGACCGTGATCTTCACCTTGATGGTGCTGCCCTGGTCCGTCTCATAGGAGAATTCGGAGTCCGAGAGCTTCTCGAGAACGCGGCGAACGCTTTCCTCGGCATTGTCCTGCACATGGCCCATATAGGCCTTGACCACATCCAGCCCGAACTGCGCGATCATCTTGCGCATTTCGTGCACGCCCTTTTCGTTGGCCGCGATCTGGGCTCTGAGATCCGCAACGTTCTGGGCAACGTTGCGGGCCGGATAAGGATGATCCGACATCAGGCGGATGATGCCTTCTTCGTCGAACCGGCCCTGATCCACCAGAAGCACGTTGTCGAACAGCACACCTTCTTCATCGACGGTGGTGGCGAGCGGGGTCATCGAACCCGGCGCGGTGCCGCCGACATCGGCATGGTGGCCACGCGAAGCGACGTAGAAGAGGATATCCTTGCCCGCCTCATCGAAGACCGGTGTCACGACGGTAATATCCGGCAGATGCGTGCCGCCATTATAGGGCGCGTTGAGGGCAAACACGTCACCGGGACGGATTTTGCCCCTGTTGGCGGCAATCACCGTTTCGACGGAACGGTCCATCGAGCCGAGATGCACGGGCATATGCGGCGCATTGGCAACCAGCGCACCATCGGCATCAAAGACGGCGCAGGAGAAATCGAGCCGTTCCTTGATGTTGACGGAGGAGGCGGTGTTCTGCAGCGTCACGCCCATCTGTTCGGCGATCGACATGAAGAGATTGTTGAAAACTTCGAGCAGCACCGGATCGGCGGCCGTGCCGACGGCACCGGCGCGCGACAGCGTTTTCACCCGTTTCAGCACCACGTGATCCAGTGCCGTCACCTCGAAGGCCCAGCCTTCCTCGATCACGATTGTCTGGTGCGGCTCAACCAGCAAGGCCGGACCGTAAGCCTTCGCGCCCGGACGGATATCCTTGCGCAGGAAGACCGGAGCCTCACGCCAAGCGCCGCCGGAGAAGAAGCGGGTCTGAAGGGCTGCCAGCGGTTCGGCCTGATCGAGTTCGTGGCGCGGTTCATGCGAATCCGCCCCGCCGCCGATGGCTTCCACCTCGTAGGATTCAAAGACGATCTCGCGCCCCTCGAAGGTGAAACCGAACTGCTTGCGGTGAGCCGCCTCGAAGGCTTCCACCATGGCATCTGCCGTGTCGAGCGTGACGGAGAGCGTCGTATCGGTGCCCTGGTAGCGCAGATGGGCGCGATGCAGCACTTCGACATCCACAGCCGGCACACCCTGCGTCCGCAGTTCGGAAATCACTGCACCGCTCAGCTCTGCCTGCAGCGACGGCAGGCTTTGCAGCGCCTCAACGAGCGGCGCCGAGACCGTGCGCTGGCGGGTGGCGCGGATATCCGCAAGACCCATGCCATAGGCCGAGAGAATACCGGAGAAGGGATGGATCAGCACCGTCGAGATGCCGAGCGCATCGGCGGTGAGGCAAGCATGCTGGCCGCCGGCACCACCAAAACAGGTCAGCACATAGTTCGTGACATCATAACCGCGCTGCACGCTGATCTTCTTGACGGCATTCGCCATGTTCTCGACCGCGATCGCCAGGAAACCATCGGCCACCGCTTCGGGCGTGCGCCCGTCGCCGATCTCGGCGGCAAGCGCCTCGAAGGCCGTGCGCACGGCATCGGCATCGAGCTTTTCGTTGCGGCCGGCGCCGAAGATGGCCGGGAACAGGTCGGGCGAGAGCTTGCCCAGCATGACATTCGCATCCGTTACCGTCAGCGGTCCGCCGCGGCGATAGGCCTTCGGCCCCGGATTGGCGCCGGCGGAATCCGGTCCGACGCGGAAACGGCCGTTTTCGAAATGCAGGATGGAGCCGCCGCCTGCGGCCACCGTGTGGATCGACATCATCGGCGCACGCATGCGCACGCCCGCGACCTCCGTCTCGAAGGATCGCTCCAGCTCGCCGTCATAATGGGAGACGTCCGTGGAGGTGCCGCCCATGTCAAAGCCGATCATCCGGTCGAAGCCGGCGAGTTTGGACGTCTCGACCGCACCGACCACGCCGCCGGCCGGACCGGAGACGATCGCATCCTTGCCCTGGAACAGGCTGGCGGCCGTCAGACCCCCGGAGGACTGCATGAACATCAGCTGCGCGCCGTCTTCGCCGCCAGCGCCGAGTTCGCTCGCCACCTGCTCCACGTAACGGCGCAGGATCGGCGAAAGATAGGCATCGACCACGGTGGTATCACCCCGGCCGACCAGCTTGATGAGCGGCGACACCTCGTGGCTGACGGAGACCTGGGTAAAACCGATCTCGCGGGCAATCTTCGCCACCAGCTGCTCATGGGCGGGGAAGCGGTAGGCATGCATGAAGACGATGGCAACGGCACGGAAGCCGGCGTCAAACTGCGCCTGCAGTTCGCTTCGGACCACATCCGCCTGCGGCTCGGCCTCGACCGTGCCATCGGCACGCACGCGTTCGTCGATTTCCACGACCGCGCTGTAGAGCAGCTCAGGCTTCAGGATTTCCTTGGCAAAAATATCGGCGCGCGCCTGGTAACCGATCGCCAGCGCATCACGGAAACCGCGCGTGGTCACGAGCAACGTCTTTTCGCCCTTGCGCTCGAGCAGCGCATTGGTGGCGACCGTCGTGCCCATCTTGACGGCACCGATCAGCCCCGGCGGAATGGCCTCACCGGCCTTCAGCCCGAGGAGCTCGCGAATGCCCTGGACGGCAGCATCACGATAGGCTTCCGGATTTTCCGAAAGAAGCTTGTGCGGGATCAGCCGACCATTCGGCGCGCGACCGACGATATCGGTAAATGTGCCGCCGCGATCGATCCAGAAATCCCATTTTTTCTGCGTCATGTTCCCGTCTCCAGTTTCTGATTTGACGCCACAAAAACATTTCATCGACAAATCGTCAATGTTTAGTTGACGAAAAATGCCTCTTCCGTCATCATGCCTCAATCAACGGCAACAGAGGCGAAAAAGCCCGGCCGAAACCGGCAACCGAGGGGAAGCCAATGACTGCATATGCTGCGCCAAGCGGGAGGCCTTGCCATGTCTTCCGCTAAACAGAACCGCCACCATGCCCTTTTTCCCGACTGGCTCACAGCGCTGCTGGACGGGCTGTACCTCACGGCCGGATGGCTGGCAGGTGCCTTCCTGGTCGCGATCTTCCTGATCATGATTTCTCTTTCGGCGGGACGCCCGCTCGGCATCGACGTGCCGGCCGGTGATGATTTTGCCTCCTGGTGCATGGCGGCCTGCGCCTTCCTGGCGCTCGCCCACACCTTCCGTTCCGGCGAACTGATCCGCATGGAACTGCTGATCGACAAGCTTAGCGGGCTACCGCGACGCCTGGTGGAGATCATCTGCACGGCGCTTGGCACGGCGGCGAGCGGTTACTTCGCCTGGTACGCCATCGACATGGTGCTCGTTTCCTTCGAATTCAGCGACATGTCGCAGGGCGTGATCGCGGTTCCGCTGTGGATCCCGCAGCTTGGCATGGCCACGGGCCTCGGCATCCTGGCACTGGCCTTTATTGATGAACTTCTCAACCTTCTGGCTGGCGGTGCTCCGCGCTACGAAAAACCGAAACCGGTGACGACGGACGAGTTCGTCGAGCGCGTGATGGAAAGCGGGGTGTGACGATGGAGACCATCCACCTGGTCGAGGTCTCCGGCCTCATTCTCGGCGCCCTCGTTTTCCTGCTGGCCGGCGGACTCTGGATTGGCATGACGCTTCTGCTGTGCGGTTTCATTGCCATGCAGTTTGCCCCGCCCGGCATTTCCATCGGCGCGGCCCTTGCCACAAATGCCTGGAGCGGCAGTGCCTCCTGGAGCCTGACCGCCCTTCCCCTGTTCGTCTGGATGGGCGAGATCCTTTTTCGGACAAAGCTTTCGGACGAGATGTTCCGTGGCCTGTCTCCCTGGCTCAACTGGCTGCCGGGCCGCCTGATCCACGTCAACGTTCTGGGTTGCGGCCTGTTTGGTGCCGTCTCCGGCTCGTCGGCCGCGACAACCGCCATGGTGGCAAAAATCACGCTGCCGGAACTGAAGGCGCGCGGTTATGACGAAACGATCAGCCTCGGCTCGATTGCCGGTGCCGGCACGCTCGGCCTTCTGGTGCCGCCATCGATCCCGATGATCGTTTATGCGGTGGCCGCCAATGTCTCCATCATCCAGATGTTCATGGCGGGCTTGCTGCCGGCAATCATCGTGATGGCGCTCTATATGGGCGCGATCGGCATCTGGGCCTTCATGAACCCCGGCAAGATGCCACCGAAGCCGGCGGCCATTCCCTTCCGGCAGAAGCTGACCGAAACGCTGAACCTCATTCCGCTGGCGCTCCTTATCTTCACGGTCTTTGCCGCGCTGCTGATGGGCTGGGCAACCGCAACGGAATGTGCCGCCTGGGGCGTTCTCGGCTCCCTGGTTCTGGCCGCCTCTCAGCGGGCGCTGACCTGGAAATCCTTCCGCGACAGCGTGATGGGCGCCACCCGCATGACCGGCATGATCATGCTGATCCTGACGGGTGCCGGCTACATGTCGATCGCCATGGGTTATACCGGCATTCCGAACGCGCTCGCCGCCTGGGTCGATGGCTTCCAGCTCAGCCCCTATGCGCTGATCGCGGTGCTGACAGTGATGTATATTCTGCTCGGTTGCGCCATCGACGGCCTGTCGATGATCGTGCTGACTACGGTGGTGGTCCTGCCAATGATCCAGCAGGCCGGCTTCGACCTCATCTGGTTCGGCATCTTCCTGGTGCTGATGGTGGAGATGGCGCAGATCACACCGCCGGTCGGCTTCAACCTCTTCGTGCTGCAGACGATGAGCGGCCGGGACAGTCTGGCCGTGGCGCGCGCCGCCCTGCCTTTCTTCCTGCTTCTCGTCGTCACCGTCGTTATCATCACGGTCTTCCCGGATATCGTGCTGATCCTGCCCAAAATGGCTTTTCCGGGATAACATCAACCAAGGGGAACTTGAGACAATGACACAGCCGATGCCAATCCTTCGCCGTCTGACGCTTGCCGCCGCAAGCCTGTTTGCCCTCAGCGGCCCATCGCTTGCCGAAACGCAGTGGGTTCTGCCCTCTGCCTATCCGCCGGCGAATTATCACGTCGAAAACCTCAACGCCTTTGCCAAGGATGTCGATACCGCCACCAAGGGCGCGTTGAAGATCACCGTCTATCCGAGCGCTTCGCTGTTCAAGGCGCCCGACATCAAGCGCGCCGTGCAGACGGGCCAGGCCCAGGTGGGCGAGGTCCTGCTGTCGCTGCACGAAAACGAAAACCCGGTCTTTGGCCTCGATGTCGTGCCCTTCCTGGCGACGAGCTTCGAACAGTCGAAAAAGCTGTGGGCGGCCTCCAAGCCGGCAATTGCCAAGGCACTCGACGGGCAGGGCCTGAAACTGCTTTACGCCACCCCGTGGCCGCCGCAGGGCATTTACACCAAGAAGGACCTCAATACGGTCGCCGACATGAAGGGCCTGAAGTGGCGCGCCTATAACGTCGGCACCTCGCGGATTGCCGAGCTCGTCGGCGCGCAGCCTGTCACCATCCAGGCGGCTGAACTGCCGCAGGCGCTGGCAACCGGTGCCGTCGACGGACTGATGACCTCCAGCGCCACCGGCGTCGATTCAAAGATCTGGGAATCGCTGACCCACTATTACGACACCCAGGCCTGGTTGCCGAAGAACGTGACCTTTGTCAGCAAGAAGGCGTTTGCCGACCTCGATCCCGCCACACAAAAGGCTGTCGAAGAGGCCGCCGCCGCCGCCGAAACCCGCGGCTGGAAGCTCGCCGAGGACAAGACCGCGGCCTACATGGCGACGCTGAAGGAGCACGGCATGACGGTTGCAGCACCGAGTGCCGATCTCAAGAAGGGTCTTTCCGAGGTTGGCGACAAGCTGACGCAGGATTGGCTGGCAAAGGCCGGTGCCGATGGCGCCGCGATCGTGGACGCCTATAAGAAGATGTGATTTATGGGACGCCGCCGGACCTGTCCGGCGGCGTTCTTTTTTGCGGGAGACACAGCATGCCGAACCTCGAGGACCAGACTGGCCCCATCGTTTCCTCGGAGCATCTGGCGAGCGGCGGCCTTCCCGCGCTGTCCGAGATCGAATTCGGCCTGGTAATGCTGAACCACGCCTTCAGCCGCTGGATGGTGCGCTGCATGGCGGCATCCGGCGTTCCGGATCTCTCCCCCGTCGACACGCTGGTGCTGCACAACATCAACAGCCGCGGCAAACCGAAGACGCTCGCCGATATCGCCCTCGTCCTCAATATCGAGGACACCCATGTCGTCACCTATTCGCTGAAAAAGCTCGAGCGGCTGAAGCTGATCAAATCCGGCAAACGCGGCAAGGAAAAGCTGGTGATGGTGACGGAGGCCGGTGCCGATGTCTGTCGCCGCTACAAGACGATGCGCGAAACACTGCTGGTCAGATCCGTTCTATCGACCGAGGTTTCCGCCGAAACTCTGTCCGAAATTGCCGCCCGTCTGCGTGCGCTCTCCGGCCACTATGACCAGGCCGCCCGCGCCGCAGCCTCCCTCTGACATAGTCTCAAGATTTCACGAGGCTCCGGCGCTCGGTGGCCTCTCTTGCTCCGCTGTTCGAGACATGCGAAAGCCCCTCCCTCCTGCGGGTTTCCCGCATCCCTTTCGACGACCAAAGAGACAAAAATGCCCCAGAAGATCATTATCGATACCGATCCCGGCCAGGACGATGCGCTGGCCATCCTGCTTGCTCTGGCAAGCCCGGAGATCGAGGTTCTGGGGATTACGGCTGCGGCCGGCAATGTGCCGGTGGCGCTGACCTCGAAGAACATCCGCAAGGTCTGCGAACTGGCGGGCCGCACGGATGTGAAGGTGTTTGCCGGCTGCGAAGGCCCGATGGAAGGCAGTCTGTTCACCGCCGAATACGTGCATGGCGCAACGGGCATGGACGGCGCCGACCTGCCGGAGCCCACCATGCCGCTTGAGACTCAGCACGGCGTCGATTTCATCATCGAGACGCTGATGGCGCATGAGCCCGGCACCGTGACGATCTGCACCCTCGGCCCGATGACCAATCTCGGCACCGCGCTCGCACGCGAACCGGCGATTGCCGCCCGCATCCAGCAGATCGTGTTGATGGGCGGCGGCCTGTTCGAAGGCGGCAATGTAACGCCGGCTGCCGAGTTCAACATCTTCGTCGATCCGAAGGCCGCGAAGATTGTTCTCGGCTGCGGCGCGCCGATCGTGATGATGCCACTCGACGTGACGCACCAGACGCTGACGACAGCGAAGCGCGTCGCCGCAATCAAGGCGCTCGGCACGCCACTTTCAGAGGCTGTTGTCGGCTGGCTGGAGTTCTTCGAACGTTTCGACGAGCAGAAATACGGCACCGATGGCGGCCCGCTGCACGACCCGAACGTGATCGCCTATCTGTTGAAGCCGGAGCTTTACGAGGGGCGTCTCTGTAATGTGGAGATCGAAACGGACTCAGCGCTCACCAAGGGCATGACGGTTGCCGACTGGTGGGGCGTGACCGACCGGCCGAAGAACGCCACCTTCATACGAAACGTCGATGCCGACGGGTTTTATGCGCTTTTGACCGAACGGCTGGCAAGGCTTCCGGTCTGATCATCGCGTCGGCGAAAGAGGGCACCGGCTGGACGCCGAAGCCCTCTTGCAAACGTCAAGCGCTTGTCTTCAGCGCCGCATAGGCAACCGCCATACGGGCGGCAAGTGCAGCATTGTTCTTCACCAGCGCGATATTGGCCTTCAGGCTTTCGCCCTTCGACAATTCGTTGATGCGGGCGAGCAGGAAGGGCGTGAGGTCCTTGCGGCCGATGCCCTTTTCCTCTGCCTCGCGGACCGCATCGGCGATCGTGCCGTCGATGAAATCCGGCGTCAGCGCGAACTCTTCCGGGATCGGATTGGCGATCATCAGGCCGGTGCCGGTGCCGAGCCTGTGATGCAGGTGCATGGCCCCGGCAATCTGTTCCGGTGTATCGAGGCGATGGTCCGCCTTGTAGCCGCTCTTCCGGGTGAAAAAGGCCGGGAAATCTTCCGTGCCATAGGCGATGACCGGCACGCGCTGGGTTTCCAGATATTCGAGCGTCTTGGCGATATCGAGGATGGATTTGACACCGGCGCAGACGACGGCGGTTTTCGTCCGACCGAGTTCGGTGAGGTCAGCGGAAATGTCAAAGGTCTGTTCGGCGCCGCGATGCACGCCGCCGACGCCGCCCGTCGCGAAGATATCGATGCCGGCAAGATCGGCGAGCAGCATGGTGGCAGAGACGGTGGTGCCGGCAGAGGCCTTGCGCACCATGGCCACCGCAAGATCCCGACCGGACGCCTTGACGACGCCTTTCGCCTGGGCGAGCGCCTGCAGTTCGTCATGTTCGAGACCTGCACGCAGTTCACCATCGATCACGGCGATCGTGGCCGGCACGGCGCCGTTTTCCCGCACCACGGCTTCGACGGCGAGCGCCGTTTCCAGATTGGCCGGATAGGGCATGCCGTGGGTGATGATGGTGGATTCGAGGGCGACAACGGGACCGCCAGCGGCCAGGGCTTCAGCCACTTCGCGGCTCAGTTTCGGTTTCAGAAGGGTCATGGTCATCCTTTCCTGTCGGCGAGCCGATGGAGGTTGGCTTGAAGAAAATGCGGCGAAAGCTCCGCGTGAACGCTGGCGGCCGTTTCCGTGGTCAGCGCACCGAGAAGGGCTCCAGTGCTGGCAGCCTCGATCGTGCTGTCCCCCGCCAGCAGGCGATGCAGGGTTCCGGCAATCATGGCGTCGCCCGCCCCGGTCATATCGACCGGAGCCGCCTCGACCGACGGCACATGGACGGCGTCCCTGCCGGAAGTCACCGCCATCCCCCGGCTTCCCATGGTCACAACGGCTTCCGACACTCCCCGATGCGTCAAGGCCCGGGCAGCCTCGAAAGCATCCTTTGCCGGTGCCAAACCGTCACGTTCCAGGAGGGCATTCGCCTCGTCGAGGTTCATGAACAGAAGATCGATTCCCGAAAGATCCGAAGGGAGTCGCACGACCTTCGGCGTCGAGACGGCATCGATGGCCAGGCGGAAGCGCGCACCCTTGCGCCGCGCGATCAGGTGATGCAGCACTTCGGCCGGAAGATTGCAGTCGGCAAAAACGAGGCTCGATGCCGCCAGATGCGGCCAGGCCCGATCGATATGGGCCGGCTGGAACAGATCGAATATGCCCATGTCGGCAAGCCCGATCACCATTTCGCCGGACGGATCGAGTACCGCAGCATATTCTGCCGTCGGCCGCTCGCTGACGGTGACCACCTGGCTTACATCCGCACCACGTCCCTTCAGGTGCGCCAGAAGCGCCTGCCCCGTCTCGTCTTCCCCGACGATCGAGATGAAACTGACCGGTGTGCCGAGGAGAGCCAGATTTTCGGCCACGTTGCGCGCCACGCCGCCAAAGCTTCTCGAACCATCCACCGGATTGGAGGTGGCCGGGATGACCGGTCGGCGGGCACGATATTTTCGATCGAAAACAGCGCCACCAATGCAGGTGGCCCGTGACGGTTCCGGCAGCACATAACCCCGCCCGAGGATGTGGCCCTTGGCAACCAGCTGGACGATGTGCGCTGCGACCGTCGAGCGCGCCAGGCCCAACTGGTCGGCAATCTCCTGCTGTCCTGCAAAGGGATTGTCCTGAATGATCTTCAGGATTGCCTGTTCCTGCGTGCCCAGTTCGCTCATCGTCGCCTCAATCGTCTCTCAGTTCAGCTATAAAACTTCTGTTTATGTTGTCAACATATGTTACTGCGGCAATTTCAGAGGACCTCCTGTTGCAGAAGATCATGAAAGGTGAGCGGCAGCGCGGAACGAAAATCTGCTGATCGATGTTGTTGGGCCATTGGATGATCACAGAGGAGACAACCCAATGCGTAAGTTCATGCTGACTTCGGCTGCTGTTATAGCAGCGCTTTTCGCAACGGAAGCTGCAGCCCAGGACGGCACCGTGAATGGTGCGGCCGGTGGCGCGATTACCGGCGCCATTGTCGGCGGTCCGATCGGTGCCGCAGTCGGTGGTATTGCCGGTGCAGCAATCGGCACCGCGATCGATCCGCCACCACAGGAGGTCGTGACCTATGTGCGCCAGCAGCCCGCGCCGCAGCCGGTCGTTCTCGAGCGCCAGGTGGTTGTCGGTGAAGCGATCCCGGAAACCGTCGTTCTGACGCCGGTTCCGCAGCACCGGGACTATGCCTATGCCGTTGTCAACGAACAGCGCGTAATCGTTGATCCCAAGTCCTACAAGGTCGTCCAGATCATCGATTGATCCAGACACGAGGACTGGCGGAGGGCTGGCGTCAGGGTGGCGCCGGCCCTTCGCTTCAGACGAGGACGGCCTGTTCGACGCGGTCTTCCTGGCCGAAGAAACGCAGGTAACGCTGCACCTCATCCGGATCGCCCGTCGCCTTGCGCGGATTGTCGGACAGCTTCACCGCCGGGCGGCCATTCGCCTCGCTGACCTTGCAGACGATGGAAATCGGCTTCAGCCCGTCGATCTGGCTCGGCGCGCAGCCGGCAAAATCATTGGTGAGGTTGGTGCCCCAGCCGAAACCCATCCGCACCTGGCCTTCGAAATGGCGATAGGTGTCGATGATGGCATCGACGTCCAGACCGTCGGAAAAGATCAGAAGCTTCTGCTTCGGATCACGGCCCATCTTCTTCCACCAGGCAATGATCTTTTCACCGCCTTCGATTGGCGGAGCGCTGTCCGGCCGGAAACCCGTCCAGTCGGCCACCCATTCCGGCGCGTCACGCAGGAAGGATGCGGTGCCGAAGGCATCCGGAAGCACGATCAGCAGATTACCGCCGTAGAGCCGGTTCCAGTCCTTCAAGACCTTGTAGGGTGCGGCCCTGAGTTCCGCTTCGCTATTGGCCAGCGCTGCGACCACCATCGGCAGTTCATGCGCGTTTGTGCCGACGGCTTCCAGGTCCGAATCCATGGCCAGCAGCACATTGCTGGTGCCGGTAAAGGCCGGCCCGATGCCTTCCTTCAAGGCCTCGACGCACCAGCGCTGCCACAAAAAGCTGTGACGACGGCGGGTGCCGAAATCGGAGATGCGCAGGCCGGGAAGCGTTCTCAGCCGCTCCACCTTTTCCCACATCTTTGCCTTGGCACGCGCGTAGAGCACATCCAGCGTGAAGGGGCCGAGCGATTTCATCGCGGCGCGGGAGCGCAATTCGTTGATGATGGCGAGCGCCGGAATTTCCCACATGGTGGTATCCGTCCAGCGGCCATGGAAGGTCAGTTCATATTGGCCGTCGCGCTTGGAAAGTTCGTATTCCGGCAGCTGATAATGGGCAAGCCAGGCCAGGAACTCCGGCTCAAAGATCTGCGAACGTCCATAGAAGGTGTTGCCGGCGAGCCAGATCAGTTCCTTCTTGGACAGCCTGAGCGACCGGGCGTGGTCCAGCTGGTTGCGCAGTTCCTGCTCGTCGATCTCGTCCGCCAATCTGACACTCTTCGTGCGGTTGATCAGCGAAAAGGTGACATCCGTCTCAGGATAGAGCTTCCAGATCATCTGCAGCATCAGCAGCTTGTAGAAGTCCGTATCGATGAGACTGCGGATGATCGGATCGAGTTTCCACGTGTGGTTATACACACGCCGGGCGATATCGGTCTTTGCTGCCATGTCTGCCTCTGCTCCGACCCTCGCGGGCCCCTGGAGCATCCTTCCCTCGACCAAGAGGTTTCAGCACGACAACCTCCGCGCCCGTTATCGAAAAAAGCCGAAGCAAAGTCCAGAGATCCAACCATCAAATCGATTGATGTTGTCTGCTCGCGATTCGCCGGGCGTGTCGGTACCGGTTACGGATTGGACGATGGCTGCGCGTTCGGATTGACCGGGGTTGTCTCGCCGGCTGGCGGTGTGGCGGTCTGTTCCGCCGGTGGCTCCGTTGCCTGCCCCCACCACTCGGCAGCGCCCCAGGCAACCATGGCCAGCACCAGGCCGATGGCAAGCACCATAAAGACCGGCGTGCCGCGCCGGCCCTGGCGCGCTTCCGTCGCGCTGAGCGGTGTTTCGCCCGCCTGCGATGGGTGCCGGCCGCCCGGGGTTCTCGTGGTGTCGGGATTGGGTTTGCGCTCGTCCATGCCGTGCTCCTCCGCTGAGCCTGGCTCAAGCCAGGCGGCTTTATCGGATGGCAACGGTGCGCAACCGCACTTTGTTCCCGAACGGGCTACTGGCTGATGCTGGACGCGTCGATCGCCTTCAGATTGAAGGCGGCCGCCATCAGCGCTTTGGTGTAGTCGCTCTTCGGGCTGGCGAAAATGTCTGCCGAGGGGCCTTCCTCCATCACCTTGCCGCCGCGCATGACGATGACGTGGTTGGCGAGCGCCCGTACCACCTTCAGGTCGTGGCTGATGAAAAGATAGGCCAGATCATGCTTCTTCTGCAGGTCGCGCAGCAGGTCAACCACCTGCGCCTGCACGGTCATATCGAGCGCGGAGGTCGGCTCGTCCAGCATCACGAAACGCGGCTTCAGCACCATGGCACGCGCAATCGCAATACGCTGGCGCTGACCACCGGAAAATTCGTGCGGGTACCGCCAGCGGGTGGCCGGGTCGAGCCCAACCTCATCAAGTGCTGCCGCCACCGCCTGGTCGCGCTCTTCCGCCGACAGCTGCGGTTCATGCACTTTCAGCCCTTCGGCAATGATTTCGCCGACCGACATCCGCGGGCTGAGCGAGCCGTAAGGATCCTGGAAGACCACCTGCAGCCGGTCGCGCAAGGGGCGCATCTGCTTGAAGGAGTAACTGCCGATGTCGCTGCCGACAAAACTGATGCGGCCTTGCGACGAAATCAGCCGCGCCAGCGCAAGCCCCAGCGTCGTCTTGCCCGATCCGGACTCGCCGACCACGCCGACCGTCTCGCCGGCACGCAGAACAATGTCGATGCCATCGACCGCCTTCACATGATCCACCACCCGCCGGAAGAAACCGGCCTTGATGGGGAACCAGACCTTGATGTCCTGCCCCTCCATCACGACCGGGCGTGACGGATCGGCGAGCGGCGGCTCGCCGCGCGGCTCGGAGGACAGAAGGTGCCGGGTGTACTCATGCTGCGGGTTCTCGAACACAACTTCGACCGCGCCGGTTTCGACGATCTTTCCCTTGGTCATGACGCAGACACGATCGGCGAACCGCCGGACGATGCCGAGATCATGGGTGATGAACAGGATCGACATGCCGTATTCGCGCTGGAGGTTTTTCAGGAGCTCCAGGATCTGCGCCTGCACCGTCACGTCCAGCGCGGTCGTCGGTTCATCGGCGATCAGCAATTTCGGCCGGTTGGCGAGCGCCATGGCAATCATCACACGCTGGCGCTGGCCGCCGGAAAGCTCGTGCGGATAGGCCTTCAGCCGCTTTTCCGCCTCGCGAATGCCGACTTGCTGCAGCAGTTCCAGCGTGCGCGTACGGGCAGCCTGCGGCGTCATCGCCTGGTGCAGTTCGAGGATCTCGCCCACCTGCTGCTCGATCGTGTGCAGAGGATTGAGCGAGGTCATCGGCTCCTGGAAGATCATGGTGATGTCATTGCCGCGCACCGCGCGCAGCTCCCGTTCCGTCACCTTCAACAGGTCGCGGCCTTCAAAGAAGATTTCACCCGAGGGATGGCTCGCAGCCGGATAGGGCAGAAGCTGCAACACGGAATTGGCGGTAACCGATTTTCCCGAGCCTGATTCGCCGACGAGAGCCATCACTTCGCCCGGGGCAATCTCGAAGGACACCCGATCGACGGCGAATGTTTCGTTGCCTCCCTGGTGGAAGGCGACGGACAGATCGCGGACGGAGAGGAGCGGATTGGTCATGCGGTCATACTTTCCAGCAGGGCCGTGAGAGTGGGTTCGTCGGGACGAATGATAGTGAGTGGCGAGTAGGGCAGACGCCCCAGCACGGGGTGAATAATCTGGTCAAGGGCGTGGATGCCTTTATCGGCACTGATGAAACCGTTCGCTCCTGCGATCAGAGCAGTGGCCAGCTGAATGCCATCTGGCAGCTTCAGGCCCTGCCGGGTGGCTCTCAGCAAAGCTGCGAGATCAAGTACGTCATGCGATACTGGACGTATATCCAGCCACGACAAACCGCCAAGCCAGGATCGATAGGCGTTGATCAGCTGCATCTCTCCGTCCCGGTACGGCTTGACCAGAAGCTCCGAGAGGGTCAATGCGCTTGTCATCAAAAGCGGCGCGGGCTTTGACGCCGCCACGGTGATAATCTGTTCCAGCAAACGTCGCGCGGCGCCTTCGCCTTCGTTCAGAAGGATCAGCGCATTGGTATCGAGATAGAGACGGTGATCCACCGTCATCGCTCGTCCCATTCGTCACGCAGCTCGCGGATGCGGCGCACGGCATCCTCAATCGAGACACGCTCCGCATTGTCGCGCCTGTACTCGTTGATCAGGCGCATCGATTCCGCGAAACCCATGGGCTGTCGTTCGACGCTGACATTTTCCACCTCCAGCACGACGCGCACGGTGGCACCCGGCTCCAGCCCCTCGCGCAAATCTTCCGGCAGACGGTCGACGGGATAATGCTCACGCACAATCTTGCTCATGGCGCGCCTCTCGGTGTTCTCCGGGCGCCACTCTGCCACAAAACGGGCCGCAACACGATGCCGCTCACCGGAACGTCTTCCTCGGATCAAACGCATCACGCACCGCTTCGCCGATGAAGATCAGGAGCGACAGCATGATCGACATGGCAAAAAAGGCCGTCAGCCCCAACCAGGGCGCCTGCAGGTTGTTCTTGCCCTGTGCGATCATTTCGCCGAGCGACGGCGAGCCGGGCGGCATGCCGAAACCGAGGAAATCGAGCGACGTCAGGGTGGCAATCGAGCCGGAGAGGATGAAGGGCAGGAAGGTCAGCGTCGCGACCATGGCATTCGGCAGCAGGTGGCGGAACATGATCGTCCAGTCGCCGACGCCGAGCGCCCGGGCGGCGCGCACATATTCGAAATTGCGCGCCCGCAGGAATTCGGCGCGCACGACGCCGACGAAACCCACCCACTGGAACAGTAGCATGACGCCAAGCAGCACGAAGAAACCGGGCGGCAGGATGGCGGCGATGATCAGCAGGATGTAGAGCGAGGGCATCGACGACCAGATCTCGATGAAGCGCTGCATCAGAAGATCCGTCCAGCCGCCGAAAAAGCCCTGGATGGCGCCGGCCGTCACACCGATCAGGGCTGAGAGTACCGTCAGCGCCAGGCCGAAGAGGACAGAAATCCGGAAACCATAGATGAGGCGCGCCAGCACATCGCGCGCCTGGTCATCCGTGCCCAGCCAGTTGAGATTACCGAGATTGCACTTTGGATCGGCAACACCTTGTGGATAGGCGCTGCAGCGTTCCTCCGCACCCATCAGCCAGAAAGGCTGAGTTGGCGCCGAATGCGGGATTTCCGAATTAACGGTCTGATAGGAGTAACGCACCGGTGGCCAGATCATCCAGCCATTGGCGTTGATCTCCTCCTGAATGAAGTCCGAGCGGTAATCGGTGGTCGCCAGAAAGCCGCCGAACTTTTCTTCCGGATAGTTGACGAGGACCGGCGCCAGAAGTTCGCCCTTGTAGGAGACGAGGATCGGTCGGTCGTTGGCTATCAGTTCGGCGCAGAGCGACAGCCCGAACAGGATGAGGAAGATCCAGAACGACCAGTAGCCGCGCCGATTAGCCTTGAAATTCTGCCAGCGACGCAGATTGGTGGGCGAGATGCGCCGCGGACGCGGGACGGTCTGCGCAACGGTGTCGCGGGCCGAGATGGTGGCGGGAGCGCTCATCACACCTCCCTCTTTTCAAAGTCGATGCGCGGATCGATCCAGGTGTAGATCAGGTCCGAGACGAGACCAACAACGAGGCCAAGCAGCGAGAAGATGTAGAGCGTGCCAAACACGATCGGATAATCGCGGTTGATGATCGCGAGATACCCGAGACGTCCCAGCCCATCGAGCGAGAAGATGTTCTCGATCAGCAACGAACCGGTGAAAAAGGCCGAGATGAAGGAGGCCGGAAAACCGGCAATCACGATCAGCATGGCATTGCGGAAGACGTGGCCATAGAGCACCCGCCGCTCGGGCAAACCCTTGGCGCGGGCCGTGACCACATACTGTTTCTTGATCTCGTCGATGAAGGAATTCTTCGTCAGCAGCGTCGTGGTGGCAAAGGCCGAGAGCGAGAGCGCGATCAGGGGCAGCGTCAGATGCCAGAAATAGTCGGTGATCTTCTGCCACCAGGGCAATTCGCTCCAGTTGTCGGACACCAGGCCGCGCAGCGGAAACCAGTCGAAGAAGGAACCGCCGGCAAACAGCACGATCAGCAGGATGCCGAACAGGAAACTCGGCACGGCATAACCGATGATGATGACGCCGGAGGTCCAGACGTCGAAGGTGGAGCCATCCTTGACGGCCTTGCGGATGCCGAGCGGAATGGAGATCGCGTAAGAAGCGATCATGATCCAGACACCGAGCGAAATCGACACCGGCAGCTTGTCGATGATGAGATCGATGACTGGCGTATTGCGGAAGAAACTCTCGCCGAAATCGAAGCGGATGTAGTTGCCCATCATCTCAAGGAAGCGGGTGAGCGGCGGTTTGTCGAAGCCGAACTGCTTTTCGAGGCGTTCGATGAGTTCCGGATCGAGCCCCTGGGCGCCGCGATACCGCGCGTCATCGCCGCCCATCTGCTGCACGTCGGAACCGCCACCGGAGAGCCGGTCGCCGCTGTCTGAGCCTTGAATCTGGGCAATCACCTGTTCGACGGGACCGCCCGGCGCAAACTGGACGACAAGGAAGGAGATGCCCATGATGCCGACGATCGTCGGGATCATCAACAGCAGGCGCCGCAGGATATAGGCTCCCATCAGGCCGCTCCGCCCAAGCCCGCACCGGGGCTGCAGATCTCATTCCTGGTCAAATCGCACTCTCTCCTGACATCCTTTTAGAATCAGCATGGTCTGTTATGTGGACTGTGTGGCAGCATTGGCGCAAGGATCTTGAACGGGGCTTTCGCCCGCGCTCACTTCGCCCACCAGAGACTGGGGAAACCGATCCCGTATTCCGGCAGCGGTTCGGGATGGGAAAGCTTCGCCCAGTAGGCGATCCGGGTTTCGCCGGAATAGAACATTGGGATGACGAAGTGATTGGCGAGCAGAACGCGATCGAGCGCATGCACGGCAGCGATCTGATCCTCGCGCGTCGGCGCAAATGTCACCTTCTTGATCAGTTCATCCACGGCCGGATCGGAAATGCCGGCAAGGTTGCGTGAACCGGGCTGATTGGCCGATTGTGAACCCCAATAATTCGACTGTTCGTTGCCCGGGTTCATGGTCTGCGCCCAAACGCCGAAGATCATGTCGAAATCGAAGCTGCGGACGCGGTTCACATATTGCGAGGAATCGACCGTGCGGATGCTGGCATCCACGCCGATCTTCTTCAGGCTCGCCACGTAAGGCAGGACCGTGCGCTCGGCGGAGGGGCTGTTAAGCAGGATCTCGAAGCGCATCGGCTGGCCGGTCTTCGTGTTGACCATACGATTGCCCTTGAGTTCCCAGCCCGCCTCCTTGAACAGCGCAATCGCCTTGCGCAGGTTGTCACGCACCTTCTGCGGGTCGCCACCCACAGGGTTCGTATAGGGTTCGGTGAAGACACGCGGCGGGATCTTGTCCTTCAAACCATTGAGAATTTCCAGTTCCTTGCCCTGCGGAAGCCCCTTGGCGGCAAGATCGGTTCCCCAGAAGAAGCTGTCGACGCGGTTCAGCCCGCCATAAGCAAGGTTCTTGTTCAGATCCTCGAAATCATAGGCATAGTTCAGCGCCTCGCGCACGCGGGCATCCTTGAACTGGTCGCGCCTCAAGTTGGGCACATAGGCCTGCATCACACCGGTTGCCCGGAAGGCATTGCGCAGCGCCTCGCGCTTGATGCGACCATCCTTCACCGCATCGAAATCATACCGCGTTGCCCAGCGGCTCGAACTGTTCTCCTGCCGGTAATCGATATTGCCGGCCCGGAAGGCCTCGAATTCCACGTCGCTATCGGCAAAATAGGTGTAGCTGATCACCTTGAAATTGTGCTGGCCGATATTGATCGGCAGGTCCTTGCCCCAATAATCGTCGCGCAGCTCGTAGCGAATGGTGGAACCGGCCTGGAAAGAGGCGAGCTTGTAGGGACCGGAGCCCATGATCGGTTCCAGCGTCGTCTTGGAAATGTCGCGGTCCTTGCCGCTGGCGTCCTTGCCCTGCCACCAGTGTTTCGGGAGAATCGGGAAATCGCCGACGATCTGCGGCAGTTCCTTGTTGTTCTTTTCGTCGAAGCGGAAGGTGACTTCGCGTTCGCCGGTCTTTTCCGCCGAGGTCACATGACGATAGTAGTTGGCGAGTGTGGTGCTGTTGGCCTTCGCGCTGTCGAAGCTGAAGACCACGTCTTCCGGTGTCACCGGCTGTCCGTCGGCCCATTTGGCCTCCGGGCGCAGGCGGAAGGTGACGGAGGAGCGGTCCTCCGGATAAGAGAGCGCTTCCGCCAGGAGACCGTAGCTCACGCCGATCTCGTCTTCCGACGACACGAGCAGGGTGTCGTAGGTGAGCGTCAGGCCCGAGGCTGGATTGCCCCTGTCCACCAGCGGGTTGAAATTGTCATAGGTTCCCTCGTCGGACAGTTTCAATTCGCCCTGTTTCGGCGCATCGGGATTGACGTAAGGGAGGCGTTTGAAATCCGCGGGCAGCTTTGCCGGTTCCAGAACACTGATGGCATGGCGCCAGATCTGCTCCTGACCACTGGATGCCGTGGGCGACAGGCCGATGGCCGCACAGGCAAGCACAAGACAACCGGTTCGGATGCGCGCCAAGATCATTCGCAAGCCCCTTGATTATTGATGTATTAACAGATGAGCATAGGGGCAAAAGGCAGCAGAATACAGCCTCCCCGACCCACAAGCGTTTTCACAAGCTCTTTACAGCCCGTGTTTGGTCGATGAGCAGGAGCCCGCAAGCGGGCAGTGGATTCACCTCAGCCGCAAATCAGTCTAGAATCACTGGCAGAACCATCGGGTGCCGTAAGCCGGCATGTCCGAAACAAATGTCGAGATCGCTCTTGTCCAGACGCCAGATCCTTGCCGCAGCTTTTGCCCTTCTTGTCCCCCTGTCCGTGCCGATCGACGGTCGTGCCGACCAGGAGGCAAAAAAGGCCTTCGGGGCGGTGCAAGCGCCAAACACGGGTGCACCAATGCCGATCGGCTCCTATGCAAAGGGCTGCGTCTCCGGCGCCGTGCAACTGCCCGATGACGGGCCGAACTGGCAATCCATGCGCCTGTCGCGCAACCGCCACTGGGGCATGCCGCAAACGGTGGCGCTGCTGGAACGGCTGTCGCAGGACGCCGCCCGCCTCGGCTGGGGCCAGGGCATTCTCGTCGGCGACATGTCGCAGCCGCGCGGCGGGCCGATGGCCTTCGGGCATGCCTCGCACCAGATCGGTCTCGACGTCGATGTGTGGTTCACGCCGATGCCCGACCGACGGATGACACCGGAGGAGCGGGAAAAGCTGCCTTTCACCTCCATGCTCGACAAGAGCAAGTTCCTGACGGTCGATCCCCGCAAGTTCACCACCACCGCCGCGCAACTGGTGATGACGGCGGCCAGCTATCCGGAGGTCGAACGCATCTTCGTCAATCCCGCCATCAAGAAGAAACTCTGTGACACCTGGTCCGGCAACCGCAGCCTGCTGGGCAAGGTTCGCCCCGCCTACGGCCACGACGAGCACTTCCACATTCGGCTCGAATGCCCCCCGGGGGTAGCAAGCTGCAAGGCGCAGGCGGCCGTGGCGCCCGGCGACGGCTGCGACAAGTCGCTTGCCTGGTGGTTCACCGACGAGCCATGGGCCAAACCGAAGCCGGATCCGAACAAGAAGCCACCGCCGCCGCCACGTCCGGTGATGGTCTCAGACCTGCCGCAGGCCTGCAGCGCCATGCTGGCCGCACCGGCGGCAAGGGGCGCAACCACCGCCGCCGCCTTTGCGCCCGCCCCGGAAACCGATTCGCCACCGCCGTCAGAGATGCCGGTTTTGCCACCGAATGCACCGGCACCCGTTCCCCGGCCGCGTGGATGAGGATGAGGCGGTTGATGCGCCGTAAATCGATTTAAACGCTTCCATTTGCACCCGCCTTCAGTATAGAAAACGGCGATCTTCCCAGCTGCGGAGAACGTTCCCGTGTCGGACAAGCCATGCATCGCGCTGATTGCGCATGACCAGAAAAAGGCCGAAATGGCGGAGTTCGCGCTGAACCATCGGCAGGCGCTTTCGCGTTTTCGCATCGTGGCCACAGGGACGACCGGCGGGCGCGTGCTGGAGGCAGCGCCGGATCTGGACGTGACGCGGCTGAAGAGCGGACCTTTGGGCGGCGACCAGCAGATCGGCGCGATGATCGCCACCGGCGAAGTGTCGATGCTGATCTTTTTCACGGACCCGCTGACGCCTCTTCCACACGATGTCGACGTGAAGGCCTTGACCCGGCTTGCGACCGTCTACGACATTCCAATGGCGCTCAATCGCGCCACTGCCGAAAAGCTCATCGATTTCCAATAAACGTCAACCAGCCGCGTCAGTCACGGAGTCCCTTGATGTCCCATCCAGTCGAGAGCCACCCGGCCTTTCCGATCCTGATCGGCGATATCGGCGGCACCAATGCGCGGTTCTGGATCCTGACGGATGCCGCAGCGGACCCCTTGCAGTTTCCGAACGTGCGCACGGCCGAGCATTCCGGCATCGAAGCAGCGCTGGCCGTCGATGTCTTCAGCAAGACGACGATCAAGCCGCGTTCGGCGATCCTGGCCATTGCAGGTCCCATCGAAGGCGATGACATTCCGCTGACCAATTGTGATTGGGTGATCCGCCCGAAGAGCCTGATCGCCGAACTGGGCTTCGAGGACGTGATCGTGATCAACGATTTCGAGGCACAGGCGCTGGCGATTGCCACGCTTCCCGAAGATGCGCGCGAGACCGTCGGCTCGCTGTCCTCTGCACCGCTTGCCTCCCGCGTTGTGCTCGGTCCCGGCACGGGGCTCGGCGTGGCCGGGCTCTTGCGGGCGCGAGACACCTGGTTTCCGATCCCCGGCGAAGGCGGACATGTCGATCTTGGGCCGCGTTCCGACCGCGATTTTCAGGTCTTCCCGTTCATCGAGCAGATCGAGGGGCGGATTTCGGCGGAGCAGATCCTTTGTGGTCGCGGACTGGTCAACCTCTACCGCGCGGTCTGCCGTGCCGACGGCGTGGAGCCGGCCTTCACGGATCCGGCAGATATCACCGCGCAGGCACTCAGCGGCGTCAATAAGCAGGCAAGCGAAACGCTCACTCTGTTTGTCACCTATCTCGGTCGGGTGGCCGGGGACATGGCTTTGGTGATGATGGCCAAGGGCGGGGTTTATCTGGCCGGCGGCATTTCGCAGAAGATCGTTCCCGCGCTGAAGCGGCCGGAATTCCGGGCTGCCTTCGAAGACAAGGCACCGCACAGCACACTGATGCGGCATATCCCGACCTTCGTCGTCACGCATCCGCAGGCGGCACTCGCCGGCCTCGCCTCCTATGCCCGGGCACCTCAAAGTTTCGGGCTGGCCACGGCCGGACGTCGCTGGCGCCGTTGACGCGCAACCCGACTTCAATGCAACATCGACGCTGAATCTTTTCAGCCTTCTAGCCAAAGATGGCGCGACTGGTTAAGACCGCCTCGCGCGGCAAGAGTGCCGCACGAATTAGGGGAACCCCTTTATTGGCAGCCATCGAGACAGTCAGCAAGCGCAAGCGTCAGGTCGATCCGAGCACCCTCACTGCGGTGCTGAAACGCATCATCGCCGAAAACGGCCGTGAGCATATCGGCGGTTATGCCTTTGCCATCCTCTGTCTGGTGATCGTTGCGCTCTCGACCGCCTTCACCGCCTGGATCATGGAATCCGTCGTCAATGAGGCGTTTGCCAACAAGCGCGCCGATCTCGTCTGGATCATCTGCGGCACGATCTTCCTTGCCTTCCTGATGCGCGGTCTCGCGACCTATGGTCAGGCCGTGACGCTGTCGAAGATCGGCAACAACATCGTCGCGCAATACCAGCGCCGGCTGTACACGCATCTGATGACGCTGTCTGTCGGCTTCTTCAACGAGTCACGTTCCGCGCATCTGGCAGCCCAGATCAGCCAGAACGTCAACGGCATCCGTGATGTTTTGAACCTGACGGTCACGTCGACGGCCCGCGATTTCCTGACGCTCATCGCGCTGATCGGCGTGATGGTCAGCAAGGACCCGGTGCTGTCACTGATCGTCTTTGCCGTTGCACCGCCGCTGCTTTATGCGCTGCGTTACGTTTCCAAGCGGCTGCGCAGCGCGACGAAGGAATCCGTGGAGCTCAACAGCCACGTGGTGGGCGCCATGCAGGAAACCGTGCAGGGCATTTCGATCGTCAAGGCCTTCACCATGGAAGGTGAGCTTAGCCGCAAGGTCAACACCATCATCGATGCGGCGGAAAACCGCGCCAACCGCATTGCGCGGCTGACGGAGCGCACCTCGCCGCTGACCGAAACCTTTGCCGGCCTGTCGATTTCCAGCGTCATCGCCTATGCCGCCTTCCGTTCGATCTATGACGGCGTGCCGCCCGGTGCCTTCTTTGCCTTCGTGGCGGCGCTCCTGATGGCCTACGATCCCGCCCGACGCTTGGCCAAGCTGCAGGTACAGTTGGAGCGCGCCGTCGTGAACGCGCGGATGATCTACGAACTGCTCGACCTGCAGCCGATGCAGCGGGAACGCCCGGACGCCAAGGATCTGGTGGTCACCGAGGCCCGGATCGAGCTAAAGGGCGTTACCTTCCGTTACGGCGAGGGTGATGCGATCCTCAAGGGCGTCGATATCGTGGCCGAGGGCGGGCAGACAACGGCGCTGGTCGGGCCATCCGGCGCTGGCAAGTCGACGATCATCTCGCTTATCCCGCGTTTCTACGACCCCGCGGAGGGCGCTATCCTGATCGACGGACAGGACATTTCGCATGTGACGAAGGCATCGCTGCGCCGCCAGCTCGCCTATGTCTCGCAGCAGCCCTATCTGTTCGAAGGCACGATCCGCGACAACATCCGCTACGGCCGGCCCGACGCGACCGATACCGAGGTCGAAGAGGCCGCAAAGCTTGCGCATGCGCATGATTTCATCCTGGCGCAGCCGCGCGGTTATGAAACGCCTGTCGGCGAAAACGGCGTGACGCTTTCGGGCGGCCAGCGCCAGCGCCTCTCAATTGCCCGCGCGCTCGTGCGCAATGCGCCGATCCTGCTGCTCGACGAAGCGACATCTGCACTCGACAACGAATCGGAAGCCGCCGTGCAGAAGGCGCTCGATACGGCGATCAAGGGTCGCACCGTCGTCGTCGTCGCGCACCGGCTCTCCACCGTCGTCAAGGCCGACAAGATCGTCGTGATGGCGGATGGGCTTGTCGTCGAAGAGGGCAATCACGAGACGCTTGCACGCCGCCCGGACGGGCTTTACGCTCGACTGAACAATCTTCAGACGCCTGTCTGAAACAACCGTCCCAAGGGATGGCCATTCACTGAGGAGCCGATTTCCCGCATGAGCGAACAGGACATGAAGCTGGTGGTCGTGGGTGCCGCCGGACGTATGGGCCAGACCATCATTCGTGTGATCCAGGAAACGCCGGGTGTGAAACTGCACGCGGCGTTGGAACGGTCCGGCTCGAGTTTCATCGGCAAGGACGCCGGCGAACTTGCCGGCGCCGGTTTCCTCGGCGTGCCTGTCACGGACGACCCGCTGCAGGCCTTCCTGCATGCCGAGGGCGTGATCGACTTCACCTCCCCGGCCGGAACAGTTGAATTCGCCGGCCTGGCCGCCCAGGCGCGCATCGTGCATGTGATCGGCACGACCGGCTGCTCGGCCGCTGATGACGAGAAGATTTCGGCTGCCGCCCGTCATGCCCGTGTCGTCAAATCCGGCAATATGAGCCTTGGCGTCAACCTGCTCGGCGTGCTGGCAGAACAGGCGGCCAAGGCACTTCCGGCGGCCGGCTGGGATATCGAGATCCTGGAAATGCACCACAAGCACAAGGTCGATGCGCCATCCGGCACCGCGCTGCTTCTGGGCGAGGCTGCCGCCAAAGGCCGCGGCATCGATCTGGCCGCGCAGTCGGTGCGCGTGCGCGACGGCCACACCGGACCGCGCACCGCCGGCACGATCGGTTTTGCCACACTGCGCGGCGGCTCCGTTGTGGGCGAACATTCGGCAATCTTTGCCGGCGAAGGGGAACTGATCACGCTCTCCCATTCGGCGCTCGACCGTTCGATCTTCGCACGCGGCGCCGTTGCCGCAGCGCTCTGGGCAAGGCATGAAAAGCCCGGCTTCTACACCATGCTCGATGTGCTCGGGCTCTCCCACTGATCTGATTTGGAGGAATTTATGAGCGGAACCCTCGTCCTCGTTCGCCACGGGCAGAGCGATTGGAACCTGAAGAACCTGTTCACGGGTTGGAAGGATCCGGAACTTACCGAGCTCGGCGTAACCGAAGCCGAAACCGGCGGTCAGGCTCTTGCTGACGCCGGCCTGAAGTTCGACATCGCCTTCACCTCCGGTCTGAAGCGCGCCCAGGAGACCTGCCGCATCGTGCTGGAAAAGGTCGGCCAGCCGGACCTCGAAACGATCCGCGACATTGCGCTGAACGAGCGCGATTACGGCGATCTCTCCGGCCTGAACAAGGACGATGCCCGCGCCAAGTGGGGCGAGGAGCAGGTGCATATCTGGCGCCGGTCCTACGACATCCCGCCGCCGGGCGGCGAAAGCCTGCGCGACACGGGCGCGCGCGTCTGGCCCTATTATCTGACGGAAATCCTGCCGCGCGTGCTGAAGGGCCAGACGGTTCTGGTCGCCGCCCACGGCAATTCGCTGCGTTCGCTGGTGATGGTGCTCGATCGGCTGTCGAAGGAAGAGATCCTGAAGCTCAATCTGGCGACGGGTGTACCGATGGTCTACAAACTCAACGCCGATTCCACCGTCGCCGCAAAGCAGGTGCTGGGCGACATGTCCGGCGCCCATTGAGGCGGGCGGGCGAACCGATTGCGAAAGGCGCTGCCGAACCCGGCGGCGCCCTTTCTCATTTCGCGTACCAGTAGGCGGTCACGAGGCCGCTTGCTGCAAAGACGGCGATGAAGGTGGTGAAAAGGACTGTCGCTTCCATGACGATGTCTCCTGTTTGGCCTCTCAACGCAGACAGAGCGGATTTCGTTGCATGACCATTGAAACGCGAACCGTCACGGCCTGAAACGAGACTGTCACGCTTTTCCGGTACGCGGCTGATAAAAGCCACTGATCCTCACGAGACACACCATGCGGTATGCCATCTATTTCACCCCACCAGCGACCGACGCCCTCACACGGACCGCCGCCGCCTGGCTTGGTCGTGATGCCTTTACGAACCAGGAACTGCCGGCACCGGATGGCCTGGACACGGCGACCTGGCGAAGCCTGACGGCCGAACCCAGACGCTATGGTTTTCATGCGACGCTGAAGGCACCGTTCAGGCTTGCCGCAGAGACGACGGAAACCGAATTGGTCGAGGCTTTCCAGAGATTTTGCGCCGACCGACCGCAGGTGATCATTCCCACTCTGGCGCTCACCCAACTTGGCCCCTTCTTTGCCTTGACGCCGCAGGACGATTCCACCGCGATCGATGGTCTGTGCGCGGCGGTCGTCGAAGCGTTCGAGCCGTTCCGGGCTCCGCTCTCACCCGATGATATTGCCCGACGCAAGCCGGAGCGCCTGACGGACAGGCAAAGAGACCTTCTCGCCCGCTACGGCTACCCTTACGTGCATGAAGAGTTCCGGTTTCACATGACGCTGACCGGCCCGGTGGCCGAGGCTGAACGAGACGGCGTTTCGGCCATCTTGCAGGACCGCTTTGCCGCCTTCCTTCACCGCCCCTTGAGCATTGGCCATCTTGCCCTTTTTGCAGAACGGGAACAGGGAGCGCCGTTCCACGTTCTGATTGACGAGGCGATTGGGGTTGTGAAGCCAGGGCCCGATGCACCGCTTAGCGCTAACAACAAGAACTAACCCCCTGAATGCTCTAGTAGCTTAAGGCTTCACTCCCCACTAGAATGAACGCACTGGTTGTTTTTCCACATGCGAACATAATTGAGCGAGGACATGGGTAAACTTCAGGCCGAAGACGACAGGACGCATCAATTGGTCAACGAACTGGAGTCACGGCTGGTCGTGCTCGAGATTATCTCCATGTCTGCTCTGGCCATGGCACTGGACACGTCCGAAGGCGCCGATCCAGGCCAGGCGCGCGCGCTTGCCGGCCTGATCATCGAGACGGTCGAACAGCGCTGTCAGGAGCTTGGCTTTGGCGACCATGCCCGCAAGGCGGCCACCGGCTACGCGGAACGGCTGATGGGCACCGCTGTCGCCTCTCTTTATCCGACGACGCAATAGATCGGGCTGGCGCAGGATCTGAACGTCACGCAGTCACAGGACTCAGTGGGCCTCATCCCAGTTCAACGCCGCGCGTGCATCCACCTTCAGCGGGACGCGCATGGACAGAGCCGGCATTGCCGCATGCTCCATCGTCTGCACGATGACGGGCATGGCGAGATCCACGGCCTCATCCTCCACCTCGAAGATCAGTTCGTCATGCACCTGCAGCAGCATGCGAACGCGGTCGGCCAGCCCGGCCTTGGCGAGTGCCGGTTCCACCTGCACCATGGCGCGGCGAATGACATCGGCGGCCGATCCTTGGATCGGCGCATTGATCGCTGCCCGCTCGTTGAAAGCCCGGACAGACGGGTTCGACGACTTGATCTCCGGGTAATGCGACCGGCGACCGAAGATCGTCTCCACGTAACCATGCTCGCGGGCAAACGCCTTGGTGTTTTCCATGTAGTCGCGGATGCCCGGGAAACGCTCGAAATATTTCTTGATGTACTCGCCCGCCTCAGACCGTTCGATCGACAGCTGGTTGGCAAGGCCGAAGGCGGAAATGCCGTAGATGATGCCGAAATTGATGGCCTTGGCCCGCCGGCGTACATCCGACGGCATGCCTTCGACGGGAACGCCGAACATTTCCGACGCCGTCATCGCATGGATGTCGATGCCATCCGCAAAGGCCTGGCGAAGCTGCGGGATATCGGCGACATGCGCGAGGACGCGCAGTTCGATCTGGCTGTAATCGGCAGACAGAAGCTTGTGGCCGGGCGTCGAAATAAAAGCCGTGCGGATCTTGCGGCCTTCGGCATTGCGCACCGGAATGTTCTGCAGGTTCGGTTCGGACGACGAGAGGCGACCGGTGGTCGTTGAGGCCAGCGAATAACTGGTGTGAACCCGCTTTGTCTCGGGATGAACGTAGGACGGCAGGGCATCCGTATAGGTGCTCTTCAGCTTGGTCAGCTGACGCCAGTCGACGATCTTGCGTGGCAGTTCGATGCCTTGCGCCGCCAGATCCTCCAGCACCTGCGCGGAGGTGGACCACTGGCCAGTCTTTGTCTTGGAGCCGCCGGGCAGGCCCATCTTGCCAAACAGGATGTCGCCGAGCTGTTTCGGCGAGCCGATATTAAAACGCTCGCCGGCAAGCTGGTAGATCTCGTCCTCGAAGCTTGCGGCTTTCTGTGCCAGTTCGCCGGAGAGGCGGGAGAGGATCTGGCGGTCGATGGTGATGCCGCGCTCTTCCATCTGCGCCAGAACCGGCACCAGCGGCCGCTCCAGCCGCTCATAGACGCGTGTCAGACCTTCCGCGACCAGCCGCGGCTTCAGCACCAGCCAGAGCCGCAGCGTCACATCGGCATCTTCCGCCGCATAGGCGGTCGCCTTGTCGATATCGACCCGGTCGAAGGTCACCGCGGATTTGCCCGAGCCCGCGACATCCTTGTAAGCGATCGGCGTGTGGCCGAGCCAGCGCTCCGACAGCGCATCCATGCCGTGATTGCCGGCACCGGCCTCCAGCACGTAGGAGATCAGCATCGTATCGTCAAAGCCGGCCATGGTGATGCCGTGGCGCTTCATGACCAGGTAATCGTATTTCAGGTTCTGCGCGACCTTCAGGACCGACGGATCTTCGAGCAGATCCTTCAAAAGCCCGAGCGCCACATCCATGGGCACCTGGCCTTCCACCAGCTTCACGCCGTCGCTGAACAGGTCGTCCCCACCGGATTTGTGGGCGAGCGGCAGATAGGCCGCCCGGATCACCTTCGAGGCAGGTGTCGCGGTATTGTCCTGAATGGCGAGCGAGATGCCCATCAGATCCGCCTGCATCGGATCGAGCGAGGTGGTTTCCGTGTCGAAGGCGACGAGGCCGGTCTCGCGGGCGACCGCGATCCAGCTCTTCAGCGTTTCCACGTCGCGGATGGTGACATAGGCAGAATGATCGATCGGCTGACCGGAAAAGGCCTCGTGGCGCGAGGCGGCGACCTCGGCAGCGCGGGCGCCCTCCGCCGGGGTGGTCTTGGCCGGAGCAGCACCCGAAGCGGCGGCGGGTGCGCTAAGATCCTGATTATGCTCCGCGCCCGGATCGAGATCGGGGCCGTGGGCAGCCGGTCCCCATTCCACCTGGATCTGTGCCGGTTCGATGACGCCGGCATCGCATTCGCAAGCATCTGCCACACGCCGCGTGAGCGTGCCGAATTCCATCGCCTTCAGGAAGGCGATCAGCTTCGGCCCATCCTGCTTTTCGAGCACGAGTGAATCCAGCTCAAGCTCCAGCGGCACATCGGTGCGCAGTTCCACGAGCTTGCGGGAGAGGCGGGCCTTTTCGGCATTTTCGATGATGTTTTCGCGGCGCTTGACCTGCTTGATCTCGGAGGCGCGCGACAGCAACGTTTCCAGATCGCCGAACTCTTCCAGCAACTGGGCCGCCGTCTTCGGGCCGATGCCGGGAATGCCCGGCACGTTATCGACCGAATCGCCCACCATCGCCTGCAGATCGATCATCTTTTCCGGCGGCACACCCCATTTTTCGATGACGTCCGGAATGCCGATCTGCTTGTCCTTCATGCTGTCGTACATATGGACGTTCGGCGTCACCAGCTGCATCAGGTCCTTGTCGGAGGAGATGATCGTGACATCGGCGCCGATCGCTTCGGCGGCGCGGGCATAGGTCGCAATGATATCGTCGGCCTCGAACCCGTCCGTTTCGATGCAGGGCAGGTTGAAGGCGCGTGTCGCCTGGCGGATCAGACCGAATTGCGGCACCAGCTCTTCCGGCGGGGCGGACCGGTTCGCCTTGTAATCCGCATAAAGATCCTTGCGGAAGGTTTTCGACGAATAGTCGAAAATCACCGCGAAATGCGTCGGCGTCACGCCGACATTCGTGTCGCGCGCATTGGTCAAAAGCTTCCACAACATGTTGCAGAAACCCGAGACCGCGCCGACCGGCAGGCCATCGGATTTGCGCGTCAGCGCGGGCAAAGCATGGAAGGCCCGGAAGATGAAACCGGAGCCGTCGACGAGGAAGAGGTGATCGCCTTTTTTCATGGGCGATGGATAGCGCGACCAGGCTCAAAGGTCTACGCATTCGCATCCCCCGGTCGAAAATTTCCCTGTCGTTGCGTCCACGCCGGATCCGCGCGGGGTCAGGGCAAGAGGTGGAACAGGCCGCCTTTTGCGACGACAATTATCCTCATGCGGACGGTCCGGACCGCTCACCGGAACGTTACCTTATTGTAATCGAGGCTTCCCTTGAAATGCCGCATTACGCTGGCCATCTCATCGGTACCGGCGATTGATCACGCCGCAGTCTGATAGCCGGCTTGTCCCCCGCCGCGTCAGACCGGACAAAGGCCTCACCCCCTCTCCGGGCCTTTGTCCCTCCATTACCGCCACGGCCATCCCCCTCCCCCGGCCGTGGCGGTTTTCATTTCATGTCCCCCCGACAAACGAAGTGATTTCCCGTGGCGCGGGAAAAGAATACGATGCTATATAATTCCGGCATGGATCGAATCGCGGGTTTGCGGACCCGGATCGCATTCATGGCGACCTGTTTCTTGCGTCTCCTTCTGATCAGCCACGGGCATAGGATAGCCTGCCATGGGCTTCGAGCGTTCGGAATCTGCCTTGTACCTTGCCAACCAGCTTGCCAAGGGCCTGTCGCGCGCCCTGCAGAAACGTGCCTCCGCCCTGGGTTTTTCGCCCGGACAGTTTCCGGTTCTCTTGGCGCTCTGGGAAGAAGACGGGCTGACACAGCGGCAGCTGCTGGACAGGCTGGAAGTGGAACAGGCAACGCTCGCCAACACGCTGTCGCGCATGGAGCGTGACGGATTGATCGCACGCAGCCCTCACCCGAATGACCGCCGCGCCCAGATCATTGCGCTCACGGAGCGTGGACGCGAGCTGGAGGCGCTGGCCCTTGATGCCGCAGCCCGGGCCGATGACGAGGTGTTCCACGGCTTTCGCCGCTTCGAACGCGAACTGCTGAAGGAATATATGCGCATGGCGATTGCCAACAGCCGCACGACGGACAAGGGCTGAACGCTTCCATCCCGGCGGAAAAGCCTTTAACCTGCCCGCCGTCGAACATCATTCGCAAGGCAGATCCCCCCATGACCGATATTTCTTCCGTCCTCGACCAGGCCGACCGCAATCTGACGTCGAGTCTCGACCGGCTGTTCGAGCTGGTGCGCATTCCCTCCATTTCGACAGATCCGGCCTACAAGGCCGAGTGCCGCAAGGCAGGCGAATGGCTGGTAACGACCCTGACGGCGCTCGGTTTTCAGGCATCGCTGCGCGACACACCCGGCCATCCAATGGTGGTGGCGCACCACGATGCGGCGAGCGACACGGCGCCGCATGTGCTGTTTTACGGTCACTATGACGTGCAGCCGGTCGATCCGCTGGAGCTTTGGGAGAATGACCCCTTCGACCCGCAGGTGAAGGAGATCGGCAATGGCCGCAAGATCCTGACCGGCCGCGGCACTTCAGACGACAAGGGTCAGCTGTTGACCTTCGTGGAAGCCTGCCGGGCCTATAAGGAAGTGCACGGATCGCTGCCGGTGAAGATCACCATCCTGTTCGAAGGAGAAGAGGAATCCGGTTCGCCGTCGCTAAAGCCCTTCCTGGAAGCCAATGCCGCCGAACTGAAGGCGGAATACGCGCTCGTCTGCGACACCAGCATGTGGGATGCCGAGACGCCAGCAATTGCGGCCACGCTGCGCGGCCTTGTGGGCGAGGAGCTGACGATCACCGCAGCCGACCGCGACCTGCATTCCGGCCTTTTCGGCGGGGCAGCCGCCAATCCCATCCATATCCTGACGACGATTCTCGCCGGTCTGCGCGACGAAACGGGCCGCGTGACGCTCGACGGCTTTTATGATGGGGTCGAGGAGACACCGGAGAACATCAAGGCGAGCTGGCAGACGCTCGGCCGCGATGCGAAAAGCTTCCTCGGAGAAGTGGGCCTGTCGGAACCGTCGGGCGAAAAGGGTCGCTCGGTGCTCGAGCTCACCTGGGCGCGCCCGACCTGCGAGGTCAACGGCATCTGGGGCGGTTATACGGGTGAAGGTTTCAAGACGGTGATTGCGGCGAAGGCCTCGGCGAAGGTGTCCTTCCGCCTGGTCGGTACGCAGGATCCGGCAAAAATCCGCGACAGCTTCCGCACCTATGTGCGTTCGCAGATCCCTGCCGACTGCAGCGTCGAGTTCCACGAGCATGGCGGCTCTCCAGCGATCCAGCTGTCCTACGATTCGCCGGTGCTGACCAAGGCCAAGACCGCGCTGTCAGAAGAATGGCCGAAGCCCGCCGTTGTCGTCGGCATGGGTGGCTCGATCCCGATCGTCGGCGATTTCCAGACCTATCTCGGCATGGATTCGCTTTTGGTCGGCTACGGGCTGATCGACGACCGCATCCATTCGCCGAACGAAAAATACGATCTGACCTCGTTCCACAAGGGCATCCGCTCCTGGGTCCGCATTCTGGCGGCGCTGTAAAGAAGAGGCCGAGGGCGCTCCGCTTCAGGTGGCGGAGAGCCCTCAAAAAGCAAAAAGGCCGGGGGTGACCCGACCTTTTCCGTCCCGTTTCATCGTTGCCAGTACATCCGTGGTCAACTTAAAACGGTCTAGGCATTTCGATCGCGGCGACTGTCGCAAGGACTGTGTCGCCGCCGCTGATGTCTCATCGTCTCCTGCCAGGGTTAACATCCGGTTAAGGCGCTCAACCTTGGGAGACGGCGCAACCTTTGTTGCAAACATCGATCGTCCTGCCGCTTGATCCTGAAATGGGAACGGCGCCCCGCAAATGCAAGGGCGCCGCACCAAATTGATCAGCAAAAACTGAAAAACGAATCAGGCAGCCTGGAGGCGATCAGCCGAAACGCGGCCCGAACGCTTGTCGGTCACCAGTTCGTAGGCGATCTTCTGACCGTCCTTGAGGCCGGCCATGCCAGCGCGCTCAACAGCGGAGATGTGCACGAAAACGTCCTGTGCGCCGTCATCCGGCTGAATGAAGCCGAAGCCCTTGGTTGCGTTGAACCACTTTACAGTACCGGTAGCCATTACGATGTCCTTTCGCTCGCAACGTTGACTTTGGTTCCGGGAAAACCCGAAACGGTTAGGCTCGTATTTGAAGAAAGATCGTCGTAAGCGCCGTCAGCGCTGTAGTGCCGCTTGTCAAACAAATATCGATTTGAAGGAGGTAGCGTCGGGTCCCGCAGGTGTCAAGGTGGGCCCGGGAGCGGCGTTCGGACGCAATTCGAGGGTCTTGATTCGTACGGAAGCTTAAAACGAAAGAAGCTCGGCGCGGGAGGAGGTGCGCCGAGCTTCTAAGACTGACCAGCAACTGGGAGGAGGAGGTGTTGCCGGTCCCGTCGCGAGACGCTGGGAGGAGGAGTGCGTCTGGCGATGATTGGAAGATAGCTGATTCCCGCCCAAAAAACAGCCAGAATTTCGCAGTGCAGCAATGCGCTTTGTGCATAGCTCCTGGAAGGCCTTGTCTTCATTCTGCCGCCGAAATAGGCTCGGCCCATGAGCCTCGAATCCGTAAAGACCTTTTTTGCCACACATGCGCCCGAAGTGGCCGTGATCGTTACCGAATTAAGCTCTGCGACCGTGATCCAGGCCGCAGCAGCACACAATGTCGAACCAGACCAGATTGCCAAGACGATCTGCCTGCGCGCAGGCGACGAGGTGGTTCTGCTGGTCGCCTCCGGCAATAGCCGGCTCGATAACCGGAAATTCCGCGACCGCTTCGGTGCCAAACCGCGCATGCTGGGAGCGGACGAGGTCGTTGAACAGACGGGCCATCCCGTGGGTGGCGTCTGCCCGTTCGGCCTCGCCAACCCGCTGAAGGTCTATCTGGACGAATCGCTGCGGAAATATCCAATCGTGGTTCCGGCTGCCGGCGCGACCAATTCGGCCGTGCACCTGTCTCCGGATCGGATGGCTGAGCTGACCGCAGGAACCTGGGTCGACGTGTGTCAGGATCCGAAAGCCGAGGGCGCTCAGTAGTAGCGGCGATACCAGGCCTGTTTCTGTTCCAGATTGGTCGACGCCACAAGGTAACCGATCGCAAAACCGATGCCGGCAATCAGCGTCATGAGCGTCGTGGCCGTTGCCGGATGCTCACGGATGGCGCCGGCAACCGATACGGCTTCGTCCTGGACATAATGCGCCGCCTGTTCGGCATTCCGCGACATGCGCTCATAGGCCTCGCTGCTGACTTCCGACAGCATCGCGCGGATGCTGGCAACTTCAGCACGCAGTGCGGAAATTTCGGACGTCACCGCGTCATTGACATCACTGGATGCGTTGCCGCCCATCTCGCCGGCGCGGCCGCCTACGGATTCCACCATGTGGGTCTCCCTTCGTTGTGCTGGCTGTTGTTGTGCTGTTTCTGGCGCGACAACGGGCAAGGCCGCAGGAGGTTCCACGCAAGGTTCCAGACGCTTTGACGGGATGTCATAGGGGACGGGATGTCATGGGAAATACCGGCCGCTCCAACCGGAACGTCCGATCGCACGACATGCAGAGACCTAGCGCGCCTGAGCGAGCGTTTCCGCCAGAGAGGCCAGCGCTTCCTTTTCGCTCATCCCCTTCTGCAGCGAATTGACGAGAATGAGGGCCAAGGCCTCCCCATCGGGACTGGACTTGCTGATCTGGTGCTGGGCGCACGCCGCATCGAACACCTGCTGCAAGAGGGACAGCTGGTCGGGATTGACGGGTCTTCGGATAACCTGTGTACGCACGACATCCTCCAAATGCGACAGCCCCCGCTTTTCTGTCGCCTACGAACATTGTTCCTGACAATCCAGCCACGACGTATTGATGTCATGTCTAACCTAGCCAGCGTCGAGCATGGCCCCCAGGCAGTTTTCACCCCGCAAACAGCATATTGTCCTTGATGGCGATTGAATGGCAATTATTAATCTTCATAGATGATTTAGCGTGGACTTAAAAAACTGTGAACAGCACCCTTCCTGCCACAGGGAACCTATGCGCGGCTCTTTCAATGCTGGCGTCTATGACGACAACAACGGACGGAATGCTGAAAAGTTCTTGTCGCAGCCAATGATCGCGACCGGCCTGCCGCGCAGGGTTGGCCGACGGCGACACGCATTGATGTTAACGCCCCCTTAAATCGCCGCATTTACCTTGCACCGAGGTCTCATCAGACGGGTAGGGCTTGGCAAGCGGCAATTGCGCCTCTCGTCCGATCTTCGTATCCGAAGAACCCTCCGTCCCTTGTTCCCGGTGCTTGCGGGAATTGGCCGCAGACAGACCGGGGAGTAAGTCCGAAGCAATGGCATCGGGAAGCAGATCACGTCGGCGCGTTGACCCCTCCTTCGATGACGAACGTCCGTCGGACGACGATCTCGTCATCGATGCCAGCGACCGTATCATTGGCAATGGCGGCCGAAGGCCGGACGGTCGCAAGCAGACCGCCGAACGGCCGGGAGCGGAACGCGAACTGCGGTCGAACACACGCAAACGCAAACGGCGCAGCGGCGGCGGGCTTTTTGGTGCCATCAGAAGCCTGATCTACTGGTGCATCGTGCTGGGCATCTGGGCCGGGATCGGTATCGGTGGACTGGTGCTCTATTATGGCGCCCAGATGCCGGCGGCCAGCACCTGGACGATCCCCAACCGCCCGCCAAACGTGAAGATTGCCGCACTGGACGGAACGCTGATCGCCAATCGCGGCACGACCGGCGGCGAGGCGATCGCGCTGGAAGAAATGTCCCCCTTCCTGCCGCAGGCGGTGATGGCGATCGAGGACCGCCGTTTCTATTCCCATTTCGGTGTCGACCCGCTTGGCCTTGCGCGTGCCTTCGTCAACAATCTTCTCGGCGAGAGCATCCAGGGCGGCTCGACGATCACCCAGCAGCTGGCCAAGAATCTTTTCCTGTCACCGGATCGAACCTTCGAACGAAAGATCCAGGAGGTCCTTCTGTCCTTCTGGCTGGAGCACAAATTCACCAAGGACCAGATTCTGGCGATGTACTTGAACCGGATGTTCTTCGGTTCGAACGCCTATGGCGTGGAGGCGGCCTCGCAGCGTTATTTCAAGAAATCGGCGCGTGATGTGAACCTTGCCGAAGCCGCGACACTCGCCGGCCTCCTCAAGGCACCGACACGCCTTTCTCCCGCGCGCGACCCGCAGGCCGCCGAAGCCCGTGCCCAGGTGGTTCTCGGCGCCATGCGCGAGGAAGGCTACATCACCGAGGAAGAGGTGAAGACGGCGATGTCGCAGCCGCCCACCAAGGCGCGCAGCTACTGGTCGGGCGCCGAGCATTATGCCGCCGACATGGTGATGGACGAGGTGAAATCACTGATCGGCGAGGTGAAGTCCGACATCACCGTCCAGACGACGCTGGACATGCGGCTCGAGAAGGATGCGGAAAAGGCGCTGACTGACGTGCTTTCGAAAGAGGGCGGCAAGCTCAACGCGTCGCAGGCAGCGCTTGTCTCGATCGATGCCACCGGCGCGATCCGCGCAGTTGTCGGCGGGCGCGATTATGCACAGAGCCAGTTCAACCGCGCCTTCAAGGCCAAACGCCAGCCCGGTTCCGCCTTCAAGCCCTTCGTTTATGCCGCCGCCGTCGAAGCGGGTTATCGCCCGGATACGGTGATGATGGACAGGCCGGTAAAGATCGGCACCTGGACACCGGAAAACTACGAGGACAAATATCAGGGTCCGGTCCCGCTGGCGAAGGCGCTGGCCGAATCGCTGAACACGGTGGCCGCACAACTCGTGATGCAGGTCGGTCCAAAGACGGTGATCAGCATGGCGCATCGTCTGGGCATCGAGTCCGACATGCAGGCCAATGCCTCGATCGCGCTCGGCACCTCGGAGGTTTCCCTCGTGGAACTCACCTCCGCCTATGCGCCCTTTATGAATGGCGGGTTGAAGGCGACGCCGCATCTGGTGACGCGGATCACCGACGCAGACGGTAAGGTTCTCTACGACGCCGACTTCTCCAGTCCGCCGCGTGTGCTGAGCGAACAGGTGGTTGCCACGATGAACGGCATGCTGAACGGCGTCCTGACCCAAGGTACAGGCAAAGCCGCGCGGCTTGCCCACTGGCAGGCGGCCGGCAAGACCGGCACGACGCAGTCCTTCCGCGACGCGATCTTCGTCGGTTACACCTCGACACTGACGACCGGCGTCTGGTTCGGCAATGACGACGGCACGCCGATGAAGAAGGTGACCGGCGGCAATCTGCCGGCCAAGGCCTGGAAGGAATACATGACGGCCGCGCTGGACGGCTATCGACCGACCCCGCTTCTGGGCGTCGGCGTGCAGCCGGCACCACCGCCCGGCGAAACCCAGAGCCCGACGATCGGCGACATCATCTCGGGCGTGTTTTCCGGTCATTCGACCAACGACTATCCCGCCGCGCCGGAACCACCGCAGGCGGCGCCTTCCGCCACGGTTTCGCAAGGGCAAGCCGTTGCCCCTCCCGCCGGACTGCCACAGAACGGGGACTATCGGGACTACCGCGAATACCGCCCGCCCGGCGGCGATCGTTACAGTGGATCCGTGCCGCCCGCAGATGTGGGCGGCGGACCGGTTCCGCCTGCGGACGTCGGAGGACCATCCGGGTCGCCCCAGCAACGACACACGACCCTGCTCGACATCATCATGGGTCAGTGAGAGAAATTCCCCATGGTCCCGCAAGGGCTTATTTTTGCTGGTCAGCAGGGCCTCAACCGCCTTGCAGTACAGAAAACCGGTCCTTATATACGCCGCATGACAGCAGCCGATGCTGCGAAAAATCCAAGTCGAGGAACTGTCAAAGGAATGCCTTCATGCGGGGTTCCGACGGTTCGCTTTAAGGAGAGAGAAGAAAATGGCAAAAGTAATTGGCATCGACCTCGGCACAACCAACTCCTGCGTCGCCATCATGGATGGCAAGGACGCCAAGGTGATTGAAAACGCCGAAGGCGCCCGCACGACGCCCTCCATGGTGGCCTTCACCGATGACGGCGAACGCCTCGTCGGCCAGCCGGCCAAGCGCCAGGCGGTCACCAACCCGACCAACACGCTCTTCGCTGTCAAGCGCCTGATCGGCCGCCGCTACGAAGATCCGACCGTTGAGAAGGACAAGGGCCTGGTTCCCTTCGAAATCTCGCGCGGCGACAATGGCGATGCCTGGGTCAAGGCCAATGGCAAGGGTTATTCCCCGTCACAGATCTCCGCGATGATCCTGCAGAAGATGAAGGAAACCGCGGAAGCCTATCTCGGCGAGAAGGTCGAAAAGGCCGTCATCACCGTTCCGGCCTACTTCAACGACGCCCAGCGCCAGGCCACCAAGGATGCCGGCCGCATTGCGGGCCTTGACGTTCTGCGCATCATCAACGAGCCGACCGCTGCCGCTCTCGCCTATGGTCTCGACAAGAAGGACGGCAAGACGATCGCCGTTTACGATCTGGGTGGCGGTACCTTCGATATCTCGGTTCTGGAAATCGGCGACGGCGTCTTCGAAGTGAAGTCGACGAACGGCGACACGTTCCTCGGCGGTGAAGACTTCGACATGCGCCTCGTCGAATATCTCGCAGCCGAGTTCAAGAAGGACAATGGCATCGACCTGAAGGGCGACAAGCTGGCCCTGCAGCGCCTGAAGGAAGCCGCCGAAAAGGCAAAGATCGAACTGTCGTCCTCGCAGCAGACCGAAATCAACCTGCCCTTCATCACGGCAGATGCTTCGGGTCCGAAGCACCTGACGATGAAGCTGACCCGCGCCAAGTTCGAAAGCCTGGTCGATGATCTGGTTCAGCGCACCGTTGCCCCCTGCAAGGCAGCCCTCAAGGATGCCGGCATCACGGCCGCCGAAATCGATGAAGTCGTTCTCGTCGGCGGCATGAGCCGTATGCCGAAGGTCCAGGAGACCGTGAAGCAGCTGTTCGGCAAGGAGCCGCACAAGGGTGTGAACCCGGACGAAGTGGTTGCCATGGGTGCAGCCATCCAGGGCGGCGTTCTGCAGGGTGACGTCAAGGACGTCCTGCTGCTCGACGTGACCCCGCTGTCGCTCGGCATCGAAACGCTGGGTGGCGTCTTCACCCGTCTGATCGATCGCAACACGACGATCCCGACGAAGAAGAGCCAGGTCTTCTCGACCGCAGAAGACAACCAGCAGGCCGTGACGATCCGCGTTTCCCAGGGCGAGCGCGAAATGGCAGCCGACAACAAGCTGCTCGGCCAGTTCGACCTCGTCGGCCTGCCGCCGGCACCGCGCGGCATGCCGCAGATCGAAGTGACCTTCGACATCGACGCCAACGGCATCGTGCAGGTTTCGGCGAAGGACAAGGGCACCGGCAAGGAACAGCAGATCCGCATCCAGGCCTCCGGTGGCCTCTCCGACGCCGACATCGAAAAGATGGTGAAGGACGCCGAGGCACATGCCGAGGAAGACAAGAAGCGTCGTGCAGGCGTTGAAGCCAAGAACCAGGCCGAAAGCCTGATTCACTCGACGGAAAAGTCGCTGAAGGAATATGGCGACAAGGTTTCCGAGACCGACCGCAAGGCGATCGAAGATGCCATTGCCAGCCTGAAGACCGCGGTTGAGGCTTCCGAGCCGAACGCCGACGACATCCAGGCCAAGACGCAGACGCTGATGGAAACCTCCATGAAGCTCGGCCAGGCGATCTATGAAGCCCAGCAGGCGGAAGCCGGTGCCGACGGCGGCAAGCCGGAAGACGGCGTGGTCGATGCCGACTACGAGGAAATCAAGGACGACAAGAAGTCGGCCTGATGTCTGACTGGTCGAATATGTAATCGCGTGAAGTATCCGGCTGCCCTTGTGCAGCCGGAACCCTTTCGGGAGCCGTTACCTCCATGGCAAAAGCTGACTATTACGAAACGCTGGGTGTCGGCAGATCAGCTGACGAGAAGGAGCTGAAAAGCGCCTTCCGCAAGCTCGCGATGAAGTTCCACCCGGACAAGAATCCGGGCGATGCGGAAGCCGAGAAGAAGTTCAAGGAGATCAACGAGGCCTACGAGACCTTGAAGGATCCCCAGAAGCGGGCGGCCTATGACCGCTTCGGCCACGCTGCCTTTGAACAGGGCGGTATGGGCGGCGGCGGTTTCGGCGGCGGCCAGGGTGGCTTCGGCGGCGCCGGTGGCTTCTCCGACATCTTCGAAGACATTTTTGGCGAGATGATGGGTGGCGGCCGTGCACGCCGGTCCTCCGGTGGTCGCGAACGCGGCGCCGATCTTCGCTACAACATGGAAATCTCGCTGGAAGAAGCCTATGCCGGCAAGACCGCGCAGATCCGCGTGCCGACGGCCGTGACCTGCGATGTCTGCTCCGGGTCGGGTGCCAAACCCGGCACGCAGCCGAAGACCTGCGGCACCTGCCAGGGCTCCGGCCGGGTTCGCGCCAGCCAGGGTTTCTTTTCGGTCGAGCGCACCTGTCCGACGTGCCACGGCCGCGGCCAGATCATTCCTGACCCTTGCACGAAGTGCCACGGTCAGGGCCGCGTGACCGAGGAGCGGTCGCTCTCGGTCAACATCCCGTCGGGCATCGAGGACGGAACGCGCATCCGCCTGCAGGGCGAAGGCGAAGCCGGCGCACGCGGCGGCCCGTCGGGTGATCTCTACATCTTCCTGTCGGTGAAACCGCACCAGTTCTTCCAGCGCGACGGGGCGGATCTCTACTGCACCGTGCCGATCTCCATGACGACGGCAGCGCTCGGTGGCACCTTCGATGTGGCGACGCTCGATGGCACCAAATCGCGCGTGACGGTTCCGGAAGGCACGCAGCCCGGCAAGCAGTTCCGCCTGAAGGGCAAGGGCATGCCGGTTCTGCGCTCGTCGCAGACGGGGGATCTTTACATCCAGATCCAGATCGAGACACCGCAGAAGCTGACCAAACGCCAGCGCGAACTGCTACAGGAATTCGAGCAGATCTCGTCCAAGGAGAACAATCCGGAATCCACAGGCTTCTTTGCCCGGATGAAGGAATTTTTCGAGGGTTGAGCCTTTTCGACGATCATCCAGTGATCATGTCAGACGCCGGCTCAGCCGGCGTTTGTCTTTTGGGCTACCCGGAAAAGCCGCCGGCCTGCAGATAGTCCATCTCCTCCAGCGTCGTCTGGCGCAGGAGAATGGTATTGCGGTGCGGAAAACGGCCAAAACGGCGGATGATGTCGCGGTGCTCGATTGCGAAGCGCATCGTCTTCTCATCCAGCGGTTCACAGAGACGACAGCAAAGCTCCTGATCGTCCAGCGCTTCGGAATGCATGAAGGGCAGATAGAAGAAAACCTTCAGCGCGTCCTCGACGCCGCCATCGAGCCCCTTGTCCAATGCCTGACGGGCATAATGCCGCGCAAGCGGGTCCGTCGCGAACATATGCGCCGTTCCGCGGAAACAGTTGCGAGGAAACTGGTCGAGAAGCAGGATCAGCGCCAGAGCGCTCTCCGACGCATCAAGCCAGGAGACCAGTTCCTGCCGGGCCGCGGCAAAATGCAGATCGCGGAAGCGGTCGTGAAAGGACGCGTCGAACTCCGCATCCTTGTCGAACCATTTGTCCGGCCCCGCCTCTCTCCAGAACGACAGAACTTCAACGACGGCCTCAAGCGATTGCGTCATGGCCGGCTCAGTAATGCGGTGGCTTGGTGATGGCAGGTGCCTCCAGCGAGGCCTCCTCCAGCGACAGGAAACGTTCCGTCAGGCGGTCGAGCTTCAGGCGGGTCTGATCCAGCACCGTCCATTGCTCTGCCAATTGCTCGGAGAGTTCCTCGATGGTCTTCGTCTGGTAAGCCACAATTTCTTCCAGCTTGGTGATGCGGTCGGGATCGGATGTCGGTTCTTCGGTCATGGTCTCTCTCCTATCTGAGTGGCCACGGGCTGAAAAGGTCCGAGATTCGCGCGGTCAGCGGAGGTCCTTCTTCCGCTTGTAGGGCATCAGCATGACGGCAGAGGCTGTCACCGCACCGGCAAAGGTGAAGGAAAGCGGTGTCGCCAGAATGAAGACCACCAGCCATGGATTGCGTGCCCGCGCAATGCGCGTGCCGAGATCGGCGAAATCGAACCAGATCATCGACAGCGCGATGGTCAGGCCCAGCAGAAAGCCGAAGACGGCGTTGATCGCCAGGAAGCGCAACATCGACCAGTGGTCTTCCCGTGCTTCCTCCGGTGTCAGTTCGTCATGCCTGCTCATTTCCGCCTCCCGGAACAGGTGAACTATCGCGAAGTCTAACATAAGATTCTGTTCCGAGTTCCATGGATTTTTTCGGCCACCTCAAGGCCTCGGCTTGTGGTGAACTTGGCCTGTCCCGGCTTGCCATCCCTCCTGCAAGAGGCTAGCTGCAGGGGATCAGAACCGCTCAAGGTACCATGGCTGAGAAGACCTTCCTCACACGGCTGAAGCTCACGGACTTCCGCAATTATGCGGAGGTTTCGCTTGGCTTCGACGCACGCCATGTGGTGCTGACGGGCGACAACGGATCGGGCAAGACCAATCTTCTGGAGGCCGTGTCATTCCTGTCGCCAGGACGCGGTCTGCGCCGCGCCGTTCTCACCGATGTCACACGCGTCGGTGCCACCGGCGGTTTCTCCGTGTTTGCCGAAGTCGTCGGTCGCGACGGAGAGGTTTCGATCGGCACCGGCATCGAGGCCGGCGAAGAGAACACCAGCCGCAGGCTGCGGCTGAACGGCACGCCGGCAAAATCCGTCGAGGAACTCTCCGATCATCTCAACGTGCTCTGGCTGACCCCTGCAATGGACGGCCTGTTTACCGGCGGGGCTTCCGACCGGCGGCGCTTTCTCGATCGCCTGGTCCTTTCGCTCGACCCAGCGCATGGGCGCCGTGCGGCCGATTACGAACGCGCCATGCGCGGCCGCAACCGGTTGCTTTCCGAAGGCCGGTTTGACCCGGCCTGGCTTTCTGGCATCGAGGTGCAAATGGCTGAGCTTGGTATTGCCATGGCTGCTGCACGGCGCGAGATGCTCGGGCTCCTGACGGCGCTGATTGCCCGCAGCAGCGAGCAGCCGTTTCCCTCGCCGCACCTGTCGCTTTCCGGTTTTCTGGATGACGAGGCGGACCGTCCCTTCGCAGAACTGGAGGATGTCTTCCTGGAGACATTGCGCGAAACCCGGCACCGCGATGCGGCTGCGGGACGCACGCTGACGGGGCCGCACCGCGTCGATCTGCTGGTGCGCCACCGGGACAAGGATATCGAGGCCGAGCGCTGCTCGACCGGCGAACAGAAGGCGCTGCTTGTCGGCCTCGTGCTCGCCCATGCGCGCCTGACGGCAGACATGACCGGTTATGCGCCTGTTTTGCTGCTCGACGAGATTGCCGCCCATCTCGACGAAGGCCGCCGCGCCGCGCTGTTCGATCTTGTGGATGGCCTTGGCGGACAGGCCTTCATGACCGGCACGGATCGTGCCATGTTTGACGCCCTTGGCGAACGGGCGCAATTCTTCACCGTCAGCCAGGGCCGTGTCCTGACCTGATTCCCAACACATAACCGACCAACCCGGACCTCTCATGGAAACGCTGACCCCGGACGAAATCGAGCGCTACAAGCGTCACATCCTGCTGCCCGAAGTGGGCGGCGAAGGGCAGCAGCGGCTGAAGGCCGCGCGCGTGCTGGTCATCGGGGCCGGCGGACTGGGCGCACCCGTGCTGCAATATCTGGCGGCGGCCGGCGTCGGCACGCTCGGCATTGCCGATGACGACCGCGTGTCGCTCTCCAATCTGCAGCGTCAGGTGATTCACGACAGCGGCACGCTGAACGACCTGAAGACGCAGAGCGCAGCCGAGGCAATTGCCCGCCTCAACCCGCATGTGCGGGTGGTGCGTTTCGAGGAACGCTTCGACGCCGCCTTTGCCTCGAGCCATCTGAAGCGCTTCGATCTCCTGATCGACGGTTCCGACAATTTCGACACGCGTTACGCCGCGGCCGATGCGGCGGAAGCGGCGGAAATTCCGCTGGTGACGGGTGCTGTCGGTCGGTTCGACGGAACGGTGACGGTGCTTGCCCCTTACGAGACGGACGAGGAGGGCCGGCTGAACCCGACCTACCGCGATCTCTTCCCCATCAAGCCACCGCAGGGGCTGTTGCCGAACTGCGCCGAGACCGGCGTGATCGGTGCGCTCACCGGCGTCATCGGCACGCTGATGGCGATGGAGGCGATCAAGGTGATCACCGGCATTGGCGAGCCGCTGGTCGGACGCCTGCTGAGTTATGATTCGCTCGGCGCAAGCTTCAACACGATCCGTTACCGTCGCCGGCAAAAGGCCTGAGACGATGGTCGAGATTTCCCGCATCGACACCCATTTCGACGACTGGGATGGTCTTCTCTCCCTGATCATGTCTGCCTTCGCCTACATGGACGGCGTGATCGATCCGCCCTCCTCCGCGCATCGGCTGACCGCCATTTCGCTGAAGGAAAAGGCTACCCAGGAGATCGGTTATGTCGCGACCGAGGACGGCCGCCTGCTGGGCTGCGTCTTCTGCCGACCGGAACCGGAAAGTCTCTATATCGGCAAACTTGCCGTGTCGCCGGATGCGCAGGGTAAAGGCATCGGCTTTCGCCTGCTGCAGACGACAGAGCAGGAGGCCGATGCGCTTCGCCTGCCGTTGCTGCGGCTGGAGACCCGTATCGAACTTATCGGCAATCACCAGCGGTTCGCGGCCTGGGGTTTTGCCCGGACGGCCGAAAAATCGCATCCGGGATATGACCGGGTCACCTTCATCGAGATGCAGAAGCCTCTGTCTCGATGACGATAAGACAGTGCGCCTTGTCGATGATCGTCATCGGCTGAAGATCACCTTCGTCCTGGCCACGGGCAGCAGATACTTCGTCACCCAGGCGGTGTTGACGAGCCGGCCATCCGGCTCCAGCACCATCTTGTCGTAAAACCGGACCTCGTTCGGTTTCGTGGCGCTGCCGAGATTGACCAGGTAATTGAAGCGCGCCACCTTGCCTTCGATCACCACATCCGTCGTGCCGATGACGTCTTCCCGCGTGCCCGTATAACGGCCGGGACCGATCTTGGTGAAGCGCCAGGTCTTGGTGTCCTTTTCACCGTCGGAGAATTTGAAATCCTCGCGAAGGACAAGCGTCTTGCCGTCCCAACGCCCGGTGAGGTCCACGGTGAAGGATCGTTTCACGCCATTGATGGCGCTGAACTCTCCCGTCGCCTTGGTTTTCCCCATAAAATACTGTTCAAGTGCAAGATCAGCCGCTTCCGCGGTCTGCGTTACCGTCGCCATCGTCAGCCCCATCGTCAGCCAGAATACACCCTGCTTCATGTCCGGCCTCCTTCCTTCATGGTGGGAGTTACGCGGCAGGGGGGCGACTGGATTGGCGAAGAAGGGTCAAGCCGGCGTGATCGGCTCCGACCGGCCGATCACGCCGATGAGGATGGAGGGGTCAGAGGCGGCTCGGCAGGACGCGGTTCGGCGGTCGATGGCCGTCGAAAAAGGTGCGGATGTTGATGATCACCTTGTCGCCCATGTCGATACGGCCTTCGATGGTCGCCGATCCCATATGGGGCAAGAGGACAGCCTTGCCTTCCTTGGCGAGCTTCAGGAGCTTCGGGTTGATCAGCGGTTCGTTGCTGAAGACGTCGAGGCCGGCGCCGGCAATCTTGCCGTCCTTCAGCAACTGGATGAGCGCTGTCTCGTCGATGATGTCACCACGGGCGGTGTTGACGATGATGCCGTGCGGCTGCATCAGCGCCAGACGGCGAGCCGACAGGAGATGGAATGTCGCCGGCGTCGAAGGGCAATTGACCGAGACGATGTCGACACGCGCCAGCATCTGGTCGAGGCTGTCCCAATAGGTAGCCTCCAGTTCCTCTTCGGTTGCCGGATTGACCCGTTTGCGGTTGTGATAATGGATCGACAGGCCAAAGGCCTTGGCGCGCCTGGCAACCGCGGTGCCGATCCGCCCCATGCCGACAATGCCGATCCGTTTGCCGCCGATCCGGTGACCCAGCATCCAGGTCGGCGACCAGCCGGCCCAGTTGCCGGGGTTTTCCGTCAGGACGCGCGATCCCTCAATCAGACGACGCATGACGGCAAAGATCAGCACCATGGTCATGTCGGCGGTGTCTTCGGTCAGCACATTCGGCGTATTGGTGACGGTGATGCCCTTTTTTGCCGCCGCGTCCACATCGATGTGATCGACACCGTTCGAAAAGCTGGCGATCAGTTTCAGCTGCGGCCCGGCAGCATCGATCAGTTCCGCATCGATGCGGTCGGTGACGGTCGGAACGAGAACATCGGCGTGTTTGGCCGCCTCCTTCAGCTCATCCGGCGAGCGCGGTGTGTCATCGATGTTCAACGTCGCGTCGAACAGTTCGCGCATCCGGGTTTCAACCGCATCCGGCAGCTTTCGGGTGATGTAGACCTTGGGCTTCTTCCTGGCGGTCATGGGCGTCCTTCAAAGCTCGTTCAGAACTCGTTAACCAAGATCGGCGACATTCGGCGGATCAGGCGTTTTCTACCAGACCCGTCGGCGAAGACAAACAAAACCTCGTTGCGCCGGGTTCGCGCCGCCCTGTCGGACGAGCGCTGGACGCTCATCCGCATATGAAGATCTCGATGAGAAACCACATGCGTCGTTCCTTGCGTCTTACCTGTGTCGCCCTTTTTCTGGCCGTTACGGCAACCTCCATGGGGGCTGTGACGGAACATGCGCCTGTACACGCCCAAGGAACCTCCAAAGGGGCGAGCGGCCTGCCGCTGCCGCGTTTCGTCAGTCTGAAGTCCCGTCGCGTCAACATTCGCATTGGTCCCAGCACCGATTACGCGGTCTCCTGGATGTACACGAAGGAAGGTCTCCCAATGGAGATCATCCAGGAATACGAGAACTGGCGGCGGGTGCGCGATGCGGATGGAACCGAAGGCTGGGTCAACCAGGCGCTTCTTTCCGGCGAGCGGACAGCCGTTGCCGCTCCGTGGATGAAAGGCAAGGGCAAGGACATCTTCGTCAACATGCGCCGCGAGGCACAGCCCAGTGCCCCGATCCTCGCCAGGCTGGAGCCTGGCGTGATCATGCGCATCAAGGAATGCAACGGCACCTGGTGCCGGGCGGAAGCCGGCTCCGTGGAAGGCTGGGTCAACCAGGGCGAGATCTGGGGCGCCTATCCGGGCGAGGCCTTCAAATAAGGCCTGCCTCCGCGGCTGCGTCCTTCAGTGAGGTCATCGGCCGCGGGCCGATCTGCTGGATGACGATGCCGGCCGCCAGGCAGCCGAGCTTGCCGCATTCTTCCAGCGATTTGCCATTCGTATAACCGAAGAGGAAACCGGAGGCGAAAAGATCGCCCGCACCGGTCGTATCCACCAGGCGATCGATGGCAATCGCGTCGACCTTCACCCGTTCGCTGCCGCGCACGATGATGGCACCGTCTTCGCTGAGCGTCACCGCGGCGAGTTTGCAATCACCGGCGATCTTGTCGAGAGCCAGATCGAAATCCTCGGTCTCGTAAAGCGACAGCGCTTCCTGCTTGTTGGCGAACACGATGTCGACGGTGCCGGATCGCATCAGATCCAGGAACTCCTCGCGATAACGACCGACACAGAAGGAATCCGACAGGGTCATCGAGGTTTCCCGGCCATTTGCGTGGGCAATGCGGGCGCATTCGCGGATCGCTTCCTTGGCACGCGGCGGATCCCACAGATAACCTTCGAAATAGGTCACCTTCGATTCGGCGACCACTTCAGGCTCGACATGTTCGGGCCCCAGATCAACGCAGGCGCCGAGATAGGTGTTCATCGAGCGCTCGCCATCCGGGGTGATGAAAATCATCGAGCGGGCGGTCGGCGGAAACGTGCCATCCGGCTTCGTTTGGTAATGCACGCCCTGGGCGCGGATGTCGTGCTGGAAGATCTTGCCGAGTTCGTCCTCGGCAACCTTACCGAAATAGGCGGCGCGACCGCCGAAATTCGCCACACCGGCTGCGGTGTTGCCGGCGCTGCCGCCGGAGGCTTCATGGGCCGGCCCCATCAACGAATAGAGAAGTTCGGCCCGTTCCGCATCGATCAGGTTCATCGCGCCCTTGATGATTCCGTTCTGGTTGAGGAATTCATCCTCGCAGCGGGACAGAATATCCACGATCGCATTTCCAATGGTCAGAACGTCGAACTTGCTCATCGAGCCACTCATCTCCGGTTTCAAGCCTCCTTTCCTAATAAGGATTTCGTCCCCAAAGCAAAGGAAAAACGACTGCTTTCCCGGCTCGTCATTCATCCGTCATGGGAACCGGCTAAAAGATCCACATCGGATCGCCCATCGACCACGGATGAACTGGCGATGGGCGGTTCCGGTACCAATGCCAGGTCGATTTTTGCCGGCGGCATCGATCTCGATTTGTACGGTTTGCCCATATCCGCTACATCGAAGGCTTCTGTGTCGTGAAAGCCTTCCTCGCGTGTCTGCCGTCTTCCTCAACGTCGCTCCCATATTCCTGCTCATCCTGCTCGGATGGATCGCGGCTCGCACAGGACTGTTGCGGGAACAGACGGGGGATGGTCTGGCGGAATTCGTCTTCAAGGTCGCACTTCCCGCCCTGATCTTCCGAACGCTTGCGGAAGCGCATTTCCAGGGCGCTTCTCCCTTCCGGCTGTGGGTCGCCTATTTCGGCGGTGTCGCGATCACCTGGACAGTCGGCCATCTGATGGCCCGCCACCTCTTTGCCCGCGACGCCAAGATCGGCGTGATCGCCGGCATGTCGTCGGCCTTTGCCAATAATGTCTTTATCGGTCTGCCGCTGGTCGGGCGATCGGTCGGCGAAGATGGTATCGTCGCGATTTCCATTCTGCTCGCCGTGCACCTGCCCTTCATGATGGTGGTCGGCACGATTTTGATGGAGCATGCGAGCGCCAAGGAGGACGGTAGGGAGCGGCAAGGTCTGCTGGCGGTCATCCGCCAGGTCGCGGCGAACCTCGTGCGCAATCCGCTCGTCATCGCGCTCACCCTCGGCATCGGCTACAATCTGACGGGGATTGGCGCCCTGCCGGCCGTGGTGAAAAGCGTCGTGGACCAGATCGCCAGCGTGACCGCGGGTGCGGCACTGATCTCGCTCGGCATGACGTTGCGCAAATATCCGGTGAAGGGAAATCTGGGCCTTGCGACCGTCATGGCGCTGCTGAAGCTGACCCTGCTTCCGGCCAGCGTCTTCGCCCTTGCCCAGATCCTCGGCCTCTCGAAAGCCTGGACCGCCGCCATGGTGCTGACGGCCTCCGTTCCGACGGGCATCAATGCCTGGATCCTTGCGGTCCGGTTTCAGTCCGGCGGCAGCCTGGCGGCCTCCGTCATCAGCATCACGACGATCTTCGGCATCGTCACCGTCAGTTTCTGGGCCTGGGTCCTCGCCTGAGCAGGTGCCCGGCACACATGAAATCCCGACGCAAAAAAGCCCGGCACGGGACCGGGCTTTTGGTTATCTCTCCACCGTGACGTGTCAGTTCGTCGCGGGCGCCGCTTCGGCATTCGGATCCGGCAGCGGAGCCGGGTTGTCCGACAAAGACCGCAGATAGGCGATCAGGTTTGCCCGCTCGTCATCCTTCTTCACCCCGGCAAAGCCCATTGCCGTGCCGGCGATATAGGCCTTCGGAGCCGCCAGGAAGTGGTTCAGGTGCTCGTAGTCCCAAACCACGGTGCCGCCCTTCGAAAAGTCCTTCATGGCTGCCGAATAGCTGAAGCCTTCATGCGTGGCCATCGGACGGTTGACGAGATCCCAGAGATCCGGGCCGACCTTGTTGGGTCCGCCCTTCTCCCCGGAATGACAGCTTTGACACTTCTTGAAGACGGTCGCACCGGCGGCTGCATCTGCGGTTGCCATCAGTTTTCCGATCGGAACAGCGGCGGCAGCGGCCGCTTCACCGGTGCCGCTTGCCGGCGCCTCTTCAGCAACGATCGCAAATCCTGGCTTCTCCGGCGCTTCGGAATGGAACAGCCCTTCCGAGGCGATCGAGACAGACATCATGACAAAGACGGTACTGAGCAAGGCCCCCACAGCCATGTTCGTATAGGCGTTCATCCGCTAAAAGCTCCTTCCCACCCGCTGGAATCGCGAGCGTCCCACCTTGAAATCCCTTGAAAGCTATGCCTTTTGCGACACTGGTGCAACCTGAATCAGTGCACGCCCCCTGAGACCTTTTGCCATCCTGGGGGATGCCAGGAAGACATTGATGCGCAATCCGGAATCCGACAAAACGCTCGTTCTGATCCCCGCCCGCATGGCGTCCACACGCCTGCCCGGCAAACCGCTTGCCGATATCGGCGGCGCCCCCATGATCGTACAGGTTGCCCGGCGTGCCCGGGAGGCCGATCTCGGGCGCGTCATGGTTGCCGTGGACGACCAGAGCGTTTTCGACGCAGTGCGCTCTGCCGGTTTCGACGTGGTGATGACGAGGGTCGATCACCAGTCCGGTTCCGATCGCATCCATGAGGCACTGCAGTCCGCCGATCCGGACGGACGCTTCGAATACATCATTAACGTGCAGGGCGATCTTCCGACGATCGAGCCGGAAACAATCCTGGCATCGTTCAGGCCGATGCAGGAGCCTTCGGTGGATATCGCCACGCTCGCGGTCGAGATCCACGACGAGGACGACAAGGTAAATCCGAACATCGTCAAGGTGATAGGCTCGCCTCTTTCGGCGGAACGACTGCGTGCGCTGTACTTCACCCGCGCCACCGCCCCTTATGGCGAGGGCCCGCTTTACCATCACATCGGCCTTTACACCTATCGCCGCCGGGCGCTCGAACGCTTCGTCACGCTTGGCCCCTCCGTGCTGGAACTGCGCGAAAGGCTGGAACAGTTGCGGGCGCTGGAAGCCGGCATGCGCATTGATGTGGAGATCGTTGACTCCGTGCCGCTCGGCGTCGATACTCCGATCGACCTCGACAAGGCGCGTGCGATCCTCGCCAGCCGTTCCCTCTGATGGACATTCTGATGGTTTCGAAAACCAACCGCATCGCCTTCCAGGGCGATTTTGGCGCCAACTCCGACATGGCCTGCCGGGACATGTTCCCGGACATGGAGCCGCTGCCCTGCCCGACCTTCGAGGATGCCTTTACCGCGCTTGAAAGCGGCGAAGCGGACCTGGCGATGATCCCGATCGAGAACACGCTCGCCGGCCGTGTGGCGGATATCCACCACCTTTTGCCCGAATCACGGCTGCATATCATCGGCGAATATTTCATGCCGATCCGTTTCCAGCTGATGGTTCTACCGGGCGTCGCGCGCGACGAGATCCGCACCGTGCACAGCCATATCCATGCGCTTGGCCAGTGCCGTAAGATCATCCGCTCGAACGGCTGGAAGGGTGTCGTCGCCGGCGATACGGCCGGTGCCGCCAAACTGGTCGCCGAGCGTGGCGACCGCTCGATGGCAGCCCTTGCGCCCCGCCTCGCCGCCGGTCTCTACGGGCTGGAAATCATGCAGGAGAATGTCGAGGATTCGGAAAGCAACGTCACCCGCTTCGTCGTGCTGTCACGCGACGAGCACTGGGTGAAGCGCCAGAGCGAAGCGGACCTGATCGTCACCACCTTTGTCTTCAACGTGCGCAACATCCCCGCCGCGCTCTACAAGGCGCTCGGCGGTTTTGCCACCAACGGCATCAACATGACGAAGCTGGAAAGCTATCAGATCGGCGGCAAGTTCGTCGCCACCCAGTTCTATGCGGATATCGAAGGCCATCCGGACGATGCACCGGTGCGCCGCGCCTTGGAGGAACTGCGGTTCTTCTCCGAAAAGGTACGCATTCTCGGCACCTATCTCGGCCATCCGATGCGGCGTTCGCTGCACGACGCCTGACCAAACCTTCCGTTTCGCCGGGGGAGACCTCCCCCGGCACCTTTCCGATCGTGTTCGCCTGCGGTGATCAGCGCGCCCTCCCGCGTCATCCTGCAGCCGGCAAAGGAGTTCCAATGCTGCTCGGGATTCTCGCAGGCCTCACCACATGCGCCCTGTGGGGCCTTACCTTTGTCGCTGCGCGGCTGGTTCACCCGTTCACGCTGTTCGACATCACCATCGGCCGTTATGCGATCTTCGGCCTCACCTGCGCGCTGACCATGTTGCACCCGCGTTTTCGCCTGCAGGGTGTCGGTGGCCAGCGGATCTTCATCGGCATGATGCTCGGCGTGATCGGTTATGTCGGTTATTTCGTGCTGGCGTCGCAGGCGGTACTTCTCGCGGGCGCCGTCGTTCCGCCGCTGATCATCGGCATCATGCCGGTCATCCTGCCGGCGATCGCCAATCTGATGGACCGGTCCGTCGACTGGCAGCGGCTCGCGCTGCCGCTTTTGATGATCGCCGCCGGCATTGCCGTCGTGAACGTGGAACTGGTGGCAAAACTCGATCTCGACGGGCAGCGGATGATGCTGGCGGGTGCCGGCTGCGCGGTTGCGGCCCTGCTGGTCTGGGTGCTCTACGGCATCATCAATGCCAGGATCATGCGCTCGCCGAACCCGCCCACCGCCATGGACTGGACGAACCTGCACGGGCTCGGCGCGCTGGCCGGTTCGCTCGTCCTGATCCCGATGGCCTCCAACACCTATGCCACCGCCTCGACGGATCAACTGCTGCATTTTCTCGCCTGGGCGGTGGTGCTGGGCATGGCCGCCTCCTGGCTGGCCACCTGGTGCTGGAGTTTTGCCTCCAACCGCCTGCCGCTGACACTGACGGCCCAGCTGATCGTGGCGGAAACCGTGTTCGGGCTGATCTTCGGGCTGATGCTCGACCACCGGTGGCCGACCGCTTCCGAAGCGATCGGCGCGACCCTGCAGATCGCCGGCGTCTCTCTCGCCGTCCATGCGTTTACCCGGAAGCCGAAAGCCGGATAACTACCGGCTCCACTCCACCCAGTCGCGCATCAGGCGGTGGGCAATCGCGCCGCGCGGCGGTGCAAAGGGCCCCTCGCCAGCCGGATCGGCCTCCAGCATCGCGGCGACCTCGGCACGGCTGAACCAGCGGCAGTCGGCCAGTTCCTGCTCGTCGCGGCGGATCTCGTGCGACAGTGCCTCGGCATAATAGCCGATCATCAGCGAGTGCGGCATTGGCCAGGGCTGCGAGGCGTGATAGCGCACGCGCCCCGTCTCGATGCCGGATTCCTCCAGCGTCTCGCGGCGCACGGCGTCCTCGATCGTTTCTCCCGGTTCGACGAAACCCGCCAGCGTCGAATACATGCCGGGTGCAAATTGATGGCCACGCCCAAGCAGCACGCGGTCATTTGCCACATCCACCGTCAGCATGATGACAACCGGATCGGTGCGGGGAAACATCATGTGGCCGCAGGCGGGACAGCTGCGCTTGTAGCCGCCGAGCTGGCTCTCGCTCTTTGTGCCGCATTTGCCGCAGAAACGGTTGGCGGCATTCCAGTGAGTGAGGCTGAGGGCCTGCGCCACCTCACCCAGCGTTTCCTCGTCCAGCAGGCTGTCGCGAAAGGCCGAACGGGCATCGGTGATCTTGAACTGGCTTTCCAGCTGCTCCAGCGGCATCGTAAGGCTCACCGCAAGCCGAGGTTCGCCATTCTGGCGGTAACCGAGCAGGATCAACGTCTCCATGTCCGGATGCAGGCCTGCCAGTTCATGTTTGGCAAACAGCGCATCCAGCACCTGGTCGTCATGTTTGAGCACCAGTTTGCCGCCGGCAAGCACCAGAATATGGGCGCCATCATGGGCAACGGCCTGTTCCAGGCAGTCCTCCGTGCGGTGTTCGGCAGCACGATCCAGGCGATTGCCGGAAAAGGCGGTCAGCCGGCTGGCTTCCGGATGCGGCGCATCCGTTTCGAAAAGAGAAATGCTCATGGGGACATCGCTTCGTTGAGCGCCTTGAGAAAGGCCTGTTTTGCCGGATCATCGTAAGGAACAGCCGTGCCGAAACCCCAGATCGGGCCGGGCCAGTTGGCATCGCCCTCGTTGCGCGCCACCACATGCACATGCAGCTGGGAAACGACATTGCCAAGCGCACCGATATTGATCTTCTTTGCGCCGGTGACCTTTTTCAGCGCTTCGCCGATCATGTTTGTCTCGAAGGTGAGCATGGCCTGATCGAGCGGCGCCAATTCGAAGATCTCGGTCTTGTCGGCCCGCTGCGGCACCAGCATCAGCCAGGGCCAGCGGCTGTCCTTCAACAGGCGCAGCTGGCAGAGGCCGAGAACGGTCACCAGCTCCGAATCCCGCGCCAGCCGGGCATCCAATTCAAATGCGCTCAAGGTGTCCTCCGCGTTTTTGTCTCTGCTAGCAGTTTTTTGACGGCTTGGCTTGCATTTGCTGCGCGAAACGACGATATGTCCCCTCGGGAGGTTGGTGGTGGACGAGCCACTCGCCAACCGGGTCAGGTCCGGAAGGAAGCAGCCCTAACGAGCCCGGCACGGGTCGCCGTGCCAGCCTCCCACCTTCTAACTCTTTCATGGTCAGCTTCCGGTCCGGCCGTTTGGCTGGTCAAAGGCTGGGATAGCCAAGCGGGGCTGGCGGGACTTGATGAGCGACACCGGGCTGACAGTTTCGGGAACGACCGCAACCGGGAACGCCGGCTACCGCGTTCTGGCACGCAAATATCGCCCCAAGGATTTTTCGGACCTGATGGTCGGCCAGGAGCCGATGGTCCGCACCCTCACCAACGCCTTCGAGACGGGCCGCATCGCCCAGGCCTACATGCTGACCGGCGTGCGCGGCGTGGGCAAAACGACGACCGCCCGCATTCTGGCCCGAGCACTGAACTACAAGACCCCCGAGATCGACAAACCGACCATCGACCTGCGCATTCCCGGCGAACATTGCCAGGCGATCATGGAAGGCCGTCATGTCGATGTGATCGAGATGGACGCGGCCTCGCATACCGGCATCGACGACATCCGCGAGATCATCGAGCAGGTGCGCTACCGTCCGGTCTCGGCGCGCTACAAGGTCTATATCATCGACGAAGTGCACATGCTCTCGACGCAGGCCTTCAACGGTCTCTTGAAGACGCTGGAAGAGCCGCCGGAGCATGTGAAGTTCATCTTCGCCACCACCGAAATCCGCAAGGTGCCGATCACGGTTCTCTCGCGCTGCCAGCGGTTTGACCTGCGCCGCATCAGTGCGGCCGATCTCGTCGGCCTGTTTTCCGCGATCCTCGGCAAGGAGGCGATTGCCTTCGAACCGGAGGCGCTGGCGATGATCGCACGCGCAGCGGAAGGTTCCGCCCGTGACGGCCTCTCCCTGCTCGATCAGGCGATTGCCCATGGCGGCGGATCGGTGCAGGTCGAGACCGTGCGCGGCATGCTGGGCCTTGCCGACCGGGCGCGCATCGTCGATCTCTTCGAACATGTGGTCAAAGGCGACGTGCAGGCCGCGCTGCACGAGTTTTCCGCCCAATACGAGGCGGGCGCCAACCCGGTCGTCGTGCTGACGGATCTCGCCGATTTCACCCATCTCGTCACCCGCATCAAATATATCCCGGAAGCCGGCAACGACCCCTCGCTCAGCGAAGTGGAGCGGGTGCGCGGTGCAGAATTTGCCGGCAATGTCGCCGTCACCACGCTGTCGCGGATGTGGCAGATGCTGCTGAAGGGTATTCCGGAGGCGGAAAACTCCTCGCGTCCGGCCGGTGCCGCCGAAATGGTGCTGATCCGCTTGGCGCATGCCGCACATCTGCCCTCGCCAGAAGATGCCGCACGTCGGGTGGCCGATCTGCTGAACGGCGGCGGTGATGCCGGCCCTTCGGCTCAAGGTTCGGGTAATGGCGGTCCGCGGGCAAGCCTTGGCGGATCTCCGGCCACGATGGCACGCGGCGCAGACCAGACACCCGCTCCGCGCATGGCCTCCAACGGTGGCTCGGGCGGACCGACGGCGATGCTCGCCGCTGTCCCGTCGACGCCGCAGCCGATGGCCGTTGGGCGCACGGAAGAGCGGCCGGCAAGCCAGCCCGCCGCCGCGCCGGCACCGAAGGTGCCGATCACCTCGCTGTCGGACATCGCCGACCTCTGCACCAAGAACCGCGATCCGAAACTGAAGGCGCTGCTGCGCAGCTTCGTGCGGCTGGTCAAGCTGGATCCCGGCCGGCTGGAAATCAACCTGCCACCGGATGCGCCGAAAAGTATCGTCGGCGACCTGCAACGACGGCTGGAAGAGTGGACTGAAACCCGCTGGATGGTGATCCTCAGCCGCGAAAAGGGCTCACAAACGCTGGCCGAGGTGGACAGCGAAGTGCGTGAGGCACGGCTGATCGATGCCAAGGCCGATCCGGATGTCGCGGCCATCCTCAGCCAGTTCCCCGGCGCCCGCATTACCGACGTGCGCATCCGGGTGAGCGAGGACGACGAGACCGAAGAGGTCAAACCGTCGGCGACGATCGAAACCGACGAGGGCGACATTCTGCCCGGCGACGACATGGAATTCTGACAGGAAACGAGAAGGAGCGACCCGATGCGCGACATCATGGGCATGATGGGCAAGGTCAAGGAAATGCAGGCCAAGATGGAGCAGATGCAGGCGGATATCGCCGCGCTCGAAGTCGAGGGCAAATCCGGCGGTGGCCTGGTGGCCGTGCGCATGACCGGCAAGGGCGAAATGCTGGGCCTGAAGATCGACCCCTCGCTGTTCAAGGAAGACGAGGTCGAGATCCTCGAAGACCTCGTTATTGCCGCGCACAAGGATGCCAAGGACAAGGCCGAGGCGCTCGCCGCCGAAAAGACCCGCGAACTGACCGCCGGCCTGCCGATCCCGCCCGGCATGAAGCTGCCGTTCTAAGTACGTCAGCCCGATAAAGCTGCCCGCAGCCTTTCGCTGATCGGGAGAGCCAGGAGGTGAGCGCGCTCTTCGTCGCTCACCTGCTTCGTCACCAGTCCCAGCAGGTACGGCATTGTGACGGATTGCCCGTCGAAGGGGATGTGGGTGACTGGATCGCCGGCCCGCATCGTCCCGTTGCGCAGGACCCGGGCATAAAAGCCCGGCCTCGCCATCTGGTAGAACCGACGGGCAAAGCGCGGATCCCCCATGCGGGCCGAAAGCGTCGCGCACGGCGTGCGCGTCGAGGTCACCTCCAGCAGGATATCCTCCGTCTGAAACCGGTCGCCGACCCGCACGATCCGGCTGTCGAGCCCGTCGATCACCAGGTTTTCGCCGAACGTGCCGGGTTCGACGGTTTTTCCCAGTTCGGCCGACCAGGCCGCCAAATCCACCGAGCCCAGCCCGTAAACCGCCTGGTCCGGCCCGCCGTGATGTTTGCGGTTCAGCACCGAATCACCGAGCAGCCCGCTCTCGTCGATCAGGACGGCACCGCTGACCGGACCCTTATTGAGACCGGTCTTATAGGTCCTGCCCGGCACTTTCTCCGGTCGTCCGATGCAGATGGCGCTGACTTTCACGAGAGATGCCTCACTGTGCGATTCCGTTTCCAACGCTTATCGTCTAAAAGCGGCGCATGGCAAAACGCGTTACCGGTCCCGAAATCGAAAAACTCATCCAGCTGCTGGCAAAGGTTCCGGGGCTCGGGCCCCGCTCCGCGCGGCGCGCCGCCCTGCACCTCATCAAGAAACGCGAACAGTTGATGGGCCCGCTGTCGCTGGCGCTGGGCGAAGCCTATGACAAGGTCAAGGTATGTTCGCGTTGCGGCAATGTCGATACCAGCGATCCCTGCACGGTCTGCACCGACGACCGGCGCGACCAGTCCGTGATCATCGTTGTGGAGGATGTTTCCGATCTCTGGGCGCTCGAACGCGCCGGCGCGATGAATGCCGCCTACCACGTGCTGGGGGGAACGCTCTCGCCGCTCGATGGCGTCGGGCCGGACGATCTCAACATCAAGGGCCTTGTCGACCGGGCGAGCGAAGGCGGCATCCGGGAAATCATCCTCGCCGTCAACGCGACGGTGGAGGGCCAGGCAACGGCGCATTACATCACCGACCGGCTGGCCGAGCTGCCGGTCAAGATCACAAGGCTGGCGCATGGCGTGCCGGTGGGCGGCGAACTGGACTATCTGGACGAGGGAACACTGACGGCCGCACTTCGAGCGCGCACGGCGATTTGAAGATGACGGGAGGAGGAGATACAGTGATCAGGCTTCTTCGGAACATCCTCACCGGACGGCACGAAATTTCCAGGTCTTCGGTGGATATGGACAGATCCGCGGGATCCCCCCTCTCCTTAAGCGGAACGATGACTGGATCGGTCACAAACACCCCTCCCCAACCCCTCCCCACAAGGGGGAGGGGCTTAACCTGCCGCAGCCTCGTCGCCTTGATCCGGGCAGGGCGGAGCTGCAAGTCTTCTCCCCCCTTGTGGGGGAGATGGCCGGCAGGTCAGAGGGGGGCTGTCTGGGTTGGCAAACGTTGTCTCGTGGCGTTGACGCTCCTTGGCCTGAACACGGTCTCCCTCCCCGCCCTTGCGGCCCCTTCCAAATCCGAGGTGGAAGCCGCGTTCCGCGCCTGGATCAGCCGCGATCTGGCAGCGGAGGCGCGCAAAGCGGGCGTTTCGGAGAAGACGATCGAGCGTGCGTTCCAGGGGGTCACCCTCAACTGGTCGCTGCCGGATCTCGTGCCGCCCGGCACGACACCGCCGAAGGAGCAGGACCAGAGCCAGGCAGAATTCTCCTCGCCCGGCGCCTATTTCTCCGAGCAGCGCCTGCAGGGGCTTGCCGCGACCGGCCGGACGCTGGCTGAGAACCATGCGGCAACGCTCCGCAAAATCGAAAAGACCTATGGCGTGCCGGGTGCCATCGTGATTGCCATCTGGGGCCGGGAATCCGGTTATGGCCGGGCAAAACTGCCCTACTCTGCCATTGAAGTGCTGGCGACCAAGGCCTTCATGTCGACCCGCAAGGAGATGTTCCGCACCGAACTGATCGACGCGCTGCGCATTCTCGAACACGGCGATGTCGCGCCGGGGCGGATGATGGGCTCGTGGGCCGGCGCGCTTGGCCAACCGCAGTTCATGCCGTCGAGTTATGTCAAATACGCCGTCGATTTTGATGGCGATGGCCGCGCCGATATCTGGGATTCGGTGCCTGATACGCTGGGCTCGATCGCGCATTATCTGGCGCTGAAAGGCTGGCAGCGCGGTCGCGACTGGGGCTTCGAGGTGAGCATTCCTGACGGCGTCTCCTGCGCGCAGGAAGGGCCGGATCTGGCGAAACCGATTTCCGCCTGGCAGGCGAGCGGCATTACCCGCATCTCAGGAAAAGCCTTTCCCGTCGAGGAGGCGAAGCTTTCCGGCATGATGCTGGTGCCGGCCGGGCGGCATGGACCGGAATTCATCGTCACGCCGAACTTCTACGTGCTGAAGGAATACAACAATTCCGATCTCTACGCGCTCTTCATCGGCAATCTGGCCGATCGCATCGCCTTTGGCAGCGGCGCGTTCCAGGGTCAATGGGGGGCCGTCGGCAAGATGCTGCGTTCGGATGTGCTGGCCATGCAGAAGAGCCTGCAGGCCAAGGGTTATGATGTCGGCAAGGCGGATGGGCTGGCCGGTTTCAAGACCCGCCGCTCGCTTGGCGACTGGCAGGCGAAGAACGGTCTGACGCCCACCTGTTTTCCGGATGAAAGCCTGAAGGCGAAACTGCGCTAAAGGCTGAGCTTGAACCCTTCGTGGCTCGCCTCGAAGCCCAGCTGCTCGTAGAAGCGCAATGCATCCTCGCGGCGTTTGTCGGAGGTCAGCTGGACAAGGCCGCAGCCGCGCCGACGGCATTCCTCGATTGCCCAGAGCATCATCTCGCGCCCGAGACCACTGCCGCGCTGGTCGCTCGAAATGCGCACGCTCTCGATCTGGCCGCGCCAGAGACCGAGGCGCGAGAGGCCAGGAATGAAACTGATCTGAAGACAGCCGATAACCTCGCCCGCCTCGCCCAGCACCACTGCCAGCAACTGGTTGGGGTCCGTTTCGATGGCGGAAAAGGCCTCGACATACCGCGCATCCACCGGGTCCGAGACGACTTCGCGCGACAGACCCAGCTGGTCGTCTGCGAGCATTGCGACGATGGCGGCGAGATCCTTGCGCTCTGCCTTGCGAATTTGGACCATGCGTCTGCCCTCAATGGTGAAGATCGATGGAGGTTTTCTGGAAGATGTCGTCGCCGGTATCCTCCGGTGGGATGGCCTGGCGTTCGATCATGCGGTGGACGCGCGGACCTTCCGGTCCGGCATGCAGGGCACGGATGCGCGTCCAGACCTCCGAATCCGCCTGGGTGCGGCGCTGGTTGTGGCGCACGTAATCGGCCCAGGTGGCGGTATGATAGGTCTCGGTCCAGATGTCCGGGTTTTCCAGGTCGCGCATCAGCGCCCACTGGCGGGCACCATCCCGGATGCGGATGCGACGGCGCTCCGACATCAGGGCGAGAAACTCCGGCACGTTTTCCTCGTGGATCGTGTAATCGACGAGCAGGACGATCGGGCCACTGCGCGGCTGCAGATCGAGGCGGAGCGACGGTTCACGGAAGGTGTTGGCCGGGTCGAGATTGAGCGTCTCGAGCGAAGGAAGCGCAAATTTCCAGCCCACCACCGCGCCGAGCACCATCACGAGGCTCGCAATCATCAGCGAGGTGGCAACCCCATGCTCCTCCGCGATCGTGCCCCAGAGCCAGCTGCCAACGGCAATGCCACCAAAGGCAGCGGTCTGATAGAAAGAGAGCGCGCGGCCCACCACCCAGCGCGGCGTCGACAGCTGGACGGTCGTGTTGAACAGCGACAACGCCAAAACCCAGCAGGCACCGGGCACGAGAAGGACCAGGCAGGTGAGCCAGGTGGAGGTGGAGAGTGCGGCCACCACGGCGCTGGCAGCAAAGCCGGTGAAGGACAGCCGCACGATCATTTCGCTGGACCAGATTTCGCGCAGCCGCGCGTTCAGCATGGCGCCGCCGACCGCCCCGACGCCGAAGGCCCCCAGCATGAAACCATAGGTCAGCGGGCCGCCCGCCACCAGATCCCGCGCCACCAGTGGCAGAAGCGCCAGGATGGCGCTGGCCGCGAGCCCGAAGAGCGCGGAACGGAACAGCACGTTGATCAGCTTCGGCGACATGGCCACATAACCGAAGCCGGCCGAGAGCGCCCGCCCCAGCGTTTCGCGCGGGAGTTTGCTGGATGGCAGCTCCGGGCGCCAGCGAAGCAGGGCGAAGATGAGCGCCAGATAGCTCAGCGCATTGGTGGCAAAGGCCGCCGCCGCACCGAAGGCTGCGACAATCGCCCCGCCGATCGCCGGCCCGAGGCTTCGGGTGATGTTGAAACCGACACTGTTCAGCGTCACCGCCGCCGGCAGAATGGCACGCGGCACCATATCGCCGACCGAGGCCTGCCAGGAGGGATTGTTGAGTGCCGTGCCGCAGCCGATCAGGAAGGTGAAGGTGAGCAGCAGCCAGGGACTGAGCCAGCCGAAATAGGCAAACAGCGTGAGCAACAGCGAGACCGCCAGCATGAACCCCTGCGCCGCCAGCATGATGCTGCGGCGATTGAAGTTATCGGCAAGCGCGCCGGCGACGAGCGAAAACAGCATGATCGGCAGCGCGGTCGAGGACTGCACGAGTGCGACCATGTTCTCCGAGTTCGAAATCGCCGTCATCATCCAGGCGGCGCCGACGGCCTGGATCAGCCCACCGAAATTGGAGGCGATGCTGGCGATCCAGATGGTTCGGAAGGTCTGATGGCCGAAAGGCGCCAGGGGGGAAACCCGGTCGGGCACGGTGCACCTCGTCGTGATTCATGCTGGGCCATAAACTAGTCGCACCACCTGCCGGGGCAAGCGGAAATGCCTGCCGGGAGGAGCAAGCTTGCGCAAGCCCTTGCAATCGGAGGGCTTGCAGCGTATATGAACCTTAAATTCTTGATCGTCAGATGAAGAGTGGGCCCGCGAAGGACCCGCTCTTTTTTGTTAGGCGGTCAGGCAAACGGAACATTATCGCCGGGACGGCGAATACGCCGAAAGACCATATGCAGGACAGCCAGAAGGAAGCGCGTCTCATCGTTGAGACGGGTCTCGACCTCAGGATCGCGGAAATCATCGAGCCGACACTGGAGGCGATGGATTTTCGCCTTGTTCGGGTACGGCTCCTCAATCAGAACGGCCTGACGCTGCAGATCATGTGCGAGCGCAACGACGGCACGATGACCGTCGAGGACTGCGAAGCGGTGTCGATGGCCATTTCTCCGGTTCTCGATGTGGAAGATCCGGTCGATAAGGCGTATCATCTGGAAGTGTCGTCGCCCGGCATCGACCGGCCGATGGTGCGCAAGTCCGATTTTGTGCGCTGGACCGGGCATATCGTGAAGTGCGAGACCTCCGTGCTTCTCGACAACCGCAAGCGCTTCCGCGGCAAGATCGCGGAGACTGACGAAAACGGCTTCACGCTGGAGCGCGATCAGGTCGCCTATGGCGAAGAGCCGCGTGTGACCATTCCCTATTCCGCGCTGGCGGAAGCGAAACTGATCCTGACGGACGATCTGATCCGCGATGCCCTGCGCGCCGACAAGCTGGCGAAGGCGGAGGCCGCGAACCAGAACGACGAAAGCGACGAAGACTAAACCCCATTTTGCCCGCCCGACGACGTGGGCAGCAGCACACATTCGATCTACGGAGACCGACGACAATGGCAGTGAGTGCGAACCGACTTGAACTTCTGCAGATCGCAGATGCAGTGGCGCGCGAAAAGGTCATCGACCGCGAGATCGTTCTGGCCGCCATGGCCGATGCGATCCAGAAGGCGGCCCGCTCGCGTTACGGCACCGAGAGCAACATCCGCGCCGACATCAATTCCAAGACCGGCGAAATCCGCCTGCAGCGTCTCTTGGAAGTGGTGGAGCATGCCGAAGACTATACGACGCAGATCCCGCTGGCGCTTGCCCGTGATCGCAACGTCGATGCCAAGATCGGCGACTATATTGCCGATCCGCTGCCGCCGATGGATTTCGGCCGTATCGCCGCCCAGTCGGCCAAGCAGGTGATCGTGCAGAAGGTGCGCGAAGCCGAACGTGATCGCCAGTACGACGAGTTCAAGGACCGCGTTGGCGAAATCGTCAACGGCACCGTCAAGCGCGTCGAATATGGCAACGTCATCGTCGACCTCGGCCGTGGCGAAGGCATCATCCGTCGCGACGAAATGATCCCGCGCGAGAACATGCGTTACGGCGACCGCGTCCGCGCCTATGTCTACGACGTGCGCCGCGAACAGCGTGGCCCGCAGATCTTCCTGTCACGTACCCATCCGCAGTTCATGGTGAAGCTCTTCACCATGGAAGTGCCGGAAATCTACGACGGCATCATCCAGATCAAGTCGGTGGCCCGTGATCCGGGTTCGCGCGCCAAGATCGCCGTCATCTCGAACGACTCGTCCATCGATCCGGTCGGCGCCTGCGTCGGTATGCGCGGTTCCCGCGTCCAGGCGGTTGTCGGCGAGTTGCAGGGCGAGAAGATCGACATCATCCCGTGGTCGGCCGATCCGGCATCCTTCATCGTCAACGCCCTGCAGCCGGCGGAAGTCGCCAAGGTCGTTCTCGATGAGGATGCAGAACGTATCGAAGTGGTGGTTCCGGACGAGCAGCTGTCGCTCGCCATCGGTCGTCGTGGCCAGAACGTCCGTCTTGCCTCGCAGCTGACGGGCTGGGACATCGACATCATGACGGAGGCCGAGGAATCGGAACGCCGTCAGAAGGAATTCAACGAGCGCACCAACCTGTTCATGGATGCCCTCGACGTGGACGAGATGGTCGGCCAGGTTCTCGCCTCCGAAGGTTTTGCCCAGGTGGAAGAGCTGGCTTACGTCGATCTCGACGAAATTGCCTCCATCGACGGTTTCGATGAAGACACCGCCAACGAGATCCAGACCCGCGCCCGCGAATATCTCGACCGTCTGGAAGCGGAAATGGATGCCAAGCGTCGCGAACTCGGCGTGACCGACGAACTGCGCCAGATCGATGGCCTGACCGGCAAGATGCTGGTGGCGCTCGGCGAAGACGGCATCAAGACGGTGGAAGACTTCGCAGGCTGTGCGGCCGACGATCTGATTGGCTGGTCGGAGCGCAAGGACGGCGAAACGAAGAAGTTCGAAGGCATCTTCTCGAAGTTCGACGTGTCGCGCGTCGAAGCGGAAAACATGATCGTGCAGGCACGCCTGCTCGCCGGCTGGATCACCGAAGCGGATCTGGCGCGCGAGGAAGAAGAGGTTGTCGAAGCGGATGAGGAGGCGGACGCCGCAGTTCAGGAATGATTGCGGCGGCGCAGACCGGTGATGGTGACGCCGATGACGGGGAGCTGGTGGTGAACGATCGCACCTGCATCGTCACGCGCGAGGCGACCGATCCGGCCGATTTGATCCGTTTCGTGGCCGGGCCGGATGGCCAGGTGGTTCCGGACCTGAAGCGTCAGCTTCCGGGTCGTGGCTGCTGGATCCGGGCCGAGCGGGCTCTGGTGGAACGGGCAATTCAGCGCAAGCTGTTTGCCCGTGCCCTGAAGACGGATGTCACGGCGCCCGGGGATCTGGGCGACCTCGTTGACCGGCTGCTGGCGGCGGATCTTGCCGGCATGATGAACCTGGCGCGCAAGGCGAGCCAGTTCATCTCCGGGGCAACGAAGGTGGACAATGCCGTTCGCAGCGGCGAGGCACTTGGCGTGTTCCACGCCGTGGATGCCGCTGCGGATGGCGTCAGAAAGATCGACCAGGCCCGCAAGGCCTGGAGGCTCGGTACGGATGCCGAGGAGGACATTCCCTCCTTCAAGCTCTTCACCGTGGCCGAAATGGAAGAACTGATGGGCCAGAATGCTTTTATCCATGCCGCGGCGCTTGCCGGACAGGCGGGTGAAGGTGTAGTGAAACGCGCAACCAAGCTCGAAACGTACCGCACGGGCGGTCACTCCGGAGCAAATGGCGGCGCTGGCCGGTCAAGGACATGACGCGGTCACCGGCGTATGCCGGCTGCCGTATTGGACGACATGTATTGAACGACAGGATGTGATGGTTGCCATCCGTTCCTGTCGGAAGGAACAGGAACGGATGACCGACAGTAAAGACGACAAGACACTCAGCGTTACGGGAAAAAAGACCCTCACCCTGAAGCCTTCGGGGATGTCTCAGGGTACCGTGCGCCAGGATATGGGTCGCGGTCGCACCAAGGCGGTCGTGGTCGAGACGCGCAAGCGTCGCCCGCTGCGACCGGAAGACGAAAAGCCGATTACACCTGCAGCAGCAGCACCGGTGGCGCCTCAGCCGCAGCGCGCGCCCGAAGCCGCTGCACCGGCAGCCGCAGCCCAGCCGGCACCGCAGCGTCCTGTCCAGCAGACGCCGCCGCAGCGCGTTCACCAGCCGAACCAGCAGTCGCACCGTCCGCAGCAGCAGGTCAATCGCCCGCCGCAGCAGCAGGGCAACCGGCCGCAGCAGTCCCAGCAGCGTAACAATGATCGTCCGCGCGGTGCCGTGCTGCACGATCTGTCCGCGAGCGAAATGGATGCACGCCGTCGCGCACTCGCAGAGGCCCAGGCCCGCGAAGTGATCGAAGCCAAGCAGCGGGCCGAGGAAGAGGCCCGTCGCCGGGCCGAGGACGAACGTCGCGCCGCCGAAGCCAAGCTCGAAGCCGAGCGCCGCGCCGCAGAAGCCACGACCACCGAAACAGCAGCGGAAACCACCGCGGAAGCGGCCCCGGCCGTTGAAGCACCGGCCGCACGCACGGAAACGGCACCGGCCGCCCAGGCTCGTCCTGCCGCGCCGGCCCCCGCCGCCCGTGCGCCGGAAGGCCGCCCGCCGGTCAACCGTCCGGCTCCGGCAACAACACTTCCGCTGCCGGCAGGCGCGGTTCGTGGCCGCAAGGCCAGCGACGAGGATGATGATGATCGCGGTCCCGCACGCGGTGCACCGGGTCGCGGCAAGGTCGCCGCACCGGCTCCGGCCAAGGTTCCGGCCCGTCCGAAGGAAGACGATCGCCGCCGCGGCAAGCTGACAGTCACGACCGCCGATGTGGACGACGATGGTTCGTCGCGCGGCCGCTCGATGGCCGCCATGCGCCGCCGCCAGGAGAAATTCCGCCGCAGCCAGATGCAGGAAACGCGCGAAAAGGTCATGCGCGAAGTCATCCTGCCGGAAACCATCACCATTCAGGAACTGTCGCAGCGTATGTCCGAACGCGCCGTCGACGTCATCAAGTACCTGATGAAGGAAGGCCAGATGATGAAGCCGGGCGACGTCATCGACGCCGACCTTGCCGAACTCATCGCGACCGAATTCGGCCATACCGTCAAGCGCGTTTCGGAATCCGACGTTGAAGAAGGCATCTTCAACGTGGTGGATGAAGAAGGTGAACGCCTGCCGCGTCCGCCGGTCGTCACCATCATGGGTCACGTCGACCACGGCAAGACCTCGCTGCTCGACGCGATCCGCAAGGCGAACGTCGTGGCTGGCGAAGCCGGCGGCATCACCCAGCATATCGGTGCCTATCAGGTCGAACAGAACGGCCAGAAGATCACCTTCATCGACACCCCCGGCCACGCCGCGTTCACCGCCATGCGTGCCCGTGGTGCGCAGGTGACGGACATCGCGATCCTGGTGGTTGCCGCTGACGACAGCGTCATGCCGCAGACGATTGAGTCGATCAATCACGCCAAGGCGGCCGGTGTTCCGATCATCGTGGCGATCAACAAGATCGACAAGCCTTCGGCTGATCCGCAGCGTGTCCGCACGGCCCTCTTGCAGCACGAAGTCTTCGTGGAATCCATGGGCGGCGACGTTCTGGAAGTGCAGGTTTCGGCCAAGAACGGCACGAACCTCGACAAGCTTTTGGAAGCCATCCTGCTGCAGGCGGAAGTTCTGGACCTCAAGGCCAATCCGAACCGGACAGCCGAAGGCACCGTTGTGGAAGCGCAGCTCGACCGTGGTCGCGGTGCGGTTGCCACCGTGCTGATCCAGAAGGGTACGCTGAAGCCCGGCCAGATCATCGTGGCCGGCGATCAGTGGGGCCGCGTGCGTGCGCTCGTCAACGACAAGGGCGAACACGTCAAGGAAGCCGGTCCGGCTCTCCCCGTCGAGGTTCTCGGTCTCTCCGGAACGCCCGCTGCCGGCGACAAGTTCGCCGTCGTCGAGAACGAGGCGCGTGCTCGCGAAATCTCCGAGTACCGTCAGCGTCTGGCCCGTGACAAGGCGGCTGCCCGCCAGTCCGGTTCGCGCGGTTCGCTGGAACAGATGATGAGCCAGCTGCAGACCTCCGGTCTCAAGGAGTTCCCGCTCGTCATCAAGGGCGACGTGCAGGGTTCGATCGAAGCCATCATCGGCGCGCTCGACAAGCTCGGTACGGACGAAGTCCGCGCCCGCATCGTCCACTCGGGCGTTGGCGGCGTAACGGAATCCGATATCGTTCTCGCCGAAGCCTCGAATGCCGCGATCATCGGCTTCAACGTCCGCGCCAACACCCAGGCTCGCGCTGCTGCCGAGCGCACCGGCACCGAAATCCGCTACTACAACATCATCTACGATCTGGTGGATGACGTGAAGGCGGCGATGTCGGGCCTGCTCTCGCCGGAGCGCCGCGAAACCTTCCTCGGCAATGCCGAGATCCTCGAAGTCTTCAACATCACCAAGGTCGGCAAGGTTGCCGGTTGCCGTGTTGTCGAAGGCAAGGTCGAGCGTGGCGCAGGCGTTCGCCTGGTGCGCGACAACGTCGTTATCCACGAAGGCAAGCTCAAGACCCTCAAGCGCTTCAAGGACGAAGTCTCCGAAGTGCCGGTCGGCCAGGAATGCGGCATGGCCTTCGAGAACTACGAAGACATCCGCGCCGGCGATACGATCGAGTGCTTCCGCGTGGAACACGTCACCCGTACGCTCTGACGGCTGCCTGTCAGTTCAGATACGATCAACGCCGGGCCCCTGGGTCCGGCGTTTTTGTTTGCGGTTCCCCCTTCGGGCTGCTGGCCGATACGCGCAACCCTCACGCACTTCTTTCTGATTTGCGGCACAATATAGTTGCCAACAGCAGTCAAGTTTATTATCCCGTATCCATTCGAGGCCAGCGGCCGGACCAAGTTGTCCGGGCGATGGATATTGCGCTTGCCGGAGAAGGGCCTTGCGGCCAAGCGCCTGCACAGAGTCATATTCTGGAGTTCGCCCATGCCGATCAAAGCCCCGTCCGCCCTCGCAACACACAGGCCGATGCTCCGATCGACCACCGCAGGGATTGCGTTCGCCTTTGCTGCCGCCGTTCTGTCGGCTCCGCCGGCATCTGCCCAGGACACCACCACAGCCCCGGCTCCGAGTGCGGTAACGACCACGCAGCCGCGGGTACTGCCGCCGGCACCAAACGCCCCTGAGCCGGCCGCAGCACCGCAGGCGCAACCCCAGAGTCAGCTCCAAGGCCAAGCACCGGCACCGGCACAAGTGGAAACCCAACCGGCCGTAACTCCGCCGGCGCCGACCGCGTCCGGCGAACCCGCGACACCTGCCCAGCCGTTGACGACCGGGGACGGCGGTGCCGCAGTTCAGCCTTTAGCACAGGAAACGGCAGTTCCGGACGAAGCCCAGCCGGCCGCGGGCGAACCGGCTGATCTTCTGACGCAGTTCCTGACACCGCAGCCGCGCAGCGACATTCCCCACGATCTTTCGCCGGTCGGCATGTTCTTGGCCGCAGACTGGGTCGTGAAGAGCGTCATGATCGGGCTTGCGCTCGCCTCGCTCATCACCTGGACGGTCTGGCTCGCCAAGACGCTGGAACTTGCCGGTGCCCGGCGCCGGGCCAAGAGCGTGATCAAGGTCATCCGGCGCTCGAAGAACCTGACGGAAGCCGTTACCGCGACCGCACGGCGCGGCGGCCCGGCGGCCTCGATGCTGCGCGAAGCCGCGCGCGAACTTGAACTGTCCGAAGGTGCGCTGGATCACGCCGAAAATGCAGGTGTCAAGGAACGTGTCTCCTCGATCCTCGGCCGCATCGAAGCTTATGCCGGACGTCGCATGATGCGCGGCACCGGGGCGCTCGCCACCATCGGTTCCGTCGGTCCCTTCGTCGGACTGTTCGGCACGGTCTGGGGCATCATGAACTCATTCATCGGCATTTCGAAGTCGCAGACGACGAACCTTGCCGTCGTTGCTCCCGGCATCGCCGAGGCCCTGCTTGCGACCGCGATCGGCCTCGTCGCCGCCATTCCGGCCGTGGTGATCTACAACATGTTCTCCCGCTCGATCACCGGCTACCGCCAGCTTCTGGCCGATGCAGCCGCCGGTGTGGAGCGTCTGGTCAGCCGTGACCTCGATTTCCGCAAGGTGCCGCCCGGCCAGCGCAAGGCGCCCGTCTCGCTCGTCGCAGGAGAGTAAGATGGCCGGAGGCATTCGCGAAAACCACGGCGACGACCTGCCGGAAAACCACGAGATCAACGTCACGCCCTTCATCGACGTCATGCTGGTGCTGCTGATCATCTTCATGGTTGCGGCACCGCTTGCCACGGTGGATGTGAATGTCGATCTGCCGGCCTCCACCGCCAAACCCTCGCCCCGGCCGGACGAACCGGTCTACCTGACGATCAAGCAGGATCTGAGCCTCAGTCTCGGCAATGACACGCTGCCGCGTGAAGAGCTTTCGGCCCGGCTGGACCAGAAGACGGAAGGCAACAAGGATGCGCGCATCTTCCTGCGGGCCGACAAATCCGTCGGTTATGGCGAGTTCATGCAGGTGATGAACCTGCTGCGCGATGCCGGCTACCTGAAGATCGGCCTTGTGGGCCTGGAAACGCTTCCGGGTGCCGGCGCCGCAGCTCCGGGAGCCGCCGGAGCGACGCCATGATGCCGATGCAGAAGAGCCGCCGGGCGCGGCTGGGAGAAGCAGCTCTCTGGACCAGCGCCTGCCTTGTGGTTCTGACCGCGCATCTGGCGGCCGCCGCCGTGATGCTGCGCCAGGACCCCGTCGACGACGCCGATGCCTCGCCGCCTGCCGCCATCATGATCGAACTTGCGCCCGAACCGGAGGCCGCTGTCACCGAAGAGACGGTGGTCAGCGACGAAATGCAGGATTCGCAGGAGGTGAAGAGCGAAACGGTCGAACCGGTGGAGGAACCGCCGCCTGACCCCGTGCCGACACCCGAACCGGTGGTCGAACCCGTGCCTGATCCGCCCAAGGAAGTCGCGGAGATCCCGCCCGAGGAGCCGGTGATCGAGGAAGCTGAACCGGAGGAGCCGGTGCAGGAGACGACCCAGACGATTCCTGAAGAGGTGCCGGAACCCGTCGAAGAGCCAGTGGAACAACTGGCGCTTCTCGACAATGTCGAAGTGCCGCTTCCCGTGATCCGTCCCGAGGAGATCGAGGAACCGAAGGAGGTCGAGAAGGAAGAGCCGAAGCCGGTCAAGAAGAAGGTTGCCGAGCGCCCGAAGCCGAAACCGCCGGCGCCGGCTGCCAAGGCCGCGGAACAGGCCAAGGCCGAAGTTCGCCAGGCCGAGAGAACCGCGGCTGCAGCCAATTCCAACAGCCCGGCAGGTTCGTCCCTCTCTCCGGCACGCTGGCAGTCCAAGCTTGCCGCCCATCTCGGCCGGCAGCGCGGCAAGTGCCCGGCAGCAGGCCGCGGCAGCACCGCCTATGTGACCTTCCGGATCGATGGGGGTGGCAATCTGAGCGGCGTCTCGCTGGCCCGCTCGTCCGGTTATGGCGATTTCGACCAGTACATGGTCGATCTTGTGCGGCGTGCATCGCCGGTCCCGCCACCGCCTCCGGGAATTCCGGGCAAGGTCACGGTTCCTCTCGGCTACCGAAACTGCTAATCCTGCCGCCTCCCCCCAAGATGGCGCGTTGCGCCATCTTCCGCGCGTTCCAGGATCTTGCACATGCGTCATTCCCTCGCTGACCTCGAACGGCAGGTCGCTTCCGTTTTCGAAACGAACGGCGTTCTGCCGCATTCGTCCCTTTCCGTCGCAAAGGCGCTGGTTGCCGCCGAAGCGGCCGGCCAGAGCGGCCATGGGCTGCGCCGTGTTCCCGCCTACGTGAAGCAGGTACGGACCGGCAAGGTGGACGGCAAGGCCATTGCCAGCACGCAAACACCACGCCCCGGTGTTCTCGCGGTGGATGTGCAGTTCGGCTTCGCCTACCCGGCGCTCGATATTGCCGTTGAAGAGCTCGCTCCCATGGCCCGCGCGCAAGGCATCGCCTGCGCCAGCCTGCATCGTTCTCACCACGCTGGCGTGATGGCGCTGACGGTGGAGCGGTTCGCTGATCAGGGGCTGGTCGCGATGATGTTTGCCAATGCGCCCGCCTCGATGGCGCCCTGGGGCGGCAAGAAACCGCTCTACGGAACGAACCCGATCGCCTTTGCCGTTCCGGTTGCCGGGCAGGAACCCATCGTCATCGACCTCGCTTTGTCGAAGGTCGCCCGCGGCAAGGTGATGGAAGCGCAGCAAAGGCGTGTCGCGATCCCCGATGACTGGGCGCTTGATGTAAACGGCAACCCGACCACCGATCCGGACGAAGCGATCAAGGGGACGATGGCGCCTACCGGTGGCGCCAAGGGCGCTGCGCTTGCCTTCATGGTCGAAGCGCTTTCCGCCGGCATCACTGGCGCGCTGTTTTCCTACGAGGCGACCTCGCTCTTCGATGACAAGGGAGCGCCGCCGGCACTTGGCCAGTTCATCATCGCCATCGACCCGCAGGCCACGGCCGGCGCCGGCTTTGGCGAGCGGCTTGCAGCACTTGCCGACGAGATGGCGCGCGAGGACGGCGTGCGCATCCCCGGACGGCGCGGCCGGTCACTCCGCGCCGAGGCGGCACGGGAGGGGATTGAGATCGAAGACAGCGTTCTGGAGGCCATCGCCGCGCTGTGACGGCAAAGGGGGCATCGCGCCTTGAGCGACCGCCCCCACCCTTCGATCAGCCGCGCAGAGCCTCTGCCGGCGACTGACGATAGGCCATGACGGCCGGAATGGCGGCAAAGACCGTTCCGATTGCCAGCAAGATAAGTGCCATGCCGGCATCGTCGATGGTAAACTCCACCGGCAGGATCACGCCTGTCTGGCGAGTAAAGACATCGCCAATCAGCCGCGCGGCAAGAAGGCCGCCGGCGAAACCCAGCGCGATGCCGATCAGCACCAGAACGAACAATTCGCTCCAGACAATGCCGAAGACCGCCAGACGCGGCGCACCAAAGGCGCGCAGCGCGCCGATCTGCCGGCGCCTTTGCGTGACGTGGATGACGCTGACCAGCAACAGGGCGGCTGCCACGAGCGCCTGCGACCCGGCGGCAACCGAAGCCAGTACCATTTTTGCGTCGCCAAGCGTGCCGTAGAGCCGCGTCAGCACCTCTCCCGGAAACACGGCCAAGGTGCCGGCCGAGCGGTATTCCTGGCGCAGACGATAAGCATCGGCAATCGACTTCGGCTTGACGAGAATGGCGGGTAGGCCCGGCGCCTCCTCGGTAAAGGCTTCGTTCAGGGGCGCACCGGGATCGATATGGCCATGGGCGTGATGCTCGTCGCCGTCCTCGGCATGCGCCACCTCGGCATGATGATCGTGGTCCGCTGGAGCGGTTGGCAGAGCCGTGGCATCACCCTGCGCCCGGACTTCGGTAACGTGTTGAACCGCCTCGACAGAGCCAGCCCCATGAGCATGATGATCGTGGCCATGGGCTTCTGCGGCGTGATGATCACCCTCATGATCGCCGTCATGATCGCTATCATGGTCCTCATGGTGATCTTCTTCGTGATCGTCGTGGCCGAGGCCATGAATGTGCCAGACGGCCTGGACGGGCACCAGGATTGCACGGTCCCAGGGCGTTCCGGTCGGCTTGATGCGGCCGACCACACGATAGGCGATCTCCGTATGGGTCTCGCCGCCGGTTTCCGCAGTGCCGTGCATGGGCTTGATCTCGGCGCCGAGCGACAGATTGACGGCTGCGCCGACAATCGCCTCCCCCTCATGCGCAAACATGTCGCCTTCGGCAAAACCCGCCGTGGTGCCCTTCACCAGCGCCGTCGTTGTACCGATGATCGGATAACCCTTGAAGCTGTCACCGAAGCCGACCGGCGCTGCCCAGGCAACCCGCGGATCGGCGGCCAGGCGAGCCAGAACAGTGCCCGGCATCAAAGGCAGTGGCGAAGGTTGCAGAAAGACGGAGGACAGCACCAGTTGGGTCTCGCTGCCGGCAGCGCCCACCACCAAATCGAACCGATCCGCCGCGCGTGCGCTGCCGAGCCGCAGTGCCCGCTCCTGCAGGGTTACCGCCACGCCAAGCGCCGTTGCCAACGCAACCAGCAGCACAAGAACGAAGGCGCCGAGCCAGAGACGACGCAGATCCGCAAGAACGAAGGAAATCATGCCGCCACCTCTGCTTGCGCATTGTCTGCAACGATGCGTCCCGCCGTCAGCGTCAGGCGCCGGTCGAGGCGTTCGATGAGCCGCGCATCATGCGAGGCAACGATCAGCGTGCAGCCGGTCTCGGCCGCTACCTCCAGCAGGAGATCGCCGACTGCCGCACCGCTTTCCACATCCAGGCTCGCCGTCGGCTCGTCGGCAACGATCACGCCCGGCCGGCGCAGAAGCGCCCGGGCGATGGCCACGCGCTGCATTTCCCCGCGCGACATGGTTTCAATGCGCTGACCGGGACGGGCAAGCCCGACCCGCGCCAGCAATTCCTGCCCACGCGCCACGACCGCGGCATCGGCAGCGCCCGCCAGTCGGGCCGGCAGCAGCACGTTGGCGAGCGCGGTCAGGCCGGGGAACAAATGAAAATCCTGCATGACAAGTCCGACATTGCGGGCGCGCCAGCGGTCCCTTTCGCCTTCGGGAAGCGGCGCGATATCCGAGGCATTCCACAGAATGCGGCCGCGGCGTGCGCGCTCAAGCCCGCTGAGGACATGGAGAAGTGTGCTCTTGCCAGAACCGGAGCCGCCGGTGACGGCGAGATGCTGGCCCGCAGGCACCGTGAGCCGTTCAATCGACAGCACGGGCTGCTCCAGATCGGAGACGCGTACGACCAGATCTTCCACACACAGTGTCAGCATGTCACACCGCAGAATAACGCGCGTCGCGCAGACGCAGGAGGCTCACGAAGCCGGTTTCCGGATCGGTCCACGAGCCAGTCTCCAGCCGGCCGGTCACTTCGATCGTCTGGTTCGGCTGGGTGAAGGTCTGACGGGTAGAGAGATAAACGACAACAATATTGTCCGGCCAATCGGCATCGGACGAGCAGAAGGGGCACAATGACATGGGAATCTCGGTCAGCACGAAAAAGGCCGCCTCGGCCTTCAGCGGTGGGGCCATGAAACCGCGCATGGTCACTGACTTGCCGTTCAGCGCCTTGGTCTTGTCGGAAAACTCAAGGCCAAGCGGTGTGATCTTGCCATAAAGGTCGTCGAAGCTGAGCGTGCTCGCCGCGGCCGCGGCCACCTTGAAGGTCAGCAGGGACGGCGCAGCCGCCGCCATCCCGGAAAGAAACAGGCGGCGCGACAAGGGACGTTTTGCGACCGTCATCATGAACGGCATATCCTTCCTAAAGCAGGTCCACCCGTCCGAACGGCGGGTGGACTATCGGCAGGCCGGAGGCCGGGTCACCAGACCCGGCACAGGCATTGGATCGGCTTATTTGGCGCCGAGCGCGAAGGTATCCACAAGCACCTTGTAGATGTCGCTTTCTTCCATGTAGCCCTTGAAGCCTTCGGAACCCGGACCCGTCGCCTGCAGGACGACGTCATCAACGGCATGGACTGCCGTGTCAGCGGAACGCGGCAGGTTGCCTTCGCGGAAGACAGCGCCCGGAACGTTCTTGTAGGCTTCGTTGGCAACGTACTGCTTCTTCTCGTTCTGGACGGACGGCTCGAACGGGCCGTCCATCTTCGGACGCCAGGTTTCGTAGTAGTCCGGGTAGTTCGAGGAGAAGACGGCCAGGCGACGCGATACGTCGACCTTGTCCGGATAACCGTCGCCGTCCTTGTCCTCGTAGTTCGGGAAGCCGGCATCGGCATAGGTGCCGACCTTTTCGCGCATCTCGGTACCCGGCTTGTTGTCATCGATCGTGCCGATGATCGAAACGCCGTGGGTGTGGTCGCCGGTGACGACGATCAGCGTATCCGGATTCTTTTTCAGGAACTCGAGGCCAAGGCCGATGGCCTGGTCGAATTCGATGGTGTCATAAAGGGCGCGATCCCAGTCCATCGGGTGGGACATCTTGTCGATCGAGGCGCCTTCCACCATCAGGAAGAACCCTTCCGGATTCTTCGAGAGCTTGTCGAGGGCAGCCTTGGTCATGTCAACGAGACCCGGCTGGTTCGGGAACTTTTCGACGGTGCCCTTCTTCAGCTGCTGGCGATCAAGGACAGTGTCCATGTTACCGGTGTGGAAAAGGCCGAGAACCTTGTCGCCGTCAGCCTTGGCCAGTTCGTCCTTGGTGGTTGCCAGCGTGTAACCGGCTTCCTTGAAGAGAGCGATGAAGTCCTTGTCGTCCTTGCGCTTGGAACCGGCAACGGACTTGGGCAGGAAATAGGCGGAACCGCCACCCAGCATGACTTCCGGCTTAACGTCGTAGAACATGCCGACGATGTCGGCCTTGTCGGCGCGCGCGCGGGTGTGGGCGACAACGGCAGCCGGCGTTGCATCTTCGATTTCGGAGTTGGAGACCACGCCAACCGACTTCTTCGTCGTCCGGCGCAGCGCTTCCGCAATGGTCTCGACCTTGGGGTCATCGAGCGTGCTCGGTGTGCGGTCGGCATAAACACCGAGAGCGTTCACGGCCGTCTTGTGACCGGTCATGTAGGCCGACATGGTGTTAGCACTGTCGGTTGCAATGGCATTGGTGGAAGAGGTGCCGACAAAGGCCATCCGGTCCAGCACATCCATGTTCAGCAGGCCGTTCGCCTTGCCCTCGGTCATGCCCTTGGACATGATGCGGGCGCCGGTGCGGTGAGCAACCGAGAGACCGTCCCCAAGGAAGAAGATGATGTTCTTGGCCTTCGGGGTGGCCTGCGTGCCGTAGACATTCCAGGTGACGGTCTTCTTCTCGTCACCGGCAGAAACTTCAACCTTGTAATCGCCAGCGCTTGCGAGCTTGACGCCACGCAGCAGGATGGAAGAACCCAAGACCTTGTCTTCCTTGCCTTTTTCTTCGGCAACGAACTGTGCTTCAGCGCCGAGGACAGTTTTGTAATCCTGGCCGTTGACGGTGATCTTGACGTCTTCCGGCTTGACGACCGCCTTGAACTCGACCTTGAAGTCGAACGGCGAGCCCATCAGGATCGTTGCACGATCCAGCGGGTAAACGGTCGCGGCATGGGCGCCGGACACGAGTGCCGTGGTTGCAATGAGGGCGGCGATAATGGTGCGCATGGTGGCCTCGGGAGGATGGTTGGCGGATGCCCCGCTATAACCATGGGCCATGACATTTACGTGAACAGGAGTTTCTAAAACAACTTTTGGTACGTTATAGCATTACGCAACGCAGAAATGAAAAAGCCTGCCGCGGGAGGAGGTGCGGCAGGCTTTTAAACTCGATCGGCAATTGGGAGGAGGAGGAGGTTGCCGATCTCTATCTCGCGACGCTGGGAGGAGGAGTGCGTCGCTTCGATGATTTGTATATAGCGAATACGAATTGCCGAGACAACGCCACTGCTGCATTGCAGCAATGCGCCCAGCGCAAGGCTCGGCGTTCTGAGAGAAAAAGGGCGCCGTCAAGTTGGGCATATTCAGCCCGCGCACCATAAGCTATAGCGGTTTCCAGCACAGGAAAGGGAAGACATGAGCACCATCCGTTATCACGAAGGGGATATCTCCGCGGAAGACGCCGCCCGCTACACCGGCGCCATTGCCATCGATACCGAAACGCTCGGCCTTGTGCCGCGCCGCGATCGGCTCTGTGTGGTGCAGCTTTCGCCGGGAGATGGCAGCGCCGACGTGATTCGCATCTCCGCCGGCCAAACGACGGCGCCGAACCTCGTGGCGATGATGGCGGACGAGACCCGCGAAAAGATCTTCCATTACGGCCGTTTCGACATTGCCGTTCTCTATCATACCTTCGGTGTCACCACGGCCTCGATCTTCTGTACCAAGATCGCCTCGCGCCTCTGCCGCACCTATACCGACCGCCACGGCTTGAAGGACAATCTGAAGGAACTGCTGGATATAGACGTGTCGAAGGCGCAGCAACAATCCGACTGGGCAGCGGAAAAGCTCTCGCCCGCACAGCTGGAATATGCCGCCTCGGACGTTCTGCACCTGCACGCCCTGAAGGAAAAGCTGACGCAGCGACTGGTCCGCGACAACCGTCTGGAAATGGCACAGGCCTGCTTCGCCTTTCTGCCGACCCGGGCAAAGCTCGACCTTCTCGGTTGGGAAGAGACCGACATCTTCGCCCATAGCTGATGCTGGCTCCCCGAGACGGGATCGGCAGTTTCGATTGGCGAAAACCTGCCGAAGCCGGACGACCGGATGAGCCTGTCCTGCGGCATGTGGGGCAGGCGATTCGGCAGCATTGCGGCATGTGCGGGGTGAGAGGTTCCAGGCCGTTGCGGGATGGAGACGCCGATCGGAATGCCAAAATCCCAAGGGCGGCCCCTCCCCTCCAAAGGCCCGCCATTAAAATTAATAGAGTACTAAATAGTACATTTCTGATTATAGAATAAGTTAAAGAAAAATTTACGGTTGTTGCCAATAGTTGCTGAATAAACGGCATTCAAGACGCCATGAGGCGCCGCGGCAGCGGCCCATAACACGGTCGCAACAAGCTTTCTGCCCGTAGCCGGCCTGTCCTTTCAACCGACACCGTGTGGAGCATAGCCATGTTGCCGCCTGTCGCTGCCCTTTCGGACACTGCGCTCAGTCAGTTCAACCAGTCGCAATATCTGCCGGCCTCCAGTCGCGTGCAGATCGGTAATCCGCGTGGTGATAGCGTTGTCGGTCCGCTGACCTCTCCGGCAGCCTTTGCCAGCGATCGGCGTGACGTTCTTTCCCTGTCCGGCCAGCTGCAGCTGGCGCAGGGTCTCTCCTCCGTGGCCGAGGCTGTTGGTGGCGTGCTGAAACTGGCACGCCATGAGGGGGAAACGCTTACCGATTATGCCGATCGCCTGGCCGAGACGATCGCCGCCCTGCCGCCTGCCGAGCGGGTGGCGCTGCAGCGCGTCCTCATGCAGCTCATCAAGGGCGTGACACTGCGGCTTCTCGTCGACATTCTGAAAAACCCGTTCGGACCGGAGGCAACGAGGCTGTCCCTGCAGCTGGAGACGGAGGCCGCGACCGAGCGTGATCCCGTGACCAAGCTCGTCGTCACCTCCTATCGCCAGAACGATGGATCCGGAGCAGCCATCGGGCCGCAGGCTCGGCCGGTCTTTACCACGAACGGCGCAGCACTGCTCGCCGCCGCCGCGCAGAAGGTGCCCGGCCAGCCCACGGCCCAGGCTCAGGCCCAGGCGCTCCCCCAGGCCTCAGCTCTGGCGACTGCATCGGAGGCAGGCGGCCTGGTCCCGACCGATTTGTCCGAATCGACCGTCGCCACGGTCTCGCCCGATGCGGACGTAGCTCAGCAGACATTCGCGCAGAAGGGCGGACAGCCGGGCGCACTTGCCGTTGTCCTGGAGAATGGCCAGACGACCTATCATCCGGACGCGGCTGCGGCACTCGGCGCGCTCCCGGCGGCACAGGACAAGGCGGAGGACGTGAGCGGCCCGACCGGCGCACGCATCGCTCAGGCGCTCACCGACAAGGGGCCGGAAAGCCTGGAGTTCGTTGACCTGCCGGAGACTGGATTGACATCCTCCGGGCGGGCAGACGCAGCGAAGACACCGGCCACCGATCTGGCACCGCCGGTTCGCGACGAGGTGACCTATGACGGACCGGCTCTTGCACGTCAGGGCTCGCAGCGAGCGCAATCCTTCACCTCTGCCGCCGCACTGCGCTTGCAACAAGTGTCGGTCGAACTGGCGAGCGCCGGGGCGACCCGCATGGCGGCGAATGCCGCTCTTGTGTCGCCAACAGGCAGGCCGGTCATTGCGGTCGTGGAAACCTCAGCTGGGACATCCGACCGTTATGCGGCGGTCTTTGCCGGCGACAGTTTCGGCGACGAGTTCTCCTTCGGACCGAAAGCTCAGGGGCAGGTTTCCTCGGCATCCGTCAGCCCGCTTCCAGCGATAGCCTCTGCCGGGACAGCACAGCCGGCAGCGCTGACGGCGAATGCCGTTTCACCAGCCGAAGCCGCCGTTCAGGCCGCGCAAAACGAAGGAGCAAATGCTGGAGCGGTCGTTGATGAGATGCAAACCGCCTCCACGCCGGCCTCGGCACAGGCAGAGGCCGCAGATGCCGCGATGATGAACGAACCGTCGTCGCAGGTGGCAGCACAGACAGATGATATTCCGGTCGATCCGGCTTCCCACCGGCAGGACGGTCTTTCTTTTGCGCCAACCCGCACGGCCTCGACCACGGCCTTCGTTCCGGCTTTCGTACCCTATCCGGTCAGCGCCCTTGCCACACAGGGCAGTGGCGATCTGGTGCGCCCGGTGGAGGCCGTCGATGAGGATGACCGTTCCGGACGTCGTCGGCATGGCCGCGGCCAGGGGGGAGAAGACGAGGCGGGCAGCGAAAAGCAGAGCGATGACGAGTTCTCTGCATCCGACGCAGCGGAAGCGGAAACGGAAATGAGCGCGGACACGGAGACCGGCAAAACGGCGCCGACGGCGCATCTGGCCGCCGATCGCCACGGCGAAGCCCAGGATTTCTATCAGCGCTTAGCGGCCTGGTAGGATTTTCAGCAAGACAGTCAAAACAGAAAACCCGCCGGGCGATGCCAGGCGGGTTTCTTTTGTTTCAGCCGAAGCGACGAGGATTAGTCGTTGCTGCGGTTCTTGAGTGCGGCACCCAGGATGTCGCCGAGCGATGCACCCGAGTCGGACGAACCGAACTGAGCCACGGCTTCCTTCTCTTCTGCGATCTCGAGAGCCTTGATCGACAGCATGACCTTGCGGTCCTTCTTGGAGAAGTTGACGACGCGGGCGTCGACGGTCTGACCGACCGAGAAACGCTCCGGACGCTGCTCGTCGCGGTCGCGGGACAGATCGCCGCGGCGGATGAACGAGGTGATGTCTTCGTGGCTGACGAGACGGACTTCGATGCCACCGTCGTTGACGGCGATGACTTCGCACGACACGACAGCGTTCTTGCGCAGGTCGCCGGAGGTTGCAGCTTCACCGACCGTGTCACGGCCGAGCTGCTTGATGCCGAGCGAGATACGCTCCTTCTCGACGTCCACATCGAGAACAACAGCGCGAACGACGTCGCCCTTGTTGAATTCTTCGATGACCTGTTCGCCCGGACGGTTCCAGTCGAGATCCGACAGGTGAACCATGCCGTCGACATCGCCTTCGAGGCCGATGAACAGACCGAATTCAGTCTTGTTCTTGACTTCGCCTTCGACTTCCGTGCCAGCCGGGTGGCTGTAAGCGAATGCCTGCCACGGGTTTTCAAGCGTCTGCTTGAGGCCGAGCGAGATGCGGCGCTTGGACGGATCGACTTCGAGAACGACCACGTCAACTTCCTGGCTCGTGGACAGGATCTTGCCGGGGTGAACGTTCTTCTTCGTCCAGGACATTTCGGAGATGTGGATGAGGCCTTCGATGCCCGGCTCCAGCTCAACGAATGCACCGTAGTCGGTGATGTTGGTGACGGTACCGGAGATCTTCTTGCCAACCGGGTACTTGGCAGAGATGCCATCCCACGGATCCGACTCGAGCTGCTTCATGCCGAGCGAGATGCGGTGGGTTTCCTGGTTGATGCGGATGATCTGAACCTTGACCTGCTGGCCGATGTTCAGGATTTCCGACGGATGGTTCACGCGGCGCCATGCCATGTCGGTGACGTGCAGCAGGCCGTCGATGCCGCCGAGGTCAACGAACGCACCGTAATCGGTGATGTTCTTGACGACGCCGTCAACAACCTGGCCTTCTTCGAGGTTCTGAACGATTTCAGAACGCTGCTCGGCACGCGACTCTTCGAGAACCGTACGGCGCGAAACAACGATGTTGCCGCGACGCTTGTCCATCTTGAGGATTTCGAAGGGCTGCGGGTTGTGCATCAGCGGGGTCACGTCGCGGATCGGACGGATGTCGACCTGCGAACGCGGCAGGAAGGCAACGGCGCCGTCGAGGTCAACCGTGAAGCCGCCCTTGACCTGGTTGAAGATGACGCCTTCAACGCGCTCGCCAGCTTCGAACTTGGCTTCCAGCTTGATCCAGCTTTCTTCGCGGCGAGCCTTTTCGCGCGACAGAACAGCTTCGCCAAGCGCGTTTTCGATGCGCTCGACGTAAACTTCAACTTCGTCGCCGACCTTCAGCGAGCCGTCCTTGCCCTTGGCGCCGAATTCCTTCAGCGGAACGCGACCTTCAACCTTGAGGCCTACGTCGATGACGGCAACGTCCTTTTCGATCGCCGTGACCGTGCCCTTGGCAACATAGCCTTCGGCAAGATCGTGAGAGGCAAAAGATTCTTCGAGGAGGGCCGCGAAATCTTCCCGCGTGGGGTTTGCTACTGACATGAAATCTCCTGATCGTGCCCAGTCAGGGCACGTAACGCGCCGGGGGGTTGGTGTTGCTCATACCCAAAGATCAAGCCCGCCCTACACACTTCGAGGGCAATCCGGCGCGGGGACCAGGTCTTCAAGTTATTCGTCTGACGATGATCTGCCGGGCGTGCCGGCGGATCGTCAATTCCTGTTCAAGGCCGCGTCGATGATGGTCTTCGCCGCTTGAAATGCGGCCTCTATACTCATTTCCGACGTATCTAGCAAGTGCGCATCGGCCGCCGGTTTGAGGGGGCTGTCGGCCCGGCCCATGTCGCGCTCGTCACGCTTTTTCACGTCCTCGAAAATGGCCGCAAAATCAGCCGAACCGCCAGCGCCGATGATCTCGTCATAACGCCGTCTCGCCCGCACCTCCGACGAGGCCGTGACATAGAGTTTGACCGGTGCGTCGGGGCAGACCACGGTGCCGATATCGCGGCCGTCCATCACCACGCCGGGTTCGCGGCGCGAGAAGGCGCGCTGCGCCTCGACCAATGCCCGGCGGACGGCCGGCATGACGGCTATCTTCGAGGCGGCCTCGCCGATGTCATGCTTTGCCAGAACCGCACGTTCAAGCCCCGCGAGATTGACCTCCAGCGCCGTCTTTTCCGCCACGGCTTCGTCATCGAGCGGAAGACCGGCGTCAAGCAATGCCTTGGCGGTCGCGCGGTAGGTCAGGCCCGTATCGAGATGCTGGAAACCGTAGGTCTCGGCGATCTTTCGCGACAGGGTGCCCTTGCCCGCAGCTGCCGGTCCGTCGATGGCGATGATAAAGCCCATGAAGCACTCCCGCTTGAAGGTTCGTGGGCGCTTTAGCGGAAAAGCGACAGCCTGGCTACCGGGAGGGCGACCAGGCAAGCTTGCCGTCGCTCAGTCGGCAGCCAATGCGGAGATATCGAACGAGGCCGCCGCCAGAGGCCGCCGCCCGATCATGGCGAGCGTGAATTTGCCCTGCTCGCCGCCTTTCATTTCGAAGCCGGCACCGAAGCTTTGAAAGAGACTGAGAAAGGAGGAAGCGTCCTCCAGGTCGATCACGGTCAGACCGGGCGTGTTCAACGCGGAGAGAAGAATGGCAAGCGTCTCGACGGAATCTCCTGCCCCGACGCGCCATCGTGCCGGCGGCGGCGTTTTCGATCCGCACAGCAAGACGCGCCCGTCGCCCTCGTCCTTCATCTGCAGGCCGATCGGCAGGAACGGTGTAGCCAAAACCTCCAACCCCTCCCCCACGAGGGTCACGGGGACATCATGGGATGAGACAAGACCGATCAAGAGCGCCGCCGTCAACGGCGCACCCGTCACATTGATGGGCAGGGCCGGTTCCAGAAGGACGCCTGTGCCGAGACCGGAGACAATAAATCCATCCGGTGCGGTTTCGATCGTTGCACCAAACGCTCTTGCAGCGGCGATCGCGACCGTCATTTCCTGCGACAGCGCGACGCCGCAGAGCCGGCTTTTCCCGGCCGCAACGGTCATCAAGAACAGAGCCGCAGCGGCCAGGAGATCATCCGCCGTCCCGTTGCCCGGCGCGCGCGATGCACCGCCCCGCATTGCGGCTCCGTTTCCCGGCTTTGCCTGTTGTGACATCGACACTCTAACCGCCACCTGATCCGCGCTTGCGGCTCCCTGCTTCAGGACCGCCTTCGCGGTCATCGACGGGAAACTCTGGAAATGCAAGGCTTTCCCGCCCAAGTTTGCCTTTGACATGCCAATCCACAAGGATTAAGGGGACCGGCTAATAATTTTGTGAGCGCCGCGCACGCGGCAACGCCGAGAGAATCGGCCATTTGCACGGGGCATCGACAGTGGCAAAAGCGGAACTTGGTACCAAGCGCACCGACCCGGATACGGGCAAGAAATTCTACGACCTCAACCGTGACCCGGTTGTGTCGCCCTACACGGGCAAGTCCTGGCCTCTCTCCTTCTTCGAGGAGAACACGGCACAGATGAAGATGGAACAGGCCGAGGAAGAGGAAGTCGCGGAAGTCGACACCGAAAACCCGGATGTCGAACTCGTCTCGCTCGAAGAGGGTGACGATGCGGCCGCCGGCGACGACATTCCGGATATCGGCGATGACGACGTCGAAATCGACGGCGACGACGACGACACCTTCCTGGAAGCGGACGAAGACGATGACGATGACGACGTCACCGGCATCATCGGCGTCGGCGGCGACGAAGACGAGGTTTGATTTTCCTCGCAAATTCGGGCCCGGACGAAAAAATCGCCGGGCCTGTCATTTTTAGGCTTGCACTCCGAAACGACCGGACGTATTAAGCCGCCACCCCGACGGAAGCACTGCTTCAGACGGGGTTCCCGGAACCGGAAAATGCCCGGTACCCTGATGGGGCTATAGCTCAGCTGGGAGAGCGCTTGCATGGCATGCAAGAGGTCAGCGGTTCGATCCCGCTTAGCTCCACCAAACTTCCCTTTGATAACACGCAGAAAAATCAAAGATTGAGCTGATGTCGATATCTTTCGCGTCAGCTAGGGCAATCTTGATGATCTCGGTTTTGGACGATTTGGGATTTCACCCTGCCGCCGCCCATCAGCGCGAATTGCGGTTTGATCCGGACTAACTTGCTCATTTGTAGCTTATGCGCTACATTTTCTTCATGTTCGAGATACGGGAAACCGAAACCTATGCCGCGTGGTTTTCCCGTCTGAGGGATGAACGTGCCAAGGCGCGTATCAATGCCCGGATATTTCGCCTGTCGCTGGGAAATCCTGGAGACGTCAAGCCGGTTGGCGGAGGCATCAGCGAGCTCCGGATTGATGACGGCCCGGGCTATCGGGTCTACTTTATCAAGCAGGGCAAAGTGGTGATCATACTGTTGTGTGGCGGCGACAAGGACACGCAAGTGGCCGACATTGCAGCGGCGAAGCAGATGGCAAAAGACGTGAAAGGATAACGAGCATGGCGATCAGAACGACCAGATGGGATGTCACACAACATCTCGATACGGACGAAAAGATGGCTCTGTTTCTGGAAGCGGTCTTCGAGGAGGGCGATCCGGCGACCATCGCGGCAGCGATTGGCGAGGTCGCCAGAGCCCGCGGCATGAGCCAGATCGCCAAGGATGCGGGATTATCCAGAGAGAACCTTTATCGCGCCCTCAGCGGGGACGGAAATCCGGAGTTCGGCACTGTCATCAAGGTCATCAAGGCCATGGGGTTTGATCTCAAGATAGCGCCTCACAAGGCAGCTTGAGCAGCCTATGCCGGAAACGCGGGATCCCCCGTCAACCGTGCCCTTACCGCCTCGGCTCCCCGCCCGGCGCATACACGCTTTTGCTCTCGAAGCGGAACTTGTGGCCGCATTGGCAGCGCAGCATGTATTTTTTCGGATCGCGGGCGGCGAATTCGGTGGCAAAACCCCTCGGCATCTCGTCGATCTGGAAACCCGGGTCCTTGCGGCGCGGGTCGTCGTCCTCGGAGACCTCGGCAAAGCCGGAGTGTCCACATTGGGGGCATTCGAGTTTTCGGGAATATCGGTCGCGTGCTGCCATGGCGGGAGAGGTAGAGACTTGGCGTCCGGCTGGCAAGGTCCTCTCTGCCTTGACCTTGTCATTGATGGTGGACGACCCCTTGCCAAGGGTGCGGACGCGGTCGAGATAGAAGGCCATGAGCACAGCGTTCGACCAGTCCCCCGATCTGTCGCGTTTCTTCGATCGCGATGCCGTTGCCGTGGCAGAAGGGCTGATCGGCGCAACCCTGACGGTGGAGGGCGTCGGCGGCCTCATCGTCGAGACGGAGGCCTATCGGCCGGATGACCCTGCCTCGCACAGCTTTCGTGGCGAAAGCCCGCGCAACCGCGCGATGTTCGGCCCCCCTGCGCATGCCTATGTCTACCGCTCCTATGGCATCCACTGGTGCCTGAACTTCGTTTGCCGCCCGGGAAGCGCGGTTCTCATTCGCGCATTGGAGCCGGTGACGGGGATCGAGGCGATGCAGGCCCGCCGCCGCATGGAAAACCCGCTGCTGCTGTGTGCAGGTCCCGGCCGGGTGGCACAGGCACTCGGCATCACCCTCTCCCATGACGGCGCTGGCCTGACCGCGCCGCCGTTTGCCCTGACCCTGCGGCACAGCGTACCGGAAACCGTCTGCGGCCCGCGCATCGGCATCACCAAGGCGATCGAGCTGCCCTGGCGATTCGGCCTGAAGGGCTCTGCCTATCTCAGCCGGCGGTTCCGTTAGGCTTTCCGGTCCGGACGACGAGCCAAAGGATGGTCTTCGATCAGGGACCGTTCACCAGAGCCAGGATGAGCTGGTGGACATTGCCGCCGGGGCTGAGTTCCACCCGGTCGAACTCGACATTCTTCGCCCGCTCCGCCTTGGACAGTTCGCCGAGGCGTGCCGTCAACACCTGCCGGATCTTCTGGCAGGAAGGATCGTTCTCCACCTTAAGGCCAAGGCTGAAGTCCTGGATCTGCTGCACGAGTTCCTGGATGAACAGGCCGTGCACACGCTCGTGTTTCTCGACACCAGCGATGAAGCGCCCCCAGCTTGCCGCGACATCCGGGCTCAACTTGTTCGCCGGCTTCGGCAGGGTGTAGGTGATGATGACCTTCGGTTTGGCCACGGTGATGGCACAGGCACTGCCCTGCGGCGTATAGGTGCGCGTCCAGGTGAGCTTGAAACTGGTATGGGCAATGGCCAGCCCGCCGCCGGCCTGTGGTGCGCGGGCGCCGATCGCCTCGTAAAGTTCCGCGCCGGTGTTGCCGGTGATGGCATAGGTCTTGATCTGCTCGACCGGCTGCCAGTCGCGTGCGTTCGCAACGCCGGGCACGGCAAACGCCAGAACCGGCGCCATTCTCATCGCGAACCGCACCACTTTACCGCCCAAGCCCTGCGTCATCCTGTTCCCGTCCGATTCCGCCGGCCCACTGCCGGCGGCGCATCATAGGGGGCCGAAGCCGGCTGGCAAGAGGTCAGCCGATGGTCATCAGGCTGGCATTTCCGCCGGCCGCCGCTGTGTTGATGGAGGTCGAGACCTCTTCCAGCAGCCAGTGCAGGCCATAGGCATCCGCCCGCCCCATGGCATCGGACGGCGCCGACTGGGGAAGCACAAGCGGCCCCGGCAGATCGGCAAGCCGCTGCAGGGCATGGGTGACCGCATCGCCCTCGCCTTCGATCAGCGCGCCGGCAAACGGAGCGTCGTTTTCCCAGTCGCGGATCAGCCGGATACGGGCGAGAAGATCGGCCGGCAGAGTGTCGAGAAGCGGGCGAAGGGCGGGCGGTGCGTCAACAAAGGCCGTATTGCCGGTGGCGAACACGCAGGCCAGCTGCGTCAGCAGGCCTTTTTCGGTCTGCGGCACAAGCAGGATCTTGCCCCGCGGATGCAGGGCATAGAGATTTCTCTCGCCCACCGGCCCCGGCAGTTCCAGCTCCAGGCCAAGCGCGGAGTGGCTGCCGATCACGCGGGCAAACTCCGCCATCTCAACCTGCTGGCGGTCGTCAAGGACACGGGCAAAGCGGGCCAGGACTGGATCGAGGTGAACGGAACTCAGCTGCGGCGGCTCCGGCGGTGTCTCCACCAGACGACCAAGATACAAGGGGCCGCCGGCCTTCGGGCCGGTTCCGGAGAGACCGCGCCCGCCGAACGGCTGCACACCGACGACGGCACCGATGACATTGCGGTTCACATACCGATTGCCGACCCTTATCCGGCTTAGAACATGGGCGATCGTTTCATCCAGCCGCGTGTGCAGGCCGAAGGTCAGGCCATAACCGGTGGCATTGATGTCCTCGATCAACCGGTCGAGGTCCTTCCGCCGATAGCGGATGACATGCAGCACCGGCCCGAATACTTCGCGCTCGAGATCCTTCAGCGATGTCAGCTCGATGATGGTGGGGGCGACGAAGGTGCCGAACACGCAATCCGCCGGCAGGGGCGCCTGGTGGATCGGTCGTGCGAGATCCCGCATCCGCGCGATATGCGCCTCGATCGTGCCTTGCGCCTCCCTGGTGATCACCGGCCCGATATCGGTGCTCAGCCGGTCGGTTCGGCCGACGGAGAGTTCCGCCAGCGCACCCTTCAGCATGGTCAGAACCCGATCGGCCACCTCCTCCTGCAGGCAGAGGACCCGCAGCGCCGAACACCGCTGGCCGGCACTGTCGAAGGCAGAGGCAATCACATCGGCGACAACCTGTTCTGCAAGCGCCGAGGAATCGACGATCATCGCGTTCTGGCCGCCGGTTTCGGCAATCAGCGGAAGCGGTTTGCCCGAAGCGGACAGGCGGCCGGCAAGCTGCTTCTGGATCAGGCGTGCCACCTCCGTCGAGCCGGTGAACATCACCCCGGCGGTCTCGCCCGCCCCCACCAGGGCAGCACCGATGCGACCATCGCCTGGCAGAAGCTGCAGCGCCGTCTGCGGCACGCCGGCCTCGTGCAGGATACGCACGGCCTCGGCTGCAATCAGCGGCGTCTCTTCCGCGGGTTTCGCCAGCACCGGATTGCCCGCGACGAGCGCCGCCGCCACCTGTCCGGTGAAGATGGCGAGGGGGAAATTCCACGGACTGATGCAGACGATCGGCCCAAGCGGCCTGTGCGCAGGCCCAAGGCTGCGCCTCGCCTGCTCCGCATAATACCGCAGGAAATCGACCGCCTCGCGCACTTCGGCAATCGCATTCTGTGCGGATTTTCCGGCCTCGCGCATGATGAGGCCCATCAATATGCCGATGCGGGCCTCCATCCCGTCTGCCGCCCGATCCAGGCAGGCGGCCCGCTCGGGTGCCGAAACGCCGGCCCAGTCGGACATGGTCTGCGCCGCCACATGCACGGCCTGTACGGCAACTTCTGCCGTGGCATCGACCACCCGCCCCACCACGTCGCGATGATCCGCGGGGTTGGTCACCATCTGCCCACCGGCCATCGGCGCGGCAAAGGCCAGCAGGGGTTCGGCGCGCCAGTCCTTCCCGGCACTTTCAAGCAGGCGAACGGAAAGATCCGCCAGCACCGCCTCGTTGCTCAGGTCAAGCCCCCTGGAGTTGCGACGCGCCGGTCCGAACAGATCGCCCGGGCGCGCAATTCTCTCGTGCTTCGATCCAGGCTGCGCCATGGCGCGCACCACATCGACCGGATCGGCTGTCAGATCGTCGACCGGCACCGTTGCATCGCCGATGCGGTTGACGAAGGAGGAGTTGGCGCCGTTTTCAAGAAGCCGGCGAACGAGATAGGCGAGCAGCGTCTCATGCGTACCGACCGGTGCATAAATGCGGCACGGCCGCCCGAGCTTTGCTTCGCCCACCACCTCCTCGTACAGCGGCTCGCCCATGCCATGCAGGCACTGGAATTCGTAGGCGCCGAGTTCGAACGCCGGGCCCGCAAGGCGGTAGATCGCTGCCAGTGTCTGAGCATTGTGCGTGGCGAACTGCGGGAAAATGACGTCGCGCCGCGCCAGAAGTTTTCGGGCACAGGCGATGTAGGAAACGTCGGTGTGGACCTTGCGGGTGAAGACCGGAAAATCCTCCAGGCCATCGAGCTGGGCGCGCTTGATTTCGGCATCCCAATAGGCACCCTTCACCAGCCGTACCATGATGCGATGGCCGGAGCGTTCCGCGAGATCGATGATGTAATCGAGCGCGAAGGGGCAGCGCTTGCCATAGGCCTGCACCACGAAGCCCATGCCATTCCAGCCGGCTAGATCCGGATTGAGGCAGAGCGCCTCCAGGAGATCGAGGGAAAGTTCGAGGCGGTCAGCCTCTTCCGCATCGATGTTGAGGCCGATGTCATAGGTCTTTGCAAGCTTCGCCAGCGCGGTCACGCGCGGCAGAAGCTCGTCCATCACACGCTTGCGCTGCGCGCGTGCATAACGCGGATGCAGCGCCGAAAGCTTGATCGAAATGCCCGGCCCCGCATAAACACCCCGTCCGGCGGCGGCTTGGCCGATTGCATGGATGGCATTCTCGTAGTCGCGAAAATAGCGTTCGGCATCGGCTGCCGTCGTCGCCGCCTCGCCCAGCATGTCGTAGGAATAACGAAAACCCTTTTCTTCCATCTCGCGGGCACGGGAGAGCGCCTCGTCGATGGTCTCACCGGTGACGAACTGCTCCCCCATCATGCGCATCGCCATGTCCACGCCGCGACGCACGACGGGTTCGCCGCAACGGGCAATCAGGCGGGTGAGCGCAGAGGCAAGGCTGCGGTCGTTGACCGTCGCCGTCAGTCTGCCGGTGACAACAAGGCCCCAGGTGGCTGCGTTGACGAAGAGGGAACGCCCGCCGCCCAGATGCGATTTCCAGTCTCCGGTCGAGATCTTGTCGCGAATGAGCGCATCGCGGGTGGCGGTATCCGGAATGCGCAGCAGCGCTTCGGCAAGACACATCAGCGCCACGCCTTCCTGGCTGGAGAGCGAATATTCGTGCACCAGCCCCTCGACGCCCGCCCCCTTCGGTTTGGCGCGCAGGGCAAGAACCAGCTGCCGGGCGGTCTCGCGGATCGCCTCCTTCTCAGCGCCCGTGACCGTCGCCGCTTCCAAGAGGGGAGAAAGACACTCCGGCTCGGGCCGCCGATAGGCCGCGGTGATCGCCTGCCTCAGCGCGGAAGGCTCGCCCGCCGCTGCGGCGAAGTCCCGGAAAGGCAAGATGGGGCTCTGTGTTTCAATGGGAGACGGCGCGCCTTGCGGGGTCATGAGACAAGCCTCGAAGAGAGAGTGTGTATGCTGCTCGAATTCTACCGCATCCCGGGTCTTTCATCAGACTTTATTTGTGGGTCACCATGCGCTAAAAGACCACATATTTCTTGTTTCTTGGGGGATTTGGCCATGGAGGCTGCAAAAACAGGACATCTGGACTTGTTCGACCTCAAGATCCTCGACGAGATCGCCGACAATGGACGCATCTCCGTCACCGAACTTGCTTCCAAGATCGGCCTTTCAAAAACTCCGTGCAATGCGCGGCTGAAACGGCTGATCGACGAGGGTTATATTCAAGGCTTCCGCGCCGTCATCAACCCGCAAAAGCTCGGGCTCGATCATGTCGCCTTCACCGAGGTCAAACTGTCGGACACGCGCGAAAAGGCTCTGAGCGAATTCAACCAGGCTGTCCGCAAGGTCAGGGAAATCGAAGAATGCCACATGATTGCCGGGCGTTTCGATTATCTTCTGAAGGTCCGGACGCAGAACATCCGCCGCTACCGTGAAGTGCTGGGAGAAAAGATCTCGAGCCTGCCGCATGTGGCAAGCACCTCAACCTCCGTCGCAATGCAATCCGTCAAGGAGCGTTGACGCTCGCGAATTGGGCAGACTGGCTGTCCTTTTTTATGCGGATCGTACCGTTTTCAGGCAAACTGCCCTCGCCGGCCACTTTGCGATCTGGCTGAATACAGAGGCTCACGCGCAGCCGTACGTGAGCTTTTCCCCCAGATTGCCCCGTCCTTCGGCGGGGCTTTTTTTCTTTTCTTCCCGTATCAGACTGCTGTCAGAGCAGAACGCTTCCGGCCATGAAGGCGAGGATGAGGAAGATCAGGAACAGCGCGATTGCCAGGAAAAACAGGATCCGCGCAATGCCTGCGGTTGCCGCGGAGACGCCGGAAAAACCGAGAAAACCGGCAACGAGAGAAATAATAAAGAAAACCAGGGCCGCCTTGAGCATGATTGCACTCCGCTTTATGCGCATCTTGCTGATCAACGGCCAAAGATTTTATAGGTTCCCTTGGCGCTTCGGCTTCAAGCCCGGGATGGTTTGCGGATCGGCGATGAGGGCCGTTCTCGAAGGCGCGCGACAGCACTGACATAGGAGAGCACCTGGTGCGACGGAAACTCACTGTTCTCGGGCTTGCCCCCGGGCCCGCGCTGATGCTGCTCGGCATGCTGATGTTTGCCATGAACGATGCGATCGGCAAATGGCTGGTGGCCAGTTACGGGCTCGGCCAGGTCATTCTCATCCGCAGCGTGGCGGCCCTGCTCATCCTGACGCCGTTTCTCTGGGCGGGCGGCATCAAGCCGCTCCTGCAGGTGGAGCGGCCGCGCCTGCAGTTTGCCCGCGTCGTGTTCTCCACGGCGGAAATCTTCTGTTTTTATTATGCCGTCATGTACATGCCGCTCGCCGATGTGATGACCTATTGGCTGGCTGCCCCCATCTATGTCGCGGCAGCCTCGCCGCTGCTGCTCGGCGAAAAGGTCGGCTGGCGGCGCTGGACGGCGATCGGCATCGGTTTCGTCGGTGTCATCATCACGCTCGAACCGTCGAAGGCCATGTTCACCCTGCCGGCTTTGATTTCGATTCTCGGCACCGGCGCCTTTGCCTTCATGCTGCTCTCCGGTCGCAGCCTTCGCCAGACGCCGGACAAGGCGCTCGTGCTGTTTCAGCTGACAGGCGCGGCGGTTGCCGGGCTCTTCATCGCGCCCTTCGACTGGTTGCCCATCCAGTCGACGCCGCAGCTGATGCTTCTCGGGCTGCTTGGCGTCGTCGCCATGGGCGCACACATGCTGGTCAACCGGGCGCTGAAGATCTCCGATGCCGCGAGCGTCGCGCCCCTGCAATATACGCTTCTTCTGTGGGCGGTGTTCTTCGGCTGGCTGTTCTTTGACGAGGTGCCGCGCCCGACCATGCTGGTGGGCGCCGCTCTCATCGTCGGCTCGGGTCTCTTCATCTTCTTCCGCGAACAGCAGCTGAAAAAGAAAGACAGCGTGCTGCCAAGCGTGCCCGAATAACGTCAGAACAGCCGGCGCTGCGCGAGATTCTTCATCAGCGCGCCGGTTCCGAATGTCCATTCGGGGCAGGCATCGCTGCGGTCCACCCAGTTGACGAGGCGACCGAGGCTCGGCGTCGAGATCTCCACCCGGTCGCCGATCTCGTGCGTGAACCCCTGGCCGGGCGCCCGCCTGTCCTTGACCGGCGCAAACATGGTGCCGAGAAAAAGAACCGCACCGTCCGGATACTGATGATTGCGATTGCGAAGCTGCCCGGCAAGGTCTGCCGGTTTGCGGCTGATCGCCGCCATATGGCTTTCGCCGCTCATCGTGAAACCATCCGTGCCCTCGACCAGCAGCGAGACCTTGAGTTCTTCCACGTGCGAGAGGGTGAACGCAGCATCAAAAAGACGGATGAACGGGCCGATCGCACAGGACGCATTGTTGTCCTTCGCCTTGCCGAGCAACAGCGCCGAGCGGCCTTCCACGTCGCGCAGGTTCACGTCATTGCCGAGCGTCGCACCGATGATCGTGCCGTCGGCGCGCAGGACGAGGACGACCTCCGGCTCCGGATTGTTCCACTGCGAGATCGGGTGGATGCCGACCTTCGCCCCGCAACCAACCGCCGACATGACTTGTGCCTTGGTGAATATCTCGGCGTCGGGGCCGATGCCCACCTCGAGATATTGCGACCAGAGGCCCATCTCCTGCAGCAGCGCCTTCACCTCGGCGGCCTTCTGCGATCCGGCCACCAGACCGCGCAGATTGTCGCCGATGACCGGCGCCAGCCGCGCGCGGATATCCTGCGCACGCGACGCATCACCACGCGCCTGTTCCTCGATCACGCGTTCAAGCATGCTGTCGGCAAAGGTCACGCCTGCAGCCTTCACCGCCTGCAGATCGATGGGTGCCAGAAGTTCTCCGGCACTGCCGTCCAGATAGTCCGCAAGCGGACCGAGATCGGCAAGCGAACTGCTGTTGACCACCTCCAGAAGATCGTCGCGCTCCAACAGCAGCGACATGGTCGGGCCGAAGGATGTCAGGTCATACAGGCGCTCCCCCCGCACCGTGACCAGGCATGGGCCTTCGGCGCTGCGTGACCAGACGCGCCCGACCAGGCAGGCCTCCTCCTTTGGCAACAGGTCCACCGGTCTCAGGCTGTGTTCAATCCGCATGTCTCTCTCCCAATCTGCGTTGGCAGACCGCTTCCGCCTGCCGCCCGTTGTTTTATACGAAAGATTGCGGATGAAAACCGGTTCCCGGTCAACCGCCGGCTCCGACGTTTGGTCGCCGTACTGGATCGCGTCCGGCCAGCAGGAGGGGATAACGCGGTCCCGAAACAGAAAACCCGCCGGATCGACGGCGGGTTTGTGAGAGCGGGTTTGTGAGAGTGGGCCGCCACGGACATCGTCTCGGGCGGCCCATCTTCTTGAGACGTTGCGGTCTCTTTCCTTGGGAGGAAACTTATTCCGCCGGTTGCAAGACGGCCGGGGCAGTCGGTTCTGCCGGCAGGTGGCCCGCCAGCGCTTCCGCCAGCTTCGTCTGGTCCAGTTCGTTTTCCCAGCGTGCAACGACGATGGTGGCCACCGCATTGCCGACGAAGTTGGTCAATGCCCGGCATTCCGACATGAAGCGGTCGATGCCGAGGATCAGCGCCATGCCGGCAACCGGAACCGCCGGAACGACGGAGAGCGTCGCCGCCAGCGTGATGAAACCGGCACCGGTGATGCCGGCCGCACCCTTGGAGCTCAGCATGGCCACCAAAAGCAGCAGGATCTGATCAGCAAGCGACAACTGGATATCCGTTGCCTGGGCAATGAACAGGGCAGCAAGTGTCATGTAGATGTTGGTGCCGTCCAGGTTGAACGAATAACCCGTCGGGATGACGAGACCGACAACCGAACGCTTGCAGCCGGCACGTTCCATCTTCTGCATCAGACCGGGCAGAGCCGCTTCCGAGGAGGACGTGCCGAGGACCAGCAGAAGCTCTTCCTTGATGTAGCGGATGAGCGCCACGATCGAGAAGCCATTGTAACGGGCGACGGCACCGAGCACCACGAAGACGAAGAGCAGCGAGGTGAGGTAGAAGGTGCCGATGAGCATCGCCAGGTTGGCGATCGAGCCGATGCCGTATTTGCCGATGGTAAATGCCATGGCGCCGAAGGCGCCGATCGGCGCAGCCTTCATCAGGATGGCGACCAGCTTGAAAATCGGCGCGGTGACGGCATTGAGGAAATCGGTGACCGGCTTGCCGCGATCGCCGACCATGGCGAGCGAAATGCCGAACAGCACGGAGAAGAACAGCACCTGCAGAATATCGCCTTCGGCGAAGGCTCCGACGATGGTCGTCGGAATGATGTTCATCAGGAAACCGGTGATCGAGGTCTCGTGGGCCTTGGTGGCATAGGTCGAGACGGCTTTCGCGTCGAGCGAGGCCGGATCGATGTGCATGCCGGCACCGGGCTGGACGACGTTGGCGACAATCAGTCCAACGATCAGCGCCAGCGTCGAGAAGGCGAGGAAGTAGATCATCGCCTTGCCGGCCACACGACCGACCTTCTTCAGGTCAGACATGCCGGCAATGCCGGTTGCGACCGTCAGGAAGATCACCGGGGCGATGATCATCTTGACGAGACGGATGAAGGCGTCACCCAGTGGCTTCAGCGAGGCGCCGAATTCGGGATAGAAATGACCGAGCAGGATACCGGCGGCAATCGCCACCAGCACCTGGACGTAGAGCTGTCGATACAGCGGAATTTTGCCGCGCGGCGTGGCGGCATCAAGATGCAAATCCATGTGTCTGATCCTCCAGCGCGCCCCCACCGTCTCAACGGTTCTCCCGGGGCGGTCTTTGATGATGCAGCTTGCTTCGCAAATGCCGTGCCAGACCAAGGGACAACATCTATCTATCTGTAATCACGCTATATTTCTAGAAATCCATCGGACGCCGCTCTCTGATTTGTGCGGATTTTCGCACTTTCCGTTTACAGAGCTGGCGGATTCATGCACAATCATCCGATGACACGCTTCCCCTCCGCCAGCCGCAAACGCCTTCTTGCGTGGGGCACCAACAGCGCCCGTGCCTGGGTCCTGTTTGCCTGCACCAGCCTTCTGCTGGCTGCCGGGTCGCTTCTGCTCGCCCAGCAGATCGCCACCCGCACGGCACTTGAGAGCCTCGAACGGCAGGGGCGAGCCGATGCGGGCCTGAAGGTGGCCCTGTTGCGCGCCGTGCTGGAGCGTCCGCGCTCGCTGCCTCTCATCCTGTCTCGTGACCGGGAGGTGGAAGAGGCGTTGAAGGCGCCAGATAGCGCCCGGATCGCGGCGCTGAACCGCAAGCTGGAGGATCTTGTTGCCGGCACATCGGCCTCCGTCCTTTACGTCATCGACGTGAAGGGCCTGTCGATTGCCGCCAGCAACTGGCGGGAACCGTCGAGTTTCGTCGGCAGCGATTATGCCTTCCGGGCCTATTTTTCCGGGGCGATCGACAAGGGCCGGGCTGAACATTTCGCACTCGGCAGTGTCAGCGGCAGGCCCGGGCTCTACATCTCCCACCGCGTCGATGATGCCGCCGGCAGGCCGCTCGGCGTCGTGGTGGTCAAGACGGAATTCGACCAGTTGGAGAGTGACTGGCGCGATGCGCTGCGGCCGACCTTTGTGGCAGACGATAACGGCGTGGTGCTGATCACCAGCATTCCGTCGTGGCGGTTCATGTCGCTCGGCACCGCCTCTCCGGAGGTCCTGAGCCGGGTAAGATCAAGCCGCCAGTTCGGCGAGGAGATGCTGCTGCCGTTGCCCATTCTCTCTGGCGCCCCACTCAGCGAGAATGCCCGCCGTGTGGAGACAGCACTTCCGGGCGGTACCCGCGAGGGATTTGTCGAGGTCGGCCTGCCGGTCCCGTCGACGCCCTGGTCGCTCCACTTCCTGCTGCCGGTCGAGCCGGCGCTGAATGCTGCCATCCGCCAGGCGCAGATGGCGGCCCTGCTGCTGCTCGCGCCCTTTCTGGGGCTCGTTGCCTTTCTCATTCGCCGGCGCCAGCAGGTGCTGGCGCGGATTGCGACCGAGCAGGCAGCCCGCCTGGAACTGGAACAGCGGGTCGAGGCCCGCACGCTCGCTCTTCGGCAGGCCAGAGACAGGCTGGAGGCGGAAATTGCCGATCACCGCGCAACGGAGGCACGCTTGCAGGGCGTGCAGCAGGAACTGGTGCAGGCCAATCGCCTGGCGATCCTCGGGCAGGTGGCCGCCGGCGTCGCGCACGAGATCAACCAGCCCGTTGCAACGATCCGCGCCTATGCCGACAATGCGAGGACCTATCTCGACCGCCAGCAGCTGGAACCGGCTTCCAGCAACCTGACAGAGATCGCCGAACTGACGGAGCGGATCGGCACCATCACCCAGGATCTGAAGGCACTTGCCCGCAAGGGCCGTTCTGCACCGGAACCCGTTCCGGTCCGGGATGTGCTGACCGGCGCCGTGATGCTGCTGAAGAGCCGGTTTGCCGGCCGGCTCGAGGCGCTTGTCCTTGATCTGCCGAACCCGTCTCTCCTGGTGCTCGGCAATCGTCTGCGGCTGGAGCAGGTGATGATCAACCTGTTGCAGAACGCGCTGGAGGCGATCGAAACGCTGCCGGGCGGTCAGGTGCGGGCGTTTGTCGAGGAGGCCGCGGGAACGGTCACTGTTGTCGTGCAGGATAACGGCCCCGGCATCGCGCCGGAGGTGCTGCGGCAGCTGTTCACGCCCTTCAACACATCCAAGGAGGCGGGCCTTGGATTGGGTCTCGTCATCGCCAAGGATATCATCAGCGACTACGGCGGGCATATCGGCGTCGAAAGCCGCCCGACAGGCACGCGTTTTTCCGTCACGCTCAAGCGAGCCAACCCATGACCTGCCCCTCTCCCGTCATCCTGATCGACGATGATCGTGCACTGCTGCGCGCCACAAGCCAGACGCTCGAACTCGCCGGTTTTGCCGTGTCCGCCTTCGAATCACCGATCGAGGCCCTCGCCAATATCCACGCCGATTTTCCGGGCATCATCGTCTCGGATGTCCTGATGCCACGCATCGACGGCCTCGAACTCTTCGACCGCGTCCGGACGATCGATCCGCAGCTGCCGGTGATCCTGATCACGGGACATGGCGACATTCCCATGGCGGTAAAAGCGATCCAGGACGGGGCCTATGATTTTATCGCCAAGCCGTTTGCCGCCGATCGACTGGTTCAGTGCGTGCAACGTGCCGCCGAAAAAAGGGCGCTGGTGCTGGAAAACCGGGCGCTTCGCCAGGCGGCCGAGACCGAGGACGGCGATCTGCCGCTGATCGGCCAGACGCCGGTGATGGAGCGACTGCGGCGAACCTTGCGGCAGATTGCCGATACCGATGTCGACGTGCTGCTGACCGGCGAGACCGGCACCGGCAAGGAGGTGGTGGCGAGCCTGCTGCATCGCTGGAGCCGCCGCACGAAAGGCAATTTCGTCGCGTTAAACTGCGGCGCGCTGCCCGAACAGATCATGGAGAGTGAACTTTTTGGCCACGAAGCCGGCGCCTTTACCGGAGCACAGAAGCGGCGCGTCGGACGCATCGAACATTCCAGTGGCGGCACCCTGTTCCTCGATGAAATCGAAAGCATGCCACCCGGCACGCAGGTGCATATGCTGCGCGTGCTGGAGATGCGCGAGGTGACGCCGCTCGGCACGAACGAGATCCGTCCGGTCGATCTCAGGGTCGTGGCGGCCGCAAAAGTCGATCTCGGCGATCCGGCGCAGCGGGGCGATTTCCGCGAGGATCTCTATTACCGGCTAAACGTAGTGACGCTGTCGATCCCGCCTTTGCGCGAGCGTCGGGACGACATTCCGCTTCTTTTCCGCCATTTCACCCAACGCGCCGCCCGCCGCTTTGCCCGCGAGGTGCCGCAGCTTTCCTCGGCAGTGTCCCGCCACCTCGCAGACCATGACTGGCCGGGCAACGTGCGCGAACTGACGCATTTTGCAGAGCGTTTCGTGCTCGGCCTGGAGCCGGTTGCCGACCGTGCCGGCGCGCTTCCTGCCGGACGAGAGACTGAGGCGGTGGATGCCCTGCCAGACCGGATCGCGCGGATCGAGGCAAAAATCATCCGCGAGACGCTGATGGCGCATGAGGGCGACGTGCGCAAAACCATCGAGGCGCTCGGCATTCCGCGCAAGACGTTCTACGACAAGCTGCAGCGGCACGGCATCGTGCGCGGCGCCTTTTCCACGCGTGGCGACGGTTAGGGAATTGCTCCGCCACACCGTTGATATCCGTCTGTCACATATCCTTGTCTAGGATGGACCGCGCCAGCGGTCCGGCAGAAATCGGCGGTCGCCATTTGAAAGCGCCGTGTCGTGCCTATATGGCTTGTCCTGTAGCTGATCCTTCACCCGCTGTTCTGCCGGGTCATGCAAGAGAGAAATAGATGCGTATCACGATGATTGGTGCCGGCTATGTGGGTCTGGTCTCCGGCGTTTGTTTTGCCGATTTCGGCCATGAGGTGACCTGTGTCGACAATGTCGCGGAAAAGGTCGAGGCGCTGCGCAACGGCGTGATCCCGATCTACGAGCCGGGCCTCGATGAACTGGTGAAGTCGAACGTCAAGGCGGGCCGCCTCACCTTCACCACGGATCTGGCTGCAGCCGTTGCCGATGCCGACGTGGTCTTCATCGCGGTCGGCACGCCGTCGCGCCGCGGCGATGGCCATGCGGATCTCTCCTTCGTTTATGCCGCAGCAAAAGAGATCGCCCATGCGATGAAGGGTTTTACCGTCATCGTCACCAAGTCGACGGTTCCGGTTGGCACCGGCGACGAGGTGGAGCGGATCATCCGCACCGAGCGGCCGGACGCCGATTTTGCCGTCGTCTCCAACCCGGAATTCCTGCGCGAAGGAGCGGCCATCTCCGACTTCAAGCGCCCGGACCGTATCGTCATCGGTTCGGAGGACGAGCGCGCCACCGAGGTGATGCGCGAGGTCTACCGGCCGCTTTATCTCAATTCCGCGCCGCTGTTCTTCTGCGACCGCCGCACCTCGGAACTCATCAAATATGCCGGCAATGCGTTTCTCGCGATGAAGATCACCTTCATCAACGAGATGGCGGATCTCTGTGAAAAGGTCGGCGCCGACGTGCAGAAGGTCGCCAAGGGCATCGGCATGGACAAACGCATCGGCGACAAGTTCCTGCATGCCGGCCCGGGCTATGGCGGTTCGTGTTTCCCGAAGGACACCATGGCGCTGGTCAAGACCGCGCAGGATCACGACAGCCCGGTGCGCCTCATCGAAACGACGGTGGCGGTCAATGATACACGCAAGCGCGCCATGGCCCGCAAGGTGATGGCCGCCTGCGACGGCAATGTGCGCGACAAGAAGATTGCCATCCTCGGCCTCACCTTCAAGCCGAACACCGACGACATGCGCGACGCGCCGTCGATCTCGATCATCCAGGCGCTGCAGGATCACGGTGCAAAGATCCATGCCTATGACCCGGAAGGCATGGAGATTGCCCGCGGCATGCTCTCGGGCGTCGAGTTCGGCACGGATCCCTACAAGATCGCCGAAGGTGCCGATGCGCTGGTGCTGGTGACGGAATGGGATGCGTTTCGCGCGCTCGACTTCCGCCGCCTGAAACAGATCATGGCCCAGCCGGTGATGGTCGACCTGCGCAACGTCTATCCCGCCGAGGAAGTGACCCGCCACGGCGTGAGCTATTTCGGGGTCGGACGTCAGGTCGCTGCGGAATAATCCACACAAGACACGAAGCAGCCATCGCCTTCGGCTGCTTCGTTGTCACCAGACTTTCAAAAAAAACGTCACAGAGAGCTTGTGCAATAAAAATCTGTCGTCTATATGGGCGCCACTGGTCACGGAGTGTAGCGCAGTCTGGTAGCGCACCACGTTCGGGACGTGGGGGTCGAGTGTTCGAATCACTCCACTCCGACCAGTTTAAAACTCCCGAAAATCCCCGAAATCTGCTTGATTATGCCCTCAGAGGCACGGCAATCGTTGCGTCGAACATCCGCAGCGCTTCGTCGGCCGGGATTGCCTTGCCGAAAAGAAAACCCTGGCCGTAGGTGCAGCCCATGCTGGAGAGGCTCGAAAGCTGGTCTTCGGTTTCTATCCCTTCGGCAGTCGTCGGCACCTCGAGGCCGATCCCGAGGCCAACGATGGCCCTGACGATCTTTTCCTGCTTCTGCTGATCCTGGAACGACGTCACGAAGCTTCGATCGATCTTGATCTTGTCGAAGCTGAAGTTGGAAAGCTGCGCCAGGTTGGAATAACCGGTGCCGAAATCATCGAGAGCGACCGAAATTCCCGCAGTGCGCAATTCGCTGAGGACCGATGCCGCCGTCTCCAGATCCTGGATCAGCGCGGTTTCGGTGATCTCGATCTCAAGCCTGCGCGGATCGAACCCGGTCTCCATCAGAATTGCGAGGATACGAAGACCGAGCATCCTGTCCTTCAGCTGTATGGGCGAGATATTGAAAGAAAGGCGCGTATCAGCGGGCCAGCCGGCCGCGTCCCTGCAGGCCTGTCGCAGCAACAGATCCGTCAGTTTGGTCATCAGGCCACTTTCTTCGGCCAAAGGAATAAAATCGACGGGTGAAATGAAACTTCCGTCCTCCATCTGCCAGCGGGCAAGCGCCTCGAAACCGCTGATCTTGCCGGAATGCAGGTCTATGATCGGCTGATAGAAGGGTCTGATGCCGCCATAGGCGACGGCATGGCGGAGATTGCGCTCTGCGAGATCACGCCGCTGCGCCCGCTCGCGGATGGCGGCGTCGAAGACCTGGACCTTGCCGCGTCCGGCCGATTTTGCCGCATACATCGCCGCATCCGCCGCCCGCAGACATTCCGCACCCGTGGCGCCATCGGTGGGCGCAGTTGCAACGCCGATACTGGCGCCGACATCGAGTGTCGTGTCGTGGAAGGGGACCGGGCGGTTCAGCGATTGGAGGAGGGCCGTGGCGACCGGGAGCGCGAGGCTTGGCGTGTCGATGACGGCCACAAATTCGTCACCTCCCATGCGGAAAAGGTTGTCGTCCGCCACGTGCTCGCGCAGCCGCGCGGCAATGGTCGTCAGCACAACATCGCCGGCATGATGCCCGACGAGATCGTTGATGCGCTTGAATCCGTCGAGATCGATCATCAGGACCGAGAATTTGCGCGTCGAGTTGGGGGCCTCTTCCCACTGGCGAAGCCGGCGTTCCAGGCTATGGCGATTCTGCAGCCCGGTCAGATGATCGTGCAGCGCCATCCAGTCGACCTGCGATTCCGCCTTCTGGCGCCGCGTCTTCTCCTGACGAAAATCCCAGAGACGCAGGATGCCATAGATCAGACTGAGGAGGCCAAAGATATCCAGCGCGAGCAGGACTTCGTCGAGTTCATAATCCTCATGCTCCTGCAGGAAGGTCAGAAGCAACTCGTAGGCATCGAAATGCACGAAGACGGCAAAGGCTGCAACACCCACCGCGCCCAGCAGCCACGCCTGCCAAACAGCTTTCCTGGCATAGATGTTCATAGTGACCGGCCAATCGACTGGTGGCCGTCATGGCCGCGATGCGGATGGGCATTTCCGCAAGGGCTCATGTTTCCCTATCCGCTTTAAAAAACCGATAAGGAACCGAGGATTTATGAGCACCCCCTCATTAAGCCAGTCCTATCAGCTTGATTCAGATCAAGGCCTGCTCGCCCTGCGGGTGAGATGAGTTCAAGCGGAGGGGTATGTCGGGGAAACCTGACGATAACCCGTGACTGTTCGCCTTTGGGGGATGTTCCAATGAACAACACCGTTCCGATCGTGGCGCTGACCGTGGGGGCGTTCCTGGCGCTTCTGGGTGCCGGCTTCGCCCACGATCATCTGTTTTCAGCCCATATGTGGGTGCTTTTCTTCACGCTGACGGCGGCTACGATCGTCATGTTGCGTCGGGTCAAGTTCGCGCCGGCCGGCCAGGCCGCGCCCGACCGGTCCGGTTATTTCGACGAGGTCGTCAAATACGGCGCAATCGCCACCACCTTCTGGGGATGCGTCGGCTTCCTGGTTGGCGTGGTCGTCGCCTTGCAGCTTGCCTTCCCGGACCTGAATTTCGGTCCGTGGTTCAACTTCGGACGCATGCGCCCGCTGCACACCTCCGCCGTCATCTTCGCATTCGGGGGGAATGCGCTGCTCTGTACGTCGTTCTATGTGGTGCAGCGCACGTCGCGCGCGCGCCTCTTCGGTGGTGACGGGCTCGGCTGGTTCGTTTTCTGGGGTTACCAGCTCTTCATCGTCATGGCCGCAACCGGCTATCTGCTGGGCATTACCCAGGGCAAGGAATATGCCGAGCCGGAATGGTATGTCGACCTCTGGCTGACCATCGTCTGGGTCGCCTATCTCGTGGCCTTCCTTGGCACCATCCTGATGCGCAAGGAACCGCATATCTACGTGGCGAACTGGTTCTACCTGGCCTTCATCGTCACGATCGCCATGCTGCACGTGGTCAACAACCTGTCTATCCCGGTCTCCTTCCTAGGCGTCAAGAGCTATTCAGCCTTTGCCGGCGTGCAGGACGCGCTGACGCAATGGTGGTACGGCCACAATGCCGTCGGCTTCTTCCTGACGGCAGGTTTCCTCGGCATGATGTATTATTTCGTGCCCAAGCAGGCAGGCCGCCCGGTCTATTCCTACCGCCTGTCGATCATCCACTTCTGGGCCCTGATCTTCATGTATATCTGGGCCGGCCCGCACCACCTGCACTATACGGCCCTGCCGGACTGGGCACAGACTCTCGGCATGGTGTTCTCGATCATGCTGTGGATGCCCTCCTGGGGCGGCATGATCAACGGCCTGATGACGCTGTCCGGCGCCTGGGACAAGATCCGCACAGACCCGATCATCCGCATGATGGTGATTGCGATCGCCTTCTACGGCATGTCGACCTTCGAAGGCCCGATGATGTCGGTGAAGGCCGTCAACTCGCTCAGCCACTACACGGACTGGACCATCGGTCACGTTCACTCAGGTGCGCTCGGTTGGGTCGGCATGATCTCCTTCGGCGCGGTCTACTTCCTCGTTCCGAAGCTGTGGAACCGCAACCGCCTCTACAGCCTCGCCATGGTCAACTGGCACTTCTGGCTCGCCACGCTCGGCATCGTCGTCTACGCCGCCGTCATGTGGGTCGCCGGCGTCCAGCAGGGCCTGATGTGGCGCGAATATGACGATCAGGGCTTCCTGGTCTACTCGTTCGCCGAAACCGTCGGAGCCATGTTCCCCTACTATGTGCTGCGCGCCGTTGGTGGTGCCATGTACCTGGTTGGTGCACTCATCATGGCCTTCAACATCACCATGACCATCCTCGGCTACGAGCGGGAGGAATCGCTTCCCGGCGTCGTTCCTGCCGGTCTCCAGCCCGCCGAATAAGGAGTGGATCCCATGTCCATTATGGAGAAACACCAGTTCATCGAGCGCAACGCGACCCTGCTTCTCGTCGGCTCGCTGCTCGTGGTCTCGATCGGCGGTATCGTCGAAATCGCGCCGCTCTTCTACCTCGATAACACCATCGAGAAGGTGGAAGGCATGCGGCCCTATTCACCGCTGGAGCTTGCCGGCCGCAACATCTACATCCGCGAAGGCTGCTATGTCTGCCACAGCCAGATGATCCGCCCGTTCCGGGATGAAGTGGAGCGTTATGGCCACTACAGCCTGGCGGCCGAGAGCATGTACGACCATCCCTTCCAGTGGGGTTCGAAGCGGACCGGGCCGGATCTCGCCCGTGTCGGTGATCGTTATTCCAACGAATGGCACGTGCAGCACCTCATCCGCCCGCGCGATGTGGTGCCGGAATCGGTGATGCCGAGCTACGCCTTCCTGAAGGAAACGCCGCTCCAGGTGACGGACGTCACGATGGACCTCAAGGCCAACAGCCTTGTCGGCGTGCCGTACACGGAAGAGATGCTGCAGAACGCCAAGGCGGATCTTTCCGCCCAGGCGGACCCGAACGCCGATACCTCGGCGCTTCTCGCCCGCTATCCGAAGGCAAAGATCGGCGATTTCGACGGCGATCCGGCGAAACTCACCGAGATGGACGCGCTCGTCGCCTATCTGCAGATGCTCGGCACGCTGGTCGATTTCACGACCTATGACGATGCCACCGGTTATCGCTGAGGAGGTCTGGTGATGGAAGTCTATACCGCAATGCGTCACTTCGCCGACAGCTGGGGCCTTCTGGCAATGACCCTGTTTTTCGTCGGCGTGGTGATCTTCACCTTGCTTCCCGGCGCGAGCACCTCGGCGAACGAGGCCGCAAAAATCCCTCTGAAGGAGGATTGATCATGGCGGACAAACATATTGATGACATCAGCGGCGTCGAAACCACAGGCCATGATTGGGACGGGATCCGCGAACTGAACAATCCGCTGCCCCGCTGGTGGCTCTGGACCTTCTACGCCACCATCATCTGGGCGCTTGTCTATACCGTCATCTATCCGGCCTGGCCGATGCTGACGGATGCAACGAAGGGGGTTCTGGGTTATTCCAGCCGCAGCGAACTGGCGGCAGAAATGGTGAGCGCCAAGGCGGCGCAGGCCGGCGTGCGCGACAAGATCGCAAACTCGTCCCTCGACCAGATCCTCGCCGACCCGCAGATGACCCAGTTTGCCACCGCGGCCGGTGCCGCAGCCTTCAAGGTCAACTGTGTCCAATGCCACGGTTCCGGTGCCGCCGGCGGGGCGGGTTATCCCAACCTCAACGACGACGACTGGCTGTGGGGCGGTAGCGCCGAGGCCATTCACCAGACGATTGCCCACGGTATCCGGTATGCCGACGATGCGGACACCCGGATCTCCGAAATGCCGGCCTTCGCCGACATCCTGAAGCCCGAGGAAATCCGGCAGGTTGCAGCCTATGTCGTCAGCCTGACCGGCAAGCCGCGCGATACCGCCATGGTCGAGCCCGGCAAGCAGTTGTTCATCGACAACTGTGCGTCCTGCCACGGCGAGGATGCCAAGGGTAACCGCGAGTTCGGCGCCCCCAATCTGGCCGATGCCATCTGGCTGAAGGTGAAGGACGAAGCAGAGATCGCTCAGCAGATCCGCCAGCCGAAGCACGGCGTGATGCCGGGTTGGCAGGTGCGCCTCGGCGACACCACCGTCAAGGAACTGGCCGTCTACATCCACTCTCTCGGCGGCGGCGAATAAATCACGCCTCCGACAGATACTGCAGCAAAAGACCGGCCGGGGCGCGAATGCCCCGGTCGTTTGTCATGAAGAGATGGCAGCCGCAGAACTCGGCGGTCGCCACATGCAGGGAATCGATAAGCTTCATGTTGAGTTCGGCGCCCAATTCGGCGGCGCGCTCGATCAGAGACAGCGTGACGGGGGCAAGCGTGATGAACTCTTTGTCGAAAAGCAGTTGTCGATAGACGTCAGCGCTGTCGTGGTTGCCTCGCCGCAGTGCGCCTCGAAGACATTCGCCGAGCGCCAGTTCGCTTGATACCAACTCTGTTTCAGGCTCCACACTGTCGAGCAAATCCTGCGCCATCGCGCGATAGTGCGGGTCTCCGTCAACGGCATAAATCAGAATGTTTGTATCGACGTAGATCCTGTGGCGCGCCTTACTCATTCGTTGCCACGAAACTCTCGTATTTCCCTGAGCACCTCATCACCTGACAGTCCGGACGAATGACGCGAGGCGTCTTGCAACAGCGCCCGAATTCTGTCCTTGCGATTTTGCCACGCTTCCGCGTTATCCTCGCCACTCGTCGCCGGCAGGTGCTCCCGCAGTGTCTCGACCACCACATCCATGCGGGAATGGTTTGTGCGGGCCGACACGCTGTCGATGCGCGACAGAAGGTCATCCGTCAATTCGATTTCCAGTCTGTGCTTGCCCATGGACCGTCTCCTGTTGCAACCAATATACGCGAGAATGCCGGGCCTTGCCATATTGGGCGCAAAGGTCGCACCTCGAGGATTGATTTCCATCAAGGAATAACAGGCATTTTGGAGGCAGGGTTTCGGTGATCAAGGATGGAAACCCATGTCACTCGAAACCGCACATTCTGAACATATCGACGCCGGCGCCGGCCAGCCGGGAACCGATGCGAGGGTGACGGGCCAGTCCTCTCCGTCCGCCTCTCCCAATCCCGAGCCTCTGTATTCGGCGCGCGAGAAGATCTTTCCCAAGCGGGTCGAAGGGCAGTTCCGGCGGTTCAAGTGGCTGGTCATGGCCGTGACGCTTGGCATCTATTATCTGACGCCCTGGATCCGCTGGGACCGTGGCCCCTATGCGCCGGACCAGGCCGTGCTGGTGGATCTGGCCGGCCGTCGCTTCTATTTCTTTTTCATCGAGATCTGGCCGCAGGAGTTCTTCTTCGTCGCGGGCCTTCTCGTCATGGCCGGCTTCGGCCTTTTCCTGGTGACATCCGCCGTCGGACGGGCCTGGTGCGGTTATACCTGTCCCCAGACGGTGTGGGTCGATCTCTTCATGGCCGTCGAACGGTTCATTGAAGGCGATCGTAATGCCCGCATGAAGCTGGAAACTGCCCCTTGGGGCCTGTCCAAGCTGTGGAAGCGCGTAGCAAAGCATGCAACCTGGCTTGCGATCGCGGTTGCCACCGGCGGCGCCTGGATCTTCTATTTTGCCGACGCCCCTTCTCTCGCCTTCGATTTCGTCACCGGACAGGCGAACTACGTGGCCTACTCCACCGTCGCAATCCTGACCGCCACGACCTATGTGCTGGGCGGCCTGATGCGCGAACAGGTCTGCATCTACATGTGCCCCTGGCCACGCATCCAGGGTGCCATGCTGGACGAGAACTCGCTCGTCGTGACCTATAACGACTGGCGTGGCGAGCCGCGCGGCAAACACGCCAAGAAGGCGGCGAGCGCCAATCAGGTCGTCGGCGACTGCGTCGATTGCAATGCCTGCGTCGCCGTCTGTCCCATGGGCATCGACATTCGCGACGGCCAGCAGCTTGCCTGCATCACCTGCGCGCTTTGTATCGATGCCTGTGACGGGGTCATGGACAAGCTGGGACGCGAACGCGGCCTCATCGCGTATGCGACCCTCAACGAATACCAGTCGAACATGGCGCTCGCCACCGACAACGGGCGCACCTCGATCGATCCGAAGCGCGTGCGCAGCGACGATGGCAGCTTCAGCGACAAGGTGCGCCATTTCAACTGGCGCGTCATCTTCCGCCCGCGCACGCTCGTCTACATGGGCGTGTGGAGCGCCGTCGGCATCGGCCTCATCGTCGCACTGCTCAGTCGCGACCGTCTGGAGGTCAATGTCGTCCACGACCGCAATCCGCAGTTCGTGGTGGAATCGGACGGCTCGATCCGCAACGGCTACACCATCCGCCTGCTGAACATGATCCCCGAAAAACGGACGATCCTGTTGTCGATGCAGGGGCTCAGCACGGCCGAGATGAAAATCCCGCAAGTGTCGAGCGACTATTCCGACCGCGTCTTCGCAATCCCGGTGGAACCGGACAAGGCCACCACGCTCAAGGTCTTCGTGACGCTGCCCAAACATGCCGTCGAGGACGCACGGGAAGGCTTCCGCTTCATTGCCGAAGACCGTTCCAGCCACGAGCGCGACGTCTACAACGCCACCTTCTACACACCCGGAGCCAAGTGATGAGCACCCGTCAGGCCAAGGAATTCGTCTTTACCGGCTGGCATATGCTGGGCGTGATCTGCCTCTTCTTCGGCACCATCATCTCGGTCAACTTCTTCATGGCCTATCAGGCGATCCACAGCTGGAGCGGCATCGTGGTGGAAAACACCTATGTCGCGAGCCAGCAGTTCAACACCAAGGTCGCCGAAGCCCGTAAGCTGAATGGCAGCGGCATTTCCGGCAGCCTCACGGTAAAAGACGGCGTTGTCCGCTACGCGATCGCCGATGCCACGGGGAGGCCCGTGCTTGCCGATCGGGTCACCGCGAGCTTCCGGCGGCCGGTTGGCGATCACCAGGATTTTCAGGTTCAGCTTTCTGATCTCGGCGACGGTCTTTTCGAGGCGAGCCGAGAGGTCCTGCCGGGTCACTGGATCGTCGAGATCTCGGCGCTTCGCGACGATCAGCGGATCCTGCATCACACCCAGCGCATCGCGGTGATCGGGGACGGACAATGAGTTGCTGCGCGCCGGGAACCGAATCGTCCCTGGAGATCGAGCGTGCCGCGCACGGCTTGCCGTCGCGTGAAGAATTGTTGCTGGCAAGCCGCGATCTCGGCAACGGTCTGCTGCAGACGGATCTCAGCGTGCCGGGCGTCCATTGCGGGGCCTGCATTTCCGCGGTGGAAAGCGCGCTCGGCCGGCTGCCGGCCGTTACCAAGGCGCGCGTCAACCTGTCGACGAAACGGGTGTCGATCGTCTGGCAGGCCGGCCCGAAAGAGGCCCCTACCAATCCTGCGGATTTCGCCGATGTCATCCGCCGCGCCACCGGCTACGATGCCCACCTCTTTTCGACGGAAGCGGACGAGGCGGACCAGCTGAAGACCCAGCTGATCCGGGGGGTCGCGGTCACCGGATTTGCTGCTGCCAACATCATGCTGCTGTCGGTCTCCGTCTGGTCCGGGGCGGACGCCTCGACGCGCGACCTCTTCCACTGGATCTCGGCGATGATCGCGGCACCGGCACTCGTCTATGGCGGTCGCTTCTTCTATCGGTCCGCCTTTGCGGCGCTGCGCAGTGGACGCACCAACATGGACGTGCCAATCGCGCTCGCGATCACGCTCTCCTACGCGGTCTCCCTGTGGGAGACGATCCACCGCGGCGAACATGTCTGGTTCGATGCGACGGCCTCGCTCCTGTTCTTCCTGCTGATCGGCCGCACGCTGGACCACATCATGCGCGACCGTGCCCGCTCAGCAGTGACCGGCCTTGCCCGATTGGCGCCGCGCGGGGCGCTGGTCGTTCAGCCGGATGGCAGCCGCGAGTATCGCCCCGTACGGGACGTCGTTCCGGGTGATGTCATTGCCGTTGCGGCCGGTGACCGTATCCCCGTCGATGGCATCGTCATCCAGGGACGAAGCGATCTCGATCTCTCCATCGTCAATGGCGAAAGCGCACCCGTTGCGGTCGAACCGGAAGATCCTGTCCAGGCCGGAACCGTCAGCCTCACCGGCGGTCTGATGGTCCGTGCGACCGCGAGTGCACGGGATTCCTTCCTGGCCGAGGTGATTTCCCTGATGGAAGCCGCCGAGGGCGGACGCGCCCGTTACCGGCGCATCGCCGACCGCGCGGCGACCATCTATTCGCCTGCGGTCCACCTTCTGGCGCTTTTGACCTTTCTGGGCTGGGGGATCGGTGGCGGAGACTGGAAACAGGCGCTGCTGATCGCGATTGCGGTTCTCATCATCACCTGCCCCTGCGCACTCGGCCTCGCCGTACCCGTAGTGCAGGTCGTTGCCGCCGGACGCCTGTTCCGCAACGGCATCATGGTGAAGGACGGCTCGGCCATGGAGCGCCTGGCGGAGGCCGATACGGTCGTCTTCGACAAGACCGGAACCCTGACGCTCGGAACGCCCCGGCTGCTGCAGTCGAGCGGTCTTCCCGCCCATCTGGCGCTGGCGGCAGCGCTTGCCTCCTCTTCCCGCCATCCCCTGTCGCAGGCGATCTATGCGGCGCATCGTGGCCCGAGCCCGGTCCTTGCCACGGTGGAGGAACGGCCGGGCGAAGGGCTCGTGGCGCGTCTGGCAGAGGGCGAGGCGCGCCTCGGTAAACGGATCTTCGCCTGCCCGGGCAACAGCACCGCGGATAAAGACGACGTCTCCGAAGTCGTCCTGTCCCTCGACGGTCGCGAACTGGCCTGCTTCACCTTCGAGGATCAGGTCCGCCGAGGTGCCGAAGAGGCGACACGCGAATTGTCGGAAAAAGGCTACACGCTCGGCATCCTGTCCGGCGACCGACAGGGCGTCGTGGCGCGGCTCGCTGCCCGTCTCGGAATCGTGAACTGGAAGGCGGAGCTTTCCCCGCGCGGCAAGACAGACGCCATCCAGGATCTCGCACACCAGGGCCATAAGGTGCTGATGGTGGGCGATGGAATCAATGATGCGCCGGCGCTCAGTGCGGCCCATGTGTCGATGGCGCCAGCCACGGCAGCGGATATCGGCCGCCAGGCCGCCGATTTCGTCTTCATGCATGAGAGCCTTGGCGCCGTTCCGCTGGCGATCGATGTATCGCGCCGCGCCGGTCGGCTCATTCGCGAGAATTTCGCGCTCGCCATCGGCTATAACGTGATTGCAGTGCCGATTGCCATTGCCGGTTATGCCACGCCGCTCATTGCGGCGGTGGCGATGTCAACCTCGTCGATGATCGTCGTCGTGAATGCCCTGCGTCTCAACCAAATCCGCAGCGCAGCGATCGGACTTGCCGATCCGCAACGTCGTGACGGCGCAAATCTCGGCACGAAGGCGCAAGCTGCATGAATATGCTCATTTACCTCATCCCGATCGCACTGTTCCTGGGCGGACTGGGGCTTGGCGCCTTTCTGTGGTCGCTGAGAAGTGGGCAATATGACGACCTGGACGGCGCCGCCTGGCGTGTCCTCAATGACGAAGACCTGCCAAAGGACAAACGCAAAAAGGGCTGATGACACCCGCATCAGCCCCCTTTGTCGAAATTCATGGATGCGCCGATCAGGCGGCCGATTGGGCCATCCGGGGCTTTACCGCCACGGCCGGAACCCGGCGGATGATCTCTTCGGCGTAAAGCCGGGCATTTTCGCGAGCCTTGTCCAGGTTGCTCACCCGATCCGCGCTCATCGTGTAGAGCGTTCCACCGCAATCGAAGACATCGCGGAAGGCAGCGCGCTCGATGATCGGCGTGTTCAGCACGTCGACATTACGCTGCGCCAGCAAGCCCTTCACGGCGAGCAGGGCACGGGTCGTCACCATGGAATTGACGCGGGTGAGAACGACCGAATGCGGCACCTTCAGGCCGAGCTTGGCGTCCAGATACTGCAGAAGTTCCAGCACGTGCGCGCCCCCTTGCGCATCCATGGCGCAGCCCTGGATCGGGATCAGCACGTGATCGGACAGACCGATCGCCTTGGCGAGAAGCGGGCTGCGGGCACCCGGAAGGTCGATCAGGAAATAGTCGGTTGCGGAGGCCATTTCCTGCAGATGCCGGTCGATAGAGGCCTGCGTGACATAGGGAATGACGGTGAGCCGCGGCAGGGGCTGAGACAGATCGTACCACCGGGACATCCAGAACTGCGGATCCGCATCCAGCACGGTGACGCGATGACCCATACGGGAAAGCTCTGTTGCAAGCAGAAGCACGGCGGTGGTCTTGCCGGCGCCTCCCTTGGTATTGGCGAAGGTAATGACGGGCATGTCCGGTCCCTGAAGGTTCGCGAGCCGTAAATCGCTCTCACTCGGCACTGAGATCGTGCCCCTTCATTCTTCTGCAACATGGTTAATAAACCGGAAAAGCCGGACGTGGATGCTGGCCTTGCCGCGGCAATTTTCGGCCTGAAGTTGTACCATCATCTGCAAGGGCCTGGGCCACAACCGCCGACGGCGGGCTCAGTGACGGCGATCGGCCGCCATGATCTCCTGGGCGATCTGCTGCAGGGGCACGACCCGGTCGACGCCTCCTCTGGCTATCGCCTCCTTCGGCATGCCGAAAACCACGGATGTCGCTTCATCCTGGGCAAGGGTGAAGGCTCCCGCCTGGTGCATTTCCTCCATGCCGCGGGCACCATCATCGCCCATGCCGGTCATGATCACGCCCATGGCATTGGCACCGGCGCAACGCGCCGCGGACCGGAACAGCACATCGACAGACGGGCGATGGCGCGAAACGAGCGGCCCCTCGCGGACGCTCACCTCGTATCGGGCGCCACGCCGTTCCAGGAGAAGGTGTTTGTCACCCGGCGCAATCAGCACATGGCCGCGCAAAACGGGATCGCCATTGACCGCCTCCTTGACCTCCACTTCGCACAGGCCGTTCAGGCGCTTGGCAAAGGCAGCGGTGAAGGTTTCCGGCATGTGCTGAACGATGACCAAGCCCGGCGCATTGGCCGGCAGCGCCTCCAGAAGCTCCCGAAGCGCTTCCGTCCCCCCCGTGGAGGCGCCAACGCAGACGACCATTTCCGTCGTCTTGGCCATGGCGCCGGCCCGCGGCGGCGGCAGAACCGCATCGGCGGTCAGCTTGGCCTGGACCATTTCGGACTTCGGTCTGAAACGGCGGAGTTTTCCCATGCGCGCACGCGCCGCACCCTTCACGGCATTGCATACCCGTTCCGAACTCTCGGCCAGATGATCTGCGGCACCGATCTTCGGTTTCAGAATGATGTCGATTGCACCCGCATCAAGCGCCTGAAGCAGTGTTTCCGAACCCTCTTCCGTCAGCGAGGAACACATGACGACCGGAATCGGGTGTTGCGACATCAGCTTGCGCAGAAAGGTGATGCCGTCCATCTGCGGCATCTCGACGTCCAGCGTAATAACGTCCGGGATTTCCTCGCGGATCTTCTTGGCGGCAGCAAAGGGATCGGAGGCAACGCCGATGACCTCGATCTCGGGATCCTGAGAGAGGATTTGTGTCAACGTTTGGCGGATGCTCGCCGAATCATCGACAATAAGAACCCGGATCTTTGGTTTTTGCATGATGCGCTACACCCGTTTGAAGACCGTGTTGGCCACCTGTTTGATCGGCAGGCTGAGACCGGAAGCCGTTTCCGAATGACCTATGAAAAGATAGCCGCCAGGCACTAAGCAATCGCAAAGACGGGACAGAACATGCAACTGAGTTTGCTTGTCGAAATAGATCAACACATTGCGGCAGAAGATGACATGCTGCATCTCGTCGACCGGATAGGTGTCATCCATCAGGTTCAAGCGTCCGAACCCCACATGCCGACGCAGGTGCGGCGCGATGCGGACCTCGCTGCGGCGCGGATCGACGGCCTCCATCACGTATTTCCGGCGCAGAGGCCGCGGAACGGGTTCGATCATGTCGCGCGTGTAGACCGCGCGCCTTGCCGTTTGCAGGACCTCCGTCGACAGGTCAGTCGCAATCACCTTGAAGGAGAGATCCGGCTTACCCTCCATGAATTCCTGCAGGACCATGGCCAGTGTGAAGGGTTCGGCCCCCGTTGAACAGGCGGAACTCCACACCTTCAATTGCCGATGCCCCTGAGCAAGGAGATCGGGTATGGCCTTTTCCGCCAGATATTCGAAGTGTTTCGGCTCGCGAAAGAAATCGGTCTTGTTCGTGGTGACCGCGTCAATCAGGTAGATGGATTCCGTTTCCAGGCCATTGTGCTCGAACAGATAGTCGCAATAGGCATTAAAGGTCTCGATGCCGGTTGCGCGCAGACGTTTGCGCAGTCGCCCTTCCAGCATCGTCACCTTGGTGATCGGCATCTTGATGCCGCTGTATTTGTATATGTAGGCACCCAGGCGGTCGAAATTCCGCTTGCTCAATCGATCATCAATCGGTTGATGGACCACTGCATTGCTTGTTGCCACGCGGGAACTCCTCATGCGACGTTCTGCGTCTTCCCGAAGCCGGAAAGGGCTGCGCCCGAATCGGAGAAAAGGCGGGCGAGATCGATGATGACGACGAAGCCGCCGTTGCGGCGCACGACGCCGGCGATGTAGTCGGAACGCCAGCGGATGCCGATGTCCGGGGCATCCTCGATCTGGCCGCTCTGGAACGGCACGACCTCGTAGACCCTGTCAGCCACCAGCCCGAGCGCCAGGACCCGGCCCTCCACCGGCACGTCGAGCACCAGGATACGCGTGTGTGGCGTCTTTTCGGTGCGGCTCATGCCGAGCCTCAGGCGCAGATCGATGACGGGTACGCCCTGGCCGCGCACGTCGCGAAGACCGAGAAGGTAGTCGGGACCATGCGGGATCTTGAACGGATCCTCGTGGTCCAGGATCTCCCGGACCACGTCGACCGGCACGGCGAAGATCTCTTCGCCGAGGCTGAATGTCACGAACTGTGCTTCTGAGGCTGTTGACATGGTTCAGGCACTTTCCCGAAAGTTGAGGTCATCGTCATCCGGTCCGCCCATCGAAAGATCAAGGGCAAACCCTTTCACGCGCGCCTGCTGCGTGGCAATGCTGTTGTTGGACCCGCGGGAGAACCCGGCAGCCGGCTGGCCCGCGGATGCCTTATTTGCAACCGCCGGAGCAGCCTTCGTGGTCGACCGGGCAGACTTGGCCCGTTCCACACGGAAGAAGGCGATCGAAGCCTGCAGTTCTTCCGCCTGGGCGGCAAGTTCTTCCGAGGTGGCCGACATCTCTTCCGAGGCACCGGCATTCTGCTGCGTCACCTTGTCAAGCTGCTGGATCGCCTCGTTGATCTGGCTCGCACCAATATCCTGCTCGCGACAGGCAGCCGAAATCTCCGAAACGAGTTCGGCGGTCTTCTGGATATCCGGCACCAAGCGGTTCAGCATCTCGCCCGCCTCGGTCGCCACCTGGACGGTGTCACCGGAGAGTGCCGAGATTTCAGACGCGGCCGCCTGGCTGCGTTCGGCAAGCTTGCGCACTTCGGATGCGACAACCGCAAAACCCTTGCCGTGTTCGCCGGCACGCGCCGCTTCGACCGCAGCGTTCAGAGCCAGCAGATCCGTCTGACGGGCGATTTCCTGGACGATGGAAATCTTCTCCGCGATCGTGCGCATGGCACCGACGGCCTTGTTGACGGCCTGGCCCGAGGTCTCGGCATCACGCGAGGACTGGCGGGCAATCTTTTCCGTCTGGGCGGCGTTTTCGGCATTCTGCTTGATGTTGGCGGCCATTTCTTCCATCGAAGCGGAGGCCTGTTCGGCGGCAGAGGCCTGTTCGGTCGCGCCCTGGGAAAGCTGCTCCGAACTTGCCGAGAGTTCCTGGCTGCCGGACGAAACGTTATGGGAGGCGGCCAGGGCATCGCCGACCACGCTGCGCAGGCGCTCCACCATGTTCTCCAGCGCAATGCCAAGCGCGTCCGCATCGGATTGCCGGCGGGCGGTGACGGTCAGGTCGCCTTCGGAAATGGTGGTTGCCAGCGCGGCGGTCTGCTGCAGGTACTGGACCATCTGCGCCATCGAAATGCCGAGCGTATCCTTGTCCGAGAGCGGCTTGACGGAGACGCTGACATCTCCCAGCGAAATCCGGTCGGCCGCGGCAGCCGTCTGGCGCAGATTGGCCGTCATGATATTGACGGTATCGACGACATCCTTGATTTCGTCATTGGTCCGGATGGTGACCTCCTTGTGCAGGTCCCCGATCGCCACGGCACTGGTCACGTCCTTGATGGCGTTCAGACCGCGGTTGATGCTTGCGGCGAGCCAGGTCGCAACCGCGATCGAGCCGATCAGCAAAATCCCCGCGCCGGTAAGCAGGACCGTTCGCGACAATGCATACAGCTGATTGGTGCTCTCGTCGGTCTCTGCAAGGTCATCGGCGACGGATTTGTCCAGGTTCGCGACAGCCTGCAACAGCGCGTTGGCGACCATGGCTCCCTCTCCCATCGAGAGTTCCCCGGCCTTGCGATTGCTGTCGGACGTGTTTTCGGTCGCAAGCTTCAGGACCTCGTCCTGAATACGCACGAAGCGTTGGAACGAACTGCGGAATTCGCTGATGCTCTGCAGGATTGCGGCATCACGGCTATCGCTCAGCAGGCTGAGGGACTTCTCAACGGTCGCCCGCTCCTCGTTCGCCTCGCGGACATACTCGACGATTTTGGCCGGATCGGTGTTGATGATGGCGTTCTTTTCGGCGCGAATGCTCATCAGGACCGCCTTGGACAACCGGCTGGAATCACGCAGGTTTTCGGCCGGGCCCTTGACGATGTCGGTGATCGCGCTGTTGAGCGACGACAGGTTCGTGACGGACAATAGGGACATGGCTCCCGCCAGGCAGATGATCAGCCCGAATGCGACAGCTAATTTCAATTTGATCGTAAAGCGCATCTTGTAACCTTCCACGGAACCCAAATATTCCGCTTGAAACGACCGCTCCTTCAAGAGAAGTATCGGCAAAGATTTTAGAAACCACTAATGGAGCATCCCGACGATGTCGGGATGCTCCATCTCGTCAGGCACTCTGGCGGAATGCAGCATCATCGTCGTCCGGTCCGCCCATCGAGAGATCGAGCGCGAAGCCTTGGACACGTGCCTGCTGGGCGGCAACGCTATTGGCCGATGGGCGAGCCGGCGCGGCGGCCGGTCTCGGCGACGGTGCCCTCTTCACGGCGGCCGGAGCAGCCTGGGCCTTCATCGGCGCCCGTGCAACCTTGGCCCGTTCGACGCGGAAGAAGGCGATGGAGGCCTGCAGTTCTTCCGCCTGGGCGGCAAGTTCTTCCGAGGTCGCCGACATTTCTTCCGACGCCGACGCGTTCTGCTGCGTCACGCGGTCGAGCTGCTGGATCGCCTCGTTGATCTGGCTCGCACCGATATCCTGTTCACGGCAGGCAGCCGAGATTTCCGAGACGAGTTCCGCGGTCTTCTGGATATCCGGCACCAAGCGGTTCAGCATCTCACCGGCCTCGGTCGCGACCTGCACGGTATCACCCGACAAAGCCGAGATTTCGGCGGCAGCGGCCTGGCTGCGTTCGGCAAGCTTGCGGACTTCGGACGCGACGACCGCAAAACCCTTGCCGTGTTCGCCGGCACGCGCCGCCTCGACCGCAGCGTTCAGGGCCAGAAGGTCGGTCTGACGGGCAATTTCCTGCACAATCGAGATCTTTTCGGCAATCGTCCGCATCGCACCGACGGCCTTGTTGACGGCCTGGCCCGAGGTTTCAGCATCCCGCGAGGACTGGCGGGCAATCTTTTCCGTCTGGGCGGCGTTTTCGGCATTCTGCTTGATGTTGGCGGCCATTTCTTCCATCGAAGCGGAGGCCTGTTCGGCGGCAGAGGCCTGTTCGGTCGCGCCCTGGGAAAGCTGCTCCGAACTTGCCGAGAGTTCCTGGCTGCCGGACGAGACATTGTCGGAGGCGGAGACGGCATCGCCGACAACACCGCGCAGGCGCTCGATCATCGCGTTGACATAACCCAGGAGTTCGCCGATCTCATCGCGTGTGGTGATCGTTGCCGTCGTGGTCAGATCACCGTCCGCGATGTTCTGCACGGCGGTGACGGCAGTGCGAAGGCCGCGGTTGATCGACATGGCAATCCAGATGGCGGCAATGACGGCGATCAGAAGGGCACCACCGGCAACCGACAGGACGATGAGACGCGTCGTGCGATAATCCTCGCCAGCCGCAAGCTTGGCTTCCTTCAGACGCGAGCTTTCCAGCTCGACGACTTCCGTCAGCAGCTTGTCGATTTCATTGACCGTCGCGCGGTTCTCGGTGGTCGAGATGCGCAGAGCCCCCTCACGGTCACCGGACAGGATCAGGTTCTTGATCTGGTCGTCCTGCTTACGATATTCGATTTCGAAGGTGTTGAGCTTGTTCCACAGAACCTTGCCCTGTTCGGTCGCCAGCAGAAGGACGGCCTGGTAGGCATCGTCGAATTCCTTCCGGTAGGCTGCGGCCGTGGTCGCGTACTCATTGACCGCCTTCATATCGGTGGCGAGCAGCATGTTCTTCTGCTGACGAAGCTGCTGCAACTGCGCATTGTTCATGGTTTGCGCCAGGTTGAGCCGCGTGGCCGGACCTTCGACAACGTTTTCCAACGTCGCATTCAGATTGCCCAGACTGAAGACGCCGAGCGTCGCAATGGCAATCAGCATGGCGATGACAAAGCCGAAAGCCACCGCCAGTTTCAATTTAATGGTTGCACGCATGGTATAACCCCCTTGACGTCGCGTTCAGCCCTGCTGGGCATGCTGTGAGTTCCGCTCATTCTGAGCGGAGAAGATTGTTTTGAGATTTGGAATGATGATGAACTCGCCGTGTCTTCGGACGAGGCAGTCGATGAAGTCCGGTCTCCATCGCATGCCGACGCTGGGCGGCGGTTCGCCATGGGATTTTTCAAGCGTCGTGACCTCGTGCACCTTGTCGGTGCGGATGCCGGTCAGTGTTGCCTCACCATCGATGTCGAGTTCGATGACGATGATGCGGCTGTCGATGGTGGTGGTGGTCGCCTCCATGCCGAAGGCGAGCCTTATGTCGGCGAGCGGGATGACCTTGCCGCGGAAGTTGATGACGCTGGCGACAAAGGGTTTGGCGCCCGGCACGGCCGTTTCCGGCAGGAGGTCGAGGATTTCCTGGACGTGGACCGCTTCGAGCGCGAACATTTCGCCGGCGATTTCGAAGGTGAGGACTTCCAGTTCCTCGCGGCCTTCCCAGAGGTGTTCGGGTAGTTTGCGCAATGCTTCGCTCATCCTGCCGCGCGCAAATGCGCCTCCTGTTGCTGACCGGCCGCCACCAGATGGGCGACATCGAGGATTAGGGCGACACCACCGTCGCCGAGGATCGTGGCGCCCGAGAAGGTCACCACGTCATGATGCAGCTTGGACATCGCCTTGATCACCGTCTGGTGGTCGCCGATGATCTGGTCGACGACGAGGCCGACGCGTTCGGCGCCGGTGGAGATGACCACCACCTTCTGGAAGGGATCGGGTTTGGTGCCGGTCTCGAAGAGGTCGCGCAGGCGGATGAAGGGCACCAGGCTGTCGCGCAGCGAGATGAAGCTGCGGCCGCGCGAGCGCATGTCCTCCTCGACGGAAAGCTCGAGGCATTCTTCCACCGCCGAGAGCGGGATGACGTAACGGCCCGTCCCGACCCGCACGAGCAGGCCGTCGATGATGGCAAGCGTCAGCGGGATGGCCAGCGAGATCTCGGAGCCTTCGCCGGGTTTGGAGACGACGTTGATCGTGCCGCGCAGCGCATCGATGGTGCGCTTGACCACATCCATGCCGACACCGCGGCCAGACAGGTTCGTCACCTGCTGGGCGGTGGAGAAACCGGGCTGGAAGATCAGCTGCAGGAGTTCCTGGTCGGAGAGGCTGGCATTGGGCGCGATCAGGCCGGAACTTTCCGCCTTGGCGCGCACCCGCTCGCGGTTGATGCCGCGGCCGTCGTCCTTGATGGTGATGATCACCTCGCCGGCCTGCTGGCGGGCGGAGAGGAAGATGCGACCGGTCGGCGACTTGCCGGCGGCGCGGCGCTCGTCGGCGCTTTCCAGGCCATGGTCGCAGGAATTGCGCACCAGGTGCACGAGCGGATCGGCCAGCCGTTCGATGACGCTCTTGTCGACCTCGGTGGTCTCGCCTTCGGTGACGAGCTCGATCGCCTTGCCGGTCTCGATGGCAAGATCATGCACGAGGCGGCGGAAACGGCCGAAGAGCTGGGCAACGGGCACCATGCGCAGCACCATCATCGTGTCGCGCAGCTCGCCCGACAGGCGCTCCACATCTTCCGAGACGGCGCGCAGCATCAGGTCGCCGCTAGAGCCGGCCAGCTGGCTGAGGCGCGACTGGGCAATCACCAGTTCGCCGACACGGTCCATCAGTTCGTCGAGGCGTTCGGCCGGCACGCGGACATTTTCCGCGGCCTTCTGCTGTTTGGCGTCGGCCTGCGGCGCACCGCGGCCAGAAGCGGCGGGCGTGGCCGGCGCGGCAACCGGCGCGGCAACCGGGGCGGCCGGGGCCGGCGGGGCAGCAGATGGTAGAGAGGCTGCGGGCGCCGCAGGAGTTGCAGCAGCGGCAACCGCAGCCGGGGCGGCCCCCGGCTCGACGACCGTCACCACAAGCTCCATCTCGTCCATGACGAAGATGAACACGTCGTCGATCGCCGAACGCGGCTTGTCGGTGACAAGCTCGACGTCCCAGCGGACATAAAGATCGGTGGCAATCAGATCATCGATCGCCGGAATGCGGCTGAGATCGGCGCGGATGGTCGCCGTGCCAAGCTCGGCAAGCTCGTCCAGAAGCCCGACCGGATTGGTGCCGTTCGCCATGGCGTTCTGCGGCAGGCCGATGCGGATCCTGTAAGTGGTGGTGGCGGATTTTTGCCCAGCCGCCGAGGCGGCCTCGACCGGTGCGGCCGGCGATGCGGCCGATGATGCGACAGGACCAGCATGGGCGGCAGGTGTCGCCCCTGCCGGATGACCGGCGGCGGCGACGGCGGCACGCAGACGCGACAGAAGCGTCTCGCTGACGGCGTCATGATCACCGCCCGGCACCTCGATCAAGGCCCGCATGTGGTCGGTGGCGCCAAGGACGGCGGTCACCAGATCATGGGTTGCCGGCACGATGCCCTTGCGCACCTGGTCGAAGGCCGTCTCGCAATGATGGGTGAAGGCCGCCAGCGCCTCGAAGCCGAACATGGCCCCGGACCCTTTCAGCGTATGCAGCCCGCGAAAGACCGCATCCACCTGCTCCTTGTCGGAGAGATCGTGGTTGAGATCCAGAAGACCCGATTCCACCTGCTCCAGCAGTTCGGCGGCCTCGGTGCGGAAGACGGCAATCGGATCTGGGAAACTCATCGGCCAAGCACCTTCTTGACGATCTTGACCAGGCTTTCCGGGTCAAACGGCTTGGTCAGCCAGCCGGTCGCCCCGGCAGACTTCGCCTGCTGTTTCAGCTCGTTGTCGGATTCCGTCGTCAGGAAGATCACCGGAACCCCCATGCAGGACGGGATCTTGCGCAGCTCGCGGATCATCGTCAGACCGTCCATGTTGGGCATGTTCAGGTCCGTCACCACCAGATCGAACTGGCCGCCCTTCAGCTTGCTGAGCCCGTCCATGCCATCCACCGCCTCGGTGATGGCATAACCGGCATTGGACAAGGCGACACGCGTGGTCAGCCGGATGCTGGCGGAATCGTCGACGGTCAAAATGCGGGCGTTCATGGCATTACTCCTTCGTGAAGCCAGAAGCGACGATCCTCCGCCGTCATGCCAGACAGAAACCCGGATCGCTCGAGAAGATCCAAAAGGTTCCCGTCCGCCGCACGCGACAGACGAACAACACGACCGGCCGTGCCCGCATAAACACGGGCTGATTCCAAAAGTTGAAGAAAACTCAGATCACACACCAGATCGGACGAAACCGATATCTCAACGTTCTCATGACCAAGAAGCGCACCAAGCAATGCCTCCTGATGCCCGCCAACAAAACGAACCGTCAGGGGATCGCTCAGCTCACATGTAAAGGGCCCGGTAACAGAAGATTGCACGTTGTCGTCCGCCGATGAGTTGATGAGTTACACGGCAAAGATGCGGCATCATAATTAACAAGGCCATAAAATATCGGGACCAGTTTTTACTGGTTTTGAATTATGAATTCGGTAACTTGGCCCATCGATAATGGAAACTTAACCAGAGGCATTCATTTGCCTGTTATTTTTGCAACTTCTTAATATGCACGCGCTACTACTTCCAATGTATCGGCGTGCGCCGGCAGGTGTTTCCGTTCTGCGGATGCGCAAAACACAACCGGATGAAATGCAACCAAAGATAGCGGAGGCCATTCAGTGGCATTGAGTGCAAAGATTGCCCAGACCGACACTTGGTCGCATGCTTCTGCCGCACGTATGGAAGAGGCGCGCTCCCGCATCGAACAGCGTTTCCTGGATGGCGGCGCTGTGCTTCTGTCGGTGCTCGACGTGCTGAACAAGATGATTTCGTCGCTGGATACGCTGACCAATTCGCTGGACGAGGAAACGGCAGGCGCCACCCTGCAGGAACTTGGAACGACGGCGGCCGCGCTTTCCTCCCTCACTCAGACGGAAGCCTCGCGTCAGATCCAGTTCCGCGAGATTGCCGCCACCGAACGGCTGGTGCGCCCGCATGTCTCGAGCATGCAGGAAACGCTGCGTTATCTGCGGACCTTTGCGGTCACGGCAAAGATCACCGGGGCCGGCATTTCCGATTTTGCCGGATTTGCGGAGGAGATCCTGCAGAGGATCCAGGAGGGCAGTGACCAGGTCAACCGCTTCTCCGACAGCCTGACACAGCTCGGCGCCGGCATCGGGCCGGTGATCGCCAAGGGAGACAGCATCGTCAACCGTTATGGGCAGACCGTGCCCAGGATCATCGACGGACTGACCGGGGGCATGGACCAGTTGCGCCTGCAGGGCGAGACGCTGGCCAAACGTGCGGCCGAGGTCAAGCGGATCGCGATGGGGGTGCAGAACAAGCTCGCAGCGGTCCTGTCCTCCATGCAGGTTGGCGACATCACACGCCAGCGGATCGAACACTGCCAGGCGAGTTTCGAACATCTGGCAGACTACCTGGCATCGGCCGAGGCCAATGCGCTGACGGACGAGCAGCGCGCGCGGCTCTCCAATCTCATTGCCAGCCTTGTTGCCGCCCAACTGGACCAGTCACGCCGCGATTTCGACCGCGACACCGGCAAGATCATCGACACGATCACCAGTTTCCGCTCCGATCTCCTCCAGATCAACGACATCCAGCGGTCGATGATGGGTGAAGGCGAGGGCGAGGATGCCTTTTCCATGCGCAGCCTGGAGGCCTGTGTGACGGAAGCGCGCGAGGCGGTGGGTGAAATCGAAAAGGTGGCCGCCGCGGCTGCGGAAATGACCCGGCAGATCCTCAGCACCGTGCAAACCCTGCTCGACGGCATCAGCCTTGTTCAGGTGGTGCGCGGCGACATTCACTACATGGCGCTCAACACCAACCTGCGCTGCGGCAAGATTGGCGAAGAAGGCAAGGCGATCAATGTGGTCACCGCCGAACTGCGCATTTTTGCCGGTCAGCTGGACGAGGTCGCCGAAAAGATCGTCGGTGAATTGAAGGGTCTGGAAACGGCAGCGCAGGCGCTGATCGACGAGCCGCAGGATCTCGTCGACATGAACAGTCTCGATACCCGCCTGGACAACGCGCTGCAGCGTATTCGCTCTGTCTGCAATCGGATCGAGTCGGATCTGCATCAGATGAGTGGCGAAGGCCAGCGCGGAATCGAGCAGATGAACGCCGCGCTCGCAAAACTGGATTTCCAGGCGGATCTTGGCGAGGTCCTGCGCCGCTGCGCTGAAGACATCCGCCTCGATCCGACACAAAGCCTCAGTGCGGAGGGTCTCGAAGCGGCCATCGCCGTCCTCGGCCCGCGCATCAACCGGCTCTACACCATGGCCTCCGAACGCGAACTGCACGCGGCAATCCTCGGCACCGTTGCGCCGGAAGAGGCACCGCTGACGGTGCTCTCCGACGACGATCTGGATGCCGCGCTGTTCTGATCAGTCGTCGACGTGATCATGGCCGCCATTGCGGCCAGGACGCCAATAGCCTTCCGAGGCGATCTGCTCGCGCGCAAGGCCGCGGGCAATCAGGTGATGGCGCTGGGCACGCACATTGCTGGTTTCACCGATGATCAGTGCCTGGCCGCGGCCTTCGGGCAGGCCGAAGGCGGCAATACGGTCGAGCATGATGCTGCTCGGTCCGGCCGGCGTTTCGCCACGATGGATCCACTCGATCGCCACATCGCCCTTCGTTTCGAAGCCCTGCTGCCAGGAGGAATCCTGCACCTCGATGAAAGCGAAGGCCCGCGCACCCACCGGCAATTCCTCCAGAATGTGCAGAATGCCGGGAATGCAGGTCGCGTCGCCGGTCAACAGATGCCAGTCGGCCTCCGGGTTGAAGACGATGCGTCCGCGCGGGCCCTTGACCTCCACCGTATCGCCAGCCTTGGCGTTTCGCGCGAAACTCGGTCCGAGCGTCGCCCCGTGCATGACGAAATCGACGGCGATTTCACCGGTCTGACGGTCGAAACTGCGAATGGTATAATGGCGCCGACCGTGTTCGCCGGACGGATCCGGCAGGAAGAAGACGATGTCCTGTCCGGGTTTGTAGGAAAAGTCCGCGACGCGGTCGGTGGTGAAGAGAACCCTGCGCATGCCGCTCGAGATATCGAAGGCATCGGTGACCGTCAGCGTCCAGGCGGGAAGCTGCGGGCGCTGGCGGGGCGGTTGCGCTGCGGGGTGAGCGGGCTGATCCATCCTGTGCTCCTGTTCCATAGGGGGACCGCTCCCAGGGCGGCCATCTAGCATGGATGCTGGATAGCGCTTTATTCCTTCTGGTTAAAGTCATCTTTTTGTGCGCCAGGCCTGCCTGACAAGCGACGTTATGGCCCGGAACGCAAGACAGGCCCCGAAGGGCCTGTCTCTTCCGGTTCTCGACCGATGATGACCGGGCTTACACGCTTCGTCGCAGTTCCAGATCTTCCGCATGCTGGCGTTCCATCCGGTTGTGGCGGATAGACGACCAGAGCGACAGGCCGATGAGGCCGGCTCCACCGAGACCGGTGATGACTTCCGGAATATGCACCAGCGTCTGCACATACATGATCACCGACAGGATCAGGATGGCATAGAAGGCGCCGTGTTCCAGATAACGGTATTCGGCGAGCGTGCCCTTCTCCACCAGCATGATGGTCATGGAGCGGACATACATGGCGCCGATGCCGAGACCGATGGCGATGATGAAGAGGTTCTGGGTGAGTGCAAAGGCGCCGATCACGCCGTCGAAGGAGAAGCTGGCATCCAGCACTTCGAGGTAGATGAAGGCGCCAAGTCCGCCCTTCGCCGCTTCGCTCATCGCCTTTTGCGAGGCATCGAGCGCGCCGCCCAGCACTTCCACCAAAAGGAAGGTCAGGAGTCCGTAGACGGCCGCGTGAACGAAGGTGGAGGCCTCCGCTTCCGGCAGCAGCTGCGAGAACAGCATGATCAGCAACAGCACGAAGGCGATTTCGACGCCCTTGATCGTGGCAAAACGCGCCACGCGGCTTTCGATCACCTCGACCCAGTGCACATCCTTCTCGTGATTGAAGAAGAAGGTGAGGCCCACCATCATCAGGAAGGTGCCGCCAAAGGCGGCGATGGGCAGATGCGCCTCATGCATGATGCGCGCATATTCCTCCGGCCGTGCGGCAGCCAGCATGATCGCATCGATCGGGCCGATGCCGGCGGCGATGACGACGATCAGCAGCGGGAAGACGATGCGCATGCCGAAGACGGCAATCAGGATGCCCCAGGTGAGGAAGCGCTGCTGCCAGACCGGCGTCATGTCCTTCAGCTTGTTCGCGTTGACGATGGCATTGTCGAAGGACAGCGAGATTTCGAGAACCGCCAGCACCGCACAGATGAAAAAGACGGTCAGCATACCGCCGATCGTGCCGCTCGACTGCCAGCCGAGCACACCGCCGAGGATCAGGCCGATGACGGTGACGATAAAGGCCCAGCGAAAATAGCCGAGCGTGCTGTTCGAGGAGGGGGTCTGGCTCATGCTGAGACCTCCCCGTGGCAAGCGGTGTCAGATGTTTTGAGGTTCAATGCGAAAAAGGGCCGCACGCCAAAGGGTGCACCCGGTATCAGGATGGTAGGCTTCATGTTTGCTTCAATCCGCCGGCTCGATTTGCAGGCGGTACCGACATCGCGAGAGCGCCGTAAAAACTCTCGCCAGAGGGGCCCGGCACCAGTGTTCCATCCCCGGTATCGGTCTTGTTCGGGGAGACACCGGGAAAATGGCGGATTCTTGCCAAAGGTCAAGATCATCCGTGCGGGTGCAGCGTGCGATGGGTGTAAAAAGGCCGTCTTGGTTGAAGAATTCCGCCTGAAACCGGCGCAAACCTTGACCTTTGCCGCAACTGAGGGCATGGAGCACGCCTGCCCGCGCCATCTGGTCTGGTTTCTGTTATTCTGCCGACCTGAAGATTGGCCCGAAGGAAAGAAAAACAACAATGAGCAAAGCTACATCCTCTGCGCCGTCGCAGCGCATGCTGCGTGTTGGCGAACAGGTTCGCGCCGCAATCACCCAGGTGCTCCAGCGCGGCGAAGTGCGCGACGACCTGATCGAGAAGACCGTCATCTCCGTCTCCGAAGTGCGCATGTCGCCGGATCTGAAGATCGCGACCGCCTATGTGACGCCGCTCGGTGTGTCGGACCATGCCAAGGTGATCGAAGCGCTGAACCGCAACGCAAAGTTCATCCGTGGCCGGCTGGGCGGCCAGCTGCGCCAGATGAAATACATGCCGGAAGTGCGTTTCCGCGACGATACCAGCTTCGACAATTACAAGAAGATCGACGAGCTGCTGCGTTCCCCCGAAGTGCAGCGCGATCTTGCCGGCGAGACCGGTTCAGACGAACAAGACTGACAAGACTGACAAGACAAGAGTAACATGTCCAAACCCCGCAAACCCAAGGGCCGGCCGGTTTCCGGCTGGCTGATCCTCGACAAGCCGGTCGATTTCGGCTCCACCGAAGCCGTCGGCAAGATCAAGTGGCTGTTCAACGCCCAGAAGGCGGGGCACGCCGGCACGCTCGATCCGCTGGCCTCCGGCATGTTGCCGATCGCGCTCGGTGATGCCACAAAGACCGTGCCTTACGTGATGGACGGCCGCAAGATCTACGAATTCACCGTGACCTGGGGCGAAGAACGTTCGACGGACGATCTGGAAGGCGAGGTGACGGAAACCTCGACGAACCGTCCGGGCGAAGACGACATCCGCGCGCTGCTGCCGCGTTACACCGGCATTATCAGCCAGATTCCGCCGCAGTTTTCCGCCATCAAGATCGGCGGCGAACGCGCCTATGATCTCGCCCGTGACGGCGAGACGGTGGAGATCCCGTCGCGCGAGGTGGAAATCCATCGGCTGACGCTGCTGAAGGTCGAGACCGACCGGGCCTTCTTTGAAGTCGAATGCGGCAAGGGCACCTATGTGCGTTCGCTGGCGCGTGATTTCGGCCGCGAACTCGGCTGTTTTGGCCATATCTCGGGCCTTCGCCGCACCTTCGTCGCCCCCTTCGCCGAAGAGACGATGGTGCCGCTGGCGGATCTGGTGGCGCTCGAAGAGATCGAAGACCGCGACGAGCGGCTGGCGGCACTCGATGCTTTCCTCGTCGATACCAGCGAGGCGCTGTCGGCCCTGCCGCAGATCCGCATCACCGGTGATCAGGCCCATCGCCTGCGCATGGGCAATCCGATCATCCTGCGCGGCCGCGATGCGCCCGTGGCAGAACCGGAGGCCGTGGCGCTCGCCGACGGCAAACTCGTCGCGATCGGCGAGATCGGCGAGGGCGAATTCCGCCCGAAGCGGGTTTTCGTCTGAGACACCGCGGCAGAACATTCCGCTTTCCATTACTGGCCGGATGCGTTATACGCACCGCCAGCTAGGCGGCCTGCAATGCGGGCCGCTCCTGGCTTTCATGGCCGAAGCTGGACGACATCCCGGCTTGTGGCGTCCCTCAATTCCTCACATCAGAAAGGATTGTCCGATGTCGATCACTGCAGAGCGTAAGGCTGCCCTCATCAAGGAATACGCAACCGTCGAAGGCGACACCGGTTCGCCGGAAGTCCAGGTTGCTGTCCTGACCGAGCGGATCAACAACCTCACCGAACACTTCAAGGGCCACAAGAAGGACAACCACTCGCGTCGTGGTCTCCTCAAGATGGTTTCGAGCCGCCGTTCGCTTCTCGATTACCTGAAGAAGAAGGACGAAGCTCGCTACACGAAGCTCATCGCGAGCCTCGGTATCCGTCGCTAAGACAAACGATCCGGCGGGCGATCAGTCGATTGTCCGCCGGTTGTCCATCCGGGCGAGACAGTCCGGACCACATGCTGCCCGAGACGGGCGAATTTTCCTGGCGGGCCCGGATGGGCCGGACCTGCCAAACGTAACCGATGACCTGTCATGGGGCAGGATTGCCGGATGCTTTCGCCGCAGTGACGATGCGGCGCGCGATGATCAGGATAGTTTCCTCCGGTCATCCTTTTGCGTGTTCGAACAGGCGTTCGGACCGATGAAAGCCTCCCGTTGTCTTGCCCGTGATCGTGTCACCACAAGCGCAGGCCAGAGCCCGCATCTTCTCCGGAAGAGGCGTCGCCGCCGCGCAAGAAGGACTTGAATCATGTTCAATACGCATTCCGTCGAAATCGAATGGGCAGGCCGCCCGCTGAAGCTGGAAACGGGCAAGGTTGCCCGCCAGGCTGACGGCGCCGTCATCGCCACCTATGGCGAGACTGTTGTTCTGGCCACCGTCGTTTCCGCCAAGGAGCCGAAGCCGGGCCAGGATTTCTTCCCGCTCACCGTCAACTACCAGGAAAAGACCTACGCCGCCGGCAAGATTCCGGGTGGCTATTTCAAGCGCGAAGGCCGTCCGTCGGAAAACGAAACGCTCGTTTCCCGCCTGATCGACCGCCCGATCCGCCCGCTCTTCCCGGAAGGCTACAAGAACGACACGCAGGTTGTCGTCACCGTTATCCAGCATGACCTGGAAAACAACCCGGACGTCCTGTCGATGGTCGCAACCTCGGCAGCTCTCACGCTCTCCGGCGTTCCCTTCATGGGCCCGGTCGGCGGTGCGCGCGTTGGTTACATCAACGGCGAATATGTTCTGAACCCGCATCTCGACGAGATGGACGAGTCGAGCCTCGACCTCGTTGTTGCCGGCACCCAGGACGCCGTCCTGATGGTTGAATCGGAAGCCAAGGAACTGAACGAAGACGTCATGCTCGGCGCCGTCATGTTCGGCCACAAGGGTTTCCAGCCGGTCATCGACGCGATCATCAAGCTCGCCGAAGTGGCTGCCAAGGAACCGCGCGAATTCGAGCCGGAAGATCATTCCGAACTCGAAGCCGAAATGCTGAAGCTTGCCGAAGCCGAACTGCGCGACGCCTACAAGATCACCCAGAAGGCTGATCGTTACGCTGCCGTCGATGCCGTCAAGGCCAAGGTGAAGGCTCACTTCCTGCCGGCCGATGGCGAAGCCAAGTACACGGCGGAAGTCGTTGGCGCCGTCTTCAAGCACCTGCAGGCGAAGATCGTTCGCTGGAACATCCTCGACACGAAGAGCCGCATCGACGGTCGCGATCTGGAAACCGTTCGCCCGATCGTGTCTGAAGTCGGCATCCTGCCGCGCACGCACGGTTCGGCCCTCTTCACCCGCGGTGAAACCCAGGCGCTCGTTGTTGCGACGCTCGGCACCGGCGAAGACGAACAGTATGTCGACAGCCTGACGGGCATGTACAAGGAGCAGTTCATGCTCCACTACAACTTCCCGCCCTATTCCGTCGGTGAAACCGGTCGTATGGGCTCCCCGGGCCGCCGCGAAATCGGTCATGGCAAGCTTGCATGGCGCGCCATTCACCCGATGCTGCCGACGCCTGAACAGTTCCCCTACACGCTGCGCGTCGTCTCGGAAATCACCGAGTCGAACGGCTCGTCTTCGATGGCGACCGTCTGCGGCACCTCGCTTGCTCTTATGGACGCCGGCGTTCCGCTGGCAAAGCCGGTTGCCGGTATCGCCATGGGCCTGATCCTGGAAGGCGATCGCTTCGCGGTTCTCTCCGACATTCTCGGTGACGAAGACCACCTCGGCGACATGGACTTCAAGGTTGCCGGCACGGAAGCCGGTATCACCTCGCTGCAGATGGACATCAAGATCGCCGGTATCACCGAAGAGATCATGAAGGTCGCGCTCAGCCAGGCCAAGGGCGGCCGCAACCACATCCTCGGCGAAATGGCCAAGGCCATCACCGAGAGCCGTGGCCAGCTCGGCGAATTTGCACCGCGCATCGAAGTGATGAACATCCCGGTCGACAAGATCCGTGAAGTCATCGGTTCGGGCGGCAAGGTCATCCGCGAAATCGTCGAGAAGACCGGCGCCAAGATCAACATCGAAGACGACGGCACCGTGAAGATCGCCTCTGCCTCCGGCAAGGAAATCGAAGCGGCCCGCAAGTGGATCCACTCGATCGTGGCCGAGCCGGAAGTCGGCGCCATCTACGAAGGCACGGTCGTCAAGACCGCCGACTTCGGCGCCTTCGTCAACTTCTTCGGCGCCCGCGACGGCCTCGTGCACATCTCGCAGCTCGCTTCCGAGCGTGTTGCGAAGACCTCCGACGTCGTCAAGGAAGGCGACAAGGTCTGGGTCAAGCTGATGGGCTTCGATGAGCGCGGCAAGGTTCGCCTGTCGATGAAGGTCGTTGACCAGGCCACCGGCCAGGAAATCAAGAAGGCTGAAGGCGAAGCCGCCGAATAAGCTTTCGACGCTTTCCATGTTCCTGGGGCGCGGGAGGTTTCCGCGCCCTTTTTGCTATTGAAGATCCGGAAGACCACCATGATCCGCGATGCCGTAAAAACCCTGTTCCACCCCTTTGCCATCGGAACACTTCCCGTGCCGGGCGAAGGAGAGCGTATTCTGTTCCTGGCGGCCGAAGCCGGCCCGCGCCTGCCGGACGGCTTTGCCGCCGAGATCGTCAACGTACAGCCGCTACGCCCGCTGTTTCGGCCGCTCAGCGTCAATGGCGCGCATGTGGTGCCCGAGGTGGAAGGTGAGGCCTATGACGGCGCGCTGATCCTCTGTGGCAAGCACAAGGGTGAAAACGAGGCGAATGTCGCCGAGGCACTGTCGCGCGTGCGCGAAGGCGGCCTGATCGTGCTGGCGGGTTCGAAGGAAGACGGCGTGCAGCCGCTGCGCAAGCAGATCGCCAATCTCGGTTTTGCCATCGAGCATATGCCGAAATATCACGGCGTGGTCGCGTGGTTCGCTCGCCCCGCGGATGTTTCGGCAGCCGTCGCAAAGTTCTCCAAACAGCCGCAACTGATCGAGAACCGCTTTGAGACCGTGCCAGGCACCTTCTCGCATGACCGGATCGACGCAGGCTCGGAGCTGCTCGCCAGCCGCCTGCCGCGGGATTTTGACGGCAATGCCGCCGATCTCGGCGCCGGCTGGGGTTATCTCTCCGTCATGCTGGCGGAAGCGTCACCGCGCACCAACCGTATCGATCTGTTCGAGGCCGATCACCGGGCGCTGGAATTCGCCAGGAAGAATCTTGCGGCCAATTGCCCGGACCTTCCGGCCCGCTTCTTCTGGCAGGATCTCGTCTCCGAGCCGGTTAAGGAGAAATACGATCTCGTCATCATGAATCCGCCCTTCCATGAGGGCCATGCGGCCGACCCGGCGATCGGGCAGGCTTTCATCAAGGCCGCCGCCTCTGCGCTGCGCATCGGTGGTCAACTGCTGATGGTCGCCAATCGCGGCCTTCCCTATGAGCCGGTCCTGGCTTCCGAGTTCAAGGACAGCGGCGAAGTGTGCCGCAATGCCCGCTTTAAGGTGCTGCAGGCCCGCAAGTAATCAACACCCGTCAAACCGGGTGGCAGAAACGCAAGAGGCCCCGGATGCGACGCGCATCCGGGGCCTCTTTCTTTTCAAGAGAGCGATGCCGGTTTATTCGGCGTCGGCGTTGCGCAGACGCTCCAGCGTCGGCAGCGAGGTGATGTTGTAGCCAGCGTCCACGTAATGGATTTCGCCGGTGACGCCGCGCGACAGGTCCGACAGGAGGTAGAGCGCGGAACCGCCGATATCCTCGATCGTTGCGGTGCGGCGCAGCGGCGAGTTCTTCTGGTTCCAGGAGTAGATGGCGCGGGCATCCGAAATGCCGGCGCCGGCGAGTGTGCGAACCGGACCGGCGGAGATCGCGTTGACGCGAATGCCCTTCGGACCGTAATCGGCAGCAAGATAGCGGACGGAGGATTCGAGTGCCGCCTTGGCGACGCCCATGACATTGTAGTTGGGGATTACCCGCATGGAGCCGCCATAGGTCAGCGTCAGCATGGCGCCTTCATCGACCATCAGTTCGGCGGCACGCTTGGCGATCTCGGTGAACGAGAAGCATGAGATCACCATGGTGCGGCTGAAGTTTTCCCGCGTGGTGTCCGAATAGAGGCCCTTCAGCTCGTTCTTGTCGGAAAAACCGATGGCATGCACGACGAAATCGAGCTTGCCCCAGCGTTCCTTGATCGCGTCGAAGGTCGCATCGACCGAGGCGAGATCTTCCACGTCGCATGGCAGGACGAAATCGGACCCGACCTCCGCCGCCAGCGGCTTCACACGCCGTCCCAGCGCCTCACCCTGGAAGGTGAAGGCGAGTTCGGCACCCTGGGCGGCGAGCGCCTTGGAGATGCCCCAGGCGATCGAATGATTGTTGGCGACGCCCATGATGAGGCCGCGCTTACCCTGCATGATACCGCTCATGGGTTTACCCGTTGTAACGCTGGAAGACGAGCGTGGCGTTGGTGCCACCGAAGCCGAAGGAGTTGGAGAGGGCAATGTCGATCTTGGCATTGTCGATGCGCTCACGCACGATCGGCACGCCGTCGAATTCCGGATCGAGTTCCTGAATATGAGCGCTTTCGCCAATGAAGCCCGCCTGCATCATCAGGAGCGAATAGATCGATTCCTGAACGCCGGCTGCGCCGAGCGAATGGCCGGTCAGCGACTTGGTCGACTGGATGTGAGGCATCTTGTCGCCAAACACTTCGCGGATGGCGCCGATTTCCTTCGAATCACCCACCGGCGTCGAAGTGCCGTGGGTGTTGATGTAATCGACAGAGCCTTCAACGGTCGCCAATGCCTGCCGCATGCAGCGGATGGCACCCTCGCCCGACGGGGCGACCATGTCGTAACCGTCCGAGGTTGCGCCGTAACCGACCACTTCGGCATAAATCTTGGCGCCGCGGGCCTTCGCATGCTCCAGTTCTTCCAGAACCAGAACGCCCGCACCGCCGGCAATCACGAAGCCGTCACGGTTGACGTCGTAGGCGCGGGACGCCGTTGCCGCCTGATCGTTGTACTTGGACGACATGGCGCCCATGGCGTCGAAGAGGTTCGACATCGTCCAGTCGAGGTCCTCATGGCCGCCGGCAAACATCATGTCCTGCTTGCCCCACTGGATCATCTCGACCGCATTGCCGATGCAGTGTGCCGAGGTCGAGCAGGCCGACGAGATCGAGTAGTTGACGCCGTGGATCTTGAACCAGGTGGCAAGCGTGGCAGACGCCGTCGAAGACATCGCCTTCGGCACGGCGAACGGGCCGATGCGCTTCGGGCTGTTGTTCTTGATGGTGATATCGGCCGCTTCGATCAGGGTGCGGGTAGAGGGACCGCCCGAACCCATGATGATGCCGACGCGTTCGTTTTCGGCGTAATCCTTGTCCTCAAGGCCTGCGTCGGCAATCGCCTGCTTCATCGCCACGTGGTTCCAGGCGCCGCCCTGAGACAGGAAGCGCATGGCGCGACGATCAACGAGATCCGCAGTGTCGATGTTCGGACGACCCCAGACCTGGCACTTGAAGCCATGTTCGGCGAAGTCGCTGGAGAAGGAAATGCCGGACTTGGCATCGCGCAGAGAGGCGGTGACTTCCGCGGCATTGTTGCCGATCGAGGACACCACACCGAGGCCGGTGACAACTACCCGTCGCATCTGATCTAACCCTTGTTTGTTTCCTGACGCACCCGAACCGCGTGTCCGGGCGTCTTATTTGTCCTTGGACAATCCGACGCGCAGGTCGGATGCCTGATATATGGTTTCGCCGTCCGCCTTCAGCCAGCCATCAGCCGTACCGAGAACCAGACGACCGCGCATGACGCGCTTGAAGTCGATCCCGTATTCGAGAAGCTTGGTTTGCGGGCGGACCATGCCCTTGAACTTCACCTCGCCGGTGGACAGTGCCATTCCGCGACCGGGCTCACCCAGCCAGCCCAGGAAGAAACCCGTCAGCTGCCACATGCCGTCAAGGCCGAGGCAGCCGGGCATGATGGGGTTGCCTTCGAAATGGCAGGGAAAATACCAGTCGTCGGGCCGCACATCATATTCCGCCCTCAGATAGCCCTTGTCGAAGGCACCGCCGGTTTCCGAGATCTCGGTGATCCGGTGGACCATCAGCATGGGCGGCAGAGGCAGTTGCGCATTGCCTGGTCCGAAGAGTTCGCCATGTGCACAGGCAATAAGCTCTTCATAAGTGAAACTGGATTTTCTGCTGTCCATGAGGTCTCTGTGTCCCCCTCGTCGTCGGTTCCTGCGTCTTTAAAGCAAGACCGTTGTAAATTGAAGCGCAAGGCACCGACAGCCAGACTTAATGGTTGCCGTTTCCGTAGTGAGATAGGTCCGCATATAGGAACCCGACCCGCCAAACTAGGGGACTCACGCTCAATTTTTTGCATTTCGCCCAACGGAAAACCAGAAGCTTTGAGGAAGCTATTGAAAGAAGCGGCGCCAAAAGTTATATCGAAAAATCGAGAAATACTGGGTTGACGGAGCTTGAGCCGCCTATGGCCGACGCCAGCATGGATGTGGAAACCAGATTGCGCCACTTCGGCTTGCGCCCGACGCGCCAGCGCGTGGCTCTGGCCGACCTTCTGTTCGCCAAGGGCGACCGCCATCTGACGGTGGAGGAACTGCACGAGGAAGCCACGACCGCCGGCGTGCCGGTGTCGCTCGCCACCGTCTACAACACCCTGCACCAGTTCACAGAAGCCGGGCTGATTCGCGTTCTCGCGGTCGAAAGCGCCAAGACCTATTTTGATACAAACGTTTCGGATCATCACCACTTTTTCGTTGAAGGCCGCAACGAGGTTCTCGACATTCCGGTCAGCAATCTGCAGATCGACAATCTTCCGGATCCGCCCGCGGGCATGGAAATCGCCCATGTGGATGTGATCATCCGCCTGCGCGAAAAGAAATCCTGATCCCTATTTCCTCTTCTTTTTCATCGCTTCGTCTGCGGGCCGGCCGGGACGTGGGCGATAACGCGGCAATGTCCAGCCGTGATGAATGGCGCCGCCGCGCAGGGCAAAGGCCGTGAAAATGCCGGCGGCCGAACTGTAAGGCAATGGAAGCCCCAGGAGCGCCGTGGCCGTAAAGGCGGCTGCACCGGCAAGCGCCGCCGTCACATAGATCTCCGGGCGCAGCAGGATCGACGGCTCATTGGCGATGAGATCGCGCAAGATACCACCGAAGGTCGCGGTCATGGTGCCGGTGACGATCGCAATCGTCGGCGAACCGGTGATGGCAAGCCCCTTGGCCGCACCCATGACACTGTAGGCGGCAAGCCCGACCGCATCGAGCCAGATCAGCAGGCGATAACGCCATTCGACCCGATGTGCCGTGAGAAACAGGAAGATGCCGACGCCGCCGCAGATCACCAGATAGGTCGGATCCTTGACCCAGAACACCGGCGCCTGACCCAGCACGAGATCGCGTAGCGTGCCGCCACCGACCCCGGTGACGGCGGCGAAGAACAGGAAACCGATGAGATCCAGCTGCTTGCGCGAGGCGGCCAGCGCACCCGTTGCCGCAAACAGCGCGACACCCGCATAGTCCAGAAGGGTCAGAAGGGACACGGCCATTGGGTTCTCCGGCACCAGCGTCGCGCAAGTGCATTTTCTTAAATAATAATCGCCTAAGCTCCCGGCGGCCATCGGATCGACGGCTTTGTCTACAGACGATTGAACAAAAGGAAGATGCTTGTGCGGACTCTTGTCTTCGCGGTCGTTCAGCTGATTGCGCTCATACTCCTGCCGTCTCTCGCCGCCGCACAACAGCAGCTGCTCAGTGATCCGGAAATCTACGAAAAGGACTTCTTCCGCAAGCAGTGTCAGAGCGTACAGTTCGGCGAGAAGTTCATCACCCGCCTCGACATCAACAATGACGGGATCATCGATGCGATTGCCAATCACGGCGATCTGAGCTGCAACGGCAAGCAGGGTGTTGGCTGCAATGACGAGGGCTGCCCCTATAATTTCTACCTGCAGGTCAAGGAGGGCGGTTATTTCATGATCGCAACTGCCCAGATCTTCGGCTACGATTTCGTCAAGCGCTTCGGCAACATGGTGTTCGTCTTCAAGATGGCGCCGCATTATTGCGACCGCACCGACGACAAGCAGTGCCAGATGACGGTCCGGGTGCGCGGTGCGCGCATGGTCACCATCTCGAAGCAATAATGCTCAGAAGGGCCAGTCGATACGGCCCACCCAATAATAACCGAGGAGGCCGAGCCATTCGCGCACGGCGGTGGAGGTGTTCTGGGCATTCAGCGACGGCTGGGTAAAGTCGAAGCCAAGCGTCAGCGTTCCGCTGGTGCGGTAATCCACCGGCCAAGGCGTGACCGTGAGGCCCGCCTTCGCAAACAGGGAGATAGAGCGCGGCATATGGAAGGCCGAGGTTACCAGCAGGCAGTCCTTCAAGCCTTCCTGCTCCAGAAGCTTTTTCGTGTTCAGCGTGTTTTCCCAGGTATTGCGTGAGGCGTTCTCCGGGATCAGCCGCTCCGGCTGCACGCCGAAGGCCGCAAAGAACGCTGCCGAGGCGCCGGCCTCGCCCTCATAACGGCCGCTGAACGAACCATCCCCACCGGAAACGAGGATTTTTGCATCCGGATGCGCGAGCGCCAGGCGCAGCGTTTCCGTATAGCGGTCGGCCGCAGCGTTGAACTCGACGCCACCGCGCCCGCTCATCACCTCGTTCTCGACGCCGCCGCCCAGCATGATGATGCAGGAGATCGTGTCCGGCGCCCGGTCAGCGCGCGGGATCCGATCTTCCAGCGACTGCAGCAACACATTGCCCGCCGTCGTGTAGAGCGTCACGAACAGGGTGAGCGCCGACAGGCCGGCAAGCCAGCCGCCGATGGTTCCTCGCCGCACAAGACAGGCCAGCGCCGCAAGAGCCGCCAGGAAAAAGGCGAGCGAGAGCGGCTGCACCAGCAGCCAGAAGATTTTCGAGAGATAAAACATCAGCTACTTGCGTCTGGAGCTCGACAGGGTGCGTTGATTGAAACGCCTGTGCAGGGTTCTGCGGATGAAAAGCGACGAGAGTGCGACGATCATTGCCAGGACTGCGGCCACGACCAGCGCATGGTCTGGCACCGACAGACCGAGCAGAGCGCCGCACATCGCACCGGAGACCATGCCGAACCACGGAACCGCCTGGATGGTCCAGTCGAGATTGCGCTCTCCCATCACAAAACGGCCAATGCCACGCCCGAGACGGGACAAAGCGCCCGTAACATAGGTGAGGCCGATCGGCAGCCCCTCGATGTGCTCCACGGTCGCGTTGACCATGCCCATCGAAGCCACCACCAGATAGAAGCGCAACAGGCGGAACTGCTCGGCCTGCAGGATCGATGCGAAGGCGAGAAGCAGCGCGACACTTGCCAGCACGCCAAAAATCCGTCGCGGCACCAGATGCGCCACGATGATGCCAAGCGCATTGCCGATGACAAAGACAAAAATGGCAGCGAGCAGGACGAAACCGTGATGCCAGTCGCCATCTGCCAGGGCAATGGCGGCTCTTGTCGTATTGCCCGTCATGAACGAGACGAAATCACCCGAGAGCCGAAGACCGATCGCATCCGTCAGTCCCGCAATGAAGGAAATCGCGGCAACGAGGCCAAGCCCCGTCCAGGTCCGCTGTGTTCGGATGATCTTGCGCCGTCTCTCGCGTGTCATGTGCTGCCCCAGGCTGCATGCGGAAAAGGCCGCATGCGAATCGCCCCCCAGGCAAACCTATCCGGTCAAAGCCTCCGCATGAAAGCGGTTCCGCGAAAACCGCCCGATCACATTCTGCTGCGGTCAGGACAACAGCGTGAGGGTGAGCGGATGCTGAGGATCGGCCAGTCCGTCGATGACGTTGAAGTGGTGGCGGTCAGGCTCCACATAGGCGCCGGTTTCCGCACCGAGTCCGAGCCACAGGCTTGCCATCAGCGCATTCTGGCGGATGAATTCCGACCGCTCGTTGCTGCCGGCCCAGCAGAAAAGGCGGGTATCGGCAGACGGCGTCATCAGCACCGGGCTTTCCGCGGCAGCCTCTTCGGCATCGAGCCGCAGGTTCCGGTTGAGTCCGGTCAGCACCAGCGGTCGGAGATCATGCACGCCGGAGATGGAGACCACCGTGCGCACCCGCTCCCGCACGGGCGCGGCGAGCGGCGAGCCTGCAGCCACCATACGCGTGACGAGGTGGCCACCGGCCGAATGACCGGTCAGGTGGATCGGTCCGTCGATTTCTCCGGCGGCATCGGCAATCGCGGCGGCAATCTCCTCGACAATCTCACCGATACGGGCCTCGGGGCAGAGCGTATAGCTCGGCATGGCGACCGCATAACCATGCGCGAGGCTTCCGGCTGCCAGATGCGACCAATAGGACTTGTCGAGCGCCTGCCAGTATCCGCCATGCACAAAGACGACGAGACCCTTCGGGGCCTCTTGCGGCAGGAAGAGATCGAAACGATTGCGAGGCTTTTCACCATAGGAAAGATCGAGCCGGGCGCGTCCTTCCGCGGCCAGCGCCTCTCGGAAGGTTTTCGCCGGTTCCACCCAGGCAGCCGGCCATGTGTCGCCGCGCGGAATGTTCGCGCCGTTGGTATAGGCATCGTCCCAATCGGTGATCCGGTAAAAAAGCATCGTGTCCTCGCTCGTTCCTGTCGCGCGTCATGGCGCCCCTCAGAGTACCGTACGCACCCGCCACAGTTCCGGGAAGAGTTCGACCTCCAGCATCTTCTTCAGATAATGCGTGCCCGAGGTGCCGCCTGTTCCACGTTTGAAGCCGATCACCCGCTCGACGGTCGTCACGTGGTTGAAACGCCAGCGACGGAAATAATCCTCGAAATCCACCAGCTTTTCCGCCAGTTCGTAGAGATCCCAATAACGGGCGGGCTCCGCATACACCGCACGCCAGGCCTGAAGCACCGCCTCGCTCTCGCCGCGTTTGTCGCGCCAGGACATGCGCCGCGCATCATCGCCGATCTCGAAGCCGTTTCGCCCCAGAAGCAGGATCGCCTCGTCATAGAGGCTCGGTTTCGCCAGGATCGCTTCCAGATGCTCCATCAGGTCCGGACGGTGGCTGTGCGGGCCGAGCATGGCCAGATTGCGGTTGCCCGCCAGAAACTCGATCGCCCGGTACTGGTAGGACTGGAAACCGGACGACTGGCCAAGCGCGTTGCGGAATTCGGTATATTCGCTGGGCGTCATCGTGCGCAGCACGTCCCAGGCACCATTCAGCTGTTCAAAGATCCGCGCCACCCGCGTCAGCATCTTGAAGGCCGGCTGCGGATCGTCGCGGCGGATCGCGCTGATCGCCGAGGTGATCTCGTGGATCGCGAGTTTCATCCAGAGTTCCGATGTCTGGTGCTGGATGATGAACAGCAGTTCGTCATGTGCCGACGACAACGGCTTCTGCGCCGAGAGGATCGGATCGAGCTGCAGATAGTCCGTGTAGGACATACGCTCGCGGAAGGACATCTCGGCGCCTTCCTGGGCGGGATCATAGGGTTTCGATGTCATGTCACGAGCGCCTTCTGCTTGAACTGCGGTTGATCCCAGAGCCGGTTGGTCATGATGTCCGCCAGGATGTCGACCGCGGCCATCACCTCCGCCTCGCCGATATAGAGCGGCGTAAAACCGAAACGGATGGCGTTCGGCGCGCGAAAATCGCCGATCACGCCGCGGGCAATCAGTGCCTGCATGATCGCGTAACCTTCGTCGTGCAGAAACGAGACTTGACTGCCGCGCTTCGAACCGTCGCGGGGCGAACCGAGGCTAAGTTCCGGGCAGCGCGCCTCCACCTTTGTGATGAACAGGTCACAAAGCGCCATGGATCGGGCGCGGACATCCGCCATGTCGACACCCTCCCAGGCATCAAGCGCGGCATCAAGCGCTGCGAGCGCCAGGATCGGCGGCGTACCCACCCGCATCCGGTCAACGCCATCACCCGGCCGGTAATGCAGGTCGAAGGCGAAAGGCCGTTCGTGTCCCAGCCAGCCGGACAGGGCCGGGCGGGCGCGATCGGCCCAGCGGGGCGAGACATAGATGAAGGCCGGCGCGCCGGGACCACCATTCAGATACTTATAGCTGCAACCCACCGCAAAATCCGCATCGGCGCCGGCAAGGTCAACCGGAATGGCGCCAGCCGAATGGGCGAGATCCCAGACGGTGAGTGCGCCGACGGCATGGGCCTTGCGGGTGAGGGCCTTCATGTCGTGCAGACGGCCCGTGCGATAGTCGACTTCCGTCAGCATGGTGACGGCGATCGTCTCGTCGATCGCGGCCTCGACTTCCTCAGGCGTCACCACTTTCAACTGATAACCGCGGTCGAGCGTCTGGATGAGGCCCTCGGCCATATAAAGATCGGAGGGAAAATTACCGTTGTCCGACAGGATGGTGCGCCGCTTCGGATCCTGTTCGGCCATGATGTCGAGGGCGGAAGCCAACGCCTGGTAGACTTTGATGGAGAGGGTGTCGCCCATCACGACGCAGCCATCCGGCGCACCGATCAGCCGGCCGACCCGATCGCCGATCCGCCGCGGCATCGTCATCCAGTTGGCCTCGTTCCAGCCACGGATCAGCATGTCGCCCCACTCGTCGACCATCATGGCCGCGACACGATCCTTCGCTGCCTTCGGCAGTGGCCCGAGCGAGTTTCCATCCAGATAGATCACGCCGTCGGGCAGGTGAAACAGGCGGCGTGTCTGTGCAAAATCCGTCATCGTCTTTGTCCCCTCTCGTTCAAGCGGGCATGCGCAGCGAGGTGCGAAGCCGCCTCACCTGAACCATGCTGAGGAGAATACCAGAGACCTTTTAAGTTTAAAGGAGATTTTCAGAAAACCGGCTCTGCATGGCTGGATAGCCGCCGGTGATCGCGATGACGGCAAGGCGTCCCATGAACGCCGAAAGCCCCCTTTGGGGGCTTTTGTGGATTATCGTTTTGATTTCTGGTTGCGGGGGCCCTCAACCAACGATTCCTGCGATTGACCGAGCGGCGCGTTCCCAAAATCGCAGCGTAGACTTATCTGCTGCCTTGAAAAGACACGAACCGACTACCCTGTCGCCCGGTATAGGGCCGTTATCGGACTGACCGGTATCGGCGGGGAATTCGAGAAAGCTGACATCCAACATCCGACAAGCACGCAGTCCGCGCGGCAATTCCCGCAGGTTTAATTGTATACCGGGGTAGACGTGCAAATCAGCGAGAGCCCTGTTTTATGCGCCTTATTTGGTGGACTTGCTAGGTTTGAGGGACGGTGTATTCCCTGGTGTCGTTTTGTTATCACGGCGGCGCTGATCCGGTTTCCCTGTGGATTTCGCTATCGGCTTCGGTCCTGGTTTAAGTGCCATGAATGCTCTCCTTTTTTGATTTAAGAAAATAAGCCTGCGCGTACCTTCTGACGGGGCTTAGGACACAGCAATATTATGTAACAGTCCACACTAGTTCTGGCTGAAGTCAAGGCCCAATGGATGTTGATACAGTAGCAACACCCCGCCAAAATCGAGGTCAGGCCGGAGGCACTTTGCCTCACTGTCCCCATCAGCGGCGGTGAGGGTGATCGGGTTATTCCGTATGGACAAAGTTTCTGAGAGCCTGCTGTCGGCCAGGATTGGCGCCAGCCTCGGCCGGTCACGTTGATTGAGGTGCTACCGTCTGTTTCAGGAGCAAAGCCTGCTCCCTGCGCTGTCCGTCACTACCAGGGCGGCACACCGACCGGCAGCTCTCTGCGCAGAGCGGAAATTACTCCCGGTGCTGGTATTCTGCGGATTTTGTGAGGTGGATTTCCAATGGCCGCTTTGCGCCTTCACTGTCTCTGTCATTCTGTGGCAAGAACTCCTGCTATAGATCGATTAGCAATGGGGTGGGGAACATGGCCGAGAACGATTCTGAAAGCGCACAGGCAAAAACGCAGAGCCAAAAGATCAGGAGCTTATTCCGGCTGCTGACGTCATCAGTAATGGCGGCGCTTATGATGACCCTTATAGCAGGATCGGTCTCCGATCTTCTTTATAGGTTTTGGAAGCCAGAACAGGTCACCGTCTGGCAGCTTTCTGACTTCGACCAAAAAGCGATATTGAACCGCCTCGAGAAATCAGGCATGGATGCCGCGACATTGAAAGTGATGGTGGCGGACAACCCCAAGGCCGTGCAACTGGTGGAGACCCTGACGGCGGATATCTCTGCAACAAAGGAATTGCTGCGTTCCCTGCCCTACGTTGAGCGCCGGGCTTCTCTTGATTTAGTACCCGATGTGTTCAGCCCCGCTCACGCCCAACAGGCGGCTCAGACGTCGCCGGCCGAAGACCACTCGCCCAACATGTTTCTTTACATCATCCTCGGGCTGGTCGCCTTCGTACTGGTTGTGTTCTGCCTGATGTATGTCTTCTCGAAGGACAAAACGAAAACCGCCTTTGCAGAAAAAACAATCACCACGATAATCGGCTTCGCGCTCGGCATGTTGACCGGCGCTAATACGGGAAGACTTAGGTAGCTTCGGGAACAGCAGGAGCTACGGAAGCAACTTTGGGCTTACTGCGGAAATACGCGCGGCGCCGCCGTTTCTTGGCGCCGATGCGCCATGTATGTGATTCAACGATATCGCGATATGTTTCGAACCCCTCCTCACTCTGCGGGGTCCGCTCTACCGCATAGAATTCATCCACGCGCTCCTGCAGCACTTTGGTGTCGCCCTGCTCAAGGCTGCAATTGAATATGTCGATGGCTTCGGCTGGTGGTCGGGTCTTCTCATCATTAAGAGAGAATCCCGCCTCAGCTACTGCCGCCAGAAGGCCATCGAAAGCAACCTGGAGCGCTTCGAGGTCATTTCCCGAGAGGCAAATGTCATCCATGTACACAGACACGGTTATGGCGGGGTGAAGCCCGCGCAGATAGTTTCCGACCGCAGATTTGGATAGAACCAGCGTCGCAAGGATGGGCGACTGAACGAACCCGTAAGGAATGACATAGCCGCCGCCTTCATACGGGTTCTTTACCGTTGACCACTTCGCATAATATTCGGCGCGGAAGATGCCCAGGTCTTTAAGCACTCGCTTCAGGCGGTTGCGCTGAATACTGTAAAAGAAGCGGGTAATGTCGATGCGGCAGAAATATTTGTTCGCGCGATGCCGGTGGAGCGCAACGACGTGAGAGCCGTCCTTAAAATGGTATATGAAGCTGTCGAACGTGTGCGCCTTGTTCACCTGGCGTTTTATGTCACACCCGAGCTTTTCCGAAAACGGATTAGGCGCGTAGATCGGCTTCCCGTTGCGCATAAAGGAATATAGGAAGTTTTCGAACTGTACGGCCATAGTTGACAACCTTGCTGAGCAGATCCAGAGCGACATTGATAATCTCCAGAGAGACGTACACGCCGGTTAGAATCACTACAGCAAGGTCGAGACGCTTTTGAATTTTATTCATGGCGAATCCTCCATTGCGAGACTTCAGCAAACTGCAACCCATGTTTAACCATGGAGTCGTCAACTGAGAGAACAGGGAAGTCTCGAAGCTCGTACATCAGGACAACCCGAGGGTCGACCATCAGCAGAGAGCCGTGGAGCCGCAGCCTATTGCTAAAGTCACCATATATGTATGTGCGGGCAGTTGCATTTTCAACTCCCTGCAATTGCCCGCTGGAGATATTTTCTCGATCACAGCGCTAAGGCCTCCCAGGCAAATGCTGCGATCAGCACCAACATCAGGATGATCAAAAGGAATAGCACCAAGCGATGTCTCGCTTTGGCGTTTTCTCTATGAATCTCCAGCATTTTGTCCGCTGTAAGGTGGCGATGTTCCCTCGGAATATCTCTAATTGTCAGGATCGGCCCCTGCTTCAGAAGCGCGATTAGTATCGTGACAAAGCACGCTGCCACAAATGCGGCCAGCGCCCATGGCGAATTCACAAACTCAATAGCTGACCACATGGCACAGCATCTCCATTCCTGCACTTCGTTTTAGAAGTGCGTGGCTAATTCTCTCGATTTCTTGCTTACTAAATCAGTCTATTGAAAACGCCGGACGCGAATGACTCGTTCAGTCATCAAAGCGTGGCACTTCGTTATTAAGTGCTTGTTACTCGATCTAACTGCATAAACATTGTCCCAACCTTCCGAGTTTCCAAAACATCGCGAGCGCCTATGGAGTCCTAAATGAACTCGGGCTCTTTTCTGTTTCCGTTTTATGAATGCAGAAATGGTGGTCGAAACACTTAGAATAGTCAAGACGGGCGGGCCTCGAGACGAATTTCGCCGCAACATACTGTTTGTTATATATTTTTTCCCTGTCAATATCGAATACACCCAGGAGCGAATTCGAGGGTGACGAAATATAAAAACGGGAAATTTTTCTTGCAATTGCTTGAAACGGGCAAACTTTTGAGTCAAATGAAGCGATACACTTTGAATCCCAAAATTTAATCGGATCGAGTCAAGCGCCTTATACAGTATTTTCTGCCACCCCGTCGGTTTTGCGGAATACACCATGTCAATATAATTCACAAATACTCCACATCTATTTTTGCCACGAGCCACCGGAGCCGGCGAAGGGGTCAATGGAAGTCTGCGCGCGTTCACGCTCTGCAGATCGTGAACGACGCCACATAATGAAACTGAGATATTTGTAGAGACGTGCATGGCCGGTCCTTTCACCAAAAAGAGTAAGTGAAGAACGTCGGCTGCTTGCTGCGCAAAATATCATATCGCGGACACCCCACAAGGGGTCACGTCGAGTCGGCGCCGAGCCTGGTACAAGACTCGTCCCACCCGCACGCTGAAAATGCTGCCAAATTTATTTTCGAGTCGGGCGAAGCGCTTAATCTCTGCATCTCAGAGGCACCGTCAAGGGGCGCCCCGCAAATTGCCTACCCACCTATACGAAAATGCAAAAGCCCCGCAGGGGGCTTGTGCATTTAATTCCACGCGGTTTGGCTTTCTCTCTGCAGATGTCTTTCGCCCCGTGCTTCTTCAGATAGATCGGTAGCGGCATTCGGATGGTCTTCATGCCGGCGTCAGCGTACGGGTGCTCACACGTCCCTTCTTAGCGCCGATCCGGTAACCCATCACTATCTAGTAGTTGCGTGGCGACTGCGGTAACGCCCGCTTTCAGCGTAGTGCGAGAAGGGCGTCAAACGTCCGATATGATGGCGCAAAACTCCCCTTCCAACGGCACTGGGCGGCGCGCCCTGTTGCCATACTCTCACGCACGCTCCATGCTCGCATGAGAACTGGAGATTGACGGGTGAGTCATCGCTTAACGACAGCCATACGAATATGCGACGCTGCGAAGGCGATACTCCGCAAGACCCGAAGTTTCCCCGGCGAGGCGTCTAGCGGCAATGACGATATCCTTCATATGAAAGAGATGGGGGTTGAACCGATGCTCCTTGCTCTCGCAATGGAGCTGGCATTGAAGGCATGGTTTGTCTTCGATTTCGATGACCCTAAACACTCCAAGTCACATGACCTCTCCAAGTTATTCGGCCGGCTCAAATCGGAAAGTCAGGAAAAACTGGATCAGGAATTCAAAAAGTCGGTCGCACCGTATCATCCCAACATCTTCTATGTCGATTACGGCATTGAACATGTGCTTTATCAGCACAAGGATGCCTTTGTAGACTGGCGCTACATGCACGAGCCTAAGTCGACGATGTTCGAACGCGGCGCTTTCGAGGCGACGCTGGAAATGGTTCTCAGTGAGTTTGACAAAAGGTACTACACTGTACCGGAGGCCCCGCGTTAGCCCTCCTGACCGTTCTTGCCCGATGCGGTCGTGTCAGGCAGAACTGGAGGCTGGAGTCCGACCTAGATCCGTCGCCAACGGTGGCGGTTATCAGGAACTGCATACTCCACTCGTAACAACCGATATGAAGGCGCAAAGCGAGCATTTGAAGCGTGACCGGCATGCTGCGTCCGATCAAGTTCCCGAACGTCCGCTCCCGAGATCGATCAGGTCAGCCATCACAGCCTGTATTTGCGGCCACGGGAATTCATCACAGGGACCGTCTTCCTCTGCCATCAAAAGGACGGCATTGAGTTTTGCCGCAGCTCCGGCGACAGACCGGGCTGGTTGCGCGCACAGCTCATTCAATCGTTCCGCGCGCAGCACAAACGCTTCTTCCTCCGCTTGCTTTGCCCGGCTGTATCCCGTCCGCTCGGCCAGTTCGTCCCAAGCGGCTTGCCGTTGTGCAAGAACCGCCTTGGCACGCATCATTGCATTGACGTTTTCGGGCGCATCACCAAATCGGTGGTCGATCTCCTCCATTGAGAAAGCCGCGACCAAGCAATCCTGATCGGGCACGACAATGTCAACATGGGGGAACCCGACAGCCGCGATCAGGGCGGTTTCAAGCCGCTGCTGTTTTCGGCAGAACTTCTCGACCTGATTATGGGCCACCCTCCACTCCCGCCACAACATCAGCGTTGGATCGACACGGTCAGAGCGACCGTTGTCGGAATGAAGCGCCGCATTCACATCCCCAACCTGCGCCGCCAGCCATACCGCCGACGTGGAAAGCAATCTGCGTCGCGTGACGGCAGGCAAAGTTCTGCTATTGTCGGAATCAGCCATGATCCGAGTCCCCTATAACTTGGGCCGTCGTCAAATCCACTTTCGTATCACTGATACGATAAAGACCTTTGCAAATCAGATCAACAGAAATCGTATCGACGCTACGAAATGAATTCAATCCAATCCAAAATGGCTCGGGCAGCGCTCGGTTGGGGAACCCGGGACTTGGCACGAAATGCTGGAGTTTCACCGGATACAGTGGCGCGTCTGGAGCGTGGAGAAGATCTGAAATTAGCCACGGTCAACATCATGCGTGCTGCATTTGAAGACGCAGGGGTGATATTCATCGAAGAGGAACGCGGTCAGGGCGTTGGCGTCCGGCTGGCAAAGGCTTCAGACCCGAAAAAGCCCGACGACGGGGAATAGCAGCCTCCTCACAACCCCAGCCCCCGCTTTCTCGCAAAACTCCAATCAACTCGACCGCCGTCTCTGACCACGCCGCTGATATGCTGGCCGACGTGCTGCTCGAGCGCCGGTTGCCACGGCACAAGCTGGAAGCCGATACCATCATCGAGCATGGCGAAACGCCCGCTGGCGAGGTTGACGCTGCCCTTCAGTGATCCACTGACATATTCCCCCGGCTGGCTCGGCGTGTAGGGTAGCCCCCTCTCCGCCGCCATCTGCCGTCCGACGCGGTCGATCTCGGTTCGCTCCAATCGTTCCAGCAGATCCTTCGGCGCGCGGATACTGCCATTGTCGAGACGCACGGCTTGCCCCTGATCGACAAGGCTCCGGCGGCGGCGGTCCAGCGCTTCGCTGACCTCCAGGCCAAAGCCCGCCTGCGCGAGTGGCGTCCGGTCGCGTGAGACAAGCTCCCGGTCGAGCCATGTCGCGCCGTCGCTTCCGATTTGTCTGTTGAGGTCGAGGGTGGACAGCGTGCGGACGGTAAAATCCTTCGCCCGGTCTCTGGCGTCATAGGCCATACCGCGCTCGGGAAGATCGTTGGGTATCTTCCAGTGATCGGCGTCGATACGCTCGACATGACCGGCGCGACGGAGTGCTTCGAGACGGCGGACATGGGAGCGGATGAAGGCGTCGGGATCACCACCGATCTTGTCGATCTTTGCCCTCGCCTGCTCCAGATGATCACTTGGGCGATAGATGCCGTCGTTGTTGGCGGCGAGATCGCGGATGTTGATGTCGGATGCCCTGGGCTCGGCCTTTGGCGGGATCGGATCGAGGGACACGATGTGGCCGCGCTGGATATCCTCCAACCCGTGAATGTCTGCTGTCTCGACATAATGGGTATGCCCGTCAACGCCATCGATGACCAGATGCAGCCGGTCGCTCATCTCGTCGCCGGCCAGTCCCTTGGCCAGGACCCGTCCAACCACGGGCTCGGTGATGCTTTTGCCGTGGGTGATGTAATCGCGGGCGCCACGCCCATCGGCAAGACCATGATCCTCCAGCGCCCGGTGCATGGTCTTGAGGATATCGCCGGGCTCGCCGAGTGCGCGTAGCGTCTGTTCCGCATTGTCGCGGATCGTCCATCGCCCGGTGTCGATCTCATCCGCCAAGCCATACCGCTCCAGGCGCTTCGCCCGGTCGATCAGCAGCGATCGATTGGCCCGGACTGTGTAGCTGTCGGAGCCATCGAGACGCAGGTCAATGATCCCCTGTTCCTGGCTCGCCGCGATCAGCATGCGGTCGAGCCGGGTCAGGCGTTCGGCCTGCACCTCATGGCGCAGCTTCTCCGCTACCTCCAGTTCGCTCTGCTGGCCCAGTTCCAGCGTCACCAGTGCCTCGGCCCGATGACGGACCCCGTAGGCGATATAGTCGCCGGCAATGTTGAGGATGCGGCCATCGTCCAGAACGCCCCGAACGATGACATGGGTGTGGGGATGACCGGTATTGTGGTGATCGACGGCTACCCAATCCAGCCGGGTATCCAGATCGCTTTCTATCTGCTTCATAAGATCGCGGGTGAAGGATCGCATGTCTGCCATGTCGGCTGCATCTTCGGGTGCGACGATGAACCGGAACTGATGCCGGTCGTCGCGTCCACGCTCGACGAAAGCCTTGCCGTCGGCTTCGTCCTCAAATGCGGAATAGACCCTGCCCTTCTCGCCATCCTTCGTCACGCCGTCCCGTTCCAGATAACGTAGGTGCGCGTCGACTGCCTTGGCCGTCGCCGCCCGGAATTTGGAACCGCGCGACTGTCCCCGTTGCGGGGCAAGTTTGACCACCCGTGCCTTGACGACGACACGCCGCGAGCGGAAGCGTGTGCCGCTGCCGTCGCGCGTCCAACCTCCACCGTCTTTAGGAAAGGAGGCTAAGAGTTTCGCGCCCCGGCCACGGGCATTGAAGCGCCCGCCGCCGTTGCCCGACTCCCCGCCGATCCGGTCCGGGTTTCCGCCGGCCTTGCGAACGGCGATCTTCACCTGCGTGATGAACGGCTTCGAGTAGAGGCTTGCGCCGGCGCCCCGGCTCTTCGGGGGGCCCGGTCTGATGCGGAAACTGTCGTCGTTACGGTCTGCCATATCGGCAGGTTCGGTGCCCATCACTGGCCTGACAAGAGGCATTTTGCGGTCATCGCAGGCCGGCGTAAAAAGACTTGAACCTGCGTAGATCAGCGTAGCGCACCTCGCGGCAGGTGGCCGCCATCATCACAGATCACAAAGAAGATCAGTCGGATCTAAAATTCGTCTCACATCGCGAACCGCGACACTTCCCCGTTTTCCAGCTGGAAAACAATGTGCAGACAATCACTTACGGGCGCAGCTCGGGCGAACCCCGGTTCGCTTTATCTTGCCCTCTTAATCGGTCGACTTTTTGGTGTGTTTTCCATAATCGCAACCTTTCCTGCTGTTGATTAAAATCCATAATGTTTGACGTTGCAACACGCCACTGCCGGTGATCATCGGGGTCGGGTACGCCGTGCACTCTTGCGCACGCATCGAAGGCTTTTTCGGGCTGACCTTTGGCAGCGCTTTTGCCATCGCGGTGCATTTTACCATCGGATGGACGGGGCAACGTCACAGGCAGTCAAAACGTGGTCCACCCGTCTTGTCGTCGGTGCGGCCACAGGCAAGATAACGTGCGTCCCGTCTTCCTGGTCTGTACCTTTCCCATCCGCTCACGCGGAGCCGTGTTGTCCGTCACACCACCGTCAAAGCGGCGGTAAACTGTTCGCTCCCATCTGCATCCCGCATCATAGGCCGCGCAACGCCTGGGCACCCAGAAGCCTCAGCTCCTTGCCCTTTGCCCGCGCCGCCAGATCCGTCTCGCTCGCCGACGGGTCGCCGACATAAAACGTTCCGTCGCTCCACATGGCGTGCATGATCACCGCCAGCTTGCGCGCCACCGCGACCGTTGCCTTGCGGTGACTGCCGCGCTTGGCCAGGCTCTCACCCCATTGCTTCACCTTGTCCTTGCCGCGAAAGCGCGTCATCAGCGCCGACGCCGCCTCGTAGAGCGCGCGCCGCACGTCGGGGTCTCCGGCTTTCGATATTCGCCCCTGCACATCGATCGACGTGCCAGACTGCCATCGCCGCGATGTCAGCCCGAAGTAGGCTGCCACATCGCGCGAACGGCGGAACCTCGCCGGGTCCTCTACCGCCGTCATGAACGAAAGTGCCGCCACCGGCCCGACACCCGGTATCGCCATGAAGCGTCGGCAAAGCTCATGGCGGGCAACAAACTGCACGACAAGTTGGTGCAGCCGCTTGTACTGCTTCCACAACGCTGCGCGCGCCGACAGCATGGCATCCATCAGGTCGCGCGTCAGCTCATCCTGCGCCACCGCCTCTCTAACCGCCGCTTCGAAGCCGGTCCGACCCGTGCCTTTCAGGCGAATGCCGAATGCCTTCAGGGAATGGCGGATGGCGTTCTCCAGATCGAGAAACTTGCGCTTCAGGTTGCGCCGGTGCGTCAGAAGCAATCGCAGCCGGTAGCATTCCGGCGTCTTCACATGGGCACGGCGGAACCAGCCGGTGCGCATCATATGCGCAATGCCCAGCGCATCCTTCTGGTCCGTCTTGTTGCGCTGCGCCGCCATCGCCGCGCGCACATGCCGCGTTTCCAGGCAGACAGCCGGAATGCCAAGTTTGACAAGCTCCGGATGCAGCCACGGCGACAGCGAGCCGGCCTCGTGGCCGACACGCCGCAGACGGGAAAGGAACGGCTTCAGAGCCGCAAGCAAGGCCTGCGGATCGGTTGCCACCTTCACCTCCAGATGCACCTCGCCATGATCGTCAACGACGCAAACCGCCGTCTCCACCGTCGCAACGTCTAGTCCGCAAAAATACTCCATCATCCGCCTCCTGCATGGTTTCGAGGCGGCAATACTATCAGCGCCAGGCGCCTCAGTCGGCGCCGCGCACGCGACCTGCCGATTACGGGCGGCAGTACTTCCCCTACCCAGTTGACGCTCTCAATATCCCTCCTTCCCCGTGTTCAAATCCGAGGGAGCGGGTACTTCTATGCACGCCGTCCAAGGGAAGTTCGCAGCAATTCGACCAGGGCTGAACGTTGGTCCGGCTTGAGTTTGTCGAGATTGCGTTGGCGCCAGCGGATGGCCGGAAGCTCCACCACGTGGCCAATCTTCAGCAGGGACCAGTCCGGTTCACCGCGCTCGAAGCCGATCAGAAACTCCCGGTGGTGATCCGGCATTGCGCCGATCAACGCTTCGATCATTTCATGCTGGGTTTTGACCAGTTCATCGATTGCGACGGTGTCCTCGGTCATGCCTTCGAAGCCGTTCTGGTATTCGTTCGCAAGATCTTTGACGCGGCCCGATAGCACCTCACCCATAGGGCGGTTGTGACTGAGTAGGTAAACGATGAACGCTTCGCGCAGGTCGTCGCTCAGGCCTTCATGGGCAAGCAAGCCTTGCACGTCGAAGAGGTCGCGCGGATGCTGTCGGTCCAGCGCGGCCACCAGCTTGCCCGCAAACAGGTCTTCGAAGGATACGACGCTGGTTTCCGCAAAGCCGAACGCCTCTTCGACCGCCTCGGTGACCGGAATGGTGGAGGGCTCATGGACCACACCGCGCAATACGGGAGAGACTTCGATCTTCACCTGTGTGCCTTCCGCAATCACGAGAAGGCGAAGGATCGCACCATCATGAATGTTTTCGGTGACGCGCGCGCCGGGCAGCTCCGCCAATGCTGCGGCCTTGATGCGCTTCATCGCGGCATCGATCCCAGCCAAAGCCTCCGGCCTGTCATGGACCGGCAGATACATCAGATCGATATCAACCGAGAGGCGCGGCATGTTGCGCGCAAAGAGGTTGATCGCCGTTCCGCCCTTGAGCGCGAAACAGGCTTCGCGCGCCACGATGGGAAGAAGGCGCATGAGCAGCCGAACCTGGGCCTGGTACTGGTCACGAAACGGCATCAAGGTCCCCCGGCACGGTGATCAGATAGACCGGATCGAGCCTGCCTCCGGGGACAAGCATGCGTTTGCCCTTCCCCAGATCAATCGCATCCTTGTCCAGGCGCTTGAGCCACGCATGACGGTGACGATCCGCAAAGAGGAAGAACAGGCGTTTCACCTTGACGCTGTCACAGTTCACCAGCAGCTTTTGCAGACGCCTCGGGCTGAAATTTGCGGCACTCTGCATGATCATGTCGGCCTGATGGAAACTCTCATGGCGCGGCAGTTCATCAAGCATTTCGAGATAGGCGCGCTCGGGCTGTGAAAGGGTCAATGGCCAATCCCACTGCCCCCATGCGAGCGAGGTCAGACTGCCCCCCTGAAAGCGGGTGAGATCGCGGCCTGTTCCGTCGGCGATATTCCAGGCAAGGCTGCCAAGCCCCTGCGTGGTCGGATCATTCCGGAAGAGGGTCGCGCTGTTGTGATAGACAAAGCGCTGGGGAAGGTTCAGCTTTTCCAGCCATGCGGGCGGCTTGTCCGGCCCGTAGAGATGGACAGTCTTGGTCTCATGCGAGAGATAATGCGCAAAGCCCTGCAGCTCCAGTGCGGTGCGTCCGCCGACGTAGAGCGGCGCTCGCAAGAGCAGGGTCTGAAGAGAGATAACGACTTGCTGCCAGCTCAGCGTGCCGCGCGGCCTTTTGTAGACGCTGCGCACCGGCTGTTCCAGCCAGCCGGCCTTGACGTAGTAAGCACGCAGATTGCTGGCGATGCCGTGGTCTTCCAGCCAAGCGGCATCCACGACCAGCCCTTCGGGGAGGTCTTTCTCCAGCCGGTTTAACAGCGATGCAGATTGCTCAGCCATGCTGAGTATATTACCCGATTCTCAAACTCTTTTCAAGTTTGAGATCACATAGATATACTCAATCACGTTGAGTATATCGGATAGTATGCAAACCTCGCACATCCAGCGCCCGCATCTGGCAGACGCAAACTTTCCCACCGAAACAGGGAGTTTTTCACCTCCCTGGTTCAGGGAAATGACGTCGAACATCATGAAACCTGTGAACTGCAAGTATTAAGACGGAAAAGTTGCTTTGCTATTCAGGATTGAGGCATATTCTCGATAGACGATGGTTTCGACTGAGGGGCCTCACCGGCTTGCACGAATTTGGGTCTAAGAATTGACAATACTGCAGCTGCACAGGCCGCAGGTTACATTCTGCAATTGGATCGCGCTCTTTACCACCTCGCTCATGCCGCCGGCGGAGACGTGGCGGTCGCGGTGGAGCACGTCGACGATGTCGCCGTCGTTCGTGACGGCAAAATCATTTTGCTTGAACAAGACAAGAGTACAACCCGAAGCGAAGCTCGACTGCTTGGCGATCGGACCCGCGCGATCTGGAGAACATTGCAGATCTGGTTGCGGCATGCAGAAACCGTAGACGGCGCGCACTGTCAGCGCTACCTGTTCTTCGTGAACCACTGGGTGTCTTCGCCGATCGCACAGTTGATAAAGGAGCGCGGTTGCGGGAAAGCGAGTGTTGCAGATATCGTGGGAGCGTTGCGGAAAATCGGTTCGAAGCGCACGACCGCAAAGGTCCAAATCCTGATCGACGACGTTCTGTCCCGGCCTGATGGTTCCCTTGCGGACCTGATTTCCAAAGTTGAACTTGTCGAAGCAACAGATCTTGCGATCGATCGCAGATCAATCGCAAATGGCCTCGGGCTCAACCCGCGTGCCGACGCGGCCGATATTTTGGACGGCCTCTTCGGTTGGCTGACCAACCGCGTTCGGCTTGAATGGTCAGAGGGCCGTCCTGGCTTGATAACTCGCGACGAAGTGCTTGTGCAAAGTCATGCGCTCCAGGCAAAGCAGGCCAAGAGCCGCTTCCTGCCCCGCGCATCCGGTGAGATCGAAATCGACGATGAATTACGCAAGGGTCAGTTGTCCCGCAATTTCGTGGAACATCTTAGCCGCATTGATGCCGAAGGTGAGGATATCGTACAGGCGGTCGATCATTTTTTGAAATTCAACATTGAAAAACATCGTCTGGTTCGAGCCGGGGACGTACCTGATGCCGAGTGGAGCCACCGCTCCGATCGTCTCCGAGAGAGATGGGCCGGGCTCATGCGACGACGCCGGCGCGAGCTGAAAGGCCAGCGGAATTGCGATATCGGCCAAACCATCCTCGCGGACGTGACCTATGATCACCGGGAGGCCCTCGATGGGCACTCCTGTGAAGAGCTATATATGACCTCCGGTCATTATCACCGGCTTGCCGAAGAGGATGAGGTCTGGTGGGACCCGACGTTCCGAAAGGCAGGTAAGGATGAGATCTGATCACGAGGAGCTGTTGGCGAAGAACCCGGCATTGCTTTCGCGCATATTCTGGCATCTGGCTCGCAAGTATAGCGACACTGGGGCGGGAAAAGCGCCGGCCCTTCCTGTCTTCATCCTGAGCGCGGGACTGCTTTTCCATCGTGAAACCGTTGAGAAGATCCATCGCATGAATTTTGACAGTCAATTTTTGAAGGTCGTCGCAGAGCGGCCTGATCTTATTGGTGGATTGCAGGCAAGGGTCGAGTCATCGGCAAGGCCTGCGTTCTTGGCATTGCAGCTTGGGGTGGCCGCAGGGCTTTTACAGCGCGATGGCGGTGGAGGATTTCCTACTTTCCGCGCACTCGGAGCAGCCGACCTCCCTCCAGCGCTCCGCGATAATGATTCCTCACTGGGCGCTATGATCCTGGCTGGAAAACGACTCGGCGCTTGGTTCGCACTTGAGCCCTTTGAGACGATCCAGAGACAACTGACTGTGGAGTTCTGAGTCGATGAAATTATTTATAAAATCGATTATCATCTGGCCGGAAGATCCCAATCACGATCCCCGAATTTTAACCTTTGACACGTCCCGTGTCTCTATCGTGTCCGGCTGGAGCAGCACGGGCAAATCGTCCATCGTTGACATCATCAACTACGTGCTCGGCTCTGGTAACTGCTCCATCCCAGTTGGCGTTATCCGTGATCTCTCATCATGGTACGGACTCGAAATCGAAACTGATGCGGGACGGATGCGGATTGCAAGACCGAAGCCAGCTGCGCGACAAGTCTCGGACGACATCTGGCTACAACAAGGCAGCGACACAGAAGCCCCCCTTCCCCGGCGCCCGACACCGACGACCAATGTCACAAGGCTGAAGGCGATGCTCGATGCATTGTCCGGGCTATCAAATCTTAGTGTCGTTCCAGAAGGCGCGCAGGATCGGGCAAGCTTTCGAGACATGGCTTCATTCAATCTTTTACCACAACACATCGTCGCGAACCCCTATACACTCTTCTTCAAGGCTGACTCCACCGATCACCGCAACAAGCTACAGCACATCCTGCCGCTCGCCATGGGCATCATTACCAACGAAGATTTGGTCCGAGCCCACAGAATTCGGCTTCTTCGCGATGAACTACGCCGCATAGAGACCGAGCTACGTGGAAGGCGCACTGCGATCGACAATTGGCGTGCGACCGCACATGGAGCATTCTTTCGCGCTCAAGAGCTCAGCCTTCTGCCCGCTGGCGAGCCACCGAGCAACCTCACCGCGTTGATTGAACTCTTGCAGAATGTCGTAAATGCTGGTGGGCGTACCGTCGCAACGGCTGGCCGGGTCACGGCGGCTGTCACGCGTCTTGATGAGATCAGAAACAGAGAGCAGCAGCTTGATGCGAAAATCGGCTCCGACCGCCGGCGCCTCCGTAAGCTTCGGAGCCTTTCCCGGTCTGTAGGGGATTATGCGGAGATCCTACAGGAGCAATCGGCAAGTGTCATAGGTATAGGATGGTTTAAGGCACGAACGCATTCTGACAATTGCATCCTCTGTGGCTCAAGCACGGAGGCTGCCAAGCAGGCGCTTGCGGAGCTCGATGAGCCCATCGCCGAACTCGCAGCCCTATCAACGGGCACGGCATCGGCGCGCCCGATGGTTGATCGCGACATCGTCACCATCCAAGAAGAGCTGCTCAAGGATGAGCGTGAACTCCTTTCCCTGCGCCAAACGAGAGCCGCATTTGAAGCGGAGGTCGACCGAGAGGAGGGCAAAAGCCAGAGCCTCGAAAACGTCTATCGCTTCATTGGCTCGACAGAGCAAGCTTTGAGGCTACTAGGTGAGGTCGAGGGCGAAGGTGGTCTGACTAGCCGGGCAGAAGCCTTGCGGAAGGACATTCGTGTGCTAGACCAACAGTCGAATCTCGAAGAACGAGAGAGCCGTTCAGCCCGCATCCATAACCAGATTTCAAACTACATCCCGAAGTTCATTGCGGCTCTCGGTGTCGCTGGCGCCGAGGGCAAACCAGTCCTCGACGAGAGGGAACTCAATCTTCGCTTCGAGCGAGAGGGAGCAAATAGACCAGATTTTCTCTGGGAGATTGGTAGCGGTGAAAACTGGATGGGTTATCATTTGGCCGCACTGCTGGCCCTTCACGGAGTTTTCCTGAGCCGAGGATCCAACAATCCAGTGCCTTCATTCTTGGTGATCGACCAACCGAGCCAAGTCTACTTTCCAAGCGATACGTTCGACAGTTTCGTCGAGGGAAAAGATGTGGAGACTGGGCCTCATTCCACCTCGCGGCGTCGCCATCTAACGGACATTGAAAGCACGATCAGAATTTTCTCGAGCCTTGCCAGAGCACACTCAAGACTCGAAGGTCGGCTTCAGATCATCGTCCTCGATCATGCCGATCATCACGCCTGGGGTAAGGTGGAAGGCGTCATTGGAGCCGCAAACTGGCGCGATGATGAGGATTTTCTTATTCCTGCAGCCTGGATACCTGATGGCTCCAAGGATGCGCGAGAATGACCACCCTGGTGCTTGCGATACATCGTTTGGCTGTGGGCTGCCTGTCGGGAAGAGCAGAGCAATTTAACGTTCAAACGATGATAAAAATGTGAAGGGTTAACCTGTGGCCTCGCTGCGACCATCTGATTTTAATCAACGAGAAAGGGCCGACGGCGGTCCATTTCTCCACATCTACGTTCCTGGCGAGGAAGCAAACTTCGTTGAAGTCTATATCAGCGATTCCGATGACCCGAGCGGCGGCGGTGACAGTCGTCTTCTCCTTCGTATATTCCCGGATGCGCTGTTCGTGCACCCAATTCACGTCGGGCAAGGCAGCAAAAACTACCTGGAGCCAAAATACGGATCTCTCACCGAAGTAGTCATCCCACGCTCTACACTTGCGCCCTATAAGCTTCCACAAACGGTCGACGACGTGGACGAGCTTCTTTCTTCCCTTCCGAAGGGTTTTGAAACGAACTGGCGACTTGGTCTTGGGCTGCTCTACGAATACCGTTTGATTTGCCGGTCGGTCGCGAGCATCCCGGGGGTCAATACGTTGCTCTACCTTCCTCCATACAGTCCAGACTTCAACCCCATCGAGAAGGCCTTTGCGAAGCTTAAGGCCGTCTTGCGCGCCAAAGCTGAGCGAACGGTCGAGGGTTTATGGAATACCGTCGGCCAGATCGTCACGCTGTTCGAACCACAAGAATGCGCAAACTACTTTAAGTCATGCGGATATGACCCCGAGTAAAGCGGACGTGCTCTAGAGCATTTCCGGTGAACTCGGGATCATTCTGACGGAGCGATTTTGTGACGAGAGCAAGCCGAGACACGACGGGCATATCCCTTGATACGATCGAGTGGCTCGGCGCCGATATCGGTGCAAAAGCGCCCGTCCCGTTGGGTTTCCGACTGGCGGACGCCCGACGGCGAACCGGTCTCGCCCGATGCGGGAGCATCGAACTTCCCCCGTTTCACCGCCGGATCGTACGCGCCAGTCGTGAAACAGAATTGACCCCGAATTCACCGGAAGTGCTCTAGAATGTGAGAGCGGCGGTGCAAAATTAGTCCCCGGAAGCGGCGGGATAGTCCGATTTTCAATCTGAGATGACGCCCCGTCGAGAGCTGGTCGCGGTCTCGGCATGCCTGTTGGAAAATTCTGTGGCTGCATGAAGAAACATGTCAAGAAGATCATTCCGCTCGCCGGCAAGGGCGAAAACCACCTCGTCCACCGGCGTCGCCATGTCCGGGACTGGGATCCTGCGGACTGAGTCGGTCCGGAATGTCCCGAAACGCCACATGAAGCCGACGCCGATCCCAAGGGCGACGGCCTCGTAAACCGCGTCGCGGGTATCGGCAACCAGACGCGGTGTCGGCTCGAAGCCTGCCTGCCTAAAGGCACGGTCAACGACCTTTTGGGTCGAAGACCCGCGCGGCCGAAAGATCAACGGTGTTCTCATTAAATGGGGCAGCGAAAAAAAACCTTCCGGCGGTTCGGGAAAATCGGCAGAGGCGATCGCCACGACCTCTTGTGACAGAATGGAAACCCGCCGAAAGCGGCTGTCTGACGGCACATCGGGCAGAACCCCCACGTCAACGCGGCGCTGCAAAACCGCAGCCAGGATGCTCTGATGTGAACCGCTTTCCACTGAGACATTCAGATTGGAATGATTGGCGATCAGGTTGGCGACGATGGCGATCCCCGGCTTCGAGTTGCCGAGGCCAACCCGCAACTGACGGTTTCCATGCTCGTCGCGCCGCCCGAGGATGAGCAGCGCGTCGCGCTCGGCTTCGTGCATTCTGACGCCGACGTCGCACAGTTCCGTGCAAATCGGGGTCGGATACAACGCGCCATTGCGCCGCTGGAAAAGGGACACTGCATACGTTGCCTCAATTTCGCGGATCTGCTGGGCCACCGCCGAATGCGAAATCCCGAGGCGCCGCGCTGCTGCGGCAAAGGTGCCCTCATCGGCCACGGCGTTCAGGGCGCGCAGGCGGGACAGGGACAGGTTCTGCGTCGTGCGTGCAGGTATAGGTTTCATGGGGTGAAGGCTTAGCCCGCATCTGTAACAGGCGTGTCACAGTTCAGGTGCTTTGTGCCTCCATCGCGTCGCAGCACCTGCGCCGCCAAACAACAAGACGCCGCATCGTTTCCAGACCCGGGGCACACGCTTTCGGGAAGGATGTAGCTGTGCCGCCGGGATAAATGAATGTCGCACGCCATTGAAATTAAGGACTTTCTCTCGACGAGCCTGGCGGGTTGCGCCGCTGTTCTGTCTGATCTTGACGGGTGCCTTATCTCGGGCGAGACCGTTCTAAGCGCTGTGCCAGAGCTGTTTGAACGGTTCGGGGACATGCTGTGGATCGTGTCCAATAATTCGACCGATACCGCGGTCAGCCTGTCTGCGCGCCTGGCCGGCATGGGGCTGACCATCGCACCGGGGCGGATTTTCCTGGCCGGCGAACAAACCCTGCTCCGGATTGCCGCAGAGCAACCGGGCGCGCGGATTGCGCTTTATGCAGCGCCACCGTTGCAGGATCTGGCGCGTGAACTTGGCCTGATCGCGGACCGCAAGCACCCCGAGGTGGCCGTCCTTGCCCGCGATCCGGGTTTTGCCTTCCGTGATCTGCGCGAACTGACAGCGCATCTGCATCGCGGCCTGCCGATCTGGGTGACCAACGGCGACGCCAGCCACCCCGGCCCGGATGGCACACCCGAGCCCGAGACGGGCGCGCTGTTTGCCGCACTGACCTCTGCGGTGCCCGGCATCGTGTGCCGCCAGCTGGGCAAGCCCGAGCCCTATCTGCTGGACCTTGCGCTGGCCGCGGCCGGCGTGCGCCCGGATCAGGCGATTTTCCTGGGAGACACGGAAGGAACCGATGGTGGGGCGGCAGATGCCTCGGGGGTGCCCTTTGTGCTGATCGCCCGGCCGCAGCCTGTGTCGCAAAGTTTATTGCAGTCCGTATCGCGGGGGATGGCGTGATGCTGCGATACACAGCGTTGACCCTGTTGCGCATGGTTGTCACGTTCTTCGTGATCGTGACGCTGGTGTTCTTTGCCACCCGTCTTTCGGGCAACCCGATCGATTTTGTGATCGGTCAGGGGATCACCAAGGAAGATCGGGTTCTGCTGATCCGGTATTACGGACTCGATGGGTCAGTCTGGACGCAATACCTATCCTACCTGCGCGCCTTTACCGACGGGCAGTTCGGCCTGTCGTTTCTGGAACGCCGCCCGGTGGCCGAGATTGTGGCAGAGCGGATTTGGCCCTCGACGCAACTGCTGCTGACCTCGATTGCGTTGACCATGGCAGTGTCGATCCCGGCGGGTATTCTGGCCGCGATCTATCGCAAGGGCTGGGTGGGGTCTGCGGTGATGACCGTGGCATTTCTGGGCTATGCGGTGCCCAACTTCGTGCTCGCGACGTTCATGGTGCTGGTCTTTTCCTATGTGCTGAATTGGCTGCCTGTAGTGGGCAATGGCACGGCGAGGCATTTCATCATGCCAACGCTGGCGCTGTCGGCCGTACTGATTGCCGCGCTGACCCGGTTTACCCGCAACGCCATGCTCGATGTGCTGGAGCAGGACTATATGCGCACTGCGCGGGCCAAGGGCCTTCCCGAACGGTTGGTGATCCTGAAACACGGGTTGCGAAATGCCTCGATCACCGTGCTGTCGGTGCTGGGGTTGCAGGTTGCGGCGCTGGCGGCGGCAGGGTCGGTGGTGGTGGAGTCGATCTTCGCGTGGCCGGGCATCGGTGACATGCTGGTGCGCGCGGCGCTGACGCGTGACTATCCGGTGCTGCAATTCGGCGTGCTGACCGTGGCGATCGCGGTAATCACGATCAACACCGCCGTGGATCTGGCCTATGCTTGGGCCGACCCGCGGTTGCGCCAGACCGGGCGGGCATAGATATGGCCGTGATCGAAACCCCGCGCGGTCCTGAATGGATCATGGCGTTGCGTCACTTGTGGGCCGATGCAACCCCGGTCCAGCGGTTTGCTCTGATCCTTGGGTTGATGCTGGTGCTGCTGGCCGTGGCAACTCCGCTGCTCGCCCCGTTTGATCCCGACGGCCAAAGCCTGCTGTCGCGTCTGCGCCCGCCGCTGGGGTTCGAGCGGTCAAAGGCCGAGTATCTGCTGGGCACCGACGAGTTGGGGCGAGATCTGCTGTCGCGCTGCCTATACGGGCTGCGGCTGACGCTGACGCTGGCGGCGCTTGGGTCGGTGATCGGGCTTTGCATAGGCGGCACTCTGGGCGTGTTGGCCGGGGTGGCCGGTGGGCGGACAGAGACCGCGATCATGGCTGCGGTTGACACACAGATCGCGGTGCCCTTCACCCTGATCGCGTTGTTCCTGCTGACCATTCTTGGCAACTCGATCGAAGTGATGGTCTTTGTCCTCTCGCTTGATGGATGGGAAAAATACGCCCGCATCCTGCGCGGCGAGACACGCCGCCTGATGAAGATGCCGTTCATCGAGGCTGCACGTGCCGCCGGGGCCACGCCGTTGCGCATCGCGCGGCGCCACCTGCTGCCGAACCTGGCGTCACCAATCGTCGTACAGTTCACCCTGTCGTTTTCCAACATCATCCTTCTGGAAAGCTCGCTGTCCTTCCTCGGCCTTGGCGTGCAGCCCCCGACTGCGACCCTTGGCGCGATGGTGGGGGCGGGGCGCGACTACATGCCCACGCAGCCGTGGATCGTGATCGCCCCGGCGGTGCTGATCCTGATTGTCACCTTTGCCGTCCAGACCCTTGGCGACTGGCTGCGCGACCGCGCCGATGTGCGCTTGCGTCCCCGCTAAGCCCGAACAACCAGACGGGCCGGCAAGGCCCGCATCATCTCGTCCCTTGAACCCATGGAGATTGCCACATGAACCGCTTGCTGACTGCCACCGCCCTGACGGCCCTGCTGGTCGCCCCGGCCTTTGCCACCGACCTGACCGTCGCGGCCGCCAACGTATCCAGCTACCTGGATCCCGGCCGCGACCATTCCAACGTCGGATCGCAATTCTATTTCAACACTTTCGATCCCTTGATCCATAAGGATTATTCCACCGCCGAGGCAAAGTGGATGCCCGGCCTTGCGACCGGATGGAAGCTGATCGACGACACCACGATGGAGCTGACGCTGCGCCAGGGCGTGACCTTCCAGAACGGCGAGGCGATGACGGCGGACGATGTCGTGTTCTCACTGAACCGGATGTATCAGGCAACCTTCGCCCCCTATCAGGTCCGCTCGCGCGACCGCCTGGATAACTTTTCCGGCGCCGAAAAAGTTGATGAGTACACCGTCCGTATCAAGACCAAACGGGCAGAACCGCTGTGGGAAACCCTGCTGAACCTGCAACAGGTCTTCATCATCCCCGAGGACTATACCAAGGGCCTGACCGGCGATCCGAAGGTGGCCGAGGACAGCGACTACGAGGCGTTCTCATTGGCCCCCGTCGGCACCGGCCCTTACACGGTGTCGGAATTCGTGCCGGGGCAGAAAATCGTCTGGACCCGGTTTGACGGCTTCTGGGGCGACAAGGCCCCGCTGGACACCGTGACCGTCACCCGCGTGCCGGAAATCGCCAGCCGCCTGACCGCGCTGAAAACCGGCGAAGTGGACATGATCACCAACGTCGCCCCCGACCAACTGGCGCTGATCGAGTCCGAGCCTGGTATGCACGCCGTCGGTAGCGCCACCGCGCTGTTCCACGTGATGATCATGAACATGAACCACCCCAAGCTGAAGGACGCCCGCATCCGTCAGGCGATGTCGCTGGCCATCGACCGCGACGCCCTGAACGAGGCTTTGTGGCTGGGCAAGGCCGTGGTGCCCTCGACCCACACAATGGAAGAGTTCGGCGCGCTCTACATGCCCGAGCTCCAGACCTTCGGCTACGATCCCGAAAAAGCCAAAGCCCTGCTGGCCGAGGCCGGCTATGACGGCTTCGAGATCACCTTCGACACCGCGCCGGGCTATTATACCAATGGCCTGCTGGCCGCGCAGGCGATTCAGGAAATGTGGGCCGCCGTCGGTATCAAGGGCCGGATCAACGTGGACGAGAAATGGTCCGGCAACAGCCCCGACATGATGGCGCGGAACTGGTCGAACCCGATGTATTTCGCCGACCCCTTTGGCAGCTTTGGGGTGATGTGGGCGCCGGGTGGGCCGTCTGAATCCGAAGGTCGGTTCAACACAGATGAGGCTTACAAGGCCTCGTGGGACCGGTTCCGCTATTCTTCGGATATCGAAACCCGCCGCGCCGCCTATGCCGAGCTAATGGACCGGATCCAGAAGGATCCGCCGGTTCTGCCGCTGTATCGCCCTTACGAATCCTGGGCGATGCGCACCGGCGTGACCTGGGTGCCGCAGGCCGGCCACATTCCCTACGTCCTCGATTTCCGTGCAGGCTCGATCACCGTCGAGTGATCAGCCCCTTTGCCCGCCGGGATCAACCCGGCGGGCGCCCCTTTTCCCGGAGCCCAAGACATGACCCTGCGCCTTGCGATCATCGCCGATATCCACCACGGCACCCCCTCGACCACCAAACGGGGTGACGCCGCCCTAAGCTTGATGGATGAGTTTGCCCGTTTTGCCACCGATGCCGGTGCAACCCATGTGATCGACCTTGGCGACCGGATTTCCGACGTCGATCACGCGACCGATCTGCGGCTGGAGGCAGAGGTGGCCGATGCCTTTCGCGCTGTGGTCGCACCGATCTGGCACATCTGCGGCAACCACGACCGCGATCACCTGAGCGTCGCCGAGAACGAGGCTATCCTGGGCCAGAGTCTGGGACATGAAACCCATGATATCGAAGGCTGGCGGCTGGTGATCTGGCGAGCCGATGCCAAGATCCACCGTACCCCCGAGCGTTCCGGCTTCATCCTGCGCGAGGCGGATCTTCTGTGGCTGTCGCGGGTGGCCCAGAACGCCGACCGGCCGCTGCTGATCCTTAGCCATGTGCCGATCTCGGGCCATGCCCAGACCGGCAACTACTATTTCCAGAACAACCCGGCCTCGTCGGTCTATCCGATGGCAGACCGGGCCCGCGCCGCCCTGGCGCAGGCCCGCGTGCCGGTGGTGTGCCTGTCGGGGCATGTGCATTGGAATACCGTCACCACGGTCGATGGCATCACCCACCTCACCCAGCAATCCCTGACCGAAAGCTTCACCACCCAGGGCGCGCCTTGCGGGGCGATGGGGATCATCGAGCTGGGCGACACGCTGTCCTGGCGTGTCGAGGGGGCCGATCCTTTCGCCTTTGCCTTCCGTCCGACCGCCACGCGCTGGACGCCGCCCTTGCCTGATTTCGCCACTCATCCCGAACTGCGGATGCGTCGCCAGACGGCGGAATAGACCGATGACCGATCTGCTGCGCGTCGAAAATCTGCACTTGGCGTTCGGGTCGCATCCCGCAGTGCGCGATTTGTCCTTTGCGGTGGACCGGGGCGAGACGCTGGCGCTGGTGGGCGAAAGCGGATCGGGCAAATCGGCAACGGCGCTGGCGATCCTGCGGCTGATCGAGCGTGAAGGCGGGGCGATCGCGGCTGGGAAAATCTGGCTTGGCGACACCGAACTGACGGCGCTGGACGAACCTGCGTTGCGCGGCATCCGGGGTAATCGGGTCGCGATGGTGTTTCAGGAACCGATGACGGCGCTGAACCCGGTGATCAGCCTGGGCGAACAGGTGATGGAGGTGTTGCGCCAGCATCAGCATCTGTCGGAACCGCAGGCAAAGGCGGCGGCGATCGAGGCCCTCGCGCGGGTCAAGATCCCCGACCCGGCCCGGCGGCTGCGCCAGTTTCCGCATGAACTCTCGGGCGGTTTGCGCCAGCGCGTGATGATCGCCATGGCATTGGCTTGCCAACCCGATCTGCTGATCTGCGACGAGCCGACGACGGCGCTGGACGTAACCACGCAAGCCGAGATTCTGGCGCTGATCAAGTCGTTGCAGGCCGATCTGGGGATGGGGGTGCTGTTCATCACCCATGACATGGGCGTTGTGGCCGAAATCGCCGACCGCGTGATCGTGTTGCGCCAGGGGGTCTGCGAGGAACAGGGCCCGGTCGCGAGGATCTTTGCCGAACCCGCCGCCGCCTATACCCGCCTTCTGATGGCGGCGACGCCCAAGCTGGGCAGCGGCGCGCCCCGGCCGCTGCGCGATCCTACCCCGGTGCTGCGGGCCGAAAACCTCAGCGTGCGCTTCCCGGTGCGGCGCGGTGTGCTGTCCGGTGGCGCTTTGGACTACCATGCGGTCAGCCGGGTTTCGCTGACCATAGGGCGCGGCGAAACCTTGGGTTTGGTGGGCGAGTCCGGTTGCGGCAAGTCTACCCTCGCGCGCGCCGTGCTGCGCCTGATCGAACCCGATAGGGGCCACATCACGATCGCAGATCGCGAGATCACCGGCCTTTCCCCCTTGCAGCTGCGCCATGAACGCCAACACGCCCAGATCATCTTTCAAGACCCCTATGCCAGCCTGAACCCGCGTCTGCCCGTGCTGGACTTGATCACCGAACCTGCATTGATCCATGGCCGGGTGACGCAGGGCGGTCGCCGCCAGCTGGCCTGTGCGCTGTTGGCCAAGGTCGGGCTGGAACCCGAAGCGGCCGACCGCTTTGCCCATCAGTTCTCGGGCGGGCAGCGCCAGCGGCTGTGCATCGCGCGGGCGCTGTCGGTTCAGCCCAGCCTGATCGTTGCGGATGAGGCGGTGTCGGCGCTCGATGTGTCGATCGCGCGGCAGATCACCGATCTGATGGCCCAGTTGCAGCGCGACGAGGGGCTGTCGTTTCTGTTCATCAGCCACGACATCGCGGTCGTGGAACGGGTCAGCCATCGGATCGCAGTGATGTTTGCCGGCCAGATCGTCGAGACCGGGCCAACCGACCTTGTGTTACGCACCCCTCGGCACCCCTACACGCGCAGGCTGTTGTCCGCCGTGCCAGTGCCAGACCCGGCCCGGCGAGGGCGTCCGCGCCCGGCCAGCCTGTCCATAGCTCCCCCCAACCTGGTCTTTCCCGTCGGCCACCAGCCCGCCCACATGCCACTGGTGGAAGTGTCGCCCGGACATTTCGTAGCCGAAACCGCCCATGGGGTGCCGCTGCCCCCAACCGATATGACCCCGCCCCCCCCAGATACCGCGCCTGTCCGCGCGGCGTCGCCGCGGATGGAGACCCAGACATGAACATACAGCCCCCCGCCCACCTGCGCGATACCACTTAGGACACACCGGCACAGGCTGCAGACACCAGCTTCCTGCAGCTGCAAGACCTGCCTGTAGCCTTTGACGGAACGCCAGCTGTCCAAGGCATTTCGCTGTCGGTGGCCAAGGGTGAGGCGCTGGGGCTGGTCGGGGAAAGCGGCTCTGGCAAGTCGGTGACCTGGCTTGCGGCGCTGGATGCTTGCAGGCGGGGTGAGCGTAGGGGAGGCGGTCGCTGTGGAAGGGGCAGGATCTGCTGATCCTGCCCGAGGCGCAGATGGCGCGGATCCGGGGCGGGCAGACCGCGATGATCTTTCAGGATCCCGCCTCGGCCCTGAACCCGTTGATGTCGATCCACAGGCAGATGGCCGAGGCATTGACGCTGCATCAGGGGCTGCCGGGCCGGGCGATCCGGGCCGAGGCGCTGCGGCTGATGGATCAGGTCGGCATCCCCGATGCTGGGGCTTGTCCCGAGGATCCTGGCACAAGCGCTCCCCGGCACTGAACGAATGCTCGTGTCGACATGCCGTCCTGGCTCTCTGCATGCAACGCCCTCGGCATGGATCCTTGGATCAGGCCATTGTTGCAATCCTTTCTCCGTTAATGCCGGAGGCATGTCCCCGACATGGCTCCCGGGGGCGCGTGAGCGCGCGGGGATTGAGGGGGCAAATGCCAGCGAGCACGGCCGGGCTGCCAGGTGAGCGGGGCGGTTCGGAACAGCTGAACTGTAATTGCCATCGTGCCGGCCTGCGAGCGGGCGGCCCTGCCATGCGCAGCCGGCGTTTGTGGGGAGCAAGGGGAAAAGTTTCCCTTGGCTCCCTACGGGTCGGCAAGGCTTGGCCGCAGCCCATCAGGGCAAAGCGAGCGAAGCTCTCCCGATGTTCATTGGAGAGTGCGGGATCATGACCAGGGAAAAGCTTGAAGCCGGTCGTTAAGAGAAAGAACGCAAAATAATTCTACGCACAGGGGGATTCGCTCGCCGCAAAATTCAAGTATTCTTACGCCGGTGCCCTCTGTTTCCGCCGCACGATCTGCGATCGAATGCACGACGGAGCGATAAGGCACGATGGACTACGCTTGAGGTCGCTGTCATGCCCGCGATTTCGCATTCAAATCCGCCGGTTGCCGGCCCAGTCTTTGCCCGGAGCGGAATGGTCCGTTCATGGGCGAGGACGGTGTTGTGGCAAAGCGGAAAGGGACAGCGGCAAATAGCGTCCGGGTCATTCTCGCGCCCGCTGACGACATGCAGGTCTACGACCCGTCAAAGCCCGATCCCCGCCTCCGGCAACTTGTTCGCTTGCTTGCGCGACAGGCAGCCCGTAAATTCGTCGAAGCCGAACAGGAGCGCGCCACCCGCGAACGCCTCCTCAAATAGGGAGGTCATCTCATGAAGGTTGCTCTCTACGCCCGCTATTCCTCCGACAATCAGCGCGATGCCTCGATCGAGGACCAGCTTCGCATTTGCCGCACGCGCGCCGAGCGTGAAGGCTGGACAGTCGTGGATAGCTATACCGACCGTGCGATCTCGGGCGCCTCTCTGATCCGGCCGGGCATCCAGGAACTGATCACCGATGGACTGAAGCGACGCTTCGACGTGATCCTGACAGAATCACTCGACCGCCTTTCGCGCGATCAGGAAGATATAGCCGGCCTCTACAAGCGCATGCGCTTTGCAGGCGTCAGCATCGTCACCCTATCCGAAGGTGAAGTTAGCGAATTGCATATCGGCCTAAAGGGCACGATGGGCGCCCTCTATCTCAAAGACCTTGCAGACAAGACGCGGCGTGGACTGCGCGGCCGCGTAGAAGAAGGCAAATCCGGCGGTGGCCTCTGCTACGGCTACGATGTCGTGCGCCACCTGGACACATCAGGGGAAACCAGCCGCGGCGAACGCACCATCAAAGAGCCGGAAGCCGATATCGTCCGGCGGATTTTTACCGAATATCTGGCTGGCAAGTCGTCGCGCACGATCGCCATGGTGCTGAACAGCGAAGGCGTGCCAGGTCCGCAAGGCAGCGAATGGGGACCATCCACCATTCACGGCAATCCGAAGCGCGGGACCGGCATTCTCAACAATGAATTATATATCGGGAAACTGGTCTGGAACCGCCTGCGATACCTGAAGGATCCGGACACGGGCAAGCGTGTTTCCCGTCTCAATCCGGAAACGGATTGGGTTATTCAGGACGTGCCGGATCTGCGCATCGTCGATCAGAACATGTGGGATGCTGTTAAGACGCGGCAGGACCAGATGGCGCTGGAGCCCGGAACCCAGCGAGGCGACAACCGTGTTCTCAATGAGCGACGGCGGCCAAAGCATCTGTTCACTGGCCTCATCAAATGCGGCTGCTGCGGTGGCGGTTATTCTATGATTTCGAAGGACATGCTCGGCTGCACCAATGCCCGGACCAAGGGGACTTGCGACAACCGGCTGAACATCCGCCGCGACACGCTCGAACGCTCCGTTCTGAACGGACTCGACAAGCATCTGATGGAACCGGATCTCTACAAGGAGTTTTGTGAGGAGTTCACGCGTGAAGTGAACAGAACACGAATGGAGGCTCGTGCCTCACTTGATTCATCAGCCGCCGAGATCAAACGGATCGACCGCGAGCTCGATACCCTTCTCGACCTTATTCTCAAGGGTGGTGCTGCCGACAGGATCAACGCGAAGATGGTGGCCCTCGAAGCCCGCCGGAAGGAACTGGCGAGCGTCCTCGACGGCGCTGAAGAACCACCTCCCCTGCTCCACCCCAATCTGGCAAAATATTATCATGAGGAGATCGCTGCACTTCACCACCAGCTTGGCAACGAGAATACGCGTGCACTGGCGGCCGACAAACTCCGCACGCTGGTCAGCCGCATTGATCTCGTGCCCGATGGTGCGGAACTGGTAATCGTGCTGCGCGGCGATCTTGCCGCAATCCTCACCTTCGCATCAGGAAAGAGGAAGCCCGAGTTTCTCAACGAGCGGGCAGTTCTTGAAGATCTCATGGGCCGCGCTGGCACGATTGAAGCCCAGAAACGCAAAAAGCCCCGTGATGGGGCTTTATTGGTATCGCAGGGATGGTTGGTTGCGGGGGCAGGATTTGAACCTGCGGCCTTCAGGTTATGAGCCTGACGAGCTACCGGGCTGCTCCACCCCGCGTTATTGGGTGTGTTTTGTCATGTCCGGGCTTTTTTGTGTCCGGGAGGTTTTGTTGTGAGAAGATTTTGTATTGCCTTTAGCAGACCTGGCAGCGACCTACTCTCCCGCGTCTTGAGACGAAGTACCATTGGCGCAGGGGCGTTTCACGGCCGTGTTCGGAATGGGAACGGGTGCAGCCGCCCCGCCATGACCACCAGGTCAGCTAAGGGCAATGTATCCGGCGCGGTTTGGCGCCGGAGATTGTTGAGAAGCTGGTGACTGAGGGCTTAGCCAGTAGGCAGTAGCCAATAGTCTTTTTTTTGAACACGTCTTTTGTTCGTTTCGCGTGGCACCAGCAGCCGGCAGAGCCGAGCCGCCGGTTGTCCGGCGCGCCGTCCGCAGCGAAGGCTCGAAGAGCCGCCAGCGTGAGGACAGAACGAAGGCATCATCGACGCGGCGTTAGCCGCGTTGATGAGCATTTACAATGGGAACGATGAAGTCGATCGGGCTATTAGTAAGGCTAAGCTTCATGCATTGCTGCACGTCCACACGCCTCCTATCAACGTGGTCGTCTTCCACGGCCCTGATAGGGAATACTCGTTTTCAGGTGGGTTTCCCGCTTAGATGCCTTCAGCGGTTATCCCTTCCATATATAGCTACCCTGCTATGCCGCTGGCGCGACAACAGGTCCACCAGAGATATGTCCATCCCGGTCCTCTCGTACTAGGGACAGATCCTGTCAATATTCCTACACCCACGGCAGATAGGGACCGAACTGTCTCACGACGTTCTGAACCCAGCTCACGTACCGCTTTAATTGGCGAACAGCCAAACCCTTGGGACCTGCTCCAGCCCCAGGATGCGATGAGCCGACATCGAGGTGCCAAACAACCCCGTCGATATGGACTCTTGGGGGTCATCAGCCTGTTATCCCCGGCGTACCTTTTATCCGTTGAGCGATGGCCCTTCCACGCGGGACCACCGGATCACTATGACCGACTTTCGTCTCTGCTCGACTTGTCAGTCTCGCAGTCAGGCGGGCTTATGCCATTGCACTCGACGAGCGATTTCCGACCGCTCTGAGCCCACCATCGCGCGCCTCCGTTACTCTTTCGGAGGCGACCGCCCCAGTCAAACTACCCACCATACACTGTCCCGGATCCGGATGACGGACCGCGGTTAGACATCCATGACGATAAGGGTGGTATTTCAAGGATGGCTCCACCGAGACTGGCGTCCCGGCTTCAAAGCCTACCACCTATCCTACACATGCCGACACGAATGCCAGTGTAAAGCTATAGTAAAGGTGCACGGGGTCTTTCCGTCTGACCGCAGGAACCCCGCATCTTCACGGGGAATTCAATTTCACTGAGTCTCTGCTGGAGACAGCGGGGAAGTCGTTACGCCATTCGTGCAGGTCGGAACTTACCCGACAAGGAATTTCGCTACCTTAGGACCGTTATAGTTACGGCCGCCGTTTACTGGGGCTTCGATTCAAAGCTTGCACCTCTCCTCTTAACCTTCCAGCACCGGGCAGGCGTCAGACCCTATACGTCGTCTTATGGACTTCGCAGAGCCCTGTGTTTTTGATAAACAGTCGCTACCCCCTGGTCTGTGCCACCCCAAGCTACTTGCGTAATTTGGGGTCACGCTTCTTCCGAAGTTACGCGTGCAATTTGCCGAGTTCCTTCAGCAGAGTTCTCTCAAGCGCCTTGGTATACTCTACCTGACCACCTGTGTCGGTTTCGGGTACGGTCTATAATGGTGGTGCTATTTCCTGGAACCATTTCCTCGCCCGTTCAATCCAATAAGAACGAACAAGTTACATGATCCGTCACATCCACCAGGCCCACGAATATTAACGTGGTTCCCATCGACTACGCGTGTCCGCCTCGTCTTAGGGGCCGGCTAACCCTGCTCAGATTAACTTTAAGCAGGAACCCTTGGTCTTTCGGCGAGGGGGTCTCTCACCCCCTTTATCGTTACTCATGTCAACATTCGCACTTCCGATACCTCCAGAGGCCCTCACGGGTCCTCCTTCACAGGCTTACGGAACGCTCCGCTACCACTCCTCAAAGAGGAATCCTCAGCTTCGGTGCATGGCTTTAGCCCCGTTACATTTTCGGCGCAAAGACCCTTATTTAGACCAGTGAGCTGTTACGCTTTCTTTAAATGATGGCTGCTTCTAAGCCAACATCCTGGTTGTTTTGGGATCCTCACATCCTTTCCCACTTAGCCATGACTTGGGGACCTTAGCTGGAGGTCAGGGTTGTTGCCCTCTTCACGACGGACG
>NZ_JAPPRJ010000001.1:1485000-1675000 GCF_026672545.1 Rhizobium sp. SL86
GCTTCAGCCGCAGGACATCCGCGCCGACCTCTTCGATCTTGCAACAGGCCGCCATGCAGGCCGCCAGTCGGACGACGAGATCACCCTGTTCAAATCCGTCGGTGCAGCCCTCGAGGACCTCGCCGGTGCCATCCTCGCCTATGAAACCGTCCGCGACGGCAAGAAGACCTGATGTCCAGAATGCGACTGCCCCTGCCCTCTCTTCCGGTCACCGAGGTTCTGCCGGCGCTTGCCGCCGCGTTTCTCTCCGGCAACCGGGCCGTGCTGTCTGCGCCGCCGGGCGCCGGCAAGACGACGCTGGTGCCTTTGGTCCTGCTCGATCAGCCCTGGTGCACGGGCAGGATCATTCTTCTGGAACCGAGACGCCTTGCCGCTCGTGCCGCGGCGCACCGCATGGCCTCGCTGCTCGGAGAGGCGGTCGGAGAGACGGTCGGTTATCGCATGCGCCTCGACAACCGGATCTCCGCGGCCACCCGGATCGAGGTGGTGACGGAGGGTGTGTTCGCCCGGATGATCCTGGACGATCCGGAACTCACCGGCATCTCCGCCGTATTGTTCGACGAATTTCACGAACGTTCGCTGGATGCCGATTTCGGCCTGGCGCTCGCGGTCGATTCGCAAGGCGGGCTGCGGGAGGATCTGCGGCTCTTGGTGATGTCGGCAACGCTCGATGTGGACCGCATCAGCCGGCTGCTGGGCGAGGCGCCGACACTGACCAGTGAAGGCCGCGCCTTTCCGGTCGAGATCCGCCATCAGGACCGGGAACAGAACGAACGTATCGAAGACAGTGTCACGCGTGCCATCATGCGGGCCCATGCCGATGAAGAAGGCTCGATCCTCGCCTTCCTGCCGGGCCAGGCGGAAATCCTGCGTACGGCGGAACGGCTGACGGGCCGGCTGCCGCCGGAGACTGTGATCGCCCCCCTTTATGGCAACCTCTCCCAGAAGGAGCAGGATCTTGCGATCAAGCCGACGCTTGCCGGACAGCGCAAGGTGGTGCTGGCGACCTCCATTGCCGAAACCTCGATCACCATCGATGGTGTGCGCATCGTCATCGACAGCGGCCTGCAGCGCCTGCCGGTCTTCGAACCATCGACCGGCATCACGCGGCTGGAGACCGTGCGGGTGTCGCGCGCCTCTGCGGATCAGCGGGCCGGCCGCGCCGGGCGAACCGAACCAGGGATCGCCATCCGGCTGTGGCACAGCGGGCAGACGGCCGCACTTCCGGCTTTCACACCGCCGCAGATTCTGGCGAGCGATCTTTCATCGCTGGCGCTCGATCTCGCCCATTGGGGCGTGCGTGATCCCTCGGCACTGGCCTTTCTCGATCAGCCGCCGGCACCGGCATTGGCCGAGGCCCGCCAGCTGCTGCGGATGATGGGTGCGCTCGATTCCGACGACCGGTTGACGGAGCGCGGCCGGCAGATGCGCCGGATGGCGCTGCCGCCCCGGCTGGCGGCCATGGCGCTGGCGGGCGGCGAGCGCGGACAAGGGCTTTCCGCCTGCCAGCTGGCGGTTCTGCTAACCGAGCAGGGGCTGGGTGGCCCGGATGTGGACCTGGACCATCGGCTCCGTGCTTTCCGGCAGGAGCGGGGCGACCGGGCCGAACAGGCGAGACGGCTTGCCGCGCGCCTGGCCGATTCGCTTCCAAAAACCGCCGCCGCCGCCGAGCCCGTTTCGGCCGCCGATCTTCTGATGCATGCCTATCCGGATCGTGTCGCCCTTCAGCGTGGTGCGCGCGGCCGGTTCGTGATGGCCAATGGACGGGGTGCCGAACTGCCGGAGACAGAACGTCTTGCCGGCGCCAAGATGCTGGTGATCGCCGACCTGACTGGCCAGGCGGCGCGCGCGCGCATTCTGGCTGCGGCAGAAACCGGGCGCGCCGCGGTCGAGGCGGAACTTGGTCAATCGATCACACGCGGCGACGAAAGCTATTTCGACCGCGCGAGCCGGCAGGTACGGGCCCGGCGTGTCGTGCGGCTTGGGGCTCTTGTGCTCGAGGAATCGCCGTTGCCACGGCCGACAGGCGCCGCCGCCGCCCGTGGCCTGGCGGACGGTGTGCGCGAGCTTGGGGTCGATGCCCTGCCCTTTTCGAAGGATGGCGACCAGTTGCGCGACCGGATCGGCTTTTTATACCGCAGTGTCGGCGATCCGTGGCCGGACGTGTCCGACCAGGCCCTGCTCGACCGCCTGGAGGACTGGTTCATCCCGTTCCAGGAGGGACGCACCAGTCTCGATGCCATCGATGCCGGCAGCGTGTCGGAAGGTTTGCGCTCGCTGATCCCCTTTGCGCTGCGCCAGGATCTCAACCGGCTGGCGCCCACCCATTTCGAGGCGCCGACCGGCCAGCGTCATCCCATCCGTTATGATGGGGATGAACCGGTGCTGGCAATCCGCGTTCAGGAACTGTTCGGGCTGAAGGTACATCCGGCGATTGCCGGCGGCAGACTGCCGCTTCTTCTGGAACTCACCTCTCCGGCGCACCGGCCGATCCAGACGACACGGGACCTGCCGGGTTTCTGGGCAGGGTCCTGGAGAGATGTGCGCGCCGACATGCGCGGGCGTTATCCCAAACATCCCTGGCCGGACGATCCAGCCAATGCCGCGCCGACCCATCGGGCAAAACCCAGAGGAACATGATGAAGGACACGTCCGTGGAAGTAACCTCCCTCCGGCATGCCCAGTTCGGTCGGGCGAGCCGCACCATGCGCTTGCAGACGCTGGTCAGGCTCCGGTGGCTCGCCGTTGCGGGACAAACGGTTACCGTTCTGGTGGTCGCCGGCCTGTTTCAGTTTTCGTTGCCGATCCTTGAGACGGCGCTCCTGATTGCCGCGCTGGCGCTCGTCAATCTCTCACTGTCGCTGCGTTTTCCCGCAACCCATCGCCTGAAGCCGCTGGCGGCGCTGACCCTGCTCGGCTTCGACCTCCTGCAGATGAGCGGTCTGCTGTTCATCACGGGTGGGCTTGCCAATCCCTTTGCCCCGCTTCTCTGCGTGCCGGTCATCATCTCCTTCGCCTCGTTACCGCTCCGCCAATCACTGCTGCTGCTGGCATTCGCGATTGCCTGCACGACCTCGCTGACGGTGTCACCCTATCCCCTGCCATGGCATCCGGACGAGGTGCTGATCATCTATCCCGTCATGCAGCTCGGCATCTGGTGTGCCATCGTCTCGATGATGGCCTTTGCCGCCTTCTATGCCTATCGCGTTTCCATGGAGGCGACGCTGCTGGCCGATGCGCTTGCGGCCACCGAACTGGTTCTGGAGCGGGAAAAGCACCTGTCGCAGCTCGATGGGCTGGCGGCTGCCGCCGCGCATGAACTCGGCACACCGCTTGCGACGATCAGCGTCGTGGCCAAGGAGATGGAGCGGGAACTTTCGGGCGATGACCGGTTTCGGGAGGATGTGGCGCTGCTGCGCAGCCAGAGCGAACGCTGCCGCGACATTTTGCGGCGGCTGACCTCGCTTTCGGCGGAAAACGAGGAACACATGCGTCGCTTGCCCCTCTCCTCCCTGATCGAGGAGGTGACGGCACCGCACAGGCAGTTCGACATCACATTCAAGCTGGTGGAGAAAAGCGACCGGGCCGGAGAACCGGTCGGCAACCGCAATGCGGGCATTCTCTACGGGCTTGGCAATCTGATCGAAAATGCGGTGGACTTTGCCCGCAAGACCGTCACGCTGACGGTGGAACATGACGCAGACAAGGTCGCCATCACCATCGAGGATGATGGCGACGGCTTTGCACCGGACGTTTTATCCCATATCGGAGAACCCTATATGTCGACCCGGAACCGGGAGATGGATCGGGCTGGCGGTCTCGGATTGGGATTGTTCATTGCCAAGACCCTGCTGGAACGGTCTGGCGCAAGCCTGAGTTTCGAAAATCGCGGTCCGGACGAAAGCGGCGCGCGGGTGCGGATCGTGTGGCCCAGGTCGGTGATGGAAATAAAGGACTGAAACGCTCGGCCGCTGAGCCGAGTGGCCCTCCGCTTCGTAGAGACGAGGTGATGGCACCTGTGGAGAAAGACAATGATGGCAGACAAGATCGAGCACAGCGAGCCCAAGGATCCGGATACCACTCTCGGCGCCGATCCCTCGCTCCTGATCGTGGATGATGACGGTCCCTTTCTGCGGCGCCTGGCACGCGCCATGGAGAGCCGCGGTTTTGCCGTGGACGTGGCCGAGTCCGTGGCGGAAGGCATTGCCAAATCCCGTGCCCGTCCGCCGAAATATGCCGTGGTGGATCTCCGGCTCGGCGACGGAAACGGGCTGGACGTGATCGAGGCGATCCGCAAGGGCCGCGAAGATACCCGCGTGATCGTGCTGACCGGTTACGGCAACATTGCCACCGCCGTCACCGCAGTGAAGCTCGGGGCCGTGGATTACCTGTCGAAACCCGCGGATGCGGACGATATCTATGCGGCGCTCACCCAGCGGCCGGGCGAGAAGGCCGACGTGCCGGAAAATCCGATGTCGGCGGACCGTGTGCGCTGGGAGCACATTCAGCGCGTTTATGAGATGTGCGAGCGCAACGTCTCGGAAACCGCGCGCCGCCTCAACATGCACCGACGCACGCTGCAGCGGATTCTCGCCAAACGCGCGCCGAAGTAAGCGCTCACGCTTCTTCGAAACTCTGGCCGGTCGCCCGTTCGGCGGCCAGCAGGCGCTGCCCGGCGGTTCTTGCAAAACTGAGCGTAAGCGATTTGCGCGCGGCTGCCGATAGACGATGTTCCGGCGCCTCGCGCAACAGATGCGCGCCGTAGCCATCGGACAGGATGAGACCGCAGTCTTCGGGAAAGATCTCCAGCGGCACATCCTTGTGCGTCGCGAAATACAGCCGGTCGGAATAATCGCGATACTCCGGCCATTTCCGGTCGACTCGGAAGTCTTCGACAGACGTCTTGATCTCGATGATCCAGATCTCGCCCTTGGCCGATAGGCTGATGAGGTCCGCACGACGGCCATTGCCCAGCGTCAGTTCCGGCAGAACGGCGTGGCGCATCTCGTCCAGCAGAAGCTGCACACCACGACGCACCATCATCGCGCGAGCCGATTGCCGACCATCCACCAGTGGGTTGTTCGAGCCGATATTGACGATCGTCACCGCGGGTCTCTCCCTTCTCCCGGAATGTTGCAAAAAGACAATGGACGCTTCATTTGTGCAGTCGCGAAGAAAGCTGACTGAAACGTGCCTTGCCAAGCTCGTCTAAACGAAAATAAACCTTGCTTCAAAAGATGGTTTCACCCGTCTTTGCTTCCACCCCTGTTGCAAGAGAATTCCATGCGCATCCGCACAAGCATGCTTGCGTCCGGCCTGTTGGCATCCCTCGCCCTGGCCGGTTGCTCCACGACGTCTGAAACCAAGGACAAGCCGAAGGACGTCGCCGTCCGCACGCAGACCACCGAGATCTTCAGCGATGCCTACGGACCGGTGACCGATGCAGGTTACAGCCTGCCGGCCATCCCCGTCAGCCGGCTGGACAAGAAGTTCCACCGCCAGATCGTCGACTTCAAGACCGATGAGCGTCCCGGCACGATCATCGTCAATACGCGGGAGCGCTTCCTTTATTACATCCTGCCGAACGGCAGGGCCGTCCGGTACGGGATCGGCGTCGGCAAACAGGGATTCGCCTGGTCCGGCGAGGCTTATGTCGCCTGGAAGCAGGAGTGGCCGACCTGGCACCCGCCGAAGGAAATGGCCGTGCGCAAGCCGGACATCGCCCGTTACGTCGAAGACGGCATGGGCCCCGGCCTCAGCAATCCGCTTGGCGCGCGCGCCATGTATCTCTTCAACGAGAAGGGCCAGGACACCCTGTTCCGTCTGCACGGTACACCGGAATGGGCATCCATCGGCACGGCAGCCTCGTCGGGCTGCATCCGCCTGATGAACCAGGACGTGATCGATCTCTACAGTCGCGTCCGTCCGGGCCGCGAGACCAAGGTTGTCGTGATCCAGTAAGGATCGCCGACAGCACTCCATCAGTAAAAACGGCGCGGGTTTCGCGCCGTTTTTCGTTTCCGGGATCAGACGAGAGGATGTGCCAGGACGCGACCGCCGTCCTGGCATCGCAACAGATCAGGCCGCAGCCTTTGCCTTGGCCTCAAGCCGACGGCGATGCAGCACCGGTTCTGTGTAGCCGTTCGGTTGTTCACGACCCTTCAGGACAAGATCGAGCGCTGCCTGGAAGGCCACCGAATCATCGAAGCGGCCGGCCATCGGCTGATAAAGAGGGTCGCCAACATTCTGCTGGTCGACGATGGCGGCCATACGTTTCATGGTTTCGATCACCTGCGCCTCGGTCACCAGGCCATGATGCAGCCAGTTCGCCATATGCTGCGCGGAGATGCGCAACGTCGCACGGTCTTCCATCAGGCCGACATTGTTGATGTCCGGCACCTTGGAGCAGCCGACACCCTGATCGATCCAGCGCACGACGTAGCCCAGAATGCCCTGTGCATTGTTGTCCAGCTCGCGCTGCACCTCTTCCGGCGTCCAGTTCGGGCGCTCGGCCACCGGCACCGAAAGGATATCGGCGAGTTTGGCGCGCGCGCGCGACTTCAGTCCGTCCTGAACCTCGGCAACATTGATCTTGTGATAATGCGTGGCATGCAGCGTCGCTGCCGTCGGCGACGGCACCCAGGCGGTGTTGGCGCCAGCCTTCGGATGGGCGATCTTCTGCTCCAGCATTGCCGCCATCAGATCCGGCATGGCCCACATGCCCTTGCCGATCTGCGCATGGCCGGAGAGGCCACAGATCAAGCCGATATCGACGTTCCAGTTCTCGTAGGCTGCGATCCAGGCGGCCTGCTTCATGTCGCCCTTGCGGATCATCGGGCCCGCTTCCATCGAGGTGTGGATCTCGTCGCCGGTACGGTCGAGGAAGCCGGTATTGATGAAGACGACGCGCTCGCGCGCCGCGCGGATACATTCCTTGAGGTTCACCGTCGTGCGGCGCTCCTCATCCATGATGCCCATCTTGATCGTGTTGACCGGCATGTGAAGCGCCTTTTCCACGCGATCGAAGATCTCGCAGGCAAAGGCCACCTCTTCCGGCCCATGCATCTTGGGCTTCACCACATACATGGAGCCCGTGCGGGAATTCTGGCGACGGCCGTTCGGCCCGACGTCGCGCAGCGCAATCAGCGCCGTCACCATCGCATCCAGGATGCCTTCCGGCACTTCGCGGCCATCCCGGTCGAGGATCGCCGGGTTCGTCATCAGGTGGCCGACATTGCGCACCAGCATCAGCGAGCGGGCATGCACGGTGAGGTTCGACCCATCGGGCGCGGTGTAGGTGACATCCGGGTTCAGCGCGCGGGTAAAGGTCTTGCCGCCCTTGCTGACTGTCTCCTTCAGATCGCCCTGCATCAGGCCGAGCCAGTTGCGATAAACGACAACCTTGTCGTCGGCATCGACGGCCGCAACCGAATCCTCGCAGTCCATGATGGTGGTGATCGCCGATTCGAGCCAGACATCGGAAATATGCGCCGGATCATCCTTGCCGATCGCGGTCGAGGCATCGATGCGGATCTCGACATGCAGGCGGTTCTTGACGAACAGCAGACGGGTCGGTGCGGACGCCTCTCCCTGATAGCCGGCAAACTGGGATGGATCGGAAAGTGACAGCGAGGCCTCGCCGGCCTTGATCACCAGCGCGCCATCAACCACGGCAAAACCCGTCACGTCGCTCCAGCGTGCGCCGTCGATCGGCGCCGACTGATCGAGAAAGGTCCGGGCCCAGGCAATCACCTTGGCACCGCGGACAGGATTGTAGCCGGCACCCTTTTCCGCGCCATCGGTTTCGGCAATCGCATCGGTCCCGTACAGCGCATCATAGAGCGAACCCCAGCGCGCATTGGCGGCATTCAGCGCATACCGGGCATTCATGACAGGCACGACCAGCTGCGGCCCGGCAATTTCGGCGATTTCAGGATCGACATTGTCCGTCGTCACCTGGAAATCCGGTCCTTCCGGCAGGAGATAACCGATCTCGCGCAGGAAAGCCTCGTAAGCGGCCAGATCCGACGGGGCACCGTTCTTGCGGTACCATTCGTCCAGCTTTTCCTGAAAACGGTCTCGCTTGGCAAGCAGCGCACGATTCTTCGGAGCAAGATCATGAATGAGCGTCGAAAGCTCGGCGAAGAAATGATCCGGATCGATGCCACTGCCGGGCAGCGCTTCCTCCACCAGAAACGTCAGCAGCGCCTCGTCGATTGCCAGACCATTGCGTTCGATGCGGCTCATCCGCTTCCTCCATATTGACCAGTGTTGCACAGGTTTTTGCGCGCCCGTGGGCCTTAGTCAATGCGGCAATGGTGGAAGACTGACGAGAGACGATTCTGTGACAGTCTCACGACCTGCCGTTCAGTGTCTGTCGCGCGGCGTGACCCGCATGGGCAAACCGTCCCGCGGTTGGGTCGTCAGGCGCTGAATCGGCCAGGGATTGACGCCCGGTAGCGCATCGAAACGGAAGCGGGACATCAGGACGGCAAGAGCAATCACCGCCTCCTGCATGGCAAAGGTCGCGCCGATACAGACACGCGGGCCGGCTCCGAACGGGAGATACTGGAACCGGTCGATCTTGCCGCGGTTTTCCGGCAGGAAACGTTCCGGCATGAAAGCGCGCGGCTTTTCCCAATAAAGCACATGCCGGTGCAGGGTCCAGGGCATGACCAAAGCCGTCGTGCCGGCAGCAATATGCACCGTGTTGCCCTCCGGACTGGTCCACTCATCATCTTCGATGGCTTCGCGGTTGAGCGACGGGGCCGGTGGGTAAAGCCGCATGGCCTCCTCGAAGGCGGCCCGCACATAGGGCATCCGGTCCAGCCACTCGACCGGTTCGGCACCGGTGGCGAGCACGGTCGCGATCTCCCGTTCCATGGCCTCGCGGATGTGCGGGGACTTCGCCACACAATAGAGCGTCCAGGTCATGGCGCGAGCGGTCGTCTCATGACCAGCACCGATGAAGGTGAGGATGTTGTCCTCGATCTCATCCAGGGTCAGACCATCGGGGCCATCCAGATCGAGAAGAAGGGTCAGCAGGTCATCCGGCGTCGAGGCGCGATCCTCGGCCATCTTTGCCTTCCGTTTCTCCATGGTCTGTCGAACGATGCCGCGAAAATGGTCCATGACCTTCGGTCCGCCGATCCGCCGCAGACGCGGAACCCAGGGCGGCGCCCGCAGCAGGTCCATGGGGTCAACACGGCCCATCCGATGCAGCAGCGCCTCGACGTCATCGGAAAAGCGCTCGCTGTCGGTGACCACATCTCCGGAAAAAAGCGTGTCGATCAGGATGGCGAAGGTCAGCTCCGCCATGTCGATCGAGACGTCCTCGACCCTGCCCGAACGGCCGACATCAGCATATTTTTCAACATATTCCTCGGATTTCGCCAGCATTCTGCCCGCAAAACCCTTTGCGTGTCGCGGCGTGAAGACCGGTGCGACAGCCTTTCGCGACCGCTTCCAGACAGGCCCCTCGGCGGTCAGAAGGCCATCGCGCAGAATCGGCCGCAGGATCAGTTGCCGGACTTCCGCCATTCGGTAATTGGGGGCATTGTCCACCAGAACACGCCGGATCAGGCCGGGGTGGTTGATGATGACCGTTCGTTCGGAAAAGAACTTCGTTTCGATCCAGGGCAGTGTGTAGGAAGGCGCGCCCCACAGTTCCAGCGGATTGCGCAGAACGGTTCGAATGATCTCGAGCTTGCTCGGAGCATAGGTGCGTGGAACGGGTGCCGGCGGTTCGAAGGGCTCCGGGCGCATGTCCATCGGTTGCTTCCTGTCCTTGAGGATCACCAACCGCAGATATCGGCACTCACAGAAGCGATTTCAATTCATCCAGCTTCTCGTTGACCAGCCAGCCGTAATAATTCTCCTCGGGCCAGGAGAACCCGCCACCGCGATTGCGGGCGGCCAGCGCCGCGGCTCGCTTGGCGGAATTGCCGATGTTATAAAGCGTGGCGGTGATTCCCGGGTTCCGGGAGATGTCCATGCCGGCGATATCGGCATAATCGTCGATCGAGCGGCGAATGGTCGCGGCCATATAAGCAAGCGACTTGTCCGGATCCATGATGGCCCGATAGACATCGTTGGCGTCTGTCGCGTCGAGTTTTGGATATCCCGAACGGCGCGCCACCAGATCGGACTGCATCAGGGCCGTCAGCGGGTTGATCTGGCCGAGGCCGAATGTCTGTCCGGCATAAAAGGGCTGGAAGAAGACGGCGCTGAACCGGTTGTCCGGATAGGAAACGCCATCGACGCGGTTGCCGCGGAACACCCGTTCCCAGACATCTTCACGGCATGACCACAGTTTGTAGGAATCGGTAAACGCGGCGCACTTCTCGAATTCCGGCTTGCCGACGAAATCGGCGATGGACTGGCCCTTGTAACCGAAACGGAAGTTGTCGCCGGCATAGGCAGCGGCTTTCACGTAATAGGACTGCAGCCGGTCATAGGCATCGACATTATAGGTGTGCTCACCCACGATCGCGCCGATCATGTGGATCGGGTCGATATCGTACTGGCGAGCCGTCTGCTTGATCTTCGCAATCAGCGAGGTATCGCTCGCCAAAAGATCGCGGATCTTCTCGTATTTCTCGTCGAAGGTGGTCTTGCCCGCCCGTGTCCTTCGGAGGGAAGCGCCCGGCACCTTGGGCTGCTCGGCGTTGCGGTTGCCTGACGGCACAAGGGTAAGCCCGCTTGCCTGAACGTCAGGCAGCGCCCAGCAGAGCACCATCACCAATGCCAATACGAGTCTTTGCAAAATGCAGCATCCCTGCAGATGGCTGTTCGGTCGTTGATCTTCAAAAGGGAGTACGAACCGCCTGCGAATCACCCCGATGAAGCGTCACGCTTTTGTTGCATGATCCCTTACTGAAAAGCAGGGGGCGGAGTCGAGCCCGCCCCCGTCACTTTCCCGTCAAGCCGATGCTGGAGAGGATGCTGCGTTGCCCTGCCGCCACGCTTTAGAGGATATAGCGGGACAGGTCGGTGTCGGCTGCGATGTCGCCCACATGTTTGCGGACATAGTCCGCGTCGATCATCACCGTCGTTCCGGGGCGGTCGGGGGCATGGAACGAGATATCGTCCAGCACCCGTTCCATCACCGTCTGCAGACGCCGCGCGCCGATATTCTCGACCGAGGAGTTCAGATGCACGGCAACATCGGCGAGCGCATCGATCGCATCTTCGGTGAAATCGAGCGACAGCTGCTCGGTCTCCATCAGCGCCCTGTACTGGCGGATCAGGCTCGCCTCGGTTTCCGTCAGAATGCGACGGAAATCCTCCTTCGATAGCGGCTTCAGCTCGACGCGGATCGGCAGGCGGCCCTGCAATTCCGGGAGAAGATCGGACGGTTTTGCCACATGGAAGGCGCCGGAGGCGATGAAGAGAATGTGGTCCGTCTTCACCGGCCCGTATTTGGTCGACACCGTCGTTCCCTCCACCAGCGGCAGAAGATCGCGTTGTACCCCTTCGCGGGAAACGCCGGCACCAAGGCCACCGTCACGGGCGGCGATCTTGTCGATTTCATCGAGGAAAACGATGCCGTCGTTTTCGACGGAGCGCACCGCCTCGCGCTGGATGACCTCGTTGTCGATCAGCTTGTCAGACTCGTCGCGGATCAGTTCTCCGTAGGATTTGGCAACGGTGGTGCGGATCTTCTTCGTGCGGCCGCCCATGGCCTTGCCGAACATTTCCGAGAGGTTCAGCACGCCGATATTGGCGCCGGGCATCCCGGGGATTTCGAAACCGGGCATGCCGGAACCGCTGTCGGCCACCTCGACATCGATCTCCTTGTCGTCCAGCTCGCCATTGCGCAGTTTCTTGCGGAATGTTTCACGTGTGGCAGGCGAGGCCGTCGCCCCAACCAGTGCATCCAGAACGCGTTCTTCCGCGCTCTGATGCGCCTTGGCCTGCACTTCGGCGCGCTTCTTTTCACGCACCAGGCCGATGCCGATCTCGACCAGATCGCGGATGATCTGTTCAACGTCGCGGCCGACATAACCGACCTCGGTGAACTTGGTGGCTTCCACCTTGATGAACGGAGCACCGGCGAGCTTGGCGAGGCGGCGGGAAATCTCCGTCTTGCCGACACCGGTCGGGCCGATCATCAGGATATTCTTCGGCATCACCTCGTCGCGCAGGCTTTCGTCGAGCTGTTGGCGGCGCCAGCGGTTGCGAAGCGCGATCGCAACGGCGCGTTTGGCGTCATGCTGGCCGATGATATAGCGGTCCAGTTCCGAGACGATCTCGCGGGGGGAAAAAGTCGTCATGTGTAAACCTCTTCGGCGTCGACTGCGGTCGGCTCATCAAGCCCGGCGGCAGGACCCGTTGCTTGGACGTTGATTATTCGGCGTCGAGCGTTTCGACCACGAGATTGTGGTTGGTGTAGACGCAGATGTCGGCGGCGATATCGAGGGCACGCCGTGCGATCTCTTCGGCAGACTTGTCCGAATCCATCAGCGCGCGCGCCGCCGCATAGGCGAAATTGCCACCCGAACCAATGGCGATCGTGCCATGTTCCGGTTCCAGCACATCGCCATTGCCGGTGACGGCCAGCGTCACGGTCTTGTCGGCCACCAGCATCATGGCTTCGAGATTGCGCAGATACTTGTCGGTCCGCCAGTCCTTGGCAAGTTCGACGGCGGCGCGCATCAGCTGGCCGGGATACTGCTCGAGCTTCTTTTCCAGTCGATCGAGAAGGGTGAAGGCATCCGCGGTCGCCCCGGCGAAACCGGCGATCACCTCGCCCTTGCCGATCCGGCGCACCTTGCGCGCATTGCCTTTCATCACGGTCTGGCCAAGGCTCACCTGACCGTCACCGGCCATGATGACCTTTCCGCCTTTCCGTACGGTAATGATTGTCGTCATACTCACACCTGTCGGCCCATATGCGGGGCCTCTTTCGTGCCGGTCCATTCCGGCTGTTGGGGCACATGTAAGTGGTGCTTTGACGATTGCAAATCCTCGTCGACCTTTGGCGGCAACCGGTTGATCTCGCGGAATCGTTTGCACCGCAGCGGCGTGGCTGATAAGCAGCGCAGATTATATCAAGGCTTCAGCAATCCGGTGGACAAGATGAGCGAGCGCCGCGCTTCCGTTTCGCGCAAGACGAACGAGACTTCGATTTCCGTCACCGTCAATCTGGACGGAACCGGATCCTCGAAGATCGAGACGGGTATCGGTTTTTTCGACCATATGCTGGAACAGCTGTCGCGACATTCGCTGATCGACATGGAGATCGACTGCAAGGGAGACCTGCATATCGACGACCATCACTCGGTGGAAGATACCGGGATTGCGATCGGCCAGGCGATTTCCAAGGCGCTGGGCGACCGTCGCGGCATTACCCGCTACGCCTCGCTGGATCTGGCCATGGACGAGACCATGACGAAGGCCGCCGTGGATCTGTCAGGCCGACCCTTCCTCGTCTGGAACGTGACCTTCAGCGCACCGAAGATCGGCACCTTCGATACGGAGCTTGTGCGGGAATTTTTCCAGGCACTCGCCCAGAATGCCGGGATCACGCTGCATGTGATGAACCATTACGGCGCCAACAATCACCACATCGCGGAAACCTGTTTCAAGGCGGTTGCCCGCGTGCTGAGAACGGCCACCGAGATCGATCCGCGCCAGGCGGGCCGCGTTCCCTCCACCAAGGGCACGCTGGTCTGACGCCGTCAGGAGGAGCCTTGACCAGCTTTATCGTTCTGACACCCCCGGGGGGGCCGGATCGCGATCATGCTTCGACACGGTTCGTGGCGGACAGGTTTTCCTGGCTCGGCTTCATCGTGCCGGGGCTCTGGCTGTTGTTTCACCGCTGCTGGCTGATCGGCCTTGCCGTTCTGGCAGTGCAACTGGCGGCCGCCTGGCTCAGTGACCAGCCGGGCTTCTTCTGGGCCGGCACGTTTTCGGAGCTTGCACTTGGGCTTCTGATCGGCCTGGAGGGACGGCAGATCGTGGTGCGCAATCTCATGGCCAAGGGCTGGACCATGGTCGATGTGGTCGCGGCACCGGATCTTTCGACCGCCGAAATGATGTATTTCTCGAACCTTCCGACCGGGACACCGAAGCCTGCCGTTCCGGTGACCGACTGGAAAAACCTCTCCCCGCCCGCCCAGACGACCTCTCGACAGGGTCCGGCGCTTGGGCTTTTTGACATTGGTGGAGGACGCTGATGCGCGTTGCAATCATCGACTACGGATCGGGCAATCTCCGTTCCGCAACCAAGGCTTTTGAACGGGCGGCCCGCGAGGCCGCTCTCGAGGCCGAGATCATCCTGACCGACGATCCCGATGTGGTGGCCAAAGCCGACCGCATCGTCCTGCCGGGCGTCGGTGCCTATGCCGATTGCCGCCGCGGCCTTTCCGCCGTTCCCGGCATGGAAGAGGCACTTTTGGACGTCGTGCAGGCCAAGGGCCGGCCTTTCCTCGGCATCTGTGTCGGCATGCAGCTGATGGCCTCCCGTGGGCTGGAAAAGGACCTGACTGAGGGCTTCGGCTGGATCAAGGGCGACGTCGTTGAGATGACGCCCTCCGACCCGAACCTCAAGATCCCGCAGATCGGCTGGAACACGCTGACGCTGAACCGTCCGCATGCGCTCTTCGACGGTATTCCCACCGGTCCCGACGGTCTGCATGCCTATTTCGTCCATTCCTATCATCTGGCCGCCGAAAACCCGGATGATGTCGTGGCGACCACCGAATACGGCGGCGCGGTCACCGCCTTCGTCGCGCACGGTAATACCGCCGGTGCCCAGTTTCACCCGGAAAAGAGCCAGACGCTCGGCCTTGCCCTGATCTCCAATTTCCTGCGCTGGAATCCCTGACATGATCCTTTTTCCCGCGATTGACCTCAAGGACGGCCAGTGTGTTCGCCTGAAGCTCGGCGACATGGATCAGGCGACGATCTACAACCCCGACCCTGCCGCCCAGGCAAAAGCCTTTCAGGACCAGGGTTTCGAGTGGCTGCATGTGGTGGATCTGGACGGCGCCTTTGCCGGCGAAAGCCGAAACGGCTTTGCGGTGGACGCCATCCTGAAGGCAACGACCAATCCCGTCCAGCTCGGCGGCGGCATCCGCACCCTTGACCATATCGAAGCCTGGCTGTCGCGCGGGCTTGCGCGTGTCATCCTCGGCACGGTTGCCGTGCGTAATCCGGCGCTGGTCATCGAGGCCTGCCAGAAATTCCCCGGCCAGATTGCCGTCGGCATCGATGCCAAGGGTGGCAAGGTGGCGGTGGAAGGCTGGGCGGAGGCCTCCGAACTCGGCGTGATCGAGCTCGCCAAGAAGTTCGAGGGCGCCGGCGTGGCCGCGATCATCTATACCGACATCGACCGCGACGGCATTCTCGCCGGCATCAACTGGTCCTCGACACTGGAGCTCGCGAGCGCCGTCTCCATCCCCGTCATCGCCTCCGGCGGCCTTGCCTCGCTCGATGACATCCGCCGCATGCTGGAACCGGACGCGGCAAGGCTCGAAGGCGCCATCTCCGGCCGCGCGCTTTACGACGGTCGCATCGACCCGGCGGAAGCGCTTTCACTCATTCGCGCTGCCAAGGGAGGCCGTGTATGACCCTCAAAGCCCGTGTCATCCCCTGCCTGGACGTCAAGGACGGCCGTGTCGTCAAGGGTGTCAACTTCGTCGATCTGATCGACGCGGGAGATCCGGTCGAGGCGGCAAAGGCCTATGATGCGGCGGGCGCGGACGAGCTCTGCTTTCTCGACATCACCGCCTCCTCCGACAATCGTGACACCATTTTCGACGTCGTGGCCCAGACGGCCGAACATTGCTTCATGCCGCTGACGGTTGGCGGCGGTGTGCGGGCCGTCGCGGACATCCGCAAGCTGCTTCTCGCCGGCGCCGACAAGGTGTCGATCAATTCGGCGGCAGTGAACAATCCGGATTTCGTCGCGGAAGCCGCCGACAAGTTCGGCAACCAGTGCATCGTCGTCTCGATCGACGCCAAACGTCGGCGCACGCAAGGGTCGGGCCAGGACAATGCCAGCGCCTGGGAGATCTATACCCATGGCGGGCGCAACGCGACCGGCATCGACGCGGTGGACTTTGCCGTGCGCATGGTGGAGCGAGGGGCCGGCGAACTGCTGGTCACCTCGATGGACCGTGATGGCACCAAGATCGGCTACGATATCGAACTGACGCGGGCGATTGCCGATGCGGTTCGTGTCCCCGTCATCGCCTCCGGTGGTGTCGGCACTCTCGACGATCTGGTGGCCGGCGTGAAGGAAGGCCATGCAACGGCGGTGCTTGCCGCCTCCATCTTCCATTTCGGCACCTATTCCATCGGCGAGGCCAAACGCTACATGGCCGAGCACGGCATTGCGATGCGGCTCGACTGAGGAGACACATGATGAGCGGTTTTTCCCTCAGCGATCTGGAAGCGATTGTTGCCGAGCGCGCCACAGCGGATCCTTCGCAGTCCTGGACCGCCAAGCTCGTTGCGGCCGGCCAGGAGAAGGCGGCGAAGAAGCTTGGCGAAGAGGCAGTCGAAACAGTGATCGCCGCCATTTCCAACGACCGACACAACCTGACGGCGGAAGCGGCAGATCTGCTGTATCACCTGATCGTCGTATTGAAGATCGGGGGCGTTCCGTTGCAGGATGTGTTGAACGAACTTCAACGCCGCACAGCCCAGTCGGGCATCACGGAAAAGGCGAGCCGACAGCCAACATGACGATCGCCAGCCAGCCCATCGACTCCGACATCCCGCCCGAACCCTTGGCCAACGGCAATTATTCCCCCTTCTTTCTCTTCACATCCGAAGAATGGTCGAAGTTTCGTGCCGACACGCCGCTGACGCTGACGGCGGACGAGGTGAAGCGGCTGCGCTCGCTGGATGACCCGATCGATCTCGATGAAGTCCGGCGGATCTATCTGTCGCTGTCGCGCCTGTTGTCGGCGCATGTCGAAGCCTCGCAGCTTCTTTTCCAGCAGCGAAACCGCTTCCTCAGCCTGTCCGATCAGGTCAAGACACCCTTTGTCATCGGTATTGCGGGATCGGTCGCCGTCGGAAAATCCACGACCGCGCGTATCCTGAAGGAGCTTCTGGCCCGCTGGCCGTCCAGCCCGAAGGTGGATCTCGTGACCACCGACGGGTTTCTCTATCCGAACGCGATCCTTCGGCGCGACAACCTGATGGAACGCAAGGGTTTTCCGGAAAGCTACGACATCGGGGCGCTGCTGCGGTTTCTTTCCGCCATCAAGGCCGGAAAGCCGAACGTCAAGGCGCCGAAATATTCGCACCTGACCTATGACGTGCTGGCGGATGAATATTCGCTCATCGACCGGCCGGACATCCTGATCTTCGAAGGCATCAATGTGCTGCAATCGCGCACCCTGCCGGCCGACGGCAAGATCGTGCCGATGGTCTCCGACTTCTTCGATTTCTCGATCTATATCGATGCCGACGAAAACCAGATCCACAACTGGTATGTCGAGCGCTTCATGCGGCTCAGACAGACGGCCTTCCGCGACCCCTCCTCCTTCTTCAACCGCTATGCAACGATCACGGAAGAAGCCGCACTGGCGATTGCCGAGGGCCTGTGGCAGAACATCAACCTGAAGAACCTGCAGCAGAATATTCTGCCCACCCGCCCACGCGCCGATCTCATCCTGCGCAAGGGCAGCAATCACTTCATCGAAACGGTCGCACTCCGAAAACTGTAGGCGATGGATCGCCGGCAATGCGGTTGAATCGCTAGCGATTGACCCGACGCAGAGTCAGGTTGATCCGCCCGCCCTGCTTCAGAAGCGTCGATGTGCCGGGATAGATCCGGTCAACGCCATGGAACGCCAGCCGGCCCTCCCCTCCGAGCACCACGATATCGCCGCTGGCGAGCTTCACGGAACTGGTTCTGTCGTTCCGCTCCAGACCGCCGACGCGGAAGAGGCACGTATTGCCGAGCGAGACGGACAGCACCGGCGCCTGCAGGTCCTGTTCGTCACGATCCTGGTGCAGGCCCATCTTCGCATCATCGGCATAGAAATTGATGAGGCAGGCCTCCGGCGGCTTGTCATAACCGGCATATTGCTGCCAGAGCCCCAGCAGTTCGTCCGGCATGGCCGGCCAGGGCTTGTGCGTTACCGGATGGGTTTCCTGGTAGCGATACCCCCTCGCCTTGTCCGTCACCCAGCCGAGCGGGCCGCAATTGGTCATGCGTACGGACATAGGCCGACCGGTTCCCGGCATCACCGGCACGTAAAGCGGCGCCTCCGCCACGACAGCGCGGATCACCTCGACCAGATGCTCCTGGGCCGCCCGGTCGAGCGCTTGCGGGTGGTGAATGATGCCCTTGGCCAGAGACAGCATGATTCGATCCTAATCGCCCGCGGGGCGGCCGCGCATTTTCTTCACCTCGGAACGGCCTGACTTTTCCTTCAGGCGTCGCTCGACGGAACCCTTGGTCGGCTTGGTTTTCTTGCGCGGTGGCGGTGGCGGTTTGGCGGCCTCGAGCAGCAGTTCCTTCAGGCGCTCGCGCGCATCCTCGCGATTGCGCTCCTGGCTGCGGAAGCGATTGGCTTCGATAATCAGAACGCCGTCCTTGCTGAGGCGGCGGCCGGCGAGCTTTGCGGCGTTTTCCTTGATGCGATCGGGCAGCGACGGGGAGCCCATCAGGTTGAAGAACAGCTGGACCGCCGTCGACACCTTGTTGACGTTCTGACCGCCCGGACCGCCGGCCAGCACGAATTGCTCCGTCAGTTCCCATCCGGCAAGAGTGATTCGGCTGTTGATGACGAGAGGATCGCTGGCCATGATCTCCGTCTATTCCACAAGAGCGGACAAAAGAAAACCGCCGAGGCCAAAGACCTCGGCGGCTCCCGATGTTCCACGTGAGTCGTTACTCGGCGGCGGCCAGCATGCCCGGTGCCGCGTCGCGCACCTTGCTGTCGACATGGTTTTCGAACTTCGTGAAGTTCGAGATGAACATGTTGACGAGCTTCGTTGCCTGCGCGTCGTAGGCTGCGCCATCCGCCCAGGTCGAGCGCGGATCGAGGATCGCGGTCTCAACACCCGGCACGGCGACCGGCACCACGAAGCCAAAATTGGTGTCCGTGCGGAATTCCGCCTTCTTCAGTTCACCGGTCAGTGCCGCCGTCAGCAGCGCCCGCGTCGCCTTGATCGGCATGCGACGACCGACACCATAGGCGCCACCGGTCCAGCCGGTGTTGACCAGCCAGCAATCGACGCCGTGATGGGCGATCAGATCGCGCAACAGGTTGCCGTATTCTGTCGGATGACGCGGCATGAAGGGTGCGCCGAAGCAGGTCGAGAAGGTCGCTTCCGGCTCGGTCACGCCCTTTTCCGTTCCGGCGACCTTGGCGGTGTAACCGGAGAGGAAGTGATACATCGCCTGTTCGGGCGTTAGCTTGGCGATCGGCGGCATCACACCGAAGGCATCGGCGGTCAGCATGATGATCGTCTTCGGGTGCGGCGCAAGGCCGGTTGCCGAAGCGTTCGGGATGAAATGCAGCGGATAGGCGCTGCGGGTGTTTTCCGTCAGCGACGCATCGTCGAAGTTCGGGACGCGGTTTTCGTCCATCACCACGTTTTCGAGCACGGTGCCGAAGCGGCGTGTCGCAGCGTAGATCTCCGGCTCGGCTTCGGCCGACAGGCGGATCGCCTTGGCGTAGCAACCGCCTTCGAAGTTGAAGATGCCGTTTTCGCCCCAGCCATGCTCGTCGTCGCCGATCAGCGTGCGGTTCGGATCGGCAGACAGCGTGGTCTTGCCGGTGCCCGACAGGCCGAAGAAGACAGCCGCATCACCATCCGGGCCGACATTGGCCGAGCAATGCATGGGCATGACGCCCTTTTCCGGCAGGAGATAGTTGAGAACGGTGAAGACCGACTTCTTGTTCTCGCCGGCATACGAGGTGCCGCCGATGAGGACCAGACCGTTGGCGAGGTCGCAGGCGATCACCGTTTCCGTGCGGCAGCCGTGGCGGGCAGGATCAGCGCGGAAGCTCGGCAGGTTGATGATCGTCAGCTTCTGCTGGAAGGCGCCGAGCGTCGAGCGGTCGGGGCGGATCAAGAGGTTGCGGATGAAGAGCGCGTGCCAGGCAAGCTCGGTCACCACGCGGGTCGGAAGCGCGTAGTCACGGTCGGCGCCGCCGACGAGATCCTGCACATACAGCGTCTTGCCGGCCGCATGGGCAAGCATGTCCTGCTTGAGCAGCGCGAAGTGCTCCGGCGACATCGGCTTGTTGTTGTCCCACCAGATGTTCGCGTCGGTGCTAGCATCACGCACGACGAACTTGTCCTTCGGCGAACGACCGGTGTGCTGGCCGGTCACGGCCCGCAGCGCGCCATCGACCGTCAGCTCGGCTTCACCATTACGAAGGGCAGCCTCGTAGAGTTCACTCTCATTCAGGTTGTAATTGACACGCGCGGCACCAGCCAAACCGATGGCCGCCAAGCCGTTCGACGGATTGTGAACTCCGTACTCCTCCATGTCGCGCTTTCCTTTGAGCTGACGTTGATGATGGCGCAAGCTAACGAGCGAAATCTAAAAGAGCAAGAGCTTCAATCCAATTACATCAATAAAATCAAACTATTAATCGATTTAAAAATTTTTCGACATATTTAAATCGGTTTGAGAGGCATAAAATTCTCGTCCACGGGAGGTCTGAGGACCGCGTTTATGCGACCCGAAACCGGCTCCCCTTTATCTTTGCCACAATTTGTTCCACCTTTATCCCCAAGACACGCACACCCGGACAGGGAGTTCGGCTGGGCCACAATCCAGGAGATGCGTACAGAATGGCGGAGACAGACAGTATGCAGACTATCGCGTTGGTAGACGACGATCGCAACATTCTCACCTCGGTGTCCATCGCACTGGAGGCTGAAGGCTACAGGGTCGAAACCTACACGGATGGTGCGTCTGCGCTGGACGGGCTTCTGGCACGGCCGCCGCAGCTCGCCATCTTCGACATCAAGATGCCGCGTATGGACGGCATGGAACTTCTGCGCCGCCTGCGCCAGAAGTCGGACCTGCCAGTGATCTTCCTCACCTCCAAGGATGAAGAGATCGACGAGTTGTTCGGCCTGAAGATGGGCGCGGACGATTTTATCACCAAGCCGTTTTCCCAGCGCCTGCTGGTGGAACGCGTCAAGGCGATCCTGCGCCGTTCGGCCAAAAGCGATGTGGCGCCGGTTCCCGGCAGCAAGGCGGCTGCCGACCAGCAGGCCCGCACGCTGGAACGCGGCCAACTGGTGATGGACCAGGAGCGCCATACCTGCACCTGGAAGGGCGAACCGGTGACGTTGACCGTCACCGAGTTTCTGATCCTGCATTCGCTGGCGCAGCGCCCCGGCGTGGTGAAGAGCCGCGATGCGCTGATGGATGCGGCCTATGACGAGCAGGTCTATGTCGACGACCGCACCATCGACAGCCATATCAAGCGACTTCGCAAGAAGTTCAAAATGGTTGACACCGATTTTGATATGATCGAGACGCTCTACGGCGTAGGTTATCGATTCCGCGAAGCAGCCTGATTTGCTTCCGACAGACTTCGCAACGCTGCTTCACCGCACATGAACCGCCGTGACGGCCGGCGGTTGCCGTGAAAGGGAAAGGCTTGGCCGATCAGACGATCCATTCCGGGAATTCGGGCGGGGAGGATGCACAGACCTCCCGCGCATCGGGACGGGTTTGGTCGCATCCGTTCACGCTGGTGCGCCGCATCTTCGGCAATGCCGTCTTTTCCAGTCTCACGCGCCGCATCCTCTTTTTCAATATCGCAGCCACCGTCGTTCTGGTCGCCGGCATCCTTTACCTCAATCAGTTCCGCGAGGGCCTGATCGATGCACGCGTCGAAAGCCTGCTGACGCAGGGCGAAATCATTGCCGGCGCAATCTCCGCCTCCGCGTCGGTCGATACGAACTCGATCACCATCGATCCGCAGAAACTTCTCGAGCTGCAGGCGGGGCAAAGCATAACGCCGGTGCCGAATGACGAGGATCTCGACTTTCCCATCGACCCGGAGCGCGTGGCACCGGTGCTGCGGCGCCTGATTTCGCCGACCCGCACCCGCGCACGCCTGTTCGATGCCGATGCCAACCTGATCCTCGATTCGCGCCATCTCTATTCGCGGGGCCAGGTTCTGCGTTTTGATCTGCCGGCGGTCGAAGGAGAAAATGCCACCTGGAGCAGCTGGTTTGCCGGCGTGATCAACCGCATCCTGCAGCCCGGCAATCTGCCGGCCTACAAGGAGGCGCCGGGCGGCGACGGCTCGATCTATCCGGAAGTGATGAACGCGCTGACCGGGGTTCGAGGCGCGGTGGTGCGTGTCACCGACAAGGGCGAACTGATCGTGTCCGTGGCTGTCCCCGTCCAGCGTTTCCGCGCGGTGCTGGGTGTTCTGCTGTTGTCGACGCAAGCGGGTGACATCGACAACATCGTGCATGCCGAGCGGCTTGCCATCATGCGCGTCTTCGGCGTTGCGACCCTCGTCAACATTCTCCTGTCGCTGCTTTTGTCCTCCACGATTGCCAATCCGTTGCGGCGCCTGTCGGCTGCTGCCATCCGGGTGCGGCGCGGTGTCAAGCAACGCGAAGAAATCCCGAACTTTTCGGCACGCCAGGATGAAATCGGCAATTTGTCGATTGCCCTGCGCGACATGACGAATGCGCTTTATGACCGCATCGATGCGATCGAAAGTTTTGCCGCCGATGTGAGCCACGAGTTGAAGAACCCGCTGACCTCGCTGCGCAGTGCGGTGGAGACCCTGCCGCTTGCCAAGACGGAGGATTCCAAACAGCGCCTGACGAACATCATCCTGCACGACGTGCGTCGCCTGGACCGCCTGATCAGCGATATCTCCGACGCATCACGGCTGGATGCGGAGCTTGCCCGCTCAGATGCGGCACCGGTCGATCTTGAAATTCTGCTCGGCAATCTGGTCGAGATTTCCCGCCAGATCCGCACCGGACGCAAGCCGGTCGATATCGATCTGGTTGTCGACCACAAGCAGGGCACCAAGACCAGCTATGTGGTCCAGGGCCACGATCTGAGGCTTGGACAGATCGTCACCAACCTGATCGAGAACGCCCGGTCCTTCGTTCCGGAAAAGGGTGGACGCATCGTCGTCCATCTGTTCCGCGCCAGGGGCAACTGCATCATCCAGGTCGACGACAACGGTCCGGGCATCCGGGCCGAAGACATCGACCGTATCTTCGAACGCTTCTACACCGATAGGCCCGAGGGCGAGAGCTTTGGCCAGAATTCGGGTCTCGGCCTGTCGATCAGCCGCCAGATTGCCGAAGCGCATGGCGGCACGCTGAAGGCTGAAAACCTGACGGATGCCACCGGTCAGCTGACAGGCGCCAGGTTCATCCTGTCACTGCCCGCGGGTCAGCCGACATGACGGGACCGGCGAACAACGTCCACGGCACTGCGATCGTACTCGGGAAAAGAGGCCTGATCTTTCTCGGGCCGCCCGGTGCCGGAAAATCCGAACTCGCTTTCGCCTGTCTGGCGGCAGCGCGGTCGCAGGGTGTCTTTGCCGCCCTCGTCGCCGACGACCAGGTCTTCATCTCGATGGAGAACGGGCAGACCATCGCCACACGGCCGGCATCGATTGCGGGGCTGCTGGAGCTGCGTGGCAGCGGTATCGTGACCCTGGAGAGCGTGGAGCGCGCCGCGCTGCATCTGGCGATCCGGGTGATCGATCCTCTGCGGGACGAGCGCCTGCCGCCGGCCGGCGAGAGAACCGATCTTGGCGGCCTCGCGGATCTGCCGCTGATCCGCCTGTCCGGCCGCTCCATCGCACCACTGGCCACGATTGCCGCGCTTCACGCGGAATTCAAAGGGGAACCACCTTTTTCATGATGCGTGACATACCATTTTTAGCTTGCACTTCGACTCTACATCGACAAGATGGCTTCCCACCGCCGTTGGGTCTGTTGCAATGCGAAACAAGGCCGAGCGTATCGTTGTACCTGGGGGTGATTTCACTATGATCGGACTTGTGCTTGTCACGCATGGCAAGCTGGCTGATGAGTTCCGACATGCGCTGGAGCATGTGGTAGGGCCGCAAAAGAACATCGAAACCGTCTGTATCGGCCCCGAAGACGACATGGATCAGCGACGTCAGGATATCCTGGACGCGGTGAACCGGGTTGATGATGGCCATGGCGTCGTGATCCTCACCGACATGTTCGGTGGCACGCCGTCCAATCTTTCGATATCCGCGATGAATACCGGCAAGATCGAAGTCATTGCCGGCGTCAATCTTCCGATGTTGATCAAGCTGGCAGGCGTACGCGTGGACAATGACATGCAGAAGGCTCTGGCCGAAGCGGCCGATGCCGGGCGCAAATATATCAACGTCGCAAGCCGCGTTCTGAGCGGCAAATAAGATCATCCATGACGAACCTTTCCCGCGAACTCCTGATCATCAACAAGCGCGGCCTGCACGCCCGTGCATCCGCCAAGTTCGTGCAGACGGTGGAGGGGTTCGACGCCCAGATCCAGGTCTCAAAGGACGGCATGACCGTCGGCGGCACCTCGATCATGGGGCTGATGATGCTCGCCGCCAGCCCCGGCTGCACCATTGAGGTCACCGCCAGCGGCCAACAGGCGGAAGCGGCGCTCGACGCGCTCGCCAATCTTGTCGCCGATCGGTTTGGCGAAGAGATGTAATGAACATATAAAGACTTCTTTATATCCTTATTGCTAGTTTCCGGGAACCCTGCTACATCGCAGGGCAGCGCCGCTGCGGATTGCAGCGGCTGGATGAACGCCGCTTGCCGATGAGCGGTAGCCCCCTGCGGAGCTGGAGAGCCACCATGACCACTGAAAAAGATTACATTGTCGCGGATATCGCGCTTGCCGATTTCGGCCGCAAGGAACTCAACATCGCCGAAACCGAAATGCCGGGCCTGATGGCCTGCCGCGAGGAGTTCGGAACGTCGAAGCCGTTGAAGGGCGCGCGTATCTCCGGCTCGTTGCACATGACGATCCAGACCGCCGTCCTCATCGAGACGCTGAAGGTTCTGGGCGCCGACGTCCGCTGGGCCTCCTGCAACATCTTCTCCACCCAAGACCACGCCGCCGCCGCGATTGCCGCCGCCGGCATTCCGGTCTTCGCCGTCAAGGGCGAAACGCTGACCGAATACTGGGAATATACCGACCGCATCTTCCAGTGGACCGATGGCGGCCTCTCCAACATGATCCTCGACGATGGTGGCGATGCCACCATGTACATCCTGCTCGGCGCCCGCGCTGAAGCCGGCGAAGATGTTCTCTCCAACCCGGGTTCGGAAGAAGAAGAGATCCTGTTCGCACAGATCAAGAAGCGCCTGCAGGCTTCCCCCGGCTGGTTCACCAAGCAGCGTGATGCGATCAAGGGCGTGACCGAAGAAACCACCACCGGTGTTCACCGCCTGTACGAACTGGCCAAGAAGGGCCTCCTCCCCTTCCCGGCAATCAACGTCAACGACAGCGTCACCAAGTCGAAGTTCGACAACAAGTACGGCTGCAAGGAATCGCTGGTCGACGGTATCCGCCGCGCAACCGACGTGATGATGGCCGGCAAGGTTGCCGTCGTCTGCGGTTACGGTGACGTGGGCAAGGGTTCTGCCGCTTCGCTCGTCGGCGCCGGCGCCCGTGTAAAGGTCACCGAAGTCGATCCGATCTGCGCCCTGCAGGCCGCCATGGACGGTTTCGAAGTCGTGCAGCTGGAAGACGTGGTCTCCACGGCCGACATCTTCATCACCACGACCGGCAACAAGGACGTCATCCGTCTCGACCACATGCGCGAGATGAAGGATATGGCGATCGTCGGCAACATCGGCCACTTCGACAACGAGATCCAGGTCGCGGCCCTCAAGAACCTGAAGTGGACGAACATCAAGCCGCAGGTGGACATGATCGAGTTCCCGAAGGGCAACCGCATGATCCTTCTGTCGGAAGGTCGTCTGCTGAACCTCGGCAATGCGACGGGCCACCCGTCCTTCGTCATGTCGGCCTCGTTCACCAACCAGGTGCTTGGCCAGATCGAGCTCTTCACGAAGACCGAAGAGTACAAGCCGGGCGTCTATATCCTGCCGAAGCACCTCGACGAGAAGGTCGCGCGCCTGCACCTGGCAAAGCTCGGCGTGAAGCTGACCGAACTCTCCGACGAGCAGGCATCCTATATCGGTGTCTCCAAGCAGGGTCCGTTCAAGGCTGAGCACTACAGATACTAATCTGAGCTGACTAATCCACAAGATATAGAGGCCGCGGACTTGACAAGTCCGCGGCTTTCTTTTTTGCGCCCCACCCTTTGCCTGGATTTCCGAAGCAGATATTGTTTTCAGACTCGATTCGCGCAGGCTGAAGGCGTCGGCCGCGCGGTCAGGGATGTCTTGTCGATGATGCGGCACTTGGACGGAGACAGACCGAATGACAGCATTTTTTACGGCTCACCCCAGGCGGGCCAAGACCGATGACGGCAACGAGGCGCCGGCATTCGGTGGACGATGGATGGCGGAACACGTGACAAGAAAAAGACTGAGTGGCCTTGGGCGGGTTTATCATCTCGCCAGGGCAGCGCTGACGGGCACGGCTCTTTCCGGCATGGCCGGCATTGCGCTGGCACAGGATGCGCGCCTGCCGGCGGCCCGCCTCTTCACCTCCTCCGAGGTGATCTTTCCATCGCTTGCCATCGGCGCGATTGCGGCCGCACTGTTCTCGTCGATCTGGCTGTTTCGCCAGCGGACCCATCTCGAGGCTGAAAGCCAGGAGATGCGGGGTGCACTATCGGATGCCCAGCAGACGATTTCCAAATATGAGGCGCTGATCGCCGAAAAGAACCGCCGCATCGTCATCTGGGAAGCCGGTCCGTCGCGGCCCGAATTCCTCGGCCACCTGCCGCCGGAAACCGGCGCGCCGGCCGAAGCCAAACAGTTTCTCGCATTCGGCAAATGGATGCGTGCCCATTCCGCTGCCGAGCTCGAACATGCGATCGAAGCTCTGCGCGGGCAGGCCCGTAGCTTCGACATGGTGGTGGAAACCAATCGCGACGAAATCCTGGAAGTGCAAGGCCGCGTCTCCGGCGGCAAGGCCTTCGTGCGGTTCATCGCACTCGACAATCTGCGCGCCGAACTGGCTGAACTGAAGATCGAGCGCGAGAGACTTGTCTCCTCGATCAACCTGTTCCAGTCGCTGCTCGATGCGCTGGAACAGCCGGTCTGGCATCGTGACCGCGATGGAAACCTCGCCTGGGTCAACCATGCCTATGGCGAGGCGGTCGAAGCCTCCAGTCCTTCGCAGGCCGTGCAGGAAAGCCGCGAATTCCTCGGCACGATCGCACGCGAAAAGATCCGCGCCACGGCAACCGTCGATTCGCCCTTCCATGACCGCGTCTCGACCGTCGTTGGCGGGAACCGCACCGTTTTCGACGTGGTCGACGTGGTGGGCAAGGCCGGTTCCGCTGGCATGGCGATCGACGTTTCCGAAGCCGAAAGCATCAAGGCGGAACTGCACCGGACGCTGAAAAGCCATGCGGAGACGCTGGATCATCTTGCAACGCCGGTTGCGATCTTCGACCGGGACCAGCGGCTGCAATTCTACAATCAGGCCTTCGTGCGCCTGTGGGATCTCGATCTCGGTTTCCTGGAAAGCCGGCCGGACCACAACGAACTTCTCGACCGCCTGCGCAGCCAGAACAAGCTGCCGGAACAGCTGAACTGGCGCAACTGGAAGGAAAGCGTGCTCTCCGTCTACCGCGCGCTCGATACGCAGACCAACCGCTGGCACCTGCCGAACGGCCAGACGCTGCAGGTGATCGCCACCGCTCATCCGCAGGGCGGGGCAACCTGGGTCTTCGAAAACCTCACCGAACAGGTGGATCTGGAAACCCGCTACAACACGCTGGTGAAGGTGCAGGGCGAGACCATCGACCATCTGACCGAAGGTGTCGCGGTTTTCGGGCCGGACGGGCGCATCCGCCTGTCGAACCCGGCCTTCCGGGCGCTTTGGGGCCTCACCGAAGACCAGACCAAACCCGGCACGCATATCCGCGCCATCGAGGCCGCCTGTGCGATGGAATACGACAAACCGGACGGCTGGCGTCTGTTCGGCCAGATGCTGACCAATTTCGACGACGAACGCCCGTCGCTGCAGGGCACGTTCGAGCTCTTCTCCGGCATCGTGCTGGATTATGCCGTAACCCCGCTGCCGAATGCGCAGACCATGCTGACCTTCGTCAACATGACCGACAGTGCGCGCGCCGAGCGGGCGCTGAAGGAAAAGAACGAGGCCCTGCGCAAGGCCGACGAGCTGAAGAACGATTTCGTCCAGCACGTCTCCTACGAACTGCGTTCGCCGCTCACCAACATCATCGGCTTCACGGATCTCCTGAAGACGCCGGGGATCGGTTCACTCAACGAACGGCAGGCGGAATATATCGACCATATCTCCACCTCCTCCTCGGTGCTGCTGACGATCGTCAACGACATCCTGGATCTCGCGACCGTCGATGCCGGCATCATGGAGCTGAACTATTCCGACATGGACATCGACGATCTGCTCGATGATGTCGCGATGCAGATCGCCGATCGGCTGCACGAAAACGCGGTGATGCTGGAGATCGTTGCGCCGAAGGGCATGGGCACGATCGTCGCCGATCAGCAGCGCCTGAAGCAGATCCTCATCAAGCTCATCACCAACGCCGCGAATTTCTCGCCGGAAGGCTCCACCATCACGCTCAGCAGCTGGCGCAACGGCAACGACTTCTTCTTCTCCGTCGCCGACAAGGGCCCTGGCATTGCCCAGGACATGCTGGAGACCGTGTTCGATCGTTTCTCGAGCGGCAAGGGCGGCAAGCGCAGCGGCGCAGGCCTCGGCCTGTCGATCGTCGAAAGCTTCGTCAACCTGCACAAGGGCGACGTGAAGATCGACAGCCGGCCGGGTGAAGGCACGACCGTCACCTGCCGTATCCCGAGCGCCATCTCCTTTCGATCCGTCGCCGCCGAATGACTGCTGACGATCGGATCGTCCTGGACCTGGCTGACGAAGCGGATACGATCCGCTTCGGCGAGGATCTGGCGCTGGCTTTGAAGCCGGGCGACTGCCTGGCCCTTTCCGGCGATCTCGGCGCCGGCAAATCGACCCTGGCGCGCGCCTTCCTGCGGGCAATTGCCGATGATCCGGAGCTTGAAGTGCCGAGCCCGACCTTCACGCTGGTGCAGAGCTACGATCTCCGAATCCCCGTCGCGCATTTCGATCTCTACCGCCTGGCCGATGGTTCGGAGCTCGATGAGCTGGGTTTTGACGAGGCGCTGGCGGAGGGGATCTGTCTGGTGGAATGGCCGGAAATGGCCGAGGCGGAACTGCCAAAGGACCGCATACGCCTTCAGCTGACCCATTCGGACGCAGGGCGCCGGGCTGAGATTTCCGCGCCGCCGCACGCCGCCGCGCGCATCCGCCGCGTTCTGGCGATCCGGCAATTCCTGTCCGACCATGGCCATGCAGAGGATGCGCGGCGCTTTCTCAGCGGTGACGCCTCCTTCCGGGCCTATGAGACCGTGACTGATGCAGAGGGCGGACGGCGGATCCTGATGGACTGGCCGCTTCGTCCGGAAGGTCCGCCGGTTCTCGACGGAAAACCCTATCCCAAGGTGGCGCATCTTGCCGAAGATGCCTACCCTTTCGTGGCCATCGCGCGCCACCTGCGCAGCATCGGCCTTCTGGCGCCCGAGATCCTGGCGGTCGATTATGCCCAGGGCCTGATGCTGATCGAGGACCTGGGGCAGGACGGCGTTGTGGACGAAACCGGGGCCCCGATCGCCGAACGCTACGGTGCCGCCATCGATTGCCTTGCCCATCTGCATGGCACGGCACCGGCCTCCGACATCCTCGTCGCTCCCGATCATGTCCACCATATTCCCGCTTTCGACCCGGTCGCGATGACGATCGAGACGCGGCTTCTGCTCGACTGGTATCTGCCGTGGAAACGAGGGGGCCAGCCGGTCGGTGATGACGAACGCAGTGCCTTCATCGAGATCTGGAGCGGCCTGATTGCCGCGCTCGATGGTGCGGAGCGGCATCTGCTCCTGCGCGACTATCACTCGCCGAACCTTCTCTGGCAGCCGGGCGCCGAAGGACTGCAGCGGATTGGCCTGATCGATTTTCAGGACGCGATGATCGGGCCGACGGCCTATGACGTTGCCTCGCTCATCCAGGATGCGCGCGTGACCATTCCACCCGCCCTCGGCGCGGACCTGCTGGAGCGATATATCCGCAGCCGCCGAGCACAGGGCGTGTTCGATGAAGACGGCTTCCGTATGGCCTACGCCATCATGGCGGCCCAGCGCAACTGCAAGCTCGTCGGGCTCTGGGTGCGGCTGAAGGAACGGGACGGCAAACCCGGTTATCTGCGCCATATGCCGAGAACACTGACCTATCTCGGCGAGGTTCTTTCTCACCCGGTGCTTGCACCCTTGCGCCAATGGATGGCACAAGCAGGCATAGAGTTCAGCGAATCCAGGGCTTAAACCTGATGCTTGTCGAGAATGCCATGGTGCTGGCCGCAGGGCTTGGCACGCGCCTTCGTCCCTTGACCGACCGGATGCCGAAACCACTTGTGCCGGTCGGCGGACGGCCGATGATCGATTACGTGCTGGATGCACTATCGGAAGCCGGCATTCGCACCGTGTGTGTCAATGTTCATCATCATGCCGACCAGATGGAAGCCCATCTGGCTGAGCGCACCGATATGAATATCCTGATCTCCGATGAGCGTGCCCAGCTGATGAACAATGGCGGCGGCCTTGCCAAGGGGCTGAAGCTCCTGCCCCCCGGCCTCGTCATGGTGATGAATGCCGATCTGTTCTGGGTCGGCGAGACGCAAGGCACCCCCACGAATCTGCAGCGGCTTATCGCGGAATTCGATCCGTCGAGGATGGACATGCTGATGCTCTGCGCGCGTCCGGAACGCGTCGTCTGCCATGCCGGCAAGATGGATTTCCGTTTGCACACCGATGGCAGGCTCACGCGCTATCAGGCCGATGACCCGGATCCGGTCGTTTATTCGGGCGCCTTCGTCATGCATACCGATTTCTTCGCCGATGCGCCGGAAACCGCCTTCAACCTCAACCTTTATTTCGACAAGGCTATTGCCCGGCAGCGCCTCTACGGGATCGAACTCTCCGGCCACTGGCTGACCGTCGGTTCGCCGGAGGAACTGGAGCAGGCCGAAGCCTTTCTCGCCAGCCGTTTCGGACCGGCCTGATGCCCATGGAGGATCGTGGCCACAAACGCATCCTCACCATTCCGGCCGCCGTGCCTTTTCTGCGTACGGTGGCTGCCGGTCTGTGTGACGGGCGCGTGCTGCCCTCCTTCCGTTATGATCCCGATGATCCCCTGTCTCTCTCCAAGGTGACGATCTATGTGCCGACGCGGCGCGCAGCGCGCGTGCTGCGATCCGAATTCGTCGAGCTGCTCGGCGGACGCTCGGCGATCCTGCCGATCGTCCGGCCGCTGGGCGAGACGGATGACGACGACGGCTTCTTCGATCTCGTCGCCCCCAAAGAAATGGACCTCGCCATGCCGATCAGCGGCACCGCGCGGCTCCTCGAGCTCGGTCGCCTGATCCTCGCCTGGCGCAATGCGCTGCCACGCGCCATCATGGATGTACACCAGGAATCGCCGCTGGTGGCGCCGGCAAGCCCGGCCGATGCCATCTGGCTTGCACGGTCGCTGGCCGAACTCATTGATGCGATCGAGACGGAAGAGCGGGACTGGTCGGACCTCGAACGGCTGCAGACGGCGGAACATTCGCTCTGGTGGCAGCTGACGGCAGAATTCCTGAAGATTGCAAGCGCCTTCTGGCCGGCGCGTCTGGAAGAACTGCGGCGTTCTTCGCCGGCAAAACATCAGGCCGCGCGGATCAATGCAGAAGCGCAACGTATCGCGGAGCGCAGCCATGACGGGCCGGTGATCGTCGCCGGCTCCACCGGCTCGGTTCCGGCAGCGGCCCATCTGATTGCCGCCATCGCTGGTCTGCCGAACGGTGCGGTCATTCTGCCGGGCCTCGATCTCTCCATGCCGGACGACCAGTGGGTGATGCTGGGCAAGGGCGCGGACGGCTTAAAACCCGATCCGACGAGCCGCAGCCATCCGCAATACGGTCTCTACCGTCTGCTGCAGCGCCTTCAGGTGCCGCGCGACGAGGTGCAGATCTTAGGCGATGCATCGGAAGACCTGCGTTGCCGGGCAGAGCTTTTGTCGCAGGCTCTCGCACCTGCCGATGCGACCGATCGCTGGAATGCCTGGCGACAATCGACATCGACCGGCACCGTCGCCTCTGCCTTTGCCGATGTGGCGTTGATCGAAGCCGCCAACGAGCGAGAAGAAGCGACCGCGATTGCGATTGCGCTCCGGCTTGCGCTGGAGGAACCGGGCGCGGACGGGCCGTCCCAGGCAGCACTCATCACCCCGGACCGGGCGCTGGCGCATCGCGTGACGGCGGAACTCGCCCGCTTCGGGATCACCGCCGACGATACCGCCGGCACGCCGCTGTCCGCCACACCGCAGGGTACGCTGCTCACCCTCGTGCTGGAATCGATCCTGCGCCCTGGCGATCCCGTCGCCATCACCGCGCTCCTGAAACATCCGCTCGCCTGCTTCGGCATGGCCAATGACGAGTGCCGCCCGGCGCGGGAGGCGCTGGAGCTTCTGGCACTGCGCGGCGGCACGGGAGAACCGGACATCGCGTCGCTGCTGCCCCTCCTCCAGCGGCGTCTGAAGGAGCAGGACGAGGACCGTCATACTCCGCAATGGCGCCTGTCGCTGCCGGAGGGGGCACGGGACCAGGCACTGGTTCTGGCCGAGAAAATCGAGGCAGCGGTCGAACCGCTGGCAGAAGTCCTGGTCACCCGCGTGCCGGACGGGCGGCGAATCTCCGCCAGGCTGCCGCTGTCGGACTGGGCGACCCGAACGGGCCGGGTGCTGGAAGCCGTTGCCGCCAATGCCGACGGCGACCTGCGCCCGCTCTGGACAGGAGAGGCCGGCGAGAGGCTGGCCGCGGTGCTTTCCGAGATCATCGAAACCGATGGGCAGATCGAGGCGGACGGGCCGCAGTGGATCGACATCATGGCGGCGCTTCTCGCCAGCGAAGCAGTCAAGCCGCGACAGCTCAGCCATCCGCGCGTCTTCATCTTCGGCACCCTGGAATCGCGCCTGCAGCGCGTGGACACGATGATCCTGGGCGGGCTGAACGAGGGTTCCTGGCCCGGCCAGTCGGTCAACAATCCCTTCCTGTCGCGCAGCATGAAGACGGACATCGGGCTGGAGCCGCCGGAACGCAAGATCGGCCAGCTGGCGCATGACTTCGAGATGGCGAACGGCACACGCCGGCTGATCTATTCCCGCTCACTGCGCAAAGGCGGCGCGCCGACGGTTGCCTCCCGCTGGCTGCAGCGCCTGCTAGCGCTTGGCGGCGAACAGCTGGCCCGCGACCTGCGGACCCGCGGAGCATGCTATCGCCACTGGGCGCAGCAGTTGGATGAATCGGCGCTGAGTGAAAAACAGGCCCTGGCAAAACGGCCGGCGCCGACACCACCCGCCGATCTGCAGCCGGCGAAATATTCCTTCAGCGAAGTGGGCCGCCTGCGCCGCGACCCCTATTCCATCTATGCCCGGCGCATTCTGAAGCTCGACCCGCTGGAGCCGTTCAACGAGGATCCGGGCGCTGCCGAACGCGGCACGCTCTACCACCGTATCATCGAGCGCTACACAAAGGTGGCGCCGGTACCGGGCACCCCGCATGCCGAAGACGTGATGCGCCGGATCACCGATGAAGAATTCGACCGGGAAAACCTGCCGCCGCATATCGATCAGGTCTGGCGTCCGCGTTTTCGCGAGGTGGCGCGCGCCTTCCTGCGCTGGGAGGCTGATCGCGCGCCGGATATCCGCAAAACCTATACCGAACTGCCGGCTGGCTTCGAGCTTGCCGAGGCAGGCATCCGGCTGACTGGCATTGCCGACCGGATCGACATCAAGGGGTCGGGTGATGCCGATATCATCGACTACAAGACGGGGCTGAACCCCTCGCCCGCCCAGGCCCGCGCGCTCTTGGACCCACAACTGGCACTGGAGGCGGCCGCCCTGCAGGCCGGCGCCTTCAAGGCGCTTGGCGCCCAGCGGCCCGACAATCTTCTCTATGTCCGCCTGCGCCCCGGCGAACGTTTCACGTGCGACAAGGTCAACAACGAGGGCGCCCGCGCGACGGCCACCAGCCAGCCGAAATCCGCGATCGAGTTGGCCGAGGATTCGATCACGCAACTGACCACGCTCGTCAAACGCCTGCGCGACAACAGCGTTGGGTTTGCTTCCCGCGTCATTCCGGTGATGCAGAGCGATTTCGGCGGCGAGTATGATCACCTCGCCCGCGTTGCCGAATGGTCGACCGCCGATGCCGAGGATGGTGATGCCGATGACTGAGATGAGCCTCGAATCGCTCGGCAACGACCCGCATCAGTGGCTGACCTGGACGGCGCAACAACAGGCGCTCGCCTCCGATCCCGACAGTTCCGCCTGGGTCTCCGCCAATGCCGGTTCCGGCAAGACACATGTGCTCACACAGCGGGTGATCCGGCTGCTACTGGCCGGCTGCCGACCGTCGGCAATCCTCTGCCTCACCTATACAAAGGCCGCGGCCTCGGAAATGTCGAACCGGGTCTTTCAGCGGCTCGCCGAATGGGCGGTGCTGCCGGACGAGGAACTGGCGAAACGCATCGCCGCCATCGAAGGTCATGAGCCGGATTCATTCAAACTGGCCGATGCGCGACGCCTGTTTGCAAAAGCGCTGGAGACACCGGGCGGGCTGAAGATCCAGACGATCCACGCCTTCTGCGAGGCGCTGCTGCACCAGTTTCCGCTGGAAGCCAATGTGGCGGGGCATTTCTCCGTGCTGGACGATGTCTCGGCCTCCGCCCTGCTGGCGGAGGCGCGGCGGTCGCTCCTCACCGCCACCGCAATCGAAGAGGACAGCGCGCTGGCGGGCGCCTTTGCCCATGTGCTGGATCTTGGCGATGAGACCGGGCTGGAGGCGCTGCTATCCGATATCGTCGCCAACCGCACCGCGATCCGCCGATTTTTCGACGAAGCGGACGGCCGGGGCGGCGTCGAACTGGTTCTGACCCAGGCCTTCGGCCTGCAGCAAGGCGAGACAGAAGCCTCGGTGCTCGCGGCCTACTGGCCGCTGAAGGGCCTGCAGGGCTCTCGTCTCACCACCTATCTGGAGGTGGCCGATGCCAAGGGTGGCGCCAAGGCCGCCGAGATTGCCTATGCGCTGCGGCAGGCAGTTGAAGAGACGGCCCCGGCGATCCGTGCCCGGCTGCTCGACCAGATCTTCATGACGCAGGCGGGCAAACCGAAGGCGGAGTCCTCGCTGATCACCAAGGCCATGGCGACGGCGGCACCGGATCTTGCCGATGCGGTGATCGCGGCGCGCGACCATGTGGCCGCTCTCCGAGACCGGTTGAAGCTGGTCCGCATGCTGGCCGCCACACGCGCGGCGCTGACGCTCGCCGAACGGCTGAACGAGGATTACGAGGAGCTGAAGCGGCGCCGCAGCCTGCTCGATTTTGAGGACCTGATCAACCGCACCGCGGAACTCCTGACCCGTGACGGCGTGGGTGCCTGGGTGCATTACAAGCTCGACCAGGGCATCGACCACATTCTGGTGGACGAAGCGCAGGATACGAGCCCGATCCAGTGGAGCGTCATCCAGTCGCTGGCTGAGGACTTTTTTGCCGGCCGCAGCGCCCGCGAGACCCGGCGAACGATCTTTGCCGTGGGCGACGAAAAACAGTCGATCTACTCCTTTCAGGGAGCACGGCCGGAACGTTTTGCCGAGGAGCGAAATCTGACCTCCAAACGGGTGGCGCGCAGCGGCCAGAATTTTCATCCCGTGCGCCTGCCGCTTTCCTTCCGCTCCACCGCCGATGTGCTGAGTGCGGTCGACCAGGTGTTTTCCCTGCCGGAGAATGCCCGCGGCCTCAGCGCCACAGGCGATCCGGTCATCCATCGCTCCAATCGCCTCGGTCATGCCGGGGCCGTCGATCTCTGGGACACGGTCGTGCCGGATATTGCCGAGATGGAGGAGGATTGGACGGCCCCCTTCGATGCGACTCCGGACAAGGCGCCATCCGCCATCCTTGCCGGTCGGATCGCCCATCACATTGGCGAACTGGTGGGACATCAGACGATCATCGAGAAAGGCAAGGAGCGGTTGATCCGCCCCGGCGACATTCTGGTCCTGGTGCGCAAGCGCGATGCCTTCGTCAACGCACTGACCCGTGCGCTCAAACGACGTGGCGAAATTCCCGTCGCCGGGGCCGACCGGCTCCGACTGGCAAGCCATATCGCGGTGCAGGACCTGATGGCGCTCGGCCGGTTTCTTTTGCAGCCGCATGACGATCTGTCGCTCGCCGCTTCCCTGAAGAGCCCGCTCTTCAACCTGACCGAGGACGATCTCTTCCGCCTGGCCGCCCTTCGACCGGAGAAGACCAGCGCATGGGCGCATCTGTGTGCGCTCGCCGACCAGCAGGACCCGGCTTTTGCCAAGGTCCGGGAGGACCTCATTCGCCTCAAAACCATGGCTGAACGCTGCGGCGTGCATGACTTTTTCGCCAGAGTGCTGGGCGCGGAAGGCGGTCGCAAACGCTTTCTCGCCCGGCTTGGCAGCGAGGCGGGAGACATTCTTGACGAGTTCCTGAGCCTGGCGCTCGAACACGAGGACAAGGCGCTGCCCGGCCTGCAGAGCTTCATCTCGACGCTCGAGCTGGAGTCCCCAGAGATCAAGCGCGAACAGGATAGCGGCCGCGACGAGGTGCGCATCATGACCGTGCATGCCTCCAAGGGTCTGGAAGCGCCGGTGGTGTTCCTGGTCGATTCCGGCTCCAAGGCCTTCATCTCCAGCCACGTGCCCAAATTCCGCTTCCTGAAGATTGGCGAAACGGACGTCCCCGCCTGGGTGCCGGGCAAGACGCTGTCCAATGCCCTGACCGCGACCGATGATGATCGGCTGAAACAATCGGCGGAAGAAGAATATCGGCGCCTGCTTTATGTTGGAATGACCCGCGCAGCCGACCGTCTGATCGTCTGCGGTTATCGGGGGAAACGCGAAAACGAGGACAGCTGGCAGGCGATGATCGCCCGGGCGCTGTCGGCTGATCCGGAGCACTGCCAGCCGGCAGAGTTCGCCGGACCCGATGGAAGCTGGACCGGCCATCGCTGGCGCCTCGGCACACCGGAGCTTCGGCCGGTGGAGCGGCATGTCGAGGATGAAAAGCATGAGGCACGAGACAGCCTTCCCGCCGCCCTGTTCAGGCCGCTGCCGCCTGCCCCACCGCTACCCCGCCCTTTAAGCCCCTCCGGTGCCGGCATTATCATCGAGGACGAGGATGGGGATGCGGCTTTCGTCTCGCCACTCTTTGGCGAACAGCAAGAATCCGCCGGGCTGTCGCTGCAGAAGGGCCGGTTGACGCACCGCATGCTGCAGGTCCTGCCAGGCCTGCCTGCGGCCGAGCAGGAGGTGTCCGCGCGGCGCTACCTCGAGCGCGCCGCAGCCTTCTGGCCTGCCGGAGAGCGCGAGGCACTGCTATCGGCGGTCATGGGCGTGCTGCGTCATCCGCAACTCCAGGAGATTTTTGCCGCGCATGCCCAGGCGGAGGTCTCCATCATGGGGCGTCTGTCGTTGAAGGGGCGCGACTACGCGGTCTCCGGGCGCGTGGACCGGCTGGTGGTGACCGAGGACGGTCACATCGTGATCCTTGACTACAAGACGAACCGCTTTCCGCCGCGGCGGCTCGCAGAAGTCCCGTTTGCCCACCGGGCCCAGATGGCGATCTATGCGGAAATCCTGAAGCCGCTTTATCCGGCACACCGGATTGCCTGCACGCTCGTCTATAGCGAGTCGGCGAGCGTCATGGAACTGCCCCACAATCTGCTGGCTGGCACGCTTGAAGAACTCCTGACAAAGTGAGATAGGCAGGCATTGAATTTGACGCGCCCGCGCATCACATTGTTGCCAACACCCCTATCGAAGGAGAGCCCTATGGCTACCGTGAAAGTCGACAATTCCAACTTCCAGGCCGAAGTTCTGGACGCTTCCGAACCCGTCGTTGTGGATTTCTGGGCGGAATGGTGCGGCCCGTGCAAGATGATCGCGCCGAGCCTTGAAGAAATTTCGTCGGAATTGGCCGGCAAGGTGAAGATCGCCAAGCTGAACATCGATGAAAACCCGGAACTCGCCGCCAAGTTCGGCGTGCGCTCCATCCCGACGCTCGCCATGTTCAAGGGCGGCGAAGTGGCCGACATCAAGGTTGGCGCCGCGCCGAAGACCGCCCTCTCCAGCTGGATTTCCGGCGCCGCCTGAGCGTTTCGGACGAGACCAGACAGACAAAAGCCCGGTTTTCGCCGGGCTTTTTCGTTCTTACTTTTTGGCTGGCGGCTTATTTCGGTGGCGTGCCGTTGTCGGCCAAAACATTGCCGGCGAGATAGAGCGAGCCGCCGATGAGGATTCGCGGCGGCACATCGCCTTCCAGCTGGCGGGCAGCGATTTCCTTCAGGGCATCGGCCACCGTCGAGTGCGGTTCGGCAACGAGGCCGGCATCATAGGCGGCATTGGCCAGAACCACCGGATCCAGCCCGGCATCACTGCCGCGGATCGGGACGGTGAAGACACATTCGGCGATATCGGTGAACGCCCGAAAATAACCGATCGGGTCCTTCGTGTTCAGCATGCCCGTGACGAGATAAAGCGGCCTTGGCTGCTTTTCCTCGAACGCTGCCATGGCCTCGGCGATCACTTCGCCGGCACCCGGATTGTGGCCACCATCCACCCAGATCTCGGCCCCCTTCGGCGCGAGCGGGATCAGCGAACCTTCGGTCAGCCGCTGCAGGCGACCCGGCCATTCGACGCCGGTCATTGCCTTTTCCATCGTGGCCTCGGTCACCGCAAAACCTGCGGCCCTGACAGCCCGAATGGCGGCTGCCGCATTCGCCAGCTGATGGCGTCCGGGAAGCCGTGGCAGCGGCAGATCGGCCAGGCCGAACTCGTCCTGATAGACCATACGGCCGAACTCTTCATGGGCGGAAAAATCCTGCCCATAAACGGACAGAGGACAGCCCAGGCGCTCGGCGGTCGTAATCAGCGCCTCTTCGGCGGCTTCGAACTCCTGATGGCCGATGACGACCGGATGACCCTTCTTCATGATGCCGGCCTTTTCGGCGGCAATCAGTTCCACCCGGTCACCAAGATAAGCCTGGTGATCGAAGGAGATCGGCATGATGACGGAGACCGCCGGCCGATCGACGACGTTGGTGCAGTCGAGACGACCGCCCATGCCGACCTCGATGATCACGGCATCCGCCGGAATTTCGGAAAACAGCAGAAAACCGGCCGCCGTCAGGATCTCGAACACGGTAATCGGCTGGCCGGCATTGGCCGCTGCCACCCGGCGAAGCGCATCGGCCAGAAGGGCATCACCGACGAGCACACCCGGCCCGCCACGCTGGCCGATCCGGTAGCGCTCATGCCAGTTGACGAGATGGGGAGAGGTATGGACATGCACGGCATGACCGCCCGCTTCCAGAAGCGCGCGGCTGAAGGCGGAGACTGATCCCTTGCCATTGGTGCCGGCCACATGGATCATCGGCGGGAGCCGGTCCTGCGGGTTGCCCAGCACCTCCAGAAGACGTCGCATGCGCCCAAGGGTCATGTCATAACCCTTGGGATGCAGCTTCATCAGCTCGTTGATAACCTGTTCTGCCTCGCTCTGGGCAATCTCATTCATCAAAGTCCCCGAGGCTCCCGTGCCAGGCTCAGGCCGTCAGCGCCAGCGGCTGATCCGCAGTCGCGGGCTGTTTCATCATGATCTTCAGAAGCGTTGCCAGGGTCTGGGCGATGTCGTGGCGCTTCACCACCATATCGACCATGCCATGTTCGAGCAGGTATTCGGAGGTCTGGAACCCTTCCGGCAGCTTTTCGCGCAGGGTCTGTTCGATCACACGCTTGCCGGCAAAACCGATTTCCGCGCCCGGCTCGGCGATATGGACATCGCCCAGCATGGCATAGGAGGCCGTCACACCGCCGGTGGTCGGGTTGGTCAGAACGACGATGTAGGGAAGACCGGCTTCCTTCAGCATGTCGATCGCGACCGTCGTGCGCGGCAGCTGCATGAGGGAGAGAATGCCTTCCTGCATGCGGGCGCCACCGGAGGCCGGGAAAATCACCAGCGGGCAGCGTTCGGCCAGCGCGCGCTCGGCAGCCTTGACGATCGCCTCGCCGGCCGCCATTCCGAGCGAACCGCCGATGAAGTTGAATTCGTGCACCACCGCGACGAGCTTGACGCCCTTCACCTGGCCGAGACCGGCGAGGATCGTGTCCTCCTGCTCGGTCTTCGTGCGGCTGTCCTTCAGGCGGTCGGCGTATTTCTTCGAATCGCGGAACTTCAGCGGGTCCTGCGCCACCTTCGGCTGCGGCAGGTTTTCATAGACCCCACCGTCGAACAGATCCGTGAGACGCGCCTTTGCCGGCATTTTCATATGGAAGCCGGAGGCGGGAATGACCCACTTGTTTTCTTCAAGATCCTTGTGGAAGACCATCTCGCCCGTTTCCGGGCACTTGATCCAGAGATTTTCCGGCACTTCCCGGCGACCGAGCATCGAATTGATCTTCGGACGCACATAGTTGGTGATCCAGTTCATGGACGAAACTCCTGATTGACCGTCGTCAATGTCATAACTTTATTCGGCAGCAACAAGGCGAGCCGAACGAACGCCGGTTGCAAGACCGCTGACCAGCGTCGTGACGGCGGAAATGGTGTGATCGGTGGCCTTGCCGTCAACGGTCAGGCTACCGGCGACCTGCGAGACGATCGCCGAACCAACCACCACGCCATCGGCGGCGGCTCCAATTGCTCGGGCATGATCGGCGGTCTTCACGCCAAAACCGACGCAGACGGGCAGCTCGGTATGCGCCTTGATGCGCTGGACGGCAGCACCGACCAGCGACGGATCAGGCAGAGCCGAACCGGTGATGCCGTTCATCGAGACGTAATAGACGAAACCGGAAGTGTTGCGCAGCACGGTCGGCAGGCGCTTCTCGTCGGTGGTCGGTGTCGCGAGACGGATGAAGTTGACGCCCTTGGCGACGGCCGGAATGCACAGCTCGTCATCCATTTCCGGCGGCAGGTCGACAACGATCAACCCGTCGATGCCGGCGTCGAGCGCGGCGTCCAGAAAGGTCTCGACGCCCATATTGTAGATCGGGTTGTAATAGCCCATCAGCACGATCGGCGTGTCCTGATCGTGCTTGCGGAATTCGCGGGCAAGATCCAGCGTCTTCGCCAGCGTCTGACCGTTGGCAAGCGCCCGTTGTCCGGCCAGCTGGATCGCCGGGCCATCGGCCATCGGATCGGAGAAGGGCATACCGAGCTCGATCACATCGGCGCCGGCGCCGGGAAGCGCCTTCATGATGCCGAGCGAGGTCTGAAAATCCGGGTCACCACCCATCATATAGGTGATCAGCGCCGGGCGGCCTTCCGCCTTGAGATCGGCAAAACGTTTGTCCATACGTGCAGTCATGATCAGAGGCCCATTCCCAGAATCTTGCCAACGGTGAAGATGTCCTTGTCGCCGCGGCCACAGAGGTTCATCAGGATGATCTGGTCCTTGTCCATCGTCGGCGCGCGCTTGATGACTTCGGCCAGCGCATGGCTCGGCTCAAGCGCCGGAATGATGCCTTCGGTGCGGGTCAGCAGCTGGAAGGCGGCAAGCGCCTCGTCATCCTTGATCGGCACATATTCGACGCGGCCACTATCCTTCAGCCAGGAATGCTCCGGCCCGATGCCCGGATAATCGAGGCCGGCCGAAATCGAATGGCCTTCCTTGATCTGGCCGTCGCCATCCTGCAGCAGATAGGTGCGGTTGCCATGCAGCACGCCCGGACGACCGGCCGTCAGCGACGCACAGTGTTCTTCGCCTTCCAGGCCCTTGCCACCGGCTTCAACACCGACGATGCGCACGCTTTCGTCATCCAGGAAAGGATGGAAAAGGCCGATCGCGTTCGATCCGCCGCCGACAGCGGCCACCAGCATGTCCGGCAAACGCCCTTCGGCGGCCATCAGCTGCTCACGGGCTTCCTTGCCGATCACCGACTGGAATTCGCGCACCATTTCCGGATAGGGATGCGGGCCTGCGGCCGTGCCGATGATGTAATAGGTGTCATCGACATTGGTTACCCAGTCGCGCAGCGCCTCGTTCATGGCATCTTTCAGCGTGCCATGGCCGGAGGTCACGGGCTTCACTTCGGCGCCCAGAAGCTTCATGCGGAAGACGTTCGGCGCCTGGCGCTCCACGTCGGTCGCACCCATGTAGACGACGCAAGGGAAACCGAAACGGGCCGCAACGGTGGCAGACGCCACGCCATGCTGGCCGGCACCGGTTTCAGCGATGATGCGCTTCTTGCCCATGCGTTTGGCAAGCAGGATCTGGCCGATACAGTTGTTGATCTTGTGGCTGCCGGTGTGGTTCAGCTCGTCGCGCTTGAAATAGATCTTCGCGCCGCCAAGTTCGGCTGTCAGGCGTTCGGCGAAATAGAGCGGGCTCGGGCGGCCGATATAATGCGTGCCGAGATGAGCGAGTTCCGCTTGGAACTCCGCATCGGTCTTCGCCTTGTTCCATTCTGCTTCCAGATCGAGGATCAGCGGCATCAGGGTTTCTGCGACGAAACGGCCGCCATAGATCCCGAAACGACCGTCTTCGTCGGGACCGGCCCGGAAGGAATTTGGTTTGAGCGGCTGGTTCACGACTTCACTCCCTCTGATACACGGGAACGCCATTGATCGATCACGTCGAAGAAGGCGTTGATCTTTGCGGGGTCCTTGACCCCAGGTGTACTTTCCACGCCGGAAGACAGGTCCAGGCCACGCGCCTGCGTGACGGACAACGCTTCCAGAACATTGTCCTTGTTGAGGCCTCCGGAAAGCATGTAATCGACATTTCCGTCAAGCGCGGACAGAATGCTCCAGTCGAAGGAAACGCCGTTGCCACCCGGAAGATCCGAATGTTCCGGCGCCTTGGCATCCAGCAGGAAACGGTCGGCGAGACCCTCATAGGCCTCCAGCTTGCGCAGGTCTTCCTTCACGCGCACCGAAAACGCCTTCATCACCGGCAGGCCGAAGACAGCCTTGATGTTGAGCACCCGTTCCGGGTTCTCGGCCCCGTGCAACTGCAGGATATCGGGTTTCAGGAAGGAGATGATCTCCTCCAGCTCCTCGTTATCCGCATTGACTGTAACGGCGACGATCTTTGCGCGTCCCCTCACCCGGTCGGCCAGAGCGCCTGCCGTCAGCGGATCGACGTGCCGGGGGCTCTTTTCAAAAAAGATGAAGCCGACATGGCTCGCGCCCCGCTCCACCGCCAGGTCGATCGCTTCCGGCGTCTTGAGGCCGCAGATTTTGATGTCTGGTATCATGGAAGGCGAAGTTGCACGAATCGGGCGCCAAGTCGAGGGTCTTTGATGTCCAGCAATGCCGATCGCCACCTCAGCTGAAGTCGATGGCGTGCAATTGCGAGCCGTGCGCCTTCAGCCAGTGCCGGGCCTTGTCCATCTCCGGGCACAGATCAGCGCACAGCGCCCAGAATTTCGGGCCGTGGTTCATTTCCTTCAGATGCGCCACTTCATGCGCCGCCAGATAATCGATGACGAAAGGCGGCGCCATGACGATACGCCAGGAAAAGCTCAGGTTTCCATCCCAGGAACAGGAGCCCCAGCGGCTGCGGGTGTCCTTCATGCTGACGGATTTGACCGGTTTGCCGATGCGCCCCGCATAAACGGCCGACAGTCGCTCCAGATCATACCGCGCTTCTTTTTTGAAGAAGGCTTCCAGCCGCCGGCCAAGATGATCCTCAAGTCCGCTCACCCGGATGACCGGATGGCCCTCCTCCTCGCCGACTTCCGTCAGCCCCCGGAGCGTGCCGGTATGCACGATGCGGTGCGGCACGCCGCGCAACGCAATCATGCCGCCGGGGCGAAGCGTGTTTTCAGCCGAAAATTTGGAAAGCTTGGTGCGCAGCCAGCCGTCATGACGCGCGAGGAAGGCATCGACCTCTCGCGGCCGCAGGCCCGTCGGCACCGTCAGGCGCAGTGCCCGTCCGCCGGGCTCGATCCGAAGCGTGATCCGGGTTGCCTTGGCATGTTCGCGGATCGTCAGCGGCAAAGCCTTGTCGCCAACAGACAGGAGCCGCTCTTCCTTCTTGAGCGGTTTCGGCTGGCGTTTCGGCTTTGCGAGCAGGGAAAACATGGGTTTCTTCTATCCGATTCGAGCAACGGCAGCGCAACAAAAAACCGGCACCCGAAGGTGCCGGCCATCTGTGTGGTACTCCTTCGCGCCATCAGACGGCGGGATAGGAGGTGTCCGGAGCGCGATTGCCGCGTTCACGCATGAAGCGGTCAAACTCTTCCTGGTCCTTCGCGCGGCGAAGCTCGCGAAGATAGGTGTCGAATTCCTCGCGCATCTCGTCGAGCTTGCGACGCTGTTCCTCGATGCGATCGAGTTCAGCCTTGCGCCAATCGTCGAAGGCTACATTGCCGGTCGAGAAACCCGAACGGTAGGAGCGGCTGGAGCGGCGGCAATTGGTTAAGAAGCCGTCGGCGCGCTCATTGGCGCTGCGCTTGAAATCGCGCAGGCGGTCGCCGTACAGAATATAGGCAAGCATGGCGAGGCCGAGCGGCCAGAACACCACGAAACCCAGGACCATCAGGGCGATCGTTGCCGGAGTCCAATCCGGCCGGATCCATGCAGACTGGTTCATCGGTAGCGTTACCTCGTTTGTGGGCGAGAGGCCCGAATGCCCCTCGCTCACAATCGATGTGGTAAGCCGTCCATATGCCTTCAAGAAAGCCGTCGCTCAAATCGGCGAAGGCTCTGAATATATTCAAGGAAAACGTGATATACGCCTGGTTTTCAGGCGCTCTTCCCACCCTTGATCACCCGCGGTGCGACCGCCTTGCGAACACCCTTGGTGTGTTCGGCGGCAAATTTCAGGATGCGCGGCGCAATTTCGCGGCGGAAACGCGAGCCATTGAACACCCCGTAGTGGCCGACATCCGGCTGAACATAATGCAGGCGCATGTCCTCCGGAATGTTGGTGCAGATCGTCTGTGCGGCCTTGGTCTGGCCGACGCCGGAAATATCGTCGTTCTCACCCTCGATGGTCAACAGCGCGACATTCTTGATCTTCGTCGTATCGACGCGGCGGCCGCGATGCATCATCTCGCCCTTCGGAAGGGAATGCTTGATGAACACCGTATCGACCGTCTGCAGATAAAATTCCGCCGTCAGATCCATGACCGCCAGGTACTCGTCGTAGAAATCACGATGTTTCTCGGCCGATTCACCGTCGTTCTTGACCAGATGCTGGAAGAAATCCTTGTGGGCGATGAGGTGGCGGTCAAGGTTCATCGACATGAAGCCCGACAACTGCAGGAACCCCGGATAGACGGGACGCATGAAACCGGCATGCGGCCACGGCACCGTCATGATGACATTGTCCTTGAACCACTTCAGCGGGCGGTCCTGCGCCAACTGGTTCACGGCCGTCGGATTGATGCGGGTATCGATCGGGCCGCCCATCAGCGTCATGGAAGCCGGTGCCAGCGGATCGCCGGCGTCTTCCATCACCGCAGCGGCAGCAAGTACCGGAACCGAGGGCTGGCAGACGGCGACCACATGGGTGTTGGGGCCGAGATGGTGGATCATCGCAATGACGTAATCGATGTAGTCGTCGAGGTCGAACAGACCTTCGGTGACCGGCACCGTGCGGGCATCCTGCCAGTCGGTGATGTAGACATCCGCGCCCTGGATCAGCGCTTCGACCGTGCCCCGCAACAGGGTGGCATAATGGCCGGACATCGGAGCAACGATGAGGATTTTCGGGCCGAGTTCTGCACCCTTCGGAAGATCACGCTCGAAATGAAGAAGATCGCAGAAGGGTCTCGACCAGACCACCTTCTCTGTCACGTTCACCGTTTCGCCACTGACGATCGTCGTCGGCAGGCCGAATTCCGGTTTGCCGTAACGGCGCGTCGCGCGTTCGAAGACTTCCAGACCGGCTGCAATCGTCCGGCCAAAGGTCGTCTCCGCCAGCGGGTTCAGGGGATTGGTGTAGAAAAATCGAAGAGCTTCCGTCGCCGCGCGATACGGAGCCATGGCCGCGTGGTTCAACTCGTAGAGCTGGTAAAACATGCAAGGCCACCTTTCTTGTTGGTTCTATAGGTCGTCACATTCCGGACTAACCGGCTGGACCTGCCGAAATGTCTAGCATGAAGGTGTAAACTAACAGGTTACGAGTGCAGTGCAACATTGAGCGACAGGACTGCAGGCCAAGGGCATGATGCTACAGTTGGCTGGAACAAGACTTACCGCGCTTAATCGTTCCACTGACCACAGAGGATTTTGTCTGCCGCCGGTCATTGAAGATTAAAGGGAATTTGGAATGTCGCGTCCGCGTTGCGGGATGCGCGCCCACAGAGGGCGCAATGTTTCACGTGAATCAATCCACAGAAAAGATTCACGTGAAACAAATCTTGATTAGATATCGAGGTTGGCAACGCTCAACGCGTTGTCCTGGATGAACTCGCGGCGCGGTTCGACTTCGTCGCCCATCAGGCGGGCAAACAGCCCATCCGCATCGGTCGCATCATTGACCTTGACCTGCAGCAGAGACCGGACGTTCGGATCCAGCGTCGTTTCCCACAGCTGTTCGGCATTCATTTCGCCGAGACCCTTATAGCGCTGCATCGAAAGCCCCTTGCGGCCGGCGGCGAAGATTGCGTCGAGAAGCGCACGCGGTCCGGAAATCTCCGTCTGGCCTTCCTTGCGGGTCAGCTTGGGCGGAACGGCATAGATTTCGCGCAGGCGGGGGGTCATCTGGTCGATATAACGCGCATCTGCGGAACCGATCAGGGCGACGTCCAGAACGGCCACTTCCTTGACACCGCGCACCATGCGCTCGAAACGCAGGCCGCCTTCCGTCGTCACATGGCCGCTCCAGCCGCGTTCGGTTTCCTCGGCAATCAGGTCGAGGCGCTGGGCCACTTCGTTCGCGGTTTCCTGAGCCCGTTCCGGATTGTCGGTCAGTTCCGGATTGAGTGCGCCGGCAATCGCTGCCTGTTCGACGATGGCGCGGCTGTAACGGGAATGAAGACCATCGAGCAGCGCGCGCAGACGCAGGGCATCCGCAATGACTTCGCGCAGATCGGCGCCGGCGCGCACTTCGCCGGATCCCAGCGTCAGCGTCGCTTCGTCGAGACCCTGGCCGATCAGATAGTCTTCCAGCGCCTTCTCGTCCTTCAGATACTGAACGGACTTGCCGCGCGTCACCTTATAGAGCGGCGGCTGGGCGATGTAGAGATGGCCGCGCTCGATCAGTTCCGGCATCTGGCGGAAGAAGAAGGTGAGCAGCAGGGTGCGGATATGCGCGCCGTCCACGTCAGCATCGGTCATGATGATGATCTTGTGGTAACGCAGCTTGTCGGCGTTGAACTCGTCCTTGCCGATCGACGTGCCGAGCGCGGTGATCAGCGTGCCGATTTCCTGGCTGGACAGCATCTTGTCGAACCGGGCGCGTTCCACGTTCAGGATCTTGCCGCGCAGCGGGAGGATCGCCTGATTTTCACGCGAACGACCCTGCTTGGCCGAGCCACCAGCGGAGTCACCCTCGACGAGGAACAATTCCGACTTGGTCGGATCGCGTTCTGAACAGTCGGCAAGTTTGCCCGGCAGCGATGCGATATCCAGCGCACCCTTGCGGCGGGTCAGTTCACGCGCCTTGCGGGCCGCTTCGCGGGCAATCGCGGCTTCGACAACCTTGCCGACGAGAACCTTGGCTTCCGACGGATGTTCCTCGAACCAGGTGCTGAGGGCCTCGTTGACGAGGTTTTCGACAACCGGGCGCACCTCGGAGGACACGAGCTTGTCCTTCGTCTGCGAGGAGAACTTCGGATCCGGCACCTTGACGGAGAGAACGGCGGTCAGGCCTTCGCGGCAGTCTTCGCCCTGCAGGGACACCTTCTCTTTTTTCAGGATACCGGACGTATCCGCATAAGAGGTGACCTGACGGGTCAACGCCGCGCGGAAACCGGCCATATGCGTGCCGCCGTCGCGCTGGGGAATGTTGTTGGTAAAGCAGAGGACGTTTTCGTGGTAGCTGTCGTTCCACCAGAGCGCCACTTCGACGGTAATCCCGTCCTTTTCGCCACGGATTGCCACCGGTTTGTCGACCAGCGGCTTCTTGGCGCGGTCGAGATAACGCACGAAGGCTTCCAGACCGCCGTCATAGAGCATTTCTTCCTGGCGGATGTCGGACTTGCGCCGATCGGTCAGGAGAATACGGACCCCGGAATTCAGGAAGGCCAGTTCGCGCAGCCTGTGCTCGAGCGTGCCGTAGTCGAACTCGGTTTTGGTGAAGGTCTCCGTGCTGGGCAGGAAGGTGACTTCCGTGCCGGAGCGGCCTTCATAATCACCCGTGACCTTCAACGGCGCATCGGCGACACCATGGGTGAAGCTCATCTCATGGATCTTGCCGGCGCGACGGATCTTCAGTTTCAGCCAGACAGAGAGTGCGTTGACAACCGAGACGCCGACGCCATGCAGACCGCCGGAGACCTTGTAGGAGTTCTGGTCGAACTTTCCGCCGGCATGCAGCTGCGTCATGATGACTTCGGCTGCGGACACGCCTTCACCGGTGTGGATGTCGGTCGGGATACCGCGACCATTGTCCGTTACCGTGATCGAACCATCGGCATTGATCGATACCGTCACCAGATCGGCATGCCCGGCAAGCGATTCATCGATCGCGTTGTCAACCACTTCGTAGACCATGTGATGGAGGCCGGAGCCGTCATCCGTGTCGCCGATATACATGCCAGGCCGCTTGCGTACGGCATCGAGGCCCTTCAGAACCTTGATGGAATCGGCGCCATATTCTGCACTCGCGCTATCGCTGACGGGTGTATCGCTCATTTTTGACTTTCTAGTTCTTGACTGCCCACGGTGCGTGGCGAATCACCGTTGTCCTTCCTGCGGACTATAGGGAGTTCCGTGCCTCATTCCAAAGCGTGAGAGACGGAAAATAGGGGATGACAGGACCACTAGCCACGGTTTGAGGCTTTTTCCAGCAGCTTTGTCAGTTCCTCTACCATGTCCGGTTCCAGATGGCGAATTTTGCGTGCCAGAAGATTCGCAAGCGCCGTATAGGCGGGCGGAAGACCCGCCGTATCGACCGTCACCTTCGGGTCGGAGCCTTCCGCCAGGCGGAACAGTTCCTCGGCCTCGTCCCAAATGATGTTGAAATAACCGCAGACGCGCTGCAGAAAATCGAAGCTCGGCCGCCCGCGCCGTCCATGTTCCAGCGCTGACAGATAGGCCGCCGACACACCGATGGCGACCGCCATTTCCTGCTGGCTCACGCCCTTCTGCCGGCGCAGCTCGCGCAGTGCTTCACCGAAGGGCGTCACGCTTCCCCTCCCCGGCGGCTAAGGCGGACATACAAGGCCCCCTCCCCGCCATGATGACGCGCAGCCGGTTCATAGGAGGAGATGAGAAAGCGAAACTCCGGTTTGGAGAACCACAATGGCACCGCGCGTTTCAACGCGCCTTCGCTGCCCAGCGAACTGCCTTTGCCGGTAATGACCAGCACATGGCGCAGGCCCCGTTCATGCGCCCGCACCAGGAAATCGAGCAATATGCCATGGGCCTCGCTCTGGATCATGCCGTGCAGGTCAATCCTCGCTTCAAGCGCCAACCGGCCTCGGGCGATCTTGCGTTTGACCGGCCGTTCCAGCGGATGATGAACGCCCTTGCCGCGTTTTGCCGCCTCCGGGTTCTGATCGGCTTCGGTTACAGGAATAGGCTTGGAGACGGGAGAAGAGGCGGACTGCGCCGCCTCCTGTTCCTGCAGGAACTCTTCCTCGAACTCCAGCAGTTCCTCCAGCCGCCCCGGCATCGGCTTCGTCGTCTTGGCGACCTTGCCCCACAGGATGCGCTCGTCGGAACTGAGCTTGCGTTCCTTTTTCATCCGGCAAACCTCGGCGCTGCGGCCTTGGGGATAAGGATGTAGAAATCAGCCGCATTACGAACGGTGCCGGCCCGTTCCCCCGCCGCATCACCCGACCCGGTAAAGATGTCGCCGCGTGCCGGCCCGACAATGGCGGAGCCGGTGTCGAGCGCCATCATCAGACGGGCGAAGGGGCGGCCTTCATCCAGATGCGTCAGCGTCTCCGAATGGATGAAGAAAGGAAATCCGAAGGTATGGATGAGACGATCAACGGCGAGAGACCGTCCGGCTACCAGCGGAACCTTGGCGGCGGCAATCGGCCCCAGCGAAACATCGTCCACGGCGGCTTCGCGGAAGAAAATGTACGAGCGGTTATGCCACAGCACTTCATCCACCTTAGCCGGATTCTCAGCCAGCCAGGCGCGGATCGACTGCATCGAAATGCGGGCGGGATCGATCTCGCCGCGATCGATCAGCAGCTTGCCGATCGCCGAAAAGGGATGACCAGCCTTGGCCGCATAGGTAATGCGGCCTAGCCGCCCGTCCGAATAACGCAACCGTGCCGCGCCCTGAACATGGGCAAAGAAGACATCCACCTTGGATTTCGCCCAGGCGATCTCAAGTCCCTGCCCGTCGAGACAGCCTTCATCGATCGCCCGCCGATCGAAGTAAGGCGAGATCTGACCGTCATGGTTCCGGCCGAAGGCATAGGAGACATCCATCTCCGCCGGACGATTGTTATCGTCGAGATCAACGAGATCCGCCGGTCGGCGATAGAAGGGATATCGGTAGCCGGAGTCCGGCTCATCCGACACCTCGACTTCCGGCTCGTAGAAAGCCGTCACAAAGCCTTTTTGCGCATTCGACCGTTCGATCAGAAAAGGAACGGTTTCCGTTTCGAAGAAGGAACGCGCGTCTGCGGCATCCTGCGGACTGTAGGTGCTGGCTGCGGAGAGTAGCGGCAGAAGATCTTCGGCCGACAGCCCCAGCGAACCGGTCCGGTACGGTTTGTTGTGGCGGATATGATCGAGACAGCGGCGCATGACGGAAAAGAGGGGGCGGGGATCATCGATCCCCCACCCCCTCAATTCGGAGAACTCTGTCCGCCGGAGAGAAAACACCTCCGTCACGATCACTGCTCGGATTCGGTGGCGACCAGTTTCCAGTTCGGGTCGCGGGAGCGGATATCGCGGGCGAAGGTCCAGATGTCGATGACCTCGGCCACGGTTTCCGCGTCACCATCCACCAGCGTACCGGCCTTGTCATAGGTCGCCGAAATCAGCTGGCTGACGATGCGCACCGTCACCTGCTCCTCATGCCCCTTCACCACCACCTGGGTGATGTCGGCCTTGTCGATGCCGACGAAGCTTGACTTGACCACTTCGCCGCGGGATTCGCGATCGGCGATCGCGGCTTCAAAACCATCGAAGACCTCCTTCGACAGGAGGTTCTTCAGGGCCTTGCGGTCGCCATCGGCAAAGGCCATCACGATCATCTCGTAGGCCATGCGGGCGCCGTTCAAGAATTCCTTCGGACGGAAGGTCGGATCGGCCTTGATCAACTCGCGAAGGCCGTCATTCAGCGGCGTTCCCGGCTTGGACAGCGCATCGACTTCGCTCCAGCGGGTTTCATCATCCGCCTGATCCCGGCGCGGCAGTGTGACGACCTTGCCATCGTCGGCCGCCGGGGCCCGTGCGGCATCGCGAGCGCTGAATGGATCAACGGGCGGCTTCTCGTGCCCCGTCCGCCGGCCGAGCACACTGCGCAACTGCAGAAAGATCAACACGGCTGCCACGAGGAAAAAAAGAGTGATGAAGTCGTTCGCGCCCATTTTCACCCGGGATGTCGTTGGAATTGGAAAGGTTCATCCTCATATAGTCATATCTGGCGATCATTCAAATACCGTGGCGAGTGTTCGCGCGAACATCATCAACGCTTTACCGTGAGATCATGCGCCTTTTCCTGTTTCCGCTCCTTGTTTTCGGCCTGCCGCTTCTCGAAATTGCCGGTTTCGTGATCGTGGGCAACTGGCTTGGCCTGTGGCCGACGCTTGGGCTCGTCGTGCTTTCCGGTTTCGCTGGTGTCGTGCTGTTGCGCATGCAGGGGCTTTCGCTTCTGCGTGAAATCAATGAGGAAGGCCGGCAGGGCCGTGTGCCGGGCAAGGCGATCGTCAGCGGCGCGATGATCGTGGTTGCGGCGATCCTGCTGATCATTCCCGGTTTCGTCAGCGATATCGTCGGCATTCTGCTCTTCCTGCCACCGGTGCGCCAGTTGCTCTGGGACCTGATCGGCCGCAATGTCGTGGTCAGGACCCATTATTCCGGCGGCGGTTATCCCGGAGGGAAAAGCAGCGGCAACAACCGGACGATCGATCTTGATGAAGGGGATTTCGAGCGCAAGCCGGATGCCTCCTCTCCCTGGTCCGATCGCCGGCTTGACGAGCCGTGAGGCTCACCTTTAGGGGGGGCTTGCGGCGGGGCTGGAGGGTTGTAAGGCTTCCGGCGAAGTGTTAGAGGGCCGAAACGCCCGAAGCCGAGGAACAGCCAATGGCCAACGAAACTGAAACGCAATCTCCGTCGCTCACGATCCTTGCCCAGTACACGAAGGACCTCTCCTTCGAAAATCCGGGCGCTCCGCGCTCGCTGCAGGCTCGCGACAAGGCTCCGTCGATCAACATCAATGTCAACGTGAATGCCAATCCGCTCTCCGAGACGGATTTCGACGTGATCCTGACGCTGAGCGCAGAAGCCAAGGATGGCGACAAGGTCGTCTTCGTCACCGAGCTCGTCTATGGCGGTGTCTTCCGCATCACCGGTTTCCCGCAGGAACACATGCTTCCGGTGCTCTTCATCGAGTGCCCGCGCCTGCTCTTCCCGTTCGCACGCCAGATCATTTCGGACGTCACGCGCAATGGTGGTTTCCCGCCGCTGATGATCGATCCGATCGATTTCGGCCAGATGTTTGCCCAGCGGGTTGCCGAAGAACAGGCCCGCTCGCAGGTCCAGACACTGAACAGCTGATTGCTGCACCGTCAGGTCAAACTATCAAAAAGCCCGGCTTTGACCGGGCTTTTTCGTGTCTAGTGATAACGGCTCCAGATGGCCTTGTCCCCCATGCTCTTCACCATGGTCTGGTGGGCTTCCACCTCTTCCGGCGTCAGGCGCGGCGCCAGCGGACGCGGTCGAGACAACGCGACGATCTCCACCTCTTCGACCTCGACCACCGTCGTCACGCGTTCCGTACCGCCGAGACCCAGCGCCGCCTGGCGGCCGCCGATCATCTCGATATAAACCTCGGCCAGCAATTCGGAGTCGAGCAGAGCGCCGTGTTTCGTGCGGTGCGAATTGTCGATGCCATACCGACGGCACAGCGCGTCGAGCGTGTTGGGACCCATCGGGTGTTTCCGCCGCGCCATCGAGAGCGTGTCGACCACCTGTTCCTGCGGCACCGGCGGCAGGCCCAGACGGGCAAACTCGGCATTGATGAACCCCATGTCGAAGGTCGCGTTGTGCGCGATCCACTTGGCGCCATCGAAGAATGCCTGCAGATCATCGGCGATCTCGGCAAAGCTCGGTTTGTCCTTGAGGAATTCGTCGGTGATGCCGTGAACGGCCAAGGCATCCGGATGCACCTTGCGGTCACCGGGATTGATGTAAACGTGAAAGGTGCGGCCCGTCGGGAAATGGTTCAGCAGTTCGATGCCACCGATTTCGATGACACGATCGGACCGGTTGTCGAGACCCGTTGTTTCCGTATCGAAGATGATCTCACGCATCGGTTTTTCCCTGCCATTGTCCGTTTCGCAGTTCCGCGATGATGGCCTTCACCCTAGCACGGGCCGCGTCCAATCCTTCGCCCGTATCGATGAGGAAATCGGCGCGTGCACGCTTTTCCGCATCCGGCACCTGCCGCGAAAGGATCAGTTCGAATTTTTCCGCCGTCATCCCGGGCCGGGCCAGAACCCGCTTGCGCTGGATTTCGGCATCGCAGGTCACCACCACCACGACGTCGGCCCGTTCGGCAGCCCCGGTCTCGAACAGAAGCGGGATATCAAGAACGACCATGTCCGCGCCCGCTGTCTGCTGCTCACGCAAAAACGACTCTTCGCGCGCCCGCACCAGCGGGTGCACGATCGCCTCCAGACGCTTGAAGCCGGCAGGATCTGCGGCCAGACGGCGCCCGAGTTCGCTACGGTCGATCACTCCATCTTTGGCAACGCCCGGAAAGGCTGCCTCGACGGGAGCAACAGCCTCACCCTGGTAAAGAGCATGGACGACAGCATCCGCATCGTTCACGGCAATCCCTTCGGCGGCAAACAGTCCAGCCGTTGTCGACTTCCCCATGCCAATCGATCCGGTCAGCCCGATCCTGATCATCGGTGCGCATCCATATCGGCAATCACCAGCGCGCGCACGACTTCGTCGACGTCCGGACGTTTCCCGAACCATTTTTCGAAACCCGGGACCGCCTGGTGCAACAACATTCCGAGACCATCGACCGTGGCAAAACCTTGCGCTCTCGCCTGCGCCAGCGTCGGGGTCTCAAGGGGAACGTAAACGATGTCCGTCACAACCGCCTTGGCGTCCATCACGGTAAAATCGATATCCAACGAACCTTCACCATCCATGCCGAGCGAGGTGGTGTTGATAAAAAGCCCCGCCCCCTGCATGACCTCCTTCAGCGTCGCGATCGGATGGGCGTGCACCTTCGCGCCGAACCGGTCAGCCAATTCCTGCGCCCTGGCCTGCGTACGGTTGACCACATGGATTTCCTGCACACCGCGATCGCGCACCGCCTGGATGATGGCGCGGCTTGCCCCGCCTGCACCCAGAATGACTGCACGGGAGGTCAGATCCCAGCCGGAGGCGCGTTCGTCCAGGTTGGCGGTAAAACCGTAACCGTCTGTGTTGGTGGCCTTCAGCCGACCCTCTTCCATCCAGAGCGTATTGGCAGCGCCCAGTTCTTTTGCCAGCTCATCCGGCTCATCCGCAAGCGCGCAGGCACGTTCCTTGTGTGGGATGGTGACGTTGCCGCCCTGAAATTCGCCCGCGCTTTTCAGAGCGCTCAGGAACGCATCAAGCTCTGCCACCTGCACTTCAATCGCCGTATAGGAGCCATCTATGCCAAATGTCTTCAGCCAATGACCATGGATCATCGGCGACCGGGAATGGCGGATCGGCGTGCCGATCACGAAGGCTTTTTTTTGTGTTTCACGTGAATCAATCATTAACAGCCCCGAACTCTCTTAACGCTTTCAGCAGCGGCAACATCGGCAGGCCGAGAATGGTGAAATAGTCGCCGTCGATGGAATCAAATAGCCGGATTCCCTCGCCCTCTAGCTGATAGGCGCCGACGCTGCTCATCACTGCATCGCCAACACGTTCCAGATATCGGTCGATGAAATCATCGGAGAGCGGCCGCACCGTCATCGCCGCCTTGGCGACAGTCTCCCAGACAAGCTCGCCGTTTCGGACGATCGCGACACCGCTGTTCAGATGATGTGTCTTGCCCGAGAGTGACAACAGGTTCTCACGCGCCTCCTGAAGCGAAGCCGGCTTGTGATAGACCCGATCGCCAAGTGACATGGTCTGGTCGGAGCCGATGACAAAGGCACCGGGAAAACGGGCACTGACATCCAGCGCCTTCGCTTTCGCCAGTTCGAGTGCAACGGTCTCCGGCGTCGCATTCTGTACGGTAAGCTTCGCTTCGATCGCCCGTTCGTCGATCGAAGCAGCCTGCGCAACAAAATCCAGCCCGGCATTCTGCATCAGCAACCGGCGGAAGGGGCTGGAGGAGGCAAGCACGAGCGGCTGGGTCACGGGGAGCACTCCCTGGTTACGGCATGGATTCGGCATTATCGCAGCTTAGGCCGCAGGGCAACGATGGCCGCTGCCGTTTCTTCGATCGACCGCCGCGTCACATCGATGATCGGCCACTGATGCCGCGCACAGAGCGCGCGGGCATATTTCAGCTCCTCATTGATATTGGCGCGATCGGTATAATGACTGCGATCAAAACCCGCGACCGTTCCCAGTTCGCGGTTCTCCCGGACCTGCGAGATACGGTCGGTGGTCGCGATCAACCCGACGATCAGCGGTTTGGTCGCCGACAACAATGACGGTGGCAGGGGCACGTCGGGGACGATCGGAATGTTGGCTGCCTTGATACCCCGATTGGCGAGATAGATGCAGGTCGGGGTTTTCGAGGTCCGACTGATACCGACGATCACCACATCGGCCTCATCATAGCTTTCCGCCATCTGCCCATCGTCATGATCCATGGCGAAATTCAGCGCATCGATCCGCCGGAAATAGTCTGCGTTCAGTGCGTGCTGTGCACCGACACGGCGCCGAGACCGATCACCGAGATAGGCCTGAAAGGTCGCCAAAACCGGTTCCAGCAGATTGACGCTCGGAACCCCCAACTCCTTGCAGCGTTCATCGACATGATTGGCGAGATCCTGATCGACGATCGTATAGAGCACGATGCCCGGCTTCTCGTCGATTGCTTGCAGCACCGGCATCAGCTGGCGACGATTGCGGATCAAAGGATACACATGTTCGATCGGCAGGGCCGAGCGGAACTGCGCCGATGCAGCACGACCGGCAGAGATCAGTGTTTCGCCGGTTGAGTCAGATATGAGGTGCAGATGGAAGAAGCTTTTGCGGTTCTCCACGTTAATCTTCATCCTCTGTTCATAACTTGGGAAAAGGTCGGGCTCCGCCGGCCCGGGAGCGGAGGCGGAAGGATAAGTGGCATTTTATCCACATTCGACCCTTCTGTGGCGAGGCTTTTTCCACGGCTGTGGGTAACTGGGAGAGAGAACGTCAAGGCGAAGATGGGTCACAGGTTATCCACAGCGCCCTGAAGAGCGCGGCTTTCTCGAAGACACTGATTCTACGTAGTAAAATCCGAAGACCTTCGTACTTATCCCGAACATGCCGGATCTTCTCCCGGCTGGGCCGTGTTGTCGCACTGGCGCATGCTGGACTGTGCAAAGAGAATGATCCTTGATAGTCACCGACTCTAAGAATCATCAAATCAAGAGATTCTAGATTTCTTTGTTTTGGAGGACACCCTCTTGGCTGCAGTACGCCGCAAGGTGATGGAGGTCCTGAACGGATCGACCGTTTCGCCACCCCCCATCTGGCTGATGAGACAGGCAGGTCGTTACCTTCCCGAATATCGCAGGACACGGGCGGAAGCCGGGAGCTTCCTCGATCTCTGTTATTCGCCGGATCTGGCAACGGAGGTAACCCTTCAGCCGATCCGGCGTTACGGTTTCGATGCGGCGATCCTGTTTTCCGATATCCTGGTCATTCCCGATGCGCTGAAGCGGAACGTGCATTTCGTGGAAGGCTCCGGCCCGCGTATGGACCCGATCGACGAGGCCGGCATCACGGCTTTGACGGCAGATGGCGTTCTGGACCACCTGAAACCGGTGATCCAGGCGGTCGGCCAGATCCGTTCGGCACTGCCGGCGGAAACGACGCTTCTCGGTTTCTGCGGCGCGCCCTGGACGGTCGCCACCTACATGATCGCCGGTCACGGGACGCCCGATCAGGCCCCTGCCCGGCTGTTCGGTTATCGTCATCCGAAGGCCTTGGAACAGCTTCTGTCACTGCTCGCCGAGCTTTCGGCGGATTATCTGGTGACGCAGATCGATGCCGGCGCTGATGCGGTGCAGATTTTTGACAGCTGGGCAGGTGTTTTGGGCGAGACCGAATTTGCCGCCTATGCGGTGGAGCCGGTCGCCCGCGTCATCCGTTCCGTCAAGTCGCGCCGGCCTCAGGCGAAGGTCATCGCCTTTGCCAAGGGTGCCGGCATGAACCTGAAACACTATCGCCAGCAGACTGGCGCCGACATGATCGGGCTCGACTGGTCGGTGCCGCTGAGCTTTGCCGCCGAGCTGCAGAAGGATGGCCCGGTGCAGGGCAATCTCGATCCGATGCGGGTGGTGGCCGGCGGCCAGGCTCTGGACGAAGGCATCGACCGGATCCTGTCCGCGCTCGGAGATGGGCCCCTCGTCTTCAATCTCGGGCATGGCATCACACCGGAGGCTAAACCGGAGCACGTCTCGCAACTGGTAAAGCGGATCAGGGGCTGAGCGATGCAGAAACAGACCGATGCCATACCCGGACGCAAGGCCGGTCTGCGGGCCGCAGTAGCGCTTGCCGTCTTCGTTGGCCTGCTCGGCGGCATCTACCTTGCCCGCCCGGATGATCTTTATCTGTGGCTGAAGGCCTTTCACGTGATTGCGGTGATTGCCTGGATGGCAGGGCTTTTTTACCTGCCGCGCCTGTTCATCTACCACACGGATGCCCCGCCTGGCTCTGACCAGTCTGAAACCTTCAAGGTGATGGAACGGCGGCTGTTGAAGGTGATCATGAACCCGGCGATGATGATCACCTGGGTGCTCGGCCTTTACCTCGCCTTTGATGGTTTCCGGTTCCAGGGCGGCTGGCTGCATGCCAAGATCCTGCTGGTGGTCCTGTTGACGATTGCCCACATGCACCAGAGCCGCGCCGTCCGGCAGTTTGCCGCGGATGGCCCCCGTCGGTCGGCACGGTACTGGCGGATGATGAACGAGGTTCCGACCGTTCTGATGATGTTGATCGTCATTCTCGTGATCGTGAAGCCGTTCTGACATTCGGAGAATTGTTTTCATCCCCCCTTGCGATGCGGAGTCCGAACGGCTATTTTCGCCGCACTTCTCTCTCGTAGTTTGTGTGCATATCAGACATCCGCGGCAGGCCGCGGAAGCATCTTCACAAACACGCCATTTCCCTCAAAAGTCCAAAGCGGTCCTTCTTCATGGCTGAAATGAAGCTTCAAGAACTCAAGAGCAAGTCGCCCACCGACCTGCTGACCTTCGCAGAATCCCTGGAGGTCGAAAACGCGAGCACCATGCGCAAGCAGGAATTGATGTTCGCGATCCTGAAGGTTCTTGCCAGCCAGGATGTGGAAATCATCGGCGAAGGCGTGGTCGAAGTCTTGCAGGATGGTTTCGGTTTCCTGCGTTCGGCCAATGCCAATTACCTGCCCGGCCCGGACGATATCTATATTTCTCCTTCGCAGATCCGCCGTTTTTCGCTGAAGACCGGCGATACGGTTGAGGGTCCGATTCGCGGTCCGAAGGAAGGTGAACGGTATTTTGCGCTTCTGAAGGTCAACACGATCAACTTCGATGATCCGGAGAAGATCCGCCACAAGGTCCACTTCGATAACCTGACGCCGCTCTATCCGAACGAGCGGTTCAAGATGGAACTCGATGTCCCGACCTCAAAGGATTTGTCCGCCCGAGTTATTGATCTGGTTGCGCCGCTCGGCAAGGGTCAACGTGGCCTGATCGTCGCGCCGCCGCGCACCGGTAAGACCGTTCTGCTGCAGAACATTGCCCATTCCATCACGGCCAATCATCCGGAATGTTATCTGATCGTGCTTTTGATCGACGAACGTCCGGAAGAAGTCACCGACATGCAGCGTTCCGTGCGCGGTGAAGTGGTCTCGTCGACCTTCGATGAACCCGCCGTACGCCACGTCCAGGTGGCCGAAATGGTCATCGAAAAGGCCAAGCGCCTGGTGGAGCACGGACGCGACGTTGTCATCCTGCTCGATTCCATCACCCGCCTCGGCCGCGCCTATAACACCGTGGTTCCCTCGTCCGGCAAGGTTCTGACCGGCGGTGTGGATGCGAACGCCCTGCAGCGCCCGAAGCGTTTCTTCGGTGCGGCGCGCAACATCGAAGAAGGCGGCTCGCTGACGATCATCGCGACGGCGCTGATCGATACCGGCAGCCGTATGGACGAAGTTATCTTCGAAGAATTCAAGGGCACCGGCAACTCGGAAATCGTGCTGGACCGCAAGGTCGCCGACAAACGTATCTTCCCGGCGATGGATATCCTAAAGTCCGGCACTCGTAAGGAAGACCTGCTGGTGCCGCGCCAGGATCTGCAAAAGATCTTTGTCCTGCGCCGTATCCTGGCGCCGATGGGAACGACCGATGCGATCGAGTTCCTCATCGACAAGCTCAAGCAGACCAAGAACAACGGCGACTTCTTCGACTCGATGAACACGTAACGGATAGCCGGATTCCAATCGCCTCTTGTTTGGCTATCCGGCTTCATTCGTTGGTTTGGTATGATGACGGATCACGATACGATCTTCGCGCTTTCGAGCGGAGCGAACCCTTCCGGCGTTGCCGTCATCAGGATCAGCGGACCGGCTGCGTTTCACGCGGCCGGTTTTCTCGTTGAGAACCTTCCACGCAAACGTGCAATGGTTCTGCGTTCGATTCGCCGCCGAAACAAAGACCTGATTGATTCGGGTCTTGTCCTTGTTTTTCCCGGACCAGCCTCTTTTACCGGTGAAGATTGTCTCGAACTTCAGGTTCACGGCAGCCGCGCCGTTGTTAATGCGATCTTTGCCGAATTGAGAGAACTCGGACTTCGTCCGGCGGAACCAGGCGAATTCACCCAAAGGGCCTTCAACAACGGCAAGCTCGATCTTGTGGAAGTGGAAGGGCTGGGTGACCTGATTTCGGCAGAAACCGAGATGCAGCGGCGCCTTGCGATTGAACAGAGTGCCGGCGGGCTTTCCCGGCGTTACCATGAATGGGCAACGGCACTGACGCGAGCCCGCGCTCTGATTGAAGCGGAACTCGATTTCGCCGATGAGGATGACGTTCCCGGCTCCGTTTCCGATCAGGTTTGGGCCGATGTGGCGCGTATCGCAGAGGAAATTGATCGTCAGATCATAGCGACGGAAAAGGCAGGTTCTGTTCGCGACGCGTTTAAAGTCGTCATTCTCGGCCCACCGAATGCCGGCAAGTCAAGCTTTCTGAATGCGTTGGTCGAGCGCGATGTCGCCATTGTCACGGAGATCGCCGGCACGACGCGTGATGTGATTGAGGTCGATCTCGACTTGGATGGTTTCCTGGTCCGTTTTTCGGATACGGCAGGTCTTCGCGAGACGGCAGATCTTGTTGAACAGGAAGGCATCCGCCGGGCGCGCAAGGCCGCGGATCAAGCGGACCTTGTTTTGCTTCTCGAAGAAATCGATTCGTCTCCGCAACAATTTCCTGAGATCGGGCCCGATCGCCCACTTCTTCGCATCGGCACCAAGGCAGACAAATACGCCCCTTCTGACAATCGCTTCGACTTCTGTCTCTCTGTCACCAGCGGAGAAGGGCTGGATCGTATCCGGCAGGCTATTATCGAACGCGCGCGGGAGAACTGGTCATCAATTGCCAGTCTGGGTGCCGGTCGGCTTCGGCACGTCGGCCATCTTCAGAAGGCTTCCAATTTCCTGCAGGAAGCGCTAAAGGGAACCCAACTCGATCTTCGCGCAGAAAGCCTGCGATTGGCGGCGGATTCCCTCGGCCGCATTACGGGGCGCGTTGACGTTGAAGATATGCTCGACGTCATTTTTTCCGAATTCTGCATCGGGAAATGACTCACGTGAAACACTGCCCGGGCAGTTGGTAACGACCATGACCAAGTTTGATGTGATTGTGATCGGCGGTGGACACGCCGGATGTGAAGCTGCATCTGCGTCAGCGCGGTTGGGCGCAAAGACGGCACTCGTCACCCATCGGCGGGAGACGATTGGCGTCATGTCCTGTAACCCGGCCATCGGGGGTCTCGGCAAGGGACATCTGGTGCGGGAAATCGACGCGCTGGACGGTCTGATGGGACGGATCGCGGACGTCGCCGGCATCCAGTTTCGCTTGTTGAATCGGAAAAAGGGTCCTGCCGTCCGGGGGCCCCGAACCCAGGCGGATCGCAAACTCTACCGGGAGGCCATGCAGGCTGCGATTGCGGCACAGGCCAATCTCGAGGTCATCGAGGGCGACGCCTTTGATCTGCAGCGCGATGGAACCGTGATCACCGGCGTGGTCATGTCCGATGGACGAATCCTGCCGACACAGGCCGTGGTTCTGACAACAGGCACCTTCCTGAGGGGCGTTATTCATATCGGTTCCGATACAGTTGAGGCCGGGCGTGTCGGCGAGGCTCCGTCTGTCGGATTGTCGGCGACCCTCACCTCACTCGGCTTGACCCTCGGGCGCCTCAAGACCGGCACGCCGGCACGATTGGACGGCCGCACGATCGACTGGGATGCCGTTGGGCGGCAGGAGGCTGATGAGGAGCCCGTACCGTTCTCCTTCATGACCGACCTCATCAACACGCCGCAGATCGCGTGTGGTGTTACGCGCACTGTTGATGCAACGCATCGTATCATCGCTGACAACATCACCAAGTCGGCCATGTATTCGGGCCAGATCACCGGAGTCGGCCCTCGTTATTGCCCGTCGATTGAAGACAAGATCGTTCGGTTCGGAGAACGGGACGGCCATCAGATTTTCCTGGAGCCGGAAGGCCTGGACGACCACACGGTTTATCCGAACGGGATCTCGACCTCGCTTCCGGCCGATGTGCAGGAACTGTTCATCCGCACAATCCCCGGCTTGGAAAAGGTATCCATTCTGCAGCCGGGTTATGCCATCGAATATGACCATGTCGACCCGCGGGAGCTGACGCCCGATCTTCAATTGAAGAAGATGCCCGGACTGTTTCTGGCCGGGCAGATCAACGGCACCACGGGCTACGAAGAAGCCGCTGCGCAGGGGCTGGTTGCGGGTTTGAATGCCGCGCGGCATGCCGCCGGTCTGGCAAGTCATATGTTTAGCCGGACAGATTCCTATATCGGGGTGATGGTGGATGATCTAACGTCGCGGGGCGTGACGGAGCCGTATCGCATGTTCACCTCAAGGGCCGAATACCGCCTCTCCTTGCGGGCCGATAACGCGGATATTCGGCTGACGCCGACAGGGATCAACCTTGGTCTTGTGGGGGATGCGCGCCGCGCGCGGTTCGATCACTATGTTTCCGAAATGGATCGAGGCCGTACGATCTTGCAGGGTGTGTCGCTCACGCCCAAGGAAGCACGTGCCCACAATATTCGCTTGAACGAGGATGGGCAAAGACGGCGCGGTTATGACCTCCTTTCCTATCCGGATATCACCATGTCCGTTGTCTCCGCCGTTTGGCCTGAACTGCGCAGCCTGGCGCCAAAAGTCGCCGAGGCACTGGAGATCGAAGCCGGTTATGCGGTCTATCTGGATCGACAGAATGCGGACATTCAGGCCGTCCAGCGCGATGAGGATCGCAAAATCCCTGAGGAGTTCGATTTTACCGGCATTTCAGGTCTCTCGAATGAATTGAGGCTGAAACTGGAGCGGATGAAACCACGCAACATCGCCCAGGCCGCCAAAGTTGATGGCATGACCCCGGCTGCCTTGGCGCTGCTGATCTCTCTGGTGAAGAAGCGGGATATCTCTTCTCGCGAAATGCGAGTCTCTTGATGCAACTGAACGGTAGGGATGTTTCACGTGAAACAGAGCAGCGTCTCTCGCGCTTTGAGGCTTTGTTTCAGCGGTGGGCAAAATCGATCAATCTCGTTGCGCCATCGACCAAAGCTGACTTTTGGCAAAGGCATGTGGCGGACAGTGCGCAGATTTTCCAGCTCTCCCCGGGACCACAGGTCTGGGTCGACCTGGGATCTGGTGGCGGGTTCCCTGGGATCATCACCGCGATCTTCTTGGCAGAATTAAACGGCGGTTGGGTTCACCTGGTTGAAAGCAATCAGAAGAAGGCCTCCTTCCTGCGCACGGCCCTGTTGGAGACCGGCGGGCGCGGCAGTGTTCACCCCGTCCGGATCGAACAGGCACCGCGCTTGATCCCCCAATGTGACCGGATTTCTGCCCGGGCGCTGGCCGAACTGCCTTTATTGCTCGATTACTGCGCCCCGTGGATGGCCGGCAAGGAAAACGTCAAGGCTTTTCTGCATAAAGGGCGGGATTACGCCAACGAAGTTAACAAAGCCAATGGTCGTTGGTCCTTTGATTTGGTACAACACTTCAGCGCGATTGAAGACGATTCCGTCGTTCTGGAAATCTCCAATCTGCAGCATCAGGTTTGACCTCATCCGCAGGTGTCCCAATGACCGAGCTTAATCGCATCATCACGATCGCCAACCAGAAGGGCGGCGTCGGCAAAACCACGACGGCGATCAATCTGGCCACCGCGCTCGCCGCTATCGGGGAGCAGGTTCTGATCGTTGATCTCGATCCGCAGGGCAATGCCAGCACCGGATTGGGCATCGATCGTCGCGACCGGAAGATTTCGTCCTTCGACGTGATGATGGGCAATTGCACCCTGCAAGAGGCCGCGGTTGCGACTGCCGTTCCCAACCTTTCGATCATTCCATCGACGATGGATCTGTTGGGCCTTGAAATGGAGATCGCACAGCAGTCGGACCGTGCATTCCGTCTCCGTCGAGCGCTGACGAGTGAGGAAGCCGGTGCCTACAGCTATATCCTGTTGGACTGCCCTCCCTCGTTTAATCTGCTGACGATCAACGCCATGGCTGCGGCACATTCCGTTCTCGTGCCACTGCAATGCGAGTTTTTTGCGCTGGAAGGCCTCAGCCAGCTCCTGGAAACGGTCAACCAGGTACGCCAAACGGTCAATCCGCGGCTTGACATTCAAGGTGTCGTGTTGACGATGTTCGACGCGCGCAACAATCTGGCGCAACAGGTTGTCAGTGATGTTCGTACCTATCTCGGGGAAAAGGTTTACCACACGCTCATTCCGCGCAATGTGCGGGTGTCAGAAGCGCCTTCTTATGGTAAGCCGGCTATCCTCTATGATCTCAAATGTGCCGGCAGTCAGGCCTATCTGCAGCTGGCATCGGAGGTCATCCAGCGTGAACGGCGCCGTAAGGCGGCTTGAAGTCCTTCGAAGGTAATGAAGCATGAGTGATGATCCATCCAAGCGGCGACTTGGCCGCGGCCTGGCTGCACTGATTGGCGAAATTGACCAGACGGTTCCCCTCGGAGAACCCTCGGCAAAGGCGATCAGTCCCGACCGGATGGTGCCCATCGAACATATCAGCCGCAACCCTCGCAATCCGCGGCGCATGTTTGATGAAGCGGAGCTTCAGGATCTTTCGAGTTCGATCCGTCAGCACGGCATCGTTCAGCCGGTTGTGGTTCGTCCGCGCGGCTCGAATTTCGAGATTATCGCCGGTGAAAGACGCTGGCGTGCGGCTCAACTTGCGGGGCTGATCGAGATCCCGGTCATCGTCCGTGACGTGGACGACCGGACAGCGCTCGAAATCGCGATCGTGGAAAATGTTCAGCGCTCCGACCTCAACCCGCTCGAAGAAGCATTGGGCTACGAGCAGTTGATTGCCGAACATGGCTACACGCAGAATGATCTCGGCGAAATCATCGGAAAAAGCCGAAGCCACGTCGCCAACAGCCTGCGACTTCTGAAACTGCCGGACCCCGTCCGAGACATGCTGGCGTCGGGGGATCTGTCGGCCGGTCATGCAAGGGCGCTGGTCTCCACCTCTGATCCGGTCTCGTTAGCGCGGACGATCGTCACGAAGGGCATGTCCGTCCGGGATGCCGAGCGCCTTGCCCAGAACGACATCAAGGCACAGTCGGAACCGCAAAACGTCAATCGCAGCAAGGAAAAGGATTCCGATACGCTTGCACTCGAACGCAGCCTGTCGGATTCGCTCGGTCTCGATATCAAGATCAACCACAAGGGAACCGGCGGGCAGATCAAGATCAGCTATCGCACGCTGGAACAGCTGGAAGAGATTTGCCGGCTTCTCGAGCGCCGCTGACCGGAACGCCCCTTGGGTCTTGTTTCGCTGACGCGTTAACGTCCGGCTGAGCGGGCGGATTGAAGCGCCGTGGTAAGCAGTGTCTGGAAGGCGATCGTATCTTCCAGCACCGCCTTCTGGCGCGATTGCAGCACGGCATTCTGTAGGCGATTGGCCTCGCGCGCGAGGGCGTCCGGCCCCCAGTTGCGCAATGCAGTCTCGAACAGCGGCTTTCGTTTGAAGTGGATATGGCGCCCGGTCGTCTGCATCACCTGGGCGATTGGCGTGCGTTTTTCCTCCATCTCCGTCCGCATCAGGTCAAGAAGCTGGAACTGCTTGAGGCAGGACTGGAGCACCAGGAAGATCGGCGTCTTGGATGCGGTGATCTTCTGTACCGCACGATGCAGACCGGCCACGTCACCCTTCAGCACGCAATCGACGGCATCGTCGGTTGATATCGCGCTGGCATCGCCGATGATATCCAGCACATGCTCTTCGGTCACCGTTCCCGCCCCGCGGCAATAGAGAGCGAGTTTGCGGATTTCGTTTCGGGAGGCAACACGATCGCCCCCCAGCACTTCGAGAAGCCGTTCACGCGCGTCGGAGGTGATCTTCAGATTTTCAGCCGACAGTTCCTGATCGACCAGCTGGTTCAGCGCTTTGATGTCATCGGCATAACAGGGAATGGCAACAGAAATTTTGCCCGTTTCGCAGAGCTTGCGGAGCGCACTGGTCTTTTTCAGGTCGCCGCCCTCGATGATCAGCAGGTTCTCCGGCATAGCGCCAGAGAGCAGCACCTGCAAGCCGTCGGTCAGTGCCTTGTCGGAGCCGGTTCCTTTGACCCAGATCACCTTGGCACCGCCAAACAGGCCAAGTGCATTCACCTCGTCCACCAGCCTGCCAGGATCGCCCTGAAGGTCAGAAAGGTCCATCCTGGTAAAGGAAAACGGATCATCCGGCTTGGCGCCGGCCTTGGCGGCAAGTTCCGCCGCACGCTCGGAAATGAGGCCCCGGTCCGGTCCATAGACCAGGAAGATCCGGTAAAGATCGATCGCTTTCGGTAGAAAGCGATCGAATTCGTGTGCCTTGATGTCTGCCATCAGTCCTGGCGGCCAAGAACGGACGCAAGATCCGCACGGATGAATTCAGCGAGTTCGCGGCCAGCGCGATCCTCGGCATCACGATAGGCACGAAGTTTGGCGAATTCCTGGTTGCCGATGTCGACAAGCGCCGTCACGGACCGCGTCCCCTGCTTCAGCACCTTGGAGTCCTTCGTCGAACTCAGGCTGTAGGTTGCGGTCACCGTGACGCGGCCGGGCGTCAGCGCGGTGGAAATTTCGTCATCCAGAATGTTGGCGCGCGCAGAGGTGACGTTCATCTGCAACTGGTAATCGGAGGCTGCCGGTTCCCCTGCCCCGCCGGTCATCAGGAAGATGAGCCGGTTGCGAACCACCTGTTCCACCCGGTCATCGGCGGGCGAAATCTTGATCGCCGCCAGCTTCTGCGGAACGGCGCTGCTTGTCGAATACAGAGGGCGAACCTGGCAGCCGGCAATCAAACCGGCGGCCGCCAGGAACAGGGTAACGCGACCAGCGCGCCGAAGGACGGGCGAAAGCTCAAACAACAATGTTGATGATCCTCTGTGGGACGACGATGATCTTCTTCGGCTGTCCGCCAGCCAGGGCTGCCTGAACGGCCTCCAATTGCAGCGCTGCCTGCTGCACGGTATTCTGATCCGCGTCGCGGGCGATTGTCAATTCCGCGCGCTTCTTACCGTTGATCTGCACCGGCATCAGCACCTGGTCGTCGGCAACGAGTTCCGGATCGAAAGCCGGCCACGGCGTTTCGGCGACGTAACCATCGCGACCGAGAACCGTCCAGCATTCCTCTGCCAGGTGCGGGGTCATCGGGGCGACAAGCTGAACCAGGATTTCGGTCGCGTTGCGAAGGGCTGCGACATAGGCGGCATCCTCGCCGCCAGCCGCCACCTTGGTGAGCGGAGCGGCCAGCGTATTGACCAGCTCATAGATGCGCGCCACGGCCTTGTTGAAGGCCAGCTTGTCGTAATCCCCCTGCACCGCCTGCAAGGTCTTGTGGGCCGCCTGAGAAATGGCGAGCGCAGGACCTTCTTTAGCCGGATTCCCGGAGACCGACCTCAGAAACGGTGCTGCTTCTGAGATCAGGCGCCAGACGCGCTGGACAAAACGGTGGGCACCCTCGACACCGGCTTCCGACCAGATCACGTCGCGGTCCGGCGGCGAGTCGGAGAGAACGAAAAAGCGAGCCGTATCGGCGCCGTAAGACGCGATGATATCGTCCGGATCGACGACGTTCTTCTTCGACTTCGACATCTTCTCGATCGAGCCGATGCTGACCTCTTCACCAGAGGCGATGAGATAGGCCTTACGAGCGCCATCCACTTCCTCAATGCGGATTTCCGCCGGTGCCACCCACTGGCCGTTCTGGCCTTCGCCCAGGCGATAGGTTTCGTGCACCACCATGCCCTGGGTAAACAGGCCCTTGAAGGGTTCGTTCAGCCCCACATGGCCGGTCTCGCGCATGGCGCGGGTGAAGAAGCGCGAATAGAGAAGATGCAGAATCGCGTGTTCGATCCCGCCGATATACTGATCCACCGGCAACCAGTGATCCGCCACTTTCGGATCCGTTGGGTTGTTTTCCCAAGGCGCGGTGAAGCGGGTGAAATACCAGCTGGAATCAACGAAGGTATCCATCGTGTCCGTCTCGCGGCGTGCCGCTTTGCCGCAATGCGGGCAGGCCACGTTGCGCCAGGTCGGATGCCGGTCCAGCGGATTGCCGGGCACGTCGAAGGTCACGTCGTCCGGCAGTTTCACCGGCAGATCCTGTTTCGGTACCGGAACAACGCCGCAGTCATCGCAGTGGATGACCGGGATCGGGCAACCCCAATAACGCTGACGGGAAATGCCCCAGTCGCGCAGACGGAAGTTCACCTTGCGGGCCGCCTGCGGTGCGTTGCCGAGCGTCTGCCCGGTCAGCATGTCGGCCACCTTCTGGAAGGCCTCATCCGTCGGCAGGCCATTGAGGAAGCGCGAATTGATCATCACGCCGTCGCCGTCATAGGCTTCCGCGCCGATCTCGAAACTTGCCGCATCACCATCGGCCGGCATGACCACGGGAACGACCGGCAGGTCATATTTGCGGGCAAAATCCAGGTCGCGCTGGTCGCCGGAGGGGCAGCCGAAGATGGCGCCCGTGCCGTAATCCATCAGCACGAAGTTGGCGATATAGACCGGCAGTTCCCAGGAAGGATCGAGCGGATGCTTGACGGTCAGCCCGGTATCCAGGCCCTTCTTTTCTGCGGTTTCGAGTGCTGCAAGCGACGTTCCCTGGCGGCGGCATTCCTCGCAGAATTCGTTCACGTCGGCGCGGGAGGCAGACAGCGCCTTCGCCACAGGATGATCGGCGGAGATGGCCAGGAAGGAGGCACCAAACAGCGTGTCCGGCCGCGTGGTGTAGACCTCGATCTCGCTGCAATCGGCGGCCGCACGGCTCTGGTCCGCCAGTTCCCAGCGGATCGTGAGACCCTCGGAGCGGCCGATCCAGTTCTTCTGCATCAGGCGGACTTTGTCCGGCCACTGATCGAGTGTGTCGAGCGCGTCCAGCAGATCCTGGGCAAAATCGGTAATCTTGAAGAACCACTGGGTTAGCTCGCGCTGTTCCACCAGCGCACCGGAACGCCAGCCGCGTCCGTCGATGACCTGCTCGTTGGCGAGAACCGTCTGGTCGACCGGGTCCCAGTTCACCTTGGACTGCTTGCGATAGACAAGTCCCTTTTCCATCATGTCGAGGAAGAGGTGCTGCTGACGATGGTAGTATTCTACGTCGCAGGTCGCAAACTCGCGCGACCAGTCCAGCGACAGCCCCATGGATTTCAGCTGGGCCCGCATGGTGGCGATGTTCTGGTAGGTCCATTCCTTGGGATGCACCTTGTTCTGCATGGCGGCATTTTCCGCCGGCATGCCGAAGGCATCCCAACCCATCGGGTGAAGAACGTTGAAGCCGCGGGCACGCTTGTAGCGCGCCACCACATCGCCCATCGCATAATTGCGCACGTGGCCCATGTGAATGCGTCCCGACGGATAGGGAAACATCTCGAGCACGTAATATTTGTCGCGCGGGTCGCCATTGTCGGTCTCGAAGGTTTTCGCTTCGGCCCACTTCTTTTGCCAACGGGGTTCGGCATCCCGCGGATTGTAACGTTCGGTCGCCATTTCAATGAAATTCCGGGTACGAATAAGATGGGTGACCTTCACCACGAATGGCAGGAAGCGTCAAGTTTTGGCGGCGTTTCCGGCAAATTTCCGCATCACGCCCTTGGCATGTGGGGGACATGCGGCTAATCGCCAAGGACCGGTATCAGGGAGTGTGCGCAATGAGTGTCGAGGAACGACTGGCGGATGTCCGCCGCAAGATTGCAGCGGCTGAAGACGAGGCAGGCCGCACGTCCGGCAGCGTCACGCTGGTGGCCGTCTCCAAGACCTTCGACGCTGATGCCATCCGGCCGGTGATCCTCAGTGGTCAGCGGGTGTTCGGTGAAAACCGTGTCCAGGAGAGCGAGGGCAAATGGCCGGCGCTGAAGGCCGAGACGCCGGATATCGAACTGCATCTCATCGGCCCTCTGCAATCCAACAAGGCGGCCAATGCTGTTGCGCTCTTCGACGTGATCGAGACGATCGACCGTGAGAAGATCGCACGCGCTGTCGCGGACGAGATGAAGCGGCAGGACCGTGCTGTTCGTCTCTATGTGCAGGTCAATATCGGCATGGAACCGCAGAAGGCCGGCATCGAACCGAAGGAGACGGTCGCCTTTGTCCGGTTCTGCCGCGAGGACCTGGGGCTTACCATCGAAGGATTGATGTGCATTCCGCCGGCCGAAGGCAATCCCGGCCCCTATTTCGCGCTTCTCGCCAAACTTGCGGCGGAATGTGGTGTGGAGCGGTTGTCGATGGGCATGTCCGGCGATTTCGAAACGGCGATTGCCTTTGGCGCCACCAGCGTGCGCGTCGGCTCCGCCATTTTCGGCCATCGTTGATAAAAGCCAAGCTTTCGACGCAGGGCGTGCCCCTTTCGTCGGGCTTCACCCTTCTCTGATCCCTCCCTAAACTACCGCCGGAGGACTGTGGCGGATCAAGGGAGGAAAACATGAAGAGCCGATATCATTCGGTCTATGAGGGCTGGCGCCAGGATCCGGAAGGCTTCTGGGCGGAGGCCGCCAAGGACATTCACTGGTTCACGCCGCCGGACAAGATCTTCGACAAGGACCAGGGTGTCTACGGCCGCTGGTTCGTCGGCGGCGAAACGAATACCTGCTACAATTGCATCGACCGCCACGTGGCGGCCGGACGGGGTGCCGACCGCGCTCTGATCTTCGACAGCGCGATGAGCGGTGAAAAGCGCATCTTCACCTATGACGATCTGCTGACCGAAGTGCAGGCGGTGGCGGCTGTGCTCAAGGGGCTCGGTGTCGGCAAGGGGGATCGCGTCATCATCTACATGCCGATGGTGCCGGAAGCGATCTTCTCCATGCTGGCCTGTGCCCGCCTCGGTGCCATCCATTCGGTGGTCTTTGGCGGTTTTGCCGCGCATGAACTGGCAACGCGACTGGATGATTCGGAAGCCAAGGTGGTGATCAGCGCCAGCTGCGGCCTGGAGCCGGGCCGTGTCGTCGCCTACAAGCCGTTGCTGGATCAGGCCGTCGACATGGCGAAGGTGAAGCCGCAATGCTGCCTGATCCTGCAGCGCGACCAGATGCATGCGGTGCTGCGTTATGAACATGGCGATATGGATTTTGCCCAGGCGGTGGAAGCCGAAAAGGTGAAGGGAACGGTTGTCGCCTGTGAGCCGGTTGCGGCCACGGATCCGCTCTATGTGCTTTACACATCCGGCACGACCGGACAACCCAAGGGCGTGGTGCGTGACAATGGCGGGCACATGGTGGCCCTCAACTGGACCATGCGCAATCTTTATGGCGTGGAACGGGGAGAGGCCTTCTGGGCGGCTTCTGATATCGGCTGGGTCGTAGGCCATTCCTATATCGTTTATGCCCCGCTGCTCGCCGGCAACCCGACCGTTGTCTATGAGGGCAAACCGGTCGGCACGCCGGATGCCGGCGCCTTCTGGCGCATCGTGCAGGAGTATGACGTCAAGGTGCTGTTCACCGCGCCGACGGCGTTTCGTGCCATTCGCCGGGACGATCCGGATGGCGACCTCGTGGCGAAATATGATCTTTCCGGCATGCGTGCACTCTTCCTGGCTGGAGAGCGGGCCGATCCGGAAACGCTGAAATGGGCGGAACGGGTGCTGAAGGTGCCGGTGGTGGATCACTGGTGGCAGACGGAGACCGGCTGGCCGATTGCCGCCAATCCGCTGGGGCTCGGCCTTTTGCCGGTCAAGCACGGTTCGCCGACCCTTCCCATGCCCGGTCACGCAATCGAGGTGGTGGATGATGCCGGTCATCCGGTGCCGGCCGGAACGCTCGGCAACATCGTCATCAAGCTGCCGCTGCCGCCCGGTTGCCTCGTCAGCTTCTGGAAGGCCGACGAGCGGTTTCGCAATGCCTGCCTGGACGAGTTTCCAGGTTACTACAAAACCGCCGATGCCGGCATGGTGGATGAGGATGGTTATGTCTTCGTCATGGCCCGCACGGATGACATCATCAACTGCGCCGGCCATCGCCTTTCGACTGGGGCGATGGAAGAGGTCTGCGCCATGCATCCGGATGTGGCGGAATGCGCGGTGATCGGTGTGGCGGATGCGCTGAAGGGCCAGATCCCCTGCGGTTTCCTGGTGCTGAAGAACCGCGTGCAGCGGGACCCGTCCCTCATCACCCGCGAAATCGTTGATCTGGTGCGCAACGAGATCGGGCCGGTGGCTGCGTTCCGAACGGTGATGATCGTCAACCGGCTGCCGAAGACGCGTTCGGGAAAAATCCTGCGCGGCACGATGCAGAAAATGGCCGATGGCCTGCCCTGGAAGATGCCGGCCACGATCGACGACCCGGTCATCCTGGACGAGATCGGCGAAATACTCGCAAGCCACGGCTACAGCTGCAATCGTCAGGCGCTCAGCGCCTGACGGGAGCGACGGATACGAAAAAGCCGGGCGCGTGGCCCGGCTTTTCAGAAGACTGTCGAAGAAGAGCGAACCTCAGAAGTTGTCGTCTTCGTCCTCGTCACGACGGGTGGATTTCAGCGAGGAGAGTTTTGCGAAAACGGCGTTGGCGTCGATTTCCTTCTCTTCCTCACGCTCGTAGCGATAGCCGAGGTTTTCCGTCTCGGCCGCAGCCTGCAGCGTCGCGCCAAGTTCGGCTGCCGTCGGCAGCGGGCGGTTCTTGGACGCGCGTTCGACTTCGAGATCGAGGTCGATCTGGCTGCAGAGGCCGAGCGTGACCGGGTCCATCGGCGTCAGGTTGGCGGAATTCCAGTGGGTGCGGTCGCGGATCTGCTCGATCGTCGACTTGGTCGTGCCGACGAGACGCGAGATCTGCGTATCCTTCAGTTCCGGATGGTTGCGCACCAGCCAGAGAATGGCGTTCGGGCGGTCCTGACGCTTGGAGACCGGCGTGTAGCGCGGGCCGCGGCGCTTGGATTCCGGCACCCGCACCTTCGGGTCGGAGAGCTTCAGCTTGTAGTTCACATCCTTCTCGCCGCGGGCGATTTCATCGCGCGACAACTGGCCGGTTGCGATCGGATCGAGGCCCTTGATGCCCTGTGCGGCTTCGCCATCGGCAATCGCCTTCACTTCGAGCGGATGCAGTTTGCAGAACTGGGCAATCTGATCGAAGGACAGGGCGGTGTTGTCGACGAGCCAGACCGCCGTCGCCTTTGGCATGAGCAATTGTTGAGCCATGGATATGATCCTTCTATCGTCCGCGCCGGTGTCGCGGGCCGTGGGCTGTACCACAATGTTCCGGGAATTGATCGGCTCTATAACTGCAATCGTTAGAAATTGCAATTGTTCAAGCGGCATGACCCTTTGTCTAATTGCCGCCATCGAACCAACTGATAAAACTAGATACCAAGGTGGCCGCGCGGTTCACGCGAAGGTCGTGGAGGAATGAGGAGGATTTGATGTCGGAGAAAGTCTACCCGGTCCAGAAACAGGTCAAGGCACGCGCGCTGATCGATCGGGACAAATACCTCAAGTGGTACGAGGAAAGCGTCGAGAACCCGGACAAGTTCTGGGGCAAGCATGGCAAGCGCATCGACTGGTTCAAGCCCTATACCAAGGTGAAGAACACCTCCTTCAAGGGCAAGGTCTCGATCAAGTGGTTCGAGGACGGCCTGACCAATGTCTCCTACAACTGCATCGACCGTCACCTGAAGACGCATGGTGAACGCACCGCCATCATCTGGGAAGGCGACAACCCCTATATCGACAAGAAGATCACCTATAACCAGCTTTACGATCAGGTTTGCCGGCTGGCCAACGTGCTGAAAAAGCACGGCGTCAAGAAGGGCGATCGCGTCACCATCTATATGCCGATGATCCCGGAAGCAGCCTATGCCATGCTGGCCTGTGCCCGCATCGGCGCCGTGCATTCCGTGGTCTTTGCCGGTTTTTCACCGGAGGCGTTGGCCGGCCGTATCGTCGATTGCGGCTCGACCTTCGTGATCACCTGCGATGAGGGCGTGCGCGGCGGAAAACCGGTGCCGCTCAAGGAAAACACCGACAAGGCGATCCATATCGCGGCGCGCCAGTATGTCACCGTCAACAATGTGCTTGTAGTGCGCCGGACCGGCGGCAAGGTCAACTGGGCGCCGGGCCGTGACCACTGGTACCACCAGGAAATTGCCAGCGTGAAGGGCCACTGCGAGCCGGTGAAGATGAAGGCGGAAGACCCGCTGTTCATCCTCTATACCTCCGGTTCCACCGGCAAGCCGAAGGGCGTGCTGCACACCACCGGCGGCTACCTCGTTTATGCCGCGATGACGCATGAATATGTCTTCGATTATCATGACGGGGACATTTACTGGTGCACGGCCGATGTCGGCTGGGTGACCGGCCATTCCTACATCGTCTACGGGCCGCTGGCGAACTGCGCGACCTCGCTGATGTTCGAGGGCGTGCCGAACTTCCCGGATCAGGGACGCTTCTGGGAAGTCGTCGACAAACACAAGGTCAATATCTTCTACACCGCGCCGACCGCCATCCGTTCGCTGATGGGCGCTGGCAACGAATTCGTGACGCGATCCTCGCGCTCCAGCCTGCGGCTGCTCGGCACGGTCGGCGAACCGATCAACCCGGAAGCCTGGGAATGGTATTACAACGTCGTCGGCGACAAGCGCTGCGCCGTCGTCGATACTTGGTGGCAGACGGAAACCGGTGGCCACATGATCACGCCGTTGCCGGGTGCAACGGATCTGAAGCCGGGTTCGGCCACCCTGCCCTTCTTCGGCATCAAGCCGCAACTGGTCGATAATGAAGGCAATGTGCTGGAGGGGCCGGCCGACGGCAATCTCTGCATCACCGACAGTTGGCCGGGGCAGATGCGCACCGTCTATGGTGACCACGAACGTTTCATCCAGACCTACTTCTCCACCTACAAGGGCAAGTATTTCACCGGCGATGGCTGCCGGCGGGATGAGGACGGCTATTACTGGATCACCGGCCGCGTGGATGACGTTCTGAACGTTTCCGGCCATCGTCTTGGCACCGCGGAAGTGGAATCGGCACTGGTCTCGCACAACCTGGTGTCGGAAGCCGCCGTTGTCGGTTACCCGCACAACGTCAAGGGCCAGGGCATCTACTGCTATGTCACCCTGATGGAAGGCAACGAAGGTACTGATGCCTTGCGCCAGGAACTGGTGAAACACGTGCGCCAGGAAATCGGGCCGATTGCGACACCGGACAAGATCCAGTTCGCGCCGGGCCTGCCCAAAACACGGTCCGGCAAGATCATGCGCCGCATCCTGCGCAAGATCGCCGAGGATGATTTCGGGGCACTCGGTGATACCTCGACACTCGCCGATCCCGCCGTCGTCGATGATCTGATCGCCAACCGTCAGAACAAGGCGCCGGCTGCCGCCTGATCGTCGCTGCGGCGGAGGTTCAGGCTTCCGCCGCACGAGTGCGCATCAATTCAGGGGGCACAGATCATTCTTGTGCCCATTGCCTGAATAGCTTTTGGCGAGACCGGCGGCCATCATCTCCGTCGCCGGATTACGCCCGTCGGCCAGAGCGACATCGGCAACGATGCGGCCGAAATATTTGTCCGCAGCAATTTTTGTCAGCGAGACCTTGGGCGAGGCACTCGCCATTTCCTCCAGCAGATGCCGTGCCTGATCGGCGGCCTGCCGACCCTCCGCACATTTCGACCTAAGCTCCGGCGTATCGATGCCTCTGAGGCGCACATAAACCTCGATGGTCTGCTGCGGCCAGGGCCGCGCCAGCACCAGCAGCGTATCGCCATCGATCACCCGCACGACCTCGGCTGAGACAGGCCCTTCCACAACCGTTTCCGCACCGGCGGCGGACGGAAGGAAAAGAAAGGCGGCGCTCAGAAGAGATCGAAGGACTGTCATGAATAAGAAGATATTCCTTGTTCTGAGCAGTCGTCAATAGGAATACTCACCTATTTCCTTCTCTCACATGTGGAGATAGCGCTCCTCGCCCTGAGCCCATCCCAGGCGAAGTTTTCGCCCATCGGGCAGCGTCACAAGCTTTGCTGCACCTTCCATTGTCGCGGCAAACAGCGAACAGAAAGCGTCGAAATCCGCATTCCAGGCGCGGGTGCGCGAAAAGGAATGGACGATCATTGCGGCTTCCGCCGTGTTGAACCGTTCCGCCTCGATCACGGCGGCTGCCGTCCGGTGCAGGAGCTGGTAACGGATCGACGGGTCGGGTGGCGCCTTCAGCCCCAGGCGCTCGCAAATATAGGTCAGGCGGATCTTCTTTCCGTCGGATGCCTTGTCCAACCATTCACCAAGCGTCGGGCCAAAGGGTTCGTCCACCTTGCCTTCCACCATCACGGCGCTGACCTTTTCGCCAAATCGGACAAGCGCGAAGACGTCGCTTTGGCTTTCGCGGCGGCCGCCCGGCAGGGGCACCTTGTATTCCGGGATGGCGAGGAGAAGCGCCGGTCCTTGCGGAAAGAATACGGCGATCTCCGGGGGCAGGCCGTTATGGTCCTGCCAGCATTCTGCCAGCGTGCGGGCGGAATAACCGGTGCGCCATTGCTTGTCCGGTTCCGCCAGCAGGCGCTGCCAGTCGGCCGCGCCCCGGCTCGGTACAAAGATCCGCTGTCCCACCATCAACGCCCCTCCGTTGTCGCCGGAACAGGAGACGCAACTCAACGGTGTTTGGCAAGCGTGCCTTCAGGCGTGAAGTCCGGGCGCCTCGTAACCGGTCCGTTCGACATATTCGAGATAACCGCCGCCATACTGGTGGATCCCGTCCGGCGTCAGTTCCAGCACGCGGTTGGAGAGGGCTGCCAGGAAATGACGGTCGTGGCTGACGAACAGCATGGTGCCCTCGAAGCTCGAGAGTGCCTTGATCAGCATTTCCTTCGTGTCGAGGTCAAGGTGGTTGGTCGGCTCGTCGAGCACCAGGAAGTTCGGCGGGTCGAACAGCATGGCCGCCATGACCAGCCGTGCCTTTTCACCGCCGGACAGAACCCGGCAGCGCTTTTCCACGTCATCGCCGGAAAAACCGAAGCAGCCGCTGAGTGCCCGAAGCGGCGCCTGGCCGGCCTTTGGAAAACGCTCTTCCAGCCATTGCAGGATGGTGCTGTCGCCATCCAGAACATCCATGGCATGCTGGGCGAAATAACCGAGCTTGACGCTGGCGCCGAGATTAACGACGCCCTGATCCGGTTCCGTCGTGCCTGTAACGAGCTTCAGCAGTGTCGATTTGCCCGCGCCGTTGACACCCATGATGCACCAGCGCTCGCGCCGGCGGATCATGAAATCGAGCCCTTCATAGATTGTGCGCGAGCCATAGGCCTTGTGCACACCCTTGAGGCTCACGACGTCTTCGCCGGAACGCGGTGCCGGCAGGAAATCGAAGGCCACCGTCTGGCGTCGGCGCGGCGGCTCCACCCGGTCGATCTTGTCGAGTTTCTTCACTCGGCTCTGCACCTGGGCGGCATGCGAGGCGCGTGCCTTGAAGCGCTCGATGAACTTGATTTCCTTCGCCAGCATCGCTTGCTGGCGTTCGAACTGCGCCTGCTGCTGTTTTTCATTCTGTTCGCGCTGGCGCTCGTAAAACCCGTAATCGCCGGAATAGCTGTTGAGCGAGCCGGCATCTATCTCGATGATCTTGTTGACGATGCGGTTCATGAACTCACGGTCGTGCGAGGTCATCAGCAATGCGCCGTCATAGGTCTTCAGGAAGTTTTCCAGCCAGATCAGGCTTTCGAGATCGAGATGGTTGCTCGGCTCATCGAGCAGCATCACATCCGGCCGCATCAGCAGAATACGGGCGAGCGCCACGCGCATCTTCCAGCCGCCGGACAATTTGCCGACATCGCCATCCATCATTTCCTGGCTGAAGGAGAGACCGGCCAGCACCTCGCGCGCCCGGCCCTCCAGCCCGTAGCCGTCCAGTTCCTCGTAACGTGCCTGCACCTCGCCATAACGCTCGATGATCGTGTCCATCTCGTCCATGCGATCGGGATCGGACATCGCGGCTTCCAGCTCGTGCAGCTCGGCGGCCACGACGCTGACGGGACCTGCACCGTCCATCACCTCGGCCACCGCGGAACGACCGGCCATTTCGCCGACATCCTGGTTGAAATACCCGATGGTGACGCCCTTCTCGACGGCGATCTGCCCCTCGTCCGGTTGTTCCTCGCCGGTGATCATGCGGAAAAGCGTTGTCTTGCCGGCACCGTTCGGGCCCACGAGACCGATCTTTTCGCCCTTGTTGAGCGCGGCGGAGGCTTCGATGTAGAGAAGCCGGTGGCTGTTCTGCTTGGAGACGTTTTCGATACGGATCATGGGTCTTGTGACGCGGTCTTGTGCCGGGAGGGAAAATCGGCGCCCTTATGGCATGCTCCGGAGCGCTTGTCTCCCGTCCGCCGGAGAAAGCGCCGGGTTCGTCGCCTATTCCGGCAAAAAGCCAGCCTTGAGTGGTGGCAAATTCGTCGCTATCACGACCGTATGTTCATCTTGGCCGCCCCCGCCACGCAATCCCAGGAGATCAAGCGCAGCCGGTTTCTTGCCGTCGCGGCACCGGTCAGTGATGAAGAGGCTGCGCGTGCCTTTCTCGCCGCTCAGAGTGTGCCCGATGCCAACCACAATTGCTGGGCCTGGCGCATCGGCCAGACCTATCGTTTCAGCGATGACGGCGAGCCGAGCGGAACCGCGGGCAAACCCATCCTCCAGGCGATCGACGGGCAGGAGCTCGATCAGGTGGTGGTGCTTGTCACTCGCTGGTTCGGCGGAACGCTGCTCGGCAGCGGCGGTTTGATGCGCGCCTATGGCGGCACGGCGGCGCTCTGCCTTGCAGCAGCGGAGAAGCGAAGGTTCGTTCTCCGCCAGGAATTTCGCACCACGCTCTCCTTCAGCGATCTTGCTCTCGTCAAGGCACGGCTCTCCGGTCTTCACGATGTCACTGTTGCACGTGAAACCTTCACCGAGACGGGCGCCGTTCTCGATCTTCTCATCCCCGCCGCCGATGTGGATGTTATCCTTGGCCTGATCCGCGACCTGACCAGTGGTCGGGCGGAGGTCACGTCTTGACGGAGCCTTGTGGCTCTGGACTGACCTGGCGCAAAGTGCCGGAACGTGCGCTGCTGCAAACACGGAAAGAGGAACCATGGCCGCCAAAACGCTGAACGCAAAGAACCTGGAAGCGCTGGGTGCGCCAAGGCTTGCGGAACTTCTGATCGAGATCAGCACGGGCAGTGCGGCGCACAAACAGCGTCTCAGGCTCGAACTGGCCGGCAGCCAGAGTATTGCCGATGTGGCGAGAGAAATCCGCAAGCGGCTCATCAGCCTGCAGCGGGCAAAAACCTTCATCGACTGGCGCAAGGTCAAGGCGGCGAAGAAGGACCTTGAAACCCAGCGCATCGCGATCCTGGAGAAGGTGGCGCCGGAGGATGCGCGCGAAGCTTTCGATCTGATCTGGCAGTTTCTGGGTCTGGCCGAATCGATCTTCGAGCGCAGCGATGACGGCAGCGGGACGCTCGTTGCGATCTTCCACCAGGCCTGCGCGGATGCCGGCAGGCTGGCCAAAGGCGCCGAGCATTCCGGAGATGTCCTGGCGGAAAAAGTCTTCACCGCCTTGAACGGCAATGATTATGGCCAGTTCGATCCACTGATCGTCGAGATGGCACCGGCGCTTGGTCCAAAGGGGCTGGAGCGGCTGAAGGCGCTGATGACGGATGCCCTGCAGGCCCCCAAAGCCAAGCTTGAGGACAGCGAACGCCAGGTGATCGGCTGGAGCACTCGTGGCCCGATCTATCGCGACGAGATCGAGAGCAGACGAACCGATTCCATGGCCAAGATCGCGCTTCAGATGATTGCCGATCTGACGGGCGATGTGGATGCCTTCATCGCCCAACAGCCGGAAAAGACCCGCAAGGTGCCGATGATTGCCGCGGAGATCGCCATCCGTCTCCTGTCTGCTGGCCGTGCCGCCGAGGCGCTGTCCACGCTGGATGCCGCTGAAATGGGTCGCATGGGCTGGCCGTTCGAATGGGAGGAGGCTCGGGTGGAGGCGCTTGAGGCGTTGGAACGGGGGGAGGATGCGCAGGATTTTCGCTGGTCCTGCTTCGAAGCGAACCTTAATCCGCACCATCTGCGCGCCCATCTGCGTCGCCTGCCCGATTTCGATGATCTGGAAGCGGAAGAGAAGGCTTTTGCGCATGTGCATCGGTTCGCGGACGTGCACCATGCGCTGGATTTTTTCATCGAGTGGCCGGCGCCCGCAGAAGCCGCCAAGCTGTGCGTCAAGAGGCGGGCGGAAATCGACGGCGACCTCTACGAGCTGCTGACGCCCGCTGCCGAAAGATTATCGGACAAACAGCCGCTGGCGGCGACGATCTTGCTGCGTGCCATGATCGACTTCACCCTCGATCACGCGCGCTCGAGCCGCTACAAACACGCGGCTCGGCACTTCGTGGAATGCTGTGGTCTTGCGGCGCGGATCACGGATTTCGCCGATCTGCCACCCCATGACGATTACGTTCTGAACCTGAAGAACAAACACGGCAAGAAGTCTGGCTTCTGGAGCCTGATCACCTGACGCCTGCTCGTCTCCAGTTTGTCCTCAATCGGCAATCGGCACGCCGCGTGACAGCTGGTCCTGGATGTAGATGTCGAGAAGGCGCTCGCTGACCGGGCCGACCTTGCCATTGCCGATGGTCTCGCCATCCAGCCGGACGACCGGTGTCACGAAGCTCGTCGCCGAGGTCAGGAAGGCCTCCGATGCGGATGTGACTTCCTCGACCGTGAAGGCGCGTTCATGGGCCGTGATGCCTGCCTGCCTGGCCAGATCGACGATGGAGCCGCGGGTAATGCCGTGCAGCAGCGCATTCGAAAGATCGCGCGTGATCAGCTCTCCCGCTGCTGTGACGATGTGGAAATTGGCGGAGCTTGCCTCGGTGATCAAGCCGTTCTCGACGAAGAGCACGTCATCAAAGCCGTTGCGGTTGGCTTCCGTCTTGCGCAGCGACGAATAGAGAAGCTGTACCGTCTTGATCTGGCGCTCCGACCAGCGGCCTTCCGGTACCGTCTTCAGGGAAAGACCGGTCTTCCATTTCGGATTGTCCAGCACCCGTTTTGCCTGGGTGAACATCACGAAGGTTGGCTCCATGGCTTTCGGAAACAGGAAGTCGCGGTCCTGCACGCCACGCGAGATCTGCAGATAGATGAGGCCTTCGGTGATACCGTTGCGCTGCGCGATCTCCTTGTGCAGCGCCAGCAGTTCGGTCTCTTCGACGGGCATGGCAATACCTAAGGCATCAAGCGAGCGGCGCAGCCGAGCCGCATGGCCTGGAAAATCGATGAGTTTGCCGTCGATCACCGCGGTGACCTCATAGATGGCGTCAGCGAACAGGAAGCCGCGATCGAAGATCGATACCTTCGCCTCGGTTTCGGCGATCCATTCGCCATTGAGATAAACGGTCCTGGTCATGATGCTGCCTCTGTCTGTCTATGCCGTTTGGGAATTCTGACTGTCTCGCATTGCGACAATCCGGGTGCAAGGTCCATCCGGCGTGAAGGTAGACGCGGATCTGCCGTATTGCGGTGGGGCGTCGTTTTTCCAACCGCCTGAATTCTCTTTCAGAATGTCGTTCCAGGACCGAAGGCCGCTGCGTTCTCGTATTCGATAATCGAATAATTCAATTCAGATAATAATATTGAATTATATTGCGGTGCAGTGAACAGCGTGAAATCATCGCTGCCAGAACAAGCCGAAAACGGCACTTCCAGTGGAGAACAGTGATGAAAACCTTCCAGAAATCCGGCCTTGCCGGGTTAACGCTTCTGCTTGCCTTATCCCATGCACATGCCGAAGGCACGATCAAGACCGCGCTTGATGGAACCTTCGCGCCTCACGCCATGCCGACGCTTGACGGCAAGGTGGAAGGTTTTAACGTCGACCTCGTCAAACTGATCGGCGAACGTCTCGGCAAGACGGTCGATCTGACATCCGCGCAGTTTTCCGGCCTCATTCCCGCCCTCCAGGCCAAGACCTATGATTTTCTCGCAGCCCCGGTGACGGTGAACAAGGAGCGGTCCGCCAACCTGCTGTTCACCGAAGGCTTTATGGATACCAACTTCGCCTTCGTGGTCCCGGCCAAGGGCCCGGACTACAAATCCCTTGCCGATTTCAAGGGCAAGACCATCGCCGTCAACAAGGGTTCTGCCTATGACAGCTTCCTGCGCGAGCGCGAAGCGGAGTTCGGCTGGAAGGTCGAAAGTTACGGCACGAACACGGATGCCGTCGCCGCAGTCGTCGCGGGTCGTGCGGATGCGAACCTTGCCGGCGCAACGGTTGCCGCCTGGGCTGCCAAGCAAAATCCGCAGGTCAAGCTTTCCTACGAATATCCGACCGGTCTCGTCTGGGGGCTCGCCTTCCGTAAGGACGATGTGGCCGGCCGCAACCTGGTCGACAAGGCGATCGAATGCCTGAAGATTGACGGTTCCATGGCCAAGCTTTCCGAGAAGTGGTTCGGCGTGACGCCGACGGCGGGAACGACCATCGTGACCCCGACCAAGGGTTATGGTGTCCCCGGTTTCGAGGGGTATGCCGAGGATGATCACAAGCCGTCGTGCGATCTGAAATGAGCGTGGCGGACGGCAGGGTGACCTGCCGTCCCCTGTCGTTCCATGCATGCGGGAGCCGCCGATGACCAACCGTCCGATGCTCGAAATCGTTTCGTTACAGAAGCGGTTCGGCGATACCGTTGTTCTGCGCGACATCAATCTCAAGGTCGCGCAAGGCGACCTCGTTTTTATCATCGGCCCTTCCGGGTCCGGCAAAAGCACCATGCTGCGGTGCTGCAATCGCCTTGAGGAACCGTCCGGCGGCGACATCATCGTCGATGGACGCAACATCATGAGCGGCACCAGCCGGGATCTCGATCGCATGCGATTGAAGGTCGGCATGGTGTTTCAGGGCTTCCACCTGTATCCGCACATGAGCGTGGTGAAGAACGTCATGCTGGCGCAGTGCAAGGCGCTCGGACGTTCGGCCGAAGAGGCCAGGGCTCGGGCCATGGACATGCTGGATCGGGTCGGCCTTGCGCACAAGGCAAGCGCCATGCCTGCGGAGCTTTCCGGCGGTCAGCAGCAGCGTGTCGCTATCGCCCGGGCGCTTGCGCTTGATCCGCTCGTGATGCTGTTCGACGAACCGACGTCGGCGCTCGATCCCGAACTGGTGGGGTCGGTCCTGTCGGTCATGAAGGACCTGAAGGCCAAGGGCATGACGATGTTGGTCGTCAGCCACGAGATGGGATTTGCCCGCGAGACGGCCGATCGTGTCGTTTTCATGGATGGTGGCCTCGTCGTGGAGGAAGGTTCGCCGGAGGAGATCTTTGGTGCTCCGAAGGCCGATCGTACGCGTGCCTTCCTGTCTCGCGTCACGCGGTGACCGGGATGGCGAATTTCCTCACCACCTTCTTTAATCCGGATGTGATGGCACGGTATCTCCCCGACGTGCTGTCCGGCATGTTGGTCGCCGTCTGGATCGGGCTTGCGGTGGTCGTCGCCGGTGTCCTGACAGGGCTCGCTCTCGCCTGCCTGCGCACCTATCGCATCTGGATCTGCAACATCCTGATCGTCTGCTTTGCCGATATCTTTCGTGCCTTGCCGCCGCTCGTGCTGATCCTGCTGCTCTATTTCGGCCTGCCAGGGGTCGGCGTGCGGCTCTCCGGGCCGATGGTCCTGTTTATCGTGTTGTCGTTGACGCTTGCCGCCTTTGCCGAGGAAATCTTCTGGGCGGGCTTTCTTTCCGTCGATCGCGGGCAGTGGGAAGCCGGCATTTCCACCGGCCTCGGCTTTGGCGGCACGCTGCTTTATGTCGCCCTGCCCCAGGCTGTGCGGCTTGCCATTCCGCCGCTCGTCAACCGGGTTCTGGCCATCACCAAAATGACGGCGCTGGGCTCCGTCATCGGCGTGTCGGAAATCCTGTCGGCGGCGACGACAGCCCAGAGCTTCTCCGGCAGTGCCACGCCGCTCTCACTTGCGGCGATCGCCTATCTCGTCCTGTTCATGCCGCTGGTGTTTGCTGCGCGGCTTTTCGAACGTCGCCGCGATCAAAACCAGGGCCGCTGATCATGCAGAACCTCATCGATCAGTTCTTCAACCTCTCGATCATGGCGAAATCGCTTCCGCTGATGTTATCGGGCCTATGGATGACGGCCAGGCTCTGCGCCGCCGTGATCCTGCTTGGCCTTGCCGGCGGTTTGCTGGTGGCGCTCGCCAATCTCAGCCCGCGCCGGTGGCTCAGGCTGCCGTCCATCGTCTTCACGGATATCTTCCGGGCCCTGCCGCCGCTGGTGCTCTTGATCTTCATCTATTCCGGCCTGCCTTTCGCCGGCATCGAAATCTCTCCTTTTGCCGCCGTCGCGCTCGCTTTCCTGCTGAACAATTCCGCCTATTATGCGGAAGTTTACCGGGCGGGCATCCTGTCTGTCGGCAAGGGCCAATGGGAGGCGGCGCGATCGACCGGCCTCAGCCAGACGCAAACGCTGATCAGCGTCGTCCTGCCGCAGGCCATCCGCAACGTGCTGCCGGACCTGTTGTCGAACACGGTCGAGGTGGTGAAGCTCACCTCGCTTGCCTCGGTCGTGTCGCTCTCCGAACTGCTTTACGCCGCCAACATGGCGCGTTCGATCACCTACAACGCCTCGCCGCTGGTTCTGGCGGCACTCATCTATCTCGTCATCCTGTGGCCCGTGGTGCGGCTGGTCAGCCGTTTCCAGCGTCGGCTTGCGGCGTGACGCACGAAAAAACGGAAGGATACTCCCATGACCAGAATGATCATTGCCGGCGCGCAGCTCGGTGCCATCCAGAAAGCCGACAGCCGGCAAGCCGTGGTCGCTCGCATGATCGACCTCATGGAACAGGCGGCTGCGCGAGGGGCGGAGATGATCGTCTATCCGGAACTGGCGCTGACGACCTTCTTCCCGCGCTGGTACATGCCGGACTGGAACGAGGTCGATACCTGGTTCGAACGGGAAATGCCGAACGGCGCAACTCAGCCGCTCTTTGATCGTGCCCGCGAGCTCGGCGTTGCCATGACCTTCGGATATGCGGAACTGACGCCCGAGGGGCGTCATTTCAACACTTCGATCCTGACGAACCGCAAGGGAGAGATCGTCGGCAAATACCGCAAGGTGCATCTGCCGGGCCATGACGAATACGATACGACACGCGCCTTCCAGCACCTGGAAAAGCGTTATTTCGAACCGGGCGATCTCGGTTTCAACGTCTGGCGCAACGAAGGTGTTATCATGGGCATGGCGATCTGCAACGACCGCCGCTGGCCGGAGACCTATCGTTGCATGGGCCTGCAGGGCGTGGAACTGATCACCATCGGTTATAACACGCCGGCCGTGAACAGCCAGATGAGCGCCGAGGGGCTGGAGAAGCGCCTGTTTCACTCCGATCTGTCGCTCCAGTCGGGCGCCTATCAGAATGCGACCTATGTCGTTGGTGTCGCCAAGGCGGGCGTGGAGGATGGGCATCCGCTGATCGGTGGTTCGATCATCGTCGATCCGGACGGTTTCGTGCTCGCACGCGCCGAAACGGAAGAGGACGAACTGATCCTCGCCGATTGCGATTTCGACAAGTGCGCCTTCGGCAAATCGACGATCTTCGACTTTGCGCGCCATCGCCGGATAGAGCACTATGGCCGCATCACGTCACAGACCGGCGCGATCATTGACGTCTAATTCGCAGGAAATCCCGATGCAGTACGATACGGTCATCCACGGCGGCACGGTTGTCACGCCCCATGAGACCTTCAAAGCGGATGTCGGCATTTCCGACGGCCGGATTGTTGCGCTTGCCGAACATCTGCCCGGCGGTGAGCGGCGGATCGATGCCGGTGGCCGGCTTGTCCTGCCGGGTGGCATCGAAGCCCATTGCCATATCGCCCAGGAAAGTTCGTCGGGTGTGATGACGGCAGACGACTATTATTCTGGTTCGGTCTCGGCAGCCTTCGGCGGCAACTCCTGTTTCGTCCCCTTCGCCGCCCAGCATCGTGGCCAGTCGATTGCCGACGTGATCGCCACCTATGACGGACGGGCCGCACCGAATTCCGTCATCGACTATTCCTATCACCTCATCATCTCGGACCCCACACCGGCCGTGCTTGAAGAACTGCCTGGCGTCTTTCAACGCGGCATCACCTCGTTCAAGGTCTTCATGACCTACGACCTGATGAACATCGGCGACGGCGGTATGCTGGATATCCTCACCGTGGCGAAGAGCCATGGTGCTTTGACCATGGTGCATGCGGAAAACAACGAGATGGTGAAGTGGATGAACCGGCGTTTTGCGGCGACCGGTCTGACCGCTCCCAAATATCATGCCCTCAGCCGTCCGGAGCTGGCGGAGGAGGAGGCGATCAACCGCGCCGTTTCGCTGGCTAAGCTTGTCGATGCAGCCCTCTTCATCGTGCATGTCTCGACCCGCGGCGGTGCCGAGATCGTGCGGCGCGAGAAACTGGCCGGAACCAAGCTGTTTGCCGAGACCTGCCCGCAATACCTGGCGCTGACCCGTGCCGATCTCGATCGACCGGGCATGGAGGGTGCCAAATACATCTGCTCCCCTCCCCTTCGCGACCATGCGACGCAGGAGGTCTTGTGGCAGCATATCCGGTCGGGCACCTTTGAAAGCGTCTCCTCCGACCATGCTCCTTACCGGGCGGATGCCACCGGCAAATTCCTGAACGGGCGTGACGCGCCTTACCCGAAAATCGCCAACGGCATGCCGGGCATTGCCATGCGGCTTCCCTATCTGTTTTCCGAAGGCGTCGCAAAAGGCCGGATCACGCTTGGTGATTTCGTCAGGCTCTCCAGCTCCAACGCCGCACGGGTGTTCGGACTGGACCGCAAGGGGGCGATCGCGCCCGGTTTCGACGCGGATATCGCGATCTGGAACCCGGAAGAGACCCGGACGGTCACGCTCGACATGCAGCACGACAACATGGACTACACGCCCTTCGAGGGCATGGAGATCAACGGATGGCCGGAGCTGGTGATGAACCGCGGCCGGATCGTGGTGGAGAAGGGCATGCTCAAAGCGAACGCGGGCGATGGGCGGTTCGTTGCCAGAAAACCTGTCGATACCGGTGCCATGCCGGGCTATCGGGCTGTTGAGTTCGAGATCGCAGCCCAGTTCGGCCAGGAGGTGGCACCCTGATGCAATCCCCCTCCCCGACGATCCTGGTGATCAATCCGAACAGTTCCGAAATCGTGACCGAAGGGCTGCGGACGGCGCTCTCCGGCTTTTCCTTTCCCGGCGGGCCGATCATCGAATGCCTCACCATCAAAGAGGGGCCACCCGGCGTCGTGACACAACGGCATGTCGATGAGGCGGCGCTGCATACAGCCGCAGTGATCGAATCACGCCCGGATGCGGCGGCCTATGTGCTCGCCTGTTATTCCCAGCCGGGCCTTGACCTTGCCCGGTCGATCACGACGCGGCCGGTCTACGGCATCCAGGACGCCGGCGTGCTCTCGGCGCTGGCGCTCGCAGATATGTTCGGCGTCATTGCCGTGGCGGAAGCTTCCATTCCGCGGCATCTGCGCAATCTGCGCCGTCTCGGGGTCGATCAGCGGCTTGCGGGTGAGGTGGCTCTCGAAGGTTCCGTCAGTGTTGCCGAGAGCGGCCACGGTGAGGAGAGTTATGGCCTCCTGCTGGCTGCGGCACGCAAACTGAAGGGGCTCGGTGCCGGCGCCATCGTGCTTGGATGTGCGGGCATGTCCGGACACCGCAAGCGGCTTGAGGACGAGGTCGGCTGCGCCGTCATCGACCCGACCCAGGCGGCGGTTGCCATGGCTTTCGGCAATCTGGTGACGGGAACGGCATGAACGGCTCACCCACCAAGCCCGACGTTTCGCTTCGCCTCCTGGAAATCTTCGATGCGATCATGCGGTGCGGAACGACCGTGGAGGCCGCCGAGCAGCTTGGCATCTCGCAGCCGGCCGTTTCCAACGGCATCCGCCAACTGGAGGCCCAGACCGGGGTCACGCTGTTCGAGCGCCTCCACCGCCGCCTGCAGCCGACGGAAGAGGCCGTTGCCCTGCATGATGACATCAAGCCGGTTTTCGGTCTTCTGAGGGGGTTCGCCTCCCGGGCCCAGGACATGCGCCAGGGTGTGTCTGGACGGCTTCGGGTGATCTCGACGCCGCCGCTTGGGCACACCGTTGCTCCGCTTGCCATGCGGCGTTTCCTGAAGGAACGCAAGGATGTGTCCGTCGCCTATGATGTCCGGCGTCTGGAACATGTGGTGGTAGCCGTGCAGAGCGGCCATGCCGATCTCGGTCTGGCACTCGCACTGGAACGTCATCCTGCCGTCAATGTCGAGATTCTGGCGCGCACCCACATGGTTGCCGTTCTGCCAAAGGCGGAAAAGGTTTCCGCCAGCACGGTGAGCGCCGAGACGCTGGCGAAGGGAGATTTCGTCGGACTGGAAATCGAATCGAACCTTGGCCAGAAGGTGCGCGCGGCCTTCGAACGTGACGGCGTGCCCTACAAACCGCGGGTCGAGGTTCGTTATTGCGCAACGGCTGCGGTTCTTGCCAGTGCCGGCATCGGTTCCGCCGTCATCGATCCCTATACGGCGGCGTTTAATGCCGGGCTCGGTGTCATCGAACGTGGATTCCTGCCACCGATCGAAGTTGCGGCGGTGCTGATCACCCGCAAGGGCGTTCCGCGCTCGAGGCTGCAGCACGCGTTTATCTCAGAAATGCGCAAGGCCCTGACGGATTTTGCCGCCGGCGGCATGCAGACGATCTTTGGCACCCGGTAGGACCATGACAGACGCCCATACCCATTTCGATTTCCAGAGACTGTCCGAACGGGAGCGCTACAAGCTCCTGATCGGCACCGTCATTCCCCGACCGATCGCGCTTGTGACGACCGTCAGCCGGAACGGCCAGGCGAATGCCGGACCCTTCAGCTTCTTCAACGTGCTGACCCATGAGCCGGCGCTGCTGGCGATCGGCATCGAACACCATCCGGATGGCCGGCCGAAGGATACCGCCCGCAACATTGCCGAGACCGGCGACTTCACCGTGCATATCGTCGATATGCCGCTGATGCAGCAGATGGAGATCTGCGCCATCAAGTTCGGGCCAGAGGTCGACGAGTTGCAGGAAGCCGGTCTGGCGACTGTTCCGGGCCGGATGGTGGCCAGTCCGCGTATTCTGGCGGCACCGGCAGCGCTGGAATGCCGGCTCCATACGGTGCTGAAGGTCAGCCCGGCACGCGACATCGTCATCGGCGAGGTCGTCGGTGCCTTCGTGCGCAGCGATGCGGTCGATGAAAAGACCCTTCATGTGGACCAGAGGCTGATGGATGCCGTTGGCCGCCTGGGCGGTGCGCTCTATACCAAAACCCAGGACCAGTTCGAGATCCGGACACAGACGGTTGACGATTACCGGCGGCGTCAGGCGTCGACACCAACAAAAGGCTCGTGAGGACAACACACCATGACATTCTCCACCAGTTCCAGGGGCGTTTACGCGATCGCCACCACCCCCTTCCTGCCGGACGGTTCGCTCGACGTTCCCTCCATCGACCGGCTGACCGATTTCTACCAGGACAGCGGCTGCAGCGGCATCACCATCCTCGGCATCATGGGTGAAGCGCCGAAGCTCGAACCGTCCGAAAGCCGGGCAATCATCAAACAGGTCGTCGGCCGCGCCAGGATCCCGGTCATCGTCGGCGTGTCGGCGCCGGGCTTTGCCGCCATGCGCTCGCTCGCCCGCGATGCGATGGATCTGGGGGCTGCCGGGGTGATGATCGCGCCGACACCCTCGTTGCGCACCGACGATCAGATCGTCACCTATTTCGCCCAGGCGATCGAGGCGGTGGGCGACGACGTGCCCTGGGTGCTGCAGGATTATCCGCTGACGCTGAATGTGGTGATGTCGGCGGGTGTCGTGGCCAAGATCATCTCGAACCACCCCTCCTGCCTGATGCTGAAGCACGAGGACTGGCCGGGTCTCGAAAAGATTTCCAGGCTGAGGACGATGCAGAAGGCCGGTGATCTCAGACCCTTCTCGATCCTGTGCGGCAATGGCGGCATGTTCCTCGATTTCGAACCGGAACGCGGTGCCGATGGCGCCATGACCGGTTACGGTTTCCCGGACATGCTGACCGAACTCGTCGATCTCTTCGCCGCCGGACAACGCGACGCCGCGCACGACCTGTTCGACGCGCATCTGCCGTTGATCCGCTACGAACAGCAGCTCGGCATCGGCCTTGCGGTGCGCAAATACGTGCTGATGCGGCGCGGTGTGATCACCTCCGACGCCCAGCGCAAACCCGGGCTTGCCCTCTCGGAGACCGCGCGCTCAGAGGTGGACTACCTGCTTGCGCGGCTCGCGCAACGCGACAAACGGGCTGCCTTCTAATCCGCAGCGCCTTGCGCCTGTCAGAGGGTGCGCAGGTCGACCGGTCAGCGTCAAGGTTGGCCGGTCGACAGAAAAGAGCCGCCGGAGTGGATCTCACGCCTCGACGGTTTCCCGCACGTCATCCAGCAGGAAATGCACGATCACATAACGTGTTGTGTATTGTTTCCCGCTGTCGGAGATGCTTTCGACACTGCCGCCGTCGGAGGGATGCCAGTTCCGATAATGCGGATTGTTGGTGATCAAGGGTGATCGCTTTGCCGGCCAGCCGTCCGCCAAGCCGATAACGCGCCTCGGCCAGAGGCCATATCTTCTCGAAGTCCTGCTGGGTGATGCGTGCCTTCAAGCCCTTGCGGGTCGTTGCCTTCCCAGGGGAACCATCGCCCTGCACTACCGGCTGAATGTGAAGGTCTACCTCTTCCGCGCCGTCCAGCAGAACGGCATAGTCGTCTGGCCACATCCGTCTCACGTATCGCTCCTCCCAAAGCTCTCCGTCGTCACGCACAATGATTGTAGCGCTTATGCGGTGAGAGGCAATGCGAATGCGATCCATCGCCTGCGACAGACGACTGCTTGATTTCGCGCGATGATTAATGGGAAAACCCTTGCACCCGAAGGGTTCATGATGGCGGAGAGGGTGGGATTCGAACCCACGATACGGTTGCCCGTATGCCGCATTTCGAGTGCGGTGCTTTCGACCACTCAGCCACCTCTCCGGGTAATCTGGTCGGCACCAGGCGGTGCGGAGCGCTACATAGCGATGAACGGGGCGGGTGGCATTACCAAGTGTGGCTGGGTCGTGGCTCTTCACCCCCGCCGCGACCGTGCCATCAATCCCGCAAAGCTCGCATTCTCCCGAATGTCACTATCCGCCACCAGAGCATATCCCCACGGCTTCCCGCCAGTCTCCTTGGCGAGGTCAGTCGCATACTGCACCCATTTAACCGCAGCGCGTGCCTTCTCTTCCACAATGGGATCCTGCATGTCGCGGTCAGACTTCACCTCGACGATCAGTTTCTCCGTCGGCGTTTCCACGACGAAATCCGGCTCGTAGGCCTTACCGGAACGATATTCGATCTGGAACTGGCCAGCTGCGGGTTTCAGCCAGCGCTTCACGTCCTTCTCTGCTTCGTGATCAATCAGCGCGGCGAAACGGCGTTCAGCATCTGAGTCGAACTTGTGCTGCAAATAGGGACTCTTCTTGGTCCCATAGAAAACGTGGCTTCCCGTATCGGATAAGGGCTTGGCCGCCTGGTCGATCGGCAGTCGCTTCGCAGTCGAATAGACGGCATAGGATTGCGGCCGCAGCATTCGGAACGAGCGGACCATCTTTGCACGATAGTCTGTCGGGGTCTCACGGTAGTGCGCCTTCATCTGATCGAAGATCACCTGCGCCAACGTGCGACCATGTGCAAGGGCCACGTTCTCCACGTCGTCCTCGGTTTCCAGATAGCTCCGCAAGTGCGTGACCATCTGGCCGGCAAGCTTGTAGAGCAGGTCCGCCTGGCTGTCATAGTCCACCTGATCTATGTCGATGAGGTGCTTGACGATGTAGTTTTCGACTCGCGCCTCTTTAGGCGCGCTGACGGATCGCGCCAACTCACGTTGAGATTGGTCCCGCAGATTGCGGATCCGGATCCGATCGGAAATGGGCTGGTGCCGCACGCTCGAAAGATTGCTGAGGTCGAAGTCCTCAAACCAGAAGTTCACTTCTCGGCTCGGGATCACCACGATCTCCGGTATTTCGATCGTATTCTCCGCAATGCTGGCGGTCACGATGCCGACGATCTTCTGGAAGTCGGGTTCGACGAGCACACCTTCCAACTGGCCCTGCACCTGGTCCCGGTGCGCTCGCCGGATGTCGGCAACGAGTTCTGCCTGAACTTCCGGTTTGGTAAGATCCTGCACGCCGCCCGTGAGCGTGCGCTCATATTTCTTGGTGATGAAATCGATTGCCGATGCGGCAACCTCACGATCATCCGGATGGTCGAAGACGAAAGCCTGTCCGTCGTCGTCCATACCTTTGCGTTGGCCGGTCAGCATGGCTTCCATCGCGGTCGGGATCTCGACGACGTATGAGGTCTCCGGCTTCACATCGCCGGAGGGCCCGATGGTGATGGCACGCATCTGGACAAGCGAGTCCGACTCCTTTGCCTTGCGGATAACCTCGTCGAAGCGGTCATGGGCAATAACGGTCAAGGTGTCGACGAACTCGTTGCCGGTCCGCTCGCCGTAGGGAAGACGCAGACCGCGACCAAGCGTCTGTTCCGTCAATATGTCTGACGCCGAGGCTCGGAGCGGCACGATCGTATAGAGGTTGGTTACGTCCCAGCCTTCTTTGAGCTTGTTGACGTGGATGACGATCTCAGTCTTGTCGTCACTCTCGAGGCTCACCAGGCGCGATACCGCTTCGTCACTCTCCTCTCCCTTGAGGTTGGAGTGGATCTCGATCACGCGGCCCTTATAGGCACCTTTAAGGAACTTATCGTCCTCGATCCGCATCCGGATCTCGCTGGCGTGTCTCGTGTCCTGTGCCACGACAAGGATGAAGGGATGGACGCGCTTGCGACCTGTCTGACGGGCATAGAGATCCAGCTGCGTCTTCACTTCCTCGTGGTAGTGAATGCCGTCCTCGAGCATGATCATCTCGAGGTCATCCTGGGCGTAATCCTGCGGGCGGAAATCGACGCGGGTAGCAACGGCCGGCTCTTTGACATAGCCGTCGGCCATGGCGTCGCCCAGACCGTATTGGTAGATCACATTGCTGAAAGCCTTGGACTTCGTGCCGACGGATTTTGGTGTTGCCGTCAGCTCCAGGCCCAGCACCGGCTTCAGCTCGCTGATGGCCTTCATGCCGGCATTGGCGCGGTATCGGTGCGCCTCATCCATCAGCATCACGAGGTCCGGCAGCTCGGCCAGATAGTCAAAATAAGTCTGTCCAAGGTATTCCCGCATGGTGCGGATACGACCCTTGTCCTTGTTGATCTTGTCGACATTGAAAATGTTGATGACGACCTCATTGCCGAAGAGGTCGGAGCCGCGAATGCCCCGCCCTTCCTCCCAGGTGTCGCCTGTGACGATGATCGGCGGACGCTGGGCAAACTCGGCAATGCCGCGAAATACGTATTTCGGCGACGACTGTCGCGAGAAATCGGCCACCAGCTTGTCGTAGATGGTCGTGTTCGGTGCGAGCACGAAGAAGTTCTTCGAGCGGCCGGTCAGATAGAGGTAGCTGATGAACGCACCCATCAGCCGTGTCTTGCCGACGCCTGTAGCGAGCGCAAAGCAGAGGGAGGGAAAATCGCGTTCGAATTCCTCGACGCTCGGCCATTGTTTCTGCACGGCCTGGAGAGTTTCGACCAGATCCTGCTCCTTGCCGAGCGGGACGACCTCGAGGACCTCGGCCAGAATGTTCAGGGCCTGTTCCTGCGGTTTTCTGAGCGAGAGACGCTGGGCGATCTGCCGGCGGATGCGTTCCGGATGGATCATGGCTCAGCCCTCGCTCTTGTCAGCATCAGTGCCGAGGTCATCGAAGAGATCGAGGCCGCTCAGATCACCGAACCGGTCCTTGGCAGCAATCTTCTTCTTGCGTTTCGGCGCCGCTAACTCCTCCTTCGATGCGGGATCGAGCTCCTCGTCGCCGTCATCGTCCGCCAACGGAAGCTTGGCGATGTTCAGAGAATAATCGTCACGCCCCCATTCGCATTGCGTGAGGATGGCCGAGGGTATCTTGACCAGGATCAGGTTCTCGAAGCTGTCTGGATTTGCACTAAAGGCCTTGCAGCAGACGACGAGCGACCGCTCAGGTCCAACATCCTCGGAAATCTTGCGGCAGGCATCATGGGTTAGCTGTTGCGTGGTGACGTAGATGAAGGATTTTTCAGTGGCGTAGCCGTGGTTCCAATATTCCTCGGCGAGCAGGCTCGGCGCATAGGTGTATCCCATGTGCTTGCACATGGCCTCGGCCAGCATGGCGGGATTGTAGTCCTTGCTGATCACCCAGTTGCCGTATTTGTCCTGCTCCAGGAGAGACGGTGCGAGATTGAAGTAGCGGAAGCCACCGCCTCCCTTCCAGCCGGCGGCCTCGGTCACGCCACCCTTATCTTCACCATTAATCACCTTCTTCATTCGCGGCAGGATGTGCGTTTCGCAATGCTCGCCAAGCTCCACCATGATCCAGCGACGACCCATTTTATGGGCCACGGCGCCTGTCGTGCCCGAACCGGCGAAGGAGTCGAGCACTATGTCTCCTGGGTTCGATGCAATCTGAATAATTCGACGCATAAGAAACTCGGGCTTCGGCGTCTCAAAACTTGCTTTCGAGCCGAAGATCACTTCCAGCTCTCGAGCGGCATGCTGGTTTAGGCCAACGTCGTCCCATATGGTCGGCGACGACATCCCCGACTTAGCTTCGGTTTTGAACAGTTTCGGCGCGCGGCAGCGTGATAGCTTTTAGCCGGGTCCTCGATGAGGATGCGCGGCTCGAGCTTCGGCCGCTCGTCCTTGCCGATCCAGGTCAGTTCCAGCTTGGTCTTCTTCGACATCGGTCTTTCCGTCTTCTGCATAATGGTGCCAGCGCGGCAGGGCCGCAGCTATGGCTTCATGATCCGGTGTATCTTTACAAGCTTGTCGGCGGAACCCAGGCGCATAACAAACTCGTCCCCCACGCGCTTGCCGAGCAAGTTTTCCACCCGCTTGTCTGCTGTCGCTGGTGATGGCCCCTGTGCCCTCTCCAAGTCGGGAGGCACGCGATGATAGAAAGACAACCTCTTCCCACCATCCTTCGAGTAGAGCAGCAAAAGATCGCCTGGCTCGACCTGTCGGCTCGCCACGTCGATGATTTGTCTGGCTTGCGCCGTCTTGGGCTTCGCGGGCGCGAGGGGTTGTCGCTCCTCGTCTTGCCAGATCTTCTCAATGACTGCCTGGCGACGGGCAGTCGGCAGCTCAAGGTCAACGGCGTCACCGACGCCCTTGCCGATGAGGCAGGCGGCGCGTGGGTCGGTCGTTGCGATGACGCCCTTAGAAGGATCGTTTTCGAGCCCTCGAATGGTGTAGCGGATGAAGCGACCAGTGCCGCCGTCGGTAAAGCGGAGCAAAATCGTATCGCCCTCGGCGACCCGCCGCCGGGCATCCTCGATGATCGCACTCTGACTGTCGACAGGTGCCACAGCGTTAATGACTTCGGGTTCACGCATCTTGGGCAACAAGCTCAGCGTCAGCGTCTTCCTCTCCGGCCGAGATGGAGATGCGGCTAACCCCCTCGTGGCGCAAGTCATGAAAGCGCAACTGCTTTATGCCCACCCTGATGAGTAATCGACGCCACGCCTGCTCCAAAGCTCCCGGTGTCATGGGAAAGACCGTCGATTGGTCTGCCGGCGCTCGTTCCTTCCAATCCATCAGCGCGTCGAATGCCCGCTGAGACAATGGCACCTCGCGACCCGAGCCGTTTTTGGTCAAGGTAAGCGTGATCACCCGTCGATTGTGCGAGATGTCGGACCAGCGCAGACCAAGGATCTCCCCTCGACGCATCCCTGTCTCAATGGCGAGGATCAGCAGCGTCTTGAGGTATGGTATCTGTCCGCCGTCGCATCCATCGAGAAGCCGTTGCTCTTCGTCGCCGGACAGTCTGCGGCTGCGCTCATTGCGGATCACCGGACGACGAACCAGCTTCACCACATTCTTTGCGAGCGGCAGACCCCAATCGCGGATCGCCACCTCAAGGACGTGGCTCAGGATCGCAAGCTCGCGGACGGTCGTAGATGGAGCCACCGACTGGAGCCGCTCATCGCGGAAAGACGCGATATCCTGTTGGCTCAGTCCGATCAGCGTCCGGTAAGCGAGATGATGACGACGCAGCACGTCGATCCGCTGGATCTCCTGAACGGACCCGCGCTTGGTGGGCGAGATCTCGCGCTGGTAGCGCTCCAGGAGCTGCCCGAGTGTCGTGCTTTCGAGAATCTTGGTATCTGGAGCAGCACCGAAGCGATCGACCTGAGCTTCCAGATCACGCGCCCACTTCTCGGCTTCCTGCTTGCTGTCAAAGGACTTGCAGCGGGGCTTCATACCACGCCGACGCACCTGAGCTTGCCAGCGTCCTCTGAGCTTCCGGATCGTCGCCATGGTGACCTCCAAACGATGTTGAGGGTCACGCGTAGGACGCCCCTGGAGGGGAGCCAAGGGTTATCCCGGCACTGACGCTGATGGACTATAGAGCTCACATTCCGAAAATGCCTGCCGCGGCTGGCCCTTTGCGGACTGTTTCGTCCCTGGACAGCAGTTGAAGCAGAATACGACTAAACTCACGGAAGCAAGCGAGCTGACTATCGGAGGTTGCTGAACTAGAATTTAAGGTGCATTCAATACTCGTGGTGCTATATGAGAGCAATAGACATAGATCGACTCGCCTGCAAACTTGGAAGCGCTGGAAGTGAATTATACAGTATATTGCGATGAAAGTCGGCACTCCGGAGGTATTGGCTGCCAGTTTGCAGTGATAGGCGGCCTCTGGATCCAGAGAGAGTTCCGTGATGCTATCAGCAAGGACCTGAGTGCTCTCAAAAAAAAAGCAGGCGTGGGCGCGGAGCTCAAGTGGTCGCGCGTCAGCCTTAAGAAACTCGAAGCTTATAAACAAATTTCAGACTACTTCTGGAATAACCCACATATTAACTACCGCGCAATTATTGTTGATCAAAGATCTGTAGACTACAGTAAGTTTCACGACGGCGACAGGGAGCTGGGATTTTATAAATTTTATTACGAAATGATTGAGAAGTGGCTACATCCTGACAACGATTATAATATTTTACTCGACTTCAAAAACAACTCAGACATGAAGAGACTTCCGAAACTACATAGCGTCCTTAGAAATTTCGGTCAGCCCCGAGCGATCTCGATTAGCAATTTGACGAGTATAGATTCATCGCAATCCAGTATCGCTCAGCTGTGTGACATCCTCACCGGTGCAGTTGCGGCAGACGCCAATGGAACAGAGGTCGGAACCCCAAAAGCCGATATGATCCGACACCTGGTTCAATCTAGGAACGTGGCTCCGCTTTCAGCACCCTCTCGTTCTCCTGCCTTTTCAAAATTCAACATCTTCCGAATCGCCCTGGGCGGCCATAGGCTTGACGGATGACCCTCCCTGCACTTCTTGATCTGGCAAGTATGGACAGTGAAGCGTGCTACGAATTTGGCAAAACGATCTATGCCAATGAATATTTGGGCGGAAAGGAGCGCGGGTCCTTAAAAACGCATGATGGCTTAGATGTTGTATTCTATGCTGACAGATATGAGCACGCCTTCAGAACTTCGCCCGACAGGGCACGACTTGCTTATGACAAAAGCAAAGTTGCGATCGAACGCATCGAGCGAATTTACTGGATAAAAGAGCTGTTACTCAAAAGCGATGCACAGTTCGTTTGCAAAGAAAAGACACCACCGCCTAGATGGAAGAGAGCATACTACTGCTACAAGCATTGCTACGTTGTCTGGCTGGAACCACTAAAGTTAGTCGAAGGACGACCTTCAGGGTGGAAGTTCTCTTCAGCATATCCACTACCAGTAAGCGAGTTCAAGAGAACCACTCACGGATTTAAATCGATACCTTGAGAAAGTTTGCCCCGTGATTAACGGGCTCACGGGGCCAGAAGCCATATCCAAAGCCATTAAGGCTCGGAGGAACTGCTTTCGCAGCCCTTGACATTTAGCGAATCATCGGTCCGCTGTCAAGAATCTTCGAGTCGAATCGTCTTTATACAAAAGAAGCTCACGGCCTTCGCAACGACTCAAACTCTGAAGTGCCTCAAGCGTGGCCTGAGACAATTTCGGCACCTACAGTCAAAGCAGAAGGAACACACTCATAGCTGAAAAACCCTTGCACCCCAAGGGTCCATGATGGCGGAGAGGGTGGGATTCGAACCCACGATACGGTTGCCCGTATGCCGCATTTCGAGTGCGGTGCTTTCGACCACTCAGCCACCTCTCCGGGTAATCTGGTCGGCACCAGGCGGTGCGGAGCGCTACATAGCGATGAACGGGGCGGGTGGCAAGGGAGAAATCGCAGTCTTTCCAGTCTTTTTCCTTGACAGCAAGGAGGGGCTGAATTATCCCCCGCACGTTCCGGTATGGGGTAATCCGTCCGGCGCAGATTGTCCGGAGCCGGCGAGGCTTCGGTTTCACCGGCAGACCGGTTCAAAAGAGTTCTTCTTTTGTAATCCTGCTCAAACGTGGACTGATAAAAAGACGGCCTTCCGCCCGTGCGGAAAGAGCCGGATCGAACATGAAAGGATAAAAAATGTTCGCAGTCATCAAGACCGGCGGTAAGCAGTACCGCGTAGCGGCTGACGATGTTGTGACGATCGAGAAGCTCGACGTTGCTGCAGGCGAAGTCGTCGAATTCAACGAAGTCCTGATCATCGGCGAAGGCGCCGATGCCAAGATCGGCGCGCCCTTCGTGGTTGGCGCCGTCGTCAAGGCTGAAGTGGTCGAGCATAACCGTGGCAAGAAGGTTCTCTCCTTCAAGAAGCGTCGTCGCCAGAATTCCAAGCGGATTCGCGGCCATCGCCAGCATCACACGGTCGTTCGCATCACCGCGATCAGCGCCTGATCGGTCTTTTAGGATTTTCGAGAGATTTAAAGGAGAACTCCCATGGCACATAAAAAAGCTGGCGGTTCCTCGCGCAACGGTCGCGATTCCAATTCCAAGCGCCTTGGCGTGAAGAAGTTCGGCGGCGAATCGGTCGTTGCCGGCAACATCATCGTGCGCCAGCGCGGCACGCAGTGGCATCCGGGCGCCAATGTTGGCCTCGGCAAGGACTACACCATTTTTGCGCTCACCGCCGGTAACGTCGACTACCGTACCAAGGCCAATGGCCGCGTGTACGTGTCTGTGATGCCGAAAGCGGAAGCCGCGGAATAAAAGCCGGTAGCGCGTTAAAACAGCCGGCGTCTCATCGACCCGGCTGAATACCCGCAAAAGGTTCAGTCAAGAAAACAGGGGAGATGGGGCGCCACCCACCTTCCCTTTTTCTTTGTCCAAAAGGAGGACTGAACCATGCAAGGCGAAATGTTACGGAGCGGCCAGAGCCGGTCGCCCGAAGAGCGGTTGAGACCGCAACGGTTAAGGAGCGATTGCCCCGTCTTATTGTCGCAGAGACTGGTTCTGCGCGCCCCCCACGAAGAAGACATCGACGCCCTTTCCCATCTCGCCAACAACGCCAATATCGCGACCATGGTGTCGCGTATGCCGCATCCCTACACGGCAAAAGACGCCGCCGATTTCGTACGACGTACGAAAGCCGGCGAGATTGGCAAGTGCGTCTATGCCATTACCCGAGCCGATAACGGCGCCTTTCTCGGTTGCTGCGCGCTGGAGCCGCATGCCAATGACGACCTCACGCTCGAGATCGGCTACTGGCTGGGCGAACCTCACTGGAACAAGGGTTATGCCACGGAAGCGGCGCATGCGCTGATCGACATGGCGTTCCGCACCCGCGACATCGATCAGATCGATGCACGCTGCCGGGTCACCAACATCGCCTCGCGGCGGGTCATCCAGAAGTGCGGTTTCCAGTTCCAGGGGTCCGGCATGGTCGGGTCTCTGGCGCTTGGCGGCATGGTGCCGGTCGAATGGTTCCGGCTCGACCGCAAGACATGGATGTCCTTGAAGAGCTGGGGGGACATGCGATGACTGCTTCGCAGATGAACCGCCCCCGCGCGACAAGCGGCACGCTCGGCCCCTGCCCGATCATCGAGACAAGGCGTCTGGTGCTGAGATCGCACCAGATGAGCGATGCGGATGCCATCACCACGTCGCTCAGCGACTGGCAGGTCACGCGCATGCTGGCACGCGTGCCGGTGCCCTACAGCCACAGCGATGCGGTGGACTGGCTCAACTGCATCCATGCCACCGGTGACTGGTATTTCGCCATCACCGAGGGGGACGGAGTGCATATCGGCTGCATCTCGGTGGAGCTGCAGCGGGGCGAATGGCATCTCGGTTACTGGCTGAACCGGTTCTACTGGGGCCAGGGGGTGATGACCGAGGCGGTGGGCGCGGTCATGGACCGCTTCTTCCGCCGCATGCCGCAAGAGACGCTGTTTTCCGGCGCCTTTGCCGATAATGCCGGTTCGCTGCGGATCCAGGAAAAGCTCGGTTTCCAGATCCTGAAGTGCTCGGACGTCTTCAGCATGGCCCGCAATGCCATGGTGCCGCATCTGGAAACGCGATTGACGGCGGAATATCTTCGCCGACCATGAGGTTGTCCTGACCTCTCCGGATGGCAGATCCTGCCATCCGGACCGTATGATCTTGCGTCGAAGGCACCGGCGCCGACGATAGGCTTTGACGTGACAGCAAAGCGACGATAACGAAAACCCTGAAAAGCAATCTGGTTATCGTCTCGATCAACCGCATGACGAACGGGCAGAACCCATGAAATTCCTCGACGAGGCAAAAGTATTCATTCGCTCCGGAGATGGTGGCGCAGGCGCCGTCTCCTTCCGCCGCGAGAAGTTCATCGAGTTCGGTGGCCCGGATGGCGGCGATGGCGGACGCGGCGGCGATGTGTGGGTCGAGGCGGTGAATGGCCTCAACACGCTGATCGACTACCGCTTCCAGCAGCATTACAAGGCGGGCACCGGCATTCACGGCATGGGCCGCAACCGCACGGGTGCCAATGGCGCCAGCATCACCATGAAGGTGCCTGTCGGCACCCAGATCTTCGAAGAAGACAATGAGACGCTGATCTGCGACCTGACGAAGGAAGGCCAGCGGTTTCGTCTGGCCGCCGGCGGCAATGGCGGTTTCGGCAATGCCTATTTCAAGACCTCCACCAATCAGGCGCCCGATTGGGCCAATCCCGGCCTGCCGGGTGTCGAAAAAACGATCTGGCTGCGGCTGAAGCTGATTGCCGATGCTGGCCTCGTCGGTCTCCCGAATGCCGGCAAATCCACGTTCCTTGCCACGGTCACCCGTGCGCGGCCGAAGATCGCCAATTATCCCTTCACGACGCTGCATCCCAATCTGGGCGTTGCCACCATCGACGGGCGCGAATTCGTGCTCGCCGATATTCCGGGGCTGATCGAAGGCGCGCATGAAGGTGTCGGCATCGGCGACCGGTTCCTTGGCCATGTGGAACGCACGCGGGTGCTGCTGCATCTGGTCTCCGCCCAGGAAGAACATGTCGGCAAGGCCTATAAGACGGTCAAACACGAGCTGGAAGCCTATGGCGGCGGTCTGGAAGACAAACCGGAAATCGTTGCGCTCTCGCAGATCGACGTGCTTGAGCCGGCCGAGGTGAAAAAGAAGGCCAAGGAGTTGCAGAAGGCCTGCGGCAAGCCGCCGCTTCTTCTATCGGCGGCCGCCCATATGGGCGTGACGGAGGCGTTGCGTGCGCTGCGTGATGTCATCGTCGAATCGAGCGAGGAGACGGCCCTGCCCGACCGCAGCCGTTTTGCGCCCACCGAAGACACTGATACCGACGCCGAGGATGAGGGCTGATCCATGTCCCGCAAGGCTTTGAACGCGCATCGCCGGATCGTCATCAAGATCGGCTCGGCGCTTCTGGTGGACCGCAGCACGGGGTTGAAATCGGCGTGGCTGCATTCGGTTTGTGCCGATATCGCGGCACTCCGGGCCCAGAATGTCGAAGTGCTGGTCGTTTCTTCCGGGGCGATCGCGCTCGGACGCACCGTTCTCGGGCTGGCACCGGGCGCGCTGAAGCTGGAAGAAAGCCAGGCGGCGGCAGCCGTCGGGCAGATCGCGCTCGCGCGTGCCTGGTCGGAAAGCCTGTCGCGGGACGGCATTGTCGCCGGCCAGATTCTTCTGACTCTGGGGGATACGGAAGAACGTCGCCGGTATCTGAACGGCCGTGCGACGATCAACCAGCTGCTGAAGCTCGGCGCCGTGCCGATCATCAACGAAAACGACACGGTGGCGACAACGGAAATCCGCTATGGCGACAATGACCGGCTGGCGGCGCGGGTGGCCACCATGACCGGTGCCGACCTGCTGGTGTTGCTGTCGGATATCGATGGACTTTATACGGCCCCGCCGCATCTCGATCCGGGCGCCAAGTTTCTGGAGACGATCCCGTCGATCACGCCGGAGATCGAAGCCATGGCCGGCGGCGCGGCCTCGGAGCTGTCGCGCGGCGGCATGCGCACGAAGATCGATGCCGGCAAGATTGCGACGAGTGCCGGCTGCGGCATGATCATCGCGTCGGGCAAGCCCCATCATCCCCTGCAGGCGATCGAACAGGGGGCGCGCTCCTCCTGGTTTGCGCCCTCCGGCACACCGGTCACGGCGCGCAAGACCTGGATTGCCGGCCAGTTGCAGCCGGCGGGCACGCTGACGGTGGATGCCGGCGCGGAACGGGCGCTCGCCTCCGGCAAGAGCCTTCTGCCGGCCGGTGTGCGCGCCGTCATTGGCCCGTTCAGCCGCGGCGATACGGTCGCCATCATCGGCACGCAGGGACGCGAGATTGCCCGCGGCTTGGTGGGCTATGATGCAGACGAGGCGCGGGCGATTGCCGGGCGCAAGTCCGGCGAGATCGAAACCATTCTGGGTTATGCCGGGCGCGCCGCCATGGTGCACCGGGATGACCTGGTGATCACCGGCTTGCTTGTGGCCGACAGGGACGAGGTGCAAGAGGAGGATGCCGCGCATGCTGGATAAGGTCGCAACCCCCGATATCGTTCAGATGATGCAGGCCCTCGGCGACAAGGCCAAGGCTGCCGCGCGTCTCCTTGCAACTGCAACGACGGATGCCAAGAACGCGGCGCTGAATGCCGCGGCAGATGCCATCGACGCCGCAACGGCCGATATTCTGAGCGCCAACGCGAAGGATCTGGCGGCGGTGGCGGACAAGGGCCTGCAGCCCTCCTTCATCGATCGCCTGACCCTGACGGAAAAGCGCATCGCCGAAATGGCAGACGGGCTTCGCGCCATTGCCGCCCTGCCCGATCCGGTCGGTGATGTGATCGCCGCCTGGGAGCGGCCGAACGGACTGAAGATCGAGCGGGTGCGCACGCCGCTCGGCGTCATCGGCGTCATTTATGAAAGCCGCCCGAATGTCACCGCCGATGCCGGTGCGCTGTGCCTCAAGGCCGGCAATGCCGTCATCCTGCGCGGCGGCTCGGATTCACTGTTCTCATCGCAGGCGATCCATCGCTGCCTGTGCAAGGGTCTTGCGGCGGCCGGTCTGCCGGAGGAGGCGATCCAGATCGTGCCGGTGGCCGATCGTGCCGCTGTCGGCGCCCTGCTCTCCGGCCTCAATGGCGCGATCGACGTGATTGTGCCGCGTGGCGGCAAAAGCCTTGTCGCGCGTGTCCAGTCGGAAGCGCGTGTGCCGGTCTTTGCCCATCTGGAAGGTCTCTGCCACATCTACGTCGACAAGTCCGCTGATCTCGACATGGCCGTCCAGGTTGTCGTCAACGCCAAGATGCGCCGCACCGGCATTTGCGGCGCGGCGGAAACGTTGCTCATCGACAAGGCGGCTGCGGCCACTCACCTGAAGCCGATCCTGGAAGCGCTTGCGGCGAAGGGCTGCGAAATCCGCGCTTCGGGCGAGGTGCTGGCACTGGTCCCCGGCTTCACCCCTGCGACGGAAGAGGATTGGCGCACCGAATATCTGGAAGCCATCATCTCGGTCAGGCTCGTGGACGGCATCGACGGCGCGATCGCCCACATCAACACCTATTCCTCCAGCCATACCGAAGCGGTTCTGGCGGAAGATCCGGTCGTGGTGTCGCGTTTCTTCAACGAGATCGATTCGGCAATCCTCCTGCACAATGCCTCCACCCAGTTTGCCGATGGCGGCGAATTCGGCATGGGCGGCGAGATCGGCATCTCGACCGGCAAGATGCATGCACGCGGGCCTGTTGGCGTCGAGCAGTTGACCTCCTTCAAGTACCGGGTGCATGGCACCGGCCAGACGCGGCCCTGACACGTGGCGGAGGGGGAGCGCCTGACACCTTATCTCGCCATGCCGCATGTGGAACGTGGCATGGTGGTCGGTCTCTTCGGCGGGTCCTTCAACCCGCCGCATCCGGGGCATCTGCTGGTCGCCGAAATTGCGTTGAAGCGGCTGGGGCTCGACCAGCTGTGGTGGATGGTGACGCCGGGAAACCCGTTGAAAAGCCGCTCCGTGCTGCTGCCGCTGTCCGAGCGCATAACACTCAGCCACGATCTGGCGCGCGATCCCCGCATCAAGATCACCGCGTTTGAGGAGCGGCTGAAGACCAGTTACACGGCCCATACGCTTGCCCATGTCGTGGCGCGCAATCCAGGTGTCCGGTTTGTCTGGATCATGGGCGCCGACAGCTTGAAGACCTTCCATCGTTGGCAGAAGTGGCGTGAAATCGCCGATCTGGTGCCGATCGCCGTGGTGGATCGCCCGGGCGCCACCCTTTCCTTCCTCTCCTCGCCGGCCGCGCGGGCGCTATCCTTTGCAAGGGTGGATGAAAATGCCGCCCGCTCGCTGGGGCTCAGGCCGCCGCCTGCCTGGACCTTCATCCATGGTCCGCGTTCGACACTGAGTTCGACGGCGATCCGGCTTGGTGTACGCGCTAAGACGAGCACTTGAAACATTAACCATTCAATGCCACCTTCATGGGGCGGATCCAGACGATCGGATTCGCGTCGTGCCTGTTCTGTTCGTGACGAAAGGAACAACTCTGACAACAGTACACGCCAAGGGGAGAACGCTCAGCGTAATCCCGAAGAGCCTGGAACGTGGCGCCGATGCTGCCGCCCGCGCTCTCGAAGTGGTCCTCGCAAGCCTTGAGGACTCCAAAGCCGAAGACATCGTCACCATCAACATTGCTGGGAAATCCGCGCTGGGCGACTACATGGTTGTGGTCTCCGGGCGATCGAACCGGCATGTGTCGGCGATCTCGGAACACCTGTTGACCGATCTGAAGGACGAAGGGTTCGGAAGCGCCCGTGTCGAGGGTCTGGACACGGGTGACTGGGTGCTGATTGACACCGGTGACATCATCATCCATGTGTTCCGCCCGGAAGTGCGGGAGTTCTACAACATCGAAAAGATGTGGGCGGCTCCCGACGAGGAAGGAACGCTGCACTAGCGGCCCGATCAGGCAGTCCTGACGCCGCAGTGCCAAGAGCCGCATCGGACGGCTGGGCGTCGCGCTCAGCCGGATATCCCTTTCGCGGTAACGAACATGCGGTGGCAGAAATGCGGATTGGCCTTTTTGCCGTGGGACGGCTCAAAGCCGGACCTGAGAAAGAACTTGCGTCACGGTATCTCGACCGCTTTGCCAAGGCCGGCCCGGCGGTGAGCCTCGAGTTTTCGCGTGTGACGGAAGTCAACGAAAGCCGCGCTTCGGCCGCGGACACGCGCAAACGCGAGGAAGCAGGCCTCCTCGACAAGAGCCTGCCGGAAGGTTCCGTGCTGATCCTGCTCGACGAGCGTGGCAAGGCGCTCGACAGCCCGGCCTTTGCCAATCTCATCGGCAAGTTCCGTGACCAGGGCAAACGCGAGATGATGATCGCAATCGGCGGCGCCGATGGCCTCGATCCCGCCCTTTACGACCGTGCCGACGCGGTGATCAATCTCGGCTCGATGACCTGGCCGCACCAGCTGGTGCGTATCCTGATTGCCGAACAGCTGTACCGTGCCGTGACCATCCTGTCCGGTCATCCCTATCATCGTGTTTGAGGAAGAGGGCCGGCTCGCCCTCCCGCGCGTTGTTTCTGGCCTTCGCCGGCAAATCAGCTTAGGGTCAGCGGCTGGAACGGATCTCAAGGGCGGAATGCTGAAGACAAGCAGGCAAAGGGTTGACTGGCGGCCATTGCTGGCGGCTGTGCTGATGAGCGCGGTTCCCTTCGGTGTGCCGAAAGCGCAGGTGACCGGTACCCTACCCCCGGCATCGGAGACCGTGCAAACACCGGCGGCCGATCCCGTCGAAGCGCTGCAGAGAAAACGCGACGAAACACGCAACGAGCTTGAGCAACTGTCTAAGACGTTGAGCGTGTCGAGCGAAAAGGCGACATCGATCGAGCAATCGATTGCCGCCCTCGACAAGAGCAGTGCCAGTCTTCGCCAGGCGCTGATCGAATCGGCTGCCCGTAGAAAGGCACTGGAAGAGCAGATCCAGACGAGCGAGAAGACGCTTGCAGGGCTGAAGCTTAAGGAAGAGGGGATCCGCAAGTCCCTTCATGACCGGCGTGGCGTTCTCGCCGAGGTGCTGGCCGCGCTGCAGCGCATGGGGCGCAACCCGCCCCCCGGCTTTGCTTGTTTCGCCGGAGGATGCGCTGGCTTCGGTGCGCAGCGCCATTCTTCTCGGCGCCGTCGTTCCCGGCATGCGCGCCGAAGCCGACCGGCTGGTGACGGATCTGAAATCGCTTGGCGAGACCCAGCGGGATGTTCTGGCAGAGCGGGAAAAAGCCTCTGCCGCCATGACCGCAAGCCTTGAGGAAGACCGGCGCATGGATCTTCTTCTGGCCGAAAACAACAGGCAGAACGCCAGCAGTGCGGCAGAGCTTCAGGCCGAGCGCAAGCGCTCCGAGCAACTCGCCAGCCGCTCCACCACTCTCGAAAACCTGATCCGCTCACTGGAAAGTGAGATTGCTTCCGTGCGCGATGCGATGCAACGTGCGAAGGAAGAAGAGGAACGCCGGCAACAGCTTACCGCGGAGGAACGGGAAAAGGCGCGCGAGCTTGCCGAAAGTGGAGTGCCCGACAAAAACCGCATTGCCCCCGCATATGCGTTTTCCAGTCTGAAGGGCAAACTCGGCTTGCCGGCCGCGGGAGATATCCTGCGGGCCTGGGGCGATCCCGACGGGACGGGGCATCCGGCGCGCGGTGTGACGCTTGCGACAGGCCCCGACGCGGTGGTGACGGCGCCGGCCGATGGACTGGTGGTTTTTGCCGGAGCATTCCGCAGCTACGGCCAGATGGTGATCCTCAATGTCGGTGACGGCTACCATGTCGTCCTGACGGGGATGGATAAGGTGAATGTTCGGCAGGGTAAGTTCGTCTTCTCGGGTGAACCGATCGCTGCCATGGGTGAGAAAAGAGTGGCGAGTGCTGCGGCCTTGGCGCTGGAAACCGATCGCCCGACGCTTTACATTGAATTCAGAAAGGACGGGACCCCGGTCGATTCGAAACCGTGGTGGACGTCAAAAGAAACTGGAAGGGCACGAAATGATTCGTAGGGCTTCTCTTGTCATCGTTGGGGCGCTGCTCGGGGCAACCGCCATGAGCGTCGTCTACTCCGCGGGCGTGCCCGCCCAGGCGGCCGGTTCATCGACCTATCGCGAACTGTCGATCTTCGGCGATGTCTTCGAACGTGTGCGCGCGCAATATGTGACGCCGCCGGACGAACAGAAGCTGGTCGAAAACGCCATCAACGGCATGCTCTCCTCGCTTGATCCGCATTCCAGCTACATGAATGCCAAGGATGCGGCCGATATGCGCACCCAGACAAAGGGTGAGTTCGGCGGACTCGGCATCGAAGTCACGATGGAAAACGAGTTGGTGAAGGTCATCACGCCGATCGATGATACGCCTGCCGCCCGGGCCGGTGTTCTCGCTGGCGACTTCATCTCGGAAATCGACGGCAAGCCGGTGCGCGGCCTGAAGCTGGAAGACGCGGTCGAAAAGATGCGCGGTGCCGTCAACACGCCGATCAAGCTGACCATTCTGCGCAAGGGTGCCGACAAGCCGATCGATATCACCGTTGTGCGTGACATCATCGCGGTTCGCGCCGTCAAGTCGCGTGTCGAACAGGGTGATGTCGGTTATCTGCGCGTCATTTCCTTCACGGAAAAGACCTATGACGACCTGGAAAAGGCGATCAAGAAGATCAAGGCCGAAGTGCCGGCCGACAAGCTGAAGGGTTATGTGCTCGACCTGCGCCTTAACCCGGGCGGTCTGCTCGACCAGGCAATCAATGTCTCCGATGCCTTCCTGGAGCGTGGCGAGGTGGTTTCCACCCGCGGCCGCAATCCTGAAGAGACACGCCGCTTTAATGCCGGACCGGGCGACCTGACGGATGGCAAACCGGTGATCGTGCTCGTCAACGGTGGTTCGGCTTCGGCCTCTGAAATCGTTGCTGGCGCATTGCAGGATCTGAAGCGGGCAACTGTTGTCGGAACCCGTTCCTTCGGCAAGGGCTCCGTGCAGACCATCATTCCGCTCGGCGAAGCCGGCGCTCTGCGCCTCACGACCGCGCTCTATTACACGCCGTCGGGCAAGTCGATCCAGGGCACCGGTATCGCGCCGGACATCAAGGTCGAACAGCCGCTGCCGGCAGAACTGCAGGGCAAGGTCCGGTCTGAAGGTGAATCGAGCCTTCCGGGTCACATCCAGGGCCAGAGCGAGACGGAAGAAGGCTCCGGCTCCAGCGCCTATGTGCCGCCGGAAGCCAAGGATGACGTGCAGCTGAATTATGCACTCGACCTTCTGAATGGCCGCAAGAGCGATCCGTCCTTCCCGCCACAGCCGGAAAAGGCTGCGGCCAACACCAAGCCTTAAGGCATGTTGCGCCCATTCTGTCCGACGGCAGGATGGGCTTTCTCGTTGATGTGGAAGAGCGGACGATCCATTGGGGACTGATCTTCGCGCGCCTCTCGTACCGGTGAAAAGGAAAAAGGGGCATCCTCCGCGGCGCCCTTCCGCCGGTCTTCTGTTCGCGCTTCTGGGTGGCGGCGCCATCCTTGGACTGTCATTCTACATTATCCGCGCCGGCCAGGTGGAACAGGCCTCCACCGCCGAGGTGACGCTTGCCGTGCCACCAGTGCCGGCACAGGAGACACCGCCTGCGACCGCCAACAGCCCGACCGCTCCCCCGCCCTCTGTGTCCCGGTCCAGTGGCCAGGACGGCGCCAATGTCGAGCGTGTGCAGATGGGAGACGGGTCGGTCGTCACCAAGTTTTCGCCAAAACAGCGAGACGGCGACGGACCTCTGATCATTGATGCGCAGAGGGTCGGCCAGGATCCTCGTATGGCCGCAACACCGAATGAGGACCTTCTCGAGGATTCCCCCTATGGCCGGCTGCCTGTGCGTGGCCCGGATGGTCTGCGGCCGATGGATCAATATGCGCGTCCCTGGTCCGGTGCGCGGGGAACCCGCATTGCCATCGTCATCGGCGGGCTGGGCCTCAGCCAGACCGGCACGCAGAAGGCGATCCAGAGGCTGCCGGAGAGCGTGACGCTTGCCTTTGCCGCAAGCGGCAACAGCCTGCAGCGCTGGATGCAGGAAGCGCGGCGGAACGGGCATGAAATTCTCGTGCAGGTTCCCATGGAGCCGTTCGATTATCCAGCTAACAACCCGGGTCCGCTGACCTTGAAGGTGGATGCATCCGCGGCGGAAAATCTCAAGAAACTGCATGAGGCACTGGGGCGCATCACCAATTACACCGGCATCGTCAGTTATCTCGGCGGCCGCTACATGGCGGATGCCGATGCTCTGGAACCGGTGATGCGCGATGTTGCCGACCGGGGATTGCTGTTTCTCGACGATGGCTCCTCCGCGCAATCGCTGACGGGCAAGATCGGCAAGGCGATTGGCGCGCCGATCGGTTTTGGTGACCTGACGGTGGACAGCCAGCTGGATCGTACGCAGATCCTGAAGAAACTCGATGACCTGGAACGTATTGCCCAGCGCAAGGGCGTGGCGATCGGCATGGGTTCCGCCTTCGATGAAACGGTGGAAGCGGTGGCCGACTGGATCGAGGAGGCGGAGCGCCGCGGGATTGAAATCGTCGGCGTGGCCAGTCTCGTATCGCAACCTGCCGAACAATGAGGAGTTTTTCGTGAGCAAGAAGCCGAAACCGAACGCTGCCGATCTTCCCTACCGTGCCTGCGTCGGCGTGATGGTGCTGAACGCACAAGGCCTGGTCTGGGTCGGCCGGCGGCTTTCCGAAGGCAACTCCGAATCGGATGGTTCGCCGCAGCTCTGGCAGATGCCGCAGGGCGGCATCGACAAGGGCGAGGACCCGCGCGACGCCGCTTACCGCGAGCTGTTCGAGGAGACCGGCATCAAGTCCGTCTCGCTGATCGCCGAGGCGAAGGATTGGATCAATTATGATCTGCCGGACCATCTGATTGGCATCGGCCTCAAGGGCAAATATCGCGGCCAGACGCAGCGCTGGTTCGCCTTCCGCTTCGAGGGCGAGGAGAGCGAGATCAACATCGAAAACCCGCCGAGTGGGCAGCACCAGGAGTTTGATGCCTGGGCCTGGAAGCCGATGCAGGACCTCCCCTCACTTATCGTGCCGTTCAAGCGGGCGGCCTATGAACAGGTGGTGGCGGAATTTGCCCATCTCGCCGGCACAAGGGGCTGAGGCCAGTCACGATACCGGATCCGGCAGAGCGCCCTGTGCTGCCTGCCGAAAGCTTCGCTTCAGATGATCGATGACCGCGCGCACCGGAGGCGACCGGCGCAGATCGTTGTGAACGACAAGCCAGACCTCTCGGATCAGCGGTGCTTGGTCCGGAAAAACGGCCACCAGCCCGTTTTCCTCCGGCTTCAGAAAGTCCGGCAGCATGGCGATGCCTGCGCCGCTTCGAGCCAGCGCCAGTTGCATGAGGACTTCGCCGGTTCTGGCACTGAAGCGGTTGGCCCCCGCAAGACGATGCAGCTCCTCCTGTTGCGGTGAATGGCCGGTCTCGCCGTCGGACCCGATGAACTGCCAATCGTTGCGCTGGCGGGCCGACAGATGGTCGGGGCTGGCATAGGCCCGGAAGGCGATCTCCGTCAGCTTCAGGAGCGTCAGGTCGCCCTCTACCGGGCGGCTGAGGCGGATCGCGATATCGGCCTCGCGCCTGTCCAGAGAGGCCTGCCGTGCTTCCCCGGTCAGCCGGACCGTGAGTTGCGGATAATGCCGGGTGAGGACTGCGATATGGGGTGCCACCACGGCCGCGCCGAAGGCCGGTGGAACGGAGATCGTGACCTCGCCGCGGATGCTGCTGAGCGAGATGTCGACGATCCGCGCGATCGCCTCCGCCTCGCCACTCATGCGCCGGGCGATCGTGGCGATCCGCTCCCCCTCCGCCGTCAGGCTCAGGCGCCGGCCGCGACGATCCACCAGCTTCAGCGACAGGGCCTGCTCGAGCGATTCGATACGGCGGGCAACGGTGGCATGTTCCACACCCAATCTGCGGGCTGCACGCAGCAGGCTCCCCTCTTCGGCAAAGGCCGACAGGTGGCGAAGGTCATCCCAGTTCATTGTTCATTTATTCCCATCAGTTGGGAGAGTTTTCCGAATTTTCGCACATCGGGCCCGACGCGTACAGTCGCCGCCGAAAGGAGATTTCCATGCCTTACCAGATGCAATTTTCGACCACCGGCGCGCCCGATGTGCTGCAGAAACGAGAGGTTCAGCGGCCAGAGCCCGGCCCCGGTGAGGTGCGGATCCGGCAGGAGGCGGTCGGCCTCAACTTCGTCGATGTCTATCACCGCACCGGTGTTTATCCCCTCGCACTGCCCGCAGTCCCCGGCGTGGAGGGGGCCGGCGTGATCGAGGCGGTCGGTCCGGATGTGATTGATCTCAGGCTTGGCCAGAGGGTCGCTTATGCCGGTGTTGTGGGCGCCTATGCCGACCAGCGGATCTTGCCCGCCTGGCGCGCGGTTCCGCTTCCCGATGCGCTGGCGATCGAGACGGCCGGATCCTGCCTGCTGCGGGGAATGACGGCCTACATGCTTCTCCAGAAACTCTATCCGGTGTCGGCCGGCATGAGCGTGCTCGTCCACGCCGGTGCCGGAGGGCTGGGGTCGGTGGTGACACGGTGGGCAAAGCTGCTCGGCGCAGAGGTGATTGCCACCGTCAGTTCGGAGGAAAAGGCCGAAATTTCCCGCAGCCACGGTGCCGATCATGTCATCGTCGGCCGTAACGTCGATCTGGTGCGCCGCATCGAGGAACTGACCGATGGCAAAGGCGTGCATCTGGCCATCGACGGCATTGGTGGGCCGATGCTGGAAAAATCGATCGCATGTGTCCGGCCGTTCGGCATGACGGCCTGCGTTGGGCAGGTGGGCGGTATTGCGCCTCCCGTTCCGCTGTCGTCGCTTCGCTCCAATGCTTTTGCACGCCCGAGCGTGATGGCCTTTTCGACGGATCGCGAGGCCTATCGGCCGGCTGTGGAGACGGTTTTTTCGATGATGCAGCGCGGCATTCTCGACGGGCCGTCACGGCGGTATGCGCTGGATCAGGCCGCTGTCGCCCATGCGGATCTCGAGGCAGGGCAGCTTATCGGGTCCGCGCTTCTGGTGCCTTGAATAAAAGCATGAAGCCGGCCGCCAGAGCGGCCGGCTTTTTCGGAAGTCGAGGGTCTTATTCGGCTTCGTTGGCCGGATCGGCGTTCAGCAGGCCGTAACGCTCTTCGCCAAGCTTGGTCAAAAGCTCGATCTGGGTTTCGAGGAAGTCGATATGGCCTTCCTCGTCGATCAGCAGCTGTTCGAACAGCTTCATCGACACGTAATCCCCGGCCTCGTGACAGATGTCGCGGGATGCCTTGTAGGAGGTGCGGGCGTCATATTCGCCGGCCAGATCAGCTTCGAGAACCTCACGAACGTTTTGGCCGATGCGAAGCGGGGCCAGCGTCTGCAGGTTCGGATGCCCTTCGAGGAAAATGATGCGCGCGACGATCTTGTCGGCGTGCTGCATTTCTTCGATCGATTCAGCACGTTCCTTCTTGGCGAGTTTGGTGTAACCCCAATCCTCAAGAAGACGATAATGAAGCCAGTACTGATTTACTGCGCCGAGTTCGAGAAATAGGGCTTCGTTAAGCCGCTCGATGACTCTTTTGTCGCCTTTCAATGTCCGCTCTCCTGTTTTCCTCGTGGAACTTTCTCAGGCGAGACATATAATCGACAAGCTCGGCTTCCGTCGAGTGGCGTTGAGCGTGATATTCTTCGGTTGTGCGGATGATCAGATCCACAACGTTCGGGAAGCAACCGCAGCAGCGCCCCCGTTTTTCCATGGCATGATACACTTTTGCCGGCACGATCAGCTGCCAACAGTCCTCATCCAGAAGGCTGTTGATAACGGCCCGGATCTCGTGGTCGGTGATGTAATTGCAACTGCAGACTAGCATGCGTATTAGCCATCAAACATGACGTTGGACGTCCTCTTTTTTGATAAAGCGGATGGCATATGTCAAGAAAAATGAATCAAATCCCGCCCATCGCCCGGTTTCACGCCGAAGAGGCGGGTCACATCTGCGTGTTATGGCCTCTCGTTTCCCATCATCACCTCGTCTCGCTCCCTCTGCCGGGATGGCGGAATACGGCCGATAACCGTCTGCAAGCCGGAAGGAGTTCCAGCTCATGCCCCGTTGATGGCGCAAAGGGCAAACATCGATAGCAGGCCATCCTTTCGCACCCAGAATATTCCGGCCCGACGCATCAGTGAAAGTTCCGGCCTCTCGGCAGGACCCGCGCACTCTCCTGCGGACTTGTGCCGGAGACGGTGCCGGTCTGCACTTCGTCCGGCACCGGATTTTTTCGCCGGTTCTGCCGTTCGCGCTGGTCCATGGTTGCTCTCACCACCTCGTCGGCCCGGTCGCACAGGCCGAAACGTCGCCTTTCCTCCTGCAAGAGGCCCAGCATCGGTGTCAGATCCTCGATATGATCGGCAATCACGTGGATGACATCACTTTCCCGCTGCAGGAGCCCACGGATGCGCACCAGTCGTGCGGCCATCACAACCGATCGATACTTGGCAAAGATCTTGGGGCGTACGATGGCGTTGGTCACGCCGGTCTCGTCCTCCAGCGTCATGAAGATCACCTTGGCTGTGCCCGGCCGCTGGCGGATCAGGACCAGCCCTGCGACGTCGATCCGCCGGTTCTTATCCGCCGTTCGAAGAGACGCCGTCGTGACGAACCCGCGCTCCTGAAGTGCCGGGCGCAGGAAGGAGACCGGATGCGCCTTCAGCGACAGAGTGAGGCTGCGGTAATCCTCGATCACCTGTTCCCCGGGCGACATCTCCGGCAGCACCATCTCCGGCTCGGGCTGAAGGTCATCCCGGCCCACCCGCTCGAAGAGGGGCAGGCTTTCGCTGGCCTGTTTGGCATCAAGCGCCCGAACCTCCCACAGCGCCCGGCGCCGGTCGAGCCCGATTGAACGGAAGGCGTCCGCCTCCGCCAGTTTCTCGATCACCGAACGATTGAGGCCGGAACGCAGCCAGAGATCGCGGATCGAACGATAACCATCCCCGCGTGCTGCGACCAGCTTTTGCCGGATGTCCAGCTCGGACAATCCCTTGATCAGCCGAAAACCGAGCCGGACGGATTTGCGCGATCGGACCACGCGGTGCATCGATCGGTGTTGCTCCGCCAGTCTGCGCGGCTGAAAGCCCGTGCCGTCCTCAAGCGCCGCATCCCAATCGGAAAAATTGATGTCGACCGGCAAGACCTCGATTCCGTGTTCGCGCGCATCGCGCACAAGCTGGGCAGGCGCATAAAAACCCATCGGCTGAGCGTTCAGGATAGCGGCCAGAAAGACGTCGGGATACAGCGCCTTGAACCAGCAGGAGACATAAACGAGGAGTGCGAAGGAGGCCGCATGGCTTTCCGGAAAGCCATATTCGCCAAAACCTTCGATCTGGCTGAAACAGCGCCTGGCAAATTCCGGATCATAACCACGGCGGATCATGTTGCCGACCATCTTCTCCCGGAAATGATGAATGGTGCCGGTCCGGCGGAAGGTCGCCATGGCGCGGCGCAACTGATCCGCCTCGCTGGGGGAAAACTCCGCCGCGACGATGGCAATCTGCATCGCCTGTTCCTGGAAGAGCGGAACTCCGAGAGTGCGTTTCAGAACCTCGCGCAGTTCGTCGCTCGGATAAGGGATCTCCCGTTTTGCCCGCTGCTCCTCCCGCCGCTTGAGATAGGGATGCACCATGTCGCCCTGGATCGGGCCGGGCCGGACGATCGCCACCTCGATGACCAGATCGTAGAAGATCCGCGGCCGCAGGCGCGGCAGCATGCTCATCTGCGCCCGGCTTTCGATCTGGAAAACCCCGACCGTATCGGCGCGGCAGATCATGTCATAGACGTCATCATTCTGGTCGGCGAGGATGGAGGCAAGCGTCTCAGGCCGCCCGTAATGGCTGGTGAGCAGCCGGAAGGCCTTGGCCAGGCAGCTCAGCATGCCGAGCGCCAGGATATCGACCTTCAGGATGCCGAGCACATCGAGATCATCCTTGTTCCATTCGATCATGAAACGACCCGGCATGGCTGTCGGCATGATCGGCACCACCTCGTCCAGCCGGTCGCGGGTGATCACGAAACCGCCGACATGCTGGGTGAGATGGCGCGGAAAATCCATCAGCTGCCTGGCATAATCGAGAACCCGCCGGGTGGTTGGATCCTGCGTGTCGAGCCCGGCATTGCTGGCCTCCCGTTCGGACAGACCTTCCGTCGACCAGCCCCAGACGGTGCTCGACAGCGCCGACTGCACATCTTCCGACAGGCCGAAGGCCTTGGCCACTTCGCGGCCGGAAGACCGTGTGCGGTAGCTGGTGACGGCAGCGGCCAGTCCCGCATGCTCCCGCCCATAGGTGCGATAGATGAACTGGATCACCTCCTCGCGCCGTTCATGTTCGAAGTCCACGTCGATATCCGGCGGTTCGTCGCGTTCCGTCGACAAAAACCGGGCAAACAGCAGCGAGGATTTCATCGGGTCGACATCGGTGATGCGCAGGCAATAACAGACGGTGGAATTGGCCGCCGAACCACGCCCCTGGCAGAGAATGTTTACGCTACGGGCGAACTCCATGATGTTGCGCACGGTCAGGAAATAGGGCGCATATTGTTTTTCGCGGATCAGGTCGAGTTCGGCGCGGATCTGCTCAAGAACCTTGTCCGGTACACCCTCCGGATATCGCCAGTGCGCGCCCTCATAAGCGAGCCGTTCCAGTGTTTCAGACGGTGTCTCGCCGGCAATTTTCTCCTCCGGATAATTGTGGCGAAGGGCGCGCAGGGAAAATTCCAGCCGTTCGAAAAACGAGACCGTGTTGGCGATCGCCTCCGGATAACGCCGGAAAATCCCGGCCATGCGCGTGGCCGGCTTCAGGAACCGCTCGGCATTGGCGGTAAACCGGAAACCGGCCTCCTGCACCGTCACATGCGAACGGATGGCGGTCACCACATCGGAAAGAGGGCGGCGCTCCGGATGGTGGTAGAGCGGCTGGTTGGTGGCAATCAGCGGTAGGCGGGCCTTGTTTGCCCATTGGGCAAAGCTCGCAAAGGCGATGGAATCGCGACCGTCATAATCCGCCGAAAGGGCAAGATATATCCGGTTTCCGAAACGGGCCCTGAAGTGGTGAAGGTTTGCGGCAAAGGCTTCTCCCGCCGCTCGGTCATCGAGAAGCGGACGGCCGGGCAGCACCGCCAGCATCATCTCGTCGCCCCATTCGAGGAGGTCGTTGATAAACAGCGTGCACTGGCCCTTGTCGCTGCGCAGGTTTCCGGCGCTCAACAGGCGGCAGAGCTTGCCCCAGCCGCTTCTGTTGCAGGGAAAGGCCAGCATGTCGGGCGTCTCGTCGGCAAAGACGAGCCGGGCGCCGGGCTGCACCTTCAGTCCTGCATCCTCCGGCATGTCGCGCAATTGCGCGTGGGCGCGCACCACGCCGGCAACCGTGTTGCGATCGGCAATGCCAAGGCCTGCCAGTTCTCCCTGTCGCGCCAGGGCCACGGCGGCCTGCACCATTTCTTCCGGATGCGAGGCGCCTTCCAGAAAGGAGAAATTGGTGCGGGCGCCGATCTCGAAAAAGCGGGGGGGCGTGATCATGCAAAGACCCCATGCATGAACCAGCGCGGCGAAGCGAGCTGATCGAAAAGCCCCTGGCGATAGACCCAGAAACGCTGGCCGTTTTCCGATTCCAGCCGGAAATAATCCCTTGTCGGCGCTGTTTCGCCATCCACCCACCATTCGGCGGCCAGTCGTTCGGGGCCCTCCGCCCGCATGACCGTGTGGATCAGGCGGCGCCAGCGAAAACGGACAGGCGGGCCATCGGGAATTTCGACCGCGAAGGTTTCGAGAGGCTCCGGATGGGCAAACAGCCGGATCGGACGTTCCTTACCTGGTAACATCCCGTTCAGCGGCGCTGCCTCGGGCATAAGCTTGCGGGGGACGGCAGCGGAGAGGGCAGAGGTCGGCACCACCGCCCGTTCCGGAACATGGCTTTCCCGTAACTGACAGATCTGCAGGCCGTCCGGCCCCAGCCGGGCGGAGACCTGATCGATAAAATCCGCCAGCGGCTGCTGGCCGCGGCCCTCGCCGTCAAAATCACCCTGCACTGTGTCGAAGGCCTCGTGCTGCAGCACGTTGAGCCGCAGGATTTCGAAGCCGAAACCGGCATCCAGATCGTCATGCACGGCCTTCAGCCGTTCGGCAAACAGCCGGGCGATACGCGGCGGATCGCGCAAGGGGCGGGATGCGCCGGCCTTCAGGTGAAAGACCTCACCATCCACCCGGAACAGCACCAGTTCGAAGACGCGTCCGCCGACCCCACGGGCCTCGAGCCGCGGCGTCAGCGCCTGGGCAACTTGCGCCGTCAGCGCCAGAATATCCTCTTCGGCCTGAATGGGGTCCGCGAGCCGCCTTTCGGCCGACAGCGAGGCCACAGGCCGGCGTGGCGAAATGGCCTCCTCGTCCGCGCCGGTCGCCTGATCGAGCCTCAGCAGAAGGTGGGTGCCGAAACGGCGGGCCAGCGGGGCTCGCGGCGCTTCCATCAGGTCGCCCACCTGCTTCAGGCCCAGCTTGTGCAGCGCCTGGATCGTCGCCTCCTCCAGGCGCAAGGCCGCCACCGGCAGCGGGGCCAGCACCTGTTCTCGCTCATCGTCTTCCACGATGCGGTTGCCGTCGAAGCGGGCAAGGGCAGAGGAGAGGCCCGGCGAACCGGAGATCGCGCCACGCACCGCCATCCCCATCTGTGTCAGGCGGGTGAGGATTTCCTCCAGCATCGCGGCCTCGCCGCCGAAGAGATGCGCACAGCCGGTGATATCGAGGAACAGCCCGTCAGGCGCCTCCAGACCCACCAGGGGCGTATAACGGTCGCACCAGTCGCCAAGCGCCTCCAGGAACCGCCTGTCGGCGGACGTGTCCTCCTCGATCACGGTGAGGTTCGGGCAGATGGCACGCGCCTCTGCCAGCCCCTGGCCGCATTTCAGCCCGACCGTTTCCGCGCCTTCCTCCAGCGCCACAAGGCGCATGCCGTTGTCGCGCCGGCCGGCATAGATGACCGGCGGTTCGTCAGGACGCCCGTTCAAACGCCAGGACAGACCCCATCGACGCCGGAGCACCCTGTCGGTCGAAAGCCGCGGAAAATAGAGCGCCAGAACGCGCTGCCGGCTGGCTGGCCGGAACAGTGTCTCGTCTTGGGGAAAGGGCGGGTGGGAGAGCGAAAAATTGGCGGTCATGGGGGTTCCACTCCAGATCGAGGCAGAGCGGAGCCGGGTTGCGGCTCTTCTCCAGGGTGAGACGGAAAACCGGATGTCCGATGCTGCCGCCAAGCATCGAGCCATCGGGAAGGCGCCGTTCGGACGCCGGTGCCGGTTCGGCGAGAAAACGGAAGAGGGCACTGGAGGCCTCCTCCTCGCCGGCATGCCGGATGAGCAGAAGCGGCCGCCTCGCCGCCTTTGCCCGCAAGCTCAGCCTGCGGCTTTCGGTGAGGCCGAAAGGGGCAGGATTGCCGTGAATTTCCAGCAGCGTTGCTGCAAAAATCCCGCTGGAAAGGGCAGCTTCCGCCAGCCACAGGGCATCCTCCAGCCGCTGCGGCACCGCGTGGTAGAAACGCGTGATGTCCAGCCCGAAGGCCTGCAGGCCGGGCGCATAGGGCAGGCCTGCCTCGGCCTTTGCCATACGGTCCGAAATCCACAGGAAGGGACTGGCGTTCCCCGTCTCCCGCTGCAGGTGAGCCGTCAGTGCAAGCGCAAAACCGCTGGCCGCACCCGCATGGCGAAAGCCGAGACTGCGGATTTCCGTAATACCATCCAGCGGCAGGCCGCCCTCCAGCGCCTGGTCCAGTTCGGCCACACGCGTTGCCAGCCGGGCATGGGCCTCCGCGTGGCCTTCGGCAACATGTTCCGCCTCGGCGGCTGCCAGCGCCGGCAGGGCTTTGCCCTCCAGCCGGGCAATCGTTTCGCGCAGGGCAAAAACCGTCTCCTGCGCCAGGGCAGGTCGTGCCATGACGTCAGCTCCATCCGATATGTTCACTTTATGTTCTTATGGATTCCAGAGGCTGCCCGAAGAGTCAACGGGGTGTGCGGCGAGATTCGTTTACGCTTCCTGCTTGCTGCTTGAATCCGCTCTCGAAAAAAATTCTCGAAAACCTTATATGGCTTATAAAAAAGGAGCACCCATGGCCCGTGTCGACCAGACCGATGATTGGCGGGATCGCCACGCCCCGACCATCAGCGCCTTCGAATCGCTGGCAATCGAGGCCTATGGCAACCTGCCGGAAGAATTTCGCGCACTGACCCATGACCTGACCATCGAAATCGAGGATTTCCCCGATGACGAGGTTTTTGAGGACATGGCGCTGGAAACGCCTTTCGATCTGCTCGGCCTGTTCGAAGGGCGCGGCATTTCCGAACGTTTCACGGTGGAAACCGGCGAATTGCCGAACCGTATCCGTCTGTATCGCCGCCCGATCCTGGATTATTGGGCGGAAAACGAGGAAACACTGGGCGATATCATCACCCATGTGCTCATTCACGAGATCGGCCACCATTTCGGCCTGTCGGATGACGATATGGAGCGTATCGAGGAACGTGCCGAAGAGGCCGCCGACCGGACGGGCTGAGGACCAGCCTCAGGCCCTGGCCGGGATGCGGCGGATTTTTGCGCCCAGCGCATTCAGGCGTTCGTCAATCCGCTCGTAACCCCGTTCGATCTGCTGGGCATTGTTGATGATCGAGGTGCCGTCTGCCCCCATGGCGGCAATCAGCATGGCCATGCCGGCGCGGATGTCCGGGCTTTCCAGCCGTGCGGCCTTCAGCGGCGCGGGTCCGGAAATCACCGCCCGGTGCGGATCGCACAGCACGATCCGCGCGCCCATGGCGATCAGCTTGTCGACGAAGAACATCCGCGATTCGAACATCTTTTCGAACATCAGCACCATGCCTTCACATTGGGTGGCGGTGACGATGGCAATCGACATGGTATCGGCGGGAAAGGCTGGCCAGGGCTGGTCCTCGATCTTCGGCACATGGCCGCCGAAATCGGGCTCGATCCTTTTCGATTGCCCGGCGGGCACGATCAGGTCGTCGCCTTCGATCCGGCAGTGAATGCCGAGCCGTTCGAAACCCATCAGGGTGGAGCGCAGGTGTTCGACCCCGGCATTGGTGATGCGCAGATCGGAATCGGTGACCGCCGCAAGGCCGATCAGCGAACCGACCTCGATATGGTCCGGGCCGATGCGGTGGGTTGCGCTGCCGAGCGGCCGTCCGCCCTCGATCGTCATGCAATTGGTGCCGATCCCGTCGATCTTTGCACCCATGGCATTGAGGAAATGCGCCAGATCCTGCACATGCGGCTCGGAGGCGCAGTTGCGCAGAATGGTCGTACCCTTGGCCGCGACGGCAGCGCAGAGCGCATTTTCGGTCGCCGTCACCGAGGGTTCGTCGAGAAACACGTCGGCCCCGGTCAAAGTCTTGGCCTTGAAGACATAATTCCCGTCCAACGAGATTTCGGCCCCCAGTTGCCGCAGGGCGAGGAAATGGCTATCGAGACGGCGCCGCCCGATCACATCGCCGCCGGGGGGCGGCAGGGTGATTTCGCCGCAGCGGGCAAGAACCGGCCCGGCGAGCAGAATGGAGGCGCGGATGCGCGAGCAGAGATCGGGGTCGAGGGTGGCCGGCTGGATGTCGCGTGCATGGATGCGCAGCGCATTGTTGCCCGTCCATTCGGTCTCGGCGCCGAGCGAGGCCAGAAGCCGCACGAGTGCCTCGACATCGCGAATGCGGGGAACATTGGTCAGTTCCACCGGCTGATCGGTCAGAAGTGCTGCGGCGATGATGGGAAGGGCCGCATTCTTGTTGCCGGAGGGCTCGATCGCGCCGGACAGCCGGTGCCCGCCCTCGACGATATATTCGATACGCTCTGCGGCTCTGGGTTCGGCCATGCTGTTCTGCCTCTTGGAAAAGCGCACGCCAAGGCGGCGGCGAAGGGAGGGACAAAGGGGGAGGGTTCGGGAAAATCCACTCAGAGCCCCTGTTTTCGTCGGTGAGACGGCCCTTTTAAGGCATGAAGATCATTCTTTTGTGGCGTGTCTTTTGCGCTATGCGCCCTGTGGTCAGGGCCGATGCCCCGAAAGCCGCAGCCTCATCCAGGCTAAACGTCGTCGCTTCTGGATGAGGCCTTTTCTGGGTGCCGGTCGGCTTATTGCTCGCCCAGCTTCATGCTGGGGTCGTAGTCCTTGCCGTGCACGGTCTTCACCACGGCTTGGCCGCAATAGAGCCGGTTTTCGGCGGCGTTGAAGGTGTGGGTCGGTGAGCCATGCAGTTCCCAGCCCTTGTTCAGCGCATCGGTCACCCGGTGGCAGAAGCTGGAATCATCGGGTCCGGTGAGGAAACGATAGACTTTCATGTCAGGGTCTTTCTGTTTTGGTCTTTTCAGTCTTTGAGGGTTTTTGCCAAAGCGAGAAGCCGTTCGGCCTCTTCCAGATGCAGGCGCTCGATCATGCGGCCATCGAGGTTGATGACATTCAGGTCGGTCGCCTCCGGGCGGGCAAAGGCAGAGACGATGGCGTCTGCCTCGGCGATCTCGTCGGTTGAGGGGCCGAAGGCGAGATTGGCAGGCCCGATCTGCGCCGGGTGGATCAGCATCTTGCCGTCAAAACCCATTTCGCGGCCCTGCCGGCATTCCGCGGCAAATTCGTCGGCATTGCGAAAATCGTTGAACACGCTGTCGATCACGCTCAAGCCATGCGCACGGGCGGCCAGAACCACCTGCATCAGCCAGGGGGTGAGATAGCTTCGGCCCGGGCGCGGCAGCACGCGCGTTTCCTTGCGCAGATCGTTGAGGCCGATCACGAATGCGTCAAGTCGGGTGACCGATGAGCGGCTTGCGGCAATCGCCGCGACATCCAGAATCCCGCGGGCCGTCTCCATCATCGCCCAGATTTTCGTCGTGCCGGAACCGTGCCGATCAAGCACCTCCTGTACGTCTAGGAGGTCTTCCGGCCGCCCCACCTTCGGGATGAGCACGGCATCGGGGGCGAGCGCCATCACGAGATTGAGGTCGTCGCGCCAGAACGGCGTGTCCAAGCCATTGATACGAATGATGGATTCCTGGTTCTGGAGCGGTACCTCCGCCAGCAGCTGCCGCAGGTTTTCCCGCGCTTGCGGTTTCTTTTCCGGTGCGACCGAATCTTCCAGATCGAAGATCACGCCATCGCAATTCAGCGTCCGGCATTTCTCCAGCGCCCGCTCGTTGATGGCGGGGACGCTGAGTAGAGACCGCCGCGGCGGTCGGGGGGAGGGCGGGTGATCAAGCATTGCGATCTTCTGGCAAGCTTTGTGATGAGGCGCAATAGCGCAGGAAGCCAAAGGCTCTTGCAAGACTCAAGAGAAAGGACCACATTTCCCACAGAGAAAGGTTCAACATCATGCAGAACATTCGTGCGCTCTTCCTCGGTCTCATTGGCATTGCCGCCATCGGTGCCCTCGTTGTGCTGACGGCCTCGCTGACGATCGCCTTTGCCGGCATGCTTGCCGTCTTCACCGCCGTGAAGGCTCTGTCGCCGCGCCTCAAACCGGTGCCGGTTCGCGCCAGGTCCAAGGGCGCCAAGCGGGACAGCAAACAGGATATGCGCGTCTGGAACGATGGCCGCGGGACGATCATCGATCTCTGATCTGGCGCAATCTGGCCCGAAACCGGTACGCTCGCAGGCTTGCCAGCGTACCGTTTGACCTGAATGTGGTCTTCAAATCCCCTGTAAATTGGTCTATTGCAGCATCCGCAGTTAAAAGTCTCGCGGAGGCAGATCATGGAAAAATTCGTCAAGCTCACCGGCGTTGCAGCGCCGCTTCCGGTCGTCAACATCGACACGGACATGATCATTCCGAAGGATTACCTGAAGACGATCAAGCGCACCGGCCTCGGCAAGGGCCTGTTTGCCGAAGCGCGTTATCGCGATGACGGCTCGCTGAATCCCGATTTCGTGCTGAACAAGCCGCAATACGAGCACGCCAAGATCCTGGTCGCCGGCGACAATTTCGGCTGCGGCTCCTCGCGCGAACATGCGCCCTGGGCACTGCTCGATTTCGGTATCCGTTGCGTGATCTCCACTTCGTTTGCCGATATCTTCTACAACAACTGTTTCAAGAACGGCATCCTGCCGATCGTCGTCTCTCAGGATGACCTCGACAAGCTGATGGACGATGCCTCGCGCGGTGCCAATGCCGTGCTCACCATTGATCTGGAAGCTCAGGAAATCTCGGGCCCGGACGGCGGCAAGATCACCTTCGATATCGATCCGGCCCGCAAGCACATCATGCTGGAAGGTCTTGACGACATTGCCACCACGCTGAAGAGCGATGGTGCGATTGCCTCGTTCGAAACGAAGATCCAGTCGGAGCGTCCCTGGCTCTGAGCCGGTGGCCCAACCCCTCTGGAATGCAGAGGGGCAAGGGCGTTTAGAAACACTCTGATCTCTCGTTCTGCGGCAGGCTCGGACGAGGTGGGGGAAGCGCGGTTCTGCGCGTCATGGTGAGCCTGCCCATTTCCAAGGACACCAGATCATGTCGCATTCTCTCTTTCTGCTTCCCGGTGATGGCATCGGCCCCGAGGCCATGGCCGAGGTCCGCAAGATCATCGCCTATATGAACGAGGCCATGGGCGCCGGTTTCACGACCGATGAAGGCCTGGTCGGCGGTTCGGCCTATGATGCGCATGGTGTTGCCATTTCCGAAGGCGACATGGAAAAGGCCATGGCGGCCGATGCGGTTCTCTTTGGTGCCGTCGGCGGCCCGAAGTGGGATGACGTGCCGTATGACGTGCGCCCGGAAGCCGGTCTGCTGCGTTTGCGCAAGGATCTGGAACTGTTTGCCAACCTGCGTCCGGCCATCTGCTATCCGGCGCTCGCCAATGCCTCCTCGCTGAAGCCGGAACTGGTCGAAGGCCTCGACATCCTCATCGTGCGCGAGCTGACGGGCGGCGTCTATTTCGGCGAGCCGAAGACGATCACCGATCTCGGCAATGGACAGAAGCGCGCCATCGACACGCAGGTCTATGATACCTACGAGATCGAGCGCATCGCCTCGGTGGCCTTCGAGCTGGCCCGTACCCGCAAGAATGCCGTCTGCTCGATGGAAAAGCGCAACGTCATGAAGTCTGGCGTGCTCTGGAACCAGGTCGTGACGGAAACCCACAAGGCGAAGTTTGCCGACGTGAAGCTGGAGCACATGCTGGCGGATGCCGGCGGCATGCAGCTCGTGCGCGCGCCAAAACAGTTCGATGTCATCGTCACCGACAACCTGTTCGGCGACATGCTCTCCGACGTTGCCGCCATGCTGACGGGCTCGCTCGGCATGCTGCCGTCCGCTTCGCTCGGCGCGCCGGATGCCAAGACCGGCAAGCGCAAGGCCCTTTACGAGCCGGTGCATGGCTCGGCGCCGGACATTGCCGGCAAGGGCATCGCCAACCCGATCGCCATGATCGCCTCGTTCGCCATGTGCCTGCGTTATTCGTTCAACATGGTCACCGAAGCCGATCGCCTGGAAAAGGCGATTGCCAACGTGCTCGACAAGGGCATCCGCACCGGCGACATCATGAGCGAAGGCGCAACCAAGGTCGGCACGACCGAGATGGGCGATGCCATCCTCGCCGAATTCAAGGCGCTGTCTGCCTGATCCACAGGATCGAAGAGGCGTGGTTTTCCCGCGCCTCTTCAAAATGGCTGTCATACTGGCCTGCTAACCTGTCGTGAGGGGAAAGCAGGGGATCAACCATGTACGGCAAGCTCAAGCGCCGGTATGCGCGCCATTGCGGCAGCGCCCGTCTACATCTTCACATGCCGGTGCTGCTCGTCGGCGCCAATCTCGTTCTTCTTGCTGTCCTGCTTCTCGATCAGCCGGTTTCAGCCTATGTGCTGCACTCCGGGGGGATGCTCAGGCAGGTCGGCGCAATCGTGACGGATGTCGGCAAGTCCGGCTGGCTGATCTTTGCCAGCATCCTTATTCTCTTTGAAGCCCTGTCGGTGTCGCGCCTGACCAGTTCCTTATCGGCGCGTTTCAAGGCGCTTTATGTGGGACAACTGGCCGCCTATCTCCTGGCAACCGTCGTCATATCCGGCCTTGTCGCCAATCTGGCCAAACGGCTGATCGGACGGGCCCGGCCGCTTTATCAGGATGAGGCCGGCATCTTCGGCTTCTCGCCGCTGCATGGCGGCTTCCAGTTCGAAAGTTTCCCCTCCGGGCATTCGACCACCGTCGGCGCCATTTTGATGGCGGTTGCGTTGATTGCGCCGCGTTATCGTTCGCTCTGTCTGGTGATGGCCATCTGGCTCGGCATTTCGCGGGTCATGGTGGGCGCGCATTACCCGAGCGACGTGATTGCAGGGCTGACGCTGGGCGCCTGGTCCTCCATCCTTCTTGCCATGCTGTTTGCCCGCTACGGTTTCCTGTTCCGCGAGCAGGGGAATGCCTTGCCGGTCCTGCGGCGCACTCTGCCGCTTGCGCTGCCGCAGCCGCCTGTTCCTGTGGCAAAGCCGGCCGCTCAGCCCGAACAGCGTGAGGGTGGTGACGCCCTGCCGGCTGCCGCCTGAACACGGCTTTCCCGAAACGCCCGAAAGCCTGCCGGTCAGATTTCGGTGGCTTTCGCACCGGGCGCCATGCCGATGAAATCGAACAGGATGGTGCGGGCCGCTGTTTCGTCCCGGACGGCCATGGCGGCCTTCAACCGGTCGCAGGCTTCCGTGATGTTGTGATGGACGATGGCCGTGGAATCCGCCCGCAGGATTTTCGGATGCTGCGTCTGAAGGGCGTTGGCCATGTCGTAGAAGAGTTCCTCGAACAGTTTCTCTCCCGGCCGGCTGCCCGTGACCTTGATCTCGATGCCGCCTTGCGGGTTCTCCGGTCCACGCACACTGAACCCTGCCAGCCGGATCATGTTTTCCGCCAGATCGCCGATCCGGACCGGTTCGCCCATTTCCAGCAGGAAGATGTCGCCGCCCTTGGAGAGCGCGCTTGACTGCACGATGAGTTCGGCGGCCTCCTGGATCGACATGAAATAACGGCGCATGTCCGGATTGGTCACCGTCACCGGGCCGCCCTGGGCGATCTGCTGTTTGAAGAGCGGCACGACGGAGCCGTTCGAGCCCAGCACATTGCCGAAGCGGACGGCGCAGAAATGCTGATTCTTGCCGAGCCTCTGCGCTTCCAGCGCCATGTGGCGCACGATCAGTTCCGCCCAGCGTTTGGTCGCACCCATCACATTGGTCGGGCGCACGGCCTTGTCGGAGGAAATCAGCACGAAATCCGCAACATCCTCCTCGAAGGCCACCTTCGCCACCACCATGGTGCCGTAGACGTTGTTTTCGATGCCTTCGAGCGCGTTCGCTTCCACCAGCGGCACATGTTTGTGGGCGGCGGCGTGATAGAGCACATCGACGCCGTGGCGGCGGATCGTTTCGCGTACCCGCGGCTCGTTGGTGATCGAACCGAGCACCGGCACGACCTCGCAATGTTTCAGGCCCTGCAGTTCGCGGTCGATCTTGTAGAGCGCGAACTCGTTGGCCTCGAACAGGACCAGCTTCTTCGGTTTCCACTGCACGATGAGACGGCAGAGTTCCGAGCCGATCGAGCCGCCGGCCCCGGTCACCATGATCGTCCGCCCTTCCAGGATACCGCCCAGCAGCGCCGGATCCGGCGGCACGAAAGAGCGGCCGAGCAGTTCGTCGATCTCGATTTCGCGGATCTGGTTTGCCAGATAACGGCCGTCGACCAGATCGGTGATGTCCGGCACGGTGCGGATTTTTACACCCAGCCCGCTGATGCTGCTGATGACGCTCTTGCGGCGGTCCGCCGAAATCGAGGACAGGGAGAGAATGATCTCCTGCGCGCCATATTGCTCGATCAGGCGCGGCAGATTGGCCGGGTTGTAGACGCGGTAGCCACCGACATCGCGGCCGTGATTGGTGGGGTCCTCATCGAGAAGGCCGACCACGAAACGGTTGCCATTGCCTCTGAGCGCCATGGCGAGCTGCACCGAGGACGAGCTTGTGCCGTAGATGAAGACCGGTTGCTCGTCGCGGCGCATGCCGGTGCCGTGGCTGAGCACCACCTTGGCGGCAAAACGCGCGCCGCCGATCAGCGCCGTGCCGATGGCAAAGAAAAAGAAGGGAACGGAACGGGGAACGATGCCGCGGCCTGCCATCTCCATCAGGAAAACGACGATGATCCAGATCATCGTGGCGATCCCCATGGCCCTGAGGATCGTCCAGATCGCCGTGTCCGGCAGGTAACGGATGACGGCGCGATAAAGCCCCATACGGATGAAGATCGGGATGGCGATCACCGGCGCGATCAGAGCGAGGAAGACCCGTTCCTCGGTGATGACCGGCATCCACACGGCATAACGCAGCGCATAACTCGCCCACAGTGCGACGATCAGCGCCACAGCGTCGAAGCTGATCAGGATCACCCGCTTCCAGAAGCGAGGAAGTCTCTCAAGCGTATAGCGCAGGAAATCTAACATCCATTATCCGGGCACTGAACCGTCGAAAAAGACGAGGCGGGTGGTCATCTCAAGGTGCAATGGCAGGTGCATACCTCTTACGCCTGCCGTGCGCCACTGAAGATTGTTTTCTGCAATCCCTGCTTGACGGAATATCGGGGTTTCCAGGCCAGCACGGCTTCTGTCTTGGCTATATCGACCTGCAAATTCTTAAGCAAGCGATCACTGAGCGAAGCCTTGCCGAGGAGCGATGCAACCGCCTGCATCGCCCAGACCGGAATTGGCAGGCTGAGTGCTCTTTTGCCTTGCAGATCGGCCATCATGTGAAACAGGCTTTTGGTCGACAGATCCTCGCCGTCGCTGACCAGGAAGACCTCACCGGCGGCCGAAGGATGGCTCGCGGCGGTGATCAGCAGATCCGTCAGGTTGCCGACATAGACGAGCGAGCGGCTGTTGCGGCAGCAGCCGAAGGGCGACGGGATGCCGCTTGCCGCCCAGCGCATCAGAAGCCGGAAATTGGCACCGACACCCGGCCCGTAGACGAGCGGCGGACGGATGATGACGATCTGAAGACCCGTCTTCCGGCCGAGGTCCAGCAGCGCGCGTTCCGCCTCCGCCTTCGAGCGGCCGTAAGGATCCTGCGGGGCAGGGGCGTCGTCGGCGCGGAAGGGTTTTCCTTCCGCGGTCGTCTCACCGTTCACCTTGATCGAGCTGACATAGACGAAGCGGCGAACGCCTGCCTCTGCCGCTTGCCGCGCGAGGTTCAGCGTCGCCTCGACATTCAGGGCGCGGAAGGCGGCTAGCGGATCGGCTTCCCGTTCGTGCATCACATGGACACGGGCCGCCAGATGGATGACGCAGTTGATGCCGGACAGCGCCGCCGACCAGTCGGTCGCGGCAGAGATGTCCGGAATTGTCAGATGATCCGGCAGGGATTTACGGCTGACCGGGCGAAAAGCCAGGCCGCGCTGCCGCAGGTCCTCGCAGAGGTGACGCCCGACAAATCCCGTGGCTCCCGTTACCAGTATCACGCGCCGCTCCTTGTCTTCAGCCATGGTCGCGCAGGAGCAGTCGTCGATAGGCGGTGAAAGAGGCTTTTTCCTGATCCGCCAGACCGGCTCCTGCCCATAGGATGATGCAGACGAGAATGGCGTAGATGAGGATGGCGGCGGCCCAGGCCGTCCAGCCGGACGGAACCAGAAGCGCGATCGGCAGCAGGATGAGCGCGTTCACCAGAAGCGCGGTAACGGTCACCGGCCTTGCGCCGCCGAACCGCCGGGAAAGCCGCTGATAGGCGTGCGAGCGGTGGGCCTCGGCGGGGTTTTCGCCCCGCAGAATACGCACCAGCAGGGTCACAGTCGCATCGCTGGCAAAGAGCGCGGCAAAGATCAGCCATTGCGGCAGGCTCAGCCAGCCTTGTGTCATCGTCACCAGCGCCGCGGCAAACAGGATGAAACCGAGAAAGGTGCTGCCGGCATCCCCCATGAAGATGCGGGCCGGTGGCCAGTTGAAGAGCAGGAAACCGAGGCTTGCAACGGCGACCGCGCCCATCATCCACCAGATCCAGGTGCCGGCGGCATCAGGATTGCCGATGCTGCAGGCGATCATGGCGGACACCATCATCAGGATGGCCTGCTGGCTGGCAATGCCGTCGATCCCGTCCATGAAGTTGAAGAGATTGATCCACCAGACGCCGGCTACCAGCAGGAGAAGGACCCCGACTGCGGCCAGGAACAGACCGCCATCCGGTGCGAAGATCCGGGCGGCGCCGACCATCCAGATTGCGATACTGACTGCAATCGCCTGCACCGGCAGGCGGACACGGGCGCTCAAAGGCCGCCAGTCGTCGATGAGGCCGGTGAGCGCAATCACGAAACCCAGAAGAAGCAGGGTGAGCGACAGAGCCCCGCCGCCCGGCAGCATCAGGCCGGCAACAAGCGCCCCGGCAACAATGCCCACACCGCCGCCGGTCGGGGTCGGCCGCACATGCGAGGAACGCGCCACCGGCGCCTGAACGAGGCCCAGCCGATCCGCCTTGCGGATGATCAGGAATACGAACAGGGCGCTGATCGCACCGGCACCCAGAAGGATGAGGAGTTGGCTCGACATGGGAAGGGCTGGCTGTCTCTCGCGTGTTTCATCGCTGGTAGTGCTTCGGCTTCTGCTTGTCCAGCCGAAGCGGGGCCGATTTGGCGCCTCGGCGCTTGACTCGTGCGCGAAATCTTCTAAGGAGTTTGCCCGAAGGGAAGCAAGAATGGTTCGCCGCGACTATAACATCGCCGCTTCATTTGGTCCGGTACAAGGTGCCGGCGCGCTCGCCCCTGTCTACGTATCTTCCAAAACCAAGGCCAAAACGACGACGAAAACCGTCTGACGTCTCTGGCCCACCGCTCTCTCCCCGGTCTGGCCGGGGACAAGGAACAGCACGCGCCCTTGGCCGTGGTTCCCCCTCCGACATCCGAGGAGAGAAGAGAAAGAGAGCAGTAACATGGGTTTCAAGATTGCAGTCGTAGGCGCGACCGGAAATGTCGGCCGTGAAATGCTGAACATTCTCGCCGAACGCGGTTTCCCCGCGGATGAGGTCGTGGCGCTGGCATCGGCCCGCAGCCAGGGCACGGAAGTTTCCTTCGGCGACAAGGTCCTCAAGGTTTCCAACCTCGAAAACTACGATTTTTCCGATACCGACATTTGCCTGATGTCCGCCGGCGGCACCATTTCGCAGAAGTGGTCGCCGAAGATCGGCGCACAGGGTTGCGTCGTCATCGATAACTCGTCCGCCTGGCGTTATGACCAGGAAGTCCCGCTGATCGTGCCGGAAGTAAACCCTGATGCGGTCGTCGGTTTCACGAAGAAGAACATCATCGCCAACCCGAATTGCTCGACCGCCCAGCTCGTCGTGGCGCTGAAGCCGCTGCATGATGTCGCCAAGATCAAGCGCGTTGTCGTCTCCACCTACCAGTCGGTCTCCGGCGCCGGCAAGGAAGGCATGGACGAACTCTTCACCCAGACCCGCGCCGTCTTCGTGGCCGATCCGGTCGAATCGAAGAAGTTCACCAAGCGCATCGCCTTCAACGTCATCCCGCACATCGATGTGTTCATGGAAGACGGCTACACGAAGGAAGAGTGGAAGGTGCTGGCCGAAACCAAGAAGATGCTCGACCCGAAGATCAAGGTCACTTGCACTGCGGTGCGCGTGCCGGTCTTCATCGGCCATTCGGAATCGGTCAACATCGAGTTCGAAAACGAGATCACTGCCGATCAGGCGCGTGACATCCTGCGCGATGCACCCGGTTGCCTCGTCATCGACAAGCACGAGAACGGCGGCTACATCACCCCGGTCGAATGCGCCGGCGAAGATGCCACCTACATCTCGCGTATCCGCGAGGATGCGACGGTCGAGAACGGCCTCAACATGTGGGTTGTTTCCGACAACCTGCGCAAGGGTGCCGCCCTCAACGCCATCCAGATCGCCGAACTGCTCGTCAATCGTGGCCTGATCAAGCCGCGCAAGCAGGCTGCCTGATACCGGTTATTAAGCATATTGCGTTAAAGCCTCGCTCCCAGGGAGCGGGGCTTTTCCATATGCATCACGATCTTTTCATGTACGGAAAGGTTGTCGCTTTGGATGGTGACCGCCATAACCGGACAAACAACGAGGGCTGCCGGCGCGGTGGTCGGTCTCGAAATACATTGGGGTCCAACAAAATGTTGAAGAAGATCATCGGCGGCATCGTCGCGGCAACCTTCATGATGTCTGCCCAGGCGGCCTCTGCTGCGGCATGCGGCAATGATGCCTCGGGTTTTCAAGCCTGGGTGGAGAATTTCAAGCAGCAGGCACCGTCGAAGGGTATTCCGCCGCAGGTGGTGCAGCGGGCCTTCGCCGAGGTGCAGTATAACCGCGCCACCATCCGTGCCGACCGCGGCCAGAAAAGCTTCAAACTCTCCTTTGACGAGTTCATGAAAAAGCGCGGCGGCCAGGCAATTATCTCGCGCGGCAAAAGCATGAAGGCGTCGAATGCCTCGCTGTTTTCCGCCATCGAGCGCCGTTACGGTGTGCCGGCCGGCCCGCTTCTTGCCATCTGGGGCATGGAAACCGGTTTCGGCAGCTTCCTCGGCGATCAGCACACGCTGTCGGCGGTAACGACCCTCGCTTATGACTGCCGCCGGTCGGCCTTTTTCACCGAGCAGCTTTATGCCGCGCTGCAGCTCGTCGCACGCGGTGATCTCAGCACGTCTGCCCGCGGTGCCGCCCATGGCGAAATCGGCCAGACGCAGTTCCTGCCGCTCAACGTCATCCGTTATGGCGCCGATGGTGATGGCGACGGCCATATCGACATGGTCCGCTCGCGCGCCGATGCGCTGGCCTCCACCGCCAACTTCCTCGTCGGCCATGGCTGGCGTGCCGGTGCCGGTTATCAGCCGGGCCAGCCGAATTTCGTCGCGATCCAGGGCTGGAACGCCGCAAGCGTCTACCAGCAGGCGATCGCCTATATCGGCGCGCAGATCGACGGGCGCTGAATTCGCGCCACAGGCAACAAAAACCCCCGGATCAGCGATGATCACGGGGGTTCTTTTTCGATGTTTCAGCACATTGAGCCGATCGAGGGGCTGGACGTCTTTCCTCAGACGGAAGACCGGATAAAGTCGCCGGTCTTGGAATCCATCAACCACAGTTCGCCGGTGGAAATATCGAACCAGGCGCCATGCAGGCGCATGCGGCCCTTTTCTTCGAGAATGCGCACGCAGGGGAAGGTTCTGAGGTTGGCGAGCGAACTGCGGATCGAGACCCGCTCCAAAGCCGTCTGGCGTTCCGCTTGGGTCAACACGTCCGTATTGGGAATCTGTTCGGCGGTCGGGCGCAACAGGCCCATCCACTTGCCGATGAAGTCGCCGGGCGACAGCGGTTCGTCGGACGGATCAAGCGCTGCTTGGATACCGCCACAGCGGCCGTGCCCCATCACCACGATATCGCGGATCTTCAGCACCTGGACGGCATATTCCAGCGCAGCCGACGTTGCGTGGTACTGGCCGTCCGGTTCGTAGGGCGGCACCAGATTGGCGACGTTGCGGATGACGAAGAGTTCGCCCGGCCCGGAATCGAAAATGGTTTCCGGTGCGGCCCGGGAATCGCAACAGGCGACAACAAGCGTATGCGGCTTCTGGCCGGTTTCCGCCAGGTTGCGGTAGCGATCGCGCTCCCCGCTGTAGCGGCCGCTCATGAAATTCTCATAGCCGGCAAGGAGGGTGGGCGGAAAATCTGTCATGCCTGTTTGCTTAATCTCCTGCGCGGTGAATATCAACTGTCTCGATTGTGCGCTGCGGAAACGCCGCTATCCGGCCTATCGCCGGCGGGTGCGGAACGGATGCATCAGGTGGCGAAGCTGCACCATGGCCATCGGCGTCGAAAGGCTTGCCGCATCGGTCTCGAGCGTCAACTCGTCACCGCCGCGTTTTGCCGTGCGGGCGAGGATCTCGTAGACGCTGGCGGTTGCCAGCTGCAGCGCCTTCTCTTCGTCCATGCCGGAGAGCAGCCGTGCCAGGAAGACGGCGGAGAGCAGATCGCCAAGACCGTTCGGCGGGTTGTCGATCAGCCGGTGTTCGGCAAGCAGCGCGTGATTGCCGGTCAGGTAGAGGTTGCCCGTGCCGCCTGCCATCATCGGCACGGCGGAGGTGACCAGCATCTTCGGCGGGCCGAGCGCGATGGCCGCGTCCATCACCGCGGTATTGCTGTCGAGATCGGCACCCGACAGCCAGGCGAGTTCATAGCGGTTCGGTGTTGCGAGTGACGCGAGCGGGATCAGCTCGTCGCGGATCGCCTCGGCCGTCGCCTGCGGCACGTAGAGGCCGCCCTTGTCGCCCATCACGGGATCACAGAGGTAGACGAGGTCCGGATTGCGCTCCTTCAGCGCAGTCACCAGCCGCGCCACGTGGCGCGGCTGTGTCGGGCTGCCGAAATAGCCGGTCAGCACCGCCTTCACCTCGCCGAGCCAGGGGGCCCGGATCAGGTCGTCGATCACCTGGCCGAACTGTTCGTCCGGCATGGTGACCCGTGTCGAGGGGCCATGACCCGGATGCCAGGGAAGGATGACCGTCGGCAGCGCCCAGACCGGAACGCCAAGGCTCTCCAGCGCAAAAACGGCCGCACGGTTGCCAACGGTGCCGCGCACGACATGGCTTGAGATGACGATGACGGCACTGCTTTCCGACATGAACGACCTCGATTTTTGCGTGTTGATCGATTTTTCATCGCTTCATGTCAACAAATTCCATGAAACTAAGCGAAACTCTGTGCCACAACTGCCATAAACCGAGCCGAAAACGTTGTTCGGACGCAATCAACATCCCCGGGAGGACTGCATGGCCGGCAAGCGAAATCCAAAACGCGAAAAACCCATCGAACTGGCGAAGGCTGCGCTGGGCCAGGAGGCCGCGGTCGCGCTTGATCCGGATATCCTGTTTGGCCGCGCGAGCATTGACGATCTGACCGCCTATACGCCGGAGATGCTGGCCCGGTCGGCGATCCATGCGGGTCAGGAGCTGAAGGCCTGGACGGGCGAGAGTGCCCATATCAGCATTTCGACCGTCGATGGCGTCGCGCCTGGCGGGGTGCCGGTCTGCATTCTGACGGTGATCGACCGCGACATGCCCTTCCTGTTCGATTCGATCATGGGTGAGGTGACGAGTTCCCATCGTGATATCACGCTGGCGGTGCATCCGATCCTCGTCGTCGAATCGGGCAAACAGCCGAGCCTTTATTCCTTCGAGCGCAGCGAAGCCGGCAGCCGGCACGTAAGCTTCATCCAGGTTCATCTGGCGCCTTTGTCCGACGACCAGTCGACCGGCCTCAAGGATCGGCTGCGGCAGGTGCTGGATCGTGTCCATTCGGCGATCAGCGACTGGAAGCCGATGCTCGAGCTTCTCAACGCCGCCATGACGGAACTGCCCGCCAATGGCGCAGGTCGCCGTAAGTCGGACCGTGAGGAGGCGCTGGAATTCCTCTCCTGGCTGCGCGACGGCAACTTCATCTTCCTCGGCATGCGCGAATATGTCTATTCCGGCGAAGGCGACAAGGCGACGGTCGAACGTGGCAAGGGCCGGGGTCTCGGCATTCTGTCGGATCCCGATGTGCTGGTGCTGCGCCAGGGTAAGGATGCGGTCACGACCACGCCGGAAATTCTCCAGTTCCTCCAGGGTCCCGATCTGCTCATCGTCACCAAGGCCAACGTCAAGTCGGTCGTTCACCGCCGGGCCTACATGGATTATGTCGGCATCAAACGCTTCGATGCTGCGGGCCGAGTGACCGGCGAACTGCGCGTCGTCGGCCTCTTCACGGCGACCGCCTACACCCATTCCGTCAACGAAATCCCGCTCTTGCGGGCCAAGGTCGAACAGGTCGAGGATCATTTCGGTTTTGATCCGCTCAGCCATTCCGGCCGCATGCTGCGCAACACGCTGGAATCCTATCCACGCGACGATCTCTTCCAGATCGATACGGATCTCCTGGCCCGTTATTGCGAACAGATCATGGAGCTTGCGGAGCGTCCGCGGGTGAGGGCGCTTGCGCGTATCGACCATTTCGACCGCTTTGTGTCGATCATCGTCTACGTGCCGCGCGAAAACTACAATTCGGCAGTGCGTGAAAAGATCGGCGCCTATCTCGCCTCCGCCTATCAGGGCCATGTGTCGGCCTATTACCCGGCTTTCCCGGAAGGCGGCACCGCGCGCGTTCACTTCATCATCGGCCGGCGTGACGGCAAGACGCCGCGCATTCCGCAGCCGAAGCTGGAAGAGGCGATCCGCGCCATCTCGACCCCGTGGGAAGAGCGGTTCGTTGGTCTTGCCGGTGCCGATGCACCGCTGATCGAAACCACCTTTGCCTTCCAGGAAGCCTTCTCGCCGGAGCAGACCGTCTCGGACCTGCCGAACATTCTGGCCTGCGCCCAAGGCGAACCGATCCGCATCTCGCTCTACGAACGGCAGGAAGAGGAGCGCCTCATCCTGGCGCTGAAGATCTTCCATGCGGAAGAGCATCTGGCACTCTCGCGCCGCGTGCCGCTTCTGGAAAATCTCGGCTTCCAGGTGGTCAGCGAGCGCACCTTCGATCTGGAACTGCCGGACGCCGGCAAGCGGATCGTGCTGCACGACATGGAACTGGAACTGCCGGAAGGCGGACGGATCGATTTTGCCAAGGAAGCGCCGCTGATCGAGGAGGCTTTCCTCGCCGCCTTTGCCGGTCTGGTCGACAATGACAGCTTCAACCGGCTGGTGCTTCTGACCGGTCTGTCTGTTCGGGAAGTCACGGTGCTGCGCGCTTATGCCCGTTATCTGCGCCAGACGGGGATCGTTTATTCGCAGGCCCATATCGCCGATACGCTCGCCCGTTATCCGGCGATCAGCCGGCGCATCTTTGCCCTTTTCCGCGACGGCTTCGATCCGGCCATCGGCGAAAAACAGCGCGAACGCAAGCTGACCGATCACCATGCGGCGATCGAAGAGGCGCTGATTGCGGTGCCGAACCTCGATGACGACCGTACCTTCCGCCGTTTCGTCAATGCGATCGATTCGACGCTGCGCACCAACTATTTCCAGCGTGGTGCCGACGGAAAGCCGAAGCCGATCCTGGCCTTCAAGTTCGATCCGAAACTGCTGGAAGGCCTGCCGCAGCCGCGCCCCTTCCGCGAAATCTACGTCTATGGCACCGAGGTGGAGGGTGTTCACCTGCGCTTCGGCAAGGTTGCCCGCGGCGGCCTGCGCTGGTCGGATCGCGGCGAGGACTACCGCACGGAGGTGCTGGGTCTCGTCAAGGCACAGCAGGTGAAGAACGCCGTCATCGTGCCGGTCGGCGCCAAGGGCGGTTTCTTCCCGAAGCGCCTGCCGTCTCCTGCCCAGCGTGATGCCTTCTTCAACGCCGGCAAGGAGGCCTACAAGACCTTCATCCGCACGCTGCTGTCGATCACCGACAACATCATTGGCGGCGAGGTCATCGGCCCCGCCGATACGTTGCGGCTCGATGGCGACGATCCCTATTTCGTCGTGGCCGCCGACAAAGGGACGGCCACCTTCTCCGATACCGCCAACGGGCTGGCGCAGGAAGCGGGCTTCTGGCTCGACGATGCCTTTGCTTCCGGCGGTTCGGCGGGTTACGACCACAAGAAGATGGGCATTACCGCCCGCGGTGCGTGGGAAGCGGTCAAGCGGCATTTCCGCGAGATGAACATCGACATCCAGTCGACGCCCTTCTCGGTCGCCGGTGTTGGCGACATGTCCGGCGACGTCTTCGGCAACGGCATGCTGCTTTCGAAGCACATCCGCCTGATTGCCGCCTTCGACCATCGCGACATCATCATCGATCCCAATCCCGACACGAAAAAGAGCTTTGCCGAGCGCAACCGCATGTTCAAGCTGTCGCGCTCCAGCTGGCAGGATTTCGATCACTCGGTTCTCTCCGAAGGCGGAATGATCATTTCGCGCGCGGAAAAATCGGTCAAACTCACCCCGCAGGCAAAGGCCGCCATCGACATCGACAAGGATGTCGCGACCCCCTTCGAGATCATGACGGCGATCCTGAAGAGCCCGGTCGATCTTCTGTGGTTCGGCGGTATCGGCACCTATATCAAGGCGCTGTCGGAGACCGATGCGGAAGTCGGCGACCGCGCCAACGATCCGATCCGTGTTGCGGCCGGCGAGGTGCGTGCCAAGGTCATTGGCGAAGGCGCCAATCTCGGCGTCACCCAGAAGGGCCGCATTGCTTATGCCCTGAATGGCGGGCGCATCAATTCGGACGCGATCGACAATTCGGCGGGCGTGAATTCCTCCGACGTCGAGGTCAACATCAAGATTGCGCTGAGCCCCGCCATGCAGGATGGCCGCCTGCCGCGCGACAAACGCGACAAGCTGCTCGCCTCCATGACGGACGAGGTGGCCGGCCTCGTGTTGCGCAACAACTACCTGCAGACGCTGGCGATTTCGCTCACCACACGGCGGGGAAGCCGCAACCGCGAGGTTCTCGCCCGCCTCATGTCGGCGCTCGAAACGCGCGGCGAGCTGAACCGCAAGGTCGAGACCCTGCCGGACGATGCGGAACTGGCCGACCGTTATGCCTCCGGCAAACCGCTCACGCGTCCGGAAGTCGGCGTCCTGCTCTCCTATGCCAAGATCGTTCTGTTTGACGCGATCGTGGCGAGCGAACTGCCGGATGATCCCTATTTCGGCCAGGTCCTGACGGGGTATTTCCCGAAGCAGATGCAGAAGACCTATGCGGACGACATCGCCCATCACCGCCTGCACCGGGAAATCGTCGCCACGGTGCTCGCCAACGAGGTGATCAACCGCGGCGGTCCGGGTTTCACCCAGATGCTGAGCGATATCAGCGGTCGTGGCCAGGTGGATGTGGTGAAGGCCGCCTTCATCGCCCGTGACGCCTATGACCTGCCGAAACTCTGGGCCGCTGTCGATGCGCTCGACGGCCAGCTGGATGGCGAGACGCAGAACGATCTCTACGAGCAGATCGGCGAGATCTTCGTCGGTGCGACGATCTTCATCCTGCAGACCGGCATGACGGCGGGGCCGGTCCAGGCGGCCGTCTCGCGTATCCGCACGGGTCTGAAGAGCCTGCGCGGCGCGATCTCCAAGACCTCCGTCCGGGCGGACAGCCTGCCGGACGATGTGCCGGAAGAGCTGATCGAGGAGCTGAACATCCTGCCGAACCTCGTGCTGGTGCCGGAAATCATGCTGATTTCGGAACGCAGCGGTGCAGCCCTCGCACGGGCGACCGAGGTTTATTTCAGCGTCACCGACACCTTCCGCGTCAACCGCTTCCTGGAATCCGGCGAGCGCTACAACGCGGCCGATCACTACGAGAATCTCGCGATCATCCGCAGCCTGCAGCAGATCGCGGCGGCACGGCGGGATATCGTCAGCAATGCGCTTGCCACCCACGGCAAGGATCGCAAGCCTCTGGAGGCCTGGCTTGCCAGTGATCGCGTCCGCCTCAACCGCATCAGCAGCGAGCTTCTTGCGATGAGCGAGGGCGAAACGACGCTGGCGCGGATGATGGTCGCGGCGAGCCTCTTCACCGATCTTGCCCAAAGCGGCGTTCGGTGATCCTATAGCCTCCGGTCAATCCGGAGGCGTGCGGTGGCAGGAACACACGAGGGGACGGTGCAGAAGGTGCCGTCCCGCGGAATCTGGGGCTGGATGCTGTTCGACTGGGCAGCCCAGCCCTTCTTTACGGTCGTCACGACCTTCGTCTTCGGACCCTATTTTGTTGCGCGCCTCACCGAAGATCCGGTGGCGGCCCAGGCCATGTGGAGCAACATGGCGACGGTCTCCTCCATCGTCATCGCGCTTCTCTCGCCGGTTCTCGGCTCGATTGCCGATCAGTCCGGCCCGCGCAAGCCGTGGATTGCCTGTTTCGCCGCAATCAAGATTGCATCGCTTGCGATGCTCTGGTTCGCAGCACCCGGCTCGCCGATCCTTTTGCCCGTGACCTTCATGATTTTCGCCTCGATCGCGGCGGAATTTTCCATCGTCTTTAATGATTCCATGATGCCGCGGCTGGTTGCACCCGCCGATGTCGGCCGGGTGTCGAACACCGCCTGGGGGCTCGGTTATCTCGGCGGCATGCTGGTGCTGATCCTCGTCGTCGGTTTTCTCGCGGCCGATCCCGCCTCCGGCAAGACGCTGCTGGGTCTGCCGCCGCTCTTCGGGCTCGATCCGGCGCTCGGCGAGGATGCGCGCATCACCGGCCCGCTGGCGGCGCTTTGGTACCTTGTCTTCATCCTGCCGATGTTTTTCTTCACGCCGGATGCCAAACAGGGCGAACCGATGGCGATGGCGGTCCGCTCCGGCCTGCGCGAACTGAAGGCAACGATCGGCGACCTTCTCGACCGCCGGCGCATGGTGTTGCGCTTCCTCGTTGCCCGCATGCTCTATCAGGACGGGGTCAACGGCCTGCTGATCCTCGGCGGCACGTTCGCGGCCGGCATGTTCGGCTGGGTGACACTGGAGATCGGCTTGTTCGGCATTCTCTTGAATGTCGTCGCCGTGTTCAGCTGCCTTGCCGCGGGTCGCCTCGACCGGTTGTTCGGGTCGAAGGCGGTCGTCATCCTGAGCCTTGTCCTGCTTCTGATCGCCACCGTCGGCATCATTTCGACGGGTCCCGGCTTCGTCGCCTTTGGTCTCATCCCGATGGCCATCGAAGACAGCGGCGGCCTGTTTGGCACGGCAGCGGAAAAGGCCTATCTCGGTTTCGGCCTGCTGATCGGCATGGCATTTGGCCCGGTACAGGCCTCATCGCGTTCCTATCTGGCGCGCAGCGTGCATCCGGACGAGGCGGGGCGTTATTTCGGCATCTACGCGCTTTCCGGCCGCGCCACCAGTTTCATGGCAACGCTCTCCTTCTCGCTCGTCACCTACGCCAGCGGCTCATCGCGGCTGGGCATGGCTGTGCTGATCGTCTTCCTGGCGGCCGGTTTCCTGCTGCTGTTGAAGACGCCTTACCCGGCGCGGGAAGGGGCACGCTGACAATTTTGGTGTGCTCGCAGGGCGGAATGAAGACCCCTCCCCAACCCCTCCCCACAAGGGGGAGGGGCTAGCCCCTGCCGCGCCGTTTGCGGCTCATTCTCTGCCTTCGCTGGAGCGAAGATCCTTTAGGTTTGCATGGGGACGGCGCCACAGGTCTTCTCCCCCCTTGTGGGGGAGATGGCCGGCAGGCCAGAGAGGGTCTTTTTCTGGATCGATGGCCCCTCATGCCTGATTGTGGGCCAGGTTCGTCTCAATGGCGGAAATGCCGCATGCCGGTGAAGACCATGGCGACGCCATGCTCGTTGGCGGCGGCAATCACCTCTTCGTCGCGCATCGAGCCGCCTGGCTGGATGACGGCGGTGGCGCCCGCGGCGATCATCGACAGCAGGCCATCGGCAAACGGCAGGAAGGCTTCGGAGGCGACGGCAGAGCCCTTGGTCATCGGTTCGGCCCAGCCCATGGCCTTGGCCGCATCCTCGGCCTTGATGCCGGCGATACGGGCGGAATCGACGCGGCTCATCTGGCCGGCGCCGATGCCGGCGGTCTGGCCGTCCTTGGCATAGACCACCGCATTCGACTTGACATGTTTCGCCACCTTGTAGGCGAACTTCATGTCGATCAGTTCCTGCTCGGTCGGAGCGCGCTTGGTCACCACCCGCAGGTCGAGGTCTTCGACCATGGCGTTGTCGCGGGTCTGCACCAGCAGACCGCCGGAGACGGTCTTGGCGGTGAAGCCGCGCGAGCGCGGATCGGGCAGGCCGCCGGTCACCAGCAGGCGCAGGTTCTTCTTCGCAGCGATGATCTCCTGCGCTTCGTCGGTCACGGCCGGGGCGATGATGACCTCGGTGAAGACCTTGACGATCTCGGTCGCCGTTTCCGCATCGAGCAGCGTGTTGAGTGCCACGATGCCACCGAAGGCGGAGACGGAATCGCAGGCAAGCGCCCGCTTGTAGGCGTCCGTCAGGCTCGCGCCGATCGCCACACCGCACGGATTGGCGTGTTTGATGATGGCGCAGGCCGGGGCATTCTTCGGATCGAATTCGGAGACGAGTTCGAAGGCGGCGTCGGTATCGTTGATGTTGTTGTAGGAGAGCTGCTTGCCCTGCAGCAGTTTTGCGGTGGCAACGCCTTCGCGCTTCTCACCCGTCAGGTAGAAGCCGGCGGACTGGTGCGGGTTCTCGCCGTAACGCATTTCCTGCGACAGCGCGCCGCCGAGCGTGCGGTAACGCGGGATCTCGATGTCGAGCGCTTCGGCAAACCAGTTGGAGATCATCGTGTCATAGGCTGCCGTGCGGGCATAGGCGCGGGCGGCAAGCTTCTGGCGGAAGGCGTAAGCCGTCTGGCCGTCGTCGGAGCGCAGAGCCTCGATCACCTGCGGATAGTCCTGCGGGTCGGTGACGACCGTCACATAAGCATGGTTCTTGGCGGCGGCGCGGATCATCGCCGGGCCGCCGATATCGATGTTCTCGACGGTCGTCGGATAGTCGCCGCCGGCGGCGCGCACTTCCTCGAAGGGGTAGAGATTGATGACGGCAAGATCGATCGCACCGATCTTGTGTTCTTCCATCGCCTTCACATGCTCGGCATCGTCGCGGATGGCGAGCAGGCCGCCATGCACGCCCGGATGCAGCGTCTTCACGCGGCCGTCCATGATTTCCGGAAAACCCGTGACGTCGGAGACGTCGGTGACCTCGAGGCCGGCCTCGCGGATCGCCTTGAAGGTGCCGCCGGTCGACAGCAGCCGAACGCCGAATTCGCTGAGTGCCCGCGCCAGCTCGATGATGCCGGTCTTGTCGGACACCGACAGCAGCGCCGTGCGGATCTTCACTTTGTCGGGGGCGGGGATCATCTTGGAAACAACGGCCATCGGTCACTCCGTTCGGGGCGCAGGCCGTCTCATCCGGCGGACGGCCTTTTCATGCGCGCCGCCTAGCACAGCTTGAGGCGAGAGGGAACGGCTGTGGCGCGATCGGCCGCCTCAAACCTGCTGCTTCAGCATCCAGCGGAGGTCAGAGGTACCGGGCAGATCGAAATCGATGACCAGTTGCTGGCTCGGACGCATGCCGGACACGTCCGCGAAGAACACGTCCTCCTCGATCCCCACCTCCAGTCCGGGGGCGGTGAACAGCCAGACCTCCCCATCCGCACCTTCCATGGAGATGGTCTCGGCGTCGATACGCGACAACATGACGGAGGGATGGATATGGAAGCGCGCGGTGCCGGAAACGGCTTTGCCGTCGGCGTCGTCCGGCACGAAGAAGTGGTCATGCCCCTTGATCTTGTGCCCCTTGGCAGCAAGGCCGATCTCCCGCTGGTGCACATAACCGAAGGGGGCCACATACCCGTCATGCGAAGCCTTCAGCCAATCATTGCCATAGGCATCCTCCCAGCGCTGCACGGAAAAATCCTCCGCACCATCAAGCAGCAGCGGTCCGAGCAGGCGGGATGTGGCGATACGGGCGGACGAGGTTTCTCCGAGCGTCACGGTCGAATGGGCGGCGGTGGCGCGCGACAGCTGCCGATAGCTGCGGCCGGCAAATTTCGGCGCGCCTGCATTGACGATGAACCGGCTGCGGCCGGCGGAAAATTCGAAGCACAGATAACCGGCATGGGCGCCGCGCGAGAGGTCGGGCGACAGCGGCCGGCCGGTATCGACAAGGATCGTCGTCTCGCCCGCCGTCAGCCGGTGATAGTGGCAGTGGGGCAGGGCCTTGAACGGTTTTCCGCCCGTCTCGTCGTAACGCAGCACGGCAGACAGTTCGGCCGCCGGCGTGGCACTTGCCCCGTTGAACAGTGCCAGATCGCCGTCCTGGTGGCGGAAGAAACGCAGCGCCGGATAGATGCGGTCGATGGTCGGGATCAGTTTCTGCGGAACGTCATAACCGAGATTGATATAGGTCTGCCGCAACGGCAACAGATCCAGCAGGATTTCGAGTGCCGCCCGCGGATTGCGCGAAACATGGCCGCCATCCGGCAGGATCTGCAGTTCCAGCTCCCGGTCCAGCCTTGCGCCTTCGCGGCGGATCAGCTTTTCCGGCGAGGGAATGGCAAGCGAGGCCATGGCAAGCGCGATATGGATCCTGAGGCGTGTCTCGGTCGGTGGAAGGCAGGCCGCCGCCTTGCGGAGAAATTGCCGATGGCAGGCGATGCAGCGCATGAAGCGGCGATAGAAGCCGCTTTCCGCCCCATGCAGCACGACCGGGGAATGGGAGAGGAGAGAAATCATCCGCTCCGCCGCCACATGCGGCTCCCAGGCCGGCACCGCGATCTTGCGGCCGTGGATCTGTATCCAGGCGTTCAGCAGGTGGCGCGCCTGGGCGCGTGCCTCGTCCTTGCGCAGCGCCCGGATATGCCGCAGCCAGGCGAAGGAATGCAGCCTTTCGGCAAAGGCGCGCGACGGCAAGGGTTCGAGGAAGGGGTTGTCCTCCTCCGTCTCGAACAGGCGACCGGCGAGCGGAAAACGGCCGGCCATGATTTCCTGGGCGATGAAGGGGTCTGCGGCGCGCAGATCCGTGGGGGCCACGACCAGACGTTCGGGCACGGTCATGCCGATCTTCGTGGCCAGCATGCGAACGGGCAGCAGCCGGCGGCAAAGGCGCCGCTGCGCCTCTGTCAGTCCCAAAGCTAGACGTCTTCGGCGCTCAGCCAGCAACATGTCCCGATACCGATACTGTCGAAATAGGGGCGCCTCCCGCACCCTCGCCATTTGCCGCGAAGGTTCGCCCCATCATCGCTAATATGTGCGCCGGTATGGTGAATAAAGTCTTAGCGTCGTCTCAGCACGCAGGCAAAGAAGCCGTCCATGCCGCCCGCGTAATCCTCGTCGCCCGGCAGCATCGCCGGTGTCGTGCGGAATTCGCCGTCCGGCGTAATGGCCGTCTCGAGGCCCGGCCAATCCTCGGGCCGGATCGGAGCGCGTTCCACGGATGCGTCTTGCCTGAGCAGGGTCTTGACCAGCTCTTCGCCCTCCAGCGGATCGAGCGAGCAGTTGGAGAAGACGATCAGGCCGCCGGGTTTGACCAGCGTGATGGCATGGCGCAGCATGCGCGCCTGCAGGCCGGCCAGCTTTTCGATATCTTCGGGGCCCTTGGTCCACAGCACGTCCGGATGGCGGCGGGTCGTGCCGGTGGAGGAGCAGGGCGCATCGAGCAGCACGCCGTCCAGAGGCTCGTCCGGCTTGAACTCGAAAAGGTCGGTATGGCGGATCTCCGCCTTGAGCTTCAGCCGGTCCAGGTTTTCGGTCAGCCGTTGAGCCCGGTTTGCCGATTGTTCGATGGCAATCACCTCGGCGCCCAGCGCCACCAGCTGCGCCGTCTTGCCGCCTGGCGCGGCGCAAAGATCGGCGATCCGCTTGCCCTTCAGATTTCCGAACAGCTGGGCGGGGAGTGCTGCCGCCGCATCCTGCACCCACCAGGTGCCATCCTCGAAACCTTCCAGGGCGGTCACCGACCCGTCGAAGGCCTTCAGGCGCAGGCTGCCCGTCGGAAGCGGTTTTGCGGCAAGCCGTTTTGCCCAGTCGTCGCGATCACCCTTCACCGTCAGATCGATCGGGGCCGGCGCAAGCTGGGCTTCGGCAATCTTGTCCGCCTGCTCGGCGCCATAGGCCTTGACGAGGCGGGCGCGATACCAGTCCGGCACGGGGGAAATTGTACGGCTGGCGGCGAGAATTTCGTCGCGTTCGCGCACCATGCGGCGCAGCACGGCATTCACTAGCTTGGCAAAACGCCGGTTGCGCGGGTCGCGATTGGCCTGTTCGACGGCGAGATCGACTGCGGCATGGGCCGGCACGTCGAGATAGAGGATCTGGGCGGCCGCGACAGAGAGCACATGCTGAAGCGCGCGCGCGCCTTCCGGCAGCGGTGAATCAATCAGCGAGGCAATCGCATGTTCCACGCGCGGCAGGTGGCGAAGCGTCGTGTTGAGGATGGCGCGTGTCAGCGCCCGGTCCGCATCGCTCAGCACCTTGTAGGCCGGGTTTCCATGGGCCGGGTCCAGCATGCCGTCGAGTGAGGTCTTCTTGTCGATCACGGCGGCCAGGATCTTGGCCGCCGTCATGCGCACCTCGATGCCGGGCTTCGGTGCGAAGGGATTGTTCGGCTCTTTGTCCACCCGGCCGGCCGGGCGCTTGAAGGGCTTCTTGCTGCGTTTCTTGTTATCGTCTGCCGTCAAGACCAGGGACCTTTGCGCGGTTCGTCATGGCTGCGTCCCGAACCGGTGGTCGGAACGGAGCGCGATCTGCGCGTGGGTCTAGCAGCGGAAAAGGCTGGCGTCGAGGCGCCGGCAAATTCGGAGGCCATGGCCTGCAGGGCAGCGATCCGGTTTTCCGTGTTTGGATGGGTGGAGAAGAGGTTGTCCATCCGCTCGCCGGAAAGCGGGTTGATGATGAACATATGCGCGGTCGCCGGATTGCGTTCGGCATCGTCATTGTGGATCACCTGGGCGGCCCCGGCGATCTTGCCGAGTGCGGAGGCGAGCCACAGCGGGTTGCCGCAGATCTCGGCACCGCGCCGGTCGGCGGAATATTCGCGCGTGCGGCTGATCGCCATCTGCACCAGCGCTGCGGCCAGCGGCGCGACGATCATCGCCACCAGAACGCCGATGAAACCGAGCGGATTGTTGTTCTCGCGGTTGCCGCCGAAAAAGAAGGCGAAATTGCCGAGCATGGAGATGGCACCGGCGAGCGTCGCGGTTACCGTCATGGTCAGCGTATCGCGGTTCTGCACATGCGCCAGTTCATGCGCCATCACGCCGGCCACTTCCTGCGGGGTCAGCCGCTCCAGAAGCCCGGTCGAGGCGGCCACGGCGGCATTCTGCGGGTTGCGGCCGGTGGCGAAGGCATTCGGCTGCGGACTGTCGTAGATATAGACGCGCGGCATGGGCAGCCCGGCATTGGCGGAGAGATCACGGATCATGTGAAAGAATTCGGGCGCATTTCTTTCATCCACCTCTTGAGCCCGGTAGGCCGACAATACCATCTTGTCGGAGTTCCAGTAGGAAAAGAGGTTCATGCCGGCGGCGATGAGAAAGGCGATCATCATGCCGCCGCGGCCTCCGATCAGGAAGCCGACGCCCATGAAAAGGGCCGTCATGAAGGCCAGAAGCATGGCGGTGCGCATCATGTTCATCGTTGCGTCTCCAGGAAAGGGGGCGGCGTTTTGGCAAATGCCGCACTTTGCCTTAGGATGTGGTTATTGAGGGTTGGTTTTCAATATTGATGCAGACCAGTACGGGTTGACGTGATGCAGGAACCGGACAACGACAACATTCAGGCGGATGACGCGGAGGACGCGGCACCGAAGGTTTTGTCTCCAGCCGCCCAAAGGGCGCTGAAAGAGGCGGAGGAGCGCCGGGCGCAGGAACGGCCGGTCGACAGGCCGACCGAACTCGGTGGCCGTGGTGGCGCGGATCCCGCCCGGTTCGGCGATTGGGAAATCAACGGCCGCGCCATCGATTTCTGACTTGCATGACTGAGCCGGCCGGTCAGCGATCCGGCCGCGCCTCGTTTTCGTCGATCCAGGCGGTCAGCGCGGCGATGATCGCAAGCCGCAGGCTGGACTGCTGTGTGAGTGCGCGCGTCAGCGCCACCGCCTGGTCAGGATAGCCGAGATCCTCCACCACATCGGAAGGCCCGATCCGGCGGGTCACCATGATCGCCTCGATCCGTCGCACCGTTGCGGGCAGCAGATAACGGCCATTGGCGATCAGCGTGTCGCTCTTCGTTTCCTGGTGCGCCTGCCGCCTGGCCGGTCGTGTGGATTGCGCAGGCCCGACCTGATCGAGAAAGGCCTGGCGTTCCTCGGGACTTGCCCGTTTCCAGTGTTTGTGAAGTTTGGCGAGTGGCGTTCGCCCGCGCGGCTTGGGCATCCCGTTCCCTCTTTTGGAGGATCATCGGATCAGCCTGTACGTGAAACTTGCGGCAGGGGCGACCCCGTTTTTCAGCTCGCCAGGAAAGTCGGTAGCGGCGCCAGCATCTGCTTCAGCTGCTGCGGGTGGCGGATGCCGAACAGGTACCAGTCGATGAGCGCGCGTGCCATATCCGCCGCCTCCGGGCCATCCATGGAAATGGCACGTTCGGTGCAGATGTCCTCGAGCACCATTCTCAGAAAAGAAAGGTCCCTGGCGTCCAATGTATCGAAGGATGAGAACGTCATCGCTCGTCTCCCCAAGCCATGGGACAAGCCTAGGAAGTATATTAGACAACGTCAAAACAAAGCGCCGGCCCTGATCGCGAAGTGTGATCCGGTGTGTCGTGCCTGCAACGGTCCAAGGGGCCGACGGCCGGCTTGCACCGCTCGAAAAGGGCCCGGGCAAATGAAAACCGACGCCTTCGTGTGCCGATTCGTACGACCTCTCTTTGCAGAGTGTGCAGTTATGTACCGCTCGATGTGGTCGGGAACGAATTCTTAATATGTCGGTCGCTAATTTATGTGGGAAAGTGTCGGATTTTGCCACCGCCAAACTGCGTAGCCGGCATACGGCCGGTGTCGGTGCCGAGATGTTATCGGAAATATGAATGCCGCTCATAGCGATTCTCGACGATCAGGAGACCAACCGCCGCATTTTCGAGAGGTTAGCGTCCTCCATCGAGAATGGGGTGGTCATTCGTATCTACGGTGATCCGTCGCTCGCCATCGCGGATTTCGAGCGTGGCTTCGTGCCTGATCTCATCGTCACGGACTACAAGATGCCGGTGATGGATGGCGAAGCCTTCATCCGGGCCCTGCGCACCCTGCCGGGTTTTTCGGAAATCCCGGTCATGGTCATCACCGTCTATGAGGAGCGCAGCTTTCGCATGCGCGCGCTGGAGGCCGGGGCGACCGATTTTCTGCAGAGCCCGGTCGATCATCAGGAATTCGTTGTCCGCGCCCGCAATCTTCTGAAGTTGCGCAAACAGCAGCTGCTTCTGGAATCCCGCGCCCACACGCTGGCGGAAGAGCTTGCGACGAGTGAGCAGTCTCGCGAGGCGGCGCTCAGGGATTCCAGCGAGCGCCTTGCCCAGGTCATCGATACCGTTCCGGCCATCGTGAGCGCCTCGGACAGCAATGGCCGCATCCTGTTTGCCAATGCCTTTGCCGGCCAGTTCCTCGGGCTCGATCCGGCCGAGCTCGTCGGCAAGTCGAGCGACGTGCTGGTTGATGCCGATCTTGCCGGGCCGAACCGCACGCTCGACCGGAAGGTTATGCGCGGTGGCGAGGCGCTGAAGAGTTTTGAGCGCACGCTGACGAACGCCTCCGGCGAAAAGCGGGTGTTCCTGACGACGAAGACACCGTTGAAGGATGCGGATGATGTCATTGTCGGCGTGCTCACCAGTGCGCTCGATATCACTGACCGCAAGCGCGCCGAAGAACATCTGCTGCATGCCGCCCGGCATGACGGGCTGACCAATCTGCCCAACCGCACCTTCCTGCACGACCGTCTTCGCCGCGAAGTGGCGCGTGCCCGGCGCGGCGACCGGGCATTTGCCCTGCATTTCATCGATATCGACGAATTCAAGAGCATCAACGATCTGATGGGACAGGAGGCCGGTGACGCCTTCCTGCAGGAGATCGCCCTTCGTCTGCAGGCGCTCGCGGGTGCGGAAGACATGGTGGCGCGGCTTGGCGCTGACGAGTTTGCCCTTCTGCAGGCTCTTGGCCCGAATAAGACGACGGCCAGCGACATGGCGCAGCGTATCCTGGATGCCATCGGTTTTCCGGTGCGCCTTTCCGAGCGGGAGGCCGCCTGCAGCGCCAGCGTCGGGGTCACCTTCTATCCGACCGATGGTACCGAGGTGACGCAGCTCCTGCGCAATGCCGATCTTGCCGTGCAGCAGGCCAAGGATTCCGGCGGCAACCAGTTCCGTCTCTATGAAACCAACATGGCCGATCGCATCCGCAACAACGCGGTTCTCGACAGCCGTCTGCGCACCGCCATCGAGCAGAAGCAGTTTGTGCTGTATTATCAGCCGCAGATTTCCGCCAAGACCGGTGCCGTGATCGGTGCGGAAGCGCTGCTGCGCTGGAACGAGCCGGGTCGCGGCCTGGTCTCCCCCGGCGAGTTCCTGCTGCGGGCGGAAGAGAACGGCCTGATCGTGCCGATCAATGAATGGGTCATCCACGAGGCCTGCCGCGAGGCGAAGTCCTGGCATCGCCTGGGGCTCGGGCATCTGAGGATCGGCATCAACCTGTCGCCGGTGCAGTTCCGCCGTGTCAACGTGGCGGCATTGGTCCTGAAGGCGCTTGATGCCACTGGTCTCGATCCGAAATGCCTTGATCTCGAGATCACCGAAAACATCGTCATGGAGAAGACGGAATCGGTCATCTCTGTGCTTCGCCAGCTCTCGGACCTCGGCGTCGGCATCTCGATCGACGACTTCGGCACCGGTTATTCCTCACTGAACTATATCAAGCAGTTCCCCATCGACCGCATCAAGATCGACCAGACCTTCGTGCGCAACATGGTCACTGATCCGAGCGACCACACGATCGTGCGTACGGTGGCCCATCTCGGCCACAGTCTCGGCCTGACGGTGGTTGCCGAAGGTGTCGAGACAGAGGCGCAGGCCAAACTTCTGATGGCTGACGGCTGCGACGTGATGCAGGGTTACCTCTATGGGCGCCCCATGCCGGCGCAGGATCTGATCGCGCTCGTCCGCTCTGGCCCCGTTCTTGAGAAAAGTGCATGACCAAGCTGCGTCCCTTCCCTTTCCACCGCCTGTTTGCCCGGCCGTTCTGGGCATCGGTGCGCGACATGCGTGCCCTCCTCAAGGAGCGGCCGGATACCGAACACGAGCTGACGGCCAATCGGCTGCTGATTTCCTCGACGATCCTGATCTATCTGGTGATTGCCCAGGCGCTCGGCTCGGAAGCAGCGGCGGCGGCGCTGGCCGTCGCGGCCCTGCCGGTTTTTCTGTTCGAGCTGTTTGCCGCCGGCGTCTTCATCCATATCCTGCTGGTTCCGGGCGTTTCGCCGATCCGGCGGATTGCCGGGATCTTCGCCGATATCAGCATGTTTTCGTATGGCCTGCATGCCAGCGGCGAGGCGGGCGCTGCCATGTTCCTCGTCTATTTCTGGGCGGTGCTCGGCAACGGTTTCCGTTTCGGGGTCTTCTACCTGACGGTCGCCACCGTTACGGCCGTGGCGGCATTCCTTGTGGTCTATCACACGACACCCTTCTGGCAGGAACAGCCGATGGTTTCGCTGGGACTGATCGGTGCGCTGATCGTCATTCCCGCCTATTCCTCCAAGCTCATCCGCAAGCTTTCGCAGGCCAAGCGGGAGGCGGAGGAGGCAAGCCAGGCCAAGAGCCTGTTTCTCGCCAGCATGAGCCATGAACTGCGCACGCCGCTCAATGCCGTCATTGCGCTGAGTGATCTTCTCGTCCAGATGCAGCTTAAGCCCGATCAGCGCGACATGGTGCGTACCATCGGCCGTTCCGGTCGTTCGCTTCTGTCGTTGATCGAGGCGGTCCTCGATCTGTCGAAGATCGAGGCGGGCCAGACAAGTGTCATCCCGCAGAAAGTCGATCTGCCGCTGCTGCTCGGCGATGTCAGGGCGATGATCGGCGTGAATGCGGAGAAAAAGGGGCTGCGGATCGCCCTTCACATGGCAAGCGGTACACCTCGCTTCGTCATGGCTGATCGGCGGCATCTTGAGGAAATCCTGCTCAATCTTGCAAGCAACGCGGTCAAATTTACCGAAACTGGTCATGTGCGGATCGAGGTTGCCTTCGACCGGTCACAGGGCAGCGATCTCCTGCGCTTCGAAGTCGCCGATACGGGTATCGGCATCGATGAAACGGCGCATGCGCGCATCTTCGAGCGCTTCACCCAGGCCGATGGCACGATCATGGATCGTTTCGGCGGGACCGGCCTCGGTCTGGCGATCGTCAAGCAGCTGGTGCGGGCCATGGGCGGCGATATCGGTGTGCGCAGCGCGCCGGGCGAAGGAAGCACCTTCTATTTCCACCTGCCGACCGAGGTGGTGGACGCGGATCTGCCGATCGTCGAGATGTTGCCTTTTGTCCTGTTTGGCGAACGTCGTAGCCTGCCGCAGCCGTTGCAGCCCTTTGCCACTACGGTGGGCACGGTGGCGGAGGCAGTCGAAGCCTTGCGTGCGCTGAACGTTCAGACCGGCCGTCGACCGGTCGTCTTCATCGATACTCAGGCTCCCGGACCGTCTCCAAGCCAGCTGGCCCGGTCTCTTTTGTCTCACTTCGAACGTCGCGACGAACCGGTGCTCGTGTTGTTCGACCGGCATGACGAGGCCGTGCGACTGGCACCTGCCATGCGTGACCTGTTCTTCTGCACGGCGGGTGGGAGTGGCACGGAGTGTCTTTCCAATATTTCGGCACTGACAACGGGCGGCAGCACGGTTCCGGAAGATGCGATTCTTCCCGCGCCCTCCTCTGTCAGCTGGCGCATCCTCATTGCCGACGACAACAAGACGAACCAGATGGTGCTCGGCAAGATCCTGGAAATGGCCGGTCATCAGCACGAAACGGTGGACAATGGCGAAGCCGCGGTCGAGCGTATGCTGAAGGGTGACCTCGATCTGGTGCTGATGGACGTGAACATGCCGGTGATGAACGGCATCGAGGCCACGAAGTTCTACAATTTCGCCTCGCTCGGAAGCCGGAAGATCCCGATCATTGCCGTCACGGCGGATGCGACCGGCGAAGCGCATCAGCGCTGCATGGATGCCGGTATGACGGCCTGTGTGACAAAGCCGATCGAACCGCGCGCCTTGCTGGAGGTGATCGCCGCCGCTCTGGCCGATGCCGCTCAGCCGGAGGCGGCTACGGTCTACCCGCAGACCCCGGTGCTTGTCAGTGAAGAGCCGGTTGCGGACCATCCGGTGATCGATCCGTCCACCTGCAGCGCGCTCGAGAAGCTCGGCGGAACGGAATTCGTCGATACGCTCCTCAACCAGTTCGCGGATGATTCGGTGTCGGCGCTCAATGCGCTGGCCGCAGCTGTTGCAGAGGAGGACGTGCATGGTTTCCGCAATTCCGCCCACGCGCTGCGCAGCGCCGCGGCGAATGTCGGCGCCATGCGGATCTACCAGATGTGCCTGGAATGGCGGGAGATCAACGATCCGCAGCTCGCTGCAGAAGGCGAACGCCATGTCCACCATCTGCGCGACGAGTTCGAGCGCTTCCGGTCGGAACTCGACCTGCGCCGGGCCTCGTGACCGTTAACCGATATCGGCCTTCGTGCCCGCCCTGCCTGCTTCCATACGCTTGATCTGCGCCACGCGCAGGCGGTCGATCTTGCGCAGATCCGCATCCTCAAGCAGCATCGCCGCCTCGACCCACAGGTCGACGACATCGATCAGTTCCTGGTGCGTCAAGGGGTTCACGCGCCGCTTCACCTCACGCAGCGTCCGGTAGATCATGTGCTTGCGCGAATGGCGTGCCACGAACTCGCGCACGGCGGTTTCGCCCTCGCCATCTTCGACCACCACGTCCACCAGGCCCATCTGGTGTAGATCGTCGGCGCTGTAGATCTGGCCGCCCATGATCATCTTGGTGGCGCGTGTCGGGTCAAGCCGTCGCGACAGGAAGCTGTAGGCGCCCATGCCGGGAAACAGATTGAACAGGATTTCCGGCAGGCCGAACTTCGCGCTCTTTTCGGCAATGATGATGTCGGAGGCCATGGCGGCCTCGAAACCGCCGCCGAGTGCGTCCCCCTGCACCAGCGAGATCAGCACGATCGGCAGGTCCAGGCTCATCGAGGAAGAATAGACCAGATCGACGCAGTCACGGGCGTAGCGGCGCAATCCCTCGCGATCGCGTGCGCGGATATGCTTGCCGAAATAACCAAGATCGCCGCCGAGGTTGAAGATGCCGGGCATCTTCGAGCCGTTGACCAGGTAAAGCAGCGGTTGCTCACCCTCTGCACCGTTCACGAGCGCCTGTATCTCGCCGCGCAGGCGGCTGAGATCGGCCAGCAGGCCCGGCGTATAACTCGGCGCCTCGACCGGGTTCATGAAGTACCACAGCGTGCGCATGGCCGGGTCGAGCCGGAGACTGAGATTGTCGTAGGTGGTTGCCGGAAACCGCAACTCCAGCGGAAGGGGGGCTGTCTGGCGGTTCCCCTTGGCGTCCGTCGGTTCGATCTCGGGCGAGTGCCAAGGCACCTGATGGTCACGATAATCCTGCGCCGTCACGTCTGTCATTGCCGTCATCCCGTTGCCTCGTAGCCGACACCTTATCAGAACGTTCCGGTCTGCGAAGTGCCGGATTAACCAATCCTTAAGTTTGCTTAATAAACGTGGTTAACGATTGATTGATCCCGTCGTCGCCGCGATCTGCGCGGAATTGTACCCTTCGGAACTCTTCGGATGCCTGCCTGTTAGTGAACAAGCCAACACGGCACGCGAACCAGGAGATTAAGATGGCAGACGCACGCAGCATTTTCGTCACGGGATTGAAGAACGCCCATGCGATGGAAAACCAGGCGCTTTCGATCATGAAGCCGCAGGTGTCCCGCATCGAGAACTATCCGGAGGTGGCCGACATGCTGGAACGTCACATCCGCGAGACGGAAGGCCAGATCGATCGGCTCGAAACGATCCTGTCGGGCCTGTCGGAAAGCCCCTCCACGATGAAGGACATGGCGCTCTCCATGGGCGGTTCGATGGCGGCGCTTGGCCATACGATGGCTCCGGACGAGATCGTCAAGAATTCCTTCGCCAACTTCGCCTTCGAAAACTACGAGATCGCCGCCTACAAGTCGTTGATGACGGTGGCAGAACTCGGGGGGTTCCCGGAAGCGATGTCCGGGCTGAAGGCTAATCTCGAGGAAGAAGAATCCATGGCGCGCTGGATCGAAAACAACCTGCGCAGCCTGACGATGAAGTTCGCCTCGCTCAAGGAGGCGGGGGCGTCGGCCAAGGTCTGATCCCGCCCGCCCGCTTCGGGTAGCCGATATTTTCGCGATGTTCAGATCAAGCCCCGGACCGCCTCTTGCGCGGCCCGGGGCTTTGTTGTATTTGACGATTCAACATTTCAAGGAATATAGAAATATGGACGAGAAACACGCTGTCGATCTGTTTGGAGCGCTGTCGCAGGAGACACGACTGAAGATCGTCCGCATGCTGGTGGTATCCGGTCCGGACGGCATGGCCGCCGGTGCGGTTGCCGAAGCGGTCGGTGTCTCGCCGTCGAACGTCTCCTTCCACCTGAAGGAACTGGAGCGGGTCGGCATGGTCACGGCGACGCGCGAATCCCGCTCGATCATCTACACCGCCGCCTATGACCATCTCGCCGATCTCATCCGCTTCCTGATGGAAGACTGCTGTGCCGGCCGTCCCGAAATCTGCCTGCCTGCCGTTTCCGTTGCCGAATGCTGTGTTCCCGCCACCTAAGGAGAGCCATCCATGACCGACCGCGTCTATAATGTCCTGTTTCTCTGCACCGGCAATTCCGCCCGCTCCATCATCGCGGAAGCCATCCTCAACCGGCTTGGCCAGGGCAAGTTCAAGGCCTATTCCGCCGGCTCGCAGCCGAAGGGTGAGGTTCATCCCTACACGCTGGAACTGCTGAAGGGCATGAACTACGATACGAGCTTTGCCCGGTCGAAGAACTGGGACGAGTTTGCCGCGCCCGGCGCGCCTGAGCTGGATTTCGTCTTCACCGTTTGCGACAACGCCGCCGCCGAAGCCTGCCCGGTCTGGCCGGGACAACCGATGACCGCTCATTGGGGCGTGCCGGATCCTGCCGCAGCCGAAGGGACGGAGGCCGAGCGGCATTTCGCCTTTGCCGATGCCTACCGCATGCTCAACAACCGCATCTCGATCTTCGTGAGCCTGCCGATGACCAGTCTCGACAAGCTTTCGCTGCAGAAGCGTCTGGACGAGATCGGCAAGTCCGGTGCCGCGACCCGTCCCACACCCGAGGTCGCGTGATCATGTCCACCTTCGAACGTTATCTCACGGTCTGGGTCTTCCTGTGCATCCTCGTCGGCGTATCGCTGGGCTATGCACTGCCCGGTGTCTTCCATGCCATCGCAGCGCTGGAGGTGGCCAAGGTCAACCTGCCGGTGGCCGTGCTGATCTGGCTGATGATCATTCCCATGCTCATCAAGATCGATTTTGCAGCCTTGGGGCAGGTCAGCCGCCACTGGCGTGGCATCGGCGTCACGCTCTTTATCAACTGGGCGATCAAGCCGTTTTCCATGGCGCTGCTCGGCTGGCTGTTCATCGGCTGGCTGTTTCGCCCGCTGCTGCCGGCAGACCAGATCGACAGCTATATCGCCGGGTTGATCATTCTCGCCGCCGCCCCCTGCACGGCCATGGTTTTCGTCTGGTCGAACCTGACGAAGGGCGAGCCACATTTCACGCTCTCCCAGGTGGCGCTCAATGATGCGATCATGGTGGTGGCGTTTGCGCCGATCGTTGGCCTGCTGCTCGGCCTGTCGGCCATCACGGTGCCGTGGGATACGCTAATCCTCTCGGTCGTGCTCTACATCGTGCTGCCGGTCATTGCCGCACAGCTGATCCGCCGCCAGTTGCTGGCTTCCGGCGGCGAACGGGCGCTCGAAGATCTCCTGAAGATCCTGCAGCCCGCCTCGCTCGTGGCGCTGCTGACCACGCTCGTTCTGCTCTTCGGGTTCCAGGGCGAACAGATCATCGCGCAGCCCATGGTGATCGCGCTGCTTGCCGTGCCGATCCTGATCCAGGTCTACTTCAATTCCGGCCTCGCCTATCTGCTGAACCGCGCCACCGGCGAGGCCCATTGTGTGGCCGGTCCCTCCGCACTGATCGGCGCGTCCAACTTCTTCGAGCTTGCGGTGGCGGCCGCCATCAGCCTGTTCGGTTTCCAGTCGGGGGCAGCGCTTGCCACTGTTGTCGGCGTGCTGATCGAAGTGCCCGTCATGCTCTCCGTCGTCTGGATCGTGAACCGCAGCAAGACCTGGTACGAAGCCGGCGCCTCCGTGCGTGCCGCCGCAACCGAAACGAAAGCCTGACCCATGGACGTCACCATCTACCACAATCCCGCCTGCGGCACCTCGCGCAACACGCTGGCGCTGATCCGCCACGCGGGCATCGAACCCACCGTGATCGAATATCTGCAGACCCCGCCCTCGCGCGACACCCTGAAGACGATGATTGCCGATGCCGGACTGTCCGTGCGCGAGGCGATCCGTGAAAAGGGCACGCCCTTTGCCGAACTCGGTCTCGACAATCCGTCGCTGAGCGACGACCAGCTCCTCGACGCCATGCTCGAACACCCGATCCTGATCAACCGCCCCTTCGTGGTGACCCCGCTCGGCACACGGCTGTCGCGCCCGTCCGAACTGGTGCTGGAGATCCTGCCGGAGACGTTCACGGGTCCCTTCGTCAAGGAGGATGGCGAGCAGGTTCTGGATGCGGAGGGCAAACGCCTTGGCTGATACCCCCCTTGAGACGGGTGCCGATCTGCCGGCACTCGATTCCCGCCACCTGCGGCCGATCGATCTTGCCGCGCTGCGCCCTGCCTTTTCCACGCACAAGCCGCGCATCTTGATCCTCTACGGGTCGCTCCGGACGATCTCCTATAGCCGGCTCCTGGCAGAGGAGGCCGGGCGGCTTCTGACCGAACTTGGCTGCGAGGTACGTTTCTTCGATCCGAAGGGCCTGCCGCTTCCCGATGCCGAACCGGTCAGCCATCCGAAGGTGCAGGAACTTCGCGACCTGTCGCAATGGTCCGAGGGGCAGGTCTGGGTCAGCCCCGAACGCCACGGCGCGATGACCGGCATCCTGAAGACGCAGATCGACTGGATTCCCCTGTCCGTCGGCTCCATCCGCCCCACCCAGGGCAAGACGCTCGCCATCATGCAGGTCTCCGGCGGCTCGCAATCCTTCAACGCGCTCAACCAGATGCGCGTGCTCGGCCGCTGGATGCGGATGATCACCATTCCCAACCAGTCCTCCGTCGCGAAGGCCTTTCAGGAGTTCGACGAAAACGGCCGCATGAAACCATCCTCCTATTACGAGCGGGTGGTGGATGTCTGCGAGGAACTGGTGAAGTTCACCTGGTTGACGCGCGATGCCTCCGCTTACTTGACCGACCGTTACAGCGAGCGCAAGGAAACAGCTGATAAACTCGAAGCCCGTGTACAGCTGAAATCCCTATGACATCCCGTCCCCCGGTCGCCGCCATTGTCTCGCTGGGGCTTACCCAGATCATCGGTTACGGCACGCTCTATTACAGCTTCAGCATTCTCGCGCCTGATATGGCGCGGGATTTCGGCTGGAGCGTCGACTGGGTGTTCGGTCTTCTGTCCGCCTCGTTGTTCGTGTCGGGGCTGGTCGCACCCTTTGCCGGCCGGCTGATGGATCGTTTCGGTGCCGGGCGGGTCATGACGCTTGGTTCGCTGGCGGCGGCCCTGTCGCTGATCATCTGCGCCGTCGCGCCTCATCGCGGCGTCTTCATTGCCGGTCTCCTGCTGACGGAACTCTCCTCCAATCTCGTGCAATATGGCGCGGCCTTCGCGCTTCTGGTGGAAATCCGCCCGCGCGAGGCCAAACGCAGCATTACCTATCTCACGCTGATTGCCGGTTTCGCTTCCACCATCTTCTGGCCGGTCACGACGGTTCTGCACACGCATCTGTCCTGGCAGCAGGTCTATCTCGTGTTTGCCGCCCTCAACCTCGTGCTCTGCCTGCCGCTGCATGCCTGGCTCAGCCTTTATGGCCGCGGCGGACGGCGGGCGGATGAAAGCGCCTCGGGCAGCGCCCAGGTCGTCACCGGGCTGCTGCCTGCCGCCTACCGGCAACAGGGTTTTGCCCTGATGCTCATCGGCATGGGGCTGCTCTCCTTCGTCAACACCGCGCTGTTGTTCCACATGGTGCCGGTGCTGACCGGGCTCGGCCTCGGAGGCACGGCGGTTCTGGTCGCAACCCTGTTCGGTCCGGCGCAGGTTCTCAGCCGCTTCACCAACATGATCTTCGGCAAGAATCTCGGGGCTCTCCAGCTTGCCGTGCTGACGGCCGTCTTCGCGCCACTCGGCATCCTGGTGCTGACGCTCACCTATCCTTTCGTGCCCGGCGCCATGCTGTTTGCCATCGTCTTCGGTTTCGGCTCGGGCCTCTCCAGCATCGTCTTCGGCACGCTGCCGCTCGCCCTTTTCGGCAGCGAAGGTTATGGCGCCCGCCAGGGCCAGCTGACGCTTGTCAGGCTGGCCGCCTCGGCACTTTCGCCCTTCGGCCTTGCCGTCATTCTGGAACGCACGGGACCGGACATGGTGCTGTGGTCGCTGATCGGCCTCGGTCTTGTCGCACTTCTGTTTTTCCTGGCACTGGCGCGGCTGGGACGCGTGGCGCTGCAGCCGGCATGAGTGAGATAGACATGCTCCTCCTCTTCCCGCCTGCGTTGAGAGAGGCTGAGCCGCTAACACATCAGCATCAGCGCCCCTCATCCGGCCTGGCGGCCACCGTCTCCCCGCGGGCGGCAAGCCTATGAATTTGAAATAAGACCCCTCCCAACCCTCCCCACAAGGGGGAGGGCTTAGCCCAGCCGATCCGCCGGAGCCGATCGAGGCCCAGGCGGTTCCTGCAACGTGTCTCCCCCCTTGTGGGGGAGATGCCCGGCAGGGCAGAGGGGGGTTTTCTCTGATATGCCTTAGCTCTGCCGCGGGAAGAAGGGGACACGCGGCAACCGACTTATTCCGCGGCCTGGTCTATCGGTCGGGCGCTGGGCAGCTTGCCCATCAGCACTTCTTCGGCCGTCGCCTTGTGGTTCTTCACCGAACTTGTCCACTGGCCCCAGATCGACGGATCGATCACGTCGCCGTTCCTGCCAAGCTGCTGTAGCCGCTTCTGGTCGTCGTCGGTCAGCACCTGTTTCGGCAGCGGTCCCAGCCCCTTAACATCCTCTGCCGAAATGCCGAGCTTTTCGCCGACCCGGCGGCCATAGTCGTCATGCACCAGGAAGAAGTGCCACACCATGCGTTCCTGCACGTCGCGCTGACATTGCGAGAGGAGATCGCCCATATTGGTGATCAGGTCGTCGCGCTCCCAATCCATCATGGTGCAGAAGCGACCGCGTGCCTGCGCGTAATCATTGCGCCGCTCCAGCACGGCGCGCGTCAGCGGCCCGCGAATTTCCGGCGGGCGGTTCGGCTCCTCGCGCGGGTTTTCGGAAAGCCCGTCATGGATCGAGGGTTCGTAGTTCACATGCGGATTCTGGCCGGGGGCAAGGTCGCGCTGGAAACTCATCTGCCCGCCGGAGAGATTGGTCGCCACCTGGGCGTTCTTCGCCTGGTTCACCGGCAGCTGAAGATAGTTCGTGCCGACGCGGTAACGCTGCGTGTCGGAATAGGAGAAGGTGCGGCCCACCAGCATCTTGTCGTCGGAGAAGTCGAGCCCGTCCACCAGCACGCCGGTGCCCATGGCGATCTGTTCGTTTTCGTTGAAGAAATCCTCGACATTGCGGTTCAGCGTCATGGTGCCGATGTGGCGCAGCGGAAACTGGTGTTCCGGCCAGATCTTCGTGTCGTCCAGCGGGTCCCAGTCGAGTTCCGGATGGTCGTGATCCTCCATGATCTGCACGAACATGTCCCATTGCGGGTAATCGCCGTGTTCGATCGCGGTGAACAGGTCCTTTGAGGCAGAGCCGAAGTCCTGGCCCTGGACCTTCGCAGCTTCCTCTGCCGTCAGGCTGGCCAGTCCGGCGCGCGGATGGAAGTGGTATTTCACCAAGACGGTCTCGCCCTTGTCGTTCACCATCTTGTAGGTGTTGACGCCAAAACCCTCCATGTGGCGATAGCTTGCCGGAATGCCGCGCGGCGAAAACAGGTGGGTGAGCATGTGCATGCTCTCCGGCGTCTGGCTCATGAAGTCAAAAATACGGTTCGGCTCCTGACGGAAGGTCACCGGGTCGGGCTTCAGCGAATGGATGACGTCCGGGAACTTGATCGCATCTCGGATGAAGAAGACGGCGAGATTGTTGCCCACCAGATCCCAGTTGCCATCTTCGGTATAGAACTTCACCGCAAAACCGCGTGGGTCGCGCGCCACTTCGGAGGAATCGCGTCCGCCGATGACGGTCGAGAAACGGATGGCGAGCGGCGTCTTTTTGCCCGCCTGCTGGAACAGCTTGGCGCGCGTATAGGTCGAAGCCGGTTCCTCGCCGATCTTGCCGGTCGCCTCGAACTCGCCGTAACAGACGAAGCCGCGCGCATGCACCACGCGTTCCGGAATGCGTTCGCGGTCGAAATGGGTGATCTTTTCCAGGAACTGATAGTTTTCCAGCGTCGCCGGACCGCGCGCGCCAACGGTGCGCATCGACTGGTTGTTGACAACCGGATGGCCCTGCCGATTTGTCAGCGTCTGGTCGCTCGTACCTGTCGGCATGTTGCCTCGTTTGTTCTCGTCCATGTCCGTCCCTTTCTCGTCTGGCTGTCGTCTGGAGAGAGTTTGGTCCCGGGGACATGCGTCGCAAACGCATACCGGGCCGTGACCGGTTAACTTGTGGCGCAAGCGAGCGTTCCAGCCCCTCCTCGATTTTCAGCAAGGGGTGAGGAAGAAGAAGGAACCGAGGCGGGTTCAGCCACGTTCAATGCCACCACATCGGGGGAGGGGTCATGTCAGACCAACAGTCGGAAACACGCATGGCAGAGCATCTGGGGAAGAGCCAAACCGGATCGGGCCATGAGCTGAAGCGGGTTATGGGGCCGGGCCTGCTTCTTCTGTTCATCGTCGGCGATATTCTCGGCACCGGCATCTATGCACTGACCGGCCAGGTGGCGGCGGAAGTCGGCGGTGTTGTCTGGCTGCCCTTTCTCGTGGCCTTCGTCGTCGCGCTGCTCACCGCCTTCAGCTATCTGGAACTGGTAACGAAATATCCGAAGGCGGCCGGGGCAGCACTTTACACCCACAAGGCCTTCGGCGTGCATTTTCTCACCTTCCTGGTGGCATTCGCGGTCATGTCCTCCGGGATCACCTCGGCCTCCACCGCCTCGCGCGCCTTTGCCGCCAATTTCGTTGCCGCGACCGGCATGGCGGATGGCGGTTTTCTCGTGACCGGTGTGGCACTCGCCTTCATTGCGCTCGTCGCCATCGTCAATTTCCGCGGCGTCGGTGAAAGCGTCATGGTCAATGTGGTGCTGACCGTCGTGGAACTGAGCGGCCTGCTTCTGATCATCGGCATCGGTTTCTGGGCGATCTGGGGTGGCGAGGGCGATGTCTCACGCGCCTTTACCTTCCAGCCGCCGGAAGGCGGGGGCATGTTCTGGCCGGTGATTGCCGCCACCACGCTCGCCTTTTTCGCCATGGTCGGCTTCGAGGATTCGGTCAATATGGCCGAGGAATGCAAGGACCCGAGCCGCATCTTCCCAAAGGTCCTGCTCGGCGGCCTTGTGCTGACCGGTCTCATCTATGTGCTGGTGTCGATTTCGGCGATCACGCTCGTTCCCGCCGCAGAACTCGGCGAGGGCGAAACACCGCTTCTGAAGGTGGTGCAGGCCGGTGCGCCCGGTTTCCCCATCGGCATTTTTGGCATCATCACCATGTTTGCGGTCGCTAATTCGGCGCTGATCAACATGATGATGGCAAGCCGGCTGATCTACGGCATGGCGAAGGAAAACGTGCTGCCGCCGCTGTTGGGAGCCGTCCATCCCGGCCGCCGCACGCCCTATGTCGCGATCCTGTTCACCACGGTGATCGCGGTCGGGCTGATCACCTTCGTCGGAGGCGTGCCGGCGCTCGGCGGCACCACGGCTCTGCTTCTGCTCTGTGTCTTCACCATCGTCAATATCGCCGTTCTCGTGCTGCGCAAGGATAAGGTGGAGCACAAACATTTCCGCACGCCAACCGTGGTGCCGGTTCTGGGGGCCGTCACCTGCGCCTTCCTCGCCGGTCCCTGGACCGGTCGCGATCCGGTGCAGTACAGCATTGCCGGCATTCTGCTGGCGGTCGGCGTGGTGCTCTGGTTCGTGACGGTGCGGGTGATGAAGGGTATCGCGGCACCAGCCTGAGCGGTCTTAGCCGTGCCGGTCGCGCCAGCAGGCTTGCGCACCGGCGACAGGGAGCGTGGTCGCCTCATAAACCCCGCGTGCTGCGGCGCGGGCAAAGGTCAGCGTCGCCAGGTGGCAGAGTTCCATGAAATCCATCGGATCATCGAGGGCGGTCTTTCCGGTCGCGGCGGCAAACACGGTATCGCCATCGGCCGGAAGATGAGCGGGCAGCACGGCGCGCGCCAAACCGTCCTGCGCCATGATCGAGAGGCGATGCGCCTGCGCCTTGGTGAGCCGTGCATCGGTCACCACAAGCCCGATGGTCGTCGCCTTCAGGTTCACGCCCTTCAATCTGAGCGATGTATCGCCGGCAGTGAATGCTGCTGGCAGGCCGAGACCGCCGAACTCAGCATGCTCTTCAAAGGGTGCTGCCCAGAAATGCGGCCCATCGCCCACCGTTGCCGAACCGAGCGCATTGACCGCCACCAGCGCCGCGATGCGATGCCCTCTGGAGGAGAGGGCGCTCGCGGACCCCAGGCCACCCTTGACGGTCGCGGTGGTGGCCCCCGTCCCGGCGCCGACGGTTCCGAGCGCGAATTCGCCCTTGGACGCAGCTCTGAAGGCCTCGTAGCCCATCTCGCGATAGGGGGAATAGAGACCCCAATCCTTGTTGCCGCCGTTCAGAAGATCCATCAGGATCGCCTGCGGCACGATCGGCACCTTGGTCGAGCCGACCTCAAGGCCGCGGCCGATCGCGCGCAATCCCGCCTGCACGCCGCCCGCCGCATCGAGCCCGAAGGCGGAGCCACCGGAAAGCACCAGCGCATCGACCTTGTCCACGGTCATCGCCGGATCGAGAAGGGCGGTATCGCGCCCGCCCGGCGCGCCCCCCAGCACGCTGCCCGACGCGATCGCCGGCTCATCGAAGACCACAACCGTCACGCCGGATCCCAACGCCAGATCCGTCGCATGGCCAACGCTGACGCCCTCAATGTCGGTCAGCAGGTTGAGGCGGTCGGTCATGGGGGCGTCCTTAGCGTGTCGTCGATTCGCCACGGAAGACTAGCGTTTTGCGTTGGCTCTGTCTTGGTCAGGCGCTCGGGGCTGCCCGTAGCCAATCAGTCTTCCGAAGCCGTTTCATCCGGAGCGTCTTCGGCCTGTCGCAGTTCCTTCGGCGCCAGCGCATCCTGCTGGCGTCCGTCGCGAATGGCGGCGATTTCGATCACGCCATCCTTCATACGGATCGTGAGCACCAGGGGTGGCATGCTCACCTTGCGTGTCCCCTTGATCAGCCCTTTTTCCGTCATGTTGGGAAAGGATGCGAGAAGGATCTTCTGCCGTTCCAGCCGCTCGATCAGGCGTCGGGCAGCCCGAGGATCAATCTCTGCCAGTTCCGTGATCCGGGCCAGAAACCAGCGTTCTGCCGATCTGGAAAGCCGGACACGCGGCATCAGACGGCCCGGCGGCGGTTAAGTTCTGCAGTCTCCACGATCCGCCTGGCTTTTTCCAGGACATCGTCCAGTTCGATGCTGTCGCCCCGGTCGAGTTCATCAAGGCCCTGCGCATCCTCAAGAGCTTGCCTGCCCGTGCTTGCGAGATACTGATCCAGTGCCTGCCGCATCAACGTGGCCGGATCCTGCTCCAGAATTCCGGCCAGGCGGTCGAAGGCTGCAACCGTCTCGGACGGCAGGGTCAGGGACACCTGTGTCTTGTTATCGTCTGCCATGCCACGATCTCCGTCGTCCGGAAAAGGATAGTCCTGGGGAGGCGGAGAGTCAAAATACGCGTTGTTCTTCGGGGGCAACAGCCTCGCCGCTGCCCCCAAGGGGAACGATCAGCCGATATCGAACTTCACGCCCTGGGCCAGCGGCAGGGTGCGGCCATAGTTCAGCGTGTTGGTGGCGCGGCGCATATAGGCCTTCCAGCTGTCCGAGCCGGATTCGCGGCCGCCGCCGGTTTCCTTTTCGCCGCCGAAGGCACCGCCGATTTCGGCACCGGACGGGCCGATATTGACATTGGCGATGCCGCAATCGGAGCCGCGGGCGGAGATGAAGGTCTCGGCTTCCCGCATGTCATTGGTGAAGATCGAGGAGGAGAGGCCCTGCGGCACGCCGTTGTGCAGGTCGAGCACCGCATCAAATTCCGAATACCGCATCACGTAAAGGATCGGTGCGAAGGTTTCCTCCACCACCGGACCGCATTGCGAGGGCATTTCGACGATGGCCGGGCGGACGTAATAGGCGTCTGCCGCGTCGTCCGTCAGCACCCGTTCGCCGCCGGTCACCGAACCGCCTTCGGCCTTGGCCGCCTCGAGCGCCTTCTGCATACGTTCGAACGAGGCCTTGTCGATCAGCGGGCCGACCAGATTGCCGTCCACCATCGGATTGCCGATCGTCACCGACTGATAGGCCTTCTGCAGACGCGGCACGAGGGCGTCATAAACGCTGTCGTGCACGAAAAGGCGACGCAGCGTCGTGCAGCGCTGGCCGGCCGTGCCCATGGCGGCAAAGGCGACGCCGCGCAGGGTGAGATCGAGATCGGCCGTCGGCGTGACGATCGCGGCATTGTTGCCGCCGAGTTCGAGGATCGCGCGGGCAAACCGCTTGGCAAGCCGCGGACCGACGGCACGGCCCATGGCGGTGGAACCAGTGGCCGAGACCAGCGGCACCTTCGGATGATCGACCAGAACCTCGCCGATCTCGCGTCCGCCGATGATCAGCGTCGAGAGGTTTTGTGGTGCCGTGCCGCCTTCGGCCACGTAACGTTTTACCGCCTTCTCGAAGATCGCCTGGGTGGCAAGCGCCGTCAGCGGCGTCTTTTCGGACGGCTTCCAGACGGTGGCATTGCCGCAGACCAAAGCCAGCGCCGCATTCCAGGCCCAGACGGCGACCGGGAAATTGAAGGCGGAGATGATGCCGACCACGCCCAGCGGATGCCAGGTTTCCATCATCCGGTGGTCGGCGCGTTCGGTGGCGATCGTGAGACCATAAAGCTGACGGGACAGACCGACGGCGAAATCGCAGATGTCGATCATTTCCTGCACTTCGCCGAGACCCTCGGAGGTGATCTTGCCGACCTCGATCGAAACGAGGCGGCCGAGATCGGCCTTGGCGGCGCGTAGTTCTTCGCCGAGCAGGCGGATCAGTTCGCCGCGCTTCGGGGCGGGCACGTTCCGCCAGGTGAGAAAGGCCTGATGCGCTGCGTCGATCACCGCACCCGTTGCATCAGCGGACAGTTCGGCCACCTGGCCGATCTCGCGTCCGGTGATCGGCGAACGGACGGAAAGCGTGCCGCCCTTGAAGGCTGCGGCATCCACGCCGAGGCGGGAGAGAATGGCATCCGCTTCCGCGGCAAGGTTCAGGGTGGCAAGCGTCATGAGGATCGTCTCTCATCTTTCTCTTGAGGTCTTTGTCCGGGGTTGGGCGTCAGAACCGGTCCCCGGCCAGATGGGCAATCTGCGCGCCCGTTTCGTAATAGGCTTCTTTCAGCAGGCGGAACGCCGGCGCCTGCGGTGCGGTCTGCGGCAAAGGCAAGTCCGCTTCCGCCGCCTCGCCCATCACATGCGCGGCGAGCACCTTGCCGAACACCGTTCCCGGCGCAATTCCGCGCCCGTTATAGCCGGAAAAGCCGACAACACGATCGGCAAAACGGTGGAAGCGCGGCAGGGCATTGTCTGTCATGCCGATCTGCCCGTACCATTCGGCCTCGAATGTGATGTCGCCGAGTTGCGGAAAGATCTTGCGCAGCGCCCGGCGCGCCCAACCCTTGTGGATGGCGGTGCCCGGCCCGCGCAGAGCACCGACCGATCCGAACACCAGCCGGCCCTCGTCATCCATACGGAAGGAGGAGAGGATCTCCTTGGTATCCCAGCAGCCCTCGCGGGCGGGCAGGATGGAGCGGCGCAGATTGTCGGAGAGCGGCGTGGTGGCGAGATTGAAATAGGGCAGATGCACCTGTTCGGTGCGCACCGTTTCGAAGGGGCCTGTCGAATAGGCATCGGTCGCGACGATCACCCAGTCGGCCGTCACGCTGCCGGCGCCCGTCGAGATCACGTGACGCCCCTGCCGTTGCTGCCAGGCGATTGCCGGGGTCTCGGTATAAATCCGTGCCCCCGCCTTCACTGCCGCATGGGCAAGGCCGCGGGCATAGGCGAGTGGCTGCAGGGTTCCTGCGCGGCGGTCGAGCAGAGCGCCGCGATAGGCGCGCGTGCCGATCCGCCGTTCGGTCTCGGTTGCATCGAGAACCTCGACATCGGCGCCGCGTTTCTGCCACTGGCGGGCACGTTCCTCGATTTCCGCCAGACCTTTGTCGCCGACGGCGCAATGCAGCGTGCCGGTGCGCGTCAGTTCGCAGTCGATGCCGTGCCGATCGATCAGCTGCATCACCACCTGCGGTCCGTTGCCGAGCAGGGTCAGCAGACGTTCGCCATGCACCGCGCCGAGTTCGCCCGGCAGGTCGTCCGGCATCACCCACATGCCGGCATTGATCAGGCCGACATTGCGGCCGGCGCCGCCGAACCCGATCGCCTTGGCTTCAAGCAGGATCACCGAGCGCCCGGCTTCGGCCAGATGCAGCGCTGCCGACAGGCCGGTGTACCCGCCACCGATGATGACGATTTCGCAGGAGGCGTCGCCGGACAACGGCTCGCTCGAGGGGGCGGGCGGTGCCGTCTTTTCCCAAAGGCCGTGGGAGCGGGGATCGTTGAACATGGCACGCCATCCGGATGCAGGTGAGAAGATCAAACTTTACAGGCGGTGCGAAACGGCGGATAGCGAATTCTTCTCAACAGTTCATTCTTTGGAGGAATGATCCGTCATGTTGCCGCCGCGCCGTTTCCTGCCCTCGCTTTCGCTTCTCTCGGCCTTCGAGGCCGCGGCGCGCACCGGCAGTGTCACGGCTGCGGCGCACGAGCTCGGCCTCACGCAAAGCGCCGTCAGCCGCCAGATCGCGGCGTTGGAAAAACAGATCGGCGTCGCGTTGTTCCTGCGCGAACGGCAGACGATCCGCCTGACGATCGCGGGCGATACCTATGCACGCGAGGTGCGCGAGGCGCTGCGACGCATTTCCTCTGCCTCGCTCAACCTCAGGGCCAATCCGGCTGGCGGCACGCTCAATCTGGCCATCCTGCCCTTCTTCGGCAGCCGCTGGCTGGCCCCGCGCCTGCCGCGTTTCATCGCCGCGCATCCCGGCATGACCGTCAACCTCATCACCCGGCTCGAACCCTTCGAGTTCCGCTTCGATACGCTCGATGCGGCGATCCATTTCGGCGAGGCGCGCTGGCCGGGCGCGGTGCTGACCTTCCTCATGCAGGAGGAGGTGGTGCCCGTCGGCGCCCCCGAACTCATCCGGAGGCTGAACATCGCCGGGGAAAAAGACCTGCTGCAGGCGCCGCTCCTGCATCTCAACACCCGGCCGGATGCCTGGGAAACCTGGCTGCGGGCCCGCAATGTCACCTTCGACGCCTTGCATGGCATGCTGCTCGACCAGTTCGTCACCATGGTCGAGGCGGCCTCTGCCGGGCTTGGTATCGCGCTGTTGCCGCAGTTCCTGATTGCGAGGGAACTGGAGGCGGGCCAGCTTGTGCCGGTCGTTGATCAGGGAGCCATGCGCAGCGGCGATTATTTTCTCGCCTGCCCGCCGGAGCGCGCCTCTTATCCGCCGCTCGCCGCCTTTCGCGACTGGCTCCTGCTTGAGATCGCACAAGAGATGGAGATCGCCCGGGAGATCAAGATCGCAAGAGAGCGGGTTGCGTGAGCGCACCGGTTCAGCCAATAGTCGGGAGAGGATCACGACAGCCGCCTTTGCTCCTTCAAGCCGGGGCGGCCAGACTGCGGGAAGATGCCATGAAGCCGATTTTCGTCCAGCTGCGCTGCGCGCCGGGCAAGACCTACGAGGTGGCCGATGCCATCTACAAGACGGAGCTCGTCTCGGAACTTTATTCCACCAGCGGCGACTGGGACCTGCTTTTGAAGATCTATCTGCCGGAAGGCGAGGAGATCGGCAAATTCGTCAATGAAAAGATTGCCGCCATCCCGGGCATCGAGCGCTCGTTGACCACGCTCACCTTCACCGCGTTTTGAGCGGATACAGAAAAGCCGCCCAGAGCCTGCGGCCGGGCGGCGCTTCGTTTGTCAGTGCCCATGATCAGGCAACCGCAGCTTTGGCGGTTGCCGCCTGGCTCTGCGAAAGAACGTGGTTGCGAATGGCGCGCCGCACGTCGTCGGCGGTCGCAAAGCGCTGTTCGTCCAGATCGATCACGTGAAACTTCACGGCAATGAACTTCAGCCGGTCCTGATCCGGAACCACGATACCCACCGGCTCACCGGCGTATTCGATAACCTGCTTTTGCATGGTCATACTCCTAGTGTGGCTGCGCAAGGCAGCAATACGAATGAACTTGTTCAGATCCCTGGGAAGTGAAGCGTCACATTCGACAGCACGGGGTGGAGAAGGTGCCCGTGCGTTTCACATCATGCGCCGCCCTGAACAGGGCAGTGCGGATCGATAAAGTCATGTCACTCTCCCTTTTTCGCGTTCTCGGTGGCGTTGCGCATGTTCCAGACCAGCGTGCAATGACAGCTCGTCCATGGAACGGAACCATATTCGAGTCGGTCAGCATGTTCAATCGGAAACCTGTGTACCTAGAATTTTTTTCTGTTTGATGACAGGAAGGAGGCGAGTTTGTGAAATCCTGTTCGCCGCATTGCACCATTCCGCCATGCGGCGGTCAGATGGGTGTTTCCTCGTCGCTCTGCAAGACCTGCTCCTCCGGAGGCTCTTCTTTCGCCTCCAGTGGTGCCTGCGGAACCGGAATGCCAAGCACATCCGACAGCGCTTCGACCACATAATCAAGGCTTGCCCGGGCAATGCAGAGCGGTGCGGTCAACTGCAGACGGCTGTCGTCCACCGCTGTCGTAATGATCCCGCGGTGCAAAAGCGCTGCCGCAAGATCGGTGGCAGACAGAACCGTGAGCGAGAGTTCGGGTGCAAGCCCCGCCCCGGAGAGCGCCAGGCGGCCCTCGCTTGCTTCGGCCATGGCCGTCAGTGTCTGCTCCAGGAACTGTGCCGCATCGGCGGCATTGGCACTCAGCTCCGGGTCGTCCAGCATGTCGATGACGGTGGAGCCCAGACGGCAGGCCACCATGCTTGCGTCCGGCTGCGGCAGGTCAAGCGCCTGCGGAAGCGAGGATCGGCGCATCACCACCGCTGCCAGTGGCTCGCCCGGTACGGGAGAGCCGGTGACGGCGATATCCGGAACGGTGCCGGTTGCCGCAAATGACCAGAAGCCTTTGCCGGTTCGCCCAAAACCCGTTCGCCGCTCGTCGGCGATGAGGGGCGGTTCGTCTTCGGAAAACAGCCGTTCGCCCAGTTGCTGCGCAAGGTCCATGGCGGCCGTTTCGCTGGTCAGCGCCACGACGGTGTCGAGTTCGCCCGGCAGCCGTTGCAGCAATGCCGCCTGGAATTCCGCTTCCACCGGCGTGCTCAACAGGCCGTTCAGCAGCAGCCACTGGTGATAGGCCGCGTCCGCCAGGCCGGAATGGCCGTGGCCCAGCAGGCCGGCACCGCCGGTCAGATCGATGAAGGGTCGGCCTGTGGCATCGAACACGTGTTCGCGCCAGCCGCGCACGAAGGCTCGTTCGGCCGCCTGCGGCGCATCGGCATCGATCCCCAGAATGGCAGACGGTGAAATGGCCAGTTGCCGCCACAGGCCCACATTGCCTGCCGAAGCGAAGAGCGGCGGGACGATCTGCGCCTCGCGGCTCAGCCGGATCCGCAGGCCCCCGACCGAGCCTTCGCTACCCGCCACCACGCCCAGCCGGTCGCCGGCAAACAGTGCCGTACCGTCGGTCAGCACCGTGTCCAGCCCTTCCAGGTGAAGACAGGCCTCCGGGCTGTTGAGCAGCAGGCGACCGTCGCGCAGTTGCAGAAGCCCGCCGAAGGGGGCAAGCGCTACCGTTCCCGCCGGGAGGCAGAGGTCGACGTGCAGCGCATAGTTCTCCGCCTGCCCGTCCATCTGCGCGTGGCTGCGGGACAGCCGGTATTCGCCAAACCGCGTTGCGCCCATCTTCGTGTCCCAGGCGATCTTGGCCAGAAGCCGCCAGTCGCTTTCCGGGTCACGCCAGTTGCCCTCAAAAAAGGCGGTACTGGCCGGCGAAAGATCAACGAGACGGATCTTTTCCAGATCGATGTCCGGCAGCAGCGGGCCGAATTCCGGCGGCGACGGGAGAGGCCAGTCGAGCGTATTTCGGATGGCCGCCTCCATCAGGGCCGGCTGTTGGGCGATCACTCGGTCGAAACCGTTGCGTATGCTCGCGAGAAACGCATCTCCACCTAGATCATCGACCATTCGGGCGCGTTCGGCGCCGGCGCGGATGAGGCCGATGCGGGCAATGATCAGCGGCCAGAGCGCCTTTATTTCCGCGTCCGTCAGGGGCAATTCCGCGTGGAACGCACCGACAGCCGGCAGAAAGGACATGGCGTCATCCGGCTGGCCGAGCACGAGATCGGCACAGACCGCGGCAAGCGACGCAACCACCCAGCCATCGCCGAGACTGGCCGCATCGACAAAACCTGTCGGCTGCCAGACCGTACCGGTCACCATGCCCACCAGTTCCGCCGGAACGGGGTTGTGATGGATGAGCTGGCTGCGCAATTCCGAACCCAGGGCCTGCACGCGGCGCAAGGCCGCCACCATGGCCTTGGCGATCGGGTCGCGCACCGCGGGATCGTTGACCTGCCGCAGGGCTTTCACCACCGCCGGTCCGGCCTGGCGCAGATCGGAGGCGGACCACAGGGCCGGCATCTGCTCGTCGCGTGCGTCTTCCGCCGCCGCGGCCAGATCGCGGATCAGCCGCGCGGCAAACCCGCCCAGGATTGCGCCGTCGACCGCAGATGGCGCTGGAATGCCTGCCGGATAGGCGCAGACACGGGCATAACCTTCCCGGGTATCCTCCGTTTCGTCGAAGGTACAAAGCAGGGTCCCGTCGCCCGTTTCCAGCGGTTGCGGCCCCTCGATCCGCCCGGTTTCCGGGTGCATGTGCAGGAGAAGTGCGGCTTCGGCCTCGAACTGGCGTGCCTGGTCGGGATCGCCACAGAAATCGAGCCGGCTGGTGACCTCGTCATACCGCACCAGATAGGACGGCGGATCGACGGGCAGTGGCTCGATCTCCCCGGAAAGGCCATACTGGGTTGCCAGAAACAGTTCAGGGTCCGGCCAGGCAAAGACAGGCATCGCCTCGTCCGCCAGCTCGTTGTCAGCATCGGCCATCCCGTCTCTCCGCTCGCGCTTTCCGGGAAGAGATTAGCGCGATCGCGCATGCCGTCCATAGGCCTTTTCCGCGTAAAGCCTTGCAGAGCCTAAAAATTCAGGCTGGTGTGTCCGTCAAGGCCGCTCAACCGCCCGCCCGGCAGGCCAACCGCCGTCGATGTGGCGCGCAAAATGACGCGCCGGGCGCCACCTGGAGCCAGATGAAAACCATCGTCGTCGCTGACCCATCCATCGCAGGCGATGGAGAGGCTCTGGGCGAAGCGGTTCGTCGAAAGGTCGAGCGCCCAGCGGCTTTCGTCCAACCGGTTCAAGGTGATGTCGATCTGCGCCCGGTGCAGGGCCGTCGGCCGACCCAGCGGAAAATGAAAGGCATCGGCCAGCCGTTCGCCGGTTGCGGCATCCAGCAGCCGCGCCACCGTCACGTCATGCGAGGGTGGCCCGAAGCGATAGGCATAGGTCGTGTCGAAGAAGGCACCGAACAGATCGGTCGCCGCAAGGCTTGCCGTGCTGCGTGCGCCAAGCGACAGGTCCCGCCTTCCGGAGACCACCGGCTGTTCCCCGTCGCGCAGGCAGGCGAGTTCCACCACCAGGTCGCGGGGCGCGGCCGTTTCGTTCAGCACATGCACGTCGAGCCCGTTGACCCCTTCGTCCGACAAAAGCACCTGCAGCGGGCGGAAGGCGCGCTTCAGGGCATACCAGACGGATTTCGGCCGGCCTGTCGCGTCGATCACGCCCCAGCCGGCGCCGGGCAAAAGATCCTGCAACGTCCAGACCAGCGCGCCGTGGCAGGTGGAACCCGGTCTGCGCCATTCGGCAAAGCTCGCTTCCATCACCTCGGCGGTCGTGGCGCGTGCGTAGGCCAGGTAACGATCCGGGTCCTCCCGGCGCAGGCGGGCCGGATCGATGCCGTAAAGAAGGGCGGCGTAATGGTCGCGCACATCCTCGAAATCCCAGCTTGCGCCGACATCCCGCGGAACCCTCGCCTTCCAGCGCGGATCGTGCACGGCGGGCACCGGCAAATGCGCGGCAAGCGTTTCGGCATCCGGCACATTGGCAAAGGCGAGGCTCTCGGCGGCAAAACGCAGATTGGCGCGTCTGGCATCCTCCAGCGGTCTCAGATAGGCCCCGACACCGTAATAGTGGCCAACGCCCTCGTTGACGAAGAACGGCTGACTGCCGCCGCAGGGCGAATTCTCGACGTAGGGCAGGCGCGGCGCAAGCTCTGCGCAAAGCGCCGGCAGCAGCTCGGTGGTCAACGCCGTCTTCCAGATCCGCTCCGGCAGGCCGAGCATCGCGCCCTGCTGGTGCATTTCGCTGCCACCGCACAGGATGGCGAGCGATGGCGAGGCGGAATGGCGCCGCAGAAGCTGCGTTAACTCTTTTTTCACGTGAATCATCAGCGATTCATCGTTTGCCGGATAATCGAAATTGGCCAGCATCAGGTCCTGCCAGACCATCAGGCCCAGCTCGTCGCACAGCGCGAAGAAATCGGCGCTCTCGTAAGCCATGGTTCCGCCAATGCGGATCATGTTCATGCCGGCCTCGGCGGCGGCCTTCAGAAACGGCGCGTAGGCCTCGCGGCTCCCCGGCAGATCAACGATATTGGCGCTCGTCCAGACTGCACCGCGGCAAAAGACCGGTTCGCCGTTGACGGTGAGGGCAAAGTCCCGGCCATCGGCGCCACGATCGATCGCGATCCGGCGAAAACCGGTGCGGCCAAGCGGCTGCGGCCGGCCGTCGATCGTCAGCGTCACATCATGCAGCACGGGCGTGCCGTGGCTTGCCGGCCACCAGGCATCGATGGCTGGCAAAACAAGATCGGCCCGCCAGCGACCCTCTTCGTCGCGTGTGGCAACGGCGGTTCGTCCGGCGCAGTGCAAAACCACCTCACCCGCCAGATCGGGTGCGTCAAAGGACAGCGCCAGATGGCCGGTGCCGGCCTCATCGAGATCGCTCCTCAGGTGAAGGTCGTCGACTGCCGGGCCGTCCTGCCGCAGCAGGCTGACGGGGCGCCAGGGCCCGACGGCCACGACATCCGGGCACCAGCCCGGCATGAAGCCGAGGGCGGTGGTGCGCAGAAGCCTTAAGCCCTGGCTGCGCATCATCCGCGGGCGCCAGCGGGCCCGCGGGCCCTTCTTGTCCAGATGCGGGCCGATCGCCCGGAAACACAGCGCCAGTTCGTCCCGCCCGGTCAGCACCACCGGCACGTCGTGGGCCTCGAACATGCTTTCGCTGTCGAGGATCTTTTGTCCGTTCAGGAAAACTTCGGCAAGGGTTGCAAGGCCCTCGAAGCGCAACACGGCCGGGCCGGGCGCCTCGTCAAGCACCAGCCGATACCAGGCGTCGAGATGTTCCAGATTGGTCGGAGCTGCCCGGTCAAACCGGCCGGCGCGTTCGAGAGCGCCGGCGAGCGTTCCCGGAACCGGTGCCGGCAGCGGCTCCAGACTCGCCTTCAGCGCACCCGGAACGGCGCAGAGGCCGGCGGGCGTTGTCACCACCGTCCAGCCATCCTGCAGCCTCTTTTCGGCTGCGGTTACACAGAAATGCCGGTCGCTCACGCAGCCGCGCTCACGGTTCGCAGATCCTGTGCAAGCGCGGCCATCAGCCCGTCCCAGGCCTCGACGGCCGGCAGGAGGGCGGTCGGCAGCGTGTCGAACTTCTTGCGGGTCAGGGCGCGGGCCAGCTGGAACTGCACGGATTTCCCCGTCTCCGACAGTTTCAGCGCATGAGCCTTCGCCTCGCCGAAGCGGCGGCCCTCGCCGAGCCAGTCCAGATGCGCGGCAAGCAGTTCGAAATTGGCACCGAACTGCCGCAGCGTGTTGAAGGCGAACTTGTGGAAGAAGGCGAAGTCGCGCACCGCGAGCGTTTCGGCCTGTGCCGGAAACACTGCGGCAAAGGCCTGCAGCGGGTTTATCTCGGGGCGGCGGGCAAAATGGCGGGCAAGCAGGTCTTCCGCCACGTCACGCTGATGCCTGAGCGGGGCCGGCTGCGCCGGAAACTTGGCAAATTCCGTGTAGGGCAGGAAGGGCAGGGCACCTTCTGCCGCATTGCGCTGGAACAGGCCGTCGAAATCCTCGCCCGAAAGGTGGAAAAATCCGCCATTGTGGAAATAGTCGAGTTCGCGGGCCTCGACGTCCAGCCGGTTGATCGCCACCGTCGTCTTGCCGTGCTCGATCCGGTAGGCCACGCCGCGGGTATCCGGCATGTAGAAACTGTCCATCTCGACGAGGCAGAGCCGCCCGCGGCGGATCTGCTCCGCCACATGCGCTTCCACGCTGTCGAAGATCGCCAGTTCCGTCACGCGGATACCGTAGAGGCTTTCGAGATCCTCCAGCGGCACCTTAAAGAAGGTGAACTGGTCGCCCTCGAAATCCTGAGTCAGCGTGAAACCCAGCATGGCTTCCGGCGCAACACCGTGGCTTGCCAGCACCTCGATCCACAGATCGACGTAACAATTGGTTTCCGGCCAGGCCCTATCGGCGCCATGCAGGGCATGCGGCCGATAGATAGCCGGCTGAAGATCTGCGAAGACCTGCACCATCGATTCAGCCCCAGAGAACCTTGCGCACCGCGTCCGGCCAGTCCTTCACATCGAGGCCATGCGTGTGGAACAGCGCCAGCGCGATGCGTTCCAGGCCGAAGCCGACGCAGGCGGTATGTGCCACGCTGCCATCCTCCAGGTTGAGACCCCATTTCGTGCCGAAAGCATCCTGGTGGTAGTTGAAGCTCATGCAGGCGGTCGGCTTGGCGCGCGAGGTGATCGGAATCAGCAGCTCGAACTTCAGGTTCTGGTCGCGCTGGTTGTTGGCGAGCATCTTTCCGGCGCGGCCGAAGAAGGGGTCGTTCGCCACGTCGATCTCGACCTCGAGGCCGACCAGCTTCATCATTTCGACGCCACGGTCCATCCAGCTCTGGCGGAAATCCGTCACGTGGCTTTCGGTGCCCATGCAGACATATTCGCGCATGCGGAACAACTGCTGGCGGGCCGGATCCTTGGAGGGTTCATGGCGGAAGCAGTAGCTCTGCAGGTCGAAAAGCTTGCCGGTCATCGGCAGCGCGCCACGGCGGGCGACCGTCGGATACAGCGGATAACAGGCCGCCGGCGTCAACACGATGTCGGTCGCCTCCTGGCCCTTCGTCCAGTCGTCGCCCACTTCCATGCACTGCAGCAGGCTCATATGGTCAAGCTCGTTGCCGCAGAAGGAATGCACGGTGCCGGCCAGCTGCGGAAAACTCTTCATGTAACCGCTGGTCTCGAAGAAGGCGCGGTTCATGCCCGGCGGAAAACGCATGGCTTCCGCACCGTCCTTGCCGCCAAAGCGGTCGATCAGCCGTTCAAAGGCGGCAATCACCTCCTCGAACTCACCGCTGCGGCCATAAAGGCCGTCGACGCCGGTTTCAATCAGCAGGCCCGATTCGAACAGGCGGTCGAGAAAATTGGTCTGCATGTCCATGGTTCACCCCAAAAGGCTGACGTCTGGCTTTTGCACCAGAAGCATGGTGGCGGTATTGCCGAGAATACGGTCGTTGGAAATCATCAGGCGCGCCGAATGGGCGTCGCGCAGGTGGCGGCCCAGGCTGAAGGGCGTGCCGTTCTTGTAGCCCATGATGCCGCAGATCAGCAGCGCCTTGTGAATGATGTCGAGGATCGTCTCGGAGGAGGCGATCTTCACATTGTTCATGGCGATCGCAAAGCTCATGGAAGAAAGCCTGTCCGGATTGGTGCGTGCATCCAGATAGGTCTTCAGACCCGTCAGCAGGTTGGATTTCACCAGTTGCAGCAGGTTGACCGCTTCTGCCAGATGGGCCGCACCCGGCGGAACCTGGCCTTGCGCCTTGCGGGCGGCGGCACGCACGAAACTCTGGGCGCGGGCCACCGCATCGACGGCAATCCCGTACCAGACCCCGCTCCACAGAAGATGCGAGGTGGCGAGCATGCTCTGCGCTGCGATTTCGGCAAAGGGTTTCGGGAAGACCTGGCAGGCGGGCGCTTCACCCTTGAAGACAAAACCCTCCGAGCAGGTGCCGCGCATGCCGAGCGTATCCCAGTCGTTGGTTTTTGTGAGCGTGTACTGGTCCTTCAGGAACACCGTCATCACCTGATCGCTTGGCGCGGCACCCTCATGGGCGCGCGAGGTGATCAGAATGGCGTCGGCTTCCAGCGCATAGGAAATGACGGTTGCATCCTTCGTCAGGCGGCAGGTCTCGCCGTCGATCTCGATCGCGCAGATCGAGTTGCGCAGGTTGCCGCCAATGCCGCCTTCCGTCGTCGCGGAAGCGAGCAGGTATTGGTGCTTGGCCAGATCACGCATGAAACCCAGATGCCAGGCGCTTTCTTCACCGTGCTCCACCAGGCTTGATGCCTTGATCTGGTGCATGGCGAAAACCATGGCCGCGGCGGCACAAGCCTGGCCGAGGATCACGCAGATCTCGGCAATCTCCGTCAGCGTGGCGCCTTCGCCGCCATGGGCGGCGGGCACCTGGATGCCGAGCAGGCGCTCGGCCTTCATCGCCTCCACCGCCTCCCGCGGGAAACGTCCCGCAAGGTCCACGTCATCGGCATGGCGCGCGGCAATGGCCGCCACGCGCTGTGCCCGGTCGCAGAGGCTCTCGGCCTGGGGTGCAAAGGCGACGACACTCATCATGCAGCCTCTCGTGCCTTGAGAATCTGCCGGATCGTGCCCTCGATCGCCGCAATGCTGGCAAAGGACTTGCGGTTCAGCAGATTGTCCGGAAATTCAATGTCGAACTTCTCCTCGATCGCCAGCATCACCTGCACGGATGCGAAGGAAGAAAGGCCACTGGTGTAAAGATCGCTGTCATCTGCCAGATCGGCAACGGGCACAGGCAGGCCGCCAACTTTTGTCAGGATGTCCCGGATCGTCTCGTTCATCTCGACTTCTCCTCATTATGTCTTGAATAAGCTGATCCTTAAGTCGGAAAGCATAAAGAACGTCTAAGGAAGCTGGTGAAGAAGCTTTAGGGAGACTCGTTCAAATTGTCGCAATCAGGCTGTGCCAATCCTGTCTTTGCGACGAAAACGCTCTATTCTTCAATCCTTTGACGCGATCGACGGAGAGAGGTCAGCTATGGCTCTGACGCGACATGTGCCGAAACGGTTAGGATTTGGCTTACTCATTTTTCTGACGACCGCATCCGTCGCGTTTGCAGAGCAGGCGGAGATCCTCGTTAATGCCGCCACGGGCGCCGTCATCGAGGCGCGCAACGAAGAGGCGCGCATCCGTCCGGCGTCGCTCACCAAGATGATGACGCTCTACCTCACCTTCGAGGCGCTTGGCCGCGGCACGCTGTCCTGGGACGAGCAGATCCCGGTTTCGGCGCGGGCGGCGGGGACGGTGCCCTACAAACTCGGTCCGCCGGCCGGTGCAACGATGTCTGTGCGTGAGGCGGTGAACGGCATCATCGTCCTTTCCGCCAATGATGCGGCGATCGCTCTTGCGGAACGGCTCGGCGGCACGGAAGACAAGTTTGCGGCGATGATGACGGCGAAGGCCCGGCGCCTGACCATGAAGAATACGGTGTTCCGCAATGCCACCGGCCTCACCGCCGATGGCCAGCTGACGACCGCCCGCGACATGGCGGTGCTGGGGCTCGCCCTGTCGCAGCACTTTCCCCGCCAGTTTCCGATGTTCTCGATGAAGACCACGACCTTCCGCGGCAAACCGCTGACCGGGCACAACTACATGCTGGACCTCTATCCCGGTGTCGATGGCATCAAGACCGGTTATACCAGCGCGTCGGGTTATAACGTCGTCACCTCGGTGCAGAAGGCCGGCCGCCGTTATATCGGCGTCGTCATGGGTTACCCGACGGACAAGGCCCGCGACCAGCGGATGGTGGCGTTGTTCCGGCAATATCTCGACGGCGGATCCGCCGCCCGTCCCGCAGCCGGTGCCGCCATCGGCGGGGCGGTGGGACTGTATTGAGGGCGGGGCGACGCCCTTTCTGCAATCATCGTTATCGGCCTTGTGCTTGAATTTGGGCCGGGGATTGATGCTTGGACCGATATTCAGCATGAGCGGTTTGCCGTGCGATTACCCCCCCCTCTGCCGGGCTGACCGGGGTTGAGCCACGGGTCTCACCCCGTCCTTTGGCCCCCTCAAGGCGGGGAGATCGCATCGCGGCGCCGGTTTTCCACCCCCTGACCGTCGCCATCGAAGACACCGCACCGACCTCTCTATAGACCGAGCGGCCAACCACTCTGCCGATCTGCCCCCTTGAGGTGGGGTGAGGAGCGGTTCGCGAAGCGAAGCAATCGATCCGGTGAATCGATTGCAGGGACGAACGCGGGCAGGACAGAGGGGGGTGCGCCACCGGCACGCCAACAGCGACCGTCGCTAAGGACAAAAAGACCCCTCCCAACCCTCCCCACAAGGGGGAGGGCTTAACCCGGCCGACCCGCCCACGCAGATCGAAGCGCCGGCGGGCGCCGCCTGCGCTCTCCCCCCTTGTGGGGGAGATGGCGGCAGCCAGAGGGGGTGTTTTTGCCGACGCACTGATTTCATCAACCCACTGTTTCAAAACAGCTTTCCCTAGATCCTCGGGTCAAGCCCGAGGATGACGATAAAAAACTCATCCCCGCCCTCATCCCCCATGCCTACAATCCCCTCGTCCCGCAGCGGATACACCGGCAGGCGTGCCGGCGATGCGGGGCCGGTTCGGGTCAGGCGGGTGAGACGCAAAACCGCCTGCTCCGGGTCCGTCAACAGGATCCCCCTCCGGCGACCGGGTGGAGGCAATGCGCGTCGGACGTCAGCGCAGTGTCTCCAGAGTTCCCAGCGTTGCGCGCCGGACGTGCCTCATGTGGCACACAAGGGGATGGAGGTCGGTAGCGCCCACCGTGCGTTGTCCGCCCGCGTCGTCCGATGAGGAGGACGCCGGGAACCGCGGTGAAAAGAAGAAGAAGCGCGCCGCCCATCCATCCAGTCAGAGGGATCGACCGGCGGATAACAATGCCGAACGGGGCGCTGCGAGGTGCCACATTATTACTAGCTTACGAGGCAGCTTTCAGCGCCCCGGCCGAAAACCATCTCCGAAGGGGGATGCGGAGAAAAACAAGGATCAAACCACGGGCCGACAGGTCGCGTGACGGTCAAACCGTGCCTTGCGGGTCAGGCCCCGGATCGTGGCGGATAGGCGTGCTCTTCGCCGCGATAATCGCTCACCGTATAACAGCCGTCATCCGCCTGGCTGACGGCGCTGCGGCCGATCACCGCTTTGCCATAGCCGCCCGGAATATCCAGGACATAGGTCGGCTGGCAGAGGCCGGAAATGCGGCCGCGCAGCGCCGCGACGATCGCCTGGCCTTCGGCGATGTCGAGCCGGAAATGACTGGTGCCGGGGGCAAGATCCGGATGGTGCAGATAATAGGGTTTGACTCGGCTTTCGACGAAGGCGCGCATCAACTCCGCCAGGATGGCGGGATCGTCGTTGACGCCCTTCAGCAGCACGGTCTGGCTGACGAGCTTAATGCCGGCATCGGCAAGCCGGGCGCAGGCGGCCCGCGCTTCGTCCGTCATCTCGCGGGGATGGTTGGCATGCAGCGCCACATAGGTCACCTTGCCGCTTTGCTTCAGCGCCGCGATCAGATCATCATCGATCGCCTGCGGGTCGACCACCGGCACACGGCTGTGGAAGCGCACGATTTTCACATGTTCGATGGCTCGGAGGCCACTCAGGATCTCGGAAAGCCGGCGCGGAGACAAAACCAGCGGATCGCCGCCGGTGAGGATCACCTCCCAGATTTCCGGCCGGGAGCGGATATAGGCAAACGCCGCCTCCAGTTCGGCCGCCGACAACGTGCCGTCGCCGGTTGGCCCCACCATTTCGCGACGAAAACAGAACCGGCAATAGACGGGGCAGACATGCACGGCCTTCAATAGCACCCGGTCCGGATAACGATGCACCACGCCCTTGACCGGCGAATGCGCCGCGTCGCCGATCGGGTCCGTCCGCTCCGCCGGTGTCACCAGCAGTTCCCGGCCATCCGGCAGGAACTGCCGCGCGATCGGATCCTCCGGGTCGGCCGTGTCGATCAGGTCTGCCATGGCCGGGGTGACGGCAATCGCATACCGGCGCGCGACGGCTTGCGCCTCGGCCAGCCGCTCCGGCGGCAACAGGCCGGCGGCGCTCAGATCCTGCGGTGTTTTCAGCGCCCGTGCCGGGGCGGTCGTGCCGGCGATCCTCTTGCCTCGAATGCCAGCGCTCATGACCACTCCGCCGACCATTCCGCCACCGGCGCCCACATCACCTGGTCGATCCGGCTTGCGCCCGTTGCCAGCATCACCAGCCGGTCGAAACCGAGTGCGATTCCGGCGGCCTCCGGCATCACGGACAGCGCGGCGAGGAAATCCTCGTCGAGCGGATAGGTCTCGCCATAAACCCGCTGTCTTTCCGCCATCTCGGCTTCGAAACGGGTGCGCTGCTCGACGGGATCGGTCAGTTCACCGAAGGCATTGGCGAGTTCCACGCCGCAGGCATAGAGCTCGAACCGTTCGGCCACCCGCGGATCGTCCTCGGCCGGGCGCGCCAGGGCCGCTTCCGAAATCGGATACCGGTCGAGCAGCGTCGGACGACCGTTGCCCAGATGCGGTTCGACCTTTTCCACCAGAACGCGGGAGTAGAGATCGGTCCAGGTGTCATCCGCCGCATGGCGGATGCCGGCCTCTCTCAGTTGCGCGGCCAGGCGCTCCCGGTCGGCCGTGCCGTCGGCTTCGAGACAGGAGAGGAGGTCGATGCCGGCGTAACGTTCGAAGGCCTCTGCCACCGACAGCCGCTCGAAGGCGGCGAAGGGATCGCAGCTCATGCCGCGGAAGGAGAAGAGCGGGATACCCGCCGTCTCCGCGGCCAGCGCCAGCAGGTCGGCGCAATCCTTCATCAGCTGTGTGTAATGCTCGCCTACGCGGTACCATTCCAGCATGGTGAATTCCGGGTGGTGCAGCGGCCCCCGTTCACGGTTGCGGTAGACATGGGCAAAACAGGCGATGCGTTTCTCGCCGGCGGAAAGCAGCTTCTTGCAGGCAAATTCCGGCGAGGTGTGCAGATGCAGCGGAAACGGCTGGCCATCGGTCGTCAGCGCGGTGGTGGAGAAGGCGTGCAGATGCGCCTCGTTGCCGGGCGAGACCTGCAGCGTCGCGGTGTCGACCTCGAGAAAATCGCGCTCGGCAAAGAAGGCGCGGAACGCTGTCTGGATGCGATTGCGGCCGATCAGAAAGGGGCGGCGGTCCGCATGCACGTCCGGCCGCCACCAGGCGGAGGGCAAAAGCGAGGGCATGCGCTGCAACAGGGGCTCCATCTCTTCCAAGTGCTACGGGGCTTTCTTCCGGTCGGTCGCCTGCTGAGGCTTCCACTTTCCGCCAATTTAAGGTAGGTGCGCGCAAGAAAACAGATAAGGCGTCCCTCAGGCTGGCGGTCGGCTGGTCCTCTACGACGCATTCTCAGAACTGACAAGCCAAGGCAGTCACAAGGAAATCCTATGGTCAAGATTATCGCCTCCTCCGTCCGCAAGGGCAATGTCCTCGAAGTCGAAGGCAAGCTCTATGTCGTGCTGACGGCCCAGAACTTCCATCCGGGCAAGGGCACGCCCGTCACCCAGGTTGACATGCGCCGCATCGTCGACGGCGTGAAGGTGTCGGAACGCTGGCGCACGACCGAACAGGTCGAGCGCGCCTTCGTTGAGGACGTGAACTTCCAGTTCCTCTACGAGGACGGCGAAGGTTTCCACTTCATGAACCCGGAAAGCTATGACCAGGTCATCGTGACCGAAGAGACGATGGGCGAGCAGAAGGCCTATCTGCAGGAAGGCATGACCTGCATCCTGTCGATGCACGAAGGTGTGGCGCTGGCCCTTCAGCTGCCGCGTCACGTGACGCTCGAAATCGTTGAGACCGAACCGGTCGTCAAGGGCCAGACGGCCTCGTCGTCCTACAAGCCGGCCATCCTGTCGAACGGCCTGCGCACCATGGTTCCGCCGCACATCGATGCCGGCACCCGCGTCGTGATCGCCACGGAAGACAATTCCTACGTCGAGCGCGCCAAGGACTGATCGGGTCCTGCCATCGGTTCGATTGTCCAGGCGGGGCTTCGGCCTCGCCTTTTTCATGCGCGATTGATGGCGGATGTGGTGGCCAGACGTGAAAAACCCCGGGGTGCCCGATGGCACCCCGGGGTTTTTTGAATGCGAGATCCCGTTTGTTACTGTGCGGCCGTCGTGCGGGCGGCTGCGGCCACCCGGGTCGGGCCCTTGCCCCAGGCGTAACCACCGCCGATCGCGACGTTAAGCGAGACGTAATCCTGCGCCTGCTGCTGGATAGCCTGTGCCAGGTTGGCCTGGGCACTGGACACCGAGCGCTGGGCGTCCAGAACGTCGAGCAGCGAGGATGCACCGTCGCGGTAGCTTGCCGTCGAAAGCTCGAGAGCCTCTTCATAGGAGCGGACCGTATCGCGCAGGGCAGCCACGGTGCGACCGTCACGCGTAACAGCGGCCAGCGCATTCTCGACTTCCTCGACGGCGCCGAGCACGGTTTCCTTCCAGTTCAGATAGGCTTCGCGGGCCTGGGATTCGGCGCTGCTCAGGTTGGCGCGCAACTGGCCGCCGTCAAAGATCGGCAGGCTGAGCGCCGGACCGAAGGACCAGGAGAGCAGATGCGAATCCGAACCACCGGCAAGACGCGTGTAGGACGGCGTGATCGAACCGCCGAGGCTGATCGACGGGTAGAGCTGCGCTTCCGCAACGCCGATTGCGGCAACCGCCGAAGCGAGTGCCCGCTCGGAAGCACGGATGTCCGGCCGGTTGCGGATCAGATCGGCCGGAATACCGGTCTTCGTGTTGATACGGGCGACCGGCTGGTTGGCGCTGCGCTGCAAATCGGGCAGCAGCGACGATGCGGGCTGGCCGAGCAGGGTTGCCACGCGATGGGCCGCCTGGCGGAAGCTCGTTTCGAAGCCCGGAATGTCCGCGATCGTCGAGTTGACCAGACCTTCCGCCTGCACCACGTCAAGACGGGAGGCGGCACCCGCTTCCAGCTGCAGGCGGGTCAGTTCCAGGGTCTCCCGGCGGGACTTCAGGTTCGACTGCGCAATGGCAATCCGCTCCTGATAATAACGCACGTCGATATAGGCCGAGGCAACCGATGACAGCAGTGTGAGCCGGGCCGAATCGACATTGGCATAGGCCTGGTCGAGCGAAGCGAGCGCACTTTCCTTGTTGCGCTTGTAACGGCCGAAGAGATCGAGCAGCCAGGATACGTCGAGATTGCCGGTCACCTGCGTGCGCGGCGTGGTGTCGGAAGTGCCACGGAAGCCGCGGGCGCCACTGCGTTCCGCCTGCGAGGACAAGGTCAGGCTCGGCAGCGCATTGGCGCCGGCCACGACCACATTCGCTTCCGCCTGGTTGATCCGCTCAAGGGCTTCCAGAATGTCGAGGTTCTGATCCAGCCCCTGCTTCATCAGCGTGTTCAGCCGGCGGTCATTAAAGGCCTGCCACCAGGCTGCCTCGGAAATGTCGCCATTGCTCTTGACATTGCCCTCCGCATATTTCGCCGGCAAAGCGATTTCGGGAGCCTTGTGATCCGGTCCGAGGACGCAGCCGGATAGAAGAAGCATGACAAGGGGGGCCGCTGCACGAATGGAAGTCATTGGTTAATCCCGGTTTAGCGATGAGTCATTCATCGAATACGCGGCGCGACTGCCGTTGAGGGGCATAGTAGGGGCAGGTCGCGTGATCCGATAGGTTAACGTCATGCGGTTCAATGGTTAATTCGCAGGTTTTTTACCGCGTGTGAGTGTCCGCACCACCACAAAAAACGATGGTACGAAGAAAATTCCCAGCACTGTTGCAGAAAGCATACCCCCGAGTACTCCGATGCCGATGGAGTTCTGCGCAGCAGAGCCCGCACCGGTTGCGATGGCAAGCGGCACAACACCCAGGATAAAGGCAAGAGAGGTCATGATGATCGGCCTCAGGCGCAGTTTTGCCGCTTCCAGCGTCGCATCGACCAGGCTTGTTCCCGCCGCCTGGCGGTCCTTGGCGAACTCCACGATCAGAATCGCGTTTTTCGCCGCAAGACCGATGGTCGTCAGCAGGCCCACCTTAAAATAGACGTCGTTGGACTGCCCAAAGAAGGTCGCTGCGGCAAGGGCGCCCAGAACGCCCACAGGCACGGCCATGATGACGGAGAACGGAATGGACCAGCTTTCATAAAGAGCAGCCAGGCAGAGGAAGACAACGAGGATCGCCAGCGCGTAGAGAACAGGGGCCTGGGAGCCCGACAGGCGTTCCTGATAGGAAATGCCCTGCCAGGCGACGGAATAGCCGCCCGGAAGCTCGGATGTCAGCTGCTCCATCGTGTCCATCGCCGTGCCGGAGCTGACCCCGGCGCCGCCGGATCCCTCAAGCGAGATGGCGCTGACACCGTTGAAGCGGCTCAAGGTCGGCGCGCCGCTGACCCACTGCGATTTCAGGAAGGCGGAGAAGGGCACCATCTCGCCCTCGGTGTTGCGGGCATACCAGTTGTTGATCGCATCCGCCTGCATGCGATAAGGCGCATCGCCCTGCACATAAACCGGCTTCAGCTCGCTGTTGAGCGTAAAATCATTCACGTCCCGTCCGGCAAAGATGATCGACAGCATCGAATTGACGGTGGCAATGTCGAGCCCCATGGCCCCCATCTTCTCCTGGTCGAGCAGGAATTTCAGCTGGGTTTCGGCCGGCGGGTTGTTGGAACGCAGCGAACTGACGTTGGCGTTTGCACCGCCAGCCTGGATGAGTTGCTGGGCCGCCTGGGTCAATGCATCGCGTCCGTTCTTGCCGCTGTCGACCAGATACATGGAGAAGCCACTCGAATTGCCGAGGCCGGGAATGGCCGGTGGCTGCAGCGGAAACACCATGGCGTCGCGGATCGTCATGAAATAACCCATCGCACGCCGCACCACAGCGGAGGCGGCAAGCTTCGGGTCCTCGCGAAGGTCAAAGTCCTTCAGCTTGGCAAAGACCATCGCGTAGTTCTGGCCGGAGCCGGTGAAGGAGAAGCCGGAAATCGCGAAGACATCGCGGATCGCGTCCTTTTCCTGGTCGAGATAGTAGTTTTCGACCTTCTTGATCACCTCTTCCGACCGCGCCTGGGTGGCGCCGTTCGGAAGCTGGATGATGGTCATCAGCACGCCCTGGTCTTCCTGCGGCAGGAAGGCGGTGGGAAGGCGCAGGAAAAACCAGCCGCAACCGCCGATGACGATCGCAAACAGCAACATCACGCGCAGCGGACGCTTCAGCAGATAACCGATCGTCGACACGTATCCATTGGTCGTGCGGTCGAAATTGCGGTTGAACCAGCCGGCAATGCCGCGTTTCTCACCATGGTGTTTGATCGGCTTCAACATGGTGGCACAAAGCGCCGGCGTCAGAACGATGGCGACAAGTGCCGACAGCAGCATGGCCGAGACGATGGTCACCGAGAACTGCCGGTAGATGATCCCGGTCGAGCCGCCGAAAAACGCCATCGGGATGAAGACGGCCGTCAGGACGAGCGCGATGCCGACGATGGCGCCGGTGATCTCACCCATCGACTTTTCCGTCGCTTCCTTCGGCGACAGGCCTTCCTCGCTCATGATTCGCTCGACGTTCTCGACCACCACGATCGCGTCATCGACCAGAAGGCCGATTGCCAGCACCATGGCGAACATGGTGAGCGTGTTGATCGAATAACCGGTCAGCGCCAGGATGCCGAAGGTGCCGAGCAGAACGACGGGCACCGCAATCATCGGGATGAAGGTGGCCCGCAGGTTCTGCAGGAAGACGAGGAGAACCACGAACACCAGAACGATGGCTTCGAAGAGCGTGTGCACCACCTTCTCGATCGACAGCTGCACGAAAGGCGTCGTGTCATACGGGTAGGTGATGACGACATTCTTCGGCAGCGACGGCGCAATCGAATTCAGCGCCGTCTTGACACGTTCGGCGGTATCGAGCGCATTGGCACCGGTGGCGAGATTGACGGCAAAGCCGGTGGCCGGGTTGCGGTTCGAACGCGTATTCGTCGAATAACTTTCCTGGCCGATCTCGATGCGGGCGACATCACTCAGGCGAACGGTCGCACCGCCCGTTTCGGTCTTCAGGATGATGGACTTGAACTCGGACACCGTCTGCAGCTGGCTTTGCGCCGTTACGGTGATGTTGATCTGCTGACCGTCAACGGAAGGCAGGCCACCGAGCGCTCCGACAGACACCTGGGTATTCTGCGCCTGGATGGCAGAGGTGACGTCGGTCGCGGTCAGCTGGAACTTGTTCAGCTTGTAGGGATCGAGCCAGACACGCATCGCATAACCGGTGCCGAACACCTGGACGCTGCCGACGCCTTCCAGGCGCTTGATCTGGTCCTCGATCTGGGTCGAAAAGATGTCGCCGAGTTCGACGGGGCGCATTTTTGCGTCCGTCGAGACGAGGGCACCGACGAGCAGAATGCTGGAGGTGGAGCGCGTCACTTCGATGCCGGCCGTCTGGACGACATCGGGAAGCTGCGACTGGACGAGCTGCAGCTTGTTCTGCACCTGCACCTGCGCGATGTCGGGGTCGATGGACGTGCCGAAGGTGAGCGTGACGGTCGACGAGCCGGTGCTCGAGGACGAGGTCATGTAGGTCAGGTCGTCCAGACCCGTCATGCCGTCCTCGATGATGGTGGTCACCGATTTTTCGACCGTTTCGGCGCTGGCGCCGGTGTAGCTTGCGGAAATGCGCACCGTCGTTGGTGCAATCTCCGGATATTGGGCGATCGACAGCGTGGTGATGGCGAGCGCGCCACCCAGCATGATGATGATCGCGATCACCCACGCGAAGATCGGGCGATGAATGAAAAATCGTGCCATTGGGTCAGCCCTTCACGCCTGTTCCTATCAAAGCCCTGGCCATCACGGCTTTGCCGCAGGCGCTGCAGGTGACGTGGCTGTTTCCGTCACCAGGCCCTTTTCGTTGATGCTCGCCGCGACGGGCTCGACAGTGGCGCCGGGGGCGATCTTCTGAAGACCATCGACGATCAGCCTGTCGCCTTCCGTCACGCCGGAGGTGACGAGCCAGTTGTTGCCGGAAAGCTGGCTGTTGTCGAAGATCCGGGCCTCCACCTTGTTCTCCGCCGTGACGAACATCGCCGTCAGCGAACCGTTGGCGTTGCGGGTTGCCGCACGCTGCGGGATCAGGAAACCCTTTTCGTAACCAACGATCACGGTGGCGCGGACATACATGCCCGGCAGGATCAGATTGTCCGGATTGTCGAAAACGGCGCGGATCTGGTAGGTGCCCGTCGTCTGGCTGACCGCAAGTTCGGCCATGTCCACCTTGCCGGTGATCGGGTATTCCGTTCCATCCTCAAGCGTCAGACGGATGTCGGCTTCGGTCGCATTGCCCTTCAGGCGTCCGGCGGCAATGGCGGCGCGCAATTCCAGCAGATTGGCACTGGAATCGTTGAGATCCACATAGATCGGATCCAGCTGGCGCAGTGTGGTCAGTGCCGTCGTCTGGTTTGCGGTGACGATATTGCCGATGCTGACGGTCGAGATCGTCGTGACGCCATCAAAGGGGGCGTGGATTTCGGTATAACCGAGATTGATTTGCGAGGTCTGCAGCGCAGCCTTCGCCTGCGCCACATCGGCCTGCGCCTGCAGCAGGGAGACGCGTGCGTTCTCATATTCGATCTGTGTTGCGCCGCTGTTGACCAGGCGTTCATACCGGTTGAAGTTGGCCTGCGCGCTCGGAACGCTCGCCTCCGCCTTGGCAAGCGTTGCCTTGGCTTCTTCCAGCGCGGCGCGGTAGGTGTCGTCGTCGATCCGGTAGAGCAGGTCGCCGGCCTTCACCTCGCTGCCTTCCTTAAAGGCTATTTCCTCGATCATGCCATTGACCCGGGGTCTGACGTCTGCCTCGCGAAAGGCGACCGCACGACCGGGCAGAACCCGCGTCAAAGGTTGCTCTGCGGCCGTCAATGTCACGACACTGACCTTGGCGGGCGGGCGGGCACCGGCCTGTGCACCGGCTCCCGGGCCCGCGCCGGGCTTGCCTTGTTCGCTGCATGCCGTCAGCGCGAGCGAAAGCAGAAGGGGAACGGCAAATCGGCGCATATGCATGAGAGAAGATCCAATCAACGGGGGCATCGGGGGCATTCGGTGTCAGTCAAGTCTGCAGTCATCGGTGCGCGTGGGCAAGCTGAAATCTGCTTGCGACACAATCAGCGGAGGTTGAATAAGTGACGTAAGCGAGAAAACATCACTTCACAAGCGGATTTTGCAGTGCGGCATTCACGAGAGCGGCGATGTTGCCACATTGCCGATCCAGGTCCTCAAGCGGTTGCTTGGCCAGAAATACCGGATGCAGAACCGTCGCGAAGGTGGCGGCGAGCGTGCGGCTCATCTCGACCGGATTGTCGCAGTGGTAGATGCCGGTCTCTACCCCGTCGCGGATCACCGACAGGAAGAGGTCCTCCACCATCGCCTTGTAACGTTCGGCGCTCGGCAGATCCTGCCCCGACAGCACGAACACCATTTCCAGCATATAAGGACTGTCCTGCAGCGAGGCGACATGCGCCATCATCAGGCGCCTTGCCGCCATCTGCAGCCGGTGCGGGGCCGGTGCATCCATGTTGAGCGTCTGGATCTGGCGGATCATCGTGTCGATCTTGCGCTGGCAGATGGCATCCACCAGGGCGATCTTCGAATGGAAATGTTTGAACACGTTGGCGGGCGACATGGACAGCGCCTGCGCCACATGCGCAATCGAACAATGGGCGATACCACGTTCGCCG
>NZ_JAPPRJ010000001.1:1680000-2042500 GCF_026672545.1 Rhizobium sp. SL86
GTGAAATAGAACCTGAAACCGGATGCCTACAAGCAGTCGGAGGGCGCAAGCCTGACGGCGTACCTTTTGTATAATGGGTCAACGACTTAGTGTGTCGAGCAAGCTTAAGCCGGTAGGTGTAGGCGCAGCGAAAGCGAGTCTGAACAGGGCGTTCAGTTCGACGCATTAGACCCGAAACCGAGTGATCTAGCCATGAGCAGGTTGAAGGTTGGGTAACACCAACTGGAGGACCGAACCCGCATCTGTTGCAATAGATTGGGATGACTTGTGGCTAGGGGTGAAAGGCCAATCAAACTCGGAGATAGCTGGTTCTCCGCGAAATCTATTTAGGTAGAGCGTCGACCGAATACCCCAGGGGGTAGAGCACTGGATGGGCTATGGGGACTCACCGTCTTACTGATCCTAACCAAACTCCGAATACCTGGGAGTACTAGTCGGCAGACACACGGCGGGTGCTAACGTCCGTCGTGAAGAGGGCAACAACCCTGACCTCCAGCTAAGGTCCCCAAGTCATGGCTAAGTGGGAAAGGATGTGAGGATCCCAAAACAACCAGGATGTTGGCTTAGAAGCAGCCATCATTTAAAGAAAGCGTAACAGCTCACTGGTCTAAATAAGGGTCTTTGCGCCGAAAATGTAACGGGGCTAAAGCCATGCACCGAAGCTGAGGATTCCTCTTTGAGGAGTGGTAGCGGAGCGTTCCGTAAGCCTGTGAAGGAGGACCCGTGAGGGCCTCTGGAGGTATCGGAAGTGCGAATGTTGACATGAGTAACGATAAAGGGGGTGAGAGACCCCCTCGCCGAAAGACCAAGGGTTCCTGCTTAAAGTTAATCTGAGCAGGGTTAGCCGGCCCCTAAGACGAGGCGGACACGCGTAGTCGATGGGAACCACGTTAATATTCGTGGGCCTGGTGGATGTGACGGATCATGTAACTTGTTCGTTCTTATTGGATTGAACGGGCGAGGAAATGGTTCCAGGAAATAGCACCACCATTATAGACCGTACCCGAAACCGACACAGGTGGTCAGGTAGAGTATACCAAGGCGCTTGAGAGAACTCTGCTGAAGGAACTCGGCAAATTGCACGCGTAACTTCGGAAGAAGCGTGACCCCAAATTACGCAAGTAGCTTGGGGTGGCACAGACCAGGGGGTAGCGACTGTTTATCAAAAACACAGGGCTCTGCGAAGTCCATAAGACGACGTATAGGGTCTGACGCCTGCCCGGTGCTGGAAGGTTAAGAGGAGAGGTGCAAGCTTTGAATCGAAGCCCCAGTAAACGGCGGCCGTAACTATAACGGTCCTAAGGTAGCGAAATTCCTTGTCGGGTAAGTTCCGACCTGCACGAATGGCGTAACGACTTCCCCGCTGTCTCCAGCAGAGACTCAGTGAAATTGAATTCCCCGTGAAGATGCGGGGTTCCTGCGGTCAGACGGAAAGACCCCGTGCACCTTTACTATAGCTTTACACTGGCATTCGTGTCGGCATGTGTAGGATAGGTGGTAGGCTTTGAAGCCGGGACGCCAGTCTCGGTGGAGCCATCCTTGAAATACCACCCTTATCGTCATGGATGTCTAACCGCGGTCCGTCATCCGGATCCGGGACAGTGTATGGTGGGTAGTTTGACTGGGGCGGTCGCCTCCGAAAGAGTAACGGAGGCGCGCGATGGTGGGCTCAGAGCGGTCGGAAATCGCTCGTCGAGTGCAATGGCATAAGCCCGCCTGACTGCGAGACTGACAAGTCGAGCAGAGACGAAAGTCGGTCATAGTGATCCGGTGGTCCCGCGTGGAAGGGCCATCGCTCAACGGATAAAAGGTACGCCGGGGATAACAGGCTGATGACCCCCAAGAGTCCATATCGACGGGGTTGTTTGGCACCTCGATGTCGGCTCATCGCATCCTGGGGCTGGAGCAGGTCCCAAGGGTTTGGCTGTTCGCCAATTAAAGCGGTACGTGAGCTGGGTTCAGAACGTCGTGAGACAGTTCGGTCCCTATCTGCCGTGGGTGTAGGAATATTGACAGGATCTGTCCCTAGTACGAGAGGACCGGGATGGACATATCTCTGGTGGACCTGTTGTCGCGCCAGCGGCATAGCAGGGTAGCTATATATGGAAGGGATAACCGCTGAAGGCATCTAAGCGGGAAACCCACCTGAAAACGAGTATTCCCTATCAGGGCCGTGGAAGACGACCACGTTGATAGGAGGCGTGTGGACGTGCAGCAATGCATGAAGCTTAGCCTTACTAATAGCCCGATCGACTTCATCGTTCCCATTGTAAATGCTCATCAACGCGGCTAACGCCGCGTCGATGATGCCTTCGTTCTGTCCTCACGCTGGCGGCTCTTCGAGCCTTCGCTGCGGACGGCGCGCCGGACAACCGGCGGCTCGGCTCTGCCGGCTGCTGGTGCCACGCGAAACGAACAAAAGACGTGTTCAAAAAAAAGACTATTGGCTACTGCCTACTGGCTAAGCCCTCAGTCACCAGCTTCTCAACAATCTCCGGCGCCAAACCGCGCCGGATACATTGCCCTTAGCTGACCTGGTGGTCATGGCGGGGCGGCTGCACCCGTTCCCATTCCGAACACGGCCGTGAAACGCCCCTGCGCCAATGGTACTTCGTCTCAAGACGCGGGAGAGTAGGTCGCTGCCAGGTCTGCTAAAGGCAATACAAAATCTTCTCACAACAAAACCTCCCGGACACAAAAAAGCCCGGACATGACAAAACACACCCAATAACGCGGGGTGGAGCAGCCCGGTAGCTCGTCAGGCTCATAACCTGAAGGCCGCAGGTTCAAATCCTGCCCCCGCAACCAAATACATAAAACCCCGCAAGCAAATAATGCTGCGGGGCTTTTTGCGTTTCTGGGACGCCTTGGCGTGCCGAAGGCGTAGCCGCCCGTATGGCGAGGGCGGATCACCACTTTTTCCGCTTGAGCTTTGCGCCCGGCTGTGACACTCACCCGTGCCGATCATAATTGGCAAGGGGCGCGGAGATGGTTCTCGTCGCGCCCGTCGGGGTCTGTCGATGCCACGCATCAAGAAGAGTTTTGTATCACTTCCCGTCCTGCTGCTCGCGGCAATCTCCGCATCGCTGGTTCCGGCATCTTTCGTGCCGGCGGCACAGTTGCCGGGCGGCAAGGGATCGCTGGTCGAGCCGCATGGGGACTGGGCCGTGGTCTGCCGCGGTCAGAACGGGCTGGTCGGCTGTGTGCTGAGCCAGGTCCAGGCCGATCCCGTCACCGGACGGCCGATGTTGTCGGCGGAGTTTCGGCCCTTACCACAGGGCAGGCTGGAGGGCGCCCTGTTGCTGCCGTTCGGCATGGCGCTTGCCGCGGGTGTCGTGCTGTCGGCCGACGGATTGCCGCAACCGCTGCGGTTTGCCTATTCCACCTGTCTGCCCGGCGGATGTGTCGTGCCGATCCGCCTGGACACACCGGCGGTGAGCGTCCTGCAGGCGGTCCAGACGTTTTCTCTCACCACCGTCCAGCTGTCGACCGGGGAAGAGGTGCCGATGCGCGTGTCGCTCAGTGGTTTTTCGGCCGCACTGCAACGCGCGACCGAACTGTCGAAATAACCGCCCACCTCAACGGGCAAGCCAGCCGCCATCGACGGCCAGCACCTGACCCGTCACGTAACCGCTGGACGGCGAGGTGAAAAACAGGACGGCCGTATCGAGATCGGAGGGGTCTCCCCAGCGCCCGACCGGGATCCGCTCTAGGATCGAACGCGCGCGGTTCGGATCGTTGCGCAGCGCCTCGGTATTGTCGGTGTCCATGTAGCCCGGTGCGATCGCATTGACCGTGATGCCCTTGGCCGCCAGCTCGTTCGCCATCAGTTTGGTGAGACCGGCGACCGCGTGTTTGCTCGCCGTATAGGAGGCGACGCGGATGCCGCCCTGGAAGGACAGAAGCGAAGCAATGTTGACGATGCGCCCGGCAATCTTCTTTTCCAGCATGTGACGCACCACCCCTTGCGAGAGCACGAAGGTGCTCTTCAGGTTGATGTTCATGATGTCGTCCCAGTCCGTTTCGGAAAACTCGGTGAAATCGGCGCGGCGAATCTGGCCGGCATTGTTGACGAGGATGTCGATATTGCCGGCAGAGGTGAGGTCCGTGACGAGACTGTCGAGGCCGGACGGATCGGTCAGGTCATAGACCACCTCCTCGAACCGGCGGCCGAGCGCCTCCACCTTCTCCTTTGTGTCGGGCATCGGGCGCGAGCCGAGCGCGATGATATCGGCGCCGGCACGGGCGAGCGCCAGCGCAAGCCCCTGGCCGAGGCCGGTGCGCGCGCCGGTCACCAGCGCGCGTTTTCCTGAAAGGTCAAAGAGGTTCATGGGACGCAATCCTTACTTCAGGTCCTGCATGGGCACAAAATCCATGTCGGTGAAGGACTGGTTGTCGCCGGCCATGCTCCAGATGAAGGCATAGGAATTGGTACCCGAACCGCAATGGATCGACCAGGGCGGGGACAGCACGGCCTGTTCGTTGCGCATGATCAGGTGGCCGGTCGCTTCCGGGCGGCCCATCAGGTGGACGACGAAGGCATCCTGCGGGATCTCGAAATAAAGATAGGCCTCCATGCGGCGGTCATGCAGGTGGGCGGGCATGGTGTTCCAGACGCTGCCCGGCTCCAGGCGGGTGAACCCCATCAGCAGCTGGCAGGTCGGCAGAACCTTGGGGTGGATATACTGGTAGAGCTTGCGCTTGTTGCAGGTCAGCTGGTCGCCGAGATGGTTCTCGATCGCATCCGCCTTGCGGATGATGCGCGAGGGGAAGCTGGTGTGGGACGGCGCGCTGTTGATGTAGAACTTGGCCGGCTGTGCGGGATCGGCACTTTCGAAGGAAATTTCGCGCACGCCCATGCCGAGATAGAGCCCGTCCTGGAAATCCAGCTCATAGACCGTGCCGTCGGCCACCACCTTGCCCTTGCCGCCGATATTGATGAGGCCGAGTTCGCGGCGTTCCAGCAGGTAATCCGTGCCGACGGTTTTTGCGAGGTCTGCGCCGACGGAAAGCGGAGCTGTGGTCGGCATGGCGCCGGCCACCAGCATACGGTCGTAATGGGTATAGGCGGCATGCAGTTCGCCGGCCGCAAACAGGGTTTCGATCATGAAGGTCTGGCGCAGTTCCGCGCCGGTCATCTTTTCGGACTGGGTATAATGCACCGCGTGGCGCGTTTCGATCGTGGTGGTCATGGTGTTCTCAACTCCCTTTGGTCGTCATTCGAAAAGATCGGGGTGCTGCGCTTCGAGCTTCGGCAGGTCGTGCAGCAGTTCGGACAGGTGAGCGTTCATGGCGGTCATCGCCGCCCCTTCGTCGCGCCGGTCAATGGCGGCGACGATGGCGTGATGTTCCGCCACCAGCTTGGACAGCGTGTGCGGGGCATGCAGGGACAGACAGCAGGCGCGGTCGATATGCGCCTTCAGATCCTCGACCACGGACCAGGCCATGGGCAGGCCCGCGCCTTCGGCGAGTGTCTTGTGGAAAAGGTCGTCACCGCGGCGGAAGGCCGCCCGGTCGCCGCTCTCGGCAGCCTCTTCCTGTGCCCTCAGGCAATCGGAGATCCGTGTGCGGGCATGAAAGTGGAAGGCATTGCAGGCGGCCTTCACCACGGCGGTCTCGATGGTTTCGCGGATGAAGGCGGCCTGCATCAGTTTGGCGACGGAAATGCGGGCGACGACCGCACCGCGCTGCGGCAGGATTTCGACGAGACGGCTTTTGGCGAGCGCGATCAATGCCTCGCGGCCCGGCTGGCGGGAGGAGCCGTAGCGTTCGCCGATTTCCTGTTCGGAGATCCGTGCCCCGGGCGGCAAGGCAAGCGTCAGGATATCGCCGCGCAATTGCCGCTCCACCTTGTGCGCCATGCTTTCCGAAAGGCTGCGGGCGTTCACGGGCGTCTCCTCCCTGCCTGTGTCGACACTTCCATACAATTTTGGCAGAGACGATGCAACCTGTCTGTCAGGGCGAATGCCTGTCAGACGAGCGGCAGGCTGATGAGGGCAGAGCTGAGGCCCGGCGGAATACGGCCGTGACGGAGCCAATGGAGGGCGAGCGGCCACAGCGTGTCGCGAAACCGCTCATGGAAAAAGGCGAAGTGGCCGATCGTTTCATGGCCGACATCGGAGGGTTTCAGATGCAGGTGCTTTCGTTCGCTGCCTCTGAAATAGGCGAGCAGCCGGTTGACCGCGGGCACTGTCCCATGCGGGTCGTCGGAAAAGCTGATCGCCAGCATCGGCGCCTGCACCTGCTCGAAACGTTCGCGCAGAATATCGCCTTCCGCTCGACCGCCGACGGAGCGACCCGCGCGGAGCGTGTCTTCGAAGCGGGCTTTCATGCCGCTCCAGTCACGGGCCACGCCTGCCGGTGTATCTTCCATCCAGCCGAGCCGTTTGGCCGGAAAATACCCGAAGAGGCGGGTCATCAGCGGCATGACGAGATGCCATTTGCAGAGCATGCGCAGCTTGTGTCGTGCGCCGTAGTCCCGCCAGTAGGCATATTGCGATCCGACGCTGAGGATCCGGCCAATCCTGCCGTTCGAGGGGGCAAGGCCGATCGCGAAGCCGCCGATCGAATGGCCGATCACCCGCAACGGGCGGCCTGGCAGTATCTGCCCGATATAGAGCAGCGCGCCTTCCAGGTCCTGCTCGCCCCAGTCGGCCCAATCGGCGTTGAACCCCTTCAGCTGGTTGGGCCTCGATTCGCCGATGCCGCGGTAGTCGTAGGTCAGAACGTCGAAACCATGCTGAAACATATAAAGGGCAAAGCGCGCGTAATACCGACACCGGACGGAGGTGGCCGAACTGATGATCAGGATCGGCCTCTCCTCACCCTCCTGCGGACTGTGCCAGAGAAAACCGCCGAGTTCATACCCATCGGGGGCACGGAAACGAACAGGGGCGCCGCTTACCGGAGGATGAACCACCTTGCTGTCTGACTCCATCGGCCACTCCTGACTCGTTATCAGGAATATAATCCCGCCGTTCCGCCCTGGGAGCAATAGGGCGAATGTCGCATATGTCCGTATAAGTTGAGAATTTCGAGGCTTTTCGCCTGGTTTTTGAGCCGACTTTCAGGCGGGTGGCCGGGCTGCCTGTTCCCGTTGGCCGAGAATTTCGCGGGCCAGTACAGCCAGTTGCCGGAAATGGGCGCCCCTGGCGCTCGAACTGCGCCAGAAGAAACCCATCTCGCGGCTTGCGGGCCAATCCTCGATGGGGAAAAGCTTGACGTTGGCTTCCTTGGCGAACTCCGTCCGCACGTAGAATTCCGGAAACAGGGAAAGCCCCATTTCGATCGCCACCATCTGGCGCAGGGCGTCCAGGCTGGTCCCTTCGTAATCTTCGGCCATTACCGATCCGGACAAGGTTGCCAGTTCGCGCACATTTTCCACCAGGCGATGGCCGCGCCCGAGGGTGAGCAGCGTTTCGCCCTCAAGGTCGGTCAGACGCACGCTTGCCGCCGAGGCTAGCCGGTGGTTGACGGGGATGCCGAGCAAGATCTGCTCCCGGCAGATGGGCTCGAAAACGAAGGAGTCCCGATGCTTGGGCTGCTGGCCGAGCGCGCAATCGATGTCGCCGCCGCGCACCTGATCCTCGAGAAGCGCCGGTCGCTCCTCGCGCACATGAACGCGCAAGGCGGGGTAGCGTCGGTGCAGGTCCGGCAGGAATACCGGCAGGAAATAGGGACCGAAGGTCGGAACGACACCGAGGCGGATCAGCGAGCCGAGATTGTCGCGACCGGCCGACGCGACGGTGACGATGTCGTCCAGTGTCGCCAGCACGGACCGCGCCGCCGCGGCAATGTCCTGACCAACGGACGACAGGCTGATCGCGCCGGGGGTCCGTTCCACCAGGACCACGTCCAACTGTTTTTCGAGAAGCGAGATCTGCACCGACAGCGTGGGCTGCGACACGTGACAGAGCTGTGCGGCCCGGCCGAAGTGGCGGGTTTCGTCCAGAGCCACGAGATATTCCAGCTGGCGATGGGTCGGGCGAAAAGGCATGCGATAGATTCTATCTATCAAGATCATATTGTCAATGAATTGGATCTATCAGTGCCGATTGGGCATTCTGTGGCTGTAAGGGAAGGAGATCACATCATGAACCCTCTGCTGAAGGCCCTGAGATCCCGGCATGCGATCCTGCAGAACAAGATCGACCGGGAACAAAGAGCACTGCAACCGGACACCCTCCGGATCATGTCACTGAAGAAGACCAAACTTCGCCTGCGCGAACAGATCGAATTTCTGGAGCGTGCGTCCCAGGCGGGCAATGCCGAGACCGTCCGTCAGGTGCTGCGTCACAGGTCCGGTTTCTCGATGCCGTGATCCTCGTGATCCGGCAGCAGGATTGAATTCCTTTCAACAGGTGGTGGTGCCGTAACACCCGCCTGTTGCGGCGAGGCGCGACCCTGCGTCTCGCCATCTTTTCGCGGCGCTTCAGCTCCCGCAGGTCGGACGGCCCCCGCTTGTCACGTCTGGCCGGAAAAAGGGGCGCACGGCGCACGATAACGCCGCATTTACTGCACTTCACGTTGATTCACCATCAATTCGCTCTAAAACGACATGACAGCGAAGAGAGCGATGATGGACACCGTGTTGAAGGCAAGTGGCTTGGCAGGGGTGACAGTGCGGCGTCGTCGTTCGCCGAAGGGAGAGGAGCGTCGGGAAGCGATCCTGCGCGCCGCCATGGCCCGATTTGCCCATGACGGTTTCCAGAATGCATCCTTCGCCGCCATTGCCCGCGATGCCGGGCTCACTCTGCCTGGTCTCATTCACCATTATCCGACGAAGGTCGATCTGCTGGTTGCCTTGCTTGCCTGGCGTGATGCCGAGACGGACCAAGTCCAGGACATCCATATTGCATCGTGGAAGCAATACCTGCAGGGCCTGGTGGAGGTCGTGCGGCGCAACATGCGTATGGTGGAGGTCATCCGCGTGTTTGCCGTCCTGAATACGGAAAGCCTGACGCGCAACCACCCTGCCGAGGCGTGGTTCGTCGAGCGGACCGGGTCGCTACGCAAACGGTTCGCGTCCGTTATCGCGCATGCGGTCGAGGCGGGCGAGATCCGCGCCGACGTCTGTGGCGAGGCCATTGCCGCCGAACTCATTGCGCTGATGGACGGGTTGCAGGTGCTGTGGCTTCGTTCACCGGAGACGGTGGATATGGCCGGTATCTTTGCATCCCACATCGAGCGGCTGATCCGGGATATCGAGAAGGACTGAGCGGATCGTGTCCGGGCCGGGTGTCACGCGGTCTTTCGCAGGGACAATTGCAGGCGGCACAAGAGGCCCGTCTCGGCATAATCGAACTCTGCCGTGCCTTGTCCCGTCGCGACTGTTGCCGCAATCAGGCGCGATCCGAAGCCGGTCCTGCCGGGTGCGGAGACCGGTGGCCCGCCTTGCTCGCGCCAAAGAAGCTCAAGCATGTCCTTCGTTTGCTGCCAGTCGATCTTGACGATGCCGGTCGTGACGGACAGCGCGCCGTATTTTGCCGCGTTGGTGGCCAGTTCATGGATCACCAAAGCGAGCCTTGGCGCAACATCGGCATCGAGCATGACCTTCGGGCCCGAGATCTGCAGGCGTTCCGGATCGTAGGCACAAAGCAGCAGGCGCAGCAGGGTTTCGAGATCGCCCGACAGCTGGCGATCGCCGGCAGATACCTGATGCGCCTCGGCAAGCGCGCGCAACCGCCCTTCGAAGCGCGGCATGAAATGGGCAAGGTCGGTGCTGGAGCGTGCCGTCATCTGGGCAATGGCCTGGACAAGCTGCATGAGATTGCCGACCCGGTGGCGCATCTCCCGCGCCATCACATCGGCTTGTCCCTCCGCACGTTCCAGCGCAGCAACAAGGGACTGCAGCGCGTGGACGATCGCGATGGTCAGGCTGCCGAGACCGACAAACACGACGCTCGCGATGACCCCACCCCAGATGCTGACCGGCCGGATCGAGAGCCAAACGCCAATGGCAAACAGCACGCCCCATGCCATGAGCGCAAAGCCCGCGCTGCGTCCGCCGAGCGCGGCGGCAACGATAATGAAGGGGAAGAAGGTGTTGAACGGCGCGCCCGGCAGGAAGCGGTGGAGGAAAAACCAGATTCCGGCGGAAATGGCGGCAAGCCCGACTGCGATCAGCTGCCCGATCCAGGGAGAGGAACGCCTGCGCGGCGCCAGAAGGATCCACCAGGGGCTTTCCCGACCGGGAACGTCACGCGGCATGCCGGGCTCCGATGATGATGCATGCATCCTAACATAAGGTCCGCGCAAGCGCCACCAACCGGTCGTTCTGCTGCGGCTCAGCTGGCGTTTACGTCCGGCCTTCGCGGAAAAGCCCGCTGATCGCAATCAGCAGCCAGCCGAGGATCATCAGCACACCGCCGGTGGGGGCGGCCATCGGAAAAAGGCCGGACTGGGCAAAGTGACGGGACAGGAGATCGGCGGAAAACAGCAGCGTGCCCAGCGCCAGAACCAGAGCGGCGACAGTTGCCGTCCGAACCCGGCCATCGGCGAGGTAAAGTGCCAGCAGTACGGGGGCATGGGCAAGGCACATGGTGGAGGCGGAACCAAGAAGGCGCCCGTCACCGCCATGGCTGGCTGCTGCGGCCAGCACGACCCCCGATGCGCCCATGAAGCCGGCCAGCATCAGAATGGCGGGGCGGGATGCTGCAAGCCTCATGCCTCTTCCTCGCGGTTTTGCATGTGATGGGCGAGCCGTTCGACCGGCGCCCAGATGATCTCGCGCAGCTTCGGGTTTTCGATTGTCTCGTCCATGGCCCTTCGGAAGCACAGCAACCATTCATCGCGTTCGGCAACGCCGATCGGTGCGGCGAAATGACGGGCGCGCAGCCGCGGATGGCCGTATTTCTCCACATAGACAGGCGGGCCGCCGAGATAACCGGTCAGGTAGTCGTAAAGCTTGTCTTCGCTGCGGGAGAGGTCGGCGGGGTGGATCGCGCGGCAGCGTGCTGCCTCGGGCAAGGTGTCCATCAACTCGTAAAACCGGCGGGCGAGCGCCCGCACGGTCTCATCTGCGCCGATTGCTTCATACAGCGTGATGGTTTCGCCGCTCATCGTCACCCCGTCCTGTTTGTCAGGGACGGTGTTAGACCTCTGCGGCACAGGCGGCAAGCGTCATGGCGCCGCAGTTAGGCGCCGCGCCCGGGCGCGGCGTCTCGACCTGCAGCACGGTTCATTCGGAACCCGGATCGATTTCACGGGCATCCGGATCCGGCAATGCGCCGGTGCCCGGGGTCTTTTCACCATTGACGCGGGCGCGGGCATCGGGTCCGGCCGGGATCACGCCCTGGCGGGGATGATCCGGGGCCTGCTCTTCACCGACGGCGCGCTGGGCGTTTCTGTCCTTGTCCATCTGCTTCTCCTGTTTCGATCCATCTCAATCGACCAGACAACGGAAAGGGGCTGACAAGGTTCCGGCAGGGTTAAAAGCCTGGCCTCAGGTGGCCGAGGGGCTGGCGGCATCCTCCATCACATCCTCCGGAATGTCATCGAAGGAGGCGTAGTTGAGGTTATAAAGCTTCGAATACAACTTGCCGTTCGCCATCAGTTCGGCGTGATTGCCGCTTTCGATCAGTTCGCCGTTCTGCAGCACGATGATGCGGTCGGCCTCGCGGATCGTCGCCAGGCGGTGGGCAATCACCAGACCGGTGCGGCCTTCCAGCAGTTTCACCAGTGCCTTCTGAATCAGCATTTCCGTATAGCTGTCGATATTGGCGGTCGCCTCGTCCAGAACCAGGATCTTGGCATCGGCCACCAGCGCACGGGCAAAACTGATCAACTGCCGCTGGCCGAGCGAAAGATTGCCGCCGCGCTGGCCGAGCTGGCTGTCGTAACCATCCGGCATGCGCATGATGAAATCATGCGCGCCGACGGCCTTCGCCGCCTCGATCACCTGATCGCGCGTTGCCTCCGTCTTGTGGTAGCGGATGTTCTCGAACACGGTGCCGGTGAACAGGAACGGCTCCTGCAGCACCATGGCGATCTGCTGGCCGAGGGATTCCTGCGTGAGATCCCGCACATCATGACCGCCGACAAGAACGGCACCTTGCTGCACCTCGTAGAAGCGGTGGATCAGCGACATGCAGCTGGATTTGCCGGACCCGGTCGGGCCGACCAGCGCCACCGTTTCCCCCGGATTGACCCGGAAGCTGACGTTTTTCAGTACCGGATGTTTCCGGTTGTAGCCGAACACGACGTTCTGGAATTCCACAGATCCGTCCATCTCGGCAGAAAGGGCCTTGGCATCCGGCTTGTCCTGAATGTCCACCCGCACGTCCAGCACATCCGTCAGCCGCTGGCCGGACGCCATGGCGCGCTGCATCACCGAATATTGCAGGGTGAGCGACCGGATCGGGTCGAAAAAACGCTGGATGTAGAAGAGGAAGGCGACCATGACGCCGACATCGAGCGCCTGACCCAGAACCCGGGCACCGCCGACAACGATGACGAGCGCCATGGCAATGCCGGTCAGTGTATCGACGATCGGTATCATCACCTGTGCCAGACGGGCAGCCTTCAGGTGGTTGATGAGGTTGGTGCGGGCCTTGTCATCGAAGAGCGTGAAATTGACGGTCTGGCGGTCCATGCCCTGCACTGCACGCACGCCATGGATGGCTTCAGCCAGCGCGCCACTCGCCACCGAGTTCGATTCATGCGCCGCCATGAAGGATTTGCGTGCCACCGGCAGCCAGAAGATGCGCACGACGAACAGCACCGGCAGGGCGGAAAGCGTCAGCAGGCCGAGATAAAAATCGAGATACAGCATCACGCCGACGATGCCGATCAGCAGCGTGATGTCGCCCACCGACAGGACGGAGGTTTCGAGGAATTCCTGCATGGAATTCACATCGCCCTGCAGGCGCGACATCAGGCGGCCGACCTCGGTCTTGTCCATGAAGGAGAGCGAGACCCGCTGGAGATGCGAGAACATGGCGCGGCGAATATCGAAAAGCACGTCTTCCGCCACATTGCCGACCAGCGTTTCCTGCGCATAGCTCGCAGCGAAATTGATGAGGATCGCCACGCCGAAGGCGATGATGGCGTAAAGAAGTGCGGAGCGATCGCCGCCCGGCTGCATGCCGTGATCGATGGCATAACGGATGATCAACGGGATCATCAGCTGCATGGCGGTGAAGACCAGCACGGCGACGACGGCGAGCGTCACCTGCCGGCGGTAGGGACGGACGAAATCCCAGATGCGCGCAACGATGTTGCGATCGAACACCTTGCCGAAGATTTCCTCCTCGATCCGGTGCGAGCCCACAACGGCGCGGGGCGGGCGGCGTCCGTCATCGCGCACGTCGGCGCGTTCGGTTTCCATCTCTTCTGCCATGCTCTCCCCTCCCTCAGCCGGCCAAAGTTTCGTCATCGGGACGGATCTGCAGGTCGTAGAGCGCGCGGTAGCGTCCCCCCAGCGCCAGAAGCTCCTGGTGCGAGCCGTGTTCGACGATCCGGCCGTCTTCCACAAAGAGGATGCGGTCGGCATGCATCAGCGAACTCAGCCGGTGTGCGACGATGAGCGTCACCCGGTCGGAGGCGTAACGGCGCATGGCGCTGCGGATACGTTGTTCGGTGGCGGCATCGATGGCGGCGGTCGAATCATCAAAGATCATCACCGCCGGCTTCAGCATCAGGGCACGGGCAATCGACAGGCGCTGCCGCTGGCCGCCGGAGAGCGAGACGCCGCGTTCGCCCACGACGGTGCCGTAACTCGAGGGGAGCCCCAGCACGTAATTGTGCAGCTGCGCGCTTTCGCTCGCCCGGGCAATCTGGTTTTCGCGGGCCCAGGGATCGCCGTAGGCGATGTTGTTTTCAATCGTCGTGGTGAAGAGGAAACTGTCCTGCTGGACAACGACGACGGCGCGGCGCAGCGATTGCAGCCTGACATCCCGAATATCCTGGCCGTCAATGGTGATGCGGCCTTCGGTCGTGTCGTAGAAACGCGGGATGAGATGGGCGATCGTCGACTTGCCGCTGCCTGGCGGGCCGACGATGCCGATGGTTTCGCCGCGCCTCGCCTCGAAACAGATATCCTGCAGGACCGGATTGTCGGGTGCCGCCGGATAGGCAAAGCCGACATTCTCGAAGCGCAGCGTGCCCTCGGTCACAGTCAGAGCCGGCGCCTTCGGATCGTCCTTGACCGCGATCTCCATGTCGAGCAGGCCGAATAGCCGGGCGCCGCAGGTGGAGGCGCGGGCAAAGGCGTTCACCATCAGCCCGAGCTGGCGTACCGGCATCTGCAGGATGGTCATGAAGGTGAGGAAGGAGGCGAGCGTGCCGACGGTGATCTCGCCCGCCGTCACCTTGGCGCCGCCGACCCACAGAACGAGGCCCATGGCGGCAAAGAAGGACAAGGTCATGGCGCTGGTATTGGCAACCCGGATGCCGACGCGCTGATGGGCAAGCGACAGCGCATTGCGCGAGGCTTGGTCGAACTTTTCCAGCTCGTGTTTCTGGGCGGAAAAGGCGCGCACGACACGGATACCGCCGAGATTTTCCTCCATCACGCGGGTCAGAACGGCGAGCCGCTCCTGCAGGTCGAGCCAGGTGGCACGCAGGCGAAGCTGCGTGACCGACGAACGCCAGCCGACGAAGGGCACGAAACTCAGCGCCAGAAGCCCAAGCACCACATCGGTCGAGAGCAGCAGATAGGCGCCGATGCCGATCAGGACCGAGAGAAAGATCATCCTGACGAGGGCTGTCGAGAAATACATGCGCACGCCTTCCAGATCGAGCAGGCCGACGGTGATCAGGTCGCCGGAATGCATGCTGTCATGGAAGCTGAAGGAGAGCCGCTGGATCTTCTCGTAACAGGCGAGCCGGAGCTCGTAGCCGATATGGTGGCCGACGGCTTCGCTGTAATAGTTCTGCACCATGGTGAAGAGGCCGCGCAGGACGCTGGCACCGAGCAGGAGAAGGGCGGTCCATAAAAGCGCGTCCTGCGCTTCCACACCCAGGCTTCCACTGGCCATGATGCCCTGGGCCTGGTCGACCGCCCGTCCGAGCAGTTCCGGGATCATCAGCTGAAAGGCGGAGGCGATGAAGGTGGCGCCAATCGCCGCGCCCGATTGCCATGGGTGGCGAAAGGCCATCACAGTGATGCGGGTCAGGATGGAGAGGCCCTTGCCCCAGCCGGCGGCTTTGACGTGGGCAAGCGAGGCGGAAAGCTGGGCTGCTCCGCTGGGGGATGAGGCTGTCACGATCGTCATTCCAGTATGAGGCGCGCAGGCGCTCGGGCGAGAGGCGCGCTTGTACCGCATGAATTAGGCGGAAGGTTGCCGAAGGGAATGACATAGGAGACCGATTCTGCCGGAATCGGAAGACTTATCTTTTCACAAATCTCAACTGATCCGCGAGGTTGGTGATCAGTCGTCGGACAAGTGCCGGAAGGAAAGGGGCCGCGCTGGGTCCGTTGAAAGGCGCGGCCCGAGGAGCTGGTCGCCGGGGCTCAGGCGGCCAGTGGTTCCGGAGACTTTGCCCCGGTCATGAAGGCGACGGCATCCGACATCGAATAGTCCTTCGGATTGATCACCGTCAGGCGTTTGCCGAGCCGATGAATGTGGATGCGGTCGGCAACTTCGAAGACATGCGGCATGTTGTGCGAGATCAGAACGATCGGGATGCCACGCGAGCGCACGTCGAGGATGAGTTCCAGAACGCGCCGGCTTTCCTTGACGCCAAGCGCCGCCGTCGGTTCGTCCAGGATGATGACCTTGGAGCCGAAGGCTGCGGCGCGCGCCACGGCCACGCCCTGGCGCTGGCCGCCGGAGAGCGTCTCGACCGCCTGGTTGATGTTCTGGATGGTCATCAGGCCGAGTTCGGACAGTTTTTCACGTGCGAATTTTTCCATGGCCTGACGGTCGAGCTTGCGGAAGACACTGCCCATGATGCCCGGCTTGCGGATCTCGCGGCCGAGGAACATGTTGTCGGCGATCGAGAGCGCCGGCGACAGCGCAAGGTTCTGGTAAACGGTCTCGATCCCGGCCTGGCGGGCCTCGATCGGCGAGCGGAAGCTCACCGGCTTGCCTTCCAGGCGGATTTCGCCCTCGTCCGGGCTGATGGCGCCGGAAATCGCCTTGATCAGCGAGGACTTGCCGGCGCCGTTGTCGCCGATCACCGCCAGGATTTCACCCGGGTAGAGATCGAAATCGGCGCGGTCGAGTGCGGTAACCTTGCCGTAGCGCTTGACGAGACCGCGGGCGGTGAGGATGGGTTCCTGTGCCATTAGCCTGCTACCTTTCTGATCCACTGGTCGATCGCGACGGCTGCGATGATGAGCACGCCGATCAACAGATAGGTCCATTGCGGGTCGGTGCCGATGAGGCGAAGACCGAGCGAGAAGACGCCGACGATCAGCGCGCCGAACAACATGCCGAGGATGGAGCCGCGGCCGCCGAAGAGCGACAATCCACCAATGACCACGGCCGTGATCGATTCGATGTTGGCGAACTGGCCGGCGGTCGGCGAGACCGAACCGATGCGGCCGATCAGCGCCCAGCCGCCGAGCGCACAGATGATGCCGGAAATCGTGTAGACGGAGATCAGCATCTTCTTGACGTTGACGCCGGCGAGTTCCGCCGCATCCGGATCGTCGCCGACGGCATAGAGATGGCGACCCCAGGCGGTGGAGTTCAGAACGTACCAGAGCAGCAGGACGAGCAGCACCATGGCGATGACGCCGTAGGTGAAGACGGCCCCGCCGATGCGGATGTTTTCACCGAAGAACTGCAGGAGCGGTGCTTTGGCGGCCAGATCCTGCGAGCGGATGGTCTCGTTGGCCGAATAGAGGAAGTTCGTGGCGAGCACGATCTGCCACATGCCGAGCGTGACGATGAACGGCGGCAGCTTGATACGGGCCACCAGGAAACCGTTGATCAGACCGCAGATGGCGCCCACGGCAAAACCGGCAAGGATCGCGAGCGGCACGGGCACGCCGTAATTGATGGCGAACTGGCCCATCACGACGGAGGACAGCACCATGATGGCGCCCACCGAAAGGTCGATACCGGCGGTCAGGATGATCAGCGTCTGGGCCGCACCGATGATGCCGGTGATGGCCACCTGCTGCAGGATCAGCGTCAGCGAGAAGGCCGAAAAGAACTTGCTGCCGAGGATCATGCCGAAAACGGCGAGTGACAGCAGCAGGACGATCAGCGGGACGGCCGCCGGACTTCCGTGCAGGAAATGCTGGAATCGCTGCAGGGGCGTCTTGTCGTGCGTGTCGAACTGGGCGACCTGCGTTGAACTGCCCGACAGGACTTTTTCATATTCCATGTGGGGTTTTGTGGCGGCTTGTGGCTCGCTCATCGGTTTCCTCCCTTGGCCTCTATCGAGGATATGAGGGCCGACACAGGAGGATAACGGACCCTCGTTTCGTCGGCTATGAGAACTGCATGCATCGCATGTTCTGTGTCTGCCTCGAATTTCGGCAGATCACGCTTGCCAGAAGGGCGGCCTGAGCCGCCCTCCGAGCTGTTCGTTTGCAGCGTCAGCGCGTGAGGCTCAGCCCCAGCACTTGGCGGTGCCTTCCTTGGTGTCGATGGACGGAACGCCCTTGGCCGGCTTGTCGGTCACCAGCGCCACGCCGGTGTCGAAGAAGTTCTTGCCGGCGGTCGGCTTCGGCTTTTCACCGGTGTCGGCGAACTTCTTGATCGCTTCGATGCCGAGCGATGCCATCAGCAGCGGATACTGCTGGGAAGTGGCGCCGATGATGCCTTCCTTGACGTTCTTGACGCCCGGGCAACCGCCGTCGACCGACACGATCAGGACGTCCTTTTCCTTGCCCACAGCCTTGAGGGCTTCGTAGGCACCGGCTGCAGCCGGCTCGTTGATGGTGTGCACGACGTTGATGGTCGGATCCTTCTGGAGAAGGTTTTCCATCGCGGTGCGGCCGCCTTCTTCATTGCCGTTCGTTACGTCGTTGCCGACGATGCGCGGGTCCTTTTCGTCGCCGATGCGGGTGATGTCACCCACGTCGATGCCAAAACCCTTCATGAAACCCTGGTTGCGCAGAACGTCGACGGACGGCTGTGCGGGGGTGAGGTTCAGGAGAGCGATCTTGGCGGACTTCGCCTTGTCGCCGAGCGTTGCAGCGGCCCACTTGCCGATCAGTTCGCCGGCGAGCAGGTTGTCGGTTGCGAAGGTTGCGTCGGCAGCGTCGATCGGGTCAAGCGGCGTGTCGAGAGCAATCACGAGCAAGCCGGCCTTGCGGGCTTCCTGAACGGCCGGAACGATACCCTTCGTATCGGATGCGGTGAGCAGGATACCCTTGGCGCCATCGGCGATGCAGGTTTCGATGGCAGCGACCTGGCTTTCGGAGTCACCGTCGATCTTGCCCGCGTAGGACTTCAGCGTCACGCCCAGTTCCTTGGCCTTGGCCGTCGCGCCTTCCTTCATCTTGACGAAGAAGGGGTTGGTGTCGGTCTTGGTGATCAGGCAGGCGGAAACGCCCGCAGCCGATGCCGGCGCGGCGAAAACGACGCCAAGCGCGAGCGTGGCAAAGGCTGCAGTCAAAACAGATTTTTTCATCGGGCTCCTCCCAGAGTGTGGATCTCCGCACCACGCGGATATTTTAAAGGCAATGACGGTTCCGAGTGACAGTACGCCTCCTCCAAGCCGTCCGCCCTTGCAGCGCCAATAATGCGCAAAGTTCCATCTCTGTCAATAATTAATTCCGATTGATTTATTAATGCGAGGGCGATAGTTTCGCCGCTGGAGAAAAAATGGGTACCTAGGGAGGGGTGGCCATGACCGTCCAAGGCAATCCGCCAGCTGGCCCCGTTGCACCGTTCACCTCCGGTTTGGCCGGCGGATCGAACCAGGTGCGCGTTCGCGCCTACAACGAGAGGCTCGTGCTGTCTCTGGTGCGGATGTACGGCTCGTTGTCGAAAGCCGACATCACCCGGGCGAGCGGGCTTTCCGCCCAGACCGTCTCCGTCATCATGCGGGCGCTCGAAAAGGATGGGCTTCTTCTGCGCGGCGAACCGCAGCGCGGCAAGGTGGGCCAGCCTTCGGTGCCTTTGCGGCTTAATCCGGATGCGGTGTTTTCCTTCGGCGTAAAGATCGGCCGGCGCAGCGCCGACGTCGTGCTGATGGATTTTGTCGGCAAGATCCGCCTGCAGGTGCGCCAGACCTATGCCTATCCGAAGCCGGAGCAGATCATCACCATCATCATGTCCGGCATCGAGCGGCTTGAGGCGCAGATGTCGGAGGAACAGCGCATACGCATTGCCGGTGTCGGCATCGCCGCGCCCTTCGAACTGTGGAACTGGGCGGAGGAAGTGGGTGCGCCGCCGGGCGCCATGGACGAATGGCGCGGTTTCGACATGCAGGCCGAGGTTGCCGCGCGTGTCCGTCACGCCGTCTATCTGCAAAACGACGCGACCAGTGCCTGCGGGGCCGAACTCGTCTTCGGCGTCGGGCCTTCTTATCCGGATTTCGTCTATTTTTTCATAGGCTCCTTCATTGGCGGCGGCATCGTCCTGAACTCCGCCGTGTTTTCCGGTCGCACGGGAACGGCGGGCGCGCTGGGGCCGCTGCCGGTGCGCGGCAAGAACGGCGAAAACCGCCAGCTTCTCGATATCGCCTCGATCTTCGTCCTGGAAAAACTGCTTCTGGAGCGCGGTATCGATCCGCAGCCGTTGTGGTATTCCGCCAATGACTGGGTGGATTTCGGCGAACCGATGGAAATCTGGATCCGCGATACGGCCGAAGCACTGGCCCAGGCGATCGTCGCGGCCGCCTCCGTCATCGATTTCGGCGCGGCCGTGATCGACGGTGGTTTTCCCGCCTGGGTGCGCCGGCGCATCGTTGCGGCGACCGTCGAGGCGGTGTCGCGGCTCGACCTGCAGGGTGTCATCATTCCCGACATCATCGAAGGGGCGGTCGGCGCCCAGGCCCGCGCCATCGGCGGGGCGAGCCTGCCGATCTTTGCCCGTTATCTTACCGACCAGAGTGTCTTGTTCAAGGAGCTTGCGTAATGCTGAAGGGCATCAACCCCATTCTCAGCCCGGATCTTTTGGCGACATTGCGCGCCATGGGGCATGGCGATGAAATTGCCATCGTGGATGGAAACTATCCGGCGCTGGAGCATGCCCGCCGGCTCGTGCGGCTGGATGGCCACGCCCTGATCCCGGTGCTCGATGCGATTCTCTCCGTCATGCCGATCGACGATTTCGTGCCGGAGGCGATCTTCCGGTCGACCAAGGGCAAGGAGCGCGACACGCTCGATCCGGTGCATGAAGAGATCATAACGTGCTGCGCAAAACACGAGCCGAACCAGGCGGTCGTACCGCTTCTGGGACCGGATTTTTATCCGCGGGTCAAGGCGGCCCACACGGTGGTGCAGACCGGCGAGCCACGGCTTTATGCCAATGTCATTTTGAAAAAGGGCGTAATCTATCCTTAGTCGCGTAAAGCGTACCGGCGCACTGGCGGACCTGCGCCGGATCATTTTTTCATGAAGACGGCCGGCGGAGCGATCCGCCGGCCTTCTGTCTGGATCTCGGAAGGATCGGGTTCAGCGAAACAGGCTTGGCAGCCAGAGCGACAGTGCCGGGATGTAGGTGACCGCCATCAGCACCGCGACGCTGGCACCGAAGAAAGGCCAGATCGTCTTCATGGCTTCCCGGATGGTGATGCCGCCCACGGCGCAGCCGACGAACAGCACCGTTCCGACGGGAGGGGTGTTGAGCCCGATGCCGGCGTTCAGGATCATGATCACCCCGAAATGCACCGGATCGACACCGAAGGCCTTGACCACCGGCAACAGAACCGGCGTCGAGATGATGACGAGCGGCGCCATATCCATGAAGGTGCCGAGCAGAAGCAGGATGATGTTGATCACCAGCAGGATGATGATCGGATTGTCGGAGATTGCCCCGATCGCGCCGATCATCAGTTGCTGCACCTGCAGGAAGGCCATCAGCCAGGCAAAGGATGCGGCGGTGCCGATGACCAATAGAACCATGGCGGTCGTGCGGACCGCACCGGTCACCGCTTCGATGAAACCGTGCCAGTCCAGCTCCCGATAAACGAGCATGGCGACGAGGAAGGCATACAGAACCGCGATGCAGGAGCTTTCCGTGGCGGTGAAGATGCCGGAGCGCACACCACCGAAGATGATACCGATCAGCAGAATGCCCGGAAGGGCCGCCAGCAGGTAGACCAGAAGATTGGTGAAGCCGGGGAAGGGCTCGGACGGATACCCGCGGCGGCGCGCAACGATATAGGCGGTCACCATCAGTGCCAGGGCCAGCAGGAAACCGGGCAGAATGCCCGCCGTGAAGAGATCAGCAACCGAGACATTGCCGCCGGCGGCGATCGAATAGAGGATCATGTTGTGCGATGGCGGGATCATCAGCGCGATGATGGCCGAGCTGGTGGTGACATTGACCGCATAACCGCGGTCATACCCGCGCGCCGCCATCTGCGGCACCATCAGGCCGCCAACGGCCGAGGCATCGGCGACCGCCGAGCCGGAAATGCCGCCAAACAGCGTCGAGGCAACAATGTTGACCTGGCCGAGACCGCCGCGTAGATGCCCGACGAGACCGGCGGCGAAGCGAATGAGGCGTGCAGCGATGCCGCCGCGCACCATCAGGTCGCCGGCGAAGATGAAAAACGGGATCGCCATCATGGCAAACACGTTCATGCCGGAATTCAGCTGCTGGAAGATGACGATCGGCGGAAGGCCGAGGTAGAACACCGTGGCAAGCGAGGCGATGCCAAGGCAAAACGCAATCGGCATGCCGATCGACATCAGGACCACGAAGGAACCGAAAAGAACTGCATAGGCCATCAGACGCTCTCCACACCCTGTGCCGCGGGGGCAACAGGTTCCGGTTCGGCAAGCAGGGCATCGCAGAGACGTTCGAGCGCAAAAAGCGCAATCATGGCGCCGCCGACGATGAGTGGGATGAAGTCGACGCCACCCGGCCAGCCGAGAACGGGGATGGTGGCGGTCCAGGTGCCTCTGGCCAGAAGCACGCCGTAATAACTCATGAAGCCGCCGAAAGCCGCCACCAGGATGAGGCTTGTGATATCCATGGCCCGCTGGACCGGTTTCGGCATGGCGTAACGGACGATATCGAGGCCGAGATGGCCGCTTTCCCTTACACCGACAGCGGCGCCGAGCAGGATGAACCAGGACATCAGGAACAGCGACAGCGGTTCGGACCAGCTTGGCGTATCATTGAGCACGTAGCGGCCGAAGACCTGCCAGCCTACGATCAGGGTCATGGCGACGATGCCGGCAGCGGCGAGATAAAGCGCAAGGCGGCTGAGGAAACCCAGCACGGGCCTGACGCTGCGAATGAAATTCCTCATTCCCTTGTCCTTTGCGCAGATGGCGCGCGTCTCGAAGAAAAAGGGGCCAGTGCGATCTGCAACTGGCCCCTGACTGGGAGATTACTTGACGGCCTGGATGCGCGCGACCAAGTCCTTCATCTTCGCATCGGTGACGAACTTGTCGTAGACCGGCTTCATGGCGGCGGAGAACTCTTCCTTGTTGACGGAGATCACCTTGACGCCGCCGGCCTTGACCTTCTCTTCCGAGGCCTTTTCACGCGCCTGCCAGAGTTCGCGCATCTTGGCGACCGATTCCTTGGCGGCCTTGCGGACGGTCTCCTGATCTTCTGGCTTCAGCTTGTCCCAGGACATCTTCGACATGACGAGCGCTTCCGGCGTCAGCGAGTGTTCCGTCAGCGAATAGTTCTTCGCGACTTCGAAATGGCGCGAGGATTCATAGGACGGCCAGTTGTTTTCCGCACCATCCACCACGCCGGTTTCCAGCGAGGAGTAGACCTCACCGAACGGCATCGGTGTCGGGTTGGCACCGAAGGCCTGCATCATGGCGATCCAGAGGTCCGACTGCTGGACGCGGATCTTCATGCCCTTCAGGTCGGCCAGCTTCTCGATCGGCTTCTTCGTGGTGTAGAAGGAACGGGCGCCGGAATCATAAAAGGCGAGACCGACGAGGCCATGCGGCTCGAAAGCCTTCAGGATGTCGTCGCCAATCGGGCCGTCCACCACCTTGTGCATGTGCTCAGTCGAGCGGAACAGGAAGGGCAGGCCGAGAACGACGGTTTCCTTGACCAGGTTGTTGAAGGGGGCGGTGTTGACGCGGTTCATGTCGATGACGCCGAAACGCGTCTGTTCGATCGTGTCCTTCTCGCTGCCGAGCACCGAGTTGTTCATGACCTGGATCTTGATGCGGCCCTTGGTGCGCTCGGAGACGAGCTGGCCCATGTATTTGACGGCCTCGACGGTCGGGTAACCGTCCGGATGGATGTCCGCCGAACGCAGCGTGACTTCCTGTGCCTGAGCGGTCAGTGCCGTGCTCAGTGCAAGGCCCAAAGCGAGCCCCAGTATTTTCGTCAGTTTCATTTTCTCTCCTCCAGTGGTTGCACCCTGGCCTCCCGCCGGGGTGCGGTTTGTTATGCTTTCTCCTCCTGCCAGGCAGGCAGACCGAACAGGGCTTCTGGATTTTTGACCAAAGCCATGTGGCGGGCATTTTCATCGGCAAACCAGCCGAGAACGGTATCGGTGAGGGCTGCGTCGTCCGGATAGTCCGCCTGTTCGCGGGCCAGGTTGTGCGGCCAGTTGGTGCCCCAGACGATGCGCTCCGGCGCATGGGCCGCCAGCATCGTGGCAACGGCTGCGACATCGGCGTAGTCGGGGCCGCCACTCTTCGAACTTTCGTAGACGCCGGCAAATTTGAACCAGCAGTTCCCGCCATCGATCAGGCGGCGTGTCGCGATGACTTGCGGACTGTCGGGGGTAACACCGCAGAAGAACTTGCCGTGATGATCGAAGACCCAGCGGGATTTCAGTTTCGCCAGCCGCGGTTCGTGATCGAGGATATTGCTGCCGTCGAACTGGATCGCGAGCATGAAGCCACGGGCCGCGGCAATCGCGTCCAGTTCCTCCAGTGCGGACAGGCCGACAGCGCCGCCTGGCAGATCCATGATCCGTAGCCCGACGACACCGGCTTCTGCCAGAACGTCGAGTTCGGCCTCGGAAATATCCGGGGCAACCGCTGCCACACCGCGGGCGACCGGTCCCATCTCCTTCAGACACGCAACGACATTGGCATTGTCGGTCTGCTGGGCATTGCCCTGGGTGATGATGACCCGGTCGATGCCGAGCCAAGCCATGACCTCACGATATTGCTGAGGTGTCGGAAGCGCGCCGGCCGGAAGGCCCGGCCCGCCCGGCTGCGAGGGGTAACCCGGCAGATACATGTGCATCTGCGTGTCCACACTGCCCTTCGGCAGCGCGATCTTCGGTTTGCGGCCGGAAAGGGTGCGGACGAGCATCAAGCATCCTTCATCTTGAATTCGACGAGCGCGTCACGGTTGATCTCGATGCCGAGGCCGGGGCCATTCGGGATCGCGACCACGCCGTTGACGTGTTCAATCGGGGTCTTGATCACCGCCTGGCGGAAGGGATTGTCGGTGCGATCGAATTCCAGGATCGGCTCGATCGGGTTGACGCGCACCGGGCTCGGCACCATGGCAGCCATGAACTGCAGGGCGGCGGCAATGTGGACTGCCGTTCCCCAGACATGCGGCACCACGCGTACCCCGTGGAGCGCTGCGAGATCGGCGACGCGCTTGGCTTCGGTGAAACCGCCGACGCCGGCAAGATCCGGCTGCAGGATGTCGACGCAGCGTGTTTCGACCGGTTCGCGCATGCCCCAACGGGAATGCCAGGTTTCGCCGCCGGCCACCGGAATCGGCTGGCGGGCACGTACCTCACGATAGGCGGCAAGCTGTTCCGGCACCACCGGTTCCTCGAACCAGTCGAGGTTCAGTTCGGCTGCCGCCTGGCCGAAGCGGATCGCTTCGACGGCATCGTAGCCGTGGTTGGCATCGACCATGATGCGCATGTCCGAACCAACGGCGTCGCGGGCGGCGCGGACAACGCGCAGGTCTTCTTCGACGCCGAAGCCGATCTTGATCTTGGTGGCGTGGAAACCTTCCTTCCAGTAACGGGCGACATCGGTGGCATTGTCCTCCACCCGGTCGACCCCGTCACGCTTGAAGCTGCCGGTGGCATAGGCCCTGACGCTCTCGCGGAAACGACCGCCGAGCAGGATGGAGACCGGCACGCCGAAACGTTTGCCCTTGATGTCCCACAGCGCGATGTCGATGCCGGACAGGGCCGTCACGGTGAGGCCGCGCTGCCCCTGGTCGCGCAGCGCATTGTAGAGCTTCGCCCAGATCTTTTCGGTTTCCAGCGGGTTTTCACCGATCAGCCAGTTGGCATAGGTCGCGACGATCGCCGCATTGGGACGGGCAGGGCCGAGGCATTCGCCCCAGCCCACCGTGCCGTCGTCGCACTCGATCTCCACCAGGATATGGGCCCGGCGATCGAAACGCATGGAGGCGCTTTCGAAGGCCACGTCCAGCTTGTGTTCCAGAAGATGGGTGCGAACTGCGGTGATCTTCATCGTGGCACTATCCTCAGCCGCGCTTCCAGGGACCGATCAGGTCGAGCAGCATGCCTTCTTCCTCGCGGGTCAGGTCGTCGAGCGGCGCGCGCACCTTGCCGGCGTCGAAACCCTGCAGACGCACACCGGCCTTGATGGCGGCGACGGCATAACCCTTGCGGCGGTTGCGGATGGCCATGAAGGGATAGAAGAAATCCTTCAGGATCTTTTCGCAATGGGCGCGTTCGCCGGCGCGCAGCGCCTTGTAGAATTCGACCGCGAGACCCGGCACGAAGTTGAAGACGGCGGACGAATAGGTGGTGAAACCGGCGCCGAGATAGGCTTCAGCGAAGAGTTCTGCCGTCGGCATGCCGCCGAGATAGGTCAGCCGGTCGCCCATGGTGGCGGTGATCTGGCGGACTGCGCCGATATCGCCGGTGCCGTCCTTGAAACCGACGAGGTTCGGGCACTCGTCACACAGGCGCTTCAGCGTGTCCACGGAGAGAACCGAATTGTCACGGTTGTAGACCATGACGCCGATGCCGACCGACTGGCAGATCTTCTTGACGTGCTGGTAGAGGCCTTCCTGCGGCGCATCGATCAGATAATGCGGCAGAAGCAGGATGCCGTCCGCGCCGGCCTTTTCGACCGACTTTGCCAGCTCGACGCCGACATGGCTGCCGAAACCACAGCCGGAGACGATGGCCGTCTTGCCGGCTGCTTCCTTGGCGGCCTTGACTATGCCGGGGATTTCATCGGGGGACAGCGAGAAGAACTCGCCGGTGCCGCCGGCGGCAAAGAGAACAGGCGCATCGAAGCCGGACAGCCATTCGATGTGGCGCTTGTAGCTTTCCGGCTGGAACTGGCCTTCACCATCGAAATGGGTCACGGGAAAGGACAGGAGGCCAGCGCCAAGCGCCGCCTTGATCTCTTGTGGCGTCATGAGTGAATTCCTTGTTAGACGTCTCCTCCGTCCAATGTCGTATCCACTCTACATACAAGTGTCAATTAGTTATCTTACAAATTGGCGCTGCTCGCGCAGGAGCGCTCGATAGCGCGTCTGGCTGCCACGCAGATGGCGGCGCATGGCCTCGCGGGCCGCCTCTTCGTCGCCGGCGGAAATCGCGGTGACGATGGCGTTGTGCTCCTGCATGATGAGCTTGATATAGGCTGCCTGATCTTCCTCGCTTTCTTCGTTGCGCAGGGCCGCGCGCGGAATGATGCTTTTGCCGATCATGGCGAGGAAATCACGGAAGCGGCTGTTGTTGGTGGCTTCGGCAATGGCCAGGTGCAGGGCAAAGTCCGCTTCGCTGGTGGGTTTGCCGGCTTCCAGGCAGGCCTGCACCGCGTAATGACAGTCGAAGATCACTTCTTCCTGGGCTGGTGAGCGGCGCAGCGCCGCAAGGCCGGCGGCCTCCACCTCGACGGCGGTGCGCAGTTCGAGGAATTCGATGACGGAGGAGACGCGGGCGTGGTCGATGTTGTCGATGGACATCGGGGCGGGTGCTGCGGGCCCGGGCGGATCAAGCACGAAGACGCCGGCGCCCTGGCGGGCTTCGACCAGTCGGTCGGCCCTCAGTGCCGCGATGGCCTCGCGCACGACCGTGCGGCTGACCCCGTGCGTCTCGCCCAACTGGGCCTCGCTCGGCAGCTTGCTGCCCGGCGGAAACTGGCCCGCCGCGATCGCCTGTCGCAGCGTATCGCTGAGCCGCGACGCCAGCGTTCCGGATCCGTTGGGCATTCTGCTGTGCGTGGCCATGTTCATCAAGAGACCTCTTTCCCTGCCAGTCTGGACCCGGTCGGCAGGGCCTGCCGGATCGATTGTTCCCATAGCTGTACCGTGTTGACGCTGATCTGCCAACATGTATGATAAATTGATGTGGCAACGAGACAAGTTTTGTCTTGTCTTCGCCCCCAAGGAGGATTCTGTGAAGAGACTTTTGATTACCGGTGCCGCCGGTGCGCTGGGCCGTGCCATGCGCGTGCGGCTTGCCCCTTTCGCCGAGACGTTGCGCCTTTCGGACATTGCGAACCTCGGTGAGGCCGGCCCCAACGAGGAACTTGTCCAGTGCGATCTGGGCGATGCGGCCGCTGTCAACAGGCTGGTCGAGGGCTGTGATGGCATCCTGCATCTGGGCGGCATTTCGGTGGAGGACAAGTTCTCCAAGATCATGAACGCCAATCTGCTCGGGCTCTATAACCTCTACGAGGCGGCGCGTGCGCATGGCCATCCGCGCATCATTTTTGCCAGTTCCAACCATACCGTCGGTTTTTATCGCCAGGACCAGCATATCGACACGACCGCGCCGATGCGCCCCGACGGGCTCTACGGTGTGTCGAAATGTTTCGGCGAGGCGCTGGCTCGCATGTATTTCGAGAAATTCGGCCAGGAAACGGCTTTGGTGCGCATCGGCAGCTGCATGGAAAAGCCGACCAATCATCGCATGCTGTCCAGCTGGATGTCCTATAGCGATTTCAGGCTGCTCATCGAATGCGCCTTCCGCGCGCCGATGCTGGGCTGCCCGATCATCTGGGGCGTTTCCAACAATGACAGCAAATGGTGGGACAATTCGCACGCCGCCTATCTGGGCTGGAAACCGCAGGACAACGCGGAAAGCTACCGTGCGGAACTGGATGCGACGCTCGGCAAGCCCGATCCCAAGGCAGCACTGCACGTCTACCAGGGCGGCAATTTCGTCAACGATCCGATCTTCCCGGAAGGTTGATCCGACGGTCCCCATGGGCTCTCACACAGTCCCATCCGTCCGTCGTACGCCCCGGCTGCTGCCCAAGCACCGGGGCGTCTTTTCTTGGCGGCTCAGTCGTCCGAATACCGCTGTTCGCGCCACGGATCACCGCGCATGTGGTAGCCGTTCTTTTCCCAGAAGCCCGGTTTGTCCTGCCGGGTGAATTCGATGCGCGTCAGCCACTTGGCGCTTTTCCAGAAATAGAGATGCGGCAGCACGAGCCGCATCGGTCCGCCATGTTCGCGCGTGATCGGCTGGCCTTCCCAATGGGTGGCGAGGATGGCGTCTTCGGCGGCGAAATCCTCAAGCAGCAGGTTCGTCGTGTACCCGTCGAAACTGGTCAGCATCACCGCATCGGCCTCGGGTTTCGGATGCACGAGGTCGAGAAGATCGCGCACCATCACGCCAGCCCACGCATTGTCATAACGCGACCAGGTGGTGACGCAGTGAATGTCGGAGACCGCTTTCGTCTGCGGCAGGGCGAGAAAGCCCTTCCAGTCGAGGGTGACTGCGCTTTCCACTTCGCCCCGGATGTCCAGCCGCCACTGCAGTTCGGAGATCTGCGGCTGCTGGCCAAGGTCGAGCACCGGCCAGTTCTTCACCAGATGCTGTCCCGGCGGCAGGCGATCGGTCTCCGGCCGGCTGATCCGCCCGGTCAGGAAACGGCCCTCGGCGGCCCATTTGCGCTTCGTGGTCGTCAATTTGCTGTCTGTCGGATCGGCCGGCGTGTCGGTCATGGTGGCCTCCTTGAGGGTCTCGCACAGGATGTGGCGCGTCTGCCGGATTAGGTGGGTGTTCCTTGGCAATCGTCAAGCAAGCGGTTGTTTGGCGCCAGTGTTCGTTTGGATATGTTTCATGAAATATAACGCTGGCAATCCAGCGCGAATGCCTTATGGTTTCCTGGTCATTTTGACCCTTCGGGAAAACACATGCACACGCGCCGCAGCCTGTTTCGTGCCCTGTCCGTCTGTCTCGTCGCTTTCGGCGGCGTGTGTAGCGGTTTGCCGGCTGCAGCGGCGGACAAGGTGACCGTTTTTGCCGCCGCCAGCATGAAGACGGCGCTCGATGCCGCCAATGCCGCCTATGCCAAGCAGATGGGGGTGCAGGTAACGACCTCCTATGCCGCAAGCTCGGCGCTTGCCAAACAGATCGAGGCCGGCGCACCGGCCGATGTCTTCATCTCGGCCGACCGGGACTGGATGAACTATCTTTCCGAGCGCAAGCTCATCAGGGTGGAGAGCCGCATCGACCTCCTCGGCAATGCCATCGTGCTCGTCTCGGCCAGGGACAAGGCAAAACCGGTGGAGATCAAGCCGGGTTTCGACCTTGCCGGCCTGCTCGGACCGGACGGGCGCCTCGCCATGGGGGCGGTCGAGAGCGTTCCGGCCGGCAAATACGGCAAGGCTGCGCTGGAAAATCTGGGTATCTGGGCGACGGTTTCCGCCAAGGTTGCGGGAGCGGAGAATGTCCGTGCCGCGCTTGCGCTCGTCTCGCGTGGCGAGGCGCCCTACGGTATCGTCTACGCAACGGATGCGGCGGCGGACGAAGGCGTAACTGTTGTCGCCACCTTCCCGGCTGACACGCATCCGCCGATCATCTATCCGGCAGCGCTTGTCTCCCAATCTCCGTCGAAGGCCGCTGCCGATTATCTTGCCTTCCTGACATCGGAGCAGGCCGCGGAGTTTTTCCGGTCGCAAGGCTTTACGGTTCTGAAGTAGCATCCTGCCGCAGCGGGTGAGGGAGCAGTGATCCAGTCTTGAATGCGTGGACCTTGAGTGCCGAGGAGTGGACGGCGATCGAACTCAGCCTGCGGGTGGCACTGGTTGCGACGCTGGCCAGCCTGCCGTTCGGTGTGCTGATCGCTTATGTGCTGGCGCGTGGGCGGTTCTGGGGCAAATCGCTGCTGAACGGGCTCGTGCATTTGCCGCTCATCCTGCCGCCTGTGGTGACCGGCTACATCCTGCTGATCCTGTTCGGACGGCGCGGCCCGATCGGCGCCTTTCTCGACCAGAGCCTCGGCATCGTCCTTTCCTTCCGCTGGACCGGGGCGGCGCTCGCCTGCGCCGTCATGGGCTTTCCGCTGATGGTGCGCTCCATCCGGCTCTCCATCGAGGCGGTCGATCAGAAGCTGGAAGAGGCTGCCGGCACGCTCGGCGCCTCGCCACTCTTCGTGTTCCTGACAGTCACTCTGCCGCTGATCCTGCCCGGCGTGATTGCCGGCATGATCCTCGCCTTTGCCAAGGCCATGGGCGAGTTCGGTGCGACGATCACCTTTGTCTCCAATATTCCGGGTGAAACGCAGACCCTTTCTGCCGCGATCTACACCTTCACCCAGGTGCCGGGCGGCGATGCCGGCGCGCTCCGCCTGACCCTGATCGCGATCGCGATTTCCATGACGGCGCTGTTGGTGTCCGAATGGCTGGCGCGGCTTGTCGCGAAAAGAGTTCAGCCATGACGCTTTCGGTCGAGATCCGCCATCACCAGGGCGACTTTTCGCTTGATGTAGCCTTTGCTGCGGAGGGCGGCGTGACGGCACTGTTCGGCCCCTCCGGATCAGGCAAGACTTCCATCCTGCGCATCCTCGGCGGGTTGATCCGCCCGGATGCGGGGCGGATCACACTGGCGGGCGATCCGTTGCTCGATACACATCGCCGGCTGTGTATCCCCGCGCATCGGCGCCGGTTCGGGTATGTCTTTCAGGAGCCGCGGCTTTTCCCACATTTGAGCGTGCGCCAGAACCTGACCTATGGACGGTGGTTTGCCGGTCGGACCGGAGGGCGCGCCGACATGGACCATATCCTCGACATGCTGGGCATCACCCATCTTCTGGAGCGGCGCCCGGGCACGCTGTCGGGCGGCGAGAAACAGCGTGTTTCTATCGGCCGGGCGCTTTTGTCGTCGCCCCGCCTGCTTCTGATGGATGAACCGCTGTCGGCTCTGGATGAGGCGCGCAAGGCAGAGATCCTTCCCTATCTGGAACGGCTGCGCGACGAACTGGACCTTCCCATTCTCTATGTCAGCCATTCGGTTTCGGAGGTGGCGCGGCTGGCGGACCGCGTGGTGGTGCTGGCCGATGGCCGGGTGCAGGCGGTGGGCAGCGCCACCGACACGCTGGGGAACCTTGCCGATGCGAGCGGCCGGGAGGCGGGAAGCGTGCTCACCGGTGCCGTCTCGGCGCTGGATCCGGAAACAGGACTTGCCACGATTGGTTTCAGGGGCATGTCGCTCGTCGTGCCGCCGGCGCATCTCGTTGCAGGGCAGCGGGTGCGGGTTCACGTGCCGGCTCGCGATGTTCTCGTGGCGACGGAAAAACCCGCCGGCATCAGCGCGCTGAATATCGTACCGGGGCAAATCTCGAAGCTGACGGGGGTGGCGGGCGGCGTGGTGGATCTGGCGATCGATTGCGGTGAAGAGACGCTTCACGCACGTATTACGGAAGTCTCCGTTGGCCGGCTGGAACTTGTGGTTGGCAGGCCCGTACATGCCATCATCAAGACGGTCGCGCTGGAGCGGCCGTGATCGCCAAAACGTGATCAGAGCGCCATATTGCGGCGCAACAGAGCGGCATTTTTCCATTTGACGTCCTTAGGCTTCGGGATTACCTCAAAGGCGTGCACGGTTCCGTGCGCATCTTCCTGAAACCGACCCCCGAGGGGATCATGCCCAGTAACGATCATAGTCGATTGACCGTGCCGTTTGCGGCTGCCGCGCTGAGCTGATCTCATCATCGGCTCCCTCGCGACGGGCCGCAGACGGCCGGTCGCTCGAAGGAGGTGAGCCATGAACGCAACCATCCGCTTTTTTGCCGATCATCTGCGCCGTTCTGCCGTGCGCAAGGATCCGAACGAAATCTTTGCAGAACGCCTGACCTTCGGGGATCGTCTGGCGGATCGTATCGCCGTGATCGGTGGCTCCTGGAGCTTCATCATCGGCTTCATGCTCTTCCTGATCGGTTGGTCGATCCTCAACACGGTGGTGCTGGCCGCCAATGCCTTCGACCCGTTTCCGTTCATCTTCCTGAACCTGATGCTGTCGATGTTGGCTGCTCTCCAGGCCCCGATCATCATGATGAGCCAGAACCGCCAGGCCGCGAAAGACCGTCTGGCTGCCCGGCTGGATTATGAAACGAACCTTCGCTCGGAAGCCGAGATCGCCAACCTGCATGCCAAGGTCGATGCTTTGTCCGGCGACATTGCCATGCTGATCCGGCTGCAGGTGGCCGGTGATGGCGCCAAGACCGAGGAAGCGCTCGGCTGAACGCTCAGGCGGCTGATACAGGCGGGAGCGATGCCGGTTATTCCGGCGTCTCTCCCGCTTCCGGCTTGCGCTTTGCCTCCAGCCATTCGATGTCCGCCTGCATGGCCTCTGTCGCCTTCTGTTCCATCTGGCGGAAGCGGGTCACCAGCAGCTCGCCGAAGGGCGTCAGCTGCGCACCGCCGCCCTGTTTGCCGCCGCGCTGCGGTTCAACGGCAGGTTCCTCGAACATCTGGTTCAACGCATCGACGAGCAGCCAGGCGCGGCGGTAGGACATGTCCATCGCACGGCCGGCCGCCGAGATGGAGCCGGTCTCGCGGATGTGTTCGAGAAGCTCGATCTTGCCGCGCCCGAGCCGGTGGGCCGGCGGAAAGTCGAGCCGGAGCACCAGTCTGATCGGCTGCGTCTCTGTGTTGTGCGTGTCTGTTTCGTCCATGGCGCAAGGCACTCTCTTCCACGTCATGGGTGTAGCAGCCACCGGCCTTTCGATCCACCTGCCGGGTCAAGCCGCGGCAATCTTTACACTTTCGAATGTCGTAATCCTTTCAATTGACAACCTCCTGTTTGCAGCAGAAAACTTGGGCGCAATACCGCCAAGCTTCCGGGGGGACATGATGTCTAAGCGCGCGTGGTTCGGGATTTCTCTGCTTTTGGCGATCGGCATCGTGGGGCAACCCGCGGTGGCGCAACAATCTCAGCGGCAGATCGAGATTTCGGAGGATTCCGATTATCCGGGCTTTGACCTGCGGACCGACAAGAACGTGTCGCAGGCGCAGTGCGAAACCGCCTGCCTGAAGGACAAGAGCTGCCGCGCCTTTACCTACAACGTCAAGGCGAAGTGGTGTTTTCTGAAATCCGACTACGGCCTGATGAATGATTTTGCCGGTGCGGTGGCCGGCAAGGTGGTGGTGGCCGGTGCCGAACCGGATCTCGGCGCACCCCCGACGCTGTCTTTCCTGTCCTCCGAGGTGATCGGCCAGGCGAACAGTCTCTATGACAATCTCGGCATGCCGATCGAGATGACGGGCCAGGGGCTGGAGAGCCTCAAGGCGTTGGCGCAGCTGGAAATCGTCAATGGCAATATACCGGCTGCACTGACAGCCCTCACCGGCGCTCTGTCGATCGAGCCGGATGATGCCGATCTGTGGAACGAGATGGCCCGCGCCGCCGGCACGATCCGCGGCGATGCGGAGTTCACCACCAAGGCCCTGCTGGCCGCGATCAACGCCTATGATGCCTCGCGCACGGCGCCTCAGCGCGCCGAAGCGCTCGCCCAGATCGGCGAGGCGCTGGAGGCGCAGGAGAATCATCGTGGTGCGATCAGCGCGCTTGCCGAAAGCGTCGATCTCGTCGCATCGCGCACCGTGCAGTCGCGGCTGAACGAACTGCAGGAACGCTGGGGTTTTCGCGTCGTCGATCATTCGGTTGATGCCGATGCGGCAAGCCCGCGCGCCTGCGTGCAGTTTTCCGAAAAGCTCCTGAAGTTCGGGGCCGACTATTCCAGCTTCGTGACGCTGAACGGTGCCGCCCCGAAGGCGGTGGAAGCCAAGGACCAGCAGATCTGCGTGGAAGGTCTCACCCATGGCGAGCGCTACAAGCTGTCGCTGCGCCGCGGCCTGCCGTCCTCCGTTGGCGAGGACCTTCGGGCAACGGTCGATCTCGACATCTATGTCAAGGACCGGAGTGCCTCGGTGCGCTTTACCGGTGACAGTTTTGTTCTGCCATCCACGGCGCGCCGCGGCATTCCGCTCGTTTCCGTTAATACTACCAGCGCCAACCTTAAACTTTACCGGATCGGTGACCGCAACATTGCGCCGCTGCTCGCCCAGTCGCAGTTCCTGACGCAGATGGACGGTTATACGGCCGGCCAGATCGAGGAGAACAATGGCGAACTGGTCTGGCAGGGTTCGATCGAGATTACCCAGGACGTCAACAAGGATGTCGTCACCAGTTTTCCGGTGGACGAGGTGCTGCCGAAGCGCAAGCCGGGCGTCTATGTTCTGACAGCGACCGCCGGAACCGGCACGGTCAACGAGTGGGACAATCAGGCGACGCAGTGGTTCGTTGTTTCCGATCTCGGCCTCTCCACCTATGCCGGAACCGATGGCCTGAACGTCTTCGTGCGTTCGCTGGCAACGGCGGAACCGGCGGCCGGCATTGATCTGCAACTGCTTGCCAAGAACAACGAGGTGCTGGGCACCGCCAGGACCGATGCGGATGGCCGCGCCGTCTTCAGCGCCGGGCTCATCCGCGGCACGGCCGGCATGGTGCCGGCGGTTCTGACAGCCTCGAAGTCCGGCGAGGACTATGTTTTCCTCGACATGACGCGGGCAGGCTTCGATCTTTCCGATCGTGGCGTGACGGGCAGGCCGGCGCCGGGCGCGATCGATGTCTACGCCTGGACGGAACGCGGGATCTATCGTCCGGGTGAGACGGTCCATGCGGCGCTGCTGGCGCGTGATACCGAAGCTCAGGCGATCGATACGCTGCCGCTGACCTTCGTTTTCCTGCGCCCGGATGGCGTGGAGGATCGGCGCATGACCGGCAGTGGCACGCTCGGCGGTTATGCCGTCGACCTGCCGACGCTGGCAACCGCGATGCGCGGCACCTGGACGCTGCAGGTCTTCACCGATCCCAAGGGTACGGCGATTGCGGAAAAACGGTTCCTGATCGACGATTTCGTGCCGGACCGTATCGAGTTCGATCTTGCGAGCGAGGCCAAGGAAATCATCGTTGGCGATGAGACCTGGGTAACCGTCGATGGGCGTTACCTGTATGGCGCCCCGGCGGCCGGTCTTTCGCTGGAGGGCGAGATCGTTCTGCGCCACACCCGTGAGCGGGAGGCCTACAAGGGTTATTTCTTCGGCCTTGCGGATGAGGAGGCGAGCGAAGCGGAGCGCCTGCCGCTTGAGGATCTCGGGGTTCTGGACGAGGAGGGCAAGACAAGCTTCGATGCCGGCCTGACCGAACTTGCCTATACGACGCAGCTGACGGATGCGGATATCGTGGTGCGCCTGAAGGAAGGCGGCGGGCGTGCCGTCGAGCGCAAACTGACGCTGCCGGTGCGCGCCGATGGCGACCGGATCGGCATCAAGCCCGAATTTTCCGGCGATCTGGCCGAAAACGCGGTCGCCAATTTCAACGTGATCATGATCGGCGATGACGGTGCCCGCAAGGCAGCCGGCGATCTGCGCTGGAAACTCGTGAAGATCGAACGCGATTACCAGTGGTATCGCGAGGGCAGTTCCTGGCGCTACGAGGCCGTCAACCGCACCCGCCAGGTGGCGGATGGAAAGGTGTCTGCCGATGCCGCCAATGGCGGGCGGGTTTCCGTGCCGGTGCAATGGGGCCGCTACCGGCTGGAGGTTGAGACGGCGGCTGCGGACGGCCCCGCCAGCAGCGTCGAATTTGATGCCGGCTGGTTCGTCACCGCCAGCTCGACCGAGACGCCGGACGCACTCGAAGTCGCGCTCGACAAATCGAGCTATAAGGTGGGCGAGACAGCGAAGCTCAAAGTCTCGTCGCGTTATGCCGGCCAGCTGATGGTCACGAGTGGTGCCGAGACGCTGATCTCCGTGCAGAACGTTGCACTCGGCGAAAAAGGCGGCGAAGTGTCGATCCCGGTGACGGAAGCCTTCGGTGCCGGGGCCTATGTCACGGCGACGCTCTATCGACCCGGCAATGCGCAGGAAAGCCGCATGCCGATGCGGGCGATCGGCATTAGCTGGCTGAAGGTCGATCCTGAGACCCGTGATCTGACGGTGTCGCTGACGGCGCCGGACAAGACCTTGCCGCGCCAGCCGCTTCCCATCGAGGTGCAGGTGGCCGGCGCCGGGATTGGTGAAGAGGCCTATGTGACGGTTGCCGCCGTGGATGTCGGCATCCTGAACCTCACCCGTTACGAACCGCCGGCGCCGGACAACTGGTATTTTGGCCAGCGGCGCTTAGGCCTGGAAATCCGCGATATCTATGGCCGCCTGATCGACGGCTCGTTGGGAGCCACCGGGCGATTGCGCACCGGCGGCGACGGTGGCAGTGCTGCGCTGCAGGGCAGCCCGCCCAAGGAAAAGCTCGTCGCCTTCTTCTCCGGCATCGTCAAGCTCGATGCCACCGGCAAGGCGCGGGTTTCCTTCGATATTCCGCAGTTCAACGGCACGGCGCGTGTGATGGCGGTTGCCTGGAGCAAAAACGGTGTCGGCCATGGCACGAAGGATGTGGTGATCCGCGATCCGGTGGTGCTGACCGCCAGCCTGCCGCGCTTCCTGGCGCCCGGCGATGAAGCGAGCCTTCGCCTCGACATTGCCAATACCGATGCGCCGGCGGGCGATTACCAGCTGAACATTGCCACCAATGCGATGATCGCCACCGATGCGGCGCGCGCAAGCCGCACCATCCGGCTGGAGGCGGGCGGCAAACAGAGCCTGCGCCTGCCGCTGAAGGGCATGCGGACCGGTGATGGCGAGGTGACCCTGACGCTTGCCGGCAACGGGCTCTCCGCCATGGAGCAGGTGCTCTACGTTCCGGTGCGTCCCGCCGTTCTGCCGGTGACCGAACGGCGCGTGATCGCGCTGGCACCGGGCCAGAGCCTGACGGTGGATGGCAATCTTCTGGCGGATGCGCAGCTTGCCGGTGCTTCCGTTGCCCTCAGCGTGACCCGTGCTGCCGATTTCGATGTGCCGGCGCTTTTGATGGCACTCGACCGTTACCCGTATGGTTGCGCCGAGCAGACGACGAGCCGCGCCCTGCCGCTGCTTTATCTGTCGGAGCTTTCAAAACAAAACGGGCTGGCCGATGACACGGAGATTAAAAAGCGTGTCCAGGATGCGATCTATCGTGTGCTGTCTTACCAGTCCTCCTCCGGCAGTTTCGGCCTCTGGAGTCCGGGTTATGGCGACAAGTGGCTCGATGCCTATGTCTCCGACTTCCTGACGCGCGCCCGCGAGCAAGGGTACGACGTGCCGGAACAGGCGCTGGTGCAGGCGCTGAACAATCTGCAGAACGCGCTTGCCTATGATGTCAACGTGAAGGACCAGGGTAGCCAGATTGCCTATGCGCTCTACGTTCTGGCGCGCAACCGTAAGGCCTCGATCAGCGATCTGCGCTATTATGCCGATACGATGCTCTCAGACTTCCCGACGCCGATGTCCAAGGCCCATCTCGGCGCAGCGCTGGCGCTGTATGGTGATGCCCAGCGTTCCAAGACGGTGTTCAACGCGGCGCTGCAGATGACCGAGCAATCGGTTGTGCAGCCGGTCAGCCTGTCGCGGTCTGATTATGGTTCGCTTCTGCGCGATGGGGCGGCGGTGCTGGCGCTTGCCGCCGAAAGCCGGCCGGTGCCGGCGATCGTGCCGCAGCTCTCACCGGTGGTGGCGAAGGCGTGGCGCAACAAGAAATATACGAGCACGCAGGAACAGGCCTGGATGCTGCTCGCGGCGCGCGCGCTGCAGCAGGGGGATGAAAGCCTGAAGGTGGAGGTGAACGGTGCGCCGCAGGCCGGCCGTTATGCCAGCCGCATGACGGGCGATGCCCTGTTGCAGAAGCCGGTGACGCTGACGAACCGCTCGAATGATCCGGTCTCGGCGGTGGTGACCACGGTTGCTGCGCCCACGACACCGCTTGCCGCTGGCGGCGACGGTTTTGCCATCACGCGTGCCTATTACACGATGGATGGCGAGGAAGTCAGCGTCAGCGAGGTGGCGCAGAACGAGCGTTACGTGGTGGTGCTGACTGTCAACGAAAGCAATGACTGGGCCTCGCGTATTCTCGTGCAGGACCTGCTGCCGGCCGGTTTCGAGATCGACAACCCGAACCTCGTCAACAGTGCGGAGCTGTCCAATTTCGAATGGATCGGCGAGGTGCAGGCGGCGCATACGGAATTCCGCAACGACCGGTTCGTGGCGGCCTTCGACCGTAATGCCGGCGACAATCGCGAATTCTCCTTCGCTTATGTCGTGCGGGCGGTCACCCCCGGCACCTATGAGCATCCGGCGGCTTACGTGGAGGACATGTATCGTCCGCAATTGTCGGCCCGCACGGCGACCGGGCGCATGCAGGTGCGCGAGGCGCAGTAAGGGGCGATGCGGATCTGGCTGAAAGGGCTGATCGGGTTCGGTGGGATTGCGATCCTGGCAACCACCGGCCTGTTTGCCCTTGATGCCGCCGACCGGGCCTTTCCGCCGCCTCTGGCACAGGCCTCTCAGGTCTCTGCAGAGGTCTTCGATGCGGAGGGGCGTCTGTTGCGCGCCTTTGCCACGAAGGATGGGTTCTGGCGCCTGAAGACCGGTGCCGCCGATGTCGATCCGCAGTTTTTACGCATGCTGATCGCCTACGAGGACCGGCGTTTTTATGCGCATGGCGGGGTCGATCCGCAGGCGGTGTTGCGGGCCGCCTATCAGTTCGCAACCCATGGCCGGATCGTCTCCGGCGCCTCGACGCTCTCCATGCAGGTGGCGCGGCTGATCGAACCGCGCGACAGCCGCTCGGTTCTGGCCAAGCTGAAACAAATGGCGCGTGCCCTGCAGATCGAACGGCGGCTGTCGAAGGCGGAAATCCTCGACCTTTACCTGACGCTGGCGCCCTATGGCGGCAATCTGGAAGGGGTGAGGGCGGCAAGTCTTGCCTATTTCGGCAAGGAGCCAAAACGGCTGTCGGTGGCGGAGGCGGCACTTCTGGTCGCCCTGCCACAATCGCCGGAAGCCCGGCGGCCGGATCGTTTTCCCGAGGTGGCACGGGCGGCCCGGCAGCGGGTGCTGAGCCGCGAACAGGTGTCTGCGGCGGTGGGTGAAGGCGAGGTGGAGCGGGCGACGCTCGTTTCCGTGCCGCGGGAGCGGCGGCAATTGCCCGCACTCGCAGCCCATCTGGCAGAAGCCGCGCTGCGCAAGGCGCCCACTGACATCCGGCATACAACAACGCTCCGGAAGCCGATCCAGGAAGGGCTGGAATCAGTCGCCACATCGGTCGTGTCCAGCCTGCCGCCGAAAACATCGCTGGCGATGATCATGGCGGATTCGACCACCGGTGAAATCGTCGGTGCGGTGGGGTCGGCTGACTATTTCGACGCCTCCCGCTCCGGCTGGATCGACATGACACGCGTGCCGCGCTCGCCGGGCTCGACGCTGAAACCCTTCATCTACGGTCTTGCCTTCGAGGATGGGCTGGTGGCGCAGGAGACCATCATCGAGGATCGGCCCTCGGATTTCTCCGGTTACCGCCCGCGCAATTTCGACATGAGTTATCAGGGCGATGTGAGCGTGCGGCAGGCGCTGCAATTGTCGCTCAACGTGCCGGCGGTCCGGCTGCTGGAGGGCGTCGGTCCGGCAAAACTGATGGTGCGCTTCCGCCGTGCGGAGGTTCGTCCCATCCTGCCGGCGGGCGAGGCGCCGGGTCTGGCGATCGGGCTTGGCGGGGTGGGCTTGACGCTCAAGGAACTGGTGCAGCTTTATGCGGGCCTTGCCAATGAGGGCTGGCCGGTGCTGCTGGGGGATGGCGTGCACGAGGTGCCGAGCCGCGAACCGGCCCAGCCGCTGCTCGATCCCGTCGCCGTCTGGAACGTCACGGATGTGCTCTCCGATGTGCTGCCGCCGCAGGGCGCGCGCAAGCTCGGCATCGCCTACAAGACCGGCACGAGTTATGGCTATCGTGATGCCTGGTCGGTTGGCTATGACGGACGATATGTGCTGGGCGTCTGGGTCGGCCGGCCGGACAATGGCGCGGTGCCGGGCATCACCGGTTATGGCACGGCGGCACCCATCCTGTTCGAGGCCTTTTCCCGCTCCGGCGTGGCGGTGAGCCCGCACCCCTCTGCGCCGCCCGGTGCGCAGCGGCTGGCACTCTCCGACCTGCCGATCGGCCAGCGCCGTTATGCCGTCACGTCGACTGGTCTGGTGCGTTCATCGACGCGTGAACCGGCGCCACAGATCGTCTACCCGCCGGAAGGGGCGCGGGTGGATCTTGGCGCGCGCGCCGGCGCAGAGATCTCGCCGCTGGTGCTGAAACTGCAGGGCGGGCGCGCGCCCTTCCGCTGGCTTGCCAATGGCAAACCTCTGCCGGATCTGTCGCGCAAGCGGATTTCCGAATGGGTGCCGGATGGCGCCGGTTATTCGACGCTGACGGTGATCGATGCCGTGGGGCGGGCGGCGACCGTGCGGGTCTTTGTCGAGTGAGGTTCAGCCCGTGACGCGGGCAATGGCATGGAAGAACGTCCCGGTGACGAGGCCGCGCCTGCCGCCGGATCGGCCGATCGGCGTGCCGGTGCCATCGGCAATCTCGGCAAAGGCCTCGTCGTGGCCGGCATCCGTCACGCGCGCGTAATGGAATTCGTGGCCGCGGATCACGTCGCCCGTCTTGCCCATCGGGCCTTCCGCGAGAAGCTTCGCCTGGCGATAACCGAGATTCATCTTGCGGGTGGCGAAACTGGTGGAATGCGAGAGCAGACCGGTCATCGCATGGCGGTTCCCCTCGGCATCCTCCAGGCCCTCGCCCAGCACCATGTAACCGCCGCACTCGCCATGCACCGGCCGCGTTTCGGCAAACCGGGCCAAGCCGTTGCGGAAATGGTCTGCGGCGGCAAGCGTTGCGGCAAAAAGCTCCGGATAACCGCCGGGCAGCCAGCAGGCATCGCAGGCGTTTGGCGGCGCCTCGTTGGCAAGCGGCGAAAAGGGCACGAGCTCCGCGCCCACCGAGCGCCAGTGGCGGCCGAGATGCGGATAAAGAAAGGTGAAGGCGGCATCCGAGGCAATGGCGATGCGCTGGCCGGACGGAGGCAGATGGGCTGCCGTCGAGCCCGACTGAGGCGCAATCTCTGTTGCCAGCGAGAGGATGTGATCGAGATCGAGTGAGGTCTCCATCACATCGGCCAGACGGTCGATATGGTTTTGGATGGCCGGATGTTCGCTTGCCTGCACCAGGCCCAGATGCCGTTCGGGCAATGACAGTTCGCCATTGCGCAGGACGGCGCCGACAACGTCCAGGCCTGCCGCTTCGATTGCCGCCTTCGACAGCCGCACATGCCGTTCGCTGCCGGCGCGGTTCAGCACGACCCCCGCCATGCGGACGGCCGGATCGTAATGCCGGAAACCGACCGCGACCGCGGCTGCCGTCTGGCTCTGGCCGGAGACATCGAGCACCAGCAGCACCGGAATGCCGAGCAGCCGGGACAGATCGGCGGCCGAACCGGTGCGGCCCTCGCCGCCCGAAATCCCATCGAACAGGCCCATGGCGCTTTCGATGATGAGCAGATCTGTGCCATCCGCCGCCCCGGCCAGAAGATTCTGGACCAGTTCCGGCTGCATGGCCCAGCTGTCGAGGTTCAGGCCCTCGATGCCGGTGGCGGCGTGGTGAAAGCCGGGATCGATGTAATCCGGGCCGGACTTGATGCCGCGTACCCTGATGCCGCGCCTCGCGAATGCGCGCAACAGGCCGATGGTGACGCTGGTCTTGCCGGAGCCGGAGCGCGGCGCGCCGATGATGAGCGCCTTTGTCATCCGGCCGCCTCCTGTGGGACCAGCAGCCCGCGCATGCGGACGATCTCACCGATGACGATCAGGGCAGGAGCGGCAAAACCCTGCCGTTCGGCTTCCGTGGCAAGCGTGCCGAGCGTCGCCGTCAGCAGCCGTTCCTCTTTCGTGGTTGCCGCCATGATGATCGCCGCCGGCGTTTCCGCCGCACGGCCACCCTCGATCAGCAGCCTTGTGATGGTGGCGAGGTTCTTCAGGCCCATATAAACGACGATCGGTTCCCCGGTGCTCGCCAGCGCGGCCCAATCGAGATCGTCCGCTTCGCCGGCGGCATGGCCGGTTGCCAGCGTGATCGCCTTGCTCAAACCGCGCATGGTGGCCGGAATGCGAGTGGAGGCAAGGGCTGCGAGTGCAGAAGTCATGCCGGGCAGGATACGGAACGGGATGCCGGCGTTTGCCAGCGCCTCGGCCTCTTCGCCACCCCGCCCGAAGATGAACGGGTCGCCGCCCTTCAGGCGCAGCACGCGTTTGCCCTGCCGCGACAGGCGAATGAGGGAGAGCGTGATGTCTTCCTGCGCGGTAGACGGCTTGCCGCCGCGCTTGCCGGCATAGATCACCTCGGCCTGAGGTGCGAAACTCAGCACCTCGTCGGAGACCAGCGCGTCATGCACCAGGATATCGGCCTTGCCGAGCGCATCCAGCACTTCCAGCGTCAGGTAGCGCGGATCGCCGGGACCGGCGCCGGCCAGCCACACATGGCCCGGATGAAAGGCGGGCAGGCGTTCAGCCAGAAGTTCGAAGGCAGGGTTTGTCATGCGGATGCCTTTTGCCGATGACGCAAGACCGTGTCACCGGTATAGAAACGCGTATGGAAGTGGAAATCGGAAACGAGACGGCAAAAGACCTGCGGCGCGGCTGGACCACCGGCACCTGTGCGGCGGCGGCGGCCAAGGCTGCCTGCCTGGCGCTCACCGGTTACGGTTTTCCCGATCTCGTCGAGGTGACGCTGCCCGGCGGCCAGCGGCCGGGTTTTGTTCTGGCGCTGGAGGAACAGGGGGAGGGTTTTGCCCGCGCCGGGATCGTCAAGGATGCCGGTGATGATCCGGATGTCACGCACGGCGCGTTGGTCATCGCCACGCTGCGGCACGGTTCTCCCGGCGCCGGCATCCGGTTTTTTGCCGGCACAGGCGTCGGCATGGTGACCCGCCCCGGACTTCCCATTGCCCCGGGCGAACCTGCCATCAACCCGGTGCCCCGCCAGATGATTGCGCAGGCGATCACCGAGGTGGCGGGCGAGCGCGCGGATTTCGACGTCGAGATTTCCATTCCGGGAGGCGAGGCGCTGGCGCAGAAGACGCTCAACCCGCGCCTTGGCATTGTCGGCGGCCTGTCGGTGCTCGGCACGACGGGCATTGTCATCCCGTTTTCCTGCTCGGCCTGGATCCATTCCATCTGGCGCGGAATCGACGTGGCGCGGGCGGAGGGGCTCGACCATGTTGCCGGTTCCACCGGCATGACGACGGAAAAGGCCGTGCAGGCGCATCACGCCCTGCCGGAGACTGCGCTGCTCGACATGGGCGATTTCGTCGGCGGCATGCTGAAATATCTGCGTAAACATCCCGTTCCGAAGGTCACGGTGGCCGGTGGTGTCGCCAAGATCACCAAGCTGTCGCAGGGCATGCTGGACGTGCATTCCAAACGTGGCCTCGCGGATCTGGAGGCGCTGGCCGCCGTCGCGCGCGAGGCCGGTGCAAGCGACAGCCTCATCGGCGCGATCGGTCAGGCGAACACGGTGGCGCAGGCCTTCCAGCTCGCGGAGAGTGAGGGCCTTGATCTCGGCAATCGCATCGCGGCGCGTGCCTGGCAGACGGCGGCGGGAGCCTTGCGCAACGAGGCGATCGCGCTCGAGATCCTGATCTTCGACCGCGAGGGCAAACTCGTTGGCGAAGCGCCCTTCACCCCCTCGCATCATGCCTCGTCCTTTTCCTTGGGCGAGCGGAAGCGGCGCACGTAATCGGTGCTGTAAAGCGCGCTTTCGCGAAAATCCTCGGCTTTCAGGCCAGGACCGACAAAGATCAGCGCCGTGCGCTCGATCGGTTCGGCGGCCACCTCAGCGGCGATAGTCGAAAGCGTGCCGCGCAGGATCTTTTCATCCGGCCAGCTGGCTTTGACCACGATCGCGACGGGGCAGTCGGCGCCGTAATGCGGCGTCAGATCCGCAACGATCTTGTCCAGCGCGTGGATGGCGAGATGGATGGCGAGTGTTGATCCGGTTGCCGCGAAATTTTCCAGCGTCTCCCGCTCCGGCATTTTCGAGGCACGGCCAGAGACGCGGGTCAGGATCAGGCTTTGCGCCACTTCCGGGATCGTCAGTTCGCGCTTCAGCGCCGCCGCCGCCGCCGCGAACGATGGCACGCCGGGGGTCAGCGTGTAATCGATGCCGAGCCGATCGAGCCGGCGCATCTGTTCGGCGACCGCGCTCCAGACGGAAAGATCGCCGGAATGCAGGCGGGCGATGTCCTGCCCCGCTTCGTGCGCGCGCAGATATTCGGCCTCAATCTCATCGAGGGAGAGCGAGGCCGTGTCGATGATGCGTGCACCTGCCGGGCAATAGTCCAAGAGTTCGCGCGGCACGATGGAGCCGGCATAAAGGCAGACCGGGCAGCGGGCGATCAGATCGCGCCCACGCACCGTAATCAGATCGGCGGCACCGGGGCCAGCGCCGATGAAATGAACCGTCATGCGGCGTCCTCGATGTGATCTTCAACGATGGCCAGCGCGCAGGTGACGCCCTGCGAGACGTGGCGGGGGCCGAGAAGTTTTGCGGAAGCACCGCCGGCGGCCAGGGCTGCCGCTTCGCAGAAACTGGAGACGCCGGCATGGCCGACACTGTGCGGCGAGACGGTGAGCGTGCGGTCGGAGACGGCGTCCATCTCCGCGTCGGAGAGGATGGCGAGATCGAGTCCAAGACGCTTTGCGGCGTCCAGAAGCCCCACCTCATCGGCCTTCAGCGTGCCGGTGGCCAGCTTGGCGGGACGATCTCCCGCCTTGCCGGCGGCGGCGAGGGCCTCTTCAAGCACGGCCATTACGACCTCTGCACTGGTGCCGCGACGGCATCCGATTCCGGCAATCATCATGGGTTCAATCCTCTGGCTTTGAAAAAATCCATTGTGTGACGGGCATGGCAGGGCGCCAGCCGGTCATCCGGCCCACCGGTTCGGCGCGGTCGATGGACAGCCGCGTCAGGCTGCCACCCCATTGGCTATGGGCGTTCAGCAGAATCTGCTCCATCTCCAGCGTGACGGCATTGGCAACGAGCCGGCCACCGGGTTTCAGCGCTGTCAGCGCGGCCTGCAGCACGCCGTCGCCGCTTCCGCCACCGCCGATGAAGATGGCGTCGGGCTCGGGCAGTCCGGCGAGCGCGTCCGGCGCCCTGCCTTCGATGAGCTGCAGTGCGGGCACGCCGAAGTTTTGCGCATTGCGGCGGATACGGGCCGCCCTTTCACTGCGATGCTCGATGGCCATTGCCTGCATGGAGGGATGCGCCAGCATCCATTCGATGCCGATGGAGCCGGAGCCCGCACCGATATCCCACAACAACTCGCCGCGGCGGGGGGCGAGCGCCGAAAGCGTCACCGCGCGGATCTCGCGTTTGGTGATCTGGCCGTCATGCTCGAAGAGGTCGTCGGGGAGGCCGAACCCCAAGGGCAGAACGCGGGCTGTAGCCTCTGACTGCACCTCAAGGGCCACCACATTCAGTGGGTCGACTTCGGAAAGGGAAAAATCGCGGGCCAGGGTTGAACGTATCGCTTCCCGGGTGCCGCCGAGTGCTTCGAGAACTGTCAGCCGGCTGCTGCCAAAACCGGTCTTCGTCAGAAGTTTTGCCAGTTGCGCCGGCCCGTCGGCATCGGAGGTCAAGGCAATCACCTTGCGGCCCGGATGCAGCAGGGGGCGGATGAGATCGAGCGCGCGGCCATGCAGCGAGACGGTCTCGATTTCCTGCAGGGCCCAGCCGAGCCGGGAGGCGGCGAGCGAAAAGGCGGAAGGGGCAGGATAAACGCGATAATCCTGTTTTGACAGCTGGCGCGCCAGCGTCACGCCGACGCCGAAAAAGAACGGGTCGCCGGAAGCCAGAACGCAGACCTTGTAGCCCTTGAGCGTCAGAACCGCCTGCATGGCGCTGTCGAAGGGCTGCGGCCAGGGCTTGGACTCGCCCCGGATGGCAGTTCCCGCCAATTCCAGATGGCGTTTGCCGCCGAAGACGAAGTCTGCCTCGGTAATGGCCTGTCGTGCCAACTCGCCAAGCCCGGCCAGGCCATCTTCGCCAATGCCGACGATGGACAACCAGGGCTGGCCGTTTAGAAGAGGGGTGGATGATTCAGGAGCCATGATGAACGCCTCCATTCTCATTCTGGGCGGCACGACGGAAGCCCGGCAACTGGCGGAACGCCTCGGCGAAACCGGCCGTTTTCGGCTGGAACTGTCCATGGCCGGCCGCACGAAAGCGCCGGTCCGCCAGCCGGTTCCGGTGCGCATCGGCGGCTTCGGCGGGGCGGAAGGTCTTGGCCGTTACCTGACGGAGCACGGGTTCGACCTGCTGATCGATGCTACGCATCCGTATGCAGCAAAAATCTCCGCCAATGCCGCACGGGCGGCCGCTCTCACCGGCGTTCCGTTGATTGCGCTGCGCCGTCCCGGCTGGGAGCGGCAGGCGGGTGACCGCTGGCGGGAGGTGGACAGCGTCGAGTCGGCGGTTGCCGCTCTCGGAGAGCCGCCGCGCCGGGCTTTTCTGGCGCTTGGCCGCCAGGAACTGCTGCCCTTCGAGGCGGCGCCGCAGCATGCGTATCTCGTGCGCAGCGTCGATGCCGTCGAACCGCCGCTCGTTCTGCCCACGGTGACCTATCTGACGGCCCGTGGTCCCTTCGAGGAGGCGGACGAGCGGGCGCTTCTGACCGGCCACGGCATCGAGGCCATCGTTTGCAAGAATTCCGGGGGCACGGCAAGCTACGGCAAAATTGCCGCCGCGCGGGCGCTGGGCATCGCAGTCATCATGATCCGCCGCCCGGTTCTGCCGGACGTTCTCGCCTTTCAGACGGTGGATGACCTCGTGTCCCATGTGGATCAGGCCTTTCCAGCGGAGGTCTTGCCCCAGGACCGCGGCGAATAGACGAGCGGACGGTTGCCCTCGCGTTTGATCAGTCGCGTTTCCGTCGATCCGACGATGATGCAGGTCGCCATATCGGCCATGTCAGACCGCGCCTCCGATAGCGGCACGACGACAATCCTCTCGTCGGGACGACCGGCGGCGCGACCGAAAATCACCGGAACCGTGCCCGGCAGATGGGCGCGCAGGATATCGAAGGCCTCTGCCAGCTGGTGGGGCCGGGCCTTGCTGACCGGATTGTAGAAAGCCATGACGAAGCCTGCCTCTGCCGCCGCAATCAGCCGCTTTTCGATCACCGCCCAGGGTTTCAGATTGTCGGAGAGCGAGATGGCGCAGAAATCATGCCCCAGCGGTGCGCCGGCCTTTGCCGCGACCGACAGCATGGCGGTGACGCCCGGCACGACGGAGAATTCGACGGTGCGCCACGCGGAGGGGCCACTGTCGATTGCCTCACACACGGCAGCCGCCATGGCAAAGACGCCGGGATCGCCACCGGAGACGACACAGACCTTTTCCCCAAGCGCCGCAAGCGTCAGGGCGGCACTGGCGCGGGAAAGTTCCTCGCGATTGTCGGAGGCGTGGCGGCGCTGGTCTGGCCTAAGCTCCAGCCTGTCCACATAGGGGCCGTAACCGAAGAAATCGCTGGCTTCCGCAACAGCGGCGAGCGCTTCCGGGGTCACCTGTTGTGGGCTGCCGGGGCCGAGACCGACAACGGTGAGTTTGCCCGTCATGCCGGCACTCCCTGCGGGCGGCCCTTCCAGCCGGGCACCAGCACCAGCGAAAAGTAAGGGGCGGGCATGGTTTCGTCGCGTTGACACAGCGGCATGGCGTGGCCGGTCGGCATGGTGCCGCGCTCCACATAGATCGCGCCGTCGAGTTTTCCCGTGGCGGCGAGCGCGCGGCGGATCTTTGGCAGGTTGCGGCCAACCTTCATGATCACCGCGCCATCGGTGCCGGCAAGCCGCGCCGTCAGCGCCTCTTCCGGCAATGTGCCGGGCAACACGCTCAGGATATCGTCCCCCTGGACCAGCGGCAGGCCGGCGAGCGACCAGCAGCCGGACATGGCGGTGACGCCCGGAATGACTTCCGCCGGAAAATGCGGCGCAAGCCGCAGATGCAGGTGCATGTAGGAGCCGTAAAACAGCGGATCGCCTTCGCTCAAGACCGCGACATTACGTCCGGCCTGAAGGTGGACCGCGATGTCCGCCGCCGACTGGTCAAAGAAGCCGTCGATGGCGCGTTTGTAGCTGTCGCTTTCCTTGTCCTCCTCCACCGTCACCGGATAGACGAGCGGCAGTTCGAGGATATCGGCCCGAACATGGGTCTCGACGATGGTGCGGCCATTGCCGCGGGCACCGCGCTTGGCAAAAAAGGCCAGCACATCGGCGGCATTCAGCGCTTTGACGGCTTTCAGCGTCAGAAGCTCCGGATCACCGGGGCCGGTGCCGACGCCATAGAGCTTGCCGGGGGACATCTCACTCACAGGCCGGCCCTCGCCAACGCATTGACGGCGGCTGCCGTCATGGCCGAGCCGCCCATGCGGCCTTTGACAATTGCGTAGGGAATGCCGTGTCGACTTTCCGCCAGCGCCTCCTTGCTTTCCGCAGCGCCGACGAAACCGACCGGCATGCCGATGATCGCCGCCGGCTTCGGGCAGCCACGGTCCAGCATTTCGAGCAGGTAGAAGAGGGCGGTCGGCGCATTGCCGATGGCAACCACCGAGCCTTCCAGTCTCTCCGTCCAGAGCTCCATGGCCGCGGCGGATCGGGTATTGCCGACCTTCTTCGCCAGGTCCGGCACCTGCGGGTCACGCAGTGTGCAGATCACCTCGTTCTGCGCCGGAAGGCGGGCGCGGGTGACGCCATGCGCCACCATCTGCGCATCGCAGAAGATCGGCTTTCCGGCGAGAAGCGCCGCACGAGCGGCGCTGACGAAACCGGGAGAGAATTCGAACTGGCTGGCGGCCTCCACCAGGCCACACGCATGGATCATGCGGATCGCGACATCCGCCTCCTCCTCGCTGAAGCGGGAAAGATCCGCCTCCGCGCGGATGATGGCGAAGGATTTGGCGTAGATCGCATCGCCCTCGCGGATATAGTCGTACGTCGTCATCATGATCCTTCAGGCAAGCGCCGCCGCGATCCGCTCGGGACCCAGGCGTCGCAGACAGTCACGGCTCGTTTCACCCGGCTGGCGTTCCTGACGCATCAGCGCGGAAAGGGCGGAGAGAGCCGCAGCTTCCGTTTGGGGGAAAAGCCGTTTGGCGGGGGTATCGGTGGTTTTGCCGTCGATGACAAGATGTGTTGCGTCGTCGGTGCCGGCAAAAACCAGGGTGGCGGCGGTGGGATGAGCACAGGCCTTCAGGCAGCCGGAGAGATGCAGGCTGAGCGAACCGTCGAAAAGCTCGCCTGCCTCTTCGGTGGCAAGGCGGCCCAGCGCATGGGTGTCCAGACGCGCCGACTGGCAGGACGGCGCGCCGGGACAGGCATCGATCTGGCGCAGCGGATCGTGTTGATCGGTGATGAAGCCATGGGTCTTTGCCGCCGCCTGCAGCGCCGAGCAGGCCTGCCGTGACCCGAAAGCCAGCAGCGTGTGTTCGGCGGCCGGCCTGACACTTTCGATGCCGCATCGTCTGGCATGATCCGCAAAGGCTGAAAGCTGCCGGGACTGGATCTGACCAAAGGGCAGGGCGACACGGAGCGCACCCTTCCCGTCCTTCAAGTCGAGGAGGCCGAAGGCGTCGCGATGGGGGGACAAGAGTTGAGGTGTCGAGGCTTCCAGCGCATGGGAAACCATTTTGGGCAGGCCTGCCGGATCGATATCGCGGCCACGGGTGCGGGGGCCGAGGGCAGCAAGGTGAGACAGCAGCGCCGCCACACAGTCCGCCGCCCGGTCCTCCTGCACAAAACCGATCGCACGACCCTGTCGTGCGGTGCCGCCGAGGCGGATATGCCATCCCGTGCGGCCATCGTTTTCGGTCGCCACCAGCCGGATGTCGGCCAGCAGGTCATCGAGCCGGATCAGGCCGCAGCTCTCGATGACCACGGAAAGCTTGGGTGCCAGGCTCCCGCGCAGGTCTTGCGCACGGGCCATGATCTCCAGGCCGAGTGGTCGCGGGTCGACATCTGCCGTGGGATCGAGACCCGCGAGCGGCGACCATTCCACCGCAAGACCTTCACGCAGCGGCAGGGCGAGACGGCGCACGTCCGCCTCCAGCGCGGCCGCCGAGGTCGGCGTCAGGCCGCGGAGCTGCAGATTGCCGCGGGCGGAGATATCGATCATGCCATTGCCGTGGCGCTCCGACAGGGCGCAGAGCGCCGCGAGCTCTCTGGGCGAGATGGCATCGACCAGCGCGATGCGCGACAAATAACCGTCGCCGGTCAGCATAGGGGCATCAAGCGCCGGGCAGGCGCCGCGGGCCATGGAGGCGGTGGAAAGCGTCGGGACGGCACTCATCGCCGTGCCCTCCTTCGCGCTTTCGCCTGGGCGAACCCGTGCAGGAGTTCGAGATCGCGATCGACCGAATTGCGGCGTGGCTGCCAGAGGCCCCGGCGGCGGGCCGACATCAGCCGTTCGGCAATGGCACGCGCCGCTTCCGGGTTCTGCTCCAGCACAAAATCGCGCACCCGTTCATCGGCCACATAGGCATCGAAGACGGCCTCGATCAGGCTGTGCGGCACGGCATTGGTGGTTTCGGCAAAACCGACCAGCCGGTCCACCGTTTCGGCAAATTCCGCCGCGCCCCGTGGGCCGTGGCGCATCTGGCCGGAGATGAAGCGCGGATTGATGGCGCGGGCCCGCACCACACGCGTCACGGCTTCCGTCACCGAGCGGGCGCGAGGTTTCTGTGGATCGGTGGTGTCCAGCGCAATCAGGTCGGCCTTGCCGCCGAGTGCTGCAAGGGCTGCGGCAAACCCGCCGATAAAGGCGACATCTCCCGACCCATCCAGCAGGTCGCGGCCCGGATCGTCGCCCGTGTGCACGAGAAGATCTGCGGCGCGGATGCGCTCGGCAAAAGCCTCGCCTGCTTCGTAACCTTCGCCATCGGCGCCGCCAAAGGCATGGCTGGTCATCGAGAGATAGGCACGGCCGAGTTCGTCCCGCGCCTGCCAGTCGCCGGAGGAGAGCTTTTCCTCAATGCCGGCGCCATAGGTGCCGGGGGCCGAACCGAAGATGCGGGCCGGGACGCTGCCTTCGCTGCGGGCTGTTTCGGCCAGCGGATTGTCGCCGTCGGCCTCCTCGCGCGCGGCGATGGAGCGGGTTGCGGCATCGAGAAGCGCAATCAGCGAGGGGAACATGTCGCGGAACAGGCCGGAAATCCGGAAAGTCACATCGACGCGGGGGCGGCCGAGCTGCGCGGGTGCCAGAACCTCGATGCCGGTCACCCGGCCGGTCGCGGCATCCTGCACGGGACGAGCGCCCATCAGAGCCAGTCCCTGCGCCACTTCCTCGCCGCCGCTACGCAGCGTGGCGCTGCCCCAGAGGTCGATCACCAGGCTTTTCGGCCAGTCGCCATGATCCTGCATATAACGGCGGATCACCTCGTCGGCGGCAAGCTTCCCCAGCTCAAAGGCGGTCGGCGTTGGCATGGTGCGCGGGTCGGAGGCGTAAAGATTGCGGCCGGTCGGCAGCACGTCGAGGCGTCCGCGGGCCGGGGCGCCGGAGGGGCCGGGGCGGATATGGTGCCCGTCGAGTGCTGCGAAAAGGGCCGCGCGCTCGGCTTCGGCACTCTGCAGCCGCAGCGGATCCTCTTCTCCGGCATCTGACCGGCCAAACACATGCTGGCCGTCCTTGATGGCGAAATCCTTGAGGTCGCAGAGAAAGGCGTCGATGCGGGCAAGCGCCGCATCGGGGTCCTCGTCGCGGGAAATGCCGACTTCCGATGCAAGCCCGGTGTCTTCCGCTGTTTCCACGATGAGTTTTGCGAGGCGGTCGCGGCGTCGTCGGTCGAGCCCATCGGCCTGGGCATATTCATCGACCAGCAGTTCCAGGCGCTGCTGGGCCGGCGACAGGCCGGCGCTTACCAGAACCGGTGGCAGATGGCCGATCGTCAGCGCCGCAATCCGCCGTTTGGCCACTGCCGCCTCGCCGGGATTGGAGACGATGAAGGGATAGATCACCGGCAGATTGCCGGTGACGATTTCCGGAAAGCAGTCTTTCGACAACGCCACCGTCTTGCCCGGCAACCATTCCAGCGTGCCATGCGCGCCGACATGGATGATGGCCTGGCTTCGAAGCTTTTGCTGCAGGAAGGCGCCGAAGGCCACAAGCGCATGGCGCGGCGGACGCGCCGGATCGTGGTAATCGGTGCGGCGATCGGCTTCCCGGCCGCGATCCGGCGCCAAAGCCACGGTGACGTTTCCGAAACGCACGGCGCGGAAAGAAAAGACGCCGCCCTGTTGTCCTTCGTCGGCTAAGGGGTCGCCCCAGGTGGAAACAATTCCCTTCTTAGCCTCGTCGGGCAGGGTTTGCAGCGCGGCCTCGTAATCGGTCACGCTCATGGTTTCTGTCCGGCGCAGCAGACGGTCCATCAGCTCGGCGGCCGTGTCGGGGATGTCCGAGACCTGATAGCCCTCGGATTTCAGGTCGCGCAGCATCTGCAGCACGCTTTCCGGCACGTCGAGCCCGACCGCATAACCGGTGCGGCCATCGGCGCCTGGATAATCCGGCATCAGGATGGCGAGCCGGCGTGCCACTTTCGGCGTGGCGTAGAGGTGGAGATGTTTTGCGATACGCTCGGCGGTGGCTTCGACGCGGTCGGGTTCCGGGCGGTTGGCAAAACCGGTGAAGCCGGATTCGGCGGCAGTCTCTCGCTCGGCCTTGAAGGAGAGCGTGCCGGCCAGAATGCGTCCATCCAGTTCCGGCAGCACCACATGCATTGCGAGATCGGAAGGACCTAGCCCGCGCCGGCTCTCTGCCCAGGCTTGCCGTTTGGTGGTGGCAATCACCGCCTGGAACACCGGAACGCCCAGTGCATCGAACAGCGTTTCTCCGTCGAGGTCGGCATTGCTGGCAAAGGCGGTCGTGGCGATGAGGGCGACCGGCTGCAAGGGGGCGAGCGTATCGCGCAGCTCGGACAGGACCGCGGCCTCCTTGAGACCCGGCACGAAAACCGGCAGAACGCCATGGCCGCGCTCTTCAAGCGCCCGCGTCAAGGTGTCGATGGGCGCGATATCGCTTGCCAGCAGCATGGAGCGGTAGAAGAGAAGCGGCAGAAGCGATTTTTCCCCGCGCGCCTTCAACGCCTCGTCCAGCGAAACGATACCCGCTTCCGGCCGATAAAACCCCAGCTTCGGCACATCGAGTGCAGCCGGAAGGGGAATGTCCTGCTCGCCGCGCAGCCTGGTGCAGAGCCGGCCAACGAGCCGGTCGAGATTGTCCGGCCCGCCGGCGCGAAACAGCGCGAGAACTGCCTGGATTTCATGAAAATCAACGGTCGAGGCGGCTTCCAGTCGCTCATCGCGCTCGCTGCATTCGCCGGGCAGGAGGTAGAGGGGAATGTTGTGCTGCCGCGCCAGCCTTGCCAGTTCGTCCACGCCGTAACGCCAGCGGTCATAACCGCCGAGCACGCGTACGAGGATCAGTCTGGCGTGGCGCGCCACCTTGTCGAGCCACAGATCGACCGACATGGGATGGCGGAGATCGGACAGCTGGGCGAGCCTGAGCGAAAGCGGGTTGGACTGAAGCCTTCCCCAGGCGCCCGCAATGCCGTTCAGGTCGCTGTCGGTAAAGGACAGCACCACCACATCGCCCGGCTTCTGGTTCAGATCGACCGGCTCGATCAGGTCGTCGAGCGACGAGGATGTGGTGGCGAGGATGTGCATCAGGCGGCCAGCAGTCTGCCGATCTTTTCGGCGTCGATGCCCTTTTCGCCGATCACGACGAGGCGCGAACGACGGGTTTCATCCGTTCCCCAGGGACGATCGAAATAATGGTTCACGCGCGGGCCGACGGCCTGCACCAGAAGCCGCATCGGTTTGCCGGCCACTTCCACATACCCCTTGATGCGCAGTACCTTTTCCGCGTCCGTCACATCCTGGATGCGCTGGCTGAGCGCTTCCGGGCTTGCGATGGCTGGGATATCCAGCACGAAGCTGTCGAAATCGTCGTGTTCGTGATCCAGCTCATCATCGTGGTGGGTCTTGCGGTTTTCGATGTCGTCCTCCACCGCAAGGCCAAGTCCGATGAAGATCGCCGGGTCGATTGCGCCATTTTCCGCATTCACAATGCGCACGGCGCGCGGCAGGTGGTCTTCCACATGGGCGCGGGCCTTGTCGAGGCCGGCGGCATCCAGCAGATCCGCCTTGGTGAGGATGACGAGATCGGCGCAGGCGATCTGGTCCTCGAAAACCTCTTCCACCGGATTGTCGTGATCGAGCGACTGATCCTCGGCGCGCTGGGCGGCGAGCGCCTCCAGGTCATCGGCAACGCGGCCCTCGGCGAGCGCCAGACCGTCCACCACGGCAATGACGCCATCGACGGTGACGCGGCTTTTCACGCTCGGCCACTGGAAGGCTTGGACGAGCGGCTTCGGCAGGGCAAGGCCGGAGGTTTCGATCAGGATATGATCGACCTTCGGTTCCATTGCGAGGATCTTGTCGATCGCCGGCACGAAGTCATCGGCGACCGTGCAGCAGATGCAGCCATTCGCGAGCTCGATGATATTGTCTTCCGGGCAGTTTTCGATACCGCAGCTTTTGAGGATCTCGCCATCGATCCCGACATCGCCGAATTCGTTGACGATCACGGCAAGCCGCTTGCCCTGAATGGTCTGGAGCGCATTGCGCAGCAGCGTCGTCTTGCCGGCGCCGAGAAAGCCGGTGACGACGGTGCAGGGCACGCGGTTGAGCGATTGGGTCATGATGGCGGTCCTTCAAGTCTTGTTCGTCGAATGCAAAATAGGGTGCAGAGGCGGCATGCGGGCAATCATGCCGCGCTTCAGCATGTCGGGGCGGCCTTTCCAAGGCATCAGGCCATCGGCGGATGCCTCAAGCAGGCGGGCGCCTTCGAGCAGGTCTTCTGCTGAATCCACAGTCAGGTCGCCAAACACATAGGACCAGCCGTCCGCGCTCTGGATGCTGGCGCTCAGCGCACGTTTGCAGTTGGCGAGGCAGGCAACGGCGCGGATCTCGACACCTTCCGCAGACAGTGCCTTTGCCCGCGCAGTCAGGATTGCGCCGTCGCGGGGCGCATCGGCCGCTTCTGTGCCGCTGCGGCAGGTTTCGCAGACATGGATGATGACACGCGGTGTCGTGTCCGCATCGGTCTGCCGCTTTTCGTGTCGTGCCGAGAGATCCAAAATCCACCCCGCCTGTTGATCGTAACGGGGTGCTGCCACGACGGATCAGAGGATCCGCATGGTTCAAAAACGTCCCTTCCGGAGCACCCCGCCCGGCTGGACTTTCCTTCCTCAACGGCAGGTCTCCTGGCTCGCGGTTTGTGTCCCGGACGCCGCCTTCCCGAAGTTCGCGCTTCAGTGGCATTTCGCGCCGGACGTTCCGCCTCTTCATCCAAGGCGGGGGCCGCTTACAGTTGCGGGGGCAGCCGTGGTTTAGGTCTAAAACCGCACCACGTTCCCTCTTAGCTTTCCCGTTGCCGGGGAAAGACCGTTGCAGGGTTCACTATGCGTTTGGCGGAGCCCGTGTCAATGCCGCATTGCCGCGGGTCCGCTTTCGACTATAGTCCGGCGCTCGATAAACGACCCTAGGAGAGGCCCCTTGAAGGAGATCGACGAGAGCGTGGCAGACCGTCACCGCCGCAAGATGGAAAACCGCAAGGCGGTGCAGGATGCGGAAGTCGCGTCCAAAACCATCGAGAAAGGGCTGCTGATCGTCAATACCGGGCCGGGCAAGGGCAAGTCGACGGCCGCCTTCGGCCTTGCGCTGCGCATGCTGGGGCATGGGCGAACGGTCGCGGTGGTGCAGTTCATCAAGGGCGCGTGGGATACGGGCGAGCGCGTGGCGCTGGAAGCCTTTGGCGATCGCGTGCTCTGGCACACCATGGGCGAGGGATTTACCTGGGACACGCAGGACCTGAAGCGCGACGTGGCCGCCGCCGAACGGGCCTGGGAGAAGGCGAAGGAGATGATGGCGCTGCCGGATGTCGGCCTTCTCATTCTCGACGAACTCAACATCGCCCTGCGTTATGATTACCTCGATCTCGAAACTGTGCTTGCCGATCTCGGTGCGCGCCGCGACGATTTGCATGTCATCGTGACTGGGCGCAATGCCAAGCCGGCGCTGATCGAGGCTGCCGACATGGTGACCGAGATGACGTTGGTAAAACACCATTTCAAGGCCGGCGTGAAGGCGCAGGCCGGGATCGAGTTCTGATGACAGGCAAGCCCGCCAAAGCCTTGATGTTCCAAGGCACCGGCTCCGATGTTGGCAAGTCGTTGATCGTCGCGGGCCTGGCACGTGCCTTTACCCTGCGCGGGCTGACGGTGCTGCCGTTCAAGCCGCAGAACATGTCGAACAATGCCGCCGTCACCGCCGATGGTGGCGAGATCGGCCGGGCGCAGGCGCTGCAGGCGCGTGCGGCGCGCGCCGCTCTGTCGGTCCATATGAACCCGGTCCTGCTCAAGCCGCAAAGCGAGGTGGGTGCGCAACTGGTCGTGCAGGGCAAAGTGGAAGGCAATGCCAGGGCCGCCGAATACCAGGAGATCAAGGCTCGCCTGATGCCGCGGGTGCTGGAGAGTTTCGAGCGTCTGAAGTCGGCTGCCGATCTGGTGCTGGTGGAAGGCGCCGGCAGTGCCTCGGAGGTCAACCTTCGCCGCAACGATATCGCCAATATGGGGTTTGCCCGTGCCGCCGATGTTCCGGTGGTGCTGATCGGCGATATCGACCGCGGCGGCGTGATTGCCAGCCTTGCCGGCACCAAGACGGTGCTGGACCCGGAAGACGCGGCCATGATCCGCGGTTTCATCGTCAACCGGTTCCGCGGCGATCCGAGCCTGTTCGACGAGGGTATGCGGATGGTCGAAGGATTTACGGGTTGGTCGCCGATCGGTCTGTTGCCGCATTTTGCCGAGGCGGTGCGGCTGCCGGCGGAAGATGCGCTGGCACTGAATGCCGCCCCCCCGGTAAAGACCTGTGCCAAGATCCGCATTGCCGTGCCGATCCTGCCGCATGTCTCCAACTTCGACGATCTCGACCCGCTGGATGCGGAGCCATCCGTGGAACTCATTCGGGTGCGCCCGGGCGGCGTGCTGCCGGCGGATGCCGATCTCATCCTTCTGCTCGGGTCGAAGGCGACGATTGCCGACCTCAGGGCGCTGAAGGGCGCCGGCTTCGATATCGATATCGCCGCGCATCTGCGCCGCGGAAAACCGGTGCTCGGCCTTTGTGGCGGCTATCAGATGCTGGGAAAGAGCGTGGCAGACCCGGACGGGATCGAGGGCCCGGCCGGTGCCGTCGAAGCGGGGCTCGGGCTCCTGGATGTTCAGACGCGGCTGACGGGCGACAAGCACCTGGAGGCGGTCACGGGTGAGACGTCGGACGGAAGTTCCTTTGCCGGCTATGAAATGCATGTCGGAGAAACGTCCGGGTCGGATTGCGCCCGGTCCTTCGCGATCATAGCCGGGCGGGCGGAAGGGGCGGTCTCCGTCTCGGGCCTCGTTTCCGGCACCTATGTGCACGGCCTGTTTGCCGATGACCGGCAGCGCTCCGCCTGGCTGACGCGGCTCGGCGGCGAGGTCTCGCGGCTCGACTACGAGCAGGGCGTGGAAGAGGTGCTCGACCGGCTGGCGGCGCATCTCGAGCGCCATCTCGATCTCGACCGGTTGCTTACCATAGCGCGATAAAGCCGTCCGCCAGCAGGCCGAACAGCACGATCAGCAGCAGGTCTGCCACCCGTGAGAGGCTGAGCGCCCGGCGAATATCGGCGGCCGTCGCCTCCCGGCGTCCCCCTTCGCCCATAACGTGATCCTGCACCAGGACCCCGCTATAGACGCGCGGCCCGGCAAGGCCGAGCCCCAAGGCGCCGGCCATGGCGGCCTCAGGCCAGCCGGCGTTCGGCGACTTGTGCTTGCCCGCATCGCGGCGCACGGCGACCCAGGCATTGCGCGGCGAGGCGCCGGGCACCAGGCAGGCGGCAGCGACGAAGAGCAGTGCGGTCAGCCGCGAGGCTGGCAGGTTGACGAGATCATCGAATCTCGCCGCGGCCCAGCCGAAGGCGCCGTAGCGGGCGTTCTTGTGGCCGATCATGCTGTCGGCGGTGTTCGTCGCCTTGTAGAGCGCGGCACCCGGCAGGCCGAGGAGTCCCAGCCAGAGGGCCGGCGCCGTGATGCCATCGGAGAAGTTTTCGGCGAGGCTTTCGATCGCGGCCCGGCTCACGCCCGCTTCGTCCAACTGGTCCGGATCACGTCCGACAATCATGGAGACGGCCTTGCGGCCCGCCTCCAATCCGCCGGTTTCCAGCCCCTCGGCCACGGCACGGACGTGGCTTTCCAGGCTTTTCTGGGCCAGGAGGCTGGAAGAGAGCACGGCGAGTACGATGAGGCCGAAAGGCAACCAGAGCACGGAACGCTCGATGACGACGGACGCGGTGAGCGTCGCCAGAATCAGCAGCACAAAGGCGATTACGCCGTTTCGCCGGCGTGTGGCAAAATCCAGGTCCAGCCGGTTCAGTCGCCGTTCCAGCCGGTCGATCAGCGTCCCGATCCATATGACCGGATGGCCAATCCGATCCACGAGCCATTGCGGATAACCGACAAGCCGTTCAATAACGAGCGCAAGGAAGGCGAGAGAGAAGGCCATGGACGGGACCAAAGAGAGACAAGAGGGGCAGATGGCGCCTGTCATGCACAGAATCGAGCATGGCGGCAACCTGAGACGGGCGGAAAGCCTGTTTCCGGCAGCGCCGCGGCCGTGGATCGACCTTTCCACCGGAATCAATCCGCATGCCTATCCGGTTCCACCATTGCCTGCCGATGCCTTTTCCCGCCTGCCGGAGCCGGAGGATCTAACGCGCCTGAAGAGATGTGCTGCGAAGGTGTATGGCGCATCTTCGGCAGATCATCTCGCGGCCGCCGCCGGTACGCAGATCCTGCTGCCGTTGTTGATCGAGGCCCGGTTTGGCACGTTTTCGCCAGAAGGAAAGACCGCGGCCATTCTGTCGCCTACCTATGCCGAACATGCGCAGATGGCGCAGCTTGCAGGTTTTGCCGTCCGCGAGACGCAGGAGGTGGCGGATCTTTTTACGGCGGATCTGGCGATCGTCGTCAATCCCAACAATCCGGACGGACGGCTGATTGGACGCGACGAACTCCTGATGCTTGGCCGGCATCTCGCGGGCAAGGGCGGATTGCTCGTGGTGGACGAGGCCTTCGTGGACGTGCTGGCGCCGGGTGCCTCCGTCGCGGACAGTGTTCACGATGGGCTCGCGGTGCTCCGCTCGTTCGGCAAGTTCTACGGTCTTGCCGGCGTGCGGCTCGGCTTCGCCGTAGCGAGCATACCGGTTGCCGCGCGGCTTTCGGCGCGGCTCGGGCCCTGGGTCATTCCCGGTCCGACGCTGGCGATCGGGCTTGCAGCGCTCTCTGATACTGCGTGGCAGCAGGAGATGCGCCAGCGGCTCGACCGGGAGGCCGGCGAGCTTGATCGGCTTTTGGCCACTGCCGGACTGGCGGTTGCTGGCGGGACATCACTGTTCCGATACGTGCGGAATGAACGCGCCGAGCGGCTGTTCCGGCATCTGGGTGAGGCCGGCATTCTGGTGCGGCGCTTTGCCGAGCGGCCGGATACCTTGCGCATCGGCCTGCCACGACCGGACGAGTGGAATCGGCTGGAAGAGACGCTCTGCTCAGAAATTTGGCACGTTTGAAGGCTGCAGGAAAGATTTGCATTCTGGCGATGCTGGGATAGGGTCGGCCAGTCTTGAATTGTCGCATGCAGGTGAAACCAATGTCCGCAAACAGCAACCTTCCGCAAATCTTCGATGCCGTCGACAGAAAGAGGGAGGTGTTCACGGAGTTGGCGGACCGGGTCTGGGCAACGCCGGAAACCTGCTACATGGAAGAGGAATCGGCCGCCGCCCACCGGGAAATGCTGGAGACGCAAGGGTTTCGCATTAGCGAAAACGTCGCCGACATTCCGACGGCGCTGATCGGCGAGGCAGGCGAGGGGGGGCCGGTGATTGCCTTTCTCGGCGAATATGATGCGCTGGCGGGTCTCAGCCAGCAGGCCGGTGTTGCCCGGCACGAGCCGCTGACGGCCGGCGCCAACGGCCATGGTTGCGGGCACAATCTCCTCGGCTCCGCCTCGCTTCTGGCAGCGACCGCGCTGAAGGATTGGCTGGAGGCGACCGGCACGCCCGGCCGCGTGCGCTATTACGGCTGCCCGGCGGAAGAGGGCGGTGCGGCAAAGGCCTTCATGGTGCGCTCCGGCGCCTTCGAGGATGTCGATATCGCCATCTGCTGGCATCCGAGCAATTTTGCCGGCGTGCAGCGCGAAACCTCGCTTGCCAACTGCCGCATAGACTTCACCTTTACCGGCCGTTCCTCGCATGCCGCCGCCAGCCCCGAGCTTGGCCGCAGCGCGCTTGATGCGGTGGAACTGATGAATGTCGGCGTCAACTATCTGCGCGAACACATGCACCAGGAGTGCCGCATCCATTATGCGCTGCTCGATGCCGGCGGCATTTCCCCGAACGTCGTGCAGGCGCATGCCAAGGTGCGCTATGTGGTACGCGCGCCGGAGCTTGCCGGGCTTTTCTCGCTGATCGAGCGGGTGAAGAAGGTGGCGGAAGGCGCCGCGCTGATGACCGAGACGAAGGTGGAACACACGATCCTCTCGGGCGTCTCCAACCTGATCGTCAATACGCCGCTGATGGATGTGATGCAGGATGTCTGGCAGAGCATGGGCCCGCCGGAGTTCGACCGCGAGGATATCGCCTTTGCCGAGGCGATCCGTGCGACGTTGAGCCCGGAAGACATTGCCGCCAGCTGGGCGCAGGAAAGACTGGAAGAGCGAGACGTGCCGCTCGCCGATTTCATCCTGCCCGCGCATAACGAGGTGCGCCAGATGGGCGGCTCGACGGATGTCGCCGATGTCAGCTGGGTGGTGCCGACCGTGCAGGCCTACGGGCCTACGCTTGCGATCGGGACACAGCTGCACACCTGGCAGGTGGTGGCGCAGGGTAAAAGCGGTATTGCCCACAAGGGCATGATCTCGACCGCCAAGGCCATGGCGGCCACGGGACTTGCGGCACTGCAGAGCGATCAGCTGCGGGAATCGGCCTGGGCCGATCTCAAGCGCCGGCTGAAGGGCCAGGCCTATCGCAGTCCGATCCCCGCCGGCACCGAGCCGCCGGTCGAGGCCATGGGCGGGCGTCGCCGGGCCGGCTGACCCGGCTCAAATCTTCGTTTCAGATGCTCGGGGCGTCCGCAGGTCCAGCTGGCTGCGGATCGCCTCGTCGTTTTCGGTTTCCTGCACCACGACACCGTACCAGCCGAGGCCGTCGTAATCCTCGTAACCCAGGGTGCGGGCAAAGGCGACGATGGCGCCCTGGTCATTGTAATAACAGCCCTTCTGCTGGCCACCGTCCACCTTCAGCGCAAAATGGGTGAAGAGGCGCTCCGGCCGGTTGCAGGCGATCACGCGCGCCTTCTCGTCCAGCAGCATGACGGTCGTGCGCTCCACCTGCTGCGCCGGCAGATTGGCCTCCTTCTCGACGATGGAATGGCCCTGGTTCTGCCAGTCGAAATAGACGCCGAGCGTGCCGATCAGCCGGCCATCCACCTTGCCACCCTCGCGGATCCCGGTGGCATAAACCAGCACGTGGTGTCCTTCATGCAGCGGGCTCGCTTTGACTTCGTCGACGATGTAATCGTCACCCGAGGCGCAGCGGCTTGCCGCCTGGAACCACGGATCACCCGCCAGAGACTGGCCCAGCAGGCGACGCTGGTGTTTTGGGTTGGCCGTGGCCACGATGCGGCCGGACAGATCGGTCATCACCAGATCATGGTAGACGGTGTAAAAGCGGTTGATGACGCCGAGGCGGCTTGCGGCAAACTCCGCCTTCTGCACCGTCGGATCCTGCAGCGCGTCCCAAAGGGCTGAATCGGTTGCCCACCAGCGCACGTCGGCGGTGCGCTCGAAGAGGTTGCGGACGATCAGCTGGACGAGCGTCTGGGCAAGATCCGTCAGCCGCACGCCTTCCATCTCGGTGACCAGCGTTTCCGCCATGCTGCGGCTCAAGCCGATCCGACCGAGAACATTGCTTTCGAAACGGCTTGCAATGTCTGTGGCGAGCTGTGCCAGGCGCTGCACCTCGTTCGCCACCACGGCAAAACCCTTGCCGGTTTCACCCGCCCGTGCCGCCTCGATGAGCGCGTTGATGGCCAGAAGCTTGATTTGCTTCACGACATGGGTGTTGTCGGCGCTGAAATGCTGCAGATCGGTGCTGATGCTGTCGGTGATGACCCTCATCGACCGGGGTGTCGCCGGAACTGCTTGGCTGGACAGATATTTCCTTGCGACCGTCATGAAATGACTCCGGTTTAAATGTTAGGAAAAGCTGATAGTCATTACTTTTTTAGTTTGCACATTTATGGTTATTACTTTCTAAATAAATATTCTCGGCACGAAACCTTGAGGCCACCTCTGCTGTTGGTTGCTTTTGTCGCGTGGCACACCGCATCGGTTCCCCGGACAGTCAGGCAATTGCAGCTTTCGATCCATCGCCTATATCTGTGCGGATGCTGGATCTCCTATCGCCCTACTGGCCGCACATCGTTTTCGTTCTGTCGGTCCTCATGGGCGCGACAGCTGCCATTCATGTCGCCATGACGAAGGAAGAGGTGCGCTCGGCCATCGGCTGGGTGGGCGTCATCCTGCTCTCTCCCATCGTCGGCGCGCTTCTTTATCTGATTGCCGGCATCAACCGCATTCGCCGGAAAGCGGTGTTCAATCAGCGCAACCTGAAGAACAAGGCGTTTGGTCCGCACGCGGCCTCCTTCGACGCGGGGAACGACCGGGTGGCGAGCGAATTCGGCCGCCGTTTTCTGGCGATGAAGACGCTGGGTGACCGGGTGTCGCGCTGGAGCATCACCTCCGGCAATCAGATCGATCTGCTGGATGGGGGAGATGCGACCTTCCGGGCGATGCTTGAGGCCATCACCACAGCTCAGCGCAGCATCCTGCTCGAAACCTATATCTTCGACCGCGATCGCATCGGCTGCCGGTTTGTCGAGGCGCTCTCCCAGGCCGTTCTTCGCGGTGTCGAGGTGCGCGTGCTGATCGATGCCGTGGGCGCCCGTTATTCGGTGCCGAGCGTACTCGGCATGCTGCGCGAGGGCGGTGTGACGGTCAATGTCTTCAACGGCAATGTCATCATGGGCCTCAGGCTGCCCTATGCCAATCTGAGAACCCACCGGAAGATCATGATCGTGGACGGGACGCTGGCCTTCACCGGCGGCATGAACATCCGCGAGGCTTTTTCCCGCGAGTTCGAAGGCGAGGCCTGTTCTATCGACACGCATTTCCGTCTGAAGGGGCCGCTGGTGGCCGATCTCTTTGCGGTGGCGGCCGAAGACTGGAATTTTGCCAGCGGCGAGCTTCTGGTCGGCGATGCCTGGCAGATCGAACCACCGGAAAGCCTGCCGGACGATCCGATGCTTGCCCGCATCGTGGCGTCCGGGCCGGACAAAAGCGTCGAGACCAACCACAAGATCCTGATGGGGGCGTTTTCGGTTGCCCGCTCGTCCATCCGGATCGTGTCGCCCTATTTCCTGCCGGACAGGGAGTTGATCAGCGCGCTGGCCACGGCGGCGCGGCGCGGGGTGGATGTGGATATCATCGTGCCGGCTTCGAACAACCTGACGCTGGTCGACCGGGCCATGACTGCCCAGTTCGATCAGATCCTGAAGGGCGGGTGCCGCATCTGGCGCGCGGATGGGCCCTTTAACCATTCGAAACTGATGGTGATCGACGGCCGCTGGACCTATATCGGCTCCTCCAACATGGACCCGCGGTCGCTCAGGCTGAACTTCGAGGTGGATGTCGAGGTGTTCGACATCGCCTTTGCCTCCATCGTCGAAAAGCGGATCTCGCAGGTGCTGGCGCTCGCCGATGAGGTAACGCTGCCGGCCCTTCGGGCGCGGCCTTTCCTGGTGCGGCTGTTCGAGCGGGTTCTGTGGCTCGGATCACCCTATCTCTGAGCTCTTTCTCTGGAAGCGGCCGACTGATGCGCTATACTCGCTGTATGGTTTCTGATCCGACCCGTCCTGCAATCCGGGGCAATAAGCCCAATCTTCCTGCAAGCATCCTGGCGTCCATACGCAACCGCAAACGGCGGGGTCTCGGCACCGAGGAGACGGGCGCGCGGGAGGATGGGGCCTTGCTGGTCGCCTCCTACAATGTCCACAAATGTGTCGGCGTCGACGGGCGCTTTGATCCCGACCGCATCGCCCAGGTGATCCGTGAGATGGCGCCGGATCTTCTGGCTTTGCAGGAGGCCGATACACGTTTCGGCGAACGGCGCGGTCTCCTGGATCTCGCCTGGATGGAGCGTGAGACAGGGCTGGTGCCGGTGCCGGTTTCCGGAGTTTCGAAGGCGCATGGCTGGCACGGCAATGTGCTGTTCATCCGCGAAGGGGTGGTGCGTGATGTGCATCAGCTGAAACTGCCCGGGCTCGAGCCGCGCGGCGCGCTGATGACGGAACTGGAACTGCGTGATGGTTCGCCGCTTCGGGTCATTGCTGCCCATCTCGGGCTTCTCAACCGGTCCCGCCAGCAGCAGGCGCGCATGATCCTCGATATTCTTGGCGGGCGGGAGGAGCAACCGACGCTCCTGATGGGTGATCTCAACGAGTGGCGCCTCGGCGACCGCTCGTCGCTGAACTCGCTTGGTGCGATCTTCCGCGGCATGCCGCCCGCCGTACCAAGTTTCCCATCGCGTCTGCCGGTGCTGGCGCTCGACCGGATCATGAGCAATCGACCGGGACTGGTGGGCGAGGTGAGAGCGCATGATAGCGCACTTGCACGCGTCGCCTCCGATCACCTGCCGATCAAGGCTCTTCTCAAGACGGCCGGCGACGTCGTTTCTCCCTGAAAGCGCTCCCGTGCGGGATCTCTTTTCTTCACGCCGCCAGCGCCACGCGGCGTTCGGGCAGCAGGCGGTCCACCGTCTCGCGTGCGATGGCCAGCGATGCCGTCAATCCCGGGCTTTCGATGCCGAACAGGTTCACGAGACCGGCAAGACCGTGCACGTCCGGCCCGTCGATGCGGAAATCGGCTGCCGGATCGTCCGGGCCGCAGATCTTCGGGCGAATTCCGGCGTAACCGGGAATGAGAGCATCTTCCGGCATCTCGGGCCAGTAGCGGCGTATCGCGTCGGTGAAACCCGCAACCCGGGCGGGATCAACGGTGTAACCGATCCGATCCACCCACTCGACATCCGGGCCGAAGCGGGCCTGTCCGCCGAGATCCATGGTCAGATGGACACCCAGACCATGGGCGTGCGGTGCCGGGTAGATGAGGTGCGAAAAGGGTGCGCGCCCGGCCAGCATGAAATAATTGCCCTTGGCATACCGGGTCTGCGGGACCTTTGCCTGCGCCAGAGGCTCGATGCTGGCCGCGACCTCGGACGCATGCAGTCCGCCGGCATTGACGAGCAGCGAGCAGGAGATGTCGAGCGGATCACTGCCACCGGCCGAAACGATGAAGCCATCCTCCGCATGACGGGCCGAGATCATTGGTGCACGAAAGGCGATTGCTCCACCCGCTTCCTCCAGATCGCCCCTCAGGGCCAGCATGTAGCCATGGCTGTCGATGATACCGGTGGAGGGGGACAGAAGGGCCGCCACACAGGAGAGGGCGGGCTCCAGCCGTCTTGCCTCGTCGCCGGAGATGAGCTGCAGGTCCGTGCAACCGTTTGCGCGGCCCTTCTGCTGCAGGTCCTCCAGCCGCGGGATTTCATCGGCTATTGTCGCAACGATCAGCTTGCCGCAACGCCGGTGCAGGACGCCGTGCTGCTCACAATAATCGTAAAGCTTGTTGCGCCCTTCGACACACAGTTTTGCCTTCAGGCTGCCGGACGGGTAATAGAGGCCTGCATGGATCACCTCGCTGTTGCGTGACGAGGTGCCGGTGCCGATGGCGCTGTCGGCCTCCAGAACCAGTACCGACTGCCCGGCCAGCGCCAGTTCGCGCGCGCAGGCAAGCCCGACAACGCCCGCGCCGACAACGATTGCATCAATATCGGCCATCCCTACCTCCCCGTCGGTCAGTGCGTTCTTGAGTGGTGCAAATCACGCCAATTCCTGCGGCGATTCAAGCTAAAATTGCAGAAGCCCGATTTGTTTCCGAAAAAGGGAGATTTGGTGCGCCGAATCGGTCGCTCAAGGCAGATCAAGGTGCCTTCAGATAGGTTTCCGCGATCTCGACCCACATGCCGACGCCGATCGGCAGGGCATCGTCGTTGAAATCGAAACGGGGATGGTGCAGCGGCGGATCGTTGTCGGTCCGGCCGGTGCCGAGGAGGAAATAGCTGCCGGGGCATTCCTTGAGCATGAAGGCGAAGTCCTCGCTTCCCATCGAAGGGCGAGCGAGATCGAAGACGTTGTCGCTGCCGACGACACGCCCTGCCACCTCGCGCACGAAGTCCGTCTCGGCCTTGTGGTTGATGGTCGGCTCATAGCCCCGCTCGTAGGAGATCGACACGCTCATGCCGTAGCTGGCGGCCTGGCCTTCGGCTACCTCGCGAATCCGCTTTTCCAGCGTATCGCGTACCGTCTGGTCGAAGGAGCGGACGGTCACTGCCATCTCCGCTCGCTCAGGGATGACGTTGCTCGCCTTGCCGGCGTTAAAGGCGCCGACGGTGATCACCGCCTGGTCCATGGCATGCAGGTTGCGCGAGACGATGGTTTGAAGTGCCATGATGATGCTGGCCCCACAGACGATCGGATCGCTGGCGTCCTGTGGTTCGGCGCCGTGCCCGCCGCGTCCGTTGATGGTGATCAGGCATTCGTCGGCGGCCGCCATCATCGCACCTTCTCGGACGGCGATCTTGCCGAACGGAATGCCGGGATCGTTGTGCAGGCCGAACACCGCATCGCATGGGAACTGCCGGAACAGTCCGTCGTCGATCATCAGTTTGGCGCCGGCAAAGTTCTCCTCCGCCGGCTGGAAGATCAGGTTCAGCGTGCCGTCGAAATTGCGGCGCTCCGCAAGGATGCGGGCGGCGCCGAGCAGGATGGCGGTATGTCCGTCATGGCCGCAGGCATGCATCAGGCCGGCATTCTGGCTTGCGTAGTCCAGGCCCGTTTCTTCCGCAATCGGCAGCGCGTCGATATCGGCGCGGATGCCGATCGATCGGCCGCTCGTTCCATTCTTCAGCGAGGCGACCAGTCCCGTCTTGCCAAAACCGCGCGTCACCTCGTAACCGAGGGCGTTCAGCTGCTCGGCCAGATAGTCCGATGTCTTGAATTCCGAGAGGCCAAGTTCAGGATTCTGATGCAGGAAACGTCGGGTGGCCACGAATTCCGGAATGTAGTTTGAGAACTGGATCGTCATGGGTTTTCCTGGATACCTGAGCGGGGCAAGTCATGCAGCGGCTTGCTTCCAGCCATAGCAGTTGGCCGGGGACGCGGCAAACCCGGATGTCGGTCTCCTGCTGGCGTTTACCCCGTCTGCCGCGGCGTTAAGCCTGCCGCAGAATCCCGCTTGAACGCGATTGATCTTGATGTCATGGAACCATCGGAACAGTGAGGACTTTACGGACGATGCCGTTCCTCAGGTCATACCGTTCCAAGAATCAAAACATCGTATTCTATATTCCAAATGGCTGAATATGTTCAGGTTTCATTCATGCCTGGAGGAATAGAGGCGAACGGTCATGGTTTTGGAGAAGCATGTGGACAGATCTGGCCCTCCCGTTCGTATTTCCGTCCGCTGCAGGCAGGCCCGTCCGCTGTCGCCTTGCGACGTGTGCTCGCGACCATTTTCCGCATGCCGTGTTTGATTTTGTCGACCGGTCCGTCCCCCACATCAGTGCCACTCATTCGTAGAAGCCGCCCCAATGTCTTTTCATAACACGCCTGCTGCGACCTCTCGTGAAACCGAAGGCAAGCAAATCGACCATAACGAGGCGATCAGAGCGACCTATTTTAATGCGGACGACCTGCGCAGCTGTGGTGAGGCCCTGGCGAGGGACGGTGCCCAGACGCTGCCCGGCCTGATGGCCTTCGGTTTCCACGATCGGCACAAGGAAAACGAAAAGGAAATCCTGCGCGTCTACCGGACGACCGCGAAGGACGTGGAAGCCGGCCAGACGATCACGCCGGCGGCCGAGTGGCTGCTCGACAACCACTACATCGTCGAAGAGGCGATCCAGGAAGTTCGCCGTGACTTCCCGAAGAAATTCTACCGGCAACTGCCGACGGTCACGATCGGCGGACAGGAAATGCCGCGGGTGCTGGCGCTGGCCTGGCTTTATGTGGCGCATACCCACAGCACGCTGAACCGCGACAACCTGACGGCGATGACCGAGGGTTTCCAGGTCCACCAGTCGCTGGAAATCGGCGAACTCTGGGCTCTGCCGTCCTTCCTGCGGTTTGTGCTGATCGAAAACCTGCGCCGCATCTCCATTCGCGTGGAAAAATCGCGCCGCATGCGCCAGCAGGCCAATGATGCGGCCGACGAGATCATCAAACTCAATGACGAGGCCGCCTCGGCCGAGATCCTGAAGCGGATCGAGCCGCTGACGGACGACAACACCTTCTCGACCCAGTTCCTTTACCGCCTGCGCAATGCCTCGCAATCGCCAAGCTTCGCGATCGCCTGGCTGGAGGCGCGGCTGGACGCTGCCGGCACCGACACCGAAGAAGTGATGATGGCGGAACAGAACCGCCTGTCCTCCGGCAATCTCACCATGGGCAACATCATCAAGAGCCTGCGTGAGATCGACGACACGGAATGGAGCGTCTGGTTCGAAGAGGTCTGCCTTGTCGACCAGGTTCTGCGCGAGCAGAGCGACTACAATGAACTCGATTTCGGATCGCGCAATTCCTACCGCAACCGCATCGAAAAGATCGCCCGTTATTGCGGCAAGAGCGAAATCGACGTGGCGCGCGCGGCGATCGCCTTGGCGCAGGAGGCCAAGAGCGCGCCGGAACCCGATCCGCACAAGGCCAATGTCGGTGCCTTCCTGACGGGCATGTATCTGACGGAACTGGAAAAGCGGGTTGGCTACACGCCGAACATCGCCCAGCGCACCATTCGCACCGTTCAGAAGATGAACTGGCTGGCGGTGGCCGTGCCCGTCCTGCTTCTGACCTTCCTGGCGCTCGCCATCGTCGGCGGTTTCCTGGCGAATGCCGGCATGAGCTGGCCGGTGATCCTGCTTTTCCTGCTGATGTTCTCCCTGCCGGCTTCGGAAGGTGCCACGGGTCTCTTCAACACGCTGGTCACCTATATCGTAAAGCCCGCCCGGCTTGTGGGCTATGAGTTCAAGAACGGCATCCCGGAAGATGCTCGCACCCTCGTCGTCGTCCCCTGCCTGATCACCAATCGCGACACGGTGGATGAGCTCGTCCGCAATATCGAGGTGCATTACCTCGCCAATCCGCGCGGCGAAATCTACTTTGCGCTCCTCAGCGACTGGAAGGACAGCACGCTCGAACAGACGGATGCCGATCTGGAAGTTCTCGAATATGCGCGGCGCGAAGTGGCGCTGCTCAGCGCCCGTTATGCCTATGACGGCAAGACCCGGTTTTACCTCCTGCACCGCCGCCGTCTGTTCAACCCGTCCGAAGGTGTCTGGATGGGCTGGGAGCGCAAGCGCGGCAAGCTGCACGAACTGAACCTGCTTTTGCGCGGCGACAAGGACACGACCTACATGCCGGGCGCCAATACGGTGCCGGAAAACGTGCAGTATGTGATGACGCTCGACGCCGATACGCGCTTGATGCGCGATGCGGTGACGAAGCTCGTCGGCAAGCTGCACCATCCGATCAACCGTCCGGTACACGATGTGAACAGCGGCCGGGTGATCAACGGTTACGGCCTCTTGCAGCCGCGCGTCACCCCTTCGCTGACGACCGGCAAGGACGCCTCTGTCTTCCAGCGCGTTTATTCGATCAGCCGCGGTATCGACCCTTACGTCTTCACCGTCTCCGACGTCTATCAGGACCTGACGGGCGAAGGCACGTTTACCGGCAAAGGTCTCTATCACGTTGATGCCTTCGAGACGGCCCTGCGCGGTCGTATCGAAGAAAACTCCGTTCTCAGCCACGACCTTCTGGAAGGTTCGTTCGCCCGCTGCGCGCTGGTGACCGACGTGGAACTGGTCGAAGACTTCCCGACGCGCTACGAGGTCGAAGTGTCGCGCCAGCATCGCTGGGCCCGCGGCGACTGGCAGCTTCTGCCCTATATCCTCGATCCGATGCGCGGCGTCACCGCGCTTGGCCGCTGGAAGATGGTCGACAACCTGCGCCGCTCGCTGACGCCGATCGCCTGGTTCTTCTCCTCCGTGCTCGGCTGGTATTTCATGGACCCGCTTGGTGCGCTGGTCTGGCAGATCCTGCTGATCTTCTCGCTGTTCGTGGCGCCGACGCTGTCGCTGATCACCGGCATCCTGCCGCGCTCCACCGACATCGTGCAGCGCGCGCATTTCTATTCGCTGTGGTCCGACGTGCGTTCGGCCAATGCGCAGGTTGCGCTCCGCATCGTCTTCATCGCCGACTCGGCCTTCATGATGCTCGATGCGATCGTCCGCTCGATCTATCGCCTGTTCGTCAGCCGCAAGCTTCTGCTGGAATGGCGCACCGCCGCCAGCATCCAGTCCTCGGCGCAGGGGAGCCCGCAGGATTATTATCGCTCCATGTGGCATGCGCCGGTTGCTGCCGTGCTCGGCCTGATGTTGGCCGCGCTGCCGGATGACAATGCCTTCCTCGTTGGCCTGCCCTTCGTGCTGTTGTGGGTCTTCTCGCCGATCGTTGCCTGGTATGTCAGCCAGTCGGCCGAAACCGAAGACCGGCTATTCGTGCCGGAGGCGGTCTCCGTCGAGCTTCGCAAGATTTCGCGTCGCACCTGGCGCTATTACGAAGCCTTCGTGACCGAGGACCAGCACTTCCTGCCGCCGGACAATTTTCAGGAAAAGCCGGAGCCGATTGTCGCCAAGCGCACCTCGCCGACCAATATCGGCGTCTACATCCTGTCCACCGTCTCGGCGCGGCATTTCGGCTGGATCAGCTTCCAGGAAACGCTCGACCGGCTGGATCAGACGATCTCGACCGTCGAGAAGATGGACAAATATCGCGGCCATCTGTTCAACTGGTACCATACGGATTCGCTGCTGACGCTCGGACCGCGTTATGTCTCGACCGTCGACAGTGGCAACCTGGCCGGCCATCTGATTGCAGTCTCGTCCGCCTGCCGCGAATGGGCGGAAGCGCCATCTGCGCATCTGCAGGCCAATCTTGATGGTATCGGCGATGTCGCCGGCATCCTGTCCGAGGCACTCTCGGAACTGCCCGACGACCGCAAGACGGTGCGTCCGCTGCGCCGCCGCCTGGAAGAACGCATCATCGGTTTCGGTAATGCGCTCGCCGCCGTCAAGCGCGAGCACGAATTCGCCTCCATCCGCATCATCAACCTTGCGGTGCTGGCGCGCGACATCCAGAAGCTGGCCGCCAACCTCGACCATGAGGTGAGCAGCCCCCAGAGCATGGAAGTGACACGCTGGTCGGAATCGCTGGTAGCCGCCTGCGAGGCGCATATCGCCGACAGCACCTTCGACATGACGAATATCGAGCCGCTGCGCCAGCGCCTGATCCAGTTGCGCGACCGTGCCCGCAATCTCGCCTTCTCGATGGACTTCACCTTCCTTTACCGGAAGGACCGCCGACTCCTCTCGATCGGCTACCGCGTCGAAAGCAACGATCTCGACGAGGCCTGCTACGACCTTCTGGCGTCGGAATGCCGCCTGACCAGCCTCTTTGCCATCGCCAAGGGCGATCTGCCGACTGAACACTGGTATCGCCTCGGCCGTCAGGTCGTGCCGATCGGTGCGCGGGGCGCGCTGATCTCCTGGTCGGGTTCGATGTTCGAATATCTGATGCCGCCGCTCGTCATGCAGGAGCGTCAGGGCGGCATTCTGAACCAGACAAACAACCTGATCGTCGAGGAGCAGATGAACCATGGCCGCCGTCTGAACATCCCCTGGGGGATTTCGGAAGCCGCCTTCAACGCCCGCGACCATAACCTGAACTACCAGTACACGAACTTCGGCGTGCCGACGCTGGGGCTGAAGCGTGGTCTTGGCCAGAACGCCGTCATCGCGCCCTATGCCTCGATCCTCGCCAGCCAGTACAAGCCGCTGGAAGCGCTCGAGAACCTGCAGAAGCTGCGCGCCGTGGGTGCGCTTGGCAAATACGGCTTCCATGATGCGGTCGACTTCACGCCGACCCGCGTTCCGGAAGGCAAGCGCTGTGCAGTGGTGTTCAACTATTATGCTCACCACCATGGCATGTCGATTGCGGCGATCGCCAACGTCGTCAACAACGGCAAGCTGCGCGAACTCTTCCATTCCGATCCGGTGGTGGAAGCCGCTGAACTGCTGCTGCAGGAAAAGGCGCCGCGCGAAGTGCCGGTGATGGGCTCGAAATACGAGCCGGAAACGCCCGGCAAGGGCCAGGCCGACCTGCTGCGTCCGGAAATCCGCACGATCCAGGACCCGGCCGGTCGCGACCGCGAAATGGTGTTCCTGTCGAACGGTCATTATTCGACCATGATGACGGCAACCGGCACGGGTTATTCGCGGTGGAACGGTCTTTCCGTCACCCGCTGGAAACCCGATCCGGTCGAAGACCGCTGGGGCAATTTCATCTTCCTGCGCGATACGGCAAGCGGCGAATGGTGGTCGACCACCGCGGAACCGCGCCGCATCGAGGGCGAGAAGGTCAAGACCGTCTTCAGTGACGAAAAGGCCGAGTTCCACAAGACGGTTGGCACGCTGGTGTCGAGCGTCGAATGCATCGTCGCCACCGAACATGATGCCGAAGGCCGCCGCCTGACGCTGCTCAATACCGGAACGGAAGACCGCTTCATCGAAGTGACCTCCTATCTGGAGCCGGTGATCGCCAACGAGGATGACGACAATGCGCATCCGGTCTTCTCGCGCATGTTCGTGCGCACCGAGATCGGCCGCCGCGGCGACGTGATCCGCGCCTGGCGCAACAAGCGCAATCCGAACGAACCGGCGATGCAGATTGCGCATCTTGCCGCCGACAATGCCGGGTCCTCGCGCCCGACCGAGTTCGAGACCGACCGTCGCCGCTTCCTCGGCCGCGGCCGCACGCTGGCAGAAGCTGCCGCCTTCGATCCGGATGCGACGCTCTCCGGCACCGACGGCTTCACGCTCGATCCGATCCTGTCTCTGCGCCGCGTCGTGCGCGTGCCGGCCGGCAAGAAGGTGAGCGTGATTTTCTGGACCATCGCGGCGCCGAGCCGCGAGGAACTGGACGTGGCGATCGAACGCTATCGCCACCCGGATTCCTTTGCGACGGAACTGACGCAAGCCTGGACGCGCGTCCAGGTGCAGATGCGCCATATCGGCATCAGCTCGCAGCAGGCCGCCGCCTTCCAGCATCTCGGCCGCTACCTGGTCTATCCGGACATGCATCTGCGGGCCGATGCGGCCACGGTCGAAGCCGGCCTTGCCTCGCAGCGCCAGCTCTGGGGCCTGTCGATCTCCGGCGACCTGCCGATCTTCACGCTGCGCATCAATGACGAAATGGACATGGAGGTCGTCAAGGAGGCCCTATCGGCGCAGGAATATCTGCGTTCGCGCGGCGTCATGGCCGATCTTGCCATCGTCAATGAAAAGCCTGCCTCCTATGCGCAGGACATGCAGCATGCGATCGACCAGATCAGCGAAAGCATCCGCAGGCTCGGCCAGACCGAAGGCCGGCAGCAGGTCTTTGCGCTGCGCCGTGACCTGATGGACGATGCCACCTGGGCGGCGCTTATCGCGGCCTCGCGTGTCGTCCTGCATGCCCGCAACGGCAAGATCGAAGACCAGGTGGCGCGTGCCGTTTCGCTCTTCTCCGCCCCGCGCGGCGTGGAAACCGAACTCGACCGTCGTGCGCTTCTCTCGGCCGCCGATTTCGGCCGTCCCGTCGAGACCGATGGTGGCGACCTGCAGTTCTGGAACGGTTATGGCGGCTTCTCCAAGGATGGCGACGAATATGTCGTGCGCCTGGCGGGTGGTGGCGCCACGCCGCATCCGTGGATCAACGTCATCTCGAACGAGATGTTCGGCTTCCATATTTCGGCGGAAGGCGCAGGTTTCACCTGGAGCCAGAACTCGCGCGATTATCAGCTGACGCCCTGGGCGAACGATCCGGTCGTCAACCGTCCGGGTGAGGCTTTCTACGTGACGGATCTGGAAACGGGGTCTGTTGCGACCCCGTTTGCGGCCCTGTCGCGCCGTCCCTCCGTCCAGTTCGAGACGCGTCATGGGCTCGGTTATTCCACCTTCACGGCGCAGGAGGACGGTCTTACCCTGACGCTGACTCAGACGGTGGATCGCACCCGACCGGTCAAGTTCTCCAAGCTGACGGTAAAGAACACCAGCGGCGAACCGCGTCGTTACCGTGTCTACGGCTATGCCGAATGGATTCTCGGCAACAACCCGCAACGCACGCAGGCCTTCATCCTCAGCAGCCGGGACGAGGCGACGGGCACGCTGTTTGCGGCGAACCCGTACAGCATCGATTACCATCGCACGGCCTTCTTCGGGCTCGACGGCGATGCATCGGGCTTCACCACCAGCCGGCGCGACTTCCTCGGTCGTTTCGGCACGATTGCCGCACCGACGGCGGTGATGAACCGCTCTGCGCTCAACGGCTCGCTGGAGCCGGATGGCGCGCCTTGTGCTGCCCTTGCCTATGACATCGAACTGTCGGCCGGCGAGGAGAAGGTCGTGACCTTCTTCATGGGTGATTGCGCGACGCGCGACGAAGCTGTGGCCCTGGCCGCCGAGGTGAAGGTTTCTTCCTTCCACGGTGTCTTGAAGACGACGAACGATTTCTGGCAGGAGTTCACCGGACGCCTGCAGATCTCGACGCCGGACAAGGCGATGGACCTGATGGTGAACCGCTGGCTGCCCTATCAGGCGCTCGGCTGCCGCATCATGTCGCGCACTGCCTTCTACCAGTCGTCGGGTGCTTATGGCTTCCGCGACCAGTTGCAGGATACGCTCGCTTTCCTGATCCATCAGCCGGATCTCGCCCGCCGCCAGATCGTCAATGCCGCCAGCCGCCAGTTCAAGGAAGGCGACGTGCAGCATTGGTGGCTTCCGGGCACCGGCGCGGGTGTGCGCACTTCTATCTCGGACGACGTGGTGTGGCTCGCATATGCGACGCACCAGTACATTGAGGCGACCGGCGACAGCGCGATCCTGAATGAGACGACGCCCTTCCTGCAGGGACCGATGCTGACCGCGGGCCAGCACGATGCCTTCTACAAACCGGAGATTTCCGACGAGCAGGCGTCGCTTTACGAACATGCGGCCCGCGCGCTCGATCTTGCGATCAAGCGAACCGGCTCCAACGGCCTGCCGCTGATCCTCGGCGGCGACTGGAACGACGGCATGAACCGTGTCGGCATCGGCGGGCGCGGCACGAGCGTCTGGCTCGGCTGGTTTCTGGCGGCAGCGCTGCGTCGCTTCCTGCCTTACGCGGAAGAACGGGCTGACCAGGCCCGTGTCGAACGCTGGACTGCGCATCTGGACTCGCTCAAGCATGCGCTGGAAACGGCGGGCTGGGACGGCACTTACTATCGTCGCGGCTACTTCGACGATGGCGGTCCGCTGGGTGCCAACGGCAACCTCGAATGCTCGATCGATTCGCTCGGCCAGTCTTGGAGCGTGCTCTCCGGCGAGGGTGATCCGGCCCGTCAGCAGCAGGCGATGAACGCCGTGATGGAGAAACTGGTGGACGAGAAGGATGGCCTCATCCGCCTCTTCACGCCGGCTTTTGCCACCACGCCGAAGGACCCGGGTTATATCAAGGCCTATCCGCCCGGCGTGCGCGAAAACGGCGGCCAGTATACCCATGCGGCGATCTGGGTGGTGCTGGCGCTTGCAGCGCTGAAGCGCGGCGACGATGCCTGGAAGGCCTTCAAGCTATTGAACCCGGTCAACCACGCGCTCGACCAGGCCTCGGCTGATCTCTACCGTGTCGAGCCTTACGTTGTTGCTGCCGACGTCTATGGCGTCGGGGACCTGACCGGCCGCGGCGGTTGGACCTGGTACACGGGCTCGGCCGGCTGGCTCTATCGCGCCGCCGTCGAAGGCATTCTCGGCATCCGCCGCGAAGGCAACCGCCTCTTCGTGCGTCCGGTCCTGCCGGCGGAATGGGACGGTTTCTCTGCCGAACTGACGCTGGACGACAAGACCTACAAGATCGCCGTGGCGATGACCGATGGCGAAGCGACAGTGACGGTCAACGGTTCTGCCGTTGCCGCCGACGAAGGGTTTGTGCTGGGCTGACGGTTCCGTAGCTCGATCTGAACGAAAATGGCCCGGCTGCAGGTGTGCAGCCGGGCCGTTCTGTTTGGATCGTTACCCGTTCAGGCCGGTTGAAACTCCAGTTGCATCGCGACACGGCGACCGGGGTCCAGCCCCTTCGCCGCTTCGGCCTTTAACAGCGCATCGAGCCTTTGCGAGCGGTCTGCCGCCCCCAGGATGGAAAAGCCGAGTGATGCGTAAAAGGCCGCATTAAAGGGCGCCAGGCGATCCGTCGTCAGCGTTGCGCCAAGCAGGCGGTGCTTTCGCGCCTCATCGAGGATCGCCAGCATCAGCCGGCGGCCGACGCCCTGTCTCTGCCATTGCGGATGAACGTCCATCTCGCCGATGTGCAGCCACCGCCCGGCATCATATCCGCCGACATAACCGACGGGCTCTCCATCGGAAGTGATGGCAGCAAGAAGAAAACCTGCGTCATGATAGGTTTGAAGCTCCTCGTCGCTGCTGGTCTGCAGCGGGCCATGCGCGGCGCCGGCCATTCTCAGCGTCTCGAAGGCGAAAAACTCGATCTGTTGAAGGGCGGGAGAATCCGCAGGCAATGCCGGCCGAATGTGGACGTGAAGCAGGTCTTTCGAGGGCATCGGTGAGGCTCGTGGTCAAGCTCGCAGGAGGGCGCAGGATGCACGACATAAAAAAGATGCGCAAATTCTGCATTTGCGCATCCTTCGTCTCTTGTCGATGATGATGACCGGTGAGTACGCCCGCCTCAGGCCGGCTGCGGCAGGGCCGCTGGCGCAGCCTTCGCGTCATCCGCCAGAATACCGCTCGTCTTCAGCAGCGAGGCAAAACGGCCGCCGAGTGCGCTCAGTTCGTCATAGGTGCCCTTTTCGATGATCCGGCCATGGTCGAGGAAGAGCACCACATCCGCGTCGCGGATGGTCGAGAGCCGGTGGGCGATGATGAAGGTGGTGCGGTCCTTGCGCAACCGGTCGATGGCTTCCTTCACCCGCTGTTCCGTTTCCACGTCGAGCGCGCTCGTCGCCTCGTCCAGCACCAGGATCGGCGCGTTTTTCAGGATGGCGCGAGCGATCGCGATGCGCTGGCGTTCGCCGCCCGACAGGCGGTTGCCGCGCTCGCCGACATGGGTGTCGAAACCGGCAAGACGGCTTTCGATGAACTCTGTCGCGGCAGCGGCTTCGGCAGCGGCAAGCACGTCCGCGTCCGTCGCATCCTCGCGACCGAGGCGAATATTGTCGGTAATCGAGCGGTTGAGGAGGCCGGCATCCTGGAAAACGGTCGCAATCGAGTGGCGCAGCGACTTGCGTGTCACACCGGCAATATCGGTGCCGTCGATCAGGATCTTTCCCTGCTGCGGATCGTAGACGCGCTGTAGGAGGTTGATGAGCGTTGTCTTGCCGGCGCCTGTCGGGCCGACGATCGCGACCGTCTGCCCGGCCTTGGCGGTGAACGACACGTCGCGCACGCCCTGTGTCGTATTCGCAAAATCGAAGGAGACATCGCGAAATTCCACCTCGCCGCGGACATTGGCCAGTTCACCGGTGCCGACCGGTTCCTCGCGGTCCTTGACCGAATCCTCGAGGCGGAAGAAGTCCTCAAGTTTGGAGCGAGCCTCGAAGATTTGCGTGGCGAACTGGCGCAACAGGTCGAGGCGACCGATCAACAGGTTGGCGAAACCGATAAAGGCGATGACATCGCCGACCTTGATCTCGCCGTTGCGCACCAGCACAACGCCGATGACGAGGATGATCAGCATCGAGATGGTCGAGGCCATGCGGTTGAGCGCGCTGGCGAGCGCCCACCAGTCGAGCACCGGAAACTGTGCGGCGATCAGGCGCTCGGTAAAACCCTTCAGCGCCCGCGTTTCGGCTTCGATGCGGTTGTAGCTGTGCAGCACCGTGACGTTGCTGATCGAGTCGCTGACATGCGAAAAGACCGTATGATAATGCCCTTCGACCGAGGCTTGGCCTTCCTTCGTCCGATTCATCACCGTGCGGCCGATGATCCAGTAGATCACGCCGAGCACGATCAGCACCGAACTCAGGCGCCAGTCCATGGACAGCGCCGTCGGCAGCAGCATCGAGAGCGCCACGATGGTAGCGAGGTGCGTGCGCATGAATTCCAGCCACAGGCCGAACAGCGTTTCACTGGCGCGCAACAGCGTGTGCAGAGCGTTCGAAGTACCACGCTGGTGATGCCAGGCGAGTGGCATGGAGATGATCCGGCCAAAGGCTTCCGTGAGCAGTGTTGCGCGGCGGCCATGTGCCAGGCGGTCCGCCTCGCGGGCCACCAGCACATAGGCAATCGTGTTGAAAACGCCGAAACCGCCCCAGAGAATGAGGATGGGGGTCACGTCGCCGCCCTCCGACAGGGCATCGATGATGCGGCCGAACAGAATGGGCTCCGCGATGGTTATGACCGCCAGAACGATGTTGGCGATCACCACCATGGTGACGCGAATGGGGCTGGAGCTCAGATATTTCAGCGCTCGCGCATAGACCTGAAACAGACTCAAAAGACGTTACCTCGTTATTCCGGACACGGACGTTTAGCAGGTGAGACCTGTATGCAGCGTGAACACCAGCAGCCCGGCTGTCGTCCGTCCTGTTATATCTTGGGGTGAGTAAGACCCCTCTTGCAATCCATGGGAGAATATTGCCCTGTGTTATAAATCGCATTGCAGCATTCAGAAAATGCTAACCGCACCTCAGCAGGTTGGCATTGGCATTTTATCGTTTGGTTCAACTATTTGGTAGCTGTGACGATTCACAGCAGGGGGGATGAGTGAACATTCACTCGATTCTGCAGCTTCTCGTCTTGGTCAATGAAGCAAAAACACAAGCGGAAGTGGCTGCAGAGCTCGACAAGCTTTTGCGCGCGTATGGTTTTGTCGGTTACGATATCTGGCTGTTTCACCGGGCGGACTCCACTCGCTCCGAGATGCTCCTGATGGACAACTGGCCGGAGAGCTGGAGGACGCTTTATGCGACGCGCAAATACAGCCTGGTCGATCCCGCCCGCCGCATGCTGTCCTCCGCCCAGCGTCCCTTTCGTTGGCGCGACGCAATCCATGCCTTTCGCGACGATCCTTATCGCAAACGTGTCCTCAAACTTCTGCAGGACGCGTCGAGGTTCAACATGGTGGATGGTTATGTCTTTCCGATCTTTGGCAAAACGGGTCTGATCGGACAGCTCAACATCAGCGGTCCCTCAATCGAGCTTTCGCCGGTGGAGATCTCCCTGTTCGAGACCGCAGGGCGGCGGATCTTCTGGCGCCTCCTCGAGTTGCAGGGCCTGGCCCCGGAACTCGAACTGTGCGATTCACTCGACACGGACCTGACGAAGCGGCAGATGGAAGTGCTGATTCTTTTGGCCGATGGCATGACGTCCAACGAGATCGCCAAGGAACTCAGCATCTCGAACCATACCGTCGACTGGTACATCAACGTCATCCAGGAAAAGTTCAACGCCAAGAACCGGCAGCACGTCATTGCCATCGCGTTCCGTCTCGGCCTGATCACCTGACACCAAGCTGACATAAATTCGATTGGAAGTGCCGGCGGGAAATTGCACTTCGCTAAAAAGCCGTTAATGATCTTCTTCGCGGGTGCAGCATGCCTCGCTCAGCGAGTGGGAGATCGTCTTGAAGATATCGAAGATACTTGTCGCCAACCGGTCGGAAATTGCAATTCGCGTGTTCCGCGCGGCCAATGAACTGGGTATCAAAACGGTAGCGATCTGGGCGGAAGAGGACAAACTCTCCCTGCATCGATTCAAGGCGGACGAAAGTTATCAGGTTGGACGCGGGCCCCATCTTGCGCGTGATCTCGGGCCGATTGAAAGCTATCTGTCGATCCCGGAGGTCATCCGGGTTGCCAAGGCCTCCGGCGCGGATGCGATCCATCCCGGTTACGGCCTCCTCTCCGAAAGCCCGGAATTCGTCGAGGCCTGCAACGAGGCGGGCATCATCTTCATCGGCCCGACGGCCGATACCATGCGCCAGCTCGGCAACAAGGTCGCGGCCCGCAATCTGGCAATTTCCGTCGGTGTTCCTGTCGTGCCGGCCACCGAGCCGCTGCCGGATGATATGACGATCGTTGCCAGGATGGCTGAGGAAATTGGCTACCCGGTTATGTTAAAAGCCTCGTGGGGCGGTGGCGGACGCGGCATGCGTGCCATTCGCGACCCGAAGGATCTTGCCAAGGAGGTGACGGAAGCCAAGCGCGAAGCCATGGCGGCCTTCGGCAAGGACGAGGTCTATCTGGAAAAGCTGGTGGAACGTGCCCGCCACGTGGAAAGCCAGGTGCTGGGCGATACGCATGGCAATGTCGTGCATCTTTTCGAGCGTGACTGTTCGATCCAGCGCCGCAACCAGAAGGTCGTCGAGCGGGCTCCGGCGCCGTATCTTTCGGAGGCACAACGCCAGGAACTGGCCGGTTATTCCCTGAAGATCGCGGCGGCAACGAACTATATCGGCGCGGGTACCGTCGAATATCTGATGGATGCCGATACGGGCAAATTCTACTTCATCGAAGTGAACCCACGCATCCAGGTCGAGCATACGGTGACGGAAGTCGTCACCGGCATCGATATCGTCAAGGCGCAGATCCACATCCTCGAAGGCGAGGCGATCGGCACGCCGGAATCGGGCGTTCCGGCACAGGAGAACATCCGTCTGAACGGCCATGCGCTGCAGTGCCGTATCACGACGGAAGATCCGGAACAGAACTTCATCCCCGATTACGGCCGCATCACCGCCTATCGTTCGGCGGCCGGTTTCGGTATTCGCCTCGATGGCGGCACGGCCTATACCGGGGCGATCATCACGCGTTATTATGACCCGCTGCTGGTCAAGGTGACGGCCTCGGGCGGCACGCCGCAGGAGGCGATCAGCCGCATGGACCGCGCGCTGCGCGAATTCCGTATTCGCGGTGTCGCGACCAACCTGACCTTCCTGGAAGCGATCATTGGCCATCCAAGTTTCCGCGACAATTCCTATACGACGCGTTTCATCGACACGACGCCGGAGCTGTTCCAGCAGGTCAAGCGGCAGGACCGTGCCACCAAGCTGCTCACCTATCTGGCGGATGTCACGGTGAACGGCCATCCGGAGGTCAAGGGGCGTCCGAAACCGTCGGAAAAGGCACCGAAGCCGGTGGTGCCCTACATCAACGGTGAGGTTCCTGCCGGCACCAAGCAGAAGCTCGACGAACTCGGCCCGAAGGGTTTTGCGGCCTGGATGCGGGCGCAGCCGCAGGTGCTGTTGACCGATACGACCATGCGCGACGGGCACCAGTCACTGCTCGCCACCCGCATGCGCACCTTCGACATTGCCCGTATCGCGCCGGTCTATGCGCGGGCGCTGCCGAACCTCTTTTCGCTCGAATGCTGGGGCGGGGCCACCTTCGACGTCTCGATGCGCTTCCTCACCGAAGATCCGTGGGAGCGTCTGGCGCTGATCCGCGAGGGCGCGCCAAACTTCCTGCTGCAGATGCTGCTGCGCGGTGCGAACGGCGTCGGCTACACCAACTATCCGGACAATGTGGTGAAATATTTCGTCCGGCAGGCGGCCAAAGGTGGCATCGACCTGTTCCGCGTCTTCGACTGCCTGAACTGGGTCGACAACATGCGCGTCTCCATGGATGCGATCCAGGAGGAGAACAAGCTCTGCGAGGCAACGATTTGTTATACCGGTGATCTGCTCAACAGCGCGCGGCCGAAATACGACCTCAAATATTACACCGCTCTTGCGGCTGAGCTGGAAAAGGCCGGCGCCCATATCATTGCGGTGAAGGACATGGCTGGTCTGCTGAAACCGGCGGCTGCCCGCGTGCTGTTCAAGGCGCTGCGCGAGGCGACTGACCTGCCGATCCATTTCCACACGCACGACACGTCCGGCATTGCCGCGGCCACGGTGCTGGCGGCGGTCGATGCCGGCGTCGATGCGGTCGATGCCGCCATGGACGCCTTCTCCGGCAACACCTCGCAGCCCTGCCTCGGTTCGATCGTGGAAGCGCTGTCCGGCACGGAGCGTGATCCGGGCCTCGACCCCGCCTGGATCCGCCGCATCTCCTTCTATTGGGAAGCGGTGCGCCACCAGTACGCGGCCTTCGAGAGCGATCTCAAGGGGCCGGCTTCGGAAGTCTATCTGCATGAAATGCCGGGCGGCCAGTTCACCAACCTCAAGGAACAGGCCCGGTCTCTGGGGCTCGAAACCCGCTGGCACGAAGTGGCGCAGACCTATGCCGACGTCAACCAGATGTTCGGCGACATCGTCAAGGTCACGCCGTCGTCCAAGGTCGTCGGCGATATGGCGCTGATGATGGTCTCGCAGGACCTGACGGTCGCCGATGTCGTAAACCCCGACAAGGACATCGCCTTCCCCGATTCCGTCGTCTCGATGCTGAAGGGCGATCTCGGTCAGCCTCCGGGCGGCTGGCCGGAAGCGCTGCAGAAGAAGGCGCTGAAGGGCGACAAACCCTATACCGAGCGTCCCGGCTCACTGTTGAAGGAAGCCGATCTCGCGGCCGAGCGTAAGGTGATCGAGGAGAAGCTCGGGCGTGCCGTCGATGACTTCGAATTCGCCAGCTACCTGATGTACCCGAAGGTCTTCACCGACTTCGCGCTGGCCGCCGATACCTATGGACCGGTCTCTGTTCTGCCGACGCCCGCCTATTTCTACGGCATGGCGGATGGCGAGGAACTGTTTGCCGATATCGAAAAGGGCAAGACGCTGGTGGTGGTGAACCAGGCGGCGAGTGCGCCGGATGCACAGGGCCTCGTCACCGTCTTCTTCGAACTGAACGGCCAACCGCGCCGCATCAAGGTGCCGGACCGCAGCCGGGCCGCCTCCAGCGTGGCGCGCCGCAAGGCAGAAGCCGGCAATGCCGCGCATCTCGGCGCGCCGATGCCGGGCGTTATTTCCCGCGTCTTCGTGGCGGCCGGCCAGAAGCTCAAGGCAGGCGATGTGCTGCTCTCCATCGAAGCGATGAAGATGGAAACCGCGTTGCATGCCGAGCGCGATGGTGAGGTCTCGGAAGTCCTGGTGAAGGCCGGCGACCAGATCGACGCCAAGGACCTGCTGATCGTCTATACCGCCTGAGAATGATCTGGATGGCCGCGGGCGGATTGTTGCCGTCCGCGGCCGCTTCATGCCAAGCGGCCGCGCCGGCCGTGTCACCGTCACCGCTTCGCGGTTTCCGGCCTGGTGTGCTTCTGTCACGCCCCCCTTTTTTCCTCAAACCTTGCTTTCACCGATCTCGGAGCCGCCACGGCATCGCGAGCAATCACGTCTCGTGACAACCGGCAGGCGTTTTGTGTCTTGATTGCCGATTTATGCATGTTTATGCATGTTTATGCATGGTCGTGCGTTATTCAGGATGGAGCGTGCATGACGGATCTGATGGTGCAGGAAAGGCAGGCGGAAATCCTGCGACGTCTGAAACAGGATGGCCGGGTGCTTTCGGCCTCTCTGGCGGCGGAATTTCGTATTTCCGAAGACACGATCCGCCGCGATTTGCGCGACATGGCGAATGCCGGCCTGTGTGAACGGGTGTATGGCGGTGCGCTTCCGGTTTCGCGCGGTGCCACGACGCTGTCCCAGCGCATGGGCGTGGCGTCGGAGCGGAAGAAGGCCTTGGCCGCAACGGCCAGCACGCTTATTCCGCCGCGCTGCACCGTGTATTTCGATGCGGGAAGCACCAATCTTGCGATCGCCGAGGCCGTGCACGAGGACCTTGTGGTGACGGCGGTGACCAATTCTCCCGCCATAGCACTCGTGCTGACCGAAAAGCCGCTCGTTGAGGTGATCCTGATCGGCGGCAGCCTCGACCGCGTGGTAGGGGGCGCCGTCGGCGCGCGGGCAATCGAGGCCATGTCGGTCATCCGGCCGGACATTTGTTTCATCGGCACCTGCGGCATCGATGTCGACGGGGGCCTCTCGGCCTTTCGCCTGGAGGATGCTGCCTTCAAGCAATACATCGCCGCCCGCAGCCGAAGGGTCATCGTTGCCGCCACGCGCGAAAAATTCGATGCAGCCGCACCCTATGCGGTGGCCGCTGCCGGCCAATATCACTGCCTCGTCACCGAACCAGGTGTCGATCCGCATCGCCTTGCGCCACTCAGGGAGGCGGGGTGCGAGATCATCGAGGCTGGACTGCAAGAGGGTCGAAAGACCGGGAGAGACCAGAACAATGACTGACAATACTGCCGTGACCGGCGCCGTCGATCGCGCCCCCATTATCACCCGCGAGCGTGCGGCCGTTGCGCTGATGTTCCTGATGAACGGCTTCCTGATTGGCGCCTGGGCGCCAAAAATTCCGGAATTTGCCGCCAGGCTGTCGCTCAGCGAAAGCGCGCTCGGCCTGATGATCCTCGTCTTCGGCATCGGTTCCATCGTCATGATGCCGATCGGCGGCATCCAGATCGCCCGCTTCGGCTCGACCTGGGTGACGCGGATCACGGCCCTGCTCGTTCTTCCGACTTTGCTGCTGCTCAGCCTGGTCGGCAACGTCTGGACGGGCGCCATCGCGATCTTTCTGTTCGGCGGGCTGATCGGCGCCATGGATGTCGCGATGAACGCCAATGCGGTGGTGACGGAAAAGCAGATGCGGCGCTCCATCATGTCGTCCTGCCATGCCTTCTGGAGCCTCGGCGGTCTCCTGGGGTCGGCAAGCGGCGGGGTGTTGATCGCCTGGCTCGGCGTGGTCGGCCACGGTCTGCTCGTCAGTGTTCTCGCGGCGGTCATGGTGGCCATTGCCTGGCCGATGCTGGTTGCCGACAAACCGCATCCGGAGGAGGCGAAACAGAAGGTGCGCCTGCCGATGACGCCGCTTCCGTGGCTGATCGGGCTTGTTGCGCTGTTCAGCATGATCCCGGAAGGCGCGGTGCTCGATTGGGGGGCACTCTATTTCCGCAACGAACTTGGCGCTTCGGTGGAACTCTCGGGTCTGGCCTTCGGCGCCTTCTCGCTCACCATGGCGACCATGCGTTTTGCCGGCGATCTGGTGCGCGACCGGTTCGGCGCGGTCAATACGCTGCGCTTCTGCACGGTGATGTCGATCATCGGGCTTGCCACGGCCGGCATGGCGAATGGGCCGGTGATGGCGATGATCGGCTTTGCGATTGCCGGCATCGGCATCTCCAACATGGTGCCGATCGCCTTCTCCGCGGCCGGTAACCTGCCGGGCATGGCGCAGGGCCTCGGCCTTTCGGTCGTCACGACAATGGGGTATTCCGGCATTCTGGTTGCGCCCTCCGCGATCGGTTTCATTGCCGAGCATACCGGTCTGGCGGCCATCTTCATCGGCCTGCCGGTCCTGCATCTGGTGGTGCTTTTGCTCTCCGGACTGGCGCGTCATGCCGACCGTGCCGCCGGTCCGCATTAACGTGATCTCGCGCAGGTGTTGACAAGGCACCGCGCTTGATCCACCTGAAGGACACTTTCTCCCACAGTTGCGAGAGTTCCGATGCCTGCCGATTATGATCCCAAACCACGCCGTGCCTCGGTCGCCGTCGATGTGGGCGGCGTGATTGTCGGGGGCGGCGCGCCGGTCGTCGTCCAGTCGATGACGAACACCGATACGGCCGATGTGGATGCAACCGTCGCCCAGGTGGCGGCGCTCTTCAAGGCAGGTTCCGAGATCGTGCGCATCACGGTCGATCGCGATGAAAGCGCTGCCGCCGTGCCAAAGATCCGCGAGCGGTTGCTCAGGCTCGGCATGGATGTGCCGCTCGTCGGCGATTTCCACTATATCGGCCACAAACTTCTGGCCGATCATCCGGCCTGTGCCGAAGCCTTGGCGAAATACCGCATCAATCCCGGCAATGTCGGTTTCAAGGACAAGAAGGACAAGCAGTTCGCCGAGATCGTCGAGATGGCGATCCGTTATGACAAGCCGGTGCGCATCGGCGTCAACTGGGGTTCGCTCGATCAGGACCTCCTGACACGCCTGATGGACGAGAACCAGGCGAATGGTTCGCCGCTCTCGGCCCGCCAGGTCATGCATGAGGCCATCTGTCAGTCTGCGTTGCTGTCTGCCGAACTCGCGGAAGAGATCGGCCTGCCGCGCAACCGGATCATCCTGTCGGCCAAGGTGAGCCAGGTGCAGGACCTGATTGCCGTCTACGCCATGCTGGCGGAGCGCTCCGACCATGCGCTTCATCTCGGACTGACCGAAGCCGGCATGGGCTCGAAGGGCATCGTCGCCTCGTCGGCGGCCATGGGTTATGTGCTGCAGCACGGGATCGGCGATACGATCCGCGTCTCGCTGACGCCGGAGCCGAACGGCGACCGCACCCGCGAGGTGCAGGTGGCGCAGGAACTGCTGCAGGTCATGGGCTTCCGGCAGTTCATCCCGGTCGTTGCCGCCTGCCCCGGATGCGGACGCACCACCTCCACCGTCTTCCAGGAACTCGCGCAGCGCATTCAGGAGGACATCCGCAAGAACATGCCGGTCTGGCGCGAAAAATATCCGGGCGTGGAAGCGCTGAACGTCGCGGTGATGGGCTGCATCGTCAACGGGCCGGGCGAAAGCAAACATGCCGATATCGGCATCTCGCTGCCCGGCACGGGTGAGACACCGGCCGCTCCCGTCTTCATCGACGGCCAGAAGGCGCTGACCCTGCGCGGTCCCAATATTGCCGGGGATTTCGAGGCGCTGGTGGCGGATTATATCGAAAAGCGCTTCGGCCAGAGGACGGCCGCGGAATAAGCGCAGTCGCTGTCGGCCACCTCGCTATTGCCGCAATTCATGCTAAATGAACGGCGAGCGAAATGACGGGGATGATGATTCCATGCTGAAGAAAATCGCGATTGTCGCCATGTGCGCGACCTATCTGTCCGCCTGCACAACGACGGATCCTTATACCGGCCAGCAGAAGGTGTCGAACACCGCTGGCGGGGCTGCCATCGGCGCCGGCCTTGGCGCGCTGGCGGGTCTCGCCATCGGCGATTCCGCCGTCGGGCGTCGCAATGCGGCCCTGATCGGCGCGGGCGTCGGTGCGCTCGCCGGTGGTGCGATCGGCAACTACATGGACCAGCAGGAATCCGAGTTGCGTGCGCAGCTGCAGGGAACCGGGGTGTCCGTCACCCGTGTCGGCGACCGTATCATCCTCAACATGCCGTCGAACATCACCTTCCCGACCGATCAGGACCAGGTTCTGCCGGGCTTCTACGCGACGCTGAACTCGGTGGCGCTGGTGCTGAACAAGTTCAACCGGACCCTTGTAGATGTGAACGGCCATACGGATTCGACCGGCAGCGCCGCGCACAACCAGGGTCTTTCGGAACGCCGCGCCGCGTCCGTTGCGAATTATCTCGCATCGCGTGGGGTGGATCAGCGCCGCATGTCGACGCTCGGTTTCGGTGCCTCGCAGCCGATCGCGTCGAATGCGACGCCGGACGGACGTGCGCAAAACCGCCGCGTGGAAGTGGCAATCGCGCCGATCACGACCAACTGATCCTGAACTGGCCAAGCATCAGCAAGAGGCGTCGCATCCGCGGCGCCTTTTGTCGTTTCGGCTGACGTTACAGCGCGCTGCTGATCATCTTGACGCCGGCGGCGCCGAACATCACGGCCATCAGCGCGTCCAGCGGTCGGCGGGCGCTCTGATAGAGGCGGGCGGCGCGTTTCGTCGAAAACAGCAATGCATAACCCATGAACACCGTGAAACCGGTCACCAGGCAACCGCCGACGATGAGCGCGACCGCGCTCGCCGAGGCGCCGGCGGGAAGGCCGAGCGAGATGATCGCGACCCAGGCGAAGACCGCCTTCGGGTTCGTCAAGTGGATGGCATAGCCGGTCAGGAAGGTGCGGCGGAAGCTCTCTTTTCCCTCGACGGCGGGGAGATCGCCCTGCACCGTCGGACGCAGAGCGCCCCGGCACGCTTTATAGGCCAGATAGATGAGGTAAAGCCCGCCGACAATCTTCAGGATCTCCAGCACCTGACCGTAGCGGGTCAGGAGTGCCGCCATGCCAAGCGCTGCGGCCATCGCCCAGGTGAACGATCCGGCAAAGATGCCGAGCGCGATCGTAAGGCCGCGCTGACGCCCCTGGCTGAGCGAAGTGGATATGATGGCGATGATCGCCGGGCCGGGGCTGATGACAGCCACCAGATAAAGCATGTAGGCGGCGGCAACCTGCGGCAGGTTCTGCATCAGTTCGGACATGGGGTTCTCACGGATTCGAGCATGCGTGGAGTATAGGCGGGAAGGCTTGTGCATTCACGCGAAGAGAATTGATAGGGCGCACGACTGTCCGTGATGGATAACGGCGTTTGTCCTTGCGGGCGTCAATGTGTCCGGTTGGCGACATAGCGGGCCGTGGCGATCAGCGTTGCGGCCTTCTCGCCATAAGGGGAGAGGGTGGCGACCGCCTCCGAAACCAGTTGGTCCAGCCGTCGTTCCGCCCAATCGAGGCCGTGCAGGCCAACGAGCGTTGCCTTGCCGCGTCCGGCATCCTTGCCGGTCGCCTTGCCCATGGTTTCGGCGTCGGAGGTGATATCCAGCACGTCGTCGGCGATCTGGAAGGCAAGGCCGATGATTTCGCCGAAGCGGCGCATGCGCTTTCGGTCTTCGTGAGAGGCGCCGGCAATCACGGGGCCCATCTCGCAGGCAAACCGCAGAAGGGCGCCAGTCTTCATGGCCTGAAGCGTTACGATACCCTTCTCGTCGGGCACCGTCGTTTCCGCAGCCAGATCCAGCGCTTGTCCGCCCGCCATGCCGCCGATGCCGGCAGCGCGTGCGAGCGCCAGCATCACCTGCACTTTACGGTCATCCTCAAGAACGGTTTCCGGCGCGCCGATGATGTCGAAGGCGTAGGTCAGCAGGCTGTCGCCGGCGAGGATCGCGGTGGCTTCGTTGAAGGCCTTGTGCACCGTCGGTTTGCCGCGGCGCAGGTCGTCGTCGTCCATGGCCGGAAGGTCGTCATGGATGAGGGAATAGCTGTGCAGGCATTCGAGAGCCGCACCGATGCGCGCGGCAGCAGTGGGCGAGCCGTCGAAGAGGGCGGCACTTTCCTGCACCAGGAAGGGCCGCAGCCGCTTGCCGCCGTTCAGCGTGCCATAGCGCATGGCGGCGATCAGGTGGCCGGGTCGTGTGATCTCGTCATCCAACGACACGTCGCCCAGAAGCGTCGAAAGAAGCTGTTCCGTCCGCTCCGCGCTGGCGCGAAGATGGATCTCGAAGGGGGGAAGAGCGCTCGTCATCATGTCGGTTCCTTGGCACGGCGGGCGGTCGTCTGGCAACGGAGATTTGGTGGAAAGCCAAGGTTTCCCGGCTCTCAGACTGGCTTTCATCGGCACCTGCGGCTATATCCGGCAGGCAGTGACGAAAACGAGTGGGGCAATTGGACGATACACCCGAGCGGCAGCCCGAAGAGGAGGAGCCCTTGTCGAGATCGGGGCGCGGCCCATCCGTTTCCGTTATCCTGAGACGCGCAGCCCTGGTTCTTGCTGGCCTTCTCATCCTGCCTTACGTGCTGGTCTTTCTTTACGCCCTGCCGTTCATTCATCCTGCCTCCACCCTCATGATGGCCGATCTTGCGACGTTCAAGGGTTATGATCGCCGCTGGGTTTCGCTTGACGAGATGGCGCCGGTGCTGGTGCAGTCGGTGATGATGTCGGAAGACGGCCAGTTCTGTTTCCATGGCGGTGTCGACTGGGTGCAGATGCGCGGGGTGGTGGAGGACGCCCTCGACGGGGAATCGACGCGCGGGGCCAGCACCATTCCCATGCAAACGGTGAAGAACCTTTTCCTCTGGAACAGCCGTTCCTTCGTGCGCAAGGTTCTTGAAATTCCACTGGCCATGTGGGCGGATCTCGTCTGGTCGAAACGGCGGATGATGGAGCTTTATCTCAATGTCGCCGAATGGGGGCCGGGCATCTACGGCATTGAGGCGGCCGCGCATCACCATTTCAGGATCCCCGCCGAGAAGCTCAGCCGCAGGCAGGCGGCACTGCTTGCAGTGTCTTTGCCCAATCCCATCACCCGCGTGGCCAGCAAACCTGGACGGGGCCTGCAGCGCCTGGCGTCCGTCGTGGAGCGCCGGGCGCGGGGCTCCGGCGAATACATCAGGTGTCTTTATGACTGATGTCAGCATTTGTCGTTGGTGAGAATGTCGAAGGCCGGTTAACGTCCGCCTCAGGCCTTCAGCGGGAGACGAGGAATGGACGGGCTTGTCCTTTATATCGCCAACAAGAATTATTCCTCTTGGTCGTTTCGGCCCTGGATCGCCCTGAAGGCGGCAGGCATCGACTTCCAAGAGGTGCTGATCCCCTTCGATGATGACGCCAGCAATCCGAAGTTCCGCGAGATCTCGCCGACCGGCAAGGTTCCGGTGCTGCATCACGGCAGTCTTCACGTCTGGGAATCGCTGTCGATCATCGAATACGTGGCCGAACTCTATCCGGAGGCCGGCATCTGGCCCTATGATCCGGCGGATCGTGCCATGGCCCGGTCGATCTCCATGGAAATGCTGTCCGGCTTTCGCGCGCTGCGCAATGCCTGCCCGATGAACATGCGGCGGGAGAAGCGCCGGGTCGAGATCGGTGCCGACGTGATGGCGGATGTGGCCCGCATCACCGAGATCTGGCGCTCCATGCGCCAGCGGTCCGGCGGTCCCTTCCTGTTCGGCGCGTTTTCGGCGGCCGATGCCATGTATGCGCCTGTGGTCAACCGCCTCGACGTTTATGATTTCGCGCTTGACGAGGAGACCCTGGCCTATATGAAGGCGGTGCAGTCTCATCCGGCCTGGATCGAATGGAAGGCGGCGGCACTTCAGGAAAGCTGGATCGTTCCGGCAGATGAAGCCTGATTCGCTGCCTGCTTCAAAAAATCCGCACGGGGACTGGTCAAACCCGCTCTTGCCATGTATAAGCCGCGGCAATTTCCGAGATCGAGCAAGGTCCTGTACGGTCGACGCCGGCCGCGGATTTCGCTTTGCACGCCTATTTGGAGTAACGAGAATGGCAGTACCGAAGAGAAAAGTGAGCCCGTCGAAGCGCGGTATGCGCCGCTCCGCTGACGCGCTGAAGACCCCGACCTATGTCGAAGACAAGAACTCCGGCGAACTGCGCCGTCCGCACCACATCGACCTGAAGACGGGCATGTATCGCGGTCGCCAGGTTCTGACGCCGAAGGAAAGCGCATAATCCTTCATCGGATTGTTGCATGAGGAAGGCCGGCACTGCGACCGGCCTTTTTTGTTGCCCGGCGCAGGCGCCAATCGAAAAAGACCGCTGCTCCGCGCATAAAAAAGGGCCGCCTGCGCGACCCTTTGCCGATCTTGTGGTGACTGGCGTGATCAGGAGCCGAGGCTGTCCAGCCGCGTCTGCAATGCCCGCAGCTGTTCCTTCAATTCGTCAAGATCCTTCGAATCCGGTGCCTTTCGCACTTCGGCCGCCTGCGGTCCGGCAGCGCCGAATGGCGAGAACATCTGCATGGCCTGGCGGAAAAGGTCCGTATTGCGGCGAACCTGTTCCTCCATGAGTTGCATCGGCATCTGCAGGTTCTTGGTCAGCGGTGTTTCGCCGAAGGCGCGTGTCATCTGCTCGCGCATCTGGGCCTGCTGGTCGGCGAAGGTCTTCATCGAATGCTCGAGGAAGGTCGGCACCACCATCTGCATCTGGTCGCCGTAATAGGTGATCAGCTGCCGCAGGAACGAGATCGGCAACAGGGTATTTCCCGTTTTCGATTCCTGCTCGAAGATGATCTGGGTCAGGACCGAGTGTGTAATGTCGTCGCCGCTCTTGGCATCCTGCACCACAAAGTCTTCGCCCTTTTTGACCATCTGCGCCAGATCTTCCAGCGTCACGTAAGTGCTGGTGCCTGTATTGTAGAGGCGGCGGTTGGCATATTTTTTAATGACAACCTCACCATCCGTCTTCGCCATCATTGCCTCCTAATCCCGTCAATATGGTTTTGCTGATATTTCTCTCCCTACCCAACCTTACGCTTAAACAATCTCAACTGACAATCGATTTGTGCAATGCGGAAGCCCGGTCCCGCCGTGGTGCCAAAATTGCAAACTTAACAAATCACAGCAAATTCATCCTTTCGCCCCCTTTGACTTGCGGCCAAAGCTTTGACAGTCTCGGCATCAACAACCAGGGATATCGAGGAGACACCCATGAGCCAGCCTTCGATCGTCATTGCCTCCGCCGCCCGCACGGCCGTCGGTTCGTTCAACGGAGCCTTCGCCAATGTGGCGGCGCATGAATTGGGAGCCGCCGCGATCAAGGGCGCGCTGGAGCGTGCCGGCGTTGATGCGGCCGAGGTGGACGAGGTGATCCTCGGCCAGGTGCTGCCGGCCGGCGAGGGCCAGAACCCAGCCCGCCAGGCCGCGATGAAGGCCGGTGCGCCGAAGGAAACGACGGCCTGGGGCGTCAACCAGCTCTGCGGTTCGGGCCTGCGCGCCGTCGCCCTCGGCATGCAGCAGATCGCGCTCGGCGATGCCAAGATCATCGTTGCCGGCGGACAGGAATCCATGTCCATGGCGCCGCATTGCGCCCATCTTCGCAACGGCACCAAGATGGGTGACATGAAGATGCTCGACACGATGATCAAGGATGGCCTGACGGACGCCTTCTACGGGTATCACATGGGCATCACGGCGGAGAACATCGCGCGTCAGTGGCAGCTTTCCCGTGACGAGCAGGATCAATTTGCGGTTGCTTCGCAGAACAAGGCCGAAGCTGCCCAGGTGGCCGGTCGTTTCAAGGACGAAATCATTCCCTTCATCGTCAAGGGACGTAAGGGCGACGTGACGGTGGATGCCGACGAATACATCCGTGCGGGCGCCACCCTCGACAGCATGACCAAACTTCGCCCGGCCTTCGACAAGGAAGGTACTGTGACCGCCGGCAATGCCTCCGGCATCAATGACGGCGCGGCTGCCGCCGTTTTGATGACCGAAGCGGAAGCCGTCCGCCGCGGCATCACGCCGATGGTGCGTATCGTTTCCTGGGCGACCGCCGGCGTCGACCCGCAGATCATGGGCACCGGTCCCATCCCGGCGTCGCGCAAGGCGCTCGAAAGAGCCGGCTGGTCGGTCGGCGATCTCGACCTCGTCGAGGCCAACGAGGCTTTCGCCGCCCAGGCCTGCGCCGTCAACAAGGACATGGGCTGGGATCCGTCGATCGTCAACGTCAACGGCGGTGCCATCGCCATCGGCCATCCGATCGGCGCATCCGGTGCGCGCGTGCTCAACACGCTTGTGTTCGAAATGAAGCGCCGCGGCGCAAAGAAGGGTCTCGCCACGCTTTGCATCGGCGGCGGCATGGGTGTCGCCATGTGCCTCGAGGCCATGTGATCGTATCGTTGAAGGTTCAGGCGTTCATCCGGTCACAGGAAGAAGGACCGGTCGGTTCCGTGTAAAAGGGGGGAATGCAGCATGACGAGAGTGGCATTGGTTTCCGGGGGCACACGCGGCATTGGCGCGGCCATTTCGGTTGCGCTGAAATCCGCCGGCTACACGGTGGCTGCAAATTATGCAGGCAATGATGAACGCGCCCGCGCCTTCCAGGAGGAGACGGGCATTCCCGTCTTCAAGTGGGACGTATCCTCCTACGAGGCCTGTGCAGAGGGCATCGCGAAGGTCGAGGCGGAGGTTGGGCCGGTCGATGTTCTGGTCAACAATGCCGGCATCACCCGCGATTCGATGTTCCACAAAATGACGCCCGGACAGTGGAACGAGGTGATCAACACCAACCTCACCGGCCTCTTCAACATGACCCATCCCGTGTGGAACGGGATGCGGGACCGTTCGTTCGGTCGGATCATCAACATCTCCTCCATCAACGGCCAGAAAGGCCAGATGGGGCAGGCCAATTATTCGGCGGCGAAAGCGGGCGACATCGGCTTCACCAAGGCGCTCGCGCAGGAGGGGGCCGCGAAGAACATCACCGTCAACGCGATCTGCCCGGGTTATATCGCGACCGAAATGGTGATGGCGGTGCCGGAAAAGGTGATGAACGAGCGTATCCTGCCGCTGATTCCGGTCGGGCGTCTTGGCCAGCCGGACGAAATTGCGCGCTGCGTCGTTTTCCTGGCCTCCGACGAGGCGGGTTTCATCACCGGCTCGACGATTTCGGCGAATGGCGGACAATATTTCGCCTGAGGCGACCGATACTGACATGAAAAGCGTGGAGGCTTTGGCCTCGGCGCTTTTTCGTGCCTGGTCGATCGAGACATCCTCCCTCTGGACGCCTGACAACCCGGCCCGCGGGCAGTGTGGCGTCACCAGCCTCGTGGTGCAGGATCTGTGCGGCGGCGAGATCCTCAAGACCCGGACGCCGGAGGGCATGCACTTCTACAACAGGGTGAATGGTGGCCGCATCGATCTGACGCAGGCGCAGTTTGCCGACCTGCCGCGGTATGAGGATCTGCCTGCCACGCGGGCCGAAGCCTTTGCCGATACCGCGTTGTCGCAATATCGGGCGCTGAGGCGCAACCTGGGCATTTCCGCGGACGGCACGGACGAGTCCGCATGAAAATGCCGGCGCGCTGAGGCGCCGGCAGTCGATGGCATGACCTTATCCGAGGCGGCTGACGCTAATGTTAGCGGCAGCGTGCTTCGTAAGTGCGGCCATAGCGGTCACGATAGACGCAGTAGCCGGGGTTCTTCTGGGATTCGCCGATTGCGGCGCCCACGAGACCACCCGCGACGGCGCCGACGGCCGCGCCGCCCCAGCTGTTGGTGACAGCACCGCCGATGACCGCACCGGTGCCGGCGCCAATCGCCGTGCCGCGTTCAGTGGTGGTGCATGAGGCGAGCATGGCAACCATGGCCGCAGCGGCAAAAATCTTTTTCATGTCCGACTTCCTTCCCTTGGATGTGCGAATATTCACAAGTTAAATCCTGCCCATCAGAAACAGAATGATCAATATCAACACGACGAGGCCAAGACCTCCTGATGGCTCATATCCCCAGTCGCGGCTGTCCCCCCAAGTTCGGCAGAGCGCCGATCAGAAGGAAGATCAGGATGACAAGGAGGATGGTGCCCAGCATTGTTTTGTTTCCGAGGCGACTTCCGTGCCGCGAGAACGTTAGATCCGGGTTTTGGTTCCGGTGGCTCTGACTGGCCTTCTGCCAACCGCTCCTTGTGATGCCGATCCGCTTCGCGCGCGAACCACAAAGTGTTCAACACACTTCAAGACAAACCGCCTCTTGACTCTCCTTTTCCCGACGATGACTCGGTTTTTCCGTCACCTTCATTCGAAGAACGTCGCTTTAAGGCTCATTTTCTTCATCTGGTGGTGTGCTCATCATCATCTTCTAGATCTGGACCTGAACAAAAGCTGAATCCCCTTGAGTCAGCGATTCGTCTCTGATTCGTTCTCAACCTGTTCCGAAGCTTGCGGCGGTTTGGCACCTGCCGGATAAAACGCTGTATTTTCAAAGGCTGGCGCATTTGCGTGCAGGAACGGCTTGCCATTCGCGCGCGGGGGCGCCATGTGTGTGCGCATGGCAGTTGCGGACGGCAACGGCCCGACAGGATGTGCGGATACAGGCTTTGAATTCCCAGCCCATGATCTTGAGTGGTCGCGGCGTTACCGCGGTCCTCGGCCCCACCAATACGGGTAAGACCCATTATGCCATCGAGCGCATGGTTGCTCACGGCTCTGGTGTTATTGGTCTTCCGCTCAGGCTGCTGGCACGCGAAGTCTATACGCGGCTTGTCGAGAAGGTTGGCGTCTCGCACGTCGCCCTTGTGACCGGCGAAGAAAAGATCACCCCGCCGAACGCCCGCTTTTCCGTCTGTACCGTCGAGGCCATGCCGCGCGAAACCAAAGCGGCTTTCGTGGCGATCGACGAAGTGCAGCTTGCCGGCGATCTGGAGCGCGGGCACATCTTCACTGACCGCATCCTGCACCTGAGAGGGCGGGAGGAGACACTGCTTCTGGGCGCCGGCACCATGCGGCCGATCCTGGAACGGCTGCTGCCGGGCATTACGGTGGTGGAGCGACCGCGTCTTTCCACCCTGTTCTATGCCGGCCAGAAAAAGATCACCCGCCTGCCGCAGCGCACGGCCATCGTCGCGTTTTCCGCAGACGAGGTCTATGCTATCGCCGAGTTGATCCGTCGCCAGCGCGGTGGCGCGGCCGTCGTGCTTGGCGCACTCAGCCCGCGCACACGCAATGCGCAGGTCGGCCTCTACCAGGAAGGTGACGTGGAGTATCTGGTGGCGACTGATGCCATCGGTATGGGCCTCAACCTCGATGTCGACCATGTGGCCTTTGCCCAGGACCGAAAGTTTGACGGCTATCAATTCCGCAATCTGAACCCCGGCGAACTCGGCCAGATCGCCGGTCGTGCGGGGCGCCACCTCAAGGATGGCACGTTTGGCGTAACCGGTCAGGTTCAACCCTTCGATGAGGAACTGGTCGAGCGGATCGAAGGCCACCAGTTCGATCAGGTGAAGGTTCTGCAGTGGCGCTCGAAGGCGCTCGATTATTCCTCGCTCCGCGCCCTGCGCGAAAGCCTCGATGCCGCGCCGACCGTGCAGGGGCTGACCCGCGCGCTGCCGGCGACCGACAGCCAGGCGCTGGACTATCTGTCCCGCTATCCGGAAGTGGCCGATCTTGCCAACACACCGGAACGGGTAGAGCGGTTGTGGGAGGCCTGTGCGCTGCCGGATTACCGACGGATCACGCCGGCGCAACACGCGGACCTCATTTCGACCCTTTTCTTCGATCTGGTGCGATTCGGCACGGTGAATGAAAATTTCATGGCCGAGCAGGTGCAGCGGGCCGACAGAACGGATGGCGAGATCGATACGCTTTCTGCGCGTATCGCCCAGATCCGGACATGGACCTATGTATCCAATCGTCCGGGCTGGCTGGCGCATCCGACACACTGGCAAGAAAAGACACGGGAAATCGAAGACAGGTTGTCCGACGCACTACATGAACGGTTGACGAAACGCTTTGTTGATCGCAGGACATCTGTGCTCATGAAGCGCCTGAGAGAGAATGCGATGCTGGAAGCTGAAATCAGTGTAAATGGGGATGTCTTCGTCGAGGGGCATCACGTTGGTCAATTAGCCGGTTTCCGGTTCACGCCCATCTCCGGTGCCGAAGGTCCGGATGCACGGGCGGTGCAGGCGGCTGCGCAGAAGGCGCTGGCACTGGAATTCGAGGCGCGGGCCGCGCGCCTCTATGCCTGTGGCAACAACGATCTGGCGCTCGGCTCCGATGGCTCGCTGCGCTGGCTGGGCGAACCGGTGGCCAAACTGGCCGCTGCCGACCATATCATGCATCCGCGGGTGATCCTGCTCGCCGATGAGCAGCTGACCGGCAATGCCCGCGATCACGTTGCTGCACGGCTCGAGCGTTTCCTCAATCACCACATTGCAACCGTGCTGAAGCCGCTCGACGATCTGTCGCGCGCCGAAGACCTGCAGGGCATGGCGAAGGGGCTGGCTTTCCAGATCGTCGAAAACCTCGGCGTTCTCTTCCGCCGCGACGTGGCCGACGAGGTCAAGACGCTGGACCAGGACGCCCGCGCCTCGCTGCGCCGTTACGGCGTCCGCTTCGGCGCCTACCATATTTTCATGCCGGCGCTTCTGAAGCCGGCTCCGGCCGAACTCATCACGCTCCTCTGGGCACTGAAGAATGACGGTCTCGACAAGCCCGGTTACGGCGAACTGATCCCGGCGCTGGCCGCCGGCCGCACCTCGGTCGTGACGGATCCGACCTTCGAGCGCAGCTTCTACAAACTCGCCGGCTTCCGTTTCCTCGGCAAGCGTGCCGTGCGCGTCGATATCCTCGAGCGTCTGGCCGATCTCATCCGTCCGCTGCTGCAGTGGAAGCCTGGCACGTCGCCGCGTCCGGAAGGCGCCTATGATGGCCGCCGCTTCACGACGACGACGGCCATGCTGTCGATTCTGGGTGCAACGCCGGACGATATCGAGGAAATCCTCAAGGGTCTCGGTTACCGCGCCGACCAGGTGAAGGCCGAAGAAGCCCAGGCCTTCCTGTCGAGCCAGGATGCGACCAGTGCGCCTGCTGCTGATGCGGCACAGGCCACAGCCGAACCGGTTGCCGATGACGATGCCGATCCGGCACCGCAGGAAACGGCAGAGGCACAGGCTGCACCGGAAGGCGCAAGCGCCGAAACCCCTGCAGCCGAAACGGCAGCAGAGGCCGACGTGGCGGCCGAGCCCGAGACGGCAGAAGAGCCGAAGCCGGTTCTTCTGTGGCGCCCGGGCGGTGGCCGCAGCGAAAACCAGCGTGGGCCGCGTCCGCAGGGCGAACGTCGCCCGCAGGGCAATCGCCAGGGTGACGAGGCACGCGGCGGCAATCGCCGTGGTGGCGAGCGCTCCGAACAGGCGGCCCGAGGACCGCGCGAAGGCGGTAATCGTGATGGCGGCAACCGGGATGGTGGCAAGCGCGAAGGCGGCAATCGCGACGGACAGCGTGATGGCGGACGTCCGAACAACCGGGGTGATCGTCGTCCGGACAACCGCGGTGATCGTCCGCCGCGGCCGGACCGCGACAAAACGGCGCAGCCCGCTCGGTTCGAGGCCAAACCACCCCGCAAGGAGAAGCCGATCGACCCGGATTCGCCCTTCGCCAAGCTCGCTGCTCTTAAGGAGCAGATGAAGAAGTGAGATGACGGAAAAGCCACCTGGAGATCAGCGTCAGCGCATCGACAAGTGGCTTTTCTTTTCGCGCCTGTGCAAGTCCAGGTCGCTGGCCCAGGATCTCGTCGAGGCGGGTCTGGTGCGCGTCAACGGAGACTTGGTGACCCAGCCGAGCCGCACGGTGAAACCGGGTGATCGACTTGACCTGCAACTGGAGAGCCGCGACCGCGTTGTGGTCGTCAGGGATGGCGGTTTGCGGCGTGGGCCTTATGAAGAGGCGCGGCGTCTTTATGATGACCTCTCGGTGGACGAGCCGCCGCGGTTGACGCCCTTCGAACGCGCCCAGCGACGCGTGCGCGAGTGTGATTGAGGCGCCGATCAGCCGCATTTCGCGCGTTTAGCACAACGATCTCCTGCGCCGCCATTTGAGGGATTGTTTATCCTTGCTATGCCGGTGCAAAGCTATTAGGGACCAGAAAAAGCCGGGGTCCATCCGCTGTGCGTGCTGCAAAGCTTGGGTTTCGCCGTGGTCCGGCCCCGCTCCGGAGGGCATCTGTCCTTCGTTATCGATGCAGACCAACTGAGACGTCACTGGAGTGCCTCATGACGTATGTCGTGACCGACAATTGTATCCGCTGCAAGTACACCGACTGCGTTGAAGTCTGCCCCGTCGATTGCTTCTATGAAGGCGAGAACTTCCTCGTCATCCATCCGGACGAGTGCATCGACTGTGGCGTATGCGAACCCGAATGTCCCGCCGAGGCGATCAAGCCGGATACGGAGCCGGGCCTCGACAAGTGGTTGAAGATCAATTCGGAGTTTGCCCAGATCTGGCCGAACATCACGGTGAAGCGCGACGCGATGCCGGAAGCCAAGGAAATGGACGGCGTCGAAAACAAGTACGAACAGTACTTCTCGCCGGAGCCGGGCAAGGGCGATTGATTCGCCTTACCACGGTCTCTTTAATTGCTGCTTAATGATTGTGCATCGATGCGACCGTTGCGTCGGTGCATCTGCGAAAGCAAATCATTGATTTCTTCCCATATTTGTGGTAGACAATAAGAACTGTTCCACAAAGCGGCATTCGCGTGCCCAAAAACATCACGAAAGCAACAGAACACCCAGCGCGGTTTCCGTGACAAAGCCAGTGTTTGGATCTTGTCGTCGCTAATCGCGAGAGGGGTTGTTTTCGCGCGCGTTTGGTCGGACCAGTATGGAGTCACCCGACGGTTCCCCCGTCTCATCCGGGCCTGACTGACCCGGCCCTGGCCTACGGATGGCCGGGTGCGTAACAGGGAGTTTGTTAAACGAATGACGACCCAGCAGAAAAAATCTTCGGCACGCCACGGCTTCAAGACCGGCGAATCGATCGTGTATCCGGCCCACGGTGTAGGCACTATCACGGCGATTGAGGAACAGGAAGTGGCTGGTATGAAGCTCGAACTGTTCGTAATCGATTTTGAGAAAGACAAGATGCGCCTCAAGGTGCCGGTGGCCAAGGCCGTCAGCATCGGCATGCGCAAACTGTCCGAAACCGATTTCGTCGAGCGCGCGCTGAAGGTTGTTCAGGGCAAGGCCCGCGTGAAGCGCACCATGTGGTCGCGCCGCGCGCAGGAATATGATGCCAAGATCAATTCCGGCGATCTGATCTCGATTGCAGAAGTCGTGCGCGACCTGTATCGGGCCGAAAACCAGCCGGAGCAGTCCTATTCCGAGCGTCAGCTGTATGAAGCAGCGCTCGACCGCATGGCGCGCGAAATCGCCGCCGTCAATAAAATGTCGGAAACCGAGGCTGTCCGCCTGGTCGAGACGAACCTTGCCAAGGGCCCCAAGCGCAGCAAGGTTGTTGACGAGGACGATTCCCACGAGGAAGCTGCGTAAGCGCAGACAGCGTCATCTCTCCTCAAAGAACCCGGCTTCGGCCGGGTTTTTTATTGGAACTTTTTCCTCCTCGATGCGTTGACCCGCCGGTACGGCGAAAAGTGCTGATGCACGAGACACTGTTCGCCCGCCGCCGCAAGGGGGATGTGGTCGCTCCATGTCCCTTCACGAAAAACGTCAGGGGAACGTAACCAATGCCGCCAGATGCCACGCCTGTGACCTGCCACACAGGTCCGTGTTCGTCTTGCGACCGTCCGGTTTCGTTGGGTCACACAGTCTCATGGAGAGCGCGATGAACGCCATGTCAGCAGACCGCACAATGATCAAGATCGCCATGTCGGCACCGTATCTGGCGCGCGAGGAAGAACGCGACCTGGCCGTACGGTGGAAGGACGATCAGGATCAGGATGCGCGCAACCAGATCGCGCTGGCGCATATGCGGCTCGTGATCGCCATGGCCTCCAAGTTCCGCGGTTTCGGCCTGCCCATGGGCGACCTCGTACAGGAAGGGTATGTAGGGCTGCTGGAAGCGGCGGCAAGGTTCGAGCCCGCCCGTGATGTCCGTTTTTCGACCTATGCCAGCTGGTGGATCAGGGCGTCGATGCAGGATTACATCCTGCGCAACTGGTCCATCGTCCGGGGCGGCACGAGTTCGGCCCAGAAGGCGCTGTTCTTTAACCTGCGCCGCCTGCGCGCAAAACTCTCCCGCGGCGATACCTCGGTTAGCCCGCATGCCATTCATGAAGAGATCGCGACCGCGCTTGGTGTCAGCCTTGCCGATGTCCAGACCATGGATGCGCGGCTTTCCGCCAATGATGCCTCGCTGCAGGCGCCGTCGATTGCAGGTGATTCTGACAGCGTCGAGCGCCTCGACATGCTGGAAAGCAACGAGCCGCTGCCGGATGAGCAGGTGTCCGGCATGATTGACGGCGAACGCCGGCTGAAATGGCTGCAGGGGGCCCTGACCAAGCTCAACGACCGCGAAAAGAAGATCATCCACGCCCGCCGCCTGACCGATGATGGAGCCACACTCGAAGCCCTTGGCGCCGAACTCGGCATTTCCAAGGAGCGTGTGCGCCAGATCGAAAGCCGTGCGATCGAAAAACTCAAATCCGCACTGGTCACCACCAATCCGCAGATGGCGGCCGCCTGCTGAGGCGGCCTCTTGGCCGCGCCAGCGCTTCAAAGCCGGTCGTCTGGCGGGAGCCTATTCGGAAATAATCTTGACCCGCTGACCGGGCGATAACGTGGCGCCGGCTGAAAGCGCATTGATCATCTTGAAGAGATCGAGCTTGCGTTCGGTTCCCATCATCCGCGCCGCAAGCGTTGTGATCGTGTCGTTGGCGCCGACGGTGACGATGCGCACGCGCAGCGGCTTGATCTGGCTGATTTCCTGCGGCGTCATGCGGCGGAAACTCGCTCTCAGCGTATTGGCGGTGGCTTCGAGTGTCGTGTTGCCCTTCGGCACGGCGGTCAGGAACCGGAAGATCTGCTTGTCCACACGCACGACCGTGACATCGAATTCCCAGCGCTCGGCGGAGGCTCTGGCGGTTGCCGCCGGCATGTCGTTCACGGTCGTTTCACGCACCGTATCCGGCAGAAGGCCGGCCACCCAGCCGCTCGTCAGATAGTTCGACAGGCTGCCATCGTCGGGCGCCTGCACGCCGTCGAAGCGGATCGCCGTCTCGTCCGGCCCCGTCGCCAGTACCGCTTCCACCTTGTTGTCGATCCTGAAGCCTTCCGGCACGTCGAAACGGATGCCCAGCCCCGCATGCATGAAGGTCTCGTTGCGGACATAACCCTCTTCCGGGCTGTCGCCATAAAGAAGGCCGTCAATGCCGGTGAGATAATAGTCGCGGCCGCGGTCGCCGACGGTTCCTTCCTGGCCGAAGGCACGGGCATGCTGACGGGCTAATTCCACACGCTGCGGCGCATTGGGGTGGCTGGAAAGGAAGTCGAGGCTCTGGTCGGTATCCGGGTCGACCGAGGAAAAGCGCGCATAGGCGGCCATCGAATCCAGGAACCGGGCCGCCGCATAAGGATCATATCCGGCTTCGCCGAGCATGCGCACGCCGATCACATCCGCCTGCAGTTCCTGCTGGCGAGAGAAGGCGGCAAGGCGCAGTTTGCCGCGGGCAAGCGCCTGCTTGCCGGCGAGATCGCTCGAGAGCACCTCAGCCACCACGCGGCTGGCGATGACCTCCGCTTCTTCACGCTTCTGTCGCTCGATGCCGTGATTGGCGGTGACATGCGCCATCTCGTGGCTGAGGACGGCAGCGACCTCCGAGGCATCATTGGCAAGCGCCAGGAGGCCGCGGGTGACATAGAGATAACCGCCCGGCAGGGCGAAGGCGTTGATGGCCGGCGAATTCAGGATGGTGATGCGATAGGACTGGTTCGGGTTTTCCGAAACGGCGGTCAGTGCACCGGTGATGCGGGCGACCAGCCGTTCCGTCTTCGCATCATGATATTCGCCGCCATAACTTGCGACGATGCGCGGGTGCTCGCGGGCGCCCATCTGGGCGCGCGGATCGTTCTTTTGCACCTGCTCGACGATCTGTGGCGTGGAGGAGGGCTTGATGTCCGCCTGATAGGTCTGTTCCAGGATCGACTGGCAGCCGGAAAGAAGGGTCGCGGCAGCCAGAAGCGCTGCCATGGAACGCAGGCCGATCCGCCGAGGCTCTCCGGCCCGGAGCGTGAAGCTGCGGCCTTTACCGCTGCGTTCTGTCATGTTCGCCCGTTCATTCGGAACCGTCATTCTTCCAAGCCCGCCATCCGGCGCAATGCGCGGCCAATGCCTTCCCGCCGCTGTCTCCTGTCTGGTTCATGCGGATGGCTGCACTGGCTCGCCTATGCCCTGTTCACCCCTAAAGTAGAACAGCAGTTCCGGCAAACAATCGTCCCGCCCACTTTCGCACTGCGGCATGCCATTGTCACACGTCCAAAATGTGGCGGATCGGTTTACGCTTTATGAAGGCAGGACAAATTTGCTGATCGCGTCATCGTCCCTGTGTGTCAGAAAGATCCGTTTTTCGCCATGGAAAAGAATCGTTCCCGCGTCGATGAAGATCACCTCATCGGCCAGGCGGCGCACTTCCTCAATGTCATGGGTGACGATCAGGATCGTGTTGTGGGTTTCCTGGTGCAGTGCGGCCAGGAGATCGGCCATCGAAAGGCGAAGCGCCGGGTCGAGCGCGGCAAAGGGTTCGTCCAGCAGGAGGAGCGGGCGCTTGCGCACGAGCGCCCGCGCAAAGGCCGCGCGCTGTCGTTCTCCGCCGGAGAGTGTTCCGGGTTTGCGTTTTTCATAGCCGGCAAGCCCGACACGCGCGAGGGCATCCGAGACCTCCTGTCTCTCAGCGGCGCTGAGTTTCAGTCCGGGATCCAGCCCAAGTCCGATATTGGTGAAGAGGTCGAGATGGGCGAACAGGTTGTTGTCCTGGAAGACAAGGGACAGTGGTCGTTCGCCCGGATGGCTGCCGGTGACATCGCGGCCTTCCAGCAGGATCCTGCCACCATCCGGTGTCTCGAAGCCGGCAACGAGATTGAGAAAGGTGGATTTGCCGGAACCGGAGGGGCCGGTGATCGCCGTTACCTGTCCTGCCGCAAGCGTGCAGTCGAAAAAAAAGTCTGCCTGGCCAAGCTTCAGGGTCACCGTGTCCAATTGTACCGCGGGCGTGGTCTTCATTGTTTTTCCTTGTGTCCGACGGTGCCGAGCGCCGTCAGGATCAGGCAGATCACGCCGAGGATCAAGGCGAGGCCATCCGCATCATGTGTGCGGTAACTGCCAAGCCGGCTATAGATCAGCCAGGGCAGGGTGGTCAGATCATTGGAGCCGAAGAGGGCGACGGCGCCGAGATCGCCGAGCGACAGCGCCATGGCGAAGGAGAGCGCCATGAACAGCGGTCGGCGCAGACCCGGCCAATCGATCAGCCGCAACCGCGAGATCCCGCCGATGCCGAGGCTGGCGGAGAGTCGGCGCGTACGGGCAACATGCGTCTCGACCGCCGGCTCCAGAACCCGCATCACAAAGGGCAGTGCCATCAGCGCGTTGATTGCCGCAATCAGGAAGGGCGCAAAGGATGTGACCTGGCCGAAAGGACGGATCAGCAAAAACCAGCCGGTTCCAAGCACCACCGGGGGGACCAGGAGCACCAGCGATGACAGGGTCGCCAGCGCTGTCGAAAAGGCAGCGAGGTGTTTCGACTGATGTCGTCTGTCGGCAATGGCGGATCTGGCCTTGATGATGCCGCCGGCCATCAGCAGGGAGAGGAGGGCGGCGGTCAGGGCGATCGACAGGCTTGTGAGTGCCGCCTGACGGAAGGCCGGCATCGTGATGAGCCGCCCCAGATCGGCCCGCCAGCCGGACACCACAATGGAGGCGAGCGGCAGCAGCAGGAAGAGAGTGGCGAGCAGGATGACGAGCGTATCCCAGGCGAGCGCCGCCGGATCCCGTCCGTCGAACCGTTTTGGCGCGCGTCCCTCACCACCTGCGGAGCGGTCAGTGGTGGCGAACCGGCCGAGCCCCAGCAGGATGATGGCGGTGAGCGCGATCTGCAGCAGTGCCAGCATCACAGCCCGCGGCGGGTCGAAGTCGAAGCGCAGCGACTGGTAGATCGCCACCTCGAGCGTTGTGGCGGCGGGACCACCGCCGAGAACAAGCACAAGCGTGAAGCTGGTGGCGCAGAGCATGAAGATGAGCCCTGCCGCGCCGGGAATGACGGCGGCCAACGCCGGGCGTTCGACAAAACGGAAGGTGGACCAGGAGGACAGGCCGAGGCTCGCCGACAGCCGCCAGGTTTCCGGCGGAAGCCGTTCCAGACCGGCCAACATCAGGCGCGCGGCAAGCGGCAGGTTGAAGAAGACATGGGCAATCAGAATGCCGGTCAGGCCGTAGATGCTGACCGGGTTCCGCAGCCCGGCAGAGGTGAGCAGATCGTTCAGCAGTCCCTGACGCCCGAAGATGCCGATTAGGCCGAGCGCGCCGATCAAAACGGGCAGGCCCATCGGCACTGCCATCAGCCGGATGATCCAGATTCGCCCCGGGAAACGGGAACGACGGGCAAGCGATAGCGCGACGGGCACCGCAAGGAGGACCGACAGAAACGTCGAGAGCACCGCCTGCAGCAGGGTGAAACGCAGGATACTGAGCGTATAGGCATCAAACAGCGTCTGGCCTAGGCCGTCCGGCGCCGTCATCAGCAGGGCTGCGGTAGGCAGCGTGACGAAAAGCCCGATCAGCAGAAGGCTTGCCGCACCCGCGGCAAGCCCTCGTGTCTGTTCGGCCCTGGTCAGCATGATCGAGCTTTATCGATCAGTTCATGCTCATGGCGGTCAGCCATTCGCGGATCCAGGCCTGACGGTTCTTTGCCACATCCTCCGGGCTCATCAGGAAGGTCTTCGACGGTTCGACCAGTTTTCCGAAAGCTTCCGGCAGCGGATCGGCGGTGGCGGCAGCCGGCATCATCCAATTGGTCGTCGGAATGATCGTCTGGAACTGCGGTGAGAGCGTGAAGGCGAGGAATTGTTCGGCGAGGGCCTTGTTCTTCGTGGCCTTCAGCATGCCGGAGACCTCGATCTGGATATAGTGGCCTTCCGAAAATTTCGCCGCCTTGTAGCGCTCGGTCTTCTCTTCCATCATGTGATAGGCGGGCGAGGTGACGTAAGAGAGCACCATCGGCGCTTCGCCCTTGGTGAAGAGACCGTAGGCTTCCGACCAGCCGGGCGTCACCGTCAGGATGCGGTCTTTGAGCTTGGCCCAGGCCTCCGGCGCCTTGTCGCCGTAGACCGACTTCACCCACAACAGCAGGCCGAGGCCGGGCGTGGAGGTGCGCGGATCCTGGATGACGATCTTCTGCGATGGATCGCCCTCCACCAGATCCTTCATGCTGCTTGGCGGGGTCTTGATCGTCTCGCTGTCATAGATCACGGCAAAGTGGCCGTAGTCGAAGGGCACAAAGACATCATCCTTGAAACCGCCCGGCACCTTTGCCGCACTGGTATCGATGCCGTGCGGCGCAAACAGCCCGGTATCCTTGGCTTCCTGGATAAGATTGGTGTCGAGGCCGAGCGCCAAATCCGCATCGGAGGACGCGCCTTCCAGTTTCAGACGCGTCAGCAGCGCCACGCCATCGGCAACGGCCACGAAGTTCAGCGTACAATCGCAGGTCTTTTCAAAGGTTTCCTTGACCTTGGGGCCCGGACCCCATTCAGCGACGAAGCTTTCATAGGTGTAGACGGTGAGCGTCTTCTTGTCCTGGGCCGTTGCTGTCAGGGGAAGGGCCGCGAGCATCAGCGCAGCCAGGGAAAAAGCGAAGTGTTTGCGCATCAGCGCCTCCTCATTGATCCAAAAAAGGGGAATAGGCGCTTGATTCGAGCCGTCTAATCCCTCCGCCGGTGCTAACCGGATCAGGTTCTTCGGGTTGGTGAAACACCTCTCAGCCGCACATGCGGCACCCCGTTAGAGCAGGCAAAGATGTAACGGGGGCGGGCACGCTTGGCAAGCGCCCGCTCACCGTCTTGCGTGGCGCGGGCTCAATGGTGCGTGTGTGCAAATACCTTGAGGCCATGCGGAACAGCGGCAATGCCGCCCCGGCGGCTCGCCAGCGCATAGTCAATCGTCTCTTCGATCACCTGTGGCATGACAGGCTTGGTGAGGACGCCGAGCGAACAGTCTGTCTTGCCCTTCAATTGTTCCGGATTGGCGGTCATGAAGATGACGGTGATGCCGAACCGCTCGGAGAGCTCCCGCGCGATCGTCGGGCCTGTGGCGCCATCGGCAAGATTGACGTCCACCAGTGCGATGTCGGCATCTGCCGCCATCGCGAGCGCCTTCTGCAGACCGGTGGCAAGGCCGGCGACCGTCAGCCCCATGCCTTCCACGACGTCTGCCACATCCAGTGCGATCAGAAACTCATCTTCAACGATCAGCACCCGCTGATCCCTGGCTTCCTGTTCCACGCGACGACTCGCTACATTTGCCGACATGGTGTGCCCTCTGTTGAAACGCTCCGGCCTCATCTGTTTCATAAAGAGCCGGATTGTCAGTCGAACGAGGATCAGGCGGAATTGTTCCGTTACAAGATGCGTTTGTGTCTTGCTAACACATTGTTAATATTAACGTTGCGTTAGCTTAACCTTCCAGTTCTTCACGCAGCATCTCCAGTTCCAGCCATTCTTCTTCCATGGCGGCCACCCGGTTGCGCAGGTTTTCCAGCTCGTTGGCGATCCGGTTGAAGGCAGCAGGGTCCTTGGTGAAGAGGTTGGGATCGGCCATCTTTGCCTCGCGCGCAGCGATCTCCTTCTCCGCCTTTTCCATTTCCTTCGGCAGGTTTTCCAGCGCGAATTTCTGCTTGTAGGAGAGTTTGGCCTGGGCCTTCGGCGCAGACGCCTGAGCGGCCGATTGGGAGGCTTCGGCCTTGGCCTTTTCGGCCCGGCGCTTCTCCTCCAGCGCGCCCTTGCGCTGCGCCATCATGTCCGTATAGCCGCCGGCATATTCGATCCAACGGCCGTCCGGCGCGTCCGGGTTGGCGGGTGCCAGCGTCGAGGTCACGGTGCGGTCGAGGAAATCACGGTCGTGGCTGACGAGGATCACGGTGCCGTTGTAACCGGCGACGATCTCCTGCAGCAGGTCGAGCGTTTCGATGTCGAGATCGTTGGTCGGTTCGTCGAGGATCAAGAGGTTGGAGGGCTTGGCCATGATCCGGGCGAGGATCAGCCGGGCGCGCTCGCCGCCGGACAGGTTCTTGATCGGGGTGCGCATCTGCTCCGGCTGGAACAGGAAATCCTTCATGTAGCCTGCCACATGGCGCTGTTCGCCATTCACCAGCAGGTTTTCGCCGCGCCCGTCCGTCAGGTAATGGCTGAGCGTATCCTCCGGGTTCAGATCCTCGCGCTTCTGGTCGAGCGTCGCGATCTCCAGATTGGTGCCGAGCTTGATCGAACCGCTATCCGGCTCCAGCTGGCCGGTCAGCATCTTGAGAAGCGTCGTCTTGCCGGCGCCGTTCGGACCTACGAGGCCGATACAATCGCCGCGATGTACTCGAATCGAGAAGGGGGCGACGATCTGGCGCTCACCATAGCGCTTGGTGATGGCCTCCGCCTCGATCACCAGCTTGCCGCTTTCCCGGCCTTCGGTCACGGCGGCCTGAATGGTGCCCTGCGGGCCGCGATGGCCGCGATATTCGGCGCGCAGGCTCTGCAGGTTACCAAGGCGGCGCATGTTGCGCTTGCGCCGCGCCGTCACGCCGTAACGCAGCCAGTGCTCTTCCCGTTCGATCTGCTTGCCGAGCTTGTGCTGTTCCAGCTCTTCGGCTTCCAGAACCTCGTCGCGCCATTCCTCGAAATGACCGAAACCTCGGTCGAGCCGACGCGACAGGCCGCGATCCAACCAGACGACGGCGGTGGAGACGCGCTCCAGGAAACGACGGTCGTGCGAGATCAGCACCAGCGCGCTGCGGCTTTTCTGCAGCTCGCCTTCCAGCCATTCGATGGTCGGCAGGTCGAGATGGTTGGTCGGCTCGTCCAGCATCAGGATGTCCGGCTCGGGGGCCATGACACGGGCAAGTGCGGCGCGGCGTGCCTCGCCCCCGGAAAGCTGGCGTGGGTCTTCCTCACCGGTCAGTCCCAGATGGTTGAGCAGATAGGTGACGCGGTAGGGATCATCACCTGGCCCGAGCCCCGCTTCCGCATAGGCCTGCACGGTGGAGAAGCCGGCGAAATCCGGCGCCTGCTCGAGATAGCGGATGGTGGAGGAGGGATGCCGGAACACTTCGCCGGACTGCGCTTCCACCAGGCCGGCGGCGATCTTCATCAGCGTCGATTTGCCCGAGCCATTGCGGCCGACGAGGCAGATCCGGTCGCCCGGTTCCACCTGCAGGCTGGCGCCGTCCAGAAGCGGCGTGCCGCCGAAGCTCAGCCGGATATCGTCCAGTTTCAGAATGGGAGGTGCCATGGTCCGTCAGGCTCCGGAATAATCATAGGGGCGCGCGAGAAGAATGGCGCGGCCGCGTTTCAGCGAGACCGAGATCGGGCCTTCCGCCACATTGGATATGGTGCGGGACGAGCCGAAGGTCAGCGAAAAATTGGTGAGCGGATAACGGGCGTTGCGGATGGTCAACCCTTCCAGCGCGGTAAAACCGAGCACCGAAAAGAGGGCGCCTTTCGGCAGCTCCAGGTCCAGCTGGCTTTCCTCGACGATGGGATAGGCTTCTTCATCACCGGATGTCAGCACCACCTCGAACCCGTCCTCCACCAGACCGAGCGCATTCAGATAATGCTGGAGGGCGTGATCCGAGCGTTCACCGCCGAGTGCGCCGGCAAAGACCAGCCGTGTCGCGCCGCGGGCGATGGCTTCGGCCACGGCGATTTCGCCGTCGGTTGCCGCCTTGGTTGCCGGGTAGGTGCGCTGCTCCACCGTCGGATAAAGGGCGGCGAGGCTTGCATCGCTGCTGTCGAAATCACCGACCCACAGTTCCGGCAGAAGGCCGAGCGTGGCGGCATGGCGCATGCCGCTGTCGGCGGCAATCGCCCGTGTCCCTTCGACCAGAGCCTGCAGGCGCTCGGTGAGGACAAGGTTGCCGCCCAGAAGGATGGAGAAGGATGAGGTGTTCATGCCCCTGCCCTTAGCGCATCTTCGCTCAAAAGCAAAAGGCCGATCGAGCGGCAGGGCTGATCAAAACACGGCAAAAGGCGACCGGCCGCCGGGGTCGGTCGTCTGCGCGGGTGGTCACGCGGCCGCTCAGCGCTTTTTCGGGCTGGAGGCTTCGGCGCTTTTGATCTGGGTGGTGAAGCTGCTGACCGGAGCGGTGGACGGCTTTTCCTTGTCCTTTTTCGGTTTGCGGGCTTCGCGGTTGGAACGGACCTGACCTTTGGCCATGGAGGCCTCCCTTGCTGGTGGCCGGTTCGAGCAGCCTGAGCGGCTGCCGTGTCCGGCATCGTTGTGTTTTGAATGAAATCTCATCAGACCGCCGCCACCGACAGCGATCGGTGACGCTGGAGCGTGGACGGTGCAATCCATCCCTCCGCGCTTGCCTGCGGTAATCGTTCGAAAGATCGGAACGTGGCCAGCGCCGGTCGTCAATCCGGGTGTCGGAGCGCGCTTCGAAGCATCCGGGGATGCTGTTCGCAGCCTGACAGAACGCCGGCAGAACACAAGCGGTATCTTTAGCGCGCGGTTTCTGCGTCTGCCTGTCCGGCGCCTGCCGCGCGGCTTGCGAAAGAGGCCCCGGCTCTTTACCTTCCAGGCATCACGGATACCAGATGATCAGGGCAGGACATGCAGTTTACGGGCACGGCCGATTACATTGCCGACAAGGAGCTGATGGTGGCGGTCAACGCTGCGATCCGCCTGGAGCGGCCTCTTCTGGTCAAGGGCGAGCCTGGAACCGGCAAGACCGAACTGGCACGGCAGGTGGCGGCAGCGCTGGGGCTCGAGATGATCGAATGGACGATCAAATCCACCACGAGGGCGCAGCAGGGGCTCTACGAATATGACGCGGTCTCGCGTCTGCGCGACAGCCAGCTCGGCGATCCGCGCGTCAACGAGGTTTCGCATTATATTCGCCGCGGCAAGCTGTGGCAGGCTTTTGCGTCTGACAAGAAGGTCGTGTTGCTGATCGACGAGATCGACAAGGCCGATATCGAGTTTCCCAATGACCTGTTGCAGGAACTCGACCGCATGGAATTCCATGTCTACGAGACCGGAGAGACGGTGCGGGCGAAGGTGCGCCCCATCGTCATCATCACCTCCAACAACGAGAAGGAACTGCCGGACGCTTTCCTGCGCCGGTGCTTTTTCCACTACATCCGTTTTCCCGATGCCGAGACGTTGTCGCGCATCGTGGAGGTGCATTATCCCGGCATCAAACAGCGGCTGGTCAGCGCCGCGCTCACCCAGTTCTACGAGATCCGCGAGATGCCGGGCCTGAAGAAAAAGCCGTCCACCTCGGAAGCGCTCGACTGGATCCGCCTGCTGGTCTCGGACGATGTCGATCCGGATGATCTGCGCGCTGACGTGAAGAATGCCCTTCCCAAGCTCCATGGCGCGCTGTTGAAGAACGAGCAGGATGTGCATCTGTTCGAGCGCATGGCCTTTATGGCGCGGCGGGAGCGTTAGCTGCCTCTAAATCATGCGTCTTGTCGCGGATTGACCTTGACGGAAGAAGAGCCTATTTAAGCAGCTCATCGTGGTGATTTGGCCGGCCGGCTTGCAGCCACGTTAAACAAGTCGCTAAAGGGCCGCGAGAAGAGAAAGAAACCTTCCACGGACCGGTCGCGATCTATCGCCACCGGTTTTTTTGTTTTTGTCGAGTGCAAGCCATGCCGATCAAGATTCCAGATACGCTTCCCGCCTTCCAGACACTGGTGAACGAGGGTGTCCGGGTGATGACCGAGACGATGGCCGTGCGGCAGGATATCCGTCCGCTGCAGATCGGCCTGTTGAACCTGATGCCGAACAAGATCAAGACGGAAGTGCAGATGGCGCGCCTGGTGGGCGCCTCGCCGCTGCAGGTGGAATTTTCGCTGGTGCGCGTCGGCGGCCACAAGGCGAAGAACACCTCGGAAGAACATCTTCTGTCCTTCTACGAGACCTGGGACGAGGTGAAACACCGCAAGTTCGACGGCTTCATCATCACCGGCGCGCCGGTCGAGACGCTGCAATATGAAGACGTGACCTACTGGGACGAGATGCAGCAGATCTTTGACTGGACGGAGACGAACGTCCATTCGACGCTGAACGTCTGCTGGGGCGCGATGGCCGCCATCTACCATTTTCACAAGGTGCCGAAACACGAGCTGAAGGAAAAGGCGTTCGGCGTTTATCGCCACCGTAATCTCTGCCCGTCCTCGATCTATCTCAACGGATTTTCCGATGACTTCCAGGTGCCCGTCTCGCGCTGGACGGAGGTCCGCCGCGCCGATATCGAAAAGGTGCCGGGGCTGGAAATCCTGATGGAATCCGAGGAAATGGGGGTCTGCCTCGTCCATGAGAAGCGCGGCAACCGGCTCTACATGTTCAACCATGTGGAATATGACTCTACGTCGCTGGCGGATGAATATTTCCGCGACGTCAATGCCGGTATTCCCATCAAGATGCCGCACAACTATTTTCCGCATAATGATGCGACGCTGCCACCGCAGAACCGCTGGCGCAGCCACGCGCATCTGCTGTTCGGAAACTGGATCAACGAGATCTACCAGACGACGCCCTACGACCTGGAGCAGATCGGAACCCGCTGAAGGACGCTGCCTTGTTCATCCCCTTTTTCCTCGCATTGAAGGAAGCCAAAATTCCCGTCACGCTGCGGGAATTCCTGGACCTGCTGGAGGGGATGCAGGCGGGGTTGGTCGATTTCGACGTGGAGGCCTTCTATTATCTGGCCCGCGCAGCACTGGTGAAGGACGAGCGGCATATCGACCGCTTCGACCAGGTGTTTGCTTCGCATTTTCGCGGGCTGGCCGCGTTGTCGTCCGCCGATGGCGCCGATGTGGAGACGTTGCCCGGGGAATGGCTGCGCAAGCTGGCGGAAAAACACCTGACGCCGGAGGAAAAGGCACTGGTGGAATCGCTCGGCGGTTTCGAGGCGCTGATGGAGACGCTAAAGAAGCGGCTGGAGGAGCAGAAGGGTCGTCACCAGGGCGGCTCGAAATGGATCGGCACGGCCGGAACCTCCCCCTTCGGCGCCTATGGCTACAATCCGGAAGGCGTCCGCATCGGCCAGGATGGGTCCCGCCACCGCAAGGCGGTAAAGGTCTGGGACAGGCGGGACTTCCGCGATTTCGACGACAGCCGCGAGATCGGTACCCGCAACATCAAGGTCGCGCTGAAGCGCCTGCGCCGCTGGGTGCGCGAGGGGGCAGCCGACGAGCTTGACCTGCCCGGTACCATCCGCTCGACCGCCGAGCACGGTTATCTCGACGTGCAGACGCGGCCCGAGCGGCGCAACGCCGTGAAGCTTCTGATGTTCTTCGATGTCGGCGGCTCGATGGACGATCACGTGATGGTGGTCGAGGAACTGTTTTCCGCCGCGCGCGCCGAGTTCCGGCATCTCGAACATTTCTACTTCCACAACTGCCTGTACGAGAGCGTGTGGCGCGACAATCGCCGCCGTTCGGAACGGTTCGCCGTCCAGGATCTGCTGCGCAGCTACGGGTCGGATTACAAGGTGATCTTCGTGGGTGACGCGACGATGAGCCCCTATGAGATCACCCATGTCGGCGGGTCCGTGGAGCACTGGAACAAGGAGCCGGGGGCGCTGTGGATGCGCCGGATGGCCGAGCATTTCCAGCGCGTGGCCTGGATCAATCCGGTGCCGCAGGTCCATTGGGATTATACCCATTCCGCCGTTCTGATGCAGCAATTGCTGGAGGGCCGCATGTACCCGCTGACGCTCGAAGGGCTTGAGCAGGCAACCCGCGCCCTTTCGCGCTGAGCGTGTCGGGGCGGATTGATTAACCGGGTGGAATCGCGCAGTTTGCGCCCTCAAGACACGCAAGGACAGGACATCAGCCATGACGACGCAGGGCGAAATCTTCGGCACCACTGCCAAGGGCGAAACCGTTTACCGGGTGAAGATTTCCGGCGGCGGATTGACCGCACATGTCATGACCTGGGGCGCGGTGATCCAGGACCTGCGCCTTGACGGCCATGAGGCGCCGCTGGTGCTGGGCTTCGACACATTCGAAGACTATCCGAAATACTCTTCCTATTTCGGTGCGACACCCGGCCGGGTTGCCAACCGCATCGGCAAGGGCCAGTTCACGTTGGACGGCAAGGCCTACCAGCTCGACCTCAACCAGAACGGCAACACGCATCTGCATGGCGGCAGCGACGGACTCGGCAAGACCAACTGGACCATCATCGCGCATGCCGAGAACAAGGTCATCCTGCAGGTGACCGACCCGGACGGTCGTGGCGGTTATCCCGGCAATTGCGCGGTGACGGCGACCTATGAGCTGAAGGATGACGGCGTTCTGAACGTCATCTACGAGAGCGTGACGGATCAGCCCACGCTCGCCAATATCTGCCAGCACACCTATTTCAACCTCGATGGCCGCGAGGACATTCTCGGCCACGACATCATGATTGCTGCCGATCATTATCTGGAACTCGACGAATACCAGGTGCCGACCGGCAAGGAGATTGCCGTGGCCGGCACGCCGATGGATCTTCGCCAGTTGGGGCCGATGCGCCGCAGCGATGCGGAGGGTGCTCAGGTGGACTTCGACCACAATTATTGCCTGTCGAACGAGCGTGTCGCCAAGCGGTCGGTGGCTCTGGTGCGCAGCGTCAATTCCGGTGTCTCGCTGGAGGTGCGCACCACCGAGCCCGGCGTGCAGCTCTATTGCGGCTTCAAGCTGAAGCCGACGGTGCCGGGTCTGTCGGGCAAGCTCTACGGTCCCTATGCGGGGCTCTGCCTGGAAACGCAGATCTGGCCGGATGCCATCAATCACGAGGGTTTCCCGAGTGCTGTCTTGCGTCCCGGCGAGGTTCTGCGCCAGGAAACGGACTACGTGTTCTCCCGCAGCTGAGCCGGCTAAAGACCTCCTGCCCGGTTCACGGACAGGAGGGGGAATATCTCAGTCCCTGCCGCGGATGGCGGGGCTGAACACCATCAGGCTCAAGAGTTCGAACAGCACCTGCGCGCCGGCATGGGCGGTGTTGTGCGTCGAATCGTATTGCGGCGCTACCTCCACCACATCGGCGCCGACCAGGTTGATGCCCTTGAAGCCGCGGATCAGTTCCAGCACCTCGCGGGTGGTCAGGCCGCCCACTTCCGGCGTGCCGGTGCCGGGGGCGAAGGCCGGGTCCAGGCTGTCGATATCGAAGGAGAGATAGGTTGGGCCGTCGCCCACAATCGCCTTGGCTTTTTCGATGATGGCCGGAATGCCGAGCCCCGTCACCTCCTCGGCGTGGATCACCGTCATGCCGCTCTCATAGGAGAACTCCCAGAGATATTCGGCCGAGCCACGAATGCCGATCTGGATCGTGCGGGTCGGGTCCAGCACGCCGTCCAGGACGGCGTTGCGAAAGGGGCCGCCATGGTGGAACTTCGTCTGGTCGAAGGAACCGCTGGTATCGCAATGGGCGTCGATATGGATCATGCCGAGCGGCGCCTTCTTGCCGACCGCCTTCATGATCGGATGGGTGATCGAATGGTCGCCGCCAACGGCGAGCGGGATGATGCCGGCATCGACGATCTGGTTGAATCGCTTTTCGATGTCGTCATGGCTCATTTCCAGCCGGTAGCGGCTGCGGAAGGGCACGTCGCCGATGTCGGCCACGCGCAGTTCATGCACCGGGGCGCAAGCCAGAACATGATTGTAAGGGCCTATGCGGTCGATGGCGCGCAGCGCCCGCGGTCCAAAACGCGAGCCCGGCCGGTTGGTCACGCCGAGATCCATCGGAACGCCGGTGATCGCCACCTGCAGGTCCTCGAAATCGGGATTGTCGGCCTCAACAGGCAGGTAAGGAGCAGAGAGGAAGGTCGGAACGCCGGCATAGGGGGCAGCCCGTGTGCCGTTCTTGAAGATCTTTTCGCCCACTTTGGCAAAGGCCGGATCGAAGATCTCGCCGCCAGCGCTCTCGCTGTATTTGGCCCGCAAGGCCGCCAGTTTTTCCGCGTCGAAACCCATGTCTGTGCTCCATCTGCCATGCCGCAGGGTCCTGCATGCGTATTGTGCATGCCATCAGCCTGCCCTCGGTTTGCGCAGTATCCGTCGAGCGCTTGCCGGAAATCAATTGACAATTGCCGGACGTCCACCGTTAGTCACGCGAGTTTTGGATTTTCCGGTCATTCCTGATGATGTTCTCGCCGCCGCCCTTCAATCCGCTCATCGAACGCATTTCTCCGCCGCCGGTGCCCTCCGTGCAGGCCTGGGCGCGTGCTTATGATGGGGCAAAGGGACCGCTCATCGATCTGTCGCAGGCGGTACCGGGTTATCCGGCCCATCCGGCCATGCTGGAGATTTTGGGCAAGGCGGCCTCGTCCAAGGCCTATACGGGTTACGGGCCGATCGAGGGCGAGCGGGTACTGCGCGAAACCTATGCGGCGCATGTGTCGGAGGTGTATGGCGCAGAGCTTGTTGCCGAAAACATCCACATCACCTCCGGCTGCAACCAGGCCTTCATCTGCGCGGCGATGGCCGTGGCGGGTGCCGGCGATGCGGTGCTGATGACGGAGCCCTATTATTTCAACCACGAAACGACACTGGCCATGCTCGGCATCCGCACCCGCTTCGTGGAATGTGCGGCGGAAAATGGCTTCCTGCCGACCGTCGAGGCGATCGCGCAGGCGCTGCGGCCGGATGTGAAGGCGCTGGCGCTTGTCTCGCCGAACAACCCAACGGGCGCCGTTTATCCGCCGGACCTCTTGGCGGCGATTGCCGATCTCTGCCGCGCGAAGGGCATCTGGCTGATCCTCGATGAAACCTATCGCGATTTCCTGCCCATCGCAGGGTCTTCTCCGCATGGTCTGTTCCGTCTGGATGGCTGGGACGATTTCGTCGTCTCGCTCTACAGTTTTTCCAAGAGTTTCTGCATTCCCGGTCACCGGCTGGGGGCGATCACGGCCGGTCCCGCCTTTATTGCCCAGGTTGCGAAGATCATGGACAATCTGCAGATCTGCGCCCCGCGATCGGCCCAGGCCGCGGTTGCCGAGGCGCTGCCGATCCTCTCCGACTGGCGCGAAGAGAACCGTCAGGAGATTTTGCGGCGGGCTGATGCCCTGAAGCGGGTCATGGCGGCAGTACCGGACTGGCAGCTTGCGGCTGTCGGCGCCTATTTCGCCTTTGTGCGCCATCCGTTTACCGGAACCGCATCGGCAACCGTTGCGGAAGCGCTGGCAAGACAGGCCGGTGTTTCCTGCATACCGGGCGGTTATTTCGGCGCTGAGCAGGAAAGTTATCTGCGCTTTGCCTTTGCCAATGCGGATGTGGCGGGCATCGACCGCCTGGCGGAACGCCTCAACGGTTTTTCGCTCTGATCAGGCAAACACCCGGGCCAGCACGAAGATCGCGCTCTTGATGATGGCATAGATCACGCCTGCCACCAGGAACAACGATACGATGCCGATCGCAACGCCGATGCTGATCCAGACGCCGTCCCTTTCGAGAATGCCGAAGGCGATGATGCACAGCGCCAGCGCCGGCAGCATGTTGCCAAGCGGGATCGGCATGGCAAGCACGAGCGCCAGCACGAGACAGAAACAGCCGATCAGCCGTTCGGCCGCAGGCGTCGAGAGGGTCGTCAGCCGCGGTTTCAGCATGCGTTCCGCCCGGGCGATCCAGGGGCTTGCCTTGGCGACCATCACCGCAAAATCGCTGCGCAGCATGGAGCGGCCGGCAATCAGCTTCGGCAGCCACGGTGTCTGGCCGAGCGCCATCTGCGCGGCGAGAAACAGCAGCGGAATGCCGAGAATGGCCGAAGTCCCCGGCGGGGTCGGCAAGACATTCGGCATGGCAAAGATGAAGATCAGGGCGCCGAAGGCGCGGTCCTTCATCGCGGCCAGAAGATCCGCCACCTGAATGCGCTCGCGCGCATCGTCATGGGCGAGATCATGCAGGATCGCTGAAAAACTTTTCGGTTTTGCCCGTTCGTCATCAGGGGAGGGGGCATCATCCGCCGGTGTCGATGGTTCGGAAAGGAGTGCCATCGCTTACCCGGCAAACGGACAGAGTTCAGACTGGTCAATCATGATGTCGGTGATGCCATAAAAACATGGCCATTTCGTTACGGTGGATACAAAACGGCTCCCGAAACATGTTTCGGGAGCCGCAGCATCGGTGATCATGGGGGTCGGTCGCGAAGACCGGACGGCCCTCGCTCAACCTAGATCAGAACATGTCTTCTTCGAAGCCTACATCGGCACCGGCATCCTCGGCGCCGGTGTCTGCGGCACCCGGATCTTCGGCGGCCTGGGCTTCGTCACCCGAGAGCATGCCGGCAATCGCGTTGCCGAGCAGGACGCCGCCGGCAACACCCATCGCCGTCTGCGCCGCACCAGCGAGAAAGCCGCCGCCGCGGGCCGGCTGGCCGTAACCCTGGCCAAAACCCTGCGCCTGCTGCTGGCCCCAGGGATTGCGCGGGCCTGCCTGCGGCTGGGAGGGCTGGGCTGCCGGAGCGCCCGTTGCCATACCACCCACCATACCACCCGCCATGCCGCTCGACATGCCGCTCGACATGCCGCGCGGGGCGGGGCGTGCCGGCTGGGAATTGCTGCCGAACAGGCTGGAGAAGAAGCCGCCGCCGGAGGCCGGGCGGGAGGACAGCTGGTATTCCAGTTCCTCGATCCGCCGTTGTGCCTCGTTCAGCGCCTGCTCCTGCACAACGATCGTCTGCGCCATAAAATAGGGTGCACCCGGCTGGCTGGCGATGCGATCACGGATGAAGGCATCCGCTTCCGCATCGCGTGGGCCCGACTGGCTCTCCACGTGGGAGAGCTTGCCGAACAAACCCTCGATCGCCTGGCGGTCGTTGTAGTCCATGGATCATGTCCTCCTTTGGATGAGACTGGACTGGTTATTCTTCGCGCTGGCCAGTGAGGCTCAGCAGAAGCTGGAAGATGTTGACGAAGTTCAGGTAGAGCGACAGCGCACCGAAGACGGCGAGCTTCTGCTGGCTCTCCTGGTCAAAGTTCTCGGCATACTGTTCCTTGATGTTCTGCGTGTCCCAGGCGGTCAGGCCGATGAAGACGAAGATGCCGATGATCGAGATCGCAAACTGCAGGGCGCTGGAGCCCAGGAAGATGTTGACGACCGAAGCGATCACCACGCCGATCAGGCCCATCATCAGGAAGGAGCCGAACTTCGACAGGTCACGCTTGGTGACATAACCGTAGAGGCTGGTGGCGCCGAACATGGTGGCGGTGATGAAGAAGGTGCGGGCAATGCTGGCGCCGGTGAAGACCAGGAAAACCGAGGCAAGCGACAGGCCCATGACCGCGCAGAAGGCCCAGAAGGTCATCTGTGCCGTGGAGGCGGACATCGTCTGGATCTTGAACGAGAAGAAGAAGACGAAGGCGAGCGGGGCCAGCATCACCACCCACTTCAAGGGCGTCGAGAAGATCGGCACGTAGAGCGCCGGGGTCGATGCGACGAAGAAGGCGACGAGGCCGGTAATGACGAGGCCAAGACCCATGTAGTTGTAGATGCGCAGCATGTGCTGGCGCAGGCCTTCATCGAAGGCCGCCTGGGACTGGATCGCCGGATTGTATCCGAAGCGGGGGTTCATGATGTGCTCCTCTTGCAGGTGAACAGGGTTGTTGTCTTTGCGTGTCAGTAAAGGGTCTTGGCCAGTTGTTCGGCCTCGACCTTCAGGTTCACGGCATCCTCGGTGTCGGAGACAAGCGCATAGGCCACGTCGCCGATCTGCCAGTAGGAGGCCTGCACCTGTTCCTGCCTGACGAGCGAGACCGGCAGCACGGCAAAGCTGCCAGGACGCACCGCAAACAGGGACAGGCGGATATCGTTGTCGCGAACGATCGCCATCTCGACGCTCGGCCCGAAGGCGGAGGGGAAGACCTGCACGTCGCTGACCTGCCAGTCCTTCGGGATCCCCGGCATGACGATCGCCGTTGCGGAACGGATTTCCGCCGGATCGTAAGCGGAGGATTCCTGCTGCGACGGCATGGTCTGGCGAAGAACCGACGTGCCATGGGCGCGCAAGGCCTCTTCCACGAAGGCGGGCGGCGGCACGGAGGCTTCCACCTTGGAGACGGTGAATGGCCCCAACTGCTGGCTGAGCCCCCAGCCGACGGCGATCAGCGCAACCGTTGCGGCCAGCCTCTGAAACGAGCGAAAGATGCGCCCCCTGGACAGCGCCGACTGCAGGCGGCGGGCGGCTTCGCGTGTCTCGGGTCGGCCGTGGCGCTGGTGGCCTTCGGCGAGCGCCAGCCTCAGCTCTCCCTTGATCGCGAGATCGGCCATCACGCGGGCGGCGATATCCGGATTCTCGGAGAGGTAGGCTTCCACCTCGATGCGGCGGCCGGCATCCAGCTGGTCGTCCACATAGGCTTCCACATCCGCGGGCTGGATCGGATCAACGGGTGTCATCGCGTCCCCCTTCGATGATTTTCAGATGGCCGCTGCCAGCGGGAAGCCGGCGGCCGTTTTCTTCGAATTCGCGCAGCCGCGCCCGGGCACGCGACACGCGCGACATCAGCGTGCCGACCGGGATGGACAGCGCATCGGCGGCCTCCTGGTAGGAGAGGCCTTCGATCGCGACCAGATGCAGCGCATCGCGCTGCTCGTCCGGCAGGGCAAAAAAGGCCTCACGCAGCTGCTTCAGACGGATCGACTGATCCGGATCTGCGAGATGAACGGTGTCGCTGAGCTCTGCTGCGGCCTTGTTGCGGGCCTCGGAAGAGCGCCGGCTGCGCAACCGATCGATATGGGTGTTGTGAACGATGGACAGCAGCCAGTTGCGCAGGTTCGCGCCCGTACGGAAGGTGCCCTTGTGCTCATAGGCCTTGACGAGCGCATCATGCACCAGGTCTTCCGCATCGTCCGGGTTGCGGACGAGCGAACGGGCGTAACGCCGCAGCGCCGCCAGCTGGTTCAGAACATCAAAAGGATGCTTCTTGTCGCTCATGCCCCAATATACGGAGCAGAGGTTCACCTTATTCCGTGGCGCGCACGATTTTTTCAAAAAAAATTGGATCAGGCCGGCATCGGGCCGATGTAACGGGCGCGGGGGCGGATCAACCGCTCGTCATCCTTCTGCTCCAGGGCATGGGCGATCCAACCGACGGTGCGGGCGATGGCAAAGAGCGCGAGCGCCGATCCGCGCGGAAGACCGAGACTTCGCCTGAGCGCCACCAGCGCCACATCGCAGGTGGGGTGCTGGCCGGCCGTCTCTTCCATGACGGTGAGAAGATCGCCGCGCAGACGTTCCTGCGGCAGGTGCGGCAGGATGCCGTACGCGCGCGGATCGCCGTCCGGATAAAGCGGGTGATCGAAGCCCGGAATGCTGTCGCCGCGCCGAAGACGGGCCTCCACCACTTCTGCGGCATCGCCCACTTTCTCCAATTCGTCGAACAGGAGTTCAACGAGGCTTGTCATGCCGCCATGACGGGGACCGCTCAGCGCCGAAAGACCAGCATTCAGGCAGGCGCCAAGCGAGGCACCGGTGGAGGCGGCAACCCTGACGGCAAAGGCGGAGGCGTTCAGCTCGTGATCGGCCTGCAGCACCAGCGCGCGGCGGATAAGATCGGCGCCGTGTGCCTCGAGCGACCACTGTTTTGCCAGGAAGGCATGAAGGGGTGCCGTATCCGGTTGCACGCCAAGACAGGCGGCGGCCATGCTGCGGACAAGCGCTGCAGCGCCCGGCCAGAGGCGGCGGCTGTCGCGCCGCCAGGCGGTCATGCGCCCAGCAGCGACGAAAGGCAGCAGTGCCTGGCAGCGCTCCGTCAGGGGCAGGGATGTGGTGGCACCAAGCAGTGCCGCGTCCCAGGGGTCGGCTGCCGCCTTGCGGTCTTCAAAGGGGTTGGCCGGTCCGCAGTCCCACAACAGTCGCGCAACATCTTCCAGCGATGCCGTCTCGGCCAGCTGCAACGCATCCTGACCACGATAGATGAGCCTGCCTTGGTCGATCAGGGTGATCGCCGAGGTCATCACCGGCAGTCCCCAGTCGAGGGCGGTCGCGGCGGCTTCCTTCGGACGGCGACCGACGCTCTTGCGCTTCTTCAGTTGCTCGATGTCGTGGACACTGTAGAGCCTGCGGCGTGGATCGTCGCCGGCTCCCGTCGCCTGGATGAGGCCGCGGCTGACATAGGCATAAAGGGTCGCCCGGTTGATACCCAGCGCGGCGGCGGCCTCTTCCGCATCGAGGAACTTGTCGGTCTGGCTCATGATCATCTGACATTGATTGAATGAATCAAGATTGACCATATATATGCATCGCAACATTCTCAAGCTTTCAGGATGTCTTGAGGAGATGTGCCATGACGAAAACCGCAACCGCGGCCGTGCTGACTGCAGCGCACAGTGCGCCGGGTCTGGATGATGTGATTGCCGCCGAAACCCGGCTCAGCCATGTGGATGGGCAGGCGGGGGAGCTTGTGATTGCCGGCCATCGGCTCGCGGATCTCGCTGCGTCAACCTTCGAGGAGGTGCTCGCGCTACTGTGGCGGGATCTTCTGCCCATGCCGATGGAGGCGCCGGAAATCCGCACCGCGCTCGGCAAGGCGCGCGAAAAGGCCTTTGCCCTGATGCAGCCGCTATTGCCGGGGCTGCGGGCCTTAAGTCCCGTTGAGGCTCTGCGGCTGCTTCTCGCAGCACTACCGGATGAGGCCCGCGCGCCGCATGCCGTGCTCGCCGTGGCTGCCGTTCCGGTCTTCACCGCGGCGATCATCCGCCAGGCCAAGGGGCTAGCGCCGGTGCCGCCCGATGCAACCCGTGGCCATTCGGAGGATTTTCTCTGCATGCTGCGCAACGAAACGCCGACGGCCGACAAGGTGCGCGCACTCGATACCTATCTGGTGACGGTCTCCGACCATGGCCTCAACGCCTCCACCTTCGCCGCCCGGGTGATCGCCTCCACCAAGGCGGGCATGTTTTCGTCCGTCGTTGGTGGTCTGTGTGCCTTGAAGGGGCCGCTGCATGGCGGCGCGCCGGGCCCCGTACTCGATATGCTGGACGCGATCGGCAGCGAGAGAAACATCACCGGCTGGCTTGAGGACGCACTGGCGCGCGGCGCGCGGCTGATGGGGTTCGGCCATCGCATCTATCGGGTACGCGATCCCCGCGCCGATGTGCTGAAGGCGGCGGTGGCGGCCCTTCAGGATGGGGCTGGCCGCATTGCCTTTGCCGGCAAGGTCGAGGCTGCCGCGCTCGCGCTGCTCAAGGAAAAGAAACCGCTGCGGCCGCTGCAGACCAATGTGGAATTCTACACCGCGCTGGTGCTGGAAGCGGTCGGCTTTCCGCGCGACAGTTTCACCAATGTCTTTGCCGCCGGCCGCATGGCGGGCTGGACGGCGCATGTGCTGGAACAGGAGCAGACAGGCCGGCTCATTCGTCCGCAGTCCCGCTATGTCGGACCAATGCCGGACTGAGAGTGTGACACAACGTCGTGCGGGCGCTTCGGCGCCCGTGCGGTCTGTCGAAAATTTAGAAGAGCGTTGACGCGGACTGGCGTCCTCAGTTTTCACGTTATGAAGCGATTTTGGAAAACTGGAGCGGGCGAAGGGATTCGAACCCTCGACCCCAACCTTGGCAAGGTTGTGCTCTACCCCTGAGCTACACCCGCTCATCAATCCATCGGTTCGGGGTAGTGAGCTGAACCGTGGGTCGCTGCGTTGCGGCGACGGGGGCTATATGGCCTAACTCATTTTTGAATGCAACAGGGAAATGACACGAAAATCAAAATTCGCGGATTTTTCCCGTAGTGCATTGTTTTTGCTTATTAAAATTTGGAACCCATCAATCGGCGCCGCGTCCGGTCGTCTTTGTGCGGGTATTTCAGGCCGTGTGTCTGCGCCACGGCGTGCCGTTCTGCGGCTTGTGGTTCAGGCTTTGCCGTCCCTATAATCGCCGCCTTGCCAAACCTCGCCGACCACCATGCCAGATGGGCATGCCAGCTGTGAAAGTGCCAGACGCCATCATGACCGATACCCTTTCGACCCCTCTTTCGGCACCGGCCGTGTCTCAACCGAAAACCGCCGTGCAGCTGTTCCGGTTTCTGGACGAGCTTGGGGTCTCGCACACGACGAAAAACCACCCGCCGGTCTTCACCGTCTCGGAATCGGAAAGCCTGCGGGACGAAATCCCCGGCGGTCACACGAAGAACCTCTTCGTCAAGGACAAGAAGGACCAGTTCTTCGTGCTGACGGTGGAAGAGCGCGCGGTGGTGGACCTGAAGACGGTGCACAAGCTGATCGGCGCCTCCAGCCGCGTTTCCTTCGGCAGCCCCGAGAAGATGATGGAATATCTGGGTGTTGTTCCGGGCTCGGTCACGGTCTTCGGTGCGATCAACGATACGGGTGGCAAGGTCACCTTCGTGCTCGATGAAGAACTGATGCGCCACGAGATCATCAACGGCCATCCGCTGACGAACGACGCCACCACATCCATCGGTCGGGACGATCTCCTTCGTTTTCTGAAGGCGACGGGCCATGATCCGCTTGTCTTGAAAGTCACGGACTGACATACGATCTTTGCGCTGAACGAGAATGACGAGAAGCAGTCCCGGGAGACATCCATGAGCGGTACGAACAATCCCTATGGCGGCGGTTACGGCGGCCAGATGAGCGGAACGATGAGCTATGGTGCCGGTTCCGCGGCTTCGGCTCCCGCAGCCGGGCTGATCAAGGATACGACCACGGCCGCTTTTACCAAGGATGTGCTGGAGGAATCGCGCCGCCAGCCGGTTCTCGTCGATTTTTGGGCGCCTTGGTGCGGGCCCTGCAAACAGCTGGCACCGGCGCTGGAAAAGGTCGTCAATGAGGGCCAGGGTCGCGTCAAGCTCGTCAAGCTCAACATTGATGACCATCCGGCGATCCCCGGCCAGCTCGGCATCCAGTCCATTCCGGCGGTGATCGCCTTCGTCAATGGCCGTCCGGTGGACGGTTTCATGGGTGCTGTGCCGGAAAGCCAGATCCGCCAGTTCATCGACAAGATCGCGGGTCCCGCCGGCGCCGACCAGGCGGCCGAAATCGAGGCGGCGATCGATGAGGCGCAGGGCCTTCTTGCCGCCGGTGACACCGATGGCGCGGCACAGCTGTTTGCGGCGATCCTGCAGGCGGATCCGGAAAACGCCAAGGCCGCGGCCGGCATGATGGATTGCCTGATTGCGCTCGGCGAGACGGCACGGGCCAAGCAGATGCTGGACTCGCTGCCGGAGGAGATTGCCAGCCAGGCGCCGATCCAGGCGATCGCGCTGAAGCTGCAGCAGATCGAAGAGGCGCGTAAGTTCGGCGATCCCGTCGCCCTGGAACACGAACTGGCCCTCAATCCCGATCATCACGAAGCGCGGATGAAACTTGCGAAGATCCTGAATGTTCAGGGCAAGCGCGACGAAGCCGCCGAACATCTTCTGCTGGTCATGAAGAAGGACCGTACCTTCGACGACGATGGCGCGCGGCGTCAGCTGCTGGAGTTCTTCGAGACCTGGGGTCCCAAGGATCCGGCAACGATCTCGGCGCGGCGCCGGTTGTCGTCCATCCTGTTTTCGTGACCCTGTTCCGGTGATTGCGGGGCGGGCTGATCGACCGCCTTGTGAACCGTTTGCAATACACCACATAAGAGGCAGGCTGCCGAGGGCGGCGCTGCTGGTGGAGAGAGATCATGCAAGTCGGCAATGCACGTTATCTGAAGCGTGAAGACCTGCCCGAAAGCATTCCTGTGTTTCCGCTGTCCGGCGCCCTGCTGCTGCCGGGTGGCCAGTTGCCTCTTAACATCTTCGAACCGCGTTACCTCGCGATGTTCGATGCCGCGCTCGCCGGTTCCCGGCTGATCGGCATGGTTCAGCCGGCCTTGAACGAGACGGGCGACAATGCACGCCCGCAGCTGAGCGCCGTCGGCTGCATCGGCCGCATCACCTCCTTTGCGGAAACCGGCGATGGCCGCTACATCACGTCGCTCACCGGTGTCTGCCGGTTCCGGGTGATGGAAGAGGTCGGCGAGGGGCATCCCTATCGCACCGTCCGTTTTATGCCGTTTCTGACGGATCTCTCCGGCGACGAAGACGAAGGATCGGTCGACCGCCACGAACTCCTGCGCGTTTTCCGCGCCTATCTCGATGCAAACAAGCTGGAGGCAGACTGGGAGGCGGTGGAGAGGGCCGGAAACCGCACGCTCGTTAATTCTCTTTCGATGATGTCGCCTTTCGGGCCGGCGGAAAAGCAGGCGCTTCTCGAAGCCCCGGATTTAAAGACCCGCTCGGAAACGCTGATTGCCATCACCGAAATCGTGCTGGCGCGCGGTTTTGGCGATTCGGACACCATTCTTCAGTAAGGCCCGTGATGGACGAGAAGCTTGCCAAGGTCGATCCGAAGCTTTTGGAACTGCTGGTCTGCCCGATCGGCAAGGGACGGCTCGTGTTCAGCCGGCAGACAAACGAGCTGATCTCGGAAAGCGCGCGGCTCGCTTATCCGATCCGCGACGGCATCCCGATCATGCTCGAATCGGAGGCCCGCCGGATCGAGGACTGATCTCTCCGGCGTTCCCTCGTCTTCCTCAGATCGATTGGCCCTGCAGCAGGCGCGGTGCGTCCTTCGCCTTTGTGCCGGCCGCTTCGCCAATGAAATAGGACTTGAGCTTTGGCAGGCGCTCCACGACGCCGAGGCCGAAATCGCGGGCGATGCGGATCGGCGTGATGTCGTTGGAAAACAGCCGGTTCAGCACGTCCGTCGTCACGCCCATGCGGAAAGTATCGAAGCGGCGCCAGGCCTGGTAACGTTCCAGGATGTTGAGTGCGCCGATATCGAGGCCGAGCCGATCGGCCTCCACGACGGTTTCGGCCAGCGCCGCAACATCCTTGAAACCGAGATTGAGCCCCTGGCCGGAGATCGGATGTACGCCGTGCGCCGCATCGCCGGCCAGCGCCAGTCGCGGTGCCACGAAGGCGCGCGACAGGGTGAGGCCGAGCGGGAACGCCTTGCGATAACCGACGACGGTCAGGGCACCCAGCTTGTGGCCGAAACGGCGCTGCAGTTCCTCTTCGAAGATCAGGTCATCGGAGGCAACCAGCCGGTTGGCGTCCTCGGTGCGCTCGGTCCAGACCAGCGAAGAACGGTTGCCCTTCAGCGGCAGGATCGCAAACGGACCGGACGGCAGGAAATGTTCCTCTGCACAGCCTTCATGCGACCGTTCGTGTTCGACCGTGGTGACAATGCCGGACTGGCCGTAATCCCAGCGCACGGTCTTGATGCCGGCCATGTCGCGCAATTTCGATCGAACGCCGTCACAGGCGACGACGAGGCGGCTTTCAAGCGCTTCGCCGTTGGAGAGCGTCAGCGTTGCGCCGGTGGAGCCGGCGGCAAAGCCGGTGGCGGAGACGCCGTGGCGGATCCGGATGCCGAGACGCTCACAGGCACCGCGCAGTGCCCGCACCATCGAGACGTTCGGCACCATGTGGGCGAAGGGGCGGCCTTCTTCCACCTCTCCGTCGAAGGTCAGGAAGACGGGACGGACCGGGTCGGAGGTGCGCGAATCGGTCACGATCATGCGGTTGATCGGCTGCGAGTCCTCAAGGATCTGGTCCCACAGGCCCATCACCTCCAGCATGCGGGTTGCGGCCGCGATGATCGCCGAGGCGCGTTCATCCTTTTCCCAGACGTGCTCGGGTGCCGCCTCGATCACCTCGATCGACAGGTGCGGTGCCGCCTGCTTGGTCGCCACGGCCACGGACAGGCCGACATAGCCGCCGCCCACGATCACCATATCCAGCATTGCTCGTCTCCCGCTATTCTTGAAATCTGCTGCACTTGAGAATGGTCCTTGGGACATATAGAGCATCGGTGAGACGCTTCCTACCGCCGGAGTTTGTTAAAAATGCCGCAGGCCGACCGACTGTTCTCGCCCATGGAGCAATTGATCGAGACGCTCGATCTTGAGCGACTTGAGGAAAACCTCTTTCGAGGCGTCAGCCCGCAGGTCGGCTGGCAGCGGGTGTTCGGCGGGCAGGTGATCGCCCAGGCGCTGATGGCGGCGCAACGGACGGCAACCGACGATCGCTTCGTGCATTCGCTGCATGCCTATTTCCTGTTGCCGGGCGACCCGAAGGTGCCGATCATCTATCAGGTGGAGCGGTTGCGGGATGGATCGAGCTTCACCACCCGCCGGGTAACGGCGATCCAGCATGGCAAGGCGATCTTCGCCATGTCCGTCTCGTTCCAGATCGAGGAGCCGGGTTACGATCACCAGACGACGATCCCTCAGATCAAGCAGCCCGAGGAACTGATGTCGGAACAGCAGTTCCAGGAGATGTTCCTTGCCCATGCGCCGGAGATGGTGAAGCGTTACTGGGGGCAGAAACGTCCGGTCGAGATCCGGCCGGTCAATCTCGTGCATTATGTCTCCGAGGAGAAACTGAAGCCGGAGCAACAGATCTGGGTGCGGACCACCGGGGTCGTGCCCGATGACAGGCATTACCAGGCGGCGGTGCTTGCCTATCTGTCCGACATGACGTTGCTCGACACCTCGCTTTACCCACACGGAACGACGATCTTTGATCCCGCTGTTCAAGCGGCCAGCATCGACCATGCAATGTGGTTCCACCGTCCCTGTGCCCTTGATGACTGGCTGCTTTATGCGCAGGACAGTCCGAGCGCATCCGGCGCGCGCGGCATGACCCGCGGCGCGCTTTATACCCGCTCCGGCGCACTGGTGGCATCGGTCGCTCAGGAGGGATTGATTCGCAAACGTGCAGATGCTTGAGATTTGAGCAAAATTGAAAAATTGCACATAAAATGGGCGCTTAAATGGCGCCCATTTGCATTTCTGTTAGTAACATTGTTAATAGCGTTTATTTTTCAATAACTTATTTTGTGGCGAGAATCTGGCACGGCCCTTGAATGTACGAGGTTAGTCGCTGCTCACCGATCTGCCAGCGGCCAGGAGAGTCGGCCCCCGCGCCGAGACAACAAAGGATGGGAAACCACATGAAAATCGTGATGGCCATTATCAAGCCATTCAAGCTCGATGAGGTGCGTGAAGCCCTCACGGCTGTCGGCATCCAGGGCCTGACCGTGACCGAAGTAAAGGGTTACGGGCGCCAGAAGGGACATACCGAAATCTATCGTGGCACGGAATATGCTGTCAGCTTCCTGCCCAAGCTGAAGATCGAGATCGCGGTTGGCTCCGACATGGTGGAGAAGGCCGTTGATGCCATCGCCTCTGCTGCCAAGACGGGCCAGATCGGCGACGGCAAGATCTTCGTTTATTCGATCGAGCAGGCCGTGCGCATCCGTACCGGCGAAACCAATACCGAAGCGCTCTAAGCACGGCTGATCAGGGGAGTTTTCCGCAATGTCGTTTTCCAAGTTCTCGTCCATGATCGGACGCCTGGGTGCTGCCTCGGCAGCCGTGATGGCTCCGGCCATCGCTTTTGCCCAGGATGCCGCCCCCGCTGCGGCTGCCGCGCCTGTGCCGGACAAGGGCGATACCGCCTTCATGTTCCTGTCCACCATCCTCGTCCTGTTCATGCTCATCCCGGGTCTTGCCCTGTTCTACGGCGGTCTGGTCCGCGCCAAGAACATGCTGTCGGTTCTGATGCAGTGCACGATCATCGGCGCCAGCATCATGCTGGTCTGGGTCATCTACGGTTATTCCTTCGCCTTCGGCGGTTCGGAAAATGCCTTCTTCGGCGGCACCGCCAAGATGTTCCTCGCTGGCGTTACGAAGGACAGCACGGCTGCCACCTTCAGCGCGGGCGTTGTCATTCCGGAATACATCTTCATGCTGTTCCAGATGACCTTTGCCGCCATCACGCCGGCCCTCATCGTCGGTGCCTTCGCAGAACGCATCAAGTTCTCCGCCGCCGTGCTCTTCTGCCTGCTGTGGGTGACCTTCGTTTATTTCCCGATCGCCCACATGGTCTGGGACGCAAACGGTCTCCTCTTCGGCTGGGGCGCGCTTGACTTCGCCGGTGGTACCGTCGTCCACATCAATGCCGGTGTTGCCGGCCTGATCGGCGCCTACATGGTCGGCAAGCGTACCGGCTACGGCAAGGACATGATGGCTCCGCACTCCATGACGCTGACGCTCGTTGGTGCTGCCATGCTGTGGGTTGGCTGGTTCGGTTTCAACGCCGGTTCCAACCTGGAAGCCTCCGGTGGTGCGATGCTCGCAACCGTCAACACCTTCATCGCCACGGCCGCTGCCGTTGTATCCTGGTCGATCGTCGAAACCTTCACGCGCGGCAAGGCCTCCATGCTGGGCGCAGCGTCGGGCATGATCGCCGGTCTCGTCGCCATCACGCCAGCTGCCGGTATTGCCGGTCCGATGGGCGCAATCGTCATGGGCCTGCTCGTTTCGCCGCTCTGCTACTTCTTCGTCTCCGTGGTGAAGAACAAGTTCGGCTACGACGACACGGCTGACGTCTTCGGCGTTCACGGTGTTGGTGGCCTGTTCGGCGCCATCGCCACCGGCGTCTTCGCCTCCGCCTCGCTCGGCGGCATCGGTTATGCCGAAGGCGTCACGATGGGCGGCCAGGTGATGACGCAGATCTACGCTGTGATCGTGACCCTGCTGTGGTGCGGTATCGGCTCCTTCATCCTGTACAAGGTTGTCGACATCATCGTCGGCTTGCGTGTACCGGTTGAAGCCGAGCGCGAAGGTCTCGACCTCGCCTCGCACGGCGAAGCTGCCTACCACTCCTGATCTGGACCAAAACCGGCAGTGCAGGCTGCCGGCCCCGATCATCCGAATTTCCTCCCGAGGGGCCCGGCTGTCATGCCGGGCCTTTTTCATCGCTGGTAAAGATTTGCCTCAGGCACGTGGTTAAAGCCGCGTTAACCTCGTTTGGTTAGGCTTTTCCAATATGGGTGTCTGTGCGTGGTCTTTGCGACCTTGCGTGGATACCGCGGCATCAACGGAAAAGTTCGGGCTGAAACAGAATGGGTAGAAGCACTTCGGCCGCCATGGCGCAGCATTCCATCCGCCATGCGCTGGTGGCCTTTGCGCTGCGTCAGGTGCTGGCGTTGTGTGGTTTCGCCGTCTTTATGGCACTTGCCCTGGCGGTGGCCGCACTCGCCACCTGGAACGTGCAGGATCCGAGCCTTTCCTATGCGACCGACAATGCGCCGACCAATGTGCTCGGCCAGCCCGGTGCCGTATTTGCTGATCTGATGATGCAGTTTCTCGGTCTGGCAGGCCTCGTGGCCCTGCTGCCGGTGCTGTCCTGGGCGCTGGCCCTCATCGTCGGGCGCAAGGTCACCCGTCTTCCGGCACGGCTCGGCGCCTGGCTGTTCGGCACGTTGCTCGCCTCCGCCACGCTCGGCTGTTTTCCAGCGCCGCCGACCTGGCCGATCCCGAACGGCATCGGCGGCGTGATCGGCGACATGATCCTGCGTTTTCCTGGCCTGTTCATCGGCAGTTACCCCACGGGCATTGCCGCGATCGTTCTGGGCATCGTCTTCGGCCTGCCCCCGCCGCCGGCTTCCTGCTGTTTGCCGCGGGGCTTCTCAACAATGAGGAGCTGGAAGAGGAGGCGGATGACGAGGACGAGATGCCGGCCCCCATGCGACGCAAGGCCAAGCCGTCTCCGATCGAAGACGACGAGGATGATGACGGCGGTTTTGCCGGGCTTCTGGCGCTCGGTGCGCTGGCGCATTACTGGTACATCGCCCAGGCGCGTTTTCGCCGCCTGATGCGCATCAAACCGAAGGCGGCCCTGCGCGACGACCACGACGAACCTTACGATTTCAACGAGGATGAGTTCGGCACGTTGAACGAGCCGGTAAGGGCGAAGGTGCGCCAGCCCGGCCGCCTGGAGCCGTCCCTCGACAGCCCGATGTCGGATCTGATGGCCGCCCGCCGCCGTCTCTCCCCGCCGCCGCTCAGCCTGGGCGACGATGACGAGGATGAGGACGACGACCTTGCCGATGCGCGCTCCCCGCTGCCGAGCGGTCTTCTGTCGGATGATGAACCGCCCTTCGATGTTGCCCCGCGCAGTGCACGTTCTCTCGCCGGCAAGGCCTCCGGTCGCGTTGTCGCGCCGGCCTCCGCGCCAAAACCCGGCCAGCGGGTGATACGCGAGGCGCAGGGATCGTTCATCGATCCGGAAGGTTTCCAGCTGCCGTCCGTTCATCTTCTCGCAGAGCCGCGACAGGTTGCCCGCGATGCGACGCTGTCTGCCGATGCGCTGGAACAGAATGCCCGCATGCTGGAAGGCGTGCTGGAGGATTTTGGCGTGCGCGGCGAGATCATTCATGTTCGCCCCGGCCCGGTCGTCACGCTCTACGAACTGGAGCCGGCGCCCGGCATCAAGTCGTCGCGCGTGATCGGTCTTGCCGATGATATCGCCCGTTCGATGAGCGCGATTGCCGCGCGTGTCGCCGTGGTGCCCGGCCGCAATGCCATCGGCATCGAGCTGCCGAACCAGACGCGCGAGACGGTGTTCCTGCGCGAGCTGATCGCCAGCCGCGATTTCGACACCACCAAGGCCAAACTTGCGATGGCGCTCGGCAAGACGATCGGCGGCGAGCCGGTAATCGCCGATCTTGCCAAGATGCCGCATCTGCTCGTCGCCGGTACCACGGGTTCGGGTAAGTCGGTTGCCATCAACACCATGATCCTGTCGCTGCTCTACCGGCTGTCGCCGGAAAAGTGCCGGTTGATCATGATCGATCCCAAAATGCTGGAACTCTCCGTCTATGACGGCATTCCGCATCTCCTGTCCCCTGTCGTCACGGACCCGAAGAAGGCTGTCGTGGCGCTGAAGTGGACGGTCCGGGAGATGGAGGAACGTTACAAGAAGATGTCGAAGATCGGTGTGCGCAACATCGATGGCTTCAACAGCCGCGTGGAACAGGCGCTTGCCAAGGGCGAGGTGCTGACCCGCACCGTGCAGACCGGTTTCGACCGCCAGACGGGCGAGGCGGTCTACGAGACCGAAGAATTCGACCTTCAGCCGATGCCCTATATCGTCGTCATCATCGACGAAATGGCCGACCTGATGATGGTGGCCGGCAAGGATATCGAAGGCGCGGTGCAGCGTCTCGCACAGATGGCGCGTGCCGCCGGCATCCATGTCATCATGGCGACGCAGCGTCCGTCTGTCGACGTCATCACCGGCACGATCAAGGCGAACTTCCCGACGCGCATTTCCTTCCAGGTCACCTCCAAGATCGACAGCCGCACCATCCTCGGTGAACAGGGTGCCGAACAGCTGCTCGGTATGGGCGACATGCTCTACATGGCCGGCGGCGGACGCATCCAGCGCGTACACGGACCCTTCGTCTCCGACAATGAGGTGGAGGACATCGTCGCCTACCTCAAGACCCAAGGGGCGCCGCAATATCTCGAGGCGATTACCGCGGATGATGACGAGGACGGTGATGGCGCAGGTCCCGCCGGCACCGGCAACCTGTCGGAGTCCGACGATCCGTATGACCAGGCCGTGGCGATCGTGCTGCGTGACGGCAAGGCCTCCACGTCCTATATCCAGCGCAGGCTCGGCATCGGTTACAACCGTGCGGCTTCGCTGATCGAACGCATGGAGCAGGAGGGTCTCATCGGACCCGCCAACCATGCCGGCAAGCGCGAAATCCTCGTGCCGACGGAATCGGATATCATCGAACGATAACCGCCTCTTGCCGTTTCCGTCACGAAGACGCCGCCTTTGATGGGCATAGCAAGCCCAAAGGAGATTGAACCATGAACGACCTCACGCTTTCGCGTTCCGTTCCCGTCAGCCGTCGCAGCATTCTGGCGGGGCTTGCAGGCTTTGCCGCAGCCGGCCTGACCGGATTTCCGGCGCTGGCGCAAGGTGCACCCGGTGCCGCCGCCCAGAAGATCGCCGATCACTTCTCGTCGGTGAAGACGATGATGGGTGAATTCGTGCAGTTCGGGCCGCGCGGCGAACAGACCGGCGGAAAATTCTTCATCGAACGGCCGGGCAAGCTGCGTTTCAATTTCGAGGACCCGTCGCCGATCCGCGTCATCGCTGACGGCAGCAATGTGGTGATCGGCAATCTCAAGTTGAAAACCTGGGATCTCTATCCGCTGTCGAAGACGCCGCTCAGCCTGCTCCTGGCCGACCGTATCGATCTCTCCGACAACATGGTGCGCGGCGTGCGAGAGGAATCCGACCTCACCACCATCGTGCTGGGCAACAAGACGGTGTTTGGCGACAGCACGATCACCATGATGTTCGATCCGAAGACCTATGACCTGCGCCAGTGGACGATCACCGACCTGCAGAACAAGGAAACCTCGGTGATGATCTACAACGTGCAGAACGGCGTTCGCTTCGACGAAAAGGTCTTCAAGATCCCCTACGACGAAGTGCACAAGTTCTGAGCTTGCCCTTTGAGCCTGAAAGCCTTTAAACCTCGGCGCATCACGTCGAGGTTTTTTCATGCGCTTTTCCATCACCACCTGGAACATCAACTCGGTGCGCCTGCGCCTGCCGATCGTCGAGCAGTTCATCGTCCGCGAACAGCCGGACATTTTATGCCTGCAGGAAATCAAGTGCCGGGAAGAGGAATTCCCGCTCGAGCCCTTGCAGGTCATGGGCTATCAGCACATCATCCTGCATGGCCAGAAGGGCTATCACGGCGTTGCAATCCTCTCCAAGGTGCCGCTGACGGAAGACCACCGGCATGACTATTGCGGCGTGGGTGACGCCCGCCACATCTCGGCGATTTTCGAACGGGGCGGACGGCGCATCCGCCTGCACAATTTGTATGTGCCGGCCGGCGGCGACGAGCCGGATCGCAGCATCAACCCGAAATTCGGCCACAAGCTGGATTTCGTCGAGGAAATGAAGGTTCTGCAGGCCTCGGCGCCCGGCGTGTCCTCGATCCTGGTCGGTGACCTCAACATCGCGCCGCTGGAGCATGATGTCTGGTCACACAAGCAGATGCTGAAGATCGTCAGCCATACACCCGTGGAGACCGAAGGCCTGACCGAAGTGATGCAAAAGGGCGGCTGGCTGGACCTGATGCGCCAGCATGTGCCGGCGTCGGAAAAGCTCTACACCTGGTGGAGCTACCGCGCCAAGGACTGGGAAGCCGCCGATCGCGGCCGCCGCCTCGACCATATCTGGTCGTCACCCGATCTCGGGCCGCTCCTGGAGAAGATCGAGGTCCTGAAGGAAGCCCGCGGCTGGAACCGCCCGTCGGACCATGTGCCGGTGACGGCAACGTTCCGGATGTGAGCGGAACGCGGCGCATGACACGCGCAGGAATCGGGTGTCGATCCCGGTAAAGCTTTTTTATGTCTCGGCCTCCCGAACCGAAGGAGGCTCTTATGGGACGTTTGAAAGACAAGGTGGCGATCATCAGCGGCGCATCGTCCGGCATTGGCGCGGCGGCAGCACGGTTGTTTGCCGCAGAAGGCGCAAGCATTGTTCTGAACGCGCGCGGCCTGCCCGCCCTGAAGACAATTGCCGAAGACATCGAGTCCGAAGGCGGCAGGGTGCGCTTCGTTGCGGGTGATGTCAGCCTGCCCGAGACGCACGAGGCACTGGTTGCCGTTGCGACCGATGTTTTCGGCGGCGTCGATATCGCCTTCAACAATGCGGGCACAGTCGGCGCGATGAAGCCGCTGGCGGAGATCGACGCCGACGAGTGGCATCACACCCTGAATTCCAATCTGACCGCTGCGTTTCTGGCAAGTCGCTATCAGATTCCTGCGATGCTGGAGCGGGGCGGTGGCTCGATCATCTTCACGTCCAGCTTTGTCGGGACGAGCGTCGGACTGCCCGGCATGGCCGCCTACGCGGCCGCCAAGGCCGGGTTGATGGGGCTCGTAAAGGGGATCGCTGCGGATTACGGCGCCCGCAACATCCGGGCCAATGCCCTTCTGCCGGGCGGAACCGATACCGGCATGGCCGGCGACCAGGCGCAAAAGGACTGGGCTGCCGGATTGCACGCCATGAAGCGGATCGCGCAACCCGTGGAAATCGCGCAGGCGGCGCTGTTCCTGGCCGAACCCGCATCCAGTTTCGTGACCGGTTCCGCGCTGTTTGCCGACGGAGGCAACTCCGCAGTCAAACTCTGACGGTCATCCTGCGGATCGCGTCTTGAGTTGTCCGTACCAGGGCTGGTTTTCGCCTGCGCGATCGTGCGTCAGGCGAACCGTCCCTGCATTGCCGCAGCGGCCTTCGCCAAATTGACGAGGTTTTCCTTGATCCGTGCCTCGAGCAGTCGGGCGACCGCCGGATATTCCTCCAGCAGACGGTGGAAGAGGGTGCGGGGAATGCGCAAGACTTCGCCGTCATCGGCGGCAACCGCGGTGAACTTGCGTTCCACCATCGTCACCAGCGCCAGTTCGGACAGAAGCGTGCCGGGGCCGACGGAACGTTCGAGTTCCGCGATGCCGTCGCGGCCCTCGGTGTAGAGGTCGAACCGGCCGCGGGCCACCACGAAGGCACATTCGGCAGGCGAGTGTTCGCGAAACAGCGCCTGGCCCTTGCCGACATTCCGCCGCTCCGCTCCGAACGCCACCAGTCGCAACTGGTCATCGTCCAGCCCCTGGAACAACGGCACTGCGGAGAGGAGCCGGATATCGTCGCTGAGTGCCATGCGGGGTCCTTATCGAGTGCCCCGCTCGGGGCCGGATGGGGGTTGCCGGGAAACCGGCAGCCCGGTCATTGAACGCTATCAGGGAACGATCTTGTAGCCGCCGTTTTCGGTCACCAGGATCTCGGCATTCGAGGGGTCACGTTCGATCTTCTGGCGCAGGCGGTAGACATGCGTTTCCAGCGTATGCGTCGTGACGCCCGAATTGTAACCCCAGACCTCTTCCAGCAGCACGTCGCGGGTCACCACCTTCTGGCCGGCGCGATAGAGGTAACGGATGATCGCCGCTTCCTTTTCCGTCAGGCGGATTTTTTTGCCGTCTTCGGTGGTCAGAAGCTTCTGGCTCGGCTTGAAGAGATAGGGTCCGACGGTGAAGGTCGCGTCTTCGCTCTGTTCGTACTGGCGCAGTTGTGCCCGCATGCGGGCGAGCAGCACGGCAAACCGGAAAGGCTTGGTGACATAATCGTTCGCGCCGGCTTCCAGGCCAAGGATCGTGTCGGAATCGGTGTCATGCCCGGTCAGCATGATGATCGGTGCCTTGAACCCGCCCTTGCGCAACAGCTTCACGGCCTCGCGGCCATCCATGTCCGGCAGACCGACATCCATGATCAGCAGATCCACCTGGCGGGATTTCGCGGTCGCCATCGCCTTCGTGGCGTTCGGCTCCTGCACCAGGCTGAATTCCTCATACAGAGAAAGCTGTTCCATCAGCGTTTCGCGGAGATCATCATCGTCATCCACCAGCAGTACGGTGCGCGCTGCCATGCCGTTTTTCGCCTTTCTCCTTGGCCCGCTTTCGCGGTGCCTCGCTTCGATCTAAGTCCGATTGTGCTATGAATTCAAATAAAATCGCGTCCAGAGCAAAACCGTGTGAGAGAAATGGGTGGAACAAGGCCATTGCGCAAGGGAAAGACGATCACGGTGCGCGCCGCACCATCACATTCCTCTCGCGCCTTCGTGATCATGGGGCCGCTGACGCTGCCGGCCGCGATCGGTCGCCAAGGCCGCACCGCCTTCAAGCGCGAGGGCGATGGCGCGACCCCGATTGCCTCAATGCCGGTTCTCTCCGGCTTCGTGCGTGGCGACCGTCTGAAGTCCGTCAAAAGCCCGCTTTCTCTTCGCCGGACGGCGAAAACCATGCTCTGGTGCGATGAGCCGAAACACCCCGCCTATAACCGTCTGGTGCGCGCCCCGTTCAAACCGAGCCATGAGGAGATGTGTCGCGCTGACGGGCTTTACGACATCTGCCTCGTGCTCGACTGGAACGTGACGAGCCGCAAGCGGCATCGCGGCTCGGCGATCTTCTTCCACCTCATCAAGCCGGGTTACCAGCCGACCGCCGGCTGCATCGCGCTTCATCTGCGCGACATGCTGCGGCTTTTGCCGCATATCCGAAAGGGGCACGCGGGTGCGGGTTCTGTAAGTCTTGCCTGAATGACGAACGCCGGGCCCTTTCGGACCCGGCGTTCTGGAATGCGTTGGAGAAACAACCGAACCGGTTATTTCCACTCGCGGATATCGACGAAGTGGCCGGCAACGGCGGCCGCTGCGGCCATGGCGGGCGAGACGAGGTGCGTGCGGCCCTTGTAGCCCTGGCGGCCTTCGAAGTTGCGGTTGGAGGTGGAAGCGCAACGTTCGCCCGGCTTCAGGCGGTCGTCGTTCATGGCCAGGCACATGGAGCAGCCCGGTTCACGCCATTCGAAACCGGCATCCTTGAAGATCTTGTCGAGACCTTCGGCTTCTGCCTGTTCCTTGACGATGCCGGAGCCCGGCACGATCATGGCGGAGACGGTGGCGGCAACCTTGCGGCCCTCGACCACCTTGGCGGCGGCGCGCAGGTCCTCGATGCGGCCATTGGTGCAGGAGCCGATGAAGACGCGGTCAACCGCGATATCGGTGATCTTGGTGCCGGGCTTCAGGCCCATATACTCCAGCGCACGCCACTTGGAGGTGCGCTTCGTTTCGTCCTGGATGTCATCCGGGTTCGGCACGGTGCCCTGAACGGAAATCACGTCTTCCGGCGAGGAGCCCCAGGATACGATCGGCGGCAGGTTGGCGGCGTCGAGCACGACGACGCGGTCGTAATGCGCGCCTTCGTCCGAATGCAGCGTTTTCCAGTAGTCGAGCGCCATGTCCCAGGCCTTGCCCTTCGGCGCGCGCGGCTTGTCCTTGATGTAGTCGAAGGTGGTTTCGTCCGGCGCGATGAGGCCGGCGCGGGCGCCGCCTTCGATCGTCATGTTGCAGACCGTCATGCGGCCTTCCATGGAGAGCGAACGGATCGCTTCGCCGGCAAACTCGATGACATGGCCGGTGCCGCCTGCCGTGCCGATCTCGCCGATGATGGCAAGGATGATGTCCTTGGCGGTGACGCCCTCCGGCAGCTTGCCATCTACACGCACCAGCATGTTCTTGGCCTTTTTCTGCACCAGCGTCTGGGTGGCGAGAACATGCTCGACTTCGGACGTGCCGATGCCGTGGGCCAAAGCGCCAAACGCGCCATGCGTCGAGGTGTGGCTGTCACCGCAGACGATCGTCATGCCCGGCAGGGTGAAACCCTGTTCCGGCCCGACGATGTGGACGATGCCCTGGCGTTTGTCCTTTTCCGAATAATATTCGACGCCGAAATCCTTGGCGTTCTGCGCGAGCGCCTCGACCTGGATGCGGCTTTCCTCGTTCTTGATGCCGATATGGCGGTCCGGCGTGGTCGGCACGTTGTGGTCGACAACGGCCAGCGTTTTCTGCGGAGCGCGCACGGTGCGGCCGGCCAGACGCAGACCTTCGAAGGCCTGCGGGCTCGTCACCTCATGCACGAGGTGACGATCGATGTAGAGAAGACAGGTGCCGGTTTCATCCGTCGAAACGACGTGGTCGTCCCAGATCTTGTCGTAAAGAGTACGCGGTGCGCTCATGGCTGCCATCCATCTGATTTTGGAAAATGCGGGATATGAATTCGGCAGCATCGGCTGCCGCACGACGAAACGCTCAGGCGAAACGAAGTCGGCTGTTCAGAGCACCGGAAATGCGCGCGAAAAATCGAGCCGGCAGACGCTTATGGTCCTGCAGGACGATGTAGTGGTTCGCGAGGCATCCGAATTTTGATCCCATGGGGCGATGCTTAGCAGTTTTTTGTCATCGCGGCAATCACTCGAAACCCGGTACGCGAAGCCTGTCCGTGTGGTCTCTGTCGCATTGTCGTCTTGCTGTCACACGGATTTCGCCAAGTCGTGTTTCATCATCGGGAAGACTTGAGGAGACGTTTCATGGCGCCATCGATGCATGACGATGTAGACCGGCTGAAGGAAGAAATCATCGACAGTTTCGATGAGGAGCTGGAGCTGCAGCTGGAAGAAGAGCGGATCGATAATCTCGTCGACCAGGGATTGTCCGAGCCCAGCTTCGAGCGAAAAATCTATTTCCGCGAGCTGTTCCGCCTGCAGCACGAATTGGTGCGGCTGCAGGACTGGGTGCAGTACAAGAAGTTAAAGGTGGTGGTCCTGTTCGAGGGGCGCGATTCCGCCGGCAAGGGCGGGGCGATCAAACGTGTCACCCAGCGGCTCAACCCGCGTGTTGCCCGCGTCGTGGCCCTGCCGGCGCCGACCGAGCGCGAGCGCAGCCAGTGGTATTTCCAGCGTTATGTCCCGCATCTGCCGTCGGCCGGTGAAATGGTGTTGTTCGACCGCTCCTGGTACAACCGCGCCGGCGTCGAACGCGTCATGGGCTTCTGCACGCCGGAACAGGTCGAGGAATTCTTCCGCGACGTGCCGGAATTCGAGCGCATGCTGGTGCGGTCCGGCATCATCCTGCTGAAATACTGGTTCTCGATCACCGATGAGGAGCAGGAATTCCGTTTCCGCATGCGCATCAACGATCCGCTGAAGCAGTGGAAACTTTCGCCCATGGACCTGGAAAGCCGGGTTCACTGGGAGGATTATACGCGCGCCAAGGAAGAGATGCTGGAGCGCACCCATATCCCCGAAGCGCCGTGGTGGGTGGTGCAGGCGGTGGACAAGAAGCGGGCGCGTCTCAACATGATCGCGCATCTGCTCTCGCAGATCCCCTACGAGAACGTGCCGAAGGAGCCGATCGAGCTGCCCGCGCGCGTCCGTAATGCCGATTACATCCGCCATCCGGTGCCGGCCGAAATGTACGTACCGGAAAAATACTGAGGTCTACCGCCCGGAGGTCGTCCTGAGGCGCTTTTCCACGCGCCTCAGGATCATCGACAGCCCGATCGTCAGGATCAGGTAGACATAGGCGAGGATGGAATAGGTCTCGAAGAAGCGGAATGAGCCGGAGGCATAGACCTTGGCCATCTGGGTGATGTCGGAGACGCCCAGCACCGAGACGAGCGAACTGTCCTTTACCATCGAGACGAAATCATTGGAGAGCGGCGGGAAAATCACCTTCAGCGCCTGCGGGAAGACGACGAGCCGGAACCGCTGGAAACGCGTCAGGCCAAGCGCCTTGGCGGCATCGATCTGTCCCTGATCGACGGACTGGAAACCGGCGCGGAAGATTTCAGCGATGAAAGCGCTGTAGCCGATCGTCAGCGCGATGATCGCCCGTCCCATCAGCGAAAAATCGCGCACCAGCAGGCTCGGCAGGAGACCCATCTCGATCAGCGATGCAGCGGCGGCATTATAGCCGGCAATAATGGCCGGTGCGCCGACGAAGGCGACATAGAACAGCAGAACCAGGATCGGAATACCGCGGATGGTTTCCACGTAGAAGCGCGCCACCTGGCGAAGCCACAGACGGTCGGAAAGGCCCGCCAGCGCGATCGCCAGCCCAAGGGCGGTTGCAAGCGCAAAGGCTGTGAGCGCCACGCCGATGGTGATGGCGATGCCCTTCGAGACGACCAGGAAAACCTGGCCGTACAGTTCGTTGACGGCAATGATGATGGCAACCACCGCCATCATCACCCCGAAGGCCACGGCCCACCAGGGAAAATCGTGGCTTTCGTTACCGCGCGATGCGGATGCCATCGCGGGTCATTGCCCCATCTTGTAGTCGAGGAACCATTTCTTGTTCAGCGCCTCGAAGGTGCCGTCCGCTTTCAAGGCCGCGATCGCCGCATTGACCGGAGCGACCAGATCCGACCCCTTCTTGAAGATGAAACCGAAATCTTCCGAACCGAGCGGATCACCCACCAGCTTCAGCCCGCCATTGGAGGCGTCCACGTAACCCTTGCCGGCGGTGCCGTCGGTCAGCACCATGTCGACGTCACCGGTCTTCAGCGCCTGCACGGTCGCGCCGAAGGTTTCGAACAGCTTGATGCGCGGGTTCTGTTCGTTGCCGTCCAGCACTTCGTAGACGGCGGTATAGAAGGGAGTGGTCCCCGGCTGCGCGCCGATCAGCGCGCCGTCGACCGCCGCAAATCCCTTGGCATCGGAAAAGCGTTTCTCGTCGCCGCGCACCAGCATGAACTGCTGCGAGCGCATGTAGGGGTCGGAGAAATCCACCTTCTCCTTGCGCTCTTCCTTGATGGTGATGCCGGTCATGCCGATGTCGTACTGCCCGTCGGAGACCGCCTGGATCATCGCGTCCCAGGAGGTGTTCTGGTAGTTGATCGTGGCGTTCAGGCGTTTGGCGATCGCCTCCATCGCATCATATTCCCATCCGATCTGCTTGCCGCTCTTCGGGTCGACGAATTGCAGCGGTGGATAGGCGTTTTCGGTCACGACGGTGATCTGGCGTCCCTTCAGGTCGGGCAGACCGGCGCCCGCAGCGTAAACGGTGGCGGGCAGGCAGAACAGCGCGGAAAGGCCGGCAAGCAGCAAGCGGCGGGCAATCATGGATCTCTCCTGAATGTGTGGCGGTGCCGATTGTCACGGAAATACCGATCTTGGCAAGGTCTTCACCGGGCGTCGGACAAACGCGGGCAGGCCGGTCTCTGCTCTTGCCGTGGAAGAGCCGGCCCCTACTTGCATCCGGAGCGGGTGGGGACCTGACCTATATTTGTGGAGGAACCGGCTTGGTTTCTGAACGCGCACTCATCGCCAAGATCACGTGGCGGCTCATGCCATTTCTCGGCTTTTTGTATCTCATTGCCTATATCGACCGGCAAAACGTCAGCTATGCAAAGCTGCAGATGGTCGATGCGCTGGGCCTCAGCGAATATGCCTACGGGCTCGGCGCCTCCTTGTTCTTTATCGGTTATTTCATCTTCGAGGTGCCGAGCAATCTTTTCCTCAATCGTTTCGGTGCGAGCATCTGGTTCGCGCGCATCATGGTCACCTGGGGCATCATCACCATTGCGCTGGCCTATACCCAAAGCGCCACGATGTTCTACATCCTGCGTTTCCTCCTGGGTGTGGCGGAGGCGGGCTTTTTTCCGGGCGTGCTCTATCTTCTGACGCTGTGGTTCCCGAAGGACTATCGCGGCCGCATGGTGGGGCTGTTCATGATCTTCAGCGCGCTCGCCAATGCGATCGGCGCGCCGGTCGGTGGCATGCTGCTCGACCTCGACGGTTTTCTCGGCTTTGCCGGCTGGGAATGGGTGTTTCTCGCCACGGGCATTCCGGCGGTGCTGGCCGGGATCGCCACCTATTTCTACCTTGACGATACGCCGGACAAGGCGAAGTTCCTGACCGAGCCCGAGAAACAATGGCTGCGCGACCGTCTGGCAACGGAAAACGCCGGAATGGACGAACATGCCGACAGCGGCTTCAAGGCGCTGGTCAATCCCCGCGTTCTTTTGATGTCTCTGTGCTATGTCGGCTTTCCGCTGGCGGCCTACGGGCTGAGCTACTGGCTGCCCACCATCGTGCAGGGTTTTGGTGTGTCGAACACCGTCAACGGTTTCATCAACATCATTCCTTGGGTGATCGTGGCGCTGGCGCTCTGGATCGTGCCGACCATGGCGGATCGCACGGAGTACAAGACGCCTTACATCTTCGGGCCGGCCTTTGTCGGTGCGCTGTGCCTGGTGCTGTCTGCGGTCATTACGGCACCGGTGATTCAGTTCGCGCTTCTGTGCATTGCCGCCGCCGGCATCTTTGCCGGCCAGCCGGTGTTCTGGAGCCTGCCTGGACGTTTCCTGAAGGGGGCGGGTGCTGCCGCCGGCATTGCGGCGATCAATTCCGTCGGCAATCTCGGTGGGTTCGTGGCACAGAACGTCGTCCCCTGGATCCGCGACGTGACGGGAAGCACGATTGCGCCGATGTTCTTCCTGGCGGCGTGTCTGGCGGCTGCAGGCGTGCTGGTCATCGTGGTCGGCCGAATGCTGGCCAGCAGGCGAACCGCCGCCGTCTGAGTTTTCAAGGCCCCGGCATCGCATGCCGGGGTCGGTACCTTCTAGGATACCATAGGCATTAAAAGTGCCTCCTTTCTTCGGTCGACCCACACCGCTATCGTCCGGCATCCCTCGTTCTGGAGATGTCCCATGAAGGCCCTTTTTTCCGCATTCGTTATCGCAAGCTCACTGATCGGTCCCCTTGGTGCAACCTCTGCCTTTGCCCAGGAAGCCGTTGTTGCCGCTCCCGATGTCGATGCGCTCTTCACCAGCCCGGATCCGAAGCTGCACGCCAACAAGCAGGTTGCCTACGGGATCTTCCGAGACCTGCTGGAAGCCAATCATTGGGACAAGGCCGGTGATTATCTCACCGAACGATACATTCAGCACAATCCCAATGCCGCCTCCGGTCGGCAGGGCGTGATCGACTTCTTCACCAAGGTGCTGAAACGCCAGCCGACGCCCATTCAGGACAAGCTGAAGAGCCCGGTCGTTTTCGTGCAGGCGGAAGGTGATCTCGTGACGGTCGCCACGGTGCGTACGGAAAAGGACCCCAAGGATCCGTCGAAAACCTACACGACCACCTGGTACGACACCTGGCGGATCGTCGATGGCAAAGCCGACGAACATTGGGATTCCGCCGTAAAAATGTGATGCTGCGTCGCTTTCTCGTCACCTTGTCCGGCGAAACAGGCCTGCAAGTATGAGAGGAGCGACGAATTCATGCGTAATCATCTGGCCATGGCCGCAGTTCTGACGAGTGCTGCGGTCATGCCCGCACAGGCGAAAACTGTGTGCACCCTGGTCGCCGATGCCGGAAGCGGCAAGGTGCTGAAACAGGAGGGGGATTGCGCGACACGCGTCACACCCGCCTCCACCTTCAAGATCCCGCTGGCCGTCATCGGTTTCGATTCGGGTTTTCTCAAAACGCCGCAGGAGCCGGTGTTCGATTTCAAAAAGGGCGATCCCGATTGGGGCGGAGCGGAATGGAAAAGACCGACCGATCCCGAGCGGTGGCTGAAATATTCCGTGGTCTGGTACTCGCAGCGCATCACACATGCGCTGGGCGAAAAGACACTGACGGATTATGCGCGCAGCTTCGATTATGGGAACGCCGATTTTTCCGGAGATGCCACAAAGAACAACGGGCTTGATCGTGCGTGGATTGCGTCCTCGCTCAAGATCTCGCCGCAGGAGCAGGTGGCGTTCCTGCAAAGGCTCGCCAAGCGCACGCTTCCGGTGAAACCGGAGGCGATGGAAAAGGCGCTCGCGTCCATGGAGACATTTCCGATCTCCGCACCGGGCTGGCAGGTGAAGGGGAAAACCGGCATGGCCTATCCCCGTTCAGCGACGGGCGATTTTGACTATGCACGTCCTTGGGGATGGTTCGTTGGCGTCGCGGAACAGGGGAACCGCAAAATCGCGTTCGCCCAACTGATCCAGGACGAAAGGAAACAGCCGGATTCGCCAAGCGCCAGAGCACGTGCGGCCATCCTGAACGATCTTCCCGCCCTGCTGCGGGATGTGACGGCACCATGAAAAAAGGCGGGCTTTTCGGCCCGCCTTTGACTGCAATCCCGAAGGAATGCTTATTCTGCGGAAGCTTCCGCTGCCTTTGCGGCTTCAGCGGCTTCGGCTGCTGCCTTTTCGGCGGCGAGAGCCTGTGCTGCTGCAACCTTTTCAGCCTCGATACGTGCGCGCTCTTCAGCAGCGGCAGCGCGTTCGGCTTCGTTGAGCTTGCGGGCGCGGGTGTTGGTGTTTTCGACGATACGAGCCGACTTGCCGCGACGGTCGCGCAGGTAGTAGAGCTTCGCGCGACGAACCTTACCGCGACGGATGACTTCGACGCTCTCGACCATCGGCGAGAAGATCGGGAATACGCGCTCGACGCCTTCGCCGTAGGAAATCTTGCGAACGGTGAAGCTTTCGTTGATGCCGCCGCCCGAACGGGCGATGCAGACGCCTTCATAGGCCTGAACGCGGGTACGGTTGCCTTCCGTTACCTTCACGTTGACGCGCAGCGTGTCGCCCGGAGAAAATTCCGGCAGCTTGCGCTTGGCTTCGATCTTGGCAGCCTGTTCGGCTTCCAACTGAGCGATGATGTTGGTCATGTTAACCTCTGAGTTCTTCTGAAACAGCCAGAGCGCTCAACGTCGTAATCCTTGGGTTTCCTCGGATACGTGCCTTTTCGGCAGGAGCGGGTTCGCCATTCTTTGTTTCGGTCAACGGGAGTTTTTCCCATTTCCGCGTGCGCCATTACACGAAACTGTCACGCTTGTCACCCCGCGCGGTCCGCGAATCTGACGAAAAGATGCGGCTCTTCAACCCTTGTCGCGGATCATCTTGGCCGATATGTGCTCTTCCAGGCGTTTGGGAGGACACCATATGACATTGGCAATGATCGGTCTGCTGTTTGCGGCAGGCTTTCTGTCGGGTGCAGTGAATGCGATTGCCGGCGGCGGCACGTTCCTGACCTTCGGCGCGCTCACGCTTGCCGGCATTCCGCCGATCTCCGCCAATGCCACGTCCTCGATCGTCCAGTTTCCCGGTTACATCACATCGACGCTCGCCTATCGGCAGGAAATTACGAAACGTTGGCGTAGCGCCATCGCCTTGACGATTGTGTCCGCGCTGGGCGGTCTGGGCGGTGCGCTGATCCTGCTGGCGCTCGACAACCCCTCCTTCCGGGCACTCGTGCCCTGGCTGCTGGCCGGTGCGACCGCCATCTTTGCCGCCGGTCCATTCCTGAAGCCGAAGGCCTCCGAGGAGCGGTCCGCCAGTTCCCTCTCCAGCCTCGTCGGCCAGTTCGTCACATCGATCTATGGCGGTTTCTTCGGCGCCGGCATGGGCATCATGATGCTGGCGGTGCTCGGCCTCACGACGGGCGGCAGCTATCATCACCTGAACGCGTTGAAAAATCTTTTGGCGACCGTGATTGCCGCCGTGGCCATCGTCGTCTTCGTCAGCGGCGGCGTTGTCGCCTGGCCTGAGGCGATCATCATGATCCCGGCCGTTGCCGCCGGCGGTTATTCCGGCGTCTGGCTCGCCCGCCGGGTGCCGCAGGGCATCATGCGGATGATCGTGGTGGCGGTCGGTGTGGCTCTGACGATCTATTACTTCGTCACTGGTTAATCTGGTCTGGCGAGAAGATCGGGCCGGCGCTCCTTGGTCAGCGCCACCGCTTGGTCATGCCGCCACTTCTCGATCGCCGCATGGTTACCGGAGGTCAGGACGGCGGGGATTACCATGCCCTCGAATTCCTGCGGCCGCGTATAATGCGGATGTTCGAGAAGGCCCGTCTCGAAACTTTCGTGGGTTCCCGAGGCGCTGTTGCCCATCACGCCCGGCAGCACGCGCACCACCGCATCGAGCAGCGTGAGGGCCGCCGGTTCGCCACCGGAGAGGATGTAGTCGCCTATCGAGACCTCTTCCAGCCGGCGTGCATCGATGACCCGCTGATCGACGCCCTCGAAGCGGCCGCAGACGATGACGACACCATTCCCTTCGGCCAGTTCGCGCACGCGTTTCTGCGACAGGGGCTTGCCGCGTGGGCTCATCAGCAGGCGGGGGCGGTTGTCATCCGCGACGGAATCGATCGCTTTTGCGAGGATATCCGGTTTCAGCACCATGCCGGCGCCGCCACCGGCCGGCGTATCGTCCACCGTCCGGTGCCGGTCTTCCGCAAAATCGCGGATCTGCACGGTATCGAGCGACCAGTCGCCGCGCTCCATGGCCTTGCCGGCCAGCGAATGGCCGAGATGGCCCGGGAACATGTCCGGATAAAGCGTCAGGATGGTCGCACGGAAGGGCACGGCAGCACTCACTCCGTTTCGCCCTTCGGTTTCCGGCTGCGTTTCGGCTTGTCGCTCTTTGGGCCGGCTTCGCCCGTTTCCTCGCCCGGCGGGTCGATCAGCCCGGCCGCGAGCGGATCGACGACGATCCTGCCGGCTTCCAGATCGATCTCCAGCACGGCGGCTTCCGAAAAGGGAATAAGCGTCGGGCGGCGTCCCGCGCCTTTCAGTTCGAGAAGGTCGCCGGCGCCGAAATCGAAGACGCCACTGACCTGTCCGTAGCTGTTGCCGTCGGCATCCACCGCTTCCAGACCCTCGAGGTCCGCGTAATAGAACTCGTCGTCGTCCAGTTCCTCGTCGGGCAGGTTGTCGCGCTCGATGAAGAGTTCGAGGCCGTTCAGGGCTTCGGCGGCATTGCGATCATTGATGCCGCGGAACCGGACGATCACGACATTCTTCGCTTCGCGCAGTTCGAGGATCTCGAAGGTGCGGCCGTCTTCGCTGTGCAGGTTGCCGTAGTCGCCGAGTGCGAGCGGATCGGCCGTGAAGGCGCGCACGCGCACTTCGCCGCGCAGGCCCTGTGCCGCGCCGATCGTTGCCATCAGGATCGGGTTCTCCAGCTTCGCCATGATCGCTCCCTGTTCCGGTTTCGCCGATGCTCTACAGTCTATCGCAGGGCTTGAAAACAGTTGAGTTGAAAACAGAAGAACGGGCGGCATGTCGCCATGCCACCCGTTCCAGGATCGAAAGCCGTGTGCGGGCTGATTATTCTGCAGCAGCAGCTTCAGCGGCTTCGGCAGCCTTGGCGGCCTTTTCCTTGGCGCGCTCAACGGCCTTCTTGCCCGGCTGTGCCTTGGTCGGGTTGCTGCGGGCGTCGCGCTCGGCAAGGCCGGCTTCTGCCATGAAGCGCAGAACGCGGTCGGTCGGCTGTGCGCCCTTGGCAATCCAGGACTTGATGGCGTCGGCGTCGAGCGTCACGCGGTCTGCGTTGTCCTTGGCCAGCATCGGGTTCCAGGAACCGATCGTTGCGATGAAACGGCCATCGCGCGGGGCGCGGGCGTCGGCAACGACGATGTGGTAATACGGGCGCTTCTTGGAACCACCACGGGCGAGACGGATCTTCAGGGACATTTCTAACTCCTTCGGTTTTCTGTTCAGGCCGTCCTCTTCGACGGTCCGGCTGTTGTTGAGGCCGCCGTCAGGCGGTCTTTTCGATGACGCCGCCATGTTCGGCGGCAATGGCTTCATGATGGCGGATGACTTCCTTGATGATGAAGTTCAGGAACTTCTCCGCAAAATCCGGATCGAGCTGGGCGTCGTTTGCGAGGCGACGCAGCCGCTCGATCTGGTATTCCTCGCGCGCCGGGTCTGCCGGCGGCAAATCGAACTTGGCTTTCAGGATGCCCACTTCCTTGGTGCAGCGAAACCGTTCGGCCAGCATGTGCACGAGCGCCGCATCGATGTTGTCGATCGACTGGCGATATTTGCCGAGCTGTTCCTTCACGTTCGGATCGATCATCCTTAACCCCTCCCCACTTATTTCTTTTTCGGCATGCCGGGCAGGCCCGGAAGACCGCCGAGACCCGGCAGCTTCGGTCCGCCGAGGCCCGGCAGACCACCACCCGGCAGGCCCGGCATCGAACCCGGCTTCAGGCCGGCGGCTTCGGCCTGCTTGGCCAGCGCTTCCAGCTGCTTCGGGTCCATCTTCGACAGGTCGGGCATGCCGCCCATTCCACCCATGCCGCCAAGCCCCATCTTGCCGGCAAGACCGCCCATCATCTGTTTCATGATGCCGCCCTTGCCCTTGCCCCCCATGGCTTTCATCATGTCGGCCATCTGGCGATGCATTTTCAGGAGCTTGTTGATCTCGGCGGCATCCGTACCGGAGCCGGCTGCAATGCGCTTCTTGCGGGAATGCTTGAGGATGTCCGGATTGGCGCGCTCGGCCTTGGTCATCGACTGGATGATGGCGATCTGGCGGGCGAACATCTTGTCGTTCAGGCCGGCAGCCGCCAGCTTGTCCTTCATGCCGCCCATGCCCGGCATCAGGCCCATGATGCCACCCATGCCGCCCATCGACTGCATCTGACGCAGCTGGTCGGCGAGGTCGTTCAGGTCGAACTTGCCCTTGGCCATCTTTTCGGCCATGGCGCGCGCCTTGTCGGCGTCGATATTTTCCGCCGCCTTTTCGACGAGCGAAACAATGTCGCCCATGCCGAGGATGCGGTCTGCGATGCGGCGCGGGTGGAACTCTTCGAGCTCCGACATCTTTTCGCCGACACCGATCAGCTTGATCGGCTTGCCGGTGACGGCGCGCATCGAAAGGGCTGCACCGCCGCGGCCATCGCCGTCCATGCGGGTTAGAACGAGGCCGGTGATGCCGACGCGTTCATCGAAATTGCGGGCAAGGTTCACGGCATCCTGACCGGTCAGCGAGTCCGCGACCAGCAGGATTTCGTGCGGCTTCGAACGGGCCTTGATCTCGGCCATCTCAGCCATCAGCGGCTCGTCGATATGCGTGCGGCCGGCGGTATCTAGGATGACGACGTCATGGCCGCCGAGCTTTGCCGCCTGCACGGCGCGGCTGGCGATATCGGTCGGGGACTGGCCGGCAATGATCGGCAGCGTATCGACACCGGTCTGCTGGCCCAGCTGGCGCAGCTGCTCCTGGGCGGCCGGACGGCGGGTGTCGAGCGAGGCCATCAGGACCTTCTTGCGGTCCCGCTCCGTCAGCCGCTTGGCAATCTTGCCGGTGGTGGTGGTCTTGCCCGAGCCCTGCAGGCCGACCATCATGATGACGACGGGGGCCGGCGCATGCAGATCGATGGACACGCCTTCGGCGCCGAGCATCTCGATCAGTTCGTCATGGACGATCTTGACGACCATCTGGCCCGGCTTGATCGACTTCAGGACTTCCGCGCCGACGGCCTTTTCGCGCACCCGGTCGGTGAAAGCGCGAACGACTTCGAGCGCCACGTCCGCTTCGAGCAGCGCACGGCGAACCTCGCGCAGGGCTGCCGAGACATCCGCCTCGGAGAGCGCGCCACGGCCGGTCAGTCCACTCAAGATGGAACCAAGGCGGTCCTGGAGGTTTTCGAACATCGTTTCTTCCTTCTAGACGTTGGCCGGGGAAACCGGAAACGTCGGTTCTCTGCCGCCGGAAAACAAGACGCAAAGCCAAAAAGCACCCGAGGGCGCAACGCGCTGTCGGGTGTTGACCTCCGGGATCTCTTTATACCTTTACGGGTCCCGGTCGGTGGCTAAAGTCTCGTCAACTTTCAGCAGATCGCGCCGCTTAAACCCGAAGAGGGCGGCGGAGTCAAGGCTGACAAGGGTTTTTGCGAGTTCTGGATGCTTTGTCGCGTTGTTTTCTCTGTGTTAGAATGCGCGTTATGGCCCCATATGGTGGGAGTTTGAGCCCCGTGACACTCTCTATCCGCGATCCGCAAGTCATTGCCCTCGCCAACGAACTCATGCAGCGTGTCGGTGCAAAGAGCCAGACCGACGCCGTGCGGCTGGCGCTGGAGAACGAGCTGAAACGGGACAACGAGAAGGCATCGCTGACGGAACGAGTCCGCAAGTACCAGCGTGCGATTGCCGAACTCGGTCCCGGCGATCCGACCTATGACCACAAGGCGCATATGGACGAAGGCTGGGAGATGTAATGTTCCTCGACGCCTCTGCTCTCGTGGCGATCATCGGAGATGAGTCTCCCGCGGCGGCGCTTCTGGCAAAAATTGAAACGCATGAGGGGCCGCTCTTTTTTTCATCGCTTGTCGTGTTCGAGACGGTTGTCGCATTGGCCCGCAAGCATAAGATCACGTCTCTCGGTGAGAACGTACCCACCCCGCCACACCTGATCGCGCAGATCCAGGACATCGTCGCTGCATTTCTCGACGAAATTGGGGCCGTCTGTGTCCCGATTGCTGCGGATGCCCACGGGGCAGCCCTTCGTGCTGCGCAACTTTATGGTCGTGCGACCGGCCATCCCGCCCGCCTGAATTTCGGTGACTGTTTCGCCTATGCCACCGCCAAGGCGCTGAATGTGCCACTGCTCTTTGTTGGCGATGATTTTGCCAGAACGGACATCACGCCCGCGTGATTGGCTGATCCCCGGGCCGATGGTGGGCGTAGGGCCGGTTGAAGCCACACCCATCGCTCCCTATAGAAGTCTCATGAAACGTCGCAACTTCTTGAAATGGTCAGCAATCGGCAGTCTCGCGCTTTTCGGCGGCGGGCTTGCGGCAGGGAGAGCCATGGCAGCCAATCGATATTATACGGGTCCTGTCTCCGATCATTTCGATGGCACACGTTTCTTTAATCCCGGCGGCGAAGAGCCGAAAGGTTTCATGAACCTCCTGCGCTGGCGCTTCAACGGCAAGAGCGTTGATTGGCCTGAGGCCTATCCGAGCCCGTTTCCCACCGCTGTGCCGGAAAAGCGGGTGACGGGAAACCGGCTTGTGGTGACCATGGTCGGTCACGCCTCGATGTTGATCCAGGTGGCGGGTCTCAACATCCTGACCGACCCCGTCTGGTCGGAGCGTACCAGTCCGGTTTCGTTTGCCGGCCCCAAACGCGTCAACCAACCCGGTATCCGGCTGGAGGATCTGCCGGCGATCGATATCGTCATCGTCACGCACAACCATTACGACCACCTGGACCTTGCGACCTTGAAAAGACTGCACGAGATACATCGCCCGCAGTTCATCACGCCGCTTGGCAATGATGCGATCTTCGGACCGGAGCTCGATGATCCGCAGATCACCGTTATGGATTGGGGCGCGAAGACCTATGTCGGCAAGAATGTCACGCTGCATTGCGAACCCTGCCATCACTGGTCGGCGCGCGGTCTGAATGACCGTCGTATGGCGCTGTGGGCTGCCTTCGTCATCGAAACCCATGCCGGCAAGATCTACCATATCGGCGATACCGGGTTTCATGAGGGCATCAACTATGCGCAGGCGGCGGAAAAACATGGTGGTTTCCGTTTGGCGATCCTGCCGATCGGGGCCTACGAGCCGCGCTGGTTCATGAAGGCGCAGCACCAGAACCCGGAAGAGGCGGTGGCCGGTATGCAGCTTGCCAAGGCCTCTTACGCCATCGGCCATCACTGGGGCACTGTGAAGCTGACCGACGAGGGCATCGAGGAGCCGCTGGCAGCGCTCGGTAATGCTTTGACGGCAGCAAAGATCAAGCCCGAGCGGTTCCGGCCCTTGCGTCCCGGCGAGGTCTTCGACGTGCCGGATGCCTGACGGCATCCTCCGTCGCAATCGGGCATTTACAGATGCGGCTGGTTCTGTTGCACTGCGGTGGCAATCGCCTGTCCTCATCCGGAGCCTCCCATGACTGCGTCCTTCCATCAGCCCGTCGATGCGGCTGAAGTTCCCCGCTTTGCCGGCCATTCCACCTTCATGCGGCTGCCGGCGGTCTCCTCTGCTGCGGGCCTGGATATCGCGCTGGTCGGCATTCCGTGGGATGGCGGCACGACGAACAGGGCAGGCGCCCGCCACGGACCGCGCGAGGTGCGCAACCAGTCGAGCCTCATCCGCCGCGTCCATCACGTTTCGGGCGTCGAGCCGTTTTCCATTGCGAATGTCGCCGATGTCGGCGATGTCTCGGTCAATCCGATCGATCTGATGGATGGCCTGCGGCGGATCGAGGACGGCATTGCCGCCATCGTCTCAGCCGGCGCGCTGCCGCTCTCGGTCGGCGGTGATCATCTGACGACGCTTCCGGTTTTACGGGCCGTGGCCAAGTCCCGGCCGGTCGGCATGGTGCATTTCGATGCGCATACAGACACCAATGACAGCTATTTCGGCGGCAACAAATATACACATGGCACGCCTTTCCGTCGGGCGATCGAGGAAGGACTTCTGGATCCGAAACGCATGGTGCAGATCGGCATCCGCGGCTCGATCTATGACACGACCGATCACGACTGGGCAAAGAGCCAGGGCATCCGCATCATCTACATGGAAGAATTCGTCGAACGCGGCGCTGTCGATGTGATGGCGGAAGCGCGCGCCATTGTGGGTGACGGCGCAACCTATGTCACCTTCGACATCGACAGCATCGATCCGTCGATGGCACCGGGAACCGGCACGCCGGAAATCGGCGGTTTTTCCACCCGCGAGGCGCAGCAGCTTGTGCGGCTTCTGGCAGGCGTCGATATCGTTGGTGCCGATGTGGTGGAGGTGGCGCCACCCTTCGATCTGGCTGGCATGACGGCGCTTGCCGGTGCCAACATCCTGTTCGAACTGCTGTGCGTCATGGCACCCTGCGTTCAACGAAAACGCGAAAAGTAGCAGAAGCCTTCCTTGTCGTTGATCCGAGCCCTCTCCGCGCTGCAACGTGCGGGGAGGCGGAGAGGGGCCAAGCTCCGCATCCACACTGGAAATAGACGGGATTTTCCGCCATATAGGCTGAAAACGGCGGTTGATCCGCAAGACAGGTGGTTCCAGCATGGCGCAGATGGTCGAATTCGCGAAGATGAACGGGCTTGGCAACAAGATCCTGGTCGTCGACATGCGCGGCCGCGCCGATCGTGTCACGCCGGATGCGGCCATTGCCCTTGCCGCCGATCCGGCGACCGGTTTCGACCAGATCATGGCGATCCACGATCCGAAGGCATCCGGCACGGATGCCTATATCGACATCCTCAACTGCGATGGCACGAAGGCGCAGGCCTGCGGCAATGGCACACGCTGCGTGGTGCAGGCGCTGGCTGCCGAGACGGGCCGCAAGGCCTTCACCTTCCAGACGATTGCCGGCATCCTGAATGCTGAAGAACATGCCGATGGCACGATCTCGGTCGACATGGGCAAGCCCGTCTTTGCCTGGGACAAGATCCCGCTGTCGGAAGAGTTTTACGACACGAGCCGGATCGAACTGCAGATCGGCCCGATCGACGCCCCGATCCTGCATTCGCCCACGGCCATGTCGATGGGCAATCCGCATGCGGTCTTCTGGGTCGATCGCGACCCGATGACCTTCGAGCTGGAGCGGTTCGGGCCGCTTCTCGAAAACCATCCGATGTTTCCCGAAAAGGCGAACATCACGCTCGCCCAGGTGATTTCGCCGACTGAGATGGTGACGCGCACCTGGGAACGCGGTGCAGGGTTGACGCTCGCCTGCGGCTCGGCGGCCTGTGCGGCTGGCGTCTCCGGTGCCCGCACCGGCCGGACCGGCCGTACGGTGGACATCATCGTCGCCTCCAGCCCCAACCGGGGCAAGCTCTCGATCGACTGGCGCGCCGATGACCATGTCGTCATGACCGGTCCTGCCGAATGGGAATGGTCCGGCCGGCTCGATCCGACGTCCGGCCGCTTCGAGCGGGACAACGAGGCCGAGGCTCTGGCGCGGTGAGCGGCGTCGAGATCATCACCTTCGGCTGTCGCCTGAATACCTACGAATCCGAAGTCATGCGGGCCGAGGCGGAAAAGGCGGGGCTGAACAATGCCGTGCTCGTCAATACCTGCGCGGTCACGGGGGAGGCCGTGCGTCAGGCGCGTCAGGCGATCCGCCGGGCGCGGCGCGAAAACCCACATGCACGCATCATCGTGACGGGCTGCGCAGCGCAGACGGAGGCCGAAACTTTTGGCGCGATGCCGGAAGTGGATGCGGTGCTCGGCAATGAGGAAAAGCTGAAAAGCGCCTCCTACCGCGCGCTGCCGGATTTCGGGGTTTCGGCGGAAGAGAAGCTGCGCGTCAACGACATCATGAGCGTCAAGGCCACCGCGCCGCAGATGGTCAAGCACATCGACGGGCATGTGCGGGCCTTCATTCAGGTGCAGAACGGCTGCGACCATCGCTGCACCTTCTGCATCATTCCCTATGGGCGCGGCAATTCCCGCTCGGTGCCGATGGGGGCCGTGGTCGATCAGGCCCGAAAGCTGGTGGCGGCAGGCTACCGCGAGATCGTGTTGACCGGCGTCGATGCCACCAGCTACGGCGCCGATCTACCGGGCACCCCGACCCTTGGCCTGCTGGCGAAGACGCTGCTGAAGCAGGTGCCGGAGATCCTCCGGCTGCGACTGTCCTCCATCGACAGCATCGAGGCGGACCGCCATCTCCTCGATCTTCTGGCCGACGAGCCGCGGTTCATGCCGCATCTGCACCTGTCGCTGCAGCATGGCGACGACATGATCCTGAAGCGCATGAAAAGGCGGCATTCGAGCGCCGATGCGCTTTCCTTCGTCGAACAGGTGCGCCGGCTTCGGCCAGACATCAGCTTCGGTGCGGACATGATCGCCGGTTTCCCGACGGAAACCGAAGAGATGTTCGGTAACGCTATGCGGCACGCCGAACAATGTGGTCTGTCATTCCTGCACGTCTTTCCTTACAGCCCGCGACCGGGAACACCGGCGGCGCGGATGCCGCAGCTCGACCGGGCGCTTGTCAAGGAACGGGCGGCACGGCTTCGCGTTCAGGGAGAGGCGCTGCTTGCGGCCCATCTTGACCGGATGATCGGCACACGGCAGACGATCCTGGTCGAAATGAGCGGCTTTGCCCATACCGAGAATTTTTCGCTGGTCGCGGCTCCCGGTCTTTCACCGCGCGATCTGGTGCCGGTCACCGTGACCGGCCACAATGGCAAACATCTGACAATGCAGGTCATCGCTGCCGCGGCGGCGTGACGGAACGGATCATTCATGGCGCTGGGGTTCATCAAGAAGGTTTTCTCGTTCGGCAAGGACAAGCCGGCGGAGGGCGAGAAGGCGGAAGGGCTTTCCGCGGAAGAACGCGCTGCGCTTTCTGCCGAGACCGAGCCGCATGGCCGCTCCGAAGACTTGCCGGTCTCCGCCGTCGATCCGGTGGCCGATGTCGAAATGGACACGGCGGGCGGCCCGGCGGATGATGATCTGGACGATGAGGAGCCTGTGCTTCTTGCGCCTGCTGACATGCCGGGTGATCTCGGCATGGTTCCTCTGTCGTTGTTGGAGGCCGAGGCGGAAGAAGAGGCTGTTGCTGAGACCTCTGTCGATGTGCCCGCCATACCCCCCTCTGCCCTGCCGGGCATCTCCCCCTCAGGGGGGGAGATCGACTCGCAGCACGAGGGCCAATCCCTTACGAACGTTGCGCCTGTTGATGCACAGTCGGGAGAGCTAGGTTCTTCGGCTCGGGACTTGGTTGGGGAAGCCGGCAACTCGGAAGCGATCTCCCCCCTTGAGGGGGAGATGTCCGGCAGGACAGAGGGGGGTGAGGCGTCCGCTGCCGTTTCCTCTTCTGCAGCCGAAGCATCGTCGCCCGTTGCCGAACCCGCACTGCCCAAAGGTTTCGCCACTCGCAAGGCCGAGGCGCCGGTCGTCGAAGCCGTGCCGGAGCCGAAACTCTCCTGGTTCCAGCGCCTGCGCCAGGGCCTTTCGCGCACCTCGGCTCAGCTGACCGGCCAGATTGCGGCGCTCTTTACCAAGCGCAAGCTGGACGAGGCGACGCTGGAGGAGCTGGAAGACCTGCTGATCCAGGCGGATCTCGGCGTCGAAACCGCCATGCGCATCACCGACACGCTGTCGTCCGAGCGTTACGGCAAGGATGTGACCGGCGAAGACGTGTCGCGCATCATGGCGTCGGAAATCACCAAGGTGCTGAAGCCGGTGGCGAAACCGCTGGAACTCGATCTTTCCCACAAGCCGCATGTCATCCTGGTGGTCGGGGTCAATGGCACGGGTAAAACGACGACCATCGGCAAACTGGCGGCCAAGCTCTCGGGCTCCGGCCTCAAGGTGATGCTGGCGGCGGGCGACACCTTCCGCGCGGCTGCCATCGAGCAGCTGAAGATCTGGGCGGATCGCACCAAATCCGAGTTCATCGGCACCAAGCTCGGCGCCGATGCGGCGGGGCTTGCCTATGATGCCTTCGAGCAGGCGCGCCAGAAGAAATGCGACGTGTTGATCATCGATACGGCGGGCCGTCTGCAGAACAAGGCCGAGCTGATGGCCGAGCTCGAAAAGATCGTCCGCGTGCTCGGCAAGCTCGATCCGGATGCCCCGCATACGGTGTTGCAGACGCTCGATGCCACGACCGGTCAGAACGCGCTGCAACAGGTCGAGATCTTCCGCAACGTGGCGGGCGTCGGAGGCCTGATCATGACCAAGCTCGATGGCACGGCGCGCGGCGGCATTCTGGTGGCGATCGCCGCCAAACATAAATTGCCGGTCTATTTCATCGGCGTCGGCGAGGGGATCGATGACCTCGAACCCTTCGAGGCGGAGGATTTTGCCCGCGCGATTGCGGGCGTGACGCATTGATGCCACAGATACAGCGTTTGCATCGCGACAGATCAACGGAAAGATAAGACAGAGCCCATGCAGAGCCTCGAAAGCGATACAGTGCCGACCCGCGCGGAAAAACAGCATCCGGGCCTGAAGTTTGCGCTGGAGATCGGCCCGCTGCTGGTCTTTTTCTTTGGCAATCTGCGCGGCGAGTGGCTGCTGCAGACCTTTCCGGCGCTGTCCGTGCTCGGTGGGCCGCTGTTGGTCGCCACCGGCCTTTTCATGGCGGCCACCGTCCTGTCGCTCATCGTCTCGAAGATCGTCTTCAAGCACCTGCCGGTCATGCCGTTTGTCTCCGGCATCGTCGTGCTGATCTTTGGTGGGCTGTCGATCTGGCTGCAGGACGAAATCTTCATCAAGATGAAACCGACCATCGTCAACACGCTCTTCGGTGTGTCGCTGCTGGTGGGGTTGATGTTCGGCAAGTCGCTGCTTGGCTACGTCTTCAACGCCGCCTTCCAGCTGACGGAGGAAGGCTGGAAGAAACTGACGCTGCGCTGGGGCATCTTCTTCCTGTTCCTCGCCGTGCTGAACGAAGTGGTGTGGCGCAATTTCTCCGATGCCGTCTGGATCAATTTCAAGGTCTGGGGCACGATGCCCATCACCATCGCCTTCACGCTCGCGCAGATGCCGCTCATCATGAAACATTCGCTCGACCAGAAGAACGAGGACGGCCAGTGAGATTGGCCGCCGAACCGCGTGCCGCCGGCAGCGGTCGTTTCTGGCTGACGGTCGCCCTCGTCATTCTTCTGGTGCAGATCATCGCGGAACATTGGATGGGCCGGCTGTGGATCTGCTCCTGCGGCACCATCAAGCTGTTCGAGCCGGGCGTGAACACGCCGGGCAATTCCCAGCATTTGGCCGACTGGTACACGCCCAGCCACATCATCCACGGTTTCCTGTTCTACGGACTGGGATGGCTGGTGCTGCGCAAGGCCTCGTTCGGCAAGCGTCTGGCGCTCGCCACCTTCATCGAGGCGGCTTGGGAGCTTCTCGAAAACTCACCGATCATCATCAACCGCTATCGCTCCGCCACCATGGCGATCGGCTACGAAGGTGACAGCATCCTGAATTCGGCGATGGACACCGTGTTCATGGCGCTCGGTTTCCTGTTTGCCGCCCGTATGCCGGTCTGGCTGACGGTCACCGTCGCGATCCTCTTTGAAATCTTCACCGGCTGGCTGATCCGCGACAATCTCACGCTCAACGTCCTGATGTTGGTCTGGCCGGTGGAGGCGATCAAGACGTGGCAGGGCGCATTGTAATCCCTGCTATGCAGCCTCGCCCAGTTCGGGAATCTGCGCCAATTCGGGGCCAAGTTCTGCGCTTTGTTTCTTGAGGTCGTAAGTGGACTGAAGATTGAGCCAAAGTTCGGGCGTCGTCCGGAAAAACTTGGCAAGCCGCAATGCCGTATCTGCGCTGATGCCGATCTTCTCCGCCACGATCCGTTCGATGCGTGTACGCGGAACCCTCAGCGTCTTGGCAAGTGCGTAGGGCGACATGCCCAGGGGTTCAAGATACAGATCTCGGAGAATCTCACCCGGATGAATGGCTGGCGCCTTGCTGAGCGTCATCTTATGCCTCCTGCCTTAATCCATCGTCTTCAGTGGTAATCGACGATCTCGACCTCTTCCGCATCGCCGTCCTTCCAGATGAAACAGATCCGCCACTGGGCGTTGATGCGCACCGAATGCTGGCCTTCGCGATCACCCGATAACTTCTCGAGTCGATTGCCAGGCGGGGAACGAAGATCATCCAGAGACCGTGCCGCGTCGATCAGGGTCAACAACTGCTGTGCACGACGCACAAGCTCGGCTGGAAAACCCTTTCGAATGGTTCCGGCGTCAACTGCTTCGGTGCGCTTGTCCCGGAACGACCGGATCATTCGCTGCCTCCATTGTTGGTATCATACAGTGATACACAGACGAAGACAAGGGAAGCAGGCTGATTCTCAGCTTGACGGCTTGATCGTCGCCTTCTCCATCGCCGGCAGCAGATCCTGCACGACGCTTCGCTCGTCAAACGGGCCAACGCGCTTGTAGAGAATTTTTCCGTCCGGGCCGACCAGATAACTTTCCGGAATGCCGTAGACGCCCCAGTCGATCGCCGCCTTGCCGTTCGGGTCGATGCCGATTGCATCATAAGGATTGCCGAGTTCGCCGAGGAAGCGCAGCGCGTTGTCGTTGCGGTCCTTGTAATTGATGCCGACGATCGTCAGGCGCGGGTCTTTTGCCAGTTCCGTCAGCAGCGGATGCTCCTGGCGGCAGGGCACGCACCAGGAGGCAAAAACGTTGACGAGGGTGAGCCTGCCTCGAATGGCAGCGTCGGTCAGCGCCGGTGTCTGCGAGCCGTCTAGCGGCGGTAGCGACAGTGACGGGGCCGGCTTGCCGATGAGGGCGGAGGGGATGGTCGAGACATCCAGGCCGTTCACATCCTGATCGTAGAGCATTTTTCCGGCGATGGCGGCGAACCCCGCAAAGATAGCAAGTGGGATCAGCACCAGAATGCGGGTGGCCCGGCGTCTCGGCTGGGTCTCGCTCTCGATCGTCATGGCGAGGGGGCTCCGCCCGGCGCCGCGGTGCCCCGTCGGCGCAAGCCCTTTGCGTCCAGTTCCGCCAGTTCGCGGCGGCGGGCGCGGCCATCGAAAAAAGTCCAGGCAATGAGGGACAGGACGACGGCGGCCGTCACGGCATAGGCGGTCACAATGTAGAAGGCATGGGTCATCGTCAGTCTCCCCGGCCGGCCATGCGGGCGGCAAGCCGGCGCTGGGTGGCAACGCGCCGGCGCCAGATCTCGTTGCGCATGGCCATGATGTGCAGGCAGAAGAAGAGCAGCGTGAAGGCCACCGCCATGATCAGCAGCGGCCAGAGGAATTCGGGGTCGATGGTCGGGCCGTCGAGGCGGATGACGCTCGCCGGCTGGTGCAGCGTGTTCCACCAGTCGACGGAGAACTTGATGATCGGAATGTTGACGAAACCGACGAGGATCAGCACGGCGGAGACCCGAGCTGCGCGCGAAGGATCGTCCATCGACCGGTTCAGCGCAATCAGGCCGAGATACATCAGGAAGAGAATAAAGACGGAGGTGAGGCGTGCATCCCACACCCACCAGGTGCCCCACATCGGCTTGCCCCACAGCGAGCCGGTCACCAGCGCGATCAGCGTAAAGGCGGCACCGAGCGGCGCTGCGGCCTTGTGGCTGACATCCGCCAGCGGGTGGCGCCAGACCAGCGTGCCGATCGCCGAGAGCGCCATGACCGAATAACACATCATCGACAGCCAGGCCGCCGGCACATGGATATACATGATGCGCACGGTATCACCCTGCTGGTAGTCGCCCTCCGTGGTGAAGGAAAGAAACAGGCCGACGGCGAGAAGCACACAACAGAGCGCGGCAAGCCAGGGCAGCACGCGCTCGGCAAGCGCCAGGAAGCACGTCGGGTTGGCAAGGTCGCTGAATTTGCGGATGGCAAGGCTTTCGGTCATGGCGTCCTTCTAAAGCAAGGCCAGCGGCCAGAACTTGATTCTAGTCAATCCCCGGCGTTGCGCAACGCCAGCGCGGCACCCACCGGACCGAGCACGGCAAAAAACATCGTGATGGCGGTGAGAATGAGGAAGGGTGGCAGGAAGGGCGCCGGGTCTTCCACCGCCGCATAGGTGGCGCTGACACCGAAGATCAGCACCGGAATGCAGAGCGGCAGCACGAGGATCGAGACCAGCAGACCGCCGCGCGGCAGGGTGACGGCAACTGCCGCCCCGACCGCGCCGATCAGCGTCAGCGCCGGCGAACCGACGAAAAGCGTCAGCATGGCGGCACCGATCGCCACCTCGTTCATGTTCATGAACAGGCCGAGCAGCGGCGAGGCGATGACGAGCGGCAGCACGTTGGCGATCCAGTGCGCCAGGCACTTGACGAGCACGGTCAACACCAGCGGAGGTTCCTGCATCAACAAGAGATCGAGCGAGCCATCGTCGCGATCGGTCTGGAACATGCGGTCGAGCCCCAGAAGGGCGGCGAGCAGCGCGCCGATCCAGACGATCGCCGGGCCGATGCGCGCCAGAAGATTGAGGTCCGGCCCGACGCCGAAGGGGATGACGGCAACGACGGTCAGGAAAAACAGGATGCCGATCAAAGCCCCGCCGCCGGCGCGGATGGAGAGTTTCAGGTCGCGCAGCAGGAGGGCGGTCATGCGGGAATCTTTCTGACTGCTTGCCCCTCACCCCAGCCTTTTCCCCGCAGGCGGGGAGAGGGGGGACTGAGCCGTTGCGGCAAGGGTTCTTCTCCCCGTTGTGACGGCAGGGCTATTGCATAGGAAAAAAAACCCCCTCTGGCCTGCCGGCCATCTCCCCCACAAGGGGGGAGATACCGCGCGGAGCCGTTCTGCCTCCTCACGACGTGGCGATGTGGCAGGGTAAGCCCCTCCCCCTTGTGGGGAGGGGTTGGGGAGGGGTTTTGTTTCAAATGCGACAAGCCTCGTCTTAACGAAGAGAAGATATCGGTAGGCAGATGAGGGGCAATGCGGAACCCTGAATGCGCGCGACTCGCGATCATGCCTCGCCCTCCATCCCCGCAAACGCGAAGCCCTTCATCTCCAGCCGGTGATTCGCCTCGAAATCGAGCGGCTGGTGGGTGGCGGCGAGAATCAGTCCGCCCTGCTCAAGATGGTTGCGAATCAGCCGGCTGAAGAGTGCTTCGGCGGCCACATCGAGGGCGGCTGTCGGTTCGTCGAGGATCCAGATGGGGCGATGGGCGACCAAAAGCTTGGCGAATGCCATGCGCCGTTGCTGGCCGGCGGAAAGATAACCGAAGGGCAGGTGCAGGATGGCGGACAATTCCACCGCCTCGGCGGCATCCGCGATTGAAAGAGGCTGGCCGCCCGGTCGGCTGCCCAAAAAATCCCGCCAGAAGGCGAGGTTCTCTGCAACCGTCAGTTCCGGTTTCATTGCATTGCGGTGGCCAAGATAATGGCTGACTTCCGCCGGCGGCAGGCTTTCCGGCATGGTGTCGTCATGCCAGGACAGGCGGCCGGAGGCCGGCCGGATGAGGCCCGCGATGACCCGCAGAAGGGTCGACTTTCCGCTGCCGTTGCGGCCTGTCAGCACGAGCGATTGGCCCGCCTCCAAGTCGAAGGAAATGTTAGAGAAAATCAGATCCTCGCCGCGTCGGGCCGAGAGGTGTTCGGCGGTCAGCCGCATGTGGTTAGCCTTTGTTTGCCATTCGCCGAAAGCCTACAAAAAAATCTGCCGAACGGCACTGTCACGGTCTGGAACAGTTCTTAGAAATTATCTATAAGCTTCGCAACCACGCCAGCGGCCGGCGTGATTTTCACTTTGCGCCGGACCTGAAGTTCACTCTTCTCGTGCGGACAGCGGAAATGGTCGTACCCGCATCCTGATGTGCATGTAGTGCATAGGCGTCCGCACGCGCGTGTTGGCTCTTAATATCAGCGGGGTTGTTTCCGTGACAAAATCTCTCGACAGCTTTAATTGCCGGTCCGTGTTGACCGTGGACGGCAAGGACTACGTTTACTACAGCCTCCCGAAGGCCGAGGCCAATGGCCTGCCCGGCGTCTCGAACCTTCCCTTCTCGATGAAGGTGTTGCTGGAAAACCTGCTGCGTTTCGAAGACGGTCAGTCGGTCACCAAGGAGCACATCCTGGCGGTCGCGGAATGGCTGAGCAACAAGGGCAAGGTCGAAAACGAAATCGCCTATCGTCCGGCCCGCGTACTGATGCAGGATTTCACCGGCGTTCCCGCCGTTGTCGACCTGGCTGCCATGCGCGACGCCATGGTGGCACTCGGTGGTGATCCGGAAAAGATCAACCCGCTCGTCCCCGTCGACCTGGTCATCGACCACTCGGTCATCGTTGACGAATTCGGCACGCCGACGGCCTTCGCCAAGAACGTCGAGCTGGAATATGAGCGTAACGGCGAACGTTACCGCTTCCTGAAATGGGGCCAGCAGGCGTTCAAGAACTTCCGCGTCGTGCCGCCCGGCACCGGCATCTGTCACCAGGTCAATCTGGAATACCTCGGCCAGACCGTCTGGACCAAGGAAGAAGACGGGGAAACCATCGCTTATCCGGATACCTGCGTCGGCACCGACAGCCACACGACCATGATCAATGGTCTCGGCGTTCTCGGCTGGGGCGTGGGCGGCATCGAAGCCGAAGCCGCCATGCTCGGCCAGCCGGTCTCCATGCTGCTGCCGGAAGTCATCGGCTTCAAGCTGACCGGCAAGGTGAAGGAAGGCGTCACCGCGACCGACCTCGTTCTGACCGTTGTGCAGATGCTGCGCAAGAAGGGCGTCGTTTCCAAGTTCGTCGAATTCTTCGGCCCGGGCCTGGATTCGATGTCGCTTGCCGACCGCGCCACCATCGGCAACATGGGTCCGGAATACGGCGCCACCTGCGGCTTCTTCCCGGTCGATGGCGAAACCATCAACTACCTCACCATGTCCGGCCGTACCAAGGACCGGATCGCACTGGTCGAAGCCTATTCCAAGGCGCAGGGCATGTGGCGTGAAGGCGATGGCTCGAACCTCGTCTTCACCGATACGCTGGAACTGGATCTTGGTGACGTCGTGCCGTCGATGGCCGGCCCGAAGCGTCCGGAAGGCCGCCTGCCGCTGGAAACCATTGCGCCGAACTTCGCCACCGCTCTCGAAAACGACTACAAGAAGCCGGGTCAGCTCAACAGCCGCTACGCTGTCGAAGGTACCGACTTCGATCTCGGTCACGGTGACGTGGCAATCGCTGCCATCACGTCCTGCACCAACACGTCGAACCCGAGCGTCCTGATCGCGGCTGGCCTTCTGGCCCGCAACGCGGTGGCCAAGGGTCTGAAGTCTGCCCCCTGGGTCAAGACCTCGCTCGCACCGGGATCACAGGTGGTTGGCGAATACCTTGCCAAGTCCGGCCTGCAGACCTCGCTCGATGCGCTGGGCTTTAACCTGGTTGGCTTCGGCTGCACCACCTGCATCGGTAACTCCGGTCCGCTGCCGGCACCGATCTCCAAGACGATCAACGACAAGGGCCTGATCACCGCTGGCGTTCTGTCGGGCAACCGTAACTTCGAAGGCCGTATCTCTCCGGACGTCCAGGCCAACTACCTGGCATCCCCGCCGCTCGTCGTCGCTTATGCGCTCGCCGGTACGGTGCAGAAGGACCTGACCAAGGAGCCGATCGGCAACGACCAGGACGGCAACCCGGTCTTCCTCAAGGACATCTGGCCGACCTCGCACGAAATTCAGGAATTCATCCTGAAATACGTCACGCGCGAACTCTACGAGTCGAAGTATGCCGACGTGTTCAAGGGCGATGCAAACTGGCAGGCCGTGCAGGTGCCCGCCGGCCAGACCTATGCCTGGGACGACAAGTCGACCTATGTCCAGAACCCGCCTTACTTCGTGGGCATGGGCAAGACCGGCTCCGGCGTTTCCAACATCGAAGGCGCCCGCATTCTCGGCCTGTTCGGCGACAAGATCACCACCGACCACATTTCTCCGGCCGGTTCCATCAAGGCGGCTTCGCCTGCCGGTGCCTACCTGATGGAGAATGGCGTCGGTGTTGCCGACTTCAACCAGTACGGCACGCGCCGCGGCAACCATGAAGTGATGATGCGCGGCACCTTTGCCAATATCCGCATCCGCAACTTCATGCTCGGCCCGAACGGCAAGGAAGGTGGCTACACCGTCCACTATCCGTCCAAGGAAGAGATGTCGATCTACGACGCTGCCATGAAGTACAAGGCCGAGGGCGTTCCGCTCGTCATCTTCGCCGGCGTCGAATATGGCAACGGCTCCTCGCGTGACTGGGCTGCCAAGGGCACCAACCTGCTTGGCGTGCGCGCCGTCATTGCCCAGTCCTTCGAACGTATCCACCGTTCGAACCTCGTCGGCATGGGCGTCGTGCCCTTCGTCTTCGAGGACGGCATGAACTGGCAGAGCCTGGACCTGAAGGGTGACGAGACCGTCACCATCGAAGGCCTGGATGGCGAGATCAAGCCGCGCGAATGGAAGACTGCCAAGATCACCTATGCCGACGGTTCGGTGAAGGAGATCAAGATCCTTTGCCGCATCGATACGCTGGATGAAGTGATCTACATGAACAATGGCGGCATCCTGCAGACCGTTCTGCGCGATCTCGCTGCCTGATTTGTGAAAAACTGATTGTGGAGCCGCCGGGCAGACTTGCCCGGCGGCTTTTTTATGCGCAAGTTTGCCGCCGGTCGGGTCTCACCCGCTTGTGACTTCCGATTGATGACCGGGACGGGTTAGGTTGATCCCGATCCAAATCGCCTCGTGCAATGAAGACTTGTGATGTTCCTCGGAAATTCCCACCTGCTGCCAGCCCGATGTGGCCCCTTGCTACTGATGGCCCTGATGTTCTGCGGCAACGCATGGGCAGGGGATGTCCGGTCGCCGAAGGGCGTCGTTGAGCTGTTTACCTCGCAAGGGTGTTCCTCCTGCCCGCCGGCGGATGCGGCGCTGAAGAAACTCGTGCAGCAGGGCGATGTGGTGGCGTTGTCCTATCACGTCGATTACTGGAACTATCTGGGCTGGACGGACACGCTGAGTTCGAAGGAAAATACCGAACGCCAGTATGGTTATGCGCATTCGATGGGCCGCAGTGGTGTTTATACTCCGCAGGCCATCATCAATGGCCGCCAGCATGTGAAGGGCATGGATCTGCCCGCCATCAACATGCTGGTGCAGGATCTCACCGACAAGGGTGAAGGCATGACGGTGCCGGTCGGCATCAGCATGCAGGACGACCAGATGGTGATCGACATCGGGGCCGGCCAGGGGCGTGCGGATATCGTCATCGCCTACTTCACCAAGAAGGAAGAGGTGGAGGTGCAGCGCGGGGAAAACAGCGGCCGCACCATGGAATACTGGCACAGCGTCTACGACGTGCAGACCGTCGGTATGTGGGATGGGACACCGCAGAAGATCACTCTTCCCGCGAAGACCCTCGGCCGCTCCAAGAAGGACGGGTGTGCCGTTCTTCTGCAGACCTCGAGCCCCAAGGGCGAGCCGGCAGCCATTCTCGGCGCCACGTTGGTGATGGCCGGCCGCAAGCGGCATGATTGATCTGAGAATGAAAGGTCCGACCCTCGGCGATGGGGGCTGGGGGTAAGGTCAACGCCAAGGGCCGGACCGGTCTGGCGCGGTGCGCCAACTGGATGTCCCGAGACTGCCCTGCGAATCCGGCGCCTGTTTGTTCGAATTCGGGCAAAAACCGGAAAGATTGTCGGATTTATATACCGCCCTCTCGGGAGCGTCCCGAACCTTCCGGCGTTTCACCTTCGTCGCTTGCATTTTGCCCCCAGTCGGGCACACTGTCATGGAAGTGTTACAAGGCTTGGGAGCTTTGATGACTGATCAGCCGGATTTAAACGCGCCGGGTACGTCCTCGGGAAACGTTGTCGTCGATCTCGGTCAATACCGACAGAACCTCGATCCGATCCCCGTCACCTTCCATCGCCGTGAGCTGGATGCGATCCTCAGGATCTATGGTCGCATGGTGGGGGAGGGCGAGTGGAAGGACTACGCCATCGACCACCTGAAGGACAAGGCGGTGTTTTCCATCTTCAAGCGGTCGGGCGAAATGCCGCTCTACCGCATCGAAAAGAACCCGAAGCTTGCCGCCAAACAGGGCGCCTACAGCGTGCTCAACACACATGGCATGATCCTCAAGCGTGGCCACGAACTGCCGCAGGTGCTTAAGGTTTTCGACAAGGTCCTGAAGCTCGTTGAGTGAGCGGTCGTTCTTCGGGGCGTACCGTCAGCCGGTCATCGCCTTGTCTGCGGCGAGTTCGCCCGGTGGTGTCGTGTTGCCCTCACCAAGCTCACGCTGCATAAAGACCGTATCCAGCCAGCGTTGATGTTTGAAGCCGGTGCCGGTCATGGTGCCGACCATACGGAAACCGAGTGCTGCATGCAGGGCGCAGGACGCCTCGCTGGCGCCGCCGATCACCGCCACCATCTGGCGAAATCCCGCCGTCGTGCAGCGGGTTACCAGTTCATTCAGCAGAGCCTTGCCGATCCCGCGTCCGCGCGCCTCGGGCGCAAGATAGATCGAATCCTCCACCAGCCAGCGATAGGCCGGCCGTGTGCGAAAAGCCGAGGCATAGGCATAACCAAGAAGCGTGCCATCCATGCCAACCGCGGCAATGTAGGGATAGTGCTTGGAGCGGATGGCCTCGAAGCGGGCGCGCATCTCGGCTTCGTCCGGCGGATCAAGCTCATAACTTGCTGTGCCGGTAAGAACGCTGTCGCGGTAGATTTGGGTGATGGCTGGAAGGTCCGACGCGGTTGCGTCGCGCAGAAGGAATGTCATGGAGGTTTGCGCGTCAAATCAGAGGATGGCAGAAGCTATGCCTCGATTGCCCGGATGACAATCCCGTGATTGCTGCAATTGGCGGCGCAGTTCGGATGCAATGAAAAAAGGCGGCCCGAGAGCCGCCTTTCCATGTGGAGTCTGTCGTCCGGTTCAGTTGTTGCGGTTGCCGAGGAACTGCAGCATGAACATGAACAGGTTGACGAAATCGAGGTACAGCGTCAGCGCGCCCATGATTGCCTTGCGGCCCATCACGGCAGCATCGTCGCCGTCATAGTACATTTCCTTGATCTTCTGCGTGTCGTAGGCGGTGAGGCCTGCGAAGATCAGTACGCCGAGCACGGAGATGGCAAAACCAAGAGCCGAGGAGGCGAGGAAGATGTTGACGATCGAGGCGATGATCAGGCCGAAGAGACCCATGATCATGAACGAGCCCATGGCCGTCAGGTCACGCTTCGTCGTGTAGCCGTAGAGCGACAGAGCGCCGAAGGAGGCGGCCGTCACGAAGAAGGTCTGCACGATGCTCTGGCCGGTAAAGACCAGGAAGATCGACGACAGCGACAGGCCCATCAGCGCGGCATAAACCCAGAAGGTCGTCTGCGCGGCGGAGACCGACATGCGGTTGATCCGGAAGCTCAGGAAAAAGACCATCGCGAGCGGGGCGAGCATGACCACCCACTTCAGCGGGCTCGCATAAAGCGCCGTGCCGAATGCAGTCAGCTGTCCACCCTCGACGGCAAGCTGCCAGGTGCCGAAGGCGGCAAGGCCGGTGATGGCAAGACCGAGCGCCATCAGGTTATAGACCTTCAGCATGTAAGTGCGCAGGCCTTCATCGATCATCGCGCCGGTCTGGGCGCGCGTCTGGTAGTTAAAGCGGTCAGACATGGTGTCCTCTCAAAGCTCCGATGTTGCTACGGTGTCGAGCCCGATTGGCCCTGGCGCCGCTGCGGAGCCTCAGCAAGCATGCCTTGAATATGCGCCGTCATATCCACGGCTTCAAGTAGCAATGGCCCGAATCGCGTGCGAATCGACAAGGTGACAAAGATTTAATGCTGGCGGTTCCTGCAGGCCCCGCAAGGGATTGGGCCTGTACCTCACAGTTCGCGCAGGACGGGTGCCGCCTTCTGTCCGAGGATGCGCCAGGTTCCGAGGAGGCCGATGCCGACGGTCAGCACCAGGGCGATGACAATCGTTCCTCCCGCCACATCCGGCATGAAGCTCGCCTGCAGGTTCATGATGCGGCTGACGACGAACCAGGCCGCGATACCCCCGGCGACCAGCGCAAAGATCGCGGTCGCCAGTCCCAGGATCAGGTATTCGTAGCTGAAGGCGCGGATCAGCATGGCACGGGTGCCGCCCAGCGTCTTGAGGATCACCGCGTCATGGGTGCGCGCCCGATTGCCGGCGGCCAGCGCGCCCGACAAAACGAGGATGGAGGCCACCAGGGCCACCGCGGCGGCGGCACGGATTGCGGTTGCCAGCTGCCCGACGAGCTGTTCGGCAATATCGAGGGCATCCTTCACGCGGACCGTCGTGATCGTCGGGTAGGCGTTGGTGACGGCCCTCAGGATCTCGCCTTCCTGTGCCGGTGTCGCGTTCGCATCCGTCAGCGTGGCAAGCCAGGCATGTGGCGCACCCCGGAAGGTGTTGGGCGAAAACACCATGACGAAGTTGATCGACAGCGATTCCCACTCGATGTCACGGAAATTGGCAATGCGGGCGGTGATGTTGCGGCCGAGCACATTGACCGTCACGGTGTCGCCGATCTTCAGTCCGAGTTCTCCGGCCTCCTCGGCCGAGAAGGACACCAGCGGTTCGCCGCTGTAGTTTTCCGGCCACCATTCTCCCTCGGTCACCTTGGCGTTTTCCGGGATTTTTTCCTCGTAGGTGATGCCCCGATCGCCGCGCAGGACCCAGCGTCCGCCGGGCGGCACGTTCATCTGCGTCACGTCCTGTCCGTTGAAGGCAATGATGCGGCCCCGCAGCATCGGCACCAGATTGATCGTGCCCTCCGGCGAGGAGCGCCGAACGACATCGGTGAAGCCTTCACGCTCGTTGCTTTGAATATCGACGAAGAAGAAGTTCGGCGCGTTCTGCATCATCGTCCCGGTCAGCTGACGGCGCAGATTGCCGTCGATCAGCGCGAGCGTGACGAGCAGGGCAAGCCCCAGCCCGAGCGAGAGAACCACAGAGGAGGTGAGGGCGCCGGGACGATGGATGTTGCCGATCGCAAGCCGCAGGGCGGGCGAGTTCACGCGAGGGCTGCGCCGGGCGAGCGCGGATATTCCCGCCGCAACGAGACGCAGCAGAACAAAGGCACCGGCCACCGAGGCGAGGAAGACGACCGCGATGAAGCGCTCCTCAGCGGAGAAGATGGCGAGCGCTGCAAGCGCCGCCAGCGCGCCGCCGCCAGCCAACAGATAAGGCCAGGAGGGCAGACGGGTCTGGTCAAAGCTCTGTTCGCGAAAAAGAGCGGTTGCCGGCACTTCGCGCGCATGGCCGAGCGGCAGGATCGCGAAGGCGAAGGTGGTCAGGATGCCGAACAGCGCGGCAAGGCCAAGCGCCGACGGATAGAAGGTCACCTCTGCCGGTACCGGAAGCACCCCCTGCAGGAAACCGAGAGCGACGAACGGGGCAATGGCGCCGATCACCAATCCGAAGAGAATGCCGACGCCGCCGATCAGCAGGATCTGGAAGAGATAGATCATCGTGACGACGAAGGCGGGTGCGCCAAGGCATTTGAAGGTCGCGATCGTCGTGCGTTTGGAATCCAGGAAAGCCCGGACGGCATTGGCCACACCCACCCCACCGACGATCAGCGCGGTCAGGCCGACCAGCGTCAGGAACTGCGAGAATCGGTCGACATTTTCGGTGAGCGAAGGGGCCGCGCGATCAGCGGTGCGGATCGACCATCCGGCCGAAGGGAACTGTTTGTTGGCGGAAGCCGCCAGCGTGCGGCGTGCCAGCGGGTCGTCGAGCTTGATCTTGTAGGCATGTTCCACCAGGCTGCCCGTCTGGATGAGGCCGGAGGCCCGCAGGGCGTCGCGGCTCATCAGCAGGCGCGGCGCAAAGCCGAAACCTTCCGAAATCGCGTCGGGTTCGCTGACGAGCGTGCCGGTGATCTTCAGCCGCGCATTGCCGAGTAGAAGTTCGCTACCGACCGGGATGCCAAGCCGCTCCAGCAGCAGAGGCGCCGCCACGGCGCCATAGACACCGTTGTCTTCGGCCATCATCTCGGTCAGCGGTTGCTGCGGCTCCGTGGTGACGGCACCATACAGAGGATAGGCGGAATCGGCGGCCTTCACCTCCACCAGCGTCTGCTGCGATCCGTCCGGCACCCGGACCATGGATCTAAGGCCGGTGGTGACGGATACCTGGCCGAGGCTGCGCAGATAGGCCAGTTCTTCGGCCGTGGCCTCGCGGTTGTCGAGTTCGAAGCGCACGTCGGCTGACAGCAGCGTTTGACCCTGCGAGGCAATGGCACCGGTGATGGCGCGCGACACGGAATTGACGGCGGCAATCGCACCGGTTCCGAGCGCGATACAGGCCAGGAAGATGTAAAAGCCAGACAAACCGCCGCGCAGTTCGCGAAGGGCGAGCCGCAGCGCAATGGCAAGGCGCGGAACGACGGCGCTCATGCCAGAGCCGCTTTCGGCGCAGGTTTCGTGGCGCTGTCATCGGCAATCTCGCCGGAGCGGACGCGGATCTGGCGCGAGCAGCGCGCGGCGAGCCCGTTGTCATGGGTCACGAGCAGCAGCGTCGTGCCGCGTTCCTTCTGTTTGGAAAACAGAAGATCGGCGATCTGCCGGCCGGTTTCGGTATCGAGATTGCCGGTCGGTTCATCGGCGATCAGAACGGCCGGCGAGGGGGCAAGCGCCCTTGCGATCGCCACACGTTGCTGTTCGCCACCCGACAACTGGCCGGGATAGTGGCTGAGCCGCTCGCCGAGCCCGACAGCGGTCAGCTCGCGCCGCGCGATGTCGAAGGCATTTTTCACGTTTGCGAGTTCCAGTGGCACCGCCACGTTTTCCAGCGCCGTCATGTTGGCGATCAGCTGGAAGGACTGGAAGACGATGCCGATATTGCGGCCGCGGAAATCCGCGAGCGCATCTTCGCCGAGCGAATGCAGCGGCGTGCCGAGGATGTTGATCTCGCCACTGTCGAGCCGTTCCAGGCCGGCAAGCACCATCAGAAGCGTCGATTTGCCGGAGCCCGATGGACCGACGATCCCGACAGCCTCTCCCTCGCCAATTCGCAGGTCAATTCCCTTCAGCACATGAACCGAGGCGGCTGCGCTTCCAAGGGTCAGATCGGCCTTCTTCAGCTCGATGATGGTTTTAGTCACGAAAAGCCATCCTATATTGGCGGGAGAGATATCGATATCAGCAAGGCTACCGGCGTTATATCTTTACGCTACGGCTCCTGCAGCGCGACAGACCAACCCAATCTAGGGAAAAGCTTCATGAAATTCAAAGCAGCCGCGTATCACGTGATTGTCATCACCGGACTGATCTTCGGCTCCGCTTTTGCGGTTCAGGCGCAGACACTGCAACTGGTCGGTTTCGGCGACAGCCTGATGGCCGGTTATCAGCTGGCGCCGAAGGAGTCCTACACGGCGCAGCTCGAGACCGCGCTGAAGGCCAGGGGGCATGACGTGGTGATCACCAATGCGGGCGTCTCCGGTGATACGACGTCGGGCGGGCTGTCGCGCATCGATTGGTCGGTACCGGACGGCACGCATGGCGTGATCCTCGAACTGGGCGCCAATGATGCGCTGCGCGGCGTCTCGCCGGAGCAGACGGAGAAGAACCTCGACTCCATGCTGGCCCGGTTGAAGGAGCGCAATATTCCGGTGCTTCTCGTCGGCATGATGGCGCCGCCGAACATGGGCGGTGATTACGGGCAGCGCTTCAATGCGATTTTCCCCAAGCTTGCGGCAAAATATAATGTGCCGCTTTATCCGTTCTTCCTCGATGGCGTGGTGACGCATGAGGATCTGCAGCTTCAGGATCGCATGCATCCCAACGAAAAGGGGGTCGCGGTGATGGTGGAAAAGTCGCTTCCGGCGGTGGAAGCCTTCGTAAAATCGCTTCCGACCCCCAAATGATTGTTGCAGGGCAAAAATCATAGCTTGCGCGGAACCCGATTGCGTGTTCCGCTATTGATATCGCAAGAGATTCGAGGAGGTTCGCTATGCCGAGACTTTTCACCGCCCTCGAAGTCCCGCGTAATGCCGCCATGAGCCTTTCCCTGCTGCGTGGTGGCCTGCCTGGTGCACGCTGGATCGATGTCGAGAACTACCACATCACATTGCGCTTCATCGGCGATGTCGACGGTCGTACGGCCGACGAGATCGTCACCCGGCTTGACCGGATCGATCGGGAGGAATTCCAGATCAGCCTGAACGGCATCGGCTCCTTCGGCTCGAAGAAACCGCATTCCGTCTGGGCGGGTGTCTCGCCTTCGGCGGAACTCACGGCCCTTCAGGGCGAGATCGAGCGGATCTGCCAGCGGATCGGTCTTCCGCCGGATCCACGCAAGTTCATGCCCCATGTGACGCTGGCACGGCTGCGGTCTGCACGGGTCGAGGACGTCGTGCATTATCTCGCCGGACGCGGCAATTTCCACACGGTGCCCTTTAATGTCGGCAGGTTCGTCCTGATGTCGTCTAAGGAATCGGTCGGGGGCGGGCCTTACCTGACGGAGGAAGTGTTTCCGCTTCAGGAAAACCGGTCGCGTTATGCCACCAGTGATTATGTCGTGGAAAAGTCCCTCTATTGATCAAAACCTCTGAGGAGACAGGCATGCGGGACGCGCGGTTGGATCCTGAGGCTGTTGCGGCAAAGCTTGAGGGGCTCGACGGCTGGGCGCTCGATGAAGACGGGCTTTCGATCAGACGCAGCTTCCGGTTCGGCGATTTCGCCGAGGCTTTCGGATTCATGACGCGCTGCGCGCTGATTGCGGAGAAACTCGACCATCATCCGGAATGGAGCAATGTCTATTCCAGGGTGGAGGTGCGCCTTACCACGCATGACAGTGGTGGGCTGACGGACCGCGATTTCAGGCTGGCAGAAGCCATGAACAAGGCGGCAGCCCGCACCGATTGAAGTCGCGTGGCTTCGGGACCATATGGTTCTGCGATGTCACGAACTGCATGGGAGCGCGCAATGGACGACGTCAAGATCGGTGAGATCCTTCTGCCCGGGGATGAAGACACCCAGGAGCGTCAGGAACGTCAGGTTCGCTCGAAATTCTGGCCGACGATGAAACGTGCCGTCCGTTATATCCCTTTCAGCCGTGATCTTGCGGCAGCCTATTTCTGTGCCATGGACCCGCAGACGCCAACCCGTGTTCGCGGCGTGCTTCTGGCGGCGCTCGGTTATTTCGTCCTGCCGCTGGATTTCCTGCCGGACATTTTTGCCGTTGTCGGCTTTACCGACGATGTGGCGGTGCTGATGGCCGCCTTCCGGATGATCCAGGCGCATATCAAGGACAGTCACTACCAGGCTGCCGACGAGGCCCTGTCGAACGAAGATGTGAGCGACGACAAGCGCGATCCCGCCGCCGCCCCTGCAGGGCGCTGATTGCAGCGGACCAGAGAGGGCGCCACGCCAAAACCTTTCACTCGTCTGCTTAGGAATGGATGTCCGATCAGCACCATCTGCCGTCGGCCCCAATCTTGCCGAATTCCTCGGTTCATTCGACAGGCGAGGGGAAGCGGCGATGGCGGACACTGTTCGATGGCGAACCGACCCCCTTGGCTTGACTGTCGATGTATGCCGTTGACGGTTTGGTAACCGAAATTAAGTCAAAGTCTAACGGATCGCGACCGCGCCCGACCTGTGGTGCAAGGTCGGCCGTTGAACATAAATTGGCAGGACACAATGTTTGTAAGACAGATCGCCATCGCGTCGACCCTTCTGCTCGCATCCGTTGCAGTGGCTTCGGCCCAGGCGCCGAACAGAATTGGGACCTTCCAGAACTGGGGCGCCTATTCCTACAAATCCGGCAACAGCACGGTGTGCTACGTCCTTTCGATCCCGACGGCCAAGGAGCCGGCGAGCGTCGATCACGGGGACATCTTCTTCATGGTCTCCCAGCGTCCCGGCCAGAACATTTCCTATGAGCCGCAGGTGATGGTGGGTTATCCGCTGAAGCCGGATTCGAAGGTGAACGTCACCATCGACAAGAAGAACTTCGTCATGTTCGTCAAGGACAAGGCGGCCTGGGTGGAAAATGCGGCTGAAGAGCCGGCTTTGGTTGCTGCGATGAAGGGCGGCAAGTCGATGACCGTCAAGGCGGTCTCCGTCCGCGGCACCAATACCAGCTACACCTATTCGCTTTCGGGCATTGCCGCCGCGCTGAAGCAGATCGAAACCTGCAAATAAGCAGCGTTTGCCATAGCGATAGGAAGGCTGGTCGCTTGACCGGCCTTTTTCCGTTGGGTGGTGACGCGCGCGCTATTTGATGCTAAAGGGCGCGGCAACCGTGGTCGAAGCCCGACATGGAGATCCCCATGGACCCCCATGCGCAACAGACCGCCCGACGCATTTCACACGAGATAATCCGGATTGCCCGGCGCCGGCGCGCCGAGATGCCGATCCGTTGAGTGGAAGAACCTGAGCCATGTCCGTATCGCAAGTCGCCGCACCGGCCCTCACCGTCAAGCCGCCGCTCGTGCCACAGCCGGATCTCATGTCCGGCAAACCTTCGCTGATCGGCCTGACCCGCGAGCAGATGTCCAAGGCGCTGATCGAAAAGGGCGTGCCGGAAAAGCAGGTGCGCATGCGCGTCAGCCAGCTCTGGCACTGGCTCTACATCCGCGGTGTGTCCGATTTCGACGCCATGACCAATGTGGCGAAGGACATGCGCGAGATGCTGAAGCAGCATTTCACCATCGCGCGTCCCGAAATCGTCGAGGAACAGGTCTCGAACGACGGCACCCGCAAATGGCTGCTGCGCTTTCCGCCGCGCGGCGCCGGTCGTCCGGTCGAGGTGGAAACCGTCTACATTCCCGAAGAAGGTCGCGGCACGCTGTGCATTTCCAGCCAGGTCGGCTGTTCGCTCACCTGTTCCTTCTGTCACACGGGCACGCAGCGTCTGGTGCGCAATCTGACGGCAGAGGAAATTCTCAGCCAGCTGCTTCTGGCGCGCGATCGTCTGGGTGATTTTCCGGGCACCGATACGCCGCCCGGCGCCTTTGTGCCGACGGGCGAGCGCAAGGTCACGAACATCGTCATGATGGGCATGGGCGAGCCGCTCTACAATTTCGACAATGTGAAGGATGCGCTTTTGATCGCGACCGATGGTGACGGCTTGTCGCTGTCGAAGCGCCGCGTGACGCTGTCGACCTCCGGCGTCGTGCCGGAAATTTTCCGCACCGGTGACGAGATCGGCGTCATGCTGGCGATTTCCCTGCATGCGGTGCGCGACGAGTTGCGCGACATGCTGGTGCCGATCAACAAGAAATATCCGCTGAAGGAACTGATCGAGGCCTGCCGGAATTATCCCGGCCTGTCGAATGCCCGTCGTATCACCTTCGAATATGTGATGCTGAAGGATGTCAACGACAGCCTGGAGGATGCCAAGGAACTGATCAAGCTCCTGAAGGGCGTTCCCGCCAAGATCAACCTCATCCCGTTCAACCCCTGGCCGGGCACCAACTACCAGTGTTCCGACTGGGCGACGATCGAGAAGTTCGCCGATTTCATCAACCAGGCCGGTTATGCCTCGCCGATCCGCACGCCGCGCGGTCGTGACATTCTGGCCGCCTGCGGTCAGCTGAAATCGGAATCGGAACGCATGCGCAAGACCGAGCGACTGGCGTTTGAGGCGATGATGATCGCCGGCCACGGCGAGGACGACTGAGTGCCATGGCAAGCCCGTTGGCAAGCCCGTTCGAGCGCCTGAAACAGGACCATGCAGCGGACTGGCATGCCTATGTCGAGCATCGTTTCGTGCGGGAGCTTGCCACCGGGGACCTGCCGCAAGCGGCCTTCCAGCACTACCTGAAGCAGGATTACCTGTTCCTGATCCAGTTCGCCCGCGCCTGGGGGCTTGCGGTCTACAAGAGCCGTGACCTTGTCGATCTGCGCCAGAGCCTCGACAGCCTGAAGGCCATCGTCGACATCGAGCTTGGTTTACATATCGGCTATTGCGCGCAGTGGGGAATTTCCGAGGCGGATCTGGCCGAGCTTGCCGAATCGAAAGCGACGCTCGCCTATACCCGTTATGTGCTGGATGCCGGCATGAGCGGCGATCTCCTCGACCTGCATGTGGCGCTTGCTCCCTGCATCATCGGCTATGGCGAGATCGCGACCTGGATCCGGCAGCAGACCTTTACCCGCCTCGACGGCAATCCCTATGCCGACTGGATCGAGATGTACGCGGGCGAGGAATATCAGCAACTGGTGGCAGCGGAAGTTCGCTGGCTAAATGATCGGCTGGCTCATCTCGATGCCGGCCGGTTGAAGCAGCTGTCGGTGGTGTTCCGCGATGCCACCCGGCTTGAGGCCGATTTCTGGCAGATGGGCCTCGACCTCAGCTGAACCGGAAGGCTCAGCGCGCCTGCGTCATGAAGATCTTCACTGCAAACACCGAAAAGACGCCCGCAAAGGTGTAGTCGATGCCGCGCAGGATCTTCGGGTTGGCCTGCAGCCATTTGGCCAGTTTGTCCGCCGCGAGAATCACCACCACATTCACCGGGCTTCCGACGAAGATGAAGAAGAAACCGAGGAAGATCAGCTTCTGCGTGACCGCCGGATCTCCCGCAGTGACGAACTGCGGCAGGAAGGTCATGAAAAAGATGATGACCTTGGGGTTCAGCAGGTTGACCCAGAGCCCGGTCGAAATATTGCTCCAGGCAGAGGTCTTCGCACCCTCCACAGACTCCACCTTGAGATTGGAGCCATAACGCACCGCCTGAATGGCAAGCCACAGCAGATAAGCGGCTCCGCCGGTTTTTAACAGAAAGAAGGCCGTGGGGGATGCGGTGATCAGCGCGGAGACGCCGAAGGCCACCAGAAGCGTGTGGATCATGATGCCGATCGTCGTGCCGAGCACGACATACAGCGCCCGCTTGCTGCCCTGCGACAGCGCCCGGCTGATCGACAGCGTCATGTCCGGTCCCGGCGTGATCGCCAGAAGCAGGCACATGCCGGTGAAGGTGATCAGCGTGGGGAGGCTCGGCAGGAAATCCATGATGTTGTCTCGGCGACCAGATGTTCACCGAGACTTACAGGGTGCGCAGGCGATTGCCAATCAGTCTCTTTGGCTGATGAAGGTCTTTGCTGCCTCGGCATACTCCGGATGCCAGCGCGAGAGCGGCGGGCGGTTTTCGATGATGTCGCCGATCGCCCAGGCCATACGGCGCTCGTCGGTCTTGCGGTCCACGTCGTTGTCTGGGCAGAGAATATAGAAATCGCCGCGCGTCAGGCTCTCCAGCATGAAGTCGACCGTCTGTTCCGGCGTCCACGCGCCGGCCGGCTTTTCGGTGCGGCCGTTGGCGGTCAGTCCGGTGTAGACGAAGCCCGGAATCAGGAGATGCGCCGAGATGTGGCCACCCTCGATGTTGCGCAACTCGTGCTCCAGGGCTTCGGTGAAGGCCTTCACACCGGCCTTGGCGACGTTGTAGGCCGGATCGCCGGGCGGCGTGGTGATCCCTTGTTTCGAACCGGTATTGATGATCAGCGCCGGATCATTGTGAGCAATCATGCCGGGCCCGAAGGCACGGGTGCCATGGATCACGCCCATCAGGTTGACGGCCAGGACATTGTCCCAATTCGCCTGCGGGCCGAAGAGAGAACTGCCCGGCTGGATGCCGGCATTGTTCATCAGCACATGCACGCGCCCGAAGCGCTGGATCACCGCACGTTCCAGTGCCTCCACCTCGTCCAGCTTCGCGACATCGGTGCCGATCGCCACCACATCCGCCTCGCCGCCGGCAGACAGGCTCACGACCTCGCGGCAGGCCTCTGCCAGCCGGTCTCCCTCCAGATCGACGAGCACGACGCAGAGGCCGAGCCTGGCAAAGGCCTTGGCGGCGGCAAGGCCGATGCCGGAGGCGGCTCCGGTGACGACAGCCACGTGGCCCTGTTGCAGGGCGGGATGCTGATGGGTCATGGGCAAAGCTCCGCGGGTTGTTTCGGTTTTTAAGGTCGCGGCGGATATGGTATCCTCGGGTCCTATCGTCAACATGACGGCTGTGGCCGGAGGATGAGGCATGGGCAGGATTGCTACGATCACCGTTCAGGGCGAACTGGCCGAATTCATGCAGCACAAGGTGAGCGTCGGGGACTACGCATCGGAAGCGGAGGTTGTCGAAGCAGCTCTCGAACTGCTGCGGGACCAAGATGGTTTGCTGGCCATCCGCGCGGCCATCGAGGAAGGCGAGGCGTCGGGCGAGCCGCAGCCGTTTGATTTCGATGCCTTCATTGAGCGGAAGCGTGCACGAAATGCATCGCGATGAAGACCCTCATCATTTCGCCGCGGGCTGCCGACGATATCGATGAAATCTACGACTACACTGAGGCTCGTTGGGGACAGGACCAGGCGGAAGATTATATCTTTGGTATTTGGCAGGCATTGCAGGATGTTTGCCGAGGGACGAAAAAAGGAAGGTCCATCGATCATATCCGCAAGGGTGCGATGTCACTGTCCTTTCGCTCCCACTACCTGATTTATCAAGAAAAGGCTGCATCGCTCATTCTCATCCGCATCCTTCACCAGCGGATGAACATCGGCCGCCATCTGTGACGCTTTGGGCCCGCGCTTGCCCTTGCACGCTGCGGCAAACTCGCTAAAAGTGCCGCGATCCCAGACTTCAAGCGGCAGGTTTGAACGGCCTGCCCTCCAGACGGAACGCAATCGATATGGCACTCCCCAAAGACGTGAAGAAAGTCGTCCTCGCCTATTCCGGCGGTCTCGACACCTCCATCATCCTGAAATGGCTCCAGACCGAACTCGGCGCGGAAGTCGTGACCTTCACCGCCGATCTCGGCCAGGGCGAAGAGCTCGAGCCGGCGCGCAAGAAGGCCGAGATGCTCGGCATCAAGGAGATCTTCATCGAGGATGTGCGCGAGGAATTCGTGCGCGATTTCGTCTTCCCGATGTTCCGCGCCAATGCCGTTTATGAAGGCGTCTACCTGCTCGGCACCTCGATTGCCCGCCCGCTGATCTCCAAGCACCTGATCGAGATCGCCAAGAAGACCGGTGCAGACGCCATCGCGCATGGCGCCACCGGCAAGGGCAATGACCAGGTTCGTTTCGAGCTGTCGGCCTATGCCCTGAACCCGGACATCAAGATCATCGCCCCCTGGCGCGACTGGTCGTTCAAGAGCCGTACCGATCTCCTGAACTTCGCTGAACAGCACCAGATCCCTGTCGCCAAGGACAAGAAGGGCGAAGCGCCGTTCTCCGTCGATGCCAACCTGCTGCACTCCTCCTCCGAAGGCAAGGTTCTCGAAGATCCCGCCCAGGAAGCGCCGGAATACGTGCACATGCGCACGATTTCGCCGGAAGCCGCTCCGGACAAGGCGACCGTCATCAAGGTCGGTTTCCGCAAGGGCGATGCCTGCTCGATCAATGGCGTCGAGATGAGCCCGGCCACCCTGCTCGCCGAACTCAACAATTATGGCCGCGACAATGGCATCGGCCGTCTCGACCTCGTCGAGAACCGCTTCGTCGGCATGAAGAGCCGCGGCGTCTACGAGACCCCCGGCGGCACGATCCTGCTCGCCGCCCACCGTGCGATCGAGAGCATCACGCTCGACCGCGGCGCCGCCCACCTCAAGGACGAGCTGATGCCGCGTTATGCGGAACTCATCTATTACGGCTTCTGGTTCTCGCCGGAGCGCGAAATGCTGCAGGCTCTCATCGACAAGAGCCAGGAGCATGTGGAAGGCGAAGTGACGCTGAAGCTCTACAAGGGCAATGTCATGGTCATCGGCCGTGAATCGGCAAAGTCGCTTTATTCCGACAAGCTGGTCACCTTCGAGGACGACCAGGGCGCCTACGACCAGAAGGATGCCGCTGGCTTCATCAAGCTGAACGCACTTCGTCTGCGCACGCTCGCCAAGCGCAATCTCGGCAAGTAAGCCGCATCGTTGAAAAGAGATCGCCCGCTCTCCTTCCGGGAGGGCGGATTTTTTCATGCGTGGCGGGTGAGGTGGCGCAGCCAGAGAAAACCGGCAACGGCACAAAGTTCCATGGTCGGAATGATGATGCCAAACGCGGTGAGCGGATCGCCGATCAGCGCGGCGGCAATCCCGCCGATGAAACCCGAACTCATCTGCAGGAAGCCGGACAGCGCCGACGCAGACCCCGCCACATGTGCAAACGGCGCAAGGCTCAGCGTCACGATATAAGGTGTCAAAAGGGCGAGACCGAAGGTGCAGATCGCCACGGGTCCCATGATCGACAGGAAGAAGGGCGGCACCAGTGCTACCGAAAGCGCCATGATCGTGCCGCCGATGCCGCAGAGCGTGATGCCGATCAGGGCACAGCGCGCGCCGCCCAGCCGTTTCACCACGAGCTTCAAGGTGATCGAGCCCAGAAGATAAAAACCGGATTGCATCAGCATGCCGATGCCGAACTGTGTGGGGGTCAGCCCCACCCGGTTGATCAGCACGAAGGAGAGCATGGTCGCCTGCGTATAGAGCGCCCCGATCGTGCCGCTGAGGATCACCGCGGTCGCCAGGAACTGCCGGTTTCGGGCCACTTCCAGATAGTTTCGGATCAGCCTGGCCGGCTGCAGGCGGGCAAGATCGGGGATCACCGTCTCGCGCATCAGAACGATCGTGCAGAGGCCGGCGGCGAGCCCGAATCCGATCATCAGGACAAACACCGCATGCCAGCTGAAGGCGGCGAGCGTCAGGCCGCCCAATGTCGGCCCCATGGCGGGACCGACCGCCAGGAAGATGCCGATCGTGTTCAGGATCCGCGCGGCGTCGGTTCCCGCGTAGAGATCCCGGACGATGGCGCGGCCGACGACGACACCGACGGAGGCGCCGATCCCCTGGATGAGGCGGGCCGCCAGGATGAACTCCACCGATGGTGCAATGGCCGCGAGCACGGAACCTGCCAGATAGATGGCGAGAAAGATCAGCGTCGCCGCCCTGCGGCCGAGCGCATCGGAAAGCGGACCGGCCACGAGTTGCGCCAGAGCGAAACCGCCGAAGAACAGCGACAGGCTGAGCTTGATGGCCGCCTCCGTCGTGCCGAAGGCGCGCACCAGTTCCGGCATGGCCGGTGTATAGATCGCCATGGAAATGGGGCCGAGCGTCGTCAAAAGGGCACCAAGGAAGGTGGTCCTTGCTTCGCTCATCCGCGGTTTTGGCTGCATGTCGCGTGCCGTCACGACAGATCCACCTGATCCGGAGCGGCCGCGGCCTGGAGGTTGACGGAAAGCGTGGTCAGCACATGGCGCAGCCGGTCCACGTCCTCTTCGCCAAGACCCGTGCAGGCATCGGTCAGCACGTCGGCAATCTCCAGCTTCAGCTTGGCAATCAGCGGTTCTGACTCCGCCGTCAGCGTCACGCGCTTGGCGCGCCGGTCTGCCGGGTCCGGCTGCCGCTCGATCAGTCCCTGACCCTGCAGCTTGTCGAGAAAGGAACAGACCGTCATCGGTTCGACGCCCATGCGGGCGGCGATGTCGAGCTGCCGCGCATCCTTCAACGCGTGAATGTTGAGAAGCGTGCGGGCCTCGCCGGGCGTCACGCCTAGCCCTGCCTCACCGATACGCCGTTCGAAGGCGGTACGCAGAAGCCGCGCACTGTCGGTCAGGAGAAAACCCAGATCGTGAAGTTCGTGTCGCGTTGCCATGAGGTCCAGCCGGTTGCTAAGGCACGCTTACTATCTTTGACGGAGCAAGCAACCGAAAACCGAAGCATCTCGCACAGGACGTGCGAATGGATGGGGTCAGCCCTTCACGAATTCCAGGGCCGCATTCAGGGTGGACGCCCGTTCGTCATCACCGAGAGCGGCGGCGAGATCGCGCTGATCGCGGAAATAGGCCTGGAAATCGAAGGCCGTATCGTCCGTCACCATGGACAGGTCGATGACATTGCCTGCCGAGTCGGCGGCCTCCATCGGCAATTCCTGGGCCAGCGCAATGTAGATGTCTTGCTGAATGTCCCCGGCGACATATTTCTGGAGGGCAATCTCGCGCAGCAGTCGTGGCGACATCGCGGAGAAATCGACATCCGACACAGTCGTTTCTGGAACCTCGAACACAGGACGCGCTTCTGCACGGACGGTGAACTGAGGACGTTCCATTCTGGTGTCGCGGGCTTTTTCCTGTTGCAGGAGGCTGCCGGACCAGCTGAGGGAAGTGATTTCCATGGCGCTATATCCTAATCATCGGATATCGTCCTGGATGTATTAGCTGTCGTTGAAATCGTCAATCGTCAATAATCAGTTAACACTTCTTGTATGACATGCCCGTTGCCTTCCCACACTTGCCGTTTTTCTGTTGCAGAAGAACAGTTCAGCATCATCCTCAGGGGATCATCCAATGACCATGCACTCGAAGATCAAGCCGGCCCTCGTCGAATGGAAAGGGCTCAACGGCCTTCCGCATTTTGATCAGGTCAAGGACGAGGATTTCGCCTCTGCCTTCGATGCGGCACTCGACCTGCATGATGCCGAGATCGATGCGATCGCCAACAACCCCGAAAGCCCGAGCTTTGCCAATACGATCACGGCGCTGGAAATTGCCGGCGATGATCTTTCGCGGGTCTCGGCTCTGTTCTGGAACAAGGCGGGTGCCCATACCAACGACCTGATCCAGTCGCTGGAACGCGAGATCGCGCCAAAGATGTCGCGCCATTATTCGAAAATCGCCATGAACGAGGCGCTGTTCAAACGCGTCGATCAGCTGTGGGAGGCGCGCGAGAACCTTGGCCTGACACTGGAGGAAACCCGGGTGCTGGAACGGCACTGGAAGGGTTTCGTGCGTGCAGGTGCGAAACTCTCCAAGAGTGAGCAGGAGCGGCTGGCCGCAATCAACGAGCGGCTTGCGGGGCTCGGCGCGCAGTTCGGCCAGAACGTGCTGGGCGACGAGAAGGCCTGGTCGATGATCCTGACGACCGAGGAGGATCTGGCCGGCCTGCCGGATTTCCTGCGTGATGCCATGGCCGGTGCCGCACGCGAACGCAGCGCGCCGGAAGGCAGCTTCGCCGTCACGCTGTCGCGCTCGATCATCGAACCTTTCCTCACCTTCTCCAGCCGGCGGGACCTGCGCGAAAAGGCCTTTGCCGCCTGGGTAAAGCGCGGTGAAAATGGCGCAGAGCGCGACAATATCGCCATTGTCCGGGAAATCCTGTCGCTACGTGCCGAAAAGGCCAGGCTGCTCGGTTATCCGAACTTTGCCGCCTACAAGCTCGACGAGACGATGGCGAAGACCCCCGCCAATGTAAACGATCTCCTGATGAAGGTCTGGGCGAAGGCGCGCTCCAAGGCGCTGGACGAGGAATCCTCTCTCGCCGGCCTGATGGCCGAAGACGGCATCAACGGTCCGGTCCAGCCGCATGACTGGCGCTATTATGCGGAAAAACTGCGCGAGCGGATGTTCGATTTCTCCGAATCCGAACTGAAGCCCTATCTGCAGCTCGAAAAGATCATCGACGCCTGTTTCGACGTTGCCCATCGCCTGTTCGGCATCACCATCACCGAGGCGCAGGGTGTCGAAGCCTATCACCCGGATGTACGCGTCTTCGAAGTGCGTGAGAGCGACGGCACGCTGAAGGCCATGTTCCTCGGCGATTATTTCGCCCGCCCCTCCAAGCGCTCCGGCGCCTGGATGAGTTCCTTCCAGAGCCAGCACAAGCTGATGCTGAAGAACGGAGCGCAGGGCGAACTGCCGATCATCTACAATGTCTGCAATTTTGCCAAACCCGCGGAAGGCAGACCGGCGCTCCTGTCGCTCGATGATGCCCGCACGCTGTTCCACGAATTCGGCCATGGTCTGCACGGCATCCTCTCGGATGTGAACTATCCGTCCGTGTCCGGCACCGGCGTCTCGCGTGATTTCGTCGAATTGCCCTCGCAGCTTTACGAACACTGGCTGACGGTGCCGGAGATCCTCACCCGTTATGCCGTGCATTACGAAACGGGCGCGCCGATGCCGAAGGCGCTGCTCGACAAGGTGCTGGCGGCACGCACCTTCAATGCCGGCTTCAACACGGTGGAATACACGTCTTCGGCGCTGGTCGACATGGCCTTCCATACCCGCGACGGAGCGGTGGAGGACCCGATGGCGGTGCAGGCGGAGGTGCTGTCTTCAATCGGCATGCCGTCCTCCATCGTCATGCGTCACGCCACGCCGCATTTCCAGCATGTCTTCTCCGGCGATGGTTATTCGGCGGGTTATTATTCCTACATGTGGTCGGAAGTGCTGGATGCCGATGCCTTTGCCGCCTTCGAGGAGACGGGCAATGCCTTTGATCCGGTGATGGCACGCAAGCTGAAGAACAACATCTATTCGGTCGGCGGATCGATCGATCCGGAGGAAACCTACAAGGCCTTCCGCGGCAAATTGCCGGATCCGGATGCGATGCTGAAGAAGAAGGGGCTTGCCATGGTGGGAGAACTGTCCGGCAGCGACGCCTGAGGCGGCTTCGCGCACATTAGGCGAAGCGGCAATACGCGCCGCGAATGCAAGCCATCAAAAGAAGTGGCGGGCGAATCAGACGAGTGTCGCATAAATTTCATGCTGACCCGCTTTAAGCGGTGCACTCGTCAGGATCTCCCGCCATGGCTCCCATCATTTCCGCAGCCTCTGTTTCCAAGACATTCCAGCAACGTGTGCCGCAGCCGGGCCTGGCCGGTGCCGTCAGAAGCTTCGTTTCCCCTGTTACGAAACCCGTCCGGGCGGTCGAAGACATCTCCTTCGAGATCGCGGCCGGCGAGGCTGTCGGTTATCTCGGCCCGAATGGGGCCGGCAAATCGACGATGATCAAGATGCTGACCGGCATCCTGGCGCCGAGTGCCGGAACGGTGACCGTGCTCGGTCGTCATCCGCAGGCGGAGCGGGTGGCCAATGCGCGCGATATCGGCGTTGTCTTCGGCCAGCGCACGCAGCTCTGGTGGGAGCTGCCGCTGTTTGAAAGTTTCGAGCTGCACCGGCGCATGTACCGCGTGCCGGAGCCGGTCTTCGAGCGTAACCGCGCGGATCTCACCGAAATGATGGGCCTTGCCTCCTTCCTGGAGCGCCCGGTGCGTCACCTGAGCCTCGGCCAGCGCATGCGCGCCGAGATCGCCATGGCGCTCATGCATGATCCAAAGATCCTCTTTCTCGACGAACCGACGATCGGCCTCGACGTCGTGGCAAAGGATGTGGTGCGCAAGTTCCTCTCGCGCATGAACCGCGAGCGCGGAACGACGATCATCCTCACCACCCATGACCTGCAGGACATCGAGGAGATCTGCCCGCGGTTGATCATGGTGGACGAAGGGCGGCTGTTGTTCGACGGTGCTATCGGGGCGCTGAGGACCCGGTTTGGCGCACGCCGCAAGCTGGTGCTGGAGTTTGCCGGCGAACCGGGTACCGTGTATCTGCCCGGCACCGAACCTGCCGGTGGTGAGGGCCATGTCCGCGAATTCCTGCTGTCGGATGACGGCCGTTCGCTCGTCCAGCTGCTGGCAGACCTTCAGACCGATACGGACCTGCGCGACGTCAGGCTGCACGAACCCGGCATCGAGGAGATCATCCGCACCCATTACCAGGCGAAGGCCGCCGCATGAGTGCCTTTCTCGCCCTCATCCGCGCCGCCTTCCAGCGGGAACTGGAACACCGCTCGCGCAGCATTGCCCGCATCTTCGGCACGCTCGTCGATATTCTGGCCCGCATCTCCATCTGGCAGGCGGTCTTTGCCGGACATGGCAGCATGAACGGCATCACGCTGTCGCAGATGATCACCTATGCGCTGATCGGCGGCACCATCCTGTCCAGCTGGGATGCGACGATGATCGTCCGCGAGGTCGGCGGAACGATCCGCACCGGCGCGATCGGCTCCACCCTGCTGCGCCCGGTCGCTTATCCGGTGATGCTGCTCGCCGAACAGCTGGGGTCACGGTTTTTCGACTGGCTGATGACCTCGCTTCCGGTCATTCTCATCATGGGGCTGATCTATGGCGTGCAACCGCCGGCGAGCCTCGGCCATGGCCTGCTGTTCCTCGGTTTTCTCGTCGTTTCGCTCGCCGTCCTGATGCTGTCGGGCATCCTGATCGGCCTGTTCTCCTTCTGGGTCTTCGATGCCCATTCGCTGGAATGGTTCATGCGCGGCATCCTGGCCGTCTTGTCCGGCGGGCTGGTGCCGATCTGGTTTTTTCCGAAGGGACTGGCGGAGGTGGCGCATGTGCTGCCGTTTTCGTGGATTACCTATCATCCGATGGCCGTTTATCTCGGCGAGCGGGATCTTGCCGCCTCATCGCTTACCCTTCTGGCCGGTGGCGCCTGGGTCCTGGTATTGGCCGGTGCCGTCTCCTTCGTCTGGTCGCGCGCCTGCGGCCAGGTCGTGGTGCAGGGGGGCTGAGGGATGCGCGAAACATTGTCGCTGCTTTTTTATCTCATGCGCCTTCGGGTCAGGACCCGGCTGGAATTTCGCGCCAGCCTGGTGATCGCCTGGGCGGCGCAGGCCTTCGGTTATGCCGGTGTCTTCACCTCGATCTGGCTGATCCTGACACGTTTCGAAAACATCGGTGGCTGGACCTGGCCGCAGATGGCGCTGCTGCTTGGTTTCCATACGCTGGGTTATGCGCTCGGCGCCTGTTTCACGCTCGTGCAGTTGCGGCGCATGGAGGAGATCGTGCTCGGCGGCGAGTTCGACACGCTCCTGGTGCGGCCGCTGAACCCCTGGGCCTATCTCGTGTTTTCCGGCTTCAACATCGAATATGGCGGCCATATCCTGCTCGGCGCCGGACTGATCCTCTGGGCGCTGCCGCAACTTGCCGTCCACTGGACGGTTGGCACGTCCTTGCTGATGGTGGGCAGCCTCCTGAGTGCGGCGCTGATCACCGCCTCGCTGATCACGATCATCAGCGCCTGCGCCATGGTGCTCGGCCGCGCGCGTTATCTCTTCGGCATCTATTTCGATTTCTGGGAGCTGTCGCGTTATCCGGCCAGCATTTTTGCCGGCCCCTTCCAGATTGCGCTGCTGTCGATCATGCCGCTCGGCTACATGGCCTATGTGCCGGTGTCGGTCCTGCTCGGCCGGACGGTGCCCTATCTCGGTTCTGCGGCCGGATTGGCTGCGCTCGCCGCCGGCCCGCTTTCGGTCGCGGCGGCCTTTTTCTTCTGGCGTTTCTGCCTCAGACGTTACCAGGGTGGTGGCGGATGAGCGGAAGAATATCGCCAGCTTTAACCGTGCGTTCAGCCGCCCCCTTTCGCAAATGCGAAAAACAGGGTATGAGCGCGCCAAATGAAAATTGGCGCGTAGAGCTCCCGGCGTGCGCCACAGCCCCAGAGAAACCAATATGGCACTTCGCAACATCGCGATCATCGCGCACGTTGACCATGGAAAAACGACCCTTGTCGACGAACTTCTGAAGCAGTCGGGCTCGTTCCGCGAAAACCAGCGCGTTGCAGAACGCGTGATGGACTCGAACGACCTCGAAAAGGAACGTGGCATCACCATTCTCGCCAAGGCCACCTCGGTGGAGTGGAAGGGTGTGCGCATCAACATCGTCGATACCCCCGGCCACGCCGACTTCGGCGGCGAAGTCGAGCGTATCCTCTCGATGGTGGACGGCGCGATCGTTCTCGTCGATTCCTCCGAAGGCCCGATGCCGCAGACCAAGTTCGTGGTCTCCAAGGCGCTCAAGGTCGGTCTTCGCCCGATCGTTGCGATCAACAAGATCGACCGTCCGGACGGCCGTCATGAGGAAGTGATCAACGAGGTCTTCGACCTCTTCGCCAACCTCGACGCCACCGACGAGCAGCTCGATTTCCCGATCCTCTACGGTTCGGGTCGCGACGGCTGGATGAACTTCAATCCGGAAGGTCCGAAGGAAGAAGGTCTTGCGCCGCTGCTCGACCTCGTCCTGAAGCATGTGCCGGAGCCGACGGTCGAAGAAGGCCCGTTCCGCATGATCGGCACGATCCTGGAAGCCAACAACTTCCTCGGCCGCATCATCACCGGCCGTATCGCTTCCGGTTCGATCAAGCCGAACCAGGCCGTCAAGGTTCTGGGCCAGGATGGCAAGACGATCGAAACCGGCCGTATTTCCAAGATCCTCGCTTTCCGCGGCATCGAGCGCACGGCCATCGACGAAGCCTATGCGGGCGATATCGTCGCGATCGCCGGTCTCTCCAAGGGCACCGTTGCCGATACCTTCTGTGACCCCTCCGTCACCGAAGCCATGACCGCGCAGCCGATCGACCCGCCGACGGTCACCATGTCCTTCATCGTCAACGACAGCCCGCTGGCTGGCACCGAAGGCGACAAGGTGACGAGCCGCGTGATCCGCGACCGTCTGTTCAAGGAAGCCGAAGGCAACGTCGCGCTCAAGATCGAGGAAGCCGAAGGCAAGGATTCGTTCTTCGTGTCCGGCCGCGGCGAACTCCAGCTCGCCGTTCTGATCGAAACCATGCGCCGCGAAGGTTTCGAGCTTGCCGTGTCGCGTCCGCGCGTCGTTATGCACAAGGACGAGACGACCGGTGAAACGATGGAGCCGATCGAGGAAGTCGTCATCGACGTCGATGAGGAACATTCCGGCGTCGTCGTGCAGAAGATGTCCGAGCGCAAGGCCGAAATGACGGAACTGCGCCCCTCCGGCGGCAACCGCGTGCGCCTGAAGTTCCTGGCACCGACCCGCGGCCTCATCGGTTATCAGTCGGAACTCCTGACCGATACCCGCGGCACCGCGATCATGAACCGCCTGTTCCACAGCTACCAGCCGTTCAAGGGCGCAATCGCCGGCCGCAACAACGGCGTTCTCCTGTCGAACGGTTCGGGCGAGGCTGTCGCCTATGCCATGTTCAACCTGGAAGACCGTGGCCCGATGATCATCGAGCCGGGTGAAAAGGTCTATCAGGGCATGATCATCGGCATCCACTCCCGCGACAACGACCTCGAAGTCAACGTTCTGAAGGGCAAGCAGCTCACCAACATCCGCGCCGCCGGCAAGGATGAAGCCGTGAAGCTCACCCCGCCGATCCGCATGACGCTCGACCGCGCGCTCTCCTGGATCCAGGACGACGAGCTGATGGAAGTCACGCCGAAGTCGATCCGTCTGCGTAAGATGTATCTCGACCCGAACGATCGCAAGCGCTTCGAAAAGTCGCGCGTCGCCTGATCGGCGAGATAAGAGACTAGCAAGAGCCCCGGCATGGTCCGGGGCTTTTTTATGTGCCTGCTTTGCTTCCGACCCTTGTTCCAAGTGTTAAAAAAGCGTTAACTTCTGCTCGTCGGCCCGGAGAATTCATCTGTGGGCAACGTCTCGTCAGCCCACTTTCGAGGGAGACGAATCTGTGGCGGCGAGGTGAGAAGCACTGTCATGAAGACACTCTCCATTGATGTTCGGCAAGCGGGCGCAGATGACGCGACAGCCGTGTCCGAGGTTCATCGTGCCGCCTGGTCGCAAGCCTATGCCGGACTTATTCCATACCGGCCGTTGACGGAAATGCTGGAGCGGCGTGGCGAGGCCTGGTGGCGGCGGGCGACCCGCGGCCCAGCGACGCTCCTGGTTCTCGATGTTGCCGGCACAATTGCCGGTTATGCCACGATCGGTCTCAACCGTGCACGGGCCCTGCCGCAGGACGGCGAGATCTACGAAATCTATCTGCGCCCGGAATTCCAAGGCATCGGCCTTGGCCGCAAGCTGTTCGGCGAGGCGCGCCGACTGTTGAAATCGCTCGGCTGCAACGGTCTCGTGGTCTGGTGCCTGGAAGACAGCGAACATGCCATCCGTTTCTTCCGCCGGCATGGCGGGATGGATATTGTCGAGGGCATGGAAGACTTCGCCGATGTGCGGCTGCGCAAAATCGGCTTCGTCTGGCCCTGAGCCTCAGACCGTTCCCCCCCTCCGCGACAGGTCTATTGCATAGGGGAGAAAACCCCCTCTGCCCTGCCGGGCATCTCCTCCACAAGGGGGGAGACACATTGCAGATCCCACATCGGCTTCAATCGGTTTCGGCGGGTCGGCTAGGTTAAAGCCCTCCCCCTTGTGGCGAGGGTTGGGAGGGGCTTTGTTCCAATGCGATAGCTCTTCCCCCACCGAAAGGCCGTGTTGCATTGCACCGGTTTTCTGAGTATCGAGGCGTCACCCATTTCAACGCTCTCATACACAGCACTCGGGGAGAAACATGCGTATTGATGCAATCAAGATCGGCAAGAACCCGCCGGACGATGTCAACGTCATCGTGGAAGTGCCGGTTGGCGGCCACCCGATCAAGTACGAAATGGACAAGGAAGCCGGCGCCCTGATCGTCGACCGTTTCCTCTACACGCCGATGACCTATCCGGGCAATTACGGCTTCGTGCCGCATACGCTTTCGGAAGACGGCGACCCCGTGGACGTTCTGATCTGCAACACCCGCCCGCTGGTTCCGGGCTGCGTCATCGCCGTGCGTCCGATCGGCGTGATGATCATGGAAGATGACGGCGGCAAGGACGAAAAGATCCTCGCGGTTCCGGTGCCGAAGCTGACCCAGCGTTACGACAAGATCCACAACTACACGGATCTGCCGGAAATCACCCTGAAGCAGATCGAGCATTTCTTCGAGCACTACAAGGATCTGGAGCCCGGCAAGTGGGTGAAGATCGGCGGCTGGCAGGATGTGACGGTTGCCAAGAAGCTGATCGTCGAAGCGATCGAGCGTTACAACGCTCAGAAGTAATCAGCGCGCCAGAAGCGCATTGAGCCTCTTCATCAGATCCTCCGGGTCGCCGTCGATCCGGAGGATTTTTTTGCGCGACGTTTCGCCGGCAATAAATGAGATCGAGGATTTCGGCACGCGCAGCTGCTTGGCGAGCAACTGGATCAGCGCCTTGTTGGCCTTGCCATCTTCCGGCACGGCCGTCACCTTCGCCTTGACATGGGCGTCGCCATCGTCTGACCGCTCCAGACCTTCGATCTGATCGCGCGAGGCGTTCGGCGTCAGCCGGATGCTGACACGCACATGATCGGCAAAGGCAGAGATCGCCTCGGTCACACCAGTGCCGGGACGATGGTGGTCCACATCAGCGAGCGGATGAAGAAGATGATCAGCAGCAGAATGACCGGCGAGATGTCGATGCCGCCGAGATTGGGCATCACCCGGCGGATCGGGCGCAGCGCCGGCTCCGTCAGATTGTAGAGCATGGTGCCGATCGAATTGACGAACTGGTTGCTCGAATTGATCACGTTGAAGGCGTAGAGCCATGAGAAGATGGCGCTGATGATGAGCACCCATGTGTACAGGTTCAAAGCCAGATCGATGGTCTGAAACAGCGCGATCATCCAAGTCTCCATTTCTGAGTTGACAGACATGTAGACATTGGCGACTTAGGCGGCAAGTGCCGAGGCATTCGTCTGGCACATCATGTTTAACGGGCGTCCCGTTCCGGCAGCGTCCGGTGGAAAGCGTTTCCCATGTCCGTTCCTGTTTCCGATGATCGCTTTGCCGCCTTCCGGCACAGTTCCTACACCCGTTTCTTCTTCTGTCGTTTCCTCGCCGCCTTCGCCATCCAGATCGTCAGCGTTGCCGTCGGCTGGCAGATGTACGACGTAACCGGCAATGCGCTCTATCTCGGTCTGATCGGGCTCTTCCAGTTCCTGCCGTCGCTGCTTTTGATCCTGGTCACGGGAACGGTTGCCGATCGTTACAATCGCCGCGCCATCGTGGCGGGCTGCCTGCTTCTCGGCTGTCTCTGCACCGGGGCCCTGCTGGGCCTGACGGTGACCGGCACCTTTTCACCCTGGCCGGTCTTTGCCATCCTGATCGTCTTCGGCATCGAACGCGCCTTCATGGGGCCTGCCGTGCAGTCGCTGGCGCCGAACCTCGTTCCGGAACATGCCCTGCCGAATGCGGTGGCGTGGAATTCCTCCTCCTGGCAGACCGCCTCCATCCTGGGTCCTGTCGCCGGCGGGCTGCTCTACGGGGCAAGCGCCACAGCCGCCTATTCCGTCGCACTTGCCTTCATGCTGGCGGCCGCCGTGCTGATCATCAGCATCCCGAAGCCGAACCAGCAGCGAAGTGCCTCCAAGGCGGTCAATCTCTCCACCATCCTCGCCGGCTTCCGCTTCATCTGGGGCGAGAAGGTGGTGCTCGGCGCCATTTCGCTCGATCTCTTCGCCGTGCTGCTCGGCGGTGCTGTGGCGCTGATGCCGGTCTTTGCCCGCGATATCCTGGAGCTCGGCCCCTGGGGCCTCGGTCTTTTGCGTGCGGCCCCCGGCATCGGTGCGATTGTCGTCGCGGTCCTGCTTGCCGCCTATCCGATCAAACATCATGCCGGCACGTTCATGTTCGTCGGCGTCGCGCTGTTTGGCATCGGAACTGTCGTTTTCGGCCTGTCGCAGACGGTCTGGCTGTCGATCGGTGCGCTGATGCTGATGGGCGCCTCCGACATGATTTCCGTTTATGTGCGGGAAAGCCTGATCATGCTGTGGACCCCGGATGAAGTGCGCGGACGCGTCAACGCGGTCAACATGGTCTTCGTCGGGGCGTCGAACGAGCTTGGCGAATTCCGTGCCGGCACCATGGCGCATCTCATCGGCGCCGTGCCGGCCGTCGTCATCGGTGGTTTCGGCACGCTGGCGGTTGCCGTGATCTGGGCCATGGGTTTCCCGAAGCTGCGCAAGATCGACAGCCTCGACGCGCCCTCGGACCGGTAACGGCCAGGATCTGGATGTCGCCTTGTCAGGCCGGCGTCTTTTCCAGTTTCGGAAGCGTCGGCTGGTCGTCCAGCGCCTCGCGGTCGAAGACCATGTCGAGGAAGGACCATAACCAGGCCTTCAGCGGCTGGTCGAAGATCATCCGGCCTTCCAGGTGTTCGCGGCCCTGTTGCGCATTCGGCAGGACAAAACGCGAGGCGCCGCGCACCACCCAGCTGTGCATCATCGCCCGCGTCAGCTCGGCGTGGAACTGCACGCCCCAGGCATTGTCGCCATAACGGATCGCCTGGTGCGGATAGGCGTCACCTTCTGCCAAGAGCTGCACGCCGCGCGGTACGTCGAACCCTTCGCGGTGGAAATGATAGACCATGCGCGGCCAGTGCATCAGGCGGCGGCCGTGTTCGGTGGCGCGCAGCGGATACCAGCCGATCTCCGTCAGGCCCTGCCGGTCCGGTCCCACCTTGCCGCCCAGGTTCTTGACCATCATCTGCGCGCCGAGACAGATGCCGAGATAGGGTTTGTTTTCCTTGAGCGGGACGGAGACCCAGTCGATCTCCGTCTTGACGAAGGGATCTGGATCATTGGCGCTCATCGGCCCGCCGAAGATGACGGCGCCGGAATGGGCCGCCAGCGTCTCGGGGAGGGGATCGCCCAGCGCCGGGCGGCGGATATCGAGGGGAAAACCTTTTTCGACCAGCATCTGGCCGACGCGTCCGGGAGATGATCGCTCCTGGTGGAGCACGATCAGGATGGGCGCCCTTTCGGACCTTCGGAGAGGTGTCATCAGCATTGCGTCGTCCTCACTCTCCTCCCGTATCTCCTCCCGCGGTTCGTGCGGCAATCTTCTGTCGTTCCAGCACCCGGTCTCGCGCCGAGACGCCCAGAAGATCCGCTATCCTCCAGATCACGTGATCTTCCATCTCGCTGCGCTCGCCGTCGGCATAAACGAGATCCCAGAGGGCTCCCACCAGCACGACGCACTCGTCCGGACCAAGATGTCGTTTAAGATCGGAGGTAAAACGATAGTAGTCAACCGCTTCCGAGCCCATCGCCCGGCCCGTTTCCATCAATGTGCGCAGATGCGCCTTGTCGAGCTGGTAACGTTCCCGCAGGAGTTCCTCCAGGCGGGCCTGCTCGTCCTTCGAGATCCTCCCATCCGCTTCCATCACCTGGAAACACAGGGCGACGAAGGCGACGCGCGGATCATCCGGAGCAAAGTCGCCGGAGGGGCGGTCGCCGGTCAACTGGTGGAAGACGTCGAGAATACGATCGAACATTGTCACCCTAGAAGAGCTTGAGTCGCGTGGTCGGCGCGGAGGCGGCCTCGTGGTCTTTTACGCCGGGATCGTCCGGCGGGCGGCCGTTGAACGGGTCATCGGCCGGATCCTTCGGCTTTTCGGCGGACACCGTTGCCATCTCCGGCTTCGGTTTGGCAGCCGGCTCCGCAGTAGCGGCGTCCTTGTCCCGGACGATGCTGAGCGACGGTGCCTTCGGCGGCTCCACGTCCACAACCTTCGGTGTTTCGCTCGGTTCCAGCCGCGGTTCGGCCGGCGGCTCGACCGGTTGCTGTTCCCGAAGCGGGGGCAGGCTGGCGATTGCGGTTTCGGCGGCGAGGGACCCTTCCTCGACCGGTCCTTCCAGCTGGCCGAAGGGGCGTTTCCATTCAAAGGCATCCAGCCGGCCGGTGACCGGCGAAAGCGGCAGCCAGCGTTCCGAGACGAAACCATCGGCGACCCAGGCCGGATCACGCGGCGCGCGCAGCGCCTGGTTCAGCCAGTGGCGGATGCGGCCCTGATCACCCGTCTCGCGCTCCTCGATATCGGCGAGCAGCAGATAGGTGCTTTCGCGCGCATCCATGCGCAGTGCTGCCTCCGCCTTGGCGCGGGCGCGGGTGAAATCCTGCGTGTCGAGCGCGGCCTGGGCGACGGCCAGCAGCGATTCCGGGTTGTTGGGTTTCAGCGCTTCCAGCTTCTCGGCGCGCTTCAGGCGATCGGCGGCGCTGTCGCCGCTTCTCGCCCGCACATAGGCTTCGGCGACTTGCGGATGGGGTTCGATCTTCCAGAGGCTTTCGAGTGTGGAGGCCGCCTTGCGCAAATTGTCTTCGCGCAGATAGGCCTTTGCCGCGATGATGCCAGCGGGCACGAGATCCTTGGCGAGCTTCAAGGCAGCCTTGGCATCGTCGCGAGCCCCCTTCGGATCGGATTCCAGCCGTTCGGTGGCGCGTGCGGTGAGCAGCACGGCCTTCCAGCGGTCGGCCTGCTTGCGTTCGATGACATTGGCGATCTTCTGCTGGTCGAGCAGCCTGACGGCATCCTCCCAGCGACCGGCCTGACAGCGATATTCGAGCGTCGCTTCCGCGGCCCAGGGCAGGTAGGGCGCATGTTCGACGGCGGTCTCGGCATACTGGCGGGCCGCCTCGTTGGCGCCCAGGCGGCGTGCCTCCATATAAAGGCCGCGCAGGCCGAGTTCGCGCGTTTCCGGGTCCTCGGCCATCTTTTCAAAGAGTTCGCGGGCCTCCTCGTTGCGGCCCTCGATCAGTGCGGTCTGGGCTTCCAGAAGCTGGATCAGCGGCTCCTGGTCGGCCCGCAGCAGGCCGCGGGCACGCGCACTCATCTTGCGCGCCAGAAGCGCATTGCCGGCACCGGCGGCGATCAGGCCGGTCGAGAGCGCCTGATAACCGCGATCCCGCTTGCGGGCGCGGAAGAAGCGGCGCACGGAATGCGGCGAGGTCCAGATCGTCTGGATCAGCCACCACACGAACATCACGGCAAAGACGAGCGCGACGATGGCGGTGGCCGCCACCATGATGCTCGTCTCGATCTCCATGTTCTGCCAGGTGACGGTGATCAGGCCTGGCCGGTCGGCGAGCCAGGAGAAACCCCAGCCAAGGGCAAGCGTGACGACGGCGAAGAGGAATAGGCGGATCATCTGTCTGGTCTCCTCAACCGTTCGTGCCGGCGCTGGCCATGGCGCGGGTCAACGTCGCATTCATCAGATCTTCCACGGCAATACGGGCGTCGAGCGCCTTCTTGAAGTCTGCGGAGGCCTGCTTTCCGGCATCGGGAAGGCTGTTCCACTCGGCCACGGCGGCCTTGAGGTCTCCGCTCTTCACGCGCTCCTCCATGCGGGCAACGATCGCTTCCGGTGTCTCGCCTTCCACCTCGCCCACGGGGCGGACCTTGACCATGCGCATGGCGCTGGAGAACAGGCGGTCGGTAATGCTTTCGCCTTCGACCGGCTGGTGGACGGCATCGAGGATCGCGCTGGTCGCCGGCTGCAGGCGGCGCGTCAGCTCCGCCCGGGTCGGCACGCCCTGTTCGGCATAGGCGCGCAGTTCGGCGACAGCCGGATCATCCTCGGCCACCTGGGCAAAGGTCTGCAGTTCGGCGGCAAACGAGCCGCCGCGTTCGGTCGCAGCCTTCAGTGCAGCCGCGGCAAGCGCCCGGGCGACCGCCTGTTCGCGGCCCGGCTGGTTCACGCGGGTCTCCAACGTGTTCAACCGCTGGCCAAGTTCCGCATCGTTGGCGCTTTCGGCTTCGGTCGCCGATTTCAGCGCGTCGAGATCCTTCTGCAGCGTGGCGAGCCGCTGCTCGAGTTCCCCCTGACCGTTCTGGCCGGCGGCACTTTCGAGCGCCTGGATGCGCTGCTGAAGCTCTTCTCCACCTGCGGGCGAGGTTGCCGCGCTGACGCGCAGGGAATCCATCTGCTGGCGAAGTTCATCCAGTTCGGCGCGTGTGGCGGCGGACGGCTGTTGGCTGAGGCCCGGAAGATAACCGGCATATTGCATGCTGCCGGCGAGAAACAGGGCGACAAGACCGCCGAGAATGCCGGAAGCCACCATCGCCGAGGTGCGGGCGCCCTTGTCCTGGCTTGCGACGGGCGGCGGAGGCGCCGGAGCCTCGTCCGGAACGGGTCTCGGAGTGTCTGTTGAATCCGTGCGGGGCATGTCCGGGGTTGGGGGCGCGGATGCCAGGGCGGGCTCGTCGTCCGTCCGGGTGTCCGTCGGGCTTTCCGCCGGAGCCTCGGCAGCCTTCTCGGCCGGCGCCGGCTCGCCGGAGGCCTGTTCCACGGCTGTCTGTGCTGCAAAATCGGGTGTTTCGGCCTCGGGTGCGGCGGGCTGCTCGGTCGAGGGCGCTGCATTGCCCTCCACGGCTTCCGGCGCGGAACTCTCGTTTGCGGCGACCGCTGGCTCCGGCGCATCGGTATCGTTGCTGCGCGCCGGTTCGGCCACCGGGCTCGCATCGTCCTTTGCGGCATTGTCCGGTCCGACAGCCTCGGCTGCCAGATCGATCGTGACCGGTGTCTTTCCCGAACGGGAACGGCGGGGCGGCTTATCGGAAACCATGGCAACCTCATTCTGGACTGTCTCACCTGGAACCTAGTCAGCCGGGGGACAGATGGAAAGAGCCTCAGCCGATTTTGGTTCCCGCGCACGACGAAAGAAGAAGGAGAAGCTCGTCTTCCTTCGGATGATCCGCGACATGCAGGGCGATCGTGTCTTTTTGCGGAACATCGGCTGCGATCTGCGGGCTGAGGCACAGAACATGGAAGAGGCGGCCTGAGCCTTCCGGCAGCAGGGGCAGGGCCCGCTGGAAAAAGCGGCGCGCGGTTTCGCGCGAATAAAGGAGAACGGCATCCGGAAACGGGTGAAGGCTCGCCCGCTGTTCTTCGGTCCAGTCGACCGCGCGCATGGCGTAGACGTCGGCCGTGCGGAAATGCAGACCGGCGGTGCGAAGACCGGCCTCGAAGCCCGGTGCGCGGGGGGAGCCTGCCAGGTAGAGAATGTCCTCGGCACCGCGTTCGGCCAGCAGGCGCGCCAGATGCTCGCCATCCCCGGGGCCTGCCTCGACATGCCGGAAACCGGCCTGCCGTGCAGCCTCTGCCGTTGTTTCGCCCACGGTAAAAACAGGGGTATCCCGATGCGCTGAAAGATCGAGGTCCGTCAAGACACGGACCGCTTCCGCGCTCGTGATGGCAAGCGCTGCATGCGCAAGCGCCAGCGCATCGGCTGCGGCGTCGGGATCGTGAACCGGGACGCTCACTGGCAGAAGAACCGGCTCATGGCCGAGGTGGGTCAGCTTTTCCGCGGTGCGGGCGGCACTGGTCGGAGGCCGTGTGACGATCACCCGCATGCAGGCCTCCGTATGTCTGCTCAAGTCCAGTCAGCGAAGAAATCCGGACCGGCGGCAGAACGCACGGTCTCGCCGGCCTTCCGTCCCAGTGCCAGGGCGTCGCGGCGAAGCCCGGAAATCTCGACCGCGTGTTCCTGCTGGCCGTCCGGCGTCAGGATCAGGCCGGAAAAATGCAGGTGATCGCCGTCACAGCGGGCATAACCGGCAATCGGCGTGCGACAGGATCCGTCGAGGGCGGCGAGAAAGGCGCGCTCGCAGCTGACCGCATCTGAGGTGGGGCGGTCATTGATCGCCTCGAGCAGGTCGAGCACACGGTCGTCGCCGATCCGGCTTTCGATGCAGATTGCCCCTTGCGCCGGCGCCGGCGGAAAATCGGCCGGGTCCATGACTTCCGTCACCACATCGCTCATCGTCAGCCGGTTGAGGCCGGCAAGCGCCAGCAGCGTGGCATCCACCTGGCCTTCCTCCAGCTTGCGCAGGCGGGTTTCCACCAGGCCGCGGAAGGTGATGACGGAAATGTCCGGTCGGCGGCGGCGAATGAGGGCCTGGCGGCGCAGCGACGACGAGCCGATCGTGGCGCCATCCGGTAGCGCCGCAAGAGTCGGTGCCGTGCGGCCGATAAAGGCATCGCGAAAATCCTCGCGCGGCAGGAAGGCGGAGAGTTCCAGGCCGTCCGGCAGCACGGTCGGCATGTCCTTCGAGGAATGCACGGCAAAATCCAGCTCGCCGGACGAAAGCTGGTCTTCCAGTTCCTGGGTGAACAGGCCCTTGCCGCCAACTTCTGCCAGCGGACGGTCGGTGATGCGGTCGCCCTTGGTGGAGAGCACGACGATCTCGAACATCTCTTCCGGAAGCCCGTGTGCCGCCATCAGCCGGGCGCGGGTTTCAGAGGCCTGCGCCAATGCCAGCGGGCTGCCGCGCGTGCCGATCCGGAAAGGTTTTGTTTGCATCTGCCGTCATCCATTGTTACGCGTCTGCTTCGTAACCGGCTTTGGCGGACACCGCAATTCACCCGAACGTTTCATGACCTCTTCCTCACGTATCCTCGGCATCGAAACCAGCTGCGACGAAACCGCTGCGGCGATTGTCGTGCGGCATCCGGACGGGCGTGGCGAGATCGTTTCCGACGTCGTTTTGTCGCAGCTTGATGAACACAGCGCCTTTGGCGGCGTGGTTCCGGAAATTGCCGCGCGTGCGCATGTCGATGCGCTGGATGGCCTGATCGAGGAGGCGCTGGCGCGGGCGGGCATAACCCTGGAGGATATCGATGCGGTGGCGGCCACGGCCGGTCCCGGCCTGATCGGCGGCCTGCTCGTCGGCCTGATGACCGGCAAGGCGATCGCCATGGCGGCGAAAAAGCCGCTTTACGCGGTCAACCATCTGGAAGGCCATGCGCTGACGGCGCGGCTGACAGACGGACTTTCTTTTCCTTATCTGATGCTGCTCGTTTCCGGCGGCCACACGCAGCTCGTGCTGGTCAAGGGCGTCGGCGACTACGAGCGCTGGGGCACGACGATCGACGATGCGCTGGGCGAGGCCTTCGACAAGACGGCGAAGCTGCTCGGTCTTCCTTATCCCGGCGGTCCCGCCGTGGAAAAGGCGGCGCTCACCGGCAATCCGGAGCGTTTCGACCTGCCGCGGCCGCTTGTCGGCGAAGCGCGGCTCGATTTTTCCTTCTCCGGCCTGAAGACGGCGGTGCGCCAGGCGGCAACCGCCATCCAGCCGCTGACGGAACAGGATATCGCCGATATCTGCGCCTCCTTCCAGCGCGCCATCTCGCGCACGTTGAAGGACCGCATCGGCCGTGGGCTTGCACGATTCCGTGAACGTTTCCCGCAGGAGAGCCAGCCGGCGCTGGTCGTGGCCGGCGGGGTTGCCGCCAATCAGGTCATCCGCGACACGCTGCAGGCGCTGTGCCAGCAGCACGGTTTCCGTTTCATCGCGCCGCCGATCCGCCTGTGCACGGACAATGCCGCGATGATCGCCTGGGCAGGGCTCGAGCGGATGGCTGCGGGCCTTGCCGATGATCCGATTTCGGTCGCGCCCCGGTCGCGCTGGCCGCTCGATGCGGATGCCGCGGCCCTGATCGGATCGGGCAAACGTGGAGCAAAGGCATGAGGCATCTCCTATGAGCGAACGGGAAAAGATCGTCGTCATCGGTGCCGGCGCCTTCGGCACGGCACTCGCCACCGTGATTGCGCTGGAAGGCAAGGCTGCCGTCACGCTTCTCGGGCGCGATCCCTCGCTGATGGCGGATCTGCGCAACGACCGGACCCATGATGTCGCCCTTCCCGGCGTGCCGCTGCCGGATGTGCTGGATTTCTCGACCGAACCGGATGCGCTGGAAGAGGCGAGCATCGTGCTGTTTGCCATGCCTTCGCAGGCGCATGCCGATGCGGCGCGTCATTACGGCCCGTATCTCAAAGCAGAGGCGATCGTCGTCAGCTGCGCCAAGGGCATCGAACGCTCCTCCGGCCGGCTGCTGACGGATGTGTTGGAACAGGAACTGCCGCATCATCCGGTGGCGGTGCTCTCCGGTCCCGGTTTTGCCGCCGATATTGCCCGTGGCCTGCCGACGGCGATGGTGATTGCGGCCGCCGATCAGCCGGTCGCGGAGCGGCTGGCGCACGCCATCTCGGGTCGCACCTTCCGGCTTTATCCCTCGACCGACCGGATCGGCGTGCAGCTCGGCGGTGCGCTCAAAAACGTGCTGGCGATTGCCGGTGGCATTGTCGAAGGCGCGGGGCTCGGCGATTCCGCCCGCGCCGCGCTGATTTCGCGCGGGCTCGCGGAAATGTCGCGGCTTGTGGCCGCCATGGGCGGGCGGGCCGATACGGTACGCGGGCTCTCCGGCCTCGGCGACCTCGTCCTGACCGCCACCAGCCATCAATCACGCAACCTGCGTTTCGGCATCGGGCTTGGCCAGGGCGAACCTTCGGACATGTCGGGCGGTCAGCTTATCGAGGGGGCGTTTACGGCCTCGATCGCGGCAAGCCTTGCGGAGCGTCACCAGGTCGAGCTGCCGGTGACGGAAGCGGTTGCCGCCATCATCGAGGGTCGGCTTGCCGTTACCACTGCGATGGAACAGCTGATGACCCGGCCCATCACCACGGAATAAAACAGGAGACATCCGACCATGGCACTTTTTGCTTTCGTCTGCGCCGACAAGCCCGGCCACCTGAATGTCCGCATGGACACGCGCCCGGCCCATGTGGATCACCTGAATGCGCTCAACGAAAAGGGCATCCTCAAGATGGCCGGCCCGTTCCTGGACGGCGAAGGCAAGCCGAATGGCAGCCTTGTCATCGTTGAAGCCGAATCGATCGAAGCGGCACAGGCGATCGCCGATGCCGATCCTTACACGAAGGCCGGCCTTTTCGCCTCCGTCGAGGTAAAACCCTTCAACTGGGTCTTCAACAAGCCGGGTGCGTGAGGCGACAATGGCATCCTACTGGCTCTACAAGTCGGAACCCTTCAAGTGGTCCTGGGAGATGCAGAAGGCCAAGGGCGAGGCCGGCGAGGAATGGACCGGCGTGCGCAACTATCTGGCGCGCAACAACATGCGGGCCATGAAGATCGGCGACAAGGGCTTCTTCTACCATTCGAACGAGGGTCTGGAGATCGTCGGCATCGTTGAGGTCTGTGCGCTCTCGCATCCCGATTCGACCGCCGAGGGTGACCTGCGCTGGGATTGCGTCGATATCCGCGCCGTCTGCGACATGCCGAAACCGGTCTCGCTGAAGGACGTGAAGGCAAACCCGAAGCTCGAAAAGATGTCGCTCGTCACCTCGATGCGGCTTTCGGTCCAGCCGGTGACGGAAGAGGAATATGCCGAGGTCTGCCGTATGGGCGGGCTCGACAACCCGCCGCGGTCGCCGGACTAGAGCCGGATGATTTTAGGTCGATTCGACCTAAAATCTGAATCCACTCTAGAATCAAAGAAGGAGAGCATGATGTCGACCGAAAACCGCATACACTTTTCGGCATCATGCTCTAGAAGGGGGCACCTCTGAAGACGGAGCCGCGGGCCTTCATCCTTGCCAATACCAGCCTGATGGCACCGCCGCATGTGCCGGAAATCCGGCTGCATCTGGCCGACGAGGCGCATGATCTCTGGCTGAAGACGGAGGAGGATCTGGAGGCGATCGGCCTTCCGCCTCCCTTCTGGGCCTTTGCCTGGGCGGGCGGGCAGGGGCTGTCGCGGTATGTGCTGGATCATCCGGAGACCGTCCGAGGGCGGTCGGTGCTGGATTTCGCTTCCGGCTCCGGTCTTGTGGCAATTGCCGCTATGATGGCAGGCGCTTCTTCGGTGACGGCCGCCGATATCGATCCGTGGACGCAGAGCGCCGTCACGCTGAATGCGCAGGAAAACGGCGTGGCGCTCACCTTCTGCGGCGAAAACCTTGTCGGGCAGCGGGTCGATGCGGATGTGGTCCTGGCTGGCGATGTCTTTTACGACCGCGCCTTTGCCGATGCGCTTCTGCCCTGGTTCACGCGCCTTGCCGGGGAGGGCAGGACGGTGATTGTCGGCGATCCGGGGCGTGCCTATCTGCCGAAGGAGCGGCTTGAAGCGCTGGCCACCTATCAGGTGCCGGTCACCCGGGCGCTGGAAGACAGCGAGGTGAAGAAGACCACCGTCTGGCGTTTTGTCTGAAGAACCGTCAGCGGCTGCCGCGGATCACGCAGACGCCGGCTTCGTATTCGCAGGCCTCGTGTGGCAGGAAGGCGTTGCTCGCCACGTCCTCGTCAACGGAGATGATCTTGGCGCTCGGGTTCAGGCGGTCGATATCCGGTACGCTGAGAAGCCCGCCTTCGCCGGCAAAAAAGATGCCGTTTCCTTTGATGCGCACGGCCGAGATGCCACCCGAAAACGTGCCGACGCCGGGGATGACGGAGGGCAGGCCGTCGGTGCCGATCACCTGCTGGGCGCTCCTGAAGGATCTGTCGCGCCTCTCGTGGCGGTCTTGCGCCAATCTGTCGCGGGCATTGCCGCGCCAGTGGTGGTCCCGGCTGCGCCCGTCATGTGAGCGCCCATGCCATCCGCTGTCGCGGCCGGAGAAGACGTTGCGGTCGCCGGCCGCTGACATATCCGCGGCCAGTGCAAGAAGGAAGGCGGCTAACATGCCGGATTTCAAAGCTTTCGCCATCATGGCGGGCCTCCGGGTTCGCAGTGGTTAACCAAGCGTTAACACACAATCTTCCCGTTTGCTCCTAAACTGGTGAAAAACTGATAGATTTTATCGGAAGATGGTTAAGGCGGGGCGTGTTAGGTGTCTGGTTGATCGGGCAGAACAGACCACAATCGATTAAATTTAAAATCCTTCTGAAATCGGCTTGTGATCTGCCAATCCGATGGGTAAATCACCCGATGATGCAATGCACATCTTGACGGCATCGTGCATTGCCGGACGCGCTCCCGCGTGAATGCGCACCGAACGCCGCGAGGATATGATGGCGAATATGACAAAAAATCGGCCTCTGTCGCCGCACCTTCAAATTTATCGTTTCGTCCCCACCATGGCCATGTCGATCGTCCACCGCATTACCGGCGGTGCGCTGTATTTCGGCACCGTGCTTGTCGCTGCCTGGCTCATTGCCGCAGCTTCCGGTGAGGAAGCCTTCAACACGGTGAACTGGTTGTTCGGTTCCATCGTAGGACAGATCATCCTGTTCGGTTACACCTGGGCGCTGCTGCATCACCTGGTTGGTGGTCTGAGGCACATCATGTGGGACCTCGGTTATGGTTTCGAGAAGGAATTCTCGACCATGCTCGCCAAGGCCAGCCTGGTTGCTTCCATCGCGCTCACCGTCCTTGTGTGGGCGGTGGTGCTGATCGTTCGGTAAGGAGACAAGCGATGGACATGCGCACACCCCTCGGCAAGGTTCGTGGTCTTGGTTCGGCCAAGAGCGGCACCGAGCATTTCTGGAAGGTCCGGACGACGTCGATCGCCCTGGTTCCCCTTCTTCTGTTCTATGTGGTCTTTCTGGTCATGTATGCCGGAAAACCCTATGCCGACGTGATCTCGGCACTCTCCAACCCGTTCGTCGCGACCATCAACGCGCTGACGATCATCGCCAGCATCGTGCACATGAAGCTCGGCATGGAAGAGATCATCCAGGATTACATCCATTCCGAAGTGATGAAGCTGACGCTTCTCATGCTCAATTCCTTCTTTTCGCTTCTGGTCGGCGGGCTCTGTCTCTTCGCCGCCTTGAAGATCGCATTCGCAGGATAACCCTCCATGGCATCGATCACCCCCATTGCGCAGACCGGCAAGGCCTATACCTATGTCGACCACTCCTATGACGTCATCGTCGTAGGCGCCGGCGGCGCCGGTCTTCGCGCGACCCTCGGCATGGCCGAGCAGGGCTTCAAGACGGCCTGCATCACCAAGGTCTTCCCCACCCGTTCCCACACGGTCGCAGCCCAGGGCGGCATTGCGGCCTCGCTGCAGAACATGACGCCGGACAGCTGGCAGTGGCACCTTTACGATACCGTGAAGGGCTCCGACTGGCTGGGCGACGTGGACGCCATGCAGTACATGGTCATGGAAGCGCCGAAGGCGGTCTATGAGCTGGAACATTACGGCGTGCCTTTCTCCCGTAACGAAGAGGGCAAGATCTACCAGCGGCCGTTCGGCGGCCACATGCAGAATTTCGGCGCCGGCCCGCCGGTGCAGCGCACCTGCGCGGCAGCGGACCGTACCGGTCACGCCATCCTGCACACGCTTTACGGCCAGTCGCTGAAGAACAACGCCGAATTCTTCATCGAATACTTCGCCATCGACCTCATCATGTCGGATGATGGCCGCTGCACGGGCGTCGTCGCCTGGAACCTCGACGACGGCACCATCCATCGTTTCGCCGCCAAGATGGTGGTGCTGGCGACGGGTGGTTATGGCCGCGCCTATTTCTCCGCAACGTCCGCCCATACCTGCACCGGCGACGGTGGCGGCATGGTGGCCCGTGCCGGCCTTCCGCTGCAGGACATGGAATTCGTCCAGTTCCACCCGACCGGCATCTACGGTTCGGGCTGCCTCATCACCGAAGGCGCACGCGGCGAAGGCGGTTATCTCGTCAATTCCGAAGGCGAACGTTTCATGGAACGTTACGCCCCGTCGGCGAAGGACCTTGCCTCGCGTGACGTTGTCTCGCGCTGCATGACGCTGGAAATCCGTGAAGGCCGTGGCGTCGGCAAGAACAAGGACCACATCTTCCTGCACCTCGATCACCTGGATCCCGCCGTTCTGCACGAACGCCTGCCGGGCATTTCGGAAAGCGCGAAGATCTTTGCCGGCGTCGATGTGACCCGCGAACCGATCCCGGTTCTGCCGACCGTTCACTACAACATGGGCGGCATTCCGACCAACTACTGGGGCGAAGTGCTGAATGCCGACAGCGCCAATCCGGAACGGCTTCTGCCGGGCCTGATGGCCGTTGGTGAAGCCGGCTGCGCTTCGGTGCACGGCGCCAACCGCCTCGGCTCCAACTCGCTGATCGACCTCGTGGTCTTCGGTCGTGCCGCCGCCATCCGCGCCGGCCAGGTCATCGACCGCGTGTCGCCGGTGCCGGCGCTTAACACCGCTGCCTGCGACAAGATCATGGACCGCTTCGACGGACTGCGTCATGCCTCCGGCGGCACGCCGACGGCCGTGCTGCGCGACAAGATGCAGCGCGCCATGCAGGAAGATGCGGCCGTGTTCCGCACGCAGGAATCGCTGGAAAGCGGTTGCCAGCGCCTGTCGTCGATCTGGAGCGAGATGAAGGACATCAAGGTCACCGACCGGTCGATGATCTGGAACTCGGATCTCGTGGAAACCCTCGAACTGCAGAACCTGATGGCCAACGCCATCACCACGGTCTACAGCGCCGAGGCCCGTAAGGAGAGCCGTGGTGCACACGCCCGCGAGGACTACAAGGATGGTCCGATGGGCGGCCGCGACGACGAAAACTGGCGCAAGCATACGCTGGCCTGGGTCGGCGACAACGGCGACGTGACGCTCGACTACCGCCCGGTCCACACCGATCTGATCGCTGACGGCATTGATCCGGTGAAGATCGAACCGAAGGCACGCGTGTACTGACGATGAACATGGCGGCCTCCCATATCGATGCGAAGACGATCGCTCCCGGGGGGAGGCCGCTTGGCCTGTTTGCCATCAATCTCGACCGTTCGCCGGACCGGTGGGCCGAGATCGAGCGCGGTTTCGGTAACCTGCCCTGGCCGGTCACCCGTGTGAAGGCCGTCGATGCCCGCAAGGATGCGCAAGAGGTGCTGGCCGTTCGCGGCACGGCGCTTCAAATGCCGCCGCAGGCACTCGGATGGAACGCACACCGTAACCGGTTGTTCATGTTGACGGAGGAGGCTTGCCTTGCCGGTCACGTGATGGCCTGGCGGCAGTTCCTGGCATCGGATTTCGAGCATGCGATCATTCTCGAGGACGATGCCGTGCCGCTCGCCGGCTTCGCAACGGTGGTGACCGATCTTCTCGGCAAGGGTTTCGATGCGGATGTCGTCAAGCTGGAAGGCATCTACCGAGCAGGCGGCCGAAAGGTTTTGCCGCTGGGTGCCGTCGGTGATCGTCGTCTGGTGCGTTCGCTGCGCCCGGTCTCGGGGGCTGCGGCCTATCTGATCACGCGCAAGGCGGCACAACGCCTGCTGGAGCGGATCGGAACGGTGCTGATCCCGGCGGATGATTTCCTCTGGGCGCCGTCGTGGCACGGCCTGAAGGTCGCGGATGTCGCGCCCTTCGTGGTCATGCAGTCCGGGGCGGCGAGCGTGATCGCCACCGGGCGGTCGGCAAAACAGGCGGCGCGCAAGCCGTTCCTGCGCGGCCTTTCGACCGCCGTTCGTCGCGGCGTCGAGCGTGTCGCGCTCCTCTGGTCCGCCTGCGAAGGCCGACCTCACAGACTGTTGAATCCAACCATGGCGCCGTGGGTGCCGGATGATTATAACCTAGGAAACAGAACGGCGGTGACCGCCGAGGATCAAAGGTCCAGCAATGGTTGAACTTGCTCTCCCGAAAAATTCCCAGATGACCGAAGGCAAGACCTGGCCGAAGCCGGCCGGGGCGAAGAACCTTCGCGAATTCCGCATCTATCGCTGGAATCCGGATGACGGCCAGAACCCGCGCATCGATACCTATTACGTCGATATCGACGATTGCGGTCCGATGGTGCTGGATGGTCTCCTCTACATCAAGAACAACATCGACCCGACGCTGACGCTGCGCCGTTCCTGCCGCGAAGGCATCTGCGGTTCCTGCGCGATGAACATCGACGGCGCCAACACGCTCGCCTGCACCAAGGGCATGGACGACGTGAAGGGCACGGTGAAGATCTATCCGCTGCCGCACATGCCGGTGGTAAAGGATCTCGTGCCGGATCTGACCAATTTCTACGCCCAGCATCGCTCGATCGAACCCTGGCTGAAGACTGTTTCCCCGACGCCGGCCAAGGAATGGAAACAGAGCCACGACGACCGCCAGAAGCTCGACGGCCTCTACGAGTGCATTCTGTGCGCCTGCTGCTCGACCTCCTGTCCGAGCTATTGGTGGAACGGCGACCGTTATCTCGGCCCGGCTGTTCTGCTGCAGGCCTATCGTTGGCTGATCGATAGCCGCGACGAGGCCAAGGGCGAGCGTCTGGACAATCTGGAAGATCCCTTCCGCCTCTATCGCTGCCACACCATCATGAACTGTGCGCAAACCTGTCCGAAGGGTCTGAACCCGGCCAAGGCAATTGCCGAAATCAAGAAGATGATGGTCGAGCGTCGCGTCTGACGTGTGACCTGAAATGGCCTTGACCTCGCGCAGATGTGTTCCATCTGCGTGAGAACGGCCTTGAAATGGAGCGGGTTCCGTTTCAGTGGCTTGATTTGGCACGACCTTTGACGGTAATTCTGGAACACACGTCAGCGTCGTGCGGGCAGCGCGCATAGTGGGAGCTTGGTGATGCAATTCAGATATGTGGTGGCCGGCGTAGTGGTCGCGATTTCCTTGGCCGGTTGCCAGCGTACCTCGTACAATCCCTATTCCGATCTGCCGTCTCCTGCACCGCTGCAGGCCCAGCCGGTGCCGAGCGTGCAGTCCGGGGCGCTGCCGCCTCCGGGCGCTGCCGATCCGTCGCAGTTCCCCGCCGCTCCGACGACCGGAAACACTGCCGTCGCATCCCTGCCGCCCGGTTCCTCGGATGCTCCGCCGACGGCACTTGATGTGACGAAGGAATCGATGGTCGGCAACTGGCGTGTGTCGAACGGCGGCACCACCTGCGACATGTTCCTGACGCTGACCAATCTCGGCAGCGGTTCGCGTGGCGGTACGCGCGGCTGCGCCGGCGACCTGACGGCCATGGGCTCCTGGGAAGTCAACGGCAAGACCGTGCTCTTTAAGAACCGCAATGGCGACATCATCGGCCGCGTCTACAAGAGCGCCGATACCCGCTTCGACGGAACCACCAATTCCGGCCAGCCGATCAGCCTGTCACGCTAAGGGCGCCCGTCCCGCGTCCGGCGCATAGGACCGCCCCATGGCGAAACTCCCCGATTACAACAACAGTGTCAGCGACGAACTGACGTCGCTGACGGCTGCCGGTACGCTGCAGCTCGACCAGGCGCAGATGGCGGTGGCTGCCAAGCTCGATCATGTTCTCTCGCAACTGCGCAGCCGCGGGCCGGCCAAAAAGACCAGCGCGCTCGGCTGGCTGTTCGCCAAGAACAGCAAGCGATCCTCCGAGACGATCCGTGGTCTCTATGTCTACGGATCGGTCGGGCGCGGCAAGACCATGCTGATGGACATGTTCTTTGCCAAAGCAACCGTGGCGAAGAAGCGTCGTTGCCATTTTCACGAATTCATGGCGGATGTGCATGCGCGCATCCATGCGCATCGGCAGAAGCTGAAGGCCGGCGAAACGAAGCAGGCCGATCCCGTTCCGCCGGTCGCGGCGGATCTCTTCGCGCAAGCGGAACTGCTCTGCTTCGACGAGTTTTCCGTCACCGATATCGCCGATGCGATGATCCTCGGCCGACTGTTCACCGAGCTTTTTTCGCTCGGCTGCGTGCTCGTCACCACCTCCAACGTCGCGCCGAACGATCTTTACCGCGACGGGCTGAACCGCGGGCTCTTCCTGCCGTTCATCGAACTGCTCAAGCAGTATGTGGACATTACCTCGCTCGATTCCCCCACCGATTACCGGATGGAGAAGACGGCAAGCCTGCCCGTTTACGTGACGCCGCTCGGCGGGCAGAGCGAGATCGCCATGGAGAACGCCTGGCATCAGGTGACCGGCGGCGCCAAGGCTCAGCCGACAGAAATTCCCCGCAAGGGCCGGGTCATCAAGGTTCCATGTGCGGCAGGTCGGGCGGCGCGCTTCAGTTTTGCGGATCTCTGCGAAAACCCGCTCGGCGCCTCCGACTACCTGGAGATCGCCGCAAGGTTCGACGTGGTCTTCGTTGAGGGCGTGCCGCAGCTCGGGCCAGATAAGCGCAACCAGACGAAACGGTTCATCAACCTCGTCGATGCACTTTACGACAAGACCGTGCGGCTTTTCGTGTCGGCGGCGACGGCGCCTGACGCACTGCTGACAGAAAGGCGTGGTACCGAGGGCTTCGAGTTCGATCGGACGATTTCCCGCCTGTTTGAAATGCGCAGCCCCGACTATCTTGCGCTGCATCATGAAAAACGCAGCGGAAGTTAACAATTTTCTGACACAAATTCTTACGTTTACGTAAGAATTTTATGATCTAACCGTTTGAAATTACTGCGTCCCAAATAATCGATTGCCTTTTTCTGGCAATGAAGCTAATCGAGGTGCCACATCGGTCGACAGGTCCCGTGCCGGCCGTGCATTCCAATGGAGAGGAAGCATTTCGATGGCTCGCAAGAAGATTGCACTTATTGGTTCCGGCATGATCGGCGGCACGCTGGCTCACCTGGCCAGCCTGAAGGAGCTGGGCGATATCGTCCTGTTCGACATTGCCGACGGCATTCCGCAGGGCAAGGGTCTCGACATCGCCCAGTCCGGTCCGGTTGAAGGCTTCAATGCCAAGCTCTCCGGCGCCAGCGACTACGCTGCCATCGAAGGCGCTGATGTCTGCATCGTCACCGCCGGCGTGCCGCGCAAGCCGGGCATGAGCCGCGACGACCTTCTCGGCATCAACCTCAAGGTCATGGAACAGGTCGGCGCCGGCATCAAGAAATATGCCCCGAACGCCTTCGTGATCTGCATCACCAACCCGCTTGATGCCATGGTCTGGGCGCTGCAGAAGTTCTCCGGCCTGCCGAAGAACATGGTCGTCGGCATGGCCGGCGTTCTCGACTCGGCCCGCTTCCGTCTCTTCCTCGCCGAAGAATTCAACGTATCGGTTGAAGACGTCACGGCCTTCGTTCTCGGTGGCCATGGCGATACCATGGTGCCGCTCGCACGCTACTCCACCGTTGCCGGCATTCCGCTGACCGACCTCGTCAAGATGGGCTGGTGCACGCAGGAGCGTCTCGACCAGATCATCCAGCGCACCCGTGACGGCGGCGCCGAAATCGTCGGCCTCTTGAAGACCGGTTCGGCCTACTACGCTCCGGCCGCTTCCGCCATCGAGATGGCTGAATCCTTCCTGAAGGACAAGAAGCGCGTTCTGCCTTGCGCTGCCCACCTCTCCGGCCAGTACGGCGTCAAGGACATGTATGTCGGCGTTCCGACCGTCATCGGTGCCGGCGGTGTCGAGCGCGTCATCGAGATCGACCTGAACAAGGACGAAAAGGAAGGCTTCGAGAAGTCGGTCGGCTCCGTTGCCGGCCTGTGCGAAGCCTGCGCCACGATCGCGCCGTCCCTGAAGTAATCGCCTCCAAGGCCAAAGATCCAAGGATCAGACGATGAACATTCATGAATACCAGGCCAAAGCTCTCCTGAAGGGCTACGGCGCACCGGTCGCCGAAGGTGTGGCGATCCTCTCTGCCGACGAGGCAGAAGCTGCCGCCAAGCAGCTTCCCGGCCCGCTCTACGTGGTCAAGAGCCAGATCCATGCTGGCGGCCGCGGCAAGGGCAAGTTCAAGGAACTCGGCCCGGACGCCAAGGGCGGCGTTCGCCTCGCCAAGTCGATCGACGAAGTCGTCGCTCACGCCAAGGACATGCTGGGCAACACGCTGGTGACGGCCCAGACCGGCGAAGCCGGCAAGCAGGTCAACCGCCTCTACATCGAAGACGGCGCCGACATTGCCCGCGAACTCTACTGCTCGCTGCTGGTCGACCGTTCGGTCGGTCGTGTTGCCTTCGTCGTTTCGACGGAAGGCGGCATGGATATCGAAGCCGTTGCCCACGACACGCCGGAAAAGATCCACACCATCGCGATTGACCCGAAAGCCGGCGTCACGGCCGATGATGTTGCCAAGATCTCGGCTGCACTCGCGCTCGACGGCGCTGCCGCCGAAGACGCCAAGTCGCTGTTCCCGGCGCTCTACAAGGCCTTCAACGAGAAGGACATGGCTCTTCTCGAGGTGAACCCGCTGATCGTCATGACCAACGGCCACCTGCGCGTCCTCGACGCCAAGATGTCTTTCGACGGCAACGCCCTGTTCCGCCACGACGACGTCAAGGCGCTGCGCGACGAGACCGAAGAAGACGCCAAGGAAATCGAAGCCTCCAAGTGGGACCTCGCTTACGTGGCGCTCGACGGCAACATCGGCTGCATGGTGAACGGCGCCGGCCTTGCCATGGCGACCATGGACATCATCAAGCTGTACGGCAAGGAGCCGGCAAACTTCTGCGACGTCGGCGGTGGCGCCGGCAAGGAGAAGGTGGCGGCTGCCTTCAAGATCATCACGGCTGACCCGAAGGTCGAGGGCATCCTCGTCAACATCTTCGGCGGCATCATGAAGTGCGACGTCATCGCGGAAGGCGTGATTGCCGCCGTGAAGGAAGTCGGCCTCAAGGTTCCGCTCGTCGTGCGCCTCGAAGGCACGAATGTCGAACTCGGCAAGAAGATCCTGAACGAATCGGGCCTCGCCATCACGGCAGCTGACGACTTGGACGATGCGGCCAAGAAGATCGTCGCGGCGATCAACGGCTAATCGGAAGGACCGGAACGACAATGTCCATTCTCGTAAACAAGAATACCAAGGTCCTCGTGCAGGGCCTGACCGGCAAGACCGGCACCTTCCACACCGAACAGGCGCTCGCCTATTACGGCACGCAGATGGTCGGCGGCATCCACCCGAAGAAGGGCGGCGAAAACTGGACCGGCTCCAAGGGCGAGACCCTGCCGATCTTCGCAACCGTTGCCGAAGCCAAGGAAAAGACCGGTGCGGATGCATCCGTGATCTACGTTCCGCCGGCAGGTGCTGCGGATGCGATCATCGAAGCGATCGACGCCGAGATCCCGTTCATCACCTGCATCACCGAGGGTATCCCGGTCATGGACATGGTGCGCGTCAAGGCGAAGCTCGACAAGTCGAAGTCGCGCCTGCTCGGCCCCAACTGCCCGGGCATCCTGACGCCGGAAGAATGCAAGATCGGCATCATGCCGGGCTCCATCTTCCGCAAGGGTTCGGTCGGTATCGTGTCCCGCTCGGGAACCCTGACCTATGAAGCCGTGTTCCAGACCTCGAACGAAGGTCTTGGCCAGACGACGGCTGTCGGTATCGGCGGCGACCCGGTCAAGGGCACCGAGTTCATCGACGTCTTGGAAATGTTCCTGGCCGACGAAGCCACCCAGTCGATTATCATGATCGGCGAAATCGGCGGTTCGGCGGAAGAAGATGCGGCGCAGTTCCTCATCGACGAAGCCAAGAAGGGCCGCAAGAAGCCGATGGCCGGCTTCATCGCAGGCCGTACCGCTCCGAAGGGGCGCACCATGGGCCATGCCGGCGCTGTTGTTTCCGGCGGCAAGGGTGATGCGGAATCGAAGATCGCGGCCATGGAAGCGGCCGGTATCAAGGTTTCGCCGTCCCCGGCACGTCTCGGCAAGACGCTGGTTGAAGTCCTGAAGGGCTGATGCCACATAAGAGGCGCTAATTCATAAGCGCTAATTAAACTTTTGGCAGGCGAATCATTCGATGGTTCGCCTGCCTTAGCCGCACCAGAGACACGTCGTATTCTGGCCGTGGTTCAAGCATGACAAGCGATGGTCGGCGCTTTCCAAGATCCGGCCCCAAAGATTACGTCAGGAGGCGGGCGCCACGTCCGCGTAAGCACCATGGCACGGCAAGAAGCCAACGAGCAGTTCCTCATCACCTCCTTCCTCGACGGCGCCAATGCTGCCTATATCGAGCAGCTTTATGCGCGCTACGAGGAAGATCCGACGTCTGTCGGTCCCGAATGGCAGTCCTTCTTCAAGGCGCTGGGCGACAATCCGGACGATGTGAAGAAGGCGGCAAGCGGCGCCTCCTGGCAGCGCAAGAACTGGCCGATCCCGGCCAATGGCGAGCTGGTCTCGGCACTCGACGGCAACTGGCCGGTCGTTGAAAAGGCGATCGAAAAGAAGGTGCAGGCCAAGGCGGAAGCCGCAGCCTCCGCATCCGGCAAGGCTGTTGATCCGGCGGCCGTGCTGCAGGCGACCCGCGACAGCGTGCGCGCCATCATGATGATCCGCGCTTACCGTATGCGGGGCCACCTGCATGCCAAGCTCGATCCGCTGGGCCTTGCCGCGCCGGTTGACGACTATAACGAACTGTCGCCGACCGCTTACGGCTTCACCGAAGCCGATTATGACCGCAAGATCTTCATCGACAACGTGCTGGGTCTCGAATACGCGACGATCCGCGAGATGCTCGACATCCTGCAGCGCACCTATTGCTCGACGCTCGGCGTCGAGTTCATGCACATCTCCAATCCGGAAGAAAAGGCCTGGATCCAGGAGCGCATCGAAGGCCCCGGCAAGGGCGTCGAATTCACGCCGAACGGCAAGAAGGCGATCCTGCAGAAACTGGTCGAGGCGGAAGGTTTCGAGCAGTTCATCGACGTCAAGTACAAGGGCACCAAGCGTTTCGGCCTTGATGGCGGCGAAGCGCTGATCCCGGCGCTGGAGCAGATCATCAAGCGCGGCGGCCAGGAAGGCATGGAAGAAATCGTTCTCGGCATGGCCCATCGTGGCCGCCTGAACGTTCTGTCCCAGGTCATGGGCAAGCCGCACCGCGCGATCTTCCACGAGTTCAAGGGCGGTTCCTTCAAGCCCGATGAAGTCGAAGGTTCGGGCGACGTGAAGTACCACCTCGGTGCCTCCTCCGACCGCGAATTCGACGGCAACAAGGTGCACCTGTCGCTGACGGCCAACCCGTCGCACCTGGAAATCGTCAACCCGGTCGTCATGGGCAAGGCCCGCGCCAAGCAGGACATGCTGACGAAGAGCTGGGAAGGCGACATCGTTCCCTTGAAGGAACGCGCCAAGGTGCTGCCGCTGCTGCTGCACGGCGATGCCGCGTTCGCCGGCCAGGGCGTGGTTGCCGAAATCCTCGGCCTGTCCGGTCTGCGCGGTCACCGCGTCGCCGGTACCATGCACTTCATCATCAACAACCAGATCGGTTTCACCACGAACCCGGCCTTCTCGCGTTCGTCGCCCTATCCGTCCGACGTCGCCAAGATGATCGAGGCGCCGATCTTCCACGTCAACGGCGATGATCCGGAAGCGGTCACCTATGCCGCGAAGATCGCTACCGAATACCGCATGAAGTTCCACAAGCCGGTGGTTGTGGACATGTTCTGCTACCGCCGCTTCGGCCATAACGAAGGCGACGAGCCGGCGTTCACGCAGCCGAAGATGTACAAGGTCATCCGCGCCCACAAGACGGTGACCGAGCTTTATGCCGAGCGCCTGATTGCCGAAGGCCTGATCTCCGACGGCGAGTTCCAGAAGATGAAGGCCGATTGGCGCGCGCATCTGGAGCAGGAATTCGAAGCTGGCCAGAGCTACAAGCCGAACAAGGCAGACTGGCTGGACGGTCAGTGGTCCGGCCTGCGCTCCGCCGACAATGCGGACGAACAGCGCCGCGGCAAGACTGCCGTGCCGATGAAGAGCCTGAAGGACATCGGCCGCAAGCTGGCGACCGTTCCGGACGGCTTCAACGCGCACCGCACGATCAAGCGCTTCATGGAAAACCGCGCTCAGATGATTGAGACGGGCGAGGGCATCGACTGGGCCATGGCCGAGGCACTGGCCTTCGGTTCGCTGGTCACGGAAGGCCACAAGGTTCGCCTGTCCGGCCAGGATTGCGAACGCGGCACCTTCTCGCAGCGTCATTCGGTTCTCTACGATCAGGAGTCCGAAGAGCGCTACATCCCGCTCGCCAACCTCGCGCCGAACCAGGCCCGCTACGAAGTCATCAACTCGATGCTCTCGGAAGAGGCGGTTCTCGGCTTCGAATACGGTTATTCGCTTGCTCGTCCGAATGCGCTGACGCTCTGGGAAGCCCAGTTCGGTGACTTCGCCAACGGCGCACAGGTGGTGTTCGACCAGTTCATCTCGTCGGGTGAACGCAAGTGGCTGCGCATGTCCGGTCTCGTCTGCCTTCTGCCGCATGGTTATGAAGGCCAGGGTCCGGAACATTCGTCGGCTCGTCTGGAGCGTTGGCTGCAGATGTGCGCCGAAGACAACATGCAGGTCGCCAACTGCACGACGCCGGCCAACTACTTCCACATCCTGCGTCGCCAGATGAAGCGCGATTTCCGCAAGCCGCTGATCCTGATGACGCCGAAGTCACTGCTGCGTCACAAGCGCGCCACCTCGACTCTGGCGGAAATGGCAGGCGAAAGCTCGTTCCACCGCCTGCTGTGGGATGATGCGGAAGTCATCAAGGACGGCCCGATCAAGCTGCAGAAGGATGCCAAGATCCGTCGCGTCGTGATGTGCACCGGCAAGGTCTATTACGATCTGCTGGAAGAGCGCGAAAAGCGCGGCATCGACGACATCTATCTGCTGCGCATCGAACAGCTCTACCCGTTCCCGGCCAAGGCGCTCATCAACGAGCTGTCCCGTTTCCGCCATGCGGAAATGGTCTGGTGCCAGGAAGAGCCGAAGAACATGGGCGCCTGGGCCTTCATCGACCCGTACCTGGAATGGGTGCTGGCTCATATCGATGCCAAGTATCAGCGCGTCCGTTACACGGGCCGCCCGGCTGCCGCTTCTCCGGCAACCGGCCTGATGTCGAAGCATCTGGCACAGCTCGAAGCCTTCCTCGAAGACGCGCTCGGCGGCTGATTTCAGCCGCTAGCGCCTTCACTTGCGAAACACGACATCGGATCAAACACGGAAACAGAACATGGCAACCGAAATTCGCGTCCCTACTCTCGGCGAATCCGTCAGCGAGGCAACCGTCGGCACCTGGTTCAAGAAGGTCGGCGACACGGTGAACGCCGACGAGCCGATCGTTGAGCTGGAAACCGACAAGGTGACCGTCGAAGTGCCGGCACCGGCCTCCGGCGTGCTGACGGAAATCGTTGCCCAGGCCGGCGAAACCGTTGGTCTCGGCGCGCTGCTCGGCCAGATCGCCGAAGGCGCTGCAGGCTCCGCAGGCGCATCCGCTCCGGCCGCAACGCCTGCTCCGGCTGCTGCCCCTGCCGCTCCGGCTCCGGCCGCCGCACCGGCACCCGCTGCAGCTTCGGCCATGCCGGCCGCTCCGGCTGCTGCCAAGCTCGCCGCCGACAACAATATCTCGACGGCCGACGTCGATGGTTCCGGCAAGCGTGGCCAGGTGCTGAAGGGTGACGTTCTCGCCGCCATCGCCAAGGGTCCGGTTGCTGCTGCCGCACCGGCTGCTCCGGCAGCGCCGCGTGCACCGTCCACGACGGAAGATGCCGTACGTGAAGAGCGCGTGAAGATGACGCGCCTGCGCCAGACGATCGCCAAGCGCCTGAAGGACGCCCAGAACACGGCTGCCATGCTGACCACCTACAACGAGGTGGACATGAAGGCGGTCATGGACCTGCGCAACAAGTACAAGGACGTGTTCGAGAAGAAGCACGGCGTGAAGCTCGGCTTCATGGGCTTCTTCACCAAGGCCGTCACGCATGCGCTGAAGGAACTGCCGGCCGTCAACGCCGAAATCGACGGCACCGACATCATCTACAAGAATTATTGTCACGTCGGCATGGCTGTCGGCACCGACAAGGGTCTCGTTGTTCCGGTCATCCGTGATGCCGACCAGCTGTCGATCGCTGGCGTCGAGAAGGAACTCGGCCGTCTTGCCAAGGCAGCCCGCGACGGTTCGCTCGGCATGGCCGACATGCAGGGCGGCACCTTCACCATCACCAATGGTGGCGTCTACGGTTCGCTGATGTCCTCGCCGATCCTCAACGCGCCGCAGTCCGGCATCCTCGGCATGCACAAGATCCAGGATCGCCCGGTCGTCGTCGGCGGCCAGATCGTCATACGTCCGATGATGTATCTCGCGCTCTCCTACGATCACCGCATCGTCGACGGCAAGGAAGCCGTCACCTTCCTGGTGCGCGTCAAGGAAAGCCTGGAAGATCCGGAACGTCTGGTTCTCGATCTCTAATAACCAATACAGGAGGACGAGATGGACCAGGTTACAGCACTCGCCACGCCCTATCTCGCGTTGCTGGTTCTTTCCGTGGTGCTTCTCGTCCTCCACGTCATGCTGCAGGGCTTTTTGGCCACGCGTGAACTCGGCTCCCAATGGAATGCCGGGCCGCGCGATGAAGGCCTGAAACCCAAATCGCCGCTTGCCGGCCGCGCCGAACGCGCCTCTTCGAATTTTCGCGAAACCTATCCCGCCTTTGTCGGTCTGATCCTCGCGCTCGCCTTCTACAGTGATGCGAGCGGCTGGGGCCTGATCGGCGGATGGATCTGGTTCCTCTGCCGGATCGCCTATATTCCCCTTTACCTCGCCGGCATTCCCTATATCCGCTCGCTGGTCTGGTTGGGGTCGCTTCTTGGCCTCGGCCTCATGATTATCGGCCTGATGGTCTAGCAGAACGCCAAGGAATCATCCGATGAGCGAACACCCCGTCCTACTTGTCACCGGCGCAAGCCGCGGCATCGGCGCCGCATGCGCATTGAAGGCCGCCGAACAGGGCTGGTCCGTGCTGATCAACTACGCGCAGAACGAGTCGGCTGCCCGTTCGGTCGCCGATGCCATCGCGGCAAAGGGCGGCTCCGCCCGTATCGTGAAGGGCGATACCGGCACGGAAGAGGGCATCGCCGCGATCTTCGATGCTGTCGACCGGGAGTTCGGCCGGCTGGACGGTCTCGTCAACAATGCCGGCGTCGTCGACCAGACAGCCCGTGTCGACGAGATGTCGCGCGAACGCCTCGATCGGATGTTCGCCATCAATGTGATCGGCAAGATCCGCTGTGCCTCGGAAGCTGTTAAACGTATGTCCACCCGCCACGGCGGCAAGGGCGGCGCGATCGTCAATATCTCGTCCATGGCCGCCGTGCTCGGCAGCGGCGGACAATATGTGGATTATGCGGCCGCCAAGGGTGCGGTCGATACCTTCACGATCGGGCTGTCGCGCGAAGTCGCGACGGAAGGCATTCGCGTCAATGCGATCCGGCCCGGCATCATCGATACCGATATCCATGCCTCCGGCGGTTTGCCGGATCGGGCAAAAGATCTGGCACCTTCGGTGCCCATGCAACGCGCCGGCTCGGCGGATGAAGTGGCGGAGGCGGTGCTGTTCCTCCTGTCGCCACAGGCATCCTACGTGACGGGTGCCATCATGAATGTCAGCGGCGGCAGATAGACCGCCCAGAACGAAGGACTTATCCATGGCTTATGATCTTGTTGTAATCGGAACCGGCCCCGGCGGTTATGTCTGCGCCATCAAGGCGGCTCAGCTCGGCATGAAGGTGGCCGTGGTCGAAAAGCGCGCCACCTTCGGCGGCACCTGCCTGAATGTCGGCTGCATTCCGTCCAAGGCGCTGCTGCACGCCTCCGAAGTCTTCGCGCATGCCAAGCACGGCATGGAAGAACTCGGTGTCGAAGTCTCCGGCACCACGCTCAACCTCGACAAGATGATGGGCCACAAGGATGCGACCGTGAAGGCCAACGTCGATGGCGTGGCCTTCCTGTTCAAGAAGAACAAGATCGAAAGCTTCATCGGCACCGGCAAGATCGTTTCCGCCGGCAAGGTTTCCGTCACCGCGGAAGACGGCGCCGTCCAGGAGATCGAAACGAAGAACATCGTGATCGCCACCGGTTCGGACGTTGCCGGCATTCCGGGCGTTCCGGTCGAGATCGATGAAAAGGTCATCGTCTCCTCCACCGGCGGCATCGCGCTCGACAAGGTGCCGGGCCACATGGTCGTGGTCGGCGGCGGCGTCATCGGCCTCGAACTCGGTTCGGTCTGGATGCGCCTCGGCGCCAAGGTCACCGTCGTCGAATATCTCGACACCATTCTCGGCGGCATGGACGGCGACGTTTCCAAGCAGTTCCAGCGCATCCTGGCCAAGCAGGGTATGGAATTTAATCTGGGTGCCAAGGTCACCGGCGTCGAGAAGACGGAAACCGGCGCCAAGGTCACCTTCGAGCCGGTCAAGGGCGGTGACGCCCAGACGATCGATGCCGATGTCGTGCTGATTGCCACCGGCCGCAAGCCCTTCACCGCCGGTCTCGGCCTGGAAGAGGCAGGTGTCGTGCTCGACAATCGCGGCCGTGTCGAAATCGACGGTCATTATGCCACCAACGTGCCGGGCATCTATGCCATCGGCGACGTGGTGAAGGGCCCGATGCTCGCCCACAAGGCGGAAGACGAAGGTGTGGCGCTCGCCGAAATCCTCGCCGGCCAGCACGGCCATGTGAACTATGATGTCATTCCGGGCGTCGTCTACACCCAGCCGGAAGTCGCCTCCGTCGGCAAGACCGAGGAAGAGCTGAAGGCCGCAGGCGTCGCCTACAAGGCCGGCAAGTTCCCGTTCACCGCCAATGGCCGCGCCCGCGCCATGCAGGCGACCGACGGTTTCGTCAAGGTTCTCGCCGACAAGGACACCGACCGCGTGCTCGGCGTTCACATCATCGGCTTCGGCGCCGGCGAAATGATCCACGAAGCCGCCGTCCTGATGGAATTCGGCGGTTCGTCCGAAGATCTCGGCCGTACCTGCCATGCGCACCCGACCATGTCGGAAGCCGTGAAGGAAGCCGCCCTCGCCACCTTCTTCAAGCCGATCCATATGTAAGGAGCGGCGCATCCTGATCTTTGTCAGGTTCAGGATGACAAATCGGACAGGTTGAACGGTCCCGCTTGCGTGTCAGGCGGGGCCGTTTCATCTTCGGGCAAGCAGTCACCGGTTTCCCGAGGATCTTCCCATGCAGCCCTTCTCCTTCTCCATTCCCCAGCGCGCCGTCCATTGGCTGATGGCGCTGTTCATTCTCTTCAACCTGCTGTTTGCCGAAAGCATGGAGCATGTTTTCGATGCGCTTGAAGAGGGCGCCACACCCCCGGCGGACGATGTGTTCGGTGCCAATCTGCACGCCTATGTCGGGATTTCAATTCTGGCGCTCGCTATTCTGCGGCTCTGTCTGCGCTTCCTGCAGGGTGTGCCGGAGGCGCCCGCCGCGGAGCCGCCGGCGCTGAAGATCGTGGCCAAGGTCACGCACGGCCTGCTTTATCTTCTGTTCTTTGCGATGCCGCTATCCGGCATTGCCGCCTATTATGGCGGGGTGGAGGTCGCCGGCTTCGTGCATGGCGGGCCGATGAAGCTGCTGATGTGGATCTTGCTGCTTTTGCATGTCGCCGGCGCACTCGTCCACCAGTTCTACTGGAAGACGGATGTGCTGGCCCGCATGACCCACGGGGTCAGGAAACAGGCGTGAGCGTGTAGCCGGCCTTGCGCAACAGCGCCACCAGGCCCTGGTCTCCGACGAGATGCAGGGCGCCCACCGCGATAAAGGCGCCGCCTTGTTCGAGGACCGGCAGCGAACGGTCCGCCATCCGTTGATTGCGGTCCGTCACCACCCGTTCCTCGAACTCGGCATAACCTTCGCCTTCGGAACTGTCGGGCGCGACGCGTTTCAGCATCGGCATCATCATGCCGATCTCACCCTTGAGATAGAGGTCGGTCATCGTGGCCGTCACGTCATCCATCCGGTCGCCCAGACGCACCATTTCGATCAGTGACTTGATGTGAAAATCGATGGGAATAGAGGCGATGGCGCCCAGCTGTTCCTGCATCGTCTCCAAGCCCTTGACGGGTTTGCCTTCGCGCACGGCATCTTCCGCCAGCTTCTTGTCGAGGAAGTCGGCGCCGCCGCTCTTGCGCGCCAGTTCGCAGGCCGGCAGCGCAATGAAGCTTGAGAGCATCCAGGGCTGCATGCGCGAGACCGCCGACAGCGGAATCCCGCGTGCCTTCAGCCCGGCCTCCAGTGTCTTCTGATCCTCGGGCGACAGGTAATCGGTGATCGACTTGCCGTTCGTCATCATGGTGAGCTGCGGCTGGGCGAGCAGCCGGCCCATGGCCTGTTTCTCGTCGAGGATCTCGTCCGATTCGACGACCACGACCTTCGAACCCGCCTTGGCCTCTGCCGCGCCCTTCGGCATGGCGAGCACGCGGGGATCGGTCACATGCATCGTGCCGAGCAGATAGGAGGTCTCAACGCCCGGCTTTTCGATCTTCCAGAAGATGCTCTTGCCGTTCTCAACCTGGTCCGCCTCCGCCTGAAGCGTCGCATAACCTGCGGGATCGTTTGCCTGCATCTCCGTCAGCAGGTTTTTGCCGTGGCAGGCTTCGTCTGCGGCGCGGGCCGGCTGCAGGCTGCCGATGACCAGCAGGAAGGAGAACAGCAGCAGAAGATGCAAGGTGGCCAGCGCCCACAGGGCAAGGTCGCCGGGACGGCGCAACAGGGAAGCGGATCGGGAAAAGGCGCGTGTGATCATGGTATCGTTTTATCCGTCGGGCCTCCATGATGGCTTAACAAACATGGTTAATCTGTGGGCCGGCGGTTGCTTCTGTGCCAATCTCAGGCGCGGGGATGGGCCCGGTCGTAGACGTCGAGAAGTCTGGCCTGGTCCACACCGGTATAGACCTGCGTGGTGGAGAGGCTGGCATGGCCAAGCAGTTCCTGGATCGTGCGCAGGTCGCCGCCGCCGGCCAGAAGATGCGTGGCAAAGGAGTGGCGCAGCGCATGCGGGGTCGCGCTGTCCGGCAGGCCGAGCGCGCCGCGCAGCTTCTGCATTTCCCGCTGGATGATCGAGGGGTTCAGTTTGCCGCCGCGCGCACCACGGAACAGCGGTTCCTCCGGCGCCAGATGATAGGGGCAGAGCGCCTTGTAATGTTCCACCGCCTTCGGAACGACCGCCAGCAGCGGTACGAGCCGGGTCTTGCCGCCCTTGCCGGTGACGCGCAGCGAGGTTGCCGTGGGCGAAATATCCGCAGCCGTCAGATCCAGCGCCTCGGAAATACGCAGGCCGCAGCCGTAAAGAAGAGTGAGCACCGCCGCATCGCGGGCAGCAATCCACGGTTCCTCATGCAGTTGGGCCTCCATGCTCACCACGTCCAGCGCCTGAATGTCACTCAACGGCTTCGGCAGAGATTTCGGCTGTTTTGGCGCACGGATCGCACCGGCGGCTGCCGCATTGATCAGCCCCTTGCGCTCCAGATAGCGCAGGAAGGAGCGTAGGCCCGCCAGATGCCGGCCCAGCGAGCGGGCGCCTGCGCCATCACGTCGCCGCTGCGCCAGGAAGGCGCGCAGATCCGCCGTGCGCAGCGTATGGATGTCCGACAGTTTTGCAGGAGCCCCGAGATGCGCTGTGAGAAAAAGCAGGAACTGGCGTGTGTCCCGTTCATAGGCTTCCAGCGTATTGCTAGCCAGACGCCGTTCATTTTCAAGGCTTTGCAGCCACTCGCGGCGTTTTTCCATCAGTTCGGGAGAGCCGGGGATGAGGATTTCGTTCACGCTGCGCCCGTTGATTTTGCCTGTCTCTGCTCCACATTGGGATGCGTGCCTTACCAATTCGCTAATATGCCTGCAGTGCGGATTGTGATCATTCGATCGATTGTCATAGTTCGATCACAGACGGCTGCGAAAACGACGGGATGTGCAGGCGGGAGTTTCCATGCAACGCCGTGAATCGATGTCTTCGATCGGACACCTGGCTCAGTCCATAGCGCTCATTTCCCAGGGCAATCCGGGGCATATCGTTGATACGCTGATTGCCGAGCGCGGCACACGGATCGTCAAACATCCGTTGTGGCCCCTGATGCGGCCTTTCCTGTATTCGTTGCTGCGCTACAGCAGCGCCATCCGTTTTACCGATAGTATCGAAGGCCTTTCGGGTTTCGAATCCTTCTCCTATCTCAGCGATCTGCTGAAACTCGAGATCCGGGTGCGCAATGCCGAGCGCATCCCGACATCGGGTGGCTTTATTCTTGTCAGCAATCACCCGACGGGCATTGCCGATGGCGTCGCGGTCTTTGATCTCCTGAAGGATCGCCGGCCGGACATGATGTTCTTTGCCAACCGGGATGCGGTGCGGGTGAACCCGCGCTTTTCCGAAATGATCATTCCGGTGGAATGGCGCGAGGAGCACAAAACGAAGCTGAAGGCGCGCGAAACGCTGCGGCTGACGAATCACGCGGTTGAGACCGGCAAGGTGACGGTGCTGTTTCCCTCCGGCCGCATCGCCTATTGGGACAATGGCTGCTTGAACGAGCGGCCGTGGAAGACCTCTGCCGTCAGCCTGGCGCGCAAATACAATCTGCCGATCCTGCCGATGCACATGACGGCCCGCAATTCCGGCCTGTTCTACTGGTTCGCCAAGTGGTCCACCGAACTGCGCGACATGACCGTCTTTTATGAACTGTTGAACAAGAAGGGTGACCTGTTCGACTTTTCGATCGGCCAGATGATTTCGCCGGACGAGCTGGATGGAGATCCGGCTCTGGTGACCCGCGCGCTGGAACGGCATACCGTGTTCGAGCTTGCCGAAAACCCGGATGCGCGGTTCCAGTTCGCTGATAACCTGCAGTCCGCGGCCTGATTCCGGTTCCCTTTCGGTCCGCCTCGGGGCATGGTCCCGCTCCATGGGAAAAGATTCGTCCGATCTGTTTGGCGCCCTGTTCGATCCGCCGTCGACGAACCGCGTCGTGCCGGTTCTGGTGCCGCTGCCGGTGCCGGAAGCCTATAGTTATGCCGTGCCGGAGACGATGGCGGTGGAGCCAGGCTCCGTCGTGCAGGTGCCGCTCGGTCCCCGCCAGGTGATCGGCGTCGTCTGGGACGGCGAGGACGATCCCCGTATCGACCCGAAGAAGCTGCGGCCGATCACCCAGGTCTTCGATTGCCCGCCCTTGACGCGCGAGATGCGCAATTTTGTCGATTGGGTCGCCTCCTACACGCTCTCGCCGCCCGGTCTCGTGGCGCGCATGGCGGTGCGGGCGCCGGCGGCCCTGGAGCCGGAGCCGATGGTCGAGGCACTGCGTTACCGTGGCGGCGAGCCGGATCGCATCACACCGGCGCGTGCCCGCGTGCTCGATCTGGTGCGCGATGAGATCCCCTTCACCCGCAGCGGGCTGTCGCATGCGGCGGGTGTCTCGCTCAGCGTCATTGACGGGCTGGTGAAACAGGGCCTGTTCGAATCGGTCTTCCTGCCGCCTCCGCCGGTGGTGGCGGCGCCCGATCCGGATTATGTCGCGCCCCGCATCGAAGGACCACAGAAGCAGGCGGCCTCCGAAATCATCGAAGCGATGCAGACCGGCGGTTTTTCCGCCTCGCTGATCGACGGCGTCACCGGATCGGGCAAGACGGAGGTCTATTTCGAGGCGATTGCCGAAGCGCTGCGGCGGGGTAAGCAGGTGCTGATCCTGTTGCCGGAAATCGCATTGACGGCAAGTTTCCTCGAGCGCTTCCAGGACCGGTTCGGGGCGAAACCCGCCGAATGGCATTCCGATCTCGCGCCGCGCATGCGCGAGAAGGTGTGGCGCGGGGTGGTGACGGGCGAGGTGCGGGTGGTGGCCGGCGCGCGCTCCGCGCTTTTCCTGCCCTTCGAAGAACTCGGCCTCATCGTCGTCGATGAAGAGCATGACCCGGCCTACAAACAGGAGGACCGGGTCTTCTACAATGCCCGCGACATGGCGGTGGTCAGGGCCCGGATCGGCTCCTTCCCCATCGTTCTCGTCTCGGCGACACCTTCGGTGGAGAGCCAGGTGAATGGCCAGAGCGGGCGTTATCATCTCGTCCATCTGCCGACGCGATTCGGCGAGGCGGCGATGCCCGATCTTCATCTTGTCGACATGCGCCGCCATCCGCCGGAGCGCGGCGGTTTCCTGTCCCCGGTCATGCTGCGGGCGGTCAAGAAGACGATCGAGAAGGGGGAGCAGGCGCTGCTCTTCCTCAATCGGCGCGGTTATGCGCCGCTCACGCTCTGCCGTGTCTGCGGCCACCGGTTCCAGTGCCCGCAATGCTCCAGCTGGCTGGTCGAACACCGGTTCAAGGAGCAGATCCAGTGCCATCAGTGCGGTTATTCGGAAAAGACGCCGGAAGCCTGCCCGGAATGCGGCACCTTTGACCATCTGGTCGCCTGCGGACCGGGCGTGGAACGGATTGCCGAGGAGGTGGAGAAACATTTTCCCGAGGCGCGCACCATCGTCATGTCGTCGGATCTGCTTGGCGGGGTCAAACGCCTGCGGCTGGAGCTTGAGGCGATTGCCAAGGGCGAGGCGGACATCGTCATCGGCACGCAGCTCGTTGCCAAGGGGCATAACTTCCCGCTGATGACGCTGGTCGGCATTGTCGATGCCGATCTCGGTCTGGCAAACGGCGATCCGCGTGCCGCCGAACGGACCTTCCAACTCTTGAGCCAGGTGACAGGCCGCGCCGGGCGAACCGGTCTGAAAAGCCATGGCCTGCTGCAAACCTACCAGCCGCAGCATCCGGTGATGCAGGCGATCGTCTCCGGTGATGCGTCCGCTTTCTACGAGCGCGAGATCGGCGAACGGGAAAAGGCACTTCTGCCGCCCTTCGGGCGCCTCGCCTCGATCATCGTCTCGGCCGATACGCGCGTGGATGCCGAAACCCATGCCCGCGGCCTGCGGGCGGCGGCGCCGAAGGTCAGCGGCATTTCCGTGCTCGGCCCGGCCGAAGCGCCGCTGGCGCTGGTGCGCGGGCGCCACCGGTTTCGCCTTCTTGTGCACGGACGGCGCAACAGCGACATGCAAGCCTATCTGCGCAGCATGCTGGCCGCCGGGCCGAAGGTGCGCGGTACGGTGCATGTCCAACTGGATGTCGATCCGCAAAGCTTCCTTTGAGAATCACCTTGCGGCTGCTATGGCGGGCGAAACGCCAATCTCTCGAACAGGATCGGGCATGGATCTCTATTTTCCCACCGAACTTCCCGAACAGCTGGCCTTTTTCGGCGCCGGCGCCACTGCGCTGATCGGGCTTCTGTTGTTCCTGTTGCCGGGCCAGGCCCTGAAGCTTGGTGGCTTCAGTGTCGGTGAGGTGACTGCCGATGGTTATGCCGGCGTGCGCTCCACGGGCGGCAGCTACCTGGGGCTCGGTCTGACGGCTCTTCTTCTCGCCCAGGACTGGCTGTACCTGGCGGTCGGCGCGGCCATGGGTCTCTCGGCGCTCGGTCGGCTGATTGCGGTCGTCGCCGATCGCGGTGCGACTGCCCGAAATCTGGGACTGATGCTGCTGCAGGTTGCAATTGCGGCGCTGCCGCTCGGTTACGTGCTGGGTTACTTCTGATCCGGCAGACGGCAGCCCGCCCCGGCGCGGGCGGGATTCGTCTAAGGAATGACACAAAATCGTTTAAAGCCTTTGCAGTTAAGGCTCTTTCAGGGGTTACGCGTGTTGCGAGTCCCTACGTCCTATGCTAGACGAACCGCGAATTTCGGAAACAGGTTGAGGCCTGCCTCTCCCCGAATTGTGAAATAGAAGCAGATTCAAGTCTTTGCCTGACTCGGGGGAGTTGGTCGGCGGCTTGGGTGAAAATCAGGGAAATTGTGCCCGTGGCAGACACATCCCAGCAGACATCCGGCGTAGCAGAACGTTACGCTTTGTCGCTTTTTGAGCTGGCGCTCGAAGCGAATGTCCTTGATCAGGTGCGTGCCGATCTCGATGGCTTCCAGGCCATGATCGATGAGAGCGACGACCTGAAGCGACTGATCGCAAGCCCGGTGTTTTCGGCGGACGAACAGTCGCGTGCGGTTTCGGCTCTCGCCGAAAAGGCCGGCATCAAGGGTGTCGTTGCAAACTTCCTCAAGGTTGTTGCCGGCAATCGCCGCCTGTTCGCGCTGCCGGGCATGATCCGCGCTTACCGCGAGATCCTCGCCCGCCATCGTGGCGAAGTTACCGCCGAGGTCACCTCGGCGCATGCGCTGTCTCCGGCGCAGGAAGATGAACTGAAGTCGGCGCTGAAGGGCGTAACCGGCAAGGACGTCGCCATCGACGTGTCTGTCGACCCTTCGATCCTCGGTGGCCTGATCGTCAAGGTCGGCTCCCGTCAGATCGATACGTCTCTCCGCACCAAACTTTCCACCCTTAAGCTTGCACTGAAAGAGGTTGGCTGATGGATATCCGCGCCGCGGAAATTTCCGCAATTCTCAAAGATCAAATCAAGAACTTCGGCCAGGAGGCTGAGGTTTCCGAAGTCGGCCAGGTTCTCTCCGTTGGTGACGGTATCGCCCGCGTCTACGGTCTGGACAATGTTCAGGCCGGTGAAATGGTCGAGTTCCCGGGCGGCATCCGCGGTATGGCCCTCAACCTCGAATCCGACAATGTCGGCGTGGTTATCTTCGGTTCCGACCGTGACATCAAGGAAGGCGACACCGTCAAGCGGACTGGCGCCATCGTGGACGTTCCGGTTGGTCCGGAACTGCTCGGCCGCGTTGTCGACGCGCTCGGCAACCCGATCGACGGCAAGGGCCCGATCAACGCGACCCGCCGTTCGCGCGTCGACGTGAAGGCTCCGGGCATCATCCCGCGCAAGTCGGTGCATGAGCCGATGTCGACCGGCCTCAAGGCCATCGACGCCCTCATCCCGGTTGGCCGTGGCCAGCGCGAGCTCGTCATCGGCGACCGTCAGACCGGCAAGACCGCCATCATCCTGGACAGCTTCCTCAACCAGAAGCCGATCCACGACAATGGCCCGGACAACGACAAGCTGTTCTGCGTGTATGTCGCTATCGGCCAGAAGCGTTCGACCGTTGCCCAGTTCGTGAAGGTTCTGGAAGAGCGTGGCGCGCTGCAGTACTCGATCGTTGTTGCCGCAACGGCTTCCGATCCGGCTCCGATGCAGTATCTCGCACCGTTCGCCGGTTGCGCGATGGGTGAATATTTCCGCGACAACGGTCAGCACGCCCTGATCGCCTATGATGACCTGTCCAAGCAGGCTGTCGCCTATCGTCAGATGTCGCTCCTGCTGCGCCGCCCGCCGGGCCGCGAAGCTTATCCGGGCGACGTTTTCTACCTGCACTCGCGTCTCCTCGAGCGCGCCGCAAAGCTCTCCGACGAGCGTGGCGCCGGTTCGCTGACGGCTCTGCCGGTCATCGAAACCCAGGGTAACGACGTGTCGGCCTTCATTCCTACCAACGTAATCTCGATCACCGACGGCCAGATCTTCCTCGAAACCGACCTGTTCTACCAGGGCATCCGCCCGGCCGTGAACGTGGGTCTCTCGGTTTCGCGCGTCGGTTCTGCTGCGCAGATCAAGGCGATGAAGCAGGTTGCCGGCTCGATCAAGGGTGAACTCGCTCAGTACCGCGAAATGGCGGCCTTTGCTCAGTTCGGTTCCGACCTCGACGCCTCCACGCAGCGCCTCCTGAACCGCGGTGCCCGCCTGACCGAACTTCTGAAGCAGCCGCAGTTCTCGCCGCTGAAGACGGAAGAACAGGTTTCGGTGATCTTCGCCGGCGTCAACGGCTACCTCGACAAGCTTCCGGTCGCTCAGGTCGGCAAGTTCGAACAGGGCCTGCTGAACTACCTGCGTACCGAAGGCAAGGCGATCCTCGACGCGATCCGCACCGAAAAGCAGCTCTCGGATGATACCCGTGCGAAGCTGAAGTCGGCTCTGGACGCATTCTCCAAGACCTTCGCCTGAACGGAAAAGCTCAAGGACCGATAACGGATGCCTTCACTTAAGGATCTGAAAAACCGGATCGCCTCCGTCAAGGCGACGCAGAAGATCACCAAGGCGATGAAAATGGTCGCCGCGGCGAAGCTGCGCCGTGCGCAGGAGGCCGCCGAAGCGGCGCGTCCTTATGCGGAACGGATGAACCGCGTTCTCGCCAGCCTCAGCGCTGCCAATGCTGAAAATGCAGAGGCACCGCTGCTCCTGAGGGGCACCGGCCAGAACCAGACCCATCTTCTGATCGTTGCGACCGGCGAGCGCGGCCTGGCGGGGGGCTTCAACTCCTCCATCATCCGCCTTGCCCGTGACCACGCGCTGAAGCTTCTCGCGGAAGGCAAGACCGTCAAGATCCTGACCGTCGGCCGCAAGGGGAACGACATTCTGCGCCGCACTTTCCGCGAGAACATCGTGGATTACGTGACGTTCCGCGAAGTCAAGCAGCTTGGCTTCGTGAACGCCAACGAGGTGGCGCAGAAGGTTCTGGCGCTGTTCAACGCCGGCGAGTTCGACGTCGCGACGCTGTTCTTTGCGCGCTTCCAGTCGGTGATCTCGCAAGTTGCGACAGCCCAGCAGATCATTCCGGCCAAGTTCGAACAGGAAGGCCAGCCGTCTTCGGCAGCTGCGCTTTACGAGTACGAGCCCAGCGAACAGGAAATTCTGGAAGACCTTCTGCCGCGCAACATCGCGGTGCAGATCTTCCGTGCGCTTCTTGAAAACAACGCTTCCTTCTACGGCGCGCAGATGTCCGCAATGGACAGTGCAACGCGCAACGCCGGCGAGATGATCAACAAGCTGACGCTGTCCTACAACCGCCAGCGTCAGGCGCAGATCACGAAGGAACTCATCGAAATCATTTCGGGCGCGGAAGCGCTCTGAAGGCCCAGAGAAGAAGGGTAAGAACACATGGCTAGAGCAGCGACCCTGAATACCACCTCGAGCAGCGTGACCGAATCCGTCGGCCGCGTCACCCAGGTTATCGGCGCCGTCGTCGACGTTGCCTTCTCCGGCGAACTGCCGGCAATCCTGAACGCGCTGGAAACCGACAACAACGGCAACCGTCTGGTTCTGGAAGTGGCGCAGCACCTTGGTGAAAACCAGGTCCGCACGATCGCCATGGACTCGACCGAAGGTCTCGTCCGCGGCCAGAAGGTCGTCAACACCGGCGCTCCGATCTCCGTTCCGGTCGGTGACGAAACGCTCGGCCGCATCATCAACGTCATCGGCGAGCCGGTTGACGAACTCGGCCCGATCCCGACGGAAGCCCGCCGCGGCATCCACCAGGCGGCTCCGGAATATGTCGAGCAGTCGACGGAAGCCGAGATCCTCGTCACCGGCATCAAGGTCGTCGACCTGCTGGCTCCTTACGCCAAGGGCGGCAAGATCGGCCTGTTCGGCGGCGCCGGCGTCGGCAAGACCGTTCTCATCATGGAACTGATCAACAACGTGGCAAAGGCGCACGGCGGTTACTCCGTTTTCGCCGGCGTCGGTGAGCGTACCCGCGAGGGCAACGACCTCTACCACGAAATGATCGAGTCCAAGGTCAACGTGGACCCGCATGAAAACAACGGCTCTGCTGCCGGCTCCAAGTGCGCGCTGGTTTACGGCCAGATGAACGAACCGCCGGGTGCGCGTGCTCGCGTCGCTCTGACGGGTCTGACGATCGCTGAAGACTTCCGTGACAAGGGCCAGGACGTTCTGTTCTTCGTCGACAACATCTTCCGCTTCACGCAGGCCGGTTCCGAAGTGTCGGCTCTGCTCGGCCGTATCCCGTCGGCCGTTGGTTACCAGCCGACGCTCGCAACCGACATGGGTGCCCTGCAGGAACGCATCACCACCACGAACAAGGGTTCGATCACCTCGGTTCAGGCGATTTACGTTCCGGCCGACGACTTGACCGACCCGGCACCGGCAACCTCGTTCGCCCACCTGGACGCAACGACCGTTCTGTCCCGTTCGATCGCCGAAAAGGGTATCTACCCGGCCGTTGACCCGCTCGACTCCACGTCCCGTATGCTCGACCCGATGGTTATCGGCGAAGAGCACTACGAAGTGGCTCGTAAGGTTCAGTCGACGCTGCAGCGCTACAAGGCCCTGCAGGACATCATCGCCATCCTCGGCATGGACGAACTGTCTGAAGAAGACAAGCAGACCGTTGCCCGCGCCCGTAAGATCGAGCGCTTCCTGTCGCAGCCGTTCCACGTTGCCGAAGTCTTCACCGGTTCGCCGGGCAAGCTCGTTTCGCTGGAAGACACGATCAAGGGCTTCAAGGGCCTCGTGAACGGCGAATACGACCACCTGCCGGAAGCTGCCTTCTACATGGTTGGTTCGATCGAAGAAGCGATCGAAAAGGCCAAGAAGCTCGCTGCTGGCGCCTGATCCTAGACGGAACGGCGCCCGGATCTGCCGGGCGCTTTTCCTTTCCGCATAACGCCCAAAGAAGTGGACCGTCATGGCCGACTCTTTCGATTTTGAACTGGTTTCGCCCGAGCGCCTTCTCCTGTCGGAAAAGGTGACGGAAGTCGTGATCCCGGCGACGCTCGGTGAAATGACCGTGATGGCGAAACATGCGCCGACGATGACGACCATCAAGCCCGGTGTGGTGACGGTGAAGCTCGCATCCGGCGGCACCAAGAAATACGTCGTGTTCGGCGGGTTCGCAGACATTCTGCCGACCGGCTGCACGCTGCTCGCCGAATCGGCCGTGCCGCAGGACGAAGCCAATCGTGACCTCCTGCAGCAGCGTATCGATGCGCTGCGCCAGGATATCTCGGATGCGCCGACCGATGAGCATCGCACGAAGCTCGAGCACATGCTGGCCGATCTGACGCATCTCAATCATGCGGTTCTGCCCGGCTGATTGCTGCCGACCAATCTTTTGCAAAAGCCGGGCTTCGTGTCCGGCTTTTTCATGTTCAGGCATCTGCATCCTGAAGAATGAGGTCTGCGGCCTTTTCCGCCACCATCATGGTCGGTGCGTTGATGTTGCCCGCGGTGATGCTGGGAAACACCGAGGCGTCGGCAATCCGCAGTCCCGCCACAGCATGAACTCGCAGACGCGCATCCACCACGGCGCGTGCCACTTCGGGCCCCATCGCGCAGGTGCCGCAGAGGTGGTAGATCGAGCCGCTGTTGTCGCGGAAATAATCCAGAAGCGCCGTGTCGCCGTTGATCGCCTGTGAGGGCGAGACTTCCGCATCCACCCAATCCGAAAGTGCGGCAGTCCCTGCCAGCCGGCGGATCAGCCGCATGCCGTCAAGGGCTTCAGCGACATCCTTGTCGGCCGAAAGATAGTTCGGCCGGATCAGCGGTTCGGCGGCCATGTTGGGCGAAACAAGCCGGATCTCGCCGCGGCTTTCCGGGCGGCAGGCGCTGAAGGCGATCAGGAAACCGGGATAGGGCTCCGGCAACAAGCCGGCTTTCGGATTATTGGGGATGCGATAGGAGAGGGGGTTGAAATAGATCTGGAGATTGGCGCGGTCCGCCGCCGGATTTCCCCTCAGGAAGCCGCCGGCCTGGTTGACGCTCATGGCAAAAGGCCCCTTACGGGTGAGCATATATTGGGCGCCGAGCCAGGCCTTGCCCGCGAGCGAACCGAAGAGCCCGTTCAGCGTTGGCTTTTTTGAACGGTAATAGAAGCTCGCGCACAGATGATCCTGCAGGTTTTGCCCGATGGCCGGCAGGTGGCGTCTGACCGGTATCCCTAGTTGTTGCAGATGGTCTCCAGCTCCCAGCCCCGATCGTTGCAGGAGAAGCGGGGACTGAACGGCACCGGCCGACAGGATGACCTCGCGGCGCGCGTGGAACTGCCGCAACCGGCAATGCTGTGAAACCTCCACGCCGGTGACGCGACCCGTCTCGTCAAAAAGCAGTCGCTCAGCCAGCGCGTCTGTTTCCAGAACAAGGTTGGCACGCCGCAGCGCCGGCTTCAGATATTCGACCCCGGAATGGGAGCGGAACCCGTTACGGGTATTGATGTCGTAGACGCCGACGCCTTCCAGCGTCTCGCCGTTGAAATCGAGATTCTGGGCAAAACCCAGTTCGGCCCCGGCGCGCAGAAAGGCCCGGCTGATCGGATGGATGCCGTCGCGCATCGGCGTGATGTGGATCGGGCCTTGGCCACCGTGCCATTCGCTTTCGCCGCGCTGATGGGTTTCGAGCTTGCGGAAAAAAGGCAGGACGTCGTCAAAACCCCAGCCGGGATTTCCCGCTGCCTGCCAGTCGTCGAAATCGGCGCGATCACCGCGCACATAGATCATGGCATTGATGGCGCCGGACCCACCGATCACCTTGCCGCGTGGCACGTAAAGGCGCCGGTTGTTCAGCTTCGGCTCCGGCGCGCTCCAATGCATCCAGTTGACCGCGGGGTTATGATAACTCTTTGCATAACCGACCGGGATTTTCAGCCAGAGCGAACGATCCTTGCCGCCGGCCTCGATCAGCAGAACTGAATACCGCCCGCTTTCCGACAGGCGGCTGGCGAGAATGCAGCCGGCGGAACCGGCACCCACCACGATGAAATCGACCTCCATCGTGTGTCACCCCTTGGCCGGGGCAAACTGCTTCACATCGGCATGGTCCGCTGCCATCTGCAGATGCAGCCGCTCACCCGTATAGGGCGTATGGGCGGCCACCACGGCGTGGTTCAGCTCCACCCCGATGCCCGGTTCGCGGGACGGGATCAGATAACCGTCCTCCACCACAAGCTTGGTCTTCAGCACCTCGGCGTGGAAACCGGAGAAATCCATGATCGCCTCATGGATGAGAAAATTCGGCGTGGCGGCGGCGAGCTGGATGCTGGCGGCGGCCCCCACCGGCCCATTGTAGAGATGCGGCGCGATCTCGGCGTAAAAACTCTCCGCCATGCCGGCGATCTTCTTGGCCTCCAGAAGACCGCCGACACGGGCGACATTCATCTGCAGGATCGAGGCGGCTCCTTCCTGCAGCACGCGCTGGAATTCGTATTTCGTCGTCAGCCGTTCGCCCGTGGAAACCGGGATGGAGGTGGCGCGGGCGACCGTCGCCATCGCTGCCTCCTGGCCGGGCGGTACCGGCTCCTCGAACCACAGCGGATCGTATTGTTCCAGCCGCTTTGCCAGCCGGATGGCGGAGGCCGGCACCATCTGCCCGTGCGTGCCGAAGAGGATGTCGGCCCGTGCGCCGATCGCGTCACGGATCTTGCGGCAGAAGGTCTCGCAGCGCTCCATCACGCCGAGCGACAGATGGTGGCCGCTATACTGCGTATAAGGGCCGGCGGGATCGAACTTCACGGCGGTAAAGCCCATCTCCACCATGCGCACCGCTTCTTCGGCGGCGAGATCCGGATCGTTGTAGTCGTACTCGCCGCTCGCAGTCTTCGGGTAGAGATAGGTGTAGGCACGCAGCCTTTCATGCACCGTGCCGCCGAGAAGATCCGCAACCGGGCGCCCCGCCGCCTTGCCGATGATGTCCCAGCAGGCGATTTCAAGCCCCGAGACGATGCCCATCATCGTCGGGTCCGGGCGCTGGGTGAAACCGCTCGAATAGGCGGCGCGCCAGAAGCGCTCGATGCGGTGCGGGTCATGGCCCTCAAGATATCGCTGGAAGACATCCTCGATCAGCGGCACCAGCGCGTTCGGATCAAAGGCGGTCGAATAGATTTCACCCAGCCCGCGAATGCCGCAGGCGGTCTCCAGCTCCACGAAGATCCAGTACATGCCGCCGATATGCGGGGGCGGCACGGCGACCACATGGGTGACAAGCGAGGTCAGCTTCATCGGTCTCTCCTCCTCAATGTTTCAGGATCACGAGACGGGTCTGGGTGAATTCCAGCATGCCATATTTGCCATCGTCGCCGCCGAGGCCGGAGCGTTTCCAGCCGGCGTGGTAACCCTGATAGGGATCGGCCGGGAATCGGTTGATGTAGAGTTCGCCGGCCTCGATGCTGTTTGCCGCGCGCATCACCTTTGCATAGTCATTGGACCAGAGCACGGAGGCGAGGCCGAAGGGGCTGTCATTGGCAAGCCGCAGCGCCTCGTCGAAATCGGCATAGGAGATCACGGGGAGCACCGGCCCGAAAATCTCCTCGCGGATGATCTGCATGTCCTGCCGGCAGTGCGAGAGCAGCGTCGGCGGGTAGAAGAAACCCGGCCCGTCCGGCAATGTGCCGCCCGCTTCCAGCACTGCCCCGTCCGCGACCGCCTGTTCCACCATGGCATGCACGCGCCGGCGTGCGGTCTCGGAGGCCAGCGGCCCCATCAGGCTCGCATCCGTCGCCCGGTCGCCGAAACCGCGGGCGGCAAACCCGGCCTTCAACCGTTCCAGCAGCGCATCATGCACGGAGGCATGTACGTAAAGCCGCTCGACGGAGGTGCAGACCTGGCCGCAATGGGCGGTCTTGGCGGCCAGAAGGCTCTTTGCCACCGCATCGAGATCGGCATCCGGCTCGACGATGACCGGCGTCTTGCCGCCCAGTTCCAGCGAGGGTTTGGCGATGTTTTCCTTGCAAAAATCCAGCACGGCCTGGCCCGCGGTCACGCTGCCGGTCAGCGTGATCATGCCGATTTCCGGGCGTCTACAGAGCGTGGCAGCCACCTCGTGCGTCATGGTGAGGATGCTGATCAGACCCTCCGGCAGGCCGGCCTCAACCACCGCTTCGGCAAAGGCGAAGGCCGAGGTCGGCGTCGTGTTGCTCGGCCGCACGACAACGGCATTGCCGGCAATCAGCGCAGGCGCAATCTTGCGCACCAGTGTATAGATCGGAAAGTTGAAGGGGATCAGACAGGCCACCACACCGATCGGCACACGCTGCAACATCAGCGTCTCGTTCGGCGTATCGCTGTCGATCAGTTCGCCCTCGATGCGCCGCGCCCATTCGGCATGGTAGCGCATCAGCTCGACGCCATAAACCACCTCCGCCGTCGCATCCGCGAGACTCTTGCCGCTTTCTTCCGAGAGCGCCGCGCCGATCTTTGCCGCCTGCCGTTCGAGAAGATCCGCCAATCGTCTCAGCGCATTGCCCCGTTCGATCGAGGGCAGGCGGCCCCAGGCCCGTTGGGCGGCAAAGGCGCGGCTGGCGGCCTGTATGACATCCGCATCTGTCGCCAGCGGTACCGTGGCGAAGGGCTCGCCGGTCGCCGGATTGACAACCGCGCTCACGGCATCGGTCCTGGCCTCGACAAAGTGGCCTGCGATAAAGTTCTGGCAGTGGCGCATGGATCTCGACCTCCCTTGCTGCACCCATCAGCAGATGTCAGGCGAGGGGGCTTTCGCAAGCGAGGTTTTTGCGGTCAGACCATTCCAAAAGGGAATGTTTGGTTTGACGCGACCCGGTTCGGAGGCGCTTCAGGCAGCGGCAGCCAGTTCGGCCAACAGCCATGTGCGGAAGGCTTTCACCTTCAGCGGCTCCGGCGCGTCTGCACGGGTCACCAGCCAATAGGCCTCGTGGCCTTCCACCTCCACATCCAGCACCTGCGCCAGCTGACCGTTCGCCATCAGCGGCACCACCATGGCCCGGTCGGCAACGGCGACACCGAGGCCATTGCAGGCGGCCTCGATCACCAGATCGAGAAGATCGAATTCCATGCCGCCGCGGGTATCGGTCTGGCCAAGGCCCGCTGCATCCAGCCAGCGCTGCCAGGTGAGGTACCGCTGGTCGGCGGTGGCCAGCACATGCAGGAAGGTGAAACGGGAGAGGTCGATCGGATGGTCGTCCTCCAGCAGGTGCGGCGCGCAGACGGCGATGTGGCGCTCCGTCATCAGCCGGGTGCAGGAGAGCAGCGGCCATTCGCCATCACCGAAGCGGATGGCGCAATCAAGCAGGCTGCGATCCGTCAGGCTGTCGGTCGCATCGGTGGTGATGCTGATGTCGAGATCGGGCAATGCGGCGCGCAGGTTGCCCAGCCGCGGCAAAAGCCAGCGCTTGGCAAAAGTCGGCGGAACATTGATGCGCAACCGGTGGCGGTTGCTTTTTTCGACGATGTTGCGCACCGTCAGTTCGACGGAATGAAAGGCATTCTGCAGGCTCTGATAAAGCTCGGCGCCCGAAGGCGTCAGTTCCAGATGGTGGTGATGGCGGATCACCAGCTTTTCGCCCAGCTGATCCTCCAGATTGCGCACCTGGCGGCTCACCGCGCTCTGGGTCAGATTCAGGCGTTCGGCGGCGCGGGTAAAACTGCGCGTCTGGCCCACCACCTCGAACACCTTCATTGCCGTCAGCGCTGGCAGCCGTCGCATGATCTTCCCCCGGTCTCCCCGCATTTAAACAGAGGGAGATGGAAACCGTCACCCGCTTTCTGCTGTCTTTCCGAAAGCCTTGCGCCATGTCATGACGATGGCAGCAGCCTGTGCAACTCTTGGCCGTCCTCAGCCACGGGAGAAAACGGATGAAGGTTGGAATCGTCGGAGCCGGCATGGTCGGCAGTTCCGCAGGTTATGCGCTCGCCCTGACCGGCACGGCCAGCGAAGTTGTCCTGGTCGATCTCAATGAAAAGCTCGCGATTGCGCAGGCGGAAGACATTGCGCATGCCACGCCCTTCCATTCCGCCACCAAGGTTACCGCCGGCGGTTACGAGGCGCTGGCCGGTGCCGGCATCGTCATCCTGGCCTGCGGTGTCAGCCAGAAACCGGGCGAAACCCGGCTGGCGCTTCTGGAGCGCAATGCCGAGGTGTTTCGCCAGGTGGTCGGTGAAGTGCTCGCCGTCGCACCGGATTGCATCCTGCTGATTGCCTCCAATCCGGTCGATGTGATGACGGATATCACCACGCGGCTTTCCGGCCTTCCGCCGCAACGGGTGATCGGCTCCGGCACCATCCTCGATACGGCCCGCTTTCGCAGCCTGCTGGGGCGCCATCTCGGCATCTCGCCGCAATCGGTGCATGCCTATGTGCTGGGCGAACATGGTGACAGCGAAGTGCTCAGCTGGTCGAACGCGCTGGCAGGTTCGGTGCCGGTCGCCTCTTTTGCGGCGCAGATGGGTCGGCCATTGACCGAGGAGGTGCGGGCCCAGATCGACGACGATGTGCGCAACGCCGCCTATCGCATCATCGAAGGCAAGGGTTCGACCTATTATGGCATCGGTGCCGGCTTGTCGCGGCTCGTCAAGGCCATCTCGCTCGATCAGCGGGCGATCTTCTCCGTCTCCATCGTGACCCGCGAGGTGGAAGGCGTGCGTGATGTCGCCTTGTCGATCCCGCGGGTGGTGGGGGCGGCCGGCGTCCTGATGGATCTTTTTCCGGATCTGGACGACCAGGAACATGCGGCGCTGCTGAGGAGCGCCACCCTTTTGAAGGAAAAGGCTTCCTCCATCCGCCTGTGACCTGGCCGGGCTACGACAGGAGCCGCTCGGTCTCCAGCCTGTAGTGCACGCCGTCGGGATGATAACTGAGCTGTCCCTCGCCGCCGAAATCATGCGGGGCGATCCGCTCCATCAGCGTGGTGCCGAAGCCGCGCCTTGCCGGCGCGCGAACCGCTGGGCCGCCGGATTCGCGCCAATGGAATGCAAAAGGGCCGCCGTTTTTCCCCTGCCATTCCACCTCGACACGACCGCCCTCCACGGAGAGCGCGCCATATTTGATGGCATTGGTCACCAGTTCATTGATCGCCAGCGACAATGACAGCGACTGTTTCTCGTTGAGCTCGATATCCCGCGGCCCGGCAATGCCGATCCTGTTTTGGCCGGTGGCGTGCGGCGAGAGCGCAGCCTCCAGCACCTTGAGGAGCGCCAGGTCGCCGTGCTGCTGATCAAGCAGCAGGGATTGCGCATTGGCAATGGCGCCGAGCCGCTGCAGCAGCAGCGGGCGCACCTCGGCGATCGGCCGTTCGACCCTCAGTGTCTGGCTGACGATCGAGGTGACGGTCGCAAACAGGTTCTTCATCCGGTGGTGAAGCTCGGAATTCATCAGCCGGACCTGACGCTCTGACTGGACACGCTCCGTTGTTTCCACCACGGTGTCGAGAAAACCGGCAATGCGCCCCTCGTCATCCCGCAAGGGGCTGTAGCAGAAGGTGAAATAGGCTTCTTCGGCAAAACCGTTGCGATCGACCGTCAGAGCAAAGTCCTCGAGAAAGGTCGCCTTGCCCTCAAGGGCTGCATCGGCAATTGGCTTGATGTCGTCCCAGATTTCCGTCCAGCTCTCGGTAAGCGGACGTCCCATGGCTTCCGGCTTGTTGCCGAGGATAGGACGGAAGGGGTCATTATAGATGATGGTCAGCTCCGGGCCCCAGGCAATCAGGGCAGGAAAGGCGGAGCTGAGGATCATTCCAACGGCAGTCTTGAGCGCCACGGGCCAGTCATCAGGTCCACCGAGCGGCGTTTGTGTCCAGTCCAGCTCCCGAACTAGCTCCGCTGAGCGACCGCCACCCTGGAGGAATGAGAGTTTGTCTGTTGTCGTCACGGAACCTCTCAATCAGTGTCGGTTGGAAGATGATGATGTCGTCATGCTTGTGGCACTTAGGGTCTAAACGGGTGGCGGCAATTGCCATCAGCGCCGCAGCGGTGCAAATCGGTATGCTGTGCACCGATTGACACCCCGTGGGCTGACAAGCCTGGGACTGCGTGGACGAACGGAGAAGACCGATGATCGACAAGCTGGAATTCTTCATTGCGCTCGCCGGTGCCGGGCATTTCGGACGCGCCGCGGAGGAATGCGGCATCTCACAACCCACACTCTCGGCCGCTATCCGCCAGCTCGAGGACCAGCTGGGCGTCGTGCTTGTGGTGCGCGGCTCCCGTTATCAGGGCCTGACGCCGGAGGGCCAGCGCGTGCTGGAATGGGCGCGCCGCATCGTCGGCGATACCCGCACCATGCGCGAGGAGATGCGTGCTGCCCGCAAGGGGCTTGCCGGTCACATCCGCATCGCCGTCATTCCGACGGCGCTTGCCATGGTGCCGAAACTGACCGAACCGTTCCAGGCACGGCACCCGGCCGTCACCTTTTCGGTCACCTCGCGCACCTCGCTGCAGGTTCTGAGCCAGCTCGAAAACCTCGAAATTGATGCCGGCATCACCTATCTCGACAACGAACCGCTCGGCCGTGTCACGACGGTGCCGCTCTATTCCGAACGCTATCATCTGATTGCGGCGGCCGGCACGCCGCTCGCGGACCGGGAAACGGTGACCTGGAAGGAGGTTTCCGGTCTTCGGCTTTGCCTATTGACGCCGGACATGCAGAACCGCCGGATCATCAACAAACACATGACGGAAGCCGGCGTCTGGGTCAAACCAACGTTGGAATCCAATTCGATGATCGTGCTGTTCTCGCATATCCGCACGGGCCAATGGGCTTCGATCATGCCGCGTAACGTCGCGGAATCCTTTGGTTTTCCGGAACAGATCCGGATGATCCCGATCTCTGAGCCGGATGCGGAGCACCTGGTTGGCCTCGTGGCCACTCATCGCGAGCCGCACACGCCTCTCGTCTCTGCTTTGCTGCACGAGGCAAGATCTCGCGCTGCAGCATCCGCGTTTGATAGAAATTTTCTATCGCACAACGAAATGGCGTTATTGACCTGATGCATGCATCCTGGCCATCCTTCGCAAAAGCCAAGTCTAGCCGGTGTTGCTGCTGGCGCTTTGATCAACTGATCTGAGGCCGGGCAAGTCCACAACGCAGCTTGCCTTGCGTCGGTTTGGGAGGACTGACCATGAACATCCGAGCGGTTGCCACCCAGGAAGCAACCCGAATTTCTGAAATCATCGATCACTGTCGTCACTTGGAAGGGCCGATGCTGCCGATCCTGCACAAGGTGCAGGAGGAGTTTGGCTATATTCCGGAAAGTGCCAAACAGATCATTGCCGAGGCGCTGAATCTGTCGCGCGCCGAGGTGCATGGCGTGGTGACCTTCTACCATGATTTCCGCGATCATCCGGCCGGCCGACACACTCTGAAGCTCTGTCGCGCCGAGGCTTGCCAGTCGATGGGCTGCGAGTCTCTGGCGGAAAAGGCGAAGGCGAAACTCGGTATCGACTGGCATGAAACGACCGCCGATGGGGCTATCACGCTGGAACCGGTCTTCTGTCTCGGCCTCTGCGCGCAGGCGCCGGCTGCTATGCTGGATGGCGAACTGTATGCGCGTCTGGACGAAGACTGTCTGAACGACATCGTGGCGGAGGTGCGGGCATGAGCGTGACCGAAACCATCACTGTTTTCGTTCCCCGGGATGCGGCAGCGCTTGCCGTCGGTGCCGACAAGGTGGCGGCGGCCATCGAGCGCGAGGCGAAGGCCCGCAATCTCTATGTTCAGGTCGTGCGCAACGGTTCGCGCGGCATGTTGTGGCTGGAAGTGCTGGTCGAGGTGCGCACCGGGCAGGGGCGCGTGGCCTATGGTCCGGTGACGCCGAAAGATGTGCCTTCCCTGTTTGATGCCGGCTTTCTGACTGGCGGCGCGCATCCGCTCGGCCATGGCCTGACCAAAGAAATCCCGTTCCTCAAGGGGCAGACCCGGCTGACCTTTGCGCGCTGTGGCGTGACAGATCCGCTGTCGCTCGAGGATTACCGCCATTACCAGGGCCTGAAAGGACTGGAAACAGCGATTGCCATGGCGCCGGCCGAGATCGTGAAGCAGGTCACCGAGAGCGGCCTGCGTGGCCGCGGCGGCGCGGGCTTTCCGACCGGCATCAAGTGGAAGACGGTGGCCGATGCACAGGCCGACCAGAAATACATCGTCTGCAATGCCGATGAGGGCGACAGCGGCACCTTTGCCGACCGGATGATCATGGAGGGCGACCCCTTCGTGCTGATCGAAGGCATGGTGATTGCCGGCATCGCGGTTGGCGCCACGAAGGGTTATGTCTATACACGTTCCGAATATCCGCATGCGATCGCCATCATGGACGAGGCGATCGCAATTGCCCGGCGTGAAGGGATCCTCGGTCCGTCCGTGTTGGGTTCGGCTTACGCGTTTGACATGGAAGTCCGCATGGGCGCCGGTGCCTATGTCTGCGGCGAGGAAACCTCGCTTTTGAACAGCCTGGAAGGCAAGCGCGGTATCGTGCGTGCCAAGCCGCCGCTTCCGGCACTGCAGGGCCTGTTCGGCAAACCGACCGTCGTCAACAATGTCATGTCGCTCGCCACGATCCCCGTCATCATGGACCGCGGCGCCCAATTTTATCGCGATTTCGGCGTTGGCCGGTCGCATGGCACGATCCCGATCCAGCTCGCCGGCAACCTGAAGCACGGCGGACTTTATGAGACGGCCTTCGGCCTGCCGCTCGGCCAGTTGATCAACGAGATCGGTGGCGGCACCATCTCCGGGCGACCGGTCAAGGCGGTGCAGGTCGGTGGGCCGCTTGGTGCCTATTTCCCGCCGTCGCTGTTCGACACCATCTTCGATTACGAATCCTTCACGGCGGCCGGTGGTCTCATCGGTCATGCGGGCATCGTGGTGTTTGACGAGACCGTCGACATGCTGAACCAGGCGCGGTTTGCCATGGAATTCTGTACGGTCGAAAGCTGCGGCAAGTGCACGCCCTGCCGCATCGGCTCCACCCGCGGCATCGAAGTGGTCGACAGGATCGCCCGCGGCATCGAGCCGGAGAAGAACAAGGTGCTGCTGGAAGATCTCTGCAACACCATGAAGTTCGGCTCGCTCTGCGCGCTGGGCGGTTTCACCCCCTATCCGGTCATGAGCGCCATGACGCATTTCCCGGAGGATTTTGCCCCGGCACCTGTTCGGGAGGCTGCGGAATGACAAAACAGGTCGTGCACAAGCCCCTCACCCTAACCCTCTCCCCGCAGGCGGGGAGAGGGGACGCGATTGCCGCCGCCCGCCCGGGTATCTCTGCCGTTGAGGGACGCTGCGACGTCGCGGCGCTCCCCTTCTCCCCGCCTGCGGGGAGAAGGTCCCGGCAGGGGGATGAGGGGCACACAGCCTCGCTTACGAATTCATCGTTCAAACAGGAGGCCCTCCATGCCCCTCGTTCCTGAAATCGACTATGGCACGCCCGCTTCGAAATCCGCCGAACTCGTGACGCTCACCATCGATGGTCGCGAAGTGACCGTACCGGCCGGCACCTCGATCATGCGCGCCTCGATGGAGGCCGGCATCCAGGTGCCGAAACTCTGCGCCACCGACATGGTGGATGCCTTCGGCTCCTGCCGCCTCTGTCTCATCGAGGTGGAGGGCCGCAACGGCACGCCCGCCTCCTGCACCACGCCGGTTGCCCCCGGCCTCGTCGTCCACACCCAGACGGAACGGCTGAAGCAGATCCGCAAGGGTGTGATGGAGCTTTATATCTCCGACCATCCGCTCGACTGCCTGACCTGTGCCGCCAATGGCGATTGCGAGCTGCAGGACATGGCGGGCGCCGTGGGCTTGCGCGATGTGCGTTATGGTTATGAGGGCGACAACCATGTGAAGGCGCGCTCCGCCACCGGCACCATCAATGCGCAGTGGATGCCGAAGGACGAGAGCAATCCTTATTTCACCTATGATCCGTCGAAATGCATCGTCTGTTCGCGCTGCGTGCGGGCCTGCGAAGAGGTGCAGGGCACGTTTGCGCTCACCATCGAGGGCCGTGGTTTCGACAGCCGCGTCTCGCCCGGCGCGCACGAGGCCTTTCTGGAATCCGAATGTGTCTCCTGCGGCGCCTGCGTGCAGGCCTGCCCGACGGCCACATTGACGGAAAAGTCCGTCATCGAGATCGGTCAGCCGGAACATTCGGCCGTCACCACCTGCGCCTATTGCGGCGTCGGCTGTTCCTTCAAGGCGGAAATGCGCGGCGAAGAGCTGGTGCGTATGGTGCCGTGGAAGGATGGCCAGGCCAATCGCGGCCATTCCTGCGTCAAGGGTCGGTTCGCCTACGGTTACGCAAGCCACAAGGACCGGATCCTCAATCCGATGATCCGCGAGAAGATCTCCGATCCCTGGCGCGAAGTCACCTGGGAAGAGGCCTTTGCGCATGTCGCCTCGGAATTCCGCCGGATCCAGTACCAGTATGGCCGGGAATCGATCGGCGGCATCACCTCGTCGCGCTGCACGAATGAAGAAACCTATCTCGTGCAGAAGCTGATCCGCGCCGGTTTCGGCAACAACAATGTCGATACCTGCGCCCGCGTCTGCCATTCGCCGACCGGCTACGGTCTCGGCCAGGCCTTCGGCACCTCTGCCGGCACGCAGAATTTTGACAGCGTCGAACATTCCGACGTGGTGCTGGTGATCGGCGCCAATCCGACCGATGGCCACCCGGTCTTCGGCTCGCGGCTGAAGAAGCGGCTGCGCCAGGGCGCGAAGCTGATCGTCATCGATCCGCGCCGCATCGATCTGGTCCGCACCCCGCATGTGGAAGCGGCCTTCCATCTGCCGCTGAAGCCCGGCACCAATGTCGCGGTGCTGACGGCCCTCGCGCATGTCATCGTCACCGAGGGCCTTTTCGACGAGGCCTTCATCCGCACCCGCTGCGACTGGTCGGAATTCGAGGACTGGGCGGCCTTCGTCGCCGAACCGCAGCATTCGCCGGAAGAGACGGAAAAATTCACCGGCGTTCCGGCAGAGGAGCTGCGCGGGGCCGCCCGTCTGTTCGCCAAGGGCGGCAATGGCGCGATCTATTACGGTCTTGGCGTCACCGAACACAGCCAGGGCTCGACCACGGTCATGGCGATTGCCAACCTTGCCATGGCCACCGGCAATATCGGCCGGCCGGGCGTTGGCGTGAACCCGCTGCGCGGCCAGAACAATGTGCAGGGCTCCTGCGACATGGGTTCCTTCCCGCACGAACTGCCGGGTTACCGCCACATCTCGGATGATGCGACGCGCGAAACCTTCGAGAAACTCTGGGGTGTGACGCTCAACAACGAACCGGGGCTTCGTATTCCCAACATGCTGGATGCCGCCGTCGACGGTTCGTTCAAGGGCATCTACATCCAGGGCGAAGACATTCTCCAGTCCGACCCGGACACCAAACATGTCTCCGCCGGTCTGGCGGCGATGGAATGCGTTGTCGTGCACGACCTTTTCCTCAACGAGACAGCCAATTACGCGCATGTCTTCCTGCCGGGCTCCACCTTCCTGGAAAAGGACGGGACCTTCACCAATGCCGAGCGCCGCATCAATCGCGTGCGCAAGGTCATGACGCCAAAGAACGGTTATGCGGATTGGGAAGTGACCCAGAAGCTGGCGCAGGCCATGGGCCTTGCCTGGGCTTACACGCATCCGTCTGAGATCATGGACGAAATTGCCGCGACCACGCCAAGCTTTGCCGGCGTGTCCTATGCCTATCTGGAGGAAAAGGGTTCGGTGCAGTGGCCCTGCAACGAAAAATTCCCCAATGGCTCGCCGATCATGCATGTCGATGGCTTCGTGCGTGGCAAGGGTAAGTTTATCCGCACGGAATATGTGGCGGCCGACGAACGCACCGGCCCGCGTTTCCCGCTGCTGCTCACCACCGGCCGCATTCTCAGCCAGTACAATGTCGGCGCGCAGACGCGCCGCACGGAGAATGTCGTCTGGCACGAGGAGGACCGGCTGGAAATCCATCCGCACGATGCCGAACAGCGTGGCATCAAGGATGGTGACTGGGTGAAGCTTGCCAGCCGCGCTGGCGAAACGACGCTTCGGGCGCTGATCACCGATCGTGTGGCGCCGGGCGTGGTTTACACCACCTTCCACCACCCGAACACGCAGGCGAACGTCATCACCACGGATTTCTCCGACTGGGCGACCAACTGTCCGGAATACAAGGTGACGGCCGTGCAGATTTCGCCCTCCAACGGCCCGACGGACTGGCAGGAGGATTATGAGGAACTCAGCCGCCGCTCCCGCCGTATCGTCGGCAAACTGGAAGCGGCGGAGTAAGGACGAGGTGATGACGGAAAGCCAAAGCCGTACGGTTCAGGAATGGCGCTTCCGGCAGGGGCAGATGGCACAAGGCCATCGCATCGTGCCGGAAGAGGTGCCGATTGCGCTCTCCTACGGCGGCTCGACCCATGCGGTTATGATGGCAACACCGTCCGATTTGATCGATTTCGCCTATGGTTTTTCGCTGGCCGAGGAGATCATCACCTCGGCCGCGGACATTCTCGACGTTGAACCGGTCGAGGCCGGTGCCGGTATCGATGTGCAGATCAGCCTGAGGGATGCGACCGCCGATGCGCTCACCGCGCGTCGCCGTCGTATGGCGGGCCCCGTCGGTTGTGGCCTCTGCGGCATCGAATCGATTGAGCAGGCGGCACGCGACGTGGCCAAGGTGCCGGATGCCCGTTTTGTGCTGAGACCGGCCATGGTGGCGGAAGCCACCCGGCTTCTCGCCGATGGCCAGGTGCTGAACCGGGAAACCCGGGCGGTGCATGGTGCGGGCTTCTATCGGCCGGGCAAGGGTCTTTTTGCAATCCGCGAGGATGTCGGCCGCCACAATGCGCTCGACAAACTGGTCGGCGCGGTGCTCCGCGCCTCGCTCACGGCAGGCGAGGGGGCGGTGGTCGTCACCAGCCGGCTGTCGGTGGAGATGGTGCAGAAGACGACGCTGCTCGGTTGCCCTTATCTGATTGCGATCTCGGCGCCCACGGCGCTTGCGATCGAAACGGCGGAACGGGCCGGCATCACGCTGATCGGCATTGCCCGCGGGGATGAATTTGAAGTGTTCACCAGGCCTGATCGTCTGACGACGGGAGAGACCAGTCATGTCGCTTGATCATACCGACGAAAAGCTCGTCCGCATGGCAAACCAGATCGCCACGTTCTTTGCCTCGCAGCCGGAAGCGGTGCGGGTGGATGGTGTTGCGACCCACATCAACAAATTCTGGGAACCACGGATGCGCCGCCGGTTCTTCGAGATGATCGATGCCGGTATCGGCGGTTTCCTGCCGCTGGTGATTGCGGCCTCGAACAAGATCAAGCGTCCGGGCAACCCAACCACCAATGCGGTCGGGCTTGGGGCGGACGCGGCAAGGGGAGCGCCGGGCGGCAAGGGCCCGGCTGCTGGCGAATCCCTGTCGGAACAAAGCGTTCCGGCCGGTGCAGTGTGATCGATGCCGATTTCGGGAAACCGCAACCGGTGAAAGATCAATCCGATGCGTAAGCGGAGGCCGACGACCAAAAGTTGCCGGTCACTAAAAAACCTTTCATCCCGCTCCCGTCACGGGAACGGGCAGAGATATTTATTGTCCTGACATTCCAAGAGGGAGGCATTGTCAATGGCAGTTGCAGGCGTAAGTGGTGGGGATCTGACAGGCGTCGGCATCCTCGATCGAGAGCGAATTATCGCCAGACCCGGTTTCAATCGCTGGCTTGTGCCGCCGGCGGCGCTCGCCATTCATTTGTGTATCGGCATGGCCTATGGCTTCAGCGTGTTCTGGCTGCCGTTGAGCCGCGCCATTCCGAATGCGGATCCGAGCTGCTCCGGCCTGACGCTGGCCGGCGCGCTGTTCACCACCGCCTGCAACTGGCGCGTGGCGGATCTCGGCTGGATCTATACGCTGTTCTTCGTCCTGCTCGGCTGCTCGGCAGCCATCTGGGGCGGCTGGCTGGAGCGGGTGGGGCCGCGCAAGGCCGGTTTCGTGTCCGCCTGCTGCTGGTGCGGTGGCATTCTGGTTGCCGCACTTGGCGTCATGTCCCACCAGCTCTGGCTGATGTGGCTGGGTGCCGGTGTCATCGGCGGCGTTGGCCTCGGCCTTGGTTATATCTCGCCGGTCTCGACCCTCATCAAGTGGTTCCCGGACCGTCGTGGCATGGCAACCGGCATGGCCATCATGGGTTTTGGCGGTGGTGCGATGATCGGCGCGCCGCTGGCAAACCTGCTGATGAACACCTTCAAGACGGACACCTCCGTCGGAGTCTGGCAGACCTTCGTGGTGATGGCGCTGGTCTACTTCGTTTTCATGATGGGCGGCGCCTTTGGTTACCGCATCCCACCGGCCGGCTGGCGCCCGGAAGGCTGGACGCCGCCGGCGGCCAAGAGCACCATGATCACCCATCGCCATGTGCATCTGCGTGACGCCCACAAGACACCGCAGTTCTGGCTGATCTGGGCCGTGCTCTGCCTCAACGTGTCCGCCGGCATCGGCGTCATCGGCATGGCTTCGCCCATGCTGCAGGAAATCTTCGCCGGTTCTCTGATCGGTCTGCCGGGCGTCGCCTTCGCGCAGCTCGATGCGGGTCAGAAGGCGCAGATCGCGGCGATTGCCGCCGGTTTCACCGGCCTGCTCTCGCTCTTTAACATCGGTGGCCGCTTCTTCTGGGCCTCGATGTCCGACAAGATCGGCCGCAAGAATACCTATTTCTGCTTCTTTGTCCTCGGCATCCTTCTTTATGCCGCGGCCCCCACGCTGGCCATGCTGGGCTCCAAGGCCTTCTTCGTTCTCGCCTTCGGTATCATCCTGTCGATGTATGGCGGCGGCTTTGCAACGATCCCGGCCTATCTGGCGGATATCTTCGGCACGCAGTTCGTCGGGGCGATCCATGGTCGTCTGCTGACAGCATGGGCAACGGCCGGCATTGTCGGGCCGGTGGTCGTCAACTACATCCGCGAGGCGCAGATTGCGGCAGGCGTTGCACCGGGGCCGGCACTTTATACCAGCACCATGTATATCCTCGCCGGCATGCTGGCACTCGGCCTGGTGGCCAATGCCTTCGTCAAGCCGCTTCCGGACAAATGGTACATGTCGGATGAAGAGGTTGCATCGCTGCAGGCAAAAACGGCTGCCGCCAATGCCGGCCCGACCGGCTCCTTCGGCATCGGCAAGGGCGGTCTCGATGCCAAGGCGGCACTCGCCTGGGCGGTCGTCGGCATTCCGCTTCTGTGGGGTGTCTGGGTCACGCTGAGGAACAGTCTGGCGATTTTCGGCTGATCACCGGAGATCCGAATGGTGCAAGAGCCGGCCTTTGTGCCGGCTCTTTGCGTCTGGCCTTCAGTTCAGCCAGAGATGGATGAGGGCGGCTTCCGGTGTTTGCGTGCCGCCATTTTCGATGCCGGTGCTCCAGAGGCCGGCACCGGCCGCATAGGTTCCGGGTGAGAGACCGCCCGCCTCGCATTGGCTGACGGCGCGCAGGCGCTTGCCGCTGCTGACGGCATTCTGGAGCACGGCAAGCACTGCCGCATCCGACATCGCGGTTCCCGATCCGAAGACCCGCAGCACCGCGCCATCGAGCTGGTCCAGCATCGCCTCCAAGGCCTTTGCCGGAACGCCGGGCGAGAGCGTCAGGATGGCAAGCCGGCGATCCTCCGCGAATTCCGCGCTTTTGGGCGAAACGGGCTCTGCCTGCGGCTGTGCGCGAAAACTGTCGGCGGCATGGCTGTCATGTTTGACAAGGCCTGCGGCTGGCAAAAGCTTGCCGGCAAAGGCCAGGTGCACGCCCCCACCAGGTTGAAGCGCTGCCTGAAGGGCAAGCGACAGATTGCCCTCGGCATCACCGTTCTGGCCAAGCGGCAGCATGGAGCCGCACAAGACAACCCGTCTGCCTTCGCCAGCCAGCGCCTGCGAGAGGGCCGCCCCGGTATAGGCCATGGTATCGGTGCCGTGTGTCACGATCACCGGCCGGTCCGGATGGGCGCGGATGACCGACAGCATCTCGTTCCAGTGGCGGGGACCGATATCGGCACTGTCGAGCAGCGGTGAAAAGACATGGATGTCCAGTGCGAGGCCGTCCGGCAATCGTGTCTTGACGGCCTCTTCCACCAGTCCCTCGACCGGTGCGAGCCCGTTTGTGCCTTCCGCCATGCCGATCGTGCCGCCGGTGTGAATGAGAAGCAGGCGCATGGTCTCTCCCTCGATGAAACTGCCCGCTTCCTATTGGAAGCCTGTCAGCAGATCAACAGGAGGCTCAAACGCCAAAAGGGCAGCGGTCAGGCTGCCCTTGGTCTCGATGGCGTTTGTCTCGTCGTCAGGCGGATCAGGCCGCCAGGTCTTCCAGGTCGCTGCCCTTGAACATCTTGGAGAGGTTCAGGAAGCAGATCATGCCATTTTCCGTGGCGATGATGCCTTCCGAAAAGGACTTGTCGAACGAGGCGGAGACTTCCGGAACCGGCTGTACCTGCGAGGAGGAGATCGTCAGGATGTCGGAGACCCGGTCCACCAGCATGCCGATCACCATGTTGTGGACTTCCGCCACAACGATGGCGGAGCGTTCATTGGCGACCGTGCTTCGCATGCCGAGCTTGTAGGCGAGGTCAATGATCGGGATGACCGATCCGCGCAGGTTCATCACGCCAATCACATCCGCCGGGGCATGCGGGATCGGTGTCGACGGCGCCCAGCCGCGGATTTCACGGATCGTGGTCGTCTTCACGCAGAATTCCTGATCGTGAAGGCGAAAGGCAATGATCTCGAGCGTTTCGCCGCTGAAGCTTGTGGTGTTGATCGTGGTCGCCATCAAAATTCTTCCCAATTCTCCGATGCCTGGACCGCGGCGGCTGCACCGGTGCTGGCGCGTGCGACCTTAGCCATGAGTGAGCGAGCCGGGGATGCGACGGGGCGTGCATCGGGTCGCGCGATTCGGAGAGTAGACGAAGATTGTTTCCCAAAGCTGAATCGGCTGATGAGATCACGCAGTGCGCCCGCTTCCTTGGCAAGTCCGTGGCTTGCAGCGTTGGTTTCCTCCACCATGGCCGCATTCTGCTGGGTGTTCTGGTCCATCAGGTTGATGGCATTGTTGATCTCTTTCAGCCCGATGGACTGTTCGCGGCTGGCTTCCACGATTGCCTGAACATTGGTGTTGATCTCGCCCACTTCGGTGATGATCGCCTGCAGTGCCCGGCCCGTTTCGTCAACGAGCGCCACGCCCTTCTTCACCTGCTCGCCGGAGGTGTTGATCAGCGCCTTGATCTCCTTCGCCGCCTTGGCAGACCGCTGGGCGAGTTCACGCACTTCCTGGGCGACGACGGCAAAACCCTTGCCGGCTTCACCTGCGCGGGCTGCCTCAACGCCCGCATTCAGCGCCAGAAGGTTTGTCTGGAAAGCAATCTCGTCGATCACCGAGATGATGTTGGAGATCTCGCCGGCGGAGCGTTCGATTTCGCCCATGGCGGAAATGGCATTGGACACAACCTCGCCCGAACGTGTGGCGCCGGTTGTGGTCCGGGCGACGAGCTCTCCCGCCTCTTCCGCGCGCTTCGCGCTGGTGGCTACGGTCTGGGTGATCTCGTCGAGCGCTGCTGCGGTTTCTTCCACCGCGGCCGCCTGTTGCTCGGTGCGCTTCGACAGGCTGTCGGATGCCTCGCGGATCTGCTGGGATCCGGATGCGATGGCCTCCGAATTATGTCCTACGCTTTCCATGGCCTGGCGCAGCTTCTCGAGCGCCGTGTTGAAATCCGTCCGGATCTTTTCCAGCGAAGGAATGAAGGGCCGCTCGATGCGGTATGTCAGATCACCGTCGGAAAGCGCGCCCAGACCCTCGCCGATGTCGTCCACGGCGCGCACACGTTCGGTGATGTCGGTGGCGAATTTCACCACCTTGAAGACGCGTCCGTCCGCGTTGAAGATCGGATTGTAGGAGGCCTGGATCCAGGCCACCTTGCCGCCCTTGCCGATGCGCTTGAACTCGGCGGCAATGGGTTCGCCGCCGGCGAGCCTGCTCCAGAAGGTGCGGTATTCTGCACTTGCGGTAAAGCTCGGATCGCAGAACATGCTGTGATGTTTGCCCTGGATCTCCGAGAGGCTGTAGCCGAGACAGGAGAGGAAATTCTCGTTGGCGGTCAGGATCTCGCCGCTCGGCGTGAATTCGATGATGGCCTGCGTTCTCGAAATCGCATTCAGCTTGCCTGCGTCTTCGGCAGCCTTCAGCTTGGCCGCGGTGATGTCGGTTGCAATCTTGACGACCTTGACCACTCTGCCGCCGGACATCACCGGGTTGTAGGAGGCCTGGATCCAGATTTCCCTGCCATTCTTGCCGATGCGCTTATATTCCGCAGCATCGAATTCTCCGCGTGCCAGCCTTGCCCAGAAGGCCCTGTAGGCCTCGGAAGAGACGTAGGAGGGCTCACAGAACATGCTGTGGCTTTTTCCCTTGATCTCGGCGAGATCATATCCAAGCGCCTTGCAGAAATTCTCGTTGGCCGTGATGATCTGCCCTGTCGGGCTGAATTCGATGATGGCTTGAGAACGCCCGATGGCGGCCAGCATGCTCTTGGCGTCATTGATACCGCTCAATGCGAATTTCACGGATCCATCCTCTCCATTGTAAAACGTCCAGCCGCGGCGCCCAGCGTTCGCAGCGTCAACTTATCAAGTGGTCACTAAAGTAGGACTAACTCGTTAAATTTAAGTCAAAACGAACTGCAATGAGTTCAAGTAAGGTGATCTTTTCCGGCTTTGTATCAAAGCAAGACACATTCTCACGCTGAAGTGTTCAGTGTAAGTCCATAATCACGCAATGGATGTGATCTGGTCCGGGCTGGCTTTCCGGCCTGACCCTGCCCAATCTTGTCGTTTGTCAAATATTTCGTTGATGAGCGACTGTATCTGTCCGCTCTAATACTCTTTTTCGTAGAATATTCCGCCCGAACCGCCATCGCTGCCGGCGGATCCCTTGAGCTTTACACCCCGACCGATGTCGAGGTTGATGGTCGCCCGCGCGCCGCCGCCGCTGCCGCCCTGTTCCAGCTGCAGATAGGTGCGGTTGTTCAGCCGGCGCCCGATGGAGACGCTCGTCTGCCCCGCTTCGTCGGTCTTGATGTCGAGATCGTCCACCCCCAGACTGGAACGCAGCGACTGCAGCAGGGAATTGTCGCCGCCACCTGCCAGTTGTGCCACCGCATCGGCCAACTGGGCGATCTGCAGGGCAGAGAGCCGCGACAGCGACTGCCCGAAGATCAGCTGCGCCAGGATCTCGTCCTGCGGCAGCGAGGGTGACGAGCTGAAGCCGATGTCCGGATCGTTGGCCTGACCCGTCACCGTGATGGTGATCGTTGTCTGACCGGAGCTCGTGGTGGCGGCAAGATCCAGAACGGGGATCAGGCTGCCGCCGAAAGTGATACGGCCGGTGGTGAAGTCCAGCCGTTTGGTCAGGATCACGATACGGCCCCGGCGCATCTCGAAGGCGCCCGCCACATTGGGGGCTGCCGTCGTGCCGCGGATGGTCAGTGATCCGCCCAGCTCCGCGTCGATGCCGCGGCCACGCACGAAGATCCCGTTCGGTGCCCGAAGCGTCAGGTCCAGATTGGTGCCGGCGCTCGTCCCGCTGCCGCCCTTCGGTGCAAGGCTTGCGAGCAGCGCCCGCACATCCGGCGGCGCATTGACATGCTTCACGTCGATCTGCGCCAGGGATGCCGGCAGGGAGGCGGGCACGGTGATGTTGGCGCGTACCAGGGCGATCTCGCCCGAAAGCGTCGGCGTCTGGATCAGCGGACCGTTGAGGTTCAGCGTTCCGTTCACGGTGGCCGTCACCAGATTGCCGTCCACATAGGTGGCATTGTCGAGCAGGATGCGAAGATCGGCGGCGTAACCGTCACGCAGCCCGATCGAACCCTGCACCGAGACGGTGCCGCCGGTGGAAACATTGGCCGTCAGATTGGAGATCGTCGCCGAATCCCGGTTGAAGGTGACATTGGCACTGATGCCGTTGAGTGCCAGGTTGCGCCGAACATCGATCAGCTGCGCGCCGGAAGTCGAGGCCGTGCCGGTGATCGCGGGTGCTGCGGCAGTCCCGCCGATCGCGACGTTCACTGTGGCGCTGCCCTCGAGCGCCAGTCCCTGGCCGGACAATTGTGCTGCCGCAAGGGCAAAGGGCAGAGTGCCGTTGACCCGGACATCGAGCGGACGCTCACCCGAGAGCCCGACGCGGCCGTTCCCCGTGACGTTCAGCCCGCTCGCGCCCGAAAGCCGTGTGTCGAACTCGAGACGTTCTCCGCCGAGCGTGCCGGAGGCGGTGATATCGAAGGGTGCAAGGCCCGCGCTTCGCGTCTGGGCAAGCGAGGCGCCGTTCCATCGCAGGTCGAAACGCCCACCACCCGCGCCATTCGCCGGCAGCGCGGAGACGCGTCCGGAAATCGTTCCCGCCGCATCGAGCCCGGGCTGAACGGCGTTGGCAAGGCGGGCCGGTAGCGCGTTGATCTCGGCGTTCAGGTTCGGTTGCGGGCCGTTCTCGCCGAAGGCGACACTGCCATTGGCGGTCACCGACAGTCCCTCCGGCCCCGTCAGCCGTGTGTCGCTCAGAGTGAGCCGATTGTCTGCGAAGCTGCCGGCGCTGCGCAGATTCAGGCCGCGGATGCCGGCATCGCCCTGGCGCTGGATGACGCCGTCCGCCCATTGCAGGTCATAGGTGGCGTTGGGGCTCGCGACCGTGCCGGTCACCGCGGCATTGCCGGTGATGGTGCCGCCGGCGCGGATGCCGGGCAGGAAGGCATTGGCGAGATCGGCGGGGACCGACTGCAGCCGTGCCGTGAGGTTGAGCGGTCGTTCGCCGGTCAGCCCCACGGTGCCGCTTGCCGTTGCCGAAAGACCCGATGGGCCATCGAGGCTTGCCTCGTCCAGCGTCAGCGTGCCGTTCACCAGAGAGCCGCGCGTGCGCACGGCAAGCCCGGCAAGGCCGGCGCTGCGGGTGAGGTTCAGTCCGGCATCCGCCCAGGCGAGGTCGAAGCGCGTCGATGGCGCATCCGGCGCGCCGGTCGAGGCCACCGTTCCCGAAATCATGCCGGCAGCGCCGAGATCCGGCAGGAAGGCATTGGCAAGGTTTGCCGGAAGTGCGGCGATCGTGGCGTTCACATCGATGGACGGCGGTTGCTGGTCCGCCAGCTGAACCCGGCCGTTTGCGGTCACCGACAATCCGGAGGGATCGCTCATCACCGTTTCGTCGAGCGTCAGTTGGCCGGGGGCAAAGGTTCCGCGCGCACGGGCAGCGATGGCGTTCACGCCTGCCTGGCGCGTCTGCGCTGTCGAGCCGTCCGCCAGGCTGATGTCATAACCGACATTCGGTGCTTGAAGTGTGCCGCTTGCGGTCACCGAACCGTTCAGCAGGCCGGAGGCAGCAAGGTCTGGTCTTGCGACGTTGGCGAGCGATGCCGGCAGCTGATTGAAGGTCGCAGTGATGGAAAGCGGTGCGCCCGCGGCAAGGCCGGCCGTGCCGTTTGCGGTCATGGCAAGCCCGTTCTGGCCGCTCAGGCGTGCTTCATTTAATGTCAGGACCTGATCGGCAAACCGTCCGCTGGCTGTCAGAGACAGGGGGCCAAGCGCGGCGCTGCGTGTCTGGGCAAGCGAGCCGTCGTTCCAGGTGAGATTGAAATCCGCCTGTGGCGCGGCAAGCGTGCCGGCGACGGAGGCCGTGCCGGTCAGCCGTCCTTCCGCGCCAAGCCCGGGCCGCGCGATGTCGATCAGGTTCGCCGGAAGTGCGTCGATGGTGACGTTGAGGTTGAGTTGCCGCTCGCCTGCAAGGTTCAGCGAGCCGTTGGCGCGGGCGGAGATGCCATCGCCGCCGCCAATGGTCAGCTGCTGCACGGCAACGGTGTTGTTTTCAAAGCTGCCGATGGCATCTGCCGTCAGCCCGGCAAGGCCGGCATTGCGTGTCTGCGCCGTCGAGCCGTCCTTCAGCGCAAGATCGAAACGCACCTGAGGCGCGTCAAAGCTGCCGGCGATGCGGGCAATACCGGACACGGTGCCTTCGGCCTGCAATTGTGGGCGGAAGCGGTTGGCAAAGGCGGCCGGCACGGCATCAAGATCGACCGTCAGATCAAGAGCACCGGGATCGGCCGTCGCAACGGTGCCGGAGGCACGGAGGGAGAGGCCGTCGTCGCCCTCAAGGGTCGCTGCGTCGATCGTCGCGACACCTGTCTCGAACCGCCCGCGAAGCGACAGGCCGAAGGGGCCGATCTCTGCGGCCCGGGCCACCTTCGCGTCCTCCCAGGCGAGGCTGTAGCGGACGACCGGCTTGGTCGACGGTCCGCCCACCGTCACGACGCCGCCGATCTCTCCTTCGGCACCGAGTTCGGGCACGAAACCGTTGGCGAGCGCTGCGGGCAGCCGGTTGATGCGCATGGCGAGGTTCAGCTGGTCGGAGGCGCTGCCCTCCAGGAGGACCTGTCCACCGCCTGCGGCGAGCCGGATCGTCTCCAGAACCACGTTGCCGTCGCGCAGGCGAATGTCGGCCGGTTCGGAGAGCCGCACGGCCACGCCGCCGGGTGTGGCGCTGAAGCGGTCGAGCCGCAGCGTCAGATCGCCGCTCTCGGGTGTCCGGTTCAGCGCTCCCGAAAGTGCAAGCGGTGCGTTGGAATAGGTAGCAGCGAGATCGAACGTCGTCCGGTTGCCCTCCTGCGCCAGCGACAGGGCAACTCCCGACAGCGTCTGGCCGCCGGCCGACAGCTGGTCGGCGCGAAGCGTGCCCTGCAGCCTGAGGGCGGCAAGATCCGTGCTGGCAAGATCGATCTCAGGGTTGGTGAGTGTGGCCCCCTGTGCCGTCAATGCCTGGCCGCTCGCCGTGATGGTGGCGGCCGCAACGTCACCGGCATTGGTCAGCGTGACGGTGCCCTTCAGGTTCCCCTCGGCCTTTTGTCCGGCAAGGCCTGCCAGAAGGCCAAGATCGGGAAAGTCGAAGGTGAGTTGCCCGGCCGGGAGAAAATCCTCCGACAGATCAAGCGCGCCGCTCAGGCGATTGGGTCCCGCCTCCAGACCGAGCTGCGGAAGGGACAACTGGCCGTTCACCCGGTTGATCGCGGTTTCGAGACGGATGGGTTTGGCGTCGAGCGTTCCGCTTGCCACGACCGTGCCCTTCAGCCCATCCGGGGTGTTGGTGGCCTGAACCTGTGTGCTCAGCGCCTGCAGCGTATGGCCGCTGATGCGCATTTCTGCGGCGTTCAGCACGCCCTTCAGCGTGATGGCATCGAGCGGGCCGGAGACACGCAGATCGTAACCGACCGGCCCCTTGGCGTCCTTGCGCAGCTTTGCGATATCGGCGATCCGGCCTGCGAGCTGCCCGTCGAGTTTGCCGCCTTCCAGAACCACGCTGCCGTGGCCATCCAGCACGTTCGACTTCAGCACGATGTTTTCGAGGCTCATCCGGCCGCCGATGATGCTGTCGATGTAACCTTCGAGACCGATCGACTCGCTGAAGTTGCGGCCCACGGCTTCCGGCAGGCCGGCCGGATTGAGCGACAGGCGGATATTGCCGGTCACCGATTGTTTCGACTGATTGTAGGCGCCGCTGATCGTGCCGGAAAGGTTGGCGCTTTCGAAGGTGGCCGCATCGAGGCCGATCGCCGGCATGGCGAGCCGGATCGGCGCGTCAAGCCGGATCGGGCCGTCGATCAGCCGGTCGAGGTTCGGTTCGTCGAAATCGGCCTGGGCTGCGCTCAGACGTGTGCGAACGCTGCCGGCATAGGTCACGAGGTTCAGATCCTCGCTTTCCGCCTGAAGGCGGATCTGCCCCAGCCGCGCACCGCCGACCGTTGCCGTGCGAAGGGCCGCCGTCGCATTGAAGCGGGAGGATTCGGCCGGCCCCGTCAGGGTGAAGTTCAGGTTGTCGAGCGCAAAACGCGCAGGCTGTCCGTTGAGCGGCCATTCGATCTGCACCGGCCCATTGGCGGCGGCAAGGCTGCCGGTCAGGCTGTTGTCGCCCGAGGGGTCGAGTGCACCGGACGCAGAAAGCTTCATCGCCCCGTTGGTCAGCGTTCCGTTCTTGATCTCGATCCGGCCGTTCGTGCCGATATTGGCCGTCACGATCACATCGGTGCGGCCGATGAACAGCGGGCGGATCGTCGGCGGCAGAAGTTCGGCAAGCTGGCCGCCGCCTTCGATGTGAATGCTGTGGGCGGCCTGCGGCGTGATGACGTGCTTGCCGTCGATGCTGATGACGGGTTTGCCGTCCACCGTACCGCGCAGTTCTCCCGTCCAGTTGGACAGCGGACCCCGGCCATCGAGCGCCAGCGCCAGCGAGGGCGCGCCCGGAAGGTGCAGAAGACGGGCCAGAAGGCCGCCCTGCGGTTCGGAGATCAGCGCCTGCAGCTTCAGCTCGTTCTGGGCGGGCGCGAAAACGAGGTCCGTCTTGGCAAGCGCGTTCGGCGCATCCTTGCGTTTGGCCGAAAGCTGCAGTGCCACGCGCTCGTCGGTTGCATCGGCGGCTCCCTCCGCCGCCAGCTGGAAGGGGCGTCCAGCCAGTTCGCGCTGGAGGTCGATGTTCGGCAGGTCGATCCTCTCGACCTTGACGGCCACGGGAAGCGAAAAGCCGCTGCCGGAGGCGGTCTGGTCCTGCGTCTGTGGCTGGTCGACGGCGGCTGGAGCCCGGTTGACCGTCAGGTTTCCGACCCGGATGCTGTCAGCATGGAATGTGCCGCGCAGAAGCGACAGCGGCGACCAGTCGACCGTGATGTCGTCTGCCCGGGCATAGACGCCCTGGCTGTCGGACAAGGCCACGCTTTCCACCTGCAGATTGCCGGTCAAAAGACCGCGTGGTGCCGTGATCGTCACGCCTCTGTCGGGGCCGGACGCGAGCGAACTGATCAGCCTGCCGGCCAGTTGGCCGCCTGCCGGCAGAAAGCCGATGAACAGAATGAAGCCCAGCGCCACCACGAGCAGGAGCGCCATCGCGGCTATCGCAATGCGGACGACCCCTGACTTCGGGCGGGAGGATGATGACATGAACGCGGGTTCAACCTTCTAACTGCCGGACGTATTTATCCTGATCTTCGTTACATTTCGACATCAGAATGACTGCCCGATGCCCGCATAGATGCCGTATGCGCTGCCACCTTTATAACGATCCAAAGGTAGAGCAACATCGAGCCGCAGCGGACCAAACGGGGTGGCGTAACGCAGGCCAAGGCCCGCGCCCATGCGGATATCGGAGAAATCGGGCACGATTTCGTCCGAAACACTGCCAATGTCAAAAAAAGGAACGATCCCAACCTTTTCCGTCACGGTCACTCTCGCTTCGAAGGAGGCCGTCATGTAGGAGCGACCGCCCGTGGCCTCGTTCTCTGCCGTGTAGGGCGAGATTTCCCGATAGGCATAACCACGCACGGAGCCGCCGCCACCGGCAAAGAAGCGCCTCGTCGTCGGGATGTCCTGCAGGCGGTCGGCTCCGACGAGCGAGCCGGCGGCCAGACGTCCCGCAAGAACCAGGCGATCCTCTTCGCCGAGACCCAGATAACCGGAGACCGATCCTTCGAAGGAGGAGAAGACGGAGCCGCCATAGGCCTCATAACTCGGTTGCGCGGCAAGCGTTGCACGGTATCCTTCGGTCGGGTTCAGCTTGTTGTCGCGCGCATCCCGTTCAAACGACAGCGGGATGGAAAAGGTGAGGTAGGTGTTTTTGCCGAAGGCGTCCTCGGTCTTGCTCCAGGAGATGTCGCCGCCGCCCTTGATGATGTCCTGGTCGCTCAGTTCGTAAGACAGCAGGGCCTTCGCGCTGATGGTGTTGGCCGTATAGGCGTCCGGTGTCTCCCGTTCGCCCTCCAGGCTCGCATCCAGTGTCATGCGGGGCATGAAGATCCCCGGTTTGGTGAAGAAGATACCGGCCGAATAATCGAAGGTGGTGTAATCGGTGGTGGCGCCGATGCCGGAGACCTTGCCTTCGATGCGGAGAGACTCGGCCTTTCCGAACAGGTTGCGGTGGCCCCAATAACCGGAGAGGCCGGCCCCGTCGATCGAGGAATATTCGGCGCCGAAGCCAAAATAACGGAACTTGCCTTCCGACACCTCGATGGTGAGCGGCAGCGTCCCATCCGGTGCCAAAGCCCCCGCTTCACGAATGCTGACACTGGAAAAGACGCCGAGTTCGCGAAGCCTTTCGCCGGCTTTGCGCAACTGGTCGGGTGAATAACGCTGCTTCTCGTCCAGCCGGGAGTACCGGCGGATGAAACCGGCATCGACGGCCCGCGACCCTTTCACCGCAACCTCGCCAAGCGGCGCCACGGGACCGGCTTGGGCGGAGATCGTCACGTCCACGGTGCGGCTGGCATGGTCCGCCACAACCGCGCGTTCCGTCAGTTCCGCCAGTGGCCGTCCTTCGGCCTTGAGGTCGCGCACGATGCGCTCTCCGGCCTGGATGATCTTCACCGATCCCGCGGAACCGCCGGGTTCGAGGTCATAGGTGGCAGCGTCCAGCCGCGCGGCATCGCCGGCCAGCGTGATACGGCCAAGCGTGAAGACGGGGCCTGGCTCTACGGTGACCGTCACGGGAACGGGCTGGTTATGATCGAAAACCGGGTTCGGCGGCAGGCGGTCGAGATCGGTGCCGGCAATGCTGATCCGCACCACGCCGCCGTAACGAGCTTCCTCGTAAAGCACGGCGACCAGCCGCTCCCGGTCCTCCCGCGCCTTGACGACGAGGCCGAGATCACCCGACACCGGCAATTCCTCGTCGTTGACGAGCGAGGTCGCGGTCTCCAGGCGTTCCTGCAGTTCGCCCTCGGCGCCCTGCGTATTCAGGGTGGCTTCATAGCGGACGGGATCGATCACGTCGGCGGCTTCGTCCTCTTCGTCACTGCCGAACAGGGTCAGCCCGAAGAGCTTCAGCGCCTGTGCCTCGGTGGCAAGCGGCGGCAGCGCCAGCAGGCTTGCGGCCAGTGCTGCCACAAGGCCGGTCCTGCGGAGAGGTGAAACGCGTTCCGGCTCGGGCATGTCATCGCTCGTACTCAGTGTGCCGTTCCCACGCTGCGGGCGTCATGCCCATTCCACTTGATCCTAATGTAACCGAAAATGCACGGGCAGGGTGTGTCACATCTGCCTCAGATGCAGGAAAAGGCCCCGGTGGGATCGCCGGAGCCTTCTCGTTGACTATTCGCTTGCCTCGGCTCAGCAATTGTCGATGTAGCGGCGACCGTAACGGTCGCGATAATAGCACTGGCCGGGTTGTTCGGCGACGGAACCGATCAGCGCACCGCTGACGCCACCGACGGCCGCACCAACTGCTGCGCCGCGGACATTACCCGTTGCGAGACCGCCAATGACCGCGCCCGTACCGGCACCAATGCCTGCGCCACGTTCCGTCTGCGTGCAACCTGCCATCGTCAGGCCGACCACCACTAGCACCAAAGCCTTTTTCATCACTCTCTCCACTTGTCACGCGCTTGTCGTCGCTCTTCAGCCGCTGGAACGCGGCCGGGTGTCATCTCCCCGCATACAGGCAAGAATAAGGTCCGACCTCGGGAAGTCCATATCAGCACCGACTGATTCTCTTCAGAAAGTGGAAATCTTCAGGCCTGACATTTGGTCGCTCCCCGAAAACTATCTGTTGATCCCCCGCCAAAAAAGGCAAATGATGCGGCTCGTGTTTGAGGAGACACGGCCTTTTTCGAGAAGGCAAACGGGAGGACAATATGGCGAAAGTGACGTTGACGGTGAATGGCCGGACGATGTCGGGCGAGTGCGACGATCGCACGCTGCTCGTGCACTTCATCCGGGAGAAGCTGGGCCTGACCGGCACGCATGTGGGGTGCGATACCACCCAGTGCGGCGCCTGCGTCGTGCACATGGATGGCAGGTCTGTCAAAAGCTGTTCCATCCTGGCGGTGCAGGCCTCCGGCTCCACCGTCACGACGATCGAGGGCATCGCCGCGCAGGGCGAACTGCATCCGGTGCAGGCGGCCTTCAACCAGCATCACGGCCTGCAATGCGGCTTCTGCACGCCCGGCATGGTGATGACCGCCGTCGATATGATCGCCCGCCACGGCGGCGCGCTCGACGAGGCGACGGTGCGCCACGAGCTGGAAGGCAATATCTGTCGGTGCACCGGCTACCACAACATCGTCAAGGCGGTGCTGTCGGCCAATGAAGAGATGCACGGGGCCGCAAGGCAGGCCGCCGAATAGACAGAAGCGAATAGGATGTAGCGAATAGCGAATAGTTGGCCGCTGCGTGGCCCGTCGCGTTCTCACTCCCCTATTCGCTATTCGCTACTCACTATTCGCTCGTTTCTGGAGGAGACGAAAATGGGCATGGAAGGTATTGGTGCACGCGTGGCCCGCAAGGAAGACAAGCGCTTCCTGACCGGCAAGGGCCGCTACACCGACGACATGATCGTTCCGGGTATGAAATTCGCATATTTTGTCCGCAGCCCGCATGCACATGCCAGGATCACCGGCATCGATGTATCCGCGGCGAAGGCCATGCCGGGTGTCATCGACGTGCTGGATGGCAAGCAGTTGCAGGCCGACGGCATCGGCAATCTCATCTGCGGCTGGATGATCCATTCCAAGGATGGTTCGCCGATGAAGATGGGTGCCTGGCGTCCGCTCGCCGTCGATACCGTACGGTATGTCGGTGATGCGGTGGCAATCGTCGTGGCGGATACGGCCGCCGAAGCGCGCGATGCGGCGGAAGCCGTCGTCGTCGATTATGATGAACTGCCGGCGGTCACCACATCGCTCGCGGCTCTTGGCGAGGGCGCGCCGCAGATCCACCCGGAAGCGCCGGGCAATCTGATCTTCGACTGGCAGATCGGCGACGGAGCGGCCACCGACGCGGCAATCGCCTCGGCGGCGCATGTCACCGAGATCGAGATCCACAACAACCGTCTGTCGCCGAACCCGATGGAGCCGCGCGCCACGCTTGGCATCTATGACAGCGCCGAGGATCACTTCACCTGTTACACCACCAGCCAGAACCCGCATGTGGCGCGTCTGGTGATGAGCGCCTTCTATAATGTCGCGCCGGAAAACAAGCTGCGCGTCATCGCGCCGGATGTCGGCGGCGGTTTCGGGTCGAAGATCTACATCTATCCGGAAGAGATCGTCTGTCTCTGGGCATCGAAGAAGACCGGCGTGCCGGTGAAATGGACGTCGGACCGTACCGAAGCCTTCCTGACGGACGCGCATGGCCGCGACCATGTGTCGAAGGTGAAGATGGCCTTCGACAAGGACCACCGCATCATCGGCCTGAAGGTCGATACCATCGCCAATCTCGGCGCCTACATGTCGCTCTTCTCGTCGGCGGTGCCGACCTATCTCTATGCGACGCTGCTGTCTGGCCAATATGCCATCCCGGCCATCCACGCCAATGTCCGCACCGTCTACACCAATACGGTGCCGGTCGATGCCTATCGCGGCGCCGGGCGGCCGGAAGCGACCTATCTCCTGGAACGGACGATGGAAACGGCTGCCCGCGAACTCGGCATCTCGCCGGCGGAGCTTCGCCGCAAGAACTTCATCCGCTCCTTCCCCTATCAGACACCCGTCATCATGAATTATGACGCCGGCGACTACGAAGCCTCGCTGTCTGCTGCCATGCAGGCGGCGGATTGGGACGGTTTCCCGGCGCGCCGGGCGCAATCGGAAGCACGCGGCAAAAAACGCGGCATCGGCATGAGCTGCTACATCGAGGCCTGCGGCATTGCCCCGTCACAGGCGGTCGGTTCGCTCGGCGCCGGCGTCGGCCTGTGGGAATCGGCAGAAGTCCGGGTCAATGCGGTCGGCACGATCGAAGTGCTCACCGGTTCGCACAGCCATGGCCAGGGCCATGAAACCACCTTTGCCCAGCTGGTGGCAGACCGCCTCGGCGTGCCGATCGCCAGCGTCAACATCGTGCATGGCGACACCGACAAGGTGCAGATGGGCATGGGCACCTATGGTTCCCGCTCCGGTGCCGTCGGTATGTCGGCCATCGTCAAGGCGCTCGACAAGGTGGAGATGAAGGCGAAGAAGATCGCCGCCCACCTGATGGAGGCGGACGAAAGCGACATCGTCATCGAAAACGGCGAACTGAAGGTGGCCGGCACCGACAAGAGCCTGCCCTGGTTCCAGGTGGCGCTCGCTGCCTATACCGCGCACAACCTGCCGGCCGGCATGGAGCCGGGCCTGAAGGAGGGCGCCTTCTACGACCCGTCCAACTTCACCTTCCCGGCCGGCTGCTACATCGCAGAAGTCGAGGTCGATCCGGAAACCGGCAAGACCGAGATCCTGCAATTCGTCGCGGCCGATGATTTCGGCAATATCATCAACCCGCTGATCGTCGAGGGCCAGGTGCATGGCGGGCTTGCGCAGGGCATCGGTCAGGCACTGCTGGAAGAGGTGCGTTACGACGAGGCGACGGGCCAGATCCTGACGGCGAGCTACATGGATTATGCCATGCCGCGCGCCGATGACCTGCCGTCGTTCACGCTGTCGCACCAGAACACGCCGTGCCCCGGCAATCCACTCGGCATCAAGGGCTGTGGCGAGGCGGGCGCCATCGGTTCGCCGCCGGCCCTCATCAATGCGATCACCGATGCCATCGGCATCAATGATCTCACCATGCCGGCCACACCGCTGAAAGTCTGGAGCGCCCTGCAGGGCTCCTCCATGCGCATGGCCGCCGAATAAGGGAAGAGGAGAGAACCATGTATGCCACCAGCTATCACCGTGCCTCTTCCGTCGGCGAGGCCGTCAATCTGCGCTCCTCCCAGGAAGAGGGGCGCTACATCTCCGGCGGCATGACGCTGATCGCCACCATGAAACAGCGTCTTGCCGCGCCGTCCAACCTGATCGACCTGCGCCATATCGGCGAATTGAAGGGCATCAGCGTTGAGGGCCGCGCGGTGCGGATCGGAGCGGCGACCCCGCATGCGGATGTCGCGGGGTCTGCGGCGCTGCGTGCCGTCTGTCCGGCCATCTGCAATCTCGCCGGCATGATCGGCGATCCGCATGTGCGCCACATGGGCACGATCGGCGGTTCGGTTGCCAATAACGACCCGGCGGCGGATTATCCGTCGGCGGTGCTCGCGCTCAACGCCACTGTCATTACCGACCGGCGGGAGATCGCAGCCGACGACTTCTTCGTCGGCATGTTCGAAACGGCACTGGAAGAGGCGGAGATGATCACGGCCATCCGCTTCGAGGCGCCGGAACGGGCGGGCTATGCCAAATTCGCCAACCCCGCCTCGCGTTATGCACTGACCGGCGTCTTCGTCGCGAAGTTTACCTCCGGTGTCCGCGTCGCGGTGACGGGCGCTGGCGCAAATGGCGTTTTTCGCGTTCCGGAGATGGAGGCCGCGCTTGCGGCGTCCTGGTCCCCCGAATCGGTTGCGGGTGTGTCCGTCGATCCGGGCATGCTGATGTCGGACATGCATGCCACATCCGAATACCGTGCCAATCTGGTGCGTGTCATGGCCAAACGGGCCGTACAGGCTTCCTGAAACGCGGCGGACCGGCAAGAGGGGCGGCTTCGGCCGCCTCTTTTTGCGCTCAGCTTGATGTGAATCAACTTTCTCTTATCGATCGTGTCATAAATTCAAATTGGAATTGTTCAAAAAAATGGGCCAAATGCCGCAGGTGACTGCGAATTGCACCCGCCGGGGTTGACGCGTTTAACGCGGAGACCCAAAAAAGGGCAGGTTCTGGAGTGTGAGAATGGATTTCGAGGCATATTTCAAGGGCGAACTGGACAGCCTTCACCAGGAAGGCCGCTATCGTGTGTTCGCCGATCTTGAGCGTCACCGTGGCAATTTTCCGCGCGCGACGCGGCACACTCCGGAAGGCAAACGCGAAGTCACCGTCTGGTGTTCCAATGATTATCTCGGCATGGGCCAGCATCCGGCGGTGATCGCCGCCATGCACGAGGCGATTGATCACTGTGGCGCGGGTGCGGGAGGCACCCGGAATATCTCTGGCACCACCCACTACCATGTTCTTCTGGAGCAGGAGCTGGCCGATCTGCACGGCAAGGAAGCCGGCCTGATCTTCAATTCCGGCTACATGTCCAACTGGGCGACGCTCGGCACGCTTGGCCAGAAGATCCCCGGCCTCATCATCTTCTCCGACGCGCTGAACCACGCGTCGATGATCGAAGGCATCCGCCACGGCAAGTGCGAGCGCGTGATCTGGAAGCACAATGACCTTGATGATCTGCGCGCCAAGCTTCAGGCTGCCGATCCGAAGGCGCCGAAGCTGATTGCCTTCGAAAGCGTCTATTCCATGGATGGTGATATCGCGCCGATCCGGGAGATCTGTGATCTCGCCGACGAATTCGGCGCCATGACCTATCTCGATGAAGTGCATGCAGTCGGCATGTATGGTCCGCGCGGCGGCGGCATTGCCGAACGGGAAGGCCTGATGGACCGAATCACCATCATCGAAGGCACGCTCGGCAAGGCCTTTGGCGTGATGGGCGGTTACATCACCGGCTCGCATGCGGTCTGCGATTTCATCCGTTCCTTTGCCTCCGGTTTCATCTTCACGACGGCTCTGCCGCCGGCGCTCGCCGCCGGTGCGGTCGCCTCGATCCGTCATCTGAAGGCGAGCCCGTTCGAGCGCGCCCGTCATCAGGATCGCGTGCGCAAGCTGCGCGCTTCGCTCGATGCCCGCGGTATTCCGCACATGCCGAACCCCAGCCACATCGTGCCGGTGATGGTTGGCGATGCGGCCAAGTGCAAATGGATCTCGGACCTTCTGCTCGACCATTCGGACATCTATGTCCAGCCGATCAACTATCCGACGGTGCCGCGCAAGACCGAGCGCCTGCGCATCACGCCGACGCCGCTCCATTCGGATGCCGATATCGAGCATCTGGTCGGCGCCCTGCATCAGCTCTGGTCGCGTTGCGCGCTCGCGCGTGCGGTTGCTTGAGGCTTGTAGTCGCGGCTTACCTTCCCGGCTGAATTCTTTGCATGAATTCGCGGCTTGAATTTGGGGGACGGATCATGGACACATGATCCGTCCTTTGTTTTTCCGGGAGTGTCAGCCGTGGCCATGGATCGTGTGAATGTTCTTCTCGACCAGGTAACGGCCAGCGGCCGCATCACCGGTGCGGTGGTGCTGATCTACCGCGATGGCGAACCCGTTCTGGAGCGCGCCGTCGGTTATCAGGATCGCGAAGGGGGCGTCCCGGTCAGCCTCGACACCATCTTTCGTTATGCCTCTGTCACCAAACCGATCGTTGCCGCCACCACGCTCGCCATGGTCGAACGTGGCCTGTTGACGCTCGACGATGCCGTGGCCGACCATCTGCCCTGGTTCCGGCCGCTTGATCCGGATGGGTCGCTGGCGGACATCCGGGTGCGCCACCTCATCACCCACACCGCGGGTCTCTCTTATGACGCAAGCCTCGAACGGCTTACCCCCGATCGCGCCGTCAACCAGGGCCTCAGCGATACCCGGCTTTCGCTGGAGGAAAATTTCTCGCGGCTGAGCGGCACAAAACTCGCCTTCCGCCCGGGCGAGCAATGGGCCTATTCCACGGCCATCGACGTGTTGGGGGGCGTCCTGGAGCAGGTGCATGGCGCCACGCTCGAAGATGCCGTCGTTCGTTATGTGGCGGAGCCTTTGCAGATGCGCGACGCCCGTTTCCGCGTCACGGATTTCTCGCGGCTGGCGGTCGCCTATGCGGATTCGCCCGATGGCCCGGTGCGCATGCCGGATCCCTGGCATGCGCAGGTCGAAGGCCGCTTCGAGGGCTATTTTTCTCCCTCGCGCATCTTTAACGCCCAGGCCTTCCAGTCGGGCGGTGCCGGAATGGCCGGAACGGCGCGTGATGTGATGCGGCTTCTGGAAACGATCCGCACCGGCGGCGATCCGCTCTTTTCGCGAGACCTGGCGAAGGCGGGTCTCTCCAACCGGATCGGCGACGTCCCCGGCAATCCCGGCCAGCGTTTCGGTTATTTCGGCGCCATCATCACCGATCCGGCGGCGGCCGGAACCGCGCTGCCCGCCGGCGCCATCCAGTGGGGCGGCGTCTATGGCAATACCTGGTTCATCCTGCCGGAACAGAATGTCACGGTGGTCAGCCTCTCCAACAATGCCCTGGAAGGCTGCAACGGCGCCTATCCGGAGGAACTGCGCGCGGCCGTCTGCGCAAGCCTCTAATCCAGTGCCTTTTCCCCGGAGGCAGCGGAATTGTGTCGGACTGGCTTCTGCATTTCCGGATAGACCCGGTTGGAATTCTTGTTAAAGTTGTGGTTGTTTGCCGTTCGATGGTGACAGCCATGACCAAAGACATCCTGCTGAGCGTCCATGAAGAGGCCGACGGTGAGGTTCTCAAAAAGTTGGCCGACTGTCTGAAAGCCAATGATGCCTTCGCTAGACAATTGCGCGATTTCGCCCATGGGCTTGAGGCAGAGCAGCGTGTTCAGGGGATCACTTGGCAACCACACCCCGGACAGATCCTCATCTGTCATTTCGGCCTGGGATTTCGCCCGCCTGAGATGATCAAAACTCGACCGGTTATTGTGATTTCTCCGAAAAGTCGTCTCTGGACCAGGCTTTGTATCGTCGTTCCAATCAGCAGTCGCCCTCCGAATCCGCCTCTTTATCACCACTACAAGCTCCCAAACGGCTTGTTGCCTGGTTTGAAATACGAAGAGGCGTGGGTGAAGGGTGATACGGTCGCGGCTGTCAGTTGTGAGCGGCTCGATCGCATAAAGATTGGGCCACGGCAGTATGTCAGTCCGCAGGTTCCGCCGGATGTCCTCAAGGAGGTGAGACGATGCATCCTGCACTCCACCGGCATGCAATCCTTGACGCAGCATTGGTGAAGGCTTATTTTGTTGGTGTTACCGCTCAGGCGGATTGGAAGACCACAGGCGACTGTGGCAGGTCGTTACGATGATGATAACAAGTCAGTGACGACCTTAGATCAGAGCCCCGCCCGCGCGGGGCTTTGTGTTTTTGTGCCTCACACGATCCGGTAGGGAATGATCGAGCGGTTGTCGTGGTCGACGGTCAGCCGGCTTTTTAACGGCGGCATGGCGCGTTGCGGGCAGGTGTGGCGCTCGCAGATGCGGCAGGAAATGCCGATCGGCTCGAAGGCGGCGCGGTTGGCGAGGTCCAGGTCATCGGCATAAACAAAACTGTCGGCGTAGGAAATCTCGCAGCCGAGCGCCAGCGCGTAACGCGGCTGCACCGCGCGAAAGCCGCCACTGCCCTTGGTGATCTGGGTGGCAAGACAGAGATAACGCACGCCATCCGGTGTTTCCGCCAGCTGGCGGATGATGCGGCCCGGCATTTCGAAGGCCTGGTGCACGTTCCACAAAGGGCAGGCAGCGCCGAAACGGGCAAACTGCAGTTTGGCGGCGCTGTGCCGTTTGGTGATGTTGCCGGCCCGGTCGACACGGGCGAAAAAGATCGGCACGCCCTTCTGGCCCGGCCGCTGCAGCGTGCTGAGGCGATGACAGATCTGCTCCAGGCTTGCGCCGAAATGGGCGGCCAGCAGGTCGAGATCGTGGCGCAGATCGCGGGCGCGTTTCAGAAAATTCTCGTAAGGCAGCAGCAGCGTGCCGGCAAAATAGTTCTGCAGGCCGATACGACAGATCTCCACCGCTTCCGGTGCCCGAAACCCGGCCTCGCGGGCAATCCGGTCGATCACGTCTGCCGCATGAAGCTGGGCAATCTGCAGCGCCATCTGGAAATCGCGCGTCGCCGGCGTCGCATAGGCGTTCAGCGCAAGCCTGCGGCCGGCCGGGTCGAAACTGCGAATCAGTTCGTCCTTCAGGGCCGTGCGCTCCACGCGCACTGCGTAACGTTCCAGCAGGAAATGCTGGAGGGCGGCAGAGTTGTCGCCGCTGCCGAGCGACAACTCTGCCGCGAGCTTCTCCGCCATCACGTCCAGATCGTGGATGTAGTTGTCGACGAAGTGGAAATAGTCGCGCACCTCGTCATAGGGCGTGGCCTCCGTCAGGGCTGCCCGGTCCAGCCGGTCGTCCATGCTGGCCAGTTGTTCACTGGAGCGGCGATAGGCCTGGTGCGCGGCAATCAGGGCATGCGCCAGTGCCGGCGCATTTTGCGTCACCAGTTTCAACTCCTGCAGATTGGCCGTGCAGCCATTAAACAGCGGATCGGACAGCGCTTCCGAGAGCGCCGAGAGCAGGCGGTCGCCCTCGCCGGAGGAGAGGTCGGCAATGCTGACGCCGAATTTTTCCGCCAGCGCCAGCAGAACGGCGGCGGAAACCGGCCGCTGGTTGTTCTCGATCTGGTTGAGATAACTGGTGGAAATGCCGAGCCGCTCGGCGAACTGAGATTGGGTGGCACGGGCGCCTTCGCGCACCTCGCGGACCTTACGACCGATATAGAGCTTGCCGATGGCCATGGGTTTGCAACTTTGCAAGTTACTGTTTGCATATTCATAGAATACACATTGCCACCCGTTCAACGAAAATCCATGTTTCGTGTGCGCGTTCAACGCGATAAAACAGCGGGAACGGCATTTGGGGAGGCAGCATGCGCGCAGTCTTGAGCGAAGTGGAAGCACGGCGGGCGGAAGCGCGTCTCGGCGGCGGGCAAAAGCGTATCGACGCGCAGCATGCCAAGGGCAAACTCACCGCCCGCGAGCGCATCGAGGTCCTGCTCGATGAAGGCTCGTTTGAAGAATACGACATGTATGTCACGCATCGCTGCGTCGATTTCGGCATGGCCGAGCAGAAGGTGCCGGGTGATGGCGTCATCACCGGCTGGGGCACGATCAACGGCCGGCAGGTCTATGTCTTCTCCCAGGATTTCACGGTTTTGGGCGGTTCGCTCTCCGAAACCCATGCGCAAAAGATCTGCAAGATCATGGACATGGCCGTGCGCGTCGGCGCGCCCGTCATCGGCCTGAACGATTCGGGCGGCGCGCGTATCCAGGAAGGGGTCGCCTCGCTGGCCGGTTATGCGGAGGTCTTCCGTCGCAATGCGGAGGCCTCCGGCGTCATCCCGCAGATCTCGGTGATCATGGGCCCCTGTGCCGGTGGTGCCGTCTATTCGCCGGCGATGACCGATTTCATCTTCATGGTGCGCGATAGTTCCTACATGTTCGTCACCGGCCCGGATGTGGTGAAGACGGTGACGAACGAGATCGTCACGGCGGAAGAACTGGGCGGCGCCTCCACCCACACAAAGAAGTCTTCCGTTGCCGATGCGGCCTATGAAAATGACATCGAGACCCTGGAGGCCGTGCGCCAGCTTTTCGATTTCCTGCCGCTCAACAATCGTGAGAAGCCGCCGGTGCGCCCCTTCTTCGACGATCCGGCGCGTGTGGAAATGCGGCTCGACAGCCTGATCCCGGATTCGGCCACGAAACCCTACGACATGAAGGAACTCATCTACGCGATTGCCGATGAGGGGGATTTCTTCGAGATCCAGGAAGCCTTTGCCAAGAATATCGTTACCGGCTTTTTCCGGCTGGAGGGGCAGACGGTCGGCGTCGTCGCCAACCAGCCCATGGTGCTGGCCGGCTGCCTCGATATCGATGCCTCGCGCAAGGCCGCCCGTTTCGTGCGCTTCTGTGATGCCTTTTCGATCCCGATCCTGACGCTGGTGGACGTGCCGGGTTTCCTGCCGGGCGTCGCGCAGGAATATGGCGGCGTCATCAAGCATGGTGCCAAACTCCTCTTCGCCTATTCGGAAGCCACCGTGCCGATGGTGACGCTGATCACCCGCAAGGCCTATGGCGGCGCCTATGATGTGATGGCCTCGAAGCATATCGGCGCCGACGTGAATTATGCCTGGCCGACGGCGGAAATCGCGGTGATGGGCGCCAAGGGCGCGACCGAAATCCTCTACCGTTCGGAACTCGGCGATGCGGACAAGATCGCCGCGCGGACGAAGGAATATGAGGAACGTTTCGCCAATCCCTTCGTGGCAGCCGAACGCGGTTTCATCGACGAGGTGATCATGCCGCATTCCTCGCGCCGTCGTATTGCGCGGGCCTTCGCGAGCCTGCGTAACAAGCAGGTGACCACACACTGGAAAAAGCACGACACGATCCCGTTGTGAGGCGGGGTCCAAGATGCCGACGATCTTTGAATGGAAGGGCTGGACGTTTCTGTTTTTCAGTCTGGACCGAGGCGAACCGCCACACGTCCATGTCCGCAAGGATCGGAAGGAACTGAAACTGTGGCTAGATCCCGTACGCGTGGCGTATAATCGCCGTGTCGCGGATCACGAGGAACGCCATCGTCGCGGTCGTGAATGAACATCGGAAGGAGTTCCTTGATGCCTGGAACCGTTATTTCGGATGAGAACTGGGAAGATTTCGAGCCGGTCGAGGCTTCGTGCAGCGACAGCGAGTTGATTGTCGTGCTGGCCAATGGACTGAAGTTGTCGACGCCGCTGTGGTGGTATCCGCCGCTGCTGGCGGCCACGCCGCAAGCGCGAAATCGCATCGAACTGTCGCCCTCGGGCGTTCATTGGCGTGATCTGGACGAAGATCTCAGCATCGAAGGCATGTTGAAGGGCCGAAGATACCCGGAGGCCAAACCGCCCGCCGAGGCTGCTGAATAATTTTGATGTGAGGTTGAAAATAGCGGGCGAGGGCGGAACAGTCCCATCTGCCTCCCCATATGACCGAGGCGCAGACACTGTGCCCCTCACGAACGAAGGAACGGATTTCGATGGCCGACACCAAATTTCCGCCGGAAAACAACCTTCCCGCCGGCTATGAACCGCCAAAGGTCTGGACCTGGGAGCCGGGCAATGGCGGCGCCTTTGCCAATATCAACCGGCCGATTGCCGGCCCGACGCATGACAAGGACCTGCCGGTCGGCAAGCATCCGCTGCAGCTTTATTCGCTCGGCACCCCGAACGGCGTGAAGGTCACGATCATGCTGGAAGAGCTTCTGGCGGCGGGTCATGCGGGTGCGGAATACGATGCCTGGCTGATCAATATCGGCAAGGGCGAGCAGTTCGGTTCCGGTTTTGTCGAGGTCAATCCGAATTCCAAGATCCCGGCACTGATGGATCATCAGCCGAAGGATGGGGATAAGCCTCTGCGCCTTTTCGAATCCGGCTCCATTCTCGTTTATCTCGCGGAAAAATTCGGCGCCTTCCTGCCGACCGACCTGCGCGCCCGCACGGAAGCGATGAACTGGCTGTTCTGGCAGATGGGTTCCGCGCCCTTCCTCGGCGGCGGTTTCGGCCATTTCTATTCCTATGCGCCGATGAAGATCCAATATGCCATCGATCGTTATGCCATGGAGGTGAAGCGCCAGATGGACGTGCTGAACCGCCATCTGGCCGACCATGAATTCATGGCCGGCAGCGACTATACGATCGCCGATATGGCGATCTGGCCCTGGTATGGCCGGCTGGCGCTGAAGGATGCCTATGACGACGCAGGCGACTTTCTCTCCGTCGATCAGTATGAACATGTCCAGCGCTGGACGAAACAGATCGGTGAACGCCGCGGTGTTCAGCGCGGCGCCATGGTGAACCGCACCTTCGGCGATCCTTCCACCCAATTGCGCGAGCGTCACGATGCGTCCGACTTCGAATTGAAGACGCAAGACAAGATCGCGACAGCCTGACGAGAGAGTAGACGATTATGGCCAACCTGCCCGACATGACGAAACATCGCGGTTTTCCCGGCGGCATGCCGGGCACGGGTGTCCAGTTCACCATCCGGCGCGCCAATCCAAGGGGCGTCACCCCGCTGAAAGCCATTCCGCGCAAGGCCCGTCCCGGCACCAAGGAACATCGCATCGATGCCGCCTTCCTGCATGCGCTCTGGCACCATTTCGGCTCTGAACCCTTCGAGCGCGGCAATCTGGATGCCGCGCGCCTCAGCCTGCTCTTCGGCCGCGAAGTGGTGGCGGTGGAAAAGGATTTCGATCCGATGTCCTACGAAGCCCTGCTGCAGATCAACGAGCGCCTGGCGCGGCAGAATTTTCCGGAGAGTTTTGAGGACGTGTTCGAGGTGTGACCTGCGGAGGAAGGCCGGTGCCCACACTGCTGTTTTGGAAAGGGCATCGTTTTTTCTTCTACTCCAAGGAGATCGGAGAGCCGCCGCATGTGCATGTGCTGAAGGATGCAAAGCAGTTGAAAGTCTGGCTGCGGGATCTCGGTGTGGCCCGCAACGCCGGCTTCGCGGATCATGAGGTAATGTTATCCTCAAGATCATCGCGCAACACCGGCAGCAGTTCGAGGAGGCGTGGGATGACTATTTTGGAGATTGATGAGGGGCAGTTACAGGTCGCAAATGTCGAAGTGACGGCGGAGAGCCTCATTTTCGGCATGGCAGACGGTCGCCGCATCGAAGCACCCTTGTGGTGGTATCCGCGCCTTCAGGCCGCTTCACCGCACCAGCGGGCCGCCTGGAGTACTCTGCCTTTCGGCGATGCGGTGGGCTGGGAAGAGATTGACGAATATATCAGCGCCAAGGCGCTCATCATTGGCGGTGCCGCGCCGGGCGCCGTTCCTCCCGCTCAAGCCGCTGAATGAGACCTGACACCATGATCACCAAAATCCTGATCGCCAATCGCGGCGAAATCGCCTGCCGGGTCATCCGCACGGCAAAGAAAATGGGCATCAAGACGGTCGCCGTCTATTCCGATGCGGATGCCAATGCGGCTCACGTGCGCGAAGCCGACGAGGCGGTGCATATCGGGCCGGCGCCCTCGTCACAGTCCTACATCGTCATCGACAAGATTCTCGACGCCATCCGAAAGACCGGCGCCGATGCCGTGCATCCGGGTTACGGGTTTCTCTCGGAGAACCCGCTGTTTGCCGAGGCCCTTGAGAAGGAGGGCGTGACCTTCATTGGCCCGCCGGTCGGCGCGATCCAGGCCATGGGCGACAAGATCACCTCGAAGAAGATCGCCGCGGAAGCCGGCGTTTCCACCGTTCCCGGCCATATGGGCCTGATCGAGGATGCCGATGAAGCGGTCAGGATTTCCGCCTCGATCGGGTATCCGGTGATGATCAAGGCGTCCGCCGGCGGTGGCGGCAAGGGCATGCGCATTGCCTGGAACGATGCGGAAGCGCGCGAAGGTTTCCAGTCCTCGAAAAACGAGGCGAAAAGCTCGTTTGGTGATGACCGCATCTTCATCGAAAAATTCGTCACCGAACCGCGCCATATCGAAATCCAGGTGCTGGGCGACAAACACGGTAACTGCCTTTATCTCGGCGAGCGTGAATGCTCCATCCAGCGGCGGAACCAGAAGGTGATCGAGGAGGCGCCGTCGCCCTTCCTGACGCCGGAGACGCGCCGTGCCATGGGCGAGCAGGCCGTCGCGCTTGCGAAAGCCGTTGGTTACCATTCAGCCGGCACGGTGGAATTCATTGTCGATGGCAAGGCCAACAAATTCTATTTCCTGGAAATGAACACCCGCCTGCAGGTGGAACATCCGGTCACCGAACTCGTCACCGGCATCGATCTCGTCGAGCAGATGATCCGCGTGGCCTCCGGGGAAAAACTGGCGCTCAGCCAGGATGAGGTCAAGCTCAACGGCTGGGCCATCGAAAGCCGGCTTTATGCGGAAGATCCGTTCCGCAATTTCCTGCCCTCCATCGGCCGGCTCTCGCGTTATCGCCCGCCGGTCGAAGGCGTCCAGGCCGATGGCACGGTGGTGCGTAACGATACCGGCGTCTACGAAGGCGGCGAGATCTCCATGTATTACGACCCGATGATCGCCAAGCTCTGCACCTGGGGGCAGACGCGCGACATGGCAATCGATGCCATGGCCGCGGCGCTCAATGATTTCGAGGTGGAGGGCATCGGCCATAATCTGCCCTTCCTCTCCGCCGTCATGGGGCAGGAGCGTTTCCGCTCCGGCAAATTGACCACCGCTTATATCGCGGAAGAGTTTCCCGATGGCTTCTCCGGTGTCGCGCCGGATGCCGCATCATCGCAGAAGCTTGCCGCCATTGCCGCCGTCATCCATGCCCAGATCCAGGGTCGGGCGGCGCAGATTTCCGGCACGATCGGCAACCATGCCCGCGTCGTCGGCAAGGATTGGGTGGTGCAATTGGGAGATACCCGTCATGCGGTGACGCTTACGCCCGGTGCGGATGCGCAGGTCGTCGCCTTTGCGCAGAGTGGCGAGGCAGTCACCATTGCCGGTTCCTGGCATCCCGGCCAGACGCATGCGCATTTCCTGGTGAATGGACAAAAGCTTGGCGTGAAGGTCAATCTGGTCGGTTCCGCCATCCGGCTTCGCTGCAATGGCATGGATGTCTCGGCGCGGGTGCGGTCGCCGCGCGTGGCGGAACTGGCCAAACTGATGCCGGTGAAATTGCCGCCGGATACGTCGAAAATGCTGCTCTGCCCCATGCCGGGGGTGATTACCGGCGTTGCGGTCACGGTGGGCGAGACGGTGGAAGCCGGTCAGACGCTCGCGACCGTCGAAGCCATGAAGATGGAAAACGTGCTGAAGGCGGAACGCCGGGGGGTGGTCAAACGTGTTGCCGCGAGCGCCGGTCAGAGCCTGGCGGTGGACGAACTGATCATGGAGTTCGAGTGAGATGGGTTCTTACGGCTTGGATCAATGGTCACGCATCGCCGGGCTGGTTGCCGAGCCGTTTGAGGATGTGCTTTTCGTGGTCTTGGCCACGGAAAAACACCGCCAAGACCTTCACTTCGTGCTTTGCTTCATCGACTTTAAAGTAGAAAATCGTGCGGTTCTTGGTCACTTGACGCAGTCCCGGCGAGATCTGATGTCGCAGACTCCCCTGGTGCGGAGCACGAACAAGCGCAAGCATATCCCTGTCTATAGCTTTCAAACGTGCTGCAGCACGCGTAACGGCATCCTGCAAGTCATCTCCGAGAGAGAGATAGGACTCGACAAGATGCTCGAAAATCATGTCGAGGTCTCGGTCCGCTGCAGGGGCCCGGAACAGCTCAAAGGCCATATTCAGCTTTCTTGCGCGCAATCAACGCATCAATACGGCGGCTGCTTTCCTCCGCGCTCAAGAAAGGCCCCTTACTTCTCTCTTCAATCAAAGCCCGTAGCGCTGCCAGTTCTGCCTCATTCCTCTCAGTCTGCTCGCGCAGCAGTTCCAGCCCCTGCTGCACCACGGCGCTCACACTGGAATAACGGCCTTCTTCCACCAGTCGACGGGCAAAGGCGTCCTGCTGGTCGGAAATCGAGACGGATGTCTTTACGGTCATGGCGGTTTCATCCTCGTTCTTCTCCAAGAATACTACTGAGTGGCACCGGCGTCAAAGCCGCCGTTCACGCGCCGATCCTGGGGATGATCCAGCCCGTCGGGTCGAGCAATTTCAGAGACATGCGTGAAAAATCGCATACCGTTTATCCCCGCCCTCTGTTCCCATGCCTACACTCATCCCGTCCCGCAGCGGATACACCGGCAGGCGTGCCGGCGATGCGGGGCCGGTTCGGGCGGTGGGAAGAAGACGCAAATGCCCATCGTCCGGGTCCGCGAAAGGGTCACAGCTGGTGCAAATTGCGCCGGCCGGGCTTCGGGCCGACGAGATGCGCGGCGGCGGGTGAAACACCGCCGTCCTTTAAAACCCGTCGCAGACCACGTCTAAGCCGCGTGGAAGGCGACGGACGAGACATCAGGTTAAGCTGGTGTTGTCCATCTCGGAGTGATCGGGCTGCGGGCATAAACTGCCGAACGGGGTGCTGAAAGATGCATTCATTAAAACTCAATTCGGCGCATCTTTCAGTGCCCCGACCGACCAGTTCACGGATCGCCAAGGGAAAACTGTGCCTTGCCCAAGGAGGACTTCTGCATGCGACCGAAAAGGAAGGTTCCGGCACCGGTATGGCCCGGCACGTCCGGTGGCAAGCCGGCCGCTTTGCCGCCTCCGACGGGGGAGCGAAGACAAAGCCTGGCTGCGCTTCGCCAGTCCATGGCGGACGCCCGCGCCGCGGGACGGGCTCTGATCGCAACCCTTCAGGCAGACCTTGAACGACACCGTGAAACCGAGGAGAGAGCAGATGTCCGAGAAGATCAGCAGCACGGTTAAGCAGGACTGGCAGGCTCTGGCCGAGAAGGAGCTGAAGGCGTCGCCGGAGACGCTCGTCTGGCACACCCCGGAAGGCATCCCGGTCAAGCCGCTCTATACGGCAGATGATCTACAGGGCATGGACCATCTCGACAGCCTGCCCGGCTTCAAGCCGTTTGTGCGTGGTCCCCGCGCCACCATGTATGCCGGCCGCCCCTGGACGATCCGGCAATATGCGGGTTTCTCCACGGCGGAAGAAAGCAATGCCTTTTATCGCAAGGCACTCGCCGCCGGCCAGCAGGGTGTCTCCGTTGCCTTCGATCTCGCCACCCATCGCGGTTACGATTCGGATCATCCGCGCGTCGTCGGCGATGTCGGCAAGGCAGGGGTGGCGATCGACAGCGTCGAGGACATGAAGATCCTGTTCAACGGCATTCCGCTGCAGGATATCTCCGTCTCCATGACGATGAACGGCGCGGTGATCCCGATCCTCGCGAATTTCATCGTGACCGGCGAGGAGCAGGGCGTGTCCCGCGACCTGCTGTCCGGCACCATTCAGAACGATATTCTGAAGGAGTTCATGGTCCGCAACACCTATATCTATCCCCCGGAACCCTCGATGCGGATCATCGCGGACATCATTGCCTATACGGCGAAGGAAATGCCGCGCTTCAACTCCATCTCGATTTCCGGCTATCACATGCAGGAAGCCGGCGCGACTTTGGTGCAGGAACTGGCCTTTACGCTCGCCGACGGCCGGGAATATGTACGCGCCGCGCTCGCTCGCGGCCTGAACGTCGATGAATTCGCCGGGCGGCTCTCTTTCTTTTTTGCCATCGGCATGAACTTCTTCATGGAAGCGGCCAAACTGCGCGCCGCCCGCCTGCTCTGGTCGAAGATCATGGAAGAATTCGAGCCGAAGAAACCGGGCTCGCTGATGTTGCGCACCCACTGCCAGACCTCCGGCGTCTCGCTGCAGGAACAGGATCCCTATAACAACGTCATCCGCACCGCCTATGAGGCGCTGTCGGCCGTGCTCGGCGGCACGCAATCGCTGCACACCAATGCGCTGGATGAGGCGATTGCGCTGCCGACGGAATTTTCCGCCCGCATTGCCCGCAATACGCAGTTGATCCTGCAGCACGAAACGGGCGTCACCAAGGTGGTCGATCCGCTGGCCGGTTCCTATTATGTCGAAAGCCTCACCAAGGAGCTCGCGGACAAGGCCTGGGCGCTGATCGAGGAGGTCGAGGCCATGGGCGGCATGACCAAGGCGGTGGCCGATGGCCTGCCGAAGCGGCTGATCGAGGAGGCGGCGACGCGGCGCCAGGCGCGGGTGGACCGCGGCGAGGAAATCATCGTCGGCGTCAACAAATACCGGCTCGAAAACGAGGAGCCCATCGATATCCTCGACATCGACAACACCGCGGTGCGCAATTCGCAGATCAAGCGGCTGGAGCAGATCCGCCGCCAGCGCGACCCGCGGCGTGTCGAAGAAGCACTTGCCGCGCTCACCAGGGTGGCTCAGACCGGTGAGGGCAATCTGCTGGCCGCTGCCGTGGAGGCTGCGCGGGCTCGCGCCAGCGTCGGAGAAATCTCCGATGCCATGCGCTCCGTCTTTGGCGATCATTCCGCCGTGCCGGAAGTGGTGAGCGACATCTACGGCCCGGCCTATGCGGATGATCCGGAATACCAGACGCTCACGACCCGTCTCGCCACCTATGCCGAAGCCACGGGAATCAAGCCGAAAATGCTGGTCGCCAAACTCGGCCAGGATGGGCACGACCGCGGCGCCAAGGTGATTGCCTCTGCCTTCGGCGATATCGGCTTCCAGGTGGTGGCGGGGCCACTCTTCCAGACGCCGGATGAGGCCGCGAGCCTCGCGGTCGCGGAAAAGGTGCAGGTGGTCGGCATGTCCTCGCTTGCCGCCGGCCATAAGACACTCGCCCCGCAACTGATCGAGGCGCTGAAGGCACAGGGTGCGGAGGATGTGATTGTCGTGGTGGGCGGCGTCATCCCTCGGCAGGATTACCAGTTCCTGCTCGATTGCGGCGTTGCCGCCGTCTTCGGCCCCGGCACCAATGTGCTCGATGCGGCGCGCGCCATTCTGGACCTCATGGAGGGCCGGCGCCGAAACGCGTAAGGCTTGCCTCGGTTAACCTACTAGGTTATTTATGGAGAAACGGAAGCCGCATTGCCCTCTGGATCGTGTGAAACTGCTGGTGCAGGCGGGCCGCGTCGGGGCGACCGGATCGGCCTTCATCGGGGCACGGGCGCTTGGCATCGTTGATCTTGCCGGCATGTGCGAGGTGGTCATGGCGCTCACTTTGCGTGACTTTTACAAGGCGATGACCACGCATGCCGATCATGCCATCTGGCAGGATGTCTACCGGACGCGGACCCAGCTTGGCGATCTTGTCTATCTGAAGCTCACCGTCATCGATGACGTGCTGATCGTGTCGTTCAAGGAGCTGTGATCATGAAATGTCCGTGCTGTGGTGCTGCCGATCTGGTGCGAGACACGCGCGATGTACCCTATGTCTACAAGGGTGAAGAGACGTTGATCCCCGCGGTCACGGGAGACTTTTGTCCTGCCTGCGGTGAGGTGATCCTCGATGCTGTTGAGGGTGACCGGTTCAGCCGTCTGATCGGCGAATTCCAGCGGCAGGTGAATACCGTGCGTGTTGATCCTGCCTATATCGCAGCCGTTCGCCGCAAGCTGAAACTGGACCAGAAGCAGGCGGGCGAAATTTTCGGCGGCGGCGTCAATGCCTTTTCCCGCTACGAAAATGGCAAAAGCCGCCCGCCCGTGGCCCTCGTCAAGCTGCTGCGCCTGCTGGACCAGCATCCAGAATTGCTGAGCGAAGTTCGCGCTGCCTGACCCTATCGCAACTTCGCCCTCGCCCGGTGCCGGGCTTCGAGGTCCGCGGCAAATACATCCTCCATCGTGGCCGCCGGCGGCAGATGCGCCAGCTCTTCCATCACCGCTTCGGTGATCTCCGCCATGGCGAGGAAGGGAAGGTCGCCGGCAATGAAGGCGTCGAGCGCCACTTCCTTGGCCGCGTTCAGGACCGCGCCCTGCACACCGCCGCGGATCATGGCCAGCCGCGCCAGCCTGAGCGCCGGAAAGCGCTCCTCGTCGGGTGCCTCGAAGTCAAGACGGGAGAGCTTTGCAAAGTCCAGCCGCTCCACCGGAAGTTTTCCCCGGCGGGGATAATGCAGGGCGTAACCGATCGCGTGGCGCATGTCCGGGCAGCCGAGCTGTGCCAGCACGGAGCCATCGGCGTAACCCACCATGGAATGGATGATCGATTGCGGATGGACGATCACCTCCACCTGCTCGGGCGACAGGCCAAACAGATGTTTTGCCTCGATCATCTCCAGCGCCTTGTTGAACATCGAGGCGCTGTCGATGGAGATCTTCAGGCCCATCGACCAGTTGGGATGGGCACGCGCCGTCTCCACCGTCACGTCCGCCATCTGCGCCTTGGTGAAGGTGCGGAAGGGTCCGCCGGAGGCGGTCAGAATGACGCGCTCGATGGCGTGGCGCTGGTTTTCTTCCAGCACCTGGAAGATCGCATTGTGTTCGCTGTCGACCGGCAGCAGGCGTCCGCCGCCCTGTTTCACCGCCGAGACGAACAGGTCGCCGGCCGAAACCAGGCATTCCTTGTTGGCAAGCGCAATGTCGGCGCCGCGCCGTGCCGCGACAAGTGTTGGCGCAAGGCCGGCCGTGCCGACGATTGCCGCCATCACCATGCCGGCTTCTGCGCTGGCGGCTTCCAGCAGCCCCGTCTGGCCCGCCGCCACCTCGATACCGGTGCCGGAGAGAAGATCGCGCAGCGCCACATACTGGCTTTCGTCGGCGGTCACGGCGAGCTTCGCCCGGTGTGCCTTCGCCTGCTCGGCCAGCAGTTCGATATTGCCTGCACCAGTCAGCGCAACGACCTCGAAAGCGTCGTGATCCTCCAGATGCGTCAGCACATCCAGCGTGTTCGTGCCGATGGAGCCGGTCGAGCCGAGAATGGAGATGCTGCGCTTCGTCACTGTCATGCCATGGGTCCGCGTTTGTTACCGCTCGTTTACAGGGGCCGCAGACAGCTCACAAGGGCGTATCGGTCGCATTGAATTTCATTCCCCACGGTGCCAGATGCGTTAAACTGGAATGAGATGGATTGGCGGAGACGTGATATGGCGGAAACGGTTCTGACGACATGCGCCATCGCCGGCGGCGGCCCTGCGGGCCTGATGCTCGGTCTGCTTCTGGCCCGCGCGGGTGTCGATGTCACCGTCATCGAAAAACACGGCGATTTCCTGCGCGATTTCCGTGGCGATACCATTCACCCCTCGACCCTCGAAGTGATCCACGAACTGGGACTCGAAGAGGCCTTCCTGAAGCTTCCGCACACCCGCGCGCCAAAACTCTCGGCGGAGATGGGCGGACGCACCATCACCATGGCGGATTTTTCCCGGCTTCCGGTGCGCAACCGTTTCATCGCCTTCATGCCGCAATGGGATTTTCTCGATTTCCTGTCAAAGGAGGCGGGGAAGTACCCCAACTTCCGGCTGATGATGGCAACGAAGGTGGTGGATGTGCTGGAGGAGGGCGGTTGCATCGCGGGTCTTGCGCTGGAAGCGCCCGATGGCCCCGTGCATTTGCGCTCGACGCTCGTCGTCGCTGCCGATGGCCGCCATTCGGTGGTGCGCAAAAAGGCGGGGCTGGAGGTGGAAAGTTTTGGCAGCCCCAGCGAAGTGGTCTGGATGAAGCTGTCGAAGCAGGAGGGCGATCCGGCCGAGACCATGGGCCATGCGGGGCCGCGCCAGGGTTTTGTGTTGATCGATCGCGGCGATTACTGGCAGTGCGGTTACATCGTCCGGCGCGGCACCTTTGCGGAGATCCGCGCCGGAGAGCTGGAAGCCTTCCGTGACATGGTGCGCGCGGTTTCGCCTTTGCCGGCGTCGCGGATGAATGAGATTGCCGGCTGGGAGGATGTCAGCCTCCTGCAGGTGCGGATCGACCGGCTGAAGCGCTGGTGGAAGCCCGGCCTGCTGGCCATCGGTGATGCGGCGCACGCCATGTCGCCGATCGGTGGCGTCGGCGTCAATCTCGCCATTCAGGATGCGGTGGCGGCTGGCAATCTCCTCGCGCGGCCGCTGAAGGAGGGGCGCCTCACGGACGCCCATCTGGCGGCGGTGGAGAAACGCCGGCTGTTTCCGACGAAGGCGACGCAGAAGCTGCAACTGATGATGCGCTCGAGCCGGCGCAAGGATCAGGGTGATGAGGAACGCCGGAAAGGGCCGCCGGCCTTCATTCGCGGCATTGCCCGTTTTCCCCTGCTGGCACATCTTGCCGGGCGGCTGATGGGCCTTGGTTTTCGCATGGAGCATGTGCGAAATATCTGAAGTATGGCTGCCTTTTTTCTGTCAAATAATCAGGTTTTCTCTCTTTTGATCAAGTTTTTCTCTTCTGACGAAAACATTTTTGCTCGAGAGTTGACAACCTCGTTCTCTTGATTAGTCATTTTTTACGGAAAATTTACCATGATGCACGATTAGTTGAGATGCTGAGTTCAACCGGCCAGCGCGATGCCTTCGGGCGTCCCGTGGGTCGGCTGTTTTGCGAAAGAGCAAGAATGCAATGACTGTGTTCTCTTTCGATTTCATCATCCCTGGCGAGGAATGACCATGACAATGGAAACCATGGACGGAATTCTGGTTCGAGATCTCGTTGCGACGTGTGATCCTCAGACCGCGACTTATGTGCCCAACGCACTTTTCGGCTATATTGCATCCGTGATGGATCCGCGTGAGCCGAGCGTGTATCTTATCGATCTTCTCCCCTCCCTGAGCGCGGCAACTCAGTCGTTTCTGAACGGCATGGGCGTGTTCAACCGCTCGCCACTGCCGGACGGCGAGGTTGCCAATCGCCGCCGCCGGCTGCTGGAGTGCCTCGACGCCTTTATCGACGAGGCGCGGCTCAGCCAGCAGAGCGTCGTGTTCATGGACGCTTTGCGGGCCGGCGAGCGGATGTAATCCGGCAGCTTTGCTAGCGCTAGCAACCGCAGGCACGGCACGTTCCGTCGTGCTGGCTGCGGTCGGCTGGTCAAACCCTCATCGGCATACCATATCTGGGCTCCTGACCGCGCAATTTCGCCTGGTCTCGAAACAAGGGCCTCGTGACGGTGCAGACAGACAAAAGCCTCTCCCTGGTTCTCGGCGGTTTGCTGGAATACTTCGAGAGACGCCCCGTGACGCTCGGGCGTTTGCTTGCCGTTCTGGGTGAGCAGGCCACCGCCATGGTTCTGCTGGTGTTCTCGATCCCGGCCATCATCCCGACACCCGGCGTGCCGGCCGGCATGATTTTCGGCACGGTGCTGGTCATTCTTTCCTGCCAGCTTGTGGTGGGGACACGACGGTTCTGGTTGCCCAAACGGCTGGCGCGCATCGAGGTGCCCCGCTCCGTGCTCTCGGGCATGGTCGTGCGACTGGGCCCGAAGCTTCAGTGGATCGAAACTTGGCTGAGGCCGCGCTGGACGGGGCTGAGCGGCCGTGCAGCTCTTCGCCCGCTCGGTCTCGTTGTTGTGGTGATGGGTGTCATCATCGCCTTGCCGGTCCCGTTCGGTAACGTGCTTCCCGGTCTGTCGGTGTTTTTCATCGCGCTTGGACTGGCGCAACGGGATGGCGTCGCAATCGGCATCGGCCTTGTGTTCGGCATCGCCGCCATTGCCTTTACCGCCTTTATCCTGCTCGGCGGCTGGTGGCTGATCAGCGGCTGGTTCGGGTTGTCGTCCGGTTCGGCACCGGCATAACGCCCTCCCGCGTGCCCGCCGGCCCACAATGGCCGGCAGGATCGGAGCCTCCGGCTGCCGCATCAAGAAGCTGATATCTTTGAGAAAATGGTGTCCACGAGAGGATTCGAACCTCCGACCCCAGGATTAGGAATCCTGTGCTCTATCCTGCTGAGCTACGTGGACATCGCCGCTTGCGGATGCCTCGCTACATACCGCAGCCGAGCGCGGTGGACAAGCCTTTCACGCCGGCTGCCGGTGAGGGTGCGGCCGATCAATCGGTCAGCCGCTGTTCGGCCAGCTTGACCCAGTAGGAGATGCCGTAGGCGATCGCCTCATCGTTGAAATCGTAAGCCGGATTGTGAAGGGCCGCCGTCTCGCCATTGCCGATCATGATGTAGGCACCGGGGCGGGCCTGCAGCATGAAGGCAAAATCCTCGCCCGCCATGCTGGCATCGACATCGGTGTTGACGTTCTTTTCGCCAACGATGTCGATCGCGGCGCGGGCGGCGTGCAGCGTCTCGTCGGCATGATTGACGGTCACCGGGCAGGCACGTTCGTATTCCACCTCCACCGTCGCATCATGGGCGGCGGCAATGCCTTCGGCGATCTGGCGGATGCGGCTTTCGGCAAGGTCGCGCACCGCCTCGTCCAGGCTGCGCACGGTGCCGGTGAGGAAGGCCTCTTCCGGAATGATGTTGTGCGTCGTGCCGGCGTGGAACTGCGTCACCGAGACGACGACCGAACGCAGCGGATTGGCGTTGCGGGCGGCAATCATCTGCAGGCCGCCGACGATCTGCGAACCGATGACGATCGGATCGGCCGTGCGGTGCGGTTCGGCCGCATGGCCGCCACGGCCGGTGATCTTGATCGAGAACTTGTCGGGTGCTGCCATGATGCCACCCTTGCGGATGGCAAAGGTGCCAAGCGGCATGCCCGGCATGTTGTGCATGCCGTAGACTTCCTGAATGCCGAACCGGTCCATCATGCCGTCTTCGACCATGGCCAGTGCGCCGCGGCCACCCTCTTCGGCCGGCTGGAAGATCACGGCGACGGCGCCGTTGAAATTGCGGGTCTCGGCGAGATGTTTTGCCGCGCCAAGCAGCATGGCGGTGTGGCCGTCATGGCCGCAGGCATGCATCTTGCCGGGTGTCTTGGAGGCCCAGGGCTTGCCGGTGATTTCTTCGAGCGGCAGCGCGTCCATATCGGCGCGCAGGCCGATCACCCGGTCGCTCGGCCCCTTTCCGCGGATGATGCCGACGACGCCGGTGCGACCGAGCCCGGTCACGACTTCGTCAACGCCGAACGCCTTCAGCTTGTCCTCGACAAAGGCTGCGGTTTCCTCGACATCGTAAAGAAGGCCTGGATTTTCATGGATATGACGCCGCCATTCCGTCACTTCGTGCTGCAGTTCGGCGGCTCTGTTCAAGATCGGCATTGGACTTCCTGTTGTCATTGACGACTGCGATCGGTGATCCGAAGCGCTGATATTGCGCTGCAGAATTGACGGAATCAATGATCTTTGCCATTGCTTGGCCATAAGTGCACCGTAAGCGCCTTTGCGTTTCCCGCGACCTTGACGAGGCTTCCTCCTTGTACGACCAGACGCTCCGCCTGACCGCATCGAGACTGCTTGCTGCGACGATTGCCGCTGGGCTTGCTTTGGCGTCCAGCACGGCGGCGTTTGCCAATCCCAAGATGGTCGTGGATGTCCGCTCCGGCCGGGTGCTGGTGCATCAGGAAGCCTTCCGCAAATGGTATCCGGCATCGCTCACCAAGCTGATGACGATCTACGTGACCTTCAAGGCGCTGAAGTCCGGCAAGGCAAGCCTCGACACGCCAGTCGTGATGAGCCGACGTGCCGTCGATGAGCCGGCCAGCAAGATGTATCTGAAACCCGGCGCCTCGATGACGCTCGATGCCGCGTTGAAGATCCTGATGGTGAAGTCTGCCAATGACGTCGCCGTCGGCGTGGCCGAAACGATCGGCGGGTCGATGGAAAACTTCGTTGCGATGATGAATGCGGAAGCGGCAAAACTTGGCATGACCTCGTCGCGGTTCATCAATCCGCACGGCCTGCCCGGCAAGGGGCAATATACGACCGCGCGTGATCTCGCCGTTCTTGCCGTGCAGCTGCGCCGCGAGTTTCCGGAATATGCCGGCTATTTCGCACTTGAAGGGGTTACGACAGGCTCCAAGGATTATCCGAACTACAACATGCTGATCGGCCGTTTCGACGGAGCCGATGGCATGAAGACCGGCTTCATCTGCGCCTCCGGCTTCAACCAGGTCTCGTCCGCCACCCGTAACGGCCGCACGGTGGTCTCCGTCGTGCTGGGCTCCGACAGTCTTGCCGGCCGGGCGGATGAATCCGCCGACCTGCTGCAGAAGGGGCTGACCCTGCCGCAGGGATCCGGCGAACCGTTAGGCAGCCTGCAGCCTTATGGTCCGGACCAGGATCAGGTGGTGGATGTCAGCGCCGAGATCTGCAATCCGCAGGCCGCCAAGGTGCGCAGCGAAAACCGCGACGACGCCGGTCGCATGGTCGTGCATTCTCCCTATATCAAGGAAATGACGGCGCCGCCGCAATTCAGCATGGCGGCCATCCTTCCGCCGCCGACGCCTGCCAAGGGGGAAATCGCCAATGTCCCCGTGCCGATTCCGCGACCGGCATCCTTCTGACCGTTAATTTCAGGACCTGTAATCCCATGCCAGTACCCAGCGAGCGCCTGCCGGTTTCCATCCTGACCGGCTTTCTGGGGGCGGGAAAATCGACCCTGCTCAACCGGATCCTCAAGGACGAGGCGGCGCAGGACACGGCCGTCATCATCAACGAGTTCGGCGAGGTCGGCATCGACAACCTGCTTGTCGAGAGTTCTGGCGATACGTTGCTCGAACTGTCCAACGGCTGCCTCTGCTGCACGGTGCGCGGGGAACTGGTCGAAACGCTCGCCTCGCTGATCGACCAGATGCAGACGGGCCGTATCAAGCCGATCCGTCGCGTGGTGATCGAAACCACCGGTCTTGCCGATCCGGCGCCGGTCATGCAGGCGGTGATGGGCAATCCGGTCATCGCACAAAGCTACCAGCTGGACGGCGTGATCACGGTCGTGGATGCCGTGCATGGGGAAGCGACCATCGAGCGGCATCCCGAGGCCTTGAAGCAGGTCGCCGTGGCGGATCGCCTGATCATCACCAAACAGGCGCTTGCCGAGAACGACGCCAAGGCGCGGCTTCTGGCGCGCCTGCGCAGCCTCAATCCGCGCGCCGTGGTTCTTGATGGAGACAGTCCGGAGGCAGGCCGGATCTCGGTGCTCACCAACGGGCTTTATGAGCCGGGCAGCAAGATCGCCGATGTGGCGCGCTGGCTGCATGACGAGCAGGAGGCGGACGAACACGGCCATCATCACGATCATGGTCACGACCACCACCACCATGACCACGATGATGCGCATCATGGTCATGACGACCACGGTCCACGGGGACACCATCACCACCATCACGACGTCAACCGGCACGGCGCCGATATCCGCTCCTTCTCGATCGTGCACGAGGCGCCGATCGATCCGCTGGCGGTCGAGATGTTCATCGATCTCCTGCGCTCCGCCCATGGCGAAAAGCTTCTGCGCATGAAGGCGGTGGTGAAACTTTCCGATAATCCGGAGCGCCCGCTTGTGCTGCACGGGGTCCAGACGATCTTTCACCCGCCGGAGCGCCTGCCGCGCTGGCCGGAAGGCTCGGACCGCAAGACGCGCATGGTGCTGATCACGCAAGGGCTCGCGGAAGAGTTCGTCACGGACCTGTTTGCCGCCTTTACCGGCGAACCCAGGATCGACCGGCCGGATCGTGCAGCGCTCGAGGACAATCCTCTTGCGGTGCCGGGTTTCCGGCGCTGATCAGAACGGATCCGTCTCCGGCTTCAACTGGTCGGCGCGGCGGATGAGAAAACGGTGGCCGGTTTCCGTCCGCTCCATGGCCAGAACGGTGTGGCCTTCCTGCTGGCAGAAATGCGGAATGTCGATGCCGGCGAGCGGATCGGTGGTCTCGATCTGCAATTCGTCGCCGGGAGCGAGTGCGGCCAGCCGCTTGCGGGTCTTCAGAACGGGGAGGGGGCATTTCAGCCCCTTCAGATCGTAGTGGAGAGGCGGTGCCGAAACGGACACGCGCTTACCAGAATTTCCAGAACGGCTTCTTGTCCTGGCCTTCGGCCGGCTGCTGAACCGCTGCATAGGCCAGCGGATTGGGTGCCGGGACCGGAACGGAGCCGGTCGTGGTGGCCTGCGCCATCGTTGTCTGGGGTCTTGCGGTCTGGTTGGTTGTTGCCGTTGAGCCTGCTGCCACCGGCATTGCCATTGCCGTCTGGACCGACATCGTCGAGCGGTTGCCCGGTGCGGCGCCCGGCAGGACGACGCGTCCCTGTTTCGCTGCACTTCCCTGGGCAGACGCTGTCAGGACCTGGCCCGGCTTGGCGTTCTGTTTGGTAAGGCGGGCCGCCATCAGCTTTTCGAATTCTTCCGGCTCGACGAGCTTGCCGGCCTCAAGCGAGGTGCCGGTCGGTGCATAGGCGAGATCGCGGCCCTTGCGCTTTGCCGCGACGATCGCCTTGCGTTCGGCTTCCGTCGGCTCGTACCAGAGCTTGCCATCCAGCTTGTCCATCGCCTTGGCATAGGCCAGCTGATATTCCTTGTCATAGGAGGCAAGGGCTGCCGTCAGGGCCGGCGGCGTGGACATCGGCGGGCATGCGGCGGCAGCGGAGAACTGGCCGGATCCCTGGATCTGCTGGTTGAAGACGTATTTTCTCTCGCAGACATTGACGTCCGGCGGACGTTTGGTCACTTCGAAATTGTCGTAACCCGCCTTCAGCATCTTCCAGAACTCGATGTTCTCGCTGTTGCGGTGCCGGGCCATGTTTTCCGCGGTCATGCGGAAGGGGAAGGCCTGGAGCTGGACGGAGGTCTGGCCGCCGCGGAAGGCATCGCGGGCAAAGGCATAGATCTCGAGGATCTGCTCGTCCGTCATCGAATAACAACCGGACGACGAGCACGCGCCGTGGATCATCAGGTTGGAGCCGGTTCGGCCGTTCGCCGCATCGTAGCGGTTCGGGAAGCCGGTATTGATGGCGAGGTAATATTTGGAGTTCGGATTGAGATGCGCCGGGGTCAGGTTGTAGAAACCTTCCGGCGCCTGGCGGTCGCCTTCCTTCACCTTCGGGCCAAGCTTGCCGGACCAGGCGCAGATATCGTAGTCGGCGATCTTGTCGAAACGGTTGTCCGCCTTCGCCTTCCAGATCTCCATCTTGCCTTCTTCCTTGAAGACACGGATCATGATCGGCGAATTGCGCGGCATGTTCTTCTTCTGCATTTCCGCGACGATGCGGTCCGGCAGAGGCTGCTCGACCTTGTTCTTCACCTTCGAAATATCGATGGCGCCATCAATAGTGTCGTTGCAACCGGCAAGCGCGGTGGCCATGAGAAGAGCGTAGGCGATATGTCTTAAGCGCATCGGCACAGGATCACACAGAGGTCGACCAATGGGTGCAGTTCATCTGCTCATACCCATTCTGCCAAGAATAATAAAGTGGTAAGCTTTACATTATCTTACCGGGCCGGGTGGCACTGGTCGCACAAAAATGTGATGGGAGCGCGGCAAATGGTCCCGCCGCGCCTGTTTTCTCAGAGGTTTCTGCCGATCTCGAGGAATTTCTGCCGGCGCGCTGAGCGCACGTCGTTCGGCGACAGCTGGCCGAGTTCGGCGAGCGCCTGCTCGATGACCGTGCCGGCCGCATCGATGACGGTCTCCGGATCGCGGTGGGCACCGCCCAGCGGTTCGGGAATGATGCCGTCGATGATGCCGAGCGCCTTCAGGTCTTCCGCCGTGATCTTCATGTTCGTCGCGGCTTCGCGGGCGCGGGTGGAGTCTCGCCACAGGATGGAGGCTGCACCTTCCGGCGAGATCACCGAATAGATCGAATGCTCCAGCATGTAGACCTTGTTGGCGGCCGCAATGGCAATTGCGCCGCCGGAGCCGCCTTCGCCGATGACGATCGAGATCATCGGCACACGCAGGCCGAGGCACATTTCCGTCGAACGGGCGATCGCTTCGGCCTGGCCGCGTTCTTCGGCGCCGACGCCCGGATAGGCACCGGCGGTATCCACCAGCGAAATCACCGGCAGGCCGAACCGATCGGCCATTTCCATCACGCGGATGGCCTTGCGGTAACCTTCAGGCCGCGGGCTGCCGAAATTGTGCTTGATGCGCGACTTGGTGTCATTGCCCTTTTCCTGGCCGAGGATCGCGACCGGCTGGCCGCGGAAACGGCCGAGGCCGGCCTGGATGGCGGCATCTTCGCCAAAGGAGCGGTCGCCGGCCAGCGGCGTGAATTCCGAAAACAGGCGCGCGGCGTAATCGACGAAATGCGGCCGCTGCGGATGGCGCGCGACCTGCGTCTTCTGCCAGGCGGACAGTTTCGAATAGATGTCCTGCATGGCTTCGCGCACGCGAACTTCAAGCCGCTGGATCTCGTCGGACGTGTCGATGCTTTCATCTTCCGTCGCAAGCTTCTTCAGCTCGTGGATTTTGCCTTCCAGGTCGGAGATTGGCTTTTCGAAGTCGAGATAAGTCTGCATGAGCTCCGTGTTCCGATCGTTCTTGCGGCCGGGCCGCCCTCCGCCCGGGCTCTAATCAGGGTTTTTGGCGCTTTTTGCAAGAGGGTGATGTGTTTCGACCACCTGCCGAAGCCGTTCCTCCAGCACATGTGTGTAGATCTGCGTTGTGGAAATGTCTGAATGTCCTAGCAGTTCCTGCACCACGCGCAGGTCTGCGCCATTCTGCAGAAGATGGCTGGCAAAGGCGTGGCGCAGCACATGCGGGGAGATGCTGGTGGCGCGAATGCCGGCGCGCGAGGCAAGATCCTTGAGATCCCGGGCAAAAACCTGGCGGGGCAGGTACCCCTCCTTGCCCGCCGAGGGAAACAGCCAGGGGCTTTCGGCAAGTCCCGCCTTCTCGGCGGCGGCACGCGCCTCTCCATAGGCGGCAAGCGCGCGGATGGCTGAACGGGAGAGCGGCACGAGCCGCTCCTTGTTGCCCTTGCCGCGGATCATCAGGAAACGTCCCTCCTGATCGAGCACCTTCGCGGGGAGCGACACGAGTTCGCTGACACGCATGCCGGTGGCATAAAGAAGCTCCAGCAATGCCAGCATGCGCAGGCGCAAAAGCTGGCCCGGACCTTCCGTGGCGGCCTCGGATGCGGCAAGTGCCAGAAGCCGGGTCACATCGTCCTCGCTGAGGATCTTCGGCAAAGCGCGCTGTTTCTTCGGTGCGTCGAGGATCGAGGTGGGATCGTCGCCGCGCAGGTTTTCCGCATAGAGAAACTTGTAGAACTGCCGCATGGCCGAAAGCCGCCTTGCCTGCGAGGAGGCGGCGAAACCCTGCGCCGTCAGATGGGCGAGATAGGCCGTGAGATCGCCAGGCGTGGCGGCGATCAGTGCAACCTTGCGGCCCTTCAGAAACAGATGCAGATCATCGAGATCACGCTGGTAGGATTCCAGCGTATTGTTGGCCGCGCCACGTTCGGCACTCATCATTTCCAGGAAGGCTTCCAGATGAGCGCGCGACAGATCCATCACTGCTGCTCGGTCTTGACCGGGTTCAGACGTTCGGACGGGATGCGGATGGTGACCTCGCGCTCCTTCGGCTCCACCAGGAAAACGAGCGCAACCATGCTTCCGTAGATCAGACCGGCAATGATGCCGACGATGAAGAGGAAACGGAAAAGAGTGGGCATGGCGGACTCCGGCGCTTGCGCAGGCTTTATGCGAGATGTGGCGGATGAGTGCAAGAACCACCGCGCCGCCCTCGTTTTAGCACGGCGTGACTTGACGCTTCCTGCGCATTTGTCGATAGGGTGCGGGATAAGACTGCGAGAGGACAGCGATCGATCACGATGCCCGATCTTGTTGAACATCTGACGGTGCCGATGACGCTGTCCGACCGCGCGCGTTCGGCGCTCGGCAAGCGCAACCTGATCTTTGTCGGGTTGATGGGAGCCGGCAAGTCGGTGATCGGCCGGCTCGTGGCGCAGCAGATGGGGCTGCCCTTCGTTGATACCGACGCGGAGATCGAGCGCGTCTCGCGCATGACGATCCCCGAACTGTTCGAGGCCTATGGCGAAGCGGAGTTCCGGGCGCTGGAGACGCGCGTGGTCGAACGCCTGCTGCGCTCGGGCCCGCGGGTGGTGTCGACGGGCGGTGGTGCCTTTATCAACGAACGCACGCGCGCCTGCATCAAATCCGGCGGTTTGTCGTTATGGCTCAGAGCCGATCTCGACACGCTGTGGGAACGCGTCAACAAGCGCAACAACCGTCCGCTGCTGAAGACGGAAAACCCGAAGCAGACGCTGGAGAACCTGATGACCCAGCGATACCCGATTTATGCGGAGGCGGACGTGACGGTGGATTCCCGCGATGTTCGCAAGGAGACCATGGCCAACGAGGTGCTTTCCGTGATTGCCGCCATGGCGAAGGAAAATGAAGCCGATGACAAGCGAAACGAGCTGTAATCCCGAACGCATCGTGCATGTGCCGCTCGGCGAGCGCGCTTATGATATCCTGATCGGGCCGGATCTCATCTCCCATGCCGGCGGCGAGATCACCTCGCGGCTGAAGGGCCGTCGTGCTGCGATCGTGACGGATGAGCACGTCGCACCGCTCTATCTCGACCAGTTGATGGACAGCCTGCAGACCGATGGCATCGAAGCGGTGTCGCTGACGCTGCCGGCGGGCGAAAAGACCAAAAGCGTCGAACCTCTGATGGCCGTCTGCGACATGGCGCTGACGGCGCGCATCGAGCGCAATGATTGTATCATCGCCCTTGGCGGCGGGGTGATCGGCGATCTCGCCGGTTTTGCCGCCGGCATCGTGCGTCGCGGCGTGCGTTTCGTGCAGATCCCGACGACGCTCCTGTCGCAGGTCGATTCCTCCGTCGGCGGCAAGACCGGCATCAATACGCGCCACGGCAAGAACCTGCTCGGCGTCTTCCACCAGCCGGACCTGGTTCTGTCGGATACCAGCGCGCTCGATACCTTGAGCGAACGGGAATTCCGCGCCGGTTATGCGGAAGTCGCGAAATACGGGCTGATCGACAAGCCGGGTTTCTTCGACTGGCTGGAGAAGAACTGGCAGGATGTGTTTTCAGGCGGTGCCGCGCGGGCGGAAGCGATCGCGATCAGCTGCCAGGCCAAGGCCGATGTGGTGGTCGAGGACGAGCGCGAGGCGGGACGTCGGGCGCTTTTGAACCTTGGCCACACCTTCGGCCATGCGTTGGAAGCGGCAACGCAGTATGACAGCCGACGGCTGGTGCATGGCGAGGGCGTTGCGATCGGCATGGTGCTCGCGCATCGTTTTTCGGCGCGCATGAACCTTGCGAGCCCCGATGACGCGAAACGCGTCGAGGCGCATCTGAAGGCCGTCGGCCTGCCGACGGTTATCTCCGACATTCCGGGAGACTTGCCGCCGACTGACGTACTGCTCGATGCCATCGCCCAGGACAAAAAGGTCAAGAGCGGCCGGCTGACCTTCATTCTCACGCACGGCATCGGCCAGTCGTTCATTGCCGATGACGTGCCGATTTCCGAAGTCCGGTCCTTCCTCGAGGAAACACGAAACGGCTGATGTTGCAAACTTTGCTCGCCACTCTCGCCGAATATTGGCTGACGATCATCTCGATCCTCGGCCTGATCATGGCGTCCGCCTTCTTCTCCGGCTCCGAGACGGCGCTGACGGCCGCCTCGCGGGCCCGCATGCACACGCTGGAGAGCAATGGCGATGAAAGGGCGGGTCTGGTCAGCCAGCTGATCGAACGGCGTGACCGGTTGATCGGGGCGCTCCTGATCGGCAACAACCTCGTCAACATTCTCGCCTCGTCGTTGACGACGAGCCTGTTCCTCGGCCTGTTCGGACAGACGGGTGTTGCGGTGGCGACCATCGTCATGACCGTGCTGCTCGTGGTCTTCTCCGAAGTGCTGCCAAAGAGCTGGGCGATTTCCTCGCCGGACCGGTTTGCCATGTTCGTGGCGCCGGCGGTGCGTATCTTTGTCGGCATTGCCGGGCCCTTGTCGAGCGGCGTCAATGCCATCGTGCGGCTTCTCCTGTCGCTCTTCGGCGTCAACCTGTCTCGCGAGACGTCGATGCTGACGGCCCATGAGGAGCTGCGCGGCGCGCTGGATCTCCTGCACCGGGAAGGCTCCTTCATCAAGGCCGACCGCGACCGCCTGGGCGGGCTGCTCGACCTGGAAGAGCTGGAAGTGTCGGACGTGATGAAGCACCGCACGGCCATGCGGGCTATCAATGCGGATGACCCGCCGGAGGTGGTGGTGCGCACGGTGCTGGAAAGCCCGTTCACCCGCATGCCGCTGTGGCGCAACACGACGGAAAACATCATCGGCGTGGTGCATGCCAAGGATCTCCTGCGTGCGCTCGCCGAGCCGGACATGGAGCCGCGCGATCTCGACATCGTCAAAATCGCCCAGAAGCCGTGGTTCGTGCCGGATACGACGAGCCTGAAGGACCAGCTCAACGCCTTCCTGCGCCGCAAGGTGCATTTCGCCGTCGTCGTCGACGAATATGGCGAGGTGCAGGGTATCGTGACCCTGGAAGACATCCTGGAAGAGATTGTCGGCGACATCGCCGACGAACACGATCTCGAGATCCAGGGCGTGCGTCAGGAAGCGGACGGTTCGATCGTCGTGGATGGCTCGGTGCCGATCCGTGACCTCAACCGGGCACTCGACTGGAACCTGCCGGACGAAGAGGCGACGACGATCGCCGGCCTCGTCATCCACGAATCGAAGCTCATCCCGCAGGAGCGGCAGAGCTTTACCTTCCACGGCAAACGGTTCACGGTGATGAAGCGGGAGAAGAACCGCATCACCCGGCTGCGCATTCGCCCGGCGGAAGACATCCCGCTGCAGACCTGACCGGCGGACAGATTACCAGCGCGTTGGTTCGCCAGGGGCCGTAGCCTCGATGGCGAGCGCATGGAGGCCGGCATCCAGCTCCGGCTTCAGCAGTTCGTTGATCAGCCGGTGGCGCTGCAGCCGGCCCAGACCTTCGAGTTTTTCCGAGACGACCCGCACCCGCATGTGGGTCTCGCCGGTTCCGGTGATATCCGGCTGGTGGCCGGCATGGTGATGGCTCTCGTCGATCACCTCCAGCCGCACGGGGGCAAGCTGGCTGGCGAGGATCGATTCGATGCGTGAACGGACGGACATGAGGCTCTTTCCGGATCGCCAAGAGGGGGTCCCAGAAAGCAGCAACAAACCGCTTTGTCAATTCTTGTCCTGCCTGTGGCGGCACCCCATAATGTGGCGAGATGAAACTGGATTCCAAATACTTCGATCGCATCCGGACGCGCCGGAAACGGGAGCAGGAATCGGTGCCGCAGGCGCCGACCTGCCAGTGGGACGGGTGCGACAAACCGGGCGCGCATCGCGCACCCGTGGGGCGCAACGCCGAAGGCCAGTTTTTCCTGTTCTGCTTCGAGCACGTCAAGGAATACAACAAGGGCTACAACTACTTCTCCGGCCTTTCCGACAACGAGATCGCGCGCTACCAGAAGGAGGCGATCACCGGTCATCGCCCCACCTGGACGGTTGGCGTGAACAAGGCGGCGAAGGATGCGCCCATCCATGCGACGATGCGCTCCGGCTCTGCCCAGAGCTACCAGCGGGTCAAGGATCCGTTCGGTTTCGTGCGCGAGGGGCACATGGGCGGCCGCACCGCCCAGCCGGCCGTGCGAAAATTGAAGACACTTGAAGCCAAAGCTTTCGACACAATGGGCTTGACGGCGGGCGCAACAGCGCCAGAAATCAAGAGCCGCTACAAGGAACTGGTCAAGAAGCACCATCCGGACGCGAATGGCGGCGATCGCGGCTCGGAGGAACGTTTTCGGGCTGTCGTGCAAGCCTACCAATTGTTAAAGCAGTCCGGTTTCTGCTAAGCCGTTCTGGTGCAAGGCAACATGGCAGCGAATGATTGCGGCCGGACCGTTTCCCGGTGCGGCGTGGAGTGGTGATGAGCAAAATCGATCTTGATATTTCAAACCTCCCGGACACGACGGTCTCTGTCCGGGACGTCTTCGGCATTGATACGGATCTGCGGGTTCCGGCCTACAGCAATGGCGACCCCTACGTTCCGGACCTCGATCCTGACTATCTGTTTGACCGCGACACAACGCTCGCCATCCTGGCTGGCTTCGCGCACAACCGTCGCGTGATGGTGTCCGGTTTCCACGGCACGGGCAAATCGACGCATATCGAGCAGGTGGCAGCGCGCCTTAACTGGCCGTGCGTGCGCGTCAACCTCGACAGCCATGTCAGCCGTATCGACCTCGTCGGCAAGGACGCGATCGTTCTTAAGGACGGCAAGCAGGTCACCGAATTCAAGGACGGCATCCTGCCCTGGGCCTACCAGCACAATGTTGCGCTCGTCTTCGACGAATACGATGCCGGCCGCCCGGACGTGATGTTCGTTATCCAGCGCGTATTGGAAAGCTCCGGCCGTCTGACCCTGCTCGACCAGAGCCGCGTCATCCGTCCTCACCCTGCCTTCCGCCTGTTTGCGACGGCCAACACCGTTGGCCTCGGCGATACGACCGGCCTCTATCACGGCACGCAGCAGATCAACCAGGCACAGATGGACCGCTGGTCGATCGTGACGACGCTGAACTACCTGCCGCACGAGAAGGAAGTCGATATCGTTGCCGCCAAGGTAAAAAGCTTCGGTGCCACCGCGCAGGGCCGCGAAACCGTCTCCAAGATGGTGCGCGTCGCCGACATGACGCGCTCGGCCTTCATCAACGGCGATCTTTCGACCGTCATGAGCCCGCGTACCGTCATCACCTGGGCGGAAAATGCGGAAATCTTCGGCGATGTCGCCTTCGCCTTCCGCATCACCTTCCTCAACAAGTGTGACGAGCTGGAGCGGACGCTGGTGGCCGAGCAGTATCAGCGGGCCTTCGGTGTGGAACTGAAGGAAAGCGCTGCGAACATCGTTCTCGGAGCGTGACGCAGCAGGAACGGCATACAAGGTAAAGACAATGGCAGGCCGCGGCGACAATACGAAGGCAAAAACAGGCGGACCAGTGGACACCGAGCCGTTGCGCCGGGCGATCACCGGCTGCGTGCGTTCGATTGCCGGCAGCGGCGAGGTGGAGGTTTCCTTCGCCAACGAGCGGCCGGGCATGGCGGGTGATCGCATCCGCCTGCCGGAAATCTCCAAGCGTCCGACGGCGCACGAGCTTGCGGTGACCCGCGGGCTCGGCGATTCCATGGCGCTGCGGCTCGCCTGCCATGATACCAACGTCCATGCCACCATGTCGCCGCAGGGCACCGATGCACGCGCCGTGTTTGATGCCGTCGAGCAGGCGCGTGTCGAATCGCTTGGCGCGCTGCGTATGGCGGGCGTTGCCTCCAACCTCAACAGCATGAATGCCGAGAAATACTCCAAGGCCAACTTCACCGGCGTTGACCGGCAGGAAGATGCGCCGATCGGCGAGGCCATGGCCATGCTGGTGCGCGAAAAGCTGACCGGCACCAAGCCGCCGGCCAGCGCTGGCAAGGTTCTCGATCTGTGGCGTCCCTTTTTTGATGAGAAGGTCGGCAAGGATCTCGACAACCTGAAGGGCGTCGTTGACGACCAGCAGGCTTTCGGCAAGCTCGTGCGCCACATGCTCTCCTCCATGCAGATGGCGGAGGATTACGGCGACGAGGAAAACCAGCCGGAGGAGATGGAGAACGAGAACGACGAGGAGCAGCCGCGTAGCAACGAGACCGAAAACGAAGAGGTCGAGGAAGATGCGGGCTCCGATGCGGCCCCGGCCGAGGAGAGCCAGGCCGCGGAAGAGCAGCTCGACGAAGGCGAAATGGACGGCGCGGAAATCTCCGACGATGACATGTCGGATGAGGACGACGACCAGTCCGAGACGCCAGGCGAAACCAAACGGCCGAACCTGCCCTTCGACGATTTCAACGAGAAGGTCGATTACCACATCTTCACGGAGGCCTTCGACGAGGAGATCACCGCCGAGGAACTCTGCGACGAGGCGGAACTGGAGCGCCTGCGCGCCTTTCTCGACAAGCAGCTTTCGCATCTGCAGGGTGCGGTCGGGCGCCTGGCGAACCGCCTGCAGCGCCGCCTGATGGCGCAGCAGAACCGCTCCTGGGATTTCGACCTGGAAGAAGGGTATCTCGATCCGGCCCGCCTGGTGCGTCTGGTGATCGATCCCATGCAGCCGCTCTCCTTCAAGCGGGAACGCGACACGCAGTTCCGCGATACGGTCGTCTCGCTCGTCATCGACAATTCCGGCTCGATGCGCGGACGTCCGATCACGGTGGCGGCCACCTGCGCCGATATTCTCGCCCGCACGCTGGAACGCTGCGGCGTGAAGGTGGAAATCCTCGGTTTCACCACCAAAGCGTGGAAGGGCGGCCAGAGCCGCGAACAGTGGCTGGCCAACGGCAAGCCGCCGACGCCCGGTCGCCTCAACGACCTGCGCCACATCGTCTACAAGGCGGCGGATGCGCCCTGGCGCCGCTCGCGCCGCAATCTCGGCCTGATGATGCGCGAGGGCCTGCTGAAGGAAAACATCGACGGCGAAGCGCTGATGTGGGCGCACAACCGCCTGATCGGCCGGCCTGAGCAGCGCAAGATCCTGATGATGATCTCCGACGGTGCGCCGGTGGATGATTCCACGCTTTCGGTCAATCCGGGCAATTATCTTGAACGGCACCTGCGTGCCGTGATCGACCAGATCGAAAACCGCTCGCCTGTCGAACTTCTGGCGATCGGCATCGGCCATGATGTGACGCGTTATTATCGCCGCGCTGTCACCATCGTCGATGCGGACGAGCTGGCGGGTGCGATGACCGAACAGCTTGCCTCGCTCTTCGACGAGAAGGCCGGTACGGGTCGCGGTCGTCTGCGGCGCGCGGGCTGACGGGCCGGATGGCGAGCAAGCCGCTTTTCTCCGCGCTGCTTCTGGCAACGACGATGTGGATCAGCCCTACTGCCTGGGCTGATCCCCTCATTGCACCCGTTCAATCCAAGCTGCTCTCCAACTTCAAGCCGGGGTCCGACGAGACCCGTTTCGGCGCTTTCGAATTTCTGGGCGGCATCGAGTTCACCTCCAGTGAAAAGCTGATGGGGTCGATCTCCAGCCTGCGCTTCCGGCCGGACGGAGAGCATTTCGTCGCCGTGCTCGATACCGGTCACTGGCTGACCGGTGCGATCACCCGCAATGTCGATGGCCGTCTGTCCGGCCTCTCGGATGTGACGATTGCGCCGATGCTGGATGCCCGTGGCGCGGAACCCCGCTACAAGGGCGACATGGATGCGGAAGGGGTGGCGCTGCGTGAGGGCGAGGTGCTGGTGAGCTATGAGCGCACGCACCGCGTGGATACCTATCCCGATCCGGGCTTTGAGGCGGCCCGGCCGAACGGCACTCTGCCGATCCTGATCCCGGTGCGGGAGCTGCGCGGCAATGGTGGTCTCGAGACGATTGCCGTGGCGCCGTCTGAGAGCGCGCTGAAGGGGGCTGCCATCACCATTGCCGAGCGCAGTGTGGATCGCGACGGCAATCTGTTTGCCGCCATTCTGGAAGGGCCCCTGAAGGGCCAGTTCAAGGTGAAGCGGAACGACCCCTGGGATGTGACTGACGGGGTCTTCCTGCCCTCCGGCGATCTCCTGCTGCTCGAGCGCCGCTTCAGCTTCATCGGCGGGGTGGGGATGCGCATTCGCCGCGTTTCCGGCGAGACCATTCGTCCCGGTGCGTTGATCGACGGCCCGGTGCTGCTGGAGGCCGACATGGGGTTCCAGATCGACAATATGGAAGGCATCGACGTGATAACGGGCGCCGATGGGCGCCCGCATATCCTGCTTGTCTCGGATGACAATCATTCCATCCTGCAGCGGAACGTGATGCTGGAGTTCCGCCTGGTGGAGTGATCCGCTCAGGCGGCCTTGGCCGGCGGCATCGGCTTGATCACGCTCATCAGCGCGCCATAGGGCAAAAGCATCAGCAGGCCGACGATAAGCTTGACGACGAAATCGCCGATCGCCCAGGAGATCCACCGCGGAGCTTCCATCGCAAACACGCCGAGGATCGGCGCCTGGCCGATGGCGAAATCGTCATTGGCGCCGAGGAAGGCAAAGGCCGGCGCGAAGGACAGCGAAAAGAACAGCACCGTATCGAGCATGGAGCCGATGAGCGAACCGGCGAGCGGCGCCTGCCACCAGGTCTGGCGGCGCAGGCGGTTGAAGACGGAGATATCGAGAAGCTGGCCCACCAGATAGGCCGTGCCGGAGGCCATCGCGATGCGCGGCATCGAGGTGTAATAGGAGATCGCCACGCCGACGACGAAGCCGGCAAACACCACGCGGCGGGCAATCTGTGGCCCGAACTGGCGGTTGGTCAGGTCCGTGACGAGGAAGGCGGCCGGATAGATGAAGGCGCCCCAGGTCAGAAGGTCGCTCAGCTGGATGCCGAACAGGCTGCCGAGGACGGGGAACTGGACGAGGAAATTCGAGGCGACGACGACAAGCGTCATCAGGAGAACGTAAAGGGAAGTCGCGCGCAGATACTGCATTTTTTTACCCTGGGTGATGCCACCAGCTGGAGAAAATTCGGCAACAGAAAAGGCTTGAACGGAAGACCGTCAAGCCCTGTCTGGAACCAGTGATGAAGCAGAAGGCAGCCTTACGCGGCTTCTGCGGTCTTCTTGGCGATCTGGCGACGCAGCAGACGAGCGCGCATCGACAGTTCGTTTTCGCTGGCCTTCATCAGGAAGGCGTCCAGGCCACCGCGATGCTCAACCGAGCGCAGGGCATGAGCGGAAACGCGCAGGCGGAAACGCTGGCCAAGCGCGTCGGAGATCAGCGTGACGTCGCACAGGTTCGGCAGGAACCGACGCTTGGTCTTGTTGTTGGCGTGAGAGACGTTGTTGCCCGACTGGACGCCCTTGCCGGTCAATTCGCACTTACGGGACATGGGTACACCTTTGTTCTTCTTTGCAATTGAACGGGGATTCGGGCAAAGCCCGCCCAGCCGATCCAACTGGTCCTGTATGGAAAGTTGCGGTTCTATAGTCAGTGGGGCCGCGTCCGTCAAGTCGAACCTGCGTCCGATGGGCGAATTCCACCGCAAGGCCCGGCACAATCGCTATTTTGTTGCCATAGTTGCCGATCTATAACAAGCACACCAACCCCGCTTTCAGGAATCGCCCATGCTCCAGCGGAGCCGCTCCCTTGTTCTCCTCGCGGTGGCTGCGATCGGCCTGTCCGCCACGCCGGCGGTGACGGCCGGCACCCGCCATATCAGCGAATATGATGTTTCGCTTGGCCTGCTGCCGATCGCCAAGGCCTCGTTTGCCAGCGAATTCGACGGGCGCTCCTACACCATCTCCGGCGCCTTCCGCTCGTCGGGCCTCGTCAATCTCTTCACGCGGATTTCCGCCGATACCAGCGTGAAGGGCACGATCCGCGGCCGGCGGCTGCAGGCGGATGCCTATTCGCTGGTTTATACGCAGGGCAAAAAGACGCGGGTCTACGACATTGCCTACCGGAACGGCGACGTGGTGTCCTCCACCATCAAGCCGGAGCCCGGCTCGCGCCCGCCGACCTGGATCCCGGTGTCGGACGGTGACCTGCAATCGGTGCTTGATCCGCTCTCCGGCCTGATCTTTCCGGAGGGCGCGCAGATCTGCCCGAGCCGCCTGCCGATCTATGACGGGGAATCCCGCATGGACCTCGTTTTGACCTCGAAGGGCAAAAAGACAATCTCGACTGATGGTTACAAGGGCGACGTGACGGTCTGCGAGGTGCGCTACATGCCGAAATCGGGTTATCGCAAGGGCCGCAGCGATATCGAGTTCCTGAAGCAGGCGCGCATGGAAGTGTGGTTTGCCAAGGCCGAGGGCGTCAATGTATATGCTCCGGTCTATGCCCGCATCCCGACCAAGGTCGGGGACGTCTTCGTGACGGCGGTGAAATACGGCGGTTAAGCGGGCGCATGGATCGCCCCAACGGGGGCGGATGTGAAGATCAAGGGAACGCTGATCGGTTTTACGGCCATCCTGATGTGGTCGCTGCTTGCCTTGATGACGGCAGCCTCGGGCACCATGCCGCCCTTCCAGCTGTCGGCCATCACCTTTGCGATCGGCAGCCTTCCCGGCATCATTCTTCTGGCCGTGCGGCCGGAGCGGTTGAAGCTTTTGCGCCAGCCGGCCAAGGTCTGGCTCACCGGCATTGGCGGGCTGTTCGGCTATCACTTTCTCTATTTCACGGCGTTGCGCAACGCGCCGGCGGTGGAGGCGGGGCTGATCGCCTATCTCTGGCCGCTCTTTATCGTCGTCGGTTCGGCGCTTCTGCCGGGCGAGCGGTTGCGCTGGTACCATCTGGCCGGCGCCGTTTCGGGGCTGGCGGGCACGGTCGCCATCGTCTCGCGCGCCGGCATTTCCTTCGAGGGCACCTATCTCGTCGGTTATGGCGCGGCCTTCCTCTGCGCCTTCACCTGGTCCGGTTATTCGCTGCTCACCCGGCGTTTCGAGGCGGTGTCGACGGATGTGGTGACCGGCTTCTGCCTCGCCACCTCGCTCCTGTCGCTCATCTGCCATCTTGCGCTGGAAACCACCGTCTGGCCCGCCAATGGCGGGGAATGGCTGGCGATCATCGGCCTCGGCCTTCTGCCGGTGGGTGCGGCCTTCTATGCCTGGGATTACGGGGTGAAGACCGGTGACATCCAGATCCTCGGTGCCGCAAGTTATGCGGCGCCGCTGCTCTCGACGCTGATCCTCGTGCTCTTCGGTTTCGCCGAACCGAGCCTTCGTATTGCGCTCGCCTGCCTGCTGATCACCGGCGGCGCGGTGCTGGCTGCGAAGGACATGATCTTTAACCGGCGCAAGAGGGAGACCGCGCCGGCGGAATGATGTCAGGCGCCCGGTTCCCAGCCGGGCGGCGCCATCTCGAACTTTTCGAAGACGAAACCGGGTGCCACGGTGCAGCCGACCAGGGTGAAGGCGCCGAGCGGTTCGGCGCATTGCCACTCATCGGCCACGACGACGACCTGCGGGCGTTCGCCCTTCGCCAGATCAAGCCCGAGGATCTCCTCCCGTGCCGATTCCCCGTCTTTCGCAAGCCGGAGCTTCAGCGGACCGCCCGCATAGAAATGCCAGACCTCCGCGGCATCCTTGACACGGTGCCAGTGCGAACGCTCGCCGGCCTTCAGCAGATAGTAGATCGCGGTGGAATGGCCGCGCGCAGCGCCGTTCTCGTCGCGGAAGGTTTCCGTGTACCAGCCGCCTTCCGGGTGCGGCTGCATGGCAAGCGTGGTGATGATCTCGTCGGCGGTCACTTGAAATTGTCCTTGCGCTTGCGGATCTCGGCAAACACCTCTTCGTTGGTGGCGCCTTCCATCAGGAGATTGCGGCGGATCGCCGGATCGGCGACGCGCAGGAAGGGATTGGTTTCCTTTTCCTGCCCCATCATGGTCGGGATGGTGAATTTGCCCTCGGCCCGCAACTCCTCGATCTGCCGGAGGCGGCGCTGCAGCACCTCGTTGTCCGGATCGATGGTGACGGCAAAGCGGGCATTCGACAGCGTGTACTCGTGGCCGAAATAGATCGCCGTCTCATCCGGCAGCACGCAGAGTTTCTGCAGCGAGTGCCACATGTCGGCGGCGGGCCGCTCGAACAGCCGGCCGCAACCGAGCGCAAACAGCGTATCGGCGGCAAACAGCAGCTTGTCCTCCGGAAAACTGTAACAGACATGGCCTGCCGTGTGGCCGGGCGTCTCGAAGACGCGCACCGGATGCTCGCCGAACAGGAATTCGTCGCCATCGCCGACGGTGCGGTCGAGGCCGGGGATCGCCACCGCCTCGTTGACCGGACCGATGATCTCGCAGCCGTAGCGCTCCTTCAGCGCGAGATTGGCTTCCACATGATCGGTGTGGTGATGCGTCGTGAAGATGTGCGTGATCGTCCAGCCCCGCGCTTCTGCGGCGGCAACGATCGGTTTTTCCTCCGGAGCGTCGATGGAGGCAGTGAGGCCGCTTTGCGGATCATGCAGCAGGACGCCGAAATTGTCGCTGCGACATGGAAAGACGTCGATGGCCAGAGTTTTCATGGCGGGAACCCATTGTTCTTGCGGTGCGTCGACACAATGTAGAGGCCCCGGACTTGAAGTCCAACCACCCTTTGCTAGGTTTGCGGCATGCACGCCGATATCGTCGATCTCCGCGAATTCTACCACTCGCAACTGGGCCGCTTTGCCGAGCATTCGATCGCCATGGCGCTGTCGTCGCTGTGGACGCGCCTGCCGGAGGAGCGTCTGGTGGGGCTCGGTTATGCCGTTCCTTATCTTGACCGCTTTCGCGCGGACACCGAACGCACCTTCGCTTTTATGCCGGCGGGGCAGGGGGCGGTGAACTGGCCGGTCGGGGAACTGTCCTCCACCGCGCTGGTCTTCGAGGAGGAACTGCCGCTGCCGGACAGTTCCATCGACCGCGTGCTGATGGTGCATTCGCTGGAATTTGCCGAAAACCCGCGCGAGACGCTGAAGGAATTGTGGCGTGTGCTGGCGCCGGGCGGCCGACTGATCATCGTCGTGCCGAACCGGCGGGGCGTATGGGCCCGCATGGAACATACGCCCTTCGGGTCTGGCCGGCCCTATTCCCGCCGGCAGCTGACCAATCTCCTGCGGGAAACCAATTTTACACCCGCCGCCAGTGCGGAAGCGCTCTTCTTTCCGCCGTCGAAGCTGAGGGCCGTGCTGAAGCTGCGTCACGGCTTCGAGCGGGTCGGACGCAGGCTGTGGCCCGCCTTCTGCGGTGTGCTGGTGCTGGAGGCGCAGAAACGGCTCTATCAGGGGCTGCCCGTGGCGGCACGCGCCTCGCGCCGCGTCTTTGTGCCGGTACTCGGCGCACAAGGGGTGCCGACCACGAGAACGAAAGCCGATCCCTTCTTCCTGCTCGACAAAAGCGGTGTGCGGGATTAAGGCGAAGGATCATCTTTTTCGAAGGTCTTTCCCATGGACAACGCACAGCTGAAGCCCGTTCCCCGCCCCGGAATCATGGATATCGCCGCTTATGTGCCGGGCAAGGAACATGCGCCGGGTGTCGCGCGCGTCTTCAAGCTCTCGTCCAACGAAACGCCGCTCGGTGCCAGCCCCAAGGCGCTCGATGCCTTCCGCCAGTCTGCCGGGCACCTGGAAATCTACCCAGACGGCCAGGCTCACGAGCTGCGCGCCGCAATCGCCGAAACCCATCGGCTGAATGCCGCCAACATCCTGTGCGGCAACGGCTCCGACGAACTGCTCGGCCTGCTGTGCCACGTCTATCTCGGCGCCGGCGATGAGGCGATCATCACCGAGCACGGTTTCCTCGTCTACAAGATCCAGATCATGGGCGCGGGCGCGACCCCGGTGACGGTCAAGGAAACCGAATGCCGGGTCAATGTCGATGCGATCCTGGCGGCAGTCACGCCGAAGACGAAAATGGTCTTCATCGCCAATCCGGGCAATCCGACCGGCACCTATGTGCCTGCCGCCGAAGTGCGCCGCCTGCATGCCGGCCTGCCGAAGAACGTCATCCTGGTGCTCGACGCGGCTTATGCCGAATATGTGCGCGAGAACGACTACGAGTCCGGCATCGAACTCGTGTCCTCCGCCCAGAATGTCGTGATGACCCGCACCTTCTCCAAGGTTTATGGACTTGCGGCCCTGCGCATCGGCTGGATGTACGGCCCGGCCGATATCCTCGACGCGCTGAACCGTGTGCGTGGCCCGTTCAACCTGAATGCGCCTGCCATTGCCGCCGGTGCCGCGGCGATCCGCGACCAGGAGTTTATCGGCAAGGCCATCGAGTACAACACGCTGTGGCTCGACAAGCTGACGCATGCCTTCACGACGCTCGGCCTCAAGGTCACGCCGTCCGTCACCAATTTCCTGCTCATCCATTTCCTGGATGTCGATGGCAAGCGGGCGCCCGAGGCAGATGAGTTCCTGACGAGCCGCGGTTATATCCTGCGGGCGGTAAAGGGTTATGGTTTCCCGAACGCGCTGCGCATGACGGTTGGCCCGGAAGAGGCCAATCGCGGCGTCATCGAGGCTCTCGGCGAGTTTATGGGCAAGGCATGACGGGTATTCTGTTCGACCGCATCACGCTGATCGGCATCGGCCTGATCGGCTCGTCCATCGCGCGCGATATCAAGGAACTTGGCCTTGCCCGCGAGGTGGTGATTTCGACGCGTAGCGAAGCGACCCTGAAGCGCGCCGAAGAACTGGCGCTTGGTGACCGGTACGAGACGTCTGCCGCCGAGGCGGTGAAGGATGCCGATCTCGTCATCGTTTCGGTCCCGGTCGGTTCGTCCGGCGCAGTGGCGGAGCAGATTGCGCCGAACCTGAAGCCCGGCGCGATCCTGACCGATGTCGGATCGACCAAGGCGTCCGTGATCGCGCAGATGGCACCGCATGTGCCGCAGGGCGTTCACTTCATCCCCGGCCATCCGCTGGCGGGCACGGAAAAGTCCGGCCCGGACGCCGGTTTTGCCGGTCTCTTCAAGGGCCGCTGGTGCATCTTCACGCCGCTGCCGGAGACCGACGCCACGGCACTGGAAAAGCTCAAGGATTTCTGGATTGCGCTCGGTTCGCGGGTGGACGAGATGGACCCGCAGCATCACGACAAGGTGCTGGCGATCGTCTCGCACCTGCCGCATATCATCGCCTACAACATCGTCGGCACGGCCGATGACCTGGAGACGGTGACGGAATCGGAAGTCATCAAATATTCCGCCTCCGGTTTCCGCGATTTCACCCGCCTTGCCGCATCCGACCCCACCATGTGGCGGGATGTGTGCCTGCACAACAAGGATGCGATCCTGGAAATGCTGGCGCGTTTTTCGGAAGATCTGGCCTATCTGCAGCGGGCGATCCGCTGGGGCGAGGGCGACAAGTTGTTCGAGCTGTTTTCGCGCACCCGCACCATTCGCCGCTCGATCGTGCAGGCCGGCCAGGACGTGGACGCACCCGACTTCGGCCGCCACGCTCTGGACCCGAAGAGCTGATTTGACGCAAGACCCCTCCCAACAAGGGGGAGGGCTTTAACCCAGCCGACCCGCCGAAGCCGATTGAAGCCCGGGCGGGTGCCGCGAAGGGTCTCCCCCCTCGTGGGGGAGATGGCGGCAGCCAGAGGGGGTTTTCTCCCATATACGATAGCCTCTTACACCTTTGGGGAAGGGCTTTTGCCGGAAACGTGAGATGCTCTCAAGTTTGGCTTTAGATCGGCGGGATCTCGCCGATCGCGATAAAGCCGCCGACGAGCACCTTGCCGCGGTTCAGCGTCAGATCCAGGCTGGCGCTGTCGCCGCCGCCGGTCAGCGCCGACAGCATCTTGGAGGCCGTGTCGATGGTGGGGGCGGCCTGCGGCAGGTTTGCCTTCAACTGATCGCGCCAGGCGGCGATCTTGTCCACCCGAAGCTTCAGCTTGCCGGAAATCCGGCCTTGTTCGTCGATCGAAAATGGTCCGCTGACCGAGAGAAGCTGGCCATTGCCGAGGTCGATGCCGACCTGGCGCATCTCGCCCTGCGTTCCATAAAGACCCTTGCCGCTGTCCTGCCCGGCCAGCATCGCCGCCTTGCCGGCCAGCGTCACGTCGGCGACGGCCGTGAATTTCGGCAGGGCCTGCGGCAGGCCGGCGGCGGTCAGCGCCGTATCCTTCAGCGTGATGGCCGCGTCGAGATCGGCGCCGTTCTGCCTGAGATGCGCTTGCGTATCGGCGACCGCCAGATTGATGGTCTGCTGTGTCTGGGTGGAGACGATGTTTGTTTGCAGCCCCTTGATCACGGTGGAACTGCGCTCGACGCCGCCAAGCGTGGTGACGAGGCTTGACTGCAGGGTCTGCCATTGCGAGGAGGCGGTGAAGCCATGGCTGGTGCGGGTCTCGGCCGGGCCGTCCAACTCCCAGACGATATGGCTCGGTTCGTAGACCTGAGCAGCCGAGCGGAGCGCGCCGAAGGTCACGGCGACGCCGTTGTCGCGGTCATCGATCGCGACCTTCGAGCAGAAGAGACCGATCCGGAAGGGGAAACCGCGGTAATCCGCATCGCTGCATTCGGCGGTCACGCCGCTGCGCTGCTGTTCGCCCAGAATCGCCAGGGTTTTTTCCTTGAGCAGCGATGCGGCATAAAACCAGCCCGCCGTGTAGACGGCGATGACGAGGATGATCGCTGCCGCAAGCCCCCAAATCTTGCCGCTGATGCCGCTTCGGCTTGACGCTGCCATGATCTTCTCCAATGGTGCTCGTTCGAATTGCATGCGGTGTGGCGTGGGATATGGACGAATTTTGGGTGTTTGGCTACGGTTCCCTGATGTGGAATCCGGGTTTTGCCTTTGATGCAAGGATGCAGGCGCGGGCATTCGGTTATCGGCGGGCGCTGTGCGTTCGCTCCTTCGTTCACCGGGGCACACCGGATCGCCCCGGCCTTGTGCTCGGGCTTGATCGTGGCGGCTCCTGCCGCGGGGTCGCCTTCCGTGTCGCGCCGCCGGATCGTGAGGCGGTGATCGATTACCTGCGCAAACGGGAACTCGTGACGCATGTCTATCTTGAGCGGCATCTCCCGGTGGCGCTGGAAGACGGTCGCCAGGTGAAGGCCCTGGGTTATGTGGTAGACCGGGCACATCCGCAATATGCCGGCGCGCTCGATGTGGAGGAGGCAGCGCGCATCGTGCATGTCTCTGCCGGACAGTCAGGACCCAACCATGCCTATGTGGCCAACACTGTTGCTCACATGAACGAGATGGGCATTCGCGATGCCTGGCTGGAAGGGGTGGCGCGGACGGTCGCCTCGTTGCAGGGTCAGGCGGTCGCCTGAGCCTTGGCGCGCTCGGCCTTCAGTTCCGCAATCCGCTTGGCAGCGGTCGGCGGCAACGGCAGGTCGGGATTGGTGGCAACGTTTTCCAGCAACAGATCGTCGCTTGCCTTTTCCAGAGTCTCGACGAGATGGGCAAAAAAGGCGTCCGGATCCATGCCGGGCGCAATCGGCGGCAGGATGCGCACCTTGAAGTGGCCGGGATAGCGCATGGTGCTGCGGCGCGGCCAGAAGAGGCCGGGATGCAGGGCAATCGGCACGACCGGCACGTCCATGTCGCGGTAGATGCGGGCAATACCATAACGGTAGGCGGGCTCGGCGCCCGGCGGGCGGCGGGTGCCCTCCGGATAGATGATCAGCTGGCGCCCGGCCTCCATCTCGATCTTGGTGCGGCGCATGACTTCCAGCATCACCTTGCCGCGGGCGCCGCGATCGACCGGGATCATCCGCTGTTTCATGACATACCAGCCGAACAGCGGAATCCAGGTCAGTTCGCGCTTCAGGATGTAGACCGGGTCATCCATCCACGGCAGCAGCGCATAGGTATCCCAGAACGACTGGTGTTTCGGCGCAAAGATGCAGCCGGTTTTCGGGATGTTCTCCAGCCCCTCGATTTCGAAGGTGGTGCCGACGATCTTTTCCATCAGCCAGTGGTTCGAGCGCGCCCAGTCCTTCGGGATGCGGAACGCCTTCTTGCGCGGAAGCAGGAAATAGACCGGGGTCAGCACGATCATGCGCAGGATGAGGTTGGCATAAAAGGCGACGTTGAAAAGGGTCGAACGCAGCATCAGCATGAAGGAGATCCAGAAATTGCGGGTGCACGCGGTCCCTACACCATCGCGCTGGAAGACGGAAGCACTGGGGGCGTCAGTGGCGTGGCTTTACGCTTTCCTTCTCGATCTCCTCCTCGGTGCGAAGCCCGGTTCCTTGCGGCATGCCGGCCACCCAGCGCAGGCTGGCAGCGGCCATCTTGACGTATTCGGAGAGCATGGTCCGCAGGACATCCGGCTCGGTGAACCAGGCCTTGCGGGTCAGATCCGAGTTGACGACCGGATAGGGGATGAATTCAGTGCCGCGGTCGAGGCGGCGCAGTTCCAGCAGGCTGCGGGGCATGTGATAGTTTGAGGTGACCACCAGCACCGCCCGGTAATGATGGTCGGAGATCCAGCGGGTGATCTCGTTGGCGTTGCCGATCGTGTCGATCGCCGCATACCCGACGTCCACGCAGCACTTGAAGAGATCCTCGGAACCTTGCGTGGTGCGGCGGATCTGGTTGGGCGAAGCGGACGGATGAGCACCCGATATGAGCAGACGCCGCCCGGCCCCGTCGCGCAAGAGGCCAAGTGCCTGGTCGATCCGCTGGTAACCGCCGGTCAACACGACGATCGCGTCGGCCTTGACGCCGTCAGGGGCTCTCAGCGATGTCACCGTATCGGCAAACCAGAGGAAACCGCCGACGGAGGTGGCCGCCAGAAGCAGGACCAGAATGCCGACATAACGCAGGGTACGGCGGATCGGCCCGCTGCGACGGAACAGATTGCTCCATCTGCGCGGCGGCGGCTCCTCTTGAGCACCATTGGTCTGCATCGTCTGGCCAAGGGTCATGGCCAAAAGTCCTTATACCCAATCCGCTCCAGAGAACAGAGCGGAGACCTGATCATGAAGACGGCAAGCCGTCGGAGCGCGCAGGGTCCGAGCGGATCAGATCGATCTCGTCGATGGTGCGCATCACCGTGAATCGAGCCGTCAGTGTCGTCAGCAAGGCAATTACGATCATTGTGGCGAGAATGCCGAGATAACCGGAAAAGCCGATGGTGAAAGTGCCGAAGAGCGCCGTTGCCTGGTCGCTTTCCGGCGTCGCGAGCGAGCGGCTCTGCCACAGATTGGCCGTGGCAAACAGAAGGGCTGCCAGAACGCCGCCGGCAGCGGAGCCCTTCAGGCTGATCTTCAGGAAATGCTTCTGAAATTCGGTGGCGACAAAACCGCTTTCGGCGCCGACAAAATGCAGCACCTCCACGATATGGCGGTTACCGGAAAGCGCGCCGCGCGTCGCGAATACGACGGTCAGGATCATGGCGGTGAAGACGAGCACCAACACGCCCGTTCCTATGAGCACGGTCGTGCGCGCCATGGAGACGAGGCGATCGACCCAGGTGCGGTGGTCGTCCAGAAAGGCCTGCGGCACTTCGTTGCGCAACAGATCGCGCATGCCGGCAAAATCCGGCGGATTGTCCTCGTCAATCGTGATGATCACGAGACGGGGAACCGGCAGTTCCTTCAGGTCAAGCCCTGCGCCGAGCCAGGGTTCGAGGAGGCGTGCGGTGGCCGCGTCATCCATGATCTTGCCGTCCTTCGTGCCGACGAAGGTCAGCGCCAGATCACGGGCCTTGGTCAGCGCCGCCTCCATGTCGAGACCGTCCTGCGGTTTGATCTGGATGGTGATTTCGCGCGAGATCTGGCTTTCCCAGCTCGACGCCGTCGAACGCACCATGCTGACGGCACCGAGCGTGAGGCAGGCGAGGAAGGACATGATGGCGATGACCACCATCAGCGCATTGCCCTGAATGTTGGAAGGCGGCAGGATCGGGCCCATCGGCCGCACGCGCATTTCGGCGCGCTTGGGCTGTGCGGCCGGTGCCTGGTCCTTGTTCTGTTTCTGCGTGGGGCGGGGGCGGCTGATCTCATTCATAGATGTCGAGCCGCCCATCGGTGAGGATCATGCGCCTTGCATCGATCTGGTCCATCAGGCCGAGATCATGCGTGGCGATCACGACGGCCGTGCCCAGCCGGTTGAGTTCCATAAAGAGGTTCAGGAGACGCCGTGCCATCGGCGGATCGACATTGCCCGTCGGTTCGTCGGCGAGCAGGATCTCCGGCCGGTCCATCAAAGCTCGGGCGATCGCGGCGCGCTGTTTTTCGCCGCCGGACAACACTGCCGGCAGCACGTTGATGCGCTCGCCAAGCCCGACCCATTTCAAGAGTTCGATGACATCGTTGCGATAGGTGGATTCCTCCTTGCCGCGCACGCGCAGCGGAAGGGCGACATTCTCGTAGGTCGTCAAATGGTCCAGCAGCCGGAAATCCTGGAAGACGATGCCGACGCGCCGGCGCAACATGGGCAGCTCCGCGCGCGGGATCTGCGACAGGTCGCGATCAAACATGCGGATCAGGCCGCGCGTCGGCTGCAGCGACATGAAGAGAAGGCGCAGCAACGTCGTCTTGCCCGCACCGGAGGGACCGGTCAGAAACTGGAAGGATCGCCTCGGGATGTCGAAGGTGAGGTCGCGCAGGATCTCGGGCCCCATCCCGTATCGCAAGCCGACATTTTCAAAGTGGATCAACGCGTCGTCCAGTTCTTTGGGTGGTCATTCTGCGACCGTTGGTAAACGGCAAGGGTTGACGGAAGCTGAATCATCCCCCGGAAAGCAGGCGGTTTCCGGGCCGGATTTGCGAAGCATTAACCAATTAAATTTACGACTGAGCGGGATTCGTTGCAATGCCCCCGATTCCTGTGGTGCCACAGCGGGGGAGGGGAGAAGATCCATGCACGCCTTCCGCTCGCGCCGCCGGGATAACGCCACCGCTTACGACATTCTGCCGCCGGAGGCGATCGGATCCAGCCGTCCCAACCGTGTGACGGCAAAACACGATGTGGAAGATGCCCATTTCGTGACCCTCAGCGAGGATGGCAGGGCGCCACGTTTCCAGAACGACAATCGGCAGAGGGCGCCGCGCCCGGCGATGAGGGTGGCAGATGCGCCGGCGTCGATGACACAGCGGATCATCGCACGTTTCGAGGCGATGCTGATGCGCATGTCGGCGGATTTCTTTTCCGCGCTCGTGGCTTTCGTCTTCATCGTTGTATTTGGCCTTGCCGGCGGATTTTCGCTTGTTGCCGGTGCTGGCGGAGATCCCGCGCAGGCGGCCGGGTTGGACATTACCCACGTGACGCTCACCCCGCAGGATGCCGATGGACTGCGCGTCCTCGTCATCAACGGCATTGTCGAGAACCGGGCGGGTTCCCGCGTCGAGGTTCCGCCGATCCGCGCCGACATCCTGGTGGACGGCAAGCCGGTCGCATCGACGCTGATCGCCCTTCCGATGAACGATCTGGCGCGTGATCACAGCCGGGGCTTTACCGCCAAAATCCCGCATCCGGGCGGCAAGAATCCACAGCTTCGCCTTTCGTTTGCCGAGACGGGTGCCACAGCCTCCTGATTGTGCTATCGCGGGTCTTCAAGACATTGGAGACGCCCATGCCCATCGTGCGCGGCAAGATCATCGAGCCGCTATTCACCGCCGAACAGATTGCCGAGCGCAACCGCACTCTCGCCGAACAGATCGCCGCCGGTCCGACGAAGGACCTGCTGGTGATTGCCGTGCTGAAAGGTTCGTTCATCTTTGCGGCCGATCTGCTGCGCGCCTTGCATGAGACGGGGCTTGCGCCGGAAGTGGAGTTCATCACGCTCTCCAGTTATGGCGCCGGCACGGTGTCGCAGGGGGTCCGGATCGTCAAGGACATCGATTCCTCCGTCAAGGACCGCGACGTTCTCTTGATCGACGACATCCTGGAATCCGGCCGCACGCTGAAATTCGCCAAGGAACTGCTCTATGAGCGTGGCGCCCGCCATGTGACGCTCGCGGTGCTGCTCGACAAGAGCGTCAAGCGCAAGGAAGAGCTGGAAGCCGATTATGTCGGGTTCGAATGCCCGGACTATTTCGTTGTCGGTTACGGCATGGATGTGGCCTACGCCTTCCGCGAGCTGCCCTTTGTTGGCGTCGTCACGGGTGATGTCCAATCTGAATCATAATCGGAATCCGGTGACGGGGTGTTAACCATGCCAGCCCCGTCCCGGCAAATGTTTACTCCTCGCAAAGGAAATACTGGTCAGTTGGTTCCCGATTTGATGCACGGAGTACCGATTCACCATGGCCAAGATCCTGATCACCGAGGACGAAGATTCGCTGCGCTCATTCGTGGCGCGGGCTCTGCGCCTGGATGGCCATGAAACACACGAGGCGGCGGATGGGGCCGAGGGCCTGCAGCTGCTTGAGGAAGACCGTTTCGACCTTCTTCTTTCCGATATCCGCATGCCGGTGATGGACGGCATCGAGCTCGCCCACCGGGCGGCTGCGCAGTTTCCGGGTCTGAAAATCCTGCTGATGACCGGTTATGCCGAGCAGCGCGAACGCGCCGACGACCTGATGGCGAAGATCATCGATGTGGTGGACAAGCCATTTGCGCTTCCGGATATCCGCCGGGCCGTGGCCCAGGCTCTGACGGCGGCCCCGAAGGCCGCCTGACGCGGCCTTCGCTTCATCCGGATTACCGGATATCGAGCAGGCGTTCGAGATAACGCCGCTCTGCTTCTCCCGACAGTGCATTGCCGAGTTTTTCACGGATTGCTTCCAGGATCTCGCGGGCGCGTTGCACGTCGATCTCGTCCGGCACCTTCACCTGATCGCCGAATTCCGGCCCTGATGTCGCGCGCGGACGGCCAAGCGGATCGCGCCCGTTCTGGCCACCCTCGCTTGCCATGCCCTGACCAGGACCTTGTCCCGGCTGCTGGCCCTGGCCCTGCTGCATGGCCTGCATCATCTGCTGCATCATGTTCTGGGCCCCCTGGCGGAGCGCATTCAGTGCATTGCCCTGGCCTTCGACAGCCTGATCGCCCTGGCCCTGGCCGAGCGCCTCTCCGGCATTGCCCATCTCGCGACCGGCCTCGCCAAAACCCTGGCCGGGCTCCATGCCGAGATCCTTGAGGCCCTGCTGCAGTTCCTGCAGCTTCTTGCCGAGACCTTCCTGCTGGGCGCGCAGATTCTTCAGCGCCTCACGCAGCTGTTCGGCGGTCATCTGGTCGGTCGGGGTCTGTCCCTGCTGACCCTGTTGACCTTGCTGTCCCTGCTGCTGCTGGCCTTGCTGGCCCGGCTGCTGTTGACCCTGTTGCTGCTGGCCCTGATTATAGGGTTGGTTGGGGTTGCCGCGCTGCATACGGTCACGCAACGCCTGGTTCAGCTGGAAGGTCTGGTCCATCAGCCGCTGCTGTTCCTGCATGATCTCGCCGAGCTTGTCGATCTGCTGGCGCATCTGGCTGTTCTGCTGCTGGCCCTGCTGGGGACGCTGCATGCGGCCGGCCTGCAGGTTGTTCATCATGCGCTGCAGTTCGGACAGCATCTGCTGGGCGGCGTCGCGATTGCCGGACCGGGCGAGGTTTTCGATCTGGTCCATCATGTTCTGCAGGTCGCGCTGGCGGATGACGTTCTGGGCCTGCGCATTCTGTTGGGACTGCGGCATGTTCTGCATGCGCTGGGCCAGTTCCGACATGAAGTTCTGCATCGCTTCGCGCAGTTCCTGCATCAGCTTGGCGATTTCCTCGTCCGAGGCGCCATTTTCCAGCGCTTCCGACAGTGCCTCCTGCGCATCGCGCAGGCGACGTTCGGCAAGCGACAGCCCGCCATCCTCGATGCCGAGCGCGATCTCCCAGAGGTAATCGGCGGTATCCTTCAGTTGCTCCTCGTTGCGGGCAAGCTTCATGCGCTCCAGCGCCGAGCGGATCAGCAGGAAGTGGCTGAGGTTCGGGATGGTTTCGTCCGGACGGATGGCGAGCGCTTCGTTGAGCGCCACCGCGCGCGGCATCTGGCGCGTGTCGAGCGCGAAGACCTGGCGCTGCTCGGCAACCGAGGCGGCGAGCGGTTCCACAAAACGGCGTGCGGGCAGCACCATCTCCAGCGGCTGGCTGCGGCCCTCCTGGCCGGCGCCATCGGTCGCCACCAGCGTGATCTTGACGCGCTTACCGGACAGCGGATGTTCGGTGAGGTTGCGGCTGGTGAGCCCTTTCACCTCGCGGGCATTCTGCCGCGGCAGGTCCAGCTTGTACTCGGGAAGCGGATAAAGCGGCGTTGCGCCTTCCGCCTGTTTGTCCGCCGGCTCGATCAGCGCGAAGGCACGCTGGATGCCGTAATCGTCCCGGCCCGTAAAGCCGATTTCGAGCGCTCCGTTCACGGCGCGGCGCGGTTGTTTGTCGAAGGCGATTTCCGGTGCCCGATCGGGAATGACGTCGAACATCCATTGCTGGCCGTTGACGGTCAGGTCACCGCTGTCGTTAACCTTCATCTTGTAGGTGCGCGGTGGCAGGGGCTGGCCTTCCGGGCGCACGGTTACCTGCGTTGCGGCAGGTTTGTTCGCGGCGGACTGTCCGCCAGCTGCCTGGCTGCCGGAGGCGGCGTTTGCCACGCGGGCCTCTTCCGGCGAAAGAGTGGTCGCCGGCCCGCCTTCCAGAGGCGCGAAGGTCACCGCTTCGTCACCTTCACCGCCGGTGACGCGGATGGTGAGCTCTGAAAACTGCGGGATCTGCACCCCGCCGGTGACCGGCGCTTCGCGGCCGGTCAGGAAGATCGGCGCGCGGGCGGTATAGGGCGGCGGTGTCAGCCAAGCATCGACGCGCAGATCCGGGTTGATGCGTGCCGCCGGTGCCGAGGGCTGCAGGACGTCCGAGGGGCTGCCGCCGCCATTGGAATAGGAAAAACCGAAGGCCGCCGCCAGCAGCAGGGCCGGCACGGCGCGGAGGGCAAACCGGTCATGGCGGGCGATATCGGGCTGCGGAAGACCGGCATCGAGCGCTGCGATGCGCCGCGCCATGCGCAGTTGGTGTTCCTTCCAGAGCGCTCGGGCGATGGGCGAATCGAAGGCGGGTTCTTCTTCCTGCACCGCCACCGGCTGGTGCGGCAGGTTGTTGCGTTCTTCCAGCAGGCGGTCCGCTTCCGGCGGCGTCGGCCAACGCAGACGCCCAAGCGGCAGGATCGATGTGAGGAAGGCAAAAACAAAGAGGCCGAAGGCAACCCAGCGCATCAGGTCCGGCATCTGCCGGAAGAGGCCGAACCAGGCGGTGGCGAGAAACAAAGCTATGACGGCGAGGGGTGCCAAAAGCAGAGGCGCGAGCCGCTCCAGGAACAGGACGAAACGTGCGAGCGATCGTTTGAGCGCAACGCGACGCGCTAAAGCGGGATGCGCGTCGAAGGCGCCCTTGCGAATGAGGCTCATGCGGTCCGTCTCCTGTGGTGGCGGCGTCAACCGGGGTCGATGTCGCTTCGCGCGAACCGACACGTCACAGGATACCAGTGTTTGTGGCGAAGACGAGGGCATGGGCCGATTTTGCCCCTGCTTTCTCGCCGTTTCGCTGAAATGTGAATGCTAATGTGCCGGCAAGACCAGGTCAGGCCAGCCAATCGGGGATGGAATCGAGCCCGATCAGCTCCTCATAGGTCGTGCGCGGACGGATGACGTGGAATTCATCGCCCTTCACCAGCACTTCGGGAATCAGCAGACGCGAATTGTAGGTGCCGGCCTGAACGGCGCCATAGGCCCCGGCGGAGGCGACGGCAAACAGGTCTCCCGCCGCCGGCCGGGCCATTTCGCGGTCAAGCGCCAGGTAATCGCCGGTCTCGCAGACGGGACCAACGACGTCGGCCTTGATGCGCGGTGCATCCGGTGCCGGGATCAGGACGGGGCGGATCGCATGGTAGGCTTCGTAGAGCGTCGGGCGGATGAGGTCGTTCATGGCGCCGTCGACGATGACGAAGGTCTTTTCGCCGGCGTCCTTCACGAAGATGACTTCGGTCACCAGGATGCCGGCATTGCCGACGATCAGCCGTCCCGGTTCGGTGACGATCTTGCAGTTGAGGCTTCTGAGCTGCGCCTTGACGATGTCGGCATAGGCATCGGGGAGCGGCGGAGGTGTGTTGTCATCCTTGTACGGGATGCCGAGGCCGCCGCCGATATCGACATGTTCGATGGTGTGGCCATCGCCGCGCAGGGTTTCCACCAGTTCGCGCAGCAGGCGGAAGGCATCCTCGAAGGGCTGCAGTTCGACGATCTGGCTGCCGATATGCATGTCGATGCCGCTGACGTGGATGCCGGGAAGTGTCGCGGCATGGGCGTAGACCGCACGCGCGCGCTCGTAGGAAATGCCGAACTTGTTTTCCTTCTTGCCGGTCGAGATCTTCGCATGGGTGCGCGCATCGACATCCGGGTTGATGCGGAAGGAGACATGCGCCTTCTTGCCCATCTTCACGGCGCGAAGGTTCAGGATTTCCAGTTCCGGCTCGGATTCGACGTTGAAGCAGTAGATGCCGGCTTCGAGCGCCAGATCCATTTCCGCCGGTGTCTTGCCGACGCCGGAGAACATGATGCGGTTTGCCGGAATGCCGGCGGAGAGTGCCCGGCGCAACTCGCCACCCGAGACCACGTCCACGCCCGCCCCAAGACGACCGAGGGTCTTCAGCACCGCCTGGTTGGAATTCGCCTTCATGGCGTAACAGACCATGGCGTCGACATCGGCGAAGGCTTCCGAGAAGACGCGGTAGTGCCGCTCCAGCGTGGCAGTGGAATAACAGTAGAAAGGCGTTCCGACTGCCTTGGCAATTTCGGGAATGGCGACGTTTTCAGCGTGCAGCACGCCGTCAATATACTGGAAATGGTTCACGGGGGCGTGCTCGGCTTAGAGAAGCGGATCGAGGAGGAAGGGGCGCTCTGCGACCGGCTGGTTCTTCTGGCCCGGCGTCTTGCGCACGTTCTGCTGGTCAACCGGCGTGCTCGGTTTGTCGAGCGACCCTTTGCGGCCACAGCCGGTGACGGCGATGCCGGCAATGCAGAGCACGATGACGATGCGGGCAGTGTTGCGCAGGGTCGACATTCTTCTTCCTTTATCGGATGGCCCTTGCCAGCGGGCCTTTGTCAGCAAGAGGGCTGCCTGTTCTTAGCGAAGTTCAGCCCGCTTGTGCAGTCAATTCTCGTGATGGATCAGTTGCGCGAGCGCCACCAGGCGATCTGCTTGCGCACCTCCGATGGGGCCGTGCCGCCAAAGCTCGTGCGGCTGGCAACAGAGGCATCGACGGAGAGAACGTCGAAGACCTTGTCGGTGATCGCGGCATGGATCGACTGCAGGTCGGAAAGCGACAGGTCTGCGAGATCGCAGGCCTTGTCTTCCGCCATGGCAACGGCCCGGCCGGTCACATGGTGGGCGTCGCGGAAGGGAAGCCCGGCCTCGCGCACCAGCCAGTCGGCGAGATCGGTGGCGGTCGAATAACCGGAGCCGGCTGCCGCGCGCATGCGGTCAGAACGCACCGTCATGTCGCGCACCATGCCGGCCATGGCGGCAAGCGCCAGTTCCAGGTTCTCGGCGGCATCGAAGACCTGTTCCTTGTCTTCCTGCATGTCCTTGGAATAGGCGAGCGGCAGGCCCTTCATCACGGTCAGAAGCGCAACCAGCGACCCGTTGATGCGGCCGGTCTTGGCGCGCACCAGTTCGGCGGCATCCGGGTTCTTTTTCTGCGGCATGATGGAAGAGCCGGTCGAAAACGCATCCGACAGGCGAATGAAACCGAATTGCGGCGTCGACCAGATGACGATCTCTTCGGCAAACCGCGACAGGTGCACGGCGCAGATCGCGGCGACCGACAGGAATTCCAGCGCGAAATCGCGATCGGAGACCGTGTCGATGGAATTGCGGGTCGGCTCGCGGAACCCGAGCGCTTCCGCCGTCATGTGGCGGTCGATCGCAAAACCGGTGCCGGCAAGGGCGGCAGCGCCGATCGGGCTTTCGTCCAGATGGTCGATCGCATGGCGAACGCGGGCGCGATCCCGGCCGAACATTTCGACATAGGCCATGCAGTGGTGGCCGAAGGTGACCGGCTGGGCGGTCTGCAGATGAGTGAAGCCCGGCATCACCGTATCGGCATGTTCTTCCGCCTTGTCGAGCAGGGCGGCGATCAGGTCGCTCAGCATGGCTTCGGTCTTGGACAGCTCTTCCTTGACCCAGAGACGGAAATCGAGCGCCACCTGGTCATTGCGCGAGCGGGCGGTGTGCAGGCGGCCAGCGGCGGGGCCGATCAGCTTGGCCAGCCGCGCCTCGATGTTCATGTGGATGTCTTCGAGCTTGCGGGAGAACTCGAAACGGCCTTCCTGGATCTCTGACAGGATCGTGTTCAGGCCGTCGACAATCTTGTCTTTATCTTCGGCGGAAATGATGCCCTGTTTCGCCAGCATGGTGGCATGCGCGATTGAGCCGCGGATATCTTGGGCGTAGAGCTTCTTGTCGAAGCCGATGGAGGCATTTATCTCCTCCATGATGGCGTCCGGTCCCGAGGCAAAGCGCCCGCCCCACATCTGGTTGGAGGAAGCCTGGTCCTTCGTGCCGTCTGCCATGAGTATCCGTCCTGGAGTTTTGAAATGCCGAACAAGAGACCCATGGGTCTGCCGTCCGCCCGCCTGATCCTGATTGCTGCCGTCGCCGGCATCATTGCCGGTGCCGTGGCGGTATACGTGAAGCCGACCCTGTCTGGCAATGCCACTGAAACGGCTGAAACGCAGTGCGAAGGTGCCGTTCAGCAGGCAAAGACCGTCTCCGAGCTTGCCAAGGGCGATATTGCCGCGCTGTCGGGAACCGACGCGCCGCGCCGGCTGCAGGCGCTGACCTTCAAGGGGCCGGATGGCGGGACGCTGACGCTTTCGGATTTCGAGGGCAAGACGGTGCTTTTGAACCTCTGGGCCACCTGGTGCGGCCCCTGCCGCGAGGAGATGCCGGCGCTCAACAACCTGCAGGCCGCCAAGGGCAGCGATCGTTTCGAGGTGGTGGCCGTCAATATCGATACCGGCGGCGACGACAAACCGAAGGCCTTCCTGGAAGAAACCGGGGTGCACCAGCTCGCCTATTACCGCGACAGTTCGATGGGTGTGTTCAACACGCTCAAGAAGGAGGGGCTTGCCTTCGGCCTGCCGGTGACGCTCGTCATCAACCGCCAGGGCTGCCTGATCGGCTCGATGAACGGCCCGGCCGCCTGGGATGGCGAACAGGCAAAGACCCTGATCGATCGGGTCTCGGCGCTTTGAAGCACTGAAACCCGGTCGATCTGTGTCTCAACGGGTCGGAACCGGCACTTCGCCGCGATAGTCGTAGAAGCCGCGGCCGGATTTGCGGCCGAGCCAGCCAGCCTCGACATATTTCACCAGCAGCGGGCAGGGGCGGTATTTGCTGTCGGCCAGCCCGTCATGCAGCACCTGCATGATTGACAGGCAGGTATCCAGACCGATGAAATCGGCAAGCTGCAGCGGTCCCATCGGATGGTTGGCGCCGAGCTTCATGGCGGTGTCGATGGCCTCGACCGAGCCCACGCCTTCATACAGCGTGTAGATCGCTTCGTTGATCATCGGCAGCAGGATGCGGTTGACGATGAAGGCGGGGAAATCCTCCGCGACGGTGACCGTCTTGTCGAGCGAGGCGGCGAACTCCTTGGCGGCGCGGAAAGTCTGTTCGCCGGTCGCAATGCCGCGCACCAGTTCCACGAGCTTCATCACCGGAACCGGGTTCATGAAATGAATGCCCATGAACTGTTCCGGCCGGTCGGTGCTGGCGGCAAGGCGCGTGATCGAGAGGGAAGACGTGTTGGTCGCAAGAATGGCTTCCGGCTTCAGCACCGGGCAGATCTGGCCAAAGATCTTGCGTTTGACGCTTTCGTCTTCCGTCGCTGCTTCGATGAGAAGATCGACAGGCGCGAGATCATGGTAATCGACCGTGCCGCTGATGCGCGAAAGGGCTGCCTTTCGGTCCTCGTCGCTCATCTTGCCATTGGAGACCTGACGGGCGAGGTTGCCGTTGATGGTGGCAAGACCCGCCTCGATCCGTTCGCTGGACAGGTCGTAGATCGTCACCTTGTAGCCGGCCAACGCGCTGACATGCGCGATACCGCAGCCCATCTGACCTGCTCCCACTATTCCGACATTCGTGATCATGACGCCCCGTTTCTCATCAAGAGGTATTGCGGCTGCAGCGATTGTTGTCCCAGCCCGGCGCGCGCCCGGACAGGGTCCCGCACGTCCACAGCTGTGATAATGCCGCAGCGCGGGATTTTCCAGCCCCCGCCGCCGTTTCAAAGGCAGCGGCGCGGATGCCTGCATCTCTTTTCGGCAGGTGATGTCGCATAATTTAGGCAGATCTTAAGCGATTCATCCATAGTCTATCCTGTGAGAATGGCCGGATTTCCTGCTGAATGACGGCGATTGGCGAGGGAAGACACGCGATGCGGATTGCAAGAAAACTTCCAGTTTTTGTCACACTGGTTGTGATCTGTTCCATTGGTGCAGCAAGTTTTGCCGGCCTGTTCGAGAGTTCGCGGGTGGTGAAGGCCCAGGCGATGGAAAAGCTGGAGGCGACGGCGGACGGACGGCGCAACGAGGCCGAACTCTATTTCGCCAATATGCTGACCAATCTTCGCTCGCTGGCAGGTGTTGCAACGACAGGCGAGGCGCTGCACAAGTTCCGCCGTGACTGGCGTTACCTGGGTGAGAAGCCGCGCGAGACGCTGACCGACCGCTACATCACCAACAATCCGAACCCGGCGGGCAAACGCGCTGAACTCGATACGGCGCGTGTCGATACCTATGACAGCAACCACGCCCTTTATCACCCGGCGCTTTACGCCTCGCTGAAGCGCTACGGATATTCCGACCTCTACCTGATCGATGCGAAGGGCACGATCATGTATACGGTCCAGAAGAATGCGGAGTATGCCGCCAATATTGCCGATCCGGAACTCAAGGATACGGCGCTGGCAAAGGCCTTCCGGGCGGTGGCGGAAACCGAGGATCGCGAACAATACGCCTTTTCCGATTACGTGCTTTATGGGCCACAAAAGCAGGCCACCACCTTCCTCGCCCTGCCGCTGTTCATGAACGATATCAAGGTCGGCGTCATCGTGGCGGGCATTCCGGCGACGCGCCTCAACGCAATGTTCGCCAACCGGACCGGCCTTGGCCAGACCGGCGAGACCCTGCTCGTTAATGAAGCCGGCGTCATCGTGACGGATTCGGCGCTGACGGGCGACAACGACGCGCTGCTGGGCAAGATCGACTCCCCGATGGTGGCCAATGCCATCGGCGGCCAGAAGGTGACCGATACGCTGACCGGTTATCGCGACCGGGTGAATTATGCTGCCGCCACGCCGCTTGCCTTTGGCGGGCACAAATGGGCCGTGCTTGCCGTGATGGCAGAGGACGAGGCGCTGTCCAGCCTCATCAGCATGCGCAACACCATCCTGATCATGGCGATCGGTATTCTGGTCTTGGCCATCATCGCGGCGGTGCTCGTGTCCCGCAGCATCTCCCGGCCGATCCGTGATCTGGTCGACGCCATGACGAAGCTTGCCGGTGGCGATACCTCCATCGCGCTGAAAGGCGAAACACGGTCCGACGAAATCGGCGACATGGTCCGTTCCGTTGCCGTCTTCCGGGATGCGGCGGTTGAGAAGATGCATATGCAGAGTCAGGCGGAGCGGGATCGGCAGTTGTCCGAGGAAGAACGCCTGGCCCGTGACCGTGCCCGTGCCGAGGAGACCGCTCGCCTCCAGCAGACCGTGGAGATCCTGGGGGCAGGCCTGCAGCGACTGGCCTCCGGCGACCTGGCGACGACCATCGATACGCCCTTCATGGAAGGTCTCGACCGCCTTCGAACCGACTTCAACCAGTCGATCCGCAATCTTTCGAGCACGCTTCAGCAGGTCTCCAACAATACGGCCTCGATCAACGGTACCGCAGCCGGCATGGTGGCGGCCACCGACGACCTGTCGCGGCGTTCCGAACAGCAGGCGGCGGCGATCGAGGAAACCTCGGCCGTCATCTCGCAGATCCTCGAGGCGATCCGTCTGTCGACCGAGCGCGCCGCCGATGCCCGCAAGATGGTGGCCGAAGCCAAACAATCGACCGACAAGTCCGGCGAGATCGTCAGCTCCGCCGTCGATGCCATGAGCCGGATCGAAGCGGCGTCCAAGGAAATCTCGCAGATCATCAACGTGATCGACGAAATCGCCTTCCAGACCAACCTGCTGGCGCTGAATGCCGGCGTCGAGGCCGCACGCGCCGGCGAGGCTGGCAAGGGTTTTGCCGTCGTGGCACAGGAAGTCCGCGAACTTGCACAACGCTCCGCCCAGGCGGCGCGCGAGATCAAGGAACTGATCGGCAAGTCCGGGGATGCGGTCAAGACCGGCGTCCATCTGGTGCAGGATACCGGCAGCGCGCTTGACGAGATCGCGACGCAGGTTTCGCGCATCAACGAACGCATCGGATCGATTGCCGAGGCGGCAGGCGAACAGACGGAAAGCGTGCGGGAGATCTCCACCGCCATTCGCCAGATGGAGAATACGACCCAGCAGAATTCGCAGATGGCCGAACGGACCAACAACGACATGGCCCGGCTGACGCAGGATGCGCAGGAATTGTCCGGTCTCGTGTCGCGGTTCCATCTTTCGGAGGATCAGCCGAGGCCTTCCGCGGGCCGGCCGCTGATGGATCTGCCGCTTCCGGTTTCGGTTCCGGCACGACCGGCAGTCGTGCCTTCATCGACCAAGCCGCGGATCAAGCCGGCGGATGCGAGCAGCCGCCAGATCAGTTCGCCTGCCAGAAACCTTCTGAACAAGGTGGCGCAGGGCATCCAGTCCGCCGCGGGCGGAGCGCCGGCCAAGACCGGCGATCAGAACTGGGAAGAGTTCTGATCTTTCCCGATGTTTCAAACGAAAAGGCCGTGTCCGACGTCGGACACGGCCTTCCTTGTATGGCGTCGACGGACTTTGTCGTAAGGCTCAGAGCGCCTTTTCAAGTTCCGGGATGATCTGGAACAGATCGCCGACGAGGCCGTAATCCGCGACCTGGAAGATCGGGGCTTCTTCGTCCTTGTTGATGGCGACGATCACCTTGGAATCCTTCATGCCGGCGAGGTGCTGGATGGCACCGGAAATGCCGCAGGCGATGTAGAGATCCGGAGCAACCACCTTGCCGGTCTGGCCGACCTGCCAGTCGTTCGGTGCATAACCCGCATCGACGGCAGCGCGCGAGGCACCGACGGCGGCACCCAGCTTGTCGGCGAGCGGCAGGATGACCTCCTGGAACTTTTCCGACGAACCGAGCGCACGACCACCCGAAACGATGATCTTCGCGGAGGTGAGTTCCGGCCGGTCGGAGGAGGACAGCGCGTCTTCGACAAAGGTGGACAGGCCGGGATTTGCGGCGGCCGAGATCGTCTCGACGGCGGCCGAACCGCCTTCGCCAGCGGCAGAGAAGGCGGCCGAACGAACGGTGATGACCTTCTTGGCATCGGTCGACTGCACCGTCTGGATGGCGTTGCCGGCATAGATCGGGCGCTTGAAAGTGTCTGCGGAGATCACGTCGATGATTTCCGAAACCTGCATCACGTCGAGCAGGGCTGCCACGCGCGGCATGACATTCTTGGCCGAGGCGGTGGCGGCGGCGATGATGACGTCATAGGCACCGGACAGCGACACGATGAGATCGGCGAGCGGCTCGGCAAGATTGTTGGCGAGGCCCGCATCATCGGCGAGCAGCACCTTCGACACACCAGAGAGCTTTGCCGCGGCGTCGGCTGCGGCCTGTGCGCCGGCGCCAGCCACCAGCACATGCACGTCGCCGCCGATCTTGGCAGCGGCCGTCAGCGCCTTGGCGGTCTGATCGGAAAGGCTTGCGCCGTCATGTTCTGCGAGAAGAAGAATAGCCATGTTCGTATCTCCTTATCCGTTCCTTAGAGGACGCCTGCTTCGACCTTGAGCTTTTCGACCAGCTCGGCGACGCTCTTGACCTTGATGCCGGCCTTGCGGCCGCCGGGCTCTTCCGTCTTCAGGACCTTCAGGCGCGGTGCGAGATCGACGCCGAAATCGGCAGGCGCCTTTTTGTCGAGCGGCTTCTTCTTGGCCTTCATGATGTTCGGCAGCGAAGCGTAACGCGGCTCGTTCAAGCGCAGGTCGGTCGTGACGATCGCCGGAAGCTTGACCTCGATCGTCTGCAGGCCGCCATCGACTTCGCGGGTGACCTTGGCGCTGTCGGCAGAAAGCTCGACCTTCGAGGCAAACGTTGCCTGGCCCCATTTCAGGAGCGCTGCCAGCATCTGGCCGGTCTGGTTCGAATCATCGTCGATCGCCTGCTTGCCGAGAATGACGAGACCGGGATTTTCCGCCTCGACCACACCCTTCAACAGCTTGGCGACAGCCAGCGGCTCGACCGTTTCGTCCGTCTCGATCAGAATGCCGCGGTCTGCACCCATGGCGAGCGCCGTGCGGATCGTTTCTTCCGCCTTGGCCGGGCCGATCGAGACCACGACGATTTCTTCCGCCTTGCCAGCTTCCTTCAGCCGCAGGGCCTCCTCCACGGAGATCTCGTCGAACGGGTTCATCGACATCTTCACGTTGGCCAGCTCGACGCCGGTTCCGTCCGCCTTCACGCGGATCTTCACGTTGTAGTCGACAACCCGCTTCACAGGCACCAGGATCTTCATGACTTCCTTCCTCAGATAAAACCAGTGGGGAAAATGCGGCCTCTCCCAAGCGGCCGATTGTCAATGGGCGACATGGATACGCATTTTTGCACCGAACACAAAGGCTTTTCAGCTTTTTCAGGGGTGCAATTTGGTCATCCCCCCATTCCCGCGTGGGGTGATCGAGACTAATCCTCGAGTTCGACTGCGCGTGGCGCAACGATCCGGCGGTCGAACAGCGGCACGCCCGGTCGGCGCAGCACGACCACGAGAATCGACCCCGCCAGGATGCCGCCGACATGGGCGCCCCAGGACACCCTGCCTTCCAGATCCAGCACCAGCATGACGAATTGCTGGGCGACCCAGAGGATGAGTGGAATGAAGGCCGGCAGCGGCAGCGGAATGCGGAAGAACACCAGGGTCCAGAGACGGACGCGCGGGTGGAGGATGAGATAGGCGACAACGATGCCGGACACCGCCCCGGAGGCGCCGACCAGCGGGGCCTCCGAGAGCGGGTTGATGAGGCCGTGGAAGAGGGCGCCGGCCGCGGCGCACAGGAGGTAAAAGAGCAGGAACCGAATGTGCCCCAGCGCATCCTCGACATTGTCGCCGAAGACCCAGAGGAAGACCATGTTCGGGGCGAGATGCCAAAAATCGAAATGCACGAAGGCATAGGTGAGGAAGGTCGCTTCGCCGGGCAGGATATCGAGGCTTGGCGGCAGAATGGCGTGATCGAAAGCGACAGCGGGGATGAAGCCGAGGGTGAGCGCCGCAAGATCGGCCGCGCCGTCCGGCACGACGCTGCCGAAGGCCCAGACGAGGACATTCGTGACGATCAGGCCGATCGTCACGTATTGGACGCGGATGTGCTTCAGGTGATTGACGTCGTAGAGCGGAATAAACATCGGTGACCTTTTACTCCGCTCCCGGCGCCATGATTGCTCAGTTACCTATTCTTGCCCGGAACCCAGAGGATGTCAGCCTTGCCGCCGCCATTCGCATACCGGGCTGCGACAAACAGGAAGTCGGACAGGCGGTTGATGTATTTGAGGGCAGGCGCCCCAACGATTTCGCCCTCCTGCTTGGAGAGCTCGACCATCAACCGTTCCGCCCGTCGCGAGATGGTGCGCGCCACATGCAGCTGTGCGGCCGCCGGTGAACCGCCCGGCAGGACGAAGGAGGTGAGGGGGTCGAGATTGGCATTCAGCGTGTCGATTTCGCCTTCCAGCCGGTCCACCTGCGACTGGACGATGCGCAGCGGTTCCCATTCCACCTTCTGGCCCGTATCGGGTGTCGCCAGGTCAGCGCCGAGATCGAAAAGATCGTTCTGGATGCGAAACAGCATGCCGTCGAGTTCCGCCATCGCACCGGTGTGCAGGCGGGCGACGCCGATCACCGAATTGGTTTCATCCACCGTGCCATAGGCATCCACCCGCAGGTCGTGTTTCAGTCGGCGTGGGCCAGTGACCAAGCCCGTGGTTCCGTCATCGCCGGTGCGGGTGTAGATCTTGTTGAGCTTCACCACGATCAGCGACCTCCGCCGGTCAGCCACAGCGTCAGCATGATCAGAACGATCGCGATCGCCTGCAGCATGACACGCAGCTGCATGAGCTTGTTGGACTTGTTGACATCCTTGCCCTGCAGCATGTTGAACAGGCCGCGGATCAGGACGAGAACCACGAGACCCATCACGATGAGGGCCAGAATGGTGGTAAAGCTGGACATGGAGATGCCTTTTCTGAGGTTTCAGTCCGTCTTACGCAACAGCCTGTAGAACAGATCTGCCGGCAGCAGCCGCTTCAGCAACACACCCTGCTTGGCGGGTTTGGTCACCAGGTAATGTGGCCGGGGGCGCGGTGCATTCAAGGCGTGCACAAGAACCTCGTGCACGGCTTCCGGCCCGAGTTTGTGCTTGTTGATCGGGCCGGACCCATCCAGCCGGGCAAGCTGCCGCTTATATTCGCGCGCATGGGCGGAGTTCTCGACATCGATATGGGCTTCGATCGCCGCCAGCGCATTGGCGGTAAAACGGGTCGCGATCGGACCGGGCTCGATCAGGCTGACGAAGATGCCGCTGCCGTCGAGTTCCATCCGGAGAGTTACGCCCAGCCCCTCGATCGCATGTTTGGAGGCATTGTAGGCGCCGCGATAACGATAGGGAACCAGGCCGAGAATGGACGAGCACTGGACGATGCGGCCTGTCCCACGCGCGCGCATGAATGGAATGACCTGCCGCGTCAGTTCGTGCCAGCCGAAGACATTGGTCTCGAACTGCAGGCGCAACACGTCCGTCGGCAGGTCCTCGACGGCGCCCGGCTGGCCATAGGCGCCGTTGTTGAACAGAGCGTCGATCCGCCCGCCGGTGCGCTGGCTGACCTCCTTCACCAATGCGTCGATCGTCTCCTGCTTCGTGTAGTCCATGAGCAGGGTCTCGATGCCGTCCGCTTCAAGGGATGCGACATCCTCCGGCTTGCGCACGGTCGCAAAGACGCGCCAACCGTCCTTCTGCAGGGCGCGGGCGCAATAGGCGCCAATCCCGGATGAACAGCCGGTAATGATGATCGTGCGCTGATCGGACATGGCCCCTCCTGTACATTGCCTCTGCATTTCCCATATTTGGGCTTCAGTGACAACGGAGTTCCCCTTGAGCGAGCAAGGACAGACGATCCGGCCTTTCCGGCTTTGCTTCAAAGTCTTCTATGACGCCTATTGTCATTTCAACGATGATGATGGCTGGGCGCTGGCAAGCCATGTGGCGCTCTCCGGCCTGCTGGCCCTGTTTCCGTTCCTGATCTTCGGCACGGCGCTTGCCGGTTTCCTGGGCGCCAACAGCTTTTCCGACACGGCGGTGCATCTTCTGTTCGACACCTGGCCGGCGGATATTGCCGAGCCGCTCGCCGCGGAAATTCGTCGGGTTCTCGACATTCCGCGCGGTGGGCTTCTGACAATCTCGGTGCTGGCCGCGGCCTATTTCGCCTCCAACGGGGTGGAGGCGCTCAGGATCTCGCTGAACCGGGCCTACCGGGTGGCGGAAAGCCGCGCCTGGTACGTGACGCGCCTCGCAAGCCTCGGTTACGTGATCGTGGCCGTGGTGATCTTCGCCGCGATCAGCATCGTGCTCGTCGCGATCCCGATCGCCATCCGGTATGCGGGCGCGCGTCTGCCCTGGCTGCAGGATGAATTGACCCACATCTCCAGCTTCGGGCTGCTCGGCACCGCCATCGTGCTCTTCCTCGGCCTGATCGTCTGCCACAAATGGCTGCCGGCCGGAAACCGCAGGCTGATCGACATCCTGCCGGGGATCGTTCTGACGCTGATCTGCTGGAGCGCCTTCGGGTTTGCCTTCGCTTCCTATCTGTCTACCTTCGCCAATTACGCCGCCACCTATGCCGGCCTTGCCTCGGTGATGATCGTGCTGGTCTTCCTCTACATGGTCGGCGTGATCTTCATATTGGGGGCGGAGGTGAATGCAGCGCTGATGAAATACCGCGTCTATTCGACCCTCAAACACGCAAGGCGGGCCTCTGGCGATAAAGCGGCCGTTCCCGACGATGTGCCGTCAAAGACCAAGCAGGTCGCGAATATCAGCCGGTGAATGGCCGGAGGCGCGCAGCGCCGCAATGCCCGTCGATCCCTGGCTCTTCGACAGTTTTCGCCCATCCGGACCAAGGATCAGCCGGTGATGGTGGTACAGCGGCTGCGGCAGGTCCAGCAGGTGCTGCAGCAGGCGGTGCACGGAGGTGGCGTGGAAGAGGTCGAGCCCGCGCACCACATGGGTGACGCCCTGGGCCGCATCATCCACCACCACCGACAAATGATAGCTGGAGGGCGCATCCGAGCGGGACAGGATGACATCGCCCCAGGCGGCCGCGTTGACCTGGATCTCGCCTTTTTCGCCATCGCCGGTTTCGGTCCAGGCAAGCGGCGTGCCGATGAGAGCCAGCGCCTTCTGCATGTCGAGCCTCAGCGCATGGCGAAGCCCGCTTTGCAGCAGTCTCTGGCGTTCCGCCGGGCTTCGGTCCCGGTCGTCCGGGGGGTAGAGCGGCGCGCCATCCGGATCGCGCGGCCAGGGTTTGCCGGCCGCCTCCGCCGCATGCACACGCGCCTTCACCTCGCCGCGGGTCAGGAAGGCGGGATAGATCAGCCCCTGGTCTTCCAGCCGGCGCAGCGCCGCATGGTAGTCGTCAAAATGTTCGGACTGGCGGCGCACCGGCTCTTCCCAGGCAAAACCGATCCAAGCGAGATCGGAAAAGATCTCGTGCTCGAATTCCGGACGGCAGCGCGTCTGGTCGATGTCCTCGATCCGCAGGAGAAGGCGCCCCTGTGCGTCCAGCGCCATCTGTTGATTGATGAGCGCGGACAGCGCATGCCCGAGATGCAGGAAGCCGTTGGGGCTTGGGGCAAAGCGGAAGACGGGCTTTTGACGTTCGATGTGGACCATGGTTTCTTCTGCCACGAATCGGGAGGCAATTCGATGGCCGTGATACGGGATGAGCGCGATATTGCGGAAGGGCTTGCCGCGCTCATGGATCTGGATCCGGCCTTGCGGCCGGTGATCGAAGCGGCCGGTCCGGTGCCGCTGCGCCTCTCCGAACCCGGTTTTGCCGGGCTCGCGCATATCATCGTCTCGCAGATGGTCTCGAAGGCCAGCGCGAATGCCATCTGGTCGCGAATGGTGGCGCAGGGTCCCGTGACGCCGGAGAGTTTCCTTGCCCATGCACCGGATGTCGTTGCCGGTTTCGGCCTGTCGCGGGCGAAGACGCTGACGATCTCCGGCGTGGCACGGGCGATCGTCGATGGTGAGCTCGATCTTGCCCGGCTTGGCGACATGCCGGTCGAAGAGGCGATGGCTCGGCTCATGGCGCTGAAGGGGATCGGTCCCTGGACAGCGGAGGTCTATCTGATGTTCTGCCTCGGCGCGCCGGACATTTTTCCGGTGGGCGACGTGGCGTTGAGGGCAGCGCTTGGCCACGCCTTCGGCATGAACGAACGTCCGTCGCTTACGCTTGCGGCGGAACGGGCGGCATTGTGGCGCCCGTGGCGGTCTGTCGCCGCACGCCTCTTCTGGGCCTATTATGCCCGCGAAATGCGGCGTGACGCGCTCCCGGTGACGTGATCGCCTGTGACAGGGACTGCGTCATAAATTCGGCTTCACATTCCTGTAACAACGGACCTAATATAGAAAGGACATAAGCCGAATCGGTGAGGAGCGTCCGTTGACGATTGCAGTCTCCCCGCAGGCCCTGCCGGCGCTCGTCTTGAACGCTGACTACCGGCCGCTGAGTTATTACCCCTTGTCGCTGTGGTCCTGGCAGGACGCGATCAAGGCAGTCTTTCTTGACCGTGTGAATATCATCGCAGAGTATGAACACTCGGTTTCCTCTCCCACCTTCTCGATGCGATTACCGAGTGTCGTCAGTCTCAAGACCTACGTTCAGCCCACTCGAAACCCCGCCTTCACCCGCTTCAACGTTTTCCTCCGCGACAAATTCGAGTGCCAGTATTGTGGCTCCCGCGAGGACCTGACCTTCGATCACGTGATACCCCGAGCCCATGGCGGGGAAACAACCTGGGAAAATGTGGTGGCTGCCTGCTCCCCCTGCAATCTGAAAAAAGGCAGCAAACTTCCCAAGCAGGCGGGCATGTTCCCCCACCAGGCGCCCTATCAGCCGACCGTGCAGGACCTGCACAACAATGGCCGGCTCTTCCCCCCGAACTATCTGCACGAAAGCTGGATGGACTATCTCTACTGGGATACCGAACTGCAGCCGTAACGCCCGGTTCTTTTGCGAGGATCAGCCGCGCCGCGTGAGAGCGGAGCGGAAGGCGAATGCCGCGAGCGCCAGGCTTGCAATGACGTTCCAGCCGGCGAAGGAAAGACCCAGTACACGCAGCGCCGCTTCCGTACAGGAGGGGCCCTTGATCGTGTTGAGGTCATTCAGCAGGTTGGCGGCACTGGTCGTCATGCCGTTGGCCGTCGTGGAACAGGTGGCGGGGCCTTCCCAGAAACCCCATTCGACGCCGGAATGATAGATCCCCATGCCTGCACCGATGACCATCATGATGCCGACGACGGCGATGAGGCCGCGGGTGACGGCGGGCGGCAGGCGGAAGGCTGCGGTCGCAAGCGCGCCGAGCGCCACCGGAATGCCCCAGTAATAGGGTTCGCGCTGCAGAAGGCAGAGCGCGCACGGGATGTAGCCGCCGATATGCTGGAAACCGAGCGCCGTTCCCACGGTTGCCGCCATGCCGAGTGCAAGAATGGCGGAATGCGCCATCAGGGAGGGGCGGGTGTCGTCTGTGGCTGCCATCAGGATCTCCGGACGCTGGACTTCTTGGCTCCTGCTCTAATGATTGGTTTCAAACCTGTAAACGCCGAACCGGCCGGGCGCATCATTCTGCCACGGGCAATTCTTTGTGAGATGCAATAAGTTCGTCGGCTGGCAGGTGTGCATGCTTGCGCGACTAGAATTTCCTGTGCTAGACGGCAACCACCACTTTCGATGCCCCGTTGGCGGAATTGGTAGACGCGCCTGACTCAAAATCAGGTTCCGAAAGGAGTGCTGGTTCGATTCCGGCACGGGGCACCATCGACTTCCCATTGCCTGACACATCTATTCTGCAGATGTCTTCCGCCGCCATCAGGGCTGATAGCGGCGGGTGGGTATCTTTTGCCTTACTGGCAGTCGGAGACGACGATCTTGCAGTTCGGGCAGTCTTCGAGCGCGCCGCGTTCGGCTTCGCGCAGCGTGCGGCCCCAACCGATGCCGTATTTCACGCGGTCGCCGGCATAGGCGCCGCAGGTTTCGAACCAGACGGCCACTTCGCAGTCGTCATTGCCGGCAGACAGGCATTCGCGCATGGCGTTGCGTTCTGCTTCCTTCCGAGTGCTGCCCCAGCCGATGCCGTAGCCCACTTCATGCGCGGCCGTCCCCTGGGAATCGTTGACGGCAATCGCGCCGAAGGCCAGCGCGCTGCTGCAGGTTGCAAGGAGGCCGGCAACGACAAATGCGGCCTTGATGGTGTTTTTGCGCAATCCGGTCATGGCGTGCCTCAATTCTTCGACAGGCTGATGGTGTAGGAGCCCATGGCGCACAGGTCCTGCGTATCTTCCAGCGTCTCGATGTTGGAATCGGCAGTAAACTCGAAGCGCATGTCGTACTGGCAGACGGAGCGACCGTCTCCGATGGTGATTTCCATGCTTTCGCCCGGCTCGATGACGTCGTCCCCGAAGACGTCCTCTTCCCAGTTGTTGACGCCGACAGGCGAGGTGAAGAAACGTTCAATCGTTCCATTCGTGTTGTTCTTCAACGTAAAGACGAGATCTTCGGCTTTAGACGTTGAAATCGTTGCAGACAGCGCCATCAAAGCAACCGCCGCAGTAAATAAAGTCCTGATCATGTTGGATCCCCGTACCCAAAATCGGGCGGATATTTCCTAGCATAATCAACGCCACCTTCAACGGGGGGCATCATTAAGTATTAATCTTAGCAAATGAAGAAAACGGCCGGCCGTGGTGTCATGCGTCGCGGCCGGCAAGTCCCATGATCTTTTCGCGCAGGATCCGCGCCATGTTGCGCGTGTTGCGGTAGAGGTGAAGCTGGGCTGCGACCTGGCGCACGTCCCGGTCGCCCGATTCATTCAGCCCGATGACGAGAGTTCCCATCTCTTCGCGTTCAGTCCAGAGCCTGCTCATGATCGGATGGTCCGGCACCGCGCAGCTGTCGGTGCGCAGGATGTTGGCATCGTCCAGATGCCAGTCCGTGACCTTCATCATCAGCAGCTTGCCCGGCGAGAAACGGGCGAACTCCTCGTCGTAAGCGGTCTTCCAGGTATAGGCTTCACCGGCCATGATGAAGACGACGAGCGAGGCGATGGCGCGGCCGTTCCAGTCGAGCGTGTGGATACGAACCGCGTCGGCTTCGGCGAGATTGCCGATCGCTTCGCGGGCAAAGGCGGCGCGGTAGCGGTCGTTGATCAGGGCGGAGCGCTTGCGGCCCTTCCAGCCCTTGGCTTCAAGGGCCAGGAATTCCTCGGTGCGGCGACGGATATCACCGGGCTGGCGGGCAATCTCATAGGTCAGTGTGCCGGTCTTTTCCATCTTGCGCCACAGGCGCCGCATTTCCCGCAGATGGTGGGCGGACACGGCCTGCCGCAGATATGTTTCCCCGTCGACGAGGCTTTCGAGAGTCGGGCGTTGATAGGGGCTTGTGATCGACAGCGGCAGGTTGCGGGCAACGGCGACGGCACGGATCAACTGGGCGAAACGGCCGTTCAGCCGAAGATCCGGCATAACCAGCACTTTCGGCAGGCGCGTCTGCCGGTTGGCGAGTGCTTCCAACAGATTGTCCAGCGTTTCAGCGGCATCTTCCGCGTCGACCAGGGGCGTGCCGAGCGGACCGAAGGGGTTCGCCCACACACGCAGGATGGAGGCGCCGACGGAAAAGCCAGGTTTCTCGACGGAAAACGGCATCAGCAGGCGCATGCGGCTGGTGCGGTCACTCTGGTCCCGGATCAGCGCGAGTTGCACCTGGCGGTCTTCGACGCGCGGCATGGCAGGCGCCAGCATCCGTCCGCTGAAGAAGACGTTCGGCTCCATGACGCGGTTGGAGAGGAAATCGAGCTCCTCTTGCAGGTCATAGCCCATGGTGGCGGGATAAATGGAAAGGGAACGGCCCGGACGGCCAACCGCTACCTTCAGCGGCGCATCGGGGATCGCGACGGTCTGACGCACGAAACCCGCGCCGTTTGGCGTTTGCGCGGCATTGGCCAGTGGACGTGCGACGGGCGGAAGCTCAACCATGGTGGTCCGGCCTTTCTACGCCTGCTGTCGATGGGTTTGCGGCAAAGGCAAAGAGGGTGATGCCGAGGGTGAGACGGACCGCGACGTGGAGAAGGATCGCTTCGATGATCATCGCAAGGGCGGTGGCGGAGGCGGCGCCCGAAAGCCCGAAATGCGGAATGAGCGTGATGTTGAGGCCGATATTGCAGGCCAGCACAAAGGTGTAGAGGGCGACGCACAGCGTCTGCCGGCCGGCCATGTTGAGGAGCACTTCGCCGGGTCCCACGGAGGATTTGGCAAGGATCCCGGCAAACAGGATGACCATCAGGATATAGCCTTCCGTGAATCCGGGGCCGAAGAGCGCCAGCAGGAATTCACCCAGCGCAAGTACGGTGAGGCCGACCGCCAGCGCCGGCCAGAAACTCCAGCGGGCGGCCTGGACGGCGAAGGAGGCAAGAGCCGTCTGATCGTTCGCGGCCATGATGGCGGAGAAGCGCGGAGCCGCTGCGGCCTTCACCGAAAAATAGACGAACTGGACGAGCGCGATGGATTTTGCCGCCGCATAATAGACGGCGACCTGATCCGGCGGCAGATAGAGGCCGACGACCACGACGTCCGAATTGGTCAGCAGGAAACCGATGCCATCGACCAGGAAGAGCGGGAAGGCGAAGCGCATCCAGGGTCCGAGGTCGAAGGCAAGGCTTCCCCGGCCGTGCAGTCGCTTCAGCCGCATCGTGACGCGGATGAACTGGAAGAGCGTCGTCAGATAGGTGGCGGCAAGGGCCGCCTCCATCGCAGTGCGGGCCGCACGCGGCTGGCCGAGCCAGACGGCGATGAGCATGAAGGCCAGAATGAGCAGCGGGCGGATGATGTAGGTCGGGCTGAGCGCGGTCACCGTCCAGCCATTGGCCCGCGCGGTACCGTCCAGAACGTCGCCCAGCGCAATCATCGGCAGGGTGAAGAGTGCAAGGATGACCGGAACCATCCAGTAATCCGGAATGATGTGGTCGAAGACCTGCAGGACGGTGAAACCCGATGCGGCCAGCACGGTGGCGGCGAGCATGGCAAGAACACGCGCCGTCCAGTTCAGGCCACGCAGCAGTTCGATCTCACCGCGCGTTGCGTGGTGCGCAAGGAACCGGATCACTGCGGTATGCAGGCCGAGGCAGGACAGATTGCCGAAAACGACGACGAGAACCCAGACGAAGGCGAAGATGCCGTATTCGAACTCGCCCATCAGGCGCGCCATGATGATCTGCGACACGAAGGCGATCGCGGCACTGATGACACGGATGACGAAGGCGATCAGGGCCATGCGCTGGGCGCGGGCGGTTTCGTCGCTGCCGCTCAGGATCGGGGCAAGCTTCCGGGCGATCGGCACAAGCCGAATCCGGAGGCTGAGCGGGATGAGTTTCTCCGCTGTTTCGATCACTGTCATGTAAGGCGCACTACCCGTGGGACGCAGGACTTTCCGCAGCCGACTATGCTCCCGACAGGGTTAAGAAACGATTGCCCGTGGTTGCAACGACACCTTTCCCTTGCCGCGGACAAACAAAAGGGCCGCCCGGTGGGCGACCCTTGAATGTCTTGTTCGGATCTTGTCCGGCGGCAGCGTCACACCTGTTCGAACGCGCCGTGGCAATGCTTGTATTTGCGGCCGGAACCGCAGGGGCAGGGTTCGTTGCGGCCGACCTTGCCCCAGGTGGACTGGTCCACAGGGTCGCGATTTTCCGGCGCCACGGCCGGCAGGATGGCGGCCTGCGCGAATTCGTCCTGGCCGGTCGTCGCGTCGATGTGATGGGCCTGCATGACCGGCGGCGGTTCCGGGGCTGGCTGATCGCGCACGAGTTCGACGCGCATCAGCTGGGCGGTGACGGCCTCGCGCAGGTTTGCCAGCAGGGCCTGGAAGAGTTCGAAGGCCTCCGCCTTGTATTCCTGCAGCGGGTCACGCTGCGCATAACCGCGGAAACCGACGACGGAGCGCAGATGGTCGAGGTTGACGATGTGCTCGCGCCACAGGTGATCCAGCGTCTGCAGCAGCACCGAGCGCTCGACATAGGTCATGATTTCCGGGCCGAAGCGTTCGGCGCGATCCTGGGCGGCGGCGTCGGCCGCCTGCATCAGGCGCTCGCGGATATCGTCTTCGGCAATGCCTTCTTCCTGCACCCATTCTTCGATCGGCAGGTCGAGGTTCAGCAGGCGCTGGGCCGCTTCCTTGAGGCCTGCCGCATCCCACTGTTCGGCATAGGCGCGCTCGGGAATGTGCTTCGTCACGAGGATGTCGACGACCTCATGGCGCATGTCGCTGACGGTCTCGGTGAGATCGGTCGCATCCATCAGTTCGATGCGCTGTTCGAAGATCACCTTGCGCTGGTCGTTGGTGACGTCGTCATACTTCAGGAGATTCTTGCGGATGTCGAAGTTGCGGGCTTCGACCTTCTTCTGGGCCCGTTCCAGCGCCTTGTTGATCCAGGGGTGAACAATCGCCTCGCCTTCCTTGAGGCCGAGCTTCTGCAGCATGCCGTCCATGCGGTCGGAGCCGAAGATGCGCATCAGGTCGTCCTGCAGCGACAGGTAGAATTTCGAGCGGCCCGGATCGCCCTGGCGGCCGGAGCGGCCACGTAGCTGGTTGTCGATGCGGCGGCTTTCGTGGCGTTCGGTGGCGATCACGTAGAGACCGCCGGCGGCGAGCGCCTTTTCCTTGAGCTGCTTGACCTCGGCGCGGATGGCCGCCTCCTTGGCGTCGCGCTCCGGACCGGGCTCCATGCCTTCCAGTTCACGCTCCAGGCGCATGTCGATATTGCCGCCGAGCTGGATGTCGGTACCGCGGCCTGCCATGTTCGTTGCGATCGTGACGGCACCCGGAACGCCGGCCTGGCTGACGATATAGGCTTCCTGTTCGTGATACCGGGCGTTCAGAACGCTGAATGCGTCAAAACCTGCCTTTTTCAGCATGGCGGCCAGCAGCTCGGATTTCTCGATCGAGGTGGTGCCGACGAGCACGGGCTGGTTGCGCGCGTGGGCAGTCTTGATTTCCTCGATGATCGCCTTGAACTTTTCCTCGTTGGTCCGGTAGACCTCGTCGTCCTCGTCGATACGCTGGATCGGCAGGTTCGTCGGTACTTCGATGACGTCGAGCCGGTAGATGTTGGCGAATTCTTCCGCTTCCGTGGAGGCCGTGCCGGTCATGCCGGCAAGCTTTTCATACATGCGGAAGTAGTTCTGGAAGGTGATCGAGGCCAGCGTCTGGTTTTCCGGCTGGATCTGCACCTTTTCCTTGGCTTCGAGCGCCTGGTGCTGGCCTTCCGAATAACGGCGGCCCGGCATCATGCGACCGGTGAACTCGTCGATGATGACGATCTCGTTGTTACGGACGATGTAGTCCTTGTCGCGCTGGAAGAGCTTGTGGGCCTTCAGCGCATTGTTGATGTGGTGGACGATCGCGACGTTCTCCACGTCGTAGAGCGACTCGCCCTTCAGAAGCCCCGCCTGACGCAGCAGGTTTTCCAGCTTCTCGGTGCCGGCTTCGGAGAAGTTGGCAGAGCGCTGCTTCTCGTCGATTTCGTAGTCTTCCGCCGACAGCAGCGGAATGAAGGCATCGATCGTGTTGTAGAGATCGGAGCGGTCGTCCAGCGGGCCGGAAATGATCAGCGGCGTGCGCGCCTCGTCGATCAGGATCGAGTCCACTTCGTCGACGATCGCGAAATTGTGGCCGCGCTGCACCATCTGGCCGCGGTCATATTTCATGTTGTCACGCAGATAGTCGAAGCCGAGCTCGTTGTTCGTCGCGTAGGTGATGTCGCAGGCATAGGCCGCGCGGCGCTGCTCGTCGTCGAGGCCGTGAACGATGACGCCCGTGGTCAGTCCGAGGAAGCCGTAAAGCCGGCCCATGATGGCGGCGTCGCGGCTTGCCAGGTAGTCGTTGACGGTTACGACGTGCACGCCCTTGCCTGACAGGGCATTCAGGTAGACCGGCAGCGTCGCCACCAGCGTCTTGCCTTCGCCGGTCTTCATTTCGGCGATCGCGCCTTCATGCAGGATCATGCCGCCGGTGAGCTGCACGTCGAAGGGGCGCATGCCCAGCACACGGCGCGAGGCTTCACGGACAACGGCAAAGGCGGGGGCGAGAATGTCGTCGAGAGACTTGCCGTCGGCAAGCTGCTGCTTGAATTCCTGGGTCTTGGCTGCCAGTTGCGCATCGCTCAGAGCCTTGATGTTCTCCTCCAGTGCGCCGATGGCACTGATACGGGAACGATAGGAGCGTACACGGCGGTCGTTGGCTGAACCGAAGAACTTGCGGGCAATCCCACCAAGGCTGACCATACGAATGGTCCTTTCTAGACTGATGTGTCATCACGTGACCGGATGACCCAGCATCTGTCTGCCGTTTTTACACAGGCAAAATGCCGGATCTGCCCGGAAACTCTTCTGGACGCGAAGTAGCGTGACAGATAAGAGGGGGGTCGAATGATGTCAACGGTTCCGACCGATACAGAAAGGCCATAATCCGGTGTTTCTGAGAGTGTTCCGGCCGGTCCCGGTTGTCATCGGACCGGTGTTCAATCCGAAAGGTAGTTCAATGTTTCGCCCCACATTCATCGCAGCTGCCGCCCTGGCCGTCGCGGTTTCCTTCCAGGCGCCGGCATTCGCTCAGAACGATGCCGTTATCGCCAAGATCGGCACTGTCGAAATCCGCCAGTCGGATCTGGACACGGCGCTTGCCAATCTGAGCCAGCAGTATCAGCAGCTGCCGGAAGACCAGCGCAAGATCGCCGCCCTCTCGCAGCTGATCGACATCAAGCTGGTGGCGAAGAAGGCGGAAGCGGCCGGTCTGCAGAATGCCGACGATTTCAAGAAGCGCATGGCCTACCTGCAGGAGCGCGAACTGCACAACGCTTACCTGCGTGACCAGTTCGACAAGCTGAAGCCGGAAGAGGTCAAGGCACGTTATGACAAGGAAGTCGCTGCCCTTCCGAAGGAAGAGGAAGTGCATGCCCGCCATATCCTGGTGAAGACCGAGGAAGAGGCGAAGGAGATCATCAAGCAGCTGGATGCCGGCAAGGACTTCATCGAACTGGCCAAGGAAAAGTCGGAAGACACCAGCAAGTCCGATGGCGGCGACCTCGGTTATTTCACCAAGGGCCGCATGGTTCCGGAATTCGAACAGGCTGCCTTTGCTCTGGAAAAGGGTGCCTACACGAAGACCCCGGTCCAGTCGCAGTTCGGCTGGCACGTGATCAAGGTCGAAGACAAGCGTGACGCACAGCCGCCGGCATTCGACCAGGTCGAGCCGCAGGTTCGCCAGATCGTCATGCAGGAGAAGTATACCCAGATCATCGACGATGCGAAGAAGGACCAGAAGGTCGAGATCATGGACGAGGCCATGCGCAAAGGCTATGAGGAACTGACCAAGGGCGAATAATCCGCTCGTCGAAAGATCAACCTGGCCCGCATTTGCGGGCCTTTCCATATCCGGATCTCAAGGCTCATGTCCGCAACCGTTTCCCCGCTCGCCCCGAAATCCTATCCCGAAATGCCGACCCTGCGCGGTGTGCGCATGGCAACGGCTGCCGCCGGCATCAAGTACAAGAACCGCACCGACGTTCTGTTGATGGTGTTCGACGAACCGGCTGCCGTCGCCGGCGTCTTCACGCGCTCCAAGTGCCCGTCGGCACCGGTTGATTTCTGCCGTGCCAACCTGCCGACCGGCAAGGCGCGCGCCGTGGTCGTCAATTCGGGCAATGCCAATGCGTTTACCGGCGTCAAGGGCAAGGCCGCGACGGAACTGACGGCGCGTTCCGCATCGGAAGCGGTGGGATGCGCCACCAACGAGGTCTATCTCGCCTCCACCGGCGTGATCGGCGAGCCGCTCGATGCCACCAAGTTTGCCGGTGTTTTGGGCGACATGCATGGTCAGGCGACCGGCGATTTCTGGCTGGAAGCCGCCAAGGCGATCATGACGACCGATACCTATCCGAAGGTCGCGACCCGCACCGCCGAGATCGGCGGCGTGACGGTGACGATCAACGGCATCGCCAAGGGTGCCGGCATGATCGCGCCCGACATGGCGACCATGCTCTCCTTCGTGGCGACCGATGCCGATATCGCTCCGGCCGCGCTTCAGGCGCTGTTGTCCCAAGGCGTTGGGCCAACCTTCAATTCCGTAACGGTCGACAGCGATACCTCGACTTCGGACACGCTTCTGCTGTTTGCGACGGGCAAGGCGAAAGACGATGGCCAGGTGGTGGTGGAGACGGCGGATGATCCGCGGCTTTCCTCCTTCCGCGCAGCGCTGAACGATCTGCTGAAGGACCTTGCTCTGCAGGTGGTGCGCGATGGCGAAGGCGCCCGCAAGATGGTTGAAGTCACCGTGACCGGTGCCGAAAGTGATGCCGCGGCCAAGCGCATCGCGCTGTCGATTGCCAATTCGCCGCTGGTGAAGACGGCGGTGGCCGGCGAGGATGCCAATTGGGGCCGCGTTGTCATGGCGGTCGGAAAGTCGGGCGAGATGGCCGACCGTGACCGTCTGGCCATCTGGTTCGGCGATGTGCGCGTTGCCGTCAACGGCGAGCGCGATCCGGACTATTCCGAAGCGGCCACCACCGCCGTGATGCAGCAGGAAGACATTCTGATCCGTGCCGATATCGGTCTTGGCTCCGGAACCGCAACCGTCTGGACATGTGACCTGACGAAGGAATATGTCGCCATCAATGGTGACTACCGGAGCTGACGATATTGATGCAGGCAATTTCTCCCCACAGCAACCTGCCGCTTGTGCGGCGTCTGGAAGCGGTGGGTTTTCGTGCGTGGCCCGCGGCTTCCGTCGTTTATGACGGGAGCTGGCAGGTTCGGCTGACCGGCGGGCATCCGTCGAAGCGGCTGAATTCCGTCGTGCCGCTCGATCCGTCGGACTATCGCGATGCGGAGATGCGGATCGAGAAGGCGCGCAAGCGTTTTGAGGATTATGGCCGCCCGCTCGTGATCCGCGAGACGCCGCTTGCGCCGCTGCCCCTGTTGACCATGCTCGATGCGGAGGGCTGGGAGGTCTTCGAAACCGTCAAGGTGATGACCGCCGATCTGGCGGGGCTCGAGCTTCCGGATGTCCTCGATCATCTGCCGAGCCATGATATCGGTCGTTTCATCGACGCGCTGATCACCGTCGATCAGGACGATCCGGCGATCAAGCCGGCGCTGGCCGAGATCATCAGCGCCATCAAACCTGCGACCGGTCTGTTCACGGTGGAGAATCCGGGAGAAGCTCCGCAGGCCGTTGCGCTGTGCGTTCAGGACAATGACCTGGCGGGTATCCTGTCGTTCTGCGTGGCGCAGGATCAGCGACGCAAGGGCCTGGGGACCGAGATGCTTTCGACAGCTCTCAGATGGGCCCGGATCAGTGGTGCGCGCACAGCCTGGCTGCAGGTGCATACACACAACCTCGCCGCCATCGCGCTTTACGAAAAGTTCGGCTTCCGCGAAGTCTATCAGTACCGTTACTGGCGTCAGGGGAAATGAGCGTGGGCGAGGGAAAGAAGATCGTTCTGGTTGCGGCCTGCGCTCTGGTGGATGCCGACGGCCGTATTCTGCTGGCCCAGCGTCCCGAAGGCAAAAGCCTTGCCGGTCTCTGGGAGTTTCCGGGCGGCAAGGTGGAGACCGGCGAAACGCCGGAAGAGACGCTTGTGCGGGAACTCGACGAGGAGCTCGGTATTAGCACCAAGGTCGCGTGTCTCGCGCCGCTCACCTTCGCAAGCCACACCTATGAGACCTTCCACCTGCTGATGCCGCTATATGTGTGCCGTCGCTACGAGGGCATTCCGAGCGGCCGGGAAGGCCAGGCCATCAAATGGGTTCGCCCGAACGCGCTTCGGGATTATCCGATGCCGCCGGCGGACGAACCGCTCATTCCCTTCCTGCAGGATCTGCTCTGACTTATCCACAGACCGCTGGTGGTGGTCCTCTTTGCGCTCACCGTTAACAGATCCTTTAACGGATTTGGACAATATGCAGCATTACGGATGTAACTGCGTAACGAGGCCGCCATGGATGAGGAATTCTGGAAAACTGTTCGTGCCCAGCAGAGGGCGTCGATCAGATCCGGCAGGACGGGTGCGCTGAATGTCGCGCTGCTGTTCGGGACGGCGGTGATTGCCCTGTCGCTGATCGTGACGCCGATGCTGGCCAGCCGTCAGGATACGCGCCACCTTGCCCATGTGCAGGAAGAATTCGACATGATCACCACGGGTTCGATCAAGTCTGAAGAAAAAGGAACGAAACATTATACAATTCGCCGTAGCGTTCTGCAGGAAACGCCCGGCTCCGTTTGCGTCGTGCAGGGCTATGGTAGCGATGATCCCTGTTGAACCGCCAAGGGTTGCCTGAGCTGCCCTCGGCGGCGAAGGAATGCGATGAAGACCTTTTTGCGATTTCTTCTCGACGACACCGGCGCGACAGCCGTTGAGTACGGGCTTTTGGCGGGTATTCTGGGCGTCGCCCTGATCGTCGGCTTCGGCGCGCTCAGCAACAACGTCGAAAACGTTCTCAATACCGTCAGCAACAGCATCAAGACTGACTAGGCTTTTCCTTTGAAGGGTCGTCCAGGCCCACTTTCAGCGCGTCCGCCAGTCGCATCTTGGCCGAACCCGGCTTCAGTGGTTTCTGCTGGCTTTCATGCGGTGCCCAGCCCGACACATAGACAATCGAGAAGGTGGCGCGGATGCGTCCGTCCGCATCGGCGTAACGTTCGGCGTAAAGCTCCGCAGCGCGCAGGAAAAAGCGGCGGGTGAGGGGCTTGCGGCTGCGGCCGATCAGCGGGTTGGTCATGCCCATGGCGCGCAGATCCCGCATCAGATCAAACAGCGTATCGTAACGGACGGTGTAGTTTTCCGCATCGATGACCGGCAGGGCGAAACCGGCGCGCTGCAGCAGGCCGCCGATATCGCGCACATCCGCAAAGGGGATGACGCGCGGGCTGGCACCTCCCAGAACCTCCGCTTCCGCCGAAAGCAGCACATCCCGCAATTCGCCCAGTGTCCCGGCTCCGGGAATGGCGGCGAGGAAGAGGCCATCCGGCTTCAGCGCCCTGCGAATGCGCACCATCATGCCGGGCGTATCATTGGTGAGGTGCAGGGACAGCGGCGACAGCACCAGATTGACCGACTGATCCGCCAAAGGCACGTCTTCCAGGTCTGCCGGTTCGACCGCTTCTGCGGAGGTGGCGAAGACCGGTCCCGTCTCGATGCGGCGGATGGTGCCTATGCGGCCGGTGGCAAAGGCCTCGCGAGCGGCCGAACCGGTGCCGCCATGCAGTTCCACCGCCTCATCGAAATGCCGTTCCACCACTGCCAGTCGCTCGGCCAGTTCGCGGGCCGCGAGATCCACCAGGAAATCGGCGCCGGAGGTGGCACGCTGGGCGGCGCGTTCGCGTCGGCGGGTGACCAGCGGCAGGTCGAAAAGCATGTCCATCGCACATTCCACTCACAGGTTTTCGGATCGCAATTTCGGGTCGCATGGGCGCCACGATCGGATTAAAGTCAAGAGATGGGGGATGTGGACGACAAAATCGAGGTTCTGCCGCGTCGTTTCCGGTGGTCGCACTGGATTCGTCCGGTGCTGGACGTCCTTTATCCGCCCTCCTGCGCGGCCTGCGGTATCAGGACCGGCGAACATCATGCGCTGTGTCCCGCCTGCTGGCGACAGATGCGCTTCATCGAGCGGCCTTTCTGCGAGGTTCTGGGCATTCCCTTTTCTTATGATCCCGGGGAGGGCATGGTCTGTGCCGAGGCGATCGCCGAACCGCCGGTGTTCGACCGGCTGCGGGCGGTTGCCCTGCATGAGGGACCTGCCCGGTCCCTGGTGCATGCGCTGAAATACCGGGACCGGACGGAACTTGCCGGCATGATGGCCGGTTGGATGCAGCGGGCGGGCGGCCAGCACCTGCAGCAGGCGGATGTCATCGTTCCGGTGCCGCTGCACTGGAGCCGGCTCGCCAGCCGTCGGTTCAATCAGGCGGCGGAATTGGCGCGCGCCTTGTCGAGGCTGTCGGGCAAGCCGCTGCTTTCCGATGTGCTCGTGCGCCGCAAACGGACGCTGCGCCAGGTGGGGCTGACAGCACGCGCCCGCGAGGACAATCTGCGGGCGGCATTCCGTGTCGCGAAAGGCCGCGAGAACATGGTCTTCGGCCGGCACATCGTGCTCGTTGATGATGTCTACACCACCGGGGCGACGGTTTCTTCTGCAACGAAGGCCCTGAAGCGGGCCGGTGCGGCGCAGGTGACGGTTTTGAGCTTTGCAATGGCGCTGCGTCAGCCTATATGACGAACGAAAGACAGGTGGTCCCGCGACCAGTTGCGGGCTGCCGGATACGGAGTTCCTGATGGCAGAAGTGGTGATCTACACACGTCAGCTCTGCGGTTATTGCGCACGGGCAAAGTCTCTCTTGGCCTCGAAGGGTGTTTCCTTCACGGAACACGATGCGACGTTCTCGCAGGAATTGCGGCAGGAGATGATCGGCAAGGCCAATGGCCGTTCGACCTTCCCGCAGATCTTCATCAACGGCCGGCATGTCGGCGGCTGTGACGACCTGCACGCGCTCGACCGTGATGGCAAGCTCGACCCCTTGCTGGCGGCCTGAGGATTTTCCCATGACGTTCAAGGTTGCAGCCATCCAGATGTGCTCGGGCGTTGATCCGCAAAAGAATGCGGACGATATGGCGCGGCTTGTGCGCGAGGCGGCGGCAAACGGGGCGTCTTATGTTCAGACGCCGGAAATGACGGGTGCGATTCAGAAGGATCGTGCTGCCTTGCGTGCGGTTCTGAAGGATGAGGACGGCGACCTGATCGTCGCACGCGCTTCGTCTCTTGCCGGCGAACTCGGCATCTTCGTTCATATCGGCTCGACGGCCATTGCGCGCGCGGACGGCAAGATCGCCAACCGCGGATTCCTGTTTGCGCCGGATGGTACGCGTGTCTGCTCCTATGACAAGATCCACATGTTCGATGTCGATCTCGACAATGGCGAGAGCTGGCGCGAAAGTTCCGCCTATGAGGCGGGTACACAGGCGCGCGTGGCGAGCCTGCCCTTTGCGACGCTGGGTTTTGCCATCTGCTACGACGTGCGTTTTCCGCAGTTGTTCCGCACGGAGGCGCTCGCCGGTGCCGAGATCCTGACCGTGCCGGCGGCCTTTACCCGTCAGACCGGCGAGGCGCATTGGGAAATCCTGCTCCGGGCGCGCGCGATCGAAAATGGCGCTTTCCTGATTGCCGCAGCCCAGGCCGGCGTGCACGAGGACGGCCGTGAAACCTTCGGCCACTCGATGATCATCGACCCCTGGGGGCGCGTGCTGGGGCAGGCCGGCGGCGCGGGTGAAGCCGTGGTGATGGCCGAGATCGATATCGCTGCCGTCAAGGCGGCGCGGGCCAAGATCCCGAACCTCAAGAATGCCCGCGAGTTTTCGCTCGACCGCATCGCGGCAAGCGGAGGCGTTTCGGTTTGATCCGGTATTCCCTCGTATGTGACAATGCCCACGGTTTCGAAGGCTGGTTTTCGGGCAGTGCGGACTTCGATCGGCAGGTGCAAACGGGACTGTTGACCTGTCCCATCTGCGGGTCGTCCTCCATCAGCAAAAGCCTGATGGCGCCTTCGGTTTCGACTGCGCGGAAGAAGGAAGCCCGCCAGCAGGTGGTGCTTGATACCGTGCGCCAGGAAGCCATGGCCAAACTCAAGGAAGCGGTCGCCACGATCAAGGCGAATGCCGAGGATGTCGGCGAGCGGTTTCCCGAAGAGGCGCGCAAGATCCACTACGGTGAAGCCGATGCCCGCGGCATCATCGGCCAGGCGAGCCTGACCGACGTGCGGGAGCTGATCGACGAAGGCATTGATGTCGCACCGCTTCCCGTGCTGCCTGACGATGCCAATTGATCTTGTCGACGGCTCAGAGGGACACTTGTCCCATAGGAAGCTGCTGGCTCTCTACAATTTCGGCATCCATGTTGCGCCCTATGACAGCCCGGCTGTTGAGGGGTTTCGCCTGCGTGAGGGTCTGAACTTTGAGGCCGCCGCCAGGGCAGAAGGTTTTCTCGGGCGTTCCGGTTATGCGGGCGAGGACGGGCCTGAGGCTTGGGGTGAACAGGTGTTCCCGCGCTACCTTGAGGGAACTGGCTTCACCAGCGCGCCGTCGTCCCTCTCGCTGTGGCGTGATGTCGAATCCTTGATGGCCTTCAGCTATAGCGGCGTTCATGCCGATGCGCTCAAGCACGCCCGCCACTGGAATATCCGGCAGACCTGGCCGCCGCTTGTTCTCTGGTGGGTGGAGGCCGGTTCGCGACCGAACTGGCAACACGGCGTTGACCGACTGCACCATCTGGCCGATTGCGGCCCGACGGCAGAAGCGTTCACCTTCAAGACGCCCTTTGACAGTCAAGGCAAGCCGATGGTGATCGACCGCGCAGCCGTCAAAGCCATCGCTGCACGCAATGCGCAGGGGCAGGCGGAGCTCTTGACGGTGATCTCTCAGCTCAAGGTCTGACAGGCGCAGCTCACGCCGGCCGTTTCGCCAGCATCATGTAGTTGACATCCATGTCGCGCGACAGGTTCCAGCGGTCCTGCAGCACATTATAGAAGACGCCGGTGCGGTGGATGATCTCCATGCCGGAGGCGGACAGCGGCCGTTCCAGTTCGTCCGGGCGGACCAGCTTGTCGTAGCTGTGGGTGCCTTTCGGCAGCCAGCGCAGGATACGCTCGGCGGCGATGATGGCGAGCGCATTGGCCTTGAAGGTGCGATTGATGGTGGCGATGAACATCAGCCCGCCGGGGCGCACCATGGATGCGCAGGTGGAGATGAACAGGTTCACATCGGCCACATGTTCTACCACTTCCATGTTCAGAATGACATCGAAGGTTTCGCCTTCGGCTGCCAGTTGTTCGGCGGTCACGGCGCGGTAATCGACGGTCACACCGCTTTCGGCGGCATGGGTCTCGGCGATTTTGACATTCTTTTCCGACGGGTCGGCACCGATGACTGTCGCGCCCATACGCGCCATGGGTTCGGAGAGCAGCCCGCCGCCGCAGCCGATATCGAGGAAACGCAGGCCTTCGAAGGGCTTATGGCTTTTCGGGTCGCGACCAAACGCCTCGCAGACCTGATCGCGGATGAAGGCGATGCGAACGGGGTTGAACTTGTGCAGCGGCTTGAACTTGCCGGTCGGGCTCCACCATTCGGCAGCCATCGCCGAGAAGCGGTCCACTTCACCCTGGTCGATCGTCGTGGCGGAGGCCTCGCTCATCGTTCATCTCCTTGTTCGTCTGAGCCTGAAGTCGGCCCACGGCCGCTGCTTGTCAAGCCTGCTGCGTTGTCGCATGGGGCAGCAGCGGTGAATTCTGCATCATAGCCTGGACTACTCGGCTGGCTTTCGCGCGGATCAGTTGGGGCGCGCCTAAAGGCGGTGGCGGCAATGGCGACATGAAAAAACCGGATTTTCATCTGCGTGTGGTCCCTGAAGGGACGTTACAAGAAAAAGATCAAATCCCAGGAGGTTGGGTGTGAAACGTCAAATCCTGAAAATGCTGGCTGCGGGCCTCCTGCTCGCGCTGCCGGCGGTCGCCAATGCTGCCACGAACGGCTTTGCGACGACCAATGTCAACATGCGGTCCGGCCCGAGCACGCGGTATCCGGCGGTCGTCGTCGTGCCCTCCGGTGCGCCGATCGTCATCCATGGCTGCCTCAGCAATGTGAACTGGTGCGATGTCTCCTTTGCGCGCGGTCGCGGCTGGGTGTCCGGCAACTATATCCAGGCCGGTTACCAGCAGCGGCGGGTCTATGTCGGTCCGCAATATTATCGTCCGCTCGGCATCCCGATGATCACCTTCGACGTGGATACCTACTGGCAGCGTTATTACCGCGACCGCGATTTCTACCGGGAGCGCGATCGCTGGCGGGGATGGGATTATCGCCGCGACGTGCCACCGCCGCCGCGCTATTATGACAGCCGGCGCGACGATCCGATCCGCGATCCCGATCGCTACCGCGAGGACGGCCGTTATCGTTACGAAGACCGGTATCGCCTCGACGACCGTTATCGTTACGACAATCGTGGTGGAGACGACCGTGGTGACCGGAACTGGCGCGATCGTCCGGATGACGGCAACCGTGACAATCGCGGTGATGGCGAGCGCGATCGGCGCAGATGGGAAGAGGGTGCACGCCCGGACGACCGCCGCGGCCCGCCGCCGCCCGGTGTCGATGGCTGCTCGCCCGATCGCCCGTGCCCGCCGCTCGGCCGCTGAACCGGCGCGCCTGTCACGGCTATCTGCATACGCCGCCAAGGCCGGGGCGTACCGCCACGGCCTATATGGCCATTGCGCCGTTAAATCCTTTTCGCTAAGAGGACGCCGCAAAAGCCCCGGTCCTTCAAGGCCGGGGCGACCAGTGTTTGAAGCGGCATCCCGATATCGGGTGTGCGAAAAGGTGGTTTTGGTCGGTTATGGCACGCATTGTCATGAAGTTCGGCGGCACGTCGGTCGCCAATCTCGAACGCATTCATAATGTGGCGCGCCATGTGAAACGTGAGGTCGATGCCGGTCACGAAGTGGCCGTCGTCGTCTCGGCCATGTCCGGCAAGACGAATGAACTCGTCGGCTGGGTGCAGGATACCCCGAAGGTGACCGGCGCCAACTCCCCCTTCTACGACGCACGCGAATATGATGCCGTCGTCGCTTCCGGTGAACAGGTGACCTCGGGTCTCCTGGCCATTGCCTTGCAGTCGATGGGCATCAACGCTCGCTCCTGGCAGGGGTGGCAGATCCCGATCCGCACCGACAATGCACATGGTGCTGCACGCATTCTCGACATCGACGGATCCGACATCATCCGCCGCATGGGCGAAGGCCAGGTCGCGGTCGTGGCCGGTTTCCAGGGCCTTGGTCCGGACAACCGCATCGCCACGCTCGGCCGCGGCGGTTCGGATACCTCGGCGGTCGCCATCGCGGCCGCGGTCAAGGCGGACCGGTGCGACATCTACACGGATGTCGACGGCGTCTACACCACCGACCCGCGCATCGTGCCGAAGGCACGCCGGATGAAGAAGATTTCGTTCGAGGAAATGCTGGAAATGGCGTCCCTCGGCGCCAAGGTGCTGCAGGTTCGCTCTGTCGAACTCGCCATGGTGCACAAGGTGCGCACCTTCGTTCGGTCCAGTTTCGAGGATCCCGATGCACCGGGCATGGGCGACCTCATCAACCCGCCCGGTACTTTGATTTGCGACGAGGAAGAGATCGTGGAACAGGAAGTCGTTACCGGCATCGCCTATGCCAAGGATGAAGCGCAGATTTCGTTGCGTCGCGTTGCCGACCGGCCGGGCGTCTCGGCGGCCATCTTCGGCCCGCTGGCGGAATCGCACATCAATGTCGACATGATCGTGCAGAACATTTCCGAGGACGGTTCGAAGACCGACATGACCTTTACCGTGCCGTTCGGCGATGTCGAAAAGGCCATGAAGGTTCTCGATGAGAACAAGGCGAAGATCGGCTTTGACGTCGTGCAGAACGAAACTGGCCTGTGCAAGGTCTCGGTCGTCGGCATCGGCATGCGCTCCCACGCCGGTGTTGCCGCCACCGCCTTCAAGGCACTGGCCGAGAAGGGAATCAACATCCGGGCGATCACCACCTCCGAGATCAAGATCTCGATCCTGATCGACGGTGCCTATTCCGAACTTGCTGTTCGCACTTTGCATTCCGCTTACGGTCTCGATAAGAGTTGATATCGTACCGGCGCAGTTGCGTCGCCTGAACGGGCGGCGCATCATCTTCCGGATGTGGTAACTGAGATTCGGGAGTGGATATGCCGATGAGAGACCTGTCGGCTGGCCCGCGCGTCCTGCTAAGGCGGCTTCGGGAACTGATGGCGGAGCCGCTGGAGCCGCAAGACCGGCTCGACCGGATCGTCAGCCAGATTGCCAGCAACATGGTGGCCGAGGTGTGCTCGGTCTACGTCCTGCGGTCCGACGGCGTGCTGGAACTTTATGCCACCGAAGGTCTCAACAAGGATGCCGTTCACCTCGCCCAGCTGAAAATGGGCCAGGGTCTCGTCGGCACGATCGCCGCCTCGGCGCAGCCGCTCAATCTCTCCGATGCCCAGTCGCACCCGGCCTTCCGTTATCTGCCGGAGACCGGCGAAGAAATCTACCATTCCTTCCTCGGTGTGCCGATCCTCAGAGCCGGTCGCACTTTGGGCGTTCTCGTCGTTCAGAACAAGGCACAGCGCAACTACCGCGAAGACGAGGTAGAGGCGATGGAAACGACTGCCATGCTGATCGCCGAGATGATTGCCACCGGAGAACTGAAGAAGATTACCCAGCCTGGCCTGGAGCTGGACCTGACCCGGGCGATCACCATCGAGGGAGACGGGTATAACGAAGGCATCGGTCTCGGGCATGTAGTACTGCACGAACCGCGCGTCGTCGTGACCAATCTCCTCAACGACGATGCCGACCGGGAAATCCACCGTCTGGCCGATGCGATCGGCTCGCTCCGGCTGTCGATTGACGACATGTTGTCGCGCCGCGAAGTGGCCCAGGAGGGCGAACACCGCGAGGTTCTCGAGACCTACCGCATGTTTGCCCATGACCAGGGCTGGGTGCGGCGCATGGAAGAGGCGATCCGCAACGGTCTGACGGCGGAAGCGGCGGTCGAAAAGGTGCAGAGCGACACGAAGGCGCGCATGATGCGCCTGACCGATCCTTACTTGCGCGAGCGCATGCATGATTTCGACGATCTGGCCAACCGCCTGCTGCGCCAGCTGACCGGCTTTTCCGGCCGGGCCTTCGACGAAGGTTTTCCGACGGATGCGATCATCTTTGCGCGCGCCATGGGTGCGGCAGAGCTTCTTGATTATCCGCGCGCCAACCTGCGCGGCCTCGTGCTGGAAGACGGTGCGGTCACCAGTCACGTTGTCATCGTTGCGCGTGCCATGGGCATTCCGGTGCTCGGCCAGGCAACAGGTGTCGTGGCGCTTGCCGAAAACGGCGATGCCGCCATTATCGACGGTGACGATGGGCAGGTTCATCTGCGCCCGGTCGCGGATCTCGTGAAGGCCTATGAGGAGAAGGTTCGCCTCAGAGCCAAGCGGCAGGAACAGTTCCGGGCGCTGCGCGATGTCGATCCGGTCACGAAGGACGGCCAGCGGGTGAGTCTGCTGATGAATGCCGGCCTGATGGTCGATCTGCCGCAGCTGGCGGAATCGGGCGCGGACGGGATCGGCCTGTTCCGCACCGAACTGCAGTTCATGATTGCCTCCAAGATGCCGAAGCTGGAGGAGCAGGAAGCCTTTTATCGCAACGTGCTGCGCCAGACGGCCGGCCATCCGGTCACCTTCCGCACGCTCGACATCGGCGGCGACAAGGTGGTCTCCTATTTCCGCAGCCAGGAAGAGGAAAACCCGGCGCTTGGCTGGCGGGCGATCCGCCTGTCGCTGGACCGGCCGGGCCTTTTGCGCACCCAGTTGCGCGCCCTGCTGCGGGCATCGGCCGGCACGGAACTCAAGATGATGCTGCCGATGGTGACGGAAGTCTCCGAAATCCGGGCGGTGCGCGAGCTGATGCAGAAGGAAGTGCAGCACCTCTCGAAATTCGGCCATTCGCTGCCACGCAAGCTGCAGTTTGGCGCCATGCTGGAAGTGCCGGCGCTGATGTGGCAGCTGGACGAGCTGATGCAGGAGGTGGATTTCGTCTCCGTCGGCTCGAACGATCTCTTCCAGTTCATGATGGCAGCCGATCGCGGCAATGCCCGCGTCTCCGACCGGTTCGACATTCTGGGCAAACCCTTCCTCAGAATTCTGCGCGACATCGTGCGGGCTGCGGAGCGCAACAAGACGCCGCTGACGCTGTGCGGCGAGATGGCAAGCAAGCCCTTGTCGGCCATGGCGCTGATCGGTCTCGGTTTCCGCTCCGTCTCCATGACGCCGACCTCGATCGGGCCGGTGAAGGCGATGCTGCTCGGGCTTGATGTGGGGCTTCTGGCGGAAGACCTCAACCGCGCGCTCGACGACCACACATCCATTGCCTCCGTGCGCGACCTGCTTGTCGCCTTCGCTCAGGCCAACAATATACCCGTCTAGAAGAACAAGAAAAATCGGAGTCCTGTAGGGTGGCGAAGCTTCCTGTCGAAAAAATGCGTGAACTGGAGCGCCGTTTTGGCGAGATCGAGGCACGCATGTCCGAAGGTCCGGCGGCGGATGTCTATGTGAAGCTTGCCTCCGAATATTCCGAACTGCAGCCGCTCGTCGGCAAGATCCGCGAATACGAAAAGGCAACGGCCGAAGTTTCGGATCTGAGGGCGCTTCTCGGCGACAAGGGGACCGACCGCGAGATGCGGGAGCTTGCCGAACTGGAACTGCCGGATGCGCAGGAACGGGTCGAGGCGCTGGAAAAGGACATGCAGATCCTGCTGCTTCCCAAGGATGCGGCGGATGAGAAGAACGCCATCCTCGAAATCCGCGCCGGTACCGGCGGCAATGAGGCGGCGCTGTTTGCGGGCGATCTCTTCCGTATGTACGAGCGTTTTGCCTCCACCAAGGGCTGGAAGGTCGAGGTGCTCTCGGCGTCCGAGGGCGAGGCCGGCGGCTACAAGGAAATCATCGCGACGATCAGCGGACGCGGCGCCTTTGCCAAGTTGAAGTTCGAATCGGGCGTGCACCGGGTGCAGCGCGTGCCGGAAACCGAGGCGAGCGGGCGTATCCACACGTCTGCGGCCACCGTTGCCGTTCTGCCGGAGGCGGAAGACATCGATATCGAGATCCGTCCGGAGGACATCCGCATCGATACCATGCGCTCCTCGGGTGCCGGCGGCCAGCACGTCAACACGACCGATTCGGCGGTGCGCATCACCCACCTGCCGACGGGCCTCATCGTGACGAGTTCGGAAAAATCGCAGCACCAGAACCGCGCCAAGGCGATGCAGGTTCTGCGCTCGCGCCTCTATGACATCGAACGGCAGAAGGCCGACAGCGAACGGTCTGCCGACCGGCGCAGCCAGGTGGGATCGGGCGACCGTTCGGAGCGCATCCGCACCTATAATTTTCCGCAGGGACGCGTTACCGATCACCGCATCAACCTGACGCTCTACAAGCTCGACCGCATGGTGGAAGGCGAAATCGATGAACTGGTCGATGCGCTGATTGCCGATTACCAGGCCGGGCAGCTGGCGCAGCTGGGCGAACAGCCGTGACGACACAGACCCTTTCGGCAGTGCTGGCAGAAACCCGCAAGAGATTTGCGGATGCCGGTCTGCCGGATGCGGCGACCGATGCACGGGTTCTCGTTGCCGGGCTTCTGGACCTGTCGTCGACCGATATGGTGCTGAACGGCGAGCGGGTTTTGTCCGTCCGGGAGATTGAGCGGATCGACGGTGCTGCGGAACGGCGGATTGCGCGCGAGCCGGTGCACCGCATCGTCGGTTTTCGGGAGTTTTATGGCCTACGGTTTATGCTCTCGCCCGAGACGCTGGAGCCAAGGCCTGATACCGAAGTCCTGGTGGATGCGGTTTTGCAGCATGCTAGGCAGCTGTTCGGATCGCGACCGGGCCGCATTCTTGATCTCGGCACGGGGACGGGCGCCATTCTTCTGGCGCTGCTCAGCGAATTGCCCGGCTTTTCCGGTGTGGCGGCGGATATCTCCGCCGGGGCCCTTGAAACCGCCCGCCTCAATGCACAGATCAATCACATAAGCGAACGATTTTCTGCCGTGCAGACGGACTGGTTCGCGAAGATCGAGGGCCGCTTTGACATAATCGTGTCAAATCCGCCTTATATCAAAACAGACATCATCGCCGAACTGGAGCCGGACGTGCGGATCTTCGATCCCGACCTTGCTCTTGATGGGGGCACCGATGGTCTTGATGCCTATCGCGCGATTGCGAATGGTGCTGCGGCTTTCCTGTCAGATGATGGCGTGATCGGTCTGGAGATCGGTTACGATCAGAAACAGGCGGTTACGGATCTCTTCCTGACGCAAGGTTATACTTTGATTGAATCGGTAACCGACTATGGAGGCAATGACCGTGCGCTGATCTTCGCACGGCAGAAAGCATAGTCCCGCCCTGGCTTTACCTCCTTTTGCACAAGCGAAAGAAAAGGCTTGGATTTCCAAATGAAGCGGGATAGGTTGCAGGCACGCACTGGGCGGCTGGGAATGAACGGAGATTCGTTCAGGTTAAGGTCAACCGGACAGCAGCTTTCCTTCGGGGAGCTTCCAGGGTTGAACATTACCTAGTGCGTGTATCACATAAACTGACTTCCACTAGCGGCAGGATGGATGGATCGCACCTGTCCGCGGCACGTGAAGCCTTGTTTCGGCTTGAAAAGCCGCATGGCCGCGTGGCCCTTAATCAGCAAAGCACAGAGAATTCAGGTGAAAAATCGATGAGGCCAGGACAGCAGAACAAGCGTGGTCGGGGGCGCGGCAATAACAACAATAACAACAATGGTGGCGGTAACAATTTCAACCGAAAGGGTTCCAACCCGTTGACCCGGACCTACGACAGTTCCGGCCCCGACATCAAAATCCGCGGTACGGCTCAGCACATTGCCGAAAAATACGCGACTTTGGCCCGCGATGCCCAGAGTGCCGGCGATCGCGTGATGGCGGAAAACTATCTGCAGCATGCGGAACATTATAACCGCATCATCGCCGCCGCACAGGCCCAGATGCAGGAGCGTTATCAGCGCGACGAGCGCAATGACGGCAATGAGCGCGATGGCGACGACATGGATGGCAACGAGATGGACGATAACGTCAACGTCTCGCAGCAGCCCCAACCCCAGCCGCAGCCTGTACAGCAGGCGCCGCGCCGCTCCGAGCCCCGTGAACCACGCGAGCCTCGCGAACCCCGTCCGCAGCCGGTGGTCGCCGAAGCCGCGCCTGCCATTGACGGCAGTGGTCCGCAGCCGGTGATCGAAGGCACGCCCGCCGAGGTGGCGATCGAGGAAGAAGGAACGGCTGCTGCACCGCGCGAGCGCCAGCCGCGTCGCCGCACCGCAGCCAACCGGCCGCGCCGCCCGCGTCGCACCGCCGAAGGTGGTGAAGGCGGCGAATCCTCCGGTGACGAGGCTCCGGCCATGGCCGAAGCCGTTCCCGGCGAATAAGCCTTGCCGATTGCAAAATTTGACGAACTGCAAGACCCTGGCGCCATCGCCGGGGTTTTTGTTTTTTCCATCTTTAAACGGAAAGTTCAGCCTCCCATATCACGCTCAGAATGCTTCTTCCGCCAAGGTTCCGATGAGGATCTGCGACGGAAGATGCGGGGCTCGCCTTTTGAGGGAGCTCAATCTCAATTGTCGGCCTGTGCCTTATAAGGGCAGGGCGATCCAAGGAGGTTCACATGAACATCGAGAAATATTCCGAGCGGGTTCGCGGTTTCCTGCAATCGGCCCAGACCTATGCGCTGTCCGAAGGGCATCAGCAGTTTTCGCCCGAACATGTGCTGAAGGTGCTGCTGGACGACGATCAGGGCATGGCGTCCTCGCTCATCGAACGGGCTGGCGGCAATGCCAAGGAAGCCCGGCTTGCCAATGATGCCGCGCTTGCCAAGCTGCCGAAAGTGTCCGGCGGCAATGGCCAGGTCTATCTGGCGCAGCCGCTTGCCAAGGTTTTCTCCACGGCGGAAGAGGCGGCCAAGAAGGCCGGCGACAGTTTCGTCACCGTCGAACGCCTGCTGCTGGCGCTGGCCATCGAAAGCTCCGCCTCGACGGCGGCCAGCCTGAAGAAGGCCGGCGTTTCCGCCCAGGGCCTGAACCAGGTGATCAACGACATCCGCAAGGGCCGCACGGCCGATAGCGCCAATGCCGAGCAGGGTTTTGACGCGCTGAAGAAGTTCGCCCGCGACCTGACAGCGGAAGCCCGCGAAGGCCGGCTCGATCCGGTCATCGGTCGTGATGACGAGATCCGCCGCACGATCCAGGTGCTGTCGCGCCGCACGAAGAACAATCCGGTCCTGATCGGTGAACCCGGCGTCGGCAAGACGGCGATCGCCGAGGGGCTCGCGCTGCGCATCGTCAATGGCGACGTGCCGGAAAGCCTCAAGGACAAGAAGCTGATGGCGCTCGACATGGGCGCCCTGATTGCCGGTGCGAAATATCGCGGCGAATTCGAGGAGCGGCTGAAAAGCGTGCTCAACGAGGTGCAGTCGGAAAACGGCGAGATCATCCTGTTCATCGACGAGATGCACACGCTGGTCGGCGCCGGCAAGGCCGATGGCGCGATGGATGCCTCCAACCTTCTGAAACCGGCGCTTGCCCGCGGCGAGTTGCACTGCGTTGGCGCCACGACGCTCGATGAATACCGCAAGCATGTGGAAAAGGATCCGGCGCTCGCCCGCCGTTTCCAGCCGGTGATGGTGGACGAGCCGACGGTGGAGGACACGATCTCCATCCTGCGCGGCCTGAAGGAGAAATACGAACAGCACCACAAGGTGCGGATCTCCGACTCGGCGCTGGTGGCGGCGGCAACGCTCTCGAACCGCTACATCACCGACCGCTTCCTGCCGGACAAGGCGATCGACCTGATGGACGAGGCGGCTTCCCGGCTTCGCATGCAGGTGGATTCCAAGCCCGAAGAGCTCGATGAACTCGATCGTCGTATCATCCAGCTGAAGATCGAGCGCGAAGCCCTGAAGAAGGAAACCGACACGGCCTCTGCCGACCGTCTAGCCCGGTTGGAAGGCGAGCTTGCCTCGCTGGAAGAACAGGCCGATGCGCTGACGGCCCGCTGGCAGGCGGAAAAACAGAAACTTGGTCTGGCGGCTGACCTGAAGCGCCAGCTGGATGAAGCCCGCAACGATCTGGCGATTGCCCAGCGCAAGGGGGAATACCAGCGCGCCGGCGAGCTGACCTACGGCGTCATTCCGAATCTGGAAAAGGCGCTGAAGGAGGCCGAAGAGCGGGATTCCGCCTCCTCCTCCATGGTTCAAGAAGTCGTCAACCCGGATGCGATCGCCCATGTCGTCTCCCGCTGGACCGGCATTCCGGTCGACAAGATGCTGGAAGGCGAGCGTGACAAGCTGTTGCGCATGGAAGACGAACTGGCAAAATCCGTCGTCGGGCAGGGTGACGCGGTGCAGGCCGTGTCGCGCGCCGTGCGCCGTTCGCGTGCCGGGCTGCAGGATCCGAACCGGCCGATAGGCTCGTTCATCTTCCTCGGTCCGACCGGTGTCGGCAAGACGGAACTGACCAAATCGCTCGCCCGTTTCCTCTTCGATGACGAGACGGCGATGGTGCGCATCGACATGTCGGAATACATGGAGAAACATTCGGTCGCCCGGTTGATCGGGGCACCTCCCGGTTATGTCGGTTACGACGAAGGGGGCGCACTGACGGAAGCCATCCGTCGCAAGCCCTACCAGGTCGTGCTGTTCGACGAGATCGAAAAGGCGCATCCGGACGTGTTCAACGTGCTGCTGCAGGTGCTGGATGACGGCCGCTTGACGGACGGCCAAGGCCGCACGGTCGACTTCAAGAACACGATCATCATCATGACCTCGAATCTCGGGGCGGAATACCTGACCAATCTTGCCGAAGGGCAGGATGTCGACAGCGTCCGCGACCAGGTGATGGACGTGGTGAAGGCGTCGTTCCGGCCGGAATTCCTCAACCGCGTAGACGAGATCATCCTTTTCCATCGCCTGGCCCGCAGCGAGATGGGCGCGATCGTCGATATCCAGATGAAGCGGCTGCTGCAGCTTCTCCTGGATCGCAAGATCACCATCGAACTCGGCGAGGATGCCCGCGAGTGGCTGGCCAACAAGGGCTACGATCCGGTCTATGGCGCCCGTCCGCTGAAGCGGGTGATCCAGAAGTTCGTCCAGGACCCGCTGGCCGAACAGATCCTCGGCGGGCAGGTGCCGGATGGTTCCACCGTCAAGGTCTCAGCCGGCTCCGACCGCCTGCTCTTCTACGTGAAGAAGGACGTGGCGGAAGCCGCCTGAACCCTATGATTGGAGGGCCACCCCGCGCGGGTGGCCCTTTTTCCTTCCGGAGATTGTCATGCCGGAGATTATCATGGCGAACCGCGCACCTGTTCTTGCCTTTGCAAGACTTACGCCCGGAGACCGCGTGCGGTTCGTGTCTCCCGCCAGCACGCCGGATCGCGAGGCCTGCCTCGCGCGGGCCGCGGTGCTGGAGGCTTGGGGTTTGCGGGTCGATTTCGGCCCGCACGCCTTTGCCGAGCACGGATGGTATGCCGGCACGGACGACCAGCGTCTCGACGATCTGAACCAGGCGTTCCGCGATCCCGAAATCCGCGCCATCTTTGCCACCCGTGGCGGCAGAGGCTCCTACCGCATCGCCGATCGTCTCGATTTTGATGCCATTCGCCGCGACCCGAAACCGCTGATCGGCTTCAGCGACATCACCGCCCTGCACATGTCGCTGCTGGACCGTCTTGGTCTTTGCGGCATTCACGGTGCCCTCTACGGCGATGGGGAAGGGCAGGACGAACCGGACAATTCGGCCGTTCTCCGGCAGATCCTGTTCGGCTCGGAGGAGATCACCTACGAAGCCCGGGAGGCGGAAGCCACCCATGGCCTGACGACAAGCGGACAGGCCACCGGACCACTGATCGGCGGCAATATGGAAACGCTGGCCACCATGGCCGGCTGGGCCCTGCCGCCACTGGAAGGGGCGATCCTTCTCCTCGAGGCGGTGGATTGCATGCCGGGTCTGACCGACCGGACACTGACGCTTCTGACGAAAGGCGGACACCTCGACGGGATTGCCGGCGTTGCTGTCGGGCAGTTCACGCTGAAGTCGCCGGAGAAGGCGGCCAAAATCGTAAAACTGGTTGGTGACTATCTGCGCCCGCTCGGCATACCGATCCTCGGCGGACTTCCCTTTGGCCATGGCAAACGGCCGCTCAGCGTACTACTCGGCACGATGGCCACTCTGGATGCGGAGGCCGGGACGCTGCGGGTTTCTGCCTGATCTCCGTCAGCGGCTGGCAACCTGTTCGGCGTTTTTCGGGTCCAGCAGGGCATCGATGCGTTTGCGCTCTTCGATGAAACGCGCGAGCGATTGGCCGGAGAGCGACTTGCCACCCGGCAGGCGCACCTTCATCGCATCCACCTTGGTGCCGTTGACGATGAGTTCGTAATGCAGATGGGCGCCGGTTGAAGAGCCCGTCGAGCCGACATAACCGATCACCTGGCCCTGGCGGATGCGCGCACCTTCGCGCACACCCTTGGCGATGGCGCTCTGGTGGTTGTACGAGGTCTCGTAGCCATTGGTGTGACGGATGATCGTCTGGTTGCCGTAACCGGAGGCCCAGCCGGCCTTTTCGACGATGCCGTCGCCGGTCGCAATGATCGGCGTGCCGCGCGAGGCCGCCCAGTCCGTGCCGGTATGCATGCGCGAATAACCGAGGATCGGGTGGCGGCGCATGCCGAAACCGGAGGTCAGGCGACCGTTCGGCACGGGATTGCGCAGCAGAAACTGGCGAATGCTCTTTCCGTCCTGATCGAAATAATCGATCGAATGATCGTCCGGGTTCTGGAAACGGT
>NZ_JAPPRJ010000001.1:2047500-2503871 GCF_026672545.1 Rhizobium sp. SL86
CAAGGCGGTAGGGCTTAGGCAATAGGCGGTAGGGTTTTTATCCTATTGGCTACTGCCTGTTGGCTATTGCCTGACGCGTCGAAGACGCGCTTGGTTTCCAAGTATCGCAAATAAGGTATCTAACTCTGAATACATAGGGGTTAGAAGCGAACGCAGGGAACTGAAACATCTAAGTACCTGCAGGAAAGGACATCAACCGAGACTCCGTAAGTAGTGGCGAGCGAACGCGGACCAGGCCAGTGGCATTCAAGATAGAAGTCGAACGATTTGGAAAAGTCGGCCGTAGTGGGTGACAGCCCCGTAGACGTAAATGTCTTGAATGTCCTTGAGTAGGGCGGGACACGTGAAATCCTGTCTGAACATGGGGAGACCACTCTCCAAGCCTAAGTACTCGTGCATGACCGATAGCGAACAAGTACCGTGAGGGAAAGGTGAAAAGCACCCCGACGAGGGGAGTGAAATAGAACCTGAAACCGGATGCCTACAAGCAGTCGGAGGGCGCAAGCCTGACGGCGTACCTTTTGTATAATGGGTCAACGACTTAGTGTGTCGAGCAAGCTTAAGCCGGTAGGTGTAGGCGCAGCGAAAGCGAGTCTGAACAGGGCGTTCAGTTCGACGCATTAGACCCGAAACCGAGTGATCTAGCCATGAGCAGGTTGAAGGTTGGGTAACACCAACTGGAGGACCGAACCCGCATCTGTTGCAATAGATTGGGATGACTTGTGGCTAGGGGTGAAAGGCCAATCAAACTCGGAGATAGCTGGTTCTCCGCGAAATCTATTTAGGTAGAGCGTCGACCGAATACCCCAGGGGGTAGAGCACTGGATGGGCTATGGGGACTCACCGTCTTACTGATCCTAACCAAACTCCGAATACCTGGGAGTACTAGTCGGCAGACACACGGCGGGTGCTAACGTCCGTCGTGAAGAGGGCAACAACCCTGACCTCCAGCTAAGGTCCCCAAGTCATGGCTAAGTGGGAAAGGATGTGAGGATCCCAAAACAACCAGGATGTTGGCTTAGAAGCAGCCATCATTTAAAGAAAGCGTAACAGCTCACTGGTCTAAATAAGGGTCTTTGCGCCGAAAATGTAACGGGGGCTAAAGCCATGCACCGAAGCTGAGGATTCCTCTTTGAGGAGTGGTAGCGGAGCGTTCCGTAAGCCTGTGAAGGAGGACCCGTGAGGGCCTCTGGAGGTATCGGAAGTGCGAATGTTGACATGAGTAACGATAAAGGGGGTGAGAGACCCCCTCGCCGAAAGACCAAGGGTTCCTGCTTAAAGTTAATCTGAGCAGGGTTAGCCGGCCCCTAAGACGAGGCGGACACGCGTAGTCGATGGGAACCACGTTAATATTCGTGGGCCTGGTGGATGTGACGGATCATGTAACTTGTTCGTTCTTATTGGATTGAACGGGCGAGGAAATGGTTCCAGGAAATAGCACCACCATTATAGACCGTACCCGAAACCGACACAGGTGGTCAGGTAGAGTATACCAAGGCGCTTGAGAGAACTCTGCTGAAGGAACTCGGCAAATTGCACGCGTAACTTCGGAAGAAGCGTGACCCCAAATTACGCAAGTAGCTTGGGGTGGCACAGACCAGGGGGTAGCGACTGTTTATCAAAAACACAGGGCTCTGCGAAGTCCATAAGACGACGTATAGGGTCTGACGCCTGCCCGGTGCTGGAAGGTTAAGAGGAGAGGTGCAAGCTTTGAATCGAAGCCCCAGTAAACGGCGGCCGTAACTATAACGGTCCTAAGGTAGCGAAATTCCTTGTCGGGTAAGTTCCGACCTGCACGAATGGCGTAACGACTTCCCCGCTGTCTCCAGCAGAGACTCAGTGAAATTGAATTCCCCGTGAAGATGCGGGGTTCCTGCGGTCAGACGGAAAGACCCCGTGCACCTTTACTATAGCTTTACACTGGCATTCGTGTCGGCATGTGTAGGATAGGTGGTAGGCTTTGAAGCCGGGACGCCAGTCTCGGTGGAGCCATCCTTGAAATACCACCCTTATCGTCATGGATGTCTAACCGCGGTCCGTCATCCGGATCCGGGACAGTGTATGGTGGGTAGTTTGACTGGGGCGGTCGCCTCCGAAAGAGTAACGGAGGCGCGCGATGGTGGGCTCAGAGCGGTCGGAAATCGCTCGTCGAGTGCAATGGCATAAGCCCGCCTGACTGCGAGACTGACAAGTCGAGCAGAGACGAAAGTCGGTCATAGTGATCCGGTGGTCCCGCGTGGAAGGGCCATCGCTCAACGGATAAAAGGTACGCCGGGGATAACAGGCTGATGACCCCCAAGAGTCCATATCGACGGGGTTGTTTGGCACCTCGATGTCGGCTCATCGCATCCTGGGGCTGGAGCAGGTCCCAAGGGTTTGGCTGTTCGCCAATTAAAGCGGTACGTGAGCTGGGTTCAGAACGTCGTGAGACAGTTCGGTCCCTATCTGCCGTGGGTGTAGGAATATTGACAGGATCTGTCCCTAGTACGAGAGGACCGGGATGGACATATCTCTGGTGGACCTGTTGTCGCGCCAGCGGCATAGCAGGGTAGCTATATATGGAAGGGATAACCGCTGAAGGCATCTAAGCGGGAAACCCACCTGAAAACGAGTATTCCCTATCAGGGCCGTGGAAGACGACCACGTTGATAGGAGGCGTGTGGACGTGCAGCAATGCATGAAGCTTAGCCTTACTAATAGCCCGATCGACTTCATCGTTCCCATTGTAAATGCTCATCAACGCGGCTAACGCCGCGTCGATGATGCCTTCGTTCTGTCCTCACGCTGGCGGCTCTTCGAGCCTTCGCTGCGGACGGCGCGCCGGACAACCGGCGGCTCGGCTCTGCCGGCTGCTGGTGCCACGCGAAACGAACAAAAGACGTGTTCAAAAAAAAGACTATTGGCTACTGCCTACTGGCTAAGCCCTCAGTCACCAGCTTCTCAACAATCTCCGGCGCCAAACCGCGCCGGATACATTGCCCTTAGCTGACCTGGTGGTCATGGCGGGGCGGCTGCACCCGTTCCCATTCCGAACACGGCCGTGAAACGCCCCTGCGCCAATGGTACTTCGTCTCAAGACGCGGGAGAGTAGGTCGCTGCCAGGTCTGCTAAAGGCAATACAAAATCTTCTCACAACAAAACCTCCCGGACACAAAAAAGCCCGGACATGACAAAACACACCCAATAACGCGGGGTGGAGCAGCCCGGTAGCTCGTCAGGCTCATAACCTGAAGGCCGCAGGTTCAAATCCTGCCCCCGCAACCAGTTCAAACATAAATCGCTTATTACGCCGATATAACAGCGGCTTAACCGGCAATTCTTCTTACCGCCTCTGTACCTCAGGGGCGGTTTTTCCGTTTGGGTGGGTGCAACTCATCGTCATAGACGCTTGAATGCTCGAACAAAAGAACGCGTGCAAGTCCGCCGAAGCCGACTTGCTTCTCCCTCAAGTCGACTCCAGATTCCGCTTCGAGCAATTGCCCATAGAAGAGCGAGCCCGCCGCACCAGTAGGGCAGGCTCGTCACGGTAACACCCCAATAGACCTTTCCCCAGTCATTCAGCGCACTCCCGATTGCACCGAGCAGAATGACCCCGATCATGTAAAATAGGAGACCAGGAGTGCTTGCCTGAAAACTCGCGAATGCCGTGAAGTCTTGTATTGGCTCGCTTTCTGAGCCTTCTCGCCAATGATAGATCATCAGTCGCGACAGAAGCCGCTCCTCTTCGGCAGCATCGCGCGCGGCAATCTCACGCCCGCGCAAATAAGAGGACCACAGTTTCGCCTCAAGCCTCCGAACCTTCCGCATAGGGGCGTGCTGCGTAACAAGCGCGTGGCCGAGCTCGCGTATCAGAAAATAATGGACACGGACGATCGTGAATGCGTTCGCGGAGGCACGTTTAGCGATCGAATGTGGGAAGCTTCGCTGCTCGTTTAATCGCAGCTCTGTCAACTCAAGACGCTGTGACGAACTCACAAATACCTTTTCCTGACCAATGATTTCTTGGGTAAATAGCGATTTGGATTCACCTGTTAGGTGTAGCCGAAGCCGAACATACTGTGGCCCAGGCCCTGCCGCTCGCAGGCGCGCGCAGATAGTCTCCGTTAATGTAACGGTGGAGCCAGCTCCTTTTAAGCCATCTTCGACCGGTGCAAGGGTAAGATGTTCGCCGATCTTCACTTTGTGAACGGTCACGAACGGTTCGCCGTTTGCTGTAGTCTCGTATCCCAGGTCGGTTTTACGTCCAACCTCAACGACCATGTTGAAGACCGCGTCCAGCGTCTGCCCATAGGCCATCACATCGCTCAGATCCTGAAACTGATCGAGTTGAAGCGCTACCGGAAAATACAGATAAATCCGCTTGACCATTTGGAGATCCGACAACCGAAGCCCGATGTCGAGGAAATTGGTCTTCGATGGGTTGTCTCGCCAGAGGTTAAAGTGAATCTCTAGGTTTGGGTGCTGTCGTTTGGCATCGATTTGCGGAAAGGAATGACGATCCTCTTCCGGCTCATACCAAATAGCCAAGGTGCCATTCATCTCGCATCGGACCTTTCAAAGCGCAGGGCTCAATTAACAATCAAATTTTCGTCGACTTTGCCCAATTCCAGGATGCTCGAAAATTGAGCGTCGCTAAGCGCGCGCAGATCCCACTTTGGCTGTGATGTGATGCCGACAACATCCAATAAAGCACCGCGATTGGGACGTTTGACGAAAGCGGCGTTGTAGGTCAATTTTGCGACGTACAGTGGCTTTCCGTCGGCATAGCGGTCCCTTAGTTGTTGTTCACCAAACACGCTATGATCCTTTGCGAATGCGACGAATGCATCTGCGTCTTTGAAATATTTCCGAGCATAGGTCGCCTCGACCACGCACACCGACGTCGCTACCGACCTGTAATAGGCCTTGCCCTGGATATCAGTCGTTCGGTAAATGATAACAAGGTCGCCCCGTTTCATGCGGTTCAAAGATAGGCCGGCGATGTAGACCTTGTGAATCGAGTTGGTATGGGGAACATCAGCTTCCGAAGCTGTATCTTCTGTCTTGAGAATCGAGTCCGGCAGCAGATCGGTATGGAATTCGGGTTTGATGGCCAGCAGCCATTTCGCTTTTCCGGACGTCTGCATCAAAGGGTAATCTCTGACGATGTCGTTCGCCAAGGTTTCGAACGACCGGAGTAGGACGAGCTCTTGTCCATTGGGGGTGGTTTTAACCCCCTTCTGTTCGAAGCCATACCGTTTGAAAAGGTTGATAAGCGAGACGTGTGTATCGAAGACCGTAACGTAAATCTCTGACACGTCTTCGAGAATGGCGTGGTCGAAAATACGCTTGATAATCCTTTCGCCAAGTTTAGTGCCCCTGGCATTGACTTTCAACGTTCCAACTTTGAGCCTGCGTTTGGCAGACAGGGGCGGTTGAACGTCTGTAATTTCCCCGGTCTCGACCTTGATGTAGAGAAATCCGCGAATACCCTTTCCGATGTCATCATCGATGACGTACGCTGGTTCAGCAGCTTTTTTTAGGAACCAGCCTGAAAATTCCTGGTATTGCGCCTTCAGACTGTCGAAGAACTTGTCGTTCAGATCCACGTCTTTGAATTTCGTCGGGCGTAAGGTCTGCCCCATGCGTTGCCCCCCCGAATCGTACGAAATAGAGCATATAAAGCGCAAAATATGTATCAATACGTGAACACAATTTGAAGTGGCAGGAAGGGCGAATTGTCGAGTACCGTCATTAGACGACGCCTTCCACGTCCCTTGAAATAACTTCTCATTGATGTGCTAAAAAGGCCATAAAAGCCCTACCTATTTCTTGCGGCGAACCGGATAAAGAGGGCTCACACCGTCCTGCTCTCGAAGATAGGTTTCGTAGGACAGTATCTCAGGATTGCCCATATCAATTGCAAACTCCTCGCCAAATATTGCTATCACAAAAAACAGTAATCCTTTATCGGTATAGACGAAGTCATACTCATGTAGCACCTGTTGGCGGCTGTCCAAAAGCGCGGATAAATGGTGCCGAGGATTGAGAACTTTGAAAGCGGCTGAAGAAGCCGCCTTCAGTGTTGCTAATCTTGATTATCGTCGGAAGCTTGTTGGTTTTGGACCATGTGCTGGATGTCAGGGGCGTAATGGTTCCAGATGGCGTCGCGCAGATCATCGAGGAGTTCGAAGACGGCCCATGCCTGCTCGGGGGTCCATTCGGCACTGATGAGGATTGGCAGGCCACGCTTGAGACCTGAAGAGTGGTGCGTCTTTTCGGTCATGATGCGGGCTCTGTTTCGCCGGATTGGTGACTGGCGCGTTGCTGACGCTGGGCTATGGAGCGCTCGTTGGCTTCCTTGAAGCGATAGGAATCTCCTTCGATCGCGACGACTTCGCAGTGGTGGACGAGGCGATCGACCAGGCTGACGACGCACGCGGCGTTCGGAAAGACCTCCGACCATTGCGCAAAGGGTTTATTGGTGGTGACGATGGTCGAGCGTTTCTCGTATCGGCGGCTGATGAGCTCGAAGAGCAGATCGGCATGGCGGTTGGAATAGGATAGGTAGCCGATCTCGTCGATCAGCAGGACGTCATGGGAAGCATAGTACTGAAGCTTGCGGCGCAGCAGGGAATCGCTGTCGATGGCGGCGAGTTCGCCGAGCATTTCGCTGGCGGTGCGGAACAGGACCGAATGGCCCCGGATGAGTGCCTGGTAGGCGATGTTGAGGGCGAGCGTCGATTTGCCGACGCCGTTCGGACCGATGAAGACGATGTTGGTGGCATCCTTCATGAATGCCAGCGTCATCAGTTCCTCGACGGTGGCGCGGTCGATGCGGCGCGGCCACTTCCAGTCATAGTCGGCCATTTGCTTGAAGTGGCCGAGCCTGGCGGTGCGCATGCGTCGCAGCAGCGAGCGGTCGGAGCGCTCGTCTTCTTCCCACCGGATCACGGTCGGCACCCAGTCCTGTGTGGCGATCTCGTCCCAATGGGCCGTCAGGCCATAAAGGCGCAATTGTCTGGCGCGATTGAACAGGGTGTCGATCTTATTCATCGTCGTTTCCTTTCAATGTGAGTTGATCGTAACGGTCGAGCTTGTGGGGAATGACAGTCGTGTCCTTCTTGCGGACATGCTCGGGCAGCCTGGTTTCGACCGGGGGCGGAGCGCCCCGCGCAATCCGGCGGCGTTCGAGCACTGATCGAACCGCCTTGGAATGCGAGGCGCCGGCGCGCAAAGCGTCTTCGACGGCCGCCTGGAGTTCCTGGGCGCCGTAGAGGTCGAGCAACGTCAGCATGGCGTTGGTGATTGCGCCGATATTGGCGCCACGTTCTGCGGCATGCATCATCAGCTTCTGACAAGCCGGCACGGCCCGCGTCAGGCTATTGAGGCCGCGATGCTGGCGTGCCTCGCGCTTGACGGCGACGAGTGCCTTCAGGTGCTGAGGATCCTCGATCTGCTGGCCCCTATCGAAGCTGCGACGGTGGCTGGCGATCATCGTGGCGGCGTCGAATATCCTGACCTGGACGAGATCGGCGCGAACGGTGAGTGTTCGTTGGACATGCGTATGAGGGACCGAGTAATCGTTCAGATCGAAGCGCACGTAGGGTGTCTTGCCAACCTTCACGGCCACCTGCTCCTCGACGGGATAGGGATTGGCCGGCAAGGGCAGAAGCATGGGCTGTTCTTTTGAGAACGCCTCACGCACCGTCATTGCCCGGTCCTCCGGGCATGGCCTGTCGGCAGCCTGGGTCCGGCACCAGTGTTCGGCCTGGGCATTGAGATCGTCGAGGTCCTTGAAGGTGCGGGCGATGAAGAAGGCTTCCCGGATGTGGCGAATGGCGCGCTCGACACGGCCTTTCTCGTTGCCCCGTGCTACCGCGACAGGACGGGGTTCGAAGCGATAATGAGCCGCGAAGGCCAACAATGTCGGATGGAAGCGGATGGCATCGCCCTGCCGTTCAAGGACGGCGGACTTCAGATTGTCGTAGAGCAGCACTCTGGGAAGGCTGTTCCAGTCGTTGAATGCGCCGACATGGCCGCGCAGGAAGTTTTCCATGCGGGCATCAAGGAAGAAGCGCAGATAGATGTCGCGCGAGTAGGATAGCACCATGACGAAGGCCATCAGCGGGCGGCGGGCCCTGCCGATCTCGATGTGGCCAAAATGACCCCAGTCGACCTGGCCCTGCTCACCCGGCAGGGTGCGTAGTCGTAGATAAGCTTCCGCCGCCTTCCGTGGTCGGTGCAGCGCCACCATGTGCCGGAAGTGGTCGGGCGATCCCTTATAGCCGCGCTCCTGCACCATCCCGTAAAGGCGGCTGGACGTCAGGTCAGGATATTTGGTCAGCGTCTGCTGGATAAACGGCAGGTACAGGTCGATCTCGGCGGGGCGGATCACCGGCCTGTGTCGAGGCAAGCCCGCGTCCTTCAGGACCCTGAAGACGGTGGTGTGATGGCAATGCAATTGCTTGGCGATCGTGCCGCAGCGCCACTTCTCAACGTGGTACAGGCGCAGGATCATCGCTTCCTTCTCGGCAGATATGGTCATCGGTTCGATCTCCATGGTCGAATGGACGCACGTGTGTCCCCCGGCGACGCACGAAGCCGCGGCGAAAGAACAGCGGCACAGAGCTGCCGCAGCGCCGGCACCACGGCTCGATCGATGACACCACGCCAGCGGTGCCATCGCCCGGTGCAACGATGCCGCCGTTTGTGGACGCCTTCAGTCGTGAACCCTCTGGAACGACGGGTGGAGAGTGATGCGTCACGTTTTTGCGAGCCTGCCGATATCGGCGGGAGCGATCGGCATGGGCAAAGCGCCCCGGCCGGGTGCTCTGGTAGCGCCGTCCGGCTGCCCGCAGGCTGTCACGGCGCGCCGCATGGGCGCAGGCAGAACCGCAATAGCGCTGACCCCGATCGCAATGGCGGCAAAGCAGAACCTGCGCGCGACACCGCCCGCAGAGGAAGAAACGAGCAGTTTGCATCGCGGCGGCGCACCTTTCGAAGCGCCGTCGGGATTGATCGGAGAAGCTCGACGGAATGCGCCAATACCATTATAATGACGCTCACCGTGAACCAGTCGGCAGTCCTGCGTGATGACAGCCACGTCATCTCACAGATGCCTGAGGGATTGGACATCGAATTGGCCTGGTAGCTTTGGTCGATGTCTGTTTGCGGCGCTCCGCCAGTCTATCATTGACGGACGCAGCGCGGGATGTGCCTCAGTCGCCCTCCGGGCTCCTGACGCCACATCCCGCGCTCATCTCCCCCATCAAAACCTTTGCAATAATCTCAGGGCCCTGTCCGCCGCGTCCAGATTCGCCGTAATCCCGTCTCGGCACCAAATATGCGCGGTTCTCAACAGCCACCGACAGCACCTCGTAGACATCCGTCCCTTCAATAAACCGGCGGTCAAAGCGATACAGGTTGCGACGGTAAAATTGCCACTCCTTCGGCCCCTCTCCAGCGCGAACAAATCTTCTCAAAGGCTCCATGCCTTCGTTACTGAGCAATTCCTCGCGCCAACCCTCGACTTGAATGACGCGCAGCGCAAGCGCTTCGATCGCAACTTTTCCGATGAAACGAGACATTAGGCGAGGGTCAATTTGCGATTTATGTGGAACGGGCACTAGCAAAGTGCCTTGAGTTTCTGCGAGTAAGGAGCGCTCAAGCTCACTGGCTCGGCTCCTATCCTTTGGCTCAATGAATATCCCGGTTGCATCCATCCAGACGTTTATTGGGATTTTCGAATGGGATACGTGACCGCTCATTGGCGGAATACGGCCCCGTTTGTTTGGGACAGCCATCATGTTACGGAGATGACGAAAGTATTCCGTCTCAAGTAGTGGGCCTTCAATCTTTCGCGCGAAGTAGTTGTTACAACGGTCGCACACGATGCCAGGTGGCAGCGTATGCTTACAGTTACCTAGTGATTCGGGGACAATGTGCTCAACCGAGCGCGATTGCGTCGCATCCCCTCGACAAAAAATACACTGCGCGAAGTTCGTCCCCCCCTAAAATTTCGGCATGAATCCGGAAAGCCTAGTTTAAATTTGCGTGCGACGTCTCCCGATAAGAATATTCCTTGCAAGGAATGTTTCTTAGGGGTAGCTACTCCACAACATGGAGTAGCATAAAATGGGCAAACTGGCGGGAAAAGTTATCGAAGCTTCGGCGGCAACCGAGCCACGTGACGAGCACGCTGCTGGTGTCGATCTGCGTCGACTTCGGCTTCTGTCTGGACTGACGCAAGCCGAAATGGCTGTTCGCATGAATGTCCAGCAAGCAGCCGTTTCAAAACTTGAAAAGGGTGGCGAAGTTCACCTGTCCACGGTCAAACGCTACGTGGAGGCTCTTGGTGCGTCGTTGCGTGTAGACGCAGTCTTCCCCGCAGACGCCCGCCTTGTCCTGCGCGTGAAAGAGACATTCGACATTGAATACGGCAACGACGATCAGCTTGTCTTTCCGCTCTTGGCAGATGAGCCGTTTCGTCCGCAGAGAGATGTTGTTCTTTCCATTCGTCCGCAATATTCGGAGAAAATTATGGAAGGACGTAAAACCGTTGAGCTGCGCCGGCGATTTCCGGTTTCCGCGCCTGGCGGGACCATGGCGTATATTTATTCGACGTCGCCAATTAGAGCAATGGTCGGAATAGCCGAGATCAAGGATGTGCTGAAGCTGCCCGTGCAGCAAATCTGGTCCGAGTTTGAAGACACCGCATTTATCGAGCGAAATGATTTTGATAGCTATTTTCAGGGTCTAGAGTTTGGTTTCGCTCTGCTCTTCGAAGATGTTAAGCCATTCTCCCGTCCGGTTCCACTCACGGAATTACGAGAGAAATTTGGTTTCGAACCACCGCAGTCATTCCTGTATGCGAGCCGCGATCTGCGAAAGGCCCTAAGAGATGAGGCAACAGTCGTATCTCATTGATACGAACATCCTGATCGGCCTGGAAGACTACCACGCTGTAGAAGCCGCATACGCTAAATTCTCAAGTCTCGCTGCGGCCCACAAGATCACGATTTTCGTCCACGAGGCGGCCCGCGACGACATTGCCCGCGACAAGAACGCGGAACGTCGTCGAATCTCCCTTAGCAAAATCTCAAAATACCAAGTCTTGGGGAAACAGCGCGGCCTGAGCCAAGCCGACCTTCAAGCTGAGTTCGGCCCTTTGAAGCGGCCCAATGACATCGTCGACGCAACTCTCCTCCACGCCTTGAAAAGTGACGCGGTCGATTTTCTTGTCACGCAGGACAAAGGCCTTCACGAGCGCGCCTTCAAACATTCGGCCGAGCTTGGCCGGCGCATCTTGTTCGTTGGCGACGCTGTCGATCTTCTCACGCAGACATACGAGCCAAAGCAGGTCCCAATCAGGCATGTTGCCGAGGTTGAGGCTCATACCATCAACAACAAAGATAACTTTTTCGACAGCCTCCGCCAGGGGTATCCGGAGTTCGACGATTGGTGGCGCGAGAAGTGTGTTCGCCAGCACCGCCCGTGCTGGGTTGTTTATGATGACGACGAGCTTGCGGGCCTGATCGTTCGAAAGGATGAGAGTGCGACCGACACAGATGCGGTGACAAAAGCCAACAAAATCTTGAAAGTTTGCACCTTCAAGGTGGCGCCCGACAAACGCGGTGTCAAACTCGGTGAGCTACTTTTAAAGCAGGTACTTTGGTACGCACAGCGCAACGGCTACGACTTGGCGTATCTCACGACATATGAAGACCAAGCGGCGCTGATGAACCTCCTGGAATTCTATGGCTTTACTCATGCCGGCACGAAAGACAACGGCGAGTTCATCTATGAACGGGCATTTTCGTCCGCAAAACTGCTTCATGATCCCACCATTTCGATTTTTGAGTCTGCAAGAAAAAACTACCCCCGCTTTCTTGTGACGGACCAAGTTCGCGCCTTCGGAATTCCTATCAAGGAAGACTATCACGACACCCTCTATCCCGACCTATGGAAGCCTAATCAGCCGGACTTCTTCGTGGGCGCTTCTCGGGCCGACCGCCCGACCCGGCCAGGGAACACAATCCGGAAAGTCTACCTGTGCCGAGCACCGTCAAACCTCGGCGATGCGGGCTCTCTCCTGTTCTTCTACAAGGGGGCGTCAAAGGAGCCTCCTTCCCAAGCCATGACGACGCTAGGAATCTTGGAGAGCGTCACCTTCGCGAGTTCCACCAGAGAACTGATGCAATTAACGGGTGGCCGATCCGTCTACAGCGAGCAGCAACTTGAGCACTGGCAGGCGACGACGACCAGGCCGGTCAAAGTCATCAACTATCTTTTGGCCGCCTATATTGAGCCTGTGGTCGGGCTGGACGAATTGAGAGAACTTGGTGTTGTGAACGGTAACCCGCAGCAGTCGATCTATGAAATTCGGCCTGACATCCTGCCGCGGCTTCTCACTCGTGCCAACTTGGAATTCGAGGTTTGATGCCCTGGTCGAATTGTTGCGATCCTCCCTTGAACGGCGCACATGCAAGTCCCCCACCATCGGCTCTGAACTCCGGAAAGCAGCCATATTGGGAGCGTCAACTGGATAGGGGAAAGATTGCCGCCCGTAATCGGCAGGTCGCGTGCGCGGCGCCGACTGAGGCGCCTGGCGCTGATAGTATTGCCGCCTCGAAACCATGCAGGAGGCGGATGATGGAGTATTTTTGCGGACTAGACGTTGCGACGGTGGAGACGGCGGTTTGCGTCGTTGACGATCATGGCGAGGTGCATCTGGAGGTGAAGGTGGCAACCGATCCGCAGGCCTTGCTTGCGGCTCTGAAGCCGTTCCTTTCCCGTCTGCGGCGTGTCGGCCACGAGGCCGGCTCGCTGTCGCCGTGGCTGCATCCGGAGCTTGTCAAACTTGGCATTCCGGCTGTCTGCCTGGAAACGCGGCATGTGCGCGCGGCGATGGCGGCGCAGCGCAACAAGACGGACCAGAAGGATGCGCTGGGCATTGCGCATATGATGCGCACCGGCTGGTTCCGCCGTGCCCATGTGAAGACGCCGGAATGCTACCGGCTGCGATTGCTTCTGACGCACCGGCGCAACCTGAAGCGCAAGTTTCTCGATCTGGAGAACGCCATCCGCCATTCCCTGAAGGCATTCGGCATTCGCCTGAAAGGCACGGGTCGGACCGGCTTCGAAGCGGCGGTTAGAGAGGCGGTGGCGCAGGATGAGCTGACGCGCGACCTGATGGATGCCATGCTGTCGGCGCGCGCAGCGTTGTGGAAGCAGTACAAGCGGCTGCACCAACTTGTCGTGCAGTTTGTTGCCCGCCATGAGCTTTGCCGACGCTTCATGGCGATACCGGGTGTCGGGCCGGTGGCGGCACTTTCGTTCATGACGGCGGTAGAGGACCCGGCGAGGTTCCGCCGTTCGCGCGATGTGGCAGCCTACTTCGGGCTGACATCGCGGCGATGGCAGTCTGGCACGTCGATCGATGTGCAGGGGCGAATATCGAAAGCCGGAGACCCCGACGTGCGGCGCGCGCTCTACGAGGCGGCGTCGGCGCTGATGACGCGCTTTCGCGGCAAGGACAAGGTGAAGCAATGGGGTGAGAGCCTGGCCAAGCGCGGCAGTCACCGCAAGGCAACGGTCGCGGTGGCGCGCAAGCTGGCGGTGATCATGCACGCCATGTGGAGCGACGGAACGTTTTATGTCGGCGACCCGTCGGCGAGCGAGACGGATCTGGCGGCGCGGGCAAAGGGCAAGGAGCTGAGGCTTCTGGGTGCCCAGGCGTTGCGCGGCCTATGATGCGGGATGCAGATGGGAGCGAACAGTTTACCGCCGCTTTGACGGTGGTGTGACGGACAACACGGCTCCGCGTGAGCGGATGGGAAAGGTACAGACCAGGAAGACGGGACGCACGTTATCTTGCCTGTGGCCGCACCGACGACAAGACGGGTGGACCACGTTTTGACTGCCTGTGACGTTGCCCCGTCCATCCGATGGTAAAATGCACCGCGATGGCAAAAGCGCTGCCAAAGGTCAGCCCGAAAAAGCCTTCGATGCGTGCGCAAGAGTGCACGGCGTACCCGACCCCGATGATCACCGGCAGTGGCGTGTTGCAACGTCAAACATTATGGATTTTAATCAACAGCAGGAAAGGTTGCGATTATGGAAAACACACCAAAAAGTCGACCGATTAAGAGTGCAAGATAAAGCGAACCGGGGTTCGCCCGAGCTGCGCTCGTAAGTCATTGTCTGCACATTGTTTTCCAGTCGGAAAACGGGAAGGGGTCGGATACCGCGATGTGAGATGAGTTTTAGATCCGACTGATGTTCTTTGCGATCCGGGGGGGTAGCGGTCACCTGCCGCGAGGTGCGCTACGCCGATCTGCGCGGTTGCAAGTCTTTTTACGCCCGCCTGCGATGGCGGCAATTTGTTGCTTGTCACGCCTCGGATGGGCGTCGAACCTGCCCCTATGGCAGACCACGACGACAACAATTTCCGCATCAAACCGGGCCGACCGAAGAGCCGGGGCAGCCGTGCGAGCCTGCACACGAAACCATTCATCACCCAAGTGAAGATCGCCGTGCGCAAGGCCGGCGGAAACCCCAACCGGATCGGCGGGGAGTCGGGCAATGGGAGCGGACGCTTTAACGCCCGTGGCCGTGGTGCAAAACTTGCGCCGTCGTTTCCGAAGGACGGCGGCGGATGGACGCGCGATGGCGGCGGCACCCGGTTCCGGTCGCGGCGTGTCGTGGTCAAGGCGCGGGTGGTGAAGCTTGCCCCGCAGCGGGGACAGTCACGAGGCTCGAAATTCCGCTCGACTTCGGGCAGGGCGGTCGATGCCCACCTGCGCTATCTGGAACGCGATGGCGTCACGAAAGATGGCGAGAAGGGCCGGGCCTATTCCGCATTTGAGGACGAGGCCAATGGAAAGGCATTTATTGAGCGCGGAAGCGAGGATCGGCATCAGTTCCGGTTTATAGTCGCACCCGAAGATGCAGTCGAAATGGAGGATCTACGATCCTTCACCCGCGATCTTATGAAACAGATGGGAAGTGATCTAGATACCCGGCTGGATTGGATCGCTGTCGATCATCACAATACCGGTCATCCCCATACCCATGTCATCGTCCGGGGTGTGCTGGAGGATGGCCGCATCCTCAACATTGCCGGCGACTATATCGCCCATGGGGTCCGCCATCGGGCCGAGGCACTGGTGACGCTGGAGCTGGGCCAGCAGAGCGAGTTGGAGATCGCGGCAAAACTGCGTCATGAGGTCGAGGCCGAACGCCTCACCCGTCTCGACAGAATGCTGATCGCCGAGAGCGAGGAACAGGGCATCATCAACCTTCGTCCCGATGCCTCCGACAGCTACACAGTCCGGGCCAACCGATCGCTCCTGATCGACCGGGCCAAGCGGCTGGAGCGGTATGGCTTAGCGGATGAGATCGACACCGGACGATGGACCATCCGGGACGATGCGGAACAGACGCTGCGTGCGCTTGGCGAGCGCGGGGATATCATCAAGACCATGCACAGGGCGCTGGAGGATCACGGCCTTGCGGACGAGCGTGGTGCTCGCGATTACATCACCCATGGAAAAAGCATCACCGAGCCTGTCGTCGGGCGGGTTCTGGCCAAGGGACTTGCAGGCGACGAGATGAGCGACCGGCTGCATCTGGTCATCGATGGCGTGGACGGACATACCCACTATGTAGAGACAACAGATATCGGCCGACTGGACGATATCCAGCGCGGCCATATCGTGTCCCTCGACCCGATCCCGCCAAAGACCGAGCCCAGGGCATCCGACATCAACATCCGTGATCTCGCCGCCCACAATGACGGCATCTACCGGCCAAGCGATCATCTGGAGCAGGCGAGGGCAAAGATCGAAAAGATCGGCGGTGATCCCGATGCCTTCATCCGCTCCCATGTCCGCCGTCTCGAAGCACTGCGCCGTGCCGGTCATGTCGAGCGGATCGATGCCGATTACTGGAACATCCCCAATGATCTTCCCGAACGTGGCATGGCCTATGACGCCAGAGACCGGGCCAAGGATTTTACTGTCCGCACGCTGTCCACCTTTGACCTCAACAGACAGGTCGGCAGCGACGGCGCGACGTGGCTCGATAGGGAGCTTGTCTCCCGCGACCGCACACCACTCACGCAAGCGGGCTTTGGCCGGGAGGTCAGCGAGGCACTGGACCGCCGTCGCCAAAGCCTTGTCGATCAGGGGCATGCCGTGCGTCTCGACAATGGCAGCATCCGGGCGCCCAAGGATTTGCTGGAGCAGCTGGAGCGAACCGAGATCGACCGCGTTGGCCATCAGATGGCGGCGGAGAGGGGCCTGTCCTACACACCGAGCCAGCCGGGGGAATATGTCAGTGGATCGCTGAAGGGTAGCGTCAATCTCGCCAGCGGGCGGTTCGCGATGCTCGATGATGGCATCGGCTTCCAGCTTGTGCCGTGGCAACCGGCGCTCGATCAACGGATTGGCCAGCATATCAGCGGCGTGGTGAGAGACGGTGGTGGGGTTGATTGGAGCTTTGCGAGGAAGCGGGGGTTGGGGCTGTAACGCGGATCGGCCACAGTGTGGCTTACCTACTTAGCCTTCTTGAAAAGAACGCCTATGGCCCCGCCTTCTGCATGAATGAGGGTTATACCAGCCTCTTGAAACACAGCGGTGATGCTGGCGAGATTGTTCGCAATGGGCATGTGTGCGCCACGTTCGAAATCAGCAATTGTTTGCCGCGAGACGTTCGCCGCATCTGCAAGCGTCGTTTGACTCCACCCCAACATTGCCCGCGCGGCGCGGCACTGTTCCATCGTCAATTCATTGCTAGCCAAGGCAAACTTTCTGATTGATGTCTATCATTTTGTATGTGATGCTTTGCCGTATTCGATCAGGCAGATGCTGTAACATCCACCTGATCTGACCATAACCAAGTCGTAGGGAACTCGGATCATGGCTGATTCCGACAATAGCAGAACTTTGCCTCTCGTCACGCGACGCAGATTGCTTTCCACGTCGGCGGCGTGGCTGGCGGTACAGGCTGGGGATGTGGATACGGAACTTTATTCCGCAGACGACCAGCCTGACGGTGGCGATCCAGCATTGATGTTGTGGCAGGAGTGGTGGACTGCCCATGAGCAGGTCGAGAGGTTCTGCCGGAAGCAGCAGCGGCTTGAGACCGCACTGATCGCGGCTATCGGCTTTCCCCATGTTGTCATCGCCTCGCCTGGTCGGGATTGCATGGTCCCGGCTTTCACGATGGAGGAGATTGACCGCCTATTTGGCGGTGCCTCAGAGAACGCCGAAGCAAAGATGCAGTCGAAGGCGGTTCTTGCAGAGCGGCAAGCCGCCTGGGATGCACTAGACGAGCGGCTGGGATACAGCAGAGCCAAGCAGGCGGAGGAAGAAGCGTTTGCGATGCGGGCGGACCGATTGAATGATCTGTTTGCGCACCCGGCTTGCTCGGTTGCCGGTGTCGCCGCGAAGCTTCATGCTGTTCTCGCTATGGGAGAAGACAGTCCAGTCGATGGATTTCCATTGCCGCAAATTCGCGCTGCGATAACAGACTTGGTCAGACTAGGTAGCGGACGTCGAACATGAACTGATGGTGTGGATGCCGGCCGGAGGGGGCATCCACACCATCAGTTCAAGCTGAACAACGCCACTACGCCATACTGGACGACCCAGCCATGGTCGCATAACCTAAACCAAACGGTCTTCGGCCAAGCCGGTGCGGTTCACCCATCGAAATGTAATATCATGCACGCATTGTGCCCCTCAGGACCCGGCCACGATTATTGGAGCCAAATGTTCCAATTCCTCCGCTGGCCGCGTAGTCGAGATGATTGTATAACTGCAAGTACTCAGCGCCATACGAGTACCCGTTGTTGTCCTGGGTCTGCAAAATAAGAATAGACTCAAGCGGCTTTTTTCCGTCGGCGTACCCAATTTCCCAAGGGCACCAACGACTTGCGGAAGAATTGGCCGTGGCAAGATAGAAGAACATATCGAGATCACGAATCTTAGCTTGAATTTGTTCGGCGGTGGTTCGGTTTGGCGTGTCCGGCATCGCCCCATCTTCCCAATCTATGTAAACCTCCCATCCCTGAGCATGCAGGAAAGCCTGAACCCCCTTTGCGAGGTAAGCGTCCTTGTGGCTATGAGAAAGAAACGCCGTCGGCTTGCCCTCAGCCTTTGCGGTTACTGTCGACTTTCTCACAGCGTACGAGTTGGAAAAATTCTGAATGTCTGCCTGACGAAAAACCATCTTCTTCTCACCGCCATCCATATTGCCTTCATGCGAAGGCTATTCTAGCAATGGTAGTAACATTTATGAGAGGGGATTCTAATGGCACGTAAATGTTTCTACAGCTTTCACTATGTCCCCGATCATGCTCGAGCCAGCCAGGTCCGCAATATCGGCGTTATCGAAGGCGATCCGCCCGTATCGGACAACGATTGGGAGTCAGTTACTCGTGGGGGAGATGCCGCTATCGAGAAATGGATCAATCAACAAATGAACGGAAAGACGTGCGCGGTCGTTTTAGTAGGTTCCGGCACTGCAAACAGAAAGTGGATCAACTACGAAATCATTCGTGCTTGGGACCGGGGCTTAGGCGTCGTAGGTATCAACATCCACGGTCTGAAAAATTTTGCGGGGGAAATATCGACCATCGGCGCCAACCCATTCGATTATATTACACATAGCCCCAGCGGGAAGCCATTATCGACAATCGTTAAGCTATATAATCCGGGTGGCAACGACAGCAAAGCACGCTACAACTGGATTTCTACATATTTGTCAGACGCTGTAGAAGAGGCCATCACTATCAGAGGCAAGAACTAGCGAAGCGGCAACTCACGTATCATTCGCCGAAAAAGCGTGCTGTAGGTTAACTCGTGAAGCCATAAGTCTGGGTTCGGTCTGTCGAGCTGGTCGAAAATCCTTCTTGCCGCCGCACCAGTAGAAGCCACAGGCCATATGGGCGCGCCGTGGTATGCCTCTCGAAACATATTGAATTCGAGCTCTACACCTTCCATGCCGCCAATGAAAACCCCGGCATCATATGGCGCGTCGTAGATCATGCGTTCGCGCATAGCCTGCAGACTATCAGTCTCAGATATACCAACTGCGGGTACATCAATAACATTCAAAAATTCGCTTTTCTCTGGCGGATATTTATCCTTAAAAGCCTCGCTTTGATAAAGAATGACCCTACCCCGATACTGGTTGCCCATATCTCTAAGTAGAAGCGCAATAAGGGGCGTGATAGCGGGATGCCCGCCAAAAACGATTGTTCCATGGAGCACCACTTCTGAAACCAGGCCTTTAACTGCTTCTCGTATACCGAGCACGTCAGCAGTTTCGAAATAAACGGGATCACGCGATGGAAGAGGTACGCTGACAGAAAGAAAAATTCTGATCATGTAACACTCCTCCGCAAATGCTCAGCAGACCGCGAAATTTGGACCGATTTCACTGGCAGATGGTTGTCTAACCACGCAAGGTGAGAAATCCATTTTTCAAGAATTCCACGCTCGTCATACAGCAGCCATACGCTGGAGGTGTTATCGCCTAATTCACGAATGCCATCTCCAATCTCCTGGTATCGATCCGCGCGCGGCACACCGATAGTCGGAACCACGGCAACTTTACCGCCTTTGGCAAGTTCCACGGCAATAAATCGCTCTGGCTGCACCGCAACACTAATCGCGTTTTCCTCACGTGCCCGATCGCAAAAATCATCAACAAGGCTCCGGTGCCTAGCGGCTAACGCACGAGCGCGAAGCGATTCTGCACGAGATACGATATTGTCTCGCATTTTTTCGGAAAGGCGTGCATTGACACCTGTATCCTCTGGACCGACGAAATCAGTACGTTTCAATGGCATGAAAACGCTGAATGACGACGTATCGTCGGCGTCAACATCGGGCCATAAGACATGCAGGATCTGCACGCTTGTCGCATTAGCTTGCGTAAGCTCGGCTTTCGTCCAGAAACTTTCTCGAAACTTCGGTGTGTCGAGTAGAATGATGATGTCGCTATCAGCCATGCGATGCCAAAGGATACTTTGGAAATCTTCCGCATACGGGACGCTACGGGTGTCCAGAAACACATCGAAACCTGCCTCGTCCAAAGCTTCATACAATTGGATTGCGACTGATTGAGACTCTGACCGTCTGTAACTAATGAACAGGCGCCGCTCTACTCTCAACAGGCGAAGGTTCTCTAGAACCAACGTCGCTAAGCGTTGAATGTGTTTCTCATTATTCGTAAAAGGAAAGGCGTTGATATGGCCGATACTGACTGGCAGAGCGGTACTCACAGAACCGACATCCGGGACGCATGGGATAATGGAGTTTGAATCAGTAATCAGCTTTGCTAGACAGGGGTGGAAGGCGTCGTTCGCTCCGCCGTAGCCAAAAAAAATCGCGACCAAAGGTGCTCGGGGATCTGCGGTTGTGATGTCTGCTTCAGCGAGGACGGCGATCGCATCACGATCAATCCCTAACTCTTTTAGCCGCTTGTATAATACCGGTTCGAGCTTCGGCCACGACGAACTCACGGCTCCTATCAAGGCAATGTAATACTGTGCCGCCATAATCCGATCCTGTCATTAGGGGTACAACCTATTCGGTCTTATTCATAATCCACTTTTCAACCCGACTCGAATGGTATTTCAACAACTCCAAAGCCATTCAAGCTGGTTGGCCGATCTATGCGGCCCCGGATTTGTAGGCCAACCTAGATTGAGATCGAGGCGAAAACTGCAGGTCGGTCAACTACCAGTACTCACTTAGCTGCAGCGCCACAAAAATCCTCTCAGGAATTATGTTGTTGGTTCTATGCCTGCTTAAATTGAGCCAAGTACCTCAAGGATGCGGCGGGATGCTTTACAATCGAGTTGAGGTGACATGGATGAACTTCTCGCCAAGACATCAGAGAGTACAGAACTCAATTTGGAAAGGCCCGCAAGTCTGGAGCGAGGACCCAGAATCCAAGGACGCTCAGTACAATCTCTAAGTATAATCGTCGGTTTATTAAGCAGAAAGGATTGCTCAGCTATTCCCGCTGAATCGGTAACGACTGCTGTAGCATCAGACAACACCCGCACAAAAAATGGGTTCTCCATCTCTTTTGCTACGATCCATTGATCGGAGTGAGATTTTACACTGGAAATCATATGATTGCTATTAGATGGGTGGCAAATTAAAAGCTTCTTCTGTGAAAAATCGTTCAACTGACGCGAAAGCGCCGCTGCATTTTGCGCATTCCACCTATTTTCTTTGCGATGGAGGGCAACGACAATCATCCCCTCATACATACCATCGTATGATGAGGCTTCATTTAGGGAGGTCGCCAGAGACTCCTCGTATAAGCTGCCCACTACTTGGATCCTGGACCTTGAAACCCCTTCAGCATTAAGGGTCACCGCACATTGCTCGTTATAGCAAAGATGTAGGTCTGTGATGCGGTCGATTTTTCTTCTGATGCGTTCCTCTAGCGTCCTGATGGTGCTCCGCAAACCAGATTCGTAATGTACGAGCATTACGTTGGCTGACTTTGCAGCCAACGCGGCACACAGCGAAGTCTTCGTGTCCCCAATGGATAGGACAGCTGAGTATCCTCCGCTGCGAAGTGTGTCTGACAAAAACCTGACTGATTTTTCGTAGGAAAAATCAATAGACGTTGCAACCACAAATTTTTGTACTTTCCTACGTTGATTTTCAGAGAGAACTCTACCCAAAATATCAGATTGTTGCCCTGTAATTGCGAAACTGACTTGATTTTCACTATCTTCAACATCGCCAACGAGGCAAGCTGCCTTCACGGCGTGCGGTCTTACACCGAGTGGGCTTAGTATCTTAAGCAATTTGTCTATCCCTTAAGTAGTTTAGTGCTCCAGATGACACGTCCAGCTTGCGATGTTTGCAGCCATCTTTCACGTTCTAACCTGAGTTCTGCTTGATAAAGCGGCGAAGGGATTTGCGTCGCAAGGTTGTCGAGCGCGGCCATATATTCAATTTGGAACATTTCGCGTAGAAAGTAGGGTAGGTCCAATTCGTTATTCGTCCAAGTCTTCCTCGCGTCTCGTGCGGCAACGAGGGCTTCACTTGGTCTAAATCTTTTTCCAACAACGTCCTGGGACGGAAAGCGCGAAATATTGTGCGATATAAAACCTTCCCAAAGTTTCATTGGAGAAAAATTCCGTCCTTCAATCAGTTCTAGAGCTCGAAAAAAGTAATTTAAAGCAATGCCCGGGCCATCAGAACCAATCAATTCAGAAAGTTCGTTTCTGGATGCGTAAAGCCCCAAATAATTCAGAAATACGATTAACAATATTGGGTTTAGTTCGCCTTCAATTTCACGAACTATATAGGAAAACTTGTTAAAATTATTGAATAGTATTCTTTTGTCGAAATCTGATAATTTATGATCTAAATCTCTCCATGCGCCGGATGTGTAGTGAAGTATTATTTCTATGCATTGGACAATTGACTCCTGGAAGTCGCTTAGATCATATCTCCGAATTTCGTAAATCTGCTTACGCCAAAATTCCGGATTTTTAAGGTAAGCCTCAAGAAAAATACGCTCGCCGACATACAATATTTTTTCGTCGGCAGAAGACATATCTTCTATTTCATTGCCAAAGAATTCTAGAAGCTCGCCTTCTGACATCGCGGTTCTGCCAAGATCACCTTTGCCCAACGCAAAGAGGTATCTTTGGTCGCAAAGTGGTTTGCTGGAGGCCTTGACGTGACGGGTGTTGAGGAATTTTTGGAGCCAGGTCACGCATTTTCTATGGGAGTCCGGAATCTGGACACTATTCAATTCGCGTTGATAGAGCGGCAATATCATATCCGCTTGGGCGAGGACTTGAATGGGGTCATTTCCTCGGCCCTCTAGGATCGCTGTCAGGAACCCGAACTCGAATATTACAGCAGGACTCGGTAGGCCTTTTCCTTCAACAGAGGGCAAACGGTCGTCTGGTGAGTAAACTACGATCGCTAAGTCGGCCCGCCGCATGTTTGAAAGCGTGTGTCTCGAGACGTTAGTTGTATGCTCCAAATCGGCAACCAAAATTGGTTCAATGCGGTACCCTTGTGCTTGCAAGGCGCGAACAGCCTTTACTATACGAAGCGCCGCTGGGGACTTGTGGCGGTGTGCGATGAAGATCTTGAGCGGAGGACGAAGCATTAAGCACTCATGTCTTGTTAGATATCGAAAAAGCGCTTGCAGTGTCTTCGACATAGAATATCTGCAAAATAGGACTGAGATAAATTTGAAAGGGTGAAGGATTTATATTTGGAGGGATTTCTATCACTAATCTGTGTATTTTTGCTCAAGAACCCGTAGCGAATTTCGTCTAATAACAACAATCTGGCGTGCTCTGTGCCGCATTTTAGCGTTGAGTTACTACCTTGTGTCAATCCCGGGATTTGTGGATAGCAGTCGTATCCTGATTGGCATCGGGGAGCTCCTATAGGCGGATCTCTGCTGCCAAATCAGTTAAGAGTTGAAATTCCAGGCTGTATTATGGCCCGCTACCTATAGGAATCAATTACGTTCGACACTGCGGGAGCACGTAACGGTCATCGCTATTCTTCGTGTTGTCAGACTTCAGCGAATTCGAGTGTCATCTTTATTCCGTCGAATATCGTGTTTCGGGCGAAACATTCCCTCTGTAGTCAGGAATCTGATTGACTGAACCACTCTTCGACGTCGGCGACGTAGCAACCCACCTGCCGTGGGCTTACAATAGACTCGGAGGTCGACGCGCAGCTATTACCAGTGTGTGGGTAGGATCTGTCAGTCCTCTTTCGGCGCCATGCATGCCATTCCAATACCGTTCGCAATGACATCTCGTAGCGCACGGCGAAGAGATAGCAGGCGAAGATTTTCGCCGTTCCTTTCACGCTTTACGACACCCTACGAGTGGCCGTGAATTCCTGCTTTTCCTGGTCCTATCTCTGGTTCTTACATGGTCTTTCCATCCGGGAAAGGCAGGTCGAACATGGACGGAGACGAGAAAGGGCAGGAGGCAGCAAACGACAACGTGCGCCCTGCGGAAGAAGACGGCAGTGTCGAAGAAACTCGCCGCACCGCCGGTGAACACCTAGACCGGGTCGTCATCGACATGGCCCGGCTGATCGGACGACAGATGGCGCGGGAGGATCATGCGGCACGGGTGGCCGCCAACGACAATGGCGACAACCGTACCGCCAGAGATGAACCCGAGGCGGAGTAGTCTCGCTTCAACTATCGGCAAGTGGCCTGAAACGCCTTGCAACAGCGCGCCGCTTGCGCATACGATTCCGGTTGAGGCGAGACCCTCCTTTGCTTGTCTGCGGGGAGTGGGCCAGGCCGAAGCCACTCCCTCAAGGCCCGAGCCGCTTTGCGGTGGCGCGTGCCGCGCCAGCCTTGACCGAGCGTCTTCGACCCGGCGGTTGGCCGCGAAGCAGGAAAGGCGGGGCGCGGGCGCTGAAGGCAGCACCCGCAATGTCCACCGGGGACCGCGCAGCCGCCCTATGCATGAACCCGATGCGAGAGAAGGAAACATGCCGATGACCCGTGTTGCCCTTTATGCCCGATACTCCTCCGACAACCAGAGGGAAGCCTCGATTGTCGACCAGTTTCGCCTTTGCGACGAACATGCAAGGCGCGCAGGCTGGGAGGTGGCAGGCAGCTATCAGGATGCTGCGATATCCGGCTCCAGTACCATTCTTCGCCATGGTATCCAGCAGGTCGTCAGAGATGCACAGCGCGGCCTGTTCACGGTGGTCATTGCCGAGGCGCTGGATCGCATCAGCCGCGATCAGGCCGATGTCGCCACGCTCTACAAACACCTGAAGTTTGCAGGCGTCACCATCGTCACTTTGGCCGAGGGAGAAATCTCCGAGCTGCATGTTGGCCTCAAGGGCACGATGAACGCGCTGTTCCTCAAAGACCTGGCGATGAAGACCCATCGCGGACTGCGGGGCAGGGTGGAAAAGGGCAAGGCAGGTGGGGGGCTTTGCTATGGCTACCGTGTCCTCAAACAGTTCGACGGTAACGGCGAGCCGGTCCGGGGTGACAGAGAGATCATTGCCGAGGAAGCCGACATCATCCGCCGCATCTTCCGCGAGTTCGCCAGCGGCAAAAGCCCGAAGGCCATTGCGACGGATCTGAACAGCGAAGGCATTCCCGGTCCGCTTGGACGCGCATGGGGCGACACTAGCATTCGAGGCCATGTCACGCGGGGAACCGGCATTCTCAACAACGAGCTTTATACCGGCGTCCTCGTTTGGAACCGCCAGCGCTTCATCAAGGACCCGTCCACCGGCAAGCGCGTCTCGCGCCCCAACCCGGAAAGCCAGTGGATCAGGACGGAAGTGCCACATCTGAAGATGATCGAAGACGATCTCTGGCAGGCAGTCCGAAACCGGCAGAAGCAGATCTCGGCAATCTTCGGCCCGAACCCGGCCAACACGCTTGAAGGGCGGATGAAGCGGCTGCATCTGACGGTCAGGCCGGTGTCTCTGCTGACCGGCCTTCTCACCTGCGGATGCTGCGGCGGCAAGTTCGGCATCATCACGCCGGGCCGCTACGCCTGCCTCAACCACCACCGACGCGGCACCTGTGACAATGGCCGCTCCATCACCCGCGAGAAGATCGAGGCGCGGGTTCTCTCCGGCATCAAGGACAAGCTGGTCTCGTCGCAAGCGGTGGCCGAAGCCGTGAAGGCCTATGCCGATGAGATGAACCGGCTGAACCATGATCGGCGCGCGCAGGCGGCAATCGACCGGAAGAACCTCGCAAAGGTCGAAAAGGCAATCGCCGGGATTATCTCCGCGATCGAGGACGGCATGTACCAGCCGTCGATGAAAGCGCGCATGGATGATCTTGAACGACAGAAGACTGAGATCACCGCCCGTCTCTCAAAGGCCCCGGACGACATTCCCGACATTCATCCGAACATCGCCAACCTCTATCGGCTGCGGGTGGAACGTCTGACGGAGGCGCTAAACGATCCTGATGGCGGACGGCAAGCGGCGGAGGCATTGCGGTCCTTGATTGGCGAGATCGTACTGACCCCCGGCACCAAGCGCGGCGAGGTTCACGCAGAGCTACGCGGCCAGCTGTTCGGCATTCTCGGCCTTGCCAATGCGGAAGCAGGAGGGCCGCAGCACAGCCCTTTTATGCCATTCGTTGAAGCGAGCCCCCGCAACCAAATACATAAAACCCCGCAAGCAAATATTGCTGCGGGGTTTTTACGTTTCTGGGCCTCTTTCCAATTTATGATTGTCAGCCGTTCCGATTCCAGGTGATCGCGTGCCCGGCCGCGCTGGCGCGGCCGGGTCTCCGGCGGATCAGTGCCGGTCGGCGCCGAGGTCTTCGGCCGGGATCCAGATGCCATGGAAACCCTCGTGCACGCGGCAGGGGAATTTCAGGATGGCGACGGGGCCGGCCGACAGGTTGCGGGCGTTGAGGATGACGAGGTCGGTGCGGTTTTCCGCGCGCCGTCCCACCATCGACAGTAGCCAGCCATCGCCTTCCTCCGCATTCGCGCTGCGCGGCACGAAATAGGGCTCTTCCGGTGCGGCATCCGGTCCGGCATAAAAGAAATCGATCTTGCCCGTCTCTTCGTCGAAATGGCCGAGGCAGGTGAAGGGCGGGCCCTTGGGGCCGAAGGGCAGCATCGGACCGAGCGCCGGATTGGTCGTGCCAAACCAGAAATGCCGGGTCTTGCGCATGGCGTAACGCGGGTCGATCACAGGCATTTCGCCGATATGATTGATGAAGCGGCGGATCTCGATCGTTTCGCTCTGGCTCGACATATCGACGATCCAGCGTTCGCCATAGGGTGGCAATTCATGCGCATGCGGGTCGTGAATGTCGGGGAACTGGCTGAGCCAACCGGATTCCGTGACGAACTGGTCGAGAATGAGGCGACCGCCGTCTTCCCAGGCGTTGAACGTATGTGTCTGCATTGCCAGCTTCGGGACCTTGAACCAGCTGATGCCGGCAACGCCCTTGTCGCGCGGGATGACGCAGAGATGGCTCGTGCGCTTGCTGTCCCAATGCCAGTAAGGTTCGCCCCTCTTCACCCGTTCCCAGTCACAGATCATCGGGCCGAAGGCGAAGGCTACGAAGTTCCGGGATACGAGGAAGTCGTGCACCATGGAGCAATAGGGCGCCTTGAAGCGCTCGGTCCGGGTGAACTGGCCCTCCTTGTCGATATTGTAGACTTCGATCTCGTCGCTTGCGACACCCTCGCAATTATAGGCGAAGGCCACACATTCGCCCGTGATGGGGTCGTATTTCGGATGGGCCGTGAAGGTCTTGCTCTTCAACTGGCCGCCGAAATCGCTCTCTCCGCGTGTCGACAGATCGTTCGGGTCGAGTTCATAGGGCCGTCCCGATTCCTTTAACGCGTAAAGCTTGCCGTGGTGCCACATGATCGATGTGTTGGCGGTATTGTTGTCTTCGTCCTTGACCTCGGGCAGATCGGTGAAGCGATTGCGATAGGCGCCGAAAAGGGCCCTGCGCGCCTCGCGCTCGATTTCGAACTTGCGGGTGCGGACATAACGCATCGTCAGGTCCGCATGACCGTTCTGGATGCGAACCATATGCACCATGCCGTCGCCGTTCAGAAAGATATCCTTGCCATGCAGCGGCGGGTAGGTGTGGTCGGCGCTGTTGCGGATATACATGCCTTCGAGCTCGAGCGGGATCCGGCCGATCACTTCGAGATCATGCACATGCCCCTCGATGCGCACCGGCGCGGCATAACCTTTGAAGACGATATCATCGGGGAATTGCATGCCAGTCTGGATTTGGACGTGTTTGTTCATGACTTCCTCCTTCGGTAAGATTTTGCACTTGGAAACAGTGTTCAGGCGCGCTGAGGCCATCGCATCATGGCGACAAGATCCTGCATCGGCGGTCGACCGGGCGGTTGTCCCGGTGCAATCAATGGCAATTCCAGAAGCGACCGGCGGGCGATGGCGCGCCATGACCCGTGGCCGTATGTCCCGTTGCGGTAGTCAAAGGCGCCGGGACCGTGCCATCCAGCACGGCACGCTCCGCGGCAAGAACCGCTTCGCTCACAATATCGATCACCGTTGCAGGTCCAACCGCCGTCAGCGCCGCGTCCTTCTCCTCACACCCCGGAGCGACCCGCAAGGCCGCCGACATGATGCCGCAGGCAGGGATAAGCGCCCGCGCGCCGGCGGCGATCAGCGGCGCAACATCATCGCGGAAGCGCTTGATCAGCGCGGTTGCGTCAATCACCGAATGTTCCTGCTCTTCCGCCGGTTCGCTGGTGGTGACGATGCCCACGAGCTTGTCGGTGAGATTCAAGCGCTCAACCTGGCCCCGTATCGGTTCGACAAGCACGGACGCGTTGGCCACGATGCCGAACGGGCCGATACGGGAGGCTGCAATGATGGCCGCCTCGCCGAACCCGATGACAGGAATGCTGACCGACGCACGGATGTCATCGAGGAAAGGATCGCCAAAACAGCCCAGGATGGCGGCGTCATAACCTTCCTCCTGTGCCCATTGCACAGCCTCGGCCATGCTCTTGGGATTGAGCAGAGGCACATGCTTGAATTTGGCAAAGGCAGGATGCGATACGCCCTCACTGGCGAATCTGAAGGTGCATTGCGTGCCATGCCGTGCCATGAGCGCAGCATTTTGCTGCGTCACGGGAACCAAGGCTTCGCGAACGAAACGACCGCCTGCGCTGTCTTCCGGGACTGCGCCTACATTGGCGATGAGCAGCCGGATTTCACGTGCGGATTGATCTTGCAAAGGGTGCGACATCGGAGCTCCGTGACCTGTCTCTGGCGCTCGGCCGTGTTGAATTATTTCGGATAGCCAACGACCTGGTGCAAACTGACCATCTGGTGTTTTGCGATAGCCAGTTCCTTTGCCAGCGACGGGCGGTCGAACATGGCCCGGCACACGGTCGCAAGTCCTTCCGAGGCGCAATAAAGATAAACGTTTTCAACGCGAACGCCGGCATTGGCCCAGGGGAAAACCGTGCGGTCCCAATCGTCACAATGGGGCATGCGGTTGAAATCCGTGACGTAAAGCAGGCTGACAGGCGCATCCACCACAAAGGGCTGGAGCAGATTTCCCGTAAACATGCGGATGTCACGGTCGTGCACCTTGCGCAGATGATGCGGCGCCGGGTCATAGACATGCACCCCCTGCGCCGTCAGGACATAGACGTCGATTTCCTGCCAGTTGTGCGCGCCTGGTGCCGAGCCGCAGCCTTCCACATAAATGCCGACGCCGGACTGTGGGCGGTTGAGACCGGCGGCCACCCACAGGACGTTTGACAATTGCTGCATCGTGATCGGATCGGTTTTGAAATCGCGGATGGAGCGCCTTTTCCGGATTGCGTCCAATACCGGCATGCCGCCCTCGGTCACGGGTTTGGGCAATTCGATGATGTCCTGTCCTGTGGTGGCAAGCTGAGTGTTCATGGAAGAAACTCCTCGTTTAAAGGGTTCAATTGCCTGTCCCCTGGAGACGGAACGTCGGGACGGCACATCCTGTCGCCTGCACGGCTGGTTTCGTGCAAGGCGTTGAAGCCATTGGGATCTCCACCCTCACTTTCGATGTGCTGGTGGCGAAAACCGGAATGCGGATATGGTCTGGTCATCCGTTGGCAGACGCGCGATGCGGTTGCGGCGCGTCTGCCGGAGGCGGGCGATGCTCAGGCGAACTGCAGCCTGGTCTCGGCCGCGGGAAGCTTCGCCTTGACGGCCACGAGCAGGCTCAGGGCCATGACCGATACGATGGTCGCTGCCACACCCAATGCGCCATAACCGAAGCCCGACACGATGGCGCCGCCAACGGCTGGCCCGGTGCAGGAACCGATCATCATCATGGCCGGTGTGGCCGATACGGCGCGGCCGCTCTGGTCGATACGTGCCAGCAGGCCGAACAGGAAGGTGTGCGTGAAGATCACGATCGACACATAGACCGATGCCGACAGGGCATAGGGCAGGAAACTCGCCGCATTGGACATGGTCAGCGCCAGGATTGCCTGCAGCACGGGCCCGCAAAAACCGACGACCAGCGGCGACAGGCGCTTCTGCAGGATGGCGGCCAGTGCGCCGGGCAGAAGATTGACGAAGCCAAGCGCCACCAGCACCATGTGGACCTTTTCCGTTTCGAACCCGCGCGCCGATCCGATGCGTTCGAGGAAGGAGAAGACCATTGCTTGGTTGAACGTCAGACAGACAACGACACCGATGAGGAACCAGACCACCTTGGGGGCCGGGCCATGGCCCTGTGTCGCGGCGGCATGGCTCGACTCGGCCTCACCGGCAACGGGGAAGAACAGGGCCGCCACGACGCTGGCAATCCCCATCGTTGCTCCGAAAACGACGAACATCATTGAGGCGTCGAAATGATCGACAAGCTGCGGCAGGCCGGCAAAGAAGCAGACACCGAGCACGCCGAGTGCCACGTTGACGGTGGCAAATAGCCGGTGTGGGTTCTCCGTGCGGCCGATACTGCCATGGGTGATGGACAGTGCTACACCCGTTCCAAGCCCCGCGATGACGTGAAGGGTGATGGCGACCGGCAGGATCGAGACATCGAGCGGCAGGCGCGAAATCACCAGGAAAGCCGCGGCGGCCACCGCAAAGCCGCCGGCTACGCCCAGCCTGTGCGGGATGCGGTCAAAGATTGGCGCAACGATCGTGCTGGCAATGACGACGCTGAACAGAAACAGGGTGACGGTGAGGCCGGCCTGAACGGGGCTGAAGCCGTAATGTTGCATCAGGTTGCCGATCCAAAGCGGAAGCGCAACCATATCGATCATGCCTGCGACGTGCCCAATGCTGAGCACGACCTTACCTCCAACAGTGTTGGATCGTGTCATCTTCTCTCTCCCAAATTTTCCTCTCGCGCTGCACCCACCGTCCCCCCGGACCGGTTCAGAAACAGACGCGCCTCCTGTGCCAAGCTTGGCACTTGTCAAGTTTTAGTCCCAACTTTAGTCGTGGGAAAACAGATTGAATTCATGGTACATATGAGCATGATCGATACCTGATGGAGGAGGGGTTTCGATGAGACTGGATCGTTTCGACCTCAACCTGCTCGTTGTTCTCGACGCCCTTCTCGAAGAACGAAACGTCACGCGCGCCAGCGAGCGCCTTCATATCGGCCAGTCCGCCGCCAGTGCCGCGCTGCGCCGGCTGCGTGAATTCTTCGGCGACGAATTGCTTGTTCCGGCTGGACGGCGCTTTGAGCTGACGCCTCTGGCGCAGGGGCTGGCAGGGCCGGTCAGGGATACGCTGATGCGTGCGCGTGCGGCGGTATCGTTGCGCCCGAGCTTTGATCCACACACCGAAACCCGGCGATTTACGGTCTGCTCTTCCGATTATGCCCTCTGGGTTTTCATGGGGGCGGCAGCGACGGGCATCGCAGCCAAGGCGCCGGGCATACGGCTCGATTTCACCAGGCCGCCTGTCGATCTGCACGATGCATTCGAGCGCGGCAGCCTCGATCTGATGATCATGCCCGAGCAATATGCCGCCGAGTTCGACCATCCCCAGATACCCGTCCTGAGCGACGACCACGCCTGTCTGATGTGCACGGACAATCCGCTGGCCGGTCGTCCATTGACCATGGAGGATTATCTGAATGTCGGCCACGTCGCCGTTCGCCTGGGCGATGAAACGAGCCTTGCCTTCGAGGAATGGTTCCTGCCGCGCTTCGGCCGGCAACGGCGCGTCGAATGCAGTGTCGACTATTTCAGCGCATTGCCATGCCTCTTAATGAAGACAAACCGCATAGCCACCGTGCATCGACGCTGCGCCGTGCCGCTGGCGCAACGCTTTCCACTGATATTGAAGGAAGCGCCGTTCGACATGAACGCACTGGTCGAGGTCATGATCTGGCCGCGTTATCGCGACCACGATCCCGCACATCGCTGGTTGCGCGCGCAGATCATCAAGGCTGCCCAGGCGGCAAAGGACATTCCACTCGACGCAACGGTCTCCTGACCGGCTTGAAAACGGAAAATGGCCGGGGAACCAGAAGCTCTGGCCCCGGCCCATCTCGTCAGGCGGCGCGCTTCAGCGCATCACCGATCATGGAGACGATCGTCTCGATCTGCTGTTTTTCGATGATCAGCGGCGGCGAAAGGGCAATCACGTCGCCGGTGACGCGGATCAGCAGGCCGCTCCGGAAGCAATCGACGAAGACGTCGTAGGCGCGGGTGCCGGGGGCGCCATCGCGGGATTTCAGCTCAATCGCGCCGACGAGGCCGAGATTGCGGACATCGATGACGTTCGGGTGGTCCTTCAGGCTGTGCAGCGCGTCCTGCCAGGTCGTCTCAAGTTCCGCACCCCGCGTAAGGAGGCCTTCTTCCTCGTAGATTTCCAGCGTCGCGATGCCGGCGGCGCTCGCCACCGGATGGCCGGAATAGGTGTAGCCGTGGAAGAGTTCGATCGCGTTGTCCGGGCCGTGCATCAGGCCGTCATGGACCTTGCGGCTGGCAAAGACGGCCCCCATCGGGATCGCGCCATTGGTCAGGCCCTTGGCGGTCGTGACGAGATCCGGCACCACGCCGAAATAATCCGTCGCGAAGGGCGTTCCAAGGCGGCCGAAGCCGGTGATGACTTCGTCGAAGATCAGCAGGATGCCGTATTTTTCGGAGATGGCGCGCAGGCGCTCGAGATAACCCTTCGGCGGCACCACGACGCCGGCGGAGCCGGAAAGCGGCTCGACGATGACGGCGGCGATCGTTTCATGGCCATGCAACTGCACCAGACGTTCCAGGTCCTCGGCGAGGTCCAGCCCGTGCGGCGGCAGGCCCTTGGAAAAGGCGTTGCGTTCGATATCCAGCGTGTGGCGCATGTGGTCGGCCGGGATCTGCGGGAAAACGCGGCGGTTGTTGACGAGACCGCCGACGGAAATCCCGCCGAAACCGACACCGTGATAACCCTTTTCACGGCCGATGATGCGGGTGCGGGTGCCCTGGCCGATGGCGCGCTGATAGGCGATCGCAATCTTCAGCGCCGTATCGACCGATTCCGACCCGGAGCCGGTGAAGAAGACGCGGTCGAGGCCGGCTTCCGGGCCGCCCGGCGCCATCTTGGCGAGCTTTGCGGCGAAATCGAAAGCGATCGGATGGCCCATCTGGAAGGTCGGGGCAAAATCCAGCGTGCGCAACTGCCGTTCAACGGCCTCGGCTATGCGCTTGCGGCCATGGCCGGCATTGACGCACCAGAGGCCCGCAGTGCCGTCCAGAACCTTCTTGCCGTCGATGTCGGTGTAATACATGCCCTCGGCTTCGGCGAGGAGGCGCGGCGACGCCTTGAACTGGCGGTTGGCCGTGAACGGCATCCAGAAATTATCGAGCGGCGGCATGTTGCTGTTGGAAGAATGGTCCATGGCCTGAAGGTCCCCGTGGGTGTGATGCTGCTAGGTGTCAGTCATTTTTCGAAGGTCAACAAGTCCTTTTCTTCTGGCACATAAGCTATTGAAAAGAATGATCTGATCGGGCACTGTTTGCGATATTTCGAACATCTGAAACGGGGAAGAGCCATGAGTGTTGATGTCGGCAGCCGGTTGCGGCATGTCCGCCTGGCGCACAAGCTGTCGCAGCGCGAACTCGCCAAACGGGCGGGGGTCACGAATTCCACCATTTCGCTGATCGAATCCAATGCATCCAATCCCTCCGTCGGAGCGCTGAAGCGTATTCTCGACGGCATTCCGATCGGTCTTGCCGAATTCTTCGCCTTCGAGCCGGAACGGTCCAAAAAGGCGTTTTATGCGGCCGAGGAACTGGTGGAGATCGGCAAGGGCAAGATCTCCTTCCGGCAGGTGGGCGACAACCTGTTTGGCCGCAGCCTGCAGATCCTGAAGGAATGTTACCAGCCGGGGGCGGATACCGGGAAGGTGCCGCTGGTCCATGATGGCGAGGAGGGAGGGATCGTTCTGTCCGGTCGCCTGGAGGTGACCGTCGATGACGAGCGCCGGATCTTAGGGCCCGGCGACGCCTATTATTTCGAAAGCCGACGGCCCCACCGCTTCCGCTGCGTGGGACCGGTGCCCTGCGAGGTGATCAGCGCCTGCACGCCGCCGACGTTTTGACAACGTCGAGGCAGCCGGTCAGAGGCTGACGGCAGCGCCCGTTTTTGCGGATTTCAGCGCCGCATCGGCAAGCTTCAGCGCAATCAGGCCATCTTCTGCGGACGGGGACGCTGTGGCGCCCTTTTCCACCGTATCGATGAAGGCGGCAATTTCTGCTGCATAGGCTGCCGTGTAGCGGGTCATGAAGAAATCATGCAGCGGCGGGCGGGTATAACCGTCCTTGTTGGCTACCTCGATAGAGACCGGGCGCTGGTTTTCGGCAGCCACTGACCCCAGCGAACCATGCACCTCGATACGCTGATCATAACCATAGGTGGCGCGGCGGGAGTTGGAAATCACCGCCTGGCGACCGCTGGCCGTGGTCAGAATCAGGCTGGCCGAGTCGTAATCGCCGGCTTCGCCGATCTTCGGATCGACCAGGACGGCACCCGTTGCGAAGACCGAGGTGATCTCTTCGCCGAGCAGGAAACGCGCCATGTCGAGATCGTGGATGGTCATGTCGCGGAAGATGCCGCCCGAGACCTTGATGTAGTCGACCGGCGGTGCACCCGGATCGCGGCTGGTGATCGTCACCATCTCCACCTTGCCGATGGTGCCCTTGTCGATTTCGGCGCGAACCGCCTGGAAATGCGGATCGAAGCGGCGGTTGAAACCGAGCATCACCTTGGCGCCGGTTTCCTTCACCACATCGATGCATCCTTGCGCGCGGGCGACATCCAGATCGATCGGCTTTTCGCAGAAGATCGCCTTGCCGGCGCGGGCGAATTTTTCGATCAGGTCCGCATGAGTATTGGTCGGCGTGCAGATGATGACGGCATCAACATCCTTGTCGGCCAGAACCGCCTCGATCGTGCTGACCTTGCAGCCGGCCTCGTCGGCAATCGCTTTGGCAGCGGCCTCCATGGCATCCACCACGGCGACCAGCTTCGCCCGCGGGTCGGAGGCGATCGCCTTTGCATGCACCTTGCCGATACGTCCTGCTCCGAGCAGGGCCAGTCGCGTTACCATGGGATCTCCTCCAGAAGGTTTTCGATGGTTTTCCACTGGTGAACCGGGATCTCCAGGGTCCGTGGAAAATCAGTGTTTGGAATATATGTTCCATTTGGCTAGATTGTGATGCTATTCATGTCAAGCGCGGAAAAGGGAAGCAGCATCATGAGCGAGGCGGGTCCTCCAGCGACGATCAAGGAGTTCGAGGACCGGTTGCTGAGTGTCTCGGCCAGCCTGCCGAAGCGGCTGAAGCAGTGCGCCGATTATGTGGCGGCCAACAATGATCGCATCGCGGTGTCGACCGTCGCGGAAATGGCGGAGGGGGCGGGCGTTCAGCCATCGGCCGTGATGCGCTTCTGCCAGATCATGGGCTTTTCCGGCTATTCTGAAATGCAGCGCCTGTTCCGCGAGAGTTATGTCGGCGGCTGGCCCGACTATTCGACACGGCTTGACCATCTGCGGGAAAAGGGGGAGGGGAGCCCTTCGCTGCTTCTGGCGGAATTCGTCGAGGCGGGGCGGGCCTCGCTGGAAAGCCTGCTGCAGACGGTGGATACCGAAAGTCTCGACCGGGCGGTGGAGACACTGGCGAAGGCCAATCTCATCCACATCATCGGTCTGCGGCGTTCCTTTCCGGTGGCGAGTTACATCGCCTATGCGCTGGAGAAGATGAAGGTGCCGGCCATGTTGCACAGCGTGACGGGCCGGCTCGACAGTTTCAACGCCCTGCGGCCAGGAGATGCGCTGCTGGCGATTACCTTTTCACCCAATTCGCCCGAGACCATGGAACTCGTGGAAATCGCCAGCCGCAGCGGCATTCCGGTGGTGGCGTTGACCGACCGTGTCGTCAGCCCGCTCCGAAAGCTGAATGTCAACCTGCTGACGGTGTCGGAAGTGGATTTCGGTGCCTTCCGTTCGCTGTCCGCAACGCTCTGTCTGGCCATCGCGCTTTCCGTCGCAATCGGCGCGCGGCATGGCAATGGCTGAATGTTTGTATTGAAACGCTAGAAAATGGAATATATAGTTCATTTTGTGGCGCCGATGATCCGAGAAGAACGAGAGCGCAGGCCGCCGGCTCAGCGGGATGAGCGGGCGAGGGAGGAATGATGACATCGCTGGATCTGATCACGATCGGACGCTCGTCCGTGGACCTTTACGGCGCGCAGGTGGGTGGCCGGCTGGAGGATATGAATTCCTTCAACAAGTATATCGGCGGGTCTCCCACCAATATCGCCGCGGGTGCGGCGCGGCTTGGCCTCAAGAGCGCGGTCATCACGCGTGTCGGCGATGAGCATATGGGCCGTTTCATCCGTGAGCAGCTGGTGCGCGAAGGTGTGGATGTGCGCGGTGTGAAGACGGATCCGGAACGGTTGACGGCGCTGGTATTGCTTGGCATCCGCGACGAAAACCAGTTTCCCTTGATTTTCTATCGCGAAAACTGCGCCGACATGGCGCTCTGCGAAGACGATATCGACCCGGCGTTTATCGCCGATTCGCGCTGTGTCACCGTCACCGGAACGCATCTCTCGCATCCGCGCACGGAAGCTGCCGTGATGAAGGCGCTGCGGCTGGCACGTGAGAACGGCGCAAAGACCGCGCTTGATATCGATTACCGCCCGAACCTCTGGGGTGTGGCGGGCCATGGCGACGGCGAAAGCCGTTTTGTCGAATCCGCCAAGGTGACCGCCAAGCTGCAGAGCACGCTGCATCTGTTCGATCTGATCGTCGGCACGGAAGAGGAATTCCACATTGCCGGTGGCTCCACCGATACGCTGGAAGCGCTGCGGGCCGTCCGCAAGGTGTCCAAGGCGGCGCTGGTGTGCAAACGCGGGCCGATGGGGGCTGCGGTTTTCGAAGGCGAAATCCCGGACAGTCTCGACAAGGGGCAGACTGGCCCCGGTTTTCCGATCGAGGTGTTCAACGTGCTGGGTGCCGGCGATGGTTTTATGGCCGGCCTGCTGAAGGGCTGGCTGACGGGTGAGGATTGGCCGACGGCGCTGAAATACGCGAATGCCTGCGGTGCCTTTGCCGTATCGCGCCACGGCTGCACGCCCGCCTATCCGAGCTGGGAAGAGCTGCAATATTTCTTCCGGACCGGCATCAAGAACAAGGCGCTGCGCAAGGATGCGGCACTCGAGCAGGTGCACTGGTCGACCAACCGCAAGGGCGACTGGTCGACCATGCGCGTCTTCGCCTTCGATCACCGCATGCAACTGGAAGCCATGGCGGAAGAGGCCGGTGTTCCGACGGATCGCATCGGCGCTTTCAAGAAACTGTGTCTTCAGGCGGCCACCGCCGTTGCCGGCGGGCAGGGCGGATATGGCATTCTGTGCGATGGCCGTTTGGGCAAAGAGGCGCTGTATGCCGCGGCCGGCACTGGCCTCTGGATCGGCCGTCCCGCCGAATGGCCGGGTTCTCGCCCGCTGACGCTGGAGCCGGAGCTGGGGCTCGATTGCGGCGGGCTTGGCGAATGGGCCGCCGAACATGTCGTCAAGGTTCTGTGTTTCTATCACCCGGACGACACGGTTGAGATGAAGGAGCGCCAGGAGGAGACGGTCAAACGTCTGTTCGAGGCGGCGCGCCGCAACCGGCTGGAGTTCCTGCTGGAGGTCATCCCGTCGAAGGTCGGTCCCGTTGATGACGAAACCACGGCTGCGATCATCGACCGCTTCTACGAGATCGGCGTTTATCCCGACTGGTGGAAGCTGGAGCCGATGAAGACGAAGGCCGCCTGGGCCAATGCCTGCGCCGCCGTGGAACGGCATGATGCCTATACGCGCGGCATCGTCGTGCTTGGTCTCGATGCGTCGCAGGCGGAGCTTGAGGAAAGTTTCGTGCTTGCCGCCGGCTTCGATCTGGTGAAGGGTTTTGCGGTCGGCCGTACCATCTTTGGCGAAGCGGCCCGCCAATGGCTGTCGGGCCAGATCGATGATGCCGCCGCCGTGGAGGATATGGTGGCGCGGTACAAGAGCCTGTGTGCGGTCTGGGATGGGGCGCGGGCAAAGGCTGCGGCTGTCAAGGGAACCGGTGGAGGAATGGCATGACAACGATCCGTCTCACGGCGGCGCAGGCGCTGGTGCGCTATCTCGCCAACCAGATGAACGAGGACGGTGTGCCCTATATCGCCGGTGTCTGGGCGATTTTCGGCCACGGCAATGTGGCGGGTCTGGGCGAGGCGCTCTATGGCGTGCGCGATGAACTGCCGACCTATCGCGGGCAGAACGAACAGTCGATGGCACACGCGGCGATCGCCTACGCCAAACAACTGGGCCGGCGTCGCGCCATGGCGGTGACCTCCTCGATTGGTCCGGGCGCCTTGAACATGGTGACGGCGGCGGCACTGGCGCACGTCAACCGCCTGCCGGTGCTCTTCCTTCCGGGCGATGTGTTTGCCAATCGCGGTCCTGATCCGGTGCTGCAGCAGATCGAGGATTTCGAGGACGGCACGGTGTCCGCCAATGACTGCTTCAAGCCGGTCAGCCGATACTTCGATCGCATCGAGCGGCCGGAACAACTGTTGACGGCGCTGCCGCGTGCCATGCGCACGCTGACGGACCCCGCCGATTGCGGCCCCGTCACACTCGCCTTCTGCCAGGATGTGCAAGCCGAGGCTTACGATTATCCGGAACGTTTCTTTGCGAAAAAGACCTGGCGTTTCCGTCGTCCCGAGCCGGATGTGGCGGAACTGGAGGCGGCTGTCGCCGCCATCAAGGCCGCGAAAAACCCGGTGATCGTCGCCGGCGGCGGCGTGCATTTTTCCGGTGCAACGGCCACGCTGAAGGCTTTTGTCGAGAAGCACAAGATCCCGGTGGTCGAAACACAGGCCGGCAAGTCGGCGCTGGCCTGGGATCATGCCTATAACTTCGGCCCGGTCGGCGTTACCGGCTGCGACAGTGCCAATATCGTGTCCGAAAAGGCCGATCTGGTGATCGGTGTCGGCACGCGCTTCCAGGATTTCACCACAGGATCCTGGGCGCTGTTCAAGAACCCGAACCGCAAGATCCTGGCGCTTAACGTGCAGGCCTATGACAGCGCCAAACACGATGCAATGCCGCTGGTCGCAGATGCCAAGGTCGGGCTCGAAAAGCTCTCCGCAGCGCTTGGCGCCCATGCCTTCGGCGAGCCGGATGCCGGTTTGAAAGCCAGCTGGTTTGCCAAAGCCGATGCGGTGACGGCGGCGCCCAAGGATGCCAATACGCTGCCGACCGACATGCAGGTGATCGGCGCTGTGCAGCGTGCGTCTCGCGACAATACGGTTGTCATGTGCGCGGCCGGTACCATGCCGGGCGAGTTGCACCAGCTCTGGAAAGCCAAGCTGCCGCTCTCCTATCACATGGAATACGGCTTTTCCTGCATGGGCTACGAGATTGCCGGCGGTCTCGGCATCAAGATGGCGGAGCCGAAGCGCGACGTCATCGTGATGGTCGGCGACGGTTCCTACATGATGATGAATTCGGAGCTGGCAACGGCGGTCGGCATGGGGGTGAAAATCACCGTCGTCATCACCGACAACCGCGGTTACGGCTGCATCAACCGGCTGCAGATGGGCACCGGCGGCGCGGAGTTCAACAATCTCTACGCCCATTCGAATGTCAGCCCCATCGCGATCGATTTTGCCGCTCACGCGGCAGCCATGGGCGCGAAAGCCCATAAGGTTGCCTCGATCTCGGAACTGGAGACCGCGCTTGCCGCGGCCCGCGAGGCGACAGAGACGACGGTGATCGTCATCGATACCGATCCCTATCCGACACCGGGGGCCGGCGGTCACTGGTGGGACGTAGCCGTACCGGAAGTCTCGGCCCGCGACGAAGTGAAAACGGCGCGTGCCGCCTATGAAGCTGCCCTGAAGGAAAGAACTTAAGATGATCCTCTTCGGTACCAATCCGATTGCCTGGTCCAATGACGACGACCGCTCGCTTGGCGCGCATATCAGCCTGGAGCAGTGCCTGGATGAAACCGCCAAGATCGGTTTCGACGGCATCGAGAAGGGCCACAAGCTGCCAACCGATCCGGCCGGCCTGAAATCGGTCCTCGAGCCGCGTGGTCTGAAATTCGTCTCCGGCTGGCATTCGCTGAACCTTTTGACCAACAGCATCGAGGACGAAAAGGCCGCGATGCAGCCTTTCCTCGACGTGCTGAACGCCATGGGCTGCAAGGTCATCATCGTCTGCGAAACCTCGAATGCCATCCATGGCAATGATGAGGTGGCACTCGCCGATCGTCCGAAGCTGGCTGAGGCCGACTGGGCCAAGTTCGGCGCAGGCGTCGAGGCGCTGGCGGAATTTTCCGCTTCTCAGGGCATTTCGCTGGTCTACCATCACCACATGGGAACGGTCGTCGAGAGCGAAGCGGAAATCGATCTTCTGATGCAGCACACCGGCCCGCATGCCAAGCTGCTGCTCGACACGGGCCATTGTTATTTCGGTGGCGGCAACCCGGAAGCGGTTGCGAAAAAATACATGCACCGCGTCGGCCATATCCACGCCAAGAACGTGCGTCCGGTCATTGCCGAGCAGGTTCGCGCGCAAAAACTCTCCTTCTTGGAAGGCGTGCGCCGTGGTGTTTTCACCGTTCCGGGCGATACGGAAGGTGGCGTGAATTTCCCGCCGGTCCTCAAGATTGCCGCAGAGCATGGTTATCAGGGCTGGATCGTCATCGAGGCGGAACAGGACCCGGATGTCCGCAACCCTTACGAATATCAGAGCCTCGGCTTGAAATCGCTGAAGGGCTTCGCCAAGGATGCGGGTCTGATCTGAACCTCATCCGAAGGATAGCCCGTTGAAACTGCTGGACCCCCATCACCCGTTCTTCAAGCCGCTCTGGCGGCGCATCCTGACGGTCGTTTTGCCGGCAGCCTGGGGCGGGGTGGAACTCTACAATGGCTCTACGGGTTGGGCCCTCTTGTTTCTCGCGGCCGCAGCCTATGCGGCCTACGAATTGCTGATCAATTACGACCGGACGATAGCGCAGGCCGCGGCGGATGAAGCCGCCCGCAAGGCGAGGCTTGAGGCCGACAAGGGAGACGAGGAATGAGCGATCTGCTGCGTAAACCGACGGGCAAAACCGGCAAGGTGCATGACATAACGCCCGCGAGTGCCAACTGGGGTTATGTCGGTTTCGGCCTCTATCACCTGAAGGCCGGCGAGACCGCCGCCGAGCCGACCGGCGAAACGGAAGTGATCCTCGTTCTCGTTGAAGGCAAGGCAGATATCGCGGCGCAGGGCAAGGCGTTCGGCGAACTGGGCGACCGGATGAGCGTGTTCGAAAAGACGCCGCCGCATTGCGTCTACGTGCCGGCCGGCAGCGACTGGACGGCGACCGCGACGACCGACTGCACGCTCGCCATCTGCACGGCCCCCGCCAAACCCGGCCGCGAGGCGCAGGTGATCGGCCCCGCTGGCATCACTCTCACCGAACGCGGCAAGGGCGCCAATACCCGCCACATCTTCCCGATTGCCATGGAAGACCGGGATGTGGCCGACAGCCTGCTCGTCACCGAAGTCTTCACCCCGTCGGGCAACTGGTCGTCCTATCCGCCGCACCGGCACGACGAGGACAAGTTTCCGGAGATGACCTATCTGGAAGAGACCTATTACCACCGCCTGAACCCGGCGCAGGGGTTCGGTTTCCAGCGTGTCTTCACCGAAGATGGTTCGCTGGACGAGACGATGGCCGTCTCGGACGGTGACGTGGTTCTGGTCCCGAAGGGCCATCATCCGTGCGGCGCGCCTTACGGATACGACATGTATTACCTGAACGTCATGGCCGGTCCGATGCGCAAGTGGCGCTTCCAGAACCACCCGGACCACGACTGGATTTTCAAGCGCGACAATCCGTGATCGCTGCCTTCGGGCAATGTCTTGAGGAGGGCCTGCCCGGACCTTAACAACAGCTGTCGCAACCAACTGCTTCTGGGAGGAAGGCATGCGGGAACTCGGCGTGGGCCTGATTGGCACCGGCTATATGGGCAAGTGCCATGCACTGGCCTGGAACAATGTTGCAAGCGTTTTTGGTGACGTGCCGCGCCCGCGGCTCGTGACGCTGGCGGAGGTGAATGCCGATCTGGCGGCCCGCCGCGCCGCCGAACTGGGTTTTGCCGCATCGACCGGAGAGTGGCGGGATCTTCTTTCCGATCCGCAGATCGACGTCATCTCCATCACCACCCCAAACGCCTTCCATCCGGAGATGGCGATTGCGGCGCTTGAGGCCGGCAAGCATGTGTGGTGCGAAAAGCCGATGGCGCCGAAGCTTGCCGATGCGATTGCCATGCGCGATGCGGCAAGGACAAGCGGCAAGGCCGCGGTGATGGGCTACAACTACATCCAGAACCCGATGATCCGCCATATGCGCCGGTTGATCGACGAAGGGGCGATCGGCACCATCAACCATGTCCGCGTCGAGATGGACGAGGATTTCATGGCCGATCCTGCCGCCTTCTTCTACTGGAAGAGCGAGGCAGCCTCCAGTTACGGCGCGCTCGATGATTTTGCCGTGCATCCGCTCTCCCTGCTGTTTTCGCTGTTCGGCCATGTCGAGAGCGTGGTGACGGACATGGTCAAACCCTATGCGGAACGTCCGCTGAAGGAGGGCGGCACGCGCGCGGTGGAAAATCACGATGTGGCAAGTATTCTGCTGAGGCTCGAGGGCGGGCTTTCGGCGGTGCTGATGGCGAACCGCGCTGCCTGGGGTCGCAAGGGCCGCATCGCGCTGCAGATTTTTGGCTCTGCTGGCTCCATCCTGTTCGATCAGGAGCGGATGAACGAGTTCCAGCTTTATCAGGCGACGGGGCGGCCCGAGGAGCAAGGGTTCCGCACCATCCTCGCGGCACCGCATCATGCACCCTATGACCGCTTCATTCCCGCGCCCGGCCACGGGCTCGGCTTCAACGATCTGAAGATCATCGAATGCCGTGAACTGATGGAGGTGATCGAGGGACGCCAGGGCCATGTCATCGGCTTTGAGGACGGTTTGCGCATCGAGCGTGCGGTGCATGCGATGGCGCAGTCGTTCCGAGACCGCCGCTGGGTCGATGTCGAGGCGAGTGGTTGACGGGCGTCCCGGAGACGCCCGCCGGGTATAACTCAGTGAACGGCGGGCAGTGCTTCGCGGCAGGCCCGCTCGCAGCGTTCGCAGGCATCGGCGCAGACGCGGCAATGTTCGTGCATCTCGGCATGCGAGCGGCACTCGGCACCGCAGACGCGGCAGGCTTCGGCGCAAGCCTGGATGACGGCGCGCATGACTTCCGTGTTGGAGCCGGTGCGGCGTGAGGCGATGGCGCCGGTGGCCGCGCAGATATCGGCGCAATCCAGATTGCGGCGAATGCATTGAATGAGTTTGCTATGGTCTTCCTCGCCGAGGCATGCATCCGCACAGCTGGTGCAGGTCTGCGCGCAGGCATAACATTCTTCGATGCATCGCAGCAGGGCATCATCGGTCTGGCCCTGGACATGCGGATGGGTGGAAATCATTTCACGAACGTGCATCGGGCTTCTCCTCGTCTGCTTGGGGGGGCGAGTGGGCCTAACGGCAAGCGAAAGCCGGAGTTCCCTCACACCACGCTGGGCGACTGCTTTCCGCGGATCGGCCGCTGCTGTTCCGGCTCCCGGCTCCTGATCACCGGGATGGCAAGGTCCTGTTCGGCCTCTTCCGTGGGCTGTGTCGTAAACCCCTTGACGCTCGACAACTCGTTGACATCGCGCCCGATCAGCACGGGGCTGACGGCAAAGGCAGAGACGAGCTGCGCCACCGAGACGAGCGCATGTTTGTGGATGCGCTCATAACCGTGCGAGGCATCGACGCCGAAGGTGGCTAGCGCCGTGCGGATGTCGTGCCCGGCTTCAAGCGCCGAGGCCGAATCCGAGCGATAGTAGCGAAAGACGTCCTTCTGGTAGGGAATGCGTTTTTCCTCGCACAATTCCACCAGCTTGCGTGTCAGGTGATAATCGAACGGGCCGGTCTGGTCGGCCATGGCGATCGTGACGCCGAATTCGGAGGAATTCTGGCCCGGTGCCGAGGTGCCGTTGTCGACGGTCAAAAGGGAGGCAATGTCTGCCGAGATTACCGATGAGGCGCCGACACCCACTTCTTCCGCGATGGTGAACAGCCAGTGGGTGTCAACCGGCGTCTTTGCGCCGGTGCGTTCCAGGGCCTCGATCGCTGCCAACATGATTACGACGCCTGCCTTGTCGTCCAGATGACGGGAATTGATGAAGCCGTTGTCGAGGAACTCGGTTCCGGGGTCGATCGCCACCGTATCGCCGACATCGATGCCGAGTGCCTTCGTCTCGGCGGCGGAACGGGTGATCGCATCGATGCGCAGTTCTACATAGGGCCAACCGACGGGCAGCGTATCCACCTCGTCGTTGAAGGTGTGGCCGGAGGCCTTCAGCGGCAGGATCGTACCGCGAAAGGTGCCGTGATAGCTGTAGATGGTCACCCGCGCGCCTTCGGCAAAGCGGGCGGACCAGTGGCCGATGGGAACGAGTTCCAGCCGGCCATTCTCCTTGATCGCTTTGACCTGCGCGCCGAGTGTATCGACATGGGCGACGATGGCGCGTGCGCCCTTGCGCCGGCTGCCCTGGCGCACGGCCCGGATGGCGCCGCGGCGGGTGAGCTCCGGCGTCAGCCCCAGCCGTTCAAGCTCTTTGGAGCAATGGATCACCACCTGGTCCGTATAGCCGGTTGGACTGTTGATCAAAAGCAAGGCCTTCAGCTGGTCCAGCAGGTAATCTTCGTCGATATCGATCGTCATGACTTACATTTTCCCCAGCGCATTGCGGGCCGCGCGGTGACCGGACAGCGGAAACAGGAGATCGAGAAAGCGCTCGGCCGTCGGCTGCGGTTCATGGTTGGCAAGGCCCGGGCGTTCATTGGCCTCGATGAAGACGTAGTCCGGATCGGTCGGGCCTTTCACCATGAAGTCGATGCCAACGACCGGAATGTCGATCGCCCGCGCCGCCTTGACCGCCGCCTCCACCAGGCGCGGATGGACGATGGCGGTCACATCATGGATCGAGCCGCCGGTGTGCAGATTGGCGGCCTTGCGCACCACCACGTCCCGGCCTTCCTCCAGAACATCGTCCAGCGTGAGGTCAGAGAGTGACAGGCAGCGTTCCGTCTCGGCATCGATCGGGATCGTGCTTTCGCCGCCGGTTGCGGCGGCGCGCCGGCGGGACAAGGTCTCGATCAACTGCCGCACCGTGCTGCGGCCATCGCCGATGACATGCGGCGGTCGGCGGATGGCGGCGGCCACCAGCTTGAAGTCGATCACGACGAGGCGCAGATCCTCCCCTTCGAAGCAGGCCTCGATCAGGACCCGGTCGCAGACTTCGCGGGCAGCTTGAATGGCGGCCCTGACCTCGTCGAGTGTCGAGAGACCCACTGCGACCGCCCGACCCTGTTCGCCACGGGCCGGCTTGACGACGACGCGTCCGTGCTTGTCGAGGAAGGCGGCAAGCGCCGCCTCGTCATCACCTGCCGTCATCTGTTCCGGAACGATCAACCCGGCGCGCTCGACCACGCGGCGTGTCACCGCCTTGTCGTCGCAGATCGACATGGCGACGCCGGAGGTCAGTTCCGACAGGCTTTCACGGCAGTGCACGGAACGCCCGCCGTTCGACAGGCGAAAGAAGCCGCCCTCGGCATCGGTGATCTCGACATGCACGCCGCGCCTGCGCGCCTCGTCGACGATCAGCCGCGCATAGGGGTTCAGCGCGTCATAGGCTTCGAGCGGGCTTGCGAAGAGGCGTTCGTTGATCGAGTTCTTCCGTTTCACGGAAAAAGCCGGAATACGCCGGAAGCCGAGCTTTTCGTAAAGCGCGATGGCCTGCTCATTGTCGTGCAGCACGGAGAGATCCATGAAGGCGGCACCGCGTGCCTTGAAATGTTCGCCCAGCCGCCTGACCAAAGTTTCGCCGATGCCGGCATGACGGGCCTGAGGATCGACGGCAAGGCACCAGAGCGATGTTCCCTGTTCGGGATCGGAAAAGGCGCGCGTGTGGTCGATGCCGGTGACGGTGCCAATCACCTCGCCGGTCGTCTCGTCTTCGGCCACCAAGATAAGTGATGGCGCGGTTGTCGCGGTTCGACCAGAAGAAATCCGGCCGCACCTGAACCATGCCGCGGGCGGCATAGATGCGGTTGACGGCCCGTGCATCCGCCTCCGATGTCAGCCGGCGCACGAAAAAACCGCGCGGCTGGCGGCGACCGGACCGATAGGTGGAAAGGTCGAGCCGGTAGGTATGGGACGGATCGAGGAAGATCTCCTGTGGCGCTTCCGCCAGAAGCACATGCGGATCGGCTACATAGACGGCAATGTCGCGGTGGTCCGGGGCCTCTTCCCGAAGGGCCGAGACCAGTTCGCCGGCATCATCGAAGGTTTGCGCAAAGATCAGCCGGCCCCAGCCGCAATCGACGCAGGCGGATGCCGTCGGCGCGGTGCCATCCGACAGGCCGGTGCGGTGCATGGATTCAAAGCGCTTGCGTTTCAGCCGATGCGCCACGGCCTTGTCGCTGCGGTGGCGGTGGGCGCGTTCGCTCGTCTTGTTGTTTGCCATACCCCTTATACCCCCTGGGTTTGCAGCCACATTTCGAGCAGTCCGACCTGCCAGAGTTCCGATCCCTGAAGCGGCGTGATATGGCCGGTCGGGTCGGTGAAGAGCTGTTGCAGATAGTCCTCCCGGAATATCCCGCGCTCGCGCGCGGCCTGCGAGGTCAGCGCATCGCGCACCATGTCGAGATAGGGTCCATCGACATATTTCAACTGCGGAACCGGGAAATAACCCTTCTTGCGATCGATCACCTCGTGCGGCACCACGAGGCGGGCGGCATCTTTCAGCACACCCTTGCCGCCTTCGTTCAGCTTAAATTCCGGTGGGATTTTTGCCGCCAGTTCCACCAGTTCATGGTCGAGGAAGGGTACGCGTGCCTCCAGCCCCCAGGCCATGGTCATGTTGTCGACGCGTTTCACCGGGTCGTCCACCAGCATTACCTGGCTGTCGAGGCGAAGGGCGGCGTCCACCGGCGTATCGGCGCCCGGCCTTGTCAGATGTGCGGCCACGAGGTCCCGGCTGACATCGTGATCGGCCATCCAGTCCGGGTTGAGCTGGCTCTTCAGAACGTCATGCGACCGGTCGAAAAAGACGTTTGCGTAATCGCCCACCACGTCATTGGTGTTTTGCAACGGCGGGTACCAGTGGTACCCGGCAAACACCTCATCGGCCCCCTGTCCGGATTGCACGACACGGATATGCTTGGAGACTTCCTTGGCCAGCAGATAGAAGCCGACATTGTCATAAGAGACCATCGGTTCCGACATGGCGCTGATGACGCCCGGAAGCGCCTCCATCAACTGCGACGAGGGCACGAAGATCTTGTGATGGTCGGTGCCGAAGGTTTTGGCGATCAGGTCGGAATAGACGAATTCGTCGCCCTTTTCGCCATTGGCCTCCTCAAAACCGACGGAAAAGGTCATCAGGTCTTTCTGGCCTTCTTCCGCAAGCAGGCCGGTGATGATGCTGGAATCGACGCCGCCGGACAGCAGCACGCCGACCGGAACATCGGCCACCATGCGGCGGCGCACCGCGATGCGCAGCGCATCCAGCACCCGGTCGCGCCATTCCTCGCGCGAGAGGCCGGAGAGATCCGGATCGCGCTGATGCGGCGGGTTCCAGTAGATTTTATCCGTCTCGCTTCCATCCGCCTCGATGACGCGGATGGTCGCCGGTGGCAGCTTCCTTACGCCGTTGAGGATGGTGCGTGGCGGTGGCACCACCGCGTGGAAGCTCATGTAGTGGTGCAGGGCATTGCGGTCGATCGAGGTATCGATCTCGCCGCCCTTCACCAGCGCCGGCAGCGACGAGGCGAAACGCACGGCACGTCCGACCTTGGCCAGATACAGCGGCTTGATGCCGAAACGGTCGCGCGCCATCACCACGCGGTTCGTGTCGCGCTCGTGGATGACGAAGGCGAACATGCCGTGGAAGCGCTCGACGCAGGCCGTGCCCCAGGCATGCCAGGCCTTCAGGATGACTTCCGTATCACCATGCGAAAAGAAGCGGTAACCCTTGGCTTCCAGTTCGGCGCGCAGTTCCGGGTAGTTATAGATGCAGCCGTTAAACGCGATGGTGAGGCCGAGTTCGCCATCCACCATCGGCTGGCGGGCTTTTTGCGACAGGTCGATAATGGACAGTCGCCGGTGCGAGAGGGCAGTGGATCCGTGGATCACCATGCCGGAGCCGTCTGGCCCGCGAGGCGCGATAGCCTCCATCATCCTTGCTTGAATAAGGGGGGATGGCTGAGCGCCGTCGAACCGTATTTCTCCGCAGATTCCACACACTGTGCTGCTTTGAACCTCTCTCTTCTTCTTCGAAATGCCCCCGTAGACAGGGACGCGAACGGCTGGACGCCGCCGAAGAGACGAAGCCCAGCCATTGGCCTAACGAAGAAGTTCCAGAAAGGTTGCGCGTTTTTTTGGGGGACGTGCGGAACCTCAGGAGAATGACAGCGTCGGTCGCAGGAGGAGTGCGGGGCAGGCTCCGATCCTGGTGCAGGTCTGCGAGAGAAGTTCCGACGAGCGTCCCATCTGTCGTTCGCGCCAGGAGGAGCCGCTCCACAGGGGATCGAACTGCCACGCCATCAGGGCGCTTGCCGCCAAGGCTGCATAGAGGCTGATGCGCATTGCTGCGGACAATCGTCGCCCGCCACTCCACAGGAAGGCCAGAAGAGGCGCGAGCAGACTGGCGGTCCAGGGCGCAAGATCAATGGCAAAGGTTCCTTGGACGGCGGCAACCAGGAAGGGGAATATCAGGACGGCAGCGGCAGTCACGCGGTTTGCCGGCTCCCGCATGGCCGCGAGCATGAAGGCGAGAAGCGGAAGCGATGTCACCGTCAGCGCCATGACGGCGGTCGCGTCAAACGAAGGGCGAAGGGCAAAGGTCGACAGGATGCCCTGCAGGAACAGTGCTACTGCTCCGGCTGGCGCGGCAAGCTGCAGGGCGGAAACGGCAAGCACGGCGATGACTGCCGGGACGAGTGCGACAAGCAGCAGGGCAATCGCCACCTGAACCTCCGCGCGGGCGCGTGGCTCCGTGAGGGGCGCAAGAAAGGCCAGAACCAGGAGGATTGGCCAGCCGCCCGGCACGAGGGCAAGCGGCGCCAGAAACAGACCGAGATGGATCCGTGCCTCGGCATCCGGCCTTTGCAGGATATCCAGGACAGCGATGGCGGCAAGCGCCAGCGCCGCAACTGCGCCCAGCGTCGCGGGCTCGCTCGAAATCGCATAAAGCATCAGGGGATGCGACATGGTCAGCAGCAGCAGGAGACCGGCGCCCGCGATGCCCCAGGCCGATTGCTGCAAGCGCCGCAGCGATGCCACCATGCACAGGACCGGGAGGACCAAGAGAGCGATGATCCAGGGGCGTTGCGGCATCGTGTTCACCGTTGTCACGGCCATCAGCGCAAAGAGGGCGCCGCTGACGAGAACCAGGGCGAGGTCACGAACAAAACCGGTCCGGTGGCCGGCAGGGCGGGGCGGCAAGATCGGCGGAAAACTCTGCATCATGCCGCCGCCTTTTCCAGAAGCTGGGCGCTGATCTCGCTTTTGCCGTGCTCGGTCTTTTCCCAGTGGTGTGGATTGTGGAGCAGTTGCCAGAGCGCCTTATAGGCGGCAACCGAATGCAGCACCCAGTAGAGCGGCATCAGGAGGCCGGATGGCAGGAGGTCGTAGAAACCGCGCTTCAGGCAGGCGATGGTGCCAAAATAGAGAAGCAGCAGATTGCCGATCACCAGATTGAACAGGGCAAGCGCACCAAAGGGTTCTGGAAGCCGCCAGTCCGTGACGCCGAAGGCGGAGGTGGCGAACAGCAATGTCAGCAGCCAGAGGATCGGGTTGATCAGCACGGTAAACGGCGGCAGCCCGATAAAGGCCTGGAAACTCAGGAAACCCGCGGTGCCGAGCGAGCGCCACAACTGGACGGGGCTTCGCATGTGCACGAGCCAGGTCTGCATATAGCCCTTGATCCAGCGCGACCGCTGCTTGACCCAACTCTTGATATCGCTTGTCGCCTCCTCGAAGGTGGTGGAGGGGATGACGCCGACGGTGTAACCGCTCTGGGCAAGCCTGACCCCGAGGTCGGCATCTTCCGTCACGTTGAAGGGATCCCAGGCCCCGGCCTGGCGCAGCACGTCGATACGGAAATGGTTGGAGGTTCCGCCGAGCGGGATCGGCACGCTCATCCTGGAGAGCGCCGGCAGGAAAAAGTCAAACCACTGCGAATATTCGAGCGTGAACATGCGCGTCAGCCAGTTTTCCGAGCGGTTGAAGTAGTTCAGGCGGGCCTGGACACAGGCCAATCCATTGTCGCCAAGCCGGAATGCGGCCACCGCAAGCCGCAACTGATCCGGCTCGGGCTGATCTTCAGCGTCATAGATCGTGACGAACGCGCCGCGGCAGAAGGGAAGAGCGTAATTGCACGCCTTCGGTTTGGTGCGGGGATGGGAAGCGGGCACCCGCACAATCTCGAAGGTGGCCGGCAGGCGCATCGCCTTGGCGGCCTCGATGGTTTCGACGTCATCCTCTTCGAGCACCAGCTTGATGTCCAGTTTGGAGGCCGGATAATCCAGCCGTTCCAGGGCTCGCACCAGCAGCGGGAGTACACGCGCCTCGCGATACATCGGCACCAGGACCGAATAGACCGGAAGCGATTCCGCCGGCAGGTTTGCCGCAAGTTCGCGGATGTCGGATGCCTGGTCCACGGCGCTGCCGGCGCCGAGCAGTGTGAGAATGAACTTGAAGACAAAGGAGGCCGTGTAAAGCAGCGTGACGATCACGCCCACTGCCACAAGTGTGGTGTGGGGGCTGTAGATCAACGCTGCCGAAGCAATCGCCGCAAGGCTTGCAAAGGCCAGGATGTGACCTCTGGTGAATGTCGTGCGGGCAGACAGAAGAGGTCTCGTCGTGCAGAGGTCTTCCCGGGCGGTACGGTCGTCGCTGTCGCGGAACAGCCGCTGTGTTTCCCACAAGATGTCGAAGGACGAAGTCAGCAGGAAGGCGAAACCCGTTTTTGCCGTAGCGCTCGGCGGCCCAATGTCGCTGCGCCTCGCCGAGTTCGGTGGTTGCAACGAGGGTGACACCGTCCTGTCTTTGCCAGGGCAGCAGCGAAAGGCGCGTGTAATCACTCCGGTCTTCTGCCCGCAGCAGGGTCGGATCACAGGGCTCCTTCATCAGGTCGATGAAGGGCAGATCATTGGCTTCGGCGAGCGCTTCGTAATAGGCGCGCGCAGTGACCAGCCGCTCCGAGATCAGCAGCCGCTCCATCCTGTAGCCACCGCCGGACCATCTGTTCAGAACCTTTGCCATGTCGTCGGGATTTAGAATGCCGCGCTCCATCAGGAGGCAGCATGCACGCAGGGTCATGGCCCTTTCCGCCGCGCTTTCATCATGAACGTTCATCGTTCGGGGTTCCCAGGTGATGTATATGCCACCAACCTGTCAGAGAACCATTGCTGGAGCGGAAAGAATTTCCCGAAGCTTTTGTTCAATCTTTAAGGAAGGCCGGATTCTGCGGCCTTCATTCTCATATTGAAACAGGCCGTCACGCTGGCCGCGTGCCACGGACGAAAAGTGCGATCGCCTGGCGCATGTGGTTCCGGCGCTGTTCGAGATCCGGCCATCCCCTCGGACCGCCGGCGCCGAACATCAGGTCGAGCAGCATGCGTGCGCCTGCCATCGGGTCGTCGAGATGCAGTTTTCCGCGCTCCATCTCCTGCGTGAGCCATCTTGCAAGCTGCAGACGGGCTGTCTCCGGCCCCTCCCGGTAGAGGATCTCGGCCAGTTCCGGCACTTGCGGTGATTCAAGCATGACGATGCGGATGAACGCCTCCCGTTCGCGCTCGGTCTCAAGATCGATGTCAACCCGGAAGATCTTGCTGATCACCTCGTCGAGCGGTCCATCTTCCTCCGGTGGGCGCGGCAGGTCGAGCATCATCTGCCGATGTGCCACCACGACGGCGAGGAAAAGATCATTCTTGCTCGGAAACAGGCGGTACAGCGTCTGCTTCGAGATCCGGCAGCGGCTTGCGACAATATCCGTTGTCGTGCGAACCAGACCAAGTTCGGCAAACGTCTTGCGCGCGGTCACGATAATTGACTGAAGTCGATCTTCGTCACTTTGTGTCTTCGGACGCCCACGGCCTCGTTTGACGTTCGGGATTACGGGTTTTTCCTGATCATTCATGCAATGCCACGTGTCTCTACATCCGTTGAGGGACAATTGTACAGGATGTTGCTTTACGATGCATGCATGAAGAAAAGAAAATCATCCCGTCGTGAACAGGATGATTTTCCCGCCCTGCGAAGACAGGCCGACCGGTGATGAACACTCATGGGCCGAACGCGCGAACAACACTCCCATAGCTGCCAGAACCGATCGCATTCGCCCGGGCTAGCCGCGACTTCACGTCACGAATCGCATGGTAACAGGCGGCTTTCGAATGTGCAGCGAGAATATTGGTACGGACGGAGACGTTCTGCCGCAGGGTCGGGCGGCGTCGCTCGCAGAGCGTTGGTCACATCAGACGCGTTCCACCGGCCAGGCCTGCTTTTGATGTTCGTCTCGTTCGCGGGTCCGGCTGTTGACCCTGGCCTTCATCCGGACGGCCCAGGCCGCAATCACGATGCCGGACATGATCAGCGAAAAACCGAGCGATGCGAGGAAGGAAAGGGTCTCGCCCAGCAGCAGGACCGAAACGAAGGTGCCGATGACGGGGACGCCGAGCGTCAGATTGGACATCGTGAAGGTGGAGATCCGCCGTCCGACTTCGGTCGAGACAACAAAACAGAAGGAGGTCGCGACGGGACCGAAATAGATGATGAGGAGCAGCAGGTGCGGGCTCCACTGGATCGAGGTCGGCGGACCTTCGACCGCCCAGGCCAAGGGTATGAGAACCAGCGATGCCAGGGCCATTTCCCAGGGCGCCAGCTGCAGCGGTGTGGTCTTCCAGCGGTGCCGGCGGACGTGAAGGATGACAATCGACCAGCAGATGGCCGCCAGCACCAGCAGACCGGCGCCGAGCGGAACGCTGGAACTGGACCAGTTGAGCGATGCCGGCGAACACAAGATGATGATGCCACTCATGCCGGTTGCGACGGCAACAAGCTGGAGCGGGGTTGGCCGCTCGCGATAGAGAATTGCGGCGATCAGCACCGCCCAGAGCGGCGTCGAATAGGCAAGCACCGAGGCCCGTCCGGCGTCGATGAACTGCATGGCAATCATGCCGAGCCCGGTGAAAGCCGCCATCTGCAGCAAGCCGATGCTGAGTACGATCGGAAGATCCGGCAGGGTGGGAACCCGAATCTCGCGGCGCAGCGCGTTGAGCGCAAACAGGCAAAGGCCGCTGCTGGCAAAGCGGATGGCGGCCAGCCACAGCGGCGGCGCCTCGAGAACCGCCAGCTTCATGACCGGCCAGCTCAATCCCCATAAAACGATCATGCCGCCGAGCAGCAAGGCATCGGAAAAGGCACCTGCCGTGCTTGTCTTTTGTCCGGCGGTTTGCATAGGCTACTCCAGGTGTTTCAAAAAAGGCTGCCAGAATGAAAGAAACTCTCGCTCCCGATGGGGAACTTGATGCGATCGATCTGAATATCCTGCGTCATCTGCAACGGGATGGACGGCTGACGAATGCGGAACTGGCGACCAAGGTGAACATCAGCGCCGCCACCTGTCACAGACGCACGCAACGACTGTTCAAGACGAAGGCGATCAAGGGCGTTCGCGCGATCGTCGATCCGGCGGTCGTCGATCTCGAGGTGGTCGTCATGGTCGGTGTGGTTCTCGATCGCTCGACGCTTGAGTCTTTTTCCGACTTCGAAGCCGCGGTGAAAAAGCTCGGCTTCGTCATCGAGTGCTACGTGATTGCGGGCGACTACGATTATTTTCTGAAGATCCGCGTCAGCAGCATGCAGGCGTTCAACCGCCTGCATGGAAATCAGCTCCTCACTTTGCCGGGGGTTCGCCAGACCCGAACCTTCTTCGTGATGAAGGAGGTCATCGACAACGAACCACTCGTCTTCTGAGGATCGGCGACGGGGATCAGCCGTTGCGATAGGTGTAGCTGTAGCCGTTGATGGCCGGAGCGCCGCCGAGATGGACGTAGAGAACCTTCGAACCATCCGGGAAATAACCCTTCCGTGTCAGGTCGATCATGCCCTGCATGGATTTGCCTTCGTAGACCGGATCGGTGATCATGGCTTCCGTGCGGGCCGCCAGACGAATGGCTTCATTCGTCTCATGCGAGGGCACGCCATAGGCCGGATAGGCGTAGTCGTTGAGGATGACGATCTCGTCCTCGCGCACCTCGCGGCCGAGTTCGACGAGCGCTGCGGTGTTGTCGACGATCTGGCGAACCTGGGCGCGGGTCTGTTCCGGCGTGCCCGAGGCGTCGATGCCGATGACCCGGTCGGCGCGGTTCTGGGCCGCAAAACCAACAATCATGCCGGCCTGCGTGGAACCGGTGACGACGCAGACGACGATGTAATCGAACTTGATGCCCATTTCGGCTTCCTGGCGTTCGACTTCTTCCGCAAACGCGACATAACCCAGGCCGCCGAACTTGTGCACGGAGGCGCCGGCGGGAATGGCGTAGGGCTTGCCGCCTTCATCGATCACGGACTGGATCGCGTCTTCCCAGCTCTTGCGAATGCCGATGTCGAAACCGTCCTCGACGATGCGGCTGTCGGCGCCCATCAGGCGGGTCATCAGGATGTTGCCGACGCGGTCGTAGACAGCGTCTTCATGCGGAACCCAGCTTTCCTGCACGAGGCGGCACTTCATGCCGATCTTGGCCGCAACGGCGGCCACCATGCGGGTGTGGTTCGACTGAACGCCGCCGATCGAGACCAGCGTATCGGCGTTGGATGCGATCGCATCCGGAACGATGTATTCCAGCTTGCGCAGCTTGTTGCCGCCCATGGCGAGGCCGGAATTGCAATCCTCGCGCTTTGCCCAGATCTCGACCTTGCCGCCGAGCGCCTCAGTCAGACGGGGGAGGTATTCAATGGCGGTGGGGCCGAAGGTGAGCGGATAACGTTCGAATTTTTCCAGCATCGTGATCTCCATCTTTCACTGACCGAGTGATAGCAGAAGCCAAATGAAAGGTGCTCTCTAAGATGGCGCCGGATTTATAAATTTTCTCGGATATTGGCGAAGTTTACGTCAAAGAATCTCAATTGATTGGATTTCAATGAAAGATTCTTCCATAGGAAAATTCTCACATCCTGGATGACGGTCGGAGCCGGAACAGGGATGCGAAAACGCCTGTGCCATGGGTATTTTCCGACGAGGGAAACGACCCATGGCACAGGCGCGAATGACTGAGAGAAAAGGCGGCAGATGGCGGGTTGGTCGCGCCTGAGGCGACCAATCGAAAGGCCTTACCAGGCCGGGATGAAGCCTGGGCGATCGGCCAGGCGCGGGGCGGTTGCGAGCGCATCGAGATCGACGGCCGGCTTGCCGAATTCCGGGTCGTCGGCGAGAAGCGCCTCGATCTCGGCGGCGATCTGCAACAGGCGCAGGTCATCGAAGCGGCGCCCAACGATCTGCAGGCCGAAGGGCATGCCGAGGCTGTCTCGGCCGACCGGGATGGTGATGGCCGGATGCCCGGCAAGGGTCGAGGCATAGGCCATGGCCAGCCAATGGTAATAGCTTTTCGTCGTCACGCCATCGATCTCGCGCGGGTAGGCTTCATGCCAGTCGCGTGGGCTTATCGTCACCGCCGGGCACAAGACGAAATCGGTGGTTTCGAAGAAGACCTGCCAGTCGCGGTAATAACGCCCCTGCGCGGCCATCGCCTCATAGAAGTCGCGCGGACCGAAGGACAGTCCCTCCGCCACGTTGTCCTTGGCATTCGGCCCGAGTTTGTCCGGCGAGGACAGGAGGTATTTTTCATGGCCGATCATCGCCAGCCCGCGCAGCACGGAAAAGATGCGGTCGGCATCGGTGCAGGTCGGATGCGTCTCTTCGACCGGACCGAGGTGCGGCAGAAGCCGGGCTACGACCTTGCGGAAGGTTTCGCGCACGACCCGTTCGGTTGGGGCGAAACCGAAATCCTCGGTCACGGCGATTTTCTGGCCGGAAAGGTTGATGCGACCGGGGGCGGCGAAATCTTCTGGCCGCCAGGGCGTCTTGCCGTCCATCACGACGGTGAAGGGGTCCAGGCGGTCGGCGCGAGCGAGCACCGATAGCATCAGTCCGGTATCGGCGACGGAGCGCGCCATCGGGCCGCTGGTCGACAGATGCATGAGCGCTGCAACGCGCGTATTGCCGGGCACGATGCCGGGCGATGGGCGGAAACCGACAACCCCGCAAAAGGCGGCCGGATTGCGCAGGCTTCCGCCGGTGTCCGATCCCGTGGCAAGCGGGGCCATGCGTGCGGCGAGAAGCGCTGCCGACCCGCCGGACGAGCCTGCGGCGCTTTTGGTCGGATCAAAGGGATTGCCGGTTGCACCATAGACCCGGTTGATGGTGTTGCCTCCGAGGCTCCAGTCCGGATTGTTGGTCTTGCCGAGCGGGATGGCGCCGGCGGCGCGCATGGCGGCGACGATCGCGTCGTCCTTCGTGGCGATATTGTCCTTGAAGATTTCCGATCCGAAGGTCGTCGGCAGGCCCGCAACATCGATCATGTCCTTGACGCCGAAGGGCAGGCCGTGCAGTGGCCCGAGCGGCGCATCGGCCATGACCTGACGTTCGGCCTCGCGGGCCTCGTCCATGACGCGGTCGAAATCCGAAGCGACGAGCGCATTGATTGCCGGGTTGAGCTCCGTCACCCTCTTTATGCTGGCTTCCGCCAGTTCGACCGGGGAAAGCGCCTTCCAGGCAATCAGCCTTGCCGCTTCGCCAGCGCCGAGATCGGCAGGATTGCTTTTTCCCATGAACTGTCTCCCTGGTTCAGGCCGCTGCCAGCCCGTTCATCAACATCTTGAACGCCATCACCGAAATGACGACTGCAAAAATTCGTTTCAGCATTGCTGCCGGCAAATAATGGGCAAGCCGCACGCCGAGCGGCACGGTGAGCGTCGAGACCGCGACGATCAGCCCGAGTGCCGGCAGGTTGATGTAGCCGGCGGTGAAGGGGGGCAGGTTCACAACATTCCAGCCGCTGACGAGGAAACCAGAGACGGCGGCAAGTGAAATCAGCAGGCCGAGCCCAGAGGAGGTGGCGACGGCGCGCTGCACCGGCATGCCGTGCAGTGTCATCGCCGGAACGCCGAAGGAGCCGCCGCCGATGCCCATCATGGCGGAGAAGAAGCCGATCACCGTGCCATAAAGGCTGGCGAGCCAGGCGTTCGGCAGTCTCTCGGCGATCCGCCATTCCGCGCGGCCTAGCAGCATGTAGAGGCCAAGCGTCATGCCGATGCAGCCGAAGAGCAGCGAGAGGCTGGCCGAGCGCAGGCTTGCGGCGCCGAGCACGCCGAAGATCGCACCGATGGCGATGCCGGGTCCCCAGCGCTTCAGAAGTGCCCAATCGACCGCACCGCGGCGGTTGTGCATCGTCAGCGAGCGGATGGAGTTGAAGATGATGGTGCCGCCGGAGGTGGCGACACAGACCTGCATCAGCTTGTCGCTGCCATAGCCCAGGTGTTCGAAGACGAAATACAGTGCCGGCACGATGACGACGCCGCCACCGATGCCGAGCAGGCCTGCAATCAGGCCGGCCACGGCGCCGGTGGCCGCCATAAACGCCACAAGAAGAAGCGTATCCATCACGGATCAACTGCCGCGCTTCAGGTTGGTGGCCTTGTCGGCAATGTCGAGGAAGAGCGCCGTCATGATGCGCATGCCTTCTTCGGCGATCGACAGCAGGGCATGCTCGTTCGGGCCGTGCTGGCCGCATTCCGCATGCGAATGCGGAATCCAGACGGTGGGCAGGCCCAGAATGTCGGTAAAGGCGTCATTCGGCAACGAACCCGCAAGGTTTGGCAGGACATGCGGTGCCTTGCCGGAGCTTGCCGCGACCGATTGCTCGACGAACTTGACCCAGGGGTGATCCGGCGAGAAACGCGTTGCCTTGAAGGCCTCGCCGCGGCCGGGCCTGACCTCCACCATCGAAAAGCCGTGGGCATCGAGATGCCGGCGAAGCGCGGGCAGGATGTCGTCCATGTCGGTTCCGACGACGAAGCGCAGCTGGCAGGTGGCGCGGGCCGAGCCGGAAATGGCGTTCTGCGGCGCTGCAATATTGCCAGCCGATATGGCAAGTACCGCCATGGAATTCCAGCCGAAGACACGCTCCGACGGAGAAAGATCCGCTTCGCCCCAATCCGCATCGTGCCGGCGGGGCGGCAGGTCCTTGAGGGCTGCCCGGATCTCCGGGGTAAGGCTGGTCGGACGCCATTCGGGGATCTGGATCTGCCCGCGACGATCAACGATCGTGGCAATCGCGTGGGAGAGGATGATGACCGGATCGGCAAGCAGGCCGCCGAAATTGCCCGAGTGATGGTCGCCCTCGCGCAGGTTCACGACGAGATCGAAAGACATGCCGCCGCGCGACCCCATGAACATCGTCGGTGTGTCGGCCGCCAGGCGGGGGCCGTCTGAGGCAATCAGTACATCCGCCTGAAGCGCATTGCGCTTCGCCTCGAAGAATTCGCGCAGGCCGAAGGAGCCGGTCTCCTCCGCCATTTCCAGGATGATCTTGGCGTTGAAGCCGAGCCTGCCCGTCGTCTTGATCAAGAGGTCCAGCGCCTTGATGTTGATCAGGTGCTGGATCTTGTTGTCGGCGGTGCCGCGACCATAAAGCCGGTCGCCTTCCTGTTTCAGCAGGAAAGGATCGAGGCCCTCGCGCCAGCGATGCGCCTCGCCGTTGCAGACGTCGCCGTGGCCATAGATCAGCACGGTCGGCAGATCGTCACCCTCGTGGCGGGTGGCCAGAAGAAGCGGCGCGCCGCCCGCGCGTGGATTGTCCGATATCTCGGTCTGAAAGCCCATGTCGGCGAGACGCGGCTGCATCTCGTCGGTGAGATAGGCCATCAGGTCTTCGGGTTTTCCTTCCGACTGGCTGATCGACCGGTAGGCGACAAGGCGTGAAAGATCGGCGGCAAGCCCTCCCTCCTTGGCGTAATCCGACGCCCGGCTGATGATCGCGTCCCTTTGCATGTCCATGTTCCTTCAAGCGGTTTCGAGCGGCGGCAATGCTGCCATGTCCGGCGCTTCCCAGCCGCGTCCGGGCATGGCGGCCAGAAGTTTGCGCGTGTAGTCGTTTTTCGGATTGCCGAACACCTCGTCGACGCTGCCGTATTCGACGGCGTCGCCCTTCTGCATGACGAGGATGTGATCCGAGATCTCCGCGGCGACGCGAAGATCGTGGGTGATGAAGATCATCGTGAGCCCGACCCGCTTCTTGATGTCGTCCAGCAGTTTCAGCACGTCTTTCTGCACCGAGACATCAAGCGCCGACACCGCCTCGTCTGCAATCAGGATCTTCGGTTCGACCATCAGCGCACGGGCAATCGAGATGCGCTGCCGCTGGCCGCCCGAAAACTGGGAGGGGAAACGCTCGAGCGCATCTTCCTCCAGCCGGACGATCTTCAGGAGTTCCTTGGCCTTTTCCATCGCCACCTGGCGCGGCACGCCGAAATTGAGGGGGCCTTCGACGAGAAGATCGCCGATCCGGCGGCGCGGATTGAGCGAGCCGTAGGGATCCTGGAAAACGATCTGGATGTTCTTGCGGAAGGCGCGTCGCCCGGCAGCGGTTGTCGTGTCGAGCCGGGTATTGCCGATCCATACCGAACCCTCGTCCGGTTCCGTCAGGCCCATCAGGCAACGAACCAGGGTGGTCTTGCCAGAGCCGGATTCGCCGACGATGCCGAGCGTCTGCCCCTCCAGGACGGTGAAATCGATCGGTTTGACGGCCTGAACGGTGCGCGCCGGCTTAAAGAGCGTGCGCGGCGTGCGAAATGTCTTTTCGATGCCGGCCACCCGCAATCCGATCTCATGGTCGGTCGACGGTGTTCCCTTTGCAACATGCCGGCGCGGTACGGCATCGATCAGCATGCGCGTGTATGGATGACGCGGTCGGTTCAGCACTTCGTCGGCCGGTCCCTGTTCGACCACCACGCCTTTCTGCATGACAAGCACCTGGTCGGCGAGTTCCGCCACCACGTCGAAATCGTGGGTGACGAAGAGAATGCCGGCCTGCCGGCTTTCCTTCAGCTCCTTGAACATGTCGAGGATTTGCGATTGCGTCGTAACGTCGAGCGCCGTGGTGGGTTCGTCGGCAATCAGCAAACGCGGCTCCATCGCCAGTGCCATGGCAATCACGATGCGCTGGCGCTGGCCGCCGGACAGCTGGTGCGGATAGGCGTGGTAGATGCGCACCGGATCGGGAAGATGGACCTCCCGCAGAAGTGCCACCGTGCGCTCCCGCTGTTCGCTGCGCGACATGTCGGAATGGGCGCGAAACACCTCTTCGATCTGTTCGCCCACCGTGTAGCAGGGGTTGAGCGCGCTCATCGGCTCCTGAAAGATCATGCCCATGCGGGCACCACGAAGGGCCGCATGTTCATTGGCCGAGAGTTTCAGGACATCGCGTCCCTCGAAGTGGATTTCGCCGGAGGAGACGGAGAGCGCCTTCGGCAGCAGTCCCATCGTGGCAAACGAGGTGATCGATTTTCCGGAGCCGGATTCGCCGACAATGCAGAGGATCTGGTTCTTCTTGATCTCCAGCGAGAGATTGCTGACCGCATACGGGCGGTCGCCGCCCACCGGCAGGGAAATGGTGAGATTGCGGATCGAAAGGATGGGATCGTCGGGCATCATCATCAGTTCCTTCCTTCCGGCGCGGTGATGTCGCGGATGCCATCGCCCAGCAGGTTAATGGCGAGCAGCAGGACAAAGAGGGCAATGCCCGGGATCGTGATCAGCCAGCTTTCGAACAGCAGCATTTCCTTGCCTTCCGAGATCATCAGTCCCCAGGACGGTGTCGGCGGCTGGACACCGAGGCCGAGGAAGGAAAGGGCTGCCTCAAGGATGATGGCATGTGCCATCTCCAGCGTCATGATGACGATCAGCGCGTTCATGACATTCGGCAGGACATCCTTCCAGAGAATGCGGGGCAGGCTTGCACCCAGCACTTCGGCGGCCGCAATGTAATCGGCCTGTCGGACCTGCATGGTGGCGCTGCGCAGCACGACGGCGAACCGGTCCCAGAGGAGCAGGCCGAGGACGGTGATGACGACGGTGAGCGAGCCGCCGAAAAGCGCGACGACGGCCAGCGCCACGAGGGTCGCCGGAAGCGCCAGTCGGACGGAGACGAGGAACATCACGACGGCATCCACCTTGCCGCCGAAATAGCCGCCGAGCACGCCGAGCGTCGTGCCGATGACGGCGGAAATCGCGGCTGCGACGAGGCCGATCATCAGCGACACGCGGGCGCCGTAGATCAGGCGCGACAGGTAATCGCGGCCAAGCGCATCGGTGCCGAGAATGTGCTTCCACTCACCACCCAGGAAGACCGGCCGGGCCATGCGGGCCAGGAGATCCTGCTTGTAGGGATCGTAAGGCGCCAGCAACGGAGCGAGGAGGGCGATCAGTGCGACCGTCGAGACCACCAGGAAGCCGGCCATGAAACCACGGTGTTTCCAGGCCTTGCGCATCAGGAGCCGGAACGGGCTGTCGACTGCGGCATCGCGGAGCGCGGGAGAAGAGATTGTTTGCGTCATGTCAGGCAGCCCTCAATCTGGGATCGAGCCAGGCGTTGAGAATATCCGCCAGGAACGTGAAGACGATGTAGAACATGGAAAAGATCAGGATCAGCGCCTGCATGGTGGGCAGGTCGTTGCGCGAGATGGACTCCCAGGCAAGAAACCCGGCGCCATGCAGCGCAAAAATGGTTTCCACGACGACCGATCCGCCGAACATGAAACCGAGCTGGACCGCCGCCAGGCTGACGACCGGGATGATGGCATTGCGCAGCGCGTGTTTGAACATCACCACTCGCCAGCCTAGGCCCTTGGCGCGGGCGGTGCGGATGTAATCGGCGGAGAGGACCTCCAGCATGCCGGCGCGCGTCAGCCGCATGATGGCCGGTGTCGCATAATAACCGAGCACGATTGTCGGCAGGATGTAACCCGTCCAGGTGCGCGTGCCGGATGCCGGCACGAGGCCAAGCTGGACCGAAAAGATGACGATCAGGATCAGACCGAACCAGAAGCTCGGAATGGCCTGGCCAACGACAGCGACGGTGAGCGCCGTACGGTCAATGATCGTGTTGGGGAAGGCGGCGGCGAGAACGCCCATCGGGATGGCCAGGAGAAGCGCAAAGCCCATGCCGAGCCCGCCGACGGTCATGGTGACCGGCAGGCGTTCGGCGATCATCTGGGAGACGGGCGCCTTGAAATAATAGCTCACCCCGAAATCGCCGGTCAGCGCCTTGCCGCACCACTCGACATACTGAACGAGGAGCGGACGGTCGAAGCCGTATTCGTGGCGAACCTTCTCGATCACCTCGTGGGTCGCCGATTCTCCGGCAATCGAGATGGCCGGATCGCCCGCCATGAACAGCAGCAGGAAGCTGATGAAGGAGACGGTCAGCGCAACTAGGGCCGCCATTCCCAGCTTCATCATGATATATTTGAACATCGCAGTGTCTCCGACAATGGACGCCATCCGGCGCCTCGGATGCCATCGGACATGGGCAGGCGTCCTTGACGCCCGCCCATGGTGCTGATGACGGGCGTTATTTCCAGCCGATCGCGTAGAAACGGATCAGTTCATCCGGGGTCGGAGCAAAATCGAGATCGGTGCCCATCACGTAGTTGCTCGAATAGGTCCAGAGCGGCACCCAGTAGGCCTTGTCGGCGATCTCGGAGAGCGCCTTGGAATAGGCTTCCTTGCGTGTTGCATCCTCGACGGAGGTGTCACCCTTGTCGAGCAGTGCTGCCACGTCCTTGTCGCGGGCGTCATCCTCGCCCCCCATCTTGAAGAAGGCGCTGGTGATGGCGGAGACGTCGGCGACCGAGTTCGAGCCCCAGGTCATGAAGGCCATCGGCGTGCCGTCCTTGATCCGCTTTTCGCGCAGGGCCGCATACTGCATGTAGTTGAGCTTGGCGGTGATGCCGACTTCGGCCAGCATGCCGATCATGGCTTCGGCCAGCGGCTTGTCGCGATAGGCATAGAATTCGATCTCGAAACCCTTCGGGTAACCGGCCTCGGCCAGCAATGCCTTCGCTTTTGCCGGATCGTAGGCGTAGCTCGTCACCTTCTGTTCGCAGCCGAACTGGACGGGGGCGCAGGCGCTGTTGATCTCCTCGGACGAACCCTTCATCAGGGCCTCCAGGATGCCCTTGCGGTTGATCGCGTGGTTGACCGCCTGACGGACTTTGAGATTGGTCATCGGGTTCTTTTCGCCGGTGCGGCCGGCGGCATCGAGCGAGATGTAACCGACGCGCATGGTGGGCGCGTTGATGATCTGGAACTTGCCCATGCTCTTCATCTTGCCGGCCTGGTCCGGCGGCACGCCCCAGGCCAGATCGATATCGCCGTTAAAGAGTTCGGCCATCTGGGTGTTGGTGTCGGGGACGGTGCGGATATCGACGGTTTCGATCTTCGCCTTCGGCTTGGCGGCAGCGAAATAATCCGGATTGCGCTTCAGCACGAAATGCTTGCCCGGCTCGACGCTCGTGATCATGTACGGGCCCGTTCCGACCGGCTTGGTGGCAACGCCCTGCTGGCCGACCTTGGCGTAATATTCATTCGGGTGGATGATCACCGGTCCGGCGAGATATTCCAGCGCGGCAGGGAACGGTCCCTTGGTGTGGATGCGAACCGTGAACTGGTCGACCTTCTCGGCGCTGGCGATCCAGCCGGTGTTCGGCTGCGATTTGGTGCCGTTGGCTGGGTCGACGACGTAGTTCAGCGTAAAGACAACGTCGTCGGCATCGAAGGCTTCGCCGTTGTGAAACTTGACGCCCTTGCGCAGGTTGAGTTCGAGCGTGGTGTCATTCAGCCATTTCCAGTCGGTCGCAAGGTTGCCGACATATTTGCCGCTCTGCGGATCCCGATACAGCAGGCCGTCCCACACCGACATCCCCAGCAGAACGCCCTCGCGGGCGGTGTTGTAATAGGGGTCGACGTGCTCCAGTTCCTTCGAAAATGCAATGTTGAGGGTGTCGTCCGCCTTGCCGGCATGGGCGCCTGTCGACAGCAGGCACAGCGGCAAGAGGACGGCGGGCAGTTTCCAAAGCTTCATTTTCGCGTTCCCTTTATGTTGATTAATTTTTATGCGTTTCTTGATTGAGCCTATATTGTAGATCATTTTTACGGATTGTGTACAAGTTTTTTGAGATTGGATACGGACCAATCCGATTGCATTTTCCTGTGCGTTCGTGAAAGGATGTGGACCGGAAGGAGATCCGCTGTGTCTGAACCCCGTCAACCCGCCGCCAAACTGATCTACGAGCGTCTCGAGACCATGATTGCCGAGGGGCATTTCAAGGATGGGGAACGGCTGGATGAAACGATGCTGGCCCAGGAATTCGGCGTTTCCCGCACGCCGCTGCGGGAAGCCTTGCGGCAATTGACGGCCAATGGTCTGACGGAGACCTTTCCCAACCGCGGGACCTTCGTGCGCCGGCCGGATTTCGTGCGCATCGTGGAAATGTTCGAGGTCATGGCGGAGATGGAGGCCTGGTGCGCGCGCCTGGCGGCCACGCGGGCAACGGCGGCTCAATTGCTTCTTCTGCGCCACGCTGCCTCCCGCTGCGAAGCAGCATTGCAGGAAAACGATTCACGCGCGTATTACGCGCATAACGAGACCTTCCACCGGCTGATCTACGAGGCGTCCGGGAATGGCTTCCTGGCCGAAGAAACCAGTGCAATGCAGGGCAGGCTGAAGGCCTTTCGGCAGGCGCAGCTTTTTGTGCCCGACCGTCTGGCGCGATCGATGCAGGAACATCGGATGATCCTGAAGGCGCTCGAGGCGCAGGATGCGCCGGCTGTCGAACGGCTGGTGCGTGATCATGTGCGCATCCAGAGCACCACCTACCAGGAATTCCGGGCTCCGGACGATCTGGCGGAGGGCGCCGCCTGGTTCGACAAGGCGGCGAGCCGAAAGGCATCAACGGTCTGATGATCGGGGGCGGAGATCACGCCAGACCTGACGGTATCAAGGGGTGCGGATCAAACGAGGGCAGATTGTCTCATGCCCTCGTCATTCTTCGATCGTTCGGAAAAACCTGACGGTTTCGCGATCAGGCCAGTCGTCAGACGTAGGTTTCGCGATTGCCGAATTCGGTTTCTTCGTCGTAGTTCTTTGTGCCGATCCGCTCGCTTTCGCCGGAAAACTGCTGTGTCGGCTGCTCGGTCTCGGTTTCGGTCTTGGTTTCTTTCTTGGCCTCTTCGGCCTTCGCCTTTTCGATCTTCTGCTGGAGGACTGCGATCTCGGCTTCGAGATCCTCCTTTTCCTCCTCGTCTTCCGTCTCTGCAAGCTTCGCTTGCTTGGTTGCGAGTTCCGCCTCGAGAGAGGCGAGATCCGTGCTGGACGACGATGAACTCGACGATGATGTCGAGGAGGAACTGCTGGAACTCAGCAGCGATGTTGCTGCACTGGATACGGCTTCAACCATGGGAAACATCCTTCGTGTCAGTTTGCCCCACCATAGTTCCGGAAACCTAACACAGATTTAATTTCTTGTACCAAGAAGTACTATATTCAATAATACGCATAAAGCCGGGAGATCGTCCCGGCTTCTGTGCTTATCTGCGTGACGGAGAATGTTTCAGCGATCCGCCTTAAACGTCTGCTTCTGGCTGCCGAGGCCTTCGATGCCGAGTTCCACCACGTCGCCGGGTTTGAGATAGCGCGGCGGCTTCATGCCCATGCCGACGCCGGGCGGGGTGCCGGTCGAGATGACATCGCCCGGATGCAGCGACATGAATTGCGAGAGGTAGGAGACGAGGAAGGCGACGCCGTAGACCATCGTGGAGGTCGTGCCGTCCTGCATCGTCTCGCCGTTGACCTTCAGCCACATGGACAGGTTCTGCGGATCGGTGATCTCGTCCTTCGTCACCAGCCAGGGGCCGATCGGCCCAAACGTGTCGCAGGACTTGCCTTTGGTCCACTGGCCGGAGCGTTCGGTCTGGAAACCGCGTTCGGAGACGTCATGGCTGACGCAATACCCGGCGACGTAGTCCAGAGCCTCTGCCTCGCTCACGTATTTCGCCGTCTTGCCGATGACGATGCCGAGTTCGACCTCCCAGTCGGTCTTTTCCGAACCGCGCGGGATCAAGACGTCGTCGTTCGGGCCGCAGATTGCCGAGGTGGCCTTCATGAAGATCACCGGTTCGGGCGGAACCGCCATGCCGGATTCGGCGGCGTGGTCGGAATAGTTCAGTCCGATGCAGATGAACTTTCCGGTGCCGGCGACGCAGGCGCCGAGGCGTTCGGCGGAGGATACCTCCGGCAGCGATGCCGGATCGATCGCGGCCAGTTTCGCCAGCGCCTCCGGATCAAGGGCTGCACCCGACAGGTCGGAGAGATGGCCGGAGAGATCGCGGATCGTGCCATCGGCAGCCAGAAGGCCGGGTTTTTCGGCGCCGATCGGGCCGTAACGAAGCAGTTTCATGTGTCGGTTTCCTTCCCTTGATTGTGCCCTCACGGCCTCAGCACATGCCCGCGCAGGCTTTAAGCGCCCTGTCATCCCGCGTTCGTTCGTTGCATGCAAGGGCGGTTTGGCTTGTGCCGGTCCTCTCGTCTTCCCACATGGCAGGTGAACATGCCGGTAATTCGTGTATCGGCAGGATGGAAGACGGAGACGGCAAGGAACCGGCCAGCCGTCCCGTCGTTGAGCACCTGACGCGGATGGAGGACGACGATGGCCGGAGCGGAGACATTTGAGGGGCGCACAAGTCGCGGGGCAATGCTGGACGCGCAGGCCACGCGGCGGCTTGCCAAACTCGCCAGAGTGGCGCGGTTGATGGATACGGCGCTGCGTATTCCCGGCACCAGCATCCGCTTCGGGGCGGATTCGATCCTCGGACTCGTGCCGGGTGTGGGAGATGCGGCGGGCGCGCTGGTCGGCCTTGCTATCCTCCACGAGGCACGCAAGCTCGGGCTGCCCGGCGACAAGCAGGTGCAGATGCTGGGCAATGTCGCAACCGATGCCGTTCTGGGCAGCGTTCCGGTGCTCGGCGACCTTTTCGACGTCTATTTCAAGTCGCACCGGCGCAACATCCAGATCATCCTGGATCACTTCGGACTGACGCATGAGGATCTGAACAGAGGCTGAAGCAAGCCTCACTTCGCCGCCTGCCGCTTCGGCAGACGGAAGCTCAGCCGGCCATGCTTGAGGAGATGCTGCAGCGGGCGCTCCACGGTTTCATAACCCACGACCCCGAGCGCGGTGCAGGTGATCGCAGCCGCCCAGGTCAGAAGCCATCCCTCCATTCCGGCAAGAGGCCCAAATTTCACCACCACCGAAATCGCCAGCCTATGTCACCACCTCGCTCGCGCCGCTCGGCGGCGCAAAACAGTACCACGGCGAGCGCCGCAATCGCTCACGAAGACTGGATACGTGCAATGTCTGCATCTTCGCCTCCGAAAGGGGCGGCGGTCGTCATCCGATGGCCTGGGTCATCATCGGGCGGATCCGCATCGGGCGGGAGATTGCCCGCGACCTCGCCTTTTTCCGGAGTGTCAGCGTGCCGGCGGTGATGTAGAAAAGGAAGGATCCCACTTGATACGGGTACATTACATCGATTTCGACGAAGGAGCGCACCAGGAGCAGCGAGATCACGGCGAACATCACCAGGGACTCCGGGTTTTTCCGGTCGTGCAGCAGGTGTTTTAGATGGCCGATGAAACTTGTGATGAGGGTGGTGCATAATAGCAGCATGCCGATCGCGCCGGTTTCAACCATGGTCTCGATATAGGTGTTGTGGAAGTGGAAACCGCCGCGGCTATCGATGTAAAACTCCTGCCACAGGCGCTCGGCTTCGGGAAACCCGCGCACCCAGTAGCCCTGATAACCGATGCCGAGCACGGGCGACTGGCGGGCGGCCTCTATGCCCTGCTGCCAGAGATAGGTCCGTCCGGTCAGCGTCGAATCCTTGCCGAAAGCGCCGAGCACCGCATCCGCAGCCCCCATGCCGAGCGCCAGCGTTACGCCGATCACCCCGACCACCAGGCCGGAGGCAAACAGCAGCTTGCGCATGTTGGGGGTGAACCGGCCGAGCAGCTGCAGGCCGGCAATGAGCATCAGGATTGCGAGCGTTGTGATGACCGAGGTCGCCGATTGCGATGCAAAGAGGCTGTAGGCCGAGAGGAGCGTGGTTCCTCCTGCAACCGGCAGCCACCGTAGTCCGCTGCGGATGACCGCCATGCCGGCATAAGAAAAGATCAGTCCCAACGACGCGTAAAAGCCAAGCTGGTTCTTGGAGGCGAAGGCGCCCACAAAACTGTAGGTTCCGTCCAGTGGATCGAAATGATAGCTGCCGAACAGCAGCGAATAGAGCAGCACGACGGCGCAGCCCAGGGTGGCGCCACGGGTCAGCGTCGCGATCGTGATCGTGCGCAGCGCGATCACCGCGCAGACAATGTGCGAGAGGTACTGAATGGCGGCGCGCAACGAAACGGACGCCGCCGGCGACCAGAAGACCGAGATGAAGCAGAAAATCGCGAAGGCGAAGATCCAGAGCATGCGCAAGGGATTGCCGAGAACATTACGGTAATCGAGCAGGACCAGCGGCAGCCACACCCCGTAATAGGCCAGGATCGAGATCTGACCGAAGCGGGCGGAATAGGCGAAGACAAAAAAGGACAGCGCCACCGCCGCAGCGCCGTACACGCCGTTCCGCTCCGGTTGGATGAAGACGGCCTTGGCGATCCGCATGGCGTTATTGCACCAGCATTTCGGATCGCGCGCGCACGACGTCACCCGGCTGAAGCCGTGTTGTCTCATCGGCCGCGATCTCCTTTGGCCCTTCGGCCGTCTCACGGATGATCGAATAACGGATGGAGACGGCGCGGCCTGCCGGATCAAACCGCAGTGCTTCCGCCGATTTGGTCAGCGCTTCGGCGATCAGCTGGCGGTTCGTTCCGATCTGCAGGTTCAGCTTTTCCAGTTCAGCTTCGGTGTCCTGCATGTCCTTGGCACGTTGCGCCTCCCAATCATTCTTCAGGTTGATCTCGTCCTGATCAGCCTGACTGATCTGCTGCTTGGCCCGCAAAATATTGGTGTCGATGTCGAGCAGGGTCGATTGCACATCCGCCGTCCGCTCTTCGATTGAAAGCAGCCTCGAGCTCAACGCCAGCCCCTGTTCGTTCAGGCGGCTGATCTTTTCGCGGTCCTGCTCGGCAATCTCCAGCTGACGGCTTTGCGTCTTGCTTTTTTCTTCCAGCGAGGCGACTTCCTTCTGCAGCAGAGACTTCAGGTCGGCGAGGGCCTTCAGCTGCAACTCGTAACGGTCGCGGCGCTGTTTCATCAGCGCGGATTCGCTACGGATCAGGTCGCTCGCATTTTGAATCTTTTCCAGGTCCTTCGGCATCTCGATGTCGCTGTCGCCGTTCATTTCCGCCTGCAGGCGGGCTTGCCGGGCAATAAGGCGTGCCCGCTGGCTGCCATAGATCGAAAGATCGCCCTGGGCGTTGATGAAATCCCGTTCGAAGCGCTGCCCGCTTTCCGACCGCCGCAATCCACCGGCGACGCTGACGGCCTTCAACACCGTCATGTTGGGAATGAAGGGATATTCGCCCGGTGTCTGCACGTCGCCGGCCATAAAGACCGGTCGAAACTGGGCAATCTCCACGGAAGCCGACGGCGGATCGCGCAGCGCGAACTGCTGCTGCAGCGCCGAGCCAATCTCGCTGGCCACCGCATCCGGTGTCTTGCCGGAAGCGGATATACTGCCGACAAAGGGAAGGGACAGGCGTCCGTCCGCTCCGACGCTGTAATCGCCGCTCAGGGCATCCCAGCTGCGGAACACGCCTTCGGCCGGGACCCATTGCGCGACCCGGACCCGCAGCTTGTCCATTGGGCCGAGCTGGTAGGCCGTCTCAGCGGCAGAGGCTTGGGGGACGGTGAACGGTGCCGTGCCGAACAATGCGCCACCGACAAGCGCAACACGCGCGCATCGGAGGACCAGGGGATGCAGGTGAAAAAATGCGGGCATGGACGCTCCGTCGGATGGCCCCAGGCACATGGCGCCGGGGCAGGTTGCAGGACGTCTTCTCGGATGCGGGTTCAGTAGCTGCCGCGGGACATGCAAACGGCAGGGATCGTCTTCACGATGATCGCCATGTCCTGCATCAGTGACCAGTTCTGGACGTAATGCGTGTCGAAGGCGATGCGGCTCTCGTAAGAGACGTCATTGCGTCCGCTGATCTGCCAGAGACCGGTCAGGCCAGGCCGGGTGCGCAGGTAATAGACGGCGAAGCTGTCATAGAGGGTCAGTTCCTCGTCGACGACCGGACGGGGGCCGACGATGCTCATCTCACCACGCAGGATGTTGATGAGCTGCGGCAATTCGTCGAGGCTGAGCTTGCGAAGGACCGCGCCGACAGCTGTGACGCGCGGATCGTTTTTCAGCTTGCGGGTCAGTCGCCATTCCTCGGCGGCTTCGGGATTGGCGTGCAAGTGGCGGCGCAACACCTCGTCGCCGTTGACGACCATGGTGCGGAACTTCAGGCACTTGAAGTAGCGGCCGTTGTGGCCGACACGTTTGTGCCCGTAGAAGACGGCGCCTCCATCCGTGAACTTGACCAGGGCCATGATCATCAGAAAGAGCGGGAGGAACACCACCAGCGCAATCATTGCGACGGTGATGTCGAAGGCCCGTTTTGAAACGCCGCCTGTCGGAAAGGCGAGATGCATTTCATGGGTCGAGCTAAGCGGCGTGTCTGCCGATCGTGTCGCGGACTTCATAGAGGAAAACTCCATTGCTGCGAGTGGTCGGTGCCTCAGGGGCGTTCATGGCCCTCGTTGATGCAATCATAATTGGGCGTTTCCGAATTCTGGCCAGTGATTTTTTGTTAGCAACCGTACCGGCAGGGGTCAGATCGGTCGCGTCGGGGTGTCATGCACCTGTCATGACTCGGCAAGGAGCAGCGGCGATACATGGCCGCGGGAGCAATTTGCTTGTATTTTCTGAAAATCACTCACATTTTTTGGAAATTTCGACTATTCTTTTTAGTTTAGAACATGCGCAATATTGCAAAGCGCAGATTGGCTTTTGCTCGACCCATGCGTCTTTTGCAGGCTTTCAACTGTACGAGACAGTTTTTTGTGCAGTGCGATGTTTACGCTGCACCGCAATCGAGCGCTGACGGTAACCCGGAACTTTGTAACAAATTTTGATCGAAGACTGGCGCCCGGTGCGGGGCTGGGGAGGTCCCACCAGCGGTTGCGGGGCCGGATTGTGGCAAGACCGCGGCAGATGTGCACATTTGTGTCCATTCTCTTACCAAATATTTACTCGGTTGCCGGAGGCTTTGTGCTAAAGGATGATCACGTTCAGGCAGACGTGAAAGGTCTTGCTGTTGCACTCTGATGTGCAACCGGCAAAGATGGGCCAATTGGACGTTCCGGAGGATCACAATGTATGGACCGCGCGCACTGATCAGCATGCTGGCCGTCCTGATGGTCTTTGCAGGCGTGACCTATTCCTTGAACGGATCGATCGCGACGACGATCTGGCAGACGATTCTCTGTGCGATCATCATCCAGGTGGGGTATTTTATCGGAATCCTTCTTCTGGTGCGCAAGGAAAGCCGCCTCAGACGGGCGGATCCGTCCATTCAATCCGCCAGACTCGAAAAACGACAGGCGGGTGAGATCCCGGGCGAGGCTCCTCCTCGATTGAAGGCCGGGGACCGATAAACGGATTTTCTGACCGGCAACGGTCTCCCCTTCCATATCCTCGACATCTTTCTAGTTTCCCTTCGTATCGTTCGAACGGAGGTTCCCATGCGCGAAGACAAATCCCCCGAGGTCTGTGTCGTCATCGCTGCCAAGGACGCAGCCGATACCATTGGGCGCGCCATCGCGTCGGCCCTGCGGGAACCAGAGGTTGCGGAGGTCGTCGTGGTGGACGACGGGTCGTCGGATGGGACGGCCGCGGCTGCAAGTGCGTGTGACGACCGGAGCGGGCGGCTCGCCATCGTGCGGCTCGATCAAAACCTTGGCCCCTCCGGCGCCCGCAATCGCGCCATCGAGGTGTCGCGCGCGCCGCTGATTGCCGTGCTCGACGCCGACGACTTCTTTTTTCCGGGGCGGTTTGCCGCGATGATCCGCGAAACGGACTGGGACATGATTGCCGACAACATCGGTTTCATTCACCACGATCCGTCGCAACCGATCGAACCCGATCGTTTCCATGCGCGGACCCGCAGCCTTTCCATCCGCGATTTCGTGGACGGCAATATTTCGAGACGCGGCCGCCAGCGGGGCGAGATCGGTTTCCTCAAGCCGGTGATGCGGCGCGCGTTCCTTGAGACACATGGGCTGCGTTATGACGAGGCTCTCCGGCTCGGGGAGGATTATGATCTCTACTTGAGGGCGCTCATCTGCGGTGCCCGCTACAAGGTGATCGACCATTGCGGTTATGCGGCCGTCGTCCGGCCCAATTCGTTGAGTGGCCGCCACCGCACCGAGGATCTGCGCAGGCTGTTTCAGGCGGAACGGAAAATCCGTCTCTCCAGCCCGCAGCTTTCTCCGGCTGATCGGGCGGTCATTCTCCGTCACGAACGACACATCAAGGCCCGCCATGACCTGCGCCTGGCGCTGGATGTCAAGGCGCGCGAAGGGATGTCCGGCGTTGTCAGGCATCTGCTCGCTCGTCCAGATGCCGTGCCGGCGGTCGTTTCCGGTGTTCTCTCCGACAAGCTGGAGGCGCGCCGGGCGGCGGGTCCCGTCGAGCCGCCGGTGCCAGTCGGCAAGCTGCGTTATCTGCTGCCGGGGGTGCCGGTCGCCCAGAAGTAGGCGAGCCCGCAGGGTTTTAACCTTCGGCTGCCGATCGGTGAGCTTACTTTCTATCCAATTCTGCCACATTTCGGCCGTAATTGCTGCCGCTCCGGATGAGGATTGGCGCAAAGCGCCTCTCCGTGCGGCTCTCCGGCGCCCATCGACAGCATCACGGCTCTCTCTGTCCGGACACCTGATCGAAAACTGATAAGGGCTTGGTTTCCTTGTGCCCGGCATCTGTCAGTGCAGCCTTTCGTTCACATTTGCGGGAGCTTATTCCGATGCTGAATCGCATTTTTGTGGCTTGCCGCTTGAGAAATTGCTGCAGCGCCACATTTTGCCCGAAAGGGACCCGCATCCTTGGGCTCTGAGGGGGCCAAAGGCCGCTCTGGTCGAAATGGTCGCTTTGGGAGGAGCGGCCTCAACTAGGGGTGACTGATGTGACCGTGGATCAGAACATATCCTCCCGTATCAACCTGATGCGCATGCTGCTGATCGCCGGCATCGTTTTCGTGCATATCCCCTATAACCGCGAGGTCAGCCCGTTCCAGCATGACCATGGCCTGTTCGACTGGCTGAGGGTCTTTCTGGGGGAAAGCCTGTTTCGTATCGGCGTTCCCTGCCTCAGCGCCATTTCCGGTTATTTGCTGTTCCAGCGCGGCATCGAGCGTTTCGACTATTCCCGGGTGATCCTGTCGAAGAGCCGCACCGTGCTGTTGCCCTTTCTTTTGTGGAATCTCGGGCTTCTTGTGCTCGTGTACCTGGTGCAGAAAATGGGCGCCGGCATCGGGTACTTCCCAAATCTCAACCGTGCCACGCTGACCCTTCTGATGGATCAGGCGCTGGCGTTCGAAGGTTTTCCAGTCAACTTGCCGCTCTATTTCCTGCGTGATCTCCTGATCTGCATCCTGATTGCGCCCATCCTTGCGCTTCTCGTCCGCCGTCTTCCCACGATCACACTCGGTGCGCTGTTTGCCTTTGCGGTCTTTCCGGATATCGACGCAGGGATCGTTCTCAAGAACTCGATCCTGTTCAGTTTCACCTTCGGCATTTTTCTCGCCCTCTATCCAGTCGATCTCAAGCGCTTCGATGACTGGGCGCTGCCGCTCGGCGGACTGGTGGCCCTGTCTGCAGCGCTTCTGGCGCATGGGCTTTATCTCACCGGGCCGGACTATCCGGCGGTGCTGCTGATGTTGCGCAATGTACTGTCCATCCTGGGGGCCGCGGGTTTCTGGTTTCTTTCGGCCGCGCTGATCCGCACGCCGTTCGGGCGTGGACTGTCACGCACGGGAAGCCTCAGTTTCTGGACCTTCTGCGCGCATTATCCCTTGCTGATCGGTCTATGGATGATCTGGAACCGTTTCGCAGATCCGAGCTTTTATCCGGTTTTTTACGCTCTTGCCGTCCTCGTCACCTTCGCCGCCGTTATCCTCAGTCATCGTCTGGCCCTGCAGTGGGCGCCAGGCGTCTATGGCGTGCTGACCGGCAACCGGACCCGGGCAAAACCCGTCAGTGGCTCTCCTGTCCTCGGGCGGTCGGAGCCGGGGCCAAGCCTTCCAGCGTCAGCATCCCGGAACAAGAGGTCAAACAATGCGTAAATTTTCATCCATTCGCCGTCTCGTTATCCCCGCTCTTCTTTCGGCTTGCGCCTTTGTGACGCAGCCGGCCCTTGCGCAGGCTGCAACCGGCGCATCCTTCGTCGAAACCTTCGACACACTCGACAAGACTTTCTGGTACATCTCCGATGGCTGGGCCAATGGCGCTCATCAGAACTGCACCTGGTCGAAAGGTCAGGTGCGCGTCGAAGGTGGCATGCTCACGCTTGGCCTTGAGGCGCAGCAGACGGCGGATCGCGCCTATGTCTGCGGCGAGATCCAGACGCGCCAGCGCTATGGTTACGGCACCTACGAGGTGCGCATGAAAGCGGGCACCGGATCGGGCACGAATTCCGCTTTCTTCACCTATATCGGCCCGACCGACAAGCAACCGCATGACGAGATCGATTTCGAGGTGCTGGGCAAGAACACCAACCAGGTGCAGTTGAACCAGTATGTTTCTAGCAAGGGCGGCAACGAAAAGCTGGTGGCGGTCGAAGGCGGTGCCGACAAGGGTTTCCACGACTATGCCTTTGTCTGGGAAAATGACCGGCTTCGTTACTTCGTCGATGGCCGCATGGTGCATGAGGTGACCGATCCGTCGAAGATCCCGTCCAATCCGCAGAAGATCTTTGCGAGCCTCTGGGCCTCCGACACGTCCAAAGAATGGCTTGGCAGCTTTTCCTATTCCGGCCCGATCACCATGCAGGTGGATCGTATTGCCTTCACTGCGCTTGGTGAAACCTGCCGCTTCCCGGACTCGATTGTCTGCACGCTGGACTGAGGCGCTTTGCCGCCTCGGCCTCTCTTCACGATGCCCATGATGGGCTGAACATAAAGGAGCCGGACGACGTGACGATCAACGTTCTCTACCTCGCCCATGATCTCTCCGATCCGGCCATCCGCCGGCGTGTGGTCATGCTGAAGGCCGGTGGTGCCACGGTGTCCGTTGCCGGCTTCCTTCGTGACGTCAACCGGCTGGCCGATGAACGGGACGTGCCGGTGAGGGTGCTGGGGGAAACGGCGGATGGCCGTTTTGCCCAGCGTATCGGCGCGGTGGTGAAGGCGCGTGCGACGCTTTCCCGCCACCTGTCCGGCCTTCAGAAGCCGGAGGTGATCATCGCCCGCAATCTGGAAATGCTGGCGCTTGGGGAGGGGGCCCGCGCGCATTTCGGCGCAACATCTGCGCTTGTCTACGAGTGCCTCGATATCCATCGGCTGCTGCTCGACGAGGGCATCAAGGGACGGCTGCTGCGGGCGGCCGAAGGCCAGTTCGGCCGGAGCGCCGACCTGCTGGTCACCAGTTCCCCGGCCTTTGTCGAGCATTATTTCAAGCCGCGCTCGAAGCTGCGGCTGCCGGTGATGCTTCTGGAAAACAAGGTTCTCGATCTGGATCCGCATCCCGGTCTCTGGCCGCCCGTCGCGCGTCCGCCGCGCAAGGGCGAACCCTGGCGAATCGGCTGGTTCGGCGCGATCCGTTGCCGCAAGAGTTTTGCCATCCTCGCCGAGATCGCGGCGGCGATGAAGGGGCAGGTCGAGATCGTCATTCGCGGCCGTGTGTCGCCCAAGGAGTTTCCGGATTTCGAACAGCAGGTGGCGCAGACCCCGCACGTCTCCTTCCACGGCACCTATCGCAATCCGGAGGATCTGTCGCGGATCTACGGCGAGGTGCAGTTCGTCTGGGCGATCGATTTCTTCGAGGAGGGGCTGAATTCCGAATGGCTGCTGCCCAACCGCCTTTATGAAGGTGTCTTGCACGGGGCGGTACCGATCGCACTCTCCTCGACCGAAACCGGCCGGTTTCTGGCCAGGCGCCAGCTCGGTTTGCTGCTTGCACAGGCGCATGTGCCGGAGATCGTTCGGCGCCTGCAGGCGCTCGGCGTCGACGAGTACCTCAGCCTCTTTGCAACACTTGCCGATTCCGACCACTCCGCCTGGGCTGTCGGGCGCGCGGAATGCCAGGCGCTTGTCCGTCAGTTGGCGGCGCTTGGATCGACTGCCCCGGCCGAGGCCGGTTTCATCATCCCGTCCCCCCTGCAATCGGAAGGTTAGTGTATGTCGTCCCCGATCTTGCCCGAGATGAAAGTGCTGGTGGTCATCCCTTGTCTCAACGAGGCGCGCCACATCGAACCCCTGCTGCTCAGCCTGGCTGAAAGCCGCGGCAATCATGACATGTTCATCGTCGTTGCCGATGGTGGCAGCACGGATGGCACGCCGGCGATCGTCGCGGCGCTCACGGACAAGATCTCCGGCCTTGCGCTCATCGACAATCCGAAGCGCATCCAGAGCGCTGCGATCAACCTTGCGGTCGAGCGGTTTGGTGATGGCCGGGATTTCCTCATCCGGATCGACGCGCATGGCGATTACCCGGCGGACTACTGCCAGGTGCTGCTGCAGGAGGCCGTCGATACGGGCGCGGATTCGGTGGTCGTTGGCATGAAGACCGTCGGCCTCGGCACTTTCCAGCGCGCAACCGCGCTGGCGCAGAACTCCAAGCTTGGCAATGGCGGCTCGAAACATCGCGAGGGGGCCGAAGGACAGTGGATCGATCACGGCCACCATGCGCTGATGCGGATCGCGGCCTTCCGCGCCGTTGGCGGGTATGACGAGAGCTTCAGCCATAACGAGGATGCGGAACTCGATTTCCGCCTGCGCCAGGCCGGTTATCGCATCTGGATGACGGGGAAGACCTTCATGACTTACTATCCACGCTCCAGCCCCGGTTCGCTCTTCCGGCAGTATCTGGGTTATGGCCGTGGCCGGGCGCGCAACCTCCTCAAGCACCATGCCGTGCCGAAACTGCGCCAGGCCTTGCCGCTGATGGTGATGCCTGCGATCGTCGGCGCTCTGCTTGCGGTCATCCATTGGGTGGCAGCCGTGCCTCTGGTTGCCTGGGCCTTCCTGTGCCTTGCCTATGGGGCGTGGATGGCGGTGCGCGAACGCAACCCCAACGGCGTTCTGGCGGCAGTGGCCGCGATGATCATGCATGCGGCCTGGTCCACCGGTTTCTGGCTGGAACTGTTCGGGCGCCGAAAGGGGAGGGTTGCGGCATGACGAGTGAACGTACGCTCTCCCATCTTTACGTGGATATCGGCATCTGCACCTTCCGCCGACCGGAACTGGAAGCGACGCTGCTGTCGCTGTTTCAGCTCGTCGTACCGGCTGGGGTGCGTCTTCGCCTGATCGTGGCCGATAACGATGCGACGCCGAGCGCCTTCGACCTTTTCGAGCGGCTGCGGCTGCAGTCACCGTTCGAGATGTCCTACCTGCACTGCCCGCGCTCCAACATCTCGATTGCCCGCAATGCCTGCCTGAATGCCAGCGACGGCGATTACTTGGCCTTCATCGATGACGATGAGACCGCATCGCCGGAATGGCTGGCCGAACTGCTGGCCACGGCCGAGGCGACGACGGCCGATGCGGTGCTCGGCCCCGTCCGTGCCGTTTATGCCGACAATGCCCCCGCCTGGATGCGCAAGGGCGACTTTCATTCCACCCGTCCTGTCTGGGTCGGGTCGAACATCCGGACCGGTTATACCTGCAACGCGCTCCTCGACATGCGCTCGCCGCAGGTGCGCGGGCGCCGGTTTGCCTTGACGCTTGGCCAGAGCGGCGGCGAGGATACGGACTTCTTCACCCGCGTGACCGATGCCGGCGGGCGCATCGCCTTTGCCGAACGTGCCTGGCTCAGCGAGCCGGTTCCCGAAAACCGCGCGCGGTTCGGCTGGCTGATGAAACGCCGCTTCCGTTCGGGCCAGACCCATGGCCGCATTCTCGGCGCGAGGACGGCATGGCCGGGTCGTGTCCGCCAGCTTGCCGTCGCCGGGGCCAAGGCCGCTTACTGCGGTCTTGCGGCGCTTTTTTCCATCCTGTCGCCGGAAGCGCGCAATCGCAACCTGCTGCGCGGCGCGCTGCATGTCGGCGCCATGGCAGGGATCATCGGTGTGCGGGAAATTCGCCAGTATGGCTCGGTGGAGGTTGCATGAACGAAACCCCAATGCCGGATGTCTCCTTCGTCATCGCCGCCTACAATGCCCGCGATACGATCGGTCTTGCCATTGAGAGCGCTCTTGCCCAGGTGGGTGTCGCCGTCGAGGTGGTGGTGGCGGATGACTGCTCCACGGATGGTACGGCCGAACTCGTCCGTTATTTCGGCGATCCGCGGGTAAGACTGATCGAGCGCAGCCAGAACGGTGGACCGGGGGCGGCCCGCAACGATGCCATTGCCGCAGCGCGCGGGCGATGGATCGCGGTTCTCGATTCCGACGACGAGGTGTTGCCCGAACGCTCCGCCATGATGATCGCCGCGGCGGGACGGCTGTCCGCCGATATCGTCGTGGATAATGTCATGGTGCTCCGGCCGGGTTATCGTAGCGCAGCCATGTTTCCGGAGCCTCTCCTGCAGCGGCTCTCCTCACTGTCGCTGGAGGAGTTCATCCGCTCCAACGTGCTGTTCCGCGCCACCTTCAATTTCGGCTACATGAAGCCGATGTTCGAGCGGGCGTTCATCGAGCGGCACGCTCTGCGGTTCGACGAGGCGCTGCGGATCGGCGAGGACTATATCTTCCTCGCCTCGGCGCTTGCCCGTGGCGGCACCTGTGCCGTGGAGCCGCAGCCGGGTTATCTTTATCACGTGCGCGACGGCTCGATTTCCCGTGTGCTGCGGCGTGATCACGTGACGGCCATGATGGAGGCGGATCGCCGTTTCGTGCGCGATTTTCCGCTGCAGGGTCCGGCGGCGCAGGCGCAAGCCGTGCGGTATCGAAGCCTCAAGGAAGCGCTTGCCTTTATCGATCTGGTCGAAGCCATCAAGGGGCGTGCCTGGCGCGACTGCCTCAACCTGGCGGTTTCCCAGCCCTCCGTGCTCCGACATCTGAAGATGCCCGTCGAAGCGCGGCTGCGGCGCTGGTTCGGTCCGGCCCTTCGTCTCAACAAGGCGTCCCCGTGAATTGTGGCCTGCCAAGGCTCGAAAGGATCTGAGAATGGACCACATCAACCTTCGCTCGACGTCGTTTGCGACCGCAAAAGAGGATACGGACGCCTTCATCGATCTGGATCGCCTGTATTCCGCCGTGGTGCGTCGTGCGAGGCTGGTGATCATCAGCGTCGTCATCGCCATGATGCTGGCCGGCGCCTATCTGGTGATGACTCCTCCGGCCTTCACCTCGATGACGCAGATCCTGATCGACGAAAGCCTGTCGCGGTATGCGGAAGACGAGCAGAGCAGCCAGTCGGCGCAGCTGATCGACAACCAGTTGTCGAGCGCTGTCGAACTGATGAAGTCGAAGACGCTGGCGCTGCGCGTGGTGGACGAACTCGGCCTTGCCGATAACGAGATCTTCCTCGACCCGCCCAAATCGCCGGTGGCGCTTGCGAAGGATGCGGTGAAAAGCGTCGCCTCTCTCGTTTCGCCGGCGGACACGCCAGCCTCGGAAACGGCTGCGCGCAACGGACGACGGGAAAAGGCGGCGGCGATCCTGCAGCAATCCTTGACGGCCGATCGGGTGGCGAGAAGTTCCGTCATCGCACTGACGGTCAGCTCGCCCGAACCGCTGCTGTCGGCGCGGCTGGCGCGGGCTTACGCTGAAGCCTATGTCAGCGAACAGCTGAACGCCAATTTCCAGGCCACCGAAAAGGCATCGGTCTGGCTGCAGGAGCGTCTGACGGATCTCAATGCGCGCTCGCAGGAGGCAGCCCTTGCGGTCGAGAAGTTCAAGACCGACAACGGCCTGATCTCGCCGCGCGGCGAGCTTTTGTCGTCACAGCAGCTGGCGGACCTGACGAGCCAGCTGATCGTTGCCCAGGCCGATAGCGCGACCGCCGCCGCCCGTTACCACCAGTATCAGGCGATCGTGGATCAGGGGGCTGAAGCGGCCGTCAACAATGCGATCATCTCTGCCGGCGATGCGGACAATTCCGTCATCCAGGATCTGCGCAAGCGGTACCAGTCGGTGGTGGAGCGGCAGCGTTCGGTGCTGGAGCAGTATGGTCCGGAGCATCGGCAGGCGCAGCTTCTGCAGACGGAAAGACAGGAGATCGAGCGGCAGATCTTCAGCGAGCTGCAGCAGCTGACCGCCGGTTTCCGCAACGAATATGATGTGGCGCGCTCGCGCGAGGAATCGTTGCGCAAGAGCATCGACCAGGTGGCCGGCCGCAACTCGGAGGCCAATGTGTCGCTCGTCCAGTTGCGGGAACTGGAGCAGAAGGCGGCGTCGCTGAAGACCCTTTATCAGTCCTTCCTCGACCGCTTCGAACAGGCTTCGCAACGACAGTCCTTTCCGATCGCCAAGGCGCGTGTGATTTCGCAAGCCGGCGTGCCGATTTCTCCCTCGAGCCCGAAAAAGACGCTCACGATGGCGCTGTCGATCGTGCTCGGCCTTCTCGCCGGCGGCGGCATTGCCACGGTTCTCGAGTTGAAGGAGCGAGGCTTCCGCATCGGGCAGGACGTCAAGAGCCATCTCGGATTGCGGTTCATCGGTTATCTGGCGCTGATCAAGCGGGCATCCTCTGCCGGCAAGGATGGCAAGCCGGCCGAGACACTGCCGGAACCGTATGCGGGGGACGGATCGGCGCCGCCGAAGGATGAGTTCGTTCGCAAACTCACCCGCGTGGCGGTGGATTATCCACGCTCCGGCTTTGCCGAGACGCTGCGCAACGCCAAGCTTGCCTGCGACCAGGCAAACCCGAACCGGGCCTGCCGCGTGATCGGCGTCGTTTCCGCGCTGCCGGGGGAGGGCAAATCGGTGGTCGCGGCCAATCTCGCGGTCTTGCTCGGTGCCATGAACAAGCGGACGCTGCTGATCGATGCCGATTCCTACAACCGGGTCTCGAGCGGCATCCTCGGTGCCGAACCGATGAACGGTTTGATGGAAGTGCTGCGCGGCGAGGCGCCCTGGACGAGCGCGATCACCGTCGATCCGAAGGCGCGTCTGGCGATCCTGCCGATCGCCTCGCGCGACAAGGCCTTTCCGCACACGAGCGACATCCTTGCGTCTGCCGATATGGGCCGCCTGATGGAGACGGTGAACGGCCGTTTTGACTATGTGGTGGTGGATCTAGCGCCGCTGGTGCCGGCTATCGATGCCAAGGCGTTCGCAGGGCATGTCGACAGTTTCCTGATGGTTGTCGAATGGGGCGAAACGCCGGTGAAGCTGGTGCGCAGCGTGCTGGAACAGGAGCCGACGATCGGCGCGAAGACGGTCGGCGTTGTCCTCAACAAAACGGATATGGACGAGCTTCCCAAATATGCGGAGCCCGGTGCGCCGGAACGGTTCCGCAAGCAGACCAGCGCCTACCGGACGGATGAACCTCGGGCGGTATGAGCCCGGTCCTCATTGCGTCGAGGCAATGGAGCCGAAAAAGACGATGAACAGATAGAGGCTGAAGGCGCCGAGCGCATAGATGATGAAGAAGGTGATGATCGTGCGGCCGGCGCGCTGTTTCTTGCGGCGTTCGGGTGCGTCGTCCTCGGGGCTCGCGATCGGGTCGTTCTTCAGGTCCTTGATCATGCTGAGATACCTTTCCTTGTCAGGAAGGATAACCGGTGGCACGCAAGGCGGTTCCCGTAGAGGTAATCAGGGCGCTTCTGTCGGTCTGCGGCGGAAGAGGTAGATGCTTGCGCCGATCGACATCGCCGCCAGGGAATACCAGGTGATCGCGTAGACGAGATGGCTGTTGCGGAACTGGATCACCGTCAACCCGCCGACCGGATAATCGCCGGTATTGGAGGCGCGATCGGCGTCGATGAAATAGGGCGCGACATTGGCAAGCCCCTCTGCCGTGGCAATCGCCGCGACATCACGGGAATACCAGCGACCAGCCGCCGGATCGTTCGCGCGCAAAAATCCGCCGCCGGGTTCGCTGATGCGCAAGAGGCCGGTGACAAGCGTTTCGCCCTCGGGCTGGCTTCCCGGACGGGCGGCAGGGTCGCGCCGGTCCGCTGGAACGAAACCGCGGTTGATGAGGATGATGCTCTGGTCCGCCGTCTGCAGGGGTGTCACGACCCAGAAGCCCGGACCGCGTTCCGTCACCGCCTGAACGAAGACTTCCTTGTCATGCAGGAATGTGCCCTTGGCCGTGACATGGCGATATTCGGCGGCGTCTGCTGAAACGGCAGGCCACTCCGAGGGGGCAGGGGCCGGAACGGCTGGCGCATGCACCCGGGCATCGACGCGGGCGATCAGGTCCAGCTTCCAGAACAGGCGCTGCACCTGCCAGGTGCCGAGCCCGATAAAAACGAAAGCGAGGCCCGCCATCACAAGGGCAAAGGCGGTGTGACGCTTTGCGGTTGGATGGCGGGCCTCGGTGGTCATGTCGAACTTTCCTAGGAGGATGGCCCGCCAGAATCGGGGCCATCCTGTCTGCCGTCAGGGCAGGTTTTTCATCATTTCCGGGTTCATCGGCATCATGTTGGTGTTCAGATGATGCATGACCCAGAGGGAACCGGCGAGCGCAATCGCCACGATGATGATCGTGAAGATCAGCGCCAGCATGGTCCAGCCACCCTCCGACTTGGTGTTCATGTGGAGGAAGTAGATCATGTGCACGACGATCTGCACCGCGCCGAGGCCCATGACGATGGCAACTGCCAGCGCCTTGCTCTCGATCACGTTGCCCATCACCAGCCAGAAGGGAATGGCGGTGAGGATGACCGACAGGATGAAGCCGGTCATGTAGCTGTTGAACGTGCCGTGCGCGGCTTCATGGCCATGGCTGTGGCCGTGATGGGTGTTGTGGGCGCTTTCATGCGCCGGAGCATGGGGTTCCGAGCTCATCCGATCACTCCAATCAGATAGACGAGGGAGAAGACGCCGATCCAGACCACGTCGAGGAAGTGCCAGAACATCGACAGGCACATCAGGCGGCGGCGGTTGGCCTCGATCAGGCCGTGCTTCGAGACCTGGACCATCAAAGTCACCAGCCAGATGCAGCCGAAGGTGACGTGCAGACCGTGGGTGCCGACGAGCGTGAAGAAGGCCGACAGGAAGGCCGAACGCTGCGGGGTCGCACCTTCATGAATCAGATGGTGGAACTCGTAGAGTTCGATGCCGAGAAAGGCGAGGCCGAAGACGCCGGTGATGGCGAGCCACTTCAGCGTGCCGGCCTTGTCGCCCTTTTCCATCCTCAGCATGGCGAAGCCATAGGTGATGGAGGAGAACAGCAGCATGGCCGTATTGATGGCGACCAGGTTCAGATCGAACAGATCGGCCGGCGAAGGGCCAGCCGCATAACTGCGGCCGAGCACGGCATAGGTTGCGAAGAGGACCGCGAACATCAGGCAGTCGCTCATCAGGTAGATCCAGAAACCCAGCATGGTGCTGTTTTCCGGATGGTGTTCTTCCGTCAGGTAGAACGTCGGCTTGTCGGCCGAGGCGGTGTGGGGTGCACTCATTGTATCAGGCCTGTTCCGCGAGCTGCTTCGTCCGGGCATTCTCGGTCGCAACGACGGTTTCGACCGGGATGTAGTAGTCGCGCTTGTAGTTGAAGGTGTGTGCGATGGAGACCACCAGGATGCCGATGAACGACAGAGCTGCCAGCCACCACATGTACCAGATCAGACCGAAGGCGAGTGCGACGCTGAGACCGGAGAGGATGACACCGGTGCCGGTGTTCTTCGGCATGTGGATCGGCTTGAAGCCTTCCAGCGGCCGGACGTAACCGCGCTTCTTCATGTCGTACCAGCTGTCGTGGTCGTGAACGACAGGCGTGAAGGCGAAGTTGTATTCCGGCGGCGGAGACGAGGTTGCCCATTCCAGCGTACGGCCATCCCACGGGTCGCCCGTCAGGTCACGCAGCTGGTCGCGCTTCAGGAAGCTGACCACCAGCTGGATGATGAAGGAGGCGATGCCGAGCGCGATCAGGAAGGCACCGAAGGCGGCAATCACGAACCAGATCTGCAGCGACGAGTCGTCGAAGTGGTTGACGCGGCGCGTCACGCCCATCAGGCCGAGCACGTAGAGCGGCATGAAGGCGAAATAGAAGCCGATCAGCCAGAACCAGAAGGACATCTTGCCCCAGAACGGATCGAGCTTGTAGCCGAAGGCCTTCGGGAACCAGAAGTTGATGCCGGCGAGAAGGCCGAACACCACGCCGCCGATGATCACGTTGTGGAAGTGCGCGATCAGGAACAGCGAGTTGTGCAGCACGAAGTCGGCCGGCGGAACGGCAAGCATTACGCCCGTCATGCCGCCGATGACGAAGGTCACCATGAAGCCGACCGTCCAGTACATCGGCACTTCGTAACGGATGCGGCCACGATACATCGTAAACAGCCAGTTGAAGATCTTCGCCCCCGTCGGGATCGAGATGATCATCGTCGTAATGCCGAAGAAGGCGTTGACGCTGGCGCCCGAACCCATGGTGAAGAAGTGGTGCAGCCAGACCAGGTAGGACAGGATGGTGATGACGACGGTCGCATAGACCATCGAGGCATAACCGAAAAGACGCTTGCCGGAATAGGTCGACACCACTTCGGAGAAGATGCCGAAGGCCGGCAGGATCAGGATGTAGACTTCCGGATGGCCCCAGATCCAGATGAGGTTGACGTACATCATCGGGTTGCCGCCAAGATCGTTGGTGAAGAAATTCGTGCCAACGTAGCGGTCAAGGGTCAGGAGAACGAGTGTTGCGGTCAGGATCGGGAAGGAGGCGACGATCAGGACGTTGGTGCAGAGCGAGGTCCAGGTGAAGATCGGCATCTTCATCATGGTCATGCCCGGAGCACGCATCTTCACGATCGTGGCGATCAGGTTGATACCCGATAGCGTCGTTCCGACACCGGCGACCTGCAGGCCCCAGATGTAATAATCGACACCCACGCCCGGCGAATAATCAGCGCCGGAGAGCGGCGGATAGGCCAGCCAGCCGGTGCGGGCGAATTCGCCAACGAACAGCGACAGCATGATCACCACGGCGCCGGCCGCCGTCATCCAGAACGAGAAGTTGTTGAGGAAGGGGAAGGACACGTCGCGTGCGCCGATCTGCAGCGGCACGACGTAGTTCATGATCCCCGTCACCAAGGGCATGGCGAAGAAGAAGATCATGATCACGCCGTGGGCGGTGAAGATCTGGTCATAGTGGTGCGGCGGAAGGTAACCTTCGTTCGCACCAAAGGCGACGGCCTGCTGGGTGCGCATCATGACGGCGTCGGCAAAACCGCGCAGCAGCATGATGAGCGACAGAACGACATACATGATGCCGATCTTCTTGTGGTCGACGCTGGTGAACCACTCCTTCCAGAGATAGCCCCAGAGGCGGAAATAGGTGACTGCGCCGACGACGGCGCCACCGCCGAGAACGACGGCGATGAAGGTCATCAGGATGATCGGGTCATGCGTGAACGCCAGCGAACTCCACGACAACCGACCGAAGATGAATTCCATCAGGTTACTGTTCGTAAACATCTCAGTTTCCAGTTCGTCTCAAGCCGCGGCTTACGGCTTCGGATTTGTGTTGAGCTGAGCCGGGGCGGTGCCCTGGCCCTCTCCGGCCTCGGAACCGGCTGCCGGGGCATTGTTGACCCCTTCCGCTTCCGTTCCCTGCTTGGCGCCATGACCCGTTGCGGGATGGGTGGCGCCAGGGCCGGCTTCAACGGACCAGCGGGTATCGTATTCCAGCCGCTCGCGGTTCTCGTGGCTGTCGACGCCGGCGCCGCCCATCATGTCGATGTGCATCATTTCGTCCTGGCACATCTGGCCCGGCTGGACGCACATGTTCAGGATCGCATTGTAAAGGCCGTTCTCGACATTCGCGTAGTAGGTGACCGGCACGCGGGTGCTCGGACGCTCCAGCTTCAGGAAGGTGTCGCGGTTCAGCATGGTGCCGTTGGCCTTCACCTGGGCAACCCAGGCATTAAAGCCGTCATTGTTCATGCCGTGGAACTTGAACTTCATGCCGGAGAAACCGTCGCCGCTGTAATTGGCGGAGAAGCCGTCATAGACGCCTTCCTTGTTCATGACAGCGTGCAGTTTCGTCTGCATACCGGGCATGGCGTAGATCTGGCCAGCGAGCGCCGGAATGTAGAAGGAGTTCATCACGGTCGTGCCGGTGATCTTGAACTCGATCGGCGTGTCGATCGGTGCGGCGATCTCGTTGATGGTCGCAATGCCCTGTTCCGGGTAGAGGAACAGCCATTTCCAGTCGAGCGCCACCACTTCGATGGTGATCGGCTTGGTTTCGGCCGTGATCGGACGCGATGCATCGATCCGGTCGAGCGGGCGGTAAGGATCGAGCTTGTGGGTGCTGATCCAGGTGACGGCGCCGAGTGCGATGATGATCGCAAGCGGAGCAGACCAGATCACCACTTCCAGGCGCGTGGAATGATGCCATTCGGGATCATACTTCGCCGTGGTGTTGGAGCGCCGGTAATGCCAGGCGAAATAGAGCGTCAGGCACATGACGGGCACGATGATCAGCAGCATCAGCACCACCGAAATGATGATGAGATCGCGCTGTTGCATGGCAATGTCGCCCGACGGCGACATCACGACGAGATCACAGCCCGAAAGGGCTAAAGGAAGAGCGAGGGCACTAAGCCGGCGAATGAGCTTCATCAACCGTGGCATCTTTCAGTTCGAAATTTGCGTTTTGTCTACTTGCGACTAAAGCAGGAAGTCTATGCTCCCTATGAGGTCTTTCGTCGCAGTGCAAAACATTTTCGTGCGTTGCAGCAGGAACCCACAGCCCTGCAGGGCGTTCTTACGAGACGCGAGCTGAATAATCGGCTAACGGCTCTTCAAGCCGAAGGTCCAGGAGAGCTGATTTCCAGCACACACCGGCGACCACACCGGAAATGGGGCGAAATCTTGGCCCGTCCAGCATTTCGGACTTGATAACAGCCAAATATGCATCATCCTCTCCTTTGGGGAGGCGACTATTCGCCGCAAAGGAGGAGTGCATATATGTCCATAGCTGGAACCCCTACGTCTTCCGAGTTCGAGCGCGATGCCCGTGCGATGCACGACGACAAGCCCTTGTCGCCCGGCAGCATCGCCATCGGCGTGATCATCGGACGCATGTCCGAGTTCTTCGATTTCTTCGTCTACGGTCTCGCTTCCGTTCTCGTGTTCCCGCGGCTCGTCTTTTCGTTCGCCGGTGATCCGGTGACGGCAACGCTGATGTCGTTTGCGGTCTTCTCGCTGGCATTCCTGGCAAGACCGGTCGGCTCGCTCGTCTTCATGTGGATCGACCGCACCTATGGTCGCGGCACCAAGCTCACCATCGCGCTGTTCATTCTGGGAGGGTCAACAGCGTCGCTCGCGTTTCTGCCGAGCTATGAGTCGGTGGGCGTTTGGGCCGTCGTGATGCTGGCCGTGTTCCGGCTTGGCCAGGGTTTTGCGCTGGGCGGTGCCTGGGATGGCATGGCCTCGCTTCTGGCCATGAATGCGCCGCAAGGCCAGCGCGGCTGGTATGCCATGATGCCGCAACTCGGTGCTCCCTTCGGTTTTGCCCTGGCAAGCGCGCTGTTCGGTTATTTCTACGCCAACCTGTCCGACCAGGATTTTCTCACCTGGGGCTGGCGTTATCCATTCTTCGTCGCTTTCGCGATCAACGTCGTGGCGCTCTTTGCGCGCCTGCGCATCGTTGCCAGCCGTGAATTCGGTGAGCTGTTCGAAAGCCACGAACTGAGGGCCCGCCCGGTTCTGGAAACCATTTCCGTTCACGGCCGCGACATCCTGCTCGGCGCCTTTGTGCCGCTCGCAAGTTTTGCCATGTTCCATCTGGTGACGATCTTCCCGCTGAGCTGGGTCACGCTCTACGGTGGCCAGTCCGCCGGCGAGTTCCTGTTCGTGCAGATCGTCGGGGCCATGGTTGGGCTTGGCGCGGTCGTTGTCTCGGGTGCGATTGCCGATCGCATCGGCCGCCGCAGCCAGCTGATGATCGGTGCGATCATCATTGCGGTCTTCAGCTTCTCGGCGCCCTTCCTGCTGGAAGCCGGCGGCAAGGGGCAGGATGCCTTCATCATCATCGGCTTCGGCATTCTGGGCCTCTCCTTCGGCCAGGCCTCCGGTGCCGTCTCGTCGCGCTTCGGTCGTGAATACCGTTATACCGGCTCGGCGCTCACCTCCGACCTTGCCTGGCTGGTCGGTGCGGGTTTTGCGCCGCTGGTCGCGCTGGGTCTCGCGAGCGAATTCGGCATCATCTTCATCGGCGGTTACCTGATCTCCGGTGCGATCTGTACGCTCGCCGCGCTGACGCTGAGCCGTATCCTCGATGCGGCCGAACATCAGGCGCCGGCTGGCCGTTGACGCCAAGGCAACATGAACAACAGAAAGCGCCGGGCAAGTCCCCGGCGCTTTTTCATGACCAGGGGCGAAGAAAGCCCCCAATCCTCCAACAGACATGCATCTGGAGCCAGACGTGGACACTGACATGATCATGCGAACCGGCCTTGCGACCATATTGGCGCAGGCCATCGCAGACGCTTCCCTCATCGACAAGGCCGGGATCGGGCGCCCAAACGTGGATGATGCCTATGCGATCCAGGCGGAGATCCTGGCGCGTCGCGGCGCGGATCAGCCCGCGGGTTACAAGTTTTCACTGCGGGATGGCGGTAAACTCTACGGTGCTCCGTTGCTCTTCGTCTCCGCCGACCGGAGCTTCCGTTTCGAAACGGGCATCAAGGTGGAGGTCGAACTGGCCTTTGTTCTGGGTCAGGATCTGCCGCCGCGCGCGACGCCCTACACGCGTGATGAGGTCTTTGCAGCCATTGAGCGTGTGGCGATCGGCGTCGAACTCGTGCGCAGCCGGTATGTTGACGGACCGGGCGATGCTCTTGGATTGCTCCTGTCGGACTTCATGAGCAATATCGGTTACGTCGTCGGTCCAGAGCTTGATCGGTCCTTGCTGGCGGCCGGTGCAAAACTGGGCGGGTTGCGGCTGACGAACGGTTCTTCCGTTCTCTTCGATGGTCCCGCGATCCATGCCGATGGCGATCCGCTTGCCGCCGTCGTCGTGTGTGCCAATCACGGTCTGCCGACCCATGGCGGCGGCCATTTGAAGAAGGGGCAGGTCGTGACCACCGGCACCTTGTCCGGTGCGCCGGGCATTCCGGAGCCGTCGTCCTTCACGGTCAGCCTCGGTGGGCGCGAGGTGACGGTCTCGCTCGCTTAAAAGGTGGGGCGCCGCTTAAGGGCTTCATCGTCGGAGGAGCGGGTTTAGGGCCGCCTCCCAGGAAGCGGTTCAGAGACGAACCGAAACCTTTTGTTGCCCGGTGCGTTGGAACGCAGTTCCCGCGATTCAGCGACACGAGGCCCGCCTTTGACTGATCTTCTGTTCGGCCCCCAGCTTTCCTCCTCCCATACCCTGTTCCGCTTCTGGTCTCCGCTGCACGAGACGATCCAGCTGCAGATCGAGGGTGAAACGCCGCGTAAAATGGAGGCCGTGGGGGATGGCTGGCACCAATGCGCGGTGGAGGGCGGCAGGCCCGGTACCCGTTACAGCTTCATGCTTCCAGACGGCCTTGCCGTTCCGGATCCGGCGTCGTGTCACCAGCCCCGGGATGTGCATGGTCCGAGCGAAGTGGTCGATCTTGGCGCCGTTTCGCGCCGCGTCACCGATTGGATGGGGCGCCCGGTCGAGGAACTGGTCTTTTACGAACTGCATGTCGGCACCTTCACGCCGGAGGGTACGTTCCGGGCGGCGATAGAAAAGCTCGATCACCTGCGTGATCTCGGCGTGACGGCCCTCCAGCTGATGCCGATCAGTGATTTTCCCGGAGAGCGCGGCTGGGGTTATGACGGCGTTCTGCCCTATGCGCCGGAAAGCAGCTACGGCCGGCCGGAAGATCTGATGGCGCTGATCGACGCGGCGCATGAGCGGGGTCTCTCGATCTTCCTCGACGTCGTCTACAATCATTTCGGCCCGGACGGGAATTACCTGCCGGCCTATGCGCCGATCTTCACCGAACATCACCAGACCCCCTGGGGCAATGGCATCAATTATGACGACGAAGGCTCAAAGCCGGTGCGTGAGTTCGTCATCGAGAACGCGATCTATTGGGTGCGCGATTTCGGCTTCGACGGACTGCGCCTCGATGCCGTGCATGCGATCAAGGATGACAGCGGCGAGCATCTGCTCTCCGAACTGTCGCGGCGCGTGCGCGAGGCGGCCGGTGCGCGTCATGTGCATCTGATCGTCGAGAACGAGGACAACAACAGCGATCTTCTGGCGCGGGATGCCGACGGCAAGGCACCGCGTTTCACCGCCCAGTGGAATGACGACATCCACCATGCGCTGCACATTGCCGCCACCGGCGAAACCTTCGGTTATTACAAGGATTACGCCGCTGATCTTCCGTCGAAGATAGGCCGCGCGCTGGCCGAAGGGTTCGTTTTCCAGGGCGAGAGGATGGAGTATCGCGGCGAGACCCGCGGCAAACCGAGTGCCGATCTGCCGCCGACGGCCTTCATCTCCTTCATCCAGAATCATGATCAGATCGGCAACCGGGCGCTGGGTGACCGCATGATCGCCGCGCATCCGAAGGCGGCCCTGCAGGCGATTGCCGCGACCTATCTTCTGGCGCCGCAACTGCCCATGCTGTTCATGGGTGAGGAATGGGGCGCACCGGAACCTTTTCCCTTCTTCTGCGACTTCAACGAGGACCTGAACGAGAAGGTGCGGCAGGGACGCCGCAAGGAACTCTCGCGCCTGCCGGGGTTTGATGCGGACGACCTGCCCGATCCGACCGCCGAGGAAACCTTCCGCAAGGCAAAGCTCGACTGGTCCCGGCTGTCGTCCGCGGACGCGAAGGAGATGATGGCGTTCTACCGCACGCTTCTCTCCCTTCGGCGCGACCGGATCGTGCCGATGCTGCGCGCGGCAGGCGGCGGGGCGGGGCGGTTCGAGGTCGAGGGTCACGGCCTTCTGGTCCGCTGGCGTCTGGGGCCGAAGCAGCTGCAGCTCTCAGCCAATCTCTCTGCCGAAGCCGGAACCATTCCGGCCGCCCCGTCCGGCGAGGTTCTGTATCGCCTCGGGAAAATCGACGGCGGCAATGCCGCTCCCTGGTCGCTTGTCTGGAGCCTTGCCAATGGCTGATACGCTCAATCCACATCCCTCGCCGCTCGATGGCCTCGCACGCAAATACGGCATCGCCCTGACCCGTCCCGAGCCGGACGGGACGGAGGTGCCGATCTCTCAGGAGACGAAGCGCAAGATCCTGGCGGCTCTCAACGTGACGGTGGATGGCGAGGGACTGGAACAGGGGCCGGTCTGTTTCCTGCCGCAGCTTCTTTCCGACGAACGCGTCTGGGGACTGTCTCTGCAGCTTTATGAACTGCGCTCCGCGCGCAACTGGGGCATCGGCGATTTCGCCGATCTGAAAGATATCTGCCGGATGGCAGGGCCACTCGGCGCGGATTTCATCGGGCTCAATCCCCTGCATGCGCCGTTTCTCGCCGATCCCGCCCGCTGCAGCCCCTACGAGCCGTCGAACCGTTGCTGGCTGAACCCGCTGTACATTGCCGTGGACGACCTGCCGCAATTCGAGATGACACCGGATCTGGAGCGGGAACTTGGAGCGCTGCGGGAGACGGATCTGATCGATTATCCCGCCGTTGCCGCCGTCAAGCTGCGGGTGCTGCGCGATCTGTTTGGCGCCTGGCGCAGGGGCGGTGATGCCGGTGCGCCTTACGATGCCGCCGCCTTCGACGACTTCCGCCGCGAGGGAGGTGAAACGCTGCGGCTGCATGCGCTCTTCGAGGCGCTGTCTTCCGATATGGTCTCGCGCGGTCTCTCCGCCGGCTGGCGCGGCTGGCCTGAGGAGATGCAGGAGCCCGGCAGCGCCGATGTGCAGAGTTTTGCCCAGTCGCGGACGGATGAGATCGAGTTCCATATCTGGCTGCAATGGGTAACGCATGTGCAGTTGACGCAGGTCGTCGCGGTTGCCGAAGAGGCGGGGTTGCGGATCGGCCTCTATCTCGATCTGGCCGTGGGTGAAGCGCTGGACGGATCGGCCACCTGGAGTGAGCCGGAGATTTATGTCTCGTCTGCCAGCATCGGCGGGCCGCCCGACCCCTGGGCGATCGACGGTCAGGACTGGCGTCTGGCCGCTTTCCTGCCGAACCGCATCGCGCGGGGCGAAACCTCGCCCTATCGCCGCATGCTCGATGCTGCCATGCGCTATGCCGGCGCGATTCGCATCGATCATGCCGCCGCCCTGCAGCGCCTGTTCCTCGTGCCCTTCGACAGTTCGCCGGATGAAGGCGCCTATGTCGATTACCCGAAGGACGAGATTCTGCGTGTGCTATCGGAAGCCTCGCACCATCATGATTGCCTGGTGATCGGCGAGGATCTCGGCAATCTGCCGGAAGGTCTGCGGGAGGATCTGGCGCGGTCCCGGCTGCTCTCCTATCGGATCTTCTCTTACGAGCGGGATGATGACGGGTTCACGCCGCCGGAGGATTATCCGGCCTTGGCGCTCGCCTGCGTTTCCACCCATGATCACCAGACGCTGGGCGGCTGGTGGCATGGCGAGGACATTTTCATGCGAGCCGAACACGGGCTGGTGCCCGAGGAGACGGTCGATGACGATCTCGATGCGCGTGCGGTGGAGCTTGTCGATCTCGTCCGGCTCATGGAGGCGGAGGATCTGCCGGTTCCCGAGGAAGGCGAGGAGGGGTTGAGCGAGGAAAACCTCGATCGTCTCGTCGTCAGCCTGCACCGTCTGCTCGCGCGCACGCCGTCGATGCTGCTTGCCGTGCGTCTGGCCGACCTGACCAAGGAAGAGCAACCGACCAATGTGCCCGGCACCCATCGGAGCTATCCGAACTGGCGACCGAAGCTTTCGGTGATGCTTGAGGAGCTTGGTGAGTTGCCGCTTCTCAAATCCGTCACGGATGCGCTGCGGCAGGAGCGGCCACGGGGCAAAGCTTAGGCGCTTGCCGCCGTGCGTTCCTCAGGCTCTTCGTCCATCGTCTGGAGTATCGGCGCGCGCTGGGCCTTGATGAAGGCATCGCCAATGCCGATCAGCACCGGGTTTTCGTAACCGATTTCCGCCATGGCTTCCGGCATTCTGGAGAGCGGTCCCGCCCAGCGGCGCTCTTCCTCGCGGGCGATGGCGCTGACGATGACCGCCGGCGTTTGCGGGCTCATGCCATGCTCGACCATCTTGACGGCGATGGCACCGGCGGTGCGCCCTCCCATGTAAAAGACGGTGGTGACGGTGGCATCCGCCAGCTTCGACCAATCGAGATCGGAGGGCAGTTCGCCCTTGCGCGAATGACCGGTGACGAAGCGGACGGATTGCGCATGGTCGCGATGCGTCAGCGACACGCCGAGCCTTGAGGCCATTGCAATCGCCGCCGTGACGCCCGGCACGATATCGACGGGGATACCTTCGCGCTCCAGGCTTTCAATTTCCTCGCCGGCGCGGCCGAAGATCATCGGATCACCGGATTTCAGCCGCACGACGCGCTTGCCGGCCTTGGCAAGGGCGATCATCGTGGCGTTGATGTCTTCCTGCTTGCAGCTTTCGCGGCCGCCGCGTTTTCCCACCAGCATGCGTTTTGCCTCACGGCGGGCAAGCTCCAGCACATCGGCGGACACGAGATCGTCAAAGAGAATGACATCGGCCGCCTGCAGGGCACGCACCGCCTTCAGCGTCAGAAGCTCCGCATCACCCGGGCCGGCGCCGACCAGCGTCACACGGCCGGTCGTGGCTTCTGTCGGTCGCGCGATACCTTCGGCCTCGGCAATCAGATCCTCTGCCGTCGTCTCCTTTGGTGTCTCGCGGAACACGCGATCGACAAACCCTTCCCAGAAGCTGCGGCGCTCGGCGCCCGGTTTCAGCCGTTCGTTGATCGCCTCGCGGATCGATTGGGCAATGCCGGCCCATGCCTTCAGCGTCGGCGGCAGCAGGGTCTCGATGCGCCGGCGGATCGCCTGCGCCAGGATCGGCGCGGCACCATCCGTGGAAATCGCGATCACCACCGGCGAGCGGTTGACGATCGAGCCGAACTGGAACTGGCAAAAGGCCGGCTTGTCGATGACATTAACGGGCACGCCTGCCGCCTTGGCCGCGCAGTAGAAGGCCTTTGCCTCTTCATCCGTTTCGCAATCGGCGAGCGCCATGGCGGCATTGTCGAAGATATCGATGGACCAGGGCCGGTCGTGATGGACGATGGCGGAATTGCCCCTCACCGTAGCCCTCTCCCCGCTCGCGGGGAGAGGGGACGTGCCCGATGCGACGTGTTCAGGAACGGAAACGGTGCGGCGATCTCCTTCTCCCCGCGTGCGGGGAGAAGGTCCCGGCAGGGGGATGAGGAGCTGGGCGTTGTCGGCTTCAGCGCTGTGCTCGGCAATGACGCCGCGCATGACCTCGCCCAGGTCATGCTCCGGACAGAAGACATGTACGGTCGCACCGCAGGCAACCAGAAGCTCCGCCTTCCAGGCGGCGCCATCGGAACCGCCGGCCAGCACGACGCGCTTGCCCTCCAGGCCGAAAAACACCGGCAGTTTCGCCAGCGGCTCCATGCGGGCCGGTGTCGAGCGGCGCTTGTCATTCTGCAGCGGCTGCAAGGCTTCCATGCATGATCTCCCTGATCTCGGCGCGGCATGAGCCGCAATTGGTTCCGGCCTGCGTTGCCCGGCCGATCGCCTCGACGTTTGCGCATCCGCTGCGGATGGCACCGAGGATCTCGACGATGCCGACATTCATGCAGGAGCAGATGATGGCACCCTTGTCCGGGCTTCCGGCGCCTGCACGTCCCGCCAACAACGCCACCGGCAAGGCGGAGGTGGTCGGCGTGTCGCAGACTTGCGAAACCACGTAACTCCGTGCCACTTCCACAGGCTCTCTCGCAAGAAACAAAACTGCCAAAAGCCGACCGTTCTTGGAAAATGCCAGTCGTTGCGTGCCTTTCGTGCGGTCCTGGTAAAGGATCGGCTCCCCATCCGGGCCAATCTGGAAGGTCTTCCGGCACCAGGCGGTCCAGTCGGCGATGTCGTGCGTGCCGGCAATTTCCAGCCGCCAGCCGCCCTTGGCCTTGGCGAGCGCCCAGTAATCAGTGTCCAGACCGAGCGGTTTTTCGGTCGAGACGGCAAAACCGTACCAGCCCGCGTGGAAGGGCCGGGCGGTAACCCGCGCCATCTTCGACGCCGGCTGGCCGGAATGCGGATCGGTGACCGCCTCGATCACCCGACCGATGCGGGCGCTGGAGGCGAACTGATCATTCCAGTGGATCGGCGCAAACAGGTTGCCTTGCGTCTGGCGAGGCGTGACCAGCGCGCGCAGCAGGACGCGGCCATGCCGGCTTTCCACCTCAACCAGTTCCGCGGCGCGGATGCCGAGGCGATCTGCATCCGCCGGATGGATCTCGACGAAGGGTTCGGCGATGTGGCCCGAAAGGCGGGCACTTTTTGCCGTGCGAGTCATAGTGTGCCAATGGTCGCGCACGCGGCCGGTGTTCAGCGTGAAGGTCTCCACGCTTTCCTGCTGCTTTGGTACGTCAACGGGGATGAAGCGCGCCTTGCCATCCGGATGGTAAAACCGGCCATCGGCAAAAAAGCGCGTTAGCGTCCGCGGCTCACCTGCCGGCTGCGGCCACTGCACCGGCGCAAGCACGTTGTAGGTTTTGCTGTCGAGGCTTGCCAGGCCGCCAATGTCGAAGTCGCGGCTTCCGTTGTTCTCGAAGGCGGACAAGGCTGCATGTTCGGCAAACACCTCCGCTGCCGAGGTCCAGTTGAAGGCATCGGCAAAACCCATGCGCCGGGCGACGTCTGCCAGCTGCCACCAATCGGGTTTGGCCATGCCTGGGGCATCCAGAAAACCGCGCTGGCGGGAGATGCGGCGTTCGGAATTGGTCACCGTGCCGTCCTTCTCGCCCCAGCCGAGCGAGGGCAGCAGCACATGTGCAAAGGCGGTGGTGTCGGTCTTCTCCATGATGTCGGAGACGACGACGAAGGGGCAGGCACCGAGTGCCGCGCGCACCAGGTCCGCCTCGGGCAGCGAGACGACGGGATTGGTCGCCATGATCCAGATCGCCTTGATGCGGCCGTCCGCCACGGCCCGGAACATGTCCACGGCCTTCAGGCCGGGTTTTTCGGCGATGCGGGGAGAGGCCCAGAAGCGCTGCACACGGTCGCGATCCTCGGCATTTTCGAGTGCCATATGCGCTGCCAGCATATTGGCGAGACCGCCCACTTCGCGCCCGCCCATGGCATTCGGCTGGCCGGTCAGCGAAAAGGGCCCCATGCCGGGACGCCCGATGCGGCCGGTCGCCAGATGGCAGTTGATGATGGCATTCACCTTGTCTGTGCCGTTTTGCGACTGGTTGACGCCCTGGCTGTAGCAGGTGACGACATTTTCGGTCGTCTCGAACAGCCGGAAGAAATCGCGGATCTGCATGGCGGGCAGGCCGGTGGCTTCCATCAGATCGGCCAGCGTCAGGGCCGCGGCCTGCTCGAAGGCTTCGGCAAAACCCAGCGTATGGGCGCCGATATAATTCTGATCGATGCGGCCCGCCTTCACCAGATGCGCTAGCAGTCCCATGAACAGTGCCACGTCGCCGTCTGGCCGGATCGCCAGATGCAGGTCGGCGATATCGCAGGTCATGGTCCGGCGCGGGTCTATCACCACCACCTTCATGCCCGGCCGAGCCTGCTTGGCCGCAGCCAGCCGCTGGTAGATCACCGGATGGCACCAGGCGAGATTGGAGCCGGTGAGAATGACCAGATCGGCAAGCTCGATATCCTCATAGGTGCCCGGCACCGTATCCGCCCCGAAGGCACGGCGATGGCCGGCGACGGAAGAGGACATGCAGAGCCTGGAATTGGTATCGATATTGGCCGAACCGATAAACCCCTTCATCAGCTTGTTGGCGACGTAATAGTCTTCCGTCAGGATCTGGCCGGAGACGTAGAAGGCGACCGAATCCGGACCGTGTTCGGCAATCGTCTGCGAAAAGCGCGCAGCCACCCGATCGAGCGCCACATCCCAGTCCACCGGCTCGCCACCGCTCCGGGGGACCAGCAGACGTCCATCGAGGTCGATGGTTTCCGCCAGCGCCGAGCCCTTGGAACACAGCCTGCCGAAATTGGCCGGGTGATCCGGGTCGCCGCGGACGCTGACATCGCCCTTGCCATCGACCGTGGCGATCACGCCGCAACCGACGCCGCAATAGGGACAGGTGGTGCGGGTTTCAACGGGCATGGGCTTGTCCTGCTTCTTTCTTGTGTGTATATATATGCGCATCAAAGAGGCGGCGCATGGAGCGGGACAGCCGAAAAATCATCCAGCGCCTCAAGGACGAAGGCTTCGAACTCGTGGCGGTGCGGGGCTCGCACCACAAGTTCCGCAAGGAGGGCCACACCGTCGTCGTTCCGCACCCGAAAAAGGATTTGCCGTTGGGCACAGCCCGCGCCATTGCCAAACAAGCCGGCTGGATCGAGTAGGAAGACAGCGCATGCGTCATTACATCGCCCTCGTGCACAAGGATGCCGACAGCGCGTTCGGCGTTAGTTTCCCGGATCTCCCGGGTGTTTTTTCTGCCGCGGATGCGCAAGAGGACATCATCGCCAATGCCATCGAGGCACTGCGGCTCTGGGCAGAGGACGAAGCGCTGCCTTTGCCCTCGGCGATCGAACAAATCATCGAGCGCGATGACATCCGGGCCGAACTCGCGGCTGGCGCCTTTCTCCTGCGTGTGCCGTTGATCGAGGACGACAGCCGTGTCGTGCGTGCCAACGTGACCTTCGAGGCCGGAACGCTGAAGGCCATCGATGCAGAAGCTGCCCGTCGCGGGTTGACGCGGTCGGCCTTTCTCGCCAGTTGCGCGCGCAAGGAAATCGAAGCGGTCGGATAGCTTCGCCCCATCGTCCTCACTCCGCCGCTACCATCATCGGGGCCTTCAGCAGGATCGACAGCGCGCCGTTGTCGTTGCGGATCTCGAAGGTCTGTACCTCACCCTCGTCCGCGCCTTGCGCCCTGCCGCTTTCCAGCGAAATCACCCAGTTGTGCAGCGGGCAGGTGACCGACTTGCCGTGCACGATGCCTTCCGACAGGGGGCCTGCCTTGTGCGGGCAGCGGTTTTCGATGGCGAAAACCTCGTTTTCGCTCGTGCGGAAGACGGCGATCGTGAGGCCGGGCGTCTTCACGCAGCGGGCGCCGCGCAGCGGGATGTCGTCGATATGGCCGATGTCTGTCCAGTTCATGGGATAATCCTTCTGATTGAAGACCCCTCCCCAACCCCTCCCCACAAGGGGGAGGGGCTAACCTGCCGCACCGTCTTGGGGGAAGCGCAACACTGCTTCGCGGTGTCTCCCCCCTTGTGGGGGAGATGGCCGGCAGGCCAGAGGGGGTATTCTCATTCCGCAGCCTCGCCGTAACCCACGGTCGCCATCGGCTTGAACTCGTGCTTGTCCTTGCCCGAAACACGCTCCGACCAGGGGTCGACCTGCGCGAATTTCTGGGAGAAGACGAAGCGGTCGTAAAAGGCCTTGCGGCGCTCGACATCGCCGAGGATCTGCCGGCGGATCTCGTCATGGCCGATGCGTTTCGCCCATTTGTAGATGCGCTCCAGATAACGCGCCTGCTCGCGATACATCTGCGTCAATGCCACGATCACCTCGAGCGCCTCGTCCTCGGTCTTCACCAGACCCAGAACATCCGTGCCCTTGATGTCGAGGCCGGCGGCACCGGCGAAGTGGATCTCGAAGCCGGAATCCACGCAAATGACGCCGATATCCTTGCAGGTGGCTTCGGCGCAGTTGCGTGGACAGCCGGAAACGGCGAGTTTCAGCTTGGCGGGCGTCCAGGACCCCCACATGAATTTCTCGATGCGGATGCCGAGCCCCGTCGAATCCTGCGTGCCGAAGCGGCACCAGTCGGAACCGACACAGGTTTTGACCGTGCGAAGCCCCTTCGCATAAGCCTGGCCGGAGATGAAACCGGCCTGTCCGAGATCGGCCCAGACGGCAGGAAGATCTTCCTTCTCGACGCCGAGCAGATCGATGCGCTGGCCGCCGGTCACCTTCACCATCGGGATCTGGAACTTGTCGACCACGTCGGCGATCGCCCGCAATTCCTTGGCATTGGTCACCCCACCCCACATGCGGGGAACGACGGAATAGGTGCCGTCCTTCTGGATATTGGCATGCACACGCTCGTTGATGAACCGCGACTGGTAGTCGTCGGCATATTCATCCGGCCAGTCGCAGACGAGGTAGTAATTCAGCGCCGGGCGGCATTTGGCGCAGCCGCAGGAGGTCTTCCATTCCAGTTCCTGCATGACGGCCGGAATGCTCTTCAGGCCCTTGGCCTTGATCAGGCGGCGCACATCATCATGGCCGAGATCGGTGCAGGTGCACATCGGGGTGACAGCGGCCGGATTATACTTGTCGCCGAGCGTCAGTGTCATCAGCTGCTCGACGAGGCCGGTACAGGAGCCGCAGGAGGCAGATGCCTTGGTGTGGGCGCGCACCTCGTCCAGCGAGGTCAGGCCCTTGCCCGTGATGGTCGACGTGATCTTGCCCTTGCAGACGCCGTTGCAGCCGCAGATTTCCGCATCATCCGGCAAGGCTGCAACGGCCGCCATAGGGTCCAGCGGAGACCCTCCCTGATAGGCCTGGCCGAAGATCAGCGTATCGCGCATCTCGGAGATGTCGGTCTGCTTCTTTTTCAGGTCGTTGAACCAGGCGCCATCGGCCGTTTCGCCGTAAAGCACGGTGCCGATGATGCGGTTGTCCTTGATCACCAGACGCTTGTAGATGCCGGCGGTGGCATCGCGCAGGACGATTTCTTCGCGATCCGGGCCTTCGGCAAAATCACCCAGCGAATAGAGGTCGATGCCGGTGACCTTGAGTTTGGTCGGCGTGTCGGAATGCTTGAAGGCAGGCGTCTTGTCGCCGGCAAGATGCGAGGCGGCAATGCGGGCCATCTCGTAAAGCGGGGCTACGAGACCATAGACCTGGCCGCCCACTTCGGCGCATTCGCCAAGCGCCATGATGTGGCCGTCGGAGGTCAGCATGCCGTCATCCACCACGATGCCGCGGTTGACGGCAAGGCCTGCCTCCTTTGCCAGCTGAACGCTCGGGCGGATGCCGACCGCCATCACGACAAGCGAGGCGGGAATGGTGCGTCCGTCATCCAGTTCGACGGCTTCAACTTTACCGTCGCCCAGGATCGCCTTGGTGTTGGCCTTGCAGATCACCTTGATGCCGCGGTCTTCCAACGCCTTCTGCAGGAGATAACCGGCGGCCGGATCAAGCTGGCGCTCCATCAGGTTCGGCATCACATGCAGCACGGTCACGTTCATGCCGCGGGCCTTGAGGCCGGCTGCAGCCTCAAGGCCCAGCAGCCCGCCGCCGATCACGATGGCGTCTCCTCCCATCTCGGCAGCGGCAAGCATGGCCCCGACATCGTCCAGGTCGCGATAGGCAACGACACCAGGCAGGCTATGGCCCGGCACGGGAATGATGAAGGGGTTGGAACCGGTGGCAATCACCAGCCGGTCATAGGCAACCGTGACACCGTTTTGCGATGTGACGGTGCGGTTGGTCCGGTCGATCGAGACGATCCGGTCGCCGCGATGGAGCGTCACGCCATGCGTTTCATACCAGGCATCACCGTGGATAATGATGTCCTCGTAGGTCTTTTCGCCGGAGAGAACCGGCGACAGCATGATGCGGTCGTAATTCACCCGCGGTTCGGCGTTGAAGATGGTGACGTCAAAACGGCCGGGTGCCTGTTCGAACAGGTGTTCCAGCATGCGCCCCGGCGCCATGCCATTGCCGATGATGACGAGTTTTTCAGTTCTTCCGTCCGGCATGACCATTACTCCGTCGCCTCGATGTTACGACAGCTCGCGGCAATCATGACGCCTGACAGCGTGGTGTAGGCGGTGGCCCATGCGGCTTTTGTTTCCGGCGTGAAGTCATCCCCGAGACCCTGTTCCAGAGTCCAGATCAGCGCTTCACCGACAGGCGTGTAGTGTTCTGTCTTGACGCCGTATTCGACATGTTTGACGGCGAGCCCTTCGGCGGCCGGTATGATGGCCTCAAGATTCTTCAGGCCGTTGACGACGACGCCGAGCGTCGTCATCAGCTTTTTGCCCTGTTCCCTGATGTCGCCCTTGAACAGGGGCTTTACCTCGGGGGCAATTTCAAACAGGCGACCATAGAAAAGTGACGCTGCCGCCTCGCGGATCGGCACGACTTTGGCGAAGGATGACTGCACGAGATCGATGTCCTGGGGTGTCATGGCTTTGCTCCGGTTCGTGAGAGATCAGGCCGCTTCCACGAAGCGGTGGCGCTCGTAGAGGAACTTCAACACCGCCTCGCGGCATTTCAGGTAGGTGCGGTCCGATGCCAGCTCGATGCGGTTGCGGGGGCGTGCGATCGGCACGTCCAGGATTTCGCCGATCTTCGCCGCCGGGCCATTGGTCATCATCACGATGCGGTCGGAGAGCAGGACGGCTTCGTCCACGTCATGGGTGATCATGATCATCGTGTTGCCGAGCCGGGCATGGATCTCCATCACCGCATCCTGCAGGTGGGCGCGGGTCAGCGCGTCGAGCGCGCCGAAGGGTTCGTCCAGCAGCAGCACCTTGGGCTCCATCGAGAGCGCCCGGGCAATGCCGACACGCTGTTTCATGCCGCCGGAGATTTCCGCCGGGCGCTTGTCCTTGGCATGCGCCATCTGCACGAGATCGAGATTGTGCATCACCCAGGCATGGCGCTCGGCCTTGCTCTTCTTGCCGCGGAAGACCTTGGAGACGGCGAGATCGATGTTTTCGTAGACCGTGAGCCAGGGGAGCAGCGAATGGTTCTGGAAAACGACTGCCCGTTCGGGGCCGGGCGCATCCACATGTTTGCCGTCGAGGAAAACGGCGCCGGAGGTGGCATCGATCAGCCCGGCGATGATGTTGAGCACGGTGGATTTGCCGCAGCCCGAATGACCGATGATCGAGATGAATTCGCCTTTGTCGACGCCGAGCGAGATCTGCTTGAGAACCTCGCTTCGGGTGCCGTTGCGCTCGAAGGTCTTGTCGATGAATTCCAGCGAAAGATAAGGTTGTGCCATGACGGATCTCCTCAGGCGTTTGCGGTGCCGCGGGTGACAAGACGCCCGATGAAGGCGATGAAGCGATCGAGGAAGAAGCCGACCACGCCGACGTAAATCAGGGCGACGATGATGTCGCTGATCAGTGACGAGTTCCACGCATCCCAGATGAAGAAGCCGATGCCGACACCGCCGATCAGCATCTCGGCGGCAACGATCGCGAGCCAGGAGAGGCCGATGCCGATCCGCAGGCCGGTGAAGATGTAAGGGGCTGCCGCCGGCAGCATGATCTTGGCGAAATATTCAAAACCGTTGAGGCGCAGCACCTTGGCGACGTTCTGGTAGTCCTGCGGGATGTTGCGGATGCCAACGGCGGTGTTGATGATGATCGGCCAGATGGCGGTGATGAAGATGACGAAGATGGCGGACGGGTTGCCGTCACGGAAGGCGGCAAGCGACAGCGGCAGCCAGGCGAGTGGCGGCACCGTGCGCAGCACCTGGAAGATCGGGTCGAGGCCGCGCATCGCCCATTGGCTCTGTCCGACCAGCACGCCGAGCGCAACGCCGGCCACCACGGCAAGTGCGTAACCGATCGCCACGCGCTGAAGGCTGGCGAAAATATGCCAGAACATGCCCTGATCGATGCCCTGGCCGACATAGAAGGGATGGGCGATCAGTTCCCAGCTTTCTTCCAGAACGCGCGAGGGCGCAGGAAGGCTCGAGGTTGGCGAAGAACAGACGAGTTCCCACAGCAAGACAATCAGCACAAGCGTGATGAGGGGCGGCAGAAGCTGCGCCATCATCTGCCGGCCATTCTGCAGCAGCCGCGTGCCGAACGGCTTTGTGGCAGGTGACGGGTTGAACGTGACCACCTGCGCAGTCTGCGCCGGTTTCTTTTCTTCCTTGAGGTTCAGCTGGGTGACGGACATCGCCGCTCTCCTTTTTGTTCACGTCGGGGTCTGGGCGGCGTGCATTCGATGCAGCGCCGCCCGCGGTCGCCGAGGGGTCAGGCCATGCGGGTAATGCTGAGGCTCTTCAGGTAGGCGGCTGGATCTGCCGGATCGAAGGCCTTGCCGTCGAAGAAGGTTTCCTTGCCGCGCGAGGTGGAGGTCGGAATGTCGGAAACGCCCAGTTCCTTGGCGGCCTCGCGCCACAGGTCCTCGCGGTTGACCTTCGCCACCATTCCCTTGATGTCGAGGCCGGGCTCGAACTTGCCCCAGCGGATGTCTTCCGCCAGGAACCAGGCGTCGTGGCTCTGGTAGGGGTAGGAGGCGTGGTCGCGCCAGAACTTCATGAAATGCGGGCTGTCTTTCACCAGCTTGCCGTTGCCGTAGTCATATTCGCCCTTCAGGCGGTCAACGATGTCCTTCGACGGCACGTTGAACCAGGACCGCTTGCCGACGATCTCGGCGAGCTCGTCCTTGTTCTTCATGTCATCGCACCACTGTGCTGCTTCCAGCACAGCCATCAGCAAGGCCTTGGTTGCCCGCGGGTTTTTCTCCACCCAATCGGCGCGCATGCCGAGCGACTTTTCCGGATGTTTGTTCCAGAGCTCCCCGGTGGTGACCGCCGAATAGCCAATGCCCTGGTTGACCAGCTGTTCGTTCCAGGGTTCGCCAACGCAGAAACAGTCCATCGTGCCGACCTTCATGTTGGCCACCATCTGCGGCGGCGGCACGACGATGGTCTCGACATCCTTGTCCGGATCGATGCCGCCGGCCGCCAGCCAATAGCGGATCCACAGGTCGTGTGTGCCGCCGGGGAAGGTCATCGCCACCTTGGCCGGGTTGCCGGCCGCCTTCTTCTTGGCGAAGGTCTCCTTCAGCACGCCGGAATCCAGACCGACCTTCAAATCGGCATAGGCGGAGCCAACCGAGATGCCCTGCCCATCGAGGTTGAGGCGGGCAAGGATCACCATCGGCAGCGGCTGGTTGTTCTGTGTCACCTTGCCGGCTGAAATCAGGTAGGGCATCGGCGTGAGAATATGCGCGCCGTCGATACCGTTGCCGGCTGAGCCCAGTACCAGATTGTCACGCGTCGTGCCCCAGGAAGCCTGCTTGACGACCTCGACATCCGGCATGCCGTATTTTGCGAAGATGCCTTTTTCCTTGGCAACGATCAGAGGTGCAGAATCGGTCAGTGCGATAAAGCCGAGCACGGCCTTGGTGGTTTCCGGGCCCGCTCCTTGCGCAAAGGCGCCGGAGGGCAGGGCGGCCTTCGCCGCGCCGATCAGAGCGGCTGTGGCAGATGTCTTCAACAGGCCGCGACGGCTGATGCTGGTGATGATCTTGGTCATGCGCAGGTTCCCCTTTTGCGTCGTTGACGAAAATTCAGGCACAAAAAAACGCCGCTTGGAGATTGCGCCATCGCGGATCCCTTGGGTGGATCGCGAGCTGCAAAAACCTTGCGACGTCGATGTCTTTGAAGAACGCCTATCGCGCGTTCCGGTGCGCTGATCGCCATTGACCCGCGCCCTGATTTCCATGCAATGACCGTGCCAGTTCCTGCGGGGAATTATAACCTGTTGAATCGGATGATCTAATTCATGCGGGGCCATGCGTGGTGAACGAGGTGTCCGCCCAATGCAGTGGCGCCTAAATAGGCGGCAGTGCCTCGCAAGGTGCTGAAGCGATGTGCAGCGCCTGCGATCAGACGTCCTCTTCGCCGCGGTCCTGAGCAAGCCGGCTGCGCACGGGGAAGGCCTCCGCATAGGCCTTCAACCGGGCGGGATCGAAGATGAAACCATCCATGAAACGGTCGTGTTCCGCGACACCCTCGATGCGCAGGTCATCGTCCAAGGGCATTGCTGCCGATGGCAACGCCGCCCGGTAGAGGTCCGGCCGGTAGGCCGCGGCGGCGGCCCTGGCGCCAGCCTCGCTGAAGCCCGTCTGCCCCCAGCGGATCATCTGGCTGTAGATCCAGAGCGCCTTGCTGGGGCGCGGATAGTTGGCATGGCCCTCGTGGAAGACGAAATATTTGTCAATCAGACGGCGATTGCCGCGCGCATCGAGGCTGAACTCGCCGGACAGAACATGGCGGATGATATGGACGGGTGCGGCGATGTAGCGGCTGTCCGCCAGCATTTCGGCCAGCGCATCATGGTTTTCCGGCCGGTCGCACCAGCGGGCGGCCGCATCCAGCGCAACGATGAGGCGCGAGACGGTGTCCGGATGGGTTTGCGCCCATTCCGGCCGCATGCCGATCACCTTTTCCGGGGCGGACGGCCAGATGTCCTGTTTGGCGGCCACGATGCGACCGACGCCGCGCTCGGAGGCGACCATGTTCCACGGTGCCCCGACGCAGAAGCCGTCGATCGCGCCGGCCGCCAGCGCATCGGAGGTCATCGGCGGCGGCACCACCACCATCTTGACGTCACGGTCCGGATCGATGCCGCCGGCTGCCAGCCAGTAGCGGAACTCGTAATTGTGTGAGGAGAAGGGATAGGTCATGCCGAGCGTCGGCGGCATTTCGTCTGTTGCGCGCATGGCCTTCAAAAGCGTGGCGAGCGCGCGTGCATTTTCGAGAGCGGATGCGGTCTCCGGCAGGCCGGCCACTTCCTGCATCCGGGTATAAAGCCGGGTGGACAGGGTGATCGCGTTGCCACCACGGCCGAGCGAGAAGGGCGTGATCGTCGGCGACGGATTGGAGCCGAGCCCCAGCATGGAGGCGACCGGCATCGGCGAAAGCATGTGGGCGATGTCGAACTGGCGGAAGGCGAGCCGATCGCGCACATTGGCCCAGGAAACGTCCTTCACGAGGTCGAGCCTCAAACCCTCACGGGCAGCAAAACCGAATTCGGCGGCGGCGAGCAGGATCGAGGCATCCACCAGCGGAATGAAGCCAGCCCGCAGGACCTTCGGGCCGTCGCCCTGAACATGCGCCGGTGCGGACAAAGGTGCGTGCGTTTCTGTCACCATCAAATCCACTCCGCTGTTCTCCTTGCCGCCATGTTCCGGTGCTTCATCACATCAAAAGCCCCGCGGCGGTGACCACGCTCTGCGCGATCTCGGACATCTTCTTCTTTTCGTTCATGGCGGTCTGGCGAAGCAGCGAGAAGGCCTCCTCCTCCGACAAGCCCCTTAGTTTCATCAGGATGCCCTTGGCGCGTTCGATCACCTTGCGCTCTTCCAGCGCTGAACGCGCATCGGCGAGTTCCCGCTGCAGCCGGCTGAAGGCGTTGAAGCGGGAAACGGCCATATCGAGGATCGGCTTCACCCGCTCCTTCTTCAGGCCGTCGACGATATAAGCGGACACACCGGCTTCGACGGCCGCCTCGATCGAGGCGGTGTCGGAGCGATCGACGAACATCGCGATCGGCCGCGAGACCGTCCGCGTCAGCTGGAACAGGTGCTCCATCATGTCACGGTTGGGGTTCTCGATGTCGATGATGATGACGTCCGGTCTCAGCGTCTCGATGATGCGGGCAACCCCATTGACCTCGTGGATGACCGTCACCTTGCGATGGCCGGCATCGTGCAGACCTTCCTCGATGATCGAGGCCCGGATCGCGTTCTCATCGATGACGAGAATGGTGAGGTCATGTTGCAACATAGCCTACTGATGCCGCAGTGCAAAAGACTTGGCAAGACGACATCGCCTAAATTTCGTGCAGATATGCTTCTTGCTCAAGATTTGGAATTGTAACTTTCTATCAACTATACGGTATCAGAGTAAGGTTCTCTCGGTACTCTAGCGTTCAAAGCGTCGTTTCGGGCTTGATTAAACGTTTTAGCCTTATTATTGCCTCGGTTCGGTTATTTCACGGTCTTCGTATATTGCGGCGTTCAAAGAACGCTCCGTCTGCCCATGGGCAGATCGAACATGGCCGGCCCGTATCCCATAAGCGGTGGGATCGGTTCGGTTGCCGCGCGTGACGTTCCTGGTCTTAGGTCCTTTTCCAGGGCGTTACGCGTGGTGCATTCCGCCTGTCGGCGGCAGTGAGACATCCCCGGCGATCACGAAGCCAGGCGGGCGGTCGGTCCGCGCTCCCGGTATCGTGGTCCTGCGCGTCGGGGATGTCTCGAATGCCGCTCCGGTGCCCTCTCGCGGAAATGGGAAAATTTGTCGCAGTTGATTCTGCTCAAAGCCGGACGCAGTGTTCCCGGCTACGTTTTCAGATAAAGAAGACATGCAGGGCTGAAGTCACCTGCGAGCCGGGAAGGGTTGACCCCTTCCGAGGAACGCCCAATGAACGCCGCTTACAACGTAACCGACATGACGGCCGCACAGGTCGATCGCGCTTTCCCTCTGGTGACTGCGGTCGATGCCGTTTCCGATCTTTCGGACTGGCGCCAATTCTGCCAGCGGATCATCGCCTCCCGCAGCGAGGAGACCGCGAACGAATGGCTGCTCGTCTGCGCCAATGCGCTTGGCTATCTGAAAGGGTTGTGCCTGGCGCGGATCAGCCAGACCGAGGCCGGCAGCATCCTCGACGTGCCGCTTTATGTCGTGGCAACCGTGGTCGACGAGGAGGGGGTCCAGTCGGCCCTGCGCGCCCGCCTGCAGATGCTGGCGGCAACGCTTGGTGCGACAGTTCCGGTCATTCCGGCGTAAACTTGCGCGGGGCGGGCACGGTTCAGGCGTTGCGCGCTTCCGGTTTCTGCGATCCGCCGGTGAAGATGTAGCCCACGCCACGGACCGAACGGATGAAGGTCGGATGCGCCGGGTTGGGCTCGATTTTCTTGCGCAACCTTGCGATCTGCGCGTCGATGGCGCGATCGAAGGCTTCCAACTGGCGACCGCGCGTCTGGTCCATCAGCATTTCCCGGGTCAGAACACGGCCGGCATTGCGGACCATCACCGCCAGCATGTCGAATTCGCCGGTCGTCAGTTCCACTTCCTCGTCCTGCGGATTGAGGAGACGCCGGCGGCTGATCTCAAGTTTCCAGCCGTCGAATTCCAGAACCTGGCCGACCTCCTGCTGGACGGCTTCGACCGGGCGTCTCCGGCGCAGGATGCTGCGGACGCGTGCGAGAACCTCGCGCAGGTGAAAGGGTTTTGGAATGTAATCGTCGGCGCCCACTTCGAGGCCGATGATACGGTCGAGGACATCGTCGCGGCCGGTCAGCATGACGATCGGCACGTCGGAGCCCGAACGCACCTCGCGGGCCAGCGCCAGGCCGTCTTCGCTGTTCGGCAGCACGAGGTCGAGAAGAATGAGATCGATGACGTGTTCGCTCAACGCCTTGCGCATTCCCTGGCCGTCCGATGCGCCGTGAACGATGAACCCTTCATCCTCGAAATAACGGGTCACCATTTGGCGGATGCGCGGATCATCGTCGACGATGAGAATACGATCCGCCCGCCGTTCGTGTTTCGTCATACCAATGACCTGATTGATCTATTCGCTGTTACACACTGTTACACGATTCAACCGACCGTAACATGCGCGGCATCCTTCTGTCACCGCCGCTCGCCATAGTTTGGCCATCAAGACAGAGGGACTGACATGCTTTCGACAGGTTCAAACGCACATTCCGCTTTCGCCGCCATGGCGACGATGAAGCCGCAGCTTGCGACACTGGACGAACTCTTTGCGAGCGTTCCGCGGGAAAGCCTCGATGTCGGCGAAGGTTTGTTCTGGCAGGGCGACAAGGCCCAGCACATCTTCGAGGTGACCGAAGGAGTCTTGAGGATTTTCAAGATCATAGCCGATGGCCGCCGGGTCATCACCGGTTTTCTTTATGCGGGCGACATGGTCGGCGTCTCGCTCAAGGACGTCTATCTCTACAGCGCCGAGGCCGTCACACCGGTCAAGGTGCGCCGGGTGACGAAGCGGGCTTTCCAGGAGGCGATCGAACATTCGCCGGAGCTTCGCCCGCAGCTTTTCTCGCTCATCTGCGACGAAATGGCCGCCGCTCAGGACCAGATGGTGCTTCTGTCACGCAAGAGCGCCGAAGAGCGGGTTGCAAGCTTCCTGATGCTGATTGCGCGGCGCATGTATGGCGAGCGCCAGATGGGCCGCAAGGTGGATCTGCCGATGAGCCGCCAGGACATGGCCGACTATCTCGGCCTCACCATCGAGACCGTGTCGCGCACGATCACCAAGCTGGTGTCGCGCGGCGTCATCACCCCGAACGGCCGTCACGCCTTCGACATCGCCAAGCCCGGAAAACTGCTTGCGCTGTGTGGCGATGGCGATAGTTATGACGATATCGGCAATGGTGCCCCGAAAACCAGGCAGGCTGTCTGGCCGCATTGAGACGAGTGACCCCGCTTTCGGGTACGAGAGGACTGCATGAACGAGACGGCAAAGGTTGGTCTGCGCGGACATGATATTGCGCAGCTTGTTGCTGTTCTCGATCCGATCAATGTCGTCGTACATGGCGTCGATGGCGTGATCAGTCACTGGAGCGCCGGCAGCGCCGACCTGTTCGGCTGGACGGCGGACGAGGTGGCCGGCCTGCATGTGATCGAACTGCTGCAGCCGGAATCCTCACTCGATATCGGTCATGTCATCGAAGAGATCCGCAGGGACGGTGCCTGGAAAAGCAATCTCGAATACCGGCACAAGGACGGCCACACGATCTCCGTCCTCAGCCGCTGGGTGCTTTCCGAAACCGATGGAGAGCCGGTGGTGATCCAGCTGAACGAGGACTTCCGGTCCGCAGCCTCGGTGCAGGAAAGCCTTGCGGCACGCGAGGCGCATTTCCGCTCCATCCTGCAGACGGTGCCCGAAGCGATGGTCGTCATCGACGAGGTCGGTACCATCACCTCCTTTTCCTCCACGGCGGAAGAGCTTTTCGGTTACGAGGCAGACGAAGTGGAAGGCCGTAATGTCGCCATCCTGATGCCGTCTCCGGACCGGGAGAACCACGACCGCTACATCGTCAATTATCTCACAAGCGGCCAGCGGCGCATCATTGGCCTTGGCCGTGTCGTCAAGGGCCTGCGCAAGGATGGTTCCACCTTCCCGATGGAACTTGCGGTCGGCGAAGCGATCTCCAACGGCAAACGCATCTTCACGGGCTTCATCCGCGATCTGACGAGCCGTCACCGGATCGAAGAGGAGCTGCGCCAGGCGCAGAAGATGGAAGCGATCGGGCAGCTGACCGGCGGTCTTGCCCATGACTTCAACAACCTGCTCACCATCATCAGCGGCAATCTCGAAATGCTGGAGATGCGGGTGACCGACCCGAAGGCGCAGATCCTTCTGCAGGAGGCGCAGGGCGCTACCGATGACGGCGCCAAGCTGACCGGTCAATTGCTGGCCTTCGGCCGACGCCAGCCGCTGAACCCGCGCCTCACCGATCTCGGCCAGCTCGTCTCCAGCTTTTCCGAACTCATCCGTCGCACCATCGGTGATCGGGTGGAACTGCGCACCACCATTCGTGGTGGCGGCAACGAGGGTCTGGTCGATGGTCCGCAATTGCAGAACGCGCTCCTGAACCTTGCCCTTAACGCGCGCGATGCGATGCCCTCCGGCGGTCTGCTCACCATCGAGGTCAATCGCGTGCATCTCGATTTCGATTATGCGCAGATGTATCCGCAGCTGCGGGCCGGGGATTACGTGCTCGTGGCGGTGACCGATACCGGAACCGGCATGACGGAGGAGGTCAAGCAGCGCGCCTTCGAGCCCTTCTTCACCACGAAGACCACCGGCGCCGGAACGGGGCTTGGCCTGTCCATGGTCTACGGCTTCGTCCGCCAGTCCGGCGGTCACATCCAGATCTATTCGGAAGCCGGCCAGGGCACCAGCGTGCGGCTGTTTCTGCCTGCCGCCGTCGGTGCTGCGGCGGCTGCCACCGCTGCGGAGGCGGCGCGCAATCAGCCGGCCGTTCCCGGCGGCAGCGAAACCATTCTGGTCGTCGAGGACGATCCGCGGGTGCGGCGTGTGGCGGTCGCGCGGCTGGAAAGTTTTGGTTACACGGTCTGCGAGGCCGGCAATGGCAACGAGGCACTGGCCGTCCTGGACAAACATCCGGAAGTCGCGCTCGTCTTTACCGATATCGCCATGCCCGGAATGTCCGGTGACCAGCTGGCGAAGATCGTCCGGGAACAGCGCCCCGACATCAAGATCCTCTTCACCTCCGGTTATGCCGAGCCCGATGTGGCCGGCAAGCAGCTTGCCGCCGATGGCAGCTGGCTGAAGAAACCCTATACGGCCCGCGACCTGGCATTGGAACTCAGGGCCCTGCTGGACTGAGCGCCCTGTGCGTCACTTCAGTGGCTGCAGATGGATCTGCCGGGGTGACAGGCCGAGAAACGCTTCCGATCGACCGATATAGAGAATGGCGGCCTCGGCAATCTCGTTGATGATCGAGGCGATTTCCCGTTGCGTCGCAGGCTCCAGGGTTTCCAGCGCATCATCCACCACGATCCATTTCGGCTCCAGCAGGATGGCGTTTGCCAGCCTCAGACGCGCCTGGTCCTCCTCGTCCAGCACCCGCTCCCAGCGATCCCGGGTATCGAGCCGGTCGACGAGATTTGCGAGCCCGACCCGTGTCAGCGCCTCGGCGATCTGGACATCGCCATAGGCCGTGGCCCGGTGCGGATAGGCCAGAACTTCGCGCAGCGTCGCATCCGGAAAGTATCCCTTCTGCGGGATGAACAGCATGGATTGTGGTGCCGGCAGACGGATTTCGCCCGATCCGAACCGCCAGAGGCCGGCGAGCGCCATGAACAGCAGGTGCCGGTTGGCATTCGGATCGCCGTTGATCATCACCCGTTCGCCGGGTGCGATGACGGTTTCGCCTTCCAGATGCAAACCGCGTTCTGTGCCGGCGGACGAGAGTGCCGGTGTCAGCGTCAGGTCGCGGATCGTCAGCTTGCCGTCCTCGCCGACGGTCACGGTCAGTGCGTTTTCCGCCTCGGCAAAATCGTTGAGGCTGCAGAGCGCCCGGCGAAACATCGAGACGCGGTAGAGCGCTGCCTTCCAGTCGGCGATGGGGCGGAAATTGTCGATGTACCAGCGCAGTGCGGTGTTGACCTGGTTGAAGGCGCCGACCGCCATCATCAGTCCGCCGAAGGAGAGGGTGCCGTTGAAATAGACGGGGGCGGCAATCAGAATGGGCGCAATCGTGGTCATCCAGCCGAAGCCGGCGGAGACCCAGGTGAGGTTCGTGGCGGCAAGCGCAAGGCGCCTCAGAACCACCAGAACGGCACTGATCGCCGCCTGGATCCGCTGCCGTTCGCTTTCTTCGCCCTTGGCGAGCGTGATCGCCATCAGGTTCTCATTGGTGTGCATCAGGGCGAAACGCAGTTCCGCTTCCTTGGAATAACGTTCGGTGTTGAGGCCCGGCAGTTTGCGGCCAACGACTTTGCTCAGCAGCGAGGCGCCGCCGGCATAGATCAGGGCCGCCCAGACCATGTAGCCGGGGATGGAGATCTCACGGCCTTCCAGCATGAAGGAGAAATCGGCGGACAGCATCCACAGCACGCCGATGAAGCTCATCAGCAGGATTGTCGCATTCACAAGGCCGATGGCGAGCGTCGTTGTCAGTTCCGCCAGGTTGCGTGCGTCTTCGTGCAGGCGCTGGTCGGGGTTGATGCCCATCGGGCCGGAATTGGCAAGCTTCAGCGCGCGCCGGGGTTTCATCCATTGGTCCACGAGATCGCGTGTCAGCCCCTCGCGCATCCGCAGCGCTGTCATCTGGTTCAGCCAGGCCTGCACCACATTGAGGATCAGAAGCGAGCCGGCGATGATGAAGAACACTTTCAGCTGTTCGAAGAAGGCCGGTGTGTCCCGCTGCTCCAGCGCATTGTAGAAGGGCGTGTTCCAGTGGTTCAGGCGGTATTGGGCATAGACGGTGGACAGGATGACGGTCAGGAGAGCTACGGTGAGGAGCAGGATGCGGTTGCGCACGCCGGAGGCCCAGAAGGCGCCTGCCATCATCTTCAACTGCGCATAAAAGCCGAACTCGCGATTGCCGATATCAAATTCGGTAGGCTGGTCTGCCATCGCATCCGTTTGAGCCATGAGAATACCCGTCATGCATGCCGCCGGAAGCCCTCGAGGCTTCCCTTCGAAATTATTCCTACACCGAAATTCTGAAGGTATCGCATCAAACATGCCTGTCCCTGCCACTTCAGCATCTGCGCATGAGCGGTCAGAAAAAATATTATAAACTTAAAATTTCTCCCTTGCATGTCGATCGGTCCGGTGTAATTCTTGACCCATAAGAGGCGAAAACAGCCTCAGATGGCGCGCGTGCGGGAGAGGAAACCCGCGTGATGCAGCCGGCAGGACAGAAGGGAACAGAGCCATGCTGGGACCCACCAGTCACGTGGATACGTTTGCCCGCGACAATCTTCCGCCTCTCGATCAGTGGCCGGAACTTCTGCTCGACGGTTTCGATTATCCGGATTACCTGAATGCCGCCGTCGAGTTGACCGACCGGATGGTGGAAAAGGGTTTTGGCGATCACACCGCCCTCATCGGCAATGGCCGCCGACGCACCTATAAGGAACTTGCCGACTGGACGAACCGCATCGCCCGTGCGCTGGTCGAGGATTATGGATTGAAGCCCGGCAACCGGGTGCTGATCCGTTCTGCCAACAATCCGGCCATGGTCGCCTGCTGGCTGGCCGCGACCAAGGCGGGTGCCGTTGTGGTCAACACCATGCCGATGCTGCGGGCCGGCGAACTGGCGAAGATCATCGACAAGGCCGAGATCTCGATTGCGCTGTGCGACACGCGCCTGATGGACGAGCTTGTTGCGACCGCCAAGGAAAGCCGTTTCCTCAATCAGGTGATCGGCTTCGACGGAACGGCAAATCATGACGCCGAACTCGACCGTGCGGCGCTCAACAAGCCGGTTCGCTTCGATCCGGTGAAGACCGGGCGGGATGACGTGGCACTTCTCGGCTTCACCTCCGGCTCGACCGGCGTACCGAAGGCGACGATGCATTTCCATCGCGATCTGCTGATCATTGCGGATGCCTATGCAAAGGAAGTGCTGAACGTGACGCCGGAGGATGTGTTCGTCGGCTCGCCGCCGCTCGCTTTCACCTTCGGGCTGGGTGGCCTTGCGATCTTCCCCTTGCGTTTCGGCGCCGCGGCAACGCTTCTGGAGAACGCCACGCCGCCGAAGATGATGGAGATCATCGAGACCTACAAGGCGACGATCTGCTTTACTGCCCCCACCGCCTATCGCGCCATGCTCGCCGCCATGGATCAGGGCAAGGCGGATCTGTCGTCGCTGCGCATCGCGGTCTCTGCCGGCGAAACGCTGCCCGGCCCGGTGTTCGAGGAATGGACATCGAAGACCGGCAAGCCGATCCTGGATGGCATCGGCGCCACGGAAATGCTGCACATCTTCATCTCCAACCGCCTCGGCGAATCCAAACCCTATTGCACCGGGCGGCCGCTGACCGGCTACAAGGCCATGGTTGTCGATGAAGCGATGAACGAGGTACCGCGCGGTGTAATCGGCCGCTTGGCGGTAAAGGGTCCGATCGGCTGCCGCTACATGGCCGACCATCGCCAGGCGGAATATGTCCGAGATGGCTGGAACCTGACAGGCGACAGTTTTACCCAGGACGAGGACGGTTATTTTCATTTCGCCGCACGCTCTGACGATATGATCGTCTCGGCCGGCTACAACATCGCCGGACCGGAGGTCGAGGCCGCGCTTCTGAAACACGAGGCCGTGCTCGAATGTGCCGTGATCGGCGTGCCGGATGAAGAGCGCGGCCATATCGTGCAGGCGCATGTGGTGTTGACGGACAAGACGCAGGCCTGCGATGCCTTGGCGAAGCTTCTGCAGGAACATGTCAAAGCGGTCATTGCGCCATACAAATATCCGCGCTCGATCATCTTTGTCGATGCGCTGCCGAAGACGGAATCCGGCAAGATCCAGCGCTTCCGTCTGAAACCGGATCGCGCGGCTTAAGGGCTGCGCGTCGGCGTGCCAGGGCGGACGTCAGTCGTTGCGTGTGAATGTCTGCTTTCGACTATGAAAATGGTCTTCCATAAGGCTATGGTCAGCCTCGGGACGATCGGCCGCAAGGCCGCACCAGAACAAGATGAGTGGGACAAAAAACGGGAGTGCATGACATGAAGACTATTCTGAAGGCCGCAACGCTGGCCCTGACGCTTGGTGCCTCGACGATGGCGATGGCCGAGCCGATCAAGATTGGACTGATCACCACCCTTTCCGGCGGCGGTGCCGGCCTCGGTGTCGACACGCGTGATGGCTTCATGCTGGCCATCAAGCAGTCCGGCAACAAGGACATCACGGTCGTGACCGAAGATGATGCACAGAAGCCGGAACTGGCGGTGCAGATCGCCGACAAGATGATCCAGAGCGACAAGGTGGATATCTTGACCGGCATCGTCTGGTCGAACCTTTTGATGGCGGTCGTGCCGGGCGCTGTGGCCCAGGGCAAGATCTACGTCTCGACCAATGCCGCGCCGGCGGCGCTTGCCGGCGAAAAGTGCGATCCGCTCTATTTTAATGCCGCCTATCAGAACGACAATCTTCATGAGGCCATGGGCGAATATGCCAACAAGGTCTACAAGAAGATGTTCATCATGGCGCCCAACTATCCGGCGGGCAAGGATTCGCTGACCGGCTTCAAGCGCTACTACAAGGGTGAGCTGGCAAACGAGGTCTACACCAAGGTCGGCCAGACGGATTACGCCGCCGAGATCGCCCAGATCCGCGCTTCCGGCGCCGATGCGGCCTTCGTCTTCCTGCCGGGCGGCATGGGCATTGCCTTCATGAAGCAGTATGCACAGTCCGGTGTGAAGATCCCGGTCATCGGCCCCGGCTTCTCCTTCAGCCAGGACGTGCTACCGGCGATCGGCGATGCGGCGCTGGGTGCCAAGGCCTCCGGCCAGTGGGCAAAGGACCTCGATAACGCCGCCAACAAGAAATTCGTGCCGGCCTTCCAGGCGGAATATGGCCGCCTGCCGTCGATCTACGCCGTGCAGGCCTATGATGCGGCACAGCTGATCCTGGCAGCTGCCTCCAAGGCGAGCGTCAAGGATGTGAAGGCCTTCACGACGGAACTCAGCAAGGCCGATATTCAATCGCCGCGTGGAAAATTCAAGTTCAACACCAACCGTCACCCGATCCAGGACATCTACCTGACCGAAGTGGTGAAGGACAACGGCACGCTGACCAACAAGATCGTCGAGAAGATCTTCACCGATCACGGCGATGCCTATGCGAAAGACTGCAAGAAGTAAGGCGCGTTCGTGACTTTTGCTCTCCTCATCGAGCAGCTGCTGAACGGGGTTCAGCTCGGCGTCATGCTGTTTCTCATGGCGGCCGGGCTGACCCTGATCTTCGGGGTCATGGGCCTGATCAATCTGGCTCATGGTTCGCTCTACATGGTCGGCGCCTTTGCCTGCGCCAGTGTTGCGGCACTCACCGGGTCCTTCTGGCTCGGCCTTGTCGCCAGCCTCGCGGCGGCGGCCGCGGCCGGTGCGCTGATCGAAATCACGGTGATCCGGCGACTCTATCAGCGTGATCACCTCGACCAGGTGCTCGCCACCTTCGCGCTGATCCTGATCTTTTCCGAAGGCACGCGCTGGCTGTTCGGCTCCTTTCCGCTTTATCTCGACATTCCGCCACTGCTGCAGGGTGCGGTCGGGCTGCCGGGCGGCGCACAGTATCCGGTCTATCGGCTGGCCATCATCCTTGCCGGCGCGCTTGTCGCCTTCGGCCTCTATGCGCTGATTTCCAAGACCAGGCTCGGCATGCGCATCCGCGCCGGCGAAAGCGACCGCGAGATGATCGCGGCCCTCGGCGTCGATATCCGCACGCTCTACACACTGGTCTTTGCGCTGGGTGCAGCACTTGCCGGGCTCGCCGGTGCCATGGTCGGTGCGCTGCAGTCCGTTCAGGTCGGCATGGGTGAGCCGGTGCTGATCCTCGCTTTCGTGGTGATCGTCATTGGCGGCATCGGGTCGATCAAGGGGGCGCTCGTTGGTGCGCTGCTCGTCGGCTCGGTCGATACGCTCGGTCGTTTCCTGCTGCCGCAGGCGCTGGCGCTGATGGTACCGCCCGACCAGGCGGGGCTGATCGGCGGGGCGCTCGCCTCCATGCTCATCTATATCCTGATGGCGATCATCCTGGCGGTCAAACCGCGCGGGCTGTTCCCGGCGCAGGCATGAGGACCTATGCCATGAAGCGGGAAGATGCCATTAATCTGGTGCTTTTGCTGGCGCTGCTGGCGACACCTTTCATCGCGCAGGCGATGGGCGAAACGTTTACGGTGACGCTTGTCACGCGCATCACGATCCTGGCGCTGGCGGCCGTAGGCCTCAATATCGCGCTCGGCCTTGGCGGGCTCGTCTCCTTCGGCCACGCCGCCTTCTTCGGCATCGGCGGTTATGCGGCGGGCATTCTTGCCTCGCATGCCATGTCCGGGGAGCCGATGCTGTTCGGTTTCGAAGGCTCGAACCAGATGCCTGTGGTGTGGCTGGCTGCGGCGATCGCCGCCGGGGTCGTCAGTCTTGCGATCGGGGCGATCAGCCTTCGGACCTCCGGTGTCTATTTCATCATGATCACGCTCGCCTTCGCGCAGATGGTCTATTATTTCGCCATCTCCTGGCCGGCCTATGGCGGGGAGGATGGGCTGTCCATCGTGCTGCGTAATGCCTTTCCGGGCGTCAATACGATGCGGCCGATGGAGTTCTTCCTCGTCTGTTTCGGTGTGCTGCTGGCGGCCCTGATCTTCTCCGCGCTGCTGCGCAGCTCGCGTTTCGGGGCGGCTCTTCAGGCGGTGCGGCAGAACGAGGTGCGGGTTGCCTCGATCGGGATTTCCCCGATGCCGATCCGGCTGACGGCCTTTGTGCTCTCGGCGATGATCACGGCCGTGGCCGGCGCGCTTTATGCCGATCTCAACCGCTTCGTCAGCCCCTCGATGCTCTCCTGGCACATGTCGGGCGAATTGATCGTCCTCATCATTCTTGGCGGCACGGGCCGGCTGATGGCGCCGGTGGCCGGCGCTGCCCTCTTCGTGGTGCTGGAATTCTGGCTCGGCGGCATTACCGAACGCTGGCAGTTTTTCCTCGGTCTTATCCTGCTGGCCACGGTGCTGTTTGCCCGCGGCGGCGTGATCGGGCTTCTTGCCGGAAAGGAACGTCATGGCTGAGCCGGTTCTTGCCATCCGCGACCTGCGCAAAAGTTTTGGCGCGCTGAAGGCGACGGACGGTGTATCCATCGACCTCTATCCGGGCGAAATCCATGCGCTGATCGGGCCGAACGGTGCCGGCAAGTCCACGCTGATCCACCAGATCTGCGGCACGTTACGGCAGGATTCCGGTCAGATCCGGCTGGCGGGCCAGGAGATCGGCACCCGGACGGTAGCGGAACGCGCGAGGCTTGGCCTTGGGCGCACGTTCCAGATCTCATCGCTCGCCGGTGAATTCTCGGCTTTGCGCAATGTCATGCTGGCGGTACAGGCCGGCCAAGGCTCAAGCTTCCGTTTCTTCAAACCCGTGATGCATGACCGCGCGCTGACGGAGGCTGCGATGGAGCGGCTGGAGCGTGTGGGGCTTGCGGCCCGCGCCCATGTGCCGGCCTCCGAACTCTCGCATGGCGAAAAACGTCAGTTGGAGATCGCGATTGCCCTGGCGCTCGATGTGAAGGCCTTCCTGCTCGATGAGCCGATGGCCGGCATGGGGCCGGAGGGCTCGAAGGTGCTGACCGGTTTTCTCGATCGCCTGCGCCAGGAGGCGCCGATCCTGCTCGTGGAGCACGACATGGACGCCGTCTTTGCGCTCGCCGACCGCATTTCGGTACTCGTCTACGGCCGGGTGATCGCCACCGGGACGGTCGACGAGATCCGCAACGATCCCGCTGTGCGCACTGCCTATCTCGGAGACCATGCCTGATGCTGCTCGACGTTCAGGACATCCAGACCTTTTATGGCGGCAGCCAGGCGCTGTTCGGCGTTCAGCTCAAGATGGACGAAGGCGAGGTCGTGGCGTTGATGGGCCGCAACGGCATGGGAAAATCGACCACCATCAAGTCGATCTGCAATCTGATGCCGCCGAAATCCGGCCGTATTGTCTTCGATGGCAAACCGACCGACCGGCAGCCTCCGCACAAGGTGGCGCGTCTCGGCATCGGGCTTGTGCCGGAAGGGCGGCGCTGTTTTCCCAATCTCACCGTCTACGAAAACCTCGTCGCCGCCGCGCGGCCGGGCCGCTGGACGCTCGAACGTGTCAACGACCTCTTCCCGCGGCTTGCCGAACGGCGCGACCAGATGGCCCGCTCGCTCTCCGGCGGCGAACAGCAGATGCTTGCGGTCGGTCGGGCGCTGATGACCAATCCGCGGCTCTTGATCCTCGACGAGGCGACCGAAGGGCTGGCGCCGGTGATCCGCCAGGATATCTGGCGGGCGATCCGGGCGCTGAAGGCCGACGGGTTGTCGATCCTGGTCGTGGACAAGACGCTGTCCGAACTGCTTCCGGTGGCGGACCGCTGTGTGGTGCTGGAAAACGGCCGCAATGTCTGGGAAGGGACAGCGGATCTGCTCTCTGCCGAACTGCAGGATCGATACCTGGGAGTCTAGTCAGGCCTATCCTACCTGTCTGTTGTATTTGTAATATGACTTTTCCCGATCATGTATTATAGATTTCCATGGCGCCGGTTGCGATCGCGCTGGCGTGTTTCATGGGAGGAGAAATCATGAACACTGGATTGAGAGGGATCTCGTGCGTCGCTGCCGCGCTCTTGGCAGGTTTTGTCGTTTATGTGCCGGCCGTTGCAGCGCAGCCGGATCTGCTGCGGCAGACAATCGCGGACAATGATGGCTGGGCGGCTGGTACCGACGGCGGGTCCGGGGCAGTCGAGGCCAATATCTATACGGTCACCAATCGCGCCGAACTGGTTCAGGCATTGCAGGCGGGCGGAAACCCCACCGTGGCGAAGATCATCCGGGTCAAGGGTGTGGTCAATCTGTCGACCGACGATTCCGGTAAGGAATTGACCGAAAAGGATTATGCCGATCCGGCCTATGACGTCGAAGCCTATCGCAAGGCCTATGCGCCTTCGGTGTGGAACGTGAAGCTCACTGACAAGAAGCGGCCGGAGCGAGAGCTGACGGGGCCTCTGGAAGAAGCCCGCAAGCGTTCCGCGGCGCGGCAGAAGGAGCGCGTGGTGATCAGGCTCACGTCCAACACCACGCTGATCGGGATCGGTGGTGATGCGAAAATCGTCAAGGGCAACCTGGTGATTGGCGCGGGAACGGAAAACGTGATCATCCGCAATATCACCTTCGAGGATTCCTTTGACTATTTCCCGGCCTGGGACCCGGGCGACTCATGGAAGGTCGATACGAGTTATCCCGGTTGTCAGGAGAATTTTGTCGATGCAACGACCGGACCGCAGCAATGCCCCGGTGGCCGCTGGAATTCCGAGTATGACAATATCTCGATCAGTGGCGGAAAGCGGGTCTGGATCGATCATTGCACCTTCACCGATGGGGATCGGCCCGACCATCTTTTCCCGCCGGTCTATCCCTTCCCGCACAATATGCTGGAGCAGAAGGTGCAGCATCATGACGGCCAGGTGGACATCACCAACGGTGCCGACCTGGTGACCTTGACCTACAACCACTTCCAGGGTCACGACAAGACATCGCTGGTCGGCGGCAGCGACAGCCGGACTGACGATGCGGGGAAGCTCAACGTCACCTACCGGGCCAACTGGTTCGACAATGCCGGGCAGCGGATGCCGCGCGTACGCTTCGGCAAGGTACACAGCTACAACAACTATTTTTCAGGCGAAGCGGCTCTGCCGATCAAGGGCGCTGCGGATCTTCGCGAAAAACATGCCATGGCGCTGAAGGCCAAGGGAGAGGCACCGGTCTTCCGCAGTGGTTTCGGCATCGGCAAGGAGTCGGCCATCTACTCGGAGAACAATGTCTTCGAGATCCGCAATGGCGGCGTGGGGGATGCCGTGGCGGTCCAGGGTGGAACCCGCTTCTTTGATCAGGGCTCGCTTGTGAACGGCGCGCCCGCCGATTTCACCGCCGTCCTCAACAAGGATCCGAAAAAGCCGATAGCCAGCGACGTGGGCTGGAAACCGACGCTTTATGCAAAACCGCCCATGCCGGCGGGTGATGTGCCCGCCTATGTCAAGGCGAATGCCGGCGCGGGAAAACTCTGATCTGAACCTTTAAACAGGAACTGCCCCGTGATGGCGGGGCAGTTCATATGGGTCGACGCCCTGATTGTCAGGCGCCAAGTCGGCCGGACGACAACTTCTGGTCGGCGGGGCGGGCGGCCAGCCGGCCAGCCAGATCCGCCATGCGGCGCACCGCCGTTTCCAGCACATCGTCCGGAACGGTCAGCGAGATGCGAATGAAGCCGGCCGCCTGATGGCCGAAGGAGGCGCCGGGCATGACCGCCACTTTCTCGGTGTTCAGCAGTTCCCAGGCAAAATCGGCGCCGTCGAGACCGGTTGCGCTCACGTCCACCACGACGAACATGCCGCCTTCCGGCATCATCGGCTTCAGAAGATTGCTGCCGGAAAGCGTATCCTTCACCACGGTCGCGCGGCGCTGGTAATTGTCACGCATGATTCCGGCGGTCGGAAAGTCCCGCGACAAGGCAAGCGCCGTCATGTCGGAGATGAAGGGTTGCACGCCGAACAGCATGGTTTCGGAGACTGGCAGGAGTTTCAGGCAGAACTCCTCCGGCCCGGCGGCCCAGCCGCTGCGGAAGCCGGGAGCGGCATGCGATTTGGAGATCGATGAAACGACGATGGTGCGTTCTGCGAGCTCCGGCATGTCGAAGGGGGAAGCGAATTCGCCGCCGAACAGAAGTTGTTCGTAGACCTCGTCGCAGACGATCCAGAGATCGTGTTTGCGGCAGACCTTCCCGATTGCGGCGATCTCCGCCTCGGTCAGCACCGCGCCCGTCGGATTGTGCGGCGTGTTGAGGAGCAGCACGCGCGCTTCCGGCGTGATCGCCCGTTCGAGATCCTCCGCCTGCAGGTGGAAGCGGTTTTCCGGACGCAGCGGCACCGGGATGAGGTGCGCGCCGGTCGAGGCGATGACGCCTTCATAGGTCGCATAGAGAGGATCGCCGACGATGACGCCGTCGCCGGCTTCGACCAGGCCGGTCATCACGGCGTAAAGCGCGGTCTGGGTGCCGGGGAAACACAGGAAGTTCTTGTCCGTCACGCCGGGGCGCCGTTTTTCATATTTGGCGACCAGCGCCTTCAGCACGCCCGGTTCGCCGCGGCCGTTGGAATACCGTGTCCGCCCGGCATACATGGCGCGGGAGCATTCTTCCAGCAGCTCCGGATCCGGCGGCAGGTCCGGTTCGCCGATGGTCAGTTCGATGATCGGTTCGCCGGCCGCGACCATACGACGGGCGGCCAGATGCAGAGCCCAGCGGCCGGAGCCAAGATCGGCAAGGCGATCGGTGATCGTGGCGTAACGCAAATGAAATCTCCAGTTCAGCTGTCGGCTATGGCAGTCAGGGTGCCAGGCGCAAACTCAAGCATGTGTTCGACGGACCGTAGTGCCATACCGGCAATCTCATCCGTGTCAAACATGTCGTCGATCAGCGAGCCTTCCAGCCACATGCCATCGATCAGGCCATTGATGGCGACGGCAAGTCTTCGGCTGTGTGTCGGATCGATCGTCCTGCCGAATTCTTCGAAACAGCGGACGATCAGCAGTTCGAGCGAGGTGAGAAAGGCGAGGTAGTGTTCGCGGTGAATGCTGGCAAATTCGGGGTTGATGGGAATGTGGCCGATAAAGGCCGCCCAAAGAGAAATCGTCCGGGCATCGGCGATCGGCGGCGAAAGATTGGCAAGGATGAACCGGCGAAGACAATCCGGCGCTTTGCCCTCTTCACGGGCAATCGCGTGGCTCGGCGCACACATCTCCGACATCAGCTGGCGATAGGCCGCCTGCATCATCTGGTCCTTGCCGTCGAAATAGTGACGGATCAGGCCTCCGGTCACGCCGGCGCGGGCCGCAATCTGGCGCACGGTCGCTCCTGCAATGCCGAACTCGGCGACGCAATCCAGCGTCGCCGTGATGAGGTCATCGCGCCTGACGGCTTCCGGGGCTCTCTGATAGGTCCGCCGGCTCACGTCGCCTGCCTGAGGATGGGCCGCGTGAGGCAGGTTGGGCCACCCTCACAGGCAATGCACAAAGCATCGGCCTCGAAGGTCTTCACCTCGCAGCCATGTGCTTCCATGGCGGCCTTCGTGGCCGGAAAACCCTCGACCATGATCACCTTGCCGAGGGCGGTCGGCAGCACGTTGAGGTTCAATCCGTTGCTGGCGGCAAAATCGGCCTCGGGTGCGTGGATCAGCGTGTAACCGCGCTCGCGCAGCATCAGGTAAAAGGCGGCTGGCATTAGCGGCGCGTGAACCAGCGCCATCTTTTCCGCAAGCGGGCTGATCACCGACATCAAATGCAGGCAGGCCTCTTCGCCCTGCCAGAGCGGCAGGTCATAACCGAGAACCGTCACGCCGATCGGGGCGAGGATCGCCGAGAGCTGTTCGATGCCGGCCTGGTTGGAGCGCACTCCACGGCCGACCGCCAACGTCTTGTCATCGACCCAGACGCAATCGCCGCCTTCGACGGTGCCGGGGGCTTCGATGGTGCCGAGGATCGGGATGCCCGCCTGCCGGTACCGTTCTGCATGCAGATCCGGTTCGCGGGCGCGAAGCGGTTTTCCCATGCGCAGGATGACCGCACCCGCATCCGTCATCAGCGAGGGGTCGTGGGTGAACATCGAATCGGCGAGACCGTCGCCATTGTCTTCCAGCCAGAGGATCTCGGCACCCGATTCCGCCACCAGTTCGGCGAAGCGCGCGTGCTGCACAATCGCTTTCTCCGCATCGAATGTCGGGCCGTAGTGCCACTCCTTGGCGTTGGCCGAACGAAGGCTTTCACCGGGGCGCCGCATCAGGACACGCAATAGGGGTGTCGCCATCGCCTGGCAGCCAAAACCATCCATTAGGGTTTCCTCTTATTCATGGTTTAAATGGTCAAAATTCATATTTTTATTATACGCTTGTGCAATGGGCGGACAAGTGCAAAACTCTCCCCAAGGCATGCGTTTCCAGCACCGTATGCCAACAAAACTGCTGGGGGAAAAGTCTGTACAGAAGACCGGCGATGCCAGTGCCGGCGGTGTAGGTAACATGGCGGAATCGGCGCAAGCCATTGAAATTCGGGATCTCCATAAGCGTTTTGGTCCGCTTGAGGTCTTAAAGGGCGTCTCGCTCAGCGCAGGGCAGGGCGATGTCATCGCACTGATCGGCGGCAGCGGATCGGGCAAATCGACCTTTCTCCGATGCATCAACATGCTTGAACTGCCAACGGCCGGTCAAGTCACGATCCATGGCGAAACGATCCAGATGAAGTCCGATGGGCAGGGCGGTCTGATGCCAGCCAATCGCAAACAGATCCAGCGGATCCGCACCAAGCTTGGCATGGTTTTTCAGAGCTTCAACCTGTGGCAGCACATGACGGTTCTGCAGAACGTCATCGAGGTGCCGGTGCATGTGCTTGGCCAGCCGCGTGAGCAGGCGGTTGAAGTGGCGGAGGCGCTTCTGCGCCGCGTCGGCCTCTACGAAAAGCGCGATGCCTATCCGTCCTTCATGTCCGGCGGCCAGCAGCAGCGTGCGGCCATTGCCCGAGCGCTCGCTATCCAGCCGCTCGTGATGCTGTTCGACGAGCCGACATCGGCGCTCGATCCGGAACTCGTCGGAGAGGTGCTGTCTGTGATCGCGGATCTGGCGCAGGAAAAGCGCACGATGATCCTGGTGACACACGAAATGAAATTCGCCCGTCAGGTGGCGAGCCATGTGGTCTTCCTGCATGGCGGGGTGATCGAAGAGCAGGGGCCTCCAGAGGCAATCTTCGAAAACCCGCAATCGGAGCGGCTGAAGAAATTCATCAGCTCCATCCATTGAAAAACACACGACAATGTCGAAAGGGGAAAAATCATGAAAAACCTGCTGAAGACCGCTGCCTTGGCGCTTGCGGTGAGTGTTGCCGCGTTCGGCGCCGCCTCGGCTCAGGACCTCAAGATCGGTGTCGCTGCCGAACCCTATCCGCCCTTCTCCTCGCCTGATGCGAGCGGCAAGTGGGTCGGCTGGGAAATCGAGTTTATCGACGCGGTCTGCGCCGAGGCAAAGGTCACCTGCGTCGTGACGCCGGTTGCGTGGGACGGTATCATTCCGGCTCTGACCTCCAAGAAGATCGACGCCATCATGGGCTCCATGTCGATCACCGACGAGCGCAAGAAGACGATCGACTTCTCCGACAAATATTACAACACCCCGGCCTCCGTCATCGGGCCGAAGGGCGAGAAGTTTGACGCCTCTCCGGACAGCCTGAAGGGCAAGATCATCGGCGTTCAGGTCTCCACCGTCTCGGCTGACTATGCGAAGAAGTACTTCGCTCCCGTCGCCTCCGAGATCAAGGAATACCAGACCCAGGACGAAGCAAACCAGGATCTGGCGGCCGGCCGTGTCGACGCGGTCATCGCCGACCTCATCACGCTCGACGCTTTCCTCAAGTCCGATCAGGGCAAGGCCTGCTGCGACCTGAAGGGCAACGTCAAGGATGATCCGGAAATCCTCGGCACGGGCATCGGCATCGGCCTGCGCAAGGGCGATACCGAGCTGATGAACAAGTTCAACGCGGCGATCAAGACCGTGCGCAGCAACGGGACCTACGACAAGATCTCGAAGAAGTATTTCGACTTCGACATCTACGGCGGCTGATCCGGTCTGGTCCTTGAGGTTTGAGCCGAGCCTTGCTGCGGCAGGGCTCGGCCGACCTGTTTCTACGAAAGCGTTTTGATGGACGCCACGCTCCAACTTCTATCCATCGGTTCGCCCGGCTGGGGCGGCGTGCTGCTGGCCGGCCTTGCCGCATCGATGCAGGTGGCCTTTGGCGGCTTCCTGCTCGGGCTTGTGATCGGCACCGGTGGTGCTGCCGGCAAGCTGTGGGGCGGGCCGGTTCTGCGCGACCTGCTCGAGGTCTATACGACCGTCGTGCGCGGCGTGCCGGAACTCGTTTTGATCCTTATCCTCTATTATGCCGGCACCGATGTGGTGAACGAGGTGATGGCACTGCTGGGCCTGCCCTCCGTCGATATCAGCGGACTTGCCGCCGGCATCTTCGTCATCGGCGTGGTGCAGGGCGCCTATTCCACCGAGGTGCTGCGCGGGGCGATCCAGTCCATTCCGCCGGGCCAGATCGAGGCGGCGCGCGCTTATGGCATGTCGCCGCTGCTTGCGCTTCGCCGTGTCACGTTACCGGCCATGCTGCCCTTTGCCTTGCCGGGCCTGTCGAACCTCTGGCTGATCGCGACGAAGGATACAGCCCTTCTCGCCGTTGTCGGTTTTGCCGAACTGACGCTCGTGACCCGCCAGGCGGCCGGCACGACCAAAGCCTACATGACCTTCTTCCTGGCCGCCGGTGCGCTTTATCTCGCCGTGACGCTGATCTCCAACCTCGTCATCGGACTGATCGAAAAACGGGCGCTGCGCGGCATGGTCCGACCGGGAGGTGCCACATGAGCGAGGTGCAGGCACCCGCGGCCTATGTGGCGCCCAAGGCGCGCAGCCTGTTCGAGCCGCATCGCATCGTTCTGATGCTGATCTTTGCCGGTCTGATTTTCTGCGTCGCCTGGTTCATGCGCTGGGACTGGTTGCCACGCTATCAGGGACGGCTGGTCTATGGCGTCGGGCAGACGCTGCTGATGCTGTTTTCGACGGCGATCGTCGGTTTCCTGTTTGCCGTGCCGCTCGGCCTTGTGCAGGTGACGGGGCCGAAGCCGCTGGCGCTTCTGGCGCGCGGTTTCTGTACGCTGATCCGCGGCACGCCGCTGCTTCTGCAGCTCTGGCTGCTCTATTACGGGCTGGGATCGCTGTTTGCCCAGTTTCCGGAAATCCGCTCGTCCTTCCTGTGGCCCTATCTGCGCCAGGCCTGGCCTTATGGTTTCACCGCGCTGATGATCTCGTTTGCCGCCTATGAAGGCGAAGTCATGCGCGGCGCCTTCGCCGGTGTGCCGAAAGGTGAGCTGGAGGCCGGCCGCGCCTTTGGCATGAGCCGCTTCACGCTGTTTCGCCGCATCTGGCTGCCACGCGCCATCCATCGGGCATTGCCGACGCTGACGGGCGAGACCGTGCTGCAGCTGAAATCGACGCCGCTGGTGGCGACCGTCACGGTGGTCGATGTCTATGCCATCATCTCCCGGGTGCGGCAGGAGACGTTCCTCACCTATGAGCCGCTGCTGCTGCTGGCGCTGATCTATCTCTGCCTCACCGGCATGCTGGTCTACGCCTTCCGGCTTCTCGAAAAGCGCATTCCGACGCGGGGTGTTTAAGGCGACGCCTGAACGGTCTCAAGACAGCCGGCGGCTGCGGCGCAGATGAAGCATCGCCCAGGCCCCGAGGAAGGGGCCGGGCGCGAGGAAGACAAAACACCAGCGCCAGCTGCCCAGCAGCTCTGCGAGCTGCGGCATCAGCCAGATGCTGATCGTTGTCAGCGCAAAGCCGAGCCCCATCTGCAGGGAGAGCGCGGTGCCGACCAGGTGCTGGTCGGACAGCTCCGTGGCGGCGGCGGAAAACTGGGCGGAATCACCGATCACCGTCATGCCCCAGACGATGACGACCAGCATCAGCAGGATCACCGGTCCGTCGAAAACGAAACCAACCAAAAGCGCGCAGGTGCCTGACGCGAGCATCATGCCAGCTGTTGTCACGGCCCGGCCGAAGCGGTCGGAGAGGACACCGCCCGCGATACAGCCGATGACGCCGGCGGTGAGTGCTGCGAAGGTGGCGAGCGATCCGGTGCCCGCGATATTGCCCGTGAAGACGGTGGGCGTTGCGGAGAGATAGGCGAGCAGCCAGGCCCAGAGCGCATAAAGCTCCCACATGTGGCCGAGATAACCGGCATTCACCAGCATCAGGCTGCGGTTGCGGAAGACCTGGCCGATCTGGCGCGGATCGAACATCGCGCGCGAGAAGGGATAAGGGCCTTCGCGCACGACGATGAGAAACAAGCCGGCACCCACGAGCGCGGATAGCGAGGCAAGCGCCACCACCGCCCGCCAGTCAAGCGTGGCGGTCAGGGCCCGGAACAGATGCGGCAGGGACGAGCCCGCCGTCAGTCCGCTGATGACGAAACCGAGCGCCAGCCCGCGTCCCTTCTGAAACCAGGTGGCGGCGAGTTTCATCGCCGGTGGATAGACGCCGGCCAGCGCAAAGCCGGTGACAAAGCGGCAGGCGACGGCGCCTGCAAGCCCCGGTTCCAAAAAAAGGACCGCATTCGCCAGCCCGGCAAGGGCTGCCGATGCGGCGGCCAGCCGGTTCATCCGCACGATGTCCGGCAGGTTGACGAGGCTGGAGAGCAGCGCGCCGGTGACGAAACCCAGTTGCACCGCATTCGTCAGCCAGGCTCCGGCACCGGCCCCAAGCGACAGATCGCGGATCATCTCCGGTGCGACGGCGGTGGCGGAAAACCACGAAGAGAGCGACAGAACGACGGCGAGGCACAGCCAGCCCAGCATCTGCCACCGTCCGCTCCCCGTGACCTGGTTGTCCGCCACTCAACCCGCCTTCTGCCGGAAACCGGCGGCGATGTGGCGGTCGGGCAGGCGCGGCGCGCCGAACAGTTTCTGGCGCAGCGGGCCGTCTGCATATTGCGTTTTGTAGAGCCCGCGCTCCTGCAGGATCGGCACGACCAGCGAAATGATGTCGTCGAAGCACTCCGGCACCACGGTGCGCGACAGGTTGAAGCCGTCGATACCAGCCTCGCGGCTCCAGTTGGCGAGCTGATCGGCGATCTGTTCTGCCGAGCCGATCATCGGGGCCTGCCGGCTGCCGAGCACCATCTGCTCCAAAAGCTTGCGCTTCGTCCATTGGGGGCCGGCGCTGCGGGTCACCGCCTCGACATTCGAGACGATGGCATTGCTCTTGCCGGTTTCGATTGGCTCATCGAGATCGTACTTGGAAAAATCGATGCCGAGGGAGGCGGCAGCATGCACCAGGGCCGCCTCGGAACTGACGTAACGGCGATAATCCTCGAATTTCTCGCGGGCTTCCGCTTCCGTTTTCCCCGTGACGATCGTTGCCCCCATGAAGATTTTGATGTCGTCCGCCTGGCGGCCATAGTTCACCGCTTTGGCGCGGATGTCATCCACGATTGCTTTCACGCCCTCGATTTTCTGGCCATTGACGAAGACACATTCGGCATGGGTGGCGGCAAACTGCCGTCCGCGGGTGGAGGAGCCGGCCTGATAGAGCACCGGCGTGCGCTGCGGCGAGGGGGAGGACAGGTGCATGGCGTCGAGGCGGTACTGCTTGCCGGCGTGGCTGATCTTCCGCACGCGGGCCGGATCGGCATAGAGATGGTTTGCCCGATCGAGCAGGACCGAACCGTCCGCCCAGCTTTCCTCCCAGAGGCGGTAGACGACCTCCATGTATTCGTCGGCCAGATCGTAACGATCATCATGGGCGGCCTGCGCATCGAGGCCGATGGCTTTCGCGGCGCTATCGAGATAACCGGTGACAATGTTCCAGCCGATGCGGCCGCCGGTCAAGTGATCGAGCGTCGACAGGCGCCGGGCAAACAGGAAGGGCGGCTCGTAGGTCAGGTTGGCGGTGACGCCGAAACCGAGATGGGTCGTCACCGCCGCCATCGCCGGCACCAGCATCATCGGATCGTTGACCGGAACTTGCACCGCACCGCGGATTGCCGCATCGGGGGAGCCTCCCAGAACGTCGTTCACGCCCACCACGTCGGCCAGGAAAATCCCGTCGAACAGGCCCGCCTCCAGCCGTTTGGCGTAGTCCATCCAGTAGGCAATCTCATTGAAGCGATGCGACTGGTCACGCGGGTGGGCCCAGAGCCCGTGCTGGATGTGGCCTACACAGTTCATGTCAAAGGCGTTGAAGTGAATCTGGCGCATTGTTCCCCTCCGGTTCTCCCGGTTAAATGATACAGGCCGATGCTGTTTCTTATAAGCTGTATTTCGTCTACTATAGGAGACGATTTTGAGGAATTGCAAGAATGGATGTCATTGCTGATGCGATTGCCGGACGGATCCGGCTGGAGCGGGAAAACCGCGGCTGGTCTCTCTCGGAACTTGCCGAGCGCTCCGGCGTGTCGAAGGCGATGATCAGCAAGGTGGAACGCTGCGAAGCGAGCCCGACGGCAACCGTGCTTGGCCGCCTGTCGGGCGCCTTCGGCCTGCCGCTCTCCGTGCTTCTGGCGCTGGCGGAACGGGCGGAGGAGCGGCTGGCAAGAGCAGCCGACCAGCCGGTCTGGACCGATCCGGAAACCGGCTATACGCGCCGCGCCGTCTCGCCGGCGAATGGTGGCGGACTGGAACTGATCGAGGTGACGCTTCCCGCCGGCGTGCGTGTTCCCTATCCGGCCTCGGCCTTTGCCTTTCAGCGCCAGCAGATCCTGCTGCTCGAAGGACGCCTCGATTTCACGGAAGGCGAGGTCATTCACGAACTTTCCGCTGGCGACTGTCTGGAGCTCGGCGCGCCGCAGGCCTGTGTGTTCTTCAACCCGTCAAAGGTCAGCGCCCGTTATCTCGTGGCGCTGACGCGGCGCTGAGCATCAGGTCTTGGCCGTCAGGCACCGAGCCAGATCTTGATGATGAGGCCGATAATGCCGACGGCGCCAACGCCCGCGCACCAGAGCAGGATGAACCAGCCGATCTGTCTAGCCTTGGGCGGGAGCATCAGTGATACCCTTCCTCCGGATCGATCTTGCCGCGGAACACCCAATAGGCATAGGCGGTATAGGCGAGGATCGCAGGAATCAGCACGGCGGCACCGATCAGCAGGAAGAGCAGGCTCTCATCCGGCCCCGCCGCCTCCCAGATCGTCACCGACGTCGGCACGATATAGGGATAGAAGCTGATCCCGATACCGATATAGGCGATGACGAACAGGCCGAGCGCTGCGAGGAAGGGACGCGTGTCGTGTTTGTTCTGCAGCCCGTTGACGATGACGAGGAAACAGCCGATCACCATCAGCGGCACGAGCACCGTATAAAGCGCGGTCGGGTAACGGAACCAGCGGTCGAGATAGTCCGGCTTCAGGAAGGGCGTCCAGAGGCTGACGGCACCCATGGCGGCAATCGTCGCGATGGCTGCCAGCAGCGCGTAATGCCTTGCCCGCTCGGCCAACTCGCCCGTCGTGCGCATGACCAGCCAGGTCGCGCCGAGCAGCGCGTAACCGACCAGCAGGGCAAGGCCTGTCAGCAGCGAAAACGGCGTCAGCCAGTCCCACCAGCCGCCGGCATAGGCGCGGTTCTGAACGTCGATGCCCTGCACCAGCGCGCCGAGCGCAATACCCTGCATCAGGGCCGCGACGCTCGATCCGCCGGCAAAAGCCCAGTCCCACAGGCGCTCTGCCTTTTTCGTGCGCCAGCGATATTCGAAGGCCACGCCGCGGAAGATCAGGGCCAGAAGCATCGCAATGATCGGCGCGTACAGGGCGGGCAGGATCGTCGCATAGGCCAGCGGAAAGACGGCGAGCAACCCGCCGCCGCCGAGCACCAGCCAGGTTTCATTGCCGTCCCAGACCGGTGCCACCGAATTCATCATCACGTCCCGGTCGCGCTTTTCCCGAAAGAAGGGAAAGAGAATGCCGATGCCGAGATCGAAACCGTCGAGCACAACATAGGCCAGAACCGCAAAGGCGATGAGGGCCGCCCAGATGAAGGGAAGATCAAGCGCCATGATGGGCACCTCCGTGGCCGCTGTGATGGTGGGCGCCGCCCGGACTGTCGGGCAGGCCGGGTGCCGGCGTGATGCCGGCGGTGCGGATGGGACCCTGGCCCAGATGGCCGTGCGGATCGCGCGGCAGCCGACCCATCAGGCGCAGGATATAGAAGGTGCCGGCGCCGAAGACGAGGAAATAGACGATGATGAAGGCAATCAGCGAGGAGGCGACGGCAGGCGCCGAAATCGGCGAGATGGATTGCGCCGTCATCAGGTGCCCGTAAACGGTGTAAGGCTGACGGCCGACCTCGGTGGTGATCCAGCCGGCAAGCACGGCGACAAAACCGGCAGGCCCCATCACCACGGCAAAACGATGCAGCCAGTCGCTGCTGTAAAGCGTGCCCTTGAACCGACAGTAGAGGCTCCAGAGTCCGAGGCCCAGCATGGCAAAACCGAGTGCCACCATGACGCGGAAGGAGAAGAAGACGATCTCGACCGGCGGCTCCAATTCGTCCGGCACCGTATCGAGGCCGTTCAGCGGGGCGTTCAGGTCATGTTTGAGGATGAGGCTCGACAGTTTCGGAACTTCAATCGCGTAATCGACCCGCTTCTCCGCCTGGTTCGGGATGCCGAAGAGGATCAACGGCGCGCCGTCCGGATGGCTGTCGAAATGGCCTTCCATCGCCATGACCTTTACCGGCTGGTGTTCGAGCGTGTTGAGGCCATGCGCGTCACCGGCTGCGATCTGCAGCGGCGCCACGACGGCGATCATGCCCGTGGCCATGGAGAACATGGTGCCGGCCCGCAAGGGCGCGGTGCGCCGCAGGAGGTGATAGGCGCCGACAGAGCCGACCACGAGCGCGGTCGTCAGATAGGCCGCCAACACCATATGCGTGAAACGATAGGGGAAGGAGGGATTGAAGATCACCGCCCACCAGTCGGTCGGCACGAACTGACCGACATCGTTCATGGCAAAACCCGCCGGCGTGTGCATCCAGGAATTCACCGAGAGGATCCAGGTTGCCGACATCAGCGTGCCGAAGGCCACCATCAGGGTCGCAAAGAAATGCAGACCCGGCCCGACGCGCTTGCGGCCGAACAACATCACCCCTAGGAAACCCGCTTCCAGGAAGAAGGCGGAGAGCACTTCGTAACCCATCAGCGGTCCGATGACTGGGCCGGCCTTGTCGGAAAAGACGCTCCAGTTGGTGCCGAACTGGTAGGACATCACGATGCCCGAGACGACCCCCATGCCGAAGGCGAGCGCAAAGATGGTTTTCCAGAAATCGAAAAGCTCGATGTAGACCGGTTTCTTCGTCCACAGATGCAGGCCCTCCAGCACCGCCAGATAACTGGCGAGACCGATGGAGAAGGCCGGAAAGATGATGTGGAAGGAGACCGTGAAGGCGAATTGGATCCGGGCCAGTATCGTGGCGTCGAAACTCTCGAACATGGCGCACTCGCTTTCTCTTGCCATTCCGGCCGCAGCCGAAACCTTGATGAAAGACAAATTGGCGGTCGACCGTGCAAGGCACAATGAGGGCGATTGCCGCAGCCGAATATAGAGTAGCAGGCCATTTGTCACAGCAGAAAGAAAGGGCGCCTCCTTGTCAAAGGAGGCGCCAAGGCGGGGAGGTTCTTGGACGCTGTCGCTGCTATGGCACAGGCTGACAACCTCTGCTGAACAGGGGCGGCCGGCAATCGTTCCAAACGCAGTGTCATAAATGCGGAACCTTCGTTGTGGTGGCGCGGTTCGACCTTCAGACAGAAAGGAGGATGGCCATGAGCGAAGCCGTTGAAACGACAGACCACAAGACCATCAAGCGCTGGATCGAAGAGCGCGGCGGCCACCCGGCACGGGTGAAGGGCGCCAAGGAGGGCGGTATCCTTCGCGTCGATTTCGGCAAGCCGGAGGACAATCTGGAGGCGATCGAATGGGAGGACTTTTTCTCCATCTTCGACGAGAACGATCTGTCCTTCCTTTATCAGGACGAGACGAAGGACGGGAAGACCAGCCGTTTCAACAAGTTCGTCGCAAAGCATTAACGACAAGGGAGATTTCCATGTCGGGCAACAAACACCTCAAGCCAAGCCGACCCAGCGATAGCGACCTCGATCATGATCCGGGCATCGGGCAGTCGCCGGGCCTGAACGGTCGCGAAGGAAACGATCTTGTCGAAGGCGAAAACAGTCTCGAAGGCGATGTGATGAACGATACGACGCCACAGGGCGGCATCGACCCCGATCAGCGTGGTCGCTCGCACCCTTGACAGAGGAGAATATGATGCAAGGCAACAAGACCCATCAGCAGCAGCGCAACATCATCGAGAAGCGGATCGATACCAGCAATGCGCCGCCGGACTTTGATGCGCGCGCCGATCTCGATCGCGATCCCGCGGCGCGCGAGGCGTTCCGTCAGGGCGAGGCGAGTATCAATCCCCGCGTGGCGGACGTCTCTTTGACTGAAGATCCCTCGATCGTGCGCGGGGTGAATCAGGAAAGCGAACACAACAAGGGCAGCGGCAACTGACCGTCGTTCCACCTGGCTTTTCAGCGAAGAGCGCCGGCGCGACGTTTGCGCGCCGGCTCAGAGTTCTGCGGTCACCAGCAAGGGAAGATGATCGGAGGCGCGCCGGGCGGCGGCCGTCGAGATTGCCTCGGCCTTGATGATCCTCGGCCCGCCGCTGACGAAGACATGGTCGAGCCTCAGCAGCGGCCAGCGCGCCGGAAAGGTCGGCGCCGGCAGGCGGCCCGTCTGCTGCCGCGCATCGGCAAACCGTTCGCAAATCAGCCGGTAGGGCGCCGACGAGGGAATAGAATTGAAGTCGCCGATCAGGATCAGCGGTTTGCCGTCGGTCTGAGGGTGTCTCAGCCATTCGGGGCCAGTCAAGGCTTTTGTCTGCCTCAGCCGGTCGCGGCGCAACAGTCCAAGATGGGTGTTGAATACCTGAACCGCCTTGCCGGCGACCTCCACCGTCGTCCACAGGGCGCCGCGGGGTTCGCCAATCGATGGCAGGGCACCAGCCTTGACGATACGCATCGGAAACGCCGTCAGCAGGGCGTCACCGTAACGCTCTTCCTCAAGGGTCAGGGCCGGATGGAAATGGAAATCCATCTTCAGCCGGCGGGCGATTTCCTCGGCCTGGTCGACGCCGCCGCTGCGGCGCCGGCCGACATCCAGCTCCTGCAGGCCGATGATGTCCGGCTCGAGCGTCGCGATCATGTCGGCAACACGGCCGACATCGAGCTTGCGGTCGGTGCCCACACAACTGTGAACATTGTAGCTGAGGATGCGGATGGTCCGTCCGTCGGGCGAGAGCGTAGGAGGGTTATGTTCGGTCATGAGCGTGGGAACCCCTTATCCTCGGCATTCGTTCCCTCGATGACCAGAACATGACCAGCAGCCGGTCAACCGGCTCATCACCATCGGGAGCGCTCGTGACGCGGCTTATCATCAGGGTCGGCATTGCCATCATCATCTGTGTTGCGATCATACTCGTCTATCGCAGTCTCAGCCGATACAGCCTGGAAGAAGTACAGACCTCGCTGGCAATGATCCCGGGCCTGCGCCTGTTCACCGCCTCGCTGTTTGTCGTGGCTTCTTATGCCTGCCTTTCCGGCTTCGATTTTCTGGCGCTGCGGTATGTCGGCAAGCCACAGGCCTATCCGCGCGCGGCGCTCGCCTCCTTCACGGCGCTTTCCATCGGTCACAATGTCGGGGGCGCTGCTCTTTCCAGCGGCGCCGTGCGCTACCGGTTCTATACGCGCTGGGGGTTGACGCCGGACGAGGTGGCAAAGGTCATCCTGTTCTGTGGCGCGACCGTGCTGCTCGGTCTCAGCACGCTGGCCGGCATCACGCTGCTTCTGATGCCGCCGACGGGAGAGGCGATGTTGCAGCTCGGGCCGGAAGCCCGGTTCTGGCTTGGTCTTGCCTTTCTGGCCTATCCGGTCGCCTATGTGATCTGCTCGATCTGGGGGCGTCCGCCGCTGAAGATCCGTTCGTTTCGGATGGAGATGCCGACGACGCCGATGTGTCTCGCGCAGATTTCCGTCGGCACCGTCAATTTCGGTTGCGTCGCCGGCGCACTGGACCAGTTGCTCACCACCTTCACCGATGTCGGTTACATGCAGGTGGCCTCCGCCTATGTGACGGCGACGATCGCCGCCATGCTGAGCCATGTTCCTGGCGGGCTCGGCGTGCTGGAAGCGACCATGTTGGTGCTCCTGCCAGCCAGCGCCTCCATCGGCGCGCTGGTGGCCTTCCGTGTGCTTTATTATTTCATTCCGCTGATGATCGGTGTGCCGCTGCTTCTGATCAGCGAGGCCTATTTCCGCCGGCAGCCGCCGATGCCGTTACAGGAGGCTTCGCGTCAGGCGTGACATCGCCCAGCGCAGGCCGATCTTCAGCTGCCAATAGGGCCAGAACGGCCGACGCGGATCGGCAAGCGAGGTGCCGGGAATGGAGCCCGTCTCTCCCTTGTGCAGATCGATCGAAAAGGCACGCAAACCGCGAGGCCGCGTGTTGAAGCGGTCGATCGTGCGGATCAGCGAGCCGGTTTCTGTCATGGCGGCAGCTATCTCCTGCGGTGTCGTTGCCAGATGCTCGGCCAGCAGATCGTTGCGCAGGTCGAGCAGGGCCTTGCGGCCACCACCCGTCACCGGTTCGAAAGCAAGGTCGGATTCGGTGTCGAGACCTTCGGACCGATTGTTGAGATTGGAAGAACCGACCCGGACGAAACGGTCGTCGATGATGATCAGCTTGGCGTGTACGACGATTTCGCGCTCGGTGCCGGCGTTATCCCCGTTGACGGCAAAATAGACCCGAAGGCGGCCATGCCGGTCCTGGCGTTTCAGCCGGCGGATCAACCGGTTGCGGTTGTTGCCCATCATCACCTTTTCCAGGAAACCGTGCGATTCCTGCGTCACCAGAATGACGATTTCCGGGCCGTTTCTCTCCTGCAGCCGCTCAAGGATCGTTCGGGCGATGCTGAAGGAGGCGAGATATTGGGACTCGATGTAGATGTGCTTTTCTGCGGCACGCAGGGCGTCATGCGTCAGCTGGACGGCCTCTCGGCGTCCGCGCCGTCCGTTCCAGCGCAAAGGTTCGGTCAGCGCCAGCGCGCAGGGGCAGTCCACAAGGTGTGGCTGCAGATCCGCCGGCCATTCTGCGCCCTCGCCATCGCTGGTAACTGCACCCAGCACCTCCTTCGTTGCCGCTTTCCAGCGTTTGCGGCAGGCGTCGCCCACCAGGCGTGCGGCATCACCTGCCACGATCGACTGGATGTCGTGAACGGGGCCATAACAGGTGCCGTCCGGCGAGCAGCGGAGATCGTTCTGCAGCGCATGTTCGCGGTCGTCCCACCGGCGCGCGGTCAGGTCGATACCGCCGAGAAAGGCGATCGCATCGTCGACGCAGACCATTTTCTGGTGGTGGCTGGCGCGCACCGGATGGCGGAAATCGAATTCCAGCCGGATGCGCGGGTGATCGCACCAGCCGCTTTTCTTAAAGAGCCTCAGACTTTTGCCGGAATAGATGGGCCCCATGCCCCAGACGAGGATATGCACGAAGAGCTCGCTCTCCGTTTCCACCCGCCGACGGAGGATCTCACCAAGCGTCGGGGCGCCGGGTTCTTCCGGCCTGAGACGCAGGTCCGGATTGAAATCCCAGCCAACAATCAGGATCGAACGGCGGGCTGTTGCGAGCACCTGGTCCAGCCGGCGATAATAGTCTGCGCCGTCGATGAGGAAAGCTGCCTTGTCGGCGCGTGCCATACGCCAGCTGTTGCGGCCGGGGCTTATGATCGGTGATCGGTCAATTCTTGCTGCGGCGATTGTTTCAGAAGCCTGCATATCCACGTGTTCCACCCTCATCGAGACTGATGAAGTCCAGAACGTTCAAACTTGCCAATGGGTTCCGGCGGCTAACCGAGGTCGTGCCGACCGCCGGTTCGCTTTGCGGCCGCCTGCATCGGCGGTTCGCGTGTCTCGTCCGGGTTCGGCACGGGTGTCTCATCCGGAAGCCTGTCGGGTTCCGGCTCCTTGATCGGAGGTTCGGGTGTCCAGACGGGTGCCGGCATTGGGGGCTGTTCGCTGGGTTCTCTGGGTGAGGTCATACGTATCTCCCTGTTCTTGATTTACCAACATCCCCGAACAGCAAACGTTCCCCTGTTCATGCCTTCTCTCTCGAAAGGGGAACCCGCATGCCACCGAGACGTTCGATCAACAGTGCCGGGGACCAACGGTCACAAGGAGGCTCACGACATGACCCACTCCGCTGATCATTTTCTCGATTGGCTGCGCGATGCGCATGCGATGGAGCTACAGGCGATCAGCCTGTTGCGCAGCCAGATCGGCCGCATCGAGAGCTATCCGGATCTCAAGGCGCGTCTGCAGCGTCATCTGGCGGAAACGGAGGCGCAGGAGCAGGCGCTGAAGGCACTCCTGGACCGGACTCCCCAAGGTAGTTCGATGCTGAAGGACATCACCAGCCGGCTGACAGCGGCCGCGCAAGGCGTCGGCACGCTCTTTTCTGCGGCGGAAGTGGTGAAGGCCAGCATGACCGCCTACACGTTCGAGCACACGGAAATTGCCACCTACAGGGTCCTGATCGCTGCTGCCGATGAACTGGGCGATCAGGAGGCGAGACAGGTTTTCGAGCAGATCATCACAGAGGAAATCGCCATGGCGGATTGGCTCGAAGCGCATATTGACACCGTCACGCGTCTTTATCTGATGCGCGACGAGCGCGACCTGCAGGCGAGGCGCTGAGCCCAGACGATAAAGACCGCCGACTGGGCCGGCGGTCTGATCCTCTGATCTGCCGTTCTACCACGACGGGCTTACAGCATAACCCGCTGGCTGAGCTCCCGCGGGTCGCGGATGCCGGTCTGGTAGAGCTCGATCATCTGCGCCGCGATTGTCGCAGCGACGTCGTCTTTGATAAGGCCGCGTTCGCGGCGGACTGCATCGAAACAGGCTTGCAGGACATCAAGGTCCCGCGGTTCCAGTATGATGTCGGTCGTATCAGGCTTCACGTTCACCTCCTGACCAGGAGGGCGAAAGCTCTTGCGTCTTCCAGCCGTCGGCGCCCCGATCCATCAGCCGACGATAATGAGAGACTACGCCTATCGACGACATTTGCAACCGCCAGAGGCCGGTAAGGCCTGATATATGAGGCCTTACTGATCGAGGTGGTTGGCTTCGTGATCCTGGTACTGGTCGTTCTGGACCATCTTGCTGTCGAGACCCCGCTCGCGGGAATGCTGCGCCTTGTCCCGGTTGGAGAGCACCATGTTGTCGGGAAGCTTCTCCTTGTCGATGTCCGTCATCGCGCCCGTTCCGCTCTGTTTGCCCTGGGCGCCTGCGCCGATGTGTTTCGAGCTGGCATTGGCCATCAGACGTTCTCCTTCGTTTTTGTTCACGAAGACACAACCACGTGCGGTCGTCATTTGATCCCGACGGACGGCATTTTAGGCCGACTGTGCCCGACGCTCCCGGCGGGCTGTGAAGGTATCGAGCCAGATCTGCGTCGAGAGAATGCCGACAAAGGCGGCATTGTCTCGAAAGCCCGCGAGCGGTTGCGTCCGCGCCTTGCGGACGAGTTTCTCCACGGCGCGCGGTTCGAAGAGGCCGGCCGCGGCGATCGCCTCCCCGGACATGTGCGTGTCGACAAGCCGCACTCCATCGCTCGCCATGAAGGAGGCGCTGTCCGGCGCCCGATAGGGTTGCTTGGGCCGGTTGCCGACGACCGGTGGCAGGAGATCGCGCGCCACCTCGCGCAAAATGTGTTTTTCCGTCAGTCCCTTCACCTTGAGGGCGGGCGGCAGGCGGCAGGCAAGCTCGACCAGCCGGTGATCGAGATAGGGAAAACGGCCTTCCACCCCATGTGCCATGGCCATACGGTCGCCCTGGCTGGAGAGAATATAGCCGGGCAGCAGGAAACGACTTTCCAGATATTGCGCCTGGTGCAGTGGATGCCAGCGGCGAAACCGGTCGGGCAGGCGCGAGACGAGGTCTTCTGCCGCATCATAACCCTTCAACTCCGTGGCCAGCGCATCCGAATAGAAGAGTTTCGTGCCCGCCGTGCTGCGCAGGCGCGGGCGGTGTGAATAGAGCGGATCGTCCAGCCGGTCCTGCCGGATGCCGAAGAAGGCGGCGAGATAATCCGGCGTCTGGGTCTGAAGGCCGGGCAGATAGGGGTAGAGCCTGCGAAACAACAGCGGTCGGCGGTGCGATTGCGGCTGCCTTGCACAAAAGCGCCGAAGCTTGGCTTCCTTGAAGATATCGTAGCCGCCGAACACCTCGTCGGCGCCTTCGCCGGTCAGCACCACCTTCATCCCATTCTCGCGCACCAGTCCCGCCAAGGAATAGAGCGGTGCCGGGGCGGTGCGCAGCATGGGCCGTTCGGCAGAGCGCACCACCGCGGGGAAGACGCGGGCAATATCATCCGGCCCGCAGGCGGCAGCGTGGTGATGTGTGGCGAGCGCTTCCGCCACCGCGCGCTGGAAGGCGCTTTCGTCGTGTTCGGCACTGTCGAAGGTGACGGAAAAGCTGTTGAGCCCGCCCGCCGCCATGGGGGCTGCCAGGGCGCAGACGAGCGAGGAATCGAGCCCGCCCGACAGATAGGCGCCGACCGGCACATCGGCGCGCATGCGCAGCCGCACCGCATCGGTGAGCAACGCCAGCACCTCCTCGCGCGCCTCGTCCTCACGGCGCGGCGGTTCCTCACCCGCGTCGGGAAAATCCAGCGTCCAGTAGGGGCGGATATCCAACTGGCCGTTCTCGAAGACCATCCGCTGGCCTGGTTCCAGCTCACAAATGCCCTTGAAAATCGTGCGCGGTGCAAGCGGTGCCCAGAGGCTGAAGATCTGGTCGAGTGCGAAGGGGTCGAGTTCCGCCACCATGCCCGGCAGTTCGAGAAGCGCCTTCACCTCGGAGGCGAAGGCGAGCCCGCCGCCCGGTGTTCGCGTATAAAACAACGGACGCACGCCCATGCGGTCCCTGGCCATCAGCATGCGCCGTTTCCGGCCATCCCACAGCGCGAAGGCGAAATCGCCGTTCATGTGGGCAAGGCAGTCGTCGCCATAGGCCTCGTACAGCGCGAGGATCACCTCCGTATCGCTGCCGGTGACGAACCGTTCGCCCTTCGCCTTCAGCTCGTCGCGCAGTTCCACATAGTTGAAGATCTCGCCGTTAAAAACGATCGACAGGCCGCTGTCCGGCCGTGTCATCGGCTGCTGTCCATCGTCCAGGCCGACGATCGACAGCCTGACATGCGACAACCCCACTTCGCCATCCAGCCAGATGCCCCGTTCGTCCGGCCCGCGATGGCGGATCGCCCCGCCCATCCGGTAAAGCAGGTCGCGCGCCTGCTCGGGGCGGATGTCTGTGCTGAAAAAGCCGGCGAAACCACACATGCGCTTGTTCCATCATGGACAGGGTGTCCCCTCATCCATAGAGGTTGCATCCTTTCAGCTTCTAAACGCGGCCCGATCAGCCGATCCCATGGTGAATGAATGGTTACCGGCGAGCGCTCAAGCGGGGCAGGCTTGCCACTGGCCGAAAGATGGGTTGAACTGGCTTTTAGGTGGGAGGACCTGTGTTTGAGGAAACGGTTTCTGCTGGCGCTGTCCGGCTTCCTGTTGCTGGGGGTACTCTTCGCGCTGCACGGCGGAGACGTGATTTTGCGTCGTTACCTCGATGAGGCGGCCAATCAGGGTGGAACGACGCTGCGTCTTGCTGTTTCCGCCCTTGAGGGGCATCTGAGGCGTTTCGAGCCGCTGCCGGCGCTGATTGCCGACCAGCCGGCCATCGAGGCGCTGATCCAGTCTCCCAACGATCCGATCCTGCGCCACGACACCAATCTTTACCTCAGCGGCATCAATGCTCTGCTGAAGTCCTCCGATATCTACATGATGACGATGGACGGCGAGACCATCGCCGCCAGCAATTACGACCTGCCGACCAGCTTCATCGGCCAGAATTTCAGTTACCGGCCTTATTTTCAGGAGGCGGCGGCGGGCGCCCAGTCGCGCTTCTATGCGCTGGGCACGACCTCGGCGAAACGCGGATACTATTTTTCTTCGCCCATCGAGATCGGCGGCAAGATCCTCGGCGTCATCGTCTTCAAGGTGGATATCGATCTCATCGAGGCGTCCTGGGTGGGCGGGGATTCCCGCATCTTCGTGTCCGATCCAGAAGGCATTATCTTCATGACCGGCACGGCCCAATGGCTCTACCGCGCCATCCTGCCGCTGACGCCCGAGCGGCTGGCCCGCACCGAAGCCTCGCGCCGATATTCCGACGCAAAGCTGCAGGAACTGTCGATCACCGAACGCAACGAGGCCGGCCATCGCCTGATGGCGGTCTCGGAAGGGGACGGCGTGCGGGAGTATCTTGTCAGTTCGCAGCTGATGCCGGAGGCCGGCTGGACGGTCAACGTGCTGATCGATACGGCCTCTGCCCGCGCGCAGGCACAGACGGTCACGGTGGCGGGGCTTCTTCTACTCTGCCTGGCAGGGCTCGGGGTGGCGATCCTGATGCAGCGGCGGGCGCGGCTTGCCGAGCGGCTGCAGATGCAGGCCTCCGCGCAGGTGGAGCTGGAGCGGCGTGTCGAGGAGCGCACCGCCGATCTTGCCCGCGTCAACCAGCGCATCGAGGAGGAAGTCGCAGAACGGCGCCTCACCGAACAGCAGTTGCGGCAGACCCAGGCGGACCTCATCCAGGCCGGCAAGTTGGCCGGTCTCGGCCAGATGTCGGCGGCGCTCTCACACGAGTTCAACCAGCCGCTTGCCGCCGCGAAAACCTATACCGACAGTGCCGCCGTGCTGATCGAGCGCGGGCGGCTGGAGGAGGCCAATGACAATATCCGCCGCATTTCCGCGCTGATCGACCGCATGGCCTCGATTTCCCGGCACTTGCGCAACTTTGCCCGCAAACCGAACGAGAAGCTCGGGCCGGTGGTGCTGGACGAGGTGATCCGCGATACGATGGAAATCGTCGCGGCGCGGCTCAAGGCTGCCGATGCCACCGTGACGGTCGAGATGGAGGCGCCGTCGCCGGTGGTCGAGGCGGGTCTCGTGCGCCTGCAGCAGGTGCTGGTCAACATCATCACCAATGCCGCGGATGCGGTCGAGGGACTGGGGAACCGCGAGATCACGCTCAGCGTCCGCCAGGAGGCGGATAAGGTGTCGATCCTGATCCGCGATCATGGTCCCGGCGTGCCGCCCTCCATCCGTGAGCGGATCTTCGATCCGTTTTTCACCACGAAAGGTGTGGGCAAGGGGCTGGGGCTCGGCCTCTCGATCTCCTATAATATCGTCAAGGATTTCGGCGGCAGCCTCAGCGTCAGCGATCATCCGGACGGCGGTGCCGTCTTTGCGATCGAACTGCAGGCGGCATCCGGAGCGATCGGACAGGCGGCGGAGTAGGCATGCAGCGGGTTCTGTTGGTGGATGACGAGGAGGAGCTTCGCCGCTCCACCGCGCAGGCTCTGGAACTGTCCGGCCTTTCCGTGCAGACGCTGGCGAGTGCCGACCAGGTGCTGGAACTCATCGGTTATGCTTTCGACGGTGTTGTTGTGAGTGATATCCGTATGCCCGGCATCGACGGCATGACGTTGATGCAGCACATCCGCGAGCTCGATGCGGAAATCCCGGTGATCCTCGTGACCGGCCATGGCGATGTGCAGCTGGCGGTCAAAGCCATGCGCGAAGGCGCCTATGATTTCATTGAAAAACCGTTCACCACGCCACATCTGTCCGGCGTGATCCGCAGAGCCATGGACCGGCGCGGGCTGGTGCTGGAAAACCGGCGCTTGCGGGCCGTTGCCGGCAAGCGCGACGATCTGGAATCGCGGCTGCCGGGGCGCACCCAGGGCATGGTGGACCTGCGCTACCAGATCCGCGCCATAGGCGCGACGGATGCCGATACGCTGGTGATCGGCGATACCGGTGTCGGCAAGGAGGTGGTGGCGCGCGCGCTGCACGATGTGAGCCCGCGGGCGAACCGGCCCTTCATCGCCATCAATTGTGCCGCCCTTCCGGAAACGTTGATCGAAAGCGAACTCTTCGGCCACGAAGCCGGTGCCTTTCCCGGCGCGCTTCGCCCGCGTTACGGCAAGTTCGAACATGGCCGCGGCGGTACCATCCTGCTCGACGAGATCGGCTCGATGCCGGTCGATCTGCAGGCAAAATTCCTGCGCGTGCTGCAGGAGCGGGTCATCACGCGGCTCGGCTCCAACGAGACGGTGGGGCTTGATGTGCGTTTCATCGCCACCAGCAAGGTGGATCTCGAAGCGGAGGTGGCGGCGGGGCGGTTTCGGGCCGATTTGTTCTACCGGCTGAATGTCGCGACGTTGCGCGTGCCGTCGCTGGCCCAGCGCCGGCCCGATATTCCGCTTCTCTTCCTGCAGCTGGTGCGCGAGGCCTGTGCGCGTTATGGCCGCGAGGACATGGACGTGCCGCAGGAGGTGGTGGCCTCGGTGGCGCAGAAAGACTGGCCGGGCAATGTGCGCGAGCTGCGCAATGCCGCCGACCGGTTGGTGCTGGGCCTCGACATGCGCCCCGGCGATGGCGGTGCGCTCGTCAAACCGGAAAGCGGGCGGCTTGCCGATCGTGTCGCCGCCTTCGAGCGCAACATCCTGGCGAGTGCCATTGCCGCGCATGGCGGCTCCTTGAAACCCGTCTACGAACAGCTCGGAATCAGCCGCAAGACGCTCTACGAAAAGATGCAGAAATACGGTCTCGACAAGAAGCTGCTCTCGCCGGAGAGTTTACGCGAGCTTGAGGACTAACTCCCAGAAATGGGAATGGGTGGAATTCCACCCGCGCCAGCATGTCGATGTTTCGATTTCCACCCATGGTGCGGCGCAAAACTCTCGTTACGGCCACTCTCGCCGGATCGCCTGCGTTGCGCAGGCTCTTCCGGAAGATGCAGATGATGCTACCAGGTCGCCCGGGAGGAGCCGCGGCGACTGGCTTGGTTCATCTGAGGAGGATGTCGATGAAATTCTTCAAGGCCCTTGCCTGCGCGACCGCTTTTGCTGCTGTCGCCCTCTCGTCCACGATCTCTGCCGCTGCCGGTTATCCCGAGCGCTCGATCACCATGGTGGTTCCCTTCTCGGCCGGTGGCCCGACCGATACGGTGGCCCGTCTGGTTGCCGAATCCATGTCGAAGGATCTCGGCCAGCAGATCATCATCGAAAACGTCGGCGGTGCCGGCGGTACGCTCGGCGCCGGACGCGTCGCGAATGCCGAAGCCGATGGTTACACGCTGCTTTTGCATCACATCGGCATGGCGACCAGCGCCACGCTTTACCGCAAGCTCGCCTATGACACGCTGAACGCCTTCGAATATGTCGGCCTCGTTACCGACGTGCCGATGACGATCGTTGCCCGCAAGGACATGGACGCCAAGGACCTGAAGGGCCTGATCGACTATGCCAAGGCGAATAAGGATAAGGTGACGGTAGCCAATGCCGGTATCGGTGCTGCCTCGCACCTGTGCGGCATGATGTTCATGAGCGCCATCCAGACCCCGCTCGTCACCGTGCCTTATAAGGGTACTGGCCCGGCGATGACCGATCTGCTCGGCGGTCAGGTCGATATCATGTGCGACCAGACCACCAACACGACAAAACAGATCCAGGGCGGCACGATCAAGGCCTATGCGGTCACCTCGCCGAAGCGCCTCGACGTGATGAAGGACGTGCCGACGGCGGTCGAAGCCGGTCTGCCGGGTTTCGAAGTTGGCATCTGGCACGGCATCTACGCACCGAAGGGTACGCCGGCGGACGTGACGGAACGGCTGTCGAAGTCGCTCAAGGTCGCGCTGAAGGACCCGAACGTCGCTGCCCGTTTTGCCGAACTCGGCACGGCGCCGTCGTCTGAGGCCGAGGCAACACCGGCTGCGCTGAAGACCAAGCTGGAAGGCGAGATTGCCCGCTGGAAGCCGGTGATCCAGGCTGCCGGCCAGTACGCCGACTGATCGGCGCCGGCATCTGCCGATCGAAGGCATTCCTCCAGTCGCCCGGTGCCTGTGTCACCGGGCGACTGTCGAGCCTGAAACGTTTCGTCCAAACGGGCGACGTTGCGCGGCGAGGGGCCGCGTCCTGTCTTTCTTCTTCCGGGGGAACCCATGAAATCCATTCGCATTGACAGAACCAATGCGCTTTGCGGCGCACTGTTCGTCGGCCTCGGGCTATTCTTTGCGCTTCAGTCGCTGGATCTCGAACTCGGGACCGCCTTCCGCATGGGGCCGGGCTATTTTCCGCTTGTCCTGTCCGGTGCGCTGATCCTGCTCGGTGCCACCATCGTGGTGCATGCCTTCAAGGTGGAGCACGAGGCGATCGGCACGATTGCGTGGCGCGGGCTGATCTTCATCCTGCCGGCACCGATCTTCTTCGGCCTTACCGTGCGCGGGCTGGGTTTCGTCCCCGCCCTGTTCCTGGCCGCCTTCGTTGCGTCCTTTGCTTCCACCCGCATGACGCCTCTGATGGCTGTCGTGCTGTCGGCGGGGCTGACCGTCTTCTCGCTGCTGGTGTTCACGTATGGCCTCGGCCTGCCGTTCCGCACCTTTGGCCCCTGGCTCGGTTTCTAGGAGGGAAGACATGGATCTTTTCAGCAATCTCGCACTCGGATTTTCGACGGCCTCCTCGATCGAGAACCTGTTCTTCTGCCTGATCGGCGTGCTCCTCGGCACACTGATCGGTGTGCTTCCCGGCATTGGCGCCACGGCCACCATCGCCATGCTTCTGCCGATCACCTTCCAGCTGGAGCCGGTCTCGTCGTTGATCATGCTGGCCGGCATCTATTACGGTGCCCAGTATGGCGGCTCGACCACGGCGATCCTCATCAACATGCCGGGTGAAAGCTCGTCGGCCGTCACCGCCATTGATGGCTATCAGATGGCCCGCAAGGGCAGGGCGGGTGCCGCCCTTGCGATTGCCGCGCTCGGTTCCTTCTTTGCCGGCACGGTCTCGACCTTCCTCGTGGCGATCTTTGCGCCGCCGCTCACCAAGATTGCGCTGGAATTCGGTGCTGCCGAATATTTCTCGCTGATGGTGGTCGGCCTCGTTTCCTCCATCGCGCTCGCGTCCGGCTCCATCGTCAAGGCGCTCGCCATGGTCGTTCTGGGGCTGCTGCTCGGACTGGTCGGCACCGACATCTATTCCGGCACGCCGCGCTTCAATCTCGGCATCCGCGAGTTTTCGGATGGGTTGAACTTCGTCGCCGTGGCTGTCGGCGTCTTCGGGATTGCGGAAATCCTGCGCAACCTCGAGGGTGAAAAGAACCGCACGGTGCTGATCTCCAAGGTGACGGGGCTGTTGCCGACGAAGGATGATTTCAAGCAGATGATCGCTCCCGTCCTGCGCGGCACGGTCATCGGTTCGGCACTCGGCATTCTTCCCGGCGGCGGTGCGATCCTTGCCTCTTTTGCTTCGTACACGGTGGAAAAGCGCGTGTCGAAGACACCGGAAGAGTTCGGCAAGGGCTCTGTCGCGGGTGTCGCCGGTCCGGAATCGGCCAACAATGCCGGCGCGCAGACCTCGTTCATTCCGCTCCTGACGCTCGGCATTCCGGCCAATCCGGTCATGGCGCTGATGATCGGCGCGATGATCATCCAGGGCATTGTGCCCGGCCCGAACGTCGCGTCCGAACAGCCGGCACTGTTCTGGGGCATCATCGCCTCCATGTGGATCGGCAACCTGATGCTGGTGGTCCTCAACCTGCCACTGATCGGGCTGTGGGTGAAGCTTCTCACCATCCCCTATTACGTGCTCTTCCCGATCATCATGGCCTTCTGCTCGATCGGGGTCTACAGCGTCAACTCCAACGTCTATGACCTCTATGCCGTCGCCTTCTTCGGGTTCATCGGTTACGTTCTGGTCAAGCTGCGGTGTGAACCGGCACCTCTGCTGCTCGGTTTCGTGCTCGGGCCGCTTCTGGAGGAAAATCTGCGGCGTGCGATGATCCTGTCGCGCGGCGACCCGTCGACCTTCCTCACCCGTCCGATCAGCGCGACGCTGCTGGCCATCGCGGTCATCGTTCTCGTCGTCGTGCTTCTTCCGAGCATTCGCGCCAAGCGCGAGGAAGTCTTCCAGGAAGAGGATTGATCCCGCCCGCCATGCGGGATGCCGGGCATGGTTTGCCTCGGGGCAGCCATGGCCGGTTTTTTGTGTCTTGCGGGCTTCAATCGCGATGCTGCAACTGCTTCGTCTTCCAGGAAACCGAGGGGTTGGGACGGAACCTCAGCGTGCAAATTCCATTGATGCCATGTGAATGCACACCGGATACGGGAAGAGCGCGACATGACGCAGGACAAGAAGGATAGCAAGGCCGCAACGGAGGTCCGCAAGGATGAAAAAGGCCAGTTTGCCGGCAGTCAGGCGGATCGTTCAGCCAGCGGTGTGGTTTCCGCCAAACCTACGGTCATCACCGGTTCGGAGGATGCGACCGCCCACAAGACACCGCCGGACCGCGGCTCCGGCCGCGATGGCGATTGACCGGGGATTGACCGGGGGCTGACCGGCCCGGTCACGTCGGGCGTCGGAGTGCGCGGTAGGCCATGTTTATTCGGCTTGGTTGATCAAGCGATTTCCGATAGAAGCCGATTGAGACTCCTGTTTGAAGCGAATTGAGGTCGACACTCGATGAAGGCAGCCGAAGCCGCTTTGCCAGCCCCCCACCGTTCCGGTGGACGGAACAGCTAGATGTTCCGGTTCGCGCGTGCTTTTCCGACGGCATCTCTCGGCGTCTATCTTGTGGCGCTTGCCGTCGTCACTGCTCTGCCGTTCATCCTCTTCTCGGTCTTCCTGATGCTGCGGCTGGAGGCGCAGCAGCGTGAGGGCCTCAACCGCGACACCGAAGAAAACGCACGCTCGATTGCACGGGCGATCGATCGAGAGCTGCGGGATTCGGCGACAACCCTTCGCCTGATTGCAAGCTCTCCGGAACTGCGCACCGGTGATCTGCGGGAGTTCCATGAGCGCACCCAGTACAGCCTGCGCGGCTCCTCCCGCTACATTCTTCTGACGGATACGGACGGCGCGCAAAAGCTGAACACCCGTTTTTCCTACGGCGTACCGTTGCAGCAGATGTCGAACATGGATGGGCTCCGCTCCGTCCTCTCCTCCGGCCAGATCGAAGTGTCCAACGTCTTTTTCGGCAATTCCAGCCGGCGCTGGGTCTTCAACCTTTTGATGCCGCTGCCGGAGGATCTTTCGCAGGCTGGCGCGGCCCTGGTGCTCACGCAGAATGCCGAAGATCTGCAACGGCTGATCAACACGGATATGCTGCCGGAGGGATGGTCGGTTGCCGTTCTCGATCAGCGCGGCAATGTCGTCACCTCCACCCATGCCTGGGCCGGGGAGCCCAGCCCCGTCCGCGAAAACACGCTGGCGCTGATGACGGGCGTCAGTGGCACCATCGAGGATGTCGGCGGTAATCCCCGCCTGATGTACGGTTATGCCGGCGTGCCGGAGTGGACGTGGAAAGTGGTCGTCTGGGGACCCATCGCCGCCGCGCAGGGCAATATCCTCGCGGCCTGGCGCACGCTCGTCATCGGCAGTCTCATCATTCTGGCCGGAAGCATCGCCATCAGCTATCTAGTGGCGCGCCAGCTCAGAACGCCGATCCGCGCCATTGCCCACATGGCAGACCGCATCGGCCGGGGTGAGATCGTGGCGCCCATCGAGACGCGCATCACCGAAGCCAACCAGATCTCGATTGCACTGTCCAACGCCTCCTTCGACCGCAGCGAGGCGGAGGACCGTATCCATCTGATCATGCACGAACTGGTGCATCGTACGAAAAACATCATGACGCTGATCCAGGCGATGATGCGTCAGCTCGCCCGGCGCGAAACCAGCATGCCGGAATTTCAGAAGGCGATCGGCGAACGCCTGCAAGGGCTCGGCAAGTCGATCGAGATGCTGGCGCAGGAGCAATGGGCCGGCGTGCCGATCAGCAAGGTGATTTCGCTGCACATGGAGACCTTTGCCGAAACCCGGGACCGGGTTCGGGCAAGTGGCCCGGACTTCACGCTGCGTGCCGAGGCGGTGCAGAACCTCGGGCTCGTCCTGCACGAGCTTGCGACGAATTCGGTCAAGTACGGGGCGCTTTCGGTGCCCGAAGGTGAAGTGCGGATTCAGTGGAGTGATTTGGGGAGTGATTTGGGGAGCGACTTGGGGAGCGCTTTGCAAAACGATCTGACGGGCGAGGAGGGGGAGCGCCTTGTCCGCATCGAATGGAAGGAAATCGGCGGTCCTCCCGTCGAGGAACCGACCTCGACCGGTTTCGGCACGACGATCATCCAGCGCCATGCAGCCGCGTCCTTCAACGGCACGGTGGAACTCGACTATCGTCGAGAGGGCTTCCGTTGGGTGCTCATCGGGCCGCGACGGCTGTTCGAACGTCAGTCCGGCGACGCACAGAGGGATATGGCCTAGGAACGAAGGGTCAGGCTGCGCGTTCTGCGGCCATGGATGTATCCACCACCCCGCTCTCCCCGGATCTTTCGACACTGGCCGAAATCGGCCTGACCTATGTCAGCGACCGCGAGCCGGGCATTCGTCGGCAGCGTCGCGGCAAGGGGTTCTGCTACCGGATGCCGGATGGCAGCCTGGTCTGCGAAGGACCCGAGAAAAAACGTATCCTTTCGCTGGGTTTGCCGCCGGCCTACGAGAATGTCTGGATCTGCCTTGATCCGCGCGGACATCTGCAGGCGACAGGTTTTGATGCGCGCGGCCGCAAGCAGTACCGTTATCATGCCGATTGGCAGTCCTTCCGCAGCGAGCTGAAATACGACCAGCTGACGCGCTTCGGCGAGGTGCTGCCACGCATGCGCCGGCGGGTGCAGCGGGATCTATCCTCCGGCCTCACCAGCGCGGAAGCGGTACTGGCCGCGCTGGTGGCGCTGATGGATGCGACGCATCTGAGAGTGGGAAACGAGGCCTATGCCAGGGAAAACCGCACTTTCGGGGCGACGACGCTTCTCAAGCGGCACATGACGCTGTCTGACGATTCCGTCATCTTGAAATTCTCGGCCAAGGGCGGCAAACGCGTGCAACACACGATCCGCCATCCCCGGCTTCAGCGGATCTTCGAGGAAATCGCGGATCTGCCGGGACGCCGTCTGTTCTCCTGGCCGGACGAAGAAGGCCATGTGCGGCCCGTCGATTCCGGTCGGCTGAACGCCTATCTGGCGGAAATTTCCGGACTTTCGATTTCGGCTAAGACCTTTCGCACCTGGGGTGGCAGTCTTGCGGCCTTCTGTGCGGCCCGCCGTGCCTTTGAGACATCCGAGAAGATCCGGGTGAAGCTCCTGACGACGGCGGCGTCGGAAGAATTGCAGAACACCCCCGCCGTCTGCCGCAACAGCTATATCCACCCGGCTATTCTTTCGCTTGCGGAGGATACCGAGCCGCTTGCGCGGCTGCTGGAACGGCCGATGGAGCCGGAGGCGAAACTTGCCGGGCTGCGGGCGGACGAACAGAGGCTCCTGTCATTCCTGCACAACACCGTCGGCGCCTGAGCGGGCGGTTTCCGTCACCCGTCACCACCGAACAGACAATGGCCGCCCCTTGCGGAGCGGCCACGGATTGAAAACCTCGGTCCGATGATCAGGCGGCGCGGCGCTCGTGGCGGCCTTCGCGAACCTCCTCGACGATCTTCGACACGAAGGCCTGCAGATCCTTCGGCGAGCGCGAGGTGATGATGCCCTGGTCCACGACGACCTCCTTGTCCTCCCAGGTGGCGCCGGCATTTTTCACGTCGGTGCGGATCGAGTGGTAGGAGGTCGCCTTACGGCCACGAAGCGCATCCGCCTCGACCAGCAGCCACGGGCCATGGCAGATCGCCGCCACCGGCTTGCCGCTCTTGACGAATTCGCGGACGATCCGGACGGCATCCTCGCTCGTGCGCAGGATGTCCGGGTTGATCTGGCCGCCCGGGATGACCAGCGCATGGTAGTCGTCGAGTTTGACGTCGGAGAGGGTGAGATCGACGGAGACGCTATCGCCCCAATCCTTCTCGTCCCAGCTCTTGATCTCGCCCGGCTTCAGCGAAGCGATCTTGACCTCGGCGCCCTGCTTGCGCAGCTCTTCCAGCGGCACACGAAGCTCGGAACGCTCGTAACCATCGGTCGCGATGATCAGGATTCGTGCGGATTTGATGTCAGTCATGAAATGTCCTTTCAGATAGGCCGTCACAGACGACCGGTCGAGAGATCACGCCCGTTGATGGAAGCTGGAACGCTGATCTCCTCCTTTGGCGCCCGCGGATGGGGCAGTTCCACATTGTCGGGAACAACCACATGGCGTTCGCGCGGGTGCGGCGGATGAGGGGGAGGCGATGTCTTCTTGCGAGTGAACAACCCTCCAAGCACGTTGATAAAACTGCGCATGTCTTCCTCCGGTTCCTTCGCTCGCGGGTTTTTGCCGAGCATTGCTCCTTCAACCATCGGGCAGACCGGTTCGTTCCGGCCCGGAAGAAAGAGTTGGTGCGGCTGGAACAAACACCGGTGACGCTAGTTGACGCTGCGTCGAGGGCACGTTCGCGTGTCCCGTTTAACGCCGTTCGCAGGGGCACGAATGCAAGAAGATCGCTTGACCGGCCACTGCCGGCCAAATCGACCACCCGTTTTGCCGTGTGTCGTGCGGTCGCTTTTTTTACTGCCTCCGCTTGTCCTTTTGTCGTCCTGTGCCGGTGTCCAGTCGGCGCTTGATCCCGCCGGATCGGAAGCCGATGCGGTCGCGACGCTGTTCTGGGTCATGGTGGCGGGCGGCGGTCTGATCTGGCTTCTGGTCGTCGGCCTGGTGATCTATGCCAGTCGGCTGCAGAAGGCGCCGGTGAGTGAAAGCACCGCCGGCAAGGTCATCCTGTTTGGCGGCGGCATTTTTCCGATCGTCGTCCTCACGGCACTTCTCGCCTATGCGGTCTGGCTGATGCCGGCGATGCGCCCCTGGTTCGGCGGCGAGGGCGAAGGCCTGCGCCGCATCGAAATCACCGGCGAGCAGTTCTGGTGGCGCGTTCGTTACCTCGATGCCTCCGGCGCGGTGCTGCACGAGGCTGCCAACGAAGTGCACATGCCGGTCGGCGAGCGGGTGCTGTTCCTGCTGAAGGCGAAGGACGTTATCCACTCGTTCTGGATCCCCTCGATCGGCGGCAAGATGGATGCCATCCCGGGCCGTACGAACGAATTGCAGCTGGAGGCGACGAAGCCCGGGTCCTATCGGGGCATCTGCGCGGAATTCTGCGGGACCTCGCATGCACTGATGGCCTTTACCGTCCAGGCGATGGAGGCGGAGGAGTTTGACCGATGGCTTGCCTCGGCCGGGCCGCGGCAAACCGCAGCCGCAGATGTCACGGGGGCGCATCCGGGGCTTTCGCTGTTCCTCCAGAACGGCTGTTCCGCCTGCCACACGATTGATGGCACGCCTGCCCAAGGGGAGATCGGACCGAACCTCAGCGCGTTCGGTACACGCCCGACGATCGCTGCCGGAACGCTTGCCAACACCACCGACAATCTCGTGCGTTTCATCCAGTACCCGGATGCCATCAAGCCCGGCGTGCGAATGCCGGGCTTTTCCATGCTGCCGCGCGACGAGGTGACGGCGATTGCCGCCTATCTGAAAGGACTAGAATGACCGAGCTCGGACCGCTGCTTTCCGAAGACGAGCGCGCCGCGCAGGAAAAGCGCCTGCGGGACGTTTGGCGTACGCCGTCCGGCTGGCGTTACTGGACCTCGGTCAACAACAGCGAAATCGGCATGTGGTATGGCTGTGCTGCCTTTTCCTTCATGCTGTTTGCCGGGCTTCTGGCGCTGCTCGTCCGATTGCAGCTGGCCGTGCCGGACAACGATCTGCTGACCGCCGACTTCTTCAACCAGGCCTTCACCCTGCATGGCACGGTGATGATGTTCCTGTTTGCCGTGCCGATCTTCGAGGCGGTGGCGATCTTCGTGTTGCCCTCGATGCTCGGTTCGCGGGAACTGCCGTTCCCGCGCCTGTCGGCCTTCGGTTTCTGGAGTTTCGCGATCGGCGGGGTCTTCGTCTGCGGGTCGATCTTCTTTGGCGCCGCGCCGAACAGCGGCTGGTTCATGTATCCGCCGCTCGCCACCGACAAGGACCAGAGCGGGATCGGCGCAGACATCTGGCTGCTCGGCCTTTCCTTCATCGAGGTCGCATCGATCGCGGCCGCCGTCGAGTTGATCGTCGGCATCATGAAGTGTCGCGCGCCCGGCATGCGCATCAACATGATGCCGTTGTTTGCCTGGTACCTGCTGGTGGTGGCCGGCATGATCCTGTTTGCCTTTCCACCACTGATCGCCGGCGACCTGCTGTTCGAAATGCAGCGCATGTTCGACTGGCCCTTTTTCGATGCGGAGCGTGGTGGCGATCCGCTTCTGTGGCAGCACCTGTTCTGGATCTTCGGCCATCCGGAGGTCTACATCATCTTCCTGCCGGCGATCGCGCTGATGGCGATGATCGTGCCGACCTTCGCGCAGCGGCCGATCGTCGGTTATTCCTGGATCGTGCTGGCGGCGGTGGGCACCGGTTTCCTGAGCTTCGGGCTCTGGGTGCACCACATGTTCGCGACGGGCCTGCCGCAGATCTCGCTCGCCTTCTTCTCCGCCGCCTCCGAGGCGGTCGTCATTCCGACGGGTGTGCAGATCTTCGTTTTCATCGCCACCATGCTGGCTGGGCGCGTCGTCTTTTCCGTGCCGATGCTGTTCGGTGCCGGTGGGCTGGCGATCTTCATCATCGGGGGCCTGACCGGCGTCATGGTGGCGCTCGTGCCCTTCGACTGGCAGGCGCATGACACTTATTTCATCGTCGCGCACCTGCATTACGTGCTGATCGGCGGCATGCTGTTTCCGGTCACGGCCGGCATCTATTATTTCTACCCGTTCTTCTCCGGAAAGATGCTGTCGGACAGGATCGGCAAGATCGCCTTCTGGCTGATGTTCGTCGGCTTTAATGTCGGCTTCTTCCCGATGCATTTCACCGGGCTGCGGGGCATGCCGCGGCGTGTCTTCACCTATCCGGCCGACATGGGCTGGGACTGGCTCAATCTGATCTCCACCATCGGCGCCTTCATCTTCGCCGCCGGTTTTGCGCTGGTCGTCATCGATGTGGTGCGGCCAAAGAAGTCGCAGCCGCATGCGCCGGAAAACCCGTGGAATGCCGGCACGCTGGAATGGCTGAACGAGCCGGAGGAAAACTGGGGACTTCGATCGATCCCGATCATCAAAAGCCGCTATCCGCTCTGGGACCAGCCCGAGCTCAAGCAGCATATCAAGGACGGGCGCTTTTACCTTCCGGACGCGGAGACGGGGCATCGCGAGACGCTCGTTACCTCCGTGCTCGATGGCGAACCACTGCAGGTGCTGCGCGTCGGCGGGACCTCCCATGTGACGATGGTTGCCGCTTTCCTGCTGGGCGGGGTGTTCATTGCGCTGACATTCGAATGGTGGTGGGTGACGATTGCCTGCGGTTTCGGAACGCTGTTTGCCATCCTCTACTGGCTGTGGACGGGAACCGCGCCGATCCCGGAGGCGGAATACAGGGACGCGGGCATGGGGCGGAAATTCCCGCTCTATGTGTCGGGTCCTGCGTCTGTCGGTTGGTGGGCGATGTTCATCACCATGGTGGGTGACGCGACCGCCTTCGCGAGCCTTGCCTTCGGCTATTTCTTCTACTGGACGATCCATGAGGATTTCACCGCCGGGCTTGGCGGTCCGGGCCTGTTCTGGCCGATGTGGGCTGCCGGACTGTTCGTCGCGGCCTCGCTCGTCATGGTCATGGCCCGCTGGAGCAATGAGCGAGATTGGAAGGGCGCGACACGCCTGCTTCTCATCCTCGCCTTTATCCTCACCCTTGCCGGAACCGGTGCCGGGCTGATGGGACCCTACAGCTTCGGCATGGAGCCGACCGCCCATGTCTATCCCGCCATCGTCTGGATGCTGGTGATCTGGACCTCCGTTCACGCCCTGGTGGCGCTCATCATGCAGCTCTATTGCCTGGCGCGCAGCTTTGCCGGACGGCTGACCGGAGCGTACGACCAGGACCTGCACAATGTCGTGCTCTACTGGCATTTCATGTTGTTCACCGCCGTGGTCACCTTCGTCACCATCGGCCTGTTCCCGAGCCTGAGGTGAGCCGATGAAAAGCTTCATCCCCCGCGAAGTGGAAACGCTCTGGACCCTGTTTACCGCGCCGGTGGTATGGGCTGGCCACTTCCTCATCTGTTACGTCGTCATGGCCGTCTACTGTGCTAAGCCCGGTTTCCTGGGCCTAACGTATGACAGCTATCGGCTGGCGCTTGCGGGCTTCACCATTGCCTGCCTCGCCTTCATCGTTTTTGCCGCCTATCTCGCCTGGCGGCAATGGGGTTTTGGCGCAGAGGAACCGCCGCATGCGGATGCGACGACGCTCGACCGCCGGCGTTTTCAGGGCTTTGCGACGCTGCTGCTTTCCGGCCTCAGCTTCGTGGCGGTCGTCTTCACCGCCATTCCGCTGCTCTTCCTCGCGGAGTGCCAGGCATGAGACGCATCAGCCTCATCCTCGGCTTCATCCTGCTGAACATCGCCTGGACCCTGCTGGTGCTGGGCGATCCGGCCTCGTTTTCCGTGCATATGATCGTCCACATGGCCGTGGTCGCCGGGGTTGCGCCACTTCTGGCGATCGGGATCTCGGGCACGCGTTATGACATCGTGTCGAAAAGCCGTATAGTGACGCCGCTTGTCGCCTCGATGATCGAACTCGTCACGGTCTGGGGCTGGCATCTGCCGGCGCTTCGCGCGCTGGCGGAATCAGCCCCGGCCTTTCGGGTGCTGGAGCAGGTGAGCTTTCTTGCCGCCGGTCTGGTGCTCTGGCTCTCCTGCTTCGGCGGGACCGGTGCGGAGCAGGATCAGCGTCGCCTGGGCGGAACGCTGGGGCTCCTGTTTACCTCCATGCACATGACGCTGCTCGGCGCGCTGCTGTCGTTGGCGCCAAGGCCTCTGTACGGCGAGGGGTTCGTGACCTGTTTCGGCGTGCCGCTGTCGGCAGGACAGGATCAGCAGATCGGCGGTGTGGTGATGCTGATGGTGGGTGCCGCCGTTTATCTGGCGGGCGGCGTGATGTTGCTCGCCCGCACACTCAATGCGCCGGTTGCGGTGAAGGCGAGGGAGGGCTGATGTTCATCCGCTGGAAATACATCATCGCAGCGGCGGTTGCGGCTCCGCTCCTGGCGCTGCTGGTGGCCTGGTCCGGCTTGATCGGCATCGGCGCGTCGAGTGGCCATTGGGCGGTCACCGACTGGTTCCTGCACTGGGCCATGCGCAGTTCCACCCGCACCGCAGCGCTTGGCACCGAGGTGCCGCCGTTCGATAACCCTGAAATGCTGCCTATGGCTGCCGGCCATTACGAGCAGGGCTGCGCCATGTGTCACGGTTCACCCGCAATCGATCGCGCCGCCGTCGTCTTCGGCATGTTGCCGGTGCCGCCGGACCTTGCGCCGCGGATCCCCCTCTGGACGAATGCCGAGCTCTTCCAGATCGTCCAGCACGGTGTACGGTTTACCGGCATGCCCGCCTGGCCGACGCAGGTGCGGGCGGATGAGGTCTGGGCCATGGTCGCCTTCCTGCGGCAGATGCCGGGCATGACGCCGGAGCGGTACCGCGAACTGTCGGGTATTCATGCGAACGAGGGCGGTGCCGATGACACGCTGCTGACCTGCCAGTCCTGTCACGACGAGCAGCGGCTGAACGGGCAAAGCCTCATTCCCTCGCTTGCTGGCCAGTCGGAGGCCTATCTGAGGGCAAGCCTGATGGCCTATGTTCAGCGAGAGCGCCACAGCGGCATCATGCAGACGGCCATTCAGGGGATCGATGCAAACGAGGTGGCGGAATTTGCCAAATATTACGCAGAGATGGAGCGTCGGCCGATCGGGCCCGATGCGGCCAATCCGCGTGGCGCGGATGTTGCGGCGGGACGACAGCTTGCCATGCAGGGGCGGCCGAAGGACCGCATTCCCGCCTGCCTGACCTGTCATGAAAAACCGGAGGGCAATCCGCTTTATCCACGTCTCGCCGGCCAGAGCGTTCCCTATCTTTCGCGGCAGTTGCATCTGTTCCGGAGCGGCGAAAGAGGCGGAACCCGTGCGCATCATCTGATGACACAGGCTGCCGATCACCTGACGGATGCGGATATCGAGAATCTGGCGGCCTGGTTTGCCAGCGGCATGCCAGATCCCTGACATGCCCTATTCCTGAGAAGAACCGTTCCCGCTCAGACGGGAACGATCATCATGTAGCAGGCTGCAATGGTCAGAACGACGGTGGCAGCTTCAACCCATTCTCTGGTCATGTCTTTCTCTCCCGTGGTCTGCGGAACCAACGGATGAGCCGCCCCACGGTTCCACAGTCTCGCCACACATGTGAACAATGAGACCCGAATCTGGCGTAGAGATGACAAACTGTTAAGAATTGCGCTTGGCCGCCCCGGCTCGTGCGCGTGCCGCCTCAAGGATGGAGCGCACTTCTGTGGCCGCCGCATTCTCGATCGCGATGCCGGCTCCGGGCACCGCGCCGGGATCCTCCTCGTGATCCTTGTAGCTCGCGTCATCCGCCAGTCTTTTGGTAAAGGTCTGCAGGCTCTCGTCGCCGCCGAGCAGGGCTGCGATGAAATCGATCATCAGTTCGCGGTGCGCGTTCAGCTTGCCTTCCAGCTGTTCAAGGCTCAGTGCGGTCATGCGTCAATCCTCCGGTGATGTGACTCTTGAGACGATGGCGCCGTCAGATAGGGCCGTATCGATGAAGGGGAACATTGGCGGGCGCCCAAAGTTACATGGACACAACCCAAAGCCTATGCCAGGCCTCGATTCCAGCTCCTTGCCTCTGCCGGTCGCCCCCTCTGAAGGGGCAAGTCTCCAGAAGGATCTTTTCGTGAAAGCACTCGCCCTCGCATCCGCCGTCCTTATTTTTCTGTCCGGCTGTACCGCCGGCGAGGATGAACAGGACGATCCCATCAACGATACCCCGCCGCAGAGCCAACTCGACGGCAATACGGCTCCCACGGATCGCGACCCCACACCGGTCACGGGAACGGGAGGCGCCATTCCGGATGAGGCGCAAGGGCCGGTTGAATAGTCACCGCCTTCCGCCGCGCCAGGGAACGATTTGTCAGTTTGCGCTTTGTCTGCCGAGATTCAGCAACAAGGTGCGGTATGGACGGAAATCTTCAGACATTAACGGTGAGCCCTGGCTCCTGGTTGGAACTCGGCGCCAATTTTGATGGCAAGGGCACGAACTTTGCCATCTTCTCCGCGCATGCGGATCGCATCGAGCTCTGCCTCTTCGATCCGAGCGGCAAAACCGAGACCGCCCGGATCGAGATGCCGGAATATACCAACGAGATCTGGCACTGTTATCTGCCGGGGGTAAGGCCCGGACAGCTCTACGGCTACCGGGTGCATGGGCCGTTCGACCCCGAGAACGGCCATCGGTTCAATCCGAACAAGCTTCTCATCGATCCTTATGCTCGCGAACTCGTGGGCAATTTCGACTGGAACGACGCCCACTTCGCCTATGACATCTATCACGACGACAAGGACCTGACCTTCGATGAACGGGACAGCGCGCCCTTCACACCGAAATGCCGGGTGATCGATCCCTTCGCCTTCGACTGGGCGTCGGACAAGCGGCCCAATGTTTCCTGGCCGCAGGCTGTCGTCTACGAAACGCATGTCAAAGGCTTCACGAAGCTTAATCCCGCCATTCCGCAGGATCTGCGCGGGACCTTCGAGGGCATGGGGCACAAGGCGACCGTGGACTACATCAAGAGCCTCGGCATCACCTCCGTCGAACTGATGCCCGTGCACGAATTCCCCGACGACCAGCACCTCCTGGACAAAGGCCTGCACAATTTCTGGGGCTACAACACGATCGGCTTCTTCGCGCCGGCATCGCGTTATTACGGCCCCAAGGGCATCCAGGGTTTTCGCGACATGGTGCGCGCTTTCCATGATGCCGGCATCGAGGTGATCCTCGACGTGGTCTACAACCACACGGCCGAAGGCAACGAGCTTGGGCCGACGCTGTCCTTCAAGGGCATCGACAACTTTTCCTACTATCGCACGCTAAACGACAATCACCGCTATTATATCAACGACACGGGCACCGGGAATACGGTGAACACCTCCCACCCGCGCGTGCTGCAGATGGTGATGGATTCGCTGCGCTACTGGGTGGAGCACATGCATGTCGACGGCTTCCGCTTCGACCTCGGCACCATCCTCGGGCGCGAGCCGGAAGGGTTCGACCAGCGCGGCGGCTTCTTCGACGCCATCACCCAGTGCCCGATCCTCTCCCGCGTCAAGCTGATCGGCGAGCCGTGGGATATCGGTCCGGGCGGATATCAGGTCGGCGGTTTTCCGCCCGGCTGGGCCGAATGGAACGACAAGTATCGCGATACGACACGCGAATACTGGAAGGGTGATCAGAACACTGCGCCGGATTTCGCCGCGCGCCTGCTCGGCTCCGGCGACATCTACGACCAGCGGGGCCGGCGGCCCTGGGCAAGCGTCAACTTCCTTGCGGCCCATGACGGCTTCACGCTGAACGACCTCGTGTCCTACAACGAGAAGCACAACGAGGCGAACGGCGAGGACAACAACGACGGCCACAACGACAACCGCAGCTATAATTACGGTGCGGAAGGCCCGACGGAGGACGAGGGGATCAACGCAACGCGCGAGCGGCAGAAGCGTAACTTCCTCGCCACGCTGTTCCTGTCGCACGGCACGCCGATGTTGCTTGCCGGTGACGAGTTCGGTCGAAGCCAGATGGGCAACAACAACGGCTACTGCCAGGACAGCGAGATTTCCTGGGTGCAGTGGGAGGATCTGCCCGAGACCAACGAGGCGCTGCGCAGCTTTACCAAGCATATCATCAAGCTGCGCCAGACCCAGCCACTCTTCCATCGTGAAAACTGGCGCGATGGCATGGAGGTGAACTGGTTCAATGCGGGTGGCGGTTATCAACAGCCGGATCATTGGCTGGAGGGCACGACGCTCGGCCTGCATCTCGGCCGGCGCGATCTCGAAGGGCAGAAGGGCATTTGGTCCGACGTGCTTTTGCTGTTCAATCCGTTCGAGGGGCAGGTTCCATTCAAGATCCCGCCGCTCAACAAGGGCAAATGGATCCTGGAACTCACCACTGCCGATCCGTCCATCCGCGGACAGGAGATCGATCAGGAAGAGGATTTCGACCTCGAAGGCCGCACCCTTGCGGTGTTCCGGCGCGGCTGAGTTCTCTCCATCCTCTTGCGACAATGGCCGGCGTTCAAAGCGCCGGCCATTGTCGTTTCAGGCGATGTATTGGACAGGAGAATTGGAGGACAGAAGAAAACCGCCGCGGCCTTGAGGCCGGGCGGTTTTGTTGCATGTCCAACCGTTGGACGGATCAGGCGCCGATCGAGTGGCGGAGACCGTCCTCGGTGCGTCGTTTGATGAGGTTGAAGTAGATGGCGGCGTATTTTTCCGCACTGCGTTCCCAGGAAAAACGGGTCTTCATGCCCTGGTTCTGCAGCCGCGCCCAGTTGCGGGTGTCGGCATAGGTGTCGAGCGCGCGGCGAAGGGCAAGGCGCAGGCCCTCGGTGTTGACGGGATGGAACTGGAAACCGGTCGCCACGCGCGCCGACATGGCCGCATCATTGGCATCGATGATGGTTTCCGACAGGCCGCCTGTGCGGGAGACGACGGGCACGCAGCCGTAACGCAGGGCGTAGAGCTGGGTGAGGCCACAGGGTTCGAACCGCGAAGGCTGGACAATGGCGTCAGAGCCGCCATGGATGAGGTGGGCCGTCGGTTCGTCATACCCGACATGCACGGCCATCCGGCCAGGATAACGCGCGGCGGTGGTTCGCAATGCGTGTTCGATCTCGCCATCGCCCTGACCGAACACGATGATCTTGCCGCCATTGTAAAGCACCTCGTCGGCGGCTTCGGCGAACATGTCCATGCCCTTCTGCCAGGTGAGGCGCGTCACGGCGGAAAAGACCGGGCCATTGTCCTGGTCGAGGCCGAAGCGGTCGAGCAGCACGCTACGGTTCTCGCGCTTGCGCTTCAGACTGGTCGCATCGTAGTTGCGCGGCAGATAGGGGTCGGTCATCGGGTTCCAGACGTCGAGGTCGATCCCGTTGACGATGCCGCGTAGCGCCATCACCCGTTCGTTGAGAACACCGTCCAGCCCCATGCCGAAACGGCTGGTCAGGATCTCGCGCGCATAGGTGGGGCTGACCGTCGTGATGATGTCCGCCGTCTGCAGGCCGCCCTTCAGGTAGCTGATGTCCCCGAAATATTCGAGGCAGTCAGTGGAGAAGACATGTTCCGGCAGGCCGATCGAGGCAAGCTTGTCGCGCTCGAACTGACCCTGGAAGGCGAGGTTGTGGATGGTGAGCACCACCGGCAGATCGCATCCCATCTCGCGCATGTAGACGGAGGTGAGTGCCGATTGCCAGTCATGGGTATGGACGAGATCCGGTTGCCAGCCGGGAAGTGCGCCGTGGGCGATTTCGGCTGCGGCGCGTGACAGCGCGGCGAAACGTTTCCAGTTGTCGGAATGGTCGCGGCCGTCCGCATCGACGTAAGGACCGCCGGCGCGATGAAAAAGGGCGGGGCAGTCCAGCAACAGCAGATCAAGCCCGTGCGCTCTCGCGTGGATCAGGGAGGCGCGTTCGCCGAGAATATCGTCGAAGCTCATCAGGATCGACGTCTGCCCGACCTTCTCCATCACCGAAGGGTAAGCGGGGAGGAGCGTCGTCGTTTCCACGCCGCTCAGCGCCAACGCCTTCGGCAGGGAGCCGGTCACGTCGGCGAGGCCGCCTGTCTTGACCAACGGAAACAGTTCCGACGTCACTGAAAGTACTTTCATCCGCGGCATGTCCCTCTTTCGAAGGTTGGGACCACCGAAGCGCTCACGGCTTGGGCGGCTCCGGCGATCATCGAAGACAGAGGGCGCGTTCATCATTGCGATCTCCTCCACGCATTCATAGCGTGTTGGCCAACGTCCAGGCCGGGGTCAGCGTTCCAGTCGCACTCGGAAATCGAATCAGCAGCAGATCTAATATACATACCACATCCGGAAAAAACGGATCACGCGCCGACGCGGGGCATGGCCCGCGTCGGTCAATTCCGATTGAAAAGTGAAATGAGGTGTCAGGCGGCCGGTGATTTCCGGGTCCGCTTCTTCGGAGCATCCGCGGTTGCGGATGCCTCCTTGGCCTTTGGCGCGGCCTTCGCGCGGGCCGCAGGTTTTGTCTTGGTGGGCGCCTCTTCGGTCGGCGCGGTCATTGCGTTCGCCGCAACTGCTTCAGTCGCCTTGGGTTTTCGCGCAGAAGCCGCCTTTTTGGGCGCTCCGTTCATCGACTGGTATTCCTGCGCCGCGCGCTCCCAATGTTCGGTGTCCTTGCCATGCGGACGACCTTCTTCTTCCCACAGGGCATAGGCCCGGTTCTTGATCCATTCTTCTGAGACCGCCATCTTCCTCTCCATTCGCCCGAGCATCAAAACGCACATCAACTGAGAAGGTTCCCGCAGGATTTGTAGGATTGTGTGCGTTGCAGCGCTTTGGCGCAATCCCCTATTTTTTCCGGAATTTTTGCACTGACCTGGAACTTCTTCTTGATCCGCCCGTTTGGGCCGCGGGCAAGGAGGGCCCGATCCATGGAGAAGCGCTTCGATATCATTCCGCACGAGACCGGCTGGATCTACGTGATCGATGGCCAACCCTCGGCATCGTTCCCGTGTTACGACCTGGCGCTGAGGGCGGCCAGCGAGCATGCGGACCGCGAACTCGAGACCCTGCGGCGGCCGGTGTTCCGTCGCCTGGAGGTGAGCGGCGAAATGATCCGGGTCACCCGGCCAACCCATCATCTTCCCTGGTAATTGCAACCTGCACGGCAAACGAAGGGCCCGCGCGGATCGCTCCGCTGCGGGCCCTTTTGGTTTTTTTGTGTCGGTGAGACGGTGCCTGCGCCCCGAAAGGCGCAGGCAGACCTCCTCAGGCAGCCTTTTTGGCGGCGGCGTTGACGGTGTCTTCCGCAAGACCGGTCAGCTTCTCGTCGGTGCGCTCTTCCTCGGCCAGCGTTTCCTCGATCAGCGACACGGCGTCCTTGAGGCCGAGCTGCTTTGCCCAGGCCCGCAACGTGCCGTAACGGCTGATCTCGTAATGCTCGACCGCCTGAGCGGCCGCGAGGAGACCGGCGTCAAGAGCAGGCGTGCCCTTGAACTCATCCATGATCTCTTCGCCTTCTTCGATGATGCCTTCGATGGCAGCGCAGGTCTTGCCGCGTGCCCGCTTGCCGATCAGTTCGAAGATCTGCTGCAGGCGTTCGATCTGACCGTCGGTCTCGTCCTTGTGAAGCTGGAAGGCCTGCTTCAGTTCTTCGCTCTGCGCGGCACGAGCCATCTTCGGCAGCGCCTTGGAAATCTTGCGCTCGGCGTAGTAAATGTCTTTCAGGGTCTCGTAGAAGAGGTCGTCCAGCGTCTTCGTGGCGGCCATGGTGTTTCTCTCCTTAGATGTTCTTCCGGATCTTTTTATCCGCGGCAGTCTAACCCTTGGGGGCTCACATGGTTCCCCGGGTTCAGGTGCGGCGGGAGGGCTTTTCGTAAAGGTCCTGGATCGCCGCGTCCTGTCTCAGCTCTTCCGGTCGTGTCAGCCGCCGGCGACGCATCATGGCATAGATAAAGGCAGCGCCGAGCAGCACCGGACCGATCGCCACGGCAACGAACCAGAGGTTATCGATCATTGCGCTCCTCCTTCGTCTCGGCCGCCTGTTGGTCGGCGTCTTCGGCGGGGTAATCGGTGGCGCGGCGTTTTTTCTCGCCGATCGGGTCGTCGGCAAAAATGTCGGCTTCACCCTGCACGTAACCGCTCGGCCGATTTTCCGCCGGGCCTTCCCAGCGCGGCCACTGCGAGATTTCGCCAGGCTTTCCCTGGTCGTTGGGCTGGTGTCTCATGGCTTTCTCCTCTCGGTTTTAGCCTCTCTTGACCAAACCCCGTGTCGCCGGGCTTTGTTCCGGTTTTCAGGACCACCAGGCCAGCACATCGTCGGTGTCCATCAGCGACAGCTGAACGGAGAAGCGTCGGGCAAAAAGCTCAAGTGAATCGTCGTGTGTCTCGTCGGAGGCGCTGCAGATGGCATCTTTGACCAGGATCACGCGGTAACCGAGATCGACGGCCCCGAGAACGGCCGCGAGCACGCAGACATCCGTTTCGCCGCCGGAAATCACCAGCGTTTCCGCCCGGCGATCCTGCAGAAACCGGTGCAGTCGCCCATCGAGCCAGGGGGAGTAGATCGGCTTGTCGAAGACGATGGCCGGCGGAACCAGCGATTTCAGCTCGGGCAGGATGTCGATCATCTCCTCGCCGAGCGCCGTGCGCGTCATGGTCGACCATTTTTCGAAATAAGGACGCCACATGCCGGGTGCGTCGGCCGGATCCTTCGGCGGCACGAAGCGGCTCAAGATCGTCCATTCGGGTCTTGCGGATGCCAGCCGCAGCACGGGTTGCCGGACGCGCGCCATCCAGTCGATCCGCCAAGGCGTGTCTTCGGCAAACATCCGCTGCATGTCGACACAGAGATGGTAACAGATGCCGGGTGGCTGCATGGACCTCTCCTTCTCTTTTGCACGTCTCATCCCTGCGGCAACCGCGCGCCGCCCCCCAGAGTTCCTGAGAGGCAGAGTTCCTGAGAGTTCCGGTTACGGGAACGATCTGCGCATGGCTGGCGTTCCTGGCGGGTCACAAGAACCGGCGCTTGGCTGAAACCGGGAGAAGCCCCATGGAAGAACAGTTAAAGATCTATCGTCTCGTGCCGAACGCACCGCTTGACGACCCGCAATGGATGGACCGGCCGCCGCAGGGCGAGATCGTCGTTCGGGCACGCACCAGCGGCGACGCGCGTCTGGTGGCGAGCGAAGCGGAGCTGGATTTCACGGAGGTCGATGCCCTGCCGGCAGAGGGCAATTCCACGGACATGGCAAGCGCCTTCCGCAGCGAAAAGCTCTACACCGTCATAGAGGACGTGAGCGGGCGCTTCAGTGCCGAGGGACCACGAGAGGTGGTGGAGGGCCGCGTGCGGACCGACACGATCGTGCCGGTGCAGGTGGACTGATCAGTCGCGCGCCGGCTGGTCCAGCTTTTCGTTCAGCGCCTTTTGCAGTTCGAGCGCGAGTTGCATCAGCCGGTCCGGCACCGGCTCCTTCTCGATTGCAGCAAGAAGATGGGCGACCTTGCCGCTTACCTTGTTGCCGAGCACGGTCTTCGCATCTACATTCGAACCCGTCATGTCTGCCATTTTGACCTCTTGGAACCTGGCTGCCGCTGCCGCCTGTCGTTTCCGATTGCAGCAGTACCTTCTAAACTACTGCAAAACCAGAACGGTCCCGATTGTCAATCAGATCTCTTCACAGCAAGAAGCCCGGCTGCAGTTCTGCAGCCGAGCTGTGTCTTCTTGGACCGTTCCTGAGATATCAGCCGCGCCCGTCACGCCCCGGGATCGAGGTGATGGTGGCCGACACGGGATCGCTTGCGGGGAAGCTGTCTTCGAGACCTTCCTGCAACTGATCCTCCATGGCGTCGGGATTGCCGCGGGCGCTGGCCATGGTGGCTGCGCGCCCATCCTGGTTGTCGGCGTCGATCATCTCGTCCGGCAAAGCGTCGCTGGCCACGACGCGGCTCAGCAGTTCCTTTGCCTTGGCCACCGCATTGGTGCGGTTTGCACCGGAAGCCTCAGACCGCAGGCTGACCGAGATGACGTCGCCGCTGTCTTCGATGAACTCCACAGTATAACCGGCGTTTCCGCTTCCTTCCGCAATCACCTGCGTGCCAACAATGCTCATGATGGATGCCTTTCGGTTGTCGTTCGTCGCCCCAACAACGAGACGGCCGGTCTCTTTGTTCCGCGCCGCACGCAGAAGCGGAACCGGCGGTCGGTCTGGCGTGTTTCCCGCCGGAACGGAGGACGGGGCGCGCTTCCACACCCTGAGCAGCCGGACGACAGCCGCGTTTACTTCCGTCAGGCCAAGGCGATCATGGCAAACCATCAGGACGAGTTCGCCGTTCAGCGGTGCCATCGACATCCCACCATCAGAGGCGATTCAACCGCAATCCTCAGCTTTTGTTCCTTATCGGACAAAGGCGTAGAAAGCTTTCACAGCAACTTTCGATCGTCCTTTTTAAGCGGAACCAAACGGACAAACGCTGCGTTTGCCACCGACATCCACCCAAGGAATTTGGAGAGGTTTGCAACGGTGCCTGATACACAGTTGAGTGGCGACCCTGCACGCGCAGATATTGTCAAGCTCATCCCCGCCCTTCGCGCCTTCGCCCGAACCTTTTGCCGAAACTCGTCCGACGCGGACGATCTCGTGCAGGAGACGTTGATGAAGGCTTTGGCCAATCTCGACAAATTTGAGCCCGGAACCAAGCTCAAATCCTGGCTTTTCACCATCATGCGCAATACCTTCTATACCCGCGCCAAGGTTCTCGGACGGGAGGCCCCGGGGCTGGAGGAATGCGTGTCCGGTGATACGCCGATGGAGGCGACGCAGGAGGTTCAGGCCCGAGCCCGCGAGGTTCAGCAGGCGCTAACGCGGCTGCCGCCGCATTATCGCGAGGTCCTGACGCTCGTGGCGATCCTTGGCGAAAGTTACGAATCCGCCGCCGAGATCTGCGACTGTGCCGTCGGCACCGTCAAGAGCCGGCTCAACCGGGCGCGGCACCAGATCCTGCAGGAGCTCGGCGAGGAATAAAACGCTCATGTTGCGGCCAGAGGACTGGCGTCTGCTTTAGATCCCCGCGAACCGTGCCGCTGTGTCTCGCCAAGGAGGCCGGCATACCGGGTGCCGTCGTGCAGGAGCGTGCACATCCTCCTGCCTCCGAACTGCCCCTTCGGCGCTAGGTTCCCGATTTTGCGGCGTCTCGAAGCCTGGAACAAAATCTGACCTGTACGGTTAACCCCGCGGGTTGCGTGCACGGTTCTGCAGTCAGCCCTTTTCATTCCATCGCCTGAACGTCCGTTTTTGGGATTTTTGATATGTCCGTTACCATCACTGCCATCCTGTTCGCTTTGATCGGGATTGCGTTGGCGGCCGGGGGTGCGCAGCTGCTGATGCTCGGCGGAAGCGTGTATTACCTCATCACCGGCCTTGCCTTCCTGCTCACCGCCATCCTGCTTTACATGCGCCGGTCGATGGCGCTTCTTTTGTATGCGCTCATCGTCATCGGCTCGCTGCTCTGGGCGGTCTGGGAGGTCGGGCTGGACTGGTGGCAGCTGGGGCCGCGGGGCGGCGTCATCATCGTTCTCGGCATCTGGCTGCTGATGCCCTGGATCCGCAAGCCGCTCGGGTTCCAGAGCCCGAATACCGGATTTCGTTATGCGGCGAGCGCCGGTCCTCTGGCGGCGGCGGTTCTCGTGTCCGTCGCCGTTGCCGTCCTGTCGATGTTCATCAACACCACGGACATGGAAGGTCGTCTGCCGGAGCAACAGGTGGCGGCCGCTCCCAATCTCGGCGGTGACGTGCCTCCCGGCGAATGGCATCAGTACGGACGGACACCCTATGGCCAGCGTTATTCGCCGCTTGACCAGGTGAACGTTGAAAACGTCTCCAACCTTCAGGAGGTCTGGCGCTACCAGACGGGCGACGTGAAGCTGCCGGAGGATGTCGGCGAAACCACCTATCAGGTGACCCCGCTGAAGGTGGGTAATTCGCTCTATCTCTGCACGCCGCACAACTGGGCGATCGCGATCGACGCGACGACCGGCAAGGAGCAGTGGAAATACGATCCCAATGTCGGCCTGAACCCGGATCGTCAGCACCAGACCTGCCGCGGCGTGACCTATTACGCCGATCCGGCGGCTCAGCCGGGACAGGCCTGCGCCCAGCGCGTTTACCTGCCGACATCCGATGCCCGGCTGATCGCGCTTGACGCCACCAATGGCCAAGTCTGCACCGGTTTTGCCGAAAACGGGGTCCTTCGCCTCGAACAGGGCATGCCCTATAATCCGGCCGGTTATTATTATTCGACGTCGCCTCCGGTGATTGCTGCCGGCAAGATCATCATCGGCGGTGCGGTCAACGACAACTATTCGATCCGCTCGCAGTCCGGCGTCATCCGGGCCTTCGACGTCAATTCCGGCCAGCTGATCTGGAACTGGGATTCCGGCAATCCGACGGAAACGGCACCGCTGCCGGAGGGGCAGACCTATACGGCCAATTCGCCGAACAGCTGGTCGATCTTCAGCGTCGATGAGCAGCTCGGCCTCGTTTATATTCCACTCGGCAATCAGGTGCCGGACCAGCTCGGCATGAACCGCTCGGAAAACGTCGAGAAATATTCCTCCTCGATCGTCGCGCTCGACATCAACACCGGTGCGGACCGCTGGGTGCGCCAGACGGTGCATCACGATCTCTGGGACATGGACGTACCGGCCCAGCCGGTGCTGCTGGATCTGACCATGCCGGACGGCGCGCAGATCCCGGCGCTGGTTGGCCCGACCAAGCAGGGCGATATCTACGTCCTCGATCGCCGCAACGGCGAGCCGGTCAGGCCGATCCGCGAAATTCCGGCGCCGGGTGGTGCGATCCCGGAGGATTTCACGGCGCCCACCCAGCCGATCACGGCGCTCACCTTCCGGCCCCGTACGCTGGAAGGTCGCGATATGTGGGGTGTCAGCATGTTCGACCAGATGGTGTGCCGCATCCGCCTGAAGCAGCTGAAATATGAAGGGCAGTACACACCGCCTTCGCTGCAGGGAACGCTCGTTTATCCCGGCAATTTCGGCACCTTCAATTGGGGTTCCGTCGCGGTGGATCCGGAACGCATGGTGATGTTCGGTATGCCGACCTATCTCGCCTTCACCTCGCAGCTTGTGCCGCGTGCTGATGTGCCGCCGAAGGGAGCCGACGAAAAAGCCTCCGAACAGGGCTTGAACCGCAACGAAGGGGCACCTTACGCCGTGAAGATGGGTCCCTTCCTCGGGCCGCTGCAGATCCCCTGCCAGGCGCCGCCATGGGGTTATGTCGCGGGCGCCGACCTGCGCACGGGCGAAATCGCCTACAAAAAGAAGAACGGCACCGTCTACGACATGACGCCGCTGCCGCTGCCCTTCAAGCTCGGCGTGCCGGGCATCGGCGGACCGATGATCACCAAGGGTGGCGTCGTCTTCCTGGGTGCCGCAGTCGACAACTATCTGCGCGCCTACAACCTGACGAGCGGCGAACAGCTGTGGGAAGCACGCCTGCCGGCGGGCGGCCAGGCAACTCCGATGACCTATTCCGTCGATGATGGACGCCAGTTCGTCGTGATGGTTGCCGGTGGTCACGGTTCGGTCGGAACGAAACCCGGCGATTACGTCATCGCCTACGCCCTGCCGCGCTGACGCGTCAGCCCGGCAAATCAGCAGGAAAAACCCGGGGAGGTGTCGCCTTCCCGGGTTTTCTGTATCGGCTGTTTTGGTGGCACGCTACGGCTGGCGGGCGCGCAGGTCGTGCTCGGTTGCTGAGACGCCGGGGACGGAAAGCGCGACTTCTTCCGCCCGCACGACCTCACCGGCCAACAGCACGGTGCCGCGAAGGGTGACCACGGAACCGTCGACGATCACGCTGACATCGGTCGCATCAAGGCCGCCGGCGCTGGCGAGTGCCGAGGCCACGTTGGTTTCCAGCACGGCATCCGGCGGAAATTCCTGCTCCACGACCGGCTCTTCCTCGTGAAAACTCTGGGGCTTGAACACCATGGCTGGTTCTCCTGTTGTGGGTGTGTCCTCCAACGCCGCAGGAGGGACAAAGGTTCGCGCGAGGCTCTGCCATTCCACCGCCTCACGCGCCGTCTCCACGGAGCTTCGCATTGACAGGAGCCGAGTGCCGAGTTATGACTGACGAAATTCAAAATTCGTCAGTCATAACTCGGCAGCCCCCATGAGCGATGTGTCCGCACAACCGACCGATGCCGCCCGCCAGGAAAATGTCGGGAAGATCCTTGATGCGGCCGAGCGTCTCTTCAAGCATTACGGTTATGCCAAGACCAATGTGGCGGACATTGCGCGCGAACTGTCGATGTCGCCCGCCAACATCTACCGCTTCTTTTCCTCCAAGGCCGAGATCCATCAGGCGCTGGCACGGCGTATGCTGAATGCCCAGTATGAGGTGGTGAAGGAGAATGCCAGCGGTGGAGGGTCTGCGGAAGAGCGGCTGAAAAGCCACCTGCTTTTGGTCCATCGCATCACGGTGGAGACCATGCTCGAAGAAGAGCGGGTGCATGAAATGGTGCTTGTTGCTCTCGACCAGCAATGGCCGGTCATCGAAGAACATCTGTCACGCATGCGGGCGCTGGTGGCCGATCTGATCCGTGACGGTATCCGGTCCGGCGAGTTTCGCGAGCAGGATCCGTCGTTGGCGGCGGAATGTTTCCTGTGTTGCGGTGTCTCGCTCTGCCACCCGCAACTGGTCGCCAAGAAGATCGCATATGATGAAGCCATCACGCCGGATATCCTGGCGGATTTTGTGATTAAAGCATTGAAATAGTCACGATCGGCCCTCGTGGCCATCTTTCGGAGGAAGCCGCTTATGTCGGTCACAGGGTTTGCGCACTGGAAGAACCTTGCGCTCGGGCTTGCCCTCATCGGGCTTGCCGGCTGCAGTCAGGAAAAGGCCGAGGCGCCGGAGGTGGTCCGTCCCGTCAAGGTGGTCGAGGTGACGAAGCCTGACGAAGGGCGGGTCCTGCAATATTCCGGCTCGATCCGTGCGCGCACCGAAATCGCCATGGGGTTCCGGGTTGATGGCAAGGTCACGCAGCGGCTTGTCGATGTGGGCCAGCGGGTGAAGCCCGGTGACGTTCTCGCCCGTCTCGATCCCATCGATTACGAACTGTCGGTCCGGCAGGCGGAAGCGCAGCTTGCCTCGGCTGAAAAGCAGGTGGAAATCTCCCGCCTTGCACTCAACCGCGTGCAGATCCTGCAGGAAAAGAGCATCACCTCGCAATCGACGCTGGAACAGAGCCAGCTGGCCTATGATCAGGCCGTGTCCTCACGCGATGCGGCAAAGTCTGCCTTGGAACAGGCGGAAAACCGTGTCGCCTATACGGTGCTGACCTCCGATGTCGATGGCATCGTCACCGCGACGAGTGCGGAAGCCGGCCAGGTGGTTGCCGCCGGTTCGCCGGTCGTCACGGTCGCGCAGGATGGCGCCAAGGAGGTGGCGATTGCCGTGCCGGAAACAGATATCGGCGAGTTCCGTGCCGGGAAGACGGTCAATGCCGGCTTCTGGTCCCATGCGAACCTGGCGCTCGAGGGCAAGGTCCGCGAAATCGCCGGCAGTGCCGACAGCCAGTCGCGCACCTTTGCGGTTCGGATCAGCCTGCCGGATGACCCGAACGTTCTTCTGGGCATGACGGCGAGCGTTTCCGTCAAAACGGATGATGCGCAGCCGGCCTTCGTTCTGCCTCTTGCGGCTCTGTCGCGCCAGGGCGACCAGGCGGTCGTATGGTTGGTAGACCGCCAGACGGAAACGGTGAAGCAACGACCGGTCACGGTTGCCGGTTTTGCCGGCGATGGCGTGCGGGTGACGCAGGGCATTGCCGCGGGCGATCTCGTGGTGGCTGCCGGCACGCAGTTCATGCGTGAAGACATGAAGGTGCGCCTTTACGAAGCAGGCGTGCGCAGCGCGCAGGAGCCGGTGGCTCCCGCCTCTTTGACACAATCCTGAAAAACGCCGTCCAGCACAGGAAACCGCCGCCATGAGCCCTTCTGACAAGACGGCCCCGAAGAAGCAGTCCTTCAACCTTTCGCGCTGGGCGATTGCCCATCCCAGCATCGGTCGTTTCCTGTTCGGGCTGATCATCGTCATCGGTGGTCTTGGCATCCTGAACATGGGCCAGAAGGAAGATCCCGATTTCACCTTCCGCGTCATGGTGGTGCAGGCCGTGTGGCCCGGCGCTTCCATCGAGGAGATGCAGGACCAGGTGGTCAACAAGATCGAGCGCAAGCTGCAGGAAACCCCGCATCTCGACTGGGTGAAATCCTATACGCGCGCCGGCTCATCGATCACGACGGTTCAGATCAAGGGCAATACCAATGCTGCCGAGGTGAAGGACGCCTTCTACCAGGTGCGCAAGAAGATCGGCGACATCGAGCAGGACCTGCCGAGCGATCTCCTCGGACCCTATTTCAACGATGAGTTCGGCGATACCTACATCACGCTCCACGCGATCACCGGTGAGGGGTATTCCTATCCCGAACTCAAGGATTTCGCCATTCAGGCGCGCGACATGCTGCTCGCCACCAAGGGGGTCGAGAAGGTCTCCATCCTCGGCGACCAGCCGGAACGCATCTATATCGACATTTCCTCCAAGGCGCTTGCCGAGCGCAAGCTGACGCTCACCAATATCCGTGACGCGTTGGCCGGCCAGAACGAGATCGACCCTGCCGGCAGCGTGCAGACGGCCGCGCGTTCGGTGCGCATTTCGGTCGAAGGCGGCGTGCGCACGCCGGAAGATGTGCGCGAACTGCGCATCCGCAGCGGCAATCAGGTCTTTCGTCTCGGCGATATCGCCACCGTTTCGCGCGGCCTGATCGAGCCCTATGACCGCAAGTTCCGTTTTAATGGCAAGGATGCGGTGGAAGTCGGCGTCGTTATGCAAAACGGCTACAAGGTCACTGATGTCGGGACCTGGGTGGAGGAAACCTATCAGCGCTTTGAAAACGCGCTGCCGATCGGTGTGGCCGTCGAACAGATCTCCAACCAGCCGGAAGTGGTGCACGAGGCGATCGGCGAGTTCACCCAGGCGCTGCTGGAAGCGCTGGTCATCGTGCTGGTCGTCTCGCTTTTGTCGATCGGCTGGCGCTCCGGCATCGTGATTGCCATCACCATCCCGCTCGTTCTCGCGGCAACGCTTGCCATCATGTACGAACTCGGCATCGAGCTGCAGCGCATTTCGCTCGGCGCGCTCATCATCGCGCTCGGCCTTCTGGTCGATGATGCGATGATCGTGGTGGAGATGATGGAGCGCAAGCTCGAGGAGGGGCTGGAGAAACTCGATGCCGCCACCTTCGCTTACTCCTCCACCGCCTTTCCGATGCTGACGGGAACGCTGATCACCACCGCAGGCTTCATTCCGGTCGGCTTCGCGGATTCGACGGCGGGTGAATATGTCCGCTCGCTCTTTTATGTCGTCGGCATCGCGCTCGTCACATCCTGGTTCGTGGCGGTCTACTTCACGCCCTGGCTCGGCTACATGATCCTGAAGCAGCGGGCGCATGCCGGCACGCATCACGATGTCTACGATACCCGTTTCTATCGTGGTCTGAGAGCCACCGTCGCCTGGTGTGTTCGTCACCGGCTCGTCGTGCTGATGGCGACCTTGCTGACCTTCGGCACCAGCCTCTGGGCCTTCCAGTTCATTCCGCAAAGCTTCTTCCCGCAGTCTTCGCGGCCGGAAATCCTGGTCGATATGTGGCTGCCGGAAGGCACGGCGATCGAGGAGGTGGAACGCCAGGCCAAGGCCCTCGAAGCCAAGATCATCGATGATCCCGACAAAAAGTTCGTCGCGACCTTTATCGGCGAGGGTGCGCCTCGCTTCTTCCTGCCGCTCGATCAGCAGCTGCGTAATCCGAACTTCGCCCAGCTTCTCGTGATGTCGAACGGGCTTGAGGAGCGGGAACGGATGATCCTCAAGCTGCGCAAGATCCTGGCGGAAGACTTCCCCACGGTCCGCAGCAAGGTGGATCGCCTGTTCCTTGGGCCGCCGGTTGGCTGGGCCGTGCAGATGCGTGTCTCCGGTCCGGACCGGGAGGAGGTGCGCGTGATCGCCGATCAGGTGAAGCAACGTTTCCACGAAAACCCGCTGCTCGGTACCATACATGACGATTGGCTGGAGCCGGTGACGACGATGAAGCTCGTCATCGACCAGGACCGCGCCCGCGCTCTTGGCGTTTCCTCGCAACGGGTCCGGCAGATGCTGTATGCGGCCGTGTCCGGTGCCGAGCTCGGCCAGTTCCGCGATGGCGAGGAAACCGTCTCCATCGTCGCCCGCGAGCCGGATGAGACGCGCAAGCTGCTGACCGCGGTCGAAAGCGTCTATATCCCGACCGATAGCGGCGCCTTCGTGCCGGTCTCGCAGATCGCCCGTGTGGTGCCCGTGCAGGAAAACGGCATCGAATGGCGGCGCGATCGCCTGCCGACGGTCACCGTCAAGGCCACCGTGCCGGATGGCGTCGAGCCCAACGATCTGGCGCTGAAAATGTATCAGGGCATGGCGGATCTGCGCAACACGCTGCCCGCCGGGTACGCCGTCGAGATCCAGGGCGGCGCGGAGGATGCCGCCGAAAGCCAGATGTCGATTGCCGCCAAGGCGCCGGTCATGCTCTTCGTGATCCTGGTGCTTCTGATGATCCAGCTGCAGCATTTCGGCAAGGCGATGCTGGTGCTGGCCACTGGCCCGCTCGGCATCATCGGGGCGGCGGCTGCCCTGCTGATTACCGGAGCACCCTTCGGCTTCGTTGCCATCCTGGGTGTCATCGCGCTGCTCGGCATCATCATCCGCAACTCGATCATCCTCATCGACCAGATCGACCAGGATATCGCGACTGGCATGGCGCGGCGTGAGGCGATCGTCGGGGCCGCCGTGCGCCGTTTCCGGCCCATCATGCTGACGGCGCTGGTGGCGGTTCTGGCGCTGATCCCGATTTCCCGCGGTCTGTTCTGGGGGCCGCTCGCCTATGCGATGATGGGCGGCATCCTGGTCGCGACGCTTCTGACCATCCTCGTACTGCCGGCCGGTTATGCGCTCTTCTTCGGACGCGAACCGAAGGCCGCCAAGCTATCGTCGGGAGACAATGACGACAGGCCGCATGAGCAGCCGCCGATCGGGATGAGCCCGGCAGCGGAGTGATTTCTGGCGGCGAGCGCCTACTCCTGCCGTTGCGGCCTGATGCGATGCCCATTCCATGTCATTGGAATGGGCATCGCCGTTCTTTGACGGAATGAGTGGAAATTTCCCGTTCGACCATTTGCGGCAGGTGTGTGGTTCCTCGCTTCGCCCCTGCATGGGCACTAGACTCCGGTCAATTGAACTCGACTGGAGAATTCCATGAAACGCCTCCTGATCCTCGGCACCGCGCTCGCCGCCCTCATCACCGGGCCCGCCCTCGCGCAGGAGCCGAAAAAGCTGCTGAACGCCTCCTACGACATCGCACGCGAACTGTTCGCTGCGGAAAACGAAGCCTTCATCAAGGTCAATCCGGGTGTCACGATCGACCAGTCGCATGCCGGCACCTCCAAACAGGCCCGCGCCATTGTTGAAGGTCTGGAGGCGGATGTCGTGACCTTCAACCAGGTGACCGACATCGATTTCCTGGTGAAGCAGGGTTTCGTCTCGAAGGACTGGCAGAAGAGCTTCCCCAATGCGGCTTCGCCCTTCTATTCCTTCCCGTCCTTCCTGGTGCGCGCCGGAAACCCGAAGAACATCAAGGACTGGAACGATCTCGTCCGTGACGACGTGAAGGTGGTCTTCCCGAACCCGAAAACCTCGGGCAATGCCCGTTACACCTATCTCGCTGCATCCGCCTATGCCCGCGAAGCCTTTGGTGGTGACGAGGAGAAGGTCGAGGCCTTCGTGAAGAAGATTTTTGACAACGTGCCGGTCTTTGATACCGGCGGCCGTGCCGCCACGACCACCTTTGTCGAACGCCAGATCGGCGATGTGCTGATCACCTTTGAAGCCGAAACCCGCGGCATCGCCAAGCAGTATGGCGCCGACAAGGTGGAAAGCGTCATCCCCTCCGTCTCGCTGCTCGCCGAATTCCCGGTTGCCGTGGTCGACAAGGTCGCCAAGAAACACGGGACCGAGACACTCGCCAAGACCTATCTCGATTTCCTCTATAGCGAGGAAGGCCAGCGTGTTGCCGCTCAGTTCGGCCATCGCGTGCACGATGCCAAGGTCAAGGCGGAATTTGCCAGCGAATTTCCCGAGGTGCGCCTCGTGAAGGTCGAGGATGTGTTCGGCGGCTGGGACAAGGTGCAGAAGGAGCATTTTGCATCGGGTGCCGCGCTCGACAAGCTGTATGGCAGCCGCTAATCCCCACCCCAATGAATGGATTGCAGCCCGGCGGATGAACGCCGGGCTTGCGTGTTGAAGGCGGGAACAGCATCCGTGAAACGCAATGTCCTTCCCGGGCTGCGCCTGTCGCTCGGGGTTACGCTCTTTTATGTCGGCTTGATCGTGCTTTTGCCGCTCGCGGCGCTGGCGGTGAAGGCCGCAAGCCTCGGGCCGGCTGAATACTGGTCGATCGTCTCCTCGCCACGCTCCGTCGCGAGCTATCGGGTGACGGTGCTCGCCGCGCTTGCCGCCACCGTCTTCAACCTGTTTTTCGGTCTCGCGCTCGCCTGGGTGCTGACACGCTACCGTTTTCCCGGCCGCCGACTGGTGGACGCCATGGTGGACCTGCCCTTTGCGTTGCCGACGGCGGTGGCCGGCATTTCGCTGACGGCGCTGTTTTCCGCGAATGGCTGGTTCGGCTCGGTGCTCGGCCAGTTGGGCATTACGGTCGCCTATACGCCGCTCGGCATCATGATTGCCATGTGCTTCACCAGCCTGCCCTTCATCGTGCGCACGGTGCAGCCGGTGCTGGAGGATCTCGATCCGGCACTCGAAGAGGCGGCGCAATCGCTCGGCGGTTCGGACTGGACGATCTTCCGCAAAGTCATCCTGCCGCTTCTCAGTCCCGCGCTTCTGGCCGGCACTTCGCTTTCATTCGCGCGCTCGCTGGGTGAGTTCGGTGCCATCATCTTCATTGCCGGCAACCAGCCGATGAAGACGGAAATCACCGCGCTTCTGATCTTCATCCGCCTGGAGGAATATGATTATCAGGCAGCGGCGGCGATTGCCTCCGTGCTGTTGATCACTGCCTTCGTGATGCTTGCCATCACCAACTGGATGCAGGCCCGTGCCCTGCGTTATACGGTGAAGGGATAGGCCGATGAGTGACACCAACCACCGCCGCAAACCGCCGCGCGTCGGCGACGCCCCGCTCTTCCGCCGCACGCTGATCGGCATCGTGCTGGTCCTCGGCGCGCTGCTGATCCTCGCGCCTCTCGTCATCATCGGCGTCGAAGCCTTCAGCCAAGGCTGGCAGACCTATGTCGCCACACTCGATCATCCCGATACGCGGCACGCGATCATGATGACGGTGGTCACCGCGCTGATCGCCGTGCCGGTCAATACCGCCTTCGGCATCGCAGCCGCCTGGTCGATCACCAAGTTTGATTTTCCGGGAAAGCGCCTGCTGCTGGTCGTGATCGAAATCCCGTTCTCGGTCTCGCCGATCGTTGCTGGGGTCGCTTATCTTTTCGTCTACGGACTGCAGGGCATTTTTGGCCCGCTGCTCGATGCCTATGACGTGAAGATCCTGTTTGCGCTGCCGGGCATCGTTTTGGCCTCTATGTTCGTGACCGCCCCCTTCGTTGCGCGCGAGCTGATCCCGCTGATGCAGGCGCAGGGACGCGATCTGGAGGAAGCCGCGACCTCGCTCGGCGCCTCCGGCTGGCGCACTTTCGTTGCCGTCACGTTGCCGAATGTGAAGTGGGCGCTGCTTTATGGCGTTGTGCTCTGCAATGCCCGCGTGATGGGCGAATTCGGCGCGGTCTCGATCGTCTCCGGCAATATTCGCGGCCAGACCAACACGCTGCCGCTGCATATCGAGCTTCTCTACCATGACTATCAGGCGGCCGGCGCCTTTGCTTCGGCCTCCATTCTGGCGCTGCTCGCCGTCTTCACCATCATTGCCAAGGTCGCGCTGGAGCGCCGTGGCGCCGGCCGCCGCAAGGCGCTCGGCACTGACGCCGCCCCTCAAGGAAACCGCCCATGAAGATCCGCCTCGACAACGTCATCAAGACCTTTGACACGTTTCGCGCCGTGCACGGCGTTTCGCTGGAGATCGAAAGCGGCGAACTGGTGGCGCTCCTCGGTCCCTCCGGTTCGGGCAAGACGACGATCCTGCGCATGGTCGCCGGCCTCGAATATGCCGATGGCGGGCACATTTATTTCGGCGATCAGGACGCGACGGACATTCCGGTGCGTGACCGCGGCGTCGGTTTCGTTTTCCAGCATTATGCGCTTTTCCCGCATATGACGGTGGCGGAGAATATCGGTTTCGGCATGAGTGTGTCGAAGGTGAAGCGCAGCAAGGCGGAGATCGCCGCCCGCGTGGCGCAACTCCTGAAGCTCGTGCGGCTGGAGGGGCTCGGCGACCGCTTCCCTGGCCAGATCTCCGGCGGCCAGCGCCAGCGCGTGGCGCTGGCCCGTGCGCTTGCCGTCGATCCCAAGGTGCTGCTGCTGGACGAGCCTTTCGGTGCGCTCGACGCCAATGTGCGCCACGACCTGCGCCGCTGGCTGCGCGAGATCCACCAGGAGCTCGGCATCACGACGATCTTCGTGACGCATGACCAGGAGGAGGCACTGGATCTCGCCGATCGCGTCGTGATCCTGAAAGAGGGCCGGATCGTCCAGCAGGGCACGCCGCAGGCGGTGTGCCGTGATCCGAAGGATGCCTTCGTGCTGAAATTTTTAGGCGACGCAAATCGCCTGACGGGTGAGGTGCGTGGAGGCCGGGCGATGGCCGGCGGTGCGGAGGTTGCCGCGCCGGGCGTGGCCGATGGTCCGGCGGAAATCTTTGCCCGCCCGCGCGATCTCGACTGGTCGCTGCAGGGACCGGGTGTCTCTGCCACCGTCACGCGCGTGCTCGACCGTCCCGGCGAACGCCGGGTGATCGCCTCAGCCGCAAGCGGCGAGGTGCTGGAATTCGACGTCGAGCCGGAGCGCGAGATTGCCGCCGGCGAGGCCGGCTTCGTGACGCTGCGCCGGGCGAAGGTGTTTGCGCTTTCCTGAGCCCGTCAGACGGTGAGTTCGAACTGGGTTGATGCCACCGCGGAACCATTGACCAGAAGATCCACGCGATGTGTGCCAGGGTAATGGACACGTGTCGTGAAGTTGCGGATCGGACGGCGGATCGACAAGGACAGGGCGTGGTTCGGCGCGAGCACCACTTCCTTCCACTTGAAGACCTTGGCGGAACTCTCGCCGGATTTCTTCACATAATGGATGGCATAATCCACCACGAGTGTCTGGTCCGTGGCGCTCGTCGAACGGATGACGGCCTGCAGCTCGACGGTCTGCCCCAAGAGTACTGCCGCAGGTGTCACTGCGAAGGTCTCGATTTCGACCTTCGCAGCCTGTGTTGCGCCGAGCTGCGCCAGAGCCGACGGATGGCCCTTCTTGACGAGCGTGCGCAGCGCCTGCCGGATGATCCATTTCGTGTGGGTGTTGTCGGCCGGCCAAGCGCCTACCTTTTCCAGCACCCAGTCCGGATGATCCTTGGTGATGTCGTTCAGGTGGTTGGCAACGGATTTGCGGACATAAAGGCTCGGATCGCTGCGCAGCCTGTCGAGGATCGGCCAGACCGGGTCCGGGTTTACGATCAGTTGTTTCAGCTGGAAGGACCAGGGCAGACGCGGGCGGCAGCCTTCGCTCGCCAGCCGCCGAACATGGTCGTTTTCGTCCACGGCCCAGTCTTGCATGACCTCAAGCGTCGCCTCCAGGTCGTCCTGCAGGAAGGGGCGGATGGCAAACTCCGACGAACCGAATCGGGTGAAGAAATGCAGCGCCTGCAGGGAGACCTGCCGGTCGGTGCGTCCATACAGGGCGACATATTCCGGCAGGGCTATGGAGGCGAAGCCGTGGTTGATGCGCGGCGCCAGTTCCCGCAGGACTGACAGCTTGTGGCGATAGTCGCCGGGCAGCGTGTGATGGAAAGTTTCGGCCACCTGTCGCAGCCGCTGCATGATCGACAGGTTTTCAAGGTCGCGGCTTGCGAGTGCAATGAAGCGCTGAGGGTCAAAACCCGGTTCGATCCCGCACAGTTCATCGGCAAAATGCTGGAGACGCTCGCGGTTGAAGATCTCCTTCAACAAAGGTGACGGTTCAGCTGCCGTGGTGGTCATCAAACGCTCCGTTTGTTCTTCTTTTGTTTCGTAGCGTGTTCCCGGCTACCCGGCAAGGGGCATAAAAAAGACCGGCCGGCATGGGCTGCCGGCCGGTCTCGATAAGCTCGGTTACGCGGACCGAACGTCAGTTCATCTGGCTGACGAAGCGGGTTTCGAGATAGGCTTCCACAGCCTCCGAACCGCCTTCCGTGCCGTAGCCCGAATCCTTGACGCCGCCGAACGGTACTTCCGGAATGGCAAAGCCGTTGTGGTTGATCGTCAGCATGCCGGCTTCCATGCGCTGGCCAAGGGCGTGCGCGGTTTTGACCGAGGAGGTGAAGGCGTAGGACGCAAGGCCGAACGGCAGGCGGTTGGACTCTTCCATCGCCTCGTCCAGCGTCGAGAAGCGGTTGACGATGGCGATGGGGCCGAAGGGCTCCTCGTTCATCATCTTGGCCGAGGTCGGGACGTCGGTCAGCACGGTCGGTTCGAAGAAATGACCCTTGTTGCCGATGCGCTTGCCGCCGGTCTTCAGGACAGCACCCTTGGAAACGGCGTCGTTGATCATGTCTTCCATGGCCGGGATGCGGCGCTCGTTGGCGAGCGGGCCCATGGTCACGTCGGCTTCCAGGCCGTTGCCGACCTTCAGGTTTTCCGCATATTTGACGATGCCTTCGATGAACTGGTCGGCAACACCGTCCTGGATCAGGAAGCGGGTGGGCGCGACGCAGACCTGGCCAGCATTGCGGAACTTCGCCGCTGCCGAGACTTCGATCGCCTTGTCGAGATCGGCATCGTTGAACACGACGACCGGCGCATGACCGCCGAGTTCCATCGTCGCACGCTTCATGTGCTTGCCGGCGAGTGCTGCCAGATGCTTGCCGACCGGGGTCGAGCCGGTGAAGGAGATCTTGCGGATGACCGGGTGCGGGATGAGGTATTCGGAAATTTCCGCCGGAACGCCGTAGACCAGGTTGACGACGCCTGCCGGAACGCCCGCATCGGCGAAGGCGCGGATGAGTTCAGCCGGGGAGGCCGGGGTTTCTTCCGGAGCCTTGACGATGATGGAGCAGCCGACCGAAACGGCAGCCGAAAGCTTGCGCACGACCTGGTTGATCGGGAAGTTCCACGGCGTGAAGGCCGCCACCGGGCCAACCGGGAACTTGATCGCCATGTTGGAAACGCCGCCAAAACGGGCCGGAATGATCTGGCCATAGGTGCGGCGGGCTTCTTCGGCGAACCAGTCGATGGTGTCGGCCGCGTTGGTGATTTCCGCCTTCGACTGGGCGATCGGCTTGCCCTGTTCGCGCGTCATCAGCCAGGCGATATAATCGATACGCTCACGCAGCAGATCGGCGGCCTTGCGCATGATCTTCGAACGCTCGAAGGCCGAGGTGTTGCGCCAGATCTGGAAACCCTTGTCCGCGGCTTCGAGCGCCAGATCCAGGTCAGCCTTTTCCGCATGGGCGATCTTGCCGATGATCTCCTGGGTCGCGGGGTCTTCCACGGGAATGGTCTTGCCGCTGATGGCGTCGCGCCATTCGCCGGCGATGAAAAGCTGGGTGTCGGGATAGGTATGCATGGTGACCTCGTTTCAGTCGGAAAGATCGCGAGAGAGCGGGCGCTTGGGAATACCCGGGTCGCGGCTGGAAGGTTCGGTCCCTGACGTAGGACACTTGGCGGCGACAATCAACGGCGGGATTTGAAAAGTATGATTAAATAAATTTGACGGCGGGAGAACCCGCCGTCGCATTTTTCACGTTTCTAAAACAGGCTCAGAAAAACGCCTGGATGCCAGTCTGTGCACGGCCAAGGATCAGCGCATGCACGTCATGCGTTCCCTCATAGGTGTTGACCGTTTCCAGGTTCTGCGCGTGGCGCATCACGTGGTATTCGATCTGGATGCCGTTGCCGCCGTGCATGTCGCGGGCCTGGCGGGCGATGTCGAGCGCCTTGCCGCAATTGTTGCGTTTGACGATGGAGATCATTTCCGGCGCCATCTTGTGCTCGTCCATCAGGCGGCCAACGCGCAAGCTGCCCTGCAGGCCAAGCGCGATTTCCGTCTGCATGTCGGCAAGCTTCTTCTGGTAGAGCTGGGTGCCGGCGAGCGGCTTGCCGAACTGCTTGCGGTCGAGACCGTACTGGCGGGCGCGCAGCCAGCAATCTTCCGCGGCCCCCATGACCCCCCAGGAAATACCGTAGCGGGCACGGTTGAGGCAGCCGAACGGACCCTTGAGTCCTGACACGTTCGGCAGAAGCGCCTCTTCCGACACTTCGACGCCATCCATGACGATTTCGCCGGTGATCGAGGCGCGCAGCGACAGCTTGCCGCCGATCTTCGGGGCGGAGAGGCCCTTCATGCCTTTTTCCAGCACGAAACCGCGGATCTCGTTGTTGTGCGCTTCCGACTTCGCCCAGACGACAAAGACATCGGCGATCGGTGCGTTGGAGATCCACATCTTCGAGCCGCGCAGGCGATAACCGCCGTCGATCTTTTCGGCGCGCGTCTTCATGCCGCCCGGATCGGAGCCGGCATCCGGCTCGGTGAGGCCGAAGCAGCCGATGAGTTCGCCGGAGACGAGGCCCGGCAGGTACTTCTGTTTCTGCGCGTCCGAGCCGTAGGCGTAGATCGGGTAGATCACGAGCGAGGACTGTACGCTCATCATCGAGCGATAGCCACTGTCGATGCGCTCGACTTCGCGGGCGACGAGACCGTAGGCGACATAGGATGCGTTGGCCGCGCCATATTCTTCCGGCAGCGTCACGCCCAGCAGACCGGCCTGACCCATCAGCGGAAACAGTTCCGGCGCCGTGGTTTCGGAGAGGTAGGCTTCGTTGACGCGCGGCAGAAGCTCGGCCTTGGCAAAGGCTGCGGCCGCCTCGCGGATCATTCGCTCGTCTTCGGTCAGCTGGTCGTCGAGCAGGAAGGGATCTTCCCAGGAAAAGGCGGCACGGTCGCTCACGTCAAAAATCCTCCATCGGAAATGCTGGACAAACTATCGGCGATACGGTGCACCGCGTAAAGCGCCGTTTACTCACGCCGTTATGAGCGTTAGGAATGCGCCATGAGCAATGTGAGCCGCCGTCTTCTTCCCTCCACCAGTGCCCTCGCCGCCTTTGAATCGGTGGCGCGGCTTGGCAGTTTTTCCGCCGCCGCCGATGAGCTGTCCTTGACGCAAGGGGCGATCAGCCGCCAGATTTCCGGGCTGGAAGAACAGCTTGGGCTGTTGCTCTTCGATCGCAGCAGCCGCGGTGTTTCGCTGACGGAGCCGGGCCGCGCCTATGCCAAATCGATCGGCGCCGCACTCTCGCAGATCCGGGCAGCCTCATTGCAGGCCATGACGAAAAAACATGGCGACACGCTGAATCTTGCGATGCTTCCGACCTTCGGCACCCGCTGGCTTCTGCCGCGCATCCCCCGTTTCGTCGCAGCGCATCCGGAGATCACGCTGAACTTCGCCACCCGCATCGGCATCTTCGATTTCGAGCAGGACGGGCTCGATGTGGCGATCCACATCGGCCAGCCGAACTGGCCGGGGGCGGACTGCACCTTCCTGATGGACGAAATGGTGGCGCCGATCTGCAGCCCGGCCTTCCTGGCCGAGAACCCGGTGGCAAAGCCGCAGGACCTGTTGGGGCTGCCGCTTCTGCACATGGCCTCGCGTCCCGGGGCCTGGGCGCACTTCTTCGAGACGCAGGGTGTGGCTGGCACGCCGGCGCCCGGCATGCGGTTCGAACAGTTCGCCAGCGTCGGCCAGGCCTGCAGCGCCGGGCTTGGTGTGGCGCTGATGCCGCTCTTCCTGATCGAGGCGGAACTGAAGGCCGGTGATCTCGTGCAGGCACTGCCGCTGCAGGTCAGGAGCCCGAGTTCCTATTATGTCGTGGCGCCCATAACACGGATGGAATTCCGTCCCGTCGCGCTGTTTCGCAGCTGGCTGATCGAGGAAGTCGGCCGCTGGCGGGACGAACCCTATTATGCCTGATGCCGGAGTTTCTGATGCCGCATGAGATTGAGCCCCATGACTTCTGGCAGGAAATCCATCAACCGGGGACCTTTGCCGCCTCGGGCCCGTTTTCCGGCTTCTATCCGGCAGAGCTTGCGGATGGCCGGCAGATCCGCCTGCCGATCCGCCCGCTTCCCGATGGACAACACGCGCTCGCCTCGCTGATCATCAACCAGGCAAGTTTTGCGGTTGTGGAAGTGCTGGCGGAGGATCTGGCCCGGCGGCTGTCTGCCTTTTCGCCGGATGTTGTGGTCGGTCTGCCGACACTGGGGCTGACGCTCGCCGCCGCCGTCGCCCGCCATCTCGGCCATTCCCGCTACGTGCCGCTCGGGACTTCGCGCAAATTCTGGTACGAGGACAGGCTGTCGGTGCCTCTGTCGTCGATCACCACGCCGGACCAGGTGAAGCGGCTCTACGTCGACCCCCGCATGCTGCCGCTGCTGAAGAACAGGCGCGTGGCGCTGGTGGATGACGTGATCTCCAGCGGCAGTTCCATACTCGCCGGCCTGTCACTCCTGCGGTCGATCGATGTCGAACCTATCGCCATCGGTGCGGCCATGCTGCAATCGGATCGCTGGCATTCCACCCTCGAATCCTGTGGAGTGGACTGGTGGAACCAGGTTTGCGGCGCCGTCTGCACGCCCAGGCTGACGAAAATCAAGGACGGCTACTGGTCCCTGTGATCAGGAAAATTGCAGCTTGCGGTCCCTTTCCGGATCGGCCTAGGATCGCGCTGCAACATGTCTCATGTCGAAAATTCGGAAAAGCGTCCCAATGGAATTCGTCTTTGATGGCCACAATGATGTGCTTCTGCGTTTGTGGCGCAATATGCGCAATGGTGCAGACCCGTTGGCGGAGTTCGCCATGGGCACGCGGGAGGGCCATATCGATGGTCCGCGCGCAAAGGCGGGTGGTCTGGCCGGCGGCCTTTGCGCCATCTACATCCCATCGGGTGACCTGATTCTCAAGGAACCGGATGCCAACGGCCATTACCACACGCCACTGGCCTCGCCGTTGGAACGGGCTCCCTCGCTGGATATCGCGATCGAAAAGCTGGCATTGGCCCACCGTCTGGACAAGGCCGGTGCCTGGCGCATCTGTCGCTCGACCGACGAGATCCGCCGGGCGATGGAGGATGGCATCTTTGCCGCGGTCGTGCACATGGAAGGCTGCGAGGCACTGGACGCCGACCTTGCCGCGCTCGAGGTCTTCTATGCGGCCGGCCTGCGCTCGCTCGGGCCGGTCTGGAGCCGCAACAATGCGTTTGGCCATGGCGTGCCCTTCGCCTTTCCGATGTCCCCGGATGCCGGTCCCGGCCTGACGGACCTCGGTTTCGAACTGGTGAGGGCCTGCGACCGGATGGGCATTGCCATCGATCTCGCCCACATCACCGAGAAGGGTTTCTGGGATGTGGCAAAGACCTCCGATGCGCCGCTGATCGCCAGCCATTCCAACGTGCATGCGCTGACCGCCGTTGCCCGCAACCTGACGGACCGGCAGATGGATGCGATCCGCGAACGTCAAGGCATTGTCGGGTTGAACTACGCCGTGACGATGCTTCGGCCGGATGCGCGTGACGATGCCAACACCAGCCTCGACCTGATGGTTCGCCACATCGATTACATGGTTGAACGCATGGGAATCGATTGTGTCGCGCTCGGCTCGGACTTCGATGGCGCCACCGTGCCGCACGACATTGCAGACGCAGCCGGCAATCAGAAACTTGTTGCGGCGCTAAAATACGCGGGCTACGCTTCCGACGATCTCGCAAAGCTGTGCCGGGAAAACTGGCTGAGGGTTCTTTCAAAAACCTGGCACGAGCCGCGTTGACGGACCCACTTTCTACCTGCTCTAAACACAACAAAAACAGGGAACTCATGACCATGATCACCGCGTTCAATCGCAACCTCCGGATTCTGACGACCAGTGCTGCGCTGTCATTGGTCATGCTTTCGGCACCGCACGCCTTTGCCGCGACGCCCGCCGATACGCTGGTGGAAGGTTTTGCCATCGATGACATCATCTCGCTCGATCCGGGCGAGGCCTTCGAACTGTCGACGGCGGAAATCACCGGCAACACCTACAGCAAGCTGGTCTCGATCGACATCAGCGACACGTCGAAGGTCGTGGGCGATCTTGCCGAGAGCTGGTCGACGTCGGAGGATGGCCTCACCTATACGTTCAAGCTGAAGAAGGGCCTGAAATTCGCCTCCGGCAATCCGGTGACGGCGGACGACGTGGCCTTCTCGTTCGAGCGTGCCGTCAAGCTCGACAAGTCGCCGGCCTTCCTGCTCACCCAGTTCGGCCTTAAGGGCGACAACGTGACGGAAAAGGCAAAGGCGACGGATCCGAGCACCTTCGTGCTGACCGTCGACAAGCCCTATGCGCCGAGCTTCGTTCTCAACGTGCTGACCGCAACGGTTGCTTCCGTCGTCGACAAGAAGGCGACGATGGAGAAGGCGAAGGCCGTGACGCCGACCGCCGAATACAAGTGGGACACCGATTTCGGCAACGAGTTCCTGAAGACCGGTTATGCCGGTTCCGGCCCGTACAAGATCCTCGGCTGGAAGGCGAATGAAGCCGTCATCATGGAAGCCAATCCGAACTATTACGGCGAGAAGCCGAAGCTGAAGCGCGTGGTCTACCGCCACATGAAGGAAAGCTCCGGCCAGCGCCTGGCGCTGGAAAACGGTGATATCGACATTGCCCGCAACCTCGAACCCGGCGACATGGATGCCGTGTCGAAGAAGGACGGTCTGGCGATCACCTCGGCCCCGAAGGGCACGGTCTATTACTTCAGCCTCAACCAGAAAAACCCCAACCTGGCGAAGCCGGAAGTGGTCGAAGCCTTCAAGTATCTGGTCGATTACGATGCGATCGGCGCTACGCTGATCAAGGGCATCGGCGAGATCCACCAGACCTTCCTGCCGAAGGGGCAGCTCGGTGCGCTGGATGAGAACCCCTACAAGCTGGACGTGGCCAAGGCCAAGGAACTGCTGGCCAAGGCCGGCCTGAAGGACGGCTTCACCGTCACCATGGACGTGCGCAACACGCAGCCGGTCACGGGCATTGCCGAAAGCGTGCAGCAGACGCTGGCGCAGGCCGGCATCAAGCTCGAGATCATTCCGGGTGACGGCAAGCAGACACTGACCAAGTACCGCGCCCGCCAGCACGACATCTATATCGGCCAGTGGGGTTCGGACTATTTCGACCCGAACTCGAATGCGGAAACCTTCACGATCAACTACGACAACTCGGATGCCGGCAAGAACAAGACGCTGGCCTGGCGCAATGCCTGGGATGTGCCGGAGCTGACGAAGGAAACGCAGTCGGCCCTCATCGAGAAGGACAGCGCCAAGCGCGCCGAGATCTACAAGAGCCTGCAGAAAAAGGTTCTGGAAAGCGGTCCTTTCGTGCTGATCTTCCAGCAGACGGAAGTGGCCGGTTATTCGAAGAAGCTGAAGGGCCTGAAGCTTGGCCCGAGCTTCGACACCAACTTCGTCTACACGATCTCCAAGGATTGATCCGGTCAGGTCATCCCGGTGAGCACGCTTGACACACAAATGAGGGCAGGGCGCGGCAAACGTCGCGCCCGTCAGCGCCTGCGCGCGACCCTCGGTTTCATCGTGACCGTCATCACCACCTTTCTGGGGTTGATGGCGGTGACCTTTTTCATTGGCCGCGTCATCCCCATCGATCCGGCGCTGGCGATCGTGGGCGACCGCGCACCGGCGCATGTGGTGGAGCGTGTGCGCGAGGAACTCGGGCTGAACCTGCCGCTCTGGCAGCAGTTCTTCCTCTACATCCGCGATGCGCTGACCGGAAACTTCGGCACTTCGGTGCTGACCACCAATCCGGTGATGACGGATATTGCCCGCGTCTTTCCGGCGACCATCGAGCTTGCGACGCTCGGCACCCTGATCGGCGCTGTCTTCGGCATTCCGCTCGGCGTGCTGGCCGCAGTCCGTCGCGGCAGTTGGGCGGACCAGATCGTCCGTATCATCGGCCTCATCGGCTATTCTGTGCCGATTTTCTGGCTCGGCCTTCTCGCGCTGCTCGTCTTTTATGCGCGGCTGAACTGGGTCGCCTATCCCGGCCGCATGGATATCGTCTACGAATTCACCTTCACACCGCAGACCGGCTTCTTCCTCATCGATGCCCTGTGGCAACGGCAATGGGATGTGCTGTGGGATCTGTTCCGCCACATCATCCTGCCGGCCTCACTGCTCGGTTATTTTTCGCTTGCCTACATTAGCCGCATGACGCGCTCCTTCATGCTGAACGAGCTTTCCCAGGAATATATCGTCGCGGCGCGCGCCAAGGGGCTGTCGGAAACCCGGATCATCTGGTTCCACGCGCTGCGCAATGCCGCGGTGCCGCTGGTGACGGTCATCGCGCTGTCTTATGCCGGCCTGCTGGAAGGGTCTGTCCTGACGGAAACCATCTTCTCCTGGCCGGGATTGGGACTCTACATCACCAATTCGCTGCAGAATGCCGACATGAATGCCGTCCTCGGCGGCACCATCGTCATCGGTGTCGTGTTCATCGGCATCAACCTGTTTTCCGATGCGCTGTACCGCACGCTTGACCCGAGGACCCGCAGCCGATGAACACGCTTGCTGATCCGAAGCCCTACAGCCGGGATTGGCTGCTCTCCGATCGTCCGACCTCCCGCCGGCAGGCGCGGTTGGGCCGTGCCTATGTCATCTGGCGGCGGTTTTCCGAAAATCGGCTTGCGCTGATGGGCCTCTGCATCATCCTGGGGCTGCTGTTCGTTGCCCTGTTTGCCGATGTGCTGGCGCCGCATAACCCCGTCCAGGGCGATCTGCGCAATGCCCGGCTTCTGCCCCCCGGCACGGCCGGTTACTGGCTCGGCACCGACGATCAGGGCCGCGACATTCTCTCGCGCCTGATCCACGGTTCGCGGCTGACGCTGATGGTCGTCGTTCTGGTGGCGATCATTGCCGCCCCCATCGGCCTCATCGTCGGCACGGTTTCCGGTTATGCCGGCGGCTGGGTGGATGCGATCCTGATGCGCATCACCGATATCTTTCTCGCCTTTCCGAAGCTCGTTCTGGCTCTCGCGCTGGTGGCCGCACTCGGGCCCGGCATCGAGAACGCGATCCTCGCGATTGCCGTGACCTCCTGGCCGCCTTATGCCCGCATCGCACGGGCCGAGACGTTGACCTTCCGCAATTCGGAATTCATCTCTGCGGTGAAGCTGATGGGGGCGTCGCCCTTCCGCATCGTGCTGCGCCATGTGATGCCGCTCTGCACCTCCTCGCTGATCGTGCGCGTCACGCTCGATATGGCTGGCATCATCCTGACGGCTGCGGGCCTTGGTTTCCTCGGGCTCGGCGCCCAGCCGCCGCTTCCCGAATGGGGCGCGATGATCGCCTCCGGGCGCCGCTTCATCCTCGACCAGTGGTGGGTGGCCGCCATGCCGGGTTTTGCGATCCTCATCGTCAGCCTCGGCTTCAACCTGCTGGGTGATGGTCTGCGTGATGCGCTCGATCCGAAGGAGGCCGGACAATGACCCCGCTTCTGACGGTCGATGACCTGCGCGTTTCCTTTCCCACCCGCACCGGCACGGTGGAGGCGGTGCGCGGTGTGTCGTTTACGCTCGGCAAGGAAAGGCTCGGCATTGTCGGCGAGTCCGGCTCCGGCAAGTCGCAGACGGGCCGCGCCATCATGGGGCTCACACCCGGCCACGCGAAGATCACCGCAAAGACACTGAATTTTGACGGTATCGACCTTTTGTCGGCCTCTGCCGCCAAACGCCGAAGCCTGCGCGGCAAGCGGGTGGCGATGATCCTGCAGGACCCGAAATATTCGCTGAACCCGGTGATGCCGATCGGCCGGCAAATCATCGAAACCCTGAAGACACATGAGAACGTCTCATCGCGGGAAGGGCGGGAGCGGGCGCTTGCCATGCTGGAGGCGGTGCAGATCCACGATCCGGAGCGTGTTTTCGATCTTTATCCGCACGAGGTCTCGGGCGGCATGGGCCAGCGCATCATGATCGCCATGATGCTGGTCTGCGGACCGGAACTTTTGATCGCCGACGAACCGACCTCGGCGCTCGATGTGACGGTGCAGCTCGAAGTGCTCGCCATTCTCGACCGGCTGGTGGCCGAACGTGGCATGGGCCTGATCTTCATCAGCCATGATTTGCGGCTTGTCTCCTCCTTCTGCGACCGCGTTCTCGTGATGTATGCCGGTCGGGTGGTGGAGGAACTGCCCTCTGCCAATCTCGCTGCGGCCCAACATCCCTATACGCAAGGACTTTTGAATTGCCTGCCGACGATCGGCTCCCATCGCCATCCCCTGCCGGTTCTGGAGCGCAAGCCGGAGTGGGCCCTATGACGCGTGAGGTTCTCTCCGTCCGCGACATGGTCGTGGTCTTTGATGAGTTCGTGGCGCTGAACGGCGTCAGCATGAGCGTGGCCGAGGGTGAATCCTTCGGCCTCGTCGGCGAATCCGGTTCCGGCAAGTCCACCCTGCTGCGTGCCGTTGCCGGCCTCAACGTCTTCGAAAGCGGGACCCTGACGGTCTCCGGCAAGCGGTATGAAGGTCACCGGCGCGATCGGGATTTCTATCGTACCGTCCAGATGGTGTTCCAGGATCCCTACGGGTCGCTGCATCCGCGCCAGACGGTGGACCGGCTGCTGCTGGAGCCTTTGGCAATCCACGGTTTTACGGATGTCGACGCCCGCATCGCCCGCGCGCTCGACGAGGTGGGCCTGGGCTCCGGTTTCCGGTTCCGCTATTCGCACCAGCTCTCCGGTGGCCAGCGCCAGCGCATCGCGATTGCCCGGGCGCTGATCCTGGAACCGAAAATCCTGCTGCTCGATGAGCCGACCTCGGCGCTCGATGCCTCGATCCAGGCGGAGATCCTCAACCTACTGGAACAGGCGCGCAAGGATCGCGGCCTCACCTTCGTGATGGTCAGCCACGACCTTGGCGTCGTCTCCCACATGTGCGACCGGCTGGCGGTGATGCGCAAGGGCGAAATGGTCGAGACCGTGTCCGTCGAGGCTCTGGAAAAGCGTGCCTTTTCGCAGGATTATACGCGCCAGCTGCTGGTGGCGAGCGAAGGCTTTCGCCGGACCTGACGACACCGGTGGCGAACCTCTCACCCTTCAGGACTTTTCATGCAGCTTCGTGCCCTCATGTATTTCGACGAGCTCGTGCGCACCAATTCGATGCGCGCGGCCGCCGAAAACCTCAACGTGGCTCCGACCGCCGTCAGCCGGCAGATCGAGAATCTCGAGCATTATTTCGGCACGGCGCTCGTGGAGCGGTCGAACCGCGGCATCAAGCTGACGGCGGCGGGCGAACTTCTCGCGGCCCGCGCCGGGCGCACCTTTCGCGAGCTGGAACATGTGCACCAGTTGATCGATGACCTGCAGGGCCTGCAGCGGGGTCGGGTGGTGATCTATGCGAATGGCGCGACGGTTGCCAATCTGCTCGCGCCGGTGCTCGCACAGTTCTCGCTGCGGTATCCGAAGCTGCGTTTCGAGGTGATGATCACCAGCGCCCGCCAGGCCATCGAGGCACTGGCGGCGGCGGAGGCCGATCTGGTGGTCACCCTGTTTGCCACCAAGATGCCAGGTGTGAAGGTACGGCTGCGCTCGGAAATCACCTATGACGTGATCACCTGGGCCAGCCATCCGGCAGCGGAGCGACCGGAGATAACGTTGAAGGAAATCGCGGCGTTGCCGCTCGCCCTGCCGGACAAGAGCTTTGGTGCGCGGCAGGCGTTTGAGGAACAGTTCGCCAAGATCGGCGTGGAGCTTGATCCGGTCTTTGTCACCGGCTCGCTGGAAATGCTGAAGGAACTCGTGCTGCAGCAGGCGGCGGTGACGCTTCTTCCGGCGCTGGCCGTGCAGCGTGAGATACAATCCGGCATGATGGCGGCGATCCCGGTGGCCGCCGGCAAGGGCGTGCGCACCGCGATCGACCTCTGTGTGGCGCCCGACCGACAGCTCTCTTTTGCCGCCGGTAAGCTGGTGGATTTCATCGAAGGTTTCATGCGCGGCGCCGACCGGCCGAAGCCACGTAAACCGAAGAATTCCGTGTAGCGATTTCGGCTACACAGAGAACACAAAAATGGTAATTGTGTGTGCGCCTGCGAAGTGCCACTCTCTTCGCATAACCACGCCTCGCCAGGGATTTTCGCCGCCCGGTGACGCGAAAACAAGGGGAATGCCACACATGGGAAGCCAATTCCTTTCCGCAACCACCGCGCTGACGCGCCGGGCCGTGTTTGGCCTTGCCATGGCCGCGGGTCTGGTGCTTGCAACGCAGATGCCGGCAGAGGCCGCGCCGAAGACCGGTCTTACGCTCGGCATGGCGGTGGAGCCGACCGGCCTTGATCCGACGATTGCCGCACCCGTTGCCATTGGTCAGGTGACCTGGCAGAACATTTTCGAAGGCCTCACCACCATCGACCGCAATGGCAAGGTACAGCCGCAGCTCGCCGAAAGCTGGACGATCTCGCCGGACGGGTTGACCTATACCTTCAAGCTGCGCCAGGGCGTGACCTTCCACAATGGCGAGGCCTTCGATTCCTCGGTGGCGAAATTCTCCATCGACCGGGCGCGCGGCGCCGATTCCGTCAACCCGCAGAAGCGTTATTTCGCCTCGATCGATACGGTCGAGACGCCGGATGCCACGACGCTGGTGCTGAAGCTGAAGCAGCCGGCCGGCAGCCTGCTCTACTGGCTGGGCTGGCCGTCCTCCTCCATCGTCGCGCCGAAATCGGCTGCCGACAACAAGACGACGCCGATCGGCACCGGGCCGTTCAAGTTCGTCAGCTGGACCAAGGGTGCCTCCGTCGAGCTGGCCCGTAACCCGGATTACTGGAACAAGGCGGGTGCCGCGAAGCTCGAAAAGGCGACCTTCCGTTTCATTGCCGATCCGCAGGCGCAGGCGGCTGCCTTGAAGGCCGGTGATGTCGATGCCTTCCCGGAATTCGGCGCGCCGGAACTGATCGAAAGCCTGAAGACGGATGCGCGGCTTGCCACCGTCATCGGCAATACCGAACTCAAGGTCGTGGCCGGCATGAATAATGCCAAAAAGCCGTTCGACGACAAACGCGTGCGCCAGGCGCTGATGATGGCAGTGGACCGCCAGGCGGTGGTCGACGGCGCCTGGTCCGGTTTCGGCACGCCGATCGGCAGCCACTACACGCCGAACGACCGCGGTTATGTGGATCTGACGGGCACCTATCCCTATGATCCGCAAAAGGCGAAGGCGCTGCTGGCCGAAGCCGGTTACCCGAACGGTTTCTCCTTCACCATGAAGGCGCCGCAGATGGCCTATGCCCAGCGTTCCTCGCAGATCCTGCAGGCGATGCTGGCGGAAGTCGGCGTGACGATGACGATCGAGACCACCGAATTCCCGGCAAAATGGGTGGCCGACGTCTTCAAGGGCGGCAATTTCGACATGACCATCGTGGCGCATGCCGAACCGATGGACATCGATATCTATGCCCGCGACCCCTACTACTTCGCCTACAAGAACCCGGCCTTCAACGAGCTCCTGAAGAAGGTCGAAGCCACCTCCGACGCGGCCGAGCAGGAAAAGCTCTACGGCGAGGCGCAGAAGATCCTCGCGACCGACGTTCCGGCGCTCTACCTCTTCGTCATGCCGAAGCTCGGTGTGTGGGACAAGAAGGTGGCCGGGCTCTGGGAAAACGAACCGATCCCGTCGAACGTGCTCTCCGAGGTGCACTGGACGGAGTGAGGCGCTTGCGCGCTAATCCCCTCCCCACAAGGGGGAGGGGCTTACCCTGCCCCGAGCGAGCCCGATAGGCTGGGCGAGCCGTTGCCTCTGGTGGTCTCCCCCCTTGTGGGGGAGATGGCCGGCAGGCCAGAGGGGGTCTGACCCCCGTCCTCGAATTTCATTGCATGCCGGTTGCCGGCACTTCATCCTTCGCTCTTGCGAGCCAGAAGGCACAGGACATGATTGCGCTTATTTTTCGCCGGTTTGCCGGTCTTATCGTCACATTGCTCCTGGTCTCCGCCATCATCTTCGCGGTCATGGATCTTTTGCCGGGTGATCCGGCCTCCGTCATTCTCGGAACGTCCGCGAGCCCCGATACGTTGGCCGCACTGCAGAAGGAGATGGGTCTCGATCGCCCGCTCGTCGTGCGTTACGTCGCCTGGCTCGGTGGGGTGCTGCAGGGCGATCTCGGCCGCTCCTATACCTATGGCGTGCCGGTGGCCGGGCTGATTGCCGAACGATTGGCCGTGACGGTGCCGCTGGCGCTGATGGCGGTTGTGCTCTCCATCGCGCTGGCCATTCCGCTCGGCGTCCAGGCGGCGCGGCATCAGAACGGCGCCTGGGACGTGTTCTCCGGCCTCTTTTCGCATGTCAGCATTGCGGTTCCTGCCTTCTGGGTCGGGTTGCTGCTGATCATCCTGTTCTCCACCACGCTCGGCTGGCTGCCGGCCGGCGGTTTTCCCGGCTGGGATGCCGGCGCCGCCGAGAGCTTCAAGGCGCTGTTCCTGCCGGCGGTAGCGCTGGCTTTGCCGCAGGCGGGTGTCCTGATGCGCGTTACCCGTTCCGCCGTGCTGGAGGTGATGAACGAGGATTTCGTCCGCACCGCCCGAGCAAAGGGATTGTCGGAGCAGACAGCGCTTTGGCGGCATGCCGTGCCGAATGCACTGATCCCGGTCGTCACCATGCTCGGCCTGCAATTCACCTTCCTCATTGCCGGTGCCGTGCTGGTGGAAAATGTCTTCAATCTGCCGGGCCTCGGTCGGCTTGCCTACCAGGCCCTTTCACAGCGCGATGTCGTCGTCATGCAGGATGTCGTGCTGTTCTTTTCCGGTCTTGTGATCCTCATGAATTTCCTCGTTGATCTTGCCTATCTCGTCATCGATCCCCGGCTTCGGGCGGGAGTGCGCTGATGAGCTTCCTTCTGCGCCGTCCCATTTTCTCGATCGGCCTTGTGATCACGTTGACACTGGTTGCCATCGCGCTCGTTTCTCTCGTCTGGACGCCACTGCCGCCGACAAAGATGCAGATCGTCCATCGCCTGAAGCCGCCGATGGCGCAGGGCCTGCTCGGCACGGACCAGTTCGGCCGTGACGTCGCCTCCATGCTGATGGTGGGTGCCTGGAACTCGCTCTCCACCTCGCTTTTGGCGGTGGCGATCGGCGCCACGCTCGGCACCGGTGTCGGCGTCATCGTCGCGGCGATCCGCGGGCTGACGGAAAGCGTCGTCATGCGCATCTGCGACATCATCTTCGCCGTGCCGCCCATTCTGTCGGCCATGCTGCTCGGGGCCTTCATCGGCTCCGGCCGCTTCACGGCGATCATCGCTATCGCGGTCTTCATGGTGCCGGTCTTTGCCCGGCTGATGCTCGGGGCCGCCCAGCAGATCTGGACGCGCGATTACGTGACGGCGGCCATCGGCATGGGGCGCAACCGGGCGAAGATTACCATCGTGCATGTGCTGCCGAACATTGCCAACCAGATCATCGTGCAGGTGACGATCCAGCTGGGTCTCGCGATCCTGACGGAGGCGGGCCTCAGTTTCCTCGGTCTCGGCATGCCGCCGCCGGCGCCCACCTGGGGCCGCATGCTCTCGGATGCGCAGACCTTTCTCGGCCAGGCGCCCTGGCTGGCGCTCTTGCCCGGTCTTGCCATCGCGCTTGCCGTCATGGGCCTCAACATGCTGGGCGACGGCTTGCGCGACCTGCTCGATCCCCGTGACCAATCCTGATTTTTCACCAGAACGAAGACATCGCCATGAATGAATTGCTGACACTGACCATCCGGCAGGTCCGGGATCTCTATGCCCGCAAAAGCCTTTCGCCGCTCGAATACTGGCAGGCGGTGGAGGAGCGGATCGACGCCTTCGAACCTTATGTGCAGGCACTCTATCTCTACGATCCGGAAAACGCCCGCGCCCAGGCGAAGGCCTCGACCGAGCGCTGGCAGAAAGGCGAGACGCTCGGCATCCTCGACGGCATTCCGGTGACGCTGAAGGAACTGATTGCCACCAAGGGTGATCCGGTGCCGCTTGGCACGAAGGCGGTCGAACTGGTCCCGGCGGCGGAGGATGCGCCGATTGCCGCCCGCTGCCGCGAGGATGGGGCGGTAATCTTCGCCAAGACCACTTGCCCGGATTACGGCATGCTCTCCTCCGGCCTCTCCAGTTTTCACAAGCTCAGCCGTAACCCGTGGGATCTGAGCCAGAATCCCGGCGGATCGAGTGCCGGGGCCTCTGCGGCGGCAGCCGCCGGTTTCGGCCCTCTGCATATTGGCACCGATATCGGCGGTTCGGTGCGGCTTCCAGCCGGCTGGACCGGCATTTTCGGCTTCAAGCCCAGCCAGGGCCGCATTCCGGTCGATCCCTATTATGTTGGCCGTTGTGCCGGTCCAATGACGCGTTTCGTCGAGGATGCGGCGCTGTCCATGGAGCCGCTGTCGCGGACCGATTGGCGCGACGGCACCTCGCTGCCGCCGAATGCCTTCGACTGGCTGGATCTCGACATCGACGTACGCGGCCTGAAAATCGGCCTGATGCTGGATGCGGGGACCGGACTTGCGGCGGAAGACGAGGTGAAGGAGGCGGTGATGGCGGCAGCGCGCCTCTTCGAACAGGCGGGCGCCGAGATCGTGCCCGTCGGGCCGGTCATCACCCGGGCGATGCTCGACGGGCTCGACAATTTCTGGCGTGCGCGCTTCTGGGGCGATATTGCCGGCATGGACGAGGAACGCCAGAGCCTCATCCTGCCTTATATCTTCGACTGGGCAAAGGGTGGCGCGCATGTCTCCGGTGTCGATGCGGTGCGTGGCTTCAACCAGACGATCGAGATGCGCAAGACCTGCGGAAAACTGTTCACCACTGTCGATGCGGTGATCTCGCCCACCAATCCGGTCGTCTCCTATCCGGCGGACTGGGCGTCGCCGACCAATGATCCGGCCGCCCCCTTCGAACATATCGCCTTCACCGTACCCTGGAACATGTCGGAACAGCCGGCCTCCTCCATCAATTGTGGTTTCTCCAAGAGCGGCATGCCGATCGGGCTCCAGATCGTCGGCCCTCGTTATGCCGATCCCTTCGTGTTGAAACTGTCGAAGGCGTTCGAGACCTGGAGCGGCGGCGTGGCGCGCTGGCCCGAACCGCCGAAGGGTTGATTTCCCTCAACGATCGGACCCTTCTCCCGCGCTATGGAACAAAACTGCGCGATCCTCGTTGACCCGGCGAATGTGCGGCGGGTGGACGGCCCGCGCTCCCCAGCCGGTTCCGAAACCGGCCCTGTTCCTCAAGGAGAACGTGATGTCGATGAATTCGCCGAATGATTTTTCGCGGTCCGGTTCGCAGGCTGATGTCGAGCGCCAGCTGCAGCAGTTGCGGGAAGACATCGCAGCGCTCGCGAAGGCGGTGGCCGCAGCGGGATCGAACAAGGCGGATGACCTGAAGTCCAAGGCAAAACGCGCTTCCAACGATGCGATGGATGCCTCCGCCCAGATGATGGACGCCGCCCGTGCGCAGGCCATGTCGATGGAGAAGGACCTGGAACGCCAGATCCGCACGAAGCCGCTGCAGGCTGTGGCAATCGCCGCCGGCCTCGGCTTCCTGTTTGCCCTTTTGTCGCGCCGTTAACATGGCGCGGCTTCTGCCCATGCTGGCATCGCTCTTATCGGTGGATGTCAGCCTGATGGTTCAGCGGACGCGTCGCAACGTCGTTCTTTATGCGATTGCTGCACTTTTCCTCCTCACCGCCTATGGGGCAGGGGTTGGAGCGCTCGCCGTCTGGCTGACCTCGATGATGAGCGCTGCGGCAGCGCTCGGTGTCGTTGCCGCGCTGTCGCTGTCGATCGCTCTTGTTGTTCTCCTCGTCGTGATGGTGAAGAACCGGGCGGACGAGCGTCGCCGGCGCGAGGCTGCGGCCAACAACCGGGCGCTCTTGATGACGACAGCGGTCTCGCTGCTGCCGGTCATGATGAAATCGCGGCCACTGATGGCGGCGGCCGTCACAGGCGGCATTGCGCTTTTTGCGCTGCGTATGCTGGGCGGCTCCGGGGATGAGACCGGAGCGCCCGACGCCTGACTTTCTCGAACATCTCAAAAAAGGAGACCGACCATGGCACAAGCTTCCGCTGTCCTGAAGCCGAAATCCCACGACGAGAACATCAATATCGGGCTTGCGAAGGCCTATCGCGAAGACATGGCCGAAAGCCTGTCGCAGATTCTCGCGGCCACCTACCGGCTGACCATCAAGAGCCATGTCTACCATTGGAACGTGGTCGGCCCGCTCTTCAAGCCGCTACACGAACTGACCGAAGAGCATTACAGCGCGCTGTTCGAGGCAGCCGACATCATTGCGGAACGCATCCGCGCGCTCGGTCACCTGGCACCGGCCTCGCTTGGCGAAGCGGCGGGTTTTGCGCCGAAGGCGGGCGATGTCGGCAAGTTCACGGCCGTCTCGATGGTCAATGATCTGGTGGCCGATCATGAAGCGGCCGTGAAGACCATGCGAAAGGCCGCCGAACAGGCCGACGAGGCGGGTGATGTCGTGACTGCCGACATGCTGACCGACCGGCTGACCTTCCACGAAAAGGCCTTGTGGATGCTGCGCGCCATCATCGCCGAATAACCTACGCGATTTGCATCAACCGTTTCCGCGGCGCTCCTTCAGATGAAGGGGCGCCGTTCTTCGTTGAGCGGCTGCCAGCCGGCAATCGATTGCAGACGTTCGCGATTGAGCACTTCCGATCCCCGATCCAGCCAGCGCACGGCGCCCATATCGGCAAGCTTGCGCAGCGTCTTGTTCGTGTGCACGAGGGAGAGGCCGAGCGTGTCGGCTACATGTTGCTGCGTGAGCGGCAGGATCGTCGATCCTTCGTCACCAAAGACGCCCGTCGAATAGGCGCGGTAGTCGAGGAAGGAGAGGAGATAGGCCGCCCGCTCCAGCGCCGTGCGGCGCCCGATGCTGAGGAGATGTTCGTCCAGCATGGATTCCTCGCGGGAGGCAATCCAGGTAAGATCATAGGCAAGCGACGGGTGATTGCGAAACAGCGTCGCCAGCTTCTCGCGCTCGAAGATGCAGAGCGTCACCCGCGTCAGCGCCTCGACCGAATGCTGCATTTCCTTCATCAGGTTGCCCTGCAGGCCGACGAGATCGCCGGGCAGGATATAGTTGAGGATCTGGCGGCGTCCGTCTTCCAGGATCTTATAGCGGAAGCTCCAGCCGGCAAGCGCCGTATAAAGCTGCGGATGCTCCTCGCCTTCGGAAATGATCGTGGCGCCCGGATCGACTGCCAGCTCGCCAAACTTGAAGCTGCTGACGAAGGCCAGCTGGTTCTCGGTAAAATCCCGGAATTTTTCGCGCCGGCGCAACGGACAGAATTCGCAGGGAACCCTTGGTGGTATCAGTGGTTTGAGAGCTACCATCGTTGATGCGACCTTTGACTGTCCTTGCAAGTTTGGGCCGATGTTATGTCTTTTTTAAATGACCGGTGTCGGCCAAGCTGGTCTACGCCTTCTCAGAAGTGTCAACGCAGGGCAGTCTGTTGCGGATCCTCATCATCGATGTCGAATATCTTGTCGCACTGGAGGCGGAACAGGTCCTGACGGACACGACGGGCGCCTCGATCGAAATCGTCATGCCACGCGATGCGCCGGATGTGCTTTGCGCACGGGCCTTCGACCTCATTCTGGCGGACGCTTCGCTGGCTGGCGGTGCCGCCGGCGCTGGGCTCCGGCGGCATCATGAGGCGGGCGGTCCGATCATCTTTTCTTCCGTCAATCGCGCCCATCTGGCTGGGGTTCCCGGCTTTGCAGGCGCAGCCGTCATCTCCAAGCCGTTCGATGATGAACTGCTCGTGATGCTGGTTCGCAAAATTCTGAAGAACGGAGAAGATTAGCTGCCGAAGGCGCGGGCGGTGATGGCCGCGTCACCGGGATCCGGGCCGTAATCGCTTTCGCCGGCAACACCGAGCATTTCCTGAAGACGCGTGCGGGCGCGCGACACGCGGCTCTTGATCGTTCCGACTGCGCAGCCGCAGATCGTGGCAGCTTCCTCATAGGCAAAACCGGCAGCGCCGACCAGGATGATCGCTTCACGCTGATCGTCCGGCAGCATGTCGAGTGCCTTGCGGAAGTCCTGCAGGTCCAGCCGACCGTATTGTTCCGGGTGAACGGAGAAACGCTCGCTGAACAGGCCGTCGCTGTCCTGCACTTCCCGGCCGCGCTTGCGCATCTGGCTGTAGAACTCGTTGCGCAGGATGGTGAAGAGCCAGGCGCGCATGTTGGTTCCGGCCGTAAAGCTGGTCTGGTTCGCCCAGGCCTTCATGATCGTGTCCTGAACCAGGTCATCCGCCTTGTCGTGACGGCCGGTCAGGGAGACGGCGAAGGCGCGCAGGTTTGGCAAGGATGCCAACAGGTCGCGCTTGAAGGCGCGATTGACGTCGTCCTCGGTCGTTGTCATTTCGCATTCACCGACTTTGCTCGTTTCTCGGCTTCCTCAAGGCGTTCCAGAAGCTCAAGAAAGCGATCCGGAATACCTTCCTCCTGAACAGCGTCGTAGAATTCGCGCAGCTTACGCGAAATCGACGCATTCGGAGCCGTGGTGCCCGGCCGGATTGTGTTCGATTGTGCTGTGTTCATCTTGTCTTTTTTTCTGGTTTCGTCGTCACTCATCACTCAGGCTGCCCAATACCGTCTTGTTCGGAGAATGCTCGGGATCAAAAAAAGTTCCCGATGGGCGGAACTTTTTTTCTTCGTTATTGTTGATACCACGTTCATTGCCCGCAGGGCATCAGGGGAGATTCTGAATGTCACTTACCACACGCGTTGCGTCCCACCTTCCGTATCTGCGTCGATACGCTCGCGCGGTCACCGGCTCGCAGACCTCGGGAGACGCATATGTCGCTGCGGTCTTGGAAGCGTTGATTGCCGACGTTTCCATCTTTCCGGAAACATCCAAAGACCGTGTTTCGCTTTATAAACTCTTTGTCGCGATCTTCGGTTCCACCTCCATCGAGGTCCGTCCGATTGAATCCCCGTTTGCCTGGGAGCAGCGCGCCGTGGCCAACCTGGCCAACCTCCCGTCGCAGGCGCGGCATGCCTTTTTGCTGATCTCCGTCGAAGGTTTCACGCTTGAAGAGACGGCCGAGATCCTCGACGTCGATGTCGAGGAAGTGACCCGTCTTCTGGACGAGGCCTCCCGCGAGATTTCAAGACAGGTCGCCACCGACATCATGATCATCGAAGACGAGCCGCTGATCGCGCTCGACATCGAGCAGATGGTGCAGGATCTCGGCCATCGGGTGACCGGCATTGCCCGCACCCATAAGGAAGCGGTCAGCCTGTTCAACAGCTCGGGCCCGAAGATGGTTCTGGCCGATATCCAGCTCGCCGATGGCAGCTCGGGCATTGATGCCGTCAACGAGATCCTGAAGACGTCCAGCGTACCGGTCATCTTCATCACGGCCTTCCCGGAGCGCCTGTTGACCGGCGAGCGTCCGGAACCGGCCTTCCTCGTCACCAAGCCGTTCAACCCGGACATGGTGAAGGCGCTCATCAGTCAGGCACTGTTCTTCAACGAGGCGGTGAAGGCTGCGGCCTAAAGGCCTGCGTCCATGCCGTCCTGTGAGGGAACATCTTTGGCAGGCTTGTCGTTGGAGGCCGCAAGAAGCGTGATGCGTCACGCTGCTGATCGGACCTAGGAGAAGGGGCAGGCGCTTTCGCCTTCCTCCCTTGCCTTTACGAGGTCAGCAGGCGGCGTCTGGCGTTTCCAGCAAAATGCGCGGTGCCGGGTTGTTTAGAGGGTATGCCGACCCTATAAAGGTCTCAAGCTACCTCGTTTGCTCGTCGGCAGCGCGCACAATTCGGTCATCGAAAGGCGGAGTGTATTTCTTGTCGCATCAGCTGACATGGCAACAGGCTGGTGAGGGTGACGACAAGTTGCGTGATTTTTTCATGCCAGCTCTCGTTGATCTCGGCGCAAGTGTCATCATCCAGGATTTTGATAGGAACTATCTCTTCGTGACCAACCTGCCCGTCATCTGGGCAGGCGGCTTGTCCGAGCGACCGGATGATCTCTCGCTTTTCGGAGGAGAGATTGCGGAGCGCCTGGCGGTGCTGAAGGGCGGCCTCATCAAAAACGGCCAGAAGGGTCACATCGAGTTCAGCGTTGGTTCCGAAGAGGTCTATGAGTTCCGTATCCAGGCACTCGAGATCGACGGCCAGGGTCTCTACCTGGTTACCACCATCGTCGATCGGTCGGAAGAGCGCCACCGGGAGCGGCTGCTGCGGGCGCTTCTGCGGGAAGTCAGCCATCGTTCGAAAAACCTGCTGGCCATTATCCAAAGCATCGCGCTGCAGACGGCGCGTTATTCCGTCACGCTCGACATGTTCCTCAACAAGTTCCGCGGCCGGCTTTATTCCCTGTCGCAGTCGCAGGACCTGATCACCGATTCCAGCTGGCGCGGCGCGTATTTCTACGAACTGGTGCGGCAGCAAACCGAAAAATACCTGCCGGAGAATGCTCACCTCGTGCGCATCAGTGGCGACAACGTGCTTCTGACGCCGAATGCCTCGCTGCATCTGGGGCTCGCCCTGCACGAACTGATTGTCAATGCCGTCAGCCACGGCTCGCTCGTCAGGAGTGGCCGGGCCATTGCCGTCACCTGTCACCGCATGCAGGTGAACGGACAGGATTCACTCGAAATCCGTTGGGACGAAGGTCTGCCGAGAGCCGAGGGCGGGCTGGAGAGCGGGCAGACGGAAGAATCGCTGAAAGCGAATTTCGGCAGCACCGTGCTGGAGCGGGTCGTGCCGGCTTCCGTCAATGGCAAGGCGCGGTATCACATCACGCCGGATCGCATCAGCTACAGCCTCGTCTTCCCCATCGATCACATCTCAGAATAATCCGCCGGCGATTTCCTGCCGGCGTGGCTCATTCTGTCAATGGTGTCTGGCTTCGACATCCGTCAGCCTTGAATGGCTGCGGACACAAAAAAACGGTCTCGATTTCCGGAGAAATCGAGACCGTTGGTCTCTTCGAGGGGGATGAAGAGTTATCTGGAAGCTTTGAAGGGCGGGGGACGGGGGCGCTTCCAGATATCATAAGAACGAGCGGCAGCAACTTTGGTTCCGCAGCCGTCGAAAAAAGATTCGGATTTTTTTGAACGTGATTTCCGACCGTATGGCGGCAAACGTGTCCCCGCAGTTTTGCCGCGGGGACACGAGAGGAAGTTTGATCAGCGTGTCATGCTTCTCGGATCGAGCGCATCACGGACGGCGTCGCCGACATAGTTGACGCTGAGGACCGTCAGGGAGATCGCAAGGCCGGGCCAGAGCACGCGCGATGGCGTGATCTGCAGGAAGTTTGCGCCGTCGAAGAGCAGGCGTCCCCAGGTCGGGAAGTCCGACGGGAAACCGAGGCCGAGGAAGCTCAGCGCCGATTCCGTGATGATCGCGGAGGCAATGCCGAGCGTTGCCGAGACCATGATCGAGGAGAGCACGTTCGGCAGGATGTGCCTGAGCACGATCCGGTATTCCCGCATCCCGCTGCTCTGGGCGGCGGTGATGAACTCCTGGCTTTTGACGGCCAGCACGTCGCCACGCACGATGCGGGCGGTGTGCATCCAGCTGGTGACGCCGATCACGAAGACGATCAGGATGAAGATCCCCGTTTCCGGACCGAAGGCGGCGCGCAGCGTATCGCGAAACAGCATGATGATCACGAGCAGCAGCGGTAGCAGCGGCAGCGCCAGGAACAGGTCCGTCAGGCGCATCAGCGGGCCGTCGAGCCGGCGGAAATAACCGGACATGACCCCGACCAGGGTTCCGAGGAACAGCGAGAGCAGCATGGCCGTCATGCCGACGGCAAGCGAGATCTGTCCGCCGGCCATGACCTGCGCCAACATATCGTGGCCGAGATTGTCCGTGCCGAAGGGGTGGGCGAAGGAGGGGCCCTGGTTCTTGGCACGGATGTCGATCTTGTTCGGGTCGATCGTGTGGATGAAGGGCCCGACGAAAACGATCAGCAGGATGGCGATGAAGATGGCAAGCCCCGCAACGCCGCCCTTGTGCCGGCGGAATTTTCGCCAGAACAGCATTGCCGGGGTTTCCGCCTCGGCCTTTTTGATCGCAGCAGCGGTCATGGTCGCATCAGTCATAACGGATCCTCGGGTCCAGGATGCCGTAAAGAACGTCGGCAATCAGGTTGAAGAGCACGATCAGCACCGCGAAGATGAAGGTGAGCGTCTGGACGAGCGGGATGTCAGCGCCCTGGACGGCGGTGATCAGCAATTGCCCGAGCCCGTTCACCCGGAAGATCTGTTCGGTGATTATGGCGCCGGAAAAGATGGTCGGCACGCCAAGCGCGATCACGGTGACCACCGGGATGAGGCTGTTGCGCAGGACGTGCACCAGAAGCACGACCTTTTCCTTGACGCCCTTGGCGCGAGCGGTGCGCACATAATCCTGGCTCAGGTTGTCGAGCATTGAAGCGCGGACGAAACGGGCGATCTGCGAGGCATTGTAGAGCGCAAGAACGGTGACGGGCAGGATCATCTGCTTCACCTGCGCCACGAAGCTCGACCAGTCGTTGACCACGAGGTTCGTGTCATAGATCGAGGGGAACCACTGGAGATAAGAGGAGAAGATGACGATCAGCACCACGCCGGTGAAGAAGGTCGGAACCGAATACCCCACCATGGTGACGAAGGTGCCGATCTGGTCGAAGATCGAATACTGGCGATAGGCCGAGATCACGCCGACCGGAATGGCGATCAGGATGCCAAAGACATAGGCCATGCCCACCACCCACAGCGTTTGCGGCAGGCGCTGGACGATCAAGTCGACAACCGGGCTGCGGGTCGCCCAGGACAGAACCCGCATGCGCTCTCCATCACCGATGGTGATGCCGAAGAGCTGCTCGATGATGTTGAGCGGTTCGTTGACGAAGAACTGTTTCAGCCACAGCAGGTAACGGATCAGGAAGGGCTGGTCGAGGCCCATGGAGGCGCGGATCTGCTCACGCACTTCCGGGGGAATGGTCAGCGGCAGGTCGCCAAGCGGGTCGTTCGGCGCAAGGTCGAGCAGCGCAAAGATGACGAAACTTATCACAAGCAGCGTCGGTACGGCGAACATCAGTCGCCGGATCGTATAGGTGAACATCAAGGGGTCTCCGGGCGGTCGCCGAGAAGCAAATGCCGGCCCCGCACGGGTTTCGTGCGGGACCGGCGTTCAGGGATTACTTCTTGCGGGACCAGTCTGCGACATTCCACAGTTCGGAATCCCAGGCATTCATCTTCACGCCGACGAGCGTGGCGGAATGCGAGGAGATCTGGCCGCGGTGGATGAGCGGAATGTGCGCGCCTTCGGCGGTCAGCATGTCGTTCGCCTTGATGGCGAGTTCGGCACGCTTCTTCAGATCGGCCGTCTTGGAGAGTTCGGCGACGATCTTGTCATAGTCCGGGTTGCAGTAACGCGGAATGTTCTGGCCCTGCCAGCCATTGGCGGGCGACGGGATCTTGTCGCACAGCCATTCTGCCAGGTACTTTTCCGGGTCCGTGCCGTCGAAGTTGTTGGTGTACATTTCCAGATCGGCATAGAACTTCTGGAAGGTGTCCGGGCTTGCCGGGTCGCCACCGAAGAAGACCGAAGCCGAGACGTTGCGCAGTTCGGAGGCAACGCCGATCTGCTGCCACCAATCCTTGACGAGAGCCTGGGTGCCCTGGCGGACGGAGTTGGTCGAGGTCTGGTAGAGGAAGGAAAGCTTCACGCCGTCCTTGGCGCGAATGCCATCGCTGCCCTTTTTCCAGCCGGCTTCATCGAGAAGCTTGTTGGCGCCTTCGATATCCTGCTTCAGGCACCAGTCATTGGTGGTGGAGATATAGGCGTCCGGAGCCGGAACGATGTTGCAGGTCGGCTTGCCCGCTTCGCCGTAACCGGCTTCATTGATGATGTCGCGGTCGATCGCCATCGACAGGGCCTTGCGCACGGCCGGATCGGAAAGAGCCGGATGTTTGCCGCCTTCGACCGTCGAGCGCTTGTCGCCAAGCTTCGGATCGGGGTTGGTCCAGTTGACGTTGATACGTTCGACCTGGGTGCCGAACGAATTGACGAGCACACCCTTGCCGGCCTTCAGCATGGTGGCGAGCACTTCCGGCTCGACCTGCATGTTCCAGCCGTAGTCGTATTCGCCGGTTTCCAGAACGGCGCGTGCCGCAGAAGCAGCATCGCCGCCGCCCTTCAGCGTCACGCTGGCAAAGGCCGGCTTGGTAGCATCGCGGAAGTTCGGGTTGGCGGTGAAGGTGATCACGTCGTTCGGCTTGAATTCCTTGACGACGAACGGACCCGTGCCGATCGGGCCGAAGTTGGCCGAGGTGCAGCCCGGTGCCTTGGCGCCGACGCAATCCTTGAACTGCGCCTTCTGGATGATCGGCTGCTGGGCGCCGACGAAAGCGCCGTAGGGGTAATATTTCGGCTCGCTGAAGGTCACCTTCACCGTCTGCTTGTCAACGGCTTCGACATTGGTGATGCCTTCGAACTGGGCCTTTTGTGCGCAGCCGCCATCGGGCGCCGTGCAATACTGCCAGGTGAAGACGACATCTTCAGCGGTGAAATCAGAGCCGTCGGACCACTTGACGCCCGGCTTCAGCTTCCAGGTGATGCTCTTCATGTCCTTGGCGACGCCGCCATTGTCGACGGTCGGGATTTCGGTCACGAGCCACGGCACGAGTGCACCCGTCTCGTCGTAACGCGCCAGCGGCTCGATGACCATGGAGGAGCTGTAGACCTCCTTGGTGCCGCCGGACAGATACGGATTGAGGGTGGAAACGGCCTGCCAGAACAGGATCTTCAGATCGCCGTCAGTACCACGCTGAGCATGCGCTGCACCCGACATCGCCAAAGCGGCAACGGTGCCCGCCAGCAGGATTTTGAACTTTCTCATGCTTTTCCCCTTGAGAGACGTATTTTGCGTTTCGGCCAGCACGGCCATGGTCGCCAGACCACATCGCCACTCTCACTGTTTCCTCCCAGTAAAGTGGCGAATTCCCTTAAATCTTGCTCCTCGAACGGCAGCCAGCGGACCACTCTTTTTGGCGGTTCCGGCATGGGATGAACAAATTTTAAGCCATCTAAGCACAGGCCTATTTTGCGTTCAAGAACGAAAATTGAAGCTTGCAAAAACCGCCAGTGGCGGCGCAATATCCCGCCCAACCATAAGGGAAACAGCTGAAATCTAAGAGGTTGCATCAATGCCAGTACTCAATCGCGCCGCTGAAATGCAGGACGAAGTGGCCGCGTGGAGGCGCTATCTGCATGAAAATCCGGAACTTCTCTACGATGTCCACAACACGGCCGCCTTCGTTGCCGAAAAACTGAAGGCCTTCGGTTGCGACGTCGTGGAAACCGGCATCGGCAAGACGGGTGTCGTCGGCCTGATCAAGGGCTCGCTGGGTGACGGCCCGGTCATCGGCATGCGGGCGGACATGGACGCGCTGCCGATCCTGGAAGATACCGGTAAGCCCTGGTCGTCCAAGGCGCCCGGCAAGGCGCATTCCTGCGGCCATGACGGTCACACCGCCATGCTGCTCGGGGCGGCGCAATATCTGTGCGAGACCCGCCGTTTTGCCGGCGCCGTTGCGGTGATTTTCCAGCCCGCCGAAGAGGGCGGCGGCGGTGGCCTTGCCATGGTGCAGGACGGCATGATGGAAAAGTTCGGCATCAAGGAAGTTTACGGCATGCACAATGCGCCGGGCCTCGCGCTTGGCGATTTCTCGCTGCGCAAGGGCGGCTTGATGGCGGCGGCCGACAGTTTCGACATCATCATCAAGGGCAAGGGCAGCCATGCCGCCCAGCCGCATCTTTCCGTCGATCCGGTGCTGACGTCTGCGCATGTGATCATCGCGCTGCAGTCGATTGCCTCGCGCGAGACCGACCCGCTGAAATCCGTCGTCGTTTCGGTCACCACGACGCATGGCGGCGACGCCTATAACGTCATCCCGATGGAGGTAAAGCTGACCGGTACGGTGCGTACGCTCGATCCGGAGATCCGCGAAATGGCTGCCAAGCGGCTCGTCGAAGTGGCGCAGGGCACCGCGCTCGCCCACGGCGCGGTCGCCGAAGTGCATTATCACCGCGGTTATCCGGTGACGGTCAATCATCCGGAACAGACCGATTTTGCCGCTTCCGTTGCAGCCAAGGTGGTGGGCGATACCCGGGTCGAAACGAATGCACCGCCGAAGATGGGCGCGGAAGATTTCTCCTACATGCTGGAAGCCCGGCCCGGCGCCTTCATTTTCCTGGGGGTCGGTGCGACTGCCAACCTGCATCACCCGGCCTATGACTTCAACGACGAAGCCATTCCCTATGGCATCAGCTATTGGGTCAACCTCGCGGAAACCGCGCTCGCGGCCTGACCCGACAGCGATAGACCTAAGGAGAATCCCATGCTTCTTTCCGCCACGCTTTCGGAACAGACAGGGGGTGCAGTCACCCCGGTCCTGTCGGTTGAGAACCTGACCACGTCCTTCCGTGTCAACGGCGAATGGAAATCGGTCGTCCGCAACATGAGCTTCTCGATCACCCCGCGCGAAACGGTGGCGATCGTCGGTGAATCCGGTTCTGGCAAGAGCGTCACCTCGCTCTCGATCATGCGGCTTCTGCCGAAGACCACCAGCCGCATCGAAGGCAAGGTCATCCTCGGGGGCCGTGACCTTGTGTCCCTGCCGGAAGAGCAGATGCGTCAGGTGCGCGGCAACGACATCTCGATGATCTTCCAGGAGCCGATGACGAGCCTCAACCCGATCTTCCCGATCGGCAAGCAGATCGCCGAGGCGCTCACCGTGCACCAGAACATCTCCGCCGCCGAGGCCAAGGCCGAGGTGCTGCGGCTGCTGGAGAAGGTGCGTATTCCGAACGCCAAGGGTCGGTTCGACGAATATCCGCACCAGTTTTCCGGCGGCATGCGCCAGCGCGTGATGATCGCCATGGCGCTCGCCTCCAAACCGAAGCTTCTGATCGCCGACGAACCGACAACCGCACTCGACGTGACGATCCAGGGCCAGATCCTCGATCTGATCAAGGAGTTGCAGGACGAGGAGGGCATGTCCGTTCTCTTCATCACGCATGACATGGGTGTGGTGGCGGAGATTGCCGACCGCACGATCGTGATGTTCCGTGGCGAACAGGTGGAGACCGGCGAAACTGGCGACATCTTCCATCGCGGCCAGCATCCTTATACGCGGGCACTTCTGGCGGCCGTGCCGCGCCTTGGCTCGATGCAGGACCGCAAGCTGCCGCTGCGCTTCCCGATTATCGATGTCGAATCCGGCGAGGCGCAGGCGCTCGAGGAGGTGACCGATACGGTGGCCAAGGGCAAGACGCCGATCCTGGACGTGAAGGATCTGACGACCCGCTTTGCCATCCGCACCGGCATTTTCGGTCGGCAGACAGGCGCCGTACATGCGGTGGAGAATGTGTCCTTCCAGCTGTTCGAGGGCGAAACGCTGTCGCTGGTCGGCGAATCCGGTTGCGGCAAGTCCACGACCGGTCGCTCGGTGACGCGGCTGGTGCAGCCCAATAGCGGCAAGGTGACGCTCGACGGCTATGACGTGATGAACCTCGACCGATCGACGCTGCGCACCATGCGCCGCTCGATCCAGATGGTGTTCCAGGATCCCTTCGCCAGCCTCAACCCGCGCATGAGCGTCGGTTCGGCGGTGATGGAACCCTTCATCGAACACAATCTCGGCACGAAAAAACAGGCAAAGGAAAAGGCAGCCGATCTTCTGGCCAAGGTGGGTCTGTCGCCGGACATGATGCGGCGTTATCCGCACGAATTCTCCGGCGGCCAGCGCCAGCGCATCGCGATTGCCCGCGCCCTGATGCTCGACCCGAAGGTGATCGTCGCCGACGAGGCGGTGTCTGCGCTCGACGTATCGATCAAGGCGCAGGTCTGCAACCTGATGCTCGACCTGCAGCAGAGCCTCAATCTGGCCTATCTCTTCATCAGCCATGACATGGCCGTGGTGGAGCGGGTGAGCCACCGGGTGGCGGTAATGTATCTCGGCGAAATCGTCGAGATCGGCCCGCGCGCGGCTGTGTTCGACAATCCGCAGCATTCCTATACGAGGAAGCTGATGGCCGCCGTTCCCGTGCCGGACCCGTCACGCCGGCGGATCAAACGCAATCTGGCGACCGACGAGATCAAGAGCCCGGTGCGCCCCGCCGGCTACGTGCCACCGGTGCGCCAGTATCGCGAAGTCTCGCCGGGGCACCTGGTGCAGGCGGAATAGTCTGAGGCCCTTCTGGAGTGTCCAAAGCCGCCGGCCGCAAGGCTGGCGGCTTTTCCGTTTCATCGTGCAGCAAGGCTGGCCGTGTCTTGTGAGCGGTGCCGTCCTCACCTACATCCTGCTTTAAACACCACGGAGGCCGGACCTTTCATGATCCTTGATGCTGCGCGTCAGTCGCTGACCAATCTGTTTGCGCCGGAAACGCGCTCGGTCTTCTGGAAGGTGCTGGGATTGACGATCCTGGTGCTGATCGGCCTGTGGTTTGTCCTGCGTGGCGTCTTCATCGGTTATCTCTGGCCCTATGTCGCCGATCTTCTGCCGAGCGTGCCGGATTGGGCGGGCTGGCTGGGCTTTGTTTTTGCCATCATCGCCGGCATCGGGCTCGCACTCGGGCTTGCACTGCTGATTGCGCCGGTCACCGCGCTGATCGCCGGCCTGTTTCTCGATGATGTGGCCGAGGTGGTGGAAAAACGCGATTACCCCGCCGATCCGCCGGGTGTCGCCATGCCCATGGCGCGCGCCATGCTGGAATCGGTTCAGTTTTTGGGTGTGGTCATCATCGGCAACGTGATCGCGCTGTTGCTGCTTCTGGTGCCGGGCGTCAACCTCATCGCCTTCTTCCTGGTGAACGGCTACCTGCTGGGGCGCGAATTCTTCGAGTTCGCCGCCATGCGCTTCCGATCGTCGCAGGAGGCCAAGGCGTTTCGCCAGAAACATCGCGGCACGGTGTTCCTCGCCGGCCTGCTGATTGCCGGTTTCCTCGCCATTCCTTTCGTCAACCTTCTGACGCCGTTGTTTGCCGCAGGCCTAATGGTGCATCTGCACAAGGCGATCAGCGCGCGGGATCCGTCATTCGCGCTCGGCGAGGGCATCCGCGCCAATCATCTGCGCGGGTAGTTCTTTGAGCGGCGCCGGCACGTCGCAGGTCTTTGCCGGGTAGCGACAGAGATCGGCGATGATGCAGTGTTCGCATTCCGGCTTGCGGGCCTTGCAGGTGTAGCGACCGTGCAGGATCAGCCAGTGATGGGCGTGAAAGAGATACTCCTTCGGGATAACCCGCAGCAGGTTTTCCTCCACCGCATCCGGCGTGGTGCCCGGTGCCATCTTCAGACGGTTGGCGATGCGAAAGACGTGAGTATCCACCGCGAGCGTCGGGATGCCGAAGGCCATGGACATGACCACGTTGGCGGTCTTGCGCCCGACGCCCGGAAGCCGGATGAGCTCTTCGCGCGTCTTCGGGACCTCGCCGCCAAACTCGTCGATCAGCATTTTCGACAGTGCGATTACGTTCTTGGCCTTGTTGCGATAAAGCCCAATCGTCTTGATGTGTTCGATGACGCCCTCTTCACCGAGCGCCAGCATCTTGTCCGGTGTATCGGCGATCTGGAACAGCTTGCGGGTTGCGCGGTTCACGCCGACATCGGTCGCCTGGGCCGACAGCGCGACTGCCACCACCAGGGTGAACGGGTTCACATGCTCCAACTCGCCCTTCGGCTCCGGGCGCTGGATCGAAAAGCGGCGGAAGATCTCTACCATCTCCGCCTTGCTATAGACGCTGCGGGCATGCCTGCGGCTTCTCGCCGCGCCATTTGACTTTTGTGAGCTTTGCATGTGGGATTGCGTTTTATCAGTTGCCATATGCACTTCTATGACAAGCCACAGGATGGAAGGCAACGTGGAGAAGGATCTTGAGCCGCCGGTTTTTGCCGCCGAACTGACGCCCTACCGGTCGTTGGGGCGAAAGGGCTTTCATGTGCTTCTGGCTCTCACCGGCATCTTCTGCCTGCTGCATGCCGCTTTCTTTCTCACGACCGGCGCCTGGCCGATCGTCTTCTTCTTCGGCCTCGATTTTCTTCTGCTTTGGGGCGCCTTCTGGCTGAACTACCGGTCGGGGCGCGCCAGGGAGGAAGTGACGGTGTCGCGCACCGACGTGTCGATCCGCAAGTTCTCACCGGCGGGCCGCATGGTGGAGCATCATTTCAACCCTTTCTGGGCTCGTTTTCGTGTGCGCCGGCACCAGGAGTTCGGCATCACTTCGATGGTTGTCACCGGCGAGGGACGGCTGACCGATGTCGGCTCCTTCCTCAATCCGGACGACCGGGAGAGTTTTGCCAAGGCGTTCCGTGGGGCGCTGGCGACGGTGAAGCAGCGGATTTGAGCGATTAGAGACGGTCTTCCGTGAGAGCAGGACGCTGGAAGTTCGAATTGTCGATCACAAAGGTCGCATGGTCCTGCGGGCTGCAGGTTGAAAGGTAAATCTCCTGCCCCTTCAGATAACGTTTGTTCTCGGGCGCTTGCGGATCGGGATTTGATCCATCTCGATGCGCCATGCGGGCGTAGGTGACGCTGAATGGGACGGTGAGATAGAGGCTTACATCCCACATGTCCCGTAGCTCGGGTCGATGAAGGAATATCCCATCAAGGATGAGAATGGCTCTTGGTGTTGTAATTTGCCGTCTCGGGGTTGAGGTTCTTGCATTGGTGCGGTGATCAAAGAATGTGACCGCTATTGAAGATGCGCCGCTCTTGAACGGCTCAAGCAGTTCCTGCCTGAGGGCCGGGTAGTTGTAGGAATCCTGGAAAAATCCCTGCGGCGATGTTTTCCCCTGTCGATAGCGGACTTCACGTTCATTATGAAAATCATCGATACTTGCTCTGATGATTTCCCATCCGTTGTTTTCCATGTGGAGTGCTAGGTGGTCGGCCAGATGTGACTTGCCGGCGCCATCGACTCCATCCACTGCGACCACCGTGCGTGTATGCGCGACAGCAATGATCCGTCCTGCGAGACCGGCCAACAGTGTATCTTTCGTCACCGCTCTCTCCGATAAGAGGCTTTCTTTCAATGTTACTCAGGGTGGCCACAGAGGTTCTACGAGGTGACCGCCGAAGGAGCAAGAATCGGGTGGCATCTCTGGACGCATCATGGGAGATTTTCCGCACCACGAGGATCTGCCCATGAATGCCTTCACACCCGCGCCAGATTGCGCGACCGATATCACGCCGGACGGCGAGGATTATGCCATCGTCAGCCGAGTGATCGAACTGATCACGCTCGATTACCGCGACCAGCCCTCTCTGGAGAGGATCGCCACCGAAATCGGCCAGTCGCCGACCCAATTGCAGAAGGTGTTTACCCGCTGGGCGGGCCTGTCACCCAAGGCCTTCCTGCAGGCGGTGACCCTCGACCATGCCAAGCGGCTTCTGGGTGACGAACAGCTGCCGCTTCTCGAAACGGCTTATGAGATCGGTCTCTCCGGCCCGGGCCGCCTGCACGATCTTTTCGTCACGCATGAGGCGATGAGCCCCGGCGAATGGAAGGCGAAGGGTGGTGGGCTGACGATCCGCTACGGCTTCCACCCATCTCCCTTCGGGCTTGCGCTGGTGATGGCGACCGATCGCGGTCTGGCAGGCCTTGCCTTTGCCGATGACGAGGGTGGCCGCGAGTCCTGTTTCGAGGACATGGCGAAACGCTGGCCGAATGCCGAGTATGTGGCCGATCAGCAGGCGACGGCGCCTTATGTGGCCCGCATCTTCGATCCCGGTCGCTGGTCCTCGCAGGAGCCGCTGCGCGTCGTGCTGATCGGTTCGGATTTCCAGGTGCGCGTCTGGCAGAGCCTGTTGAAGATCCCCTTCGGCAAGGCGGTCACCTATTCCGACGTGGCGCGCGACATCGGCCAGCCGACGGCAAGCCGCGCCGTGGGTGCTGCCATCGGCCGCAACCCCATCTCCTTTGTTGTGCCTTGCCACCGGGCGCTCGGCAAAAGCGGCGCGCTGACCGGCTATCACTGGGGGCTGACCCGCAAGCGCGCCATTCTCGGCTGGGAGGCGGGGAGAGTGTGAGGCACGATATTGGCGTGTCTCGGAGAATGTGAGAGACTGCATCCATGAGAAGCAGCATCGAACTTTCAGAAGATCTCGACCGTCGTCTGGAGCGTCTTTCGGCGCGGAGCCAGCGTTCCCGCAGTGCCATCATTGAGGATGCTCTGTCCCACGGTCGGTCACTGGACTGGCAGGAGCGATGGATTGCCGGCGTCCAGGCTGGCCTTGCGGATGCCGATGAAGGGAAGTTCGCAACGGAAGCCGAAATCGCGGATGTTCTCAACAAGTACGGCCCTGCGTGAGGCGCTGTGAAACTCGTTTGGACCATGCGTTATCTGAACGAGCTTGAGGCCATCGGAGACTATGTCGCGCAACATGATAGAAGGGCTGCGGCACGGCTGACAAAAACGATCCATCAGAAGACAGCGTCGCTGCTTACGTCGAATCCATTTCTCGGTCGTGCCGGAGAGATCGACGGCACCCGGGAGCTTGTGATTTCCGGCACGTCCTATGTGGTCGCCTATCGGGTGCGCGAGGATATCGTTGAAGTCCTGTTCGTGCAGCATGGTGCCCGGCAATGGCCCGATGAGGTTTAGCCTACCAGCCGCAACAACTCCCGCGCCGCACTTTCATCGGTGATCAGCGTGTTGCAGCCGATGCGGCGGATGGTGGCGCGGATCGCCTCTGCCCGGTGTGCGCCGCCGGAGGAGAGCACGATGTGTCTGGCCTTTTTCAGTGTGTCGAGATCGATGGACATGACCCGCTCGTTGATCGGGTGATCGATCGTGCGGCCCTCGGCATCGAGAAAGTTGAACATGGTGTCGCAGACGCAGCCGCGCTCCACCAGTTCGGACAGCGTCTCATGGCTGATGAAGCCCTCCGACAGCGAGGTGGAGTGCGGGCCGATATCGCCGCAGGAAACGATGGCGAGATCGAGATTTTCCGCCAGATCGTAGAGTGTCTTCAGGCCGCATTCATCGATCAGCGCCCTTTTGGTGGCGACGGAATCGACCAGCAAAGGTGCCAGAAACATATAACATTCGGCGCCAAGCTGGCTTGCCAGCCGCCACGTGTAGTCGATCGGGTTCGTCTGGTGTACGGCGACGATGCCGCCGAGCAGGGACACCACCTTGCAGTTCTGCCGCCGCGGCGGGCGAAACCCGGAAAGGGAGGCGGTCATGGTGCGGCCCCAGCCGACGCCGATCGTCATATCGTCGGTCACCACCTCGGTCAGGAACTGGCCCAGCGCCAGGCCTACCGCCTTGGCAATTGCAGCGGCGTCCTCGCTTGCCGGTGAGGGCACAACGACCGCCTCATCCAGACCAAACGCCTTTTCGAGCTGCACTGCGAGCGCGACGCAATCCTCAATGCCTTCGCTGATCCAGATCTGCACCTCGGCGCGCTTCACCGCTTCGTCCAGCATGCGGATGACCGTGGACCGGCTGATGCCGAGCTTTTCCGCCACATCCTTTTGCGTCAGGCCCTGATTGTAATAGAGCCAGGCCGCCCTCAGGCGCAGGGAGGCTGCTTCGGAATAGGCGATATGGGTTTCGCGTCTGAGCTTCGCCAAGGCGCATGCATCCTCGTTTTCGATGGGGATACTATCGAGAGCCATGGAACAAATGTCAAATGTGATCGGCAAATGTCCTTGACATTCGCGCGGGCGCGCGCAGATATGATGGATAACGGAGGATGAAACCATCTTCCTTCTGCCAGAACCCTTGAGGAAATTCCGCATGGCCTCCAAGCTTGAACAATTGCGTTCCATGACCACGGTCGTGGCCGATACCGGTGATATCGAGGCGGTTGCACGCCTGAAGCCGGTGGATTGCACCACCAATCCGACCATCGTCCTGAAGGCGCTCGGCACGCCCGTCTTTGCCGACCGGGTCAAGGAAGCCGTTACCTGGGGCAAAAGCCAGAATGGGTCTTCCGAAGCGGTGGTTGCCGCCGTTGCCGACCGTCTGGCGATCTCCGTCGGTGCAGCGCTCGCCGAGCTCGTGCCGGGCCGTGTATCGACGGAAGTGGATGCCGACCTCTCCTTCGATACCGAAGCCTCGATCACCAAGGCACGCGGCATCATCGCCGCCTACAAGGAGCGCGGCATTGAGCGCGACCGCATCCTGATCAAGCTCGCCTCCACCTGGGAAGGCATCAAGGCCGCCGAAGTGCTGCAGACGGAAGGCATAGACTGCAACCTGACGCTGCTCTTCTCCAAGGCCCAGGCGATTGCCTGCGCTGACGCCAAGGCGTTCCTCATCTCGCCCTTCGTCGGCCGTATCCTCGACTGGTACAAGAAGTCCACTGGTCAGGACTATACGTCCGAAACAGATCCGGGCGTCATCTCGGTGCGGCAGATTTATAACTATTACAAGGCGAACGGCATCAGCACGATCGTCATGGGCGCCTCCTTCCGCAATGCCGGCGAGATCGAAGCGCTGGCCGGCTGCGACCGCCTGACGATCAGCCCGGCGCTGCTCGACGAACTGGACAAGGCCGAAGGCACGCTGGAGCGCAAGCTCTCGCCCGACAACATCACCGAAGATCCGTTCCAGCCGATCGACGAGAAGACCTTCCGCTGGATGCTCAACGAAGACGCCATGGCGACGGAAAAGCTGTCCGAAGGCATCCGCGCCTTCGCCAAGGATCTCGTGGCACTGCGCACCATGGTGACGAAGGAACTGGCTGCCGCCTGACCTCCGCGACAGTCACGCATGAGAAAACGGCTCGCTCGAATAGAGCGGGCCGTTTTTTATGCTGTCGGCGTGGCGGCCTTTGCCTGCAGAGTCGTCCTGATGAAAGCGAGCAGAAATACCGCTGTCATCAAAAGCACGATTGTCGGTGCCGGGGCGCTGTCGATGAAGAAGCTGAGATAGATGCCAAAAAGGCTGCAGCCGGTGGCGATGGCGATTGCGGTCAGCAGCATGGCGTGAAACCGGCGGGTCAGCAGGAAGGCGATTGCGCCGGGGGCGACCAGGAAGGCGACCGAGAGGATGATGCCGATGGCGGTGAGGGCTCCGACGACGGTCAGCGAGAGCACCGCCAGCAGACCGTAATGCAGGAGGCGCACCGGCAGGCCGATGGCCTTCGCGTGCTGGGCGTCGAAGGCGTGCAGCAGAAGATCCTTGCGCAGGATGCCGAGGAAGAGGGTGGCTGCGAGCGCGATCAGCCCGGTCTCGATCAAATCCTGCGGTGCAATGCCCAGCATGTCGCCGAACAGGATATGGTCGAGATGGACGTCGCTTTGAACCGCCACGAACATCACCAGCCCAAGGCCGAACATGCCGGAAAAGACGATGCCGAGCACCGTGTCTTCCTTGATACGGCTGTTTTCCTTCAAATATCCGGTGGCAAGTGCGCAGGCGAGGCCGGCCAGGAAAGCGCCGAGGCTGAGCGGCAGTGAGAGCATGTAGGCGAGCACGACGCCCGGCAGCACGGCATGCGAAACCGCATCCCCCATCAGCGACCAGCCCTTCAGCACCAGCAGACAGGAGAGCATCGCCATCGGCACCGCGATCATCAGCGTCACCAGGAAGGCGTTCTGCATGAAGGGTAGCTGGAAAGGGAGAGCCAGCAGTTGCAGGGTTTCGCTCATGTCGGCTCCTCCAGGGCTTGCGCACGGCGTCGCTTCGCCGCCAGCAGCCCATGTTTGGGGGCGAACACAAACGCGATCAGGAAGATCAAGGTCTGCAGCACGACGATAATGCCGCCGGTCGCGCCGTTGAGGAAATAGCTCAGATAGGCGCCGGAGAAACTCGTGGCCGCACCGATGCCGGCGGCCATCACGATCAGGCGCTCGAAACGATCGGTGAGCAGATAGGCCGTCGCGCCGGGGGTGACGACCATGGCGACCACGAGGAAGGCGCCCACCGTCTGCAGTGCCGCGACGGTGGAGGCGGCAAGCAGCGTGAAGAACACGGCCTTCAAAAGGTCGGGTCTGAGGCCGATGGTGCGGGCATGGTTTTCGTCGAAAAAGGCGACCATCAGGTCCTTCCATTTCAGCGCCAGCACGACAAGGCTGATGCCGCCGATCAGCACCAGCTGCAGCGTATCCTCCGGCGTGATCGCCAGAATATTGCCGAGCACGATGGTCTGGATGTTCACCGAGGTCGGCGAGAGCGAGACCATGAACAGGCCAAGGCCGAAGAAAGAGGTGAAGATCAGCCCGATGATCGCATCTTCCTTCAGTCTGGTGCGCTGGTTGAGGAAGAGCATGGCGCCGGCGGCCAGTCCGCCGGAGAGAAAGGCGCCGAGCGCGAAGGGCAAGCCCAGCATGTAGGCACCGGCCACACCCGGCACGATGGCATGCGAGAGAGCGTCGCCGATCAGTGACCAGCCTTTCAGCATCAGATAGGCGGAGAGAAAACCGCAGACGCAGCCGACAAGCGTGCTGACCCAGATGGCGTTCAGCATGTAACCGTAGGTGAAGGGCTCAAGAAGCATCGGGAGCATCGACCTTTTCCCGCGGCTTCGGCGTCAGACTGCCGGATGTGCCGTCGCCATAGGTGACGAAGGGGCGTTCGTCATCGGTGATCACCCGGACATGTCGGGTGTCGTCATCATCATGCAGATCGGCGCCACCGAGGATGAAGTGGCGCAAAACGCCGCCGAAGGCCTTTTCCAGGTTCTGTTCGTTGAACGTGTCTTCCGTGCGGCCATGGGCAATCACGGTGCCCTTGACGAAGACGGTGCGATCGCAGAAATCCGGCACGCTTCCAAGGTTGTGGGTCGAGACGAGCATCACGCGGCCCTCATCGCGCAGGGCCTTCAAAAGCGCGATGATCTGTTCTTCGGTGGTTACATCGACGCCGGTAAAGGGCTCGTCCAGCAGGATCACCTGGCCTTCCTGGGCAAGTGCCCGGGCGAGAAACACGCGTTTGCGTTGGCCGCCGGACAGTTCGCCGATCTGGCGTTTGCGGAAGGCTTCCATGTTCACCCGGCGCAGTGCCTCGGTCACCATCTGCTGGTCACGGCGGGAGGGAATGCGCAGGAAATTCATGTGGCCGTAACGGCCCATCATCACCACGTCTTCGACCAGCACCGGAAAATTCCAGTCCACCTCCTCGGCCTGCGGTACGTAGGCGACCAGGTTTTTCCGGAGCGCCTCGCGGGCGGGCAACCCCAGGATTTCCACGGAGCCGCCGGACAGCGGCACGAAACCCATGACCGCCTTGAAGAGTGTCGATTTGCCGGCGCCGTTGACACCGACCAGCGCGGTGATCGTCCCCTTCGGGATCGTGAAACTCGCATGCTTCAGGGCGGTGTGGCCATTGCGGTAGGAGACGGTCACGTCCTCCACCTTCAGGCCTTCGGGCTGCGGTTTCACCTTTCCCATCATCATTCTGCCAGTCCCTTTGCGATCGTCTGGGTCGTGACCTTCAACAGATCCAGATACGTGGGAACAGGGCCATCCGGATCGCTGAGACTGTCGACATAGAGGATGCCGCCGTATTTGGCGCCGGTTTCGCGGGCCACCTGTTTGGCAGGATCGGGCGACACGGTGCTTTCGGAGAAGATGACGTTCACCTGGTTGGCACGCATGGCATCGATCACCGCCTTCACCTGCTGCGGTGTGCCCTGGCTGTCGGCATTCACCGGCCAGAGGTAGAGTTCCTTCAGACCGAAATCGCGGGCGAGGTAAGAGAAGGCGCCCTCGCTCGTCACCAGCCAGCGATGGTTCTCCGGCAGCGTCGCCAGCAGGTCACGGATCGGCTGGACCGTCGCCTTGATCTTGTCGGAATAGGTCTTCGCATTTGCGGCATAGGTGTCGGCGTGGGCAGGATCGATCGCGGTCAGCGCCTTGCGGATGTTTTCCACGTAGATCAGACCGTTCGTGGGCGACATCCAGGCATGTGGGTTCGGTTTTCCTTCATAGGCGCCGCCGGCAATCGCCATCGGCTCCACGCCCTCCGACACGGTCACGCTTGGCACCTTGCCCATGTTGGCGAGGAATTTTTCGAACCATTGCTCCAGGTTAAGCCCGTTTCGCAGAACGAGATCGGCATCACGCGCGCGCAAGATGTCGCGCGGGGTGGGCTGGTAATTGTGGATCTCGGCGCCGGGTTTGGTGATGCTTTCCACCTCTGCGGCGTCGCCTGCGACATTTTTCGCCATGTCGGCAATGATGGTGAAGGTGGTGACGACCTTGGGTTTGTCGGCAGCCGAGGCCGGCGAACCGGCAAGGCCGAAGGCGCAAAGGGTAAGGGCAGCAAGCAGGCGCATTCGCACGGAATTTATCCTCTATTGCAACTCATTCGCAATCTAAGCTAACGCGCAGAACGCCGTTGTCAATGCTATTGCAAATCATTCGCAATTGATTCCTCAGCTGCACGCCTTGCGGGCGTCCCATTCTGAAACATAAATAAAGGGTAGCGCAGGGGTCCGAATTAAAGCTTCCTCAAGAGTAATCGCGCAGGATGCGGAACTGTCTCGAGATGTTTTGCGTGGAGTGGGGTTACGTATGCCGGAGTTCCGGGCGTGAAGGGCGTAAAAATACGGCTATCACGGACTCTCGTCATCGTGCTTGGCGGCTTTCTCTTCGTCGGAGCAAGCGGCGCTGCGGCCCTCTACTTTGGAGCAGACAAGCTCCTGGGCCCCTCCTACGAAGAGGTGAACGGCCTCGAATGCACAACCCTGCAGCTCGTCAAGATCAAGCGCGAAAACGTGTTCTGGGTGCGCAAATACGTCTTCACCGAAGGCGGTGATGGGGCGGCACGGCTGAAGACGGCGCTGCGCGTGGCAAAGTCCGTCCAGGCGGCTGAACATGCCGATCTCGTGCAGATTACCGTTCTCGACAAGTCCGGTCCTACCCAGCGCGCGGCCATGCGCGGCCGCGCGATCGGCGCCCAGGTGGTCTATATCCCGGATCCGACAAAGGCACCGGACCCGTCCGACCCGATGTATTCGGCCTTTTATGTGGAAGGTGCGGCTGCTGCGAACGGCGATTTCTACGGCTTGCGTATCGATCCACCGCTCGAAGACGTCAAGACAATGGCGGCATCGCTCACCGATACGGCCGATTGCGTATCCCCGGTCACCGATGCGGCTGCAGGGCACGACAGCGGCCACGGCGCAAAGACCGACAAAAAGGATGCGCATGGCAGCAGCGACAGCCACGCCAAGGATGATGGCCACGGCAAGAGCGATGCACATGGCGAGGAAAAGGCGCCGGCAGACGACAAGGGGCATGATGCAGCACCCGCGGCCGAAGGGGCGGAAACGGGAGATCATGGCGCAGAAAGCGAGGGCCTGATCAGCTCGCTGACGAGCATGATCTTCGGCAAATCCTCCGAGGCGGCACCCGTTGCCGAAGGGCACGCGCCGGCGGATCAAGGCGCGAATGCGGTCGCCGCGGTCGATCATTCCGTGCCGAGCCCCGAGCATACGGCGGTCACCGAGGAACCTGGCATCTTTACAAGACTGAAGGCCATGGTTTTCGGATCGGACAAACCCGAGGTGGCGGCCGGCGAGGGCACCGGTCCATCCGGACCGAACGGTCATCCTGCGGAACATGGTGCAGCACCGGCCGCACATGGCGACGGCATCGATCCAATGAAGGTGGCCGCGCCGACCGATGGCAAACCTCAGTCCGATCCAGCCCCGCAGGCCGCTCAGCCGCAGGCGCCGGCCAAGGTCGGTCATTGAGCGTCGCCGACTTTAACCTTTGACATCGCTGAACGCAAAACGGCCCGCCGAAGCGGGCCGTCGATAATCATTGGATGATCTGCGGATCAGTCCGCCTTGTTGCGACGGGCCGGGAAGAGGATGACGTCGCGGATCGACGGGGCATTGGTCAGCAGCATGATCAGGCGATCGACACCGATGCCGAGGCCACCGGCCGGCGGCATGCCCTGATCGATCGCGTCGAGGAACTCGTCGTCCAGCTGCTTGTCCTTTTCGCCACGCGAATGGGCCTGTTCCAGCTGTTCCACCATGCGGCGGCGCTGTTCTTCCGGATCGTTGAGTTCCGAGAAGGCATTGCCCACTTCCCAGGCGTTGCAATAGGTCTCGAACCGTTCGACCAGACGCGGCTCGCCCGGCACTTCCTTGGCAAAGGGCGAAATGTCCTTCGGGAAATGCGTGACATGGCTCGGTTGGATCAGCGTGCCTTCCACCTTCTCCTCGAAGATGAAGGCAAGGCATTCGCCCCAGGTCCAGTCCTTCTCCACTTCGAAACCGGCGGCCTTGGCGGCGGCGCGGGCTTCCTCGTCGGTCTTGATCGCGAGGAAATCGATGCCCGTTGCTTCCTTCACCGCATCCGGCATCGGCACGCGCTTGAACGGACCCTTGAAGGACAGCGTCTTGTCGCCGAAGGTGACGTCCGTCGTGCCGTGGATCGAGACGGCCAGCGTCTCGAACAGGCGCTCGACGAGGCCCATCATGTCCTCGTAATCGGCATAGGCCCAGTAGCACTCCATCATGGTGAACTCGGGATTGTGCCGGGTCGAGACGCCTTCGTTGCGGAAGTTGCGGTTGATCTCGAACACCTTGTCGGACAGGCCGGAGACCAGCGTGCGCTTCAGGAACAGTTCCGGCGCAATGCGCAGATACATGTCCATCTTCAGCGTGTTGTGGAAGGTCTTGAAGGGATCGGCCGTCGCGCCGCCATAGACCGTCTGCAGCATCGGGGTTTCTACTTCGAGGAAACCTTCGCCTTCCAGGAAACGGCGGAAACCGGAGACGATCTTCGAGCGCTGCTGGAAACGCAGCTTGCTCTCGTCGTTCGACATGATGTCGAGATGGCGCTTGCGGTAACGCAGTTCGATGTCGGAGACGCCGTGCCACTTTTCCGGCATCGGCAGCAGCGACTTCGTCAGCATGGTGATCTCATGCGCGTTGATCGTCAGCTCGCCGCGCTTGGTGCGACGGACAAGGCCGGTCACGCCGATGATGTCGCCGATGTCGATCATCGACAGCATGTCGCGGGCGCTCTCCGGGGTCGTGTCCTTGTGGGAGAAGATCTGCACCTTGCCCGAGGCATCACGGATATCCATGAACATGCCGGAATTGCGCGAGGAATAGACCCGGCCGGCGACCGTCACCACGTCCTGCGTCTCGACGTCCGGCTCCAGGCCTTCGTATTTTTCCGCCAGTTCCGCATTGGTCATGGTCCGGTGGAAATGGGCCGGGTAGACGTCGCCGATCTTGTCGCGCAGCAGTGCCAGTTTCTGGCGGCGCACTTCGGTGGCGTCGGAGGAGAGGGCGGGTTCGGTCTTCTGTTCGGTCATCGGTCGGTTCCTGTCGCGGCGTCTCTGCCGGAAGATTAGCCCCTCACCCTAACCCTCTCCCCGCAAGCGGGGCGAGGGGACGGCTGCGGCGCCTCTAGCGCCCTTTTCCCCGCTTGCGGGGAGAAGGTGCCGGCAGGCGGATGAGGGGCACTCTGATAGAATTACTTCTCTGCACCCACCATGGAAGCCACCACGGTTGCGGCAATCTTCAGGCGCTGGCGCACCACGGAGCGGCCGAGCAGCGCCATGCTGTCAAACAGCGGCAGCGAGCGCTGGCTGCCCGACATGGCGATGAACAGCGGCGGGGTCACGACGCGCAGCTTCTTGCCGAGCTTGTCGGCCACGGCACGCAGTTCCTGGTCGATGCTCTCGACGGTCCATTCCGGCATCTTTTCGAAATCGGCCTGGACGGTATTGATGATTTCGAGCGTCTCGGCCGGAGAGGTCTTCAGGCCGCCGAAGGAGGCGGGTGTCAGGCCGACATCGCTCGCAAGCATGAAACCGGCGAGGTTCGGCAGTTCGCCGAGCTTGGAAACGCGGCTCTGGGCCAGCTTCAAACCTTCGGTCAGGCGCTCGTTTTCCATGGCCCAGGTCAGCGTGCGGGCGATGAATTCTTCCGGCGAAAGCTTTTCGCGCAGCCAGCGACCGTTCAGCCAGTCGAGCTTCTGGATGTCGAAGATCGCGCCGGCCTTTGACAGGGCTTCCGGATCGAACTTTGCCGCCAGTTCGTCCATCGACAGCAGTTCCTCGCCCTCGGCGATCTGGATGAAGAACAGGCCGAGGAAGTTCATCAGCGCTTCCGGCAGGTAACCGAGCGCCGAGTAATACGAGATCGAGGTCGGGTTCTTGCGCTTCGACAGCTTCGATTTGTCGGCATTGCGCATCAGCGACAGGTGCATGAAGACCGGCTGCTCCCAGCCGAAATAGCGATAGAGCAGGATGTGCTTCGGGACCGAGGCCAGCCATTCCTCGCCACGCGCCACGTGGGTGATCTTCATCAGGTGGTCATCGATGACGTTTGCCATGTGGTAGGTCGGCATGCCGTCGCCCTTGATCAGGACCTGCATGTCAACCGAATCCCACGGGATCGACACGTCGCCATAGACGCCGTCGGTAAAGTCGCAGGAGCCTTCCGTCGGGATCTTCATGCGGATGACGGAGCTTTCGCCCGCATCCATCTTCGCGGTGACTTCCTCGGCGGTCAGGTTCAGGCAGTGGCCGTCATATTTCGGCGGCTTGCCGGCGGCGCGCTGTGCTTCGCGCATCTGCTCCAGCCGCTCCGGCGTGCAGAAACAGCGGAAGGCATGGCCCTTGTCCAGAAGCTCCTGGGCGTAGGGCTGGTACATGTCCTTGCGGTCGGACTGGCGATAGGGGCCATACGGGCCGCCGACATCCGGGCCTTCTGCCCAGGTCAGCCCCGTCCAGCGCAGGGCATCAAGCACCTTCTGCTCGAATTCGCGGGTGGAGCGGGTGGCGTCGGTATCCTCGATACGCAGGATGAACTCGCCGCCGTGTTTCTTGGCGAAGAGGTAGTTGAACAGCGCGATGTAGGCGGTGCCGACATGCGGCTCGCCAGTGGGAGAAGGTGCGATACGGACGCGAACGCCGGAAGTGCTCATGAGGGCCTGCTTCAACTCGAAAAGCGCCTTGGGATGCGCTGTTTTTAATCTTCGGGATTGGCAGGCCTTAGCGCATATTCTGCGGGAAGCGTCAAGAATTATGAGGCGGCGGCGTTATTGCAGCGGCCAGAACCACATGAGGGTTGGCACGCTCACGATCACGATCAGGAAGGAGAGCGGCAGGCCGAGGCGTGGGTAATCGGAAAACCGGTAGCCGCCCGGACCCATGACCAGCGTGTTGCACTGGTGTCCGACCGGGGTGAGGAAATCCGACCCGGCGCCGATTGCGACCGCCATCAGGAAAGCCTCCGGTCTGTAGCTCAGCGCACTCGCAAAGCTGACGGCGATCGGTCCCATGACCAGCACGGTGGCCGCGTTGTTGAGGAAAGGGGTCACCGCCATGGCGGTGATCATGATCAGCGCGATCGCGCCAAACGGCGGCAGGCTATGGGCAACCTGGCCCAGCCAGCCGGCGATCAGTTCGCTGCCGCCTGTGGTGCGCAGACTGTCCGAGACCGGGATCAGCGCGCCGAGCATGACCAGGATTGGCCCGTCGACGGATTTGTAGAGATCGTTGAGGGGAATGGCGCCGAAGATCGCCATGCCGAGCGCTGCGGTGAAGAAGGCAACGGCCACGGGCGCATAACCGAGCGCCGTCGAGATCATGGCAAGTGCCAGGATGATGATCGGGATCAGCGCCTTGCGCTGGGTGCCAAGCATCACCTCCTGCTGTGCCAGCGGCAGCAGCGCCAGATCCTGCAGCACGATGGGCAGGGTCTTGCGACCGCCCTGCAGCACGATCACGTCGCCTTCCTGCAGCACAAGGTCGCGCAGGCGTTCGCGCAGGCGCTCGCCGCGGCGGCTGACCGCCAGAAGATTGACGCCCCGCGTATAGGACAGCGCAAGATCGCGCACCGACAGGCCGGCCAGAACAGACTGGCGGGAGATCACCGCCTCGATCGAGATCAGGTCCTGCTGCGCCTTGCCGTCTTCACGGATCGCCTTGCCGGAGAGTTTCAGCCGGGCTCCGGAGATCACCCGGTCGAGAACCGAGGAGCGCCCCTCCAGCACGATGCTGTCATCTTCGCGCAGCACGAGATCGGGAAAGGGCGACATGCGGGTCGGGCCGCGCAGAACCGCGGTCGCGACGACTTCCCCATCCCCGAGCTTGAGCAGTTCGCTGAGCGGCCTGCCCATGACGGTGGATTGCCCGCTGACGGTGGCTTCGGAGGCATAGTTGGAGATTTCGACCGCTTCCTCGATGTTGAGCGCCTGTTTGCGGCGTTCCGGCACCAGCCAGTAGAAGAACATCAGGAAGGTAATGCCGACCAGCGCCAGAACGGCGCCGACCGGGGTGAAGTCGAACATGGTGAAGGGCGTGCCGGTCATTTCGGCGCGAAGGCGGGACACGACGATGTTCGGCGAGGTGCCGATCTGTGTCATCAGGCCACCGAGCAGCGCGGAAAAGGCCATCGGCATCAGGTAGCGGCTGGGTGATACGCCGGCGCGGCGGGCAAACTGGAAGGCGACCGGCATCATGATCGCAAGCGCCCCGATATTCTTGATGAAGGCCGAAAGCACGGCCACCACGATCATCAGCAGCGCCAGTTGCGCCTTCAGGGAACTCAGGTTCGGAAAGAGTTTTTTGATCGCGGTTTCCACGACGCCGGAACGGGCAACGCCGGCACTGACGACGAGCGCGCTGCCGACGATGATGACGATCTCGTCGGAAAAGCCGGAAAATGCGCGATCGAAGGGCACGACGCCCAGGGCAACGGCGATAACGAGCGCGCAGCAGGCGACGATGTCATACCGGAAACGGTCCCAGATGAAGACCGCCATCATGCCGGCGATGACCGCGAAAGCGAGAATCTGTTGGGTGGTCATGCCGCTCCGCAAGGGCAGGGCGGCCAGAAGGCCGCCGGGAAGGATTTTACGTCACACCTAAATACAACGCGGCAGACAAAGTTCCAAGCGCCCGGCGGCCATCGTTGCTGTTAATGCACCGTTTGGCCGTCATGGTCCGCGCCGCGCTTGCGACGGCGGGCATTGCGGGCAAACATGTTGAGCACCTCCACGAGAGCCGAGAAGGCCATGGCGGCGTAGACGTAACCCTTCGGCACGTGGAAACCCATGCCTTCGGCGATCAGCGTCGTGCCGATCATCAGCAGGAAGGCGAGCGCCAGCATGACGATCGTCGGATTCTTCTCGATGAAATTGGCAAGCGGCGTGGCCGCGACGAGCATTACGGTCACGGCGGCGATGACGGCGACGACCATGATCGGCAGATGCGGCGTCATGCCGACGGCGGTGATGATGCTGTCGATCGAAAAGACGAGGTCGAGCAGCAGGATCTGGCCGATGGCCGCAGCGAAGGAGGCGGTGACGGGATTGCCGACCATATTGTCCTTGTGGTCTTCCGGATCGACGCTGTGATGGATCTCCTTCGTCGCCTTCCAGACCAAGAAGAGGCCGCCGGCGATCAGGATCATGTCCTTCCAGGAGAAACCATGGCCGAAGGCTTCGAACACCGGTTCCGTCAACTGGACGATCCAGGCCACGGTGCCGAGGAGGCCAAGGCGCATGAGGAGCGCCAGACCGATGCCGATCTTGCGGGCCTTTTCCCGGTTTTCCGGGGGCAATTTATTGGTGAGAATGGAAATGAAGATCAGGTTGTCGATGCCGAGCACGACCTCCATCACGACGAGCGTGACGAGCGCCACCCAGGCCGCCGGATCCTGAACAAGTTGAACGATGTCCTGCATAAAAAGCCCCTCAAACCGGATCGGTTCCGGCAGTGCAAACCTAGGTCATTGGCAACAGGATTCAAGTTGTAAGTCTTGGCGTGAGCGAACCGCCGGAAACCGTCTTTAGGGACAGTTATTCACTCCGTACCCGGCCATAAAAAGCTTCACCGCACTTGCGACATGCTTTTCGATCTCTTCCGGGCGGGGAGGTTCTGTCATATGCCCGAACAGACGCATTTTGATGAAGGTGCCTGAGCACAGGTCGATGAAGTGGCGGGAGGCCAAGCTTACGTCATTGACCTGCAATGCGCCGCGGGTGATCTGGCGAATGAAAAACCGCTCCAGAAAGAAGCTGATGTTCATCGAGTCGCCCTGAAAGAAGCGCTGGGAGAGAATGGGCATGCGCGACGCCACGCTGATCATGGTGCGCATGGCCGAAATGGTCTCGTCGCTGGTGACGCGCTGCACGAAGGCGAGGCCGAACCGGGAAAGCCCTTCCTCCACCTCTTCGCTGCCATCCAGAATGTCGCGCATGGAGGCTGCCGTGCGCATCCGCTCGCGCTCCATGAAGGCGGCAAACAGATCATCCTTGCTTTCGAAATAGACGTAGATCGTTCCCTTGGAGACGCCGGCCTCGCGGGTGATGTCGTTCATGCTGGCGGCGTCGAAACCGAGCCGCATGAAGACCCGTTTGGCGCCATCCAGGATCTGTTCTCGCTTGGCCGGATCCTCGCCCGCGGCGAAGCGGCCTGCGGCGCAGGCTGTCTCGTCAGGAGAGGAGCTGTTTTCAAGCATCTGTGATCCTGTTTTGCAAAAGAATTCGAACCGCCCGGTTCGATGACACTTGATATGTGCGATCGACCGGATTATGTCAAGTTGAACTGAACCGTTCGGTTCGATCGAACTGCCCCATTTTTCGGTGATCATGATGACGACTTCATCCAACACAGGCTCGCTGCGCGTCGTTTCTGCCGACAGCACCGTGGAAGAGCCTACGCGTGGCCGCACGGATGCCCCGGTGTCGGAAAAACCGACGACGGCGCCGGCCGGTGCCGCGGATGTCAAGTCTTCCATCGAGGAACCGAAAAAGAAGAAGCGCAGCCCGGTTCTGCCGGTTCTCATCATTGCGCTTCTCGCCGGTGGCGGCTGGTATGGTTATAACTGGTGGACGGATGGCCGGTTCCTGATTTCGACCGATGATGCCTATGTGGAAGGCAATATCGCCGTCATCTCGCCCAAGGTTTCCGGTTACGTCGAGAAGGTCAACGTGGTCGAGAACCAGCGGGTGAAGGCCGGCGATGCGTTGGTGACGCTGGATCAGGGCGATTATGTGCTGGCGCTTGAACAGGCCAAGGCCAATGTGGAAAGCGCCAGGCTTGCCGTCGCCCGTATCGATGCGCAGATTGGCGGTGGCGAGGCGAGCCTGAAGCAGTCTGAGGCGCAACGGGGCGCACTGCAGGCCGCCCTGCGTGGTGCCGAAATTACCCAGAAGCGTGCGGCCGAGCTGGCGGCGAAATCGATCGGCACAACGGCCGAACTGGACAATGCCCAGGTGGCGCTTGACCAGGCAAAGGCCAATCTGACGGCCGGCGAAGCGGCGGTTACCTCGGCCCAGGCCAATATCGATCTCCTGAAAGCCCAGCGGGCAGAGGCGGTCAACACCGTGCGCCTGCAGGAACTGGCTGTCGACCAGGCCGAGCGGGACCTGAGCTTCACGGTGCTGAAGGCGCCCTATGACGGTACCATCGGCAATCTCTCCGTTCAGGTCGGTGACCTGGTGTCGAGCGGCAAGCGCCTGGCCTCGCTCGTTCCCCTGACCGAGCTTTATGTCGAGGCGAACTTCAAGGAGACCCAGATCGGCCATATCGTGCCGGGCTCGAAGGTTCGCATCCATGTCGATGCCTTTGACGACCAGTCGGTCGAGGGCACTGTCCAGTCGATCGCTCCGGCCTCGGGCGCCGTCTTCTCGCTGCTGCCGCCGGAAAATGCGACCGGCAATTTCACCAAGGTTGTCCAGCGTGTTCCGGTTCGGATCGCGATCCCCAAGGAGGAATTGGAGCGCGGTCATCTGCGGGCGGGCCTCAGCGTCGTGGCGGATGTCGACACGCGCACGGCCCCCAAGGGACAGGAAGCTGCTGCCGCCCGTTAAGGGCTGCAGGGTTTCGTGAAGGAGCACCTCATGGCTGCCACTGCCGTGGTCGGCGCCATTCCAGCCGACCCTCCGATGGATAGACGCAAGCTCATCGCCTTCTTCGCGATGGTCGTCGGCATGTTCATGTCCATCCTCGACATCCAGATCGTCTCCGCGTCGCTGGCGGAAATCCAGGCCGGCCTTTCCGCCGGTTCTGACGAAATCGCCTGGGTGCAGACATCCTATCTGATTGCCGAAGTCATCATGATCCCGCTGTCGGGAACGCTGGCGCGCATCCTGTCGACCCGTGTTCTCTTCACGCTCTGCGCCGGCGGGTTCACCATCGCCTCGGCGCTCTGCGCGACGGCGACCAATATCGAGCAGATGATCATCTACCGCGCCATCCAGGGTTTTATCGGCGGTGGCATGATCCCGTCCGTTTTCGCGGCGGCCTTCACCATCTTTCCGCCCTCCAAGCGTTCGGTTGTCTCGCCGATCATCGGTCTCATCGCGACGCTCGCGCCGACGATCGGGCCAACGGTCGGCGGTTATCTCAGCAATGCCTTTTCCTGGCACTGGCTGTTCCTCGTCAATATCGTGCCCGGCATCTTCGTCACTGTTCTGGCCTGGAGCTTCATCGATTTCGACAAACCGCAGCACCAGTTGATGAAGCGTTTCGACTGGTGGGGACTTGCCTCCATGGCGGTCTTCCTCGGGTCGCTCGAATACGTGCTGGAGGAAGGCAACAACAAGGACTGGTTCAGCGACGAACACATCGTGTTGGGCACGGTCGCCATGGTGGTCGGTGCGGTGGTGTTCTTCTGGCGCGCCTTCAAGGTGGATTTCCCGGTCGTCGACCTGAAGGCTTTCACGAACCGGAATTTTGCGTTCGGATCGCTGTTTTCCTTCATCATGGGCGTCGGCCTCTATGGCCTGACCTATATCTATCCTCTCTATCTCGCCCGCATCCGCGGTTACGATGCGCTGATGATCGGCGAGACCATGTTCGTGTCCGGCATGGCGATGTTCTTCACCGCACCCGTTGCCGGCATGCTGTCGAACAAGCTCGATCCGCGGGTGATGATGGGCATCGGTTTCTTCGGTTTTGCGCTCGGCACCTATATGGTGACGGGACTGACGGCGGACTGGGATTTTTACGAACTGCTCGTGCCGCAGATCCTGCGCGGCTGCTCGCTGATGTTGTGCATGGTGCCGATCAACAATGTCGCGCTCGGCACGCTGCCGCCGCAGCGCATCCAGAACGCGTCCGGCCTCTACAACCTGACGCGCAACCTCGGCGGTGCCGTCGGCCTTGCGATCATCAACACCATGCTGACGCAGCGGGCGGACGAACATTACGCCCGGCTGTCGGAGCATGTGAATTTCGGAAATCCGGCCGCGCTCGCCTGGCTGGACAATGTCGGCGCGAACTACAGCGCCTATGGTATCGATGGAACGAGTGCGGCCTTGAGCAAGCTCTCCGGCATGGTGAGCCAGCAGGCCACGGTCATGTCCTTCATCGACGTCTTCATGGCACTCACCGTGCTCTTCGGATCGCTGATCCTGCTGGTCAGCCTGATATCAAAGCCCAAGGCGGCACCGCCCGCCGGGGCAGGCCATTAGTCCTTCTCGTTTCTCCCGAAATCCACCGCTGAGAAGGACTGAGGAGGGATCGTCGCACCAGCGGCGGCCCCTTTTTTCATGCGCGATCGTCTTTTTGTGTATGCTCCTGATTTACGTACCTCAAGATCTGCGCTAAAGGTGTCCGCGGAGGAGACATGAAGCCAACCGTTCACGATATCGCCGCCCATGCGGGTGTCAGCCTTGCCACCGTCGACCGTGTGTTGAACGGCCGTGCGGGCGTGCGCCCGGCGATGAAGGCGAAGGTCGAAGCGGCGGTCGAGGCGCTCGGTTTCGTGCGCGATGTCGCAGCGGCGAACCTTGCGAAGGGCCGGGTCTACAATTTCGTCTTCATTCTGCCCGCCAACAACAACTCCTTCATGCAGAACCTGCGCCTTGAGGTTCAGGCCGCTGCCGAACGCGGTGCGCGGGAACGGATGTCGATCGTGTTGCGCGACGTTCCGGCCTTCGACCCGGCTGCCCTGGTTGCCGCGCTGGACCGGGTTCTGGAGGAGGGGCTGGACGGTGTGGCTTTCGTGGCCGTCGATGCGCCGGAGGTCCGGGCGGCGGCCGACCGGCTGGTGGAGGCCGGCATCGCCGTCGTGACGCTCGTCTCCGATCTCAGCGCCTCGCGACGCACGCATTTCGCCGGGATCGACAACAGCGCAGCGGGCCGCACGGCCGGCACGCTCATGGGCCGGTTCCTCGGGGCGCGCCCGGGGCTCGTGCTTCCGCTTGCCGGTTCGCTGATGGTGCGCGACCACCGGGAGCGGCTGGAAGGGTTTACCGCCGTGATGGGCGAGCGGTTTGGCGCCCGCGCCATCCTGCCCGTGCTCGAGGGGCGCGATGACCCTGCCGAAACCGAACGGCTGGTGACGCAGGCGATTGCCGAGCATCAAGGCATTGCCGGCATCTACAGCGCCGGCGCCGGCAATCGCGGGCTCATCCACGCGCTTTCGATGCTCTCGCGCGAAGCCCGCCCGGTGGTGATCCTGCACGAGCTGACGCCCGCCACGCGCGAGGCGCTGTCGCAGGAACTCATCGATGCGGTGTTGAACCAGGATGCCGGGCACGAGGTGCGCAGCGCTTTGCGCGTGCTCAAAGCCAGGGCGGATGGCGATGCGGTGATCGCCGCTCAGGAGCGCATCCGCATCGACATTTTCTTGAAGGACAATCTGCCCTGAGACACGGGGCGGCAAAGGAGGACACCATGTATCTCGGTCTCGACCTCGGCACGTCCGGCGTCAAAGCGATGCTGATCGATGGCGACCAGCGCGTCGTGGGTTCCGCCACCGGCGGTCTCGACGTCTCGCGCCCGCATCCCGGCTGGTCGGAACAGGACCCGGCGCATTGGATCCACGCCACCCAGGAAGCTGTCGGGGCGCTGAAGGCCGCACATCCGGCGGAACTGGCTGCCGTACGCGGCATCGGCCTGTCCGGCCATATGCATGGTGCGACGCTGATCGATGCCTCGGACGCCGTTCTTCGGCCCTGCATCCTGTGGAACGATACGCGCTCCTTTGCCGAAGCGGCGGCGCTCGATGCCGATCCGCGCTTTCGGGCTCTGACCGGCAATATTGTCTTTCCGGGCTTTACGGCGCCGAAGCTCGCCTGGGTGAAGAATAACGAGCCGGACGTGTTCTCCAGGGTCGCCAAGGTGCTGCTGCCGAAGGATTATCTGCGGCTCTGGCTGTCGGGCGAGCATATCTCCGAGATGTCCGATTCCGCCGGCACGAGCTGGCTGGACACCGGAAAACGCGCCTGGTCTCAAGAACTCCTGGCGGCGACGGATCTTTCGGAAGAGCAGATGCCTCGCCTGGTCGAGGGCACCGAACAGGGCGGCACGTTGCGTGCGGAACTTGCCGCCGAATGGGGCATGGGCTCCGGCGTGGTGATTGCCGGCGGCGCCGGCGACAATGCGGCCTCTGCCTGCGGCATGGGCACGGTGGCGGAAGGCCAGGCCTTCGTTTCGCTTGGCACCTCCGGCGTGCTGTTTGCTGCAAACGGGTCCTACCTGCCGAAGCCGGAAAGCGCGGTGCACGCTTTCTGCCACGCGCTGCCCAACACCTGGCACCAGATGGGCGTGATCCTGTCGGCCACCGATGCCCTAAACTGGCATGCCAAGGTGACCGGCCGCACGGCGGGCGAGCTCTCCGCCGAAGTGGGCGACGTTCTCCACGCACCGACGGGCGTCACCTTCCTGCCCTATCTCTCCGGTGAGCGCACGCCGCACAATGACGCAAAGATCCGTGGCGCCTTTATCGGTTTGGGCCATGAGAGCGGGCGTGCGGAGTTGACACAGGCCGTGATGGAAGGCGTGACCTTTGCCATTCGCGACAGTCTGGAGGCGCTGAAATCCGCCGGCACCAGCATCAGCCGGGTGACGGCGATCGGCGGCGGCTCGCGTTCGCGCTACTGGCTCGCCTCGATTGCCACCGCGCTCGACATGCCGGTCGATATTCCGGCGGACGGCGATTTCGGTGCGGCCTTCGGCGCCGCTCGCCTCGGCCTGATCGCCGCCACCGGTGCCGATCCGCTGACGGTCTGCACGGCGCCGCAGACGGCGGAGACGGTGGAGCCGGTTGCGGATCTGACCGTCGCCTACGAGACCGCCTACCACCGCTACCGGGCGCTTTACCCGGCGATCCGGGGGATTTGAGACATTGCCCCTCACCCTGACCCTCTCCCCGCCAGCGGGGAGAGGGAACGGAGAGGCCGCGGCTTGATCCCTTCTCCCCGCGTGCGGGGAGAAGGTGCCGGCAGGCGGATGAGGGGCCGCGCGACAAGCGCAGAGACGATCTACGACAACGATGATGCTCCAAGGAGGACAACCCATGTCGACAGGCTTTTTCGGCGATATCCAGAAGATCAAATATGAAGGCGAAGGCAGCAGCAATCCGCTGGCCTTCCGTCACTACAACCCGGACGAAGTGGTCATGGGCAAGCGCATGGAAGACCATCTGCGTTTTGCCATTGCCTACTGGCATACCTTCACCTGGCCGGGCACCGATCCGTTCGGCGGCAACACGTTTGAGCGTCCGTGGTTCAAGGATACGATGGATGCCGCCAAGCTGAAGGCGGATGTGGCGTTTGAATTCTTCCAGCTGCTCGGCACGCCGTATTACTGCTTCCACGATGCCGACGTGCGTCCGGAAGGCGCGAATTTTGCGGAAAACACGAAGAACCTCAACGAGATCGTCGACTACTTCGCGGAAAAGCAGGCCGCCACCGGCGTCAAGCTGCTGTGGGGCACGGCAAACCTCTTCTCGCATCGCCGTTACATGTCGGGTGCCGCCACCAATCCGGATCCGGATGTCTTTGCCTTTGCCGCGGCAACCGTGAAGACCTGCATCGACGCCACCCACAGGCTCGGCGGCGAAAACTACGTGCTCTGGGGCGGCCGCGAAGGCTATGAGACCCTGCTGAACACGGATCTCAAGAAGGAAATGGACCAGATGGGCCGCTTCCTGAACCTCGTCGTCGAATACAAGCACAAGATCGGTTTCAAGGGCACGATCCTCATCGAACCGAAACCGCAGGAGCCTTCCAAGCACCAGTACGACTACGACGTCGCGACCGTCTACGGTTTCCTCAAGAACTACGGTCTCGAGAAGGAAGTGAAGGTCAATATCGAACAGGGCCACGCAATTCTCGCCGGCCATTCCTTCGAGCATGAACTGGCGCTTGCCAATGCGCTCGGCATTTTCGGTTCGATCGACATGAACCGCAACGACTACCAGTCCGGCTGGGATACCGACCAGTTCCCGAACAACGTGCCGGAAATGGCGCTTGCCTATTACCAGGTGCTCGCCGGCGGCGGTTTCACCACCGGTGGTACGAACTTCGATGCCAAGCTGCGTCGCCAGTCGCTCGATCCGGAAGACCTGCTGATCGGCCATATCGGCGGCATCGATTGCTGCGCCCGTGGCCTGAAGGCAGCGGCTGCCATGCTGGAAGACAAGGCGCTGTCGGGTCCGCTCGCCAGCCGGTATGCCGGCTGGGACAAGGCCGAAAACCAGAAGATGCTGCGCGGCGAAGAAGGCCTCGATGTGATTGCGGCCCGTGTGGAAAGCCAGAACGTCAACCCGCAGCCGAAATCCGGCAAGCAGGAGCTTCTGGAAAACGTGGTCAACCGCTACGTCTGATGCTGATCGAGGCGCTCCCTCCCCAGTGCGGAGGGGGCGCCATCCATGGAGAACCGTTTGGATACGGTTTCCGGTCCTTCACGGTAATCCTGGAACCCCATGCGGCTGTAATATCGAAGGCCGGCGGCATTTTCCCTGCGAATGGTCGCATCAATGCAGGTGACGCCGTTTGCCCCTGCCGCTTTCAGGGTTTCGCCAAACAAGTGCCTACCGATACCCATCCCCTGGCTCGATCGATCGACATAGGTTGCGATGATGGCCCAATCCGCGGGTATTTTGTCTTCTCCCGGCCAATCCGGGTCTGCCCACTCGAGGGCCTGGAAACCGAGAAGCCGGCTATCGCTGACCGCAACCGTGCAGCTGATGGTGAGCGGCGGAGCGATGAAATGCGAGAGGATGCTCGCCGGGTCGAAGGGGGACCTATGCGCCGTCGTTCCGCCGATCCTGATGATGTCATTGATGAGGCCTGCCATGGCCATGGCATCCGCGGGCACGGCATCTCGCACGGTTATTAACATTCCTGCGCCCTCAAGCGGGTTTCATCCCTCACACGGTGGCGGCGATCTGAGATCCATGATCGCGCACAGTCAAGATATCAGAAGCGAGTCATCTCGACCGCATGGCCGAGGTGACGGAACCGCGGACGATCAGGTCCGGCAGGAGGAGGATTTCTTCCGTGCCGCCGCCGGGCTCGGCCAGTTGTTTCAGCAGCAGCGCCATGGCTTGGCGACCGATCGCCGAGCGGGGCTGGCGCACAGTGGTGAGCGGCGGAGTGAGGTAGGTCGCCTGCGGAACGTCGTCGAAGCCGATGATGGAGAAATCGCGCGGCAGGTCGTAACCGCGCGCCGCAAGCCCGTTGATGACACCGACGGCGGTTGCATCATTGACGCACATGAAGGCGCTCGGCAGCGTGTCGCGCATGAACAATTGCTCGACGGCCAGCCGGCCGGCCTCGACGGATCCCTCGCCGTCGATGACGATGCGCTTCTCCTGCGGAATACGGGCGGCATCGAGCGCGATGTCATACCCTTTTCGTCGCCGGACATGGCCGAGCTTCGTCTTCGAATCGCCGATGAAGGCGATGTCGCGGTGGCCGGAGGCGAGCAGATATTCCGCCGCCTTGCGGGCGCCCGCGGTGTCGTCCACGCCGACATAGGAGACCTTGGTGCCGAAGACCGGCTCGAAGACGGCGACCGTCGGCGGCAGCCGCTGCGCCAGTTCCTGGTGGCCGAAGGGCTCGTGACCGGTAAACAGAACCAGGCCTGCCGCCTGGTTGGAATTCAGAAACTTGAGATATTCGAGGCCACGCTCGGGATCGTTTTGGGTGTGGCCGATCAGGACGCCGTACCCATGGGCGCGGGCCTCGTTCTCGATGCCGATCAGGATGGAGGAGAAGTTCGGGTCGCCGATGTCGGGCGCCAGCACCAGGATCATGTTGGAGCGGCCCATGCGCAGCGACCGCGCCATGGCATTCGTCGTGTAGCCGGTGATGGCGATTGCCTGGTTCACGCGCTGGCGTGTCGATTTGGCCACCTTGTCCGGCGTGTGGATGGCGCGGCTCACCGTCGCGATCGAGACTTCCGCGAGGCGGGCAACATCTTCGATCGTGGCAGGTGTTGCATTCGACAAGGGCGCAATCCGGATGGTCTTGGAACAGGCTTCGAATGGCTTGGAATGATCCGGGGCTGGCTGCAACAGTCAAATGGTTGAGTGGCTCGATAATCCCCAATGATGCAATCATGTAAACCTTTACATGCGCCATGTAAAGGTTTACACAATGCTCATATGCGGTTGAGGAGCCGCGGGAGGATATCATGACCGGGGATGGGGAGGAGGCGCCTGCGACAGAGCTGGTGCCCGTGTTGGCGGCTGAGCGTGTCTCAAAAAGCTTCGGCGAAGTGCAGGTTCTGTTCAGCGTCGATTTCGACGTCCGGCCGGGCGAGGTGCACGCGCTGGTCGGTGAAAACGGCGCCGGAAAATCGACGCTGGTCAAGATCCTGTCGGGTTTCGAAAGCCCGAGCTCGGGACGCCTGCTTCTGGACGGGCAACCGGTCAGCCTGCCGGCGAATGGCGATGCGGAAGCGCTCGGCATCATTCTCATCCACCAGGAATTTAATCTTGCGGACCATCTGACGGTTGCCGAGAGCCTGTTTCTCGGCCGCGAGGTCACGCGCTTCGGCATTCTCGACCGCCGCTTCATGCGCGCCGAGACCCGTCGTATTCTCGATATGTTGGGCTCCCATGTGGATGAGGACGCGCTGATCAGTTCGCTGGCCGTCGCCGACAAGCAGATGGTGGAGGTCGCCAAGGCGATCAGCCGCGATGCGCGGGTGATCTTCATGGACGAGCCGACGGCGGTCCTGTCGCGGGAGGAGACCGATATCCTCTTCGATCAGGTGCGCAAGCTGCGTCAGACGGGTACGAGCTTCGTCTTCGTCACCCACAAGCTGAACGAGGTGATGGAGCTCAGCGACCGGGTGACGGTGCTGCGCGACGGACAGTGGATCAAGACCGCGCCGACCTCGCTTCTCGACAGCGATTCGATCGCTCAGCTGATGGTGGGGCGCGAGCTGTCCAGCCTCTATCCCGCCAAACACGAGCCGGATGTGGATGAAGAGGTCGTTCTCTCCGTGCGCGGCCTTTCGACGGGTTACGTCAAGGATGTCAGCTTCGATCTGCGCAAGGGCGAGATCCTGGGTTTTTCCGGCCTGATCGGCTCCGGCCGGACCGAAATCATGGAGGCGATCATCGGGCTTCGCTCTCGCTTATCGGGCGAGGTCAGCGTGAAGGGGGAGCTTCTCCCGGCCCATGATCTGGACGAGGCCACACGCCGCGGGCTTGCCTACATGACGAAGGACCGCAAGGGCCGGGGCCTGCTGCTCGACGAGGGCATGACGGCGAACCTGACGCTGCAATCGCTCTTTCGCCATGTGCGGTACGGGTATCTCGATCCGGCGAGTGAGGCGGAGGCGATGGCGCGCGCCAAGCGCCGTTTCGACATCCGGGTGCGGGACGACCGGGTGAGGGTCGGGCGCATGTCGGGCGGCAACCAGCAGAAGCTGATGCTGGCGAAGATCATGGAAACGGCGCCTCAGATCGTCATCATCGACGAGCCGACGCGCGGCATTGATGTCGGCACGAAGCAGCAGATCTACCATTTCATCGCGGCACTGGCGCGGGACGGCTGTTCCGTCATCGTCGTCTCCTCCGAAATGCCGGAGGTGATCGGGCTTTGCACCCGCGTGATGGTGATGCGCGAGGGACATCTGGTCGGCCAGCTGGAAGGCGACGACATCAACGAACAGACCATCATGCGTTACGCCGCCGGCCTGAAACGGCAGATGGCGGGGTAGGCAGCCAGATTTATTGTTGGGGTAAGAACCCCTCATCCGGCCCTTTGGGCCACCTTCTCCCCAAGGGGAGAAGGGAAGAGCCGCAACGCTGGCGATTCTCCTCTCCCCTTGGGGAGAGGTCCGCCGAGCAGAGCGGAGGCGGGGTGAGGGAACGGCTCCACAGGGTGAGAACAAATTGAAACGGGCCGCAAGAGCCTTGGGGTCTAACGGGAGGAAGTGTTGGACATGAGTGTGGACGGCGGGGGACAGGCGGCGAGGAAGTCTCGCTCATTCCTGAAGGATATCGATCTGCGGGCAGTGGCACCCTTTGCAGCACTGTTCCTGCTGCTGATCATCGGGGCGCTGGTCAATCCGAACTTCATCGGGCTCACCAACCTCGCCAATGTCGCCACCCGCTCGGCCTTCATCGCCATCATCGCGGTTGGGGCCACCTTCGTCATCTCGTCGGGTGATCTCGACCTGTCGGTCGGCTCGATGGTGGCCTTCGTTGCCAGCCTGATGATCCTGTTCATGAATTCCGGCGCGATTGCCGATCCGGCGCTGATGCTGGCGGCGGCCGTCGTGCTGACGGTCGTCATCGGCTCGCTCTGCGGTCTCGCCAATGGCTTGATTACGACGGTCGGGCGCATCGAACCCTTCATCGCGACGCTCGGCACGATGGGCATCTATCGTGGGCTGACCACCTGGCTGTCCCAGGGCGGCGCCATCACGCTGAGGTCACCGGACCAGCAGGCGCTCTACCGCCCGGTCTATTTCGGCTCGATCGCCGGCATCCCCGTGCCGATCCTCGTTATCCTGCTGGTCACCGCGATTGCCGCCTTCATTCTCTACCGCACGCGCTACGGTCGGCATGTCACGGCGGTCGGCTCCAGCCGTGAGGTGGCGCGGTATTCCGGCATCGCGGTCAACCGCGTGCGCACCATCGCCTTCATCATCCAGGGGCTTTGCGTCGCGATTGCGGTGCTTCTCTACGTGCCGCGCCTCGGTTCCACCTCTGCCACCACGGGTATTCTGTGGGAACTCCAGGCGATTACCGCGGTGGTCGTCGGCGGAACTGCGCTGAAGGGCGGGGCGGGACGTGTCTGGGGCACCATCTGCGGCGCCTTCATCCTGGAGCTCGTCGGCAACATCATGCTGCTCTCCAACTTCATCAGCGAATACCTGATCGGCGCCATCCAGGGCTCGATCATCATCATCGCCATGCTCGTGCAGCGCTCGCTGACGCGCAAGTCGTAACCTGCGGGGGCCGGGTCGCCCCGCAGGCCAACAGAGACCCGTCATTCTTTTGGGAGGAAGAACATGAAGAAGATCTTGAGCCTTGCGCTTGTGATGTCGGCCGTCTTCGGGGCCGCTCAGGCGCAGGAGACAAAGACGATCGGCGTTTCCATTCCGGCTGCCGACCATGGCTGGACCGCCGGCGTCGTCTACCACGCCAACCGCGTGGCAGACCTGTTGATGAAGGAACATCCGGGCCTCAAGGTGGTCGTCAAGACTTCGCCGGATCCGGCGAGCCAGGCGAACGCCCTGCAGGATCTGGAAGTGCAGGGCATCGACGCGCTCGTCATCCTGCCGACCGATCCGGATCCGCTGGTCAACGCCATCAAGGAAGTGAAGCGCAAGGGTACGTTCGTTTCGATCGTCGACCGCGCGCCCTCGGTCAACGACGATTCCGTGCGCGATCTTTATGTGGCCGGCAACAATCCGGCACTCGGTGAAGTGGCGGGCGAATACATCAAGGCGAATACGCCGGAGGCACAGGTGGTGGTCATCCGCGGCCTGCCGATCCCGATCGACCAGCAGCGCCAGGATGGGTTCGACAAGGGTATTGCCGGCTCCAAGGTCAAGGTTCTCGACCGCCAGTTCGGCAACTGGAACCGCGACGATGCCTTCCGCGTGATGCAGGACTATCTGACGAAATATCCGAAGATCGATGTGGTCTGGTGTCAGGACGACGACATGGCGGTCGGCGTGCTGCAGGCGATCGAACAGGCCAAGCGCACCGATATCAAATACATCATCGGTGGTGCCGGTTCGAAGGACATGATCAAGAAGGTCATGGACGGCGACAAGATGGTGCCGGTCAACGTTCTGTATCCGCCGTCGATGGTGGGCACCGCCATGGAACTGACGGCCGCCGCCATCTACGACCAGGTTCCGGTCCACGGCACCTATACGCTGGATGCAACGTTGATCACCAAGGACAATGCCAAGAACTACTATTTCCCGAACTCGCCCTTCTGATGTCGCGGCCCCGTTAAGCGCGATGTGAATGTGCACGGGATGTGAGACCGCCTCGCCCGACCTGACCGTCGGGCGGGGCCTTTCCCCGGATGCGGCCGCTTTTTTTGGCGTCTGAGGCGAACCTGTCGCAGGCTCTGCGGTTGTATCCTTTCGCAAAGTCCGTTAGCCCTACTGCAACGTTGCAGAAATTCTCAGGGAGGAGAGATTCATGAAAACGATCAAGGGTCCCGCCATCTTTCTCGGCCAGTTCGCCGGAGATGCCGCGCCGTTCAATTCCTGGGACGGCATCACGAAATGGGCGGCAGACAAGGGCTATGTGGGCGTGCAGGTGCCGACCTGGGCCGGCCAGTTGATCGACCTGAAAAAGGCGGCCGAATCCAAGGATTACTGCGACGAATTCGCCGGCGTGGCGCGCAACAACGGCATTGAGATCACCGAACTATCGACCCATCTGCAGGGCCAGCTTGTCGCCGTACACCCGGCTTATGACGAGGCTTTCGACGGTTTTGCGGCCCCGGAAGTGCGCGGTAATCCGAGGGCACGGCAGGAATGGGCCGTCGAGCAGGTGAAGATGGCGCTGAAAGCCTCGCGCCATCTCGGCATCAAGGCGCATGCCACCTTCTCCGGCGCGCTCGCCTGGCCCTTCATCTATCCGTGGCCGCAGCGCCCGGCTGGCCTGGTGGAAACGGCCTTCGATGAACTTGCCCGCCGCTGGACACCGATCCTGGACTATGCCGACGAACAGGGTGTCGATGTTTGTTACGAAATCCATCCGGGTGAGGACCTGCATGACGGCGTGACCTTCGAGATGTTCCTGGAGCGGGTGAAGAACCATCCGCGCGCCAACATGCTCTACGACCCGTCGCACTACGTGCTGCAGTGCCTGGATTATCTCGACAATCTCGACATCTACAAAGACCGGATCAAGATGTTCCACGTCAAGGATGCCGAGTTCAACCCGACCGGCCGCCAGGGCGTCTATGGCGGCTACCAGGGCTGGGTCGGCCGCGCCGGCCGCTTCCGGTCGCTCGGCGATGGTCAGGTGGATTTCGGGGCGGTCTTCTCAAAGCTGACGGCCAATGATTTCGATGGCTGGGCCGTGGTCGAGTGGGAATGCGCGCTGAAGAATTCCGAAGACGGTGCCGCCGAAGGGGCAGACTTCGTCAAGGCGCATATCATCCGCGTGACCGAGAAGGCCTTTGACGACTTTGCATCCGGCGGCACGGACGAAGCCGCCAACCGGCGGATGCTCGGATTGTAACGTAACCGTAGCCCCTCACCCTAACCCTCTCCCCGCAGGCGGGGAGAGGGGACGAGCATTTCGGCAACGTTGCTGGAGGTGGAGACGGCGCGGCATATTCCTTCTCCCCGTTTGAACGGGGAGAAGGTGGCGGTAGCCGGATGAGGGGCAACGGCATTCACCATACCTTGTCGAGGAGGAGATTTTTCATGACCATTGAAGCCAGCAAATCCGAACAGAAAGCGGCAAAGATCCGATTGGGCATGGTCGGCGGCGGGCAGGGGGCGTTTATTGGCGCCGTACACCGTATGGCCGCCCGGCTTGACGATCATTATGAACTCGTGGCCGGTGCCCTGTCCTCCACGCCGGAAAAGGCGATGGCGTCCGGGCGCGACCTCGGCCTTGATCCCGCGCGCTGCTATGCGTCTTTCGAGGAGATGGCAGACAGGGAAGCGGCCCGGCCGGACGGCATCGAAGCCGTCTCGATCGTCACCCCGAACCATGTGCATTTTGCCGCCGCCAAGGCGTTTCTGGAGCGCGGCATCCATGTGATCTGCGACAAGCCGCTGACCTCCAATCTCGAAGACGCCAAGAAGCTGAAGGAGGTTGCGGACAAAGCAAAGGCTCTCTTCATCCTGACCCACAATTACACCGGTTATCCCATGGTGCGCCATGCGCGCGAACTGGTGCAGGCGGGCGAGCTTGGCGAGATCCGGCTGGTGCAGATGGAATATCCGCAGGACTGGCTGAGCGAACCTGTTGAGCAGACGGGTGCCAAGCAGGCGGTCTGGCGCACTGATCCGGCCCAATCCGGCGCTGGCGGCTCGACCGGCGATATCGGCACGCACGCCTATAATCTCGGCTGCTTCATCTCGGGCCTCGAACTCGACGAACTGGCGGCGGATGTCGATACCTTCGTGCCCGGTCGGCGCCTGGACGACAACGCGCATGTGATGATGCGTTTCCGCGGCAAGGATGGCGGTCGCCCGGCCAAGGGCCTGCTCTGGTGCAGCCAGGTGGCCGTCGGCCACGAAAACGGCCTGAAGGTGCGCGTCTACGGCACCAAGGCCGGCATCGAATGGACACAGGCCGATCCGAACTATCTGTGGTTCACCCGGCTTGGCGAGCCGAAGCAACTGATCACCCGCGGCGGTGCAGGTGCAGGGGCTGCCGCAGCCCGCGTAACGCGTATTCCGAGCGGCCATCCGGAAGGCTATCTCGAAGCCTTCGCGACGATCTACTCGGAGGCGGCGGCAGCGATCAACGCGGCAAAGGCCGGTACGCTGGTCGATCCGTCGGTCGTCTACCCGACGGTCGATGACGGCGTGAAGGGTGTCGCCTTCGTCACCGCCTGCATCGAAAGCGGCAAGCAGAACGGCGCCTGGGTGAAGGTGTAGAAGCCGACCGGGCCGCTGCAGGCTCTGAGCCTCAGCCCCATCATTCGTGGTGGGGGTGAGGCGCCCCGCTGCGGGATCGGGACGATTGACTGCAACGTTGCAGTTTTTGGTCGGCTGCGGTCTTCCCGTGCGCCGGCGATTGGTCTAAATCCTCGCTGCATACAAGAACAGCTGCGCGCCGGCAGCCCAAGACCGTGAAGGTAATCCGATGACCGATCCGAAAACCCTTGCAGACCGCTTTCCCGGTGACTTCCTGTTTGGTGTGGCGACTGCTGCCTACCAGATCGAAGGCGCAACCAAGGCGGATGGCCGCAAGCCTTCCATCTGGGATGCCTTTTCCAACATGCCGGGCCGGGTTTTCCAGCGCCACAATGGGGATGTGGCCTGCGACCACTATAACCGGATGGAGGCCGATCTCGATCTGATCAAGGAGATGGGCGTCGAAGGGTATCGTTTTTCGATCGCCTGGCCGCGCATCATTCCGGAAGGTGTTGGCCGCATCAACGAACCCGGGCTCGATTTCTACGATCGCCTGCTCGATGGCTGCAAGGCGCGCGGTATCAAGACCTATGCCACGCTCTATCATTGGGACCTGCCGCTGGCGCTGATGGGCGACGGCGGCTGGACCGCACGGTCCACGGCCTATGCCTTCCAGCGTTATGCGAAGGTGGTGATGGCCCGCCTCGGCGACCGGCTGGATGCGGTTGCCACCTTCAACGAACCGTGGTGCTCGGTCTGGCTCAGCCATCTTTACGGCATCCATGCCCCCGGTGAACGCAATATGGAGGCGGCGCTTCATGCGCTGCACCACACCAATCTTGCCCACGGCCTGGCGGTGGAGGCGATCCGCCACGTCACGCCGACCGTGCCCGTCGGGCTGGTGCTGAATGCCCATTCGGTCGTTGCCGGTTCGGACAGCGAAGCGGACCAGAAGGCTGCCGCACGCGCCTTCGATTTCCACAACGGCGCTTTCTTCGACCCGGTCTTCAAGGGCGAATATCCGGAAAGCCTGATGTCTGCTCTCGGCGACCGGATGCCGGTCATCGAGGACGGGGATCTTTCCGTCATCAGTCAGAAACTCGACTGGTGGGGCCTGAACTATTACACGCCGATGCGCGTGGCCGATGACGCCACCGAAGGTGCCGAGTTTCCGGCGACCAGACCGGCGCCCTTCGTCAATCCGGAAAAGACCGATATCGGCTGGGAGATCTTCCCCTCCGCCATGGCCGATCTCGTCGGCGAACTCTACAAACGCTACGAGCTGCCGGACTTCTACATCACCGAGAATGGTGCCGCCTACAATATGGGCGTCGTTAATGGCGAGGTGGATGATCAGCCGCGGCTCGACTATTATGCCGAGCATCTGTCGGTCTGCGCCGACCTGATCGGCAACGGCTATCCGCTGAAGGGTTATTTCGCCTGGAGCCTGATGGACAATTTCGAATGGGCGGAAGGTTACCGCATGCGTTTCGGCCTCGTGCATGTCGATTACGAGACGCAGGAACGGACCATCAAGAAAAGCGGCAAATGGTATCGGGAGCTGGCGAGCCAGTTTCCAAAGGGTAACCATAAGGTGCGTTAATCTTCCCGGTCTACGATCTCTGTACGGGAGAGGGGATGGGCACCGCACGGAGACGCCATAGTTCCTCCTGCGATTAATGAGAGGGAGTGACTGTAATGGCGGTTGGATGCGCGGGTTGCCGCGACGGTCAGGCGTTCGAACTACCATTTTCGATGGCGTTTCAGCCGATTGTTGATCTCGACAGCGGCACCACCTTTGCGCATGAGGCGCTGGTGCGTGGTGCGGCTGGCGAGGGCGCCTACCATATTCTGTCCGCCGTCAACGATCAGAACCGTTATGCCTTCGACCAGCAATGTCGCGTCAGGGCACTGCAACTGGCGGCAAAACATCTGCCGCCCGACTCGCACGAAAAGCTGTCGATCAACTTCATGCCGAACGCGGTCTACGAGCCGCGCGCCTGCATTCGGCTGACGCTTGCAACGGCGGAGCAGCTAAACTTCGCGCCGGAGCGGATCATTTTCGAGTTCACCGAAAGCGAGCAGGTCGACACCGAACATCTGCTGTCGATCCTGAAGACCTACCGGCAGATCGGTTTCAAGACGGCGATCGATGACTTCGGCGCCGGGCATGCGGGGCTCAATCTTCTGGCCCGCTTCCAGCCGGACATCGTCAAGCTCGACATGGAGCTGATCCGCGACATCGACCGCGATCCGGCCAAGCGTATTGTCGTCAAGCACACGCTCGCGATGCTGCGGGATTTCGACATCATGGCGGTCTGTGAAGGGATCGAGACGCAGGAGGAACTGAGGGTCCTGCGCGATTTCGGGGTGACGCTGTTCCAGGGTTATCTCTTCGCCAAACCCTCCTTCGAGGCCTTCGCGCAGCCGGTCCTTCGGTCTGCCTGAGACGACGGCCCGGTCTGCAAAAGCATTGGTTACTGAAATGTGCCTCCTTGTATGGGCTTGCACGATCGTTATCTAGACGCGGTCACACCGGCCGCGCCCTTTCCTGACCTCCCACGAGAAGCCGGCCATCATCCACCGTCTGAAAGTGAAGAGACCATGCTCCTCGAAAAACTGAACTGGCGTTATGCCACCAAGAAGATGGATCCCTCCAAGGTTGTCGCCGAAGACAAGGTCGAGCGGATCCTCGAAGCCGCTCGTCTCGCACCGACATCGAGCGGCCTGCAGCCTTTCGAAGTGATCGTCGTAACCAACAAGGATGTGCGGGCGAAGATCCGCGAGGTCGCCTGGAACCAGGCGCAGATCACCGATGGTTCGCATCTGCTCGTCTTTGCCGCCTGGGACAATTATACGGTCGAGCGCATCAATTCGATGTTCGATCTCGTCAATGCTGAACGCGGCTTTACCAACGAAGGTTGGGAAAATTACCGTAATATGCTGCTGAATACCTATCCTGGCCGTGATGCCGAAGTGAACTTCCAGCACGCCGCCCGCCAGGCCTATATCGGCTTCGGCATGGCGATTGCCCAGGCCGCCTTCGAAAGCGTCGATGCCACCCCGATGGAAGGCTTCGAGCCGGCCAAGGTGGACGAGATCCTTGGCCTGCGCGAACGCGGCCTGCGGTCGGTCACGCTCCTCCCGCTCGGTTATCGCCAGGAAGACGGCGACTGGCTGGCGAACCTCAAGAAGGTGCGCCGCGCCCGCGAAGACTTCGTCTCCGTCGTGAAGTGAGATCGACGGCGCTGCTTCGTAAGCGGAGCAGCGCCGATTCCGCACGATTTTTCCGGAATTCGAGCATATGAAGAATTTCATTTCTAGAATTCCGTCTGCTGCGGTGCGATAAGCAGGACAGTCATGAAGCGGGCGTGAAATGTCGTCCGCCACGAAAGGGAAACGTCAGGGATGTTGAAACGGCGTACCATGCGTCGAATGTGTCGCTCGATCTGAACCGAGCCACGCCCTGATTGCGCCGTCTAAGCGGCACCAAAAACGAGTTTTCCATGCTGTCCATACCTGAAACCACGCTATCCGCGCGCGCCGTTGCGCCCGGTCTTTCCCCTGCCATTGCCGCAGTTCCTGCCATGGTCGCCTTCGAGGGCGTCACCAAGCGGTTTGCCGATCGCGGCGGGCAGGGCGAATTCACCGCGCTTGCCGGCGTGGATTATACGGTGCCGAAGGGCGCCATCACCGGCATTATCGGCCGCTCTGGAGCGGGCAAATCCACGCTCATCCGGCTGGTGAACGGCCTGGAGCAGCCGACATCCGGTACCGTTTTGGTGGACGGCGTCGATGTGACGGCACTCTCCGAGCGTGGCCTGCGCGATCTGCGCCGCGAAGTCGGCATGATCTTCCAGCACTTCAATCTCCTGTCGTCGCGCACCGTCTTCAATAATGTGGCGCTGCCGCTGGAAATCGCGGGTCTGACCGCCAAGGCCATTCGCACCCGGGTCGAGCTGCTTCTCGATCTGGTTGGCCTCAGCGACAAGGCGAAGCGTTATCCGGCAGAGCTTTCGGGCGGCCAGAAGCAGCGTGTCGGCATTGCCCGCGCGCTTTCCACCGAACCGAAGCTGCTGCTGTCCGACGAGGCGACTTCGGCGCTCGATCCGGAGACGACGCAATCGATCCTCGATCTCATCCGGCGGATCAACCGCGAGCTTGGCCTGACCGTGCTTCTGATCACCCACGAAATGGAGGTCGTGAAATCCATCGCTTCCGAGGTGGCGGTGATCGACAAGGGCCTGATCGTCGAGGCGGGACGCACCTTCGATGTCTTCACCCGACCGAAACACGAAACGACGCGGGCGCTTTTGTCTGGTCTCGCCGGCACAAAGCTGCCGGACGCGATCGCCCGGCGCCTGACCTCCGAGGCGAGTTCTGCCGCACGGGTCTATACACGCCTTACCTTTTACGGCGCGACGGCCGAGCAGCCGCTGATTTCGCGGCTGATGAGCGAGTTGGGTGCCGAGGTCAACATCATCACCGGGACGATCGACGAAATCGCCGGCGAACCCTATGGATCGCTGGTGATCTCCTACCCCGCTGAGCCGGCAATCGTTGCCCGCGCCGATGCCTTCTACGCCGAAACCGGTCTTTCCACGGAGGTGCTCGGTTATGGCGCCTGATATGCTCCTCGCCCTTCTCTGGAAGGCGCTTGTCCAGACGGTGCAGATGGTGGCGGTGGCCGGCCTGATCGGCACGCTGATCGGTCTGCCGATCGGCGTCTTTCTCGCCACCAGCGGCAAGGGAGAACTTTTTGCCGCCCCGCTCGTCAATCGCATCACCGGCCTCATCGTCAATGCGACACGCTCGACGCCCTTCATCATCCTCGTCGTTGCGATCATTCCCTTCACACGGCTGATCGCTGGCACCTCGATCGGCACCAGTGCCGCGATCGTGCCACTGACTATCGCGACCATTCCGTTTGTCGCACGTCTCATCGAGGCGGCGATCCGCGAGGTGGATCGTGGGCTGATCGAGGCGGCCCGTGCGATGGGCGCCAGCCGCTGGCAGATCGTCACCAAGGTGCTGATCGCCGAGGCGAAACCCGGCATCACGCTGGCACTCACGCTCACCCTCGTCAGCCTGATCGGTTATTCCGCCATGGTCGGCGCGGTCGGTGGCGGTGGGCTCGGCGATCTCGGCATCCGTTACGGTTACCAGCGTTTCATGCCGGAGGTGATGCTCGCCGTCGTCATCGTGCTGATCCTGCTGGTGCAGGCGGTGCAGAGCGCCGGTGACAGTCTCGCCCGCCGTTTCGACAAGCGCAGCCGCAAGACCTGACTTGAAGCCAATCACGACCAGAACAAGACAAACATTACCCAAGGAGAGACACCCATGAAGACGCTCATCCTCGCGGCCTCGTTCGCCGCCCTCATTTCCGCCGGCGCAGCCTTCGCCGAAACCATCAAGATCGGTGTGACACCCGGTCCGCATGCGCAGATCATGGAAGAGGTGAAGAAGGTTGCGGCCGGCAAGGGTCTCGATCTCGACATCCTCGAATTCTCCGATTACGTCGTGCCGAACCAGGCGCTTGCCGATGGTGATCTGCAGGCCAACTCCTTCCAGCACCAGCCCTATCTGGACAACCAGGTGAAGGACCGCGGCTTCGACCTCGTCAGCGTTGGCCAGACCGTCAACTTCCCGATGGGCATCTACTCGAAGAAGGTGAAGAGCCTCGACGAGTTGAAGGACGGCGCTTCGATCGCCATCCCGAACGATCCGACCAATGGCGGCCGCGCGCTCCTGATCCTCGCCGACAAGGGCCTGATCAAGCTGCGCGACGGTGCAGGCCTCAAGGTCTCGCCGGCTGATGTCGTCGAGAACCCGAAGAACTTCACCTTCGCCGAACTCGATGCCGCTCAGCTGCCGCGTGCACTGGACGACGTGGACGCCTCGGTGATCAACACGAACTACGCTCTGGAAGCGGGCCTCGACCCGGCCAAGGACCCGATTGCCCGCGAAGGCGAAAAGGCACCGTATATCAACGTGATTGCCGTTCGCTCGGCAGACAAGGATGCCGCCTGGGTCAAGACGCTGGTCGAATCCTATCACAGCGCAGCGGTGAAGGATTTTGTCGCCAAGCAGTTCAAGGGTGCCGTCATCGCCGCCTGGTAAGTCTCGGTTCTGCCATCTCTCGAAAAGCCCTTCCGCGCGGAGGGCTTTTTTCGTTTGTCCCGAAGCGTAACGGCGTTAATCGGATCTGAACAGTTTTTGACCATTCTCGGGCCGCTAGTCAGGGCTATTGGATGCGGTTTGTCCCCTCTCATTTGCAGCGGTCCGCCGCGACCTTGGACGGTCGTTCGGCAGTCCGGTCCATGCTGCTGATCTTTGCCGCCGTGATGATCTGCGTGTCGGCCATGGTGTTCACCGCACTGGACCGCGTCGGCCACTACGCCAACCAGCTGGACGAAAACCGCTCGCGTGAAGCCGTTTCCGGCGCGTTGCAGACGTTTGGCGAACAGTTGGCCGCGACGCTGCATGATTATGCTGCCTGGGACGATGCTGCCGAGAACACCTATGTCCGGGAGGACATCTCCTGGCTGGACCGCAATTTCGGCGAGATGAGTGCCGACAACCAGCTTTTCGACGTCGCCCTGATCCTCGATCATTCCGGTCAGCCGGTTTCCGCCTATTCGGACGGGGAGCGGATGCAGCCCGAATTGACCGGTTTCGTCACCCCGGATGTCTGGACCCTGTTCGACAAGGTTCGCCGCATGCAGGCGGATGAGCTTCCGGAGGCGTCGAGCTTCGTCTCCACCAGCAAGGGTGTTGCCGCCGTGGCGATCGGCTTAATCCGGGCGAAGTCCGGTGAGCTTTCAGTCGCCGCTGAAGAGACACGTTATGTGCTCTTCTTTCGCCATCTGAGCGCCACGACGGTCGAACGGTTGGCGAGAGCCTATGTGCTGCCCGGTCTGTCCCTGATCCCGCCTTCGGGCCAGATCTCGCATGTCGTGCCGATCCTCAGCCCGACGAATGCGGTGATTGGCGGGCTCTCCTGGGTACCGCGCTCTCCTGGTGATACGAGCCTTGCGCAGGTGCGCCCGCTGGTCTGGTGCGCGGTGGCGATGATCGCGATCTACATGCTGCTCCTGTTCGTCAGCGGCAATCAGGCACTGGCACGCTTGAGTGCCGAGGAGGCAACCGCCTTACGTCTGGCGATGACGGACCGTCTGAGCGGGCTTGCCAATCGGTCCGGCCTGTTTGCCGGCCTCAGAGACCTCGTCATCAAGGCTCAGAGCGAGGGGAAGGATGTGGCGCTTCTCTATCTCGATCTCGATGGCTTCAAGGAGGTCAACGATGCTTACGGCCATGCGACGGGCGACGTGCTGATCCGCAGCGTCTCGGCCGGCCTGCGTGTCCTGGCGGGGGAAGAAAGGGTGCTTTCGCGGCTTGGCGGCGATGAATTCGCCATCGCCTTTGTTGGCTTCGACGTGCACAAGACGGCGGCCGAACTCGCCGAGCGCGTGCTGGATTTTCTCGGCGAACCGCTGACGATGGGTGAGCGGGTGGCGGTCATCGGCTGCAGCATCGGCTTGTCAGTATCGCGCCGCGGGCTTGTGCCGAGCGAGGAACTGATCCGTCGGGCGGACATGGCGATGTATCGCTCCAAGGAGGAGGGGCGTGGTCGCTGGACGCTGTACGATCCCTCCATGGACGAGGAACGCGAAGAGCGAAATCTGCTTGAACTCGATCTGCGGGCGGCAATCGATGCCGAAGAGATTACGGTGGTCTATCAGCCGATCGCCGATTCCCGCAATTTCCGGCTCTATGGTGTCGAGGCGCTGGCGCGGTGGAACCGCAAGGACCATGGTCCGGTGTCACCCGATGTCTTCATTCCGATTGCGGAAAGCACGGGCCTCATCGATCTTCTCGGCCTTTGTGTGCTGCGGACCGCCTGCACCACCCTGAAGGCCTGGCCGGATCTTGCCTTGTCGGTGAATGTCTCGCCCGGCCAGTTCCGCGACCCGGCTTTTGTCAGCCGCGTCGGCAAGGTGCTGGAGGAGACCGGTATCGAACCCTCGCGTCTCACCCTGGAACTGACGGAAACCTATTTCATCCAGAACCCCCAGCGGGCGCGCAAGACGCTCGATCTGCTGCGGGAAACGGGGGTCAAGATCGCGCTCGACGATTTCGGCTCCGGCTTTTCGAGTGTTGGTTATCTGCGCCAGTTCGGTTTTGATCGCATCAAGCTCGACCGTTCGCTGGTGGAAAGCGTCGGCGAGAGCAGCCGCGCCGTCGAGATGCTGCGTGCGACCGTGGCCCTTGCGCGCTCACTCGACATGCCGGTGACGGCGGAAGGCGTTGAAAGTGAAGCCCAGGCCCTTGCTTTGCGCCTGGCCGGCTGTGACCTGCTTCAGGGGTTCCTGCTCGGCCGGCCGGTCGGAGCGGAGGTGATCGACCGGTTACGGCGCTCCGGTCCGCTGCTGCAGTTGCCGAACACCGCCTGACCGGCTCGCTCTGAATTCAGCTACCGAGATGCTTCTGTCCGCGCTTGCGTGCCAGTTCGATCTGGCGCTGGCGCTGGCGATAACGTTCGCGGTCGTCCTCTGTGCGGGTGTCGAAGCAGTGCGGGCAGGAGACGCCTTCCTCGAACTGCGGCGAGGCGCGATCTTCCGCCGTCAGCGGTTCGCGGCAGGCGTGGCAGAGCTGATGTTCGCCTTCCTTCAGGCCGTGGGTGACCGAGACGCGCTCATCAAAGACGAAACAGGCGCCTTCCCAGAGGCTTTCCGCTTCCGGCACCTCTTCCAGGTATTTCAGGATGCCGCCCTTCAGATGGTAGACCTCGTCGAACCCCTGTTCCTTCATGAAGGCGGTCGCCTTTTCGCAACGGATGCCGCCGGTGCAGTACATGGCGATCTTCGGCTTGTTGTGCAGGCCGGTATTGTTCTTCACCCAGTCGGGAAACTCGCGGAAGGTCTTCGTTTTCGGATCGACGGCGCCCTTGAAGATGCCGATCGCCGTTTCGTAGTCGTTGCGCGTATCGATGACGATCGTTTCCGGATCGGTGATCAGCGCGTTCCAGTCCTTTGGATCGACATAGGTGCCAACGATGCGGTTGGGATCGATGTCCTCGACCCCCATTGTGACGATTTCCTTCTTGAGACGCACCTTCATGCGCAGGAAGGGCATCTTGGAGGCCCGGCTTTCCTTGTGCTCCAGCGCGCCAAATTCCGGCTGGCCGCGCAGATAGGCCAGCACATTGGCAATACCCTCGTCCGGGCCGGCGATCGTGCCGTTGATGCCTTCACGCGCCAGAAGCAGGGTTCCCTTGACGCCATTTTCCTCGCAAAGCGCCTGCAACGGCTCGCGCACGGATTGATAACGCTCGAAACGCGCGAAGTGATACAGCGCGGCAACGAGGAAGGAGCCGGTCTTGGTACCGGTTGCGGAGGCGGTAAGGGTGTCGGTCATGGGCGGGGCAATACTGCCAAACGGCCTGCAAAGCAACGGTTTTCCGCGTCGGCAACCACCTTTGACTTTTGTCAATTGGCTGCCGGAAGCTCAAACAAAAACACCCTCCCGCCGGCGGGGCGGAAGGGTGTCCGATGGTCCCTGTCTGTCAGGCAGACGCTCAGGCGGCGCTGGCAAAGCGCGGCGAGCGGGTCTGGCCGTCCAGCGTGAACTGCACCATCAATTCGCGCAGGCGAGCGGCTTCGGCGGCAAGCGCGGCCGAGGAGGCGCTGGTTTCTTCGACCATCGCCGCATTCTTCTGCGTGCTCTGATCCATGTGATTGACCGCCGTGTTGATCTCGCCGAGACCGGTCGATTGTTCGCGGGCTGAGGTGGCAATCGCGCCGACATGTTCATTGATGGCGATGATCAGCTTGCCGATGTTGCTGAGGGCTGCACCCGTGTCGGAGACGAGCTTCACGCCGACTTCCACCTCGTTGGTCGAGTTCTGGATCAGATCCTTGATCTCCTTGGCGGCCTTGGCGGAGCGCTGTGCGAGCTCGCGCACTTCCTGGGCGACGACGGCAAAACCCTTGCCGGCTTCACCGGCACGTGCGGCTTCGACGCCGGCGTTCAGCGCCAGAAGGTTCGTCTGGAAAGCGATGTCGTCAATCACGCCGATGATCGAGGAGATCTGCGCCGCGGAGTTTTCGATGCGGCTCATGGCTTCGACCGCTTCCGAGACGACGGTGCCGGAACGCGAGGCGCTGTCATTGGCTTCTGTTGCGACGCGGCGGGCCTCTTCTGTCCGCTGCAGCGAGGACGAGACGTTTGCTGTGATCTCATCCAGAGCCGCGGCGGTTTCTTCCAGCGATGCGGCCTGCTGTTCGGTGCGGCGGGACAGATCATTGGTGTTTTCGGCAATGTTCTGCGTGCCGGCGTCGATGTTCATTGCCGCGGTGACGACCACCGACAACGTCTGGCGCAACTGGCGCACGGCATTGTTGAAGTTGGTGCGCAGTTCTTCATATTCCGGGGCGAAACGCTCATCGAGCTGGATCGTCATGTCGCCCAGCGACAGCGCACGCAGGCCGGCGGCCAGTGCATTGTTGGCCTTAGTCACCTCGACGAGGCGGGCGTGGTCTGCCTCTTCCTTCGTCCGCCGTTCGATTTCGAGTGCCTCGCGGCTCGAATTGGCATCCTGCTGCAGCTTGGCGGTCTGGGCGACGCTATCCTTGAAATACTGGACCGCGCGCGACATCTCGCCGATCTCGTCGATGCGCTCCTGGTTGGGAACGGGTGTGTCGAGCGCTCCGGAGGAAAGCTTGTTCATGACACCCGACAGCGAAATCAGCGGCTTCGTGATGGAGCGCAGCAGGACGGTGAGGGCGAGTGCCGAGGCGAGCAGGGTGAGGCCGGCGATGGCCGCGAGACCGGTCAGCGAATTCCAGGTATTGGCCATGATGGAGCCGGTATCGAAAGCAAGCACCATCGTGCCGATGGTCATTTCCTTGTTCTCTTCCGTATGCTTCAGAGGCACGACGGAGAAGCGCAGCTGGCCGCTGTCATCGTCGGACTGGGCCTTGCCGGCTGCGGTCACGCCAGCGGCAACGGCCGTTGCGTCACCGGAGGAGAAAAAGGCCTTGCCGGTGTTGTCGAGAACGACGGCGCCCTTGAAATCGGGATCGGTCGCGACCGGTTCGAACGTCGCCTGCGCCAACCCCTTGTCGAACTGCCACATGGCGGTCGATGCGCCGGATGTCGTCATGGAGGCGGTGAGCCTGACCTTGTTGTCGAACATCTCTTTGGCGGATTTGGCCTGCGACCAGCCGGAGTAGATCGACAGCGCGGCGGAACCGACCAGGATCAGGGCCAGAGATGGCAACATGACCTGCATGCGAATGGATTTGCTTTTGAACATGTGCATCTTCCCGGATCTTCAATACGGCTACGTGTTGAAACGGTGTGGGGGGTGAAGGCTATTTCTGCGGATCGAACCAGTACTTGGCATCCATTGCGAGGATATCGTCAGGCAGGTTCGGATTGGGGATCTTGATGATGGTTCGGGTCTTCAGATCGCCCTTGTCGAAGGCGAGCTTGATGTCGGGATTGGAGAGGAACACTTCCTCGAAGGAGCCGTCCTTCCATGCGATCTCGAGGCCGCGCAGAAGATCGTCGCGCAGCTCCGGCCGGGATTTGGAAACGTAGAAAATCGAGGCGGACGGGTATTGCAGGACCAGCGTCTTTTCCACCGCGAGGCCCGGTACGTCGGCCACCTGTTTGGCCTGCTCGTTGAGCGCTTCATTGACCCCGCGGGCAAAATAATCGCCGCGCTGGCCGAGCGTCATGCGGTAGAGGTTTTTCTGCGGACCGGTGCGGACGGTGAGGCCGGATTTGCGCAGCACGTCCACGTCCGCCCATCCGGTTCCCTGCAGTGCGATGAACTTGCTGAGGTCGGAAAGCGTTTTGACCTTGCTGAATTCGTTCTGGCGGGCGCCATCGATCAGGAACAGGCGATAACCGCCCAGTCCACGGTCGATCGGGAACGGAACCGAAAGTAGCTTCGCCGAGACAGCCTTGGCGGCGTTGACCCAGGCGATGTCGATCTCGGCGCCGTTGGCGATGGCATCGACCATGCCGGCATTCGAGCTGTAGCCCGTGGGTGACGGCTTCAGCACATAGGGTTTGCCGGATTTTTCGATGGCCAGCTGAAGTACCTGGAACCCAAGGGTTTTTTCCTTGTTGCCGGCCGAATTGTAAAAGAGGTCCAGTTTTTGTTCGGCGTAGGCGGGAACAGAAAGACAAGAGGCCATGATGGCCGCGACGCAGAGGCTAATACGTGTCAACACTGGCAAGTTCCTCGTCAAACCGATGGGAGCTTGGCGGGTGCCGGTTAACAGTATTTGAATCGAATTTGCGAAAAGTCGCAGTTTCCGTGCGGTGCAACATAAATCATCGAGCGGCGCCGTGCCACAGGGCCTCAGGATGCCTCGGACCAGAGCATTTCGATGATCTTGCCCTCTCTCACCGGATCGTCCTGGAAGACGGTTTCCGCGCGTGTCAACGCCTCCTGCCGCAATGCTTGCTGACGGGTGATGATCGCGGCGATCAGCAGGGCCAGCGTATCGCTGGTGCCGAATTCCTCCGGATTTTCATTGACCGTCTGGGTCAGCACGCTGAGATCATGCTCGTGACCGAGAAGATCGACCAAAAGCTTCGCCTCGTTCTGTTTTGCCGTCATGGCGGATGGCCAGAGATCGCGCAACAGGGACAGATGCATCCAGTAGACCTGGCCGCGCTTGCGCAGGTCGTGGAAAGCCTCCGCCTCCTGATTGCTGAGGCAATGCATCAGCGCGAGCTGTGCCTTTTGCTGCTGTTTCGTCCAGACCTTGCCGAGGCGGCGGGCGGTGCGGTTGCGGCTGTCGCTGAGGTCGAGTTCTTCCAGTGCGGCGATCGCCTCGCCACAGGTTGCGATGGCGTTGCTGATCTTTTCCGGCAGATCCACCTCATTTTCCGCGATACGGTCCCGCCTGTCCATCAACGTGCGGGAGGCATGCGAAAGCGCGGTGAACTCCTCGGCGGAGGTGGCTTGGGTCGCCAGATAATCGACCGTCTCCACCAGAGCGGTGGCATCGCGGACGGCTGAAAGAGAGCGGGCCATGTCGCGGATGCGGGCGTTCTCTTGCTCTCTGAACTCCTTCGCGTCGGGGGAGACCAGTCGATAAAGCGCCCTCAATCGCTTGAAGCGCTTGCGGGCCGCATGGATTGCCGCATGCGGTCCATCGGGCTGATCGGACAGCACGGCCATCGCCTTTTCGAGTTGGGAACGCCCGACCGAGATGAATTCGCTGGTGAAGCGCTTAGAGGGACGGATGCGAAAGGCCATGCAACAACTCCCTCGGCAGACCTTCCATGGCCATCACCATATTGGAATAACGCCGGTCTCCCGTCACTTCCCGACCGATCCAGACCGGAATCGGCGGCTTTTCGTCTTCGCTTGTCAATTCCACTTCGGCGACCACCAGTCCCTGATAACTGCCCCGGAAGACGTCGATCTCCCAGACCAGACCGTTGCGCGGGACATTGTAACGCACCTTTTCGATGACGGTTCCGATGCTGGCCTTGATGAGTTCCTCGGCATCGCTGACCGGGATCTCGTATTCGTATTCGTCGCGGGCGAGAAGTTTGCGACCGATCTTGACGGTCAGTTTTGCCGTCTTGCGATCGAACAGGCGCACCCGCACGCTGCGGTCGTCGCCAATGGCCACGTAACCCTGGATCAGCTCGGCCGAGGATGTTGCTTCCTTCCGCCAGACATCCGAGCGGACGAGGAATTTCCGTTCGATCTCTTTGGCCATGGGCTCTCCTAGCGTCAACTTTTGTGACAGTACCATATACGCACGACTGTGTTCATCCTTGCAAGCCATGAGCCGCAGCGCCCCCTCGACAGGATGAATGCGGCGCGCTATCTCAGGCGCAGTTTTCAATCGTTTCAATTCACCACCTGCGGGAGATCGATCATGAACGCGAAGACCCAAAGCCTGCTGTCCATCCTGAAGCTGCAGCCGGTCGTGCCCGTGCTGATCGTCGAGGATGCCGCCTCGGCCGTGCCGCTGGCACGCGCGCTTGTGGCAGGTGGTCTGAAGGCGATCGAGATCACGCTGCGGACGCCGGCGGCGCTCGATGCGGTCAAGGCGGTTGCCGCCGAAGTCGAGGGCGCGCATGTGGGGGCCGGCACCATCCTGAATGCCCGCGACTATGAGGCTGCCGTCAAGGCCGGTTCCACCTTCATCGTCAGCCCGGGTGTCGCGCCCGGCGTGCTGTCGGCTGCCAAGGATTCCGCCGTTCCGCTGCTGCCGGGTGCGGCCACCGCAAGCGAGGTCATGACGCTGCGCGAGGCCGGTTACGAGGTCCTGAAGTTCTTCCCCGCCGAACAGGCCGGTGGTGCCGCTTATCTGAAGGCGCTCTCCTCGCCGCTCGCCGGCACCGTCTTCTGCCCGACCGGCGGCATCTCGCTGAAGAACGCCCACGATTACCTGTCGCTGCCGAACGTCGTGTGTGTCGGCGGCTCTTGGGTGGCGCCGAAGGATCTGGTCGCGGCGGGTGACTGGGCCGGCATCACGAAACTGGCATCGGAAGCTTCGGCCCTGAAGGCCTGATTGCCTTTGTAAAACGGCAGACCCTTCCTATCTGTCTCCCTGAGATCAACAGGGAGACAGTTCATGTTCGACGCCAAGAAGCTTCTTGACCAGTTCCTCGGATCGCAGATCCCCGGCCTGTCCGGATCGGTCAAGGACCGCGCCGGGCAGATGGGTGATCTTGCCCGCAACAATCCCTTGAAGACCAGCGCGCTTGCCGCCGCCATCCTCGGCACCAAGACCGGGCGCAAGCTCGCCGGCAACGTCGCGACGCTGGGTGGCGTTGCGGCCATCGCCGGCCTTGGTTACCTGGCCTACAAGAACTACCAGTCCGGTGCCAAACCGCAGGGCGTGCCGCAGGATACCGCGGCACTTGAGCCGCCTGCCGATTCTCCCTTCAATCCGCAGTCTGCCGCCCTCACCAATGATTTTGCGCTGACCCTGCTGCGCGCGATGATCGCCGCCGCCAAGGCGGATGGCCATATCGATGCCTTCGAGCGGCAGAACATCATGCAGAAGGTGCATGAGGTGGATCTCGGCGCCGAAGCGGAAGCCTTTCTTTCGCGCGAGCTTGCCGATCCGATCGATCTCGACGCGCTGGTGGCGGCCGGCCGCACCGAGGAGCAGCGGGTGGAAATCTATACGGCCTCCCGACTGGCGATCGATCCCGACACGCGGGCCGAACGCGGTTATCTCGATCTGCTCGCCGGTCGGCTGAAACTGCCGGATGCGCTGGTCGATCACATCGAGGCGACTGTCTCCTCGGCCAAGGTCTCCCTTTGAGGCATTGCGGCCATCAATCCCTGCGACAAGGCGGCGGTTGCCTTTGATGGCCGCCTCTCGTAATCCTCATGGCCGAACGAGGGGGAATTCGATGCGTGATCTTGCGACTTTCAAGGGCTGCCCGCCACCGGCACCCGTGCGCCTGGAAGGCCAGTTTGTGATCCTGGAGCCCTACGAGCGGGCGGTGCATATCCAGACGCTGTGGGAGGCTCTCGGTGGGGAAGAAGGGATCAACGACCTGATCCAGTTCTTCCCGAACCCCATCTACAAAGCCAAGGAAGAGTTTGCCGACTGGCTGGAGGGCATGAACCGCGATGGCCGCCTCATCACGCTCGTCTTCCGGGACAAGGAGGATGGCGAGGTCGTCGGCATGGCAAGCTACATGCGGCCGGATCCTGCCAACGGTGTCATCGAGGTTGGTTCCGTCGCGCACGGGCCGGCGATGAAGCGCTCGCCGCTATCGACCGAGGTGCATTACCTGATGGCGCGCCATGTGTTCGAAGACCTCGGCTATCGCCGCTACGAGTGGAAGTGCCACAACGAAAACGAACCGAGCAAGGCAAGTGCTGCGCGTTACGGTTTCACCTTCGAAGGCGTGTTCCGCCAGCACATGGTCTCCAAGGGCGCCAATCGGGACACTGCCTGGTTTTCAATGATCGACAGCGAATGGCCACTGTTGTCCAAGGCCTTCGAAGCCTGGCTCGCACCAGAAAATTTCGACGACCACGGCCACCAGAAACGCCGGCTGGAGGATATTCGCGCAGAACTGAAGGACGCCTCGGCATGACGAACAGCTCGGGCCGCTCGGCCGCCATCGCCGCGGCCCTCATCATGGGCGGCTTCATGCTGCTGTTCTTCGTGATGCCGAGCATCATGATCTGGCTCGGCAATATTTCACCCTGGATTGCCGGCGTGTTCGGCCTGGCCGCGGTGCTATCTTTCTTCCTGATTTTCTGGCTGAGAGCCCGTCACCAGCGCCGCAAAGGCTGAGGTTACCAGAGCGTCTGCAGGTTGCCGCTTTGCAAAGAGGCGCCGAGCAGGGCAAGTCCGACCAGCAGGATGAACAGGGCGCCCAGCAGTTCGATCGCCGTCGTCAGCCGCGAGGCGAGCTTCGAGCGGGGACCGGCAAGCCGGACAGCCACATCCTTTGCCGTGACGGCCAGGATGGCGAGGATCGAGACGGTGATGGCCGTGCCAAGCGACATGGCGAGCACCGACAATCCGCCGGCCAGATAAAGCCCGTTGAGGATGGAAAAACTCATCACGAGGATCGCGCCGGAGCAGGGGCGCAGACCGACCGCGATGATTGCCGACCAGGCTTCCCGGACGCTGAAATCCTTCGATTTGAGCGAGGAGGGATCCGGAATGTGAAGCTCGCCGCAATCGGCGCAGTAGCTGCCGGGCGCCAGATCATTGTGGTTGTGGTCCACCTCGATCGCCTGAAAACGCAGGCCGGTCGGCCCCGCTCCGGGCGCTGCATCGGCAAAGACCGGCAGCGAGGAGAAGCGCGGCCGGATCTCGTAAAGTTTCCGGGCGAGCAGCCAGGCGCCGAACAGCGCGACCAAGCCGAAACTGGCGATCTCCATCGCCCAGGTGGCCTTTGTCATGGTGATGCCAGAGCCGCGCAGGATGTAGAAGGCGGCTGCCACCAGCAGGATGGCGGCGGCCCCCTGGACCAGCGCCGAAAGCAGCGAGATCAGGATGCCGCGTTTCAGTGCCGTCTCGTTGGCAATCATGTAGGACGAGATGACCGCCTTGCCGTGGCCGGGGCCGGCGGCGTGGAACACGCCGTAAGCAAAGGAGAGCCAGACCAGCGTGTTCAGGGCGGACGGATCTTCCCGCATGGCGCGCAGCGCGCCCGTCAGCGCCCGGTAGAAGGACTGCTGGTAGGTATTGATCCAGCCGAGGAAGGGGCCGAGGATGCCGGTCGTGTCGAAGGACGGTTCGGCGGCACCCACGCCGAGCGGAGACTGGGCATGCGCGACGGCGACCGTCGCAAGTGTCACCAGAAGGCCGAGGGACAGTGTGCGGCGGTTCAGCATGTCACCTCAAGGCGTGTCGCAAACAGCTTTGTCATGTCCGTGCCCGTCGGATCATTAAAAAAGGCGTCGGTCAGCGTGTTCTTGTTCTGCGAGATGACCTCGTCCGGATCAGGCCGCACCACCTGGTGCCTGCAGGCGGCGATGCTGTTGCCTTCCGGCACGAGATCCGCATCGCTCGGGAAATCGATCGCCGTATAAAGCGACGGATCATAGATGCCGAAGGTCAGCTTGCCCTTCAGGTGCAGCGGCTTTTGCGGCTTCACCGCAAAGAAGGCGAGGATCTGCTGGTTCTGGTAGCTGACATGGATCACGTCCGGCTTGGCGATCGGGACCGTCTTGCCGTCCGCCGTGATCGTCGTGAAATAGTGGAAATCCGCAAGCGAGGTGCGCATCGTCTCGCCGAGTTCGGCCAGTTCATGCTCGTCGAGCTTCAGATCGGTGTTCTTGTCGAAATCCAGAAGCACGCTGGAGGAAAACATCTCGTCGAAGCGCCAGACGTTGCGCAGTTCCGTCACGTTGCCCTTGTCGTCGGACAGCACTTCCAGCCGTGCATCGACGAAAATGTGCGGGTGGGCCAGCGCCGGTAGCGGCGCAAGGCCCAGAAGGGCTGCAAGCAGCCATGATTTCATGCGCATCGGCGAATCCTGACCCCGTTCTTGCCCCGGTCTCTCCCGAAAATGGGACGGAAATTCGACCTCGGTCAATCTCTGCTTATTCCGGTTGCTGCGGCGTGCGGCGAAACCAGTTCGACAGGAAGTCGACGAAGACGCGCACCTTGGCCGGAAGATAACGCCGGTGCGGGTAGACCGCATAGATGCCGCGGTCCTTGATGATGTAGTCGTCGAACAGGGTCACCAGTTCGCCGGAGCGGATGAAGGGAAGCGCCAGGAAATCCGGCACCATGGCGACGCCGAGGCCTGCGCGCGAGGCCTTCAGCGTTGCCTGCGGCGTGTTGACCTCAATGGGGCCTGCGACCGGCACGCTGATCTGCCCGCCGCCTGCCGGGTCCTGAAAACGCATGTTGTTGTGCGAACGTAGGTTGGTGTCGATGATGACGGGTTTGCCGGCGAGATCCTGCGGATGGGAAAGGGGCGCATAGCGCGCCACATAATCCGGTGTGGCGCAGGCATAGACCCGGAAATCGCAGAGCTTGCGCGCAATCATGCCCGAATCCTCCAGCTTGGTGATTCGGATCGCGAGATCGAAGCTTTCCTCGATCAGATCGACGAACCGGTCCTCCGCCACGATGTCGAGCGAGACGTCCGGATGTGCCTTGGCAAAATCGATCAGCGACTGTCCGACATCGGCATCGATGAAGGTGCGTGGCACGGAGACCCGGAGCCTTCCCTTGAGGTCGGCATTGTTCTCGCGCACGAGGTCGGCGAGGTTGTCGATCTCCTTCAGGATATCGGAGGCGGTGCGGAAATAGGTATGTCCGGCTTCCGTCAGGGAAAACTGCCGTGTCGTGCGGTTCAGAAGCAGGGCGCCGAGATCATCCTCCAGCTCCCGCACATATTTGGACAGAAGCGCCTTGGAGCGTCCCGTGCGCCGTGCTGCGGCGGAAAACCCTTCCGCTTCCACCACGTCTATGAAGGCTCGCATGCGCGTTAGAGTATCCACCCGAAAGCCCCTTTTCTGGTTGCTGTCCCTAGGTGGAGGCTTGCCGGCGGATGCGCAATCCAAAATTTGCGGTTCGTCCAAAAAAACGCTTGATTATGACGAGCGGAAATCTTATCTCCCGGCTTGCCCAAAGTCGCACGTGCCTGTGGGTGTCCGCCGACCCTCGAATTGGGATTTATCCCTAAGGTGAGGTCATCGGTAAGGTACCTGGAATTAACCCCTCCAGTCGCTATTCCGGCCAACCGGGAAATGCGAGGACATCTTGAAGCAACGACGGTGCGGGCCTTTCTGGTCTCTGCAGGCTTTCCATCAGCCTGCAATACTGAAGAGGCACACCATCATTGCCGGAAGTGCGGTTGGGTAAATCCCTCCAATCCATGGCAGACAAAGCCGGATCAATGCTCTTGGCAGGGCGTTGACCCAAACCCTGCGCATCAGGCGCGTTCGAAGCTCCGGGATTTCCACCGGCCGGGCCTCGTTCACCTGTCTGCGCGTCTTTGTCCTTCGGCTCGCCGGAGAAGCTTAATAGGGATTGGACCAATGACGACGACCGCTCGCATCCTCGACTTTCTCCGCACCGAACGCCCGGAAGGCCCTTGCCTCGTCGTGGACCTCGACGTCGTGCGCGACAACTTCCGCGCCTTCCGCCACGCGCTGCCGGACAGCTCGATCTATTATGCCGTCAAGGCAAACCCGGAGCCGGCTATTCTGAAGCTGCTCGCCTCGCTTGGCTCGAGCTTCGATTGCGCATCTGTGGCTGAAATCCAGATGGCGCTTGCCGCCGGTGCCACCGCTGACCGCATCTCCTTCGGCAACACGATCAAGAAGGAGCGCGATGTTGCGCGTGCCTTCGAACTCGGCGTTCGCCTGTTTGCCGTCGACAGCCACGAGGAAGTCGAAAAGGTTGCCCGTGCAGCCCCCGGCGCCCGTGTGTTCTGCCGCGTTCTGACCGATGGCGAAGGCGCCGAATGGCCGCTGTCGCGCAAGTTCGGCTGCGTGCCGCAGATGGCCGTCGACGTTCTGGTCTATGCGCATCAGCTGGGCCTGGAATCCTACGGCGTTTCGTTCCACGTCGGTTCGCAGATGACCAAGGTCGATGCCTGGGATTCGGCTCTTGCCGATGCCAAGCGCGTCTTCGCACAGCTCGCCAAGCAGGGCATCTTCCTGCAGATGGTGAATATGGGCGGCGGCTTCCCGACCAAGTACCTGCGCGACATTCCGTCGGCCGAAGAATATGGCCAGGCCATCTTCGCGGCACTGCGCAAGCATTTCGGCAACAACCTGCCGAAGACGATCATCGAGCCGGGTCGCGGCATGGTCGGCAATGCGGGCGTCATCAAGGCGGAAGTCGTTCTGGTGTCGAAGAAGTCTGACAATGACGAACATCGCTGGGTCTTCCTCGACATCGGCAAGTTCGGCGGTCTGGCCGAAACCATGGACGAAGCCATCCGTTACCCGATCCGCACGACGCGCGACGGCGATGCGATGCAGCCTTGCGTGATCGCCGGCCCGACCTGCGATTCGGCCGACGTGCTGTACGAGAAGAACATGTATCCGCTGCCGATCACGCTGACGGTGGGCGACGAGGTTCTGATCGAAGGCACCGGCGCCTACACGACGACCTATTCGGCCGTCGCCTTCAACGGCTTCGACCCGCTGAAGGCCTACGTCATCTGACGATCCGTCGGCTCCGGTTCTAAGACCGGAGCCGCACTTCACCCTTTTTTCTCGTGCCGCTTGAACGGTTTTGAGCTTCGGAGGCCAAGATGGCCGCTGTTCTTGACGCTGTGCGCGCTTTGTTTGCGCCAAACACATTTACAATCGCCCATGAAACGCCGGCCGATGTCGTCGCGCGCGAGGCGCTGCTCGACCGCGCCATGGGCCGCGACCGCCGCAAGAAGTCGTCGGAAAAGATCCGCCGCGGCCGTGTGCCGGCGGAAGGGCTGGCGCTTGTCGCCCGCGATCCGGCCGGCCATGTGATCGGCACGGTCCGCCTGTGGAACGTCGAAGCCGGCGTTTCTGCCTCCGGCGCGCCGGTGGATGCGCTGCTGCTCGGTCCGCTTGCGGTCGATTCGGCCCATGAGGGCAAGGGAATCGGCTCCGCGTTGATGCGGGCAGCGATTGCGGAAGCGCATCAGCGCGGCCACGGCGCGATCCTGCTCGTTGGCGATGCGGCCTATTACGAACGCTTCGGCTTTTTTGCGGACAAGGCACAGCATCTGGTGATGCCGGGTCCATTCGCGCGCGACCGCTTCCTTGGCCTTGAACTGAAGGCTGGCTGGCTTGCCGGTGCTGCCGGCATGCTGGTGGCGAGTGGCCGCAAGCTCTCGCGCCCGCCGCTTCGCCGCGCTGCCTGAAGACCCATCGACCTCTCCAGTCGTCGCCCTCCCTTCCGCATCCACGCGGAGGGAGGGTTTTTGTTAAGCGCCTGCTCAAGTGTTGCTTTTCTGCACTTTGCGGGAGCAATTTGCGCTCTGGCCTGGCCTGGCCTGACCAACGTCAAGCGGGTTTGATCGAGATCAACTGTCTGCGCCGCTTCAATGGTACTCCTCGGGACATCAATTGCTGACGATGTTTCAAGGAGAGTGACATGATCAAGAACGGGCCAGCTTTCGCCGCCATGCTGGGTGCGGCTACGGTCCTTCTTTCGGGGGCGGTTCAGGCAGCCGATCTGACGCCGGTTGCGCCGGCTCCGGCCGCCGAAGAGGCCGTTGCCGCGGCCAAGAGCCCGTGGCAGATCCGCGTGCGTGCGCTGGGCGTGATCCCGAATGACGAGGGTTCGGTCAACGGTGTCGCGGGCTCCGACCTGCATTATTCGAACTCCGTCACCCCGGAACTCGATATCTCCTATTATTTCACCGACAACATCGCTGCCGAACTCATCCTCGGCACGACCAGCGCCAAGATTTCGGGTGCCGGTTCTCTGGCTGGTATCGATGTCGGCAAGACCTGGATCCTGCCGCCGACGCTGACGCTGCAGTATCACTTCACCGATTTCGGCGCCTTCAAGCCCTATGTCGGTGCCGGCATCAACTACACCTTCTTCTACAACGAATCGGAGAAGGCGGGTTTCAGCAACCTCAAGGTGGATCACCATGTGGGTGCGGCCCTGCAGGTCGGTTTCGACTACATGATCGACGAACACTGGGGCGTCAACTTCGACGTCAAGAAGCTCTTCCTGGAAACCGACTGGAGCGCCAATCATTCGACGCTCGGCCCGCTGTCCGGCAAGGCCAAACTTGACCCCTGGCTGGTCGGCGCCGGTGTGACCTACCGCTTCTAAGCGGCTGCGGTTACCTCTTCGAGGAATCGTCCGGATGGGGGCATCCGGCACCGTGGCAGGTTTCTTCGGATGAGGAGAAGAGACGGGGATCAGCGCCTCGACCGCGCTGGTCCCCGTTTCCTATTTGCCGGAGCAAATCGTCACAAGGCCGTGACCTGAGGCCGGCAGGTGTGGCGTCCCGCACGGATGGTTCTATCTTGCAGGCATGCTGACACGACGGACCTTTGCACTTTCCCTGCCGATCACCCTTGCCGCTCTCTCTTCGCGTGCGCAAGACACGTCCGATGCCGATCCTGAGGCGCCGACCGGCGATGCCGCCGGATCGCAACCATCCGGATCTGCGACTTCCCTTTCGGAAATTCTCGAGCGCGGCGGCCGACTTCCGCCGCTGAAGGCCGTCATCGTCTCGCGTGACGGCGAACAACTGGCCGAACGCGGTTACCACGGCTATCAGCCGACGGATTCTACAAACATCAAATCGGCATCAAAGTCGATCGTTTCGGCCATGGTCGGTATTGCGATCGACAAGAAACTGCTCGAAGGCGTGGATCAGCCCATCGCACCGCTCTTGAAGGCGGATCTGCCGGAAAATCCCGACCCGCGGCTCGCCCGCATCACCATTGGCCAGCTGCTGTCCATGCAGTCCGGACTGGGGCCGAGTTACGGGCGCATGATTGCCAGCCGCAACTGGGTGCGCTTCACACTCGCAGACGAATTTGTCGAAGATCCCGGCGGCGCCATGGTGTATTCCACTGCCTCCACCCATCTTCTGTCCGCCATCCTCACGAAGGTCGGCGGAAAACCGACCCTGCAATTGGCAGAAGACTGGTTCGAGCCGGTCGACGGTTTCCGCATCGGTTCGTGGTCGCGGGATCGGCAGGGCGTGCATATCGGCGGCAACCAGATGGCCATGACCACCCGTTCTCTGCATGCCTTTGGCGAGCTTTACCGGCGCGGTGGTCGGACTGCGGATGGTGTCCAGGTGGTGCCGGAAGCCTGGGTGAAGACCTCGTGGGACCAGCGCACCACCTCCCGTTATTCGGGCGATGGCTACGGCTATTGCTGGTTCCTGAAAGAGATCGGCGGCGAGGATGTCCGTTTTGCCTGGGGCTATGGCGGGCAGATGCTCTACATCGTACCGCGCCTGGCACTCACCGTCACCATGACGTCGGAATCCGATTCGCCTTCGGCCGCCAACGGCTACCGCGACCGGCTGCATGCGCTGCTGGCGGATATCATCGCTGTCGTGCGCAGTGCCTGAGACGGGTGGACAGGCGCACAATTGATCCTATCTCTTCGTGCATGAGACACGCGATCATCACAGGCGGTGCCGGCCTTATCGGCACGGGGATCTGCCGGGCCTTGTTGGAGGCCGGCTGGAGTGTGGCGTCCTTCGACATGAAGGATACGGCGGAGGATCTGCAGGCGGCCGGTGTGCGGCACATCTTCTGCGATGTCGGCGACGAAGCCTCGGTTGCCGGGGCTTTTGCCGAGCTCGGTTGGGACAGCCTCGATCTGCTCGTCAACAATGCCGGCGTCGCCGGGCCGGTCAGTGGTCCCATCCAGGATCTGTCGCTTGAGGACTGGCGGCGCGTGACCGACAGCCATCTGACCGCCGCATTCCTGATGACGCGGTCGGCGGTTCCGCTGATGGGCGAGGGAGCGAGCATCGTCAACATGGCCTCCACCCGCGCCTTCATGTCGGAGCCGCAGACGGAGGCCTATGCGGCGGCGAAGGGCGGGCTTGTGGCGCTTACCCATGCGCTGGCCGTGAGCTTGGGGCCGAAGATCCGCGTCAATGCCATTGCGCCGGGCTGGATATCCGGTGACGAAGAGCTTCGGCCAGAGGACCACGCACAGCACCCCGTCGGCCGGGTCGGCCGACCGCAGGATGTGGCCGAGGCGGTGGTGTATCTCACCAGTGCCGGTTTCATGACCGGAGAGGTTCTGGTGCTGGATGGCGGCATGACCAAGAAGATGATCTACGCGGCATAGCGGGCGTCTTGAGCGGTGGGGGCGAAAACCCCCTCTGGCTGCCGCCATCTCCCCCACAAGGGGGGAGACCGCAGAACGGTAGGACCTTCACCCAGTCAGCAGTGCTTGGCCTGAAAAAATTGGATGGTATTCCGTCTTCACCGATCGGCTGGCCACTGTGGAGACGGGGCAGGGAGCAGGCTCCATCCGTCTCCCCCTGTGGGGGAGATGGCGGCAGCCAGAGGGGGATGCTCCGCCCGAACAGGCCCCGAATGGGACTTCTACCCAACAGCCGAGTTGCCGTTACGCCGAAATATCGATCACGCCGCAATCGCCGGCTTCGGAACCGAAGGCGACGAGTTTGCCGTTGCCGCTCCAGCTCATGGCGGTGATGGCGCCCTTGCCGGGACGGCGCAGCAGTGCCTCCTTGCCGTCGCCCACCCGGACGCCCAGAATCATGCCGTCGATGAAGCCGATGGCGAGCACTTCTTCCACCGGGTGGAAGGCGACGCAGGTGGCGAGAATATTCGCCCGCGTGCCAAGTTCCAGCGGCGCCTTGCCCATCGGGCCGTCCTTGGCCGAGAAGGGCCAGACGATGGCCGCCGGCGCACCGGAGGTGGCGAGCCACTTGCCCTTGGGCGACCAGGAATAGGATTTCACCTTGGCCGGATACCCGGTCATGCGCATGTGGCGGGCGTCACCCGCCTTGCCGTCGAGCTTCCAGCCGTGCAAGGCGTTTTCCTGCATGGTGGTGACCAGGAAACGGCCATCCGGCGAGAAGGTAACGCCGGTATGGGCGCCCTTCCACTCCAGATCGGCTGCGGGCGAGCTGGTGTTCACCCAATGCAGCGACACGCCGTTATACCGGGCGGCGGCGATCCGAAGCCCCTTCGGTGCAAAGGCGAGTGCCTCGACCGTGCGCTCTTCGGCGAATTCCTTCACCGTTCCATCGGCAAGCGCCACGAAACTTGTCTTGCCATGGGCATAAGCAACCGCACCCTGCGGACCGCCGGCCACGACATTGATCCACTTGCGCGGCGCTTCGGCGATCTGCGTCGTGCTGCCATCGGCGGCAATCCGCATCACCTTGCCATCTTCGCCACCGGTCAGCAGCGAGGTGCTGAAGGGGTCCTTGATGCAGGTCAGCAGGCCGTTATGCGCTTCTGTCACCTTTTCGCCGCCATCCAGCCGGCGGATCTCGCCGGCGGCGGTGGCGAAGAAGGGCACGTCGCCAAGGAATTCCACGGCGACGACATGACCTTCGAGATCCAGAGGAGCAACCGTCGGCATCAGGTCTGGTCTGCCTGGCAGGCGAGGAAGCTCTTTTCGATCTTCTCGCGGTCGAGATCGCGGCCGATGAAGACGAGGCGGCTTTCACGCTTCTCGCCGTCCTTCCACGGGCGCTGGTGATCGCCCTCGATGATCATGTGGACGCCTTGGACGACATACCGTTCCTCGTCGCCCTTGAAGGCGATGATGCCCTTGAGGCGCAGGATGTTCGGACCGTCCGTCTGCGTGACCTTCTGGATCCAGGGGAAAAAGCGGTCAGGGTTCATCTCTCCGCCACGCAGCGAGATCGACTTCACCGTCACGTCATGGATCGCCGAGGGCGCCGCATGGTGATGATGATCATGCCCGTGGTCGTGCCCATGATCATGGTCATGATGATGGTGATCGTGACCATGGTGGTGATGATCATGATCGTGGTGGTGATGGTCGCAATCCGGGCCGCAGACATGGTCCTCGTGGCCATGTTCGAGGAAATGCGGATCGTTTTCCAGCGCGCGCTCGAGGTTAAAGGCGCCCTGGTCCAGCACCCGGGCCAGATCGACGCCGGAACGGGTGGTCTTGTAGATGCGCGCTGCCGGATTGATGGCGCGTACGATCTCCTCGATCGTGGCAAGCTCCTCCGGCGTGACGAGATCGGTCTTGTTGACGACGACGACATCGGCAAAGGCGATCTGGTCTTCGGCCTCGCGGCTGTCCTTCAGGCGCAGCGGCAGGTGCTTGGCATCAACGAGCGCCACGACGGCATCGAGCTCGGTCTTGGCGCGGACATCCTCGTCCATAAAGAAGGTCTGGGCCACCGGCACCGGGTCGGCAAGGCCGGTGGTTTCCACGATGATGCCGTCGAAACGGCCCGGACGGCGCATCAGGCCTTCCACCACGCGGATCAGATCGCCGCGGACGGTGCAGCAGATGCAGCCATTGTTCATTTCGTAGATTTCTTCGTCCGACTCGACGATCAGATCGTTGTCGATGCCGATCTCGCCGAACTCGTTGACGATGACGGCATACTTCTTGCCGTGGCTTTCGGTGAGGATGCGGTTCAGAAGCGTCGTTTTGCCGGCGCCGAGATAACCGGTGAGAACGGTCACGGGAACGGGCTTCTGCGGGGCTGTATCGGCCATGGGAACCTCCGGGAATGGGTGCGCTCGGCGAATGGAGCGACAGCGGTTGGCGATCATATAAGGCCAAGGCCGCGGCAGTTCAAAGGGCTTTTGTATGTTATAAGATCACGCCTGACCTGCAGGGATGGCGGCGGCAATATCGGTGCGCGCAAAATCCTGGCCGACATAAAGAAGCGGGCAGCCGAATTCCTTGGCGGTGGCATAAGCGAAACAATCGCCGAAGTTGAGGCCGGCGGGGTGAATACCCTTGCCCCAAAAGGCATAAACGTCAGAGATGAACCGCGTTCGCACTTCCGTTACCGGCACGATCTCGGAGATCGAGGCGGCAACGATCTTGTCCAAGTCCTCAATTCTCCCGCCGGTAAGCGCCACGATGCGGGCTTCAACCAAAGTGCCCGCGGACATGATGGCAGCCGGTGCCGAGGTCAAAATTGCGGCACACTGGTCTCCGAGCGGCTCCTGCTTGATGATCGCGATCAGAGCAGACGTGTCGACAGCGATCATTTCGGCAGGCCAAACTCGTCGTAGAGAAAGTCCTGGCTTCGCGCGGCATCGGTATCAAAGGGAGAGGACCATGTCGGTGCTTTGCTGCGGATCTCGTCAAACACCTTTTTTCTCTCTTCTGGAGGTAAAGGTCTGCCAGCAATAGGCACCAATTGGAATGCTGATCGCCCATTGTCAGTCAGCACAATTTGCTCACCTTCGTCCGCACGCCTGGTCAGTTCCGCCAAGCGATCCGCTGCTTCTGCTACCGATATGCGCATGACAGGTTCCTCAGGTGGTTCTGTGCACAGTATCCGTGAAATGTGGGCCAACTGCAACCAAATCCCCCTCACTGTGCATTTCGGAAAAAGTGTGATCCTGGCCGGTTGCTCCTGAACGCAGGCTATCTGTCCAACAATGTTGCAACATCAAACCGATGCACGTCATCCAAGAGTTCCAGGATGCCGCGGACGGCGTGGGCGATCAGCTGCTCGCCCCGCTCGGCAGTGGCGGCGGCGGCGTTTCCGGCGACACCGATCGGGTTGAGATCCGCCATCTTCCACCCAAAGGCGTGCGGGCCGTAGGCGCGCAGATGTCGGAAGGTTCGGCTGAACTCCGATTGCCGGGAGGAGAAGGTTGCCGCCTTCGCCATGTCCACCTTGTCCGGGTAAAGCGCCAGCATGACGGAGGTCTCGATATCGCCGCCATGGATGTCGATCGCCTTCTCCTCCGGCGCAATCCAGCCCTCCGGCTGGCCGAAACGGGTCCAGCTGGTGGCAACGGCCAGCATGTTAAAGCGCACGCGGGCTTCGGTTGCGACGATCGTCATCAGTGGAGAATTGCCGCCATGGGCGTTCAGCATCACGAATTTGCGGATACCTTGTTGCGACAGTGCCTCCGCAATCCCAAGCCAACGAAATACGGCCTCGTCAAAGGAGAGGCTTCGCGTGCCCGGGACATCCATGTGTTCGATGGAGTAACCGACCCTTTCGACAGGCAGAAAGGTTGCAGGCAGGCTGGCCGGTTTTGCGGCGATCAGGCGCTCCACCAGACCTTCGGCGATCAGGCTGTCGGTCTCGAAAGGCAGGTGCGGACCATGCTGTTCATGGGCGCCGAGCGGCAGGACGGCGATCCATTCGGCCCGCTTTGACGGATCAAGATTGGGGTCGTTGTCGTTAAACCTGGGGCGTGGGCACTGCATCTGGCGATAATGTCCTGTTTTCGCTATGGATAGCCTCGCAAAAGCGTATACCGATAATGACAAGGTCGCAAAACCGGGCGGGTGGGGATGAGCAAGAAGAAGGGCGACAAGAAGGACAAGGCGGGCAAGAAGAAGGATCCGGTGTCGCTATCGGAACTCTCGCCGGTGCTGACGCAGGCCGCCCGTTCACTGCGCACCACGCTGTCGCGCAACCTGGCAGAGGCCGGGCTTTATGCGGGCCAGGACGGGGTCATCCTGCAGCTCGATACGGAGCCCGGGCTGACGCCCGGCCAGTTGGCGCAACGCCTCGGCGTCAAGGCACCCACCATGACCCGCACGATCGGCCGCATGGAGGCGCAGGGTTTCCTGGAACGCCGCTCCGATGGGGCGGATGCACGTCTGACCAAGATCTATCTCTCGGAGACCGGACGCCAGAGCGTCGAACGCATCCATCAGGCCATCACCGATTGCAGCGCCCAGGCCATCCAGGGTTTTTCCGATAAGGAATTGCGCAATCTGGTCAAACTGCTCAAAACGCTCGACCGCAATCTGCACGGGATCGAGGCGGACGACGAGGACGACGATTAAAACAAGACCGCTTTGTGTCTAAAGATTGCCTGTTCGGATTAAATTGTTTAGATCAGTTTAATCGGGGTTTGTAACTGCGCCTTCGGGGAGGGGACGTGGCACAAAAGGTCAAGCTTTCTACCATTGCCGAAAGTCTCGGACTTTCCACGGCAACCATTTCTCTCGCGCTGCGCGACAGCCCGCTCGTGGCGATCGACACACGGGAGAAGATCAAGGAACAGGCTCGCGCGCTGGGCTATATCTACAATCGCCGCGCCGCCAGTCTCAGAACCTCCCGGTCGGGCATCATTGGTGTCGTGGTGCACGACATCATGAACCCCTTCTACGGTGAGATCCTGAAGGCGATCGAGAGCGAACTCGATCGCAGCCGCCAGACCTTCATCCTGTCCAACCATTATGATTCGGTCGAAAAACAGCGGACCTTCATCGAGACGCTGCTGCAGCTCGGCGGCGACGGCGTCATCATGTCGCCCGCCATCGGCACACCCATCGAAGACGTGAAGCTGGCAGAGGCCAATGGCATGCCGGCGATCCTGGTCGCCCGTTCGATGGACGGCGTCGACCTGCCGACCTATCGCGGCGATGACAGTTACGGCATCTCGCTTGCCACCAATCACCTGATCGGCCTCGGACACCGGACGATTGCGATGATCGGCGGCACGGACCAGACGTCCACTGGCCGCGACCGTTACCAGGGTTATGTCAATGCGCTGCGCAAGGCCGGTATCGAGGTGGATCCGAACCTGCGCATTCCCGGCCCGCGCACCAAGCAGGGCGGGTTCGAGGCGGCGGTGCATTTTCTGTCTCTGCCGCAGAAGCCGACGGCTGCCGTCTGCTGGAATGACCTTGTCGCAATCGGCCTGATGAACGGGGTGGCTCGCGCCGGCCTGGTGGTGGGGCGTGACATCTCCGTTACCGGCTACGACGATCTGGAAGAGGCCTCGATTGCCACGCCGTCTCTGACGACGGTGTGGAACGGGCAAACGGAAGTCGGGCGTCTTGCCGCGCGTGCACTTCTGGATAGATTGGCAGGTAGCCACGAACCCGATGGCATCCACCTCATCAAGCCGGAAATGCGCATCCGCCAGTCTACCGGCCCTTATCGCCCCCGCGGCTGAGCAAGACAGGAAACCGATCATGACCGAAAGCCAGACCACCGTGCTCGTTCCGGGCCGTATCCACCCCCGTGCCCTGGAGCGCCTGAAGTCCGCCTTTACGGTCATCCAGACGGAAGCCGGTGCGGAAATGGCGCTGTCGCAGGACGACAAGGCGAAGATTGCCGGTGTGGCGACCACCAACCGCATGCCGGCCGCCTGGATCGCGGAACTGCCGAACCTGAAGGTGATTTCCAATTTCGGTGTCGGTTATGACGGTGTCGATGCTGTCTTCGCCGCCAGTCGTGGCATCATCGTCACCCATACGCCGGATGTGCTGAACGACGAGGTGGCGGATACGACGATCGGCCTCTTGATCAACACAGTGCGGCGCCTGCCGGTCGCGGAAACCTATTTGCGCGAAGGGCGCTGGGAGAAGGAAGGTCCGTTTGCGCTCTCGCCGCTCTCGCTCAAGAACCGGCATGTCGGTCTGCTCGGCCTCGGGCGTATCGGCATCGAGATTGCCAAGCGACTCGAACCCTTCAAGGTGAAGATCAGCTATCACACCCGCAACCCGCGCGAGGGCGTGCCTTACACCTACGTGCCGACGCTGATCGAGTTGGCCAAGTCCGTTGATACGCTGATCTCGATCATTCCGGCGACGGCCGAGACGCACAAGATCATCAATGCCGATATTTTGTCGGCGCTCGGCCCGAACGGTGTCTTCATCAATGTGGGACGTGGCACGAGTGTCGACGAGGATGCGCTGATGGCGGCCCTCAAGAGCGGCACGATCGCCGCGGCCGGTCTCGATGTCTTCTACGACGAACCGCGCATTCCGGCTGGCTTCTTTGACCTGCCGAACCTGTCCATGTTGCCGCATGTTGCGTCCGCCTCGGTGCCGACGCGCAACGACATGGCCGATCTTGTGGTCGACAATCTCATCGGCTGGTTCCGCGACGGCAAGGTGCTGACGCCCGTTCCGGAAACGCCGGTCAAGGGCTGACCACCGTAAACGAAAAGGTCTCAGCGGTTGGCGGCGTAGTCGCGAACCGCCTGGCCGAAGGCTTCGAACAGGGCGCGGGACGGGCTGTCCGTTTCCGCCCAGTATTCCGGATGCCATTGCACGCCGACGGCAAATCCCTTGGCATCGATCACCGAGACGGCCTCGATCGTGCCGTCTGCGGCGGTCGCCTCCACCTGCAGCCGCGGTGCCGTTTGTGCAATCGCCTGGCGGTGCAGCGAATTCACCTGGATCTCGCCGGCAAGGCCGAGATGCTGCGCAATGCAGGAGCCTTCGCGCACATGCACCGGCTGACGGATGGCAAACATGTCGTCGCGGCTTTCCACCGGCGGCTTGCGGTGGTCCCAAACGCCCGGCTGCTCCTGGATTTCGCTCGCCAGCGTGCCGCCGAGTGCTACGTTCAGTTCCTGGATGCCGCGGCAGATGGCCAGCAGCGGAATGCCGCGCTCCAGTGCTTTGCGGATCAGTGGTAACGTGGTGGCATCTCGGGCCGGATCGAAGGGGCCGTCCGCTTCCGTTGCGGTCTTGCCGTAAAGCGAGGGATGCACATTGCTTGCGGAACCGGACACCAGAACGCCATCGACCCGGTCCAGCACGGCTTCGAGATCATGGCCACTCTCCAATGCGGGCACGATCAGTGGAATGACCTTCGATACCTTGACGGCGGCATTGATATACTGGGTCTGCGCCGCGTGCCATTCGGTCTTGTCGAGAAGGCGGATATCGGCAGGGATTGCAACGATGGGCGTCGTCATCATCATCTCCAGAAGGGACGCGGCGTTCTTGATCCTGCTTGCCGCCCAAGTCAAGGGGCGCAGCCAGGCGCTACTTCCCGGCAAGCGCTTCTCAAGCAAAGCGCCACCCATCCCCTAGTCTGTACAGGCATATTAGACGAAAGTATTGCAACCTCCGGCCCCCGTCAGAGGCAGGAATATTATCCGTGCCGCTTGCATGCCGGTGGCTAGCATGGTTACTTCGCTGCAAGGCCGGGGATAGGGGAAAAAAGGACTTCCCGCGGCTTTTAACAACGGGAGGTTATTTATGGATCGTCGTTCATTCTTCAAGAAGGCGGCCGTGACGGGTGCCGGTGCTGCCGCCGCCACCACGCTCGCCGCTCCGGCCATCGCGCAGTCGATGCCGAAGATCACCTGGCGCCTGACATCGTCGTTCCCGAAGTCGCTCGACACGATTTATGGCGGCGCCGAAGACATCGCCAAACGCGTAGCCGCCGCAACCGACGGCAACTTCACCATCCAGACCTTTGCCGCCGGTGAAATCGTGCCCGGCCTGCAGGCGGCCGATGCCGTATCCGCCGGCACCGTCGAAATGTGCCACACCTGCTCCTACTACTATGTGGGCAAGGACCCGACCTTTGCGATCGGCACGGCCATTCCCTTCGGTCTCAATGCCCGCCTGACCAATGGCTGGTTCTACCAGGGCAACGGCAACAAGCTGCTCAATGAGTTTTACGCGACGCACGGCCTCGTCGGTTACATTGCTGGCAACACCGGCGCCCAGATGGGTGGTTGGTTCCGCAAGGAAATCAACACCGTTGATGACTTCAAGGGCGTCAAGATGCGCATTGCGGGCCTTGCCGGCCGCGTCGTCGAAAAGCTTGGTGTCGTGCCGCAGCAGATCGCCGGTGGCGATATCTATCCCTCGCTGGAAAAGGGCACGATCGATGCCGCCGAATGGGTCGGCCCCTATGACGACCAGAAGCTCGGCTTCTACAAGGTTGCCAAGTATTACTACTACCCGGCCTTCTGGGAAGGCGGCCCGGTCATTCATGCCTTCATGAACAAGGCGAAGTTTGAAGCCCTGCCGAAGTCCTATCAGGCCGTGCTGGAGGATGCCTGCGCCTTTGCCAATACCAACATGATGGCGAAGTACGACACGAAGAACCCGATCGCGATCAAGGAACTGGTCGGCCAGGGCACGATCCTGCGTCCGTTCAGCCAGGAGATCCTGGATGCCTGCTTCAAGGCTGCCATGGAACTCTATGGTGAGATCACCGCCAAGAACGAGTGGTTCAAGAAGATCTACGAGGACCAGGTGGCCTACAAGCGTGAAGGTTATCTCTGGACCCAGCTTTCGGAATACACCTACGACACCTTCATGATGATCCAGCAGCGTAACGGCAAGCTCTAAGCGTCCGTCGCCCTTTATCATCGGTACCATTCAAGACCCCGGCGTTGGCCTCAACGCCGGGGTCTTTTTGTGGCCTCTTCTGCTCAAAGGAAAACCCCGCCCGACAAGGTCGGACGGGGTTGCGAGATTGCCTGGTTGTCCAGCCGCGTCAGAACTTCGGCGGCTGGCTGAGATCGGGCTGGCTGGGCGCCGGGGCCGCGGGTGCCGCAGGCGCCGTCGATCCGGCAGGTGCCGGGCCACCGAAATTGAGCGGTGGCAGGCCGAGCTGCGGAGCTGCTGGTGCCGTGGATCCCGACGGAGCCGGCCCACCCAGGTTGAGCGGTGGCAGGCCCATCGACGGGGCAGAGTTGCCGCCGGAGCTGCCGGGATTGAGCGGTGGAAGACCCAGCGGATTGTTGCTGTTGCTGCCACCCGCCGGCAACTGGATCTGCACGTCGTCCGGTTTTACCGTCGGCTGCTCGTCCTTGTAATGCATCACGAGACCCGGGAAGGCGATCACCACGATGATCATGATGAACTGGATGACGATGTAGGGGAAGACACCGCGATAGATCTCGGTCGTCTTCACTGGTGGCATCGTCTTGCCGGTCACCTTGTCGACCCAGTTGCTCGTCGGTGCGATGGACCGCAGGAAGAACAGCGAGAAACCGAAGGGCGGCGTCAGGAAGGAGGTCTGCAGGTTGATGCCGAGGATGATGCCGAACCAGACGAGATCGATGCCGAGCTTGTCTGCCACCGGCGCCAGCAGCGGCACCATGATGAAGGCGATCTCGAAGAAATCGAGGAAGCAGCCGAGGATGAAGACGATGATCGTGACGACGATCAGGAAGCCGTATTCGCCGCCCGGCAGGGCCAGCATCAGGTCCTCGATCCACACATTGCCGTTGATGCCGTAGAAGGTGAGACCGAAGACGCGGGCACCGATCAGGATCATCATGACGAAGGCGGAGAGGCGCGTGGTGGAATCGAGCGCCGTCTTGATCGAGGTCAGCGTCAGGCGACCCTTGGCGAGCGCCAGGATGAGGGCGCCGGTCGCGCCCATGGCGCCGCCTTCGGTCGGCGTCGCGATGCCGAGGAAGATGGTACCGAGCACGAGGAAGATCAGTGCCAGCGGCGGGATCAGCACGATGATCACCTGTTCGGCAAGCCGCGAGATGATCTTCTTTTCCATGCGGCTATTGGCAATCGCCACGCCGTAGCAAGCGGCCACGCTGAAGGCGAGTGCCGCGACGAGGCGCCATTCCTCGCTGGCAATGCCCGTAAACAGGATCTCGATGCCGAGGAAATAGAGGCCGATCGAGATGGCGATCATGACGATCAGCGAGGTAACGCCGTTGCCGAGTGTACGGGCTTCCTGCGGCAGGGCAGGGGCCCATTCCGGCTTCACCAGGGTGACAGCGAAGATATAAAGGCAGTAGGCAGCGATGATCAGCAGCGCGGGATAGAGCGCGCCGACATACATGTCGCCGACGGAACGGCCGAGCTGGTCGGCCATGACGATGAGCACCAGCGAGGGCGGAACGATCTGCGCCAGCGTGCCGGAGGCCGCAATCGTGCCGGAGACCAGCGGGCGATTGTAGCCATAACGCATCATGATCGGCAGAGAGATCAGGCCCATCGCCATGACGGAGGCCGCAACCACGCCGGTGGTGGCGCCGAGCAGTGCGCCGACGAGGATGACCGCATAGGCAAGGCCGCCACGGATCGGGCCGAACAGCTGGCCGATCGTGTCGAGCAGGTCCTCGGCCATGCGCGACCGCTCCAGGATGATCCCCATGAAGGTGAAGAAGGGGATCGACAGCAGCGTGTCGTTATACATGATCCCGTAGATGCGCTCGGGATGCGACTGCAGGAGCGGCCAGAAGAGGCGGATGTCCGGCGAGATATGCGACAGTTCGACGCCGAAGACGAAGAAGATGAGGCCGCCGGCTGCCAGCGTGAAGGCTACCGGATAACCGAGCAGCAGCATGGCCATGACGCTGCTGAACATCACCAGGGGCAGGTTGTGCGCAACGATATGGATGATATCCGCCATCATGTCACACCTCCGAGGCCGCTTTGGCTTCCGCCGAGACCTCGTCACGAGGATCGGCGATACGGCCGATGATGACCGCGTAGCGCTTGATGATTTCGGAGATGGCCTGCGCCAGAAGCAGCGCAAAGCCGATCAGGACGACGAGCTTCGCCGGCCAGATGATGAGACCGCCGGCATTGGAAGAGATTTCGCCCGACTGGTAGGACAACCAGAACCAGGGCAGGGCCAGATAGGTCATCAGGGCGGCGAAGGGCAGAAGGAAGAGGATATGCAGTGTCAGGTCGACGATGTCGCGGGTACGTTTGGACCAGGACGATGACAGGATGTCGATGCGCACATGTTCGTTCTTCAACAGCGCATAGGCCGCTGCCAGCATGAAGACGGTGCCGTACAGGTACCATTGAACTTCCAGCCAGGCATTCGACGAAATGTCGAAGGCTTTACGCATCACGGCATTTCCGGCGCTGATCAGGACGGCGGCCAACAGCAGCCATGAGACCCAACGGCCGATGAAACCGGTCACCGCGTCGATCGCGCGGCTCACCGCAAGCAGGATGTTCATTGATTATCCCCCAAGCATTTTTATAGTTGTATCTTCTCTATGTCTAAAACAGCTGACGTGGCAACGCTCCAAAAGTCGCGAACCGCCGATCGTTCAGAGTTTTCTTTCGCCGAACCGTCTATGCGCGCAACCAAAGAAAAGCAATCACCGGCGTGATCAGTGTCCACTGGCGCCCACCGCCAAATGGATTTTGCCGTTTCCGGCTTGCGGTTCGTCAAGCAGCGAAACGGCTTGTCGCATTGCGCAAGGCCCGGTTTTTGTGTAGCTCTAATGGACAGAGGCAGGCAGGATTTTGCGCAGTCACCCACGGGACGGGAGGCTGCGCTTTACGGGAGATCATCAGAATGGACAATCATCAGACAGGACCGGTCGAAACGGGTGCGCCGATGGACTATCGCGAGCACGAGAAGACCTACGACATGTTCCTGGCGGGAACCAAGTGGGGCACGATGATGGTCGTGGTGCTGCTGCTTGCCATGGTCGGCGGTTTTTATGCCGGCGGCGGTCTCCTGGGCGGGCTTCTGCTGTTCGTCATCCTCAATGCCGCAGGCTTTTATCTGCTGCGTTAAGTCGGGCTGCGGGCTCGGCCCCGTCACAGCCAATACCGGATCAAACGGAAGAAGGCGGGCCTGCAGTGCGGACCCGCCTTCTTCTGTCGTTATGTTGTTGATGCCGCTTACGTGGCGGAATTGCCGCGGGTGCGGGCAGCTCCGTCCTGGCCGGGTTTGTAGTTCGGATCCAGACGCACCGCGTGGCTGTAGGATTTGTAGGCGCGGGCCATGTCGCCCTTGCGCTCGTAGACCAGAGCCTGGTTCGCCCAGGATTCCGCCAGCTTGTCGTTCAGTTCGATCGCGTGGTTGAAATCAGCAAAGGCGTTGTCGTCGTCGTTCAGGGCGACATAGGAGACGCCGCGGCCGTTATACGGTTCCGGCGAGGAGGGCGACAGCGAGATCGCCTTGGAGAAATCCTCGATCGCCTGGGCGTGCTGGCCACGCAGCTGATAGATCAGGCCGCGATTGTGCCAGGCGCGTCCATCGGTGGTTTCCAGCTGGATCGCCCGGTTGAAATCGTTGAACGCCTCGTTGGTGCGGCCGGCCTGGCGATAGATATTGCCGCGGCCGATGAGGGCAACGTCATAATTCGGGTTGATCTGCAGCGCGGTGTTGTAATCGTTCACCGCTTCCGACGGCTTGCCCATGTTGCGGTAGACGAGCGCACGGTTGGCATAGGCCTGGAAGAAGCGCGGGTTCAGCTGGATGGCGCGGTTGAAATCGTCGAGAGCGCGGCGGAAGTCGCCCGCGCGACCATAAGCGGAACCACGAACGTTGTAACCTTCCGGATCCTGCGGATTGGACGCGATGACGGCCGACAGCGACGCGATGTTCTGCTCCGAGCCCTGGGCGCGATCGAGCCTGATCAGGTCCGTGCTCGCCGGTCCCGTCTGGCAGCCGGCAAGGGCAAGGCTGGTCAGGAACAGCACGGCGCCCGAAAGCTTCATGCCGATGCGTCGGCCAGTCATCGGATGCTCGGCAGGCGAAAGGTCATGGGGCATGCTTGCGGCGGTCTTGGCGGCCATAAGGCGCAGATCCTCGTACTGTGACGAACGGGTGAAGGGCAGGGCAAATCAAAAAAGCGGCGGCGAACATTCGCCCCCGCTTAAAAGCACGCAAAAACGTCCAAAAGACGGCCAATTAACGGGCGGTGCGACCGCCAGGGATGAGGCCTTCGCGCTGTGCACGCTTGCGGGCAAGCTTGCGGACGCGGCGAACGGCTTCGGCCTTTTCGCGAGCGCGCTTCTGCGAGGGCTTCTCGTAGTAGTCGCGCATCTTCATTTCCCGGAAAATGCCTTCGCGCTGCATCTTCTTCTTCAGAGCGCGGAGAGCCTGATCGACGTTATTGTCGCGGACAAGTACCTGCACGTGAATCCCGTTCCTTTGGTTTTCGAGTTGACCGTTCCGGCTCTGTCCAGGCCGGTACGAAACAATAGCTGAAAGCCGGGCGTCTCGTCCGGCAATTGGGGAAGGCACATAACAGAAGGTTTTTGCGAAGTCCAGCGGGCTCCGGAGCCCGACATTGAAAAATGCGGCAAAAGTGTCAGTTCCCTTGTTTCGCAGGGGCTGCAGCCTGTTTGCGACGTGCCGGATGATCCGTTTTTTGGACGTCCCGGGTGTCTCGTGGCGTGGTGGGATAACAGAGGATGAAGACTCGCTCACGTAGCCTTTTGTCATCACGAAATCGCGCGTGTCGATAGAAGGGAGCCAATGCGTCGCAAAGCAGCCATTGCGACGCCCGCCGATTTGCGATTTGTATGGCTCCGCCCACAGGTTTGGGTTCCAGGGAGCATTAGGCACATATGCGCAAGTATTCGGTCTTTGCGCTGGCCCGCGAGGCCATGCGCAGCCACAAGGGTTGGGAGCCGCATTGGGTCTCGCCCGAACCGCGTCCGTCCTACGATGTCATCATCATCGGCGGCGGCGGCCATGGGCTCGGCGCTGCCTATTACCTTGCCAAGGAACACGGCATCACCAATGTGGCGGTGATCGAGAAGGGCTGGCTCGGCGGCGGCAATACCGGCCGCAATACCACCATCATTCGGTCCAACTATCTCTATGAAGAGAGCATGGACATTTACGAGCATTCCCTGAAACTGTGGGAAGGCTTGAGCCAGGATCTCAACTATAACGTCATGTATTCGCCGCGCGGCGTGATGATGCTGTCGCACAACACGCACGACATGCAGAGCTTCAAGCGGCACATCAATGCAAACCGGCTTTATGGCATCGATAATGAATGGCTGACGCCGGAACAGGCCAAGAAGTTCTGTCCGCCGCTCGATATCTCCAAGACGGCACGCTATCCCATCAATGGCGCGGCGCTGCAGAAACGCGGCGGAACCGCCCGTCACGATGCGGTGGCCTGGGGTTATGCCCGCGGCGCCTCCGATCGCGGCGTGCATATCATCCAGAATTGCGAGGTCACCGGTATCCGCCGCGGGCCGAACGGTGAGGTGACGGGCGTCGAAACGAGCCGCGGTTTCATCGGCGCGAAGAAGATCGGCGTGTCCGCCGCCGGCCATTCCTCCGTCGTCATGCAGATGGCGGGCGTGCGCGTACCGCTGACCAGCAATCCGTTGCAGGCGCTGGTCTCGGAACCGCTCAAACCGATCTTCCCCTGCGTCGTCATGTCGAACACGGTGCATGCCTATATTTCGCAGTCCGACAAGGGCGAACTCGTCATCGGCGCCGGCACCGACCAGTATCACTCCTATTCGCAGACCGGCGGCCTGCAGATCATCACCCATACGCTGGATGCCATCTGCGAACTTTTCCCGATCTTCCGCCGCGTGAAGATGATGCGCCAGTGGGGCGGCATTACCGACAACACACCGGACCGTTCGGCGATCCAGAGCGTGACGCCGGTCAAGAACCTGTTCGTCAATTGCGGCTGGGGCACCGGCGGCTTCAAGGCGACACCGGGGTCTGCACATCTCTTCGCCTGGCTGATCGCCAAGGGAGAGCCGCACCGCCTGGCGGAAGGCCTTACACTCGACCGCTTCCGCACCGGCCGCCTGATCGACGAGGCGGCTGCTGCCGCCGTCGCGCATTGATAAGGGGACGACCATGCTTCTGATCCACTGCCCCTATTGCGGCGACGACCGATCCGAACTCGAATTCCGCTGGGCGGGCGAGGCGCATATCGCCCGGCCGGAGGTGATCTCGGAGATTTCCGACGAGGATTTCGCCGAATATTTCTTCCTGCGCGACAACACCAAGGGCATCGCCTGGGAGCGTTGGCGGCACATCCATGGCTGCGGGCGTTTCTTCAACGCGATCCGCGACACGGTGAGCGACAAGTTTCTCCTGACCTACGAGGCCGGCCTGCCGCGCCAGCCGGTGCCGGGAACCGAGCCGGTCAGTGCCGGCGGCGCTGAAGGAGGTGCCGCATGAGCAATTACCGCATCAAGGGCGCCGGTCGCCTGACACCGGCCCGCACCGCGCGTTTCACCTTCGACGGCAAGATCTACACGGCGCTGGAAGGCGATACGGTCGCCTCCGCGCTGCTTGCCAATGGCGTGCACCTGATGGGCCGCTCGTTCAAATATCACCGTCCGCGCGGCGTTCTTTCCGCCGGGCCGGAAGAGCCGAATGCGCTGCTCGACGTGGCGCGCGATGCCGCCCGCCGCCAGCCGAATGTGCGCGCCAGTGTGCAGGAAGTGTTCGACGGCGCGATCATCCGTTCGCAGAACCGCTGGCCGACCCTCGGTTTCGATATCGGCTCGCTCAACAACCTGCTGTCGCCCTTCTTCGCGGCCGGTTTCTACTACAAGACCTTCATGTGGCCGCGCGAGGCCTGGGCAAAGCTCTACGAGCCGATCATCCGCCGTGCCGCCGGCCTCGGTGTTGCGCCGACGGAAACCGATCCGGATCATTATGCCAACCGGTTTGCCCATTGCGACGTGCTGGTGGCGGGTGCCGGTGCGGCCGGCCTGACGGCGGCGCTGTCTGCCGCAAAGACCGGTGCGGAGGTCATCCTCGTCGATGAGCGGGCCGACGTTGGCGGCGCGCTCCTGTTCGACACCTCGACCATGATCGACGGCAAGCCGGGTTATGACTGGGCGCAAGGCGTGCTGGCCGAACTGACGGCCATGGCGAATGTGCGGGTGCTGACGCGCACGACCGTGTTCGGTTATTACAACCACAATTTCCTTGGTCTCGTGGAGCGGGTGACGGATCACCTGCCGAACCCGAACCGATCGCTGCCGCGCGAGCGGCTGTGGCAGGTGCGCGCAAAAAAGGTGATGCTCGCCACCGGCGCCATCGAACGCCACATGGTGTTTGCCAACAATGATCGCCCCGGTATCATGCTGGCCTCGGCGGCCCGGCTCTACCTCAACCATTACGGCGTCGCCGTTGGTTCGAGGATCGGTGTCTACACCGCCCATGATTCCGCTTATGAGGCGGCCATCGACCTGAAAAAGGCGGGTGTGGAGATTGCCGCGATTGTCGATTGCCGCGCCAAGCCCGGCGAGGCGCTGGTCTCGGCGGCGCGCAATCTCGGCATCGAGGTGCTGACCGGTTATTCCGTCATCGACACGGCCGGCCGGCTGCGCATCTCGTCGATGACGGTGGCGCGCAACGGCTCGACCAATCACCGCAAGATCCCGGTGGATGCGCTTCTGATGTCCGGCGGCTGGACGCCGTCGGTGCATCTCTTCTCGCAGTCGCGCGGCAAGCTGAAGTTTGACGCGGAGAACCAGCGGTTCCTGCCGAACATCTATGCGGAAAACTGTGTTTCCGTTGGCGCCTGCAACGGCACCGACGAACTCGGCGCGCTTCTCGCCGAAGCGGCAGAGGCCGGTGGTGGATCGCTGTCCGTCTCGGGTGAAGCGGCCTTCGGCTGGACCGGCGGCATGATCGGGGCTGCCGAAGGGGCGGGCAAGGAAACGACCGTCAAGGCCTTCGTCGATTTTCAGCACGATGTGACGGCGAAGGACATTCGCCTTGCCGTGCGCGAAGGTATGCATTCGATCGAGCACATCAAGCGCTTCACGACGAATGGCATGGCGTCCGACCAGGGCAAGCTCTCCAACATGCATGGCCTGGCGATTGCTGCGGAAATGCTCGGCAAGGAGATTCCACAGGTCGGCCTCACCACCTTCCGTGCGCCCTATACGCCGGTGACCTATGGCACGCTGATTGCCCATTCGCGTGGCGATCTGTTCGATCCGGCGCGCAAGACGCCGCTGCATGCGGAGCTCGTGAAAGCCGGCGCCGAGTTCGAGGATGTCGGCAACTGGAAACGCGCCTGGTATTTCCCGCGCCGCGGCGAGGATATGCATGCCGCCGTCAACCGCGAGTGCAGGACTGCGCGCGAGGTGGCCGGGATCTTCGATGCCTCGACGCTCGGCAAGATCGAGGTGGTCGGCCCGGATGCGGCGAAATTCCTGAACCTCCTCTACACCAATGCCTGGGATACGCTGAAGCCCGGCAAATGCCGTTATGGCATCATGACCCGCGAAGACGGTTTCGTCTATGACGATGGCGTTGTCGGTCGGCTGGCGGAAGACCGTTTCCACGTAACGACGACGACGGGCGGTGCGCCGCGCGTGCTGCATCACATGGAGGATTATCTCCAGACCGAATTCCCGGATCTCAAGGTCTGGCTCACCTCCACCACCGAACAATGGGCAGTGATTGCTGTGCAGGGGCCGAAGGCACGCGAGATCATCGCGCCGCTGGTGGAGGGGCTCGATCTCTCCAACGAAGCCTTCCCGCATATGAGCGTGGCCGAATGCACCGTGATGGGTGTACCGGCCCGGCTGTTCCGCGTGTCGTTCACCGGCGAAGTGGGCTTCGAGGTCAACGTCCCGGCCGATTACGGCGCTGCCGTCTGGAAAGCCATCTGGGAGCGTGGCCAGGCCTTGGGCGCCTGCCTCTACGGTACGGAAACCATGCATGTACTGCGCGCTGAAAAGGGTTATATCATCGTCGGCCAGGATACCGATGGCACGGTAACACCGGACGATGCCGGTTATGGCTGGGCCGTTTCCAAGAAGAAGACGGATTTCGTCGGCATCCGTGGCCTGAAGCGCCCGGACCTGATGCGCGAGGGCCGCAAGCAACTGGTCGGCCTGCTGACGGCCGATCCGACCGAGGTGCTGGAGGAGGGCGGCCAGATCGTTGCCAACCCGAACCAGGCAAAACCGATGACCATGCTTGGCCATGTCACCTCCGCCTACTGGTCGGAGAATCTGGGCCGGTCGATTGCGATTGCGCTCGTCGCCGGCGGCCGGGCTCGGATGGGCGAAACGGTCTATATTCCGATGAAAGACAAGACGATCGCCGCCACCGTGACCGACATGGTGTTCTTCGACAAGGAAGGAGGCCGTATCCATGGCTGAGCTTGCCACCCGCACCCTGCCGCTTGCCGGCGCCCATGGCGGTTCCGCCAGCGTGCGCCTGCAGCCGGCCGCTCCGGCCAACCGCATCTCGCTGCGCGCCCGGCCAGACGATGTCGCGGCCCTCTCCTCGGCGCTGAAGCTTGCCCTGCCGACGGCTCCGAAGACCTCCGCCATGAACGGCACCCGTACCGCACTCTGGCTCGGCCCGGATGAATGGCTGGTGATCGATGAAGGCGAGGGCGGGCTGGTCGAAGCGGCGGCTTCATCCGGTGCGCTGCATTCCGCGACGGATGTCTCCCATCGCAACACCGCGATCCTGGTCTCCGGCCCCGGTGCCGTGGCGACGCTGAACGGCGGCTGCCCGCTCGACCTGTCGCTGAAGGCGTTTCCCGTGGGGGCCTGCGCGCGCACCCTGTTCGGCAAGATCGAGGTTGTTCTTCTGCGCACTGCCGAAGACAGCTTTCGCCTGGAATGCTGGCGTTCGTTTTCCGACTACGCCTTCGGCCTCTTGGCAGAGGCGGCGGAGGATGCCTGTTCTTAAGCATTGAACAGGCGGCGGTTCAGCGACCGTCGCCTGCTACCTGATATCATCTCAGTCAGCCGGAAACGGCAATGCCCAACTGCTTTTCCCGCTCGATATAAACACGCTGCCGGTCCGTCACATAGTCGCGCACGATGGGAGCGGCGTCGCGGGAGCGGGAGAGTTGCATGTGGAAGACGAGTTGGCTGCCGGTGCGAAACATCATCTCGGCACTGATCAGGTAGAATTCCCACATGCGGGCAAAACGTTCGTCATACAGGGCGATGACCTTGTCGCGGTTCGCCTCGAACCGTTCCGTCCAGTGGCGCAGCGTTTCGGCGTAGTGAAGCCGCAGGAACTCCAGATCCGTGACCCAGAGGCTGTTCTGCTCCACGACCTCGAAGACTTCTGAAAGCGCCGGCGAATAGGCGCCGGGAAAAATGTATTTTCTCAGCCACGGGCTTGCCATGCCGGGAGGGCTCATGTGGCCGATGGAGTGGATGACGGCAAGCCCGTCATCCGGCATCAGCGCGTTGAGCTTCTTGAAGAACTCGTCGTAATGATGGACGCCGACATGTTCGAACATGCCGACCGAGACGATCCGGTCGAACGTGTCCTCGACGTCGCGGTAATCTCTCAGTTCGAATCGGACGCGGTCCGCCAGTCCCGCCTTTTGAGCGCGCTCCGAGGCCAACGCCTGCTGCTCTTTGGAGAGCGTCACGCCGGTGACCGTCACGTCCTCGAGTGTCGCGAGATAAAGCGCCAGATCGCCCCAGCCGCAGCCGATGTCGAGCACCTTCATGCCGGGTTTCAGGCAGAGCTTGGCGGCCAGCAAGCGCAGCTTGTTGCGCTGTGCCTGTTCCAGCGTCTCACCTTCCTCTCGGAAATAGGCGCAGGAATAGAGCATGTTTTCGTCGAGGAAAAGTTTGTAGAAGTCGTTGCCGAGATCGTAATGATGCGCAACGTTCTGCTGTGCCTGGCCCTTGCGGTTCGATTGCTGGCGTTTGCGGAAGCGCATCTTGATCGCGCGCAGCAGTTTCTGCAGCGGATAGGAGCCGAGTGACAGGCGGTTGACCGAAAACAGTCTGAGGAAATCCTTGAGCGTCGAGCCTTCCTCGAAGCGCATGGTGCCGTCCATATAGGCTTCGCCGGCGGCCAGTTCCGGGTTGAAGACGAGGCTCTTGTAGAGCTTCGGGTCGGTCAGCCGCATGGTGACGGCAATGCCCGGTGTTCCCTCGAAGACATGCCGTTGTCCCTCTGCATCAATGACCGTCAGCCGGCCCTTGCGGATGAAGGATTTCATCATGTGTGACAGCGGAAACATCAGTCAACCTCCGAAGAACAATCGGCATCAGGGCATATACGTCTCATCTGTATTCTGCCGGGTGTCGCCACCCGGTATGGCCACCACAAAACGATGGCTGGGGATCATGACGACCAGTCGTCGGGCCGGTCCTTGGGATCGAACTGCACGATGGTTGTCCAGGTGGCGGCGAGCGCCGGCTTGCGTTCGTTTTCGATGTCCACAGTGACGTCGTAGGTCGTCATCAGCATGCCGGCACCGCGCAGGCGTGCTTCGGTCAGCGTGAAGCGTCCGCGAATGCGTTTGCCGCTGCGTACCGGCGAGCCGAAGCGGATCTTGTCGAACCCGTAGTTCAACCCCATCGTCTGTTCGCGGATGTGCGGCAGCGAATTGTAGTTCATCGCCGACAGCAGCGAGAGCGTCAGGAAACCGTGGGCGATCGTGCCGCCGAAGGGACTTTCCGCAGCGGCCTTTTCCGGATCCGTATGGATGAATTGATGATCATGCGTGGCATCGGCAAACTGGTCGATCATGGTCTGATCGACCGTGATCCAGTCGGATACGCCGATTTCCTTGCCTACCAGATCCTTTACTTCTCTCAGTGCGATTTCACGCGGCATCGATACTCCTGATTCGCCACCAGAGACACTCGGAAATCTTACAGGCTTTCCCTGACTTTGATACCGTTGCCCGCACCTTCAACCTGCCAGGAAACGCTGCGGGCGGGAAGCCTGAAACGGTTGGCGCTTGCGCCGGTGAACAGGTCCGTCCACGGTCCGCCCGGCAACATGACGTGGATCGGCGAAAAATGCCGGTTGAACAGGATCGCCAGCCGGGTGTCGCAGGCAAACTCGCGATCATGCGTTTTCACCAGCATGGTCAACTGGCCTCGGTCTGCCGTTTCCCATTCGGCAACCGTCATCGGCGCGCCGTGTTCGTTCAGCCATTCCACATCGCCCTGCCGCCCCGTGAAAAAGGCGGTTTCGGAGAAGACGGAAAAGCGGCGGCGAAGAGCGGCAAGCGTTGCGGTGTGCTGGACGAGTTCGTCATCCAGCATGGTCCAGTCCAGCCAGGTGATACGGTTGTCCTGTGCATAGGCATTGTTGTTGCCGCCCTGCGAGCGCCCGCCTTCGTCGCCGGCCGTCAGCATGATCGTACCGCGGGTGGCAAAGAGCGTCGACAGCAGCGCCTTTACGTCCTGCCAGCGGGCGGCCACCACGGCGGGCTCGTCGCTCGGGCCCTCGACGCCATTGTTCCAGGAATGGTTCTCGTTGTGGCCGTCGCGGTTGTCCTCGCCATTCGCCTCGTTGTGCTTGTGAGCGTGGGAGACGAGATCCATCAGCGTAAAACCGTCATGGGCGGCGAGAAAATTGACGCTGCGGGTTTTGCTCTCGCCATGGCGGGCAAAAATTTCCGACGAGCCGGCGAGCGCATGGGCAAGCCGGCCGGTCTTCCAGCCATCGCCGCGCCAGTAGCAGCGCAGATCGTCGCGCGTCCGGTCGTTCCATTCAAGGAACGGGGCGGGGAAGTTGCCGAGCTGGTAACCGCCCGGCCCGATATCCCAGGGCTCTGCAATCATCACCCGGTCGCGGAGCACGTCGTCGGCAAGGATCGCCGCCAGCGTCTCGCTGTCGCGTGAAAACCCGTCGGCGCTGCGGCCAAGGATGGTCGCGAGATCAAAACGGAAACCGTCGACACCCGCCTGCAGCACGAAGTGCCGGAGCGTGTCGAGGATCAGCCGGCGCACCACCGGATGATCGCAGGCGACCGTATTGCCGGTGCCGGTATCGTTGACCAGATGGCCGGGCTCGCCCGGCACATGGCGATAATAGGTGAGGTTGTCGAGGCCGCGCAGCGAAAGGGTCGCGCCAAAACGGTCGCTTTCGCCGGTATGGTTGAAGACGAGATCGAGGATGACGCCGATACCGTTGTCGTGGAGGGTCTTCACCGTTTCGGCCAGTTCCGGGACCCCGCCCGGCACGAGGCGCGGATCGAGCGCCATGAAGGCGACGGGATTATACCCCCAGCCATTGGTAAGACCGAGGCCCGGCAGATGCCGCTCATCGATCCAGGCGGTGATCGGCATCAGCTCGACCGCATCGACACCGAGACGTTTCAGATGTTCCAGAACGGCCGGATGGGCGAGCGCTGAGACGGTGCCGCGCTGTGCTTCCGGCACCTCCGGGTGCAAGATGGTGAAGGGGCGCACGGCAACTTCGTAGATCAGACCGCCCTTCGGCAGCAGCGGTCGGGCCAGAGCCACTGGCCGGTCACGGGTCACGATCGCCTTCGGCACCAGGGAGGCGGTATCTTTGCCCTGCAGCCAGAGGCGGGAATCGTGGCGGAAGGGCCGGTCGAGCTGTTTTGCATAAGGATCGACCAGCAGCTTTGCCGGATCGAACCACAGGCCGCGGTCGGGATCGTAGGTGCCGTGGGCACGAAAACCGTAGCGCGCTCCATCACTGACATCCGCCACATCGATTTCGAAACGGCCGTCACCCACCGTCTGCATCGCAAGGCGCGCCAATTCATGCGCGCCGTCCTCGTGGAAGAGGCAAAGATCGATGCCAGCCGCATTCGCGGAATAGACGGAAAAACGCGCCCCTGCCTCGTGAAGCGTCACGCCCAACGAATCGCTGCCCATGCTCTGCCCCCGCCCGATTTTCTGATCTCCCACTCATAGTTCAGAAATGGATGACGCGGCAGGGGAGGTGACGCGAAATATTGGGGCTGCGCAACGGGGAGGCGAAGGCCTCCCCGTTGAACCGAGGGATCACGTAATGACCGTGGGGGCATTGCGCCCCGTACGTGCCTTGATCTCGGCGATTGCGTCGGCGGCGGCGATCAGGTCGGCGAGCGCTTCCTGGGTCTCGATGCCGTGGCGGGAAACGTCCGGTTCGTAGCGCTCGACGTAGACGCGCAGCGTCGCGCCGGAGGTACCGGTGCCGGACAGGCGGAAGACGACGCGGCTGCCGCCCTTGAAGAGCACGCGAATGCCCTGGTTCTTCGAGACGGAGCCATCGACGGGATCGTTATAGGCAAAATCATCGGCGCTCTCGACGGTCAGCGCGCCGAAGGACTGGCCGGGCAGGGTGGCGAGCTTGTCGCGCAGGTTTGCGACGAGACCGTTGGCGGCGTCCGTATCGACCTCTTCATAATCGTGGCGCGAATAATAGTTGCGGCCATACTCTGCCCAGTGCGCTTCGACGATCTCCTTGACCGTCTTCTTCTTGGCGGCCACGATGTTCAGCCAGAAGAGCACGGCCCAGAGGCCGTCCTTTTCGCGCACATGGTTAGAACCGGTGCCAAAACTTTCCTCGCCGCAGACGGTCGCCTTGCCGGCGTCCAGCAGGTTGCCGAAGAACTTCCAGCCGGTCGGCGTCTCGTACATGCCGATGCCGAGCTTTTCGGCCACGCGGTCGGCGGCCGCACTCGTCGGCATGGAGCGGGCGATACCGGCGATGCCTTCCTTGTAGCCCGGTGCGCAGGTGGCGTTGGCAGCAATCACCGCCAGGCTGTCGGAGGGGGTGACGAACATGCCCTTGCCGACGACCATGTTGCGGTCACCGTCACCGTCGGAGGCGGCGCCGAAATCGGGGCCGTCCGGGCTCATCACGTCGTCATAAAGTTCCTTGGCATGCACCAGGTTCGGGTCCGGATGGTGGTGGCCGAAATCCGGCAGCGGTTCGGCATTACGCACGGAGCCTGCCGGTGCGCCGAGGCGCTTTTCCAGGATTTCCACCGCATAGGGGCCGGTGACGGCGCTCATCGAGTCGATGACGACTCGGAAGCCCGAGCCGATCAGGTCGCGGATCGCGTCGAAATCGAACAGGCTTTCCATCAGGTCGGCATAGTCCTTGACCGGATCGATGATCTCGACGGTCATCTCGCCGAGTGCCACCGTGCCAACCGTATCGAGATCGACATCGGCGGCGTCGATGATCTTGTAGCTGTCGATCACCTTGGTGCGGGCATAGATGGCATCGGTGATCTTTTCCGGGGCCGGGCCGCCATTGCCGATATTATACTTGATGCCAAAATCTTCCGTCGGTCCGCCGGGATTGTGGCTGGCAGACAGCACGATGCCGCCGAAGGCGCCGTATTTGCGGATGACATGCGAGGCAGCCGGCGTCGAGAGAATGCCGCCCTTGCCGACCATGACCTTGCCGAAGCCGCTGGCTGCCGCCATTTTCAGCGCCACCTGGATGACCTCGCGGTTGTAATACCGGCCGTCGCCACCAATCACCAGAGCCTTGCCGCCAAAGCCTTCCAGGCTGTCGAAAATCGACTGGATGAAGTTCTCCGCATAGTTTTCCTGCTGGAACACCGGGACCTTCTTGCGCAGGCCGGAGGTGCCCGGTTTCTGATCCTGATAAGGGGCGGTGGAAACGGTCTTGATCATCAATGCGAACCTTTCGGTAGAAGGCTGGAATAGAGCTTTTCGTAAAGCGCGGCACTCTTGTCCCACGAGACGTCGGACTTCATGCCCTGCTTCTGGATTTGGGCCCATGTTTTTGTGTCGCCATAAAGGCGGACGGTGCGCCGGATGGCGCGTTTCAGGCTGTCGAGGGTGACGGGCCCGAAGGAAACGCCGGTCGCGACCTTGGCCGCCAGCGCGGCCGGATTGGCGTCGATCACCGTGTCGTTCAGCCCGCCGGTGCGCGATACGACCGGCACGCAACCATACCGCAGGCCATAAAGCTGGGTCAGCCCGCAGGGCTCGAAACGCGACGGGATCAGGATGGCGTCGCAGCCCGCCTGCATCAGATGCGACAGCGGTTCGTTGTAGCTGACGGTGATCGCGACACGTCCCGGATGGCGGGCCGCGGCCGCCTGCAGCGCGCCAACGAGTGCGGCATCGCCCGAACCCAGTACCGCCAGCTTGCCGCCGAGGGCGACGATCTCGTCGACGGCCTCGGCCACCAGGTCCATGCCTTTTTGCCAGGTCAGGCGCGAGATGACGCAGAACAGCGGACCGTCGTCTTCAATCAAACCGAAATGGGCTTCCACCGCACGTTTGTTTTCCAACCGAGCCTTCGTGTCGCCGGCGCCATAGGTGCGGGCGATGGAGGAGTCGGTCTGCGGATTCCAGACATCGACGTCGATGCCGTTGACGATGCCGTGCAGGTCCGGTGCCCGGCGGTTCAGCAGGCCTTCCAGGCCCATGCCGAATTCCGGTGTCAGGATTTCCTCCGCGTAAGAGGGGCTGACCGTGCTGACGGCCCAGGCGGTCTGGATGCCGGCCTTCAGGTAACCCACCTGGCCGTAATATTCGACGCCTTCTATGTCGAAGGCATGCGCGGGCAGGCGAAGTTCGGGGAAGATGGCGGCCGGGAAATTGCCCTGGAAGGCGATGTTGTGGATGGTCATGACGCTCGGCAAAGCCGGCGTCTCGGCATAACGCATATAGGCCGGCACGAGACCCGTCTGCCAGTCATGCACATGCACGAGATCCGGCTGCCAGCCGGCAAGCCCGCCGCCGGCAATCTCGGCACCGGCGAGCGAGAGGGCGGCAAAACGGTGCCAGTTGTCCGGATGGTCCTTGCCCTGCTGGTCGACATAAGGACCGCCCGGGCGGTCGAAGAGCGTCGGCGCATCGAGAACGAGAAGGTCGAGGCCCGCCACCCTGGCTTGAAGGATATCGCCCCGCACGCCGAGCAGGTCCTCGAAACGCATCACGATCGACACGTCGTCAAGCGCCGCCATAACGGCGGGATAACCGGGGATGAGGCTTCGGGTCTCCACGCCGCGTGTGGCGAGCGCGAGCGGCAGGGCGCCTGCCACATCGGCAAGCCCCCCGGTCTTGATCAGTGGGTAGATTTCGGACGCGACCGAAAGAACCTTCATGCGTTTCCCTTCATCCCCTCGGCGGGCGCTTGGTTAGAGATCGAGTTTGTCGATCATCGGCTGGGTGATCAGGCAGATGCCGCTGTCACTGCGCCGGAAGCGCTTGGCGTCCAGTTCCGGATCTTCGCCCACGATCAGGCCCTCCGGGATGGTTACACCGGCATCGATGACGACATTGCGAAGCTGCGCACGCCGGCCGATGCGGACATTCGGCAGGATGACGGCACCTTCAAGACGGGAATAGGAATTGGCCCTCACACCGGTAAACAGCAGGCTGTTGTAAAGCGAGGAGCCGGAGATGATGCAATCGCCGGAGACCACGGAAGAGACGGCCGAACCGCGGCGGTCTTCGTCGTCATGCACGAACTTCGCCGGCGGGGTGATTTCCGCATAGGTCCAGATCGGCCAGGACTTGTCGTAGATGTCGAGTTCGGGAACGATCGCGGTCAGGTCGATATTGGCCTGCCAGTAAGCATCGATCGTGCCGACGTCGCGCCAATAGGCTTCCTTCTCGAAATCGGAGCGCACGCAAGACTGGGTGAAGCGATGTGCGACCGCTTTGCCGTTCGCGACGATCCACGGAATGATGTCCTTGCCGAAATCGCGGCTGGAATTGGGGTCGGCGGCATCCTTGCGCAGGCATTCCATCAGGAACTTCGTGTGGAAGACGTAGATGCCCATGGAGGCGAGCGCGAAATCCGGTCTGCCGGGAATGCCCGGCGGGTCGGCGGGCTTTTCGACGAAATTGATGATCTCGTCCTTTTCGTTCACATGCATCACACCGAAGCCGGTCGCATCCATGCGCGGCACTTCCAGGCAGCCGACGGTGACGTCCGCGCCGGAATCCACATGCTGCTGCAGCATCAGCTCGTAGTCCATCTTGTAGATGTGGTCGCCGGCAAGGATGACCATGTATTCCGGATTGTAGGCCTCGATGATGTCGATGTTCTGGTAGACGGCATCGGCCGTGCCTTCATACCATTGCGTTTCCGAGACGCGCTGGGAGGCGGGCAGGATGTCGAAGCTTTCGTTACGCTCCGGCCTCAGGAAGTTCCAGCCGCGCTGCAGGTGGCGGATCAGCGAATGGGCCTTGTATTGGGTCGCCACCCCGAAACGGCGAATACCGGAGTTCAGGGCATTGGAGAGGGCGAAATCGATGATGCGGGCCTTGCCGCCGAAATAGACGGCCGGCTTGGCGCGGCGGTCGGTCAGTTCTTTCAGGCGGCTGCCGCGGCCTCCGGCCAGAACATAGGCCATGGCATCACGGGCGAGCGGTTGGCTTCTCTTTATTGTTGTCATGAATGGTCCCTCCCTTTACGCAATCAATTTTCCGGTTGAAGCATGATGGTGGCAAGCGGCGGCAGCGTCACTTCGGCATGGATGCTCCCCCCGGCGGAAACCGCCTGCACCCTGCCGCCATTGCCCTTGCCGCTGCCGCCATAGATTTCGGCATCGGTATTGAGAATTTCCCGCCAGCGCCCGGCAAACGGCAGCGGCACCCGGTAGCTCTCCCGATAGACAGGCGTGAAATTGGTAATGACCGCCACCGGCTTTTCACCCGGCGCCTTGCGCAGCCAGGCATAGACGGAGGCCTCCGCGTCGTCCGCCAGCAGCCACTCGAAACCCTCCGGCTCGCAATCGCGTGCATGCAGGGCAGGTTTGGAGCGGTAGGTGAAGTTGAGATCGCGCACCAGTCGGCGGATGCCTTCGTGCGGGTGGTAATGCAGCAGGTTCCAGTCGAGTGACCGTTCCTCGCTCCACTCGCTCCATTGGGCAAATTCCTGGCCCATGAACAAGAGCTTCTTGCCGGGATACCCCCACATGAAGGCATAATAGGCGCGCAGATTGGCAAATTTCTGCCAGTCATCGCCCGCCATCTTGGCGATCAGCGAGCCTTTTCCGTGCACCACCTCGTCATGGCTGAGCGGCAGGACGAAGTTTTCCGAAAAGGCATAGAGCAGGCCGAAGGTCAGCTCGTTGTGGTGGAATTTGCGGTGCACCGGCTCGCGCTTCAGATAGCTCAGCGTGTCGTGCATGAAACCCATGTTCCACTTGAAGCCGAAACCGAGGCCGCCTTCATGCACCGGATGCGAGACCTTCGGCCAGGAGGTGCTTTCCTCCGCGATCGTCATGACGCCGGGATGCGTACCGTAATTGATGGCGTTCAGCTTCTGCAGGAAACGCACGGCCTCCAGGTTTTCACGCCCGCCATATTCGTTGGGGATCCACTGGCCTTCCTTGCGCGAATAATCGAGGTAGAGCATGGAGGCGACGGCATCGACGCGCAGACCGTCGAGGTGGAATTTCTCAGACCAGTAGAGCGCGTTGTTGATCAAGTAGGACAGGACCTCAATGCGCCCGAAATTGTAGATCGCCGTGTTCCAGTCCGGGTGGTAGCCCTGGCGCGGATCGGCATGCTCGTAAAGGGCGGTGCCATCGAATTCCCGAAGCCCATGGGCATCGGTCGGGAAATGCGCCGGCACCCAGTCGAGGATCACGCCGACGCCGACCTTGTGGCAGCCGTTGACGAAGCGGGCAAAACCTTCCGGCTCGCCGAAACGGGCGGTCGGCGCATAAAGCCCGGTCGTCTGGTAACCCCAGGACGGATCATAGGGATGTTCGGTGATCGGCAGGAATTCGATATGGGTAAAACCCATATCGACCACGTAGGGGATCAGTTCGGAGGCAAGTTCGTCCCAGCTCATGAAGGTGCCGTCGGTGCGACGGCGCCAGGACCCGGCATGCACCTCATAGATGGAGATCGGCTGGCGACGGTGGTCGGCCTTGGCCCAGAACTCGCGGTGGGCCGTGTCGTCCCATTTCTGGTCCAGTTCCGGTGCCGCGATGGAGGCCGTCTGCGGGCGAAGCTCGGCCCGGCGGGCGTAGGGGTCCGCCTTCAGCGGCAGGATGTGGCCGGTCTTGTCGACGATCTCGAACTTGTAGGTGGCGCCGGGGCGGACATCGGGGGCAAAGATCTCCCAGATGCCGGTGTCGACACGCAGCCGCATCACGTGACGGCGGCCATCCCAGTTGTTGAAGTCGCCGACGACGGACACGCGCGAGGCATTCGGTGCCCAGACGGCGAAATGGAAACCCTCGGCTCCTTCATGCTTCAGCGGATGGGCGCCCATCTTGTCAAAGAGGCGCAGGTGGGACCCCTCGCGGAGCAGATAATCGTCCATCGGCCCGAGCACCGGACCGAAGCTGTAAGGGTCGGTGAGAGCCCATTCCACGTCACCGCGCCGGGCACGATAGCGCAACGGGCGCGGTTGCGGCATCGAAACGATACCTTCGAAAAAACCTTCGTCATGGCGGCGGGCGAGTTCGCCCACCTCCTGCCCGTCGAGGGACAATGCGGTAACCGCCTCGGCGCCGGGAATAAAGCAGCGGGCAATAACGCCGCCGCCGATCTTGTGCGGGCCGAGGACGGCGAAGGGGTTGCCATGAGAACCGCGGGTTATCGCCTCAATCTCGGAAAGTGGAAGTTCACCGCTACTCTTCTGTCCGTCCTTGCCGAGGGTTTTGGGCGTATGGTTCATCAGGCTCTCCAGATCTCCGTCGCATATTGACGGATGGTGCGGTCGGAAGAGAACCATCCCATACGTGCGGTGTTGCGGATTGTCTTTTCGAACCACTGGGCGGGTTCGCTCCAGATCTGGTCGACATCGCGCTGAGCCTTGGCATAGGCATCGAAATCGGCCGCCACCATGAACCAGTCGTGATTGTAGAGCCCGTCGATCAGGCCGGAGAAGCGCGAGCGGTCGTCGGGCGAGAACACGCCGGAGGCGATCGCCGACAGCGCCTGCGAAAGCTCGCGCGAACCTTCGATGAGGGCGCGCGGATTGTGGCCATCGGCCCGCGTGCGGGCCACTTCCTCCGCCGTCATGCCGAAGATCACGATGTTTTCTGCGCCCACATGATCCCGCATCTCGACGTTTGCGCCATCGAGCGTGCCGATCGTCAGCGCGCCGTTCAGCGCAAACTTCATGTTGCCGGTGCCGGAGGCTTCCATGCCGGCGGTCGAAATCTGCTCGGAAAGATCGGCGGCGGGCACCATGATCTCGGCGAGCGAGACATTGTAGTTCGGCACGAAGACGACCTTCAGCAGGCCGCGGACCGCCGGATCGTTGTTGATCACGCGCGCAACGTCATTGGCCAGTTTGATGATCAGCTTGGCGTTGTGATAACTCGGCGCCGCCTTGCCGGCGAAGAATTTCACGCGCGGCACCCAGTCGAGTTCCGGGTGCGAACGGATCTGATCATAAAGCGCGACCGCTTCGATGATGTTGAGAAGCTGGCGTTTGTATTCGTGGATGCGCTTGATCTGGATGTCGAACATGGCCGACGGGTCGAGCCGGATGCCCATGCGGCTACCGACGAGATTGGCGAGCTGTACCTTGTTGGCGCGTTTCACCGCGGCAAACTTTTCCTGGAAGGAGGCGTCCGTTGCGAAGGCATCGAGCGCCGTCAGCTTTTCGGTGTCATCCTCGAAGGCATCGCCGATCGCCTCGCGCAGCAGGTTGGTGAGGCCGGGATTGCACTGCATCAGCCAGCGGCGCGGCGTGATCCCGTTCGTCTTGTTGTTGATGCGGGTCGGATAAAGCGCATGGAGATCGGCAAACACCGTCTCCTTCATCAGGTCCGTGTGCAGGGCCGAAACGCCGTTGATGGAATGGGAGCCGACGAAGGCCAGGTTGCCCATCCGCACGCGGCGGTCGCCGTTCTCGTCGATCAGCGAAATCGCGCGGATCTGCGCGTCGCCGAACTTCTTTTCCTTGCGGGCGTCCAGCAGGATCTTCGTGTTGACCGCATAGACGATCTGCATATGGCGCGGCAGAAGGCGCTCGAACAGCGGCACCGGCCAGCTTTCCAGCGCCTCCGGCAGAAGCGTGTGGTTGGTATAGGAGAAGGTCTGGCGGGTGATCTCCCAGGCCTCGTCGAAGTCCATGCCGTGCACGTCGGTCAGCAGGCGCATGAGTTCGGCAATCGAGACCGCCGGGTGCGTGTCGTTGAGCTGGATCGACACCTTGTCGTGCAGGTTGGTGAAGTCCGGATACTGCTGCAGATGGCGGCGCAGGATGTCCTGCAGCGAGGCGGACGAGAAGAAATACTCCTGGCGCAGGCGCAGTTCCTGGCCGGCCGGATTGGCATCTGCCGGATAAAGAACGCGGGTCAGCGCTTCCGCCTTGTTGCTCTCGCGCAGCGCGCCGATATGGTCACCGGCGTTGAAGGCATCAAGCAGGATCGGGTCGATCGGCTGGGCCGACCAGAGGCGCAACGTGTTGACGCGTTTGCCGCGCCAGCCGACGATCGGCGTGTCGTAGGCCATGGCGATGACGCGCTCGGCCGGCTTCCACACGTAACGCGGTGCCTCGTCATAACCGCCGACGCTTTCCACCGAACCGCCGTAGCCGATTTCGTAGGAGCTTTCGCGGCGCTCGAATTCCCACGGATTGCCGTGGGCAAGCCAGGTTTCCGGCAGCTCCACTTGCCAGCCGTCTGCCATCTGCTGGCGGAAGAGACCGTGCACGTAACGGATGCCATAACCATAGGCGGGGATGTCGACCGTCGCCATGCTTTCCATGAAACAGGCAGCCAGACGACCGAGACCGCCATTGCCAAGGGCCGCATCCGGTTCAAGCCCGGCGATCACGTCGATATCGACGCCGAGCGATTTCAGGGCATCGCGCATTTCCGACATCAGGCCGAGATTGGTGACCGCATCGCGCATCAGGCGACCGATGAGGAACTCCAGCGAAAGATAATAAACGCGCTTGTCGCCGGTCCGGTACACCTTGCGGGTGGATTCCATCCACTTGTCGATGATGCGGTCGCGGACCACCAGAATGGAGGCCGTCAGCCAGTCGTGCGGCTTGGCGACCTTGGCATCCTTGCCGATGCGATAGGTCAGGCGCTCGATAATCTCTTCCGCCAGGATCTTCGGATTGGAACTGCGGGGAGCGGGCTGGGGGATGTCTACCGGGGAGAGGGAGTTGTTCATCAGGTCGCCAACTTTTCTGTTCTGAACGAGATCGAGCTAGGTTCAAATTATCCGTTACAGTGTCTGCCGACAGTTTATGCACCGTTGCGGGACACATGCAATCTTCCAGGTGCGATGTTCTTCGCTGCTTTGCAAAAATCGTGATCGAACATGTGACAAGTATTTGTAAAAAAACACGAAGCGCCCGCACTTGTTCCGGTGCGGGCGCTTCAAGGATCGCGTATTTGCAGGTTCAATTGGTCAGGCGGACCGCGGTTTTTGCTGCCTTGCGGCCAATATCCCCGAAGGCTTTGACCAAATCGGTCATGTTGTCCGACTCGTAGTAATTTTCGTCGCCGCTTGCGCAGGCCTTCAGAAGCGACTTACCGCGGTCGGGTGCCATGAAGGCGACCGTGAAGACGGTAATGTCGTCATCCTTTGCGGTCTGGCACTGGGCGCGGACCTTGTTGTCGATCGTCTGGTTCCAACTTGAGCTGTAGCCGGTCATCTCACCGTCCGTCATCAGCACGATGAAGCGGCCGAAATTGTCATTGCCCTTCGCCTTGTGCTGCGTCGCTTCGGTGTCGTTGGAACTCTTGAAGGCGGTCAGCGCGACGTCCAGTGCACCGGTTGCATCGGTGCCGCCGGTCGGTACCGATGGCAGCGCTTCCACATATTCGGCCGCCTTGGTCGTGCCCCAAGCCGGCTTCTGTTCCTTTTGGGTTTCGTGTGTGTACGACACGGCACCAACGCGGATGAGCTTCTTGGCTTCCTCCTGCTGCAGGCTGACGCTCGTCACATCGGGGGCGGACGCCTTCAGCAGTTCGGTGAACATGACGGAGGCGGCGGTCTTCAGAGCCGCAATCTTGGTCACGTAGTTGGTCGTCTCATACGTACCCCAGCAGTCGTACCAACCACACTTGTGCCACCCGGTGACCGTCTTTGTGGGCGTCACCGGGTCCACTGTCGTCGTATCCCAGGCCATCGAACCGGACCGGTCGAGCACCAGATACATCGACAGTGCATTTCCCTCGCGGGCGCTGTTGGCGGTGCTGGAAATGCTGATGGGTACCGTCTTGAAACCCAGCATCTGTGTCAGCGGATTGAGCTCGATGGCGTAGGTGGTGTTCATCGTGACTTCGAAGGCCTTGCTGGAGCCACCCGTTGAGGTGATCGTCGCCTCGGCGGATGTCGATCCCAGCAATTCGGCCTTGGCGGCGGCAAGCTGCTCCTCGGTCAGGCCCTGTTGTTCCAGTTCCTGGAGCTTCTGGCCGACCATATATTCCGTCGCCAAGGCCTCGGCTTCCTCCTCCGTCATCGCATCGGTGGTCGAGAGCTTGGCGGCGGCGGCCAGGGTTGCCGCATCGGCCATGGCTTGCAGATCGGCCTTCTGCTGCATCACGTTGGTCAGATCGATTGCCATACCACCCACGCCGATCGACAACGGCAAAAGCAGAGCGGTCATCATGCCGAAGTTGCCGCGGCGGTCCTTCATAAGGCGCAGGAGTGAAAAGCTGGTCATCATCGCCATCCGTTTCTGTTCATAAGAACTGAATGTACGAATACCGGTGGGCGATGGAGGAAACGCTAATGTAAATGCTACAATTTTAGCCAAGCGACCGAAAGCGGCGCGATTTATGTCCTGGTTAACTATTGCTTGAGGGGAACAACGTCCACGGCCTGCACCGTCTGATGACTGCCGTAACTCTTCAATACGCCGATCACGGGCGCGATGTCGGAATAATCCCGGCCATAACCGACGACGATATGATCGGATCCTGCGGGAATGTTGTTGGTCGGATCAAGCTCGATGTAACCGGCGGCCTTGCCGCACCAGATCCTGACCCAGGCATGCATGGCGTCCGCCCCTTCCAGGCGCTCCTTGCCCGGCGGCGGGATGGTGCGCAGAAAACCGCTGACATAACCTGCCGGAATGCCGAGGCTGCGCAGGCCGACGATCATCACGTGGGAGAAATCCTGGCAGACGCCGCGCTTCAGCTTGAAGGCCTCCTGCGGCGTGGTGTCGACGGTCGTTGCTTCCGCGTCGTATTTGAAGTCCTTGTGGATGCGCTGGCAGAGCGCTGCCGCAATCTCGCGCACCGTCTGACCGGGTTTGACAAGGTCGCGGGCATAGGCGGCGATCTGCTTGTCTGCGGGAAGGCGCGGGCTGGTGCCGATCAGGTGATGCGGGGAATCCGGATCAACGGAGCGCAGATCCGACAGTTCGGCCTGGAGTTTGGGCAGTTCCGGCGAAAGGTCGGCGGTCAGCGGCAATGCCTCCACCTGAACCCGCGCCTGCATGCGGATATCGAGTCTTTCATGCGGAGAGCGGAAGGCGATGGAGGTTGCCGGTTGGCCGAAAAAATCCGTGAAGCCGCCGCGTTCGTCCGCGGTCGGCGAGATGGTGATCGAACCCGCGATCAGGCGCTGGCGATGGGCGATCGACAGCGGCATGACCCGCAGGATATGCCGGGCTCCCGAAGCCGGCACGTCGTAGATGTAGCCCATGTGCAGCGAGAGATCGTAAAGCATGGGGCTCTCTTATCCAAAATAGGTCTGGCCAATGAGGTCGGACAGCTTTTCCATCTCGGCCTCCAGCTTCTGGTAGATCTCGGTCGTCATCGTCTCCGGCGTCATCACCGCGAGCCCCGAATGCAGGCGCATCGATTCCCGCTCGAGGGCCGACATCTGGCCCGTGCCATGCGGGTGAGGAAGCTGTTCCACCTCGGTGCGGATCTCGTTCAACTGGAAGAGGATCGAGCGCGGGTTCAGCGGGTCGAGCGCCAGAAGATCGGTTACCGTCAGGCGGGCCGTGTTGACGTTGTAGCGGCGGCGATGGGTCATCACGCTGTCGCCGATCTCCAGCAGCATGTCGAGCGAGCCGTCCGGCGCATCGGGGCCGGACATATGGCCGAGCAGGCGGGTCATGTGCAGGCCGCGTTCCAGATAACGACCGATGGAGAGGAAACGCCAGCCTGTGAAGCGGTACATGTTTTCATGCACCAGACCGGCAAAGCCCGCGAGCTTGCGCAAGAGCACGGTCATGGCATGCGCCGCATCGTCGCCGTGCTGCACGGCCTCGTGAAAACGCTTGGCGGTCTTGGCCAGATCGTTCAGCGCCAGCCAGCCATCCGGCGAGAAGCGGTCGCGGATATTGCTGGCGGAATAGATGGCGCTGTCGATGTTGCGGATCAGGGGTGCGGGCACGGCTTTCGCCATGTCCATGTCGATGCTCTTCATATAGCGCGTCACATCGGCGAGCAGCGGCTGTTCCGGATCGGCGCTTTCGGCAAAACGCATGTGCCAGGAGCGCAGGATGCGTAGCGCGCCTTCCGCCCGCTCGATATAACGGCCAAGCCAGAACAGGTTGTCGGCGGCGCGGCTCGGCAGGCTGCCCGGCATGTTGCGCGAGAAGATTTCTTCCGGTGGCAGAAGCGTCTGGCGTTCGACGGGCTTGTCGGAAACGATCCACACATCCGCCGCACTGCCGCCGGCCTGCATGGCAATTGCCGCCACATCGTCGCCGGAACCGATGCGGGCAAAGCCACCCGGCATGATCTGCCAGCCCTTTTCCGTGCGCGCCGCAAAGACGCGCAGCGACATCGGCCGCGGCGTCAGCTTGCCGTCGACGAAGGCCGGCGTGGTCGACAGCGTCACCACTTCCTGGCCTACCAGCTGGTTGGCTTCCGCCGCCAGCCAGGCCTCGATCTCCGCCTTGGTGCCGCCGCGCTTTTCGCCGAGCACCGACTGGCCGTTGTCGTCAAAGAAGGGGGCACGGGAATAGGCCGGGCCGATCACCATCTTCTTGATGTTTTCCGCCACATGCTGGCGTTCCGCTTTCTGACCGCACCACCAGGTAGCGATCGAGGGCAGAATAAGCTCTTCGCCCAGCAGGCGACGACAGATGGTCGGTGTAAAGGCAAGCAGTGCGCGGGTTTCCAGAATGCCGGAGCCCAGCGCATTAACGATGGTGACCGAACCGGCGCGCAGCGCCTGCACCATGCCGGCAGTGCCGATATGCGAGTTCTGGTTCAACTCAAGCGGATCGGCGTAAGAGGCATCGAGGCGGCGCCAGAGAACGCCGATCGGCTTCAAGCCAGCGACGGTGCGCACCATCACCCGGTCGTTGACCACCGTCAGATCCTCGCCTTCCAGCAGCATGAAGCCGAGGTAACGGGCAATATAGGCGTGTTCGAAATAGGTCTCGTTGGCGGGACCCGGCGTCAGAACCGCGATCCGGTCGTCCGGATAACGCTTGTGGGCCTGCAGCGCATCGCGGAAGGCGCCGAAGAAGGAGGCCAGCCGATGCACATGCGTTTCGCCATAGATATCGGAGAAGGCGCGGGTGGTGGCGACACGGTTTTCCAGCGCGAAACCCGCGCCGGAGGGGGCTTGCGTGCGATCCGTCAGAACCCACCAGTTGCCATCCGGCCCACGGCCGATCTCGAACGAACAGAAATGCAGGTAATGGCCACGGGCGGGTTTCACCCCGACCAGCGGTCGCAGGAATTCCGGATTGGAGGCAACCAGGGCCGGCGGCAGGATGCCTTCTTTCACGAGCGTATTGTCGCTGTAGATATCGGCGACGATCTTTTCGAGAAGTTCCGCGCGCTGGACGAGACCGGCGGAGACCTTTTCCCATTCCTTGCCGTCGATCAGCACAGGCACATGCGAGATCGGCCAGCTGCGCTCGGCATTGCCCTGGGCGCCGTAGGAGCGATAAAAGACGCCAGCATCACGCAGGTAACGATCGGCGCGGGCAAAACGTTCGTGCAGTTCGCCCTCCGACATGCGGCCCAGCGCATCTATGAGGGTCTGCCAGACCGGGCGGATCTGCCCGTCCCGGTCCAGCATTTCGTCGGAAACGCCCGGCAAGGCGCGATAGCCGAGGATGGGATCGTCACCGATCTCCTCATTATGCTCGGCGATCTCGCTTGCCGGATCAATTGCCACGTCAGACTCCTATCGGCCGGCGCAAGTCGAGTGTCAGCGGAAATTCCGGCGACACCTGCTCCGACATCAAAACATACCGGCCAGCCGTATGCCCCCAAGGTTCGAAACGCGCAAGCCTTCGTGCCTCCGCCTCATTGCCATTGACGGGGAAAGTCTCGTAGTTGCGCCCACCGGGATGTGCAACGTGATAGACGCAACCGCCAATCGAACGCTCGGACCAGCAATCATAGATGTCAAAGGTGAGCGGCGAATTAACCGGCAGCACCGGATGCAGGCCGGAGGCCGGCTGCCAGGCCTTGAAGCGCACGCCGGCCACCGCCACGCCCTGTTCGCCGGTCTTCGTCAGCGGCACGGCGCGGCCATTGCAGGCGACGCGATAGCGTTCCGGATTGCTGGTCTCCAGCTTGACCTGCAGACGCTCGACGGAGGAATCGACGTAACGGACCGTGCCGCCGATCGCGCCCTGTTCGCCCATGACATGCCACGGCTCCAGCGCCTGACGCAGTTCCAGCCGGGCGCCTTCGTATTCCACTTCGCCGAAGAAGGGGAACCGGAATTCCAGCTGGGCCGCGAACCATTCCGGTCGGAAGTCAAAGCCGTTCTGGCGCAGGTCCGAAAGCACATCCATAAAATCCGCCCAGACGAAATGCGGCAGCATGAAACGGTCGGCGAGTGCCGTTCCCCAGCGCACGAAGGAGCCCTGGACCGGGTTCTTCCAGAAACGCGCGATGAGGGCGCGGACAAGAAGCTGCTGGGCGAGCGACATGCGGGCATTCGGCGGCATTTCGAAACCGCGGAACTCGATCAGGCCAAGGCGGCCCGTCGGCCCGTCGGGCGAAAACAGCTTGTCGATGCAGATCTCGGACCGGTGCGTATTGCCGGTCACGTCCGTCAGGAGGTTGCGGAACAGGCGGTCAACCAGCCAGGGAAGCGGCGGCAGACCCTGGCCCGGTGCCGGCACCTGGGCAAGCGCGATCTCCAGCTCGTAGAGGCTGTCGTGGCGGGCCTCGTCGATGCGCGGCGCCTGGCTCGTCGGACCGATGAAAAGGCCCGAAAAGAGATAGGAGAGCGAGGGATGGCGCTGCCAGTGCAGCACGATGCTTTTCAGCACGTCCGGGCGGCGCAGGAAGGGGCTGTCGTTCGGGTTGGCCCCGCCGACGACCACATGGTTGCCGCCGCCGGTGCCGGTGTGGCGCCCGTCGATCATGAACTTGTCGGCACCGAGACGGCTCAGGCGTGCTTCCTCGTAGATCGCCGTCGTGATCTCGACGCATTCCTGCCAATTGGAGGCCGGATGAATGTTGACCTCGATGACGCCCGGATCGGGCGCGACACGGATGACGTTCAGCCGCTCGTCATGCGGTGGCGTGTAACCCTCGATATGCACCGGCAGGTTCAACGCTTTGGCGGCACGTTCCGCCGATGCGATGAGGTCGAGATATTCCTCGAGCGCTGCGGTCGGCGGCATGAAGACGCAGAGCCTGCCATCGCGCACCTCGACCGAGATTGCGGTCCTCACGCGCCCGCCGATCTCCTCGTAGGACTGGCCCATCTGGGTCTGCTGGGCAATGTCCCGGCGCAGCGAATGCTCCGGCATCACGCGGCCCTTTTCCGTCGAAAAATCCGGCAGCGGCGGGCGCTCGACGGTCGGGTCGACCGGGTTGATATAGGGATACCAGGAGGGCGTGATATAGGGCAGTGAGTTCAGCGGCAGGCGGAAGCCGACCGGGCTGTCGCCGGGGATGAGGTAAAGCCGGCCGCGGCGGGTGCGCCATTTTTCGCTGACCCAGGTGCGGCCGGAGGCGCGCGTCTGCCAGGCCTGTACGGGCAACACGTAACCCGCCGGTGTCGTCAGTCCCTGCGAAAAGACCTTGGCGATGCGGTTGCGCTCCTCCGGGTCCTTCAGCTTGGAATTCGACGGATCGACGTTTTCCGGCAGATTGGCTTCCTTGACGATCCATTCGGCCGGATCTTCATAGGCGGGTGTCACGTTTTCCGGCGTGAGATCCAGCTCGATGGCGATCGCCTGCAGCAGGCGGGCTGCATCGGTATGATCGACCTCGTGATTGCGGCTCTCGACGGCAATCAGATCCGGATCGCTCCAGATCGGCTTTCCGTCCTTGCGCCAGTAGAGCGAGAAGGTCCAGCGCGGCAGGCTTTCGCCCGGATACCACTTGCCCTGACCGTAATGCAGGAAACCGCCCGGTGCAAAGCGCTGGCGCAGCTTGCGGATCAGCACATCGGCGCGGTCCCGTTTCGTCGGGCCGACGGCAGCCGTATTCCATTCGTCGGACTGGAAGTCGTCGATCGAGACGAAGGTCGGTTCGCCCCCCATAGTGAGGCGTACATCCTGCGCCTTGAGGAGATCATCCACCCGTTCGCCAAGCGCATTCAGCGCCTCCCAGCTTTCGTCGGAAAACGGCTTGGTGATGCGCGGATGTTCGGCAACACGCATCACCTTCATGGCGAAATCGAATTCGGTCTCGGCCTCGCCGTAATAACCGCCGGAAATCGGCGCGGCATTCTTGTAATGCGGAGTTGCGGCGAGCGGGATGTGGCTTTCGCCGGTCAGCAGGCCGGAGGTCGGGTCAAGCCCGATCCACCCGGCGCCGGGGAGATAGACTTCCGCCCAGGCATGCAGGTCGGTGAAATCCACCTCCGTGCCGGAAGGACCGTCAAGCGCCTTCAGATCCGGGGTGAGCTGGATCAGGTAGCCGGAGACAAAGCGGGCGGCGAAGCCTAAGTGCCGCAGCACCTGCACCAGAAGCCAGCTCGTGTCGCGGCAGGAGCCCTTGGCACGTTCCAGCGTTTCCTCCGGCGTCTGCACGCCGGGCTCCAGGCGGATCACATAACCGATTTCCTGCTGCAGGCGGGCATTCAGACCAACGACCATATCGACCGTCGGCTGTTCGCTGCTGCGGTCGATGGTTTTCAGGAAGGCCTCAAGCAGCGGGCCGGTGGGTTCCGGCTTGCGGTAGATCGACAGATCCTCGACCAGCGTGTCCGGATAGGCGAAGGGCCATTTCATCGCCTCCTCTTCGACGAAGAAGTCGAAGGGATTGTAGACCGACATGTCGGCGACCAGGTCGACCTCGATCTTGAACTCCGTCACCGGGTCCGGAAAGACGAAACGTGCGAGGTAGTTTCCGTAAGGATCCTGCTGCAGGTTCACGAAGTGATTGGCGGGGGTGACCTTCAGCGAATGGCTGAGAACTCTGGTGCGGGAATGCGCGGCCGGTTTCAGCCGTATGATCTGGGGTCCAAGGCGAACCGGTTTGTCATATTTGTAATGCGTCAGGTGATAGATACTGGCCTTGATCGACATGGAACTCCTTGCCGGACCGTTGAAGCGGGCCCGCACTGAAACGAAGGAGTTGAGTTTGTGCAATGCAGGACAATAAAGCAAGGTTGTTTTGCCTCTGCCCTGCCAGGTCGAAAGCTTGTCTGAAAGTTGTTTCTAATAGAAATCAAGGCTCTACGAGCGGTGTCCGGCGGCGGGTCTTGGCCGGGCGAGGGGCGCATCTTGGCGTCTCTGGGGCTTGTCTTTCTTCTGCCCGTTTATGTTTCGAATGCCGCAATCGCAGGCGTTTCGGGGTGGCTGTCATCAAGCATAAACAAAAAGCCTGCGTGGTGGTGCACACCAAGCAGGCTTTCGCCTAACAATTCACCCATTCTGCTCATTTTATATGCAGACGGCTCAGCTGAGCTTGCTCGTCGAATCGGGGCCTGCCTGGATCGCGTTGTCGTGATACCAGCCGCCCCCGAAAGCAAGATCGCTGTAACGCGCCGTCTCCGCCTCGACTTTCACCTCCGTCCGATCGCTCCGCAGGCGCCGGCCGCGAAGGCCGCCGACGGGGAACTGGATGATGGTGGCAGTCTGTCTTTCGGGTGCTGCGTTCATGGCCTTATCCTTCGTTCATTCTTCCATTCCAGGAGATTATTTGATCATTTTTTGTGCATGATGCATTAAATTGCAGCGACATTGCTGCTTTCTTTGTGTGCATTATGCACATTTTCTGGTCTTCATGCAACTGTCATCATGAGGGGGGCGGATGTCTTCGCCGGTGCGTTTGACGTCATCTTCGTACAACGGTTGCGGGGCGCGACCTGTTCCCGCCGACCCTGTGCTGCCGACCGGAAATCTACCGGTCCGGCCGGGTCCGCTCCGGCGAACTTCAGGCGCTCGCTGGCGCCGCTGGCAAACTGGCACGCAAAATGCATTTCGTATCGCAGTCCCGGAGGCGGCGTCATGATTGGTGCCGCGGGTCGGGATCTGCTCACACCTCGCAGCGTAGAAACGAGAGAGACCTATGACAAAGTACAAGCTCGAGTATATCTGGCTCGACGGCTACAAGCCGGTGCCGAACCTTCGCGGGAAGACCCAGATCAAGGAATTCGACGCGTTCCCGACGCTGGAACAGCTGCCGCTGTGGGGCTTCGATGGTTCGTCCACGATGCAGGCCGAAGGTCATAGCTCGGACTGCGTTCTGAAGCCGGTTGCCATCTATCCGGATCCGGCCCGCACCAATGGTGCGCTGGTCATGTGCGAAGTCATGATGCCGGATGGCGTCACGCCGCATGCATCGAACAGCCGCGCGACGATCCTCGACGACGAAGGCGCATGGTTCGGTTTCGAACAGGAATACTTCTTCTACGAAAACGGCCGTCCGCTCGGCTTCCCGGAGCAGGGCTACCCGGCTCCGCAGGGTCCGTATTACACGGGCGTTGGCTACAAGAACGTCGGTTCGGTTGCCCGCGAAATCGTTGAAGAGCACCTCGACCTCTGCCTCGCCGCCGGCATCAACCACGAAGGCATCAATGCCGAAGTGGCCAAGGGTCAGTGGGAATTCCAGGTGTTCGGCAAGGGCTCCAAGAAGGCCGCCGACCAGATCTGGATGGCCCGTTACCTGCTGCTCCGCCTCTGCGAAAAGTACGGCATCGACGTCGAATTCCACTGCAAGCCGCTCGGCGATACCGACTGGAACGGCTCGGGCATGCACTGCAACTTCTCCACCACCTACATGCGTGAAGTGGGTGGCAAGGAATATTTCGAAGCGCTCATGGCCGCGTTTGCGAAGAACTGGAAGGAGCACATCGACGTTTACGGTCCGGACAACCACCTGCGCCTGACCGGCAAGCACGAAACCGCTCCGTGGAACAAGTTCTCCTACGGCGTTGCCGACCGTGGTGCCTCGATCCGCGTTCCGCACTCCTTCGTCAACAACGGCTATCGCGGTTACCTCGAAGACCGCCGTCCGAACTCCCAGGGCGACCCCTACGCGATCGCTTCGCGCGTTCTGGCAACGATCGCCGAAGTCCCGACGGCTGCTTCCGCTGCCGCCTGATCGATCGGGTGAATGCTATTTCGACGGCATCGGAGCAATCCGGTGCCGTTTTTCGTTTGGGTTTGGGCTTGTTGAGAGAGCCGGTGCCTTCCGCCCGGGCGTCGGTTTTCAGGTGACCTCGCCGACCGCCTCGCGCCGCTGGCGGTCCAGTTCCTCGCTGTAACGACGCAGCGTGTGGGCTTCGCTCAACTGGCCGATCACCTTGCGTTCGATCAGGTTGTTGACCACCGCCAGCGCCTCCGCATGGCTCTGGTCGAAGATGGCGGCGGCTTGGCGCGCATTCATCTGTGGCAGCAGGAAATCGTTCTGGTGGCTGAGAAATTCCACCAGGCTCGTGCGTGGCCGGGTGGCTTCCGCTTCATCCGCATAAATATCGGGAAGCGAGATGATGCCCGCATACCGGTCGCTGTCGTCGAGCAGGATGACGCGTTTGGCCGAACCGAGCGGAAACGTCTCGCGGAAGGCGTCGAGGCCTGTGCCCAGCCGCGCGCATTTCACATCGGCGCGCATCATCTTGTCCACCGTCAGGTTGCGGATCCATCCGACATCATGGGCGCTGCGAATGCTTTCGCCGCGCAGGTGGAAACGCCAGGTGGCGAAGGAATAACCGAAGGTGGTGCGCACGACCACCGACGAGGTGATGACGGCGGCGAGCACCAGCGCGGTGATCGGGAAGTCGGCAGTGATTTCCAGTGCCAGGAAGGTCATGGTCAACGGACCGCCAATGATGGCGACCGCAAGTGCGCTCATGCCGACGACGGCCAGCACGGTCGGTGTCAGGGAGCCGGTGGTGATGAGGTCGGCCGGCATGCCGAAAATCTTGCCGAGCAGCGACCCCATGAACAGTGAGGCAAAAAACAGGCCGCCGCGGAAACCGGAGCCGATCGAGACGGCGGACGCCAGGGATTTCAGCAGGAAGATGCCGATCAGGATCTTCACCGGTGCGTCGCTGTCGAGGTTGAGGTGCAGCGCACCGTGGCCGGCGGAGAGCACTTGCGGGGTCACCATGCCAAGCAGGCCGACAATGATGCCGCCGAGCGCGGGCCGCACATAGGGCGGAATCGAGCTTTTGCGCGCCATTTCCTCGATGAAGGCGACGCCTTGCATGATGACGATGCCGATGACGGCGCAGATCGCGCCAAGCAGGATGGCGGGCAGGTAATCGGCCGGGGTGATGACGCCGATCTCGCCGACTTCGATGACAAAGCTGTTTCCGGAAAGGGCGCGTGCGACGAAGGTGGCAATGATCGCGGAGATCACCACGGGGGCGAGTGCCACCATGCTGTAGGTGCCGATGATCAGTTCGAAGGCGTAAAAGGCGCCGGTGAGCGGGGCGTTGAAGGCCGCGGCAATGGCACCGGCCGCACCGCAGCCGACGAGGATACGCATGTCCTCGCGGCGCAGCTTCAGCTTCGTGCCGATCTTTGAGCCGATGCCGGCAGACAGCTGGGTGTAACCGGCCTCCAGCCCCACCGAAGCACCGAAACCGTTGGAGATCAGGTTCTGCGCCGCCACGATGAAACTGTCGGTCAGCGAAATACGACCGCCATAAAGCGCATTGGCCTCGATGGGGTCGACGATCTGGCGTTTGCGCCGGCGCGCCAGAATAAAGAGAAAGAGCCCGAGAAGGATGCCGCCGCACACGGGCGCGATCAGCACGACCGTCTTGTTCTCGATCTCGGAGGCACTCAGCCATTCGGACATTTCGATGCCGAAGATGAGGTTGTGCATGGCACGCGAGATCCAGCTCATGCCGCTGACGGCTGCACCGGCGGCAAGGCCGATCGCGATGCTGGATAGGATGAGACCGATCTCACTGCCGCGGGCAAAGGCCTTTTTCTTCACCAGTTTCGCCCGGGCCTGCAGCGCTTTGAGCAAGGCTACCGGGGATAGGGTCTTTACCGAACGCATTATCAATCCGAACATCTGCCATGGGCAGAAGCCGGGTCATCCCTTTCACAGGATGAGCCCGGCGGCCCGTTGTGTTTCTCAATGCCACGTCTGGAAGCAGACTTGGACGTCTCATGCAAGGCCGGAAATGGGCCGGAACCCGCATGTTTCAAGGCGCCGGACAGCCGGCATTCCGTGGTGGCGACGTGTCGAGGATACCGCCGCAAGCCCTTCCTCTTCATGAACGGCAGATTCAGCCTCGGTTCAGGCGCAACCGCGCAGGATCGGATCATCGAACACGTCGAGGTCTGACCATGAAGACTCTTCTGATTGCCGCTGCCGTGCTGGTTGCGGGTGCGTTCTCGGCCAACGCCCAACCCCGTGCCGAGCGGACGGTTCTACCGTCTCCCGTTCAAGGCGACCTGGTGCAGAAGGTCGACTGGGCCTGCGGCCCTGGCTGGCGGTTGAACCGCTGGGGAGACTGTGTGCCGAGGCGCGGCCCGCCGCCCCGTCATTTCCATCGTGACCGTGATTGGGGCTGGGGTCCGCCGCCGCCGCGTTACCGTCCACCACCGCCACCGCCGTCCTGGGGCTGGGGTCCGCCCCCGCGTCGGCACTGGGGCCCGCCGGATCGCTGGTGAGGCCGGATGGCGGGGTGATCCTCGGGAGGTCACTCCGCCATCAGCGTTTGCCCTATCGGCAGATGCCGGTCGCGAGCGCCCGCTGGATGCCGCGCACATCGCTGCCCTTGCCGAGTGTGCGCTGGATGGGCGTTGAACTGCCCGAAACCCAGATCCTGAGTTCCGAATCGAGATCGAAGGTGCCGGCGGTCTCGACCGAAAACCGGGTGATCGCGCGGTAGGGGATGGTGGTATATTCCACCTTGCTGCCGGTCATGCCCTGGATGTCGACCAGGATCAGGCGATGCTGGGTGAAAACGAAAAAATCCCGCACGATCCGGAAGGCCAGCTGCGGCTGTTCACCCTCGATCAGAACGCCATCGAGGCGTTTTTTCAGATCCGCCGGATCGACGCTCGATCCGTGTCCCAGCAGGCTGTCAAAAAGACCCATATCCATTCTCCCGGTTGGCCAGACTGAACGGGAGATAGGCAAGGCGGTGGACAATTACATCGCCTGCGGACTGATTCGTTTATCGTTGAAGTGAGGCAATGTCCTGTGCCGGACCATGCTCAGGCCCTAAAACGGAGAAATCCGCCGAAGCGGATTTCTCAACGTTTAGAATGGAATGGTGGGCGTGACAGGGATTGAACCTGTGACCCCTACGATGTCAACGTAGTGCTCTCCCGCTGAGCTACACGCCCTTCCGTGGCGGCGGATAGACCATAAAATCGGCCGACCCGTCAACCGCTTTTTTCTCTCATGTGACGCTTTTTTTAAAGTCGCATGAGAAAGCCCGAAAAACCGGGCTCAGGCGGCGAGAAGCTTGTTCACCTCGTCGACGAGGTCACGCAGGTGGAAGGGCTTGGAGAGGACCTTGGCGTCCTTCGGAGCCTTCGAATCGGCATTGAGAGCAACCGCGGCAAAGCCGGTGATGAACATCACCTTGAGGTCCGGGTCGAGTTCGGTGGCGCGGCGGGCCAGTTCGATACCGTCCATCTCCGGCATCACGATGTCCGTCAGCAGCAGGGAGAAAGGCTCCTCGCGCAGGCGGTCATAGGCGCTCGCTCCGTTGTCGAAGGACGTCACCTTGTAACCAGCCTTTTCCAGCGCCTTCACCAGGAAGCGGCGCATATCATTGTCATCTTCGGCGAGAAGGATTTTTTGCATCATCAGGACCGTTTTTGGGTTTTCATGGTTCCGGAGGCTCTCACACTAGCCATGCCGCAGTAAAAAAGCGGTGAATGGCAGGCATTCTGCGTCCGTTGTAGGGCTTGAGATAGTATGGACTTCCAACCGTGCAACTGGCAACATGGCCAATCAACGAGTTCGCGACATGGTAAAGACCGCATGGATTGGGTGACGGGCGATTTTGATCCCTTCGAGGTGCGGGAGCCTGACACGCAGACCATCCCCTTCGTTTTCAACTCGCCGCATAGCGGACGAACTTATCCACAGGCCTTCCTCGAATCGTCGCGCCTTGATGCGCTCGGCATCCGCCGCTCGGAAGACCATTTCGTCGACGAACTGTTTGCCGATGCGCCGCTGTTCGGCGCGCCGCTGCTTGTTGCGCATTTCCCGCGTGCTTATCTCGATGTCAACCGGGAGCCTTACGAACTTGACCCCCGCATGTTCGACAGTGCGCTGCCGTCCTATGCCAATATCGGGTCCATGCGGGTCGCCGGTGGTCTTGGAACGGTTCCGCGCATCGTTGCCGAAAACATGGAGATCTACCGGCACCGGCTGCCGGTGAGCGAGGCGCTTGCCCGCGTCGAGACGATCTACAAACCCTATCATGCCTGCCTGAGACGGCTGATTGCCCGCACCCATGCGCGCTTCGGGCTGGCGATCCTCATCGATTGCCATTCGATGCCCGGCAATATCCGCCTGTCCGGTTCGGATCTGCGCCCCGACTTCATCATCGGCGACCGTTACGGCACCAGCGCCTCGGCGGAACTGTCGCGGGCGGCGCTGCATGTCCTGGAAGACATGGGCTTTAATGCCGTGCGCAACAAACCCTATGCCGGCGGTTTCATCACCGAACATTACGGCCGTCCGGTGCGCGGGCTGCATGCGCTGCAGATCGAGGTGAACCGTGCGCTTTATGTGGACGAGATGACGCTCGACAAGAAGCCGGAATTCGACCTGGTGGCGGCTGCGCTTTCCACCTTCATGCGCCGGATGGTGGAGTTCGCCGCCGATTTCAGCCTGGATGCGACGCTGGCGGCCGAATAGCCAACTTTTCCATTTTCCCGAAAGCCGATTGCCTGTGTCGGGCCGCTTGCGTGCCGGCGCGTGTGTGCCGTGCTGGCAAAAAAAACCGCGCCTATGGCGCGGCTAAGTCTAGGGAGGAAACACCCAAGGAGGGTATTTACAGTCAAAAGACTGTAAGTTGACCCTACGATCGCACTGCACAATTGTCAAGCAGTGAATCGAGTTGATTATTCTTCAGGCACATTCTTCTTTGGGCTCCCGGCTTGCCGATCCATGCCGATCGACTAGAAAGAGGAACCCTCGCCAACAGGATGGACCGCAATGCTGCCAGATCGCGCCTTTTTCGACCGCCTCGCCGATGCCGCCAAAAAGGAGACGCTGTCACGGTTTCGCACGGGTACCTCGGTGACCAACAAGCTCGCTTCCGGCTTCGATCCGGTGACGGAAGCGGACCGGGCGGCGGAACTCGCGATACGCGATCTGGTGACGGCCGAGTTTCCCGATCACGGAATGCTTGGCGAGGAGCATGAAAGCTTCGGGCTCGACAAGGAGCATGTCTGGGTGATCGATCCGATCGACGGCACACGCGCTTTCATCTCCGGCGTGCCGGTCTGGGGAACGCTGATCGGCTTCTATTCCAAAGGTCGCGGACACATGGGCATGGTGGACCAGCCCTTTACCGGCGAGCGTTATTTTGCCGATGGCTCCGCCTCCTGGTATCGCGGGCCGGATGGCGAGCGACAGATCCGCGTGCGCGACTGCGCTTCGTTGTCTGATGCGGTGCTGTTCACAACCTCGCCACACATCTTCGAGGGCCCGGATCTTGTCCGGTATCGTTCGGTCGAGGAAAAAGTTCGGCTCTTCCGCTACGGCGTCGATTGTTATGCCTATGCGCTTCTGGCTGGCGGACACGTCGATCTGGTGGTCGAGAACAATCTGAAACCCTACGATGTCGGCGCGCTGATCCCGCTCATCGAACAGGCCGGCGGCATCATCACCACCTGGGACGGCGGACGTCCGGAGCAGGGCGGCAATATCATCGCTGCCGGCTGCCGCGCCGTCTATGACGAGGCAAGGGCGCTGCTCTCCTGAGGAGAAGAGCAGCAGGTCATGCTGCCGATTCGGCGACCTCCGGCATCGGGTCGGAACCCGGCATGAAGGCCTCGATCGCCGCCAGCACCTGGGCGCGGTAGATATCGCGCTCCTGCAAGAGTTCGTGGCGGGCGCCGGTAATCGTGATCAACTGGCCGGCACGGAAATTCCGCGACAGGGTTTCCTGCGCGATGTAGGGCACCACGCCATCCCGCATCGGTGCCAGGATCAGCGTCGGGATGGTGATGTGCGTCAGATGCGCCTGCTGCGAGATGCGGGTGGCGGCCGTCAGCGTCTCGTGCAGCCAGCGCGCGGTCGGTGCGCCGATCGTCAGATCCGGCCGGGCGGCAATCACGGCGGCATTGCGTTCGAAGCGCGCCCGGTCACCCGTCAGGGGATTGCCGTCGAAGGGACGCTGGCTGCTGTCCTCGCCCATCGATTTCTGGCCAAACCCGGTGAAAGAGAAGAGGGCGGACAGTCTGCGGATTGCGTTCTCCGACATCGACTGGTTGGTGAGGCCGACAAAGGGGGCGGCCAGCGCCATACGATCGACGCGGTTCGCCAGACGGGGCGCAGCCGCGAGCGCAATGAGCGCGCCGGTCGAATGGGCCAGGATAAAGAAGGGCAGGCGCGCATCCGGCAGCACGACCTTTTCCAGGAACAGTTCGAGGTCGCGTTCGTAGTCGGCAAAACGACGGACATGGCCCTTGCGGCGGTTCTTGAGCAGCCGGTCCGACCCGCCCTGTCCGCGCAGATCGAACGTTGCAACCCACAGGCCCATGGCATTCAGGTCGCGGATCGTCTCGTAATATTTCTCGATGAACTCGTTGCGCCCCTGCAGCAGCACGATCGTGCCGCGGGCGGGAGACACTTCCGAGCGGAAGAGGGCATATCTCAGCTTCGTCTTCCGGGCACCTTCGAAATAACCGGCCGTATGGTTCTCTGGCACGGGGTTGTCGGGTGTCGAGAAAAGGATGTCGTCCATGGATCAGCCGCGCTCCCTCAATGGTCAAAGCGATAGGATCTGCCGTCCGTTCCGTCAAAGAAAAAAGCCGGCAGGGTGTTTAAAGCCCATGCCGGCAAAGGATCGCGAACCGAAGCGAAGGGACCTGCTCCGGCCGCCGGCGGCAGATCCGACCGGCAGGGACAGTTCTTACGGCAAGCTCGCTGAACGGAACCGCAATCGCCGGTTCAGCTGCGGTTCATGGCCCGGAAAACACGTCTCGCCTCTTCTTCATTCGAGGGTCTTGAAGCCGGATTTTCGAACTCCCATCTCATGGTCACGGACGCCGCAAGGGTCCGGATGACAGGAGCCGGTGTCGCCAGTCGGGGCACGGGCTTGAGATGAGAAAACCGCAAACGTCGCTTCAAGGAGGACACCATGCGTCACATTGATTTTTCGCCGCTCTATCGCTCGACCGTCGGTTTCGACCGTCTTTTTTCGATGCTGGACGGCGTCGGCCAGCCGGAGCAGGCCCAGACCTATCCGCCCTACAACATCGAACGTACCGGCGAAAACACCTACCGCATCACCATGGCGGTGGCCGGTTTCGATGAGAAGGAACTCAGCATTGAGGCGCATGCCCATATGCTGACCGTCAAAGGCGAGAAGTCCGAAGACGAGACTGCAGAAAAAACCGAATATCTCTATCGTGGCATTGCCAAGCGCGCCTTCGAGCGCCGCTTCCAGCTCGCCGACCATGTGGAGGTTCGCGCCGCTTCGCTGAAGAACGGCCTTCTGCACATCGATCTTCTGCGCAACATTCCCGAAACGCTGAAGCCGCGTCGCATTGCGATTGCCGCCGATGCCGTCAGCACGCCGAAGACGATCGAGGCGCAGCCGGATCCGCAGAAGGTCAACTGACCTCCCGCCGTCTCGACAGATGTTTCACAGGGCCTCTCCCCTCCGGGAGAGGCCTTTTTCGTCTGGTCAGGCGGCGGCGGGGGCCGGCACCGGCGTCTTGGCGAGCCGCTTTGCGTATTTCTGCGCAATCACCGCGCAGGCCATCAGCTGGATCTGGTGGAAGAGCATCAGCGGCAGCACGATCGCGCCAATGGTCTGGCCGGCGAAGATCGCGCCCGCCATGGGCACGCCGGAGGCGAGGCTCTTCTTCGAACCGCAGAAGGTGATGGTGATCTCGTCTTCCTTGTTGAAACCCAAGAGACGGCTGCCGAACATGGTGATGCACAGCACCAGAGCCAGAAGCACCGCGTCGAGCGCGATCACGACGCCGATGTCGCGGATAGAAAACGTCTGCCACAGGCCTTCGTTCACGGATTCGGAAAAGGCCAGATAAACGACCATCAGGATCGAGCCGCGGTCGACGGGGGTGAGCAGTTTCTTCTTCGAGCGGATCCATGTGCCGATCCAGGGCTCCAGAATCTGGCCGATGATGAAGGGTGCGAGCAGCTGCAGCACGATGGTTTCCAGCGCATCGAGCGAAAAGCCGCTGCTGCCGCTCGTCGTCATCAACAGGCCAACCAGAAGCGGGGTCAAAAACATGCCGAACAGGTTTGAGGCGGAGGCCGAACAAATGGCGGCCGGCACATTGCCGCCGGCAATCGAGGTGAAGGCGATCGAGGACTGGACGGTGGAGGGCAACACGCAGAGGAACAGGATGCCGACATAGAGTTCCGGCCTCAGGATCGTCTCCGGAATGTAACCGAGGCCCAGGCCGAGAAGCGGAAACACGGCATAGGTGACGGCAAGGATCGTCAGGTGCAGGCGCCAGTGCAGCACGCCCGCCACCACGACATCGCGCGACAGCCGGGCACCGTGCAGGAAAAACAGCAGCGCGATGGCACAGTCGGTCGCATAACCGAAGTACTGCGCGAAGACGCCATGGGCCGGCAGCAAGGATGCCGTCAGGACGGTGCAGAGCAACAGAAGCGTGAAGGTGTCGGGCAGAAAACGGCGCATGGCAGATCCAGTCGAAAAGGTTCTACCTTGTTGCCTGCCGCATCATGAAGCAGAATGCAAAGACTAACAGTTATCGAAGAGCTTGATGAATGCTCAATCTCACGCATCTGACGACGTTTCTGCATCTGCACGAGACCGGCAGCTTCACGCTTGCCGCGGAGCAGCTCGGCATCGGCCAATCTACGGTCACCCATCATATCCAGCGGCTGGAACGGAGCCTTGGGCGGCAGCTGATCGACCGCACCACACACCGGGTCAAGCTGACGACGGAGGGCGAGGCATTGTTGAGCTATGCGCGTGCCATGCTGGAAATGAACGGCAAGGTGATGTCGCTGTTCGGCGAGACGCGCCTGCGCGGTCGCCTCAGGCTCGGCGTCTCGGAGGATGTGGTCGCCAACCGGCTGACCGGCATCCTGGAGGATTTCATCCGCCTTTATCCGCTGGTGGATCTGGAGCTGACGGTGGCGCTGAGCGCCACGCTTTACCAGATGCAGGATGTCGGCGAGCTTGATCTGGTGCTCGCCAAACGCCATCTTGGCGAGACGCATGGCCGGCTTCTTTATCGCGAACCGCTGGTCTGGCTGGCGCGTGATCCCGATCTCGTCAGCGTCGGCCCTGACCATCCGGTGCCGCTGATCGCCTTTCCGCAGCCAAGCATTACCCGCAAGGTGGCGCAGGACACGCTTGACCGGGCGAGGCTGCCCTGGCGGATCGTCTGTACCTGCGGCAGCCTGGCGGGGCTGACGGCGGCAGCCCGCGCCGGCATGGGGGTTCTGGTGCAGCCGCGCAGCATGGCTCCCGAAGGCCTTCGTGAAGTGACGGGCGGGCGCCTGTCGGTGCTGGAGGATGTCGAATTCGTGCTGGTTTCCCGCCGTGGCGCGGATGCCGCGCTGACGGAGGCACTCTCCAGCCTGATCGCCCACCGCATCACGCCGCAGGGCTGAGCGGCGAGGGGAGGGCGATCTCCCCCTGCCGTTTCATGTTTTCGCCTCAGCCGGCGGCGATCACGTCGAGGAAAGCGTCGACATCCTGCGGTTCGGTCGCAAAGCTCGTGACGAGGCGAATGAGCATATGGCCTTCGGCGACCGGTTCGACCATGTCATGCGGTTCCAGCCAGTCGTAGAACTTGGCGCCCTTGTTATGAGCTGCCTTCATTGTTTCGATCGGGATAACGGCAAAGACCTCGTTTGAGGTCGTCGGCCAAGCCTGTCTTGCGCTGTTGGAGGCATCGAGCCCGGCGCGCAGACGATCGGCCATGCTGTTGGCATGGCGGGCAAGATCGAGCCACAAGCCGTCCTGCAGATAGGCTTCGAACTGGGCGGCGATAAAGCGGGATTTCGAGAAGAGCTGCGCCGAGCGCTTGCGCAGGAAGGGCAGTTCCTTTGCCATTTCCGGTTCGAAAAAGACGATGGCTTCGGCGCACCAGCAGCCGTTCTTCGTGCCGCCGAAGGAGAGGACATCGACGCCGCGCTTCCAGGTCATCTCCGCAGGCGTTGCGCCGAGATTGACGAGAGCATTGGCAAAACGCGCGCCGTCCATGTGCAGCGGCAGGCCGTGCTCGTGGGCGATGGCGGCGATCGTGTCGATCTCGTCCAGTGTATAGATCGTGCCGGTTTCGGTCGCCTGGGTCATGGTGACGGCAGTCGCGCGGCCGTGGTGCACGGCATCCTGCGGATAGCGCGCGATGCGGCTTCTGAGATGCTTCGGATCCATCTTGCCGAGCGGGCCTTCGACCGGCGACATGCGCATGCCGCTGAAGAAATCCGGCGCGCCGCATTCGTCTTCGATCACATGGGCCTCCGAATGGGCGAACACCACGCCGCCCGGCTTGGCTAGGCTTGCGAGCGCCAGAGAATTGGCAGCAGTGCCGGTGGCGACGAAGAAGACCGCGACCTCCCGTTCGAAGATCTCGTTGAAGCGCTGCTCGATCGACTGGTCGAGTTCGCTCGTGCCGTAGGCGGCGGCGAAACGGGTGGATTCCTTCAGCAGGCGTTCATTGATGGCTGGGTGGGCGCCGGCCCAGTTGTCCGAGGCAAAAAACATGGCATTCAACTCGCGAGAGGATAGGAGCGGGAGCCGCAGAGCTTAAGCGGATCGGGCGTCCGATCAATAGCGAACTGGCATTGGCCGGGCCGGACCTGGTTCTCTCGCAGCAAGTGGGAAAAGAATGCCGGGAATGAGAAATTTTATTACGCGCAAGCTTTGTGTGGCGACAGAATGCGTCTGTATCGCCTTTCTTTTTCCGTTTGAACACCTTGCGCGCGCCGGGGATTTCTGTCATAGAAAATCAGGAACTAGGACAGCCTTCCTGTCCTAATCTTGAGAAAAAGACCGCAGAAACTGTTAACCTTTACCTTGAAGGTTGCTGTCGTCTGCGGTTCACTTGCGCTGTGTAGAGAGATGCGGGCGCCCCGGTGCCCTGTCCTTAAACCTTTGCCCGCCCCGGCGGCCGATAAGGAGAATGATTGATGACGAAGGCTGAAAGACACCATGGCGCCGAAGGCGAGACCGTGAAAGCCGTCATTCCGGCTCGTCCGTCTTTCCCCGGTCTGCCGATGGCGCAGGGTCTCTATGATCCGCGCAACGAACACGATGCCTGCGGCGTCGGTTTCATCGCCCATATGAAGGGCCAGAAGTCGCACCAGATCGTCAAGGACGGCCTGTTCATACTGGAAAACCTGACGCATCGCGGTGCCGTCGGCGCCGATCCGCTGATGGGCGATGGGGCCGGCATTCTCGTGCAGATCCCGGATCGTTTCTTCCGCGAAGAGATGGCGAAGCAGGGCGTGACCCTGCCGAAGGCCGGCGAATATGCGGTCGGCCACATCTTCATGCCGCGTGACCCGGAGCAGATCGAGCACTTCAAGAAGGTGATCATCGAAGTGGTTGCGGAAGAGGGGCAGCAGTTCCTCGGGTTCCGCGACGTGCCGGTCGACAACTCTTCGCTTTCGAAGGCGCCGGATATTGCGGCAACCGAACCCTATCACTGTCAGATCTTCATCGGTGCGGGCCGCGACGCGGCGACCAACCATGACTTCGAGCGCAAGCTGTTCCTGCTGCGCAAGGTGATCTCCAACCGCATCTACGACCAGTTCGGCGGCCAGGAAACCGGCTTCTACCCGGTGTCGCTGTCGTCCTCGACCATCGTCTACAAGGGCATGTTCCTCGCCTATCAGGTCGGCGCCTACTACAAGGACCTGTCGGACCCGCGTTTCGAAAGCGCAGTCGCTCTCGTGCACCAGCGTTTCTCCACCAACACCTTCCCGTCGTGGAAGTTGGCGCACCCGTACCGCATGGTCGCCCATAACGGCGAAATCAACACGCTGCGCGGCAACGTCAACTGGATGGCAGCGCGCCAGGCGTCGGTCTCCTCGCCCTTCTTCGGCGATGATATCTCCAAGCTCTGGCCGATTTCCTACGAAGGCCAGTCGGATACGGCCTGCTTCGACAACGCGCTCGAATTCCTCGTGCGCGGCGGTTATTCCATGGCGCATGCCGTGATGATGCTGATCCCGGAGGCCTGGGCCGGCAACCAGTCCATGAGCCCGGAACGCAAGGCCTTCTACGAGTACCATGCCGCCCTGATGGAGCCGTGGGACGGACCGGCAGCCGTTGCCTTCACCGATGGCAAGCAGATTGGCGCGACGCTCGACCGCAACGGTCTGCGTCCGGCCCGTTACGTCGTCACCTCCGACGACCGGGTGATCATGGCGTCTGAAGCCGGCGTTCTGCCGGTTCCGGAAGAGACGATCATCAAGAAGTGGCGCCTGCAGCCCGGCAAGATGCTGCTGATCGACATGGAAAAGGGCCGCATCATTTCCGACGAGGAAGTGAAGAGCGAGCTTGCCACCAAGCATCCGTATCGCAGCTGGCTGGATCGCACCCAGATCATCCTGGAAGACTTGAAGCCGGTTGAGCCGCGCGCGCTGCGCCGCGACGTGTCGCTGCTCGATCGCCAGCAGGCCTTCGGTTACACCTCGGAAGACACGCGCATCCTGATGTCGCCGATGGCGACGACCGGCCAGGAAGCCATCGGCTCGATGGGCACCGACACGCCGATTTCGGCGATGTCGTCGAAGTCGAAGCTGCTTTACACCTATTTCAAGCAGAACTTCGCCCAGGTGACGAACCCGCCGATCGACCCGATCCGCGAAGAACTCGTCATGAGCCTCGTGTCGTTCATCGGCCCGCGCCCGAACATTCTCGACCATGAAGGCATGGCGAAGGCCAAGCGCATGGAAGTGCGCCAGCCGATCCTGACCAATGGCGATCTCGAAAAGATCCGTTCCATCGGCCACATGGAAGACCATTTCGATACCAAGACGCTCGACTTCACCTATGATGTGGAGCGCGGCGCCGAAGGCATGCCGGAAATGCTCGACCGTCTGTGCGAACGCGCGGAGGCGGCCGTCAAGGGCGGCTACAACATCATCGTGCTCTCCGACCGCCAGATCGGCCCGGACCGCATCGCGATCCCGGCGCTGCTGGCGACGGCTGCCGTGCACCATCACCTGATCCGCAAGGGCCTGCGCACCTCGGTCGGCCTCGTCGTGGAATCGGGCGAGCCGCGCGAAATCCACCACTTCTGCTGCCTTGCCGGTTTCGGTGCCGAGGCCATCAACCCGTATCTCGCCTTCGACACGCTGACGGACATGCATGCCCGCGGCGAATTCCCGAAGGAAGTCGATGCGAACGAAGTGGTCTACCGCTACATCAAGGCTGTCGGTAAGGGCATCCTGAAGGTCATGTCCAAGATGGGCATCTCGACCTACCAGTCCTATTGCGGCGCGCAGATCTTCGACGCGATCGGTCTCGCCTCAGAGCTGGTCAACAAGTATTTCTTCGGCACCGCCACCACCATCGAAGGTGTCGGCCTCAAGGAAATTGCCGAGGAAACCGTTGCCCGCCACATGGCAGCCTTCGGCAAGGATCCGATCCTCGCGTCGACGCTCGATATCGGCGGCGAATATGCCTATCGCATGCGCGGCGAAAGCCATGCCTGGACGCCGGATGCGGTGGCCTCGCTGCAGCACGCCGTGCGCGGCAACAGCCAGGACCGCTACCGCGAATTCGCCGCGATGGTGAACGAGACCGCGCTGCGCATGAACACCATTCGTGGCCTGTTCAAGATCAAGTCGGCGGAAGAGGCGGGCCGAAAGCCGGTCTCCATCGATGAGGTCGAACCGGCGGTCGATATCGTCAAGCGCTTCTCGACGGGGGCCATGTCCTTCGGTTCGATCAGCCGCGAGGCGCACACGACGCTCGCCATTGCCATGAACCGGATCGGCGGCAAGTCGAACACCGGTGAAGGCGGCGAGGAAAGCGATCGTTACCTGCCGCTGCTCGACGGTTCGATGAACCCGGAACGTTCGGCCATCAAGCAGATCGCGTCGGGCCGCTTCGGCGTGACGACGGAATATCTCGTCAATGCCGATATGCTGCAGATCAAGGTGGCGCAGGGTGCCAAGCCCGGCGAAGGTGGCCAGTTGCCCGGCCACAAGGTGGACGCGACGGTCGCCAAGACCCGTCACTCCACGCCGGGCGTTGGCCTCATCTCGCCGCCGCCGCACCACGACATTTATTCGATCGAAGACCTGGCGCAGCTGATCTTCGACCTGAAGAACGTCAACCCGACCTCCGACATCTCGGTCAAGCTGGTCTCGGAAGTGGGCGTTGGAACGGTTGCCGCCGGTGTTGCAAAGGCACGCGCCGACCACATCACCATTGCCGGCTTCGACGGCGGCACGGGGGCATCCCCGCTCACCTCGCTGAAGCATGCGGGTTCGCCTTGGGAAATCGGCCTTGCCGAAACCCAGCAGACGCTGGTGCTGAACGGTCTTCGGTCGCGCATCGCGCTGCAGGTCGATGGTGGCCTGAAGACCGGCCGTGACGTCATCATCGGTGCGCTGCTCGGGGCCGACGAGTTCGGTTTCGCCACCGCGCCGCTGATCGCCGCCGGCTGCATCATGATGCGCAAGTGCCATCTGAACACCTGCCCCGTGGGCGTTGCGACCCAGGACCCGGTCCTGCGCAAGCGCTTCAAGGGCACGCCGGAGCACGTCATCAACTACTTCTTCTTCGTGGCGGAAGAGGTGCGCGAAATCCTCGCCTCGCTCGGTTTCACCAAGCTCGACGAGATCATCGGCGCCTCGGAACTGCTCGAGAAGGATGAGATGCTGGCGCACTGGAAGGCCAAGGGTCTCGATTTCTCGAGGATCTTCCACAAGGTGGAAGCGCCGAAGGAAGCAACCTACTGGACCGAACGCCAGAAGCACCCGATCGACGACATTCTCGATCGCAAGCTGATCGAAAAGTCGATGCCGGCGCTGGAAAGCAAGGAATCGGTCGCCTTCGAAGTGCCGATCAAGAACGTCGACCGTTCGGCCGGCGCGATGCTCTCCGGGGCGCTTGCCAAGCGCTGGGGTCACAAGGGGCTGAAGGACGACACGATCCATGTCACGCTGCGTGGCACGGCCGGCCAGTCCTTCGGTGCCTTCCTCGCCCGCGGCATCACCTTCGATCTGGTGGGCGACGGTAACGACTATGTCGGCAAGGGTCTTTCGGGTGGCCGCATCATCGTGCGCCCGCCGGAAAACTCGAAGCTCGCCGCAGAGCACTCCATCATCGTCGGCAACACCGTGCTCTACGGTGCGATCACCGGCGAGTGCTATTTCCGCGGCGTGGCCGGCGAACGGTTTGCCGTGCGCAACTCCGGTGCGATTGCCGTCGTCGAGGGCGTGGGTGACCATGGCTGCGAATACATGACGGGCGGCATCGTGGTGGTGCTCGGCGAAACGGGCCGCAACTTCGCAGCCGGCATGTCGGGCGGCGTCGCCTATGTGCTGGACGAAAGCGGCGATTTCGCCAAGCGCTGCAACATGGCGATGGTCGAACTCGAGCCGGTGCCGGAAGAGGACGAACTGCTGGAGAAGCTGCATCACCATGGCGGCGACATCATGCACAAGGGACGTGTGGACGTTTCCGAAGACATGACCCGCCACGATGAGGAGCGCCTCTACCAGCTGATCTCCAACCATCTCCACTACACGGGCTCCAACCGTGCCAAGGAGATCCTGGATCGCTGGAGCGAGTACCGTCCGAAGTTCCGCAAGGTCATGCCGGTCGAGTACCGCCGTGCGCTGGAGGAAATGGAACGCATGCGCATGGGCGTTGCGGCGGAGTGATGCGAAAGGGACGTATAGTCCACATCGGAACGGCCGTTGCACTTGGTGCGGCCGTTCCAACGGTCGCCGCGCTGGTCAATGGTGCGCTTGTTTTAGAATTCGTGGTGCTGGGGCGGTGATCGGTTTCGCCTGCTGGTACTGGGGGCCGCAATGGCCGCCTCTGTGAGCTGAGGAAAAGAAAATGGGCAAGGTTACGGGTTTCATGGAAATCGACCGGCAGGTGGCGAAGTATCAGCCCGCCTCTGACCGTATTCGCCATTTCCGCGAGTTTCTCATCCCGATGTCGGATGCGGAAGTCACCAAACAGGCGGCGCGCTGCATGGACTGCGGCATCCCCTATTGCCATGGTCCGACGGGCTGCCCGGTGCATAACCAGATCCCGGACTGGAACGATCTCGTCTACAACAACAAGTGGGAAGAGGCGATCCGCAACCTCCATTCCACCAACAACTTCCCGGAATTCACCGGCCGCGTCTGTCCGGCTCCGTGCGAGGAAGCCTGCACGCTGAACCTCGAAGATGCGCCGGTGGCGATCAAGACGGTCGAGCAGGCGATTGCCGACAAGGCCTACGAGCTTGGCTACATCGTGCCGCAGCCGGCGACCGTGAAGACCGGCAAGAAGGTGGCCGTGATCGGTTCGGGTCCTGCCGGCATGGCGGCGGCGCAGCAGCTGGCCCGCGCCGGCCACGAGGTGCATGTCTACGAGCGCGAGAGCAAGGCCGGCGGCCTGCTGCGTTACGGCATTCCGGACTTCAAGATGGAGAAGAACTTCATCGATCGCCGCGTCGAGCAGATGACCGGCGAAGGCGTGACCTTCCACTACGGCGCCAATATCGGCGTCGATATCGCCATGCAGACGCTGCTCGACGAGCATGATGCCGTCATCTATTGCGGCGGCTCCGAGACACCGCGCCCGGCCGGCATTCCCGGTGTCGACCTGCACGGCGTTTACGATGCGATGCCGTATCTCGTGCAGCAGAACCGCCGCGTCGGCCGCGAAAACATCGAAAGCGTCGGCTGGCCGGCCGAGCCGATCCTCGCCGGTGCCAAGCATGTCGTCGTCGTCGGCGGTGGTGATACCGCATCGGACTGCGTCGGCACGGCCTTCCGTCAGGGTGCGGTGAAGGTCACCCAGCTCGACATCCGTCCGATGCCGCCGGAAAAGGAAGACAAGCTCGCCGTCTGGCCGTTCTGGGCCACCAAGATGCGCACCTCGTCCTCGCAGGCGGAAGGCGCCGTGCGCGAGTTCCAGGTGGCAACGCTCGAATTTGTCGGCGAAGACGGTCAGCTGACGGGTGTCCGCTGCTGCCAGGTCGATGAGCGCCGCAAGCCGATCGCCGGCACGGATTTCATCATCAAGGCTGATCTCGCCTTCATCGCCATCGGTTTCTCCGGCCCGTTCCAGGATGGCGTGCTGAAGGATCTCGGTGACAAGCTGCAGCTCAATGTCGACCGTCGTGGTTCCACCAACGTGGTTGCCAACGAAAAGGACTACAAGACCTCGGTCGACAAGCTGTGGACGGCAGGCGACGTGCGCCGCGGCCAGTCGCTGGTCGTCTGGGCGATCCGCGAAGGCCGTCAGGTGGCACGCGCGGTGGACGAGGCGCTGATGGGAGCAACCGTGCTTCCGGCCTGAGACATAACCGCAAGATCGGCCCGGGAGACCGGGCCGAACCCGTCTCTGCATGAATTTACCGGACAAACGGCCCATGACCTTAAAACTCTATCTCGCCGGGCCGGAGGTTTTTCTCCCCAATGCCCGCGATATCCTGGATGCCAAGGCGGCGCTGACCCGCGCACATGGCTTCGAGCCGATCTGCCCCGGCGACATTTTCATCGAGCCTGCGCCGACGCGTCATGAATTCGGCCTGAAAATTAGTGCTGTTGACGAAGGCATGATGAACCGTGCCGATGGGGTGATCGCCAATCTGACGCCCTTCCGCGGCATTGCGGCAGATGTCGGCGCCGCCTTCGAGCTTGGTTATATGTGCGCGCAGGGCAAGCTGGTGGCGGCCTATACGAATGTCACGGCCAATCATTATGCCCGCACGTCCGGCTTTTATGGCGGCGAGGTGCGCGAAGGTGCCGATGGCCGCAAACGCGGGCCGGATGGCATGTCGCTCGAAGATTTCGACATGATCGAAAACCTGATGCTGCATGGTGGCATCGAACGCCGCGGCGGCTTCATTGCCATCCACGATGCGGCCGTCAAAGATCTCTACACGGATCTGACTGCCTTCAAGGCCTGCCTTGCGGCTCTTGCGGAGCGTGCCGCGGCCTGAACCGATAGCATCACTGACGGCTAATTGCTGTTGGTGGCCGGGTTGATCCGGTAATTGTCGATGCGTCCGACCGGCGGGTCGGGCAGCTTACCCTTGGTGAGCAGCAGATTTCGCGGCGAATCCGGTGCGCTGACCGGTGGTGCGGCCGCGCCGAGAAGACTGTCGCCGCCATCCAGTTGCGGGTCGGAGAGGCTGATGGGCTGGCTGGGGACAGTTGCGGCGGCCTCCGGCGGCAGGCTGGTGATGAGCGGCAGGTTGCCGGCATCAAGCCGGATCAGGTCGCCTGCATCAAGCCCGCCCAGGTACCGCTTGGCGACCTTTTCCACGTAGAAGGCAAGCTTGCGTTTGCCGGCTTCGGTAAAGCCGATGCCGTCCGCGCTTCTCAACCGCACCTGCTGGCCGTTGATGTCCGAACCGGTGATGATGAACTGGCCGTCTTCGTTGACGAAGCCGTCCCAGATATCGATGAATTCTCCGCCGGTCTTCTCGACCGTCTGCCGATAGATGCCGTTCAGCGTCACCGCATCGGCCGACAGGGACGAGGACTGGAAGGCTGGCAGGCCGACCCAGAGAAGCGGCAGCTTGCGGTCGCTGACGATTGTCGCAAGTTCCGTCACGCGGCGTTCGTATTCCTTCAGCCAGGCCTCGGTTCTGAATTTTTCGCTCTCGCCGCCGAACGTCATGGTCTGGCGGTCGTTGGCGCCAATCATCAGAACGACGACGGCGGGTTTCACCTCATCGAGCAAGCCGGGCAGCGTGCCCGGCCAGTCGAAGAAATCCTGCCGCACCAGACCGGAGGAGCCGGAACTTTCCTTGACGACCACAACAGAGGGGTCTTCCGCGAAAGCCAGTTCGAGGCCCGTTCCGATGCTGCCTGCGGTGAAATCACCGACGACCAGCACCTTGCGGGCGTTTTCCAGCTTTTCGACGGCCGGTGTCTCCACCGGCGCTGCGATGGGGTTTGCCGGACGTGGTGTGCGGGGAGAGGCAGATGGCTGCCGCATGCGCGGCCGCCGCTGTTCCATCTGGATGATCGAACGATCGGCACGCGGCGGACGACGTTCTCCAAACATCATGTCGAACAGCGTCCGGCGTTCCTGGGAGATGGCAGGCGCGATATCCCCGAGAACAAAAAGAAGCGCGCAGAGCCAAACTGCTGCACTGCGCATTCCCCGTCGGCCGGCCGCCATCATCTGCCTCATCCTGTCACGCTTTGCCTGCGACCCCTATGTGTCGCACGTTTCGACATCGTCAATTGCGCAAGGCTTTCAGCAACGACTTTGACGGCTCGCCGGTGTTCTCCATCCCGAGACGGGCCTGGATCGCACTGATCGCCGCCTTCGAACCGGAGCCGAAATTGCCGTCGATCTCGCCGTCATAATAACCGAGTTCCTTGAGACGGCTCTGCAGTTCGAACTTTTCGCGGATGTCGAGCGTGCCGTTCGGTCTCGGCCACGCCTGAGCCATGCCGCCAAAGCCGGCGATCTCGTCGGCGAGAAGGCCGACGGCGAGCGCATAGGAATCGGCCGCGTTATAGCGCTTGATGACAAAGAAGTTCTTCAGCATCAGGAAAGCGGGGCCATTGCTGCCGGCCATCAGCTTCAGTTCCGCCCGATCGGAGGGACGTGGGAAGTCCTTGCCGTTCGGCCGGGTAAAACCGAGCGCTGCCCATTGCGACAGGGTCTTCGTCTGGCCGGCATACCGTGCCGCGCCGGCCGGAAGGACTGCCTCGTAACCCCAGGTCTTGCCGCCTTCCCAGCCGTTCTTCGACAGAAGATTGGCCGAGGTCGCAAGCGCGTCCGGGATCGAACTCCAGATGTCGCGCCGGCCATCGCCGTCGGCATCCACCGCATAAAGCAGGTAACTCGTGGGAATGAACTGGGTATGGCCCATGGCACCGGCCCAGGAGCCGGTCAGGTGATGGGGCGTGACATCGCCACTTTGCAGGATCTTCAGCGCGGCGATCAGCTGCTTGCGGGCAAAGCTGGCGCGTTTCGGATCGGCCCAGGCGAGTGTCGCCAGCGCTTGCGGCACATGGTGCAGCCGGTCCCGGTTTTCCAGCACGGCGCCGTAGTTCGATTCCATCGACCAGATGGCGAGCAGGATATGTTTGTCGACGCCGAAATGGTTTTCCAGCGCCGCAAGGGTACGGCCATGGCGGGCAAGCATTTCGCGGCCGATGCGCACGGTGTAGGGGTTGACGCGCGAATCCAGGTAATCCCAGATCTGCGACTTGAATTCCGGCTGGTAGCGCGCCTTCTCCAGAACGTCCGGATCGGGTCCGTTAACGCCCGCGAAGGCCTTGTTGTAGGTCGATCGGCTAATGCCGCTCGCCGAAGCCGTATCGTAGAATTTGGCGACCCATGTCTTGAAACCCGTATCCGCGCGGGCATGTATCGGACTGGTCGCAACCATCATGGCGGCGATCGCGGAGAGCGCGAAGCGATGCGAATGGAAAAATTTCATCAGCAGTCGTGTCCCTGGTTCTTTCCGTCTCAACAATGCCAGGATCGCAAACGACATCCCTGGCGTCACGACAGGGTAGACCGGGAGTTGTCAACAATTTCTTTACCATAAGGACACGCTTCTGTCATTGTTTGTGAAGTGGTAGTGATTTGTCGATTAGCGACTATGGTGCAGTGCACCACAATGATTGTTTGTGCTTAGGAGGCATGAGTGGGACAGAAGATCCGTAAAGCCGTTTTTCCTGTTGCAGGTTTGGGAACCCGCTTCCTGCCTGCGACCAAGGCAGTTCCGAAAGAAATGCTGACGGTCGTTGACAAGCCCGTCATTCAATATGTCGTCGATGAGGCCGCTGCTGCCGGCATCGAGCATTTCGTTTTCGTGACCGGTCGTGGCAAGGGCGTCATCGAAGACTATTTCGACATCCAGTACGAACTCGAGCAGATGCTGCGCGAGCGCAACAAGAATGCTGAACTGACGCTTCTCGCCGATCTTCTGCCGAAGGCCGGAACGGCAAGCTTCACGCGCCAGCAGGTACCGCTCGGTCTCGGACATGCCGTCTGGTGTGCCCGCGACATCGTTGGCAACGAACCCTTCGCCGTGCTCCTGCCGGACATGATCATGGCGTCGGAGAAGAGCTGCCTCAAGGGCATGGTCGAGCTCTATGAAAAGACCGGCGGCAACGTGCTTGCGGTCGAAGAGTGCGATCCCTCGCAGGCCCACAAGTACGGCATCGTCGGCATGGGCGACAAGGTCGGCACGGAAGGCTTCAAGATCACCGAAATGGTCGAAAAGCCGGCCAAGGGTACCGCGCCGTCGAACTTCTTCATCAACGGCCGCTACATCCTGCAGCCGGAGATCTTCAAGATCCTCGAAACCCAGGAGCGTGGCGCCGGCAACGAAATCCAGCTGACCGACGGCATGCTGGCGCTTGCCAAGAGCCAGGACTTCGCCGCTTATCATTTCAAGGGCGAGACCTTCGACTGCGGCGCTAAGGATGGTTTCATCCTGGCTAACCTCGCCTTTGCCCTGAAGCGCGACGATATCCGTCCGCTGATCGAAGGCCCGCTGAAAGACATCACCGCGAAGCTCTGAATGCTTTACGGTCTCGAACGACACAAAGCCCCGCGGTTTTCCGTGGGGCTTTTTGCTGCGCCGACGGGTCTTAGCGGCGCAGTGTCAGGCCGACACCGGCGCGGATGACCTTGCTGTCCTCGCCGCTTGCATTGTCGGTATGCTCGTAGCCGACATTGGCAGTGACGTCGAAATACCGGTTGATGTTCCAGATCACCCCGGCACCCACCTGCCAGTTCAGCTCGTTGGTGGACGTCGGGAAGTCGCGAAGCGTTGTCGATCCGGTCAGGCGTCCCGTCAGGTCGTCGAGAATCTGTTGTGAGAGACCCGAGGTCAGCTGGTACTCCACCCAGCCATTGGCGCCGGCGGAGGTTGCATCCTGCACCGTCGTGCGCAGGGTCGAATCGATGGTCGTGCCGCGTCTTGGTGACCAGGCGAGATTGCCGTCGACGGTAAAGGCATCGATCGAGGACAGGCGGGAGTCCTCGTAGTCGACGATCGCATAACCAAGCCCCAGTTCGCCGCGCAGTTTTTCGCCGAGATCGAGCTGAATGCCGCCGCGACCGCCGTAGCTGTAGGAGGAACGGGCGTAACCGGACGCATCACGATCGGAATCGTAGACGGCGCGTCCGAGCGTTGCCTCGATGAACGGAATGAGGGCAGGTGAGAGTTCGTAACCCAGCCGCAGCCGTCCCTGATAGGCGGTGCGATCGCGGTCCGCGAGGCTGAGGTTTCTTCCGTCGCTCAGCTGTACGTCACCGTAGGTGGTGCGGGTGAGGGCAAGGGCGGCGGTGCCACGTAACAGACCGGCATCCCGTTCGATCGCGGCACCTGCCGTATAACGATCGACATCGGCCTGGTTGAGCGCGTTGGCCACCGCATTCGGATCGTTGGCATCTTCCCGTTCGAAGGCATAACCCGCGGTCAGATTGGCGATCGTGTCGTCGGCGAGGTCGAGCCGCAGGTCGGCGTTGATGTTGGCCTGCGGTTCCGTCGCGCCGCTGCCGCTGATGTTTCTCTGGTACGTTCCCTCACCAGTCACGGTCAGCGCATGGCGGGCCCAGTCGGAGCGCAGTTCCCAGTTGCCGGTGGTTGCCAGATAACTGCGTCGGGTTTCGGTGCCGCCGCGGCGGGTGGTTTCGGTATTGATGCTCTGGTTGACGCTCGGCCGCAAGGTGAAGCTGCCGAGACGCAGGCCGAGGCCATCGTCCGTGCGGGCCATGGCGGCCTCGCCGGCATCGATCGGCGCTTCCGCTTCGTTCTGCGGCGCTTCGGTCAGCCGGGTCAGATCGTCGGCATTGAGGCTGTCGGCGTCGTTGAGTGGCGTTCCCTGCAGCATGCCCGTCCCGCGCAGGGCCGTCGAGCCAGCGGTCGTCGTGGCGCTTGTGCCTGTCGTCGTGCCGTAAGGATCCGAGACCGATGCATCGGTGTCATCCGTGCCGTAGACGGATGTCGCATTACTGGGGGCGGAACTGCCGTAGGTATTGGCGGTGGTCGTGCGATAGGCGCTGGAGCCGGAGGTGCGTGTGCTGGTCGAGGACGCGCCCGCCGTCGACGCCGTCGAAGCGGGATAGGCGCTGCTGGACGCGGAACCGGAGGTCAGCGTCTGGGCCGGCAGGGTCTGCGGCAGAAGGACCGTGGACGCCAAAAGCAGGGCGACCGGCCCGAGCTGCCGGGCAGGGTGTCTGCCGGTGGAAATCGTGTTGATCATTCGGTCTGCCTGGCCGCGCGAAAATGCTTACCCAAACGTAAAGCAGCCTGGTTAATGATTGGTTGAGGAAGCTGCGGCGGAAGGTGCGATGGACTTTTGCGCCGTTGCGCGTTATCGCTCCGCGCATGACGAACACCGCCCTTTCGACTGAGCCCTTCGACCCTATCCAGTCCGCCCTGCGGACGATCGCGATGGAAAAGCGCGGTCTGGAGGCATTGGAAACAGCCCTGCAGAACGGACTCGGCGATACCATGCGCCAAGCCGTGGACCTGATTTCCAGGACCACCGGCCGTGTCATCGTCACCGGCGTCGGCAAAAGCGGCCATATCGGCGTGAAGCTCGCGGCGACCTTTGCTTCGACCGGCACACCAGCCTCCTTCGTGCATGCGGCGGAAGCCAATCACGGCGATCTCGGCATGATCGCCAACAATGATCTGGTGATTGCGCTCTCGAAGGGCGGCGAAAGCGCGGAACTGCGCAGCATCGTTGCCTATACCCGCCGCTTCTCGATCCCGCTCGTTTCGCTGACCTGCACCGCCGACTCCACGCTCGCCCGGGCGTCCGATCTCGTTTTTCTGCTGCCGAACGAGCAGGAGGCCTGCCCGCATGGTCTGGCGCCGACCACCTCGACGCTGATGCAGCTTGCGATCGGCGATGCGCTGGCGATCGCGCTTCTGGAGGCGCGCGGCTTTACGGCGACCGACTTCCACACCTTCCATCCGGGCGGCAAGCTGGGTGCCAGCCTGACCCATGTGAAGGACATCATGCATACCGGAGACCGGCTGCCATCGGTGGCGCGCGGCACTGCCATGCCTGAGGCGGTCTCGACGCTGTCGCACAAGCATTTCGGTTGTGTGCTGGTGCTGGAGGAGGACGGCACCCTGGCCGGTATCATCACCGAAGGCGATCTTGCTCGCAACCTGACGCGCAATCTCGGCGAACTGGTGGTGGACGACGTGATGACGAAGACACCGAAGACGATCGGACCGGAAACGCTTGCAACGGCAGCGCTTGCCTTCCTGCAGAAAAACAGCATCGGCGCGCTGGTGGTCGTCGATCAGGCGAATCGGCCGCTCGGCCTCGTGCACTTCCACGACCTGCTCAGGATCGGTGTCGCCTGAACCGGTTCAGACCATCGGCTCGACAATCAGTTCGCTGCCCGTCCATTCCGCGACACGCACCTTCATGCCGGCCGGCAGATCCGGGCCGCTGACCGACCACCAGGTATCGTCCAGCCGGATGCGGCCGCGGCCGTTGCTGATCGGATCGGCCAGCACGGCGGTGCGCCCGACCAGGCTTTCGCCGCGACGGTTGAGGAGCGGCTGGTCACTGTCCGCGTCCGGCCGGGCAAAATAACGCCGTCCGGCAAGCGTAAGGATGACGGACAGGACGGCGAAGACCAGCAATTGCAGCTGCCAGCTCCAGGCCGCCAGATCCCAGACCAGCAGTGAAATGGCGCCGACGATCAACGCCGCAAGGCCGATCCAGACCAGGAACACGCCCGGTGCTGCGAGTTCTGCCGCCAGCAGCAGCAGACCGATGATCCACCAGCTCCACGGTCCGAGATTTCTGATGAGTTCCGCGATCATCGATCAGCTTTCCGGTCTGTTCGGATCGAACGGATTGACGTTCGGTGTCGTGCGTGGCGGCGTGGAACGGGGCGGGGTGACACGGCGGGTGGCGGTGGCGGCGGAATCTCCACCCTCGCCGAAGACTTCGCGAGCAATGGCACCGATGCCACCCAATGAGCCGATCAGCGACGAGGCTTCCATCGGCATCAGCACGATCTTCGAATTGTTGGCAGTGCCGATCGCCGCCATCGCTTCGGTGTATTTCTGTGCCACGAAATAGTTGATCGCATTCACGTCGCCGGAGGCGATGGCGTCGGAGACCAGCCGGGTTGCATTGGCTTCCGCCTCGGCCAGACGTTCGCGTGCTTCCGCCTGACGGAAGGCGGCTTCCCGTTCGCCTTCGGCCTGCAGAACGGCGGCCTGCTTGGCGCCCTCGGCGCGCAGGATGGCGGCGTTTCGTGATCCTTCCGCTTCCAGAACCTGGGCGCGCTTTTCGCGTTCGGCCTTCATCTGCCGGGCCATGGCCTGGACCAGATCCGTCGGCGGCTGGATGTCCTTGATCTCGACGCGGGTCACCTTGATGCCCCAGGGCTGAACCGCCTCGTCCACCACCCGCAGCAGGCGCTCGTTGATCACTTCGCGGTTGGAGAGGAGTTCGTCCAGATCCATTGACCCCATCACCGAGCGGATATTGGTCATGGTGAGGTTCTGGACTGCGTTTTCCAGATTGGCGATCTGATAGGCCGCCTGAGCGGGGTTCAGCACCTGGTAGAAGGCCACCGCATCGGCCGAGACGCTGGCATTGTCCTTGGTGATCACTTCCTGCGTCGGCACATCCAGAACCTGTTCCATGACGTTCATGCGCGAACCGACGCGTTCGATGAACGGCACGATGAGGTTCAGGCCAGGGTCAAGTGTGCGCGTGTAACGGCCGAACCGTTCAAGCGTATAGCGATATCCCTGGGGAACGATCTTGATCCCGGTGAACAGGACCAGGATGACGAAGACCACAAGGGCGATGACGACGATATCGAGACCTGCAAGCATGATGTCCTCCGCAGCGAGCGTGTGCCGTTCGGCCCGCTTCTGTTAACATCGGGAGTCAACCGCGTCTTGACAAGGTCGATACAAAGAAGGCGGCGCGGGGATGCCGCGCCGCCTATGGCAAGATGAGCCGGATTGCGCCGTTCTCAGAATTCTTCCCAGTTGTCTCGTGCCACTGCCGTGTTGCCCACGGTGCGGGCGGGTGCCGCCGGCCGTACGCTGCGCTGAGGTGCCGCCATCGATGGGGCGGGTGCTGCCATGGCGCGGGCCGTCTGGCGAAGGGCCGCGGATTGTGCCGTTGCACCGCCCTCGATCCGGAACTGGGAGATGAGTTCGCGCAGCTTGGCGGCTTCGTTGGCAAGCGCTGCGGAGGCTGCGTTCGATTCCTCGACCATCGCTGCGTTCTGCTGGGTCGTCTGGTCCATGGCGTTGACGGCCTGGTTGACTTCCGAAAGGCCGGTTGCCTGTTCCTTGGCGGAAATGGCGATTGCATCCATGTGGGTGTTCATCTCGATGATGAACGTGCCGATGGTGCGCAATGCCGTGCTTGCCTGGCGAACCAGATCGACGCCGCCGGCGACTTCCGAGCTGGAGTTCTGGATGAGCGCCTTGATTTCCTTCGCGGCATTGGCGGACCGTTGTGCCAGTTCGCGCACTTCCTGGGCGACGACCGCAAAACCCTTGCCGGCTTCCCCGGCGCGTGCGGCCTCGACACCGGCGTTCAGCGCGAGCAGGTTGGTCTGGAAGGCGATCTCGTCGATGACGCCGATGATGTTCGAGATCTGCTGCGAGCTGTTCTCGATCCGCTTCATCGCCTCTTCGGCGCGGCCGACGACCTCGGACGAAGCGTTGGCGGACGAGTTTGCCTGCGAGGCCACGCGGCGCGCTTCTTCCGTCCGTTTGGTGGAGTTCTGCACGTTCGCCGTGATTTCCTCGACGGCAGCGGCGGTTTCCTCAAGGGCTGCAGCCTGCTGCTCGGTGCGCTTCGACAGATGGTCGGAACCATTGGCGATTTCGCGGGTACCCGTCTCCATCGTCTCGATGCTGTTGTTGATCGCAGACAGCGTCTGGTTCAACTGACGGACCGACTGGTTGAAGTCGTGGCGCAGGGGTTCGAAGTCTGCGGCGAAGGCTTCGGTCAGCTGGAAGGCAAGGTCGCCCTCGGCGAGCCTCTTCAGGCCCTGGGCAAGGCCGGAGGTGGCGACGCGCAGGCGTTCTGCTGCATCGTTTTCGGCGCGCTGCTGGGCCGCAATGCGGTCGGCTTCCGCCTTGGCGCGGTTTTCTTCCGCTTCCGCCTGCAGACGCTGGTTGGCAAGAGCTGCCTCGCGGAAGATCTGCATGGCGTCCGCCATCCGGCCGATCTCGTCCTTGCCACCCTTGTCGATGACGACGTTCAATTCGCCATTGGCAAGGCGCGTTGTGGCATTTGCCAGGCGGCCGAGCGGACGGGAAACGAGCTGGAAGTTCAAGAGGCCAAGCGCAATGGCAGCCGTCGCGACGACGAAGGAGGCGAACAACGAGATGAACTCGACGGTGCCCAGTGCTGTCATCTGCTGGGTGTAGGCATTAGAGGCGCTGGCCTGGATGTCGGCCTTTACCACCTGGATTGCGGAATTGAAGTTCTCCAGCAGGCGCGCGCCCGTATCCGTCAGTTCGAGAGCGCGTGCCATGTCGACCGTCATCGGGTCACGCATCAGCTCGATCTGTCGGGCAATGACCTGGGTGCGCCAGGATGAGACGGCGGCCAGTGCCTCTTTCAACTTGGCGAGATCGTTCGGCACTTCCTTCGCAACGAGGGGCTCGAGGGAAGCGGCCTGCTTATCGATGAAGGCGCTGACCTTCTGGTATTCTGCGAGGAAGTCACGGTTCCCGGTCAGCAGGAAACTTTTGATCGCGAGATTGGCTTTGGTGATGGAATCCACAAGCGTTGCAGTCTCACCGACAACCACCGTCAGTCGCTGGTTCTGCTCGACCAACGCCGTCGCGGTCGTCGAACGCATGTAGATGAAGCCCGATGCAACGATTGCGATGATCGCCAGAATTCCAAAGGCGACAAAACCCTTGGTACTGACGGACAGATTTTTGAGCATGGTTGGCCTACCTTGAAAAGGTGCGTTGAATAGCTGGACGCCCCCACCCAGCTATTCTTCGCATGTCGATATTAAGCGCCCGGCGTCGAACGCCGCGCGAGTTCGGTCAGGTTCATTTCAACTGTGACTGCACCAATGGACTTCTTCGTCTTCGGATCGACCACCGTAAAGCTGACTTGGCCGCGCCAGATCTTGGCGTCCTTGTCCCACTCGGGCTCATCGATAAACATCGCATCGCCTGATACGTTGAAGGTCTTCTTGAACTTCGCCTCGTCACCCTGCCAGAAGTCGCTTGTGACGGAGCTCTGGCCGACATTGAGGCCGTTCTTGTCCATCACGAAGATTTCGGCATAGAGGCCGAGCGAACGGCCCTGGATACGCGACAGGTAGACCGACAATGGGTTGGACAGCGTTGCCGCAATCAGAGGCTTGTCGGCGCTTTCACGCTCTGCCCGCCACTGCTTGTCCAGCGTGTCGATCTGCTCCTGCTTGAGGTCGGACAGGCGACTGTTCTGCGCTTCGATCGAGAGACGTACAATCTCGCTGTCGATGAAGCCGCGAATTTCCTTGATCAGATCCTGTGTAACGAGCGCAGTCGGATCGAGCTTTGCCGGTTCCGAATGTGCAACGGATACGCCCGTGCTCAGCATCAGCGCAGCAAAGTAGACTATCTTGTGGTTCATGTTTTTTCTCCCTTCATTCGCTACTTTAGGCTGGACTGATTAATTTACCGTGAATACAGGAAATAGCTGGTGTAATTTTGTATTGAAATACAACTGCTTAGCGGCGTTTGCCCAATATTTGTGCGCAACCTTTCAATTTCGGCGGGAGCGACAGACAGCATCCGAAACGGTGTAAGTCTCTGAAATTGCGACAGATGAATTGGCGTTGCTCTTGCGCTACCCCTGTTTGGCGAGAACTGGCGGAGGTTTCGCGCCACTTGTGCGTGAAACAGTGCACATATGTCGTTTCTCTTGCACTATTGCTTCAGATTGTAGTGTTTCAGGGGGATAAACACGATAGGTGGTGGTTTTTCAGAGTCTTGGGACAAGTATGCCGTCCGTGTTGGACGACCTGCTCAACCCCTGTTTTGCATCGCTTTCCATCGCGGACGTCCGCATGTCCGTTTTCAGGCCAACGAGTGGGTTCCCATCGGCGATCTTTGGTATAAAAGGCGGCCGAAGAACCCGGTCGCAGCCTACCCGGTCAAAACAAGGACACCTGAAGCATGAAAACACTCGTCGTCTGTTCCGGCGGACTGGACTCCGTTTCCCTGGCCTACAAGATTGCCGCGGAAGCGGACCTCGTCGGCCTCATCTCCTTCGATTACGGCCAGCGCCACAAGAAGGAACTGCATTTTGCCGCGCGCGCGGCCGAGCGCCTGTCGGTTCCCCACCACGTCATCGACATCACCACCATCGGCAAGCACCTGACCGGTTCCGCGCTGACCGATGATCTCGCCGTGCCGGACGGGCATTATGCGGAAGAGACGATGAAGATCACCGTGGTGCCGAACCGCAATGCGATCATGCTGACGATCGCCTTCGGGCTTGCCGCGGCGCAAGGCGCCGATGCGGTTGCCATCGCCGTGCATGGCGGCGACCACTTCATCTATCCGGACTGCCGGCCCGCCTTCATCGACAGTTTCCAGACGATGCAGAACCATGCGCTGGACGGGTATGCGACCGTTAGGCTTTATTCGCCCTTCGTCACCATTTCCAAGGCCGACATCGTGACGGAAGGCGCGCGGCACAAGACACCGTTTGCCGAGACATGGTCCTGTTACAAGGGCGGAGAGCGGCATTGCGGCCGTTGCGGCACCTGTGTCGAGCGGCGGGAGGCCTTCCATCTTGCCGGTGTCGCCGATCCGACCGACTACGAGGACGCTGATTTCTGGAAATCCGCCATCGCCACATTCAAGGCCGAGGAGGTCTGAGCGTGTTCCGGATTACCAAGGAATTCCACTTTTCCGCCTCGCATCAGCTGCACCATCTGCCGGCAGATCATCAATGCGCGCGCCTGCACGGGCACAACTACATCGTCGTGGTGGAGCTTGCGGGCGAGAACCTGAATGCGGACGGATTCGTGCGCGATTATCACGATCTGGCGCCGCTGAAGCATTACATCGATACGCATTTCGATCACCGGCATCTGAATGAGGTTCTCGGACACAGCCTCACGACGGCGGAGACCCTCGCCAAGCATTTCTTCGACTGGTGCAAGGCGCGCTTTCCGGAGACCTCTGCCGTGAAGGTGAGCGAGACGCCGAAGACCTGGGCGGAGTATCGTCCGTGACGGCTGCGACGGTGCCGTCGATCCGCGTCAGCGAGATCTTCGGCCCGACCATTCAGGGCGAGGGAGTGCTGATCGGCCAGCCGACGGTCTTCGTCAGGACCGGCGGTTGCGATTATCGTTGTGCCTGGTGCGATAGCCTGCATGCGGTGGAAAGCCGGTTCCGCGAGGACTGGCAGCCGATGCGGGTCGAGGAGATCTGGCAGCAGGTCGATGCCCTGTCGAAGGGACGGCCGCTGATGGTGTCGTTATCCGGCGGCAACCCGGCCATCCAGCCACTCGGCCCGCTGATCGATCACGGTCATGCCCGAGGTTACCGCTTCGCACTTGAAACGCAGGGTTCTGTGGCAAAACCCTGGTTCACGGATCTCGACGTTCTCGTGCTGTCCCCCAAACCGCCATCCAGCGGCATGGCGTTTGATCCGCAATCGCTGCAGTCCTGTCTTGTCATGGCCGGTACCGGCCCCCGTATCGTTTTGAAGTTCGTCGTCTTCGATGATGTCGATTTCGCCTTCGCCCGCTCCGTGTCGGCACTCTGTCCCGGCCTTCCGGTCTATCTTCAGCCCGGAAACCACACGCCGCCGCCACCCGAAGCCGATGATGCCGTCATCGACATGGACGGGATCATGGAGCGCATGCACTGGCTGGTGGACCGGGTGGTGGCCGAAGGCTGGTTCGAGGCGGTCGTCCTGCCGCAACTGCATGTGCTTCTGTGGGGCAACCGCCGCGGCGTTTAGAGTCTGCAAAGATCCATCGTATCTGTTGATTGGACCATCACCGCCGTTTCCGCCAGCCTTGGCGTCACACGAGGGCGATGGCGGTGCCGATGACGACGGGGAAGGCCAGGGACTATCTGCGGCGGGATCAACTGCGGACGGTCTCGCTTCTGAAATATCTGCAGGCCTTTCCCGGTGATACCCGCCTGTTGCATGCGGAAGGAGCCGAAGGGGAGGCGGTTCTGCTGCTCTTGCGGGTTGCTGCCAGCGACTATGACCGTCACGCCTATCCGGACGCCCACCATGTCTGTTTCATCGCGAGCGACCATCCCGACCTGACACTCCGGCTGGTCGAGCAATTGCCTGAAGACGGTGTGATCGTCTTCAAACTGGCGACACCGGCGGACGAGAGGGCTGCCGGCGAGCGTTTTCGCCTTCGTCGCAGGACTGCGTTCCATTCGTTCCGAATGGCGGATGCAAGCGGTTGGACGGACGTGCCGGGGCTGGTGCGTGCGGTTCCGAGCGAAGCGGGCTGGCGGCTCTTCGAAGAACGGGGTTACACGCGCAATTGGCTGATGCCGCTCCTCGTCAGCGGTCGGGCCTTCGTTGTCGAGGCGCCGCAACAGGAGGCTGCCCTGTCGACCTGTTTTGCCTTCGAGAACAGCCCGGGTCTGTGGGAGATTGGCGGACTGTCGACCCATCCGGCAGCGCGCCGGCGGGGGCTTGCGCGCCAGGTCGTCCAGTCGGCCTTCCGGGAGGTCGAGCGATGCGGCCTTGTTGCCCGTTATGTGGTCGAGGAAACGAACACGGCGTCGCTTGCACTTGCGCGTTCGCTCGGGCTCTGCGAGGTCCAATGTCTCACGCATTTTCTGGCAGAGGGTCGCCGATGAGGTTTCAACTGATCCGCAATGCGACGCTGAAGCTTGCCTATGCCGGCCGCAACATTCTCGTCGATCCCTATTTTGCGCCGCGCCACAGCCTGCCTTCCTATACGGGCCGCTCCGCCAATCCGCTCGTCGACCTGCCGCTGCCGGTCGAGGACATTCTCGACGGCATCGACCTGGTGGTTGTGTCCCACCTGCATTCCGATCATTTCGACAGTGTGGCGAAAAGCCGCCTGCCGAAGAACATGCCGATCATCTGCCAGCCGGGCAACGAGGGGGACATCGAAGGCGCAGGCTTTTCCCGCGTGATGCCGCTCATTGATGTCCTCGACTGGCAGGGGCTGCATTTCAGCCGCTGCGCAGCAAGCCACGGCCTCGGGCCGGTGGTCGAGATCATGGGCCAGGTGATGGGCTTCGTGTTGCGTGCCGAAGCCGAGCCGTGCCTCTACTGGGCCGGTGATACCGTTCTTTATCCGCCTGTCCTTGCCACCGTCGCGCTGGAGCGTCCCGATGTCATCGTCACTCATTCCTGCGGGGCGCTGTGGGACGGCTCGCTGATCGTGATGGACACGGACCAGACATTGTCGCTTTTCCACGCCGCGCATGCGGCCGGCGAGGGGACGAAGGTCATCGTCACCCACATGGATTGCCTCGATCATGCCACCGTGACACGGGCCGATCTGCTGGAGGCGGTGCGGCAGAACGCCATTCCGGAAGACCGGTTTCATGTACCGCAGGACGGCGAGATCCTAGAGGTCTCGGCTCCCGGAACATGACAACGAGCCGCGCGGGAAAGCGATTGCCTTCCACCGTACGCGCCCCGTCAAATGCCGGGTCCAGCGCATCTTAGCTGCTGGCTTGACCCTTCGTTGGTGCGGTCTTCCTTGTTTGAGGCTCGTCTGAGACACTCAGAAGGAGAAGCTCGCGTCACCGCAAGTTTCGGTGTCCACGAGGCAATACCGTCCGACATCGTGCGGCAGATCCTGCTCCAGGCCGACCAGGCGATTTATGCCGCCAAGGAGGCTGGCCGCAATTCGGTGGTTGCGATCGACAGGCCGCCATGCATGTTTCGTGACCGCAGCACGGGCGGTTCCTCCTATGGCATTGCGCCTGGTATCAGACCCAGCCCATCAGTTCGCGGCGGGTGATGTGCTCCAGAACCCGCATGCCGTCCTCGCTGTCGTTGAGGCAGGGGATGTGGGCAAATTTCTCGCCGCCATTGTGCAGGAAGTCCTCGCCGGCTTCCTCGGCGATTTCCTCGAGCGTCTCGAGACAATCGGAGACGAAGCCGGGATTGAGGATCGCGATGCGTTTCACACCCTCTTTCGCCAGCTTTTCCACCGTCTTGTCGGTATAGGGCTGCAGCCATTCCTCCGGCCCGAAACGGGACTGGAAGGTGACCATCAGTTTCTCCTTCGGCCAGCCCAACCGGTCGCGCAGCAGGCGGGTCGTCTTGTAACACTGGCAATGATAGGGATCACCCTTCTTGAAGTAGGACATCGGGATGCCGTGATAGGAGGTCAGGACGATCTCCGGCTCCCAGTCCAGTGTCGCCAGATGTTTTTCAATCGAGGTGGCCAAAGCATCGATATAGACCGGGTCGTCGTGATACCGCGGCACGGTCCGCAGCGCCGGCTGCCAGCGCATCTTCAGAAGCGCCTTGAAAGCCTCGTCGTTGACCGTCGCCGTCGTTGCCGCGGCATATTGCGGATAAAGCGGGAAGAGCAGGATCTTTTCGCAGCCCGCCTTCTGCATCTCGTTCATCTTCGCCTGGATCGCCGGCTGGCCGTAGCGCATCGCCCAATCGACATGCATATGCGGCATGTCCTTGAAACGTTCGGCGAGAATTTCTGCCTGGTTGCGCGTATAGGTGCGCAGGTAGCTCTCGTCGCGCTCCTTGTTCCAGATCGACTCGTACGCCTTGCCCACCTTCTGCGGGCGCTTGTTCAGCACGATGCCGTAGAGGATCGGATACCAGAACAGTCGCGACCATTCGATGACGCGCTTGTCGGTCAAGAACTCCGCGAGGTAGCGCCGCATCGACCAGTAGTCGGTGCCGTCGGGCGTGCCGAGATTGACGAGCAGGACGCCGACCTTGCCGAAACGAACGTCAGGGTGATCGGCTGGCAGGTGGACGGCGGGAGCATTCATCATTGCGGTTTCCTGGGACATTAGAACGGGGCCGGCTCTCATTACGCATGCCGGACACTGTTGGTTCTATGTAGAAACAAAAAACGACCCGGGGAAGCCCCGGGTCGTGACTGCGGTTGCGACAAAGAGGCTTACTTCTTCGGCGCGACATAACCGGCCGGCGTCGCGTCGGTGATGCGGCCGTCCGTGTACGGCTTGTAGGGGTTGTGCTTGGTCAGATAGTCGGCGACGACCTGTTCCAGATTCGGGCCGTAGTCATAGGGGTTGATGGCGTTGGTGGCGAACATCTTGAAGCCGTCGCCGCCGCCGCGCACGTAGTTGTTGCTGACCACGCCGTAGATCTTGGCATCGTCGAGCGCCACAAAGCCGTTACCTTCCTTGACTTCGGCGGAAACCAGGCGGCTGCCGGCCGGCTTGGAGCGGTCGAAGGTGAACTTCATGCCAGCCACCTGCGGGAAGCGGCCAGCGCCTTCCTCGATCTGGCTCAGACCGTTTTCCAGAGCGGCGCGGATATCCGAGCCCTTCACCTGGAAGGTCGAGAGCGTGTTCTGGAAGGGCAGCACGGTCAGCACTTCGCCCATCGTCACGTCGCCCTGGTCGATGGAGGCACGCAGACCGCCGCCATTGGCGATGGCGATCGTGATGCCCTGGTCCTTGACGCGGTCGAGCGAGGCGTCGGCGATCAGGTTGCCCATCGAGCACTCGACGGCACGGCAAGACTTGCGGTCGCCATCGATCGGAGCTTCCGACGAACCGACGACGGTCTTCTTCAGCTCTTCGAGCGGGACGCCGAGTTCCTTGACCTTGGCGGCATAGGCTTCATCCGGCTTGACCGAGGCGTCGAGCAGCTTCGGAGCGCCGGTCGCGGCGGTGACAACGCCCTTGTCGTCGAAGGTGACCTTCAGCTCGCCGAGATACTTGGAATAGGCATAAGCCGTGACGACCGGCACTTCGACGCCCGAGGGGTTCTTGACCAGGGTCGGGTAGGGGCCGGAGGACTTGTTGTCCGTGGAGGACAGGTAGGTGTGGCTGTGACCGCCCACGACCACGTCGATGCCATCGACGGCAGCGGCGATCGCCTTGTCCTTGTTGTAGCCGACATGCGTCAGCGCGATGATCTTGTTGACGCCCTGGCCTTCGATCTCCTTGACGGCACCCTTCAGGTAGGTGATTTCGTCCTGGAAGGTGATGTCCGGGCCGGGAGAGGAGGTTTCAGCCGTATCGGTCGCAAGAACGGAAACGATCCCAATCTTCTGACCTCCGACCTCCTTGATCAGATAACCCTTGTACTTGCCATCCAGCATGCTGCCGGCCTTGGCCACGGTGTTGCCCGAGATGATCGGGAACTTCAGCGCTGCGATGAACCTGTTCAGTTCTTCCGGGCCGTCATCGAATTCGTGGTTGCCGACCGCCATGGCATCGAAACCGATGCCATTCATGAAATCGGCCACCGGACCGCTCTTGAACTTGCTGTAGAAGAGCGAACCCTGAAACTGGTCGCCGGCGTCAAGGACGAGCAGGTTGGCATTCGGATTGGCGGCGCGGAAACCGTCAATGGCACTCTTGACGCGTGCGATGCCGCCGAAGCACTCGTTGGCTTCCGCTTCCTTGGCCGAGCAGGTCGAGTCATACTTGTTGATCGCTTCGATGCGCGAATGCAGATCGTTGATGTGCAGGATGTTCAACTGGTAGTCTGCAAATGCCGCACCCGCCGACAAGGCAAGTGCACTTGCCGCCAGCACGCCAAAACCAAGCTTTTTCATCATCTTACTGTTCTCCTTCAAGCCGGGCGCGGTGTCTTTCCGCCCTGTTCCGCCTCTTGTAATTGGTAATTGTGACACGCGTTCATCGCCGCACATTTTCATCAGCCCTGGTGGACTGCAAGGGAAATATGACAGTGGTGCAGAGGAAATTTTTCACAACCGAAACAGGAAACCCCGCCGATGGCGGGGTTTCCGGAAGGACAGTCTGGCAAAGACACAGTGGCGGCCTGTCGGCCGCGCCGCGTCAGCTGCGCCTGGTCAGCGAGAACTGTGCGCCGCTGTCGGCCGTGCAATTCAGCTGCGTCGGCGAAACGAGCGCGCAGTTGACGCGTGACTGGGTCTGGCGCACCAGCGAGGTCATGCTGATTTCGACGAGCGTCGGTGAGGACTGCGTGTAGGTGCCGCTGGCGAGAAGCGCGTTGGTGTCCGTCGAGCGGGTGTTGAATGTGCCGGCCTGGAAGGTGGATACGATGCCGTTCGGATCGACCCAGGTTCCCTCGACGCCCTGCGGCTGCGTGGGGGGCGGAAGTTGGCGCGGTTCATTGGACGATACGCAGGCCGTCAGCATGAGGGCTGCGGCAATGAGCCCAAGGCTCCCTTTGATCTTCATTCTTCTTCTCCAGCGATTCGGACGCCTGTCGTGGCGGCAACGATGGCGCGAACCCCTATCTAATGCAAGGCGGATGCATTCACAGTCCGCCTTGCGGTTTTATGCGTGGATCGACACGCGCGGTATGTCGATCGTCAGCTGCGAACGAGGATATTCTTGAACTGCCACGCGTCCTTTTCGTCGAGATCTTCCGGGAAGAGCCCCGGACGGCCGTCGAGCGGTGTCCAGTCGGTATAATGACCTTCAACCGGACCAAGATAAGGCGACTGCACTTCGAGGCAGCGCTTGTAATCCATCTCGTCAGCTTCCACGATGCCGGCCTTCGGGTTTTCCAGGGCCCAGACCATGCCGGCGAGCAAGGCGGAGGTCACCTGCAGACCGGTTGCATTCTGGTAGGGCGCGATCCGGCGGGTTTCTTCCAGCGACAGGCGCGAGCCGTACCAGTAGGCGTTCTTGTCATGGCCGTAGAGCAGTACGCCGAGTTCATCGACGCCATCGACCAGTTCGTTCTCGTCGAGAACATGCAGCACCGGCTGCGCGGTGCCGCCATTGCCGAACATTTCGTGTAGCGACAGCACGGCGTCATTGGCCGGATGGTAGGCATAGTGGCAGGTGGGGCGGTAGACGGCCTCGCCATCCTTCTCGACCGTGAAATAATCGGCGATCGAAATGGATTCGTTATGCGTCACCAGGAAGCCGTATTGCGGGCCGGGCGTCGGGCACCAGGTGCGCACGCGGGTGTTGGCACCCGGCTGCTCCAGGTAGATCGCCGCCTTGCAGCCCTTCTTATGCTTTTTGGCGTTCTTCGGCATCCACTTCTCGTGTGTGCCCCAGCCGAGTTCGGAGGGCTGCAGGCCTTCCGAGATGAAACCTTCAACCGACCAGGTGTTCCAGAACACGTTGAGCGGCTTCGGGTTCTTCGTGCGCTGGGTGTCGCGTTCGGCAATGTGGATGCCCTTGACGCCGACCTTCTTCATCAGCTTCGCCCAGCCGGTACGGTCATCGACGGAGGGTTCCTCGAACTTCAGACCGGTGTCGTTGGCAATGTTGACGAGCGCCTGCTTGACGAACCAGGAGACCATGCCGGGATTTGCGCCGCAGCAGGAGACCGCCGTCGTGCCGCCCGGGTTCTTGCGCTTTTCGGTCCGTACGGTTTCGCGCAGGGCGTAGTTCGTACGGTCGGCATTCTTCATGCTCTTGTCGAAATAGAAGCCGAGCCAGGGTTCGACGACGGTGTCGATGTAGAGAACATCCAGGCTGCGGCAGAACTTGATGAGGTCCAGCGAACCGGTGTCGACCGACAGGTTGACGCAGAAGCCCTGGCCTTCGCCTTCCGTCAGAAGCGGTGTCAGCAGCTCGACGTAGTTTTCCTTGGTCACATGCGCCTGGATGAACTTGACGCCGTGCTTTTCCAGGATCGCCTTGTCGTCGTCGCGCGGGTCGATCACGACCATCCGGCTCTTGTCGAACTTGAAGTGGCGCTCGATCAGCGGCAGCGTGCCGCGTCCGATCGATCCGAAACCGATCATCACGATCGGGCCGGTGATTTCGCCGTAAACCGGGTAGGTCTGTTCACTCATCTGCTGTCGCTCCTTCGGTCCCTTGGCTCGCATGCCCGAGGGCCGGTGTTTCTGGGCACGGTCTTGATCCTTGCGCCTCTCGATGGCCGTCTAGATCACAAATCACGATCACAATAAAGAGCTTGAAGACGACAAGCCTGTGGCAGTGGGTGTGGAATCCTGAAGGCGCGCCGCATCCGCCCGCAGCATGGCGATCATCGGCGCGCGCTTGGCGAGCAGCCCCTTGTAGGCGGCCTGATCGGGTGTCATGGCCTCCAGCTGGTCGGCCAGCGATCGCATCAGCCCGGCTGCATTGTCGGCTTCTCCGAGCGCGGTGATCGGATCGAGATAGATGCGGATGGTAAAGAGGATGTCGCCGGCTTCCGGCAGTTTGCGCAATGTCTGGCGCTCAACGCGCAGATAACTCGCCGCAGCCGGCAGGTCCGGCACCTTACGTTCGCTTTTCGGCTTCGGTGTAAACAGGGCGTCGTTCCAGTTGACCGACCAGTTCATCCGCTTCACCGACCGATCCGGCTGCAGCCGGTCGAACATGCGGTTGATGAGGTCTGCATTGCGGCTGCCGCCCTGAAAGTCCGGCACATCGGCATGCACCTCATCCATCACCCGCCCGAACTTCTCATCCAGCGACCAGGAGGAGGGAAAGGCGACGAAGGCGGCGGCAATGCGCCACCCATCATCGCCACGGCGCATGATGACCAGATCATCCTGCACCAGAAGGCCGGCACGGATGAGGGGCGGCGTTTCATCGTCCAGCAGCGCAACCGGGGCGGCCCCGGCGGCCTCGAGACATTCTGCTTTTCGCGCATAAAGCTGCGGATACCGCTCCGGCAGATAGTCGGCCAGAAGCGTGAGAACCTCCGACTGCGCCGCCTCCGTCCCGGCTTCTGCACGAAAAACCTCGCTGCGGTGTGTTGCAAGCAGCTGGCGCTTTTGCATCAGATAGGCGGAAAGATCGGCGTCCGGCTCGATCCAGTCGGCAAGATCGAGTTGCGACAGGCCGATGGTAAACGGCGTGGCAGAGCCGTCATAGGGCGTGTAGGCGAGTGGCGGCATCATCCGTCGCCCCTATTCCACCAGTTCGGCCGCAATCAGACCTCTCAGCGAATTGCCGACAAACACCTTGCGGCCCTTGAGGTCGGCCGGACGAAGAACCTCGGAGCGAGCCTTTCCCTCGCGGATGAGATCGGCGCGCAGGACGCCGGGCAGCAGGCCGGAGCTCAGCGGCGGGGTGATCAGCTGCCCGCCATCCCCCTCGACGAAGAGATTGGTGATCGTGCCTTCGCAAAGCTCGCCGCGTTCGTTCAGCAACAGAACCTCGTCCGCCTCATCCTTGCCGAATTCAGCGCGGGCGGCATCATACGGGTCACGGCGGGTGGTCTTGTGGCGAAAGAGCGCGTCGTCGGATGTCAGCCGCTGTTCGGCAATCCTCAGGCGCCAGATCCGCCCCTCCGGCTCCGGCTTGATCACCGATGTCGTCACCTCGACCTTGCCGCGGAAGTTCATTGTCAGCCGGACCCTCAGGGTCTCCTCGCCCGAGGCCGCGGTCTTGAGCAGCTCCTTCGCGTCCACCGGCTGACGGAAGCCGAGCGCATCGGCCGAGCGGCTGAGGCGCCTCAGATGCTGGTCCAGCCTCAGAAAGCCGGCCTCCGGTTCCCAGCGCAGGGTTTCAATCAACAGGAAATCGACCGTCTGTTTGGGCGCACGGGTGCTCGGTCTGGTCTGTTTAACTGGCTTACTGCGAAGCGCGTTTTGAGTAGGCATTCGTCATATTCCGCCTGGGCCTTCGAATCGAAGACAATTCCGCCGCCGACATTGAAGACCGCCTTGCCTTCGTTGAAAAGGGTCAGCGTGCGGATGGCGACGGAAAACTGCATCGGTCCGGCCGGATCGCACCAGCCGATCGCACCGCAATAGACATCCCGTGGCCCTGCCTCCAACCGGCCGAGGATCTGCATGGCCCACATTTTGGGCGCGCCTGTGACAGAACCACAGGGAAAGAGGGCGGAAAGGATCTCCGGCAGGCCAACCTCCGGCTTCAGTCTTGCCGTGACGTGGCTCACCATCTGGTGCACGGTCGGGTAGGTCTCGATGGCAAAGAGTTTTGGGACCGAGAGCGTGCCGACCTCCGAGATCATCGAGATGTCGTTGCGCAGCAGATCGACGATCATGCGGTTTTCCGCCTGCGTCTTCTCGTCGGCGAGCATTTCCGCGATGATCCGCTCGTCGTCGGCGGGTGACGCGCCACGCGGGGCTGTGCCCTTCATCGGGTGGGTCTCGATCATGCCCGCCGCATCGACCCGGAAAAAGAGTTCCGGCGACCGCGACAGGATCACCGGCCCACCGAGATTAACGAGGGCGCCGTAACGGACCGGCTGCCGTTCGACCAGCGACCAGAAAAGCGCTGCCGGATCGCCCTGCCATTCTGCCTCCACCGGCATGGTGAGGTTCGCCTGGTAACAGTCGCCACGGCGCAGATGCTCGTGCAAGGTGTCGAACCGTGTTCTGTAGGTCTCGAAATCCCAGGCGGGCGTCGCGTCCTTGAGCGATGGCTGCGGGCCGTCCGCTGCGGGCGCGGCGGGGTGCGCCAGCGGATGGTCGTTGCCGGCGGGGCGATCAAAGATACCCATGGCAATCAGCGGCGTTGCCCGGTGCGGCACGATGAGGTGCGCAAGCTTCTCCTCGAAAATATGCCCGGCCTCATAGGCCAGATAGCCCGCCAGCCAGAACCCCTCACGCCTTGCCTTTTCCAGCCGGGCCAATGCCGGCAGGATCGCGTCCGCCGTCCGGGCGACGACGATATCACGCGGCTGTTCGAAGACGAGCGCCTCGCCGGTGCGGTCATTGCGGAAGAGAGCGAAAGATGGGCCGATGTCTAGGTCAGCGTTCAAGGTGCGTTATTGTCCTTCGATGCCGCCGGCTCCATGCCGACGGCATCGTCAGAAATGGGAGCGCTCACGCCCTGTCAAGCGCCTCCAGCTCGTCGATCAGGCCTTCGATCATCGACAGGCCCTTGCTCCAGAAGGAAGGATCGGTGGCGTCCAGTCCGAAGGGGGCGAGAAGCTCCGAATGGTGCTTCGTGCCGCCGGCCTTCAGGAGTGCGAAATACTTCTGCTGAAAACCCTCGTCCGCGTTCTGATAGACCGCATAGAGCGAGTTCACGAGGCAGTCACCGAAGGCATAGGCGTAGACATAGAAGGGCGAGTGGATGAAATGGGGGATGTAGGTCCACCAGGTCTCGTAACCTTCGGAAATCCGGATCGCCGGGCCGAGGCTTTCGTTTTGAACCGACAGCCACAGTTCGCCGATCTGTTCAGCCGTCAGTTCGCCCTCCTTGCGCGCCGTGTGCACCTTGCGCTCGAACTCGTAGAAGGCGATCTGGCGCACGACCGTGTTGATCATGTCCTCCACCTTCTGGGCGAGCATGGCCTTGCGTTCGCGCCTGTCGGTCGTTTTGTTCAAAAGCGCGCGGAAGGTCAGCATTTCGCCGAAGACGGAGGCGGTTTCGGCGAGCGTCAGCGGTGTCTGGCACATCAGTGCGCCCTGGCCGCCGGCCAGAACCTGGTGCACGCCGTGACCGAGTTCATGGGCGAGCGTCATGACGTCACGCGGCTTGCCGAGATAGTTCACCAGCACGTAAGGATGGGCGGACGGCACCGTCGGATGGGCAAAGGCGCCGGGAGCCTTGCCGGGCCTTGCTGGCGCATCGATCCAGTTCTCGTCGAAGAAACGGCGGGCGATGTCGGCCATTTCGGGCGCGAAATCGCCGTAGGCGGAGAGCACCGTTTCCCGTGCGGTCGCCCAGGGGATCAGCGCGTTCGGGGTTTCCGGCAGCGGCGCATTGCGGTCCCAGAAGTTCATCTGGTCCATGCCGAGCCATTTCGCCTTCATCGCGTAATAGCGATGCGAAAGCCGCGGATAGGCGTCTCGCACGGCTGCTGCCAGCGCATCGACCACCTCGCGTTCGACACGGTTCGCCAGATGGCGGCTGTCGGCGATGTCCTCGAAGCCCCGCCAGCGGTCGGCGATGTCCTTGTCCTTGGCGAGCGTGTTGGTGATGAGGGTGAAGACGCGCAGGTTTGCCTGGAAGGTGGCGGAGAGTGCTGCGGCCGCCTTGGCGCGCACCGCCTCATCCGCTTCCTGCAGCAGGTTCAGCGTGCGCTCCAGGGGCAGCATCTCGCCATCGATCTCAAAGCGCAGGTCGGCCATGGTCTCGTCGAACAGGCGGTTGAAGGCGGCCGCACTCGTCATCGATTTTTCGAGAAACAGCTGCTCCAGCCGGTCATCCAGCTGGTGCGGTTTGTCCTTGCGCAGGTCGAGGATCCAGGGCGCATAATGGCCGGCCTTCCCGTCGGACGTCAGTGCTTCGTCGATCAGCGCGTCGTCCACCCGGTTGAGCTCCAGGGGGAAGAACAGGAGATGGGCCGACAGATCCGTCAGCTTGGACTGCACGTCGCCGTAGAGCTTGCCGTTGGCCGGGTTCGAGGTGTCGGAGAAATAGGTGAGGCCGGCAAAGGAGCCGATCTTGCCGACGAGATCGTCGATCGCCTCATAGGCTTCGACGGCCGCTCCCAGACCTTCGGCGCCCGCCTTTGACGCGGCATCGGCAAGCTTGCCCTTCCACTGGCTCTCGAATGCCTTCGCCATGTCGAGGGCGCGGTTCAGGTCGCTTCGGAACGCGTCGCTGTCTGCCGAAGGGTAGAGGTCTTCCAGGCGCCACACCGGCAAGGCGCCCAGCGCCGCATCCGGTGATGCGGCAAGTCCCGCTGCATCCGTGGCAGCCGCCCGCTTATGGTTTACAAATTTTAGCTCGCCGATGTCAGACACGGTCAAGGTCTCTCTCCTATCCTCGTCTTGGTACAATTCAAAGTCGTCGGGATGTTTTGATGGCCGGAGTGTAAAATGCAAGCATTTCTCAAAACGGGATGTTTAACCCTTTATGACACAACCCATTCGAAGGTCCCTGATGGGACGGTAGATTGAGAATTCGGAGCAAGCATGACGGCCCATATCCTTGTTGTCGATGATGATCCGGTCCAGCGCCGCCTTTTGAAGAATGCGGTCGAGCGCTATGGCCATGTTGCCCATGTGGCGGAGAACGGTCGTCTTGCGCTCGAGTTCCTGAAGCGGAACCGTCGTCAGATCAACGTGATCGTCCTCGACCTGATGATGCCGGAGCTCGATGGCCTCGGTTTTCTCCAGGCCGCCGGCGAGATGGCGCTCGAAATTCCCGTCATCGTCCAGACCGGGCAGGGCGGCATCGAGACCGTGGTGCAGGCCATGCGGGCCGGTGCCTTCGATTTCGTGGTCAAGCCGGTCTCGCCGGAGCGGATCGCCGCTTCCATCGCCAATGCGCTGAAGGTCGATCACCGCGAAAGCAAGGTGAAGGCGGTGCGCAAGACGAAGGGCGCGAGCGTCACCTTCGGTGATATTGTTTCGGCGAGCCCCGACATGCTGCGGGTCATCGATCTTGCCCAGCGTGCGGCGCAATCCAACATCCCTGTGGTGCTGGAAGGCGAATCGGGCGTGGGCAAGGAAATGATCGCCCGCGCCATCCAGGCCGGTGGCGACCGGGCCAACAAACCCTTCATTACCGTCAACTGTGGTGCGATCCCCGCCAATCTGGTCGAAAGCATCCTGTTCGGGCACGAAAAGGGCGCCTTTACCGGCGCGACCGAACGACACACCGGCAAGTTCATGGAAGCCGATGGCGGCACGCTGTTCCTTGATGAGATCGGCGATCTTCCGCTCGACGTTCAGGTCAAGCTTCTGCGCGCCGTGCAGCAGGGCGAAATCGAGACGGTTGGCGCCGGCAAGGTGCAGAAGGTCGATGTGCGGCTGATCTCGGCCACCAACAAGGACCTGATCGAAGAGGTGCGCGCCGGCCGGTTCCGCGAGGACCTCTATTATCGCCTCAACGTGTTTCCGATCACCATCCCGGCGCTGCGCCGTCGCAAGGAGGATATTCCGCATCTGGCGCGTGTCTTCACCGAGCGGTTTTCGGCGGAGCAGAAGCTGGAGCGCACGCTGCAGGTCGGTGCCGGCGCCATGGCGCTGCTCACCGCCTATGACTGGCCGGGCAATATCCGCCAGCTGGAAAACGCGGTGTTCCGTGCCGTCGTTCTTGCCGAAGGTTCGGACCTGACGGAGAAGGATTTCCCGCAGATCGCCGCCCAGGTGCCGGATTACCAGAGCCAGGAGCTTCTCGCGACCGCTGTGGTTCCGGTCGAGGACACGGAAACCCACGAGGATCCCGAACAGCGTTCGATGTCGGACATGCTGCGCGTGGCGCGCGCCGAGGCCGCCCGTTCGATGCAGATGTTCGGCGGTCCCGAAAATGTGATCGTGAGCACGGATGACAGCGGCGATGTGCGCAAGCTTGCCGATGTGGAGGAGGAACTCATCCGGTTTGCGCTGAAGTTCTACCGTGGCCAGATGAGCCAGGTGGCCCGCAAACTCGGCATTGGCCGATCCACGCTCTACCGGAAACTCAAGGATTACGGGATCGATCCTGACGACCCTTTGAAGGAGGCGGCGTAGCCCCCACGCCGCCTCTAAACCCACCGAAAGGTAAACGCCCGTAAGCGGGCGTTCACTTTCAAGCAAGGATGTTCTGATACTGACCGTCAACCATTCGGTAGTCATTTGTTGACTATCAAAGAAACGCTTGTGCATGTGTGGCACATTTGCCATCGTGTAACCGCATTTCACGGTCATGTGAGGCAATACCGTACGTTGCCTGTCAGACGGGGATAGACTTGCCGTATCAGTATGCAGATTCAACGCCTTCGGGTGACAGCGGATGGCGGACTGCGGGGCGCTTGTTCAAGTGTCTCGCCAGGCGTGCCACGGCGGCACTGGCATCCCTGGCGCTGGTTGCGTCTCTTGCCAGCTTTCCGTCCGAGACGGCCTCTGCTGCCGGCGAAACGCGCAGCCTGAAGCTCTATTTCGTCCATACCGGCGAACGGGCGGAAATCACCTTCAAGCGCAACGGGCGATATGATCCGAAGGGGCTTCAGGAGATCAACCGCTTCCTGCGCGACTGGCGCCGCAACGAACCGACGAAGATGGATCCGCGGCTGTTCGACCTCGTCTGGGAAGTCTATCGGCGCGTCGGTGCAACCGATTATATCCATGTCGTCTCCGCCTATCGTTCTCCCTCGACCAACGGCATGCTGCGTTCACGCACCAAGGGTGTCGCGAAAAACAGCCAGCACATGCTGGGCAAGGCGATGGACTTCTTCATTCCGGGCGTGAAACTCGCCACGCTGCGCGCCACCGCGATGCAGCTGCAGGTGGGCGGCGTCGGTTATTATCCCACCTCCGGCTCGCCCTTCGTGCATCTCGATGTCGGCAGTGTCCGCGCCTGGCCGCGCATGTCGCGCCAGGAACTCGTCAAGCTTTTCCCCAACGGCAATACCATGCACCTGCCGGCCGATGGCCAGCCGTTGCCGGGTTATGAGCAGGCGGTGGCCGATTACAAACGCCGTGTCGGGGCAAGTTCCATCCAGGTGGCAAGCACGGCCGGCAATGCGCCCGCGACATCTGCCGGCCGCAAGCCGGCCAATCTCTTCGCCATGCTGTTTGGCAACAGCGGCGACGAGGACGAGGATGCCGATGCAATTGCGGCGCCGAGCGAAGTGCCGGAACGTCCTTCGGCTCCGGTCCGCCCGGCCGCACGCGAACCGGCAGAGGCCGACGAGGCCCCGGTGCTGGTGGCGGAGGCAACCCCTGCCAAACCTCAGACCGTGGCAATGCCGGAAGTCGGCGCTCCCGTTCCGTTGTCGCGTCCGGCCTTCCGCGCCGATCCGGCGGCACCTGGCCTGACCGCCCTTTATTCGCAGCCGCAGAGCACGGCACAGGAGGCAATTGCCGCGGTGATGCCGGCAACTCCTGCGACGCCGACCGCGCGGCCTGATCTGCCCGCACCGGCTCCTGCGGTGGATCTCGCCAGCCTGACGGTGCCGGTTCCGACGCTTCTCGGCTCGCGTGGACTGAAGGGGGATGCCCAGGCTTCGCCCATCCAGACCGCCTCGCTTGCGGCAGCACCGGTCGAGGACGAGGAGCTTCTGGCGGCCGTACCCGTTCCGGCGCATCGTCCCGAAACCGCACCGCAGCGCACGGCCGAACTGGTGGCGGTCGCCGCACCGGTTAAGATGGCTGAACCTCAGCCTGCTCCGGCGCCAGCTCCGGTCGCGCCGGTCGTCGAACAGGCGAAATCGGAAGCCGAGAAGCAGACACTGACGCCGGAACTTCTGGCGGAATTGGCGCGCAGCGCCGGTTATACACCAACTCCGCCGCCGAAACCGGCGCCCCGCGCCCCGGCGCAGCAGGAGGTCGCGCTTGCCGCGCCGAGCACAGTCACCCGTGGTGCTTCGGGCATGGTTTTCAACGATGGTTTCGATATGCCGAAACCGTCCGCCCAGCCGCCGCAGCCGGCCAAGGTTGTCAAGGGCGGGGCTGTCTCCAAGCTCGGCGGGCGTCCGGCCAATCCCGGCACGAAGGTGCTGACGGGCGATACGCTGGCGCAGTGGGCGCTCGCCAACAAGCGAACCGATGCGGTCGCGTCCACCAAGGCGCCGCGCATGATGGTGCGGGCACTGTCGGCTGATGTGTCGGCCGGCTACAGCGGCGGCTTCAGGCCCGTCTCGGATGCGGTGGCCATCGACCCCAACCGCTTCAGCGGCGCGAACGTGCCGAAACCGTAACTCAGGACGGTCGTAGACAAAGAAGACCCGACTTGTGGCCCACGCGCCGACCGAGCCATCTCGGTGTGCTCTATCACCGTCCCCACTCTCTGGGGTCAGATGGCGGTTTTCGCGCTGTTACTGTGCGGTCGATGTTTTCATGCGGGCCGCCGCTTACGGTTTGTCTTTAAAATCAGATCCTTGCTGCAATTTTCCGTCTTGGTGCAGTTGCAGTCGCCATAGGCCGAAAAGAGCGCAAACGGCGAGGATCGAACTACCGAAGGCGAGCCATATGGCAGCGTGGGGACCGGCACGCACCAAGATCGCGGTAAACGCCGGAGGGGCGGAGGCAAAGGCGAGGTTGAGCGGTACCGCCAATCGTGCAGAGGCGCGCGCATAGGCATCGGGCGGGAAGATCTGCAGCGGCAATGTGGCACGGGTGACCGCAGTTATGCCGCTGGCTACTCCATACAGTGTAGCAAAGAGCATCGCACCGTAAACGCTGTCTGTAAGCACAAGAATGATGAAACTGAGTGGAAAGAGGATCGAGCCAACAAGGCCTGTGAGGAAGCTCGACAATCGCCGGCCACCGACAAGGTCGACCAGACGCCCCGCCCATTGGGCGATGCCGATGAAGGCTGCAGCCGTAAGCGCGCTGCTATGATTCAGTCCCGACGCTTCGAGCACAACGATGATGGTCAGGGCAAAGCCCCATGTGACGAAGCCATTGAGAGCAAAGCTTACGGCGAACAAGGCGAAGCGCAAACGGTCAAGGCGAGGGGCGTCGATCATCACCTTCGTATCGGGTTTTGCCTTCGGTCGTCGTGCTAGCGTGGACCAAAACAGAGGCGTGCAAACACCTAAAACAATAGCGGAGCAGGTGAGTGTCGCCGTACGCCAGCCCCAGTGGGCCTGCAGAAGCCCTGCGAATGGCCAGACGATGGTTGATGTCAACCCGCCAGCCAAGATCAGTGCACTGAGTGCTTGGCGTGTTTTGTCACCGGCGATCTCCATCACCGCAATCTGTGCCGGGGTCGTCAACATGCTCGCACCTGCGAGGCCAAGAATCACCCAAGACAGGAAATAGGATGCCGGACCGCTCGCAAGGGCGATGATCAGGAGACCTGTCGAGCCCAGGATCGATCCAAAAAGCATGATCGGGCGGGCGCCGTGGCGCTCGAACATGGCGCCGAGTGGCCAGGAAACCATTGCCATAACAATTAACATAACGGTGGGGCCTGCCATGACCAGGGGCAGAGCCAGTCCCAAATCCGCGGCCATGGCTGGCCCCGTCACTGCCGGCAGGTAGAACATTCCGCCCCATCCGATGAGTTGTGTTACCGACAGAGCCGCGACAACATGGACTGTGGCCGAGCGCATCGCTCTTCGGCCAAGCAATGCGGACTGTTGAAAGAAGCTTTGAAAGCGGTATGGGCGGGAAAGCATCGAAGCCCCTTGGAAAAGAGAAGAATGGCGCATCGCCAGGCAGCACGGTAAAATAAACTCATGCTGTACGCGTCAGCATGCATTCTCTGGTTTTTTGTCAGACACATTTTTTGTTCGAAACGGTGATATCTGGCGTCTGTTTGTGTTCTGTTTTCGGATGATGCTCAAATGAGTAATTTAGAGGGAGGGCGAGAAAAACTAATGCAGGACAAGCACCGTATCTCTCTCAATGCCGTCAGAGTCTTTGCGATCGCAGCGCGGAAAGGCAGCCTAACGGCCGCAGGTGTTGAACTCGGCGTGACCTCCGGGGCGGTCAGCCACCAGCTCAAGAAGCTTGAAGACGAACTCGGGGTGAGCTTCTTTCACCGGGGGAACAATACGGTCTCCCTTACCGACGCGGGGCGGCGGTTTTATCAGGAGGTCGCACCGGCGATAGCACTCATCGAACGTTCTGCTGCGGCCCTTTATCGTGATGAAAATGAAATCGTCGTGCATGCCACGACATCGCTTGCATTGCGCTGGCTCATCCCGTCCCTGGAGCGTTTTCGCACTCTCTGCCCTCAGGTGCGCGTCCGGGTAGAAACAAGCTCTGCACGCCGTTTTCCGACCGTGCCCGATACGGATATCAGCATCCGTTATTTCCGGAACGGGGAGGCCGCCGACGGATGGGAATTTTTGGCGCGCGATCTCCGCCGCCCGGTTGTTTCACCGAGGTTGCTGAAACAGGATGGCCAAGGTTTAGCGATTGCCGTGCCGAATATGCCGATTCTTCAGTGCTGTGTGGACAATTGGGACTGGAGGCTCTGGTGTGACGTGTTCGATGTGGCGCCCACCGAACTTCATTTTGCTCATGCATTCGATACGGATGATGCAGCTCTCTTGGCCTGTGTTGCTGGCCTTGGAGTGATGCTGGCGCCGACCATTCTGACGGGTCGGGAGTTGACGTCTGGCGCGCTGGTCACCATTCGCGGATACGATCCGGTGGAGACAGGCACATACCGTTACCGGCGTCAGTCGGAATCCAGAGCCGCAAGGCAATTCTGCAATTGGATGGATGCAGAATTGCGAGCTTTCGGCTGATGGTCTTGCGAAAGGTTTTCTGGACAAGGACCCCGGCGGCTCTTGTCCGTTTCTGCTCCGCCGCAACCGTACCTGCGGCGGCGTGAGACGCCGATGGCGCCTTATTCCATGCCGAGGGCGGCCATGTAGGTCTGCAGGATGGTTTCTTCTTCCAGGCGCTCGTTGGCGTCCTTCTTGCGCAGACGGATGATCGTCTTCATGGCCTTGGTGTCGTAACCGCGGCCCTTGGCTTCGCCGAAGACGTCCTTGATGTCGTCGGCGATCGTCTGCTTTTCTTCTTCCAGGCGTTCGATCCGCTCGATGAACTGGCGCAGTTCGGCGGCTGCAACGTTGACTTCCCCGGTCGTTGCCACTTCTTCCATGGGTCGTTCCTTTTGCTTGGCCGGACCCGGGACAGATCCTGTCGCTCGTTGCGCGGCCATTCGGTGGGTTGATGATGATTGGGTTCCAGAAGCCGGCGGGCCGGTCTCTGAGGGTGGCTGTCACCTGCCGCGAAGTCTCGGCAAGGTCAAGGCGTATTCGGATGCGGATGCTTCATTTGTGCGGGTTGTTTTGCGCAAATGCGGCTTTTTGAGCATCGTTCGCTTCAGCCTGGTGGCGGCTTTTCCATTCCTCGTAGGGCATGCCGTAGACGATTTCCCGCGAGGCTTCCTTGTCGAGGGGGACGCCGGCCTCTTCCGCCGCTTCGCGATACCAGTTCGACAGACAGTTGCGGCAGAAGCCCGCGAGGTTCATCAGGTCGATGTTCTGCACGTCGTGCCGGTCCCTCAGATGCGCGACCAGCCTGCGGAAGGCGGCGGCTTCGAAGGTCGTGCGCTGCTCTTCGGTCATCTCGGTCAGTTCGGCCATGGGGCGGTCTCCTTTATTGTCATCCGGCATTGTCATCCGACAGGGTAGGGGCCGGTGCGCGAGGCAAAGAGCTGGTATTCGTGCAGCGCCGGGTCCTCGTTGAGGGCCTCAAAGATCGGCGCCAGGCGGTTTGCCCAGTCGGTGATGCCGTTATCGTCGCCGATCAGGTCCTGGCGCACCTCCAGAAGCGCATGCGGAATGCCCTTCATCATGCAGTGCCGGTACATGGTATCGTTCTTCAGCGCCCCGTCATAGGGTTCGTTGTCGCCGATCAAGAGATCGCGGTCCGCCGACAGACGATCGATCAGCGGTCTGACGGCGCGATGATCGCTGTCCCACAACACGGCGGCATGCCAGGGGCGCGGCACGCCCTTCCAGGCGGGCGTATAGGAATGCAGCGACAGCACGAGGGGTGCCCTGCCGCAGGCCTCTGCCACCGCGGCAATCTCGCGCGCGACGGCGTCGTGATAGGGCCGGTGATAGGTCTGAAGCCGGTGCTGCCATTCTTCATCGGTGATCGGATGGTTGCCGGGAATGATCGCGCCATCGGAGATGCGCATGATCAGCGTCGGGTCGTCCTCGCCACGGTTCGGATCGATCAGCAGCCGCGAAAAGGTCGACATGACCGCCGGCACGCCGAGGCGCGCCGCGAGTTGGCGTGTCAGGCCCTCCACGCCGATGTCATAGGCAATGTGCCGGCGAAAGACGCTGTCTTCGAGCCCGAGCGTCCCATATTCCTGTGGAAGACTGTTCTTCGCATGATCCGCCAGAAGCACCATGCCTCTGTCACGATTGCCGGGTATCAGTTCGAATGGATTAAAAGACTGCATTGCGCCACGCCGGAGAAGACTTGAGACAGAGCCCTGATGGCATGGGGATGCGGTTCGGTGCAAGCATCACTTGTCTTCTGTCAAGCAAGGCCTTGGAGAATATAATCGATTTGATTTCATTGACTTTCGCGAGTGAGCGGGCGAAGACAGTGCAGATGAACCCTCATGGAGTCCCAACGGAAGCCGTGTCGAAAAGCCTTTTGTCTCTTCTCTCCCTGCGTCTCGTTCCGTCGCTTGCCTTTGCGATGGTCAGCGTTCCCGTTTTCGGCTTTGCCAGTGCCGCCCATGCTGATTTTCGTGTCTGCAACGGCACGCAGAATCTCGTCGGTGTGGCAATCGGTTACCGTGCCAGCGAAGGCTGGATCTCGGAAGGCTGGTGGCAGGTGCCCGCTTCGAGCTGTGCCACGCTGATCGAGGGCGAACTGCAGTCCCGTTATTATTACCTTTATGCGGAAGATGCGGCCCGGGGCGGCCGATGGACCGGCGACATCAACATGTGCGTCGCCGAAAACGAGTTCAAGATCGTCGGCGTCGACGATTGTTTCGCCCGCGGCTACCAGCGCATGGGGTTCAAGGAATATGACACCGGCCGTCAGGGCAGCTGGATGGTCCAGCTTTCTGACACGCCGGCCGCGCAAGAAGGCCAGAATTGATGAAGCGAAACCGCAAAGTAAAAATCCTCGCCACCCTCGGCCCAGCTTCTTCCGAAGAGGCGATGATCGAGAAGCTGCACCTGGCAGGCGCCGACCTCTTCCGCATCAACATGAGCCATGCCAGCCATGACCTGATGCGCACCCTGATCGAGCGCATCCGCGCGGTCGAAGCCCGCAACGGCCGCCCGATCGGCATCCTGGCCGATCTGCAGGGCCCAAAACTGCGCGTCGGCAAGTTCGCCGACACCAAGGTGACGCTGGAGCCCGGCCAGACCTTCACGCTCGACAATAACGAGGCCCTCGGCGACAACACCCGCGTTTTCCTGCCGCATCCGGAAATCCTCGAAGCCGTCAAGGCGGGCGACCGGCTGCTGATCGATGACGGCAAGCTGCATCTGCGTGCCGAAAAGGCCGATGGCAAAAGCATCGTCTGCACGGTTGTTGCCGGCACCTCGATCTCCGACCGCAAGGGCGTCAGCCTGCCCGATACATTGCTCGGCGTCGGCGTTTTGACCGACAAGGACCGCGCCGATCTCGACGCCGTTCTCGCGACAAACCAGGTGGACTGGGTGGCGCTCTCCTTCGTGCAGCGTCCGGAAGACCTTGCCGAAGTGCGCAAGATCTCCAAGGGCCGCGTCGGCCTGATGTCGAAGATCGAGAAGCCGCAGGCGATCGAACGGATCGAGGAAATCATCGAGCTGTCCGACGCGCTGATGGTGGCGCGCGGCGATCTCGGCGTCGAAATGCCGCTGGAAGCGGTGCCCGGCCTGCAGAAGCAGCTGACGCGCGCATGTCGCCGCGCCGGCAAGCCGGTTGTGGTTGCCACCCAGATGCTGGAATCGATGATCACCGCAGCCGTTCCGACCCGCGCCGAAGTCTCCGACGTCGCGACCGCCGTCTTTGAAGGCGCCGATGCCGTGATGCTGTCGGCCGAATCGGCGTCTGGCCAGTACCCGGTCGAGGCGGTCTCCACCATGGCCTCCATCGCCACCAAGGTGGAGCAGGATCCCTACTACTCCAACATCATTTACGCACAGCGCCCGCAGCCGGAAGCGACCGGCGCCGACGCGATTTCGCTCGCCGCCCGCCAGATCGCCGAGACGCTGAAGCTGCAGGCGATCGTCACCTATACCTCGTCCGGCAATACCGGTCTGCGCGCCTCGCGCGAACGTCCGCAGGTGCCGATCATCGCGCTGTCGCCGGTGGTGCAGACGGCACGCCGCCTGTCGGTCTGCTGGGGCCTGCACTGCGTGGTGGCGGAAGAGCCGACGGATCTCGACGACATGGTCAACAAGGCCTGCCGCATCGTCGCCGCCGAAGGGTTCGGCAAGCCGGGCGACCGCATCATCATCTCCGCCGGCGTGCCCCTCGGCACGCCGGGCGCCACCAACATGCTGCGCATGGCCTATATCGGCCCGGACGGCCAGTCCGGCGTGTGACGCCGGTTTCGGGATCGAAGAGAAGAAGGGGGCTGTGGACCAGCCCCCTAAACGGTTGCAAGGTCGCGATCAGACACGGAATGGATGTTTGTCGTTCAGGGTTTCCAAGAGCTGCCAATGGCCGCGGGCTCATCGATCCCGCCAGGAAGGTCGGTTAACTTTCTGGCATCCTCGGGCCGTCTGCCGGGCTTGGTGGGATGAAGCATTTCATGGATCACCTCGTCCGCTGAGGCAATGACGCCCACGTCCTCCAATCCACGCAGCAGGCCCACGGTTGAGATCAGGTGGAGATTGGGCGGCCTGTTGAACAACCTCATGCCAGCGTCCTCGAACAGGATCGCGACGGGTTCATTGGTCTTGAGATAGCGTTCAAGGCCTCCTTCGTCGGAGACGAAGTCTACCATCGCAAGCTCTCCGGCGTTCTTCTTGAGTTTTTGCCCCAGCCGCCGCTTTTGCCGTTCGCTCTCACCTATGTCAGTCCGCTCGATCACGAACGGTGGAGAGTTGCCATCGATGAACTCTTTCACCTCGGCGTCTTTGAGATAGGAAAGATCGCTGGTGAGTTCGTCGTAGACTGCGTCAACGATGACGAGGCGCATGTCGAGTTCGAGGAGGAGGTGAAGCCGGTCAGCGACCCACAGGCTATTGATCGGACCCGCATCAGGCAGGATGATCGTACATCGCCTCACCCCATCCTCCAGAGCTTTGCAAAGGTGGCAGCCTGGTTTTCGATGTCGTGTGCCGGAGGAAGCGGCATGGGAAGGTCGGCATCTCCCAGCGCGACGAGCAGGTCGGCATAGTCCCTCAGTCCAAGACGGCGAACAGCGTCCCTCCTGGAGAGCAAGCCTTTTGAGTAGGCAAGAAGCGGGTCCTCGTCAGAAATTTCTCCGTCCGGTTCGGTGATCGCTTCAAAGTGCTCGCGTACGATGGCGGTCATGGTTGTCCGGTTTTGTGCGGCATAGGCGTTGACCCGGGCCACCAGTTCCTCCGGCAGATTCATGGACGTGTTCTTCAGCATCGGCAAACCCTCCGGTCATTTCACATATATATGTGAAATGGACCTCGGTAAAAAGACCGTTGCAGATTGCGCCTTCAGAGCCTCCGTTCGCCGCCGTGTCGTCGAACCCGAGTCGGCAGGGCCGGCGGCAGCACGTCCTTATCGGGCGACTGTCTTCTCTCCCGCAATCCGCACCTCCACCTTACGCGCCAGTATGTCCAGATCCCGGTCCTTGCCCGACAGCTTCTCGATGGCGGCGATGGCGAGATCGGTCGCCACGTAATCCGGCTTGTGGCCGACGCCCTTCAGCCAGATCAGTTCCGAGTCCTTGATGTCGCGCTTCAGTCCGACGGAATGGATATTGGCGAGCACCACCGGATCACTGTCGCCGGTGATGATGATGGCAGGGCTTTCGATCTCGGTATAGCGCGGTGCCATGCGCGTGACATAATCGAGGAGGTTTGCCACGTCCCGGGCGTTGTGGCGGAAGTTTTCCGGTCGCAGCACAAGCGCTGGCGCCCCTTCTTCCACATAGGCCTCGCGGCGGGCATTCGGCGCAAAGACGGAGCGGGTTGCCGGATCGAGCAGCACCATGCCGGCAGGCATCACCAGCGTGTGGCTGAACAACCAGCCGAGCACCGGCGTCGAGGCCACATGATAATGCCAGTCGATGCCGCCCGGCCAGGGGTGGGTGGCGGGCGAAAGAAACAGCGTGCCGATTACCTTGTCCGGGTGGAACAGGGCAAAGCTTGCGGCAATCGCGCCGCCGAAGGAATGGCCGACGATGATCGCCCGCTCGATGCCCTTCGCCTCCAGCAGCTTTGCGATCGCTGCCGCCTGTCCGTCCGGGGTGGCATTTTCCGCGCCGCCACGTTCGGAATAACCGTGGCCGGGGCGGTCGATGAAGAGAAGTTCGGCACGGCCGCGCAGCGGTGCCAGGAAGGCCGCCTCCTGGTCACGCAGATTGCCGCTTGCGCCGTGGATAAAGATGATCGGCGGCAGATCCGCCTCTGGGCCGACGGGCACCTGCAGCGCGTTCATCCGGAAGCCGCCGACATCCGTCAGCGTCCCGATATTGGGGTAACGGCGTTCGATCTTTTCCGCCCGCCAGGCGGTGAAGCCGAAGGCACCGGCAAGGCCTGCCGCGAGAACGAGGAGTAAAATGACCAGGTAAGACAGGATGGAACGCCTCAGGTCCGGCTGCCGGCGAGCTTTTCGGAGAGTTTCAGCATGTTCTCCTGAGCCGTGCGTTCGGCGGGGTAGATGGCGAGGAATCGCTCCCAGGCCTTCAGCGCCAGTTCGTCCTGGCCGCCTTCCGTCAGGATGGAGGCCAGACCGGCAATGGCGGGGAAATATCGGGGCTCGAGTGCCAAAACCCTCTGCACATCGGCCATGGATTTGCGGGTGTCACCCATCGTGTAATAGAGCGTCGCCCGGCGGTTGAAGACTTCCGGGTAATCCGGTTGCAGCAGCGTCACGCGGTCGAGGAAATCGAGTGCGGCGGCATTCTTCTTGTCATTGATGGACTTGTTTGCCCACTCCATCAAAAGGTCGACCGTGGCGCTGCCGGATGAGGACCAGTTGACGAGGATCTGCTGGGCCAGTTGTTTGGCCTTGTCCGGATCGCGCTCGCGCTTCAGGTCGGCCAGAAGCTTGTCCTGTGTCGCCTGGGGCGACTCGACCGACATCGGTGCGGATGGTGGCGGTGAGGGGTTCGCGGCTGAAGGCCCGGTCGTTGCCGGTGCATCCTGCGCGGCAGCGGGGCCGGCGAGGACGGCTGAGAGAATCAGAACGGGCAAACGAAAAAAGCGCATGCGAGAAAGGTAACTCGCATGCGCTTTATCTCAAACCGAAAAATTCCCGTTATCGAGAACGTGATCCGGTCCCGGCCGAACCGGCTTCAATCAGCCCTGACGAGCCTTGAAGCGCGGGTTCTGCTTGTTGATGATGTAAACGCGGCCCTTGCGGCGAACCAGACGGTTTTCGCGATGACGGGCCTTAAGCGCTTTGAGCGAGTTCTTGATCTTCATTTCTCTGATCCGCGTATTCGTTGGCGCTTAGGCCACACAATCTTCTTACAATCAAAAGCGCGCACACGGCGCTCTCTTTAGGATGCACGGCTGATACAGGTTCGCTCCGGGCCTGTCAACCGCAGGCGCCTTATGGATCAAGCCTTTTCAGCGCAAAAGCTCGGTCACATGGCCCATCTTGCGGCCAGGGCGGGCTTCCGCCTTGCCGTAAAGATGCGCCAGAACATGCGGTCGGGCGAGCCAGAGGGCGACATCGTCCATGTCGTCGCCGATCAGATTGGTCATCACGCAGTCGGAATGGCGGGCAGGGTTGCCGAGGCTGAGGCCTGCAACGGCCCGGATGTGCTGCTCGAACTGCGAGACGACGCAGGCCGCTTCCGTCCAGTGGCCGGAATTGTGCACGCGCGGTGCGATCTCGTTGGCAATCAGCGTGCCGTCCGTCATGACGAAAAATTCCATGCCGATCACGCCGACATAACCGAGCCCCGTCAGCAGCCGTTCCGCCGCCGCGCGGGCCGCGGTCTCGGTCGCCTGGCCGATCCGGGCCGGCAGGGTGGAGGTGTGCAGAATGCCGTTGCGGTGGACGTTTTCCGCCAAGTCATAAGCTTCGATATGCCCATCCGTACCGCGCGCGGCAATCACGGAAACCTCACGTTCGAAGGGTACGAAGGCTTCCAGAATCAGCGGCACCGATCCCATCGCCTCGAAGACGCCGGCGGGGCTGTCTTCGGCCGAACGGAACACCCGCTGGCCCTTGCCGTCATAACCGAGGCGGCGGGTCTTCAGCACGCCCATGCCGCCAAAATCATCCAGTGCGCGCTCGAGATCGGCCTGCGAATCGACGGCGTGGAATTTCGCCGTCTCGATGCCACAGTCGTTCAGGAAGCGCTTTTCCGTCAGCCGGTCCTGCGCCACTTCCAGAGCCTTCGGTGGCGGATAGACCGGACGCAAGCCCGCCAGCCGCTCGGCGGCGGCCACAGGAACGTTTTCGAATTCGTAAGTGACGACACGGCATTCCCGCGCCAGTTCGTCGAGCGCTGCCGGATCATCGTAAGCGGCAACGATCTGGCGGTTCGCCACCTGGGCGGCCGGGCAATCGGCCTGCGGTTCCAGAATGATGGTGCGGAAATTCAGCCGTGCGGCGGCAATGGCCAGCATGCGGCCCAGCTGGCCGCCGCCGATAATGCCAATGGTGTCAAGCGTCATGGCGCCTCGTCAATGGGGTAATCCGCGACAGACGCCGTCTGGCGCGCGCGGTATTCGTCCAGCCTGTCGGCCAGATCGTCGTCGGAAAGAGCAAGCACCGCGGCAGCCAGCAAGGCGGCATTCACCGCCCCGGCGCGACCGATCGCCAGCGTTCCCACCGGAATGCCGGCCGGCATTTGCACGATGGAATAAAGGCTGTCCATGCCGGACATGGTCTTGGACTGGACAGGAACGCCGAACACGGGGAGCGGCGTCAGGGCCGCCACCATGCCCGGCAGATGGGCGGCGCCGCCGGCGCCGGCAATGATGACCTGGAACCCTTCTTCTCGCGCGCCCTTGGCGAAGGCGACCATGCGGTCCGGCGTGCGGTGCGCGGAGACGATCCTGGCCTCATATCCCACATCCAGCTGGTCCAGCGTGTCTGCGGCATTTTTCATGGTTTCCCAGTCGGACTGGCTTCCCATGATGATGGCTACCGGCGGTCTCTCCTGCGGCAAGCTTGCGTCCTCCGTCGTCACGCGATGATGTCGGGAATGATCTGGTCTTCAAGCTGGCTCATCTTGTCCTTGATGGCGAGCTTCTTTTTCTTCATGCGCTGGATGCGCAGTGCTTCGCAGCCGGTGGTGATCATGGCGTTGATCGCGGCGTCGTAGTCTTCATGCTCCTGGCGCAACCTCGCCAGCGCAAGCCTGATATCCGCCTGTTCCTGATCAGCCATCTGTCAATGTCCCCACTATTCATTCCGGTCTTTGTCTTGCCGGGGAATGCATCGAAGCTCCTACCATCAAACCTCCTGAACGACTAGTCTGGCCGTCAGCAATTGTGGCCAAATAAGTGCAACCGAAGAAACCCGATGAATCAAGCCCTAACGGGGAGGGGCCGCGTTGCCGCGGCTCTGTCTTGCTGCGGTGCAAGCGCGTGGCGGTGGGACAGTCCTTCATTCCGGCTTAATCAAATCCACCGATTTGTCACGATGAAACCACCATTTCGCCTTCGACAAAGGACGCGGTTCATGTCACAGTTCTGTTGCAAACCTGATGCCATCGGCTCAAGGGGAGCTGGTGGCCGGAGAACAAGGAAGGACGTGCCACATGACCATTCAGGCTCATATCGAATCGCTTGAAAAGAAGCACGGCGCTCTTGAGGAGGAGCTCCAGAATATTCTCGCGTCTCCTTCGTCCGATGATCGTGAAATAGCAGAGTTGAAACGCCGCAAGCTTCGTCTGAAGGACGAAATGGAGCGGTTGCGCAAGACGCGCCATTGATCTTTTCAAAGTCGCTATGAGTTCGATGTCATACGGGTCGCCGCCGAAATCGTCTTCAGTCAGACGGCGGCCTGCCGATATCCCGGGTGGATATCCTGAGGCGGGGGAGGACGATCAGGACCAGAACTGATCCAGCCACAAGTTAAGCTTCGTAAAGCCCTTCGTGTTGACCGAATAGATCCGTTTCGTGCCCTCGGCCGTGACGGAGACCAGATTGCTGTCGAGCAGCGCCTTCAGATGCTGGGAGACGGCCGGCCTGCTGATCGGCAGCCCCTCCGCAAGCTCGTTGACGGTGCGCGGAGCGCGCCTCAACTCTTCCAGCAGGTGACGCCGGTTGGGGTCCGAAATAGCTGCAAAAGGATCGATCGTGGCCATGAGGAAAGGCTACGCCAAGTTGCGAGCGGCGGCAAGAAGAATTGTGCGCCGCAAAATGCGTATTTCTCGACGTTACTGACTAAAGCGGCAATGCATCCCAGAAAAGCTTGAGGGCCGCAAGAAGACCGAGCGCATAGGCGAGCGGATAAAAGACCTCCGGCTTCAGACGCCGGACAATTGCCGCACCGGCAACCGTCGCGACCAGCGCAACCGGCAGCAAGGTCAGCGAAATGGCAAAATTCTTCGTATCGAGCGCTCCAAGCGCCACATAGGGAATGACCTTGATCGCATTGACCAGCGCGAAGAAACGCACGCTGGCGCCGGTATAGTTCTTCGGGTCCAGTTTCAGCGGCAGGGCATAGATCTGGAAGGGCGGCCCGCCGGCATGGGCGACGAAGCTTCCATAACCGCAGAGAGTTCCCCACAGGATTGCCGGTGGCCATCGGTGCGGTTTGGGAGCGATCGGTTGCCCGGCGGCGGGGCCATAGGATTTGTAGAAATACTGAAGCGCAAAGATGATCATCGACACCGCGATGACGAACCGCAGGGCGTCCGGCGGCACCATGGCCGAGGTCAGCCAGCCGAGTGCGATGCCGACGAGGCCGCCGGGCAGGAAACGCAGCAACAGCGTCCGGTCGGTGTGATGGCGCCAGGAATAAAGAGCGACGATATCCATGACGATCAGGATCGGCAGGAAGATCGCCGCTGCATCGACCGGACTGACGACGAGCGCCAAAAGCGGCACCCCGATCAGGGCAAAGGCACCACCCAGCCCGCCTTTCGACAGGCCGACAAGCGCGACGGCCGGGATCGCGGCGGCAAAAAAGATCGGATCGGGAAGGGGAAAACCAAGCATGACGGGATGAGTGTTGATTGCGGAGCCTGTCCGGTCTATCGGGTTTTGTCCACGATGACGACCCGTGAACGGTATCAACTTGCGTTTCAGGTGCTGTCGTGAGCTGATCGTTGGGATTTCCGTGGGCAGGCGGCGCCCTTGCCGCTCCGTGAAGACAAAAAAGCCGGCAGTCTGCTGCCAGATGGGATGAAGAATGACGCTTGCCGAGGATCGTTGCCGACTGGTTCTCATCGTACCGGATCACGAGGATGACCAGTGGCTGGCCGATACGCTGTCCCACGCGCTGAGGGGCGGCGATGTCGCCTCCGTCATCCTGCCGCAATACGAATTGTCGGATCAGGCCTTCCAGAAGCGTGCCGAGCAGTTGGTGCCGATCATCCAGGAGGCGGGATCGGCGGCGCTGATCGCCGGTGACAGTCGTGTGGCCGGGCGTGCCAAGGCCGACGGCCTGCATATAACCGGCTCCATCGAGGAACTCGCGGAAACCATCGAGAAGTTCTCCCCGAAGCTGATCGTCGGTGCGGGGCAGGCGGCGGATCGTCACACGGCGCTCGAAGTGGGCGAGGCGCGGCCGGACTACATTTTCTTCGGCAAACTGTCCGGCGACATCAAGCCGGAAGCCCATCCGAAGAACCTGGCGCTCGGCGAATGGTGGGCAGCCCTGGTCGAGATCCCTTGCGTCGTCATGGGCGGCACGGACATTTCATCTGCGCTTGCGGTGGCCGAGACCGGTGCGGAATTCGTCGCGCTGCGCTCCGCCGTCTTCGACGCGCCCGCCGGAGCGGCCGCTGCGGTTGCTGAAATCAATGCGATCTTGGACGAAAAAGCGCCACGGTTTGGCGCTTGAAGGGTTCCATGTTTCGAAACGCCCGCCTGATCCTCATGAGTGCCGTGGCTGCCGCGCCGGCGGCAATGCTGCTGTTGCCTGCCGTTCCGGCCTTCGCGCAAGGCTCGCAGAAGGCGGTGACCCGACCACTCGAGGGCAATGGCGAAACGCTCCAGCGTGAGGGCGAGACGTCTGCCGACCCGTCCTCGCAGCAGAAGGGGGACCGGTCTGGCGAGCAGCCATCGAGCGGCATCACGCTTCTGGAGCGGATGGGGACGTCGCTTCCGCCTCTGCCGCCGGAAAAGCCGTATCATGGGCCCGTCGACGAGGCTTACGGCGCCTATCAGCGCGGGCTCTACGTCACGGCGCTCGCCAAGGCTCTGCCACGGGCGGAAGCCGGCGATGCGGTTGCCCAGACGCTGGTCGCCGAGATGATGATGCGCGGGCAGGGCATTGCCCACGATGCGAAGGGAGCCGCCTTCTGGTATGGCCAGGCCGCCGAACGCGGCGATCCGGCCGCCATGTTCCAGTATGCGCTGATCCTGATGCAGGGCCGGTATGTGACCCGCGACAAGGCGAAGGCGGACGAATACATGCGCCGCGCCGCGGAAGCCGGCAATGCCTCCGCGCAGTTCAACTGGGCGCAGATCCTGGTGGCGGACAATCCAGGCGAAAAGGGCCTGAAGCTCGCTCTGCCCTTTTATGAGAAGTCCGCCGAGCAGGGCATTTCCGACGCGCAATATGCGGTGGCGCAGCTTTATCTCGCGATCCACGACCTGCCGACGGACAAGAAGGCGAAGGCGCGCGAATGGCTGGAGCGGGCGGCCAAGGCCGGTTACGACACCGCACAGCTCGACATGGGGCTCTGGTATGTCAACGGTGTCGGCGGCGAGCGCGACTACGACAAGGGCTTCGAATGGATGCGCATTGCGGCGTTGCGCGGCAATGTGGTTGCGCAGAACAAACTTGCCCATCTCTACATCAATGCGCTCGGAACCCGGCCGAACCCGGTCGAGGCGGCCAAATGGTATGTGCTGTCCCGCCGTGCCGGCCTGCCGGATCCAGCATTGGAAGATTTCTATCTCGGCATCGAGGAAGACCAGCAGAAGCAGGCGATCGAGGCCGCCAACCGGTTTCGTCGCAGCTGATCACCTGTCACAGACACGCTCGTTTTGGCCTGCGACTTGAATTGTCGCCGGTTTTGTGATTGTGAACGCGGCTATTCTGAAAAGACTGACACACAAAGGTCCCCGATGATGAGGGACGCCCGCCTTTTATCCCAAGGATCCCCGCAATGGCTCGTTCTGCCCTTCTCAACGTCATGGTTCAGGCTGCGCTGAAAGCCGGCAAGTCTCTCTCGCGCGATTTCGGCGAGGTGCAGAACCTGCAGGTTTCGGTGAAGGGGCCGAGCGACTTCGTGTCCCAGGCCGACCTGAAGGCCGAGAAGATCGTGCATGACGAGCTGATGAAGGCCCGTCCGACCTACGGTTTCCTCGGCGAAGAAGGCGGCGAGGAGAAGGGCACCGACGGTTCGCACCGCTGGATCGTCGATCCGCTCGACGGCACGACCAACTTCCTGCACGGCATTCCGCAATTCGCCGTCTCGATCGCGCTCGAGCGCAATGGTGAAATCGTCGCCGGCGTCATCTTCAATCCGGCGACCGACGAACTCTTCACGGCTGAAAAGGGTGGCGGTGCCTTCCTCAACGACCGTCGCCTGCGCGTGGCCGCACGCCGTGTTCTTTCCGACTGTGTCATCGGCTGCGGGGCCCCGCATCTCGGTCGTGGCAACCACGGCAAGTTCCTGGTGGAACTGCGCCATGTGATGGGTGAAGTGGCGGGCGTGCGCCGCTTCGGTGCCGCAGCACTCGATCTCGCCTATGTGGCCGCCGGTCGCATCGACGGGTTCTGGGAAACCGACCTTTCGGCCTGGGACATGGCGGCCGGCCTGATCCTGATCCGCGAAGCAGGCGGTTTTGCCAGCGACATGAAGGGCTCGAACGATATCTTCGACCACGGCAGCGTCGTGGCTGGCAACGAGCTGATCCACAAGCAGCTCCTCGAGGTCATCAACCGCCCGATCCCGACGGCCTGAGCCCATTCCCTCCGGTTGTCCTGTGTACGCTTCGGAAATCTTGCCCGTTTCCGAGCCGGCGTCACTTCAATTCGTCTCATTTTTGCACTAGCCTCCGGCCACTTGTGGTACGGAGGTTGTGTGCGTCATGGTGAATGATACCCTCGGGGATGTGAACGGTTCCGAATTGGCACCCCGCAATCAAGGGTACAAGCTTTCGAATCCAGTGCCGTTTCTCTGGACCATGGTGGTCTTCCTGATCATCGTCGGTTTCATCGCGGCGATCCTCTACCGTCAGGCCCACACGGCCTTCATGACGAATCCGGGCCTGAACGGCCTCATTCTCGGCGTTCTGGCGATCGGCATCATCCTGATCTTCACGCAGGTGATCAGCCTCATTCCGGAGGTGCGCTGGTTCAACTCGTTCCGCGCCGCTGGCAGTGCCGACCGCGTCGGACGGGATCCGAAACTGCTGGCCCCGATGCGCGCGCTGATTGGCCGCAGCCAGCGGGTGGCGCTCTCCGCGCCGCTTCTGCGCTCGATTCTCGATTCGATCGGCACGCGGCTCGATGAAAGCCGCGACATTTCCCGTTATCTCATCGGCCTTCTCGTCTTTCTCGGCCTGCTCGGCACCTTCTGGGGCCTGATCGGCACGATCGGCTCGATCAGCGAGGTGATCCAGGGGCTCGATCCGAATTCCGGCAATGGCAATGACGTGCTGACGGCGCTGAAAAGCGGCCTTACCGCGCCGCTTGCCGGCATGGGCACGGCTTTTTCCTCCTCGCTTCTCGGCCTGTCCGGCTCGCTGATCCTCGGTTTCCTCGACCTGCAGGCCGGCCGCGCGCAGAACCGTTTCTATACGGAGCTGGAAAACTGGCTGTCTTCGGTGACGGAAGTTGATGGCGGCGAGGCGGTGGTCAATCCGGCCGCCGGCAATGTCTCCGACGAGATGCGCCGGATCGTCGAACAACTGCGTAAACTGGTAACCGCCCAGACGAAGGCGGAGGCCGGGCAGACGGAAAAATCGCTGACCGCGCTCAGCAATCTGGCGGAAGGCATCCAGGGACTCGTCAAGAACATGCGCAACGAGCAGCAGATGCTGCGCGACTGGATCGAGGCCCAGCAGGAGGAATCCAAGGCCATGCGCCGCACGCTCGACCGCCTCTCCGACAAGATCGGGGGGAAGTGAGCGATGGCGCTTGCGCGAAATCGCCGCCGCGAGCGCGGGGTGGATTATTGGCCGGGTTTCGTCGACGCCCTGTCGACGCTGTTGCTCGCCATCATGTTCCTGCTCACCGTCTTCGTGCTGGCGCAGTTCATCCTGGGCCGGGAAATCACGGGGCGCGACGAGGTGCTGAACCGGCTCAACAGTCAGATCGCCGAGCTGACGGAGCTTCTGGCGCTGGAAAAGAGCGGCAAGCAGGATGTCGAGGATTCGCTTGCCAACCTGCAGGCCTCGCTTGCGCAATCCGAAAGCGAGCGGTCGCGGCTGCAGGCACTGCTGGAGCGTGGCGCAGGCTCAAGCGAGGCTGCGAATGCGCAGATCGTCGACCTGACGCAGAAATTGTCGGAAGAACAGGCGGTCAGCGCCCGCGCCATGAGCCAGGTGGAGCTGCTGAACCAGCAGATCGCCGCTCTGCGCGCACAGATCGCCGCCGTCGAACAGGCGTTGCAGGCCTCCGAGGCACGCGACCAGTCCTCCCAGGCGAAGATCGCCGATCTTGGGCGCCGCCTCAACGTGGCGCTCGCCCAGCGGGTGCAGGAACTCAACCGCTACCGGTCCGATTTCTTCGGTCGCCTGCGCGAAATCCTGTCGGATCGCGAAAACATCCGCATCGTCGGTGACCGTTTCGTCTTCCAGTCGGAAGTGTTGTTCCCGGTGGGCGGCGCTGACCTCGACGATGCCGGACGGGCCGAGATGGACAAACTTGCCCAGGCGATCATCGAGCTGGCGCAGGAAATCCCCGCGGAAATCAACTGGGTGCTGCGCGTCGACGGCCACACGGACAATTCGCCGCTCTCCGGCACCGGGCGTTACCGCGACAACTGGGAGCTCTCCTCCGCACGCGCCACGTCGGTCGTCAAATATCTGATCAGCAAGGGCGTTCCGGCCAATCGCCTGGTGGCCGCCGGCTTTGGCGAATATCAGCCGATCGCGTCCGGCGACACGCCCGAGGTACGCTCGCAGAACCGGCGCATCGAACTCAAGCTGACCGAGCGCTGATTGGCAATATGCCAAGGCACTTCTGCATCGGCCGCCTGTGCTACCGGCATTTCCTTGTCGTTTGCGCACGAGATCGTGGCTGGCGGAAATCCACGGCTTGCTCCTGACTTACGTTTGCGTAAAAGTAAGAGCAGAGACGTTCTGGGAGGGGCGCATGGACGAATTCGATGTCATCGTCGTCGGCGGTGGTCTGGCGGGGCTGGTTGCGGCAACAGAAGCCTGTGATCGCGGCAGGAAGGTTTGCCTTGTCGACCAGGAAGGAACGCAAAACCTTGGCGGCCAGGCGTTTTGGTCGCTGGGCGGCCTGTTTCTCATCGACAGTCCCGAACAGCGGCGCATGCGTATCCGCGACAGCCTCGATCTTGCCCGCCAGGACTGGCTGGGTTCGGCCGCCTTCGACCGCCCTGAGGATCACTGGCCGCGGTTATGGGCGGAGGCCTACCTGAATTTCGCTGCCGGCGAAAAACGCGCCTGGCTGCACCGGATGGGCATGCGCTGGTTTCCGGTGGTCGGCTGGGCGGAACGCGGCGGCGGTTCGGCGGATGGTCACGGCAATTCCGTGCCGCGCTTCCATGTGACCTGGGGCACAGGCCCCGGCGTGCTGGCGCCCTTTGTTGCCCGTGCCGAAGAGGCGGCGAGGGCAGGGCGCCTGACGCTGCGCTTTCGCCACCAGGTGGACCGGTTGCTGCAGGAGAACGGGCGGGTGATCGGGGTTTCGGGCAGCCGGCTCTCAGAGGATCCGGTGCTGCGCGGTCAAAAGAGCACGCGCGATGTCATCGCCGAATTCGAGATGCGCGGCTCGGCGGTGATCGTCGCGTCGGGCGGCATTGGCGGCAATCTGGATCTGGTGCGGCGCAACTGGCCGCAGGAGCGGCTGGGCACGCCGCCGGCGGACATGGTCTGCGGTGTGCCGGCGCATGTCGATGGCCGGATGATCGGAATTTCGGAAGCGGCGGGCGCATCGATCATCAACCGCGACCGCATGTGGCACTACACGGAAGGCCTGAAGAACTGGGACCCGATCTGGCCGAACCACGGTATCCGCATCCTGCCCGGGCCGTCCTCCTTCTGGTGCGATGCCGACGGCAACCGGCTGCCGTCACCCGCCATGCCGGGCTTCGATACGCTTTCGACGCTGAAGATCCTGCGCGAGCGCAAGTCCGACTACAGCTGGTTCATTCTGACCAAGGCGATCATCAAGAAGGAATTTGCGCTCTCCGGTTCCGAACAGAACCCGGACCTGACGGGCAAGGACATCCCGCTTCTGCTGAAACGGCTGGGGCGCAACCCGCCGGGCCCGGTGCAGGCCTTCATGGACAAGGGCGAGGATTTTGCCGTTCGCGATACGCTGGAGGATCTCGTTCAGGCGATGAATGCAATCAGCGGCGAGAACCGGCTGGACGCCCGCCATATCCGCGCCCAGGTGGAGGCGCGCGACCGGCAGATCGACAACCCGTTCGCCAAGGATCAGCAGGTGACGGCGATCCGCGGCGCCCGCGCTTATCTTGGCGACAAACTGATGCGCACCGCCAAACCGCACCGGCTGCTCGATCCGAAGGCCGGGCCGCTGATCGGGGTTCGCCTGCATATCCTGACGCGCAAGACGCTGGGCGGCATCCACACGGATCTTTCGGCGCGGGTGCTGGATGCCGGTGGAGAGCCGGTGCCGGGGCTTTATGCGGTGGGCGAGGCGGCCGGGTTCGGCGGCGGCGGCATGCATGGTTACAGCGCGCTGGAAGGCACTTTCCTCGGCGGTTGCCTGTTTTCCGGTCGGGTGGCCGGGCGCAGCGTGTGACCCCGCTTTGGCCGCGCTTTACTGCGCGGCCATGAATCCTTGCGCGCCGGCATCGAATTGCAGCCTTGCGAGGCTGGCATAAAGCCCGTTCTGCGCCACCAGTTGCTGGTGCGTGCCTTCCTCGACGATACGGCCATCGTCCATCACCAGAATGCGGTCCGCCTTCAGCACGGTGGCGAGGCGGTGGGCGATTACGATCGTCGTGCGGTCGCGCATCAGCCCGTCGAGCGCCTTTTGCACCAGTGTTTCGCTTTCGGCATCGAGCGCCGAGGTCGCCTCGTCGAGCAGCAGCACGGGCGCGTTCTTCAGGATGGCGCGGGCAATCGCGATGCGCTGACGCTGGCCGCCGGAGAGCGTCACGCCCCGTTCGCCGGCGAGCGTGTCATACCCCTTGTCGAGGCGGGAGATGAACTCGTCCGCCTGCGCCGCAATCGCTGCCTGACGCACGGCCTCGCGGCTGGCGTCCGGCAGGCCGAAGGCGATGTTGTCGTGGATCGAGGCGGCAAAGATCGTCACGTCCTGCGGCACGATGGCCAAGCGGCTGCGCAGATCATGAAGCCGGGCGTCGCGCAGATCGACGCCATCGAGCCGCACGGCTCCGGCGGTCGGATCGTAGAAGCGCATCAGCAGCGACAGGATCGTGCTTTTTCCCGCACCGGAGGGGCCGACAATCGCGACCGTCTCGGCGGAGCGCACCGTAAACGACAGGTCGTGCAGGGTGACGGCGCTCACCCGTGACGGATAGGAGAAGGAGACGTTGTCGAAAGCCACTTCGCCGCGGGCAGGCACAGGCAGCGCGACCGGCTGTTCCGGATCGCGGATCGCCGGTACTTCGCGCAACAGTTCCGTCAGCCGTTCGGCAGCGCCGCCGGCCTGCGAGAGTTCCCCCCAGACTTCCGAGAGCTGGCCGAGCGAGCTTGCGGCAATCACCGAATAGAGCACGAACTGGCTGAGCGTTCCCGCCGTCATGGTGCCGGCGAGCACGCTCTGCGCGCCGTACCACAGGACGCCGACAATGCTGCCGAACACCATCAGGATGGCAAAACCGGTCAGAAAAGCGCGTGAACGGATGGCGGAGCGGGCGGCATCGTAAGCGGCCTCCACGGTCCGGCCATAACGTTCGCCGGCAGCCTTTTCCGCGCCGAAGGCCTGTACCGTGCGGGAGGCGGCAACGGTTTCCGAGGCAAAGGCGGAAGTTGCGGCAAGCGTGTCCTGCGCGGCGCGAGCTCTGCCCCGCACGGAACGGCCGAAGCCCACCAGCGGGAAGACGATCAGCGGAATGGCGGCGAGCACCAGGCCCGAGAGTTTTGCGCTCGTCAGGATCATCATGATCATGGCGCCGAGACAGAGGATGACATTGCGCAGCGCCTGCGAGGCGGCGGAGCCGAAGGCGGACTTGATCTGCGTCGTATCCGCCGTCAGCCGCGAGACGATCTCGCCCGACTGGTTGACGTCGAAGAAGGCGGGCGACAGCGCGGTGACGCTGTTGAACACCTCGCGCCGCAGATCCGCCACCACCCGTTCGCCGATGGTGATGACATAATAATAACGCAGCGCGCTGGAGAGAGCGAGCACCGCGGCGAGCGCCATCAGCATGGCAAAATAGCTGTTGATGAAGGCGCCGTCGGCGGCCACAAACCCGTGGTCGATCATGCGGCGCACGGCCAGCGGCAGGGCAAGCGTCGTTGCTGCGGCAAAGACCAGGAAACAGGCGGCCGCCAGCACCAGCGACCGGTAGCGCAGAACATAAGGCACAAGGCGCAGCAGCGGCTGCGGTGTGCGGCGGGTCTTGTCGGATCTGTTCTGGTTATCGCTCACGCTGGCCCCGTTTTTTGCCCCGGCAACAGTCGGGTGCGGGTACTTGTGCTTTGGGAGACCTTCCTGTATAGGCTCCGCATTAAATTGGGAAGCCGTCGCCGGTTCCGGTGTGCGGCTTCATTTACGAACTAGGGGCCTCCGCTGCAATTGCGACAAATGGACCCCGCACAGCAGGAACAGAGTGTCATGAAGGCCAACATTCATCCCGACTACCACAAGATCAAGGTCGTCATGACCGACGGCACCGAATACGAGACCTATTCCACCTGGGGCTCGGAAGGCGCGGTCATGAACCTCGAAATCGATTCCAAGTCGCACCCGGCTTGGACCGGCGGCAACCAGCAGCTGATGGACCGCGGTGGCCGCGTGTCCAAGTTCAACAAGCGTTTCGGCGGCCTCGGCCTCTAATCGATCCGCTTCGTTGCCCGGGGCTTGCGCCCGGCGACCTTGTCGTATCCTATCGCGACCGTCCGAAGCCTGCTTCGGGCGGTTTTTCGTTTCGGGCCGGTTTTCCCGTGCCTCAGTCTGCCGTCTTGCCAAGGTTTGCCATGTTTTCCAGTCTCCGCGTCCTTCTCCTGTCCTCCGCGCTGATGGCGCTGTCGCTCTCGCCGGCCTTTGCCGGCCATGCTAAATTTCTGGTCGATGCCGATAGCGGCGTGGTGCTGGAATCGGACAATGCCGAAGAGCTGAACTATCCGGCCTCGCTGACGAAGATGATGACGCTCTACATGACCTTCGAGGCGCTGCATGACGGCCGCCTGACCTGGGACACAAGGCTGCCGATCTCGGAAAACGCCAATAGCAAGGAGCCGTTCAAGTTTGCGATTGGCGCCGGCAATACGATCAGCGTCACCGAGGCGGTGACCGGCATGATCGTGCTCTCCACCAATGATGCGGCCGTCGCCGTTGCCGAAAAGCTCGGCGGTTCCGAGGAAAAGTTCGGCGAGATGATGACGGCAAAGGCCCGCCAGCTCGGCATGGCGCAGACGGTGTTCCGCAACCCGGCCGGCCTGCCGGACCCCGCGCAGGTGACCACGGCGAAGGATCTCGCCAAACTCGGGCTTGCGCTGATGCGCGACTATCCGGAAGAGTTCAAGCTGTTCTCGCAGAAGCGCATGGTGTTTCGCGGCATGAAGCTGCGCGGCCATAACGGCGTGCTCAACACCTATCCGGGCGCCACGGGCCTGAAGACCGGCTTTACCAATGCCTCCGGCTACAATCTCGTGACCAGCGTGGACCGCGACGGCCACCGGCTGATCGGCGTCGTGATGGGCGGCAAGACGGCGCAGGAACGCGACGAGGAGATGAAGGCGATGCTGGATAAGCACCTGCCGCAGATGAAGGCCGTGGTTGCGCCAAAGCCGGTGACGAAAGCCGCGATGGTGGCGGCAAAACCCTGACAGAGCCTATCGGGGGAGGCGGGCCGACCGGTGGTGAACACCGCTGCCGCTTGCCTCTCGCGTTCCATCTGCTACAGCCCAGGACAGATGGCCCCCATCCCGATTTCAAAAGATTTTCGACAGGAGAGACCGATGAGCGAACCGACCGTCGCCGAGGCGACAGACCGTATCTACCAGTCGCTGCAGAACGACAACGTGGACATCGACCTGCACATCGCCACGCTGAAGGCAGCGCTCGCCAAAGCCGGCCAGAAGCAAGCCGTGTTCGATCCCTCCCGCCTCGTGCAGAACAACCGCGCCGGCCGCAAGCTGATGCAGGCCTATTTTCGCCAGCGTGGGGTGATGGTGGTGTTTGCGGGGTGATGGGGGCGGCGGCTGGTGTTGCGTGATGGTGAGAGGCGGATTGGCGCCATGTGTGAACGTTCCTACTTACACATCTGGTAAATGACCAGGGCGGCGAATAACATCGCCATGGCTGCAAACGCCCTCTCGGCCCGCCGACGCCAGCGCGACTTGGCGGCCGCGCCATCGAAAAAGCCGCTTATTAGTTGACCGAGGAAATTCAGCAACTCACTCATAACCGTCGACCTATCAAGATCATCGAAACGCGCCATCATGGCAATCATCGCCCTTCTATCCAGTCAAGATGACCGACATGGGCCGATAGCCTCATGGCGCTGATGCGCCATTAGCGGTCATTGCCCAAAACTCGCGGACGACCTAGCTTGTCTCCATCAGAACGGGCGAAGCAGGGCTTCAATGTTGCCTTCACTATTCGAGTCATACCAGGCTGGTCTGCATAAGCGGCGCGTTGCGGCCGTTTGGCGCGGGCATGGTTCTACTGTTTTCTTGGAGATAGGAGAATTATTTCCTAGCCATAGGAATGACGGTTCTGATGGAAAGCCATATGGTGAATATACAATTATGATCGAATGGAGTTGGCGGATAGAAACAGAGCAGGCAATTCTAGCAGGTAGTTGGAGCGACGAAGCAAAATGGGAAAGCGCTTTTAACTCCCTCGTCGGACTTCGCGTTGAGGATGTGAAAATCGTTGGCCGTCTGCCGGAATTACTGATTGAGCTTGAAGGCGGGCGATATGTCTCATCCTTCATGACCTGTGACGGCCAACCTGCATGGACCCTATTCAAGCGCTCTGAAGACGGGAAGAAGCTATCCTACCTATCAGTCAGCGAAGGACGAGTGGTTGAGACATTCGACTGAAGGTCGGCGCCGAGAAACGACTTCGCCCGGATGGCGATAATAGCAGTTATAAAAACGTGTAATCTCGTGTCATCTTCCGCCGTAATTGTTGAGGACGAAAACGATGGCCGCGGCATGGCGTCCGATTGCCGACAAAGAAGAGCAGATCATCAAGTTGCTTTTGTCACAGGGATTCCCCGGCAATGCCAATAAAGCGATGCATGAAAGTGCAGTGTTGAAGATGAAAACGGTGGGAGCTTCTTCGTTGGTTCGCCAGCCCCGTCGCTTGACGTAAGTCAGCCCGTAGAAAATCGTACTATAGAGTGGACGGCCGAATGCGGTTATCAGGAGGCCGACCAGCGCAACAAACTTCGCCTTTTAACCATTGCAACTATCCCCGGCAAATGGCCAGGCAGCGTCTCACAAATTTACTACTTTGGCTTGCGGAGATCCGAAATAATCCGTGACGGGCATATGGCGAACATCGGCAGCCTTACCGCTGTCGCCTCTCGCTGTGATGCAGTCTGACGCGCCTCCCCCATCCCCACGCACAAAAAAGCGGGCACCCGGCCCGCTTCCCTCATTCCAAAATCATCTGCCCCGCTCAGTTCGCGGTAAACGCCGTGCGCAAAAGGTCGAGCTGGGCGCGGACGCCGTTTTCGTTGTCGGGAACGATGGCTTCCTGCGGGCGGTAGATTTCGCGGTCGAGGATGGCGACGCGGTTCTGCAGGCGCAGCGACCGTTCGACGAGGTCACGGAAGGATTCCGGCAGGTCGCCCCAGCCGGGTGCCATGCGGTCAACGTTGAAGCCGTCGAGGCGCACCTTGCTCTTTTCGGAGAGCACCTGCTCGTAGCTCATCTCGCCATTGTTGACGGCGCGCTGCAGGAGCAGCCAGGAGGCCATCTGCATCAGGCGGGTGGTCAGCCGCATGGATTCGGCTGCATAAAGCACGGTCGCCTGGCGCGGCAGAACCTTGGAGGCAGCGCGGCCCGGGCCATCCAGATAGGCGGCGGTCTCTTCGACCAGCGACATGCCTTCCGAATACAGCGCCTTGAACTGCGGCGAGTTAGCGGCGCGGCCGGCGAAACTGACGGTATTCAATACCTGTTCTGACATCGAGATTATCCTGCTAACGCATCCACTTGATCAGGCAATGAAGGAGGGCAGAAAAAGTTCCGCGTTCCTTCGTTCATGCTCGGAGGATGATACCAGTAGCCGAAATCCGCAAGCCAATTCTTAAGGAAAGGTTAATTCCCACAGTTTACATGGGGCTGGAACACGCAAATGTGCGGGTAAAAAGAAGAGCCGCGAAAGCGGCTCTCAAGGTAAAACAGGGAGAAATCAGACCTATTCGCCGACTGGAGAAACCGTCTGAGCCCGGGCAAACCAGGCATAATCATCATCTGACAGAATGCTTAATGGGCGGTTAACAAAGAAGATCCAAGTATAGTTTCTTCTTGCCAGACGTATTGCTTTGGTCCGTTTCACCGCTTGAAGATGCTGTCGGCGGCAGCCCTGCCGGCCTGCTTTTGAGCCCGATCCGTCCGCAAACGTACGATCTCCTCCTCGAGCAGTCCGATTCGCCTGTCGATCTCCTCGACGGAGAGGGAGGAGAGGTCGCAGCCCACCTCGTGAGCAACCGGCTTCTTTGGTCTGTCGTCGTCCAGAAAGCTCATGGGGCGCCTCTTCCTATCGCCAGAATGACGGGATCGCTTCGGCAAGCCGCGGGCCGATGCGCAAGGGTTCGATCTTCTCCGCCAGTCCCGTCGTGTCGGAAATCTCCACGCCGACGCCGCAGATGGTGGCCGGGCCGGAGGCCGCCTCAAAACGGCCCTTCGGCATCTTGGAGATGAAGCGGTTCAGCGGTTCTTCCTTGTCCATGCCGAGGGAGGAGTCGTAATCACCGCACATGCCGGCATCCGACATGTAGGCGGTGCCGCCGTTCAAGATCTGGTGGTCGGCGGTCGGCACATGCGTATGGGTGCCGACGACGAAGCTTGCGCGGCCATCGACGAAATGGCCAAAACACTGTTTTTCGCTCGTCGCCTCGGCATGGAAATCGAAGATGATGGCGTCGGCCTGTTCCTTCAGCGGGCAGGCATCGAGGATGCTTTCAGCGCTCTTGAAGGGGTCGTCCAGTTCCGGATGCATGAAAACCCGGCCCATGATGTTGGCGACCAGGATGCGCGCCCCGTTGCGGGCATAAAACAGGCCGGAGCCGCGGCCGGGCGTGCCGGCGGGATAATTGGCGGGGGCGCAGGAACTGGTCGTGTCGGCCGGCAAAGGCCACCGCATCCTTCTGGTCCCAGACATGGTTGCCGGTGGTCACCACATCGGCGCCGGCATTGATGGTCTCGAGAAAGATGTCTTCGGTGATGCCGAAGCCGCCGGCGGCGTTTTCGCCGTTGACGATGACGAAATCCAGCTTGAGATCCGAAATGAGGCCCGGCAGGCGATCCCAGACGGCCGTCCGGCCCGTCTTGCCTACCATGTCGCCGAGAAACAGAAGTCGCATACCTGTCCGATCAAGGGTTGAAGCGTCTCAGCCCGCTTTCGGTCAAGATCGCATGCAGCCGGACGTCGTGTTGTTCTACCGGAACTGATGCCACCTCCTGGCAATCAAAGGCAATGCCGATCAGCTCCGGAAAGAGGCCTTTTTTGTTGAGACGGTCAATGGCGCGGTCATAATAACCGCCGCCATAACCGATCCGTTGTCCTTGCGCATCGAAGGCGGAGAGGGGAACCAGCATCAGGTCCGGGTCGAGTTCTTCCGCTTCCGGGCCGGGACCGAAGGTGCCAAAACCCATCGGCACGAGGTCTGCGCCCGGCACGAGTTCGCGGAAGATGATGGTCTGCTTGTCGACAATCACCGGCAGGCAGAGCCGGGCGCCGCGCCGTTTCAGGTCTGCCATCAGCGGGCGAATGTCGGCCTCCGAGCGGATCGGCGAAAAACCCGACACGATGGTGCCGGGCTCGATTGCCAGGCTCGCGCTGCCATGGTCGCACAGTTCGAGGCTCTTTTCGATGCGCAGGTCTGCGGCGATCCGGTCGCGTTCGGCGAGCCGTTCGGAGCGGAGGCGGCTCTTTTCGAGCACCACCTCGCTCATGCCGGCTCCGGCATCTTCTGCACGAGAAGCTTGTCGATGCGCCGGCCGTCAAGGTCGATCACTTCGAAGGACCAGCCGTTCCAGGTAAACCGCTCGCCAAGCTCGGGCAGGCGTTTCAACTCGTCGAGAACGAAACCGGCCACCGTCTCGTAGTCGGGGTCGTCCTTCATGTTAAAGCCCATCTGGTGGGCAAATTCATCGACCGGCATCCAGCCGGCGACGAGGAAGGAGCCGTCCTCGCGCTGCATCAGCGCCGGTTCCTCGACCTCATCCTCCTGGAAAACGCCGGTGATGGCTTCCAGAATGTCGCCCGAGGTGATGATGCCTTCGAAATGGCCGTATTCGTCATAGACCAGCACCATCTGGGCCGGCGCGCGGCGCAGGGCCTGGATCACGTCGATCGCACCGGTCAGGTCGGAAACCACCGGCGCTTCGCGCATGTGCTGGCGCACATCGAGTGCCTCACCGCGGCTGATCGCCTCGTAGGCGTCCTTGACGAACAGCACGCCGAGGATCTCGTCGGAGGCGCCGTTGCGCACCGGCAGGCGCGAACGTTGCGTCTTTCTGAGCTGCTCGCGGATTTCCTGCGCATCGTCCTCGATATCGATCACCTCGACATCGCGGCGCGGCGTCATCAGGCCACGGGCGGCGCGGTCGGCGAGGCGCATCACGCCGGAAATCATCGCCGATTCCTCGGTCTCGATGACGCCGGCGCTCTGGGCTTCGGCCAGCACGTTGCGGATTTCCTGGTCGGTCATGCGCTCGTCCGTCTCCCCCTTCTGGCCAAGCAGGGCAAGGACGGCACTTCCCGAGGCATTCAGCAGCCAGACGAGCGGCAAAGCCAGCTTCGACAGCAGCACCATGGCCGGCGCAACCCGCGCGGCGATCGCTTCGGGCGCGCGCAGCGCAATCTGCTTCGGCACCAGTTCGCCGATGATGAGCGACAGATAGGTGATGGCGACGACGACGGAACCGACGCCGAGACCATCAGCAACGCCATCGGAGAGACCCTGCAGCTCCAGCCAGTCGGCCAGCCGTGCGCCGAGCGTGGCGCCGGAAAAGGCGCCGGACAGGACGCCGACCAGGGTGATGCCGATCTGCACGGTGGAGAGGAAACGGCCGGGATCTTCCGCCAGCCGCATGGCAAGGGCCGCACCCTTGTTGCCGTCATCGGCAAGGATCTTCAGGCGAACGGGTCTTGCCGAGACCACGGCCAGCTCGGACATGGCGAGGACGCCGTTCAGGAAGGTGAGAAGGACGACGATGAGAATTTCGGTTATCAAAACGCGCTCATTGGGTATCGCCAAGGATCATACCGCGAAATGATGCGGCCTGTATCCCGGATCGGCACGATGAACCGGCCAATCCTGCCGCGTCGACTGCAGGTTCTATGATCGATGACCTTGCAGGGCAGCTGGCGTGCCCGAATAATAGGGGCACCAACCGTCATTTGCAATCAGCCAGACCCGCGAAAGCGCAGGGCAGGGGATTTGCCTTGCTTTTTGTGAGGCGATGACCCTGACCCGGCGGTTGCAGCCGCCTTGCGTGAATGCCGTGCCGGACCTTCGTCCGAGAGCCCTGGCATCCGAGAGACCCTGTCGCCGATTGGGAAGGGTGCGATCCACGACGACCGATGGAGATTTACGATCCTGGGTGCCTACAAACGTAGGTGGGCGCCATATGTCCAAGCCCACGGGCCTGGTCAGGGACAGCTCCCTTTGGATCGAGTATGGCCCCAGGGATTGTGGTTCCTGTCGGGAAGCGCAGACCGCAAAATCAATATAGGGGATGATGATGGGGTCCGCCAGAGGGGGCGGATCAATTCACCGGTGTTTGCGGACGCGCGTTCAGCTTGGCGGTAATGCCGTTCAGCCGGGTGGCGAGTTCACTCAGCACGTCGACCACCGCCGCCTCGCTTTTCTGCCTGGCCTCCGCGGCCCCCTCACGCACGGTGCGCAGTGCCTCCACCTCACGTTCGAGGTTTGCCAGCCGACGATTGGTCTCGGCCAGCTCGTCCATCACCATGATGCCGGCCATCACCGTAACGCGCAGGTCGCCGATCTCGCCGAACTGTGTCTTCAGGTGACCGACATAACGGTCGAAACGTTGGGCGAGCTCTTCCAGATGGCCTTCCTGGCCTTCCTCGCAGGCCATGCGATAGGCCTTGCCATCGATCGTTACGGTCACTTGCGCCATGGGGCTGTTGATCCCTTTAGGATTACCGGTCGAGGACCGCGCGGATGGTTTCCATGGCCGTCACAAGCCTGCGGGAGACTTCGCGGTTGACTTCTTCCAGGCGGTTCGCACGGAATTCCGACTGGTCCAGCTCCTGGGCAAGGCGAGCGCGGTCGGCATGCACCCGACGGACCTCGTTTTCCGCATCGACGGCCTCACGCTGGCGCTCGATGCGGGCATCCACAGCGTTTTCGAGGCTGTTGACCGCGGCCCAGAGGTCTGAAATGGCAGCGTCTAAGGTCTTTTCCACCGGCATCCTGCTGGTACTCGGGTCCGCGCGACAATCAGACGCGAATCGCGTCCCTTCGCCAACTAATATAGGCGGCACCCTAAGCGGGGCGCACCGGGCGGTCAATAAAGTGGCGGGATGCGTGCCGCCGCTAAGCTGTGGATCGCGCCCTTTACGGCGCTGGAGGGAGGCCTAGTTAACAGGGGGCGAAATACTTTCGCAATGCGTCGGCGTCCGTGCCTTTTGTTGACTTGGCCGTTGCACCTGCTAAGGATCAGCCGCGCCTCACTTGGTCCGTCCAGGGCCGTGATTGACACCGAAAACAGCGGACTAGCCATGACCTCTCGCGAAAAACACAACCGGATGGCAAATGCGATCCGTTTCCTCTCGATGGATGCTGTCGAGAAGGCCAATTCCGGCCATCCCGGCCTGCCTCTCGGGGCTGCCGATGTCGCCACGGTCCTTTTTAGCCGCTACCTGAAGTTCGATCCGAAGAACCCGCTCTGGCCGGACCGCGATCGTTTCGTGCTGTCTGCCGGCCATGGCTCGATGCTTCTCTATTCGCTCCTCTACCTCACCGGTTACGAGGACATGACGATCGAGGACATCAAGCAGTTCCGTCAGCTCGGTTCCAAGACCGCCGGCCATCCGGAATACGGTCATGCGTCCGGCATCGAGACGACGACCGGCCCGCTCGGCCAGGGCATCGCAAACGCCGTCGGCATGGCAATCGCCGAACGCAAGCTGTCGGAAGAATTCGGCGCGGGCTTGCAGAACCACTTCACCTATGCACTCGTCGGCGATGGTTGCCTGATGGAAGGCATCAGCCAGGAAGCGATTGCGCTTGCCGGTCACCTGAAGCTCAACAAGCTGATCGTCTTCTGGGATAACAACAACATCACGATCGACGGTGCGGTCTCGCTGTCGGATTCGACGGATCAGATCGCCCGCTTCAAGTCGGTGCACTGGAACACGATCGAGATCGACGGCCATGATCCGGACGCGATCGCTGCCGCCATCGAAGCAGCCCAGACGTCCGATCGCCCGACCTTCATTGCCGCCAAGACCATCATCGGCTTCGGCGCGCCGAACAAGCAGGGCACGCACAAGGTGCACGGCTCGCCGCTCGGCGCGGAAGAAATCGCTGCTGCCCGCAAGGCGCTGAACTGGGAGGCGGAAGCCTTCGTCGTTCCGGCGGACGTGCTGGATGCCTGGCGCCTCGTTGGCCTGCGCTCCACCAAGGCGCGCAAGGAATGGGAAGAGCGTCTTGCTGCTGCCGAGACCCGCGCCGAGTTCGTGCGTCGTTTTGCCGGCGACCTGCCGGGCGGCTTCGACAGCGCGATCGACGCGTTCAAGCAGAAGGTTGCCGCCAACCCGCCGACGGTTGCCACCCGCAAGGCTTCCGAAGACGTGCTCGAAGTCATCAACGGCCTGCTGCCGGAAACGCTCGGTGGTTCGGCCGACCTGACGCCGTCCAACAACACCAAGACCAGCCAGATGAAGGCGATCACGCCGACGGACTTCTCCGGTCGCTACATGCACTGGGGCATCCGCGAGCATGCGACCGCTGCCGCGATGAACGGTATTGCGCTGCATGGCGGTCTCATCCCCTATTCGGGCGGCTTCCTGATCTTCTCCGATTATTGCCGTCCGTCCGTTCGCCTGGCGGCCCTCATGGGCATCCGTGTCGTGCATGTCTGGACGCATGATTCCATCGGCGTCGGCGAAGACGGCCCGACGCACCAGCCGGTCGAACATGTGGCGGCGTTGCGTGCGATCCCGAACCTGCTGCTCTTCCGTCCGGCCGATGAGACCGAGACGGCCGAATGCTGGCAGATCGCGCTGAAGACGAAGGATCGTCCGTCGGGCCTGGCGCTGACCCGCCAGAACCTGATGCCGGTGCGCAAGGAATATGAAGAGAAGAACCTGTCTTCTCACGGCGCCTACGAACTGGTGCCCTCTGCCGATGCGAAGGTCTCGATCTTCGCCTCCGGTTCGGAAGTCGAGATCGCCGTCAAGGCCGCCGAGGTTCTGGAAGGCAAGGGCATTGCAACCCGCGTCGTTTCCGTGCCCTGCGTCGAGCTGTTCTTCGAGCAGTCGGAGGATTACCGTGAGGCGATCCTCGGCACCTCGCCGGTCAAGATTGCCGTGGAAGCGGCGGTGCGTGAGGGCTGGGATGCCTTCATCGGCAGCGACAGCACCTTCATCGGCATGAAGTCCTTCGGCGCCTCCGGCCCGGCCAAGGATCTCTACAAGCATTTCGGCATCACGGTAGACGCCGTTGTTGCTGCGGCAGAAGCCAAGCTCTGAGCCATTCTGGGAGGCGCCGTCAGGCGCCTTCCGCGATTTCAGAAAAGCCCATGTTAAGGGAGTGGACGTAAATGACTGTGAAGGTTGCCATCAATGGCTTCGGCCGCATCGGCCGCAACGTGCTGCGTGCCATCGTCGAGTCGGGTCGTACCGATATCGAAGTGGTCGCGATCAACGACCTCGGTCCGGTTGAGACCAATGCGCACCTGCTGCGCTACGATTCGATCCACGGCAAGTTTCCGGCCGATGTGAAGGTCGACGGCGACAGCATCATCGTGGGCGGCGGCAAGCCGATCAAGGTCACGGCGATCAAGGATCCGTCGACACTGCCGCACGGCGAACTCGGCGTTGACATCGCCATGGAATGCACCGGTATCTTCACCGCCCGTGACAAGGCTGCAGCCCACCTGACGGCTGGCGCCAAGCGCGTCATCGTTTCGGCTCCGGCCGATGGTGCCGACCTGACGGTCGTCTACGGCGTCAACCACGACAAGCTGACCAAGGATCACCTGGTCATCTCCAACGCATCCTGCACGACGAACTGCCTGGTTCCGGTCGTCAAGGTTCTGAACGACGCGCTCGGCATCGATCATGGTTTCATGACCACGATCCACTCCTACACGGGTGACCAGCCGACGCTCGACACCATGCACAAGGATCTCTACCGCGCCCGCGCGGCAGCGCTCTCGATGATCCCGACCTCGACCGGTGCCGCAAAGGCCGTCGGCCTGGTTCTGCCGGAACTGAAGGGCAAGCTCGACGGCACCTCGATCCGCGTGCCTACCCCGAACGTCTCGGTCGTCGATTTCAAGTTCGTCGCCAAGAAGAACACCACGAAGGACGAAGTCAACGAGGCCATCATCGCTGCTTCGAACGGCGCGCTGAAGGGCATTCTCGGTTACACCGACGAGCCGCTCGTCTCCCGTGACTTCAACCACGACAGCCATTCGTCGATCTTCGCACTCGACCAGACCAAGGTTCTGGAAGGCAATTTCGTGCGCATCCTGACCTGGTACGACAACGAGTGGGGCTTCTCCAACCGTATGTCGGACACGGCCGTGGCGCTCGCAAAGCTGATCTGATCTATTGATCATCGCAGGCAATAAAGGGCGGTCCGGATCTCCGGGCCGCCCTCTTCGTTTCACGTCGGATGATCTTCTCTTACTTGGTCAATCGGATCGTCTGCGAACCGCTGCCGCCATTGGACGGACCGCCGTCATAGGGTTCGACCATCCAGTTGGACGAATTCATGATGACGGTGTTGACCACCAGGCTGATCCTGGACGTCTGGTTGGTGGTCGAATTGTAGGTCACGTCGCGGTTCGGCAGGTAGATGATCCCTTCGAGGGTCTCGCCTTTGGATCCGTTGAAGACATATTGCTGTTTGTTGGCGTTGTTGGCGGCGTTCGAGGTTTTCTCGAACATCAGGATGCCCTTGTAGGTTCCGCTGGTCGGGGCCGTGCCCGTAAAGGTGAGGCCGCCATTGGCGCGCAGTTCGCTGTAGACGTCCGGGAAATAGAAGGTCACGCCATTGGCGATGATGGTCGAGCCCGAATTGACGATCATGCGGCCCTTGATGATGTGCAGGCCGGGTTTGAAGGTGATCGTCGGGCTGCCGTTGAAAATCACGTCGCAATGGACGCCTGGCTCGAGCGTGATCGTCTTGACGTCCTTCACGCCGCTCGTGGTGCAGGTCGAGGGTACCGCCGGTTCCGGAAGCTGGCCGGCATAGGGATCGGTATTGATCTGGCAGCCCACCTCCAGATTGGTCAGCGTGCCGCCGTTCTTGATATAGTTCGTTCCCTTGACGCAGAATTTTGCCGTCTGAACTGTCGAACCGCCGTTCATGATGAACGCCGGGGCAGAGGTCGAGGCGACATCGACGCGGCAGTTCGTCGACTTCAGGTTGACGCCCGAGTTGATCAGCACCGCCTGGCTCTTGTTGCCGAGCACGTAGATGCAGGAGGCCGGGCTGCTGGTCTCGGTGGAAACGGAGCCCAGCACGGAGGATTCGACACTGAGCGGCAGAGTAGAGAGACCAATGAGCCCGAGGAAGCTCGTCGGGTAGTTCTGCGCATAACCGCCGGTCAGGCTGCCATCCTTGTTCTGCGTCACCTCGAGGCGGTCTGCGAGCGAGATCTCCTCGTCGGGGTCGTTGGTTTCTCCATCGAATGCAGACAAGAAATTCGTGACCGTTTGCTTCTGACTGTCGTAATCGCTTTCGCGCGCTGCCGCCAGCATTGCGCCATCCAACTGGGTTTGCATCTGCAGCCTTTGATTGTAGGCTGCGTAAAGATCGACCGATCCGCCTGCCGCCACAAGAAGAAGCGGCAATAGAAGCGCCGTCAGCATTCCGAAATTTCCATCGCGGTTTGCAAGATACGATGCAGTCAATGATCTGGAGCGCGGCATATTGAACGACATGGTGCTCTCATCCCGGGAATTCGGATCTCGACTTCGACCCAATACTGCAAATTCTCTGCTTTTCCGTTGCCTTCGTCGTTCGAATTGAAACCAATCCTTCTTTTGCACATTCTTCCGGCTGATCGCCGGTTGCGGGCGTGGAACTTTCTGACACGAATGGTCGGTTTGCCCTTCTCTTGCCGGATTTGAACAGGTCTAATGGACCGTCGCCTGATTCCCGCCGTTGCGACACATCTCTCATGGCAACTTTAGCAGGTGTCTCGTGCCGGATGCGGAGATGGCGGGCAGGATGGCGTCTTGCGCAGGGGATCCCGCGGCACGCGACATACGCGCTGCCGCTGCGGATCAAGGCAACAGGCCAGTTGGAAAGAGGGTGTCAGGTTGGAGGCTTTTTATCTCATCGTGTTGGTCGGCACTATTCTCGTGCTGGTCGCCGCCTTCTCCAGTCTGCTCGCCTTCCGCTTCGGCGCCCCCTTGCTTCTTGTCTTCCTGATGATCGGCCTGCTTGCCGGCGTCGATGGTCTCGGCATCAATTTCAGCAATTTCCCGCTGGCCTATATGCTGGGTTCGCTGGCGCTGGCGGTCATCCTGTTCGATTCCGGTTTCGGAACCTCGCTGCATTCCTTCCGGATTGCCGCGGTGCCGGCCATTACCATGGCGTCGATCGGCGTGGTGCTGACCGCTGCCATCTTTGCCTTTGCCGCCTCTCTTCTGCTCGGCCTCAGCTGGCTCGAAGGCATGTTGCTCGGCTCGATCGTCGCCTCGACGGATGCGGCGGCCGTCTTTTTCCTGCTGCGTATCGGCGGCATCCACATCCGCGACAAGGTGCGTTCGTCGCTCGAAGTCGAATCGGGCACCAACGATCCGATGGCGGTGTTCCTGACGATTGCGCTGGTGGAGCTGATCAGTTCGGGGCAGGGAAGCAGCGGCTTCAACCTCGAGCTTTTTGCGATGTTCGTCAAGCAGATGGGGCTCGGCGGCGTGATGGGCCTGCTGGGCGGCATAATGATCGTCAACGTGCTGAACCGCCTGCCGGTCGACCGGGGTTTGGCACCGATCTTCGTGCTCGCCCTTGCGCTCCTCGTCTTCTCCATTACCGGTGCGCTGGATGGCAGCGGCTTCCTTGCGGTTTATGTCGCCGGAATTTACGCCGGCAATCGCAAGATATTCGCCAAGGAGGCAATCTCGCGGTTCCAGGACGGCATGACCTGGCTTGCGCAGATCATTATGTTCCTGTTGCTCGGCCTGCTCGCAACGCCATCGGAATTCCCGTCACTCCTGCTGCCGGCGGTCGGGCTGGCGCTTTTCCTCATCTTCGTCGCACGACCGATCGCGGTCTGGCTCAGCCTGCTGCCCTTCGATTTCACCCAGCAGGAAATCGGCTTCGTCGCCTGGGTCGGCCTGCGCGGCGCCGTGTCGGTGCTTCTCGGCATCATGCCGATCCTCGGCGGCATCGATCATGCGCATGTCTATTTCAACAGCGCCTTCATCATCGTGCTGGTTTCGCTTCTGTTGCAGGGCTGGACGATCAAACCGGTTGCCGAGCGGCTCGGCCTCATCATCCCGCCGCGCATCGGCGAGGTGGACAAGGTGGAACTCGACCTGCCGGGACGCGCCAATCACGAGCTGATCTCCTACCGTGTCATCCGTGACAGCCCGGTCTTGCGCGGCGAGCGCATTCCGCGCTGGGCAACGCCTTCGCTCGTCATCCGCGACGGGCGCAGCATGCGCTACCAGTATGCCGGTCGCCTGCGCGAGAACGATCAGGTCTATCTTTTCATTGCTCCCGGCTATTCGCGCCTGCTCGACCGTCTGTTTGCCAGCCGTGCGCCGGTGGACGAGGACGATGCGGATTTCTTCGGCGCCTTTGCCATCTCGCCCTCTCGCCCGGCCAAGGAACTGGATGCGGCTTATGGTCCAGGGCTCCTCAGCGTCGCCGAGCAGGCGATGTCGATCGGCGATCTGATGACCTATAGGCTGGGCGGCCGGGCGGAATATGCCGACCGCGTCCGGCTCGGCTCGATCATCCTGATCGTGCGCGACATCGACGAACACGGGCACATCGAATCCGTCGGGATTTCGCTCGAAGCGGTCGAGCCCGCCACCCGCCTGCCGATCTTCATCAACATGCGCGAAATCGCTCACCGGGTGCGCGACACGCTGCGGCGTTATCGCGGCAAGCCTGTGCCCGCAGCCCCGGTTCCGGCGTCAGCTGGACCTGCCGAAAAGACCGAGAAACCGATTGACGGGACGCCGGCCGCCAATGCATCCGGCGAGGGCGAAAAACGCCCCTGAATGTCTTTGCGTCCCCGGTCAGGTCGGTTATGGTCCGCTTCGAAATTCAACACCAGAACGGATCCATACCATGCCGGCCTTCAAGACCCTTGACGACCTCTCCGACATCGCGGGCAAGCGCGTTCTCGTGCGCGTCGATCTCAACGTCCCGGTTGCGGACGGGAAGGTGACGGACGCGACGCGCATCGAGCGCGTGGCGCCCACCATTCTCGAACTGTCCGGCAAGGGCGCCAAGGTGATCCTGCTCGCCCATTTCGGCCGCCCGAAGGGCGCGCCGGTCGCCGACATGTCGCTGAAGCTGATCGCGCCGGCTGTCGAGGCGGTTCTCGACCATGCGGTCCTGTTTGCCGATGATTGCATCGGCGAGGCGGCAGCCTCCGCCGTTGCCAAGATGGAAAACGGCGACATCCTGCTTCTGGAAAACACCCGCTTCCACAAGGGCGAAGAAAAGAACGACGCCGATTTCACCGCGGCACTCGCGGCCAATGGCGATATTTTCGTCAATGACGCTTTCTCGGCTGCCCACCGTGCGCATGCCTCGACGGAAGGTCTTGCCCACCATATGCCGGCCTATGCCGGCCGCACCATGCAGCAGGAACTGGAGGCGCTGGAAAAGGGCCTCGGCAACCCGGTTCGCCCGGTCGTCGCGATCGTCGGCGGCGCAAAAGTCTCCACCAAGATCGACCTCCTGATGAACCTCGTCAAGAAGGTCGACGCGCTGGTGATCGGTGGCGGCATGGCCAACACCTTCATCGCCGCACGCGGCACCAATGTCGGCAAGTCGCTCTGCGAGCATGACCTTGCCGAAACTGCCAAGCAGATCATGATCGAGGCGGCGAGCGCCCAGTGCGCCATCATCCTGCCGATCGACGGCGTGGTTGCCCGCGAGTTTAAGGCGGGTGCCGCAAACGAAGTGGTCGCGATCGACGCGATCCCGGCCGATGCCATGGTGCTCGATGTCGGCCCGAAGTCGATCGAGGCGATCAATGACTGGATCAGCCGCGCCCAGACGCTGGTCTGGAACGGTCCGCTCGGCGCCTTCGAAATCGAACCCTTCGATGCCGCAACCGTCGCAGCCGCAAAACATGCCGCCGAACGCACCAAGGCCGGCCAGCTCGTCTCCGTCGCCGGTGGCGGTGATACGGTCGCGGCCCTCAACCATGCCGGTGTCGCCGACGACTTCTCGTATGTCTCGACCGCCGGCGGTGCCTTCCTGGAATGGATGGAAGGCAAGGAACTGCCGGGCGTTTCCGTCCTCACCAAGGCCGGTTGATGCGTCAGCCCTAAAAAACGGGAGCGCACCTATATAGAAAGGTGCGCTCTCCGGTAAATCGGTTTAAATAATTTTTTATGTTTTAAACGATTGAAAAAAATTCAATCGTTTCAAGCGCTAAGCGTAGGATTTCCCTGTTAAAAAACTTCTGTTATCCGCGAATGATATTGAGCGAGATATGGACGCATTGTGCGCCGACTTGAGGGACAGGAGTGTAAGCATGGGGTACGCCAAGATGTTGGACAAGATGAGCTCTGCGCCTGGATTTATTGCGGCGCTGGATCAGAGCGGTGGTTCAACACCGGGAGCCTTGCGTCTCTATGGCGTGTCTGAATCCGATTATCAGACCGAAGAAGACATGTTCCGCCTGATGCACGCCATGCGCGTGCGCATCATGAGCGCCCCGGCCTTCACCGGCGACAAGGTGATCGGCGCGATCCTGTTCGAGCGGACGATGGACGGCGATGTGGATGGCGAGCCGGTCCCCACTTTCCTCTGGGAGAAGCGCGGCGTCGTGCCCTTCCTCAAGGTGGACAAGGGCCTGAATGCTGAAGAGAACGGCGTGCAGACGATGAAGGCGATGCCGGATCTCGACGCGCTGCTCATCCGTGGCCGCGAGAAGGGAATTTTCGGCACCAAGATGCGCTCCGTGATCGCCCATGCGGACAAAGCTGGCATCGCGGCCGTCGTCAAGCAGCAGTTCGAGGTGGGTCGCCAGATCATCGGCCAGGGCCTGATGCCGATCATCGAGCCGGAAGTCTCGATCAAGAGCCCGACCAAGCAGGAAGCCGAAGCCATTCTGCGCGATGAAATTGCTGAACAGCTCGACAAGCTTCCCGCTGGCGAAACCGTCATGCTGAAGCTGACGATCCCGACGGTTGCCGATTTCTATGCGCCGCTCATCGCCCACAAATCCGTCGTGCGGCTCGTCGCCCTCTCCGGCGGTTACACCACGGCGGATGCTTGCGAGAAGCTCAGCCACAATCACGGCATGATCGCCAGTTTTTCGCGCGGCCTCACCGAGGGGCTTCGTGTGTCGATGAGCGACGACGAGTTCAATGCAAGCATCGCCCAGACGATCGACCAGATCTACGCCGCAAGCGTCAACAAGGTCGGCTGATCTTTGAAGCCCCTTTTTGGAGGGGAGGCGAAAGGCCGTTCTCGCAGGAGGGCGGCCTTTCACTGTTTCTGATGGGTGACGTCACAAACATTCGTTGGCGCATCGCCGCCCGGCACGTTAGCCATTCCGCTGTTTGGGTCAGGAGGAGGCAGGCATGCGCAAGGCAGCATTCGTGACGGTGGACGTGTTTACCGGCGAGAGGTTCACCGGCAACCCACTGGCGGTCATTCTGGATGCGCGCGGCATGTCGGATGAGGACATGCAGAACGTTGCTGCCGAATTCGGCTATTCCGAATCCACCTTCATCCTGCCGCCGGATGATCCTGCCCATCACGCCAGGGTGCGCATCTTCACGCCGGTCACCGAAGTGCCCTTTGCCGGCCACCCGAATGTCGGCACGGCCTATGTGATCGGCCAGAGGAGCGAGATTTTCGGCAAGCCGGTCGCGGATCGGCTGGTGTTCGAGGAGAAGGCGGGACTGGTCGAGGTCACGCTGCAGCGGCAGGATGGTCGTGTGACGGCGGCTGCGATCCGCGCGCCGAAAGCGCTTGAGGTCGGGTCCACCGTTCCGGTCGAAGTGGTTGCCACCTGCCTCTCGCTCGAACCGTCGCAGATCCGCACCGCAAGTCATCTGCCATGCATGGCCTCCGTCGGGCTTGCCTTCGTTATGGTCGAACTTGTCGATCTCGCGGCGCTCGCCGCCGCCCGCACGGATCGTTCGCTGTTTGAAAAAGCGCGGGAGAGCCATGCGACGCCGGAGAACGACTTTCCCGTCTTCCTTTATGTCCGCGATCCGTCCCATCCGTTTCGGCTGCGCGCCCGCATGTTCGCGCCGCTCGACAATGTGCCGGAAGATCCGGCAACGGGGAGCGCGTCCGGCGCGCTCGCAGCCCTTCTTGCAAGCCTGGACCCGCGGGCGGACGGTCTCTTCGAGGTGATGATCGAACAGGGCGTGGAAATGGGCCGCCGCAGCATCATTCGGGTGACGGTCGAGAAACGCGACGGCAAACCAGGTTCCGTGGTCATTTCCGGCGAAAGTGCCGCGGTGATGGAAGGCCAGATCGCGTTCTGAGGTGAGGGCCGTTCAGGTAAAGTCACGCAACAGCAGGGTGATCGCCCAGAGCGCCAGCGCCAGAAGCGCGAGTTTCCAGAAGTCTGCACGTCGCCTGAGGCCCGGCCATCCGAGCGGCTTGATGATCTGGACGACCATGGCCAGGATGAGCAGAAGGCCGATGAGCTTTGTCATGATTTTCCTGTAGCACGATCACGTCAGCCACAGGCTGGACATTTTTGCACGTCACCACAGATAGCGTTCGGGGGAGAGATTCGGAACCGTCAATCGGTCCGGGTGCACGGGTTGTTGTTTTTGGCTCCGCGTCTTCCTCAAAGTCGTTTTTCTTGATCCGGGCGGGTTTCGCGCGGAGCAAGTTTAACGATTGTCGTGCAACATCGTCTGGACACCTGAACCGGAACGCAAACGGTCTTTCTCATGCCACGCAACATCCTGCCTGTCCTCAGCCTGCTCCTCGGCACCCTTTTCCTGTTTCTCGGCAATGGCTTGCAGGGCCTGCTGCTGCCGGTTCGCGGGACGATGGAGGGGTATTCGAACGAGGTGCTGGGCCTGCTCGGCACCACCTGGGCCGGCGGTTTCGTGGCGGGCTGTTTCGTGGCGCCGATCCTCGTGCGTCGCATCGGCCATGTACGGGCCTTTTCGGGCTTCGGGGCGATCATCTGCCTCAACGTGCTTCTGACAGGCATCGTCGTCAACGACGTTGCCTGGCTGACACTGCGCGCGGTCACCGGTTTCTGCACGGCCGGCACCTCGATGATCATCGAAAGCTGGCTGAACGAGCGGGCAACCAATGAAAGCCGCGGGGCGATCTTCTCCTTCTATATCGCGATTACCCTGCTCGGCGTTGTCGGCGGCCAGCTTCTGGTCGGCGTCATCGACGTCTCGACGCCGATCCTGTTCATGATCTGCGGCATTCTTTATTGCATCGCCATCCTGCCGACGACGCTGTCGACGGCGGCCTCGCCGCAACCGCTGAAACGGGTCAGTCTCGACCTGCCGGGGCTTTATCGCAATTCTCCCGTCTCCTTCGTCGGCATCCTGATGATCGGCATCGCCAACGGCGCCTATGGTACGCTGGTCGCCGTGTTTGCCGCGCAGGCCGGCATGCACCAGGGCACGATCGCCGTCATGGTGTCGATCACCATCTTTGCCGGGGCGATCATGCAGTTTCCCGCCGGCCGGCTGTCGGACCGCATGGACCGCCGTTACGTGCTTGCGGCGCTGTCGGCGCTGTCGGCCATCGCTGCTGTGCTGCTCGTTCTGTTCGAGCCGATGAATGTCTATGTCATCATCGTGCTGGTTGCCGTCTACGGTGCGGCGGCCAATGCGCTTTATCCGATCGCGGTGGCGCATGCGAACGACTTCGCGGCGCCGGAGGACTTCGTCAAGATTTCCGGCGGCCTGCTTTTGCTCTTCGGCATCGGCACGATCATCGGTCCGACGATCGGCGGACCGGTGATGACGCATTTCGGGGCGCATGCGCTGTTTGCCGTCACGGCGGTTGCGCATGTGGCCGTCGTTGTCCATGCCATCCTGCGCAGCCGGATCCGGCCGGCGATTGCAACGGCCGACAAGGACAATTACACGACCGCTCCGACCGCCACCGCGCCGCTGGCAACGCCTGAAAGCCTGATGCTTGATCCGCGCGCACCGGCGGACGGCGAGGCGCGCTGAGGCGGCTTTACCCGACAATGACAAGATTGTGAGGCGCAGGGCGCAAGTTCGCGCTTTACGCTCTCCCTCTGCTGCCCCATCCTTCCTGCACAGGAGAGACAAGGGAGTGGCATGATGCTGCGGACTGTCGCATTCGCTGTCGTTTCAACGGTGTGGTCGGCAGGGCTTGCGCTGGCCCAGTCGGCCCAGATGCCGGTCAGTCAGTGCCAGGCCATCGCCGAGGCCATTCCCAAGGTCACCTTCGCAAGCTTCAAACCGGTTCAACTGGCGCAACGTCAGCTCAAGGAAGACGTGACGATCACCTTCGTCGGTCACTCGACCTATCAGATCGAGAGCCCGGAGGGCATTGTGATCGCGACGGATTATTCCGGCGTCCACCGCACCTCCCTTCTGCCCGACGTCATCACGATGAACAAGGCGCATTCGACGCATTACACCCTCAACCCCGATGCGGGCATCGAGCATGTGCTGCCGGGCTGGAGCGATGTTCCGGGCGAGAAGGCCGTGCACAACGTGATGGTGGGTGACGCCTATATCCGGAATGTCGCGACCGATATCCGGTCCTATGGCGGCTTCGAGGAAAACGGCAACTCGATCTTCATCTTCGAGATTGCGGGTCTCTGCATCGGGCATCTCGGCCATCTGCATCATGAACTGACGGACGACCACTATACCGAGATCGGCCGCCTCGACATCCTGATGGTGCCGACGGATGGCGGGCTGACGATGGGAGCCGACAGCATGAGCCGGGTGGTGCAGCGGCTCCGGTCCTCGCTGATCCTGCCGATGCATCGCGGTGGGCCGCCGCTCGACCGGTTCCTGGCGATGTTCGACGGGCGGTTCGACATCGTCTACGGACAGTCGGACACGATGACGGTGTCGATGCGCAGCCTGCCGCGCAAGCCGCAGATTGTCGTCCCGCCGGGGCTCTGAGACCATCGGCGAGACGGAGCGACGGTATCGCGTCAGGCGAAGGTCAGGTGCTGCTTGACGCCGACATCCGGCATTTTTTCCTCGTTCATGTTGGCTTTCGCGATTTCCCAGCCGAACTTCAGGCTGCTGTCGGTCGAGGCCCAGATCTCGGCATCGTCCACATGCAGCGCCAGAAGCGTCAAATGCGGGTCGGTCTTGCCGTGTTCGTACCAGGCGGCGGTGACGGCGCTCCAGTATTCATCGATCTTGGCGGAATCCTTGCGCACCTCGATCACACCCGCCAGACAGGCGTGATAGTCGTGATCCTTGCCGACCACGCAGAAATGCGCGCGGGTGCCGGGCCGGATCGCCTGCACCAGATCGGTGTCGTTGCGGCTGAAGAACCAGACCGTGTTCGTCTTGGGATCGGCATGCGGGGCCATCGGCTGCATGTGCATCGACGAGCCCTCGATCCCGAGCATGCCGGCGTGAACCGCATCGATCTCGCTCCAAAGCTGCCGGGCGGGGGCTTCACGTGCTTCTGTCAGACTGACCATTGGCAATCCTTTCCTGATGAATGGGTCGCGGAGAAAACGCCCGCCCATGGCCTTTGTTCCGCATGGGCGCAGGCGGCGGGCAGCCGCTTTTTTCTTGAACGGCTGCCGTTTCGTGCCTATAAGCCGCCCATTCCAGACATATTACGCGATGAAGGGGTGCCATGGCTGGCCATTCACAGTTCAAGAACATCATGCACCGCAAGGGTCGGCAGGATTCGATCCGGTCGAAGATGTTCTCCAAGCTTGCACGCGAAATCACCGTCGCCGCCAAGGCCGGTCTGCCTGATCCTACCATGAACGCGGCCCTGCGCCTGGCAATCCAGAACGCCAAGGCTCAGTCCATGCCGAAGGACAACATCGACCGCGCGATCAAAAAGGCCTCCGGCGCCGATGCCGAAAGCTATGACGCGATCCGTTACGAAGGTTACGGCCCGGGTGGCGTTGCCGTCATCGTCGAGGCGCTGAGCGACAACCGCAACCGCACCGCCTCCAACATCCGTTCGATCTTCACCAAGGCCGGTGGCGCTCTGGGCGAAACCGGCTCGGTGTCCTTCTCCTTCGACCACGTCGGCGAAATCGTCTACAAGCTTTCGGCGGGTAGTGCCGATGCCGTCATGGAAGCGGCGATCGAGGCCGGTGCCGACGACGTGATCTCCGACGAAGACAGCCATACGATCATCTGCGGTTTTGAGAGCATCGGCGAAGTGTCCAAGGCGCTCGAAGCCACGCTCGGCGAAGCGGAAACCGTCAAGGCCGTCTGGAAGCCGCAGAACACGGTTCCGGTCGATGAGGAAAAGGCGCAGTCGCTGATGAAGCTGATCGACAGCCTGGAAGACGATGACGACGTGCAGACCGTCTATTCGAACTTCGAGGTATCGGACGAGGTGATGGCAAAGCTTTCGGCCTGATCGGTCCGCTTTCGCAAGGTTTTTATGGATGACGCCGGCCCGGTTCTCGGGACGGCGTTTTTCGTTTCGGGCGATAGGAATAGATTTCGGTTCCTTTTTCGGCTCTTCTGTTTCGGGTAGCTCTTTCAGTGTCGTCAACAGGAGCAGCGCGAATGCCCGAATTTCTGAATTCCGATTTTCTCGCTTTCGTCGCCATCGGGTTCTTCGCGCAGATCGTCGACGGGGCGCTGGGCATGGCCTTCGGTGTGCTTTGCACGACAGCGTTGCTGTCGGTTGGCGTGCCGCCCGCTGTCGCAAGTGCCATGACGCATGTGACGGAATGTTTTACGACGGCCGCCTCCGGCCTTTCGCATGCCTATCACCGCAATGTGGACTGGCGGCTTGTGGCGCGGCTGGCGCCTGCCGGCATGCTGGGCGGCGCGATTGGCGCCTATCTCCTGTCCAGCCTGGACGGTTCGGTGATCTCGCCGTTCATTTCCGTCTACCTGATCTGCATTGGCCTCTACATCCTCTACAAGGCCTTTCGTCCACGGTGGCCGCGTGACGTCAGCGACTGGATCATTCCTTATGTCGGCGGTTTTGGCGGCCTGATGGATTCGATCGGCGGCGGTGGCTGGGGGCCCGTCGTCACCAGCACGCTTCTCGGACGTGGCCATGATGCCAAGACGGTGATCGGTTCGACGAATTTCACCGAATTTGCGGTTACCATGGTGATTTCGCTCACCTTCATCCTGACGCTTGGCTGGACGCAGCTGAGTTCGGCTGCAGGCCTTATCGTCGGCGGCGTCCTGGCCGCACCGGTGGGGGCGGTGCTCGTCAAGCACCTGCCGGTCCGTCCGCTGATGATTGCGGTCTCGCTTCTCATCGTCGCCACGGCGATCATCCGGCTGCTCTGACCGCGGAGGTTCCGGGCAAGCCTGGGGCATGCCAGCTGTGGCAGCCTCGTCCTGCATTTGAGCCCTTGTCCGATTCCATCTCCCCCAGCGGGATCGTGACCCCTCATTTTCAGGAGATATCCATGGTGTCCGCCCTTGATTCGACCCGGCTCTGGTCCATGCAGACCACGCTGCGCATCATGAAGGAAGAGGAGGCCAGAACCTCCCAGGAAGACAGCAGCGAGAGTTCCGCCAGCAGTATTCTGGCGCAATACGGCGTCGATACTTCCGAAGACGATAGCAGTGACAGTTCGACCTATACGCTGGCCGATTACCTGACCGGGACCACGTCCTCGGATACCGACGAGACGTCGGAAGAGACTGTCTCCGACGACATCGAAAGCACCTCCTTCATGAAGGGTTTGAAGGCGAAGCTGGAGGAAATGACGGAGACGTCGTCGACCAAGGCGCAGGCCGAAGCCATGCTCGCCGCCCTGGAGGCGGGCACGCTGACGGTGACCGACGCGCAGAAGGGCGAGACGATCACCGCCTGGGATGTCGAGGCCGAGGACGTAACGGCGAATACGGCAACGACGATGGAGACATCCGAATGGAGCTCCTATCTGCGGGATCATCTCAGCCGCGAAAGCGGCGGCAAATATGCGCTGAACGAGGATGGCAGCTATACCGACAAGGCGACCGGCAACAGCGCCTATTTCGGCATGGTGGGCGACAGCTATTATTATCTCAGCTGGCCTGCCGCCAGCTGAGCCTGTTCATCCCGTGGCCGTCCGGGATCATGAGGGTTCGGGGGCGCTACTGGATCTTCTGCATGAGCGGCAGAGAGGCAAACCGTTCCACGGAGCGCAGACGGGCCTCGATGTCGTGAACGGGCATCGAGATGATCAGCTCGTCCGCGCCGGTAGCGGCGACGAAATCCTCCAACTTCTGTCGCACTGTCTCCGATGAACCGACGGCCGCATAACGCAACGTGTGTTCCACGTTGATGCGTTCCATATCGGTCCAGAAGCCATCCATGCTCTCGACCGGCCGCGGGAAGCGACCCCGGACATTGCGTCGCAGATTGACGAATTGCTGCTGCGCCGAGGTGAAATGATACTGCGCCTCCTCGTCCGTTTCTGCTGCAACGCCCATCAGGCCGGCAATCACGTAAGGTTTGTCCAGCTGGTCGGACGGCTGGAAGCGCTCCCGATAGATCGCCAGCGCATCGAGCAGCATATCGGGCGCAAAATGCGAGGCGAACGCATAAGGAAGGCCCAGCGCTGCGGCCAGATGTGCGCTGTAGAGGCTGGAGCCGAGCAGCCAGATCGGCACCTTCGCATTCATGCCGGGCACGGCGAGGATCGCCTGGTCCTCGCGTGGCGCGCCGAGAAGCTGCTGGAGTTCGACGATATCATGCGGAAAATTCTCGGCACCGGCCTCCAGGTTGCGGCGCAGCGCGCGTGCGGTGCGCATGTCCGTTCCTGGCGCGCGGCCAAGACCCAGATCGACACGACCCGGAAACAGCGCTTCCAGCGTGCCGAACTGTTCTGCAATCACCAGCGGCGAGTGGTTGGGCAGCATGATGCCGCCGGAGCCGATGCGGATGCGTTTGGTGGCGGCCCCGATGTGGCCGATGACGACGGCGGTCGCGGCACTGGCAATGCCGGGCATGCCGTGATGTTCGGCCAGCCAGACGCGTTTGTAACCCTGTTCCTCGGCCGTCTGCGCCAGCCGGCGTGAGTGGTCGAGCGCCTGGCTTGCATCCGCGCCGTCGGGAATGGGAGAGAGATCGAGAAGAGAAAAGGGGATCATGGCACTGCTTTGCGTGTTCGGTTCATCATCGACGGTGTGTTGACTGCCATGTAGTCATTCGACGACGAAAACGAAGGGCCGGGTCTCGATTTCCGAGACCCGGCCCTTCGGCTCACCTGTTGGCGCCTGATCAGGTAATGCAGCGCAGGTTCGGCTTTTCGCCGGCTCTTGTCCGGCCAGACTGTGCCGGTGCCGCGAACTGGAAGGCCGCAAGCCGCGTCTCGACAGCACTGACCTCGCTCATCATACGGATCAGCGCACCTTCACTCGCCTGGACGATGTCCAGCGAACGGGCCAACACGTTGTCGGTTTCCGCCGCCGCCAGATGCGCGAGCGACAGGCGCTGCATTTCGAGATCCGCATTGCGGGCAAGCCGCTCTGCCGGTTCCTTCAGCTCGGCGATTGCCGAACCGACCTGCACCGCCGAGCGCTCCAGGCGCAATAGCGCCCGGTTGCTTTCTGCAACATGCTGCTCCGTTTCCCGGCACTGACGCAGCAGGTTCCGGGCCGTCTGCATGCTGGAATCGGCCAGCGCACGGGTGAGCCGCACGGGTTCGCCGCCATCGCTTTTCGCGGGATCTTCCCCCTGCCGCGCCTCGTCCTGCAGGACGACGGACAGCTGTTCTGCCTGAATGGCCAGATCGCCGACCGCATGGGCCAGTTCGGTCAGGCGGTCGAGCGACCGGCTGGCGCCATCGCCGGCGTCGCGAAGGGAGTTTGCGGTTTCCGTCAATTGCCTGTCCGTACCGCCGAGCGCATCCACCCGGCGGGCAATGAATTCAGCGTCATCGTGGCGGAGCCGCGCGGAGCGCTGCAGCACGTCGAGCGCGGTCGAGGCCTTCTTTGCCGTCGGAATGGCGTTGGTGATGCGGTCGCCGATGACGGCAAGGTCACCCTGGCTGCTGCGGGCCTGTTCCTTCAGCACAGCGCTGTTTTCCCGCATCGCATAGAGGTTGACGTTGAGCATGGCCGCCAGCCGGTTGACGCGCATCCGCAGGGCTTCGAACGGTCCCTCGAACTCCTCCTGGATCTGGCAATTGAGATCGCCGTTCGACAGGCGCCGCAGCGTCTCATCGATGCGGCGCAGCGTCTCGTCCGGTTGTGCCGGCGTTTCGGGCAGAGCCGGCTGCGGACGCATCAGGGCGCGTGCGAGCACGCCGATTTCGTCGCGCCGCCTGGACTCGGGGCCCTCGTGAGGGGTGGATCCTGCCCGCTGTGATGCCTGCGCATCGCGCGCAAGGCGCCTCAGGGGCATATCGATCGTCAATGCGATCATGCCCATTGCTGCGCATGCGGACAAAGCCGCGAGGATGCTGAAGCCCAGGATCTCAGGCGACATCCGCATGGCCTTAACGGCGATGAGGAGAACAGCCACGAGATTGAACGCGACGAACAACAGGATCGTCTCGATCGGCCGGATCTTCAAGCGGGTGAACATCATCATGATGACCTCCAATCTTGGTTCCTGGGAACCCCTAATGCGATTCGGCCGTGCCGGTTGCCTTCGTTTAACGGTACGGGTGAGGTCCGAATTGGTAACTTTAAGACTTGGTTAACGCTCGTGCGGCTTTGTTTCGTTTTTGTTCACATCGCCGCTGGCCCGGGTGGCGGCAAACAGAGTAGGATTGCGGTCATGAGCAACACGATTCGGATCATCGGTATCGACCCCGGCCTGCGCCGCACCGGCTGGGGCATCATCGAGACCTTGGGCAACAGCCTGAAATTCGTCGCCTCCGGTACGGTGACCTCGGATGGCGACATGGATCTTGCCTCGCGCCTGTGCCAGCTGCACGACGGACTGGCGGAGGTGGTGCATAGCTATCAACCCGACGAGGCGGCGGTCGAGCAGACCTTCGTCAACAAGGATGCGGTTGCGACCCTGAAGCTTGGCCAGGCGCGCGGCGTGGTGATGCTGGTGCCGGCTCGCGCCGGGCTTCCGGTCGCCGAATATGCACCGAATGCCGTGAAGAAGGCGGTGATCGGTGTCGGCCACGGCGAAAAGCAGCAGATCCACATGATGCTGAAGATCCTGATGCCGAAGGTGGAGTTCAAGGGCAACGACGCCGCCGATGCGCTCGCGATTGCCATCTGCCACGCCCACAATCGCGGCGGCCACCGCATGCGCCAGGTGCTGGCTTCCGCATAGATGTTCTTGACTTGTTCTCCCGGTAAGGATATTTCTTACTGGAAAGGGAGCCGGTCAATGCGTGTGACGTCCAAAGGTCAGGTAACGATACCCCGCGATCTTCGCGAGATGGTGGGCATTGCGCCCAATTCCGAGGTCGTCTTCGCAATCGAGAATGGCAGGCTGACGCTTGCCCCCAAGCAGATGGTTCACCCCGAGGCAGAACGGGACCGCCTTGCCAGGTTCATTGAGACCCTCGACCGGCTTGAAGGGTCGGGCGCGCAGGATGTCGATGCAGATGCCCTGATGCGTCTGACGCGGGACCGATAATCTTGGCGGTTCTGGTTGATACGAATGTGCTGGTGGATCTGGCCGTTCGGGATCCGGCCTGGTACGGCTGGTCGCGAAGCTGTCTGATGAAGATTGCCGGGCGCGAACCGCTTGTGATCAACCCGGTCATCTATGCCGAGTTTTCTGTTCGCTACCGAGATATCGATGAGGTGGATCGGCTCTTGCCGCCCGACGAGTTTCATCGTGAGAGCCTGCCATGGTCTGCCGCATTCGCAGCCGGTGCCGCCTTTCGTGTATATCGTGCTGCTGGTGGAGCGAAGGATCGCGTGCTGCCTGATTTCCTCATCGGAGCGCATGCGGCGATCAGCGGATATGCAATCCTGACGCGCGATCCGAAAGGCTACCGCGCCTACTTTCCCGACGTGCCCCTTATCTCTCCTGAAACCCATCCGCTTTAAGGCTTGGACCCCTTTCATGATCGGCAAACTCAAAGGCACCATCGACGAGATCGGTGAGGACTATGTTCTGGTGGATGTGCATGGCGTCTGTTACGTCGCCCATTGTTCGTCCCGCACGCTGTCGCGCATCGGATCGGTGGGCGAGGCGGTGATCCTGTTCATCGAGACCTATGTGCGCGAGGACCAGTTGAAGCTGTTCGGCTTCATGAGCGCCTTGGAGCGGGAATGGTTCAATCTGCTGCAGAGCGTACAGGGCGTCGGCGCGAAGGTGGCGCTGGCCGTGCTCTCGACGCTGACGCCGTCCGAGCTGGCTAATTCTATCGCCCTGCAGGACCGGGCGGCTGTCTCCCGCGCGCCGGGGGTCGGTCCGAAGGTTGCGATGCGCATCGTGACCGAACTGAAGAACCGTGCCCCGGCCTTTGCGGGCGAGGCGAGTGGCACCATCGGCTTGAAGCAGGAGCTGGGCGAGGGGGTCGCTGCCGCACCGGTTGCCGATGCCGTTTCCGCGCTCACCAACCTCGGCTATTCGCGCGACCAGGCCGCCAATGCCGTGGCTGCCGCACTGAAAATTGCCGGGGAAGGGGCCGACAGCGCCAAGCTGATCCGGCTGGGTTTGAAGGAGCTCTCGCGGTGATTTCCTTGCCTTTTCATTCTCTCCTTACTAATCTCACAGAGTAAGGAGATCGGTGCGATGAATGTCTTTTACGGAACCATGACCTCCAAGGGGCAGACGACGGTGCCGGCCGAAGTTCGAGAGTTGCTGAAGCTGAAACCGGGAGACCGGATCCGCTACGTCGTTCAGGACGGCAAGGTCAGTCTGAAGGCCAAGAACAAACGCCTGAGCGATCTGGCCGGCATCCTGCATCGCCCCGGCATGGCACCTCTCAGTCTTGAAGACATGGATGACGCCGTCGGCGAGGCGGTGTCCGAGCATGTGATGCGATCCGAATGATCGGCATAGACACTAACATTCTGTTGCGCCTCGTCTGTCAGGATGACGAAACGCAATCGAGGCTTGTGACGGCCTGGGTGGAGAGCCTGACGCCAGAGGAGCCGGGCTTCATCAACAGCGCGGTCCTGCTCGAATTCATCTGGACCGCCCGCCGGCGTCTCAAGATGTCGCGGGAGGAGTTGAAGCTGATCCTGTCGGGGTTTCTTGATTCCGACAATCTTGTCATGGAAGACGAAAACCTGATCGAGCTGGCCCTCGATGAAATGGATCGTTCGACCGAAGAGTTCGCAGATATCTATATAGCTCTGAAGAACCGGGAGTTAGGATGCCGGACCACCATGACGTTGGATAAAAAAGCCGCGGAGCGAGTCCCCGGCATGGAATTGCTCGCATGACCTTACCCAATCCCATCCTGTCGCCGGAAAAAAAGGGCGAAGATCTTGATGCGGCGCTGCGCCCGCAGACGCTGGACGAGTTTACCGGCCAGGCGGAGGCGCGCGCCAATCTGAAGGTCTTCATCGAGGCGGCAAAGAACCGCGGCGAGGCGCTGGACCATGTGCTGTTCGTCGGTCCTCCCGGTCTTGGCAAGACGACGCTGGCGCAGATCATGGCCAAGGAACTCGGCGTCAATTTCCGCTCCACCTCCGGGCCGGTGATCGCGAAAGCCGGGGATCTTGCGGCGCTTCTCACCAATCTCGAAGAACGCGATGTGCTGTTCATTGACGAGATCCACCGGCTGAACCCGGCGGTTGAGGAAATCCTCTATCCGGCCATGGAGGATTTCCAGCTCGATCTCATCATCGGCGAGGGCCCGGCGGCGCGCTCTGTGAAAATCGACCTGTCAAAGTTCACCCTGGTTGCCGCCACCACGCGTCTCGGCCTGCTGACGACACCGTTGCGCGACCGTTTCGGCATTCCGGTGCGGCTGAACTTTTATACCGTCGATGAGCTGGAACTAATCGTGCGGCGCGGTGCGCGGCTGATGGGGCTCGGCATGACCGATGCCGGCGCTCGCGAGATCGCCCGCCGCGCGCGCGGCACGCCGCGTATTGCCGGCCGGCTGTTGCGCCGCGTGCGCGATTTTGCCGAGGTGGCGCGGGCCGAAGCGGTGACGAAGGAGATCGCCGATGAGGCGCTGACCCGCCTGCACGTCGACCATGCCGGCCTCGATCAGCTCGACAAACGCTATCTCAGCATGATCGCCGTCAATTTCGGCGGGGGCCCGGTGGGGATCGAGACGATTGCCGCGGGTCTTTCGGAACCACGCGATGCGATCGAGGACATCATCGAGCCCTACATGATCCAGCAGGGGTTCATTCAGCGCACCCCGCGCGGGCGCGTGCTGACGGCAACCGCCTGGCGGCACCTCGGGCTGCAGCCGCCAAAGGATCTGGAGGCGGCGCAATTCCGTCTGTTCAGCGAGGACGACTGAGTGCTCACACGTCGTTCGCTGTTGAAGCTGCTGGCGGGCGGCTTCGTTGCCGCTGTCGGCACGGTGGCCTTTCCGTTTCTTGAGGCCTTTGCCAAGCCGCGCATCGAGAGCTATCGGCTGACGCCAAAACGCTGGACGCCGGGCCTTTCGCTGAAGATCTGCGTGATTGCCGATATCCATGCCTGCCGGCCGTGGATGGATGGGCGACGTGTCGCAAGCATCTGCGCGCAGGCCCAAGCGCTTGAGGCCGACATGATCCTGCTGCTCGGGGATTACATGCCGGGCATCCACAAGCTGGCCGAGCCGATCGCGCTTGAGGATTGGTCGAAGCCGCTCGGCGCGCTCCATGCGCCGCTTGGCGTGCATGCGGTGCTCGGCAACCACGATTACTGGTCCGACAGTGCCTTTCAGCGTGATCCGACGCGGGAACCGGTTGTCAGGCAGGCAATGCAAGCCGCTGGCGTCTCCGTTCTCGTCAATCAGGCGCTCCGGCTGGAAAAGGACGGGCGTGCCTTTTGGCTGGCGGGTCTCGGCGACCAGATCGCCTTGCTTGCCCGATATGGGCACGGTTATGATACCGGCGTGGACGATCTTGCCGGGACGCTCTCGCAGGTCACAGACGATGCGCCGGTGATCATGATGGCGCATGAGCCGGATGTCTTCCTCAATCCCAATCCGCGTGTCAGCCTCACCCTGTCGGGACACACACATGGCGGCCAGGTCAACCTGTTCGGCTGGCGACCCGTCAATGCGTCTTACGGTTCCGCGCTTTATCCGGCGGGTCTGTTCCGCAAATCTGCAGGCGATCTCATCGTCTCGCGCGGGCTTGGCTGCTCTTCGCTGCCGATGCGCATCGGCAACTGGCCTGAAATCCTGATGATCGAACTCGGAGCATGACATGGGAACCCGCATCCGCATCAAAACGAAGCCGAAGCGCACCTTTCAGATGCGGATTGCCGGGCTCGGTTTCCGCAACGGCCACGTTCTGGTGCACCGGGCAACGCATGAGAGCTTCTGGACCTTTCCCGGCGGCGGTGCGGAGATCGGCGAGACGTCGGAAGAGACACTGAAGCGGGAAATGGTGGAGGAGCTTGGCGTCGAGGTTCAGGTGGAGCGGCTGCTCTGGATGGTGGAGAATTTTTTCCACTACGAAGGGCGCGACTGGCACGAACTCGGCCTTTATTACCTGATGCAGATCCCGGAGAGTTTTCCGTTCGCGCCGGAGGGGATCATCCACCGCGTGCAGGACGGCAACAACGACCTGGAGTTCAAATGGGTCGAGGCGACGACGGCTGCGCTCACCGCCCTCGACAATCCGCCCTATTTCATCGCCGGCGAGATCGAGGCGCTGCCTGAAACGCCGCGCCATCTCGTCTGGGACGATCGTAATCTCGATATCAAGCCGCCTCGCTGAGCCTTTTGCCCTGCCTCAACGGGAAGGCTTGCAACCGTCCCTGTCGTCAGTATGACAGGGACGCGGGCCATGCACCCGCCTTTGATATCAGAAGCTGGTGGCGTGCCCATGTCGGATCTTATGTCGGATTTTTCCGTTTCCCTGTCCGGTGACCTTGTTGATGGCGGCCACCGCCTTGTGCAACGGGTCTATTACGAGGACACGGATTTCTCCGGCCTCGTCTACCATGCCCGCTACCTGCATTTCCTGGAGCGTGGTCGCACGGATTACCTTCGGTGTCTCGGCTGCGAGCAGAGCGCGCTTCTGTCGGTCGATGACGAAGGGCTGGTTTTTGTCGTGCACCGCATGGAGATCGACTTCAAGGCGCCGGCACGCATGGATGATATCCTCACCGTCCTGACCCGGACGGAAAAGGCCGGCGGCGCGAAGATGGTGCTGACGCAGGAAATCCGCCGCGGCGAGACACTGCTGATTGCCGCGAAGGTCGTCATTGCCGTCATCAACAAGCATGGTCGTCCGCGCCGTCTGCCGGAAACCATCGCTTCCTCCTTCCTCGCCGGTTGAACGGACGGCTGACAGTTCGCTCTGCCTGCTGTATCAAGGAGCAGGGAGGACGAATTCATGCCGCACGCACTCTGTCGCGCGGTTGCCGTGGTGTTGTGTGCACTGGCGGGCAACCCGGTTCTGGCTGCCGAGCCGTGGGAGGAACGGACACCGGAGATCGGTCAGGCAGGGCCTGAGGTCTCCGGTCTCTTGAGTGCCGAACACCTCGCGCGTCTGACATCGATCGGTGAAAAGCTGTTTGCCGCGCGCTTCACCAGCCTCGACGGCAATGGCCGCCCCTTTGCCACGCAGGCGATCGTGCCCACCCGCCGCAAACACCCGCCGGCGGCGGGCGAATTTTCCCGCACGGCCGGCATGGATGCCAATGGCTGTTCCGGCTGTCATAACCTGCCGTTTCCCGGCGGTGCCGGCGAATTCGTCACCAATGTTTTCGTCTCGGAGGGTTTTGAAAGCGCGGATTTCGATTCCACCGATCCGCAGTTCTCCAATGAGCGCGGCACGAATTCCCTGTTCGGCGCCGGCCTGATCGAACTTCTGGCACGCGAAATCACCGAGGATCTGCACCGGCAGCGGTCCGAGGCGCGAAGCGAGGCGGCGCGGCGGGGCGAAACCGTGCGCGTCCGGCTTGTCTCGAAGGGCATCGATTACGGTTTCCTGACCGTCTCCCCGGACGGCATGGTGGACATGCGCGAACTCGACGGCATCGACATGGATCTCGTCATCCGCCCCTTCAGCCAGAAGGGGGTCATGACCTCGCTGCGCCAATTCACGGTCAATGCGCTGAACCATCATCATGGCATGGAAGCACGCGAACGTTTCGGGGCTCGCTGGACCGGCACCCCGGATTTCGATGGCGACGAAAAGCCCGACGAGATCTCCGACGGCGATGTCTCGGCGCTCGTCGCCTGGCAGGCGACCCTTTACGCGCCGCAACAGGCGGCGCCTCAGGATGCCAGATGGCAACAGATGGCCGAACGCGGCGCGAAGGCCTTCGACACGCTGGGCTGCGCGGTCTGCCACAAACCGAGCCTGCCGCTCTCGTCCTTGAGCTTTGCCGATCCAGGTCCCTTCGATGTGGCCGGCACGCTGAACGACCGGCAGGTGCGCGAGCCCGCCATCTACGATCTCAACCTGTTCGCCTGGGCAAAGATCTTGCCGCGCAACGAAAAGGGCGAGGTTCTGGTGCCGCTCTTCGGCGACCTGAAGCGGCATGTGATGACGGATGGCGGTCGCGAGACGCTCGGCAACGAGCTGATGGCGCAGCGTTTCGTCGACCGCAACATCTTCATGACGGCGGAACTCTGGGGTGTTGCCTCGACCCCGCCTTATGGCCACCGCAACGACATGACGACGCTGGACGAGATCATCCGCGCGCATGGCGGGTCCGGAAGGGCGGCCAGCGACGCCTATCAGGCGGCGGAAGAGGTCGACCGCCAGGCCATTATCGCTTTCCTCAAGACCCTGGTGATCGGGCCATGAAGTTTTCGTCCATTCTCGTCACGTTCTACGCTCTGAACCTTTCCGCCATGACAGCGGCCGCGGAGGGCAAGGCGCCTTTTCTGATGGACGTGCCGCACTTCCAGGAGGAAGCGACATCGGCGGGCATCGACCATCGCTATATGGGGCCGTGGGAATATTTCGTCGGCGGCGGGGTCGCGAGTTTCGACTGCAACAGCGATCGCAAACCGGACCTGTTTCTGGCCGGCGGCAGCAGCGCAGCCGCCTTCTACGTCAACCATTCGCCCACCGGCGGCGCGCTGCGCTTCGAGAAGACGGACGCCGGCATCGATCCGAAGGACCTGGAGAAAGTCCTCGGCGCCTATCCGCTCGACATCGACAATGATCGGATCCTGGATCTCGTCGTCCTGCGGCTCGGTGAAAATCTTGTGCTGCGCGGCAAGGGGGGCTGCCGGTTCGAGAAGGCCAATCGCAGCCTCGCCTTCGAAGGTGGGCGTGAATGGACCACCGCCTTTGCCGCCACCTGGGAGCCGGAACAGCTGTTTCCGACACTCGCCTTCGGCAACTATGTCGATCGCTCCGCGCCCGGCACCCCGTTCGGCACCTGCGCGCCGAACGTGTTGATGCGGCCGCGGCCGGGCGAAACGGCCGATTACGGTGAGCCTTTGTCGCTCGAACCGGGTTACTGCGCGCTCTCCATGCTGTTCACCGACTGGAACAATACCGGCGAGCGGGATCTGCGCATTACCAATGACCGCCAATATTATCGCGGCGGTCAGGAGCAGTTGTGGGCCGTCCCGGCCGCCCGGGCGCCAAAGCTCTATTCGGCGGGGCAGGGCTGGAAGCCGCTCACCATCTGGGGCATGGGCATTGCGGAAGCGGATCTCAATGGCGATGGCCGGCCGGATTACGCGCTGACCTCGATGGGCGACACGAAGCTGCAGACGCTGGACGATGATGCGGAGGAAGACCGGCCGACCTATCGCGACATCGCATTCGAGCGGCAGGCGACGGCCCACCGGCCTTACACCGGGTCCGACGTGAAACCATCGACCGGCTGGCATGCACAGTTCGCCGACGTCAACAACGACACCAACATCGATCTCTTCATCGCCAAGGGCAATGTTGAGGCCATGCCGGAATTCGCGTCCGAGGATCCGAACAACCTTCTGCTCGGCGATTTTGACGGCATTTTTCACGAAGAGGGGCTGGCGGCCGGCCTTGCTGATCGGGCCCGCAGCCGCGGGGCGGCGGTCGATGATTTCAACAATGACGGGATGCTCGACATCGTCATCGTCAACCGCATGGCGCCGGCAAGTCTTCTGCGCAATCTCGGGGCGCGCACCGACTGGGGTCACCGGCCGCTCGGCAACTGGACGAAAATCGCCCTCGACAATGGCAAGGTGAACCCGTTTGCGGTCGGAGCCAAGATCAATGTCAGGATCGGCACCCGCACGATCACCCGCACGGTGTCGGTCGGCGGCGGTCATGTGTCGGGGCAGGCGGGTTTCGTGCATCTCGGGCTCGGGGTCAACGAGCGGGCGGTGGTCCGGGTACAATGGCCGGATGGCGAATGGAGCCAGCCCTATCGCATCTTCGCCAACAATCACGTGGTCATCGAACGGGGTGCGACGGCGGCAAAATACTGGCTACCCCTTGATGGCGATGCGGCGCTGGCAAGCCGGCAGTAGGGGGAGGGGCCATCAATTGGCCCTGCGCATCAATACATCCTTAACCATAATATTGTCTTACTGGCTGCCATAGCGTTTGTGCGGTGCACGCCTTCGTTTGACCAAATTTAACGGTCAGAAGCAGGCTGAAATCTCAGGCAAACGGGCAATTCTGCGCAAGTCGCGTCTTCTGGATGAGAACTGGCGAACCGGTCCGTATTGGTACGTGCCGGGTAATTTGATTCGGGGTAGTGGGTAGATGGAACACGCGGATTTGGCAGCTGCGGCGAGCTCGGTGAGCCTCTGGTCTCTGTTCATGCAGGCCGGCTTGATCGTAAAGCTGGTCATGATCGGGTTGATCGGCGCATCGGTCTGGACCTGGGCGATCGTCATCGACAAGTACATGACCTTTGCCAAGGCAAAACGTCAGTTCGACCAGTTCGAACAGGTCTTCTGGTCGGGACAGTCGCTTGAGGAGCTGTACCGGACGCTGGCCGAACGCCAGAATAGCGGTCTTGCGGCGATCTTCGTGGCGGCCATGCGCGAATGGAAAAAGAGCTTCGAGCGCGGTGCGCGTTCGCCGATCGGCCTCCAGATGCGCATCGACCGCGCCATGGATGTGACGATTGCCCGTGAGAGCGAAACCTATGAGGCGCGTCTTCCGTCGCTCGCCACCATCGGTTCGGCCGGTCCCTTCATCGGTCTCTTCGGTACGGTCGTCGGTATCATGACCTCCTTCCAGGCGATTGCCGGTTCGAAATCCACCAACCTCGCCGTCGTGGCGCCGGGTATTGCCGAAGCGCTTCTGGCAACTGCCATCGGTCTCGTTGCGGCTATTCCGGCCGTCATGGCCTACAACAAGTTCATGGGCGATGCCGGAAAGCTGTCGTCGCGCATGGAAGGATTTGCCGACGAGTTCTCGGCCATCCTGTCGCGCCAGATCGACGAGAAGCTGCAGCCGCGCCAGGCTGCCCAGTAAACCCGTCGAGATCCAGGAGAGCGTATCATGGGTATGTCTGCAGGAGGATCGAAGGGCTCGGGGGGCGGCCGGCGCCGTCGTGGCGGCCGTGGCCGCGGCGGGGCGATCAGCGAAATCAACGTGACCCCGCTCGTCGACGTCATGCTCGTGCTGCTGATCATCTTCATGGTCGCCGCACCGATGATGACGGTCGGCGTGCCGATCGACCTGCCGGAAACGCAGGCGAAGGCGATGAATTCCGATACGCAGCCGATCACGGTATCCGTCAATCCGGAAGGCCAGATCTATCTGCAGGAAACCCCGATCCAGCTGGACGAGGTGGTGCCGAAGCTCGAGGCCATTGCCACGACCGGTTACAACGAACGCATCTATGTACGCGGCGATACGGCTGCCGCCTATGGCGTCGTCATGAAGGTCATGGCGCGCATCTCCGCAGCGGGCTTCAAGAATATCGGTCTTGTGACGCTGCAGGAAACGCAGAATTGACGGGTCGACATGAAGACTAGTCTCGGCACATCGCTGGTTATGCATACGCTCGTGCTGAGCTGGGCGCTTCTGTCCCTCAGCGCGCCGGCCTCGTTCGAGGTCGCGCCGGTCGATGCGCTGCCGGTCGATATCGTGCCCGTCGAGTCGATCACCCAGACGCAGAAGGGCGAACAGAACGCCCCGAAAACCGAAAAACCGGCGCCGAAGGAAACCAAGAACCAGAAGGTCGTCGAGAATGCCGAGAATGCCGGCGACAACGATATAGACCTGAAGAACCCGCCGACTCCTGCCAAGCGTCCGGTGGAAACCGAGGTTGCGGCGGCCCCTCCCAAGGTCGAAAAGCCGCTGCCCAACCCGACCAACGAAAACAATCAGGTGAAGGACATCGCGCCGGAAGAGACGGTCGAGAAGCCGCAGGAGGTTGCAGCCCTGCCGCAGCCGAAGCCGGAGATCACGCCGCCAACGCCGAAACCTGAACCACAGCCGGAACCCAAACCCGTCGAGAAGCAGGCCGAGGAAATTCCCCTTCCCGATGCCGCTCCGATACCGGCTGCCCGCCCGAAGCCCGAGCCGCCGAAGCCGCAGGAAGCCAAGCCTGCGGAAAAGCCGGCCGAGCAGAAACCGGATGCCAAGGCTGCCGAAAAGACGCCGGACAAGAAGGTGTCGGACAAGAAGCAGGAGGTCGCCAAGGCCGCTTCTTCGCAGCAGAGCGACTTCAACGCCGATGAGATCGCCACCATGCTCAACAAGCAGGAAGCGGCCGGCGGCGGCGCGAAGCGCTCGACGGAAGTCGCCTCGCGTGGCGACAAGAAGACCATCGGCGTCGGCCTCAGCGCCACGGAAATCGATTCCGTCAAGGGCCAGATCCAGGGCAACTGGTCGCTGGTGGCGGGCCTGACCGGCGTGCAGGAAGTGCGCGTGCGCATCCGCGTTGAGCTGGACCAGGCCGGCAATATCGTCGGCCAGCCGGAAGTCACCGCAACCGGGGGACCGGAAGGCACGCGTCGGGCGGTCGAAAGCAGCACGCGCCGCGCGCTCTTCAAATCCGCCCCATTGAAGAATTTGCCGCCCGAGAAATATGAGGGCGAAAAGGGATGGAATGTTCTGGTCCTGAACTTCGATCCTTCCGAATTCGCTCTTTAAGCTGGGAGGTTTTGGAACGATGAAAAACCGTCCGATCCGAAAGCCTCGCCTCAATATCCGTGCAAAGCTGAAAGGCTTGTCTCAATGATCAAAAGTTATCTTCTCCGTGCCGTGATGGTGGCGGCGAGCATGCTGACCGCCACTGCGGTCGTGACCCCGGCCAAGGCCGAAGTCGTGATCAACATCAACAAGGGCAACGTTCAGCCGCTGCCGATCGCGATCACGGACTTCCAGTCCAACGGAGACCTCGGTGCGCAGGTATCGAGCGTCATTGCCGCCGATCTGCAGCGGTCGGGCCTGTTTGCGCCGATCAACAAGGCGGCCTTCATCCAGAAGATCACCGATCCCAACCAGATGCCCCGGTTCGAGGACTGGAAGGCCATCAACGCCCAGGCACTGGTGACCGGTCGTGTGACGCGTGAGGCCGATGGCCGTCTTCGCGCCGAATTCCGTCTGTGGGACAGTTTTGCCGGCCAGCAGATGACCGGCCAGCAGTTCTTCACCCAGCCGGAAAACTGGCGTCGCGTGGCGCACATCATCGCCGACGCGATCTATGAAAAGATCACCGGCGAGAAGGGTTATTTCGATACCCGCGTCGTCTTCGTGTCCGAAAGCGGTCCGAAGACCGCCCGCCAGCGCCAGCTCGCCATCATGGACCAGGACGGTTTTAACGTCCGCATGCTGACGGATGCCAAGAACATCGTTCTGACGCCGCGCTTTTCGCCGAACCGTCAGGAAGTGACCTACATGTCCTTCGAGGGCCAGCAGCCGCGTGTCTACCTGCTCCAGTTGGAGACCGGGCAGCGCGAGGTGGTCGGCAACTTCCCCGGCATGACCTTTTCGCCGCGCTTTTCGCCGGATGGCCAGAAGGTCATCATGAGCCTGCAGCAGGACGGCAACTCGAACATCTATACGATGGACCTGCGTTCGCGCACGACGACCCGGCTGACCAGCACGGCGGCGATCGACACGTCGCCCTCCTATTCGCCGGATGGTGCCCGCATCGTCTTCGAAAGCGACCGCGGCGGGCGTCAGCAGCTTTACGTGATGAATGCCGACGGGACGGGCCAGACGCGCATCTCCTTCGGCGACGGTGCCTATTCGACGCCGGTCTGGTCGCCGCGCGGCGATCTGATTGCCTTCACCAAGCAGTCGGGCGGCAAGTTCTCGATCGGCGTGATGAAGCCGGACGGGTCTGGCGAACGTATCCTGACGAGCGGTTTCCACAATGAAGGCCCGACCTGGGCACCGAACGGCCGCGTCCTGATGTTCTTCCGTCAGGCCGCCGGTGCCGGTGGCCCGCAGCTCTATTCGATCGATCTGACCGGTTACAACGAGCAGCTGGTCAAGACCCCGGCCTTCGGATCGGATCCGGCCTGGTCGCCGCTGCTTGAATAAGGGCAACAATCTGGCCTTGTGCCATGGTCATGCCGCATTCTCCTGAGAATTCGGCATGATAGCTGATCTTCACGTCCTGTTAACCATGATGGTTGGGAATGGGTTAACCAGGAAAGCATACAGTCCGGAAACGATAAAACACCAGACACTGCTTCCTATTTGTGATCAAGGAGAGACCGGCGATGAGCCGCAACCATACCCCGGCGATGAGCCGCATGCAGAACCTGGCCCGCAATCCGGCCGTTATCGCACTGACGCTTGCTCTTGCACTGGCTGGCTGCGCCAACAAGAAGAACATGCCGAACAGTGCCGGCGAGCTCGGCCTTGGCGCCGGTGCCGCGACCCCGGGTTCGTCTCAGGACTTCACCGTTAACGTCGGCGACCGTATTTTCTTCGACACCGATTCCTCGTCGATCCGTGCAGACGCCCAGCAGACGCTTGACCGTCAGGCCCAGTGGCTGATGCGCTACCCGAACTATGCGATCACCGTCGAAGGCCATGCCGACGAACGCGGCACGCGCGAATACAACCTGGCACTCGGTGCACGCCGCGCCGCAGCGACCCGCGATTACCTCGCATCGCGTGGCGTTCCGGCCAACCGCATGCGCACCATTTCCTACGGCAAGGAGCGCCCGGTCGCTGTTTGCGACGACATCTCGTGCTGGTCGCAGAACCGCCGCGCCGTCACCGTTCTCGGTGGCGCCGGTTCCTGATCAGCCGCCGATGGCAGATGGAAAGGCGGCCGATGGTCGCCTTTTTCTTTTCACCACGACATGCCGTCTTCATAGTTTGGCCGAACTTGGCCTATTGTTGATGGGTCAACGTGGTTATTCTTCTGCCGGGTGTTTGAAGGACCATCTGTCTGCACTTTAAGGGAGCAGCTTCAAGATGAGCAGGACGAAGGACATGAACAGATTTGTCTTGGCAACGGTGCTGGGGTTTGCCGCAACCGGTGGAACGGCTTCGGCCTTTACCCTGTCGGACGTCTTCCAGGGCGGCCAGCGGCCGGTTGCGCAGCAGCAGGCGCCCGTTGTGCGCACGCAAAGCGCCGGTGATGCGGTGCGCATTCAGCAGCTGCAGGAAGAAATCCGCCAGCTGAACGGACGCGTCGAGGAAATGAGCTTCCAGCTGCTGCAGATGCAGGAGCAGATGCGCAAGACCCAAGAGGATAACGAATTCCGCTTCCAGGAGCTCGAAAAGAGCCAGACGGGAAGCGCTTCGGCTCCCTCAGTCGCTGCCGCTCCGGCAGCCGGCTCAAAAAAAAACAGTAGCGACCAGGTAGGAGCGATCATCGAGAGCGCGCCGCCGGTGGCGAGCGCCTCTCGTCCGTCTTCGTCCACCACCCAGACCGCGCCGGGCCAGGCGACGCTTGGTTCGCTCGAGGTCGACAAGAGCGGCCAGCCGGTGGGTGCGAGCATCAACCGCGGTGCCCGCAACTCTTCCGATCTGCCGGGTGTCGATCTCGGCCCGGCTGCCAAACCGGCCGAACAGCAGACCGCATCTCTCGGCAATGAGAGTGACGCCTATCGTGGCGCCTACAATCATGTGCTCTCGGGCGACTACAAGCTCGCCGAAAGCGAGTTCACCCAGTACCTGCAGAGTTTCCCGAAAAGCGCCCGCGCGGCGGATGCAAATTTCTGGCTGGGCGAAGCGCAATATTCGCAAGGCAAATATAACGAGGCCGCGAAAACCTTCCTCAACGCGCACCAGGCTTATGGCACCTCGCCGAAGGCGCCGGAAATGTTGCTGAAGCTCGGCATGTCGCTCGCCGCCCTGGACAATCGCGACACCGCCTGTGCCACGCTGCGCGAGGTGGGCAAACGTTACCCCAACGCCTCGAAACCGGTTCTGAGCAAGGTTGCGAGCGAACAAAAGCGGCTGAGCTGCTGACGTGATCGATCCGGCGCAGGCACACGCCCCGTCGCCGCTTCCGCCGGTTGAGGCCATCGAGCGCTTCCTGGTGGATCTTGCCAAGCCCGCGCGCATTCTTGTCGCCGTCTCCGGCGGGAGCGATTCGCTTGGCCTTCTCTTTCTGCTGCAGCGTTGCGCGGCGACCTGCAAAACTCCTGTTGATCTGCTGGCGGTGACGATCGACCATGCGCTGAGGCCGCAGTCTGCGGTGGAAGCCCGCGAGGTCTCCCGTATCTGCCAGAGCCTCGCCATCCGTCACATCACCGATCGATGGGAGGGGGTCAAACCGGCCAGCGGCCTTTCTGCCGCCGCCCGGGAGGCCCGCTACGACCGCCTCTGCCGTGTCGCTCTGACGGAGCAGGCGAGCCTCATCGTCACCGGCCATACGCTGGACGACCAGATCGAAACGGTGCTGATGCGCGCCGGAAGACCCGGCAGCGAGGGGTCGATCGGGCTTGCCGGCATGGCGCCTTCTGTACTCGTCAACCGTTCCATCTGGCTGCACCGTCCCTTGCTCTCCGCACGCCGGCAGGCGATCCGGGACTGCCTGTCTACCGCCGGCATCGGCTGGATCGAGGACCCGAGCAATACGGACCCCCGCTTTGAACGGGCCCGCATTCGGGCAGGCCTGACACTCGATGATGAGGCGGTGCGCGGCCACATCGCGCAGATTTCCAAGGCATCGGCCATGCGCGAAGGCCTGAGCATGGCCGCGGCGCACCTGTTTGAACAGCATCTGACGCTGCATCGCGGGGTCGCGGCCGAACTCTTCACGGACATGCTCCAGGCCGACGAGGCCGTGTGGATGCACGCGCTGAGCGCGCTTACCTCGGTCATCGGCGGACGGTCCTATGGTCCCTCGCGTGACAGCTTGGCGCGTCTCGCCGACTTTCTCGCAACCGGCAGGCCAGGGCGGATGACGGTGGGCCGGGTCGTGTTCGATCGCCGCCGAGACCGGCTTTATCTTGTGCGCGAGAGCCGCAACCTGCCCGAGCTTGCCATTGCGGCGGGTGGGACCGTTGCCTGGGACGGCCGCTTCTCCCTTGAGAACGTGAATGACGGGGAGGTCGTCATACGCCCGTGCCCGGCGGATCGGGCAGCAGCGAGCGCCGCATTTCCAACTCTTCCCGGAAGCCTGGCACTGCAAGCCTATCGCTCGCTTCCGGACATCATTCCGCAGGAAATGGCGGCAAACGGACGCACCTGGGTTCGGCCTCTTCTCGCGCCCTATGACCGGTTCCTGCCGCAATTCGATCTGAAACTTGCGGTATCACTGGCAAAACAAGCGGGACTGGATGAATTTCCACCATCGCCGCTTAACGTTTTCATGCGTAAAACATAAGGACTGTGCGGCGTTGCCTTGGCAAGGCCGTGCCTCAATCCTATGTTAGACGGCAAGTAAGGCGGCTGCCGGAGAGTAGGCCGTCATTGTCCGGGGAGTTCGATGAAGCCAAACTTTCGTAATTTCGCCCTGTGGGCGATAATCGCCCTCTTGCTGATCGCTCTGTTCAGCATGTTCCAGACGGCGCCCACACAAACGAGCTCACGGGAAATCCCGTATTCGCAGTTCCTGCGCGACGTGGATTCCGGCCGGGTGCGTGACGTCATGGTCACCGGCAACCGGGTCACGGGGACCTATACCGACAGCGGAGCAGGCTTCCAGACCTATTCGCCCGTCATCGATGACGGTCTGATCGACCGTCTTCAGTCGAAGAACGTGACGATCGCCGCACGTCCGGAGACCGACGGTTCCTCCGGGTTCCTGAGTTATATCGGCACGCTTCTGCCGATGCTTCTCATCCTCGGTGTCTGGCTGTTCTTCATGCGCCAGATGCAGGGCGGCTCGCGCGGTGCGATGGGGTTTGGCAAGTCCAAGGCGAAGCTGCTGACGGAAGCGCATGGCCGCGTCACTTTCGATGACGTCGCCGGCGTCGACGAAGCCAAGCAAGACCTCGAAGAAATCGTTGAATTCCTGCGCGACCCGCAGAAGTTCCAGCGGCTCGGCGGACGCATTCCGCGCGGTGTGCTGCTCGTCGGCCCTCCGGGTACCGGTAAGACGCTTCTCGCCCGCTCTGTGGCTGGCGAAGCGAATGTTCCCTTCTTCACTATCTCCGGTTCGGACTTCGTTGAAATGTTCGTCGGTGTCGGCGCAAGCCGCGTCCGCGACATGTTCGAACAGGCCAAGAAGAACGCGCCCTGCATCATCTTCATCGACGAAATCGATGCCGTCGGTCGTCACCGCGGTGCCGGTCTCGGCGGCGGCAATGACGAGCGCGAACAGACGCTGAACCAGCTGCTGGTCGAGATGGACGGTTTCGAGGCGAATGAAGGCATCATCCTGATCGCCGCAACGAACCGTCCGGACGTTCTCGACCCGGCGCTCCTGCGTCCCGGCCGTTTCGACCGTCAGGTCGTCGTTCCGAACCCGGATATCGTTGGCCGCGAACGCATCCTCAAGGTGCATGCGCGCAACGTGCCGCTGGCACCGAATGTCGATCTCAAGGTTCTGGCACGCGGAACGCCCGGTTTCTCCGGTGCGGACCTGATGAACCTCGTCAACGAAGCCGCCCTGATGGCCGCGCGCCGCAACAAGCGGCTTGTCACCATGGCGGAATTCGAAGACGCCAAGGACAAGATCATGATGGGTGCGGAACGCCGCTCCTCTGCCATGACCGAGGCCGAAAAGAAGCTCACCGCCTATCACGAAGCCGGTCACGCCATCACCGCGCTCAACGTGCCGGTGGCCGACCCTCTGCACAAGGCGACGATCATTCCGCGCGGTCGTGCGCTCGGCATGGTCATGCAGTTGCCGGAAGGCGACCGCTATTCGATGAGCTACAAGTGGATGGTGTCCCGCCTCGTCATCATGATGGGCGGCCGCGTTGCCGAAGAGCTGACCTTCGGCAAGGAGAACATCACGTCCGGTGCATCCTCGGACATCGAGCAGGCCACCAAGCTTGCCCGTGCCATGGTCACCCAATGGGGTTTCTCCGACATCCTCGGCCAGGTTGCCTATGGTGAAAACCAGCAGGAAGTCTTCCTCGGACACTCTGTCTCGCAGTCGAAGAACGTGTCGGAAGCGACCGCCCAGAAGATCGACACGGAAGTCCGTCGTCTGATCGATGAGGCCTACACCGAGGCGCGCCGGATCCTGACCGACAAGCACGACGAGTTCGTCACCTTGGCCGAAGGCCTGCTCGAATACGAGACGCTCTCCGGCGAAGAGATCAAGGCGCTGCTGAGGGGTGAAAAGCCCTCCCGCGATGCCGGCGACGACACCCCGACTGCGCGCGGTTCCGCCGTGCCGAAGGCCGGCCCGAAGCGGGACGAGCCGAAGAGCGACGGTGAGCCGGAAAGCGGGCTTGAGCCGCAGCCGCACTGAGATCGCCCTTTCAGGGACCCATAACAAGGCCGTCGGGGAAACCCGGCGGCCTTTAGCGTTGTCGATTCGCAGCAAAGATTGAGACTTCGGTAACGGGATATAATCGATTTTGACGGTAATTTAGATGCTCGCCCGGAGTTTCTGTGGCAAGAGCGAGCATGGATGCTGGCGCGATACTGCCGGCTGACGTCAAAACAAGACGCGCTATGAAGAGCGCGCAGCACTCAAGGAGCACGTATGGCACGTCGTTACTTTGGCACGGATGGCATTCGCGGACAGTCGAACGTTTTCCCCATGACCCCGGATCTCGCCATGCGCGTTGGGATCGCGGTCGGGACGATCTTCCGGCGCGGCAACCACCGTCATCGCGTCGTCATCGGCAAGGATACGCGCCTGTCCGGTTACATGCTGGAAAATGCGCTGGTGGCCGGTTTCACCGCTGCCGGGCTCGACGTTTTCCTGCTCGGCCCGATCCCGACGCCTGCCGTTGCCATGTTGACCCGGTCTTTGCGCGCCGATATCGGCGTGATGATCTCGGCCTCGCACAATCCGTTTGCCGATAACGGCATCAAGCTTTTCGGCCCGGATGGCTACAAGCTGTCCGACGAGCTGGAGCTGGAAATCGAGGACCTGCTCGACAAGGATCTTTATTCGCAGCTTGCCAAGCCGAGCGAGATCGGCCGGGCAAAGCGCGTTGATGGCGACATCTATCGTTACATCGAATTCGTCAAGCGCACACTGCCGCGCGACGTCACCCTGTCCGGGCTGCGCATCGCCATCGATTGCGCCAATGGCGCGGCCTACAAGGTGGCGCCGGCAGCGCTCTGGGAACTCGGCGCGGATGTGGTGACCATCGGCAACACGCCAAACGGCACCAACATCAATCTCGACTGCGGTTCGACGAGCCCGGAGGCGCTGCGCAACAAGGTGCACGAGGTGCGTGCCGATATCGGCATCGCGCTCGATGGTGACGCCGACCGGGTGATCATCGTCGACGAAAACGGCAGCATCATCGACGGCGACCAGCTGATGGCGGTGATTGCCGAAAGCTGGGCCGAGGATGAAAAGCTGCGCGGTGGCGGCATTGTCGCAACCGTCATGTCCAATCTCGGTCTCGAGCGTTTCCTGCAGGGCAGGGGCTTGAGCTTGGCGCGCACCAAGGTTGGCGACCGTTATGTGGTCGAGCATATGCGCAACCACGATTTCAACGTCGGCGGCGAACAGTCCGGCCATATCGTCCTGTCCGATTTTGGCACGACGGGTGACGGCCTGGTGGCGGCGCTGCAGATTCTCGCCCGCGTCAAGCGGCTGGGGCTCTCCGTCAGCGAAGTGTGCCGCCGGTTCGAGCCTGTGCCGCAGCTGCTGCGCAATGTGCGGATCGGTGGCGGCAAGCCGCTCGAAGACATCATCGTGCGACAGGCGATCGAAAGCGCGGAAGCCGAACTCGGCGCAAAGGGCCGCCTCGTCATCCGTCCTTCCGGCACGGAGCCACTCATCCGCGTGATGGCGGAAGGCGATGACCGCGCCCAGATCGAACGCATCGTCGGCGATCTCGTCGGTGCGATCTCGAATGTGCGCACCGCCGCCTGATTTTCGGCCACACCCTCAGTCTTCCTCAAGGCCCGCTGCGTGCGGGCCTTTTTTGTGCCTGTCGAAGAGGTTGTCATTCAACCTTTACGGGTTGTTATCCTTAAGTGCTCCTTAACCTTTATCGTTAATGATCATGTCCAGATTTAAGGAAGACCGACGCTACGTGCGCGCACATTTCGAACCTGGAGTAGGAGCCATGAAAAAGACCTTGATGGGCGCGCTTGCCATTGCATTGGCAGCAAGCGCGGCACACTCGGCAGACTTATATCAGCCGCAGCCGGAACCGGTTTATACCGATGTCCCGGAAGTGGTTGTCCAGCAGTCGTCGAGCGGCTGGTACCTGCGCGGCGATATCGGCTATGGATTTACCGATTTTGACGGCGCCAATTTTTACCAGGGCAATTACACCGGTTCCAAGACGGATTTCCATACCGCCAAGCTGCGTGACGGCCTGACGCTCGGCGTCGGTGTTGGTTACCAGGTCAACAGCTACCTGCGCACCGACCTGACCTTCGACTACCTGAACAAGACCGATTTCGAGGGCTCCACCAAGGGCAGCGGCGCTTCGTTCGGCGCTTGCGTTGGTCCCTGCACCTCGCGCGATACGTCCAGCATGCGCGCCTACAGCCTGCTGGCCAATGCTTATGTCGATCTCGGCACCTATGGTTATGTCACGCCTTATGTCGGCGGCGGTATCGGCGGCACCTATGTCAAGTGGGACAAGCTGCGCAATACCTCCTGCGCCGACAGCGGCGCGGGTTGCGACGCCACCGTCGAGCATGACGGCAAGGGCAGCTGGCGTTTCACCTATGCCTTGATGGCCGGTGCGACGATCGACGTGACCTGCAATCTGAAGGCCGATGTCGGTTACCGTTATCGCCACGTCCAGGGCGGCGACATGTTCGGTTACGCCCAGAACGGCGGCCCCGGTTATGACAAGGGCTTTGATGTGCATGAGGCCCGTATCGGTGCCCGCTACAGCTTCGGCGGTTGCGCGACCCCTTACGTTCCGGAAGAGCCGCCACCGGCTCCGATCGTCTACAAGTAAGATTCTGCCAGACAGCAGAAAGGCCGCCCGGAGTGTTTCGGGCGGCCTTTTGCGTTTGTCGTCGATGCGTCAGCGGTTCAGAACTCGCGTTTCATGAAAAGCTTGTCCATCGACCAGTAACCGCCGCCGAAAGCGGCGAAAAAGAAGGCGCCGCCGCACCAGAAAAGCGAGGCCAGTTCCGCTTTTGTCTGTACCTGCTCCAGGAACTTGGTTCCGCCGTCCATCAGGCGTTTTGTCGCTTCCGGGGTGAAGAATTCACTGCCGCCCTTCAGTGCCGCAATGCCCTCATTGGTCAGGAAAGCGTGCCCATAAGGGAAGGCGAAGTGGAACCACAAGGTGATTGCCAGCATCACAGCGTTTGCCAGCGCAATCGGGCGGGTGAAGAGGCCAAGCGCGATCAGGGCGCCGCCGAAAAACTGCATGGCGGCCAGCGTCGGCGACCACAGCCAGCCCGGATGGAAGCCAAGGTTCTCGACGAAACCGACCTGCGCCATCGGAGCCATGATCTTCGGATAGCCTTCGATCATCAGCATGCCGCCGATCGCGACACGAAAGGCAGTCCAGGCGAAGGGCTGGGCGAACTTCTCGTAGAAACCGGCAAGAAACGGCAGGTAGAGGCGTCCGTTTTCTGTTGTTTTCGGCTCTGTGGTGAATGTGGTGTGCATGGCCATGGTGGGTTATCCTTGTGCGTTGGAAATCATTTCGTCATGGGATTGCGTCTGCACGTCGCCTGCTGCCGGGATATCCTTTCAGCGCGTCGTGCCGGGCTCGGTGTTCTCACAGCCGATACCTGATCATAGAATTCTGGCGTCAATTGTTGTTGATTCAGGTCAAGTTTTTCTCCGCCTGCTGGGCCGCGCAAAAAAGACATTTGCGGTTCCAGTTGCGACTTGACCAAATCGGCGTGTTCCACTAACACCGACGGCGGGACACCCTTCCCCAACGAAGGGCTTTCTATCTGGAAGGATAGCCAAGATGGCGACCATCGCGAAGCCGGACGTACGTCCGAACAATACCCATTTTTCTTCTGGCCCTTGCTCGAAGCGCCCCGGTTGGACGCTCGACGCCCTTGCTGATGCCCCGCTCGGTCGATCGCACCGCGCCAAGGTCGGCAAGACGAAGCTGAAGCAGGCCATCGATCTTACCCGCGAAATTCTGAACGTGCCGGCGGATTACCGCATCGGCATCGTGCCGGCCTCCGATACGGGCGCCGTGGAAATGGCCATGTGGTCGCTGCTCGGCGAACGTGGCGTGGACATGCTTTCCTGGGAAAGCTTTGGCGCCGGCTGGGTCACCGATGTGGTGAAGCAGCTGAAGCTTGCTGATGTCCGCAAGTTCAATGCCGATTACGGCCTGCTGCCGGACCTGACCCAGGTTGATTTCGACCGTGACGTCGTCTTCACCTGGAACGGCACCACCTCTGGCGTGCGGGTGCCGAATGCTGACTTCATCCCTGCCGACCGCAAGGGCCTGACGATCTGCGACGCCACCTCGGCCGCTTTCGCGCAGGACATGGATTTCTCCAAGCTCGACGTCGTCACCTTCTCCTGGCAGAAGGTTCTGGGCGGTGAGGGCGGTCACGGCGTGATCATCCTCAGCCCGCGTGCCGTCGAGCGCCTGACGACCTATGTTCCGGCCTGGCCGCTGCCGAAGATTTTCCGCATGACCTCTGGCGGCAAGCTGATCGAGGGCATCTTCGTCGGCGAGACCATCAATACGCCCTCCATGCTCTGCGTCGAGGACTATATCGATGCGCTGAACTGGGCAAAGTCGATCGGTGGTCTTGAGGCCCTGATCGCCCGCGCTGACGCCAATGCCAAGGTCATCTTCGATTTCGTCGACGCCAATGACTGGATCGCCAACCTGGCGGTCGATCCGGCCACCCGCTCCAATACCTCCGTGTGCCTGAAGATCGTTGATCCCGAGGTGACGGCTCTGGACGCGGATGCGCAGGCTAACTTTGCCAAGGGCGTCGTTGCCCTTCTGGAAAAGGAAAATGTTGCGCTCGACATCGGCGCCTATCGCGATGCGCCGTCCGGCCTTCGCATCTGGGCCGGTGCAACGATCGAGACCGCCGACATGCAGGCCGTCATGCCGTGGCTGACCTGGGCTTTCGAGACCCAGAAGGCAGCACTCGCCAAGGCCGCCGCGTAAACAGCGCCGATGCGTCCGGCTTCGCCCCGACAGGCGAAGCCGCTTTCCCGATACAGACTGAACCCTTTTTGCTTGAACTCTTCTGAAGGAGGCCTCTCGTGGCACCTCGCGTTCTCGTGTCCGACGAACTGTCGGAAACCGCCGTCCAGATCTTCCGCGATCGCGGTGTTGAAGTCGATTTCCAGCCGCAGCTTGGCAAGGACAAGGACAAGCTGGCCGAAATCATCGCCAATTACGATGGTCTTGCCATCCGCTCCGCCACCAAGGCGACGGAAAAGCTGATCGCTGCCGCCACCAACCTGAAGGTGATCGGCCGCGCCGGCATCGGGGTCGACAATGTCGACATTCCGGCTGCGTCGAAGCGCGGTATCATCGTGATGAACACGCCGTTCGGCAATTCCATCACGACTGCCGAACATGCCATCGCGCTGATGTTTGCCGTTGCCCGCCAGATCCCGGCAGCCGACGTCTCGACCCAGGCCGGCAAGTGGGAAAAGTCGAAGTTCATGGGTGTCGAAATCACCGGCAAGACGCTCGGCGTCATTGGCGCCGGCAATATCGGCTCCATCGTCTGCTCGCGCGCCATCGGGCTTAAGATGCACGTTCTGGCCTATGACCCCTTCCTCTCGGCCGAGCGCGCCCAGGAAATGGGCGTCACCAAGGTCGAGCTGGACGAGCTGCTGGCGAAGGCCGACTTCATCACGCTGCACGTGCCGATGACCGACAAGACGCGCGGCATCCTCTCCAAGGAAGCGCTTGCCAAGACGAAGCCGGGCGTGCGCATCATCAACTGCGCCCGAGGCGGTCTGGTCGATGAGGCAGCGCTTGCCGAAGCCATCAAGTCCGGCCATGTGGCCGGTGCCGGTTTCGACGTGTTCGAGGTCGAGCCTGCCAAGGAAAGCCCGCTCTTCGGCCTGCCGAACGTCGTCTGCACCCCGCATCTTGGCGCTTCGACCACGGAAGCCCAGGAAAATGTGGCGCTGCAGGTGGCCGAGCAGATGTCGGACTACCTCGTCAAGGGTGCCGTTTCCAACGCCATCAACATGCCGTCGATCACCGCGGAAGAGGCGCCGATCCTGAAGCCGTTCATCCGTCTGGCGGATGTTTTGGGCTCGTTTGCCGGCCAGGTGACGGAGAACCCGATCAAGGCGATCGAGATCCTTTACGATGGCGTCACCGCCACCATGAACACCAAGGCGCTCACCTCGGCGCTGCTCGCCGGCCTCATCCGCAATCAGGTGTCGGATGTGAACATGGTTTCCGCGCCGATCATGATCAAGGAAAAGGGCATCGTGCTCTCCGAGGTCAAGCGCGACAAGACCGGCGTTTATGATGGCTACATCAAGCTGACGGTGACGACCGAAAAGCAGACGCGCTCGGTGGCCGGTACCGTCTTCTCCGACGGCAAGCCGCGCTTCATCCAGATCAAGGGCATCAACATGGATGCCGATGTCGGTCAGAACATGATCTACATCTCCAACACCGACGTTCCGGGCATGATCGGCTTCATGGGCACCACGCTCGGCAATGCCGGCGTCAACATCGCCAACTTCCAGCTCGGCCGCGAAAAGGAAGGCGGCGACGCGATCGCGCTGCTTTACGTCGACGGCATGGTGGACAAGGCGGTTCTCGACCAGCTGACCGCAAATCCGGCGATCAAGCAGGCAAAGCCGCTCACCTTCAACGTCGACTGAGCCTGATTTTCCAAGACTGACAAGAGAAAAGCCCGGTGCGAGACCTCGCACCGGGCTTTTTCGTGTCGGATGTCGTCATTTCCGGTCAATTTTTCTCATAACACCGAAAAATCGGGTCGAACCTCTAAAAGCGTCAACCGTTGATCGCTATATGGGAGCCATAACCCGCGAAAAGCGGAACTGTGAGGAGAAAGAAATGTTTTCGACGCTTCGGCGCTTCAAGCACGTCGCATCGGTGTTGGCCATCGGCTTGGTCGTGTCTCTTGCTGCCGTTGATTTTGCCGAGGCTCGCCGCGCCGGCTCAAGCGGTTTCGGCAGCCGTGGCACGCGCACCTTTTCCGCGCCGCCCGCCACCAGCACCGCGCCGGCTCCGGCGGCCCCGATCCAGCGCACGATGACGCCGAACCAGGCGACCAGTCCGGCAGCGCAGAACGCAGCGCGTCCGCAGACAGCCCAGCCGCAGCAGCGCCGCGGCCTGTTCGGCGGTCTTGCTGGCGGCATTCTCGGCGGCCTCTTTCTCGGTGGCCTGTTCGGCATGCTGATGGGCCACGGCTTTGGCGGCCTTGCCGGCATGTTTGGCCTGTTGTTCCAGATGCTTCTGATCGGCGGCGCCATCTTCCTGCTGATGCGCCTGTTTGCTCGTCGTTCGCAGCCGGCAACCCAGTCGGCCAACGGTATGGGGCGCAATGCCTATCAGGCACCGAACGCACAGGGCGCCGGTTTCAAGATCCCGCAGATGGGGTCGATGGCCGGGGGTGCTGCGGCAGCCGCCGCGTCCAAGCCGCGCGCGCCGGGCGTGACTGACGAGATCGGCATCACCTCGGCGGATCTTGATTCCTTCGAGCGCCTGCTGACCGAAGTGCAGACCGCCTATGGCGCGGAGGACTATGCCAAGCTGCGCGCTCTCGCCACGCCGGAAGCCATGTCCTATCTTGCGGAAGAACTGGGCGAAAACGCCACCCAGGGCCTGCGCAACGACGTGAAGGATGTCAAGCTTCTGCAGGGTGATCTGGCGGAAGCCTGGCGTGAAGACGGCAAGGAATTCGCCACCGTCGCGCTGCGTTACGAAAGCATCGACGTGATGCGCCACCGCAATACCGGCAAGCTGGTGCAGGGCAATGCCGAGGTCCCCAGCGAAAGCACCGAGATCTGGACCTTCGTGCGCAATCCCGGCGGTCAGTGGATTCTCTCCGCCATCCAGGGTACCGATTGATGTTATCCGAGCCGGGCGAGCGTCGCGTCGTCCGGTTCCCCGTCATAAAACTGCAGAAGGGCTTGGCCAAAGGCTGAGCCCTTTTTGCTGACCGCGTCGAACAGTGTCATCGAAGAACGGAACTTCAGATCGTCCGGCGAGCCCAGAATGGCATGGGCCGAGCGGTCCTTGTGGGTCAGCATGGCCTCGGTGCAGTCCCTCAGCCGCGCCCCAAGCAGCGGGTGGGCGAGGTAGGCCTCCGCCTCCGCCCGACCGGAGATCGCATAACGCTCTGCCATCGCCGAATGGCCAAGCCCCTCGATTTGCGGAAAGATGAACCACATCCAGTGGGAGCGTTTTCGCCCATCGCGCAATTCCTGGAGCGCCTGATCGTAAACCGGCTGCTGGGCGGCGAGGAAGCGGGCGAGGTCATGGGTATCGTCGGTCATCAAGTGGGTCTCCTTGCCCTGCCAAACGGTCTTCTGGCGCGGCGGTTGCTGTCGTCTTCACCCTTTTGTCAGCCGGTTTCCCTTTTCCTTGCCGCACCGCACCCTAACTGCTGCAGCATGGAACAACCTCTGGAATATTATATCGAGATGGTGATCCGCTGGCTGCCCAATTGGCTGCTGAGCATGATGACGCTCATTGCCGCCGTTTTTGTCGGCTGGCTGATCCACCGCTTCGCCTTTCGGCTTCTGACCCGCATCGTGGCCAATCGCGATCTTTTCTGGCGCTCGCTGGTGTCGCGGACGGAACGGCCGCTCCGGCTGGCCGTGGTCACCTGGGTCATGGTGCCGGCCGTCTCCATTGCGCCGCTGAACGACAGCGAGACCGGCATTCTGCGCCACATCCTGCTGCTCTGTTTCATCGTGCTCATCGGCTGGATGTCGCGCACCACGCTGCATATCTGGACCACCGTCTATCTGAGGCGTTTCAAGCTCGATGCGGAAGACAATCTCTTGGCGCGCAAACATGTCACGCAGTCGCGGATCATGGAGCGGGTGGCCGCAACGCTGATCATCGCGTTTACGCTGTCGGCGGCGCTGATGACCTTTCCGGCGGTGCGCCAGTATGGCGTTTCGCTGATGGCGTCCGCCGGTGTCGCCGGTATCGTGCTCGGTCTGGCACTTCAACCGGTTTTGAAGAACCTGTTCGCCGGCATCCAGCTTGCGATCACCCAGCCGATCCGCATCGATGACGCGCTTTTGGTGGAAGGCGAGTGGGGCAAGGTGGAGGAAATCACCTCGACCTATGTGGTGGTGAAGCTCTGGGACTGGCGCCGCCTCATCCTGCCGCTCGGTTATTTCATCGAAAAGCCGTTCCAGAACTGGACGCGCGAGGGGGCTGCCCTGATCGGAACCGTGATGATCTATCTGGATTACACCATTCCCGTCGCAGATGTCCGCCGCAAGGTCGAGGAAATCGCCGCCGCTTCCTCGCTCTGGGATCGGCAGGTCGTCAATGTCGCGGTGACCGATTTCCGCGAAAACGTCATGGAGGTGCGCATTCTCGTTTCCGCCAGCGATGCCGGCAAGGCGTTTGACCTGCGCTGCGAGGTGCGCGAAAAACTGATCGCCTTCATCCAGCAGGATTACCCGGCCTCGCTGCCGAAGGTGCGGGCGGAAAGCGCGGAGGGACAGGACGTGCGCACGGCAGCGCTCGGCGATGGCGCGGCGCGGGTGATGCAGTCGTGATCAGCGCTCGAAGGGCGGGGCGCCGAAAACCTTGCGTTTTGGCCGTGTCCTTTCTATATCCCCGGTTCAGATGAAGGGCGGACGATCCCGCCGATGAGAATGAGCTTGAGCCGGCGCCATCTGTCGCCAGGGCAATGTCGAGCGAGAGAGTTCCTGTGAATACGCTGGATTTTGACAAGAAGCCGGAAGATACGCGCATCGTCGTCGCCATGTCGGGCGGCGTGGATTCCTCCGTCGTGGCCGGGCTCCTGAAACGTCAGGGTTATGACGTGCTCGGCATCACCCTGCAGCTTTACGATCATGGCGCGGCTGTCCATCGCGCCGGCTCCTGCTGCGCCGGCCAGGACATCGAGGATGCGCGCCGCGTCTCGGAAACGCTCGGCATCCCGCATTATGTGCTGGACTACGAAAAGCGGTTCCGCGAAACGGTGATCAATCCCTTTGCCGAAGCCTATGCCATGGGCGAAACGCCGGTGCCGTGTGTTGCCTGCAACCAGACGGTCAAGTTCGCCGATCTTCTGGCAACCGCCCGCGAGCTGGGCGCCGATGCGCTGGCGACCGGCCACTATATCCGCTCGAGCCGCAATCCGTCCGCCGACAATCCGAACCGCCGCGCGCTCTACCGTCCGATCGATGCCGATCGTGACCAGAGCTGGTTCTTGTTCGCCACCACCCAGGAGCAGATCGACTATCTGCGGTTTCCGCTCGGCGGCATGTCGAAGGCGGAGGTGCGGCTGCTTGCCGAGGAGATGGGCCTCGTCGTGGCCAAGAAGGCCGACAGCCAGGACATCTGTTTCGTGCCGCAGGGCAAATATGCCGATATCATCAACAAGGTGAAGCCGAATGCGGCGCTCGCTGGCGAGATCGTGCATCTGGATGGCCGTGTGCTTGGCCGCCACGAAGGCATCGTGCATTACACGATCGGCCAGCGGAAGGGGCTGGGGGTTGCGACCGGCGAGCCGCTTTATGTCGTCTATCTCGACGCCCGCTCGCGCCGGGTGATCGTCGGGCCGAAGGAAGCGCTCGATACGCACCGTGTTTACCTGCGCGACATGAACTGGCTCGGCGATCGGGCGCTCAGTGAGGATGCGGCGGCAGGTTTTGCTTGCTTCGCCAAGGTTCGTTCCACCCGCCCGCCGACACCGGCGACGCTTTTTGCCGACGAGAAGGGCATCTATGTCGATCTCGCGATCGGCGAAGCGGGCGTGGCACCGGGCCAAGCCTGTGTGCTCTATTCGGCGGAAGGTGCGGATGCGCGCGTCTGGGGCGGCGGTTTCATCGAGCGCTCGGAACGGGCAGCGGATGCGGAAGCCTCGCTGAAGGCGCTTCTGTCGGCGCCGGTCGCGGCGTAACACCGGTGCTGTTCAAGCTTGCGGAAAAGCGACAGTTTTTTGACGCAAGCGTGCTTGACTTTGGCCGGAGCATCACTCTATAAGCCCCCCATCGCGCCGGACGGAGACGCTTTTGAAAGCGGACCGAAGCGCGGTGTGGCGGGGTAGCTCAGGTGGTTAGAGCGTGGGATTCATAACCCCAAGGTCGGCGGTTCAAGTCCGCCCCCCGCTACCACTCAGCCACACATAAAAATGGCACAATTGTAGCCGGACGCGGATTTCCGGAATTTTGACAGCAAGATCCGGAATTTTTCCTTTTCCGGAGGTCGTGTCAAAAAAATGTGGATGCTATCCACATTCTGCCGCCTGCTATTATGCCTCTTTCACGTCCTTCGCCCTGGATCGAGTAGCTGCAGTACACCTCCTTGATGTCGAACTTCGAGAACGTCTCAAACACCTCTCAAGCGGCATTCAAAGGTAGGATGAAGCGTCCTCGCAGCCCGTTAGGGCGTTCATGCAGGGTGTTCGGGGACTAGCTTCCCCCGTCGGACGGAGATGATGGGAGCACACCCCGCTGCATTTTGTCGATAACCAGAGGCGCGCTAGCTCCCAGCATGAACGCGTTGAGCGCGTTTGCGGCCTCCAGCATTACGGGTATGGTTCCTGCAATGAATGCGAGCAGCGTGCGCGTCACGATATAGGGGATACTTTTATACCGTTTCGGAAGAGATCCGTTAGATCGCCCGCATGCTGATGCAACGGCGCTCACTTCAACCGCTACGCTTCCCAGAAATCCGAGCCAATACGGACCTAGTTCGCCGACGAACGGGAATACTGACGCCACGGGGCTCTCTCATGCTCTGATGTGTGAAATGGGAAACTACGCTTTGGGAGAGAAGTGATCGTCCGGTAGGCCGCCGAGACGAAAATAGACAAGAAACGGTCGAAGCCGTTCTGCAAGCCTCCTCGCCAAATCCGCATGATGCGTTAGCCGCAATGCCAGCATTATGACGTTGGCCAAGAACAAGAAGCATACCAAAGCCAAAAATGACGAATACAAGATGTTCACGACCAGATTTTCCATTCTTTTGTCCCTGACGTGCTACTGGCCACAAATATCAGTCAGGGTGAGTTAACGAGTAGTGAATACAACTGTTCCAAACCACCCGAACATCCGGACGACTGATTCGTCAAGCGAAACGCTGCTGATGTGCCATACAGCGGACAGGACGCCAGGGCTGATCTGGGACGAAATGCCATTAAAGTTCGCTCCCAGGCCATCCGCTTTCGATATCGATTTCAGCGAGGTCGTCTGCGTCTTCAGCAAGGTTGGCCGCATCCTTGAGCGAGCGGGCGTGCTGCTTGATGCGCGCATAAAAATCACCGATGGCGGCCGCGAGCAGGATGCCCTCCTCAGGTGTCGGCAGCGGAATTCTAACGTTCTCGATCGAGATCCAGCCCAGCTGATAGCTTTCCGGCCAGGGCACCACGCCGGACACCGCAAAGCCGGCCGTGGTCGCCATCGCGGTCAGATCCGCACGGGAGGCGTCGGTCAGAGCGACGTGCAGGCCGGCGGTCGCATAGCCGCCGTTCAGGAGATCGTTCGCCTTGGCCTCGATCAGCCGGAGCTTGTCGGCCTGCTGGTCTGCAAACGACACGCCGCGTGGGACGGCAACGAGCTCGCCGTCGATCGTCTGCACACTGCCCCCGGCATTGAGGACGCCGAGGAATTCCGCATGCTGCGCCTGTGTGATCTCGACGGCATCCTCGGGACTTGCCTGAGCGTCGATGTAAAACCCCCGGGTCGAGGGGGCGAAATAGAATTTTGCGGGATCGTTCAACATTCCGATTACCTCTGTCAGGTCGGACCAAGTGCGATGAAGGAGAAGTTGGCCGAGTGCAGTCGCATCGCCGAGCCGGTCCAGTTGACCGATCGGATCACCGCCGTGGTGGGCGTGGTGTCACCGGCACCCACGAAGGATGCGTTCGCGGTCGTCCAGGTGCTGGCGCCAATATCCCAGCCGACGGAGACGTAGGGCTGGGCGGAAAACGCCTTCGGAAAGCTGATGAGGGCCGTGCCGTCTGCCGTCCAGCCTGTCCCCCACTGCATGGTCAGACCACCGGTAAAATCGATGTATCCGTTGCCGGCAATGGCAGATTGCTTGGCGCGCGACGTGTATGCGGTGGCCGGCAGATTTCCTCTCTCGACCTTGGCGTAGCGGGCATACATCGCCACGGGATCGACCGCATCGAAGAAGACACAGCGCACCCGTGCCGAGACCGCACCGGCCGGCGCGATGCCGGAAACCGCCATGCTTTGGCGGCCGGATGCACTGTCATCGAAATCACCTGGAGCGCGCGGCTTCGGGGCAACGTAGGAGATGACCGTGTTCGACGCGTCGGTCCACTCCAGATCAAATCCGACCGTGCCGCCAGCAGCGAGCAGAACCGCGTCTCCGGAGACCGTGTAGGTTATGCCGGCGTTGACCGGAAACTTTGGCCACAGAACGACATAGGTGCCGCTGGAACCAACGGTCAGAGAGATCGACCGCCCCCAATCATTATCAACGATCTGTCCGTTCCAGGCGCCAACGCCGGACTTGAGGATGTTGATACCAGTCAGGCCATCCTCAAAGCCGCCATTGGGGCAGAGGTTCGGGCGCGGCGGCATGATGGCCGCAATCGCTGCGGACAGTCCGGCCGAGGTCACGGCGCGCAAGACGTCGGCACCTGCAAGTGCCTCGGCGACAGTTGCCAGCTCGACCAGACCTGAGCGGCTTTCTGTCGCCAGCATCTCACCATAACTGCCGCCGACTTTCTCAAAGACGCGGCCGTCCGGAATGCTGACGGCGTGGCCGTTTGGCGTGGTCAGATAGGACCAGGATGCGCCTGTCCATTCCGCGATCTTGCCCTCGTTTCCGGCCCAAATGCCGGTGGCACCAGGGGGGATGAGATAGGCATCGCCCTCGGCCGGCGAACCGGGCGCGCTGGACAGCGAAACGGAGTTGACCGCCATCCATCGGCGCGCGCGCGAGCCGCCGTTAAGGCCGAGGATCTTCAGGGCCTGGTAGAGCTGCGACCAGTCGCCGGCGTTGGGGGCGAGGCCCGCTTCGGAGACGATCCGCAGGATCTCTTCCTGGATGCTGTTCAGCCAGAGTGCCGTCACCTCCGTTCCGAAGATGCCCGTTTCGAGGTCCTCGTCGCGGAAGCCTCTGCGGCCAGCGCCGATATCAACCGTGCCTGCGCCGTTGACGCGATCCATCATGCCTCTCCGTAATTGAAAACAACGTGTGTGTGGGCGGGCTTCAGGCGCCGGATCTCGCATTCGATCGACGACAGCTCGAAGGTGCCGAGCCGCTGGCCGGCACGGGACACGCCCGCGCGGAAATTCGTCACGGTGACGAGGCCCGGAATGTTGACCCGCCAGGTGAACTGGCAGCCCTCTGGTCGCAGGCGTTGGCCTGCTCGCAAACCTCCCGCCCTGGACGGCCAGAACTCATCGATCGTGATCTCGACGCCGAGCGCGCGTGCTAGTGAAATGAAAAAGGGGATCGACTGGCCGCCGCGTGCCGTCCAGCGCTGATGGGCCAACCGCCGACGCTGCTCGATGGTCAGGGCCGCCTTGTCACGGCCGCAGGGGTCCGGGCCTAAGCACCGCTCAAAATCCGTCAGCAGATTATTGGCGGATCTTGGATCGGTCTCGCGCATCAGCGCCTCGGCCTGATCTTCCGCTTCCTTCAGTGCAACAGCGACCCCTTCGAGAATGGCGTCAATCAATCCGTCGCGGACGCCGAGCGCCCAGCCTGGCATAATCTTGCCGATCAGGCTTTGAAGGATATTCGAAACAGTTCTGGCCATGCTTCAAATCCCTCTCAATCCAGCCAGGTGATGGCGCCGGCGACCGGGCATGCGGCCCTGTCGAGCGTGAAGGGTGCGGCTGGCGACGTCAGGTCATGGGCATATTCGCCAGACGATGAGGAGATCGCCTCGGAGATGCGCGAGGGTTCGATCAAGGCACCGATCGGCGACGTGTTCTGATCATCGTCCTCGTCACCAATGGTCAGGATGAAGCGCTGATATGCTGCCGAGACCGCCGCCCTTGTGACGGACGTGTCCGGCCGCAGACGGACCGAAATCGGGATGTCGGCAAGGCTTGCGGCAACCGGGATCGTCCTTGCTGTCACCGGCCTCACACCGGTCTGACTGCCGATCAGCCCCAGATGAGCGCCAATCGTCTCAAGCTCCGGCGTGGTCGGAGTGCGCGGCGTCCCATCGGCATTGGCAAGCGCAACCACGACGCCAACGGATCCGCGACCGATCCAGTCCTCGACGGGCTTCACGGCATAGACATCGGCCACCTCAGCCACCCATGCCGAATAGTCCTGTGCAGCACCGCCCATCGGCGGCGTGCGGATGCGGCGTAAATAGGCGACCTGGATCTCGGCCGGCGTTTCCGCATCGGCGCCACCCGAGAACGGATTGGCGACCGAGACGCGGGTCACACCGTCGATTACAGCATCCGTTGACAGCACAATGCCGGCGGCCAGGTTGCCCCCGGCACCTGCCGTTACCGCCTCGGCCGAGAGGGTGATCGCGCCACCGCCTGGGATCGTCCCGCCGGCCGTCGTCACATAGGCCTGCCCATTGCCGGCCGTCAACGGAATGCCGGAGGCCAGGACGGTTCCTGCGGCGCCCTCGAACATCACATCGCCAAGCGCCTTGATGGCGGCACGACCCTCGACGCCCCAGATGTTGGCATGCCGGAGGATCATCTCCTCATCATCGGCGCTGTCCGGCATGTACTGCCGCCCCCACCAGGCCTGATGTTCATGCACGTTGCGGATCTCGCCGGCGATCGGCGACAAAAGATTGGCAATGACACCCTGGGCAGAGCGCACAGCGAGCGAGACCTTGGCAAGGGTAACGGCAAGGCCACGCGCCTGGGCAAGCGTTAGAATGCGTTGTTCGACGCGCGAGGCCATGCGTCCAAAAATGGTCGAGGCGGTATCGATTGGCCAGGGCATCAGTCCGCCACCCTCTTGGTCAGAGACAGCGTCTCGTCATCCACCTGAATGCGGTAGCCCAGCGTGTGCTCCCGGACCCAATCCACCTCGATCGTCGCTGGTTCGCCAGTCTCTTGTTCTACCCAGGCGAAGCCTTCCTGCAGCCAGTATTCGGCGAGTTGGCGGGTTGCCTCGGTTTGTTTTGCCCGGTCGAGCAGCCACATCTTGCATCCACCGGGCCTGCCGATCGGCGAGAGCGCGTCGATGATGCCGCCCCGTCGCTCGGAGAAGCTCGCCGGCGCCAGAAACTGCGTGCGCCCCTCCGGCAGTTCGTCATCCGGATCGGCGCGCCGATCTAGACCTGCCGTCACCAGCATCGCCGGGACCGACGACGTATCGAGCACAAGGTCAAAATCCTCGCCGAGCGTGAGATCGCAACGGCGGGTGAGTGGATCAAAGGTGAGGCCAAGGTCGATGAACATGGGCGCCACGCTATCGCGCGCGCGCGGACCTGATCATGCCCGCCGTCGCGGGCGCTACTCGATCGGCGGATCGGTCTCTTCGCCGCCGCGCACCACAGCCCCGTGCCGATGCGTCTTGTCGATCCGCACGCCATCGTGCCAGATCCCGCCGCCGGTGACGTGAACGCCGGCCGCGTCAACCTTGAACGATACACCGCCGACCGAGATGTCCGCCTCGACGGCAGCCTTCACCGCGATCTTGCCGTCAGCGCCGACGATGACCCGGTCTCCGGCCTTGTTGGCGACGCCGACGTCGCCCTTCCTTAGTCCGCCCATGCGCTGCGATGGATTGGAAGGCGGCAGCACCCACATATCGCCTTCATCGCCACCGATCGCGATGGCCAAACTGATCGCGCCATCGGTGTCCGGCACGCCGACGAGGCCATAAGGTTGCCAGACTTCGACATTTTTCCGCTCAATGCCGTCCGCCACTTCAACGGTTGCGGTCTGCATCTCGCCGCTGTCGTCGACCGACTTGATGGAAACGCGGCGGATCATGCCTCGCAGCTTGTCGAAGATCTCCTTGCTCATAGGGCCTCCGCCGTGCCGTCAAGAGTTGTTGTTGCCGGTGTCTTGCCAGCCTTCTTGCCCTTCCGGTTCTTGCGACGATTGCCGACCGGTTCGGCATCGAAGGCCTCCGGGCTGCAGACGGTGATATCCGTGACGCAGCCGGAATAGTCCTCGATCCAGCCGACACGCGAGATCAACAGGTCGCGGTAGACATCGAGATAGGCATCGCTCACCTCGACCAGCTGATTGACGGTCCATAGCTGGCCGCCGACCTCATGGCCTTTGACGGTCAGTGTGAACTCCTCGCTTTCGCCGCGGGCCGTGCGCATGCGCCGTTCCGCCTCGGCCTGGGTAGAGGTGCCGTCTGCCTGAGAGCGGGCCAGATGCACGACCGGGCGATGGCGGGTGATCTCGTCATCCACCGCGCGTCCCGTTGCCGCGATGCCACGTCGCTCACGCGTCGTGGCGCTGCCGTCACCGTCCTGTCGATCCTCGGCGCCGATCGGCTCTGCCGTCGCGTCGAGGCGGGCCTCACCACGGGCTTTCGCCGCGCCTTCCGATTGGCCTCGCACGGTGGTGTCCGAATGACGGCCGCTGTAATCGAAGGTGCCGCGAGACCGCAATACGTTGCCCGGCAGGGTGAGGGCTGCTGGCGCTCTGGTCTTGCCGGTCTGGGTGATGACGATGCCGCCGATGCCATCCGAGAGCACCAGCGCATGGCGGGAGCGCGCACCCTTCTCGATGGCGGAAAAGGCCGTCTCGGCCAGATCGATCGAATAGCGGGCGAAGGGCTCGCCGGTATCGATCTCGCTGCGGACTGTCAGGCCATAGGGTTTGGCTATCCGTGCGACGGCGTCTTCCAGCTTTACATTGGCATATTCGGCCTGATCGGCCATTGCGGCGCAATCGATCAAATCATTCGCCACGTCGCGTCCGGAGATGGTAACGCTCGCTTGGCCGTCACCGATGTCCGGCTCCACCTTGTCGATCCATCCTTTCAGCACTGTGCGGCGACCGATCTTGATTGTGACGGTTGGCCCCGGCCTGAGCTTCAGGAGAGGGCCGGTAATCGAAAACAGCGGGGCTGTGGCGAATGGCAGGGATAAGGATGAGCGGGCACCGTCGCGAAAGGTAAAGGAGAATGCGCCGGAAAAATCCTTCAGATCCCGGCTTACCTCACAGGAAAGCCACTGATTGTGTTCCGTGCCTTCGATGAAGAAGCGGATGCTTTTTGCCATCAGGTCAGCTCCCGAACTTCAATCGAAGCGGTGTCGAGATAGGAGGGATGGCGCGGACTGTTGCGCGCAACGATATCGGCATAGACCTCCTCCAGGCGCGCCGGATCATTGCCGGCAATGTGTTGCGCCAGAGCCCAGGCGTCGAGCGGCCGGCCCGGGCGGAACGTCATCACTGCCGGCAGCTCGCCGATGACCTCGTTGAGGTAGGCCATGGCGGCGGCCGTGGCATCGTTTGCCGCACGGATCAGCACGCTGGTCTCGGCCTGAAGGCTGGTTTCGCCGATCTCTTCCAGCTGCTCGACCAGACGACCGGCGCGATCCGAAACTGCAGCACGAACGGTCAGCGCCTCCTGGCTGCTGGCATATTCCGCGTAAGGGATCTGCCAGCCGCCAGAGCCAAGCACATGAGCGGCCATGCCAACGAGCAGGACTTTGTCGGCAAGTGCCGGCGCCGCGTTCGCCTCGGTCAGGAGCCGATCGGAAAGCAGCATGCCGATCTCTGTGAGGCTTTGCGGCGACGGGCTGCTTTGTGCCGCGATAGCGGATGCGACGGCTGGTTCCTCTGTCACCACTTGCAGGACCGCCGTTGCCGTCAGCCACCATGTGTCGAGCGCCGCCGGTGTTTCCGGCGCCGAGGCTGCAAGGCCTGCACGCATGGTGCTGACGGCCGAGACCGAACCGCGCGGTGTCTGAAGCGACGATAGGGTCGAGGTGGCAATCCGGCTCGACCGGCGCACCGATGCGGCAACAGAGTTTGATCGAACAGCCGCGATCAGTGACGATGTCGCACCGATCATGGAGGAGAGAGCCGACAGGAGAGCGGAAAATCCGCCGGCAGACAGCGAGCCGAACGAGACACCGCGCCGCTTGAACCGGGCGCTGATGCGCACCATGCGCAGCTCGCGCGATGAGAACGATATCCGCGCCGGTTCCTCCAGGATGACCGACATGGGGCCAAGCCAGGGATGGATCAGCAGCCCGGCGCCAGGCGTTTCGAAGACGGCTTGAAGGCGCTTTGCCTTTGCACGGTAATCATCGGCCAGGATGAAGGCCTCAATGCTGACGATCGAGGGGAGCACCCCGAAATCGTCATACGCCGCCTGATCGACGCCGGGGAACAGGTATTCCAGGACACGACGGCCGACCTCGGAGGATGTGTCGACGATCGCGATCTCGATGCCGCGATATCGGCCAGGAAGGCAACCGGGCAGCGCATTGAGGCTGTCGAGGATCATCAGTTCCTCCCGATGACACGGCCCGTGTTGACGTTGGGTGACGGCGAGGAGACGTTCGTCTCCTGCTCGACCACACGGCCGGGACCTTCGACCTTGACGGTTGCCTGTGTGCTGACGTTGAGGGTTTGCGGCGGGGCTTGTGCCGGCATCGGTGCCTGGGCCGCAGCGATAGCGTTTGGCACCCGCGCGTTATCGTTTGCCGCTCCCGGCGTCCCGCCACCGAGCCATGAGGGCAGACTTGGCCAGCTGATCAGGTTTCCAAAGTCGATCTTTCCGACCGCGCCGATGATGCGAGTGGGAAGCGCCTTGAACCATTCAACGAGTTCATCGACCTTGCCCTTGACGCCATCAACCATCTTCTGACCGGCGTCGATGCCTGCGTTATAGAAGTCAGCCGGCATCGCCCGGATTGCCGTCAGAAAGTCATTGACCGCTTGTGAACCGTCTCGCCATGCATCGGCTATGCCTTTTGGAACAAGGCTTTCGAGGCTGCGCTTGCCTTCGGCCAGGTCAGCGACAACAGTTACCAGATCAGCAAGAGCTTCATAAAAGGTGCGCAGGGTGAAGCTTGCTACCTCGATCGTCCCTCCCGCGAAGCCACCGATCCACTTGGCGATGCCATCCGCCTTGGACATGTCAATGTTGATGAGTGAGCCGAGGGCGCGGGCAAGACGCAGCATGCCGCTGCCGATCTCTATGATCGCCTTGACGGAGCCGCCGAGGTTTTCTCCGATCGGCGCCAGATAAGGCGCGAAACCAGACCCGAAATCCTTCAGCGCCTGCCAGCCTGCCCGGATCCCCTTAAGCGCGACATCCAAGGCCTCGAAAGCAGCGATCTTGGCACTGTCGATCGTCAGGCCGGAGAGATCGACATCGAAGGCCAATCCTTCTGAGAAGCCGCTCAACAGCTTCTTCAGGTTCTCCCACCCCGCAGACACGTCCGTTAGGGCCGCGCCCATGCCTTCCTTGAGGATAGGGCCATAACGACCCACCATCTCCTGGCCGGCGGTGATCAACTTGGCGCCGGTATCAGAAATAACCGACCATGCCGAAACCGCTGCGGAAGAGGCCCAATCCCAGGCTTTGCCAATTCCATTCATGACGGCAGGACCATAACGATCCGCCACCTCCTGACCGGCGGTGACCAATTTGGCGCCGGTATCAGAAATAACCGACCATGCCGAAACCGCCGCGGAGGAGGCCCAATCCCAGGCTTTGCCAATTCCATTCATGACGGCAGGACCGTAGCGATCAACCATCTCCTGGCCGGCGGTCACGACGCGGCGGCCAATGTCTAAGGCCAAGGCTCCAAAGGCGGAAAAACCGGACTTGATGCTGTCCCAGATGCGCGACAGACGCGGGCTGACGGTCGACCAGTTGCGGTAGACGAGATAGGCTCCGGCTGCGATGGCCGCGAGTGCGATGCCAACCGGGCTGACGAGGGCGGCCAGCGCCGAAAGACCCGCGCCGATCACCGGCAGGATCAGCCCAAGCGCACCGATGCCGGCAGCGGCGATGACGCCGGCACCAGCGAGTGAAAGCGCCTGGCGCACCATGCCGCCGGTTGCCTTGTCGGTTTCTCGCAGCCACTTCAGAAGCGAGGAGAGGTTTTCGTTGATCATCGGGAGCCAGGAGCCGAAAGCAAAGCCGACCTCGCGTCCGGCCTGCGTGCCGATCTCGTTGAAGGTGATAAGCTGCGTGTTCAAGCTCTTCATCTGGGTTTCGAAGTCTGCGTCACTCATCGCGCCCGTGGCGTTTGCGACCTCTTCCTTGATCCGCTTGTACTCGTCGATGTTCGCGAGCATCGGGATCAGGAAACCCATCACCTGCATATCGGAGAACAGCTCACCCAGCTTGCCGGCACCATAGATCGCCTCAAGCTGCTTTCGCACTTCTTCGAGAGCGTCAGCACCCTTGAACCCGTTAGCCTCGGCCTTCTTGAGCATGCCCTCGATCTCTTTGCCGGACACACCGGTGAGCTTGGAAATCTTCTGGACGACCGCCTCGATCGGGTTAATCCCCTGAATAGCTGCGTTCTGCATGACCTTCAGGATATCGACATTCATCTTCTTGAAGTTTTTCACCGTTTCAGGGGAGGTGATCTTCGACAGGAAGTTGTTGAGATTGTTCGCAGCCTCGGCAGGATCTGCCGTCCCCTTACGGGCAATCTGCAGCATCGTGCCGAGCTGCGTTGCGGCCTCGCGTCCCGTCACGCCCAGCTTTGCCATCTGGCCGGTCAGCGTCGGGAAGTACTTCGCCATGTCCTTGAGTTCGAAGGCGCCTTCCTTGCCGGCAACAATGAGGCCGGCAAGAGCATCATCCAACTGGTCTGCCGGCAGCTTTAGCGTCTGCAGCATGGAGGTTGCGACGGCGGCCATGTCGCCGAAGTCAGCATTGGCGGCCTTGCTCGCTTTCCCGATACTCAACAGCGATGCATCGACCAAGCCAGGATCAAGCCCGGCGGCGACCATCTGGCCCGCGCCTTTGGCAATCACGTCGGAATACTGCCCAACTTTGAGCGCGAGGTCCTCGTATTGCGCCTTCGATTTCTCGACGAGATCGAAGGCCGCCTTGCCGACGAGATTGGATGTGCCGGCAATGTCGAGGAGCTGTTGCTGGAACGCGGCCGCTTCCTGGATCGGTCCCATGAAGGAGATGGCGGCAACCGCGCCGCCGACGAGACCGATCTTGCGGGCCATGCCGGCTATGCCGTCGAGCGTCGAACGCAGGCGGCGAAGCGGACCTGTGAGCAGATCCTTCAGCCGGACGATGACGTCCAAGGCCATATTGCGATTGGACATAGGCGCGCCTCGTTCGAAGATAGCCGCCAAGCTATCGCGCGCGCGAAAAAACGATCATGCCCGCATCGGCGGGCATGATCTCGTCAGGGGGTGTTGAGCCTTGCCACTTCCTGGCGCCAGGCCATCACCATGTTCCACCAGTAGGTCAGCGTGCGGGCGTCGAAGCTGTCGATCTCGGCGGCCGAGAAGCCGGTACCATCGGCGAGCGCGCCAATCATCACCGGCCAGTTTTGCGGCCACTCGTCAAAAAAGAATTCAGCACCCGCCCGCAGTCGGCGATGTCGGCGGCGTCCATCTTGTCGAACAGCTTGTTCATCACCGCCTGGCTGATCTTGGTCGATTGCGCGAAGGCGACCACGTTCATCATCTCCTCGCTGGCGGCGGCAATCGCCCGCTGATCGGCGCCGGTCAGTCGATGGAAGGTGAGCTGCTTGAACTCTCGTTCGCGCACCTTGCCGTCCTTCCTGCTGGCGACGATCTTCGGATAGAGGAGCGGCAGGGTGACCGTGCCGTCCGCGTTGACAGTCGCGCGTCTCGGCAGTTTGTCGAGGTCGCCGGCATCTTCATCGACGACGTCATCATCGTCGAGTTCATTATCCTCGTTGACGATGTCATCGTCGCTGGAGACCTTGGACATTTCGGCCAAGGCATCCTCGTCCAGATCGATATGGGTAGTGCGCCCGATCTTCGTCATGCGAGGATCTCCTCGGCCACGCCGCCCATCCATTTGAGCGGGATCTTGCCGCCTTCGCCGCCGGTGATCACTGGTCGATCGCCTTCCAGGAAGGCGTCATTGATGACGAAGGTCTGGCCGGTATCGCAGCGCACCTGCAATTCGCCCTCCGTCTCGTCGAAGAGGTCGGTCGCCCGCTGGCCGCGCTGCAGGTTGGTCGTCGCATTGACTTCCGAACCCTGGAATTCGCCGGCGCGGCCGACCGTGCGTCCATAGGTAACGCCGGTGTTCTTGATGCCGCCGAGGCGGATGGTGGCACCTTTTTCGACAGGGATCGTCCGGCCGCGCCAGACGATGTCGATGATGCCCAGAACCTGTGTCATGGGTCAGACCTCCTAGACCTGGAATTCAAGCGAGCCGGCAAGCACCATCAGGTTGCCGACAACTTTGATCTGCTGGCGGCTTTCCAGCCGGTTACTGTCGTCCTCCGATCGCGCAAAAACGCTTTCCTTGATGGTGCGCGAGACGTCCTCGATCCAGACCTTTTCGCCGTAGAGCTTGCAGCGCGCGCCCCAGGACGCATGCATGCGGCCGGGCGTAACGACCGCTGTGCCCGGATCGGTGTCGTCGTCATCACGACGCACCAGGGCGGCGACGTCGTCGTCATCGACCAGCTTGGAGCGCGGATACATCAGCGAGACGTAGAGCGCCCAGTCATAGCGGATGCGCGACAGCGTTGCCGGAACCATGATGTCGAGCCAGGCACGATCGGCAGCGCCGAGGTTGGACGTCTTGTAGGTCGTGATCATGCGGCTGATCGTGGTCGTGCCGTCCGACAGATGATCGAAGGTCGAGATCCCGCGATTGAGCAGCAGGTTCTTTTCTTCATCCGTAAACTGGTCAGCCGCCGCCGGCGCCATCACGCCCGGCAGCACCAGTGACCGGAGCTGGCGCGCCGGATCGTTGGTGAGGTGGAAGGCGGCAGTCGCCATGGCGGTCGCCGCAATCGTATAGGCCGGCGTCGGCGAAGCCTTCATGCCGCCGCAGGTGAGGAAGGGGCAATTGGTGAGATTGCCGAAGGTGGACAGTTCCCCGAACGTACCACGCTTGAAGGTGAAGCCATGGCAATCGAGTTTCGACATCGCCGTGTAGCGCGCGGTCAACCAGGTCGCGAGCAGGCCGAGATTGGTGGCATCCGCCCAGGGCGTCACAAGCTTGGTGATCCAGGTGTTGGTCAGCAGATCGAGCACCGACTGGACCGACGGATTGCCGGCGCCGCCCGCCATGGCGGCGACGGTGATCGTGAGGCCCGAGGGCACCGGCTGGACGTCGGTATCGACGCGCAGGTCGATCTCGTTGCCGACCTCGCCACCGTGACGCGCCGTGCAGGTAACGACGCCGGCAGCCGACGCGGCGGTCACTTCCATGTCGAGATCCGCGTTGATCGCGGCGGCAAGCTTGGTTGCCATCGCTGTCACGTTGTCGGAGGTCAGCGCGGTAAAGCGCACCTGGCGTCCACCGATGCGGAAGCGCAGCACGACAGCCGAGGAGGCTGCTCCGACGAAGGTAAAGGTGCCGGTCGATTTGACCGCGCCTTCGGCATCGGCAAGCGCCGTAACATAAAGCGGCGTGACCTTGTTGGCGTCGCGGAAGGCCTTCACCATCTTGGCGCCGACCGAGCCACGGCCGAAGAGCACGTCGCCTTCGGCAGCGCGTGTCACTTCGATGATCTGGCCGGGAGCAAGCGTTCCGGCCGCCAGCTTCTGGCCAGCGATCATTGCCTTTTCCGGCCAGGCGAAGACGCCGGCATTGCGGTAGTTCGGCTTCACTTCCAGGAAGGTGCCGGGCTCCAACCAGTCATAGGGGATTTCGTCGAAATCCATTGTCATTTGCCTCCTTTGGGCTTGGTCTTGGCGACGGCCTCGGCCTCGCCCGTTTCGGTGTCCGGCTCGGCTTCAAGCGCCGGCGCTTCGGTCGGCCGTTCGGCCTCGATCAGATCGCCATCGGCCAGGCGCCGGCGGCGAAACAGGCTGTCCTCGATGTCCATGCCGGTTGTCGGGATTTCGGTCCCATCCGGCAGATGGACTGTGCGGCCCGGTGCGGGTTGGAGGAATTTCATCATGGGGCATCGTCCAGGGTGAGGGTGTCGGATACGGGCACGGCGTCAGGATCGGGCTCGACCATCCAGTCGATCGACAGCGCACGGAAATCGTCAGGCGTGATCAGATCGAGCTTGCCCGGATGCGCCGTGCACTGGATCTCGAAATCCACCTGGGCGATCACGACCGCCTCGTCGCTCCAGCCGTCGGCAATCACGCTGTTGGCGCCGGTCACCGATGCAGATCCCGTGTCGGGTAGTGTCCAGCCATGCATGAGGGCAATCGCGACGTCGCCCATGGCGTCCAGCCCGATCCCCTTCACGTCACCTTTGAAGCGGGTTTCAAGGCCGCTTGAAGCCTTGAAGATGAGGATCAGCCGCCAGAGCATCCGGCCGGCCAACAGACGGCCGCTGCTGGCATCGGCCCGGAAACCCACCCAGGCAATGCCGATGAAGGGGGAGAGACGCGCCAGGCGTTCGAATTCCTTGACGGTCATGACCTGCGGCACGCGCTCGATCGCAAAAGTCTTTTCCGGGAAAGCGAGCCGCAGCCGTTCGGTGATCAGCGGCTCCATCTTGCGGATGTTAGTGTGTTGCAGGGTCAGCGCCATCAGAAGCCTCGCAGGCTGTCGAGCGACATGATGCGCGACCGATCGGACATGCGGGGACCGGAGCCGACGGCCGGACCGGCAGGCAGGGCCGCCGGCACGTCGAGATTGATCAGCTCCTTGGCGATGTTCTCCAGCCAGGTAATCGTTTCCTTGCGCGCCTTGCTCATCTCTTCGGAGGGCTCCATGTGCTCCCCCTGGGCCAGCTCGTAGCGGGCCAGAACACAGGAAGCGCGGACGATCTCCGCCGGCGGCGTCGCGATCGGCACCAGGTAGCGGCCACGGATATAGCCGTCGATCACAGCAGAGACGTCACTGAGTGCCTGCTCGATCTTCACCGCGTCCACCGTCTCGGCCGTGCGGTCCTCCGGCCGGGAGAGCCGGATCATGTGCGTCTCGCCGAAGCGGGCAATCATGTCGGTGACGGTGGCGTACATTTGTGATCCTTGTTCGAAGCGGCCTATTTCTTGGCCGCCGGCTTCTCCGTGGCCGGCTTCTCGGCTGCGGCCTTCGTGGCGGCGTCGAGCTTGGCCTGCAGGTCATCGATCTTCGCCTGCAGCTCGGTCGCCTTTTCAGCCGCCTTGTCGCTGACAGCCTGATCAAAGGCCTTCTGCAGATCCTCGGCCTTGGCCTGGAGACGACTGTCCACCTCGGCCTTCACGCGCGCCTCAAAGTCCGCCTCGGTCGTGGTGCTCTCGCCGTCCTCGAGTTCCCGCACGGTAAAGTTCGGGTCTGCATTGAAGGCCTTGATCTCGGCCTCGCTCCAGCGGCCGGCGTCGTAGAAGGCGGTCGCCGGATGGGCGATGCCATTGCGGCGCATGCCAGGCGAGGTGCAGATGATCTGGAATTTCTTCGCGCTCATGCTTCGTCCTTTCGGGTTTCGAGAAAGCGGCTCGGATCAGCCGTTTTCCGGAGACCCGTCGCCGGCGGGGAGGTGCGCCGGCGACGGCAAGGGGACGCGAGACCTGCCCCTGGGGGAGGTCAGGCGAGGTAGGGAACCTTCACGACCGACACCATGCGGGCCATGACGTTGGTCTCGCCGCCATTGGTCAGTTCCGCTTCGACCAGTTTGCGTGCGGTGATTTCCAGCGCCGGCGGCACGAGCAGCTTCTTGGCGGAGATGTTCAGCACCTGGCCGGAGCGGCGGCGGATCGTGCTCATCGCAGTCAGCGCCGCCGAGAGGTTCGCTTCGTTCAGCGTCGCCTTCGATTTGTAGGCGGTCTGCCAGAGACCGAGGCCGGCATTTGAGCGCCCATCGACGCCCCAGACGAATTTGCCCTGGTAAAAGACGTTTGGATCGTCAGGCGACTGCATCGGGGTAAGAACGAAGGGACGACGGGTCTGATACACCAAGGGCTTCACTGCCTGAGCATCATCGACCAGGTACCAGGCGGGACCGGCGCCATCTGTGAAGTTGGCAACAGAGATCTGATTGCCCTGCTCGTTGTAGCCGGGATGGTCCGTGTCGAAGAAATACTGGCCGTCGTAGCACTTCAGCGTCTCGCCGGTCTTGAAGAGCGGCCAGCAGAGAAGATCCGGGAATTCGGCAGCATCCTGGCCCATCTGTCCGGCGACCGGCGTGAAGATGCCAAGCTGATCATCCTCGATCTGTTCACGCTTGATGGCGATCGTCTTCTCGAAGGTCTTGTTGCGGATGGTGTAAGTCAGCGCGCCAAGATCATGGATCATGCGATCGCCGATCCATTCGCGGAAGCCGGGCAGATCGTCCAGGCGCGGATATTCGTTGATCGCCGAGGTCGAGGGGACGGGCATTGCCACCATCGTGTAGAGCGGCGAGATCGAAGCGAACCGCTGATTGAAGGCGGTCGAAAGCCCGGTATAGATGGCGCGCAGCGTGCTGGCGTTGATATCCATGGTCAATCCTCAGAGGGTTGCGAGCCAGACGCCGTCCGCGTCGATGGCGTCGATGGTGCCGAGTGCCAGAAGCGAGCCGGCCGTCAGCGTGAAGGTGTCGTCGGCCGAGGCGTAGACGGTGGCGCCGATATTCGAGACGGCAGCACCGGCGAGCGGGATCAGCCGGACGTCCTTCTCGACGGTCACGTACAGGTCGCCGGTGGCGCCGCCGCTGTTATCGGCTCGCTCCTCGGCAAAGCCGATCAGCTTGACGGCAGACGCATGGCCCGCTGGCACGGCGTACTTGTCGGCGGTGATGCCCACGGCGGTGCCACCGTAGATCTTCTGGCCGCCGAGAACCGGATAGCCATAACGGCGGCCGAGGCCGGGTTTCTTCTTCGAGCGGATGTCGTCGGTCGCAGCCATGTCAGAGATCCTTTCCGTGGAGCGCCTTGGAGCGATCGGCGAAGGTCTTTTTCGTCGATGCCCATCATGGCGGCGATCTGCTTGTCTTCGGCAGCCAATGCAGCGCCGGCTTCCGGCTCGCGATGTCCGCCAAGGCCGCCGGCATTGATCGACGGCAGGAGAGCGATCTCCTTCTCGACCTCTGCCGGGTCCTTCATGTGGCGGGCGATCATGTGATCCTTCAGCGCCGGCACGATCTTGCCGGCCTTGACGGCCTCCTCGACCACCGAGACCGCCTTGTCGCGGGCATGGGTCGAGATTCGGGTGGTGAGCTGGCTCTGCAGCGAAGTGACCGTCGTCTTCAGCTCGGGGTTTTCCGCCTCGGCAGCCGTGACCTTGCCGCGCGACTGCAGCGCCGTGACAAGCGCGTCGCCGGACGTGCCGGTCGGCAGATCAACGGCTTCAACGATCTTGCCGATCAGGGCGGTATGTGCCGAGCGTTCTTGCTGGGCCTGATGGGCGGATGCGACGGCCGCCAGAACCTGGCCTCCGTCGCTTTCCGGAAGGCCAAGCGCCTCCGCAACTGTTCAAGCATTACAGCCTCCTGGCTATGGTTATGGAGTGCGGTGAGAGTGAGGTTCCGATTGTTGGTGCGGCGGCACGCAGCAGCCGAATGACCTGGTGTGGCGCATCCTTGGGTGGACGAAGACCGGCGACAGGTAGCCGTAGCTTTTGGAGATCCGATCCATCGGCCTTCCGGTGTCCACTCGACATTTCCCCAAATGCCATCCTCGGGCGCTTCAGCGCAACGATCCAGGCAACTGCCGGTGTTGGTTTCCCTCCGGCGCCAGATGATCGATGGCGTGGTTGATGTCGATCGGGAGCTGGCGACCAGGCAGAATGGAGGCGGCGATACACCGGCCGGCGATGTGACCTCATAGGGTCCGCGACCGTCCGAGCCGGAGGAATACACCTGCCGGAATGAGGTGAACCCATTCTGGCGGTCCCTGTTCGGCCTCGTCGACGCCCATCGGCAGGAGGAAGGAGTTGATCGCTGTTTGCATGGCCGGAAAGTGCCATGCGCCGCGTGATCAGATCAGCCCGCCACGGCGGGCGGCATGTGCGGCTCATGTCGTATCAGCGGGGAGATAGCGCTCGACGAAGAGAAGACGATCTCTGCGACCGATGTTTCGTCCTCGGCAGATATCCCGAGGTAGGGGCGGGCGGGCAAGGTGACGCTCTTGGCCTTCGATGAGATCGCCGCCGATGAAGAAGACCAGCGCCGAGGCATCCTCTTCGGCACGATCGTCGCCTTCCTGGTGGACGCGAGCATAGATGACCGTTCGTGCCGACACGCACCTCGTCCTGCCCTGCCTGGGCGTTGATGCTGCCGCGCAGACGCCCGCTTTCAGTGGATGCGGGTGTTGCGCTTGGTGGCAGCATAGGCGGTGTTCAAAGTCGGCAGGCATTGCCCTCCGGATCGGTCTGGGTGACGAGCGCTATGCGTCGAGGCGACCAGTTCGTTCCGATCGCCGCCACGACCGGTTGTATTGCCCATGGAAGGCAAGCGTCCGGAACGCCTCCTGGACGGCGCGGTCCTGGATCGTGACGGAAATGGAGCGCCACTCATCGACGCGCCTTCTTGAGGGAGATAAGACGAGCCAGCGCCGATCACCGTCCGGATCGCCGCATTGCCATCGTCCAGGGCACCGCCATCGACGCGACCCGTGACAGTCACCTGCCATCCTCCGCTGTCCGGATGCGGGCGCCCTTCTTCAGCAGCCGCCTCGGATCGTGGCGAAAACATCAGCCGCGGATTTGTCCGCATCCGTGCGGATACGATCCGCTGTCAGCGCAATCGTCGCCGGCATTGACTGAGGCGTCGAGATCGTCTTCGACGACGGCAACCGGCGTCCAGGACCCGGTCCGGGCCATTTGCCCTTCAGCGCCGACCTGACAAAGGCGGCAACATTGGCCTGGTTGCGGAAACCGCCTTCGGACCAGGCGCCGTCTGTTTCAGCCAGGCCATGCTGGGATTGTAGGCGAAGGATGGATCGACGCTGAGCGGCTGATCGGTGCCCAGCTGGTCGAGATCCGGCGCACGATCGGGACCGTTTTGCCCAGGCGCTTCAACCGCGCCCGAGAAATCGGAATGATGGCAGCCGCACCGGAACCCGTTCGGCGGATAGGCCGTCACCCAGAACGGATCGTCGGCCGGATAGATCTTTTCGTCCCATGCCTTGTGCTGCGGCGCGGATGAAGTGCGCCGGAATGGCGATATTGCCAATAACGTCGCGAGCGTATCGGCTCGGTCATCTGGGCATAGCGGCCGGCGGCATAGGCGGTCGCAAGATTGGTTCGAAGATCGTTCGCGTGCAGCCGAGTTCGCCCTTGTAGGACCAGCCGTGCGTTTTCGATCTGGTCGAAGTCCGTGAAACTCCTCGAGCGTCGTGCGCGTCGCCTTCTCGATCGATGCCCTGAAGTCATCGACGAGCGCCACTCGGATGGCGCCGGCGACCATGAACATCTTGGAATGCGCCGCATCCCAGACGTCCGCCAGCTTTGCGTCGGGATGGAGACTTTCGTGACGGAAATAGGCTATAGCTTCGTCGAACGGCAGATCGAGCGGATACCCGCTGCCGCCATCCTCCCGATCAGACTGCAATCGATTTCGAAGCCGCTTCAAGGCCGTGGGCCGATTTAGCGCCCTGCCCGCTTCGCCTTACCTCGACGCGGCGAAGCGCCAGCGGCCCGCTATTCATGACCGCCCCTTGAGGTCGTCGATGGCGACGCCTGGCCCGCCAGATGGGCAAGCGCCTGCCGCGCCATGGCTTCCGCGAGATCGTCGGGTGACAATTCCAGGCAAGCCGTGCCGCAGCATCGCGCAGATCGGCCGCCTGCATCAGCGCCTTGCGCACCTCGCCGATCATGCCGTCCATCGCGTCGGCCGCTTCCCGTTCCAGCCGGTGGTCGGATTCGACTCGTCGCGAGGCCGCCGCATGTGCCGAGGCGGAGCCGGTGAGGGGCGTTGGCGGAGATCGGCTGCGGCGCTCGGCGGGCGTTCCGGGATCTGCCGCTGGTGTGGTTACGCGGCCGCCGATCAGCAGCGGGTCCGCTCGGCGTCGGGATGCCGAGCCGATCGCGCAACAGGCTTCTCCCGTAGTCCGTGCTTTGCCAGCTTGTCGAAGGCCTCGGCAATTCGCCGAGCGGGACCTCGAGGACGATCCGCACATGCGGGTAGTTCCTGCGGCCCGAATGAATGCCACGATGTTCGGGATGAGCTGCTGTCAGGAGGTTGCCATGCCGGCATCGTCGCGCTCGATATCCTCCTGGACGAGGCGATGCTCCTGGCTCACCGCATGGCCGCCGGAGACCGCATCCGTCGTCGTCGT
>NZ_JAPPRJ010000002.1:0-380000 GCF_026672545.1 Rhizobium sp. SL86
CGCTTTTGGGACGATGAGGGGTGTTGCGGTGATAGGGTCTGGGATGATGATGGCGGGCAGGCCGAAGACGTCTTTGACCAGATCTTCGGTGACGATGGCGGACGGCCTTCCTTCGGCAAGGACCGCGCCGTCCTTCATGGCGATCAGGTGGGTGGCATAACGGCAGGCATGGTTGAGATCGTGCAACACGGCGACGATCGTGCGGCCTTCCGCGTTGAGATCGGCGAGCAGGTCCATCAGCTCGATCTGGTGGGCGATGTCGAGAAAGGTGGTCGGTTCGTCGAGCAGCAGGATCGGCGTTTCCTGCGCCAGCACCATGGCGATCCAGACACGCTGGCGCTGGCCGCCGGACAGCTCATCCACCAGCCGTCCGGAGAGATCCGTCACACGGGTTGCTTCCATCGCGGCGATGACGGCCTCTTCGTCGGCGCTCGACCATTGGCGGAAGAGGGACTGGTGCGGATAACGGCCGCGCGCCACCAGATCCGCCACCGTGATGCCGTCCGGCGCCGTGGAGGATTGCGGCAGAAGGCCAAGCCGGCGGGCGACCTCACGCGCCGGGATATCGCGCAGGCTGCACCCATCGAGGATCACCTGACCCGCCGATGGCACCAGCAGCCGCGACAGGGCTCTGAGCAGGGTGGACTTGCCACAGGCATTCGGCCCGACGATGACGGTGAAGGCACCATCGGGAATGGCAACGCTGAGGTTTTGCGAGATGGTGCGTTCGTCGTATCGCAGCGTCACCTCGTTTGCGTGCAGGCGGCCGGAGCCGGATGGGGAGATGGAGCCGGATGGGGACCTGGTCATTTGCGACCCTCGCGCAGGAGAAGAAAGAGGACGTAGATCCCGCCGATGCTCACCGTCATGACCCCGACGGGAAGCTGAACCCCGAACGCATGCTGGGCGGCCCAGTCGGCGGCGAGCAGCAGCAGCCCGCCGGTCAGCGCCGAGGGACAAAGCGCAACACCGGGCGAGCGGGTCAGGCGCCGGGCGATCTGCGGGGCGCAGAGCGCGATGAAGGCAATCGGGCCGGCCGTCGCGGTGACAAGCGCCGTCAGCGCAACGCCGACAAGCATCAGCAGGCCGCGGATGCGGTTCACATCGACGCCGGACGCACGCGCGCGATCCTCGCCGAGGTCCAGCTGGCGCATCGGGCGCGCCAGAACAAAGGTCAGCGGCAAAAGCACACAGAGCACCAGTGCGACGGGGAGAAGCTGCTCCACGCCAAGCCCGTTCAGCGAACCGGCGCCCCAGATGGCCGCCGCCATCGCCATCGGAAGCTCTGCCTCGCGGATCATCCAGGCATTACAGGCCGACAGCATGGCGGCAACACCGATGCCGACAATGATCAACCGAAAACCCTGCACGCCCTTGCGCCAGGCCAGCAGGTAGACGGCGATCGCGGTGAGCAGACCGCCGGCCAGCGCACCGAGCGCTGTCTCGTAATATCCGCCGGAGACCATGAGGATCACCATGAGCGCGCCGGTATGGGCGCCGGCGGAAAAACCGATGATATCGGGGGACCCCAGCGGATTGCGTGTCAGGCTCTGGAAGATCGCCCCGCTTGTGCCGAGTGCTGCGCCGAGCAGACCGGCCAGCGCCACGCGCGGCAGACGCCATTCCACCACGATCATCCGCACCATGTCCTCGCCCTTGCCCGCCAGCGCCCTCAGCACATCGGCAAAAGCGATGGGATAGGTGCCGCTTACGAGCGACAGGGCCGCAAGGCAGGCGATGAGAGCCAGCAGCAGCAGCAGAATGACCAGCGCACGGCCATCGAGCCGGAACGACAGGCGGCCGGACAGCAGGCGCACGGTCAAGGAGGGCCGACCGATATCGAGTTTTGCGGAATGGGAAGGCGAACGAGAACAAGAACGAAAGCGAGAACGAGGATAAGAACGAGAACGAGCCGATGGCACTGTCATAACCCGCCCGCCTGTCTGCGCCGGGCAAGCGCAATCAGCACCGGTGCGCCGAGAAAGGCGGTGACGATGCCCGCCTCCAGCTCGCCCGGATAAAGCACGAGCCTGCCGGCAATATCGGCTGCCAGCAGCAGGATGGGCGCATAGATCATCACCATGGGAATGATCAGGCGCTGGTCCGGCCCGGTCAACCAGCGCACCACATGCGGCACCATCAAACCGACAAAGCCGATCGGGCCGCAGGCGGCGGTTCCCGCACCGGCGAGAAGTGTCACGGCAACCAGCGTCAGGATGCGGGTGCGGACAAGGCTTGCCCCGAGCGCGCGGGCAAGATCCTCGCCGAGTGCCACCGCATTCAGCGAACGGGCGCTCATCAGCGCGATCGCAAGACCGAGACCGATACAGGGGGCGACGGCAACAACGACATCCATGTCGCGCCCGGCGACCGAGCCGATCGACCACTGGCGCATGGCATCGAAGGCCTGCGGGTTCAACAGCGTGACCGAAGAACCGATGCCGCCGAGCATGGCCGACAACGCCACACCCGCCAACACCAGGCGCACCGGGGTTACGCCACCGCGGCCTGCCATTGAGCCCCCCGCCATCCCGCCGCCCGTCATGCCTTCGCCCGTCATGCCTCCTGCCAATGCCAGCCCATAAACGCAGAGCGTCACCAGCACCGCACCGAGAAGCGCAAACCACAGATAAACGTTGATCGACTGAACGCCGAACAGCCCGACGACGAGCGTCACGCAGAAAGCCGCCCCGGCATTGACGCCGAGGATCCCCGGATCGGCCAGCGGATTGCGTGTCGCCGCCTGGATCAGCGCCCCCGACACGCCAAACGCCATCCCGCACAAAAGCGACAGCAGCGTGCGCGGCAGGCGGTAATCGACAATCACGATATGATCGACCAAACCGCCATCATAGGCAAAAAGCGCCTCGACCGCCGTGGAGACCGCCACCGGCCGTGCCCCCAGCACAAGGCTTGCCAGAAACAGGACCACCAGCAGCACAAGGCCGAAAAGAGCCATGACCAGCACCCGTGCCAGCCCCTCTGTCAGACCCTCTGCCTGACCCCGCCTGCCCCGGGCGGCCCGATCATCGGCATCGACCGACAGGACCATCTGCGCACCCTTCACAGCCCTCACGCTCGTCACACGCGTCACCCGCTTCACACGCTTCACACCCTGGCCTGCCCTTCGATCCAGTAGCCGACGGCATCGATGCGGCGTTTGTCGAAGGAGAGCGTATCGCGGAAATGTTTGCGGCACTCGGCCACCGCCCTGGCCTCGCCGGCGATGTAGATATAGCCCGGCCCTTCCGGCAATTGACGGATCTCGCGGGCAATGCGCGGCAGTTGCGTGTAACCCGGCCGCTCCGGATGCTGCCCGTGGCCGATGTGCCAGGTCATCTCAACATCAGCCGCCGTCTCGATCATCTCCCCGATCTCCTGACGATCGGCATCCGACGGGATCTCCACATGCACCACCGCCTTAAACCCTTGCGGCAATTCCTCCAGCACCCGGCCGACGGCGGGAAGCCCGGTGATATCCGTCAGCATCAACAGCCACCGGCTGCCCTTCGGCAACCAGAACCGGCCTTCCGGATTGCAGATGCCGACGACATCCCCCACTTTGGCCGCCATTGCCCAGCGGGCCGCAACACCGCCCTCATGCACCACCATGTCGAGCATCATCTCTGAGGTCTTTGCGTTCCAGCGGCGCACCGTATAGGGCCGGTTTGGCGCATAATCCGCCCCATCCGGCATCTCCCAGCGGCCACTCTCCCGCAACACCGGCAGCACCACCGGCGTCCCATCATCCGCCGGCACCGCCAGACGCACCCATTCATCCGGATGCCCGCTCACCAACAACCGCTCGCCGCCCTCCAGCCTCAACACCACCCGCATCATCGCCGGCGTCAGGTGCCCAATCGATACCACCGAGGCCAGGAAATTGTCCTCAACATAGGCCTCGTGATCGTGATCCTCGACGCCCGAAAGAGCCTGTGCGTTTGCGTGCATATCAACGTGCCTCCGAATTCCTGGCAGCGGCTTCCATGCGCGGAAGGAAACCCGGAAATGCGTAAGGAATGGCCAGAACGCTTGGCCAGGACGCGGCCCAGATCTCCGTCGGGTCATCGAGCGCGACATATCGGCCTTCTCGCACAGGCGAGAACATCTGGAACAGCCGCTGGCTTTCCAGGGCCTGGCGGGCACCTGGTTCGTACCACATGACCAGGAGATCGGCGGCAACGCTTTCCAGGTCTTCAAGGCTGGCATCGGCTGAAACATGGCCGCTGCCCGCCTTGGCAAGCCGCAAGACGCCGGGGGAAGGCCGCATGCCGATTTCAATCATCCAATCGACCCGTGTCTCGCCGGGAAGATAGACGACAATTCTGCTGCTTCCGGCAAAATAGGAGCCGAAGGTGAAGCTCTTGCCCTTCAGATCAGGATAGGCATCGCCATAGCTTCGCAAAAGGCGTTCGGTTTCGGCAATGAGCTGCCTCGCCGTCTCATCCAGTCCCAGGATCGCTCCGGCAATGTCCGTCTGCTCGCGCCATCCGGCTCTCCATGGCCCGCTGCGATAGGCAACGGTCGGAGCAATCCGGCTCAACCGCCCGTAGGAAACCGCGTCCAGTTGCGAGAAGACGCCGACAATGAGATCCGGTTTCAGACGCGCAATATCTTCGAAATCGATCATGCTGCCATCCAGAAGGACTGGCCTTTGTGCTCCGAATTTCTGCTCGCACCAAGGCGTCATGCCGCTCGCAAACATGCCGGAATAGACGATGGCAATGGGCTTGTGTCCAAGCGAGAGGAACGGCGCCTCGTCGCCATAGCCGATCGTGACGAGTCGCCGAGGCTGCGAGCGCAATTCTGTGCGCCCGAAGGCATGGTCGACAAACCGCGGGTAGGACCCGACTTGCGCCCGCGCAAAAGTCGGCGACAAGAGCATTGCCGCCGCAGCCTTCGCCAGGGCACGTCGTGTCACGGCGAACATGGTCAGAACTTGAACTTGGTGGCGACGCTGAAGCTGCGCGGCTCGCCGTAATAGCCTGTGTCGAAGTTTCCAAGACCGACATAGTACTTTTCGTTCAAGAGGTTCTTCACGTTGAAGGTGATGTCCACCTTGTCGTTCAGCGCGTACTTCGCCATCAGGTCAACCAGGAACACGTTCTTCTGGGTGATGTCTTCATAGACATTGGCCGGGCTCCAGACATAACCATAGATCTTGCTCTGCCAACGGACACCGCCACCGATGGTCAGCTTGTCCCATTCGCCGGGAAGCGTGTAGGTCGTATAGAGCTTGACGACACTTTCGGGCGCGGTCGTCTGGATGAACGAATAGACCCTTTCTCCATCCGCCTTGCGCGCATGGGAATAGGTGTAGCTGGCATAGATGTTCCAATCCGGCCTGATCTCGCCGGACGCTTCGAGTTCGAAGCCCTTGGTGGTCACGCCATCGGCGGCAGTATAATAATACTCTCCCGTATCGGGATCGATGCCGGCCGTCTCTGCAACGTTGTCCTGCTTGATCATGAACACAGCTGCACTTGTGTTCAGCCGCCCATCCAGAAGCGCAGCCTTCACACCTGCTTCGTAGCTATTGCCTTCCTCGGGATCCAGGTAGGCGCCGGTTACGGTTTGGTTCTCCTGCGGCTTGAAGATGCTGGTATAGCTCGCGTAAACGGAAACGCTGTCATTCACGTCGTAAATGACGCCAAGATAGGGCGTGAGTTCCCCTTTGGCCGAATACTGGCTGGCGCCACTCCAACTGGAGGACGCATTGTCGTAAGACCCCTTGTCATCGTAGTCATACCAACTGATACGGCTGCCCAGGACGAAAGACAGATCATCTGTCGGCCGGAGGCGGGTCGCGGCGTAGGCTCCGTACTGCGTCAGGCTGGTTTCATACCTGCCGGTCAGGTCGAAATCGGGCTCATCGGTGTTGCCGTCCCAGGTGAAGAAGTTTGGCACTGCCGGATCGTAATTCACGCCGCCATAGCCATACAGGGGCCCCTTGGTCGTTTTGCGCGATGCCGTTGCCCCGAACATAAAATCATGTTCTCGACCGAACAGCTCGATAGGGCCGGACAATTTGGCGTCGACAGTATCCTGAACCAGTCGGCCAACATATTTCCCGACATACTGGTAGACGCCCTCTCCCGTGACGGGATCAGGATAACCGCTGCCGGCGGAGCCAAGCACGCTGTCGTGTCCGTTGCGTCGGTGGTCATAGGTCAGGCTGGCCTTCCAGCCATTGTCGAATTCATGATCGAGCGTCGCGAAGATATTGCTGGTGTATGTTTCGCGCCTGCTCCAGTCGGTTGCAGGATTTGTCGATACGTCGAAATCGGTACGGCTGCCATCACTATAAAACATGGGCAGGCCCGTCCAACTGGAGCCTCGGGGCCTGTTGCGTTGATAGTCTGCACCGACCGACAAGGTTGTATCGTCGCTCAAGTCGGCTTCCAGAATGCCGTAGAGGGTGAATGATTTCTTCTCGTAATGGTCAAGATAGGATTGAGCATCTTCGAACGAGCCAGCCATTCGGCCCCGGAGCGTGCCGTCAGGATTGATAGGACCCGACAGGTCCAGTTCGGTCCGGTAGGCATCCCAGGACCCGGCAGTTCCGGTCAAAGATCCTTGAAATGTGTCTGTTGGTCGTTTGCGCACCAGATTGACGGCGGCTCCGGGGCTGCCTGCCCCTTGCATAAGACCATTTGCCCCCTTCACGATCTCGACACGATCATAGATCGTCATGTCGGGATTGCTGAGACCATAATCATAAACGCCCTCATTCTGAATGACGACGCCGTCATACTGGAACTCTCCCACGGTGAACCCGCGAGCGAGATACTCCGTCCGGTCGCTGTCATATTTTTGGACAGCGATGCCGCTTGCCGATTCCAGCGCGTCCTGCAGGCTCGTGCTGCCTTGATCCTCAAGACGCTGACGCGTCACGACCGTGACAGACTGCGGCGTTTCCCGGATGGAAAGCGGCAATCCCGTCGCCGTGCTCATCTGCGACGTCGTGTACGACCCCGTCCCCTCCGTCGTCGCCCCCTGCCCCTGCACCAGCACCGTCCCCAGCACGGTCGAGCCATCGGCACCCAGCGATGAGGCTTCGGCAGCCTCAGGCCTGATCAACGAGACGCTATTGCCGGAGAAGCGATAGGAGACGCCTGTGCCGGAAAGCAGTTGGGCGAGCGCCTGTTCGGGGGAATAGGTGCCGCGAACGGCGGTGCTGCGCAGGCCTTCGACACGAGCGACGTCGTAAAAGACCTGGATACCGGCTTTGTTGGCAAAGGACAGGATTGCGCTGTTGAGGTTCTGCGCGGGAATATTGAAGGCGATGGACTGTGGCTGGGCCGTGTTTGCGGATGCGCTCTGCTGCGCAAGGACCGGCGAAGCGGCAACCGACAGGCCGATGGCCAGTGTAACCACGCTAACCGTCGATCCGAGCCGCTGGCGAAGATCCTGGCTCCGGCTGCTGTGTCCCACCTTTACCCCCATTACAAAACCCTTTCGTCACTTTCGATTGCGCTGGCGGAAGGTTGCTTCCGCCGGTTCGCAAATGAGACGAATCCGCTCATGTTTTTCGGTAAGGTTTTTTTGACTTTTTTTGCTGCTGTCAAAAACCGCCCCTTCACCGGGGTCAGTAGAGCAGCGTCACGAGCGGCGGAACGGAGGCAGACCGGATGCCGAGTTCCTGTGTGATGGTGGCAAGCGCCCGGTCGAGATCCCTGGTCGAGAACACGCCGCTGACCGTGCGGCCTGCAAGTGTGGGATTTCCGATGACGATACGCCCTCGGCGATAGCGATTGAGTTCGGCCACGACATCGGCCAGCGGTACCCGGTCGAAAATCAGCTTTCCCTGCCGCCATGCAGCCGCCAGTTCGACATCCTTCTCCTGAACCTTGCCCAGACCGGTCCGTGCTGAATATTGGACGGATTGGCCGGGGGACAGAACGGCGCTGGCGGATTGATGTTCCGCGTCATTCAGGTTCACACGAACTTCGTGCTCGATCACCGTCACTTCCACCGCGTCTGACAGGCGATCCACCACAAACTGCGTGCCAAGTGCCGTCGCCGTTCCTTGCGCGCCCTCGACCACAAAGGGGCGGCTTTCGCCTCCCGCCTTGGGCGCAGCGGTAAAATAGGCAGCTCCCTCCAGCAGTTCGACGCGCCGCTCCCGATCGGAAAAATGCAAGGCTATCGCACTTGCGGACGACAGGTCCACGACACTGCCGTCCGACAAGGTCACGCTGCGCTGTTCGCCGGGCAGCGTCCGGTAGTCGGCAACCATCATGGTGATGGGGCTGCCGTACCAGAAACTCGAGACGCCGATTGCGGTGGCAAGACAGATCGCGGCCATGCCAGCACCCCACCAGATCGGTCTGCGGGGCGTGTGCGGCATGCCGGTTCCGGCGAGCAACCGTTGCGGCCCCGGCTTTGAGGAGACACGATCGGGGGACAGGGAGCCGGGGGCTTCACGCAGTCCCGCCAGCTCGGCCCAGGTGTTTTGCGCGAATTCAAAAGCCTCGGCATGAGAGACGCTTTGCGAATGCCAGCGCTGAAAGGATGCGCGCGCCTGCGCATCAAGCGGATCGCCGCCGAGCCGAATGACCCATTCGGCAGCTTCCGCTTCAATCTGTTCTTTGTCGTCTCGGTGTTCCACACTTCGGTCCATGTTCTTGCACCGCCACTTAGAAGCAGTCCAGAATGAGACGTTCAAGGCGTCCCTATCCGGTAACCTTCCCGCGCTTTTTCTCGCTATTGCGGCCGGAGCCGTTTGGTGACGTGCAACAGCGCCTTGGCCAGATGTTTCTGCACGGAGCTTTCCGAGATTCCAAGGCGTTCGGCGGTTTCGGCGTAACTCAATCCCTCGACCCGGTTCAATACAAAAATCTGCCGTGTACGCTCCGGCAGTTCCGCCACGATCGATCGCAGCCGATCCAGCTTTTGCCGGGAATCCGCCGCGTCTTCCTGCGAAGGGCGATCATCCGGTACGCTCGCCATATCGTCATGGGCGGCGGCATCCGTTTTCTGTCGCGCCTTCTGGCGAACGTAGTCCACGGCAAGATTGTGCGCGGTGCGATAGAGATAGGATCGCCCGTTCAGTACAACGGTACGCCCAGCCGGATTTTGCTCGGCATAACGCAGGAAAGCCTCTTGCGTCAGGTCCGCAGCGGTGTCGGCGTCCTTCAATTTTTCGGTGAGATAGGCCTGCAGTTCACGCCGATGCGCAAGGAACAGCCCCTTCAGCGTCTTGTCCGTCACGTTTGCTTTACAGCACTTTGCTGGTTGGGAAATTCATGAGGATCACTATCCGGTTTTGTTCCTGGTCGCAATCTCAACCGTGCGGAACATCACCTTGTTCTTCAAGCGCTGAAGGGCAGGCCGGCTGTCGTAAAGGCGCCGAAGCGGCCTTACTTCGGCATATGGGGGCCTTCGTTTCTGTCCACGACCAGGGGCTGGTCGGCATTGATCGTTCCGGACCAGCCGCCGCCCAATGCCTTGTTCAGCGAGATGAAATAGGTGGCGGTGTTAGCCGTGCTTTGGATGTAGCTTTCCTCGGCCGAATAAAGCGAGGTCTCTGCGTCCAAAACGTCGAGGAAATCAGAGGCGCCCGACTGGAAGAGGCTGCGCGACAGATCCGTTGCCTGCCGATAGCCGGCCACCGACTGCCGCAGCTTCTCCTGACGCAGCCGCGATTGGGTCATACCGATGATGGCGTTCTCGGTATCCTCCATCGCGGTCAGCACAGCGGACTGATAAGCGACAAAATACGTGTCGCGCGTCGCCTTCGCCTGATCGACGGCGGCCTTCAACTGCCCGCCCTGGAACAGCGGGATCGATACGCTCGGGCCGAGTGTCCAGCCGATGGTGGATTTGCGTGCCAGATCGGACACGCTGGACGCCGAGGTGGTGACATCGCCGGTGAGGCTGATCGACGGGTAGCGGGCAGCCTGCGCCACCCCGACCTTTGCCGTATAGGCCGCCAGTTCACGCTCCGCCGCCTTCACATCCGGCCGGTTGAGCAGGATCTCGGCCGGAATGCTTGCGGGCATTGTCCGCTTCGGCACGGGGATCGGCGCCGGCTTCTTTAGCCGCGCTTCCACCGCATCCGGCGTCTGGCCGATGAGAATGCCAAGCCGGTGCACCGCCTGCGCATAGGAAATGCGATAGGAGGGAATGTCGGCTTCGGTCGAGGCGGCAGTGGCGGCGGCCTTGGCAACGTCCACGCCCGTCGCCTCACCGGCCTCGAACTGCCGTCTGGTCAGCGCCAAGACCTGCAACTGCGACGTCGCCGAACGTTCCGCCAGACTGACCAGCGCCTGATATTCGCGCGCCTCGACATAATAGGAGGCGACGTCTCCAACGAGGGTGACAAGCGTCTGCCGCAGCGTCTCTTCCTCGGCTTCTTCACTGGCACGCGCGGCTTCCAGCGACCGCCGGTTGCCACCAAACAGGTCGATCTCCCAGCTGGCATCGAAGCCGGCCTTGTATTGCGTGTTATAGGCCGCATCGCCATCGCTGACACTGCGGCTGCGCGTGGCGCTGTCGGACTGGCTGAGGCTCGGCAGCAGGGCGCCTTCGGCGTTGCGTGTGGTGGCGCGCGCCAGCCGCAGATTCGCCTTGGCCGTGGCGACATCGAGGTTGCCCTTCACCGCCTCCTCGACCAGATCGTTCAGCAACGGGTCGCCAAGCCCCTTCCACCAGCCGGCAAGCTGCGTCGGCTTCAGCGGCTCCTTGCCCTTAGATGCGGTCCAGTTCTTCAAGAAGGCAAGATCCGGTTTCGTGTAATCCGGCCCGACGACACAGCCGGCGAGCATGGACGTGGCAAGCAGCACGGCCAGTTGGGCGGTTCGCACAGTCATGCGGCGGCCGGAATGTCTGAGGTCAGCATCGATCATCGTCATGGCAGGCTTTCAATGGCTGGGTGCGGAAGGGGTGTCGGCAGCAGGCGTACTGCCCGCTGTCTCCTCGTCTTCGATTGGCCCGACATGCCCTTTGAAGACCTGGCGTACGGCGACGAACAGGAGCGGGATCAGGAAAAGCCCGAGCACGGTCGCAGAGATCATGCCGCCCATCACGCCGATACCGATGGAATTCTGGCTGCCTGAACCGGCCCCGTTGGCCGTGGCAAGCGGCAGAACACCAAGGATGAAGGCAAGCGAGGTCATCAGGATCGGTCGCAGGCGCTGGCGCGACGCCTCCAGCGTAGCCTGGATGATGTCCAACCCGCGCCGCTGCTGCTCGATGGCGAATTCGACGATCAGGATCGCGTTCTTTGCCGCAAGGCCGATTGTGGTCAGCAGACCGACCTTAAAATAAACGTCGTTGGATTGACCAAAAAGCTTCGCTGCCAGCAGCGCACCCAAAACCCCGATCGGCACCGAGAGCATGACGGCGAACGGGATCGACCAGCTTTCGTAAAGGGCCGCAAGCGCCAGGAAGACGACCAGAATGGAGATCGCATAAAGCTGCATCGCCTGGCTGCCCGACAGCCGCTCCTGCGCCGAAAGTCCCGTCCATTCGTGCGAGAAGCCTTTGGGCAGCTTGGTGACCAGCGCGTCGATCTCGTTCATCGCGTCGCCGGAGGAGACACCGGGCGCGGCAGAGCCCTGGATTTCCACGGCCGATGAGCCGTTGTAACGCTCCAGGCGCGGCGAGCCGAAAGTCCATTGTCCATCGGCGAAGGCTGCGAAGGGCACCATCTCGCCGTCGGAATTTTTCACGTACCAGCGCTTCAGATCTTCCGGCTGCATACGGGAATCCACGTCGCCTTGCACATAGACCTTCTTGACGCGACCACGGTCGATGAAATCGTTGACGTAGTCGCTGCCCCAGGCCGTGGCGAGCGTGGTATCGATGTCGGACAGGTCGAGATTGAAGGCGCTTGCCTTGTCCTGATCGATCTTGATCGAATATTGCGGCGTGTCATCCTGGCCGTTCGGCCGGGTGCCGACAAGCTTATCGCTTTTTGAGGCCATGCCGAGCAGCTGGTTTCGCGCATCGATCAGCTTCTGATGACCGGCGCCGGTGACGTCCTTCAGATAGAAGTCGAAGCCTGCATTGTTGCCGAAGCCTGGAATGGCAGGCGGCGCCAGCGCAAAGACATTGGCATCGTTGATCCTCGCAAAAGCGACGCGGGCACGCTGCGCAATCGCCTGGGCTTTCGCCTGCGGCGTCTTGCGCTCGGCAAAATCCTTGAGCTTGATGAAGGCGATGCCGACATTCTGCCCCTGCCCGCCGAAACCGAAACCGACGACGCCCATCACCCCGGCGACATAGTCTTTCTCATCGTTGAGATAATGGTCCGTCACCTGCTGCAGCACCTTCAGGGTGCGGTCGGCGGTCGCGCCGACCGGAAGCTGGACGCTGGTGATCAACGTGCCCTGATCCTCTTCCGGCAGGAAGGAGCTGGGCAGACGGTTGAACAGGAACGCCACGCCGCCGACGATCAGGACAAAGAGCGCCAGGAACACGAAACGCCGCCGGAGGATGCCGCCAACCCCCGTTTGATAGGCGCGCGTGCTGCGATCGAAGGCGCGGTTGAACAGGCCGAAAATACCCTTGCTCTTGGCATCATGGCTAGGCCTCTTCAAGATCGTGGCACAGAGCGCCGGCGTCAGGACGAGGGCGACCAGCACCGACAGCAGCATGGCCGACACGATGGTAACGGAGAACTGCCGGTAGATGACACCGACGGAGCCGGAGAAAAACGCCATCGGAATGAAGACCGCCGACAGCACCGTCGCAATGCCGACCAGCGCCCCGGTGATCTCCCCCATAGACTTGATCGTCGCCTGACGGGGCGAAAGCCCGTCCTCCTCCATCACGCGCTCGACATTCTCCACCACGACGATCGCATCGTCGACCAAGAGGCCGATCGCCAGCACCATGCCGAACATGGTGAGCGTGTTGATTGAATACCCCAGTGCGGAAAGAACGCCAAAGGTGCCGAGCAGCACCACCGGCACGGCAAGCGTCGGGATCAGCGTCGCCCTGAGGTTCTGCAGGAAGACGAACATGACCACAAAGACGAGAACGATCGCCTCGAACAAGGTCTTGACGACTTCCTCGATCGACAGTTCCACGAAGGGCGTGGTGTCATAGGGGTAGACGACCTCCACATTCGGCGGCAGCGTGTCCTTCAAGCTGTCGATGGTGGCGCGCACCGCCTCTGCCGTATCGATCGCGTTGGCACCGGAGGCCAGATTGATGGCGAGACCAGCCGTCGGTTTGCCATTGTAGATGCTCGACGTGTTGTAGCTTTCCGCGCCCAGCTCGACAGTCGCCACGTCGTTCAACCGCACCAGCGAGCCGTCGCTGTTGCTCTTCAGGATGATGTTCTCGAACTGCTCGGGCGTCTGCAGGCGGCTCTTGGCGGTCACCGTCGCATTGAGTTGCTGGCCCTTGCGCTGCGGCAGCGCACCGAGTTGGCCAGCCGCGACCTGCGTGTTCTGCGCTTCGACGGCAGCCGTGACATTGCTGATCATCAGATCATATTTTTGCAGCTTGTCCGGATCGACCCAGATCCGCATGGCATAACCGGAACCGAACAGCTGCGTGTCGCCAACGCCTGCAACGCGTTTGATCGTATCGTTCAGCGTACTGTTGACGTAGTCGGCGAGGTCGGTCGTGGTCAGTTTGCCGTCGGTGGAGACGAAGCCAATGACCATCATGAAGTTGGAGCTGGACTTGCTGACCGTGAGGCCGGTGTTCTGCACGCTCTGAGGCAGCTGCGATTCCACCAGCTGCAGCTTGTTCTGCACCTGCATCTGGGCCACGTCCGGATCGGCCGCATTGGTGAAGGTCAACGAGATCGAGGTCTGCCCATTCGACTGGGAGGTCGAGGTCATGTAGTCGAGATTGTCGATCCCGGTCATGCCCTGCTCGATGATCTTGGTCACCGAGTTTTCAACGGTCTGGGCATCCGCGCCGGAATAGGTGCCGGAAATACGTACCGTGGTGGGCGCGATCTGCGGATATTGAGAGACAGACAGCGTGCTGATCGACAGCAGGCCGGCCAGCATGATCACGATGGCGATGACCCAGGCAAAGATGGGCCTTGCGATGAAGAAACGGGACAAGGATCACCTCAATTGAAGGAATGCGTGGGGGCGCCGGCATCCCCGGCGGGTACGGCAAGCGCCATCTGTTTGATGTCGCCGGTTGCCTCGTCGATCTCGACCTCGCCCGCCGTCACCGTCTGACCGTCGCGAATGCGCTGAATGCCTTCAACGACGACACGGTCCCCGTCGGCGACACCACCGGCCACCAGCCAGTTATTGCCTACGCTGCGGCGCACCGTCAGCTCGCGCTGATGCACCGTTCCATCCGCATCGACGAAGAAGGCAACCGCCACACCCTTCAGATTTCGGGTCACGGCACGCTGCGGCACAAGGAAACTGTTCGGGGCGACGCCCTCCTCAATGGTGGCGCGGACATACATGCCCGGCAGCAGAAGACGGTCGGGGTTCGGGAAGGTGGCGCGCGCCGTCACCGTGCCGACGGTCGCAGCGACCGAGGCTTCGGCGAACTGGAAGGTTCCGGCCTGCTCGTAGCGCGAGCCGTCCTCCAGCCGAAGCGCGACGGAGACATTGGTGCCGGAGGACCGGATCTGGCCGCTGGCAATGGCGCGGCGCAGTTCCAGCAGATCGGTGCTCGACTGCGTGACATCGACATTGATCGGATCAAGCTGGTTGATCGTGGCCAGCGCCGTTGTCTGCGCTTCGGTCACAAGCGCGCCGACCGTCACGGAGGAGGCATCGATACGTCCGGAAATCGGCGCGCGGATCTTGGTGTAATCGAGATTGATGCGGGCGGAATCGACGGCGGCCTTTTCGGCGGCAACTTCGGCCTGGGCCTGCGCCAGCGTGGAGGCCGCATCGTCGAGATCCTGCTTGCTGACCGCCTCCTGCGAGGTCAGGCTGCGATAGCGGTCAACCTTGGCCTGGGCGCTCGGCACTGCGGCCTCCGCCTTTTTCAGGGCCGCAACGGCGCTGTCATAGGCCGCCTGATAGGCCGCCGGATCGATCTCGTAGAGAACGTCACCCGCCACAACCTCGCTGCCCTCCTTGAAATTGCGGGCACGGATGATGCCGGTGACCTGCGGACGGACTTCCGCTACCAGCGAGGCGGCGGTGCGCCCGGGCACATCCGCCGTCAGCACCACAGATTGCGGATGCAGCGTCACGACGCTGACCTGGGCGCGGACATTGGCCGTGGGTGGACCACCCTGCTGAGCACTGTCGCTGCAGCCGGCGAGGCCGATCATCGACAGGACGGCAAGAGCCGCAGGCAGGTACACCAAACGCTTGGGAAAGGCGCGACGGGAAGACAGGCGGAGTGACATCGACACGGGGACCGTTCCAACGGAAAAGAATGCGCCGACGGGAGGAAGAGGATCGTTCCCGTCCAGCACCAGAAAGCGAAGGGTCGGCGCCACCACCGTGGCATGCCGCCCCCAGCCGGTTACTGGCCCTGTCTTACATGGCTCTCGTTTCCGAGTTTGGGCTGCTTGTGTCTCAACGTGTCTCGGGTCAGGATTTTTGTAACTGAATGTTTCCACGAACCGGCGAGAAACATTGGGTTACAATTTTTCTGAACGTCCCTTCCGCCAATCGGCTAGGCAGAGGCGGAGAGGAAGGGAAATCCCATGAATAGCAGCGGCCACATCCTGATCGTTGATGACGACCGTGAAATCCGCTCTTTGCTGTCGCGCTATCTGGGCGAGCAGGGCATGCGCGTCACCGTGGCGGCCGACCGCAAGGAATGTGAGGCGATGGTCGCCGCCAGCAAGCCGGACCTTGTGGTTCTCGACGTGATGTTGCCGGATGGATCGGGCCTCGACATCTGCCGCATGCTGCGGGAACGGCACCCGTCGCTTGCCATCATCCTGCTGACCGCCCTCAAGGAGGACGTCGACCGCATCATCGGGCTGGAGATCGGTGCAGACGACTACCTCGGCAAACCTTTCAACCCCCGCGAGCTCCTGGCCCGCATCAAGGCCATTCTGCGGCGCATGACACATGCGCCGGAAAGCCCGGCGGCCGCACGTCATTATTTCTTCGAGGGCTTCGAGGCGAACCCCGCCCTGCGGCTCGTGCGCCACGAAAGTGGTGGACACCTGGACCTGACGGGCGCCGAATTCGACCTCCTGCAGGTCTTCCTCGAACGCCCGGGACGCCTTTTGTCGCGTGACCAGTTGCTGGACCTGACGCAGGGCCGCAACCGCGACCCAATGGATCGGTCGATCGACGTTCTGATGAGCCGGCTGCGTCGAAAGCTCAACGAGCATACAGAAACGATGATCTTCAAGACCGTGCGCAACGGAGGCTATCAGCTGACCGTGACGGTCCGAACCCTTGCGACCGGACGATGAAATCGCTCTACCACCGCATTGCCGTCCTTCTCGTCCTGTCCATCGTCTCGGTGGTCGGTCTTGCCACCTTTGTCGCGAGCCGGGTGCTGGAACCGCCCGACGCTGCGGAAATTCTGGTCCCTCTTGCGTCGCAGATGCGTCTCACGCTGACCTTGATCGACCTTGACCCGCAAAAGGCGTTTGATGCGGGAGTTCAACTGGTTGACCAGCCGCCAGCCGGCGAACTTCATGAACGTTTGACAGAGGGCCTGAAGAAATTGCTGGCGGCAGAGGGCATCCATCTGCCGGCGGAGGTCATCAAGACGGAGAATGTTCCACCTTTGATGGCCCTGCTTCGCACTCCGAAGGGTAATTGGGCAGTCTTCAGCATTCCTCATCGGACACCACCCTCCGACTGGCTTATCGTACTCGGCGGATGGATGCTCCTCATCGTCCTGGGGAGCCTTGCGATCTCCTTCCTTGTGGCGTCCAAGATAACCCGGCCGCTTGAGATCCTCGAGGGCGCAACGGAACGAATTGGGAAAGATGGCCTTTTGCCACCGATTCCGGAAGATGGGAGCAGGGAGGTGCGCACGACTGCGCGCGCACTGAACCGCCTAAGCGAACGTCTGCGGCTCGCTCTGGAAAGCCGGATGCGGCTCGTCGCGGCAGCCGGTCATGACCTCAGGACACCGTTGACGCGCATGCGGTTGCGCGCTGAATTTGTGGCCGATCCTGAAGAAAGGACGAAGTGGCTGTCCGATCTGGAGGAACTTGACCTCATTGCAGACAGCGCCATCGGGCTCGTGCGCGAAGAAACATCCGATCGCGGACCAGAGCACATCCGGCTTGATATGATCGTGGCCCTGGTTCAGGAGGAACTGGATAAATTCGGATTCAAGGCAGATTTCGCGCGTACGACGCCGGCAACCGTCATCGGCCAGCCCCTGGCATTAAAGCGGGCCCTCCGCAATCTGGCCATGAATGCGGCAATCCATGGCGGTGGCGGGACACTTTTCGTTGATGTAACGCCAACCCATGCGATTTTGACAATCGAAGACAATGGTCCAGGCATCCCGGATCATCTGATTTCGCAGGCGTTCGAACCATTTTTTCGCGTTGATCCCTCTCGCCGCAAGACCGCCCCGGGGGCCGGCCTTGGCCTTGCGATTGCCAAGGAGATTATCAATCGGTTCGATGGGGAAATATCGATCGCCAATCGTCCAACAGGCGGACTTCAGCAGATTATCCGCTTTCCACTCGCATCACCATCCGACGAACAGATGTAACTTTAACTCATCATCCGGAGCAGGTTTCACGGCCTCCACCGGAAAGCAGCGCTAACCGAAATTCCTGTTCGGCTTTCGTCCTGGAGGCCGGACTGTGGTCGCGGTGCGGTCGTTTCGTCACCGCTATTCTGTTCCCGGCATCGGACCGTTGAGCCAAGGGAAAGGCCCGATTTCTCGTCGGGCCTTTCCGTTTCTCTTTCCGGTGTTTCAGTGGCAGCAACCGCTCTTGGGCTCGTCTTTCGCGCTACAGCAATCCGCCGTGCGATTGTCCCTGCTGTGGCTGTTCCTCTCGGCCGGCAGATCCATCGCGATATTGGCGTCGAAGAAGCCGTTGGGCTTCAGGGTAAAGCCTGCATATTCGACCGGCATGATCGGAAAATCCTCCGGTTTGCAGACATGGGTATGGCCGAAGGAATGCCAGAGAACCAGGTCGGCATTCTCGATATTGCGGTTCTGGGCAACGTATTTCGGCAGGCCTTCGCCACCGGCATTGACGTTCGGGTAGTCGCCAGACGCATATTTCTCTGCCGGATCGAAAGCCGTTACCCAGATGTGCTTCTTTGCGAAGCCGCCGCGCTGGGCGACCGTCGAGCCGTCCTGTGCCAACATCAGCGGGCTCGGCATCACCACCATCTTGTAACCCGGCGCCTTGCCGACGCTGTTTTGCACATTCGGGTTCTGCACCTTCCAGTAACGACCGGTTTCGCCATTGGCGGTGGAGGGCGAATCAAGCTCACGCTTCAGCACTCTGGTCTTGGTGTCGAAGACATTGCCATAAGGGTTGTCGTCTCCCCAGGGGCGGGGCACGAATTCATGCTCGGTCACGGTATTGCCGCCGCCGTCGACATCCATATGCAGGCGGGCATTGAAGAAATGCTGGTGTGTCGGGCCGCCGAGATCGTCGTCTACCATGCCGCCCCAGGCATAGGTTTCGCCGGGGGCGACCGCGGCGGTCTGGATGATGCCGGTGAGCTTGGCCTCCAGCTGGATCGTGCCGTCCTGGTAGAGATACCAGTAAAAGCCGTAGTCGTAGTTGCCGACCGTAGCAAAGAAGGAAATGACGAGGCGGCGCGAGCGGCGGACCTCGAAGATGCCGTTGCGGAATTCGTAATGCTTCCAGAGGATGCCGTAATCCTCCTCATGCATGCAGATGGCATTCTTCATCACCATCGGCTGGCCGAAATCATCCGCCGAGGGCACGTCGAAATAATGGATGTGGCCCAGGCAGTCGCAACCCAGTTCCAGGCAGTTGGCGAGACGGCCGAGGCCATATTCGCCAGCGTCGAAGGCGCTCTTCCAGAAGTGGTTGGAGGTCGGATCGGCATAGGGCACGACCATTTCCGTCACCGATGCACGGAAGACGATCGGACGCGTTTTGCCGCCGTCCTTGATGCCGAGTTCGTGCAGCACCAGGCCCTCGCGCGGGGTGAACCCGACGCGGAAAGACCAGTTCTGCCAGTCGACCTTCCAGCCATCGACGGTAAAGCTCGGCCCTTCCGGCTGGACGATATCGAGCGGCTTCAGGCCTTGGCGGGTTTCCGGAAAGGCTTCCTGGCCGTAATTGCGCTTCTTCTTGCGGACCGGGATGATCTTCTCGTCGTCGACGAGATCGACGACCTTGTTCTTCACGAGGTCAACAACAGCCACCACCCCTTCGATCGGGTGGGAATAACCGTTATCCCTGATGTCCTCTCGCCAGTAGGAGACGGCGCGCACAATGCGCTGGCCTTTTTCGAATTCCAGGCCGAAATAACCGGATGAAAAGGGATCGATCTGGACGAGCGGAATGTCCTCGTCGGTGATGCCGCGCTTTTTCACGGCTGCAACCCAGCGCGGATCGGATTTCACCGTCGCCTCGACGGTTTCGAATTCGCAGAGCATGACCGGCGGCTGACCATAGGGCAGTGCGTCATGGGCGAGACGCTTATGCTCGATGACGTGTTTGGCGGTAAGATCGACGATGCTTTCATGGGTCTCGCCGGTGGTGATATCGAGCGAGAGAATGAAAGCGAGACGCGGCAGGGGGGTGCCCTTGCGGAAATCCGCCATGTCGGTCTTGGTCGGCTCTTCCAGCCGGATGATCGGGAAACGGATGGTTTCGGAAAGCGCCGTCTCGTCTTTGAGGATGGCAACGGCTTCCGCGATCTCGGAGAGGCTCAAGGGATCGAGCGGGTGGAGGATGGTGTCGACGACGGCGTCCATGGAACAGTCCTTTGGCAATCGGGGGATATGAGGGTGGCACCGGAACTTGGCACCACCCGTGTCGTGTCAGCCGCGGCCGGCGCAGATCTCGGTCTCGATCGCAGGCATTCCGTGGATGCAGAAGATCCGGCAGAAGGCATGAGCGTCCGTGGCAAGCAGGATCGTCGCGGCGGTCAGGACGACCAGGGCTGCGGCGAGCACGCGGTCAGTGGCGGGAAAAGTCCGGAGCGCGGTCATTCGAAGGCCTTTCCGAGCGAAGCATAAAGTTCGGGTTTCGCCTTCTTGATCTGCATCGCGAACGCCGCCCCCAGCAGGCCGACCAGCACGATCAGATAGGGGAAGGACTTGACGATCAGGCTTTCGGACCCGGAGAGCAGCGACAGATTGGCGATGACCAGCGCGAGCGCAGCGATCAGGCCGGCAAGGCCGAGGGCCGGAGCAATCATCGTCGTCCAGATGCCATGGTTTGTCTTCACCTTTCGGAAGAACAGCATGATCGCCACGGAGACCAGGGCCTGTACAGTCAGGATGCCGATGACGGCAAGCGCCGACATCCAGGAGAAGACGACCGCATAAGGATCAGCTCCGGCGAGAATGAAGAGCACGAGCACGATGGCCGCGATGGCACTCTGCAGCATGCCGGCAACATAAGGCGAACCATGCATCGGATGCACCTTGCCAAGCAGCCTGAAAGCCAGCCCCTCGCGGCCGAGCGCAAAGAAATAGCGGTTCAGCGTGTTGTGGAAGGAAAGCACGCAGGCAAACAGACTGGTGATCAGCAGTATGTTCATCACCTGCGACGCCCAGGATCCCAGAATGCTGTCGGTGGCAGCGAAATAGAAGGCTTCGAGGCCGGCCTCGGCGGTCGGCTGCACGGCGGTGGGGCCATAGAACTGCACGATGGCCCAGGTGGAGAAGGCATAAAAGACGGTGATCAGCAGCACCGCAACGTAAGTGGCGCGCGGTATGGTCTTTTCCGGATTTTCCGCCTCTTCGCCGAAGATCGCTGTCGCCTCGAAGCCGATATAGGAACCGACGACGAAGACCAGCGCCACGCCGAGACCGGGCGCAAAGACGGTGGCAGGCGAAAACGAGGTGAATCCGAAACCTTCCGGTCCGCCCCCGGCAGCCACGATGCCGATGTCGAGCAGCAGAAGGATGGCGATTTCGGCGATCATGCAAACACCGAGGATGGCGCCGGAGAAGGCGATGTTGCGCTGGCCACAGACATGCACGATCACGAGGGCTGCGAAGGACAAGAGCCACCAGGGTAGATCCGCGACGGGCGCCATGGCGCCGGCCATGAAGACGCCGAAGAGCCCGTAAACGGCAATCTGCACTGCCGAATAGGTGACCAGCGCCATCAGCGCGCCGCCAACACCCGCCGGCTTGCCGATGCCGTGGGTGATGTAGGTGTAGAAGGCGCCCGCTCCGCCAACATGGCGGCTCATCGCGGTGAAGCCGACAGAAAACAGCAGATAGAGAATGCCGGCGAGAACGAAGGCACCGGGCACGCCCGCACCGTTGCCGAAGGCAAAAGCAGCTGGTGTTGCGCCAACCACGGCCGTCAGGGGCGCGGCAGCGGCAACGACGAAAAAGACGATATGAGCGAGGCCGACGGAATTCTTCGCCAGCCGGTCTGTCGGACCATCCACAGTCGATTGTAATGTCATGGGAACCCCTCTTTTGCTTGATTTTCGTCAAGAGGGTAGGCGCGACACTTTGGCCCCGAAATTGCACTTCATGCCATTGAATCGATAAACCGCGCCACGCGGCCGTTTCAGGATGGCGAAAATGGCAGTTGCACCGCGAATGAACAGGCCGATGCCCGCAATTTCATCCATTCGGGCATCGGTACTCGCCCCGCTCGTCGAACACATCGACCGACGCAGCGGCAAAACCGACCTTCTGCTCGCGTCACACGGCATTTTGCGCAGCCAGTTGGAAGATCCTTATGCGATGATCCCGATGGCGCGTTACGTCGCCATCTTCGAAGAGGCCGCCCTGATCACCGGCGAACCCTCGCTCGGCGCCAGGCTCGGAACCCTGTTTAAACCCAGCGATATCGGCCCGATCGGCGTGCTCTTTTCGATCTCGGGCACGATCCGGGCCGGTTTCCAGCGGCTGGCCAAATACGTCAACACGGTGCAGAGCGCCACGAGTTCCGGCGTCTTCGAAGAGGACGGCAATCTGGTCTGGAGCTATCGGCTGGAAGATGCCCGCATGTGGCCGAGGCGGCAGGACAGCGAATTCTCTGTTGTCGCCTCCTGCCAGCTCGTGCGCTCCTGCTTCGCCAAGAGCTGGAAGCCGCTGGAGGTGCATTTCGAGCATGTTCCGCCCCGGGATCGTAGCGTGCTGGAGCGCTTCTTCCGCTGCCCGCTGAAGTTCTGTGAATCCGCCAACCGGATCGTCGTCGCAGGCAGCGATGCTGCCCGTCTCTATCGCCAGGAGGACGCCGGCCTGTCGGCCGTGCTCGAACGGCATGTGGCGGAACTTGTCGGCAAGACGGTGGCGCCCGACAGCATCAGCGAACGGGTACGTGCTCTGATTGGCATCTATCTCGGACACAAGCCGATCACCTTGCCCGCAATTGCCGCCGAAATCGGGATTTCGGTGCGCACCCTGCAGCGTCGTCTCGCCGAAGAAGGGACGTCACTGCGCCACCTCGTGCGCGAAACCCGTGAGACGATCGCCGCCACGCAGCTGGAGGCGCATGTGCAAAGGGCGCGGGTCGCCGAGATCCTCGGATATGCGGATTCCACCGTTTTGTGGCGGGCTCGCAAGTCCTGGGAACGACATCTCGACCGACAAGAGTAGCACGGAGAAAGCCGCCTCTCCCAGTCGGGACAATACGAAACGCAGCTCACTGGATGCCGACCGGTACTGACCCGCCAAAAACCCGGCCCCCTGTTGTGGCAGGACACTCGACCACCCGAATTCGGAGACGGCTGACAGTCCCGAACTGGGCGACGCCTCCGCCGCATGGCTGACTGCCATGCCGACATGATGACGGCAGCAGGTGTGATGTTTGAAAGGCATGATCATTCAGCTGGTTTGTTTTCACCACCGCCGTCTATGTCACCGCTGATAAATGATCCGTTCGCCAATGCCCCTCCCGAAACGATGGAACAATCCCGTCAATCGGTCCGTCCAGCAACCTCCGAATACGATGTAGCGCAACGAGGCGGAGTGGCAGGCTAGCCAACTTGCGCGGGTGACAACTCTCGCGGTGTTCTAGTGACTGATCATCCAGGGCCTGGACGACGGAAAGGTTTTGGCACCATCGGCGCGGTAAACAGCCTTTGACGGCTTCGTGCCGCAACAGGCGCAGCCGGGACCGTGCCCGAGCGATTTCGATGTCTTCGGCGCGTGCGATGCGCGCTCATTCGTGCTGATGGCTGTGCGGGTGGCACCGTCCATCAGGGCGAAGAAGGGCGTCGAGAAGAACGCGCGCGGCGCCATCGTCCCGCAACTGGGGCAAGCACAGGGTTCGGCGGAAACGGACATCGGCCGGTTCTCGGTAAAGCCACCGCAGTTCGGGCAATTATAGTCGTAATTCGGCATGGCATCTGATCCTTGATTTCGACCGAGGTAAAAAATGGGAGGACGAGGCAAGCCCCGCCCCCCCTCCACCTCAAAGGTCATGGGCAAGCGGTACGTCGATCTTGCCGTCGAGGTGGATCTTCGGTCCGTCTGCGCCGGGCTTCATGTCGAACTCGAAGATGTCGAGCGGCAGCCACAGGGTTGCGCAGGCGTTCGGGATATCCACCACGCCGGAGATATGGCCCTGGACCGGAGCGGTGCCGAGAATCGCATAGGCCTGCGCCCGCGTGTAGCCAAACTTCGTCAGGTACTCGATGGCATTCAGGCAGGCCTGCCGATAGGCGATATGCACGTCGAGATAATGCTGCTTGCCACCCTCATCGACCGAGATGCCCTCGAAGATGAGATAGTCATCATATTTCGGGGTAATCGGAGACGGGCGGAAGATCGGGTTCTTGATCCCGTATTTGGCCATGCCGTCCTTGATCAGCGTCACCTTGATATGCAGCCAGCCGGCCATTTCGATGGCGCCGCAGAAGGTGATTTCACCATCGCCCTGGCTGAAGTGCAGGTCGCCCATGGAAAGGCCCGCCCCGTCGACATAAACGGGGAAATAGATCTTCGAGCCGCGCGACAGGTCCTTGATGTCGCAATTGCCGCCATGTTCGCGAGGCGGCACCGTGCGGGCGCCTTCGGCGGCTGCCTTGTCGCGTGCCTCGCCCTTCAGGCTTCCCATATGGGCAGTCGGCCCGCCGTCCGGCAGCGTCGCCAGTGCCGGCACCCGCGACGGATCGGTATCGAACAGGGCCTTTTCGCGGCTGTTCCACATGTCGAGCATCTTGTGATCCGGCAGGCAGCCGATCAGGCCGGGATGGATGAGGCCCGCATATTTGACCCCCGGCACATGCCGAGACGAGGTGAACATGCCGTGGAAATCCCAGATGGATTTCTGCGCTTCCGGGAAATGTTCAGTCAGGAAACCGCCGCCGTTCTTCTTCGAGAAGAACCCGTTGAAACCCCAGAGGCTGTTGTCGAAGGCACCGATGTCAAGGATGTCGACCACCAGAAGGTCACCGGGTTGGGCCCCCTTTACCCCGATGGGGCCGGACAGAAAGTGCACTTGTGACAGGTTCACATCGCGGACATCCGCCGCGTCGTCGTCGTTCTTGATCTGGCCTCCGGTCCAGTCATAGGTCTCGATGCGAAAATCATCGCCCGGCTCAACCCAGCAGGCCATGGGAATATCCGGATGCCAGCGATTGTGGATCTTCTCGTTGGTATAGGGCGACTCGCTGAGGTCGACCTTGATCAAGGTTTCGGGCATGTCAGCTCTCCTTCCAGGTGAAGCGGGATATTGGGTTTTGCGGGTGTCAGACGGACAGGAAACTTGCGACCTTCGCCTCGTCGATCCCTGCGCGCGTAGCCTCGTGGGCGATCTCGCCGCGCTCGATGACGAGAACGCGGTCGGCCATGTCGAGCGCGAAGCTCAGCACCTGTTCGGAAACGACAATCGAGAGGCCGATGTCATCGCGGATGCGGCGAAGCGTACGGGCCATTTCCTTGATGATCGAGGGCTGGATGCCTTCCGTCGGCTCATCGAGCAGAAGCACCTTGGGGCGCGATGCGAGCGCCCGTGCGATCGCCAACTGCTGCTGCTGCCCACCGGAGAGGTTGCCGCCCCGCCGTCCCTTCATGTCGAGAAGCACCGGAAACAGCTCGTAGATCTGCGGCGGGACTTCGGTTTCACCGGTGACTGTGAGACCGGTTTCGATGTTTTCCTTGACGGTCATCGTGGAGAAGATCATCCGGCCCTGCGGCACATAGGCGAGCCCTCGCTCCACCCGCTCGAAGCTTTCCAGCGTCTGTACCGGCGTGTCCCCGATGCGGATTACCCCGGACGAGGAAGGCACGATGCCCATGAGGGATTTCATGAGCGTCGTCTTGCCCATGCCGTTGCGCCCCATGATGGCGACGATTTCGGCTGGCTTGACCGCAAAGGACAGGCCATGGATGACCTCGCTCTGGCCGTAGCTGACTTTCAGGTTCTCGACTGCAAGCATGGGTGCCTCCTAATGGCCGAGATAGACTTCCACGACCTTGGGGTCGTGCTTGACGCGGTCCATAGTGCCTTCGGACAACACCTTGCCCTGGTGCAGCACCGTGACCCGATGGGCGATGTCTTCGACGAACTTCATGTCGTGCTCGATGACGATGACCGACTGGTTTTTCGTGATCGTGTTGAGCAGGTCCGCGGTCTTGACCCGCTCGGCGACGCTCATGCCGGCCACCGGTTCATCGAGCATGAGGAGGCGCGGCTTTTGAATGAGCAGCATGCCGATCTCCAGCCACTGCTTCTGGCCATGAGAGAGAATGGCAGCATCGGTTCGGAGCTGATCCTTGAGAAAGATCATCTCGGCGACCTCCTCCACCCGATCGATCACCTCCTGATCACGGCGGAAAGCAAGCGCACCGAAGACGGAGCGTCCGCGTGGGAAAGAGAGTTCCAGGTTCTCGAAGACGGTCAGGTCTTCGTAGATGGACGGGTTCTGGAACTTGCGGCCGACACCCGCATGCACGATCTCATGCTCGCGCATCTTCGTCAGTTCCCGCCCCTCGAACTTGATCGAGCCGGACGTTGCCTTGGTGCGCCCGCAGATGAGGTCGAGCACGGTGGTCTTGCCCGCACCGTTCGGGCCGATGATCACGCGGATCTCGTTTTCGTCGACATAAAGCGACAGGTCGTTGACCGCCTTGAACCCGTCGAACGAGACGGTGAGCGCGTCGATGCTGAGAATGAATTCCTTCGGTGTTTGTCCGATCGGTTGCATGGTTGCCTCCCTCACTGTGCCGCTTGCGGTTGCGGAGCACGACCACGGCCAAGGAGGACCGGCAGACGGCGCGCCACGAAGGGTTCGACATAATCCTTGACCACGCCGGCAAGGCCGAAGGGAAAGGCCATGACCACCGCGATGAACAGACCGCCCATGGCAAACAGCCACAGTTCCGGAAAACTTTCGGAAAAGGTGGTCTTGGCGGCGTTGACCAGCAATGCACCGTAGATGGCGCCGAACAGCGACAGGCGTCCGCCCACAGCGGCGAAGATCACCATCTCGATCGAAGGCACGATGCCGACGAAGGATGGCGACATGAAACCGACCTGGAGCGTGAACATGGCACCGCCGATCGCGGAGATGGCCGCGGCCAGGCAGAAGATGAAGATCTTGAAGTTCGACACATCATAACCGGAGAAGCGGACGCGATCCTCGCGGTCCCGCATGGCAATCAGCAGGCGACCGAATTTCGACATGCGCACCGCCTGCGCCAGCAGCAGCACGCCGATCAGGAGACCGGCATTGATGAAGTAGAGAATGAGCTTTGCCGAATCCGTGCGAATGTCCCAGCCGAGCAGGGTCCGCAGGTCGGTGATGCCGTTGACGCCGCCGGTATAACCCTGCTGACCGATGATCAGGATGGTCAGAATGGCCGCGACCGCCTGAGTGATGATGGCAAAGTAGACGCCACCCACACGCCGCTTGAACATGGCCGCACCGATGATGAAGGCAAACACCGACGGCACAAGAATGATGGCCAGCAGGGTGAAGGTGAAGGAGTGGAACGGCTGCCACCAGAAGGGAAGCGCCGTCACCTGATTCCAGTCCATGAAGTCTGGAATGCCGGGGGTCGACTGGATCTTCGTCGCCTCGGGCGTCGAAGCCTCCAGCTTCAGGAACATCGCCATGCAGTAGCCGCCGAGGCCGAAGAAAATGCCCTGCCCCAGGCTCAGGATGCCCCCATTGCCCCACAGAAGAACGAGTCCGAGCGCAACAAAAGCGTAAGTGAGATATTTGCCGATCAGGTTCAGCCGGAAGATGTCGACACTTGCCGGCAACACGATCAGCAAGAGGGCGGCAAGAATGGCGAGATACAGCCATTCCTTCTTGGAAAACAGAAAGCCGACAGTGGGCATGGACGAACTCCTTAGCGGCGGATGTTGAGGGAGAAGAGGCCTTGCGGGCGCAGCATCAGGATGCCAACGACGGTGAGCAGGGTGAGCACCTTGGCCATTGACCCGCTCAGGAAGAATTCCAGCGTGGACTGGGCCTGGGAAATGGTGAAGGCCGAGGCAATCGTTCCGATCAGGCTGCCGGCGCCGCCAAAGACGACCACCAGGAAGGTATCGACGATGTAGAGCTGGCCGGCCGTCGGACCCGTCGATCCGATCATAGTGAAGGCGGAGCCTGCAATCCCGGCGATCCCGCAACCGAGCCCGAAGGTCATGCGATCGACCTGCTTTGTATTGATGCCGACGGCACCCGCCATGACGCGGTTCTGCACGACAGCACGCACCCGTTTGCCCCAGGACGAGCGAAACATGATGAAATAGACAGCGGCGGCGATGATCATGGTCAGGCCCATGACGAAGAGGCCGTTGATCGGAATTTCGATGGCATCGCCGAGCGAAATCGAACCCATCATCCAGTCGGGAAGCGTGACGCCGACCTCGCGGGCCCCGAACACCGAACGGTAGAGCTGCTGCAAGGCCAGCGACAGGCCCCAGGTGGCGAGCAGTGTATCGAGCGGTCGTCGGTAGAGGTGGCGGATCAATGCCCATTCCACCAGCACGCCAAGGCCAAAGGACGCCGCAAAGGCCAAAGCCATGGCCACGAAGAAATAGACCGGAAACAGGAAGGGCACGTAGTCCGTCACGACGACGGAGCACAGATAGGTCACATAGGCGCCGAGGATCATGAACTCCCCATGCGCCATGTTGATCACGCCCATCTGGCCGAAGATGATGGCAAGGCCAAGCGCCATCAGCACGAAGACAGAAAAGAGAATGAGGCCGGCAAAACCCTGCATGGCCAGGATGGAGAAGAATTCGCTGTAACTGTAGTCACCGATCATGGCGGCGCCTCATGCTGTTCCGGAGGGATTGATCGGAAAAATGGGCCGGCCGAATGCTGTTAAGGCTGACCGGCCCACAGGCGGGGAACCCCTTATTGGTAACCTTCCGGGAACGGATCCGGCTCCATGAAATCCTTCGTCTCGTAGACGACATCATACTGGCCATCGGCACGGGCATGACCGATGCGCGTCTTGGACCACAAGTGATGGTTCTCGTGGATCTTGACGTAACCTTCCGGTGCCGTGGTCAGCTCAATGCCGGGCGACGCCTTTCTGACCTTGTCGATGTCGAACGACCCAGCCTTTTCAACCGCGGCCTTCCACAACCACGGACCGAGATAGGCGGCCTGGGTCACGTCGCCGATGACGATCTTGTCGCCCCACATCTTTTTGAAGGCGGAAACGAAAGCAGTGTTGTTGTCGTTCTTCAGGCTCTGGAAGTATTTCATGGCGGCGTAAGCCCCCACCATGTTCTCTCCGCCGATACCCAGAACTTCGTCTTCCGTGACGGAGATTGTCAGGAGGAGCGGCTTTTCCTTCGTCATGTCGATGCCGGCGGCCTTCAACTGCTTATAGAAGGCGACGTTCGAACCGCCGACGACGATGGCATAGATGACGTCGGGTTTCTTCAGCTTGATCTTGTTGATCACCGAATTGAACTGGGTGTGGCCGAGCGGATAATATTCCTCGCCGACGACCTCGAGCCCGAGCTTCTCGATATGCTTGCGGGCGATCTTGTTGGAGGTGCGCGGCCAGATATAATCTGAACCGAGCAGATAGAAGCTCTTGGCGCCCTTTTCTTTCACGACCCAGTCGATGCCGGCGATGATCTGCTGCGTCGCTTCCTGACCGGTATAGATGACGTTCGGCGACTCCTCCAAACCTTCGTAGAAGGTCGGATAATAGAGCATGCCGTTATACTGCTCGAAGACCGGCAGCACTGCCTTGCGTGACGCCGAGGTCCAGCAGCCGAAGACGGCAGCCACCCTGTCTTCCACCAGCAGCTTCTTCGCCTTTTCCGCAAAGGTCGGCCAGTCGGAACCTCCATCTTCCTGGATGACTTCGATCTTGCGACCGAGGATGCCCCCGCTCGCATTGATCTGCTCGATGGCGAGTTTTTCTGCCTGAACCGATCCCGTCTCGGAGATGGCCATGGTGCCGGTTACCGAATGCAGAATGCCGATCTTGACTGTCGTATCGCTGACGGCAAGCCCTGTGGTGTTGACGGTGGCCGTCGCAGGCGTCTGGGCCAGAGCCGCGCCGGTCGCGCTCAGCATGGCAATCGATGCCGCACCCGCAAGGAGGGTCCGACGACTCAATGGTATGGAAGGTAGCCTGGTATCAAAGGACATGGCGCTGCCTCTTCACGGTTGGAGCTCTGGGCTTGGCTGGCTGTGTTGGTGGCCAACTGGTGCTTAGCTCGCCGGAAATGATGCATCGCAACAATGGAGCGTTTGACGTATGGCCCCTCCGCTATTCGTCCCGTACTATCCTGAACATGAGAGAGGGACGGACGGAGAAATTGATTTAATTCAGCAACTTACACAACAGGGGCAAATTGACCGAGGACAAGAAATCCATCCCCTGATGAAGTTGCTGGCAATCCGGCTGGTATGGCGTTTGCCTCTCGCAGGTCAGGATGTGCGCGGTGGATGCTGCAGCGCGCAACCAAAGGAGATGGCATTGGGGCAGGCTGAACGCATACCGCGCATCCGGCGCACCTACAATCGTTGGGTGGCAAACCAGACGCTCGAAGACTATGCGCTGCGTTTCACCGCGCATGAGGTTCGTCGCTTTTCGGCCGGGCGCATCGCAAACACCGCGATCGGAGCGATCTCCTTCCTGGCGCTGGAAGCGATCGGCGGCGCCATCACGATGAATTACGGCTTCACCAATGCCGCTGCCGCGGTCATAGCGGCCTGCTCCATCATGCTCCTGATCGGCATACCCATCGTCTACAATGCAGCCCGTTACGGCGTGGACATTGATCTTCTGACGCGCGGTGCCGGTTTTGGCTATCTCGGATCAACCATCACCTCGCTGGTCTACGCCTGCTTCACCTTCCTGTTCTTCGCAATCGAAGCGGCCATCGTCGCGCGGGCATTGGAACTTGTGACAGGTCTGCCCCTGACGATCGGCTACATCATCAGCGCCGTCGCAATCATTCCTCTCGTCACCCACGGAGTGACCTTCATCAGCCGCTTCCAGGCTTGGACACAACCCTTCTGGGTCGTTCTTCAACTGGCGCCCTTCGTCTTTATCGCGGCACAGGGCCTGGAACCGGTCAGGAGTTGGACGGGATATACCGGCCTGTTCGGCCATGTTGACCACCACTTCGACATCAACCTCTTTGGTCTTTGCTCGGCCGTTGTCTTCTCACTCGCGGCGCAGATCGGTGAGCAGGTCGATTATCTACGGTTCCTGCCAAAAAAGACCGAGGCCAATCGCCTGCAGTGGTGGGTCGCGCTGCTGTGTTCCGGTCCCGGCTGGGTCGTCATCGGCGCCATCAAGATCTTTGCCGGGTCTTTCCTGGCCTATTATGCCTTTCGCAACGGTGTGCCCTTCGCCGAAGCCTCCGATCCGACCCAGATGTACCTGACAGTCTTCCAACAGATGATGCAATCGCCAGAACTGGCACTCGGTGTTACCGGCATCTTTGTGGTCATCTGCCAGGTGAAGATCAACGTCACCAACTCTTATGCGGGCTCGATCGCCTGGTCCAATTTCTTTTCGCGGCTGACGCACAGCCATCCCGGCCGTGTCGTCTGGCTGGTCTTCAATGTCATGATCGGTCTGCTCCTGATGGAGTTCGGGATCTACAAGGCCCTGGAGACGGTCCTGGGGCTGTATTCCATTGTCGCCGTCGCTTGGACGGCGTCGATCGCCGCCGATCTGATGATTGCCAAGCCACTCGGACTGTCCCCGAAGCTCATCGAATTCAAACGAGCCCATCTCTACGACATCAATCCGGTCGGGGTGGGCGCGATGGCGGTGGCGATGCTGGCCGCCTTCGCCGCCTATTCGGGTCTGCTGGGCGCGACACTGAACAAGATCTACATTTATGTTGCGCTCGTCGCGCCCTTTCTTCTGGTGCCACTGATCGCCTGGATGACCGCTGGGCGCTACTATATCGCCAGGACAAGCCAGGTCGCTGGTGACGACCATGGTCACGCCGGCTGCTCGATCTGTGAGCTTCGGTTCAACCGCGAGGACATGGCCTATTGCCCCGCCTATTCCGGTGCGATCTGCTCGCTCTGCTGTTCGTTGGATGCGCGCTGCCATGACATATGCAAGACGAATGCTCGGGTAGGACAGCAGACAAGGGTGTTGGCAGAACGTCTTCTGCCCGTTCGTCTGGTAGAGGCCGTGCCCGGCAGCGTGCTGCGTTATCTGGCGCTGTTTGCCGTCGTCAACGTGGCCATGGGCGGCGTATTCTGGCTGATCCACTTTCAGTCGACGATCGAACATCCAGCGATCGCCACCATGCTCAGTTTCGAGTTTTGGAAACTCTACGTCATCCTCTTCATTCTCGCCGGCATCGTCACCTGGCTGTTTGTTCTGGCGCAGGAAAGTCGCGATCTCGCTGAAGAAGAGGCACGCCGCCATACCCGTCTGCTGCTGGACGAAATCAAGGCCCACGAAGAAACGGACCGGCAGTTGCAGAAGGCCAAGGAGGTCGCGGAATCGGCAAATCTTGCCAAGAGCAAATATGTTGTCGGCCTCAGCCACGAGTTGCGCACACCGCTGACGGCCATTCTCGGTTATGCGCAGGTGCTGGAACGGGTTCAGGGAACACCCAACGTGGTGCACAATGCGGCCCGCACCATCAAGCGCAGCGGCGAGCATCTTGCCGACATGATCGAAGGTCTGCTGGACATCTCGAAGATCGAGGCCGGGAAACTGGAGATCTACCGTCACAAGATCGCACTCGGGCCATTTCTCGATCAGATCGTCGACATGTTCAGCCTGCAGGCAAAAGCGAAGGGGGTGGATTTTGAATTCCATGCAGCAGCGCCCTTGCCGGACTATGTCTATACGGACGAAAAGCGCCTGCGGCAGGTCCTGATCAACCTGCTTTCGAACGCCATCAAGTTCACCACACGCGGCAGGGTCTGCTTTTCCGTGAGCTACCGCAATCAGGTCGCCACCTTCAAGGTCGAGGATACCGGGATCGGCATTCGGGACACTGATGTTGAACGGATCTTCCTGCCCTTCGAGCGCGCGGAGCAACCGGCAGGCGAGGTGCAACCGCCTGGAACAGGCCTCGGCCTGACGATCACCAAGCTGCTCGTCGATATCATGGGCGGCGATCTGACGCTGGACAGCCGTTATGGGCAGGGTACGAACATCATGGTCCGGCTCATGTTATCCGAAGCGGTACGGCCGGAGGACAAGGCCGGCCCTGCGCTTGCCATTGCCGGGTATGAAGGATTGCGGCGAACCATCCTGATTGCCGACGACGACCCCACACAGCGCCATCTGATGGAGGAGGTTCTGACGCCTCTAGGTTTCGCCGTCATTGCGGTCAATGATGGACCTGCCTGCCTGTCGAGCCTCGCGCTGCATCGGCCGGACATCGTCATCCTCGATCTCGGCATGCCCAAAATGTCCGGCTGGGAGGTTGCCCGACGCATCCGTCAGCGCCACGGTCGCGAGCTTCCCATCCTGATCCTGTCGGCCGATGCCGGCCATGACCGGACAAAACCCGACTATGCTGGACTGTTCGATTCCTACCTGATCAAGCCCTTTGGTTTTGACGAACTGTTCGAGAGGCTTGCAGCCCTCATTCCGCTGACGTGGATCCTGGATGACGGAACGGTCGGTGAGACAAGACCGCCACCAGTCTTCAAGCCATCGGAACGGCCCGACCCACAGCAACTGCGGCAATTGAAGACGCTTGCGGAAATCGGTTTCGTTCGCTCGATTGACGCCATGCTGAACGACATCGAAATTTCGTCTCCGCACGCGGAGAGATTCTGCAAGTATCTTCGTCAACTCGCCACCAATTACAGGCTGCGCGAACTCGTAGCCCTCATTGAGGATGCCAAGGACCATGTCTGATACGTTCAGCGGAAGTCGAGTCCTGATCGTCGACGATTCGCACGAAGCGCTGACCATGCTCTCGGACGCGCTGAGCCTGGAAGGGCTTCAGGTCGACGTATCGAGCAGTGGCCGAACCGCAATCAGTATGGCGAGCGCCGAAGCGCCGGACATCGTGCTGATGGATGCCATCATGCCCGGCCTGGATGGCTTCGAGACATGCCGCATCCTCAAGGCGGCGCGCGGCTTTGAGGATCTGCCGATCATTTTCATGACGGGGTTCAACGAAAATGAGCATGTGGTGAAGGCGTTGGCTGCGGGCGGCGTCGACTTCGTCAGCAAACCGATCCTGCTCGACCAGTTATACGCCCGCATGCGAGTCCACCTCAGCAATGCCAGACGGGCGCGCTCGGCAAGACAGGCGCTGGATTCGACCGGTCGCTGGATCGTCGCCTGCGATGCGAACGGCCGGATCAATTGGGCGACGCCGCAGGCCTCGGATCTCATGGCCAAGGTCGGCATCCGGCCCGACGCCGACAGCTATCTGCCGATCGAAGTTCTCACCTGGCTTGGCGCTGGCAGCGCCGATTTGCGGACCAGTACACAGCAGCGAGCCTTTGCTTATGCGCGATACGGTTTCGAGGTCGAATTCCGCCAGCTTTCGGAAGCGAATGAGGACCAGATCCTGCTGCGCCTGATCGATCGCCAGCGGGGGGCCGACGAGGAACAACTGGCCCGCGCGTTCGGGCTGACGTTCCGAGAAGCGGAGGTCCTGCTTTGGGTGGCGCATGGCAAATCCAACAAGGAGATCGCCGACATCCTCGACATGTCACCGCGCACCGTGAACAAGCATATGGAGCAGATCTTCAACAAGCTGGCGGTGGAAAAACGAACCTCGGCAGCAACGCTCGCCGTCCGGGTTCTGTGGCGGGAGTGACCGTGTACTGCGGATTCCGGCGCTGCTGGACATCGTACGACTTCCAAAACAGAAGGGTGTAACGCTGTGGGTGACAGAACAGCCGATCGACACCAGCGCGGCGGTCGGCAAAGCTTTCCGCGATATGCTCGGCGTGTTCGCTGAATTCGAGACGTACCGCTTGGCAGTCAACTGGGGGGCTGTTTTACCTTGTGTGGAGATCGCCACGGGCCAAAACTGCCTCCTAAAAGGCAGTCCTGAATCAGGCCTTCGCTGATCTGCGAGTCCACTTTGCCAACAGGGCCTAGCTTTTTGCCTTAATTTCCGTCCAAAGCCTGCTCAGAACCCGTTGTTGTTTTTGGTCATACGGTGAGATCGTGAAGAGTTTGCCGAGCACAGCGTCGGTCGGGTAAACAGACGCATCGTTACGAACATCTTTGTCCATGAATGCTTGCGACGCGAGATTTCCGTTGGCATACCTGACGTAATTCGAGGCTTTTGCGATGACTTCCGCCTTCATCAGGTAATTGATAAATGCGTGCGCCTCATCGACGTGCTTTGCGTCTGCAGGAATTGCGAGATTGTCGAACCACATATACGTTCCCTCTTTGGGGATAGCGTATTCCACTTTCACGCCATTCTTGGCCTCTTCGGCGCGCGCCTTTGCCTGCAGCACGTCGCCCGAAAAGCCGATCGTGATGCAAATGTCGCCGGTCGCCAGCTCGTTGATATAGGCCGACGAGTTAAACGATCGCACTGCTGGGCGGATTTTTCTGAAGACCTCAGCGCCGGCTTGGAGGTCAGGCGTTGCTTTGCTGTTGGGGTTTTTCCCCAGATAAGCCATAGCGATAGCCATGGTCTCGTCGGGCGCATCCAGAATATTAATCCCGCATCCGCTCAACTTTTTTGCATTTTCGGGATCAAAGATAATATTCCAACTGTCGACCGGAACGTCGCCGAGAGCGGCTTTTACTTTATCGACGTTATACCCGATACTCGTCGTACCCCACATATAATTTATGGCATACTGGTTTCCTGGATCATAAACGGCCAGCCTGTTCATGATATCCGGCCATAGATTTCCGATATTCGTCAACTTCGTTTTGTCGAGTTTTTGGAAGACGCCCGCATTGATTTGCCTTGCGAGAAACGGACCAGTGGGCACGACCACGTCGTAACCGGAATCACCGGCGAGGAGTTTTGCTTCCAGGAGCTCGTTGCTGTCGAAGACATCATATACGACCTTTATGCCGGTCTCTTTGGTGAAGTCTTCTAAAATTGACGGATCTATATAGTCCGACCAATTGTACACATGGACAACACGTTCACTTGCCACCACCGACGTAGAACTGAGAACAACAGCGCCCACTACGATCAGCTGCAGGGATTTGTACATTTTTGACCTCGACTTCATAACAGTTGCTCGGTCGACTTCTTGGGACGGGCTTGTGCGGCAGGACCAGATCGTCTCGACATCCAGCAGCTCGACCCACCCGCGCGCGGGCCCCAAGCTTGAACGCAGGATTTCCGAAGACCGACAGTTCCGTCGCGCCCACTCAAGATGCGATCGACGGCTGATGTGTGAAATGAGCCAGTTTCATCCACATTTCCAAATGGAAGGCGTTCAATTTCAAATGCAGCAATCCCCGCTATCGCTCAGCGACCGGAGCTTTTGGAATCCGAGCCTCCCCACCAAGCGGCGTTGGCGCGGGCGTGTCGGCGCCCGGTATGGATGTCAAAACGCTGCATGCCAAAGTCGGAGCGATGACGCGTGAGAACGATTTTTGGTCGAAGCGCTCGCCGCGGTCGACGTGCCGATACAGTGCAAAACGAGAAGCGGCGTGATCTCCGCCTTGAGGCAGGGAAAGGCCATTGGGTGCCACTACGGCTTCAGATCCACGGTACCGTCAATCCTGGTCAGTTCGAAATCGTTGATTAGGATATCAAGTCTCACCGTCCATTGCCCGGAGACCGGTAGAACCAGATCGCTCACGCGCCATGTTCCATCACCAGAGGTGAGGGCCTTTCGCCGGATCGGCTCTATGCCGGCGGTCGGCTGCGAAAAGACAAAGATGACTTCCTTCGCAGAATGCGGACCAAAATCGTCTCTCATGATCACGGCTGATGCGGTGACAGGGCCTGCACGACCGGGCTTTACGGTCACCTCCGCCATCACCTTGGCGGAATGGATATGGGCGGAGGCCGGTTGCTCGGCGGCGACGGCAAGCGCCCTTGGCGGCGGGGTAAACCGCCAAGCTGCGGCAATTCCCAGGACCAAAAGCACGAGAAGTGTTTCTGCCGCGATCGTTCTGACCAAGTGCCGGGCGTCATCTTGATGACCGGTCGCGGCTCGTTGGGTCAAACGCCAGCGATTGATCGCTGCAAGCAGGAGCAGGATTGCGACAAGAACAAGTTTGAAGACAAGAAGGTTTGCGTAAGCGGTCTGCAGAAGCGCCGATGGATGTCTCACTTGAACGACCGCGAGAATCGTGCCCGCCGCGACCATAGCCAACACGGCAAGAGGAATGAAGCGCGAAAACCGGATGAGCGCTGGGCCTGCCGTCGTCGCATTGTTGCGAAATGCTAGTCCCAACGGCACCAGCGCGCCGGTCCAGATCGCGATTGACGCTGCGTGCAGAAACACCGATGGCCGCATCAGCCATTGAGGCTCGGCCGTACTGGCGTGGCCGCTGAGGGCAAATGATAGAGATCCGCTTAGCAGCGCCATTACGGAATCCAAGCGTGAAAGTCGCGCGTTGGGGGAGAAGAGCGCGAGACCCGACAAGACGAGCGCGCCTGCCATTACCAACACCGTGCTGCCGAAACTCGTCCCGAGCCCTGCTTTCCAGACTTGTGGGTCGGCAAATCGCGCAAACGGGGCCGCAAGAGCATCAAGACCCTGAAAAACAACCGAGGTCACGACACTGACCAGCCCGAGAACGATCATGAGGCCGACAAACGCGCGTGCCACGGATCTGTCGCGCATAAAGACGTTCAGAGCGAAAATGCCGCCAACCCCGAAAAAGAAGCCCGCATAAAGCCCGAGCTTCGCCAACCAAAGCGCGCCACGAACCTTCAGATCGACAACGTCTGCCACATCCGGCGGCGCACTGCTGGGCGCGCCAATCGAAAATATGATCGAGCCGGACACCGGGTGACCGTCTTCTGAAATCACGCGCCAGGACAGAACATATGTGCCGGACCCGAGGTCGGCCGGAGGTGCGATTGCGAGCGTCCTGTCCCGAAGAGCAAAATCTGGAAGCGCAACGGAACTGCCGTCAGGTTTCACCAACGAAAGGACAAGGGGTGACACGGGCTCGCTGAAAGATAGCGAAAACTTCTCCGGCACAGTTTGCAGAACCGTTCCGTCCTGCGGCATGGCACCTGTCAGCGAAGCATGTGCCATCACCGCTGTTGACAGACAAACCCAGGCACAAAATGCCAGCAGTGCGTTCCGACAACAGGCACTGAAACGCCGCCCGAGGTTCGATCTATTCATGTGCATCTTCCGTCTATGCGGTTGGAGAGCGCCCGTCAGCCGGCCTCATTCAATGTCCGCCAATCTTTTGCAGCAACGTCACGCCAGGCGCCGGGAACTCCAGATCGTCTTCCGACTGGCCCGACGCGGGAACATCAATCCATCGCTCAGCCAGGCCATCCGCGCACTCCTGGACAACCGGGAAATGGAGGATTTCGCCAGCCTTCAGATCTGTCGTCAGATAAACTCGAAGTGCAAATTCGTCATATTCGTCGTCACCGAGATTTCCTCCGCTCCAGATGACTTGTTTGACGCCTTCGCCTGTCGGCGTTCCGTAATAGTCGTAGGACTTTGCATAGGCTCCCTTGACCTTTTCGAGTGCCCAGCCGGCCTTCGGCTGAGGCTTGACGGCAATGACGCCATCAGGAATTTGAACCCGGACGACGGTTGTCGGTTTTCCCTCGCAGCCATGTGGCACCTGGAACACGGCCTTGTAGGTCGTGCCGACCGGGGCTTCCTTGACCTGAAGGGATACATGCGCGAACGCCGTTCCCGTTCCAATCATCAGGGCGGCAAGCGCTGACACCGTTTTCTTGATCACAATCACGTCTCCTATCGATAGACCGGCTTGGCCCGCCGGCTGGGATGTCGCGAGTTGTCAGGCGGATTCGAATGCACGTTGCTGAAACGCCGCATTGCCCACCCGACCTGAAAGAGTTTTCCAATTCGATGATGCCGGCGCACGCGCGATCGCTCCACTTGACGTAGAGACCGTTCGTCTGCTGAGGTTGACGCTTGATCGATTGTGAACGCGCCCGCTGCTGATCACGCCTCGTCTTGTACCTGCCGGCGAATGTCATCAGCCAGCACATGTAGCGTTTCAGACGGCAGCGAACCGACAAGACTGTATCCCATACCGTCGACCGCCCAAGCCCAGCCGCCAACTGTTCCCTGCGCGTGTGGGGTCATGGTCCGTGTTTGATCCACGATCATGGGTCTCGTCAGCATCACGAGCCGTGTGCCTTTATCATTGTCGTACATCAGCATCAGAGCGGCGCCGTGGGGCGTAGAAACGACACGACCACCCATCATCCGATAGCCAGCCTTCGACAAATCCGGCAAGACAGGCTTGCGCCTCATTCGTTCGGTGGCCCAATCGACGAGTTCGACCATATTGTCGGCTCGCAGTTCCACTGGTCGTGCCCGGTCTGCCGCGTAAGTCTCGAAACTGTCTGTGGCTTCGCGAGCAAGGGCGACAACTCCCTCCGTCGGAGGGCTGGTTAATTCATGCAAAGACCAACCGCCTGATCCACCAACGAAAAGGCAGCCAACAGCCGCTGCGGCGAGGCGCCAGTTGGAAATCCGGCTCTGCCGCTTCGTGGCAATCATATGACTAAGGTTGAGCCTTGTCGGAATTGGTTCGTCAGCGATGGGATCAAGTTCGCGGCGCAAGATTGCGCGTTGTTTGCTATAGGAGGCAAACCGGCTCGCAACCTCCGGATGTTTTTCCAGATAAGCGGAGACCTCTTCACTCCGCGAAAAATCAAGACGACCGTCGACATAAGCATGCAGGTCGTCTTCAGTGATTGGCCTATCCGTCATTTTACTCTCCGCAGATGCGAAACCGGGCGAGCGCCCCTCGAGGGGTTTTCCAGTATCTGCTTCAGGCGCTCACGCGCGCGCGACAGTCGCGACATGACCGTCCCGACAGGGATCGTAAGGATATCGGCTACTTCGGAGTAGCTGAAGTCTTCGACAGATACTAGGAGCAGCACACTGCGTTGCTCTTCCGGAAGTTGCTCAATTGCCGACGCGATGTCCGCTCTTGTCAGACCGTCCTCCTGAGTCGGCGCATGCGACATTAAACGTTCTTCGACCTCATCAAAGGTGACATGTTGCCCACGCCTGGCTGTCTGCCGCATCCGGTTGATCGCAAGATTATGCAAAATTGCAAACGCCCAAGTACGAGCGTCACTATTTCGACGCCGGTGCCAGTGTGAGATGACTCGTTCGAGACAATCCTGCACGAGGTCGTCGGCTGCAGATGCATCGCGCATGAGACCTCGTGCATAACGTCGCAAGGCCGGTATGATCGGTTCGATCTGGAAAAGAAGATCATCCATCACAATCTGTTTCCGGTTGGCTGGCCCACCCCGGGGTTGGAGTGGGCCGCTTTCGTTCAGTCTGCCTGAACCTGCACGATTTCGCCGGGCTTGCCGCCGACCGAGGTGGCGACGACGAGGTAACGCTTCTCATCCACATGCTTGGCTTCGACGACTTGCCGGATCGGACCGACGGCGTTCACGATAGCCGATCCGGCGGGGTTGGTCATGAACGCCGCCAGACCCTGAAGGTCGCCACTGCCATCCGGTTGCTCGGAAAGTGCAAGAACGTAAGGTCGCTTCGGATCGAGGCCTGCGACAGCAGCCTGCAGAACCTGGGTCAGCCCCTGATTGAAAAGCGCGACGCTCGTGGACTGCTTTTTGTTTTTATCGCCTTTGGCCGCCAGCTTCAGATGAGCGGCGTCGCTAGCGCCACTCAGCGGCACGAGGTTTTGTATGCCGTCGCCTTCGGGCACCGCGTTCGGAACATAGACCAAGGCCTGTGGCGCTTGGCCGACAGGAATATGGGCGATGACCTTGTTGGATAGGGTATCGATGACGGCAAGCTGGTCGGCGTTCTCGAGCCCGACATAAATCCGCGTGCCGTCGCCGGACGGCCAGATACCGTGTGGCAGGTTGCCCACCTCAATCGTCTCGACCTGCTCGAAGGTGTCGGTACGAAACACCTTCACTTCATTCAGCCCGCCAATCGTCACGTAAGCAAAGCTGCCGTTCTTGTTGACAACGAGATTGACGTGATTGGTGAGTGGGCCTGTGTCGATCGTTTTGATGAGGTCGAAGGGCGCCTCGGCATTGAACACCTGTGTCTTGCCGATGTCTTTCAGCGTAAACCAGACCTGTTTTCCGTCAGCGGAGGCGGCAATGTTCGGGCAAAACGGGCTCGCCTGTTTCACATGACCAACGACCTTATGGTCTGCGACGTTCACGACGGCGACATCCGGATTAAACGACGAGCAGATGTAGCCGTATTTGCCATCTGGCGAGAAGATCTGCATTCCTGGTCCTGAAGCGACCTTGATGCGGGTCTTTTCTTCGAAGGTTTTGGTTTCAATGACGGAAATGTAATCTTCGCCGCGAACCGTCACCCAGACTTCCTTTCCGTCGGGCGTAAAAGCCGCTTCATGCGGAGACCGACCGATATAGATCGTCTTCTTTACCGCATTGGTGGCAGTATCGATAAATGTCACCGAATTGGAGCCGATCGATACGACAGCGAGGGTTTTATGATCGGGCGAGAAGCCCATACCGTGAACGAGGACCTGCCCCTTGTAGAGCGGGCTCAGATTGCCGGGCTGTGGATCGCCAAGCTTGATGACGCCGAGAAGCTTGTTGTCGACTGGATCGGAGACCGACACCGTGTTCGAAAACTGCTCCGCAGCATAGATCCGATCGCGGTGGCTGATCGGAATATCCGGGGTGGAGACGAGGCCGGGCACTTGGCCGGCAAAGGCTGCCACGGGGGCAAGAACGGAGCTTGCCAGAAGAGCAAGCATCTTCAATTTGGTTCTCATGTCATTATCCTTTTCAGTAGCCCGGTTTCATCATCTGCGCCTCCGGGGGCGCCTCTGAAGTCTATTGGTGAGCGTTCTGCGCCGTCTTCGCTTCGGACGGATCGATCTGCGTTGGCACGGCCTTGGAGGCGGGAAGCGGATCGCCGAGGATCATGCGCATGGCGGCGATTTCCTGCTGCTGCTCGACAATGATCTCCTGCGCAAGCCGCTTCAGATGCTGGTTGTCGCCGTAGCGCAGATAGGTTACGGCCATGTCGATCGCTCCCTGATGATGGGGGATCATCATCTCGATGAAATCGCGATTGATATCGCCCGTCGGCTTGACGGCCATGTCGTTCATCATCTTCACCATCGCCGCGTCGTTTTCCTGCAGGAACGGCGTCTGGTCCGTGATGCCGGAAAGAGCCTGATGGTGATGCGACGACACATCCTGCGCAAAGGCCGACACCGATACGATGGCAAGCAGCGATGTGGTGACAAGAACATGCGTACGGCAAAAAACTGCGGTCATTGTCATCTCCTGATCAATCTCGAAGAGTTCAGAAGGGTAGACATCGCAGACTGCGGATTATTCCAGGCGGGGCGAAATTTTTCCTGCGCTCCTCGCCACGGTCCATTACTCCGCCCGCACAACGCGGCGACCGTTTCGCTTATCTTGGAAAAGGGACGGTAGCTGCGCCTTGGCCCGTCATGGCGCCGTTCGGATGTTTCTTCAGCTTGGCCAGCCACTTGAGGGCTTGCGGCCAATGATCAGCGCACTGCGTGATCCGAACACGGAGGCTGAATGAGAACGGGCTGCTGGGCGAGCAGTGCACGAGGCGGCAGGACTGCGGCTGCGGGCCCGCCATTGGCAGTGCTCCGCAGTGGATACAATTGTCGACCTTGTGGCGGACAGTCGATCGGCATGTGCAGGTGGGCACATCGGATTGCTATCAGTCTCAACACATCGGCAACCGGACCACGCATGGCACTGGCCCCTTCGGTCAATCCCCTGGAAATGCCTGCGTCTCCAGGGGAAGTCTGCTGTCGTCAGATCCACGAATGTATCGGAGGGGCCTGACCGTTCAGGTAATATTGGCCGATCGCATGAAATTTCCATCGAACCGGGTCGTGGAGCGTATGCGTCCGCGCGTCACGCCAGAGGCGATCGAGATTGAGTTTGCCGAGCGTTGAACGGGTTCCGACGAGTTCAAACAGCTTGTTCGATGCAAGAAGGGCAAGTTCAGTTGACAAGACCTTCGCCTCCGCAACCGCGATTTTGGCCATTCCTATTGTCTGTTCATTGGCGTTGGCAATCGCGGCATCGAGTTGCCGGCCTGACCGTTCCAGCATCAGTTCGGCAGCATGGTAACGGATTTTCAGGTCTCCGATCGCCGCGATGGTGTAGGGATCATCCGCTGCGCGTCCCTGGCCGCTATCGACCCAGGGGCGAGCATAGGCGTTGATCAGTTCAATCGTGGTCTCGATGGCGTGCTTCGCAATACCGAGATCAATCGCCGCATGGATAATCTGACTTTGCGGACCGACGGCGCTGGGGTGTTCGTAGACAAGGTGGGCGGGCAGCACTCGAGACGCTGCAACCCGCACATTTTCAAGAAGGACGGTGCCGCTGGCGGTCGTGCGCTGGCCGAAACTGGACCAATCATCAACCACGGTCAGTCCGCTTGTCGCTCTATCGGCTATCGCAACAAAGACATGACCGCTTTCATCCAGAGCCACGATCGGCACCAGGTGGGCAAACAGCGCGCCAGTCGAGTAGAACTTCTCTCCCGAGACAAGGAAATCATCCCCTTCACGCACCAGTCGGGTCTTCATGTCTTCGACATTCTTGCCATTGAATTCCGAAAAGGCATTGCCAAGCCTATGCCCTGCAAGGACCTTGCCGAACAGGTCCCGCTTCTGTTCTTCGCTGCCCGTCAGGCGAATGACGTCGATGATTTCGAAGCTGCTCTGCGGCATCTGCGCCAGCGAGGGATCCGCCGAAGCCAGCAACATGAAAACCCTGGCAAGGGTGACCTGCGAGACACCAGCACCGCCGTATGCTTTGGGTATCGTAATACCCCAAAGGCCGCTCTGCGAAAAAACGTCGATCTCTTCGAACGGCAAGCGTCTGTGCTTGTCCCTTGAGGACGCGTCGGCCAGAAAGGTCACGCGCAAATCTTCAGCAATCGCGATTGCTTCCTCGTCGCTGCTGATGACATGGGCATGTTTTTCTGGGGGAGATGGTGCCCAATTCGAAGTTGGCACGCGCTCTGTAGCCTCAACGACTGTCGACGTAGTGTTCATGTTACTGTCTCTTTGATTTGATTAAAGGGTTCTAATTCCACACTCTCGCCCGAAGACTTGCGATTTCTAAGCCGAGCGTGGACCTGACAGATCCGAACCCACGTTATTCTTCGTGCTCGGACAAGCTGGAGTGTCAGGAGGAAATATTGCCCGTCGATTGCGGTCGATGAGGCTTTCATGTCATTTGCAGCACTTCGTGCGCTGGCACACCCAAGTCGTCGACGCATTGCGCAGGCTCCCCGAGTTTGCGAGATCAAGCCTTTCCTCGGCCAGATGTGGCAGCTCAAGGTGTGTTCGATTGACCGATGCTGACATGTCGATAAGCGACCAAGGCAATGGCCAATTGCATCCTCCTCGTTTTTATCTGGGCCGACCGCCGCCTCTTGGCGTCCCTTGCTGCCAAAGGATTGGCAAATGGCCGGGATTGTGGTCATAGGTCTGGTATGACCCAATCCGACTCTACCCGTACGAAGTTGGCGCAGGATGCGCTTTTACCCCGCAATACCCGCCGCTCGTTGCCAATTGCTCTGCTGCGGGCACGCGAAGCGGTGATGGCGCATTTCCGGCCCATGCTCGCCGCCCACGACCTGACGGAACAGCAATGGCGCGTCATCCGCATTCTCGGCGAGAACGGCATGGTGGACGCCTCCGAAGTGGCCGAACGCGCCTTCATTCTGGCCCCTTCTCTGACCCGGATGATCAAGACACTGGAAGAGCGCGGCCTGATCGAAAAGGACAAGGACGAGGCGGATGGCAGGCGTGTGCTGTTGCGCATCGCGCCCGCCGGGCTTGCCGTCATCAACGAGGTCACGCCCGAAAGCCGGGCAATCTACGAGGCACTCGAGCGAAAATTTGGCGTTGAGAAGATCGATCTTCTGCTGGATCTGCTGGGGGAACTGGCCGACACCATGGATGCGGGGAACACAAGCTCCTAACGAAGACGGTTCTCGTCATCGATCAGCGTGAGGCGTGCCGGCGGCTCCGGCCCCCACTGAAAGAGCACGAGATTGAGGTTGCCGGCGGTCGCGCCAGCGGCAAAGCTGCGCACCAGCAGACCCTGGTAGCCCTGTTCGAACAGCCGCCGTGCAAAGGTCTGCGTTCTGGCTTCGCCCGTCGCCTTCATGGCATCGCGCCAGACGGGATCGGCAAGTGCGGCCGTATCCATATCCCATGCGTGCAACGCCTCTTCGTCAAGGCTGTCGAACAGGCGCTCGATCTTAGCCCTATAGGACACCAGCGTGGTCGGCTGCAGACTTCCGACCTGATTGGCCTCCCGAATGGCGGTCATGATCGACAGTGACGTATAAAGCGCCTCCATGCCCTTCGGATTGAAGCGGCCGCCATAGAGCGCGGCTCCGCGGCCCGACAAAGGTTCGCGCGCATAAACCGGGTTCAGCGCCCGATACAGAAATCCCTCAAAGGACATCAGCGCAATCAGGCGTGGACACCCGCGTCGACCGCATCAATGTAATCGAGCACGTCCGTGGCGCGTCCGTCGCGCACCAGTTGCATGGCCGTCAGGCCGGAAAAGCCAGAAAGCGGTTCCGACCGGTACCAGGCATAAGCCATCAGGGCGGAGCCGAAGCGCGGTTCCACCTTGTTGAGGATTTCCGCTACTTCGCGCAGACGCCGCTGTGTCCGATCGGACTGAATGCGGTCCTTGCGTTGAACGGCATCCTTGCCAAGACCCGCCGCACGAGCGATGTCCTCGCTCGTCGTTTGCAGTGTCTCTGCAATCTTGCGGGCCGAAAACAAGCCATTGTCGGCGAACTGAGCCAGTCCCATGACGTCACCTGCCTTTTCACGAGCCGCACTTACTGACGCATTATAGCGTCAGAAAGAGAGGCGTCAACGTATGGCTGTGAGCATCAGTCATGGTCGCTCACAGGACCTGCTCTGCCAGTTCCAGAGCATCATCGGCATATTTCTGCGTCTTGTGCGCCATTTCCGGCCGGGCTGCCGCCCAGCCGATATAGGTCAGGCTGCGCATGACCGTGAACAGCGGCAGAAGCGCCAGCGCCGCATCCGAGAGGCTGCGGCAGGACCGGTATCCGTCGATCAAAGCCGCTTCCAGCGCCGGATAGTGCGGCTCGATCCGGTTCTTGAGCAGCGCCGTCGCCAGATCGAACAGACGGTAGCCATAGCCGCAATCGTCGAAATCGATCAGCCCGATCTCGTCGCCGTGGACCATGACGTTTTCGCGCACGCCATCGGCATGGATCAACCCGTAATCGAGCCCATCCGTCCCGACTTGCGCCAGATGCTCTAGAAGCCTTGCCCGCAGGCGGCTAAGCCCGTTTCGACTTTCAGGCGAAAGGCCCTCGCAATCCCAGAACCGTCCCCAGAGGGGCGCTTCCCCCAGCAGCCCGCCGCGATCCCAGGCGGGGCGTACGAAACTGTCGCCGCCCTTGAACCGGTCGGCGCTGTCATGCAACCGTGCCAGCGTTGCGCCCAGGCGGAAAAACAGCGCCTGCGCCTCCTCTGAACCATGGGCGAGCGGATACCCGCTTTCGCCCAGCGGCGCGCCCTCCATCCAGCTGACGAGGCTGGCAAAACCCGTCGCGCCATCCGTACCGCATTCGGCCAGCAGCGTACCGGACAGCGTTGGCTGCGGGGCAGGCGCGCGAGCACCCTCCCCGACCAGATGCGCCACGAAAAGCAGTTCGGAGAGAATCGCATCGCGGCTGTGATAGCCGGGTCTGTGCAGCCGCAGCGCCGCATAGGCCCCATCGGCGAGGCGAACGCGGAACACCGCATTCTCCCGATATTTGATCAGCCGGGTCTCCGTCCCTTCAAGACCCCAATGGGCGAGCGCGCGGCCGGCGCGCTCGTGCAGGTGACGAAGGAAATCATCCGTGTTCATCATTGTCAGAGACCGGACAGCACGTCGTCGAGGACGGAGAGCATCAGGTCCGCATTATCCTTGGAGAAGGGCATGGGCGGCCTGATCTTGGTGGCGTTCTGCTGCACGCCGAGTTTGCCCATCAACACGCCACGCTCGCGCATCGCGTTGATGACGCGGGTGGCGATCTCCGCCGCCGGTTCCTTTGTGGCCCGGTCGAGCACAAGTTCTGCCCCGAAAAACAGGCCGGAACCCCGCACATTGCCGATCAGATCGTGTTTTTCGCCAAGCTTTGTCAGCCCCGCACGGGCATATTCGCCCACAACCCGCGCATTTTCCATTAGCTTCTCGTCTTCCAGCACATCCAGCACGGCGCTTGCGGCCGCACAGGAGACGGGATTGCCGCCGAAGGTGTTGAAATACCGGAAGGCCTTGCGGAAAGCGTTCAGCGTGTCGGTGCTGGCCACCACGCCGCCAATCGGGTGGCCATTGCCCATCGGCTTGCCCATGGTGACGATATCGGGCGTGATGCCTGCATATTGGTGGCCCCAGAAATGGGTGCCGGTGCGCCCGAAGCCTGGCTGCACTTCATCACAAATCAGCAGGCCACCCGCCTTGCGCACCGCTTCGGCAGCCGACACCAGGAAGCCCGGTGGCAGTTGCGGGAAGCCTTCGTTGGCGAAATAGGGGCATACGATCAGAGCGGAGAAGCCGAAAGGCGATGTCTTCAGGTCTTCGATGGCCTCGTTCAGCGCCTCGGTCCAGGCGCGGGTGAAAGCCTCGCCGCCCTCGCCGCCCAGAGGACGATAACCATCGGGCGCCGGGACATGCCGCACATGGCCGCCATACCCGCCCACGGGGGGCATGCGGATCGACAGCTGCGAGACGGCCGCGGTATTGCCGTGATAGGTGAAATTGGTGGCAATCACCCCGGTCTTGCCGGTCACCGCCTGCGCCATGCGCAGTGCCACATCATTGGCCTCCGAACCCGTGCAGGTCAGGATCGCAGTATCGAGACTGTCATCGAAGGTAGCCGTCAGCCGCTCGACATAATCGAGAATGCCCTCATGCAGGTAACGCGTATGGGTGTTGAGCGTGGCAGCCTGGCGGGCAATCGCCTCAACCACCCGCGGATGGCAATGCCCGACATGCGGAACATTGTTGTAGCTGTCGAGATAACGGCGCCCATCCGCATCCCAGACCCAGACGCCTTCGCCTTTCACCAGATGCACCGGATCATTGTAGAAGGTGGAGACATTCTTGCCGAGAAGCCGTTCGCGGCGGGCAAGCAGAGCTGCATTGTTCGACATGGTTTAAACTCCTGCGGCAGCGGATAACCCTGCATCGAGCGCGGAAAGGATACGCTCGACATGTTCGGCGGTGATGATCAGCGGCGGCGAAAGGATGATGTTGGAGCCGGAGGTGCGCACCATGACACCCGCCTCATAGGCGGTGTCATAAACCTTCTGCACCACCTGTTTGGACGCGGCGGCCTTGGTCTTGCGGTCGCTGACCAGTTCCAGCGCGCACATCAAGCCCTTGCCGCGCGCGTCGCCCACCAGTTCATGCTTCTCCTGGAGCAGGAAAAGACCGGCCAGCAGTTCCTCGCCACGCACAGCAGCATTGGCGGCAACATTCAGCCGCTTCGTTTCCTTCAGCGTCGCAATGGCGGCAGCGGCACCGACCGGATGGCCGGAATAGGTATAGCCATGGCCGATGGAACCGAGGCTGCTGTCGCTGTTTTCGAACACATCCGCCACCTTCTGCCCGATCATCACCGCGCCGAAGGGGAAATAGCCGTTGGTGATGGCCTTTGCGGTGCACATCAGGTCAGGTTTCACGCCCCAGAGGCGTGAGCCCGTCCAGGAACCGGTGCGCCCGAAGGCGGTGATGACTTCGTCGGCGATCAGGAGAATGCCATGCCTGTCACAGACCGCCCGCATCAGCGGCATGAAGGTCTCGTGCGGCACGATGACACCGCCGGCTCCCAGCACCGGCTCCATGATGAGCGCCGCAATCGTATCGGCACCCTGGAAGGCGATTTCCTCCTCGAACTGGCGCGCGATGGCGCTGGCGATCTCGGCGCCGTCCGTGGTGTTGAACGGGTTGCGGTAGGTGAAGGGTGCGGGCAGGTGGTAGACGCCCGGCAGCAGCGGCTCATAGGCACGGCGGAAATTGGAATTGCCGTTGACGGACGCGCCGCCAAAATGGGTGCCGTGATAGCCCTTCTTCAGGGCAATGAACTTGGTGCGTTCCGGCTGGCCGTTCAGCTTGTGATACTGGCGGGCAAGCCGCAGCGCCGTTTCGACCGAATCCGATCCGCCCGAGGTGAGGAAGGAGCGCACCAGCCCATCCTCCTTGAACCAGTCCGCCAGTTCATAGGACAGCTCGATCAGTGGCGAGGTCGTGGTGCCGCGAAAGGCCGAATAATAGGGCAGATCGTCGAGCTGCTCGCGGATCGCCTGTTTCACCGGATCGCAGGAATAGCCGAGATTGACGTTCCACAGGCCGCCGACTCCATCCAGCAGGCGCTGGCCATGAACATCGACAATTTCCACGCCATCCGCGGCAGCCACGATGCGCGGCGGATGTTTGCGCATCTCTGCCGGATGCGCCATGGGATGCCAGAGATGGCGGGCGTTGTTTTCCATCAGGAAATTGGAATCACGCATGGGAAATATCCTTTCAGAGACCAAGCATGGAAAGCGCACGCGCGTAGCCGTCCGCCGGCTGCGTCACGTCAAAATGAACATGGGGGAGACCGACCGCTTCGGCGCCCTCGATATTTTTCGCCTGGTCGTCCACGAACACGCAGGCCTCACGGGGCAGGCCCAATTCGGCCAGCACCAGTTCATAGGCGCGCGGATCGGGTTTGAGGATGCCGGTATAGGTCGCATCGACGATGACATCGAAGAGATCGATCAGCGGGAAGCGGCGACGGAACTCGACACCGTAGAACAGGTCCAGCTCGTTCGAGAGGATGGCGAGACGCAACCCCGCCTTCTTCGCGGCAAGGATGGCATCGCGCGCCTGCGGCCGCAGCACCAGATCGGCCTCCGCTCCCCGCGCCCGCTGCACGAAGGTCTTCATGTCCGTCCAGTCTTCCCCCACCAGGCGGCCAACCTCGCGGGTGCGCTCCATCCAGTAATCGCGCTCGGTGATCTCGCGATTTTGCATCGAAACCCAGAGCGGATCGCTCGCCGGGTCGAAGGGGCCGCGCCAGGTGAGCGTTCCCGGTGCAAGGCCAAGTGCGCGTTCGGTCACGTCGTGGGTCTCGAAGAGTGTGCGCGTCACCACACCTCCGAAATCGAGGATAAGGGCTCGGGTCTCGTTCATGGCTGGCCTTTCGGAATGACGCCTTCGGCAACCCAGGCGTCGAATATGGCGAGTGCGCGTTCGGCAAATTCCGGCGCGTTGATATGCGCATCCACCCGTTCCAGATGAATGTCATCCGGCAGGCTGGTGCTGATTTCCTCGATGAAGGCGATGTGACCGTCCGGGTCGTGGAGCGGCTCGCCCGCGCGGTCCCATTCCTGCACGCCGGTCAGCGGCAGCAGAAAGGCGCGAGGCCCCTTTCCCTTCATCAGCTTTTCGGCAACCAGCCTGGCCAGTTCCCGACGCTTCTCGACCGTGGAGGTCACCGAACCGAGCAGCCGGTTATGAACGTGATAGGGCCGGTCGGCGAAATGGGCGGGCATGACCTGCCAGGCCGGCAGATCGATCATGTCGATGGCGCCCGGTGCCACAATCTGCGGAATCCCGGCCAGGCCGGCGTTCTCCAGACGATCCGCCCCGGATGTGACGACGGTGCCGTGATGATGATTGGACACCTCCTGGATGCAGAAATCCATGACGGCAGCAAAGCCGCGCTTGGCGGCAATGGCTTCGAAGGCGCGCCCACCCATGCCGGTGGAATGGAAGACGGCAACGTCATAACCGCGCGCTTCGAGGGCAGGTTTCAGGATCTTCATGTAGCTGAGGCAACTGCTGCCAAGCGAGGTCATGCCGACGAGCGGCTTGTCCTTACGTGGTTTGCAGCCATGCCTCGCCGCACCGACGATGGCGCCTGCCGCCTGGGAGAGAATGCAACGGCAGATCTCGTTGAGGCCGTAAAGCCCGCCCGACCACAGGATCGTCATCAGGTCTGGCGAAATGCGCTCCGGGGGCAGAAGATGGGAATGGGCAATGGTGGAAATCAACAGTTTCGGCACGCCGAGCGGCAGAACGGCGGCCACGTCAAGCGCCAGATCCGTCCCCATGGAACCGCCCAGAAGCACCGTGCCACGGATCTCGCCTTCCAGATACAGTCTTTCGGCAAGGGCCATCGCGCCCGTTGCCATCAGCGCCATGGACGTATTCTCATCGCCCGAATGGATGATGTCATCCATCGAGACACCGGCGGACTCCGCAATATCGAAGCGGGAGTAATCCGGCACATAGGGCGGATCCTTCAGGACGCTCACGTCCATCATCACCGGTCGTCCGCCGGCCTGCCGCACCGTCTCCGCAATAAAGAGAAGTTCGGCGCTTTTCGTATCGCCTGTCCCGACAATCAGGATTGCGATATCGCTCGGGTCTTCGACCTTTCTGCTGTCATCCATTCCGTTCTCCCGTGCCGGTCCTGCCCGGTCTTCTGGGTTCCCCATAATGCCCTCTCGATGGAGCGGGCGATCTCGGCGGCGTGTGCCCCGAATTCCTCAAGTTTCGCGCGATCGACACGCATGGCCGGTCCGGCAACCGCGATGGTGCCGCGCGCCCTGCCCTTGGCGTCGAGTATGGCAGCGGCAGCACTCATCACACCCGCTTCGTAGCCGCCTTCACTGATGCAGTAGCCGAGCCGCCGCCCTTCATTCAGCCGTTCGCGCAGCTGATCGGTCGAGGTGGCTGTGGCAGCAGTGAATGCCGTCAGCGGCGTTGCGAATGTTGCCTCCAGTTCCGCCGGGCCGAGGGTCGACAGATAAGCAAGTCCGGATGCTGTGGCATGAAGCGGCAGCAACTGACCGGGATCGATGATGACCCGGTGCGTATAGTCGCTCATCTCGACATGTACAGTCGCTAGCCTATCGCCCGCCGGCTCCGAAACATGAACGGTCTCACCGGTCGTTGCGACCAGTTCGCGGGCAAAGGGCGCAACGATGCTGGCGAAGGGATAACGCTGCTCGCGGATGCGGGCGAGCCGCACCGGTGCCGAACCCAGGCGGTAGCGGCGGGTGAAAGCGTCCTGCTCCACGAAGCCGAACCGCGCAAGCTCCACCAGCATGCGACGGGTCGTTGCCTTGTCCATGCCCGACGCCGTCGCCATGTCGGTCAGGCCGGGCTCCGTGCGCATGTCCGCCAGTGTGTTCAGAAGATGCATTGCCTTCGCAATCGTGCTCATCGGTTCCCTCGCGCGATCCGCGCCTGTGTTCGGCGCAATGGTTCTAGGCCCTTTTGATTTCGCAGCGGCTAGATACTTAACATGCGAAATATCTTGACAGGTGCCCGTTCAGTTTGCAAGTCTATATTTGAAGCTAGGGTTCAAATAATGAACCAATAAGCGACCGTCCAAGAAAATCAACAAGAAGCTGGACGGGTGACTGGGATTTCCAAAGTCAACTGGCGACAGAAGAGGGGAACTCGACACATGGACGCCATCCAAACTTCGACACCCGGTGCGAACCGGCTTAAAAAGAACACACTCGGCACGGCAGCGGTGACCTTTCTGGTCGTCTCGGCTGCAGCACCGCTCACGGCGGTCGCCGGCGGCGTGCCGCTCGCCATGCTGCTGGGCAATGGTGCCGGCATCCCCGGAACCTTTCTGCTGGTGACGGCAATCCTGCTGATCTTTGCAGTGGGATACGTCGCCATGGCCCGGCATATTCGCAATGCGGGGGCCTTCTACGCCTATACCGCCCAGGGGCTTGGCGGCGCCCTAGGCGGTGCTGCGGCCCTCATCGCCATTCTCGCCTACAACGCCATGCAGATCGGCGTGTTTGGCATGTTCGGCGCGGCGACGTCCGGGCTTCTGGCCAGCCTTGGCCTGACACTACCCTGGTGGGTCTACACCTTCATCGGCATTGCAGCCGTGGGCGTGCTCGGTTACCGGCGCGTGGATTTTTCGGCGAAACTGCTGACCGTACTTGTCGTGCTGGAATATGCCGTCGTCCTCGTTATCGATGCCGGCATTCTGCTCAAGGGCGGCGACAGCGGCCTTACCGCGAGCCCCTTCACGGCACCGGCATTCTTCTCCGGCTCCCCGGCTATCGGCATCCTGTTCTGCTTTGCCGCCTTCATCGGTTTCGAGGCCACGACGATCTACAGCGAGGAAGCGCGCGAACCGCACCGCACGGTCCCCCGCGCTACCTATATCTCCGTTCTGATCATCGGCCTTTTCTACATGCTGACGAGTTGGCTGATGGTCATGGGCGAAGGCGCAGACAAGCTGGGCGACAGTCTGAAGGGCCTTGCCGATCCGACCACCTTCCTGTTCGTGCTCGCGGAACGTTATGTCGGCTCCTGGATCGTGACGCTCATGCAGGTGCTGTTCGTCACCAGCCTGTTTGCGGGCGTTCTCGCCTTCCACAACGGCGTTGCCCGCTACATCTACGTTGCGGGCCGCGAAAAGCTGCTTCCGGCGTCCGTCGGCGTGACCCATGATGTCTTCCAGAGCCCGCATGTCGGATCGCTGGTCCAGACGGCCATCGCCATGGTCGTCGTGGCGTTCTTCGCCTATGCGGGTCTCGATCCGGTGCTGGCGCTGTTTTCCTGGCTGACCAATGTCGCAACCCTTGCCATCATCGTTCTGATGGCCATGACCGCCTTCTCCATCCTGGTCTTCTTCCGCCGCAATCCGGGGCTTGAATCGAACCCCTTCTCCACCACCATCTTTCCGGTGGTCTCCGGCGTGATCCTGACGGTGCTCGTCTACTTCATCGCGGTCAACTTCGGCGGCCTTGCCGGAGCAGAAGGCGCATTGGCGGTGTTCCTGCCCGCACTGGTGCTGATTGCTGCGGTAATCGGCCTCCTCCTCTCCCTCCGGCTCAAAGCCGCGGACCCGTCGGCCTACGCCAGGCTGGGCGCCGGTCAGGCAGAGTGAAACCGGCAGCAGGCGCGCCCACTGCGCGCCTGCGCAACCTCCAACAAGGACGACCACCATGCAGGAAGAGATCAATCGCCTTCGCGACCAGAGCATTGCCGCTCCTTCGCTTTTCATCGACGGGGCATGGCGCGAAGCCGAAAGCGGTGCGCGGATGGACGTCATCTCGCCCATCGACGGCAGGATCATCACCAGCATTGCCGATGCCGACCGGAGCGATGTCGATCTCGCCGTCACGGCGGCGCGCCGCGTCTTCGAAAGGGGCAGCTGGTCGAAGGCTGCCCCTGCCGAACGCAAGAAGGTGTTGCTGAAGCTGGCCGACCTCGTCGACAGCCATGCCCTGGAACTGGCGGTGCTCGGGGTACGCGACAACGGCACCGAAATTTCCATGGCGCTCAAGGCCGAGCCCGGCTCCTGTGCCCAGACCTTCCGCTACTACGCGGAAGCCATCGACAAGCTCTATGGCGAGATCGCCCCGACCGCCCCCGGCATTCTCGGGCTCGTGCACCGCGAACCGGTTGGCGTCGTGGCGGCGATCGTTCCATGGAATTTCCCGATGATGATCGCGGCGTGGAAGATCGCGCCGGCGCTTGCGGCGGGCAATTCCGTGGTGCTGAAGCCGGCGGAAGGCGCGTCGCTGACCTTGCTGAAGCTTGCCGAACTGGCCAGCCGGGCGGGCCTGCCGGATGGCGTGCTCAACGTCGTGACCGGGCGCGGCGCGGTGACGGGCGAAGCGCTCGGCATGAGCATGGATGTCGACGTGCTGGCCTTTACCGGCTCCGGCCCGGTCGGACGCCGGCTGCTGGATTACTCCGCCCGCTCCAACCTGAAACGCGTCTATCTGGAGCTTGGTGGCAAATCGCCGAATATCGTCTTTGCCGATGCGCCCGATCTCGGAAAGGCGGCCCAGGTTTCGGTCAACGGCATCTTCCGCAATTCCGGCCAGGTCTGCGTCGCCGGATCGCGGCTTCTCGTCGAAAAGCCGATCCATGCCGAGTTCTGCGCCAAACTCGTCGAGCTTGCAGCCGGATTGCGCGTGGGCGATCCACTCGATCTTCAGACGCAGGCCGGTGCCGTGACCAGTGACGTGCAACTGGCCAAGAACCTTTCCGACGTCGAAACCGCCCTTGCCGAAGGCGCAAGGCTGCTGGGCGGCGGCAAGCGGATTCTGCAAGAGACCGGCGGCTTCTATATGCAGCCCACGGTGCTGGAGGCCACGCCGAGCATGAGCATTGCCCGCGAAGAAGTGTTCGGCCCGGTGCTGACCGTCATCCCCTTCGAAACGGAAAGCGAGGCCTTGCAGATCGCCAACGGCACCGATTACGGCCTTGCCTCTGCCGTGTGGACCGGCAATCTTGCGCGCGCCCATCGCATGATCCGGGGCCTGAAGGCCGGTGTGGTGCATGTCAACACCTATGGCGGCACCGACATTACCGTGCCGCTCGGCGGGGTGAAACAGTCCGGCAATGGCCATGACAAGTCGCTGCACGCCTTCGACAAGTATCTCGACCTCAAGACCGCCTGGATCGACCTGACGTAAGGTCAGCCGGCTGAAGTCGTTCCGGCCTGCTGACAGGCAAACCGATCGGTCTCCCGGCTCCTGCATCAATATCAGGGGCCGGAATCCTACCTGTCGGCGCGGCCGCCGCGGCGCCGCTCCCGTTCAGCCGCAACGAGCAGGTCCAGGAAGACGCGCACCTTGGCAGGCCGGAACCGTGCCACGGGGAAAACGGCGTGAATGCCCCCCTCGGGCAGCGACCATTGTGGCAGGAGTTGCACGAGCCTTCCTGCATCGAGATCCGGCTCCACGAGAAAATCAGGGAAGACCCCCAGGCCGATACCTGCCAGAGCGCAGGCATAGGCCGCCGGCGTCTTGTCCGTCTTGACGATGGAGCCGGGCTCGATCGTCATCGGCGAGCCGTCACGGGAAAAGGTCCAGCGCAGCGCATTCCTGAGAGCCCCATTGGCGATCCAGGGACGATTTTCCAGGTCGGCGGGTTCGTTGACGCTGCCGATGCGTTGCGCGAGCGCCGGCGTCGCCACCAGCAACTGCCGGAAACTGCCCAGCCGGCGCGCTGGATGGCTGGAATCGGCAAGCCAGCCCACCCGGATCGACAGGTCGAGCCGTTCGGCGACGATATCACTGATCTGATCATCGAAGGCCACGTCCACCCGCATGTGCGGATAACGGGCAAGATAGGCGGCAATGGTCGGTGCCAGCACGGCGGAACCGTAATCCAGCGGTGCCGCCAGCGTCAGCACGCCACTGGGCTCGATCCTGTGCTGCGAGACCTCGGCATAGGCCGATTCCGCGTCACGCAGGATCTCCGTGCAGCGCTCATAGAAGAGCCGCCCCTCCTCGGTTGCCCGCAGGCGGCGGGTGGTGCGGGTGAGGAGCGTGACCCCGAGTTCCTTCTCGAGCATCGCCACCTGATGGCTGACCACCGCCTTGGCCACACCCAGCCGATCACCGGCGGCCGTGAAGGAGCCGGTCTCCAGGACGGTGGTGAAATAGATCAGCCGGTTCAGATTGAGGAGGTCGTTCACGTTATTGTTCGATCTATTCAGACAGTCTGTACGAATGACCGATATTTATCACTCAAGCAAGATCTGGGATGCAGCGAACATCAACATCAAACGCTCGAGGAAGCCCGATGATCAACCGTCGCGATGTCATGAAACTCTCTGCCGCCGCCGGCCTTGCGGCCCTTCCGCTCACCGCAGCCAGAGCTTCCAGTGCCGCGCTCGACTGGACCTATTTCCAGGCCGACGAAAGCGGCTTTCGCCGGACCCCCGTGCTTCTCGCCGGCCAGAAGCAGGCAATCCTCATTGATGGCGGCTTCACCCTGTCCGATGGAAAGGCAGTTGCTGAAGCCATCAAAAAGACCGGCAAGCGGCTGACGACCATCTACGTGACCTGCAACGATCCAGATTATTATTTCGGTCTTCGCCCGGTGGTCGAAGCCTTTCCCGACGCAAAGGTGATTGCGAAACCGGCCACCGTCGCCGCGATCAAGGCCAATATCACCGAAAAGCTCTCGGTCTGGAGCCCGCAACTGAAGGAGAATGGTCCTCAGACGCTGGCCGACGTCGTCATCCCAGAAATCTCCGAGGCGACGTCGCTTGAACTCGAAGGCACGCGCATCGAGATCGTCGAGATTGGCGACATGCACGACCGGCGCTACCTTTACGTTCCCGCCCTGCAGGCGGTGTTCGGCGGCGTCCTGGTCGATTCCGGAATTCATGTCTGGGTCGCCGATACCGCGACGCCGGAGAGCCGCGCCGCCTGGGTCAAGGCACTGGACGGCATCATCGCCAAGGCACCGAAGATCGTGGTGCCGGGCCATCAGATGGCCGGTGCGCCTCAGGGCCTCCAGGCTGTGACGTTTACGCGCGACTATCTCCTCGCCTTCGAGGAAGAGATGAAGAAGAGCAAGGACAGCGCAGAACTGATTGCCGCGATGACCCGGCGGTATCCGGCCCTTGCCGACGTCTCGTCGCTGGAACTTGGCGCCAAGGTTGCCAAGGGGGAGATGAAATGGGGTTGAGCCCCGACCTCATCGGGCCGGCATGTTGCCGGCCCGACCCTGGCCCGCAATGTTGGGGGCCAAAACAAAAATCGCCTTCGGCAAATTCGGAGCGGTTCAGGCCCTTCAAACCATGATGCGGACTCGCGACGAGAGTTCACGATCCGGTTGATTTTACTGTATGATTTTACAATATTCTTGTTTCGCTCCCAATTCAGAAAAAGCTTTCCTTCAAGGCAAATACGCGTATCGCTGCGGCAGTTTTGCGCCGACAGCGAATTCTTCCCCTAGAGTTTCGCTTCGCTCCACCGGAACAGACTCCAGGCAGCAACGTCGGTGCATGCGCGGCGTTTGCCGCCGGCCCTGCCCAGAGCTTCTCAAGCCGTCTGTTTACAATGTCTCGCCAGCGGGTTTGTAACGCGCGGGTCTGGCGGCTCAAAACTGCGCTTTGACGGCGGGGGCGTGGCATTGCGACAACGGGCCGGGGCTTCGGATCATTCCGGCCGGTACGGCGCTTGCGGAGGCGCCGACTATGATCTAGAAGAAAGATGATCGCAATACTCAACATAAATGGACGCCCGGCGTTTCGGGCGCTGTAGAAGGAAACGGCCGATGACGGAGCTGTTGCTGCGACTGCTCGACGATCGGCAGGAGGGACGGCTGCAGCGCTTCTTCCGCCGTCGCCTCGAAAGCCGCGAGGATGCGGCCGACGCAACGCAGGAGACGCTGCTCAGGGTGTTGGAAGCGTCGCACGGCACATTGATCGAAAACCCTCAGGCCTATCTTTATCAGGTTGCGAAATCGGTGGCGCGCATCACCATCGCCCGACGGTCGAGAGATGCCATTCTGTTCGTCGCGCCGGAGGAAGGCGTCGACCAGCCCGACGAGGCTCCGCTCGCCGACCGTATCGTCATGGCCCGCCAAGGCCTGTCGATCATGGCCCGCGCCATAGAGGAACTGCCGACGCGATGCCAGCAGGTGTTTATCCTGAGCCGCCTGCGAGGTCTTTCCAATGGCGAAATCGCCGTTGAGCTCGGTATATCGCGCAATATGGTCGAGAAGCACATCATCCGGGCGTTGATGCATTGCCGCAAAACCCGGTCAGCGTTATTGCTCTGACAGACCGTCGAGAGTTGCGACCCTTTCGTCTTCTGTCCAGTGACGGCGGTTCGTCTTGGTCTCGCGCTACCCGACGTCGCAAATTAGGCCGTTTAGCATGCGCATAGGCAAGCCCGAGATAGACGATCAGACGGCAGAGGCTGCGGCCGGATGGGTTGCCCGTTTGCAATCGAGCGATGCAACCGATTCCGATCGCCGCGATTTTGACCGGTGGCTGGACGCGGACCCCTCCCACCGTCCGGCCTATGAGGAGATGCGAGACCTGTGGTCGGACCTCAAGGGCCTTTCACAGGCGCCGCGCAAACGGTCATCACGAAAAGCGGCAGCCTCGATCATCGGACTTTGTCTCCTCGCGGCAGCGGCAGCGATCCTTCATATCGGCGGGATGACGGATCGATGGCGGGCCGATTATTATACCGACGTCGGCGAAGTGCGGACGGTCACTCTTCAGGACGGAACGCGAGTCGACCTCAACAGCGACACTGCCATCGTCGTTCATTATTCGCAGTCCGAGCGGCGTGTTGACCTGTTGCGCGGCGAGGCCTTTTTCGACGTGGCGAAGAACGCGGCGCGGCCCTTCGTCGTCGCGGACGATCGCGTTCGTGCCCAGGCGCTTGGCACACGCTATTCCATGCGGGTGCCGCCTTCCGGTTGGGGCGAAGAGGTGCAGGTCGAGGAAGGCCACGTCGAAGTCGCCACGAGCGCAGACAGCAAAGTCCTTGAGGCAGGCGAGGTTGCCACACTTGGCAATGATGGCAGGCTCGCCGTCACCCGGCGCGATGTGACGAGCGATACGGCTTGGCGCGGCGGGAAGCTGGTTTTCTCCGGTCGGCCCCTCCGCGAAGTCCTGGCGACGCTCGACCGCTATCGGCACGGGCGTATCCTCTTACTCGACGATCGTGCAGGCTCGCTGGCGGTTTCCGGCATCTTCGATCTCGCCGATACCGACAAGGCCTTGCGGATTCTCGAAGAAAACCTGCCGCTCTCCGTAACGCGCATGCCGGGCCTGATGGTCATTGTCAGAGCGCGATGAAGATTTTCCGTTCGTCGACGTCAGGAGGCACCGGCCCATTTCACTCTTAGTCTTCAGGGGAAGGCGACGCCGCAAGGTTCGCCTTTGGAACTGTGACGTGTGAAGGGGGCCGGAATGGCATCGAAGACGAAATTGGATATGCGGCGTTGGTTCAACACGAGCGGATTGCTCGGGCTGACACTGCTTTTTGGCCTCAGCGCCACGGAGGCCCGCAGCAACGGCGTGATCGCCACGGATCCGGTTTCGGTCTCCATTCCCGCCGATACGTTGGAGAGCGGCATTCTTTCCTTCGGCCGGCAGGCCAATATCCGGCTTCTCTATCCGACGGCGATCACGCGCGGCAAGACGACGGCTGGCGTTTCGGGCCAGTTGTCGGCTGAAGCGGCCCTGCGTCAGTTGCTCGGAGGGTCCGGCCTTTCCTACAGTTTCGCAAGCCCGGGCACGGTGCAGATCTTTGATCCGGTGGCGGCAACGGTTTCGCAGACCGTCGGTTCGACGGTGCTTGCTCCGGTGCTTATCGAAGGTGAGTTCGAAGGCGCAGCGGGTATCGTTGCAACCGATGGCTATGTCGGCAAGTCCGGTCGCACCGCCACCAAGACCGACACGCCCGTTGCCGAAACACCGATGTCGGTGTCCACCGTGTCTCAGAAGCAGTTGCAGGACATCAAGCCGCAGAACCTCTCGGAGGCGGTGAACTATACGCCGGGCGCCCGGATAGGCCAGTATGGTGCGGAACCACGTTTCGACGCCTTCAAGGTGCGCGGCATCGATCTGTCCACGACCGGCATCTTCCGTGACGGTTTACGGCAGGTCAGCAGCCAGAACGGCAGTGCACGCCTCGAGCCCTACGGTGTCGAGGCTGTAACCATGCTGCGCGGACCGGCGGCATCCCTTTATGGTGCCAGCAGTTCGAGCGGCATCGTCGACATCATTTCCAAGCGGCCCACCGAAGAGACGATCCGCGAGGTCGAGCTGCAATATGGTTCCTTCGGTCGCGTACAAGGCGCCTTCGATCTTTCGGGCACGGTCAACGACGATACGACCATGCTCTATCGGCTGACCGGCGTCGCCCGCGACGGCCGAAACGAGATCAGCGCCATCCAGGACGACCGGCTCTTCATCGCACCCGCCTTCACCTGGCAGCCGGACGACGGAACTCGCCTCACCTTTCTCGGCGAGTATATGGACAGCACCACGGGCGGCACCTGGGGCTACATCAACAATTACGGCAGCGACGGCAAGTCGGTCGGCGCCATCCCGGTCTATGGCGGCGATGCTCGCTTCAACGATTTCAGGCAGCAACAGTGGCGTGTGGGCTACGAGTTCGAGCATGCGCTCACCGACACTGTGACGCTCTACAGCAAGGCGCGTTATTCCGGCCTATCGGCCGACCAGCAGTGGGTCTTCGCGAACTATCCGGGCATCACCATCGAGGACAATGAGGGCCTGTCTGCCGATACCTACCTGAAGATCGCGTTCGAGACCGGCGCTGCAAGCCATACGCTCCTGACGGGCGTCGACTTCAGCCACATGTCCTACACGTCGCGGCAGGGCAGCGGACCAGGTCTCTTCACCGACAGCTTCACCTATGTCCCTGATGTCAGCCTCGTCCTGAAACAACGGATGAACACGGTCGGCCTCTATGCGCAGGACCAGATTGAGATCGGTGGATGGCGACTGACCGTTGGCGTGCGACATGACTGGCTCGACACCGAATATCAGGCGCAGACCGTCGGCGCGACGTCAGCGCCCGTCTATGACGGCGACGATACGAAAACCACGGGTCGTCTCGGCCTCGGCTACGTCTTCGACAACGGCATCATGCCCTATGCCAGCTACGGCACCTCATTCGTCGCCAATCCGGGCGTGATCATCACGACGGGAACCGTCACCGGTCAAGCCGAACCGACCGTCGGCAAACAGTACGAGATTGGCGTCAAATATGCTCTGCCCGATCACAATGCCATGATCAGTGCAGCAGTCTTCAACATCGATCAGGAAAACGCGACCGTCTACGAGACGTCGTCCGGCATAAACCTCCTGCGCCAACTCGACCTGCGCTCGCGCGGGATCGAACTGGCGGCGACGGCTTCGCTGGACAATGGCTGGAGCGTCATCGCGGGCTATTCCTACAATCGGGTCGAGATCACGACGCTCACGCCGGAGACCCTTGGAAATCAGCTCAACTCGTCACCCTACCATGTCGCTTCGCTCTGGCTTGATCACGAGTTCCAGAACAACACGCTGGAGGGGCTCGGGATCGGTGCAGGCATTCGCTACGTCGGCTCCAGCTTCGGCGACAACGTGCATACGCCGATACTCGACAACGAAGCGCGTACGTTCGTCGACGCGACGCTGCGCTACGATCTGGGCAAGGTCAATCGATCCTTTGCTGGCATCAAGCTGCAGGTCAACGCCACCAACCTTCTGAACGAGGTGAAGCAGGTCTGCACAACGGGCTTTTGCTACTATGACGAAGGGCGCAAGGTCGTAGCCAGCCTGAAGTATCGATTCTGATGGCCTTGCAGCCGGCGAACGATCGCGTGCCACCAGTCGCGATCCTGGTCGCGATCGGTGGATTGTATGTCGCGCAGAGCGTGATCGGCGGCCTGACCATGCTTGGGTTGCCGGCGGTGCTGCGTGCCCAGGGTATGGCGCTCGACCAGATCGGCCTTCTCTATTTGGTCGTCCTACCCTGGTCGGTGAAGGTCCTGTGGGCGCCGACGGTAGAGCGATACCGCCTGCCGGCCTTCGGCCGGAACCGGTCGCCAGTCATCGTGCTTGCCGGGTGCCTGATGGCAGCGGCGGGGCTCGCCGTCGTGGCCTTCATCGGACCGGCACCGCTGCTGCCCGTAATGGTCGTACTCTTTGCTGTGGCCATCGTCACCTCGACAGTCGATATTGCCTGCGACGGCTATGCGGTCGAGACGCTTGCGGAGCGCCATCATGGATGGGGCAACGCCGCCCAGGTCGGCGGCTCCTATCTGGGCTCGGCGATCGGGGCCGGGCTGTTCCTGGTGCTGGTTGCCCGAACGGGCTGGACCGCTGCAACAGTTGTGATGGCGCTGACGGTGGTGGCGCTGAGCTTGCCCTTCGTTTTGGGGCCTGCCCAGCGGTCGATGCCGGTGAACCGGACCCATACGCCATCTCTGAAAGCGGCACTGTCCAGACGGGAAGTACAAAATGCCATCTTGATTGCTGCCGTCTTCTCAGCCTCGCAACGCTGGGGCCTTTCGATGCTGGGCCCTTTCCTCATTGATCAGGGGCTCGATCTCGCGACGATCGGTGCGCTCAATGGCATAGGCTCCATGATCGTGGGCGTTGGCTGCGCCCTGTTCGGCGGAGCTTTGGTACGATGGTGCGGCGCAACGACCGTGCTGTTGCTTGCCATCGGCTTTCAGGCCGCAATGCTGATCGGCTTTGCCGTCGGCGATGCGTCGGGCCATATTCCGCGATCGCTATTGATGGCCGCGGCAGTTGTCAGCTCTTCGGGGATCATGTCCATCGGCTTCGTCGCCCTCTACGCCCAGTTCATGGGTTGGTCCGATCCGAAACAGGCCGGCATCGACTTCACGATCTTCCAATGCACCGACGGCGTGGTTGCGATCGCGGGTGGGGTTGGTGCCGGCCGGATCGCTGAACATCTTGGTTATCCGGTCTTCTTCTCGATTGCCGCCGCGGTTTCCCTTGCCGCCGCAGCAGCCATTGGTCGTCTTGTCCGCCGGCCGAACCATGGCTAACCCGGATAAATGAAATCTCTAGCTGACTTCGGCTGACGTTGGGACGACGAGAAGGCCGCCGCAGCGGATCCACCGCCCGGCTTTCATTGCCCTCAAATCAACCCCAGACTGATAATACGCGCAACGTCACACACCAACCATTCAAGAGCGCCAAGGCCGTGACGCGCGGCCCCGTCGAGGCTGCTTGATACACGCCGGATCAATAGTCCTGGAGAGACTGTCAGCGGCCCTGCAAATGACCGGTTTCGCCCGAGGAGATCAGCGTCGCGCCAAATTGGCGGGACTTTCAGCGTCCCTTTATCAATCTGTTGCGATTTTTTCGATAGGGCGGCTGGCTGGCGGCAAGGCATCGGCCTGCCGGAAACCGGCGCGCGTATGGTAAGTTTATTCTTACTTATCTGGAAAGCGTCATACGCGCGTCGGACGTTGCGGGCTCTGTGTCGTCACGTTGACAACAGTCCCTGCAGCGATTTTCAGAACTTCGTTGCGAAGTTGATCCAGAAAATGTCCCCCTGGGGACGATTTTCGGCAACGACATCATGCTGCCACGAAGCGCTGACCTGCAGGGCGGGGTTGAACGAGTAGCTGACGGACGGACCGATCGCAAAACCCTTGCCCCGGTGTCCGTCGGCCGGCGCGGTGGGGCCGCTGTCGTCCGTCAACTGCTGGAGATAATAGCCGACAGCGCCGATGCGCCATTTGTCGAAGTTCCAGCCCACGGCATAATCGACGACCAGTTCATTTCCGGTCGTGTAGTTCGTGTCGGTGTTCTCCGTGTTGAAGATGACACGGGCAACCACACCCAGTTCAAGCCCCTGCGGATCCGAGTAATGATATCCCAAGGCGGGCTGAAACGACCAGTGATTGAGGCCGGGACTTGCCGGGTCCTTCACGTCATATTTGCCGGTGGGCGCGGAAATATCCATGCCGACAGAAAACGTGTTGTAGCGATCGGGATGCCAGGTGACGCCAAGGGTTCCGGTGATGTCGGCAAGGCCGAACTCCTGCGCCGACGTATAGGGAAGCGACAGATCGACGTTTACCAGCGGAACGACCAACTGCGTCATGATATGACCACCGGCAAGCTCGATCGGTGTCACGTACAGGAAACGCAGTGTCTCGACAGTGGTCTTGACGTTGAAATCGATCGGCAATTCGTTGCCGTTGCCGTCGTTCAGGCGACTGGATCGATAATGGTTCGACTGCGACAGGAAATACAGCCCCGGGAATGGCGGAAAGGCGCCGGCAAAGAACTGCGATGCTCCTGGGCCGTATTGCGTATTGCCGTTTTCCGCCGCCTGGGCGGGACACAGCAGGATCGTGGACAAGCCAAGCGCAAGCCCAAGTGTCTTCATTTGCATCATTCATCCTCCTCACATGAACAACGGCGCAAATGTCTGCTAAGGGTGCAACATGGATCATGCGCGGCGCCGCGGGGCGCTGCGTCCGGTTGTTGCCGGCATTTTGTGATTTCCGTCCCCCTGGCGTCCACCTCGCCACCGGCAGTCTCTGGATTTGCGATCCGAGTTGCCGTTCGTGAGAGCTAGGTAAATTATTGATAATTGTAAAATTTTTAAATTGAATATCTCGTATTTTCAAAATCTATGGAATAGTTCCTGACTATTGACATCAATATTACCTAAAGTTGATTGCCATTGCGCTCTTCCATTCTGAAACGCCTTCCATTCACGGGAGTGATACCAGCAATTCAACGATCTCATTTGGCACAAAACACACGAGCGATTAGTCGTTCCTTTCACGGATGACGTTCTGCTGCTTGAGGAGCCACGGCAGCGTCCCGCTCATTGCCGACCCAAGCCGGGCCCCTGAACACGGTTTCATCCATTCGAGCCAGAACTGCGTTGAACAGCAACGCCGCCAAGCTGATGAACCGGCAGCAGCCTTGCGAGACGTTGAAGCGCGCTGCCCGTGGCGTGCGTGAAGCGCAAGCCCAACGCGGCGATGAGGAGAGCCGCGCCGGCATGACACGCGTCCAGCGATATTTCGGTTGAGGTCCAGGCCCGTCCGGCAGCCGTTGCCGCATGCCTTGCCTCGCCCCTGTCAGATGTGAAGAGGAGGAGACAATGCTGACAAAAGAGACGAGTCGGGCCGCGTTGGCGGCACTGGTGATCTGCCACTGTGCGGGCATGCTCGACATGGTCGCACTGCCGGTATGGATCGGAGCCCTCGTCGGGCGCTACGATTTCAGTGCGCAGCAAGCCGGCGGGTTGGTCACCCTGTTCATGGGAGGTGCCTTCCTCGCCAGCCTGGTTCTGGCGCCCCGCTTCAACACTCTGGACCAGCGACGGATAGCAACGGGCAGTTTCGGCATTGCCGGCGCCGCCTTCCTGCTGGCCTCGACGCAAAGCGGTTTCTGGATCCTCGCGGCTCTGCACCTGGCAGCCGGGCTTGGCGCCGGATCGGCCCTGTCCATGGCGCACGGGACGATGGGAAGAACCGCAAACCCGCACCGCACATTTGCGATATCCTTTGCGGCGCTCGGATTTCTGGCCATCATCTTGCTGGCGACATTGCCACAGCTTTTGATCGCCTTTGAGCGTTCCGTGCTGTTTGTGGTTTTCGGCGGCATCATGGTACTGGCCGCGATCATTGCCGGCCTGATGTTCCGCAACCCGCCCATGGTGGCGGAACAGCTGAAAAAACCGTTCAACAGGGCGACCTGGCTGACGATTTTCGGCATCGGCATCATGACCTTCAATCAGTCGATGGTGTTCTCCTTCGTTGAAGTCATCGGCACTCTCCGCGGCTTCGAGCCGGACACGGTTCTGGGTGTCCTGATCGCCCTCGGCTGCATCAACTTTCTTGTTCCGGCGCCGCTTGCCGCCGTCCTGCAGACGAGGGTCTCCGCACCGCTCATGACGCAGCTGGGGCCGATGATCCAGGCGGCGCTCGCACTTGGCGTGACGACGGCGACGGTCCTGCCGATCTGGGCTCCCTCGGCGGCCTTCTTCGTGACCACGCAGATCTTCACCCACACCTTCGTCTTCGGGCTTCTGTCACGGCTGGATCCGACCGGGCGCGCAACGGCGGCCACACCGGCAATGGCCCTGATTGGAGCCGCGAGTGGCCCGTTCGTAGGCGGTGTTCTGGCTCAGAACCTCGGTTATGAAGCCCTTGGAATGGCGGCCGTCGCCGTCAGCCTCTGCTCGACGTTATGCTTCACCATGGCGCGTTATTCGTCAGGAGCCGTGCAGCCATTGCGGGCCGCATGACCAGCGCGCAGCAGACCCGCATGTTCGCCGCGTCAGTGTGGTAGGCTGGTCAATGCCCGCCGGATTTCAGCATCCGCCACGGAAAGGAACCCAGAATGGCGAGCGAAGGACTGAGTGCCGTTCTGAGCTCGATCAGGGTCTCGGAAAGCGGGCTTGTGACCATGGATCTTTTCGATCCGTGGTCGATCGATATCGACTATGCCAAGCCCATCACGGTCACGGTGGCAAAGGGCAGGCTCTGGCTGAAGACCGGAGACAAGGCGCCGGAAGTTTTCGAGACCGGTGACAGCTTCGTGCTGCCGCGCGGCATTTCCCGACACCGTTACATCGTCTCGTCCTCGCCGTCGGCATCCCACTCCATCTCCACCCGACGTCTGGAGGAGATGGGCCGTTTCGAACCCCTGTTGCCGGATCGCCCCGACGTGTCGTTGCGCCGGCTGGTCTGGGGGCAGCAGGGCGGAGAACAGACGCGTCTGATGTCCTTCACCTTCGACTGGAGTGATCGCAAACTTGGCCCGCTGATCGAGGGCATTCCCGAAATCATCCGTCTCAAACGGGCCGAAAACGACGGATTTCTGCGGGATCCGTTTCTCGGACTCGATCTGGAGACGGACGATGCCGGACGGCCGGGTTTCCAGGCGCTCATCGCGCAACTGGCACAGCTCTTTCTCGTTCAGGCATTTAGAAGTTATGCGTTGCGCCATGCGGCAGGTCACGGCGGGCTGCTGGCCGCCCTAGCAGACGCCCACCTGTCGCGTGCCCTCAGCGCTATCCACACCAGGCCCGGCGAGCCCTGGTCGCTGGAGAAGCTCGCCACCTGCGCCGGGCTGTCGCGCTCCCTTTTTGCGCGCCGGTTCCGGGAGGTGACGGGTGTCACACCCATGGGTTACCTGCGGTCCTGGCGCGTCCACATGGCGCGGCGCGCATTACGGGACGGCGATGCGACTGTTTCGTCCATCGCATTCGACCTCGGTTATCACTCCGAGGCGGCCTTTCGCACGAGTTTCCGCCAGGAAACCGGCCTCAGCCCTCGCGAATACGCAAAATCGGTTGCCGCGACGGTCTTTGATCCAAGTCACCGCGAGACGGATCAGTCGTTTTAACAGACGCTACCATACAGCCATGCAGCGCGAAGACCGCTACCTTCTTCTGGACGCAGTGGAGGCGTCACCTCAGGGAGGAAGTCAATGTTCTTGCGCACCCAATGTCCGGGGGCGGGCCGATGAGTGGCCTGCCGAGCGGCATCAAGGCCGATGTTTCGGCGTCCACCTGCGACGCCTTTTCCACCGATAGCGATACGCGCAGCGGGTTTTCACCTCGCGCCGTCCTCTATCCGCAAACACTCGAAGATCTGCGGAAAATCGTCCGCTGGGCAAACGACACCCGAACGCCGCTTGTGCCGGTCTCGTCAACCGGCCCTCGCCGACGGGGTGATACCGTCCCTCGCGTCAAGGAGGCAGTGGTTGTTGATGTGTCGGGCATGAACCGGCTGGTGCATGCCGACAATCGTGACAGGATCGCGATCATCGAGGCGGGCGTCGATTTCGGCTCAATCGATGACCTGCTGCGGCCCCATGCTCTGCGCGCATTCCGTCCCCTGATGCCGCGGTCCGGAAAATCGGTGATCGCCAGCTATCTCGACCGCGAACCGATCATCAACGCCGACGTGCACTGGGATCCCGCCGATCCGTTCGGCGGAACGGCCATCATTTCCGGTGGCGGAGAGCTGACGCTCAACGGGTCGGCGGCGCTCGAAGGGACACTGCGGGAACAATTGGAACGTGGCCATCGCCACATGGTGACATTCGGTCCCGGCAATGTCGACCTGACCCGTGTCGTTCAAGGCTCTCAGGGCTCGCTCGGAATCATGGGATGGGCGGCCGTTTATTGCGAGCGTCTGCCGCAGGTCGAGCAGAGTATCTTCCTCTGTTCGGACACGCTGGCCCCCGTCCTGTCCGCCATGCGCGAGGCCGTCCACCGGCGCATCTGCACGATCGCCTTCGTCACGGACGCCGTACAACTCGCCATGCTTCTCGGGCTTGGACTGGAGGTCGCCGAAAAGCTGCCGGCCTGGACCTTCTGTGCGACCCTGGCCGGTTACGTTCATGCGCCCGAACGCAAGGTGGCCTGGCAGAGGGCTGATCTGGAAACGATCGCTGCACGCCACGGCACAAGCGTCACGACAGGTGTGCTCGAAGTTAGTGCGAACGATCTTGCGGAAAAGCTGCGACAGTCAGGACCGGTGTGCTATCGGGACCTCTGCCTCGGGGCGCACAAGGAGCTGTTCTTCCTGCATCCCATCTCGTCCGTCGGACAGATGATCGAAACGCAGCAGGAGCACCTTGCGCGCGGTGTCCTCCATGGAAGACCCGTCGGCACCTACATCCAGCCTCTGGCGCAGGGAACATTTGCCCATGTGGAGCGTATCATGCCCCACGCACCGGATGCAGATGTCGAAAGCGGGTGGCGGGCACTTGCCGAGACCAGCCTGATCGCCGGCGCGTTTTTCAGTCGTCCGCACGGCGTCTCCCGCGATCTCGCTTTCGTGCGGGACGACGGCAGCGCAGCGCGGATGATCAGCGCGGCAAAGACCCTGCTGGATCCGCACAATCTCATGAATCCCAACCGTTTTGTCGTTCAGGAGGCAAAATGATGCCCGGCGGAAATCTTCTTGATCAACGTCTTGCCGCCATGGACCGCTGCACGCGCTGTTCGCAGTGCAAGTTCGTGCCAGTGCCAAAAAGCCGCGCGCACATGTCGGCCTGTCCCAGCATCGATTTTGTCGAGTATCATGCGGGAAGCGCCAGCGGGCAGTTGATCATGGCCTCTGGCATTGCTCATGGCGAAATCGGTTACACACCGGAGCTGCTCGACACCATCAGCGCGTGCACCATGTGCGGCGCCTGCGACACGGCCTGCAAGGTCAACTTCGCCGAGATCGTCGAGCCACTGGAGGGGCTTTATGCCTTTCGGGCAAGGATTGTCGCCGATGGCCAATCGCCGAAGCGGCATCGCGAGATCATGGAGAGGATTGCCGAAACCGGCAATGCGCAGGGACGTGCGCGCAGCGAAAGAGCTAAGTGGGCAACCGGTCTGACCTTCAGCAACAGGGCCGAGGTATTGCTGCATGTGGGAAGCGTGCTCAGCTACGATATGAGCAAACACCAGAGCCTGCGGACGATCGTTGAGGCCGTGCAAAAGGCAGGTGTCCCATTGGCCTATCTGGGACAGAACGAAGGCTCCTGCGGCATGCTGGCCTGGGATCTTGGCTATCATGACCAAGCAAGGACACTTGCCAACGCTTTTGTCCGGCAGGTCCGGCAATCGGGCGCGAAGACGGTGGTCACCTTCTCCTCGTCGGCGATCTCGGCCTTTCGCAGCATCTATCCGAGAATGGGTATCGATACCGGTGACATCCGCTTCCTGCACTTCACCGAATACCTGCTCGAAATGACAGAGATGGGCCGACTGTCACTGAAAAAGGCCTGTGGTCACATCTGGCAGAAGGTGGCTTTTCACGACACGTGCAAACTGGGACGCCTGACGGAACCATACCAGCGCGCCGATTATGCGCTCACCAAGGAGATGGGCGGCATCTACACGAGCCGCAGCCCGGAAGCGCTCAACTTTTCGCGCAACGGAATCTACGAGGCGCCAAGAGCCTTGTTGCGTCAAATGGAGATCGAGGTGGAGGAACTCGAACGCAACCGCGAGTTCAGCTACTGCTGCGGCGCACAGGGCGGCGTAAAGGAGACAATCCCGGCAGCCGCAAAGATGGCCGCCCGCAACCGTCTGGACGAGTTGAAGGAGACGGAGAGCCAAGTGATGGTCAGCGCCTGCGGAAATTGTGCGCATCACCTGGGCAAACACACGCGCGCACCGGCAATCGTGGTCGATCTGATCGACATCCTCGCCCCAAGCATCGTGGTCGGTGCGGCAAACGTGGTTGTCCACGAGAGGGTAGAGTGACATGGCACGCAACAACGCTAAACACCGTATGGTTCTCAGCCCTCAGGCCCGGACCGAGCTCGAGACCATCCTCGGCGCGCGATATGTCACGGATGATCCGGCACTCCTGTCCGGCTATGCCTGGAACACGGGTGTCGGAAAGATCCCCGGCGGCGACAAATTCGTGCCAATCTGGCCGATCGCTGTCGTGCTGCCCGCCACGACCGAGGAAGTAGCGGCGGTCATCAAATGCTGCAAACGGCATGGGCTGAGTTTCCGCCCGCATTCGACCGGTTATGGATCCATGGGCTGCGTGACGTCGCCGGACTCAATCTGCATCGACCTCAGGCGCATGAATCATCTTGAGATACTGCCCGAGGATCGCATGGCGGTGATCGGTCCTTACGCAACCGCCAATCAGTTGCAGGCCGAAGCACGCAAGCACGGACTGACCTGCCATGTCGTCGGCGCCGGTCCGGCCCACTCTCCTCTCGCTTCGGCGACCTCGTTGATTGGAGTCGGCATCACCTCGCAGTTTACCAGCGCCAATATGCGCAACATGCTGGCCTGGGAATGGGTGACGCCGGAGGGTGAGATCATTCGCGGAGGAAGTGCGGCAAGTGGCATGGGCTGGTATGCCAGCGATGGTCCGGGGCCGGGCACGCGGGGATTGCTGCGCGGCTTCTTCGGCGGCGGTGGCGGCATCGGCGTGTTCACGCGTATCGGCATCAAGCTTTTCCCGATCAACCACCAGGGCAAGATGGAAACCTTGGGCCAGGTTCCGCAGTTGCGTTCCCCTTTGCCGCCGAACACGGCACTGCTGCATGCGATCTTCCCCGGCTACGATGCGCAGCGTTCCGCGACATTCGATCTGTTGCAGGATGATGTCTGTACGGTTTTGCTGCGCATGCCTCCAAACCATGTGGGTTGGACGCTCACGGAAAGCAACGCCGAATTCGTCCGACGCACACGCGACGGAACGCTTCCGGAGCCGGCAAGGCCGGAGAATGGCGCGAGCTGGACAATCTTGATCGCCTCACGCTCGGCAGCCGAGCACCAGTGGCGCCATGACACGGTGCGCGAGATCGTTGCCCGCCACGGCGGCCGCTTCGCAACGATGACGCCTGAGGAGGAGGGTGTTCTCTATCACAACCTCGCCACCTCCCAATATGTGCCACGCGTGCTGCGCGCTTCGGGCGGCATCACGACGAGTTTTGGGGTTCTCGACAGCTTTCACTTCCTCCCAAAGGCGGTGGAAATGGGGGAAATGATGCTGGCGAAAGATACGGCACCCGGCGGAGATCTCTGCGAAGGAAACCCCGATGAACAATGGATATGGCCCCATGAGGGGCGGTATATGTGGGCGGAAAACATCATCCACTTCGATGCCACCAACGAGGCCTCCCGTGCGGCCGGCGCGCGCGCACTGATCGGCCATTTCGCCGCGCAGTGGAAGGACCCTGTGGGGATGACCGGCCTTTTGGTTGGCCCGATACAGGACGTCACGGGACCACGTATCGGCAAGGCACCGGCCTTCGCCCGAAAGGTCAAGACCTACTTCGACAAGGATGACCGGTCCAAGACAAAGGAATACGTCATCCCCAACATGCCACCGGTCGTGGAAAAGATTCTGCCCGCCTTCCGTCCGGTATTTTCCTCGGCACCGGTGCTGCACATCCTGTCGAAAATGGTGGGTAAGAACGGCACCTGACGGAGCTCAGTCCGTGCCGGCTTGAAGCCGCAGACCATAAAGGCCAAATTGCCGATGCAGCCTGTGCCACCGGCACGGACAACAGGACGATCGACGAAAAAGCAGCCGGCGCAATCCGGCTCGCCCCCTCCCCCAGATTTCAGAACCCGCGGAGAAGAGACGCATGCCCGACACGACACCATCCGGCTCGCTTGCCGGATTGTTTGGCCTTGATGGTAAGCGAGCACTTGTGACCGGGGGAACCTCCGGCATAGGTCTTGCGATCGTCGAGGCTTTCGCCGGAGCAGGCGCCAGGGTGATGACCTGTTCGGATCGCCAGGACGACGTCGACCGGTTCGACGTTCCGAATGCGACGGCCATCCTGCACCGCCTGGCTGACAAGGCTGCCGCTGACGAGCTGGTGAGCCGCAGCGAGGCGGAGCTTGGCGGTCCCATCGATATCCTCGTCTGCAACGCCGGCATCGAAGGCCCTGTCGGCTCGACCGGGGAGGCAGACGAAGAGGCCTATCGCCGTGTCTTCGACATCAACCTTCATTCCGCCTATTGGCTGGCGGCGCGATGCAAGGATGGCATGGCCGCGTCCGGCGGTGGCTCGATCATCCTGATGGCAAGTCTTTCGGCGCTACGCGGCAACCGCATGATCGGGATCTATTCGATGTCGAAAGCGGCCTTGTGCCAGATGGCACGCAACCTCGCGGTTGAACTCGGCCCCCACAACATCCGGGCGAACGCCATTGCACCGGGGCTGATCGAAACCCCCTTCTCGCGTTCTCTCCTGGCCAATGACGCCTTCATCGAGCGTCGGCTGCAAGCGACACCGCTGCGTCGCGTGGGTCAACCGATGGAGGTTGCCGCTGCAGCGCTGTTCCTGGCCGGACGCGGCGGGGCGTTCATGAGTGGCCAGACGCTGGTGATCGATGGCGGCACCCTGGTGACCGACGGCAGCTGAGCCATCGGTCGTTGGTTGAGGAACTGTCAGGGTGTCGCGGCACCGCCATTCCTGGCGGTTCAATCGAAGACAGACGTCATCGTTTCGCCCGCCCGCAAACGCATGGCATTGTCAGAGCATTGCGATCGCGCGGCACCAGCCGGCGGAACCGCCTTTGATCTTCACCGGCAGGCAGGACACGGTGAAGCCGGAGGACGGCAGTTGATCGAGCTGCGTCAGCTTTTCCATGTGCATGAAAATCCCGGCGCGTGCCGCCTTGTGCCCTTCCCAGATCAAGCCGGCATCGCCGGTTTCGGCAAAGCGCCTGGCGGTCGCCGGAAACGGCGCATCCCAGGACCAGGCATCCGTTCCGGCGATATGCACACCCTTCGCCATCAGCCAGAGCGTGGCGTCCCGCCCGATGCCACAGCCGCGGCCGAGATACTCCGCCCGGCCATAAGCGGCGCCGGCTGCGGTATTGACCAGCACGATGTCGAAAGGCTGAAGATCATGACCGGTAGCATGGACCGCGGCCTCGATGTCCGCGGCCGTCGCCACATGACCATCCGGCAGATGACGCAGGTCGAGCTTGACGCCCGGCCGAATACACCAGTCGAGCGGAACCTCGTCGATCGTCCAGGCGCGCTCGCCATTGTTCATGGTGGAGGCGAAATGCCATGGCGCATCCAGATGCGTGCCGGCATGGGCTGTCAGGTTCAACTGTTCGACCGCCCAGCCTTCGGCCCCCGGCACATCGGCAATGTCGAGGCCGGGGAAGAAGCGCAGGACTTCTTCCGTGCCTTGCGCATGCGTCGAGTAGGTGATTTTCGGGCCAAGCCCCGGCGGATCGGCCGGCACGTCGTTTTCGATCGCAACCGAAAGGTCGATGATCTTCATGGTCAATCTCCTGAAAGGGCGGCTCTTGCCAGGGTCTCGAGGTCCGCATCCGCCTGAAATTTGAGAGCACGCGCCGGATCGGCATTGAGCGGGGGCATGGCACCGAACGTCCTGCGCAGGATCTCGTCCTTGCCCCAGCGGAGCAAAGCAGGCCGGCCGGTCACGCGGCTGACAGCATCGGCGACCTCTCGCAGACTGGCATAAAGAACCGGTGGCTGGACAACCGTCTGGCCGGACGCGGGAAGCTCCGCGGCATGTAAGAGCGTGGCCACGGCAGCCTGGCGCGACATCCACCAGCAGGTGCTGTGTGCCGGCACCGGACACTCATACTCCCGACCGTCCGCGATGGCATGAAAGATCTGGCTCATGAAGGCAGAGCCGTGGCCACTGTCGCGGACCGGCCGGGCAACAATCCCGGGGAAGCGCAGACTGAGGGCGGAAAGGACCCCGCGCCGCGTCATGTCCGACAGAAGGACCTCCGTCATCAGCTTGTGGGCGCCATAGGTCAGGAGCGGAGATGTCGGCGTCTGCGCGGTTACCGGCGCCGCGCCGAGATCTCCGTAGACCGCGATGGAAGAGGCAAAAACGAACCGCGCGCCGGGGCGCCGAGCCGCAACGCCGCGCGCAAGCGCGAGCGGTGCCAGCAGATTGGTGTGGTGGCCGAGGTCCTGCTCGCGTTCGGCAAGGCTGCCCGGCACACTTGCCAGATGGAAAACAAGATCGAACTCCGGTTCAAGCAGGGTTTCCAGAAACATCGGATCGGCCAGATCGCCGGCGATGGCCTCAGCACCGTCGGGAACCGCGCTGCCCAGCAAACGGTCCGTCAGAACCAGTCGCTCAAAAGGAATGCGCCCGGCGGCAAGCGCGGCGACGAGGCCCCGCCCCAAAAATCCGTCTGCTCCGGTGACCAGGATGCGCATCAGGCCTTCACCACCCCCTGCTCGATGATGCCGAAGGGGCAAGATCCATCCGGCAGACGCGCCTCCATGCGGACGCGATCTCCCCAGGTCAGGAAGGGGGTGCGGGCGGCACCTTCGTCCAGCATTTCGATGACACGGATTTCGGAAATGCAGGACGAACCGGCGGCGCGATCCGTGTTGGAAACCGTCCCTGACCCGAGGATCGTTCCAGCGGTCAGTCTGCGGGTTCGCGTGCAATGTGCGATCAGTTCACCGAAGGAGAAATGCATTTCGTCGCCGCAAGCCCGTCCCACCTCTCGACCGTTAATCTCGACGTGAAGCTTCAGACCGACACGGCCGTTCTGCCAGCAGTCGCCCAATTCATCCGGCGTGATGGCAACCGGAGCAAAGGCAGTGGACGGCTTGGCCTGAAGAAATCCGAAGCCCGCCCGCATTTCCCGCGGTCCAAGCGCGCGCAGAGACCAGTCGTTGATCTGCACCAGCAGGCAGATGCGGCTTTCGGCCTCGTCTGCCGTCGTTCCCATCGCAACATCGGACAGGATCACGCCAAACTCGCCTTCCATGTCGATGCCCAGCGCGTTGTCCGGAAACTCCACGTCGGCAAGGGAACTGCGCAGGTCGTCGCTGGCCCCCTGATAGACCAGCGGGATTGTTTCGAAATCCGGGTTCGGCGGATTGTCGAACGCCTTGTCCATCAGCCGGCCGTGGTTGAGGAAGGCCGATGCATCCAGCCATTGCGGCGCGCGGGGCAAGGGAGCCAGGCAACGCTGCGGCTCGAAACGGGTGGCGAAGGGCTCTTCGCCGGCATTCAGCCGCGCGTAGAGCGCCGCAAGCCGCGGAGAAACCACATCCCAAGCCTCGATGGCAGACAACAGGCAGGTGGCGATACCGGTTGCCGGAACGGCGTGCGCCAGATCCCGGGAAACGACCCAGAGCTGACCGTTGCGCGTTCCATCGTGATAGGTTGCAAGCTTCATCTCGATTTCGTTCCTGTTGTTCTGGCCTGTTGTTCTGCCCTGCAGCGTCAGCCCATCTTCGGCTTGGGTGAGGTGAATCGCTCAGTGTCCGGTAAGCTTGGCGGCAAGTTCCGGCTCGAAGGTCCCCGACACCAGCACGAAGAGCATGCGGCACATCTTACCGGACCGGTTCGCCCAGGCATGGTTGGTGCCGCGCTGGATGACGACCGAACCCGGTTTCAGAAGAACCTCGCCCTCGTCCAGAACCAGGGTCATTTCTCCTTCGATGACGATGCCGTAATCGACCGATTCCGTGCGATGCATCAGGGGATGGGGCGAGTTCTGCTTGACGGTGGATGCTGCCCTGTCGCCAATCTGTTCAAAGGCTTCACCCATGCGCTGCGCACCGGTCTTCAGGAATTCCTCGGTATCCGGCGGGATGTCCACAAAACGAATCCTGGTGCCGCCGGGAGGCGGAGGCAGCACCAGGGGCCCGAGCGTCGGATCGACACCGTTGCCGACCCGTGCGGGACTTTCCTGCGTCGACCAGACCTCGTGGAACATCGTGCCCGGTATCGCCGAGATCTCGACCACGGTGGGAAGCGGTCCAACCTGCGTCAGCACGGAACGTCCCTCATCGTCATGGCCGGTCACGATGCGGGTGATGGTGGGGAAGCTGGTCATGCGGGTTTTGCCTCGAAAAGATTGACGGTTTTCGCCTTGGTGAAAAGACCGATGGAAATCATGCTGACGATCACGGCGGCGATGCCGAGTGCCGGATAGCCGAAGTTTTCGCCGAGTGCGCCACCGACGATCGGTCCCAGGGCAGCGCCGACCATCAGCATGGCCGGTGTCGCAGCCACGGCGCGACCGGTCGGATCAAGCCGGGCCAGCAGGCCGAAGGCGAAGGTATGGGTGAAGATCTGGACGGCGACGAATGTGGCTGCGGCTGGTGCCCACAGAACGATGCTGGTCGCACTGGTCACCACCAGCGCCAACACCGCCTGCACTGCTGGCCCGGCCTGCGTCACAGCCGTTGCCGAGATGCGCGTCTGAAGAAGAGCGGCAAGCGGGGATGGGAATAGAAAATTCACGAAACCGAGCGCGATCAGCACCGCCAGAACATGACCTGGCTCAAACCCGCGCGCCCGGCCGATGACCTCCACGAAGGAGAAGACCATGGCCTGGTTGAAGGTCATGAAGCTGATGCCGAGGATGGTGAACCAGGTTGCGCGGTTGAACGCTTGCCATCCCTGTTCCGCCCTGCGGTCGACCTTGGGAAAAAACAGGATCGCGACGATGGCGGCAAAGGCCATGATCCCACCGAACGCCCAGAACAGTGCCGGCGCGCCAAACGCGATCATCACCTGTGGAAGAAGTGCCAGCACGACGATGGCGAAGAGACCGAGCGCGATACCCGCCATTGCAAAAAGCCGATGTGGATTGGTTGCGCGTCCCATCGTGCCGTGCACCATCGACAATGCCGTGCCGACGGCAAGTCCGGAAACAAGATGCAGAAGAGCCAGTTCCGCAAACCCGGTCCGGCCGGCTGCGACAAAAAATGCGCCAGCGGCGACGGAAAATCCGGCACCAGCGGCCAGACGCTGGTTCATGCGGTTGAAACGGGGCGCCAGGACCAGACTTGCGAGCACGGCACCAACCAGAAACAGGGTCACGACCGCACCCGCGTTTTGCGGAGTGAATTGCAACCGTTCCACCAGAGCACCAACCCAGACCGGCAGTGCAATCAGATCGAGCATTCCGGAAAAATGACCGATGACGAGCGCCGTGGCACCGGCTACGCCGAATTTCTGTCCTGACATTGTAACTCCTCCAGTTGATAGCGCCAGGGCAAGGGCGTGCGGTCTCCCAACCGCAACGCCGGCGCGGATGGGTTCAGATGGGTTCCGCCAGTGTCCTCATGGAACGCTTCATGATCTCTGCGTGCTCCTGGGGGCTCCCGCCATGGATCTCGATCTCCGCCAAGCGGCCGGAATTCTCGACAACCATCTGACAGCGTTCAAAACGCCTGTTCTCGAAGGCGACCAGCGCTTCATCGATACCGACCGGCTTGCCGAGTTCCTCGGCAAGGACGATGGCATCCTCCATGCCGATACAGGCTCCAGCGGCAAGATGCGGCGTGGTGGCGTGGACCGCATCGCCGACGAGAACGACCCGGTTTTTGAACCACGGGCGCGGCATCAGCAGCTGTTCGAGCGGACGATAGACGATCTGGTGTTCGTCGCAGAGTTCAGAGGCGATCTTCTGGATGATCGGCGAGGGAAATTTCAACAGCAGGCCCCGCAGGGTCTCGACGAAGGTTTCCGGCGGGACGAAGTCATTGGTGGCCCGGTCTTCGGTCAGGAAGAGGTAGACCTCGTCCTTGTTGACGCCGTTGACACCGACCTTCAGCGTCGGTCCCATCCACATGGTGACCGTGTCGATACCCTCAGGTTTCGGCAATACCGCACGCCAGACGGCCTGGCCGATGAAGCGCGGCTTCGGCGCGTCCGGGAAAATCGCCGTGCGCACAGAGGAATAAAGTCCGTCCGCGCCGATCACCAGGTCATAGCGACCGGAACTGCCGTCGCGGAATGTAACCTCGACCACGTCATCCTGCTCGACAATGCTGCTGAACGTGGTGCCCAGCCGGACATTGACGGTGGACGCGCGAACGGCATCCGACAGGATCCTGGCCAATGCCGGACGCATGATGGCGCCGCCACCGGGAATATCGGGACCAGCCACGCGGGGTGTTGGCAAAGTGGCGAGGATCGCATCATCCGGCCCACGCATATGCACGCCGTCGCTGAGGTTGCCTTCCTCCATGAAGCGCTCCAGCAGACCAAGCTGCTGCAGCAGCCGGAAGGTCGCGCCGTGCAGGCTGATGCCGGCGCCATAGGAGCGCCATCCCGCATCGATTTCGACGAGATCGACGGCAACCCCCTGGCGGGACAGTTGCAGGGCTGCGGTCATGCCGGCGAAACCGCCACCGATCACGAGTATCTTGGAACTAATTGTCACTTTTGCTCTTCTCCTCCACGGGCAACGCGACGAACACGTCACCCTCCTCGCTGACGCTGATGGCGACTGCCGTCAGTCTCTGGCCCAGGCACGGCCCAAGGACGCATTCGCCGGTTTCAATCTCAAACAGGGCGCCATGGGAGTGGCAGGTCAGATGTGTCCGCTCGCCGTTCAGATAGCCATCGGTCTTCCAGGCCATCGGCGTGCCGGTCGAATAATGCGGACAGGCATCCAGCCAGCCGCGCAACACGCCGCCCCGCCGCACCAGGATCACCTTCCGCCTTGCCCCGTCGATCGGACCGAAGCCTTTCGCCTCGCCTTCCCCGATGTCCAGAGCACGGCACAGATAGCGTGTCTCCCCCATGGTGCCGTTCCGGATCAGCCTTTTGCACCGGGCGGCGGACCACCGGTCGGGGCCCATTTCTCCCGCATTTCGAACAGCACGATCTGCGAGGCTTCGGCCCCCATCGGTGCCTCGCGCGCGATCCAGGTGTCGTCGTGCTTGTCCATGTCGGCATCGTATTCGAAGTGACAGCCGAGCGGGCTGTTGAAATACCAGAACCAGTTCGAGCCGAACTTGTGACGCCCAGGGCCCCAGAAGCTCTGATAGCCCTTCTTCACGAAGCGCGTACCGGCAACCATCAGTTCGGTCGGGCCGCCCATGTGGAAGGCCAGATGTTCGCAGCCCTTCATGTATTCCGGCGTGCGAATGAAAAACAACGTGTGGTGATCATCATTGGCCTTGGGACGCAGGAAGGGGCCGGCTCCCGTCAGGACGTCGGTGATGACGAAACCGAGGCGGTCGCAATAGAATTTGGTGGCGACATCGAGGTCGGGAACGAAAAGCACAACGTGGCTGAGCGTGCGCGGCAAGGCCGGCATCTCTTCCCAGACGCCGATCTCGTTCGGTCGGCGCTGGGCCGGTGCGCCGGGGGCATTGATCTTCTCGGCCGGCATGTCGAGTTCGCGGCGGATCGTCACCTGGAACTTCAGCTCGAAGCCATGATCGTCCTTGAGTTCGATCGAACCGTCGGAGAGGCGCGTGACGCGGCGATCCGTGCCGAGTTCCGCTTCGATCGCATCCAGATCTTCCGCGGAGCGAACGCCGTAGACCTGCTGGCGCAGCATGTTCGAGGTCGGCAGCGGCGGTGGCAGCATCGGGTCGGCCTTGTGGCGGATGATGATGCCGGTGCCGTCCAGCGTCTCGAAGATCCCACCCTTTTCCGTCACGTCGACAGGCTTCAGACCCCAGGCGGTGAGGTATTCAATGGAGGCGGCAACATCGTCGACGCCGAAAACGAGATAATCAGGACCGATGATATTCATGGGAATTCCTTTCGAGGGCGACCGAGATCACCCGGCATGAAGAACGTATTCGCGTGCGACAGTGATCGTGACGTCGGCAGTGCCCGATGGCGTCTCGTCGCCGATCGCCTGCCTCACCGACTGCGCGAAGGCGACGGCAGCGGCCTCGTCGGCCAGAAAGAACACGTCGACCGCGTGAACCGGCGAAGGAAAGACCGGGAGGTTGCGACAGTGTGCCGGTGCCGAGGCAAAGATGGCCGCAACCGCATCGCTCGTGTCGGGGGCAAAGGGCGGTGCGCCGTGCCAGACGACAAAGACCTTGGTGCGGCCTTCATGCGGTTCTCCTGGCGTGCGAATGACGTCTTCGGTCACGGGCAGACCGAACACCGTACTGTCATCGACCATCTGTGGTTCATCAGGCCGAAGGTGTTCAATATAGAAGGATGTCTCACGCGAGGCCTTCGCGGTCGCAAGGTCCGGGAACCAGACTTCCGTCACGAAATCCAGGCCAAGCGTGAACACGCCCACCCGCGTGTCCGATCCGGGATAGACGCCGTCAAACGCGTGGTTCTGAACATAGCGGCGCGGCGCCTGATCCGGGTGGAGGCGGATGTAATCGAGAACCAGTGCCCCATGGATGTCCTTCATGTGGGCCCGATGCTCGGCCAGCGTCAGTCCGGGGCGCCGACGTCCGAAGATCATGGTTTTGATGGTCATGCGGCAACCTCCACGGCGACTTTGCCGCCCAGCACTTCGGCCACCCAATCGGCGATATAGGCCCCGGCATTGGCGGAATTGTCGAAACTGGAATGCTGCACACCGCCGGTGCGCTCGTCGAAGATTTTCAGTTCGCGCTTCGGGCTGTTGACCAGCTGGTCATAGGTTGCATGTGCCCATTGCAGCGGAATCTGGCTGTCCTTCTCGCCATGGGTCACGAGGAAAGGCACGCGGATGCGGTCCAGAATTCCGTTGAGATGCACCTTCTCGGCAATCTCCATGAAGGCATCCATATCCTTGGCGCCCCAGACCCAAATGACATGGCTCCAGTAATGCGGGACCGGGAAATTGCCTTCGCGCGCCAGACGCTTCTTCTGGACGTCGCGCCAGTCGTGATTGGCGCCCCAGACCACGCCGCAGGCGAAACGCGGCTCGAAGGCCACGGCGCGCGGACAGTAGTAGCCACCGAGCGAGACGCCTTCCATACCGATCCGCTTCGCATCGACATCGGGCTGCGTCTCCAGCCAGTCGACCACGCGGCTTGCCCAGTGCTCGCTGTCGAAGCGTGCCGTCATCGCATGCAGCCGCAATGCTTCGCCGGTTCCCGGCTGGTCGACGATCAGCGAGGCAACGCCTCGCTTCGCAAGCCAACCTGGCAGACCGACCAGGAACTTCATCTCCTTGGTGCTGTCCAGCCCGTTGACCTGAACGAGCAGGGGCGCGGGTCCCGTGACACCTTCCGCCGGCACGTAAAGCGCCGACAGATGCTTGCCTTCGTAGGGAATGCTGACGCGGCGGCACGAGGAACCGGAAAGCTTCAGACCTTTTTCGAATGCTATCAGGAAGCGCTCATACAGCGCCAGACGCCCCTCCGAACCATGCGCCAACAGGCGCTCAGCGGTCAGCATGTAATTGGCAGCGCGAAGCAGCTTGTCACCGGCCGAAATAAGCCGTCCTCGCGCTTCATCCTCCTCGGCGAGAGAAACGAGCTTGTCGGCCATCCTGATCCAGGTGTCGCGGAAGGCCTGGGTACCGGCGGCATCCGGCGCCTTGGCTGCGTCCTGCAGCGGCGCGCACATTTCCTCGATCTCTCCCATCCGGGCGCCCATCTCGATCGACAGATTGACCGACAGGTTCCAGACGTAATTGGTGGGAAAGTACTTGAACATTGCTTCTCCTCGAAATCGCCCCTCCGGCGATACTGTCGATGGGAAGCAGCCAACGCTCTGGCCTCCCGGCCTGACGTCGACAATTCCTCCCAACTGGAGATCTAGCGAACATTAGCCTGTTTACAAAATTGCTTTGATGAATGATTTGTATTTATGGGGAAAATAGATGGGAGGCTTTTAGAGATGCGGTTCAAGAACCTTGACCTGAATCTACTCGTGGCGCTCGATACCTTGATCAGGGTCCGCAATGTCAGCCGAGCGGCGGAAGAAATGTTCATCACCCAATCGGCCATGAGCAATGCACTCGGGCGGTTGCGGGACTATTTCGACGATGCGCTGCTGATCCAGGTGGGGCGCTCCATGGAACTTTCGCCATTGGCTGCCTCGCTCGAACAGCCATTACGCGACATCATCGTGCGGATCGAAGCCGCTGTCGTTTCCACGCCCTCCTTCGAACCGGAGACATCCACCCGAAGCTTCAGTCTCATCGTCTCCGACTATACGATGATGACGATCATGCCGAACTTCATCAGGCTGCTGCAGGCCCGCGCCCCCGGCATCCAGGTCGATCTCAAACCGCAGCAGAACCATCCGCATATCCTGCTGGAACGTGGTGAGGCGGACCTCCTGATCGCCCCGACACCCTTCTGTTCCGAAAACCACCCGAGGGAGGTTCTCTTGGAAGACGATCTCTGTTGTGTCGTGGCTGCCGACGGACCATTCGGCCACGGCAGCCTGTCGACAGAGGATTTCCTGGCTGCCGGATTCATCGTGATGCAGCCTCCCAACGGGGGAGAGAGTTTTGCGCAGCGCGCCTTCGACAGCGTTGGTCTGAAGCTCAGGGTAGAGATCAGCAGCTACAGCTTCAGCTCTCTGCCCATGCTCATTCAGGGAGGAAACCGCATCGCTCTCATTCAACGGAAGCTTGCGAATATCTTTGCCGGCCTTGGCGGGATCACGATCATTGAAACGCCGATTACCCTGCCGAAGCTGCAACAGTCTCTTCAATGGCACAGTTACCGGACACGCGATCCCGCCCTGAGCTGGATCCGCAGTCTGATCCATGAAGCAAGTTAGACCATCTCTGGCTTCTGCCGACAGGCTGCGGGCGAGAAGCCAGCGCAACGCCCCGGCGGTCGCAGGGAATGCCGTGGGATCGGAACGACCGGGTCACGCACAGCATCACAGTCTGCTCTGCGTCATGCGATGATACTTGATGCCGAGACCGGTTTGTCCGTCACGCCTCGCGCGCCCTTGACCGTGCCGCCAGCGCCCGTGACGGCTGGATGCCGAAGCGGCGCAGGTACAGCTGCGAAAAATGGCTGGGATTGCTGTAACCGACGGCAATCGCCGCCTGAGTGATGTTCACATCACTTGCCTCGATCAGCCGACGCGCCTCCAGAAGCCGTTGCTCCTGGAGGAAAGCATAAACAGCGAAGCCAAACAGGCTCTTGAAGCCGGCTTTGAGGCGTTTCTGACTGAGGCCGACCTCCCGGGCGAGGTCATCGAGCGTCCAGGGGCGCGCAAGGTCGCCAATCAACAGATCGCGGGCGCGCTCGAGCGGGCGGCGGTCGCGTGGCGGGATCGTCTGGGGCGCTAGCGAGCGGCGCATGGCACCTATCGAGGCGTTGATGATGTCGAGCGCACGCGCCTCAAGGGTCAGGTCGTCATTTTCCACCATGGCACTGTCGAAAAGCGCGCGGGCGACGGCGAGAAGATCAGGCGGTACCGGCAGCACGCCAACCCAGGTGCCATTACCAGACGCCATGTGCAGGGCATGGTTTTCGTCGAGGTTGGCCAGCACATCGCCGGCACCGAGCCTTTGCCACAGGGCGATATCGACGCGGATGTCCATACCCTTGAACCTGCTGCCGACAGGCACGTCGTAGAAGCCGATCGCGCCGGTCGGCGCCGCCATCACATAGATGCGCCCGGGCCGATAGGGCACGGACGACAGCCGCCGCTCTGCATCCTTGTCGAGCAACCAGCCCTGGCCGGTCGCTTCGAACAGAAAATCAATGGCCACGCAGGGTTCCGTTGCAAACCGGCCGACAAAATCAGGACCGATCACCATGTCGAAGACGGAAATTGTCAGGCCCGGCCGAACACCCAGGATCTTATAGGCGCCCTCCGTCGCGGCGGCGGAAAACGTCGGATCGGCTGGGTTTGGCCCCAGCACGACCACGTCGTTCTGATCCGACTGTGCCAGCGCACGCTGTTCCACTCGAAGATTCATTCGCTACCAAAATAATGGACCGGATCGCAATATCGCTGAACCTGATCATGATAGTCAAGTTTAATGCGACATCTTACTGAGACCCGGAAACTCGTTGTGAGGGGCAATGACGACTGCTCTTGTGAATATTGCTGCACGCTCCACATCATGGACCGTCCTCGGCCTGCTTGCGGGCCTTTATGCCGCCCAGTCCGTCACGGGCAGCATGGTGCAGACCGCACTTCCCGTCGTCCTGCGCGATGCGGGCATTCCGCTCGACCAGATCGGTTATCTCGCCGTTCTCTTCCTGCCCTGGGCGCTGAAATTTCTCTGGGCACCGCTCGTCGATCGATTCCTGAACGAACGTAGCTGGATCTTCGGATGCCAGTTCGGCATCATCCTCTGCTTCCTTGCTGCGATGGCGCTGCCACCGCAGACGCATCTGGGTTGGCTCGCCGGTGTTCTTCTCGTGATGGGCCTCTTTGCCGCGACACAGGACGTGGCAACCGATTCGCTTGCCGTGCGCGCCTCCGACGCAGGCAGTCGTGGTTTTGCCAGCGGCGCCTCGACGGCCGGTGCCTATCTCGGTTTCCTGATCGGCGGAGGGTTGTGGCTCATCGTCTATCAGCATGCCGGCTGGGCCGTTTCCATGGCCTTCATGGCAGGCTTCGTCTGCCTTCTCACCATCCCCGTATTTCTGTCCAACGGACTCGCGGCACCGCGAGCGAAAAAGACGGCCGGTACACATCGCGTCGGCCTGAAAGCCACTTTCGGCAACCGAGACCTCACCCATGGCCTTGTTTTTCTCGTCGTCTATCAGATCGGAATCCGCATGGGTTCGTCGCTGGCCGGTCCTTATCTCGTCGACAAGGGTGTCGCGCTCGACATGATTGGCCTCCTGCGTGGTGCAGGTGGGGCGCTCATCGGCTTGCTCGCCTCGTCGCTCGGTGCGCTCGCCGTGCAAACGGCCGGCATCCTCCGGTCGATCGTGATGGCCGCAATCCTCAACGCCGTGCTGCTCGCAGGCCTGGCCCTCATCGAATTCACCGGCTCGGTCTCGCCGGGGCTCGCCGTATGTATCCTTCTCCTTCAGGTTGGCGCTGTCGCATTTTCCTTCGTCACGCTTTACGCGGCGATGATGAACTGGTGCAATCCGGACCAGACGGCGACGGATTTCGCCGCACTCCAGAGCATCGACGCGATCCTTGCAATCGCCGCCTCCTCGGTTGCCGGCGTGCTTGGCAAGGCCTTCGGTTATGCCTGGCTGTTTTCCGCCTCGGCGGCCTTCATCCTCGTCGCCATTCTCCTCGTACCGCGCACCCTTGCCGCCACCGCGCGGCTGAGCGAGCGCTTCCCCATCCCAGAAAAGGTATCTGAATCATGATGCGTCACCGCTTGTCCGGCGTTTCCCTTCTTGCTCTCGCCGTCGGTCTTTCACCGCAAGATATTCTGGCGCAGGACAATGAGGCAACGACGATGCTTGAGAGGATCACCATAACGGCGACCAAACGCAGTGAAGACTACTTCCTGCTGCCGTCTGCGACCGATATCGCCACTGCAGAGGACCTGGAGAGCCGCGACATCGACACCGTTGCCGATCTCGACCGGATTTTCCCGGACGTCAACATCCGCTCGCGCTCCAGCCGGACCTATGCCAACTTCACGATCCGCGGCCAGGCCTCGCTCGATTTCTACAATCCGAGCACACAGGTCTATATCGACGGCCTGCCGCAGGACAGCTTCAACCTGACGCGAGCGCTGCCCGCCGAACTCGAAAGCGTAGAGCTTCTCTATGGCCCGCAGGGCACACTGTACGGCCGCGGCGCGATCGGCGGCGTCATCAATATCGTCACTCGCAAGCCCGACAACGAGGCGCGCTTCGGCTTCGATGCCAACCTAACCGATCAGGGCGCGGGCGGGACCTTCCACGCCAGCACGCCGATCATCGAAGACGTTCTTTACGGTGACGCCAGCATTTCCTTCCTGAACGGCAATGATACCTATACGACCACAACGGGCGAGGATGTCGGCGGGACGAAAGACATCAACGGCCAGGTGCGCCTGCGCTATGCTCCAACCGACAGCCCTTGGGATATCACCGTGACCGCCGGTCGCGGCCATGTATCCTCGACGGAAGAATATTTCGTTCTGGAATCGATGCTGGAGGACCGCGTCGCCTATCCGGCACCGTCTCAGTACGATCTCGACACCTGGAATTTTGGCATCAACGCCGCCTACGACCTCGGTTTCGCGACGATCACCGCCCTCACCGGTTACCAGAAAAGCGATCTCGACCGCACGATCTTCGGCAGCTATACGCCGGAAAAACAATGGACACTGAGCCAGGAACTGCGCATCGCTTCCAACCCGGATCAGGGCAGCGCGATCGACTACGTGGCCGGGCTCTATTACCAACATCTGGATTTCACCCGCAACGTGCCGGCCTATGGACAGGTTTCGAACCAGAAGATTGATTCCTATGCACTCTTCGGTGATGTGACCTGGCATGCCACGGACCGGCTCGACATCTCGCCCGGTCTGCGTCTCGACTACGAATACGCGGCGGCGGAAGCGACGGGCGGCATCACGCTCAACGACGACAATTCCTTCACGGCACTTTCGCCGAAACTCGGGGCGAGCTACAGCCTCAGCGACGAATGGCGCGTCTACGGCCTTCTCAGTACAGGCTTCAAGGCCGGCGGTTTCACCCGCAACGTGGCGCCTGCCAACATCGCCTTCACCTACGATCCGCAGCACACCTACAATGGTGAGGCCGGGCTGAAATATCGCAACGAGACGGGTACGCTGGAAGCACAGCTTTCGGCCTATTACAATGTCACCAAAGACTATCAGATGTTCGTTGGCACGCAGCCGTATCAATATCTGCAGAATGTCGGAGAGGTGACGGCAAAGGGGATCGACCTGAAGATCCGCGCAAAACCCACCGAGGAAATCGGCATCACGGCGGGCCTTGCCTATAACCACACGCGCTTCACCGACTATGAAAACCCCTTGACGACCGGCGCCGACCTGACGGGCAACACGGTACCTTATGCGCCGGAATTCACCGCCAACCTCATGGTCGACTACCGTTTCGAGGTTGAAAGCGGCCGCGGCGCGTTCGTCCCCTATGCCGGCCTCACATATGTCGGCGAGCACTATTTCGACGAAACCAACACGATCGGCCAGAAGGCTTATGCGCTCGTTGATCTTGGCGTGAAATGGGAGATCGAGGAACAAGTCACCGCGGAAGTCTTCGTGACCAATGTCTTCGACAAGACCTACACGACCTATGGCTTCCAATATCCGGGCCTGGGCAATCTGTACCAGCTTGGCCAGGGCCGCACGATCGGCGCGCGCATCAATATGACGTTCTGAGGAGACCTTTATGCGTATCCTCATCGTCGGAGGCGGGCCGGCAGGCCTGACGTTTGCAGCCTGCCTACTGCGGCACGGCATCGAGCCGGTCATCGTCGAGAAGGCCGCTCATGGCCGCACCGGCGGCTACTCGATCGGCCTGCATGTCAACGGCTGGCGTGTTGCGGAAAAGCTGGGACTGGTGGAAGCCTTCCGCGAGAAGGCGATGCCGCTCGGCCTTGCCCATCACCGCGACCGACACGGCCGAAAGCTCTTCTCCTATGACTACCGAACGCTGGCAGAGGCCGCCGACGGTCGCCTTCTTGCCATCATGCGCCAGGATTTCCAGGAGGTCCTGACCACCGCCGTGCAGGAAAATTGCCCGATCCGCTACGAAACGACCGTGATTTCTCTTGAGGACGATGGATCGGGCGTGGACGTTACATTCTTCGATGGCAGCCGTGATCGCTTCGACCTCGTCGTCGGCGCCGACGGCTATCGCAGCAGCGTGCGCGCACTGGTCTTCGGACCGCATGAAACGTTTCTCCGACCGCTCGGTTACCGCGCGAGCGCCTGGCGGGTGCGCCTTACAAAACCGCTCGGCGCGAGTTTCATCGGCATGATGGATGTGGATCATCAGGGCGGTCTCTACACGGTCGGCGACGGCACGGCAGCAACACTGTTCTGCTGGCGCGACGAGCGCACGGACCGGCTCGATCCCGATGCGCGTCGCGCTGTCCTGCAACAGGAGTTCGGCCACTGGCCGGAGCCGGTCGCATCCGCCCTCACATCGGCAATCGACTGGGACCAGTCGTTTTTTGACACCGTGTCCCAGATCGAAGTCCCCAGATGGTCAAAGGGCCGCATTGCCCTGCTGGGCGATTCCGCCTGGTGTCTGACCTTCCTGGCGGGACAGGGTACGTCCACCGCCATGGCCGGAGCCTACATCCTCGCCGCGGAACTGGCTCGGAAAGGCCATGTCGAAGCACTTGAAAGCTATGAGGCACGGATGCGGCCGCTGGTGACGAAGATGCAGGCGGTGTCGCGCAACATCGGCAGCCACTACATCCCGCAGAGCACCTTCGGCATGCGCCTGCAGTCGTGGCTTCTGCCGATCATGCTGTCGCGACCGCTCATACGGTTTACGTCAAGCCGGCTGGCGGCACCACCCGTAGCGATAGACTGAAACCTTATACATGTGTCGGCTCCGGCCAGACGGCGCAGGCAGATCTTGGAATCCGCATGCTCACACCGTCCGGATCACACCCCGTTATGGGCGAGGACACGTATGGCGGAGATCAAGCCGCATTGCTCGGTTGCGCCAGCCATCGTGCGGTTGAGGCCCTTCAGTAAGCCGCGCGGTAAATCGCCAGCGCGTCCGCCTCGGTTAGCGGTCGCGGATTGTTGACGAGAAGCCGCGTCTGGTTCATCGCGTCCTTTGCAAGCTTCGGCAACCATTCTTGCGTGATGCCGAGATCCCGCAGGCGCTGCGGTAGCCCGCAATCGATCGATAATTGCGCCAGAGCATCACAGAAACCCGCCACCCGCGCCTGCCCCTGCAGATTGCCGAGCGCCGGAAAGGCATGCGGCGCTAGGTCGACATAAACGTCATGGGCAGTGACCGCGTTGAAACGCAGCACATGCGGCAGCACCAGCGCATTGGACAGCCCGTGCGGGATATGGAAGTGCCCCCCGAGCGGATAAGCGAGCGCATGCACTGCCGCGACCGGTGAATTGGCAAAGGCCTGACCGGCGAGCATCGAGCCCAGCAACATGTCCGCCCGCGCCTCAGCATTGGCGCCATCTTTGACCGCGGTCAGCAATGCCGGCCCCATCAACTGAAGTGCCTGGATGGCCAAGCCACGCGAGACCGGATTGTTGTTGGCATTTGCCGAGGCAAAGGCTTCGATCGCATGCACCATGGCATCGAGACCGGTCGCAGCCGTCACATGCGGCGGCAGTCCATAGGTGAGTTCCGGATCCAGCAGCGCGACATCCGGCAGAAGAACGAATGAAACGACACCCATCTTTTCCGCCGTTCCTGTCGTGACGATCGCGATCGGCGTCACCTCCGAACCGGTACCGGCCGTGGTCGGCACCAGAATGAGCGGCAGGCGTGGGCCCTTGGCTTTGCCGACGCCGTAAATCTCCTTCAGGTCCTCGCGGCCCATGGCGAGCAAAGCCACGAGCTTTGCGACATCAAGCGACGACCCGCCGCCGAGACCAACGATGCAATCGGCGGCGGCCTCCCGCGCAAGCCGCGTGGCGGCCTCGATCACCACCTCCGGCGGATCGGCCACCACATCGGCAAACAGCGACACCTCGATCCCCGCCGCCTTGAAAACATCAAGCGCCCTGTCAACGATGCCGGTCTTCATCATGCCCGGATCCGTGATGAGCAATACGTTTCTGCCAAACGCGGCCAGAACGAGATCGCCGAGTTTCAGGAGTGCCCCGGCTCCGAACTGGATGCTGCGGGTCGTATTGAAGAGAAAAGGCTGCACGTGTTCTTTCCTTGACGTTGATCTGTCACGATCCTGCAGCCCCATTCGGCCGCCCGAGACATCCCTCGCATCTGCAATGTCACCGATGATCCATTGTTTTTGCGCCGTGCGCAACGCGCGGCGACCCCAGAACCGACACCTCCGTCTTCAGCACCCCCGGATAATCCGCCAACAGATCGACAGGCCGCGGCAGAAAGAATGGTCCGACAATCCGGGCGGCCTTTTGCGGCTCCGGATCGGATCAGCGGGCGGTGTTGGCAGGAGACTGGTTTCTCTGCCCTCTTGCGCGTTCGGCAAGGATGAGGCCGAGGCCGGCCTCGTCGTGAGGATCGGACACGGGTTGATCCTGGTGATAAAGCGGAGCCGTATCCCGTTTTCGGTGGGCGGGGTTGAGCAAGGCACAGTCGAGACAGTCGACCCGCCTGCTGGCGATCTCGCTGACCAGGTCTGCGATCGAAAAACGATCCATGAAGGTGAAGAAGGTGGCTTCGGCGGCGCCGACAATCGCGGTGAAAGCGGTATTGGCACCAGGCGGCTCAGCACTGTTGCGAGCCTCCGTGTGACGCACGAGATCCGGTTGCATGCGCCTCAGCACGTCACCAAGCAGGATTTCCTCCGGCGGACGCGCAAGGGTGATCCCACCTTGACGCCCCCGCATGGCTTTCAGAAGACCCTGCTGGACAAGATCGGTGACGATCTGGGCGGCATGATCCTTCGTTGCCTTGGCCGCTTCGGCCACATCCATCGTGCGAACGGTCTTGCCGGCCGCTTGTGCGCAAGCGGTGAGGATTGCAATGGCGATCTCGGATTGGCGGGTCAGGCGCATTCGTCTGCCTCCCTTGTCATTCACCAGCAAGCGATGCCGCGGATGGCTTGCTGTCGTTAACGGCAATGGCGTGACCGCTGGATTGCGCGGCATGAAGCTGGCGGAAGCGGCCATCCTTGCGGGCGATCAGGTCCGCGTGGCTGCCCTGTTCGACGATTTGGCCATCTTCCACGACGAGGATGCGGTCCGCATTGGCGATGGTGGCCAGTCGGTGGGCGATGATGAGCGTCGTGCGGCCTTGCGACAGATCGGCAAGTGATTGCTGGATGGCCCGTTCCGTTTCCGTATCCAGCGCCGAGGTTGCTTCATCGAGGATCAGGATCGGCGGGTTCCGGAGGAAAATGCGGGCAATGGCAAGCCGCTGTTTCTGCCCACCGGACAGTTTGACGCCGCGCTCGCCGATGATGGTGTCAAGGCCGGCCGGAAGCGCTGCGATAACACCATCGAGACGGGCGCGGCGGGCCGCCTCGCGGATCTCGCCCTCGGTCGCCTCAAGCCGCCCATAGGCGATGTTGTCGCGGATAGAGCCGGCGAACAGGAAGACATCCTGCTGAACGATACCGATGTTGGAGCGCAGGGACTTCAACGTCATGTCGCGAATGTCGATGCCATCGATCAGGATTGCGCCACCTGTCACCTCGTAAAAGCGCGGCAGCAGCGAACAGATCGTCGTCTTGCCGGCACCCGACGGGCCGACGAAGGCAATCGTCTCGCCGGCGCGGATCGACAAAGTGAGCCCTTCGAAGATCGCCTTGTCGGGACCATAACCGAAACGCACCGCGCGATAGTCGATATCCCCCTTCAGCCGCGCGACGGAACGGGCCTGCGTCCGATCGGCAATATCCGGCCGCGTGTCGAGGAACTGACAATAACGCTGGAAGCCGGCAAGTCCCTTCGGATAGGTCTCGATGATCGAATTGATCTTGTCGATCGGGCGGAAGAACACGTTGACCAGCAGCAGGAAACCGACGAAGCCGCCGGCTGTCAGATCGCCCTGCACAACGAACCAGGCACCGGCCAGCATCACCACCACCTGCACGAAACGCATGGAGAGGTAGGACAACGACATCGACGCCGCCATCACCTTATAGGCTTGCAGCTTGGTGGCGAGATAGTTGCGGTTGTTCTCGGCAAACAGTTTGCGTTCGTGATCCTCGTTGGCAAAGGCCTGGACGACACGGATGCCACCGACATTTTCCTCGATACGGGCGTTGAACTCCGCCACCCGGCCATAAAGCGCATGCCAGGTTGCGGTCATGCGCTGGCCGTAGACGGTGGTCAGGATCGCCGTGACCGGTACAATGATGGCCGTGATCAGCGCCAATGGCACATGCACCCAGAGCATCAGCACCAGCGCGCCGATCAGCGTCATGAGGGCGATAAAGAGATCCTCCGGGCCGTGATGCGCCACTTCGCCGATCTCTTCGAGATCCTTGGTCAGCCTTGCCACGAGATGGCCGGTTTTCTGGTTGTCGAAGAAACCGAAGGAGAGTTTCTGCAGATGATCGAAGGCCTTGCGGCGCATCTCCGTCTCGATGTTGAGGCCGAGCATGTGGCCCCAGTAGGTGACGATGACCTGCAGGCCGGCATTCACGATGTAGATGAGCAGCAGGCCGAGCGATGCGAGCGCAATCAGGCCCAACTGGTTCGTCGGCAGCAGCCTGTCGATGAACAACGTCACCGCCACGGGAAAGGCCAGTTCCAGCAGCCCGGCGGCAACGGCAGAGGAGAAGTCGAGCGCAAACAGACCGCGATGGGGGCGATAATAGGCCGCAAAACGCTTCAACAGGTCACTCACAGAGCCTTCCTTCCGTTCGGTTGCTGCTAAGACTATGACGAACGAGCGTGCCGCTTCCGGTAAAACTTTCTCGCGCCAGACCTTCGGTTTCTATCTGCGCGATATTTGCCCCAAGGTTCAAGGCGTTTTGTTTGATGCCTTTGGGACGATGAGGGGTGTTGCGGTGATAGGGTCTGGGATGATGATGGCGGGCAGGCCGAAGACGTCTTTGACCAGATCTTCGGTGACGATGGCGGACGGCCTTCCTTCGGCAAGGACCGCGCCGTCCTTCATGGCGATCAGGTGGGTGGCATAACGGCAGGCATGGTTGAGATCGTGCAACACGGCGACGATCGTGCGGCCTTCCGCGTTGAGATCGGCGAGCAGGTCCATCAGCTCGATCTGGTGGGCGATGTCGAGAAAGGTGGTCGGTTCGTCGAGCAGCAGGATCGGCGTTTCCTGCGCCAGCACCATGGCGATCCAGACACGCTGGCGCTGGCCGCCGGACAGCTCATCCACCAGCCGTCCGGAGAGATCCGTCACACGGGTTGCTTCCATCGCGGCGATGACGGCCTCTTCGTCGGCGCTCGACCATTGGCGGAAGAGGGACTGGTGCGGATAACGGCCGCGCGCCACCAGATCCGCCACCGTGATGCCGTCCGGCGCCGTGGAGGATTGCGGCAGAAGGCCAAGCCGGCGGGCGACCTCACGCGCCGGGATATCGCGCAGGCTGCACCCATCGAGGATCACCTGACCCGCCGATGGCACCAGCAGCCGCGACAGGGCTCTGAGCAGGGTGGACTTGCCACAGGCATTCGGCCCGACGATGACGGTGAAGGCACCATCGGGAATGGCAACGCTGAGGTTTTGCGAGATGGTGCGTTCGTCGTATCGCAGCGTCACCTCGTTTGCGTGCAGGCGGCCGGAGCCGGATGGGGAGATGGAGCCGGATGGGGACCTGGTCATTTGCGACCCTCGCGCAGGAGAAGAAAGAGGACGTAGATCCCGCCGATGCTCACCGTCATGACCCCGACGGGAAGCTGAACCCCGAACGCATGCTGGGCGGCCCAGTCGGCGGCGAGCAGCAGCAGCCCGCCGGTCAGCGCCGAGGGACAAAGCGCAACACCGGGCGAGCGGGTCAGGCGCCGGGCGATCTGCGGGGCGCAGAGCGCGATGAAGGCAATCGGGCCGGCCGTCGCGGTGACAAGCGCCGTCAGCGCAACGCCGACAAGCATCAGCAGGCCGCGGATGCGGTTCACATCGACGCCGGACGCACGCGCGCGATCCTCGCCGAGGTCCAGCTGGCGCATCGGGCGCGCCAGAACAAAGGTCAGCGGCAAAAGCACACAGAGCACCAGTGCGACGGGGAGAAGCTGCTCCACGCCAAGCCCGTTCAGCGAACCGGCGCCCCAGATGGCCGCCGCCATCGCCATCGGAAGCTCTGCCTCGCGGATCATCCAGGCATTACAGGCCGACAGCATGGCGGCAACACCGATGCCGACAATGATCAACCGAAAACCCTGCACGCCCTTGCGCCAGGCCAGCAGGTAGACGGCGATCGCGGTGAGCAGACCGCCGGCCAGCGCACCGAGCGCTGTCTCGTAATATCCGCCGGAGACCATGAGGATCACCATGAGCGCGCCGGTATGGGCGCCGGCGGAAAAACCGATGATATCGGGGGACCCCAGCGGATTGCGTGTCAGGCTCTGGAAGATCGCCCCGCTTGTGCCGAGTGCTGCGCCGAGCAGACCGGCCAGCGCCACGCGCGGCAGACGCCATTCCACCACGATCATCCGCACCATGTCCTCGCCCTTGCCCGCCAGCGCCCTCAGCACATCGGCAAAAGCGATGGGATAGGTGCCGCTTACGAGCGACAGGGCCGCAAGGCAGGCGATGAGAGCCAGCAGCAGCAGCAGAATGACCAGCGCACGGCCATCGAGCCGGAACGACAGGCGGCCGGACAGCAGGCGCACGGTCAAGGAGGGCCGACCGATATCGAGTTTTGCGGAATGGGAAGGCGAACGAGAACAAGAACGAAAGCGAGAACGAGGATAAGAACGAGAACGAGCCGATGGCACTGTCATAACCCGCCCGCCTGTCTGCGCCGGGCAAGCGCAATCAGCACCGGTGCGCCGAGAAAGGCGGTGACGATGCCCGCCTCCAGCTCGCCCGGATAAAGCACGAGCCTGCCGGCAATATCGGCTGCCAGCAGCAGGATGGGCGCATAGATCATCACCATGGGAATGATCAGGCGCTGGTCCGGCCCGGTCAACCAGCGCACCACATGCGGCACCATCAAACCGACAAAGCCGATCGGGCCGCAGGCGGCGGTTCCCGCACCGGCGAGAAGTGTCACGGCAACCAGCGTCAGGATGCGGGTGCGGACAAGGCTTGCCCCGAGCGCGCGGGCAAGATCCTCGCCGAGTGCCACCGCATTCAGCGAACGGGCGCTCATCAGCGCGATCGCAAGACCGAGACCGATACAGGGGGCGACGGCAACAACGACATCCATGTCGCGCCCGGCGACCGAGCCGATCGACCACTGGCGCATGGCATCGAAGGCCTGCGGGTTCAACAGCGTGACCGAAGAACCGATGCCGCCGAGCATGGCCGACAACGCCACACCCGCCAACACCAGGCGCACCGGGGTTACGCCACCGCGGCCTGCCATTGAGCCCCCCGCCATCCCGCCGCCCGTCATGCCTTCGCCCGTCATGCCTCCTGCCAATGCCAGCCCATAAACGCAGAGCGTCACCAGCACCGCACCGAGAAGCGCAAACCACAGATAAACGTTGATCGACTGAACGCCGAACAGCCCGACGACGAGCGTCACGCAGAAAGCCGCCCCGGCATTGACGCCGAGGATCCCCGGATCGGCCAGCGGATTGCGTGTCGCCGCCTGGATCAGCGCCCCCGACACGCCAAACGCCATCCCGCACAAAAGCGACAGCAGCGTGCGCGGCAGGCGGTAATCGACAATCACGATATGATCGACCAAACCGCCATCATAGGCAAAAAGCGCCTCGACCGCCGTGGAGACCGCCACCGGCCGTGCCCCCAGCACAAGGCTTGCCAGAAACAGGACCACCAGCAGCACAAGGCCGAAAAGAGCCATGACCAGCACCCGTGCCAGCCCCTCTGTCAGACCCTCTGCCTGACCCCGCCTGCCCCGGGCGGCCCGATCATCGGCATCGACCGACAGGACCATCTGCGCACCCTTCACAGCCCTCACGCTCGTCACACGCGTCACCCGCTTCACACGCTTCACACCCTGGCCTGCCCTTCGATCCAGTAGCCGACGGCATCGATGCGGCGTTTGTCGAAGGAGAGCGTATCGCGGAAATGTTTGCGGCACTCGGCCACCGCCCTGGCCTCGCCGGCGATGTAGATATAGCCCGGCCCTTCCGGCAATTGACGGATCTCGCGGGCAATGCGCGGCAGTTGCGTGTAACCCGGCCGCTCCGGATGCAGCCCGTGGCCGATGTGCCAGGTCACCTCAACATCGGCCGCCGTCTCGATCATCTCCCCGATCTCCTGACGATCGGCATCCGACGGGATCTCCACATGCACCACCGCCTTAAACCCTTGCGGCAATTCCTCCAGCACCCGGCCGACGGCGGGAAGCCCGGTGATATCCGTCAGCATCAACAGCCACCGGCTGCCCTTCGGCAACCAGAACCGGCCTTCCGGATTGCAGATGCCGACGACATCCCCCACTTTGGCCGCCATTGCCCAGCGGGCCGCAACACCGCCCTCATGCACCACCATGTCGAGCACCATCTCGCAGGTCTTTGCGTTCCAGCGGCGCACCGTATAGGGCCGGTTCGGCGCATAATCCGCCCCCTCCGGCATCTCCCAGCGGCCATTCTCCCGCAACACCGGCAGCACCACCGGCGTCCCATCATCCGCCGGCACCGCCAGACGCACCCACTCATCCGGATGCCCGCTCACCAACAACCGCTCGCCGCCCTCCAGCCTCAACACCACCCGCATCATCGCCGGCGTCAGGTGCCCGATCGATACCACCGAGGCCAGGAAATTGTCCTCAACATAGGCCGCGTGATCGTGATCCTCGACGCCCGAAAGAGCCTGTGCGTTTGCTTGCATGCGAGTTTACCTTTCACTCAAGCGTGCGCAGGCCGCGAGACGACGCGCGAAACCAGGGTAAAAATAAGGAATGGATAAAACTGTCGGTGCGGAAACGGCCCAGAATGCGACGGGTTCGTCGAGTGCGATATAGGACCGCCTCGCGAAGGCCGGGATCTTCTGGAAGAGCCTGTTCGTTTCGGCACTCTCGCGAATGGCGGCGTTTCCATACCACATGATAAGTAGATCTGCGTCGAGATCCGCGGCCATTTCCAGCGACAATCCACCGGACCATTGCTCTGGTCGCGCCTCAGCCAGTTTCTCGACAATGGACGCAGGTCGAAGGCCCATCGCCACGAGATTGGCGACTCGGGGATCGGTCGGCAGATAGACGCCAAGCTCGTTACTTCCCGAACCAAAAGATCCGAAGAGGAAGGTTTTTCCAGCCAGAACCGATTGGCTTGCTGCAAGCTCATTCAGTAGACGGTTTGTTTTCCCGATAAGATGTGAGGCTTTCTCTTTGAACCCCAGCGCCAACCCGGTCATTTCCGTCACTTCCTGCCATTTTGCGGCCCATGGCGAGGACCTAAATGGCACCGTCGGCGCAATTGCGGAAAGTCGCTGATAGTCCTGCTCGTTCACACCCGAATAGACGCAGAGGATCAGATCTGGCTTGAGGAGCGCGATTTGCTCAAAATCCGGTGTGGGATCCACAAATTCCGGTTTCTGATTTCGGAGAAGGGCGCGGCTCCAGGGAAAGACCCCTTCTTCGAAATTCCCGTAGCGTATCATTCCAACGGGAACCACACCCAAAGCCAGCGCGGCATCCTCGCCGCACCAGCCAAGCGTTACGATCCGATGTGCCGGTCTCGAAACGGACGTCACGCCGTAAGCATGCGATATATCAACGGGAAACGCGCCTGCATACGCGGGCCACGCTGTGCCGGTCACCAGATACATACCGATGCCGCCGACCAGCAGATTTCTTCTTGAAATCAACGTCTTGTGGTCCGACACCGCGCCTGACCTTAAAACTCGCGTTTCAACGTCAGGGTTGCGGTTCGTCCTTCGCCGTAAAAAACGGAATTGTAGAAGCCCATAGTCCTGAAGTACCGTTCGTCCGCGATGTTATAGATGTTCAGATTGAGCGACGTCTTGTCATCGAACTTGTAACGCGCCATCGCATCGAAGATGGCGTAGCTACCTTGTTCAATGCTTTGGTCCGCATCCAGATAATAGGCAACATTCTTAGTCTTGCTTTGCCACCGCATCGTCGCTCCGATCGTCAGCTTCTCCCATTCGCCCGGAAGCGTATAGGTGGCGCCGAACTTCAGGGTGCTGCGCGGCTGGAACGTGTTGACGGCGTTGCCGTCGTCATCCTTCGCATTGCGGAACGTATATCCGCCAAACACATTCAGACCGTCATAGACTTCGCCAGCGACTTCGATTTCAAAGCCCCGCGTCGTGGTACCGTCAATAGAGCGGTAGATCGAACGATTATGGACGCTATCCCAGTCGACGTATTCGGCGACATTGTCCTGATTGGTCTGAAAGACTGCAAGCGAGGCATTCACGCGACCATCCAGCCAGGAAGCTTTTATGCCAGCTTCATAGTTATGTCCTTTCGCAGGATCGAGGTAGTTGCCTTGCGCATCCTGATAGGTCTGCGGTTTGAAGATGTTCGTGTAGCTCGCGTAAAGGGTATAGTCGTCGGTCAGGTCATACGTGACGCCGGCATAGGGGGTCACGACGCCGGAATGGCTGTAATCGTAGCTTTCCCAGTAGCTGACCTTCTCACCCTTCCACCAATTGACACGGGCGCCGAGTGTAATGGCCAGTGGATCGGTGATGGAAAAGCGTCCGGCTGCATAGATTCCGATTTGGCGATCTTCGGTATCAGTGACATTGCTGGGATCGGTGTTCCATTCGGGCTCGGAATAGCTTCCATCCCAAGCAAAAATATTGCCTACATCCGCAAGTGTGCCATCCACCGCCGTGCGCTCGACGATATTCCCGTCGGTTCGGGACGCGAAGAAGCCTGTCACGAACTGGTGGTTTCTATCGAACAGATCAAAATCGCCATTGAGGCTGCCAGCAACCGAGTTCTGCGCCCGGTCGCCGTTATAGCGGGTGGCGTAACCAGAGGTCCCCAGCCCCGTAACAGGATCTGGATTGCCGGATATGTACAGAAGCTTCGATGAGAAGTCGTTCTCAAGATGATTTATGGAGAACCGGGCTTTCCAGTCGTTGTCGAAGGTGTGTTCAACGGAGGCAAATGTCTCCACCACCGTGGTGTCCCAGTTCGTCCAATCGGCACCAGTCGTGGATCCTTTCGGCCAGTCTATGAGATTACCGTTCGAATCGAATGCAGGCATACCAGCCCACGTCACACCATCGGACTTCGTACTCTGACGGTTTGCACCCACGGTCACGGTTGTGTTGTCAGCAATATCGGCCTCTACCACGCCGTAGATGACGTTCTTGTCCTGCTGGTAGACGTCAATGGTATCTTCTTTTGTCTGCAAAGCGCCAACCAGACGACCGCGCAACGTACCCTCATTGTTGAGAGCACCGGATATATCGAATTCGGTACGATAATTGGACTGGGTACCAGCGAGACCGGATATGTAACCTTGAAACTCGCTGGTTGGCCGCTTGCGGATGAAGTTGACGGAAGCCCCGGGCTCGCCGGTGTTCTGCATCAATCCAGTTGCACCTCGAACGATTTCGATATGGTCATAAATGACCGTATCAAGCGATCCGTCGCCATACTGATAGGTCGAATCCAGCGTCGTGGGCACGCCGTCATACTGATAATTGTCGATTTGAAAGCCGCGGGAGTAAAACTCGAAGCGGTCCGTCTCATACTGGTTGACCGTCACACCCGTTGCATTCTGCATGACGTCCTTGACGTTTGCCATGCCTCGATCTTCGATCATCTGGCGCGTAACGACACTCGTCGATTGCGGGGTTTCCTTTTGCGTCAGTACGAGACCATTGGCGGTTTTCATCCAATCGGCCGTATAGGAATCGGTTCCCTCTGTAACGGCCCCCTGCCCCTGCACCAGCACAGTCCCCAGCACGGTCGAGCCATCGGCCGCAACGCCCCCTGCGCTCGCCGCCTGCGGATCGATGAGAGCGGCCGAGCCCGGGCCGCTGATCCGCACCGTGATGCCGGTGCCCTGCACGAGTTGCTGCAACGCCGCCGATGGCGTCAGGGTGCCGGAAACGGCGGTCGAGGTTTTGCCGGCGGCGAGTGCCGAGGAATAACTGATCTGCCAGCCGCTCTGGCGAATAAATGCGTTGATCGCGGCAGACAGCGGCTGGGCGGGGATCTGGAAGCTGACGGTTTGCGTAGCGCCGGCAACGGCCTGCGCCTGCGCGGCGCCCGGGGCAAAACCTGTCAGGCAAGCCAGCATGCTGGATGCCAAAAGCACTTTCACCCTGCGGCGGAAAGGCTCGCCCGCCATCATCTTCACGCGTGAATTTGTCCCCGATACCATACTCGTCCAACCCTCTTTCCAGACAGCGAGCCGGGCGCGCATGCGGCGCGTCCACCCCTTCTGTCAGCAAGGACGCAGCAGGGGGGACAAACCGGCAAAAAAGTTGATATTTTATTGAAGGATTATCAGTCCGCCCGGAAGCCGGTGGAATCCAACACCTGCCGCATCGGCAAGCGTCCGGAGCGCGCCCTCGACGTCGTCGAGGCGATAATTGCCGGTGACCAGCAAGCGGTTCACCCGCTTGTCGACCACCATGATCGGCCCGCGATGGTAACGGCGCAGTTCCTGCAGCACCGTGCCAAGACGGGCGTTTTCGAAGATGATGCGCCCTTCCCGCCAGGCGAGCCTGGTGGACGGGTCTGCCGCGTGCACCGGAGATACGGCGGACGCCGTGATGCTGACCGCTTCGCCCGGGGCAAGTTCGGCTTTGTCTCTGCCATCGCACAGACAGAGAACCTGAACGCGGCCCCGTTCCAGCACCACCTCATCCTCGTCATCGCCGGTTCTGACGGAAAAGGCCGTGCCCAGCACTTCCACCTCACCGTAATGGCCGCTGACGGTGAAGGGATGGGCGGGATCGTGAACGACATCGAAGAAGGCTTCGCCGCGCAGCAGGCGTATGTGGCGCCGACCGGCCGCAAAATCGAGCGCCACCGCCGTATCGGTGTTCAACATCATCGTCGAACCGTCCGGCAGGGCAACCGTCGTCTGGCTGCCGGTCGCGGTCAGGTAATCCGCCTCAACGGCAATGGTGAGCGCCGGATATTGCCAGATGCCGACAGAAAGCAGAACCGAGGCGGCAAGTGCTGCGGCGGGCAGCGGCCAGCGGCGGGCTTTCGGCCTAGCGAGCGCGCGTCGATCGACCGGCAACGTTTTCACCGCGTCGATGAAGGGTTTCGAGTTCCACAGGGTCTCGAGACTGCGAAACTCTGCCGCATGGCGGGGATCCTCTGCCAGCCATGCCTGGAAGGCCGCGTGTGTCGCGGCATCCGGCTCGCCGTTGCGCAACCTTGCAAACCAGTCGAGCGCCTGGTCCGCCGCCGTGTCTACAGGGGCAGACCCGCCGGTCGTTCCGTCCGTGTCGTGTGTGTCCTGATGTCCCACTCAGCCGGTCCGATCGAAACGTGTTTGCAGGGTCCTGTTACCTTGACGCGCAGAGGCTGCCAATCCGGCAAAATCCGCTGCCGGGCAGGCGACCCGGACAACGCCATCGAGTGCGCGGGCAGGCGGGAGGCTTGGTGAGGCTGGCATAGGCTTCTTCACTTTCGGTCCAGACGCGCCATGGCATCCCGGCAATGGGCCATGGCGAGTTTCAGGTCGTTGAAGACCGTTCGTTCGGAAATGCCGAGATGTTCGGCGATCCGAACATTCGACCACTCTTCGATGCGGCTCAGCACCAGCACGGCCTGCGCGCGCTGAGGCAGCCCGGACAACGCCGCTTGAAAGGCGCCGAACGCCTGCTTTTCGATCAGCGCCTGTTCGATGGAGGGAATATCAGCGGAGACGCCGGCAAGCACACGCTCGTCCAGTCCTTCCACCTCGGCGCCGGCCCGGGTCTTTCGCCGCCTGAGATGGTCTAGGGCAAGATTGCGGGCCGTCTGGTGCAGAAAACCCTCGATATGCTCGACACGCCCGCTCTCCACAGCCTTCCGCGCGCGCAGATAGGTCTCCTGCGCCAGATCCTCCGCCGTCTGCGGATCGCGCACGATGCGCATGACCGTCCACAGCAAGGAGCGCCGATGTGCTGCAAAAATGGCGTTCAGAACGGCCGGCAAACACTAAGCCTCCTGGATATCGAGAGCATGTCGGAGCGGATGATGGCCCCTGCCTCCCTCGGGCTCCTAATACGATCGCAAGAGCAGCGCAACATAAACATGATAAATCCACCCATGTTTATAGGACTTAACCATCGCCTTGCCGTTATGCTGCGATCTGGAGGCAATTATTGGCCCATGGCAGGGGTTATCCGCCCACCATTAAAGGGCCGGTAAAAGGCCGGAACATCGGCCATGATGCTACGGCCTTGTTGTTCATGGTTGCGGTTCGGAACCGGGCTTCCGGCCCTGTTACGCAGCGTTGCGGCCAGCCCCCTGAAAAAGGGCCTGCGCGTCCGCGCCGGCGGCGATCATCATCGGTGCATTTTTATCCGTCACAGCCCGCCAGACGGCATCGGCGACATCATCCGCGGTCGTAACCTCCGTGGCAGAACGCAGCTTGGCCAGATAGTCGTACACGAAGGCGCTGTAGGGTTCGGGAACGTCCAGCCCCATGCGCGCCACCGCGTTCTTGCCGAAACTGGTGGTCGGCGCCGAACCCGGCAGAACCAGACAAGCCCGCACCCCGAACAAAGCCGCCTCGACAGCTAGGCTTTCGGTCAAAGCGTTCAGCGCCGCCTTGCTCGCACTATAGACAGACAAGGCCGGAAACGGCGCCAGGGTTACGCTGGAGCTGACATTGACGATGACGCCCGCACCGCGCTGCCGCATCTGCGGCAAGACCGCCTTGGTCATCGCGATTGCACCGAAAAGATTGGTTTCGAAGAGCTCCCGGACCTTCGACATCTCGGTGCCCTCGAGCACGTTCAGCAATCCGACGCCGGCATTGTTGACCAGGGCATCGATCGGCCCCGCCGCCTCGACAGCCTGGGCGATGCTGTCGGCGTCGGTCACGTCGAGTGCCACGACCTGCAAATTGTCCGTTTCGGGCAAGGGGCTGGCTTGGGGATTGCGCATGGTCGCCACCACCTCCCAGCCGCTGGCAAGGAAGATCCGGGCGATGGCGAGGCCGAAGCCAGAGGAACAGCCGGTAACAAGGATTTTGGGCAATGTCATATCTCCTGATGATGAAGCCAAGTCATCATCGGCTTGTTTATTCGGACTTTCTATAGCCATATGTCCAATATCCTTTTGCAGGAGTCCGAATCCATGATCGATCCAGTCGCCGAAGTCGTTCTGTTGCTGAAACCAATGCCATCCATCGCCAAGCAGGTGTCGGGCGCTGGACAGTGGCTTGTCGAGCGAACCGAACTCGGCAGTCCGTTTTATTGCGCAGTGCTCGAAGGCGACTGTCTCATGACGATCGCCGGCCGACAGCCCATGCTCTTGAGCGCCGGTGACTTCGTGCTCGTTCCGGAGACTTTTTCCTTCACGATGCGCAGTGTTGTACCACCGCCGCGCAGCGCACTTGCCCAGCGGCTTGAGACCAGTCCCGGTGTCTTTCGTTTGGGCGATCCCGATGCAGAGGCTGAGATGAGGGCGATGGTCGGACACTGTACGTTCGGGTCCGACGACAGGATGCTTCTGGTTTCGCTGTTGCCTGAAGTTGTCCATGTGCGTGGCGAGGTCCGGCTGATGGCGCTCGTGCAGATGATCAATGAGGAAACGGGCGCCAGTCGGACAGCCCGCGAGATCGTGCTCTCGCATCTGCTTGAGGTTCTGTTCATCGAGGCCTTGCGATCGACGGGATCGACGCAGGCACCGCCGGGGCTTTTGCGCGGCATGGCCGATCCGCAACTGGCCCCTATACTGCGGCGCATTCACGAAGATCCCGCCCGCAACATCAGCGTCGACAGCCTTGCGAAGGAGGCTGCGATGTCACGCTCCACCTTCTATGCCCGTTTCCAGCGGGAGATCGGCATGACGCCGATGGACTACGTCACGCGCTGGCGTATGGCCCTTGCCAAACAAATGCTGCGGAAGAAGGTGGCAACGGCGGAGATTGCGCAGCGCGTGGGATATGGCTCCGCCAGCGCATTCAGCGTCGCCTTCAGCCGTCACGTGGGACGATCACCCGGCGCATATTCACGCGCCGACGCCGCGGCGTGAATATGCGCCGGGTGATACTTCCCGGGGGAAAGCGTACCCGGTGCCATGAACTGAACGGCCCGCCGGCCACGTTTTACCTTCGCGCGCGCAGTTCCAGCGATCCCGCCTGCATCGAACGGGCAGATCGCACCGCCTTTGCCGAAAACCTCTCCGCATCTGCGTGCCGACCGCGAGACGCCGAAAGCAGCGCGGCAAGGCGCAAGATCTCCGGATGACACCATCGTTCCTGGCGCAGGCACCGGTTGGAGAGGGCCTGCGCCAGGCAGTGTTCGGCTTGGTCCATGTCGCCTGCCTGAAGGAAGGCTTCCGCCAGGATGCAACGATAGAAGGCGACGCGCGTCAGCCAGCCGCCGCGGGTAAGCTCCTCTATCCCATCCTGCATCCTTGCCAGGCCCTCGCCCCGTGCCGCTTCGATCGCGCCAGCGAAAAACTGGCTAGTTCCCGACCACACGCTGATGTTTTCCTGTGTGCTGATGTCCGCGAGCTGGCGCTGCAACCGCGACGCGGTCTCGAGGTTTCCCGTAAGATAGGCGATTGGCAGGGCGGCCAGCGAGATCGCATTGCCCTGCGAAATCAGATGGCCCAGTCCATTGGCCCGAGACACCGCCGCCATCGCCATCTGAGAGGCCCGGTCCGGCTCTCCCATCAGCCAGAGCAGAAACGACCGCGACATTCCGATGGCGACGCAGAGATCCATCTGGAAACGCGACAGGCCGGGACGATCCTCGAGCCCCTGCCAGGCTTCTGAGAGTAGCTCGAGCCGGCGTGACGCCGACGACAGGCGGCCGGCATAAACCTCGATATGCGCAAGCAGCCGCTCCGCATCAGGCGCTGCTGACCACTCCAGACCGGACGTCGCCCCGAAACGCTCAAGCCCCCGCAAGGCTTCTCGCGGCCGACCGGTATAGGCCAGGTGTACCGCCTGGCCCCAGACGGCCCGCAGTTGAAATTCAATGCTGCCCGCCACAGAAGCATGCAGAAGACTGTCAGACCATGCCGCACCGGTTTCCGGTCTCAGCCGCAGTGCCAGGGTGAGGGCCCAGGCACGGGCGATCGTCAGCTTTACCGTGGCAAGCGTCGTCTCCGGGGCAAGATCCTGCCCTGCACCAAGCGCCAGTTCGACCGCCGTCAGCATTTCCTTGAAGGCGGACAGTTCCTGCCATAAAGGCAATGCGCTCACCGTGAGATCGACACCCATCTGCGGGTCACCCTCGGTGCCGAACGCCCAGCCGATTGCCGCCCTCACATCATCGATGCGACCCCGATGCTTGCGCAACCACGGCTGAGAGCTGTCGGTGGACCAGGCCTGCTCCGCCTGGCGGAGCCACTCCCGCATCCGGCTGGCGAAGTGTCGCTTCGCCCTGTCCCGCTCGGGCGCTGCAGCCAGTCGCTGGCGTGCATAGGAACGGGTGCTTTCCGCCAGGCGGTACTGGATGGATCCATCCTCGGATTCAGCCGAGACCATCGATTTCGCCACCAGTTGAGCCAGCGCGTCCCGTCCGGCCAGCGCATCGAGGCAGCCAGCGGAAAACAGTGCATCGGCATCGTCAGCGGTAAACCGACCGGCGAAAACCGACAGCAGACGCAGAAGGACCGCCTCGCTTTCCGGAAGCAGGCGATAGCTCCAGTCCAGTGCGGCCTCCAGCGTCTGATGGCGGAGCGGCGCATGTCGCGGCCCGCGCCCCAGCATGTGGAGCCCCTGCTGCAGCGCAGTGTCGAGTGCAGAGGGTGTGAAAATCGCAGCATTGCCGGCGGCAAGCTCGATGGCAAGCGCCAGGCCTTCCACGCGGGCACAGATCGAGACGATGCTGTCGACATTGTCATCCGTCAGCTGGAATGCACCGGTGCTTTTTGCCCGCGCAACAAAGAGTTGCACGGCTGGAAAGCCATGTGCTTCGGCGGCGCGCAGCTGCCGTTGGTCTTCGGGATAGGCGAGACCGGCAAGAAAATGGACATGCTCGTGCCGGGTCCGCAGTGGCGCGCGGCTCGTTGCGATGATGCCGGCCAAGGGTATCGTCGAGGCAATCCGATCGACGGCAGCCGCCGCCATGGCGCTGACATGCTCGCAATTGTCCACGATCAGCAGCGTCCGGTTCTGTCGCAACACCTCGATCACACCCGCCACGGGGTCCTCCAGGCCAAGCGACACACCGACCGCCGTCGCCAGAGCCGGCACGACAAAGCGGGGGTCGTCGATCGTCGACAGATCCACAAAGGCGGTGCCGCCGGGAAACTGACCGCGCATCCGCTCAGCGATTGCGATGGCAAGCGAGGTCTTTCCCACCCCTCCGGGGCCCGCAATAGTGACGTAGCCGGGTCGATCCAGCTTCTGCGCGATCATCCCCGCCACCTCATCACGTCCATAAAGCTGTGGCACGTCCGGCGGTCCGGCGGGTTGCTGTCGATCGTTACGAAGCGCGTCCCACCCGTCAGCACCGTCAAGCCTGGCGACGAACTTGTATCCCCGCCCGGCAATGGTTGCGATATAGGCGGTATCGCCGTCATGTTCGGCCAGCTGCCGGCGCAGGGTCGCAATATTCACCTTCAGATTGTCCATATGGACGAAGCAGTCGGGCCAGGCATGCGCGACCAGTTCGGCCTTGCTGACGACATCGCCCGCCCGGCTCACCAGCAAGGTCAGCAGATCGAAGGCTCGACCGCCCAGGTGAACAGGTTCGCCCTGATGCAGCAGAAGTTGCCGTTCCGGCAAAAGTCGGAAAGAACCAAAGCGGTATTCGGACCGCAGTGGCGCAGGCCTGGAACCTGCATCCTTTCCTCCGCCGTCGCGCGTCTCTTGCATTGGATATCCCCGGATGCGCCAGCGTTCGTCACAGTGTATCGCCTAAACCGGCATCCGCCAGGCGAAAACCAAAAAAGTGCAACCGGACTTTCGGGAGCAGGATTGGCGCTGATCGTCATGCCCGGCCAGCAACGATCGACGTCTTGCACCAGGCCGCAGCGGGATGGTCTTCCTCAACGGGCGTGCGGCGGGAGCGCCACATGCTTGCCCCTCTGCTTTTTACCTCAATTAACTCGAGCTGCGAAGAGCCCAATGCTACCCCAGGTGACAGAAGGGCGTTTATCAGAGACCGTCCGGATTGCCTGGTGAGGGGACTGACATGAAACACATCATGATGATGGCGGCGACAGCCCTGCTGATCGCGACACCTGCAGCAGCCGAGACGCGCTGCGAAATGGCAGCAACAACGGCGGCGGCGAAAACCCCTCCCGTTATACGTTATAACACGCAGACGATCGACGGTGTGTCGATCTTCTACCGCGAGGCAGGACCGGCCGATGCGCCGGTGCTTCTGCTCCTCCACGGCTTTCCGACATCGTCGCACATGTTCCGCAACCTCATTCCACAGCTCGCCGATCGTTACCATGTGATCGCGCCCGATTTCCCGGGCTTCGGACATAGCGAAGCGCCGGATCATACCCGCTTTGATTATACCTTCGCCCATCTGGCCGATCTGATGGACAAGCTGACGGTATCGCTGGGCGTCACTCATTACAGCATGTATGTCATGGATTACGGCGCCCCGGTCGGCTACCGGCTGGCGATCAAACATCCGGAGCGGGTGCAGACGATGGTCGTACAGAACGGCAATGCCTATGTGGAAGGCCTCGACAATGACTTCTGGGCGCCGGTCAAGGAATATTGGGCCGATCCGTCACAGGCACGACGGGAGACGCTGAACGTCATGGTGACCCCTGCCATCACGAAGTTCCAATATACCGACGGGGTCGGCGATCTTTCACGCATCAGCCCGGACAACTGGACGATCGATCAGACCTTGCTCGACCGTCCCGGCAATCGTGACATCCAGCTGGACCTCTTCCGCGACTACGGCACCAACGTGCCGCTATATCCGCAATTCCAGGCCTTCTTCCGCGACCACAAGCCACCGACGCTGATCGTCTGGGGCAAGAACGACAAGATCTTCCCCGAGGCCGGCGCACATCCCTACTTGCGCGACCTGCCGGACGCGGAAATGCACATCCTCGACACCGGCCATTTCGCCCTCGAGGAAAAGCTCGACGTCATGGCGCCGCTGATCCGGGATTTCCTCGATCGCAAGCTCTGCAAGTGACGAAAGGCTGAGGTTCAGCAAAAACGGCACCTTTGGAAGGACAGGACCATGGACGGCAATGATATTGCTTCCCCAGCACTTGCCACTGAAACGGGCACGTCAATCGTGCTGGTGCATGGGGCCTTTGTCGATGCCTCGGGTTGGCAGCCTGTCTTTGAGCTGCTGACGCGTCAGGGGCATGAGGTCATCGTGGTGCAGAACCAGACGCTGACGCTTGAAGGAGATGTCGAGGCCACGCAGCGGGCCATCACGACAGCGCGGCATCCGGTCGTTCTGGTCGGCCACAGCTATGGGGGTGCGGTCATTACCGAGGCCGGACATTCGCAGAAGGTCAAGTCTCTCGCCTACATCGCAGCCTTCGTGCCGGATGCCGGGGAATCGGTCGCACTGCTGAATGATGAGCCCGCGAAGCCTGGCGAGGCGAAAGCGCCGGTCATGCCACCGCGCGATGGTTTTCTGCTCGTCGATCCGGCAGCCTTTCCGCTGGCATTCGCAGCCGATGTCGCGCCGGAAAAGACCCGCTTCATGGCCGCCGCGCAAGTGCCGTGGGGTCTCATGGCCGCCACGACGCCCGTCAGCCGGGCACCCTGGAAAACGAAACCGAGCTTTTATCTGGTCGCCACCGCCGACCGGATGGTTCCGCCGAGCGCCCAACGACGGATGGCGTACAGGGCCGGCGCCAGCGTATTCGAAATCGACAGCAGCCACGCAGTGATGCTGTCCCACCCGCTCGAAACCGCGAATTTCATCGCGACGGCAGCAGATGTGCCAAGCTGAAGAAATGCACCGGCCCTGGAACGGCTATGCGGTCGCATGCCGGATCGCCGCGATGCGGCGATCGCGCGGGGATAAGCCAACTTCCGGCTGCAGGTGATTTCAACTATCGTTTCACTGCATGGCCGATTTGAAGCCATGCAGTCGGAGAGGAGCCGGGGATGACGTATGGTTTCATGAGCATTGCCCTGACACCGAGCGTGCGTGCCGCCCAGGCGGAGATGGGGGCTGAGGAGCTTTGGTCCGATTTCAGGGGCGACCGCGCGTTTGACCGGTTCACCGCCAATGAGGCCGCCTTCATCGCGGAGCGTGACAGCTTCTACATGGCGTCCGTTTCTGAAAAGGGCTGGCCTTATGTCCAGCATCGGGGCGGACCGCCCGGTTTCCTGAAGGTGATCGACGACCAGACCCTTGCTTTCCTCGACTATCGTGGCAACCGGCAATACATCAGCACCGGCAATTTCAAGGCCGACGACCGGGCCTGCCTTATCCTGGTCGATTATTCGAGGCGTGCGCGCCTCAAAATCTTCGCTCACGTCGAAACACTGTCTCTCGAAGCCAATGCCGAACTGAAGTCCTATCTGACCGACGCGCAATACCGCGCAGTCCCCGAGCGAATATTCCGGCTGCGACTCGAAGCCTTCGACTGGAACTGTCCCCAACACATCTTGCCACGGTACACCGCGCACGAGGTCTCCATCGCCGCGCAACGCCTGCATGATGACATTGCCGCCCTGGAGCAGGAAAACGCAGCGTTGCGCCAGAGGATCCAGGCTCTCACCAATGAGGGATCGTGAGTGCGCGATAGTGCCGGGAAGGCCGGGGGCACCCACAGAAGCGAGGCCGACTGGATCCGATGCTGAATAGGTCCCGACGGCGCGGATCACCTGGGAGCGACAAACAGGCTCCTTCCGCGCGATCTACCCGCTAATAACCTGCCGCGCGATCGACTTGCCCCTCGGGCGTCTTGCCACGTTCGATCGCCGCGATGGCGCGCAGCACGTGGCCGGTACCTGCCACCGGATCGACCCAGCTGGCGATATGCGGCGTTATAGTGACATTGCGTTCCGTCCAGAAGGGATGATCGGCAGCCAGCGGCTCCTTGCGGAAGACATCGAGCATGGCACCACCGATCTGGCCGCTGCGGAGAGCGTCAAGCAGGTCCTCCTCAACAAGTTGCTCACCGCGCCCCGCATTGATGACATAAGCCCCTTTTGGCAAGGCAGCGAATGTCTTGTGATCGAGGATGCCAATCGTTTCTTCGGTGTGCGGCAGAAGGCTGATCAGGATATCGGTCCCATCAAGAAAGGGTTTGAGGCCGTCCGGGCCGCCGAAGATCTCAAAACCTTTGACCGGCCGCCCGCTCCTGTTCCAGCCGCGCACCTTGTAGCCCATTGCCGACAGCGCCCGGGCGCAGGCCTGGCCGAGCCCGCCCATGCCCATGATGCCGATTTGCGGATTCGACAGATCAAGCTTCTGCCAGATCCCGGCCGTCTGGTTTACGCGCATCTCATTCATGCGCCGATGATGATTGGTCACCGCCATCACGACGTATTGCACCATGCCGTCGGTTATCGACTTGTCGACCATGCGCACGATCGGCAGGTGCGGCGGGATCGTGTTGTCGTTCAGAAGATGATCGACGCCGGCGCCCAGCGAAAACACCGCTTTGAGATTGGGATAACGCGCGATTTCCCCGGCACCCGGCGCCCAGCAGAGAATATAATGAACCTCTTCCAGCGGCCCTGTTTCGGGCCAGGCATGAACGACGAGATCGGGTGCCTGACTGGCGAAGGCCTGTTGCCAGGCTGCCGTCGGGGCAGTCTTTCTGATGATGACGAGGCTCACGCCACACTCCAAACGCACATGTCAAACAAGCCGTCGGAAAGCCCACGCGGCCCTCCGACGGCGAAAGGCTCAGCCAGAACGGCTCACCGTTCGATCATCTTGTTCCAGCGGCTGTTCCATTCGGCGCGCTTGGCATTGATCGCATCCCAGTCGAGGACAACGGCGGTTTTCATGTAGCTCTGGAATGCGTCGAGCTTCGCCTTGCCTTCCGGCGTCGAGGCGACTGCCTTCGGATTGGAAGGATAGACATCGCCCGCATCGAGCGCCTTGGACTGCGCGTCGGCTGAGAGCAGATAAGCGGCAAGCTTCTGCGTCAGTTCCGGCTCGCTGTTCTTGGCGATCGGGCAAGCCGTGTACATCAGCACCACGGAGCCTTCCTTCGGCTGCGCATAATTGACGGGGATGTTCTGTGCCTTGAGCGTGCTGACCGCTGTCGGAGTGAGCGGGAAGATTGCCGCTTCGCCCGTCTGAGTCATTTCGGAAATCTTTGCCGAGTTCGGGATGTATTCCAGCACGTTCTTGCCGATCATCTCGCCGAACTTCGTAAAGCCCGGTTCGACATTGGTCTCGTCACCGCCCTGGATGCGATTGAACATCAGGAAAGCGTGCAGTCCGAAGGACGAGGCGGAGGCCGACTGGAAGACCACCTTGCCGGCAAATTTCGGATCGGCAAAGTCCATCCAGGACGTCGGGGCAGCCCAGCCGTTGTCGGCAAACAGCTTCGTGTTATAGGCAATCCCCGTCATGCCCATGTTGACGCCGACGGCCATGTCGTCCTTCATGCGGGCAGCTTTGTCGACTTCGGCAAGCTCCGGGCTTGGTTTGAGCTTTTCGCACAGGCCGAGGCCGATGGCGCGATACATGACGCCATCGTCGAGGAACATCAGGTTCATCTGCGGCGCGTCCTTGGCGGCGGTCGCCTTGGCGAGAATATCGCTGGACGTGCCGGGTACGATGACGATCTTCACGTCATTGGCCTTTTCGAAGGCCGGGAAGACGGCCTGGGTGAAGGTGCGTTCCAGGTTGCCGCCGTTCATCCCGACATACAGCGTCTTGGTCTCGGCATGGGCAGAACCGGCGACGGTCAGGCATGCGATGCTTGCGGCAAGTGCCGCATGGATGGATCTCATCATTCACGTTCCCCTTGATTGAAGGCTCTGCGGAAAAACGCCGGCGCCCGAGCCCAAAGCGGCGTCGACGGAAAAACGGTCGATCGAAAAGGCGTCGATCGGCGTGGTGGTCTCACCGGTGGTGATCAGCTCGGCAATCACCTCGCCGACCCCTGGCGCGATCTGAAAACCGGCACCGGAAAAACCGAAGGCATGGATGAGATCGGGTGTCGTGCGGCTTGCGCCGATCACCGGGTTCTTGTCCGGCATCGCGCCTTCCGTCCCCGACCAGAAACGGATTGCATGGGCGCCTTTCAACAATGGGAACAACTGCACCGCGCGCTGCATCACGCGCGTGACCGCGCTGCCCGTCGGCCGGGAAAAATCGGCGTCGTCGGCCCTTGCCAGTCCACGCTCGCCGCCGATGATGCAGTTACCGCGCTCCACCTGTCGGGCGTAGACATTGCCGCCCTCGACGCCAGTATTGACAGTCATGAAGACCTTCATCGGTTCGGTGACGATCATCGACGGATAGATCCGGCCGAGAGGCACGCCTTCTCCGAAAGCATCGGCGAAAGGCCCCGCCCACGCGCCGGCGGCATTCACAAGATGCATGGCGCGGATTGCCGGTTTCCCCTGTGCCTCGACCAGAAACCCGCAGGCTTCCCTGGAAACGCCAAGCACTGGCGTCTGCTCGAAGATCGCGACACCTGCCCGTCTTGCGGCAGCGGCAAACCCGGCAGAGACAAGACGCGGATTGGCCTGGCCGTCATCGGCAGAAAACGAGGCGCCGAAAGCGACATCGCGACTGACCCAGGGAAACCGTTCCGCAAGCGCCCTCGAACCGATCAGCTCGAGTTGCAGGTCGGTCGATGCGGCCGTCCGGGCATAGGCTTCGAGCGACGCCATCTCCGCTTCGTTTCGGGCGAGCTTCAGTTGCCCGGTGCGGCGAAACTCGCCATCAATGCCGATCAGCTGCTTGAGTTTTGGCCAGACCGCATGGGCACGCTGGGCCAGCGGCAATTGCTCCGTCGGCCTGCCCTGGCGGCGCACGCCGCCATAATTCGTGCCGCTCGCCTGCGCCCCGCAGAAGCCACGCTCAAGCAAGGCGACCGACAGGCCCTTCTGCCTCAAAGCCAGCGCGGTGGAACACCCGACGAGACCGCCGCCGATGATCGCGACATCGACCTTCATTCCGCGGCCTCCCCGATCGCCGGGAGCGCCAGTTCCGCAAAGGACATGGGCAGCGGTTTTACCGGGGCCTGTCCACGCAGCCGGCCAACGGCCGAAATCGGCTGGCCAGTCGCGGCGGCAAGCAGTTCGGCAGCCGCCGCACCGCAGACGCGCCCCTGGCAACGCCCCATGCCGACCCGGCTTACCGCCTTTAGCCGGTTCATTTCGACAATGCCGAAATGATCGGCGGCATCGCGAATGGTCGAGACATCGATCTCTTCACAACGGCAGACCGTCGTGTTGCCCGGCAGGTCGGCGATCCAGTGGGCTGGGAACGGAAAGGATTGTTCGAGAACCGTACGGAAGGCAAAGATCTTGCGAAGTTCCCTTTCCAGCAGACCTACCCGCGCGCGATCGACCGCAAGCCCGCGATCATCGAGCAGCGACAGTGCGGCGCGTTCGCCGGACAGTTCTGCAGCATCAGCACCGGCAATGCCCGATCCATCACCGGCAAGATAGACACCGGGAACGCTCGAGCGGCGGGCCTCATCCGTCTCCGGCAGGAAAACACGATCACGCTCGTTGAATGCAAACCGGCAGCCGGCGAGATCGGCAAGCTGCGCTTCTGACTTCAGCCCGAGCCCGAAGCCCGCGCCGTCGCAGGACAGATGCCGGGGTTTGCCGCGCACCTCGAAGGAAACGCCCTCAACGCGGTGTGTTCCCTCAAAACGGAGCTTGTTGATGCCATAATGGAAGGCGACGCCTTTCATCATCATCTCGGCGACGAAACGGGCGCCGCGCAGGACGATGGCAGGAAAGCCGGGAAGCGCCTTCACCATAGCAACGCGGGCGGAAAACGGTGCCGCATCCAGCACCGCGACTACCTTCACGCCGGCCTTCAGATATTGCCAGGCAACAAGATAGAGGAGCGGGCCGGTGCCGACAAAAACGACGCGCGAACCGATGACGCAGCCCTGGGCTTTCAAGGCGATCTGCGACCCGCCGAGCGAAAAGACACCGGGCAGGGTCCAGCCCGGTACGGGCAGAATCCGGTCCATCGCACCGGTTGCCAGGATCAATCCATCATGGACAAGCCGCTTGTGTGCGCCGTTCATCGCCACGTCGGCAATGCCATCCGCGAGGTTCCAGACGAGGCTATTCGGCAGATAGTCGAGCTTATCCTGGAGCGCGGCAAATTCGCCGTGAAGCCGCTTTGCCTTCGGTGCCTCCGAACCATACCGTGCCCTGGCATCTCTCCCGTCCGGCACAAGGGGCTGGCGATAGATCTGTCCGCCGCAGGCTGGCGCTTCATCGACGACGATCGGGCGAAGCCCCGCGGCGACAAGGGTGGCTGCGGCGCGGATACCGGCCGGACCGGCCCCGACAATGAGCGGCTGTGCCGGGTTCTTCGCGGCGGCACTCATGCGGTCTCTCCGGCGCCGGTCATCACATGCATGCCGTCGGCAAGCGGGGTCGAACAGGCGCGAACGCGGTCACCGTTTTGCAGGGTGACCCAGCAATCCTGGCAAGCCGACATCTGGCAGAAACCGGCCCTCGGTTCCTGCGTGAAATCGCTCGGCCTGAGCTGTTCTTCAACAGTCAGGATGGCGCTCAGCAGCGTGTCGCCGCGCCGTCCCTCGCACGGTCTTCCGTTCAGCATGAAACGGATCGGAACTTCGTTCTGTCGCGCAACGCGATACAAGAGCGGCATTGGCGTTCACTTCTGCCCGACGAGAATGCGGTCCAGTCCGAATGCCCGGTCGAGCACGAGCATGGCGACACCGGTCAGGGCGATCATCAGCGCGGAAACGGCTGCCATCATCGGATCGATGGATTCCGTCGCGTACATGTACATCCTGACCGGCAGCGTGACGGTCTGGGGTGAGGTGACGAAGATCGACATCGTCAGTTCGTCAAAGCTGTTGATGAAGGCGAGCAGCCAGCCGCCGGTGATGCCGGGCAGGATCATCGGCACCGTGATCCGCCGGAATACGGTGAGCGGTGCCGCCCCGAGCGTCAGTGCCGCCTGTTCGGCGTTGCGATCGATGCCGGTCAAGGCCGCCATCACGAGCCGCAGCACGTAAGGCGTGACGACGACGACATGGCTTGCCACCAGCCAGCCGAAACTGCCCGTGGCGCCGATCAGCGTGAACAATCGCAGCAGCGCGACACCAAGGATGAGATGCGGAATGATCAGTGGCGACAGGAACAAGCCGTTCAGAAAGGACCGGCCGGGAAACTCGTAGCGCGAAATCGCGATGCCAGCCGGAAGCGAGATCAGCACCGCGATCGTCGCCGAAAAGGTTGCGAGCCACAGGCTGTTGTAGAAGGACGCCATGAAATCCGGATGGGCGAACACGGCCTTGAACCAACGCAGCGAAAACTCGCTCGTCGGGATGGTCAGCGTGCTGTCGGGCGTGAAGGCGACCAGACAGATGATCACGAGCGGCGCCAGCATAAAGCAGACAACGAGCGTGTGGAAGATCAGGGCGATTGGTCCGTTGCGATCCATATGTTTGCCCCCTCAGCCCAGAACCTTACGTGCCCTCGCCTCGATCATCCGGTTATAGGCCAGCATGATCAGGAGATTGGCGACAAGAACAATGAAAGCGATGGCGGCACCGAGCGGCCAGTTCAGCTCGTGCATGTATTCGTCATACACAACGGTCGCCGCCATTTTCAGCCGGCGCCCGCCGAGAAGGCCAGGAATGGCAAACGAGCTTGCCGAAAGGCCGAAAACGATCAGACTGCCGGACAGGACACCGAGCGAGATCTGCGGCAGGATGATCCTGCGCATAGCGGTAAAACGCGAGGCGCCGAGCGACCATGCGGCCGACTCAAGCCCCGGGTCGAGCTTCTGGATCGCTGTCCAGACCGGGATGATCATGAACGGCAGCATCACATGCACCAGCGCGATCACGATGGCCGTTTCGCTATAGAGAATACGAACCGGACCGAGACCAAGCATGATGCTGGCCTTTGAGATCAACCCCGTCGAACCGAGCAGCATGCTCCAGCCGAAGGAGCGCACGACGACCGAAACGAGCAGCGGTCCAATGATGACGAGCAGGAAGACCGACCGCCACGGGTTCCACATCCGCGATAGGATATAGGCCTCCGGCACGCCGATCATGACGCACAGAACCGTAGTGATGAAGGCAATCCTCAGCGTTCGCCAGAAGATCGACAGGAAATAGGGATCGGAAAGGACCGTCGTATAGTTCGAAAGCGTGTAGGTGTCGCGCACACCCAGATTGAAATCATAGGCATGGAAGGACAGCACCGCGGTCAGCACCAGCGGCAAGACCACCATACCGAGGAAAAAGATCAGGCCGGGCAGAGACAGGAACCACGGCGTCGAATGTGTCCGTGCCGTCATCCCTCGACCCTCGACACTTCCTGCGGGCGGGCGGCCATCCGGGCGCTTTCAGGCGCCCAGGCAAGCTCGACCGGTTGCCCCACGGCCGGCGGCAATGACCGGTCGGTATTCGGCGAGGAGACAATGATCAGGCCGACCGCCGTCTCCACATTGAACAGCCAGTGACTGCCGAAGAAAAACCGGGCGCTGACCACGCCCGGCAGATGCCCCTCGCCCGCCGGCACGATGTTGATCCGCTCTGGACGCAGGGACAGGATGACCGGTTCGCCCTCGGCGGCGCCAGATCCGGTCGCCGGCAGGATGACGCCCGACGACTGGATGGCGGATGTGAGTGCCGTCCCTGAAATGTTGTTCATCTTGCCGATGAAGGAGGAGATGAATTCCGTTGCCGGATGATCGTAGACGGCCGCCGGCACATCCACCTGCGTCATCCGTCCATGTTCCATGACGACCACCCGGTCGCTGATCGACAGCGCCTCACCCTGGTCGTGGGTGACCATGATCGTCGTCGTGCCGACCGTCTGCTGGATGCGGCGGAGTTCGAACTGCATTTCTTCGCGCAGCTTGGCATCGAGATTGGAAAGCGGCTCATCAAGCAACAGCACCGGCGGTTCGATGACAAGAGCACGGGCGATCGCGACGCGCTGCCGCTGGCCACCGGACAGCTGGCGGGGGTAACGATCGAAAAACCGGTCGAGCTTGACGAGTGCCAGAACCTCGGCCACCCGTCGATCACGCTCGGCCTTGCCGATCCTGCGCATTTCCAACCCGAAGCTGACATTCTGCGCCACCGTCATATGCGGGAAAAGCGCATAGGTCTGGAAGACGATTCCGAGGCCGCGGCGGTTCGGCTTCTCGTGCGTTATGTCGCGGCCATCGAGCATGACCGAGCCCGCCGACGGTTCTACGAGACCGGCAATCATTTGCAGCGTCGTGGTCTTGCCGCAGCCGGACGGTCCGAGCAGCGAGACGAATTCGCCCTTGCCGACCTCCAGACTGACCGCATCGACGGCAGTAAAATTGCCATAGGTCTTCGACAGCGAATTGAGCGTCAGAAAGCTCATGTCCACTCCAGTTGCGCCAGTTTTTTGCGCGTTTTCTGATTGCGTTCCCGAGGCAAGGAGACCGCAAGAAGCCGCTAACGGTCAATAAAAAATTCCTGTTAAAAAAATTATCATTGAAAAATTCCATTATATGAAATTTGTGTGGAGACGAGTTAAACTGGATTACGCTCAATGAATGAAGATACCCGCCAGATCTCGAGTGCGCGGCGTACGCTGATCATCCTCAAGGCTCTCGGTGCGGCCGACAGCGCCGGCATGCGGCTGATCGATGTGGCACGAGAGGTCGGCTGCAACCAGCCGACGGCACATCGCGCAATGCAGGATCTGATGGCCGAAGGTTTTGTCGAACAGGTTGCGGGCGGCAAACGCTATCGCCTCAGCGTCGAATTTTTCGTCCTCGCCGCCCGCGCCGGACACGCCGATGGACTGCGCGAACTCGCACGTCCGGCACTTCTTCGCCTCTCTTCCACCTTGACCGACACGATTTTCCTGCTCGTTCGCAGCGGTTATGATGCGGTCTGCCTCGACCGTGTCGAAGGGCCGTTCCCGATCCGCTCCTTCACGGGTGACATCGGCGGCAAGGTGCCGCTCGGCATCGGCCAAGGCAGCACCGCCATCCTTGCCAATCTGCCGGACGCAGAACGAGAGGCCGTGATCCGGTTCAACATGCCCCGGCTGCTCGACCGCAGCCATCTCGACGAAGCAAGCTTCCGCCTCCTGCTTGCCACAGCCCGCGAACAGGGGTTTGTCAGTTTTAATGCCGGCCTCATTCCCGGCATGGCCGGTGTCGCCGTTCCCGTCTGCGATGCAAGCGGCACGGCGGTGGCGGCCTTGAGTGTCGGCACGCTTGCCGAACGCGCCGAGGGCGAACGCCTGCAAGCGATCGTGGACATCCTGACCACCGAAGCCAAGGCACTCGGACAGAAAATCAATCCCTTCGATCCCACCCTGCGCGCGCCAAACCGCAGCCTCAGCAGCGTTCAGCCAACAACCCGGAACGTCTAGTGGCAACCTGGGTGCTCGGCTCGGCGGTCAGCACCGCCGCGAACCGGCCAATGGGCGCAAGGACCAACGGGGTATGGGGGGTGCCGCTCGCGGCTGGAGGGTCGGTGCTGCAATCCTCCTTTTTCATCGTCTTGTGTAGTGCCAGGACGGTAGCGTCTTGGCCGGCACCGCAGGCCCTTACCCGCAAGTCTCGGCAAACGGCAGGCTGAGCACTGCTGAGAAACCGTGTTCCGTTCGACGGAAATGAAGCTCTCCGTCGAGCTTGTTCATGGCCATCTCCACGATTGCCAGGCCGAGACCACTGCCGTTACCGGCAGGCGACCGTCCGCGGTGGAAACGCTCCCGAACCCTTTGATGCTCATCCTCGTCGATGCCCGGCCCCTGATCGACAACCGACAAGTCGAGGCGATCGCCGACCTTGCTGGCGGCAACGACGATGGTCGAGGTTTCCGGTGCATATTGCATCGCATTTTCCAGGACGTTGCGCAGAGCAAGCCGCAAGAGGTTCTCGTTACGGACCGAAAAGGACAGGACCTCGCCCACCGCGATCGTGACATTCAGGCCGTGGCCGCGTTGCACGCCGTCGAGATCGGCCAGGACGCCTTGCACGAATTCGGCGGTGACGAGGTGCTGCGGGCTCGTTCCACGTTCAGCGGAATCCACCGTCGCCATGTCGATCAACTGCCGCACCAGGCGGCCGGTGCGGTCGACACTCGTCGAAATCTGCCTGAGGGCCTGCGACCGCACCGCCTCGTCGCTGCTCATGGCGGCCACCTGCGCCTGTGTTTTCAGGCCGGCAAGAGGGGTTTTCAACTCGTGAGCCGCATAGGCGGTGAAGGTCTTTTCCCGTTCGCGCGCTTCACTGACGCGATGGAACAGCGCATTAAGTGCCCGCAGAAGCGGACGAACTTCGCCTGGAGCATCGGCCTCGGTGACAGGATGCAGTTCATCCGCCGACCGTGCCGCCAGAAGTGCTGCAATACGGTTGAGCGGCGCCAGTCCGCGCGCCACACTCAGCCAGATCAGAAGTGCAAGAAGCGGCAGACTGGCGAAGGCGGGAACCAGTTGTCCCGTCACCACATCGGCCACCAGCCTGTCGCGGATATCGAGACTATCGCCCACAAGGACGCGCACGTTCAAGACAGGATTGACCACGGCATAGACGCGCCATTTTACACCGTCGACCGTGGTTTCGCTGAAACCATCGTCATGATCGGAAAGGGACATGCGCGGCGCGCTCTCCGAGCGGCTGACAAGCTGCCCCTGCAAGGACCAGATCTGACAGGACAGTTGCCGACGATACTCCCCCGCATCCGTTTCCGCTGCCGTTTGCGCATCCGTCTGGCTGCTGACGGCCGCTGCGACATCGATGTGGTGATCGGTGATGAGCGAACTGACCATGCGGGCCGCTTCCATCAGCCGCGCATCAAGCGCCTTTTCGACACGGGTCTGCACGCTCACATAGGTCCAGGCAACGCCGAGCAGCCAGATGGCGCTCGTTGTCGCCAGCAGAAGGAGAAACAGGCGAAGGCGCATGGACTGCATCATCAAACGGACCCCAGACGATAACCGACGCCACGAACGGTTTCGATGACGGCGCTCCCCAGCTTGACCCGCAGTTTGTGGATATGCACCTCGATCGTGTTGCTTTCGACGTCTTCCTGCCAGCCATAAAGCCTCTCCTCGAGAGCCGACTTTGAATGGATGGCCGTCGGGTTCTCCATCAGGGCACGCAGGATGGCGAATTCGCGCCGCGAAAGTGTGACCTGTTCGCCGCTCCGTTCCACCCGCATCGATGCCGGTTCAAGGCTCAAGCTGCCGCAGGTTAATGTGCCGTTCGCCCGGCCCTCGGCGCGCCGCGCAATCGCACGCAGTCTCGCGGCGAGTTCGTCAAGATCGAAGGGTTTGCCGAGATAGTCATCGGCTCCGGCATCAAGGCCACCGATGCGATCGCCGACTTCGTCCTTTGCTGTCAACAAAAGCACGGGCACGCGATTTCCGCTTCGTCGGATCGACAAAAGGACATCGAGCCCGGAGCCGTCCGGCAGCATACGATCCAGCACAACCGCATCGAACCCGCCAGCCGTCAGCGCGAGAAAGGCATCCGCAGCCGTGGCAACCGTATCGACGGCGAAGCCGCAAAGCTTCAAGCCTTCCCGCAATCCATCGCGCAGGACGAGATCGTCTTCCACCACCAGTATGCGCAATCAAACCTCCGTGCGTGTGGTCTTTCCGCGTGATGCCGAGGCAACCTTAAGCCTGCCTTAAGCTGCGCACGAGATCGCTCGCCCAATTCGAACAGGACGAAAACCCCATTCGTCCACTCTGCGCTGATGACACAAGGATACCGCATGCTTCTTTGCAAACCGCCGGCAGCCTTCCTGCCCACCGGTCGATCACTGCTCGCGTCCATGCTGGCGCTTGGCCTTTCGGCCTGCGTCCAGACCACCGAGACCGCACCGCCTGCCCGGCCCACCGTCGACCCCGCCGTGCAGGCCATGTACGGCCCCGTCACCGATGGTGAGGAAAAGGTCCCGCCAGTCGATACGTCAAAAATGGACCCGAAAAATGTCCGTCAGATCGTGAACTATCGCACCCCCTATCCGCCGGGAACGATCGTCGTCGATCCGCATGCGCGGTTCCTTTATCTGGTCATGGAAAACAACAAGGCCATGCGCTACGGCGTCGGCGTTGCCAAGGCCGGCCTGGCATTCGAAGGCGAAGCCGTGATCGAACGAAAGGGGCGCTGGCCAGGCTGGGTTCCCACGCCGGACATGATCCGACGCGAGCCCGCGCGTTACGGACCACTGGCCAAGGGCATGCCGGGCGGCATCAACAATCCGCTCGGCGCCCGCGCCCTTTATCTCTACAAGAACGGAGAGGACACGCTCTACCGCATTCACGGCACAAACGAAGCGTGGTCCATCGGAAAATCCGTGTCCTCCGGCTGCATACGCCTGCTCAACCAGGACATCATCGACTTGCACAGCCGGGTTCCCGAGGGCTCGAAAGTGGTGGTCCTCGGTCCCGAACAATCCGGAAAAGGAGAATTCTGATGCTTTACAGACGTGAACTGGTCACCGCCGGACTTGCTGTCGCTGGGGCTGCCGTTTTTCTGCCGCGTGTCGGCAAGGCACAGTTGACGAAGGAAGAGGTGTTCTTCGACAATGACGCTCCCGTGCTTGGCAATCCCAAGGGCAGGATCACGGTTGTCGAATATTTCGATTACCAGTGCCCCTACTGCAAAGCCTCCCACCCGACCGTCAAAAAGGTCGTGGAAGATGACGGTGACGTCCGGCTCGTCATGAAGGATTGGCCGGTATTTGGTGGCGCCTCCGTGTTTGCGGCACAGGCCGTCCTGGGCGCAGCCCAGATCGGCAAATATGAGATCGCTCTCGAATCGCTGATGAAGACCAAGGGCCGGCTGTCGCAGGAGGATGTCGAGACACAATTGACCGGTGCCGGTCTGACGATCAAGCAGCTTGCCGCTGCCGTCAACGCCAACAATGCCAAGATTTCCGGCCTTCTGGACCGCAACTATAATCAGGCGCTGGCCTTCAACTTCGCCGGAACGCCATCCTTTGTCATCGGCAATTCCCTCTATCCCGGCGTGCTGGACGAAAAGGCGCTGAAGGACGCAATTGCCAAGGCGAGAGGCTGACCGCTGCCCAACCGGTTTGCCACAGCTTGCCTAATCCGCTGATGCGCCTTGAAGAAACGACATCCGCGCCCCACCATCGACGGGGGACGCGGCTCATGGCCCGATTGCGCCCGGACAAAGCCCCCCGAACAGGCGGATGCTGCCGGCGGTCGTCTCGGCGGCCGGCCAATCGGTTCACCTCAGTGAAACGTGCGCTGCTCGCATACCAGCTGAACCGCAAGTGCTGCCAGAATATGGCGCACGGCCGGAGACCCGTCATCCAGATCGCCGGAGAGGAACGGCATGAGCGCAAGCCCCAGCTTGTGCAGCACGGGATCGGGCATATTGCGCCGAGGTCTCGGGCGGACAGGCAGAGCAGGAAAACGCTCGGACATTTCGTCGATAAGCGCAAAGGGAATGACCAGGCCTATTCCGTCGATCGCACCCATCAGGCGGATCGCCGCTCCCTCGGCGAGATCGACAAAACAGACATTGCCGCGCTCATAGATGCGGGCGGGCCTTGCGGAGCCATCGGCGAGCAGGTCGCAATGCTTGACCTGCTGCAGATAGATCATCGCGAAATAGGCGGGCTGCGGGTCCAGCTCGAAGACATCCTGCCGACTGCTCGAGATCTGATGCATGACGCGCCAGGCGGAAATCGGCTGGTCTCGAAACGGAACGTTGCGAAGAGAGGGAAAGTGCTCCAGGCGAAGCGGCGCCGCTGTCCCCAAGTCTTTTCCTGTCGCCATGCATCGCTCCGAGGCCAAGTCGTCGACCATTCAACACCGTTATGCCTTCGCTCAGGGCTTTGCAATCCGCAAACGGCGCGGCGCCCAATGGCTGCGACACTCACGCGATTTTCTGCCAAAATTGAGCAGCTGGAACAAGGAATCTAGCTGCTGCCGCCGGCAATTCCCGCTGAGGCGAGTGTTTGACGCAGCTTTGCGATGAAAACCCGCACTTTTGGCAACACGAGCTGATTGGTGGGATAAACCGCCCAGATCGCGATTTCCTCCGGCGCAGCATCGGCCAACGCGATCTTGACCAGTCGGCCGGCCGCGACATCCTCATCGACATACCAGTCGGAGAGCAGCGCCACGCCGCCCCCCGCGACACTTGCCGCGTGGCAGCCGGCAATGCTGCTGCAGGACAAACGACCGTTCAGGCGCACATGCCGCTCGCCCTCGGCTGACACGAGGGTCCAGTGGGTGGCATTGCCGAGCGCCAGGCAATCATGGTCGCCAAGATCACTCACCCGTTGAGGCAGACCGCGCCTGGCAAGATAGGCCGGGCTGGCCACGAGGGTGCGCGGATTGGCGGCGAGCTTCTGGGCAATCAGGCTGCTGTCGCGCAGCCGCGCGATGCGGATGGCCAGATCGGTTCCGGTTGCCACCAGATCCGGAAGGCTGTCGTTCAGGTCGACGGCCATCTTGAGATCCGGATTGTCGGCCAGAAGATCCGGCACGAAGGGCATGATGAACTTCAGCCCGAACGAAATCGGGACAGAAACCCGAAGCAGGCCTGCCGCCCCGCGCGTTTCCGCCCTGAGCCTTGCCATCGCTTCGGCCTCGTTGTCCACGAGCGCCCGGGCAAAGGGCAGGAAGGTTTCCCCCTCCGGCGTAAGAGACAGGGACCGCGTGGTGCGGTGGAGCAGGCGGACACCGAGCGAAGCCTCCAGTGCGGCCAGCCGGCGGCTTGCCAGCATCGGCGTCACGCCCAGCTGACGGGCTGCCCCCGCAAGGCTGCCAGCGGTGACCGCCGCGGTGAAGACCTGAACGTCAGCCGTGTCCATTATATCTCTATTCGTTCTACTGTCCGATCATTTTCTCAGTCTAATGCGGAAATCGATAGAACGCTAGATAGGGTGCATCTCCATTCCGTCAGAAAGACACCGATCATGGATGCCACCCGACATGATAAACCAGCAGCCCCGCACGGTCTCGGCACCGGCGCCCTGCTGGCCATGGCCACCGCAAGCGGACTTGCCGTCGCCAATATTTACTACAATCAGCCCATGTTGGGCCTCATCGAGGCCGATTTCCCAGGTCAGCCGATGACCGGCCTTGTTCCGACGGCCACCCAGCTCGGTTATGCCCTCGGGCTGTTTTTCCTGTTGCCGCTCGGCGACCTAGTGCACCGGCGCAAGCTGATCATCTCGCAATTCATCGTTCTGGCAGCCGCTTTGGCGCTTGCGGCGCTTGCCCCCTCGGCGCTTGCGCTTGTGCTCGCCTCTCTGGCCGTGGGCGCGAGTTCGACGGTTGCACAACAGATCGTTCCCTTCGCCGCGTCGCTGACGAGCCCGGAAAAGCGTGGTTCGACGATCGGCACCGTGATGGCGGGTGTTTTGTCCGGCATCCTCTTCAGCCGAACCCTGTCCGGCTTCATCGGCGCGCATGCCGGCTGGCGGGAGATGTTCTGGCTCGGTGTGCCGCTGGCACTTGCCGGTGCCATGCTGATGGCTGCGACTTTGCCGCATCATCGCCCGACGTCGCAGATGCGATACGGGTCTGCGCTCCGGTCACTTGCGCAACTGTGGAACCGTGAGCCGGCACTGCGCACGGCCGCGCTCATGCAGGCTGCCCTGTTCGGCTCGTTCGCCGCCTTCTGGACCGTTCTTGCGCTTTATCTCGCAACCCCGCAATTCGGACTCGGATCGGATGTCGCAGGCCTGTTCGGCATCGTCGGCGCCGCCGGTATCTTTGCCGCTCCGCTTGCCGGCCGCATTGCCGATCGTCATGGCCCGCAGGTCGTCGTCTGGCTGGGCGCACTCCTCGCACTGGCCGCCTGGATGATCTTCGGGCTCTGGGCCTCGCTCGGTGGCCTCGTGATCGGCGTCATCGTTTTGGATTTCGGCATCCAGAGTGCCCTCATCTCCAACCAGCACATCGTCTATGCGCTGGATCCTGAGGCACGCAGCCGCCTCAACACCGTCTTCATGACGTCGATGTTCCTCGGCGGTGCCGCCGGCGCAGCATTGTCCACCTTCGTCTGGAACCTTGCGGGATGGACGGGTGTCAGCCTTTTGGGCGCTGTCCTGGCGCTGGCCGCGCTTGCCATCCGGGCCACCGGCTCGGACCTGAAGACAGTGCACAAGGCGCATCGCTGAGAGCGCGCCCGGCAAGATCCGTTCCTTTATCCGCCGTCTGCACGAAGACGGCGGAAACATCCAAATCACCCTACCAAGCTTCAAGAGCCAAACGACAACACGCGCCATAAAGGGCGCGTCCCATTTTCACACAACGAGGAATCCCATGTCCGTTACCGCCACCCCGACTCCCGGCTCCAAGCTTCTGAAGCCTTCGGACCACACCCTGATCCTCATCGATTTCCAGTCGCAGATGTCGTTTGCGACAAAAAGCATCGACGCGGTCAACCTGCGCAACAACGCCGCCCTGATCTCCAACGGCGCAAAGGGCTTCGGCGTCTCCACCATCCTGACGACGGTGGCCGAGAAGAGCTTCTCCGGCCCGATGTTTTCCGAAATCACCGATGCGTTTCCAGGTCAGAAGCTGTTTGACCGCACATCGATGAACACCTGGGAAGACGCTGCCGTCATCGAGGAAGTCAACCGCATCGGCAAGCCGCGCATCGTTTTGGCCGGCCTGTGGACCAGCGTCTGCATCGTCGGTCCGGCACTCTCGGCCATCGACCAGGGTTTCGAGGTGCTCGTGATTGCCGATGCCTGCGGCGATGTCAGCACGGAAGCGCATGAGCGTGCGATGGAGCGCATGGTTCAGGCGGGTGCCCAGCCGATGACATCTCTCCAGTATCTCCTGGAACTGCAGCGCGACTGGGCCCGCACAGAGACCTATGACATGACCACCGGCATCGCAAAGAAGTTCGGCGGCGCTTACGGTCTCGGCATCATCTACGCCAAATCCATGTTCGGCGCTTCCGAAGGCCACTGAGGCCATCTGCGGCACTCCCTTGGCGGGGGTGCCGTCTCCCCTTTCGTGAGGCCCACCCATGAAGATCTACCTGATGTCGCTTGGTGCCGGCATTCTCGTCGGCGTCGTCTACAGCCTTCTCAACGTGCGCTCGCCCGCCCCGCCGATCATAGCGCTGGTTGGTCTCCTCGGCATCCTCATCGGTGAGCAGGTCCTGCCACTGGCCCGCACGCTCTGGCGCAAGGAGCCGGCAGCGCTCTCCTGGCTGCACGAGGTCAAGCCGCACATGTTCGGCCACCTCCCGAAGGGCGCCAAGCCGCCGGTCGAGGCACGCTCGACAGTGCCACGAACGGGCGAGGACGCTTGATGCCGACCCGTCGCGCCTTCCTCGGCGGGGCTTCCAGCCTCGCATCCCTGCAATGGCTCGCTGCGGGTTCCCCCGTCAGCGCCGCATCCACCGGAGATGTTTCCATGACAGCCGATCTCATCCTCCACCACGGCCTCATCACCACGCTCGACCGGACGAAGCCTGCGGCCTCGGCCGTCGCGATCAAGGACGGCGTCTTCATCGCTGTCGGCACGGATCAGGAGGTCATGGCGCATGCCGGGCCGGACACGAAGATCGTCGACCTGAAGGGCAAGCGCGTGCTGCCGGGCCTTATCGACAACCACACCCACGTCGTGCGCGGCGGGTTGAACTTCAACATGGAACTGCGCTGGGATGGTGTGCGCAGCCTCTCCGATGCCATGGACATGCTGAAGCGGCAGGTGGCGATCACGCCGGCCCCGCAATGGGTGCGCGTCGTCGGCGGTTTTACCGAACACCAGTTTGCCGAAAAGCGCCTGCCCACGATCGAGGAAATCAATGCGGTGGCGCCGGATACGCCGGTCTTCCTGCTGCATCTCTATGACCGGGCACTTCTGAACGGAGCGGCTCTGCGCGCCGTCGGTTACACGAAGGACACGCCGAACCCGCCCGGCGGCGAGATCACCCGTGATGCCAACGGCAATCCAACCGGTCTGCTGCTGGCAAAGCCCAATGCCGGCATTCTCTATTCGACACTCGCCAAGGGACCGAAACTGCCCTTCGACTACCAGGTCAATTCCACCCGCCATTTCATGCGCGAACTGAACCGGCTGGGCATCACCGGCGTGATCGATGCCGGCGGCGGTTTTCAGAACTATCCCGACGATTATGCCGTCATCCAAAAACTCTCCGACGAGGGTCAGATGACCGTGCGCCTTGCCTACAACCTGTTCACTCAGAAACCGAAACAGGAGAAGGACGACTTCCTCAAATGGACGTCTTCGGTAAAATACAAGCAGGGCGACGACTACTTCCGCCACAATGGCGCGGGCGAGATGCTGGTCTTCTCCGCCGCCGACTTCGAGGACTTCCGCGAGCCAAGGCCCGACATGCCGCCGGAAATGGAAGGCGAACTGGAGGAGGTAGTGCGGATCCTCGCCCAGAACCGCTGGCCCTGGCGCCTGCATGCGACCTATGATGAGACGATCTCGCGTGCACTCGACGTATTCGAGAAGGTCAACCAGGACACCCCGCTCGAGGGACTGAACTGGTTCTTCGACCATGCGGAAACGATCTCCGACCAGTCGATCGACCGGATCGCGGCGCTTGGCGGTGGCATCGCCGTGCAGCACCGAATGGCCTATCAGGGCGAATATTTCGTCGAGCGCTACGGCCACGGCGCGGCCGAGGCGACACCGCCCATCGCCCGCATGCTGGAAAAAGGCGTGAAGGTTTCCGCCGGTACGGATGCCACGCGCGTCGCCTCCTACAATCCGTGGGTATCGCTCGCCTGGATGATCACCGGCAAGACCGTTGGCGGCATGCAGCTCTATCCGCGCGCCAACTGCCTGGACCGCGAGACCGCCCTTCGGATGTGGACGGAAAACGTCACCTGGTTCTCCAACGAGGAAGGCAAGAAGGGCCGCATCGAGAAGGGTCAGTTTGCCGATCTCGTGGTGCCGGACAAGGACTTCTTTGCCTGCGCCGAAGACGAGATCTCCTTCCTGACCTCGGAGCTGACGATGGTCGGCGGCCGCATCGTCTATGGTGCCGGCGACTTCAAGACGCTCGACGAGAACCACGTGCCGCCGGCCATGCCGGACTGGTCGCCGGTGCGCGCTTTCGGTGGCTATGCGGCCTGGGGCGAACCGGAGGGGGCCGGACGCCACTCGCTTCGTCGCACGGCGATTTCGACATGTGGCTGCGCCAATGATTGCACCGTGCACGGACACGACCATGCCCGTGCCTGGACATCGAAGCTGCCCATCAGCGACCTCAAGGGTTTCTTCGGCGCTCTCGGCTGTGCCTGCTGGGCTGTGTGAGGGCATCATGACAACGGTTTCCCATCACGCACCCAAACCGGCGGAACAGCGCCTCCTGACATCGCCCGTTCTCCGCTTCATCGCGCTTCTTGCGCTGTGCTCCGCCTATATCCAGGGCCTGCTCGTCAAGATCTTCGACTTTGCCGGCGCGCAGGCGGAGATGACCCATTTCGGACTGCTGCCGGCGCCGCTGTTTGCCATTGGTGTCATTATTTTTGAGCTCCTGATGTCTGCCCTCGTTCTCTCCGGCGTCTATCGACGTCCTGCGGCGCTCGCGCTTGCGGGGTTCACGCTGGCCGCAACCTTTATTGCGCTGCGCTTCTGGGAACTTCCGGCCGGCATGGAGCGCGGCATGGCGATGAACGGCTTTTTCGAGCATCTCGGTCTCGCCGGCGCCTTCCTCTACGTGGCGGCCATGGATGCCACCCGCGCAAAGGGCGGAACGCCCTGGAGCGGCTGATCCGGGGACGGCAGCGTTCACCCCAGAATTCCAAAGGTCCCAGCCCTCCGGGTTGGGACCATTTCGACATTCATTCCCCTTGCGGAGGTTTCCATGTCATCGGCAACAGACGACAAAAATGCAGGGGGCGCATTCGCGGCACTCAGCCAGAGCGTGTTCACCGTTCTGTGGGCCGCGACGATCCTTGGCAATACAGGCACCTTCATCCGCGACGTCGCGAGTTCCTGGTTGGTCACCGATCTGTCTGCGGCACCGGCCGCCGTCGCCACGATCCAGGCCGCCGGCACGCTGCCGTTCTTCCTGCTGGCGATCCCGGCGGGCGTCCTCTCCGACATCTTCGATCGCCGGATGCTGCTGATTTTTGTACAGGTCCTGCTCGCCTGTGTCAGCCTCACGCTGATGACGCTTGCCGCCCTCGATCTGCTGACCATCGAGGCGCTGATCGGCCTGACATTTCTCGGCGGTGTCGGCGCAGCCCTTGCCGCGCCCGCATGGCAGGCGATCGTGCCGGAACTCGTGCCACGCCCCTATCTGAAAAGCGCCGTCGGCCTGAACTCGCTCGGCATCAACATCGCCCGGGCGATCGGCCCGGCGCTGGGCGGCGTTCTTCTCGTCACCGTCGGCGCCGCGCTGACCTATGGCGCCGATGTGGCAAGCTATGTCCTCGTCGTCGCAGCCCTTCTCTGGTGGAAACGCCCGCATGGCGAAGCGGATGTGCTGAAGGAAAACTTCACCGGCGCGTTCCGGGCCGGGCTGCGTTATGCGCGTGCCAGCCACGACCTGCACATCGTGCTCCTGCGCGCCGTGGTGTTCTTCGCCTTTGCCAGCGCGGTGTGGGCCTTGCTGCCGCTGGTGGCCCGCAATCTGCTGGGCGGTTCGGCCGGTTATTATGGCCTCCTGCTCGGCGCGATCGGCCTTGGCGCCATTGGCGGCGCGGTGGTGCTGCCGATGCTGCGCCGGCGGCTGGATGCCGACGGGCTTCTTCTTTTTTCCGTTGTCATCACGGCCGGTGTGATGGCCATTCTCGCCCTGCGTCCACCGCAGGAACTGGCGCCGGTGGCACTGCTTTTCCTCGGAATGGCCTGGATCGTGGCACTCACGACGCTGAATGGCGTGGCGCAATCGATCCTGCCGAACTGGGTGCGCGGCAGGGCGCTTGCCATCTATCTGACCGTCTTCAACGGCGCCATGGCCGGCGGAAGTCTCGGCTGGGGTGTGGTTGCGGAAGCCGTCGGCATTCCGCAGACGCTGCTCATCTCCGCCTTCGGGCTGATGGTTGCCGGGCTCGTGATGCACCGCGTAAAGCTGCCACGCGGCGAGGCCGATCTCGTTCCGTCGAACCACTGGCCGGAACCGCTTCTCGCCAGCCCGGTGGCGCAGGACCGCGGACCGGTGATGATCACGGTCGAATATCGCATCGATCCGCAGCACAGGGGCCCCTTCCTGCACGCTCTTTCCCGCCTGTCGCACGAACGCCAGCGGGATGGCGCCTACAGCTGGGGCGTGACGGAAGACGCCTCCGACCCGTCCCTGCTCCTGGAATGGTTCTTCGTCGAATCCTGGGCCGAACATTTGCGCCAGCACAAACGGGTGTCCAAGGCGGACGCCGATCTGCAGGCAGAGGCACTGAGCTTTCACCAGGGCGAAGCCAGGCCGGTGGTGCGCCATTTCATCGCCCTGGAGCGCCGGAAACATTAAAAGCCGCCGCCGGTTGAAGACCGGCGGCAGCACCCACTCTTAGCGGCGCATGTCGAACAGCAAAGCCTTGCCATCGGTGATCCATTCGAGATCGGGAAGCTCGTCCGATCCCAGCTGAATACCGTCGCCGCCGGCGAGGCGCTCGCCATCGATCATGGCAAGGCCTTCGACGACATGCAGAAAGACGTGCCGGCCCGCCTCACGCGGGATCGCCAGCCGGTCACCTTCACGCGGATGCGCCATCAGGAGGCGGGTGTCCGAATTCAGCTCCAGCGGCGCCCCGTTCCCAGGTGCGGCGGCGATCAACGTCCATCCGCGACTGGCGTCCATGTCCGGCAGGCTGACCTGCTGGTAACGTGGTGCGCCACCCCGATGGTCCGGGATCAGCCAGATCTGCAGGAAATGCGCCGGCTCCGAAGCGGAGGCATTCATTTCCGAATGGCGGACGCCTGTCCCGGCATACATCAGCTGCGCCTCGCCCGGTGCAATGGTGACGGTGTTGCCAAGCGTATCCTTGTGTTGCAGCGTGCCAGAAAGGACCATGGTCAGGATATCCATGTCCTGGTGACCATGTTCGGAAAAGCCGGATCCGGGAGCGATGCGGTCCTCATTGATGACGCGCAGAGCTGCAAAGCCCATGCGTGTCGGATCCTGAAAACCGCCGAACGAAAAGGTGTGGTAGCTGTTCAGCCACCCCGTATCGGTGTGGCCGCGGGACATGTTTTCGTGGATGAGGGTCATTTCGCCGCTCCTTGAACAATGGACGCCAACACCGGCGTCCTCCTTGCCGACCAAGATAACGCGCTTCTTCGTCAACAAAATACGCAGATATGACGAATAATCGTTCTCAATTATTGAACGTCGTTCTCTTGTCCCGATAAAGCAAGTGTAAACCCTGTTTCAACCAAAAGGAGACAAATGTGGAAACGCGCCTACCTGTCAACGGTTTGGAAAGATCGACTGCCCCAGGGTAAGGAATAGTCACATTTTTCGCCAACCCACTCGTTGACGCTGGATTCTCGAATGGTGCGCAGGACAATGCTCGGCGATTTGACAGGTAGAGAGGCAGCCTGGCGCAGTTCAATTCTGGGCAAGGTGACGCTCTTTCTGCTGCTTGCGGTTGCAGCCGCTTATGTCACCGGTGCGGCGACCGGCTGGGTGATGATCGAGCGCAGCCAGCGGGAAGACTGGCGGCGGCAGGCAAGCACGAATGCGCAGATCGCCAGCAGCGTCATTCGCAGCATCTACACCTTCGTTTCGGTGGATCTTTCGGACACCGCCCAGATCGAAGCAATCAACTCGGAAAGCATGATCGGCGACGACCAGTCCGTGCTCGACACGGGTTTCGTGGCCGTCGATGTTTTGGCCCTGGCAGCCGTCCAGACCAAGGAAAAGATCTGGCTTGCGGCCTATCAGCCGGATAGCGGGAAGTTGCTGACGCTGACCGACAATGACGGTGGCACGCAGGGTGTCGCAATCCAGCTTGAACAACCTGAAAAGCCCGGCTTTTCCCATTTCACAACAGGATTTGCGAAAGTCGGCCCGGAACGGCATTACGTCGCCATCATCCCGATCAAGACACCGGAGGGGACACTGCTGGGTGCGGTCGTCGCCAGCGCCGGCAAAGCCGACCGACTTCTGGAAATGCAGGCGAGCTTCTACCGGAACTCGCTGCTCTACGGCGCAATCAGCATGATCCTGACCGGCGCCGTCGTGGTGTTGACGATGAAGCGCCTGTTCCATCCGATCCCCAAGCTCATCGACGCGCTGAAGCGGATTGCCGGAGATGATACCGGCCATGTCACGCCGTTCCAGTCCCGCCGAGACGAGATCGGACGCCTTGCAGCGGCAATCGAGACCCTCCGGGAAGGCGTGGTGGAGCGCGAACACCTGCGCCGGGCCCAGGAAGCGGCGCGAGAACTGGAACACCTTGCCCTTCATGATCCCCTGACGGGACTGCCAAATCGCGCCTTCCTGCAGAACACGCTGAACGCAATGCTCGCGTGCATCGTCGACAGCGGGAAGGTCGTCAATGTCATGCTGCTTGATCTCGACCGATTCAAACCGGTCAATGACACGTATGGGCACGCCATCGGCGACCAGTTGCTCATCGCCATGGCGCAGCGCATCACCCCCTTGATGGGACCGGAAGACATCCTGACGCGGCTCGGCGGCGACGAATTCGCCCTGATCCAGGCCGTTTCCATCAATGCGCACAAGGAAGCGCGACATCTCGGCAATCGCATCATCGAAGCGATCAGCCAGCCGTTTTTCATCGCCGGCCATTCGATCACGATCGGCATCAGCATCGGTGTGGCGACGGCCCCCTTCCATGGCACGACGAACAAGGATGTCATGGGCCATGCCGACATCGCCCTTTACACCTCAAAGGGTGCCGGTCGCGGATGCCTGCGCATGTATGAGCCGGGCATGACGATGGAGGGCAGCGGTCGCAGCGCCATCGAACTCGAGCTTCTGCAAGCGCTGGCGGAAAACCAGTTCGAACTGTTCTACCAGCCCATCGTCAGCACCGCGACGGAGGATGTTTCAGGTTATGAAGCGCTCATCCGCTGGCGTCATCCGAAGCAGGGGCTCGTCAGCCCGGACAGCTTCATACCGGCGGCGGAAGACACCAACATCATCCTCGATCTCGACCGCTGGGTCCTGCAGGAGGCCTGCCGCGCAATGGCAGGTCGGCCGGATGATCGGTCCGTTGCGGTCAACGTATCGGCGCTCAGCCTGCAGCGGCCGGATCTTCCCGATTTTCTGCTGAGGACGCTGCGGGACACCGGCCTTGCTGCCCATCGGCTCGAAATCGAAATTACCGAAAGCCATCGCGTCGCGGGCGCCGATGTCGTCTCGATCCTGAACGACATTCGCAGCATCGGCATCGGCATCGCCGTCGATGACTTCGGCACTGGCTTCAGTTCGATGTCCTACCTGATGGATCTTCCGGTCACGCGCATCAAGCTCGATCGCCGTTTTGTTTCCGGCGTCGTGACCGATCCGCGCTGTCTCAACGTCGTGCGCTCCTCCATTGCGCTTGCCCGCGGGCTGCAGATCGAGGTGACGGCCGAAGGCATCGAGAACAGGCGACAGTTGGACGTCATCCGATCGCTCGGTTGCCGCTCGGCGCAAGGCTATCTCTTCGGAAAGCCCGCCGCCCTGCCCGAGCCTGACATGCAAAGGAACCTGGCGCATCCCGTTCGCGCCGCATTATGAGGAATGGTCATCATGAACAAGACTGCCTCTGCCCACCGAACATCCGCCCCCCGCCGGAGCGCCATGCTCGGACTGACATGGATGATTGCGCTCGCTTTTGCGGTGCCTCTGTCACCCGATACGGCCGCCGCGACCGACATCCCGCCGAATACGCTGGAAAAGATCCGCCAGTCCGGCGAAGTCATGATCGGACACCGCCAAGCGGAACCACCGTTTTCCTATGTCGTCGGCGAGCAGCCGACAGGTTATTCCCTGGAACTCTGCAGCCGCATCGTCGACCTGCTGGCACAACGGCTGAACCTGCCCGAGATCAAGATCCGGTATCAGGTGGTGTCGTCGGCAACCCGTTTCGTGATGATGCGCGCGGGCAAGATCGACATGGAATGTGCGGCCACCACCAACAACGCCGAACGCAGGAAGCTCGTCGCCTTCAGCTATCCGCATTTCGTCACGGCGACCCGTTTCGTTGCGCTCAAGGAGTCCGGGATCACGCGGCTTGCCGATCTCGCCGGACGCAGCGTCGCAGCGACGACGGGAACCGTCAATCTGGATCAGCTGAATGCCGTCAATCGGGAGAAGGGGCTGAATATCTCCGTCCTCTTGAACAAGGAAAATGCCAGCTCGTTTGCGATGGTGACAAGCGGCAAGGCTTCCGCCTTCGTGATGGACGATATCCTGCTGGCCGGCCAGATTGCCGCTGCGGCCAATCCGGAAGCCTATGTCATTTCGCAGGACACGCTGAGCCGGCCGGAACCCTACGGCATCCTGCTTCCTCTGGGTGATACGGCTTTCAAGGATGCCGTCAACGAGAGCATCCGTACGATCTACGCCAGCGGCGAAATCTACCGCCTGTATGAAAAGTGGTTCGAACAGCCAATCCCGCCGAAAGGTCAGAACATGAAGCTGCCGGTCTCGCCGGAGCTTCGCGCGGTCTTCGACACGCCCAAAGACTATATGGAGTGAGGGGCCATGAGAAATGTCCTCAAAACCGCCTTCACCGTTCTTTTCTCGCTGACGGGCCTTGCCACCACCTCGGCGCAGGCTCTGACCGAGGTCGTGGTGCCGTCCACGGTCGAGCGCCTGCGTGAGACACAGGTGCTGCGGATCGGCTACGGATCGGCAGAACCCTTCTCCTTCACCACCGCATCTGGCGAGGTCGTCGGCTACTCGATCGACCTTTGCAAGGCGATGGCCGTCGAACTTCGGCGGATGCTCGCCCTGCCGGACCTCAAGCTCGACTATGTCTTCCGCACACCGGCGAACCGCCTGCAGCTGCTGAACGACGGTTCGATCGACATCGAATGTAATGCCAGCACCAATACCCCTGAACGCAGGAAGGCTGCGGCCTTCGCTCCTCCGCACTTCTTCACGCAGACCCGCTTCGTCACGCTTGCCAAGAACAACATCCGTACGCTGGAGGATCTGCGCGGCAAGAGCGTCAGCGTGGTGCTCGGAACCGTGAATATCGGCGAGATCCTGCAGGCCTCGCGCGAACGCAAGCTTGGTCTGGTCTCGGTGCCGGTGCAGGAGGTTCACGAAGCCTTCGATCTCGTCACCAACGGACGCGCATCCGCATTTGCGATGGACGATATCCTGCTCTACAGCCTGATTGCCCGTTCGGGACGGCCGGAGGATTACCGCGTTGGCGATGACCCCCTGTCGGAAGCAGCCGCCTATGGTTTCATGACCCGTCTGCACGACACCGAATTTGCCGATCTCGTCGCCCGGGCCCTGAAACAGGTCTACGGCAGCCCGCAGATGCGGGAGATCTACGACCGGTGGTTCATGCGCCCGATCGGCGACGGACAGTATGCGCTGAACATGCCGATGAGCGCCGAGCTGAAGGCCGCCATGGGTTTGTCAGACTAGATCTCATGGCCGCCGTCACCCCATGTTCTTGGCTATCCGCACCGCCCGATTTGCAGGATAATGTCCAGTGGTCGAAGCGGGTGGGGGCGTCCATTGGCACTAGCAGATTCGCAAGTCATCCAGCCGATTTCGGTGCTGATCGTCGAAGACGACGCCCCGACACGACAGCGCATCGTCGGTGCGCTGTCGAACACGGCCGATTTCAACGTAAACCAGGCTGCCAGCTTCACCGAGGCCTACAGCTTTCTGGCCCAGACCTGTCCTGACGTTCTCTTGACCGATATCCAGCTGCCGGACGGCAGCGGCATGGACCTGATCCGGCGCATGCGCCAGAAGTCCGACAAGACGGAGATCATGGTGATCTCCATCCTCGGCGACGAAACAAGCGTGATCTCCGCCATTCTGCTTGGCGCAAACGGTTATATCCTGAAGGATGCATTTCCGGCGGACATTGCCGATACGGTACGCGATCTGCTCAAGGGCCACTCGCCGATTTCGGCTTCGATCGCCCGCTTCATCGTCCGCCGCACCCAGTCACGGGAGAGCGGCGCGCCGCGCTCCGACCTCAACACCGCAAAGCTGACCGCACGCGAGATCGACATCCTCTGGGGGATCGCCAAGGGGTTCAGCTACGCCGATATTGCCGACCATCTGGGGATTTCGCGGCAGACGGTACCGGGCTACATCAAGAACATCTATCGCAAGCTCGAGGTGAACACGCGGGGCGAAGCGGTGTACGAGGCACTGCAGCAGGGGTTGATTCGTCTGTGACGCTCACCTCGTCGTCCCACACCGACCCGTCCTACCGCCGCCTGGCACTGGCTGCGGTCTTCGTGCTCCTGCAGTTGGCTGTCATCGTCATCTGCGTGCAGATCCGCCAGATCCCGCTTCCACGCCCACCGGAAAGCGACCGCATCGAACAGATGTGGCGTCAGGGGGCCCGCGGTGAGTGGCAGCCGGTGACGCTGCCGGATCACCGGCCAACCGCCGGCCTGACACCAACGATCACCACCTATCGCGCGACATTCGCGTGGTCACCCGACCAAGCCAAAACGCCCTGGGCGGTCTTCGTGCCACGCTTTACCACCACCATCGAGATCGCCATCAACGGCAGCACCATTGAAGATACCGTCCGCGATCCCTCCAAGCGCCGGCCGGACCGCAACACGCCCGTGCTGGCGCCGATCGCCGAAAGCCTGTTGAAGCCCGGTTTGAACGAGGTGACGGTACGATTGCAGGTCTGGGGGCCTCTGGAAGGTTATCTCGACAGCCTCTATGTGGGACCGGATGCGCAGATGCGACGTGCATACGACGTCCGCCGGACGCTCTTCGACACCCTGCCCCTGATCCTGGCGGCCTGGCAAGTCACCTTCGCCACTCTGCTCGGCATCATCTGGCTGAACCGCCGCCATGAATCCATCTATGGTTATCTGGCCATGGCCACAATGCTGGGGGTGGTGCAGCATTTCGCAGGTCTGCCACAATCCGCCATCGTCGCGGGTCTGCTGGGTGCCATGGGGCCACTCGAAGCCGCCCTGATGCTGCATTACATGCTGCTTCTGACGGGCCGGCGGATCCGTCGCCGGCATGCTTTTGCCTTCATGCCCGGCCTCGTCATCATCGCCGCCGCCTTCCTTCTGTCTCCGGAACACCTGCGCATCGTCTATCTGTTGCTCGGTCCACCCTCCATCGGCCTCCTGATTGCCGCCGTGTGGATCGTCCTGCTGGCGGCAGTGTGGCAGGCGAGGCGACACGCCATCTATCTCGCGACGATATTCACCGCAGTGCTGAGCTGCTGGGCCCTCGACGTCCTGACGCTCAACAACATGATTGCCGGCGAACGGATCTTCATCGGCCGTCCGTCCTATTCTCTGGTGCTGATGGCGCTCGGCATCTGGCTGATCTGGCGGTTTGTGCAGGCTTTGAAGGAGGCCGACGGTTTTGCCGCCGCACTGGTGCAGAAGGTCACGGAAGCAGAGGACAAGCTGCGCGCCAATTTCGCTCGCGAAGAGGAACGGGCCCGCTCGGAAGCGCTGCTTGCCGAACGCACCCGCCTGATGCGTGACCTGCATGACGGGCTGGGCGGACAGCTCGTCAGCATCGTCGCTCTGTCGGAACAGCCGCAGCCCTCGGGCCAGGCGATCGGCGAGGCAGCGCGTGCGGCACTGAAGGACCTGCGGCTCGTCATCGATGCGATGGAGGAGATCGACGGAGACCTGATGCTGGCGCTCGCCTCCTGGCGCGAGCGGATCGACACGCAGTTACGGGCACACCAGATGCACCTCGACTGGACCATTCGCGGCCCGTCAGGCCTTCCGATCTTCCAGAACCTCAGGTCGTGGCATGTCATCCAGTTGATCCGCCTGATGGACGAAGTGGTCACCAACGCGGTCAAACACTCCGGCGGCAAACATGTCGCGGTGACGATCGAAACCGTCGACGACACGGCCGGCAGGCCGGCAGGGCGGATCACCATTCAGGATGATGGGCATGGCTATGCCGCAGACCAAACAGGTGCGGCCGGCACCGGGCGCTCAGGTACAGGCCGCGGACTTCTCAACATTCGCCGGCGGGCGGCCCTGTGCGACATCGATCTCGTCACCGAAACGGGACCGACCGGCACGAGGATCGAACTGACCTTGCCGGCGGAATTTCCGTCACAGACCGCCGACAGCCGGTCGGGCAAGATTTGACCGCACAAGCTTGCCCAGAACGACCCTACGACTGAGTGCCGAAAAGACCCGCTCAGCGGACCCCGCGACGATTGACCGGACCGCCACGATTGGCCGGTGCGGCACCGACGCCTGGCGCTCCCACACCCGGAGCCACGCCGACGCCCGGGGCTCCAACGCCCGGCGCACCGACGGCAGGCCGCGCGACGCAGCCGACCGGGTACCCTGGGCGCGTGCAATAGACGGCAGTCCGCACCGCCGGTCGCACGACACACCCCACCGGCACACCGGGTGCCGTGCAGTAGATGACGGCGGCAGCCGGCGGGCGCACGACGCAGCCTTTCGGAACGCCGACGGTCTTGCAATAGACGACAGCCGCGGCCGGCGCCTCAACAAGAACCGGCTCTGAGACAGCCAAGCCGGACGCGAATGCCAGCGCAAGCGCCGAACGGGCCAGGACGGGGCGAATGGCCATGATCATGTTCTCCATCAAAATCTCGGTGCCAATTCCAAGGCAACTGATTGGCGAGTATGCCGCAACCAATAGCTCCGCACAGGCCATGATCATGGGGTAGAGCCCGCCTCCTTCCACCGGTACAGACAAGGATCGACAAACGCGGCAGCGCAGGCGACGAGGCTGGCAAGATGAATGGTCCATCAGCGCAGACGGCAACCCCGCCACAGGCGCCGGTTCCGCCGACGGGCGATGGCCCGGACCTGATCGAACGGGCCGCACAGGTGATCGACCAGTTCGAGACGCGGCTCATCGAAAGCCTGCTGTCGGCCCCTCGCCTCAGCGCGGATCTCGCCAAGGCTGCTCATATTCTGCCGCAGGCCAATCACGCGCTTCTGGCCTCGATCGCTGCGGCTCTCTTCCTCATCGGCCTGTTCGTCGTGACCTCCCACCTCAGCCGTTCGCGACGGCTTGCCGCCGCGAACGCCCGCGTTCCGGTCATCGCCATGCTGCGGCTGACCGCCTGGAGCCTTCTGCCGCTCCTTGTCACCGCACTCGCGGCCCGGATCCTGCTGGTCCACGGACTGAACGATCCGGCCGCGCAGACAGGTTTTGTGCGAGACCTGGTGCTTGCCGTCGTCGTGTGGCTGGCTTCGGTCACCTTTCTCGATCTGGTGCTGCGTCCCGGCATTGCGCACCTCAGGCTTGTCGCGCTGAACGAACACGGCGCCCGACGTGCCTTTCGCTGGGGCGCGCTTCTTCTCGCGCTTGCCCAGCTTCAGGCGGCGGCGCTTGAAGCCGCCGATGAGGCCGGAATGCCGCGGCCTTCGCTGACCTTGCTTTCGGCGATTGCGGCGGTTGCACTTCTCGTGCTCGTGCTGCGTCTCCTCGCGCGGCTGCGCCTCAGCGGGCTGACGCCGCTTCTCTATCTCTGCCTTGTCTGGCTCGCCGTTTTCGGCGCCGTGCTGTGGATCTGGGGCTGGGTGATGCAGAACATGGCCCTGTTTCAGGGCATGAAGGGACTGGTGATCGGCATTCTGCTGGCGCTCGCCTTCGACCGTTCGATTGCGCTCAGTATCAGCCTGTCGCGGCGGCCGGCCGTCATGCGGCTGCTGTTCGTCATCCGGGTGCTGATCGATGCCCTGGCGATCGCGATCATCCTGCGGGTGATTGCCGGCTACTGGCTGGTCGGCAGCCTGTCGCTGATCGATCCGGCGCAGTGGCCCGACTATTCCCGGCGTCTCAATTTTGCCCTCGTGCTTCTGGTCTGCGCCGCGGGCCTTGCTGCGCTGATCCATGCGCTCATCGAAGCCCGTATCATGCCGCAGGAAGCGCTCGGCTCGCTGGAAGACCAGGAGCTGCGGCAGGCGCGTGTCTCCACGGTTCTGCCGATCATCCGTTTTTCGCTGCTCGCTCTCATTGGAGGCGTCTTCTCGCTGGTCGCGCTTTCGGCGCTCGGCGTCGACACAACACCCGTGATGGCCGGCGCCGGTATTCTTGGTCTCGCCGTCAGCCTTGGCTCGCAGGCTTTGGTGAAGGACATCATATCCGGCGTCTTCTGGATGCTCGACGATGCCTTCCGGCTTGGCGAGGATGTCGAGATCGACGGGAAACCGGGCAGGATCGAACGGATCCAGATCCGCAGCCTCAGGCTTCGCGGCGCCGATGGCCGGCTGCATACGATCCCTTATGGCCAGATCGAGATCGTGGCGAGCCGCAGCCGCAGCCTCGTAACGGCGAAGATCACGATCCGGTTGACGGAAAGTCCGAGCATGGCGCAACAGGACCGCCTGCTCCGCCTGGTGGGATCGACGCTGCGCAGCGAACCGGCGATCCACGCGGCAATCGTTGGCAAGATCGCACTGTCCGAAGTGGTGACCGGTGTCCAGACCCACGAACTCGGCCTGACCTTCCACCTGCTGCGCGTCTCCGCCCCCAGCGTTCTGCCGCTGATCCCGCCCCTGCTTCTCGAGGTCCTCCAGTCCGCACACCTCGCTCTGGCGCCCGATGCGGTGGAGGTTTCGATGGTGGAAACGGCACCGGTTTCGGAGGCCGCAATGCAGATGGCAGCGTCTACGCCATGATCATGGGATGGCGGGAAAGCGCCACCTGGACGAGTGTGCGCCTCACGTCGCGCGGCCAATCGCTGCGCCCTTTGGACCCTGGAGCAGCAGCATGCCGGTTGTGACGGCTCTTTCATCGAAGGCTCGGCAGAACGGAGCGTCCGCGCGCCGAACCGCCAGACGCCTCTTTGCCTGCGGCGCCGTTACCATCACGCTGTCGCTGACCGGCTGCGCCTCGGCCGACAAGGGCCTGCTGCAGCCGATCGAAAAGACTGACACGCAAGCCAAGCAACTCACGATGCTAGCGGTAACCACCCGCAAGCCCGAGCCCGGCAAGACGGGTTTCATGTTCGGCCACGAGCGCGACAGCACCGTGCATTTCGTTCGTCTGACCATGTCGATGCCGAAAGGCCGCGAAGCCGGGACTTTGCCGGTGTCGACCAGCAACCCGGACCCGAAGACGGACATCACGCTCCTCAACGCCACGCCGCTCAGCTATGCGCAGTTCAAGGCGGAAACGGCGATGCCCAAGACCACGGCGGGGAAAGCGGCGAACCGCGCCATGATCTTCACCCACGGTTTCAACACGCGCTTCGACCAGGCCGCCGTTCGCTATGCGCAGATCATCGAGGACACCGGTTTCGATGGCCGGCCCATCCTGTTCAGCTGGCCCTCGCACGGCATTCCGACCGGCTACGGCTACGACAAGGATTCCGCCAATTACAGCCGCGACGCCCTGCAACAGCTGATCGACGGTCTGGCGAGGGAAAAGAGCCTGGAGCGGGTCGATATCTTCGCCCATTCCATGGGCACCTGGCTGACGATGGAGACCCTGCGCCAGATGGCGCTGTCGAAGGATAAGGCAGCGCTTGATCGCATCGGAACCGTCATCCTTGCGGCACCGGACATCGATCTCGACGTCTTCCGCACCCAGGTCAGCCAGCTTGGTCCCCTCAGCCAGCGCATCAAGGTCTACGTATCTGCCGATGACCGCGCGCTGCAACTGTCGCGCCGCCTCTTCGGCGGCAAGATCCGCGCCGGCGAGACGACCGATCTCGCCCAGTTTCGGGCGCTCGGCATCGAGGCCTACGACATTTCCGAGGTCAAGGGCGGTTTCGGCAAGAACCACAACAAGGCCTTTGGCGATGGCCAGACCATCGCCAGCATCGGCCAAAGCCTGTCCAATCGCCCGGGCCTCATTTCGTCCAGCCTGCAGCAACTGGTGGTCGCAGTGCCGAGGCTGGACGACGCCCTGCTGATCGCGACCGACCAGAACAAGCTTTGACAACAGCCCGCATGTCTCAGAACCGAGGAGAACCAGCATGACCATCCGCAATAACATCACCGCCGCCCTGACGTCGGCCTTTGTCCTTCTCGCACCGCTCGCCGCTGAGGCGCAGCAGGAAGCCTTCATGGCTGCCGACAAAAACGGCGACACGAAGCTCGATTCCAGTGAGTTCAAGACCTTCATCGACGGGCTTGCCGCCTCCGGCAATCCGATGGCCACAAAGATCAAGGGTGCAGGTCGGTATGGGCTGGCCTTCGGCCGCATCGACAAGGACAAAAACGGTCTTCTGACGCCGGCGGAACTTTCCGCCCTGAAGTGAGAGGCGGCTCCGCCTGGAGGCTTGATCATGAACCGCCTGATTGCCGCGCTGGGAATTTTCTCTTCCCTCACCCTGTCACCTTGGTCAGCCTCTGCAGACGAGGTCAGGCGCAAGGTGGTCATCGAAACGCCGAAGCCTGCCGATATCACCCGCTATCTGCAGTCGACGGGATCGTTCAGCGCCGTCAATGCGGTCGATCTGGTCGCCCGCGTCTCGGGTACGCTGGAGGAGGTGCGGTTCCGCGATGGCGATTTCGTCCGCAAGGGCGAGACCGTCTTCGTTATCGAGCCCGAGCCCTACCGGATCAGCCTCCTGACAGCGGAAGCGGATCTGAAACAACAGCAGGCGAACCTGGAACAGGCGCTGGCCAATGCCGCCCGGCAGGAAACACTGTCGGCCCGGCAGGTGGTCTCCGAAAGTACGCGGGAAAGTGCCGACACCCAGAAGCGTGTTGCCGAGGCACAGGTGACGGCGGCAGAAGCAAAACTCCGGTCTGCCGCCCTCAATCTGTCCTACACGGAGGTGAAGGCGCCGTTCGACGGCATTCTCGGCGCACGCACCGCCGATCCCGGCGCCTATATCAACGCGGCCTCGGCGCCGAAACTTGCAGTACTGATCCAGCCCGACCCGCTGCACTTAAGCTTTTCCGCCACGGAGCAGGAGGTGATCCTGATCCGCAAGGCGCTGTCCGGACGCAAGATCACCCCAGGCGAGGGCAATCCGATCCGCGTCGAGGCTGCCCTGTCCGAGGCAGGCGGTTATTCCTATGCCGGAGCGCTCGACTATATCGCGCCCGAGATCGATCGCGACACCGGAACGCTGACCCTTCGGGCGCTCTTTCCCAACCCGGATCGTTTTCTCTCGTCCGGCATGTTTGCAAGGGTACGGATCCCGCTCGATACACGCCGCGTCGTGACGGTTCCCGAACGGGCGATCACAAGCCTTCAGGGCACCCACAGCGTTTTCGTGGTGGCGGACCAAGGCGTGGTGCAGCAGCGCAAGGTGGCGCTCGGCGACAAAACCCCCGACGGCCGGCGCGAAATCCTCTCCGGCATCGGTGAGGCGGACCGCGTCGTGACGCTCGGTCTCGCGGGCTTACGCCCCGGCCAGGCGGTCGAGATCGTTGACCAGATCTGACAATTCCAAACCTGTCCCACAGGGAGTGCCGCAATGGCCCGATTTTTCATCGATCGCCCGGTTCTGGCAAATGTCATCGCCATCCTGACGATCATCTTGGGGCTGGTGGCGATGGTGCGCCTGCCGGTCGCCCAGTATCCGAATGTCGTGCCGCCCTCGATCCAGGTGACGGCGCGTTATCCCGGTGCCAATGCGGAAACCATCGTCCAGGATGTGGCGCTTCCGATCGAAAGCCGCGTCAACGGCGTCGAGGGCATGCTCTACATGCAGTCGACCGCGACCAGCGATGGTGCCTATACGCTGACCGTCACCTTCGCCATCGGCACCGATCCGGACGAGGCGCAGATCCTGGTGCAGAACCGCGTGGCCGGTGCCGTGCCGCTCCTGCCGGATGCGGTTCAGTCGCAGGGCGTGCAGACCGCCAAACGCTCCACCTCCATTCTGGCGATCGTCGCACTGACCTCCGACAATCCCGACCATGACAGCCTGTTCATGGCCAATTACGGCACAATCAGCCTGGTGGATGAAATTGCCCGCGTGCCGGGCATCGGCGCCGTTAATGTCTTCGGCTCGGGAAGTTACGCGGTCCGCATCTGGATGGACCCGCAGACAATGGCCGCCCGCGGCCTGGTGCCCTCCGATGTCATGTCCGCCATCCGCCAGCAGAGCCGCACTTCGTCCGCCGGACAACTGGCGCTTCCCCCGGTGCCGGCCGGACAGGAGTTCCAGTACACGCTGAAGCTCGCCTCGAAGCTCGAAGACGTGCAGGATTTCTCCAACATCATCCTGAAGGTGGGCGCCGGAGGCGAAATCGTCCGGCTGGGCGACGTGGCGCGCATCGAGCTTGGCGCGCAACAATACAGCCAGCAATTTGCCATCGACGGAAAGCCTGCGGCGGGCCTTGCACTGTTCCTGCTGCCGGACGCGAACGCGCTCGAAACGATTGGCGCCGTGAAGGCGCGGATGGCCGAACTTTCCAAACAGTTTCCGCAAGGCCTCGACTATTCCGTGCCCTTCGACACGACGCTCTTCGTTTCCGCCGCGATCGGCGATGTCTACCATACGCTGGTCGAGGCCGCCGTTCTGGTGCTGCTGGTCATTCTGCTGTTCCTGCAGAACTGGCGGGCGACGCTCGTGCCGGCGACCACGGTTCCGGTCACCATCATCGGTGCCTTCGCAGCTCTCGCCCTCTTCGGTTTTTCCATCAATCTCTCCACGCTGTTCGCCATCATTCTGGCGATCGGCATTGTCGTGGATGACGCGATCGTGGTGGTCGAAGCGGCCGCCAAACATATCGAGGCGGGGGTTGCACCACGGGAGGCGGCCGCGCGTGCGATGGACGAGCTGTTTGGCCCTATCATCGGCATCACGCTGGTCCTGCTCGCCGTCTTCCTGCCGGCCTCCTTCCTGCCGGGGCTTAGCGGCGAACTGTACCGACAGTTCTCGCTGGTGATCGCCGCCACCGCGTTGATCAGCGCCGTCAACGCCGTGACGCTGAAGCCGACGCAATGTGCCCTGTGGCTGAAGCCGCATGTCGAAGGACGACGCAAGAACTTTGTCTATCGCGGTTTCGATGTCGTCTATGGCGGGCTGGAGCGCCTTTATATCCGCCTGATCCGCCGGATGATCGGCTTCAGTCTCGTTCTTTCGCTGCTGGCTCTGCTGCTGGCTGGCCTCGCCGTGGCCCTGCTGGCACGCGTTCCGACCGCCTTCCTGCCGATCGAGGATCAGGGCTATTTCCTGGTCTCGGTCCAGTTGCCGGAAGGCGCCTCGCTGGAACGAACGGCGACGGCACTCGAGGATGTGCGACGGCGCGTCGGGGACATGAATGTGGTCGAGACCGTAGTGGCGATCAGCGGGCTTTCGGCGCTGAACGGCAACGCCAGCCTTGCCAATGCCGGCGTCGCCTACGTCATCCTCAAGGACTGGAGCTTACGGGCAGAAGGCGAGGATCTCCTGTCGCTCTACACCCTGCTGCGGGACAGGCTCGGCAACCTGCCCGACGGGCAGGCGCTCGTCCTGCCGCCGCCACCGATCCAGGGGATCGGCAATGCCGCGGGTTTTGCGCTGCAGATCCAGTCGCGCGACGGCAATTTCGACTATGAACGTCTGGCCGAGCTGGGCGCAACAGTCGCCCGGACTGCAGCCAGCGAACCGACATTCCGCGAGGCCTTCAGCCCGTTCCGGGCCGATGCGCCGCAATATGCCGTGCTGATCGACCGGGTGAAGGCGCACAGCCGCAACGTCGATGTCGGCCAGGCCTATGATACGGTCGGACACTATATCGGCTCGTCCTATGCCGGGCAGATCAACCTGTTCGGGCGCGTCTTTCAGGTCTATGTGCAGGCGGATGCGGAACGGCGCATCAGCGTCTCGGATCTTGAGCAACTGCGGCTCAGAAGCGCCACCGGCCAGATGGTGCCGCTCGGCGCCATTGCCGAGGTCGAGGCCGTCATCGGCCCTGCCCTTGTCAGCCTCTATAATCTTTATCCCTCCGCGCAGATCATTGGCTCGCAGGCGGCCGGCTTTTCGACTGGCCAGGCTCTCGACCGCCTGGACGAGATCACCAAAGAGCTGCTGCCCGAGGGCTATTCGAAGGAATGGACGGCGGTCTCCTACCAGGAGCGTGTGCTCGGCGGGCAGATCTATCTCGTTTATGCGCTGAGCCTTCTCCTCGTCTATATCGTGTTGGCCGGACAATATGAAAGCTGGTGGGCGCCGATCAGCATCATCGCCACCGTACCCCTGGCGCTGATCGGCACGGCGCTGACGCTGCTCGCTGCCAAGGCCTCGGTCAATCTCTACACCCAGATCGGCCTCGTGCTGCTGATTGCGCTTTCCGCCAAGAACGCGATCCTGATCGTCGAGACGGGACGCCATCTGCGCTTCAAGGAAGGCCGCAGCATCATGGACGCGGCGCTCGAAGCCGCGGGGTCCCGCTTCCGTCCGATCCTGATGACCTCGATCGCCTTCATCCTGGGCGTCGTGCCGCTGGTACTCCAGACGGGTGCAGGTGCGAGCGCCCAGAAGTCGATCGGCATCGCGGTGCTCACCGGCATGCTGGGATCGACCTGCCTCACCGTCGTCTTCGTGCCGCCCTTTTTCGTCATCCTGCAACGGATCGAGGAGTACTTCCGTAAGACGCCGGTGACGGAAGGCCATTGACCAGCCCTTCAACGTTGCGGCGGGCAAGAGAGTGCCTCGACTCTCCCTCTCCCCGTCATGACGGGGAGAAGGTCGCAGCAGCGGGATGAGGGGCAACTGGAAAATATTACCGGTAATTTGGCCTCTCACCCCAGCCCTCTCCCCGTAAGCGGGGAGAGGGGAAAAAACGCCGCGACTGATCGATTCCTCGTTTTGCCGGCATGCCGATGGACACCCCGACCGGCTGCATCCTTATCTTTTCCTTATGCGGACGAGATCTCTTCCCCATCGAAACCTGACGCTGATCGGGACTAGGTTTTTCCTGAACCAACAGGAGAAACGGACATGTCCGACCTCATCTTCCTCGCGCTTGGCAGCGGCACGCTTCTCGTGCTGGCGCTCTATGCGCGCGCCCTCGACCGGTTGTGAGGCAGGCGCCATGCTTGAACCACTCTTCGGTCTCGCCGTGGCGCTTGGCCTCGGCATTTATCTCGTGGTCACGCTTCTGCGGCCCGAGCGCTTCTGATCATCCAGGAGAATTTTCATGACCATCATCGGGTGGCTGCAGATCAGCCTCCTCTTCCTCGCCGTGCTCATCGCCATCAAGCCATTGGGTCTCTACATGGCCAAGGTCTTTGCCGGCGAGCGCACCCTCCTCTCTCCCGTGCTTTGGCGTGTCGAGAATGACCTCTATCGCCTGTCCGGCATACGGGCTGACAAAGAGCAGAGCTGGCTGGCCTATACGCTTGCCATGCTGGCCTTCTCGCTTGCCGGCTTCGTGGCGCTTTATGCCATCCTGCGTCTGCAGGCCTATCTGCCGCTCAACCCGCAGGGTTTTGCCGCCGTTCCGCCGGATCTGGCCTTCAACACGGCGGTCTCCTTCGTCACCAACACGAACTGGCAAAACTATGGGGGCGAAACGACGCTCAGCCATTTCAGCCAGATGGCAGGCCTGACGGTGCAGAACTTCGTCTCGGCTGCCACCGGCATGGCGCTTGCCATCGCCTTTACCCGGGCACTTGCCCGTTCGAAAATCGCAACGCTCGGCAATTTCTGGGTCGATCTCACCCGCGCCACCCTCTACGTGCTGCTGCCGATTGCGTTTCTGATCGCGATCGCCTTCGTCGCCATGGGGCTGCCGCAGACCCTTGATGCATCCGTCAGTGCCACGACACTCGAGGGTGCCAACCAGGTCATCTCGCTCGGACCGGTCGCGTCCCAGGAGGCGATCAAGCAGCTCGGCACAAATGGCGGCGGCTTTTTCAACGTCAATGCCGCGCACCCGTTCGAAAATCCGACCGCCTGGTCGAACTATCTCAACATCTTCGCCATGCTGTCGCTGTCGTCAGCGCTGGTCTACACCTTTGGCCAGATGGTCGGGAACCGCCGCCAAGGCTGGGCTCTCATTGCTGCCATTGCCGTACTGCTGGTCTCCGGCGTTGCGGTCACCTACTGGGCCGAAGCTGCAGGCAATCCGATCCTGACCGCACTCGGCGTCGATCCCGCACTTGGCAACATGGAGGGCAAGGAAATCCGCTTCGGCCAGGCCATGACGGCGCTTTATGCGGCGGTCACGACGGGCCTTTCGGATGGCGGCGTCAACGGCATGCACGGTTCCTTCACCGGCCTTGGCGGCCTTGTGCCGATGTTCCTGATCCAGCTCGGCGAGGTTCTGCCAGGCGGCGTCGGTTCCGGCCTCTACGGCCTGCTGGTCTTTGCGCTTCTGTCGGTCTTCGTTGCAGGGCTCATGGTCGGCCGCACGCCGGAATTCCTCGGCAAGAAGATCGAAGCGCGCGAGATGAAGTTCGCCATGCTCGCCGTCCTCATCCTGCCGCTCGCCATTCTCGGCTTCACGGCCGTGTCGGCCATCCTGCCGGTGGCAGTTGCGAGCATCGGGACTGCCGGTCCGCACGGTCTGTCGGAAATCCTCTACGCCTTCACGTCAGCTGCAGGCAATAACGGCTCGGCCTTCGGCGGCCTCAGCGGCAACACCGTCTGGTACAACACGACGCTCGGCATCGCCATGCTGCTTGGCCGCTTTGCCTATGTCGTGCCCGTCATGGCGATTGCCGGCTCGCTCGCCGCGAAAGTCAAGGCGCCGGCCTCCGCCGGCACCTTCCCCACCGATGGCCCGCTCTTCGTCGGCCTGCTGATCGGCATCATCCTCATTCTCGGTGGCCTGCAGTTCTTTCCGGCGCTGGCGCTCGGTCCGATTGCCGAACATTTCTCCATGCTGGCCGGCCAAACCTTCTGAAGGAACTTTCCATGTCCAAGGAACATCAGGCGTCCAGCCTCCTTGATTCCAAAATCCTCGTGCCGGCGGCCCGTGACGCGGTCCGCAAGCTTGACCCCCGCCAGCTCGTCCGCAATCCGGTGATCTTCGTCACCGAAGTCGTGGCCGCAGTCGTCACGGTTCTCTTTGTCCGCGATCTGGTCATTTCACCGGCCGCAGCCGGATTTTCCGGCCAGATTGCCGCCTGGCTCTGGTTCACCGTGCTGTTTGCCACGTTTGCAGAAGCCGTTGCCGAAGGCCGCGGTCGTGCGCAGGCCGACAGCCTGAAAAAGACCAAGTCGGATCTGGTGGCCCGCAGGCTCAAGCCGGACGGCAGCACGGACACGATCCCCGCCTCCGGTCTCAAGGTGGGAGATATCGTCCTCGTCGCCGCCGGCGAACTGATCCCCGGCGATGGCGAGGTGATCGCTGGTGTCGCCTCCGTCAACGAAAGCGCCATCACCGGCGAGTCCGCCCCTGTCATCCGCGAATCCGGCGGCGACCGTTCGGCCGTCACCGGTGGCACGCAGGTTCTCTCGGACGAGATCCGCGTGAAGATCACGGTCGCCCCCGGCTCGTCCTTTGTCGACCGGATGATTGCGCTGATCGAGGGGGCACAGCGCCAGAAAACGCCGAACGAGATCGCGCTGTCGATCCTGCTGTCGGGCCTGACGCTGATCTTCCTTTTCGTCTGCGTGGCGATCTGGGGGCTCGCCGGTTATTCCGGCACCGTGCTCTCGGTCACGGTGCTGGCAGCGCTGCTCGTGACGCTCATCCCGACCACGATCGGCGGACTTCTGTCGGCGATCGGCATTGCCGGCATGGACCGGCTGGTGCGCTTCAACGTGATTGCCACCTCCGGCCGCGCGGTGGAGGCGGCCGGCGACGTCGATACGCTTCTCCTCGACAAGACCGGCACGATCACCTTCGGCAACCGGATGGCCAGCGATTTTCTGGCAGCGCCCGGGGTGACCGCCGGGGAGCTTGCCGAAGCGGCCCTGCTGGCCAGCCTGTCCGACGAAACCCCGGAGGGCCGATCCGTCGTGGCGCTGGCGACCGGAGAATTCGGTGTCGCTATGCCCAGAGCTGAATTCGATGCAGTGATCGGCTTCACCGCCGAAACACGCCTCTCCGGCGTCGACCAGGGCGGACGCCGCCTGCGCAAGGGCGCCGTCGATGCGGTGCTGAAATTTGCCGGCCTTGCCGACCAAGATGTGCCGGCAGAATTCCGCCGCGCGGTCGACCAGATCGCCCGGACCGGCGGCACGCCGCTCGCCGTTGCCGATGGGAACCGGCTGCTCGGCGCCATCCACCTCAAGGACGTCGTCAAGCCCGGCATCAAGGAGCGTTTCGCGGCGCTGCGCGCCATGGGTATCCGCACCGTTATGGTGACCGGCGACAATCCGGTAACGGCAGCGGCCATTGCTTCCGAAGCCGGTGTCGATGACTATCTGGCCCAGGCAACGCCGGAGGACAAACTCGCTTATATCCGCCGCGAACAGCAGGGTGGCCGCCTGATCGCCATGTGCGGCGACGGCACCAATGACGCGCCGGCACTCGCCCAGGCCGATGTTGGCGTCGCGATGCAGACCGGAACCCAAGCCGCCCGCGAGGCCGCGAATATGGTGGACCTCGATTCCAGCCCGACGAAGCTGATCGAGATCGTCGAGATCGGCAAACAGCTCCTGATGACGCGCGGGTCGTTGACGACGTTTTCGATCGCCAACGATGTGGCCAAATATTTCGCCATCATCCCCGCGCTGTTCGTGGCGACCTATCCGGCGCTTGATACCCTCAACATCATGCGTCTCACCTCGCCGCAATCGGCCATCCTGTCTGCGGTGATCTTCAATGCGCTGATCATCGTTGCGCTCATCCCGCTTGCCTTGAAGGGGGTTGCCTATCGCCCGGCTGGTGCCGCGGCACTGCTGCGTCGCAACCTCTTCGTCTACGGCCTTGGTGGCCTCGTTCTTCCCTTCGCCGGCATCAAGGTCATCGACCTTGCCGTCAGCACCCTTCATCTGGTGTAACCATGCTTCAACATCTCAGACCCGCAGTTACCCTCGTTGTCGCCTTTACCGCGATCACTGGTCTGGCCTATCCGTTGGCGGTCACCGGCATTGCGCAGGCGGTGATGCCTGACACCGCCAATGGCAGCCTGATCAACCGCAACGGAACGGTCATCGGTTCCGTGCTGATCGGTCAGGCCTTCACCTCCGAGCGTTATTTCTGGCCGCGACCCTCGGCCACCAGCCCGGATGCCTATGCCGCGAATGCGTCTTCCGGCTCCAATCTTGGCCCCACCTCGGTCAAGCTTCGCGACCGTGTGGCGGGCGATGTGGAAAGACTGAAGACGCAGGGGCTTGCGGCACCGCTTCCGGCCGATGCCGTCACCACCTCCGGATCGGGCCTTGATCCGCATATCTCACCGGCTTTTGCCCGCGCCCAGGTGGCGCGTGTTGCCAAGGCCCGTGGCCTCAACGAGGCAGTTGTCGCCTCGCTGGTGGAACAGCGGATCGAAAATCCCGAATTCGGGGTGATCGGCGAAGCGCGCGTGAATGTGCTAGAGCTCAATCTGGCACTGGATGCCCTGAAGACGTGAGTTGTTGAATGGCGGAAGACGACCGCAACGAGATCCGCAGGCCGGACCCCGATGCCCTGCTTGCCCTGGCGGAAAAAGACCGCCGGGGCAAACTGACGGTGTTTCTGGGCATGGCGCCGGGTGTCGGCAAGACCTATGCGATGCTGTCGCGCGCCCGCCGCCTTTGCGCGGAGGGCATAGATGTCGTGGTGGGCCTGGTGGAAACCCATGGGCGCAGCGAGACGGCAGCACTCCTTGAGACACTGGAGGTTTTGCCGCGCCGCCGCGCGGCCCATCGCGGGCGCATGCTGGAGGAATTCGACCTTGACGGCGCGCTTGTCCGCCGGCCGCGGATCCTGATCGTCGACGAACTCGCCCATTCCAACCCGGAGGGTAGCCGTCATCCGAAACGGCATCAGGATATCGAGGAACTGCTGGCGGCCGGGATAGAGGTATGGACCGCCCTCAACATTCAGCATCTGGAGAGCCTTGCCGATCTGGTGGCGCAGATCACCGGCGTCACCGTGCGCGAGCGGGTTCCGGATGTGGTGCTGAAGCGCGCCGACGAGGTTGTGCTCGTCGACCTGCCGCCGACGGAGCTGATCGAACGGCTGAAGGAAGGCAAGGTCTACCTGCCGGACAGCGCCAGCCGGGCGGTGGATCGTTTTTTCCGGCTTGGCAATCTGACGGCGCTGCGTGAACTGGCGCTCAGGCGAACCGCCGACCGCGTCGACGACCAGATGGTCGATTACCTGAAGCAGAACGCCATCGACGGCCCCTGGGCGACCGGCGAAAGGCTGATCGTTTGCGTCGGCTCCGACGATCTGTCGGAGAAGGTGGTCCGGGTTGCCGCCCGCCTCGCCTCCGGGCTGAATGCACCGTGGCTCGTTGTGTCCATCGAACGGGCCGACCGCGAGGTGGAGACGCCCGAGCGCCTGCGGGGGATCGAGGCGATCTTCCGCCTCGCCGAACAGCTGGGCGCCGAAAGCCGCCGGGTCATCGGTCAGGATTTCGTTGACGAGATCCTGAAGCTTGCCCGCCGCGAACATGCAACGCAGATCGTCATCGGCACGCGTCCGCGCACCGTGTTTGAACGTCTCTTCGCACGTTCGCTGCCGGATGCGCTGTCGGCACGCGCCTCCGGCCTTGGCGTGCATCTGGTGACCCCCGACAAGGCCGAGGCGAAACGCCGCCTCCCGCGGCAGGTTATATGGCCGGTTCAGGGCCTCCTGCGGTCGGTCCTCGTCGGCCTGGGTTTCGTGACACTCACGACAGGCGTCGGCAAGGTGATCGACACCATCATGCCGCTGCCGAACATCTCGCTGGTCTTCCTGCTGGGGGTTCTGGGCTCCGCGGCGCTTGGCGGATATGTCTCGGCCCTGCTGGCCGCGCTTCTCTCGACGCTCGCCTACAATTTCTTCTTCATCGATCCGCTCTACACCTTCACCATCGCCGCACCGCACGAGGTCTTTGCGCTTTTCGTCTTCCTGGCGGTCGCTATCGTCTCCGGCGGCTTTGCGTCGCGCATCCGCGAACAGGCGACGATTGCCGGCACCCGCGCCACGGCGCTGCAATCGCTTTACGATTTCTCCCGCAAGCTCGCCGGCACCGCCAAACGCGACGATGCGATCTGGCTTGCCGTGTCGCAGCTGCAGCTCAGCCTCAAGCGCTCGGTCGTCTTTCTCCTGCCGCGCCAAGGCGATCTGCAGATGGCGGCCGCCTGGCCACCCGATACCGAACTGGACGTGACCGACATGACGGCCGCCCGCTGGACGCAGGACAGGCGCGAAGCCGCCGGTGCTGGGACCGGCACGCTGCCGAACAGCCGCTTCCAGTTCCGTCCGCTGCTCGGGCCGCACGGCATTGTCGGCGTCTGCGGCGTCAGCCATCAGGGCGATGGGCTTGATCTTAATGCCGAACGCTCGCTGACGGCGGTTCTGGACCAGACGGCGATTGCGCTCGACCGGGCGCGGCTGGCCGACGAAACCCTGGAGCAGGCCGCGCGGCTGGAGGGCGAGCGGTATCGCGAGGCGCTCCTCTCCTCCATCTCGCATGACCTGAGGACGCCGCTTTCGACGATCACCGGCGCTGTCACCAGCCTGCGCGAATTCGGCGAACGGATGGAGCCCGAAAGCCGACAGGATCTTCTCCAGTCGATCGAGGAAGAAAGCGGCCGCATGAGCCGCTTCGTCGCCAACCTGCTCGACATGACCCGCATCGAGGCCGGCACGCTGAAACCCAAGCAGGACTGGGTGGACGTGGCCGATGTCGTGCAGTCGGCCGTCGAACGCACCCGCCGGTATGCACCGGCGCGCCTGATCGAAACCGGGATTGCGCCCGACCTGCCGCTGATCCGTGGCGATAGCGTGCTGATCGGCCAGGTTTTGTTCAACCTGCTGGACAATGCGATCAAATATGGCGGCGAGGAAGCGATCAAGGTGTTTGCCCGCCGGGACGGTCCGGCGGTGATCATCTCGGTGACCGACATGGGACGCGGCATTCCGCCGGAGGATCTGGACCGCGTCTTCGAAAAATTCTATCGCAGGGGAAAACCGGACGGGCGCGCACCGGGAACGGGGCTGGGGCTCTCCATCGCCCGCGGTTTCGTCGAAGCCATGGGCGGGACGATCCATGCGGAAAGCCCGGCCTTGAAGAAAAAGGGAACGCGCATCGTCATGCGCTTTCCCGACAGCGGCACTGTAACGAACGGGAGCCCGGATGAACCTGTCGCGTATCCTGGTCGTTGATGACGAACCACAGATCCAGCGTTTTCTGAGGCCGGCGCTGACGGCCGCCGGTTACGATGTCATCGAAGCAGGCACCGGGGCGGAGGCACTGAAGGCGGTCGCCACCCAGGCGCCGGATCTCGTCATTCTCGACCTAGGCCTGCCGGACATGGACGGCAAGGAGGTGATCGCGAACCTGCGCGGCTGGAGCGATCTGCCGGTCATTATCCTCTCCGCCCGCGACCGCGAGACCGAGAAGATCGCGGCCCTTGATCTCGGTGCCGACGACTATGTCGAAAAACCCTTCGGTATCGGCGAGTTGACGGCCCGCATCCGCACCGCGCTGCGCCACCGCAACAAGGCGGATGCCATTCCCGCCGTCATCGAAACGGATGGATTGACCATCGATCCCGTGCACCGCCTGGTCAGCCGCGCGGGCGTGAGCCTGCATCTGACGCCGAAGGAATATGACCTGCTTCTGCTGCTCGCCCGGCATGCCGGCCGGGTGGTGACGCACCGGACGCTTCTGACCTCCGTCTGGGGGCCGGCGCATGCGGAAGACCTGCAGTATCTGCGCGTTTTCATCGGCCAGTTGCGCCAGAAGATCGAGAAGAATCCCACCGATCCGCGTATCGTGCGCACGGAACCGGGCGTCGGTTATCGTATGGTGATGGAATGACCGGATTGCAGGCGCAGCGCGAGATCATGGTGATCCATGGCCGGTTCGATCCCGCCCCCTTTCTGGCCTGGATCGTACGCCATGCGAGGAAGCTTGGCCTTCACAACGAGATCGCGCACGCCTCCGGCGATCGTATTGAGCTGCGGACCGAGGGGCCGGACGAACTGCTCTCGGCCCTGGAAATGGCCTGCCTGCTCGGTCCGATCGAGGCATGGATCGACACCATCGACCGCAATCTCGTTCACGAACATGCGTGCGATCCCTGCTCGCCAGCCTTCTCTCCACCGCCCAAAAATGCGCCATGATTGAGTTTGCCGAAATTCGATGCATAGTGGCGGGCGCTGTGTGATGATGAAAAGACCGACGTGATGCAACCTCAATCTTCGGCCGGATGGCTTCCGGTGATGCTGTCCGCCGACCTGCCCCCCATGACCGTCGTGCCCGCCCTGATGCCACAGGGCCCGTTCGCCCTGTGGCGAAGCGAAAGCGGCATACTGTCCCTTCAGGCAGATCGCTGTCCGCACCGGGGCATGCGGCTCTCGCACGGTTTCGTACGCGGCGAGGCGCTGTCCTGCATCTATCACGGCTGGCGTTATGCCCAGAACGGCCGCTGCCTGAAGATCCCGGCGCATCCGCGGCTGGAACCGCCGGAGGCGATCCGCGTCGAAACCTATGCCGTGACCGAAAGCGGCGGCCTCATCTGGGGCTGTCTTGAGACGCCGGCTGGCGCTCCGCCCAACTTCGACGGCTTTGCGCCGCTGCGCATGATGTCCGTGAAGGTGTCGCCGCAGATGATCGCTACCTCGGATGAGGTCGATCGCCGCGCGGATGGAGCGCTGGCGATCGAGCTTGCCGGTCAGCACTGTCTGTTTCTTGCCCGTGCTCAGCCGGACGGCAGCACGCTTCTGTTCTGTCTGATCGAGGAGGCCGCAGCACCTGAGGCCCGGATCGCGGTATCGCGAGCGCTGGAACTGTTCCGGTGCCGGCTGGAAGCGGATGACCTGCAAAAGGAGGCGCTCTGATGATCGGGCCGATGATGGATGCCTGGTATCCCGTGGCGCTGGAGAGCCGTCTTGGCACAAACGGCCGAAGCACACGGCTGATGGACACGCCGCTTCACGTCGCAAGGCTGAACGGTGGCGCGATCGAGATCCGCACCGAAGATGGCCGCGCTCTGCCGGTCCGTCTGCGTTACGGTCATGTCTGGACCTCCCTCGGGGCGCCGACGACGGACCTGTTCGACATTCCGGAAGCCGACCAGCCAGGGCGCCGCCTGGTGGAGGTGGGTGTGGTGCGAGTGCGCTGCTCGCCGCTTCGGGCCGTCGAGAATTTTCTCGACATCGCGCATTTTCCCTTCGTCCATACCGACATTCTGGGGGCGGAACCGCACACGGAGGTCGAGAAATACGAGGTGGAGATCCGCGAGAAAGAGGACGAGGTCTGGGCGACCCAGGTGAAATTCTACCAGCCGCAGGCAGCGAAATCCGCCTCCACCGGCATCACCACGGATTACATGTACCGCGTGCCGGCGCCGACCTGTTCGGTTCTCTACAAGACCTGCCCGGCACGGCCGGGTGAATGGGATGTCATCACGCTGTTCGTCCAGCCGCTGGCGGAGGATCTCTGCGACGTCTGGCCCTGGATGGCGCTGTTCGATGACGAGAGCCCGATGACCGATCTCATCCATTTCCAGCAGATGATCTTCCTGCAGGACCGGTCGATCCTCGAGAACCAGATCCCCCGTCTGCTGCCGCTCGATCCGGGCATGGAGATCCCGACCCGCGCCGACCTGACCTCCGTCGCCTACAGGCGCTGGCTGAAACGACACAACTACACCTATGGCGCACAACTGGTGGCGCAATGAAGCTCTACGACTACATCCTCTCGCCAAGCTGTTACAAGATCCGCCTGATGGCCTCGCTGCTCGGTGTACCGCTGACGCTGCGCCCGGTCGATTTTCACCCGGGTGAAGAGCATCTCACTCCCGAATTTTTGGCCCTGAACCCGGCCGGCACCCTTCCGATCCTCGCAGACGGGGGTCTGCTGCTGACGGAAACCAGCGCCATGCTGGTGCATCTTGCGACAAGCGCCGGACCCGACTGGCTGGCCCGCCATGACCCGCAGGCCGCGGCGAGTGAGCAGCAATGGTTATCCTTCGCGCACCGGCTGACGGCAAGCCTTGGCGGCGCAAGGCTCTGCGACATGTTCCAGCGGCCAGGCGATCTCGCTTCGTTGCAACGGCAGGGTATCATGGCACTTCGAGAACTCGAGGTGCGGCTTTTCGAGCAACGGCTGCGGCAACAGGCCTTCCTGGCATCCGACCGGCCGACCATTGCCGACATTGCCTGTTTCCCACATGTGGTTCTGGCACCGGATGGTGGGATTTCACTTGATCCCTATCCGTCCATCCGGTTGTGGCAGCGGTCCATCCGTGGCCTTCCGGGCTTCATCGAAATGCCGGGCATCTATCGCCGGCATGAGTTGAGCGAAGAGCCCGATCCCGACGCAGCCAATGAGACAGCAGAACAGGTATAATATCCACAGGACTGTGGCAGTGATGCCTCCCCTGATCTGACGTTCTTTCCTTTACGAGTTACAGACATTCTCTCGGTATTTTCCAGACAAGACGAAATACAACTGAACCGCCGCAGAGAATGATCCGTGATTGAAATCGCTGACCCACAAGCCCGAACGCCATCCGAGGAGGTCAGCGTCCCGAGAGTGCTCATCGTTGAGAGTGCGCAGACGCTCTCGCACGTCCTGAAACAGAAGATCGAGGATGAGATCGGCGCGGACGTCACGCTCTGCCATTCGCTCGCCGAGGCGCGTTTGGCGCTTGCCACATACGACATTGCTGTCGCACTGACGGGCCACGAGATACCGGACGCTCCCGATGGCGGCATCCTTGCGCTTCTCGGCGAATATGAAGTCCCGACGATCCTTCTGAGCGGCAGCGTCAGTGACGAGTTGCGTCTGAACTACGCCAAATACAGGTTGGCCGACTATATTCAGAAGGAGGGGCCAAGCGCGCTTCCGACAGCGGTCGCCGCCGTGGATCGTATCCTGACGAACCGGTCGGTTTCCATCCTGGTGGTCGATGACGCACGGGCGGCACGCTCCGATCTCACGAGCTTCCTGAAACTGCAGAATTTCCGGGTGATCGAAGCCACCACCGGCATGCAGGCTCTCGACCATCTCGCCCGCGATCCCTCGATCGAGGTGGTGATCACCGACTACTTCATGCCGGACATGAACGGCTACGATCTGACCAAACGCATCCGGCTGGAGCATGGTTCGGACCGGCTGCGGATCATCGGTGTTTCCGCCTCGCGTGATCGGTCCTTGTCAGCCCAGTTCCTGAAGGCCGGCGCCTCGGATTTCCTCTACCGCCCCTTCGTGCCGGAGGAGTTGCAGTGCCGGATCAACAACACCGTCGAGACGCTTCTGCAACTGAAACGCCTGCGGCATCTGGCCGAGCACGACCCGCTGACCAGGCTTTACAATCGCCGTGCCTTTTTCGAACGCGCGGCACAGCACTTGCGAAAGCTGGAGAGAAAGAGCAGCCACGGAGCCATCGCCATTCTCGACATCGATCACTTCAAGCAGATCAACGACAGCTTTGGCCACGAGCGAGGCGATTTCGTTCTGAAGGCGATCGCAGACATCCTGCTGCAATCCTGCCGGCAGAAGGGAATCCTGGCGGCCCGGCTGGGTGGTGAGGAATTCGTGCTTCTGCTGCCGGATGTGACGATGCCGGAGGCGGAAACCTTCTGCAACGATCTCCTCCTGCAGGTGCGACAATGCGTTGTCGGCGCAGGAGAAACGGCTGTTCCCGTTACGGCCTCCATCGGCCTTTCGAGGCTGCAGCCCGGCGAACCTCTGGATAACCAGTTGAACGCCGCCGACCAGATGCTCTACCTCGCCAAAAGCGATGGTCGTGACCGCATTCACAGCGACAGCAGCATCACGATCGGCTGATTGCCTTAAACCTTCCGGCCCCGATCATCAGGACCGGCGGGAGGCTGTCAGCACGGTCTCGATCGCAAGGCCGGCGGAGAGGATTTTTCGGTCCTGCATCGCGGCGCCCGCCACCATCAGGCCGACCGGAGCCTCGCCCGGCTGATGGCACGGAATGGAAAGCCCGCAGCCATCCAGGAAGTTGATCATGGTCGGATTGCGCAGCACCAGACCGTTCGCCCGGAAAAAGGCGTCGTCGTCGCCGAGCAGCGGCGAAATCTCCGGTGCGATGATCGGCACCGTTGGCATGATCAGCGCATCATAAGGCTTGATCTGCGCCTCGACGCGGGCAATCCACTGGCGTCGGACCTGCAGTGTCTCGATGTAATCCGCTGCCGAGAGTTCCCGTCCGCGCAGAATACGCAGCCGAACTCTTGGGTCATAGCTATCAGCCAGTTGCTCCAGAAGGCTGCGGTGCCAGGTCCAGGCCTCGGCGGCCACCAGTCCGCCGCGGGCATAGATGCCGGCCACCTCGGAAAATTCCGGCAGATCGATTTCCACCACGGTTGCACCGGCGTCCGAGAGCGCCGACAGCGTACGCGAAAAGGCAGCCGATACGGTCGCATCCATATCCGACAGCACGATTGTGCGTGGTACGGCAAGGCGCAATCCCTTGATCGGCAAAGCCTCCGGCGCTCCCGGCACGCCCTCACCCGAAAGAACCGCGTCGATGATCGCGCAGCAGGTGACGGATGCGGCGATGGGGCCAATCGAATCGAGCGAGGTGGAGAGCGGGATCACCCCTTCGGCAGACACACGTCGCGCGGTCGGTTTGAAGCCGGTCAGACCGCAGAGTGCGGCCGGGATACGGATCGAACCGCCGGTATCCGTGCCAATCGCGGCAACCGCCATGCCGTCGGTGACGGATACGGCGGCCCCCGAAGAGGAGCCACCCGGAACGCGTCCGGTTGCGCGGTCATAGGCGTTTTTCGGCGTGCCGTAATGCGGGTTGATGCCGATCCCTGAGAAGGCGAATTCGCTCATGTTGGTGGTGCCGGTGATCACCGCACCGGCAGCGATCAGGCGGCGGACGACCGGCGAATCCTGTGTCGCTGGCCGGGCATGCTTGAGGGCGATCGAGCCCGCAAAGGTCGTTTCGCCCTCGATGTCAAAAAGGTCCTTTACCGAAATCGGCACGCCATCCAGCGGTGAGCGGGCGTGGCCTGCCGCGCGCGTGGCATCCGACGCCGCGGCAAGTTTCAGGCTGCGCTGCGCGTTGATACGAATGAAGGCGCGGGCGCCCTCGCCTGCCGGATCATTGATCCTTTCGAGTGCCTTTCGGGTCAGGGCATCCGACGTCGTCAAGGCGGCATCGAGTTCTGCAGCAACGGATTTGATGGTGGAGAGGGACATGATTGGCGGCACCTGGAGCGAATCGGACTGACGAGCATCTTCCGGTGGCCGGCGTCGCAAGGCAATGGAGAGGCACGCCATTTTATCGGGCTTGCACGGCATCTGCTCCCGACCGCGACAGGGGAGCGTCTACTGGAGAAGCGGCCGAAGCTGTCCTGCCACGCCCTGCATGACGGACAGATACCGTTCCGCCATTTCGGCCGCCGGCACATGGGCGGCCGGCGCGCCGATGTTGAGGGCAGCCACCACCCTGCCCTTCACGCCGAACAACGGTACGGCGATCGAACAGAGGCCGAGCTCCAACTCCTGATCGATGACGGCGTGGCCCTTCTCGCGCACCCCCTGCAGTTCCGTCATCAGTTCCGCGATCTCCGTCTTCGTTCGCGGGGTAAAGGCCTGGCGGGGTGCGGCCTCGATCAGCGCGCGTGCCTCCGTTTCCGGCAGAGCGGCGAGAAGCACCCTCCCCATCGAAGCGCAATAGGCCGGCAGCCGGCTTCCGGGCATCAGGTTGATCGACATCACCCGTTTTTGCGAGGCACGCGCCACATAGACGATATCCGTGCCGTCAAGCACGCTGACCGAGGCGCTCTGGCCAACCTCTTCCGACAGACGATCGAGAAAGGGCTGGACGATATGCGGCAGCGGCGTGGCGGACAGATAGGCATAACCGAGACGCAGGATGCGCGGCGTCAGCGAAAAATACTTGCCGTCGTAATCGGCATAACCAAGCTGGGCGAGCGTCAGCAGGCACCGCCGGGCGGTTGCCCGGTCGAGGCCGGTCTCTTTGGCCGCTTCGGCGATCGATAGCCGCGGCTGCGCCTCGCCGAAGGCCTCGATGATTTTCAGTCCCTTGGCAAAACCGCCGATCAGATCCGTGTCCCGCATGGCTGCCTCCTGCTCCTGATTTTGTGCGATATGCGAACAAAAGTCAAATAACGCACAAAATGATTGACGTATGACCAGCCGAAGGCGCTTAGTGTGACATCTGGAAGACCATGGGAGAGAGACATCATGGACAAGACCATCGCGAGCACGGCGGATGCCGTCGCGCGCATCCATGACGGCGCGACCGTCATGATCGGCGGGTTCGGCGGCTCCGGCGCGCCGATTGAACTCATTCATGCACTGATCGACAAGGGACCGAAGAACCTCACCGTCATCAACAACAATGCCGGCAATGGCCGTATCGGCATTGCCGCGATGATCGATGCGGGTCTTGTGAAGAAGATGATCTGCTCGTTCCCGCGTTCGTCGGATCCACGCGCCTTCACCGACAGGTACCTGGCCGGTCAGATCGAGCTGGAACTTGTGCCGCAAGGCACACTTGCCGAGCGCATCCGCGCCGGTGGCGCCGGCATCCCGGCCTTCTATACGCCGACCGGTTACGGCACCGAACTTGCCGAGGGCAAGGTGATCGCCGAGTTCGACGGCCGCCACTATGTGCAGGAACGCTGGCTGAAGGCGGATTTCGCCATCGTCAAGGCTGAGCTTGGCGATACCTACGGCAACCTGACCTACAACAAGGCCGGTCGCAACTTCAATCCGCTGATGTGCATGGCGGCCGCCACGACCATTGCCCAGGTTTCGAAAATCGTGCCCGCCGGCGAGATCGATCCGGAACATGTCGTGACCCCCGGCATCTTCGTCGATGGCGTCGTGGAAGTCGCAAACCCGCAACAGGAAGAAGCGCTCATCCGAGCCGGAGTGGCCTACGTATGACCCTCAACACCCGCGAAGACATCAAGCTCTCCAACGCCCAGATCGCCTGGCGCGCCGCGCAGGACATTGAGGACGGCGCCTATGTTAACCTCGGCATCGGCTTTCCGGAAATGGTTGCCCGTTTCCAGCCGCCGGGTCGCCAGGCCATCTTCCACACGGAAAACGGCATCCTGAACTTCGGTGAAGCCCCGCCGGCCGGCGAAGAAGACTGGGACCTGATCAATGCCGGCAAGAAGGCCGTGACCCTGAAGCCGGGCGCCGCCTTTTTCCACCATGCCGACAGCTTTGCCATGGTGCGCGGCGGCCATCTGGATGTCGCGATCCTCGGCGCCTATCAGGTGGCCGAAAACGGCGATCTCGCCAACTGGCGGGTCGGTTCCAAGGGCGTGCCCGCCGTCGGCGGTGCGATGGACCTCGTGCACGGCGCCAAGCAGGTCTTCGTCATCACAGAACATGTGACGAAGGACGGCAAGCCGAAACTCGTGGACAAGTGCAGCTTCCCGCTGACGGGCGTCGGTTGCATCACCCGCGTTTATACCAGCCATGCCGTCATCGACATCAAGGACCGCCACTTTGTCGTGCGCGAAAAGCTGAGTGCCATGACGATGGACGAGTTGCAGGCGATGACCGGCGCCCCCCTTCACACCGATGGTCCGGTGGCCGATCTCGTCGTGCCGGAAGTTTGAGGAATTCACCATGACCGACGCATTTATCTGCGATTACATCCGCACGCCCATCGGCCGCTTCGGCGGATCACTCTCCTCCGTCCGCGCCGACGATCTCGGTGCCGTACCGCTGAAGGCGCTCATGGAGCGCAACGCCTCCGTGGACTGGGAGGCCGTTCAGGACGTGATCTTCGGCTGCGCCAACCAGGCCGGCGAAGACAACCGCAACGTGGCACGCATGTCCTCGCTGCTGGCCGGCCTGCCGGTCTCCGTCACCGGCACCACCATCAACCGTCTGTGCGGCTCCGGCATGGATGCCGTCATCACCGCTGCACGCGCCATCAAGGCCGGCGAAGCCGAACTGATGATTGCCGGCGGCGTTGAAAGCATGAGCCGTGCGCCCTTCGTGATGCCGAAGGCGGAAACCGCCTTCTCGCGCAATGCCGAGATCTACGACACGACGATCGGCTGGCGTTTCGTCAACCCGGTGATGAAGAAGCAGTACGGCGTGGATTCGATGCCGGAGACCGGCGACAACGTGGCGATCGATTTCAAGATCAGCCGCGACGATCAGGATGCCTTTGCCGTGCGCAGCCAGGCGAAGGCCGCGGAAGCCCAGGCGAATGGCCGTCTGGCAAAGGAAATCACGCCCGTCACCGTGCCGCAGCGCAAGGGCGATCCGCTGATCGTTGACCGGGACGAACATCCGCGCGCCACCTCCGTCGAGGCGCTCGCCAAGCTGAAGCCGGTCAACCGGATGGAGGGCGCAACCGTCACCGCCGGCAATGCGTCTGGCGTCAACGATGGGGCCGCCGCGCTGATCATCGCCTCGGAAGCTGCGGCCAAGAAGTATGGCCTCACCCCGATCGCCCGCGTGCTCGGCGGCGCGACGGCCGGTGTTCCGCCGCGCATCATGGGAATCGGCCCGGCACCGGCTTCGAAGGCCCTGCTCGCGCGTCTCGGCATGACGCAGGACCAGTTCGACGTGATCGAGCTGAACGAGGCCTTCGCCTCCCAGGGCATTGCGACGCTGCGCGACCTCGGCATTGCCGACGACGACGCCCGCGTCAATCGCAACGGCGGCGCCATTGCGCTCGGCCATCCGCTTGGCATGTCGGGTGCCCGCATCGCCGGCACGGCAGCGCTGGAACTGCAGATCAGCGGTGGCCGCTATTCGCTTTCCACCATGTGCATCGGCGTCGGTCAGGGGATCGCGATCGCGCTGGAACGGGTCTGATTAGGACCTTTCTGCCTGCACCCGCAAAGCGTGGACACAACGGGTGCAGCCTCTTCAAAATCGGGAATGCCGGCGGCGCGTGGTTGCCGGCATTCTACCGCAGCGGAAATTGGTGGATTTGAGGTTCAGGCGAGCCGCCCCGATCGTTCGGCCTTCGGTTTCGCTTGGAACCGGTTCAGGGTCTTGACCCAGGCTTCGTCCAGCCTGCTGACCGGAAGCACCAGCAGCGCAAGAAGAGCAGTCGACACGGCGAAGGCCGCGGCAATGCCAAGCGCATTATTCCCGAAGAACAGCAGAACAAGGCTTGCGACGGATCCCTGCAAGGGTACGTGCAGGACATACATTGCAAAAGAATGCCGGGCAAGAAAACGCGACGGCGCAGACTGGTAGATGCGTGAGAGCCGCATGGCGCGGACCCCGATCAGCAACAACATCGCACCCAGCCCGTGGATGAACCAGTCCGCTCTTACGATCTGCCGCGCTGCCCATTCATCAGCCCGCCACACCTCCGGGAAGGGCTGATAGGTGGACCCCAGCACGAGACCGCACAGAATCAGGATCAGCGCCCAGGATTTAGTAAGGCTGCTGACGAGAGGCAGGACGTATTTCGCCAGATAGACGGTTGCTACACAGATGGCGCAGAGGGGATGGACCTTGAGCGCCCCATAGCCAAGCACAACGACGATTGCACCATCGAGCAAAACTCTCGGGCGGCTGCCCATCAGAGCGGCGGTTATCAGGGCGAAAATGCTGCCGATCAGTTCGTATTTCATAGTCCAGAGGGCCGAATTGTACTGACTGACACCCCTGGCGAACAGCAACAGGACATCCTGCACCGCCCCCTCCAGCGACGGCTGCGGCCACGGTTCCCAGAGTTTGACGCCGCCGCTTCGTTCCAGCCACGACGAGCCAGTCAGGCCCGCGGCTTCGACGTTGAACATGCATCCGCTGAGATAAAGAATGGCAGGCAGCAATGTGCCGACGACCGTCAAGGGAAGAAGCCTCGGAAACCGCTTCAGGATGGCGATACCCGCACGGCGTCTGTCCGACCGGTCAACGAGGCTTGCGGTTAACACGAAACTTGAGAGGACGAAAAAGATCGAAACCAGGAAAGGTCCGTTGACGATCGCCAACAGGACGGGTGGATCGACGCTGATCAACGACGATGGCAAACCGGCAGGTCCTACGTCCGGAAGAAACCCGTAAAGGAAGTGGAAAACGACCACGCCGACCGCGGCGATGCCGCGCAGGAAGTCGGCATCTTCGAAACGCTGCTTGCTGGGAGTGTTCAAGGGCCGCTCCGGTCGTTGCTGCAGTCACCTGCATCTACTCGGTGGGATGAACTCTTGGACGATCCATGTGGCGAGAGTTTGAACCCGCCTCAGAACATCGGATGATGAGAGGCTGGAAGATCCGGGTGCGGGTTGATGGCGAGGGGCGCGATGTCCGGTGCGAGCCAAACCGGCGCAGGCAGAAAGGCGAGCGGGACCTCTCAATCAGCGGAAAAGGCCCCATAAAAAGCCTTTGCATCCCTAAACATCTGCGAGCGATCCTCCTCACGCGTGTAGAACATGTGCCCGCCACGATAGAGTTTCAGGCTCGTCCGGTTGGCCGCAAGATTGGGCGGCAGATGATCCAGCACATAACGGCTCATGCCATAAGGCGTCAGGATGTCGCTGTAGCCGTGCGCCACCATCAGCCGGAACGAGGGAATGGTGGACAGGAGATCGCGCAGGTCCGTCGCAATGCTGGCCGTCGCCCGGCTGTCGCCACCGCGGCCACCGTTCCACTCCCAGCGGCGGTTGACCTCTTCGTTGAGAAGCGAATAAGTCATCTCGGTGCGGAAGCCGAGCCCATCGCGGGCATAGGCGGCAAAGGCCGAGCCATAAGCGCGGGTGTAACCTTCCAGCACCGGATCATCGTTGCGGCTATAGGATGCCTCGGGATAGGCATCCGGCACCGCGGTGCCGGCATCGTAGGGGCTTACAATGGTGGCCGAGCCGCCGGCCTGTTTGGCATAGACATCCCCGACAAAACCGCGCGTGCGCTGAACGATCTCCTCGGAAAGCCCGGTCCAGCCCGCAATGCGCTGGAAGAGCCTCTCGGCATCGGGTCCCTGCGGCCATGCGCCAGCCAGACTGACGAGATAATCCGTCATGGCGAAACGCTCGGCCTCCCGCACCCGCTCGGCATCAAAACGGTTCTGCCGCTCCAATTCGGCCGCAGCCAGCGACGGAAATTGCAGTGCCGCCGCAAGCGGATCATTGTCTGCGCCAAACAGGAAGCGCCCCTCCATCAGCGGCGAGACCATGATGATGCCGGACGGGATCATGTTCTGGCTGTTCTTCATCGCAAGCGCCACCTTGGCCGCGCGAAAACCGCCATAACTTTCGCCCAGCAGAAATTTCGGCGCAGACAGACGTTCATTCTCCTGCACGTAAAGCGCAATCACCTTGGCGAGGCTTTCGGCATCCTGCCGGACGGAGAAGAACCGACGCGCCTCCTCGTCCCCGGTTGCGCGGCTCCAGCCGGTGCCGACCGGATCGATGAGCACGAGGTCGGTGAAATTCAGCCAGCTTTGCGGATTATCTTGCAGTACGGGACGGCTCCCATCCGCATTGTCGCCGGTAAACGACAGGATCTTCGGCCCCACCAGCCCAAGATGCAGATAGGCCGAGGCCGCTCCCGGCCCGCCGTTAAAGGCAAAGGTGAGCGGGCGCTCTTTTGGCCCGTCCTTCAGCCGGTAGGCCGTGTAAAAGATCTTGGCGGCCACCTGTCCATCCTGGCCGCGCAGGTCAACCGTTCCGGCAGTTGCCACATAGGCAAGCGCGCCATCCGGCGTTTCGAGCGTGTGTTCGGTCACGGCGTTGGCCGGCAGCAGGCTGAGAAGACCGCGCACCGCGGTGGACGAGGACTGCGTCTGCCGACCGGGCTCACTTGCCGCATCCTGGGAAAACCCCGACTGCATAGACAGGGACAGGACCAGCAGGGTCAGGATAGATAGGGTGCGCATGGTTTTCCTCCTCGAACAGACCTCGCAGATGTAGTGCAATCACCGCGAACGCCCATTCAATTCAACTTGATGGGGAGAACAAAGCGCAGGTTCTGCAATGGCCAAGGCCTGCGCAAGCCGATCGCCAAGGTCGAATGACGTGCTCGGCCTGCCGAAAATCGGCGGTGGCAGTCACGGCGAGGCGTGCTGATCGTTAAAATACCGACGGACCAGCTGCCAAAAAACTGTCACAAACCGCCGAAATCTCCACGTAATCATAGGGCTAACTGCCTTTATATTTCCGACACAAAATATACATGCAGGCTTAACACTGGGGATCTAGGGCTAAATCCCGACGTCGATGATGAGACGAAGGGACGGTCATGCATCTGAGGCTTGAGAAACTCACCCGCCAGTTCGGCAGCAACACCGCCGTGGATTCCGTGACCATCGATATTCCCGCCGGCCAGATGGTCGGCGTGATCGGTCGCTCCGGTGCCGGCAAGTCGACCCTGTTGCGGATGATCAACCGTCTGGCCGACCCGACGTCGGGAAGCATTCGTTTCGGTGAGACGGAAGTGTCGGCGCTGCACGGTCAGGCCCTGCGCAACTGGCAGCGCGACTGCGCGATGATCTTCCAGCAGTTCAACCTCGTTCCGCGTCTCGACGTGCTGACCAATGTCCTGCTCGGTCGCCTCAATCATCGTTCGACGGTGATGAGCATTCTGAACCTGTTCAGCCGCGAGGAGCGTCTGATGGCGATCGCAGCACTCGAGCGGCTCGGCATCGAACAGACCGCGCTGCAGGCGGCAGGCACGCTGTCCGGCGGCCAGCAGCAGCGTGTGGCAATTGCCCGGGCGCTGATGCAGTCCCCGAAGATGGTGCTGGCGGACGAGCCGATCGCCTCGCTCGATCCGCTGAACGCCAAGATCGTTATGGATGCGCTGCGCAGCATCAACGAAAACGACGGCATCACCGTCGTCACCAATCTCCATACGCTCGATACCGCGCGCAATTATTGCGAACGCATCATCGGCATGGCCAAGGGTCGTGTCGTGTTTGATGGCAAACCGGCCGATCTGACGGCTGACGCGGTGCAGGAGATCTACGGCTCCGATCGGGATGGATCGGGCATCGACGAGACGATGACATCCACCAGCATCACCCTTTCCGGCACCGCGCAGGCCAGCAGTCTGGCAGGTGCCCCGATATCCGCGCCCTTACGCCCCCTCAGCGCTGCTGAGGCGTAGGCCGCACCGATCGCCAGCCCGCGTCAAAGGCAGGACGTTCACGACCATTGGCTCTGACAGGAGATGAACTCATGTTGAAGAAGACCCTTCTCGCCGCCGTAGCGCTCGTTTCGCTCGCCGGCGTTGCTGCTGCCCAAGATCTCAAGGAATTCCGCATCGGCATCCTCGGCGGCGAAAACGAAGCCGACCGCCTGCGCAACTTCGCCTGCCTTCAGGATCACCTGAAGACCGAACTCGGCGTCGAAAAGGTCTCGCTCTTCCCGGCTGCCGATTATGACGGCGTCATTCAGGGTCTGCTCGGCGGCACGCTTGATTACGCCGAACTCGGCGCTTCCGGTTATGCCAAAATCTACCTCGCCAACCCGAAGGCCGTCGAGCCGATCCTGACGACCGTCCAGACCGACGGCTCGATGGGCTATCACTCGATCATGGTTGCCCGCAAGGATTCCGGCATCAAGACGCTGGCCGACATGAAGGGCAAGAAGCTCGGCTTCGCCGACCCGGACTCGACCTCCGGTTACCTGATCCCGACCGTCACGCTTCCGGAAGCCATTGGCGGCGCACCGATCAAGGAATATTTCGGCTCGACCGGTTTTGGCGGCGGCCATGAAAACCTCGTTCTTGAAGTGCTGAAGGGCAATTTCGACGCCGGCACGACCTGGGGTTCGGGCGTTGGCAACTTCAAGGACGGCTATACCTCCGGCAACCTGAAGAAGATGGTCGACAAGGGCATCCTCAACATGGATGACCTGGTTGAACTGTGGAAGTCGCCGCTGATCCCGAACGGCCCGATCGTTGTTCGCACCTCGATGAACGACACCATGAAGTCCAAGTTCAAGACCTTCATGATGAACCTGCCGAAGACGGACGCCAAGTGCTTCTCCGCCATCCAGGGCGGCGATTTCAAGGGCTACGCCGAAGTCAACGTCGACTTCTACAAGCCGATCATCGACGCCCGCAAAGCCACCATCGGCGGCTGATCAGCCCTGTATCCTGACATCAACATCGCCGGCCCTCATGGACCGGCGATGCTCTTTTCAGTCGGCTCATGAACGAGCCCTCTCCTATCGAGGCCTGTCCGGCAATGGCATCCACACTCAATCCCACGGCACATGACGCGCCCCTTGGCACCCGGCTCGGCGAACGCGGCGAGAAGATCGAGCGACACTGGCAACAGCTTGCACGGCAGCGACGCTTCTACACCGCCATCAGCCTTGCGGTCCTGCTCTTCGCTCTCTTCGGGTCGTTGTGGTTTGCCAATGACAGCAATTCGGGAAAGTTCTTCGATCGCCTGCCGCATCTGTTCGACTTCGTGGAGGATCTTCTGCCGCGCGACGCCAACGAAGTCTGGCGCGCCCTCTTCGATCTGCCCTCCCCCTATTTCGACGGCAGTCTGAAATATGATTATCCGGAGGGTCGGTACTACATCACCGACAGCCTCTACATTCCCGAATATTTCTACAAGATGGTGGAGACGCTCAACATTGCCGTCATCTCCACCCTCATCGGTTTTTTGCTCGGTGCAGTCCTCTCCTTCTTTGCCGCGCGCAACATGGTGAAGAACCCGTGGATCCGCGGCCCCGCGCGGCGGTTCATGGAAATTCTGCGTGCGTTTCCCGAAATCGTGCTGGCCGGCTTTTTTCTGGCGATCCTCTCGCTCGGCCCCATCCCGGCCATCATCGCGGTGACGATCCACACGATCGGCGCGCTTGGCAAACTCTTCTTCGAAGTGATCGAAAACGCCGACATGCGTCCCGACGAGGGGCTACGGGCCGTCGGCGCCAGCTGGATCGAACGCGTCTGGTTCGCCATGGTGCCGCAGGTGATGCCGAACTTCATCAGCTACTTCCTGCTGCGCCTCGAAATCAACGTGCGTGCCTCGACGATCATCGGTGCAGTCGGCGGCGGCGGCATCGGCGAACAGCTGCGGTTGTCGATCAGCCGCGGACATGAGGCAAAGACGCTGGCGATCGTCCTGCTTCTGTTCATCACTATCATCGCGGTCGATCAGCTGTCGGCCTGGCTGCGACGCAAACTGGTGGGCGAACAGGCCTTCCAGGCCGTCATCTGAGGAGAAGCACCCATGCAGACCCTGACTGCCGCCGAATTCGACGCCATTGCCGCCCGTCATCCGACACTGCTCGTGCCCTCGTTCTGGAGCCGTTTTCGTATTCCGGTGATCGCCGGCGGCATGATCCTTTATATGGTCTTCTGCTGGTGGTTTTTTGCCGTCGGCCAGGTGATGTCCAGTGCCAACTGGGGCATTGCCGGTAACTATCTGGCGGATTGGGTGTCCTACGAGATCCGGCCGGATATCGAGATCGCCAAGGATGGCGCGATGGCGATCACCTATTCGCGTTTTGATCCGATCGGTCCCAATCCCAATCCGGATTGGATCGACGCAAGACGGGAGACGATCACCCGGACAGTGCCTGAGGCAGCCGCTCCGGTACAAACTCCGTCGAGCAAACCGTCCTCCAGTTTCAGCTTCATGGTTCAGCCTGCGCCGCAGGCGGCGGAGCAGAGTGCGTCTTCGGAAAGCTCTGCACCGAAGACCGTCACGGAGGAGGTGATCGTTGACGCCAAGGTAACTCTCGGCCGGGCAGCGACTGTCGATGTGCGGCCCGACCGCGTAATTCTGATCCGTGACGGATCGACGGTCACGCTGCGCCTCGACCGGGTGCGGGAGACCGTGACGGTTGACGGTGCAAAGCCGGACTGGGTGGAGCAGCGTGCCGAGGGCGGCCGCGTGATCGCCTATTTCGGCTGGGCCGGCTGGGTGGATGTCAGTTCCGACCGCGTGCGGATCCGCAACCGCTTCTTTGGCTGGGCGAACTTCATCTTCGACACCAATTCGGCCTTCTTCGGCATGTCCGCCAGCCATGTGATGAACACGATCATTTCTGGCGAGCGCATCGACCCGTCGATGAGCAATCTGGCGCTTGCCTGGAACGACATCCTCTACAATCCCTCCTGGCAGCACCTGGATGTCTGGACCAAGCTGCTACAGACCATCGTCATGGCCTTTGTCGGCACGCTGTTTGCGATGGTCGTGTCATTCCCCCTGTCCTTCCTGGCTGCCCGCAACATCACGCGCAACCGGCCGGTGAACCAGATCGTAAAGCGTTTCTTCGACTTCCAGCGCTCTGTCGACATGCTGATCTGGGCGCTCTTTTTTACCCGCGCCTTCGGGCCGGGACCGCTCGCCGGCATTTCCGCCATCTTCTTCACCGATACCGGAACGCTTGGAAAACTCTATTCCGAGGCCTTGGAAAACATCGACGACAAACAGCGCGAAGGTGTGAAATCCGTCGGCGCGGCACCGATCGCTGTCCAACGCTTCGGCGTCCTGCCGCAGGTCCTGCCCGTCTTCGCCTCTCAGGCGCTGTATTTCTGGGAATCGAACACCCGCTCCGCCACCATCATCGGTGCCGTCGGTGCCGGCGGTATCGGTCTGAAGTTATGGGAGGCCATGCGCACCAATTCCGACTGGGAAAATGTTGCCTACATGGTCATTCTGATCCTGATCGTGGTGTTCATCTTCGATAACATCTCCAACGCGCTGCGCAGCCGTCTGATCGGCCAACGCCAGCATTGACATCTGCCACTGACGGACTCATCCGTCAGTGGTCCTCTGATCTTCGGCCCGGCGCTTTGGGTCCCTGCAAGCGGTTCGTTCAACATGCCCGACATCATCCTCTCCAATGCCCGGATCGTCCTCGACAACGACATCATCCAAGGCAGCGTCAAAATCGAAAATGGCCTGATCGCGGATATCAGCGAAGGTTCAAGCCGCGCCGGAGAGGATTTTGAGGGTGACTACCTCATTGCCGGTCTGGTCGAATTGCACACCGACCACTTGGAGACCCATTATTCCCCCCGCCCCGGCGTGCGCTGGCATGCTATTTCTGCCATCCAGGCCCATGATGCCCAGGTCGCCACTTCCGGCATCACCACGGTTTTCGACTGCCTGCGCATGGGTTCGGACGAAGATGGCGGGTTCCAGAAGGGCGAGATGCGCGCGATGGCCGATGCCATCGAGACCGCGCAGAACGAAAACCGTCTTCGGGCCGAACACCTGCTGCATCTGCGCTGCGAGGTGTCCTCTGCCGATGTGCTGGAGCATTTTTCCGATTTCGAGGAGGATCCGCGCGTCCGGCTTCTGTCCTTGATGGATCATGCGCCGGGCCAGCGCCAGTTCCAGACAATGGATCAGTACACCCTGTACTACAAAACGAAGCGCGGCCTGTCCGACGAGGCGTTCGCTCACTTCGTTGCCCGCCGGCAGGAGGCCTCCGCACTCTACGCCGCTCCGCACCGCGATGCGCTGGCGCGGATCTGCCATGCACGCGGCATCACGATTGCGAGCCACGACGATGCAACGCTTGATCATGTGGACGAAGCGATCGGTTACGGAATCCGGCTGGCTGAGTTTCCCACCAGCCTTGACGCCGCGGATGCCTCACACAAGGCCGGCATGAGCGTGTTGATGGGCGCGCCGAATGTGGTGCGCGGCAAATCCCACTCCGGCAACATTGCCGCCCGCGACCTCGCCGCCCGCGGCGTGCTCGACGTCCTGTCCTCCGACTATGTGCCGCTCAGCCTGCTGCATGCACCCTTCGTGCTGGCCGACGAGATCGAGGGTATCTCGTTGCCGCAGGCGCTTGCCATGGTGACCTCCACCCCTGCCCGCACCGTGGGCCTCGACGACCGTGGGCGCATTGCCGAAGGCCTGCGCGCCGACCTCGTGCGCGTCCGCCGTGCCGATGGGGTCCCGGTCGTGCGGTCCGTCTGGCGTCAGGGGCTAAGGGTGGCGTGATGGCCGACAGCCGGTCGAAACCAGAAGCGAGCTCCGAAGGAACGATGGTCGTCGTTGTCGGTCCGTCCGGTGCCGGCAAGGATACGCTGATCGACTACATTCGAAAGATGCTCAGCGGTCGGTCGGAGATTCATTTCGTCAAACGGACGATCACGCGACCGGCGGAAGCGGGCGGCGAAGATCACACGCCGGCAACCGAGGCAGAATTTTCGGCTCTGCGGGCCGCGGGCAGCTTTTGTGTCGACTGGCAGGCCCATGGATTACACTACGGCATCCCGTCTGCTGTCTGCGACGTGCTTCGAGGCGGCGGCCTTGCCATTGCCAATGGATCCCGCTCCGCGCTGCCGCATTTTTCCGCGGCCTTCCCGAACCTTCTTGTCGTTAATATCGTCGCCAAACCCGAGGTGCTGGCCGAGCGCCTGAAGACCCGCGGGCGGGAAAGTGAGAACGACATCGCAGCCCGATTGCGCCGGAGCGAGGAATTCACCATTCCGCCGGGCTACCGGTGTGTGACCATCGATAACAGCGGAGATCTGAAGGACGCGGGAGAGGCATTTTTATCGGTGCTGACGGCTATGTCCCTTGAGACCAGCACCAACTGAAACACAGATCTCGTCTGCGCAGCCTGGCGAGAATCGGCGCCCCACGGAGACGCTCGATTCGGGCATGAGGCTGTCGATTGTGTCTGTCGGCGCGGATTCTGCAGCACGCGGCTCCGCCAGTCTGCACGATTCACATGCCGTTCCAGTGTCTTCTTGATCTTCTTTTGCGCGCGCAAGGCTCTGAAAAGGAAGCATAAAGCCGTAAAAGTGGGCAAGGGCGCGCGCCTGTCGTTAACCATGGGTTAACCAACAAGCGTTTGACGGAACAACGGAATCGGGTAATTTTGCGCCGACGGTAATTTGACAATCCTCTTCGAAAAACCGTCGCGAAAGAAACCCGATGAACGTGCGGTCAAATCCGATGAGCGAATCTTCCGCTGCCAAGATTGGCAGGCAATCACAGTTGCTGTCTGCCCAGCTTCAGTCTCTGCGCGAGCGGCTCTACGAACCGGACGCGCGAAAGACACTGAAGACCTTTACATCGCGCGAGGCCGCCGGGCTTCTCGGCATTGCCGAGTCCACTTTACGGCAAATGTCGCTTGATGGCGAAGGCGTCATTCCGGACCGGCAGGACAACGGCCGGCGCATTTATACGCTCGACCAGATCAACGAGATCCGCCACCATCTGGCGAAGAAACGTCCGGCCGAAGCGCTGGATTTTCTGCCGCGTCGCCGTGAAGGCGATAAGCTCCAGGTGATCGCGGTCGCAAACTTCAAGGGCGGTTCCGCCAAGACCACCACCACCATTCATCTCGCGCATTATCTCGCGATTTCAGGCTTGCGCGTGCTCGCGCTCGATCTCGATCCGCAGGCTTCTCTGTCGGCCATGTTCGGCTACCAGCCTGAGTTTGACGTGGACGAGAACGAGACGGTTTATGCGGCAATCCGCTATGATGATCGGCGGCGTCCCATTCGCGAGGTGATCCGGCAGACCTATTTCGCCGGCATCGACCTCATTCCCGCCAATCTGGAATTGATGGAATACGAACATGAGACCCCGCAGGCGATAGCCGAGGGTCATGGCCGCGGCGACGAGATCTTCTTCCGGCGCCTCGCTTCCGTCATTAATGAAGTCGAAGCGGATTACGACGTCGTTCTGATCGATGCTCCGCCGCAGCTTGGTTATCTCACGCTCGGTGCCCTTTGCGCGGCGACAGGGCTACTGATCACCATACATCCGGCGATGATCGACGTTGCCAGCATGAACCAGTTCCTCGCCATGATGAGCGATCTGATGCATGTGATCGAGGAACGCGGCGGTGTTCTCCAACACGACTTCATCCGATACGTGATCACCCGTCACAACCCGAATGACGGGCCCCAAGTCAACGTGGTCACCCTTCTGCGCTCTTTGTTCAAGGATGACGTGCTCGCACCGGCCGTGGTCGAAACGACCGCCATTGCAAGCGCCGGCCTGGAGAAAAAAAGCCTTTATGAAATGAGCCGCGGCAGCGTCGGGCGCGATACGCTCAACCGGGCGCTGGAATCGGTCGACGCCGTCAACAATGACATTCTTCAACTGATGAAACAGTGCTGGGGTCGCAAATGACCAATCCTCGCGACAGAAATCAACGGATGAGAAGCCTGTTTGCCAACGTCAATCCGGACGATCTGGCAAAACAAGCAACGCCGCTTCCGAGCGACCTCGAAAAACGTCGGGTCGGTTCCGTGGCGGTCAAATCCATGGACCGCGCCTTCGTCTCCATTGAAGAGGAGAACAGGCGCCTCCACGAACAATTGATGGGCGCAGAAGCGATCATCGAACTCGACCCGGACAAGATCGAGCCATCCTTCGTGCGCGATCGCCTGGAGATCGAGGAAAACGAGACATTTGCCGCCTTCGTCGACGGCATTCGTGAGAACGGCCAAAGGCTGCCCATTCTCGTGCGTCCCCTCGCCCACCGTCCCGGCCACTATCAGGTCGCTTACGGCCATCGCCGTCTGCGCGCCTGCCAGATCCTCCGGCGTCCCGTCAAGGCGCTTGTCCGCGAGTTGACGGATGAAGAACTCGTCATCTCGCAAGGGATAGAGAACGCCGAACGGCTGAACCTGAGCTTTATCGAGCAGGCCTTCTTCGCCCTCACCCTGAAGGATCAGGGTTATTCCCGCGAGACGATTTCGGAAGCCCTGGGACGTAAGGAAAAGAAGGGCATTGCCTATATTTCCCATCTGACGAATGTCGCTTCGGCCGTGCCGGAGGATCTCGTGCGCGCGATCGGCCCGGCTCCGGCTGTCGGTCGCCCCAAATGGGAAAAGCTTGGACTTCTGATCGCCGATCGGCGGCTGAGTAAAAATCAGCAGGACCGCATCAACGGGGTGAAATCGGGTTCGGCCTGGCAGAACGCCAATAGCGACCAGCGCTTCGATCTCGTTCTGAAGGTGCTTCAGACGCCGGATGCACCGAAGACCGAGGCAACGGAAGTCGCCCTTGGACACGGTGCGGTGGCAACCGTTCAGTTTTCGGCCAGAGCCACGAAGCTCACCATTCCCGAATCCGCCATTCCCGGTTTGTCCGAATGGCTTGTTGCGCGTCTACCGGAACTCGCGGCGGAATTCCGTCGCCAGCGACATGAGGCAGATCCATGAGCTAACACATCCATGAAAAAGGGCCTGCCGACGGCAATCGACAGACCCTGATCCATTGTCAACGGAACGAACCGTCAACGTCATTTGTAGCAATCTGATTCTAGGACGGTCGGGGTTCACAATCAAGTCTCTGATTCTTCAGAGAGCGTTTTTTTGTGCCCATCTGCTGGCTTCCCGATAGATATTTCATTGGGGAACGTGGTCTTTCGACTGCGTCGATGTCCTATGACTTCTCGAACCACGGTGTCGTCCTTCCGACGCATCACACCGGCAATTGTCGCGAGTGCCCGGCTGGCGCTCAGTGATGAACTGCCGGATACCACAAAGGCGGAAGTCGCTCTTCTTCTGAAGAAGGCTGCACCTTCACTCGGCATCCATGGCACAGCTTATCACGTCATGGACATTCTGCTCGGTCTTTCCCGTATGGAAGACTGGTCCGGCGAAGGCCGCCCCGTCGTTGCGATCTCGAATGCCAAGCTCGCGGAATATACGCAGCGGTCGGAACGCACGGTCATGCGCTGCATCCGCAAGCTCGTCGAAGTCGGTATTGCCGCCTATCGCGACAGCGCCTCCGGTCGTCGTTTCGTCCAGCGCGATCGTGACGGCATGATCACCGTCGGCTACGGTATCGACTTCACGCCGGCGCGTGCGCGTCTTTCGGAGCTCAAGATGCGTGTGCAACAGTATCAGGAGCGCCTGGCTGCAGAACTCGCCGCCCGTCGCGAGATCTCTCGTCTGTCTCGCGCAGTGGCCGATCTGGCACTCGCTTTTCCGACCTATGCCGATGAATGGCAGAGTGAACTTGATACCGCGAGTGAGACCATCGATCTTCTTCAAAGGGCCGCCGAACTGCGCATTGTTTATGCCGCAGCCGTGGAAAGGGTCCAGCCGACTTTATCCGGCACAATGGCAGGCGAGGGTGACATCCGTGTCATCCCTTATACTGATACAAATCATAAAATCATTTTCGAGAGTAACGCGTGCCCCGAGAACCTACCGGCAGAGGAAATGCGGCTTGATGAACAGACGGAAGCTTTTGTTGCGACCGAAACGATCGATGTGAGAAGCATGACCGAAACAAGCAATGCCGAGGAAAACAAGCGCTCAGGCCTCGAAGTTCAGACCGACGTGCTTTCTGCAGTTCCGATTGATCTCATTCACAGGGCCTGCCGCGAGGTGCAGTCGCTGACGGGTACAACGCTTGCCTCCTGGTCTGAATTGCGGCGCCAAGAGGGACTTTTGTGCCGGATGGTCGGACTTTCCGACAAGGTGTTCGAGCGCGGTCGACAGAGGGTCGGACCGCATGCCGCTGCAGCGATCCTTGCGACCGTCGTCGAAAAATCAGCGCGCGATCCGGATGATATTCTGAAACCGGAAGCCTATTTCCTGGCCATGCTGGACCGGGCGGTGGAAGGTAAACTCAATCTCGATCGAAGCCTCTATGGTCTGGCATCGCATTCCAGGCCGGAGCGAGGGCAGCCGTTACAACTGTAACTCCCTCGGCAGTGAAGCGATCGATTCTGCTCTGACCATTCACAGGCGGAGCGCTCCATGAGCGGAGTTACAGTTGTAACTCCGGACCAAGCAGCCTGCGCATTTGCATGGTCGATCGAGTGGAGAACACATAGGAACGCCAGGAGATACATGACGTATGGATCGCGGCTAAGCATTTTGGAGCCTCAAGAAAAGCCTGGTTTTAGGCCGGAAAATCGCATTAGACGATGACGTCGCCCTTCACCTATGCTATATAGAGTAGTGCGGATGGCCGATGATGTTGAACAGTCAAGGAAGCACTTCTCCTGACGATTCATCCGCCAAACCGCTCTCCCAATGCATCAAAATGAACCCTACCATGTGGCGGACACTAACGCCTTGCTAGTGTCCGGATCGTGAATCAGCTAGTGATTCACCAATGACTTACGATCTCGCCCATCTTCCCCTGCAGACCCTCCTTTCACCGCTCTCGCGCGCGCAGGGAGCGATTATCCGGCTTGATGAAAGGCTGGCGAGTTCTCCGGTCGGTGAGGGTTTTCTCCACAGAAGCCACTTCACCGATGCCTGTGCATCGCTTTGGGTGGATGGTGATCTCGCGCATCTCGAAGACCTTGTCCTGCACGATGCCGGGCACGACATTCGAGCCCCGACCCATGAACTCACCATTGCTCGGGAAGTGCTCCGCACGCGTCGGCGCATCACCGCGCATCCACCGGACTGGGCCCTGACGCCCGCGGGGTTGCGTTCCCTCAAAGGCAGCGAGCGAAGCAGTGACGAGCCGCAGCTCGAGACCAAAGGCTTCTCCGAGGCTCCCATTGCCGACGACCACGCACCAATGCACGAGACCGACGATGTCTCGGCGGATGATCCGCTCACCAAAGAACTTGCGGCCATGGATGCGCTTCTGGCCCATACCGAAGCGGTGATGAAAGAGGCGCGGACCCTGGGGCGCACGCCGGATGAGGAGAAGGCTCCTCTCGTTTATGATCCTGAATGGGACGAAGAGGAGCGGATTGCGGAATGGCAGGCGGTCCTGCACCACACGGAAGACTATCCGCCCGTTCTCCAGGCGATCCTGCTGCTGGATGCCTGGAACGAAATCGGCGTTCTGCAGCACGCGCCGTGGATGGGTCGTCTGTTGTTCGGCGCGCTTTTGCGTCGATGCGGCGTCACGACCGGCGGGCACCTCACAACACTCAATCTCGGGCTGAAGGCCGTTGCGGTCGAACGGCGACGGCATCGTCAGCGCGACGTCCGCCTGATGGCGATGTTGCAGGGGCTGATCCTTGCCGGTGAGCAGGGGCTCAAGGAGCATGATCGTCTGCTATTGGCACGCAGGCTCATGGAACGGCGCCTCATCGGCCGGCGCACGACGTCACGCCTGCCGGAACTCATCGAACTTGTGATGTCGCGTCCACTCGTCTCGACGGGCATGATTGCCGACACGTTGAAGGTGACGCCCCGGGCGGCTCTCCGCATCGTGGAGGAACTGGGCCTGCGCGAATTGACGGGCAGGGGACGTTACCGGGCCTGGGGCGTTCTCTAGACGCTGCTCAGCAGAAGGCTGGTTTCGCTGTTCGAGACGCCTTCGATCATGCGGATGTCGCGCAAGACCCGGTCGAACTCTCCAAGACTGTCGGTGCGGATATGAGCCACCAGATCCCAGTTGCCGTTGGTGGTGTGCAGCGTATGGATTTCCGGCATGCCCCGTAGCTTGCGGATGATGCGATCGGTCGATTTGCCGACCACCTCGATCATCATGATGGCGTTGACGCCGTCTTCGTCCAGGTCTGCCCGGACCCGAACGGTGAAGCCGACCAGGATGCCGGTTTCCATCAAACGGTCGAGGCGGTTCTGGATCGTGCCGCGGGCAACCCCCAGAACGTCGGAGAGCTTCGACAGCGAGGCGCGGCCATCGATGCGCAGATGGGCAATGATGCGTCTGTCGAGGTCATCCGGTCGATAGAGGCTGGTTTCGATCACTGTCATTTCGTCAATCCGTCCAATGCGGCTGTACATTCTGCCCAAGTTCCCGGTGGAAACAACACAGAATCGCGCCTTCATACCATTCGGTCGGGACGCTAGGCTGACGGTTTCAGACAAGAGGAGATCACCGTGCTGCACCCCCCGTCGCAAAAAGCGCTCGTTCCGTTTGTCAGCGTCGAGAACATGATGCGGCTTGTCCACCACATCGGGCTGGAGCAGATGCTACGGGAGCTGGCTGATGAGATCGAGGCGGACTTCCGGCGTTGGGACAGTTTTGACAAGACGCCGAGGGTCGGGTCGCATTCCCGCGATGGCGTGATCGAGCTGATGCCGACGTCCGATGGCGAGGTTTATAGTTTCAAATACGTCAACGGTCATCCGAAGAACATGGCGAAGGGATTGCAGACCGTCACGGCCTTTGGGCTGCTTGCCGATGTCGCAACCGGTTATCCGGTACTCCTGACTGAAATGACGCTTCTGACGGCGCTTCGCACCGCCGCGACCTCGGCGATGGCTGCACGGCATCTGGCGCCGAAGGGCGCGCGAACCATGGCGATCATCGGCAACGGTGCGCAGTCGGAATTCCAGGCGCTCGCCATGAAGGCGGTGCTCGGAATCGATCATGTGCGGCTTTACGATATCGACAGCCGGGCGACGGATAAAGCCTGTCGAAACCTGACCGGGTTCGGCCTCAAGGTGACCCCCTGCCGGTCCGCCGAAAGCGCGATCGAAGGCTCGCAGATCATCACCACTTCAACCGCCGACAAACAGTACGCGACAATCCTGACGGACAACATGATCGGCGCGGGCGTGCATATCAACGCCATCGGCGGCGATTGCCCCGGCAAGACGGAACTGCATCCGGGTATCCTGGAGCGAGCCGACACCTTTGTCGAATATCCGCCGCAGACCTGGATCGAGGGCGAGATCCAGCAGATGCCGAAGACCTATCCGATCACGGAACTCTGGCAGGTGGTGACCGGTGTCGTCGGGGGACGCCGGGACGACCGCCAGATCACGCTGTTCGACAGCGTCGGTTTTGCGATCGAGGATTTTTCAGCCCTGCGCTACGTAAGGGCGCGGATCGCCGGCACGGATCTGTTTCAATGGCTCGACATCATCGCCGATCCGGACGATTCCCGCGACCTGTTCGGCATGCTGATGCGGGCGAAACCCTGAGCCGCAGGATTAAAGAGTTCAGTCAGATCGACTTAGGCTCAACGGCTGGCAATCCGCGAGGGGCTCTGTTCCGACCAGCGGTGCCACTGCTCCTCATTGCCTGAAAAGACGTTGAGGTCGATCTTTTCGTCGACGCCCTGCGACAGGCCGGACCCGGAATATTGCCAGAAGATCCAGCGGCGACCCGGATAGACCTTGGACGGGTGGGCTGCCACGGAACGCAGCCAGAAGGGATAATCGAGGAAGGCGTTCTGCAGATTGTCCTTGTAGAAGTCCGGGGCGGTATAGATCACCGGCCGCTTGCCGTAATGCTTTTCGAGGATGTCCATGAAGACCTGCATCTTCTCGCGGATCTTGTCCGGCGAGAGGCGGCGCTTGCAGTCGGAGAGGTGATTGTATTCGACATCGATGACCGGCGGCAGGGCATCCGGATCATTCGGCACGTTGCGGATGAACCAGGCCGCCTGTTCGCTTGCCACCCGGCACCAGTAGAAGAAATGATAGGCGCCGCGCTTGACGCCGGCTTCCTTGGCGCGCCGCCAGTTGGTCTGGAACATCGGATCGAGATGATCGCCGCCATCGGTCGCCTTGATATAGGCAAAGTTGGCGCCCTGCGTGCGCAGCTTCGGCCAGTCGATCTCACCCTGCCAGCGGGAGACATCGACGCCGTGCACCGGGTGGTGCTGCGGCGTGATGCGGCCGAAATTGATCGGCTTGGCGTCGCGGAAACGCTGGCTGAACACGCGGCCGCGCTTGATGTTCGGATTGAAGTTTTCCGGCTGGCTCGGCATCATCATCGCGACCGGCCGGGCGCTGGGAAGCGGCATACCGTTCTGCGTGGTGTTCGTCTCGAAGGCCTGCGGATGCGGAGCGGAGCCCGCCCAGGCAAGCTCGTGTGCCTGCGGCGTTGGAACAGTCTCTTGTGCCTGTTGGGCTACCTGCGGCTGCGGCGTGACCTGTGCGATGGCGGCCGGCGGTGTGATCGGCGAAACGGCGTTGGTGATCTCCTGGGACGGAGCGATGTTCAGGGCTTCTTCCGGGCCGCTCGATCGGCAACCCGCCATGACAAGGCAGCCAAGGACGATGGGGAGGAGAAGTTTGTTACGCATGAACACCGGTACTCAGTCAGCGGGACTTGGATGGCGAACGGCCACCTTGCGACATTGCTAACAGAGCATTACCGGAAAAATCTAAATGCAAACTTTACCGCGACCGGGCATGACTGATCTTTTTAGCAGAATCTGAAATTTCCGCGCGCCCGGCAAATACGCGAGGAGGGGGAGCTCTTCGCCCTTATTCCGGGTCGCGCCCGATGGACTGGATCTTCGACAGAAGATCGCGCGAAAGCCGCAGCGATGCACCGGTGGCAATGGTGATGGAGGGGAGCAGCATCCATTCGAGCGTCCAGGCGGCGCCGGAGCGCTCCTGTTCATGCACCAGGGACTGATGTATGCCGGAGACCTGAACCGCATTGAAGCGGGCGAGCGACACAAGCGCTTCGGCAACCACCGGGTTCTGCTTGTGCGCCATCGCGGATGAACCGCCGCCGCCGGACAGAGTGATCTCGCCGCCCATCTGGGCGAGCAGCGCGACATCCTGGCCGATCTTGCCAAGGGAACCGCTGATCATCGAGAGGCAGTCAGCCACCTCGACGATCCGGTCGCGCTGGCTGTGCCATTGAGTGGCATCCGCAAGCCCCAGATGGGCCGCTAGCCGGGCGCGAACGGCCGCGCCCTTTTCAGGCAGTTTGTCGAGGTTCCCGGCCGCACCGCCGAACTGCACGGGTAATCCCTGTTGCATGAGCGCCGTCAGTCGCGCGTGATCACGCACGAGCGGGCTCGACCAGGAGGAAAGCCGGTCTGCGACGGTGATCGGGATCGCCGCCTGCATCCGGGTATGGCCCATCAGGCGGCGAGGGCCGAAATTCTGCTGCAGCCGGACGAACTCGCCTTGCAGATCGGCCAGCCGTGCCAGGAACAGGGCAACGACGCCCTTCAGCCGCAACATCAGGCTTGTGTCGATCACGTCTTGGCTGGTCGCACCAAAATGCACATGTTTTGCGTCATCACCACCAACGGCAGCGCGCAGCTGTTTCACCAGTTCCGCAGCCACGATGCCGTCCTTGGCAACGCCTTGCCTCAGGCCGGTCATATCCGGCCTGAAGTTTTGGCAGACGTCCGCGATACGGGTTGCCGCCGCGGACGGAATGACACCTTCTTCGGCTTCGGCGAGCGCAAGCGCCCGCTCGAAGGACAGCATGGCACGAATATCCGCCTGCGCGGCAAACAGGGCTGCCGTTTCCTCGTCGCCGAGGAGGCCGGACAGGTAGGGATGTTCGAAGGCGGATATGGTCATGCCAGCTCAGATATCGAAAAAGACGGTTTCGTTTTCACCCTGAAGGTAGATATCGAAGGTCACGACATCACCTTCCCGCTTGCCGATCAGGGTGGGCACGCGGACGCGATGCTCTATGCGGGCAAGCACCGGATCTTCTGCATTGGCCTCCTCTTCGTCGGAGAAGTACATGCGGGTCTGCAGGCCGATATTGATGCCGCGCGCGACGATCCAGAGCGTCACATGCGGTGCCATCCAGCGGCCGGCATGCGGCACACGACCCGGCTTGATCGTCTCGAAGACGTATTCGCCGGTCGTCATGTCCGCCGGGCAACGGCCCCAGCCGAAGAAGTTCGGATCGGCCTTGCCGCGGGTTTCCGACGGGCTGTTGTAAAAGCCGTCGGCATCCGCCTGCCAGATCTCCACCATGGCATCCCTCAGCGGGGTGCCGGATCCGTCGATCACCCGGCCCTTGATCGTGATGCGCTCGCCGCGCGTCTTCTCATTGTAGAGAGGGCCGGAGCCGAGGTCGGTCTCGTAGACGCCATGGATGCCGGTGAAGTTCGGCGTGCAGCCGATATGGACGTAAGGGCCCGCAGTTTGAGAGGGCGATTCCTTCAGGTAGTTCAGCGGTTGAACCATGATCAGTTGCCCTCCTTGCGGTTCTCGAACATCGTTGAGCGGCGGCCGCGCAGGACGATATCGAACTTGTAGGCGCGCATGTCCATCGGGATTGTGTTGCTCATGTCGAGCGGTGCGATCAGCCGCTTGATCGTTTCGTCGTCCGGGATCGTCTTGACGATGGGACAAATCCAGATGAGCGGATCGCCCTCGAAATACATCTGGGTGATCAGGCGCTGGGCGAAGCCATGGCCGAAGATCGAGAAATGGATATGCGCCGGGCGCCAGTCATTGACGCCGTTCGGCCAGGGATAGGGGCCAGGCTTGATCGTGCGGAACCAGTAATAGCCGTTCTCGTCCGTCACGCAACGACCGAAGCCGCCGAAGTTCGGATCGAGCGGTGCCAGATAGGTTTCCTTCTTGTGGCGGTAGCGTCCGCCGGCATTGGCCTGCCAGAATTCAACAAGCGCACCGTCAACGCCATGACCCCGTTCGTCCAGCACCCGGCCGTGGACGAGGATACGCTGGCCGATCGCCATCTCGCCGGGCTTGGCATAATTGACGATGAGGTCGTTATCGAACTCGTTGATCATGTTGTGGCCGAAAACCGGGCCGGTGATTTCGCTCTTGGTCCCTTCCAGCGAGATCAGGGCGCGCTGGGGCGAGCGCAGCACCGAGGTCTTGTAGCCGGGTGTATAGGCTGGCGGATGCATGACCCGATCACGGGCAAAGAAGCCGCCTGTCTCAGGCAGTGTGTTCTTCATTTCGTGTCCTCCTCAGTGGCCGCAGATGTTTCCATCCCGGCATAGACTGATTTTGCGATCTTGAAGGCATGGTTGGCTGCCGGAACTCCGGCATAGATGGCGACGTGAAGAAGGGCTTCGCAGATGTCGTCCTTCGTCGCGCCGGTATTCGCCGTGGCACGAATATGCATCGCCACTTCCTCGTCCTGGCCGAGGGCGGCAAGAAGGGCGATGGTCACGATCGACCGCTCGCGCTTCGAAAAATGAGGTCTGGACCAGACGGTGCCCCAGGCGCCTTCGGTAATCAGCTCCTGGAAAGGGCGGTCGAAGGGGCTTTCGTTGGCAACTGCCCGGTTGACATGGGCGTCGCCCAAAACCGAACGGCGGGTCACCATACCCTGGCGATAACGTTCCGAGGTCACGGGCTGATCGGCCATGGTCATTCTCCGGGCAGGTTGTCGATGAAAGTGCGAAGATGGGTGAGAAACAACGTCGGGGTCTCGACGCAGGGAATGTGGGCGGCACCCTCGATCACCTGGAACCGGCTGCCGGGAATAAGATCGGCCAGCGATTTCACAAGCTCCGGAGGCGTCGAACCGTCCTGATCTCCAACGAGGCAGAGGGAGGGCACACTGAGCGTTTCAGCGACATGCGTGAAATCCGCATCGCGAATGGCGGCGCATGTTCCGGCATAACCGAGTTTCGGCTGGCGCACGAGCATCGTGCAGTAGCCGCGGTAATCGGCATTGTCGTTGGTGCGGTAGGGCGGCGTGAACCAGCGCGACATGATCGGCTCGAGAATGCTCTCAATGCCGCCCTCCATCACGGCGTCGATGCGCGCCTTCCAGAATTCGGGGGTGCCGATCTTGTGGGCGGTATCGGCAAAAACGATGGCGCGCACCAGGTCCGGGCGATACTCGAAGAGGCTGAGCGCGATCAGGCCACCAACGGAGAGACCACAGATGATGGCCTTTTTCAGCCCGTAATGATCGATGAGACCGGCAAGATCGCAGGAAAAATCTTCGATACTGTAGGGTGGGGTGCCGAGGTCCGAAAGGCCGTGGCCGCGCTTGTCGAAGGTCAGGACCGTGTAGTCGTTGGCCAAATCGGCAACCACCTGATCCCAGATCCGGCGGTCGGTGCCGAGCGAATTGATGAGGACGACAGCGGGCTTGCCGGAGCCTTGACCATAGATGTCATGGCTCAGCACCACATCGCCAATGTGTGCAAATCTCATGATGAACTCCTCCGCTACAGTTATTGCATCTCGAAAATGGTTAGGTAAAATGACATTTATAGCGTGTTGCATTAACTGAGGGGTTATGAATCTTGATCGGCTCCCGCGTAAAGTATCGGCACCTGCAGACCTTTGTTGAGGTGGCGAGGCAGGGGAGCGTGGTCAAGGCCGCCGACCATCTGAATATCAGCCAGCCGGCGGTGACAAAGACGATCCGCGAGCTGGAGGAGGTGCTGGGCGTTGTGCTGTTCGAGCGGGAAGGGCGCGGAATCCGCATTACCCGCCCCGGCGAGGTGTTCCTGCGCCATGCCGCTGCCTCGCTGACGGCGTTGCGTCAGGGTATCGATTCCGTCTCGCAGGAACTGCTGGACAATGTGCCGCCGGTCAGGATCGGCGCGCTGCCGACGGTCTCGACGCGCATCATGCCGCGCGCGATGGCGCTTTTTCTGGAGGAACAGACCCGCAGCCGCATCAAGATCGTCACGGGTGAAAATTCGGTGCTGCTCGAACAGCTGCGGATGGGAGAGCTCGATCTCGTCGTCGGGCGGCTTGCGGCGCCGGAAAAGATGACCGGTTTTTCCTTCGAACATCTCTATTCGGAAAAAGTGCTGTTTGTGGTGCGCGCCGGCCATCCGCTGCTGGCCGGCGGCTCGGTGTTCAACGGCCTTGGCGACTATCCGGTGCTCATGCCGACGCGCGGTTCGATCATTCGTCCCTTTGTCGAACAGTTTCTGATCGCCAATGGCGTGGCGGCCCTGCCAACACAAGTGGAAACGGTCTCCGATGCCTTCGGACGCGCCTTTGTCCGATCGAGCGACGCGATCTGGATCATCTCCAGCGGCGTCGTTGCCGGTGACATTGCCGATGGTGTGCTGGCGGCGCTTCCGATCGATACCAGCGAAACCAAGGGCCCGGTTGGGCTGACGTTGCGCACCGATGCCCCGCCGTCGCTTCCCTTGTCGATCCTGATGCAGACGATCCGGCAGGCGGCATCAGAAACCATGATAGCCGGCTAATGGATTGTCTCAACGCTTGCGCTGTTCGAGGGCAAACAGCGCAAGGCCGAAGAGGCCGAGGCCAGCGCCCGATGCGGCCGTGCCGCTCCAGCCGCCCAGATGGTAGATCACGGTGCCGAGCGTCGATCCGATAGCGCCACCGATAAAGGCAGAGGTCATGTAGATCGCGTTGAGCCGACCGCGCTTTTCCGGCGCAATCGCAAAGATGATCCGCTGGCTGACGATCTGATTTGCCTGCACCGCGGCGTCGATGAGCACCGCGCAAAGGGCCGCGAGAACCAGTGCACCGGCCATGACCGCGTAACCGCTGACGGCAAAGAAGACGGCGATCCCGACCATGGCGATGGCGGAAAGTAGCGTTCCAAGACCGCGATCTGCCAGACGACCGACCACCGGTGCCGCCAAGGCGCCGCCGGCCCCTGCCAGGGCAAACAGACCGATCTGGTGCTGATTCAGCCCGAAATGCTCTGACAGTGCAAAGGGAATGGCCGTCCAGAACAGGTTGAAGGCGCAGAAGATGATCGCCTGGTAGGCGGAACGCCAGCGCAGCACGGGCGTATCGCGGATCAGATCCTTCATAGACGACAGGATCTGCGGATAGGTCATCGTCGTCTGGGGCATCTGCCGCGGCAGCATCACGGCGAGTGACAGGCCGATCACCGCCATCAATCCTGCCGAAAACAGGAACACCGCGCGCCAGCCAAAACTTGCTGCGACAAACAGGGACACCGGCCTTGCCAGCATGATGCCGGTCAGGACGGCGCCCATGACATTGCCGACCACCCGGCCGCGGCGATTGAGCGGCACGAGATGGGCGATCAGCGGGATCAGTACCTGCGCGCCGGTCGAACAGACGCCGATCAGGAAAGAGGCGATGAAGAAGGGAATGACCGCCGTTGCGGACGCCATGCCGATCAGGCCAAGCAGGGTGATCGTCAGCGTGACGAGCACCAGCCGCTTGTTTTCCACCCGATCCGCGAGGGAAACCAGGAAGAACAGGCCGATGCCGTAACCGATCTGCGTTGTGCTGGTCAGCGCACCGGCGAAATCGGCATCGATTCCGAGTTCCGCCGCAATCTCCGCGACCAGAGGCTGGGCGTAGTAGATGTTGGCGACGAGGGCTCCCGCCGCCAACGCAATCGTGGTGATCAAGGCCGCGGAGGGACCTGCGGGGGAGCCATCGGTCACCCCTGGACGTTGATCGGTCATGCGGTTCAGGCCTTCGGCAAAGTCTTCATGTCGATCACGAAGCGATAACGCACATCGCTCTTGATCACGCGCTCATAGGCCGTGTTGATGTCCTTGATGTCGATGACCTCGATTTCGGCGGTGATGTTGTGCTTGCCGCAGAAGTCGAGCATCTCCTGGGTTTCCTTGATCGAACCGATCATCGAACCCGCCAGGCTGCGGCGACCAGGGATCAGCGCAAACGCGTGGACGGGTACCGGGTTTTCCGGTGCGCCGACCAGAACCATGGTGCCATCCACCTTCAGCAGGCCGAGATAGGCGTTCCAGTCGATGCCGGTGCTGACGGTGCAGATGATCAGGTCGAAGGTGCCGGCCAGCGTCTTGAAGGTTTCGGCGTCGGAAGTCGCGAAATAGTCCTTGGCGCCGAACTTGAGGCCGTCGTCCTTTTTGGACAGGCTCTGGCTGAGAACGGTGACATCCGCGCCCATGGCAGAACCGATCTGCACGCCCATGTGCCCAAGACCGCCCATGCCGACGATCGCGACCTTCTTGCCGGGCCCGGCCTTCCAGTGCGCAAGCGGCGAATAGAGCGTGATGCCGGCGCACAGAAGCGGCGCTGCCTTGTCGAGCGGCAGATTGTCCGGGATCGACAGGACATAACCTTCCTTGACGACGATCGAGTCCGAGTAGCCGCCATAGGTCGGCGTCTGGCCATCGGCCTCCACGTCGTTATAGGTCTGAACCAGACCCGGCATATACTGTTCGTTGTCGACATCGCGTGTCTGGCAATGGACGCAGGAATCGACGAAGCAGCCGACGCCGACGCGATCGCCGACCTTGAATTTCGAAACAGCCGAGCCGACGGCCGTCACGGCGCCGGCAATCTCATGGCCCGGAACCATCGGGAACCGCGAATTGCCCCACTCGTTGCGGGCCTGGTGAATGTCGGAGTGGCAGACGCCGCAATATTCGATGGCGATGACGACGTCGTCATCGCGCGGCTCACGGCGCTCGAAGGTAAAGAACTCAAGCGGTTTCGACGCATCCGTCGCCGCATAGCCTCGTGCAATAGCCATGGTGATGACCTTCCGATCGTTTGAAGAAAATGGGGTGCTGCTCCGCGAAGGGGAGCAGCACTGTCCATAACGCATGGCGCATCGGATCGGTTTGTTCGATCCGCCGGATTTCTTGCACGATCCTCCGGCGGTCCATCGTCGGCCGAGATCAGTAGGGCAGGCCGACGTAGTTTTCCGCCATGGCGGTGGAGGCTGCCGTCGAATGGGTCAGGTAGTCCAGCTCCGCCTCCTGGATCTTCTGGCCGAAATCGCCCGTATCCGGGAAACGGTGCATCAGCGTCGTCATCGACCAGGAGAAGCGCACCGACTTCCAGACGCGCTTCAGTGCACGCTCGGAATAGGCGTCGATGCCAGCCTCGGACTTTTCCGCATAATGCTCGCGCAGACCTTCGAAAAGGTAGAAGACATCGCTCGCCGCCAGATTAAGGCCCTTGGCCCCCGTCGGCGGCACGATATGGGCGGCATCGCCGACCAGGAACAGTTTGCCGAAGCGCATCGGCTCCGTGACGAAGGATCGAAGCGGCGCGATGGATTTCTCGAAGGATGGGCCAACCACCATGGCCTCCGCGTGATGCTGCGGCAGGCGGCGGCGAAGCTCGTCGAAGAAGCGCTCGTCCGACCAGTCCTCGACCTTGTCCTCCAGCGAGCACTGCACATAATAACGGCTGCGGGTTTCCGAGCGCATCGAGCAGAGCGCGAAGCCGCGCGGATGGTTGGCATAGATCAGCTCGTGGCTGACGGGCGGAATGTCCGCAAGCACGCCAAGCCAGCCGAAGGGGTAGATCTTCTCGAAAGTCTGGATGGATTTTTCCGGCACGGATTTGCGGCTCACCCCATGGAAACCGTCGCAGCCGGCGATGAAATCGCAGTCGATGCGGTGCGTCACGCCATCCTTCTCGTAGGTGACGTAAGGCTGAGCGCCGTCGAAATCATGCGGGGTGACATTGCCGGCCTCGTAGACTGTCCGGGCACCGGAGGCCTCGCGGGCGTCCATCAGGTCGCTCGTCACTTCCGTCTGACCATAGACCATGACACGCTTGCCGGTGAGTGCGAAGAGGTCGATGCGGTGGTCGCGACCGTCGAAGGCAAGCGAATAGCCGTCATGCGGCAGGCCTTCCGCATGCATCCGGGCACCGGCGCCGGCCTCGTCGAGCAGGCCGACGGTTCCCCATTCGAGAACGCCGGCGCGAACGCGGCCAAGGATGTAATCCTTCGACACACGGTCGAGGATGATGTTGTCGATGCCGGCTTTCGTCAGCAACTGGCCGAGCAGGAGACCGGAGGGGCCGGAGCCGATGATCAAAACTTGTGTGCGCATGAGATCCTCCCAGGAATTGCACTTTGTCAGGAAACTCGCTGATCCGTGCCACCGGAACAATGGACTTTTCCATCTAGATCTAGGACAAATCGAACATGAGGGATTGAGGGGGAGAGTCGCTTGAACGTTCCGACATATAACCTTTACGGTGAAGAAAGCGGACTTCAGCGGGAATTTTGGGTGCATTGCGAAACCATTGCGGCGCGCAGCAGTGGTTATCGTTGGGAAATCGGCCTTCACCGGCATGAGAGCTTTCTGCAATTCCTGTACATTCGCGACGGCTCCGGCGATGCACTGCTTCCCGCCGGTACGGTGATCCTGAAGCCACCTTGCGTCATCGTCATCCCGCCCGGCCCGGTTCATGGTTTCCGCTTCTCGCCGGATATCGACGGATTTGTCATCACGCTCGTTCCGGAGCGGCTGGGGGCGGGGCGGAGGCTGTCCGGCGAGGCCCCCTGGTTTGCCGATCCGATTGTCGTGTCCCTCGCAAACATGGGCGGTGCCGCCGGTTATCTGGAGCAGACCTTCCTGCGGATTGCCGAGGAATATGAGGGTGAGCGGCCGGCGCGCGAGGAGATGCTGGAGACGCATATCGCAACCGTCATCCTGATGCTGGGGCGGGAGATCACGCCCGGCCCGGGCGCGCAACTGCCGGACCTGCATCTGAAGCGCGTTCGCAAGCTGAAGGACCTGATCGCGAGACATCACCGGGAACAGCTGACCGTGGAGGCTTATGCCCGCCTGCTGGGGCTTTCGGCCACACATCTCAACCGCAGCACACGCCACGTCACCGGCATGAGCACGCATGATCTCATCATGGAACGCTCGATCGACGAGGCCCGCCGCGCGCTCGTCTTCACCGAGTACAGCATCCAGCACATTGCGGAGAACTTGGGATTTTCAGACGCCGCCTATTTTTCCCGCTGCTTTCGCAAGCGGACCGGCATGACGCCGCGCAGTTACCGGGAGGGCGAGAGGGCCAAGTTGCGGAACAAAGAGGGCGAGGCATCGGTTAACGGGTGACAATCCTTCAACCGGAGTATCCCGATGAGCGAACACCTGCAGGAAGCCGCAAGCCATGGAAAGCTGGAAGTGGCGGGCGGACAGTCGGATGTCGGCTACAAGCTGGTTGCCATACGCGAACATGATGATGCGATCCGCATCAAGATCAGTGTCATGGCGCCGCGCGACTGGCTGCTGGCCCAGGGCTTTACCCATGACGGAACGCTGATCCGCCAGGGCGGCGAGCGGCTTCCCGTCACCTTCGATGGCGAGCTGGACGTCAGCGACAATATTTCGGTCACGCTCGGCGCAAGTGACGTCATCTGCCCGTCGATCGATGTGGCACGTCAGAAGTTCCCGGAGCTTGGCCGTGTCCCCGGATGAGAGCGCGGCAGGTTCAGGGTTCGGAATAACCCGTGGGTCGAATATCCAGACGTCCGGCGCTCGGATCCGCCCGGAACAGCAGACCGCCCTTGGTGACGGATTCGGCCGGCGCATAATCGAAGGTCGTTTCCGAAATTTCCTCAAAGCCTTCCGCTGAGGTGAGTGTGCCCGCCACCCGCACGGCGGCTGCCGTTGCCGGCGCCCGGTTCTGGAGCTCGATCCGAACGACGTAATGTTCGCCTTTCCGAATGGTCTCGCCGACACGGACGGAAAGCTCCGGCGTGTCGGCGCTTTTTATTAGTGCCTCGCGACCGATCCAGCCGGCCAACGCCAGGACAAGAAGAACCGAGACAAAACCCGTCGCCCATTCGATCCAGTGCGGTTTTTCCGCCTCGATATGGCGTTTCGGGTCGCGGTTGCGGTTTGTCGTGGTCAACTCGAGATCCTCCGGCGCCAGCTCATCACAAGATCAGTCGGGCGGAGGCGGCACCCAGCGCTCCTGGCGCGTTCAGCACCACCATCGACATCATCACCTGCGTCCAGGCGGTGTCGTCGAGCCGCCCAAAGGTCCACAGCACGTAGAGGCTGATCAGGCAGGCGACGATGTAACCCGGAAAGGTAAAGCGGATAAGCGCATGCCAGCGCGGTGTGTGTTCGTTCAACTGATGCGTGCCGCGGAAAGAGACCGCATAGACGAAACCGTGCATGATGATGAGCGATGCGGCGATGGCAGCGAGAGCGTGCCAGGCGGACATCTTGAACGAAATCAGGATGATCTCCTCCGTTGGAGCAACATTGAGGCAGAGGAACAGCGCGCCGATTGCCATCATGAACAGTTCGCCGGCATAACCGGTGTTCAATTGCCCGCCTTTCTCCTCATCCTCCTCCTCTTCGTCGGGTTGACCGAGTTGGCTGCGGCCGAGCATCGCCCCGATGCTGGCAGGCACGGATTGCAGGGCGATCTTGCCCACCCATTCGCGCACAGGCATGTCGAGCGTCAGGACACCGAAAAGCACCAACACAAGCCCGGAGGTGACGATGGCCAGCGCGTAGGCGATCATGGCGTCGCGCATGGCCTGTCGCCAGCTGAACGTATTTTCGAAGCCGATGCGCCGCGCCAGCACCACCAGAAGCGGAATGTTGACGAGAAGCAGTAGGAACAGCCGTTCGCGCGGCATATAGAAACCGATGAACCACAGCTCCATGGTCATCAGCATCGGGATGCCGAAGATCAGCGCGCCGCCGGCGCCGCGCAGCAGTCCGAGGGAAAACTGGCGGTGGTCTTCCCCTGCACCATCCGTCATCATCGCCTCCCGCATCAGCTGCAGGGGGCGGGGTCGACGGCATAATGCCGGGCGCCGCGTTTCACAAGGTACACCTCCCGTTCGGGATGCGCGGTGATTTCAAAGCCGGAGGATCGCAGCATAGCTTCCATGGCCGCGGTGTTAGGGATGAACCAGTTCGTCGGATCGGAGGCGTAACGCTCCTCGACAAAGAAGAGCTTTGGGTAGTCCGGCCGGTCGAACATCGCCCATTCGGAGAAGTCATAATTCTCGGCAAGCTTCGGAATACGCTCGTCGCCGCGCTGAAGGCATTGGAACAGCATCTCCTCGCCCACCGCATGCTCCCACAGCAGATCGAGCGCCAGAAGCGGATGGCGCAGGTGGTAGAGCACGCCCATGAACAGCACGAGATCGAAACGCTCCTTCAGTTTAGGCACGTCATAGACGGACATCTGGCGGAACTCGATGTCGTGGCCGCTCTGCTCGGCGGCAAAGCGCGCCTGGGCGAGGTAGTGGGGATCGGTATCGATCCCCACGACGCGACCGGCATTGCGACGTTTCATTTCCAGCGTGTAGAAACCGGCATTGCAGCCGACATCCAGTACGCTGCGTCCTTCAAGGTCCCTTGGAATGACATGCTGGAACCCTTTCCACTTGAAAGCGGGATAATCGCCCAGAAAATGGTCCGGCGCGGTTTCCACCCCGCCGATGCGCATGTTCTGGAACCAGGGTCCAAGTTCGCTGATCCGTCGGCGAAGTTCGGCCGGCGGCATTCTGGATGCATCCATGCGTCACGCTCCCATTGGCATATGGCTGGTCTGCGGCTCCTTGGCCAGTGCCGGCGCGGGGCGCTTGCTCTGCCTCTCGTCCGGCATGATGGACATGAAATAATCGATCGTCTGGCGCAGCCCTTCGGCAAGCGGCACGCGCGGCTCCCAGCCGAGCAGTTCCTTTGCCCTTGCTATATCGGGTTTGCGGCGTTGCGGGTCGTCCTTCGGCAGCGGGTGGTAGACGATACGTGAGGCGGTCGGCACCATGGCCAACACCATTTCGGCCAGCTGATTGATGGTGAATTCGCCGGGATTGCCAATATTGACCGGGTGGCCCGGATTGGGATCGACCTCCATCAGACGGATCAGGCCGGCAACAAGATCACTGACGAAACAGAAGGAACGGGTCTGCTCGCCGGTGCCGTAAAGGGTCAGCGGCTCTCCGCAGAGGGCCTGCACGATGAGGTTGGAGACAATACGCCCGTCATCGGGCGCCATGCGCGGGCCATAGGTGTTGAAGATACGCACCACCCGGGCATCAACGCGCGACGTTCTGAGCATGTCAAAGCACAAGGCTTCGGCTGCGCGCTTCCCCTCGTCGTAACAGGCGCGCGGACCCGTGCAGTTGACATTGCCGCGGTAATCCTCGCGCTGCGGGTGCTGTTCCGGGTCGCCATAGACCTCGCTGGTGGACGCCTGCAGGAAAGCGGCGGCGTGGCGTTCCGCGAGAAACAGCAGATTGCCGGTGCCAAGCACGCAGGTCATCATCGTATGTACCGGATCGGCCTGGTATTGCGGCGGCGAGGCGGCGCAGGCGAGATTGTAGATCTCGTCCACCGGTTCATCGATCTCGTGCAGTTCGCAGATGTCGGCTTCGATCATGCGGAACCGCGGATGGTTCTGCAGCGGCAGCACATTGGCCCTGGAGCCGGTGAGATAGGAATCGACGCACAGGACACGGTGCCCGCGTGACAATAACGCGTCGCACAGATGCGAGCCGACGAAACCGGCACCGCCGGCAACGAGGATGGTCTTCTTTTTTGCGCGATCGGTTCTTTGCAGCATCGGTAAATCCTCTCTCCTCATGCCGAAACTCGCTGACGCAGCCGTCCGGCCGCAGCGTTGCCGTGCGCTGCCAGGCTCTGCAGATCGCTGACCAACTGCCTGGCGCGCGCCTCCCCCGTGTGGCTTTCCAGAATGCGGCTGCGGGCCGCATCGGCGATGGCTAGACGCCGGCCTTCGTTGAGACCCGTCAGCGCCGCGATGACGTCCTCCGTATCCCGTGCGATCAGAATGGCCTCGCCATCTGGCAGGAGATCGGAAAGACCCGGCCATTCGTCACTGATGATCGGGCTGCCACAGGCGGCCGCCTCGAACAACCGCACGCTGGGAGACCACCCGGCGGCGATCATGTCCGCACGCGTGACATTCAGCGTGAAGCGCTGGCGACTGTAGAAGGAGGCGTGTTCGGTCGGCGGCAGGTGATCGATCCGTTCCACATTGTCCGGCCAGTCGATGGTGTCGGGATATTGCGGGCCAGCGACGACGAAACGCATCTCCGGCAGGCGCCGGGCCGGTTCGATCAGGAACCGCTCGAGCGTTGGCTGCCGGTCGGGGCTGTAGGTGCCGAGATAGCCGAGATCCCAGACGGGTGCCTCGCCGGTTGGTTTGTAGCGGTCGGCATCGACGGCGCAATAGAGCGGGAACGCCCGTGGCACACCATAGGTCTCTTCCAGACGCGTGAGGATCGGGCCGCCGGTAAAGGAGAAATAGGCGTCGAAGCCGGCGATCTGGCCGCCTTCGAGAAACTCCTCCTCACCGCGGGCCAGCGCCGCAAGCGTTACAGGTGTATCGATGTCGTAGAAGCAGAAACGGCTGGGGTTCAAAGCCGCAACCGCATCGATCACCCTTGCTCCGTCCGGCACGTAGGACCCGATGATCATGGCATCCGCATAGCGGATGGCATCGCCATAGATGCCGGCCAGGTCGTCGACCCGGTCATAATAGGAAAGCGTGCAGAAGTCCGGATCGGCCAGGTCGCGGTTTTCCGCGTACCAGGGCACATCCCGCTCCAGGAAAAGGACCTCGTGCCCCTCCGCAAAAAGTCCGCGGATGAGTGCTCGATAGGTCGTGGCATGACCATTGCCCCAGGAAGAGGACAGAGACAGGCCAATGATCACGATGTTGAGTGGATTGTTCGTCATTCTGCGGCCTCGAGGCTTTCGAAGTGGCGTTTGAAGATGCGGTCTGCATCCTCGGCGCGCTGGGTGTAGGTGTGCTCGGATGTCACCCGGGCAAGCGCCCGGCGGCCGATCTCGGCGGCGCGCTCCTGTGTCAGTCCGGCCATGATCTCCACAACGTCCTGCCCGTCGCGGGCAACGAGGATTTCTTCCTCCGGCTTCAGGAAATGATCGATCCCTTCCCAATGGTCGGTGATCAGGCAGGCGCCGGCACCGGCGGCTTCGAAGACGCGCGTTGCGGGCGAAAAGCCGTTCGAGGCCATGCTCTCGCGCGAAATGTTGAGGACCGCCTTCGGCGTGACGTTGAAGGCATTATGATCCCGCGTCGGTACATGGCCGATGCTGCGTACATTGTCGGACATCGGCTTGCCCTGCCAGCCGGAACCGCCAAGCAGGAAGCGCTGGTCCGGCACGCGGGATGCGGGCGCCAGGAAGAAATGTTCGACACGCGCCTCGCGGTCGGGCAACCGGTTGCCGAGGAAACCCAGATCCGCGGCAAAGCGGGGATCTGCCGGAACCGGAAAATGCGTCTCAGGATCAAGCGCGTTGTAGATCGGCGCACAGTCCTTGGCGCCAAGCGCCCGGTAGGCGGAGACGACGGGGGCCCCGCCGCCATAGGTCAGCACCATGTCGAGCGTGTTCAGCGCGCGCCGCAGAGGATGGCCGGGGGCGCGGCGGATCTCTGCAAGAGTTGCCGGTGCATCGACATCCCAGAAGATCCGCATGGCGCCCGGGCGGGCGTGGCGCAGCACCTCCGTCAGAAGCAGGTCGTCCTCAAAACCGACGCCGCTTGCCTTGACGACGATGTCGGCCTCTGCCGCCTCGCGTGTCACCGTCCGCAGCGCCTCCGCGGTGCCGTCATAGACGACGACCTTTGCCCAATCGGGCGGGTCCATGTCGCGATTTTTCTGCCGGTCATAAACGTCCGGTTCATAGAAGGTGATGTCATAACCCTTTTCCGCCAGCGCTCGCAGCAAGCCGCGGTAATAGGTGGCGGCACCGTTCCAATAGGCGGAGACAAGGCTGGATCCATAAAAGGCGATCTTCATTCGGCGGCCTCCGGAAAGGTGATCTGGTGTTTGACAAGGGCCGTGCCGTGCTGGCTGAGGATGGAGAGCAGCTCGTCCACCCGGTGCCGGCAGGTGTGCCGCGCCATGATGGTTTCGAGCCCAGCGCCGGTCAGCGCGTTGGCAAAGTCCGTATCGGCGAGCACGGAACGCATGGCCTCCTTCATCTCGCTGCCGTTGCGGACGAAAAGAAAATCCTCTCCCGGCCGGAAGAGATGTTCGGCGTCTTCCCAGGGCGCGGAAATCAGCGGGATGCCACAGGCGAGCGCCTCGAACATGCGGATGGTCGGAATGCCGGGCAGGGTCTCGACGTAAGGGCGGCGCGGCACATGCACCGTCAGGCGATGGCGCGCGAAGGCAGAGGGTGCATCCGCATTGGCAATCCAGCCTGCGTAATCGATACCGGCCTCCTTCAACTGGTTGAGGGCGGGTTGCGGGTAACGGACGCCCCTAACGGTCGTCTGCAGCTGAAGTTCCTTCACCGGCTCGATCAGGAATTCCGCAAGTTCGGCGGAACGCTCGCCATCTCCCCAGTTGCCGATCCAGATAAGATCGCGCTCCTTCTCGACCTCCGGCATGGGGCGGAAGATCGTGTCGTCGGCGGCCTCGTGCCAGGTAAACACCTGAGAACCCCAGCCGGCCTTCAGGTAACGCTGCCGCAGCGTTTCGCCAAAGGCGAGGATCAGGTCGTAGTCCTTGAGGATGAGGCCGGCGATGTCCTCTTCGCTGGAGACTGCCCGGTGGTGTGTGTCGTGAAAGACGAGGGTGAAGCCTGCGCGGCGGCGGATTTCTCCGATGCGCTCCACCAGAGCCGGATCGGTCCATTCGTGGACGATCACGACATCCGCATCGGACAGCGTCCGTTCATGATCGAAGTCCACCCCATAGGAGAGGGAGGAGAGGTCGGGAAAGGTCCGTCGGAAGGCGTCAAGCGGCGCCTCTCCCTGGTCCTTCACGAGGTTCTGCCGCGACCAGGCCCCTTCCGGTTCCAGGGCAATCGCCTCATGGCCGCGACGGATCAGGTCGCGCATCACGCCGCGCAGAAAATGGGCGTTGCCGTGGTTCCAGTCGGAGACCAGGGAATGGGTATAGAACACGAACTTCATGATTACTCCGCTGCGTGAAGCGACCGGCGGGCAAGCGTTCGCGCGTAGATACGCACCATCTCGTTCACCTGCCGTTCGAGGGTAAAAGTCCGGGAGATCTCCTGGGCACGGGCCGATAGCGCATGCCGCAGGCCCTGGTCCTGACTCAGCCGGTTGATCGCATCCGCAATCGCCAGCGGGTCATGCGGATCGACAAACAGCGCGGCGTCCTGCCAGAGTTCGCGGTAGGTCTTGATGTCGGACAGCACCAGCGCGGCACCGAGGCGGGCAGCCTCCAGTGCGGCGAGACCGAAGGGTTCATAGATCGACGGCGAGACGAAGATCGCCGCCTTGACCAGGTGGTTCATGGTCTCGCTGTGGCTGAGCTCGCCCTTGGCCTTCGCCGCGAGAAGCGCGACCTGCTGTCCGCTCGGGCCGCGTGTCGGCCCGGCCATGACAATCGGCCAATGGGTCCGTTCCGCCGCCTCGTCGAGGGTCCGGCCATTCTTGCCATCATCCCACCAGCGCCCGGCGGCAAAGACGAAGGCTTCCTTGCGCGGCGTCTCGGGCGGCAGCCGGGTGGCATTGTAGACGACGGAAAGTTGCGGCACGGCGCCATAGGCTTCGGTGACCATATCGCCATGCGAGCGGCTGGGAACGACCACGGCATCGCAGCGTCTCAGACCATCGGCGTTCACGTGCTCCTGCCAGGCCCAGGGTTGCGGCACCGCGTGGCCGCGCACCGCGCAAAACCAGGTGACGACACAGGAATGCGACACCGTCACCACTGGCGCATCAACCGCAAGACCCACCGCCTGGGACGGAAGGTTGAGGTGCAGCAGATCCACCCCCTCCCGTTCAGCAAGAGCTGCAATCTGGGGACCGACCTCCGTCAGGTCCCGTTCACCCTTCGCCATCCAGTCGAGCGGCGCCGAACGCCAGACGAGTTTGCCTATCGCCTCGGCCTCCCGGCGCTTGGCCTCGTCCGGCTCGGGCCCGAATCCTGCAAACACCGTGTCGATGCCAACGGCAGAGAGGCCGCGTGCAAGATCCATGGCGTAACGCCAGACGCCACCCACGGCATCGACCGTCATCAGGATTCGTCGCGGTGCAGGCAAACGCGTCATGCGGTCACCCTCAGCCTGTCGCGTATCGGCGCGCGCCCGTCAAAACGGTGTTCCGTCAGCCAGTCGGCGAGATGGGAAAGCCCGCTCTTCCAGCGGATGCGCGGCTGCCAGCCAAGCTGGTCTTCCAGCTTGCGGGTATCCGCCACGAAAAAGAACTGGTCTCCCGCCCGCCAGTCGCCGAAGTCGATCTCCAGCGGGCGCCCGGTCAGCCGTTCGATTTCGCGCAGCACCAAAAGGATGCTGACCGAATTCTGCGGTCCTCCGCCGAGATTGAAGACCTCGCCGCGCACGCGAGAGATGCCGGCATGCACGGCGCGATAAGCCGCCACCGCATCATCCACATGCAGGATGTCGCGCACCTGTTTGCCGTCGCCGTAGATGGAGATCGGCTGACCGGACAAGGCGCGGATGAGGAAATGCGCCACCCAGCCCTGGTCCTCGGTGCCGAACTGGCGCGGGCCGTAAATGCAGCTCATGCGCAGCACGGCGGTCGGAATATCGAAGGATTTGGCGTAATCCAGCACATACTGGTCGGCCACGCCCTTGGAGCAGCCATAGGGTGTGCAGAAATCGAGCGGCCGGTTTTCACCGATGCCGAAATCGCGCACCGCCTGGTCCGCCGGCACGTAGCGATCGTCCATCGGGAGCATCTCCAGGTCTTCCAAGGCGCCATAGACCTTGTTGGTGCTGGCAAAGATCACCGGCGCCTTGCGGCCCGCCTTCCGGACGGATTCCAGCACGTTGATCGTGCCGCGCGCATTGGCCTCGAAATCATCGAGCGGGGAAACGAGGCTTGTCGTCACGGCTGTCTGGGCTGCCAGATGGAAGATCGCCTTGGCATCGGTGAAGGCCGCCTCGATGCCGCGCAGATCCCGCACATCGGCCAGCACCGGGTGCACGCGGCGGCCGTGGCGTTCCGTTAGCCAGGCAAGGTTCTGGTCGACGCCGGGTCGCCCGAGATTATCGAGGACGATGACATCCTCGCCCTCGGCAAGAAAACTTTCGGCAAGGTTCGAGCCGATGAAACCGCTGCCGCCGGTAATGACAATCGGGGCCGCACCGGTCGCGACATGCGGGGTGGCGAGCCGCGTCACGTCGCGCAGCCGCTCGATGCCGCCTTCCATCAACAGTCGGGCGAGCAGCTTCGGCTGGTTTTCGTGGGTGACGGCGCCCAGATGGTAATGGCGCGGATCAAACCACAGGCCTTCCTGCACCGCCACATCCGGCGGCACGTCGGCGAAGGAGTACCAGTAGAGGCGGTCGGCTGGCACCTGCAGCGCTTTCATGAAACGGCGCGCCTGCTCCATCTCGTCATTGCGCCAGGTGGAATAGCCGGTTTCGGTGATCCAGATTTCGGCCTCTGCATTGTGACGGTCGAGGATCTGGCGCATTTCGCCGAGATGCATGTCCCAGCCGCCCCAGCTCCCCTCCTCGCTGTCCCAGGTGCCGGGAAAGCCGTGGAAACCGACGGCATCGACGACGCCGAGCACGCCGCGTTCGCCCATCAGGTTCAGCCACATCGGGTCGAAGGGGCAGGGCCCGCCCAGCACCGGCTTCCAGCCGCGCTGTTTCGCCCAGTAGGCGGCCCCGCCGACCATCTCGCAGAACAGCTGGAAATCGGCATCCTCGCGCCAGTCCCAGTCGAGCAGATTGTTCGGTTCGTTCCATAATTCGACATGGCGGAAGTGCCGGCCATAACGGGTTAGCACGTGATCGACGAAATCGGCATAATCCTTCAGCACCTGCGGCGCGCCGTTCGAGCGTCCCGTTCGCGACATGGAGGGCGGCGTGTAGTGGATGCAGGGCAGGAGGTCGATTTCGGCTCCCAGCTTCGGGATCAGCCAGTCGAACCAGGCTTCACCACCCGGCGCCAGATATTCCGCCCAGGAGAGATGTGTACGCAGGGAATTCGCGCCGCTTTTCAGGATATCCGGGAGCAGACGTTCGGTGCGCTCGTATTCGCCGGGGCGGAACCATTCCACGAAACCGAAGGACCGCCCGGCTGGGGACGTGGCGGATGGATTCATGATACCAGCCCCCGTTCTTCCAGCTGGCGTTTCATCTCGGCGCCGCGATCGATCGCGCCGGTGGTCCTTACCCAGGCGGCCAGCTCGACCAGCGTGGTCTCCAGCCGGTGTTCCGGTTCAAAGCCTAAAAGCTCGCGTGCCTTGGAAATGTCGGAGAAGCAGTTGCGAATATCGCCGGAGCGGGCCTTGTGCAGGATCTCCGGCTGCAACTGCGGCGCATCCATCGCCTCTGCCAGAAGGCTTGCGACCTCGGCGACCGAATAGGACTGGCCGCTGCCCACATTGATGACATGACCGCTGACGCGGGGCTTTTCGAGCGCCAGCCGGAAGGCGCGCGCCACATCGCGCACATGCACGAAATCGCGCCGCTGACGCCCGTCCTCGAAGATCATCGGCGACTGGCCATTGGCAATGCGGGAGGCGAAATTGGCGAGCACCCCGGTATAGGGGTTCGACAGCGCCTGTCCCGGGCCGAAGACGTTGAAGAGGCGAAGTGCCACGGCATCGACGCCATAGGCCTCGCCATAGATCAGGACGGCGCGTTCCTGCATGTATTTCGTCAGCGCATAGATAGAGGCGAGATCGACGGGCTTTTCCTCATCGGTCGGTGTGGGCGTCAGCGTTTCGCCATTCGGCCCCTTGGCTTCCCATTCGCCGGATTTGATCTGCGCGGCCCTGCGCCGCACCTGGCCGAAGCGGTGGCCGTGCTCATCGGTATAGAGACCTTCGCCGTAGACGCTCATCGATGATGCGACGACGATACGCTTGACCGGCAGGCCGATCATCGATTCCAGCAGGACCGCAGTGCCGAGATCATTGCCGCCGACATAGCGGGCGATCTCGTACATCGACTGACCGACACCGACTTCCGCCGCCAGATGGAGCACGGATTCGACTCCCTGCAGCGCGTCCTGTACGATCGATTTGTCGCAGACATCGCCCTGGATGAACTCGACCCCGGTCGGAATCGTCGGGCCTGCATCGCCATGCACCTGATCGATCAGGGCATCGAGAATGCGGACCTGGTAACCGCTGGAGAGAAGTTCTTGCGTGACATAGCGGCCGATAAATCCGCAACCGCCTGTAATGAGTACCTTCTGTGACACGGGTTCTGCCCTGAACGTTAGAGGGATGATGATGAAGCGTTCGGGCGGCGAACAAGCAGCAGCAGCAATAGTTCCCGAAGGAATTTTGCCTGACTGCCGAAAGGGCTAGCGCCCGCCCCCCGCCAACATCTGGTTCAATGACATCAACAGTGTCATCTTCTTCAGGAACTCTGCTGCCTCTAGCCTGTTAGCCATTCCGTGAACCTGCGCGCCGTGACCCAAGGCATGGCTGCGCGACCGGTAAATGGAGACGAAGAGACAGGGATGGACACGCTTTCTCAGACAACAGCAACAATGCGGGCCGCGGTCGTGGTCGGTGCCGGTGAGATCGAGGTCCGGACAGTGCCACGTCCCGAACCGGCGCAAGGGCAGGTGCGGGTACGGCTGGAAGGCTGCGGCGTCTGCGCCTCCAATCTCACCCCCTGGTCTGGCCCCGACTGGATGCAGTTCCCGACCGAGCCGGGCGGCCTTGGCCATGAGGGCTGGGGCCTCATCGATGCCCTCGGTGAGGGCGTGACGGGTCTGGACGTCGGCGATCGTGTGGCGGCGCTGAGCTACCATGCCTATGCCGGCTACGACATTGCGGAGGCCTCCGCCGTGGTGAAGCTGCCGGAGGCTTTGAAGGGGCAACCATTCCCCGGCGAGCCGCTCGGTTGCGCAATGAACATTTTCCGCCGCGCGGAAATCAGCGCCGGCCAGACGGTCGCCATCATCGGCATCGGCTTTCTCGGCGCGCTCCTGACGCAACTTGCCGTGAAGGCGGGCGCCCGGGTCATCGCCATTTCGCGGCGCCCCTTCTCGCTCAATATCGCCCGGCGGATGGGAGCCGAAGAGCTCATTGAAATGAACGATCACTGGCAGATCATCGAGCAGGTGAAAGCGCTGACTGATGGTCGGTTCTGCGATCGGGTGATCGAGGCCGTCGGCAAGCCGTGGCCGCTCGACCTTGCGGCGGAACTGACGCGCGAGCGCGGCCGGTTGATCGTCGCCGGTTATCACCAGGACGGGCCGCGGCAGATCAATATGCAGCTATGGAACTGGCGCGGCATCGACGTGATCAACGCCCATGAACGCGATCCCGACATCTACATGGAGGGAATCCGCGCGGCGGTGGCCGCCGTCGCCGAAGGCCATCTCGACCCGTCTAGCCTCTACACGCACGTCTTTCCCCTGGAACAGCTGGATGACGCGCTCAATGCAACACGGGACCGGCCCGACGGTTTCCTCAAGGCCATGGTGACCTGCCGATGAACCAGATGGTGACGACCAACGACCTTTCTCAAGCCACCCGTCCATTGCGTCTCGGTTTTCTCGGTGTTGGCTGGATCGGTCGGCATCGGATGAAGGCAGTGCTGGACACTGGTGTGGCACAGGCTGTTGCGATTGCCGACCCGAATCCGGACATGCTGGCGGCCGCGCTGGAGATCGCGCCGGAGGCGCGTCCGGTCGAGGGGCTGGACGCCCTTTTGCGTGAAGAGCTCGATGGCGTGGTGATCGCCACGCCGAGTGCCCAGCATGCGGAGGAATCGATCCGGGTTCTGTCGAGCGGCCGCGCCGTGTTCTGCCAGAAGCCGCTGGGGCGTACCGAACAGGAGGTGCAGGCGGTGGTCGACGCCGCGCGTAAAGTAGATCGCCTGCTATCGATCGATTTGTCCTACCGTTTCACCGAGGGCATGCGCCAGATCCGCGACCTGATCCGGTCTGGCTCGCTCGGAACCGTGTTTGCCGCCGATCTCGTCTTTCACAACGCCTATGGACCGGACAAGCCCTGGTTCTACGACAAGGCGCTGTCGGGTGGCGGCTGCGTGATCGATCTCGGCGTGCATCTCGTGGATGCGGCGTTGTGGTCGCTCGGCTTTCCGGCAGTCTCCAACGTGGCGAGCCGGCTGATGAGCGGCGGCCGTCCGATTTCCGGCGACAGCGACCGCATCGAGGACTATGCGATTGCGACCATCGACCTGGAAAATGGCGCCAACATCCGGCTCGCCTGCTCCTGGCGCCTGCCGGCCGGACAGGAAGCGGTGATCTCAGCCGCCTTTTATGGCACCGAGGGCGGGGCCCGGCTGTCTAACATCAACGGCTCCTTCTACGATTTCAAAGCGGAGTGGCTGAAAGGCACGAAGCGTGAGCGCCTGGTGGGACCGCCAGACGATTGGGGCGGGCGCGCCGCGGCGGACTGGGCACGCAGGCTGTCGGAAGGCGCCGGTTATGACCCCGAGGCGGACCGGCTGGTGGATGTCGCGCGCATTCTCGACCGGATTTATGGTCGGCATCGGACATAACAGGTTCTGGCGGAACCGCAGAGCGGGGAGATGGTTTGGCTAGAAAAGAACAGAGTCCGACCCTTGACCAGACCAAGATCTTCCCAAGCTGAACCCGCCCATTCACACCGCCCGCGACCTGCGGGCGGTGACGCGATGACCCGTACGCTCGACCGCAATATCGACGTCTTGGTCGAGCGCACGAAACACAATCTCGCCAAGTCCGGCCGGCAGGAGCGCGCAGCGGATGCCATTACCCGCTTTGCCGGCAGTATGGTCTTTGTCTACCTGCATCTCGCCTTCTTCGGGGCTTGGATTGCCATCAACACGGGGATTTTGCCGATCCTGCGGCCCTTCGATCCTTCTCTCGTGGTGCTGGCAATGATCGCCTCCGTGGAAGCGATCTTCCTGTCCACCTTCGTGCTCATCAGCCAGAACCGGATGTCGGCGGCCGACGACAAGCGGGCGGACCTCAATCTGCAGATCTCGCTTCTGCACGAACATGAGACGACGCGGCTGATCGCACTCGTCTCGGAGCTCGCGCGCAAGCTCGATGTCAGCACGGACGTGGACCGGGAGATCGAGGAGTTAAAGCGCGATGTTCAGCCTGAGCGGGTGATGGAGCGTATCGAGGAGCGCGGGGAAAGCCTGTCACAAACGGATGCATGACATCCGCGGCGGCTCATCCGTGGTCTTGTATTGCCACAATTGCGTCTCCACCTCGTCGATCCATTGAACCAAGTCGGGTTCGCCGCGTTGTTGCGGCAACATTGGTTCATTGCTGAAGAGAGGTATGTCGTGGACGTTATCCGCATTCTGTTTGCCATCCTGCTGCCGCCGGTTGGCGTGTTTCTCCAGGTCGGCATCGGCCTGCATTTCTGGCTGAACATCCTGCTGACGCTGTTCGGATACATCCCCGGCATCATCCACGCGATCTGGGTGATCGCGAAGAAATAACCTGCCGGCAAGGTCCCCGGCCGTGGCGATCACGGTCGGGGGACCTGTGCGATCACACGATACCGCCGGAGCCGCCCTTGACGGCCGGCCGCTCCGCCGCGACCCGGGCCCGGTAACCGCTGGCGCGATAGGTCGCAACCGGATCAATCGCCCCGCCGTCCCTTCGGCGCGCTTCCGCCAGAATGGTCTCCACATCGGTGCGATAGGCGCGCTTAAGTGTCTCGGTTGCCATCAGGGCATCGTTGTCGTTCTGGAAACCTTCCAGCGCCGCGCGATCCACCAAAAGCGCCTGGGCATAGGCGCGGCGGATTTCGTTGGCAGACGAGATCAGGCTCTCGATCGGGTCCGTCACATTGTGGCTCTGGTCGATCATGTGGGCTGGATGAAAACCCTTCACGCCGCGATGTTCGGCATCCACCAATTCGTTGAAGACGAGGAAGAGGCGGTACGGCTCGACCGAGCCCGCATCCAGATCGTCGTCACCGTATTTGGAATCATTGAAATGGAAGCCGCCGAGCTTGCCGAACTGGATCAGGCGGGCGACAATCATCTCGATATTCGTGTTCGGTGCATGGTGGCCGAGATCGACGAGGCAGAAGGCCTTTTCGCCGAGCGTCTGCGCGATCAGGTAGTTCGTGCCCCAGTCCTGCACCACCGTCGAATAAAAGGCCGGCTCGTACATCTTGTGTTCGGAGAACAGCCGCCAGTCATCCGGCAGCGCCTTATAGATGTCGCGCATCGAGTCCAGATAGCGCTCGAACTGGCGGGTGAAATTCGTCTGGCCGGGGAAGTTCGAGCCGTCGCCGATCCACACTGTCAGCGCCTTGGAACCAATCGCATTGCCGATCTCGATACATTCGAGATTATGCTCCACGGCCTGGGCACGGGTTGCGGCTTCGACATGGGACAGAGAGCCATATTTGTAGGAATGCGCCTGATCGGCGGTGTCGGAAAAGGTGTTGGAATTCATGGCATCGAAGCCGAGGCCGAGCGCATCGCCCTTTGCCTTCAGCTCTTTCGGGTCCGCCTTGTCCCACGGAATGTGCAGCGAGACCGTCGGTGTTGCCCGCGTCAGCTGTTGGATGACGCTGCAATCCTCCAGTTTGTCGAAGATGTGCCGTGGTTCGCCGAGCCCTGGAAACCGGGCAAAGCGGGTACCGCCGGTGCCGACACCCCAGGAGGGCACGGCGACGAAAAAGTCCGCGACCTTCTGCGTGATCGTATCGATGTCGATATTGCTGCGGGCGAGTTTTTCCCCGAGCGCTGCATAATCCGCCTGGTGGGCGGCTGCGCGCTTGTCGTTGTCGGCGGCGATCACATCGCCTGAAATTTTCAGATCTGTCATTGGTTCCTCCCGAGGATGCAGCCCCTCATCCGGCTGCCGCCACCTTCTCCCCGCAAACGGGGAGAAGGGATATGCCGCACGGTGTCCGGCGCATTCAAGCGTTGCGTGGGTAGTCCCCTCTCCCCGCACGCGGGGAGAGGGTTAGGGTGAGGGGCAGGATGGCCCGCGCTTCGAATGTTACCGCGTAAAGCTCTGCGCGTTGCCGGCGTCCACGTTGATGATGTTGCCCGTCGATTTGGCCGAAAGATCCGACGCCAGGAAGTAGATGGCTTCCGCGATATCCTCCGGGAAGACGTTGAGCTTCAGCATCGAACGCTTGCGGTAATGTTCTTCCAGATCGGTCACCTCGATCTTCGAAGAGGCTGCGCGCTGTTCGCGCCACTCGCCGTTCCAGATCTTTGAGCCGCGCAACACCGCATCCGGGTTGACGGTGTTGACGCGAATGCCGGCCTCTGCGCCTTCCAATGCCAGGCACCGGGCCAGATGGATTTCCGCGGCCTTGGCCGTGCAATAGGCGGATGCGTTGGGAGACGAAGCAAGACCGTTCTTTGAGGCTACGAACACAATGTTGCCACCGAGGTTCTGGCGGCGGAACAGCCGGAAGGCTTCGCGCGATACGAGGAAGTAACCGGTGGCGAGAATGCTGATATTCTTGTCCCACATGGCAAGCGTCGTTTCTTCCACCGGGGCGGAGGAGGCAATGCCCGCATTGGAAACAAGAATGTCCACGCCGCCGAATTCGACGCAGGCTGCGGCAAAAGCGGAGGCAACGGCCTCTTCCTTCGTCACATCCAGTTGCACGGAGCGCACGGCATCGGCGCTGTAACGCTTGGCAAAATCAGCCTTCGCCGTTTCAAGCGCTTCGGCATCGATATCGGCGAGCACCACGCAGGCGCCCTCCGCCATCAGCCGCTCGGCGGTCGCCCGGCCAATGCCGCCGGCACCACCGGTGACGAAGGCCACGCGGCCGGCCAGGCTCTTCGGTTTCGGCATGCGCTGCAGCTTTGCCTCTTCCAGCAACCAGTATTCGATATCGAAAGCTTCCTGTTCGGGAAGGCCCTGATACTCGGAGACGGTGGAGGCGCCGCGCATCACGTTGATGGCGTTGACGTAGAACTCACCGGCAATACGCGCCGTTGCCTTGTCCTTGGCAAAGGACAGCATGCCGACGCCCGGCACCAGGAAGATGACCGGGTTCGGGTCACGCATCTTCGGCGAGTTGTCGTGTTTGCAGGTCTCGTAATAGCGGGTGTAATCGGCGCGGTAATCCTCCAGTGCCTGATCGAGACCGGCAATCGCGGCATCCACATCCGGATTGGACGGATCGAAATCGAGAATCAGCGGCCGGATCTTGGTGCGCAGGAAATGGTCCGGGCAGGAGGTGCCAAGCGCGCCGAGCGGTTTCAGCTTGTTCGAATTGACGAATTCGAGCACGGCATCCTGATCATCGAAATCGCCGAGCTTGCGCTCAATCTTGCCGATGCGGCCACGGATTTCCGGCATCAGCTTCGCAGCAATCGCGCGACGCTGCTCGGCGGGCAGGCTGTCGGTCACCGCGCCACCGAAGATCACCTTGCCCTCGGTTTCTTTGGCAAACCACGCGATCGCCTTGTTGATGATGGCAAGCGTCAGTTCATAGCAATCCTTTGCGTCATCGGCCCAGGTGAACAGGCCGTGGCTTTCCAACACGACACCCTTGGCCGTGGGGTTCGCTTTGACGAAGGCTTCGAGATCGAGGCCAAGCTGGAAGCCGGGGCGGCGCCAGGGCAGCCAGCCGATGTCGGAGCCGAAGATCTGCTGCGTCAGTTCCCGGGAGTTCCTCGAGGCGGCAATCGCGATGATCGCATCCGGGTGCATGTGATCGACATGCGTGAAGGGTACGAAGCCGTGTAGCGGCGTGTCGATGGAAGCGGCGCGCGGGTTCAGGTTGAAGGTGCAGTGAGGCAGGAAACCGACCATGCGGTCTTCATCGTGCACGCCCTGGTAAATGCCCTTCAGCGCTTCAAGCTTTTCCTGGTACAGCGTCGCAAAGCCATCGAGCTTGATCGTGCCGACATCGCCGCCGGATCCCTTGACCCAGAGAACCTGGACCTTTTCTCCGGTCAGAGGATCGGTCTCCATGACTTTGGCCGATGTGTTGCCGCCACCGTAATTGGTGATGCGCTTGTCGGCGCCGAGCAGGTTCGAGCGGTACAGCAGCTTGCCGGGCTCATCGAGCGTGGCCGCATGCGAATCGTCCCAACGGTTTTCGAGAAGGCGGGTTTGGCCCGACATGAAGAAGTCCTCCCAAGTCATTCGTGTTCGCCCGGCGGGCAAACGATCTCCTTTGGATGGAGGATATCACGCAGAGGATGGGTGAATGTCAATCACAAACGATCATAATCTTTCATTGTGCGATGCAATATAATCTTTTTTGATCGTTTCTGATTGACATCCTGAAGGTAGTCCGAATAAATCGAAACAAGGAGGACCCCATGCACGAACGCGAACGCCATCGCATCATCCTAAGCGCCATACAGGAAAAGCCTGTGGTGACGGTGCAGGATATTGCCGAGCTGACCGAGGCTTCCGAGGCTACGATCCGCCGCGATATCGCAGCCTTGCATGTGCAAGGAAAACTGCGGCGTGTGCGGGGAGGGGCGGAAGCCGTGCATCCGCCGCAGCAGGGTCATCTCGCGGCGCGTCCGTTTCGCGTGTCCGAATCCGTCAACATCGACAAAAAACGCGCAATTGCGCGCGCCGCCATCGAACTCTGCGATGAAGGTGATTCCGTCATCATCAATGGCGGCACCACCACCTTCCAGATGGTGCATTTCATGTCGGCGCGCCGGCTGCAGGTCATGACCAACTCGTTTGCGATCGCTGAACATCTGGTGAAGCATTCCAAATGTACGGTTTCGGTGCCTGGTGGTTCGATCTATCGTGACCAGAGCCTGATCCTGTCGCCCTTCGACAATGACGGGATCCGCAATTTCTATGCGCGGCGCATGTTCATTGGCGCTCAGGGCATTTCCGCACATGGTGTGATGGAGCCCGATGCACTGGTGATCCAGAGCGAGCAGCGCCTGATGCGCCAGGCAGACGAATTGATCGTGATGGTCGATTCCAGCAAGTTTTCCCGCCGCTCCAGCATGATCCTTTGCCCGCTCGACAACGTCTCGACCATCATCACCGATGACGGCGTGCCGGAGGAGGCAGTTGCCATGCTGGAAGGTGCGGGCGTGAAAGTTCTGACGGTCAAGCCGATGGCGTCGACCGGTAAGGAGGATGCTTTTTCGGTCGCGTAAGAGGTGCGTGTCCGGAAAAGGGGAGATCAACGGTCTGTTTGGGAGGAATGACAGATGACACTGACAAGACGGCATTTTGGTGCTGCAGCGCTTGCGCTTGCCGCATCGGTATCCATGGCTGGCATGGCATCCGCGGCCGATATGAAGATCGCGCTGGTGGTGAAGTCGCTGGGCAACGGCTTCTTCGAAGCGGCCAACAAGGGCGCCGAAGAAGCGGCCAAGGAACTCGGCGGTGTACAGATCATCTACACCGGCCCGACGACCACAACGGCCGAAGGCCAGATCGAAGTCATCAACTCGCTGATCGCGCAAGGCGTCGATGCCATCGCGATCTCCGCCAATGACCCGGATGCGGTCGTTCCGGCGCTGAAGAAGGCCGCTCAGCGCGGCATCAAGGTCATCTCCTGGGATTCGGGCGTGGCTCCTGCCGGGCGCATCATGCACCTGAATCCGTCGTCCAACGAGCTGATCGGCAAGATGTGCCTGACACTCGCAAAAAACCATCTGCCGGACGGCAAGGGTGACTTCGCTATCCTGTCTGCCACCACCACCTCCACGAACCAGAATACCTGGATTGCGGAAATGAAGAAGCAGCTGAAGGATTTCCCCGGCCTCAACCTCGCCACCACCGTTTATGGTGACGATCTGGCCGACAAGAGCTACCGCGAAGCGCAAGGTCTTCTGAAGTCGCAGCCGAACGTCAAGGTCATCGTTGCCCCGACGACGGTTGGCGTTCTCGCCGCCTCACAGGCGGTCAAGGATGCCGGCAAGATCGGTCAGGTCTATGTGACGGGCCTTGGTCTTCCCTCCGAAATGGCGGGCGCGATCAAGTCCGGTGCCACGAAGGAATTCGCCATCTGGAACCCGATCGACCTCGGTTATTCGGCAACACAGATCGCCTATCATCTGGTCAAGGGTGATACGACGGGCAAGCCCGGCACCGAAGTGAAGGCCGGCCGCATGGGTTCGATCAAGATCGGCGAGAATGGCGAAGCCGCGATGGCAGACCCCTTCGTCTACAATTCGTCGAACATCGATCAGTTCTCGAAGATTTTCTAAGGGTCTAGCAGAAGCCGCGCTGGCGGGCTGTCAATCGCGCCCACTGTATTGCCGGGTTTGCACGTACACCATCGTAGGTACAGACCGGCTTTCGACGACGCGATTTCCAGCTTCGCCAGCCCGGCGCCTCTGTCTTGCACTGTCCTGACGTCCTGATGTGCCCACCTGAGGCGACAGGCAGTGCCAGACCTTCCTTCTCCCCCCTGCGGGGAGGGGGAGGCCTGCTTGTGACAAGGGCGCGAAGGTGAAATCAACAATGAATGCTGTCGCACCAATGACCAACACCGCATCGCTGGCCGTCGAGACTCCGATCCTGGAAATGCGCGGCATCAGCCAGATCTTTCCGGGCGTCAAGGCGCTGGATCAGGTGTCCATCAGCCTTTATCCGGGACAGGTGACGGCGCTGATTGGCGAAAACGGCGCGGGCAAATCCACGCTGGTGAAAATTCTCACCGGCATCTATCGCCCGAGCGAGGGCGAGATCCTGCTCGACGGTCAGCCGGTGCAGTTTTCGAGCGCCCAGGCCGCCATCGATGCGGGTGTGACGGCCATTCATCAGGAAACCGTGCTGTTCGATGAACTGACGGTCGGTGAAAACATCTTTCTCGGTCATGCACCGCGCACCCGCTTCGGCACGATCGACTGGCGGACCATCAACGCGCGTTCCCGCGATCTGCTGCGCCAGCTGGAAAGCGAGATTGACCCGACGATCCGGCTCAAGGACCTGTCGATTGCCCAGCGGCATCTGGTGGCGATTGCCCGCGCGCTTTCGGTGGAAGCGCGCATCGTTATCATGGACGAGCCGACGGCGGCGCTCTCGCGCAAGGAAATCGACGATCTGTTCCGCATCGTCGAAGGCCTGAAGCGGCAGGGAAAGGCGATCCTGTTCATCAGCCACAAGTTCGACGAACTCTATGAAATTGCCGAAAACTTCGCCGTCTTTCGGGATGGTAAGGCCGTCGGCCACGGCTCTCTGAAGGAAACGCCTCAGGCGGAGATCGTCCGCCTGATGGTCGGCCGCGACGTACATGATGTGTTTCCGAAGATCACGGTGGAGATCGGCGACACGGTCCTTTCGGTCGAGGGATACAGCCATCCCACCGAATTCCGCGACATCTCCTTTGAATTAAAGCGCGGCGAAATCCTCGGTGTTTACGGCCTGATCGGCGCCGGGCGTTCGGAACTCTGCCAGTCTCTGTTCGGCATAACCCGCCCCTCCGCCGGCCGTTTGACGCTGGACGGCAAGCCGGTCGAGATCCGTTCGCCGCGCGATGCGATTGCCGCTGGCGTCGTTTACGTGCCGGAAGAGCGCGGCCGCCACGGGTTGGCGCTTCCCATGCCGATCTACCAGAACATGTCGCTGCCATCGCTCGCAAAAACCTCGCGCTCCGGTTTCCTGAAGGCGTCCAACGAGCTGAAGCTCGCGCGGCAATATGCCGAACGGCTGGATCTGCGCGCCGCGGCCCTGTCCGTGCCGGTCGGCACCTTGTCCGGCGGCAATCAGCAGAAGGTGGTGATCGGCAAGTGGCTCGCCACCCAGCCAAAGGTGATCATTCTCGATGAGCCGACCAAAGGCATCGATATCGGCTCGAAAGCCGCCGTACACGCCTTCATTTCCGAACTTGCCTCCCAGGGCCTCTCCATCATCATGGTCTCGTCCGAACTGCCGGAAGTGCTCGGCATGTCGGACCGGATCATGGTGATGCGCGAGGGGTTGATGGCGGGGTTTTACGACCGGTCTGCGGCCACGGCGGAAGCGCTGGTGCGCGCCGCGACCGGCAATGCGTGAGTGCACTTCATGACGAAACTCTTGAAAAGCCGCGAACTGCTTCTCTCCGGCATCATCCTCCTGATGATCGCAGGTTTTGCCACGCGCGCCGACGGTTTTGCCGAACCCGGCAATCTCGTCAACATCTTCAACGACACCTCGATCCTCATCATTCTGGCGCTGGCCCAGATGACGGTGATCCTGACGAAATCCATTGACCTGTCTGTTGCGGCCAATCTTGCCTTCACCGGCATGGCGGTCGCCATGACCAATGCCGCCTATCCGGACCTGCCGCTCCTGGTCCTGATCGTCATGGCACTCGGCATCGGGGCCCTTCTTGGGGCCATCAACGGTTTTCTTGTCTGGATCCTGCAGATCCCGCCGATCGTCGTGACACTCGGTACGCTTACCATCTATAGGGGCATGGCTTTCGTTCTGTCCGGTGGTGGCTGGGTGAACGCACACCAGATGACGCCGACCTTCCTCAACGTGCCGCGAACGGTTGTTCTCGGCCTGCCCATTCTTTCCTGGGTCGCCATCCTCGTCGTGCTCGGCATGATCTTCCTGTTGACGCGCAGCTCTTTCGGCCGTTCGGCCTATGCCGCCGGCGGAAATCCGGTTGCCGCCATCTATGCCGGGATCGATATCGGCCGCACGCGCTTCTTCGCCTTCGTGCTGTCCGGTGCCATGGCCGGGCTCTGCAGTTATCTCTGGGTGTCGCGTTACGCCGTCGCTTATGTCGATATCGCCGCCGGCTTTGAGCTCGACAGCGTCGCGGCCTGCGTCATCGGCGGGATTTCGATTGCCGGCGGCATCGGTTCGGTCATCGGTGCCGTGCTGGGCTCACTGTTTCTCGGCGTCATCAAGAACGCCCTGCCGGTGATCGGCATCTCGCCCTTTGCCCAGATGGCGATCTCCGGCATCGTTATCATCCTCGCCGTCGTCTTTAATGCCCGCGCCGAGGCGAAGAAGGGCCGCATCATCCTGCGTGACCGGGCAACCGCCGAGGTGACAGCATGAGCAACACAAACACCCCCCGCCGCGCCATCCCGGATCGCCTGGGCACGCCTGTCAGCCGCATTCTTGCCAGCTGGGAAGTGCTGTTGTTTGGCGTGGCAGTGCTGATCTTTATCGCCAACTCCTTTGCCTCGCCGTATTTCCTCGATGCCTGGAATCTGTCGGACGCCACCTTCAACTTCACCGAAAAGGCGATGATCGCCTTTGCCATGGCACTTCTGATCATCGCCGGCGAGATCGATCTGTCGGTCGCCGCCATCATCGCGCTCGCCTCCACGGCCATGGGGGCCGCGGCGCAGGCGGGTATCGATACGGCCGGGCTGGTGGCGATTGGCATCGGCGTCGGCCTTGCCTGCGGTGCGTTTAACGGCGCGCTCGTCTCGGTGCTGACATTGCCGTCGATCGTCGTCACCATCGGCACGATGAGCCTGTTTCGCGGCATTTCCTATATCGTGCTGGGGGACAAGGCTTATGGGTCTTACCCGGAAAGTTTCGCCTATTTCGGCCAGGGCTATCTTTTCTGGGTCTTTTCTTTCGAGTTCGGCCTTTTTCTGGTCTGTGCTGCCCTGTTCGCGGTGCTGCTGCACGGAACGAATTTCGGCCGGCAGGTCTACGTGATCGGCAACAACGAGTTTGCCGCACGCTTTTCCGGCGTGCCGGTGGAGCGGGTAAAGTTCATCCTTTTCCTGTTGACCGGGCTGATGAGCGGCATCGCGGCCGTCTGCCTCACATCGCGGCTTGGTTCCACGCGACCCTCCATCGCCCAGGGCTGGGAATTGGAAGTGGTCACCATGGTGGTATTGGGTGGCGTCTCGATCCTCGGCGGGGCGGGCACCATTGCCGGCGTCGTCATTGCCGCCTTCGTCATGGGCCTCGTCACCTTCGGGCTGGGGCTCTTGAACGTGCCTGGCATCGTCATGTCGATCTTTATCGGCCTTCTGCTCATCGTCACCATCGCGCTGCCCATTCTGGCGCGCCGCATCAAGCAGGCGAACAAATCATGAGCCTCGAAAAATACGCCTTCAAGATGAAGCTTTACCCGGGCATGGAAGCGGAATACCGCAAGCGGCACGACGAGATCTGGCCGGATCTGGTGGAGCTGCTCGCTGAGGCCGGTGTCAGCGACTATTCGATCCATCTCGACCCGGAGACAAACATCCTGTTTGGCGTCTTAACCCGCCCGAAGGATCACGGCATGGCAAGCCTGCCGGACCACCCGGTGATGAAGCGCTGGTGGGCGCATATGGCCGATATCATGGAAACCAATCCGGACAATTCTCCGGTTGCCGTCGATCTCGTGCCGGTGTTCCATCTGCCATGAAGAAGCCTGAACGTATCGCCGTTCTCGACATCGGCAAAACCAATGCCAAGGTTCTGGTGCTGGATTGTGCCACGGGTGAAGAGCTGGACGTCCGCCGTCGCCCGAACACGGTGATCGCTGGCCCGCCCTATCCGCACTACAACATTGAAGGGCTGTGGGACTTTCTGTGCGCCGCCCTGCGCGAGTTGAATACCGCGCCCGGCTTCGATGCCATTTCCATCACCACCCACGGTGCCTCCGGGGTTCTCTTGGATGAGGCGGGCGGACTGGCGCTGCCGGTGCTGGATTACGAATACGAATACCCGGAAGAGATCCGGTCCGCCTATGCCGTGTTGCGCCCGCCCTTTGCCGAAACCTTCTCGCCCGCTTTGTCCGGCGGCCTCAATCTCGGCGCGCAGATTCATTTTCAGAAGGCGGCGTATCCGGCTGCATTCGTGCGGGTGCAAACCATCCTCACCTATCCGCAATACTGGGCCTATCGGCTGACGGGTGTCGCGGCCAACGAGGCCACCTCGCTCGGCTGCCATACGGATCTTTGGCAACCGGGTGAGGGGACGTTCTCGTCGCTGGTGGATCGGTTGGGCATCCGCGACCGGATGGCTCCGGTCCGTTCAGCCTTCGATGTATTGGGGCCGGTCTTGCCGGGGCTGGCGTCTGAGTTGGGCCTCACAAAACCAGTGCCGGTTTATTGCGGCATTCACGATTCCAACGCCTCGCTCCTGCCTCACCTTGTGGGCCGCGAGGCTCCGTTTGCGGTGGTTTCGTCTGGAACCTGGGCCATACATTTCGCCGTGGGTGGCGATCTGCAGCATCTCGATCCCGCCCGTGACACGCTCGCCAATGTCGATGCCTATGGCCGCGCAGTGCCGTCCTCCCGTTTCATGGGCGGGCGCGAATTCGAACTGCTGACCGCGCAACTCGGGGTCCTGGATCAGGATAAAGCCGAGGCCGCACTGCCTGCCGTGCTCGATCGCCACATCATGCTCACGCCGAACATGGCTGCCGGCTCGGGACCTTATCCTGGCCTGAAGGCGCAGTGGGTCGGCGCGGAGACGGCGACCGACGCGGAACAATGGGCGGCCGCTTGCCTCTATCTGGCGCTGATGACTGAAACCTGCCTTGCTCTGATCGGTGCAAAGGGACCGGTTCTCGTTGAGGGACCTTTCGCGGCGAACAGGGTCTATCTGGATTGCCTGCAGGCCCTGCTCGGCCGGCCCGTCCGTGCGGTCAGTGGCTCGACCGGCACGAGCCAAGGCGCCGGTCTTCTGGCCGGGGTCACCCTCGCAAGCCCGTCCCGCGACGTCTCCGGTTATCCGGCTAAACAGGCGATTGACGCCTATGCCGCCCGGTGGCGCGCGGTTGTAACGCTGCCCTGAGGCGGTCAGGCCGCTGCAATCGGCTTCCACCCTTCGTAAAGTGCATCATCCTGTCCGAGCGGCAGACGGATGATACGGCCCGTGCGGGCGGACGCATAACAGGCGGTGATCAGTTCGGCGGAATGACGCGCCTCGTCCAGCGACGGCAGATAAAGGTCCGGTCTGCCGGACAGGGCGGCATGCACGTCGGCGAAGAAGCCCGGAAAACGCGGCGCAACCGGCGGCGTCGCTGCCACCACCGCATCGATCTCCGCCTGGCGGGCAGGGTCCGTCGCGGTGAAACGCCAGCGGGCGGAGCAGACTTCATAGGGTTCGTCGCTGGAGGCGATAGTGGCTTTTTCGAAACAGGCGCGAAAACGCGAGAGATTGCCGGCCGAACCCAGCGTCAGCGAGGAGGTAACGAGTGCGCCTTCCGCGGTTCGCATGCTGATGGCCGCGCAATCCTCCGTCTCGATGGCATTGACGCGGGTATCGAGGAAGGCCGCGACCTCCATCACCTCGCCGACCAGATGGGTCGCCAGATTGTGCAGGTGGCTCGCATGGCTGACGATGACACCGCCGAGTTCGCCCGCCCAGGTGCCGCGCCAGGGTTCGGCATAATAGTCGGCGCCCCGCTGCCAGTGTGTCTCGATCGAGAGCACCAGCGGCCTGCCGAGAAGGCCAGCCCGTTTTAAGGCGTCGGCGGCCCGATAGCTCGTGCCGTATCGATACTGGAAAATGGGAAATACCCGCAGGCTGCTCGCCCGTGCGGTCGCGATGATCTCGTCCACGTCCGCCAGCGAACCGGCGAGCGGTTTCTCACAAATCACATGTTTGCCGGCCTTCAGCGCCGCCAGCGTGACCGGCGCATGCAGCCTCGGCGGCAGGCAGATGTCGATGAGCGGAATGCTCGGATCGGCAAAGATATTCTGAATATCGGTCACCACCCGGGCGCCCGGCGCAAGTTCGGCCGCGGTTGCTGCGCGCTCTGCGTTGAGATCGCAGATGGCTGCCACCTCGAAGGCCTCCGGCAACTGGTTGTAGCCGATGACATGCGCACGGCCGATGCCGGCCCCGATCACGGCGACCCGGATGCGCTCAGCCATTCTGCTGCGCCTTCTCGGCAATCGCCTGGGCTGTCAATGCGAGTTCGGTGGCGAGGAAGGCATGCGCCTGTGTCATCGCGGTCTCCGCGCGGGTTTCGATGTCCGCAGCCAGGCGGCTGAAGAACGGTGTGCCTTCTCCGCTTGCCTGGAAACGCTGCACGCCGGCCTTGTCGACCAGAAAAACGTGGTCCTTGCCGTCTTCACCGGCAATGTCGATGTATTTGCGCAATTCGATGTAACCCTCCGTGCCGAGGATGGTCATCCGGCCATCACCCCAGGTCGGCAGGCCGTCCGGCGTCAGCCAGTCGACCCGGGCGTAACCCCGCCCGCCATTTCCCTCCAGCAGCACCTCGCCGAAATCCTGGAAATCCGGCCGGCCCGGATTGGCGACGTTGCCGATGCTGGCGGAGACGATCCTCGCTTCGGTCGAGCCAGTAAAATGCAGGAACTGGTCGAACTGGTGTGCGCAGATATCGGTCAGGATGCCACCGGTCTTTGCGCGGTCCCAGAACCAAGTGGGCCGGAGAGGCGCGTTCAGCCGATGGGGTCCGAGCCCGACGGTCTGCACCACTGTGCCGATCCGTCCCTCCGCGATCAGCCGGTCGGCCAGCGTCGCGCTCTCGACCGAGACCCGTTCGGAAAAGGAGACGAGCCAGCGCCGTCTTGTCTCGTGCGCGCAGGCGCGCAGGTCCTCCAACTGTCGATGCGTCGTGCAGCCGGGCTTATCGACAAGCACATCCTTGCCATGACGCATGGCCTTCAGCGCGACATCTGCCCGCTCGCTGTTGATGGCAGCCGTCAAGATCAGCTGGATGCTCTCGTCTTCCAGCAGCTCCGCCTCTTCCAGCATCGGCGTTTCGGGGAAGGCTTCGCCGAAATCCTGCAGCATCTTCAGCGGCGTGGCAGAACTTGTCGTCCACCCAACAAGCTCCGCCCCCGCCTCCACCATGCCGCGGGCCATGCCGAGGATATGGTTGTGATCGATGCCGATGATGCCGAAGCGCAAGTGAAAGGCCATGTCGTCCTCGCTAGATGCGGATGCCGCGGGCTTTCAGCATCGACGGGATATCGACGACCGAGCCCGTCTCGATCGAGGCATTGGCGGCGATCCCGGTCAGAATGGACCATGCACCTGCCACATGATCGGATGCCCTGTTGTAGCGATCGGGCTCCATCGTGTCAGGCGCAAAGATATAGCCCAGCATCACCGGATCGGCGCCGCCGTGATGCCCTTTGGCTTTGGGCACGTCGAGCAGGCGGGGAGGCTCACCGGCCAGATGCAGTTCGGTGGTCACGGCATCCTCATCGGCATGTGCCCGTTCGCCGCCAAAAACGCCGTGCACCTCGACATGGCGATGGGTGATATCCCCCTTCGTGCCCTGGAACTTGATCTCCAGTCCTTCCCATGGAGAATAGGCGGTCAGGGTATAGTTTGCTGTCGCACCGGACGCGTAGCGGATGTGCGCCTGCATCGTATCCTCGATGCCGATCTCCTCGTCGAAGACGCAGAGATCACGGAAATAGCCATCCTCGTGCTCCGCTTCGAGGTAAAGTTGGCGCAGCGCCGCGTCCTTCGACATGTCCAGTTCGAAATCGCACTTTGCGGCCACGGGACAGTCCGCACAGCGGGCGCCGCGATCGGCAAGACCGAGCGCCAGTGCGGTTTCCGGGCGATAGAAGGCGCGCCGTCCGGAAGCGAAAACCTGCGTCGGTTGCGAGCCGAGCCACCAGTTCAGCAGGTCGAAATGGTGGGTGGACTTGTGCACCAGCAGGCCGCCCGAATTTTCCTTCTGGCGGTGCCAACGACGGAAATAGTCGGCGCCATGCACCCGGTCGAGATGCCAGCGGAAATCCACCGCCGTGACGGTGCCGATCGTGCCTGAGGCGATCAGCTCGCGGATCTGCGTGCGCGCCGGAGAATAGCGGTAGTTGAAGGTCACTTTGACCTGGCGGCCCGTGCGCGCCTGCGCATCGATGATCATCTTCAGCCGCGAAAGATCGATTGTCAGCGGTTTTTCGCAGATGACGTCGCAGCCCGCCTCGAAGGCGCGCACGATGTAATCGGCATGCAGGAAGTCGGGCGTGGCGACAACCACGGTATCCGGCTTCTGATCGGCAATCAGCCGGTCGAAGTCATCCGCAAGATAGGTCGCAACCCCATTGGTGCCGGGCTTGGAGGCAGCCTTGGCGCTTTCGCTCAAGCGGTGCGGATTGACATCGCACAGCGCCACGATCTCGTGGCGATCAGCATAATCATCGAGCACGGAATCGCGAAACATCTTGTGCCGCGAGCCGCATCCTACAATCGCAATTTTCACTGGAGTCTGCTTTCATTCTGGATGGGTTCGACGCGTTGTCCGGCTGCGTCGAAATAATGGAGATCGGATCGATCGAATCCGATGGAGATGGTCTCGCCGGATCGATAGCTTGTCTTGCCGTTGTCGCTGACCAGCAGCACCTGGCCGGAGGACAGCGCGATGTGGAGGAGGCTCTCATTGCCGAGATATTCCACCAGCCGGATGGTTCCTTGTGTCATCACCTCGCCAGCGCCAATATGGACCGCGCCCGGGCGAACGCAAAGCGTCAGGCCGTCGTCTGCACTCGGCAGAGTGGGCAACGAAAAGGCGGGCAGGCCCGGCACGGTGGCGACGGCCTCGCCGCTTGCGCGATCCACTTTCGCCTGCAGCATGTTGATCTTCGGCGAACCGATGAAACCGGCAACGAACAGGTTCTGCGGCCGGGTGTAGAGTTCCTGCGGCGTTCCCACCTGTTCGATCTTTCCGGCGCGCAGCACGACGATGCGGCTCGCCATGGTCATCGCTTCCACCTGGTCATGCGTCACATAGATCATGGTGGTGCCGAGGCGGGCATACAAGGACGCAAGCTCTGCGCGCATCTGCACCCGCAGTTCTGCATCGAGGTTCGAGAGCGGTTCGTCGAAGAGGAACAGCTGCGGTTCGCGCACGATGGCGCGGCCGATCGCGACGCGCTGTTTCTGGCCGCCCGACAGCTGCCGCGGTTTACGGTCCATGAGTTTCTCGATCTGCAGGATACGGGCGGCCTCCGCCACCCGCCGCTCCATTTCCGCCTTCGGCATCTTGAAGTTCTGCAGGCCGAAAGCGAGGTTTTTCGCCACCGTCATATGCGGATAAAGCGCATAGGACTGGAAGACCATCGACAGTTCGCGCTTGGAAGCGGGCAGGTCGTTGACGATCCTGTTGCCGATCGCAACCGTGCCATCGGTGATGTCCTCCAGCCCGGCGATCATCCGCAAAAGCGTTGATTTTCCGCAACCGGACGGGCCGACGAGGACAAGAAACTCGCCATCGTGGATGTCGAGGTTCAGGCCCTTTATGATCGAAAGTGCGCCGTAGCGTTTGCCAACGTTTCTGAGCGTCAAGCCAGCCATGTGAAACAGATCCTTACTTCATTCCGGAGGTGGCGATGCCACGCACGATCAGTTTCTGGAACAGGACGAAGAAGATGACGACCGGCACCAGGGAGAGGACGGACATTGCGAACATCTGGCCATAGGCGGACTGGCCTTCCTGGTCGAGGAAGAGGCGAAGCGCGAGCGGCACGGTGTAGTTCTTGATGTCGTTGAGGTAGATGAGCGGAGCGAGGAAATCTTCCCAGGTCCAGATCAGCGAAAAGATCGCCGCTGTGCCCATCGCCGGCAGCGAAAGCGGCAGGATGATCGCCCAGTAGATCTTGAAAGGCGAGCAGCCATCGATCATCGCCGCCTCGTCGAGTTCGCGCGGCAATTGCCGGAAGAACTGTACCATCAGGAAGATGAAGAAGGCTTCCGACGCCAGGAAACGCGGTACGACGAGCGGCAGATAGGTATCCACCCAGCCGAGCTTCAGGAACTGCACATATTGGGGAATGAGCACGACGTGATAAGGGATCATCAGCGTCATCATCATCAGCGCAAAAAAGAAACTGCGACCGGTAAACTGCAGTCTTGAAAAGGCATAGGCCGCGAAGGAGCAGGAGATCAGGTTGCCGATGACCGACAGCACCGTCACGATCGCCGAGTTGATATAGAAGGTGGTGAAGGACATCGGCAGGGCCGTCCAGCCCTTCGTATAGTTTTCGACCTGGAAACTCGAAGGCCAGAGTGTCAGGCTGCCGAAGATCTCGTTTTCCGGCTTGAAGGACGAAGCGAGCAGCCAGAACAGCGGGTAGAGCATCACGACGGACACGCCGATGAGGAAGACGTGCTTCAGGATTCGGCCGTTGCGTTCCCGCCTGTCCCGCTGGAGGGCGCAGGATGTGAGCATGTCGCGCTGCCTCTTCCATTTCTGCGTCGAGCGCCGCACCGATCGCCATCGCAGGCGCGCCGCTCAGCTCGACTGCGCTCGCCTGCGGGGAAAACTCAATCGCGCTCGTTTTCATAATGCACCCAGTATTTCGAGGTCAGGAAGGCGATCGCGGTGAAGGCGCCGATGATGAGGAGCAGCACCCAGGCAAGTGCCGAGGCATAACCCATGCGGAAGAACTTGAAGGCCTCGTTGAACAGATAGACGGTGAAGAAGAGCAGGCTGTCGGCCGGTGCGCCGGTTCCGTTCGAGATGATGAAGGCGCTGGAGAAGGTCTTGAAGGACTCGATCGTCTGCAGCACGAGGTTGAAGAAGATGACCGGCGCCAGAAGCGGCAGCGTGATGCGGGTGAACTGCCGCCATTTCGGCGTGCCATCGATCTCTGCCGCCTCATAAAGGTCGCGCGGAATGCCGCGCAGGCCGGCGAGAAAGATCAGCATCGGCGAGCCGAACTGCCACATGGCGAGGATCACCAGCGTATAGAGCGAGGTATCCGGATTGGTGATCCAGGCGAGACCCTCAATGCCGAAGACGGCGAGTACCTGGTTGACCACGCCATTCTGCTCGAACAACTGCCGCCAGAGGATGGCAATCGCAATCGAGGCGCCAAGCAGGGAGGGCAGGTAAAAGATCGCCCGGTAGAGGCCGATGGTGCGCAGTCCCTTGTCGAGCAGCATGGCCACGCTGAGCGCCATGATCAGCCGTGCCGGCACAGCGAGCGCCACATAGGTGAAAGTCACCTCCAGCGCCTTCCAGAAGCGGCGGTCGCGGGTGAACATGTATTCGTAATTGGCAAATCCCACCCAGCGGGGATCGCTCACCATGTCGTATTTGGTGAAGGAGAGATAGAGCGACGCCAGGATCGGCCCGAGCGCCAGAAGGAAGAAGCCCAGCAACCAGGGGGAAAGAAAGATGTAACCCGGCGCATTGCGCGCGATAAAGCGTTTGATCAACGGTCGGACCTTCCGGTGGCGAAGATGTCCGGGCCGCTTCGCGCGGCCCGGTTGGCATTTAATGTTGGCTTGGTTCAGCGGGCGCGTTCGACGATGGCCTGGGCATCATCGACGAACTGCGTTGCCGCATCCTTCGCCTTGGCGCGACCGAGCACGACATCGGTTCCGATGCGCATGAAGGCATCGCGCACTTCGCCGGCACCCTTCGGCGCGGGAAGCGGCAGGTCGCCGACCTTGGTCTGGATCGCGTCGAAATAGGCGACGGAGAGCTTTTCCACGTCGTTCAAGCCCGGCTGTAGGGCCGCGCGCACCTTCGGCGAGGCCGGGATGCCGCGTTCCAGGCCGAGGATCTTGGTGATCTCGGGATCTGTCACCCAGGCATTCATGTAGGCCATGGCCGCGTCGGTATCCTTTGCATCGCGCGAGAGCGACATGAACATCGACGGCTTGATGAACTGACCGGGTTTTCCGCCCTTCTTGTGCGGCACCATGGCGGCGCCGATCTTGTCCTTGGCCGCCGCCTGAATGCCGACGAGCTGGTTCGACCAGAAATGCGACATGGCGGTATCGCCGACCGCAACACCGGACTCGACGATCGGAATGTCGAGGATGACGGTCTTTTCCTTCGGGCGCACGACGTCCTTTTTGCGCAGATCCTCCCAGAATTGCCAATAGCTTGCCACGTCATCGACGGTTGCGGCGACATTGCCGTCCTTGTCGTAGAATTCATGGCCGTTCTGGCGCGTCCAGGACTCGAAGACCTCGATCATCAGCGACAGGTCGTCGGACCCCTTCACCTTGCCGCCGGTCTTCTGGGTGATCTGCTCGCTCGCCTTGGCAAAATCGTCCCAGGTCCAGTTGATCAGGTCGGCGTCGATACCGGCTTCCTTGAAGACGCGCGTGTTGTGGACGATCACCTGGCTGTTGGAGCCGATATTCAGCGCATAGAGCTTGCCATCCACCATGCCGCCGGAGATCGGACCCTTGTCGAAATCCTGGATCATCAGGCTCTTGCCGACATATTCGTCGAGCGGCTTCAGGGCGCCGCGGCGCACATATTCGAACAGATAACGGTAGTCCATCTGCACGAGGTCCGCCATGTTGCGGCCCGCGGTCTGGGTTGCCATCTTCGTCCAGTAGTCGCCCCAGCCGATCGTTTCGCCGGACACCTTGATCGTCGGATTGGCCTTCTGGAACACGTCGATCACGGCAAAGGTGCGCTTGTCACGCTCCGGATTGCCCCACCAGTAATGGCGGATGGTCTTCGCCTGCGCATAGGCCGGAAGGCCGGTCAGTGCCGAGGCGGCGAAGCCTGCGGCAGCTGTGCCAAGAAGGCCACGTCGGGTCAACTTCGTCATGTCTTTTCCTCCTCCAAAGGTTGCCGGAAAAGGCGGTTCCTTCGCCCTTCCGAATGCGTCTGTCGGGTCCCCCACTCCTCCTGGACGACCCTCCTGCATCGTTTGGATCTGCCATGCGCCTCAGATGTGGCTGCGCAGCAGTTCCGTCAGGCAGAGCATGGCCATCGCCTGCCCATAGGGCATCGAGGTCAGCTTGATCTGCCGGTAGAAATCGAGATCTTGGCCCATGGCCGTGCCGAAGGAGACCTGCGTCAGTTCTCCCTCCGGCGAGATTTTCTCGACCACGCCGCGCATCGCCCGTTCTGCGGTCTCGCGATATTCCGGACCGAGATAACGTTTGCGCACGCTTTTCATCAGGCCATAAGCGAACCCCGCCGTCGCCGAGGCTTCGAGATAACTGTCCGGGTCGTCGATCAGCGTATGCCAAAGGCCGGAGGCATGCTGGTGCTGCTTGAGACTCGTCGCCTGGCGGTTCAGCAACGAAAGGAGATGTCGGCGCAGGAAATCCCCTTCCTTCAGGTCCAGAAGTTCGATGAATTCGGGGATCGCGATGGTGATCCAGCTGTTTCCTCTGGCCCAGCGGGCGCGGGCGAAATTGTGGTTGCCGTCAAAGGTCCAGCCGTGGAACCAGAGACCCGTCTCCGTATCAAGAAGATACTGGGCGTGCACCAGAAACTGGTACTTCGCCTCCTCGACATAATCCGGCCGGTTCAGAACAAGGCCGATCTTGGCGAGCGGCAGCACGCTCATCATCAGCGTGTCGTCCCACATCTGCTGGTCGTTGACGCTGTTATAGACGATGTGCTGCAGGCCGCCTTCCCGGGTGCGCGGCATCTCGTGCATCACCCATTCGGCCCAGGTGTCGAGATAGGGCAGGAAACGCGCCTCGCGGGTCATCTCGTAAAGATGCGCGAGCGTCAGGAAAGGGGCGACCGTGTTGATGTTCTTCGTCGGCGTGCCTTCGGCAAGCCGCGCGTCGAACCAGTCGGTGATGGTCTTCAGCGCCGCCTCGCTGCCGGTCAGCTGCCAGTATTTCAGCAGGCCGTAGAGGGCAATTCCATGCGTCCATTCCCAGCCGGCCCAGCCCTTGGTGTCGATCACGCGGCCGTCTTCAAGCCGCAGCAGGAACTCGCCCGTCTTGTCCTCGATGTTGACGAGATTGTCGGTCAGCCGTTCGATCAGGTCGCAGACATCCGCGCGCTGGATGAAGTGCTGTTTCTGCCTCAGCAGCGGATGCATGCTCCGATCCCCTCCCATTGAAATATTTTCGGAACAACGTTTCGAAAATCAAGAAATCACACTCCGAATGGCTTTTCAATGGCAAATTTTGCGCTAGGCTTACACCACCAGATCAGGCGAACCGGCCGCGTCTTCGTGACAAGGAGCGGTCGCTTGAAACGTCAGAGACAAAATTCCAGAAGTCCGTTTCGAAAAATGTAGAACGCATCCATGGCCGACACCCAAGTCAAGACAGATAACGTTGCGGCGGTTCTCAAGGTCTTCGCCGTCCTGGAGGCCCTGGTCGAGGAGAAGCGTGTCAGCCTCGCGGATCTTGCCCATCGGGCCATGACCTCCAAGACCACGGCCCATCGCCTGCTGCAGACGATGATGGAGCTCGGTTATGTCGAACAGGATGCCGATACGGAGAAATACGGGCTGACGCTCAAGCTGTTCAGCCTCGGCGCCCGCTCGCTCAACGAGCAGGCCGATCTGTTGCGGGTGGCCGACCAGGCGATGGGAAAGCTGTCGCGGGCAACCGGCGAATCCGTCAATCTCGGGATTCTGGACGAGCGCGACGAGAAGGTCGTCTACATCCACAAATATGATTCCGCCTTCAGCCTATCGATGAAATCGACGCTCGGCCTGCGCAATCCGTTGCACAGCACCTCTCTCGGCAAAGCGCTTCTCGCCTGGCGCGACGAGGACGAGATCCGCGACCGCATGGCACGCATGGACTTCGTCAAGCGCGCCCCGCGCACGCTGACCAATGCGGAGACGCTGATGGCGGATCTGAAACTGGCCCGCAGTCGCGGCTTTGCCGAGGAAATCGAGGAAAGCGAAGCAGGCGTGCGCTGCATGGCAACCCCGATCTTCAACCATCTCGGCAAACCCGTTGCCGCCATCTCGATTTCGTTTCCGCTCTTCCGCTTCGACGAGGCCCGCCGGCAGGACTATATCGATCTTCTGACGACGGCGGGGCTCACGACCTCCACCGCACTCGGTTATCACCCGGTGCCGGACGTCGTCTCATCTACCGGCAGATAACAAGGGCTCCAGCAACCGACGTCGTTCAGCGGTCGCGGCGCGACGTCTCATCCGCTCGCGTGTCTTCGGGTCTTGTTGGGGGCCGAAGGTTCATCCGCACTTCGACCTTGCGCAGCAGCCACAACACCACCATGGCCATCGTCGTGGTCAGCACGGCGAGCTGCCAGAACCCAAGGCCGGCAACCAGACCGGTTGCGCCGGCCAGCCACATGCCGGCACCGGTGGTCAATCCGCGAACTTCACCGCGGGCAAACACGATCGTTCCGGCGGCGAGAAAGGCAACGCCCGATGTCAGCGCCTCGATGAGACGCAGAGGATCGATGCGTGTCTGTTCGGACTCGAAGGTCTGCAGATGGGTCATTTCGATCGCGGCGAGTGCGAAGACGGCTGCAGACAAACAGATCAGGATATGGGTGCGAAAGCCGGCCGCCCGTTCGTGCCATTCCCGTTCGAAACCGATCACCGCACCGCAGAGCAGCGCAACGAACAGGCGAAGCGCCATGACGCTGGTGCCGAGATAGCTGTCGTGACTGAGTTCGTTGGCAAGCGCTTCCATGCGCGCTCAAACCCGCCTGTCGGCCTCTTGTTCCAACCCCCGCTACGGGGTGCGGTAGATCCATCGTGCCGGGGAAGCCTTGTTGGTTCTTGTCGGGAAGGCCCCTGATCCGTTACCGGCGGGGCCTTTCCTGTCTTCGGCGTGATCAGCTGTCGTTCAACCGGTCGTAATCGAAGGGCGCAAGCGTCACGGCCTCATCGCGGTTGTACGGCAGGTCGTAATAGCGGTTGCCCGGAGCCCAGCCGTAGCTGTAGCCGTAATACGGATAGGCGAAACGTCCGCGGGTGCCGTAACCCGCATCGCGCTCCACCACGGCCGCCTTGACCCGTCCCTCTTCAAAGATCAGGTCGCTGACATAACCATAACCCTGATAAGCGGCGGCGCGCTCACGCATGGCAGGTGTCATCGTGTTCTGCGTGGATGTGTTCTGCGTGGACCGGTTGGCGGTTGCGTCTTGTGCTCCCTGAGCCGCAGACGTCTGCCGGTTTTGCCCGGCGGCATTGTTCTGCCCTGCCGTCTGCGATGCCGCGGCCTGACCCGTCTGGCTCGTCTGATCCGTCTGGCCGCTGGCCTGACCCGCCTGGTCGCCGGTGCCGCGAATGCGGGCAATGTCGCCGATCAGTTCCGATGCGCGCCATGCACGCGGGCCAAGTTCCCGGTCATCGAGATTGGAGACGACCCCTTCGGACAGTTGCTGGCCGGTTGGCATCGACAGAACGCTGAATTCGTCGGCATTGTCTTCCGTCACCGGAAGAGCAACGGTGCCGTCCTGGCGGAAGGTGACCTGGTTCCACGGAACGCTGACATGGGTATCGCCAATGTCCCAGACGCCTCCGACTTCTGCAACCAGCGCCAGCAGTTCGCCATTGGAGCCGATGATGAGGTCTTCGACATCGCCGATCTCGTCGCCATTCCGGCTAAACACCTGACGATCAAACAGGGCCTCGGCACTCCAGCTGTTCTCGTAGAGGGAATCGGTATCCCAGTCGCTGAGCGCGATGACCTCGCCGACCCTCACCTGCGAGGCGTCGGTATTGGCAGTGGAACGGGCGCTGTTCTGCGCGTTTGCTGGCGTTGCGGCCTGTTGGGCAAGGGCACTGCCCGTTGTGACCAGGATCAACGCCAAGGCGGTTTCCAACGTCTTCATCGATGTCTCCTTTGAGTGGTGTGTGTCTGCTGGTTTGCTGCAAAAGGCAGCACGCGAAAGATCGGCTGACATCGGGCCAGGGCCGTTCTCGTGCATCGATGTCACGGCTGTTGCCGCTCCCGTTGTTGCGGCTTCGCCCACCGGCTTTCGCATCCCGTCGCCTTGCAAGCGCAGCCCCGTCCAGGGCCCGCAGAGCCGTCGCGCTCGCCGCCATTGTGGTGGACGGCGGCCATGATCACGCCGCCTTTCGCATGAGCCGCTAACCTCTTTTGCGCGCCAGAGTTCCCCGAAAAATCCCAGGAAAGATCCCCTGCGTGCCGGAGTCCGCGTTCGCTGCCGCTGATGCACCGGTGACTGACCTCACCGGAACCTCCAGCGCCGGTGAAGGATCGGCGTGACGCCGGGCATCGTGATTGCGGACCGTCCGCCGTCAGGAAGGGATCCGCCGCACCGGCCGCATTTCGCGGCATCTTGGGGTTGTCAGGCGGACCGTCCGCCCCAAGTCGGGAGAACGGATCCAACGAAGGAGGCAAGGAGATGCGGAGTTCCCATCAAAGTGCAATCGGAGTGTGGCTGACGCGGGCTCTCGCAGTCCTTCTGTTGGTGATTGGTCTCATCCTTGCCATCGGCGGCGCCTATCTGTTGTGGCTGGGGGGCTCTGCCTATTATGGCCTGGCCGGGATCGGACTTGTCGTTTCCGGCTATCTGATTGCCCGTTTGCGTGTGAGCGGCGCGTTTGTCTATCTCGCAACCTTCCTGCTGACGGTGGCCTGGGCGTTCTGGGAGGTCGGGCTGAGCGGTTGGGCGCTCGTGCCGCGCATCATTCCGCCGGCAGTCCTGATGGTGCTCGTCTTTCTGGTGATGCCGGTCCTTTCTCCGCGTCGCCTGGGTTTTGGCATGGCCTCCGCTGCGGCGGTCCTCGTCGTCGTGATCGTGGCTGCCGGAGGTTCCTTCCTGTCGGTCAGAAATGAACCGGTCGTGATGGGTCAAATCCCCGAGGCAGGCCAGTTCGACATGCGTGATCCGTCCTTGCGGGCCACGGGCGCCGACTGGCCGGCCTATGGTGGAACCTACAGTGCTCGCCGTTATTCGCCGCTCGACCAGATCAACCGCGACAATGTCGGCAATCTGGAACGTGTCTGGGTGGCCCATACCCGCGACCTGCCGGACAACCTCCAGGACAACAAATACGGCAATGAAAACACGCCGCTGAAGATCGGCAACAGCCTCTATGTGTGCTCGGCGAAGAACATCCTGATCGCCTTCGATGCCGCCAGCGGTCAGGAGAAATGGCGATATGATCCAGGCATCACCAACGACTGGATTCCCTATACGGCCGCATGCCGCGGGGTCGTCTATTACGAGGTGCCCAATACGACAGCAGAGGATGTCTGCTCAACCCGCATCATCGAGGGCACGCTTGACGGGCGGCTGGTTGCCGTGGACGCGGATGACGGCACACCCTGCCCCGGTTTCGGCGAGAACGGATCGGTGGATTTCAAGCGCGGCATGGGTCAGGTGGTGCCGGGAATGGTTTCGATGACGTCGCCCCCGACGATCGTGCGCGGTATCATCGTGACGGGACACCAGGTTCTCGACGGGCAGAAGAATGATGCTCCCTCCGGTGTCATTCAGGGATTCGACGCTGTCACCGGGGCCCTTCGCTGGGCATGGGACATGACCAAACCCGAACTGAACGGCCTGCCACCGGAAGGCGAGACCTTCACCCGCGGGACACCCAATATGTGGACGATCGCAACCGGTGACGAGGATCTCGGTTACGTCTATCTGCCGATGGGAAACTCCGCAGTCGATTACTGGAGCAGCGACCGGTCCGAAGCGGAGAACGAATTTTCCACCTCGCTCGTGGCCATTGACGTGACGACTGGGCGACCGGCCTGGCACTTTCAGACCGTCCACAAGGATGTCTGGGATTACGATCTCGGCGCCCAGGGAACGCTGATCGACTTTCCGTCAGACGACGGGACGACAGTGCCGGCATTGATCCTGCCGTCGAAGCAGGGTGACATGTATGTTCTGGATCGACGCACCGGCGAACCTCTCACGCCGGTGGAGGAGAGGCAGGTGCCGCAAGGAGGCGTTGAACCGGAGGAGCGGAGCCGCACCCAGCCGTTTTCCGGCTACCATACGCTGGCAAAACAAAACCTGACCGAGGCCAGCATGTGGGGCATGTCGCCGATCGACCAGATGCTCTGCCGCATCCAGTTCCGGAAGGCGGCTTATGACGGGATTTACACCCCGCCGACGAGCGATACCCACTGGATCCAGTATCCCGGCTATAATGGCGGCACGGATTGGGGTGGCATTGCGGTTGATCCGACGCGCGGACTGATCATCGCCAACTACAATGATATGCCGAACCACAACCGGCTCATTCCGCGTGAGGAGGCCAACGAAATGGGCTGGGCCCCCCGCGGAGAGGCTCGGGGCGGCGACATGGGCAGCGGTGCCGAAGGCGCGGGCGATCCTCAGGCCGGCACGCCCTTTGCAATCAACGTCAATGCCGGCTGGCGCATGCCCGTCACGGGCTTGCTCTGCAAGGAGCCTCCTTACGGCGGAATCCGCGCGATCGATATGGCAACGGGCGAGACGATCTGGGATCGACCGTTTGGAGAAGCGCGTCGCAACGGCCCCTTCGGTATTCCCTCGATGCTGCCAATCGTCATCGGCACGCCCAACAATGGCGGCGGTGTTATGACTGCCGGCGGTCTGATGTTTATCGCCGCCACCACCGACAATGTGTTCCGGGCGATCGATATTGAGACCGGTGACACGGTCTGGGAAGATGTCCTGCCGGCGGGCGGGCAGGCAACGCCGATGACCTACGAGGTTGGTGGACGGCAGTATGTCGTCGTCATGGCCGGTGGCCATCATTTCATGGAGACACCGGTGGGCGATGAAGTGATCGCCTACGCACTGCCCCGGTAAGGATATGCCGCAAGCGAACCGGCATCCCGCGGTGCCGGTTCTTGTCGCTCCGTGGGGCGACTGAGGTCAGGTGCGCTCCCAATACCAGGCGAGGTAACTTCTGCCCTTCTCGCGCTCCTTGGTTTTCAGCAGCGGGCGGAGCATCCGGATATCCTCCTTCTCGCAGGCAATCCAGATGTACCGGTCGGGCGCAGAGGCGGCGATCGCCTCCTGTGCCGCCGTCCGCAGGGCGTTTGTTGTGCCTGCCGTTTCACGATGCAGCCAGCGAAGGGTGATGTCGCCTTTCGAGGAGACCGGTTGTTCCTCATCCGCGTTCATCACTTCGATGATGGCCTCGGCAGTGGCGGCCTCCGGCAGTTCTTCCAGAATGCGCAGAATGGCCGGAAGCGCGGTCTCGTCGCCGATCAGCAACAAAGACAGGGCTTCCGGCCGTCCGCCGCCACCTGGACCAAGAAGCGCGATGCGATCGCCCGGTTGTGCATCACGCGCAAAATCGGCGCCGGGGGTCGAGACGCCCGGCATCGGATGCTGAAAGAAATCAATCCACAATTCGCCCGCCTGCACATCGACCTTGCGGATCGTATAGACGCGGACGGTGATCTCGTCTTCGCCCTCTGGCCAGGCGATCCGCCCATCGTCGCGAACGCCCGGCCACACCGGTGTCCTGTACCGCGGCGGGATCAGCACCCGCACATGCATGTTTCCATCGAGGAAGGGGCTCACATCCGCGCAAGCGACACGCACCCGGCGCATATGCGGCGTGATGTCTTCTGCGCCAGTCACCGTTACGTGGTGCAGGTTGCTGAGCGGACCGAGAGGCGCTGGCGCCGACCATTGAAGGTCCAGCGGTTCCTCGCCGGCGAAATAGAACATGTGCTCCGCCAGCATGATTCGGGTCATCTGCAGTGCCTGATCGGACGGGCAGGCGAGATCGATCAGCAGCTGCTCGCCGGAGAGGCGGATTTCCGCGGTCGCCTCGTCGTTCTTCATCACCACCACATCGTCCATGCGCGAGACATTCGCGTGTTCGATGAAGTGTTCGCAGATCTGGTCCAGCATAAGCCTCGCATTCTGCGGAATGGCGGTTCCGGAAAGCGTGAAGGGCGCAGACATGGTCATCGGTTTGCCTCCTCGGGCAGGCGGTTGGTTGTATCTTGCATTGACGACGGAGTGGCTTCTCGCATCCGGTGACGACCGATCGGCACCATCATCGGGCGGCCGGATGTGGGGTCGGTCATGATGCGGCTCTTCTGGCCGAAGACGGTGGCAACCATCGCCTCTGTCAGAATGTCGGCTGGGTCGCCGGCGATATGGATCTGGCCCTTCACCATGGCGACCAGAAAATCCGCATAACGTGCGGCCAGGTTCAGGTCGTGCAGCACCATCACGATGGTTGTTCCGCGCGACTGGTTGAGATCGCTCAGGAGATCCAGCACCTCCACCTGATGGCTGATGTCGAGAAAGGTGGTCGGTTCGTCGAGCAGCAGAAAGTTAGTCTTCTGTGCGAGTGCCATGGCAATCCAGACGCGCTGCCTCTGCCCGCCCGACAGTTCATCGACTGGCCTTTCGGCGAGATCGGCGATGCGCATCAGGTCGAGCGCCTCGGCAACGGCCTCTTCATCCTCCCGCGACCAGCGCGAAAAGATTGCCTGGTGCGGATGGCGTCCGCGGCTGACGAGATCGGCAACGGTGATGCCCTCGGGTGCCGTTGGAGATTGCGGCAGGAGGCCGAGTGTTCGGGCAAGTTCCTTCGGTGGTGTCTTGTGAACGGATTTGCCGTCGAGCAGAACCTGTCCCGCCATCGGTGTGATCAGCCGCGACAGGCTGCGCAGCAGGGTCGACTTGCCGCAGGCATTGGCACCGACGATGACGGTGATCCTGCCGGTGGGGAATGCAAGGCTGAGATCGTTCAGGATCAGGCTGTCGCCATAGCCGGAGGTGATATGGCTTGCGAGGAGACCGGAGACCGTCATGCGGCGCCTCCCATGCGGTTCGCGCGAATGATGAGATAGATCAGGTAGGGTGCGCCGAGCGCGCCCGTCACGACACCGACCGGATAACGGCCCGGCAGCAGGAACTGCCCGGCATAATCCCCGCCGAGCACAAGGATGGCGCCGGTCAGGGCGGCGGGAATGACCGTCGAACCGCTGTTTGCGACAAGCCGCGCGGCGATCGGGCCCGACAGGAACGCGACGAAGGCGATCGGCCCGGTGACGGCGGTGGCAAAGGCAATCAGCCCGACAGCAGCGATGATGACGGCAACACGCGTCTTTGCGAGAGGGACGCCAAGCGAGGCGGCGGTCTCGTCGCCGAGCCTCAGGGTCTCCAGGTTTTTCCGAAGGATGAGGATCAGAGTGCCGAAACCGATGAGGGCGAGGAACAGCGGCAGGCATTGGCTTAGCCGCGCACCGTTGACGCTTCCCGTCAGCCAGCGCATCGATTCCTGCAGCGTCCAGGCATCCGCCGTGGTGAGCACATAGGCGATGACGCTTTCCAGCATCGCCGCCGTGCCAATGCCGATCAGGATCAGCCGGGCGCCGGCAACGCCGTCGCGAAAGGCCAGACCATAGACGGTCAATGCAATCAGCAGGCCGGCGAGAACGGCAAAGATCGAAACGGACAATCCCGACCAGGACAGGAAGACGATCGCGAAGACTGCCGCGGCGCTGGCAGCCGAACTGATGCCGATGATGTCGGGGCTGGCGAGCGGATTGCGCAGCATGATCTGGAAGGCCACCCCACCCAGGCCGAAGCACAGGCCTGAAAGCGTCCCAAGAATGGCGCGCGGCAGACGCAATTGGCCGACGGTAAAGGAAAGTCCGGCAACATCCTCTCCCAGCGCCCAGCGCACAAGGTCCCCCGGCGGCGTGACCGACTGGCCGACCATCAGGGTGAGCAGGAACAGCCCGGTGACGAGTACCGCAAGACCAAGCGTCACGTTGCGATGGCGGCTTTGGCGCTGCCGGCGGCTGGCGGCGATGATGGCAGCCGTCGCGGAAAGGCTGCTCATAATTCCCTCACCTTCTGGCGTCGCACGATCCAGATGAAGACGGGCGCGCCGATAAAGGCGGTGACGATGCCGACCTCGATTTCACCCGGACGCGCCAGGATGCGGCCGGCAATATCGGCGGCGGTGAGCAGGATGGCGCCGGAGACGGCGGAAAACGGCAGGAGCCACCGGTGATCGACGCCGACGATCAGCCGGCAGGCATGCGGCACCACCAGACCGATGAAGCCGATCGGCCCGCAGATCGCGGTCGTGGCACCGCAGAGCAGGATGGCGGCCAGCGCGGAGAGCGCCCGTGCCATTGCCACACGTTCGCCAAGCCCGGTCGCCAGGTCGTCGCCGAGCGCCAGCGAGTTCAGCTTTCGGGCTGTTACGAGGCTGATAAGAAAACCGAGCGCGAGGAAAGGCAGCACAGGGTACATGCGCTCGAACGTTGCGCCGCCCACCCCGCCGACCTGCCAGGAGCGGATGCCGCCGGCGATATCGTTCCGCGGCAGGACGATGGCGATGACAAGCGAGGCGAAGGCGATCGATGTCGCGGCCCCGGCGAGGGAAAGTTTCAGCGGCGTCGGACCGCCCCGGCCGAGCGAGCCGATGGTGAAAACGAAGGCGGAGGTTGCCGCGGCGCCGAGGATGGCCGCCCATATATAGGCCTGCGCCGAGGCCATGTTGAACCAGGCAACGCCGATCACCACGGCAAGGGCAGCGCCGGTATTGACGCCAAGCAGCCCGGGATCGGCCAGCGGATTGCGGGCCATGCCCTGCATGATCGCGCCTGCGACGCCAAGGGCTGCGCCGGCCAGCAGCGCGAGGAGGGTGCGCGGAATGCGCACCGCGACCGAAGCCTCGCCGATGCTGTTCACCTGGCCGGCCAGCGCCGAGACGATCTCGTCCCAACTGACGCTTCGCGTGCCGATGCAGATGGAGAGGATGGCGACCGCGAGCAGCACCGCGCACAGTCCGGCAAGCAGGGCGAGTTTCTGCCGCCCGGAACTATGCCGCACCGCTGGCGGCGCCCTGCGCGTCGTTTTCTGCATCATGCTGGACTGCGAGCGGGTCATTTTGCCTTCAGGGCGGCTGCGTTCAGCAGCTTCATGTAATCGTCGAGCACCCAGGAGATGGACAGCGGCGTCGGATTTGCCGCCGTGCCCAGCGGGTTGCGCCCGAGCATCACGATCGCCCCGCGTTCGACCGCCGGCATGCGGGACAGCAAGGGGTTGGCCTTCATCGCACTGATCAGGCGTTCGTCGCCGTAGGTCACCAGAATGTCGACGTCATCGAAGGTATCGATGCGTTCCGCGCTCACCGAACCGGCAAACCGGCCGGAGGTGGAGGCTGCCTCCACGCTTTTCGGCATGGCAAGCCCGAGGTCACGGAAGAACTGCACGCGGCTGTCATTGGCGGTGTAGAAGTTGACGATGCTGAGATTGGTCGCGTCGAGATGCGTAACGAACATCGCCGATGTGCCGGCGAGTGCCGGATACTTCGCCTTTGCGGTCTGGATCTCCGCCTCTATCCGGCCGATCAGCGCCTCGCCCTCGTTTGGCATGCCAAGTCCGAGACTGTTGATGCGGATCATGCTGCGCCAGTCGGTCGCCCAGGGCGCGTTCGGATAGGCAACGACCGGTGCGATCTGGCTCAAGGTGTCGTAGTCGTTCTGGCTGAGGCCGGAATAGGCTGCCAGGATGACGTCCGGCTTGACCGCCGCAACGGCTTCGAAATCAATCCCGTCGCCCTCGTCGAACAGAACTGGTGTTGCGGCGCCCAGTTCCTTCAAGCGCGCCTGTGTCCAGGGCAGAAGTCCGTCGCCATCGTCGTCCCCGAAGTTCGCGGCTGCAAAACCGACGGGAACGATGCCAAGCGCCAGCGGCACCTCGTGATTGGCCCAGGCGACCGTCGCCACCCGCATCGGCTTCTTGTCAATCGTCGTCGTGCCAAACGCGTGGCGGATGGTGATGGGAAAATTGACCGCGTCTTGTGCATGCGCCAGATGGCTGAAGGACAGGCAGATGGCAAAGGCGCAGGCGAACAGTCGGACAAGGCGCTGCATGGGCAGATCCTCTTTGCGGATTAAGTTGACCTGAACTTTCAGGTTCATGCCGGCGCGTCAACGTCAAACCTCTTGGTCACAGCAGGCGATCATGAAGTTTCCGTGGTTTCCTTCAAAACAGGGAATTCCTACAATACTGGATTATTGAATTCAAGTTACCGAGCAGACAGGGATGTTGGGGCCAATGATCCTCCGGCGGAGCGGGTGACACGCGGGACTTTCCGCCATCACGCTTACGCGGCTGCCCGACGCTCCTTGACTTTTCGCATCCAGCCGTCTGCGGGAAGGACGGCTCAACTTCTGGAAACTGGATGATGCACATCGAACGCTTGGACAAAACCAGCCAGTGGGGCAGGGGCCGCATGGCATTGCTGATGGGCTGCACGGCGCTTGTCGCCCTTCACCCTCTTGCAGCCGTTTCGCAGGATAATACCCAAAGTGCCGAAGCAACGACGGTGCTGGAACGCATCACGGTCCAGGGAGCCGGGGGCAGCGCCGACACGGATTCCCGTTCGATCGTCGCGACCTCGACGACCGGGGCGAGCAAGATCCCGACCGCAATTCTCGATACGCCGGCCTCGGTCTCCGTCATCACCGCCAAGGAGATGCAGCAGAGGAATGCCTCGACGGTCGAGGAGGTGCTGCGTTACACGGCCGGCGTGACGACCGATTTCTACGGTTCGGACGACCGGTTCGACTATTTCAAGATCCGCGGCTTTGATGCCTATCTCTATCGCGACGGGCTGATGATCGGCGATCCCTTCGGCGGCATTCGCGAGGAGGCCTATGCCTATGAGCGCGTGGAGGTGCTGAAGGGTGCAAGTTCGACCACCTTCGGCGTCTCGGATCCGGGCGGCTCCGTCAACTTCGTGACGAAAACGCCGAAAAGCGAACGCTTCGGCGAGGCCTATGTCAACGGCGGTTCCTACAATCGTGCCGAGACCGGCTTCGACTTTGGCGACAACATCACCGAAGACGACACGCTCTCCTATCGCCTGACCGGAAAGGCCCGCAAGGCAGACGCGGAATACGACTATTCCCGCGACGACGAGAAGTTCTTCATGGGTGGGCTGACCTGGCGCCCGACCGACGCGACCAGCCTCAGCATCGTCTACGATCATCTGAACAAGGACGGTGTGCCGGGCAGCGGCGGTCATCCGCTGGGTACCGATTTCGACCGCAGCCGGTTCTTCGGCGAGCCGGATTACAATTATCGCGGCGTCAATCGTAACTCCGTCAGCGTCATGCTCGACCATGACTTCGGCTCCGGCCTGACGCTTGGCGCGAACGCGCGCTACAGCAAGACCAACAGCGATTTCGGCTACGCCTACATTTCCTCGACGCCGACCAATGGCTCGACCACCGCCAGCCGCGCCTTCTTCGGCAATGACCAGTCGGTCGAAGATTTCGTGATGGATACGCATCTGCAGTATGACACGAGCTTCAATGCGGTCGACAGCCGCAGCCTCGTCGGCGTCACCTACGACCGGATGTCCACCGACAACAAGAGCTACTGGGGTGCCGCACCCGGCATCGACTGGCTCAATCCCGTCTATACCGGCCGCCCGGCCTCTGTGCCGATCTACCAGAGCCTCAAGACCGACCAGGACACCAAGGCGGTCTACATCCAGCAGGATCTCACCTTCGCCAACAAGCTGATTGTTTCGGCGAGCCTGCGCAACGACTGGCTGGACACCGAACAGACCAACATGCTGACGGGTGTCCGCACGGAAGGCGATGTCAGCGAACTGACGAAACGCCTCGGCCTCACCTATCGCTGGACGGAGCAGTTCGCCACCTATGCCAGCTATTCGGAATCGGCGGTGCCTTCGTCTGTGACCGTGGAGCCGGAGCGGGGCAAACAGTACGAAGTGGGCATCAAGTACCAGCCGCTGGAGTTCCCGGCGCTCTTCAGTGCCGCCGTTTATGACCTGACGAAGACCAACATCACGCGCACCGACCCGGTGACCAACCTGCAGTCCGCCATTGGCGAAGTGCGTGTACGGGGCGTGGATCTGGAAGCGAAGGCGGAGATCAACGCGAATTGGAGCCTGACGGCCGCCTATTCCTACCTGTCGTCCGAGATCGTCGAGAACGGTACGCAGGGTAATGAGGGCAATGAACTCGCTTTCGTGCCCCACCACATCGCGTCGTTGTGGGCCACCTATGCGCTGCCGGGCAATGGGAGCCGCGGCGACATGACGTTCAGCCTCGGCGGGCGCTACTCATCGTCCTACTATTTCGACGATGCCAATACGCTGTCGACGGGCGGCTACGTGATCTTCGATGCGGCTGCCACCTACAAGCTGGCGAAAAATACGTCGCTCGAGTTCAACGTCGCCAACCTGTTCGATGAAAAACATGTTGCTTACGGCGGTTTCGGCGCGAACTTCTACAATGAAGGTCGCTCCTTCAGCCTGACCCTGCGCCAGACCTGGTAATGGCACGCCGCGACGCTCAAAACGATCGCGGCACGTTTTAGACTGCAGCAGACATCCGCCGCCAGGCGGCGGGTGTCTGCCCGATGACCTGCCGGAAGGATTTCGTAAAATGCGCCTGGTCGGAAAAGCCCATCTGCACGGCGATCTGGGCGATGCTGAGATCGCTCGTTCTCAAGAGATCCTGGCATAGCTCCAGCCGGCGCGCCATCTGCCATTGAAGAGGCGTCTTGCCGGTTGTCTGCTTGAACGCGGATGCAAACCAGCTCTCCGACAGGCCAACGCAGGCGGCCATTTCCGGCAGGCTGACCCGGCAATCGGGGCGCGAGGCAACAAGCGCGGTCAAGCGGTTCATCTGCGCTTGTGTCAGGCGCCCACCCGCCCGCTCCTGCCCGGCGGTAAAATCGAGCAGCCCGGTGACGAGACTGGCGACCAGCTGTTCCGCATGCACCGGATGACGGGATGGATGCGCCAGCTCGTCCACCAGCAAAGTCGCGAGCATTTCGGTCGAGCGCGACGTTTCTACTTCTACGGGCTGGCGCAGGGCCGAAAGCACGGCCGAGCGGCCAACGGACGGTGCGAGCATCCTGACCAGCTTTTCCGCATGCATGTGCAGGTCCAGATGCGAAAAGCGGTGCATGGCAGTGAAGCTGGTCCACATGGGGATGCCGGCGGGGACATAAAGTGCCCGTGTCATCGGCCGGTAATGCGGAACCTGCGCCCTTTCCTCGTTGGTCAGGCGGATCTGCCGGGACACGTCGTTGAAGAAGATCACAATGCGTGGATCCGGCGAAAGGTAATAACCCTGTGCGCCCGTATGGCCCGTCGCCTCCCAGTAGACACCGACGGCGCCGTCCAATCCCCGCCAGGTCGGTGGCCGCAGGGCCTGAATACCCTCGGTGCGGCAGATCATCGAATGCAGGTACGTCACGGCAGGCTGGTCCTGGATGTCGAGGAAAGCCCGCGGGTCCGGAACCCTCTCGATCTATTGGAGGAACGCTTTGGGATAATCATACCAGCGTATTCATGTTTTATGCAACCACCATGCGGTCACGTTCGCAGTCATGGGCCTGGAAGGTTATGGCCTTGAGGTCGGCTGCAACGCCGATCCCGTCATCGTGCAGGCGGCGGATGTGATCAAGGTGCTACGCCTGCAACCCTTGCGCCTTTGCGTGGTAACGGCCGGGACGGTCATATTCCGCACGGTACCGCGGATCGGCGAACTCAAGCTCGAAGGCCGCCCACACCGCATCGACCACCCCGTGAGGGAATGAATGGCAACGAGAACCCGACATTGGCGAAGGCTTGGTTCATTTTATCCAAGTCCAGTGACTATTCTCCTATAATGCCTGTCACCTATGTCCTAGCGTGCGATTGCAACAGGTCAGGTTTGCCGTGCGCAGGTTCCATTCATGACACAGACTCCGCCCGTCAGGATTGCTCTTTCCGACCGCCTCACCCTCTCGCCGGTGGAGCGGGCGCTGTATCAGGATGGCGAGCGGCTGAAGGTGGGCGCGCGGGCTCTCGAAATCCTGCTGGTGCTTGCCGAGGAGCCGGGTCGGCTTGTTTCGAAGGACGAGCTGATGGAGCGTGTGTGGCCAAGCCAGCACGTGGATGAAGCGGCGTTGCGTGTGCATCTTTCGGCCCTGCGCCGGCTCCTGACATCGGACGACGATCACAGGCTGATCGTCAATGAGAGCGGTCGCGGATACCGCCTCGTGCCTCCGGCCATCACCGAGCCGCAAGGGCGAAACCTCCCACTCGATCTTCAGAGCCTTTTGCCGGCACCGGTCACGAGTGTGATCGGCCGGGAGGATCTGATCGACCGGTGTGTCGAATTGACCTATGGTTGCCGGCTTGTCAGCCTGTGCGGAACCGGGGGGATTGGCAAAACGACGATTGCCCTGGTGGCAGCCCACCGCATTTCAGCAGAACGCAGCATGCGGGCCGTGTTCCTCAATCTGTCGTCCATCACCGACTCCAGCTGCATCCGCGCGGCGCTTGCGGCGCAGATGGGACTGATCCCGGCAGAGATGCAGGAAAACAGCGTTTTGAGTGCCGTCGGAAGCGAGCCCTTGCTGCTCGTGCTCGACAACTGCGAGCATGTGATCGACGCAGCCGCAGCCTTTGCCGAAGAACTGCTTGGGCTTTGGCCGCGTCTCATCATGTTGACCACCAGCCGGGAGCCGCTTCGGGCCAGCGGCGAGTGGGTGCTGCGTGTTCCGCCACTCGACCTGCCGGCCGAAGGTTCGGACATGCCGGAAGACGCGGGTCTTTCGCCGGCCGTTCAGCTGTTCATGCAGCGGGCCGGCGCCGTGCGCGCCGATTTCTGCCAGTCGGAGGACGATTTCCGGCACATCGTCCATATCTGCCGCCGTCTGGATGGCATTCCGCTCGCAATCGAGATGGCTGCAACGCGGCTTTCGGCCTACAGCCTTCAGGAACTCGACCGTCTGCTCGTGGATCGTTTTTCCGCCCTGATTACCGGGCGCCGGACGGCGTTGCCGCGCCACCGCACGCTTCTGGCAACACTCGACTGGAGTTATGGTCTGCTGACCGAGGCAGAACGCGATGTCTTCCGGCGTGTCTCCATCTTCCGCAGTGTGTTCAGCATGGATGCAGCCATCAGCATTGCACAACATGAGCGGCTGAGCGATTGCGACGTGATGGAGGCCTTGTCGTCCCTCGTCGCCAAGTCTCTCGTCCTGGCGGAGCGCAGAGGTGACGAGACGCGTTACAGGATGCTCGAGACCATCCGCTCTTATGCGGCGCGTCACCTGAAGGCCGATGGCGCCTTCAACGAGAGCAGCCGAAACCATGCCTATCATGTCCTGACTTGCGCTGGCGGCAATCTGCCCGTGGAGGAAACCGGCTGCCGGCCCGCTTTGCTGAAAGAGTTACGCGCCGCATTGACCTGGGCCACCGGCCCGACGGGAGACAGCGGTATCGCAGAAGACCTGGTCGCCGCGGCGCCGCGCCTGCTGTCGAGACTGGCAATGCCCGTGGAACTGGTCGATATCCGCGGATGTCAACATCCCGGCGATATCGGTCCGCCGGGACCTGTGAAACCGTGCCGCCGTCGAGGCCCTGTTGTCGCGCGGGGGGGCTCCCGACCGGCAAGAGGTGAGCCGGACCCGTCGACCCGGCTTTTCGAACCGAGGCTGATCCTCGCCGATCTCGGCTGACACAGCCAGTTCGCTCTCGGAAGTGACGGGTTTGGCATGGCCGGCCCGCAATACGTGCTGCGAGGCTTTCCACACGGTAGGATCTGTGCGAACAATAGGATACATCGATCGCCAAGAGGTGGTGCGGCGGTTCCCGCCGAAACCAGAATTTACAAGGGAACCGGTCGCGAGGCGCGCAGCTGGAGAGCACGAATGGGTGACCAAGTGGCGTCGCGAGATGGTTTGGGCTGCACGTCCCACGCGCTCGCCAAGGATCTGGAGCTTTGCCGCAGCGACGTTCGTCTCTACCGGAAAGCCGTTGTATCCGATGGTGTGTCGGAGGTGCTTTTGCCCGCCTCTGACCGCGGTTTCCTGATCGGAGTTTCGGCCAGCCGGCACCACAAGCGCCGCATCTATCGCGGCCGATCGATGAGCGATTACGATTTCGCCGAAGGATCGATCTACCTGCGGAACTTCGCGGATGATTACCGGGCGGAAATGGTTGGATCCTTCGATTTCCTGTTGTTCGAGGTGACTGGCGCGCAGCTTCGCCAAGTGGCGGAAGAGGTCCGTTCGCCCTCGATCGGCGGCCTCGTGGAACATGCCGCTCACGATGATCCGGTTCTGTCCAATCTCGTGCGGGCGATGGCGCCGGCGATGGAACGGCCGCAGGAGGTCCATGGGCTTTTCATCGATCAACTGTCGATGGCGATCTGCATGCATCTTCTGCACCGGTATGGCGCGGACGTGCCATCCACCGGCAACCGCTCGATCCCGCTTAGTAAGCGACTGGAAATCTATGCCAAGGAATTCCTGGAGGCGAACCTGCACCGGGATGTCTCTCTCGATGAACTGGCGGATGCCTGCTCCCTGTCGCGGGGTTATCTGATCCGGGCATTCCGGGAGACGACCGGCATGACACCCTATCGCTGGCTGATCGCACGCCGGGTGGAACGGGCCCGACAGCTGATCGAGCAGACGGAACTGCCGCTTGCCGAAATTGCGGCGACCTGCGGCTTTGCGGACCAGTCGCATCTGAGCCGCCACTGCGTCCAGCTTCTCGGCCATTCCCCTGGCCGCCTGCGCCGCCACGCGCGCGGCTGAAGTTCAGGCGGCACGGCCTTTTTCGGGTATCTGCCCGTTGCTGGCACCCCACGCCCACTTCCATGATTTTACAAAACTTTGCGGGGATTAACTGGCTCCTGCCCCCTGGATTTCTTAGCCTTTGTCAACTTGCAAGACACTTGTCGAGGGCTGCCGTGACAGAGATTTCCATCGCCTTTCCGCCAGGACCGAGCAAACCGGGTTTTGATGCACGCGATCTGGCTGCGGCCCTCAGCGTGCTTCTGGACGAAGCCGGGCAGAGCATCGATGAGGACATCAGCCGGACGCGGGATTGCCTGGTCCAGGCGAAGAGGTTGCTGCGGCATCATGGCGGTGACGCACAGCCGGCAGCCGAGCCGACCGGCCAGGGACTTGCGCCCTGGCAGAAACTCCGGATCACCCGCTTTGTTGAAAACAACCTGCATGAGGTGATCCGCACCGAGGATCTTGCAGCGATTGCCCGTCTCAGCGTCAGCCATTTCAGCCGTGCTTTCCGGGACAGCTTCCAGGAGACGCCTTACGCCTATGTGCTGAGCCGGCGTGTTGCCCGTGCCAAGGAGATGATGGCCACGACCGACGATTCGCTGGCGCAGATCGCATTGTCGTGCGGCATGGCAGACCAGGCGCATTTTTCCCGCCTCTTCCGTCGGCTGGCCGGCGAAACACCCAGTTGCTGGCGGCGACGGCAGATGCGGCGGCAGGCGGTCTGATCGACCGGTCGCGGTGCTGATTTGGCCGAGGCGCCGTAAATTGTGGTCAGGCCGCGTATTTCTGAACGAAAGCCTCGGCATCCAGATCGCGGAAATCCTGCAGGGCGTCGAAGAGCCGCTGATGGCTCCAGTTCCACCATTCAAGGCGTTCCATGGCTTCGGCGGTCTGCGCAGAGAAGCGCTCGCGGATCAGTTTTGCCGGCACGCCGCCAACGATGGTATAGGGCGCGACATCCTTGGAGACCACGGCACCGGCGCCGATGACGGCCCCATTGCCGACGCTCACGCCCGGCAGGACCGTCGAGCCATGGCCGATCCACACGTCATGGCCGATCGTGACCCGGTTGTCGCGCCGCCAGGAAAAGAAGTCATGCTCGTTCTCGGCACCGTCGAAATAATCGGCGGCGCGATAGGTGAAGTGGTGCAGCGTCGCGCGCCAGGTCGGGTGATTGGTGGCGTTGATGCGCACGGCGGCTGCGATGTTGGCGAACTTGCCGATGGTGGCACACCATACCGCACCATCCTGCATGATGTAGGAATAGTCGCCCATCTCCACCTCGTCGAGGCGGCACCGTTCGGAGACTTCCGTGTAGATCCCGAGCGTGCTGTTGACCACATGGGCGCTCTGATGAATGTAGGGTTCAAGACCAAGCTTGCGGCTCATGCGGCGACCTTTCGCGGCGAAAACTGGGTGACGTCGAGGATGCGGTCGGCCACCGCCTCACGGACTTCCTCGTCGTGGAAGATGCCGAGCATGGCGACGCCGGCCTTTTTCTTGGCGCGGATCATCTCCACCACCACCGCACGATTGGTGGCGTCGAGCGATGCGGTCGGCTCGTCCAGCAACAGCACCTTGTGATCCGTGATGAAACCGCGGGCGATGTTGACGCGCTGCTGTTCGCCGCCGGAGAAGGTGGCCGGCGGCAGCTGCCAGAGATCGCGCGGCAGGTTCAACTGGGCGAGCAGGCCGCTGGCGCGCTCACGGGCCTCGTCCTGTGGCACGCCGCGGGCCATCAGCGGGTCTGCTACGACATCCAGCGCAGAGACGCGCGGGACGGTGCGCAGGAACTGGCTGACATAACCGAGGCTCTTGCGGCGGACCTCGAGCACGATCCGCGGATCGGCGGATGCGATATCGACGATCTGTCCGTCATGATCGATGAGGATCTGCCCTGCGTCGACGGCATAATTGCCGTAGAGCATCTTGAGGATCGAACTCTTGCCGACGCCCGACGGGCCGCCGAGCACGACACATTCGCCGGCGCAGACGCAGAAGGTGACATTTGACACGACCGGCAGCATCAAGCCGCCGCGCAGATGCATGATGAAGCTCTTGGCGACGTCGGAGATGACGAGAGGGGTTGCCATCGGACGTGTCCTCACACTTGCAGGATCGAAGAAACGAGAAGCTGGGTATAGGGCTGGCGCGGATCATCCAGCACCCGATCGGTCAGCCCGTGTTCGATGACATGGCCTTCCTTCATCACCATCATCCGGTGCGACAAAAGGCGTGCGACGGCCAGATCATGGGTCACGACGATCGCCGCAAGGCCGAGATCGTTGACGAGTCCGCGCACCAGATCGAGAAGCCGCGCCTGGACGGAGACGTCTAGGCCGCCGGTCGGTTCGTCCATGAAGACGAGACGTGGCGAGGTGACGAGGTTGCGGGCGATCTGCAGCCTCTGCCGCATGCCGCCGGAAAAGGCGCGCGGCTGGTCGTCGATCCGGTCGGCGGCGATTTCCACCCGCTCCAGCCATTCGCTGGCCGTCTGGCGGATGCGTCCGTAATGACGGTCACCGACTGCCATCAGCCGCTCGCCGACATTGGCGCCGGCAGAGACTGTCATGCGCAGGCCATCGGCGGGGTTCTGGTGGACAAAACCCCAGTCGGTGCGCATCAGGAAGCGGCGCTCTGCCTCCGACATCTGGTAGAGATTGCGGAAGTCACCGTCGCGCATGCGGTATTCCACGCTGCCGGTTGTCGGCATCAGTCGGGTGGAGAGGCAGTTGAGCAGCGTCGTTTTGCCCGATCCGCTTTCGCCGACAATCGCCAGCACTTCACCCGGCCAAAGATCGAAGGAAACGTCCTTGCAGCCGATGCGGCTTCCATAAAAACGCGAGAGACTGCGGACCTTGAGAAGAGGAGTGTCGCTCATTCGGCCGCTTCCTTCTGATCGGGTGACATCTCGCCGGTATGGCCTTCGGCCCGGCGTGTTTCGCAGTGATCGGTATCGGAGCAGACGAACATACGCCCGCCCCGGTCATCGAGGATCACCTCGTCGAGATAGACATGACGTGCGCCGCAGAGCGCACAGGGCTTGTCGAAACTCTGGATCTCGAAGGGATGGTCCTCGAAATCGAGGCTGACCACATCGGTGAAGGGCGGGACGGCATAGATCCGCTTTTCGCGGCCGGCGCCGAACAGCTGCAGCGCTTCCGATTGGTGCATTTTCGGATTGTCGAATTTCGGCGTCGGTGAGGGGTCCATCACATAACGGCCAGCCACCTTCACCGGATAGGCATAGGTCGTGGCGATGCGGCCGTGGCGGGCGATGTCCTCATAGAGCTTCACATGCATGAGGCCGTATTCCTCCAGTGCATGCATCTGGCGGGTTTCGGTCTCGCGCGGTTCGAGGAACCGCAAGGGTTCGGGGATCGGCACCTGGTATACCAGCACCTGGCCTTCCTTCAGCTTCGTTTCCGGAATGCGGTGACGGGTCTGGATGATGGTGGCCTCGCCGGTCTGCGTGGTGACGGCGACATTTGCCACCTTCTGGAAAAAGGCGCGGATCGAGACCGCGTTCGTCGTGTCGTCGGCGCCCTGGTCGATCACCTTCAGCACATCGTCGGGGCCCAAGATGGCGGCTGTCACCTGCACGCCGCCGGTGCCCCAGCCATAGGGCATCGGCATTTCGCGGGAGGCAAAGGGTACCTGGTAGCCGGGAATGGCGATCGCCTTCAGGATCGCCCGGCGGATCATCCGTTTGGTCTGCTCATCGAGATAGGCAAAATTGTAGGTGGCGAGCTGTTGCATGGTGGCTTACCCTCTGCCCTGCTGCTGTTGGGGGAGGCGAGACATGGAAATGCTGGGGGGATCGGTCAGCGTCGAGACGGTTGTCTGCTTGGTCGTGTTTTTTGCCATCGCCCTTGCCATCCTCCTGAAAAGCAGGGGAGCCTCACGGCGTGAGGCGACAGGAGACGGGGCGGGCGTGTTGGACGGAAATGACGGCGATTGCGACGGGGACTGACCGTTCATTCCGCTGCCTCCCGCGGTTCGCCTTGTGCCCGGCCTGCCTGTTTGGCGCGCATGCGGCGAACGAGATCGAGCTCCGCCTGGAAGTCGACGTAATGCGGCAGTTTCAGATGTTCGACAAACCCTGTCGCCTGCACATTGTCGCAATGGGAGATGACGAATTCCTCGTCCTGCGCCGGGGCGATGACGTCTTCACCGAATTCTTCCGTGCGTAATGCCCGGTCGACCAGCGACATCGACATGGCCTTGCGTTCGCTCTGGCCAAAGACCAGGCCATAACCGCGGGTAAACTGCGGCGGGGCCTTGGCCGACCCCTTGAACTGGTTGACCATCTGGCATTCCGTCACACGGATTTCGCCCAGTGACACGGCAAAATCCAGTCCCGGAACTTCGAATTCCACCTCGACAAGGCCCATACGGATCTCGCCGACGAAGGGATGCGTGCGGCCGTAACCGCGCTGTGTGGAATAACCGAGCGCCAGCAGGAACCCCTCGTCGCCGCGTGCCAGCGCCTGAAGGCGAAGATCTCGCGGCATTGGAAATTCCATCGGCTCGCGCGTCAGGTCACCTGCGACATGATCATCGGGCATGTTGCCATCCGGTTCGATCAGGCCTTCACCGCCAAGGATGTCCGAGACGCGCATGACCGCCTCAAGACCGTCTTCCCGGTTCGCCGGCTGCTCCACGATGTCATCGCCAAGCAGGGTGGGGTCGAGGAGGCGGTGGGTGTAATCGAAGGTCGGGCCAAGCAATTGGCCGCCAGGCAGATCCTTGTAGGTGGCGGAAACGCGCCGTTCGACCCGCATCCGGCCGGTCTCGATCGGCAGCGAGGTGCCGAAACGCGGCAAGGTCGTGCGATAGGCGCGCAACAGGAAGATCGCCTCGATCATGTCGCCGCGCGCCTGTTTGACGGCAAGGGCGGCGAGCGATGTGTCGTAGAGCGAGGCTTCCGCCATGACGCGGTCGACGGCGAGGCCGAGCTGCTGGATCAACTGTTCTATCGTGAGGCTCGGCACCGAGCGGTCACCGCGCCGACGGTCGGCCAGCAGGCGGTGGGCATTGGCAATGGCGGTTTCCCCGCCCTTGACGGCGACATACATGGTTCAGGCCTCCACTGCGGTGATCTTGGTGGTGCGCGGCAGGCACAATAGCGCGCGCCCGGCGGTGAGAACGACATCGATGCCGCGCGGAAAGAGTGCCCGGTTGCCGATCCACTGGTGCAGGAAGGGATCGGGCAGGCCCACAGGGCCAATGGTCGTGATATCGCGGATGCCGGGGCCGGTGAGATTCAAGGATGGCCCGCCGTCAAGCGAGATCACCTCGATCACCAGCGTCGTGGAGCGGTCCGGATAATCCTGGCTGCCGGCCGAAAACAGGCTGAAGGGCGGCATGGCGGCGCCTGCTTCCAGAAAGGCGAAACGCGCTTCGGTCTTCTCCCGCGTCAGCGGCGCACCGCAGTGGAAGGAGAGCCAGGCGGTGGTGCCGGATTTCGTCAGCTCCGGTGACAGCCAGACGGGCGTGTCGTTGTCGCAGAGCGTCAGCATCACCGCACCAGCGGCAATACCGAGCGGAGCTGGCGGTGCGATGCCCGGCGAAACGGTGCCGACGGTGCCGGGACGCGCCATGCAGTCCATCAGGGTGCGAAAAACCGACTGGCTGTTCAGCACCGCATCCGGAAAACCTCCGGCAAGGCTCTGGTTCTTGCTCTGCATCAGTCTTCTCCGCGGACCATCGTGAAAAAATCGACCTTGGTGGCTGCCGTCTCGCGCGCCAGCTGCGCGGCCTCTTCGGCCCGCTGTTCTTCCGCCGGCAGAAGCAGCGTGCGCTCCACGACATCCTGCATGGCAGGAAGCTGCCAGAGCGCGGCGAAGACGGCGCTCCATTCGGCGGCGGTCTTGTCGGTGCCCAATCGGTACCCGTGGCCAACCGTTCCCTCGGTCAGCTGAATGGTGGCACGGCTGACCGTTGCCTCACCGAGGTTGAACGGCGAACCGCCGCCGCCGATGCGGCCGCGCACCATCACCAGTCCGGTCTCCGGTTCGCGCAGGCGGGCGAATGCGGGTTTCGGCTCGACCTGCGCCCAGGCGGCTTCCAATTGGCCACGGCTGCAGCGCGCAAGAAGGTCCATCACACGTTTTCTGGGGTCTGCCGCCGGGGCATGGTCTGCAGGGTTCATCACGACACCGATCTTTAATGTCTATTTATGTAGACAACCATACAATTTACTGTATGTTTAATCGGTGGCGATGACAAGGGTATGACAGGGCAGGCAATGATGCAGCGGCAGAAGGGCGTCGCCATGTGGCGGCAGATTGCAGACAGGATCCGTGCGAACATTGCCGCCGGCGATTATGACGAGACCGGCAAGGTGCCTCCGGAAACACAGCTGGCGGAGATCTTTGGCGTCAATCGCCACACGGTGCGCGCTGCACTTTCGGCCCTGGCACAGGAAGGCATCGTCCGGGCGGAGCAGGGACGCGGAACGCTGATCGAACGGCGCGACAAGTTCCAGTTTCCCATCAGCCGCCGCACCCGGTTTACGCAGGGCATTGGCGACCAGGCGCGCGACCTGACAGGCCGGTTACTCGCCGCCGAGGTCGAGCCGGCCAATTCGGAGGTTGCACGTTGGCTGAAGATCGAGCCCGGCAGCCTTGTTCGCCGCTTGGAAGCGCTGAGGAGCGCCGATGGCCGCGCCGTCTCGCGCGGAACCTCCTGGTTTCCGGCTGACCGCTTCGAGGGCATCGAAGAGGCGTTTCGGCGCACGCAGTCCATCACCAAGGCGTTGCAGGCCTGCGGCGTGGCGGACTATCTGCGCGATGTGACGGAGATCTCCGCCGTGCATGCGGAGCCCGACGATGTCGCCGAACTGGGCCTGACGCCCGGCGCGATCGTGCTCGTGACACGGGCGCTCAACACGGACCTGGACGGGTTTCCGATCCAGTATTCCATCACCCGCTTTCCGGCAGACCGCGTGCAGTTCACGATCCGCAACTGATGGGACGCGCCAGACATGTCGCGCAGCCTTTGACCAGCACGGAAGCACGGCTTCGCCATCCCTCATGCTACCTCCTTGATGCGGATCAATGCGATAGGTCCTTTGCCGGGCGAAATGAAATCGATCTGCAAGGGGATGGACCGGGCGCTGCCGGGGTGGCACCTTTTGGCGGGGCGGCTGAAGCCTGCAGTGATCGCCGCCATCACGCAAAGAGGAGCAAGCCATGGCAATCGCGCATCCGCACGGTCTTGATCCCGACGCCTGCCTTGAAGCCCTTGACGCCACGGCGGACGGGCTGACGCATGAAGAGGCGGCACGCCGGAAGGCCATTCATGGACCGAACCTGCTGCCCGAGCCGGGCAAGCGCAGCCCGGTGATGCGCTTCCTCAGGCAATTCCACAATGTGCTGATCTACGTGCTTTTGGGGGCGGCGCTGGTGACGGCGCTGTTGCAGCATTGGGTGGATACCGGCGTCATCCTGACCGTCGTGATCGTGAATGCCATCATCGGTTTCCTGCAGGAAGGAAAGGCCGAGGCGGCGCTGGCCGCCATTCGCAACATGCTTGCACCGCGCGCCGCTGTGTTGCGGCAGGGACGGCGCCAGACGATTGATGGCGCGGACCTGGTGCCCGGCGACATCGTTCTTCTGGAGGCCGGTGACAAGGTGCCGGCCGATCTACGGCTGCTGCAGTCCTACGGGCTTTCGGCCCAAGAGGCGATCCTGACCGGGGAATCGGTTCCCGTCGGCAAGACGGTGCATCCGGTTGCCCCGGACGCGGCTCTGGGAGACCGCCGCTCCATGCTCTGGTCCGGAACGCTGGTCACGCAAGGCACCGCCAAAGGGCTGGTGACCGCGACTGGCAGCGCCACCGAAATCGGCCGCATCGGAGGGCTGCTCGCCAAGGTGGAACAGCTCACCACGCCGCTGGTCGAGCAGATGGATCATTTTGCCCGCTGGCTGTCCTTTCTCATCCTTCTCGTGTCGGCACTGCTTCTCGTTTATGCCTATTTCCTCGGCCATCGGGACTTCAACGAGGTGTTCCTGGTGGTTGTCGGCGTGGCGGTGGCCGCCATTCCGGAAGGCCTGCCGGCGGTGATGACCATCACGCTCGCGATCGGCGTTCAGGCGATGGCGGGGCGCAACGCCATCGTCCGCCATCTGCCGGCGATCGAGGCGATCGGTTCGGTCTCGGTCATCTGCACGGACAAGACCGGCACACTGACCCGCAACGAAATGGTGGTGGTGGCCGCCGAGACGCCAACCGGTCGCTTCGAGATCGGCGGCGAGGGATATGCGCCGCAGGGTTCCATTCAGCCCGCCGGAGACCTCTCTTTGCTCGGGGCGGCGGCTGCCCTTTGTAATGATGCAGTGCTCGTTCAGCACGATGGCCACTGGAGCGTCGAAGGCGATCCGATGGAAGGGGCGCTTTTGGCCTTCGCCCGAAAGACGTCCGGCGGCAAGCAACCGGTCGGAGAACGGCTGGATACGATCCCCTTCGATTCCCGCCATCGGTTCATGGCCGTTCTGATCGGCTCTGGGGGCGGCGGACAGGTCTTCGTGAAGGGCGCGCCGGAGCAGGTGTTGACCATGTGCACGGGCATCGATCCTCTCGTCTGGCACAGCCGGGCGGAGGAAATGGCGAAGCGGGGCCTTCGGGTTCTGGCGCTGGCGGAAAAACGCTGCCTGCGCCGGGCGCTCGATCCCGATGTCGTCGCCAATGGCCTGACCTTCCTTGGCCTCGTTGGTCTCATCGACCCGCCGCGTGCCGAGGCGATCGCCGCGGTGGCGGAGTGCCGCGCGGCCGGCATCCGCGTCAAGATGATCACCGGTGACCACGCCGGCACGGCATCGGCCATCGCGGCGCAGATCGGCCTTGAGAATGCCCATCGTGTCCTCACCGGTGCCGATCTCGACCGTCTCGATGATGCTCAACTGGCGAGTGAGGTGGCGGACGTGGACATCTTTGCCCGCACGAGCCCGGAGCACAAGCTGCGGCTTGTCACGGCGCTGCAGGCCAGAGGTTTGACGGTTGCCATGACCGGAGACGGCGTCAACGATGCGCCGGCCCTGAAGCGCGCGGATGTCGGCATAGCCATGGGCCTGAAAGGTTCGGAAGCAGCCAAGGAGGCCGCGGATCTGGTGCTGACGGACGACAATTTCGCCAGCATCGCAGCGGCCGTGCGCGAAGGGCGCACCGTCTACGACAATCTGCAGAAAGTGATCAGCTGGACATTGCCGACCAATGCGGGCGAGGCCTTCGTTGTGGTTCTGGCACTGCTCGCCGGCCTCGCGCTTCCCGTCACGGCGGTCCAGATCCTGTGGATCAACCTGATTACGGCGATCACGCTTGGTCTTGCCCTCGCATTCGAGCCGACCGAGGCTGAAACGATGAGCCGGCCGCCGCGCCCAAGGGATGCGCCGCTGCTGACGGGCGCGCTGGTCTGGCATGTGCTTCTGGTCGGCGCCCTGTTTCTCGCCGCCGTCTTCGGCATTCTGCGTTACGCCCTCGATCAGGGGTATCCACTGGAACTGGCGCAGACCATGGCGATGAACACGATCGTGGTTCTGGAAATTGCGCAGCTGTTTTTCATTCGCAATATCCATACAACCTCGCTCACTTTCGCGGCCATTCGCGGCACCCAGGTCGTCTGGATCGTCATCACGGTGGTGACGGCGGCGCAGTTTGCCGTTACCTATTTGCCGCCGTTGCAGGGCATTTTCGGCACACGGGCGGTGCCTCTGGCGGATGGTCTGCTGATCCTTGCGGCCGGCGTCGTTTTCTTCGCCGTGATCGAGCTTGAGAAGCAGATCCGGCTTGGGTTGCGCCGGGCGGGAAATCGGCCCGCGCGCTGACCTCGAAGCGCTGTGGTTGTCATCGAAGTTTCTCGAAACCGTCGTCTGTCTGTCACGGGCGGGTCCCATGAGGCGTTCCAGTAAAGGAGTGCCGCATGACGCCACAATCTCTCGATCTCACCGGTATCGGCAAAGGCTTCGGCGCGGATGACGTGCTGAAGACCATCGATCTCTCTGTGCGCCCGGGTGAGTTTCTGTCTCTCGTCGGCATGTCCGGCTGCGGCAAGTCGACGCTTCTGCGCATCATCGCCGGTCTGGAACGTCCCGACCGCGGGCAAGTATCGATCGGCGGCACGGATGTGACGGAGACGGATCCCAGCGATCGCAATCTTGCGATGGTCTTCCAGTCTTACGCGCTTTATCCGCATATGAGCGTTCGCCAGAACATTGCCACGCCGCTGCGCATGCGCCGGTTGTCGCTCGGTGCCCGGATGCCGCTGATTGGCCGGATGATGTCATCGGCGAACGCCCTGCAGGAGATCGAGGCGAGCGTGATGCAGGCGGCGGAAACGCTGCAGATCGCGCATCTTCTGGATCGCAAGCCGGCTCAGCTTTCCGGCGGCCAGCGCCAGCGCGTGGCGCTTGCCCGGGCGCTCGTGCGCTCGCCCGCTGCCTTCCTGATGGACGAGCCGTTGTCCAATCTCGATGCCAAGCTGCGCGCCCATATGCGTGATGAGCTGGCAGCCCTGCATCGGCGCCTCGGCGCCACCTTCATCTACGTGACGCATGATCAGGTCGAGGCGATGACGATGTCGGACCGCATCGCGCTGATGAGCGAAGGCCGGATCGAACAGCTGGGCACCCCGGACGAGCTTTATGGCCAACCGGCGACGCTGACGGTGGCCCGTTTCATCGGCACGCCGTCAATCAATCTTCTGCCGGTCGAAATCGGTGCCGAAGGCGTCGTGCGCCTGTTCGGCCAGGACCTTCCGATCGCCGCTCCTGTCCGGCATGCCGGTCCCGCCACGCTTGGCCTGCGTGCCGAAGATCTGACGATCACCAGTGAAGGCCTGCCGTTGCGCGTCTTCCGCACGGAGATGCACGGAGCTGACCGGTTCGTGCACGGTCATCTTCTGGCGGACGAGACGCAGCACCTGACGCTCAGGCTTTCGGCGGGTGAACAGCTTGCCGCCGATGCCGATGGTATCATCCACATTTCCTTTGCCGCTGGCCGGGCGCATCTCTTCGGCGCCGACGAGGCGCGAATCGCCACATCGCTGACAGAGAGGGCAGCGGCATGACGGTCGCCTTGGATATGGACGTCCCTGCTGACGTCACGCGCACACGTCGCTCCACCACCGAGCGCCGGATGATGTGGCGGGCGTTTCTGTTCGTCGCACCCGCCTGCCTGCTTCTGGCCGCGATCTACATCATTCCGATCCTGGTCCTGGCGGTCTTCTCCGTCACCGATTATCAGCTGGGCGCGCTTTCCACGCGTTTCATCGGGTTTGATAACTTCACTCATGCCTTCAGCGATGCGGTTTTCCTCCGCTCGCTGAAAAACACGGTGATCTATGCGGTCATCGTCATTCCGCTCGGCGTGTTCCTGGCGCTGGGCGTGGCGCTTCTCGTCTACAACCGCAAGCGCAGCCGCGCCTTCTGGGAAGCGGCCTATTTCCTGCCGGTCACCGCCACGCTGGTGGCGATGGCAACGGTCTGGCAGTTCCTGCTGCATCCCTCGATCGGTCCGGTGAACGCGGCCATCAAGTGGTTCGGCTTCGAGCCGGTTTCCTTCCTGTCCAATCCGGTCCTCTTGATCCCCACAATGGCGATGATCGGCGTGTGGCAGGTACTGGGTTTCAACATGGTGCTCTTCCTCGCCGGTCTGACCGCGATCCCGAAGGACCTTTATGAGGCTGCGCGCCTTGATGGTGCGAAGAGCCCGATCGACCGCTTCCTGACCGTGACCTGGCCGATGCTGGGCCCGACGACGCTCTTTGTCGTCGTCACCACCTCCATCTCTGCCTTTAAGGTGTTCGAGACGGTGGCCGTGCTGACCAAGGGCCGGTTCGGCTCGGAAACCCTGCTGTTCGACCTCTACCTCGAAGGTTTCGAATATTCGAACACCGGTTATGCCGCGGCCCTCACGCTGATCTTCCTCGTCATCATCCTGATCCTGTCGATCGGGCAGACCGTTCATCTTGACCGGAAGGTGCACTACTGATGGCCAGACTTCGCGCTCTCCTGCCGAACATCATCCTGGCCAGCGGTGCCTTCGTGGTGTTGCTGCCCTTCTACTGGATGTTCCTGACCTCGATCCGGTCTCCTGCGGAAATCTTCGACGTGTCGCTCTGGCCGATCCCGAAGGTCTTCGACGCCGGCGAAAACTACGCACGTGCCGCAAATCAGGTGCCGATGGCCCGTTTCATGCTGAACGGCGTGATCGTCTGTCTCGGCATCCTGATCGTGCAGGTGCTGACGGCCGTGCCGGCAGCCTATGCGCTGGCGAAGCTGAAGTTCCCGGGCCGCAAGCTTTTGCTGACGCTCGTCATAGCGGCGCTGTGCGTGCCGATCCAGGCGCTGGCGCTCCCGCTTTTCGTCGGGCTTGCGAAGCTCGAACTGCTGAACAGCTATTTTGCGATGATGGCGCCGTTCTTTCTCTCGGTCTTTGCCATCTTCCTCTTCCACCAGTCCTTCCGCAGCTATCCCGACGAAATCATCGAGGCAGCGCGTATGGATGGGTTTTCAGAGATGGAGATCTGCTGGGGTCTGGTGCTGCGCGGCTCCTTGCCCTCGCTTGCCGCCTTTTCGGTCTTCTCCGTCGTTGCCCACTGGAACGACCTGTATTGGCCGATGATCGTGGTCACCGACATCAACCTCGCGCCGCCGCCGCTTGGCATGCTGTTCTTCTCGGATGTCGAATCCGGCGCGAATTACGGTGCACTGATGGCCGGTGCCGCGATCATTACCGCGCCCATGCTCGTCTGTTTCCTTCTCGCCCGTCGTCACTTCATCGCCGGTATCACCATGACCGGTGTGAAGTGAAGCTTTCGTCCACCCCCTCCTAAGACCCCTGGAGATTTACCATGAAACTGAACCGACGCACCCTGATGAGCGGCCTGATGGCCTCTCTTGCCTTCGCAGGCATCGCAAAGCCCGTTCTGGCGGAAGACATCACGCTGAACGTGCTCTACAATCTGCCGGGCTTCACCAAATTCCATCAGCCGCTGGCCGATGAATTCATGAAGAACAACCCGGGTATCAAGATCAGCTTCCTGGCGCCCGCCGCTGGTTACAACGAAGGCCAGCAGCAGGTGCTGCGCGCCGCTGTCACGGGCAATCTTCCGGATGTCTACTTCTCCGGCTACAACCTGACGGCTGAGCTGGTGCACACGCTGGCACCGCGCAAGCAGATCACCGATCTGACGCCCTTCATCGAGGCTGAAGGCGGCAAGGCCTTCCTCGACAAGAACTACTCGCCGAAAATGGCCGCACTCGGCCAGATCGATGGCAAGCAGTACGGCCTGCCGGTCAATGCCTCCTCGCCGATCATGTATATCAATGCTGATCTGGTGAAGAAGGCTGGCGGTGACCCGGACAACATGCCGAAGACCTTTGCCGGTCTCATCGAGCTTGCCAAGAAGATCCACGCCCTTGATCCGAAGATCGCCGGCATGGGTTACGACATCAACGGCTGGCCGGATGACTGGCTGTGGCAGGCGCTGATCTTCCAGCAGGGCGGCAAGCTGGTGGACGAAGCCACCAAGACCGTTGCCTTCAACAACGAGATCGGCCTCAACGCGCTGAAGCTGACCCGCCAGTTCGTCACCGAAGGCGGCCAGAACCTTCTCGATTGGGACCAGTCGCGCCAGCAGTTCGGCGCCGGCCTCACCGGCTTCATCTTCTCGACGCCGGCCCATGTGCAGACCATCGAAGGCCTCGTCGGCAACCGCTTCCCGCTGAAGACGGCAACCTTCCCGCTGGAAGACAAGGAAAACGGCGGCGTTCCGACCGGCGGCAATTCCGCTGTCATCCTGACGCAGGACAAGGCCAAGCAGGATGCTGCCTGGAAGTATCTGAAGTGGATCACCGGTCCGGAAGCGCAGAACACCATCGTTCGTATCACCGGTTACCTGCCGACCAACAAGCTCGCAACCGGCCCGAACTATCTCGAGCCCTACTACCTCGAGCATCCGAATGTGAAGACTGCGTCGCTGCAGGCAGACCGTTCGCTTCCCTGGGCCGGTTATCCGGGTGGTGACTCGGTTCGCATCTGGCGCACCCAGCGCGACATCATCGGCACCGTCATGCGTGGCGAAGTTTCGCCGGAAGCCGGTCTGAAGCAGATCGTCGAACAGACCAACGCCCTAATGAAGTGAAGCCTAGCCTTGCCAGGCGTGGTGTTGCGGGGCCCTCGTGGCCCCGCAATCCTTATTGGACGAAAAGAGTGACCCCCATGAAAATCATCCAGATCACCGACACGCACCTGATGCCCTCCGGTATCATCGTCAACGGCGTCGATCCCGAGCGCCAGCTGCGCGCCGCCATTGCCGATATCGTCGAAAAACATGCCGACGCGGATCTCGGCGTGATGACCGGCGATCTCTGCAATTTCGGCGATCCGGAAGCCTATGCGCTGCTGCAGGATATCCTGGCGCCCGTCCCCTTCGAGATGCGCCTGCTGCTCGGCAATCACGACGACCGGGGGAATTTCCGGGCGGCGTTTCCCGATCATCCCGTGGACCAGAGCGGGTTCATCCAGTCGCATCTCGATACGTCTTTCGGGCGCCTGCTGTTTCTCGACAGCCATCAGCCGGGCGTCATCGGCGGCCATTATGGCGAGGACCGGATGGTCTGGCTCGACAGCGCGCTGGCAGGTGCCGGTGAACAGCCGGTGACCGTCTTCATCCATCACCCGCCTATGGAGTGTGGCATCGCGCATTTTGAGAAGATCGGCATGCATGACGAAGGACGGCTGATGCAGCGGCTGGCCGCACATGCCGGCGGTGTCCGCCATATCGTCTTTGGCCATATTCATGTGCCGCTCGCCGGCACGAGCGCCGAAGGCATCGCCTTCAGTTCCGGTCAGGCCTGCGCCCACCGGTTCATCACCGATCTCGACGCGCCCGATCCGCTCTGGACCGGTGGCAATCCATGCTACCGTATCCTCAGTCTGGATGAGCGCGGGTTCCGCGCCTATGGTGCAGAGGTCGGAGAGGTGTCCACCGGTCGCGCAGTGATCTGTGAAGGCCCCTGAGGAGCCGCCCGCTCAGGCGGCATCATCCTCTGCATCGCGCTTGCGCGACAGGATGGGATAGACCACCAGCCCATCCTCTTCGCCACGCGGAAACTGGCCGTCGCGATGCCGTTTTTCGGCGGCCTTATAACCCGCCGGGCTCACCCCGATGTAGTGCTTGAACATGCGCGAGAAATAGTAGCTGTCGCTATAGCCGACGACGGCGGCGGTCTGCTTGACCGAGCGCCCGCCGGCAAGCAGCCCCATCGCCCGCTCCATGCGCTTGAACTCCTGGTATTTCGTCGGCGTCAGGCCCACCTGGCGGCGAAACACGCGCCGGAAATAATCCTGGTTGTAGGGCACGGAGCCGAGCACCTTCGGCACGATCTCATCATCCAGCGGATCGGCCGCGATCCGGCTCGCCGCCACCATCACGGCTAGCGACAGCGCATCCGGATTGTCGACGCTTGCCTCCTGCTGCTGTCGCCAGCCGAGAAAAGCCGCCTCGATATATTCGATGAGGAAAACCATGAAGAGGTGGTGCTGGGCGAGCGTGGTGGAAGAGAGCGGCACGCTTTCCCGGTAATGCCGCGCCATCTGCTGCAGCATGTCCCAGCGGGGCAGGCGCACCGCACGCCGTAATTCCATCTGCGAGATGAGGTCGACGCGGCCGAAAACGTCCAGCGTGAAATGCTGCGCGAACCCCGTGTAGAGGTCGCTCGAGGTGGCGCGACCGACGAACCGGGTGCCTGCTTCGATCAGCATGGCATATCCCGGCTCCACCGTCAGCTGTTCTCCGGCGATCTCATATTCGGCGGACCCTGTAAGACATATGACAAGATCGTGCACCGAGTTGGTCTTGTCGATCCGCCAACTCGGCGAATGCAGCATCTTGATGGTGGAACGGGTCAGGGTGAGATTGAGCGCCTGAACCGGAATGGCGGCCAATGGGCCTTGTTCGTTTTTATCCATCTTTTTGTCCGGAAGCCTCTATTCTCTTCTGGGCGGCTGCGGAAGATAGTAGCCGGCAACGATGGAAAACACCAGCTCCATCGCCTGTTCAATGGGAGGAGCAAGGCAAAGCTGGGAGGAGGCGCGGCATGAACGTGCCCGCCCATTCGCTTTGCCGCGATACCAAGATGCAGAAATTTGAAATCCTGAATTCGGCTGCTGCGACCCGATTTGCACGAGCCGCACGCACAGTGCCATCCGTGGCGCCGGCGTGCCACTCGTATCCTCGCAACGCGGCCACCGCCTCAAATATGTATGACATCCAGAAACCCGGTGTCCTCTTGTCGCGTGCATCGCATGATCAACTGTGGAAGGGAGTTGCCGCATGAGCGGAGACAACCGCTTCCTCGGGCTCGTCTATCTGTCGCCCTATATCATCGGGCTCATGGTCTTCACGGCGCTGCCGTTCGCCGCGTCCTTTTACCTGAGCTTCACCGACTACAACCTGATGAGCGCCCCGGTCTTCACCGGCCTCGACAATTACTGGAAGCTGTTCACCGGCGACCGCACCTTCCGCAAGTCGCTGTGGGTCACGCTGGTCTATGTGTTCACGACCGTGCCGCTGAAGCTCGCTTTTGCGCTCTTCATCGCCGTCATCCTGAACTACAAGTTGAAGTTCATCAACTTCTTCCGCACGGCCTTCTACGTGCCGTCGATCCTCGGCGGCTCGATCGCGATCGCGGTCATGTGGCGTTATCTCTTTGCCGATGTCGGCATCGTCAACATGGCGCTGGCGGCCATCGGCTTCGAACCGGTCAACTGGTTCGGCGATCCGACGAATGCGCTGTTCACCATCACGCTCCTGCGCCTGTGGCAGTTCGGTTCGGCCATGGTGATCTTCCTGGCAGCGCTGCAGAGCATCGACAAGTCGCTCTACGAGGCGGCCTCGATCGATGGCGCCGGCAAGTTTGCCACCTTCTGGCACATCACCATGCCGTTGATCACGCCGGTCATCTTCTTCAACCTGATCATGCAGATGGTCCAGGCCTTCCAGGAGTTCAACGGCCCCTACATCATCACCCAGGGCGGACCTCTGAAATCCACCTATCTCCTGCCGCTCTACATCTACGAAGAGGCCTTCAAGCGCTTCGACATGGGTTACGCCTCGGCGATTGCCTGGGTCCTCTTCGTCATCATCATGGTGCTCACCGTCATTGCCTTCTGGTCTTCGCGCCACTGGGTCTATTACGCCGGCGACAAGAGGAGCTAATCCCATGGCCGATCACGTTCTTTCCCCCGCTCTCGCCGTCGACCAGGAGGCTGAGCGCATCCTCAAAGCCCAGCGCCGCCGTCACCTCTTCAGCGCGATCTTCCGCTATGGCGTGCTGACGCTCGTCGGTCTCCTGATGCTTTATCCGCTGATCTGGCTGGTCGGCGCCTCGTTCAAGCCGAATTCGGAAATCTTCGCCGGCGCCGGTTTCATCCCGCAGGAGCCGACGACCTCCGGCTACGTCAACGGCTGGAAGACCTCGACGCCCTACACCTTCGGTCACTTCTTCTGGAACACCTTCCTGATCGTTGTGCCAAAGATCATCGGCACCGCGATTTCCTGCACGGCGGTTGCCTATGGTTTTGCCCGCTTCGATTTTCCGGGCAAGAAGATCCTGTTTGCCTCGCTGATCGCCACCCTGCTTCTGCCGAATGTCGTCACCCGCATTCCGCAATATCTGCTGTTTCGCGATCTCGGTTGGCTGGATACGTTCCTGCCACTGTGGGTTCCCTCGGCCTTTGCCGGCGATGCCTTCTTCGTTTTCATGCTGGTGCAGTTCCTGCGCGCCATCCCGCGCGACATGGAGGAGGCGGCCCGCGTCGATGGGGCCAATACCTGGCAGGTGCTGATCTTCATCGTCGTGCCGCTGCTCATTCCGGCGCTCATCTCGGTCTGCCTCTTCCAGTTCATGTGGACCATGAACGACTTCCTCGGACCGCTCATCTACATCTCGTCGGTCGACAAGTTCCCCGTGTCGCTGGCGCTCAAACTCTCGATCGATACCACCGAAGCCTTCGAGTGGAACCGCATCCTCGCCATGTCGGTGCTCACCATCATGCCGGCGCTGATCGTGTTCTTCCTGGCCCAGAAATACTTCATCGAAGGCATCTCCGCCGGTGGCGTGAAAGGATAAGTCATGGCTCGTCTGCAGCTCAGAAACCTCGAAAAAGACTATGGCGGCTTCAAAGCCGTGCACGGGATCAACCTGGACGTGGCCGATGGCGAGTTCATGGTCCTCGTCGGCCCGTCCGGCTGTGCCAAATCCACGACATTGCGCATGATCGCCGGGCTGGAACGCGTCACCGGCGGCGAGATCCGCATCGGCGACAGCCTCGTCAACGACAAGGCACCGGGCGAACGCGGCATCGCCATGGTGTTCCAGAACTATGCGCTTTATCCGCATATGAAGGTGCGCAAGAACCTTTCCTTCGGACTTCGCCTCAAGCGTCGTCCCGCGGAAGAAATCGAGCAGGCGACACGCGATGTCTCCGATATCCTGGAGATCGGCGACTATCTGGAGCGCCTGCCGAAACAGCTTTCGGGTGGACAGGCACAGCGCGTCGCCGTCGGCCGCGCGCTGATCAAAAAACCGCAGGTCTTCCTGTTCGACGAGCCGTTGTCGAACCTCGATGCCAAGCTGCGCGCCTCGATGCGCGTGCGCATCACCGACCTGCACAAGCAGCTGAAGGCCGACGGTCTGCAGTCGACCGTCGTCTACGTCACCCATGACCAGACGGAAGCCATGACCATGGGCGACCGGATCTGCGTGATGAAGGAAGGCCGTATCATGCAGGTGGCCGATCCGGTGACGCTCTACAACCGGCCGGCCAATGCCTTTGTCGCCGGTTTCATCGGCAGCCCGGAAATGAACCTGGTCGATGCGGATCTGTCCGGCGGCACGCTGTCGATCGGCTCGCAAAGCCTGACGCTGGAGCCGGCGATGCTGAACCGGATGAGCCCGAAGATCGCTTCGGCGCTGACCTTCGGCGTGCGTCCGCAGCATTTTTCGCTGGTCGGTGCGGATGAGACCAATGCGCTCGCCGGGCGCGTGTCGCATGTCGAGTTCATGGGCCACGAGGTCTACCTCTACGTCAATGTCGAGGGGCAGCAGATGATCGTGGTGGTGTCTGCCACGCATTACGACCGCAGCAAGATCAACGGGGATCTCGTCCGCCTGGCCCCCAGCCAGGAGACGGCGCATCTCTTCGACCGCAAAACCGGGGAGAACGTCTCCCTGGCCGATATCCACTAAGCATGTTCGGGAGGAATGACATGACTTTGACGAAACTTTTCCTGGCGACGGCGCTGGCCGCCACCAGTCTTGCACAAACGGCGGGCGCCGCCGATCTGCGCATGTCCTGGTGGGGTGGTGACAGCCGCCACAAGGCAACGCAAGCGGCGCTGAAGGCCTGCGGCGACAAACACGGCCACACGGTGGCGGCCGAATTCACCGGCTGGGACGGCCACCTGGAAAAGGTGACGACCCAGATCGCCGGCGGCACCGAGGCCGACATCATGCAGATCAACTGGCCGTGGCTGCCGCTCTTCTCGATCAAGGGCGACGGTTTTGCCGACCTGAGCAAGTACAGCAAGATCATCGATCTCAGCCAGTGGGCACCGGAGGAACTGGCGGCCGGTTCGATGAACGGCAAGCTGAACGGGCTTTCGGTCTCCACCACGGGCCGCGTCTTCATGTTCAACAAGACGGCGCTGGACAAGGCCGGCGTTCCCGTTCCCAAAACCTGGGACGAGCTGTTTGCCGCCGCCAAACAGTTGAAGACGAAGGTGGGTCCTGACGCCTATCCGATGAACGCCGTCAAGGAGACGGCGGTGCTGCTGATCTCGCTCTACGCGACGCAGAACACCGGCAAGGATCTGGTCGATCCGGCGACGAAGAAGGTGGCCTGGACGCAGGAGGAACTTGCCAAGGCGATCGATTTCTACGGCAAGATGGTCACCGAAGGCGTCGTCGTGTCGCAGAAGGACAATGCGGCGGAGGGCAACCTCAACCTCTTCGAAAGCCCGAAATGGGCGGATGGCCGCATCTCCGGCTCTTATGAGTGGGATTCGACCTTCTCGAAATATGCCGATCCGCTGAAGGGCCAGGTTCTGCAGCCGGTCGGCATCCTGAAAAATGCCGATGCGAAGACGGAAGGCGTCTACCGCAAGCCGTCCATGGTGTTCTCTATCTCCAAGCGCTCGAAGAACCCGGAAGCGGCAGCCCAGATCATCAATTGCCTGCTGAACGAACCGGAAGGCATCACCGCACTTGGCACCTCGCGCGGCCTGCCGGCGAGCAAGATCGCGGCCAAGATGCTGACCGATGCCGGCAAGATCGAACCGCAGATCGTGGCGGCACACGACATCATCATGAAGGCCACGGGCCCGACAGTGTCGCCGCTCAACGAGCATCCGGAGATCCGCGCGGTCTTCCTCGATACGCTGGAGGAATACGCCTATGAGCAGCTCGATTCCAAGGAAGCTGCCGAGCAGATCATCGATGGCGTGAACGACGTTTTGAAGAAGTTCTGACGAACCTGGCGGCTCCCGGGGTCACGCCGGGGGCTGCCGTCCTTACCCATGACAAGGAAGTTTGGAATGCCCACCCTCGCGCTCCTGGCCGCGACGACCCGTACCGCCAGCGTCAGCTTCGATGCGGATCAGCACTGTTTTTCGTTGAAAGAAGCGATCGGTTGGACGCTTCAGACACAGGATGGCGGCCTCGTTGCTGAGGGCGAAGCAGACAGCGTCGTCACGACCCTGCACGGGCTTCAGCCGCAGACACGGTATGTGCTCGACATGGGTGGTGATCGACTCGTTTTCTCGACGAAGACCGAAAGCCGGCTGATCGATATCACGGACTGCGGGGCCTCGCCCGAGGTGGACGACAACGCCGCCGCCATCCAGGCCGCGATCGACCAATTGCCGCCGCATGGGACAGTCAGGATTCCAGGCGGGGTCTTCCGCAGCGGGCCGATCTTCCTGAAGAGCGACATGGTTCTGCTGTTGGAGGAAGGCGCCGTGCTGGCCGGGCATGCCGACCGCTCGCATTATAAGATCCTGCCGGCGCGCCATGAGGACGGCCGGGTGCTGGGTACCTGGGAAGGCGTGGCAGAGCCCTGTTTTGCCAGCCTGCTCACGGCACTCGACTGCCGCAACCTCGCCATCACCGGTGCCGGCACGATCGACGGCGGCGGAGACCGCGGCGACTGGTGGACATGGCCGAAGGAGACCCGCAATGGCGCCCGGCGCCCGCGTACGCTGTTTCTTTCGCATAGCGACACCCTTTCCCTGACAGGCCTGACGGTCCGAAACTCGCCCTCCTGGACCATTCACCCGGTCTTCTGCAGCAACGTGCTCGCCGCTGGGCTGACGATCCAGAACGATCCGTTGTCTCCGAACACGGATGGGCTGAACCCGGAATGCAGCCGCGACGTTCACCTCGCCGGGATCCATTTTTCGGTGGGTGACGACTGCATCGCGATCAAGGCCGGTAAACGTGATCCGAAGGGCGGGCTCGACCAGCCCTGCGAGCGCATCACGGTGGAAAACTGCCGGATGGAGCGCGGCCATGGTGGCGTCGTCATCGGCAGCGAGATGAGCGGATGCGTGCGCGACGTGACGGTGCGCCGTTGCGAGTTGTGTGAGACGGATCGGGGGCTGCGCGTCAAAACCCGCCGTGGCCGTGGCGGACGTGTGGAACGCATCCTGCTGGAAGCGTGCCGGATGGACCGGGTCGCGACGCCGCTCGTGATCAATAGCTTCTATTTATGTGATGCCGATGGCCGTTCCGATTATGTGCAGTCGCGCCAGCCGCTGCCGGTCACGGATGCAACACCGCAGATTTCCGGCATCACCATCCGCAACGTCGTGGCAGAGAATGTCGTGGTGGCAGCCGCTGCCTTCTACGGGCTTCCGGAAGCGCCGATCACCGGGATCACCATCGAAAACTACCGGATCAGCTTCGATCCGGATGCTGAGCCGGATGTGCCGGACATGGCCTGCGGTTTCGAACCGATGCGCCATGCCGGGATCATTGCGGAGAACGCCAGCTTTCTGCGCCGCACCGGCATTCACCTTCCCCATGCCACACAGAGTATTGCTGTATGACGACGATGAGCATCACCGATTATTTCGACGCCTATGCGCGGGACTACAGCCATTACAAGGGCGGAAGCTGGTGTTACGAGGATGGCTGCCTCTATCGCGGCCTCATTGCGCTCCATGAGGCAACCGGAGAGGAACGCTGGTATCGACATCTGAAGCGGCTGGTCGACGGGCAGGTGGATGCACAGGGCGAACTCGCCGGCTATACGATCACCGAATATAATATCGACAATGTCCTGCCGGGGCGGGCGCTCGTTTACCTGGTCGGCAGGACCGGCGACGTCCGCTATCGCAAGGCCGCCGATCTGCTGGCCAAACAGCTGCAGACGCATCCGCGCGTCGATGCGGGTCCGCATTGGCACAAGCTGCGTTACCCGCACCAGGTCTGGCTCGATGGGCTGTATATGGCCCTGCCGTTCAAACTGGAATATGGCGCCCTTGCCGGAAAACCGCAGCTTGGCGAACAGGCGCTTACCGAAATTCTGACCGCGCTGAACCTGACCTTCGATGCGCCGAGCGGGCTCTATCGCCACGGCTATGACGAGGCGCGGCTGCAGGCCTGGGCGGATCCGAAAACCGGCCTGTCGCCCGCCCATTGGGGCCGCTCGATCGGCTGGCTTGCCATGGCCATGGTCGATATGGTGGAGGCACTGCCGGCGGGGCCGGGACGCGACGATCTGACGGCGCGGCTTTCCAGGCTGCTGACGGTCCTTGCCGGCCTGCGCACCACGGATGGCCGCTGGCTGCAGGTGATCGATCAGCCGGCGCTTCCGGGCAATTATGCCGAAAGCTCCGCCACGGCCATGTTCGCCTATGCCTTCCTGAAAGCCGCGCGGCTCGGCATTGCGGGGGCAAGCGGGGCGGATTGGTGCGGAGGCGGCGGCAAGCCTTGCCCAGCATGCCATGGGGCCGGATCGATCCGGCCGCACCGTGCTGCAAAAAATCTGCTGTGTGGCAGGTCTCGGCGGTTTCGATGGCAATTATCGCGATGGCACGCCCGCCTATTACCTCTCCGAAACCTTGCGCGATGACGACATCAAGGGCGTCGGCCCGCTGATGATGGCACATGCAGAAGGCGAGCTTGCAAGGCGTGCTGCATCCGTACGGAGGGAAGCTGTGGCCTGATCAGCAGGCTTGCCGGCTATTGCCAGCTTGATGGCTTACGAAGTTTTTGTATTATGAGGTCAGAAGGAGCAGCCCGATGGCCGAACCACAACTTTCAGTCCGCAGTGCCAAAGCACGAGACCTGGCCTATCGGTTGGCGCGCCGCGAGAACCGGTCAATCGCCGACATCGTTGAGCGGGCGCTGGAATCCTACGAAATACGAGAGGCCGGTCGCGAGCCGGCGGCTGTCTTCTATGCTCGGCTAACCAGCCAAGCTGGCGTTGATATCGATCTGGACGAGATCATTCGTAGCGAACGCAGCCGTCACGCAGGGATCGATCTTTGATCTTTCTGGAGACGAATGTCATTTCAGAAACACTGAAGAAAGCTCCCTCGGAAGCCGTCATGGCGTGGCTCCTTCTGCACGACGCAGAAATAGCTCTGTCTTCCGTCGTTATTGGTTAGATCGCTTAGGGCATTAGCAAGATTCGCCCCGATCAGCGCGCCGATCGGTTGGAGCAAAGCCTCAGCGATTGGCGCCGGCGTTTCGCCGATCGCATTTTTGCCTTTACGGAAGAGGCAGCTCTCGCCTATGGCGCACTCATGGGCGAAGCCGCACGGCACGGTCGGACAATGACCGCCCCCGATGGAAGATCGCAGCGATTGCTCAATTGCATGGCGGACGGCTTGCCACCCGTAACGTAGGCGATTTTCAGGGTTGCGGCCTTGTTCTCGTCAACCCTTGGGACTTTTGATCAGCAAACAAGCATCAGCCGTCACAGGTTGTGGATCTTCACGCCCGGCACCACCTGTCTCGCGATGTCGCAGAGATGCCGGTGATGGGTGAGATAGATCACCTGGCCGAGCTTCGCCATCTCACCGAACAGGCGGAACACTTCTTCCGAGCGCAACTCGTCGAAGGTCTCCATGATGTCGTCGGCGACGAAGGGGACCGCCGGGCGCACGGCGGCGAATTCCTCGTAGCCCGCCAGTCGGAGCGCCAGGTAGAGCTGGTAACGCGTGCCCGTCGACATGGCATCCGAAAGCTTTGATGCGCCATCCTTCGCCACGCCGATCAGGATTTCCTTGTCCCGGTCCGGCAGGGCGGCGAGGCCGGAATAGTCGCCGCGGGTGATCTGCGAAAATGCTTCGGATGCGCGCTGCATCATCGAACTGCGATGTTTTTCCCGGTAGATGGAGAGTGCCCGTTCGGCTGCCAGCGTGCCGGCTCTCAGCCTCAGATGACGGACAGCCAGATCCTCGATCTCCATCAGGATCGTCGTGCGTTTCGCCTCCAGGCGTGCCACCGCATCATCGCCACCCACCGCGGCCAGCCGGTCTTTGGCGCGGGTGAGATCGGCGAACAGCTGGCGGCTGCGCTGGTCGAGATCCTCGATGCGCGCCTTCAGTTCTGCAGCCTCACCGGCCATCTGTTCCGGATCGAGTTGGCGAAGCTCCGCCTTGATTGTCTCGAGGTCGTCTCCCGGCACGCTTGCCAGCAACTGGGCGGCCAGTTCCCGTGTCCTCTGCTCCTGCCGGTCGCGTTCTGCGGCCTGTTCCATACGCTGGCTGACCTCGGCCAGCGTTTCGACGTCAAAGAAACGCGTCATCTCCTGCCGGCGCGCCGCATGTTCGGCGATGCGGCCTTTTAGACCCGCGATCTCCTGATGAAGGGCGGTGCGTTCCGCCTCCTTGGCCTCTTTCTGAAGCAGGTCGCGTTCGGCTCGTGCCTTGAGGCGCGTCATCTGCTCGGCAAGATCGAGCGGCGAGGCGTTGGCGGAAAGTCCTGTCAGGGTCGAGACCCGCTCCACATCGGCCGCAAATCGCTCCATGTCGCGTTCCATCAGGCCGATGCGCTGGGCCATCTGGTCGCGCTCGCGCAAGATGGCACGTAGGCCGGAGAGGGCATCGAGAATGGCGCGAACCGGCGAAGGCTCCCGCTCTTCGGCAAACCAGGTGGCGGAAAGCGCCTCCGTCCAGGCCTCCTGCCAGAGCCCATCCGCTTTGCGGGCTTCGGACAGGTCTCTCTCGCGCGCCTTGCTTTCACGCGTCAGGTCGGCAAGCCGCCCCTCATGGGCTTCTCGCCGTGCCCGCTGATCGAGCGCGTCCGAAAGCCGGTCGGAGGCCGACTGGATCAATCGGTTAAGATCGGAGCCGCCGCCGAGCGTCCAGCCGAGATCGGCGAGCGCCAGTTCCAGCTCCCGCCGCTCGCTTGCCAGCTCTTCAGCCAGTGCCGCGCGCCGCTGCCGACGGCCATCCAGTTCCACAGCCAGCGATAGACACTGCATACGCCGAGCGGACCAGTTTTCCAGCCCCGATAGCAGACGATATATATCCGGCTGTTCATCGGTCGCAAAAGGAATGGCCGAGCCGATCGAACGGCCAAGCGTCGCCAGTTCCGCTTCGGCCGCCTTCGCAAGTTCTGATTCGCGTGCCAAAAGGGCTGTCTGCAGGCCTTGGTCCTGCTGCAATTGCCGAAGCTCGGCCAGATCGCTGGCCCGTGACAGGCGAGCCTCGCCGATCCGGTCATCGACGCGTAATGTCTCCTCGAATTTTTGAGCGGTATCCCCATTGAGGGTCGCCACATGCGCCTGCCATGCCGCTTCGCGCAGCGCCCGGGCTTCGGCGGCAGCGCCGTCATCAATGGGCTCTCCCTGCTGTTCGATCATCCGCAACCGGGCAGCAATTTCCGCCAGCCGTGTCTCGATGTCGCGCTGGCGCTCCTTGTGCCGCGAGAGGCGACGTTCCAGGTCATCGGCCTGCGTCCTCCAGCGCTCGATCTGTCGCGCATCGGCGCATTCCAGCCGCTCCAGTTCCTCAACGCTGCCCATCCAGGGCCGCAGCGTGTCCAGCGCGCGGGCCACCTGCTCCGCCTGCTGGGTCTCGGCGCGCTGTTCCATGGCCAGCAGCGCCTGGCGCTCGCCTTTCTGCAGTCGTGCCAGCAGCGTTTCCAGCCGGCGCAGCGCCTGGACGTTCGGTTCGGTCTCCTCTTCGCCGAGTGTGGTGTCCTTGCAGGCCGCCAGGGCCTGCTGCGCCCGCTCGTCCTCGCGTTCGGCCGTTCGCAGCCGGGTGAGAATGCCGGAGCGGGCCTCGATGAGATCGCGCAGCCGTGCGGTCAGTGCCGCCGGCAGGATCAGTGCGTATGGGTCCGTATGGCCCGGCTGGCCGAGCGCTTTCAGTGCTTCGGAAAGCGCTGCTTCCTGCTCGGCAAGCGCCAGACGTCGTTTCGGCAGGTCGTTTTCGGCCGTGCGGAAACGGGCGCGGCCTTCTTCCAGCGCCTCGATCTCGGTGGATGCGGAAAGCAGGCGTTCGTCAACGACAATGCCGGCAATCTCGCCGTCCAGCCGTTCGGCTGTCTGGACAAGACCGGCCATCTGGGTGGAAAGCCGCGTTTCGTCGCGCATCAACGCGTCAAGCTGCGCACTCCATTCCCGTGGCGGGCGCGGCAGATCCTGCAATGCGAGTAGTTCGCCAGACAGCCGTTCGAGATCTTTCAGAAGCGGCAGTGCCCGCAACTGCGCGTCGATACGGGCAAACCTCCCTTTCGCCCGTGCACCTTCAGACAGTGCCTCCTCATAGGCCTTTTGCGCCTGGGCTTCGGTTGCGACCAGCGATGCATAGGTGGCTGCGAAGGTGTCGATTGTATCGCGTTCGGCCTTCAGTGCTGCCAGCTGTTGTTTCAACTCGGCAAGCTGCGTGTTGCGGGCGCGTTTGCGGTGGAAACGCTGGGCTTCCTCGGATGCAGCGGTCAGCACTGTGCTGACATCGGCCAGGCCGGCGCTGGCGGAAAACAGAAGTTCGCCGAGATCTCCCTTGCTCTCGACGATCGCCTCGCCGCCGTCGCGCAAAGAATGTTCGTCCAGCGAAAACATGGTGCGGTAGCTGCCGCGCGAAAGCCCGCCGAGAGCAGAGGCCAGCAGCGCCTCGTTGACCGGCTGGCCGCGTCCGTCGAGCAGTGCATTGGCGCGCTGTTTCAGGCGTACGAGTTCATGCGTTTCACCGCCGAACTCCAGCACGCCACCGATCTGCATCGCATTGTAGGCATGCAGGAAATTGTAGGCGCTGCGTTCCGGGATGCCGAACAAGAGGTCGAGATAGGCGGAAAAGGCTGTGGATTTTCCGGCCTCGTTCAGCCCGTAGACGATATGCAGGTCGGGACTGCCTGCCACCTCTGGACCGAAATCGATCGCGTGATCGGTGAACTTGCCATAGCGGGTGAGATCGAGCCGTCTGAGCCGCATCAGGAGGTCTCGTCCGTGGCGGCGGAAAGCCGTGCCATCAGGTCTTCGCTGCCGTCACGGATGATCTCGTCCACGAAGGCATCGAGCGCCGCCTCGTCCTGGCCGGCAAAACGGCGGCTTTCCGGCGGCAGATCGTCAAGCAGGCCCTGCACCATGTCGCGCACCTCCTGGCGAAAGGCCTCAGACGCGGTGACATCCTCGCGCATCAGCGCGCTGAGTTCCTGCACCGGGTCCACGGTCGTGGCATTGCGGGCGGATCTGGGTGCAGCCGACAGGTCCAGTTCCAGCTTTTCGATCCAGGCCTGGCCGGCGCGTTCTGCCCGCTGTTCGGCCTCCGCTTGCAAGAGGTCGAAATCCCGGCGGATGGCAAAGGCGAGTGTGCTGGCCCCGGTCAGCCGCAACCGCGCCACCAGATGATCCGAGCGGGTCCGCTCCCGTTCGGTCTCCAGCGCGGCGCCGATCCGGTCCACCAATCCTCGCCAGTCGGACGCCTCGGAGATATCCACGGTCACGCGGGCGAACTGGGCAAGGCTGGTCAACCTCTCCTCCACCCGTACCGAACCGTCATCGCCGATCGTCACCAGGGAGACGGTCTTTTCGCCGGCTTCGTTTATGTCGCGCCCCTGCGGCATGCCGGGCATGATGACAGTTTTTTCGCCGGCATGGTGCGTGCGCTGGTGAATATGGCCAAGCGCCCAGTAATCGAAGCCGGAGGCGTGCAGGTCGGCAACCGCGCAGGGCGCATAGGCATCGTGGCCCGGCGCACCGGCAAGGCTGGTGTGCATGATGCCGATGTTGACGGCACCGGCCACCGGCGCCTTGAACTTGGGCAACAGGCTTTCCGGCGCCTGCGGTTTGGCAAAACTCAACCCGTGGATGGCGATATTCAGCCCGCCGCGCACGAGTTCCACCGCCTCGGCGCGACCGGAAAAGATCTTCACCGATGGCGGCAGCACCAATTCCTGGGTGATCTTTGACAGCGCGTCGTGATTGCCGCGGATCTTGAATACGGCGATCCCCGCCTCGGAAAGCCGCTGCATCTGGCTTGCCAGAAAACGGGCGGTCTTCATCGAGGTCTGTTCGCCGTCGTAAAGGTCGCCGGCGATGACCAGCGCATCGACCTGTTCCTCCAGGCACAGATCAACGATCCGGACCAGCGCCTGGCGTGTGGCATCCCCGATCAGGCCAGCCAGATCGGCATTGCGCAGCGACAGCGACCGGAGCGGCGAATCGAGGTGAAGATCGGCAGTGTGAACGAACCTGAAGGCCATGCGCCGTTCTAGACCGGCAACCGGCGCCCGGCAATGTTCCCGGTCCATTCTCGCGGAATTAACCACAGGCGTTGACATCTGTCCCGCTTTGCACGAAGTTCACGCCATTCCGAGGGGGGCATCGTGACGATGCTGAGATGGCGGTGAGCCGGACCCTTGAACCTGATCCGGGTCATGCCGGCGTAGGAACGGAAACGCGCAACAGCCTTCGTGATCGCCTTCGCGCACTTTCTCTTCTCCGCTTTGCCTGGATCTCCGCACTGAAAGGTTTGGAGATCATTATGCACATCGTTCTTGTTGCTGCCTCGGGCAGTCTGGTCATCCTGACGCTACCTTCGATGAGCGTCGGTTGACGCCATGCGAATGCCGCAAGCGGCCCTGGCTCTGGCCGGTCTGATCATGTTTTGGCAGGCGGTGGTGGTTCTCGTTGAACCGCCGCGCTACCTGTTGCCGTCGCCGCTCGCCGTCGCGCAGGTCTTCCTGCGCCAGCCGGCGTTCCTGGCGCATCATATGCTCATCACGGCCACGGAAGTCGTGGCCGGGCTGGTCGTCGGCAGCCTACTCGGTTTTCTCACGGCTCTTTTTGTTGCCGCCCTGCCAAGGTTTGGCCAGTTCGTCTGGCCGGTCGTGCTGGTGCTGCAGGCGCTGCCGGTCTTTGTGCTGGCGCCGGTTCTGGTGTTGTGGTTCGGCTTTGGCCTCGCGTCCAAGGTGGTGATGACGGTGATCATCATCTTCTTCCCCGTTGCCTCCGCCTTTGCCGATGGCCTGAACCGGACCGATCGCGACATTCTTGATGCCGCCTCGCTGACGCAAGCAAGCCACTGGCAGATCCTCACCCGCATCCGCCTGCCGCTCGCTTTGCCGTCGCTGGTTTCCGGCCTTCGGGTCGCCGCGCCGCTCGCACCCCTCGGTGCGGTTGTGGGCGAATGGGTGGGGGCCGCCGGTGGGCTCGGTTTTATCATGATCCAGGCCAATGCCCGCATGCAGGCCGACCAGCTGTTTGCCGCCATGCTGGTGCTGGCGCTGTTTTCCGTTCTCCTGCGCCTTCTCGTCGATCGGCTGACCGCCGGTCTTGCCCCCTGGGCGCGTGAAGAGGTGCAGTCATTCCGATCCGTTCCCCTGTCTCGAAGGATATTGCCCTCATGAAACGGTTTCTCGCCGCCACGACCCTTGCCCTGATCACCAGCCTTGTGCCGCTTGCCGCAAAGGCGGAGGACAAGCTTTCCGTCCTCCTCGAATGGTTCGTCAATCCCGACCACGCGCCGATGGTGGTGGCGAAAGAGCTCGGTTATTTCAAGGATGAGGGGCTTGCGGTGGAGCTCATCCCGCCGGCCGACCCTTCTGCCGTTCCGCGGCTGGTCTCCACCGGCCAGGCCGATATCGGCATTCACTACCAGCCGAACCTCTATCTCGATCATGCCGCGGGCGTACCGCTCAAGCGGTTTGGCACGTTGGTGGAAACGCCGCTCAACACGGTCACCGTGCTGGCGGATGGTCCGATCAAGAGCCTGAAGGATCTGGCCGGAAAGAAAATCGGCTTCTCCGTCACCGGTTTCGAAACCGTCATGCTGCAGCGCATGCTGGCCTCCGAAGGTGTGGCGGCCGACAAGATCGACCTGGTGAATGTCAATTTCTCGCTTTCCCCGTCGCTGATCGGTGGACAGGTGGATGCGACGGTTGGCGGTTTCCGCAATTTCGAACTCACCCAGATGCGCCTCGAGGGTCATATCGGAAAGGCCTTCTATCCTGAGGAGCACGGGGTGCCTGCTTATGACGAGCTGATCTACGTGACCCGCACCGATCTTACCGGTGACAAGCGCCTGCCGCGCTTCCTGGACGCGGTGGAAAAGGCGGCGATCTTCATCACCAACCATCCGCAGCAGGGCTGGGAGCTGTTCATCAAGGCCTATCCCAACCTGAATGACGAGCTGAACAAGACGGCCTTCTTCGACACCCTGCCGCGTTTTGCCAAGCGTCCGGCAGCCTTGGACCGGGGCCGCTACGAGCGGTTCGGTCAGTTCATGGCCGAAGCGAAGCTGATCCCCGAGGCACCGAAGGTCGATGACCTGGCCGTGGAGTTGAAATGAACGAGATCATCGAACGAGCAAGCGCCGCCGATGCGGGTGATCTGCTGCAGCGGGTGCGGGAAAGACGGCCCCGAGTGCATGCGCTGATGAACACCGTGGTGCAGAAATTCACCGCTGACGGCATCACGGCCGTCGGTGCCATTCCCTCCATGACCTCATCGTTGGAGGAGATTGCCGATTTCGTGGCCAAGGCCGATGCGCTGACGATCAATCTCGGCACGCTGGACCAGGAACGCCGCAAGGTCATCCGGCTGGCGGTCGAGGTGGCGAATGCCGCAGGAAAGCCCTGGATTCTCGATCCCGTGCATTGCGATTATTCGCCGGGGCGGTTGGCTTTCGCGCGTGAACTGATCGCGCTCGGTCCGACAGTCGTGCGTGGCAACAGGGCGGAGATGGCGCTGATCGGCGACACGCAGGCAAGCCTCAGGATCGAAACCGGCCCGGTCGATCATCTGCAGGATGGCCCGGTGCATGTGGTCGTCCACAACGGCCATCCCCTGATGGCGAAAGTGACGGGCACCGGCTGCCTGTCCGGCGGGGTCATCGCCGCTTTCCTGGCGGTCGAGAAGAACGCGCTGAAGGCGGCCGTAGCCGCACTCGCCACCACCGGTGTGGCCGCCGAACATGCGGCGGTGGAGGCGCGGGGGCCGGGTTCCTTCGAACCCGCCTTTCTCGATGCGCTGGCCGAACTCGACGGCGAAGACCTCTCGAAATATGCAAGGATCGATCATGAAACCGCTTGATGACCGGCTGAACGCCATTGTCGATGCTTCGCTTCTGGATCTCGCACCGCTGCATGAGCTTGCGCTTCTGGCGGCAAAGGCTGGCGCCACGCTGATTCAGTATCGTGACAAGACCGCCTCCACCCGCACGATGATCGACCGCGCCACGGCCATTCGGGACGTGCTGGCGGGAACCCGCGTTCCCTTCGTCATCAACGATCGGGTGGACGTGGCGCTCGCGAGCGGCGCCGACGGCGTGCATCTTGGCGCCGACGACATGGATGCAGAGACCGCGCGACGCCTGCTGGGACCGAATGCCATCATCGGGCTGACGGTCAAGACCAGCGCCGATGCGGCAAGGGCAGGTCGCGCGCCGTGTGACTATGCTTGCATTGGCGGGGTGTTTGAAACCCTGTCGAAGGTGAACCCCGATCCGCCGGTTGGTCTTGAGGGGTTGAGGGCGCTCCGCGACGAGATCCGCGCCCTCAATCCCGTGCTGCCGGTCGGCGCCATTGCCGGCATCACGCTGACCCGTATTCCGGATGTGATCGCCGCGGGGGCGGATGGGGTCGCGGCGATCTCGTCTTTGTTTCGCGCCGAGGATCCGGCCGGCGCCATCCGCGCCTTTCGCACCACAATCGACCAATGCCTGAAGGAGAGACGCCCATGACTGCGATTGCCCTCACCATTGCCGGGTCCGACAGCGGCGGCGGTGCCGGCATCCAGGCGGATCTCAAGAGCTTTTCCGCGCTCGGTGCCTTTGGTGCGAGCGTGCTGACCGCCATTACCGCGCAGAATACCCGCGGCGTCACCGCCGTTGAGGATATTTCCCCCGGCATGATCGCCGCCCAGATGCAGGCCGTGTTTGCCGATCTTGCGGTGAATGCCGTCAAGATCGGCATGGTGTCGCGCAGCGAGACGATCCACGTGATTGCCGATGGTCTTGCCGGCTTTCAAGGCCCGGTCGTGGTCGATCCGGTGATGGTGGCGACCTCCGGCGATCGGTTGCTGCAGGAGAAGGCGATCGAGACACTGATCGCACGTCTTCTGCCGCTCGCGACCATCGTGACACCCAATCTGCCGGAAGCAGCTCTTCTGACCCGGCGTCCGGTCGCCGAAAGCCGCGAACAGATGATCGCACAGGCGCAGGCAATCCTTGGTTTCGGCGCCAAGGCAGTGCTGATCAAGGGCGGGCATGGACGCACGGCGGAGAGCATCGATTATCTGGTGACGGACGAGGTCATCATCCCGCTCGCCGCCCCCCGCATCGAGACCCGCAATGATCACGGCACCGGATGCACGCTGGCTGCGGCGGTCACCGCCGGCCTGGCGAGGGGGCTGCCGCTCGACGAGGCCTGCCGGGTGGCGAAGGCCTATGTGCATGCCGCACTGGAGGCCGGGCGTGCGCTTGGCGTCGGCCAAGGCCGCGGGCCGGTGCACCATTTCCACGCCTGGTGGCCGGCATAAGGACGTCTCCCCCATGACGAAGCGACTGCTGGCAGGGCTGGAGAGGTTTTTGGGGGGTATCGCCGCCCTGATCCTCTGCGTCCTGCTCTTGCTAGTGCTCGTCAACGTCACCCTGCGCTATGTCTTCCATAGCGGCTTCATCGGCGCGGAAGAGCTTGGCATCTGGCTGCATCTGGCGCTGATCTCGATCGCGGCGCCGCTGGCGCTCAACGGCCCGTTGTCGATGCGGTTTGACCTCGGCTTGCGGTTCCTGCCGCCGCCCTTCCGGCACGGGGCGCTGGTGCTGGCTGACGTGTTCACCATTGTCGCGGGCCTGACCTTGCTCCTTGGTGGCTGGCAGGTCATTGGCCTGGTGGGGGGCACGTCGCCTGCGCTTGGTCTGCCGGAATGGTTCCGTTTTTCCGTCGTTGCGCTGGGCGGCGGGCTTCTGCTCGCCATCCTTGTCCTGTCGCGGCTCAGCGAGGGTCGGCTGCCTTCTCTTCTTCTGTCGCTGCTCTTGGGGGGAGGGGCCTATCTGGCCACCCCGCTTGTCGATTTCTCCTCCTCCTGGCCGCCGAGCGCTGTGCTGGGCCTGCTCGCCGGCGCTGGTCTTCTCGTCTCGGCACCGCTTGCCCATGCTTTCCTGGCCTCGGCCTCCCTTGCCGGTGCCTTTGGCAGCAGCCTGCCGGAGCCGGCGCTGGTCTCGACGGCGGTCAACGGCATGTCGAAATTCCTGCTGTTGGCGATCCCTTTCTTTCTGCTGGTCGGGTCGCTTTTGACCGTCTCCGGCGCGGCGACATGGCTCGTCGGGTTTGCCGCGGCCATGGTCGGGCACCGGCGGGCGGGCCTTGCCCAGACGGTGCTTCTCACCAGCGTCATTTTTTCCGGCGCCTCCGGTTCATCGGTGGCCAATGCCGCCTTCGGCGCCTCGACCTTCCAGCCGCAACTGGTGAAGAATAGTTATACGCCGGCCCAGGCCGGCGCGATCATTGCCGCGACCTCGGTGCTCGACAATGTGATACCGCCCTCGATCGCCTTCCTGCTGCTGGCAGCGGCCACCAATCTTTCGGTCGGCGCGCTGTTGACCGGTGGCTTCTTGGCCGGCGCTCTGATGGCCGTGTGCCTTGCCATCGCTATTCATCTCAGCGTCCGGACCAAGGGCGAGGGACGGCCGGCGACGGCTGGCGAGCGCCTGCGCGCGGCGGCAGCCGCCCTGCCGGCCTTTGGCCTTGGTGTCATTGTCGTCGTCGGTATCCGCTTCGGGGTTGCCACGCCGACGGAGGCGGCGGCGCTGGCGGCTTTTTATGCGCTCGGCCTTGCCGTCTGGGCACGCTGCGGTCGGCAACCGCTTGTCGACGCCTTTCGCCAGTCGGCGGTGGAGGCGGGCGCTATCGGATTGCTGATCGGCTCCGCGGGTCCCTTCGCCTTCCTTCTGGCGGTGGATGATGTCGGCGGGCAGATTGCCGGCCTCGTCCACGCACTCGGCAGCAGTCCCTGGCTTGTTCTCCTCAGCTGCAATCTGGTGCTGCTGGTCGTCGGGCTTTTTCTGGATATTGGCGCGGCGATCCTGCTGATCGGGCCGATCCTGCTGCCGGTTGCCGTCGCAGCCGGTATCGACCCGGTGCATTTCGGCGTGGTGCTTGTGGTCAACCTGATGATCCACGGCCTCACGCCGCCGCTCGGCATGCTGATCTATGTCGTGTCCGGCGTTACCCGCGTGCCGGCGGCAGATCTCTTTCGGGCCGTCCTGCCCTATCTCGCGGCGCTTCTCGTCGCGCTCTTCATCCTGTGTGTCCTCATCTTGATTGTCTAGGAGTGCCCCATGCTGTCCCGCCGCACCTTTATTGCCACTGCCGCCGCTGCCCTCTCGGCGCCCGCTCTTGTCCGGCCGGCGCTTGCCAAAACGACGATGATCACGGTTGCCTCGCTCTTGTCCGAAGACAAACCGGAAACCCAAATTTGGCGGCGGATCGCCGAAACCGTCGAAGCAAAACTGCCCGGGCGTTTTCGTTTTAACGTCGTCACCAATGCAGCGCTTGGCGGGGAAAAGGAGGTGGCGGAAGCAAGCCGCCTCGGTTCCGTGCAGGCGAGCCTTTCGACGGTCTCGGCGCTCTCCGGCTGGGTGCCTGAGCTGCAGCTTTTGGATCTGCCCTTCCTGTTCAAGGACGCCGGCCACCTGCGTCGCGTCGTCTCCGGCCCGGTGGGCGCGGACCTGAAGCAGAAGCTCGCCGACCAGAATTTTGTCGCCTGCGGGTTCATCGATTACGGCGCCCGGCACCTCCTCACGAAGGAGCCGGTTACCCGCCCGCAGCAGTTAAATGGCAAACGCATCCGCGTCATCCAGAGCCCGTTGCACACAAAACTCTGGAGCGCCTATGGTGCTGCTCCCATCGGCATTCCGATCACCGAAACCTACAATGCGCTGTCGACGGGCGTGGCGGATGCCATGGACCTGACGAAATCCGCCTATGCCGGGTTCAAGCTCTACGAGGTGGTGCCGTATCTGACGGAAACGGCACATATCCGCGCCGCTGGCGTCGTCTATTTCGCGGCCTCCTTCTGGAAAGGGCTTGGTGCTGCGGAGCAGGCGGTTCTCGCAAAAGCGGCGGCCGATGGTGCGCTTTATTTCAACGAGTTGATCGTTGCCGACGAGACCCGTTCCATGCAAGCGGCCGCTGCCAAGGGCGGCAAGGTGCTGCAGCCGGAAGCGATCGAGACCTGGCAGGCGGGTGCCAAGGCAGTCTGGCAGGACTTTGCTCCGATCGTCGGCGGCATGGACCGGATCGAAAGCGTGCTTGCCGCGTGAGGCTGCGTGCCCCTTGAAAGCGCGCGAAAGACACGGTCTCTGGTGCGCAACGGAATTTCGGCTTAAAGCAGGCCGTGATGTTTGATGACGACACCCCTTCCTCCGCGCCGGAAGCACCGACCGCGCGCATGTTTGCCTGGGCAAAGAATTCTGCCGCCTACCGGCTGTCGCGCCGCATGATGACGGAGCGGGAGCTTGCCGACGCGGTGAGCCGCAAGGCACAGCAGAAATTCGAGGCGATCACCGAAGAACAGGTCAGGGCACTGGCGGATGCCGCCGTCGCCTTCGGCCGCACGCTCAGCGCATTGGATGATGTGGCCTATGCCGAAATCCGCACCCGGTCTTCTGCCCGCGCCGGCAAATCCCGCAAGGCGATTGCCCGGACACTGGTGCAGAAGGGCATAGACCGCGAAATCGCAACCGAGGCGGTGCAGGAGACCGATGACCTGAAGGCGGCGGTGATCTATGCCCGCCGCCGCGCTTTCGGCCCGTTTCGTCGGGCGGACGTGGACGAAAAGCAGAAGGCAAAGGAGCTTTCCGCCTTTGCCCGCCAGGGGTTTTCCTTCGAGATCGGCGCCCGGATCTTCCGAATGGATCGCGACGAGGCCGACGAGATCCTGTCGGACGCCTGAATATCGCGCGGCCTTTCTGCACGTCACTGTTCGAAAGCTTCTTTAAGGTCAGCTTCACTCCAGCAGCAACTTCTAGTCTGCGGCTGGGCCCTCTACGTGCTCGTCGTTTTTTTAAGGTGCTCAACCGGCGCGCCGTTCGGTTGGACAGGCTAGGCAAGAGAACATCTTCATGACGTCAATTGTTGGATCCCTTACTGCAGCACAGATCAGGCAGCTGTCTCCCACGACGATTGCATCGTGGACCAGCGAAGACATCGCCGCACTCAAGACGACGCAGTTGAAGGAGCTGTCCGCAGCACAGGTTGCTGCGATCCAGGCTGAAAATGTGAGCGTCATGACGACCACACAGCTGGCGGCGCTTTCGACCAAGGGTACAGTCGGTTTGACCCTGGACCAGATTGCCGCCATCTCGGCCGACAAATTTGCCAGCCTGACAAACAGTCAGGTGGCGGCGCTCACCACGGCGCAGCTTGCATCCCTCAGCACGGCCCAGGCGGAGGCGCTGACGTCCGCGCAGATCGCCGGGCTCAACGCGCGACAGGTGGCGGCCTTCACGTCTGCGGGGCTGGCTACCTTTTCGACATCCGATGTCGCCGCCATCAGCACCGCTGCAATCTCCGGTCTTTCGACAACAGCCTTCGCTTCGTTGTCCTCCGCACAATTGGCTGCGCTGAAGCCCGCCCAGATTGCCGCCCTGAAGGCCACGCAGCTCTCCGCATTGTCGGCGACGCAGCTGGCGGGTTTTTCGACCACGCAGGTCACCTCCATTACCTCCGCTCAACTTGCCGGACTGTCGACGACGTCCATCGCGGCGCTGAGCACGGATCAGGTTCGCGCCATCAACGTGAAAGCCATTCCCGGCATGACGACGGCGCAAGTCGCGGCGCTGTCGCAGGAACAGCTGGGCGCGCTCTCGGCGTCGCAGGTGGCGGCCATGACAGCAAGCCAGGGTAGTGCAATTACCTCGGACAAGATTACCGCTCTGTCCGCGTCGACGATGACCTCGCTCAGCACTTCTGCGCTTGCCGGATTGTCGACTGCGGCCATTGCCGCGCTGACCACCGAACAGATCACATCCCTGTCGACCAAGCAGGTTGTCGCGCTTTCGACGCGCCAGATGGCAGCCTTGAGCACGACACAGCTGAGTGCGATGGCGACCTCGCAGATGCGGGTCCTGAGTGCCGGACAGCTGGGGGCGGTTTCCGCCGAGGCTGTCGCCGCGTTGGGGACGGCCCAGATCGCAGCCCTGGAGCGGACCACGGTCGCCGGTCTGAAGACGGCGCAGATTGCAGCGCTGTCAACGTCGCAGGTCGAAGCGCTGACGGCCACGCAGGTCGGTGCCTTCAGTGCGACCCAGCTGGCCGCAATCAGCGCCGACGGGCTCGCGACATTCACCACCAGCGAAATCGCGTCGCTCAACTCGGCATCCCTTTCGGGGTTGACGACCAGTCAGATTGCGGCGCTGACGACCAGCCAGATCGCAAGCCTGAAGACCAGCCAGATCCCGGGCCTGAAGGCCGATCAGGTCGGGGCGCTGACCACCGAGCAGTTGCAAGCCCTGACGACCGCCCAGGTGAGCGTGCTGAGTGGCACTCAGGTGGCCGCCTTGGGCTCAACCAAGATTGAGGTGCTTTCGGAAGATCAGGTCTCTTCGCTGAGTACGAAGGCCATTGTTAGCCTGACCGTCGCACAGATCTCGGCGCTCGACAGCCTGCAGATCGACGCGTTGGTCAGCAGCCAGATCAAGGTGATGAGCGCCCGGCAGATCGAGGCGATCGGCACTGCTGGCCTTGCGACCTTCACGACCGGCGAGATTGCCGCCATCGGAACGAGCGTGCTGTCTTCCCTGTCGACCGACAGCGTTGCCGCAATGAGCACGGAACAGGTCGCGGCACTCACATCCACGCAAATCGCTGCCTTGCGGGCAAACCAGGTGTCCGCGCTGTCATCGCTGCAGGTCGAGGTGCTATCCAGCCAGCAATTGAAGGCTCTGACGGCAAGCCAGGTTGCGGCCTTCTCCACGGAGATGATCGGTCTCTTGACGACAAGCCAGGTGTCCGGCTTGACGGCAGCTGCCGTTGCAGGCCTGACGACGGCGCAGTTGTCGGCCATGACGGCGGAAACCATCGCATCGCTTTCCACGACCCAGATTGCCGGTCTCACCTCCAAGCAGACACCGCAGCTTTCGACCGATGCCGTAGCGCAGCTGTCAACCAGCAGTGTGGCTGCCTTGAGCACGGCAGCCATCGCGGCCCTGTCCACCAGCGCCTTTGCGGCCCTCGGTGTCGAACAGCTGAGCGCCCTGACGACATCACAGATCGCTGCGCTGAAGACGGCGCAGATGGCGGTATTGTCGACCGATCAGATCAATGCCTTCTCCACCGAACAGGTGGCTGCTCTTACGGCGACCCAGGTCGGTGCGCTGACGGTGGACCAGGTCGCGTCCATGTCCACTGGCCAGATCGCGGCCCTGAGTGCCAAGGGCGCCGCCGGGCTCACCACGAGCCAGCTGAGTGGCCTGAGCGAGGCGCAAGTCGAATCGCTGAGCAAGACGCAGATCGCGGCGATGAGCAGCACGCAGCTTGGCGCGCTGGACGGCGAAAGCCTGAGTCTGTTCACATTGGAGGAACTGGCTGCGATCACGCCCGCGGCTCTGGCGGGCATGTCGACGGACCAGCTCTCCGTATTGTCCGCGGAACAGGTTGAAGCTTTGACTACGGCGCAGGTCGCGTCACTCAAGTCATCCCAGATCGCCTCCCTGGCGCCTAGTCAGATCGAGTCCATGACCGCGACGCAGGTGAGCAGCCTCGGGACGGCTCAGGTGGCCGCTCTGACCACGGACAGCATCGCAGCTCTCTCCATCGACCAGATTCGCGCCCTGACGACCGCCTCGATTGCGGCCATGACGACATCGCAGATTGCAGCGCTGTCCGCGGATCAGCTGAGCAGCATGACGGCCGCGCAACTCGGCGCCCTGACCTCAACGCAGCTGGGCGCAATGCCATCCGACAGTCTCGATAGCCTGTCGACTAGCGACCTCACCTCGCTCAGCGTCTCTGCGATCGCCGGCCTGTCGACCGACACCATCGCTGCGCTCTCGCTCGATAAGATCGGTTCACTCACCACGGCGCAGGTTGCCGGAATGACAACGAGCCAGATCGCCGCGCTGACCGCCGCCCAGATCGCCCAGCTGTCAACCAGCCAGGTTGCCGCTTTGACCTCCGCACAGGCGGGTTCGCTTTCGGCCACCAGTTTTGCCGCCCTTTCCGATGAACAGATCGGTGCACTCTCCACCAAGGCGGTGGCCGGCCTGACATCAACCCAGATCAAGGCGCTGACGGCGGACCAGATTGACACGCTCTCGACGGCTCAGCTTGGCGCCCTCACGTCGACCCAGCTGGGAGCCCTCACGACCGCAAACATTCAGCAGTTTTCTGCCGATTCGCTTGCCGCGCTCAGCCCGTCCGCTCTTGCCGGACTGCCAGCGTCCGTGTTCGGTTCGCTCAACCAAACGCAGCTTGCGGCGCTGACGACAGCCCAGGTCGCAGGCCTGACGACCGACCAGATGAGCGCCTTGCCGGCGGCGCAGGTTTCGGCACTGTCCACCAGCCAGGTTGCCGTCCTCTCAAGCTCGCAGATTGCCGCTCTGTCTGTCAGTGGCGTGGCAGGCTTCAGCCTCGAACAGGTCGCGGCCATCAAGACGGCGGCGGTGGCAGGTCTCACCACCGCCCAGGTCGGCGCGCTGGATGCGACGCAGGTGGATGCGATGACATCGGGGCAGCTTGCGTCGCTGACGTCGACACAACTCAGCGCACTGAGTTCCGACGCCTGGACGGCTCTCTCGACCGAAGACATCGCCGCTCTTTCCGCCAGCGCAATGGCCGGCGTACCCGCTGTGCAGATTGCCGCAATGACGGCCGAACAGCTCGCCGCACTTTCCACCGCACAGGTTGCCGGTCTTGGCACGCTGCAGTTGGAAGGGTTGACGGCAAGCCAGGTGTCCTCTTTCACCACGGCGCAGATTGCCGCTCTGTCGACCGATCAGATTTCGGCTCTGCATCCGACAGCGGTTGCCGCCTTGTCATCGACGCAGATTGCCGCCGTCAAGCCGGCGACCTTGTCGGCCATGACGACATCGCAGGTGGCAAATCTGTCGGCGGCTCAGGTCGATGCCTTCACGACGGACCAGATTGCCGCGCTGACAGAGGCCCAGATCGGCGCGCTGAGCACCGCGGCCATCGGGACCTTGTCGACCGATGACCTTGCAGCCATCAGCGCCAGCGCTATCGCGGGCCTGACCACGCAGCAGGTCGCGGGCCTGGATCACGAGCAGCTTGCCGCGCTGAAGCCGGAACAGGTGGCAAACTTCACCTATTATCAGGCGAAGGCGCTGACCTCTGGCCAGGTTGAGGCGCTCACCACGGATCAGATCAATGCCCTGAACAGCCTGCAGGTCGCGGCGCTTGGTACGGACAAGCTGGCGGTGCTCTCCACGACCCAGATCGCCGCCCTTTCGTCCGGTGCGATCGCGGGCCTCACGACGGCGGTTATCGGCCAACTGTCGCTGGCCCAGGTCGAGGCCTTTACGCCCGCGCAGGTCGCCGCCCTCTCGTCCGCGCAGGTTGCGGCGCTCGATGCCAGTGACCTCGCCACCTTCTCGGCAAGCGATATCGCGGCACTGTCCAGCAATGGCATTGCGGGTCTGAGCACCGCCAATCTGTCGAGCCTGAGCAGCACCCAGCTGCGTGCCATCACCTCTGAGCAATTGCAGATGATGAATGCCGACCAGATTGCAGCCATCGCGGCGGCTTATGAGGCCGCCGCCTGATTGGATCGATTGAAAACTGTTGCAATGCACAGCGCGACTGCAAGTGCAGTTGACCTTTGATCCGGCAGCCTATCAGTATGGTTCCCGTGCGATTTGCAGGCGGACAAAACGCCTGCGGGCGGGGGCCCTGGCTCCCGCGTTTGGATGGGAGCCAATGCATGCAGAAAATCTATCCTACCGCGAAGGAAGCGCTGGACGGCCTTCTTTTCGACGGCATGTTGATCGCCGCGGGCGGCTTTGGTCTTTGTGGTATTCCGGAACTGCTGATCGCGGCCATCCGTGATGCCGGGACCAAGGAGCTGGTGATCGCGTCGAACAATGCCGGCGTCGACGACTTCGGCCTCGGCATTCTTCTGAAGACCCGCCAGATCAAGAAGATGATCTCGTCTTATGTGGGCGAGAATGCCGAGTTCATGCGCCAGTATCTGTCTGGCGAGCTTGAGCTCGAGTTCAACCCGCAAGGGACCCTCGCCGAACGCATGCGCGCCGGCGGTGCCGGCATTCCCGGTTTCTATACCCGCACGGGCGTCGGGACCGTGATTGCCGAAGGCAAGGAGCACAAGGACTTCAACGGCCAGACCTATATCCTCGAGCAGGGGATCTTTGCCGATCTTGCGATCGTCAAGGCGTGGAAGGCCGATACCTCCGGCAACCTCGTCTTCCGCAAGACCGCCCGCAACTTCAACCTGCCGGCCGCCACCTGCGGCAAGGTCTGCGTGGCCGAAGTGGAGGAGATCGTGCCAGTGGGCGCGCTTGATCCGGATCATATCCACCTGCCGGGTATCTACGTGCACCGCCTGGTACAGGGCGAACATGAAAAGCGCATCGAGCAGCGCACCGTGCGCAAGAAGGAGGCTTGAGCCATGGGATGGGACCGCAACCAGATGGCCGCTCGCGCGGCCAAGGAACTGCAGGACGGCTGGTACGTCAATCTCGGCATCGGCATTCCGACGCTTGTCGCCAACTACATTCCCGAAGGCGTTGATGTGACGCTGCAGTCGGAAAACGGCATGCTGGGCATGGGGCCTTTCCCCTTCGAAGGGGAGGAGGATCCCGACCTTATCAATGCCGGCAAACAGACGATCACCGAACTGCCGCACACCGCCTATTTCGACAGCGCGATGTCGTTTGGTATGATCCGCGGCGGCAAGATCAACATGGCGATCCTCGGCGCCATGGAAGTCTCCGAAAAGGGCGATCTCGCCAACTGGATGATCCCCGGCAAGCTCGTCAAGGGCATGGGCGGCGCGATGGACCTCGTGGCTGGCGTTCGCCGTGTTGTCGTCGTGATGGACCATGCCAGCAAGACAGGCGAATCCAAGGTGCTGCATGAATGCACCCTGCCGCTGACCGGCAAGGCCGTGGTTCACCGAATTATCACCAATCTCGGTGTGCTGGATGTCGTCGAGGGCGGGTTGAAGATCGTCGAGCTTGCCGATGGCGTGAGCGAGGACGAACTGCGCGCCGCCACCCAGGCGACCATCGTCTGACCGACAGGACGCGGGGCGCGCCGGCCGCGCCCCGCTCCAATCCGTCATGCATGAGTTCCGGCTGACGGACTTTCGAGAAATCCGCTGTTGCCCCTTTTTCGTTTTGTCATAAAGTGAAGAAAAACGAAGATTGGGGAGACCATGCTGCTTTCGACACGCCAATCCGAGATCATGGCGATTGCCAAGGAGCATGGTCGCGTCATGGTCGACGAGCTTGCGATACGCTTCGCCGTCACGCCGCAAACCATCCGCAAGGACCTGAACGACCTGTGCGATTCGCGCGCCCTGACGCGCATTCATGGCGGTGCGCTGTTTCCGACTGGCAATGAGAACGTCCAGTATGAGGCCCGTCGATCGATGGCGGCGGCGGAAAAACAGGCGATCGGTCTGGCGGCGGCCGATCTGATCCCGGACAACGCTTCGCTCTTCATCAATATCGGAACGACCACCGAGGCTGTCGGCGAGGCGCTGGCGGACCACAAAGGGTTGATGATCATCACCAACAACATCAATGTTGCCAATCGCTTGCGCGTATTCCCGTCCATCGAGGTGGTGATTGCGGGTGGTGTGGTGCGCGGGTCGGACGGCGGTATCGTCGGAGAGGCTGCAGTCGATTTCATCCGCCAGTTCAAGGTTGATTTCGCCGTCATCGGTGTGTCGGCGATCGATGAGGATGGCGCACTTCTGGATTTCGACTTTCGCGAGGTGAAGGTCGCGCAGGCCATTATCGCCAATGCCCGTCATGTCATTCTGGTGTCCGATTCCTCGAAATTCGAGCGCACGGCACCCGTCAGGATCGGGCACCTCTCGCAGATCCATACCTTCATCACCGATCATTGCCCGTCCGCCAGCATCCGGTCCATCTGTCGCGAGCAGGATGTGAGGTTGTTCGAGACGGACAGCGCGCGCGGCAAAACGATCGAAACCGAATAACATTCGTTTGACATTCGTTTCATTTTCGTTTCTGATATCTACGGTTTCGCAATTGCACAAAATGCTGCGCTGCGAAAGGTGAGATGGATGACGAACGAACGCGTTTACGACCTGTTTGTGATTGGTGGCGGCATCAACGGCTGCGGTATCGCCCGTGATGCGGCGGGGCGCGGTTATTCGGTTGCCTTGGCGGAAATGAACGATTTCGCCTCCGGCACGTCTTCCGGCGCCACCAAGCTCATTCATGGTGGACTGCGTTATCTGGAGCACTACGAGTTCCGTCTGGTTCGCGAAGCGCTGATGGAGCGCGAGGTGCTGTGGGCAATGGCGCCGCATGTCATCTGGCCGCTGCGTTTCGTCCTGCCCTATCAGAAGGGTGGCATCCGACCGGCCTGGCTTATCCGTCTCGGTCTGTTCCTGTACGACCATCTGGGTGGCCGCAAGCTTCTGCCGCCAACCCGCACGCTCGATCTGCGTCGCGACGAAGCCGGCAAGTCGTTGAAGCCGATCTTCGGCCGCGCCTTCGAATATTCCGACGGCTGGGTGGATGATGCGCGCATGGTGGTGCTGAACGCGCGCGACGCCGCCATCCGCGGCGCAATGATCTATAGCCGCGCGAAGGTCGTCTCCGCCCGCCGTGAAAACGGCGTCTGGACGGTCACGATCCGCCACACGGAAACCGGCGATACGACGGTTCTGAAGGCACGCATGCTGGTGAATGCCGCCGGCCCCTGGGTCGATCAGGTGCTGAATGGCGTGATGGGCCGCAACAATGCGCACAATGTGCGCCTGGTTCAGGGCTCGCACATTATCGTGCGCAAGAAGTTCGATCATTCGCGCGCCTATTTCTTCCAGAACCCGGACAACCGCATCTTCTTCGCCATTCCCTATGAGGGCGAGTTTACCCTGATCGGCACCACGGATCGCGACTACAAGGCCGATCCGAAGGACGTGAAGATCAGCGACGAGGAGGTGAATTACCTCTGCAGCGCCGCAAGCGAATATTTTGCCGAACCGGTTCGTCCGAGCGATATCGTCTGGAGTTATTCGGCCGTGCGTCCGCTGTTCGATGACGGCGCGTCGAAGGCGCAGGAAGCGACGCGTGACTACGTTCTGAAGACCGAGGGGGAAGCCGGCGAGGCGCCGCTTCTCAATGTCTTCGGCGGCAAGCTGACCACCTATCGGCGTCTGGCGGAACATGCGCTGGAGAAGATCGGCGAAGCGATTGGCGTCAAGGGCGCGTCCTGGACGGCGGGCAGCAAGCTGCCGGGCGCGGATTTCGGTGTTGATGCCTACGAGATGCAGGTCAAGCGCCTGCGAACATTGTATCCGTTCCTGACGAAGATCCATGCCGAGCGGCTTGTCCGCTGTTATGGTACGGATGCGATCAACCTGATTGGCCCGGCACAGTCCGAAGGAGATCTGGGACGCCATTTCGGCGGCTCGCTCTATGAGGCCGAAGTGCGCTGGCTGATCGACAAGGAATGGGCGGTGACGGCAGAGGATGTTCTCTGGCGCCGCACCAAACAGGGATTGTTCCTGACGGCCGCTGAGGCCGCGGGATTGGAGGACTACATGGCAGGAGCCCGTCGCGCCGCCTGAGGAGGGGCAAAAACGGGCAGCCATTGAACCGAGGGTTGGGAGGCCCGAGGCGTCAATGCTTGAAATGCGCAACGTGTCGAAACACGTCGGTCGTGACATCCATATTCACCCGACGAGCCTGACACTTCACCGTGGCACGCTGAATGTCCTGCTGGGGCCAACGCTGTCCGGCAAGACATCGCTGATGCGCCTGATGGCGGGGCTTGACCGCCCGACGGAAGGCCAGATCCTGTTCGACGGACAGGATGTGACGGGAATGCCGGTCCAGAAGCGCAATGTCGCAATGGTCTACCAGCAGTTCATCAATTATCCGGCGCTGACGGTCTATGAGAACATTGCCTCGCCGATGCGCACGGCCGGCAAGGATGCCGCCACCATCGACCGGGAAGTGCGCAAGGCTGCAGATCTCCTGCGACTGACACCCTATCTCGATCGCACGCCGCTCAATCTCTCCGGTGGCCAGCAGCAGCGCACGGCACTGGCGCGTGCCATCGTCAAGAATGCAAACCTGGTTCTGCTCGACGAACCGCTGGCCAATCTCGATTACAAATTGCGCGAGGAATTGCGCGAGGAACTGCCGAAGATCTTTTCCGCCTCCGGTGCCATCTTCGTCTACGCCACGACGGAACCGTCTGAAGCCCTGCTGCTTGGCGGCAATACGGCGACGCTCAGCGAAGGGCGGGTCACCCAGTTCGGCGAAACCATCAAGGTCTACCGGGATCCGATGGATTTCACGACGGCGAAAACCTTTGCCGATCCGCCGCTCAACAGCATTGAGTTGACGCGTGAGGGCGATCACTTCCTGCTGGGGGAAAAGCCGATCCTGCCCGTGCCGATGCATCTGACGGGCATTCCGTCCGGGCCTGTCCGGATCGCCTTTCAGCCGCATCATTTGCACCTCCACGCCAAGCCCTCGAGCGAGCCCTTGTCTGCCCGCACGCAGATTTCCGAAATCGCCGGCTCCGAAAGCTTCATCCATCTGGAGTTTGCCGGACAGAAATGGGTTCTCCTGACCCATGGCATCCATGACATCGATGCCGATCAGACGATCGACGTGCATCTCGACACCCGCCATCTGATGGCATTCCACCCGCGCACCGGCCAATCGCTCGCCGGCGCCGGCCATGAAGCGGCGTGAGGGGAAGACGATGGCACGCATCAACCTGAACCATATCCGTCATGCCTACAGCGCCAAGGCCGCTGCCGCCGGGGATTACGCCTTGAAAGAGGTCAATCACGCCTGGGAAGATGGTGGCGCCTATGCCCTGCTCGGGCCGTCCGGCTGCGGCAAGACGACCCTGCTCAACATCATCTCGGGGCTCCTGCATCCCTATGAAGGCCGGATCGAATTCGACGGGCGGGATGTGACGGACCTGCCGACAGAACAGCGAAACATCGCCCAGGTGTTCCAGTTCCCGGTCATCTACGACACGATGACGGTCTACGACAATCTGGCTTTCCCCTTGCGCAATCGCGGTGTGGCCGAAACCGAGGTCAAGACGCGCGTCGAGCACATCCTCGACATGATCGATCTCGCCCCGATGGCCAGGCGCAAGGCGCAAGGCCTGACGGCAGACCAGAAGCAGAAGATCTCGCTTGGCCGCGGGCTGGTTCGCAACGATGTCAGCGCCATCCTGTTTGATGAGCCATTGACCGTGATCGACCCACACATGAAGTGGGTGCTGCGGTCGCAGCTGAAGCGTCTGCACCGCCAGTCGGGTTTCACCATGGTCTATGTGACGCATGACCAGACAGAGGCGCTGACCTTCGCAGACAAGGTCGTCGTCATGCATGACGGACAGATCGTCCAGATCGGTTCACCGGCGGATCTTTTCGAACGGCCGATGCACACCTTCGTCGGGTATTTCATCGGCTCGCCGGGCATGAATGTCATGCCGGCCAGGCTGGAAGGGGCGAGCGCGCTGGTCGGTGGCCAGGCAATCCAACTTTCCGGTCGTCCGCGCGCCGGTGAGGCCACATCGCTCGAGCTCGGCATCCGGCCGGAATTCGTGAAGCTCGATACGGCGGGAATGCCGATCCAGGTATCGAAGGTGGAGGATATCGGCCGCCAGAAGATCGTGCGTGCCCTGTTCGAAGGTCATCCGCTGGCAATCGTGGTGTCGGAGGACGAGGCGATACCGGCCGATCCGCGGGTCACGTTCGATCCGTCTGCCATCGGCATCTATGCCAATTCCTGGCGCACAGAGATGGAGGCCTGAGCCATGAACAAGACCTGGAACAACAAGGCCTGGTTCATGGTGTTGCCGGTGCTGGTGCTGGTCGCGTTTTCGGCGGTGATCCCGCTGATGACGGTCGTCAACTATTCGGTTCAGGATACGTTCGGCAACAACCAGTTCTTCTGGGCCGGCACAGACTGGTTCCTGCAGATCCTGCATTCGGATCGTTTCTGGGATGCGCTGGCGCGCAACCTTATCTTCTCCGCCATCATTCTCGCCATCGAAGTGCCGCTCGGCATCCTGATTGCGCTCAACATGCCGAAGAAGGGCCTCGGCGTGCCGGTTTGCCTCGTGCTGATGGCCCTGCCGCTGCTCATTCCCTGGAATGTCGTCGGCACCATCTGGCAGGTGTTCGGCCGTGTCGACATCGGTTTGCTGGGCTATACGCTGAACAGCATCGGTATCGATTACAACTATACGCAGGACCCCGTGGATGCCTGGGTGACGGTCATCGTCATGGATGTCTGGCACTGGACGAGCCTTGTCGTGCTGCTGTGTTATGCCGGTCTCGTCTCGATCCCGGATGCCTATTATCAGGCCGCCAAGATCGATGGCGCCTCGCGCTGGTCGGTGTTTCGTTACATCCAGCTACCGAAAATGAAGCGGGTGCTGCTGATTGCCGTGCTGCTGCGCTTCATGGACAGCTTCATGATCTACACCGAACCCTTCGTCGTCACCGGCGGCGGGCCCGGCAATTCCACCACCTTCCTGTCGATCGATCTCGTCAAGATGGCGGTCGGCCAGTTCGACCTTGGACCCGCGGCGGCCATGTCGATCGTCTACTTCCTGATCATCCTGCTCCTGTCATGGGTGTTCTACACCGTCATGACGCAGAGCGACGAACAGCAGCAGAATTGAGGGGGCCGCAATGACAAAGACCAAGCGCAGCTACGGTTTCCTGATCCCCACGCTCTACATCGTCTTCCTGATCCTGCCGATCTACTGGCTGGCGAATATGAGCTTCAAGACGAACACGGAAATTCTCGGCGCCTTCTCGCTCTGGCCACAAAACCCGACGCTGCAGAACTACCGGGTGATCTTCACCGATCCCGCCTGGTATGGCGGTTACATCAACTCGATCCTCTATGTGGTGCTGAACACGGTGATCTCGGTCACCGCGGCTTTGCCGGCGGCCTATGCCTTTTCCCGGTATCGCTTCCTCGGCGACAAACATCTGTTCTTCTGGCTGCTGACGAACCGCATGGCGCCGCCCGCCGTCTTTGCGCTGCCCTTCTTCCAGCTCTATTCCGCCTTCGGCCTCATCGATACGCATATCGCGGTGGCTATTGCCCACTGCCTGTTCAACGTGCCGCTGGCAGTCTGGATTCTCGAAGGTTTCATGTCGGGTGTGCCGAAGGAGATCGACGAGACGGCTTATATTGACGGCTATTCCTTCCCGAAATTCTTCGTGAAGATTTTCATGCCGCTGATTGCGTCGGGCATCGGGGTCGCCGCCTTCTTCTGCTTCATGTTCTCGTGGGTGGAACTGCTGATTGCCCGCACGTTGACGACGACGGATGCCAAGCCGATTGCCGCGACGATGACGCGCACGGTGTCGGCCTCGGGCATGGACTGGGGCGTGCTGGCGGCGGCAGGCGTGCTGACCATCATTCCGGGCGCGCTCGTCATCTATTTCGTCCGCAACTACATCGCCAAGGGCTTTGCCCTCGGCCGCGTGTGAGAGGAGGTTCCGATGGACTTTTCCTGGATGGCCTGGACGCTGCCGACGGCGCTCTTCTTCATCGTGATCTTCTGCCTGATCGCCGCCATGGGCGTTTGGGAATATGTACGGCCGGGCGGTAGCCCGAGGGTCGGCATCCTGCGCTTCGAGACGACGCGCGGCGACCGCCTGTTCATCTCGCTCCTGGGATCGGCCTTCATTCATCTTGCCTGGCTCGGCCTTGGAGGGCCGAATCTCTGGTGGGCTCTTGCCCTGTCCGTGGTCTACGCCATCGGCGTATTCCGCTTCGTCTAGGGCCGGATTGCCGGAACAGGCGGCGGGAGGCTGCCTGTCCGGATTAGACGGAAAACTGCATTCGCAAACTTCGGGAGGATGACTATGCGAAAGCGACTTTTGACCACGACGGCAGCCCTGCTGCTGGCCACCAGCGGCGCGGCCTTTGCCGACATGAATGCCGCCAAGTCCTTCCTGGACAAGGAGATCAAGGACATGTCCGTCCTCGATCGTGCCGCCCAGGAAAAGGAAATGCAGTGGTTCATTGATGCGGCAAAACCCTTTGCCGGCATGGAAATCAAGGTGGTCTCCGAAACCATCACCACGCATGAATACGAATCCAAGGTGCTGGCACCCGCTTTCACCGCCATTACTGGCATCAAGATCACCCATGACCTGATCGGCGAAGGCGACGTCGTCGAGAAGCTGCAGACGCAGATGCAGTCGGGCGAGAACATCTATGACGCCTATGTCAACGATTCCGACCTGATCGGCACCCATTGGCGCTACAAGCAGGCCCGTTCGCTGACCGACTGGATGGCGAACGAAGGCAAGGACGTGACCAATCCCGGCATCGACCTGCAGGACTTCATCGGCCTGAAATTCACCACCGCGCCGGATGGCAAACTCTACCAGCTGCCGGACCAGCAGTTCGCGAACCTCTACTGGTTCCGTTACGACTGGTTCAACGACGAAAAGAACAAGGCCGACTTCAAGGCGAAGTACGGTTATGACCTCGGCGTGCCGGTCAACTGGTCGGCCTATGAGGATATCGCGGAGTTCTTCACCGGCCGTGAAATCGGCGGCAAGAAGGTCTTCGGCCATATGGACTATGGCAAGAAGGACCCGTCGCTCGGCTGGCGCTTCACCGATGCCTGGCTCTCCATGGCCGGCAATGGCGACAAGGGCCTGCCGAACGGTCTGCCGGTTGATGAATGGGGCATCAAGGTCAATGAGAAGTCGCAGCCGGTCGGCTCCTGCGTCGCCCGCGGTGGGGATACCAACGGTCCGGCCTCCGTCTACGCCATCCAGAAATATCTCGACTGGCTGAAGGCCTATGCACCGCCGTCTGCCCAGGGCATGACCTTCTCGGAATCCGGCCCGGTTCCGTCGCAGGGTGAAATCGCCCAGCAGATGTTCATGTACACGGCCTTCACCGCCGACCTCGTCAAGGATGGTCTGCCGGTCGTTAACGCCGACGGAACGCCGAAGTGGCGTTTTGCGCCGAGCCCGCATGGCGTCTACTGGAAGGACGGCATGAAGCTCGGTTACCAGGACGTCGGTTCCTGGACGCTGATGAAATCGACCCCGGTCGACCGCGCCAAGGCCGCCTGGCTCTATGCGCAGTTCGTCACCTCCAAGACCGTGGACGTGAAGAAGAGCCATGTCGGCCTGACGCTCATCCGCGAATCGACCATCCAGCACAAGAGCTTCACCGATCGCGCGCCGAAGCTCGGTGGTCTGATCGAGTTCTACCGCTCGCCGGCCCGCGTCCAGTGGTCGCCGACCGGCACCAACGTGCCGGATTATCCGAAGCTCGCTCAGCTGTGGTGGCAGGCGATCGGCGATGCATCCTCCGGCGCCAAGACGGCGCAGGCCGCGATGGATTCGCTGTGCGCAGAACAGGAAAAGGTGCTGCAGCGCCTGGAACGTGCCGGCGTGCAGGGCGATATCGGCCCGAAACTGGCTGAGGAAAAGGATCTCGCCTACTGGAACAAGGATGCCGTTTCCAAGGGCAACCTCGCGCCGCAGCTGAAGATCGCGAACGAGAAGGAAAAGCCGATCACGGTCAACTATGATGACCTCGTGAAGAGCTGGCAGAAGAAGTAAGACTGGCGGACCCACAGACTTTTTGGGCCGGCGCTTGAGACATCATGCGCCGGCCTTTTTGTCTTCACCGGGCTTCACCGGGCAGGTGACCGGGATTGCGCGTTCGAGCGTGACGCCTTGCCGATCGACAAACTGCCGCATTGCGTAGGCCAAATCTTCTGGTAACACTCCAGTTATGGCCCAAGGACACGCACTCCGCAGGATGTCGACTTGGCAGGCGTTCGTTCGCCTGCTGTGCGTGTGCGCGCTCTTGGCACTGGCCTTCGCCCATCGGCCGATCGCCGTTCAGGCTGCTGACCTGCCAGTCGAAGAGTTGGCCGCCTATACACTCCCGGATGGAACAGTCCCGGTTCTCTGCCTTGCCGGAACCGATCATGGCGAGCATGAACAGCATTCCGGTTTCGGTTCGACGGGCTGCGAGGCCTGCCGGCTGAGTGCCGCGATCCTTCTTCCGGTTCCGCCGCTGGTCGGGGTGGCAAGGGCTGCCCTGCCCGCCGATGTGCCCTTGCCACCGCGGGTGGAAGCCTTTGTCCGGCAGCTTTTTCCACCCAATGCCGCGCCGCGGGCGCCGCCCTCCGTCACGGTCACCTGAGCTTTTTCGCCCGCCCGCAGATCCCTGTGTGGCATCTCAGTGTGTCGTGCCGGACAATCCCGCTGTTTTTCGGGAGATCCGGCCATTCGTCGGATCCATCTTTATGTTCTCCTCTGTCACCTCCGCGCTGGTTGCCGGCGCATTTCTGTCCCTTCTGACCCTCGGCAGCGTTGCGCAGGCCGAAATCACCGTCACGGACGTCAAGGGCCGTACGGTCACCCTGGCCAAACCTGCCGAACGCGTCATGCTCGGTTTCTATTATGAAGACTACCTGGCGATTGCCGGCCCGGGCGCCATCGACAAGGTCGTCGCCCTGTCGCTTTCCACCTGGAAGGACTGGCGGCCGTACCAGTTCGCCGCCTATGAAAAGGCGCTTCCGAAACTCTCCTCTATCCCGGATGTCGGAAACACGGAGGACAATACGTTTTCCATCGAGAAGGTGATCGCGGCCAAGCCGGATCTGGTGATCCTCGCCGCCTGGTCCTTCGATGCGCTGGGTGAAAATGTAAAGCAGATCGAGGCCGCCGGCATCCCGATCGTCACCCGCGACTACAATGCCCAGACGGTAGAAAAACACGTCGCCTCGACCCTTGCGCTTGGCAGGCTGATGGGCACGCCGGAGCGCGCCGAGACGCTTGCCAAGGCCTATCAGGAAGCCATGGCAGACATCGATCGCCGCATCCAGTCTCAAGGTCCAAGCACAAAAAAGGTCTATGTGGAACTCGCCCAGAAGGGTGCGGCGGAAGTCGGCAATTCCTATGGCAATTCCATGTGGGGTGCGCTCGTGACCAGGCTGGGCGGCAAGAACATTGCCACGGGCCAGATCGGCAATTGGGGTCCGCTCAGCCCGGAATATGTCCTGACGCAGAAGCCCGATCTTGTTTTCCTTGCCGGTTCCGAATGGGTCGGACGGCCGCAGGCCGTCACGGTCGGTTTTGGCGCGAGCCCCGAAACGGCGCGCGAACGAATGAAACCCTATCTTGCCCGCGCCGGCTGGGATGCGCTGCCCGCGGTTGAGAACGGTCAGGTCTATGCCATCTATCATGGTGGTGCGCGAACGCTTTCCGACTATGTCTACGCGCAGTTCATCGCCAAGCAGCTTTATCCGGACGCGTTCAAGGACGTCGATCCGGCCGAAAACCTGCGGCGTTTCTATGACACCTGGCTGCCGGTTAAGGCCGATGGTGTCTATATGCTGCCTTATGAAAGCAAGAGCCAGTGACGGCGACGCTCGATCCGTTGCAGTTGCAGGAGATGCGCGACGGCTGGCGTCGCGCATCGGTTCGACGCCAGGTCATGCTTGCCATGGCCGCCGCCCTGCTTGTTGTCCTGATGATCCTTGACATGACAACAGGACCGTCCGGCATGCCGCTTGGCGATGTCGCTCGCGGTCTGATCGCCGGCCCATATGGCCAGGACCGGATGACCGCCACCATCCTCTGGCAGTTGCGCATGCCGCAGACGGTGATGGGGGTACTCGTCGGCGCCTGCCTTGGCCTGGCCGGCCTGCAGATGCAGACGATCCTCAACAATCCGCTGGCAAGCCCCTTTACGCTCGGGTTTTCCGCGGCAGCCGGTTTTGGTGCGGCGCTCGCGATCCTGCTTGGCTCGGCCATCCCGCTGCCTCAGTTCATCGCAATCCCCGTCTGCGCCTTCCTTGCCACGCTCATCGCTTGCGGGCTGATCTACCTCGTCGCGGCCCTTCGCGGGGCGAGCGCCGAAATCCTCGTTCTCGGTGGCATCGCGGTGATGTTCTTTTTTCAGTCGCTGCAATCCCTGCTGCAGTTTCTTGCCTCGCCCGAAGTCCTGCAGCAGATCGTCTTCTGGCTGTTCGGCAGTCTCCTGAAAGCCACCTGGACCAGTGCGACGGTCGTTGCCGCCGTTCTGATCGCCATCCTGCCCTTCGCGTTGAAGGATATCTGGGCCCTGACGACACTGAGGCTGGGGGAGGCCAATGCCGCAAGCCTCGGTATTGGCGTCGAGCGGCTGCGTCGTCGTACCTTCGTGCTGGTGGCGTTCCTGACGGCGGCGGCAGTGAGTTTCGTCGGCACGATCGGTTTTGTCGGACTGATTGCGCCGCATGTGGCACGGGCGCTGGCTGGAGAGGATCACCGCTTTTCGCTGCCGGTTGCAGCCATCACGGGCGCGATTATCCTCATCGGTGCATCCGTCGTCACCAAGCTCATTTCGCCAGGCGCCGTCATTCCTGTCGGCATCGTCACCGCCGTTGCCGGCGTTCCGATGCTGTTCGCCGTGATCGTGCTGCGCGGAAAGGCTGGTGCCTGATGCGACATGGCCTGCAACTTTCCTCGGTGAGCCTGCGACGCGGAACCGCCGAGATCCTCAAGGATGTGACGACAGAACTTGCGCCCGGCCAGATCGTCGGCCTCATCGGTCCGAATGGCGCGGGTAAGTCAACGCTGCTGAATGCCATTGTCGGACTGACCGCCTGCCGTGGTGAGATCCGCTGGAAGGCAAAGCGACCGAACCTGGAATCGGTCGGTTACATGCCGCAGAACTGCCAGGTCAGGGCGCAGCTCAGCGTGCTGGAGACGGTGCTGCTCGGCAGTCCTTCGAGACTCGGCTGGATGGTGCCTACGCAAATCGTGGCAGACGCCTGCGCCGTTCTGGCCCGTTTCGGGCTTGCCGATCTGTGCCATCGCGGCATGGCAACCCTCTCCGGCGGCCAGCAGCAGATGGTCCTTCTGGCTCAGAGGCTGATGCGCAGGCCGGATCTTCTGTTGCTTGACGAGGCAACGAGCGCTCTGGATATCCGCCATCAGATGCAGGTCTTTGCCATTCTGCGCGACTATGTCGCCGAGACCGGCGCGCTGGTCTTGGTAGCGATCCACGATCTCAATCTGGCTTCGAATGCCAGCGACAAATTGATGCTGCTAAAGGCCGGACGTCTCAGCGCCTGTGGACCTGTCGATGAGGTCATCACGCCGGAAGTGATCGAAAATGCCTATGGGATCAACGCCGAATTCATTACCTCACCGGCCGGGCGCCGTTGCGTCCTGCCGATCCAAGCCCATCATGGACACTCCTGAACAGACGAGCAACATCATGAAGAACCATCTGAAAAATATCGCCTTTCTCGCCGCATTCCTTCTCGGTACAGGCCTTGCCGGCGCCCACGGCTTCAAGGTCGGCGACCTGGAAATCGGTCATCCCTACAGCCGGGCCATGCTGCCGGGCGCCAAGGTTGGCGGCGGATATCTGAAGATCGTCAATCCGGGCAAGACCGACGATCGCCTGGTGTCTGTCTCGTCCGATCGTGCGGCCTCCGTTCAAATTCACGAGATGAGCATGGACGGGACGGTGATGAAAATGCGAGAATTGCCGCAGGGTATCCCGGTTCCAGCTGGTGATACCGTTGAGCTGAAACCCGGTGGATACCATCTGATGTTCATGAACGTTTCCCAGCCCTTTAAGGAAGGTGAGATGGTGAAGGCGGTCCTGAACTTCGAAAAGGCAGGACCGGTTGAGGTTGAATTTGCGGTTGGCCCCGCAGGCGGTGATACGCATGCAGGGCACGGACACAAGGAGCACAAGAAGTGAACCGAAACCCCATGGCGTTGCTGGCGATCGGAATCGCCGGCATCTTCTTCGCCGGACTGGTCGGAATCATGTTCTGGGTGTCGGCGGATAGCGCTCGCGCCCGCACCGGCCCGTTTGATGCAAAATTCTCGCTGGTGGACGATCGCGGTGCGCCGGTAGACCAGACCCTGTTCAAGGGGCGCCCTTCGCTCGTCTATTTCGGCTACACCCATTGCCCGGAGGTCTGCCCGACCACCCTGTTTGAGGTTGCCGGCTGGCTGAACAAGCTCGGACCGGAGGGCGAGAAGCTGAAAGCCTATTTCTTCACCATCGATCCGGCTCGCGATACGCCGGACGTCATGCACGCCTATGTGACGTCGATCACCGATCGGATCACCGGCATTACCGGCAGCGCCGAAGAAATGAAGAAGGTGACCGATGGGTGGATGATCCACGCCGCGCGCACCTATGGTGATGACAGCGATTATCACATGAGCCACACCACCTCGTTGTTGCTCATCGGCGCCGATGGACGCCTGAAAGGCATGATCCCTTATGGGGAAGACGATGACCTTGCGCTGAAGAAGATCCGCAATACGCTGCTCTGATCAGGAGAGGCTCTGGACGTAACTAAGAAAAAGGGCCGCGATCTGCGGCCCTTGTGGTGTTTGCTGAGTGTCTGATGTGTCGGATCAGGCTGCCTGACGGCTCGCATTGAGCGGGATCTCGACGTCAATTTCGAGGATCGAGACGTTTTCGTCGCGATCCATCTTCACCTGAACCCGGTCACTGTCGAGTTCGACATGCTTGGCGATCACGGCCAGGATCTCCTCCCGCAGCACTGCCACGAGATCGGAGCCGGAGGAAGCACGTTCATGCGCCAGGAGAACCTGCAGCCGCTCCCGAGCAAGAGGCGCGGAACGCTGCTTGTTAAAGAGGCGGAAAATGTTCATGCAGCCCTCCGTGCGAAGATCTTGCCCAGAATGCTGCGCTTTTCTTCCGGAATGGAGACCGGAATGTCCTCGCCGGCGAGGCGCCGGGCCGCTTCGAAATAGGCAAGCGACGGGGCGCAGCGGGCATCGGCCAGCGTCACCGGTGCGCCGAGGTTCGAGGCGCGCAGCACATCGGTGCTTTCCGGAATGATGCCGAGCAGCGGGATCGACAGGATTTCCAGAACGTCGTCGACCTTCAGCATGTCGCCGCGCTGGGCGCGGGCGCCATCATAACGGGTCAAAAGCAGGTGCTTCTCCATCCGCTCGCCGCGCTCTGCCTTCATCGTCTTGGAATCGAGCAGGCCGATGATGCGGTCGGAATCGCGGACCGAGGAGACTTCCGGATTGGTGACCACGACGGCAATGTCGGCATGACGCATGGCAAGCGTCGCACCGCGTTCGATGCCGGCGGGGCTGTCGCAGATCACCCAGTCGAAGTAGCGCTTCAGCTCGTTGATCACCCACTCGACACCTTCCGGCGTCAGATTGTCCTTGTCGCGGGTCTGCGAGGCCGGCAGCAAGAACAGGTTTTCCAGCCGCTTGTCGCGGATCAGCGCCTGGGTCAGTTTCGCATCGCCCTGGATCACGTTGATCAGGTCGTAGACCACGCGGCGTTCGGCGCCCATGACGAGATCGAGATTGCGCAGGCCCACGTCGAAGTCCACGACGACGACCTTTTCATTGCGTTGGGCGAGTGCTGCACCGAGTGCGGCGGTCGAGGTCGTCTTGCCAACCCCGCCCTTGCCCGACGTGACGACGATTACCTTCCCCATCTTTATCTCCTGTGAATGAGCGTGATTGGGCTCAGTTGAGTTTCTCGGCCATGATTGCATCGCCTTCGAGCCATAGCTGGACGGGTTTCCCCAGCAGCTCCGGCGGCAAATCCTCAGCCATCTTGTAGATGCCGTCGATTGCGATCAGCTCCGCCTCCAGTTTCCGGCAGAAGATGCGCGCAGACGCATTTCCCACGGAGCCCGCCATGGCTCGCCCGCGCAGGGCGCCATAGATGTGGACGGAGCCGCCTGCGATGACTTCCGCGCCGGAGGCGACGGACCCGACGACGGTCACATCCCCTTCCGTAAAGATGATCGATTGCCCGGACCTTACGGGTTCGTTGATCACGAGCGACGGATGCGCGGAACGGCTTTCCGATGCGACCGCTGTCGCGGGTGGTGCGGAAGCGACCGTTGTCTCATGTTTGTCCTCGGCGCCCGTTTCGGTCGCCTCGGTTGCCGTCACCTCGACATCGCCGGCCGGCCGGCCGCCCTTCAGAACCGGCGGCATGCCGGGCGAGATCATCGACGGTTTGGCGCCCTCGATGCCCATGATGCGCACATTGCGCTCGGCGAGCTTTTCGAGGAATTCCGTCAGTTCCGCCCGGTTGATGCCGAGGTCGGCAACATCCAGAACCACCGGGCGGTTCAGGAAGAAACCGGCGGAGCGGGCAGCCAGATCGTCCAGCCGAACCAGCCAGTCATCCAGCGGCAGGTCCGGGGACAACACGACCGCCAGAAAGGAGCGGCCCTTGATCCTGATGGAGCGAGAGTCTGTTAGCACTTCGGTCATCTACGTAAAGAAATCGTTGACGTATGGGTAGCGCTGATTTGGTTAACGAATGGTTAACGTGGCTCTGTGCGAAGTAAGGAATTGCTCAAATTCGGACAGGCCGGAGGACGCGTTGCAAACGACGGCCCTGGTGCTGATTGCCTTCTTATCTCATGCGGCGCTGGCGACCGGCCGCATCCGCCGGCGGAACTGCACGGGCTTCTCGCGAAACCGCTTCTGGAAGGCGTCATAGAAGGTCGATAGCGACCCGAAACCCGATTCATAGGCCACTTCCGTGATCGGCAGATCGGTCGCGATCAGGAGGGATTGCGCCGTGTCCAGCCGGTGGCGGATGATGGCCTGGTTGATGGTCATCCCCACGGCCTTGCGAAACAGTGTCATTGCGTAATTCGGATGCAGGCCCGCCGCCCGCCCCACATCTTCCGCGGAGATATCACCGAGGGCACCCTCGCCGATGAAACGCAGCATGTTTTCCACATGCACCACCCAATCCGCATCGCGCTGGCCGGAGGAGAGGATCGCCGCGCCCTGTTCGCGCAGATCCCGCCAGCCTTCGCGTTCGATCCGCATAACCCGGGCGGTCAATTCCGAGCGGACGATCTCCATCACCTCCGCATCACCCGACAGAAGCTCGTCGCGCCAACGAAGAAAGACGTCGCGGTCCCAGGGCCGGATGTCGAGCGCTTCAATCACCGCACCGCGAAAGACCGCATCGCGAAACCGGCTGAGGTTGGGAAAACCGAGGAAGACCGACATCGGCACATAAAGGCAGACAAAGCGCGTGCCTTCCGCGCGATCGATCACTTGATGCGGAATCATCCCCCAGAACAGGCAAAGACGGTTTTCATCCACCGTAAGTTCACGACCGTCAAACCAGTAGGTCATGTGGCCGTTGAGCACGAAATTCAACTCGATCTGGCTGTGCATGTGCGGACCCGCCATCCGCTGCACCTCAAGCTGGGTGCCGGCGCAAAAACGATGGTCCCCGAAGATCACCAGAGGGTGTCGCGGATCATGATCCGGATGTACCGGGACCGATTCATCCTGAATGTGAACGGCTTGCTGACCCATAGCTTAGGATTCCGGAAAACTTCGAGTGAAACGCGGTAGAAGGTTACGGATTTGCGCCCGATGATCAAGTCGAGCCTGGGAAAATTCATGGACAGTGGGGCTGTTCAGGGAGATGGCTTCTGAAATCACGCATGCCGGTCATAGGGAGGAAAACATGACCTTTACCAAGAGCCTTCAAGGCCTTGCGCTGTCCGTTGCGTTCATGTCGACGGCCGCATTCGCCGGTGAAATCACCATCAATTCCGATCATTCCGATCCCGTGCCGAAAAAGGCGATGGAGGAGCTGATCGCCGACTTCCAGAAGGCCAATCCCGATATCAAGGTGAAGTGGAACAACTTCGACCATGAGGGCTACAAATCTGCCATCCGCAACTTCCTGACCGCGGATGCGCCGGATGTCGCTGCCTGGTATGCGGGCAACCGTATGGAGCCCTTCGTCAAGGCCGGACTGTTTGCCGACGTCAGCGATGTCTGGAAAGCCAACGGGCTGAATGACCAGCTGAAGTCTGCTTCGTCTTCGATGACCATTGATGGCAAGCAGTGGGGCGTTCCCTACACCTACTATCAGTGGGGCATCTATTACCGCAAAGACATCTTCGCCGAGAAGGGCATTACGCCGCCGAAGACCTGGGCCGAACTTCTGGCCGCCTGCGAAAAGCTGAAGGCTGCCGGCATTACGCCCTTCACCATTGGCACCAAGGCTCTGTGGCCGACGGGCGGCTGGTTCGACTATCTCAACCTGCGCGTCAACGGCTACGAGTTCCACATGGAGCTCACCTCCGGCAAGGTTCCCTACACCGACCCGCGCGTCAAGGCGGTCTTCGAGAAGTGGGGCGAACTGGTGAAGCCCGGGTACTTCATTGCCAACCATGCCGCCATCGACTGGCAGGATGCCGTGCCGCAGATGGTGCAGGGCAAGGCCGCGATGTACCTGATGGGCAATTTTGCCGTGGCCACCATGAAGGACGGCGGCCTGAAGGAAGACCAGATCGGCTTCCTGCAGTTCCCGCAGATCACGCCCAACCTGCCGATGGCGGAAGAAGCGCCGACCGACACCTTCCACATTCCCGCCGGTGCGAAGAACAAGGAAGATGCCAAGAAATTCCTCGCCTATGTCGCCTCGCCCGAAGCGCAGTCGAAGATGAATGCGACGCTCGGCCAGCTTCCGGTCAACAACAAGGCCGAAAAGCCGCAGGATGCGTTCCTGAAGCAGGGTTTCGAGATGCTGTCCGGTGCCTATGCGCTGGCGCAATTCTATGACCGCGACGCCAATGCCGAAATGGCAAAGGCCGGCATGGAAGGCTTCCAGGAATTCATGGTAAAGCCGGACAAGGCTGACGCGATCCTCGCCCGTATCGAGAAAGTCCGCCAGCGCGTCTACAAATAAGAAATCCTCCCGGCGCCGGGTGCCACACCCTCCCAAAAGGAGGATGGTACCCGGTGCTTCTTGTCGTGAAAAATCCCGAGGTGTTGCCGTGACCAAGGCCGTCTCTTCCCCGCCGGGCTTCTGGACGAAAAACCAGCAGAAGCTCGCTCCCTGGCTGTTTCTTGCCCCCGGCTTCCTGATGTTCATCATCTACGTGCTGGTGCCGATCGTCCAATCCATCTGGATCAGCTTTCACGATTGGGACGGGCTGGGAGAAAAGGTCTGGATCGGTCTTGGCAACTATGTCGAACTTCTGGACGACGATAGCTTCTACACCTCGCTGAAGAACAACGTCATCTGGCTGGTGCTTTATCTGTTGTCGATTCCGGCCGGGCTCGCGGTTGCGCTCTTCCTCAACCAGACCGTCACCGGCATCCGGCTCTACAAGTCGCTCTTCTTCTTCCCGTTCGTGATCAGCCAGGTGGTCGTCGGGCTGATGTTCACCTGGTTCTATGCCCCGGATTTCGGCCTGTTCTCGAAGCTGATCGAATGGTTGACGGGCGAGCAGGTCGCGGTTCTCGCCGACGAACGTTTCGTCACCTATGGCATCATCGCCGCCGGCCTCTGGCCGCAGACGGCCTATTGCATGATCCTCTATCTGACCGGTCTCAACAACATCAATCCCGAACAGGTGGAAGCCGCGCGTATGGACGGCGCCAAAGGGATGAAGCTCCTGTGGTTCGTCATCCTGCCGCAACTGGCGCCCGCCACCTTTATCGCCATGGTCGTGACCGTCATCGGTTCGCTGCGGTCCTTTGATCTCGTCTCGATCATGACGGCCGGTGGACCTTACGGCTCGAGCCAGGTCCTTTCGTATTTCATGTATGAACAGGCGCTGTCCGAATACGGTTTCCGCATGGGTTATGGCGCGGCCATCGCCGTGGTGCTGTTCCTCATCATGATGGTCTTCATCACGCTCTTCATCGTGCGCATGCTTTCCCAGGAAAGGAACGCCTGATGTTTCCGACCCCTATCCAGAAGGCCAGCCCTTTCGTCCAGACGGCCTACAAGATCGTGCTGCCGCTGGCGCTCGTCCTATGGCTTCTGCCGCTGATCGGCGTCGCCATCACCTCGGTGCGTCCCGCAAGCGATCTTGCAGCTGGCAACTACTTCGGCATTCCCTCAGGCTTTGCGGGCCTCGAGAACTATACGGCCGTGTTCCGCGATTCGCCGATCGGCCTTTACATCCTGAACTCGTTCAAGGTGACGATCCCGACCGTGATCGGCGCGGTGGCGCTTTCCTGCCTCACCGGTTTTGCGCTGGCCGTCTATCGGTTCAAGGGTAATCTCCTGCTCTTTTTCATGTTCGTGGCCGGCAACTTCATCCCGTTCCAGATCCTGATGGTCCCGGTGCGGGATATGACGCTGCGTGCCGGGCTTTACGATACGACGCTCGGTCTGGTGCTCTTCCATGTCGCCTTCCAGACGGGTTTTTGCACGCTCTTCATGCGCAACTTCATCAAGGGCCTGCCGTTTGCGCTGATCGAGTCCGCCCGCGTCGAGGGCGTCTCCGAATGGCGGATTTTTCGCTACATTGTGCTGCCCTTGATGCGCCCTGCCATCGCAGCGCTGTCTGTGCTCGTCTTCACCTTCGTCTGGAATGACTATTTCTGGGCGACGGTGCTGGTTCAGGGCCAGCATGCCATGCCCGTGACCGCCGGGCTTTATTCGCTGAACGGCCAGTGGGTTGCCGCCTGGCACCTGGTTTCCGCCGGTTCGATTGTCGCGGCCCTGCCGCCGGTCGCCATGTTCTTCCTGATGCAGCGGCATTTCATTGCCGGCCTGACGCTTGGAGCCACCAAGGGATGAGTGACATTGTAAGTATCGGCTCCGGCGATTTCGCCCTGAGCCTCAGGCTGCCCGAGCTCGGCATGCCGGAAATCCTCAGTTTTGGACAGGCCGCCGCCACGGTCGATCCCCTGTTCAATGTCGATCGCTCCAGCCGCGTCAATGGCATGGACATTGCCGTGCCATCGGCCGTCCTGCTGCCCACCGGCGGCATGGGCTTCTTCGGCTGGCCGGCGATTGCGGGGCATCGGCGTGGCCGTGATTTCGTCGCGCAATTCGGCGGATGGCGCGTCGAGCGCGACAATGACCACACCATGCTTTCGGCCGCCGATCCCGTGGCAAGGCTGTCGCTGTCGATCACCCTCAAGGCTCATGCGAGCGGCCTGATCTCGATGGCAACGACGCTCACCAATGACGGCGATGAGGATTACCAGCTCGATCGGTGCATGGCGGCCACCTTCCTGGCACCCGCCGGGGCCGTAGAGGTCATGAGCTTCACCGGCATGTGGGGGCGAGAGTTCCAGACCCGGCGCGAGCTGCTGGGCAACGGCATCTGGAGCCAGGAGAGCCGGCGCGGCCGCACCTCGCATGACCGTTTTCCGATGCTGTTCGTCGAAGGCGCTGGCCAGCGCTTCGGCGTCACGCTGGGCTTCAGCGGCAACCATCAGATCGTCATCGACCGCACGGATGACGGTCAGCGGCTGATTCATCTTGGCGAGCTTTTCGAGCCTGGCGAGATGATCCTTGCCCCCGGCGCCCGCTATGAAAGCCCGGTGGCCTATGCCGCCCCGGATAGCGCCAGCTTCCAGGCCTTCGTGCGCGATGAACTGCTGACCTGGCCAAACGGGTCGATGAGCCCGAGGCCGGTCACGCTGAACACCTGGGAAGGCAATTATTTCGACCACCAGATGGAGTCTCTGAAGGCTCAGGCCACGGCTGCTGCGGAGCTTGGCATCGAGCGCTTCGTGCTCGACGACGGCTGGTTCGGCCGGCGCGACGACGACACGACGAGCCTTGGCGATTGGGACATCGATCCGCGAAAATATCCCGACGGGCTGAAGCCGCTCGTCGATCACGTGACCGGGCTCGGCATGCAGTTCGGCATCTGGTTCGAGCCGGAAATGGTCAATCCCGTCTCCGAGCTTTATAAGGCTCACCCCGATTGGGCTTTGACGATCGAGGGGCGCCCGATCCTGCAATCGCGTACGCAGCTGGTCCTGGACCTGACGCGGCCCGAGGTTTCCGACTACCTGTTTTCCAAGGTTGACGCGGTGCTTGCCAACCATGCCGTCTCCTACATCAAGTGGGACATGAACCGCGACCTGACCCATGCGGGCGGTCGCGATGGCAAAGCGAAGTTTGCCGCACAGACCCGTGCGGTCTATGCGCTGATGGATCGTGTCCGGGCAGCGCATCCGAGCGTCGAGATCGAAAGCTGCGCTTCCGGCGGTGGCCGCATCGATTACGGCGTGCTGGCGCGGACCCATCGGGTCTGGACCTCCGATTGCACCGATGCGCTGGAACGGCTGGAGATCCAGCGTGGCGCGTCCCGTTTCGTGCCGCCGGAAATCCTGGGCAGCCATATCTCCGCCTCGCCGAACCACCAGACCGGCCGCCGGCACACGCTCGCCTTCCGTGCCCTGGTGGCGATGGCCTACCATCTCGGCGTCGAGCTTAACCCGCTGGAGCTCACGGGCGACGAACGCGACGAGCTCAAGGTCTACGTCGAGACCTACAAGCGACTGCGTGGCCTTCTCCACGCGCCGGGCGCGAATTTCCAGATGGAACCGATCGATGGCCGCTACGTCTGGGGTGCCGCCAGCGCCGACAAGATCGTGCTGATCGTCGCGCAGGGCCCGCAGATGGTGGGCGAGCAGCCCGCGCCGTTGAAGCTGCCGGCTGCCATTGCTGGCTTTGGCGGGCAGTGGACGATCACAAATGTTCTGCCGGTCACGCCGGAGTTCATCCGCATCTCGGAAGGTCAGACGCGGCTTTTGTCAGGCGCGGTTGCCTTCAATCTGGAAAGCGCCGGCGTTGTGGGCCTGCCGCTGCCGATGCTGCGGCCGGAAAGCGCCATGCTGCTCGAACTCATTCCTTCAAAGGGGGGCAACACCCATGGCTGATGTCAGCCTTCGCAAAGTCAAAAAACAGTTCGGTGCGCTCGATGTCATCAAGGGCGTCGATCTTGACGTGCAAGACGGGGAATTCTGCGTTTTCGTCGGCCCGTCCGGCTGCGGAAAATCGACGCTGCTGCGCATGATTGCGGGCCTTGAGGAGATCACCTCGGGCGAACTTTCGATCGGTGGGCGCGACATGACGAAGGTCGGTCCGTCGGAGCGCGGTGTCGCGATGGTCTTCCAGTCCTACGCGCTTTATCCGCACATGACGGTCGCCGAAAACATCGGCTTTGGCCTCAAAATGACCGGCCATTCAAAGGAGCTGATTGCTGAACGCACGGCCCGCGCCGCCAAGATGCTGCAGCTTGATGCGCTGCTCAAGCGCAAGCCCGGCCAGTTGTCCGGCGGTCAGCGTCAGCGCGTCGCCATCGGTCGCGCCATCGTGCGCAATCCGGAAGTGTTCCTGTTTGACGAGCCGCTGTCGAACCTTGATGCGGCCCTGCGCGTTCAGATGCGCACGGAGCTTTCCAAGCTGCACCAGGACCTGAAGGCAACGATGATCTATGTGACCCATGACCAGGTCGAAGCCATGACCATGGCCGACAAGATCGTCGTGCTGTCGGCCGGCAGGATCGAACAGGTCGGCTCGCCACTCGAACTCTACCACCGGCCGAACAACCTCTTCGTGGCGGGGTTCATCGGTTCGCCGAAGATGAACTTCCTGAAGGTGACGGTTGCGGCCGGGGCGGGTGGTTCGTTGAACATCGCCCTGCCTGGTGCCGCACTCCAGCTGCCGAGCCACGGCGTGTCTGTCGAGGGCGGTGAAATGACGCTGGGCCTGCGCCCCGAGCATATCGACGCGACCGGCAAGGGTGATGTCGTCATCGAGGCAACGGTGAAGCTTGCCGAATATCTCGGTTCGGAGACGCTCTTCTTTGTGACGCTGAGCGATGGTTCTGAACTGGCGGTCAAGGCCGATGGTCTCGCGCGCGAAAAGCCGGGTGAGACGATCCGGCTCGGAATCAATGCGAAGGCCTGTCATCTGTTCGATGCGAACGGGCTTGCCGTCATCAATGGGGATCTGACACGATAATGCTGGGCGTTTGTTATTACCCGGAACACTGGGACGAAAGCCGCTGGGAAACCGATGCGCGGCGCATGGTTGAACTCGGGATCTCCTTCGTTCGGATCGGCGAATTCGCCTGGTCGCGGATTGAACCCGCCCGTGACCGTTTCGAATTCGCCTGGCTTGACCGGGCGATGGATATCCTCGCCAAGGCGGGGCTGAAGATCGTGCTCGGCACGCCGACGGCAACGCCGCCGAAATGGCTGGTGGATGAATGCCCGGACATCATTCCCTATGACAAGGACGGCAAACCGCGTGGCTTCGGCTCTCGCCGCCACTACACCTTTTCCTCCGAGACGTGGTGGAAGGAGAGCGCCCGTATCGTCGAGATCGTCGCGAAACGTTACGGCGAGCATCCGGGTCTTGCCGGCTGGCAGACGGATAACGAATATGGCTGCCACGACACCACGATATCCTGGGGTCCGGAGGACCTGAAGAGCTTCAAGCGCTGGCTGCGCCTGCGCTACCAGTCCGTTGACCAGCTGAACGAGGCCTGGGGCACGGTCTTCTGGTCCATGGAATTGAACGGCTTCGATGAGGTGGTCCTGCCCAACCTGACCGTAACGGAACCCAATCCGGCTACACGTCTGGATTTCTGGCGCTTTCATTCGGATCAGGTGGCAGCTTATGACCGGATGCAGTGCGACATCATCCGCAAACATTCGCCGGACCGCTGGATCACCCATAACTTCATGGGTTTCATCCTCGATTTCGATCACTTCAAGGTCGGCGACAATCTCGATCTCGCCTCCTGGGACAGCTACCCGATCGGTTTTGTCGAGAAGTTCCCGTTCTCGGAGGCTGAACGCAACCGCTGGGCCGAGACCTCGCATCCGGACATCGCCCCCTTCCATCACGATCTCTACCGCGCTGTCGGCAAGGGCCGGTTCTGGGTCATGGAGCAGCAGCCGGGGCCGGTGAACTGGGCTCCCTGGAACCCGGTGCCGAAACCCGGCATGGTGCGGCTGTGGACCTGGGAGGCGCTGGCGCATGGCGCGGAAGTGGTCAGCTATTTCCGCTGGCGCCAAGCAACCTTCGCGCAGGAGCAGATGCATGCCGGCCTCAACCTCGCCGGTCTCGACGAATGGTCACCGGGCGGGTTGGAAGCCCGTCAGGTGGCAAAGGAACTGGCCGCGCTCGGCGCCCTGCCGGAGACGGACCGCGCGCCGGTCGCGCTGGTGTTCGATTACCAGAGCTACTGGACAACGATGATCCAGCCGCAGGGTCGTGACTTCCGTTACGAGGAACTCTGCTTCCGCTGGTATGAGGCGCTGCGTCGCCTTGGCCTGAACGTCGATTTCGTGCGCCCCGGCGCGAGCCTTGACGGCTATCCGCTTGTCGTCGTGCCCTGCATGACGGAAGTGGACGAGGCCACCCGTGCAGCGCTGGAGACGGCAAGTGGCACCGTTTTGATCGGCGCGCGCAGCGGCTCACGCGACCGCAACTTCCGTTTCCCGGAAAACTTGCCGCCCGGCCCACTTGCCGATCTCACCGGCAATCGCGTCATCCAGGTGGCAACCCTGCGCCCGGGCCTGTCTGATCCGGTTAGTGGCGCGGTATCGGGCGCCGGCATCCGCTGGCGCGAATGCCTCGAGGCCTCGGGAAGTGTGCTGGCCACCTTCGAAAACGGCAGCGCGGCTCTGACGGAAAAGGGAAGGGTGCTCTACCTCGCCTGCTGGGCGAATGAAGCGCTGCTTTCGGACGTCCTGAGCCTTGCGGCGCAGAAGGCCGGTCTGACCACGCTGACTGTGCCGGATTTCATCCGCATCCGCCGGCGCGGAAACCTGGTTTTCGCCTTCAACTATGGCACACAGGCCTGGACCCTGCCCGAAGGCGCCGTTCCGGTTCTGGGCGAGACGGTTCTTCAGCCACAGGCGGTTGCTGCCTGGCGGGTTGCATAAGACAGAGATCCGTTCCGCGCGGCCTCTCTTTGGTCGGACGTTTCCACCGTCCGACCAAAGAGAGGCCGCGCCCTACTTTTTCCAATAAGGCGCACCGGTTGTGACGGGATTGGCCTTTCGCCTGATCGTGATATGATCGATCCCGTGTGGTCGAGCACACCCCTTGAGACGGTGGGAACATCATGATCGACGAAATCGCCAAGGTCTCGCCCGTGTCAGGAACGGGAGCCACCAGGAAGGACTGGAGCACATCGATCGAATCCGAACCGGACCGCGCTTGGGTGGCGGAACGGCAGGATCAGATCACGGGCGACCTCCAGAGGCTGAACGAGAGACTGGCGGAAGAGCGCCAAGGCGAGGTCGATGAGGAGCGTCCCGCCGGGCACGGGGCAGATCGTCGTGGGCAGTCGGAAGATCCGGACGAGGCTGCGGAGAGCGAGCCACGATTGTCCGGCGAAAGCCTCTGCATCGGCGAGGGCAATCTGGAGGAAGACGTCCCCTTCGGACAGCATGTGGGTTTTGTCTAAGGCTGAATGCTCGCCGAAATGCCTGCCCCACCGAACATGACCTGGACACTCTTCGCGCGATCGTCATGCGGCGTTGTGGGTCTTGACGATGATGCCGTTGGCGTGACCGAAGGCCACCGCGGCGACCTAGGACGGAGTCCAGGCGGTCTCAGGATGCCGGCTGTATAGTGTTGTTGGCTTCTGTCGACTCGAGATCGGTGCGGATGAACGCGGCCGTTTGTTCGTAATGAAGCTGAAGCAGGCGAACAGCCTCTTCGATGTTGCGATCCATCACCGCCTTCAGGATATCGCCGTGTTCCTGGTTGACCTTGCGTACGCGAAACGCCTTGCGGCTGGAGAGCGCCCGGTAGCGGTTCAGTCTGTCCGCCAACTGTTCGCAGAAACCGATCAGGGGGCGTGAGCCGCAGCCGTCGATCAGTTTGGCGTGAAACGCCCGGTGCAGCCGTTCCCACTCCGGATTGCTTTCGAAACGCTCAGGGTTCAAGGATCGCGGAGCGCGCTCCAGGCGATGGTGCGCAACCAGCAGGGCCTCCTCCCAGGCAGCATTGGCATTCGACATGGATTCGCGAAGCGCCAAACCCTCGACCCAGCAGCGCGTCTTCGTCAGTTCTCCCAATTCTTCAAGGCTGATCGGTTTGACGAAAAAACCGCGCTGCTCCTTGCCGATGACCAGATCTTCCGTCGTCAGGCGATTCAATGCCTCGCGCAGCGGCGTCTGGCCCGCCTCGTAGTGTTCCATCAGGAAACGCAGCTGCAGCTTCCGGCCGGGCTCCAGCGCCGCCGAGAGAATGTCGTCCTTCAGGCGTTCGTAAACGCTGGTTGCCCGCGTGGCGGGGCTGTCGGCCGCTCTGCTCGGCATGTCGATCATCATGTGGTTCCACCGCTTCCTTTTCGATTTCATATACAGCAGCGCGCGCCAAAGCAAAATTTATAAATTATGGCTTTACGCAGCAAAGTTTGTAGAATACCAAATGATCATCGGAGGAAATGGACATGAGCCAAGGCTTGAACAGGGCAGGACGCTTCAGGAGCGGTTGTGGCTGTGTCGGTATCGACGTCCATTGCCATGTGGTCCCTTCCAGCTTTCCGTCGGTGCCGGGCGGAGGATCGCTTTCTGGATGGCCGTCGATGACACCCGTCCAGGATTGCCACGCAACCGTGGTGATCAACGACAAGCCCTACCGCACGGTGAATGATGCCTGCTGGGTGGCCGAGCGTCGGATCGAGGAGATGGATCGCGCCGGCATTGCCGTCCAGGTGCTCTCTCCCATGCCGGAACTGTTCGGTTACTGGATCGATGCCGAAGCGGCTTCGCATCTCGTTCGTCACGTCAATGATGTGATTGCGGCCCTGGTGCAGGAAGGGCAGGGGCGTTTCGTAGGCCTCGGCGGTTTGCCGATGCAGGACATCGATCTTGCGATTGCCGAATTGCAGCGCCTCATGGCCTTGCCCGGATTTTCAGGTGTCGAAGTCGGCAGCAATATCAATTGCGTCGCCATAGGCGATCCGCGTTTTGATCCCCTTTTTGCCGAGGCCGAGCGGCTGGGTGCTGCCGTCTTCGTTCACGCAGTGCGCCCGGCCGGCATGGATCGCCTGGTGGGACCCGCGCCGTTGCAGCAGATCCTGGCCTATCCGACCGATGTCGGGCTGGCCGCCGCCTCCGTCATCACCGGCGGGCTCCTGCAGAAATTTCCAGGACTGCGCATCGCCTTCAGCCACGGCGGCGGAACATTTGCGGCCCTGCTGCCGCGTCTCGAACAGGGCTACCATACCTTCCCGGCCATGCGCGACAGCCTGCCCGAGGCGCCCGTGGCTCTGGCACGCAAGCTTTACGTCGACGCGTTGGTTTTTGACGAGGACATGCTGAGGCGGATCGTCTCCGTCTTCGGTGAGGACCGGGTCATGATCGGCACGGACTACCCATTCAATTTCCGGGAAAAGGAACCGATTTCCCGGGTCGAACAGGCCTTTGATGATGCCAGCTTGCGGGAACGCCTCACGTTCCGCAATGCGCTGGCCTTCCTTGCCCTGGAGGAGGAGATTTGATGGATATGATTGACTTTCCCGTGATTGGCCTGCGCAGCGTCGAACTGGGGACGCCGGATCTTGCCGGATCGGTGGATTTCTATACGCGGGTCTGGGGGCTGGAAAAGGTTGCCGAGGTTGGCGACAAAGTCTTCCTGGCCGCGACCGGTGATGATTGCCACGTGCTGGAACTGAAGCAGAGCGACCGCTCTGAACTGCGCAAGATCACCTTCCGGGTCCGCTCGGCGGAGGATCTCGCCGCGCTTTACGAAAGGACGGTGGCCTTTGGCTGCACGGTGCTGCGCGAGCCGGGCGCTGCCGATCCGCTGACCGGCGGGCGCAGGTTCGTCGTGCGCGAACCGCAGGGTTCGGTTCTGGAATTCGTGCATGGTGACCGGCGCAGGCAGGCGACCGTCGTGCCGAACCGTGTGCTGCGTCTGGCGCATGTCAACATCAACAGCGCCGACATCGAGGCGTTGTCGGATTTCTACCGCACGGTGCTCGGCTTCCGCCTGACCGACCGCTCCAAGATGATGGCGTTTCTCAGCTGCAACAGCGATCACCATGCCGTGGTGCTGGCCGAAGCCGCGGCACATGGGCTGAACCATATCGCTTTCCTGATGCCGGATCTGGAATCGGTGATGCGTGGCTCCGGCCTCGTTGTCGATCATGGCATTCCGATCGGCTGGGGTGTTGGCCGCCACGGCCCCGGCGACAATGTCTTTGCCTATTTCGTCGACCCGACGGGGGTCGTCATCGAATACACGGCGGAAGTTCTCCAGGTGGATGAAACCTACCGCGTGAAGGGACCGGACGAATGGGTGTGGCCACCCGGACGGACAGACCATTGGGGCATTGCGCCGCCGAAGAGCGAGGCCTGCAAGAAGGCACAGATCTCCATCGGATTTTCCGGCGCCTGAGGCCGCCGTCCTACGTTATGCAAGAGGCTTATCCGTGACGAACGAGATTTCAATGACAGACCGTTATGATGTGCTGGTGGTCGGTTTCGGCCCCGCCGGCGCCGTTGCCGCCGGCATGCTGGGCGCGCGCGGTCACTCCACCCTGGTCGTCGACCGGTTGACCGACATCTACGACAAACCGCGCGCCATCGCGATCGACCATGAGATCCTGCGCCATTTCGACAATATGGGCGTTGCCGATCAGGTGATGCCTTACATCGCGCCCTTCACCGCCTCGCAGCATTTCGGCGCCAAGGGCCAGCTCATCCGCCGCATCGATATGGTGCCGGAACCCTACCCGCTCGGTTACACGCCGAGCATGGTCTTCACCCAGCCGCCGGTTGAGGCCGTCTTGCGCACCCACGCCGAGAGCTTTGATTGCGTCACGGTTTCGTTGGGCGTCGAGATGATCGACCTCGACATCCGCGAAGACGAGGTCGTCGCAACGCTGAAGGAGGCCTCGGGCGAGACCCGGATGGTTGCCGCACGTTACCTGATCGGCTGCGATGGCGCATCGAGCCGGGTGCGCGAGCTTGCCGGCATCAAGTTGGAGGATCTGGTGTTCGACGAGCCGTGGCTCGTGATCGACGTGCTGGTCAACGACGCGGGACTTGCCAAGCTTCCGGAGACCTCTGCGCAGTTTTGCGATCCCGCCCGTCCTGCAAGCTTTATCATGGGGCCGAAGAACCACCGTCGCTGGGAAATCATGCTTCTGCCGGGTGAAGATCCGCGGCAGATGGCATTGCCGGACAATGTCTGGCGGCTGCTTTCGCCGTGGTTGACGCCGCAGGATGGGGAATTGTGGCGCGCCGCCGCTTACCGCTTCCACGCCCTGGTGGCAGACGACTGGACAAAGGGCCGGGTCGTCATTGCCGGCGATGCCGCCCACCAGCAGCCGCCCTTCATCGGCCAGGGCATGTGCCAGGGCCTGCGTGATGTGTCCAACCTGATCTGGCGGCTTGACCGCATCCTGAAGGGCCAGTCGGAGGACAGCCTGCTGGCAAGCTACACACAGGAGCGCAAGCGCCATGTCGAGACGCTGACGGGCCGGATAAAGGCCATCGGTCAGGCGATCTGCGAACGCGATCCCTACGCTGCGGCTGCCCGCGATGCCCGTATCCTTGCCGATGGCGGTGGAAAGCCGCTGGTGATCACCCGCCAGGAAATCGTGCCGCCGATCGAGGTGGGCCTGATCGCTGCGGAAGGCACGCCGGCGCGCGGCCTGCTCTTCCCTCAGCCGGCGATCCTCGAGAACGGCGAAAGCCGCCTTCTCGATCACTTCACCGGCCCGACCTGGCGTTTGGTGCTGGACGGTCGCCGGGTCACGCAGGCGCAGGCCAAGGCGCTTGCGACCGCAATCGAAGGGCTGAGGGTTGTTGCCGTCGCCCCCGAAGGCGCGGATACGGCCGACGGCGCCGCGCTGCACGAAAAGGATGGGGTCCTGACCGGCTGGTTTGAACGGCATGGCGCCGTCGCCGCGCTCGTGCGACCGGATCATTACGTCTTCGGGGCCGCTGCCGACCTCGATGCTCTTCACCAACAGATACAGGATCTCGGTGCGCGTCTCGCCTGAGACACCCGGCATCCGCTCAACCGATTTGAAGGAGTAACCGCATGAGACTTTCCACCGTCAAGATCGCCGGACGCACCACCTGGGGCGTGATCGAAGGCGAGACCTTCCGCGATGCCGGTGCCGTCCTGGCCGACCGGTATGCGGACCTGAAGGCGGCCGTAACCGCAGGCCTCGAAGGTGTTGCCGAGGCTGCGGGAAAGGCTGCCGCATTCCAGCTCTCGGAGATCGAATGGCTGCCGGTCATTCCGAACCCGGACAAGATCCTTTGCGTCGGGTTGAACTACGAGATGCATCGCAAGGAAACCGGCCGCGCCGAAGTCGAGAACCCGACCATTTTTGCGCGCTATTCCAACAGCCAGACGGGTCACCTGAAGCCGATCATCCGGCCGAAGGTTTCGACCGAGCTGGACTATGAAGGGGAACTCGCCGTCATCATCGGCAAGCCGGGCCGCTACATCTCCCGCGAGGATGCGCTTGGCCATATTGCCGGCTTCGCCTGCTACAATGACGGCAGCGTGCGCGACTACCAGCGCCATACGCACCAGTTCACGCCGGGCAAGAATTTCCCCGACACAGGCGCCTTCGGCCCCTGGATGATGACGCCGGACGAACTCGGCCCGCTCGATGCACTGCGCATCCAGACGCGCCTGAACGGCGAGGTGGTGCAGGACGCAACCTTCAGCCAGATGATTTTCGATATCGCCCGGCAGATCGAATATTGCTCCAGCTTCACACGGCTGGAAGCCGGCGACGTGATCGCATCCGGCACGCCCGGTGGTGTCGGCGCCAAGCGCACCCCGCCGCTCTGGATGAAGCCGGGTGACATTGTCGAGGTCGAGATCGACCGGCTCGGTATCCTGCGCAATCCGATCACGGACGAGCAGGGCTGACCTGAGACAGAGCGACAGCGCAGCGGAACCCACCGATCATGTGGTTCCGCTACGCCGCCTAACTGTTGCTGCATGCTCTGGCAGAAAGAACGGCAATCACTCCAGCATCAAAAACAGTCGGTGTGCGCTCTGTTCGGCCCACTTGCCGACGCATTCGCGAACTGTTTCGGTATGCCGAAATAAATGAGCCCCCTGCAGCCGCACCGGTAACGGCTGCAGGGGGCTTCTTGCATCCTGCCCTTGGAGGTGAGGGTCAGGGCGCGGGGAAAAGCTCAACCTTGGCGATGCCTGCCAGGGCTGCGATCTCGTCATTGTCGCCCACGTCGCCGGAGATGCCGATCGCGCCGAGCACGTTCTTTTCAGCGTCCAGGATCAGGACGCCGCCAGGGGAGGGCACCATCCGCCCGCCGCTGATCGAGGTCAGCGTGGAGATGAAGGTCGGGTTCTTGGCGGCTCGCTGGGTGAGTTCGCGCGAACCAAAACCCATGCCGAGCGAGCCCCAGGCCTTGCCGTAGGCGATATCGAAGCGGACGATGCCTGCGCCGTCCTCGCGTTTGTAGGCGATCAGATGGCCACCGGCATCCAGCACCGCAACGGCGAGCGGCTGGAAGCCGCGCCTGCGGGCCTCGGCCAGTGCTTCGTCGATGATCTCATTGGCAATTGCAAGTGTAAGCATAACGGAGGAAACCTTCCTTCTACGGCGATTTCAGACAAACATGGACAGCATGCCAAGTGGACCTGGCGGGCGGGGGATCGAAAAGGAGACGCTTCTCCAGTCGGTCGCTTTCGGCCGATCGAGGCAGCGCATCAACCAGGCGTCAAGATTGGCAAATGCCGTCAGGTCGATGCGGGCGATCGGGCCGAGCGTCATGACGGATGCGACATTGAGGTCTGCTACCGTGAAACGGTCGCCGGTCAGGTAAGGCTGCTCGGCCAGAAGGTTGTCCAGCACCGTCCATGGGCGGTTGAGCTTTGCCAGCGCAACGTCGCGCTCTTCGGCCGAGCGCTTGTCGGGTGCAAAAAGTGTTGCGTTGGCGGCGGCCAGAAGCAGCGGCTTTTCCACCTCGTTTTCAACCCAGAGCGACCACTGCATCATCAGCGCCTCTTCCTGCAGATCGGTCGGGCCGAGAGGGCCGCCGAACTTCTTGGCCAGATACAGGTTGATCGCAAGCGACTCGAAGAGAACGAAACCGTCGTCATCGAGGACCGGAACCCGGCCATTAGGGTTCAGTCGCAGAAACTCCGCCTTGCGTGTGCTGCCATCCTGAAAATTGGTCGGTTCGTGCCTGAAATCGAGATCCAGTTCACGCAGCATCCAGGCACAACGGTTTGCCCGCGAGTGCAGCGAGCCATACAAAGTGATCATGACATCCTCCCCTCTTGTGAATCAAGCAATCTCCCGCCGCCATCTTTCGACGGTGACGGGAGATGCCAGCCTCGTCTCTTAGAAACCGCGGTCCGAACCCAATGCGCTGCCCGGTACCCAGATGCCGTGGAAGCCTTCATGCACGCGGCAGGGGAATTTCAGGATGGCGACCGGCCCTTGGGCGAGATTGCGGGCATCCAGAATGACAAGATCGGTGCGGTTTTCCGCGCGGCGGCCGACCATGGTCATCAGCCAGCCGTCGCCTTCCTCTGCATCCGGGCTGCGCGGCACGAAGCAGGGTTCTTCGGGCGACGAATCCGGCCCGGCATAGAAGAGTTCGATCTTGCCGGTCTCCTCGTCGAAATGGCCAAGGCAGGTGAAGGGCGGGCCCTTCGGACCGGCCGGCAGCATCGGCCACCGGGCCGGGTGGTTGGTGCCGAACCAGAAATGCCGCGTGCGGCGCATGGAAAAGCGCGGATCGACCACCGGCATTTCGCCAATGTGGTTGATGAAACGCTCCACCGTGACGTCGCCGCCTTTGGTGGAAAGATCGACGATCCAGCGTTCGCCGAACGGCGGTAGTTCGTGCGCATGGGGGTTGTGAATATCCGGGAACTGGCTGAGCCAGCCGGATTCGTTGACAAAATGATCGAGCACCAGCCGGCTGCCGTCATCCCAGGCATTGAAGGTGTGCGTCTGCATGGCGATCTTGGGCGCCGTGTACCAGCGGATTGCGGAAACGCCCTGGTCACGCGGGATGACCGCGATATAGGTGTGCTTCTGGTTGTCCCAGTGCCAGTAGGATTCGCCCTTCTTCACCCGATCCCATTCGCAGACCATCGGGCAGATGACGAAGGCGATGAAATTGCGCGACACCAGGAAGTCGTGCACCATCGAACAGTAGGGTGCCTTGAAGCGTTCGGTGCGGGTGAACTGGCCTTCCTTGTCTATGGAGTAGACCTCGATTTCGTCGCTGGCGACACCCTCGCAGTTATAGGCAAAGGCAACGCATTCCCCGGTTAAGGGGTCGACCTTCGGATGAGCTGTGAAGGTTCGGCTTTTCAGCTGGCCACCGAAATCGACTTCGCCGCGCGTTGTCAGATCGTTCGGATCAAGCTCGTAGGGGCGGCCGGATTCCTTCAGCGCATAGAGCTTGCCGTGGTGCCAGAGCACGGAGGTATTGGCCGTGTTGGCATCTTCGCCGATCACTTCCGGGCTATCGGTAAAGGGGTTGCGATAGGCGCCAAACAGGGCACGACGTGCGGCACGCTCCAGCTGGAACTTGCGGGTGCGGACATAGCGCATGGTCAGGTCCGCATGGCCGTTCTGGATGCGAACGGAATGCACCATGCCGTCGCCGTTCAGGAAGATGTCCTTGCCGTGCAGCGGCGGATAGGTGTGGTCGGCGCTGTTACGGATATACATGCCTTCCAGCTCAGGCGGTATGCGGCCGATCACCTCGAGATCGTGCACTTCGCCTTCGATGCGCACCGGTGCGGCATAGCCGTTGAACACGACATCATCCGGAAATTGCAGCCCAGGGGGCAGATTGACATGCTGGTTCATGGTGATCTCCATGGTTTCGTCTGGGAAATGGGATTCAGGCGGTCGCCAGGGCAGGGGCCTCGGCGCTGCGCGCCAGTTCCTTGCGCGCCAGCAGCATGGCCGTGACAGCGATCGTGGCAAAACAGGCGACCGACCAGCCGAGGCCGTGATAACCGATATTGGCAACGATCAGGCCGCCAAGAGCCGGGCCGATGGCCGAGCCGAACATCATCATGGCCGGTGTTGCGGCCACGGCTCTTCCCGTGGTGTCGATTTTGGCGAGAAGACCGAACAGGAAGGTATGCGTGAAAATGACGAGCGACACGTAGAAGATGGTCGGCACCGCATAAAGGGGCAGGCTTGAGGAACCGGTCATGGTGAGCGCAAGGAGCGCCTGCAGAATGGGACCGGCAATGCCGACGGCAATGGGAGAAAGGCGTTTTTGCAGAAGTGCGGCCAGCAGCCCAGGCGCCAGATTGACGAAGCCCATGATGACCAGGATCATCTGCACCTTGTCGAGGCCGAACTCGCGGGTCGTGCCGATGCGCTCGACATAGGAAAACACGGTTGCCTGATTGAGTGCCAGGCAGACGACAACCAGGATCGTCAGCCAGGCCATCCGCGGCAGTGGAGCCCGGGTTGCGCGAGCGATCTGCAGCTTGCCCGCCTCTTTTGTCGCAGCGTCCTTCGGGAAAAGCAGTATCGCGACGAGACATGCAAGCCCCATGGTGGCAGCCATGGCCTGGAACAGAAGCTGCCCGCCGAGATTGGCAATCAGCGTCGGAATGGTCGCGAACATCACGATGGCAAGCGCGCCCATGGCAATGTTGACGATGCCGAACAGACGGTGCGGATTGGCGGTGCGCCCGATCGTTCCGTGGGTGACGGAAAGGGCGGCACCGGCGCCGAAACCTGCGATCAGGTGGAGAAGGATGAAGGGAAAGACGCCAGTCGCCGGGGCCGAAAGCAGGGATGTCGTCCAGAAGGCGGCGGCGGAAATCGCAAAGCCAGCGGCGACGAAGATGCGGTGTGGCAATCGGGTAAACAGCGGCGCGAAGAGGACGCTCGAGGCTACGACCGCCGCCAGAAATGCCGTGACGACAAGCCCCGCCTGCGGCGCCGACAGCCCATAGAAGTTCATCAGGCTGCCAATCCACAGGGGCAGGGCGGCAAGGTCGATCATGCCCGCCATGTGGCAGATGCTGAGCGTGCTATAGCTGATAACGCTGTTCAATTTGGTCATGGGGCTCCTCCCTGGTTCGATGTGCAGGGTCAAGAGCGGGCTCTTGGCACATGCTCTCTTCCTCAGCGTCTCCCGTCCGGCATTACCTCCCACCGACGGCGACAGCTTGAATTTAGCTTTCGTCAATTAAACAATGAAACAGATTGTATTGGTGATGATCATCGATATCATCGATACATCTGGAAAGGAGCTTGCGATGCGTCTTGAACGGTTCGATCTGAATCTCCTGGTGGTTCTCGATGTTCTCCTGGAGGAGCGCAACGTCACGCGGGCGAGTGAACGCCTGCATATCGGTCAATCGGCCACGAGTGCGGCGCTTGCCAGGCTTCGCGATTATTTCGGCGACAGTCTTCTGGTGCCGGTCGGGCGGCGGATGGAACTGACGCCGCTCGCCCAGAGCCTGGTCGGGCCGGTGCGGGACGCGCTGATGCGGGCACGGTCCGCCATCGCGATTCGCCCCGTCTTTGAGCCTTCCGCCATTGCGCGCAGCTTTTCAGTTGCTGCATCGGACTACATGCTCGACGTGCTTCTGGCCGAAGTGGTGCGGGACCTTGCAACAACCGCACCGGGGATGCGCCTCGACATTCGCCGCACGCCTCTCGATGTCATCGAAACCTTCGAGCGCGGCGCGATCGATCTGCTGATCATCCCCGAACAATATGCAAGCCGCCTGCAGCACCCGCAGGTCGAAGTTCTGCGCGACGAGCATGTCTGTATGCTGTGCGCAACGGCCGCAGGTTCGATGAGCGAGTTGACCATGGATGAGTATCTGGATCGCGGCCATGTTTCGATCCGGCTCGGCAACGAGGCAAGCCTCGCCTTTGAGGAATGGTTTCTGCCCCGGTATGGCCGCCAGCGCCGGGTCGAATGTACCATCGACCAGTTCAGCATCGCGCCGCTTCTGGTCATGGGCACGCAGCGCATCGTCACGAATGCACCGGCGTATGGCCGAGGAAATGGCAAAGCGTTTTCCGGTCAAGCTGTTTGCTGCGCCTTTCGAGATGCAGCCGCTGACGGAAGTCATGGTCTGGCCACGTTACCTGGACGAAGATCCTGCCCATCGCTGGCTCAGGGCGGCAATCCAGCAGAAAGTATCCCCTGGTTCTTGATGATGCCGGAAGAGACAACGCCTCCGAGCGTCGCCACGATCCACTCGCGTTGGATCCTGTTTCTTGCTGCATCGGGCGGCGTGCTGCGTCTGCGCTTCATCTGATCGTGCCAAGGTCGCTGGATGTCCGACGCAGGATGCGCGTTCTTCCCGCGCGCTGAACCGGGCCTCTTGACAGACAACATGTCTTGCTCAATGGTACAGATGTACTGAATTGCGGCTCGTTGAGGAGCGGTCGTTTCATGGTACTGGGGAGGAATTCATGAAGAATATGTTTTCTGCCGGCCTTCTGGCCGGGATGATGCTTGCTGTCGGCATGTCGCCGGCGCTGGCTCAGACCACGCTGAAGGTCTCGAGCTATCTGCCGCCGAACCACACCTGGCAAAAGGCGCTGGTGCAGTGGGGCGAGGAGCTGAAGGCGAAGACCGGCGGCGAGGTGTCCTTGGAAATCTATCCAGCCGCACAGCTTGGGCCGGTCAACCGCCAGTTCGACCTGGTGAAGACTGGCGTCGCCGATGTTGCCGTGATCCTTCACAGCGCAACGCCGGGCCGTTTCCCGGTCACGGAACTCGCCGGTTTGCCGCTGTCCTATCCGTCTGCCGGGCAGACCAGCGAAATCACCTCGCGTCGCCTGACGGAGCTTGCGCCGCAATACCTGGCCGCCGAACACGCCGGCACGAAGATCCTCTGGATGGCCGTGACGCCGCCGCTCAAGCTGCACACCACCTCCGTGGCCGTTACCTCGATCGACAAGGTCAAGGGTCTGCGCGTGCGGTATGCCGGAAAGGTGTTCCAGCAGATGCTGGAAGCATTCGGTGCGGCACCGCTGCCCGTGTCCCCGGGCGAGACGGCCGACAGCCTCTCCAAGGGCATCATCGATGCGACGACCTTTCCCTACGAGGCAACCAAATCCTTCAACCTTGGGCCAATCGTCAAACATTCGATGGAACCGGGCCTCGCCTCCAACAGCTTCGCGCTGGTGATGAACCAGTCGGTATTCGACGGGCTGAGCGAGAAAAGCCGCAAGGTCATCGAGGAGACCACGGGACCGCAGCGCGCTGGGGACTTCGGCAAGATGTGGGACGCGGGCGAAGCGGAAGGCCGCGCTTACATGATCGAGAACAAGGTCTCGATCGAGACGCTGAGCGACACGGAACTCGCCCGCTTCAAGAAGGCGCTCGAACCTGTCAATGCTGCAGCCATCGCGCAGATCGACCAGTCCGGCAAGCCGGGAAGTGCCTTCGTCGCTGCCTACACGAAGTAGGCCGCCGCTGCCCGCGCCGCATCACGCGGCGCGGTTCTCCCGGAGGAATTGACCATGCATAGCCTTTCTCGCCTGGCATCCACGCTCGACCGGTATTTCCGGTGGCTCTCGCTTGCTGCCGGAGCCGCCCTGATCGTGATGATGCTGGTGACGGTTGCCGATGTCTTCATGCGCTACGTTTTCAATTCGCCCGTTCGCGGGTCCTACGAACTCGTTGAAATCTGCCTTCTGATCAGCGTGTTTTTTGCGCTGCCGCAGGTGATTGCCAACAGCCAGGAGATCGTCATCGATCTCATCGATGGCCTGATGTCACCGGGCGCGGTTAACGCTCTCAAGTCCATTGCGGCTTTTGCCACCGCGGCCGTTCTCCTCTTCCTTCTGTGGTCGATGCTGCAGCCGGCGACGGAGGCCTACAGCTACGGAGATGTGAAGCTGGAGCTTGATTTTCCGGTCTGGATACTGTGGAGCCTCGCTCTGTTCGGTCTTGCCAACAGTGTCATTGCCAGCCTCTTCGTCCTGTCCGTCAGGCACAGCGATGATCCGCGCCATCCGCCATCCCAGGACCATGCCGAATGACACCTGCCTTTCTCGGACTGTTCGTCGTCCTCTCGCTTTTTGCCATCCTGTTCTGCCGCATTCCGGTCTGGGTCGCGCTGACCCTGTGCGGCATCGTCGGCAATGTCCTGCTGTCGCGCCTGTCCGTCGCCTCAGCCGTGGCCGGGACCACCGCCTTCGACACCGCGTCGAGCTACGGCCTGTCGGTGATCCCGCTGTTCATCCTTATGGGCGAAGTCGCCAGCGGAAGCCGCCTTTCGGCGGAACTCTTCAAGGCGGCCCGTGTCGTGCTGTCTGGGCTGCCGGGTGGACTTGCGGTTGCAACCATCGGCGCCTCGGGAGCCTTTGGCGCGGTCTGCGGCTCATCCGTTGCGACGGCTGCCACGATGACCCGCATCTCGGTGCCCGAAATGCGTGCCGCAGGTTATGATGACGGTTTTTCCGGAGCCTCCGTTGCTGCCGGCGGCAGTCTCGGCATCCTGATCCCGCCGTCGATCATCCTCGTCATCTATGCCGCGATTGCCGAGCAGTCGGTGCCGAAACTGTTTGCCGCAGCGCTCATTCCCGGCATCGTGCTGATGCTTCTTTATATCCTGGTGGCGCTGGTCATCGCCAGCCGCCTGCCCGGCAAGGCTCCCGCCGATCCGTCGGCCAGCATCAAACAAAGGCTGCTGGCGCTGAAGGAACCGTGGCAGTTCATCGTTCTGTTCACCTGCACGATCGGCGGCATTTATGCCGGTGTCTTCAGCCCGAACGAGGCTGCGGCGATCGGTGCCTTCGGCGCCATCCTCCTGGGCTGGCTTGGTCGTCGCCTGACCTGGGCAAGCCTTGCCCATGCGGTGAAGGTGTCGGTGGTCTCCAGCTGCGTGCTGTTCATCATCATCATTGGCGCGACGATCTTCGCGAACTTCGTCGTGCAAACGAAGCTTCCCGATCTGCTCCTCTCCGGCGCCCATTCGCTTGGTCTGGCACCTGCCGCGGTCATGGTGCTGATCGTGATCATCTATGTGATCATGGGATGCTTCCTTGAAGGCATTGGCATGGTGCTGATCACGGTTCCAGTCTTCCTGCCCGTGGTTGTCGGCTTCGGTTACGATCCGATCTGGTTCTCGATCATCGTCGTCATCGTGGTGGAACTCGGCCTGATCCATCCACCGGTCGGAATGAACCTCTTCATCATCCAGGCGCAAATGCCGAGCCTGAACATCAAGCAGCTCTATGTCGGCATCCTGCCATTTCTCATTGCGCCCTTCGCGCTCATCCTGCTGCTGTTCGCCTTCCCAGGCCTCGCGCTGTGGCTTCCATCCATTCTCTACTGACCCATCAGACGAAACAGCCTGCATGGCTCAGGTCGTTTCGCAGGAGGAAACATGACTTTCGACCGGACTCCGAAAATCGCCCTCGAAGAACATTTCATGGCGCCGGGTTTCATCGACTATTTTAACAAGACCGCCATCAACATCAGTCCCGATCTTTTCGGAAAGGCGTTGACTGCCCTGCAGGATTTCGGCGAACGGCGCCTGGCGGCGATGGATCTGATCGGCATCGAAAAATCCGTCCTGTCGCTGGCCGGTCCTGGCGTCCAGGCCGAAACGGAGACGGCAACGGCCATCGCCAAGTCACGCGAGTGCAACGACTTTCTCGCCGCACGGATCGCCGAGCAGCCAAGCCGTTATGCCGGTTTCGCGCATCTTGCCATGCAGGATCCCAAGGCCGCCGCCGATGAGTTGCAGCGCAGCGTCGAGCAACTGGGCCTGGTCGGCGCCATGATCAACGGTCAGACCAATGGCGCCTATCTGGATGACGACCGGTTTTCGGTCTTCTGGGAACGGGCGGCGGAACTTTCTGTGCCGATCTACATCCATCCCTACAATCCGCCGGATTTCCCCTACATGTATCACAATCACCCGGAGCTGTTCGGGCCGGTGTGGTCGTGGACGGTCGAAACCGGCAACCACGCGCTGCGCCTTGTCTTCAGCGGCCTGTTCGACCGTTTTCCCAAGGCAAAGCTGCTGTTGGGACATATGGGCGAAACCCTGCCCTACCAGCTGTGGCGGTTCGACAGCCGCTGGGAAATCAGCAATCGCGGCGAACGCCGTCTTCAATTGAAGCCATCAGATTATTTCAAGCGGAACGTCTGGGTCACCTCGGCGGGCGTTTGCTCCGACGAGCCGTTGCGCTGCGCGATCGACGCGCTCGGCGTTGACCGCGTTCTCTTCTCCGTGGACTACCCGTTCGAGAAGGCCGAGGAGGCCGGCCGCTGGATCGAGGCGGCGCCGCTGAGCGACGAGGAACGCCGAAAGGTCTGCCATGGCAATGCCAAGGCACTGCTGAGACTGTAGCCTCCGGCGAAGTGGCCAAACGCAAGAAGGAGCCGGGGTCACCGGCTCCTGCGTACGCCATACGAAGGCGTAAAATCTGCAGATCTCGTTTGTTGAGGTAATTTGGCCGGCGGACCGAAAACGGTGCCGCCGGTTTGTCGTAAAGGGAAGGCCGATACCGCGATCCGCCTTCCCTGCTTGAACTAGAACTGCACCTTGTCGCCGCCCTTCAGATCAAGCACCTCGCGCGCCTCGTCCGGCGTTGCCACCTCGCAGCCGAGATCCTCGATGATGCGGCGGATCTTTGCCACCTGTTCGGCATTGCTGGCGGCGAGCTTGCCGCGACGGATGAACAGGCTATCCTCGAGGCCGACGCGCACATTGCCGCCCATCTGGCTGGCGGTTGCGGCGAGTGGCATCTGCGCACCGCCGGCGCCCAGCACCGACCAGCGGTAATCCTTGCCGAACAGGCGGTCGGCGGTGCGTTTCATGAAGATCAGATTGTCCACCTCGGGGCCGATGCCGCCGAGAATGCCGAAGATGAACTGGATGAAGATCGGCGCCTTGAACAGGCCGATATCCATGCAGAACTTCAGATTATAGAGATGGCCGACATCGTAGCACTCATGCTCGAACTTGATGCCGTGCGGCGCAAGTTGTCTCGCTGCATTGCCGATATCGGCAAAGGTGTTGCGGAAGATGTAGGTGTCGGAATTGGCAATATAGTCCTTCTCCCAATCGAACTTGAAGGATGAGTACCGCTCGGCCAGCGGATGGAACGAGAAGTTCATCGAGCCCATGTTCATCGAACACATTTCCGGCGAAAACGTCAGCGCCGGGCCGATCCGTTCCTCGATCGTGTTTTTCAAGCTGCCGCCCGTCGAGATGTTGATGACCGCGTCGGTGGCCTGCTTGATGCGCGGCAGGAAGGCGGCGAAATCCTTCGGATCGATCGAGACGCCGCCGTCGTGCGGCCGTCTGGCGTGTAGATGCAGGATGGAGGCGCCGGCCGCCGCCGCATCGACGGCCTGCCGGGCAATGTCGTCGGGCGTATAGGGCAACGCATCCGACATGGTGGGGGTGTGGATCGCGCCGGTGATCGCGCAGGTGATGATGGTTTTTTCCTTGGCCATATCAGGCTCCTTTTCAATGAAGGTCGAGGGGCATCAGCCGAGCCCGCGCACCCGGCGACTGATGGGAAAGAGCTCGAGGCCGCGCCGCCCCCGGACCAGCCCCCAGAGGCCCGAAGGCGCCTTCAGCATGATGAGGATCGCCGCAAGCCCCATCGCGATGAGGTAGACGGTGCCGAGATCGGCAAGCGTTTCGCGCAGCGCAAAGAAGATCAGAGTGCCGATGATCGAGCCTTCGATCGTGCCGATGCCGCCGATGACGACGATGAAGATGACGAAGGCCGTCCAGTCATTCGGCGAAAACGCGGCGTCCGGAGAAATTCTGAGCTTCTGCAGGAAAATGAGCGCGCCAACCAGCGTCGTCAGCCCCGCCGTCACGAGATAGACAACGAATTTGGTTTTCCAGATATCGATGCCGAGGGAGCGCGCCGCCAGCTCGTTGTCGCGGATTGCCATCAGGGCGATGCCTCGCCGCGATCTGAGAAACAGGAAGACTGCCCCGATGACGACCACCGCCACGCCGAGCGCCAGCCAGTAGGCAAGCGCCTCGCGCAGGAAACGCCCGCTGGCGAGCGTGGTGACGACCGAGACCGGCAGCGAGATCCCCGAGCCGCCGCCAAGCGCAGAAACCTGCGCCGCCGTTAGCCGGAAGACTTCGGCCACAACCCAGGTGCCGATGGCAAAATAAGCGCCTCGCAGCCGGAAGATCAGTGTCGCGACCGGCGCAGCGATGAGCGCACCGATCAGCGGTGCCAGCGCAATGGCGAGCAGCGGATGCAGGCCGGCAAGCAGCGTGAGCGCAAAGAAGACATAACCGCCAAGCCCCACATAGGCCTGTTGTCCGACCGAGACGAGGCCGGCATAACCGGCAAGCAGATTCCAGAGTGATGCCAGCGCCAGGTAGAGAAAGATCTCTCCGAACAGACGCAGGTCCGCCCGGCCCGCCCACCAGGGGGCGAGTGCCATGACGACGATGATGACGAGGAGAACCCCCATGGCGACGGTGGAGAGCCGGGTGGAACGGGAAACGGAAAGCGTCTGGTCCGGCATCAGTCGATCCTCGGGAAAAGGCCGCGCGGGCGCACCGCCAGAATGATGAGAAACACCAGGTGACCGGCCTGGACCTGAAAGCCAGGATCGATCTTGGCGCCCAGCGTCTGGGCGACGCCGAGGATGACGCCGCCGGCGAGCGTGCCCCAGATATTGCCCAGCCCACCGATGATGACGGCCTCGAAGCCGAAGATCAGCCGTGATCCGCCGGCGGCGGGATCAAAGGAGGTGCGTATGCCAAGAAAGACGCCGGCCAGTGCCGTGACCGCCAGCGCAAGCGCCATGGCGAGTGCGAAGATGTGGGCTCGGTTGATGCCCATCAGCTGGACGATATCCTGACGGTCGGACGTTGCGCGGAAAGCGCGGCCGAGCGCGGTGTGATAAAACATCCATTGCAACAGGCCGATCACGAGGACGGCGGTCATGAAGACGATCAGTGGCAGGACGCCGACCGAGACAGGCCCGATGCCGAGGCTCGCGGTCTCGATCGCCCCTGCCTTGAGCTTCTGCGGGTCGGCGCTATAAAATGTCAGAAGTGCATTCTGGATGATGACCGAAAGCCCGAAGGTGACGAGCAGGGGCGGCAGAATGTCGTTGCCCATGGTACGGTTCAGAAGCAGCCGCTGCAAGCCATAGCCCGCGAGCGCCATCACGGGAACGACGATCAGCGCCGCCGCCAGCGGGTGCAGGCCCAGCATCACCGAGGTCGTCAGCGCCACATAGCTCGACAGGACGATCAGATCGCCATGCGCGATGTTGACGAGCCGCATGACCCCGAAAATCAGGCTGAGGCCGGCTGCAAACAGCGCATAGAGCCCGCCGAGAAGAATGCCCTGAATGATAGGTTCCAGCCAGAATTCCATGGGCTATATCCCGAAATAGGCGCGGCTGATCTCGTCATGCGAGACCTTGCCCGATGGGCCTGTCAGCGAAACGCGACCTTCCTGCAGGCAGTAGACGCGCGATGAAACCGAAAGAGCCTTGGCGATGTCCTGTTCGACCACGATGGCGGTCAGGCCCTCGCCGATGATGCCGGGCAGTGCTTCGTAGATCGACCGGATGATGACGGGTGCGAGCCCCAGGCTGATTTCATCCATCATGATCAGCTCCGGGTTCGACATCAACGCCCGTCCGATCGCCACCATCTGCTGCTGGCCGCCGGAGAGTGACGTGGCGGGTGCATTGCGTCGCTCCTCGAGCACGGGAAACAGGTCGTAAATGCGCTTGAGGCTCCACGGACCCTTGCGTTTCAACTGCCCGCCTATCATCAGGTTTTCCTCGACGCTGAGGGAGGCAAAGAGAAGCCTTCCCTCCGGAACGAGCGCGATGCCGAGGGCCGCGATCTGATCGACGCGCATGCCGCCGATCGGACGCCCTTTCCAGCACACCGCGTCCGGCCGCGCACGGAGAAAGCCGGTGACGGCGCGCATCAGCGTCGTCTTGCCTGCGCCGTTTGCCCCGATCACCGCGATGACATCACCGCGGTTAACCTGCATCCCGACGCCATAAAGGGCCTGGAAATCGCCGTAGAAGGCGTCGAGCCGCTGGATGTCGAGAAGCGCCTCAGTCATGAGCGACGATCCCCATGTAGATCTCCTGCACCTCGCGGCTCTCCATCACAGTGCGCGGGGGGCCGTCGGCGATCTTGCGCCCGAAGTCGATGACGATCAGCCGGTCAACCACGGCAAGCAGCGCGTGAACGACGTGTTCGATCCAGACGATTGAAACCCCTGTCGCCCGAACCTCGCGGATCGTATCGATCAGCGAATGGCATTCGCGCTCCGTCAGCCCGCCGGCAATTTCATCGAGCAGAAGCACCCTTGGCCGGGCACACAGGGCGCGGGCCAGCTCGAGCCGCTTGCGCTCGAGGAGCGTCAGACTACCGGCCATCGCATTCGCCTTCTTGAGCAGGCCGGTGCGCGCCAGCACATCCAGGCAAAGCTCGTCGGAATCTGCGCCTGTCAGTCCCGCCCCTTGTGTGCTCGCCACGGACACGTTTTCAAAGATGGTCATGGCCGCGAAAGGTTGCGGCACCTGAAAGCTACGGGCAATGCCGGCTCGGCAGCGCTTGGGCGCGGACCAGGCGGAGATGTCCTGACCGCCGAGCCGGATTGCGCCACGATCCGCCCTGATCGTGCCGGTCACCAGATTGAACATCGAGGTCTTGCCCGCGCCGTTCGGGCCCAGCACGCCAAGCGCCTCACCCTCTTCCAGTGCCCAACTCTGGTGATCGGCGACGACGATGGCGCCATAGGCCTTTCCAACCCCGTCGAGTTCAAGGATCGCGGTCATGAGATCTCCTGCGAAGGTGCGGGTCGCACGTGTCAGGCCAGAAGGTGCAGCTTGCCCGTCACCGGAATGACAGGTGCTGGCGCATTGGTGACGATCTTGAGGGCCACACCATCGCCGTCCTTCTGCCACTGGCCTCCGACGAGCGGCGTTTTGGTGACGTTCTTTACCGGCCCCTTCGACCAGTTGACCGGACCGATGATGGTGTTGAGATCCGTCGCGGCGATCGCCTTGATGATGGCGGCCGGATCATCGAGGTCTTCCGCGCGCGCCACGACGCTGGCGACGACCTCGAACAGCGCGTGCTTGAAGCCGATCGGCTGCGTCCACGGACGTCCCGTTGCCTGGCTATAGCCGTTTGCAAGCTCGGCCGAACTGACCCCGGTCAAGGAAGACTTGAACGGGTGGGATGGCGACCACCAGACTTCCGAGGTCAATCCGATGCCGCGCGGGCCAAGCCCGGTGATGACGCTGGGGAAGAGCAGGGCCTTGCCGATGGTGACGATCTTCGGCTTGAAACCCTGCTGTGCGGCCTGGGACCAGAAGGTGGCAAAATCCGGCGGGATCATGTTGCCTGTGACGATCTCACAGCCCGCCTGCTTGAAGGCATTGATCTGGTGGGTGAAGTCGTCCGAGAGCGGCTGATAGCGGCCAGGATCGGTCAGCGTGTAACCCGCCGCGGCGAGCGGTTTCGGCAGGCCGAGTTCCGCATCGCCCCACGCATTGCCGTCAGCATCATTGGGAAAAAGGCCGGCAACCTTCTTCGGCACACCCGCCTCGCTCCACATGGCGAGGAAGACGGCAATCACGTCCTCCAGTCCCCAGAAGAAGTGATAGGTGCTGTCAAAGCCGGTGTCCGGCTTACCGCCGCGGCCAAAGAAATAGGGTTGCCACGGGCAATCGGTGGTGATGCAGGGAACCTGGTTCACCTCCGCCTGGTCGGAGACCGGATTGACGGTATCCGGCGTGGAGGCGGCGACGATGATATTGACCTCATCCTTGAGGATCAGTTCGGATGCGACTTCAGCGGCCCGGTTCGGGTTCGACTGGCTGTCCTTCGAAATGATCTCGATTTTCCAGCGCTTGCCGTTGTTGTCGATGCCGTCGCTGAAGCGTTTGGCGATGGCGGATAAAATGTAATCATCGGCTTCCGCAAACCCGGCCAGTGGACCGGTGCGCGGGCTGACGTGGCCGATCTTCAGCGTCGGCGTTGCCGCATAGGCCCGTGTGTGTCTCAGTATGGCCGGTGCCGCGACGACTGCCATGGTGCCAGCCATGAACGCACGGCGATTGGTGTTGATCATCTTCATGTCGTCCTCCTCCCAAAAGACATTCAGAAGCTCGCATCCCCGGTCACCTGCCGGTAGAGAACCGGCAGAAGATCGGCGAGATATCCCATTTCCTCGATCGCGTGTTTGTGGAGGCCGTGGCAGAACGCGTCGTCCAGTGCCTCCTTGCGAATGGCGGCGCGAACCGGCTCTGGCAGTTCCTCGCCATCATTCTGGCTGTGCACATCGCCAAACCAGAACCGCGTGCGCATTTCGCAGCCGAAATCGGTGTTGCGCACGAAGTGGCACATGTGGCCGAGATTGATCGGCCGCTCCAGGGAACCCGGCCGCGCGCACACCCCGACACCATCGACCGCACGATACCCCGCCGGATCGAAGACTTGGAGCGGATCGCGGAAGTGAATCCGGAGCTTGTGAACCGGACCGGAGCCGCCGAGCGTCTCGTGCACCAGATGCTTGGCGCCGTAATAATTGCCGCCGTTGCCGCGATCTTCCCAGTCGGAAAACAGGTGATCGCCGGGGTGCCACAGCTTGTACTGATCGGTTCCTCCCAACCAGCCGAACCACCAGTGCACCATCTTTGCCCGGCAATGCGGCATGCGGGTCAAGGCGGCGATCGTAACATAACCATCGTCGTAGCGCCGGATGCCGCTTTCCAGGGCGAGATAACCGGGTTTGAGCAGGTCGTTTCTTTCTTCAAAACGCATTGTCGCTCCTCCCTAGAGTGCCTGCAACGATCGTGTGACCGGAATGGCAAGCGTTGTTGGATTGGCCGCGATTTCAAGCCCATAGCCCGCGCCGTCCCAGTGCCACTGTCCGCCCATCATCGCCGCCTTGGCGACGTTGGCGATGGGGCTTTTCGACCAGTTCGCCGGACCAAGCGTGGTTTCCATGTCGGTTGATCGGATCGCCGCGATGACGGCTGCCGGATCGGACACGTCCGAAGCGCGTTTCAGGACATCGACAGCAAGATCGAGGAGCGCGTGTTTGTATCCGACGGTCTGCACCCAGGGGCGTCCGGTCGCTGCCTGCCACGCGGCTGCGATCTCCGCCGCCGTTTCCCCGGTCGTTGCAGAACGGAAGGGGAAAGCCGGGTGCCAACCGAGCTCCGTCGAGAGACGGTCGCCGCCTTTGCCCAGTGCCTCGAGCGTTGCAGGCAGGAGCAGGCACTTCCCGATCGTCGCGGCCTTGGGTCGGAAACCCTTCTGAGCGGACTGCGACCAGAAGCTCAGGAATTCGGGCGGGATCATCGTTCCCATCACGATGTCGACCCCTGCCTGCTGGAAGGCCGCAATCTGAGCGGAAAAATCGTCCGCCATCGGCGTGTAGCGACCCGGATCGATAACCTCGTAACCGGCGGCTTTCAGGGCTGGCGGGAAACCAAAACTTGCGTCACCCCAGGCATTGCCGTCTACATCATTGGCCAGCAGCAAACCGACTTTGCGATTGGTCGCAAGACCTGACCAGAGCTTCAGATAGGCCGCTATGACATCTTCCAGGCCGAAGGCGAACAGGAAGGTGTTCTGGAAACCCTTTTGAGGTGAAGAGCCGCGCCCCATGACGAAGGATTGCCAGGGGCAGGCGGTGGAGAGCGAGGGGGTTCCGTTGAGCTCGGCCTGGTCGGCGACCGGAATGACCGTATCCGGCCCGCCGGAGGACAGAAGCAGCGTCACCTCGTCTCTCAGGATCAGGTCGGACGCGACCTCGGCCGCCCGGCTCGCGCTTGACTGGCTGTCCTTCACGATGAGGTCTATCGGTCGGCCTCCGACGCCCTCGCTAAAGGCCTTCTTGAACTGCTGGATGACGAAGGCATCCGGCTGGGCGAAAAATGCCAGCGGGCCGGTGCTGGGCGTTACCAGGCCGATGCGAATGGGCTCAGCCGCAAAACCGCTGCGGGTCCGCAGCAATGCCGGCGCGGCGAAGGCCACAGCGGCACCTTTCAACACTTGACGTCTGTTCGGTCTCGTTATGCGCATCTCGTCTCCTCCTCCGAGAGAGTTCACATGAACCTCTGATCAGTTTCATTCCTTCCTGGGCAGGATCGTCTCCAGTTTTTGCAGATGGGTCGACACACGGGCTCGGACGGCAGACGCCTCCTCCGGCGTCCATGCATAAAAACCCTCACCGGATTTCATTCCAAGCCGGCCGCTCGCCACCATCTCCTCCAGAAGGGGGGAAGGGCCACGCCGGTCTTCCAGATCGGCCAGCACCTGGGCATGGATGTCGAGCGTCAGATCGAGGCCGACGAGATCGGCATTTTCAAGCGGCCCGAGCACCGCAAGCCGGCGGCCGAAGCAGGATTTGATGACGGTATCGACCGAGGCCGCATCGCAGATGCCGCGCTCGACGAGACTGATGGCTTCCCGCCACAGGGCATGTTGCAGCCGGTTGCCGATAAAACCCGGCACGTCCTTTGCCACGCGGACCGGTGTCTTTCCTGCGCTTCCGAGCAGTCCCATCATGACGTCCACAACCGGCTCATGCGTCCATTCCGTCTTGATGACCTCCACCAGCGGGATGAGATGCGGCGGGTTCCACCAGTGTGTTCCAAGAGCGCGCTCCTTCCGCGTCAGCCCGGACATGATCTGCGTGATCGGCATCACGGAGGTGTTGGACGCCAGGATGGCGTCGTCTGGTGCGTGGGCCTCGACCTCGGCAAAGATCGCCTGCTTCAGCGCCATCTTTTCAGGTGCCGCTTCGAAGACGGCCTGCGCCTGTGAGACGGCACCGGCAAGTGTGTCCGAAACGCTGATACGACCAAGGATGAGGGCGATCGTCTCAGGATGTTCGCCGAGCAAGGCCAGGCTGTCGGCGATACGTTGTCTGACGGCTGCACGTGCAGCCTCGACGGGATCGTGAACCGTCACGGGATGACCCGCCCGCGCCATGGTGAGCGCGATGCCGTGTCCCATGAGGCCGGCACCGATCACGGCGATGTTTCGGTGGCTCTCGCTCATGGTCATCCCGCCGTATAGCCGCCATCGGCATAAAGAATATGCCCGGTGTAAAAATCGGATGCCCGCGAGGCGAGGAAGAGCAGCGGCCCGGCAAGATCCTCCGGCTCGCCGAGGCGACCCTTCGGCACGCGGGCGAGGAAGCCGGTGCGCACCTCCTTCGCGCGTTCCGTATCCTCAAACATCCAGGCCGTCAGCGGCGAACGGAAGACGGTAGGTGCAATGGCATTGACGGTGATGCCCGTCGGTCCCCATTCGCAGCCGAGTGCTTTGGTGATGCCGTCGACGGCCGCCTTCGAGGCGCAGTAGGCGGTGTAGCCGGCCGGATGGCCGAGCAGTCCGCGGGCTGACGACATCAGCACGATCTTGCCGCCTTCACCCTGCTCCAGCATGCGGCTGCCCACGGCTCTTGCCATCAGCCAGGACTGCGTGACATTGGCGTCCATCACGTCCAGGAACCGGGCCGGCGCCATATCGACGATCTTGGCGACATCATTCTTTCCGGAGGCCACGACCAGGATGTCGACACGCCCGAACTGCGCGACGGTTTCGGCAACAATACCCGCGCAGGCAGTCTCATCCGCCGGTCGGGCGTTGATGCTGTGAACGTCGGCGCCGAGTTGCCGGCAGGCATCCGCGGTTTCGGCAAGGGCTGACGCATTGCCGGCGACCAGCGCCAGTTTTGCGCCGGCACCCGCCAGAATGCGCGCGGCAAGCGCACCGAAGGCCCCGGAGGCGCCAGTGACGATCGCGACTTTGCCGCGGACATCGAACAGCAGCGCCGGGTTCCTGAGAAGGTTCTCTTCGGTCATGGTTTTGCTCCCGGCGGGTAGGGAATGACGACAAGCATCTTGCAGACATGGTTGGTGCGGTTTTCGATCTCCCGCACTTCGCCCGGCGGAATGGTGCAACTGTCGAAGGCCCCCAGCACCACTTCCTTGCCATCGGCGATGACGGTCATTTCGCCTTCCAGCACCACGTAGACCTTCTCAAAGGGCGTGGAATCCGGTCCTGCACCGCCGCCGGGCAGGAATTGTGAAAGACCGACCCATTGGTTCTGTGGGCCGCCCTCCTCGAAGCCTTGCAGACGCAAGCCAAGGACACCGCGGTGATTGGCGGCCTCATAGGGTTTGGCGTCACTGAAACGTTTGATATGCATGCGCTCTCCTCCTTGCTGGCCATCTCCTTGCGGAGCGGCGATGACGGGACCTCCTCCGTCCCGCCATGCCGGGCATCTCGTCTGGCACGATCCGTGCGACTCAGAATGCCTCGCCCTTGGCGATGCGGTAGGTCTGGTCCTTGTCGATCATGGCGACGAGGCGAATGATGCAGCCGTCGCCGCGATCCCAGTTCCAGGGGAAGAAGGCAAAGGTGCAGCGCTTGCCGGTGACGGCATCCAGATCGCCGCCGACATTCTCGATGCCGAGAATGCCGTTCTTGAAGAGGATGTTGTGAACCGGTTCCCAGTCCGGGAAGTCATCCTTCCAGTCGCGGCCGCCGGACCACTCGAAATATTCTTCCTTCAGATGCGGCAGAAGCGGGCCATTGCGTTGCGGGCCGATGGCGGTGGCGAGCGGATGGTCGTTTGCCTGGGTGTCGTGGCCAACGACCTTGACGCCCTTCTCCACCATCCACTCGCCTGCAGACGGGACGAAGCCGGGGCAATAGGCAAAATAATCGCCATCCTCGTACTGCTTGTGCCAGCCGGTGTTGATGATCAGCACATCGCCCTTGCGAATGGCGTGACCGCAGGCCTTTTCCAGGTCCTCGCCGGTGATCGGTTCCCACTTTTTCTTCGGCAGCGACACGACGATGCCAGTGCCAAAGAAATGCGGCAGCGGCACTTCATCGATGAAGGGCGTGCCCTGAACCACATGGGCGGGTGCATCGATATGGGTCGTGGCATGCATGGTGGTGGTGATGCGCTGAGAGAGCACCCCCGACTTGGCCATGTAATGGATGCGCTCGATATGCGTGTCCTGGAAATAGGGCCAGTTCGGGTTCTGGAAGCCGAACCGGTGGCTGAGGTTGTAGAATTCCAACCCCATCGAATTGTCGGTATTTGCTTCGAATTCGATCCCGCGGATCTTGACCATGACGCAATCCTCCTCTGTTCGCGGCTGCTTCGGGAAGCCGCCACGGCGTTCTGTCAATCTGTTCGGATGTCCTCCCATCCATACCGTATCATGATGCATCTGGACTGCATCGTGGTCAACATGAATCTCACATTACGGTATTTGTGCATCGCAGAATGGTACGGTGGCTCTGGAAATCGCCGCACAGCTGTGCCAGATAAGAGATAAGTGAAAGGTGATTTGAAAATGACGGAAGCTGTGACGGAGGAGACCGCGCTCGCGCGCAACGGCATTCAGGTGATTTCCCGGGCGGCGGCGGTGTTGCGCGCCCTGCGGGAGGACCCCAACGGCCTTTCGCTCGGCCAGATTGCCGAACGGGTAGGGCTTGCCCGATCCACCGTGCAACGGATTGTCGCGGCTCTGCAGGAGGAACGCCTTGTCTACAGCGCCGGCAGTGGTGACATCCGGCTGGGGCCGGAAATCACTGCACTGGCCCAGGCGGCCCGTTTCAACGTCGTTGATCTCTGCAGGCCCTTGTTGATGGATCTGGCGCAGAAGACCGGCGAGACGGCCGATCTCTCGGTTCTGCGTGGCCACCAGATGATCTTTCTGGATCAGGTCGCCGGCAGTCAGCGCTTACGGGCCATCTCGGCGGTGGGTGACATTTTTCCGCTGACGGACACAGCCAATGGCCGTGCCGTGCTGGCTGTGATGTCGCCGGATGCCGCCGAGCAACTGGCGCGGGAGGAGTTGCGAAAAAAGGGCGCCGAAGGCTCCTGGCCGGCTCTTGCGCATTTGCTCGAGACGATCCGCAAGGATGGCGTGGCTTATGATCTTGATGAACATACCGAAGGCATCTCCGCAGCAGGCATTGCCTTTCGCGACTGGAGAGGCGCGCTTCACGCGATCTCGGTACCGGTTCCCACCGCACGTTTTGAAAGCCAGCGCGCAAACGTGGTGGCGGCGCTCAAAGCGGCAAGAGTGGCGGCCCTTGGATTGCTTGGCACCTAGCCAGATCGGGAAGCATACAACCCTGCGGCAGGAGGAGACGATCCTGCGACATGCCGGCCGCAAGCGATACCTCGCGTGCCGCCGGGGCAGGGCCTGTTTCCGGTGTATTGCTGCGCAATATCATGGCGCTGTCATGCAAAAGTCGCGACATCGTCCGGTGCCGGACCGTTACTCGCATCCCTCAGCCTAGAACTTTAGGCAGCCTTTACGCATCAGTCAAAAGATGGCAGGTCTGCTTATCCATCATTAAAGAATGGCGCCCACAATGGCAGCCATCACGTGTGCATGAGCGGGAGAAGGGTTCATTCTCAGGAAATACGGATGGTCGGCGCTGGGCCTGGTGGTTGTCGTGGTGTCGGTCTGGCTTCTCTACAAGGAACTGCGCGGTCTCTCGCTGGACGAACTCGGCGAAAGTTTTGCGGCTATTCCGGTTTCACATTGGTGTCTGGCTGTTGTCTGTTCCATCGCGGCCTATGGTGCTCTGGCCGGTTATGATGCGCTTGCGCTCGCCTATCTACGCCGCCGGGTCAACTGGTGTTTCATCACGCTGACCTCTTTCACCACCTATGCGCTGTCGCACAATCTCGGCGCATCTGTCGTGTCCGGCTCGGTGATCCGCTATCGCGCCTATTCCTCCAAAGGACTGAGCGCCATAGAGATCGGCCAGCTGGTGGCCTTTTGTTCCTTCACGTTCGCGTTCGGCACCGTGCTTCTGTCCGGCGTCACGCTGCTCATTGAACCGTCTCTCGGCGAACGGTTTATCCCCGGTCTTTCCAGCGAGGCAGCACGTGCTGTCGGTGTGTTCATCCTGCTTCTCGTGGCGGCCTATGTATACGGCAGCTGGAAAAATTTCCGCCCCTTGTGCATCGGGCCGATGAAGATCGAATATCCAGGCTTGCGCACCGTCGCGCTGCAACTGATCATCGGCCCGATCGAACTCGTGGCCGCCGCCGGGATCATCTATTTTGCCCTGCCGAGCGCCGGCAATCCGGGCTTCTTCACCGTTCTCGGCATCTTCCTGATGTCGTTTTCTGCGGCTCTTTTGTCCACGGCTCCGGGCGGGCTCGGCGTCCTTGAGCTGGTCTTTGTCAATGGGCTGCCGGAAATGGACAAATCGGATGTCCTGGCAGCGCTGATCGTCTTTCGTGTGCTTTATCTTCTTATTCCGTTTGCGCTTTCGCTGATCTTTGTCCTGATGTTCGAAAAACGGGCTTGGCGTAAGACGGCGTGAGATGGGTCCGATACCGACGGATTTATTCGCCGGATGTGTCCTCGCTCCAGATCAGGGACAGCAGGCGCCGCAGCTCGGCCCGTTCCTCAAGTGACAGGCGACGTAGCGTTTTTTCTTCGTGCTGCCGGATACGGTTCAGCCAGTCGAGCGCGGTTTTAAGGCCGGTCTCGGTCGGATAGAGCCGCTGGATCCGCTGGTCCGCGGGATCATCCTTGCGCAGGAACAGATCCCGTGCCTCCAGCTGCTGCAGAAGACCGACGATATTGGCGCGCTTGATGCCAAGCATCCTGCAGATATCCGCCGATGTGCTGCCCGGCTGTTCGACGATCGACAGCAGTACGCTCATGGTGATGGGCCGCGCCCCCACATCGTCGAGTGCCGCCACCGCCCCGTTCAGATCATGCACCGAGGCGCGCCGCAGGTGGTACCCCACAAGCTGATCGAGCGCATCGCGGATGTGGTCGGCGGAGACTTTGGTCGGTGTCCTGGAGAGGTTTGTCTCGTTCATCAGTTCCCCTCTTGACGCGCTTCATTCTGGCGACAATAATGTTATACATCATAGCAGTCAACGCGAGGAGGCGCTGAGCACTGTCTGGTGGGTGATCCTGCTCGGGAGGAGAGGATGGACAACGAACACGATAGGGCGGATGCCGGATCGTGTCACGAGTGACTCCTGCTCCCAACAAATCCCATCCACGCTGCACCTCATGCGCCAGTCACGGCAGGTTCGCCTGTACCCCATAAGGCCGCCATCGACATTTCGCTGGCAGCTCCAACCAAAAACGCAAGGATAGCGAAATGGCAAATGATGTTGATACGGTGGTCTTCGAGGTCAAGGATCGTATCGCCTGGGTTCGTTTCAACCGCCCGGACAAGCGCAATGCGATGAGCCCGACGCTGAACCGGGCGATGATGGATGTGCTGGACGAACTGGAATTTCGCGACGACGTCGGCGTCCTGGTTCTGACCGGGGAAGGCAGTGCCTGGACCGCAGGTATGGACCTCAAGGAGTATTTCCGCGAGACCGAGGCCCTGGGGCTGAAGGGAACGCGCAAGGCACAGCGTGAAAGCTACGGCTGGTGGCGCCGCCTGCGTTGGTATCAGAAGCCGACGATCGCCATGGTCAACGGCTGGTGCTTCGGCGGTGGCTACGGACCGTTGTTTGCCTGCGACCTCGCGTTCTGCGCCGACGAGGCGAAGTTCGGTCTCTCCGAGATCAACTGGGGCATTCTGCCGGGCGGCGGCGCGACCAAGGTTGCGGTCGAACTTCTGCCGTTCCGTAAGGCCATGTACCACGCCATGTTGGGTGAACCGATCGACGGCAAGACCGCGGCCGATTGGGGTCTCGTCAACGAGAGCCTTCCGCTCGCCGATCTCGAAGCGCGCGTCACCTCCGTGGCCAAGGTGCTTCTGGAAAAGAACCCGGTTGCGCTGAAGGCCACCAAGGATGCGGTGCGCCGCGTCGGCATCATGACCTATGACGAGGCCGAGGATTACCTTGTCCGCGCCCAGGAAGCCGCCAATTCCTACGATAATGACGGACGCAAGGAAGGCATCCGTCAGTTCATCGACGAAAAGAGCTACAAGCCTGGTCTCGGCGCTTACGACAAGTCGCGCCGCGGCTGACCCCTTCACGGATCCGGCCGGCGCTTTGAACGCACCGGCCGGGTGCGGTGAATGATTTCGGCAGAATGCTTTGTCCCGCGTCATCCCGACGATTTGCATTGCACTTCGCCTTTTCATCGTCGAAATACGTCTGGTCAACCAGACGTGGGACGGGAAGCCGCAAACAAGCATGATGGATCAACGGAACAGCCCGCCCAAGGTGCGGGGGTGGCGGCACCTTCTGGCCGCTCAGCTCTATTCCATCAGCGGCTTCAGGCGTCTCCTGCAGGAAACCGCATTCCGTCATGAGATCCTCGCCTTTTTCGCCTCGCTTCTCGTCTTTGCCCTGATGGGCGCGGAGCCTGGGGAGTTTGTGGCACTCATCATCCTGTTTTGCGTCGTGTGTGCCGTTGAGGCACTGAACACCGCAATCGAGGAAATCATCGATCGGATCTCCCCGGAACTCTCGGTCACCGGGCGCCATGCGAAGGATCTCGGTTCCTTTTCCGTTTTCTGTCTGCTCATCGCCTGGGCGGTGCTGATGGTCTATGTCGCCTATCGGCATCTGTGGTTGCCGCACTGACAAGCGGTAGAGGGGGCCGAGCGGTCGCTGATCAATCTGTTCATTCGTTTCATCAATCTGACAGGCTGACCGTGCAAATCTGCCCGGCCGGCCGGTATCGTTGTGCATCGGCCTGTGGTGAGATGCGCGCGAAACGGAGATGGATGGATGTTGTGCAAGTTGATTGGTGCTCCTCTTCAGGATGGCGCGGCGCAGCTCGGCTGCGAGATGGGGCCGAGCGCGCTCAGAACCGCAGGTCTTGCCGGGGCGTTGCGCGATCTCGGCCACGAGGTGGTGGATATCGGCAATCTGGCGCCGCGGGCCGCCGATGTGTCAGGCCATCCCAATTCGGCGCTGAAGAACCTTCCGCTGATCAGCGGCTGGGTCTCGGAAATCGCCGAGACCGCTTACCGTGAAAGTGGCGATGGCCTGCCAATCTTTCTCGGCGGCGATCACGCCCTCTCGGCCGGTAGTGTTGCCGGTATCGCGCGGCGCGCGGCCGAGCAGAAGCGTCCGCTTTTTGTCCTGTGGCTCGATGCGCATACGGATTTCCACAGCCTCGACTCCACCACGAGCGGCAACTTGCACGGTGTGCCGGTCGCCTATTTTACCGGACAGCCGGGTTTTGATGGCTATTTCCCGCCGCTGGCGAACCCTGTGGACCCCGCCAATGTCTGCATGATCGGCATCCGCAGCGTCGATCCGGCAGAACGGGCAGCGATCGCGGCGACGGCGCTCACCGTGTACGATATGCGCGTCATCGACGAGCAGGGCATTGCGGCACCGCTTCGCACGTTCCTCGAGCGGGTGGCCGCAGTCAATGGCTGCCTGCATGTGAGCCTGGATGTCGATTTCCTCGACCCGTCGATCGGGCCGGCGGTCGGCACGACCGTGCCGGGCGGCGCGACCTTCCGCGAAGCGCATCTCGTCATGGAAATGCTGCATGAAAGCGGGCTGGTGACCAGTCTTGATCTGGTGGAGCTCAATCCGTTCCTGGATGAGCGCGGCCGCACGGCGACGCTCCTGGTGGATCTCACGGCAAGCCTGATGGGCCGCAAAGTGATGGACCGGCCGACCCGCCGCTATTGAAGGGAGCGGAGCAGCGGGTGCAGGGGATCAGTAGGATGTGCCCTTGCCGTCAGCAGGCGTTTCGCCTCGCGCACGGGCGGCCTGGATTTCGCGATACTGTGCCATGGCCGCAAGGCCGGAATCCCGCAGGAGCGCCACGTCATAGGGGCCGGGAATGAAGCGATAACCCCGGTCCAGCAGATCGTTGATGCCCGCACCGGCATTGGGCACGGTTCCCAGGATCTTGCCGGCCGCCAGAATCTCGCGTTCCGCCTTGCGGGCCAGCGCCTGTACCTCCGGATGGCCGGTCTGGCCGATCAGCCCCATGGCACCGGCCAGATCGTTGATGCCGATGAAGATGACATCGGCGCCTTCGATCGCGGCGATCGCCGCCGCGTTTTCCACCGCCTGCGGCGATTCCAGCTGAATGACGATCAGCATGTTCTCGTTGGCCTTGCGGACGTAATCCGGTTCCAGGCCGAAGGTGGAGGCGCGCACCACCGAGGCCGCGTAACCGCGAAAGCCTTCTGGCGGATAAAGGCAGGCCCTGACAGCGGCCTCCGCCAGGTCCGGCGTATCGACCGAGGGGATCATGACGGACTGCACGCCGGCGTCGATTACGCGCTTCAGCAGCACGTGATCGTTCCAGGCGACCCGAACCACGGCGGGCGTCGGCGTCGTCTCGATCGCCCGCAGCACGTCCAGAACATCGCGCGTGTCGCCAATGCCGTGCTCGTGATCGGCCAGAATGAAGTCGAAGCCTGCATGGCCCAGGATCTCGGCATTGGTGGGAGAACCGCCTGCCACCCAGCAGCCATAAGCGACATCGCCGGAAAGAAGTCTGGCCTTCAGAGAATTCTGCTTGAACATCCGTTACATACCTTGGTCACGAGAAATGCGGTACGGGCGAGCTTACGCCGCAGGCCCGCCCGCTTCCAGCCGCTTGTCGTCCAGACCGTCACTTGCCGAAGGCAAGCGTGCACTGGACGGCAGAATCCCAGCCCTTCAAGAGCAGGTTGCGCTCGCTCACGTCCATCGACGGCTTGAACTGGCGTTCCCGGTGCCAATCGGCGGCAAACCCCGCCTGATCCGGCCAGATGCCGGCACCGTGGCCTGCAAGCCATGCCGCGCCAAGCGCCGTCACTTCCGCGGAATCGGATCTGTCGACAGCAACGCCCAGGATGTCGGCCAGCCGCTGCATCGTCCAGTCATTGGCGGCCATGCCGCCATCGACGCGCAGCAGCGTGTCGGCCTGGCGCGGCCAATCCTTGCGCATGGCGCCCAGGAGATCGCGGGTCTGGAAGCAGACCGATTCGAGTGCCGCGCGGGCAAATTCCGCAGGTCCCGTATTGCGGGTCATGCCAAACATCGCGCCGCGCGCTTCGGCATCCCACCAGGGCGCGCCGAGACCGGTGAAGGCCGGTACGAGATAGACACGCTGGCCGGGATCGGCTTTGGCCGCTAGGTCTGCGGTTTCCGATGCCTTGCCGATCATCTTCAAGCCATCGCGTAACCATTGCACCGCCGCACCCGCGATGAAGATAGAGCCCTCGAGTGCATAATGGATCTCGCCGTTCAGGCGATAGGCGATCGTGGTCAGCAGCCGGTTTTTCGAGGCGACCCGGTCGGTGCCGGTGTTTAAGAGCGCAAAGCAACCGGTGCCGTAGGTCGATTTCATCATGCCCGGCGTAAAGCAGGCCTGGCCGATGACGGCGGCCTGCTGGTCGCCGGCGACTCCCTTGATGGGAATGGGGCCGCCGAACAGATCCGGCTCCGTCGTGCCGAAGTCGTCTATGTTGGAGAGAATCTCCGGCAGCATCGAACGGGGGATGTTGAAGAGCCTCAGCAGGTCGTCGTCCCATTCGGCGGTGCCGATATTGCACAGCATGGTGCGCGAGGCATTGGTGACATCGATGACATGGCGGCCGCCGCCGGTGAGCTTGTAGATCAGCCAGCTGTCCACCGTACCGAAGGCGAGGTGCCCTGCCTCGGCCGCTTCGCGGGCGCCGGAGACGTTGTCCAGCATCCAGGCGATCTTTGTGGCTGAAAAATAGGGATCGATCAGAAGCCCGGTGCGTTCCGCAACCAGATCCGAATGCCCGTCCTCCCGCAGTCTGGCGCAATGGTCGGCCGTGCGGCGGTCCTGCCAGACGATCGCGCGGTGGATAGCCTTGCCCGTGCGGCGGTCCCAGACGAGTGCCGTTTCGCGCTGATTGGTGATGCCGATCGCGGCGATCTGGGCGGCGCTGACACCGGCTGCGGCCATGGCCTTGCGGGCGGTCTCGACGGTGGTTGTCCAGAGATCCTCCGCCTCATGCTCCACCCATCCCGATTGCGGGAAGTGCTGCGTGAATTCCTGCTGTCCGACGCCGCGGCCCTTGTAGCTCCGGTCGAAAATGATCGACCGGGTGGATGTGGTTCCCTGGTCGATGGCGAGAATGAAGTCCTTCATGTACAGATTCCATGTTTCATCGTGACGTCAGACAGGTGCGGGCAGGGCCACCTTTCGTGAAGGGCGGCCTGAAAAGCGACTGGCGTGCTGGCGAAGGAAACAGGGTCGAGCCGGCACCTCCCTGCCGAGCCTTCCTCCTGACGATGCCTCCCGCCGCTCCCCCGCGGTTCCTCGAATTGGTAGCATAGTTGACGCCCTGCCCAAGTGTATTTTTACCCGATCCAGGACTTCTGCGCCTCTGTGCATGCGCCACCGCCTCTAGACAGAGGTCTGAAACAGCTTGAGGAGTGGCGGCAGAGCCAGCGAAACGCCGGACAGGAACAACAGCAGAAAAGCCGTACGTCGCATGGTGAGCGGCGAAAGCGGCGGCGGGAACCGTTTCGCCAGCCATGTGGCGAGGATGACGACCGGAATGGCGGCAAGTCCCCACCAGAAGGAGGCAGACGGCATCTGCCCGGCACCTGCGACGATGCCCAGCCGGATCAGCGCGTTCGTTGCGAAGATTGCAACCAGCGTTTCGCGCACGGCGGCGGCCGTCAGCGGCTGCCGGTAGAAATGGTAGATGAGGGGCGGGCCCGCCGTGGAAAAGAGGCCGCCCATCAGGCCGGCGACCGCGCCGAAACCGGCAAAGGAGGCCTGGGATGACATGGTCTCGAAACCATGCGGTTTCAGCGACAGCTGAATGCTGGAGAGAATGATCACCAGTCCCAGCACGATCTTCACCCAATCGAGCGAGGCGGCGGCCAGAAGGTTAAGCAGCCAATAGCCGATCCCCAGGAAGAGCAGGCTCGAGAGCAAGGCAGGCGCCAGTTGCCGAAAGGCGATGTCACGCCAGCCCTTTGCCAGCACTTGGGCGGCGTTGACCACCACGAGAATGCTCACCAGAACGGCGGCATCCGTGAGCGGCAGGATGCCCGTCAGACCGATGCCGCCCATCATGATCAGTCCCAGCGCGAAGCCGGTCAGCGTCTGGGTGTAGGATGCGATGAAGGCGATGGCGAGAAGTCCCGCCAATCCGTAAACATCCATGATCAAAGCGCCCGCAGGCCGTCGAAGAGGTCCGTCATCTCGGCGCCCTCACGGCGGAAGACGGCGGGCTTACCAAGCGGAGCCTCCACAGAAACCGTCTGCCCGCCCTCGAAGGCTTTTCCGGACCAGATGTGGATCCAGCGCTCGCCCCTCGGCAGATAGACCTCGCGTGTGGTTTCCGAAGCCTTCCAGACCGGCGCCACCAGAAGATCGCGTCCGTAGAGGTAGGAATCCTGGATCGCGTATGTCTGGGCATCGTCCTCATGATGCAGGAAAAGCGGGCGCTGCACGGGTAGGCCGGTGGCGGCCGCCTCTGCAGACAGCGTTTTCAGGTAAGGTGCCAGATGCACATAGATCGCAGTCATCCGGGCAAAATGGGCAAGCACCGTTTCATCCTGGTCGATCTGCAGATTGTCCCGCGGGCGGTTGCCCTCGTGACTACGCATGACCGGTGTGAAGGCCGCCATCTCGGCCCAGCGCATGATGAGTTCCGGTGTGCGCACATTGCCGAACAGGCTGGTGTAACCGCCGATATCTGAATGATGATAGGCATTACCGAGCAGGCCGGAGGAGAGCGCACCGCAGATGACGGTGATGAGGCCGTCATGTCGGGAGAAGTCGACCGACTGGTCACCGCCCCAGAGAAGCGGGCAATGGGCCTGCACGCCGGTGAAGCCGGCACGCATGAAGAACAGCGCATCGCCGGTCTTGCCACGGCTTTCGACTGCCTTCGCATTCACTTCGGCCCAGAGGGTCGGCCAGGCATTGTGCATCAGTTTCGCATCAATGCCGTTCGCGAGCTTCACATCGATCGGCAGGTATTCGCCAAAATCCGCCATCCAGCCGGACAGGCCGTAATCCAGCATGTTCTTGCCGATCACCTCTTCCGCAAACCAGGCAGCGGCTGCCGGATTGGTGAAGTCGACGACACCGCAATCGAACTCGCCGAAATCGACGAGCGCCGTGCGACCGTCCTCGTCCTTGGCAAAATAACCCCTCTCGTCGGCGACCGGATAGAGCGGGCCATCAACGCAGAGATAGGGATTCACGTAGCCGAGGAAGCGGATGCCGTCATCCTTGAGTTCGGCAATCTTCTGGCGCAGGTTGGGATAACGCGTTTCGTTTGCCTGCCAATCCCAGAACAGCCGCGCGCCGAAGGAGGTGTGACGAAGGCCGACCCAGTCCTCGCACCAGAGGCCGGAGACCTTGACGCCGGCGGCGCGCATTTTTTCCATGCGGACAAAGGAATTCTCGCCGTCCTTCAGGCCAAGGATTGCGCCGCCATACACCCAGTCGGGAAGCTGCGGCTGACGACCGAAACGGCTGGACAACTGGCCGACGAGATCAACGAAGGTTGCGGCCGCGAAGAATTCCAGACGCTCCGGCACCGCCCAGATTTCGATTTCATGGAAACCGTCGCGACGGAAGTCGAAGACCGAATAGGCCGTCGTTTCCATATGCAAAGCGTAGCGGCGCGAGGAAATATAGGTTGGTTGCGGGTAATTGGTGTTGTAGTAGTCGCCGCCCGCCTTGCCGGTCACGTCCGACTTGAAGGTGATCTCGCTGGTCTTGTCGCGCCCAACACCGGGTTCCGAGGTCCACAACGGAAAACGACGGCCGCGCATGTCGAAGTACGACATCTGCTCGCCGCCGCCCCAGACATGCTCGCCCGTTTCCGCGGTGATGCGGATCCAGACGCGATTGACCGAGGCGTCGAGGGTCTGCGTCAGCAGGTGGTTACCTTCGATGGTCACGGCGAAGCGGGCCGGGAGCCCAAGCGCCGCCGAAAATTCGATGCGGTCGCCAACGACCTCGACATGGCCGAGCGCGGTGCGTTCGACTACATAGTCTTCGATGTCGAAGTTGCCGCGATACATGTCCATGCGCTCTTCGCCCTGTCCGACGAAAAGGGCGGGAGCGGCCTCGGTGTGGCGCAGGATCTCGCGTCCATCAAGGACGAGGGTGAAGCCGCCGGGGATGAGGTTCAGCTGCATGGACAAGGCTTTCAGTTCTGGGTGAGACCGGCATCGACGACGAAATTGGCGCCGGTGCAGCCGGTGCTTTCGTCGGAGCCGAGGAAGAGGGCAAGGCGTGCCACATGGCTGGCGTCGAGGCGGAATTTCAGCGCCTGCAGGTCGATGAACTGCTGGTTCTGCTCCGGCGTCGTCCAGAGCTTCAGCTGCCGCTCGGTGACGATGGCGCCCGGTACGATGCAGTTGACGCGGATGCCCGAGGGTCCAAGCTCGCGGGCGAGCGTCTTCGTCAGGCCGTTGATGGCTGCCTTCGAGGTGGTGTAGCCCACCATGCCGGGGCGTCCACGCATCCAGGAGATCGAACTGAACATGATGATCGAGCCGCCGCCGCTCGCCGCCATCGCCTTGGCGACGGCCTGCGTGGCGAAGAACTGGTGGTCGAGGTTGAGGGCCAGGGCACGTCGCCAGTAGTCCGGCTCGACCTCATCCATGGCGTGGCGGTCGTCCTTGCCGGCATTGTTGACAAGCACCTGGATCGCGCCATTTTCCGTTTCGAATGCTGCAATGGCCTCGCGGAGCGCTGCGATATCAGTGACGTCGCAGGGCTTGAAGGCCGCACCCGTCGCTTCCGCAGTCGCGCGTCCGGCCTCTTCGTTGATGTCGACGAAGGAGACCCGTGCACCCTGGGCACGGTAGGCTTTGACCATTTCCTCGCCGATGCCGGATGCACCGCCGGTGATCAGGACATGGCGGTCGGAAAGTGACTGGTAACGGACGCTATCGTAGGAGGCGGACATTCTGTTTTGTCTCAGATTTCGGGATTAAAGAGGGGTTTGGGAAGGCCGGGGACTTCCGTGCGCATGGCAAACAGCGCGCCGGAGAGTGGGTATTCGGCAAGCTCTTGCACCGGGCGGCCAATGCTGGCGCTGGTGCAGTAGAGCATTTTCATGTCTGGCCCGCCGAAGGTCACCATGGTCGGGCACTTAACCGGCACCGGGTACTCGGCGAGAAGCCGACCGTCCGGCGCATAACGCTGCACGCGGCCGCCTTCGAAGAGCGCAGTCCAGTAGCAGCCGTCTGCATCGACAGCGCCGCCATCCGGGCGGCCCTTGTCTATTTCGGAGCCGAACCTGGCGAAGAGCTGGCGGTTGGTCGCCGTGCCGGTCGCGACATCATAGTCATAGGTGAAGAGCGAATAACGCAGCGTGTCGGAATGGTAGAGCCGTTTGCCATCTGGAGAAAAGGCCACGCCATTCGAGGTGAAGAGTTCTCCAGCGATCTTGTGTAAGCCGCGGGCATCGTAACGATAGAGGCTGGCAATGCCCCGCTCGCGTGTCTCATCCACGGTACCGGCAATGAAGCGGCCGGCGGGATCGACCATGCCGTCATTAAAGCGGCTGATCGACTGGTCTTCCGGATTGTCCGCCAGCTTGCGCAGCAGTTGACCGGTCGACGAGATCAGCCAGATGCCGGAGCGTAAGCCGGCCACGAAACCGCCGTCCTTTGCCAAGCCGATACAGCCTACCTCTTCCGGCAGATCAATGGTGCCGAGATCGCCGCTTGCCGGGTCGAAACGGTGAATGCGCTTCTGCTTGATGTCGACGAAATAGAGCACCTGTTCGGCGACCGACCAGAGCGGGCATTCGCCAAGCGCACATTTCGCATCGATAACGAGATCGAAGCCGGTTGCCACCTCGATCTCCTCAATACGCTGCGGTTGGGGCAGCGGCGGCCGGCTTTGCCTCGCCCTTCATCTGGCCCAGCCAGTCATTGGCGCGGCCAGTCATCATGGCGATGTCGGAGGCAATTGCCGCATAGTCGTAACCGTAACCGATGAAGCGTTTCACCATGTCCGGGTTCGGACCGACAATGCCGATCGGCTTTCCGGCCGCATGGGCGTCCTTTGCTGCTTTTTCGATCAGCGCCTGGACCTCCGGATGCGCGATGTTGCCGATATGGCCCATGGCGGCCGACAGATCGCCCGGACCGACAAACAGCGCGTCGATGCCATCCACGGCGGCGATCTCCGGCAGGCGCTCGATCGCTTCCGGCGTTTCCAGCTGCACGATGGTGCAGACATCGTCATTGGCGTTCTTCAGGTAGTTCGGGATCGTGCCGAACTTCGAGCCGCGATGAACGGCGGCAACACCGCGAATGCCATGGGGCGGATAACGGGTGTAAGAGGCGGCGGCTTTTGCTTCTTCGGCCGTCTGCACGAAGGGCAGCATCACGGTGCGGGCGCCTGCATCCATGCAGCGCTTGACGAGGACCTGATCGTTCCAGGCGAGACGCACGACGGCATCCGCCGGCGTGCAGCCGATGGCGCGCAGAATGTGAGCGAGGTCGGATACCTCGATCGGCACATGCTCCATGTCTACGACCAGGAAGTCGAAACCGGCATAACCAAGCGCCTCGGCACTGGCGGGCGCCGCCGCCATCAGCCAGGTGCCGAGCGGCGTCGCGCGGGTCTTGTCGGAGAGCCAGGATTTGAAGGGGTTCAGCGTACTCATGGGCTCGTCCTTTAGAAAATGACCGGGTCCGGCACTTTCGCCGGGCCGCTCAGGAAATCGAAATCGCAGCCCTGGTCAGCCTGGCTGACATGCTGCTGGTAAAGGGCCGCAAAGGACCGCTCGTAGATGCGCGCCGTTGGTTTCCATTCGGCACGGCGTGCCGCCAGTTCCTCGTCGCTGACTTTCATGTTGATGGTGCCGGCGGCGACATCCAGTTCGATGAGATCGCCGGTTTTCACCAGAGCCAGCGGGCCACCGACGGCGGCTTCCGGGGAGACATGCAGAATGCAGGTGCCGTAATGCGTGCCGCTCATCCGCGCATCCGAGATGCGCACCATGTCGCGCACACCTTGTTTCAGGAGCTTCTTCGGGATCGGCAGGTTGCCCCATTCCGGCATGCCGGGTGCGCCGACCGGGCCGGCATTGCGCAGGATGATGACGGTCTCTTCCGTCACGTCCAGGTCCGGATTGTCGAGCGTCTTGTTCATCGTTGCCGGGTCATCGAAGACGATCGCCGGACCGACATGTTTGAGGAACTTTGGGTTGGCGGCGGAGGATTTCATCACTGCGCCGTTCGGCGCCAGGTTGCCGCGCAGCACTTCCAGCGTCTTGCCCTTCGACAGAGGTACCACCGGATTGGTCTCGTCGCGGATGATCTCGTTGTTCCAGCATTCCGCATCGGCAATGTTTTCGCCGATTGTCCTGCCGTTCACGGTCGGCCGCGACAGATCGAGATGATGCGAGAACTTCTTCAGCAGCGCGTTGAGGCCGCCTGCAAAATAGAAATCCTCCATCAGGTATTCGCCCGAGGGGAAGACGTTGGCGGCCACCGGAACCTTCGCGGCCATCGCCGACATGTCGTCGAGCGTCAGCGTAACCCCCGCCCGGTTGGCCATAGCAATCAGATGCACCGCGGCGTTGGTGGAACCGCCCATGGCCATATAGGCGACAAGGCCGTTCTCGAAGCTTGCCTTGTTCAGGATATCGGAGGGCTTCAGGTCTTCCCAGACCATCTCGACAATCCGCACGCCACAGGCGGACGCCATGCGCGGATGGCCGGAATCGACGGCGGGAATGGACGAGGCGCCGGGCAGCGTCATGCCCATCGCATCGGCAATCGAGGTCATCGTCGAGGCCGTGCCGATGGTGTTGCAGGTGCCGGCGGAGCGGGTCATCCGGCTTTCCAGATCCACCCAGTCATCCTTGGTGATATTGCCGGCGCGAAGTTCGTCCCAGTATTTCTTGGTATGCGTGCCGGCGCCGGTCTTGATGCCACGCCACTGGCCGTTCGCCATCGGGCCTGCCGGGCAATAGATGACCGGGATATCCATCGAGAATGCGCCCATCAAAAGGCCGGGCGTGGATTTGTCGCAACCGCCGAGCAGGACGGCCCCGTCGATCGGGTGCGAGCGCAGCAGTTCTTCGCATTCCATGGCAAGGAAGTTGCGGTAGAGCATGGTGGTGGGTTTCACCATCACCTCGCCCACGGAAAGCGCCGGCATTTCCACCGGATAACCGCCCGCCTGCCACACGCCGCGTTTCACCGCTTCCGCGCGGTCGCGCAGGTGCGCATGGCACGGGCTCATCTCGCTCCAGGTGTTGATGATGCCGATGACGGGCCGGCCCATGAACTCCTCGCGTCGCATACCCATCTGCTGGGTCCGCTGGCGGTGCGCGAAGCCGCGCATGTCATCGGAGGCGAACCAGCGCTGGCTGCGGAGCTCGGACAGGTCTTTTCTGCGTGTCATGCGCATTATCCCTTGATGCCGCCTGCGGTGAGGCCGGAGACGACGCGCTCCTGGAAGATCACGATAAGGATCGCGACCGGCACGATGCCGACGACGAGGGCTGCGGAAATGACCGGCCAGGGAAAGGCGAATTCGCCCTGATAAAGCTGGATGCCGACCGGCAGGGTGCGCAGCGCCGGATTGGAGTTGAAGGAGAGTGCGAGCAGGAACTCGTCCCAGGCGTTCACGAAGGCGAGAATGCCGGCCGTGAACACACCCGGCGCGCAGAGCGGCACGACGACCTTAAAGAGCGCGCCAAGCCGGGTGCAGCCATCGATCATCGCGGCGTTTTCGAGGTCACGCGGAATGCCTTCGAAGAAGGAGACGAGCATCAGCGTGCAGACCGGCAATGATAGCACCGTATAGGGCAGGATCAGCGCGATCCAGGTGTTGAGCAGGTTCAGCGCCCGCATGATCTCGAAGAGCGGCACCAGCAAGGTCACCAGCGGGAACGTGGAGACCGCGATGATGGCCGACAGGATGAGGCCCCGGTATTTGAGGTTCAGCCGGGCCAGCGCATAGGCCGCCAATACGGAGACCAGCAGCGTCGTGCAGGTGGACAGCAACGCCACCATGAAGCTGTTGAACAGGAAGATGTGCAACGGCTGGTCGGAAAAGGCCTGCATATAATTGGCAACCGTCGGCGCATGCGGCAGCCAGGTGATCGGTTTTACCGTCAGCTCGGCTTCGGTCTTCAGCGAGGTGAAGAGGATCCAGAGCGCCGGGAACATGCCGTTGACCAACAGGATGGCGGCGGCGATGAGGCGCAGTGGCCGGCCCGACAGGACGGATTGTGGACCGGAGGTGGTAACCTGGCTCATGGGCTTACTCCTTGGTCCGGATGATGCGCAGATAGATGACGGTCACGCACATGGAGAGTGCGAACATCACCACCGCGAGCGCTGAACCGTAACCGAGATCGAGGAAGGACACGGTGTTCTGGTGGATGTACATGGCGAGCGTCGCGGTCGACGTGCCGGGACCGCCACCGGTCATCATGAAGGGAATATCGAAGGTCTGCAGCGCAGTGATCGTGCGGAAGATCAGCGCCACGACGATCGCCGGTTTCAGAAGCGGCAGCGTGATTTCGAAGAACTGGCGCACGCGCCCCGCACCGTCCACGTCCGCGGCTTCGTAGAGCGAGCGCGGAATGGTCTGCAGGCCGGCCAGGATGATCAGCGCCATGAAGGACGAGGTCTTCCAGATGATGGTCAGACAGATGGCGGCAAAGGCGAGGCTCGGCGAGTTGAACCAGATGACACCCTCAATACCGAAGCGGGCCAGCACATCGTTGACGACGCCGTATTCGGAGTGGAAGAACCAGGCGAAGATCAATCCCGCAAAGGAGAGCGGCAGCGCCCAGGGGATCAGAAGCGACAGGCGCACCGGCCACTGGCGGCGGAACGGCAGGTTGGCCAAGAGCGCCAGCGCCATGCCGACGACAAGTGCGCCGGGGACCGTGATCAGCGTGATCAGCACGGTGTTCCAGGTGGTTTCCCAGAAGACCGGATCCTCGATCATCAACTGGTAGTTTTCCAGCCCGACGAATTCTGCCGGCAATCCCGACGTGAGCGAGAGCGAAAAGAAGCTGGTATAGACCAGCCGCAGCACCGGATAGACGATGATGAGCGACAACAGCAGGCCGGCCGGGGCCAGCAGCAGCACGGCAAGCGCCTTGTCGCTGAGGTCGAGAAGACGCGACCAGGCCGGTGGCTGCTTTTCCATCCGGTCGGTGATGTTGAGGGTGGAGGTGGTCACCTTTGCAGCTCCCGCATGCAAGACAGAAAGGGCGATGATGCGTCATGGCGGCCCGTGGCACCGGCCCGACGGCATCCGGACGAGGGCGGCAGATCCTGCCGCCCTTTTGGATCAGCTGGTTAGCGCAGGATGCGCTTCAGACGCGCTTCGATCTGCGCCGCGCCATCTTCCGGCGTGGTGACGCCAGCCAGAACGGCATTGACCGTCGTGCGGATGACTTCGCTCACCTCGTTGTAGCGCGGAGTGACAGGACGCGGCTTGGCGGTCTCGACCACCTGCTTGGCATCGGCAAACCACGGAGCGGCCTTCAATACATCGGCATCCTGGTAAAGTGGCGAATAGGTCGGCAGCAGCGAGCCGTTGACCGCCATGTGCTTGGATGCCTCCTGGCTGGACAGGAAGGAGACGAGTTTCTTTGCGGCATCCTGGTTCTTGGAATAGGCGGAGACGCCCCATTCCCAGCCGCCAAGGCAGGTGGCCTGTTCGCCGCCAGCAACGGCCGGAAGACGGGTCACGCCGACCTTGCCGACCACGGCGGAATCCTTGCCCTGCGACTGTGCCCAGGCATAGGACCAGTTGACGGCAAAGACGACGTTGCCGGCCTGGAATTCCTTGCGGGTATCATCGGTCGCAACTTCGGCGATGTTCTTCTTGGAAACGCCCTCGTCAACAAAGCTCTTCCAGAGCTTCAGCGAGTTGACGGCGGCCGTCTTGTCGAAGGTCAGCTTGCCGTTGTCGACCAGGTTCTTGCCCTGGCTCCAGTAGGGCAGCAGGAAGGTACAGACGGCACCTTCGATTGCCTTGCCCTGGAAGGACAGGCCCTGCAGGTCGGGATTGTTTTCCCCGCCGTTGATCTTCTTCACGGCAGCTTTCAGCTCGTCCCAGGTCTTGGGCGGCTGAATGCCATACTTCTCCAGAAGATCCTTGCGGTAGTAGAGGAACATCGAGTCGGCAAAGGCCGGCAGGGCCACGACCTTGCCGTCAACCGTGTTGGCTTCGGCATAGGCCGGCAGATAGACCGACATATCCTTGCCCTCGAAGGGGCTCGTCCAGCCGGCGGCGGCAAACTGCGCCGGGCGGATGACGTCGAGGATCAGCACGTCAAGCGAGGCGTCCTTCGCCGACATGATGGTGTTGAGATACTGCGCCTGCGCTTCGGACGTGTTGCCGCCGGTTTCGATCGTCACTTTCGTGCCGGGATTGGCTGCCTCGAACTTGTCGAGCACCTGGCGCCAGACCTGCGGCTGATGCTGGCTGGAAATATAGACCTTAAGCTCGGTATCGGCGAAAGCCGGAGCTGCGAGACCGAAGATGCTGGCGGAAAGCAGAGCCCCCACCATGACCGACTTATGCATGGAATTCTCCCAATTCACTTCCTGTACGCGGGCCCTTTGAAACTCCCCCGCGCGCGGAGCATCATGCGATGACGCGTTCCGTTGCGGCATCGAAAAGGTGGACCTTGGTCGGGTCGAGACCGAGGTGCAGGTCTGCGCCGACCTCCGGCCGCATCTCGGGCGGCATACGCGCCGTCAGCGTTTCGCCGCCGATCGAAAAATGCACGAGTGTGTCGGAGCCGAGCGGCTCGACGACCTGAACCTTTGCCGTCAGGGTCATGACGGGGTCGGCCAGGGTGACGAAATGTTCCGGGCGGATACCGACGATGACCTCGCGGCCGTCTTCCACGCGCTGTTTTCCCGCAGCCAGAGCGGACAGCGGAATGCGATCGCCATTGGCGAAGGCAAGCGCGCCATCCTGAACCTTCGCCTTGGCGAAGTTCATGGCCGGCGAACCGACGAAACCGCCGACGAACACGCTTTGCGGATGGTTGTAGACCTCGTCCGGTGTGCCGACCTGCTCGATATCGCCTCCGCGCAGAATGACGATGCGATCCGCCAGCGTCATCGCCTCGACCTGATCATGCGTCACGTAGATGATGGTGGTGCCGATCTGCTGGTGCAGGCGCTTGATTTCCGTGCGCACCTGGCCACGTAACTTGGCATCCAGGTTGGAGAGCGGCTCATCAAAGAGGAAAACCTGCGGACGGCGCACGATGGCGCGCCCCATGGCAACGCGCTGGCGCTGGCCGCCGGACAGCTGGCCGGGGCGACGATCCAGGAGATGGCCGATGCCGAGCATTTCTGCCGCTTCGGTGATCCGGCTTTCGGCATCCTTCATCGAGACGCCGCGGACCTTCAGGCTGAAGCCCATGTTCTCGCGCACCGTCTTGTGCGGGTAGAGCGCGTAATCCTGGAAGACCATGGCGATATCACGCTCACGCGGCGCCAGCTTGTTGACGGCTCGTTCGCCGATGCGGATCTCTCCGTCGCTGATCGTTTCCAGACCGGCAATCATTCTGAGCGTCGTTGATTTGCCGCAGCCGGAAGGGCCAACGAACACAACGAACTCACCATCCTGAATTTCGAGATCAATTCCCTTGACGATGCGTAGTGCACCATAGCTCTTTTCGAGCTTGCGAAGGCTTACTGAAGCCATTCAATCCTCCCGACCGTCGGAACCGGTCGTCCCAGCCGCATTCCACTGGAGCCGCATCATAGCGCTACGATTTCTGAATGCAAGAGCCGAACTCCAAATTTCACCGCTTCACCGGGAAGGGTAAACAAATATTGGAGTGTATTTGGGATTTATGGATAATTTGAAGCAAGTATTGGAAATTGAGGATTGCTCCTTACAACACAAAGGGCTAATTCTTCTTTCGCAGCGCTACATGGGGGGAGACATGTCAGAAGAAAAAAAGCCGGGTTCTGAGCGTCCGGCGCGGCAGCGTCGCAAGATGCAGAGCATTACCATGATGGATGTGGCCGAATACGCAAAGGTTTCGCCATCCACGGTATCGCTTTATCTGCGGCGGCCGGAAGCGGTATCGGCCGGTGCGGGCAGTGCCATCGCGCACGCCATCGACAAGCTCAACTATGTCCCCAATCTGGTGGCTGGGGGCCTTGCGGCCGCCTCCTCGCGGGCCGTCAGCATTATCGTGCCGTCCGTTCGCAACGCCTTTTTCGCCGAAACCGTGGCCGCCATGCAGACGGCGCTGCGCAAGGAACGCCTGCAGGTCATTCTGGGACACACGGAATATGACGAGCGCGAAGAGGAAGATCTGGTGCGCACCGCCCTTTCCTGGGCGCCTGCGGCGATCGTCCTGACGGGTCTCTCGCACAGCGAGACCACGCGCCGCATGCTGAGCAAGGTCAAGGTTCCGGTCATCGAGATCTGGGAACTCGGCGGCCCGCAGATCGACGCGGCGATCGGTTTCCACCACGATCAGGTGGGAGCGGCGGCCGCGCGGCACCTGATCCAGCAGGGCAGGCGGCACCTCGCTTATCTGGGCGCCCGCATGCACGAGGACCGGCGCGCGCGGCTGCGTTGTGATGGCTTTGTCGCTGCGGCAAGTGAAGCGGGTGTCGAAGTCAACGTCGTGCAGCACCCCGCTCCCTCCTCGGCGGAGGCGGGCGCCATGCTGTTGTCTGAAACGATGCAGGATTTTCCGCAGACGGATGGCATTGCCTGCTCGAACGACCACGTCGCGCTGGGGGTTCTGTTCGAGTGTGAGCGTCTGAAAATCGCTGTGCCGGACCGGCTGGCGACCATCGGTTTCGGGGATCTCAGCTTCAGCGCCGCCTGCAACCCGCCACTCAGCACCATCCGGCCATCCGGTGATCTGATCGGCAAGGAAGCCGCGCGGTTGATCGTCGAGCACATGGCCGGCAAGGAGCCGGACAGCCAGACGACAATCGATACCCGTTTCACGCTGCTGCATCGGCGCAGCAGTTAAGTTTCATTCCTCCGGTCAGGACGCCCGGTCAGCGGGATGGATCTCGATCATCAGAGCCGCGCCATGCCCACTCACCGAAAGCACGGTGCTTTCGGAAGGGATCGCGGCGCAATCGAAGGCCTGCAGCTCGAAACGTCCGGCTTCTGTCTCGAGCATGATCGTTCCGGCGCTGCAAAACAGGAATTCGGTTGCCTCGTTGCGGCGACCGATATGCGGGAGTGCCAGCCGTTCGACGTGGTGTGTGAAGGCATCCCGCCGTGTCATGACGTTGAGATCAACAACAATGCCGCCGGTCAGCCGCGCACTGGTTGCCACATCCGCCGGAAAAGCAAGCGGGACGGATTGAGGGTCGAGCGTCGTGGGCGCACGGCCATCAATCGCAAGCTCCATCCCGGTGCCTGACAGAATCGTCAGCGTCCGATCGACACCGGGGAAGGCGGAGAATGGACCATCGACGGCAACGGTTGCCATGCTGATCCGCCAGCCGAATTCTGAAAACGCAGCCCCATGGGGAAAGACGGCGATCTCCGCCGTCTCGCCGCCGCCGTTCTTCCAGGGCATGCGCTTGTAGTCGGAGGCTCTGAGGACCTTCATCGCTCAGTTGCCCAGAATGCCGGGCAGGCGCAGGCCCTTTTCCGTTGCGCAGTCGAGCGCGATCTCGTAGCCCGCATCCGCATGGCGCATGACGCCGGTTGCCGGATCGTTCCACAACACACGCTCCAGCCGGCGGGCCGCATCATCCGTGCCGTCGGCGCAGATCACCATGCCGGAATGCTGGGAAAAGCCCATGCCAACGCCACCGCCGTGATGCAGCGACACCCAGGTGGCACCCGAGGCGCAATTGAGCAGCGCATTCAAGAGCGGCCAGTCGGAGACGGCATCCGAGCCATCCCTCATCGCTTCGGTTTCGCGGTTCGGCGAGGCGACGGAGCCGCTATCCAGATGATCGCGACCGATGACGACCGGGGCCTTCAACTCGCCGTTGCGCACCATCTCGTTGAAGGCGAGCCCCAGCTTGTGGCGGTCGCCTAACCCCACCCAGCAGATGCGGGCCGGCAGGCCCTGGAAGGCAATGCGCTCGCGCGCCATGTCCAGCCAGTTGTGCAGGTGTTTGTTGTCGGGCAGCAGTTCTTTCACCTTGGCGTCGGTCTTGTAGATATCCTCCGGGTCGCCGGAGAGGGCCGCCCAGCGGAAGGGGCCGATGCCGCGGCAGAAGAGGGGACGGATATAGGCCGGTACGAAGCCCGGGAAGGCGAAGGCATTTTCGAAGCCTTCCTCCTTGGCGACCTGGCGGATATTGTTGCCGTAATCGAGCGTCGGCACGCCCATGTTCCAGAAGTCGACCATGGCCTGCACATGGGTTTTCATCGAGGCGCGGGCGGCGGTTTCCACCGCTTTCGGATCGCTCTCCTGCTTCGCGCGCCATTCCGCGACGCTCCAGCCGGAGGGCAAATAACCATGGATCGGGTCATGCGCCGAGGTCTGGTCGGTGACGATATCGGGCTTCACACCACGGCGGACGAGTTCCGGAAAAATATCGGCGGCATTGCCAAGAAGACCGACCGATTTTGCCTCGCCGGCCTTCGTCCACTCGTCGATCAGGGCGAGCGCTTCATCGAGCGTATGCGCCTTTGCGTCGACATAACGCGTGCGCAGACGGAAATCGATACGGGTCTCGTCGCATTCCACGGCAAGGCAGCAGGCGCCGGCCATGACGGCGGCGAGTGGCTGCGCCCCGCCCATGCCGCCGAGACCGCCGGTCAGAATCCACTTACCCTTCAGGTTGCCGCCATAATGCTGGCGGCCTGCCTCCACGAAGGTCTCGTAGGTGCCCTGCACGATGCCCTGCGTGCCGATATAGATCCACGAGCCGGCCGTCATCTGGCCGTACATGGCAAGCCCCTTTTTATCCAGCTCGTTGAAGTGGTCCCAGGTCGCCCAATGCGGCACCAGATTGGAATTCGCGATCAGCACGCGCGGCGCATCCTTGTGGGTGCGAAACACGCCGACCGGTTTGCCGGACTGGACGATGAGCGTTTCCTCTTCGCTCAGCGTTTTCAGCGTCTCGACGATCTTGTCGAAATCGTCCCAGGTGCGGGCCGCCCGGCCGATGCCGCCATACACCACCAGTTCATGCGGGCGTTCGGCGACATCCGGATCGAGATTGTTCATCAGCATCCGGAGCGGCGCTTCCGTCATCCAGCTTTTGGCGGAGAGGTCGGTCCCGGTTGCGGCGCGGACCTCGCGGATATTGTGGCGTGGGTTGTTCATGATCGTGTTCCCTGCTCAATGGTGCTCTTGTTTGGTCGATGGCGCGTCCGGTTTGCCCCTCACCCTGGCCCTCTCCCCGCAAGCGGGGCGAGGGGACGGAGACGTTGCGGCGCGTGTCCTTCTCCCCGTTCACGGGGAGAAGGTGCCGGCAGGCGGATGAGGGGCATCTTCCTGAGCCAGCTCCAATGCGATTGCTTCGATCTGCTGCAGAATGGCCCTCAGATGTTCGCGCAGCCGCCCGGCCTTTCCCTCGTCATAGGCGAAGGGCGGCGCTTCCGTCGCCAGATGGCTGATCTGCGCAAGCTCCATCTGGATGGCGTGCATGCCCTCGTCCGGTCGACCATAATGACGGGTCGTCCAGCCGCCCTTGAAGCGGCCGTTGACGATGTTTGTGTAACCGTTGGCTTTCGCAGCGACATCCGAAACTGCCGCCTCGATGGCCGGAGCGCAGGTGCGCCCCATGTCGGTGCCGATGTTGAAATCCGGCAGCCGGCCTTCAAACAGGAAGGGGATCAGCGAGCGGATGGAATGGCAGTCATAAAGAACGGCGAGGCCATGCAGCGCCTTCACCCGCTCGATTTCGGCGGCAAGCGCTGCGTGATAGGGAGCGTGGAAGCCTTTGAGCCGTTCGGCAATATCCGCCTCTGTCGGCTGCTGCCCCTCTTTCCAGATCGGCTTGCCATCGAAATCCGTTTCCGGAATGAGGCCGGTGGTGTTCTGCCCCGGATAGAGGCTTGTTCCCGTCGGATCGCGATTGGCATCGATCACGTAGCGGTGGAAGCTGGCCCGCACCGTCGTGGCATCCGGCAGCAGGCCGGCATAAAGCTGATGGATGTGCCAGTCCGTATCGGCCAGCAGTTGTCCATTGTCGTTCAACCGATCCCAGATCGCGGGCGGGACTTCCGTGCCGGTGTGCGGGAATGCGAGGATAACGGGCGAGGTGCCACGGGTGACGGTGAAGGGGGCGGTCATGTTCTTACACATCCAGTCCAGGCAGGAGATCCGTCGAGACGCTGGCCACCAGCCACCCGTCGGCGACGAGCGTGGAGGCCGCAGCCAGATCCGGCGCCATGAAACGATCCTCTTCCAGCGTCGGCACAACAGCGCGAATGGCAGCGATCGCCTTAAGCAGTTCCGGGCTCGTTGTGAGCGGTGAACGGAATTCCACGCCTTGCGCGGCCGTCAGCGCCTCGATGCCGATGATCGAGAAGAGATTATCGGTCATCTGGAGGAGACGTCGGGCGCCGTGGCAGGCCATGGAGACATGGTCTTCCTGATTGGCGGAGGTGGGCGTTGAATCGACCGAAGCCGGGTGCGCCATCTGCTTGTTCTCGCTCATCAGCGCAGCAGAGGTCACCTCGGCAATCATCAGGCCGGAATTCAGCCCCGGCTTCTTGGCGAGGAAGGCCGGCAGGCCGTAGGAGAGGGCGGGATCGACCAGAAGAGCGATACGGCGCTGTGCAATCGCGCCGATTTCACACAGTGCGATGGCAATCTGGTCGGCGGCGAAGGCCACCGGTTCTGCGTGGAAGTTGCCGCCGGAGACGACGCTCATATCCGACAGCACCAGCGGATTGTCGGTCACTGCATTGGCTTCGATTTCCAGCGTGCGGCCGGCCATGCGCAAGAGATCCAGGCAGGCGCCATCCACCTGCGGCTGGCAGCGGATGCAATAGGGGTCCTGCACCCGTTCGTCGCCTTCGAGATGGCTCTGGCGGATCACCGAACCTTCCAAGAGACTACGCAGAGCCGCTGCCGTATCGATCTGGCCCCTGTGACCGCGCAGGGTGTGGATGTCTGCGGTGAAGGGAGCGGAGGACCCCATTGCCGCATCGGTCGATAGCGCGCCGGTGATTAATGCGGCTTGCGCCGCGCGATGAGCACGAAAAAGCCCGGCAAGCGCCAGCGCAGTGGAAGCCTGCGTGCCGTTGATCAGCGCGAGACCTTCCTTGGCGGCGAGCACCACCGGTTTAAGGCCGGCTCGGGCGAGGGCTTCAGCGCCGGAAAGGCGTTCGCCCCGATAAAAGGCCTCCGCCTCACCCATCATCACGGCGGCCATATGGGCAAGCGGCGCCAAATCTCCCGAGGCGCCGACCGATCCTTTTTCCGGGATCAGTGGCGTGACACCCTTTTCCAGCATGCCTTCGATCAGGCGTACGAGATCAAGGCGCACACCGGACGCACCGCGCCCGAGCGAGATCAGCTTCAGCGCCATGATCAGGCGGACGATCGTCTCCGGCAACGGCTGACCGACCCCGCAGCAATGCGAGAGGATAAGGTTGCGCTGCAGTGTCGCCGTGTCTGCCGCATCGATCTTGATCGAGGCGAGTTTCCCGAAGCCGGTATTGATGCCGTAGACCGGTTCATTGCCGGCGGCGATCTGGGCAATACGCACCGCGGCCTTTTCAATGCCGGCATCAAAACTGCGGTCCAGCATGGCGGCTTCGCCGGTCCAGTAGATCTGCGCAAGCTCGGTGAGTGTCACGCGGCCGGGGTGAAGGGTAATGGTCATGCGGAGGCTCCTGCAGAGGCAGAGGTGATGCGGCCGTTCCAGACCCGCTGGAAGAGCGGGTTAAAACCGATGCGGTAGACAAGTTCGGCGGGACGCTCGATGTCCCAGAGCGTGAAGTCGGCAGCCTTGCCGATTTCCAGCGTGCCGGTTTCGGAGAGAAGGCCAAGCGCACGGGCCGCTTCGCGCGTCACGCCGGCCAGGCATTCTTCGACCGTGAGGCCAAACAGGGTGGCGCCCATGTTCATTGTCATCAGCAGGGAGGTAAGCGGCGAGGTGCCGGGATTGCTGTCGGTCGCAAGTGCGATCGAGGCGCCCGCCTGTCGCAGCGCCTTGACCGGCGGCAGCTGTTTTTCGCGCAGCGTGTAGAAGGCGCCCGGCAGGAGAACAGCGACGGTTCCGGCCGCAGCCAGCACGGCTGCATCCTCGTCTGCCAGATATTCCAGATGATCGGCAGACAGCGCACCATACCCGGCGGCAAGTTTTGCGCCCTTCAGATCGGACAGTTGTTCGGCGTGCAGTTTGACCGGCAGTCCCAGAGCCCTGGCCTCATCGAAGACACGGGCGATCTCCGCCGGCGAAAATGCGATGCCCTCGCAAAAACCATCGACTGCATCGACAAGGCCTTCGGCATGGGCGGCGCGCAAGCCCGGGATGACGATATCGCTGATGTAATCGCCGTTGCGGCCCTTGTAGGCCGGCGGCGTGGCATGGGCGGCAAGCCAGGAGGTGACGATACGCACGGGGCGGATCTTTTCCAGCTGGCGGGCGGCGCGCAGCATGTTGAGCTCACCTTCAATGGTGAGCGCATAACCGGACTTGATCTCGACGGTGGAGATACCCTCCGCGATCAGCGTATCAAGCCGGGGCAGGGCGGTTTTCACCAGCTGATCGACGCTCAGTGCATTGGTGGCCGTGACCGACGAGACGATGCCGCCACCGGCGCGGGCGATTTCCTCATAGGTCGCACCCGCCAGCCGCATCTCGAATTCCATCGCTCGGTTGCCGCCATAGATCAGATGTGTGTGGCAGTCGATGAAGGAGGGTAGCAGCCAGCGGCCGCCGCAATCAAATCGCTCGCGGATGGCGGATACGTTGGCTGGCAGACCCGCCTCCGGTCCTACATAGGTGATCTGCCCATCCTCGATCAGGAGAGCCCCGTTTTCGATGGGAAGCGCGCCTTTGACAAGTGTTGCGATCCTCGCCCCGGTCCAGAGGCGTGGCGCGCCTTCACCCTCTTTCGGCTGGAATTTCTGCATGGCGTTCCACCTTCCCATTTGCGGATAATGTATATACATGATAGTCAGGACGCAAGACGAAAATTGCAGAGACTGCAGGGAAGGGGTTCAAGCATGACGACGGCGATCTTTGCACGATCAGCGCTGCTGCCGGAGGGATGGGCAAGGGATGTGCGCCTGCAGATTGCCGGCGGAACGATCGCGCAGATCGCATCCAACGCCGTGCCCGAAGCGGGTGACGAGCATCATGATGTCATCATCCCCGCGATGCCGAACCTGCACAGCCACGCCTTTCAGCGTGCCATGGCCGGCCTTGCCGAACTGCGCGGACCGGGAGCCGACAGTTTCTGGAGTTGGCGCACGCTGATGTACCGTTTCGCGCTGTCCATGACGCCGGATCAGGTGGAAGCGGTGGCGGCTGAGCTGTACATGGAGATGCTGGAATCCGGTTTCGGACGGGTGGGGGAATTCCACTATCTGCATCACGATAAGGACGGCGGTCTTTACGCCAATATCGCCGAGATGGCGGAACGGATTGTCGCGGCAAGTGTCGAGACGGGTATTGGTCTCACACTGCTTCCGGTCTTTTACGCCCATTCCGGCTTTGGCGGCGCGGCCCCGACGGAAGGCCAGCGGCGGTTCATCCATTCCATTGAGGATTTCTCCCGGCAGATGGAGGCTTGCCGTACGCTGACCGCCGACCTTCCCGGTGCACGGCTGGGTCTCGCACCCCATAGCCTTCGGGCTGCGACAGCGGAGGAGATTCGCGCCATCCTGCCTTTGGCAGAGGACGGTCCGATCCACATCCACGTCGCCGAGCAGGTGAAGGAAGTGGAGGATTGTCTTGCCGCGACCGGTCGCCGTCCGGTCCAGTTCCTGCTGGAGGAAATGCCGGTCGATTCCCGCTGGTGCCTCATCCACGCCACTCATATGACAAACGAGGAGACGGCGGGTATGGCGGCTACCGGTGCCGTTGCCGGTCTTTGCCCGATCACCGAGGCCAATCTTGGAGACGGCATCTTCAACGGCGAAGCCTATCTTGCCGCCGACGGCGCACTGGGCATCGGCTCGGATTCGAATGTGTTGATTTCCGTATCCGAGGAACTGCGGCAGCTCGAATATTCGCAGAGGCTCGGCCTCAAGGCACGCAACGTGATTGCCCGTGCGAATGGTTCGACCGGTCGTCGGCTTTTCGAGGAGGTGCTGGCCGGTGGCGGGCAGGCGCTCGCAGCGCCCGCTGGATTGGCCGAGGGCAGAAGCGCCGACTTCGTGTCGCTTGCGGCCGACAGTGCTTCATACCTCGCAGAAGACCAGATTCTCGACCATTGGATCTTTGCCGGAGGCATTGCGGTGGACTGCACCTGGGTTGCCGGACAAAAGCTGGTGGAAAAAGGTCGCCATCGGCGTCGCGAATCGATAAAGCGCCGGTTCGATCAGGTGATGCGGGAATTGTTGGACAGATGAGCACGGACAAAGAGAAAACGCTGCACAGTCGCATTCTGGGCGATATCGAGCAGCGTATTCTCTCCGGCGAATGGCAGCCCGGCTTTCGCCTGCCGTTTGAGGTGGATCTCGCGGCGCAGTATGGTTGTTCGCGCATGACGGCAAACAAGGTGTTGACGCAGCTGGCACGCGCCGGTCTGATCGAACGCCGCAAGAAATCCGGCAGTTTCGTCGCCCAGCCGGTTGCCCAGTCGGCCGTTTTGGAAATCCACGATATCGAAACGGAAGTCCGCTCGCTTCATCTGTCCTATCGATATCAGATCGAGGTGAAGACCCGCCGCAAGGCAACCAGCGAGGATCGCGCCCAGCTCGAGCTTGTCGAAGGTGGGCCGGTTCTCGATCTGTCCGTCATCCATTATGCTGGCGACCGCCCCTTCTGCCTTGAGCGTCGCCTGATCAACCTGACGACGGTGCCGGAAGCCGAAACGGAAGCGTTTGCGATTCTCTCGCCGGGAGCCTGGCTGATCAGCCGGGTTCCGTGGAATGCTGCCGAGCACCGCATCCAGGCCATTTCCGCAACGGCTGAGATTGCGGCGAAACTCGATATGGTCCGCGGTGCGGCATGTCTCGTCATCGAACGCCGCACCTGGGGGCCAGAGGGGCCCGGTGACCTTCGTCCGGTTCAGTTATCCGGGCGAACGCCATGCGCTGGTAGCGCGCTTCCAGCCGGGGGGCTGACCGCCCCTTTCATTTCGCCCGAAGTTCCTTCTGTTTTATTTCCCACGCAGATTTGTGTCGAGATTGCGTGCGGGGCCGGTGAAATTTATCGAGAGCGATGTAACAATGGTCCTCGGGGATCCGTAAAGGATGTCGAGTGACACATTTGGTGCGTGAAGAAGAGTGGGCGAAATGGATGCGCAGCGCCATGGCAGGCGATGCGCAGTCGTACCACCGATTCCTGACGGACGTGACGCCGCATCTGCGCAGGATGGCACGACGAAAGTGCGATCACTTGGGTGCGCCGCCCAGCGAGGCCGAAGATGTCGTTCAGGATGTGTTGCTGACGATCCACATGAAGCGTGGCACCTGGGATCCGGCGCGACCGATTGGTCCCTGGTTGTCGGCGATCGTGCGCAACAAGCTGATCGACTCGCTTCGCCGGCGTGGCCGCCATATCAGCGTGCCTCTTGAGGATGTGCTGGAAAGCCTGGCGATCGATCCGCAGTTCAGCGCCACGGATCGGTTGGACGCAGAACAGGTGCTGACACGACTGAAGGAGCCGCAGCGCGATATCGTCCGCTCGATTTCGATCGAAGGCGCGAGCGTACGCGAAACGGCGACACGGCTGAAGATGACGGAAGTGGCGGTGCGGGTTTCGCTGCATCGCGCGCTGAAGTCGCTCGCCCAGATATACCGGAGTAAAACAGGTGAAGACGGATGATCTGATCAACCTGCTGGCGCAGGATACCGCGGTGAAGCGGCGGCTTTTGCCGCTGATGAATCTCGCGCTTATCGCGGGCGGGCTCGTGACGTCCAGCCTTCTGTTCGCAGAACTTGGCCTGAGGGAAAATCTTCTCGGCCAGATGGAAACGATGCGCGTGATCGCAAAGGTGGCGATCTCGCTATTGTTTGCAGTCGGCTCGGTCCTGCTTGTCCGACGTATCGGACAGCCCGGACTTCCCATCAAACCGATGGCTCTGTTTCTGCTTCTCCCGGCTGGTCTGCTTGTCACGGCAGTCGGGGCAGAGTTGATGGTGTTGCCGCGTTCGGTCTGGCTCGCCAATCTCATCGGCCGCAATTCCCTCTTCTGCATTGCCGCCGTTCCGGTTCTGGCCTTGCCGCCGCTTGCCGCTTTCCTCTTGGCGTTGAGGAACGGCGCGCCGGAAAGTCCGACCATGGCCGGCGCCTTTGCCGGGCTGGCGGCTGCCGGCATCGCAGTCACCGCCTATGCCTTGCATTGTACGGATGACAGTCCGCTTTTCGTTGCGACCTGGTATGGACTGGCGGTGACCGTCGTCACCGTTATGGGAGCGGCTCTCGGGCGCCTTTTTCTTCGCTGGTGAACTGGCGGCGGGGGATACTGGAACCCTCGCTTGCGGCAGACGTTGGACCGGCTTGTCCGGAGAACCTGATGTCGCGCTCGAAAATCTCAGTTTACGTTCTGCTGGTGGTGCTGATCCTGTTGATGATCGCTGCACCGTCCATGCTGCTGCTCACCTTTGCCGGACTGCTGTTTGCAATCCTGCTCAATGCGGGCGGGAGCCGGATTTCGGCCGCGACGGGTATGAGCGAACGGGCCGGGGTGATCGTTTTTGCGCTGCTGATGGCGGCAATGCTTGTCGTGATGGGGGTGTGGTTCACGCCATCGGTGGCGGAACAGGTTGATCAGCTGTCGGATGCCGTTCCGAAGGCGCTGGAGCGCCTGGAAGGCTGGCTCAACCATTATCAGTGGGGCCAGGACATGATGGCCCGGTTGTCGATCGAGGATCTGATGACCGGCAGCTTCCGCTCGACGGCCACATCCGCCGTCACGACAACCTTCGGCGGTCTCGGCAATCTCGTCATCATATTGTTCATCGGGCTCTATGGTGCACTGGAGCCCGGCGTCTATCGGCGTGGGTTGATCGCACTGCTGCCGCCGGAAACATCCGGTCGCGGTGAAGAGGTGCTGAGACGCTCCGCGTCGCAGTTGCGGCACTGGCTGAAGGCACAGTTCCTGTCGATGGCGGCCGTCGGCGTACTCACAGCGCTGGGGCTCTGGGCCATCGGTTTGCCGCTGCCTTTTCTGCTCGGCGTCATCGCCGCACTTCTGGCTTTTATTCCGAACATCGGGCCGATCCTTGCCTGCCTGCCGGCCCTGTCGCTCGCCTTGCCCAACGGCATGGTCATGGTCGTCTGGGTTCTGGCCGTCTACATCTGCGTTCAGACGCTGGAAAGCTACCTGCTGACGCCCCTCATCCAGCGCCATGAGGTGCACTTGCCGCCTGCCCTCATCATTTCCGTTCAGATCCTGCTGGCCGCCCTGTTTGGTATCCTGGGGCTTGCGCTGGCAACGCCGCTGACGGCGCTCGCCATCGTTCTGGTGCGCGAAATCTATGTCCGGGATTATCTGGAACGCGGTGCGCGCACCGCCGGACAGTCGCGTGATGCCGGCCCATCCGCCGCCGAATGAGCTAGGTCACGACCCGTTGCACCAATCGGCGCAGTGTCAGCCCCTGTACGATGATGGTGAAGATGACCACGGTGTAGGTGGCCGCGAGGATCACCGACTTGTGTTCTCCCTCGGGAATGGACAGCGCGAGAGCGACCGAAATACCACCCTTAAGGCCGCCCCAGGTCAGGGTGGCAATGGTGCCGGACACGAAGGGCTTTGCCCGTGACAGGACGAGAACCGGCAGGCTGACGGAAATGAAGCGTGCCAGAAGTGCGATCGGGATCGCCGCAAGCGGCAGAAGGCCGAGCGACGGATCAAGCCGAAGCACCAGGACCTCCAGACCGATCAACAGGAACAGGATGGCGTTCAGGATCTCATCGATCAGGGTCCAGAAGCCGAAGAGATAGCGTTGCGTCAGATCGCTCATCGCGCGTTTCGGGCCACGATTGCCGACAAAGAGGCCGGCGACCACCACGGCAATCGGTCCGCTCATGCCGAAACGGGAGGCGAGCGCATAGCTGCCGGCCACCAATGCCAGGGAGATCAGCACCTCAATGGAATAGTTGTCGATCCGCTGCATGGCGAGGAAGGCGATGTAGCCGCCGGCGAGGCCGACCGCCGCGCCGCCGAAGGCTTCGAGCGCCAGAAGGTTCGCTGCGCCGCTAAAACCCGCGGCACTGTGTCCCTCGCCGGTTGCGATCGTCAGCATGATGGTGAAGACCACAACGCCGATGCCGTCGTTGAAGAGCGACTCGCCGCTCATGTCGGCTTCCAGCGACTGCGGAACCTTGACCGATTTCAGTGTAGCGAGCACGGCCACTGGATCTGTCGGGCTGATCAGCGCGCCAAAAACGAGAGCCCAGATGAAGGGCAGGGACGTGCCGATGGCCTGGCTTACCAGCCAGACGCCGGTTGCAACGAGAAGGGTGGATAAGACCACACCGAGGCTCGCCATGGCGGCAACGACCCAGGCGCGATCGCGCAACGCGCTGAAATCCACATGCAGGGCGCCGGCAAACAGAAGAAAGGCGAGCATTCCATCCAGCACGGTTCGCTGAAAATCCACCTGCCGCACCACACGGGCGAGATCCTCGTACAGCGCGACCTCGTGAAAAACGAGTTCGACGACCAGAAGCAGGATCGAGGCGAGGAGGCCCATAATCAGCACGCCGATCGTCTCCGGCAGCTTGAAGAAACGCTCGTTCACCCAGCCGAAGATGGCGGTCAGCGTCAGCAGAATGGAGATGAGTTCGAGAGGGGATAGCATGGGTTTTCACTCGTTGTATGGGCTTCAGGAACATTAGGGGGCGGCGCCTTGTTCCCTCGGGGGTAAAAACGAGGTGGCGACATGAACTGGTCCGAGATGTTCTTTCAGAATTGGCAGGGGATCGTACGAACGCTGATTGTCGGAGCGCTCGCTTATGCCACCCTCGTTCTGTTTCTCAGGATCTCGGGCAAGCGGACCCTGGCCAAACTCAACGCCTTCGATCTGGTGGTAACCGTCGCACTCGGCTCGACACTGGCATCAGTGCTGTTGCAGGAAAGCGTGGCGCTTGCGGAAGGCGCTGCCGCCCTGGCCATCCTGATCGGTTTCCAGTATCTCGTGGCATCGCTTTCGGTACGCTCGAAGGGGTTTGCGAAACTTGTCCGCTCCGAGCCGAGCCTGGTTGCTCATCAGGGCGCCTTTTGCCATGGCGCCTTGCACACCCAGCGCCTCACGCAGGACGAGGTGTTGAGCGCTATCCGCTCCAACGGTGGCCGGCAGATCGAGGATGCGGAAGCCGTCATTCTGGAAAGTGACGGCTCCCTCAGCGTGATCCTCAGGTGAGGATGCGCACCGGAACGGATTTCGCCGCCGGGGTCTTCGAACGAACATCGTGGTGCGATAGCGGGATCAGCCAGTTGAGCTCGGGATAATAACCGCCGACACAGCCATCCGGCAGATCGAAGGGCAGCACCTTCAGCCCGGTAACACCACGCGGGCGGCCATCATCGAGATCTGTCGCGAGGCCAACAATCTGGCCCTCCTGCAGGCCCGCCTGTGCCATCTCCTTGGGGTTGATCAAGAGCACGTCGCGTGTTCCCTCGATGCCGCGCAGCCGGTCGCTGTAACCATAGATCGTTGTGTTGAACTGGTCGTTGCTGCGTAGCGTGATAAGCCGGAAGCGGCCTGGCCTGTCCTCGAAGCCGGCGGCGGAGAGTTCGTTTGGAACGGTGAATTCGGCCTTGCCGCTTTCGGTCTTCCAGATCCGTTCGCGCGCGCTGTTGCCGCGATAAAAGCCGCCCGGCGTGAACATGCGCTTGTTGAAATCGCGAAAGTCTTCCGGATAGGTCGCCTCGATCAGGTCACGCACCTTGCCGTAATCGCCAAGCCATTCGTCCCATTGGACGCGTGGATTGGGGGGAAGTGTCGCCTTGGCAATGCCGGCGACGATGGCCATTTCGGAAAGAAGATGTTCGCTCGCCGGCCGGCGCCGGCCGATCGAGCCATGGATGCAGCTGAAACTGTCCTCCATGGTCACGGTCTGCGGCCCCGTTTCCTGCATATCCTCCTCCGAACGTCCGAGGCAGGGCAGCAGATAGGCGACCTCGCCGTTCACCAGATGGCTGCGGTTCAGTTTCGTGGCGATCTGCACTGTCAGCCGCATGCGCTGCCAGGCGTCTTCCATCGCGCCGCGTTCCGGAATGGCGCGGATGAAGTTGCCGCCGAGGCTGACAAAGGCCTTCACCTCGCCTGCCAGGATGCCTTCGCAGGCTTCGACGGTATTGACACCCTTTTCCATCGGCGGCTCGAAACCATAGAGCCGCGCCAGTTTGTCCATCGGCACCAGTTCCGGCTTTTCCGAAATGCCGACGGTTCGTTGGCCCTGCACGTTGGAATGACCGCGCACCGGGGAAATGCCGGTGCCGTCGCGGCCGATATTGCCCTTCATCAGCAGGAGGTTCACCAGCATCGCGATGTTCTCGAAACCGTGCACCTGCTGGGTGAGACCCATGCCGTATATGCCGATCACCTTGTCGGCCTCCACATAGACCTGTCCTGCCGCCTGCAGGGCCTCCCGTGTCAGGCCGGAATTTTCCTCGATCTCGTCCCAGGAGGTTGCCCGCAGCTTTTCCGCGAAAGCCTCGAAATCGTGAGTATGGCTCTTGATGAAATCATGGTCGAGCACGCTGTCGCCCCGCGCCTTGGCCTCGTCCTCCTTGTCGAGTACGTGCTTGCAAAGCCCCATGATCGCGGCGATGTCGCCGCCAGCCTTCACCTGCAGGTATTGGCACGAGATCGGCGTTTCGTCGCCGGTCAGCATCTCGGTCGGGCTTTGCGGATTGATCATGGCGACCAGCCCCTTTTCGCGCACCGGATTAAAGGTGACGATGCGACAGCCGCGTTTGACCGCTTCCTGCAGCGGATGGAGGAAACGCGGGCTGTTGGAACCCGTATTCTGTCCGAAGAAGAAGATGGCGTCGCAGGTGGAAAAATCCTCGAAGACCGAGGTACCGACCGAGGCGCCGATGACCTTCTTGAGCCCGACCGACGTCGTCTCGTGGCACATGTTGGAACTGTCCGGCAGGTTGTTGGTGCCATAGAGCCGGGCAAATAGGGCGTAGAGATAAGAGGTCTCAAGGCTTGCCCGTCCGGAGGTGTAGAAGACCACGGATTTCGGGTCGAGCCCTTTCAGCTCGCTGCCGATGGCGGCAAACGCCTCTTCCCAGGAACAGGGAACATATCTGTCCTGGTCGCGGTCAAGCCGCATGGGATGCGTCAGCCGGCCCTGCTGTTCAAGGTCGTAATCGTTCCATTCCCGCAATTCGGTGATGGTGTGCTTGGCGAAAAAATCGGGCGTGCAGCGCCGGGTGGTCAGCTCCCACAACGTCGCCTTGGCACCGTTCTCGCAGAATTCGAAGGTGTGATATTTGGCAGGCTTCGTCCAGGCGCAGGACACACACATGAAACCGCCCGGCTTGTTCTGCCGGGACAGTGTTTCGAGTGCACCGGGTGTCGGCCATTCTGCACCGAAGATGCGGGTGATGCCGCGCAGCGATCCCCATCCACCGGCGGGTCCATCATACTTCACGGTGTCGTGGTCGGACGTATCGGACATGGCGCTTCTCCTGTTGCCGGATGGATTGACCACTCGGCAACTGAAGAGGGCGAAGAAGGTTCCCGTAATCGGGCAGCAGTCTCCCGTGGCAATCAGTCCTGCAGGAAGCGTTCCGTCAGCCGCGCCCAGAGTGCGGCACCGACCGGAATGTTCGCATCGGCGAAATTATAACGCGGATTGTGCAGGAAAGCGGAGGACAGGCCATTGCCCAGCCGCACGAAGCTGCCGGGGCGTTCCTCCAGCATATAGGCAAAGTCTTCGCTACCCGGGATCAACGGGCAAAGGCTCACTTTGTCCTCCCCGAGCAGCTCCTCGGCCACTTGCCGGATGAAGCTCGTTTCCGCCTCCGAATTGACGACCACCGGCGTACCGCGCGCGTAGTCCACGTCGGCGGTGGCACCATGGCCTTCGGCAATCGAGGCTGCGAGCGCAAGAATGCGATCTTGCAGCCTGTCGCGGATGGTAGCATCGAAGGAGCGAATGCTGAGCGCCATGGTCGCCGTTTCGGGGATGACGTTTGCGGCATCGCCGGCGTGGATCGCACCGACGGTTACGACCGAGGTCTGGGTCGGATCGATGCTGCGCGAGACGACCGATTGCAGGGCGACCACCAGGAGGCTCGCAATATAGATCGGATCGATGGCGAGATGTGGACGCGAGGCATGACCACCCTTGCCCTTGATGGTGATCCGCGCCGTATCCGAGGCCGCCATGATCGGACCGGGTCGGACCATCAGATGCCCTTCTGCAACGCCTGGATGATTGTGGAGACCAAAGACCGCGTCACAGGGAAAACGGTCGAAAAGCCCGTCGGCGATCATGCGCTTGGCACCACTATGGGTGTTGGATTCTTCCGCCGGCTGGAAGATGACGTTCAGCGTGCCGGAAAAGCGCCGCGTGCGGGCGAGGTATTCGGCCGCGGCCAATAGCACCGTCGTATGACCGTCATGGCCGCAGGCATGCATCTTGCCGGGGACGGTGCTGGCATAATCCAGTCCCGTCTCTTCCGTGATCGGCAGCGCATCCATATCGGCCCGGATGCCGATGCTTTTTGTGCCGTTGCCGACCTTTAGACGACCGACGACACCATGTCCGCCAATGCCGCGCGTGACCGCGTAGCCCCAGGCCTCCAGTTTTTCCGCAACGAACCGGCCGGTCACGGCTTCCTCGTGCGAAAGCTCCGGATGTGCATGCAGGTGCCGGCGAATGGCCGTGAATTCGGCATGCGTCTCGTCAAAATCGGAAAGGCGGGCATAGGCATTGTCTTGCAGCATGGGGGATCCAATCAGTCGTGAGCCGTTGTTTCGCGTTGCCGCGAAACCTCGTTCCAGACCTTATCCCTCGCGACAAACGTCGGTAAACAGAAAACCGCCGCTATACCTGGTTTGCCGGCAGCGGAATGACGGTGGCGGCAGCGCCGCCCGATTCCATCAACTGGCCATTGCCTGAGCGGACCACGACGGCGTTGGAGGCAAGCGGCAGGCCCGCTTCCTTGAAGGCCGCCAAAAGACGTTTCATCGCCTCCCGCTTGATGAGGGTAGGTTTACCCGGCCGCGCCGTGAACTTGAAGCGGATCACCATGGAGGTCTCGTTGACATCATGGATGCCCTGCATCTTGACCGGCACCAGGAAATAGTCGCCGAATTCGGGATGGTCGAGGAGACCGATCCCGACCTTCTTGGCGGTCTTGCGGATCATTTCGAGATCGGCGTCTCGGTCGAAGCGCAGCTCGAACTTGATGGTGCCCCAGTCGCGGCTGTAATTCGTCACCGAACTGATCTGGCCGAACGGGATGGTGTGGATCGGGCCATTGTGGTGACGAAGCCGGATCGAGCGCAGGGAGATCTGTTCGACCGTTCCGACCAGTTTTCCAGTATTGATATATTCACCGATGCGGAAGGCATCCTCCGCCAGGAAGAAGATGCCCGAGACGACATCCTTCACCAGTGTCTGCGAACCGAAGGAGAGTGCAAGACCAAGCACACCGAAGCCGGCCAGCAGGGGCGCGACATCGACGCCCGCTGTGGAGATGATCACGAGGCCGGCAATCGCGATGACGGCCCCGAGAATGAGGTTGCGGACGACAGGAAGAATGGTGCTGATGCGGCTCGTCTCAACCTTCGCCTCGTCTTCCTGTCCGGGGATGACCGGCGCATTGGTGGGGGCAACCGCATCGAAATAACGCAGGAGGAAACTGCAGATCGTCCAGCTGACGATGAGCGCGAAGCTCAACTGCTCCAGCCAGATCAGCCATGTGGTGATGAGTGTGGAGGCCCCCATCATCAGCGGCTGCCAGAGCTGGACGATGATGTGGAGACCGATCAGCCAGACCGCGCCGGCCAGCGGGGTTCCAAGGCTTCGCAGAACGATGCCGACAAAATCACGCCCCCTCTGTTCCTCCCGCTTTTTCGCCATCGCCGCGAGAAGCGTCACGATGGCGCGATCCAGAACGGGCACCATGATCATCAGAAACTGCGTCGTGCCCGCAGCCTTGGCCCAGACGGTGTTTTGCGACGTGCCAGCGACCAGCAGGCCGACGAACCAGATCAAGATGGCAGACGCAATGTAGAAATCGGCCAGAAGATTGCCGACAAATTTGCGGATGTGGCCGGCCTCCTTGCCGGCAAAGACATTGGCGATATCCCGGCGCCCGGCAATGAACCACCAGAGTTTCAGGATCGTCAGAACCGAAACGGTCAGGAAAAGCCAGCTGTCCGCCGCCTCCGCCTCGACCATTCGTACATCGGCCAGCCGTACCGAATTGGCGATGAAAGCATTGAGCACACCGTAGGCCAGAAGCATGCGGAAGTGCCAGTGCGGGCGGGCAATGTCGAGCAGCGGCGGTTTGCCTTCGCCATTCGACTTGAACAGGAAACGCCCGGCGGCCGCATAGATGAGACCGCCGGTGAGGATGGCGAGCAGCGACCCCGCAACCTGCTTGGTAAAGGTGCGCGGAATGGCAAGCTGGTGAAGTACGAGATAAGCCACCGCCATGAAGGACAGGATGGCGAAGGCATCACAGACCAGCCGCAAGGACGCGATGATGAAAGCGTGCTTCGGATCGAAACGCCGGGACAGGTGGGCAAGAGCTGTGCGTACGAGATAGGCCGCGGCAAGCCCGGCCAAAGCGGACATCAAGGCCGCGAAGCCGGCGCGTGAAGGCCCCTGTGCCTCGGCAGTCAGGATCTGCCAGCTGGACTGGAAGGCCGCCGGCAGTCCGGTGAAGCCATCGATCGCTCGCTGGATGCCCAATTGGAACGATAAAACCAGGTCGCTGAACATCCACATGCCGTCCATGGCAACGACGGGTTCTGCGGTCGGCGGCGCTGCGGGGGCGGCGTCCGTGGCTGGGGCTGCCGCTTCCATCTGCAGGATCACCTGCCGCCCGCTCTGTTCGGCGGCACGAATGGCGGCATCGATGTCCGAGGCATCCTGGCCAGCCTTGACGATGATCGTCACCGGGGGCGGCGCGGCGGTCTGCGCTAACACCCCAGAGGCGCTGACAAGGGTGAGAAACAGTGCTGTCGCAATGACGCCCCTGCCAAAACCAGTGGCCCGGGATCGGGTGGCTTTTGCCGTTCTGTTGAAGAAACTCATTCCGTTGGATGCCCCCGCCTGCGGCAGCCTTTGCTGCGTCTGCCGGCATGATGCATCAGGTCCAAGCCGAAAGGCAACGGTGACCGGCTATACCTGCGCCATCCATGACGACAGTTAAGTCTTGTGCGGCTTAATACCCGCGGATGCGGTCCACGGTTTGGGGCAGGCTGCCGGTGCGACGCCAGGCGGCGATATTGCCCGCCACGATACGGGCGGCGCTGGATGGCGTTGTCGGGGCGGAGATATGTGGCAGAACCGTCACCTTCGGATGCGTCCAGAACGGCGAGGAGGCCTCCAGCGGCTCGCGCTCGAAGACATCCAGCACGGCGTGGTCGAGATGGCCGCTCTCCAGCACCCGGATCAGATCGTCGGCAACGATGATGGCGCCGCGGGCAAAATTGATGAGCGAAGCCCCTTCGGGCATCCGCTTCAGCCGCTCGAAGTTCAACAGGCCGCGCGTTTCGACGGTGAGTGGCAGAAGGCAGACGGTGATGTCGCTGGTCGAGAGCAGTGTGTCGAGCCCATCTTCGCCGGACAGAGTGACGATCTCGGCAAGATCCTTGCGGCTCCGGCTCCAGCCCTGCACCCGGAAACCTGCATCCATCAGGCGTCGGGCCGCCTCGCTGCCGAGCGCTCCCATACCGAGAAGGCCGACGGTGATTTCCGAAGGATGACGGTAGTCGCGTGGCGCCCACCGCTTTTCGGCCTGGCTCACGCGGTAGGCCGGCATGTCGCGTTGAAGATAATAGGTCCAGGCAAGCACCGCCTCTCCCATCACGCGCGACAGTTCCGGATCGACCAGACGCACGATCGGCGGTGCGGTGACGCCGAGTTCCAGCACCAGCCGTTCGACGCCGGCCCACAGGCTGTGGATCCAGGATAATCCGCTGAGGGCGGCCACATCCGCCGGGTCCGGATTGGCGACGATGGCGATTTCCGCCAGGCGCCGTTCCTCTCCGGTCAGGTCACGGAAAGGCAGGATGCGCTCTTCCGGCATGGCGCGCCTGAGTATCTCCAGCCAGGTCTGTTCCTCCTCGACATCAAGACGCGTGACAAAGGCGAGTGGTGGGATCATCGGTGCTCATCTCCTGCGGTGGCTCGTCTTGTCCTCGCCCGGATGCGCAGCGTCAAGCCCTGCTCTTGCCCGGACTGTCTTTGGCCGTCAGGTTGCGGGACGTTCGTATAGCCGTCGCAGCATGCGGATGAGGTCGAGGCGCTCCTCCTCCGAAAGAACCGAACAGAAGTCCTTCTCGTGCTGATCGATGATCCCGTGAACGCGCCCGAGCACGTCCTGGCCCAACGGGCTCAGGCGCATTTCGTGCCGGCGCCGGTCGATGGCGGAGGATCGGCGTTCGATGAAACCGCGCGCCATCAGCCGTTTGACCATGCCCATCATCGTTGCCCGGTCCATCGACAGCGCATTGGCGATGTCGACCTGTGACGCGCCCGGATTGGTGGCAATGAGTTCCAGCGCCGCGAGCTGTTTCTGCGTCAGATCGAATTCCGCCATGTGAGCGGCAAAGTCCCTGTAGAGCGCGAGATGGGCCATGCGCAGGTGGTATCCCACGAGCCCTGTCAGCCATCGACGCTCCAGCCCCCCGTTCTCGCCGCTGCCACTGGCTTCGTTTCTCGTGGCCTCATTCGCCATTGACTGATCTCTCCACTCTATTCACCCTTCTAGGGTGCCGGGAAACGGGTTGCGAAGGCAAGCCCCTCGCGGCAATCATGAAACTGGATGCCTTGCCGACAATCGCATGCTTGCCAAGCAGGGTACATAATTGTATGTGTCGCATACAATTGATCGTGGAGGCGATCCGGAGGAGGACAGATGCATACGACCGAAGTGGACATGGCCGGTTTTGCCAAGGGCAACTCCTTCACGCTTGTTGCGGAAGATCCGGTCGGATACCGGGCAAAGGTATCGCCCAACACTGTCGCGGTCAGGACGCTGACCGATGGTTCGAGCCTCACCTATGCCGCGCTTAATGATCGTATTGCCCGCTGTGCTGCGCTGCTCCACGACCTGTTCGGTTCCCGCGGGGACCAGTTCCGGGTTGCGGGACTGGCGCGCAACTGCGTCGACCTGCTGGTGCTCGCCTTTGCCTGTCAGCGCATCCGCGCGATCTTCGTTCCCCTGAACTGGCGGCTGAACGCCGCGGAACTGTCTGCCATCATCGCCGATTGCGATCCCGAGCTTGTGGTCTACGAACCGGAGTTCGAACCCGTCGCGCAGGGACTTGTCGCGCATGCGCCCCGGTTGATGGTCTTTCCGTTTGGCGGCGGCGAGGGCGGGCTTGACGTTCGTCTTGCGGCAGCCCATCCGATGGCGCGCCTGAGAGGGGATGCGGACCAGCCGGCGATCCTGCTATACACCTCCGGCACGACCGGTACCCCGAAGGGCGTCATTCTCACCCGCCGTAATCTCTTCTATTCTGCGGTCAACTTCTCCTTCGTCGGCGAAGTGACGCCGGGCTCCGTCACTTTCTGCGATCTGCCCTTTTTCCACACGATCGGTCTCGTCGCGATTGCCCGCACCACCCTGATGATGGGCGGTACGCTCGTGATATCCGACCGGTTTGTGCCGGAGCGGACGCTTGCCTGCCTTAATGACGAGGCGCTCGGCGTCACGCATTATTTCGCCGTGCCACAGATGGCTTCGGTCCTGCGCGATCAACCGGGTTACGCGCCGGAGCGGATGCGCCGCCTGAAGGCGATCTTCATCGGCGGCGCGCCGCTTCCCCCGCCGCTTGTCGCGGCCTACCTCGCCGATGGCGTGGCGCTGGTGAATGGTTATGGCATGAGCGAGGCAGGCACCGTGATGCACATGCCGCTCGATCCGGACGCCATTGCGACCCGGCATGGCAGCATCGGTTTTCCCGCACCGCTGATCGAACTGAAGATTTGCGATCCGGACGGCCGCGAGGTCGATGCCGGTGAGATCGGCGAAATCTGGTTGCGAGGTCCTTCGGTATCCCCGGGTTACTGGAACAAACCGAAGGAAACGGAAGCCGCTTATCGTGACGGCTGGCTGCGCACCGGCGACATGGCAAAACGCGATGAGGACGGTTTCCACATCCTCGCCGACCGACTGAAGGACATGTTCATCAGTGGCGGTGAAAACGTCTATCCGGCCGAGATCGAAGGCGTCATCGCTGGCCATCCGGCGGTTGCCGAAGTCGCCGTCATCGGCGTTCCGGATGCGCGATGGGGCGAGGTGGGTGCCGCTTATGTGGTCCTGCGCCCGGGCGAACGTGTCAGCGAAGAAGACCTGAAGGCGTTGTGCGCCAAGATGCTTGCCGCCTACAAGCGGCCGGCCCATGTGGTGTTTGTCGATGCCATCCCGCGCAATGCGGCAGGCAAACCGCAAAAGCACATGCTTCGCGAACGCTGGACAAAAACGCCGGCCGTCGCCGCTGTCTGAGTGGCGGCGGCTGACCTTCTCCTTCGCAAAGGCGGTAATCCGTGCTAACCGCCTGTCCTGCCGCGACCGTGGGAGCGATCGTTCGGCGGTGAAGGCGGATCATGCAAAAGAGGATATCGCGACTTCCGTTTCTGGGCTTTCTGCTCCTGTTTGTCGTGCCCATTGCTGCCGTCTTCCTGCTGGCGCATGATGCCCGGAACCTGAAGCAGCTGACCCGCTGGGCAGGTTTGCCCCTGGAGAGCGGGGAACCCCCGCCTGTGGAAATCCGCGCGACGCCACTGCCTGTGGAACCATCGCGCCCAGGAGATATCGCACCACAAACCCGGTTGCAGATCTCGCGCGATGCGCGGTCGCTGGCAGAACCCGCACCTGCCGGCGAGCGCGCTCACAGTTTTTCAGAGATCGTTCCCGAAAAACGGTGCCAGTCGATCAGCCGGTTCGGGCGAAGCGCACCGGACTTCTTTGCCGTTCCCACGGAATGGACCTGCCTTGCGGAGCTTCGGTACCCGAACAGCGACGACGTGCTGTTCCTGCAGGTCACGGGACGAGCCAAAAGCGAGCGTATCTTCCGTGCCAAGCTGAACCTTTATGACGGGCGCTCGCTGACACCGATGGCAATGGACATGGCGCAGGCGCTTCAACTCTTCGAGCCCGTCAATCCCGCTTATGTCGCGCGTCTCGTGCAGCAGATGATCGATGAGGATCGTGAAGGCGAGTGGATCCTGGGATATGGGCGTATGGAGATCGCGCGCGAAAGCGGCGCCGGGCGCCGCTACAACATCTTCGTCCGCCAGGACCCACCACGAACCACGCCAGCGACGCCGAACTCCGGGTTTCGGCTGACGCAGAGCATCGGACGACCCACGGAATGACCGTG
>NZ_JAPPRJ010000002.1:385000-1226200 GCF_026672545.1 Rhizobium sp. SL86
GGAGAGGTGCAAGCTTTGAATCGAAGCCCCAGTAAACGGCGGCCGTAACTATAACGGTCCTAAGGTAGCGAAATTCCTTGTCGGGTAAGTTCCGACCTGCACGAATGGCGTAACGACTTCCCCGCTGTCTCCAGCAGAGACTCAGTGAAATTGAATTCCCCGTGAAGATGCGGGGTTCCTGCGGTCAGACGGAAAGACCCCGTGCACCTTTACTATAGCTTTACACTGGCATTCGTGTCGGCATGTGTAGGATAGGTGGTAGGCTTTGAAGCCGGGACGCCAGTCTCGGTGGAGCCATCCTTGAAATACCACCCTTATCGTCATGGATGTCTAACCGCGGTCCGTCATCCGGATCCGGGACAGTGTATGGTGGGTAGTTTGACTGGGGCGGTCGCCTCCGAAAGAGTAACGGAGGCGCGCGATGGTGGGCTCAGAGCGGTCGGAAATCGCTCGTCGAGTGCAATGGCATAAGCCCGCCTGACTGCGAGACTGACAAGTCGAGCAGAGACGAAAGTCGGTCATAGTGATCCGGTGGTCCCGCGTGGAAGGGCCATCGCTCAACGGATAAAAGGTACGCCGGGGATAACAGGCTGATGACCCCCAAGAGTCCATATCGACGGGGTTGTTTGGCACCTCGATGTCGGCTCATCGCATCCTGGGGCTGGAGCAGGTCCCAAGGGTTTGGCTGTTCGCCAATTAAAGCGGTACGTGAGCTGGGTTCAGAACGTCGTGAGACAGTTCGGTCCCTATCTGCCGTGGGTGTAGGAATATTGACAGGATCTGTCCCTAGTACGAGAGGACCGGGATGGACATATCTCTGGTGGACCTGTTGTCGCGCCAGCGGCATAGCAGGGTAGCTATATATGGAAGGGATAACCGCTGAAGGCATCTAAGCGGGAAACCCACCTGAAAACGAGTATTCCCTATCAGGGCCGTGGAAGACGACCACGTTGATAGGAGGCGTGTGGACGTGCAGCAATGCATGAAGCTTAGCCTTACTAATAGCCCGATCGACTTCATCGTTCCCATTGTAAATGCTCATCAACGCGGCTAACGCCGCGTCGATGATGCCTTCGTTCTGTCCTCACGCTGGCGGCTCTTCGAGCCTTCGCTGCGGACGGCGCGCCGGACAACCGGCGGCTCGGCTCTGCCGGCTGCTGGTGCCACGCGAAACGAACAAAAGACGTGTTCAAAAAAAAGACTATTGGCTACTGCCTACTGGCTAAGCCCTCAGTCACCAGCTTCTCAACAATCTCCGGCGCCAAACCGCGCCGGATACATTGCCCTTAGCTGACCTGGTGGTCATGGCGGGGCGGCTGCACCCGTTCCCATTCCGAACACGGCCGTGAAACGCCCCTGCGCCAATGGTACTTCGTCTCAAGACGCGGGAGAGTAGGTCGCTGCCAGGTCTGCTAAAGGCAATACAAAATCTTCTCACAACAAAACCTCCCGGACACAAAAAAGCCCGGACATGACAAAACACACCCAATAACGCGGGGTGGAGCAGCCCGGTAGCTCGTCAGGCTCATAACCTGAAGGCCGCAGGTTCAAATCCTGCCCCCGCAACCACCGACATTTGTAACGCCATCCATTCGACCTCCTTCTCCGCAAGGATCGAATGACAGCGGTTCAGGTAAGCGACCTTCTGGTCCAGCGTGTTCAGCTGTCCTGCATTCCGTTTGGCGACAAACTCGGCAGAGTGTTTTGCCTGTAACTCCTTAGATGCTTCCCGCCAGGCTTCCTGTGCAGCGATGATGGCCGCGAGATGCCCGTGAACGGTCAGATCGGCAGACTTGCCATCCTGTGACGGCGCGACGACCACCTTGACGAACAATCGCCTCATGAAATCGATCCATGGGCTGATGTCTTTGGCCTGGGGATTGGAGAGACCCGCCTTCAGCTCGGCGATAGCCGGCGTCAGGAGCAAGCGTGTCAAGCCTGTATGGATTGGCTGGGGTTGCTTCGCTTCGGGAACAGCGGCCAGTTGCTCGGAAAGTGCCAGGCGCTGCTTCTCCAGATCTTCGAGCATCTGATCCAGCACGGGCAGCGGCATCTGGCCTGCCAGCATGCGCTGCGCCAGTTGCTCCCCCAGCACTCTCTGCTTCGTGATGTTCGCATCGATCTCGGCCTTGAGGCGGGCCGGTTCGGTAGACGAAATCTTCTGTTTACGTTTGGCGGCTGCGGCAAGGCTGCTGTTGATACGCTCGACATTGTCGGCACCAAGGAGATTGTCGGGGATGGCCGCAAGGACGCGCTCTTCCAGTTCCTGTCGGCCGATGGTCTTGCTGTTGGTACAAACGATGTGACCCAGGTGAGGTATGGGCAGTTTCTTTTGGCGATTTGTGCAGCCGTAGCGATCCTTTGCCATGACCGCATAGGGACCGAAGCAATGGCCGCATTCGAGGATGCCGCTCAGCAGGTATCGTGGGCGGTGCGTCCGGTTCAAATTGTTGGTCGAGGTATGCGCGAATGTCTTCTCGACAATTTTTTGGCGGCGCTTGACGGCAGCCCATAGTTCGTCGGACACGATACGCAGTTCCGGGACGTCTTTGACGACCCATTGCTCCTCCTTATTGAAGCGCGCAACGCGCTTCTCAGTATCTGGGTTTTTGCGGTACTCGCGCCTGTTCCAGACGATGCGACCGATGTAGGCTTCGTTGTTCAGGATGCCGCTTCCTCGGCTGACATGGCCGCGGATGGCGGTATCGCGCCAAAGCATGCCGCGCGGGCCTGGAACAGGAGGCTGCCGGTTGTTGAGTTCGACGGCCAGTTCCTTGGGTGACCTGCCCTTCGCGTATTCCTGAAAAATCCAGCGGATGATCTCCGCTTCGGCCTCGTCGATTTCGCGTTTGCCTGGAATACGATCCCCCTTTTCGTCGTAGGACTGCAGGAGCTTGTAGCCGTAGGAAAGCCCGCCTGGGACCTTGCCTTTGCGGACAGCGGTCTTCATCCCTTCGCGCGTGCGGTATCGGATCTGCTCGATCAGTTCATGGCTTAGGACAGCGCGCAGACCCATTTCCATATCGGTTACGCGGACATTCGCGTGCGCCGTCCATAGCTCGACGCTGTGAAAGTTGAGCTTCTTGAGGATGGCGGCGCTGTGCTCGGTGTCGCGTGACAGGCGATCCACGGTGATGCACAGAACAACATCGATATCGCCCTGCGCGACCCGGCGCAGAAGTGCCTGGATACCAGGCCTCAGCTTGTAGCTCGTGCCGCTGATGGCACGATCTTCGTATGTCGAAACAAGTTCCCATCCGCGGTCGGCGATCATGGCCAAACCGACCTCGATCTGCGTCTCGATTGAGACTTCGTTTTGCAGGTCGGTCGAATAGCGTGCGTAAAAGACGACTTTTTTGGTCATGACATCCCCGGGGTTCTGCCGGGTACCTAGTGACAAGAGAGCAATGATACAAGCAAAGGGTTCCAGTCTTTCCGCTGGAGACTGGTTGGTATGCCGATTCAAGCGCAAACGTCGTTTGATGAAGTAACGGGGGGAGACGGGTAGTTGGGCTGAAAACGGCGTTGTGGGATGTCGATCCTATGGTGCGGGACCGGCATCCAGTGGTAGGCTGTCCGATCAGTATGGAGTTTGATCGCTGCCCAGTAGATGAGGCTTGCGCCGGAAATCCCAGCCACCGTCGACATATCTGTCGATAAGATCGCCCAGCGCCCGGTCTGAGGCGGCCGGATCAAATCCCTGCTCGACCAGCTTCTCCAAAATCGCTTCCTCGACCTTGTTCATCCGAGCCGTATTGCCTTCGCGCTCGGCAAGTCTCGCAGTGTTGACAATCAACCACTGCAGCGCGATCCGCGCGATGTCGTCGCGGCCGGGGCGGCGTAGCTTCTTCTGCTCATCACGATATTCCTGTTGCCGCGTTCTCTGCTCTCGAAGCCGTGCGGCTTTGGATTTAGGCATCACCGCCTCCCGCAAACGCCGTTCGCCCGAGAATCGGAAATATCGTGCGCGGAATCGATGTTTGCCGGATCTGAATCTTGGGAGGCACAGCCGGAATCGAACGTGTCGGAAATCGGTTGCGTTGGCGGCTCCATCCGAAATCATGGTCGACTGCGCCGACCCAGCCCAGAAAAACGGAAACGCGAGCCATCATGTCCATTCGATGCCTCTCAGGCAGTCGACATAGCAAAGATCGCGGAAATCGCGACGATGGACTTTCCGCATCCAGTTGCAGGCATCCTCCTCCGAACACCTGTCCTCTTCATAGGGGACAAAGAAGCTAGGTCGGTATCGTTCACGGTGAAGCGGTATCCAGAGCAGGCCCTTGAAGCGAACGGGCTCTTCGTCATCCATGATGTTCGTCTTTATCAAAGCAGACGTAGCATCTTTGGCAAGGTCGAGCCCATGCAGCGCGGTGTTGGCTGCAATCGGCATGACGAAGCGCGGCACTCGCGCTCCGTCCTCCACGAAGATCGTTTCCTGATACGGCAGCTCCAGGAGGTGTGTGTCTCCGCGCCGAACATCTCCACCGTCTTGTCATTGACATCCAGCACGATTGTATTGCGAAGTGCCAATTCAAGCCAAGCTTCATCCTTGTGGAAATGCTCTGCGAGGTCGGTGACGCCCGCTTGCATGAGTTCCCCAATCATGCGGCGGACACCGGAGAAGTCCAGCTCCCAGAATGAGGCGGCCATCGCTTGGAAAATGTTCTCGTAGCGGTGTGAAGCGATACGAACCTGTTCGGCAATCTCCTCTGTGCGGGTGAGGTCGCGGCTTCTTTCTACAACGAAGCACGGAATGTTTCCGTTGGCCTCGTCAAACTGCAACGAACAGTCGACCCCGATTTTCAATTCCGCGCCAGTCGCCGAACGTCTGTAAAGTTCTCCAGACCACTGTCCCGCGTCGAAAAGCAGGCGTTTGATCGTATCCAGGCCGTGGGGATGCCGCGTCAAAAGGAGTTCGTCGATATCACGGCCCTCCATTGCTGAGATTGAATACCCGTAAAGCGAAAGCGCCGCCTTGTTGAAAAACTGAATTGCGCGCTGCATGTCATAGATGATGACGGCGTCCGGCAAGGTGTCCAGCGCTGAAGCCAAGGTCCGGAGATGGGAAGAAGCCACCGCCGAAGTCATCATAGTCTTGGTGCGCATGACTGTTCCTCCGTCAACGCTCGGCGAAGACCCGATCGAGGCATTCGAGCAGCCGCTCGCTCTCAAAGGGCTTCGACAGAAGACAGATCGGTCCAGACGCAAGGGCGTCACTGATAATCGAACGCTCTTGCAATGCGGTCATCATGATGACGGGCAGCGAGCTTCGGCGCGCTGCCATGGTCCGCTTGAGCTCAAGGCCGTTCATTCCCGGCATGTGGATATCGGTGACCAGGCAATCGACCGTGTCCACCTCCGTCGATCTCAAGAAGGCTTCGGCGTTTTCGAAACCGACGGCAATATAGTCCGACGCCTGGAGCAGGCTGACCAATGCGTGCCGCAGAGACCTGTCGTCGTCGACAATGGCAATCGAGATGTCCGTCACGAAGCTTTCCTATCTACGTGCTCTGGCGTGCAGCATGCGCGATCCCGACACGCTTCGGAATCATACGATGGTTTACCCGTTTGCCGGAAGTCGGATGTTAGCCAAGGGCTTTTGAGGGGAGAAGGGTTGGAGACCGGGCGGCTACACGTCGCCACGCTGATGAAGAAGATGGGCATCGAGGCGATCTACCGCCGCCCGAACACCTCTAAACCAGCGCCAGGTCACAAAATCTATCCTTACCTCCTGCGAAAGCTGACGGTCACCCGGCCCAATGTTGGCGGCTGTCCAAAAGCGCGGATAAATGGTGCCGAGGATTGAGAACTTTGAAAGCGGCTGAAGAAGCCGCCTTCAGTGTTGCTAATCTTGATTATCGTCGGAAGCTTGTTGGTTTTGGACCATGTGCTGGATGTCAGGGGCGTAATGGTTCCAGATGGCGTCGCGCAGATCATCGAGGAGTTCGAAGACGGCCCATGCCTGCTCGGGGGTCCATTCGGCACTGATGAGGATTGGCAGGCCACGCTTGAGACCTGAAGAGTGGTGCGTCTTTTCGGTCATGATGCGGGCTCTGTTTCGCCGGATTGGTGACTGGCGCGTTGCTGACGCTGGGCTATGGAGCGCTCGTTGGCTTCCTTGAAGCGATAGGAATCTCCTTCGATCGCGACGACTTCGCAGTGGTGGACGAGACGATCGACCAGGCTGACGACGCACGCGGCGTTCGGAAAGACCTCCGACCATTGCGCAAAGGGTTTATTGGTGGTGACGATGGTCGAGCGTTTCTCGTATCGGCGGCTGATGAGCTCGAAGAGCAGATCGGCATGGCGGTTGGAATAGGATAGGTAGCCGATCTCGTCGATCAGCAGGACGTCATGGGAAGCATAGTACTGAAGCTTGCGGCGCAGCAGGGAATCGCTGTCGATGGCGGCGAGTTCGCCGAGCATTTCGCTGGCGGTGCGGAACAGGACCGAATGGCCCCGGATGAGTGCCTGGTAGGCGATGTTGAGGGCGAGCGTCGATTTGCCGACGCCGTTCGGACCGATGAAGACGATGTTGGTGGCATCCTTCATGAATGCCAGCGTCATCAGTTCCTCGACGGTGGCGCGGTCGATGCGGCGCGGCCACTTCCAGTCATAGTCGGCCATTTGCTTGAAGTGGCCGAGCCTGGCGGTGCGCATGCGTCGCAGCAGCGAGCGGTCGGAGCGCTCGTCTTCTTCCCACCGGATCACGGTCGGCACCCAGTCCTGTGTGGCGATCTCGTCCCAATGGGCCGTCAGGCCATAAAGGCGCAATTGTCTGGCGCGATTGAACAGGGTGTCGATCTTATTCATCGTCGTTTCCTTTCAATGTGAGTTGATCGTAACGGTCGAGCTTGTGGGGAATGACAGTCGTGTCCTTCTTGCGGACATGCTCGGGCAGCCTGGTTTCGACCGGGGGCGGAGCGCCCCGCGCAATCCGGCGGCGTTCGAGCACTGATCGAACCGCCTTGGAATGCGAGGCGCCGGCGCGCAAAGCGTCTTCGACGGCCGCCTGGAGTTCCTGGGCGCCGTAGAGGTCGAGCAACGTCAGCATGGCGTTGGTGATTGCGCCGATATTGGCGCCACGTTCTGCGGCATGCATCATCAGCTTCTGACAAGCCGGCACGGCCCGCGTCAGGCTATTGAGGCCGCGATGCTGGCGTGCCTCGCGCTTGACGGCGACGAGTGCCTTCAGGTGCTGAGGATCCTCGATCTGCTGGCCCCTATCGAAGCTGCGACGGTGGCTGGCGATCATCGTGGCGGCGTCGAATATCCTGACCTGGACGAGATCGGCGCGAACGGTGAGTGTTCGTTGGACATGCGTATGAGGGACCGAGTAATCGTTCAGATCGAAGCGCACGTAGGGTGTCTTGCCAACCTTCACGGCCACCTGCTCCTCGACGGGATAGGGATTGGCCGGCAAGGGCAGAAGCATGGGCTGTTCTTTTGAGAACGCCTCACGCACCGTCATTGCCCGGTCCTCCGGGCATGGCCTGTCGGCAGCCTGGGTCCGGCACCAGTGTTCGGCCTGGGCATTGAGATCGTCGAGGTCCTTGAAGGTGCGGGCGATGAAGAAGGCTTCCCGGATGTGGCGAATGGCGCGCTCGACACGGCCTTTCTCGTTGCCCCGTGCTACCGCGACAGGACGGGGTTCGAAGCGATAATGAGCCGCGAAGGCCAACAATGTCGGATGGAAGCGGATGGCATCGCCCTGCCGTTCAAGGACGGCGGACTTCAGATTGTCGTAGAGCAGCACTCTGGGAAGGCTGTTCCAGTCGTTGAATGCGCCGACATGGCCGCGCAGGAAGTTTTCCATGCGGGCATCAAGGAAGAAGCGCAGATAGATGTCGCGCGAGTAGGATAGCACCATGACGAAGGCCATCAGCGGGCGGCGGGCCCTGCCGATCTCGATGTGGCCAAAATGACCCCAGTCGACCTGGCCCTGCTCACCCGGCAGGGTGCGTAGTCGTAGATAAGCTTCCGCCGCCTTCCGTGGTCGGTGCAGCGCCACCATGTGCCGGAAGTGGTCGGGCGATCCCTTATAGCCGCGCTCCTGCACCATCCCGTAAAGGCGGCTGGACGTCAGGTCAGGATATTTGGTCAGCGTCTGCTGGATAAACGGCAGGTACAGGTCGATCTCGGCGGGGCGGATCACCGGCCTGTGTCGAGGCAAGCCCGCGTCCTTCAGGACCCTGAAGACGGTGGTGTGATGGCAATGCAATTGCTTGGCGATCGTGCCGCAGCGCCACTTCTCAACGTGGTACAGGCGCAGGATCATCGCTTCCTTCTCGGCAGATATGGTCATCGGTTCGATCTCCATGGTCGAATGGACGCACGTGTGTCCCCCGGCGACGCACGAAGCCGCGGCGAAAGAACAGCGGCACAGAGCTGCCGCAGCGCCGGCACCACGGCTCGATCGATGACACCACGCCAGCGGTGCCATCGCCCGGTGCAACGATGCCGCCGTTTGTGGACGCCTTCAGTCGTGAACCCTCTGGAACGACGGGTGGAGAGTGATGCGTCACGTTTTTGCGAGCCTGCCGATATCGGCGGGAGCGATCGGCATGGGCAAAGCGCCCCGGCCGGGTGCTCTGGTAGCGCCGTCCGGCTGCCCGCAGGCTGTCACGGCGCGCCGCATGGGCGCAGGCAGAACCGCAATAGCGCTGACCCCGATCGCAATGGCGGCAAAGCAGAACCTGCGCGCGACACCGCCCGCAGAGGAAGAAACGAGCAGTTTGCATCGCGGCGGCGCACCTTTCGAAGCGCCGTCGGGATTGATCGGAGAAGCTCGACGGAATGCGCCAATACCATTATAATGACGCTCACCGTGAACCAGTCGGCAGTCCTGCGTGATGACAGCCACGTCATCTCACAGATGCCTGAGGGATTGGACATCGAATTGGCCTGGTAGCTTTGGTCGATGTCTGTTTGCGGCGCTCCGCCAGTCTATCATTGACGGACGCAGCGCGGGATGTGCCTCAGTCGCCCTCCGGGCTCCTGACGCCACATCCCGCGCTCATCTCCCCCATCAAAACCTTTGCAATAATCTCAGGGCCCTGTCCGCCGCGTCCAGATTCGCCGTAATCCCGTCTCGGCACCAAATATGCGCGGTTCTCAACAGCCACCGACACCCAATCAGGTCTGGGCGATGGACCTGACCTACATCCCCATGGCGCGAGGATTTGTCTATCTCTGCGCCGTCGTCGACTGGTTCAGCCGGAAGGTCTTGTCGTGGCGGCTGTCGATCACGATGGAAGCGGACTTCTGCATCGAAGCGGTCGAGGAGGCGCTCGCCCGCTATGGCAAGCCGGAAATCTTCAACACGGATCAGGGCTCGCAGTTTACCTCGGTGGACTTCACGGCGGTGCTGAAGAAAGCTGAGATCGCCATCTCGATGGATGGCAAGGGCGCATGGCGCGACAACGTCTTCGTCGAGCGGCTCTGGCGGTCGATCAAATACGAGGAGGTCTACCTCCACGCCTACAAGGTCGTGTCTGAAGCCCGCCTCGGCATTGGCCGATATCTGACCTTTTACAACACTCGACGCCCACATTCATCCCTTGACCGGCAGACGCCGGATCAGGCCTACTTCAACGCGCTGGCACCCATGATGGTGGCGGCATAATCGAGGTGAAAATCCACTTAGCAATACGCCCGAAACTGTTCAGACAAACCGAGCCACCTCTATCGTTGAAGCGAACGCATCCAGCTTCGGTCGCCGGATCGGTTATTGCCGCTGATAGCCAGGCGGCGTGGAATACGACACCATCTTGGAAACGCTGTCGCGAGATATGTTGAAATGCTTTACAGCCTAACGCCGGCTCATCCCTTCCGAGACGGCCAGGCGAACCTTCAGATAAATTCCACGGTGTAGATCCCCAGCCCTCCTGCGCTCATTGCAGAAGGTAAATAAGTGGCCGACTTTTACGCCGCCCGAAGCGCGACAATCCCGCCGCTACCGTGGTCTAATTTTGCACCGCCGCTCTCAAAGGAATTCGACAAGCAACAACCTTACTTCCTTCCTCTAAGGACTGAGCGCGACCGAATTATCGGCGTTGTCGGCAAGGCGATAGTGCCTGATTTCATGTCATGCCGAATGACAAGATTCGGGCCAACTTTGCAATTGTCTCCGATGGTAACGCCGGCAAAAATGACTGCCCCTGTCGCAATGACACAGCCTTTTCCGATGCGCACATCACTTGAAATCATAGCATGCGGCAGTATTGCAGAAAACTCACCGATCTCGGCCCTAGCCCCTATACAATTGTAGGCGAATAGATGGACATGCCGTCCAATAATTGCATTCGTGACGAGAGAAAAAGGTCCAATGTAGCATCCTTCCGATAGGGATGAGTATCCAGATACAACGCAATTCGGGAAGACGAACCTTGGCCACCGGCAGTTGGCCAAGGCGGGCCGCTCTCGGATTCTCCGCGCGATGTCAGGATCAGTGATCGTCAGAAACGCGTCTGCTTCTGCACCGGCCACGCTATCAATTGTCTCGACCGCTTTTCCCAAAAGGCGTCCTTGTGGTTGATCGTCGACAACGTGGCTGATCGCTGCCCCCGCAGCTTCAAATATGCCCATGAGGTTGTTGGCATTTCTACCTGCGCCGACAAACATGACCTCAGAGATCATCGGGATGAGAGAGGAAAAACTTGATCCTGGCAACTGCATTGATGTTCCGTCGCGCCTAAATTAGTGAATTTGAATTCTTGTTTTATCGAGATCAACTCCTTGATATCTATTACCATCGCTTTCTTAAGCTTTTAATATCATTAAGAGAGAGGCAGTCGCGCCAGTTCGAGCTCATGGAGAAGCGGAGGTTTCGTTGATTATCGTTCTGACCTATGGGAAGGTCTTCACGACCTCACTTGTCGAATTAATGTCGGGAATGTTTCCTGGGGATGTCTTTGACAGCCATACGCTGCAGCCCTTTTTCCCAGAACTCTTACGGGAGTACGAGACCGTAGCACGGGTCGATCTGTCTGGCCTGAATAGGGCCACCACCAATCATGCGATATACAAGCGTATGGCAACTGCGGAACGACGAGGAGAGACCATTACCTTCATCAGCGGCGTGCGCGACCCGGTGGCCCGTAGCCTTTCCGTCGCTATGCAGCTCTACCAAGAGCTGTTCGCCGAAGCTTCCGATTTAGAAAATTCGGAAGAATGCGTAGCGCGTCGCATAGCGCACCAGATTTCAAGTTTGTGGCAGAGCGGTTCAGGCGAGTCCGATGCGCGACGGCGCCTGGCCGAAAAGACCATTCGTTCTCCTTTGACCTGGTTTCAGGAAGAGCTTGTCACCCCTTTCGGCTTTGATGTGTTTAGTCGGGAATTCAACAAAGAAGAGGGATATACGATCTACACGAACGGTCGGATGCGTCTTTTGCTGTTTCGGGTAGAAAACGGATCGGCGGGCGTTGAACGTGGTCTACGAGAGCTTTTTCCAGAACAGGACTTCCATCTGCCCCATGCCAATTCCGGAGACGAAAAGCGGACAGGTTTGATTTACCGAGAGTTGCGCAAATGCTTCAAGATGCCACGCGTAGCCTTGGAGGCGCTCTATGACCAACCTGCGATCAAACACTTTTACACTGAGGATGAGACCCGTTCGGCGATCGAGCGCTGGGTAGATGACGCCTCGTTCTCGGCTGTTTGTCAGGACTCCCAGGCAGAGCGAGCACCTATGATCACGACGCAGTTTATCTCTGCTGAAAACGACAAGGCAACCATCGTAATCCCGCTTTACAACAATGCAGCCTATATCGGCGCGCTACTCGACAGCATCATTACACAATGGCGACCTGATCTCGAATTGCTCGTCGTCGACGACGCCTCCATCGAAGCCAGCCTTGACATTGTCCTTCAAAAGCTCGCAGCGAATCCGCATATCCCTTCAACTATCCTCAGCCATGAGACGAATTGTGTTCATGCGACGCTTGGCGACATTACGAAGCACGCCAAGGGGAGAATCATCATTCAGGCTGACAGCGACGACATCATGCTGCCGGGTAGAATTGCGAAAACGCTGGAGGAATTCGACAAAAACCCTCTTTGCCGTCTTGTAACGAGCAATGCGCTGATGATTTCTGAATCGGGCCTGCCTCTCGGCTTGCTGGATAGCGACCCGCGCGCCTGCGTGGTTCGGCAGCCCGACGATACAGTCCGCAAATGGGGAGCGCCCTGGATCGGCGCAACATCAGCATTTCATCGCTCCGTCTTGGAAGCGTTTCCGTCGGTCGATACCGAACTTTTTCCCTATGGCTTTGACATGATTTCACCGCTGAGGGCAACACTGATTGGACACCATCACCACCTTGCTGAACCTCTGGTCGGCTGGCGACAACACCGCAGGAATTCACATCGCCTTGTCGGTACTTTCAGCGATCAGATTTCCCTTCAGGAGCGCCATCTTTCAATCGAATTGATGGCCCTTGCTCAGCGCATACGGGACGTTGAGTGGGCTCAGCAATCGCGCTATTGCATTGATCCTGAGTTATCCGATAGTGCGCTGTTGTTATCCCAGGGCCTTTTCTTCCAAACATTTGAACGGTGGTCCCGTCTGCGCAGCAGAATGCTTGCAGCCGCCACGCGGACCGTACCCAACCCCGATGAAGGAGCGGGCTACAGGCCTCCAATCGGGATACCGGCCATTGCAACGATGCGGCCCGAGCACAGGTATGTCATGGGTCTGCGGTCGCCGATCTCGAAGGCTTTGTCCATGTGGCCCGGCTTCTATCAACCCGAGGAAAAGCACATATGGACATCGCGGTTCGCCGCATTTGCACTCAGGATCCCTTATCCCAATGTCAAGGCCATTGCGCTCACCTTAGGAGGAACGCTGTTGTTCCCGCCACAGACGGTAGAAATATCCGTCAATTTCGGACAGCCAACGATCATTGATCTGCCTGCAAATGGAACGAACGTGTTTCAAATTCCACTGGAACGACAACCCCATGTTAAGTTGCCCTGGGGAAACGATATCGTCATCATTTCAATTTTTGTGCCGAAAGCAGACGCGCCCGTTAATATAAAACCAGATTACCTCGACGCCAGAACTTTGGGCGCGGGGATCTTTGCGCTAGAACTCCTTATGGGCGATAGCTAAGTTGGCGGATTCCATCGCGATGTTGTCAATTCGAACCCGGAGAGATGGTTCAGCAATGAAAGTTCTCGTTACAGGCGGGGCAGGTTTTATCGGATCTCATTTGTGCCGTCACTTGCTTCAAAAAGGATACAGCGTCACATGCTTAGATAATCTGAATACAGGATTTAAGCAAAACATTGATTTTTTTCATTCATATCCAGAATTTTCATTCATAGAAGCCGACGTTAGAGATGAAATTAATATAGATGTGGACGTTGTATTCAATCTTGCTTGTCCTGCCAGCCCGTCTGCATACCAAAAAGATCCCATTGGTACTTTGATGACCAACGTTGTCGGGACGTTCAATGTTTTGAATCTCGCAATGCGGTGTGGTGCAACCGTTATCCAGGCCTCTACGTCTGAGGTGTACGGTGATCCAGACGTCCACCCACAGTCGGAAAAATATTGGGGCAACGTCAATCCCATCGGCCTGAGATCCTGTTACGACGAAGGTAAACGGGCGGCCGAAACGCTTTGTTTTGACTTTATGAGAACAAAAAATCTATCTGTGAAAGTAGCGCGCATATTTAATACCTATGGCCCAGGAATGGATGTGGATGATGGCAGAGTGATATCGAATTTTATTGTTCAAGCGCTGCGTGGCGATCCAATCTTAGTTTTTGGCGACGGAACGCAAACTCGTTCATTCTGTTATGTTGATGATCTGGTTAAGGGTATAATTTTGCTTTCGGAAAGCGACACCGCCATCAGCGGTCCAATTAATATTGGGAATCCGACCGAAACTTCCATTATCGAACTTGCCCATATTGTAAAGAAACTGACGAAGTCATCCTCATCTATCGAGTATCGATATCTGCCTGAAGACGACCCGAAAAAGCGAAAGCCTGATATTTCGCAGGCCATCGATCTTCTCTTGTGGCAGCCTGAAATATCTTTGGATGACGGTATAGCGTCAGCAATTGATCACTTTAGAAAGATAATTAAATAGCAAATATACATAATTGGACACCTCGATTTCCCCCGTCTCTGGCACTGACGGGGAAGGCCTGAGGTCCGCCGTCGCGTTTGGCGGCGATTTTTGAACTGTTGATTGCGACATTGCCGCCCCGTGCGGGGCGACCGTCGTCATGCGACGGAACGCTTTCCTTCGTGGAAGACGTATCGGAGCATGTTGTAGGCGATGTTGGCCATGCCGATCTTCACCTTGGCCCTTCCAATCCCGATCGTCCTGATGAGGAGCTTCATCTTGTCCTTCTGCCTTGCAAAGACATGCTCGACAGTGGCCCTGATCTTGGATTGTCGCCCGTTGGCCCTCGACATCGTCTCCGGCATTGGCTTGCCCTTCGGCTTTCGCTGGTGGATATCCGACTTCAGGCCATTGTCCTTCAGCCATTCCTCGTTGGTCTTGGATCGGTAGGCGCTGTCAGCCCAGACCGTTGAGGCGGTGTTGTCCTTGGTCACGACGTTTCTGAGCTGAGCGCCGTCATGGGCGCTCGCACTGGTCACCGTCCATCCCCGGATGAAGCCATGTGCCCGGTCGATGCCCGCGTGATTTTTGTAACCGAACATCGGAATGGCGATGTCATGGGTCTTCGTTGGTGCTGATGTCGGCGTGTCCGTCGGCTGCTTCGCCTTGGAATACTTCACCGTCCAACGCGCATCCCGATCCTTCTGGGCAAGCTTGGCGGGCTTCTCCTTCCAGTCCTGCGGTATCTCACCGGCTTTGATCGCTTCCTTCTCTTCCTGGCTGTTGTGCTGCCTCGGAGCCTGGATGATTGTCGCATCGACGATCTGCCCACCCTTGGCCAGATACCCGGACCGCGAGAGATGTTTGTCGAAGCGGGCGAACAGATTGTCGATGGCACCGGCCCGCACCAGGCTTTCGCGGAATAGCCAGATCGTCTTGGCATCCGGCACCTTGTCGGAAAGGCGCAAGCCCAAAAACCGCATAAACGAAAGCCGGTCCTGGATGACGAACTCGGCCTGGTCGTCGGAGAGATTATAGAGTGCCTGGAGCACCAGGATCTTGAACATCAGCACCGCCGGAAACGGCGGACGTTCGCCCTTCGATCCATCTGCTCGCTTCAGCGCCTTCGCCAGCGGCTTCTCGAACACAGGCCACGGGATGATGCTGTTCAGCTGCTCGAGCGGATCGCCCACGGCGCTCAGCCGTTCATAACGCTCGTCCAGATCAAAGAAACCAGGCTGTCCACGCATCTTCCGCTCCCGCCAAATCACGCATGTCGGAGTGAATCACGATTTGCCGAAAATCGGGAGGTTTTTCGAGGTCTTCAACTTCTTCTGCAAACTCAAAGAGTTCAAGCGCATCGCTATGAGAGCCTGCAAACGGACCAGAACTTTCTGGTCATGATCTATCTCGCAGCGGCCGTCATCAACTCACGATGAATCCCCACAGACCCTAGATTGCCGAGACCCGACCGTGTATTTCGTGATCTGGCAGGCGAGCCACGCGTTGCGAGCAAAAGAGTTGCCAGATGAATATACGGCCAGACCTCACTGAAGTGTTCGATCTCTTCGATGACTGCGTAATCATTTGCGATCTTGAAGGACGCGTCACAGCTTGGAACCGGGCGGCCGCAGAGGTGTACGGCATCAAGCCTGACGTTGCCATCGGCATGTCCATGGATGAACTGTTCGAGCCGCAAGGCGGACGCGTCGAACCCGGTGCAGAGTGGAGCGGTCGCTTGAACCGAGTGGTCAGGGGGAGCGTGGGCACTGTTGACATAACCGTCACATCCAAAGTCTTGCGCGATGCAGAGGGTAAACCCTTTGCCACTGTGGAAATGTCGAGGCCCGTTCCGAGGACAACGGAACCCGATCAGTCCAGCGAGGCTGGGCGTCTGCTGGCTGCCGCAGGTCTGGCGGTGCTCAGGCTCGATGCCACCGAGGCCCTTGAGATGCTCGCCGGACTTCGTGACCAGGTCCACGATGTTCGGAAACACTTGCTTGAGAAGCCCGATCTGGTTCGCCAGATGATGCTTTCCACGACTGTCGAGAAAACGTCGGGTGGCGCAACAGATACCTCATCTCATGTGCTTTCCGAATTCAACCCTGGCACGCTGTGCTGCCTGTGGCCGGAGCAGAGCAGTCACCTGTTCATCGATGCCATCGTTGCGGTGCTGCTTGATCACGTTCCAGCGAATGTCTCGGGCAAGTTGCTGCGCCGGGACGGCTCGACGTTCGACGCGGAGATGACCGTTTTAAGAGGATCATCGGTGAGTACCGATGGACGCATGCTGCTTGCCATAAAAGATGTCTCCGCGGCGCGGGAGGCCTATGAGGCACTTGAAGCGAGCGAACTGCGATACAGGCACCTTTTCGAATATATGCCAATCGCACTTACACAGGTCGATGCCAGGGGGCTTGTCGACATGTTTGCAGAGCTTCGCCGCCAAGGGGTGGAGGATCTGTCGACCTACATTGATGAATATCCCGAGTTTCTGGATAGAGCGATGGAAGTCATGCTGATCGAGCAGGTTAACCAGACCAATATCGATCTTTTCGGTGCCAGATCCGGTGAGGAGATGCGTGGGCCGATCACCCATTACTTCCGGGATACCGGACGGCAGACACTCAGGAAATCGCTTGAAGCGCGCTACAGGGGCCAGGATTTCTTCCAGCAAGAGGCGCAGTTGCGACGGTTGGATGATAGCGTTGTCGATGTTTTGTATGCCGCGTCCCGACACAGTAGTCTGCCGAACAAGAGCCTCGTCGCATTCATGGATATCTCCGACCGAAAGCGAGCGGAGCAGGCCTTTAGACGGAGCGAAAGACGTTATCAGGATCTTTTTCAGGCCATGACGGTTTCCTTCTGGGAACTGGATCTGACGGCCATTCATGCTGAGTTCGAAACAGCCGATGTCAGTCGACGCACGAATCCCGCTGAGTTTTTGAATGCCGAGCCCGATCATGTGGAGAAGATCCTCGCGTCCATACGCATCGTGGACGTCAATGATCAGACGCTCTCGCTTTTCAAAGGAAGCCAGAAATCGGATCTTTTGAGAACGCTTGACTGTTTCTGGGCACCGGATCGAGCCAGGGATGGAGCCTGCGCTGTTCTATCGGTGCTCAACAATGCTGAGAGCATCACGATCGAAACTCGACTGCGGCGTCTGGACGGGGAGCAGTTCGATGCACAGTTCACTCTTTGGTTTTCGACCGATGACCGGTGCCGGGGGCTTGCCGCGGTCACCGACATCAGCGAGCGCGTGAACGCCTTCAAGGAACTTGAACAAAGCGAGCAACGCTTTCGCGACCTTTTCCAGCATCTGCCTGTCCCGGTTATGCAGGTCAATTCTACCGGCCTTCTGGACCTCATTGAGAAGCTGAGAGGGGAGGGGGTTGATGACCTGGAAGCCTATATGCTCGAAAACCCGGAGTTCATCTGGGCCGCGATGGAGGGCACGGTCATAGAGCAGGCCAACGACGCCGCACTGAAGGTGCTGGGCACGCCAGATTTCGGCGATTTGCGGGGGCCCATCACCCCGTTGTGGCGCAATCATCCGGAAGTGTATGCGCGCCTCCTGCGTGATCGATATTTCGAATTTACGACGTTCGAAGAGGAGGTGATGCTGACGACCTTCGATGGACGCACCCGAGAGGGAATACTGACGGTGACCTTCCCTCCTGCCTTGACCAGACATGGCGTCACAATCAACGTGTTCGTCGATACGACCGAGAAGAAGAACGCGGAGCGTCGGTTGCGGCAAATCGAGGCTGAATATGCGCATGCCGCGCGGATTTCCATGCTCGGCGAATTGACGGCGTCGATAGCGCATGAAGTCAATCAGCCTCTTGCAGCGATCACGACCTATGGCGAAGCAGGCCTGCGTTGGCTGAGCCGCCCAAATCCAGAACTTCCCGAAATTCGCGATGTCATGACACGCATTGTGGCGGATGCACAACGTGCCGCCGGCGTCATTGCCCGTGTTCGCAACATGGCTTCACATCGCAAACAAGACGAAGAAATTGTTTCCCTGACCGAATTGGTCGCGGACGCCCTGCAGTTCCTTGGCCATGAGTTCCGGCAGCACAACGTCAATCTCACGCATCTTCTTCCTGCCGCCTTGACGCAGGTAAGTGTCGATCGCATTCAGCTTCAGCAGGTTGTCGTCAACCTGGTCGTCAACGCGGTACAGGCGATTACGACATCAACGCCCAAAAGGCGCGAAGTCTTGGTCAAGACGGTCGATGAGGGGGAGCAGGTTCGATGTACAGTTGAAGATTCTGGACCCGGAATACCGCAGGAGGCGCTTTCTCGCGTCTTCCAGAGCTTCTTCACGACCAAAACCGGCGGCATGGGCATGGGTCTTCCCATTTCCCGTTCCATTGTTGAGGCTCATGGTGGACGCATCTATGCCGACAATGAAAGTTCTTGTGGCGGCGCCCGCGTTTCCTTCGTCCTGCCCAAGGCGCAATAAGGTGTTGACCGCGCACAGCCCTCAAGAATCTTATTTATTCAGGGGCTGAGACCCGCGGGTCACTTTTGGGCGGTTCGCCTTCGCGAACCATTAAACTTCCGTCCAGGCTCCGTCGTCCCGTCGCAGGGCAACGTGCCATCTCCGTGGCACAGGGCATCTGATTCTCCTTGTTCCATAGGCACGACGACGAACAGCGTGCACTGCTGGAGCTGATAGCGAAACACTTTACCCGTGCGTGCGGCAGGTGATCGTCCAGACGGGCATTGATTTCAATCGCAACGTAAATGCTGCATTGTGACGGTGAAATGCAATGCGGCGTCTTCACGATCAACGTTGGCTTGGCACTCTGCCACGCACAAAAGTGAAGGATGTTCGAATGGATAACATTGCCAATGAAACGCCGGAGACTTTCGGCGATATCGGTGAATGGTGGGAGGTGACTCCCGGCGAGAGGTTCACAATCCGCACCTCCGTCAAGGAGACCGCGGGCCTTTATACGATGATCGAAGTGACGGCCGAGTCACGCAACGGTGTGCCTGTTCATACACATGCCAACGAAGAGGAACATTTCGTTATCCTCGAGGGGCGCGTTCATCTCACCAATGGTGACCGGAGCATGACCCTTTCGGCGGGGGATTCGGCGACGGTCAAAAGGGGAACTCCGCATGCATGGTGCAATCTGTCCGACAGCCCTGTTCGGATGCTCATCATTTTCTCTCCTGGCGACATGGAAGAAGCGTTCAGGCTCATAGGCTCGATGGACGGAGGGGACCTGGCAAATATCGCTGAGTTGGCGAAAAATGGCGGGTCTACAATCGTCGGGCCTCCGCCTTTTGAGAACATCTACTCCGTGATGTCGCCTCGGCCCGCGAGATAACAGCTCAAGTTTTGTTGAATTGGGAGATCGGCCCGAAAATCGTGCGCCGACCGGGAAGCTTCGACGTTTCCATTCCCCACATCTGGCCCTTGGAAGTCGTCTTGCAAGGGCCAGTCGCTGTCATCGATCTGCATTCATTCGCCACGCAAGCGGTCCTCTTGCCCGGACGCTCATGCCTTGGTGGTCAGGCACGGATAAACAGTCGAGCATCTGGGGCGCGGCGTCATCAACCATTTGGATCAACCAACACGACAAATGGCCAGCAAAAGCTGCCGGATCCCTATGGGGCCTATATGGCTGCGTTCAAGGTTGCCGTGGTCTCACCGGTTCATTCTGCTGATCATGTCGTTTGCATGGACTGCATCGCCGACTGACCCGAAAGCGTTAAAGAGCTTCCAAGTAAGAACGTGATCCGCAGATGAGCGTCGACGCCCGGATGATTTCGCTCCGCTGGGCAGTTGCGATGCTTGCAATGCAAACTCTTGTGACGTGCATTGCAAGCGTAATGGTGTCTCCGACCATTGTAACACAACAGACATGTGAGGGGAGCATTGCCCGTGGGGCGTCTCGTAACCGGGGACTTCTCGGAATGAACGCTGCGTGCCTTTTCAATCCAATGGGGCGTTTCAATGAAGAATCGGCTGAGTTCCTTCATCGTTTCCACTGACCTCAAAGCCTGCGTTGCCAGTCTCCGACCAGCCCTCATCGCTGTCGTCCTGATGGCTGCATTTTTTGGTCAGGGCGACCGGATGGTCGCCACCGCCATGAAGATCCTTCCACCGTATTTTGCCGATGCAGCGGCGGTGACGTCCCTGATTGTGCAGCCGGTCTTCCTTTTGCCCGCCTGTTTGCTCTTGTCGGTCGCCGCCAGAATACGATCAGGCGGCCTTAAACTGTCGCGCCTCGGCCTGTTCGCCTTCAGCTCGGGTGGCGTCGCACTTATTGTCTCACTCGTGCTCAAGCATGCCATCGGTCGCGCCCGTCCGGATGTGAGTCTCAATCTGGACCCGTTTATCGTCCGCCCGTTTGCTTTCGACGATGCTTACGCGTCTTTTCCTTCGGCACAGTCTGCCTGTGCCGCCGCGGTCTTGATTGGTGCGGGGATGATTGTCCCGCGCTGGCAGCGTCCGCTCCATATCTGTGCCGTGATGTTATGCGGCGCACGGGTGCTGACCGGAGAACATTGGGTCAGCGATGCTGTCGCGGGATGGGCCATCGGCTGGCTCTCCGTCATGGCCCTTTCCCGCCTCGCTCCTTCCAGGGGCTGAATAGAATTGCGGGAAAGGTTTGCTTGTCTGTGTCACGTCATCGCATTTGGTCGCCCGAATACCTGACGGTCCGGCGTAGTCTCATCCGCGACAGCGCCATAAGCACGCCGATCTGCCGCAGCTTTGGTCACTCCGTACCTTCAAACACCACGGAAATACGCAGCTCCACTTCGTCGGAAACGAACGGCACGTAATGGGATACCCCAAAGTCGGAACGTTTGATTTGCGTGCGTGCGTCAAAGCCAACATTCAAAAGGGCCGACATCGGATTGACCGCGACCCCAACGAGCCGAGCCTGAAGTTTCACAGGCTTGGTGACGTCCCGGATGGTAAGCTGCCCGGATATGACGGCATCGGTTCCATTGACCTCGACCGAACTCGATTTGAATTTCGCGTTGGGGAACTTCTCGATATCGAAGAAATCCGAGGTCTTGAGATGGGCATCAAGTGGCGCGCTCGTCGAGACCAGTCCTGAAAGTGGGATGTCAATTTCAACTTCAGCTTTTTCGGGATGCGCTGGGTCGATCTTCAGCTTGCCGCTGAGGTTTCCGATGAGGCCGATGTATTGCGAAATACCGAAATGGCTTACGTCGTAGACAATGTGACTATGGTATGTGTCGACCGAATACGTGCCCGCCGGCACGCGAGCCGGGTCGGGCTTGCCCATGTCTTCCATCGAGAAGTCCTGGGCTTGTGCGGAGATTGCTATGCCCGCGATGATTGCCGAGATGATCAGTTTCTTCATGTGAGGACTTTCAATACCCGGCCTGGCTCAAACTGCCTGCTGTGGTCAGCTTTGTACCGGGAGAGTTGATGAACGCCGCGCCGTTTTGGACTGCAACGTACCTTCGCAGAGGCAACAATCTGGCTAAGCTGAGTGTTCTGCAAAACGGCTACAAGTTCTTCAGTTTCGGCTACGATTGAAAGATGTCCCGCGCGCTTCACTTGCTGGCGTTTAGACAACGTCAATGGATAGCGTCCGTCAATCTGGTGTAAATTCGGGCGTTGGACCGGGCCGTCATGATCAGGCGGCTTTTGGTGTCATCTGAAGGGGCTTTTCCTCCTCAATTCTTGGTGTGTTGAGCTCTGCCATGCCCTCGATCTGCATGTAGCGGTGCTGAAGCTGCCATTCGTCGTTGGCTTCGAGGAGCACGGCTCCGATGAGCCGGACAATGCTGTCCTCGTTGGGAAAGATGCCGACGACATCAGCGCGGCGCTTCACTTCCTTGTTCAAGCGCTCCAGAGGGTTCGTGCTGTGGAGCTTGGTGCGATGCTGGGACGGGAACGCCATGTAGGCAAGTACGTCAGTCTCTGCATCGTCCATGAAGGTTCCGAGCTTCGGCCATCTGGCGCGGAGCTGGTCAGCGACATGCCGCCAGGTCTGAACGGCCCCGTCATGGTCCGGCTGGAGGAAAGCTTGGCGGATCGCGGCGGCCACCATGGTGTGCTGTCCCTTGGGCACATAGGCGAGTGCATTGCGCATGGCGTGAACCCGACATCTCTGCCATGTCGCGCCGAGCACACGGGTGATGGCAGCCTTCAATCCTTCATGAGCATCGGAGATGACGAGCTTGACGCCGGTCAGCCCTCGGCGCACCAGATCACGCAGGAACGAGGTCCAGAACGGTTCGGCTTCGGAAGGGCCGATATGCAGGCCGACGATTTCCCGCTTGCCGTCCGTGTCGACAGCCACCGCGATTATTGCCGCGACAGAGACGATGCGTCCGCCTTCGCGCATCTTCAGATAGCTCGCATCCAGCCAAAGATACGGCCAGGCGCCGGAAAGTGGGCGTCTGAGGAAGGCGTTCACACGCTCATCGATATCCTTGCACAGCTTGGAAACGGAGGATTTGGAGATACCGGTCATCCCCATGGCCTGCACCAGCTCATCGACCTTGCGGGTCGATACACCATTGATCCAGGCTTCTTGAATGACGGCCACCAGGGCCTTCTCCACCGTCTTCCTCGGCTCCAGAAAGCCGGGAAAATAGCTGCCGGAGCGCATCTTCGGGATCTTCAGGTTCAAGGTGCCGAGCCGCGTGTCGAGCGTCCGGTCGCGATAGCCGTTGCGCCAGGTCTGGCGGCTTTCGCCACGCTCGTAGCGTCCGGCTCCGATCAGGCCGTCCACATCGGCCTCCATGATCATCTGCAGCACGCTTTCGGCAATCAATCGAAGAAAATCCGGATTGCCGCTCTTCGCGGCAAGCTCGGCAAGAGGTAATCTGTCGTCGGTCATCGGGTCTTCCTTTCGGTCAGGTTGAAGTCTCGCAACTCCACCTTCTCCGACGGGCCCGGTGCCCACCTGACGTCTCGCGGAAAACCAAAGCGAAATCTCCACCGCTTTCTCCACGAAAATCGCCCCCGAAATTACACCAGCTGCGCGGACGTTATCACGTCAATGGGGAAAGGCATGGGAACTCCAGGTTACGCCTGAAACACTATGGCCCGTTTCCGTAATCGCCTTGCAGCCTGTACAGGTCAAAAACGCCATGTCCGAAACAGGAGATATTCTTCATGACAAAGTACAAGCTCGAGTATATCTGGCTCGACGGCTACAAGCCGGTGCCGAACCTTCGCGGGAAGACCCAGATCAAGGAATTCGACGCGTTCCCGACGCTGGAACAGCTGCCGCTGTGGGGCTTCGATGGTTCGTCCACGATGCAGGCCGAAGGTCATAGCTCGGACTGCGTTCTGAAGCCGGTTGCCATCTATCCGGATCCGGCCCGCACCAATGGTGCGCTGGTCATGTGCGAAGTCATGATGCCGGATGGCGTCACACCGCATGCATCGAACAGCCGCGCGACGATCCTCGACGATGAAGGCGCATGGTTCGGTTTCGAACAGGAATACTTCTTCTACGAAAACGGCCGTCCGCTCGGCTTCCCGGAACAAGGCTACCCGGCTCCGCAGGGTCCGTATTACACGGGCGTTGGCTACAAGAACGTCGGTTCGGTTGCCCGCGAAATCGTTGAAGAGCACCTCGACCTCTGCCTCGCCGCCGGCATCAACCACGAAGGCATCAATGCCGAAGTGGCCAAGGGCCAGTGGGAATTCCAGGTGTTCGGCAAGGGCTCCAAGAAGGCCGCCGATCAGATCTGGATGGCCCGTTACCTGCTGCTCCGCCTCTGCGAAAAGTACGGCATCGACGTCGAATTCCACTGCAAGCCGCTCGGCGATACCGACTGGAACGGCTCGGGCATGCACTGCAACTTCTCCACCACCTACATGCGTGAAGTGGGCGGCAAGGAACATTTCGAAGCGCTCATGGCCGCGTTCGCGAAGAACTGGAAGGAGCACATCGACGTTTACGGTCCGGACAACCACCTGCGCCTGACCGGTAAGCACGAAACCGCTCCGTGGAACAAGTTCTCCTATGGCGTTGCCGACCGTGGCGCCTCGATCCGCGTTCCGCACTCCTTCGTCAACAACGGCTATCGCGGTTACCTCGAAGACCGCCGCCCGAACTCCCAGGGCGACCCCTACGCGATCGCTTCGCGCGTTCTGGCAACGATCGCCGAAGTGCCGACGAGCGATACCGCCAAGTCCGCGGCTTGACGTCAGATTGCGGATGGCGATGGCAGCGCCGGGGCCCTTGGCGCTGTTCTCTTGTGAGGATCACTTTTGCGACCCCTCCTGCCTTCGTGTTGAGTTTGGCTTCCGATAGGGTCAGGCGCGGGTCTCCCGAGATGATTGTAGGGGCGCCCGGGATCGATGGTTGTGGTGCCGATGTCTCCCTATTCGGCGGTCGCTAGAGTGAGTGGAACGGCATCGGGGCCAACCAGAACGTGACCCTGCCGTTGGGCGGATGACTTTCGAGAAGTCTGCCGTTCTGCATGGGCAAAAAGTTCAATATCCTGGTGAAACGCTGAGCACGAAGGACTGCGGTTATCACTTTGATTGCGGCTGGTTGCATATGAAACGCCGCTCTCTCTATCTGATACAAACGAGCAACATGAGCGACACCAAATGCCTCACCGTTCAGTGATGGGTTTGGGACAGTGAAATGAAGACATCCGGAAGACATTATGACGTGCCCGCCATGCTGGCCAATTGTCGCCAATACTGGGTGAATTATTCGCCAAATACTCAAGCTGATGGCGCCGTCACCGTCTATCGGACTGGAGTGCCTCATCCATTGCTTAATGGTGTCTTGCAGCTGAAGCAGGGTGCGAAGCATATAATTCCTGACGTCGTATCGCAGTTGGCAAAAATGCCGTCGGCTTGGTGGGTCGGTGCGGATAGTTATCCGGCTGCCACACAGGACGTGCTTGACGCCGGGGGGAAACTAATCGCCAAGGTGCCGGTCATGGCAATTCACCTTCGGGAACTCAGCTCCAAGGTGGAAATACCAGTCAACTGTACCTTGGAACTGCTGGACGAAACAGAGGACCTTCCTGCATGGGTTCAGTGCTACTGCGAGCCCATGGGGGTTTCAGAAAAGGATTTCGCGGCGATGCTGTTCGCGGAACGGAGCCGTCGTGACGCCCCTGGTCAATTGCTGCGTTTTGCCGCCCGTGCTGACGGCCAAATCGTAGGGACATCTGAGCTTTTCATTCACGAAGGGGTCGCTGGTGTCTATCTCGTCGCGACAAAGAAAAGCCATCGCCGCCTCGGCATCGGCACCGCATTGACCCATGCTGCCTGCATGGCTGGTCTCGAACGCGGCCTTGATGTTGCAACATTGCAAGCAAGCAGCAGTGGGTATCCTGTGTATAAAAAGCTCGGATTTGACGATGTCACGGCTTACGATATGCTGTCATTTTCGAAAGCCTGAACATCATTGCGCCTTGGGAGAAGACGGCCATGCCGCGCGACGGTGTGATCGCCACCGTCATCGATTGCCGGGCGGTTGTTCATTCCGCCAACGCCATGACGGTTGGGCCGGGACTTGCCGATGGCTGGATGCCGGTCCTGTTGTGTGCGGGCTGCCGCAGGCTGGTTTTTATTGGCTTGTTTCGAGGTGTTGGCCGATGCTGGCCCGCCGAAAGGGCAACATGGCTGAAAGCGCTTGTGATGCTTTGCAGCCTTCATTGACGTCGGTCAGTCTTCATCCGTTTCACCGACGGCGAGCCTCACAGCGGCTATAAGGCTCTGGCCGTGGAACGGCTTTTGCAGAAGCGCAGCACCGCCATGCTCCGCCACACGGGCAGGCAAAGAAGGGTCGGTTTGAGCGGAGACGAATATCACCGGTATGTGGGAGCTTCGCTTATTCAAACATTGCTTGAGTTCAAGGCCCGTAATCCCAGGCATGTTGATGTCGGAGATAATACAATCAACATCTTCTTCCGAATATTCATCGAGAAAAGTTCTGGCGGAGGCATAACCCGCTGCCGCAAAGCCGTGAGCCTTCATCAGCCATTCTGTTGCGGTTCTGAACGAGTCGTCATCATCGATGACCGCAATTCGCACTGTTCGGGTAACCGCCATTCCAACAGCCTTTTCGGCGCAAGCAATTCTCGCGTCCTTAATTTCATATTTCGGACATTTCGAGAATCATACGGTGGTGTTAGTCGCACGCTTTTCTGCCAGTTGGTTCAGTGCATCCGACATGCGAACGAGGTCGGGAAGGGTGCGTGCCCCCATCTTTTTCATCACTGAACCTCGGTGGATTTTGACGGTGACTTCGCTGATTCCAAGTTCGCCGGCCACCTGCTTGTTGAGCAAGCCTTTTGTCACCATCGACATGACCTGTTGCTCCCGCGCCGTCAACGACTGGTATCTGATCTCGACGTCCGCCAGCACTTCTTGAGTGGCGCGACGGTCCCGATCGATTTTTAGCGCAGAGGCGACCGCATCCAGCATATCCTGATCCCGGAAAGGCTTGGTCAGAAAATCGATGGCCCCCGCTTTCATGCCGCGGACAGACATCGGAATGTCACCGTGACCGGTCATCAGAATGACTGGTATGTTAATACCAGAACGACGAAGCTGCTCCTGGAAGTCGAGGCCGCTCGCTCCCTGCAAGCGGATATCGAGGACGAGACACGCATCGGCATCAGGGCGAGTGGCGGCTATGAATTCCTGCGTCGATGCAAACGCGCGTGTCGCAAAGCCAACTGATTTGAACAGGAACTCAAGCGAGAACCGCATAGATTCGTCATCATCAATTATATAAATGATCGATGTGGCCGTTTTCACGTTCTGCCCCGATTCACGCCAGAAGCTCAGTTTTGTGGCCTTAGGTCATGCCAAAAAATGCAAACTAGTGGAAGCATTTCTATCTAAGGCATTCATCTTTCCTGTTCGCACACATGATCTTGACGCATGGGCGACCTCATGTTCATCGTACGGTCCGTCAGCATCAGGTTTCATTTTTTCAAACGGACGCAGAGCCCGTTCTGCATCATTTCCGCCGGATGTCAGGGGTGGCCGACACAATGCTGAGCTTTATAGCGACGCGTCACGACGGGAAATGAAGGGCTCCTCTTCGCCTGGCCTTTATGTTTGGCCGGAGGAAAATGCGCCTTCACCGACATTATGGTTGGTGCGTGGTGGCCGCGCTTTTCCTTCACGCGGCCCCCGGCTGTTGCTGCGAGGTACCGGCACCCTCATCTGGTGGCTGCGTTGCATTAGTAAGATCTTTTCCTCTGTCTGAAACACAGCGGCTGCGAAAAAGCCGGACATTCCATGCCGTTCGCTGGTCCCAATGGGCTTGGGGCCGCGCAGATAAGGGATGGAGTTCAAATGATTAGAAGTTTCACACATTTTGTCACCCGGCCGGAATACCGGTCGCACGATGCCGGGCAGAAAATGGATCTCGTCACCCGGTTCATTCGTTGGCGAAAACGGCGGAATGATATGGAGGTTATGTTGCGTTTGCCCGACTATCTCCTGAAGGATATCGGGATCTCCAGAGCCGAGATCGAGAATGCCGCCAGGGGGCGGTTTGAAGGTAAGCACTAAATTCGGCGCACCTTTATCCGTCGGCGCGCCTGTCTCATGACGTGTCCCTTGGACTTGCTTCGGAGAAATGGCGAGGCATTTTGAGATCATCCGGCCATTCTGTCGAACCGTGAGACTAAAAGGTTCAAGCGCCGGATGTTGCCATCTGGTTAGACAATACCAGATGGCCGGGGGCTCTTAACCTCTGCGGCTCACGGAGTACGACGGCTCAGATTGTGGAATCTGATAATCCGACCCGCGGACCCACTGTCGATGACTTCATGGCACGCTGCATCGCTGGCAGTGGAAAACCGTCAGCTTACGGAGCGGATGAACAAGCCCGACGAAGAGTTGGTGCGTATGAAGTCTTGTCGTCCAATCCGAGTACCATGAAATGCGGCGAGGAGACGAGGTCTGTCCGCGGCTCATCCCAATTTCGTGAAGGACTGCCGGTCGCCGCTCTGGTGACGCGCGCTCGTGTTCTTGTCTTGCGTTGGGGGAGTGCCGTCCGCCGTCTTAAAGGCTTCCTTGCGCGCGCACGTTTTCCCTACAGGCATAGGATTCCGGCATCTCGGTGTGCCACGGTCATCCGTGCTTTGGAGCTCTCCCCAGCGCGACAGTCGGTTCCTATTCCAGCCTCGCTGTCCTTTTTCCATTTCACTGTCGCTCAATCAAGGCGGTCTTGGCGCGTCAAGCCTCAGGATTGTTCGTCAGCCTGCCGTCTCGTCCGAGACGGCTAATACCATGGGATGCCCCGGCGAGCCGGAAGGTCGATACCTATCGACTGCGGCAGCTGCAATCTTATGCCTACTGATTGACGACCTCATGTCCCCTCTCAAGCAGGCTCAGTCAGTGACCTCAGGCCGGGCAACGGTTTTTTCACCCCCGTTGCCCGGCACGGTGATCGATTTCGACCTCTGAACGCGACCTTGAGTCCCAAGGCAAAGAAGGAATAGGCCATGGATTTGACACAACTCACACTCTCTCTCGCCAGCGCCACGACCCTCGCTCTTGCGATGTTCACTCCTGCGATGGCAACCGCCGGACCGGTCAAGAACGTGGTCCTCGTGCATGGTGCTTTTGCAGACGGCGCCGGCTGGCGGGGGGTCTACGACGAACTCACGAAGCGGGGCTATCACGTCAAGATCGTTCAGAACCCGCTGACCTCGCTGGAAGACGATGTTGCGGCAACGAACCGCCTGCTCAACATGCAGAATGGCCCGACAATTCTCGTTGGACATTCCTGGGGCGGTACGGTGATCACGGAGGCTGGTGTGCATCCGAAAGTTGCCGGACTGGTCTATGTCTCGGCTCTTTCCCCCGACGCGGGCGAGACGACGGCACAGCAGTATGATGGTTTTGCTCCAACGCCGGAATTCGTGCTCGACATCGGCGATGACGGTTACGGCTTCGTCAAGCCGGAGAAGTTCAAGCAGGGCTTCGCCCATGATGTCAGCGATGAGCAGGCAGCCTGCCGTCCCAGGAGCGATCGTTCTCCTGAAGTGGAGGCGGCCGCAAAAACGTCTCCGCCTTCTCGTTCCCCAATTTAGAGCTTAGGATTTGCCTCATGTCTATGCAGTGGACGGTTTGTGCTGTGCTCGCGACGAGCTTGCTGTTCGGGTGTAGTGCCACCGTCAGTCAATCCACGACGCCGATGCCGGGTCAGAAGAAATTCGATTCGAAACCGAAGTGTGCCCGTACCGAGACGCAAGACAGGTTCGATTCGCGTTGCGACGTCCCGCTGCTCGGCTATTCAGGGTTCAGTGGCTTATGAAGCGCAGCAAGTAACATGTTGGCAAAGCAATACACGGCTCGAGCCTTGGCGTGAGTGAACCGTTAGCCCCTGGCCAATGCGGCTTCACGATGCCTGTCATCTTGTTGGCGAGAACGACAGCAGCAACCATCGAGGTCTTCCGCCCAGACTGTTTCCCGATCATTTGCCGGTGAAACGCCCTTGCGCACAGTCCCAGAAGACCAGCCTCATGTCTCCGACCATGGGCGGCCTACATGCATTGGTACGCCCACCTTGCACCGTCGCCCGGCCGTGGCTTGTCAATCCTGGAGTTTTGCCGGGGCAAAGGGCCGAGCCAGACCGCAATCTCCCGATTGTTTTGAAGGCCCGACGCAGGAGTAAAGACAAAGACCCGCTGGCGGCTGGCGATCGACGCCGGAAACGGTGCAAAATCGGTTCAGTTACCCGCTTGACAAGCAGGCGAATTAATTTAACATGTTAAATATAAACGGCGGGAGGAACCATGCCGCATTTCACCTTCGATTATTCGGCCAATCTTGAGGGAGTGGTCGACATGAGGGCGCTTGCGCGCCTCATTCACGAGACGATGATGCAGATCGGGCTGTTCGAACTCGGCGCCATCCGGGTGCGCGGTTTTCGTACCGACGCCTATGCCATCGCCGATCTTCTGGCGGAAAATGCCTTCATCGACATGTCGTTGCGCATCGGCAAGGGCCGTAGCGACGCTGACAAGAAGCGGGCTGGCGAGACGATCTTTGCCGCGGTTTCCGTCTTCCTTTCGGAACGCTTCGAGACGCCGCATTTCATGCTTTCGCTGGAGATCCGCGAGATCGACGCAGACTTGAGCTGGAAAAAGAACGCCATTCACCCAAGGCTTCGACAGAAGACCGGCTGACCCCTCCCGCACCGACGGACACAGCGTCACGGCACCTAAGCAATTCTCATGGAGATGACCCATGTCGACATTTCAAGACAATCTCGCCAAGGCTGAGGCCTACCTGAAAAAGTTCGAAGGCGGCGTCAAAAACCGCATCGGCGGCGAAGACCACGATGCGCTGGACGGCGCAAGCTTCGAGACGATTTCGCCGGTTGACCTGAAGGTGCTAGCCAAGGTGGCCCAAGGCAAGGCTGCCGACATCGACCTGGCTGCCAAGGCTGCCAAGGCCGCCTTTGCTGAATGGGCCGCCATGCCGGGTGAGGCCCGCAAGAAACTGCTGCACAAAATTGCCGATGCCATTGTCGCTCGCGCCGAGGAAATCGCCTTCGTCGAGTGCATGGATACCGGGCAGTCGCTGAAATTCATGGCCAAGGCAGCACTTCGCGGCGCTGAAAACTTCCGCTTCTTCGCAGACCGCGCGCCCGAGGCACGGGACGGCAAGTCGCTGCGCGCGCCGGGCCAGGTCAACATGACCACCCGCGTTCCGATTGGGCCGGTTGGCGTCATCACGCCCTGGAACACGCCCTTCATGCTGTCCACCTGGAAGATCGCACCGGCGCTGGCCGCCGGCTGCACCATCGTTCACAAGCCGGCGGAATTTTCACCTCTGACGGCGCGGCTTCTCGTTGAAATTGCCGAAGACGCCGGCCTGCCAAAGGGCGTCTGGAATCTCGTCAACGGCTTCGGCGAGGATGCCGGCAAGGCCCTGACCGAACATCCGCTGATCAAGGCCATCGGCTTTGTCGGTGAAAGCCGCACTGGCTCGATGATCATGAAGCAGGGTGCCGATACGCTGAAACGGGTGCATTTCGAGCTTGGCGGCAAGAATCCGGTCGTGGTGTTTGCCGATGCCGATCTGGAGCGCGCTGCCGACGCTGCCGTCTTCATGATCTACTCGCTGAACGGCGAGCGCTGCACATCCTCCTCCCGATTGCTGATCGAGGAGAAGATCTACGACCAGTTTACAGCGATGGTGGCGGAAAAGGCCAAACGTATCAAAGTCGGCCATCCGCTCGATCCGGAAACGGTCGTCGGCCCGCTGATCCATCCCGTGCATGAAAAGAAGGTTCTGAACTATATCGAGATCGGCCGTTCCGAAGGCGCCAGGGTGGCGGCGGGCGGTGAAAAATTCGCCGGTCCCGGTGGTGGTTGTTATGTTTTGCCGACACTGTTTACCGGCGCCAACAACCAGATGCGCATCGCCCAGGAAGAAATCTTCGGTCCGGTGCTGACCGCGATCCCCTTCAAGGACGAGGATGAGGCGCTGGCGCTCGCCAATGATGTCCAGTACGGCCTGACCGGTTATCTCTGGACCGCCGACGTGACCCGCGCCTTCCGCTTCACTGATCAGCTGGAAGCAGGAATGATCTGGGTGAACTCGGAAAATGTCCGCCATCTGCCGACCCCGTTTGGTGGCGTCAAGAATTCCGGGATCGGCCGTGACGGCGGCGACTGGTCCTTCGACTTCTACATGGAAACCAAGAACATCGCATTCGCGACCAAGCCGCACGCCATTCAGAAGCTGGGCGGCTGATCAGGACATCTGGAGGAAAAGACATGCCCGTTCCAACACCAATCCTTTATCCGCCCTTTAATATTATCCGTCTGAGCCATGTCGAGTTCGGCGTGAAGGATCTCGCCCGCTCGCGCGCCTTTTATGTCGACACGCTTGGTCTTCAGGTGACGGATGAAGACAAGGACGCCATCTATCTGCGGGCCATGGAAGAGCGCGGCCACCATTGCATCGTGCTGCGCAAGAGCCATGAATCGGTTGCCCGCGACCTTGGCTTCAAGGTATTCTCCGAGGAGGATCTCGACAAGGCGGAACATTTCTTCAAGGCCAAGGGCCTGCCGGTGGAATGGGTCGAGCGACCGTATCAGTCGCGCACCTTCCGTACCCGCGACCCACACGGCACGCCGCTGGAATTTTATTCCAAGATGGACCGCCTGCCGCCGATCCACCAGCAATATGCGCTCTATCGCGGCGTCAAGCCGCTGCGCATCGACCATTTCAACTTGTTCTCGTCGGATGTCGATGCATCGGTTGCCTTCTACAACGAGCTTGGTTTCCGTGTGACGGAATACACCGAAGACGAGGAGACCGGTAAGCTGTGGGCTGCCTGGATGCACCGCAAGGGCGGCGTGCATGATATCGCCTTCACCAATGGCACAGGGCCCCGTCTGCACCACACGGCTTTCTGGGTGCCGACGCCGCTCAACATCATCGACCTTCTCGACCTGATGTCCAGCACAGGCTGGGTGGCGAATATCGAGCGTGGACCGGGTCGCCACGGCATTTCCAACGCCTTCTTCCTCTACGTCCTCGATCCCGATGGCCACCGCATCGAGATCTATTGCTCGGACTACCAGACGGTCGATCCCGATCTGGAGCCGATCAAATGGGATCTGAAGGACCCGCAGCGCCAGACACTCTGGGGTGCGCCGGCTCCGCGCTCCTGGTTCGAGCATGGCAGCCTGTTCGAAGGTGTGGAACCGAAGGCATCCGAACTCAAGGCCCAGCCGATCATCGCGCCCTGACCTTTTCCCGCGGGCGGCATGTCCCATGCTGCCCGACCGATCCTCTTAGCAAGGCCAGTTCATGCAGCTCAAGGACCCGACACTCTTCCGCCAGGCCGCCCTTGTCGGGGGTGACTGGATCGAGGCCGACCCGGCCAAGTCCATCGCGGTGGACAATCCCGCAACCGGCGAGATCATCGGGCGCGTGCCCAATCTCGGCGCCGATGAAACCCGCGCCGCAATCGACGCGGCCAGAGTGGCGCAGGTGGAATGGGCTGGTCGTACTGCGAAGGAACGAAGTGTCATTCTGCGCCGCTGGTACGATCTGGTCATGGCCAGCCAGGATGATCTCGGACGGATCCTGACTCTTGAGCAGGGCAAGCCGCTGGCAGAGGCCAAGGGGGAAATCGCCTATGGAGCCTCCTTCATCGAATGGTTCGCCGAAGAGGCGAGGCGGCTTTACGGGGACATGATCCCGGGCCACCAGAAGGACAAGCGTATCCTGGTCATGAAGCAGCCGATCGGCGTGGTTGCTGCGATCACGCCGTGGAACTTTCCGAACGCGATGATCACCCGCAAGGCAGGCCCCGCCTTCGCTGCCGGTTGCGCGATGGTTCTCAAGCCGGCGTCGCAGACACCATTTTCGGCAATCGCGCTCGCCATCCTCGCGGAGCGGGCCGGTGTACCAAAGGGTCTGTTCAGCGTGCTCACCGGGTCTGCCCGCGTGATCGGTGCGGAACTGACGGCGAGCCCGGTCGTGCGTAAGCTCACCTTTACCGGCTCGACGGAAGTCGGGGCGGAGCTTTACCGGCAGTCGGCGCCGACCATCAAGAAACTCGGGCTGGAACTCGGTGGCAATGCGCCTTTCATCGTGTTCGACGATGCCGATCTGGACGCAGCAGTGGACGGTGCGCTGATTGCCAAGTTCCGCAACAATGGCCAGACCTGCGTCTGCGCCAACCGGATTTACGTGCAGGATGGCGTCTATGATGCCTTCGCTGAAAAGCTGGCCAGTGCGGTCGGTCGGTTGAAGACCGGAAACGGCTTCGACGAGGGGGTCACGCTCGGTCCGCTGATCGACGGCAATGCGCTTGCCAAGGTCGAGGAGCATGTCGCGGATGCCTGCGCGCAGGGCGGACGGGTGCTGGCCGGAGGCCGGCGTCACCAACTCGGTGGCCACTTCTACGAAGCAACCGTTATCGCGGACGTCACACAGACGATGATGGTGGCGAAGGAGGAAACCTTCGGGCCGCTCGCTCCCCTGTTCCGGTTCAAGGACGAAAACGATGTGATCGCTCAGGCAAACGACACCGAATTCGGGCTCGCCTCTTATTTCTACGCCAAGGATCTCGCACGCGTCTTCCGGGTGGCGGAGGCGCTGGAATACGGGATGGTCGGCGTCAATACCGGCCTGATCTCGACAGCCGAAGCTCCGTTTGGCGGTGTGAAACTGTCAGGCCTTGGACGCGAAGGCTCGCGTTACGGCATCGAGGAATTCACCGAAATCAAATATGTCTGCCTCGGCGGCATTCAGTAGGAGCATGCCATGACCTCCCATCCGCGTTTTCTCAGCTTCAGCACGGCAGATGGTCGCAAAGGCTACGGACTTGTCAAAGGTGAGGGCGTCTTTGATCTCTCGGCGCGTCTGGGTAGACGCTATCCGACCCTCCGCGAGGTGATCGAGGCGGATGTTCTCGTGCAACTGGCGCAGGATCACGCGGATGAGGCGCCGGATTTTGCTTTGTCCGAGATAACCTTCGAGATCCCCATTCCCGCGCCGGAAAAGATCATCTGCGTCGGGGTGAACTTTCCGGACCGCAATGAGGAATACAAGGACGGGCAGGCCGCCCCGTCCAATCCTTCTTTGTTCATCCGCTTTCCGCGCTCCTTTACTGGACACGGCCAGCCGCTGATCCGTCCGCCGGAAAGTCCCCAGCTCGATTACGAGGGCGAGATTGTCATCGTCATCGGAAAAGGTGGCCGAAGGATCGCGGAACAGGACGCTCTCAACCACATCGCGGCGCTCTCGCTGTGTAACGAGGGCACCATCCGCGACTGGGTGCGGCATGCGAAATTCAACGTGACCCAAGGCAAGAATTTCGACCGGACCGGCTCCATCGGCCCCTGGCTCATTCCCTTCACCGACGAAAGTCAGCTGGCCGACATCAAGCTCGAAACCCGGGTCAATGGCGAGGTTCGCCAGAGCGACCGCACCAGCCGGATGATCTTTTCCTTCCGCAAGATCATCAACTACATCTCGACCTTCACCACGCTCGTACCGGGCGACGTGATCGTCTGCGGCACGCCGACCGGTGCTGGTGCCCGTTTCGATCCGCCGATCTGGCTGAAGCCGGGCGACGTGGTCGAAGTCGAGGCCGAAGGTCTAGGCATCCTCAGCAACACCATTGAAGACGAGGCATGACATGTTGAGCCCCGAGCAGATCGAAGCCGCAGCGGCAAAGCTCGACGAGGCGGAGCGGACCCGCATCCAAACTGGCCTCTTGTCGCTCGTCCATCCCGACATCGGCATGGACGACGCCTATGCTATCCAAGGCGCCTGGGTGAAAAAGAAGGCTGCCGTCGGCCGCAAGGTGATCGGCTGGAAGATCGGCCTGACTTCCAAGGCCATGCAATACGCCCTCAACATCGATATCCCGGACTCTGGCGTCCTCTTCGACGATATGGTCTTCGAAGATGGCGCTATCGTTCCGAAAGATCGCTTCATCCAGCCACGCATCGAGGCTGAGATCGCTTTCATCATGAAAGCCCCGTTGAAGGGGCCGGGCGTAACGGTGTTCGACGTGCTGAACGCCACCGATTACGTGACGCCCGCGCTGGAGATCCTCGACACCCGTATTCTGCGGGTCGATCCGGAAACGAAAAAGACGCGGACGGTGTTCGACACGATTTCCGACAATGCCGCCAATGCTGGCATCGTTACCGGCGGGCGCGCAGTGCGCCCGGACCAGATCGATATGCGCTGGATGGGGGCGATCGTCAGCCGCAATGCCGAAGTCGAGGAAACGGGACTGGGCGCGGGTGTGCTCAATCAACCGGCCCGTGGGATTGCGTGGCTCGCCAATCGGTTGGCGCACTATGGGGATGGCATCGAGGCGGGGCAGGTCGTGCTCGCTGGCTCGTTCATCAGGCCCATCGAGGCCCGACATGGCGATACGATCGTCGGCGACTTCGGTCCTTACGGCTCGGTCAGCCTCTATTTCGAATAAGGAAGCAGAAAACAATGCCCGCACCGCGCAATTTCTTCAAGCAGGGGCTGAAAGAAGGCCGCCTGCAGATCGGCCTCTGGCAAGCGCTGGGCAGCCCGAACACGGTCGAGATCTGTGCCGGTGCCGGTTACGACTGGCTGCTTCTCGACGCCGAACACGGGCCGAGTGACGTTCCGCGGCTGGCCGAGCAATTGCGCGCGATGCGCGGTTCGTCCTCGCAGGCCATCATCCGCCCGCCGATCGGTGAGACCTGGATCGTCAAGCAGATGCTGGACATCGGCGCACAGACGCTGCTGATACCCATGGTACATGATGCGCAAACGGCTGCCGAAATGGTCAAGGCCGTGCGTTACCCGCCGCAGGGTGTGCGCGGTGTCGGCGCGGCGCTGGCGCGCGCCTCGGATTTCAACCGTATCGGTGATTACCTGCAGACGGCCAACGACGAGATTTGCCTGCTGGTGCAAGTGGAGAGCCGTGTCGCGATCGACAACCTCGATGCGATCTGTGCGGTCGATGGTGTCGACGGTGTGTTCATCGGACCTTCTGACCTTGCTGCCGATATGGGGTATCTCGGGCGGCCTGGCGCTTCTGAAGTCCAGGAGGTGGTGGAGCGATCCATCGCCCGCATCATCGCTTCCGGTAAGGCCGCCGGGATCCTGATCGGCGATCTCGGGCTCGCGAAACGTTATGCCGAACTCGGAGTCACGTTTGTCGGGATCGGCAATGATGTGGGGCTGCTCAGCAATGCCGCTTCCCGATTGCTCAAGGATTTCAACAATGCACAACCGACTCAGCCGACGGCGGACACAAAGGTCTACTGAGGGGTAAGAGCCACTGGCCCCGGCATTTGACAAAAGCCAGGTTTGTTAACATGCTCAGTAACTGGGTGACCGACTTTGGGAGGAGGCGGACATGCATTTGGGGAGCTTGGAACATTGCGTTCCGACGCATTGGGTGACGCGCGAGTTCGACGCCTGGACGTCGGACCTCAAATCCATCTGCGGCCGTTTCAATCCCACCCGGTACGACGGATCGAACGTGGTACGCGGTTGTGCCGCCCTGTCTCACGCCGCGGGTGTTGAACTGGCGCAGGTGGCGAACGATCTCGATTACATCCGCCGTGATCCCGATGACATCCGGGCCGATCAGGGCGACAACCTGTTCCTGCTGTTGCAGCTGGAAGGCTCCTGTGGGGTCGAACAGTCAGGCCGTCAGGAGCAGCTCCACCCGGGGGAATGCATTCTCGTCGATTCCACGAGGCCGTCCGTCTTTTACTTCGGCGGCTCATTTTCCAATCACCTGTCCGTGCACCTGCCCAGACAGATGCTGTTGTCGGATCGGGCCGTGCGGATTTCGGTGACGCGCAAGATCAGGGCGGATGACCCGATGTCGATCATGCTCGGCGCGCTCGTGGCCAAGATGATGAGCACATCAAGCGATGACAATCGGGCGCCGCATCTCAGGGAGCTGCTGTTCAACACGACGCGACAGGCCTTCGCGTCCGATCCGGGCGAAGAATTCTTCGTCCGTGGCGACAGCGGCACGGGACGGCTTGAGGTCGTCCAGGTGCTGATCGACGAGAACCTGACCGAGGAATATCTGACGCCGCAATGGCTTGCCAACCGCGTTGGCGTTTCGTTGCGGACCCTTCAGGAGGACCTAAGTTCGCAGGGCATGACGGTGACCGGCATGATCAAGCTCAAGCGCCTGCACCTTGCCCGGGCGAGGCTTGAAAGACTGCGGGGCGCGCATCATCCGGGCGCTATTGCGGACGTCGCCTATTCGGTCGGTTTCAATGACATTTCCTACTTCAATCGCAGCTTCCGCAAGCTGTTCGATTGCTCGCCCAAGGATGTGGTGATGGCTTGAGGCGGTTGCCGCGCTTTTGTCCAATTCATGCCGCGCCGTGATCCAAGAATTACCGACGAGCATTGGCTAGTCTCCTTCCATTGCAGTGCATGGGAGGATGTATCATGCAGGAATTTACGCTTGTCATCGGTGGCAAGGCGGTTGCGACCACGCGTCACAAAGAAGTCAGGAACCCCTCCTCGGGCGCGGTCGTGGGCATGTCGCCACTGGCCACCATCGACGATCTCAACACTGCCGTATCCGCCGCCAAATCTGCCTTCCCTGCCTGGGCCGGCCGGTCCTCCTCCGAGCGTGCAGCGCTCTGCGCGCGTGTGGCGGAGACGATCGAGGCGAATGCGGAGGAACTGGCACGGCTTCTCACGTTGGAGCAGGGCAAGCCGCTCAACGGGCTCGGTTCGCGCTTCGAGATCGGCGGTGCTGTTGCCTGGACACGCCACACGGCGTCCTTGGATCTGCCGATCGAGGTGGTCCAGGACGGTCCGGAGGGCCGGGTGGAATTGCATCGAAAGCCGATCGGCGTCGTTGCCGCCATCACGCCGTGGAACTGGCCGGTCATGATCGCCTGCTGGCATATCATCCCGGCTATCCGTACCGGCAATACCGTGGTGATCAAGCCGTCGCCGAACACGCCACTGACGACCATCCGTCTCGTGGAACTGATGAACGAGGTGTTGCCGGCCGGTGTCGTTAACGTCATTGCCGACAACAACGATCTCGGAGCAGCGCTGACCTCCCATCCAGATATCGCCAAGATCACCTTCACCGGGTCGACCGCCACGGGACGTCGCGTGATGGCATCCGCCGCCGACACGCTGAAGCGGTTGACGCTCGAGCTTGGCGGTAACGATGCGGGTATCGTCCTGCCCGATGCCGATCCGAAGGCGATCGCCGAAGGTCTGTTTTGGGGCGCGTTCATCAACAGCGGCCAGACCTGCGCCTGCCTGAAGCGCCTCTATGTGCATGACAGCATCTACGATGCGGTGTGCGATGCGCTCGCTGCCTATGCGTCCGCCATCAAGGTGGGTGACGGCCTGGCAGAGGAGGTTGTTCTCGGCCCGCTTCAGAATTCGGCTCAGTTCGACATCGTCTCGGCCTTCGTCGAAGATGCGGTTGCCAAGGGCGGTCGGGTGCTGACGGGTGGTGCGCCACAGGGCGGACCCGGTTACTTCTATCCCGTCACCCTTGTCGCCGATGTCGATCACGGTGCCAAGCTCGTCGACCTCGAGCAGTTCGGTCCGGCCCTGCCGATCATCCGCTACCACGACATCGAAGAGGCAATTGCCAAGGCCAACGACAATCCGAGCGGCCTCGGCGGCTCGGTCTGGTCGGGCGATGTCGCCAAGGCCAAGCAGATTGCGGCGCGGCTCGAATGCGGTTCGGTCTGGATCAACAAGCATGGTGCGATCCAGCCCAATGCGCCCTTCGGAGGTGTGAAACAGTCCGGGATCGGCGTCGAGTTCGGCGTCGACGGGCTGAAGGAATTCACCACCATCCAGACCGTTTTTTCCTGAACCGATCGGCACGTTTTTCAAGGCGCGGCTGTTGCGAGACCGTGCGGGAGACTCAAATGCGTGAGTTTGATTATATCGTCGTTGGTGGCGGATCCTCGGGTTCCGTGGTGGCCGCACGTCTTTCGGAAAATCCGGCCAACACGGTCCTGCTGATCGAGAGCGGACAGAAGGACACTGCAAAGTTCATTCATATCCCCGCCACCTTCTTCAAGGTGATCGAGAAGGGGAGGGACGTGCAATTCTACATGTCCGAACCGGATCCCGGCATCAAGGGCAAGCCGAATGTCGTGCCGCAGGGCAATGTTCTCGGTGGCGGTAGTTCGGTCAATGCGATGATCTATATCCGTGGCCAGCGCCAGGACTACGAGACCTGGGCGCAGATGGGATGCCGGTCCTGGTCCTATGAGAAAGTGCTTCCCGTCTTCCGCGATCTTGAGGGCAATCAGCGGCTTTCGGGAGAGTTTCACGGCGCGGACGGCCAGTTGAAAGTGTCGGACCGCCGCTATGGCCATCCCTTGTCCTGGGCCTTCATCCGTGCCGCCCAGGAGGCTGGGATCAAGTATAATGAAGACTTCAATGGTGCCGAGCAGGAAGGCGTCGGCTTTTACCAGACGACGACGAACAATGGTCGCCGCTGGAGCGCCGCACAGGCATTCCTGCGGGAAGCCGAAGGTCGCGACAATCTTGAGATCATGACCGGCATCAAGGTCGAAAAGATCCTGTTCGAAGGGCGCACCGCAACCGGCGTGCAGCTCTCGTCCGGCGAAAGGGTGAAGGCGCGTGGCGAGATCGTGCTGACGGCGGGCGCGATTGCCACGCCCAAGATCCTGCAATTGTCCGGCATTGGTGCTGCCGAGCACCTGCGCGCGCATGGGATCGAGGTTGTGGCAGATCTGCCGGGCGTCGGGGAGAACTACCAGGATCATCTGGAGGCGACGGTTCAGGCCGAAGTCAGCATTATGTCGCTGTTCGGCCAGGACAAGGGCCTCGCAGCCGTCAGCCACATGCTGCAATACATGCTGACGAAGACAGGTCTGCTGACCTCGACCGTCGTGGAATCCGGTGGCTTCGTCGACACCGCTGGTCTTGGCCAGCCTGACATACAATTCCATGTGCTCCCGAGCTTCAATGGCTTCGGAGAGCGGCTGGCCGAGCCGGGACATGGCATCTCGATTGGTCCGTGCTTCCTGCGGCCGCAGTCGCGCGGCACCGTCAAGCTTCGTTCGGCCAATCCCCGGGATCCCGCACTCTTCCACGCCAATTCCTTCGCAAATCCGGCCGATCTGGAGACCCTGGTCCGCGGTGTGGAGCTGGCAATCAAGATCACCGAGGCGCCGTCCCTGGCGAAGATCATCACGCGTCGCGTGCTGCCGAGACCCGGCATCGAGAAGGATCCGGAAGCCCTGCGCGATTACATCCGCGGTGTCTCAAAGACCGTCTTTCATCCCTCCGGTACGGCCAAGATGGGCGTCCGGGAAGATCGTATGGCCGTCGTCGACGAGGAGCTCAAGGTCTTCGGCGTCGACCGGCTTCGGGTTGCGGATGCTTCGATCATGCCGACGCTCGTCTCGGGCAACACCAATGCACCAACCATCATGATCGGGGAGCGCGCCAGCCGCTTCATCTTGGGTAGGGATCGGGCGGCCTGAGGAGATCGCGCGATCAAAACCGGCCTTTGGGCCACGACGCCGGGTTCCGGCAGATTGGGAGGAAATTATGAAATCGCATCTTTGGGGCGGATCTGCCGCCATTGCCGTCCTGCTCCTGCTCTCGGCGGGCTCCGCCGCCGCCGCGCCAAGCTGCGGCTTGAACAACGGCCGGGCGGCGACCGGTGAACCGATCAAGGTCGGGGCGATCGTCGGTCGGACGGGCCCCGACGATTTCTCGTCGGCCTCGCGTGCGGCGAAGGCCTATTTCGACTGCGTGAACGCCAATGGCGGGATCCATGGCCGCCCGATCGAATATCTCGTCGAGGACGACCAATGGAACCCGGAAGTTGCCGCGCAGGTCGCGACCAAGCTGGTCAAGGACGAAGATGTGGTTGCGCTCGTCGGCAACGCCTCCTTCGTCGAGATGGGCGTGAATGCCAAGCTCTACGAGGAAGAGGGCGTGATGGCCATGGCCTCCGGTTGTGCCGTGGCCGAATGCTTCGAATCGAAGAACATCGTTTCCACCAACGAGGGTCCGCTGCCGTCTTCCGTCGGCGCGGCACAATGGGCAGTCGCCAATCTCGGCTCGACCAATGTCGTGTGCATCGGTCTGACCATTCCGAGCGTCGGCCCGTATTCCTGCGGCTGGGTCGAGAAATACATGCAGTCGAAGAACCTGGCAGGCACAAGCGTACTGCTCGATCCCTCGGCGGCGGATATGAACTCGGCCTTTCTCGAAGCCGTGGCCTCTGGTGCAGATACGGTGCTCGTTAATCTGCCCGCAGGCATGGCTGCAGCGTTCCTCAAGGCGGCTCTCGAGTCCGGCCAGCGCGACAGCTACAAATGGATCTCCTCCACGCCGCTTTATGATCGTGATGTTCCAGCCATGCTCGGGACCGACTGGTCCGGCGTCATGTATGTCAACATCGAGCTGACACCGATCGACGGAAAAGGTCCGGATGCGAGCAACTGGCGCGCGGTTCTCGACGCGTTTGGCACTGCCGATGATCCGCGTGACACGTTCAGCCAGGCCGGATACCTCTCTGCCCGCTTCTTCGTCGCTGCCATCCTGCAACAGGACCCGGCAAAGCTCGACCGTGCCACGGTGACCGAGGCGATCCGCAACATCAAGAACTACACCTCCGACCTGCTGTGCGGCCCGTATTACGTCGGCCCAGGCGATCGCCACATGCCCAACCACGCCAACATGATGGTCCAGATGATCGAGGGTGGCTACAAGATCGTCGGTGAGTGCATGGACGTGGACAGTGCCTATCTCGATCCCTACCGCGCCAATGAAAAAGCGCTCGGCATCGTGAACTGAGGCGGTCGCGGTCATGCTGGGCACCTATGGAATGTTCCTCGTCTCGGGGCTCGCCGTCGGCGCCCTCTATGCGCTGGGTGGGGTGGGGCTTGTGATCCTCAACCGCGCCACCGGTGTACTCAACTTTGCTTATGGTGCCATTGGTGCCGTGGGCGCCATGACCGCCTGGCAGGTGCTGGAATGGCACCTGCCGGAGCCTCTTGCCTGGGCGGCCGCCATGGGGGTGAGCCTCGCTCTCTCGCTTGGCTTCGGCCTGCTGGTCGCTCCGCAACTCGCCCACCGGGAGCCGGTCATCAAGGCGGTGGCAACCCTCGGCTTTGCGCTGTGTCTGCTCGGCCTGATGAACCTCATCTGGATGGTGACGTCGCGCAAGCTCGGCCTGTTCTCAGACAGTCTCGGTTTTTCCATCATCGGGGTCCGTATCAATGGCACCCGGTTGATCGCGCTGGCCGGCGGGGTGACCGCCACGATCGCGATGGGGATCTATCTGTCGAGAACCTGCACGGGTCTGCTGATGCGGGCGCTCGCCGACAACCGTGAGGTGGCGGCCATTCTCGGTGTCCCTGTTCGCCGCGTCGAGGCCATCGCCTGGGGCATCTCGGGCGTGCTGGCCGGCTTCACGGGCCTCCTGTTCGGAGGGCTGGTGCGGCTCGATCCGGCAGTTCTTACCTTTCTCGTCATCCCGGTGATCGCCACGACCATCATCGGACGACTGAAATCCATTCCCGTCACTTTCGTGGCCGGGCTTCTGATCGGAGTGACCGAAAGCATGCTGACCCTGGTAAAGCCGCTCGCTCCATTCCGCGTGGCCGCTCCCTTCGTCATCGCGACGCTGGCTCTGATGTGGCTGCAGCGCGGTCGACGACTGACATTCGCGGGAGAGGATTGAGATGATGGCATCGGATCCTCCGGTGGTTTCCACGCCTGCGCTGGCCCTCTGGCGATCGCGTTCGATCGGCCTCCTGTTACTCGTTGCAGCTCTCGCGCTCCTGCCGCCGCTGCTTTTAGCATCGCTCTGGCTGAAGGTCCTGACGGGGGTGGCGATTTACACGCTGACGGCTGCGGCCATCGCGCTGCTCTATCGACGTCTCGGCCTGGTGTCGCTTGCCCACGTCGCGCTGATGGGGGCCGGCGGTTGGGTCGGGTTGAGGCTCGCCTATGGTCTCGGTACGCCGTTCGAGGTCAACATGCTGGCCGGCGGGATTGCCGCGGCAGGGCTCGGGATGGTCTTTGCCTATCCGGCACTGCGCATGCGCGGGCTCTATCTGGCCCTCGTCACATTGATGATCGCCGGCGCCTTTGCCATCATCGTGAATGTTCTGCAGTTTCCCAATGGCGGCGGTGGATGGTCCGGTTTTGCCGTTAAGTCTGCGGGATACATGCCGCGCCCGGCCATCGCTAGCAATGACGTGGGCTATTATGCCTATTGCGTCGTCGTGACGGCACTCGGCATGGCTCTCATTCACTGGCATGAGATCGGGAAAGCTGGTCGGGCCTGGGCGCTGATCCGCCGCTCCGAGGCGGCTGCGATGTCCAGCGGGGTCGATGTGCCTTTCTACAAGGTCTGGGCCTTTGCCTTATCGGGCTTCCTCGCCGGGATTGCCGGCGTGTTGCTTGCCGGCAATCTGCAGATGCTTGATGCGCGCAGTTTTCCCGCGGCCGAATCCGTGATGATCTTTGCCCTGACCATCGTCGGTGGCGCCTGGAACCCGGTCGGAGCGTTGATCGCTGCCGCGCTCTACCGCCTCGTTCCCGCGTTGCTGAATGACTTCGGCGTCAACGGCGATGCCGCCTACATCATTTTCGGTGCAGCCCTGATCCACGCACTTGCCACTGCTCCCAGAGGCATTGCCGGCCAGCTCGAGGATCTCGCGTCCCGACTGTTCGGCAGATCGAACGGAGGGAACACCAGATGATCGAGATCGACGCAGTGACCGTTTCCTTCGGCGGCGTGACGGCGCTGAACACGCTCACCGTGCAGCTCGATGCGCCGGTCGTCGGCATCATCGGGCCGAACGGCGCGGGTAAGACGACGTTTCTCAACGTGTTGTCCGGTTTCGTCAGGCCGAATTCAGGGCGAATCCATGCCTTTGGCCGGGAACTCACGGGAATGCAGCCCCATCAGAGGGCGCAATGGGGGCTGCGCCGATCCTTTCAGAAGGAACAGGCGGTCGACGAATTGACGGTGGAAGACAATGTCCGGGTGGTGCTCGATTCACTGCCTCTGTCGCGCGACGTGGTGGAGGATGCGTTGACCGGAGCCCTCGAATTCACGGGGATCAGCGCCCTCCGCCGCCGCTCCGTAGCCGGGCTCAATGCCTTCGAACGGCGCATGACGGAGCTGGCGCGTTGCGTCGCGGGTTCACCCAAACTCATTCTGCTGGACGAGCCGGGAGCCGGTTTCTCGCAGAGCGAGGTAGCGACGCTGCGGTCTGTAATCAACGGGATTGCTGAAACGATCGGCGCGCGGACTTTCCTGATTGATCACGATGTCGATCTGATCCAGGCCACCTGTCAGCGCACCATGGTTCTCGATTTCGGTTCGCTCGTCACCTATGGCGAGACAGCCTCGGTGTTGGCCGATCCGAAGGTGCGGGCGGTCTATCTTGGCATGGAGGAAACGTGATGCAGGCTCTGGAGATCGAAGGACTGACCGTCCGGCGGGGCGTCAAGTGCGTGGTGGACGGCGTGTCGATGAGCCTCAAACCGGGTACGGTCACGGCACTTCTAGGGCCGAATGGTGCGGGCAAGAGTTCGCTGGTGCTGGCCTTGGCCGGCGTCCTCCCGCTTGAAGCCGGATCCATCCTGATGGGGGGGCGGCGCATCTCCGGCCTGGGGACCGAGGCGGTTCGGGCTGCTGGTGTGGCGGCCGTTCCCGAGGGGCACCGGGTATTGCCGGGGCTTTCCGTCGACGACAATCTGCGCACCGCGGGGCATGCCCATTCTCGCGCCGAGCTGGAGCGTGCGCTTGATGAGATCTATTCGATTTTCGGGGAATTGGCGGAGAGGAAGAGCCAGCGTGCCGGCTCCATGTCTGGTGGACAGCAGCAGATGCTGGCACTCGGGCAGGCGCTGATCTGCCGGCCGAAATTCGTGCTCGCCGACGAAATGTCCCTCGGGCTAGCGCCGCTGATCGTCAAGCGGCTGATGGGCGTGGTGGAACGGCTTGCTCGCGAAGGCACCGGCATACTGCTGATCGAGCAGTTCACCGCCGTGGCCCTGTCGCTCGCCGATCACGCCATCGTCATGTCGCGCGGGCGGTTCGCCTATTCCGGCGAACCCCAGCGCCTGATTTCGGAGCCAGACATCCTGCATAAGGCCTATCTGGCCTGAATGCGAATATCCGCGGGGTCGGCCTCTCCGTCTGGTCGAGAAGACTTGATACGGTTCTGTCGCCACGCGGCCGGGGAGACGCCCGTTCGCTTGCGGAAAAAGCGGGAAAAATAGGCGGGGTCGTCGAAGCCGATTTCACGGGCGATATCTTCCACCGAGCGGATGGTGAACATCAGCAGTCGCTTGGCTTCGAGAAGGCGTCGCTCCATCAGCATCTCCTTGATGGATTGCCCGAAAGTCTCTTTTGCTGCCTTGTCGAGCAAGTGCGGCGTCGTGGAGAGCAGGGTCACGTAGCGGGTGACGGTCCAGTCCTCGCGGTAATGCTGATCGATCGCACGGCGCAGGTTGTTGGCCAGCCGTTTCGAAGGCGAGGCTTCGGTGACGTCGCCGCCACCGCCAAGCCGGGCGATCTGGGACAGCATGACGCCGATCAGGCCCGCAAGCAGCCGGGGACTGGTCGTGGTCGTGCCGAGATACTCGTCGACGACCATGTCTGAAAGATGGTCAAGCCGGATCCAGGCCGGATCTCCCGGGCTGCCTTCGAGGAGGCAGGGGGTATCAAGCGGCAGATCGACGCTCGATGCCAGTGAACGAAGCTGGTCGTCGGAAATGGAAATGACCACCGCATCCGAATGCTCTTCGACATCGAAGCCATGGACGACGCTCGATGGCACGAAGCTGACGGTCGGAGCCGAAAAATTCCAAGTCCGATCTTCGATCCTATAGGTCCCTCCACCTTTGAACCAGTAGGTGATTTGTCCCATCTGTGGATGCTTGTGCGGCGAAACATGGCCGAAATGCACGCTTCTGCGCTCCATGACCGTTTCCACGTGGAAAAATCCGACATCCAGCGCGCGGGTCGGTTCGCCATAAACGAAGTAGGTCGGCACGTCTTGTCTGTCCGTCATGCCGGAAAAAGTACCAGCGAATTGTACCCTTTGTCCATGGTCCGGAACCGGCAGCGGATTTAACTTTTGTTAGAACTAAAGGGAGGATCGCAGATGCGTGCAGAGGACTATCGGAAAGACAAAAGGCGTCCGTTCACTGGCGCCGAATACCTGGAGAGCCTGAGGGATGGTCGTGAGGTCTATATCAACGGCGAGCGTGTCGCTGACGTCACGACCCACCCCTCGATGCGCAATTCGGCGCGCTCCATTGCGCGTATGTATGACGCCTTGCATGAGGAAAAGACCAAGGCGCGTCTGACCTCTCCGACCGACACCGGTTCGGGTGGCTACACGCACAAATATTTCCGCGTCGCCAGGTCTTCAGAAGAACTGGTCGCGCAGCAGGGTGCGATCGCCGACTGGGCGCGCATGTCCTATGGCTGGATGGGGCGCACCGCCGATTATAAGGCTGCCTTGATGAACACGCTCGGCGCCAATGCCGACTGGTACGGTCCGTTCAAGGACAATGCGCTTTCATGGCACAAGCGCGCCCAGGAATCCGTGCTGTTCATGAACCACGCGATCGTCAATCCACCGATTGACCGCCACAAGCCGGCGGATGCGGTGAAGGACGTCTTCGTCCACATCACCAAGGAGACGGATGCCGGCATCTATGTCTCGGGTGCCAAGGTCGTCGCCACATCCTCGGCCCTGACCCATTACAACTTTCTTGCCCAAAGCTCGGCGACCGTGACGGAGGATCCGTCGCTTTCCGTCATGTTCATCGTTCCGATGAATGCGCCCGGCATAAAGATGTTCTGCCGCGTCTCCTATGAGCAGACCGCAAGCGCGGCCGCGCAGCCCTTCGATTATCCGCTGTCATCACGTTTCGACGAAAACGATGCGATCCTCGTGCTCGACAACGTCTTCGTGCCCTGGGAAGACGTACTTGTGCTGCGCGATGCGGCAAAGATCCTGTCCTTCCACCCGGCCTCCGGCTTCATGCACGGTTATTGCTTCCAGGGCTGCACCCGTCTCGCGGTGAAGCTGGATTTCCTGGCCGGGCTTCTCGCCAAGGCGCTGCGCGCCACAGGCGGCGATGCCTTCCGGGGCAATCAGGCAATGCTGGGCGAGGTCATCGCGATCCGCCACCAGTTCTGGACCTTCTCCAATGCCATGGCGCACAACCCGATCCCGTGGGCGAATGGTGCGGTCCTGCCGAACCTCGAGGCGGCACTCTGCTATCGTACCTTCATGTCGGAGGCCTATCCGAAGGTCATCGACATCGTGCGCCGGACCGTGGCTTCCGGCCTGATCTACCTGCCGTCGTCGGCCAAGGACTTCCAGAACCCCGATATTGACCGTTATCTCGCAAAATATGTCCGCGGCTCGAACGACATGGGCCATATCGAGCGCATCAAGATCATGAAACTTCTGTGGGATGCGACGGGAACCGAATTTGGGGGGCGCCATGCGCTCTACGAGCTGAATTATGCCGGCGCTCCTGAAGAAGTTCGCCTGCAGGTGCTCAAAGGTGCCGAACGCGGCGGGCGTCTCAAGGAAATGGAGGCTCTCGTCGACCAGTGCATGGCCGACTATGACGAGAACGGCTGGACCGGTGACACCTGGATGCCGCCGCAGGACGACCTGCGCGCCCTGCGCGACGCGGCCGAATAGGGGGCGACCATGACAGCTTCCGTTTCGAAGACCGAATTTCGCAACGCCATGGCCAGGGTCTGTGCCCCGGTCAACGTGATCACCACCAATGGACCCGCCGGGCGCGGCGGGTTCACCGCCACTGCGATGTGCTCGGTGACAGACGAGCCGCCAACGCTTCTCGTCTGCATGAATTCACGGTCTTCACAGACCGGTCTGTTTGTCGAGAACCGCCAGTTCTGCGTCAACGTGCTGACCCAGGAACACCGCGACCTCGCCGGTCTCTTCGCTGGCCAACAGAGCGACATGGAGGCTCGTTATGCCGCCGCCGACTGGACCAACCTTCCTTCCGGCAATCAGGCATTGGCAGACGCCATCGTCTCGTTCGACTGCCGCCTGATCGAGGCGCGTCTGGTCGGAACACACAACATCTTCATCGGCGAAGTCATCGACATACGGTGCCGGCGTGATGGGCACGCGCTCATCTATTTCGATCGGAACTATGTCCATGTTCCGACGCAAACCGGGAGCTATGGCGGTTAATCCAACCGCTTCCACAAAACACAGTCCGTAGATCTCGAGCCATCGCGATCTACGGCCACGCACCCATGTCTCCATCGCGCATTGATACATGTCTCTGTGCCATCAGGCCCGGATCTGAGCGAGCGCGATTTCCCCTTAACGCGGAGCTTTGGCTGCGACGGCGTCGTTTTGTCATCATGGCCGCAGTTCCCGGCCTGCTGCCCGGCCCCAAAAGCGGAAGGCACCTATCCCGACGTTACGATCGCCATCTGCGCATGCTTTTCTACCAAGCAGTGCCGGTCCTTTTACACTCAGGAAGATCCATCCCTAAATCTGGCATAATCGGGCCAGCTTGAACGGCTCAGAACATCCGTCTCAATGCGCACGGCCGACATCTAACTCGACAAGTTGTCCGGCCCGTGGATAGAGTGACGCCAGGCCGCTGGGAGGTGAGCCAAACGCAGTTCAGCCAATGTCGCCCTATGCACCGCTCGTGTCATCACACGCGTGGTGGCTCTGATTGTCCGAAGGTTGCAGAGACAGCTATGACGGAACTCACCTCATCGTTCAGCTACAACCCGATTCTTGTCGTCCTTTCTGTGGTTGTGGCAATTCAGGCCGGTTACGTGGGCATCAGCCTCGCGCTTCTCATCCCGGGCGCCTTTGCCAATCGGCGCCGCCTGCTGATTGCAGGTTCGGCCATCACGCTCGCGGTCGGCATCTGGAGCATGCATTTCATCGGCATGTTGGCCATCACGACGTCCGTCGCAATCGACTATGCCGTCGTGCCCACGCTTCTCTCATTCCTCATCTGCAGTCTCGTCACCGGTGTTGCGATCTACCTGGCGAGCCTGCGATCGCAGCGCCTGATGGTGATTGCCGCAGCGCTCATGGGCATCGGCATCACCACGATGCATTATGTCGGCATGGCTGCCGTACATTCGGTCTTTCATCTCACGCACGATCCCGCCTATGTGCTGGCCAGTATCGCGATCGCCATCGCAGCGTCCGGTCTCGCACTCTGGCTCGCCTTTTCCGCCGATCGGCGGCCGCCGTTGTTTCTGTGTGCCGTGGTGCTTGGCTGCGCGGTCTCGGGTATGCACTATATGGCCATGGCCGGAACCACACTGCATCTGGCCACCGCACAGCTTGCAAACACGACATCCTTGATGTCCGGCGACATATTGGCCGCGATTGTGAGCGTGGTTGCCTGCAGCATCTCGGCCGTCTTCATGCTGGCGCTCATCCCTTCGGAGGCGAGGGAGGCGCACGGCGAACACCTCTGGCGCGCGGCGCACGGCGTGCCGAACGATCCTCTTCCGGAAGGACCACACGCTGACGCACCCCCGCCGGACTTGCTGCAGCCGGCCGAGCCGCGCCTCTTGCCGGGCGCGAGCGGACCCGCAGAGCCCACATCAACGGCTGCATTGCTCGCCCCCATTCTGTCCGCAGGCGATCTCCTGCTGCCCATCGAAAAGAATGGCAAGCGCTTTCATATTGCAGCGGATGACATCGTGTCGGTGCATTCCAACGCGCATTACACCTACATCTTCAATGGTCGCGACGACCTCTTCTGTCCGTTGTCCATCTCCGACATCGCAGCGCGCCTGCCCGAGGCGATGTTTTCTCGGATCCATCGCGGCTACATCGTCAATCTCGTCTTCGTTGTCCGCATCAAGAAGGCAGGGGATTCGGGCGTGGTTGAACTCGATTCACCCATCAGGCGCACCGTGCCCGTCAGCCGGTCGAGGCTGGCGGGCTTTCGAACAGAGCTTGCTGCCTTCAAAGCCTCTCAAAGCACTGCCTCGACCGGCCACTGTTAGGTCAGTTTCCCTTCCGCATTTCGTGCGAGCCCTACCGCATTTCGTGCAAATCGGCGCGTTTTAGTGCGCTTGCCGTTGTCTGGCGGCGGCAATCAACGCCTGTTGTCGAGACGCGGCGAGATCCTCGGAGGATTGGTCTCTCGTCGGGCGAGACGAAGCTTTGGGAGGAGCGGCGGATGATACCAGGAACGTTCGACTACCATCGGCCAACGACGGTCGAAAGCGCTGTCGCGCTGCTGATGAAGCTTGGCGAGGACGCAAGGCCGCTTGCCGGCGGACACAGTCTGATTCCTTTGATGAAGACACGGCTGGCCTCGCCCGAGCATCTGGTGGACCTTTCGGCAATCGAGGGACTGCGCCGTGTGGAGGTAGAGGGCAACGATGTCGTCATCGGTGCGATGACGACGCAGCATTCGGTCATCACCAGCACTGTGCTGGCGGAGCTTGTCCCCATCCTGCGCGAAACAGCGCTTGTTATCGCCGACCCCCAGATTCGCTACAAAGGCACCATCGGCGGTAATTGCGCCAATGGTGATCCCGGCAACGACATGCCGGCGCTGATGCAGTGTCTCGGGGCCAGCTATCAGTTGACCGGCGCGGACGGCAACCGCCTGGTTCCGGCGCGTGACTTCTATCTCGGCGCTTACGAGACCGCTCTGGAACCCGGCGAGATCCTCACCGAGATCCGCATTCCGGTCCCGCCAGCCGGTCACGGTTACGGCTACGAGAAACTCAAGCGCAAGGTCGGAGATTACGCGACGGCGGCGGCGGCGGTGGTCATCACCATGGTTTCCGGCACCTGCACCAGCGCATCGATTGGCCTGACCAATGTGTCGGAAACGCCGCTCTGGGCCGCCGAGGCCGCAGGGATCCTGGTTGGCAGCACGCTTGATGCTGCAACCGTCGATGCGGCAGTGGCTGCGGCCGAGGCCATCACCAATCCGGCCTCCGACATGCGCGGACCTTCTGAGTACCGCACGAAGATGGCGGGCGTCATGCTGCGCCGCGCGCTTGAGCGGGCCCGCACCCGCGCCATAGCATGAGGGGGAAGACAATGACGAAATCGCACATCAAGGTGACCATCAACGGCAAGCCGGTCGAGGCTCTCGTCGAACCGCGCACGCTGCTCATCCATTTTCTGCGCGAGCAGCAGAACCTGACCGGCGCCCATATCGGCTGCGATACCGGCCATTGCGGTGCCTGCACCGTTGATATGGACGACATGTCGGTGAAAAGCTGCATGACCTTCGCGATCCAGGCCGATGGCGCACGCATCACCACAATCGAAGGGGTCGCCAATCCGGACGGAACACTGAGCGCCCTGCAGGAGGGTTTTCGCATGATGCACGGGCTGCAATGCGGATACTGCACGCCGGGCATGATCCTGCGCGCTCATCGCCTGCTGCAGGAAAACCCCAATCCGACCGAAGATGAAATCCGCACCGGCATTGCCGGCAATCTCTGTCGTTGCACCGGCTATGTGAACATCGTCAGGGCCATCCAGTATGCGGCGGCCAAGATCAATGGAACACCGTTTCAGGAGGCCGCGGAATGAACGAGCAAGTCAAGATCGATATCGATCGCGCCGAGCGGACCGAAAAGCTGCAGGGCATGGGCTGCAAGCGCAAGCGCGTCGAAGACGTGCGTTTCACGCAAGGCAAGGGCTCCTATGTCGATGATCTGAAGCTTCCGGGCATGCTGTTCGGCGATTTCGTCCGTTCGCCCCACGCGCATGCGCGCATCGTCAGCATTGACACGTCGCGGGCGAAAGCGCTGCCGGGCGTGGTCGCCGTGCTGACGGCGGCGGATCTGAAGCCGCTCGGCCTGCACTACATGCCGACGCTGGCCGGCGACGTGCAGGCGGTTCTGGCCGATGAAAAGGTCCTGTTCCAGAACCAGGAGGTGGCCTTCGTTATTGCCGAGGATCGCTACATCGCCTCGGACGCGACCGAACTCGTGGAGGTCGTCTACGAAGCGCTGCCCTGCATCGTTGATCCGTTCAAGGCGATGCTGCCGGATGCACCGATCCTGCGTGAAGACATCAAGGACAAGATGGTCGGCGCCCATGGGCCGCGCAAACATCCCAACCACATTTTCGAATGGCAGATCGGCGACAAGCAGGCGACTGACGATGTTTTCGCCCGGGCCGATGTGACGATCAAGGAAATGCTGGTCGACCATCGCACCCATCCGTCGCCGCTGGAGACTTGCCAGTCGGTCGCCTCCTTCGACAAGGTCAAGGGCGAACTGACGCTGTGGGGCACGTTCCAGGCACCGCATGTCATCCGCACGGTCGTCTCGCTGATTTCGGGCCTGCCGGAGCACAAGATCCATGTGATTGCCCCGGATATCGGCGGCGGTTTCGGCAACAAGGTCGGCGCCTATGCGGGTTATGTGTGCTCGGTCGTCGGATCGATCGTGCTGGGCGTGCCGGTCAAATGGGTGGAAGACCGCATGGAGAACCTTTCCACCACCTCCTTTGCCCGCGACTATCACATGACCACCGAACTCGCCGCCACTAAGGACGGCAAGATCCTCGGCATGCGCGTGCATGTGCTAGCCGATCACGGCGCCTTCGATGCCTGCGCCGACCCGTCGAAATGGCCGGCCGGATTCATGAACATCTGCACGGGCTCCTACGATATCCCTGTCGCGCATCTGGTGGTGGACGGTGTCTATACCAACAAGGCGTCCGGCGGCGTTGCCTATCGCTGTTCGTTCCGGGTCACGGAGGCGGTGTTTGCCATCGAGCGTGCCATCGAAGTGCTGGCCCAGAAACTCGGCATGGATGCAGCCGAGCTTCGGATGAAGAATTTCATCCGGGCCGAGCAGTTTCCGTATCACTCGGCGCTCGGCTGGGAATATGACAGCGGCGATTATCACATGGCCATGCAGAAGGCGATGGATGCCATCGGCTACAAGGCTCTGCGTGCCGAGCAGGCGGAAAAGCGCGAGGCTTTCAAGCGCGGTGAGACGCGTGAACTGATGGGCATCGGCATTTCCTTCTTTACGGAAATCGTCGGGGCGGGACCCGCCAAGAATTGCGACATTCTCGGCATCGCGATGTTCGATTCCGCCGAGATCCGCATCCACCCGACGGGCTCCGTGATTGCCCGGATGGGCACCAAAAGCCAAGGCCAGGGGCATGAGACGACCTATGCCCAGATCATTGCCACCGAGCTTGGCATTCCCGCCGACGACATCATGATCGAGGAGGGCAATACCGATACGGCACCCTATGGTCTCGGCACCTACGGGTCGCGCTCCACCCCGGTTGCTGGCGCCGCGACCGCCGTGGCTGCCCGCAAGATCAAGGCCAAGGCACAGATGATCGCCGCCCATATGCTCGAAGTGCATGAGGGCGATCTGGAGTGGGACATCGACCGTTTCCGCGTCAAGGGTCTGCCGGAGAAGTTCAAGACGATGAAGGAGATCGCCTGGTCGGCCTATAATGCGCCGCCGCCGAACCTCGAGCCCGGTCTGGAGGCGGTGAACTATTATGAGCCGCCGAACATGACCTATCCCTTCGGCGCCTATTTCTGCGTCATGGATATCGATGTCGATACGGGTGTCGCCAAGACGCGGCGCTTCTATGCGCTCGATGATTGCGGCACGCGCATCAATCCGATGATCATCGAGGGGCAGGTGCATGGCGGGCTGACGGAGGCGTTTGCCTGCGCCATGGGCCAGGAGATCCGCTACGACGACATGGGCAATGTCATGGGAGCATCCTTCATGGACTTCTTCCTGCCGACCGCCGTCGAGACGCCGAAGTGGGAAACGGACTTCACGGTGACACCTTCGCCGCACCATCCGATTGGCGCCAAGGGTGTGGGTGAAAGCCCGCATGTCGGTGGTGTGCCGTGCTTCTCCAATGCGGTCAACGACGCCTACGCCTTCCTCGGTGCCGGCCACATCCAGATGCCGCACGATGCCTGGCGGTTGTGGCAGGTCGGCGAACGTCTTGGGCTTCACGGATAAGGCTGGATCAGTCGATGGCCGTCAGACGCCCCCAGGAGAAGATTGCCGCAGAGATGGTCGCGGTCGGGTATGTGCCCGATCGTGACCTGTCGACCGCGCTCTGGCTGATGGAAAGCCTGTCGCGGCCGCTGCTTCTGGAAGGCGAGGCGGGTGTCGGCAAGACGGAGGTCGCCCGCGCCCTGGCGCTCGCACAGGATGCCAGGCTGATCCGGTTGCAGTGTTATGAAGGGCTGGACCAGAATTCGGCTCTTTATGAATGGAATTACCAGCGTCAGCTGCTGGCGATCAAGGCGCGTGAAGGCCTTGATGCCGACGCGGTGGAAGAGGCGATCTTTTCGGAAAAATATCTGCTGGAGCGGCCCCTTCTGGCCGCCATCCGGCAGGCAAAGCCACCGGTTCTCCTGATCGACGAGGTCGACCGGGCGGACGAGGAGTTCGAGGCCTTCCTGCTGGAGCTTCTGTCGGATTTCCAGGTGTCGATACCGGAACTCGGGACGGTGACGGCAACCGCTATTCCGCGGGTCATTCTGACCAGCAACGGCACCCGCGAATTGTCCGACGCGCTGAGGCGGCGGTGCCTCTATCACTATGTCGATTTTCCCGATGTCGATCGCGAGGCGCGGATCATCCTGTCGCGACTGCCGGGCGTCGATACGGCACTCGCGCTGCAGATCGCCGCCATGGTGGGGCTGATCCGCAAGGAGGAGTTGCGCAAGACGCCGGGCGTGGCCGAAACGCTCGATTGGGCCGCAACGCTGGCCGGCCTCGACATTCGGCACCTGCAGGACGAGCCCGAAGCGGTTTATGAGACGCTGATGTGCCTGATCAAGACGGCCGAGGACAAGGCCCGTATGTCGCGTGAGGTGACCGAACGCCTGCTCGGAAAGGTGGCCTGAGATGAGCGCGATGCCAAAGGCCGAGCAAGACCTGGGCGACATGATGCGGGCAAGACTCTCCGGCTTTGTCCGGACGCTGCGCGACAATGGTTTTGTCCTCGGTCTTTCGGAAGTTCGCGATGCGCTGGCAGTGCTGGCCAGTCCCGTTGCCGCGGGCCCCTCGCGGTTTCGCCCGGCGCTCCGATCACTCTTCTGCAGCCGACATTCCGACTGGGTGCAATTCGACGAGATTTTCGATGCGTTCTGGCTGAGGCGCGGCATGAAATCTGCCACGCGCATGTCCGGTGCGCCGCAAAAGACACCGGACGGCGTGCAGGCTGCCGCGACCGGTGCGCGTGGCCTGGCCAGCCAGCAGCAGGCCGATCATGTGCAGCGCGGCGAGGGCACGGAGACCGTCGAGACGGGACAAACCCGGCGTGAAGGGGCATCCCGCGCCGACTTCCTTGGCAAGACCGATTTCCGGCACCTGACCGATCCGGATGATCTCGCCGAGGCGCATCGCCTCGCTGAGCGCCTGGCGGTTTCGATGCGCGCGAGGATGACGCGGCGCATGCGGGCGAGGGCGCGTGGCCAGAGGCTCGATCTCCGGCGCACGATCCACAAGAGCATTGCGAATGGCGGCACGCCGATGCAGCTGGTATTTCGCAAGCGTCGCGAAAAGCCGCTGCGGCTGGTGGTGCTTCTCGACGGATCCGGCTCGATGAGCCTCTATTCCGCAGTCTTCCTGCGCTTCATGCATGGGGTGCTCGACGCATTTCGGGAGGCGGAAGCCTTCCTCTTTCACACGCGGCTTGTGCACATCTCGCCGGCGCTGCGCGAGCGTGATCCCGAGCGTGCCGTCCAGCGCATGGCGCTGATGGGGCAGGGCACCGGCGGCGGTACGCGGATAGGGGAAAGTCTTGCCACCTTCAACAGATGGCATGCGAAACGCTGCATCCATTCACGCACCTGCGTCATGATCGTGTCGGACGGTTACGACACGGGGCCAGCCGAACGGCTGGGCGAGGAAATGCAGGCCCTCAGAAGGCGGTGCCGGCGGATTGCCTGGCTGAACCCGATGATCGGCTGGCGCGATTACGCCCCGGAAGCAGCCGGCATGAAGGCAGCGCTTCCCTTCATCGATCTCTTTGCGCCGGCGCACAACCTTGAAAGCCTTGAGGCGCTCGAACCCTATCTGGCGAGGATATGAGCATGCAGGATAGCGTCGATATTCTCGATCTGGTCAGTCAGACCAAGGCGCGGGGCGAGCCCTTTGCCGTGGCCACCGTGGTGCGCACCATTTCCGTCACGGCCGCCAAGGCGGGCGCCAAGGCCGTCGTGCTGGCGGATGGAAGCATATCCGCCGGCTGGATCGGCGGTGGGTGTGCCCGTGGCGCGGTCCTGAAGGCGGCCGCTGACGCGATCCGCGACGGGCAACCCCGATTGATCAGCATCCAGCCCAAGGATCTGCTCGATGTGCAGCAGGTGAAACCTGGCGAGATACGGGACGGCGTTTTCTACGCCCGCAACATGTGCCCGAGCCAGGGCACGATGGATGTGTTTGTCGAACCCGTCCTTCCACGCCCGCATCTGGCCGTTCTGGGCGCCTCTCCGGTCGCTGTCGCCCTCGTCGATATTGCTCGGCGTATGGGGTTCTTCGTGACAGTCTGTGCGCCGCAGGCCGACCATGCGGCGTTTGGCATCTCGGACCGGATGGTGGATGGGTTTGACCTGCCGCCGGACGGTGCGCGGCATGGTTTCATCGTGATTGCGACCCAAGGACGCGGCGATGGGGCAGCGCTCAAGGCCGTTCTCGGTATTCCGAGCCGCTACACCGCCTTCGTCGGCTCGCGCAGGAAATTTGCGGCGCTGAGACACGATCTGGAAACCGAGGGGCTCGATGTGAGGTCGATGGATGACATGCGCTCGCCGGCCGGTCTCGACCTCGGCTCCATTACACCGGATGAAATCGCCTTCTCGATCGTTGCGGAAATGATCGAGATCAGGCGGCGCGGCCAACGAAACGCCTGATGGGAGAACAGTCATGGACATGAACGGATCACAACGCATCGAGGCGTCGCGCGAAGCCGTGTACGCGGGCCTGAACGACGTGGACATCTTGCGCCAGTGCATACCCGGCTGTGAATCCATCGAGAAGACATCCGAGACCGAGATGGTCGCCAAGGTGACGCTACGCATTGGTCCGGTCAAGGCGAGCTTTTCCGGCACCGTCACCCTATCCGATCTCGACCCGCCGAACGGCTATACGATCTCCGGCGAGGGATCGGGCGGCATGGCCGGGTTTGCCAAGGGGGGAGCCAAGGTCACGCTTGAACCGGATGGCGATGCAACGATCCTGAACTATACGGTCAAGGCCGAAATCGGTGGCAAGCTGGCGCAGATGGGCAGCCGGCTGATCGATAGCACGGCGAAAAAACTCGCCGGCGAGTTCTTTGCCAAGTTCGGCGATGTTGTCGGCAAGCCACCAGCCGGAGAGCCTCTTCCTGTCGAAGAACCTGCGCAGGAGACACTCAGCAAAGGCTGGATGAGCCGTATCCTCGGCACCAGTGCGACAGCCTTCCTCATCCTCGCCCTCACGCCGGACCTTTGCTGCGTTGCCGGCGATCATTCGGTTATGGCGAATGACATGATGATGTCATCGATCTGCACGTCTCAGTCGACATTGTGACAGGATTGTCTCCCGAGGGAGTATGAAGGAACAGATGATCTGATCGATTGCCCATATCCCATCGGGTGCCAACGCCCGAGCTCATTTGCGATGGGACAATCCAACGCACGAGTGGTCGGCTGACGTCGCTTGCCAAGCCTGTTGTCAAGTTCAACGGCTCGAAGTCTGTCTGTATAGACGTACATGAACAACCTCCCGGGGGGCAAGTTTTCGCCGCCGCAGATGCATTAAAAAACAAACTTGACTGTTTGTTTTTGGCGTGCAAACCATTGTGGCAACGAAAGCGGCGCCACTGGTTGCCGACTTAAGAATTGGCAAAAAGCCGAGGGGACATCGTGAGTTCAGTCAATAAGCGGCCTTCGGGCACGCGACGTACACGCACGCAAAGTGAACGATCCAGCGAGACGCGCCAGGCGTTGTTCGACGCGACGATTGCACTTCTTCACGATCAGGGGTTCAACAAGACATCGACCCCGGAGATCGCGCGCAAAGCCGGGGTTTCCCGCGGTGCACTGACCCATCATTTCGCGACCAAGGAAGACCTGGTGATCAGCGCGGTCGCCGACCATCTGGCGCAGGTGAACACCAAGCTGGCCGCCTTTGCCGACACCTACGGTCGCCGTGGCGGTTCGACCGACGAGATCGTCGATTATCTCTGGCAGATCATGTTCGACAGGCTCTTCTACGTGACCCTGGAATACCTGCCTGAGGCGCGCCATAACGAAGGCTTTCGCGCCGGCCTCATACCCGTCGTGCACGAGTTCCATGACCGTCTCGATGCGATCTGGACGGCGCTTGCCGCTCACCGGCAGGCAGATCCGGCCAGCGTTCGCATCGTCATGAACGCCACCATGTGCCTGATCCGAGGAATGATTGCACAGACCGTGCTGCGTCCTGCAGATTCGACCTATTACGAAACCCTGCTTGGGTTCTGGAAGCAGCAGGTCAGGGACTATTTTTCGACGATCGCGAAACATTCGGAGCCGAAGCCATGAAGTCCATTCTTCAGGTAAGGGATCTCCGGCGAAGCTTTTATGGTGTGAAGGTTCTGACGGGCGTCAATCTCGATGTCATCGAGGGGACCATCACCGGTCTGATCGGTCCGAACGGCGCTGGGAAATCGACCTTCTTCAACTGCATCTCAGGGCTTTATATGCCCGATAGCGGTTCCGTGATGTTCGACGGTGTCGACGTCACCCGCTCCAGAAGCCAGGATCGAGTGGCCGCGGGTCTTGTCCGCACATTCCAGCTCGCGCGGGGGTTTCCAAAACTCACCGTGTTCCAGCACTTCATGCTTTACGGCCAGAACCATCCTGGCGAGGGCCTGTTGGCCAGCCTCACCGGCAGCGCCGTCGGGCGGCGACACGAGGAAGAACTGGCGGAGGAGGCCTTGTCCACGGCCCGCCGGCTGCGCCTCACCCATGTGATTGACAATCCGGTAACGGCGCTGTCGGGCGGTCAGAAGAAGCTTGTCGAGATTGGCCGGGCGCTGATGGCCAAACCTCGACTGATCCTGCTCGATGAACCCATGGCCGGCGTCAACCCCACCCTTATGGCGGAGATCGCCGAGCATCTGAAGGCTTTGAACGCCGAAGGTGTGACCATCTGCCTGATCGAGCACGATATGAAGCTGATCGGCAGCCTCTGCGATCCGGTCATCGTTATGGCCGAAGGTCGCAAGCTCACCGAAGGCAGCTTCGCCGAGGTCGTCTCCGACGAACGGGTACAGGAAGCCTATCTCGGAGGAAGGCACTGATCATGTTGAAGGCTGAAGGTCTTGTGGCCGGTTATGGCGCCGCCGAGGAAATCCTGAAGGGCGCTTCGATCGACGTGGAAGCCGGTGAGATTGTCACGATCATCGGCCCGAATGGTGCAGGCAAATCGACCCTTCTCAAGGCGATTGCCGGTCTGGTGCCGTTGAAGGGTGGCAGCGTCCGAATGAATGGCGCCGATCTGACGCGCCAGGATGCGCTGGGTCGTTCAAAGGCCGGGCTGGCTTTCGTCATGCAGGAAAAGAACGTGTTCGGCGCGATGTCGGTGGCCGAAAACCTCGACATTGCCAGCTTCGGCAATCCCTCGGGCATGGCGGCCCGGCGTGAGGCGGTCTATGCCCGTTATCCCGTTCTGGCCGACAAACGAAAGGCCTTGGCGCGCACGCTTTCCGGCGGTCAGCGGCAACTGCTCGCCATGGGCATGAGCCTGATGACGGAACCGAAGCTGCTGCTGCTCGATGAACCGACGGCTGGTCTTTCGCCGAAGGCGGCCGAGGAACTTTTCATGGCGATCATCGAACTCAACCGGTCCGGTCTTCCCGTCCTCATGGTCGAGCAGCACGCGCTTGAGGCGCTGGAGATCTCCACTCGCGGTTATGTCATTGTTACCGGTCGCAACGCGGCCACTGGCGGCGGCAGAGAACTGGCCGCCGATCCTGAAGTTCGCCGCCTGTTCCTGGGCGGTTGAGAAGACGGTCAGCAATCAAACAAAGAAGAGGGAACAACGCATGAGCAGCTTCACATTCAGTCGCCGCGGCTTCATGGGCGGCGTGGCCGGTCTCGCCGCAACCGGTCTCGTGCCGCACGCCGTCATGGCGCAGGACGGACCCATCAAGATCGGCGCATTGACGCCGCTGACCGGCTCGGGCGGCCCCTACGGTCCGGTGATGGTCAAGGCGATCAAAGCGGTCGCCGCCGAGGTGAACAAGGCCGGTGGCGTTCTGGGACGCCAGATCGAAATCATTTCGGAAGACGACCAGACGAACCCGGAAGCCGGTGTTCGCGCCGCTCGTAAGCTGGTAGATGTCGATCGCGTTTCGGCCATTCTCGGCACCTGGGCCTCGTCGGTTACAACCGCGGTTGCGCCGATCTGCTGGGAATCCGGCACCATGCTGGCTACCGTTTCCGGTGCCGACGCGATCACCGCGCTGCCGCATCAGGGTTACATTATCCGGACCCAGCCGACGACCATTCTCCAGGGCCGCAAGTTCGGCGAGTTTGCCGTGGAGCAGGGCGTCAAGAAGCTGTTCTTCTTCTCGCCGCAGACCCCGTTTGCGGACAGCCAGTTCACCAATATCACGAAGGCGGTGAAGGCCGCCGGTGGCGAAACGAAATCGTTGATCTATGACGACAAAAAGCCGTCCTATCGCAGCGAAGTCGATGAGATGCTCGCCTATGGTCCCGATGTCATCGTGCTGGGCGGCTACGCGGCGGATACCGCTGTCCTTCTCAAGGATATCTTCCGCGCCGGCTATGAAGGCAAGAAGATCGCCTTCGCCTATTCCGTCAACCAGAAGCTTATCGACAGCGTTCCCCCGGAAGTTGTCGAAGGCATCTTCACGATCGCGCCGTCGCCGGCTGAATCGTCCAGCGCCTATAAGCGCCTGGTTTCGCTCATCGACGTACAGAATCCCGACCCCTACACCACACAGGTCTACGACCAGGCAAACCTCGTGATCATGGCCATTGCCAAGGCGGGAGCCGCTGACGGCAAGTCGATCCGCGACGCGATCCGTTCGGTTTCCCAGGCCGAGGGCGGCACGGTCGTCGACAATGCGGTCGATGGTCTGAAGCTGATCGCCGAAGGCAAGTCGGTGAACTATCAAGGTGCTTCCGGCCCCTGCGATTTCACCGCCGCCGGTGACATCTCCGACAGTCAGTTCCGCTACGAACAGGTTAAAGGCGGCAAGCTCAAGCTCCTGAAGATCGCGTGAGGCCGTAATGACGATCGTGGCTCAGGCAATACTGAACGGTATCATGACGGGGATGCTGATCGCCATTCCCGCCCTTGGCCTCACGGCGATCTTTGCCGTGCTGCGTTATGTCAATTTTGCCATAGGGGCCTATGCCACGGTCGGCGCATTTGCAGCCTGGTATGTCAATACGAGGTTCGGGCTCGGTGTGTTTCCTTCCGCGCTGGTGGCGTTTGTTGCCGGCGGTGCGGTTGGGCTGATTGCGGAGCAGACGGCGCTTGCCCGTCTGCGTCCGTCCGGCGCACTTGCGGTGGCGATCGCCTCGATCGCCGTCAATCTCATTCTCGAAAATGTCATCCGTTTCATCTTCGGCAACGATCTTCAGGGGTTCGATCTGCCGATCGCCCGTGACTGGCGTTTTGCCGGCCTCCGATTCGGGCCGCAACAACTGCAGACGGCGGCGATTGCCATCGCCATCATGGCAGCGGTGTTTTTGTTCCTGCGGTTTGCCCGGTTCGGCAAGGCCATGCGCGCGGTTGCCGACAATCCAGATCTTGGCAGGCTTTTCGGCATGGACCCGGCCCGGATCGCCATGATCACCGTGGTGCTCGGGGCAGGTCTTGCGGGTGTCGGCGGCGTGCTGCTCGGTCTCGACACGGCGATCGATCCGATGACGGGATCACGTTTGTTGCTGTCGATCTTCGCCGCCGCGGTGCTGGGCGGACTGGGGTCTATCCCCGGAGCCGTACTTGGCGCGGTCATGATCGGCATTGGTGAGGAACTGGCGGTGCTGGTTCTGCCGGCCACGTATCGTTCGGCCGTCGGCTTCGCCACCATTCTTCTTATCCTGTCGCTGCGTCCCGCAGGCATTCTGGGTGAAAGGAATACCTGATGCTGTCCTACCTCATCTTCACGCTGACACTTGGCGGCATCTACGCGCTCTTGGCGCTCAGCCTCAATCTGATCTGGGGCGGCGTCGGCATGGTCAATCTCGGCCTCGCCGGTTTCTTTGCCGTCGGGGCCTATGCTTCGGCGCTGGTGGCGATTGCCGGCGTTCCGCTGCCGCTTGCCATGTTGCTCGCCTGCCTGATCGGCGCTGCCGCCGGCATCCTCGCCACCTTCGCGACCATTCGCCTGCGCGGTGATTATCTCGCCATCGTCACACTCGGTTTTGCCGAGGTGGTGCGCATGGTGGCGCTCAACGAGCGCTGGCTGACACGCGGCTCGGATGGCATATCGGGGATACCCGCACCTTTTCGTGCCGAGCTTGGCGTGGACGGTTTCAACCTGTTCTACCTTGCGCTGGTCAGCGTGATCGTGCTCGCCGTGTTCCTGACCATGCGCCGCCTCGATCTGTCGCCATTCGGGCGTGTGCTGAAGGCGATCCGCGAAGACCAGGAACTGGCGACCTTCGCCGGCAAATCCGTAACTCGGTTCAAGATGCAGACCTTTGCGCTGTCGGCGGGCATTGCCGGTCTGGCGGGGGCCCTCTACGGTCATTTCCAGACCTATATTTCGCCGGACCATTTCCAGCCGTTGATTACCATTTATATCTTCCTCGCGGTGACAGCCGGCGGTGTCGGCCGGCCGGTGGGCGCGCTTGTCGGCGCTTATCTCGTGGTGTTTTTCCTCGAAGCGACGCGTTTTCTCGGCGAGATCTTCACCGTGCTTGAGCCGGGGCAGGTGGCCGCGATCCGCGAAATCCTCGTCGGCCTCGCCTTGCTGTGTGTCCTGCATCTGCGCCCGCAGGGCATTTTGCCGGAACGTATCGCCCCCGCACCCAAACCGGAGACATCACCGTGAAGGAACTTCTGTCGACGTTGAGCGCGCCCGGCCAGCCGGCAACGCTCTACAAGGCTCTCGAACAGGCCCTGTCGGAGGAAATCGGCTTTGGCCTGTTCACCTTGCTTTACCGGGATGGCGACGAGGTCGCTCGCGTCTATTCCAGCAACGAGGCCGCCTATCCGGTGTTCGGCCGCAAGCACATGGGCCCGACCCCTTGGGGTGAAAAGGTCATTGACCGGCAGGAAGCCTTTCTCGGGCCGGACCGGGACGCCATTGTCTGGGCCTTCTACGATCATGAGTTGATTTTCAGCCTCGGTCTCGGCGCGGTCATCAACATCCCCGTCGTCTACAATGGCGAGACCATCGGCACGATGAACCTGCTCGACAAAAGCGGTGCCTATACCGAGGAGCATCTTGAAAAGGCGGCGGCGTACGCGCCTTTGCTCATCCCTGCCTATCTTGAGGCGCGCCGCGCCTGAACACATTCCCAGGACATTTTTTATGACAAACATTCTCTTCCAGAACGCCCGTATCGTTGACGGCACCTCCGATCGTCCGAGCGATCCGGTCAACGTGTGGATCGAAGGCAACATGATCCGTGAAGTCGGCACCTCGGTATCGAGCGCGTCGGCCGAACGGATCGATCTCTCCGGCAAGATCCTGATGCCGGGTCTGATCGATGCCCATGTCCATGTCGTCGCCTCGACCGCAGATCTCGGCCGCAACGGCCAGCTTCCCGATCCGCTCGTCACGGTGCGCGCCTTCAAGCTGATGGGCGAAATGCTCAATCGCGGTTTCACCACGGTGCGTGATGTCGGTGGAGCAACCTCTGGCCTGGTTGCGGCTGCCCTCGAAGCGTCCTGGCTGACGCCGCGCCTGAACATTTCCGGCAAAGCCCTGGCTCAGACCGGCGGCCATTGTGATTATCGCGGTCCGTTCAACGATGATCCGGTGCGGCTTCGCAGCTTCCCGCTGGGCGCGCTCGGCCGTATCGTCGATGGCGTTCCGGAGGTTCGTCGCGCCGCCCGCGAAGAGATCAAGAGCGGCGCCAACTTTATCAAGATCATGGCGAACGGCGGCGTATCCTCGCCGACCGACCCGATCCATTTCCTCGGATTTTCCCGGGAAGAGCTGCTGGCCGTGGTCGAGGAAGCGGACAATGCCGGCACCTATGTCTCGGCGCATCTTTATACCGACCAGGCCATTCGCCGGGCGGTTGAATGTGGCGTGCATTCGCTGGAACACTGTAACCTGATCGGGTCCGAGACAGCGAAGCTTGCTGCATCAAGGGGGGCTTTCGCCGTTCCGACGCTCGTCACTTATGACAAGCTGTCGAGCGAGGGGGAAGCCATGGGCTTGCCCGCCGCATCGGTGGCCAAGGTCGACGATGTGCGTCTCGCCGGCATGGAATCGCTGTCGATCATGCGCGAAGCCGGCCTGCAGATGGCTTATGGCAGTGACCTCCTGGGTGGCATGCATGTGCACCAGTCGGAAGAATTCGTCATTCGCGGTCGGGTTCTGCCGGCCATGGACGTCATCGCCTCCGCCACCCATATCGCTGCGCGCCTGCTGCGGATGGAAGGCAAGATCGGCACGATCGCCGCCGGCGCATTCGCAGACCTCATCGTGGTCGATGGTAACCCTCTCGACGACCTCACGCTTCTCACGGGTCAAGGCATGCACATGCCGATGATCATGAAGGACGGCGCTTTCATCAAGCGCTGATCGCTTGCCGCCATAAGGTGGCCGCCATTGTCAACGCCCGGTTCTTCACCGGGCGTTCCTGCTTGCGCACGCGTGCGCGTTGACGGCCGCCCTCCGCTGAGGGGCCATATCTCATTGTCGTTGACCCGACCAATCCTGTGCACGTGTCCCGATCAGGCCCACGCTGGCATGAGGGCATTGGTTCGACCAACCGCGCACCGTTGAGCAATCGCCGTCGTTCGGTGAGCAGGTGCTGCGATGTCCAGGTTATCGGTTGCCGATGTGTCACCCTGCACAAACTGGCTTTGCGGAAATGTACACCGACGAAATCCATTCCGCTTGACAAGAGAACAACAAAATGGATTCAGTAAAGCGCTTTACTAAAGCGGTTTACAAAACGCCTGTAGAGACCTTAAGGTCCGCATGGCAGGGGAACAGGAGTATCAGCAATGGCGCAGAACCGTGCGACCAGCCTGAAAGACGTAGCCCAGGCGGCCGGCGTTTCGGTTGCCACCGTGTCGCGGCTGTTGAATGGCTCGCTGGAGCTGCCCGCCGAGACAAAGGCGCGTATCGACACGGCCATCCGCGATCTCAATTATGTTCCCAATCCGCATGCGCGGCGCCTGAGCCGCGGCCGATCCGATACGATCGGGCTGGTGGTGCCGGATATCGGCAATCCGTTTTTCGGTATGCTTGTAGCCGCGGTTGAGGAGGCTGCTGACCAACAGGGTCTGGCGGTATCGTTGTTTGCGACCTTGAACCGCACCGGCCGCGAAATCTCCTATCTGCGGCTGTTGGCACGCAATCATGTCGATGGCCTGGTCTTCATCACCAACCATCCCGAAACCGACGAACTGGCCGAGCTGATCAATGCAACCGGCAAAGTGGTCGTCGTCGACGAAGACGTGCAAGGCGCGCTTGTTCCGAAACTGTTCTGCGACAATGAGCAGGGAGGGCGTCTGGCCGGTGCGCATCTGGCGGACCATGGTCATCGTCGCGTTCTGTACGTGGGTGGGGCTGACGACATGCTAAGCGCGCAGCGCCGCTATCAGGGCTGTCAGGCCGCACTCTTCGAGCGCTTCGGCAGTGATGCTCTGCTTCACCGCTATTGCGGCGATTACACGATTGAATTCGGTCGTGACGCCGCCCGGAAGTTCCTGGCCGAAGGCCGCCCCGCGACGGCGATTTTCGCCAGTTCCGATGAAATCGCCATCGGCATGATGGAGGTCCTGCGAGCCGAAGGAATTCGCGTGCCGGAGGATGTATCGATGATTGGCTTCGACGATGTCGCGCCGCTGCATCTCTTTGCGCCCGCCCTCACGGCGATCCGCCAGCCGGTCCGGGCGATCGGCCAGCGGGCGCTCTCGCTGCTTCTGGAAACCAATTGGGACGAGCGATCTGCCTCCGCCACGGAGGAATTGCTGCCCGTCGAAATCGTCGTGCGGAGCTCCGTTGCGCCGCCGTCGACCGCATAATCGCAACGGACAATAACCAACAGAGGACGAACGCCATGACATTCATGAAACGCAGATATTTTTCCGGAGCGCTCGCGGCCACGGTCCTGGCCGGCGCCACCCTGTCGGCAGGCCTTGCCTCTGCCGCGGAAAAGACGATTGCCCTGGTGCAGATAAACCAGCAGGCTCTCTTCTTTAATCAGATGAACGAAGGTGCGCAGAAGGCGGCAAAGGAAGCCGGCGTCAAGCTCGTCATCTTCAATGCCAACAATGATCCGGCCGCACAAAACAGCGCGATCGAGACCTACATCCAGCAGAAGGTGGATGGGATTGCCGTTGTCGCCATCGACGTGAACGGCATCATGCCGGCCGTCAAGCAGGCCGCTGCGGCCAACATTCCGGTTGTCGCCATCGATGCCATTCTGCCGGATGGCCCGCAGAAGGCGCAGATCGGCGTGGACAACGCCAAGGCGGCTGCCGACATGGGCAAGTTCTTCCTTGATTATGTGAAGTCCGATATGGGCGGCAAGGCGAAGATCGGTGTTGTCGGGGCGCTGAATTCCTTCATTCAGAACATCCGCCAAAAGGGTTTTGAAGACACGCTGAAGGATCAGGCCGGCATCACCAAGGCCGGTGTCGTCGATGGCCAGAACGTCCAGGATACCGCCCTTTCGGCTGCCGAGAACCTCATTACCGGCAACCCCGACATGACCGCGATCTACGCCACCGGCGAGCCGGCACTTCTCGGCGCCGTCGCCGCTGTCGAAAGCCAGGGCAAGCAGAAGGCCATCAAGGTCTTCGGTTGGGATCTGACCAAGCAGGCGATTGCCGGTATCGATGCAGGCTATGTCGCAGGCGTTATCCAGCAGGATCCCGCCGCCATGGGGGCCGCGGCCGTCAAGGCCCTGAAGACCGTTTCGGACGGCGGAACCGTCGAGAAGACCATCGCCGTGCCGGTCACCATCGTGACCAAGGCCAATGTCGAGCCCTACCGGGCGGTCTTCAAATGAATGCCGACGGACAGCACTCAACCGCTGTCTCCGGCGCCGGGGGAAGGCCCATCCCCCGGCAACCCACCGGAGCGGTGAGGCAACCGCGCATCTCCCTGAAGGGGATCACCAAGACTTTCGGCTCGCACCAGGCCCTGCGCGGTGTCGATCTGGATATCTTTCCCGGCGAATGCCTTGGCCTCGTGGGAGATAATGCGGCGGGCAAGTCGACCCTGACGAAGGTCATTTCCGGAACCTATCTCCCGGACGGTGGCACCATCACCATGGATGGTGAATCCGTTCGTTTTTCTGGCCCTGCCGATGCGCGGGAACGAAACATTGAAATGGTGTTTCAGGATCTGAGCCTGTGTGACCACATTGACGTGGTTGGCAACCTCTTCCTGGGACGCGAAATCACCAAGGGGCCTTTTCTGGATCGTCCGACCATGCTGGCGGAAGCCCGCAAGATGCTGGATGCGCTGGAAATCCGCATCCCGCGTCTCACCGCCAAGGTGGAAAAGCTCTCGGGCGGACAGCGCCAGGCCATCGCCATCGCGCGTGCCGCTTCCTTCAACCCGAAGGTTCTGATCATGGATGAGCCGACGTCCGCTCTGGCGGTGGCGGAAGTGGAAGCCGTGCTTTCGCTGATCAATCGCGTGAAGGCGAAAGGCGTCTCTGTCATCCTGATTACCCACCGCCTGCAGGATCTCTTCCGGGTCTGTGATCGCATTGCCGTGATGTATGAAGGCACGAAGGTGGCGGAGCGTCAGATCGGTGAAACAAGCCTTGAGGACCTCGTCAAACTCATCGTGGGAGATCGACATTGACCGTCTATACTGAACGGGCCAAGGGATCGCCGGTGGCGGACTTCGTCGCCGAGAATGCGCAAGTTCTCTCCATCGCGGTCTTCTTTTTCGCCTGTATGGTGTTCTTTACGATCACCACCGATACCTTTTTGACCGCTGGCAATCTGCTGAATGTCGTGCGGCAGGCAGCGCCCATCCTCATTGTTTCCATTGCCATGACGCTGGTCATCATTACCGGCGGCATCGATCTCTCGGTCGGCTCGATGGTCGCGCTCATCAATGCCGTCGGTGCCATCTTGCTTGCAGCGGGTTATCCCTGGCTGCTGGTGTTGGTGGCCATGCTGATGTTGGGAGGCGTGCTGGGTCTGCTACAGGGCTGGTTCATTGCCTATCAGGGAATTCCGGCCTTCATCGTGACGCTTGCCGGTCTTTCCATCCTGCGCGGCGTGGCGCTCTACATCACGCAGGGCTATTCCGTGCCGGTTCCCGATGTGCCAGGCTTCTTCTACCTTGGACGTGGAGATCTGTTCGGCATGCCGGTTCCCGCTCTGATCGGCATCGTTGTCACGATCATCGGTTATGTCGTCTTGTCCTCTACCCGCTACGGTCGCCGGGTCATCGCCGTCGGCTCGAATCTTGAAGCAGCCCGCCGGGTCGGCATGCCTGCCAAGTGGATCCTTGCCTCTGTCTATCTGGTGGCGGGTGTCGCCTCGGCCATTTCCGGCCTGCTGATTGCCGCGCGGCTGGGCTCAGGGTCGTCCAATGCGGCCGTCGGCTTCGAACTCCAGGTGGTGGCGGCCGTCGTTCTCGGCGGCACCTCGTTGATGGGCGGGCGCGGTACGATCCTCGGCACGGTGCTTGGCACCATGACGATTGCCGTCATCGGCAATGGCCTGATCCTTCTGCATATATCGCCCTTTTTCACACAGATCGTGACGGGCGCGATCATTCTGGCTGCCATCTGGCTGAACACCCGGATCTTCACCACCAACTTCCGCTTCGGCGGCAAGAAGAAGGGGTGAGGCTATGGTCAGCGAACTCTCGGAAGGTCACGTTCGATCCGGTCATGTCATGACCGTTTGCGGCCCGGTACCGGTGGAAAGGCTCGGTGTCACGCTGATGCACGAGCATATCCTCAACGATTGCCGCTGCTGGTGGCATGCGCCGAAGACGCCGGAGCGGCAATATCTGGCCGAAGACTTCGTCTGCATGGAAATCCTTGGCGAACTTCGCCAGGATCCCTTCGTCAACAAGCACAACATCACGCTTGACGACGAACCGCTGGCCATCGCCGAACTCAAGGACTTCGCCATCGCCGGCGGGCACACGGTGGTCGAGCCGACCTGCCAGGGCATCGGGCGCAATCCTCTGGCGCTAAAGAGGATCGCGGAGGCAACCGGCCTCAACATCGTCATGGGGGCAGGTTATTATCTTGCCTCTTCCCATCCGCAGAAAGTGGCCGCGCTCAGCATCGATCAGATCGCAGATGAGATTGTGATTGAAGCGTGTGAGGGCGTGGATGGCACCGGCGTCAGGATTGGCCTGATCGGCGAAATCGGCGTCTCTGCGGAATTCACCGCGGAGGAAGAGAAATCGCTGCGCGGGGCGGCGCGGGCGCAAGTGCGCACCGGACTGCCCCTGATGGTGCATCTGCCAGGCTGGTACCGACTGGGTCACAGGGTACTCGATGTCGTGGAAGAGGAAGGTGCGGATCTTCGCCACACCGTTCTCTGCCACATGAACCCCTCCCATGACGACCTTGCTTACCAGGGCGAACTGGCGAACCGCGGTGCCTTCATCGAGTATGACATGATCGGCATGGATTTTTTCTATGCCGACCAGCAGGTGCAATGCCCCAGCGATGAGGAAGCCGCCCGCGCGATCGTCCAGCTGGTGGAACGGGGTCATCTCGACAGCATCCTGCTTTCCCACGACGTCTTCCTGAAGATGATGCTGACGCGATATGGCGGCAATGGTTATGCCTATATCCTCAAGCATTTCCTGCCCCGCCTGAAGCGGCACGGGCTGGACGATGCCACCCTTCACACTCTCATGCGGGCGAACCCGCGCGCGGTCTTCGAAGCGAAGGCCTGATTAACGACGGAATGTAAGTCATGACGAAAAAAGTTCTTCTCGTTGGCGAAAGCTGGGTCAGCTCCGCCACCCATTACAAAGGTTTCGACCAGTTCGGCAGCGTCACCTTCCATCTCGGGGCAGAGCCGCTGGTGAAGGCGCTCGAAGGCAGCGAATACGACCTGACCTATATGACTGCCCATGATGCGGTGGAAAAATTCCCCTTCGACATGGCGGGCCTCGACCTCTACGACGTGATCATCCTGTCCGATATCGGCGCCAATTCGCTGCTGCTGCCGCCGGCCGTCTGGCTGCATTCGAAGACCGTGCCGAACCGGCTGAAGCTGATCAAGGCCTGGGTGGAAAAGGGCGGCGGCCTGCTGATGGTTGGCGGTTATTTCTCCTTCCAGGGCATCGACGGCAAGGCCCGCTGGCGCCGCACGCCGGTGGAAGACACGTTGCCGGTGACCTGCCTGCCCTGGGATGACCGCGTCGAAATTCCGGAAGGTTCGAGCGCCGACATCCTGAAACCCGAGCACCCGACGGTGGCAGGGCTTTCCGGCGACTGGCCGCTGCTGCTCGGTGTCAACGAGGTGGAGGTGCGCGAGCGCGCCGATGTCGAGGTGGTCGCCCGCCTGCCGGAAGATCAGGGCGGCCATCCGCTTTTGGTGACCGGTTCGTTCGGCAAGGGCCGCACGGCGGCCTGGACGTCCGATATCGGCCCGCACTGGCTCTCGCCCGCTTTCTGCGAGTGGGACGGGTATGGCAGGCTGTGGAAGAACATTCTCGGCTGGCTGACGGAAAAGCGCTGAGGTGATCTCAGGCGGAGAGGATCTCTTTCATCTCGTCAACCGTCGGAAAGGCCAAGCGCGTTCCCCGGCGGCTGACGGTGATGGCGGAGGCACGAGCTGCGTCTTGCAAGGCGCGGTGATCAAGGGCAGACCCACGTAGCATGGCGGAGGCAAGCGCGGTTCCCATGAAACAGTCTCCGGCTCCCGTGGTATCCACAGCCGGGGCGGTCACGGCGGACACGTTGCAGGCCGTGTCCGCCGTGACCAGCATCGAGCCTTCTTTGCCAAGGGTCAGGACCACGGTGCGAACGCCCTGTTGTATAAGACATTGACCGGCAGCATGGCCTGTCTCGCGTGTGAGGGCCACGGCCTCGCTCTGGTTCAGGAAGGCCATATCGACCAGGGGCCAGAGATTGGCAAACCACGGCTGCAAGGGGGAGGGATTGAAGGCAGTGAGCATCGATTTGTGCCGGGCCAGTTCCAGTGCCGTTCGTGTGGCCGCTTCGGCGAGGTTGCCCTGCAGGACGAGAAGATCCCCGGCCTCTGCCAGTCTGAGGCTGTGGGCAACACGGCCCGGTGTGAAGGCCGACGCGGCGCTCCGGGTGGTAATCACGGAGTTTTCGCCATCCGGCGTGGTGAGGATGATGGAGAGGTCGCTTGCCACCCCATTCGCTTCGATGAGATCGGCTGTCAGGGGCTCCTCCGCCAGCGCCTCTCGAATGGTTGTCGCGCGGTCATCCGATCCAATTGTGGCGGCAAGTGTCGTCGGCAGGCCGCAGCGCGCCATCACGATCGCCTGGTTGCAGCCCTTGCCCCCCAGATCCCGCGAGGCCTGGGCGCCGAAGATCGAAACGCCTGGCTCCGGCAGGGCGGAAATGGAATAGGTTTCATCGAGTGCGACATTGCCGATCACGAAGGCACGCATGTAGAACTTTCGAAAGGATAACAATCGTGCAGACCATATCCGACAACGCCGCGAATGCCATTCAGGAAATCTTCGGTCGGCCGAAGGCGCTGATCGGCATGGTTCATTGCCCGGCTTTTCCAGGCGCCCCGCGCTATCGCGGCGCGTCCATGGACACGATCTACGATGCCTGCATGCGGGACGCGGAAGCGCTGGTTGAGGGCGGCATGCATGGGATCCTCATCGAGAACCACGGCGATATCCCCTTCTCGAAGCCGGAGGATATCGGACCGGAAACCACGGGCTTCATGAGCGTGGTGACCGATCGCATCGCCCGCGCCATCGACGTGCCGCTCGGCATCAACGTGCTGGCGAATGCGCCGATCCCGGCCTTTGCCATTGCCATGGCGGGCGGTGCAAAATTCATCCGTGTCAACCAGTGGGCCAATGCCTATGTGGCCAATGAAGGTTTCATGGAAGGCCGCGCGGCAGAGGCTATGCGCTATCGCTCAGCCTTGCGTGCAGAACACATCAAGGTTTTCGCAGACAGTCATGTGAAGCACGGCGCGCATGCCATCACCGCCGACCGCACCATCGAGGAACTGACGCGAGATCTCGCCTTTTTCGATGCGGATGGTGTGATCGCCACCGGCCAACGGACGGGTAGCAGCGCGACGATCGAAGAGATCGAAGAAATTGGCAAGGCGACGCATCTGCCGTTGCTGGTCGGTTCCGGCGTCAGCGAAGGCAATATCGTCGAGATCCTCAAGCGGACTCAAGGGGTCATCGTCGCATCTTCGCTGAAGCAGGGTGGCGTCTGGTGGAATCCGGTCGAACTCAGCCGGGTCCGTTCCTTCGTGGCCGCTGCCCAAGCCGGCCTGGAAGGATAAGCCACGATGGGTGACAATATCGCGATCAATGGAGAGCGGCTTCTCGCAAACCTGCAACGTTTCGCGGAGATTGGGGCAACGCCCAAGGGCGGCGTCAATCGACAGGCGCTGACCGATCTTGATCGCCAAGCACGCAGACGTCTGGCAGAGCTTGCGGCCAAACGGGGCTTTTCGGTATTTCAGGATGAGATTGCCAATCTTTTCATCCGCCGGGAGGGCCGTAACCCGGCTCTGCCGCCGATGCTGATCGGCAGCCACCTTGATAGCCAGCCTTTGGGTGGCAAGTTCGATGGCGCACTGGGCACGCTCGCGGCCTTCGAGGTCCTGGAAACGTTGGAAGATCACGGCATCGAGACCGAGCGACCGGTTGAAGTGGTCGCCTTCACCAATGAGGAGGGTTGCCGGTTCGCACCGGGTTGCATGGGGTCCATGGCCTTCGCTGCGGGAGAATTGCCCGCAAGTTGGCAGGATCTTCGGGCTGTTGATGGGGCTTCTCTGGCGGACGAGCTTGCCGCGACGCTCGCAAGTTTGCCCGAAGCGACCATGCGTCCGCTCGGTTTCCCAGTGTTCGCTTATCTGGAGGTGCATATCGAACAGGGGAGGCTTCTGGAAAGTGAGGCCCTGTCCATCGGCATCGTGACGGGCATTCAGGGCACGCGGTGGCTCGATGTCGAACTGACGGGCCAGACTGCGCATGCGGGAACCACACTGCTGAAGTTTCGGCGCGATCCAATGCGGGTGGCGGTGCAGGCGCTGGCGGGCCTCTACGACCACATCATGCCGAGCGACGAACGGGCGCGGTTCACCGTCGGGCGAATGTCGTTAAAGCCCGGCGCGGTCAACGCCATTCCCGAAAGCGTGCGATTGACGATCGACATCCGTCATCCGGAAACGCCGGCACTGGACGCCATGGAGCAGATCATCCGCGACAGCTTCGCCCGGCAGGCCGGGGAGCAGGACTGTCAGGCGATCGTGACCCGCATCTTCGACATGCCGCCCGCGGAATTTCCTTCAACCATGGCCGACACATTGAGTGCCTGTGCAGATCGTTTGCAACTGGGTTCGCGGCGAATGTTATCCGGAGCATTCCATGATGCGCTATTCATGAACCGGATCGCACCCGCGGCTATGATCTTCGTCCCGTGTCGCGATGGTCTCAGCCATAACGAGTTGGAACATGTGGAGCCGGACCACTCGATTGCCGGTTGCCGGCTTCTGGCAGCCGCGGTGCTTGATCTCTGCGCGTCATGACGGCAGATGAGCCGTTGATGCAGCTGCGCCGTGTTCTGTCGAAATCAAGGCATGGTTTCTTGCGGTCAGACCGGCTGTGGATGATGATCCTGGCGGTGTCAGGCCGTCCGACGATCAAAACCAATTCTGCGGGCTTCTTTGGACGTGGAACGGTTCATGGCACGCGAAGCGTGTGTCAGCGAGACGGTTGGACGACCGCGTTGCGATGCTCTTCTACCTAGCCACGGCTTTCGTCCTCGCTCAGGCGGATTGGCGCTCCACCAGGCGGCATTCGACCTTCAACTGGTCGTGCGAACTGGACAGCCCTCCGGCTATGTCGGCAATCAGCTCGACGGCCATCGCGCCCATTTCGAACATCGGCAGGTGGAAAGTCGTCAGTGGAGGCATGGTGAACTGGGCGATGTCGCGATTGTCGAAACCGACGACGGAGATGTCGCCGGGGATGGATTTGCCGAGTTCCTTCAAGGCCTCGATGCATCCAAGCGCCATCAGGTCATTGGCGCAGAAAATGCCGTCGGGCGGGTTCTTCAACTTCATCAAGGCATGCGTTTTTTCGTAACCGGATGAAGGCTCCCAGTTGCCGTAGTGCACAAGGTCGGGGTCGTAACCGAGGTCATTGCTGGCGAGCGCCTGCTTATAGCCGCGCAGGCGGTCCCGCGGGTTGTCAAGACCCTCCTGACCATTGATCAGGGCGATCCGCTTGCGGCCGGCCGCAATCAAGCGTTCCGTCGCAGCGCGTCCGCCGGCCACGTCGCCCGGGAGGATCGAGGGCAGACGGCGGTCCTGGTCATAACAGTTGACCAGGACGGAGGGCGCCCTCATCAGAGGCTCGGGCGGTTCGATCTTGCGGGTCAGGATTGTGCCGAAGATGTACCCGACCAGCGTCTGGCCGTCACAGATCGAGAAAATGCCGCCATCCGGGTCCTCGCCCTTGCGGAAGACGCCGAGCGTTACGATGATGCCCAGTTCAAGAGCCTTTTCCCGGGCACCTTCGAAGGCCATGGACATCCAGGGATCGGTGGTCAGTTCATCCACTGCGAAGACGATGATCTTGTTGGCAGGCGCGACGCCAGCAGCGGCACTCGCGGTAGACTTGTTGGCCAGCCGATAACCCAGTTGTTCTGCCGCATCGAAAACCCGCTTGCGGGTTGCTTCGCTGAAGCGGGCGCCGGAACTGCCGTTGAGGATGAGGGAAACGGTCGCCTGGGATACGCGCGCCAGCGCGGCCACGTCCATCATTGTCGGTTTCAAGGCATTCTCCATGACGAACACCGTGGTTTCCGCAGCCATGTCCCGGATCAGGATCGAAAATGCCGGATCCGGTCGAAGGCGACGGCGACCACAATGAACGTACCTATGAACATTCCTTGCCAGAATGTCGAGATGCCGAGCAGGATCAGGGAGTTGCGAATAACCTCAATCAGCAGCGCTCCCACGACGGCTCCCAGCGCATTGCCTTCGCCGCCGGCGAGGTTGGCCCCGCCGATGACGGCCGCGGCGATCACCGTCAGCTCCATCGACTGGCCGAGATTGGTTGTCACGCTGCCGAGCCAGCCGGCCATCAGGATGCCTGCGAGCCCGGCGGTCAGTGCCGAAAACACGTAGATGCTGACTTTCATCTGTCGGACGGGGATGCCGGTCAGAAGGGCGGCGTTCTCGTTGCTGCCGATGGCAAAAAGATGCTGCCCCCAACGGGTCCACTTGAAGATCAGGGAGGTTATCAGCGTCAGGAGGGCGAGCACGTAGAGAGGGTGCGGCACACCGAGTGTCGATCCGCCGCCGACCCAGATCAGAAGGTCATGGTCCGGGCCGAAGTTCCAGATCATCTTGTTGTCGGAAAGGACCATGGCAAGCGACCGTGCCGCGGAGAGGGTTCCAAGTGTAACGACAAAGGGTGGCATGCCGGCATAGGCGACGAGTACGCCGTTGAGCACCCCGACCAACAAGGCCGCAATCAGTGCAAGCGGTGCCGCCACGAGAAACGGCGTGCCCGCCTCCATGGTCACGCTGATCACCATGGCACTCAAGACGACGGTCGATCCGACCGAAAGATCGATCCCACCTGAGGCAATCACAGCCGTCATGCCGATCGCAATGATGCCAACAAAGGCGAAGTTGCGGGCGACATTAAAAAGATTGCGCTCCGTCGCGAAGCTATCGGTCATGAGGCTCAGTGCCAGGCAGGCAAGCGCGGCAGCCAAAAAGACCCAGAACAGTTGTTGGCTCGATAGTCGCGAAAACCAATTGCGGTGCTCGCTTCGGGCAATCACGTCTTCCAAAGTGGTCATGGTGTTTTTCTCTCAGGCTGCTTCGATGGCGCCGGTGATCAATCCCGTCACCTCCTCGGGTGATGAACGGTCGGCGCGTTTGCTGGCAACGAGTTCGCCGCGTCTCAACACGGCGATCCGGTCGGAGACACCAAAGACATCCGGCATCCGGTGGCTGATCAGGATGACGCTGATACCCTGATCGCGCAGGCGGCGGATGACATCGAGGACTTCTGCGACCTGCCGCACGGAAATGGCCGCGGTCGGCTCGTCCATCATGACGATCTTGGGCTCGGACAACAGCGTGCGTGCAATGGCAACTGCCTGCCTTTGTCCGCCGGACATGCGCCGCACCAGGTCTCGGGGTCTCGTTTCCGATTTCAGTTGCCGGAAAAGTCCGGCGGCGATCCGGTTCATCTGGGCGTAATCGATGTAGCGCAGCGGACCGAGCCTACGCACCGTCTCGCGCCCCAGGAAAACATTGGAGGCAGCAGACATATTATCGCAGAGCGCGAGGTCCTGGTAGACGACCTCGATCCCGTGCCGCTGTGCATCCCTTGGGTTGTGGAAAGCGACCGGTTGATCATCGATACGCATCTCTCCTGCAGATGGCGGGAAGTTACCGGCAATGATCTTTACCAGCGTGCTCTTGCCGGCTCCGTTGTCTCCCATCAGTCCCAGAACCTCCCCGGGCTCGACCGTGAGGCTGACCCGGGAGAGTGCCTGTATGGCGCCGTAACTCTTTGAAATAGAATGCAATGAAAGCCGTGACATGCTCCGCCTCCCCTCGGCTGATCCCACGCTGGCATTCCCTCTGCACCATAACGCGCGAGCGGGACTTGCGCAAACCGATATTAATGATGCTTGACTTAATATTATTACTAAATATTAATTACTCAACTGGAAAACGAAAGGGGAGGCGTTGGATGCGGCTGCTCATCACGGGCGCCACCGGAAAGGTGGGGCAGGCCTTCCTTCCGTCGTTCTTGTCGCATCCGCGGTTTGCCGATTGGGAGGTCGTGGCGCTCTGCAACAACCGCACCTTGCCACCCCATCCACGCGTGTCGATCGTGACGGGGTCCATCGCTAATCCGCAGACGGTGGCCGAGGCGCTTGAGGGGGTTAGCCATGTGCTGCACCTCGCTGCGGTCAAGGAGACGCCGGCCCAAGCCATCGATGTCGCCTTGAAGGGGCTTTATCTGCTGCTCGACGGTTTCTGCCGTCAGTCAACGCGGCGTCAGTTCATGCTGTTGAGCGGCGATTGTGTGGTCGGCCACATTTTCCAGGGTTATGCCGGGCCGATCACCGAACGATCTCCAAGGCGGGCCTATCGCGGGGCATATGCGCTGACGAAGGTGCTCGAAGAGACCATGCTCGAGCAATTCGGCATACAGGAAGGACTGACGTGGACGACGCTTCGCGCGCCGTGGATCATGGAGAAGGATGATTTCCGATATGCTCTCGAACTGGGTGACGACCAGTTCGGCGGTCCGGCCTGGGCAAGCCTGATGGCCGCCGATGAACTGGCGTCATTGAAGGAAGAGCGTGCAGTTCCGGCGATGCTTGACCGCGAGGGGGCCTATCTGAAGCGCAATTTCATCCATGTCGATGATCTTGTGAAGGCGATGATTGCGGCGCTCGACAACCCGGCCGCATTCGGGGAGTTGTTCAACGTCGCGATGGATCGACCCGTCGATTACGGCGACGTGGCCAGCCTCCTGGAGGCTGCGGGAAACCGGCAGCGCCGCGACATTCAGACACCGTTTTACAGCAACTGGCTCGATAATTCGAAAGCCCGGATGGTCCTCGGCTGGCAGCCCGAGATCGATCTGAAGGTCCTGATCGAGCGCGCCTGGACGTATACGCGCGAGGCCGATGACCCGCGCATCGTTTGGTATCCCGGTTGAGCAGGAGGGCTTTGCCGGCGATTTGGAGGAGGAGAAAGGCAATGAACATCAGACATTTGGCATTCACTGCGATACCTATTCTCATGTTGCTGGCCGGCGAGAGCGCTGCGGAGGGCAAAAAGACACTGGCCATCGTCGTCAAGGGTCTCGACAATCCATTCTTCGAACAGATCAATCTCGGCTGCAAGAAGTGGCGTTCGGAAAACCCCAACAGCGAATATGACTGCCTTTATACGGGGCCTGCCTCATCGGCTGATGAAGCCGGCGAAGTGCAGATCGTCGATGACCTCCTGACGCGTGGTGTGGCGGCGATTGCGATTTCGCCATCGAACGCGCCAGCCATGGCAAACCGTGTGCGCCAGATCGCGCCGAAGGTTCCGGTAATGACCGTCGATGCGGACTTCCTCGAGAAGGACCACGATCTGCGCAAGACCTATCTCGGCACCGACAACTATCTGATGGGCGTCAAGATGGCGGAGGAGGCCAAGAAGCTCAAGGCCAAGGGTGGCACCGTCTGCCTGCAACTTGGCAATGTCGCTGCGGCCAACATCAATGCCCGTGCTCAGGGGTTCCGCGACACAATCGCCGGCGCCAAGGATGTGAAACGTCTGACCGGCCAGAACGGCTGGACGGAAATCGAGGGTTGCCCGGTCTACACGAACGACCAGGCCGATCTTGCGAACCAGCAGATGTCCGACGTCTTTACCGCCCATCCCAAGCTTGATGCCTTCATTCTGGTCGGTGGATGGGCACAGTTCGCGCCTCAGGCCTATACGCAGGTGACGGATCAGGTGATGGCCAAGTTGAAGTCGAAGGAACTGGTCATCGTGGCTGGCGATACGCTTCCGCCGCAGACCCAGGCGTTCCGCGAGGGCCGCAGCCACGCTCAGGTTGGCCAGCGTCCGTTCGAGATGGGATACAAGGCCCCTGACGTGATGATCCAACTGATCAAGGGCGCCAAGGTGGAGGATCCGCTCTTTACCGGTCTCGACGTCTGCAACACCCAGGATCCCGGTTTCTGCAAGAGCAACTGAGTGCGCCGCGCGCTCGTATTCGTACGGACCGATGACCGGGTGCACGGCTTCGAAAAGGCTCGGTCGTCGCCCTTCAACACATAGCAGTCCCAGAGGAGAGGGCTGCGGGAGGACAAGATGAAGACACTTACGATCACGGCCCTCGTGGCCATGGCGGTGATGGCGGCTGCGCCCGCTGTCGCAGCGGAGAAGAAGGCGCTGGCCTTTGTCGTCAACGCTGCGTCCGATTTCTGGAAGCTTGCCGAGGCCGGCGTGAAGGCGGCGCAATCCGAGCTTCCGGATTTCGAACTACAGTTCCGTTATCCGGCGCAAGGCACGGCGGCGCTTCAGAACGCGCTGATGGATGATCTTGTCGCGGCGGGAACCGATGCGATCATGATTTCGTCGGTTGATCCGAAGAACTCCGTCGATGCCTTCAATCGCATTGCCGGCCAGGTGCCGCTGTTTACCACCGACAGCGACGCACCCCAGTCGAAGCGGATCGCCTATCTTGGCTCGTCGAATACGCAAGCCGGCATCCAGGCCGGTGAAATCGCCGTCAAGGCGCTGCCGAAAGGCGGGAAATGCATGGGCTTCGTCGGTTTCCTCGGTGCTGACAATGCCAAGGAGCGTATTGCCGGTTTCCGGCAGGCGGTCAAAGGCAAGTCGATCGATCTCGTCGACGTGCGGGGTGATGATGTCGATTTTGCCCGCGCCCGCTCGAATGTCGATGACGTTTTGGCCGCCAGTCCGGACATCAACTGCATGGTCGGCTTCTATTCCTACAATCCGCCCAAGATCTACGAAGCCCTGAGGGCGGCGGGCAAGCTCGGCAAGATCACGGTTATCGCCTTCGACGAGGACCCAATCACGCTTGGTGCGGTGCGCGAAGGCACCTTCGCGGGAACCGTCGTCCAGGATCCCTATCAATGGGGGTATCAGGGAATGAAGCTGATGGCGGCATACCTCAAGGGCGACAAGTCCATGGTGCCGGCCGACGGGCTGATCATCGTACCGACGCAGGTCATCGACAAGGCAAACGTCGATTCCTTTGAAAAGCAGCTCAAGCAGCGGATCAAGGGCTGACGGCGTCATGCGACGAACCTGCGCGGATGATCTGGATCCGCGCAGGTCAAAGCCAACCGGGGTGTCTCTCTGATGTCTGCTGCCGATCGTATTTCTCTCGATCTCGTCGGGATCACCAAGGTCTATCCGAGCGCGGTGGCGCTCAACCGCGTGTCGCTCGGCATCCGGGGCGGCGAGGTTGTCGGACTGATCGGTGAAAACGGCGCGGGCAAATCGACGCTGATGAAGGTGCTCGGTGGTGCCATCGCCCCGGATGAGGGCGAGATTGTCATCGACGGCCGAAGCGTGCCGCATCTGACGCCCGCCGCAGCGCTCGCCCACGGCATCGCCTTCGTGCATCAGGAACTCAACCCGTTTGCCAATCTCGATGTTGCCGGCAATGTCCTGTTGGGACGTGAAATACGCCGCGGGCCGTTCGGTTTCATCGATCAGGCTGAGATGGCAAGACGTGTGCGACCGCTGCTCGACATGCTGGGCGCCCGCTTTCAGCCAACGACGCCTGCGTCCAGACTCTCGTTGGCGGATCAGCAACTGATGGAAATTGCCAAGGCGCTGTCGACGAATGTGCGTCTGCTGATCCTCGACGAACCGACATCGAGCCTGACGCTTTCGGAAACCCAGCGGTTGCTGGCGGTGGTCCGGCGGCTGCGGGCGGATGGTGTGGCTATCCTCTTTATCACCCATCGCCTCGCTGAAGTCGAAGAGGTTGCGGACCGGGTGGTGGGGCTTCGCGATGGCTGCAATGCCGGTGAGCTTGGAAAGGGCGGCATCAACCGCGACGCCATGGTGCGCCTGATGATCGGCCGCGACGTTGCGCAGTTTTACACGCCCCCGGAAACCAGGCTTGGAGAGATCGTTCTGCGAACGCGAGGCCTGCGGACACGCGCCAATCCGAATACGGCGGTCGACCTTGAGGTGAGGAGCGGTGAAATCGTCGGGCTTGCCGGGTTGGTGGGCGCGGGACGGACGGAACTCGCCAGGGCCTTGTTCGGCATCGATCCGGTTCACGGCGGGCAAGTCGAAATCAACGGCCAACCCGTTCCTTCCGGTTCGGTGCCGGCGGCGATTGCTGCCGGCATCTGCCTTGTGCCGGAAGACCGCAAATCCGAGGGCCTGTTCCTCGATTTTTCGCTCGCGCAGAATGTCATGATGCCAAGCCTCGCGACGATTGCGACGGCCGGTTTTGTCAACCGAGGGGCGGAATTGGACCGCGCCGGTCATTTTCGAAGCCGTTTGGCGATCCGTGCCCGGCAGCTCGACCGTCCGGTCAGCGAACTGTCGGGCGGCAATCAGCAGAAGGTGGTGCTGGCGAAGTGGCTCGGGCTCAATCCCAAGCTGATCATCCTCGATGAACCGACACGGGGCATCGACGTGGGCGCCAAGGCGGAGGTCTATCGCCTGATGCGCGATCTGGCGGAAGGTGGTGCTGCCGTGCTGATGATTTCCTCCGACATGGAGGAGGTCATCGGCGTTTCGACACGGGTGGCCGTCATGCGCCGCGGAGCCATCGCCGGGGTGCTGTCGCGCAAAGACCTGACGGAAGAGACGATTCTCAGGCTGGCGGTCGGGTAGGAGAGCTGCATGCACAAGAAAGATATCGGACTTGCCGTCCTCGTTCTGGCGGTCGGCGCAATCGTGACGCTGGTCAATCCACGCTTCATTTCGCCCATCAACCTTGCCAACACCGCCAACCTGATCGGGCTGTTCGGGCTCTTTTCGATTGCCGAGGCCTTTGTCATCGTCACGGCGGGGATCGAACTCTCGATCGGTTCCGTCATTGCCCTGCTCGGTGTCATCTTCATCGATCTGATTGCCTCGCACGGGGTTCCCTGGCCCGTGGCGTTCGCAATCGTGCTTACGCTGTCCGTGGTGATCGGACTGCTGCATGGCTGGCTCATCACACGTCTTCAACTGCAGCCCTTCGTCGTGACATTGTGCGGCCTGCTGATCTATCGCGGGATCGCACGATTCTACACCAGGGACGGGACGGCGGGTTTCAGTTTCGGCACGGATCTGCCGATGCTCGAACACCTGTTCGTGGGGAGAACGGCGGGTGTTCCCCACTCGGTCATCGCCTTCGCGGTCTTTGCGACCCTGGCCTGGTTTCTCCTGCACAGGACGGTGTTCGGCCGGCATCTGCTGGCCGTTGGAAAAAACGAAGAGGCCGCCCGTTATTCGGGGATCGATACGAAGCGGGTCATCGTCACGGCCTATGTCCTTTGCACGTTCCTGACCGGCATATCGGCCGTGTTCTTCGCCATGTACACAAAGTCCGTCCAGCCGTCCTCGCATGGAAATTTCTACGAACTCTACGCCATTGCCGCCGCCGTGCTCGGTGGGTTCTCGCTGCGGGGCGGGGAGGGGTCGATCATCGGGGTTGTGCTGGGCGTCGTCTTGCTGCAGGTCCTGCAGAACCTGGTAAACCTGCTCGGCATTCCCTCGTCGCTGAATTTTGCGGTAATGGGCGCCGTCATCCTCGTCGGCGTGATCGCCGATACGCAGTTCCATGCCTACAGGCAGCGGCGCCGCCAACTGACAGTGCGCGCGGCCTTGGCCGAAACCTCCGAAGCGCCGCCGGTCGGGTTGTGACGGAACGACAAGCTCGAGAATAAGAGGGTGTCGGCAACACCTACAAAAGTAGTGAGCCGATTGCGGACGGCAAAGTTCGTATTCTCCTTCTTGGGCTCCAGTTCTCAGTCCCAACAACGCGATCGTGCCGTTAAACCAGTCGACCGGTCGCACCATTTTTTAAACTGGTGTCGCTGATGTTGCTGCAAACATGGAGTCTTATCGTTTCTATGCGAGACTCGCGTTCGTTTGTTTCCCATCAAGGCGCAAGAGCGGTATCCCACCGGGCACGGGCTTTGTTCCCACATCTGCCCGTTTGATCACGATTTTCCGTTCGCCGACTCGGTGATGCGTCCGCGCAAAGCGGATTGAGGATTTTTGTCGTGAATGCGCCGCGAAGCCTTGAGACACACAGTTTACAGTTCCCCTTCTCTGGGGGCTCAGCTATCCCCTTTGGGTAATTGAACTCTCAGGAAGGCCGCGCGATGCAATCAGAATTGACCAGCCGTTTTCAACAGAACCGCACACAGCTCAGCCGTTCTGAATTGATCGTGGCGGAACATTTGATTGGTATGCCCCTCGAAGTCCTGATTTTCCGCAGCGCAGAAGAAATTGCCCTGGAAACCGGCACAAGCGATGCAACCGTCATCAGAACGGCGAAACGTCTCGGTTTCAGTGGTCTGCCTGAACTGAAACGTATCTGTGGTCGTTCTCTGGCATCGACACTGCCAGCCAGCAAACGTCTGGAGCAGCGGTTGCAAGCGACGGGTAGCAATATTGCCAAAGTAGCGCGGCAGATGTTCTCCGAAGCACATGAGGCGCTGAAATCGTCGGAAGAACTGGCGAACGGCCAGGATTTCGACCAGGCGATATCCCTGCTGGAGCCGGCCGATACGGTGTGGTGTCTTGGATTTGGTACTGCCGAAGTCATTGCGAAGCATTGCGCGATCGGCCTCAGCCGGGCGGGAATCAGGACGCGCAGCTGTGGTGCTTCCGGATTTACGCTTGCCAACGAACTGATCGATCTTCGCAGTGGTGATGCCATCGTTCTTTTTCATGCGCTCCGCGATACTCCGGAGTTGAAGATGATTGTGAAGAAGGCGCAGACTGCTGGCATTCCACTGGTTCTTGTCAGTGGTGTCCAGCTGCAGGCGGTTTATGCCGACAGGGTTTCTGTTACCCTTCGATGCGTCGGCGTGCACTCCAAGCTTGCCAGTTGGAACCTTAGTGCCATGGTGATTGCCGACATCCTTTGTTACGGCGTTGCCGCCCGCAATCCGGCCCGTGCGGTGGAAACAAAAGATCGTCTCACGACCTTGCGCCGCGACGTTGGATACCCGGCCTAAAAAAACATGACGAAATCAGTAATGTTTGTTTGAAGTTTTCACGACATTATTGTAGTGGATTCGACAGGCGAGCCTTTGCCATGTCTGATCCGTGAAAACATCATGAATTCAAATCATCGCAGCGGCGCTTTGCTGAGACCACGAGCACCGCCCGTCATTCCCCGGTAGATCTGCCGGGATGGTCCGCCGAACGAATACAGACTTGTGTGTGCCAGGACGGGTTCTGGCGCAACGAATTTACTTTGCCTCTTGTTTCAGGGGATACCAGATGAAATTGCGAATTCGGCTTCTCGTCACGACTTTCTTGTCCGGAGTTGTGTGCGTGCCAATCCACGGACTTGCGCAAGAACCGGACACATCCGACACGATTCTGCTCGATCCGGTTCTGATTATCGGCAACTGGCTTGATGAACCGAACGAAAAAAAGGTTCTGAACCATTCGGGTGCGCGCACGATCGTCAGCCAGGAGCAATTTGAAGAAAGAGGCAGCGTCGATATCCGCGATGCACTTAATCAAATTCCGGGTGTTCAGGTTCAGGAAAGTGCCGGAACGGGTGGCAGCGACGTTTCCCTCAATCTTGGTGTTCGAGGTCTGACGTCACGACTGTCGCCTCGTTCGACAGTGCTGATGGATGGAATCCCGTTATCTTATGCCCCTTACGGTCAGCCGCAGCTGTCGCTTTTTCCTCTTACGCTCGGCAATGTCGAAACCATCGATGTGGTGCGTGGCGCTGGTTCAGTCCGCTACGGCCCGCAGAATGTCGGCGGCATCATCAATTTTGTGACCCATCCCATTCCCGAGGATTTTTCGGCCCGGTTCTCCGCAGGCTCGGAAATTTCCGGGAACAACGGCCACGTGAAATCCACGCCGAACCTTCTCATCGGCGGCACCAATGCCGACGGATTGGGTGCGGCGATCCTGTATTCCGGTATCCACGGCGAAGGTTACCGCAATAGCAATGATAGAACAGATATTGATGACCTGATCCTGAAAGGTAAGTACGAGCTTTCCGATACGGACACCATCAGCGCCCAGTTTCACCACTATGAAGGAAAGGGTACGATGCCCGGTGGTCTGACTGCGGCGGAATATGCGGCCGACCCGTATCAGTCCACGCGTCGTTACGACGAGTTTTCCGGGCGGCGCAACGATGTATCTCTGCGTTACCAGCACAATGACGGCGAAAACAGTTTTGAAGTGCTCGGTTATTATGTGAACTCGTATCGCGGCAGCCATGTCGAACAACAGGGAACCGGCACGAACGCCGGTCGCTATCGTCTGACCTCCGCACCACGCAGCTACGAATATTTCGGGATCGAGCCGCGCTATTCCCGGTATTTTGAGTTGGGTGGTGTCCAACATGAAGTGACGGTCGGCTATCGTTATCTGTGGGAAGAAAGCTCCGAAGTCGCCAGCCGAACCGCATATTATAGTCGGGCGACGGGCGTTGACCCTTACAGCTTGCCGATGAACACGTATCAAACGAGCGAGGGCGCGACGACCGCCCACGCCCTTTATATCGATGACAAGATCGAGATCGGCAACTGGACGATCACCCCAGGCGTTCGATACGAAATGATCAGCACGAGCAATACCGTCACCGATCTGTCTGCCGGTGTCGTTACGGATGTAAGTTCGCCCGCTATCGATGCGAATGAGATCCTGCCGACGGTCTCGGCTTCCTACAAGATCAACGAGTCCTGGACGGTCTTCGGCAATATCGGCGTATCCTTCGGACCGCAGCAATACAGCCAGCTTGCGTCAACGACCGATGGGCTCCACCCTGAGAAGGCAACCACCTACGAAATCGGCACGCATTATGATGGAGACAGTTGGAATGCGGAACTGACCGCGTTCTACATCGACTTCGACAAGGAACTCTATCTCAGCCGCAACATCGTCGGCGAAGGTGTGTGGACGGATCTTGGTGCGACCAAACACCAGGGAATAGAGAGCGCTGTGCAATATGATCTGGGTGGCCTGACCGCAGCCTTGGATGGAATGTCGGTTTATGCAACGTACACCTATACCGAAGCGACCTACGAAGCTGGCGCCTTTCAGGGCAAGGATCTTCCCTTCTATTCCCGCCATTTCGGCACCGTCGGAGCGAGCTATCGGACCGAAGACTGGGTCATCAATGCCGATATTCTGGCGCAGTCGAAGCAGCATTCTCCCGGCACGGCAACGGATGGCGCGACTTATGTCACGGATGAGGACGCCACCGGTCGCCTTGGTGATATACCGGGGTATGGCATCGTCAATCTGCGGGTGGCTTACCAGCCGAAGGACAATAAGAACGCGCCAAAGTTCGCGTTCGGCGTGAAGAACCTGTTCGACAAGGAATATTTCACGCGCTCGACGGACAACAACGGTGGCAAGTTTGTGGGCCAGCCGCGAACCTTCTTCGTCAACGCATCGATCACCTTTTAACACCCGCACCGGCGCCCCTGACGGTGCGCCGGTTGCTTTACATTTGGCCGCAACGCCGCCTTCTTGTTCTGTCGGCGGGTTTGCTTCTGATGAGGGGAATACTCAATGTCACATGGACATTTGTCGCGAAGAGATCTGCATAAAGGCACCATGACTGCCATTGCCGCCCTGTTGGCCGCACCGGTAGTATTCCGGTCCCAAATTGCGACCGCCTCCGGGACCCGCACCATAGCCCACACGCTCGGAACAACGCAGATCAGCGGGGCGCCCTCGCGTGTGGTTGCGCTCGAATATTCGTTCGTGCAGGCACTTGATGCGTTGGGCGTCGTCCCTGTCGGCGTGGCCGATGACAAACAGCCGCAGCGTGTCGATCAGTTGCTTGGCAGGCATATCGACTACAAATCCGTCGGCACGCGGTTGGAACCCAACCTGGAACTCGTCAGCGCACTTGCGCCGGATCTGATCATCGCCGACGAAATCCGCCATTCGGCAATCTATCCGCAATTGCAGGCGATTGCCCCCACCATCGTGCTCAACAGTTGGGAAGGCAGTTACCAGACGATCAAGGACTCGGTCGTCGTCATTGCCGATGCGCTTGGTGAACGAAGCCAGGGTGAAAAGGTTGTTGCCAACCACCAAGCGACAATTGCCGCACTCGTCGCCAAGATCCCGACGGGTGAAAAGCGACGCTTCCTGCTTGCCGTGGCCACACCCGATTCCATGAGCCTGCACACATCCTCGTCGTTTACCGGATCGGTTTTTAAGGCGATCGGCCTGACACCGGCAATCGATTCCAGCGATGCCGTTGAAAGTGGCGCCGGACTGGAACGACTGATCGCTGTCGATCCTGACATACTTCTCGTGGCAACCGATTCCGGCCGTACCGTGCTTGATCAGTGGAAGACCAACGGCGCTTTTGGCAATATTTCGGCGGTGAGGTCCGGCATGGTATTTGAAGTCGACCGGAACCAGTTTGCGCGATTCCGTGGATTGAAAACGGCGGAGATGATCGTGCGGGAAGTCCTCGTGAAAGTCTATGGTGCCGGATGATCAACGATGATGAGCGATGATGCGACCGGGCGGTGGCTGACAGGACCCAAGGTCTTGCTGCAGGGGCTTTTGGGATTTGGTCTGCTCGCTGCCGTCATGCTTGCAAGCGTAGGCTTCGGCGTGTCGGACCTGCCGGCTGCATCGACCCTTCGTCTGCTGTTCATGCCCGATCTATCGCCGGGCAGTGCCCTTGTCTGGAACATCCGTGTCCCGCGTGTGGCGCTGGCGGTTCTGGTCGGTACTAACCTTGCGGTCGCCGGTGTGTTGATCCAGACGCTGACGCGCAATCCGCTCGCTTCGCCGCAGACATTCGGCATCAATGCCGGCGCGTCACTGGCCATCGTGCTCTGCCTGATCGTTCTTCCGGATCTGGCCGGTGCCGGCACCGTCTGGCCGGCATTTGTCGGCGCCATGGCGGTCGGTTTTGCCATGTGGGCATTGTCTGCGTCCGGGACCATGACGGACACGACGCTGGCGCTGGCCGGGATCTCGATCCAGCTCGTTCTCGCTGCGCTGGTCCAAGCAATCCTGATCTCCAACAATGCAGCCCAGGATATCGTCTATTGGCTGGCTGGCTCGCTGAACGGGGCGCAATGGAACAAGGTCTGGACCATCCTGCCGTTCACACTCGTCGGTGGCAGTGTCGCATTGGTCGCCAGCCGCCATTTTGCCATCCTTGCGCTTGATCGGACCACCGGAGTCTCGCTTGGTCAAAACGCGAAGTATGTGGGCGGCCTTGCAGCCTTGCTGATTGTCGTGTTGGCCGGGTCAGCCGTTGCTGTCAGTGGTCCGATCGGCTTCATAGGCCTGCTGGTGCCCCATATCGTGCGCCGCATTGTCGGCAGCGACCAACTGACCGTCATCGCGATCAGTGTCATCGCTGGCCCGCTGCTGCTGAATACCGCCGATCTGCTCGGACGTATCGTCGCCTTTCCGGCAGAAATGCCGGTCGGTATCGTCACTGCCCTCATCGGCTCACCCGCCTTTCTCGTTATCCTGTGGAAGCAAAGAGCGAGATGACCGCAAAACTCATGTCCCCGGAAAGCCTCAGGGCCATATCCGTCTTTACGCTGGTCATCGCGCTTATCCTCGTTACTGCGATTCTCGGTTTGACGCTCGGTGCCGTGACCCTGTCTGTCGACCAGATACTTGATGGTCTTGCGGGCGGGAAAAACTCGTTCATCGTCATGCAATACCGCGCGCCGCGCGTCGTCATGTCGCTGCTTGCGGGAGCATCGTTCGGTATCGCAGGCACCCTGCTGCAGGGCGCACTCCGCAATCCCTTGGCTTCTCCTGATGTCATTGGCATCACAAAATGCGCGGGTCTTGGGGCTTTCCTTGCCGCGCTTGCCACGCCGCCGGCCTGGGCGATCTGGGCAATCCCTATCGGTGTCATGTCCGGCGCGCTTGCCGGTGCGATGATATTGCTGGCCATCGGTCGCAGTCTCGGCGGTGGCGTCGTCTCTCTGGCACTTGTCGGCGTGGCGCTCGGCATGCTCGCCCATGCCTTGATGCAATATGTGATGGTCCTGTTTCCCACGCGTGCCGACCAGTCGATGGTGTGGCTCGCCGGTAGCGTTTACGGCACCACGATGGCCGATGTGATCGTACTGGTGTTCTGGTTGCTTGCCTGCCTGCCCTTTCTGCTGATTGCCGCGGTTCATCTCGACGCCAGCGGTTTCGGTGACGACACGCTGAAAAGCCTCGGTCTGTCACCTGGCCGTTTGCGCGGCGGGCTCGTTCTGGTGTCCGTCCTGCTTTGCGCAGGTAGCGTTGCGGCAGTGGGCAGCATGGGTTTCCTCGGACTGTTGGCACCGCATGCCGCCCGTCTGCTGGTCGGCTCTCGCGCACGTTTCCTCCTGCCCACCAGCGCGCTCATCGGCGCCTTGACACTTTCACTCGCCGATCTGATCGGTCGTCTCGTGGCTCTTCCGAATGAGATTCCCGCCGGTATCGTCGCTGCCGTTATCGGCGGGCCTTATCTCATTTTCTTGCTGATCAAGGAGGCAGGTTATCGTGACTGATACTGCAAGTTCCCGTCTCTCGGCACATCACCTGGCTCTCGGTTATCCGGCCGTCCGCGTCCTTGAGGGCATCGATATCTCCATCCCGGACGGCATGATAACGGCTTTGATCGGAGCGAATGGCTCCGGCAAATCGACGCTGCTGAAGGCGCTTGGCCGCATCATGCAACCGCTCTGCGGAAGCGTGATGCTGGATGGCAAGATGATTGCCACCATGCCGGGCAGGGCCGTCGCACAGGTTCTGGCGCTTCTCCCGCAAAATCCGGTTTCACCGGAAGGCCTGACGGTGCGTCAGCTTTGCCGTTTCGGGCGTCATCCGCACAGGGGGCTCCTGTCTCGAATGACGGAGGTCGACGAGGCGGCTATCGAGGGCGCCCTTGCCGCGACCGGCCTTATGGCTCTTGCCGAGCGGCCGATCGAACGGCTTTCAGGCGGCCAGCGCCAGCGTGCCTGGATTGCCATGGCGCTGGCACAGGAACCCCCCATTCTCCTCCTCGATGAACCAACCACATTTCTCGATATCGCGCATCAGCTTGAGATCCTTGAGCTCCTGAGAGAGCTGAATGAAACGCGAGGCCGAACCATCGTGATGGTCGTTCACGATCTCAATCAGGCCGCACAGTATGCCGATCACATCATTGCCGTTGCCGAGGGTGGTATCTATGCTACCGGCCGACCTGCCGACCTGCTGAAACCCGACCTGATCAGGTCGGTTTTTGGAGTCGATGCGATGGTCATCCCGCATCCCGTCACCGGCACGCCCTTGTGCCTGCCCCTGTCCGCGTGTGGCGCGAGATAATCCTTCAACTGCGATGGATGCTCTGGAATTCCGTGCTTCTGCTCCAGATCTTGCATCTTCTTGCTGATCCGTGCCCTGGACCTGCTCAGGCTCTATGCCGCCGCGAGGAAGCTTCCCCGCTGGACAAGGGCGACGAAGGTCAGCGTGTCGCTCACGTCTTGCAGCATATGCTGCGATATCCGAGACCGATCTGAAAGGTCCAGACCTCTTCGAACATGCGGGAGGGGCTGCACCCTGTCCTCTTAAAGCGTTCTGCGGGAGCAAAACGCAGACCGGTTCCCGCCGAAAAATACCAAAAAGCAATTGGTTATAGGGAAAACCCTGCCTGTTTCCGGGATATTCCCAAATCGAATTGCGCGCCTTCCGGCCTTATCCTGCCCCATGAAAAATCAGAATGGGACCTCGTGTCATGGATGAGAGAAAAGCCAAACGTTTGAAGCGGGTGGGGATCATTGCGGGAATGGCCGCCGTTTTCGCCGCCGGCGTCGCCCTGTGGATGGACCTTCCGCCGACCATCACCGTTGAGGAACCTGATGTGGCTACCTTGCTCGATCCCGCATTGGTGGAGCGGGGGCGGTATATCGCTCAGCTCGGTGATTGTGTTGCCTGTCACACCGAGAAGGGTGGCAAGGAAATGGCCGGCGGACTTGCCCTCGAAACGCCGATGGGCACCATCTTCTCCACCAATATCACACCCGACAGCAAGACCGGCATCGGCGCATGGACCTTTGGCGCCTTCGACCGTGCCATGCGAAAAGGCGTTGCTGCGGATGGGCACAACCTCTATCCCGCGATGCCTTACCCCTCCTATGCCAAGATCACCGGGGAGGACATGACTGCGCTGTGGGCTTATCTCCGGCACGGTGTTGAGCCGGTCGAGAAGGAGAACCGGGAAACAAGCATGAACTTCCCCTTCAATCTGCGCTTCGGCCTCGCTTACTGGAATGTCGTGTTGGCCGACGGCACGCCTTTTGTGGCTGATCCGTCGCAGGATGCGGTGTGGAACCGTGGGGCCTATCTGGTCCAGGGGCTTGGCCACTGCGGCGCCTGCCACACCCCACGCGGAATCGGTTTCGAGGAGGTGGCGATGTCGGAAAAGGGGCCGAACGGTGACCGGTTCCTTGCCGGCGAAAACGTCGAGAACTGGCACGCGGTGGAACTGCGTGACCTGTGGACCGTCGAGGACACGGTTGAACTGCTGAAGACCGGGCAGAACCGTTTTGCCACCGTCTCCGGCTCGATGACCGACGTCATCCTGCACTCGACCCAGAACTTCACGGACGGCGACCTCGTGGCCATAGCGACCTATCTGAAGTCACTGCCGTCGAAAAATCCGAAGCCGATGCCGCCGAAACCGGTCTACACGGATGCACCCGAGGGGGCCTACACGACGGCCGGCGGCCTTGGTTACATGCAGTTCTGCAACGACTGTCACCGGCCGGACGGCACGGGCGTGAAGGGCGTTTTTCCGGCGCTGGCCGGCAATCCGACGATTGCCGCGCGGGACCCTTCGACGCTTGTTCACATCACGCTGACCGGCTGGGAAACGGCCTCGACCAACGCCCATCCCCGCACCTATACCATGCCTGCCTTTGCCCGGCTGGAGGACAAGGAAATCGCCGATATCCTCAGTTTTGTGCGCAAGAACTGGGGCGGGGATGCGCCAGCCATCACCGAGGCGCAGGTTGCCGAAGCTCGCAAGCACATCGACCCGAAGATCGACGCCTCGAACTTCGAAACCCCGCGCCTTGCCGGTCTGCTCGACGCGCCGAACAAGGATCAGCTCGTGCGCGGCATGCGGCTCAATTCGGAAACGAACAAGCTTCTGCCGGGGCATGTGGGCAATGACCTGAACTGCACATCCTGCCACCTGAATGCCGGCACGGTCGCGGATGGTTCGCCTTATGTCGGGGTCTCCGCCTTTTTCCCGAGCTATGCGCCCCGTTCCGGCAAGGAAATCACCATGGCCGACCGCATCAATGGTTGTTTCCGCCGTTCGATGAATGGCAAGCCGCTGGCGCCCGAATCGGCAGATATGCAGGCCATGCTCGCCTATTTCGACTGGATGAAGGGCGCGACCAAACCGGAGGACAAGGTGCCTGGCCGTGGCGTCGGTAAGATCGACCCCTCGCTCGTTCCCGACCCGGCCAACGGCGAAAAGATCTATGCCGTACAGTGTGCCGTCTGCCATGGCGCAAGCGGCGAGGGGCTGAAGGACGAGGCAGGCCGTGTCGTCTATCCTGCTCTGTGGGGCGATCGGTCGTTCAACATCGGCGCCGGCATGGCGCGTACCTATACCGCCGCCGCCTTCGTCAAACGCAACATGCCGGTCGGTTTCCATGAAAAGTTCCCGCTCGGGCAGGGCGGCCTTTCCGACCAGGAAGCCCTCGATGTCGCCGACTATTTCAGCCACATGCCAAGACCTGACTTCCCCGACAAGGTCAAGGACTGGCCGAACGGCGGCAAACCGAAGGACGCTCGCTATTAGACTGGCCTGCGTTCCGAGGAAGACCGGCCGTCATCCCCGGCCGGTCTTTCATTTTGCCTGTCACCTCCGTCTGTGCCAATTTCGCCGCCATGATCCGTTCGCTTTGCGCATTCGTCCTCCTTGCTTTGGTCTTCGCCCAGGCTGCGGAGGCGCGCGACGTGACGATCGCCGTGCTCGCCTTTCAGGGTTCGGAGCGGGCGGTAAAGGATTTTGAACCGACGGTCGCCCATCTCGAACGAACGCTGCCGGAGCATCACTTCATAGTCTTGCCCCTCGATCTTGCCGGCATCGCGACAGCGGTTGAGGCGAAGTCGATCGATTTTGTCATCACCAATCCCGGCGAATACGTCGATCTCGAATATCGTTTCGGCGCAACACGGCTTGCAACGCTGGAAAGCCGCGATCATGCCGTACCGACCGATACGGTCGGTTCTACCGTGGTTGTGCCGAACCGTCCGGGTCATGCCGAAACCTTCCGGGACCTTGCCGGTCTGAGGCTTGCCGTTGTGGCGACGGATGCCTTCGGTGGTTGGCAGGTCGTTTCGCGGGAGATGGACGAGGCCGGCATTGCGACATCGAAACTGGCCGGTGTCGTCGAAACCGGTTTTCCCATGGAAAACGTGCTGGCGGCGATCCGCTCAGGCCAGGCCGATGCCGGTGTGCTGCGCACCTGTCTTCTGGAGGACGAGATTGCCGATGGCCGGGTGATGGCGGATGAGTTCGCCGTGGTTGCGGAACGCGCCGCGTCCGATTTTCCCTGCCGGTCGTCTTCGCGCCTCTATCCGGATTGGCCCTTTGCCCGGCTTGCCGGCACTTCGCCCGACCTCGCCAAGGCGGTGACCGCGAGCCTTCTGACCATGATCCCCGTCGAGGGGCGGGCCTGGACCGCGCCACAGGATTATACCTCCGTCCATGCGCTCTTTCGGCAGCTCAGGATTGGACCTTACGAATATCTCGCCCGTTCCACGCTGATGGGCTTTGTGCGGGCGAACTGGCACTGGTTCCTTGCCGCCGGCCTCGGTCTGGTCTGGTGGATTATTCACGTGGCTCGGGTCGAAACGCTCGTGCGCAGGCGAACGACGGAACTGACGCGTGAAATCCAGGAGCGTGAGAAGGCTGAGCAGGCGGCTCGTTTGCACCGGGAGGAACGCGATCAGTTTTCCCGCCTCGGAATTCTCGGGGAAATGGCTTCCAACATTGCCCATGAACTCAACCAGCCGCTGGCGGCCATCACCAATTATGCCGAGGGCATAACCCGGCTGATCGATGCCGGGCGTACCGATCCCGACATCCTGCGCGACGGCGCGCGGGGCATTGCCGGACAGGCCGAACGGGCCGGGGTGATCATCCGCCGCATCCGTTCCTTCGTACGCCGGCGTGAGCTTCGGCGAGAAAACCTCGACATCAACGAGGTCGTGCGCGAGGCGCTGGTCCTGTTCGAGGGACCGGCACGGCGCAACGATGTGCCGCTTCATGTCCACCTTGCCGCCGGCATGCCGCCGCTCAGCGCCGACCGGATCGAGATCGAGCAAGTCCTGCTCAACCTGTTACAGAATGCTGTCGATGCGATGAGTGATCCCGTGGCGCGCGGGCGCGGCATTGGTGTCTCAACCGTCCGTTCGGGTCGTACCGTCGAGGTCGCGATCAGGGATCATGGCACCGGACTGTCGCCGGAGGTCGAGGCACATCTTTTCGATACCTTCTTCACCACCAAGCCGCAGGGGCTGGGGCTCGGCCTTCCCATCTGCCGTACCATCGTCGAAAGTCATGGCGGACGATTGTGGGCGACAAATGAGGCGAGCGGCGGGATCACGATGCGCTTCACCCTGCCCCTACCACCGGAGGAAAGCCGATGATCGGCGATAATGATCAGCCACTGGTCTTGATCGTGGATGATGACGAGGCCATGCGCCGATCCATGGCCTTCCTGTTTTCCTCTATCGGACTGGAAACGAATATCTTCGCCTCGGCGGCTGAGCTTCTGCAGGCCTTGCCGGAGCCAGAACACTGTCGTCCGGGTGCCCTGGTGCTCGATGTCCGCATGCCCGGCATGAGTGGGCTGGAATTGCAACGCCACCTGCGCGACCGGGACTGTCCCTTGCCTATCCTCATCGTCACCGGTCACGGCGACGTGCCGATGGCGGTCGAGGCGCTGAAAGCCGGAGCCTTCGACTTCATCGAGAAGCCATTCAAGGAACAGCTTCTGCTCGATGCTGTGGCCGCGGCCATCCGCCTTTCACGGGAAAACCTGTTGCGGGGAGCACGTCGTCGCAGCGTGGAGGAACGGCTGGCCCGCCTCGGTCGGCGTGAGCGCGACGTGCTGGACGGCATCCTGGCCGGCAAACCCAATAAGGTGACCGCCTATGAACTTGATCTTTCGATCAAGACCATCGAGGCCTACCGGGCGTCCGTCATGACGAAGATGGAGGCGGGCTCACTGGCCGAACTCGCCTTGATGGTCAGCTCCGTGATAGATGGGTGAGCCCGTCGCTCACCTCCCGTTTGCGCCATCGATCGAAATTCGTCGGCTGATGGGTGTCCCTGGTGTTAAGCCGGGCTCTGCCGTAGAATTACGGCAGTCATTTTTCGTTTCCGTGCTGGCGTGATGTTGTTACGGTCGAGGTTGGGCCATTTGTGGCTGGATGTTCAAAGCCCTTGGCTTGTGACCGCGATCGGTGCGGTTATTGTGTGCCGCCGGGTGGTGCGGAACTGAAGTTGGAAGTGGTCGATGTCGGATATCAGGCGGATTGCGCGACTTGCGGGTGTATCGCCTGCCACCGTCTCGCGGACCATGAATGGGCATCCGCATGTGCGAGAGGCGCTTCGCCAACACATTCTCAGCATCGCCCGACGCGAGAACTACAAACCGCAGCGCACGGCGCCTGGCCACCTGGCTGCCAGTTCCGATGTGATTGGTTACCTTCAGTTCGGCGTGCCGGGCCTGAAGGACGGGCGCATGGCAGAGGCTGCCGAGACCATTCTTTTCGATGCCGGATACAAGACCTTCGTCTGCAACGCCGACGGCGATCGCGCCCGCGAGCGGTTCTATCTGGACTCGATGATCAAAAGAGGCGTGGCCGGTTGCATCCTTGCGCCGCAAGGTTATCCCGCCCGGGCTCTGGCGGCCGCGCATGAGCTGGAAAGTGCCGGCATCGTGCCGATCATTCTGGACGCCCTGGTGCAGGTGCCGGATGTCAGTGCCGTTGCGGTCGATCCGCTGCAATGCTGGCGTTTTGGCATGGACTATCTTGCCTGTCTCGGCCATCAGCGCGTGCTTGCGCTGGTCGGACCTGCCGAACGGTCCTGGCTGGAGGAGGGCGATGGCATTCTGCCGGACGCCGAGGCCACCGAACCTTTCGATGCGGCCGGCTTGTTGAGTGACCACCTGGACCTACCATCCGCCACCTGGCCAACGGCCGTTTTCTGCAGCAATGAACAGATCGCCTGCACCGTGCTGCGGGTGCTGCGCGAAAGACGGATCGCGGTGCCTGGCACGCTTTCGGTGCTCAGCCTCGGCGGAACCGACTTTGCCCGCATGGTTTCCCCGCGCATCACATCGGTCGCGATCCCCTTTTCAGAACTTGGCGGCATCTGCGCCCAGCAATTGCTGGCCCTCGTACAGGACGGCACAAGTTCGCCACGCACGGTGATCCTGCGTTGTCGTCTTGCAGAGGGGGACACAACCGCCGCAATTTCTGCGTCTTGAAAATGTTTCAGCTTTTTTCAGTCAATCCGCCACCGCGGCTCCTGTCGCAGTGGCCACCATGCTCCCTTTCATGATTGTCGAGGCAGCCAGTTTTATTATTTATTGTCAAAGACATGACGGTCACGATGCAAGCCGTGCAAAGCCATGTTGCAATGCGGCGACATTCACATAACTGACGCCTGGTCCGGTTACCTCTGAAACAGTTTTCAACGCCTGCCCCAGCAGGGGCCGTTTCAGAGGAAGCGCAGATGAATACCAGAACCCTCATGCTCTCCGCGGCCCTCGCCGCGTTGGCCGGCCCGGCCTTTGCTGCCGGCGCCTGTCAGGTGTTTCATCAGTCGCCGCAGCTCGATGCCGCCGTCGCGGCGAAAACGCTGCCGGCTGTGGTCGATCGCCTGCCGAAAGATCCCCTCGTCGTGCAGGTGGACGAAGTGGGAACCTATGGCGGCATGCTGAAGGAGCCCTTCGGCGGCGGGCGCTTGGCGGATTATCGCCACTATGGCTACGAGCCGCTGGTGCGTTGGAGCCCGGACGGCACCCAGATCCTGCCGAACATTGCCTCCAGCTGGGAGGTTTCCGAGGACGCCAAGAGTTATACGTTCCATATCCGCGCCGGCTTGAAGTGGTCGGACGGCGTGCCCTTCTCCGCCGATGATATCGTTTTCTGGTGGGACCGGGTGGAGAACAATCGCGCCGTATCTCCCAAAGGGCCGTACCGCACCTTCACGGTCGAAAATGAAGTCGCAAAGGTGGAGAAGATTGATGACCTGACGGTCCGCATCAGCTGGTCGAAGCCGAACGGCCGCTTCCTTCTCGATCTTGCCGGCCCTTATGGGCAGCGCGTCGTCCAGTTTCCGGCCCATTATGTCCGGCAGTTCGACAAGGAGCTCAATCCGGACGGCGTTGCGCAAATGATGGCCGCCAGCGGTGAGAAGGACTATGCCAAGTGGTGGGCGGGCCGCGTTGGCACCTACGGCCAGCTCTCCGAGCAGAATGACCCGAAGCGGCCGACCATGCTGGCCTGGCGCACCGTGGAGCCGGTGCTCGGCAAGACGCATTTCGTGCTGGAGCGCAATCCCTATTACTTCAAGGTGGATCAGAGCTGCAATCAGCTGCCGTATATCGATGCCCGCTCCTATGACCTTGCCAAGGATTCCGAGGTCCAGCTGTTGAAGACCATGGCCGGCGATTTCGATTATTCGCTGCCGGGCGTTTCCGTGCCGCAAAACAAGGGCGTCTTCTTCGAGAACCAGCAGAAGGGCAATTATCGTTTCGCAAAGGCCGAAAGCTGCGACTACAACACCATGTTCATCGAGCTGCCCTTCAACAGCCCGAAGGCCTGGCAGCAAAGCTTCTTCCAGAACAAGGATGTCCGAATTGCCCTGTCGATTGCGATTGACCGGCCCGGCATCATCGATACCGTCTATCTTGGTCAGGGTGAGCCCTATCAGGCGGCTCCTCGTCCGGGTTCGCCCTACTACAATGAGCGGCTGGCGAAGCAATATACCGAGTTTGATCCGGCCAAGGCGAATGCGCTGCTCGACAAATATTACCCGAAAAAAGACGCGCAGGGTTTCCGCCTGACCGAGGACGGACAGCGTGTCAGCTTCACCATCTCGGCTGAAGGCGGCTTCCGCGCCGAATGGGGTGATGTCCTGCAGATCATTGCGCAGAATTGGGCCGATATTGGTGTGGAGATGAAGCCGGATATCGCCTCGGGCGAGGTCTATGAGACCCGTCGCAAAGCTCGTGATCGCGAAGGTCTTGTCTGGACTGGCGAAAATGGTTGCGGACAGCTTCCGCTTTCCAGCCTCGCCCGCATGATCCGCTATCAGTCGAACTGGGACAACTGGATCAACTGGATCGACAAGAACATCGCGCCGCAGACGGAAACCGTTGCGGGTGCAGAGCCGATCGAGCCGCCGCAGGACATCAAGGACCTGTTCCGCATGGAAGCGGAGATCCCGACCAAGACCGGCAAGGCCAGTGATGAACTGGTCAAGAAGTTCATGGACCAGATGGCCGACAGCTTCGTCAACATCGGCACGGTTCTGCCGGAGGGCAACTACCGGGTCGTATCGAACCGCCTGGGCGGCGTGCATGAGCCGATCATCGAAGGCTGGCTGTATCCGGGTCCGGCTCCCAGCAACATGGAAGCCTGGTTCGTCAAAAAGTAAGCCTCAGACCGTCTTGGCTATCGCGCAGAACGGCTCTGCCGTCCTGCGCGATAGGTTATGAAAGGACACGCCATGCTGCGCTTCATCCTGCAGCGGTTGCTCTGGGTTCCGCCAACCCTGATCGCCATCTCCGTTGTCGCCTTCGCCATCATCAATCTTCCGCCGGGTGATTATGTCGATCGCTATGCACTTCAGGCCGCTGCCCAGGGCGATGTGATGACGGAGGCGCAGAAAGAGGCATTGCGCATCACCTATGGTCTCGATGCGCCGATTCCGGTTCAATATGTGCGCTGGATGTCGGACATGGTGCTGCACGGCAATTTCGGTTGGTCCTTCCAGCACTCCCGTCCCGTCGCTGAAGTGATCGGCGAACGGCTGGGACTGACCGCCATCCTCTCCATTGTCACGCTGACCGTGACCTGGATGATCGCCATACCGATCGGCATCTATTCGGCCGTCCGCCGATATTCGATTGCCGATTACGTTTTTACATCACTCGGCTTTTTCGGGCTGGCTTTGCCAAACTTTCTGTTGGCGCTGGCACTGATGTATGCGCTGTTCGTGTTTACCGGCCAGAGTGTCGGCGGGCTCTTTTCCTCGCAATATGCCGATGCGCCCTGGAGCCTCGGCAAGGTGCTCGATCTTCTGGCGCATTTGTGGATACCGATCCTGGTTCTCGGCATATCCGGCATGGCCTCGATCATTCGCACCATTCGGGCCAACCTGCTGGATGAGTTGCGTGCTCCCTATCTGTCGGCGGCGCGGGCCAAGGGCTTGCCGGAAACCTGGGCGCTTCTGAAATATCCCGTCCGCCATGCAATGAACCCGTTTGTTTCCGGTCTCAATGATGTCTTCGTGCACATCATCTCGGGCGAAACCATCGTTGCGATCGTGCTGGGTCTGGAAACCACCGGCCCGCTTCTGTTCGATGCCTTGCGAAACCAGGACATGTTCCTCGCCGCCACGCTCATCATGTTTCTCGGCATTCTCGGCATGATCGGAACCCTGTTTTCGGATGTGCTTCTGGCCTGGCTTGATCCGCGCATTCGTCGTCAGTTCACCCTTGTCGAAAGGAGAGGCTGATGGTCGCCATCGACGCCTTGTCTGCCGATGTCGCTCCGCCGGCACAAAGCCCGGCCTCTGCCGTCTGGCGCAGGTTCCGCCGCCACCGGCTCGGCCTTGCCGGATTGTGGGTCACCGTCCTGTTATATGTGGCAACGATATTCGTCGAAATTCTCTCGCCCCAGGCACCCGACGCCTATTCGACACGGTATGCCTATTATCCGCCGCAGGCCATCCATCTGTTTCGCGACGGGCGATTTGAGCCGCATGTGCTGGGCTACAAGGTGCAGTTCGATTATGCGTCCGGCACGCGCAGTTTTGTCGCCGATCCGCGCGCCGTGGTGCCGCTTGGCCTCTGGGTGAAGGGCGATGAATATCGCTGGCTCGGCCTGATCCCTGCCAATCGGCATCTGTTGGGACCGGTTGATCCGCGCCAACGCGTCTTTTTTGCCGGTGCGGATCGGCTTGGCCGTGACGTCCTCTCGCGCACCATCTATGCAGCGCGGGTTTCCATGACGATCGGGCTGGCAGGGGTGGCGCTGTCGCTTGTGCTCGGCGTGGCGATCGGCGGAATTTCCGGTTATGCCGGAGGCATGACCGATCAGGTCATCCAGCGTTTCATCGAATTCCTGCAATCCCTCCCGTCTATCCCTCTCTGGATCGGCTTTGCGGCGGCCATTCCAAAGGATACGCCGCCGCTGCAGACCTATTTCCTCATATCCCTTGTTCTTTCGATGCTCGGCTGGACGGGGCTTGCGCGTGTCGTTCGTGGTCGTTTCCTGGCGATGAAGGAAGAGGAGTTCATCAAGGCGGCAAAACTCGACGGGTGCTCCACGATGCGCATCCTCTTCCGTCATATGCTGCCCTGTTTCTATTCGCACATCATCGCGGTGATCACGCTGGCCATTCCAGCCATGATTCTCGCGGAAACGAGCCTCAGTTTCCTTGGGATCGGGCTGAAGGCACCAGTCATCAGCTGGGGCGTCCTGCTCCAGGAAATCCAGAACATCCGGTCGATGTACACCGCTCCCTGGCTGTTCCTGCCGGGCGCGGTCGTCGTTTTCGCTGTCCTTGCCCTGAATTTCCTTGGCGACGGACTGCGGGATGCCGCCGATCCTCACGGGAGTTGAACCATGGCCGAGGTTTTGCACGACACGCCCTTCCTGGAGGTTCGCGATCTGCATGTCAGTTTTACGGAGGGCGATCGACAGTTTACCGCCCTTGACGGGGTCTCGTTCCAGGTGCGCCGCGGCAGGACATTGTGTCTCGTCGGGGAATCCGGCTGCGGCAAGTCGCTGACTGCCAAGGCCATTTTGCAGGTGATGGGCGATAATGCCCGCATCGGGCAGGGCGGCATATGGCTTTGCCGCGATGGCCGGGAGCACATCGACATTGCCGCGCTCGACCCGCGTGGATCTGCCATACGCAGCATTCGCGGCAATGACATTGCGATGATCTATCAGGAGCCGATGAGCGCGCTCTCGCCGCTTTACACGATCGGCGACCAGATCTCCGAGGTTCTGCGCTGGCACGGAAACACCAGCCGCAGCGAGGCGCGTGAGGAGGCGATTGCGGTGCTGAGGGCGGTCGGAATGCCCGCGCCGGAAAAGCGTTTCGACGCCTATTCCTTCGAACTCTCCGGCGGCCAGCGTCAGCGTGCGATGATTGCCATGGCACTTGTCGGCCGCCCGCAGCTTTTGATCGCCGACGAGCCGACGACGGCACTTGATGTGACGACGCAGGCCGTGATCCTGGATCTTCTGCGTGAACGTCAGCAGGCGCAGGGCATGGCGATGCTCTTCATCACCCATGATCTCGGCGTGGTCTCCGAAGTCGCCGATGATGTTGCGGTGATGTATATGGGGCGGATCGTCGAAAGCGGCCCGGTGGCTGAGGTGCTCTCCGACCCGCGTCATCCCTATACCCGCGGACTGCTCGCCTCCAGGCCCTCGGTGACCGGCCGGCGCCGCGACCGCCTGGAGACCATCCCCGGTACGGTTCCGCATCTTCATAACCGGCCGTCGGGCTGCGCCTTTTTTGCCCGGTGTGGCCATCGCCGCCCCGGCGAATGTGATCGCCAGGCGCCACCGCCACGACAGCTGGCTCAGGCGCGGCAGGCCGCGTGCTGGGCGCTTGATGATGAAGGCCATCTGCAAGCTGCCGAAACGCATGCTCCCGCCGTAGTCAGACGCAAGCCGGATTACACTTGCCCGCCGCTCTTGAAGGTCCACGGACTGAAGAAGCATTTCCTGCAAAGTGGCGGTCTCTTCACAAAGCCACGCCGCGTGCGGTCGCTCGACGGCGTTTCCTTCGATATCTGGCCCGGCGAGACGCTCGGGCTCGTTGGCGAATCCGGCTGCGGAAAATCCACCCTGGGACAAACGGTGATCGGCCTGCACAAGCCAAGTGAAGGCAAGGTCTTTTTGTCGAACAAGGGCCATGATGTCGATCTGGCGGCCCTGCCGCCAGCCGCCCGGCGACGCCATTGGCGCGATATCCGCATGGTGTTCCAGGACCCGAACGGCTCGTTCAATCCGCGCCTGACGGTGTATGACATCCTTGCCGAAGTGCTGTCGGTGGCCGGCGAAAGCCGTCCGGCCATCGCGTCGCGTGTCCATGAGGTCATGCGGATGGTGGGGCTCGATACCGCTTATCTCGATCGCCATGCGCATGCGTTTTCAGGTGGACAGCGTCAGCGCATCGGGATTGCCCGGGCTCTGGCCAGCAGGCCGCGGCTGATTATTGCCGATGAACCGGTTTCGGCGCTGGATGTCTCGGTACAGGCACAGATCCTCAACCTCCTGCGCGACCTGCAGGCAGAGCTCGGCCTCTCTTATCTGTTCATCTCGCACGACCTTTCTGTCGTCCGCCACATCAGCGACCGGGTTGCGGTCATGTATGCGGGTCAGGTGGTCGAACTTGCTCCGACCGAGGAACTGTTTTCTGCTCCGCGGCATCCTTATACGCGGGCGCTGTTGAATTCGGTCCTGGAGCCGACGGTGGCTCGCCGCACGGAGCGTCAACGGCTCGTCGGCAGCGTGCCCGACCCGGCAGCCTTCCCGGAGGGCTGCCGCTTTCACCCCCGCTGTTCCTTGGCGAGCGACGAATGTCGGCGCACGCCGCCACCGCTTGCCGCAAGCGGATCGGGCCGGGACGTGGCCTGCTTCCACCCGCTGCATGCTGCAGAGCCGGTACGCCTCCTGGAGCCGGCCTGACATGGTTGGCATCAAGGATGTCGCTGCCCGGGCGGGGGTGTCGCCGGCAACAGCCTCGCGCGCGCTGAACGGGCATTTGCACATCAGCCCGGCCAAACGGGCCGCGGTGCTGCAGGCCGCTGAAGCGCTCGGTTATCGTCCGGATGCCGTCAGCACGGCTGTACCCCGCAAACGCGACAAGACCGTCGGCGTGCTGCTGGCGCGGCAAGGCTCACCTTTCGGCGCAACCCTGCACCGCGCGATCGAGGCAACTTTGGCCGCCGAGGGTTATCTCGCCATGGTCTGCTCCACCCATACCGAGCCGGAGCGAGAGAATGCCTATGTGCGGCGGCTGCTCGACATCGAACTCGGCGGTGTCATCATTCGTCCATCGTCGTCCCTGGCGCTTGCCGCCCGCAATGCGGCGCGTTTCGAGCGGGCGGGCGTGCCGGTCGTCTTCGTCGAGACTGCGCCACCGACGCGAAAATGCTCCCAGGTGACGACGGACAATTATGCCGGCGGACGCGAGGCGATCCAGCATCTCTACGATCTCGGCCACCGTAATATCGGAATTCTGGTGAAGGGCTGGGATCAGCGGGCGCATGGCGGCCGGCCCGGCTTCATGCGCGTGAGCGGCGCCCTCGATGCCGCCCGCGACCTCGGTATTGCGGACCGCATTGCCATCTCCAGCGATATGCCCGGCGAACGTTTCGATTTCGGCCGGCGCGCCATGCGGCAGTTGCTGATTGACACGCGCGGACTGACCGCCGTGTTTGCGACGACGGATATGATCGGGCTCGGCGCGATTTCCTGCCTGCATGAAGAGGGCATGGATGTTCCCCGCGACATGTCCGTGCTGAGCTTTGATGGTTTGCCGCTTGGGGAAATGGCTCTTCCCGCTTTGTCTACTATGAGCCAGAGAATTGAGATGATGGGCCAGACGGCCGCGCGTCTTCTTATCGATCATATGACCGGCAGGATAAAACGGTCCTGCCAGATTGTTCTGCAGCCGCGGCTGACGCTGCGCGAAAGCGTTGCGCCGCACTCCCTTTCCCGTAGCATCCAGTATTGAGGATAATCATGAATTATAGCAGCGAAGCGCGACACAGCCATGCCCTGACGGCTGAGGTTGCCCGATTGGCGCGGCAGCATGCGCCCATTCTGCTGTGCGACGCCAGGGAGCCTTTCCGGCCACAGACCATCGGCATAACGCGGCTGACGGCCGGTGAACAATCGCCAAGCTGCCGGCATACGCCTCCGGCACCGGAGGGGACGGTGCATGTGCTGGAATATGCGATCTGGTGGGATGGCGATATTCAGCATCTCTACGAACTGGAGCATGTCTGGGTGGCTCTGAATGCCGATGGGGTGGCGCTTGGCGTTTGCGCCAGCGCGCATGGCGGGCTTTTCGACATGTCGCAGGCGGCGCGCGAGGACGGCAGAGTGGTGCTCTATTGTGAGCCGGGCAAGCACGCTCACAGCGCAGATGCGGCCGCCATTCTGGCTCGCAGGCAGGCGCTTGATCATGCCTGCCAGAGCGGCGAGGATCTGCGCGGCATCATGATCAACGACATGTTCTGCGATGCGCTGGCCTTTCTTTCGCCGTATGACCAGTTTCTCGGGCGTGCCTATCTGAAGTCGCTGTGTTTTGCCCCGACCTATGATTTTTCGCTGCGCTTCGATCTCGCCCAGATGCGCTTCGCAAGCTGGTCGGAACTTGCCAACCACGTACCGGTGTTCATCCGCGATCAACTGGAACAGCTGCGCGCCAGCCGCAAGGGCGTGAAGGCCGTCTTCCTCGATAGCGGCGCGACACTGATCGATGAAGCAAGCCAGGTATTTTGCCAGGCTGAGGCGGATCTGGTTCTCTCCGCTGCAGCCCTTGATGGCGGCGATCGGCTGGTCGGCGAACTCAAGGCCCGTGGTTATGTGGTGGCACTGGTTGCCGATGGGCGCGAACAGAGCTTTCGAAATGTCCATTCGGCTCTTGGCTTCTGGGATCTGTTCGATGCGCGGGCGATTTCGGAAGTCTGCGGGGTGGCCAAACCGGAGCCATTGATCTTCCGCGATGCCATGCTGAAGCTCGGACTGCGCGATGAGGATGCTGCCGGCATCGTGATGTTCGGCAACAACATCAAACGTGATATCCGCGGTGCGAATGCGCTCGGATTGACCTCGGTCTGGATCGACCGACAGGACGGTTATGACAAGAGCCTCGTTTGCGCCGAGGACAAGCCAGACTTCGTGGTGCATGCGCCGCTGGAGCTTCTGTCTGTCATCGACCGCATCGAGGCGGCCGCCGGCAATGCCGGCTGAGATGTGAACGGCACAGGGCGGCCGCGATCATCCGTGGAACTGCCACGGATGATCGCCACGGAGAACCGCGCAACCGAACGATTGACCTGCGGTATCGTCGCGTCAACCGCGTTCGAAAAGCCGTCAGACCGCGACGAAGCCGCCATCGACAAGCAGTTCCTCGCCACCAATGAAGCTGGCTTCGTCCGATGCGAGGAATAGCACCGCCCTGGCGATTTCTTCGGTTTGAGCGAGCCTGCCAAACGGAATTGCTTGCTGCATCCATGCCTCGGCGCCGGCATTGTCCTGCAGATAGGTCTGCATGGCCGGTGTGAGGACCATGCCGGGGGAAACGACATTCACACGGATGCCCAGGCTTTTCAGGTCGGTTGTCCAAGTTCGTGCGAAGGAGCGGATCGCTGCCTTGGTCGCACTGTAGATCGACAGGTTGGCAAAGCCCTTGCTACCAGCGCCCGATCCCGTCAACACGACGGCGCCGCCCGCAGACATCAGCGGCAGTGCCTTTTGCACGGTGAAGATCATGCCTTTGACGTTGATGCCGAAGACGCGGTCGACATGCTCTTCCTCAATGGCGCCAATGGCGGCGGACTCAGACACGCCGGCATTGGCGAACACCACATCCACACGATCATGATCGCGCTTGACCTGCGCATACAGCCTGTCGAGGTCGGCAAGGTTGCTGACATCGCCCTGGACGCCAACGGCGCCTTGGCCGATGTCAGCAACCGCTTCATCCAGACGGTCTTGCCGTCGGCCCGTGATGTAAACCTGCGCGCCTTCAGCCACAAACGCTCTGGCCGTGGTCAGGCCTATACCGTCCGTTCCACCCGTGATCACCACCACCTTGTTGTCAAACCGTTTCATCATATCCCTCTTGCCTTCAATAAGTGGAGGATTGCTCCACTTTTTATATGGAGATACCCTCCACTTAACAAGTCATGATGGGGCGAAAATTTTGGTCGACGACATTCCACTGCGGGCTGACGCGCAGCGAAACCGCGATCAGATTCTTGCTGCTGCCGAGGAAGTCTTTCTGGAGCGCGGTGCTCGCGTCTCGCTGGACGACGTTGCCAAGCGCGCTGGCGTTGGCATCGGCACGCTCTACCGTCGCTTTCCGACACGGGAAGACCTGCTCGCCGCGACATACAGCGCTCGCTTCCTGAGGTTTGCCGAAACCTCCCGGAACAGAGGAGAGGAGGTTGATCCGCTGAACGCCTTGCGGCTCTATCTTCAGGAACTCGTCGAGTACACGAACATGTATCGCGGCGTTGCGGCGTCGCTCGGAACCGTCTTGCAGATCGGAACGCCGGGATGTGTGGCAACCAGCGAGGAAGGCGTCCGGCTCCTGCAACGTGGACAGCAGGCGGGCGTCATTCGGCCCGATATCAGCTTTGACGACATCGTCTGTATCGCGACCGCAATTTCGCTCGCCACGGAGAAGGACACCTCACCGCAAGACCATATTGCTCACTTGGTGGGCATCTTCATAACCGGGATCGGCATCCGCCCTTAACGCCGATCAGGCTCGGTCTTGGGCACTCAGCAACGCAAGCCGGACGAAGCCCGCAAGGTTCGCTGACTGGTCGATTGGGCGGGCATGTTGCCCTCCGCTTTCGCGAATTTGACCAATGCGCTGAGAGAAGCGGCTGCGGTGATGATGACCATGATGACGATGACGGTGAAGACCAGGAGAGGATGGTGTATGGTCGTGCCTCCCCTGGTTTTGCGCCTGCGCCGGAAAAGCCTTCATGGTCTCTTCCGGCATCCACGCATCAGCGATCGGCGGTGGACTGCGGGATCATGGTCCTCGTCAACCGTATCTCGACTTCTCTTTCGACATATTGCCACTCCTCCGTCGCCCGCAGGCGACCCAGAAGCTCTTCGAAGGCGCTCGCGCTGTCGGGAGAGAACTCGAACCAGGTCAGGAAGTCGAACGGCTCTCCCAAATCGCGGCTGTGGTAGAGCTTGCGTGCGACTGCCGGCAGGTAATCCATGCCGATGCCGAAATGCCGCGATTTCTCTTCCATGATCGAACGCCGCTCATCCTGGGCGAGTGTCCACCACGTTTCGGATTTCCGGATCGGAATGAGCGCGGCGCATGTTGCACCTTTCCGGCCCAGTGCCTCTTGGCGCTCCAGCAACTGGTTGGTTTCACTCCGGGTAACATAACGAGCGTGGCCCGCCGTTCCCCGTAAGGTCCAGAGATTGCTCTGCTCATTTTTACCGGCATCACCATCGGTGATTTTCAGGAAACCGGCGGCGGGAAGCGTCGGCCCGAGGATCGAACGGATCGTTTCGATCTGCCATTCTCCTGCGCCGGCGGCGCAAAATGCGGTGGGTGCTATCATCTCAATACCCTTTCGTTTTTATAACCTGTCATTCCAAAAAATTCAGCCATCCACGGTCCCAGAGGATGAAATGACCTCCGCGTGTCTGGTTTCACCTGGAGCCCGGCAAAACTGCCTGAATCACGTCCTCGGTCTTATTTGTCGACGCGCCGGGCAGTACGCATCGCTTGCGGGTGGTCCATTCTTCCTTGCGCATCGAATGCTTCATGCGACATGTTCCAGTTCGCAGATAACGCTGCCGCCGTTACAGCGGTGGATGCAATAAAACGTCCGGCGCGATCACCGAGATTTTGCTCGGCGTTGATATCGAGCGCTCCGCGATGAACCGCCCGCTTTTCGCCGAATGCATTATGAACGCTGGCCGTGGTCAATTCCCATAACCTTGCCCCGATCCAGGTTGCTTCGTCTCCCCGTTTCCTGATGTGCTCCACGGTCAGTGCCAAAACCTGCTCGTCATCGAACTCTCATGGCCTGGCGATGGATTTGTCTCATGGGGAAGTGATGGTGACGCTGGACCAGTCGAGAACTCTCTGCCGATAATCTTGTAGGGATCGCACCGAAACGCAATTGCACGTCCCGGACCTCCGCAAGAATGTTCCGGTTGAGGTTCGGTCCGTCTGTCTCGGCAGCCTGGCAATGATTGTAGGAGGCTTCTCTCAAAGAGTTGAAGCGCTTCTTATGAGGGCCGCAGAAACGGAAATTGTGGGACCGCGCACAAACAGCTAGCAATCTTCAGCAATCGTGGGGAGGTGCATTTGGCCAGCATTCGTCTGATGTTCCTATTGGGTTTCCTCGCAACCGCGGGAACCTCCACCGCTGCTATGTCTGAACCTTGCGGCGGTCCGATGCCTTGCCAGGTTTCCGGCGGCAACTATCGGATCGAGCTTCCTGCCGATCATGATCTTCGCGGGGTCTATGTCTTCTTTCACGGATTCAAGAGTTCTGCCGAACTGCAGATGCAGCAACGACCGCTCGTCGATACGACGCTGTCGCATCACCTTGCCTATGTCGCTGTTGACGGGATCGATGGCCGCTGGTCCTTTCCTCACATCCCCCGCCCTGAAAGAGACGAAAAGGCATTTATCGCCAACGTGTTCGATGATCTGCGGCAACGCTATGGCTTTACGGCCGACAAGACGATCATCGGAGGTTTTTCCATCGGTGCCTCAATGGCTTGGTACGCAGCGTGCCAACAGGGACAGAAGGCCGCCGCCATGCTCACCTTTTCCGGAGTCTTCTGGCATCCCATTCCAAAGGCCGAGGATTGCGTTGCAGACATTCCCACGGTCATCCATTTTCATGGCACCGCCGATCAGACCTTTCCTTTGGCCGGACGCGCGGTCGGCAGCGGCTTTCGCCAGGGAAACACGTTCGAAAGCACGGCGATCCTGCGGTCGCGTGCGCAATGCGACGCGAAGAACGCCAAGCCGATCATGCTCGACACCATCGAATGTCAGGATGTTCCAGGCTGTCTGCGCGGCGACAATATCCTGTGCATCCATAACGGCGGCCACGAGGCCCGTGCGAGCATGCTCGACGCGGCCCTGACCAGCCTCGGTTTTCCGCGTTGACCGCGTTTTCGACATTTAACGGGGGATCCCTGTAACAACGGGACGGTGTCCTGCGAACTAGTGGACAGCAAGGTGTTTAATCTTGGCCCAGTCCAGCCGACAGGCGCGGACCGTGGGCCACAACAGGAACTCCGTCATGCTGCATTCCATCGCATGTCCCGGCATGGGTCCCGAAATCGTGCATCACTTCGCAGAGGGTGCGGCTGTCTGGGGGCAGGTGATCACGCCAAGCATCGCGCACCTGATACAATCGCATCGCGCGCTGCCGATCGATTTTTCCCGGGTTCGCCCGGGTATCGTCTTCGAAATCGAAACGAGTACCGCCACGCTCCCGCACGTCATTGACGCATCAACGATGCGGATGCAGATGGCAGCCTCCGCGTTTCGCCATGCCGCAGGCCGGGCGGATGCAACAGTGGACGCCGTCGCGCGAATCGATCTCGGCGGCGATTGCACCCTCAAGGTCTGGGGCAGGGTAACGGCCGAAACGCAGTGTTCGCCTGAGCAAACGTGCAACCGCGACCTACCTTCCACCACTTCGATCATCTTCAAGGTCACGTTCTGGGAGATTGCGCGAGCAAGTGATCTTCGTCGCGATCAGCTGCTGCGTGAAGCTGCCGAAAAGGATCTTGAGATCCAGAAGCTCAGGACTCAGGCCGTGTTGGCAAGGTGCTCGCAGTAAATGCACTGCGCAACACGTCGCGCGACCCGGTCTCTGAAAGTTTTCGCTTACTATTGATTGCCTCTGGATCGAGCGCGTTCCTGTCCATCGCGAAGTCTCATATCTGCAAAGGAAAGACCATGATGTTGTCCCTTCCGCGTCTTGTGCCGTTTGTCACGGCAAGCCTGCTTGCTCTGTCTTCGCCGTCGACCGCCCTCGCCGATGAGATTTTTGTAACCAACGGCGTTGCCATCAATGGTTACGATCCCGTGGCCTATTTCACCGACCAGAAGCCGGTGAAGGGCGTGGAAGAGTTTTCGACCTCCTATAAGGGCGCGACATTCCACTTCGCATCTGCCGCGCATCGCGATGCGTTTGCAAAGAACCCGGCTCAGTATGCGCCGCAATACGGCGGGTACTGCGCCTTCGGTACCGCGAGGGGATATAAAGCGCCCACCCAGCCGCAGACGTTCACCATTGTCGCGGGCAAACTCTACCTCAACTATAATGACGAAGTCACACAGACCTGGCGTTCGGATACAAGTGGTTACATCAAACTGGCGGATGCCAATTGGAATGTCGTGCGGACGCAGCCGGCTCCTTGACGGGTGTCATCGGTGGTCGAGACGCCGGTCCTGGCAAGCCTGCACGGTTACGGGATCCTCGCCCTTGGAGGGGAGACGGACCTCTCTGAGGCAGCAAAATTCATCCTTTGGCGGATGAGGCCAAAGACTGGGAATACACGCAGAACAATGTCCTGATGCGATGCGTATGCCGCGCCAGACATGATCTTGTTCAGCCGATGGAAAGGGGACGTTTCCATGCATGAAGTCTCAAGACGTGATATTGTCATCATGGTGACGGGGGCGGCCGGCAATCTTGGTGCTGCGGTCGTCAAGGAGTTCACCGCCAGCGGCGCGCGGGTGGTATCCGTCGAACGCGATAGCGTTCCCCAGGCCGTGCCGGAAGACGGCTCCGGTGGAGGGCGTCTGGACATCGCAGGGATCGATCTGGCCGATCCGGCAGCCTGTCAGGATGCCGTTCAACGGGCGCTGGACGCATTTGGACGGATCGATGTCCTTGTCAACACCGTCGGCGGTTTTGGAACCGGTCCGGTGCATGAGACAGGTCTCGACCAATGGGATCAGCTGTTCCAAATGAATGCCCGGACCGCCTATGCGATCAGCGCCGCGGTTCTGAAGCCGATGCGGGAAGCGGCCTATGGTCGTATCGTCCATATTGCCGCGGCGCCCGGCTTGAAGGCGGGTGCCAACCAGGCCGCCTATGCCGCGTCCAAAGCCGCTGTCATCCGTCTGACGGAAGCGATCGCGGCCGAGAACCGCGAGCTGCGTATAACCGCCAATTGCATTCTGCCTGGGACGATCGATACACCGCAAAATCGTGCGGCGATGCCGAATGCGAAGACGGATGGCTGGGTGCAACCGGCGGATATTGCCAAGCTTATCGGTTTTCTTGTCTCGCCGGTCGGCGGCATCGTCACCGGCGCTGCGATCCCGGCGACGGGGCCTGTGTGAGGCGCCCATGCTTGATCCGTCCGATCCCGTCGCAGCAGGGCTGATCTTGTGGGCCGGCACGGGCCTCACCGTTGCCATTGCCTTCTTCCTGTTCGGCTTCGACAGGATCGATCCGGGCGCCCGTGATGCCTATGCCGTCAGGCCGCTGCTTGTTCCCGGCCTCGTTCTCCTTTGGCCGGTCGTCATCTGGCGTTGGCTGAGCCTGGCGAAGGAGGGGAAATAAGATGCAGCGCCGCCATCGCCGTGTTCATGCAGCAATCTGGACCAGCCTTGCTGTGGCTCTGCCACTTTTGCTTGCCATCATTTTTGCCAGCGCCCCGAAACGTCCAGCGGATGCGCCGGCAATTCGCCTGGATGATCAGAGCGCCGAAGGAGGGAAGGCGTGAGCGCGTCCTACAAGCCTGTCATCTGGAACCGGACAAAGATCATCTATGATGGCGTCCTGCTTGCCGGCATCGTGATCTATATCCTGATTTTCCTGAACCTTGGCCCGATGCTGTCGCCGGCGCTGCGCGATGTCGATCCCCCGATCCAGAGGATGCGCGCCTTCGGCTCGCTCGCGCTGCTGATGCTGACGATCGTGCTGGCGATCGGACCGCTCGCTCGCATCGACACGCGTTTCATGCCGCTCCTTTACAACCGGCGCCACTTCGGGGTCCTGACAGCGATCATTGCCGCGACGCATGCCCAATACGTGCTGGGCTGGTATTTCTCATTCAGCCCAACGCCGCAACTGACGGCGCTTTTCACCAGCAACACCAGTTTTACCAGTATCGCCGGGTTCCCTTTCGAATTGTTCGGCGCCTTTGCGCTTGCCGTTCTGGTCGTTCTTGCTGTCACCAGCCATGATTTCTGGCTGTCCTTCCTGACCCCGCCGTTGTGGAAGGCAATCCACATGAGCGTCTATTTTGCTTATGCGGCGGTCATCCTGCATGTGGCGCTCGGCGCCCTGCTGGATCGCCGGGACCTTGTGCTCGGGTTCCTCTCCTTTGGCGGCCTTGCCCTGCTGTGTGTATTGCATCTCGTCGCGGGGCGCAGAGAAAGCGCCTCGGACAATGCCGCTTCTGCCACGACGCCTGACAAGCCCTGGATCGTCGTGGGGGATGTTTCCGAGATCGCCGAAGGCAGGGCGATCATCGGGGCCGCACCCGGTGGCGAGCGTATTGCGGTGTTCAGGGTAAAGGGTGGATTGTCGGCCGTCTCAAATGTCTGCTCGCACCAGAACGGTCCGCTTGGGGAGGGCAAGGTGGTTCTGGGTTTCATCACCTGCCCCTGGCACGGTTATCAATACCGCCTCGAAGACGGCTGTTCGCCACCACCGTTCCGGGAACGCATCCGCAAATATCGGGTGCGGCTGCAGGGGTCGGCTGTGCTTGTCGATCCCGAACCTTTGCCGCTTGGAACACGGCTCGATCCTGTTGCGATACCGGCCGAACTTCGTGCCTCCACCGCCGGAAACCTGGGGAAAGCCTGATGTTGAAACCTTCCGAACGCGGCTTCTTTGTTGGATATTTCAAGAAGGTCCCCGCCGATGTCAGGAGATTGATGATCGGTTTCATCGTCTTCTTCATCGCCGGAATGGCGTCCGCCTCCGTCCTCTTGTCCATCAACACGGACAGTCCCGGAGCCGGGCGTTATGTCGATGAACTTCGCGGTGACCGTCTGATCGGAACGATGGAAACCAGCCCTTATCCCATCCTCCGTGTACCGGGGACGTCGTTAAGACCTCCGCGTGCCGTGATGCTGGCCGCATCAGGCAAGTTCGGCGTCGATGACCGGGCATTGCCGCTTGCAGGCAAAGCTGCTCGGGTGGGAGGCGTTTTCGTCAAGCGCGGCGATCTTGAGATGCTGCTTGTCGGCGGAGGGGACGATCTGACAGCGGCCGACCCGCAGGCAACCAGCCTGCCGACACCGTCGCCATCTGAAAACCTCGGCAGATGGCGGCTGACGGGAGAAATCTGCGACGGCAAATGTGCTGCCGGTGCGATGAAGCCTGGCACGGGCCTCGCTCACAAGGCCTGCGCCAATCTGTGCATCGATGGCGGTGTTCCGCCCGTCTTCGTTTCGACCGCACCTGTCGATGGGCATCTCTATCTTCTGCTCGCCTCCCGTGATGGCGGCCCGATGCCGGCTTCTCTTCTCGACAAAACAGGGCTCGCCATTATCCTGGATGGGATGGTCGAGAGACGCGACGACCTGCTGATCTTCAAGGTGGACCGAATTGCCGATGGAGAAGGCGTGTGAGCGAGACGAACACCCCTCACAAAGGACAGCACCTGCTGGGAATGGTCGCGGCATTCGTTGCATCTGGCTTGATCGTCGCGCTGTGGAGCTATGGTCTCGACTATCTCAACGGCACGCCATTGGCAGAACTGCGGTATGTGGTCTTCGTTGTTGTCGCCATCGGCCTTCTGTCGGGACTGCAGAGTATCTTCTCCCGGTTCACACCATGACGAACACAGTTGAGTGGTAAAACCGGGCCCTATGTTCAAAGTCTTGGCGGTTCACGTCAGGCCCGTCGCCGTTGGGACGATCTGCGATGGAGGCCGTGGCCGTCCGGCCTAACAAGACAATAAACGCAGTCGCCATGTAAAAGGGAGATCGTGGTGAGCCAGAACATCAAGGCATTCGTCTTCGACGCGTATGGCACTCTTTATGACGTACGCTCGGTCGAGGAACGGGTCGAGGCGGCGTTTCCGGGCAAAGGACGCCTGATCAGCAGCATCTGGCGATTGAAGCAGCTGGAATATTCGTGGCTGGTGACGCTGATGGAGCGCTACGAGGATTTTTGGTCGCTGACAGTGCGATCTCTCGAATACACGCTTTACTCGCTGGGGCTGAGTGCCGATCGGGATTTGCTTCACAACATCGCGGCAGCCTATCTCGATCTCAAGCCGTATGACGACGCGCGGTCCTGCCTTGAGCGGCTTCGCCCCGGCCGCCGGGCCATCCTGTCGAACGGAAGCGGGTCGATGTTGTCCGATCTGGCCGTTAATTCGGGACTGGATCGCTCTCTCGACATGATCCTCAGCGTCGAGGCGAAGCGCGTCTTCAAGCCTGCGCCACAGGCCTACAGCCTGGTCGAGGAGCAACTGGGTGTCACGCCCCATGAGGTGATCTTCGTATCCTCCAATGGCTTTGATATCTGCGGCGCGAAAAGCTTCGGCTTTACGGTCGTTCGGGTTGCGCGTGTCGATGCTGGAGATGTCGTGGAGCGGTTGGCTCGCGGCGGTGTGGACGAAGGTGTCCTGTACGGACTGCTGCGCGGCCAGGCCGAAGCCCTTGCGTATCCGGCCGATTTTACCGTGCGGTCCCTGGCGGAGATCCCCAGTCTTTTTGACGATCGTGAACGGACAGAATGATGTATCTGTATGCCAAGGCGCTTCACGTCGTTGCCGTCGTCACGCTGATCTCTGGCATGCTGGCGTTTGCCTTCGCGTTGCGGATGTCGATTGCTGGGCCGGACCGAGACGACACCCGCCGCTTCGGCGAATCCGTCTTGCGTTGGGATGGGCTGGTCACAACGCCTGCGCTCGCCATTGTCTGGATGGCGGGTTACACCATGGCTTTCGGTGCGGGTTGGGGCAGTTCGCCCTGGCTGCTTGTCAAGATGGTCCCCGCACTCTTGCTCACCGGCCTCCACGTCCTCGAGGGCCTGGCACTCAAACGGGTGTTGCAGGAAGGCAAGCCTGTCCACCGACTGTTCGGCACGGTTCCCTATGTCATCCTTTCGGTGTTCGCCATCATCGCATGGCTTGCCGTCGTCAAGCCGTTCTGACCCTTGCAGACGGGTGGGGGCAGACTGGACCGGCCCAACCGCTGACGGGACCGGGATCGACGCGCCTGAACCGTCGTCTGATTTGCACCGGATCAATCGAGGGCCGCCAGCCTTCGTCTCAACCGGTCGACGGCAAAATCGATGAAGGCCCTGATCTTTTTCGGCACCGAGCCTCTTTTCGGATAGACGAGGCTGACTGGCCAGGACGGCCCCTGGAAATCCTCCATGAAGGTTTCGAGCCTGCCGGTTTTGAGGGCGTCGGCGACCTGGTAAGACAGGACCCTTGTCAGGCCAAGACCGGATATCGCGGCATCGATCGCCGCTTCGGCCGTGTTGACGATGAGCCGTGGATGGATATTCACGTGAACGTCCCCATCTGCTGCCCGAAAGGTCCAGTTGCTGCCGCTTGTCAGCGTTTCGAAACTCACGCAGAAATGCTCGTGCAACTCCTCCGGTCGGCCGGGTCGGCCATGCTGCCTGAGGTAATCGGGGCTGGCGCACAGAACCTGGCGGATCGTGCCGACGGTGCGCGCAGCAAGGCCACTGTCCCTCAGTGTGCCGATGCGCACAGCGAGATCGACATGTTCTTCCGCAAGATCGACGATCCTGTCTGACTGGATCAGGCGGACGCGGATTTCCGGATAGGTCTTGAGAAAGTCGGCAATCACAGGAAGCACGTGAAGCCGGCCGAATACGACGGGCGACGTCATGATCAGGCTGCCTTTCGGTCGGGACAATTCGCCGCCCGCAATTCGCTCCGCATCGGCGACGTCATCAAGGATCCGGCGGCATGCATTGGCATAATCCAGTCCGGCTTCTGTCGGCACCAGCCCGCGGCCGGCGCGCTGCAGCAAGCGTGTGCCGAGATGCGCCTCGAGGTCGGAAATCTTCCGGCTCAGCGTGGCGAGCGGAATGGATCGTGCGCGTGCCGCTGCCGAAAGGCTGCCCATCTCCATCACGTCGAGAAAGAGAGCCATGGCATCCAGACGGTCCATATCGGGATTTCCAGAAAATGAGAGGATATCTTCCGAAAATAGCAGATATACCTGAAAAGTGGAAGGTGAGATGTTCCTGTCATCGCTTGAACCTGAGGAAAGGCAAGACAATGACAAACATTGAAACCCCTGCTGATATCGCAAGTGCACCCGAAGCATCCCGTCGTCTGCTGGAACAGGTCAAATCCCAGCTCGGGGTCGTTCCCAATCTCTTTCGTGTGGTCTCCAACAGCCCGGCGGCGCTCGAAGGTTACCTCGCCATGTCCGGTGCGCTCGGCAAGGGCAGGCTTCCTGCCCAGACCCGTGAAGGGATCGCCCTTGCCGTGGCGGAAATCAACGGCTGCGGTTACTGTCTGGCGGCGCATACCTATATCGGAAAGAACATGGCAAAGATCGGCGACGAGGAAATCGCAGCCAATCGCAATGGTCGATCCGGCAACGAAAAGGTGGACGCCGCAATCCGGTTTGCCGCGAAAGTCGCGCTGGAACGCGGCCATGTCTCGCGTGATGACGTGAATGCGGTTAAGGCGGCCGGTTATGACGACGCACAGATCGTCGAAATCGTTCAGCACGTCGCCCTCAACACTTGGACAAATTACATCAACGAGGTCGCCGGCACGGAAATCGATTTTCCCGCCGTATCTGTCGCAAAATCGTGAAGTGGTGGATGGAAGTCGGCCGGCGAAGATGGCCGGCTTCCCTTTGAACCGGAGAACGTTATGACCCGCCCCCCTTTGCCGCCGTTCGATCAGGAAAGCGCCATCATCAAGGTCCGTAGGGCCGAAGATGCCTGGAACGGGCGTGATCCGGATGCCGTTTCCCTTGCCTATACGCCTGACAGCCGTTGGCGAAACCGCTCGGAATTCATCGAGGGCCGAGAGGAAATCCGCAACTTCCTGGCGCGTAAATGGACACGCGAACTGGATTACCGGCTGATCAAGGAGCTCTGGGCCTACCAGGGCAATCGTATCGCCGTCCGGTTTGCCTATGAATGGCGGGATCATTCCGGCCAGTGGTTCCGGTCTTACGGAAACGAGAACTGGGAGTTTGATGACGCGGGCCTGATGCGGTTGCGCATCGCCAGCATCAACGATCTTCCCATCGGGGACGGCGAACGTCTTTTTCACTGGCCCCCCGGCCCGAGGCCGCATGACCATCCCTCCCTCAGCGAACTCGGATTGTGAAGGAGATCGAGATCATGTCCGATGTCAGAAACTCCGTCGCAAGCGACGTCGCCTTCAGCTCCGCCGTGAAGGCAGCCCAGACGCTGCGGAATTCCAGGGCAACTTATGAACGCATGGAGGAACATGGCTCGTGGCCGGTGGACCTGTCACCGGATCTTGTCCGGTTCATCGAAAGCAGGCGAAGCGCCTTTCTGTCCACGGCGAGCGCCGACGGTCAGCCCTATATCCAGCATCGTGGCGGGCCTGCCGGATTTCTCAAGGTGCTGGATCGTCGTACGATCGGTTTTGCCGACTATGCGGGCAACCGCCAGTATATCACCATCGGCAACCTGTCGGAAAACCCCAAAGCGCACCTGTTCCTGATCGACTACGATCTTCGCCAGCGCGTCAAGCTCTGGGGGCGGATGCGCGTGGTCGAGGGCGATCAGGAGCTGATGGCTCGACTGTCGCCGTCCGACTATCGGGCGCGCGTCGAGCGGGCCATGCTCTTTACGGTCGAGGCCTGGGACGTCAACTGCCCGCAGCATATTCCGCATCTCGTGGCGCCTGAGATCGTGCAGGACGCGATTGCCGAGCGCGACATGAAAATTGCCGCCCTTGAACGGGAAATCGATGCGCTCAAGAACCAGATGGAGCGGCCCGTCTAGCCGACTGTTTGCACGATCTGCCAGAGTGATCCGGTCACGGGCTGCTTCTGGGCAAGGACCAGGCAAAATAGCGGTCCATCAGCGGGATGAGGGCGGCGCCGAGAACGGCCGGATCTGCCTCGATCGAACTCAGGAGTTTGCGCGGGTAGGGGGCGTCCAATCCGTAACGCGGCTCCCCAGGGGAGGGCGGTGCGGCAATCAGCAACTCGCCCAGCGCACGCGGCAACTCGCCGCCGAAGACGATGGCTTCGGGATCGATGACCGCTCTCAGCATGTCGATCGTACGGTTCAGTGCGGGCGTGACTTCCTCCACCCACTCGGCAACCTGCGGCCATGACGGGTCGAACCGCTGGCGCAGCTCCCGAATATTGGCAATCGCGATGCCGCCCTTATCAAGCCTTTTCAGCAGTTCGCCGAGCGCCGGACGCGAGGCACCCTCCTTCATCGTGTAAACGCGGCTCAGTTCGCCCGCATTGCCGAAGGCGCCAAAGAACGGCTTGCCATCGAGCACGATGCCGCCGCCGAAGCCATAATTGAAGGAGAGGTAACCGAAGGTGGCGTAAGTGCGCCCAGCCCCCACGGCGGACTCGCCGATGGCGCCGGTCGTGCCGTTGTTCTCGGTCCAGACGGGAAGATCGAAGAGTGTTTCCAGTTCCCTTCGAAGATCCACAAGCGACCAGTCGCGCAGAAGCTCTGGCGAGTTGAAATGGCGATCTGGCCCGATGAAGAATCCGGCCATGGAAAAGCCGATGCCGACGATCTTCTCGTTCGTGACGCCACGGGCGGCCAACACAGCCCGCAGCCTCTCCTTCAGCGAAAAGAGCGTGTCGCGCCGATGCGCCGGCGACATGTCGAGCATTTCCTCGTGGATGATCCTGCAGGAGAAATCGCAGAGTCCAAAGGTGATGCTATCGGTATTGACCGAAACGCCGATGGCATACCGTGCATCGGCGTTCAGCTTGAGCGACGGACTGGGTTTGCCGCGTCCGTGAATGACGGGATCCCCCAGCGTCAGCAGCTGCGCGTCAAGCAGCGCATCGATGATCCGATGCACCGATGGTTGCGTCAGGTTGGTGCAGGGCGCCACGGCCGAGCGCATAATGTTTGGTGTCCTGCGCACGATCTCGAGGATCATCCGCTCATTTCCCGAAAGACTATCGTTCATCCGCTCGACACCGCGCTGCCTTCACCCTGTCGGTAAAGTCCTAAACACATTGCCGGACTTGGGCAAAGGGTCTGCCGGCTTATCTCGTAATTTATACAGGGCGCATCAAAACACGCATGCTTCATTGCGGGCGTCTGTCGTTGGTCCAGCGGTCTGAGCAGAGATGCGCCGATTGCAATTGTCTCAAAGCTGTCATAAATATTATACACAAAGAATGATAAACGGTGCCCATCATCCGAAGCGAGCAACCGTGCGAGGGAGGACATGAAATGGCGCTAATGGCGAATGCCTTGGCTGTCGAACGAGCGAGCCTGCGCTACGGCAAATTCCAGGCCTTGAAGGATGTGACGTTTTCGGCAAGCCAGGGCCAGTTGATCACCCTTCTCGGTCCCTCTGGCTGTGGCAAGACAACGCTGTTGAAGGCGATTGCCGGATTCATGCCGCTCGATAGCGGTCGCATCGACATCTTCGGCCGGGACATGCAAGGCGTCCCGCCGGAAAAGCGCGATACCGCCATGTGCTTTCAGTCCTACGCCTTGTTTCCGCATCTGTCTGTGGCGGACAATATCGGGTTCGGACTGCGCCAGCGACGCCTGAGCGCGGCTGAAATCGCAACGCGCGTCTCGTCCGTTGCGGAGCAGGTCGGATTGTCATTGCAATTGCAAAAGTTGCCCGGGCAGCTTTCGGGCGGCCAGCAGCAACGCGTGGCGCTTGCCCGCGCCATGGCCGTACGACCCGGCGTCATGCTGTTTGATGAGCCGTTGTCGAACCTTGATGCCAAGCTGCGTGATCATGTGCGCATGGAAATCCGCGCGCTCCAGCGCGAGCACGGGTTTACCGCCGTCTATGTCACGCATGACCAGTCTGAGGCGCTGGCCATGTCGGATCTCGTCATTGTCATGCGCGCTGGCGTGATCGAGCAGATGGGCCGTCCGGAAGAGATCTATCGCCATCCGGTCAACCGTTTCGTGGCGGATTTCATCGGTACGGCAAATATCATGCCGGTGAGGATCCTGAGTAGGGATCAGGCCCGTGGCGAATATCACGTCACCTGTCCTCTCGGGCAGGCGGTCATCCGCTCGGCAACGCCGCCCGTCGGAGATCATCTTTATGCCTGCTGGCGCCCGGAAGATACGGTCGTGGCTACCGACAGCGGCAACGACAATCGTTTCACGTTCAAGGTCTCGGCGCGCACCTTTCTCGGCAGCCTGTGCGATCTATCCGTATCGCCCACCGAGGACGCTTCCGTTTGCTATCGTATCCAGACCCATGGCTCCACGCCCGTCAGCGAGGGGCAAACGGTCGATGTGGTCATTCCACCGGATACGATCCGCTTCCTCGATGAGGCGATCGCATGACCATCAACAACGCCCTCAAGGCCTATCTTTTGTTGATCCCGGGGCTGTTGCCGATCGTTGCCTTCATGTCGCTGGTGGTCGGAATGGCCGTGTCGCAATCGATCGGCTTTTTCAATTTTGCAGGGGACGACCATTTTTCCCTGCTGTTCTGGCAACAGATGCTGACGCAAGACCAGTTCTGGAGGGTCTTTTTTTATTCCGCACGCATTGCGGTTGTCAGCGCCGTGCTGTCGGTCATGCTGGCCTATCCGGTTGCGCTGTGGTTGCGGCGCCCTTTCCCAGGCTCCGATCTCATCAGCGCCATGATCAAGGCGCCAATCCTGGTGCATGGTCTGGTGGCAGCCTTCCTCTTCGTCAATTTCATCTCCTTCCAGGGGTTTCTGAACGTCGCTCTTGTGCACCTCGGTCTTATCGCAAGACCGATCCGGATGCAGAACGATCCCTATGGTATCGGGGTGGTCGTCCTGCAGGTGTGGAAGAACATGCCGTTCGCCTTCCTCATCATCGTCGGTTCGGTGCGGGCCATCGGCGATGATATTCTGGACGCCGCGCGAGATCTGGGGGCTGGCCGCCTTGCAAGGCTGCGTCGTGTCATTCTGCCTCTGACGCTGCGCTCGCTTCAGGCCTCGCTCATTCTGATCTTCATCGGTACGGCGGGCGATTATTCGTTCCAGGCGGTGGCCGGTCCCATCAACATCAATTCCATGTCGCAGTTCATGCTGAGGATCCAGATGGACAATGCCGCACATGGCTGGAACGAGGCCGCCGTTGTTGCCGTCATGCTGATGGTGCTGTCCTTGTTCGGCTCGCTTGCCGTGGCAGGATTGATGCAATTTGCCGTTCGTCGGGCGGGGAGGTAGGGCCATGACCAAGCTCCTCTTCTCACGCAATGACGTCTATCGTTACCTGACCGTCCTACTGGCAGTTTTGGTCTTCCTGATCTTCCTGGCTTTGCCCTTCGCCATGGCGGTGCTCTGGTCGCTGGTCGATCCGTCCCACCCCTGGGCCTATCCCGCCGTGTTGCCACCGGTGCTTTCGCTTCGCCGTTGGGCCGAGATCTGGACGACGAGCGCCCTGCCGCAGGCCTTGTACAACAGTTATGCCCTGGCAGCCTGTGTGTCTGCCGTGACGCTGCTTCTTGCCGTTCCGACGGCCTATGCCTTTGGCCGTATGGAGTTTACGGGCAAATCGACGGCACAGATGATGACGCTTATCCCGCTGATCATTCCGGGTTTCGTCAGCGCCATCTTCTTCTCGGCACTGCTGATCCAGCTTGGCGTCTATTCCCGTTTTGCCGGGATTGTCATCGGCCACACCGTCAGCTTGCTCCCTTATGCAATCCGGCTTTTGACGGTCTCTTTCACAATGGTGCGGCAGGACCTGGTCGATGCCGCGCGGGATCTCGGCGCCTCGCCGCTGACCGTGTTCCGCACGGCCTATCTGCCTGTCCTGAAGCCGGGACTTCTCGCATCGCTCATCATCGTCTTCATCCTGTCGATTGAAGAGTTTGCCATCTCCTACATCGTCGGCGCACCGGATTTCGTCACCGTGCCGACCATTCTCTACTCCTATCTTGGGTACAACTTCATACGGCCGAATGCCGCCGTCGTGTCTCTCATCCTCGTCGTCCCCAATGTCGTTCTGATGCTGATTGCCGAGCGCCTGCTCAAAAGCGCCGATCCGGCAGTCGTCACCGGAAAGGGATGACGCCGTTCTCCATCACCCCTCATGTCACACAAGGACCTGATGCCATGCTGAAGACAGTCGCACTGCTCATGCTCGCCACGGCTCTGCCGCTGGCCATTATCCCAACAGAAGCCAATGCCAAGGATCTCTCCCAGATGAATTGGGACGAGATCGTTGCCCAGGCGAAGGAGGAGGGCCAGGTCAACTGGTTCCACTGGTATTTCCAGGATCGTTTCCGGGAACAGGTGAAGGCGTTTGAAGCCGAATATGGCATCAAGGTCACCATTCCGGATGGCGACGGCAAGGCCAATATGGACAAGATGCTGGCGGAGCGCAGCCGCCCGCAAGGCGATATCGATGCCATCTCGCTGGGTGGTTCGGCGCTGCAGACCTTCAAGGCGGAGGAACTTCTCTACGGCCCCCTGAAGCCGGTGCTTCCCGACGGCACCAGGCTGCGGTATTCGATCGAAGGGACCGACAACAAGGGCTATGCCCCGGCTTTCTGGGGCAACCAGACGGGCATTGCCTACAATCCGGCCCGCATCTCTGTCGCCGAACTGCCGCACACGCTGGATGAGTTCGTCGCCTTCATGAAGCAGAACCCCGGCGAGCTTGGCTTCAACACGGAAAATGGCGGTTCCGGGCCGGCCTTCATCGAAAGCGTCGCTCGCGCGATGGTGAAGGACATCGATTACACGCAAGGTGCGTCTGCGCCTGACAAGATCGCGAAACTGGCGCCCGCCTGGACTTGGTTCAAGGATCATCGCGACGGCTACATCATCACCGCGTCGAATGCCGACAGTGTGACCCGCCTCAATGGCGGCGAATTCAAGCTGATCGCCGCCTGGGAAGACCAGATCGCCGGCCTGCAGCGCAAGGGCGAGATTTCGAATGACATCAAGATGTATATTCCGTCCTTCGGCATGCCCGGCGGCGGAAACGTGGTGGCCATTCCCGCCAATGCCAAACACAAGGCGGCAGCGCTCGTTCTCATCAACTGGCTGACCAGCGCAAAGACCCAGACCGAATTCGCCAAAAGCTTCGGCATTGCGCCGCAACACCCGGATGCGGACAGTTCTGTCGGCCTCATCCCGGCCGCTGACCGGGCATTCTCGACTGTCTGGGCGGCAAAACCCTTCGGCGACGATATCAAGAAAGCCTTCATTAGCCGGGTTCTTCAAAACTGAGCCGCCGCACCGGTCATCACCGCCGCGGCAGCCTCTGCCGCGGCGCGTCTTCCCGATCCATCTCCCGCCAAGAAAGAAACAGGCCTTGTCCCCCTACGATCCCAGACCCTCTGCCACCCTTGCCCGCCAGAACGTTGCCGTGCCGGATGCCCTGATTGCCCATCGCGGTGCGCCGCTTCTCGCACCCGAAAATACCTTGCCGGCCATGCGGGCAGCCGCGGAAAAAGGCGCGCTCTGGGTGGAAGTGGATGTCAAGCTGACGCGCGACATGAAGCCGGTCATCATTCATGATGACCGGGTGGATCGCACGACGGATGGCAATGGCTTTGTCGCGAATATGACCTTCGAGGAGATCCGCACGCTGGATGCAGGCGCTTATTTTGCGCCGGAATTTGCCGGGACCCGCGTTCCCACACTTGAGGAACTGGTGGAGACCGTGCTCGACCTTGGCCTCAACCTGCAACTGGAACTGAAGCCGACGGCCGGCGACGACATCGAAACCGCCGAAATTGCACTCGCCATGATGAAGGATCTGTGGCCGGCCAATCATGATGGGCTGTTTTTCACGAGCTTTTCCATCCGCTCCATCCACGCGGCAGCGCGCCTGATGCCCAACGTGCCGCGTGCCTATGCGGTTGTCGTGCCGCCCAAAAAACCAAAGGCACTGCTGGACGAAACGAAGTGCCAGATCCTTCATCTGCAGCGCGATTTCCTGCCGGATGAGGCGCTTGCCATCATGGCCGACAGCGGCATCGAATTTGCCGTGGCGACCATCAATGATGCAGAGGTGGCGCACCGCTTTTTTGCAGGTGGCGCCCAGACCATCCTCTCCGATGTTCCGGACCTGTTTTCCCGGAAAGACCGCTGACCATGCACGATATCGATCAGCGCGAAACAGCGCTTCACGAGATCATTCGAAGCGCGGGAGAGCTCGCACTCCACTGCTACCGCGCGAGGCGCCCCGGCCAGTACAGCCTGAAAGGCCGCCAGGATTTTTTGACCGAGGTGGACGGTCTTGTCGAGCAGCATGTCTTTGACAAACTGCGGGCACGGTTCCCCGAAGACGGTTTGCTTGGCGAGGAAACCGGTGGACATGTGGCCGCCTCCCGCCTCTGGGTGGTCGATCCCATTGATGGTACAGCCAATTTTGCGCGCGGGATCGACCATTTCTGCGTCGCGATCGCCTTCGTCGAAGATGGCATCACGCACTTGGGCGCCACCTTCAATCCGGTCACGAATGAACTTTATGTCGCGCGTCAAGGCCGCGGCGCCAGCAAGAACGGCAGTCCGCTACGGGTCGCCAGCACGGACGCGCTGACGGTCGCTTCCATCGAACTCGGATGGTCGACCCGTACGCCAGAACCGGAGTACCTCGCTCTCTTTCAGGCGATGATTGCCAGCGGTGCGAGCGTGCGGCGCGGGGCGTCCGGTGCGCTCGCGCTCGCCTGGGTCGCGGAGGGGCGGACCGACGGTTATGTCGAACATTTCATGCACCCGTGGGATTGCCTCGGTGGCCTGTTGATGGTGCGCGAAGCCGGAGGATGCACGGGACTTTACCGGGCAGGCAACCGCAAGATCTGCGACGGCGGACCCGTCATAGCCGTTGCGACCGGCATTGCAGCAGAATTGGCCGAGATCGTGAAGATCCCTGTCTATCCGCTGGTGGACGCCAAGATCTCGTCGCCGACTTGATGAAGTCCCCAGGTGTCGCACGGCACCTGGCCGGCCACATTACCGCGGGTCCGGCAGATAGGCTTCGCCGCCCGTTGCGATAATGTCCTCTTCGCTCAGCAAACGATGCCAGTGCGAATAGAACACGAAACGATCGCGTGGCAGGCCGACTTCTCGCTTGAGATGGCGATAGATGGCGCTGAAGGCCGCGTGCTCGCAGCCGCCCCAGAAAAAGCAGTGGTGCAGGTCTTCAGGCCATGCCACGCTCCGCACGGCATCGACAAGCAAAGTCGTCGTTCCCGGCGCGGCACCATCGCGATGCAGCCACCGTAGATTGAGGCGCGGCGGACAGATGAGCGGCAGCTCGTCTTCCGCTCCGTCGACCTCGATCATCACATGCCCGGTCGTAGAGGCCGGAAGCCCCTCGATGATGCGGGCAATTCCGGGAAGTGCCGTTTCATCTCCGAGCAGAACCAGGAAGTCCGACGGTTTCGGTCCGTGGGCCGCAGGCCCCAGGACGCCGACCATATCGCCGGGGCGCACGTCGAGAGCCCAGCGCGTCGCTGGCCCGGGATCGCCATGCAGTGCGAAATCGATCGCAAGCTCGCCAGCTGCCGCATCAATCCGCCGGATCGTGTAGACGCGCGTCGGCACCGCTTTTCCCGGCCAAACCACCTGACCTCGATGGTCGAGCATCGGCCAGACCGGTTGGGTCACGCCGCGCGGCTGGAAGATGAGACGACAGTGCATCTGGTCGATACGGTCATACCGGCCGAGGTCCTTGCCGGAAAAGACGACCCGTCGCATGCATGGCGCGACGTCAGTGACGTGGCGGACGGTGAGGATGCGTAGATCATCGGGCAGCGTCGGCTCTGCCTGGTCTCCCTCCCAGCTGATCTCGATCCGTTCGCGCGCGGCGATGAAGCCGATCGGGCCTGCGAGCGCGTGCTTCAAGCGGTTGAGGGCTCCGGCTTCGGGTGCCTCTGCCGTCAGCCGGAAGCCCGCCTCCAGGGCTTCGAATGTTGCATGGCCGAAGGGCGAGCGGATCTGATACACGCCCTTGACCACCTCCACCGCCATGTCGTGCGTGGCGATCGAGTCGATGAAGGCTTCCGTATAATCGCCGATCCGCTCGAAGCGAACGGTGGAGGATGCGCGGTAGGTTCGGTTGGCAGCACGCTGCATTAAGGGTCTCCAGTCTTTTCAGATCGAGGCCCAGAGAGGCGCTTCGATGCGAACTGCGGCAAAGTCGCGGTTGATGGTTTCCAGCAGGGCTGCGGGATCAAGGTCGGCAGAGCGGTCGGGATGAAGCCAGCGCGCGGCCTGTGCCACGAACAGGATGTTGAGTGGCAGATTGGTGATGAGACCGGTCCAGATTCCATGGACCCGGCCATTCCGCACGCTCGGCAGATGCGCGAAGCTTGGTCGGCCATCGACCAGACGCTGAAGGCTCGCACGCGAAAGATTGGGGTCGATGCCGGGCCCGATGGAAGGGCGGCCTCCGGATGCCCAGCCGCCGCCGGTGGCGATGTAGACATCGTGCGGCGTCGCGATCAGATATTCGGGAGACAGCTTCTCGAACCAGGGAGCCGTCACGCCCGGCAAGGGTTGGCCGCCGGCAAGCGACAGCAATTCTCCCCAGATTTTACGCCCCGCCGCCCAACAGCAATCGTCAAGTGTCGACTGGACCTCCAGATAGATCGTGACGGGTTTTGCACCGGCTAGGCGTCTGCCGATATCGGAAAGCGCCTGCTGGAAGAAGGCGATATAGGCCTCGGCCTTTTCGCTGGCGTCGAGAAGTTGTCCCCACATGCGCATCGACGCTTTCAGGGTGCTCACGGGATCGGACGTCGGCTCTGCCCCCGCAGCGTTCGAGGAGGCATCACTGTAAATGACGGGGATGTCTGCGGCGATCAGGCGGTCGACAAGGGAATCCATGTCCGCCTGCGGCGTCATAAAGGCTGTGGTAACGACGAGATCCGGCATCAGGCCGATCAGGGCCTCTAGCGACAGCGTGTCGGGCGTCAGCTTGCCGACGACCGGAACCTTATGTCCTTTGAGAAGACCCGTCTGCAGGCTCGCGCTGTCGATCCGGTCCACCGCCGCCCACCCAATGATGAGCGAGGCCGGATCTGGGTGAAGCAAGGACATGGTCAGCAGATCATGTCCTTCGAGCAGGACGATCCGTTTCGGGCGGCCGGGCAGGCGGACTTCCCGCCCCGCCATATCGATGATGGTGAGCGGCTTGCCGGTCAGGGCGGCGGGCGCGATCCCTGCCATAAGACCCGTTGCGGCAACCGATGCGCAGAACTGGCGTCTGGTGGTCATGGCCGTCTCACCACTTGTATTTCAGACCGGCAATGACTGTCCGGCCATTTCCATATTGGCAATAGAAGTTGTAGCTGCAGCTCGAATAATACTCTTTGTTGAGCAGATTGGTGACGTTGAGCGTCGCCTGAAGTCCCTTCAGGTTTGGCTGCTTCACGCCAAAATCATAGGTCAGTGCCGCGTCGAGCAGGGTGTAGCCATCGGCTTTCACCGTGTTGGCGTCGTCGCCATAACTGGAGCCGACAATTCGGACGCCCCCTCCAATCGTCAGCCCTTCCAGGACACCCGTATCAACCTTGTAATTTGCCCAGAGCGAGCCGTAATAGGTCGGCACTGCCTGCGGCCTTTTACCGATGAGCGCAGAATTGCTGGATTCTGAGACTTCCGTGTCGAGCAGCGACAGTGCCGCGATCAGCTCCAGATTGCCGGTGACCTTGCCCCTGGCCTCGAATTCAAGTCCGCGCGAGTGGATCTCACCCTGCTGGACGTAGAAACCGAGTGTTGTGGCCGGCGATTTGACATTCTGTTGGCGGATGTCGAAGGCTGCGAGCGTAAAGAGTGCATCCAGACCAACCGGCTGGAACTTGAGACCCACCTCGAATTGCTGTGCCTCGGTAGGCTTGAAGGCATTGCCTGATGCATCCGTGCCGAGTACCGGCTCGAAGGACGTCGAATAGCTGGCATAGGGTGCGATCCCGTTGTCGAACAGGTAGAGAAGGCCGGCCCTGTAGGTGGTGGCGTCATCCGACTGATCGGAGGAGGTTCCGGCAAGCAGGTTGTCGCTCTCCTGCCGCGTCCAGTCGTGACGCAGGCCCAGAACCGCGCGCAACTGGCCGATCTCGATCTGGTCCTGCAGATAGACACCCGTCTGCCACAAGCTCTGGTCGGTGTCGATCGCCGTTACAAAGGGGCCGACCGGCTGACTATAGACGGGATTGGTGACGTCGATCGAGGTTGCCAGACCCATCAGGTAGTCCCAGCTGCTTGTGGCGTGCTGGACATCAATGCCGACGAGCAGGGTGTGAGCGGCGGCTCCGGTTTCAAAATGAAACTCCGCCTGGTTGTCCAGAGCGAAACCGCGGGCGTTCTCGATCGAATGAACGGCGTAGCGCGGAATTACCCCGCTCGCAGAGATGGCTCCGGCCATCTGCAGCGACTGCATGTCCGTGTCCACGCCGGAATAACGGAAACCGGAGCGCACAGCGACGTTTTCGTCGAACCGGTGTTCGAAGCGATAGCCGATGTTGTACTGCGTCCGGTCGAAGGAATCGTAATAAGGATCGCCCACGTCGAAATCCGGGCCAAGATAGCCGGCTAGGTTCGATGGTGCGAGGAAGCGCGGATAGACGGAGTTAAAATAGCCGCCCTCCGGATCGCGCTGGTAGGAACCCGAGATGGTGAGCGATGTGTCCGCATCCGGCTCCCATTTGAGGGAGGGGGCAATCCCGAGGCGTTGTTCCTCCACATTCTCATACCGTGTACTCGCCGTGCGGGCCACGAGGCCGAGACCGTATTGCAGCGTGCCGTCTTCCGTGATGGGTCCCGTGGAGTAGAGCCCGCCCTGAACGCGGCCGTCGGTTCCGCCCTCGAGCCTGACTTCATTCGACTGGATCTGCGAGGGTTCGCGGCTCACTTGGTTGACGAGACCACCGGGGCTGATCTGGCCGTAAAGCAGAGCGGAGGGACCCTTCAGCACGTCGATGTGATCCAGAAAGAAGGGATCTATCTGCGGTGTGGCAAATCCCTGTCCGCGCACCAGTTTCAACCCGTCCAGATAGGTCACATAGGTCGTATCGGTTCCAAACGCCCCGAATCCGCGCAGGAACACGGAATCGTAGCGCGACGTTGCATCGCGGTCCGACAGAACGCCCGCGGTGTAACGCAGCGCCTCGGCCACCGTTTGCGGGTTCTGGTCCTCGATCTGCTTGCGGCTGATGCTCGTGACCGATTGCGGGGTCTCAATCGCCGGCGTGTCCGTCTTGGTTGCTGACCGGTTCGACTTCACGATAAGGCTGTTGGATGTGTCGGATTCGCCCTTTGAGCCTTGGACGAGGACTGTTTCGAGCTGCGTGGTCTGGCCGGAAGATCCGGCCTCCTGGGCGAGCGCCTGCAGACCGGTGAAAAGGAAGGTCGATGTAAGGAGAATGGAGCGGAAAAGGCTGGATCTCACGAGGTGTCCCCATAGTCATGACGCCGGATTTGTGGCAACACATAAATCAAACGGGACCGTCCTGTCCAGTTAATATGAACCTAATCCTCACCTTTAATCGTCAGGAAGATTGCCCTGTTGAAGGGTGGCATACAGAGGAGATGGCAATGTCGGAGGCAGTGGCCAAGAAGATGAGAGGGCGGGTTGGACGCCCGGCAAGGGATAACCAGGACGGAGCAGCCGAGCGGATCATCGAGGCGGCAACTGAGCTCTTCGCCAGCCGCGGCTTCGCCGGCACCTCCATGGAGCAGGTAGCCAGCCGGTGCGGCGCGGGCAAGGACACGCTCTATCGACGTTACCCGTCCAAGGTCGTCCTGTTCGAGGCGGTCGTCGAGCACGCCCGCCGCAGAACGGCGGCACGGTTATCCAATCTGCCATCCATGCAGGGGAACGCCCTTGAGCGATTGAAGGTGCTTCTGCGGGAAATGCTGCGCATCAACATGGACCCAGACCTGATCGCACTCAAGCGCATCACGTTCAGCGAGGCTATCGTGTTCGACAAGGCGGCTCCGGTCGCTCAGCAGCCGGATCCGATCATGGAGCATCTGGTCGGCGCAGTCGGAGACGCCCAGACTGCCGGTTTCATTGAAGACGGCGAGACCAGGGTCATCGCGGAACACTTGATCTACTGTCTTGTTGCGCAGCCAACCACGGCGGCCATGCTGGGTGCAACCGAGTTCAATGGAGCGGCAGCCGAAGAAAGGCATTTCGAACGAACCTGGACATGGCTGCTCAACGGCGTCGCTGCAGCCCGTTGATGGTCCGCAAGTGAGGCTTTGGTCCTGGCGCCATAAATGGCCGAAGGGAAGAGACCCGGAGGACTGAAAACGCGGTGAACCCTTTTCGACCAAGGCCTTCCGGTAACTGTCGCGTAAGACTAACACATGACAAGATGGCCCTCTGAGACCGTCCGGTAGGTGCGCTTGGGCAAGGCATCATGGATCGAGCGGATGGGGCTTTTCAGTTCGTCCACCACCAGGTTACGTCTTTGTCGGCGCCGGGCCGGGTCGGGGACAGGGACGGCGGAAAGCAGTTTCTTCGTGTAGTCATGCTGCGGATTGCTGAAGACGGCAGCGCGCGGACCGATCTCGACGATCTCACCGAGGTACATCACCGCCACGCGGTGGCTTGCCCGCTCGACGACTGACATGTCGTGACTTACGAATAGAAAGGCGAGACCAAGTTCCGCCTGTAAGTCCAGCATCAGGTTGATCACTTGGGCCTTGATCGACACGTCGAGTGCCGAGACGCTTTCATCGGCGACGATGACGCGTGGGCGAAGGGCAAGTGCACGCGCAATGCAGATCCGTTGCCGCTGGCCACCGGAAAATTCGTGCGGAAAGCGTGTCGCCATGTCGGCACTCAGCCCCACCTTGACGAGTAGATCCGCCACCACCTCGCGCGCATCGCGGGGCGTGCCCATGCGGTGTTCCAAGAATGGCTCAGCGATTGCCTGACCGATGGTCATGCGCGGGTTGAGCGCGGCAAACGGGTCCTGGAATATCATCTGTACCGACCGGCGCATCTGGCGGATGTCGCGCTGGCCAAGGGTGAGCATGTCGCGACCGTCCACTATCACCGAGCCTGAATCCGGTTCGATCAACCGCATGATGGCGCGCCCGGTGGTGGACTTGCCGCAGCCGGATTCGCCGACCAGCGACAGCGTCTCGCCAGCCATCAGGTCGAAGGAGACATTTTCCACCGCATGCACGCGACCGACCAGCCGGCCAAGTGGTCCGGCATGGATATCGAAGCGCTTCGTCAGCCCCTTCACCTCCAGAACAGGGCGGGTCGCGTCGACGGTATCCGCCACCTCGATGGCCTCGTTTGCCACGCCGGTCGAGGGATCTACGACGGGGAAGCGCAGTGGACGCGTGCGCCCGTGCATCGAGCCCAGCACCGGAACGGCGGCCAGAAGTGCGCGGGTATAGGGATGCTGGCCGCGATGGAAGATGTCCGCTGTCTGCCCGGTCTCCACCTGTTCGCCGCGATACATCACCACCGTGCGGTCTGCGATTTCGGCGACGACGCCCATGTCATGGGTGATGAAGAGAACCGACATGCCGTCTTCCTCCTGCAACTCCTTGATCAGGTCGAGGATCTGGCCCTGGATCGTGACGTCAAGCGCCGTCGTCGGTTCATCGGCAATCAGCAGTTTCGGGCGCGAGGCAAGCGCCATGGCGATCATCACGCGCTGGCGCATGCCGCCGGAGAACCGGTGCGGATATTCATCGAAGCGCGAGGCGGCGGAGGGAATGCGAACCTTTTCCAGAAGCCTGATCGTCTCGGCTCGGGCCTCGCTCACCGAAAGGCTTCCATGGCACAGAAGCGCTTCTGAAATCTGGTCGCCGATGGTGAAGAGGGGGTTGAGCGAGGTCATCGGCTCCTGAAAGATCATGGCGATCTCGTTGCCGCGTACCTTGCGCATCTCGCGCTCGGGCAATGACAGCAGGTCGCGCCCCTCCAGACGGACACGACCTTCGATGCGGCTCAAGGCAGGGTCGATAAGCCGCATCACCGACAAAGAGGTGACGCTCTTTCCCGAACCGCTTTCGCCAACGATCGCAACGGTTTCCCCGGCCGCCACCTCGAATGACACACGGTTGACGACGGGACGCCAGGCGCCGTCGATCCTGAAAGCGGTGGTGAGGTCTTCCACCGAAAGGACAGGCGGCCGGCCGCTCTCTGCATTGATCGTGTCTCTCATCATCTCTTATCCCCTGGCTTCGATAGACTTGTCGTGTGCCGATGGGCTTCAGTCAGGCCAGCGCAGCATGCCGTCGAAGCGGTGACGACTGAGGTCTTCGATGGGTGTCGCTATGATCTCGTTGGAGGCTCGCGCCCGGTCCAGTTCGGCTGTGAGGCGCTCGGCCACCACCACCTCCTCGCCGGGATGCAGATTGCACGGGTCGAGGTAGAAGTAGTTGTGTTCCGTTTCGTGGTCGCGCACGATTACCGGCGGGCTGCCGGCGCGAAGTGCGGCCGCCAGGTCCCAGGCGGTGGTATGCGCTTCGCGCGGGTTGATGATCACCCGCAGACGGTCGAGAGGATTAGCGGTCGGGTCGGGCTCGATCAGCGCGGTGACGCCGGGCCGGCCCTTCAGCGCCTCGCTCCACAGCGCCAGATAGGCGCTTTCGCGCGCTCGCACCGCCTCGTGGTCGCGCGTTTCCCAGGCCTCGAGCGCCGCCATCACGCCAAAAATGCTTTCCTTGCCGACCTTCATGCCACGGCCGATGCCCATGTTCTGCAGGAAGGCATTGCGCACGAGGTCCTTCCGGCCGGCAACAATTCCGCTGGTCGGGCCACCCAAAAACTTGTGACCGGAATAGAGCGCCATGTCAGCGCCGGTCGCCAGGAATTTGCGAAGGTCGTATTCCGACGCCGCATCGACAATGACTGGAATACCCCGGGCGTGAGCGATTTCCACGAATTCGGACAGATGCAAAAGTCCGTAATCGACGACATGATGGGAAACGACATAGACGGCGGCTGCCGTGCGCTCGGTGATGGCGTTTTCCATGTGGTAGCGATGGGTCGAGGTTGCTTGGCCGATCATCACCACCTTGCCACCCGCCAGCCGGATCGACTGGTCGACGGGGGCGCCGTAGCTTACCACATGACCCATCTGCACCAGCACTTCGTTCTTCTCCGTCGCGACATCCGGCAGCCGCTCGATGGCGAGCAGATCCGGTCCGGTGATGGCGCCGGCCACGGCCAGACTGATGCCGGCGGAGCAGGATGCGGTCACAAAGCCCGCCTCGCCGCCCGTGAGGCGGGAGATCACGGCGCTGGCCTTGCGCTGGAGATCGTTGATCTCGACGAAGTGCGGCAGGATTTCCGCCATGGCCGCGATGGCTTCAGGCACCACGATGGAGGCGCCAAGACTGGTCATCGTGCCGGAAACATTGATCACCGGTCGAAGGCCGAGCCGCGCGCGAAGGTCGTTGGACATGGTTCTGTTTCTCCTGATCTGGCAGCATGCCGAGAGCTATCGACACCTATACCATAATAATATAATAGCTTCCGGAAACTGTCTGGGGAGCCTCGTCGTCGTGTCATCGCAAGCTGTCAGCCCTGTTTCCGGCTCCGAAACCCTGCCGAGCGAGGATGGGGAAAAAGTGGCCCGGCGCAGCCGCGTCAGCGGTATCGACCGGGCACTGCAGGTCATTGACCATCTTTATGAGACGGGCGAGCCGGCCGGCGCCTATGCCATCGCCAAGGCGATCGGCGCGCCGCTCTCGACCGTCTACGTCATCATCGAGGACCTGGTCGAAAAGCAGATGCTGACCCGCAACGCGGACAACGCGATCTGGCTCGGGCCGCGGCTTTATCACTATGGCCTTGCCTATGCCCGGTCGCTGGACTTCATGAGCGTCGCCACCCAGGAGATGCATGACCTGTGCCGGAAGGTCGGCGAGACGGTGCAACTGTGCGGGCGCGACGGAGACCATATGCTGGTGCTCGCGATGGCGGATGGCCCCAGCCATTTCCAGTTCGCCTCGCGGGTCGGAACTCGTGTTCCGCTCAACTGGACGGCGTCCGGGCGGCTGCTGGTCGGTCATATGGCCCCGGACGAACGACGAGAACTCTTCCGCCGCTGCGCCCGGATCTCGCCGACGGGGCGGGCGGAAGTCGATGCCGCGACCCTGTGCGAGGCCGCCGGCAAGGCCTTCGCGGAGCGACTGTCCGTTCAGGTCGCCGAATCCGACTACGCCGTCGCCTGTATTGCCTCTCCCATCGTTAACGATGCCGGCACTTGCGTTGCCACCATCTCGATCGTGCTGCCCGAGCAGAAGGTCATCGGCAAGGACAACCCCTATGCCGAAAGCGTCAAAGCCTCGGCAGCAAAGATCGAAAAGATGATGGGCTGGCGCAATCATTGACATGGTCCTCAATCCCTCAGCGCCACGATCGCTTCGATTTCCACGGTGATATTGCCCGGGAGTGAACCAAAGCCGACCGCCGAGCGGGCATGCCGCCCGGCCGTGCCGAACACGTCGAGGAAGAGGTCCGAACAGCCATTGATGACCTTTGGGTGATCAAGGAAATCCGGCACGGCATTGACCATGCCGAGGAGTTTGACCACTTGCTTGACGCGGGAGAGATCCCCCAGCGCATCCTGCATCACCGCGAGGAGGTTGATGCCGACGAGCCGGGCATGGCGATAGGCTTGCTCGACGCTGACATCGCCCCCAACCTTACCGGCATGCAGATAGCCGTTTTCCTCCAGCGGCCCCTGTCCTGACAGATAGAGCATGCCGCCTTCCACCACATGCGTCACGAAATTGGCGATTGGCGGCGGTGGCGGCGGCAGCGTGATCCCGAGTTGAGCCAGCCGGTCATAGGCCGTCTGCTGTGGATCGGGGTTGGAAATGCGGGTATGGGTCAAGACAACTCCTTGATGCGGAAGCGCGCGCGGTTACCGCCACGAATAGCCATGGCTATGACGGACCAGCTTGCGGGCGCGCGGAATGTAGCGTGAGGCGGTGATGGCTTCGGCGCCGATCACTGCATAACGCGGTTCGAACAACCGGGTGAGGCGCGAGACGTCGCCATTGCTGTCGGTGGCTTCAATATCGGCATCGACGAGATCGAAAATGGTGAAGTCGGCACGGGCACCGACGCTGAGGCGATCCTCCATCGATAGCTTGATGGCCGAGGCGGGCGCAAGCGTCACGGCCTCCACCACCTTCTCGAACGGCATTCCAACGCTGAGCAGCTTCGACATGGTAGTGGCTAAATCCCAGACCGGGAAGTTCATGGAATGGCCGTGCAGGTCGGTCGAGATCGAGAACGGCAGGAGGCCGCGCGCGATCGCCGCTTCCGCCACCTTGAAGGAGAAGGAGGCGCCGCCATGGCCGATGTCGAGGCGAATGCCTTCCGAGGCGCAACGTTCGGCCAGGTTGAACAGGTCCTCGTCCTCCATGATCGAGGAGCCGGCCTTGCCGTTGAAGCAGTGTGTGACGATGTCGCCGGGGCCGAGGATTTCCAGCACCTCGTCATAGAGGGCCGGCGGCTCGCCGACATGCACCATCATCGGGATCTTGAGGATCTTGGCAATCTTCTTGCCGAGCTTGACCGGCGTGACACCCCAGGAACCGGTGATCACGTGGCTGGCTCTCACCTTCAGCCCGACGATATGCTCGCTGTTTTCGGCATAACATTCCAGGATGCGGTCGAGATCGATATCCTTGATGTCGCGCAGTTCCGGCACCCGGTTGCAGGCGACAAGCCCGATCGAACCGAGATTGAGGAAGGCCTTGATGCGTTCGCGTGAGGGCTCGATGATGTATTCGCGAAAGCCATGGAAATTGGCTTCTCCTGCCGATCCGGCATCGACAAGCGTGGTCACGCCGCGTTCCGCCCCGCATTCGGAGGGGCGAATGGAAATGTCGGTTCCGCCGTGCCAGATGTGGACGTGCAAGTCGATCCAGCCAGGAGAGATGTAGGCGCCGGCGCCGTCAATCACGGTCGCTTCGGGCGGTTGAGGCAGGCCGTCGCCGATGGCGGCGATACGGCCATCGGCACCGACGAGGATGTCGGTCGTTCTTGCCGCGGTCGGCTTGGCGAAGGCCATTGGCTTGATATTCTTGAGAAGGAGCGGCTTGAGCGCTGTGCCGTCGGCCATTTGGGAGGCCATGTCAGAGGTCCTTTCGAAGTCTGGGGTCGAGCATGTCACGCAGTCCATCACCCACCATCTGCAGGCACAGGACCGAAAGAACGATGGCAAATCCCGGGAAATAGGTCATCCAGTCCGCCTGACCCACATACTGGCGGCCAGCGGCGATCATGGTGCCCCAGGTGGGGATCTCGGGACTCACGCCGAGCCCGAGAAAGGAGAGTCCGGCCTCAGCCAGCATGGCGCTGGCAAATAAGAAGGTTCCCTGGACGAGAATGGGAGAGGCGAGATTGCGCAACACATGGCGTATCATGATGTGAAAGGTGGAGATGCCAAGCGCGCGCGCCGCCTCCACATAAGGCAGTTCGCGGATCACCAGCGTCGATGCGCGCACGATGCGGGCAAGCCGCGGCGCATAGACGATGGACAGGGCGACGACGACCGTGGCCAGAGAGGGGCCAAGTGCTGCCACCAGCGCAATCGCCAGCAGGATGTCCGGAAAGGCCATCATGGCGTCGATCAGCCGAGCAATCGGCGTGTCCAACCGCTTGAAGAAACCGGCGAGCAGCCCAAGCGTCACACCGATGACCGCCGACAGGCACACGACGGAGGCTCCGACGAAGAGCGACAGGCGCCCCGCATAGATGGTTCGCGAGAAGATGTCGCGGCCGAACTCGTCCGTGCCGAACCAGTAGAGCGTGCTCGGCGGCTTCAAACGGTTCACGATCGACAGCTTCGAGGGAGAGTAGGGTGCGATCCACGGCGCAAGGACGGCGAGGAGAACGAAGATCGCCAGCACGATCAGTCCGACGGCAACCGTCTTACGCTTCAGGAAACGGCGCAGGAACAAGGCCCTTGGGCCGGCCGGCTGACCGGCTGTTGTGGTGATGTCAGCCATCAGTAGCGCACCCTCGGGTCGATGAGCAGGTAGAGCATGTCGATCAGGAAGTTGATGAGCACATAGAGCCCGGCAATCACCAGCAGTGCGCCCTGGATGACGGGATAGTCGCGTCGCAGGACCGCGGAGACTACCAGGCTGCCGATGCCGGGCAGGCCGAACACGGTTTCGGTGACCACAGCGCCGGCGATCAGCACCGCTGCCGTCAGGCCGAGCACGGTCAAGATCGGAATGAGGGCGTTCTTCAGGGCGTGCTTCAGGACAACCCGCCGTTCGATCAGCCCCTTGGCGCGGGCGGTGCGGATATAGTCGTCGCTGAACACGTCGAGCATCGAGGCGCGGGTAAAGCGCAGGATCAACGCCGAGGAGACGAGACCGAGCGCCACGGCTGGCAGCGTCAGGTGGTACATCCGGTCCAAAAAGCTCGCATCCGGCCCGCCATAGCCCGACACCGGAAACAGCCCCAGCCGGACGGCGAAGATCTGCATCAGGATGAGACCCAGCCAGAAGCTTGGAATGCTGGCGGCGAGCATCGCAATCGTCGTTGAGGCCTGGTCGATGAAGGAGCCGCGGCGATAGGCGGCATAGATGCCGATCGGAAGCGCGATTACGGCTGCGATCAGAAGTGAGAAGACGGTGAGGAAAAAGGTCGGTTCTGCCCGCTCGATCAGTGCCTGGCCGACGGGGACGTTGAGGAAGATCGACTGGCCGAGGTCTCCCTTCAGCAATTGTCCGATATAGAAGACGTATTGCACGAGGATCGACTGGTCGAGGCCAAGGCGGGCGCGCAGCGCGACGATATCCTGGGGTGTCGCATCCGGACCCAGCATGACGGCGGCCGGATCGCCGGGCGTGACGCGCACGATGATGAACACGATCGTCACCACCAGGAACATGACGACGACCATGCCGGCCAGGCGCTTGAGAATATAGCTGATCATTCAGTTCGGTTCCGGACCTCGTCTCTACAGAAGTGGCTGGGATGCCGACACTCACATCGGCATCCCAGGGTTCCGATCAGGGCTTGACGGACGCATTCCAGAAATACGGCCACGGAGCAGGCTCGACACCTTCGAGCTTGTTGGAGACGGCCGACACGGCGTTGAAGTTGCCGATTTTCAGGAGCGGCAGTTCGTCATACATGGTTTTCTGGACCGTCTGCCACAGTGCGACACGCTTGTCGGGATCGGCCTCGGAGGTGAAGGCGTCGACCGCTGCCTTGCGGGCCGGCGTATCCCACCAGCCCGGCGAACTGGTCGACAGCGCCCCCATCAGGGCGGGTTCGGGCAGGAAGGGGCTATGGGAGATGTAGATGTCCCACAGCTTCGGGTCGGCACGGCGCTGCGTCAGCGTCGCCCAGTCCACCACCTGCAGATCGACCGTAAAGCCGGCGAGCTTCAGATACTCGGCGGCCACCTGCGCCATCTTGTAGTGGAACTCGTACTGGCGGCTGGTGAGGATACGCAGCGGCTTGCCGTCGTATCCGGCGGCCTTCAGGTCCTTGGCCGCGCCTTCGGGATCGCCGAGATTGTAATTGCCCTCGGTACCGATCTCCGTATGCCAGACGTAGGACTTCGGGTAGAAGGCGCCGTCGGCCTCGTAGAACTCCTTGGCGCCGAAGGCTGCCGCCAGCATGTCTTCGGTGTTCAACGCCTTTTCAACCGCCTTGCGCACGGCAAGATTGGAAGACAGGCCTTCCTTGGTGTTGAAGACGAAGACCGGGAAGCCGAAAGGCTTCAGCATGATCGGCTTGGACGCGCTGGAGGACTTGACCCGGTCATAGGCTTCGACCGGGATCGAATCCACATAGGCGTACTGCCCCGAGATCGCTGCTTCCACGCGGGTGTTCGGATCGGGAACGGGAACGAAACGAATTTCATCAAGATACTGATGGCGGGCGCCGCCATAGCCGTCCGATTCTCCCGAGCGGGACTTGTAGCCGTCGAAGCGCACCAACTGGATATACTGGTCCGGCTTGCGCTCCTTCAGCATGTAGGGGCCGGTTCCGATCACCGCGCTCATCGTATCGGCCTGATTTTCTGCCGGCAGAATGACGGCGGCCGAATTGTTGAAGGCAAGCAGAGACAGAAGCGGTGCATAGGGCTGCTTGAGCGTGATCGTCACCGTTTGCGGATCGGTAGCGGTGACCTTGTCGATGAAGGAGGCCGCCTGCTTGCCGCGCGAGGCGATCTTCATCCAGCGGCCGAGGGAGGCGACGACGTCGTCCGCGTGCATCTCGGAACCGTCGTGGAAGGTAATGCCGCTGCGCAGCTTGATCGTATAGGTCTTCCCGTCGGCGCTCATCTCGGGAAGGCTTTCTGCGAGCAGCGGAGTCACCTTCCAGCTTTTGTCGAAGGTGTAGAGGGTTTCGAAAATATGCTGGGTGACGATGCCGACGAGATCGGCGGTGGATGCCATTGGATCCAACGTCGGTGGTTCACCGATCGTGGCAACATTGACCACGCCGCCACGTTCGGCGGCAAGGGAAAGGCACGGTCCCGAGATCAGCACGGTGGCGGCGAGGAAAGCGAGTTTCAGGCGCATGATGAAGTCTCCCAGTTAGATTGTTCCACAATTATGAATTATAGTTCTTAACTATAGAGTATCCACGTTGGACGCGCTGTCAATCCTCCGATGTGGGCCGGAGACGAAATTAAAGGTCAGAACCAGATGGGAGCGGCATCTAAAAGATGGGCGATAGGATTGCGGGAGTGCAGCGGAGCACTTCGGGTCGGCACGTAACGGGAGCGCGGAATGGCCTGCTGCCGAACAAACAGACGCCCAACTGAGCCTTATGGCGCCGAAAGATATCTGTTTTTTCGATAATCTATTCCAAAAACGACTATTTCACAGGGCCCAGGTGTTGCCACAGAATGATTGCCAAGCGGCAGCATTCGAAGGGGCAGGGGCAGGAGGGAAGGCAGACAACGGGTCGTTCATCGCTCGCGGACTTGGCTAAACGCTCAAGCGACGCCAACGCCAGGTTGTTACGCCGCGCCTGCCGTTGACGCCGCCGCATCATCTACGGCTGTTCCACGATCGGCGGGCGCAGCCAGAACACAGGATTATCGCGTTCGGATGTCTGGACGACACCGTGAGCTGAAGGTGGCGAAACACAAGGTTCAGAACCAGATCGACCGGCTAACACGGAGAGGAAACATCAAAATGGTTGAAGCAGGTGGTACGTCTCAATACGGCACCCCAGTGACGCTCAACTGCGACATGGGCGAAAGCTATGGCCACTGGGAGTTTGGCGATGATGCCGCCATCATGCCGAATATCCATTTGGCGAACATCGCGTGCGGCTTCCACGCATCCGATCCCTGGACCATGCTGAAGACAGTGCGGCTTGCGTTGTCGCACGGTGTAAAGGTCGGCGCGCATCCGTCGCTTCCAGACAAGGAAGGGTTCGGGCGACGCGAAATGAAGCTGCAGCCGGAAGAATTGACGGCGGCTTTCATCTACCAGATCGGAGCCCTTACTGGCATGCTGATTGCCGAAGGGGACGCCCTGTCGCATGTCAAACCACATGGAATCGTTTATGGCATGGCGGCGCGCAATATTGAAACCGCCCGCGCCATCGCCCGCGCAGTCAAGCCTTTCGAGGTGCCGTTGCTCGGCATGGCCGGCACGCCGCACGAAACGGCTGCCGCCGAGATCGGTGTGCCGTTCATCGGCGAATATTTCCCCGACCTGTCCTACGCGCCGGATGGTAGCCTGATCATCCCCCGTATGCACTCCGAAATCGACTTGTCCGCCATCGAGGAAAGGATGCGCCGGGCGCTGAAGGGTGAGATCGTGGCGACAGATGGCTCCGTTCTGCCGGTCACCTTTGGTACCGTCTGCATTCATTCCGACCCGCCCAATGCCCGTGACGTCTCGGCACTGATGCGGCGGATCATCGACAGTCACAACGGCTGAGGCACGCACATGTCGCGCCGCCGTCTGGCAGAAGACACGTCACGCGGCGACGAAAACCCGGCGAGCATCGATCGTCCGCCGGGTTCTTCTTTGCACCATCGGCTGTGGGCAAGCGGATGGCACCGCATGCGATGGGCTTACTTAACGAGCGCGCTCATCGGCACTGGTTCGGAAATCGTCCAGGAGCCGACGACGCCCGGTTTGCCCTTCTCGACATCGACGATCAGGTAGCGGGCCTTGTTCTGGTGGTGCAGTTCGGCGGTGAAGGTGCGCGGTCCGAAGAGCGTCGGCTCGTCCTTCATCTTTTCCAGTTCGGCAACAACCTCGTCGGCATCCGTCGTTTTGGCGCGTTCGACGGCCTTGGCCCAGACGTCGATCATCGAGTAGCCGGGATAGACGTACTGGCTCGACGGATCGGTGCCGGTTGCCTTCTTGTAGGCAGCGTTGAATTTCTGAACATCCGGGTTCGGGTCGTCGCCATAGATCGAGCCCTGGACCGGAACGTAGAAGTTCGACAGGTCCGGAACAGCCGACAGCCAGTAGCTGCCATCGACGCCCGAACCATTGAGGATCATCGCGTTGATGCCGGCGGCGCGGATCTGCTTGATGGCCGAGACGGCACCCGGCATCATCGTGCAGAGCATGATCGCATCCGGTTCCTGCGGCAGGGACTTGATGCGGGTGATCTGCGCGGCGATGGACGCATCGTCGTTCTTGAATGTGTCCTGTCCGACGAGCTTAGCGCCCTGTGCTTCCAGCTTCGGCATCATCCAGTCGAAGCCATCGCAGATGCCTTTATTATACTCGGTCCAGGTGTCGAGCAGACGATAAAAGGTCTTGGCCTTCTTCTCCTTGTATGCCCATTCGGCCATGGTGGCACCCTGGACGGCAGCCAGCACCGAGGCCGAAAAGCTGTGCGGCCCCACGCCCTGAATGCCGGCTTTGACGGATTCGGCGCATAGGAAGAAGGAGATGAGGCCCGCATCTTCCGCGGCAAGGGCAGCCGGCGCCCCGAAGTCATAGTCGCAGGAGACCACGACTAGGTCGGCGCCCTGATCAATGACGGACAATCCGGCCTTGGCGCCTTCGGCGCGGTCGGATTTGGTGTCGGCACTGACGACTTCGATCTTCTTGCCGAGCAGACCGCCTGCTGCGTTGATCTCGTTGATGCGGATCATCGCCGCGTCTTGGGCGGGCTTGTCATAGGCTTCCATGAAGCCCGATGCGGCGGTAGCAAAGCCGACGACAATCTTGTCATCGTACGCAAGAGCCGGGAATGCGACCAGAACAGCGGCCATCATCCCTGCGAGTATTCTACCCCTGAATGCCATTGCAGTTCTCCTTTTATGTTGGGCGGTTTTCCTCTCCGCCGGTTTATGCCTTGCCTTTGAAGCGCGCGAAGGTGATCTCGCGATTGCCGATCAGGCCAGCCGGACGAAGCGCGAGGATCACGATCATCAGGCCGCCGAGGGCGATTTCCTGGAGGCCCTTGGGAAGTGCGAAAGTGGTCTCACCAAGCACTACGCCCGCTTCGAGCCACCGCAGACCCTGGATCAGGGCCGACAGAAGCAGCACACCGAGGACAGCGCCCGATAGGCTGCTCATGCCGCCGACGACCAGCATCGAAAGGGTGATGAAGGTGAGCCCCAGATAGAAATTGTCCGGAGTGACGACACCGATCGAGTGGGCCATGGCCGCGCCGCCGAGGCCCATCACGATACCGGAGATGGTGAAGGCAACCAGTCGCTCCTTTGGAATATCGACGCCCGAAGCCGCCGCCGCCGTGGGTTCGTCGCGAGCGGCACGCAGTGCCAGGCCGGAGCGGGAAATCGCGTGTCCCCAAGCGATAAAGATGGCGATGATAGCGGCGCCGACATAGGGCCAGATATTGCGGACGATCGGGATGCCGACGACGGAGGACGTTGCGCCTGTCACGCTTTCCCAGTTGGAATAGATCGTGTTGATCATGGCCAGTACCGCGAAGGTTGCGATGGATGCGGCGATCCCCGAAAGCCGCATCAAGATCCGTCCAAGGATCAGCGCGATGACCCCAGCGAAAATGGCAGCGATAGGCGCAGCCTCCCAATACGGCAGGCGAGCCTGCAAAATGAAGTTCGGCAGGCCGGGAAGGGAGGTCTTCTTCATCAGCGGATTGATGGTGAGCCACGCAGCGGCATAGGCGCCGAGGCAGGTAAAGCCGATATGCCCGAAGCTAAGGACACCGGAATTGCCGATAAAGATGTAGAGGCCGACGACAAGCGTGACCCGTACGAGGATGTCGATCATCGCCTGGTTGAAAGGGCGCGAACCGGTCATGATCGCAAGAGTTGCAACCGCCAGAATGAGCAGTGACAGAAAGATGGGCGTAATGATCGTGCGACGGGCCAGTGCGAACCGGGCCGGCTTCTTTGGATTCGTGAGTTCGACGGGAAACGGCGAGATGCTGGTGTCGGTCATGAGGTCAGACCCTTTCCTGCGTGCCGCGCGCGGCAATCAGCCCTTGCGGACGGAAGAGGAGAACGAGGATGACGGCGCCATAAACAAAGGCGTCGCGAAAAGGCCGGGCATCGACAGGTAGGATGACCTGCATGACGACAGAGGCCGCCCCCAGAGCAAAACCTGCCAGTACAGCACCGGAGAGACTGCCGAGACCCCCGATCACGGTCGCAATGAAGGCCATCAGCATGATTGAGGAACCCATCTGGATGTCCGCGGTGCCCGTTTGGCTGACGAAGATCAGCGAGATCGCACCGGCCAGTGCACCCGATAGGGCAAATGCCCCCATGATAACCCGGTTCGCCCGTACCCCCAGCATGCGCGCCATCGAGAAGTTTTCCGCCGCCGCCCGCATTTCCAAGCCGAACCGTGTTTGACGGAGGAAAAATGTCAGGCCGAGCAGGATCAGGACGGTAACAATGATCGTGATGATCTGGAGAAGCGGAAGGCGTGCACCGAATATCTCCACCGGTTGGGATAACATTGGCAGAAGGGAGATCGACTTCGGCCGGCTCGTGAAGAGCATCAGCAGAAAATAGCGGATGACGAAGCCGAGCGCGAAGGAGGCGATCATCATTGTTGCGGGATTGGCGCGCCGGAAACGGCGGAAGACGACGATTTCACACAGAACCGAAAGGGCAGCCCCGACGCTGAGGACCAGCGGGATCAGCAGATACCAGGGCAGTTGCCCTGCAAAGACAATCGCCATGGCATCGGTGGAAGGCCACAACAGTGCAAAGACGCAGAAGGCGATCACGTCGCCATGGGCAAAGTTGACGAGACGCATCACTCCGAAGATCAGCGCAATGCCAAGCGCGCCAAGCGCATAGAGCGAGCCAAGGGAGAGAGAGTCGAAGACGATTTGAAGCATCTCAATGATCCTCGTATCCGAAATAGGCCGCCTGGATGGCCGCACCGTTGCCGAGTTCGCGCGCATTGCCGTCGAGAACGATCTGGCCGCCCCGCATCAACAGCATGCGTCCTCCAACCAGATCGGCGCGGGTGGCACTTTGTTCGACGATCAGCAGGGTGAGCGCACGCTGCGCCTGAAGTCCAATCAGGCGTTCATAAACCTGGTCTGTGATGTTAGGCGCCAGGCCGAGTGACGGTTCGTCGATGGCGATCAGTCGCGGATTGGTCATCAGCGCGCGCCCGATGACCAGCATTTGCTGCTGTCCCCCAGAAAGAAGCCCGGCCTGACTGTTGCGGCGATCCTTCAGAATCGGGAAAGTCTGGTAGACCGCGTCCAGATCCTCGATGGCCTTGGTTCTCCAGTCCCGGTCTTTCTTTGCCATTCCCCTGCCAACCATGAGGTTTTCCTCAATTGTCAGCGAACCGAAGACGTCGCGGCCTTCCGGGACCATCGAAAACCCGAGGCGGGCGATATCCTCGGGTGCACGGCCGGTGATATTGTAACCATCGAACTCAACGGTGCCGGCAGATGCTGGCGTCGCGCCGGCAATCGCTCGCAGCAGGGATGATTTTCCCGCGCCGTTCGGTCCGGTAATAAAGACGGTATCTCCGTCCCGGATGGACAGCGAGACACCGCGCACCGCGGTCAGGCGACCATAGCGGATTTCGAGATTGTTCAGGACGAGGAGGCTCACAGCATCACCTCCTCAGCCGGCAGGGACGTTTCTGCGGCGGTGCCCATATAGGCATGCCGCACCTTTTCACTCTTGCGGATGTCGGCGGGCACACCCTCCTCGATCACCGCGCCGGAATCGAGCACGACGATATGGTCGCAGAGGCCGAGTACGAGACCGACGTTGTGTTCGATGATCAGCACGCCGCAGCCGAGGTCGCGGGCAATGCGCCGGACGAGGTTGGAAAGCTCGGTGGCTTCGGCAGCGCTCATGCCGGCTGCCGGTTCGTCAAGAAGTATGTAGGCGGGGCGGCCCATCAGTGCGCGACCGATAGCGACGCGGCGCTCGTCTGTATAGGGCAGTGTTCCGGCTATGCGGCTGCTGAGCGCGGAGATGCCTATCCAGTCCAGCATCGCTTCGGCCTCTGCCACAGCGGTGCGGCGGCTCATGCCGAGGCCGACGCCAGTGACCTCTAGATTGTCTATGACGGGCAGGTCGCGGAACAATCTGCCACTCTGGAAAGTGCGTGCAATGCCACGCCTGCGTACCTCGTGCGGCTTCAACCTGCCAAGTGGCTGTCCGTTCAAAATGACGGTGCCTTCCGTCGGTATCTGGAAACCGGTGAGCACATTGACGAGCGTTGTCTTGCCGGCACCGTTCGGCCCGATCAGTCCGCTGATATGACCGGACTGAATGCGAAGCGTGACAGATGACAAAGCCTTGAGCCCGGCAAAGGCCACAGAAACATATTCCGCGCTGAGATGACCCATGGACCCCTTTTCCTTATTTGGCCGATGGCAAGGGGCACGCGACATCGGACCGTGTGACGGCCGATAAGAACGATCGCAATGTTCCCCTGTCGGTTCCGGCGATCTCTGCGGATCGCTCGAACACAAATTCCGCCGTTTGCCGGCGTCGTCTTGTCGTTGCGCGCGCCCGCTCTCATCACCAGGCGCGACGGGGGGCCGGCAGTGCCAACCATACCCCTCCCGGCTTCTGTTTCCTCTTCCAGAAGCCCTTCATTCACTCCCGACCACCATTCAGGTGGCTAGGAATTCCTCCGCTTTGGCCAGCACGGACTTGCGTTCCGCTCTTGCCGTCAGCGCTTCTTCAAGCGTGACCGGCACGAATTTGGCCGGCGTATGTGGCTGTAGCTGCGCGATCCGGTCCATATCGGCTGAGATAACCACGCCCAGCATCATGTAACCGCCGCCGGATACCGCGTCGCGATGCAGAACGATCGGCTCCGTGCCGCTCGGTACCTGCACTGAGCCATACGGGTAGCAGGCATCGACGATGTTGGACGGGTCTGAACCGGCGCCAAACGGCTGCTCGCGTGACACGAACTCCAGTGCTGTGCCGCCCCGGAAGCGATAGCCGATTCGGTCTGCTTCCGGTGCGACCTTCCAAGTGTCCTCGAAGAAGCGTTTGCCGGCCGCTTCCGTGATCCGGTGCCAGTAGATGCCGGGCAACATCCGAAGCTCAATCGGACCTGTGGATGTTGCGCGCAGCGCCGTGGGAAGCGTGCGTCCGACCGTTCCAGAGCCGGAGCCGACTGGAATTTCATCCCCAGCCTTTAGGACACGGCCCTCAAAGCCGCCAAGCGCACCGAGAACGTAGGTCGATCGTGAACCGAGAACGGCAGGCACGTCGATACCGCCGGAAATCGCAATATAGGCGCGCGCGCCCGATTTCAGATAACCGAAGGACAGCCGGTCCCCGGACTTGACCGCGAAGCTTTGCCAGGTCGGATGTTCTTCGCCATTCACCTTGGGCGGTAGCTCGGCCCCGGTGACTGCGACGATTGCCGGCGCGGTGAATTCCAGCTCCGGGCCGAGGAAGGTTGCTTCCAACACGGCGGCGCCCGGTTCGTTGCCGACGAGAAGATTGGCTATGCGCGTTGCGAAACGGTCCATGCCGCCGCCTTCCGGGATGCCGACGTGATAGTAGCCCGGGCGACCAAGGTCCTGGACCGATGTGGCGAGACCGGGAGAAATTACCTTAACGGCCATTGAGAAGCTCCATCAGTTTCGCATTGGTGCCGTAGATATCGCGGTTGAATTCGCTGAGGCTGAAGGAGCAATCGCACACCGTCGGCTGCCAACGGTTGCCTTCGATCTCGTCCAAGGTTGCATCATATTCGTCGCGGGTGATCGACTTGAACTTGACGATATCGCCCGGTTTGAACAGAGCCATGTCGTCAGTCAGATACCGCACGGTGCGGGTGGGGTCATAGATCGGAGCAGGTGTTACGCCATACATCTGGTAACCACCTGCACCGCGCACCGAATAGATGGCTGCGAAACATCCGCCATGGCCGATCGTGAGCTTCGGCGTGTCGGTGCGCGGGCGCAGATATTTCGGCGCTTCGATCTGCTTCTTGCGTTCGACCATCTGATAGAGCCAGGGTAGGCCGGCGACGAAACCCACCATCGAGACGAACCAGGGCTGGCCGGAATAGGCGGCGATGAACTCGTCGATCGTCGCGTAACCGTTGATCCGCGCAGAATATTCCAGATCGGTTGCGTTCGGATCCTGATGGCGTTCGCGAAATCGCATTTCCGTTTCGTGCGTCCAGGGGTCCTGAAAATAGACGGGCAGTTCGATGATACGCGTCTTCAACGTTGCGTCCGAGGTGGAAGCGGCGGCCTCCATCGATTGCAGTTCTTTCAGTAGGTCCTCCGGCGCTATCACATCCGGGTCGAAACGGATCTGGAAGCTGGCATTGGCGGGGCAGGTCTCGGTCACGCCGCGAATGCCCGCGGCCCGTACGGCGTTGATCATCGAGAGGCCGGTGAAGAAGGAGGCAAGCGACATCTCTTCGGAAACCTCGCCGAAGATATGTTCGTCACCGCCGAAATTGTAGCGTATCGACATCAAACCTCCTTGTCAGCCAGCAAGCGCTGTCGCGTTGTCATTGAGCCAGCTTTCCAGCCAGCGGGTGTGCACGTCTCCGGCCTGCACCGACGGATCGGAGGCAAGTGCGATGAACAGCGGTTTCGTGGTCTTCACGTTGCCGATTTCGAGTTCGCGCAGTGCCCGTTTCAGCCGCGTCATCGCGGCCTCGCGCGTTTCTGCGTGAATGATCAGCTTAGCGAGCATGGAATCGTAAAAGGGCGGTATCTGATATCCGCTGTAGAGCATGGCATCGAACCGCACGCCGGGTCCTCCCGGAATGTGCAGGTCACCGATCGTGCCTGGGAAGGGCGCAAAGTCCTTCGAAGGGTCCTCGGCATTCAGCCGAACCTCGATGGCATGACCCTTGACGGTAACGTCGCTCTGCTTGAGCCTCAACGGCTCGCCGCCGGCGATCCTCAGCATTTCAGCGACGAGATCGATACCAGTGATGGCCTCCGTGACGGGATGTTCCACCTGAATCCGGGTGTTCATCTCGATGAAATAGAAGCGGTCCGCGTCGTCATCGTAGAGATATTCGACCGTTCCGGCACCAGAATAGCCCACCTCCTTGGCAAGAGCCACGGCCGAAGCGCAGAGTTCCTCGCGAAGTTCAGATGACAGCGCGCGTGATGGCGCTTCCTCCCAAACCTTCTGGCGGCGACGCTGCAGTGAGCATTCCCGCTCGTAGCAGTGGATGGCCTCCTTGCCATCGGCGAGCACCTGCACCTCGATATGCCGCGCTCGGCCGATGACTTTTTCCATATAGAGACCGCCGTCGCCGAAAGCGGCGAGCGCCTCGGCTGCCGCCTGCGGGAAAGCCTGCTCGAATTCACCAATTGCGTTTGCAATGCGAATGCCGCGACCCCCGCCGCCTGCCGCAGCCTTGATCATCACGGGAAAACCGGTCTGCGTCAGGGTCTGACGGGCGGCTTCGATACTGTCCAAGCGCCCTGTCGAGCCGGGAACCACAGGCAACCCCGCCTTCGCAGCTGCTATGCGGGCGGAAACCTTGTCACCCATCAACCGGATCGCATCGCCGGAGGGGCCAACAAAAGTGAGGCCAGCGGCCTTGACCGCATCGGAAAACATCGCGTTCTCCGCCAGGAAACCATACCCCGGATGAATACTGTCACACCCCGTGTCGTGAGCGGCGGCAATAATTGCCTCGATGTTCAGATAGGATTTCTTGGCAGCCGGCGGACCGATATTCACGGCCTCGTCCGCGAGACGGACATGCAGGGCGTGTTCGTCAGCTGTCGAATAAACAGCAACGGTGGCGATCCCGAGATCCTGCGCCGCGCGGATGATGCGAACGGCGATCTCGCCACGATTGGCAACGAGAAGCTTCTTCAGCATCAGCCGATTTCCGCCAACGGCGCGCCGGCCATCACCGGGTCTTCGTTATCGACAAGAAAGCGGATGCTCTTTCCTACAGCATCAGCCTTCACCTCATGGAAGGACTTCATCACCTCGATCAGGCCGATGACGTCGCCAACTGCAACATCGTCGCCATCGTTCTTGAAAGGTGGTGTCCCGGGCGAGGCGCTGCGATAGAAGGTGCCGGGCAGGGGAGAGAGAATTTGCGTCATATCGATCTCCGGATCACGTCGTGAAAAATGGAGCACTCTTGAGAATCGCCTCTTGGGCGGTTGCTGATGTCAGTGCCAGGGGGCGATCGCGCTGCGAACAGCCTTGGCGATATCAATTGCATTGGGCGTATCCGAATGCACGCAGATCGTCTCACAGCGGACAGGGAAGAAGCTGCCGTCAGCCGCCGTCCCCTTGCCGTCCGTCAAGGCTCGCACGCAACGCTGCGCCATCACATCGGGGTCCATCGCATCGTGTTCGCGGGTCACAATCAAGGCGCCACCCGGCGCATAATCCAGATCGCAGTAGAATTCCGCAGTGAACGGTATGCCACGTTGCTGATAGACGGTTTCATGCAGCGTACCGGTCATGCCGAACAGCGGAACACCGAATATTTCGGCGGCGTCGCAGATCGCATGTGCTACTTCTTCCTGACGCGCCGCCATGCCGTAAAGGCTGCCATGTGGCTTGATGTGATTGAGGTGCATGCCTTCGGCTTTGAGAAAGCCGACCAATGCACCGACCTGGTAGATAACCGAGTTGGCAATCTCCTGGCGGCTCATCTTCATTTCGCGGCGGCCGAAACCTTGCAGGTCGGGAAGTGACGGATGTGCGCCAACCTTCACGCCATGCGTTTTTGCGCTGACTACGGTCTTGCGCATATGATCCGGATCGGAGGCATGGAAACCGCAGGCGACATTCGCCGCATCAATCAGCGGCATCATCCCGGCGTCGTCGCCCAGCCTGTAAAGGCCAAAGCTCTCCCCCATGTCACAGTTGAGTGTGACAGTCATCGTATATGAACCCCTCTTTATGCTGCCGTCTTTGCGGCGTTGCACAAATCTTTGCGCAGCTTGCTGAACTTGTGAAATAGTAGTTTTTAGAATGTAATATCGAAAAAACAGATAATTCGAAAAAGGGGTCAAAAATTGAGTATAACATTGAAACAAATGGATTATTTTATTGCAACCGCCGAGAGCGGTCAGGTAAGTCATGCAGCTATTAATCTCAATATCTCTCAATCAGCTGTCACCGCTGCGATCAAATCCCTTGAGATTGAACTGGGTGTTAAGCTGTTTGAGAGGACCCATTCCGGCGTACGACTGACAATGGAGGGTTCGCGCTTTTTGGAGCGTGCGCGGGCGATCAACGGTGCCGTTGCCGCCGCGGTGCGAAGTCCGCTGCGCGACCGGACCGAGTTTTCCGGCAAAGTTCGGATAGGCATGACTTACACGGTCATCGGCTACTTCATGTCGAAATATTACTCGCGTTTTCTGAAAACCTACCCGCAGATCTCGGTCGAGATCGAGGAACTGTCGCGGCCTTTGCTTGAGAAGAAATTGGCGCGGGGCGACGTCGATATCGCGCTGATGCTGATCTCCAACCTGGAAAACCGGGACGAACTGGATCATGAACTTCTGTTGCGCTCCAGCCGCCGTTTGTGGCTGGCGGCGGATCATCCCTTGCTGTCTCGCAGCGAGATCAGTCTTTCCGATGTCGCAAAAGAAGACTACGTGATGCTGACGGTTGACGAGGCGAGCAACACTGCTGGTCGTTATTGGGAAACGACAGGCCTTGCGCCGCAGGTCGTCCTGACGACAAGTTCGGTCGAAGCTGTCCGCTCACTGGTGGCTGCAGGGGTCGGGGTGACTATCCTGTCTGACATGGTGTACCGGCCCTGGTCTCTCGATGGCCAAAGGATCGAATTGCGAAGGCTCGTTGAGCCGATCCCGAGTATGGATGTCGGATTGGCATGGGCGCGCAAGAGTCCCATTCCGCCGGCTGCCACCACCTTTCGTTCGTTCATGTCCGTCACGATGGGCGGCGGCGGCTGAGGTCATGCCTGCTGCATGGTCGGCATTGAGCTGCCGCACGCAACATTCCATTCTGCGGCCGCTCTCGCCGAACGCGCGTTGGCCTTGGTCACACAATGCGGCTGATCCTCTCAGCGCCTGGAAAACTCGCGTGCCAGCGCCAGGAATGCTTTCATCCCGGCCGAGAGGTTTCGACGGCCGGGATAATAGAGGCACAGTCCTGGATAGGGTGGTGTCCACGCTTCCAGCACGCGAACGAGGCGCCCGGATTCGATATCGGTCAGGACTTCCTGTTCAAAAATATATCCGATGCCGGTGCCCTTGATCAGGGCGGTTCTGACAAGGCTCGCCTCATCAAGCGTGATCTGGCCCCGGACATCGACGTGCACGGTTTCGCCGTCTTTCTCGAACCGCCACCGAAACAGCGAACCGTCGGGCAGGCGGACGCGGATACATCGGTGATTGAGAAGATCAGGAGGAACCAAAGGCATACCGTAGCGCGCGATGTAATCGGCTGAGGCGACGACGGCATGCCGTTGCGGCCGGCCGAGCGAAACGGCAATCATGTCGCTCGGAACGAGGCTCGCAACCCGCACGCCGAGATCGAAGCCATCTCTGACGATATCGACCATCCTGCCCTCGGTGACGATATCGACATGCATGTCCGGGTACCGCTGCAGGAACTCGAGCACGAGCGGCGTAATGATGGCGCGGGCGGCGAAGGGGGCCGCATTGATCCTTATGGTCCCGGACGGGGTCTCCCGGTGGGAGCTCACCGCTTCGAGCGCCGCGTAGATATCCTGCAGCGAAGGCGCGATCTGTTCGACGAAGAGCTTGCCGGCATCGGTCAGCGAGACGCTGCGGGTGGTTCTGTTGAAGATGCGCACACCGAGACTGGCCTCAAGCCTGGCAATCGTATGGCTGAGTGCTGTGGTCGACATGCCAAGCTCGATTGCTGCCGCGCGAAAGGTTCCCCGGCGGGCGATGGCAATCACCGCTTCCAGCTCTTTCAGGTTTGCCTGTTCCATTGTCCCGTTTCAGTCATCATTGCGTCCGGCTTTATCCTACTTATCGCGATAGACGTCCAGCCTTATCTGTCCTGGAGCACACGCAAGCTTCGGAGACGAACATGGACCTGCCCGCTATCATTGCTCTTTATTTTGACGCCGACGGTCGCGGAGACGCGGACGCCCTTTTGAACACTTTTGCGGCGGATGCCGTGGTCGAGGATGAAAACGCGCGGCATGAGGGAGAGGCTGTGATCCGCCGCTGGTGGACCGCAGCGAAAGAGGCCACGCAGTACATCGCAGAGCCGCTTGATGCGGTTAGGGACGGTGATGTCGTGCATGTCCGCGCCAATATTCGTGGCACCTTTCCCGGCAGCCCGATCACGCTAACCCACAGCTTTACCGTCAAGGACGACAAGATCGTCAAGCTGGAGATCCACTAATGGCAAGTTTTCTCAATCTTGAAGGCAAACGCGCCCTCATCACGGCCGGAACCAAGGGAACCGGGGCTGCCACCGTCAACCTGTTCCGGCAGATGGGCGCACATGTGCTGACGACTGCCCGCGGGCGCCCGGAAGACTTGCCGGACGACCTGTTCGTCGAAGCGGATCTCAGCACTGAGGCAGGATGCGCGACCGTCGCAGAGGTGACGCGTCAACGTCTTGGCGGTGTCGACATCATCGTTCACATGCTGGGCGGTTCGTCCGCCCCGGGCGGCGGATTCGCGGCCCTGACGGAGCAGGAATGGCAAAAGGAACTGGCAATTAATCTTTTTCCTGCCGTACGACTGGATCGCCTCCTGGTCCCCGATATGGTGAAGCAGGCAAGCGGCGTGGTCGTGCATGTGACATCGATCCAACACGTCCTGCCCTTACCGGAATCGACGACGGCCTATGCGGCCGCCAAGGCCGCTCTGTCCACCTACAGCAAGGCACTGTCGAAAGAGGTTTCGCCCAAGGGCGTTCGGGTTGTCCGGGTGTCGCCGGGCTGGATCGAAACGGAGGCCTCGGTCCATCTTGCCGAACGTCTTGCGAAGCAGGCAGGGACCGATCTTGAGGGCGGCAAACGGATGATCATGGATGCACTGGGCGGCATTCCGCTCGGCCGTCCCGCAAAACCGGAAGAGGTCGCAAACCTGATTGCGTTTCTTGCGTCCGATCGCGCCGCATCGATCACCGGCACGGAGGTCACGATTGACGGCGGTACAGTGCCGACGGCCTGAAACGTAAGAATTGAAGAGAGATCGGCGGGGCGTTCCACCCGCCGATCCGTGCAGCTTCGGCTGACCGCCATCGTCGTCAACCGCGCAATGAAGTTCCCGCCGCAGCACCGGAGACCGCGGGGGGAACGGCGATCGCGGTTCGGCCTTATGATCGGTAGAGGTCCGCATAGGTCTGGCGCAGGATGTTTTTCTGTACCTTGCCCATGGTGTTGCGGGGAAGCTCATCGAGAAACAGGATACGCTTCGGCTGCTTGTAGCGGGCAAGCCGTGGCTCCAGGTGCAAGAGGATCGCCTTTTCGTCGAGCGCGGCAGCTGGCTTGCGGATCACGACGGCCGTCACCCCTTCACCGAGATCGGGATGCGGCACGCCGATCACGGCGCTTTCCTCGACGCCATCGATCTGGTCGATCTCGGTCTCGACTTCCTTCGGATAGACGTTATAGCCCCCCGAGATCACCAGGTCCTTGCCACGACCGACGATATGGACGTACCCGCGTTCGTCGATCCTGCCGAGATCGCCGGTAATGAAGAAACCGTCGTCGCGGAATTCCGCCTTGGTCTTCTCCGGCATGCGCCAGTAACCCTTGAAGACATTGGGCCCCTTCACCTCGATCATGCCGGTGTCACCATCGACGATGGTTGCCCCGCTTTCGGGATCGGTGACGCGCAGCGAAACACCCGGAAGCGGAAAACCAACCGTGCCGGCAATGCGCTCGCCGTCGTAGGGGTTGGAGGTGTTCATGTTGGTTTCGGTCATGCCGTAACGTTCGAGAATGGCCTGGCCGGTCATCGCTTCAAACTGGCGATGGGTCTCGGCCAGCAGCGGGGCCGAACCGGAGATGAACAGCCGCATCCTGGCCGTTGCCTCGCGCGTCAGACGGGGCGACTGGACGAGGCGGACATAGAAGGTCGGCACGCCCATCATGACGGTCGCGGTAGCCATCAGGTCAAGCGCTTCTTCCGCATCGAATTTCGGCAGGAAATACATGGAAGCGCCGGAGATCAGCGTCACGTTCGAGGCGACGAACAGGCCGTGCGTGTGGAAGATCGGCAAAGCATGGATCAGCCGGTCGGCGCTGGTGAAGCGCCAGTATTCGCGAAGGGTGAGGGCGTTCGACAGGAGATTGTCATGCGTCAGCATGGCGCCTTTCGAACGGCCTGTCGTTCCGGAGGTGTAGAGAATGGCCGCAAGATCATCCGGACCGCGCGCGATATCGGTGAATTCGGTTGGTGCACCGGCCGCGGCCTCCATCAGCGAGCCGCCGCCCTTGTCATCCAGAGTTTCGACGCGGGCACCGTGAGTGGCCGCAATCGGTTCCAGCCCTTCGCGGGATTTCGGGCTTGAGACCACGAGGCGCGGTTCCGCATCACCGATGAAATAGTCGAGTTCCGCAAGCGTGTAGGCCGTGTTGAGCGGCAGGTAGACCGCACCCGCCCGTACGCAGGCGAGATAGAGCATCAGCGCCTCCGGGCTCTTCTCCACCTGAACGGCGACGCGATCACCGGGAGTGACGCCCAAGCCGACGAGCGTGTTGGCGAGCCGCCCGGACAGCGACAGCATGTCGCCGTAGGACCATGTCTGCCCCGCCTTTGTCTCGATGAACGGCGCCTCTGGCTGAACCCCTTTCCGGATCGCGTCGAAAAGATGGTTGCTCATGCACGGAACTCCCTGTTGTTGTTTCGGACCGGGCGGTCCTGTTGGCTGTTATGTGGCGACCCGGCAAGCGGCACGAGCGCGCGCACGGTGCGATCGGCCGGTACATACTTGCGCACCGAGGGCGCCGCAACCACTTCGCCGCGCGCGGCAAAGGCTTCGTGGTTCGCTTCGATATCGTCGAGTTTGTAGAGATAGTTGACCATCAGTCCAAAGGACTGGCGCATCGCGCGGGGGGATCTGTCCCCGAGAAAATTCAGCCGTTCGAGCCGGGCGCCATTGCCGAGATGGAAACGGGCGACCGGATCGAGCACGCGGCCGTTGCGATCCCTGGCCTTCAGGAAGTACCAGGCCGCGGCGGTGGTGAGCACCGGCTGGATGGCCTGGACACGCTCGACATCCTCTGCCCAGTCGTCGCTGTCGAGAATGGCGAGCCTGTCCTGGTCCTGGCGGGTCAGGATGTCGCTTGCTTCCGCCTTTCGTTCGGTCGACAGCCACGCGGCAAAACCGGGTACCGGGGAAAGCGTGACGAAGGTCGAGAGCTTGGGAAACTCCCGCCGAAGGTCTTCCACCACCTGCTTGATCAGGAAGTTGCCGAAGGAGATGCCGCGCAGGCCCTCCTGGCAGTTGGAGATTGAATAGAAGACGGCGGTGGTCGCCTCACCGGCGGGCACGGTCTCGCGGCCATCGGTCAGAACCTCGCTGATGGAGGCCGGCATGTGGCGGGTCAGCGCCACCTCGACGAAGATCAGCGGATCATCGGCGAGCTGCGGATGGAAAAAGGCAAAGCAGCGCCGGTCCTCCGGGGCAAGCCGCATCCGCAATTCTTCCCAGCTGCCGATGTGATGGACCGCTTCGTAACGGATGATTTTTTCCAGAATGTCCGCCGGTGTCGACCAGTTGATCTGTTTCAGCATCAGAAAACCGCGATTGAACCAGGAGGCAAAAAGGTGGCTGAAATCGGCATCCAGCGCCTCCAGATCCGGGCTTTCGCGCTTCAGGCCGAGCAGGGTTTCCCGCATCCGCACAAGCGCTGCCGTGCCATTTGGTGCAAGGTTCAGACGCCGGATCAACTCCTGCCGCAGCGGTTCTGCCGCCACATGCAGTTCCAGCAGCGTCCTGGCGGTGGGGTCCGTCTGATAGGCGCCAATGGCCTTTTCGAGTCTCTCCGTGTCCGGTCCGAAACGCGTGACGAGCAGATGCAGGAAGTCGCGCTTCTGGCCTGCCTCCAGCATCTGCCAGTTGACCAGTATATCGCGTGCCAACGCCATGCCGGAGGCTTCCCCCCGGCTGGAGAGCAGCGCCTCGCACAGCTGCTCCATCACCTTCAGCGGATCGGAGGTGTTGACCTTCGGGTTGGAAAACAAGAGCCGCTTACCGCGATCGGTGATCGTCTGCAGCATGTCACCCAAGAAGGAGGTGGTGTTCATCAGACCGCTCCCATCATGTGATTGGGCAGCCAGGTGGCAATGCCCGGGAAGATGCAGAGAATGAGGATCGCCAGGAACATCACCAGCACATAGGGCAGGGCGCCCCACAACACGTCCTTCGTCGGCACCGTCGGCGCAATGGCGTTGATGACGAAGAGGTTGAGACCTATCGGCGGGGTGATGAGGCCGACTTCCATGTTGATCGTCAGGATGATGGCGAACCAGTAGGGATCAAAACCTGCCTGTGTCACGATCGGAAACAGCATGGGCGCCGTCATGACGATGACCGCAATCGGCGGCAGGAACATGCCGCAGACGAGCAGGAACACGTTGATGATGGCCATCAGCACCCAGCGGTTGACATCGAGCCCGGCGATGACTTCGGCGACCGACTGGGTGATGTAGAGCGATGACAGCGCGAAAGCGAAAAGTTCGGCTGCGGCCATGATCATCATGATCATCACGCTTTCGCGCATGGCTGACCCGAAGATGGTCGACACGGAGCGGAAACGGAACAATCGGTAGGCGAGGATCACGACCAGCAGTGTCAGGAAGGCACCGGCGCCGGCAGCTTCCGACGGCGTCGCGACGCCGCCGTACAACACATACAGCGTACCGGCGATGATCAGCAGGAAGGGCAGGATACGCGGCAGGCCGGCCAGCTTTTCCTTCAGTGTATAGCGGACGGCACGGGCGTCGAAATTGTAGCCCTTGCGTTTGCAGTCGATCACCGCCCAGATCATGAACATCACCGTCAGCATGATGCCGGGGATGACGCCGGCCATGAACAGGCGGCCGATCGAGGTCTCTGTCGCTATTCCGTAAACGATAAGCGTGACGGACGGCGGGATCAGGATGCCAAGCGTTCCACCGGCGGCAATCGATCCCGTCGCGACGGAATTCGGGTAACCGCGGTGCAACATTTCCGGGATGCCCATTTTGCCGATCGCGGCGCAGGTGGCGGGCGAAGAGCCGGTCATGCCGGAAAAGATGGCACAGGCGCCGATATTCGACAGCACAAGGCCGCCCGGCACCCGGTTCAGCCATCGATCGAGTGCCGTGTAGAGATCGGCTCCGGCCGGAGACGATGCAACGGCCGCCCCCATCAGCACGAACATCGGGATGGAGACATAAGCGAGGTTCGCGATGCCGGAAAACATCGTGTCGCCGAGAATATAGAAGATCGGCAGGCCGTTTTGCAGCACCAATGCCGCGACGGCCGAGAGCCCCAGGGCAAAGGCGATCGGCATGCCGGTGCCCAGCAGCACGAAGAGCGAGGTAATGAGGAGCAGACCGGCGGACAAGGTGCTCATCGGGACGGCTCCTTCACGGAAACGGCGTGTGGCGGAATTGCGGAGGAGGTCTTCTCTGCCGGGTGACCGGCCAGCACGAACCCCATATCGAGAATCTTGGCGCTGTATTGCAGGCACAGAAGCGCGAAGCTGAGCGGCAGCGCCGACAGTGGGATCCACAAGGGCGGCGCCCACATGCTGGAATGACGCCAGTCGCCGGCCCATGCATCGTGAAACTGGATCCAGCTCGCTGCGAGCATGGCCGCGCAGAAGGTCAGGCCGCACAGGCTGCCGATCAGCTGGAGCCAGAGCCTGGCTCGATCACCAACCATCATCTCGACCACGTCAACGCCGACATGGCCATTCTTCAGCAGGACATAAGGTGCACCGAGAAACATCGCGACGGTCGCGGAAAACACGACGAAATCCGTCTGCCAGATGGTCGGCAGGGTAAAGACGTAGCGCAGGAAAATCATCTGGCATACGACGAGCATGGAGGCGACGATCAGCAGTGTGGCGATCACGGCAAAAGCGCGCGACAACTGACCGATGACCCAGATATAGGCTTTCACCATGAACAGAAATCCCTGATCGGACGGTGGAAAGACGAGCCGGTCGCCGGCTCGTCCCGCGACACGGAGGCCGTTACTTGACGGCCAGCGCTTCCTCGATCAGCTTTTCACCGCCCGGAACCTTGGCGGCGAAGTTCTTGTAGGCCGACTGTTTGGCGATCGCGAGCCAGGCATCGTAATCGGCCTTCGACATTTCGACCACCTCGACGCCTGCCTTCTTGAAGGTGTCGATCATCAACTGGTCGCCTTTGCGGACTTCCTCGTTGAAATAGGCCTCGGCTTTTTCGCCGGCGGCGAGGATTGCCTTCTGCTGATCAGCGTTCAACCCTTCGAAGATGCGCTTCGACATGAGAACCGGCTCGTACATGAACCACAGCGCGTTTTCTCCGGGGGCCGTCAGGCACTTTACCTGCTCGAACAGACGGTAGGAGACAAAGCTTGCCGATGAGGTGTTGGCCGCATCCAGAACGCCGGTCTGCATGCCGGAATAGATTTCCGAAGACGGCATGGAGCCGATAGAGGCACCGGCGGCGGCCAGCATCTCTTCGAACGCCGGACCTGCTGCACGGATCACCTGCCCCTTCATCGTGTCGGGTGCCGTGATACAGCCCTTCTTCGAGGCAAAGGCGCCGGAAAGCCAGGCATCGGCGATGACGATTGCGCCCTGTTTTTCGATGATGCTCTTGATGTTCTTCATGAACGGCGAGTCATTCAGCCGCATGGCGCGGTCGAAATTGCCGACCAGTCCGGGCATCAGCGTTGCCGAAAATTCGGGGTGGCGACCGGACGCATAATCGAGCGGAAACGAGGTGATGTCGAGCAGGCCGCGGGTGACTGCGTTCCACTGGTCGTTCGGTTTAAACAGCGAGGAGCCGGGGAACACCTGGATGGTGAGGCCGACCTTGGCCGCCGCGACCTCCCGGGCGATCAACTGGACCATTTCGTCGCGGATATCCCCTTTGCCTCCGGGAAACTGGTGTGATGCCTTCAGGATGGTCTCCGCCTGTGCGGCCGAAGACGAGATGACGGTCGCGGCAAGAGCCGCGCCGAACGCAAGAATGCGGGCGTAACGTTTCATGATATTCCTCCCTTTGTTCCGGCCTCCCAACCGGCATGTCGAAATGTGCGCTCATCTTGCGTACGATGTCAATAATCTTGTATACAAAAAGCATCAGAGGATATACGCGGATCAATCATGTCGGAGAATGCCTTCTACAAGCTGCGCGACGAGATCGAGAACGGCATTGTGACCGGCGAGTTCGAGCCGGGTGAGCGCCTGGACGAAATGCAGCTGGCGGCTCGTTTCGGCGTGTCACGCACGCCGATTCGCGAGGCACTGATGCAACTCAGCGCCATCGGTCTCGTCGAGATCCGGCCGCGTCGTGGCGCCTGCGTTGTCGATCACCCGCCGCAATATGTCTTCGAGATGTTCGAGGTGATGGGCGAGCTGGAGGCGATGGCCGGTGCGCTTGCCGCACGCCGGCACACGGATGCCGACAGGCAGGCCTTGTCGAGTTCGCATGAAGGCTGCCTTTCCTCTGCCGCAAGCGGCGACACGGATGCGTACTACTATGACAACGAGGTGTTTCACCACGCGATCTACGCCGCAAGCCACAGCGCTTTCCTGAAGGACCAATGCATTGCGCTGCATCGGAGACTGAGGCCCTATCGCCGTCTGCAATTGCGGGTCCGCAATCGCATGCAGATCTCCGTCCGGGAACATGGCGCGATCGTCGAGGCGATCCTGGCGGGGGAGGCAGAGGAGGCGCGTGCGCTCCTGCGCAGCCATATTATCGTTCAGGGAGACCGGTTCAGCGACCTTGTTGCCGGCATCCAGTCGATGAAGATGCAGGCCAAGGCGCGATAAGATCGGCGCCGGCCAGAATGCCGACGACGTTCGCCTAGAGATAATCGGCCTTTGCTCTGCGTGATTCCTGCCGCATCAACTCAACAAATGCCTCACAACTCCAGGACAGCGCGGCGTCGGTCCTGGAAATGAGCCCATAGTCCGCCGGTTTTGCCGGGTGGAAGGGCCGCATGATCAGTCTGTCGCTCTGGAAAAACGATGCGATCAGTGTCGGCACGATCGCGATGCCGAGCCCCTGGGATGCACAGACACACGCCGTTTCCACGGAATGGACCTCGAGGCTGCAGCGGTAACTCGGAACCATCCGACGCAATTCGTGCTCCAGCTCGTTGCGGTTGATGCGCTGCCGCCCCAGCAGGATCAGGTCGTTGCGGGCAAGATCGTTGACGTCGATGGTTTCCTTGGCTGCCAACGAATGGCCGACCGGCATGACGCAGGTCGTGCCGCTGGAATAGAGCGATACCGCGTTGAAACCCGGTTCTTCCGGCGGCAGGCGCACGAAACCGAGATCGGCTGCCCGTCCCCGCACCATCCCTTCGATCGCCGCATAGGGCCCGCTCAAGATTTCGATCGTCACCCGCGGGTGATCGACCTTAAAGCGCGCCACGAGCGGCGGCAGCATGGTCGTTGCCAGGCTGTGGGGAAACGCCACGCGGATCAGGGCGTCTCCGAAGGCGCCGGTGCGGATATCGCCGATCTTCGTGCGCAGCTTCGCCATACTCTGCGAAACCTCTTCGACCTCTCCGGCGAGCAGAAAGGCTTCGGGTTTCGGTTTCAGTCGCCCTTTCTCGCGCAGGAAAAGCTCCCGGCCGATCTCCTCCTCAAGGGCCGCAAGTTGACGGCTGATGGCCGACTGCGACAGCCCGAGCTGCGATGCAGCCGAGATCGTCGAGCCCGTATCCATGATCGTCTTGAAGATTTCCAACTGCTTGAAGTTCATGCGCCTGATCCTAGGCGGATTGCTTGTGAAGGCAAGCGCTCATCGATCCGCCACCCACGCGCGAAAAACGCATAGGGTGATGCCGTCACCTCATACGATTGCGGCAATGTCAAAGGGCGCTATCGTTTCGCCAACACAAAGAGAAAAAGGGGTTCCAAACCATGATCATCGACTGTCCCATGATGGCCTGCGGGACGTGACAAGGTGAGCGTCTTCATCATCCGTCGGTTGATGCAGAGCATCGCCGTTCTGTTCGTGACCGCTGTCGTTGTTTTCCTCGGGGTCTATGCCATCGGTGATCCTGTCGAGATGTTGATCTCTCCGGATGCCAGTCCCGCCGAACGCGCCCAGGTGATTGCCTCGCTCGGCCTCGACCGACCTATGTGGCAGCAGTTCCTGACCTTTCTCTGGAACGCCGTTCACGGGGACCTCGGGCGCTCCTTCGTTTTCAACCGGCCAACCATCAGCCTCATCCTCGAACGGCTGCCGGCGACGCTGGAATTGACGCTGACGGCCCTCGTCATCGCGCTTGCCATCGGCATTCCCCTCGGATTGATCTCGGGGCTGAAGCCGAACAGCGCCACGGACGAAGCCATCATGACCGGTTCCATTCTCGGCTTCTCGCTGCCGAGTTTCTGGCAAGGCATGATGCTGATCATGATCTTTTCCATCTGGCTGGGCTGGCTCCCGTCCACTGGGCGGGGCGAACTCGGATCCTTTCTGGGCATTCAGTCGAGTTTCTTCACACTGGACGGTCTCACCCATCTGATCCTGCCAGCGATCAACCTGTCTTTGTTCAAACTGTCGCTCGTCATCCGTCTGACGCGCACCGGTGTGCGTGAAACCATGCCGCTCGATTTCGTCAAGTTCGCCCGCGCCAAGGGCATTTCGGAACGCCGCATCGTCTTCGTCCATGTGCTGAAGAACATTCTCATTCCCCTCGTCACGGTCATCGGCATGGAACTCGGCAGCATGCTGGCCTTCGCCGTCGTCACCGAAACGATCTTCGCCTGGCCCGGCATCGGCAAGCTGCTGATCGATTCCATCATGCGCCTCGATCGCCCGGTCGTCGTCGCTTACCTGCTGGTCATCGTCAGCCTGTTCATCCTCATCAATTTCGTGGTCGACATTCTCTATTCGCTGATCGACCCGCGCGTACGGCTGGGAGAACAGTCATGACAGCCTTGTCCTTTCTCCTCAGAGACGAAACGACCACGGGTCGCCTGCTGCGCGGCATCGCCACCAGCCCCAAGGCATTGGTCGCCACCGTCGTCTGTCTTCTTCTTTTCCTGGCGGCACTCGTCGGTCCCTGGATCACGCCGCAAAACCCCTATGATCTCGCCGTGCTGGACATTCTCGATGCCAAGCTTCCGCCTGGCTCGGAAAGCATGAACGGCATGGTCTACTGGCTGGGCACGGACGGCCAAGGCCGCGACATGCTCTCGGCGATGATCTACGGCCTGCGCACCAGCATCGGCGTCGGCGTCTTCTCCGGCATCGTCGCACTGGTCATCGGCACCATCCTCGGGCTGATCGCCGCCTATTATGGTGGACGGATCGACGCGCTGATCATGCGCATCGTCGACCTGATGCTCGGTCTGCCGACCATCCTGGTGGCGCTGATGCTGCTGGCGCTTCTCGGCCAGGGGCTCTGGAAGGTGATCTTCGCCCTCGTTCTGGTGCAATGGGCAACCTTTGCCCGCTCGGCCCGCAGCGCGGCTTTGGTGGAAAAGAACAAGGATTATGTCGAAGCCGCCGTGACCCTCGGTATCGGCACGCCGCGTATCCTGTTCGGCCATCTTCTGCCGAACTGCCTGCCGCCATTGATCGTCATCGGCATGCTGCAGGTGGCGAATGCGATCTCCGCCGAGGCAACACTCTCTTTCCTCGGCATCGGCCTTCCGATCACCGAACCCTCGCTTGGGCTGCTGATCGCCAACGGTTACCAGGTGCTGATGTCCGGCGAATACTGGATCAGCGTCTATCCAGGGCTTCTGCTTCTGCTGCTGGTCTTCTCGATCAACATCACCGGTGACCGCTGCCGCGAAATCCTCAATCCCCGTCTGGGCGAAAGGTAAGCGCCATGACGCAGCCCGTTCTCGAAGTTACGAATCTCTCCACCCATTTCCCCACCCGGCGGGGCGTCATCAAGGCCGTTGACGAGGTCAGCTTCACCGTCGGACAACGCGAAATCGTCGGGCTGGTCGGCGAATCCGGATCCGGCAAGTCGATCACCGGTTTCTCCGTCCTGGGCCTCGTCGATCCGCCGGGTCGTGTCGTCTCCGGCAGCATCCGCTTTCAGGGCGAAGAACTGACGCAGCTTCCGCAAAAGGCGATGCGTGCCATCCGCGGCAAGCGGATCGCGATGATCTTCCAGGATCCAATGATGACGCTCAATCCGGTGCTCTCCATCGGAACGCAGATGGTCGAGGCGGTTCTGGCGCATGACAGGGTCAGCCGGACGGAGGCCCGCAACCGCGCTCGCGACGCGCTCGGCATGGTGGGCATCCCTTCCCCGGAGGAGCGGCTGGATGCCTATCCGCATCAGTTTTCCGGCGGTATGCGGCAGCGCGTCGCGATTGCGATCGCGCTTCTGCACCGACCCGACCTCATCATTGCCGACGAACCGACGACCGCACTCGACGTGACGATCCAGTCGCAGATCCTTTATGAGATCAAGCGGCTGGCGCAGGAGTTCTCGATGGCGCTGGTGTGGATCAGCCACGACCTCGGCGTCGTGGCAGCGCTGGCGGACCGGGTTCTCGTCATGTATGCGGGCCGGATCGTCGAGGCCGGTCCAGTCGAGGATGTGCTGTCACAGCCGGCGCATCCCTACACGCTGGGGCTGATGCAGGCGATCCCGTCGGCGGTGCCGCGCGGCGAACCGCTGCGCCCGATCCCCGGCATGGCGCCGTCGCCGCTGGCGCGTCCCTCCGGCTGTTCGTTTCGCGACCGTTGCCAGCGGGCGACCGAGATCTGTTCGGCCGAGCCGCGGCTCGACATTCTCGCCGACCGCGAATGGCGCTGTTTTCATCCAAATGAGGGGAGGGCAGCATGATGGGCACCCCGCTGATCGAAGCGAAGAATGTTAGCCGCCGCTTTTCCCGCAAACTCGACTATGCGGAAAAGATTGCCCGCGCGTTCGGTGCCAATCTGTCGGAAAAGACGGTGCATGCCGTCGATGAGGTGAACCTTGCCGTTCACAGCGGCGAGGTGGTGGGGCTGGTTGGGGAATCCGGCTGCGGGAAGTCCACGCTTGGCCGCGTGATGGCCGGCATCATGCCGGCGAGTGGCGGCGAGGTGCGCTGGAAGGGACGAGAGCTTGCTGGCCTCAAGGGGCCCGACAAGCGGCAGGCGCGGCTTGCCGCCCAGATGATCTTTCAGGACCCGATGTCGACGCTCAATCCGCGTAAGCGGGTAATCGACATCATCGGCGAAGCACCGCTCGTCCATGGTCTCGTCACCCGTCCGGCGCTTCGCGATTACGTGGCGGACCTGGCTCAGCGCGTCGGCCTCGACCCATCCTATCTCGATCGTTATCCGCACCAGTTTTCCGGCGGACAGCGCCAGCGTATCGGCATTGCGCGCGCGCTTGCCGTCAAGCCTGAACTGATCGTCTGCGACGAATCCGTTGCGGCCCTCGACGTCTCGATCCAGGCCCAGATCCTCAACCTGTTCATGGATCTGAGAAAAGAGTTCGGCCTGACCTATCTCTTCATCAGCCATGACCTCGGGGTCGTCAAACATATCTGCGACCGCGTGGTGGTGATGTATCTCGGGCGCATCGTCGAAACGGGCACGCCGGACGAGCTCTTTTCCAACCCGAAACACCCCTATACGCGGGCCCTGATCCGCGAATTGCCGAGCATCAGCGACAGGCGGCGCGACTTCACGCCGGTGAAGGGCGAAATCCCGTCACCGCTTCATCCGCCGTCCGGCTGCCATTTCCACCCGCGCTGTCCGCATGCCTTCGCCCGCTGCCAACAGGAAAGACCCCTGCTGCAGGAGACCGGGCCGGGGCAGGCGAGCGCCTGCCACCTGAATGACGAACCGAGCCCGGCAGCAAGAACCGGGACCTTCAGCACCGTCAGTTAACCGAGAGAGGAACCTGAACCATGTACCGCAAGACCTTTTATGCCGCGATGATCGCCAGCACGATGCTCGCCTCATCGATTGCATCCGCCGCCACCCTGACGATCGGCAGCGCGACCGAGCCGTCGTCCATCGATCCACAGTTCTCGCGCACGGGCAACAACCAGAATGTTGCCATGCAGATTTTCGATCGCCTGCTGGAAACCGATACCACGATCGGCATCCACCCCGCCCTAGCCGTCTCCTGGAAAAACATGGATCCTCTTACCTGGCAGGTGAAGCTGCGCGAGGGTGTGAAGTTCCACGACGGTTCGCCGCTGACGGCAGAGGACGTGATCTTCTCCCTCACCCGCGCCAAGAATATTCCGAACAGCCCGGCGCCCTTCTCCGGCAATGTCGCGGCCATCGCCAGCATGACGGCGGTCGATCCCCTGACCATCGAGTTCAAGACGAAGAAGCCGACGCCGGATTTCATCGAGCAGGTGGGTTTCGTCTATATCGTCAGCAAGAAGGCGGCTGAAAATGCCACGATCGAGGATTTCAACAGCGGCAAGGCGGCAATCGGCACCGGCGCCTACAAGTTCAAGTCCTGGACGCCGGGCGACAACCTGTCGCTCACGCGCAATGACGATTTCTGGGGCAAAAAGCAGGACTTTGACAACGTCGTCATCAAGTTCATCTCCAATGACGCGTCTCGCGTGGCGGCATTGCGCTCGGGCGCGGTCGACCTGATTGATGCGGTTCCGCCGGGCGATGTGAAGACGCTGTCGTCGATCTCCGGCCTGAAGGTCTTCTCCATTCCTTCGGCACGGTTGATCTACCTCGCGCTCGACAGTTCCCGCGACCAGTCCCCCTTCGTCACGGACAAGGATGGCAAGCCGCTGGCGAAGAACCCGCTGAAGGACAAGAATGTCCGCATTGCCTTGTCCGAACTGATCAACCGTCAGCTGATCGTCGATCGCATCCTGGATGGTTCCGGCGAACCCGCAGGCCAGCTTGTGCCGCCCGGCGTTGCCGGCAATGAACCGCTGATTGCCGCGCCCGCCTATGCGCCGGAAGATGCCAAGAAGCGCCTCGCCGCAGCTGGTTATGCCGATGGCTTTGGCATCACGCTGCATACGTCGAACGACCGTTTCCCCGGAGATGCGGAGACCGCACAGGCGCTCGGCCAGATGTTTGCGCGCGGCGGACTGAAGGTGAACGGCGTGGTGGCGCAGCCCTACAATGTCTACACGAAGGGTGCCTCGGCGCAGGAATTCAGCGCCTTCATCTTCTCGCTCGGCAACTCCACGCCGACCTCTGCCACGGGCCTGCGCAATCTGCTGATGACCAACAACAAGGAGGCGGGCACCGGTTCCTTCAACCGCGTTCGCTACAGCGACCCGACCTTCGACCAGATGATGCAGGAGGCGATGGGGGAATTCGACGCCGACAAGCGCATTGCCCTGCTGCAGCAGGCAACGACCTACGTGTTCCAGGACATGCCGATCATTCCGCTCTTTTGGCAGAAGGTGCACTGGGCCGGCAAGGCCACGCTCGCCTATGACGCGAACATGACCGAAGACACCAGCGCGACGCTGACCAAACTCGCGAAATAACCTCTCGGCGGGCGCTGTTGGCGCGGCGTCCGCCTTTCTCTCTGACATCAAGGACTGCACGATGACTATGCTGGCGTCTTCCGGCTTGGAGGCGATTGCCGACGACGTACTTGTGGAACGCGACGTGATGGTGGCGATGCGCGACGGCGTGCGTCTGGCGACCGACGTCTACCGGCCGGCCTCCGGTGGCCGGGCGCTCGCAACAAAACTGCCCGCCATCCTGGAGCGAACGCCTTACGGCAAACGCGAACGATCCCGCTCGGAGATCGAGGTGGGCATGGTGAGCCCGATGCGTCGCGATGAGGTCGCAACGCACTTCGTGCGCGCCGGTTATGTCGTGGTCTACCAGGATTGCCGTGGTCGCTACGGCTCGGAAGGGGAGTTTTCCAAATACATATCGGAGGCTGCCGATGGTTTCGATACGGCAGAATGGCTTGTCGCTCAGGACTGGTCGAACGGCCGCTTCGGCACGATGGGGCTCTCCTATGCCGCTCATACCCAGGCGGCGCTCGCCTGCCTCAATCCGCCGGGATTGGCCTGTATGGTGATGGATTCGGGCGGCTTTTCCAACGCCTTTCAGTGCGGTATCCGCCAGGGCGGCGCCTTCGAACTGAAACAGGCCACCTGGGCTTACAACAATGCCCGAGAGGCCGCCGATGGTCTGGTGCGATCCGCCATCGAGGCGGAGGATATCCGCGCCTGGTTTCGCGCCATGCCCTGGAGCGAAGGCATTTCGCCCATCCGCGAGGCACCGGAATATGAAGCCTATCTGCTCGACCAGTGGCGCAGCGGCACCTTTGACGACAGCTGGCGTCGGGTCGGGCTCTACATGGAAGGTTCGTATGCGACGTTTCCGGAGGTGCCGGTGGTGCTGATGTCGAGCTGGTATGATGCCTATGTCAAATCGACACTCGACAACTTTGCTGGCCTGTCGAACGGGCGCCGGCCGCTGTCTTTGATCATGGGCCCCTGGCTTCACGGCAACCGCAACAGCACGTTCGCCGGTGATGTTTCGTTCGGACCGGAGGCGCCGATCGGCGGCCAGGTCGCGGAAAGCTGGCTCGATTTCCGCCGCCGGTGGTTTGATCGCTGGCTGAAGGGCGAGGTGCCGAGCGGCAAGGAGGAACCTACCGTGCGGTATTTCCTGATGGGTGGTGGTTCCGGCTCGAAGAACGAGCAGGGACGTCTTGAGCATGGCGGCCGCTGGTGCATGGCATCCGAATGGCCGCTGCCGGATGCGTCCACGCAGTCGTTTTACCTGCACAAGGGCGGCCGGCTGCGGTTAACCGAACCGGCGGGCGAGGGCACCGCGTTCACCTATGATTTCGACCCGAGCAATCCGGTGCCGACCATCGGTGGATCACTCACCAGCGGCCAGCCGATCTTTGAAGGCGGCGGTTTCGATCAGCGCGAAGCGGAGCGCTTCTTCGGCTGCCGCAATCTTGGTCTCCCGCTGTCGGCGCGGCCGGACGTTTTGTCCTTCGAGACGGAGCCGCTTGGCGAAGATCTCGCCGTCATCGGTCCGGTCACCATCGAGCTGCATGTGAGCTCCAGCGCACCCGATACCGATTTCACTGCCAAGCTCATCGATGTCTATCCGCCGAGCAAAGACTATCCGCTGGGTTTTGCGCTCAACATTACCGATGGCATTTTCCGCTGCCGGTACCGGGATTCCTTCGAGGCGCCGCGTGCGATCGAACCTGGGGAGGTCTTTGAGATTACCATCGAACCCTTTGCAACGGCCAATCTCTTCAAGAAGGGACATCGGATCCGCCTGGATATCTCCTCGTCAAACTTTCCGAAGTATGATGTCAATCCGAACACCTTCGCACCGGAAGGAACGGGACGGGGCAAGCAGATTGCCCGCAACACCGTGTTCAGCAGTCGTGAGCGGCCATCGCATCTGGTGCTGACGGTCGTTCCCGCCCATCGTATAACGCCGCTGAAACCGGGTTCGACGAAGAACAAGAGCACGTTGCCCGCATGAGCGTGACCATCGCCATCACCGGCCAGGCCCTCATCCACGAACCGCTTTGCATGGACGGCGCGGAGGCGGCAGCGGTTTGCGATTTCCTTAAGGCTGACGCGACGATCGGCAATTTTGAAGGTGTCGTGGAAGCGACCGGCGCCTGGCCGACGAAAACGAAAACCGTGCACGCCGTGAAGGAAACGGCCGTCGCCTCCCTGGCCACCCTCGGCTTCACGGCCATGGCGCATGCCAATAACCACGCGTTTGATCTGGGGCCGCCCGGAATCGCCGCCACGCATGACGTAATGCAGCGCCACAACATCCGGCTTGCGGGAAGCGGGGCAAATATCGCCGCGGCGTCGCGTCCTGTCGAATGGGCGGTCCGGCAACACAAATTCGCGCTCTTTTCGGTCGATCTCGGTCCTCAGGGTGAGATCGTCTATGCCAGCGCGGACCGGGCGGGAATTGCGCCCTTGCGGATTCACCGCACGACGGCGCTGCCCGATCAGGACTATGCGAGGCTGTTGGCGATCCACGAGGAGACCGGGGATGCGGCGCGTCTGGCGGCGAGGCGCAGGACGGGCTACAGCCCGTCCGTCCACGAGGGTTTCGAAGCCTTCGGCAGCCGGTTCGTGACCGGGGAGCGCGTGGAAGGCCGCTGGAGCGCGGATTCCGCAGACCTGGAGCGCCTGACGACGGCACTGCGCAATGCCAAAAGCCTTGGCCGGATCGTCATTCTTGCCCTGCACAACCACCACTGGGATGCGGATTGGGCGATGCCGCCGGGCTGGCTTGATCGCCTGGCCAGAGAACTGGTGGATGCGGGTGCCGACGTGATCGTTGGAACGGGCGCTCCGGTGATGCAACCGGTGCGCTTTTACCGCAACAGGGCGATCATGCCGGGCCTTGGAAACTTCATCTTCCACACAGGTCGTGCCGATGTCTACGACGAAAAGCGGGTGGATGTCTGGCGCAGTGTCGCCGTGCGCCTCACGCTCGATGCTGGCGGTGCCATGGAGGGCATCGAGATCCTGCCGATTCAGGCCGCGCGGCTGTCGGCCGATCCCCAATCTCCCAGACCGCTTGCCGGGGACGATGCGCATGAGATCCGCGAGCGCTTCATGTCCGGAACGTCCTCGCCGGTCGAAGCTTGACGTTTGGCTGTGGGTTCGGCCTAATCCCGCGCGGCCATGTCCTTGGTCAGGACTTTTCAACCACCTGCACATGAGATGATCTCAACGCCATGGCACTGACACTTATCACGACGGACGTTGCCGCAGCGGAACACATCGCACGGATCGGAGAAAACCTCTCCGCCTTTAATGACCAGGATGTGGGAGCCTCCGAACGGCGCAGCCTGGCAGTCCTCGTGCGGGACGACGAGGAGAGGCTGGTTGCCGGTATCAACGGTTATACGGCCTGGGGATGGCTTTTTGTCCAGTGGCTGTGGGTGGAGGATGGGCAGCGCGGCCAGGGGCTGGCCGGGCGGATGCTGGAGGCGGCGGAAGAGGAGGCACGCCAACGCGGCTGTCACGGCGCGTGGATCGACACCTTCAACCCCGCCGCGGAAAAGGTCTATCGCCGGCAAGGGTTCGAGGTTTTTGGCGAACTGCCCGACTTCCCGCGCGGCCGCACGCGCAAGTTCCTGAAAAAGAGCCTCTGAGGGCCTCTCAGCCTGCCAGTCTCCCGCCCGTCATCGGCGCCGGTGCGCCCGTCGTTGTCGGGAAGCTGATCGGCAGGTTGCGCAGCACGCGCACGGCGAGAAACGCAAAACATTCGGCTTCGACCGCATCACCACGCCAGCCGAGCGTTTCGGCGGGCAGGACCTCGATCCGGCCGCGTTCCGCCAGCATCCGCATCAGCGTCGGATTATGCCGGCCGCCGCCGCTGACAAAAATTTTGTGCGGGCGCTGCGGCAGGAGATCCAGCGCCTTGCCGACGGCAGAAGCCGTAAAGGCGGTGAGTGTGGCTGCCCCATCCGCCACATCCAGTCCCTCGGCCATGGCGGCACCAAAATCGAAGCGGTCCAGCGACTTCGGGTAGGCGGCAGTGAGGTAGGGATGACGCAGAAGCTCCGCGAGCCGGGCCTCGTTGACCTGGCCGGCGGCGGCGGTTTGTCCGTCGACATCCATGTCGCCCAGCCCGTGGGATTTCATCCAGTCGTTGATCGGCGCATTGGCCGGTCCCGTATCGAAGGCGACGAGCACAGCCTGACCGTCACTCCAGGTGATGTTGGCCACGCCGCCGAGATTGAGCACGGCGGCCGAGCCATCTTGGACGGCGCCCTTCAGCAGCGCTGCATGATAGACGGCGGCCAAAGGCGCTCCCTGGCCGCCCGCACGCACGTCCGCACTGCGGAAGTCATAAGCGACCTTCGTGCCGAGCAGTTCGGCCATCAGCCGGCCGTTCCCCAATTGCCGGGTGGCCCCCGGTATCCCAAGCTGCGGCGCACGATGAAGGACGGTCTGGCCGTGGAAGCCGACAATGCCGATCTCACTCATCGAAAGGCCGGCATCCTCGACAAGGTTCAGCACCGCCTGCGTCTGCGCCCGGGTCAGGGTGTCCTCGGCTTCTGCAAAGATAGCCGGTTCTTCGCCGTCGAAATTCCACCGCCGCGCTTGCGCAAGGGTCTCTTCGAGAAGATCGCGCACCGATCGATCGTATGGAGCGAGCGTATAGCGGCCAAACTCGGCGATGGTTTCGCCATCCGTCTTCAACAGCGCCACGTCGATATTGCCGTCCAGCACGGTTCCGGTCATCAGGCCCACGGCCCATATCGGCTGCATGTCGTTCCCCTCAGATCTGGTTGATCGCATCCGCGACGGCGGCGCGAAGCACGATGATCCCACTATCAAAGTGACGGCTCGGATGCACGCGATTGGTGAGCAGGCTCCGGAGCAGGCGTATGTCGTCATGCCCTTGGCTGGCAGATGACGTACGCCATAGTCTGCCGCGGTCGTCCTGTCTGCCGGCGCCTCGCAGGCAAAGCCCGGGCCTACATCCGCTCGGCATCCGGCCGATTTCGACTTTCTCTGCCGGCCACATTGAGGCATAGCATGCAGCCTCGCATCACGTGCAGGAGACACTTCGCATGACCACACTGAGCCGCAATGCCAGCCTCATCGCCGAGCGCCTTCTGTCTCTGCCGCGCGCGGCGCGCATCATGGCAGGCATTGCCGGTGCGCCGGGCTCCGGCAAGTCGACCCTTGCAGAAGCGGTTGTCGAGGAGATCAACCGGAAACATGCGGGCCTGGCCGCCCTTTTCCCCATGGACGGGTTTCATTTCGATGACGCGGTGCTGCGCGAAATGGGGAGACTGGCCAATAAGGGGGCGATCGATACCTTTGACGTGTATGGTCTCCGCCATATGCTCGAACGCCTCAAAAAGAATGAGGATGAGGTGGTGGCCGTGCCGGTCTTCGACCGGTCGATCGAGATCGCGCGGGCAGGCGGGCGTCTGATCGGCAGGAATACCGGCATCATCGTCTGCGAAGGCAATTACCTTTTGATGCGCCAGCCGCCATGGGACCGGTTGAAGCCGATCTTCGATCTGACGGTGATGGTGGATGTCGACATCGACGAACTGCGCAGGCGGTTGCGTGCCCGCTGGGAGGGATTTGGCCTGGATGAGGCGGCGATCCGTCACAAGCTCGATGGTAACGACCTGCCGAACGGTCTGGCAATCCTGCAAGGCAGCGCCGAACCCGATATGCGGGTGGTGAACGTGTAGCGACTGGCCGGCCCTTTCGCCGGTGCGCGATCGGACCTAGCCTGGAAACGCGCTTCCCCTCATCTATCTCTTTGACGACAAGGGACGCATGTTGCGCGGTCACCGGGAAAGGGATGAGGCCATGATTGCACTGGTACTGGAACGCAGAGGCGAACTTTCGCTGCGCGAGATTGATCTGCCGCTTGCGCTTGGTCCCGACGATGTCAAAATCGCCGTCCACACGGTCGGTGTCTGCGGCAGCGACGTGCATTATTATACCCACGGTGCCATCGGTTCCTTTGTGGTGCGGGAACCGATGGTTCTGGGACATGAAGCGGCAGGAACCGTGACTGCCGTCGGTGACAATGTGACGTCGCTCACGATCGGCGATCGGGTTTGTATGGAGCCCGGAATACCCAACATGTCGTCGCGTGCCTCGAAGCTCGGCATCTATAACGTCGATCCGGATGTGCGCTTCTGGGCAACGCCGCCGGTGCACGGGGTCCTGACACCTGAGGTCGTGCACCCGGCGGCCTTTACCTACAAGCTGCCAGACACTGTCTCCTTTGCCGAAGGTGCAATGGTGGAGCCGTTTGCGGTGGGCATGCAGGCGGCGACCCGGGCGAAGATCGCGCCCGGCGATATAGCGGTTGTCATCGGGTGCGGGCCGATCGGCATCATGACGGCCATTGCAGCGCTGGCCGGCGGTTGCTCCAAGGTGCTGATCTCGGATCTCAGTGCACCGAAACTCGCCATCGCCGGGCAGTATCCCGGTATCATCCCGGTCGACATCACCCGGACGTCCCTGGCGGACGTGGTCGCGGCAGAAACGGATGGATGGGGTGCGGACGTCCTTTTCGAGGCGAGCGGCAGCCCGCGGGCCTATCAGGGCATCTTCGACCTGATGCGGCCCGGCGGAACGCTCGTCCTGGTTGGCCTGCCGGTGGAGCCGGTCGCCTTCGACATCCCCGCATCGATCTTCAAGGAAGCCCGCATCGAAACCGTCTTCCGTTACGCCAACAATTTCGATCGCGCCGTCAACCTGATCGCCTCCGGCAAGGTCGATCTCAAACCGCTGATTACCGACACCTACGACTTCAAGGACAGCATCGCTGCCTTTGATCGGGCCGCGAAAGGGTTGGCCGAGGATGTAAAGATCCAGATCCGCATGCCGGCTTGAAAGGCTGGCAAAGCACGGCTGCCATGATTGCGCCAGCCGGCTCATCCAGCACGTCGGCAAGTTCACGACTTTGCCGGTTCCGACCGGAGAAACCGCTTGCAAAGCCAGGTGGCAATAGTAACATACCGATATATCGCATTCTTCATTGTGGTGCGTTACCGGAGTTTTCCAATTGAGCATCTCCCGCTGTATGCTTCTGACCGGTGCCAGTCGCGGCATCGGCCATGCGACAGTGAAGCTGTTTATGGAGCACGGCTGGCGGGTCTTGACCGTTTCCCGCCACCCGTTTTCCGGAGAATGCGCTTGGCCATCGGCGCGGGAGAGCCATATCCAAGCCGACCTCGCCGATCTGTCCGGCATTGAAGACCTGGCGGCCACGGTGCGTCAGCGCCTGCCGGATGGCAAGCTTGCGGCGCTGGTGAACAATGCGGGCATTTCTCCCAAGGCACAGAATGGCGGCCGGTTGGGTGTTGTCGACACCGATGCTGCAACCTGGATCAAGGTGCTCAACGTCAATCTCGTCTCCACCGCCCTTCTGGCCCGCGCCCTGATGCCGGAACTCGAGGTGGCTCGGGGGTCGATCGTCAACGTCACGTCGATTGCCGGTTCAAGGGTCCATCCCTTTGCAGGTGTTGCCTACGCAGCGTCGAAGGCCGGTCTTGCGGCGCTCACGCGCGAACTTGCCCATGAGTTCGGTCCGCGGGGCATTCGCGCAAACGCAATCGCGCCTGGTGAGATTGCCACGTCGATCCTGTCGCCCGGAACCGATGAATTGGTCCAGGCAGAGGTGCCGCTTGGACGGCTGGGCACGACCGCCGATGTGGCAACGACCATCTATTTTCTGTGCACCGATCAGTCCTCCTATATCAACGGTGCGGAGATCCATATCAATGGCGGACAGCACGTCTGATCCCAGGCCCTCGATGCGCCGCGAGTCCTTTGCATCGGAGTTGGGTGTGAAGAGCCGGATCGTTGCGAAGGTCGACGCCATGCGCGCGGTTTTGTCGGTCACGATACCTCGGATAAATCTCGGGTCATCGACTTGCCGGTGCTTTCGACGCGGGCTTCGGGCGCCAAGCCGCCGACTGCAAATGCTCGGGAGCTTTATCGAAGATAGCCAGGTTCTCTACCGCCTTGATGACGTTCTGCGCTGTGCGAAAAGAGAATGTTGCCACCATGGCCGGCGATATGTTCTTGCAAACTACGCCGAAGTGGCTAGGGACATGGCCGCAATATATCGGTATAACCCCGGCTTATGGATGGGGAGACGGACAAAGATGAACAACAGCCTGAGGCGGTCTGACTTTCTGCCTGAGAACGGTGTGACAGGCGGTGCGGGTCAGCCGAAGGCTTTGGCTGCCTATAATTTCATTCGCCATGCAATCATAACCATGCGCATGGAGCCCGGAGCGACCATCAGCGAAAAGGAGACCTGCGCGGAGCTCGGCGTGTCACGGACGCCCATGCGTGAGGCCGTGCTGCGGCTGGCGCAGGAAGGTCTGGTCCGGGTCGTTCCGAGTGGGGGCACTTTCGTGAATGGCATCTCGCTTAGAGGTGTGATCGAGGGACATCTGATCCGCTCCAGCCTCGAATTGCGAATAGTCCGCCTTGCGGCACAGGTTTATGATCCGGTGCACGACCGGGATTTTGATCTGCTGATGTTTCTTCAGGCAGACGCAGCCAAACGTCAGGATTACGACCAGTCGCTGGCCGTCGATAATGCCTTCCACCGTTTTCTCTGCACGGTCGCAGGTTTCCCGGATATCTGGCAGACGATCCACAATGCGACGGGGCAACTCGATCGCGTTCGCCGTCGCGCTATTCCCAGGTCAGGTTTTTTCGATGAGGTCGAAGAGGAGCATCGCGCGATCTATGAGGCGGTCCGCTGCGGAAATGGTGATCTGGCCCATGACCTGATGCGGCGGCATCTCGACGATACGGCGAAGGTCGTCGAATATCTGGTCGCGGAAGAACCGGGCCTTATCGTTCAGGAACCCGGGTTCGATCCGACGAAGATCGGACTGATGCTGGCACCGAAGAGCTAATAGCCGCTGTCGCGGTTCCCCGCGTGCAGCGGCTCCCGTCCGTCTGATACCAATTCCGCGTTTGCAAGGATCTGGCGGGCGACGTCCTTGGGGTTCGGCATGGAGGCGATATGCGGGGTGAGGAAAATCCTGGGATGATCCCAGAGCGGACTGTCGTCCGGAAGGGGCTCCTGGGCAAACACATCGAGAACCGCGCCGCGCAGATGCCCATGATCGATTGCCGCCAATAGATCAGCTTCCACGAGATGTTCGCCGCGGCCCATGTTGACGATGGCTGCCCCCTGCGGCAATCGCCGAAAAAGGTCGGCGTTCAGGATACCTCGTGTTGCGGCAGTCAGCGGCAGCAGGCAGATCAGCAGGTTACAGCCGGACAGGAAGGCGGGCAGCGCTTCTGGTCCAGAATAGATCTCGATACCTGGTTCTTCCTTCTCCAGTCGCGTCCAGCCGCGCACGGTATATGACATCGCTTTGAGGCTGCGGCCCACGGTGCGACCGATCGCGCCAAAACCAAGGATGCCGACCGTATAGTCCGCCGCGGCGATCTGCTCGGGACGCTCCCATCGGCGTTGCTGCGCGTTTTGCAGGTGGCGGTCCATTTCCCGATGAAACATCAGCGTCGACCAGATCGCGTATTCTGCCATGCCTTGGGCATGGCCGGCGTCCACAATCCGGCAGACAGGCACATCCGGCAGATGCGGATCGGCGAATATGTTGTCCAGGCCGGCTGCGATACTATGGATCAACTTCAGCTGCGGCATTGACGCCAGAACGCCATGTGGAGGGTTCCATGCCACCGCAACCTCGGCATCGTCGAAGCCCTGTTCGGGATAGATACTGATGTGTGCTGTCGGGGCTGCCGTCTCCAATGCCGTGCGAAGAAACGCAAGGTCCAGTGTCGCGCTGACGAGCGCGATACGCAATGCGGTTTTCGGTTCATTCAAGGTGCAGTCCCCTTGTTGTTGGCCAGTGACGGTGCAGTCGCCGCACGATGGATAAGGGTCTCGATTCCCCCTTGTGCCTAATTGATGAGCGTGGCGGGTCTCGGGTTATCTTTTATGCATTTTCGCGGCTTCCTTGCTTGACAGCTGGCGAGCGCGAGAGTCAAGATGGGGCAACGATATATCGGTATATTGATTGCTCGATGTGTCGCACAGGGACGTCTGCAAGCAACGAAAATCCATAAGGGGAACTTCATGCGACGACTGCTTTTTGCATCCTTAGCCTTTTCTCTCACGGCCACCGCAGTGCTTGCCCAGGCCGTTCCCGGCGGCAAGCTCAATCTGATCGTGCAGCCAGAGCCGCCGAGCGTGATGATCGGCATCACCACAAATGCGCCGGCCCTGCTTGTCGGGGGCAACATCTATGAAAGCCTGCTGCGATACGACGAAAACCTGAAGCCGATGCCATCGCTGGCCAAGTCTTGGACGATTTCGGACGATGGGCTTTCCTATACGTTCGTGCTCCAGGATGGCGTGAAGTGGCACGATGGAAAGCCGCTGACATCGGCGGATGTCCTGTTTTCCGTCAATGATTTCCTGATGAAGATGCAGCCGCGCCATCGCAACCTGATGACCCATGTGGAGAGTGTGAGCGCGCCGGACGACAAGACGGTCGTGTTCAAGCTGAAGGAGCCCTTCGAGGCCTTCATCCGTGGCCTTTCCTTCTACACGATGCCGATCCTTCCGAAACACATCTATGAAGGCACCGAATACGCCACCAATCCGGCAAACGACAAACCGATCGGCACAGGCCCCTTCAAATTCGATGAGTGGAAGCGCGGAAGTTATATCCACTTGGTCAAGAATCCGGATTATTACCTCAAGGGAAAACCCTATCTGGATGAACTGTATTATCAGGTCATCCCGGATGGCGCGTCGCGCTCCGTCGCCTTCGAAACAGGGAAGATCGATGTCGTTCCCGGTGGTTCGGTGGAGAATTTCGACATCCCCCGGCTCAGGGACCTGCCGAATACCTGCTCAACGGAAAAGGGCTGGGAATATTTTGCGCCGCTTTCCTGGCTCTGGCTCAACAACCGCAAACCACCAATGGACAATGTGAAGTTTCGCCAGGCGGTGATGTATGCGCTTGATCGCGAATTCGCCAAGGATGTGTTGTGGAACGGCTACGGCAAGGTTGCCACCGGTCCCCTTTCCTCCAAGCTTCCCTTCTACAAAAACGTTGCCCCGACCTATGCCCATGATCCCGCAAAGGCCAAGGCACTCCTCAAGGAGATCGGCTACGACGGCAAGCCGTTGAAGCTTCTGCCGCTGCCTTATGGCGAGACGTGGCAGCGCTGGGCGGAAGCTGTGAAGCAGAACCTTGGTGATGCCGGCATTCCCGTCGAGATTGAGGCGACCGACGTCGCCGGCTGGAATCAGCGCACCTCCAACTGGGACTACGATATCGCATTCACCTATCTCTACCAGAATGGTGATCCGGCGATCGGTGTGGACCGCAACTACAAGACCTCGCAGATTGCCAAGGGGAACCCCTTCAACAATGTCGAAGGTTATTCGAACCCGACGCTCGACACGCTGTTCGATCAGGCGGCCGTCGCCTACCCCGCTGCCAAGCGGCAGGAGCTTTATGACCAGGCGCAGAAGAAGCTTCAGGAGGATGTTCCCGTCGCCTGGCTGCTCGAACTGGGTTTCCCGACGATCTACAATTGCAAGGTCCAGGATCTGGTGACCACTGCGTCCGGCCTGCCGGAATCCATGCGTGATGCCTGGATCAAGAAATAAGCCGACACCGGGTGGAGATTGTTCTCCGCCCGGTCCATCCCGGACCCGGAACATCTAGTCAGGCTAAGCTCATGCTGAGGTTCATCTCGGGGCGGCTGCTCAAGGCAGTCGTGATCCTGATCTGCATTACCGTGCTTAATTTCTTCCTCATCCATGCCGCGCCGGGTGACCCGGCCTCTGTCATGGCGGGAGAGGCGGGAGATGCCGACCCCGCCTTCCTGCAGCAGCTGAGAGAACGCTTTGGCCTCGATCAGCCGCTTTATGTCCAGCTGTGGATCTACGTCTCCTCCGTGATGCAGCTCGACCTTGGTTATTCCTACCGCCAGCAGTTGCCGGTCCTCCAGCTGATCAGCGAGCGTCTGCCGGCAACCTTGCTTCTCTCTTTGTCCGCATTTGTCATTTCCCTTGGACTCGGAGTGGCTGCAGGCGCCTTCGCATCGGCACGACAGGGGAAATGGGCCGATACGATCATCTCGCTTGCAGCTCTCATCTTTTATGCGACCCCCTTGTTCTGGCTTGCGCTGATGGGCGTGCTCCTGTTCTCCGTTCAACTCGGCTGGTTGCCGGGCTTCGGGTATGAAAGTGTCGGGGTCAACTACACCGGGATCGCCCGCGCGTTCGACATCCTCCAGCATCTGATCCTGCCGGCCATGACACTCGGTCTCTTCTTCATGGCGGTTTATGCCCGCATGACACGGGCTTCCATGCTCGAGGTCAGCCGGCTGGACTTCGTGAAGACGGCCAAGGCCAAGGGGCTGCGCCCCGCCGTGATCCAGCGTCGCCACGTTCTGCGCAATGCACTGCTTCCGGTTGTCACGCTTGCCGGACTGCAGGCCGGTCAGCTGGTTGGCGGTGCCGTTCTCATCGAAACCGTATTTGCCTGGCCGGGCATCGGGCGGCTGATGTTCGATGCCCTGTCGCAACGCGACTACAACCTTCTGCTCGGTGTCTTTGTTGTCTCGGCAGCGATGGTGTTGCTCTTCAATCTCATTACGGACGTGCTTTACCGATTGGTCGATCCGCGCATCAGGGTGGCGTCATGAAGGACTTCTGGAAACGCTTTTCGCAAAATCGCGGTGCCGTCATCGGTCTGTGTGTCCTGCTGCTCGTCGTCATTCTTTCGATTGTCGCTCCCTTCATTTACACCAAATCTCCCTGGGCTATGGTTCAGCGGCCGTTCATCCCGCCCTTCACCATGGATGCCTTCCTACTTGGCACGGACCCGATGGGGCGCGATCTGGCTGCAGGTCTCGCGCACGGCGCGCGGGTATCCCTGCTCGTCGGACTTGTTTCGACACTGGTTTCCCTGATCATCGGTATTCCGATCGGTGCCGCTGCAGGGTATTTCGGCGGCTGGGTTGATGATCTCCTGATGCGGTTCACCGAGTTTTTCCAGAGTGTGCCGAGCTTTGCCCTGGCCGTGGTGCTGGTGGCGATCTTCCAACCCAATATCACGTCTATCATCGTCTCCATCGCCGTCGTTTCCTGGCCGCCAGTTGCCCGCCTGCTGCGCGGAGAGGTGATGTCACTCAGGTCGCGAGAGTTTGTCGAAGCTGCCGTGTTGTCCGGTCAGACACATCTGACCATCATCTGGCGGCAGATCCTGCCGAACACTCTGTCCCCGATCATCGTGCTTGCGTCGATGATGGTGGCTGCTGCGATCCTGATCGAAAGTTCGCTCTCCTTCCTGGGACTAGGCGACCGGAATGTGATGTCCTGGGGCTATATCATTGGTGCGGGACGCACGGTGATCCGGCAAGCCTGGTGGGTCAGCTTCTTTCCCGGTCTCGCTATCCTTTTGACAGTGCTGGCGCTCAATCTGGTAGGCGAGGGGCTGAATGACGCTCTCAATCCGCGCCTCGCGCGGAAGGGGAGGTAGTCATGTTGACGGAAACACTGCCTATCGAAACATCAGGCGATGCGGTCGTTCATCCTGGTGCCCTGAATGAAGAGGGGCGTGGAGAACCGGTCGTACATATCGATCGGTTGAGCATCGCGCTGCCAGATGGTGCGGACCGTCCCTATGCTGTGGATCGCGTCAGTTTCAAGCTCTTTGCCGGCGAAATGCTGTGCGTGGTCGGCGAAAGCGGTTCCGGCAAATCGATGTCGGCGAATGCGCTGATGGGGCTTCTTCCGGAGACCGTGCGCGTTGCACAGGGCCGCATCCTGCTGGGCGGCACCGATCTCATCACGATGCCAGCGGAGGCGCTTTACGCCATCCGCGGTCGCCGCGTGGCAATGATCTTTCAGGAGCCGATGTCCGCATTGAACCCCTTGATGAAGGTCTCGGCTCAGATCGAGGAGGTGTTCGAGGCGCATGGCCTGCTGACGCCAAGGGAACGGAAGGAGAGGGCCCTTTCGCTTTTGACGGAGGTGGGTTTGCCGGATCCGCCCCGTGCGGCCGACAGCTACCCGTTCCAGTTGTCCGGCGGCCAACGCCAGCGGGTGATGATCGCCATGGCGCTGGCTCTCGAGCCGGAGGTTCTGATTGCCGACGAGCCGACGACCGCCTTGGATGTGACGACGCAAGCACAGATCCTGAAGCTCATCGCCAAGCTCCAGGAGGAACGCAACATGGCGGTGATGTTCATCACGCACGATTTCGGGGTCGTCGCAGAGATCGCGGATTATGTGACCGTGATGCAACTCGGGCGGATCGTGGAACAGGGCACTGCCGAGGAGGTGCTCTTCTCGGCGCAACATCCCTACACGAAGAAGCTGATTGCGGCGATCCCACGCCCATCCGAAGGGAATGCCGGGATTGGCACGAGCGAACCACTGCTGACGGTGGAGAGGTTGTGCAAGACTTATCGTATGGGCGGCGGGCTGTTTTCCAGACGCCGCGAGGTGTATGCAGTAAAGGATGTGTCCTTTGCGCTCGGGCGTGGCGAAACTCTTGGTATTGTCGGAGAGAGCGGGTCGGGCAAGTCATCGATCGGACGATGCCTGGTGCGTTTGGAGGATCCAGACGGCGGGCGGGTGCTTCTCGGTGGCCGGGATATGGCCCATCTGAAGGGGGCGGAACTGCGCGCGATGCGCCGCCGCATCCAGATGATCTTTCAGGATCCCTATTCATCCCTCAATCCACGCGAAAAGGTCGGCCGCATCATCGCCTCGGGCCCGATCGCTTACGGTGAAGATGAAGGGCGGGCGCTTTTGCAGGCCGCAGAGCTGATGGAAATGGTCGGGCTTGACCCCAAGGCGACCAATCGGTTTCCACACGAATTTTCCGGCGGTCAGCGACAACGCATCGGCATTGCTCGGGCTCTTGCACTCGAACCTGAGATCATCGTTGCAGACGAGGCCGTTTCGGCGCTGGATGTCTCCATCCAGGCCCAGGTTCTGGAACTGCTTGCGCGACTGAAGGAGGAACTCGGGCTTTCACTTGTCTTCATCACCCATGACCTTCGTGTTGCGGCCAAGATCTGCGACCGGGTGATGGTGATGCAGACGGGGGAAGTTGTTGAACTGGGTACGGGCAGCGAAATTTTTGACAGTCCCCGGCACCCTTACACACGAAGCCTGATCGAGGCCATTCCCGGCCGGGCGAAGGAAGCACGGATGATGGCGTGACCTGTCATATGGCCACATCACAGGGCGATGGTGCCCAAACCGTTCAATGGAGAGACCGATGACGATCATGCCCAATTCGATGGAAGGCCGCGATATCGCCTACCAGATGCATCCGAACGTGAACCTGCGCAAATACGAGAAATCGGGTGGGCTGGTGATCGAGCGGGGCGACGGCATCTATGTCTTCGACAATACCGGCAAACGCTACATTGAAGGTCTTGCCGGATTGTGGTCGGTGGCGCTTGGTTTCGGAGAGAAGCGTCTCGCCGAAGTCGCTAAGGCGCAGATGGAAAAGCTGCCCTATTACCACACCTTTTCATACAAGACGCACGGCCCTTCGATCGATCTGGCGGAGATGCTCATCAAGATCGCACCGGTGCCGATGTCGAAGGTTCATTTCACCTCGTCGGGCTCGGAGGCCAATGATCTTGCCGCCAAGATGGTCTGGTACCGGTCGAACGCTTTGGGCAAACGCGAGAAGAAAAAGATCATCGGCCGCATCAAGGGTTATCACGGCGTCACCATCGCATCGGGCTCGATCACCGGTCTGCCGCGCAACCACGAAAGCTTCGACCTCCCGCTGGACCGGATGATCCACACATCCTGCCCATCCTACGTGCATTTCGGCCTTGAAGGGGAGAGCGAAGCCGAGTTTACCCAGCGCATGCTGAAGGATCTGGAGGATCTGATCCTCAAGGAGGGACCGGAGACGATCGCTGCCTTCTGGGGTGAGCCGGTCATGGGTGCCGGTGGTGTTCTGGTTCCGCCGGACGGCTATTGGGCCGGCGTGCAGGCCATTCTGAAAAAATACGACATTCTGCTCGTGGCCGATGAGGTCATCTGCGGATTTGGCCGAACGGGCAGGATGTTTGCGTGCCAAACACTTGGCATCGAACCGGATGTCCTGGTCGTATCGAAGCAGATCTCATCGTCCTATATGCCGCTTTCCGCAATCATCATGAACGATCGCTTCTACCAGCCGATCGCCGACGAATCCGATCGCATCGGTGTGTTTGGCCACGGTTACACCGCTTCCGGCCACCCGGTTGCGACCGCCGTTGGCCTTGAAAACCTCAAGATCATCCAGGAGCGGGATCTTGTCGGCAATGCCGCGCGGCTTGAAGGGCAGTTTCTCGCAGGCCTTGGCGAACTTGCACAGCATCCGCTTGCGCACTCCTCGCGCGGCATTGGCCTGCTGGGCGCGCTCGAGATCAAGCCATGGGCGGATGCCAATGCCGGCGACGCGGCAGCCGCTGTCGCTGCGGCCTGCCAGGAGGAAGGGCTCATCGTGCGCAACATCGGCGAAGGGATCTGCTTCTGCCCACCGCTTATCATCACCGCCGAACAGATCGACGACATGTTCGCCGCGGTCAAGCGGGCGTTGGATCTGGTGCAGGCTGCGCGCACCTGATGTTTCGAGGGAAGAGATGATGCGTATGACGGAAAAAACCGAACTTGGCGAAATGACCGCGGCTGAGCTGTCCGAACTGTTCGCAGCGGGCAAGGTCTCTCCGGTCGAAGCCGCCAAGGCTTCCCTGGCGCGGGTCGAGGCGTTCAATCCGAATGTCAATGCCTTTGCCTACGTTGTGCCGGAGCAGGCGCTGGCGGACGCGAAACAATCCGAAGCCCGCTGGATGAGGGGCGAACCTCTCAGTCCGATCGACGGTGCGCCGACAACGATCAAGGAACTGACACCAGTCAAGGGAATTCCGTGGCGGCGCGGTTCGGCACTTGGAGCAAAGACGCCATCCGACAAGGAATTCCTCATCATGGAGCGCCTGCGTGCCGCGGGCGTCACCATTCTCGGCACCACGACCTCGCCCGAATTCGGCTGGAAAGGGGTGACCCATGGCCCCGCTTTCGGCAATACGTTGAACCCCTGGCGCACTGATCGCGCCTCCGGCGGCTCCTCCGGGGGCGCAGCGGTTGCGGCGGCGCTGAATATGGGGGTCCTGCATGAAGGATCCGACGGTGCAGGTTCGATCCGCATTCCGGCCTCGTTTTCCGGCGTGTTCGGCATCAAGCCGAGCTACGGCTGGATCCCTTCCGATACGCCGACGACCCTGTTCGAACTTGCGCATCGCGGTCCGCTCGCCCGTACCGTTGAAGATGCGAGCCTCTTTATGAATGCGACGAGCGGGCCGACGCCGAAAGCGATGTATGGTTATTGCCCGACACCCGTGCCGGACTGGCGTGAGGCCGTCCGGAGCACAAGCGTCAAGGGTTTGAGGATCGGCTATAGCCGCAATCTCGGTTATGCCGAGGTTCAGCCGGATGTGGCTGCTGCTGTTGAGCGTGCCGCCCAGCGTCTGGCGGATATGGGTGCCATCATCGAGGACGTGGATCCGGGTTTCTCCAATCCCCAGGATGCGCTGCTTGTGCTTTGGTATGCCGCCGAAGCCCGGACGGTGGAATTGGCCAATCCGACCGAGGCGCAGATGGCGCAGATGGATCCTGGTCTGATCCGGATTTATGAAAAGGGGCTTGCTTACACCGCTCGCGACTATGTTGCGGCCGAACAGGTTCGCGCGGATCTGAAGGTCACGATGGCGATCTTCCACGAACGCTACGATGCGCTGATGTTGCCGACCATGCCGGTGACGGCCATCGAGGCTGGCGTTGATTTCCCGGGCGGGGTCGAAGGGAAGGATTGGTCCGACTGGTCGCCGTTCACCTATCCCTTCAACATGACCGGACAGCCGGCCGTCTCCGTGCCGTGTGGCTTCGATGCTGGCGGCTTACCGATCGGGCTGCAGTTTGTCGGCCCCCGCTATCGTGACGACCTCGTTCTGAGGTTGGCGGCTGCCTATCAGGCTGCCTATCCGGAGGCGGTTCTCAGTGCCCCGCGGATCGTCTGATCGGGCCTTTCGGCGGGAGAAAGACCAAAAAGTGAGCATGAGGATTGAACATATGGCCTCCACGGCAAGCCGAGGGCCGGAGACCGGGCTCGGCGCAGAACTGAAGACTGGGGCCGCCGCAGTCCCGCCGGATCAGGCGGAGCGCATTGCGCAAGAAAAATATGGATTGACCGGCAGGGTCGAGTGGCTTTGGGGGGAGAAGGACAGCAACTACCGCCTGACGCTTGAGGATGGAACCGCTTATCTTCTGAAGATCCTCAATCCCGCCGAAGACCCGGCCGTCACGAGCATGCACAGTCAGGCACTTCTCCATGTGGCGGCTGCCGATCCCGCGATCCCGGTTCAGCGGATCATCCGCACTGTCGATGGCGAGGCCGACTTCGTCATGACGGACAGTGATGGCGCCACCCGTGGTGTGCGGATGGTGACCTTCTTGCCGGGCCTGGCGCAGAAGGTGCTGCCGCATTCAGCGCTTCAGCGATACCGTGTCGGCGTCCTGCTCGGGCGCATGCAGACGGCGTTGGAGGACTTTCGTCACGAGGCTGCCCAGCACCGCATCACCTGGGACATGAAGCATGCGGGCAGTCTTCGTAATCTCCTCTGCGTCTTTTCGGACACATGGCAGCGCTCCCGGCTTGAACGCGCCATGGACGATTTCGAGATGCTGATCGCTCCACGGATGGAGGTCCTGCCTGCACAGGTCATCCATAATGATTTCAATATGGAGAACATCCTCGTCGTGCAGGATGATCCCGACACGATCAGCGGCATCATCGACTTCGGTGACATGGTCCATGCGCCGGTGCTGTTCGACGTTGCCGTGGGTGCCGCATATCAAATAGGCGATGCCGCCGATCCAGTCGAAGCCATGTGTGATTTCCTGAGAGGGTATGCCACACAAAAGACGCTCAGCCCGCAAGAGCTTGCGCTGCTGTACCCCGCGATTGCGACGCGTATGCTGATGCGGGTTGCCATTCCGGAGTGGCGCAGCAACCTGTTTCCGGAAAACCGGGAGCTTTATACCCGCAACAGTGCGACCGTTTGGGCACAGTTCGTGAAGCTCGATGCCATTCCAAAGGATGAAGTCGCAAGACGTCTGGCCGCCGCTTGCAGCCTGGGGAGAGAGAGATGACCAAGCCAGCGACAACCATGATCAACGGCTTTGATGCCTCTCGGCTTGGCAGTCTGCCGGAGCGTGAACGCTCGATGATCGAGAGACGACAGGCGATGCTCGGTCCATCCTATCGGCTGTTTTACGAACAGCCCTTGCATCTGGTGAGAGGGCAGGGCGTCTGGCTCTACGACCCCGACGGAAACGCCTATCTCGACGCCTATAACAATGTCCCTTCGGTCGGCCATTGCCACCCGAAGGTGGTCGCTGCGATTGCCGAACAGGCAGCCATTCTGAACACTCATACTCGTTATCTCGACGAGAAGATCCTGGACTATTCCGCGAAACTTCTTGCAACCTTCCCGGAAGAAATCGACCGGGTCATGTATTGCTGCACCGGCAGCGAGGCTGTTGATCTCGCGTTACGGATGGCGTGTTATTATACGGGCGGCACAGGCATCATCATTACCGAAAACGCCTATCACGGTACGACTGCCGCGTCTGCTGCGATCTCGCCATCGCTGGGGCCGAACATGCCGCTTGGTGTGCACGTGATGACCGTACCGGCCCCGGATGCGTACCGGTCCGAGGGGCGCGATGTAGCGGAAATGTTCGCGGAGAACGTCTCGAAGGCCATCGCCTTCATGCAGCGCCGCGGAATAAGGCCTGCGGCGTTCATTGCCGACAGTATCTTTTCGACGGACGGCATATTCTCCGAACCGGCGGGATTCCTGAAGCGCACGCTTGAGGTCGTCCACGAGGCAGGGGCGCTTTACATCGCCGACGAGGTGCAGCCGGGCTTCGGTCGGCTGGGGTCTCATATGTGGGGTTTCATGCGTCATGATATCGTGCCGGACATTGCCGTGATGGGCAAACCGATGGGCAATGGACTGCCTATCGCGGCCGCGGTGATGAAAGGCGAGATCCAGGAGCGCTTCGGCCGGGACATTCGTTATTTCAACACGTTTGGTGCCAATCACGTTTCAATCGCGGCAGCCAATGCCGTTCTGGAGATCATCCGTGATGAAGATCTGATGGCGAACGCCGTTTCAACGGGCAACGACCTGTTGAACGGAATGCGCATGCTGCAGCAGCGGTTCGACTGTATCGGAGATGTCCGAGGGGCCGGACTTTTCCTCGGTCTTGAGTTCGTCAAGGATCGGCAAAGCCGTGAACCGGATGGAGCGCGATCGCTTGCGGTCGTCAATCGCCTGCGCGAACGCCGGGTGCTGATCAGCGCTGCCGGTCTCCACGGCAATTCGCTGAAAATTCGCCCACCTCTCCCTTTCGGCAAGGAGCATGCAGAGATTTTCCTAACGACGCTCGAAGCGGTGCTGCACGAGACGAATTAACGCCACAGCATTCTCATCGCCGCACAATTTGACAGGAACGTACATGGCATCGACACCGGATATCAATGCGGAGCGCCTCTGGGCGGACATCATGACCATGGGGGCGATCGGCGCAACGCAAGCGGGCGGCAGTTTCCGTCCCGCTGTGTCCGATGCGGATCGCGAAGGGCGCAACCTGTTCCGGTTTTGGGCCGAAGAGGCCGGCTTGACGGTGAGTATTGACGCGATCGGCAACATGTTTGCACGGCGCGAGGGCACCGATGCCGCACTTGCGCCACTGGTTATCGGCAGCCATCTCGACACACAGATGCCTGGCGGCAAGTTCGACGGCGTTCTGGGCGTACTGGCGGGGCTTGCTGTTATCCGAGCTCTCGATGCAGCCGGCCTGACGACGAAGCGGGCAATCGAAATCGCTAACTTCACCAATGAGGAAGGTGCACGTTTCCAGCCCGGTATCATGGGCTCTGGTGTGTTCGCAGGACTTTTGCCGCTGGAGGAAGCGCTTGGCCGCAGGGATGACGGCGGGGCGAGGCTGGGCGATGAACTCGCCAGGATTGGGTATGCTGGGCATGCACCCGTCGGCGGGCGGCCTGTTCACAAGTACCTCGAACTTCACATTGAGCAGGGGCCGGAACTGGAAAAAGCCGGCGCGCTGATCGCCGCCGTTTCCAACAGCTCGTGGGGATGTAGCGGCTTTATCGATATCCATGGCGAGAATGGCCATTCGCAGACCGCAGCCATGTCCACGCGGCGTAATTCTCTTGTCGCTGCAGCAAGGATCATCCTCGACATCGAGACGATCGGGGCGGACAATGAACCGGCTGGAATGGTCAGCGCGACCGTTATCCGCAACTGGCCCAACAATCGCGTCAACATTCCACACCTGACGCAGCTCTCCTATGTCGCGGTTCATGCCACCGAAGACGGACGCGCAAACATCGTGACGCGGATTGAGACGGCGGCAAAACGTATCGCTGAAGAGACCGGCCTCGTCATCGATGTGACGACCGCGCATTATCGCCAAAGGCTCGATCTCTGCCAGGACCTTGCAACACAGATCATGACCGCGGCAGAACGACGGTCATACCCGGCCATGACGCTGCCGACACTGACATCGCATGACGCGCTGTCGATGGCGCACCTCTGCCCCTCGGCGATCATATTCGTGCCGTGCCGGGGCGGCATTTCGCACAGCGAACGAGAATGGTGCGACCCGGCCCATGTGGCGGCGGGTGCGCAGGTGCTGTTGGATGTCGCCGTCGCCCTTGCCAACGAGCCCTGACAGGGAGCGCAAATGGATGAAGATCGGTGCCGGTTTCGCTGAAACCGCACGTTATTGGGCAGGTTGGATGGAATTCGGCAGAAACGCCTCTTCTGTCGTCATCGACGGCAGAGGTGCAGCTGCGGCTTCGGTTAGATCATGGAGGATCGCCAAGCCCGAGGAGCCTTTCATGAGCCTGATCAAGACCATCGACCATAACCCGACGTTTGAGCCGACCCATGCGGTACCGACGCCTGAGCGGCTGATTTCCGGAAGCCCGGAATTCTCCACCTGGGCGATGGACGACACGCGCGATGGCAAGATCAAGTCCGGCATCTGGCAGGCGACGCCGGGTCTCACGCACTCGATCAAGGGCGAGACCTTCGAGTTCTGCCATATCCTGGAGGGCGTCGTGGAGATCACCGAAAACGGCCGGGAGCCGATCACCTACAAGGCCGGTGACAGCTTCGTCATGAAGCCCGGTTTCGTCGGGACCTGGCGCACGATCGAGACGGTGCGCAAGATCTACGTGGTTTGTTACTGACCCTCAAAGTCACGGCGTCTTTCGCCATGCGGTCCTGATATGCCGGTCAGCCGGCGGTCGCTGCCGCACGAAATTGCGTCAAGCGGGCCGGCAACAGAGCAATGCACTGCCGGCCGCAGACAAATGGCGCAAGGTTGCGGAGGCTTGCTTCTACGATCGGCGCTGCATCACCGGAGCCCTGCCATGACCCTTTCCTTTGATCCCGCGTCCCCCTCGTTCCGGTGCGGTCATTTTATCGGCGGCGCCTTCGAGGCGGCGGAACCGGTGCTTTCCCTGCATCGCCCGTCGGATGGCGTGGAATTTGCCGGCTGTCCGGTGGCGGACGCCGATGTGGTCGACAAGGCGGTCAGGGTCGCGCGCCGGGCACAGAAGGACAGCGGCTGGGGCACCTGCCGTCCGCGCGAGCGCACGAACGCGCTGCTGCGCTGGGCCGATCTCATCGAACAGCACGCGCTGGAACTGGCGCAGCTGGAGGCCGTGCCCTCGACGCGGCTGATCGGCCAGCTGATTGCGGGCGATATTGCGGTGACGGCCGAACAGATCCGGTTCTTTGCGGAATTGGCCGACAAGGAAGGTGGCGAGGTGGTGCCAACGGCCGGCAACCAGTTCGGTTTGATCGTTACCGAACCCTATGGCGTGGTGGCTGCCATCACGCCCTGGAACTTCCCGCTTTCCATGGCCGGCTGGAAGATGGCGCCGGCGCTTGCCGCCGGTAACGCCGTTGTGCTGAAGCCCTCCGAGATGACGCCGTTTGCGACGCTGCGAATGGCGGAGCTTTCCGTGGAGGCCGGCATCCCGGCGGGCCTCGTCAACGTTGTGCTGGGCGATGGCCCCGTCACCGGCAATGCGCTGACCGGCCATCCGAATATCGCCAAGGTCAGCTTCACCGGATCGACTGGCGCTGGCTCTGCCATCATGGCCAATGTCGCGCGCACCGGCATCAAGCCAATGACGCTGGAGCTTGGCGGCAAGAGCCCGCAGGTGGTGTTTGCCGATGCGGACCTGGCGCTCGCCGCCGATTGCATTGCCCGTTCGATCCTGTTCAACGGCGGCCAGGCTTGTGTCGCCGGCAGCCGGGTCATCGCGCATGAAAGCATCGCGGACGAACTGTCCGACCGGCTGATCAAGCTGATGGCGCAGCCGGGGCCCGGCCTCGGCTGGGAGGAGGAAACCACATACTCACCGTGTATTTCCGCCCGCCAAAGGGCGCGCGTTCACAGCCTCGTCCAGGCGGCCATCGAAGAGGGTGCCGAGGTTTTGACGGGTGCGCGCGACATGGATCATCCGGGTTATTTTTATCAGCCGACGCTGCTGACGAATGTCAGCCAGGACAATACGGCGGTGCGCGAAGAAGTATTCGGGCCGGTGTTGACGCTGCAGACCTTCGGAACCGAAGACGAGGCCTTTGCGCTGGCGGATCACCCGACCTATGGTCTTGCAGCCGGTGTCTATACCCGCGATGTATCAAGGGCACTCAAGAGCCTGCATCGGATCGAGGCCGGCACGATCTGGATCAACCGTTATGGCCGCTCGCGCGATCACATCCTGCCGACGGGCGGCTACAAGTCGTCCGGCATCGGCAAGGATCTCGGCCGCGACGCCTATCATGCAAACCGCCGCTCGAAGAGCGTGCTTATCGACCTGTGAGAGACCATGGCACCTTATCGCATTGCACTTATTCCCGGTGACGGCATCGGTGTTCCGGTCACGGAGGCAGCGCTTGCCGTTGCCGCCAAGGTGTTGCCGGGCAAGATCGAGACGGTCACCTTTCCCTGGTCCTGTGACCATTATCTGCAGACCGGCCGGATGATGCCGGAAGACGGGATCGAAACCCTGCGGCGCTTCGATGCGATCTTTCTCGGCGCCGTCGGCTGGCCGGCAAAGGTGCCGGATTCGGTCTCGCTGCATGGCCTGCTGCTGCCGATCCGCAAGGCCTTCGTGCAATATGCCAACATCCGCCCGCACCGCCTTCTGGCCGGCGTCGAGGGGCCGTTGCGCAAGGATGGCTTCGACATTCTCTGCATCCGCGAGAATACGGAAGGCGAATATTCGGGCGCAGGCGGCCGCGTGCATCAGGGCACCAAGGACGAAGTGGCCGTCGAAACCGCCGTCTTCACCCGCGCCGGTGTGGAGCGTATTCTGCGTTTCGGTTTCGAGCAGGCCCGCAAGCGCAGCAAGCGGCTGGCGTCCGTGACCAAGTCCAATGCGCAGAAATACTCGATGGTGTTCTGGGACGAGGTGACGAAGGAGCTTGCCGCCGATTATCCCGACGTTGCCGTCAGCCATTATCACATCGATGCCATTGCCGCGCGCATGGTGATGGCACCGGAAACGCTCGACGTGGTGGTCGCCTCCAACCTGTTCGGCGACATCCTGACCGATCTCGGCGCGGCCATCCAGGGCGGCCTCGGTTTTGCTGCCTCCGCCAACATCAACCCGGACCGCAGCGCGCCCTCCATGTTCGAACCGGTGCATGGTTCGGCGCCGGATATTGCTCATCTCGGCATTGCCAACCCGCTGGCCGCTATCTGGTCGGTCGCGATGATGCTGGAGCATCTCGGCGAGGGCGAGGCGGCCGCGCGGATCATGGCTGCCATGGAAAATACCACCGCCCGCGGCATAGGCACCGTTCCGGGCCGCGACAAGACCGATGACATCACTCGCGGCGTTCTGGCCGCTCTGGACTGAGGACAAGACCATGACGATCGCTATTTCTGACCTGCTGCCGGGCCTCAAGGATACGGACCTCTTCCGCCAGCAGAGCGTGATTGGCGGAACCTGGTGCGATGCCTCGACGGGCAAGACCATCGACATCACCGACCCGGCTACCGGGAAGGTGATTGGCACCGTGCCGGATATGTCGGCAGAGGATACGCGCCGCGCCATCGAGGCCGCAGAACTTGCCTTCCGCAGCTGGCGCAAGGTGCCGCATGGTGACCGGGCCGCCAGGCTGGAGCGGTGGTTCGACCTGATGGAAGCCCATGCCGAGGACCTGGCCCTGATCCTCACCCTGGAGCAGGGAAAACCGCTGACCGAAGCGCGCGGCGAAATCGCCTATGGCGCCTCCTTCGTCAAATGGTTCTCCGAGGAGGCAAGACGCATCGAGGGTGGCATCATTCCCGCCCCGACGCCGGACCGCCGGATCCTGGCGTTGAAGGAGCCGGTCGGCGTTTCGGCGATCATCACGCCGTGGAATTTCCCGAATGCCATGATCACCCGCAAGGTGGCGCCGGCACTTGCGGCCGGCTGCACGGTGGTCATCAAGCCGTCGGATTTCACGCCCTTCTCCGCGCTGGCGCTGGCAGTGCTTGCAGAGCGCGCCGGCATTCCCGCCGGCGTCATCAACATCGTCACCGGCCTGCCGACGGAGATCGGTGCGGAACTCACCTCGAACCCGACGGTGCGCAAGCTGTCCTTCACCGGTTCCACCCGGGTCGGCTCGCTGCTGATGGCCCAGTGTGCGCCGACGGTGAAGCGTCTCAGCCTCGAACTCGGCGGCAATGCGCCTTTCCTCGTTTTCGACGACGCCGACCTGGAGGCCGCGGTCGAGGGCGCGATCGCCTCGAAATTCCGCAATGGCGGGCAGACCTGCGTCTGCTCCAACCGTATCCTGGTTCAATCGGGCATCTATGATGCCTTTGCCGCAAGGCTTTCGGAACGGGTGGCCACCATGAAGGTCGGTTCCGGCATTGAACCCGGTGTCGTCATCGGACCGATGATCAATCGCGCGGCGGTGGACAAGATCGAGCGCCATGTGGCGGATGCCGTTGCCAAGGGTGCCGCAGTGGCCGCAAAAGCCGAGACCCCCGACGGCAGCCAGTATGCCGCCCCGGTGGTGCTGACCGGCTGCACGCTCGACATGCAGCTTTCGGAAGAAGAGACCTTCGGTCCCGTCGCGCCGCTTTTCCGGTTCGAGACGGAGGAAGAAGCTGTCGCTATTGCCAACGACACACCCTTCGGGCTGGCCGCCTATTTCTACACGCGTGACATGGCCCGTGCCTGGCGGGTGGGCGAAGCGCTGGAAGCCGGCATGGTCGGCCTCAATACCGGTGCCATCTCCATGGCCGTCTCTCCCTTCGGCGGCATGAAGCAATCCGGCCTCGGCCGTGAGGGCGCCCGCGCCGGCATCGAGGAATATCTCGAAACCAAAGCCTTCCACATGGGCGGGCTGTAATTCGTATGGGCTGGACGGGCGGGCGCAAAGCCCGCCTCTGCACTCATTTGAATATTGTCCGTCAATTTCAAACGTCGAGGGCCTGCTGCGGCTAACCTGCAGCAGGCCCTTTGATGTCTTGGAAGGCTTTGAAGTCTATGTTTCTTTGCTCACAGTGTTGCCGGTGTATTCCCGCACCCGGCCGGCGAGCTGCCCTTGTCCTCGGGCAGAAAACTCACCCGATCCGGTCCTTGAACTTGTAATAGGCGCCGACCAGCGGCAGGAACCAGGGCTGGCCGAGATGTCCGGGGATTGCGGGCCAGGGGAGCGAAGCCCAGGGGTTGCGATTGGCGCGGCCGAGGATCAGGTCCGCGACGATCTCTCCCATATGTGTGGCGACCTGGGCACCGTGGCCGGAATAACCCATGGCGAAGAAGACGCCGTCCGCCTCACCTGCCCGGGGAAAACGGTCCTTGGTCATGTCGACCATGCCGCCCCAGCAATAATCCACGGCGATATCGTCCAGTTGCGGGAAGATGCCGCGCAGGGCCTCTTTCAGGATACGGCCGCTTTTTTCGTCCGAAGTCTGGTTCGATGTGGCGGAAAAGCGGGCCCGTCCGCCGAAGATCAGGCGGTTGTCGGGTGCCAGCCGGAAATAATTGCCGACGTTCAGCGAGGTGACGCAGGTGCGGTTGCCCGGCATCACGGACTGGGTTTCGACGGGTGTCAAAGGACGCGTGGCGAGCAGGAAACTGCCGACCGGCACGATGCGGCGGCGGAAGAAGCCGAAGGTTTTTGGCGTATAGGCGCCTGTCGCAAGCAGAACCTTGGTGGCACTGACGACGCCCTTCGGCGTGTCGAGTTCGTGGCCGGATGCGGTCTGACGGCGTGCCGTGACCGGTGTTTTTTCATGGATTTCGGCACCGCGCCGGACCGCGGCTTCCGCCAGTCCGACGACGAAACGGCCCATATGCATCATGGCGCTCTTTTTCTGCAGCATCGCGCCGTGAAAGATGTCGGAGCCGATTTCGCTCGCGAGTTCCGCCTTCGTAAGCATCGCCGTATCGGGATCAACCGTCCGGTGAATGGCCTCCATGTTGCGGGCAAGGCCCTCGTAATGCTGCGGCTTCGAGGCGAGCTTCAGCTTGCCCGCCCGGCGGAAGTCGCAGGCGATCCCCTCTTCGGCGATGATCCGCTCGAGGGTCTCGATACCGTCGTCGAAGGTCTTGTACATTGCTTTGGCCGTCTCCACCCCATAGGTGGCGATCGCGCCGGTAAAGCTGTGGGCCACCCCATTGTTGAGGTGACCGCCATTGCGACCGGAGGCGCCGAAACCGACGGTCTGCGCCTCCAGCACGATCACCCGCCGGCCTTCCATGGCAAGCCGCCGCGCCGCGCCGAGCCCGGTGAACCCGGCGCCGATCACCGCCACGTCGTAGTGGCCCGAAGGCGCCGCGGTGGCGCCGCCGGTGAAGGCGGGTGCCGTATCCTGCCAGTAGGATTGGAATTTCATGGCTTGGTTCCCAGAACTTGGCCGGATCGCGGCAACAGATGTCAGAGCCCGAAGACGCCCGGCAGGCCGGAAATGTCCTTGATCTCGGTGTATTCGTAGAAGGGGTTGGCCGGCTCATGGCGGCGGTTCACCCAGACCTTCGACTTGATGCCGAGATCATAGGCGGTCATCAGGTCGTAGCGGAACGAGGACGATACGTGCGTCACGTCCTCCGGACCGCAGCCCAGAACGTCGAACATGTATTCGAACCCGTTCATCTGCGGTTTGTAGGAGCCCGTCTCCTCGGCCGTGATGACCTTGTAGAACGGTGCGCCGAGCTTTTCGACATTCGACATGATCTGGCTGTTCATGGCGTTGGAGAGAATGACGAGCGGAATTTCCTTCGCCACCTTCGCAAGACCTTCCGGAACGTCCGGATGCGGCCCCCAGGTCGGCACCTCGTTGTAGATGCGCAGCGCGTCTTCCTCATGGAAGGTGACGCCATTGCGTTTGCAGGTGCGCTTCAGCGCGTTGTGGACCACATCGGCATAGGGCTTCCAGGCGCCAAGCACCTCATCCATACGATAGGCGGAGAAATCGCGGATGAAGACCGCCATCTTGGCCTCGTCGAGCATCGCGCCATAGATGCGGCGCGCGGCACCGGCCATGTCGAAATTGATTAGAGTGCCGTAGCAGTCGAAGGTCACGTATTTCGGACGGAAGGTCATCTTTATCCCCGAGCTGGATGCGCCTGATGGCGGACAGTGAAAGGTTGGGCCGGTAAAGCCGCTCTCATTGATCCTAGCCCCTCGCAGAAAAAGCCCCGGCCGCTTTCATGGTGCTGAAAAGCACATTCGTCCGTATCAGGCCGCTCGCACGGCACCTTATTGCGCGGCCCCGCCGTGCCGGCTGTCGAGCGGCATGGCCTGATCCCGACTTAACGGCAGATCCTGCTTCGGACACCCGGGCGAACAGCCGAAGATATCGTCGGCGACGAACGCAAGGGGCGTAAGTTCGTTCGGGGACGGCCTAGTCTTTCGCAGACGACGACGAACGAAGTACAGGTTGACATGCTGAGCGATGATACCCTGACCATTCAGCCGATGGTGGCGGAGCACCTCCCGGGCGCCCTGCGCCTGTCTCAGGCGGAAAAGTGGCCCCACAGGATCGAGGACTGGACCCTGATCCTGAACCTGTCGAAAGGTGTCGTGGCCATAGACAACGATGAGGTCGTGGCCACGGCCATGACCACCCCTTTTGGATCGGTTGCGACGCTCAACATGATCATCGTTGCCGAGCGCATGCGCGGTCGCGGCCTTGGCCGCAAGATGATGGAGCGTGTCATGCGCCTGATCGAGCCGAAGGAATGGCGTCTGGTCGCAACGCAGGATGGCCTGCCGCTCTACGAGAAGCTCGGTTTTCGCCAAACCGGCAAGATCCTGCAACATCAGGGTGTGGTGCAGGCTCCCGCCGATGCCGAACAGTTGGCCAGGCCCGGCGCCGATGGCCTCGGCATGGCGACCAGCGAGGATCTTGCGATCCTCGCCGCACTCGATGAACGGGCGACCGGCATGGACCGCACCAGCCTTGTCTGCGAACTGCTGCAGGTTGGCGCCATCTTCGCAATCCGCGCGGCGGGCTGCATCGTCGCCTTTGCCGCCGTACGTCCGTTCGGGCGTGGCGAGGTGGTGGGTCCGGTCGTGGCCGCCGATGCCGGTCAGGCGCACCGGTTGCTCGGCCATATCCTGGCTGAACGCGCGGGAAAGTTCGTGCGCGTCGATACGGAGGCATCGACGGGTCTTGCCCCGTGGCTGAGCGAGCATGGCCTTGCCCATGCCGGTGGCGGCATTGCCATGCGGCTTGGTCCGCCCGTGCCGGACAACGGCCCCCCTTACACATTTGCTCTCGCCGCTCAGGCGCTCGGCTGAACCGACAATTTGGCGGCTGGTGTACCAGACCGCGCGGAAAGGATTTTCCATGTTTGCGAACTCTCTGGTCGAACTCGATCGCGCTCATCTCATCCACCCCGTTGCCAGCTGGCGTGGCCATGAGGCGGCCGGCGTGCGGGTGCTCACCTCGGCCAAAGGCGCCACGGTTACGGATGCCGCCGGGCGTCAATTGCTCGATGGTTTTGCCGGTCTGTGGTGCGTCAATGCCGGCTACGGACAGGACAGTGTGATCGAGGCGGCGACAAAGCAACTGCGCGAACTGCCCTATGCCACAGGCTATTTCGGTCTTGGATCGGAACCGGCCATTCGGCTTGCCTCGCGCCTTGCAGACCATGCGCCGGGGGATCTGAGCCACGTCTATTTCACGCTCGGCGGATCGGATGCCGTGGATACCACGGTTCGTTTCGTCCGTTATTACTGGCATGCCAAGGGTCAGCCGCAGAAGGACCAGTTCATTTCGGTGGAGCAGGGTTATCACGGCTCCACGACGGTCGGCTCCGGCCTGACGGCACTGCCCGCCTTTCATGCGGGTTTTGGCGTTCCTTATGTCTGGCAGCACAAGATCCCGTCGCATTACAGCTACCGCAACCCCGCCGGAAGTGATCCGCAGGCCATCATTGCCGCCTCGCTTGCGGCCTTGAAGGCGAAGGTGGAGGAAGCCGGTGGCGCAGATCGTGTCGCCGCCTTCTATCTGGAGCCGATCCAGGGATCTGGCGGTGTCATCGTGCCACCGCAAGGCTGGGTGAAGGCGATGCGTGATGCCTGCAAGGCCATGGACATCCGCTTTATCGCCGATGAGGTGATCACAGGTTTCGGCCGCACCGGCCCGATCTTTGCCTGCATTGATGAGGACATCGTGCCGGACATGATGACCACCGCCAAGGGGCTCACCTCCGGTTATGTTCCGATGGGCGCAGTCTTCCTGTCGGACCACATGTACCAGGTGATGGCAGATGCCGCGGGTGCGGCCGCCATCGGTCATGGCTTCACCTATTCCGCCCATCCGGTCAGTGCAGCAGTTGGCCTGGCGGTGCTGGATCTCTACGAGAACGAACTCTTCGACAACGGGCGCAAGATGGGCGCGCTGTTGCAGCAGGGCTTGGCCGCGCTCGCCGATCATCCGCTGGTGGGTGAGGTGCGCGGCCGCGGCATGCTGGCTGCGGTGGAACTCGTGACCGACAAGGCCAAGAAGACGCCGCTTCCGGCTGCCGCCAAGGCCTCGACGCGCATCTTCGATCGCGCCTGGGAAAACGGCCTGGTCATCCGCGCCTTTGCCCAGGGCGTGCTCGGTTATGCGCCGCCGCTCTGCTGCACGCAGGACGAAATTGCCCAGATCATCGAACGCACCCGCCTGACGCTGGACCAGACGCTGGCGGACCCGGATGTCCGCGCAGCGATGGCCTGATGGCTGCGCCCTCGCGTGGCCAGATGCGCCAGAATTTTATGCTGCCGCGGAACTGACTGACGATGGTGCTCTGAGCCTATCAACAGCAACGTTTTCTGCCGTCCGGCCGGGCAAAACGACGGGTTGCGCCTGGACCGCCTTAAAATGGCAGATCAGGGGCAATGAAAGCGATGACGTGTAAAGGATGCCGAAAACGGCATTTTATGCTGTAGGCACCCGAAATTCGGAGCATTTGCGGGGGCAAAGACACGCACACTGCGAGCAATGAAAGGGGTGCAACAACAGGATCCGGGGTGCTGGAAACGGGTCGAAAATCCTCCGGCACAGGCAGTTTGCCGACAGATCCTGGAAATGTGCATCGCCTTTGACGGATGCGGCCGACCTGAGACATGGCGGCCTGCCTCGTCCGGCACGAACTGCCGGGCGAAGCGGCAGGTTCGAACGACAGTCAATCAGATAACAAGGGGAACCGACATGAGCAGACAAGACATTACAAACTGGACCGCAACCGATAGCGCGATGGTGGAAGATGCCATCCGCCGTGGCGCAACGCGCCGCGACATGCTTCGCATGTTCCTGGCCGGCGGCGTCGGCATTGCTGCCGGCGGTCTTCTTTTCGACAATGCAAGCTCCGCACTCGCGGCGACGCCGAAGAAGGGCGGTCACTTCAAGGCGGCCGGCTGGTCCTCCTCCACCTCCGACACGCTCGACCCGGCAAAGGCATCGCTGTCGACCGATTACGTGCGCTGCTGCTCGCTCTATAACCGCCTCACCTTCCTCAGCGACGGCGGCAAGCTTAACATGGAACTTGCCGACAGCATCGACAGCTCGGATGCTAAGGTCTGGACGGTGAAGCTGAAGTCCGGCGTCACCTTCCATGACGGCAAGTCGCTGACCTCCTCCGACGTGGTCTTCTCGTTGAAGCGCCATCTCGACAAGGAAACCGGCTCCAAGGTCAATGCCATCGCCAAGCAGATGGAAGAGATCAAGGCCGTCGACCCGCTGACGGTGCAGATCACCCTGGCAGCCCCGAACGCCGACCTTCCGACCATCCTTGCCATGCACCACTTCATGATCGTGCAGGACGGAACGACCGATTTCAGCAAGGGCATCGGCACCGGCGCCTTCAAGCTGGAAAGCTTCGAGCCGGGCGTGCGTTCGCTGATGAAGCGCAACGAGAATTACTTCAAGCCGGGCGGCGCGCATGTCGACAGCTTCGAGTATTTCGCGATTTCCGACGAGATGGCGCGCGTCAACGCCGTTATCTCCGGCGATATCCACCTCGGTGCCTCGGTCAAACCGCAGTCCATGCGCCTGCTCGAAACCGCAACCGGTGTGGATCTGGTGAAGTCGACCTCCGGCAACTACACCAACCTCAACTTCCGCATGGACATGGAGCCGGGCAGCAAGTTCGATCTGATCGAAGGCGTGAAGTACCTGTTCGACCGTGCGCTGATCCAGAAGTCCGTCATGCGCGGCCTGGCGGAAATCGCCAACGATCAGCCCATTCCGCCGATGAACGCCTATCACAACAACGAACTGAAGCCGCGCGCCTTCGATCCGGACAAGGCGAAGTACCACTTCGAAAAGGCGGGTCTGCTGGGCCAGAAGATCCCGGTTGTCGCTTCGGATGCCGCAACCGCCTCCGTCGAAATGGCGACCGTGCTGCAGCAGGCCGGCAGCAAGATCGGCATGGCCTTCGATATCCAGCGCGTTCCGTCGGACGGTTACTGGTCGAACTACTGGCTGAAGTCCCCGGTCCACTTCGGCAACATCAACCCGCGCCCGACGCCGGACATCCTGTTCTCGCTCCTCTACACGTCGAATGCGCCGTGGAACGAAAGCCAGTACAAGTCGGCGAAGTTCGACGCGATGCTGCTGGAAGCCCGCGGTCAGCTCGACGAGGCAAAGCGCAAGACGATTTATGGCGAGATGCAGGGCATGATCGCCAACGAAGCCGGCACCGTCATTCCGGTCTACCTGTCGAACGTCGACGCCAAGCAGTCGAAGCTGAAGGGGCTGGAGCCCAATCCTCTCGGGGGACAGATGGGTTATGCCATGGCAGAATACGTCTGGATCGACGCCTGACGAACTGCCAGCATCGAACCGGAGGCGAAAGCCTCCGGTTGTCTCTCCCACTGTCTGCAGGGGCCTGCTGAATGCCGGGTCAAATTACACTGCTGGTTCTTGGCCGGCTCGGCGTGACTTTGCTCACGCTGCTCATCGTTTCCTTCGTGGTCTTCGGTGCAACCTTGTTGCTGCCGGGCGACGTGGTGGAAATCCTTCTTGGCCAGGCTGCCACGCCGGAAGCCGTTGCGGGCCTTCGCGAGGCCATGAACCTCGATTCACCCGCGATTGTCCGCTACGTGCAGTGGCTCTTCGGCCTGATCCAGGGCGATTTCGGCATGTCCTATGCCAACAACATGCCGGTGGCCGACATGATCGGCGGGCGCCTTGCCAATACACTGCGGCTTGCCGCCGTGACGACGGCGATTGCCGTGCCCCTGGCTCTGTTTCTCGGCATCACGACCGCCATGTTCCGCGGCTCGCTCTACGACCGCATCGTCACGACGTTGATCGTCTCGATCATCTCGGTGCCCGAATTCCTGATTGCGACCCTGGCGGTCCTCGTCTTTGCCGTCTGGCTTCGTTGGCTGCCGGCGCTGTCGCTGGCCAATGACGTCAACAGCTTTGGGCAATTGCTCAAGGTGTTTGCCATGCCGGTGATCACGCTCTCCTGTGTCATCTCCGCCCAGATGATCCGTATGACGCGTGCGGCCGTCATCGAAGCGCTCAAGATGCCTTATGTCGAGATGGCCCTGCTGAAGGGCGCGAGCCGCACCCGCATCGTTTTGCATCACGCACTTCCCAATGCCATCGGGCCGATTGCCAATGCCGTTGCGCTGTCCTTGTCCTACCTTCTCGGTGGGGTGATCATCGTGGAAACGATCTTCAACTATCCGGGCATCGCCAAGCTGATGGTCGACGCCGTGTCGACGCGCGATCTGCCGCTCATTCAGAGCTGCGCCATGATCTTCTGCTTCGGTTTCCTGCTGCTGATCACCATTGCCGACGTGATTGCCATTCTCTCCAACCCAAGGCTGCGCCGATGAACCAGACGCCTCTTCTTTCGCCTCGCTTTGGCCTGCGGATGAATGCCGTCGGCATCCTCTCGGGCCTCATCGTTCTGTTCTGGATCCTGGTTGCCTTCGTGGGGCCTTCCTTTGCGCCGCACGCCCCGGGCGATATCGTTGATTTCGATTTCTTCGGGCCGATCTCTTCCGAGCTCTGGCTCGGCTCCGACTATCTCGGACGCGACATCTTCTCCCGCATCCTGCTCGGCACCCGCTATACGGTCGGCATCTCCTTTGCCGCGGTCTGCATCGCCTGTTTTTCGGGCGTCGTCCTCGGCATGACGGCTGCGGTCATCGGCGGCTGGTTCGACATGGTGCTGAGCCGCGTCCTTGACGCACTGAACTCGATCCCTTCCAAGCTGTTCGGCCTCGTGATGGTCGCGGCGATCGGGTCCTCGATCCCGGTGTTGATCGTGCTCCTGGCGGTCATCTACACGCCCGGCTCCTATCGCTTTGCGCGGGCACTTGCCGTCAACTGCAACACGCTCGACTTCATCTCCGTGGCGCGTGCCCGTGGGGAGAAGACGATCTATCTGATCTCTCAGGAGATCCTGCCGAACATCACCGGCCCGGTTCTGGCGGATTTCGGCCTGCGCTTTGTGTTTATCGTTCTGCTCCTGTCCGGCCTGTCGTTCCTGGGGCTTGGGGTGCAGCCGCCGAATGCCGATTGGGGTTCGCTGGTGAAGGAAAACATTGGTGGTCTTGCCTTTGCCGCTCCCGCCGTCATTGCGCCCTGCGTCGCCATCGCCAGCCTCACCATCAGCGTCAATTTGCTGATCGACAACCTGCCAGTCAAAATCCGGGACCGTGCCTGATGACGAAACCACTCGCCGAAATTCAGGACCTGTATGTCGAGGCCCGGACGGATTCCGGTCGCAAGGTCGAGATCATCAAGGGGGTCAGCTTCACCATTCAAGAAGGCGAGATTGTTGCCCTCATCGGCGAAAGCGGCTCCGGCAAGACGACGATCGCCCTGACGCTGATGGGCTACACGCGGTCCGGCTGCTCCATCGCCAAGGGCAAGGTACTGCTCGGTGGCGAGGATCTGGTTGCCATGAGCGAACGCGACCGCCAGAAATTGCGCGGAACGGATGTGGCCTACGTGCCCCAGAGTGCCGCCGCCGCCTTCAATCCGTCCTACCGTCTGATCGATCAAGTCGTCGAGGTGGTCGGCATTCACAAGCTGATGTCGAAGAATGAGGCGCGGCTGAAGGCGATCGAGCTGTTCCGCGCGCTGGCGTTGCCCGATCCCGAACATATCGGTGATCGTTACCCGCACCAGGTCTCCGGCGGTCAGCTGCAACGCCTTGCCGCCGCCATGGCGCTGATCGGCGATCCGCAGCTCGTGATTTTCGACGAGCCGACGACTGCGCTCGACGTGACCACCCAGATCGAAGTGCTGCGCGCCTTTAAGTCCGTCATGCGCAAGCGGAAAATGGCCGGCGTCTATGTCTCGCATGACCTTGCCGTCGTCGCGCAGATCGCCGACCGGATCATCGTGCTGAAGGGTGGTGAAATCCAGGAGGAGGGCAGCACGCAGCGGATCCTCGATAGCGCCCAGCATCCGTATACGCAGGAACTGCTCGCCGCCTTTCAGCCTGCGCCCTTCGTGCCGCCACAACTTGTCGAAACCGAGGTGTCGATCAGGCGGCCGGTCCTTGAAGTCACGGGTATCTATGCCGGTTACGGCCCGCTTCAGGCGGATGGTCTGCCGCTCAAGACCGTGCTGCGCAACGTCAGCTGCAAGCTGGAACGCGGCCGCAATCTTGGTGTCATCGGTGAGAGCGGATCAGGCAAGTCGACGCTTGCCAGGGTGATCGGCGGTCTCCTGCCGGCAGTGCGCGGACACGTACAGCTCAACGGACGCGAACTCGATCCAAGGGTCAGCGGACGGAGCAAGGAAGAGCTGCGGCGTATGCAGATCGTCTTCCAGCTGGCGGATACCGCGCTTAACCCGGCACGGTCGGTTGCCGATATCCTCGGCCGGCCGCTCGCCTTCTATCACGGCCAGAAGGGCGCCGAGCAGGAGGCCCGCGTCAACGAACTGCTTGATATGGTGCGCCTGCCGCGCGCACTTCGCCACCGCATGCCGAACGAGCTATCCGGCGGTCAGAAGCAGCGCGTCAATTTTGCCCGGGCTCTGGCGGCCAAGCCTGACATCATTCTGTGCGACGAGATCACCTCGGCGCTCGATACTGTGGTGGCGGCTGCGATCATCGATCTGTTGAAGGATCTCCAGCAGGAGCTTGGCCTCTCCTACGTCTTCATCAGCCATGACCTTGCGACGGTCCAGTCGATCTGTGACGAGGTGATGGTGGTTCAGCATGGCGAGACGGTCGAGCTGCTCACCAATGATCAACTGCCGGATGGCGCGCGCCATCCCTATTCCAAACTGCTCTTTTCGTCTGTTCCGAAGCTCGATACGGGCTGGCTGGACAGTCTGCCCGCACATCCCGGCAATCCGGATCGTTGAAGAAACCCGGCGCCAGATCGGGGCGCCGGTGCCTTACATCGGGAAAATGCTTTTCAGCGGCAGGTGCGATTTGACGAAGGCTGATTTCATCACGACGAAACTGAAATATTTGTCGATGCCGATGTCCAGGTCGATCATGCGTTCCATGATCGTCTGGTAATCGCTGATATTGCCGGTGACGAATTTCAGAAGGTAATCGTAGCCGCCGGAAATCAGATGGCACTCGATGATCTCTTCCACCTTTTCAGCCGCCTGTTGAAAACGGTCGAAATCCATCTTGCGATGGTTTTTCAGCGTGATTTCGGTAAACACCGTCAGCGTCGGGCCGAGCTTTGCCAGATCGATCTGCGCCGCATATCCGGTGATGTAACCGGCCTGCTGCAGTTTCTTGACGCGCATCAGGCAGGGGCTGGGGGATAGATGCACGAGTTCCGCCAGCTCGACATTGGTGATGCGGCCATTTTTCTGCAACTCGTGCAGGATGCGGATGTCGATACGGTCTAGCTTCATGATGCCCCTCGTCGTCTTCCAAAACGTAGCATGAAATGCCGGATAAGCAATCGCACAAAGCTTATGAATTTGAACAGCTGCGCTGCCGAAGTGGCCGATCAAAACGCTCAATCAACGCAAATTTCGGCATAAAATTCTGCGCTGGATCCCGGCTGCGGTAGCGATCGCCGTCGGGCCGGAATTATGGTCAGCATCAAAGGAGCCTTCCCATGCGCGTACCCCTCATGACGATCGACACCGCCAGTCACCTGCCCATCGAGGCGGACGTGGTGGTAATCGGCGCCGGCATTGTCGGGACCTGCGCCGCCTATTATCTCGCTCGCCGGGGCGTGAAGGTCGTTCTGGTGGAAAAGGGGCGTCCAGGTGGCGAGCAGTCGAGCCGGAACTGGGGATGGTGCCGCCAGCAGAACCGCGACGCCCGCGAACTGCCCATGGCGACCCGAAGCCTCGCGCTCTGGGATGCGCTTGCGGCGGAAATCGGCCCCGGCCTCGGCTTTCGCCGCAGCGGCTTGCTTTATCTCTCCAATGACGAAGCGGAGCTGGAAGGCTGGGCCCGGTGGCGCGATTTCGCCCGCACGCAGAACGTCGTGACGCATATGTTGACCGCGGAAGAAGCGGCGCAACATGGTGCCGCCACAGGAAAGCGCTGGAAAGGCGGCGTGTTCTCGCCCACCGACGGCATTGCCGATCCGTCGAGCGCCGCCCCTCTGATTGCCGCGGCCATCGAAACCCATGGTGGCCGGGTGGTGCAGAACTGCGCGGTGCGCGGGCTGGAGCTTTCCGGCGGCCGTGTCAGCGGCGTCGTCACGGAGCGCGGTCTCATCCGGACGAAGATCGCCGTCATGGCAGGCGGTGCCTGGGCCTCGAGCTTCTGCCGCCAGCTCGGCATTCGTTTTCCGCAAGCGACCGTACGCGCCTCCATCCTGTCGGTTTCGCAGGCTGAGGGGTTGCCGGATGCGTTGCACACCGCCCGCGTCTCCCTGACGGCCCGCCCTGGCGGTCACACGCTGGCGATCTCCGGCCGGGCGCGTGTTGATCCGACGGCGCAGATGCTGCGTTTTGGCAGCACCTTTATTCCGATGTTCCTGAAACGCCACAAGTCACTCGCCATCGGCGGGCTGGAGGGCGTGCGCAGCGGCCATGAGACGCTCAGCCGCTGGCGGCTCGACCGCGAAACGCCGATGGAGCGTATGCGTGTGCTCGACCCCAAACCGGACCAATCGCAGATCCGCGAGACATTGTCCCGCGCCCGAGAGCTGATCCCGGCCCTGGCGACAAGCCAGGTGACCGCCGCCTGGGCGGGATATATCGACAGCACGCCGGATGGTGTGCCGGCAATTGGCGAAACGCAGATCCCCGGTTTCGTGCTGGCCGCAGGTTTCAGCGGCCATGGCTTTGGCATCGGGACGGGCGCCGGCGAGATGATTGCCGACCTGGTCACGGGCAGTGAGCCGGCACTGGATGCAAAACCCTACCACCCCTCGCGTTTCGCGGAGAGTTCCTGGGGCAAGGTCGCAGACTTCTGAGACGGAGGTTCTACCCTTGTTTGCGCCGTGACGGGGCCGCGAGGTCGCGGCGCAGGATCGTTTATCCGAGCGCCTGATTGACGAGACCGAAGGTGGTGTAGCGGTCGCTTTCCGGCACGTCGCCGAGCGTCATGGTTGTGACCGTGTCATAGAGCTTCAGGCCGGTCGCTTCGAGGAAGCTGCGCAGCGGGCCATCTTCGGCGCGCGTGTCCATGCGCAGGAAGCTGTCCTTGTATTTCTGAACGTGGGGGCGGATGAGGGCGATCGCATCCTCCTCCGTCTCGGCCACCACGGGGCCAAGCACCCGGCCGCGGCCGAATTCGCGGCAAAGCGCAAAGCCGGCGAGCTTTCCATCCCGACGGATGACGGTTCCTTCAGACAGGGGAAACAGGCGTTCGAAGATCGGCGCCCGGTTGGCGCCATAGGCGGCTGCGTCGAGTGTCACGATGGCTGCGGCATCGTCCGGCGACATCGGCTCCGCCAGATCCGGCGTGTCCGGCACATGGGTTGCGATGCCATGATGCTGGAAGACGGTGGCGCGCGGCGTGAAGCCCAGCGACAGATAGAGCCGGTAGGCCGCCTTGGTAGCGTTCAGCACCTTGCCACGCCCGACCGTATCGGCCAGCACATGCTGCATCAGCCAGCGGCCGGCGCCATGATCCTGCAGGCGCGGGGAAGTGATGACCATGCCGATGGAGGCGAGTTTCGGGCCCATGGGAAACCACATGCCGGAACCGAGCACCCGGCCGATCTCGTCGCGCGCGACATAACCGTGCCCAAGACAGATGGCGAGTTCCCAGTCCTTGGGCCGGTGCGGCCAGTTGACTCCGATCGACAGCTCAAGCAGCCGCGGAACATCTTCCAGCAGCATGTCCGTCCGGGTGAGCTCATAGCTGTCGAGTGTTTTGGTAAGATGGGCCTGCACTGTCGCATCCTGACTTGTTTGAATGTGATTTTAGCGCTGCGGCATAGAATATCATGCTGCTATGCGACGGATTTCGGCACATTCCCCCGAAATGCCCAATCAACCCTGGTCGGGAGTGTCCGACGACCGACGGTTGAGGTGTGGGATAAGAGCCTCTGCAGATTCATCGTGCCTCGCAAAAGCCGGGCGAAGCGTGTCATAGAGGGTCTTTGATCCTATCGAGCCGAGTCCATGCCGCAGACGACATCTCCCATCGAAGCCCTGTTTGCTGATATGGGCGCCCAAAGCCCTCGCTCCGTCCTGAAACGGATTTATGGTTATTCCGCCTTTCGTGGCCGGCAGGAGGAGGTTGTCGAGCAAGTGATGCGTGGCGGCGATGCCGTGGTGCTGTTTCCGACAGGGGCCGGCAAGTCGCTGTGTTTTCAGATCCCGGCACTCTGCCGCGACGGCATTGGCATCGTGGTGTCGCCGCTGATCGCTTTGATGCGCGATCAGGTGGAGGCGCTGAAGCAGCTTGGCGTGCGAGCCGCCGCGCTCAACTCGTCGCTGTCGCGCGAGGAGTTTCTCGATGTCCGCCGCGCAGTGCAACAGGCAGAGCTGGATCTGCTCTACGTGACGCCGGAGCGGATCGTCACGCCGGCGTTCCGCGACCTGATCGGTGGCGCCAAGGTCGCATTGTTTGCCATCGACGAGGCGCATTGTGTGTCCCAATGGGGCCATGATTTCCGACCCGAATATCGCGAGCTCGGGCGACTTGCCGAAGACTATCCCGGCGTGCCGCGCATGGCGCTGACGGCGACAGCCGATCCGCACACCCGCGAAGACATCATCGATAAGTTGAAGCTGCAATCGGCCGCGGTCTTCACCACCTCGTTCGACCGTCCCAATATCGGCTACGAGATCGTCGAGAGAGACCAGCCGCGCCAGCAGTTGTTGCGGTTTGTCAGCCGCCACAAGGGATCGAGCGGAATCGTTTATTGCCTGTCGCGTGCGAAGGTCGAGGACACGGCGGAGTGGCTGAACAGCCAAGGTATCCGGGCGCTCGCCTATCATGCCGGCATGGACAGGGAGATCCGCGACCGGAATCAGGATGCCTTCCTGAAGGAAGACGAACTCTGCCTCGTCGCGACCGTTGCCTTCGGCATGGGCATCGACAAACCCAATGTGCGGTATGTCGCGCATCTCGACCTGCCGGGCTCGGTGGAAGCCTATTACCAGGAGACGGGCCGCGCCGGGCGCGACGGCCTGCCATCCGAGGTGTGGATGGCCTATGGCATGGCCGATGTCATCCAGCGCGGCCGGATGATCGACGAGGGCGGCGCCACGCCCGAGATCAAGCGGATCGAGCGGGCGAAACTCAACGCGCTCCTGGCGATCTGTGAAACTGCGGGCTGCAGGCGTCAGGCGATCCTCAAACATTTTGGCGAGCAGCACGGCGGCGCTTGCGGTAATTGCGATACCTGCCTGAAACCCGTCGAGACCTGGGATGGCACCGAAGCGGCGATCAAGGCGCTGGCGGCGATCTATCGCACCGGCGAGCGGTTCGGCACCGGCCATCTGATCGATGTGCTGCTCGGCAATGAAAACGAGAAGACCGAGCGGGCCGGCCATGTCAGCATGCCGGTGTTCGGGGCTGGCAAGGAGCTTCCCGCCAAGACATGGCAGTCCGTCTACCGCCAGATGCTGGCGGGAGGTTTGGTCTATGTCGATCACGCGGCGTTCGGTGCTCTGAAGCTCGAGCCGGAGGCGAGGGCGGTTTTTAAGCGGGAGCGGGAGGTGCGTTTCCGCAAGGACCGGCCGACGACGGGAAAAGCTTCGCGTCGCACCTCGCCCAGTTCTGCCAACGCGAAGGCAGGGTTGGAGGGCGCCGATCTCGAACTTTTCCAGGCGCTGCGGGCCGTTCGCACGGAGATTGCCAAGGATCTCGGCGTGCCGCCCTATGTCGTCTTTGCGGACACGACGCTCGTGGCATTGGCCACGGAGAGACCGTCCGACACAGACGAGATGCTCGATATTCCGGGGATCGGCCCATCCAAGCTGGAGCGGTTCGGCGAGGCGTTCCTGGAGGTTATCCTGTCTCACTCTCGGTGAGCCGGTCCACGGCAGGGGATGAAACCAGCCGTATCTCTGCTGCTTGCGGCCGACAATCTGCGGGTCGCCAAGGCGATCGTCTTGACGCGCGACTACGGGCTGGCGCGCCAGATGACGGAGGTGCAGGTCGAGATGCGCCGCATGGAGAAGGAAACGGCGAAAGGGCAGCTCAGGTGCCTTCAACAGGGGCTGCTGGAAAACCTGCAGACGAACTCACTGCCCCTCGATCCGCTGCGCGATCCGAACACCAACGCTCACCTGAGCGCGGATGCCCATCCCATTCCAGACGAAAGTGGCCTTCTGTCGGAAAGCAGACTTCGCTTTTCCGCATAAGCGTGCGCACCCGGCCATGCCAGGCGTGATCGGGTGCGTCCGGAAAAGGTCAGAGGGAGGCGGTGATGCCTCCGTCGACATAGAGGATATGCCCGTTGACGAAGCTTGCCGCGTCGGAGGCAAGGAAGATGCAGGCGCCCTGCAGCTCTTCCACCTTGCCCCAGCGACCGGCGGGTGTGCGTTTCTCCAGCCACGCGTTGAACGCCGGATCGGCCATCAGCGCCGCATTCAACGGCGTCTCGAAATAGCCGGGAGCGATGGCATTGCAGTTCAGGCCGTGTTTCGCCCAGTCGGTCGCCATGCCTTTCGTCAGATTGCCGACGGCGCCCTTGGTCGCGGTATAGGGCGCAATGGAGGGGCGGGCGAGCGCCGTCTGAACGCTCGCGATGTTGATGATCTTGCCGCGCCCGCGCTGGATCATGTGACGCGCGACCGCCTGGCCGACATGGAAGACGCTGGCGATATTGGTCTGCAGCAGGCGCTCGAAGGCATCGGCGGGAAACTCTTCCAAGGGGCCGCGATGCTGCATGCCGGCATTGTTGACGAGAATGTCGATCGCCTTGCCGGACGCCTCGAAGCCATCGATGGCGGCACGCACGGCATCGTGTTCGGTCGCGTCGAAGGCGAGGATTTCGGCGCCGGGGATCTCTGCAGCTGCGGCCTTCAGCTTCGCCTCGTCGCGCCCATTCAGGACCACGGATGCACCGGCCCCTGCCAGTCCCTTGGCAAGCGAAAGACCGATCCCCTGCGACGAGCCAGTGATGAGCGCCCGGCGTCCGGCCAGGTTGAAGTGCGTGTTTGCCATGGTTTCCTCCCGTGGGCAGTCCTGCCGCATCATGTGCAACCACGGATACGGATATGGATCCGGACCGATGTCAAGCATCCGTCCTGGAGATGACACAATGGTCTACCGCCGAGCACGAGGCTGACACCGTGCGTACCGGCCGTCCTGCTTCAGGACACAAACGCGGCCTTTACAATGATTTGTTCAGATATCTCGTTGATAAGTAGGCAACGACCCGACGATGTGCACGGTAGATGGGTAGATGGCAAACATGTTCCAGATTGCGCCGGGCGCGCCCCAGGCGCGGGAGAACCTCGACGGCAATGGCCTCGTGGAACTGAGCGACCTCAAGGAGATCCTGCTCCATCGTCGCCGTCTGGTCGTGGGCACTGCCGCGGTGCTGACGTTGCTCGCCCTGATCTACAGCCTTCTGACGGCACCGCTTTATTCCGCAACCGCAGAGATCCTCATCGACCCGCGCGATCTGCAGGTGGTGACGAACGACCTCTATCCCAATTCGGTGGCCGCAGATGGCGGCATCACCCAGGTCGAAAGCCAGGTGAGCGTTGTCCAATCGACAGGTGTCCTGACGCGTGCCGTCCAGGCGACCGATCTGACCAAGGATCCGGAGTTCAACCGACAGGGGCTTCTCAGCCGTCTTCTGGGTGGCGGATCGGCCAGCAGCGAGGAGACCGCGCTCGTCCGCACGATCGACGCCGTGCGCAAACGCCTCTCCGTCAAGCGGGCAGACAAGGTTCTGGTCATCAGTGTGACGATGACATCGACCAGCCCGACGAAAGCAGCCCGTCTCGCCAATGCCGTTGCCCAGGCCTATCTCGACGACCAGGCGATGGCGCGCTCGCAGACCGCCGAAAACACGTCCGGTGCCCTGACGGCGCGCCTGGAAGAACTTCGTGGGCAGGTACAATCGGCAGCGAACGCGGTGGAGGAATACAGGCGCCAGAACAACCTCACCATGGCCTCCGGCCGGTTGGTCAGCGAACAGGAGATGACGGATCTCAACAACCAGCTGACGACCGCCCGCGGCAGAACGGCCGCCCTGAAATCCCAGGTGGACCAGATCCGCGCCCAGAGGCTGACGGGCCTGCAGAGCGGTGCGACGTCGGAGGCGATCCAATCGGCGGTCATCACGCAATTGCGCAACCAGGAGGCCGTCCTTGAAGAACGGGCGACGAGCCTTCGTGCGCAGCTTGGCCCCTCCCATCCGCAGATGATCACCATCCAGTCGCAGCTCGCCAATATCCAGCAGCTGATCACCCGCGAACTCGACCGGATCGCAGCCTCGGTGAACACGGAATATCAGCGGGCGCTCGCCAATGAGCAGGACCTGGCGACGAAGGTGGCAAGTCTTGAAGGCGAACTGAATTCCAAGTCGCAGGCATCCGTGCGCCTCAGCGAGTTGCAGCGCGATCTCGATTCCGTCCGCACCGTCTACGAAGCCTTCCTCACCCGCGCGCAGGAAACGCGCGAACAGGTGACGATCAACAATGCCAATGCCCGCATCATCACCGAAGCCCTGACACCGCAGAAAAAGAGCTGGCCACCTGTGCCGATGCTGCTGGCCGGCGCCGTGTTCGGTGGATTGGGGTTAGGTGCCGGTCTTGCCCTTATCGCCGAATTGCTGGCGCCGACACTTTTGTCGCCGTCGCAGGCGCAATCGGCCCTGAAAGCGCCGGTCGTCGGCGTCATTCCGGGCGACAGGGCCAAGAAATCCTGGCTTGACCGCTTGCCTTTTGCTCGCCGTGCGAAGGTTGCCGAGGACGACGAGGACGAGCCGATGATCAGCCCGCGTCTCGACGGCGCGATCGGTCTTGCGCTCCGCCGCATCCTCGAAGCCGGTCATTCGACCGCTGGCAAGGCGTCCGCCGCCAGCCTGATCGTCACCTCCTGCGAAAAGGATACGAGCGAGAGGTTGCGGATCGTGAGCCTGCTTGGGGTCCATGCGACGAGCCGTGGCGAACGTGTGCTGGTGATCGACGCCAACATGGATCAGAAGGCTGGCGGCGATCGCGGATTGCTCGATGTGCTTGCCGGTGAATGTTCGTTTACCGATGCCATGCATTTTCAGTTCGGCCAGAACATTGCCTATATGCGGCGTGGACGCAGCCGCAAGGTCCTGCGGGAGGCCCAGGGGCGCGAACACGCAGTCGCCATGCTGGCGCAAGCGCACCGCATGTTCGATCTCGTTGTCATCGACGGCGGTATCCTGTCGGAGAATCTGCGCACGGCGCCGCTCGTGGCATCCGTCGATCACGTCATTCTGGTCGCCGAAAAGAACCAGACCTCGCTCCGGGATGTCGCCGACATTCGCCAGGCTGCGGAACTGATGGGGCAGCGCCTCTCCGGCATCCTGCTTGTCGATCGTTCCATGAGGGCCTGAACCCAGTCATGGCCGTCGATGTCGCCCCATCACTGTCTCTAGCCCACGCTGGCCGCGCCGACCGATGGAGCCTCGATGTCTTGAGCCGTTTGGCCGTAGTACCGGTTGTTCTGGCCCTTTTTGCGCTGTCCGGTGGTATCCTGTGGGTCCTTGGTTACAATTATGATGGCCTGACCGGCAGTTCCGTCACCAAGATCCACCCGGCGACCTATCTCACCTTGCTCGTCTTCGCCTGGCGGACCGTGGCGACCGGCAATCCGCTCAGTTATCTCGGCCACCTGGCCGCGCAGCGCCCGGCGACCCTGCTGCTGCTCGCGATCACGATCCTGGTGTTTGCGTCTGTCGTCCTGCGCGGACGCCCGAACATGGCGGGCCTGATCGACACCTATATTGCCGCCTGCTGTCTCGTGCTGATCCTGTCGGATGCCGACGACCGGCTGATCGCGCGCCTGCGCCTGCTGCTGCATGTGATCATGACGGTCAACGCGCTGCTCGGCCTCTACGAATTCGCGACCAAGAATCTGCTGTTTCCCTTCCGCTTCGATGGCCAGGCTTTCGAAACCGATCTTCGCCCGTCTGCCCTGCAAGGCCACCCGCTGATCAATGCCGCCGTCACTTCGACCTATCTGCTGTCACTTATGAGTGGTGCGAAAGATCTGCCGCAAGCCCGTCGTTTCGCGCTCATCGGCCTGCAGCTGGCCGCTCTTGTCGCCTTCGGTGGCCGAACGGCCTTCGTGCTGACGCTGCTCTTCGGCGGGCTTTACGGACTACGGGCGACTTATCTTTCCCTGAGAAAGGGGAGGGTGAGCCTGCTGGCAGCCGCCATCGCCATCCTGTTTGCCGGCCTCGCGCCTGTAGCGTTGACCGTGCTGATCTCCCAGGGGTTTTTCGATGCGCTGGCAAGCCGGTTCATTTCCGATGGCGGCAGTGCCAATGCGCGTATCGTGATGTTCGAACTCTTCGATCATTTCTCGCTGAGCCAGATCATCATCGGACCGGACATCGAGGTGCTGGACAGCTGGCGGCGCATCTACGGCCTTGAATGGGGCATTGAAAATCCGATCATCCGCATGACCCTCTATCAGGGTGCCTTCGTCACTCTGCTTTTGGCGATCGGCTTTGGGCTCTTCATGCACGAGATAGCCAAGGTGTCGCTCCCCGGCGTCTGGCTTCCGATGATCGTTTGGATTCTGGTGATCAATACCGCCGAGAGCATCGCGTCGAAAACAACCATGCTGACGAAGTTTTGTGTGATGATCCTGTGCCTCTATCATCCGTCGACTATCCGGCGGCGATGACGGTCACGGCACCCTGACGCCCAGCGCTTCGAGGATTGGCGCATCGAAACGGCGGCTGACGTCGTCGGTGACGATGCCCATGCCATCGAACAGGTTCCAGAAGGCCCAGGGAAACCCGAAGGTTTCCGCGCTCTTGCGCACGTCCTCGACATATCGTGCGCGGTCCTTTGCGCCGGAGGCGACATAACGATCGTCGCTGCGCAGGGCTCCGAACTCGCCCATCAGGATGCGCGCGGGCGCGATGCCGTAGTGTTTGCCCCAGTCGGCAACCCGCTGCAGGTAGGAATCGACGAAGGGACGGGCAGGAGCCGCATCGAAATAGACCTTCAGGACCTTCTCCGTCTCGGCATAGGCGGCGGCTTTCACCTGTTGCGGCCGGTCGTCGGAACGCAGGCGGTTGCGCACGGCGGCAAGCGTCTCTTCGAGCGTGCCCGCATCCCCCGGCCACGGCACATCGTTGAGAGCCCGATAGACCGGTTCGCCCATCCACGGGGCGCCCTGGTGGGAAAACAGATAGGGCTCGTAGAAATGGAAGGTGTAGAGGATCGGCGCCAGCACTTCAAATGGCCGCGGGTCGAGTGCGGTCAGACCGGAGACCATGCTGCCGCAGCTGCCGGTGGCAACCAGCATCAGGTTTGGCGCCCGTGTCCGCGCCGTTGTCAGCAGAGCCCGCTGAACGGCGACCCATTCCGGCGCACCGCAGGCCTGTGGCGGTTCGTTGACCGGTTCAAGTGCCACCCGGTTCGACGGGAATTCGCCCAGCATTTCTGCCAGGTCGCCAATCAGTTTCCGATAGGCCGGGAATTCGGCGGCCGATATGCTGACGGTGAGGACGCGGGAGTTCCAATAATGCGTCGCCTCATTGGTCTGGACGTTGAGGACGAGCGTCAGTCCGACCGAGAGAATGTCCGAGACGGCGTTTGTCAGCGCGGAGATCAACTGTCTGCGCCGCTCTCCGGTAAAGGAGAGGAAAGGGCCTGGATCGATCGGAAGGCGGACGAAGTCGAACCCGGCCGCCGCCAGCCGTTGCAGATCCTGTTTCGTCGGGACCGGCCGTTGCGTCTGGAAAGGCGGCCAGTCGTAATCGCGGCGCGGCGCCGGAAATTCGTGGGTCAGCGAAAACCACGGCCAGAGATTGACACCGCGCTGGATATGCCACGCGATGGGCTGGGCTGGCGCAATCCGTGTGGCAGTGCTCAACGCAAGCGTCGCCGAGGTGCCGAGAAGCAGATCGCGCCGCCGCATGTCCTCACTCTCCCGCAAGTGCTTTCGGAAGAGACTTCAGTGCCGCCCGGTCAAATCCGCCCAAGGCAAGAAGTTCGTCTTCATAGGTGCCAAGAACCTTGTCCCAGGTGAAGTCCGTCTCGGCGCGAAGCCGGGCCGCAGCTTCACCGCGCCGGACGACGACATCGTCCTGCAGCAAGCGTTCGAAGCCCGCCTCGCAGCTTGTCTCGTCGGAAAAGAACACGGCGGCCTCGCCTGCGGTCCAGCGATTGTATTTGTTGTCGTGGGCGATCACGCAATTGCCGGCCGCCAGGGATTCGACCAGCGAGGGGTTGGTGCCGCCGACCGTGTGCCCGTGCACATAGGCACGGGCGTGGAAACGAAGGGCCTGAACGGCCTTTTCATCGTAGATCGCACCCGGGAAGATGACTTCGTCGCTGGCCGAGGCCAGGATTTCCTGATGATAGGCATTGCCGTCAACGAACGTGCCGAGAACGACAAGTTTGGCATCGCGCTTCTTGCGCGAAAACGCCTTCACGAGCGTGAGGATGCTGTTGTCGGGCTCGATGCGCGCGATCGAGATGAAATAGCGGCCGGGCTGAAGGCCGAGTGCCTCGACCGGGGCGGTTGGTGCCGAGCGCACAGGAACCCCGCCGTAAGGGATCATCACCGTCGATGTGCGCGGACGCCGTGTTGCCAGATGATCGGCGATGGCCGGATGATCGGCCACCAGCCGGTCGGAGGACCAGGCGGCGATCCACTCGTTCAGCCAGAACCATGCCTTGATCGGCAGGCTCCACTTCGCCCGCTTCCACTCGATGCCGTCCATGTTGGTCATGATCTTTCGCCCCTTGGCCTTGAGATAGGGCAGGAAGATCGCACCGTTATAGCCAAGCACCAGGCTGACCGAGGGACGCGTGGCGGCGTGCTTCACACATTTCCAGTCGAATTCCAGTGTCGCGCGCGGACCGGTGGATGCGACCTGTACGTGAATGAGTTCCACACCCTGCCACGTGGTGGACCGGATCTCTTCCGTCACTGTTTCCACTTCCTCCTGGCAATAGACCCCGACATGCCAGCCGTGTTTGGCAAGAAACAGCGCCAGCTTTTCCGCGAAGGTTTCAAATCCGCCGTGGGATGCCGGAATGCCTCTTGTGCCGAGAATGAGGAGCGATGGGCGGGCCTGGTTCATAGCTGATTCAACTTTCTCACATACACGTTCACAATTGGCACATTAGCCGTAGCTGGTTGAGAAACCTGCAAGGAACGGGCCAGGCATGGAAATTGCGAGACTGATTGCAGCCATGCTTGCTGTTGTCTTAAAGTGAGAACTGAAATGCGTATCGCGTGTATCCACCAGGGTTGGGAGCTCTACGGTTCAGACCGAAGCTTTGCCGAAAGCGTTGCCGCCCTGCGGGAGGCCTATCCGGAGGCCGAGATCGAGGTCGTGCTGCCGCGGCCCGGCCCGATTGTGGATATTCTTCAGCCCCATGCGACCCGAATCCTGTTCGAGCCCTTGTGGATTCTGCGGCGCAAGGCGCTCTTGCGGCTGGCAACGGTCGACGTGCCACGGCTGCCGAATTCGGTTCTGCGGGCGCTGCGCCGCATTCAGTCTTTCGACCTCGTCTATGTGAATACGTCCGTCATCGTGGACTACGCGCTCGCTGCGCGATTTTCCCGGGACAGGACAATTCTGCACATTCATGAGATTCCGGAAGGGCTTGCCCTGACGGTACTCCGCCGGCTGATCGGCTGGAGCCGCAGTGAATTGATCTTTAATTCGAAGGCGACGCGCGATGCGTTCGGCGATCCGAAGGCTGTTTTGACGCATGTCGTCTACAATGGTGTCGAAGGGCCGGCCGTACCGCTGGCGGTGACCTATGACGGCACACGCCCGTTGCGCGTCTTGCTCCTCGGCCGCATCAATCGGATCAAGGGCCAGGACGTGCTGCTGGATGCGATCGCGGCCATGCCGCCTTCCGCGCGTGAGAAGCTCGAGGTTCGCATCGTCGGCAGCGCCTTTGACAGCGACGAACCCGAACGGGAACTCCGGGAACGTATCGAGCGGCTGGGTCTTCAGGATCTCGTTACGCTCTTGCCTTTCATTCCCGATCCCTCGCAACATTATGCCTGGGCCGATGTGGTCACGGTTCCCTCGAAGCGGCCGGAATCGCTCGGCCGGGTGGCGATCGAGGCCATGGCCTGGGGCAGGCCAGTCATCGCTTCCGCGATCGGCGGCCTGATGGAGGTCGTGGAAACCGGCAGGACCGGCTGGACGCTTCCGCCCGGGGATCCTCACGCGCTGAAGGCTACCCTGCTTGAACTGCTGGATGATCCCGCAAAGCTCGTCCCCTTCGCCGCGGCGGGGCGCCTGCGATACGAAAACCTCTTCAGCCGGGATGCCGTGTCAGCCACGATCGGCCGGATTGCCGGTCAGAAATTTGAGCGGCGCGGGATTGCGGGTGCCTTCGGGCTGCAGGAAGAGCGGGGAGCGGCCGAATGAACGCGGGCACATTCTTCCTCATCCGGCGGCTGATCCTGATGGTCAGCGGCGAAGCGCTACAGAGCGGCTTCCATTTCGCGCTGAACCTTTATCTGCTGCACATCCTTTCTGCCGCCGACTACGGCATCTTCGCCATCAGCATGGTGATGGGCGGGGTGGCGATTGCCTATACCCGGTCGTTGACCGCGGTCCCCGCCAGCGTCTGGATCTCGCGAAGCCGCACACGCCGTGAAGCGGATGCCTATGACATCACCTTCGGCTCGGGCGCTCTGCTGCTCAGCACTGCGCTTGCGCTTGCCGCCATGACGCTTCTCTGGCTCTGGCAGTCTCATGGACCCATCGTCGGCGGGTTGTTCATCGGACTCTGGGCGTTGCGCAGCCACATGCGCACCGCCTCCTTTGCGCGTCACCGGCAGTGGATCGTCAGCTGCAGCGATCTGACCTTCACCTTCATCGGCTGTGCGGTCACGGCCTTTATCGTCTATCAGGGACAGGATGTCCTGGTCGGCATCTTCGAGGGCCTGGCGGTCGCGAACGGTCTCGGTATTCTGCTGCTACTCCTTCTGCCGCGCACGCGCATCCGCATCAGTTTTCGCCGGGAAGTGCGCCGTCGATACGTGCGCCTGTGGCCGCAACTGCGCTGGACGGTCTTTTATGTCACCACCGCCCTGCTGCAGGGACAGACGATCGCGATCCTCGTGACCAGTGCGGCGGGTCCCGCCGCCTATGCGCCGATCGCGGCGGTCATGACGCTCTTTGCGCCGCTGCGCATCATTGCGACGGCCTTCGACAATATGATGCAGCCGGAAATGTCGGCCGCGATGGGGCGTCATGACTATGCGCGGGTCTGGAAACAGGCACTGTTGTGGTCCGGACTCCTCGGGATCGGATGCCTGGTCTACGGCGGACTGGTGTTCGTGATCGCGCCCTACATCAAGTCCGACACCTTCGCCAATGCGTCCATCCATGTCATCGGGGCCTCTGCCATGGTGATCTCCACCCTTTTGATCATGTATTCGATGCCCCGCATCATCATGGAGACGGCGAGCGCGTTTTCGACGCTGGCCTTGATCAGCGGGTTGGCGGCGATCGTCGGCTTTGTTTCGATCGCGATTCTGCTCGCAGTCTCCACGCCGGCCTGGGCATTGGCCGGAGCGGCCTTGTCGGAAATAGCTTTCTTTATTCTGTGTTGGACTGCGGTTTATCGTCGTCTCACGGCCGGCGACGGCCTTCCTGAGGCCGGTTCGGTCAAATAGCATTGGCGTGACGTGGGGGCACGTCACGCCAATGCTCGTTCATCGGGGGAAAGAGCATGCGCATGAGAGTGGAATGTAACGCCAAGCTGGCGCGTCGCTGGCACCTGGCGCTCGTCCGTCGTCTGAAGGATGTGCCGGACCTTGCCGTCAGCATCAAGCTCATCGAAGGTCTGCCAGGTTCGCCGCCCGGCCTGGACGCCCTGTTTCAGCTCGAGGCGACGATCCACGGCCTTGCCGGTTATGGTCAGGCGGAACGGGTTGCCGCTGCCGACCTTTTCGCCCTTGCGGATGCTTCCGACGCACCGGTGGATTTGGTCATCGATCTCTGCGGCAATCCGATGCCGGGCACCGAACGGCGTTGGCACCTGACCTATGACGGGATTGCCGGCGAAGATGGGCTCATTGCGGCTGTCCTGTCGGGGGCCACTCCCACGGTCCGCCTGATCGAGGGTGAGAAGATCATTGCGGAAGGCCGTCTCGGCACCGAATATGGCGGCGTGGCGCTCGCAAGCTTCGACGAGATGCTGGCGCGGACCGTGACCCTGATCGCGGCAGCGGTGGCCGGCAGCTGCCGGACCAGATTGCCCAACGTGAGGCAGGAGGCGGCGGGGCCGCCGGCTGCCATTCCTTCGATCAGCCGCCTGGGGCAGTCTGCAGCCAGGAAAGTTGCCCGGCGCATCGTGCAGCAGATCTATCGGCTCTGCTACAACTCGCCACACTGGCGCGTCGGCTGGCGCAAGCTGGATGGTCCGGATCTTTTCGACCTCGGCGCTCACCCGAAGACCGGCTGGACGGACCTTCCCGATGATGGGCGCCGCTTTTATGCCGATCCCTTCCCCTTCGTCCACCAGGGCAAGCTCACCCTGTTCGTCGAGGATTTCATCCACAGGCTCGGCAAGGGCATTATCTCCGCGGTAGATTTTATCGATGGCCGGCCGGCCGGAACGCCGGTGCCCGTGCTGGAACACAATTGCCACCTGTCCTATCCCTTCATCTTCGAGGAGGAGGGGCAGATCTGGATGGTACCGGAAACCTCCGCCAATGGAACCATCGAGCTGTTTCGGGCAACCGCCTATCCGGGAGGATGGGTGAAGGAGACGGATCTGGTCTCCGGGCTGACCTGCAGCGACGCGACGCTGATCCGCCATGATGGTGCCTGGTGGATGTTCGCGACCGTTCGGGATGGCGGCGGCGCTTTCTCGGATGCGCTGCATCTCTGGTCGGCGCCGGATTTCCGCGGCCCCTGGACCGCCCATAAGGGGAATCCCGTGATGATCGATATCGCCACGGCACGGCCGGCCGGTCGGATGGTTGTCCGCAACGGCCACCTCCTGCGGCCCGTACAGGATTGCCGCCGCGGTTACGGAGCAGCCCTCGCTATCGCCCGTGTAACGAAGCTTGATCACGACGGTTTCGAGCAGGAGATCGAGGCGATGATCGGGCCTGGTCCAGGCTGGCCTGGGCGGCGTCTGCATTCGTTGAACAGTGCCGGAGGCTTTGAATTCATCGATGGATCCGCGACGGCGCCCAAGTGGAAGGCGCTTTCCCATTGATGCGCCCGACAGACGCCGGGGAGGTTCGTTGATGCGGTCAACCGAACGTTTCGACGCCATCCGTCACGATGATCTGGACGCTGTGGCTCCCCTGTGGGACCGTTTCGAAACCGAGGGTTTCGCGACGGCTTTCCAGACGCGTCCGTGGCTCAAGGCTATTCAGGAGACATTGGCAAAAGGAAAGAAGGCCGAATTCTTCGTGATTGAAGTCCGGGAGCATGGCACGCAAAAGCCTTTGATGCTGCTTCCGTTTTGCCGGCGACAATGCCGTGGCGTCTCGGTCATCGAATTCGTCTCGTTTGGTGTGTGCGATCTGGCCATGCCGGTCATGGGGGCGGACGAGGCGACGACCGGGACTGCAGTGGGGGCGACAATGGGGCCGGGCGAAGCACGGTCTCTTTGGCAGGCGGTGCTTGCGGTTCTGCCGAGGGCGGATCTGATCAAGGTCGATCAAATCCCGCCTCAATATCGCGGGCGGCAGAACCCGCTTTCTCTTCTTGCCGGTGTCCTGCCCGCAGCACAGCAACGTTACGAGGCTCCGCTCAATGCCGACCCGTCGCGTGTGGTCGAGACGATGGCGAGCACCAAGATGCGGCAGAACCTGAAGCGGTCCGAACGCCGTCTGTCGGATCTCGGCGACATTCAGTTCCTCGCAGCCGAAACGGAGCAGGATCTGGAAATGTGCCTTGCGGCGATGTTCCGTCAACGGCAGGACCGGTTTCGGGAGCTTGGACGCTTTGATTTCCTCGCCCAGCCCGAGGTTCAGGCATTTTACCAGGCCGTTGCGCGGCAACATCTGGAGGGGGCAGGGAGCACACGTCTTTGGGCGCTCTTGGTCGACCATGAACCGGTTGCGACCTGCCTCGGGCTGGTGCACGCCAACACGCTGCATTGCCTTGTCATCACGATGAAGGGTGGCGCCTGGGAACGCTGTTCACCGGCGCTCGTGCTGATCTCGCGCCTGCTGGTCTGGTGCCGGCAAAACGAGGTGAACCTGATCGATTTTTCGGTGGGTGATGGGTATCACAAGACCGGATTCGGCGGAAAACCGCAGTTGATGCTCGAATATCGCTCGGCATTGACGCGCAAGGGAACAGTCCTGCTTGCCTGCGCGATGCTTGCCGGACGCGGCAAGGCCTGGATCAGGGCGCATCCACACCTGTTCGAGACGGCGCGCCGTGCCGTGCAAGGGGTGCGGCGCCTGGTCAACCGACGACGCCAGCCCGAGGGTTCGTGAAAAGACTAAGCATGTGTCGCCCGGCGCGGCACCTGCGCCCCATGCCCTGCTCGATCGGATGTGATCTTCGGAATGATGGTCGCGGCAAATGGTCCGGCGTACTGGCTTTTGCGCCAAGGCCGGTCTACAGCCTAACGCGGGTAGCTTCCTGACGGGGAAGCAAAGCGGACTTCGGCAATGGGAAGGCATGTGATGCTGAGAAAGATTGTGTTTGGCGGCTTGATGTTGCTGGTGGTCGTCTCGGTCATCTTCAGCTTTGTCGGTGTCCTGGCGGTCTGGGATCCGTCGGAGCTCTTCGGCTACTGACATGTCCGGATCCACGGATGGAGCCTTCAGCCCAGCCGCAGCGCGGTCGTCGGACCATCACCGTAGGGAAACTCTTTTTAGTTCGGCAGGGTGACGAAAGCAAAGTTTCTTGTTAGGAATCACATCGGGAGGTGCTGATTTCGAACACAAGGTTCTTGCATGACTGCCCTCCAGGCCTCTGCCACTCCCGCCTCCAGGCTTCCACGGATCATCACTCCCATTGCAGGGGAGAGCATCAACAAGGGGAAGGCGGCCGTCATGATGCTGACGGCGGTGAGCCTGTTCGCCTGCCTCGACAGTTGCGCAAAAATGGCCAGCCGTGATCTTCCGGCAATTGAGACGGTTTGGTTCCGTTTTGCGATCCATTTCCTGCTGGTGGCGCTCATTCTCAATCCCTGGCGGGCACCCGAGGCCTGGCGCACGGCGCGGCCACGGCTGCAGACCCTGCGCGCCCTGATCCAGATCGTCTGTACGGGGCTGAATTTCCTGGCGCTCAGCCAGCTGCAGATTGCCCAGACCTTATCCATCCAGTTCACCGGGCCTGCCTTCGTGACGTTGCTGTCAATCGTCTGGCTTGGTGAAAAGGTCGGGCGTTACCGCTGGACGGCGATCGCCATCAGCTTCGTTGGTGTGCTCGTCATCACCCGACCGTCGCCTGGAAGTTTTGACCCGGCTTTCGGCATCATCCTGCTGTCGGTCATCATTGGTTCCGGTTATTCGATCATGACGCGCCGTCTCGCCAGCACGGAATCACCGGGCAGCATGCTGTTGATCATGGCGGCCCTGCCTGCGGCGATCCTGACGCCTCTGATGCCATTTGTCTGGGTCTGGCCCAGCCGGCCCGAAACCTGGATTGCGCTGGCGGGTGCGGGTTTCTTCGGCGCGCTGAGCCACTATTTCTACATCCAGGCGCATCGGTTCGCGCCGGCCAGCTTCCTGGCGCCGTTGCAATATTTCCAGTTTCTGGCGGTCCTCGTCCTGGGCTTCGTCTTTTTCGGCGACGTGCCGACCGTGTGGACATTCACCGGCGCTCTGATCCTGATCGGCTCCGGCCTCTACATCTGGCACCGGGAGCGCGTGATCGCGCGCCGTGCCCAAGAAGGCGAACAGACATCCGACCAATGACCAGCTTGACACCTGACAGCCGCACCGCGTAATAAATTCGTCAACATGCCGAACAAATAGAAAAGGTGCGTTCTGGTGTCAGTGGATATCGTATCCGGCCCCGCCAATCCCACAGCGTTGCGCAACCCTCCGCGACCGGACGACGGAACAAGGCCCGTGATCGGTGTGGACCTCGGTGGCACCAAGATCCTGGCCGGACTGGCACTGCCGGATGGCGAGATCCTCGCGGTCCGGGAAGAGCCGACACAACACGGCGAAGGCGCACCGGTCCTGCTGCAGATCTCTGACATGACGGCGCAGCTAGCCGATGCCGCCGGGTTCTGCCTGGCGGATGTCGCGCAAATGGTCATCGGTGTGCCGAGTGCGGTATCGCCGCAGACGGGGCTCTCGTCGCTTTCCCCCAATCTTGCGCTGCCGGCGGATACACCGCTGGCAACGCTGATGGCGCGACACGTTCCCTTTCCGGTCGCCGTGGAAAATGATGTCAATCTTGCCGCTTATGGCGAGGCAATGGCAGGTGATAAGGCCAACGCCGGGTCGCTGGTCTTCGTTTCGTTCGGCACGGGTGTCGGCATGGGGCTGGTCATCCAAGGTGAGATCATCCGTGGTGCCTTCGGCCGCGCCGGCGAAATCGCCTACCTGCCCGTCGGTGACCGACCGCATGCGCTTGCACCGTCCTCTGAGAACGGGTTGTTCGAGGATAGGGTTGGTACTGCCGGTATCCGCAAACGGTTTTCCCTTGGCGCGGAAAGCGTTGCGGATCTGTTTGCCCGCGCCAACGCCGGCGATGAGAAGTCGCTTGCGGCAATCGATGATGTGGCCCGTGAGGCCTCGCTCGGTATTGCCGCGGTGCAGGCGTTGATCGATCCGTCGCGGATTGCCATTGGTGGCGGCATCGGTTCGCAGAGCCTGTTTCTCGACCGGCTGAAATACCACTTGGCGCCGCTTCTTCCCTTTGCCTGCCCGGTTGCGCCGAGCCGCTTCGGCGCCAGAGCCGGTCTTGTCGGTTCGGTCGCCTTTGCCGCCCGCCTTGCCAGCTCCGCGCCCGCGAACTTCCTGAAAGCCCCCTGACCTGCCTGAGGAAATCCCGATGTCGGACAAGACCCCTGCGACGCCGCGCCCGGACGGGCTGGTGGAGACTGTTCATCCGGTGCAGATGGCCTTCATGGCCCCGCGTCTGCAGGGAGACTTCTATCCCGAAGGGCAGTTGAAGCTGTCGTTGTGGGGATGCGGCCAGATGGCCAATATCTTCGTTGAATGCTGGGAAGGCCCTTACGTTCATGCGCCGAACCGGCTTGTTGCCGGGGCGCAGGAACTGCATGTCGCCCAGTCCGCCCCGGTGCTTCTGATGCGTGGCGCGCGGCTGAAGGCGGTGCGTCCCGCGCGGCGCTGCGCCTGGTGGGGAACGCTGACAACGCCGGAGAAAGTGCGCCGCCAAGGGCGTCGCCGCATTGCGGTGACCCCATGGGGTGTCACGATCGTCGAGAGCCGAGACAACGGCGATATTGTCATTGCCGCAGGCGCCAGCGCTGCGGAGGCCGAGCGCGGCCTGTCCCTCACTTCGGATCAGATCATCGCGGAATGTGCCGCCCATAGCGCACGCTGCGATATCCTGCCCGGCGCCGGTCCGCTGATGCGATCGATGGCGATCCAGAGCACGCATGCCTCGCTTTCGTCCATCCGTCGCGCCGAAGACGGCAGCTTCTTGGGTCTTGCCGCGGGCCAGGCCTATTCCGCACCGACCCGCACCTATTACCGTGACGGATACTGGACGCTGCAGGCACTGCTCTTCCTCGAGCCGAAGGTGGTGCGCGAGCAGATCGACCTGCTTGCCACCGGTATCCAGCCGGACGGCGAGGCGCCGAGTGGCGTGATCCTGACCGGGCCGAAACAGGGCGAGGAATGGGAAAAGTTCCGAGTGACCGCCCCGGAATACAAGATGGAGCATCTGCGTCGCACCGATTGGTGGAGCGACCATTTCGACAGCCCGCTCTTTTTTATCCTGACGATCGGTGATTACCTTCGTGTCACGGGCGATGAGCGCGCATTGTCAGACCACTGGCAGACGGTGAAGGCGATCTTTGCCCGTTACAAGGGTTTTGACAGTTTTGGTACCGGTCTTCCCGTCAAGCCGCGCCATGATCGGGACTGGGCAGACAATGTCTACCGGCACGGTTATGTCGCTTATGATATCGGGCTGTGGATCGGCGCGCTCGACGTGATCGCCACACACGGTAAAACGCTTGATGCGACGGTGGCGCAAGAAGCCCGCGCACTCGCAGAAAAGGCGCGTGCCAATCTCGACGCGGCGATGCTGACGCCGTCCGGCTGGTACCAGGATTACGGATTGCAGGGTGATTTCGTCGAGGACCACCTGACCCTCGACAGCTTGACGCTGCTGCGTTTTGGCGCGGTGTCCGCCGATCGTGCGCGCACCGTGCTTGGGCATGTGGCGGACCTGCTCGAGACCCGCAACAACGATCGCCAGCCCTATGGCGACTGGGGTGTGATGTGCGCCTGGCCACCCTTCAAGCGTCCGGCCGATACCCGTGCCAAATCCGCCTTCGCCTATCGTTACCATAACGGGTCCGACTGGCCCTATCTGTCCGGCCTTTATGCCGAACAGCGGCTGCACTTCGGGCTCGACGGCTGGGATTATCCGCTGACGCGCTGGTGGAAGACGAGCCTCGAGAATGGCTGGATCGGTTCCGTCGAATATTTCTCGCCGCCCTTTGCGCGTGGCTCGTTGCTGCAGGGCTGGACCGGCATGCATGCCGCCGCCATTCTGGAGTATCGCGACGTTATTGAGGCTGCGATCGCAGAAGGACGCCTGACGGATTGACTTGGCCGTGCGGGGCAAATAGTGCCCCGTTCGCCTTCCTGCCGCTGTCAGCCGGCAAGGGGGAAAGGAAGTGGTCTAATCCTCAGGCGGCTTCCGCATCCGGAGCTGCAGCGGGGTCCACAATCCACGTCACGTCCGGATGTCCCACCAGGGCCGAGGCCGGGCAGGCAGGGGTGAAGAAGCCGGCGAGCGCCTGGTTGATGGCGGCCTTCTTGGCGGCGCCGGTGGCAAGGACGATGATGGAGCGGGCCGAGAGGATCGTCGCAATGCCCATGGTGATGGCCTGCTGCGGCACGCCACCGTCCTCGAAGAAGGCGCGGTTGGCAGTAAGCGTTTCGGCATGAAGTTCCACGCGGCGGGTGCGGCTGTCGAGGCGCGACCCGGGCTCGTTGAATCCGATGTGGCCATTACGGCCGATGCCGAGAAGTTGCAGGTCGATCCCACCAGCCTGCAAAATCTGTCTTTCGTAGGCCTCAGCCGCCGCGTCGGTGTCGTTTGCCATACCATCCGGCACATGGGTGCGGGCCGGATCGATATCGATGTGCTCGAAAAGCAGCCGGTTCATCGTGGATCGGTAGCTGCCCGGATGTTCCGTCGGCAGAGCGACATATTCATCCAGATTGAAGCTTGAGACGCGAGAGAAGCTGACGCGGCCCGCCCGGTGCGCGGCAATTACCGCCGCATAAACCGGTTCCATGGTCGCGCCGGTCGCAAGCCCGAGAACGGCATCCGGCTTTGATTGGACAAGGGAGACTATACGATCGGCGACGGCAGCGGCCGCCTCCGTTGCGTCGGTAAGAATGAGGGGTGTCATGGCAGAAATCCGGAACGGAGAGAGGCGCCAGCCCGGCCGCCCTGACGAGACAGCGCGGGCCGTTTGCCCTGTAAGATCAGGCGGCGTTGGCGATGCGGCTTCCATCGGCGCGGCGTTTGGGGAAGGATTTTTCCGTCTTTGCGTCGAAGAGGTGGAAACGCTCCGGCTGGATGCCGAACTCCAGCACGTCGCCTTCGCTGGCCGGTACATGGTCCGGCAGGTGCAAGACGGTGTCGACCTCGTTGCCTTCGATCCTGCCGAACATGTAGGTCTCGGTGCCAACGCTTTCGGTATAGGTGACCTGGAAGCGGACGCGATGATAGGTGCCTGGCTGGCCCTTCAGCATATGGAAGTGGTTTGGCCGCACGCCGAGGATGACCGTGTCGCCGGCGCGTGCGGCGGCGCCATCCACCGGTGCCCTGACGGTTCCGAAACCCGGCACCTCGACGGTCACCTCTTCGGGGCCGACGGCGACCAGCGTGCCGTCGTAGAAATTCATCTGCGGCGAGCCGATGAAACCGGCAACGAATTTGTTGACCGGAAATTCGAAGAGTTCGAGCGGTGCACCGAACTGTTCCAATGCACCGGCATTCAGCACCGCGATGCGGTCGGCCATGGTCATCGCCTCGATCTGGTCGTGCGTGACATAGATCATCGTGGCGCCAAGCCGCTTATGCAGGCGGCTGATTTCGCCACGCGTCTGCACGCGCAGCGCCGCGTCGAGGTTGGAAAGTGGCTCGTCGAAGAGAAAGACCTTCGGATCGCGCACGATGGCGCGGCCGATGGCGACACGCTGGCGCTGGCCGCCCGACAATTGCTTGGGACGACGATCGAGCAAGGGTTCGATCGCCAGCATACGGGCCGCTTCGATGATGCGGCGTTCGATCTCTGCCTTGCCCATCTTCAGGTTTTCAAGCCCAAAGGACAGGTTCTGTCGCACCGTCATGTGTGGATACAGTGCATAGGACTGAAACACCATGGCGATGCCGCGGTCGCCGGGCGGCAGAGCGGTGACGTCGTCGCTGCCGATCGTCACGCTGCCGGCAGAGGTTTCTTCAAGGCCGGCAATGATGCGCAGCATGGTGGACTTGCCGCAGCCGGACGGGCCGACAAGCACGACGAATTCGCCATCCTTGACCTCGAGATCAACGCCATGGATCACCGGATGCGTGCCGTAACGCTTGACGACGCCATTCAGTGTTAGTCCAGCCATTGCAAACCCCTTTTTTATAAAGCCCTTCGACGGTCGGTCGCTGATCTCGATGATGCCGATGCGAACATTTTGCGGATTTTCATATAGTTCGTCAAGTCGCCGAACATATTTAGATGGCCGCTCGTCTGAAATGGATGCCGTTATGCATGGCGCCGGTCTTAGGCAGCATTTTGCTGCAGTGCAATAGTTCGTCAGCTGACCGAATACTATCCAGGAGGAGCGCCTTTGTGTAGGACGGAAACTATGGAACTATATGCTTGATTCCTCAGACAATCCGAGCGCCTCATGAACCTCCGCCAGAGCCAGCCGCCCGTCCTTCGCCAGATCTCCGTTCGTGCGGCCATGGATGTGCTGCTGCAGGAAGGGCCGACCTCGCGCGCAACACTGGCCAAGAAGACCGGCCTTTCGAAGCAGACCATGTCGGAGGTCATCCGGGCGCTGGAGGAATCGGGCTGGGTTCGGGTGAACGGCATCGTCAGCGGCAAGGTGGGGCGTAGCGCGGTGACCTACGAGGTGGCGGAGGACAGCGGTTATGGAGTCGGCGTCGATCTCGGCGCCACAACCATCCGCATCGCGGTCGTTTCCATCTCGGGCAGCATCGTGCATGAAAGCGAACACCCGACGGAGGGTAGGGCAGGCGAGGCGCTCATCGGCCACATGCACGATCTCGTGGAGAAATCGCTGCATCGGGCAGGCGTTCCCTTCGACAAGGTGCTTCTGGGCGCCGTTGCGACGCCCGGTGTGGTTGATCCGGGTTCCGGCCATCTTTCGCTTGCACCCAACATGGCCGAAACCGGTCGTCTTGACGTGGTGCGCCGTCTCAGCGAGGCGCTGGGCTGCGAGGTGGTCATCGAAAACGATGTGAATGCCGCGGCGCTTGGCGAATCCTGGAAGGGCTGCAGCGCGGGGCTCGATACCTCGGCCTTCATCTCGCTCGGCACCGGCATCGGGCTCGGTGCGCTCGTCAACGGCAAGCTGATCAAGGGTGCCCGTGGTGCTGCCGGTGAAATCTCCTATCTTCCCTTTGGAGCCGATCCTTACAGTGAAGACAGTCTGGAGCGTGGCGCGCTGGAAAGCGCAATCGGGGTTCCGGGCATCCTCGCGCGATACCAGGCCGGCGGTGGCAGACAGTCGACGATGCTGGGCCTCCTGCAGGAGGCCGAGTCTGGCATGGAGCCAGCGCGCGGCGTCATCCAGGAAACCGCAAGGCTCGCCGCTTTACTCATCGTTTCCGTCGATGCAATGATCGATCCGCAAAAGATCGTGCTGGGTGGCAATGTCGGACGCCATCCGCTGGTGCTGGATCTGGTGCGGCGGGAGCTTTCGCGCCTCACGCGCCACGCGATCGATCTGCAGCCGAGTGTGCTCGGCTCCCGCGCCACCCTGATCGGCGCGGTTGCGATCGCCCTCAACCAGTTGCACAACGCGCTGTTTTCGCCGCAGGAGCTGCCGAGCGAAATGCGCCTGCCGCAGGCCAGAGGCTAGCGCTTACATACGCCAGCAGGCCACGTCATACGGCTTCAACTCGGCTTCACCAAGCAGAAGACGTTCTGCGGCAACCGGAACAGTCCAGCTTTCGGGACCGTAGTTGAAGGCGAAGGTGAGGGGGCCGCGGCGGCGCAGGCGGATGTGGTCCGGCAGGTCGAGGATCGCAAGATCGGCCTTCTCCAGCAGATACCGGGCAAGCGTGTTCAGCAGATCTGCTTCCGGCCAGCCGGCGAGGTAGTGGAGACGTCCGGCAGCGACAAGCGCAGGTTCCCCATCGGCAAAACGGGAAAGGATGTCGAGGTCGGTCTCGATATAGTCCCGCCAGCGGGTGACCGTTCCGCAAACCGCACCGGAGACGGATGCGGAGAGCCCGGGGCGCATGCTTTCGACTTCGGCAACCGTCAATGGCATCAGGTGTTGCAGCCGCGGGCCGGGCGGCAGGCTTTGGGGGATGGCAAAATTCTCGTCCTTCGAGCCGGTGCGAGGGCCGAACAGGATCAAGGCATCGGTTTCCGCAAAGGCCTTCAGGGCCGCCTCCGTCAGGATCGGCAGCGTCGGCACCAGCACGAGGCGGTAACCGGACAGCGATGCGCCGGGTTCGACAATGTCCACATCAATGCCGAGCCTGCGGAAGGCTTCGTACCAGCGCAGCTTCAGCATGCGGTAGTCGAAATCCTTGCCCTGCGGCTGGAACTGGGTGACCCAGGCAGCCTGGTAATCAAAGACGAGCGCGACAGATGCTGGCGTGGTTGCGGGCAAATCACCGATCCGGCGCAGGTCCTCAGCGACGCGTTGTGCTTCTTTGCCACCCTGCGAAGCGGCATGATCAGGCCGCAGCAGACCGGCATGCATCTGCTCCTGCGCCTTCCGGTATTGCCTCCAGCGGAAATAGACCACGGCTTCCGCGCCATGCGCCAGCGCTTCCCAGGTCCACAGCCGAACCATGCCGCGCTCCGGGACCGCATTCCAGTTTGCCCAGTTCACCGGTCCCGGTTGTTGCTCCATGATCCAGAACCGACCGTTGCCCACGGCCCGATAAAGATCGTGCTGAAGCCCTGAAATATCCGGGTGGCCGGTGCGGGCCCAGCGGTTGCGTTCGGCCTCGGGGAAGGGAAGGCTCTCGACACGGCCAAGCGGATAGGAATCCCAGCTGGCCACATCCATCTGCCGGCCCATCTCGAAATGGTCGAAGGTATGGGAAAATCCCATGAAATTATGCGTGACGAAACGGCCCGGCGCCTGGGCGCGGATGATGTCGGCCTGCAGACGGAAATAGTCGAGGAAGAGATCCGACCGGCAGCGCATGAAATCGAGCTGGACCGCAGGATTGACGTCGCAGACCTGGCGTGCCGGCAGTTCGACCTGCGCGAAGTCGGTGAGTGCCATCGACCAGAAATCGTTCCCCCAGGCTGTGTTCAGTCCATCGATTGTCCCGTAGCGGGTTTTCAGCCAGGCTTGGAACTGTGAGCGGTCGAGCGATCCCCAGGAGAAGATCGTGTCGTCGCAGCCAAATTCGTTGTCGACCTGCCAGCCGATGATCGCCGGATGGTGGCCGTAGCGCTCGGTCATCGCCGTGACGATCCGGCGCGTCGCCTCGATGAAGGCGGGACTTGCCGGCGTATAATGCCGGCGTGAACCGAAGAGGCGCGGCTGACCGTTGCGGTCGACGGGCAGGATCTCCGGATGAAGATCCACCAGCCAGCGTGGCGGTGCGGCGGTCGGCGTGCCGAGCACGAGCTTCAGTCCGGCAGACGTCAGGGTTTCGACCGCGCGGTCGAGCCACGACCAGTCGAACACACCGGGCGCCGTTTCCATGCGGCTCCAGGCGAACTCGGCAATCCGCACGACGGAGATCCCGGTCTCCACCATGCGGCGGGCATCGTCTGCCCAGATCTCCTCCGGCCAATGTTCGGGATAATAGCAGACGCCCAGCATGTTGCGGTCCTGTGCGGTCGAGAGAAGAAAGACGACGCCGAACGGAGGGTCCGGCGTCGCGGGAAGATGGCAGAGAGGGCGCTATTCCTTGGTCGCGCCGGACAGCAGGCCGTTCATGAAATAACGCTGCAGGCTGACGAACAGCACCAGCGTTGGAATGACCGAAAGCACCGACATGGCCAGCAGCCGCGGCCAGTTGATGTCCCACTGGCCGACATTGTTGGCAAGCGCGAGCTGCACCGTCCATTTCGATTGGTCGGTGATGATCAGATAGGGCCACAGATAGTCGTTCCAGCGCCAGACGAAGGTAAAGGCGGCGAGCGCTGCGATCGCCGGGATCGACAGTGGCAGGATGATCCGGAACAGGATGCGCCATTCCGGTGTGCCGTCGATCCGGGCGGCTTCGAGCAGGCTGTCCGGAATGCTGCGGATATATTGGCGCATGATGAAGACGCCGGACGGGGTGGCCGCCGGCGCCAGGATGACGCCCCACAGCGAGTTCAGCAGGCCGAGTTCCTTCAGCACGATGAAGATCGGGATCAGGATGATCTGCAGCGGGATCATCAATGCCGACATGATCAGCATGAAAACGAAGGTCTCGCCCCGAAAGCGGAATTTCGCCAGGGCGTAACCCGCCATCAGGCTGATCAGGACGGAAATCGCCGCCGAGATGGTCGAGACGAACAGCGAGTTCTGGAAGAACAGGCCGAAACCGGACTGGTCGAAGGCTGTGGCGAAGTTGACGAGTGTTGCCGGCGACGGCAGAAGCGTCGGCGGCCAGGCGAAAATGTCGTTCGGCGCCTTCAGCGCGCTTGCCAACAGCCAAAGCGGCGGCAGCAGGAAAAGGACGAGCACGAGCGCGATCAGCGGCCCACGGAAGGCCCAGTCACGGGCAGCGCGGCTGGAGAGGAGGGCGGTGGTCATGCTTTCTCCTTGCTGATGCGAAGCTGGATGGCGGTGAGCACCAGCAGGATCAGGAACAGGACGGCTGATTGGGCGGCGGCAACGCCGGCCTGGTTCGCCTTGGTAAAGGCGGTCTCGTAGATCGTCTGGATCAGGTAGACGGTGGAGCGTCCGGGACCGCCGCCGGTCAACGACACGACCAATTCGTAAACCTTGAAGGCTTCGACGGAGGAGAGGATTACCACAAGCGAGATGCTGGGTTTCAGGAGCGGCAGCGTGATGCGCGAAAAAATCCGCCAGTTGCTGGCCGCATCGACCCGGGCAGCCTCGTAGAGATCCTCGGAGATCGTGGTGAGGCCGGCGATGAAGATCATCATGTAGAAGCCGGCACTTGCCCAGACCCAGACGATGACGACGGCGATCTGTGCCATGGTGCCGTTGTCAAGCCACGGTACCGGGGCGATGTCGAGCAACGAAAGCAGATAGTTCATCAGGCCGGAATTCAAGCCGAACAGCCATTTCCACACCACACCGGTGATCAAGAGGCTGATCATCGAGGGGAAAAAGACGACCGCACGCACGGCGCCGACGCCGTAGAAACGGTTCTTCAGCAAAAGCGCTAGGCCGAGCGACACGGCGGTCACCGCCGGAACGGCGATCACCACGAAACCAACGGTCTTGGCGAGCGTATTGAAGAACTCCGGATCATTGAAAAGCCGGATATAATTGTCGATACCGACGAATTTCGGCCAGGTGGCGGGCGCCCGTTCGACGACGACGATGCCCCGCTTGAAGAAGGACATCCAAAGCCCCTGGACGAGCGGATAAAGCGTGAAGATTGCCAGCAATCCCACGGTCGGTGTGAGAAGCAGGTAGGGAAACAGCCGTTTGGACCAGGGAGTGTTGCCAATGCTCCTGCCGGCGGACGCCGGGGTTATTCCCGGCGTCGCTTCGATGGTGGATTGAATGCTGCTCACTGGCCCGTTTCCGTCAAGGATTCCTGAGCCGTCTTGATGATCTGGTCGATCGCCTGGCTGCTGGAGATCTGGCCGGTTGTGGCTTGGAACAGCGTCTGGCGCATCGGGCCCCAGACATACTGCATGGCCGGGTTTGCCTGGTCGGTTGCGGCATAGTTGGGGCTGGCGGCCAGTTCTTCCTTGAAGGCCTGCAGGGCGGCCGATGCCTTGGCATTGCCGTAGTCGATCGGCGGGACCTTGAGGTTCGCCGGGATATACATCAAAGGCTTGGTGTAGAGTTCCTGGGCCTTCGGGTCGGTGCTCAGCCACTTGATGAAGGCGTTCGCTTCATCGGCATGTTCGCTGGTGTTGAAGCCGATTACGTAGTCACCCCCGACCATGCTCGACTTGACGGTGCCATAAGGCGTCGGACCGGCCTGCCAATCGAAGCTCGCATTCTGCGCCAGACCGCCTGCCTGCCAGTTGCCGGACATCCAGGCGACCGCCTGGCCGCTGGTGAAGAGCTGCTTGGGATTGTCGGAGCTGGATCCGGACCACAGTCCCGGCGGCATGTGGGTTTTGGTGATGCCGATGAACTTGTCGAGAACGGCGGTGGCCTTGTCATGGTCGAAGACGACCTTGTATGGCTCCTCTTCCGTATAGATGTGGTTGCCGAACTGGAACTGCATGGTCAGCCAACGGCTCTGCGAGACGTCCCAGACGAGGGGATAACGCACGCCGGCTTTTTCGGCGACTTGCTTGGTCTTGGCCAGGAACTCGTCCCAGGTCCACGAGGTCTTGATGTCGGGAATGGCAACGCCGGCCTTTTCGAATGCGGCCTTGTTGATCAGCATGCCGGTCGCCGTGACCTGCAGCGGGGCTGCGATGATCTGGTCGCCGAGCTTGGCGCCGGCGGCCCAGCCGGGCACGAAATCCTTGAGATAATCCTTGCCGAAGACGGGCGCGAAATCCGTCAGGTACGGGCGGATGAACGGGCGCATGGAGGAGGTCTTTGACAGATCCGGCAGGGTGCCTGCGGCAGCAAGCTGCGCAAAACGGTTGTCGATGTCGTCGTAGGGAACGATCTGCAGATTGAAGGTCGTTTCCGGATGCAGCTTCGTATAGGCCGCCAGCACATCCTTGATGACCTGCTCCTCGGCATCCGTGCCGAGATACCACATCACCTTGAGCTCGGCCGCATGGGCCGGCGCGCCGGCAAGCAGGCCAGCCGCCAGCAGCGAGCCGTAAACAAACGTCTTCATTTCGGTTTTCCTTCTCTGGAGTTGTCGTTTCTTGTCATTCGCGGGCCTGGTCTTGGGAGGATGCAGGCTTCTTTCCCCGGGGCTCGTTGGCCCTGGAAATGGTGCAGGCAAGCACGGTTGCAGCAGGTCAGGGATGGCATGACGCGGCATTGGCGGGTCGTTGAAGTCCCCGGTCGCCACTCGCCTGTCGTCCCTGTTCATCCGTGCCTCCAAGCGCGTGTCCTGTCGTGTCGGGATGTACCGAATAATTTGTTCGGCAACTTGACGAAGTATGAAGTCCGTCATCGGATCTTGTCAAGGTCGAAATCGGCGCGGAACGGACACGCGTGCTCCCGCATACCTGTTTCCCCCGGCAGAGGCGTGCGTAAGGTGGTCGTCGTGAGAGACGAATGATGTGTCTGATGCAAGAACAAGGGATGGTCAGAGATTGCGGAGATTGAGCTTTTCGATCAGCGGCAGAAGGGCGTCGCGGGCATGCTGCCGGTGCTTACGAGCAGCGCGGCTTGCCGCGTCCGCATCGCCCGCGCCAATTGCGTCGATGATCGCCTGGTGGTCCGCTGCGGATGTGGTCGGGAGAGGACGCAGGTTCAGCGTGAACATGCGTGCCCGATGAAGTTGATCGGCCACCGTGCCGGCCATGCGCATCAGCCGGCGGTTGCCGCTCATTTCTACCAGGGTCTCGTGAAATTGCGCATCGGCCAGCGCCCAGGCGGCAAGATCGTCGCGATCGAGCGTGTTCTGCATATCGTCGGTCGCCGTCTGCAGACGATCGGTGATCGACAGGCGTTGATCCTCGGGCAGGCCGGCAAGGCGCTGGGCGGCGGCGCCCTCCAGCGCGATGATCACCTCATAGATATCCGCGATGTCGGCCGGTGACAGCGCGCAGATCAGGATGCCCTTCTTCGGCAGGATGCGGACGAGCCCATCTTCCTGCAGGCGCGCCATGGCCTCGTGCACCGGCGTGCGGCTCATGCCGAGTTGCCGCGCGATGTCCACCTCGGCGGCCTGATAGCCGGGCGGAAAGATATTGTTGCGGATCGCTTCCTTGATCGCCTGGTAGGCGGCGTTGACCCGGCCTGCGCTCGTTGGTTCCGCAGCCGCGCCTGCCTGTTCGGTTATGCCGTGCCGCTCTACCGCACCGAGATGGGTTTTTGCTGTGATCATCAGACCTGTTCCGTTCACCATCTTATATCGGGACGACCGGCGGTTGACAAACAGGGGTGGCTTGATGAATTTATCCTTGCATGCAAGACGGCGTGTCAACACGAAGACAAAACCGGCTGGGAGTGTGATGCGCGAATACAAGATAGCGGCGATCCCCGCCGATGGTATCGGTCCGGAGGTAATTGCTGCCGGCTTGCAGGTTCTGGCGACGCTTGCCGAGCGTTGCGGTGATTTCAGCCTAGTGGTTCGGACCTTCGATTGGGGCTCGGACTATTACCGCCGGACTGGCGCGATGATGCCGGCCGATGGTCTGGATCAGTTGAACGCCTTCGATGCCATCTTTTTCGGCGCCGTTGGCGCGCCTGACGTTCCGGATCACGTGACACTCTGGGGCCTGAGGCTGCCGATCTGCCAGGGGTTCGATCAATACGCCAATGTCCGACCAACCAGGATATTGCCAGGCATCACGTCCCCTTTGCGCAATTGCGGTCCGGGCGATCTCGACTGGGTGATCGTCAGGGAAAACTCTGAGGGTGAATATTCCGGCCATGGCGGACGCGCGCATAAAGGCCTGCCGGAGGAGGTGGGCACGGAAGTCGCGATCTTCACCCGCGTCGGCGTCACCCGGATCATGCGTTATGCCTTCAGGCTGGCGCAGGCGCGTCCCCGCAAGCTCCTGACGGTTGTGACGAAATCCAATGCGCAGCGCCATGGCATGGTGATGTGGGACGAGATCGCAGCGGAGGTCGCGCGCGAATTTCCAGACGTTGCCTGGGACAAGATGCTGGTGGACGCCATGACCGTACGGATGACGTTGAACCCGAAGAGCCTGGATACGATCGTCGCCACCAACCTGCACGCCGATATCCTGTCGGATCTTGCCGGCGCGCTGGCCGGAAGCCTGGGCGTTGCACCGACCGCCAACATCGATCCGGAGCGGCGTTATCCGTCCATGTTTGAGCCGATCCATGGCTCGGCCTTCGATATTGCCGGCAAAGGGATCGCCAATCCCGTCGCGACCTTCTGGACCGCCGCGCAGATGCTGGACCATCTCGGCGAGAGACAGGCGGCGGCCTGCCTGATGCAGGCGGTGGAACGTGTCACAGGTGCAGGTATTCTGACCCCCGATGTCGGCGGTGTCGCGACGACGCAGGCGGTAACGGATGCGGTTTGTCGGGCAATCAGCGGCACCAATATCCTCTGAAGGCCGTGAGCGTCAGAAGGGAAATGTCAGGAGTATCATTGCATTAAAAAGGTGCCTGGTTGGGCGACCAGGCACCTTCGAAGCCACTGTTTACACGGTGGCGTCGCTGGCCGTGCTGGGGGTGGGTTTTTTGACACGGAACCAGACGATATAGAGGGCAGGCAGGAACAGCAGCGTCAGCACCGTTCCGACAATGATGCCGCCCATCATGGCGTAGGCCATCGGGCCCCAGAAGATCTCGCGCGAGATCGGGATCAGCGCGAGCGAGGCGGCAGCCGCGGTCAGCATGATCGGACGCATACGATGTTCTGCTGCCTCCTTCACGGCATCCCAGGCCTCCTTGCCCGCTTTCCGCAGCGTGTCGATCTCCACCACCAGGATGACGGAGTTTCGGATCAGGATGCCGATCAGCGCCAGCACGCCGAGGATCGCGACGAAGCCGAGCGGTGCACCGGAGGGCAGCAGCGCCGCCACCACGCCGATGAGGCCGAGCGGAGCGACGATGACCACCATGAACAGGCGCTGGAAGCTTTGCAGCTGGAACATCAGGATCGTCATCATGGTCAGAAGCATCAGGGGCACGACGGCCGCGATCGGCGCCTGGCTCTTTGCGCTGCTTTCCACAGTGCCCGCCGGCTCCACCGTATAACCGGCTGGCAGCTTGGCGGCGAGGGCTTCGATGGCCGGCTTCAGGTGCTGGTCGATCGTGGCTGGCTGCGTGCTGTCACCAATGCCGGCCTTGACCGTGATGGTCGGGATCCGGTCACGGCGCCAAATGATCGGTTGCTCCTGTTCGTAACGGAACGTGGCGATCGCAGCGAGCGGAACCGACTGCCCGTTGCTGCCCGGAAGCTGCAGATCCCGCAGTGTCTCGATCGACTGGCGCTCTTCCTTCGTCGCACGTGCCACAACATTCACCAGATAGATGCTGTCGCGGATCTGGGTGATGGTGGAGCCGCCGGTGATGTTGTTGAGCGCCGTTGCGATGTCGGAGGAGGTGACGCCGAGTTGGCGCGCCTTATCCTGCATCACGTCGACCTTCACCACGCGGGCCGGTTCGTTCCAGTCGAAGACGATGCGGGTCAGGCTCGGGTCGGCGCCCAGGATGCCGGCCAGTTCCTGTGCGTAGGTGCGCACCATCTGCGGGTCGGGACCGCTGACGCGGTACTGCACGGGGCGACCGACGGGCGGGCCGAGTTCCATCTGCTTCACGAAGACGTCCGTCCCCGGGTAAGCGGTGGCCGCGACCTCTTCCAACTTGGCCATCAGGCGGTTGCGAGCCTCGATGTCCTTGGCGACAACGACGATCTGGCCAAAGTTGTTGGTGGACGGCTGAACATCGAAGGACAGGACGAAGCGCTTGGCACCCTGGCCGACATAGGACGTCCAATGGTCGACATCCGGGCTGCCGGCGATGTACTTGGCCTCGAAGGCGTCCATCTCCGCTTTCGTTTCGGCAATCGTATAGTTCTGGCGTGCGGTCCAGTCGATGATCAGTTCCGGACGGTCGGATGCCGGGAAGAACTGCTGCTGGACAAAGCCCATCCCGTAGATCGAGGCCCCGAACATGGCGGCGGTGACCAGGATCGTCATCTTCGGCCAGTGCATGCAGGCGCTCAGCATGCCGGAGAAGGCGCGCATTACTACGCCCTTCTTTTCGTGATGGGCTTTCATCGTCTTCGGCAGGATGAGCACACCCAGCAAAGGTGAGAAGAGCACGGCCACGATCCAGGACACGATCAGCGAGACGGCGATGACCACGAACAGCGTGAAGGTGAATTCACCGGCGGCACTGTCGTTGAGACCGACCGGCATGAAGCTTGCGACCGTGACGAGCGTGCCCGTCAGCATCGGGAAAGCGGTGGAGGTCCACACCGCGGTTGCGGCTTTGGGCAGGGGTTCGCCGTGTTCAAGTTTCGAGACCATCATCTCGATGGCGATCATGGCGTCATCGACCAGCAGGCCGAGCGCGATGATGAGCGCGCCGAGCGAGATACGCTGCAGCGATATGCCGAGATATTCCATGAAGACGAAGGTGATCGCCAGAACCAGCGGGATCGAAACGGCAACCACCAGGCCGGCGCGCATGCCGAGACTGATGAAGCTGACGACAAGAACGATGACGATGGCCTCAAACAGCGCCTTGGTGAAGCCGCCAACGGCTTCCTCAACGACAACGGCCTGGTCGGCGACGTGATGCACGCCGATGCCGATCGGCAGATCCGCGATGACCTTGTCCATTTTTTCCGTCAGCGCTTCGCCGAAGTTCAGCAGATTGGCGCCGGGTTTCATGCCGATGGCGAGGCCGATCGCGGCTTGGCCGTTGACACGAAACAGCGCCTGTTGCGGATCGGAATAGGTGCGGGTGATCTTCGCAACGTCGCTCAGGCGGAAGAAGCGGTCGTTGACGCGCAGATTGATGTTGCGCAGCGCCTCTTCGGAGGCGAACTGACCGGATACACGCAGATTGATGGTTTCGGCGCCGGTGCGCAGGGTGCCGGAAGCGACCACCGCATTCTGGTTCTGCAGCGTCTCGACGATCTGGCTCTGGGTGATGCCAAGCGCCGCCATCTGTTTGGTGGAAAATTCAAGATAGACCACCTCGTCCTGCGCGCCGATCAGATCCACCTTGCCGACATTCGGCACGGACAGAATTTGCTGGCGGGCCGCTTCGAGATAGTCCCGCAACTGGCGTTGCGTCAGCCCGTCGGCGGTGAAGGCATAGATATTGCCATACACATCGCCGAAACTGTCGACAAAGGTCGGACCCTGCACGCCGGACGGCAGGTTCGGCACGATATCGTTGACCATGTTGCGGACCTTGATCCAGGTCGGCTTGACGTCCTTGGCCTTGGTGTTTTCCAGCAGGTTCACATAGATCGTCGTCTGGCCAGGCGAGTTGATGCTCTTCGTATAGTCGAGCGATTCAAGTTCCTGGAGCTTCTTTTCGATACGATCGGTGACCTGGCTCGTCATCTCCTCCACGGACGCACCGGGCCAGGAGGCCTGAATCAACATCGTCTTGATGGTGAAGTCCGGATCTTCTTCGCGGCCGAGATTGATATAGGAGAGGATGCCCGCCACACTGGCGAGGATCATGAAGTACCAGACGAGCGACTTGTGCTGAAGCGCCCATTCGGAGAGGTTGAATTTCGTATTCATGAAGCGATCTCACCCGAGAGTCGGACAGGTTGATTTTCAGTGAGCGAATTGACACCCGCCGTCACCACGCGCTCGTTTTCCTTCAGACCACTCAGCACATCGACGCCGCCGGCCGCCGAAGGCTGCACCGTGACGGGGCGACGCTGCACCGACAGTCCGTCCTGCGCCACGACCCAGACATAGCGGGAACCGTCTTCGCCGCCGATGGCGGTATCCGGCAGCCACAGATGGCCTTCGCTGGGCGCCAGCGGCGTTGCCGTCACCGTGCTGGCGAATCGGAAACTTTCCGGCGGATTGTCGAGTGCGATCTTCGTGCGGCGCGAGCGTGTGGCGGCGTCCGCCTGCGGCGAGGTTTCGCGCACGGTTCCCTTCACCTTGATCTCAGGATTGGCCTGAAGGGTGACGAGGAAGGGCGTGCCGATGGCGGTCAATTGGCCGTAGCTGTCGGGAATGTCGACCTGTGCATCGCGCGCCTCAAGGCGTGCGATCGTCACGACCGTCTGGCCGGCGGTCACCACTTGTCCCACCTCGGCGGAAACGGCGGAGACGACCCCATCGAATTCCGCTTCAAGCGTCGCGTAATTCAACTGTTCGCGGGCCTTTGTCAGGTCCGCCTGTTCTTGCTGGACGGTGGCTTCGGCGGCTTCCCGCGACTGAACGGTTTCTTCCACCTGTTCCTTGGTCGTGGCATTGGCGGCAAGCAGCGTCTGCTGGCGCTGCTCGTTGACCCGGGCGAGATCGAGTTTCGCGCGTGCCGACGCGAGATCGGCCTCGGCCTGGCGAACCGCCAGTTCCAGGCTTGTTGCGTCCAGCCGGGCAAGAACCTCGCCCTTCGTCACCAGATCGCCGACATTGACATGTCTTTGAACCACGCGACCCAGGACCTGGAAGCCCAAATCGGTGCTGAACTTGGGCTGCACGCTCCCGGCAAAACCGAAGGCTGCTGCCTCGCGTGGCTTCACCAACATGGACAGCACGGGACGCACGGGTGCTTCCGCTTTCTTTTCCTCCGAGCATGCGCTCAGTCCCGCGGCAAGCAGGACGAGAGGAACAACGAACATGACTTTCATTGTGTCGCCTCTTGGCTATAGGAAACCGGCTGGTTCTCGCGCAGGAATTGGCCGCCATCGACGACGATGAGTTCGCCTGGTTTCAGCCCATCGGCGAGCACGACCTTGGAGGCATCATACCGCTCGACCGTGACAGTCTTCAGGAGGGCGACCTTCTTGTCCGGATCAACGACCCAGACTGCAGACTTTCCGGCCTTCGAGAACATGGACTGCCACGGAATGGATATGCGTTCCTGGCGGTCCATGACGACGTTGGCAGTGATGGCGGAACCGAGCGTCATTTCCGGCGGCGGATTGGTGATCGACAATTTGACGCGCACCGTCCCAAGCGATGTATCGAGGGCGGGACTGATTTCACGCAACGTGGCCGCGGCGCGGATCTTCGGGTTCGATACCAGCACCACCTCGAGCGAGATCGGCGCCATCTGGCCGCTCAGTGCCGATTCCTGCACGTTGAAGACCGCGTCTCGCTCGCCATCGTGGGCCAGCGTGAAGACGGTGCTCGATGCCTGGACGACCTGGCCCGTTTCGACACTGCGCGCCGTAATCGTGCCATCCGCATCCGCACGCAGTTCGGTCTGCTGCAGGGTTTCCATGGCCGTATCCAGTTTGGCGCGGGCCGCGTCGAGGTCCTTTACGGCCGACTGATACTGTTGCAGAGCACTGTCGAGATCTTGCTGCGACATGGCTCCGGTCTGGGTCAGGGCCTTGCGGCGAGCCAGGACGGAACTTGTCATGCGAACGGTCGCCTCCTGGGAAGCCAAGGCGGCCTGAGCCGAATCCAGGTCGGCCTTCTGCTCGACTGGATCGAGAGTCGCGAGAATCTGCCCGGCCTTCACATGGTCACCGACGCTGACGGTGCGACTGACCACGCGGCCGGTGATCTTGAAGGACAGATCGCTCTCCACGCGCGCCTTGATCTCACCGGTGCCGGAGGCACGGATGAGGTCGGGCTGCATTTCGGTCGTCGCCACGCGCACATGAGCGAGATAAGGCGGCGTATCTTCCTTTTCCGCATTGCAAGCCGACAAGGCGAGCACGGCTAGGATTGCCGTTGCAAACGGCAATCGGGATCTTTTTTGGTGTTGCACGCTTTGTTCCGGCGTGCCGGCGCTTTTGAGCATGGCCGATATCCAGGGTGTGGTTCTTGAGGGCGGCATTTTATTCATCGACTGTTGAATATAATCGAGTGTCGCGATATTCTTGTCAAGTGTCGAACAGGGAGGCTTTCGATGGATGTGCAAAAGCCCAATGAACGTGGACGGGGCAGGCCCAAGAAGGGGCGGGAATATGATGCCGATTCTTTGTTCGAAGCGGCAGTCGCCTGTTTTGCAGAGCAGGGTTTCGACAAGACCTCGCTTCGCACGATTGCCGTGCGGGCCGGCGTGGATGTCGCACTGATTTCCTACCGATACGGCTCCAAGCTTGGCTTGTGGACCGCGGTTGTTGATGCTGTGGCACAAGAAACGCTGACTCAACTTGCAGTTTCGCGCGAAGAATCGCGCCATTCGCCGTTGGATGAGCAACTTCATCGTCTCTGTATTGATCTCGTTCACCTCGTCAATCGCAGGCCGCTTTTTGCTCAAATTCTCATCAGCGAAATCATGACCAGCGCTGATAACGAAAGAAAAACGGTCATCGAGCAAAAGCTCGCCAATCCTATCTATGGATTGTTACTGAAATACATCCAGGAGATCCGTGGCGAAGAGGAAACGGGAGCAAAAGACAGGAAGCTCGCAGTCGTCGCTGCTATTTCGCTCATTGGTGTGGTCGTTCCCACCCGCACGTTTCTGAGAAGATTCGTGCCGATCGGTGACGAACCTGACAGGCTGTTGGAAGAGCTTGCAGATATTGTCAAACAGATGCTTACGTAAAAAACAACGCAGATGCTCCGCTCTGCACGGAGGTGACACGACGCGCGCGGCGTGACACGCGATTTTGATCGGGCGGATCGCCGATTGCTGGCGCAGGCGGGCTCTTCGTGCTTCACTGCGCGTTAGGGATGTTTCGATCTTAGGGAGCAGCCGGTGTTTCTGGATCTCAAAAGTTACGGCCCACGCCCCGAGCCATTGCCGCCCAAACCGCCGGCCCCCAAGCTGACGCGGCGTGACGAGAAGATCTTTGTCTGGATCATCTGCTTCAATCTCGTCGTGCTGGCGCTTGCGCCAATTGGTGGCGCGTCCGTGATCGATGCCGTTCTTGCGATTTTCGGTTTTTAACGTCCGGCGAGTTCCTCCCGAGGAGGGTCATTTTGCCGTCGGTCGACTTGCGACAGTATGGATCGGCACGCTGCGTCTGCAGATTAGCTGTCTCCTCCGTTCATCCGCTCAAGCACCTTGATCCTTCCGCCATCCGGTCTGGCGATCAGGATCAGCTCTCCGCTTGCTGGAAATATGCCGGTCAGTGCGGTGATATTGACCTGATGCGTGACCAGGATCATCGGTGCGCCGTTCACCTGGCGGGTAAGCCAGTCTCGGAGGCCCCGTGTCTGCCGGTCGCCGTCGCCGCGATTGTCGAAGAAGGAGTTGAGCAGCGGTTGTTCCGTCACCGGTCCAAGAGCGAGAAGGCGCGCAGTCTCAAGGCAGCGGCACCATTGGCTGGAATAGACGCGGGCAGCGGGAATGCCGTTCGCGCGAATGAGGGCGCCAACCGTCCTGGCATCCGTCCGTCCGGCCTCCGACAGATTGCGTTGTGTGCTGCAGTCACCAAGCCGGAACCCCTCCGGATCTCCCGTCCCGGGTGCCTGGGCATGGCGCATGAGCACGATGGCCTGGCCGGATCGCAGGGCCCGCCAATGGTTTTCTGCCGCCAGCGATCTTTGGTCGAGCGCAAGACACAGCAGGCCTGACCCCGACAGGATCAGACATCGACGTCGGTTGATGCGGATGTCGTTGTCCACGAACAGTCTCCGAAAAAGAGAAATTCGGTGTCTTAGCCGAGCCGGTTGCCAATGGCGCGGCCATACCGGGTGATACGCGCGAACCCGGTTTCGGTTCAGGTACCCGCCGTCGTTTTTCGCATCCGCGGCGAAATTGCGCGGAGCGTCTGTAACGAAATTCTCCACCGCTCCGTACCTGACGTATCGGCATGTCGGCCGATGACCGGTCTGCCCAATGACCATGATGGAGCCTCAGATGACCCGCGACGCATTCGACCTTTCGACCAGTACCGATAGCGCTGAAGCCGGCCGGGCCTTCGAAGAGGCCGTATATGGACTGGCCACCCATCGGCCGAATACCGGCGTGGCGCTGCAGGCGACCTTGCGCGCCGATCCCGACCATGTCGCAGGCCATGCGCTCAAAGGTTTCGCCAACCTCATCCTTGCGCGCTCGGAACTGACAGTGCCGGCCGGCGACGCGCTTGCTCAGGCCCGGCGGGCTCTTGCCGCAAAAGCTGGCGGCAGCCTCGATGAAATGGTGCTTGTCGAAGCACTTGCCGATGCGATGGACGGGTCGTTCCTGCGGGCAGCGGACCGGCTGGATGCGGGGTTTGCCGATCGTGCGCACGTTTTTCTTCCGTTCAAGATCTCCCACGCCCTGCGTTTCATGGCCGGTGACCGGACCGGCATGCTGGCACATTCGAAACGCGCGGCGGCGGTCGTTTCGGCCGGTGCTCCTGCCGCAGGCTTCATTTATGGCTGTTACGCCTTCTGTCTGGAAGAGGCCGGAGATTATGATAGGGCCATGCGCATGGGGCGCATGGCTGTGCGCCTGCAGCCGCAGGATTCCTGGGGTCTGCATGCGGTCTCCCACGTTTTCGAAATGCGTGGCGAAACGGATGAAGGCATTGACTGGCTGGAAGGCAGCCGGTCGGAATGGTCGCGCTGCAACAATTTTTCCTTTCACATGGCCTGGCACCTGGCGCTGTTGCATCTGGAGCGCGGTGATCACGATCGCGTGCTGGCACTTTATGACGATGAAGTGCGGCCACAGCCGACGGACGATTTTCGCGATATGGCGAATGCCGTTTCGCTGCTGTGGCGACTCAACAGAATGGGCGTGCATGTCGGCACGCGTTGGCACGAACTGGCGGATTTCGCCCGCGCCCGGCAGAACGACACCACGCTGATCTTCGCCGCGCTCCACAATCTTGCGGCTCTGGTTGCGGTTGGCGACTGGAATGCGGTCCAGAAGCTTGTCTCCAACATCGAGGCCAAGGCGACACAGACGGGGGATCAGGCGCGGGTGGCGGCCGAAGTCGGTGTTCCACTTGCCCGCATGCTGGCGGGCTTCGATGCTCCGGCCGATTGCCAGATGCTCGACCGGCTGATGCTCAACCTGCCGAAGATCGGCGGCAGCAATGCCCAGCGGGATTTCTTCGTGCTGGCGCTTGCCAGTGCGCTCGGACGCAGTGGCGACATGGCCGGTGTGTCGCGCGTTCGTCATGTGCGCGGTCATCTGAAGGCGGAAGACCGCCTGTTTCGCAGGATCCAGCATTCGGCAGGCATGGGCCTGCTGGCTTAATTTCACCAACAGAAGGGGGAATGACAATGACGATGGTAGATATGCACAAACCGAGCCTGTTTCCGCAGATCGACACCGGTCTGATCCGCGTGATCGTGCTGGCCGGCCTTGCCGCCGATATTACCTGGGAAATCTGGGCGCGTGTCATCACGCCGCTGTGGGTCGGCGGCCCTCTGGAGCCGGCCGGACTTATTCAATCCGTGTTCGGTTTCCAGAATCTGTTCCTGGCGGAACTGCTCCACGCCATTGTGGGTATCGTCTTTTATCCCATCGGCTATCTCTTCATCGCCCGTCCGTTGCAGCGGCTGATCCTGCCGCAATTGCCGCTCGTGCTGACAGGTGCCGGTTTTGGCGTCGGCCTCTGGATCTTTGCGCTCTACATCATGGCGCATCTGTTTGCCGGCCTGCCGCCCTTCCTCGGTTTCATCACGCTGACCTGGGCATCTCTCATCGGGCATGTTCTTTTCGGCATCGTGGTTGCCTATGTCGTGCGGGCGTTCGGACGGTGAAGGTCGCGATGGTTGCGATGCGAGGCGATATGACCGCGCAGGCACCGGCTCGGCAGGTCCGTGTGGCGGACCGGGTGGCAGAAACCCTGTTTGCCCACGGTGTGCGTCACGCCTTCGGCATGCCGGGCGGCGAAGTCGTCACCCTGATCGACGGGCTGCAACGTGCGGGCATCGGTTTTAAGCTTTCCCGGCACGAGACGGCGGCGGCCATCATGGCGGCCGGCGTCTCCGTGCTCATGGATCAGCCGCAGGTGCTGGTAACGACGGTCGGACCAGGGCTTGCCAATGCCGTGAACGGGATTGCCGATGCCGTGCAGGAACGTGTGCCGTTGATCGTCCTGTCCGGCATCGTCGACCGGGAGACGCGTGCCCGCTATACCCACCAGGTGATCGACCATGCCGCATTGCTGCGGCCACTGGTCAAGGCATCCTTCGAGATCGAACCGGACAGCGCAGCCGCCACAGTGGCACGGGCCGTCAGGCTTGCAACAACGGAGCCGAAGGGACCGGTGCACCTCGACATATCGCCATCGGTTGCCGCCGCGTCTGCGATCGACACAGGCAGCATGTCGCCGGCACCGGTGCTGATGCCGCAGGTGGGGGTTGATGATCCGCTGATACGGCATCTCGTCGAGCGCATCGGACGTGCGGAACGCCCTCTCATCATTGCCGGGTTCGAGGCTGCGCGCAGTCACTGTTCGGCTGACCTTTTGGCACTGGCGGAAGGTATCGGCGCGCCGGTCGTCACCACCTACAAAGGCAAGGGTCTTCTGCCGGAGGACCATCCCCTCTCGCTTGGTGGCGCCGGACTGTCGCCGAAGGCCGATCGTTTGCTTCTGCCGCTCATCCGTCAGGCGGATCTGGTGCTGGCGATCGGCTACGACCCGATCGAGATGCGGATCGGCTGGATGGATCTCGTTGATGACCCCGCCAACTGGATCGAGATCACCGCGCTGCCCGTCGATCACGGTATGCACCAGGCCGGGCTTCACATTCCTGTTGCGCCGTCAGCACTGCTCGAGACGCTTTCGTCACAGGTACCTCACAAAGCCTCGTGGCCGGCACAGGAATTCGCGGCCGTGCGGCAGGAACTGAGACGTATTTTTTCCGGCGCGGACACATGGGGGCCGAAGGCGATCGTCGAGACTCTCCAGGCGGTTGTTGACCCGGAAACGATCGTCACCGTGGATAGCGGTGCGCACCGAATCCTGCTGTCGCAACAGTGGATCTGCCAAAAGCCTCTGACGCTTCTTCAATCTGCCGGGTTCTGCACCATGGCAGCGGCCTTGCCGCTGGCGATCGGGGCAAAAATCGCCCGGCCGGTCGCGCAGGTGGTCGCCGTCATGGGCGATGGCGGGCTGGAAATGGGGATCGGCGAACTTGCCACGCTGCGTGATCTCGGCCTGCCGGTGACCATCCTGCTGTTCCAGGATCAGAGCCTTGCGCTCATTGCGCTCAAGCAGGCTTCCGCCGGATTGCCGTCTCTCGGCGTTTCGTTGGGACAAACCGATTTTGCCGCTGTCGCCCGAGGATTTGGTGGCTTTGGCGTCACAGTGGAGACCACCGATGACCTCCGTCACGAGCTTTCGGCCGCGCGAGACCGCGAAACCTTCAGCCTCATCTGCTGCCGGTTCGATGCCTCGGCCTATGACGGAGCCTTCTAGCGCTGCCGCCGACCAATTCCTGAAGGTGCCAACGAAACGGAACCGGGATCCGCGTCTCGATTTCTTCCGTGGTGTGGGCATGTTCATCATCCTGCTTGCCCATATTCCCTTTGATCGCTGGGCCTTGTGGATTCCGGCGCGCTTCGGTTTTTCCGACGCGACGGAGATGTTTGTCTTCCAGTCGGGCATGGCGTCGGCGATCGCCTTCGGCGGAACCTTTGATCGCAACGGGGGGCTGGCGCTTGTGGCGCGCGTGGCCCAACGCGTCTGGCAGATCTATTGGGCACATATCGCGCTGTTCATCACGGTCGTCGCCCTCATGACCGTCGCGGGCACACGGCCGGATGGCGTGACCTATCTCGACAGCCTGAACCTGGTACCGTTCATCGAAGATCCGGGCCGGCTTCTGGGAGCCTTGCTGACGCTGCAATACGTGCCGAACTATTTTGACATCCTGCCGATGTATATCGTCGTGCTGGCTCTGTTGCCGGTCATGCTCTTTGCCGAGCGGCTCCACCGCCTGTTGCCGCTCGCCCTGATGCTGGTGCTGTGGCTTCCGGCGCAGTTCGGGCTCCTGAACCTCCCCGCGGAACCATGGTCCGATCGGTCCTGGTTCTTCGATCCATTTGGCTGGCAATTGCTGTTCTTCACCGGTTTCTTCCTGATGCGCGGCACACTCACGGCGCCCGGCTTCGACCGTTCCCTGATGGTGGTTGCCATCCTGATCGTGCTTGCCTCCGTGCCGTTTTCCTGGGTCCGTTTCCATGAAATGCATCCCTTTTTCCATCAGGCGGCACAGCATATCGCGTTCCTTACCGACAAGACGACGTTCGGCCTTCTGCGCTTCATCCATTTTCTCGCGCTGAGCTATACCGTCGTCCACCTCGTCGGAGAGCATGGTTCCCGGCTCAAGGGACCGGTTGTCCGCGTCATGCGGGTCGTTGGGCAACAATCGCTTGCCGTGTTCATCACCAGCATGGTTCTGGCGCAGATAATCGGGATCGGGCTTGATCTGTCCGGTCGCGGTTTGCTGGTCGAGGCGCTCGGCAATCTGGCCGGCTTCGGTGTGCTGATCGGCATTGCCTATGGCGTGCGCTGGTTCAAGCAGATGCCGTGGAAGGCCTAGCGGCACAGGCCCGTCTATCCCTTCCGTGTCGTCTCTGGACACGCAAATGCACGTTTGAGGCAGGTCCAGCTTGGCCGGATGGGCTAAACGTGGCAGAGCAGGACGGGTTTGACACAGCCGACGTCCATTGACGAACAGCGGACGGTTTCAGGGATCGACATGCACGGAACACATCAGGGCCCCATCGACGGCGCGCGAAAGAGCCCTGCCTTCTCGGCATCCTTGCTCGACAGATGGTCGATCGAGGTTTTGCCGCGGACCGCAGCGAAGATCGCAGACTTTAAGGTCCTGCTGCCGGCCGGAACCCGTGTCTATGTGGCCCATGTTGACGGCACGCTACTGGACGACATGGTGGCGACCGCGGCCAGGCTGGCGCGGGATGGCTTTCCGGTCGTGCCGCATATCCCGGCCCGCTCGCTGGAGAATGTGGCCCAGCTTGCGGATCTGCTGGCGCGTTATCGCGACGAAGCCGATGTGCGCCAGGCTCTGCTGCTGGCCGGCGGCAGAACCTCGCCGCGTGGCAATCTGTCAAGTTCGCTCGACCTGATCGAGACCGGCCTGTTTGACAGGTCCGGCTTTACGCAACTGCATATCGCGGGCCACCCGGAAGGCAATCGCGACATTGATGCCGACGGATCGACCCGCGCTGTCGATGCAGCGCTTCTGACGAAGCAGGGTTATGCCGAGCGGACTGATGCCCGGATCGTCATCACCACGCAATTCGCTTTCGATGCGGAGAGCATCATCGCCTGGTCACAGCGGATCGCGACGTTTGGCATCACCTTGCCGATCCATGTCGGATTGGCCGGTCCGGCGAAGCTGCAGACGCTTCTGAAATATGCCATCACCTGCGGTATCGGGCCTTCGCTGAAGATCCTGCAGAAACGGGCACTCGACCTGACGAAGCTGATGGTGCCCTACGAGCCGACGGATCTGTTTCGCACCCTCCAGGCGCACAAGACAGCCCATCCGGAAAGCCTGATTGCCCAGGTCCACCTGTTCCCGCTCGGCGGCATCGAACAAGCCGTCCGGTGGGCAAAGGACGAGTCGGCGCGCTGATCGAGAGTTTACGGTTCGTCAGCCGACGAAAGCGCGTTCGACGACGAATTCGCCGGGCGCGTTGTTCGCCCCTTCGTGCAGGCCAAAGTCTTCGAGAACCTGTTTTGTTTCGTTGAGCATGGCCATCGATCCACAGATCATGCCGCGATCCGTTTCGGGGTTTATCGGCTGAACGCCGAGATCGACGAATAATGCGCCGTTGCGCATCAGGTCGGTCACACGTCCCATGCGCTCAAAACTCTCGCGGGTGGTCGTGGTGTAGAGGCGAAGCCTGCCCGTCACCATCTCCCCGACCAGCGGGTCCTCCTTCAGCGACTCGACCATCTCGGTGATATAGGTCAGTTCCGCCACCTCACGGCAAGTCTGGACGAGGATGACTTCCTCGAACTTCTCATAGGTCTCCGGATCGCGGATGAGGCTGGCGAAGGGGGCGACACCGGTGCCCGTCGACAGAAGATAAAGCCGCTTGCCGGGCAAGAGCGCATCGAGCACGAGTGTTCCTGTCGGCTTCTTGCGCATCAAGAGCATGTCGCCCGGCTGGATCTTCTGCAGGTGCTGGGTGAGCGGCCCGTTTTCCACCTTGATCGAGAAGAACTCCACCTCTTCGTCCCATGCGGGGCTGGCGATCGAATAGGCGCGAAACACCGGCTTCTCGGCATTCGGAAGCCCGATCATCACGAATTCGCCGGACCGGAAGCGGAAGCTGGCCGGCCGGGTGATGCGGAAGGAGAACAGGCGGTCGGTATAGTGGCGGACGCTCACCACCGTCTGCGCAAAGACATTGTCCGGAATGGCATAGGCGGGCTGTGTCGAGGCAGGCGTTGCGGCAGCATCCATGGTCTGTTCCTCTCGCTCAATATTGTTTGTATACAAACAATATTGAGCGAGATTGTCAAGTGATTCAAGGCGTCTTGCCTGTCAGTGATCGGCAAGATTGCCGGGCCGACGCGGCCATTTCTGGAGCGCGCGGACTGCCTCGTGACAGAGGAAAATGCCAAGCACGAGAAGCGCGAAGGCAAAGGCGAGGCTCAGTGCATGCCGGCTCACGATGTAGCGGAAAACATCCAGCCAGTTCGGACGAACCTGCGAGGCGGTGTTGAAGTTTTCGACGCTGTATTCGCATTTGATGAAGGAGGTGCCGGCGAGAACCATCTCATGGTCGATCGTCGAAACAAGGACCTCGGCATCCGGCTGGGTTTGTTTGATCAGCCTCAGACGGTCCAGAATGCCCTTCAGTCCGGCGAGATCGGCATGTGCGCATTCGTTGAGCGGGCTTTCCTCATCGGCCACGCTGCCGGGAACGAGAAGCCAGAGGCAATTGGCGCTCTGCATCTGGTTGTGGAGCAGAAGCGCTTCCAGTTCTGGATCGGCCGTCGTCACCTGACGCGCCAGCGCGATGATCGCCTGCCGGTGACCTGCAATCACCCGCATCGCGCCGTGATCGATTGACGGAATGGCATAACCGGATTGATCAACGGGCGGCGTATAATCGTGCGCAGTCGCATCGGCGGCAGTGAGCGCCAGGATCAGGCCGAAAACGAGGCAACGGAGGTTCACGGCTGTACTTCCTCGTCCAGATCGCCCGCCTCGACAGAGATCTTGCGCAGCAGAAAAAGCAGGGCGACCCGTTCTGCCGGGTTAAGCGGCTGAAGCGTCTTCTCCGTGATCATGCGCCCTCTCGGCACCATGGCGGCCACAATCTCGGTTCCCGTTTGTGTCAGCGCCATCACGACCTTTCGACCGTCTGTTTCGTCGCGCGACACGCTGATCAATTCTCGTGCCTGAAGGCGGTCGATGATACCACGGATGGTCGCCTGGTCGACAGCGGTTGCTTCGACCAGATCCTTCTGCGAACAAGGCCCGATATCCCTTAGCGCGCAGAGCGTGACGAACTGCACCGAGGTGAGGTTATGCTCCTCTGCATGCCGCTGGAAGATCGCCAGGTGCCGCTGGTAGGCCCGGCGCAAGAGATGGCCGACCTGCTCGGTCACGACATAGGCCAGCTCGGATGTGGTGTCGTCCGACATTCTCAGATCCTCGGAGTGGAGAGCAGCCAGAGGCCGAAGGCGGTGTAAAAGACCATCAGGGCGGCGAGCGGCAGTTCCGCCAGAAAGACGCGTCGTTTGCCTTCGGTCAGATCCAGCAGCAGCGCATGCGCCAGGATGACCGCGATCACATGGCCGACCGCGATGGCGATGGTCTGCGTGTTAAAGATCAGAACGACGGAGTCATAAACGTTGAGGAAGGAGGTCGTCACATGCAGGTCGCGTGTGCCCGTCAGGTTCCAGCCGAGGGCGAAGGGATCGGCCACCGCCTTCAGAAAGTTCTGTGCTTCCACCAGGACCAGCGTCAGGTAATGGGCGATCTGGAAAGCGAGCGAAATCGGGATGATGCTATAGACCAGACGCCCGGTGAGGAGACCGAAGCGCCTCTCGCCGGAGAGCAGGCCGCCAAGTAAGACGCTTGCGAAAAACAGGGCAGCCAGCGCCCCCCAGGTTCCGAGGATGCCGAGGGTGGATGGCGTCACGATGGCGCTGCGACCCGGAAAGTCGAGGGGATTGACGCCGATGGCGGCGAGCCACACGAAGGTGCGCGACAGACCATCGAAAGAAACAGTGCCCAGCGTCAGTAGCACAAAAAGCACGCCGCTTGCGGAGAGAGGCGGCAGGCCGAACAGGAAACGGCCCGGCCATCCAAGCGCGATCTGCAGCCTGCCATCCTCAGCTTTCCGCCAGTCGAACGGGGCGCAGCGGCCGATCAGAGAAAAGAAGATGGAGAAGGGTTCGGCGCGCTCGCACCAGGCCCGCTCGCCGAACAGCATCATCGCTGTGAAGTTCACGAGCCAGTAAAGAGAGACGGCGACGGCCAGCCGGGTAGGATCGCTGGGTGCGAGATCCACGAGTTCGAACCAGGCAAAACCGAAGAATTGCAGGATGGCAATGGCGTAGCCAAGCGTCCAGGGGAGGCGGGCGATCGGACGGTCTCCGAGACTGCTGCCGGTGGCGCGGCGAAAAACCGCAAGCGGCCCGGTCCACGGATTGAGCGCCTGCCAGAGGGGGCCAAGCAGGCCGTGCAGGATGGTGAGGCACACCCAGAAGATCGTCCAGATGAAGGCGGGCAGTGGGTTCGTCAGGGGATCCCGCGCGCCGAGCAGGCCAGCCAGCACCATAGACAGCAACATCAGGAAGGACAGAGAGCTGATCGTGGCGGCGGAGGGGGCCGGGATTTTTGCCAAGGACCATTGTCCCCGGTAGATGGCACGCGTCCAGCCGTCCGGCAGCAGCGAGATCAGCAAGAAGGTGACAAGAACGGTAAAGGCTGCGCCGAGGATATAATAGCCGGTAGGAAGCAGCAGAACGATGCCGCCCTCCGCCCCATGCGCCAGCGCCGGCCAGGGCGCCAGCGCCACGATCAGTGACAACACAAGGGGCATGATCCGTGAGGCTTGGCGCATCCCATCTCCGTTTCAGTGGCCGACGCCGAGATATTTCTTCAGGATCGACGTGTCCGCGCGCACCGCATCGATCTCCATTTCCACCTTGATCTCCCCGTGATCCATGAAGGCGATGCGGTCGGCAACCGGCAGCACCGCGTCGATCCGCTGTTCGACCAGCAGGATGCCGACGCCCTCTTCGCGGAGTTTCACCACGACGTCGCGGATGGCGGCGATCATGCTCGGCATCAAGCCTTCCGTCGGCTCATCGAGCATCAGGATGGTCGGCTCGATACAAAGTGCGCGGGCCATAGCCAGCATGCTCTGTTCGCCGCCGGAGAGTGTTCCGGAGCGTTGATGAAACCGCTCGCGGAGCGCCGGGAAGTAAGAGAGCGCCCGCTCCATCGCCTCCGCTCCGGTCTGGCGGGTCATCAGGCCGATCTCCAGGTTCTCGCGCACTGTCAGTTCGGAAAACAGCCTGCGGCCCTGCGGCACGTAACCGATGCCGTGCATGGGAATGCGGTTCGGCGGCAGCGCGGTCAGGTCCACGCCATTCAGCGAAATCCGGCCGCGTTTGGGCGGCACGATGCCCATGATGGATTTGAGCGCCGTCGTCTTTCCCGCCCCGTTGCGTCCAAGCAGGCACAGCACCTCGCCCGGAGATACGCTGATCGAGAAGCCGCGCAGTGCCTGGCTCTGGCCGTAGTAGGAATCGAAGTCTTCGATTTTCAGCATCACGCCCCCAGATAGGCTGCCTGGACGTCAGGATTGTCGCGGATTTCCTCCGGCGTGCCTTCCGCCAGAAGCGTGCCGCGGGTGAGCACGCTGATGCGATCGGCCAGCGACATCACCACATGCATGTTGTGTTCGATCAGCAGCACCGTGGCGCTTTTCGCAATCTGCCGCACGAGCGCCAGAAAGTTCTCGATTTCCGGATCGGACAGGCCCTGTGTCGGTTCATCGAGGATCAAAAGTTTCGGCTGCAGCGCAAGCCCCATGGCGACCTCCAGCAGGCGCTGGTGCCCATAAGCGAGTTCGCCGGCGAGCGCCTCTTTCCGGTCGGCGAGACCGACGGCTTCAAGCGCCGCGCGGGTTGCGGTATCCCGGTCGAACCTGGCGTCACGAAGGCGGGCTGCGCGGCTTTCCACTGCGATCCGCACATTTTCCGCTGCCGTCTTGGTCGGGTAGATGTTGGTGATCTGGAACGTATAGGCGATGCCACGCTGCACGCGCTTATAGGCCGGCAGACGCGTCACATCCTCGCCGGCAAAGGTGATGGTGCCCTCAGAGACCTCCGTGCGCCCGGAGAGCAGGCTGACGAACGTCGTCTTGCCGGCGCCGTTCGGGCCGATGATGGCCCGGATCTCGCCCTCGTAGAGCGCAAAATCGATGCCATCGACGGCTTTCAGCCCGCCGAAGTGGCGTTTGACGTTCTTTGTCGAGAGGAGAGGGATCAGAGAAGCCATGGCGCCCACCTTTCGCGAATGGTTCCGAGAATGCCCTTGGGAAACCAGAGGATGAGGACGATCAAAATGACCCCGATGACAAGGAAATAGGCCGAGGTGAGTTCGCTCAGCTTGTCGATCATCGCCACCATCAGCACCACGCCGATCAGCGGGCCGAGCAGCGTGCCGGCGCCACCGAGGAGCGTGAAAAGAAGCGCCTCAATGGAATATTGGAACGAGGCAAAGGTGGCGCCGAGATATCCGAACAGCAGGCCATAGGCCGCGCCTGCGGCTCCCGACAGCGTACCGGACAGCACGAACATTTCGAGTTTTGCCGCAAAAACGTTGAAACCCAGCATTTCGGTCCGGCCTTCATTGTCACGGATGGCGGTCGCCACGCGTCCGCGTGTTCCCTTGAGGTAGAAGAGCAGGAGCCCGAGGCTTGCCGCCAGCAGAACGAGCGCGATGTTGTAGCGCGTCACGGCGTCGGCGATGTTGAGCGTCCAGGGGCCGAGCGCCATCTGGCGTGCGGAAGCAGGAAGAGAGAGCCCTTCCTGGCCGTTTGTCCATTCGGCGAAATAGAGCACCGCCAGATATCCCACCTGCGCAAACATCAGCGTCACGATCATGAACGACACGCGGATGGTGCGCAGCGTGATGGCGCCGATCACGAGCGAGAGAGCTGCCGAAGCAATCAGAGACACCCCGAAAGCCGCCGGAAGGCTGAAGCCAAAATGATAGACCGAAAGCCCTGCGGCATAGAGGCCGCAGGCAAAAAACATCGCGTGCCCGAGGCTGAGCAGGCCGACATAACCGAGCAGCGCGTTAAAGCCGACGGTGAACACGGCAAGCACCATCATCCGGGTTGCCATCAGCACATAATATTCGGGCAGCACGAATTGCAGGAGAAGGAGGGCGGCGAGCACCAGAAGCGTCAAGGTGAGGTTCTTGCGGAAGGCAGACGCGGTCATCGTGCAGCCTTTCCAAACAGCCCGTTCGGACGGAAGACGAGGACCAGTGCCACGAGCAGCGTCGAGACCATCTTGGCAAGCGTTGGCGAAAACATCATCGACAAAATGCCGTCCGAGAGGCCGATCAGGATCGCCGCAACCACGGTCCCCGACATGCTGCCGAGCCCGCCGATGATGACGACGATGAAGGAGAGCAGCAGCGGATCTGTTCCCATCAGGTAATGCGCCTGCTGGATCGGCACCACGAGGATGCCGGCAATGGCGGCAAGGCCCGCCCCGAGTGCAAAGACATAGGCCGAGACCTTGTCCACCGGGATGCCGAAGGCCTGTGCGGTTTCGCGGTCAAATTGCGTGGCGCGCATGATGAGGCCGGCGCGCGTCTTCTGCAGCACGAACCAGATCAGCCCCATGATGAGGATGGCCGCACCGATGACGAAGAGCTTGTAGGCCGAATAACCGAACCACGGCAGGCGAATGGTATAGTAGAAAGGCGGATCGACCGGGCGTGCATCCGGTCCGTACAGGATCAGCACGCTCTGCTGGATGATGTAGAGAAGGCCGATGGTCGCAACGATTGTTGCTTCCGGATTATAGTCCAGCCGCTTGAGGATCAGCCGCTCGCTCAGCGCCGCGATGGCCCCGACGATCAGCGGGCTGATGATCAGCGCCACCACGAACCCCAGCGCCGGATGGCCGGTGAGGAGGCTTGCCGCATACCAGGCGATGACCGCACCCAGCATCACGAATTCGCCATGCGCCACATTGACCACACGCATCACACCGAAGACCAGTGACAAGCCGGCTGCGGTGATACACAACACGGCCGCCTGGACGAGGCCTTCAAGGGTCGCGAGAAGAAGATAGGGGCCCAATCCCATATGGCCTGCCTTTCCATTGCCTGCAATCGACGGCCCGAAACGTCAGGCCGCAAGAGATCCGTCTCCGCCGGAAGAACCGGCGGAGTGTGATTGCATTGCCTTGCGGCGGGATCAAAGATCCATCTTGGTGTAGTCGGTGGGGCTTTCGTAGAGGCCGTCTTCGATCTTGGTGCGGTGCACCACCTTGAGCTTGCCACCTTCGACCTTGGAAATGTTCTGCGAACCGAACACCTGATGCGTCTTGCCGTTGAACTGCTTGGCGCCCTGCGGATGTTCCTTACCTTCGGCAAAGCTCGTCATCGATTCCATCGCGACGACCAGATCCTTCTTCTGCTCAGGGCCCCTGTAGTTTGCCATCTCCATCGCCTGCTTGATGACGAAGAGGGTCTCCCAGCAGGAGAACATGTGCGAATAGGTGGAGATGTCCTTCGGGTCTGCAATGCTTGCGCCATTGGCATCGACGCCGACCTTCTCGCGGAAGAACTTGTCGAACTCCGTCTGGTTGGCCTGGGCATACCGCGGATAGGCTTCCCAGAAATAGGTGCCTTCGAGGAAACCGAGTTGCGGTGTGTTGAAGTTCACGGCTTCCAGCGAGTCGATGAAACCGAAGATTTCCGGGCGCTTGCTGCCGAGATAATCGCCGAGTTCCTTGACAAAGGTCAGGACGGCCGGGCCGACCATGACGTGGTAGATGACCTCGGTCGACGGCGGGATCTGCGGGAAATATCGGGTGAATGAGGTTTCCGTCGGCGGCACGGCAATCTTGGCCACCACTTCGCCGCCTTGTGCTTTGATGGCGGCAGTGAAGAAATCGCGGTGGTCATGGCCGAAATTGTAGTCGGGGAAGATCATCGTGACCTTCTTGCCGATCGTGCTGCCGATCCACGGCGCCATGGCTTGCACCTGGGCGCGCACATCGGTGATGCCCGGCTGGAAGGTGTAGCGGTTGAGCTTGCCGGCGCCGAGCAGGCTTGCTTCTGAACAGATAAAATAGGGAACCTTCAGTTCGCCGGCGCGCGGTGCGGCGGCGGCGACCACGTTCGAGAAGAGGTGACCGAAGATCGCGTCAACTTTGTACTGCGTGGCGAACTTCTCAACGACTTCCGTGCCGCGCTTCGGATCGGTCCCGTCGTCCTCGACGATCATCTCGACCTTGCGGCCATTGATGCCGCCCATCTCGTTGACGAGTTTGACGGCGGCGGTGGCGGTGCGCTCATACCAGCGGCCATAAGACGCGCCGATGCCGGTGCGGTGCATCGGTGCGCCGAGCTTGATCGTGCCGTCCTGGGCAAAACCCGGGCGCAGCACGGCCGGGCTGGTGAGCGCGATCGCCGCGCCGCCGAGCGTCTTCAGCGCGGTGCGGCGCTGCATGGATAAACTGAGAGGATTATACTTCGAGTGCATGGTCGTTCCCCTTGCGTGGTAGCGATGAATTCGTCTGCCGTCTGCGCGCTCCTTCTCGTCGGGAGCTTTGCGCGTTTTTTAGTGTATGCACTGTATAGTGATGAGCTTATCAAGGCCCAAAACAGATGCAAGTCAAATCTCGGCTTATAATTCGGGCAATCGGTGCGGCTTAACTGGTCTCTGATCGCCATTGTGTCGTGCGAGATCATAGCTCTGACGGTTGAGCCGAACAAATTTAAAGTGTATCCACTATATCTATACGTAGCGCGACGAAGCGCTGCGGAGACCTGTACATCTCCGGTGCAAAACGCTTTCTCCATGGTCGCGCCTGCGCGCATGGGCGGCTGTCTCCGCGCGGCCTCTCCTCAGGCCGCTTCCGCCTCCGCTCGTAATGCCTTGGTCCCCTCTGCGTCAACAGATCCGTCTGGCTTTAATGCGACGCCGAACATCGTCTTTGCGTCACTGATGCTGTAGCGCGACAGGCGGACGTCCTCGGCCACCGCTTCCGGTTGCCGGGTGAACGGGTGACCATATCCGCCGCCGCCTGGCGTCTGCACCCGGACCCGGTCGCCCGGCTTCAGCGGAATATCCTGCGCCTTCGACAAGTGGTCCGGGGTCATGGGGATGCCGTTGCGCGTCAGGGTGACCTGGTTCGGCGCACCGTCCGATCCGCCGAGCGCACCGGGTGGGCCGAAGCGTCCGTGATCCATCACGAAACTGGCCGTTGCTTCGCCCCGGCGCAGTTCGATTTCGTAATCCAACCCGAAGCCGCCGCGATGTTTTCCGGCGCCGCCCGATCCCTCGCGCAGCGCATAACGATGGTAGAGCACGGGATATTGTTGTTCCATGATCTCCACCGGCGGCGCTTTTGAAATGCCGATGGTAGAACAGCCGTTCGCCAGGCCGTCGTGATCGGCATTGCCGCCGTAACCGCCGCCGGAGATCTGGTACATGACAAAATTCTGGCCCCGTTCGGGATCATAACCGCCAAGCGCGAAATTGCCGGAGCTGCCGGCCGGCGACGCCGTGACACGATCCGGCAGCGCCTCGACCAGAGCCGAGAAGACGGCTTCCGCGATCCGCTGGCTGACCTCCGCCGCACAGCCGGAAACGGGCCGGGGATACTGCGCATCAAGGAACGTGCCCTCCGGTCGGATCACCGTCAGCGGCTCGAAGGCGCCGGCGGAAATCGGGACGTCCGGGAAGATGTGGCGCATGGCGAGATAGACGGAGGAAAGCGTCGTCGCCAACACCGAATTCATCGGCCCCCGACAGGGTTTTGAGGAGCCGGAAAAATCGAAGCTGAGTTCGCCGCCGCGCGCCGTGATCGCCAGCCGGATTTCGAGCGGTTCGTTGACGACCCCGTCGCTGTCCACATAGGCGACGGAGGTGTAGGTGCCGTCCGGGATGAGGCGGATATTGGCGCGCATCTGCTGGTTTGCCCGGCGGCGAAGTTCTGCGATGGCCTCCGTGACCGTGTCATCGCCATAGCGGTCCAGAAGCCGGACAAGACGCTTTTCGCCGACAAGCAGGGCCGCTGCCTGTGCCTTCACGTCACCGATCCGCTGGTCGGCGACCCGGATGTTGGAACAGATGATCGCGTAGATTTCCGGATCGAGAACGCCCTGCTTGAAAAGGCGCACCGGCGGCAGCCGAAGCCCTTCCTGCTCGACCGAGGTTGCCGACGCGGAAAAACCGCCGGGCACCGCGCCACCCGTATCCGGCCAGTGGCCGGTGTTGGACAGCCAGCAGAAAATTTGCCCCGCGCGATAGACCGGCATGGCGAAGCGCACGTCCATCAGGTGCGTGCCACCGAGATAGGGGTCGTTGACGATATAGATATCGCCCGGCTGGGGTGCAGCCGCCTTGCCGGCAGCAATCATCTCGATCAGCACGCGCGTCGAATACTGCATCACGCCAACGAAGACCGGCAAGCCGCTCGACCCTTGCGCAATCAGCGAGCCATCGACCGCCGAATAGATGCCGTCGGACCGGTCGTTGGCTTCGGCAATCACAGGCGAAAAGGCGGCACGAGAGAAGGAGAGGTCCATCTCGTCGCAGACCTGCTGCAGGCCGGACTGGATGACGGAGAGCGTGATCGGATCGATGCTCATGCGGCGCTCCCGATCGTGATGATGATGTTGCCGTCGCGATCCTGCTGCGCGACGTCGCCCGGCTCGATGAGAATGGTCGTGTCCATCTGTTCGATGATGGCGGGGCCTGCAATGGCCGCGACAAGCGGCAGGTGATCGCGCCAATAGACGGGCGCGTCTATCCAGCGACCGAACCAGACGGGCCGGCTACCGGTGCGGGCCTCATCGAGCGTGGCCTTTCGCCCGCTCGCGTCGATCAGCGCCGACAGGTCGATCTCGTCGCGCCGGCCGATGACGGAAGTGTTGACGTTGACGAGGTTGGCGCGAATTTCCGGCAGTTCGACATGGAAGCGGGCAAAATAGGCCTCCTCGAACCGTCGTTGCAGGTCTTCGCGTGTCGGCATCGCGTCCGGCACGGCAACCCGCAGCAGATGCGTCTGGCCGATGAACTGCATGTCGACGGTGCGGATCTCGCGGATCTCGCGAATGGTCACGGCCTCCTTGCCGATCAACTCGCGGCCATCGGCGCTCTGCCGGGCGAAGATCGCGTACACGGCCTCAATGTCGGCGCTCGCCAGGGGGCGGTTGACGGTCTGGACGAAGTCATGCCGTAGATCCGCGACGACGCAGCCGAGCGCATTGGTGATGCCGGGGCGCGATGGCGCCAGCACCTTCGGGATGCCGAGTTCGCGGGCAATGGCGGCCGCATGCAGGGGGCCTGCACCTCCGAAAGCAAAGAGAGCAAAATCGCGCGGGTCCTCGCCGAGGCTGACCGAGACCATCCGCACCGCATCCGACATGCGGGCATTGGCGACCCGGACGACGGCATCCGCCGCCTGAATGGCGTCGAGGCCCAGTCGATCGCCAAGTTCTGCCTGGAAGATCGCCTTGATGTGGTCGATCGTCATGCCACCGGGAACGCTGTTCAGACGGCTTGGGTTGAGGCGCCCGAGCAGGAGGTTGGCGTCCGAGATGGTGGGTTTCGTGCCGCCGCGGCCATAACAGATCGGCCCGGGGGTGGCGCCGGCGCTTTCCGGACCGACCTGCAGGAGACCCGCCGCCGTGATCCTGGCGATCGAGCCTCCGCCGGCGCCGACGGTTCGGACATCGACCATCGGCACATGGATCGGCATGGCATATTCCACCTCGATCTCGTTCGACACGGTCGGCTCCGCATCGCGGATGAGGGCGACGTCCGTGGAGGTGCCGCCCATGTCGTAGGTGATGAGGTTCGGCATGCCGGCCCGCCGCCCGGTAAAGGCTGCTGCCATGACGCCGGAGGCGGGGCCGGACATTACGGTTTTTGCCGCCTCCTTCGCCACATGCCGGGCCGAGACCATGCCGCCATTGCCGTTCATCACCAGCACGTCGTGTTTGTAACCGCGAGCGGCCAGCGTATCGGCCAGACGCTCGACGTAACGGCGCAGCAGAGGCTGCACCGAGGCATTCACCGCTGCCGTCACGCCGCGTTCGTATTCGCGGCTTTCGGAGAGAAGCGCATGGCCGAGCGTGATATTGCCATTCGGCCAGATCTCCGAGGCAACCTCGCCGGCGCGGATTTCATGGGCAGGATTGGCATAGGCATGCAGGAAGTGGATGACGAGCGCCTCGCAGTCGAGATCGACCAACTGGCGGATGGCGCTCCGCAGTGCCTCCTCATCGAGCGGGGTAATGACATTGCCGCGTGCGTCCAGCCGTTCCGGCACTTCCACGCGCAGGTCGCGCGGGATGATCGGCCGGAACTCGCCCTTCATGCCATAGGCGTTCGGGCGGGTGCGGCGCCCAAGTTCCAGTACGTCCCGGAAGCCCATGGTGGTGATGAGGCCGGTCTTGCAGAGATTGCGCTCCAGAACGGCATTCGTGGTGGTCGTTGTGCCGTGAACGATCAGGTCGAGGGCTGCAATGTCGGCCTCGGCCGCTTCAAGGGCGTTAACGACGCCGAAAGCCTGATTGTCGAGCGTGGTCGGGGTCTTGGCAAGGCGAACGCGGCCGCTTGTGGCATCGAAGAGAACGAGGTCGGTAAAGGTGCCGCCAACATCGATGCCGGCGACGATCGACTGGCGTGGAGACGGAGTCCGGGCGTCGTTCGCGATGACGCGCTGATGTGACACGGCTGTTCCCTTTTTATTTGTATGCAAACGAATGTGTCAGTCGTCTTAACGGCTGTCAAGCATGGGATGGGCTCTAGCGGAGCCCGTCCTTTCCTTCGATCTCGGTAACCCGCAGACCACCGACGCGAGGCAGGGGCCGACCGCTATCGGTCACCGCAACCGCCACCATGATTTCGTCGGCGCGCGGACTGTCGTTCAACCACACTTCCATGCCGTCGAAATGCGAACGGACATAGGCGGCATCCTTGTGACCCAGTGGAATGTCCAGAACCTGGCCCGGGCCACCACGTTTCTTGCTGGAGGGGACGAGCGCCGCCCCCTTTTCCACCGCCTCGCGCAGGGGCTTGCCCAGCGAGGGATGCAGGATGGCCGCGGCATGTTCCAGCTCGCCGTTTTCCCCCACCATGGCTGCCTTGCCATAACTCTCCGCTTGATCCGGCCGGATGCCGAGCGCCTGAACACAACGCTGGCCAAGCAACCCGCCGAGTTCTGCGCCGATCTCCATCAGGTCCTGAAGGTCCTCGACATAACGGCCGGCGAAGGGGTTACGGATGACGGCGACCGCTGAGGCCTTGCGGGTCGCAGGCCTGACGGGACGATCCATCTCGCGACGCACTTCCTCCACAAAGACGGCGATCTTGCGGATCTCTGCCTTCATCTCAGGCCATCCTCGCCCTTGATCTCCTCAGCCTTGAGACCGCCGACACGGGCATGGATGCGGGCGCCGGTGGTCATGACCAGTGCCAGCACGATCTCATTCGCCCGCGGCGCGTCGGACACGCCCACTTCCATGGCATCGAAATGGCTGCGCACATACGATGCGTTGATGTGCGTGACGGGAACGTCAAGCCGCGTTCCCGGGCCGCCGACCTTCTTTGTGGAGGGAACGATGGCCTTGGCTTCGCCCAGCGCACCGCGCATGGCATAACCGCCCGGTACGTGCCAGAGCGCGCCATGTTCCAGTTCTCCGGCCTGGCCGACGATGGCACCCTTGCCATACCCTTCGATGGTCGAGGGCTCGCCGCCCAGGGCGTCGATCAGCTTTTTCGCCATCTCGAGGCCGAGCGGTTCGAGATCCTTCATGAAGCCGGCGATCTCCTCGTGATAGGCGCCGGCGAAGGGATTGTGAATGACGGCGAGGATTGCGCCGCGCTTCAGCGGATGCTCCGCCTTCGGCCCACCCTCATGCAGGATGTCTTCGACGATGGTGACGATCTTGCGGACGATCGGTTCAGGCATGAGGTCTCATCTCCAGTCGGGCTGTCATTGGAAAGGGGGCGGGATGAGGGGCCGCGATGCGGTGCGCCCCCTGCAGGAAAAGAGCGGCACGGGAGATGAGGCCGCGGTCGATCAGATGCTCGGCCATCTCTTGTCCCCTGTCCAGCGCTCTTGCAATCTCGTCGGCGGGCAGGGGAGCAACATCAATGACAACGGGAAGATCGCCGAGGTCGCTGTCATCCTTGACCGAGGATGCCGGCGCCCGGCGAATGGACGGATGGCCCGGCAGATCGACGGCATTGGCAATGATGGTGGCGGCCGCATCGGCACTTGCGGCATCGTCTGCCAGAGCGGTCACGCTGTCGGCGATGCCGAGCGAGAGCGACCGCCCGCCGCGTCCCGAGGTTGCGATGCCGCGCATCGGCTCGCTGGCGGTGACCCTGAAGCGGCCAAGACCTTCTCCATCGTCTTGGGCGATGCCGACCGAAAATTCCACCTCTCCCGACAGGTGAAAGGCAATATCCCCGCCATTGTTGACAAAGATCCGCTCGGGACAGTCGTCTGGGGAAAAACCAAGCCGGATGGCGGCGAGCACCTCGTCTGCGACCGCACCGGCCACCGCTGCCATCGGCGTGATAAAGTAGTTGGCGGCGAAGGGGCGAACCGCCTCCACCATGCGACGGGCGGTGCTGCCCCGGGCGCCCGGTTCGTGAGGGGTGGCGGGTGACCGCAGCAGCGGCAGTTCGTCGACCAGTTCCGGCAGGATGGTCTGGAAGCGGTTCCAGGCGCATTGCTGCGCGTGGCGGATATGCTTCGGCGTGGCGCGCGGACCATCGACGCCGATGATGAGATCGATCGGGCCGTACTGCAGATGCAGCCGTCCCGTTTCAGATCCATCCAGATAGCGTGCCATCGGTCCGTTCATCGCCGCATCCTCAGCCGCCCGTGCCCCATTTGAAATTGCGCTCCGCCATCGGCCAGGCGCCTGGCACCAGCGGCGCAATCCGTCGTTCGGCAAGCTCCACCGCCTCCTCGATCGGGATGACGGCGTCCATGTGGCCGCCGAGCGTCCGGTAATCCTCGAGCCGCATGGTGAATTCGATCGGCGCAACAAGCGCCGGCGTCGGCACGTAACCAAAACTGTTGCTCGGCATCTGCATGACGTCCGCCATCACGGTAATGCCGCCGCCCGGCCAGACATAGGCCGGTGCCCCGCCGCAGGAGACGTAGGTGAGGGCCTCGCGGACAGAGCGCGTCAGCCGCACCGGATTGGTGGTCACGCCGGCCCGCAGGCTGCCGCCCGCGCCACCCATGAAAAGGACGGAAACCATCGCTGGCTCGCAGTTTTCGGCCACCACGTCTACGGTGTCCTGGATGGCGGCTGGCAGGATGGTCTGCAGCACCGGCTGCAGGTTTTCGTCGAGGATGTAATAACCGTACTGGTCGCCGGTGGTCGAGACCATCAGCAGCCGCAGCCCCGGATAGGCGACCTTGGCGTCGAAATCGCCAAGGATGGCGAGTGGATCGGAGATGTTCGTGCCGCCCCAGCCGGTTCCGGGTTCGGCCACCTGGAAATAGCGGCCGGGTGTCGAGCGGCGGCCCTTGATCTTGATGCCCGTCGGCTGGACGTCGAGAAGTTTGCCGGCCTGGTGTTCGGAAAGGACGCCGGTGATGTGATCGTCGACCACCACCACCTCGTCCACCATGTCCTTCCACTGCTTGGCGAACATGCCGATCGTGGCCGAACCGCAGCCGACGCGCATGCGGCTTTCCTCGACCCCGTTTATGACGGGGGGACAGCCTGCCTGCAGCAAAAGTGTGGCGCCGCCATCAATGATCATCTCGACCCGCTCGCGGTTGCACAGGCGCATCAGCGTGTCGCAGGTGACGCGGCCTTCCTTTTTCGAGCCGCCGGTCAGATGGTGAACGCCACCGAGCGAAAGCATCTGCGAGCCATATTCGCCGGTGGTGACATGGCCGACCGGTTCGCCATCCACCCGCACCGCCGCCGTCTCGGGGCCGATGAAACGATCGGTGTCGATCTTCACCTTGGCGCCGCAATAGGAGAAGATGCCCTCGGTGACGACCGTCACCATGTCGATGCCGTTCTGCTTCTGCGAGACGATGAAGGGGGCGGGCTTGTAATCCGGGTAGGTGGTCCCTGCGCCGACAGCGGTCACGAAGGTCGCATTGGCATTCACGATGTCACCATCCCAATCCGGCTTGCCGCCTTCGGGCAGGAATGCAACGACCTTACCGCCATCGCTCAAGCTGTTTTCCAGAATGGTGAGCGGATCGACGCGGACGAGATCGCCACCGATATTGGCGTAGCGGTCGCAGGCGCCGGATTTGCCATCGGAAATGTAGCACATCACGGGACAGGCGTCGCAACGGATCTTCCCGTTGACAGCACTTTCCACCTGCTGCTTCACCATCGTGGATCCCCTTTGTGTCGTCCTCGCAAAAGACCGTGGTACAGGATGGTGCCGATCCTTGGCGGAAGACGTATTTTATTTGTATGCAAACGAATAGTGATCCTGCTTCCGGTGGCTGTCAAGCGGTGGGACTGGTTGAAAACCGACCGGTGAGGCGGCTTCTCGATCCGTTGACAAATAGCGGATGACACGTAAACCGCTAGACAGCGCGCGCGAAAGGGATGCGGAATGGCAGGCGATCAGACAGGCGCCAGAAAGACACGGCGGCCGAAGCAGGCAGGCGCCTATCGCGTCGACCAGCAGATCGGATTTCTGCTGCGTCAGGCGAACCAGCGGCATGTCGCGCTGTTTGCGGGCCTGATGGGCGATAAATTGACCACGACGCAATGGTCGGCGCTCACCAAACTCCAGGAAATCCAGCCGACCTCGCAGAATTTCCTCGGCCGTGAAACGGCAATGGACGCCGCCACCATCAAGGGCGTGGTGGACCGGCTGGTGGCCCGTGGTTATGTGGCAACCGCGCCGGACCCGGAGGATGGACGGCGGCTCATCCTGTCGCTCACGGCCGATGGTGATGCCGCGATCGAGCGGAACCTCGACGCTGCGCGGACCGTGACCGATGAGACCCTGGCGCCTTTGACGCCGGAGGAGCGCGAGCAACTGGCACGGCTGATCCGCAAGATCTGCTGAGCATTCGCAGCGCTCCTTACCGAGGAAGAAATCATTTGCGTGCGAATGATTTCCTGTTAGCATCCCGCTTATGGATGCGACCGACAAAAACCAAAAGGGGAACGACGCAATCCTGACCTTCCTCCCATCTGGGAACCGAGGGCAGAGGTGCGCGCGATGTCCCGCCGACGAGGCTGGCGAGCAATGGCACGCGGCCCCGTAACCCTCACCATCAATGGCGAAAAACAGACTTTCGCGGTGGCGCCAGAGACGCCGCTGCTCTTCATCCTCCGCAATGACTGCGCGCTCAACGGACCGAAATTCGGTTGCGGGCTCGGCGAATGCGGTGCCTGTTCCGTCCTCGTAGACGACCGCTGCGTGCGGGCCTGCACGATCAAAATCAGCGCGCTCGACGGACGGACGGTGACAACGCTCGAAGGGCTTGCCTCCGACAGCGAACCGCATCCGGTCCAGCGGGCGTTTACCGAGATGCAGGCGGCTCAGTGTGGCTACTGCCTGAACGGCATGATCATCGCGACGGTGGCGCTGCTGCGCAAGAACCCCGCGCCTGGCGAGGCCGAGATCCGCGCCGCCTTGCGCGGCCATCTCTGTCGCTGCGGCACCCACATGGAAATTCTAGCGGCGGTGCGGCGGGCACGTGATCTTCTGGTGGCGGAACGCCAGTTACCGCGCCAGGAGCAGGAGAGGTCGGCCATCCCATGACCGGACTGCGCGAAGTCACGCGTGATGCGTTTTTGACGGCTTCTGACATTCTGCTCGTGACCCGTCCCGGCAGTGGCAACGATCCGGACATCTATCTGGCGCTGAAGGCGGATGGCGCCGTGATTGCCTTCAACGGCCACGTGGATCTTGGAACCGGCATCCGCACGGCACTTGCCCAGATTGTGGCCGAAGAACTGGACATTGCCTTCGAGCGTGTCGAGATGGTGCTGGGCACCACCAGTGCCGTCCCCGACCAGGGGCCGACGATCGCCAGCGAAACCATCCAGATTGCCGCCAAGCCGCTGCGTCTCGCAGCCGCCTCGGCGCGAGCCTATCTGCTTGCACTAGCATCCGAGCGCTCGGGCATTGCCCAGGAAAATCTGTCTGTCGAGGACGGGCTCATCCATGCGGATGGTTTTGCGGTGCGCTACGGCGAGTTGATCCGCGGCGAGCATGTGCGCATCGATATCGATCCGTCCGCGCCGGCCAAACCGGTCGAGGCCTATCGGCTGGTGGGGCAGTCGCAACCGCGCAGCGACATTGCCGCCAAGGCCCGTGGCGACTGGACCTATGTGCATGACGTACGCGTGCCGGACATGTTGCACGGACGGGTCATCCGCCCGCCCTATGTCGGCTACGATCACGGCGAGGGGGTTGGCAACAGCCTGATCGCCATCGACGAGGCCTCGGTTGCCGATATCGACGGACTGGTCGGCGTTATTGCGATCGGCGACTTTGTCGGCGTGGTCGCCACGCGCGAGGAACAGGCGGCGCTGGCGGCACGGCGTCTGAAGGTGGTGTGGCGTGAACCCCCAGCCCGACCAGACCTGAACCAATTCGAGGAGGCGCTGCGCGCCAATCCGGCCAAGACGCGCATCCTGCGCAACGACGGGGATATCGAGCGGGCGCTGTCCTCGGCTTCTCCGCGCATGGAGCGCACCTATGTCTGGCCCTATCAGATGCACGGGTCGATCGGCCCGTCCTGTGCCGTGGCTGACTGGCGTGAAGACCAGCTCGTCGTCTGGTCCGGCACGCAGAACCCGCATTTCATGCGCCGCGATCTGGCGCTCCTCATGGACATGTCGGAGGAGAGGATCATCGTCGAACGCTACGAGGCCGCCGGCTGTTACGGTCGCAACTGCGCCGACGACGTAACCGCCGATGCGGCCTTGCTGTCGCGTGCCGTCGGGCGGCCGGTGCGTGTACAGCTGACCCGCGAACAGGAGCACGGCTGGGAGCCAAAAGGCGCCGCCCAGGTGGTCGATGTTCGCGGCGGCCTCGATCTTGAGGGCGGCCCGATCGCCTATGATTTCGAGACGCGTTATCCGTCCAACCTCTCGCCGACACTGGCGTTGGTGCTGACGGGCAAAGTCTCCGGAAACGAGACGGTGGAGATGGGGGATCGTACCGCCATTCCGCCCTATGCGGTCAGCAATATGCGCATTGCCGTGCACGACATGCCGCCGATTGCGCGTGCCTCCTGGTTTCGCGGTGTCTCGGCGATGCCGAACACCTTTGCGCACGAGTGCTTTTTTGACGAACTGGCGGCTGCCGCTGGCGTCGATCCCGTCGAATACCGTCTGCGTTATCTAACCGATCCGAGGGCTTCTGATCTCGTTCGGGCCGTGACCGAAAAGGCCGGCTGGAGACCGCGGACGCGCTTTGGCAGCGAAGGCGGGGAGGGCGATCTGCTCTATGGCCGCGGGTTTGCCTATGCGGTTTATGTGCACGGCAAATTCCCCGGTGTTCCGGCGGCCTGGTCCGCCTGGGTAGCGGATGTGGCGGTCAACCGCCGTACGGGGGAGGTGGCTGTCACCAAGGTGACGGTCGGTCAGGATTCCGGGCTGATGATCAACCCGGAGGGTGTGCGTCATCAAATCCACGGCAATGTCATCCAGTCCGTCAGCCGGGTGCTGAAGGAGAAGGTCCGCTTCACGCAGACGGCGGTCGAGAGCGTTGAATGGGGCGGCTATCCGATCCTCACCTTCGAAGAAGTGCCCGATATCGATGTGCTGATGATCCCGCGGCCGGACGAGCCGCCGCTTGGCGTGGGGGAATCGGCATCAGTCCCCAGTGCCGCCGCCATCGTCAACGCGATCTATGATGCAACGGGTGTTCGCTTCCGCGAACTGCCGCTGACGCCCGACCGGGTGCTGGCGGGGCTCAACGGACAGGAGCAGCAGGCAAAACGCGAGCGGCGGAAGGAAAGCGGCAAACGCCTCTTCCGCTTCGGTCTTGGGATCGTCGGTCTTGCCGGGATCGCGCTTGGCGGGCTCGCAGCCTTTTCACCGTGGCGGCCATCGATTGCCGCTATTCAACGGCTTGACCCGGCCATCTTCAGCGCCGCCAGCATCGAACGCGGCCGGCTGGTCGCCGCGGTAGGCGGCTGCAACACATGTCATGCCGATGAAAAATCGTCAGCGCTCGGCGGCGGGCGCGCCTTCGAAACCCCCTTCGGCACGGTTTATGCGGCGAATATCTCGCCGGATGCCAGCCACGGCATCGGCTCCTGGTCCTATGCGGCCTTCGAACGGGCGATGCGGGAGGGCATTTCCCGCGATGGATCGCATCTCTACCCGGTGCATCCCTACACTGCCTTCCGGCATGCGAGCGATAGCGACCTGCAGGATCTCTATGCCTATCTGATGGCATCGCCCGCCGCTGCCTCGGCGGCGCCGGAAACGCGGCTCAAGGCGCCGTTCAACATCCGACCGCTGATGGCGGGCTGGAACGGACTGTATCTCGATGCTGCAAAGGTCCCCTTCGATCCGGTCAAGGGCGAGGCCTGGAACCGGGGCGCCTATCTGGTGGAAAGCCTCGGCCACTGTTCCGCCTGCCATAGTGACCGCAATGCGCTCGGCGCGGAACGGCGCGGAGCCGACCATCTCGCCGGCGGTTTTGCCGATGGTTACGAGGCGCCGGCTCTCAACGGAACACAGGCTGGGCCGGTGGCCTGGACGCAATCCGCTCTCTTCGATTATCTGCGGCATGGCCACGCTGTCGATCACGGCAGTGCGGTGGGTCCGATGGCGGAGGTCGTCCGCTCGCTGTCAGCCCTGCCGGATGCGGATATCGCCGCCATGGCGACCTATCTTGCCGGATTGTCGTCGCCGGTCGCTCCGGAGGAAGCCGCCGCACAGCGTGACACCGCCATTCTTGCGTCGGAGGCTGCTCGCGAGAAGGCCCGGCTGGCGCATCCCGAAGGCGCGCGGATTTTTGAGGGTGCCTGTGCCTCCTGCCATGCGGGCGAGACGCCGCTGGTGAATCTCGCCCTCAACAGCAATCTGCACAGCACCAAGCCGACGAATGTGCTGAACGCCATCCTCAGCGGCGCCGATGCGCCGGCAAGCCTTGTCGTCCGTCACAGGGCGGATGCCGAGGTGATGTCGATGCCGGCCTTTGCGGACAGTCTGTCCGACCGCCAGGTTGGGGAACTGGCCGCCTATCTCCGGGCGCGCTTTGCACCCCAGAAGGAGGTGTGGGGTGATCTTGAGGATGCCGCCCGGTCGGTCCGCAGCACCAAATCCGCGTCCCATTGATCGCATCGTGATCGGTCCATGCTTGTCGGTGGCCGGCAACAACCGTTAAGGAAGCGCGACCGGGCATGAGCCCGAACTCTCCAATGCCGGATCCTGTCGCGCCTTGCCTCCCGATATCCTCGTCTATCTCGGTCTCTGTGGCATCGCCTTCGTGGCGGCCACCATTTTTCCGGCGCAGTCCGAAGCGGTGCTGGTCGGGCTCATCCTCAGCGGGCACTACCCCGTTTGGGCGCTGCTTCTCGCCGCCGGCATCGGCAATGTCAGCGGCTCGGTGGTCAATTGGGGGCTTGGCCGCGGCATCGACCGTTTCCGCCACAAGCGCTGGTTTCCCGTCTCCGAAGACAAGCTGGTGCGGGCCGAGGCCTGGTACAATCGTTATGGCAAATGGTCGCTGCTGGCCGCCTGGTTGCCAGTGATCGGCGATGCCCTGACCATCATGGCCGGTGTCCTGCGCGTGCCGCTGGCCACGTTTGTGATCCTCATCACGATCTCGAAGATGAGCCGTTATCTGGTCTTGACCCTCATCACGCTGGAATTTCTCTGAAACTCAGCGGGCAATGCGTGGCGCGCTTTGAAGGAGTTTCTGCGTGTAGGGGTGGACCGGCTCGCGAAACAACCGGCCTGCCTCTTCCAGCTCCACGATCTCACCGAAGTGCATGACCGCCACACGGTCGGCAATCGCCTCCACCACCGCGAGATCATGGCTGATGAAGAGGTAGCTGAGCCCGAGCTCGTCCTTCAGCCTTTGCAAAAGAAGCAGGACCTGCGCCTGCACGGAGACATCCAGCGCACTGACCGGTTCGTCCAGGATCAGAATATCCGGCTCGGCCGCCAGCGCCCGGGCAATCGCCATGCGCTGTGCTTGGCCGCCCGACATTTCATGCGGATATCGATCGAGGGCATCCTCGGGCATGTCCACGGCCTGCATGAGTTCGCGCATCCGACTTTTGCGCTCCGGCGCGGCGTGGCCGGCGAGCAGCGATAGCGGCGTCTCCAGGATCTGAGCAATCGTCTTGCGCGGATTGAGCGAGGCGACCGTTTCCTGGAATACATATTGAACGGTCCTGCCGAAGGCTTTCGGTCCTTGTTTACGCAGGTCATCTGCCGATTGACCGGCGATCTCGATCGTGCCGGAGGTCGGCGTTTCCAGCCCGACGAGGATGCGGGCGAGTGTGCTTTTGCCCGAACCGCTTTCGCCAACGACCGCAAGCGTTTCGCCCTGCTTCAGATCGACCGAAACCTTGGTCAGTGCCCTAACCTCATGCGAGGCGCGACCAAACAGCTGGGTTTTGCCGCCGAAGGTTTTTGTCAGGTCGCGCACCCGAATGGCATTGTCACTCATGCTGCGCCATCCTTTTCCGACTGCCCGTCGAAGAGGTCCGCCACCCGGTGTAGAAAACGGCGGCCTTCGCCGATTTCCGGAACACAGGCAATCAGCCGCTTGGTATAGGCATGTTGCGGGCGGTTCAGAACGGTTCGTGTCGTCCCGGTCTCGACGATTTCGCCATCCTTCATCACCGCCACCCGGTCGCAGATCTCGGACACCACGCCGAAATCATGGGTGATGAACAGCAGAGCCATCTGCCGCTCGCGCTGCAGAGCCTTCAGAAGCCGCAGGATATCGGCCTGCACGGTGACGTCGAGCGCCGTTGTCGGTTCGTCGGCGATAATCACCTCCGGATCATTGGCGAGCGCCATGGCGATACCGACCCGCTGGCGCTGGCCGCCGGACAGCTGGTGCGGGTAATGCTCGGCCCTTGCGCGGGCATCAGGGATCTGCACCTTTTCCAGAAGCGCAATGGCCCGGTCCCAAAGTTCACTGCGACCGAGAGACTGGTGCGCGGCAATGGCTTCCGCCACCTGCTGGCCGATCGTATAGGTGGGGTGAAGCGTCGTCAGCGGGTCCTGGAAGATATAGGCAACCCTTTGGCCGCGGCAGGCGATTAGCCGGCTTTCCGGCATGGAGAGCACATCCTCATTGCCCAGATGGATGGAGCCGTTGCGGATCAGGCCGGGCGGCGAGGCGACAAGCCCCATGACCGACAGCGCGGTCACGCTTTTGCCCGAGCCGCTTTCGCCGATCAGGCCCAGGCATTCACCCGGCATAACCGAGAGTGAGACATTGCGCACCGCCGGCACGTATTGGGAGCCCATCCGGAAGCCGGTGTCGAGGCCTTCGATAGACAGAACTGCACCAGCCTGGCTCTTCTCGTGCGCCCGGCGGTCTGTGGCGATTGCCGTGATCGGGCCGGGCCGTCCGAGCGCGCCGGATTTCAGCCGCGGATCGAGCGCATCGCGGATACCGTCCCCAACGAGATTGAGGCTGATGACGATGAGGAAGATCATCACGCCCGGCACGATGGAGACATGCGGCGCGGTGAAGAGCTGGGCGCGCCCCTCTCCCAGCATGGAGCCGAGATCCGCCTGCGGCGGCTGCGCACCGAGGCCGAGAAAGCTGAGGCCTGCGGTTTCCAGGATCATCCAGCCGGCCGTGGTGGACATGGTGATGACGATCACCGGCAACACGTTCGGCAGGATCTCCGTCGCAAGGATCGAAAGGTGCCCCTTCCCGGACAGGCGCGCCGCATCGACGAATTCGCGGTGTGCAAGACCGAGCGTCACGCCGCGCACGTTTCGCGCAAAAAACGGGATGTTGACGACCGCGATGGCATAAAGCGCATTCATCAGGCCGGGACCGAGGGCCGCCACGATGGCGAGTGCCAGCAGGATGTAGGGAAAGGCCATCAGCATATCGATGCCGCGCATCAGCATGTTGTCGGTCCGCCCGCCGGCATAACCGGAGATCAGGCCGATGCCCGAACCGATCAGCGCGGCAAACAGGGTGGCGGCAAAACCGACGGCAATCGAGACACGGCTGCCCCAGATGAGACGGCTCAGAATGTCGCGGCCAAGCTGATCAGTCCCGAGGAGATGGCCTTCGGTCAGGGGTCTGAGCAGCCGCTCAGCCGGCGCCGTCGCATTGGGATCGGAAAGCGGCAGAACGGGTGCGAGGAGGATCACCAGGCCGATGGCAATCAGAAGCAGAAGACCAGCGGCGGCGAGACGGCTCTGCACGAGAAGTCGAAGCGGCGACATCCGGCTTGCTCTCGGGGGCGAAGAGAGGTCGGCAAAGCTGTCAGTCATGCGCGGATCCTCGGGTCAAGCAGGGTCTGCACCACATCCGCCGCGAGATTGAAGAGAACATAGCTTGCGGCGACCACCAGTACGCCACCCTGCACCAGCAGGATGTCGCGGGTCGAAATCGCTTTCACCAGCATTGCACCGATGCCCGGCCACTGGAAAACCGTCTCGATATAGACGGCGCCACCCAGCACGAAACCCGCCTGGATGCCGATCACCGGAATGACGCTGACGATCGCCGCGCGGAAGGCGTGACCGTAGACCACCTTCCTTTCTGAAAGTCCCTTGGCGCGCGCCGTGCGGATGAAATCCTGCCGCAGCACTTCCAGCATGGCGCCACGGGTGAGGCGCGCAATGACACCGGCGGCGACGACCGACAGGGTGAGCGCCGGCAGGATGAGATGACGCAAGAGATCCGGCAAATCGCCGCCGCCATAGACGGCATACATGCCGCTTGGCGGCAGCAGCCGCCAGTGTACCGCGAAAGCAAGGATCAGCAGCAGCCCAAGCCAGAAGGAGGGCATGGAAATGCCGGCCAGAACCACAAAGGTGATGATGCGATCAGCCCAGCCATATTGGCGCACGGCCGAGATAACGCCGGCGAAAAGCCCGATGATGGAGCAGAGCAAAAGTGAAGTGCCGGCGAGGATAAGGGTTGCGCCAAACCGTTCGCTGACTTCGGAAAGCACGGGACGGTTCAGAATATAGGAGCGCCCCAGATCACCCTGCAGAACATTGCCGATCCAGATCAGATATTGCTGGAGAAGTGGCTTATCGAGGCCGAGATCGCGGTTGATCCTTTCGACATTCTCCGGCGTCGCATAGGAGCCGAGAATGGCGGTGGCGGGATCACCCGGGATCAGCGCCATCACCAGGAAAACGATGACGGACAGGCCGAACAGGACCGGGATGACCGAGAGCAGGCGCTTGGCGATATAACGGGTCATGGCACTCCAGCGGGATCTGCCGGAGGCAGGTTATGAGACTGCCTCCGGAACCGTCTTCACTTACTTGCTGACCTGCCGGAGGTTCAGCAGGAAGGAAGGCTCCAGGGTGAAACCCTGCACATTGGCGCGCGTGACGGCGTTCTGTTTCCAGTTGGCGACGAAGAGCCAGGGCGCGTCATCATGGACGATCCGCTGCACCTGCCCGTAAAGCTCGGCGCGTTCGGCCTGATCGGTCGAAGTGCGGGCCTTTTCCAGGATCGTGTCCAGTTCCGGGTTGGAATAATAACCGGAATTGAAGCCGCCTTTGTCGGGCATGGCGGCCGTGCGGAGCGCCAGATAGGGGAGGGTGTCCGGGTCGTTCGTCATCCAGGCCATTTCGGCCATGTCGGCCTTGCCTTCCAGCCCTGAGTTCACGCGCGAGAGAAAGCTGTTCCACTCATAGGTCTCGATCTTGACCTTGAAGCCAACCGCCTCGAGATCCGCCTGAATGGCGGCGCCCATGGTGACAGGGTCCAGCATGCCGGAACCGCCTTCGGTGATGTAGAAGGTCAGGCTCGGGTCCTCGATCCTGGCCTCCGCCAGCAGTTGTTTGGCCTTTTCCGGATCATAAGGATAGGGCTCGACGGAGGATTTCACCCAGTCGAAGGCCGGTGCGATCGGTCCGGCGGACACCGTCGCTGTGCCCTGCAGGACGTTATCGACGAGACCCTTCTTGTTGACGGCATAATTTGCCGCCTGGCGCACGGCCTTGTCCTTGAACGGGCCTTCCTTGGTATTCAGGACGCTGAACCAGACATGCGGCCCGACCTGCTCGCTCACGGCAAAATTGGGATCGTTCTGGAAGGTCGCGATGTTGTCCGGCGGAACCTCCACCATCACATCGATACCGCCGGCCATCATTTCGGCCACGCGGGTGTTGGAATCGGTGATCGGCCGGAAAACGACGGCTTCAAGCGCCGGTGCTTCGTTCCAGTAGTCGCGATTGCCCTCCACCACGACCCGCTGGTTCGACTGCCATTCGACGAATTTAAACGGGCCCGTGCCGGACGGGTGGCGGCCAAAATCCTTGCCGTATTGCTTCACGGCGGCAGGCGAGACGATAAGGCCGGTCGGATAGGCAAGATTGGAGAGGAAGGGCGCAAACGCCTCCTTCAGCTTGAACTCGACCGTCTGCGGATCGATGACATTGGCCTGATCCACCGCCGCGAAGTTGAAGGACAACGGGAAGGGGCCGGTATCGTAGAACGGGTGGTTTTCATCCAGCATGCGGTCGAAGTTGAACTTGACCGCTTCGGCATCGAAATCACTGCCATCATGGAACTTGACGCCCTGTCGCAGCTTGAAGGTATAGGTCTTGCCGTCGTTGGCGACGGTCCAGCTTTCGGCAAGCGCCGGTTCCACCTGTAACGTGCCGCTCTTGAAGCGCACCAGACCGTCATAGATATTGACGAGAATGCGGAAATCGTTGGTCGCGGTTGCCACATGCGGGTCGAGCGATTGCGGCTCGGCAATCTGGCCGACAATCAGCACATTGGGGGGCGTTTGAGCCAGCGCCAAAGGGGCGGTGAGCATGAGGGCGGCGGCAGCGATCGCGTTGCGAAACAGCCTCTTCATCGGAAGGATCCTTTCGATTTGGCCTGTTGGGAAACCGGTCTTCTGACCCGGTAACTATGGCCAAGATCAGCTATGACAACCGCTGACCGAAAGAATACGGAGGCTTTTTGAAGCTTAGAGATGCCCGCGACCCTTACGGCGCGAGCATCTTTCTCGTCGGGGACAGGTTTTCCTCAGGCGCGCCGGCGCTCTCTGTTGTCACCAAAGGCATGCTGGTGCGAGGACGAGGTGTTGAAGCGGGAGAGAAGTTCGGAGAGGCCGGAGCTGATCCCCGCGAGGTTCTGCGTGGAGGCGTTCGTCTCTTCCGTCAGGGCCGCGTTGCGCTGCGTGATCTGGTCGATGCTGCGGATCGCGGCATTGATCTCGTCGATGCCGGAGGATTGTTCGCGGGCCGACTGGGCGATCCAGCTGATGTGTTCGCTGATGGCGTTGACGCGTTCGCCGATTGTGACCAGAGCCTGGCCGGTGCGATTGACGAGATCGACGCCGCGGTTCACGTCTGCCGAGGACTGGTCGATCAATTCCTTGATTTCCTTCGCAGCGGCGGCCGAACGTTGGGCGAGTTCGCGCACTTCCTGGGCCACGACGGCAAAGCCCTTGCCCTGTTCACCGGCACGCGCGGCCTCGACGCCGGCGTTGAGCGCGAGAAGGTTGGTCTGGAAGGCAATCTCGTCGATGGCGCCGATGATCTGGGTCATCTTGTGCGACGAGCTTTCGATCTGACCCATGGCGTTGATGGCTTCCTCCACCACCTTGCCGGATCGCGTGGCTTCCTCGGCGGATTCCCGAACGACCGTCTGGACTTCGGCGGTGCGCTGGGCGGCCGACGCGGAGATCGTCGTGATTTCCTCGATGGCGGCTGCGGTCTGCTCAAGCGCCGAAGCCTGCTGTTCTGTGCGCTTGGCCATGTCGTCGGTCGCGTGCGAGATGCTGTCGATTTCCGCCAGAACCTGCGCCACCGCGCTGCGGATTTCCACCATTGCACCGTTCAATTCGGTGATCGACTCGTTGTAATTCGATTTGATCCGCGAGAACGTGTCCGAGAGCTGCTCGGTCATCCGGAAGTTCAGGTTGCGGTCTGACAGGTTGCGAAGCGCCCGGTCGAGCGCTGCCAGCGCCGTTTCCTGCTCCACCGCAAACTTCTGGCGCTCTTCCTCCACACGCTGGCGGCCGGCGGCCAGTTCATCGAGATAAACGGAAATCGAGTAGTCCATGTCGATGAGTGCCGCCTTGACGACGGCGGAGATCTTTTCTTCGACGGCCTTGGCCTTCTTGGCGTGGAGGAACCCCTTGAGCTCCGAAGCGACCACGGCCTTGATGATGCCTTCCAGGATCAGGGTATAGCCACCGATGTACCAGCGCGGCTCCAGCCCCAGCTTGGCGTGCGTGCGGCCAACGGCAGAGACCGCTTCGACATAACCGGCATCATATTTCCCCGAGGCGATCGAGGCCCAGTGCTTTTCCTGGCGTCCCTTGGCATGGGCAATATGGCTATCGGAGGAGAAAAACGAGGCGGTATGCGGGTGCCTCTTTGCTTTGTCATAAAAATCGTCCAGTGCAGGACCAATTGCCGTACGGATCAGCGGCTGCATTTCGGAAAGGATACGACGCGCTGGTTCATTCAGACCGGCAAAATTCAGGCGGTCGTTCAAGTCCTTCAGCGTTTCGGGGGCAGTCATTGGCAACTCCAGGATGAGGCAGCAGTGTGCTGTCCGGGTACTTTAGGAGGTATTGATTAACGCTAACTTATTGTTGAGATGCGACTCTCGGGGTATATCCGAGACGCCAGCGGTTCGATCTGAAAGCCGTTTGATTCCGTAACCCTTCGTCCTTCTTGCGCCAATATGACGTGTCCGGGACAGAATTTTCCTGATTTGATTAGGTGCATCATGGTGAGCAGTCCGATTTTCAGTCGTGCAGACGATCTGGACAAATATGTTGATCTTGCCTCGGTTCCTCGGCATCGTTTCATCCACAACCATCCCTTCACCATGCGACTGCGCAAGGCGGTTGCCTTCGATTACGTGATGGTCAGCGGGCTTGATATCGACAATTTCCGCTTCGGAACGGGGCAGTCGATCGATACGGATTTTCCGCCGGCCTTTATCGAATCCTACTACGACGAGAAGTTTCATCTGTCGGATCCCTTCATTGAACGTGCCAAACTGTCCGAAGGTGTGGTGATCGAAAGCGACGTGCTGAAGGGCGTCGAACTCAACAGCCGGCTCGCCTACCTGCTCGACGCGTTCAACATCAAGAATCGTCTCCTCTTTCCGATCCGCCGTGGCAACGAGATGTATGGCTGCGTCGGATTTTCCCGGACGGTGCCCTTCGAGGCGGACGAAATCGACTTTCTCGGTGCGATTGCCCAATCGACCCATACCGCGGTGACCCGGCCTTTGATGGAGCGTTTCGCTGCTTCGGCTTTGCGTCTGTCGTCAGGAGAGATGATCTGTCTGAAACTTGCGTCGATGGGGCTTACCAGCGAACAGATCGCGCAAGAGAGCGGTTACCAGGTCGATACCGTCAACACCTACATCAAGAACGCCACCCGTAAGGTCGGCGCCACCAACCGCACGCAGGCGATCGCCGAAGCCATTCGACGCCACCTGATCGATTGACGATACAGTGGTTTTTGCCGGAAGTGGCTGCGCGGAAACTGCCGTCATGCGGTAGGATCTCTGCCGGTTTCGCGGTTTCGTGACCAGGATTTTCGCACCTGCCGTTTACATTTCGGACCTCGCTCCTATTTCTCCTTCAACCATCAAGGATTGGGGAACTAAGGCATGGTTTTCCGATAACTTTTTTCGTGAGAAGCGCTCGTCTTGCCAGCGGAGACGATCATTGCAGCCGAACAACCAGGATCTTGATCTTTGCGCCCGGGAGCCCATCCACATTCCCGGCGCGATCCAGCCGCATGGGGCGCTTTTTGTGATCAGGCCAGCGGATGGTGTTGTCGTCCAGGCCAGCGCCAATCTCGCGGACTATCTGTCCGATGCGGTCGAACTGGGTCAGGTTCCAAGCGGCGAGGTTGCGGCCCATCTGGCGCCGATATTGACCTGGTACGCCACCGAGGAGCCTTTCTACCAGACGGTCATCGCCCCCCTGCAGCTCAGCCTCGTCGCGCATCGGTGTGGGAAGCGGATCGTCGTGGAGGTGGAACGCACCGAAATTCGCCCGGCGGACGAGGTGTTCGGTACGCTTCGCAGCTTCACGCAACGCCTCGGGGCACAGGCCGACATCCCGAAATCGCTGTCGGCGACGGCCGACCTCGTCCGACAGCTGACGAGCTTCGACCGGGTTCTGATCTATCGCTTCGATGCCGACTGGAACGGCCATGTGGTGGCCGAATCGAATGGCGGCCGGCTTCCGGTCTATCTCGACCTGCGTTTTCCCAGCGGCGATATCCCGGCGCAGGCGAGAGCCCTCTATGTCGTCAATCGGCTGCGCATCATTCCAGATGCAAGCTACACGCCTGTTCCGATCCTCTCGCATGAGGACGGGCAGGATTGCGCGCCGCTGGACCTCAGCCTCGCGCAATTGCGCAGCGTTTCGCCAGTGCATCTCGAATATATGCGCAACATGGGCACGTTTGCCTCCATGTCCGTCTCGATCATGGTCGATGGCCGTTTCTGGGGCCTGATTGCCTGCCACAGCGCCGGACCGCATCTGATTGCGCACAGCACGCGCGAGATGTGCGATTTCGTGGCGCAATCGCTGGCGATGCGGATTTCGGCGCTTGTGCGGGCAGAGGAGGCGGCGGGCCGCGCAGCCCTGGCCTCAAACACAAGCCGCCTTTTGGGGGCAATGGCTGCCACGCCCGATTGGGTGGACGGGCTGCTGGGTGCCAACGAGGCGCTGCTTGCACAAGTTCGCGCAGCCGGGGCGGCCGTCGCGGTCGACGGACGGGTTCGATGCATCGGCTCGGCACCGGATGACCTGAGTGTCATGCAGATCGTCGAATGGCTGGCAGGCCGCGAGGACGAAGCCTGTTTCGCGACCGACTCACTGCACCGTGAGATGGAGGGCGCAGACGATATTGCAGGGGTGGCGAGCGGTGTCCTCGCCGTCAGCATTTCGAAGGTTCACAACAGTTGGCTGATCTGGTTCAGGCCGGAACTCGTCAGGACGGTGACCTGGGGCGGCAACCCGCACAAGGTTATCCGTGAAAGCGGCCGCATCCCGATCGTCATGCTCACATCCTCGCGGGAGGAACAGGATCTCGTCCGCAGTTACGAGCTGGGGGTCAACGCCTTCGTCGTGAAGCCCGTCGAATTCACCGCTTTCTTTCAGGCCATACAAGATCTTGGCGTGTTCTGGGCCCTTTTGAACGAGCCGCCTCCGGGATTTTCCAGCAATGCCAAAATCTAGTCATCGCCGCTTGACGGCGCCGCGTGTTCTTCTTCTGGAAGACAGCAGCCTTGATGCTGAACTGATCCGCGAACATCTGGAGCAGTTGCAGTTGCAGCCTCTGCCGGAGGTCCGCCGTGCCGTAAACAAGGCGGAGTATCTGGCAGCGCTTGAAGACGGAGAATTCGACGTCATCCTGGCGGATTTTTCGCTACCCGATTTCGATGGCATGACCGCCTTGGAGATGGCGCGCGAACGGTTGCCGCAGACGCCCTTCATCTTCGTCTCCGGTGTGCTCGGCGAAGAGGCGGCAATCGAAAGCTTCCGCCGCGGTGCGACCGATTACATCCTCAAGCAGCGGCTGATCCGTCTGCCGGCTGCTGTGGAGAGGGCACTTGCCGAAGCCTACGAGAAGGCCGAACGCCGCCGCTCGGAACAGCACCGGGAACTGCTGGTGCGGGAACTCAGCCACCGGGTGAAGAACACGATGGCCATGGTCATGTCGATCGTTCGCCGGACGGCAAAGAACAGCGTGACCGTGGACGATTACGTCGAGAACTTGATGGGTCGCCTGCGCGCCATGGCGGATGCCCATGCGCTGCTGTTCGAGACCAACTGGCGGGAAGCAAGGCTGGAAGATGTGATCCAGCGCACGGTTGCTGCCTATGTCCGGCGTGTCGAGCGGATCGATATCCAATTCGGCCCCCGCATTGATCTTGATCCGAAGGCCGCGCTTGCGATCAGCATGGTCATCAACGAGCTGGCGACCAATGCCATCAAATACGGGTCCCTCAGCTGTGACGACGGGAAAGTCATCGTGTCGTGGACCAAATCGACGGACCAAAGCCAGAACGAGAACGTGCGGCTGACCTGGAAAGAGACCGACGGCCCTTCGGTTCAGGCACCCGAAAGCACCGGTTTTGGCACGACATTGATCCAGCGGATGATCGGCTACGAGCTTCTGGGTGATGCACAGCTCAGCTTTAAGCCGGAGGGACTGATCTGCGAGATCACATTTCCCCTTCACATCGATGATGACGGAGAGGACGCCGTTGCCTCAGATGGCCTTTCGCCGGACCGGCTGGAAAACTTCCGTCACTAACCGTTCCAGTCTTGCCGGGCTCCAGGGCTTGGCAATCAGCGGCGTTCCGGCGAGACGCGTCTTGAGTTCCGGCAATTCCGCATAACCGCTGCAGACGATCAGCGGGATGTCCCGCTGTTGCAGTGCCTCGATCACGGGGAAGGAAAATTCGCCGTTCAGGTTGAGGTCAACCACTGCTCCGATGATGTGAAGCGAGGGAATGGCATGGAGCGCCCTGTCGACGCGGCTGAAGGGCCCTTCGACACGGTATCCAAGAGCGATCAGATGGTCTTCCATGTCCATCGCCAGCAACATGTCGTCCTCCAGGACAAGAACGCCGGGCCTGTTTGATGTGCTCTGTAAATCCACGCGAAATGTACTCTGTGTGCCCTAGGAGCTGGGATTGACGCGCTATCTGCTGCACCTGTTGGTGGTTTCAAGGGCGACACCGTACAAATGCCGCATCCAAGGCGGGCAGAGCATCCGGTGAGGCTACCTCCGATCCATTGATCACGGATCTGTGAAGTTCTATTCTCAAGATCCTTGTGGCGTCATGAGGTTTGTATGGAAGAGTCGCTTGTTCCCGCACCGCGCCGCCGCGTCCTGAAGGGCGCCCGAATTGTCTTCAATAACGGCCACAGCGCCATCAACGTGGTGGTCCGAGACATGTCCCAGACGGGCGCACGCGTTACCCTCGAAAACACGCAGGGTGTTCCAGATGCCGTGGTCCTGGTTCTCGATGATGGCTCATCGTTCAATTGCAATGTTGCACGGCGCCAACTGACGGAGCTTGGGCTGCACTTTCTCCAGCAGGTTTAACCGGCACGGTCCGGCAGGAACATTCGCAGGCGTGACCTGTTCGGCTGTCTCCAGATCCTCAAGCGATGGAGAGAGCGCGTGAAAGCACTGACCTGGCATGGAAAGCACGATATCCGATGCGAAAGCGTGCCCGATCCCACGATCCAAGACGGGCGCGATGCAATCATTCGCGTGACCGCCTGTGCCATTTGTGGCTCGGACCTGCACCTTTATGACGGGGTGATGCCGGACATGCACAAGTGCGATGTCATGGGTCACGAGACCATGGGCGAGGTGGTCGAGGTCGGCCGGGAGAACACGAAGCTGAAGGTGGGCGACCGGGTCGTCATTCCCTTCACCATTTCCTGCGGCGAATGTTTTTTCTGCCAGCGCGGGTTTTATTCCGGCTGCGAACGTTCCAATCCCGATGCGGCCAAGGTCTCCAAATTGTGGGGCAATTCGCCGGCTGGCCTGTTCGGTTATTCCCACCTTCTCGGCGGTTATGCCGGTGGCCAGGCGGAATATTTGCGTGTTCCCTATGCCGATGTCGGGCCGATCAAGGTGCCGGAAGGTCTGACGGACGAACAGGTGCTGTTCCTCTCGGACATCTTCCCCACCGGGTATATGGCGGCGGAATTCTGCAACATCCAGCCGGGTGATACTATCGCGATCTGGGGCTGCGGCCCGGTCGGCCAGATGGCGATCAAGTCGGCCTTCATTCTCGGGGCGGAACGGGTCATCGCGATCGACACCGTGCCCGAACGGCTCCGTCTGGCGGAAGCATCCGGGGCGCTGACGCTCGATTTCCTGGAAGACGATATCTACGAGGAGATCATGGAACTTACCGGCGGACGCGGCGCCGATGGCTGCATCGACGCTGTGGGAACGGAAGCGGATGCCTCCGCCAGCTGGGATTCGCGCTGGGACCGCATCAAGGTCGCGGCCTACCTCGGCACCGACCGGCCGCATGTGCTGCGCCAGGCGATCCATTGCTGCCGGAACTTCGGCACGGTCTCGATCGTCGGCGTCTATGGCGGCTTCCTCGACAAGATGCCGATGGGGTCGGCCGTCAATCGTGGTCTGACGTTCCGCATGGCCCAGACACCGGTGCAGCGTTACCTGCCGCTCCTGATGGATCGCATCGTCAACGGGGAGATCGACCCGTCCTTCGTTATCACCCATCGCGGTTCGCTCGAGGATGGGCCGGCCCTCTACAAGACCTTCCGCGACAAACAGGACGGCTGCATCAAGGTCGTGCTCAAGCCCTAACGAGGAAACGGCAAATGGATACGCAGACAGAAACGAAGGGCCTCGCCGTCGTGACCGGGGCCTCCACCGGCATCGGTTACGAACTGGCCAAATGCGCGGCAAAGGATGGCTATGACGTGGTGATCGCCGCAGACGAGACCGGTATTCACACAGCCGCAGCCCAGCTGAAGGAATTCGGCGGCGCGGTGCACCCGATCGAGGTCGATCTGGCGACACCGGATGGCGTGCGCCGTCTGGTGGCTGCCGTTCAATCCCTGCAGAGACCGGTCGATCTATTGATGGCCAATGCAGGTCGCGGTCTGGGGGAGGCATTCCTTGACGAGGATCTGCAGCGGGCGCAGCGTGTGGTGGATACCAATGTCTCCGGTACGATTATGCTGGTCCACGCCATCGGCAACCAGATGCGCAATCGCGGCGAGGGGAAGATCCTGTTGACCGGATCCATCGCGGGCTACATGCCGGGAAGCTTCCAGGCGGTCTACAACGCAACCAAGGCCTTCATCAACAGCTTCTCGTTGGCCATCCGTGACGAGCTGAAAGGAACCGGTGTCACGGTGACCTGCCTGATGCCCGGGCCGACCGATACGGAGTTCTTCGACCGGGCGGATCTGGAAAACACCTCCGTTGGTGAAATGAAGAAGGACGATCCGGTAATGGTCGCACGTCTCGGCTACGAGGCCATGATGGATGGCGAAGGCGACGTGGTGACCGGTTGGAAGAACAAGCTGCAGTCGACACTTGCCAACGTTACCCCCTCTGGCGTTCTGGCCGCGGCGCACCGCCGCATGGCGGAGCCGAAAGATCAGGCCAACTGACACGAGACGTCCGACCGGCAGACGAACCTGGAGGGAAGAAAGGAGGCTCCGGCATGGCCGGGGCCTTTTTGCGAACCGTCCTATTCTATCGATCGCGGCGTGTTTTGAGCGCTCGTGTGCCTGTGCCTGGAACAGTGGCTGCCTGCCGGAGTTCCCCCTCTTTCAAGAGAGGAGACTATCGATGACAAGCAAAAACATAACGGCGGCGACCCTGATCGCAGTCATGTCGGGCGGTGTCGCCTTTGCACAGGAAAACCCTCCGTCGTCTGCGACATTCGTCGATGCGAAAGGCGAGCAGAGCGGCACGGCGGAACTGACAACGCCTGCGGCTGGTGGCGTGCTCATCCGGATGGAGATCAGCGGCTTGCCCGCCAGCCAGTGGGTGGCCGTCCACGTGCATGAAACCGGTGAATGCGATGCTTCGACCCAGCATGAATCGGCGGGTGGCCATTTCAACCCTGGCTCGAAGTCGCACGGCTACCAATCGAGCGATGGTCCGCATGCGGGCGATATGCCGAACCAGTATGTCGGGGCGGATGGCGTCCTGCGGACCGAAATCCACAATCCGATGATCTCGCTGGACAAGAACGAGACCGGTGTTATCGGCCGGGCGCTCATGGTCCATGCGAAGCCGGACGACTACAAAAGCCAGCCTTCGGGCGATGCAGGACAGCGCTTGGCCTGCGGGGTCATCCGCTAATCCTTTGGTGGGAGGGCGCAGGCCGTAACAGGCGGCTGGGTCCTCCCATTCTGTTATTTATGTTATGCTGCGGTGCACAAAATATAATCGTACTTTTCGCCTTTACAACCTTCTTTCGCAATAGTAGTACTATTCGCAGACGCCGTGGAGGCGGCGTCTTTTCAGGGAGGACATCATGAATATCGTACGCAAGCTTGCGCTCAGCGCAAGCATGGTCGCACTGTGCTGCACTGCAGCATCTGCAGCCAATCTCACGGTCGGCTTTTCCCAGATCGGGTCTGAATCCGGCTGGCGCGCTGCCGAAACCTCGGTCACCAAGCAGGAAGCCGAAAAGCGCGGCGTGACGCTGAAGTTTGCCGATGCGCAGCAGAAGCAGGAAAACCAGATCAAGGCATTGCGCGGCTTCATCGCCCAGGGTGTCGACGCCATTCTCGTCGCTCCGGTCGTTGCCACCGGCTGGGAGGAGGTGCTGAAGGAAGCCAAGGAAGCCAAGATCCCGGTCGTCCTGCTCGACCGCGGCGTCGACGCGCCGCAGGATCTTTACCTCACCTCGGTTGCATCCGACCAGGTGAAGGAAGGCCGCGTTGCGGGCGAGTGGCTGGCAAAGACCGTCGGATCCAAGGATTGCCGCGTTGTCGAACTGCAGGGCACCGTCGGCTCGACCCCGGCGATCAATCGCAAGAAGGGTTTCGAAGAGGCCATCGCGTCGAGCAAGAACATCAGCATCGTTCGCAGCCAGACCGGTGACTTTACCCGCTCGAAGGGCAAGGAAGTCATGGAAGGCTTCCTGAAGGCGGAAAATGGCGGCAAGAACATCTGCGCCATGTACGCTCATAATGACGACATGGCTGTTGGCGCCATCCAGGCCATCAAGGATGCCGGCCTGAAGCCGGGAACGGATATCCTCGTCGTGTCGATCGATGCGGTTCCGGATATCTTCGCCGCCATGATGAAGGGCGAAGCCAACGCCACCGTGGAACTGACACCGAACATGGCAGGGCCGGCCTTCGATGCGCTCGACGCCTACTTGAAGAGCGGCAAGCAGCCTGCAAAGTTCATCATCACGGAGTCGAAGCTCTACACGCCTGCGGACGATCCGAAGGGCGAATACGAGCGCCGCAAGGGCCTCGGTTACTGAGCCACGGCCTCGGACGGGACCGCGATGCGGTCCCGTCTGCGATTTCGGCCGGCCTTGGCCAGCCTCAGGATGCATGACGGGTGGGCGTGAAAGACGATGACAACAGACAATGAGGTGGTGCTCGAAGCCAGGGGCATCATCAAGACGTTCGGCAATCATGCGGCGCTGAAGGGCGTCGACATCAGTTTCCGGCGCGGCGAGGTGCATGCGCTTCTGGGCGAAAACGGCGCCGGCAAATCGACCCTCATCAAAATCGTCACGGGCGCCTATATTCCGGATGGTGGAACGATCCATCTCGAGGGGCAACCCGTTTCCTTCGCAACCCCGCAGCAGGCACAGTCGCTCGGCATTGGCACGGTCTATCAGGAGGTGAACCTCCTGCCGAACATGACGGTCAGCGACAACCTCTTCATCGGCCGCCAGCCGACCTCTGCCGGCATCGTCAACCGCAAGGCAACCGACGAGATGGCGCGCGAGGTCCTGTCCCGTTACGGTCTCGATATCGATGTCCGTGCGGAACTCTCCACCTATTCCGTCGCCGTTCAGCAGATCGTTGCCATCGCACGTGCCGTCGAACTTTCCGGCAAGGTGCTGATCCTCGACGAACCGACCGCCAGCCTCGACCGCCACGAGGTCGACAAGCTGTTCCAGATCATCCGCACTCTGAAGGCGAGGGGCCTTGCCATCGTCTTTATCACCCATTTTCTCGATCAGGTATTTGAGTTGTCCGACCGCGTGACGGTGCTGCGCAACGGCTCCCTGATCGGCTCGGAACGGATCGATGCGCTCAACCGGACAAGCCTGGTGCGCATGATGCTCGGCAAGGATCTCGTCCAGCATCACCACACACCGGTGGAAGGGCAGGCGGAAGGCGGCGAAACGCTGATGACGGTGCGCCAGCTGGGTCTGACCGGCAAGGTGCAGCCGATCGATCTCGAAATCCGGAAGGGAGAGGTCGTCGGCGTTGCCGGCCTGCTCGGATCAGGCCGCACGGAAATGGCGCGGCTGATGTTCGGCATCGACATTGCCGACAGCGGCGGGCTGCATATCGACGGCAGGGAACGCGTTGTGCGCTCCGCGCGCGAGGCGGTGGATCTCGGTTTCGGTTTCTGCCCCGAGGATCGCAAAGCCGATGGCATTTTCGGTGATCTTTCTGTGCGCGAAAACATTGTCATCGCCATGCAGGCTCGGCTTGGCTGGTTCAAGGCGCTGAACCGCGACGAACAGATGGAAATCGCCGGCAACTTTATTGAGGCGCTCGATATTCGCACCGCTTCCGCCGACCTGCCTGTCAAGCTTCTGTCGGGGGGTAACCAGCAGAAGGTGATCCTGGCCCGCTGGTTGGCGACGGACCCGCGTTTCCTCATCCTCGACGAGCCGACGCGCGGTATCGATGTCGGGGCGCATGCGGAAATCGTCCGCATGATCAGCCGGCTGCGCGAGGACGGACTGGCGCTCGTCGTCATTTCGTCCGAACTGGACGAGATCGTCAGTTATTCCTCCCGCGTCGTGGTCATGCGGGACCGGACGCTCGTTGCCGAACTGGAAGGGGCGGATATCACACCCTCGAAGATCGTCCAGAGCATTGCGGGACAGGCGGGCGAACCGGTCGCGGAGGTGACCGCATGAGACGCCTCAGCCTGAGTGACATCGCCAAACCGCAGCTTCTGGCGCTCGCCTTCATCCTGGTGCTCAACTGGATGGTCTTTCCCGGATTTTTCAACGTCACCTGGCAGGATGGCCGGTTGTTCGGCAGTCTGATCGATGTCATCAATCGTGGCGCGCCGGTCGCGATCCTTGCCATCGGCATGACGGCGATCATCGCGACGCGCGGTGTCGACCTCTCCGTTGGCGCCGTTATGGCCGTTGCGGGTGCTGTTGCCGCGACATCCGCCGTCGCCGGCCAGCCGCTCATCGTCACGCTGGCCGGGGCACTGCTGGTGGGACTTGCCTGCGGCCTGTGGAACGGCTCGCTCGTCGCCTTCCTCGGTATCCAGCCCTTCGTCGCGACACTGGTGCTCATGGTGGCCGGGCGCGGCGTGGCGCAATTGATCACCGAGGGCTCGATTGTCACCTTTTCCGATCCCGCCCTGATCTTCGTCGGTACGGGCTCGGTCCTCGGCCTGCCGATGCCGGCGGTGATCGCGCTGATCCTGATGATCGCAGCCCATCTGGTCATGCGGCGCACCGCCATCGGCCTCTTTGTCGAAGCGATCGGCACCAATCTTTCGGCGGCCAACTATACCGGCCTGCGCGCCCGCACGGTCATTCTTGGGCTGTATGCCTTCGGCGGTTGCTGTGCGGCGCTTGCCGGCGTCATCGCGGCTGCCGATATTCGCGGCGCGGACGCCAACAATGCCGGGTTGTGGCTGGAACTGGACGCCATCCTTGCCGTCGTCATCGGTGGGACATCGCTTTTGGGTGGACGCTTTTCCATCCCGATGTCCGTGCTGGGCGCCGTCATCATCCAGGCGATGAATACCGGCATCCTGGTCTCGGGGCTGCCGCCGGAATTCAACCTGATCGTCAAGGCAAGCGTCATCATCCTGATCCTCGTGATGCAATCCGACAGGGTCGCGGAGGTGGTGTCGCGCCGCTTTGGCCGCATGACGACGAGGGGAAAATAACATGAACCCGCGCTACAGACCTCTCGCCGCGACGACGATCATCTTCGTCATCGCCTATGCCATCTGCATCAGCCAGTACCCCAGCATGTGGTCCACTCGCGTGCTCGGCAACTTCCTCACCGACAACGCCTTTCTCGGCATCGCCGCGGTGGGGGCAACCTTTGTCATCATCTCCGGTGGCATCGATCTCTCGGTGGGCGCCGTGGTCGGCCTTGCCGGTGTGCTTGTCGCGGTGCTTGTTTCCCAGTTGGGGGTTCACCCCGTGGCGGCCTTCGTCATCGTGCTGGCCATTTCGGCTGCCTTCGGTGCCAGCATGGGAGCGGCGATCCATTTCCTGCGCGTGCCGCCCTTCATCGTCACGCTGGCCGGCATGTTCATGGCGCGCGGCCTTGCCTCGATCCTGACGCAGGATTCGATCCCGATCGATCACGATGTCTATCGTGCCATTTCGGGGCTCTATTACCGGCTGCCGGGCGGTGGGCGCCTCAGCGCCATCGGCCTGTTGATGCTCTTCGTCTTCCTCGTCGGCGGCATCATTGCCCACAAGACCCGCTTCGGATCCTACGTCTATGCGCTTGGCGGCAACCCTACGTCGGCAGCGCTGATGGGGGTTCCCGTCGCACGAACAACGATCGGCATCTATGCGCTTGCCTCCTTCCTGGGCGGGCTTGCGGGTATCGTTTATTCGCTCTACACCTCCTCCGGTTATCCGCTTGCGGCCGTCGGAATGGAACTCGATGCGATCGCTGCGGTGGTGATCGGCGGCACACTGTTGACCGGCGGTTATGGCTTCATTTTCGGGACACTCATCGGCGTGATGTTGCAAGGCCTCGTCCAGACATACATCGTCTTTGACGGAACCCTGTCGAGCTGGTGGACCAAGATTGCGATCGGTCTCCTGCTGTTCATGTTCATTCTTCTGCAGAAACTGGTGTTTTCCGCACAGGGGCGCGGCCCAAGGCTGAAGAGAGCTCCTGCATGATCGAGCCGGGGAGCCTTCTTCGCTCCCTGACCGAGCGAACGGTGGCACGCAATTTCCAGTCGCGTGTCATTCATGAAATCGGGGCCGGAGTGATCTCCGGCCATTTTCCGATTGGCAGCACGCTTCCAAATGATGCCGCCCTGATGGATGAGTTCGGCGTCTCGCGCACCGTGCTGCGCGAGGCGTTGAAGACACTGGAGGCCAAGGGGCTTCTGGAGGCGCGGCCGAAGGTCGGCACCAAGGTTGCCAAGAAAAGCCGCTGGAACCTCTATGATCCGCAGGTGCTTGCCTGGCACCTGACGGCGCCGCCGGACCGCGAGTTCCTGACAGGTCTAGGCGAAGTGCGCCGCTCGCTGGAGCCGCTGGGTGCCGCCCATGCCGCAAGCCGCCGCAGCGCCGAGCAGGTGCGCCTGATGCGCTACTGGATCCAGCAGATGGAGATGTCACTCGACCAGGCGAGCAACTTTTGCGTCGCCGATTTCGAACTTCACCGGATCATTGCCGAAGCCTCCCGCAATCCCTTCATTCGGGGGCTCAACGGAGTGATCGAGCTGTCGCATGCCTTCGCTTACCTGAAGCCCGTCAACGAGCCCGACGATGCTGATCTCCTGCCGTTCCTCACGCTCCATCGAGATCTGGTGATCGCCATCGAACGGGCGCGCGAGGACGAGGCGCAGGAGGCCATGCTGAAGGTGATCGCCTTCGAGCAGATCCTGTAGGGAGCCGGGAGGGTCAGGCGGACGGTATCCGGCGATGACGCAAGCCATCCATCAGAAGGCCGATCAGGCGGTTGGCGCGTTCACGCCATTGGGGTGTGTCGGGAATGGAATAGATGCTGGAGAGCGCGTGGAGAACGTCCTCAGTCTCCACATCGGAGCGGATCGTGCCTGCCTCGATCGCCTTGGCGATGAGGGCGGAGAAGGCGTTTCGAAGCAGCGCAGACCCATCCGAAAAGAGGGCAGCGTTGGACACAATGAGAAGCTTCAGGCTGTTGGCCATGCCTCGTTTGGTCGCCATATAGGTGACGAAGCGGTACATCCAGTCTTCCAGCGCCTCATCCGGCGCCTTTTCCGCGGCCAACTGTTCTGCGGCTTCGGCAAGCAATTCCAGTTCGCGACGGTAGACCACTTCAACCAGATGTTCGCGCGTCGGAAAATGCCGGTACAGCGTGCCGATGCCGACGCCGGCGCGTCTGGCAATCTCTTCCAGCGAGGCGCCGGATCCGCGTTCTGCAAAGGCCTCGGCCGCCATCCGAATGAGCTTGTCGCGGTTGCGACGTGCATCGGCCCGCAGACGCGGGGCGTTCTTCGGCTCGGGAGAGGCCAATTGTTACGCTCCAGCACAGAAGGGCTTGACGAACATGCGCGAGCCACTAGGTTAAACGGAGGCGCCTCCGTTTGTGTGGAGAGCCTGACACTCCTTAATTCATGAGGGGGCCGGATGTCATGTCGAATTGGACATACGCCCTTGCTCATCATCATCTAGGCTCTGGCCGCATCTTGGCCAGCCCACCCGCCCCACAGATTTGCATTCGTGACGAGAAGCAGGAGCTTATCATGACACGGACCATCACACTCTCGCTCGACATCAATGATCGACGATATGACGTCGACGTCGAGCCCCGCGTGACGCTGCTCGATGCGCTGCGCGAGCATGCCGGCCTGACCGGTACCAAAAAGGGCTGCGATCAGGGCCAGTGCGGCGCCTGCACCTGCCATGTAGACGGCAAGCGGGTGCTATCCTGCCTGATGCTGGCCGCACAGGCGGAAGGCCGCAAGATCACGACCATCGAAGGACTGGCGACGGGTGGCGGAGATCTGCACCCGGTTCAGGTCGCCTTCATGGAAAACGACGCCTTCCAGTGCGGTTACTGCACGCCGGGCCAGATCATGTCGGCGGTGGCCTGCATTCGAGAAGGCCATGCCGGCTCCGACGAAGAAATCCGCGAATACATGTCCGGCAATCTCTGTCGCTGCGGGGCCTACAACAACATCGTCGCCGCCGTGCGGCAAGCCGCGGAGATGGCCGATGCTTGATTTTTCCTATTCCCGTGCCGGCTCGCTGGCGGAGGCCGGCACTCTGGCCGCAGGCGAGGGTGTGCGTATCCTGGCGGGTGGAACGACGCTGCTCGATCTCGCTAAATGCGGCGTGGAAATGCCGGAGACCGTGATCGACATCCTCAGTCTTGAAGGTCTCGACGGCATCAGCGTCGAGGCCACTGGCGCGCGGATCGGGGCCCTCGCAAAGATGAGCGCGGTGGCCGATCACGCCGGTATCTCCGCGCACTGTCCCGCCATCTCCCAGTCGCTGACGCTGGCCGCCTCTGCCCAGCTGCGCAACATGGCGACCATTGGCGGCAACCTGCTTCAACGGACCCGCTGTCCGTACTTCCGCGATCCGGTTAGCTTCCCGAATTGCAACAAGCGCAATCCGGGATCGGGTTGCGCCGCCATCGGCGGGGTGACCCGCAATCACGCGGTGCTCGGCACGAGCGAGCAGTGTATTGCCACCTATCACGGCGATCTGGCCGTCGCGCTCACGGCCTTCGATGCGGTGGTCGAGACGGATCGGCGAACAATCCCGATCGATGCGTTCTTCCTGCTGCCGCAGGATCGGCCGGACCGGGAGACGGTTCTGGAACGCGGTGAGATGATCACCGGAATTTCGATCCCCGCCTCGGCTGCGGCGAAGAACTCGCTGTATCTCAAGGTCAGGGACAGGCAATCCTACGAATTTGCGGCGGCGAGTGCGGCGGTCGGTCTGGAGTTTGAGGCGGATGGGCGCACACTGAAGGATGTCCGCGTGGCTGTGGGCGGCGTCGCGACCAAGCCGTGGCGGGCGAAAGGCGTCGAGGAGGCACTTTTGGGAAAACCGCTGACGACGGCGGCGCTCGCGGAGGCCGCGCGTCTTTCCGTGGATGGCGCGATGTCGCATGGCGGCAATCACTACAAGATCGACCTTCTGCCGCGCGTCGTGGCGCGCGCCATAGAGACTGTTGCCGTAACGCTTGCACCGCAGTTGGCTGCAGAGCTGGGAGAACCCGCATGACGATCATGGAACCCCGCAAACACGGCAGTTCTGCCGATGGCGTCGTTGGAGGCCGGCTCTCGCGCATCGAGGGCCAATTGAAGGTCACAGGCGCCGCGACCTATGCGCTGGAATATCCGACCGAAGGCCTTGCCCATGCGGTGCTCGTGCAGAGCACCGTTGCGGCCGGTCGTGTCGTCAAGGTCGATACCGCAAGCGCCCTTTCCTCACCCGGCGTGCTGATGGTGCTGACCCCGGAGGACGATCTGGGACTTCGCGTCTCGGGTGACTGGGGCGGCAACCCTCCCGAGGATCTTCCCTATCATCCGCTGCCGCGCGAAGTGCAGTTCAACGGCCAGTCGATCGCCGCCGTCGTGGCGGAGACCCGTGAACAGGCCGCCGAAGCCGCACGGCTGGTGAGCGTGACCTATGAGGAGCAGCCAGGCGTTGCGGATCTTGACGATCCGAAGGCGGGCGAGGGCAAGCTTCTGGCCCATCTGAGCGTCGCCTGGGGCGATGCAGAGGCGGCTCTTGTCGCCGCTCCGGTTCGGATCGAGGCAGACTATCGCACCCCGCGCGAATACCATTGCGCCATGGAACCGCATGGCCTGACCGCCAAATGGGAAGATGATCAGCTGATCATCTGGGAACCCAGCCAGTGGTCGCATGGCATGGCGCGCATGTATGCGGAATGGTTCTCGCTGCCGAGCGAGAATGTGCGGATCATCTCGCCCTTCATCGGCGGGGGTTTCGGCTCCAAGGGCCAGCCGCTGGCCTTCGGCGCGGTGGCTGCGGCGGCCGCCCGGAAGCTTGGTCGCCCCGTGCGCCTCGCTGTGACACGCCCGCAGAACTTTACCAGCTATGGTGGACGTGCCGCCACACGCCAGACGATCAAGCTTGGTGCCACGCCGGACGGCATTTTGCAGGCGATCATCCATCGCGGTGCCAATGAGACTTCGGTTTATGCCGACGTTCCGGAACAGACCGGTGCGGCAACACCGATCCTCTACAAGGTGGAGAATTTTTCCTCCGAGTCCCGGGTCGTGCCGGTCAACACCGTCAGCCCTGGCGCGTTGCGCGGCCCCGGCAAGAATCCCAGTGCCTTCGGCATCGAATGCGCCATGGAGGAACTGGCCTATGCGCTGAACATGGATCCGCTGGAACTCAGGCTGAAGAACTATGCGGATCACGACTATCAATCCGGCAAGCCGTGGTCGACGCGCCAATTGCGCGAAGCCTTGACGCAAGGGGCGGAGGCCTTCGGCTGGTCAAAACGCAATCCGGCGCCGCGTTCCATGCGCAAGGGCCGAAAACTCCTTGGCTGGGGCATCGGTTGCGGTACGTTCCCGGTCATCCAAGCGCCGAGCGAAGCGATGATCCGCATTCTCTCGAATGGTCGCGTCGAAGTCGTCTCCGGATCGATCGACATGGGGCAGGGGACCTACACCATCCTCGCCCAGACGGCATCCGAAGCGCTCGGCGTGCCCGTGGACCAGGTGGATGTGGTGCTGGGAGACTCGCGCCTTCCGGGTGCTGCCATTGCCGGCGGCTCCATGCTGGCGGGCTCGATCACGGGGGCCGTCCACAAGGCGGCGCTTGCGGCCCGCGACGAACTGATCGGACTGGCGCTCGGTGCTTCCGGCTCACCCTTCCGGGACACCGGCGCCAATACGCTCACCATCCAGGACGGTCGCCTGTCCCTTCCGCGCGAGGACAGCCCCACCATGAACCTGCCGGAGCTGCTGGCATCCCTCGGACGCGACCACATCGAGATCCGACGCAACACACTGCCGGAAGACCTCTCGCTGCAGGACCAGCAGAAGAGCTGGGGCAATATGTCGAGGGTGCAGGGCCCGACCATGGGCGACTATTCGATGCACAGCTGGTGCGCGCATTTTGCCGAAGTGGAGGTCGATGAAGACTTCGGCACGGTGCGGGTGTCGCGCATGGTCTCCGCCTTCGATTGCGGCAGGCTCTATAATCCGCGCCTCGTCGAAAGCCAATGGCGCGGCGGCATCATCATGGGCATCGGCCAGGCGTTGTTGGAAGAAGGTGTCGTCGATCCGCGCAACGGCCGCACGATGAACAGCAATCTCGGGGATTATCTGGTGCCGACGAATGCGGATATTCCGGACATCGAGGTGATCTCCGTCGGCATTCCCGATCTGCGGGCCTCGGCGCTCGGCGGCAAGGGCGTTGGTGAGGTCGGTATCGTCGGCGTTGCGCCGGCCATTGCCAATGCGGTGTTTCATGCCACCGGTAAACGGGTGCGAGACCTGCCTATCACACTGGAAAAACTCATCTGAGTTGCTGAATGTCCGAGCCCCAACAGGGGCTCGGACGATGTCTACCGAGTTGCGCTCGTGGACCAGCCGAGGGTCAGGCACTCTGCCTGAAATCCTGGTCTTCTCCGTCCGGACCGCCCATCGACATGTCCAGGACAAAACCCTGGGCGCGCGCCTGTTGCTGAGCCACGCTGCGGGGTGCATGACGGGATCCCGGATGAGCTTTTGCAGCCTGTCCCTTCCGGGCGGGCGCCGAAACCGCCTGGGCCTTGCCAGCTGTTTTCTGTGCGCCCTTGGCCCTGTCGACGCGGAAAAAGGCGATCGAGGCCTGCAGTTCCTCGGCCTGGGCCGCAAGCTCTTCCGAGGTTGCCGACATTTCTTCCGAGGCCCCGGCATTCTGCTGCGTTACCTGGTCAAGCTGCTGGATCGCCTCGTTGATCTGGCCCGCTCCGACATCCTGTTCGCGGCAGGCCGCCGAAATTTCGGCGACCAGTTCGGCCGTCTTCTGGATATCCGGCACCAGGCGGTTCAGCATTTCGCCCGCTTCGGTCGCAACCTGCACCGTGCTGCTGGACATGGCCGAGATTTCAGCGGCCGCCGCCTGGCTGCGCTCGGCAAGCTTGCGCACTTCGGAGGCCACGACCGCAAAACCCTTGCCATGTTCGCCCGCACGGGCGGCCTCGACAGCGGCGTTCAGCGCCAGAAGGTCGGTCTGGCGGGCGATTTCCTGGACGATGGAAATCTTCTCCGCAATCGTCCGCATGGCACTGACCGCCTTGCTGACGGACTTCCCGGAGGCCTCGGCGTCACGCGAGGACTGGCGGGCGATCTTTTCCGTCTGGGCGGCGTTATCTGCCGTCTGCTTGATGTTGGCGGCCATCTGTTCCATCGAAGCCGAGGCTTGCTCCGTGGCTGCGGCCTGTTCGGTAGCGCCCTGGCTCAACTGTTCGGAACTTGCCGAGAGTTCCTGGCTGCCGGATGAGACGTTGTCGGAGGCAGTTAGCGCGTCGCCCACAACGCCGCGCAGGCGTTCAATCATGTTGTTAACATAGTTCAGAAGTTCTCCGATCTCATCCTTTGTCTGAATGACGGCAAGTTGGGTCAGGTCCCCTTCGGAAACATCCCGTACGGTTGCGACGGCAACACGCAGGCCGCGATTGATGGAACGGGCAATCAGTAGCACAAGGATCGTCGCCGCAAGCGTAGCGAGGCCAGCAATCGACAGCATGATCATCCGCGTCTTTTCGTAATCTGCATGTGCCGCATGTTTTGCTTCATCCAGCAGGTTGGCTTCCAGAGCAACGATCTCGTCAAGAAGCGCGTCGATCTCACCCACCGTTGCCCGGTTTTCGGTCGATGACAGGGTCAGGGCGCCGGATTGATCGCCGGCCAGCATCAGTTCGCGGATCCGGTCGTCCTGTCGGCGGTAGGTTGCTTCAAGCTGATGCAGCTTTTCAAAAATCACTTTCTCTTCGCCACTGGCGAGTGCCATCACCTTATCGAAGGCGGCATCATGCAGCTGGCGGTGATGATCGATGGCGGCGATCGACTTTCGCGCCTCCTCGTTCGAAGCTGCAAGCAGCATGATCTTCTGGTGCCGGACCTGCTGGAGTTGTTCGACCTCGATGCTTTGCGCCAACTGAAGCCGTGCCGCCGGTTCCTCCAGGACGGCCTCGAGCTCAGCGCTGAGGTTCCCAAGCGCCACAATGCCCAGCGTTGCGATGCCCAGCAGCATCGCGATCAGGAAACCGAATGCCAATGTCAATTTCAGTTTGATGCTAGCACGCATGGTGCCCCCTTACGTCGTTGAAGCCCGAACAGCCCACGAAATGACTCGATCGACACAGAAGTGGAGAAAAGCCGGCAGCTGCCGGCACGCGCATCTCATTTGCGGTGACAGGAGCATTGTTCAGACGCATCTAAGGAATCGCTAAAACAATAAATCCAATTATTGGGACTAGCAAAAATAGATCACAGGGGCGGCAATTATGTTCCTATAGTTGGTTATCAAGTTCTTTCGCTGTATCGCCCCGCTTCGTATGACAAAGTGGATGCACAGTTTTCCGAAAACCTTCAGGGCTTGCGATATCTGAGCGACCTTGCCGATTGCGCCGATCAGAAGAACGATCCGGCCATTTCAGGTGTGCCCTCCAGGGCATGCGCCATGAATTCCAGGCTGTGGTGCAGTTTTTCGCGGGTAATGGGGCCGCCAATGCAGATGCGGACGGTTTCCTGAGGCTGCTGCTCCACCGTGAAAGCGTCGCTGACCACGATGCCGAGGCCGGTATGACGCATATGCGAGGCGAAGGTCGATCGGGTCCAGCCTTCGGCCAGCGGCAGCCAGATGTTGAAGCTGAGCGGATCGGCCCTGTAGCTCCCGGCGCGTAAATGACTGGCAACGATCTGCTGGCGGGCCTCAGTCTCCTTGCGGATGAAACGCAGGATCATGTCCGCCGTACCGTCCTCGATCCAGCGGGTGGCGAGTGCCGTGTTGAGCGGCGAGGCCATTACCGTATTGGCGCGCATGGCGGCTCCGAAGGGCCAGGCGGATTTCGTGTCGGGGGCGACCACGAAGGCCAACCGCAGTCCCGCGCCGATGCATTTCGCCAGTCCGCCGATGTGCCAGGTGAGGTCCGGCGCCATGGAGGCAAGCGGCGGCGGCGCATGCAGCGGAATAAAACCGTAGGCGTCGTCCTCGATGATCGGCAGGTGGAATTTTCGGGCGACCGCACAGATTTCCTCGCGCCGCTGGACGGGAATGGTCAGCGTCGTCGGGTTCTGCAGGGTGGGGTTCAGGTACAGCGCCTTGGGCGATCGTGTCGCGCAGGCATGCGCCAGCGCATCCGGCAGGATGCCGTGTTCATCCATCGGCAGGCCGCACATGCTGAGCCGCAACTGTGCAGCGATCGAGCGGATGCCGGGATAGGTGATGTTTTCCGAGAGGATCACCTGACCGGGTTTGGCGAGCAACGTCAGGATCGCAAGCAGCGCCGGATGGGCACCGGGGGTCACGAAAATCCGCTCCTGCGAGGGAACCAGCGCGCGCCGGCCAAGCCAGGCGGCAGCGGCATCCTTGTCCATCTCCGCGCCGCCAAAACCCTGGTAGCGCAGCAGCGGCACGATGGAGGAAGCGACCGCACACAGCCCTTCGCGCATCCGCTCGATCAGGTCCGGGTCATCCGGTTCCGGCGGCATGTTCATGGAATAATCGGCGGCGGACAGCCGCCGTTGGTCCGGTGCAGCCTCGAGGGCAAAACCGCGGCGTTCCTTGTCCTGTCCGCCGGTCACGAAGGTGCCGCGCCCGACATGGCTGTCAATCAGGCCGCGCTTCTTTGCTTCGACATAACCGCGGGCGACGGTGGTGAAGTCGATGCCGAGCCGCTTCGCCAGATCGCGCTGTGGGGGAAGGCGATCCCCGACGACAAGCACGCCGCTGCGCAGGTCCATCTCGATCACGTCCGCGATGGCCATATAGCGCGGGCTACTGCTGCGCCGAAGGTCCGGCATCCATTCCATCATCTTTTGTCCCTTCATTCTCTGATTGACCGTATATCGATGCGATCAATTCCTGTCATCTCTTTTCAAATGCGGCCGGTCTCTTGCGGCGCTGTCGTTCGAAACACGTTCCGCTTTGCGCGTCATCGTCATGGTGCCGGATGGCCTGGAGGTTCGTCTATCGCCCGATTGTTCGCATATTGACGGGGTTACGGAAGCGGCAAATCGCCTGAACTTTGGCAGGCTCTTGCGCGAGTCTTGAACCGTGTTTCTGCGAGGCGGGAATAATTGACAGGATAAATGAATGGATATGCTCACGGATTGATCGGTTCTTGCCAAAACTCAATTTGGCACGACCCTTGCAGATTACCCTGTGCCCCAGGAGGGGAGCCAGTTTTTACGTCACAGGAGCCACGGATGCCCGCAGTCACGAAACCCGCCCATGAAACCGGGGATTTTTTTGTCGATTATGAAGAGAAGGTGTTTGAGGACGTACAGGCCAAGGAAGGCGAGAAAGCCCTCATTACCTTTCATACGGTGGCCTTCGAAGGCTCCATCGGTCTTGTCAACCTGCTGCAGGCCAAGCGCCTGAAGCGCAAGGGTTTCGAGACCTCGGTGCTGTTGTATGGCCCCGGCGTCACGCTCGGCGTGCAGCGGGGTTTTCCCAAGCTCGGCGACGAGGCCTTCCCGGGTCACCTCAACTTCAACAACCAGATCAAGGGCTTCATGGAGGAGGGCGGCAAGGTCTATGCGTGTCGTTTTGCCCTGCAGGCGCTTTATGGCCACGGCGAGCCCTCGCTGATCCCGGGCATCAAGCCGATCAGCCCGCTCGACGTGCTCGACCTGATCCTCATCCACCGCCGCGACGGGGCCTTCATCCTCGATACCTGGACGCTGTGACGTGCTGTGGGGCGCGGACAATCCGCCGCGTCCCGCTTTTCCATGACAAGGCAAGGAATTCGACCGTGGACAAAAAGACCGTCAAGGTGGCCGCAGCCCAGATCTCTCCCGATCTCACCGCGCGCGACAAGACGCTGGCGCGGGTGCTGGAGACGATCCGCGACGCCGCGGCACAGGGCGTGGAACTGATCGCCTTTCCGGAAACCTTCGTGCCCTGGTATCCCTATTTCTCTTTCGTGCTGCCGCCGGTCCTTTCCGGCAAGGAGCATGTCCGGCTTTACGAAGAGGCCGTCACGGTGCCCTCCGATGCCACCCGCGCGGTGGCGTCTGCCGCCCGCGAGGCCGGCATGGTCGTGGTGCTCGGCGTCAACGAGCGCGATCATGGTTCGCTCTACAATAGTCAACTGGTGTTTGATGCCGATGGCCGCCTGATCCTGAAGCGTCGTAAAATCACGCCCACCTTCCACGAGCGGATGATCTGGGGCCAGGGTGATGGTGCTGGCCTTAAGGTGGTCGAAAGCGCGGTCGGCCGCATCGGCGCGCTCGCCTGCTGGGAGCACTACAATCCGCTTGCCCGTTATGCGCTGATGGCGCAGCACGAGGAAATCCACGTCGCGCAGTTTCCGGGCTCGATGGTCGGACCAATCTTCGCCGACCAGATGGAAGTCACCATCCGCCATCATGCGTTGGAAAGCGGCTGTTTCGTCGTTAATGCCACCGGCTGGCTGACAGATGAGCAGATCCGTTCAATCACGCCTGACGAGGGTCTGCAGAAGGCGCTGCGCGGCGGCTGCATGACCGCCATCATCTCGCCGGAAGGCAAACATCTCGCGCCGCCGATTACCGAAGGTGAGGGGCTCCTCGTCGCCGATCTCGACATGAGCCTGATCGTAAAACGCAAGCGGATGATGGATTCCGTCGGCCACTATGCACGGCCCGAACTTCTGTCGCTGGCGCTCGACAACCGGCCAACCGCGCCGATGGTGACGAGCCTTGCGACCTTTCCCCCTTTCTCGACCGAAACCGATACCGCCACAGGGAGCACGACCGATGGACACGCTGCAGCCGTCGCCAATGACCGAAACGCTGATCAACGAGTTGCAGTCCTACGGAGCGAGGCTCGTTGATCCGAAGGCCGGGCACGAGAGCCGAAGGGGCGGCGCCGGTCCCTCCGACCACAAAGCGCTGACGATCGACGGCATGACGGTGATGGTGCCGGTGCATACGGCACCGGCTTTTGAGAGCCCTTATCTGGTGGAAAAACCGGATGAGCAGGGCAAAAGCCGCATCAGTCGCGATGGGCGCGTGCTGGGGGAGGTGAGTTTTCCCCTACGTCCGCGCTTTTACGAACGGAGCACGGCGGACGGCATTCCCTATTCGCAGATTGCCGTGCTGCATGGGCGCGACGTGTTGGCGACCACGGTTTTGCAGACGTGCATCCGTTACCAGAGCCGCACGAAGACCTGTCAGTTCTGTGCCATCGGCCAGTCGCTGGCGGCTGGCCGCACCATTGCCCACAAGACCCCGGCACAATTGGCAGAGGTCGCCAAAGCCGCCGTCGAACTGGACGGCGTCAAACACATGGTGATGACAACCGGCACGCCGAAAGGGGACGACCGGGGTGCGGCCGTTCTGGCGGAAAGCGCCCGGGCCATCAAGGTGGCGGTTGACCTTCCGATCCAGGGCCAGTGCGAACCACCCGAGGACGACATCTGGTTCGAGCGCATGAAGGAGGCCGGCATCGATACGCTCGGCATGCATCTGGAGGCGGTGACGCCCGAGGTGCGGGCGCGCATCATGCCCGGCAAGGCGCAGGTCTCACTTGCCAAATACATGGCCTCGTTCGAGGCGGCGGTAAAGGTGTTCGGGCGCGGCCAGGTCTCCACCTATATCCTTGCCGGCCTTGGCGATACGCGCGAGGCAATCCTCGAGATCAGCGAGAAGCTGGTGGCGCTTGGCGTCTATCCTTTCGTGGTGCCCTTCGTGCCAATTTCCGGCACGCCGCTGGAAAGCCATCCGGCGCCGGCACCGGAGTTCATGCATTCGATCCTGAAACCGCTGTCGGAAATGCTGGTGGTGAGCGGACTGAAGGCCGTCGATATCAAGGCCGGTTGCGGCAAGTGCGGTGCCTGTTCGGCGCTGTCCACCTATGAACGGAGGCTGACGGCATGATGATCGAGCCGATAGAGGCTTTCCGTGCCGCCGAATATCAGGTGAAGTTCGCCACCTGCCCCTGGGAACGGGAAAGGGCGCATGCCCTGCGTCAGGCGGTGTTCTGCCGCGAGCAGGGGATTTTCCGCGGCAGTGACCGCGACGCGATCGACGAGACGGCGATCCCCATCGTCGCGCTCTCGATGCTCGGTGTGGTGGCGGATGATGTTGTCGGCACGGTGCGTATCCACGAGCCGGAGCCGGGGCTGTGGTGGGGTTCTCGGCTGGCCGTGCACCGCGATTATCGCAAGATCGGTGCGCTGGGTGCTACCCTGATCCGGCTTGCCGTCTCCTCCGCGCATGCCATGGGCGCCCATACCTTTCTCGCGCATGTGCAGGTGCAGAATGCGCTTCTGTTCCGCCGCCTGCACTGGAGTGTGCTGGAGGAGGTGGAGATCCACGGCAAGCCGCATCTGCGCATGCAGGCTGATCTTTCACACTATCCGCCCTGTTTTTCGCCGGAAGCCGGTTTCGTTGCCTTGCCGAGGAAGGCCGCATGACGATGACGCAGGAGGAGTTCCAGGCGGTCGTGTCGGCGCTGCGGGGAAGTGCCGGCATCGCCGCCAAGCGCGATATTGCTGTCGCCACGCAACAGCTCAGTCTCGCCGTCCAACCGATTGCGGTGGGTGATGATTGCGCGGCGATCGCCGACGGCGACGGCTTCCTGCTGCTGGCGATCGAGGGTTTCATGAACGAATTCGTGGCCGGCGATCCCTGGTTTGCCGGCTGGTGCGGCGTGATGGTCAATCTCTCCGACATCGCCGCCATGGGCGGCCGGCCGATCGCTGTGGTGGACGCCCTCTGGGCGGCGGGGGAGCAGGGTGCCGAACCGGTTCTTGCCGGCATGAAGGCCGCTTCCGCGGCCTTCGGCGTCCCCATCGTCGGCGGTCATACCAACCTGAAGACCGATCGCGGGCAATTGTCGGTCGCGATCCTCGGGCGTGCGAAGAACCTGCTGACGAGTTTCGACGCCAAGCCCGGCGAACGGTTGCTGGCGGTCATCGATCACCGCGGCGGCTACCGCGAACCCTTCAACAACTGGGAGGCCGCGACCCGGGCGCCTGCCGAAAGACTGCGCGGCGATCTCGATCTTTTGCCGCAGATCGCCGAGGCCGGCTGGTCGAAGGCGGCCAAGGATATCAGCCAGGGCGGGATCGTCGGCACGGCAATCATGCTGGCGGAATGTTCCGGCGTTGCCATCGAGATCGACCTGGAGGCCATTCCGGTCCCGGCAGGCGTCACTCTTGGCCGGTGGCTCGCGACCTTCCCGAGCTTCGGTTTTATCCTCTCCGTGCCGCAGGTGCATGTGGCCGATGTGCTTGCACTGTTCGCCAGCCGAGATCTGACTGCCGCCGCTATCGGCACGATTGGCGAAGGCTCGAAGGTCCGGGTCACCTCATCGGCGGGTACGGCCATCATCCGCGATTATACAGAGCAACCGCTGATGCAGTTCACGCTGGCGGAGGCTGCCGAATGAACCGGCCTTTGCGCATTGCCATGCTTGCCCATTCCACCAATCCACGCGGCGGCGTGGTACATGCCATGCATCTGTCGGAGGCCTTGGCCGAACTCGGCCACGAGGTGACGCTGTTTGCGCCGGATTCCACCGGCAAAGGGTTCTTTCGCAGCCCAAAGGTTCCGTCACAGGCCTTTGCCGTCGAAAGAGCCATGTCGGGGATGACGGCGATGGTCGAACAGCGCATCCGGGACTATGTGCACTTCTTCGAACGGCGTGGCACGCGGGATTTCGACCTCTTCCATGCCCATGACGGCATTTCGGGCAATGCACTCGCAACCCTTGCCGCACGTGGACACATCGACGGTTTTCTGCGCACCGTGCATCATGTCGATGACTTTGCCGATCCAAAGCTGATGGATCTGCAGGCCCGTTCGATTGATGCGGCCTCTCGGCTTTTCACCGTGAGCGATCACTGGAGGCAGTATTTCCGGCACAAGGGCCGTGTGGCGACCTGCGTCGGAAATGGTGTCGATGCCAGACGCTTCCGGCGGCTGGAAGACGAAAGCGATGTGCGGCTGAGAACCCGGCTTGGCATTACCGGTGCCCCGATCTTTCTCGCGGTCGGCGGCATCGAAGCGCGCAAGAACACCCTGAACATCCTGAAGGCTTTCGCGGAAACACGCGCCGTGCTGCCCGCTGCCCAACTGGTCATCGCCGGTGGCGTGTCGCTTCTGGATCATCACGATTATCAATCCGCCTTCAACGTGATGCTCGCGTCCAGCCCTCCGCTTGCCGGTGCGGTGCATGTGATCGGGGCTGTTCCCGACGCGGAGATGCCGGCGCTTTACCGGATGGCGGATGCCCTCGTTTTTGCTTCGCTGAAGGAGGGCTTCGGTCTGGTGGTGCTGGAGGCGATGGCAAGCGGCCTGCCCGTTGTGCTGTCGTCCATTCCACCGTTTACCGAATACGTGCCGGAGGCTGCTGCGCTCTGGTGTGACCCGCGCCGCGCTGCCTCGATTGCCGATGGCATGGTGTCCGCCGTGCGCGCGGACGTGTCGAGCGCCCGAATTGCCGCCGGGTTCGAAACGACCGCCCGCCATGACTGGAAAAACGCCGCAGCCGCCCACCTGCCGGCCTATCGCGCGGCGGCGCGCAGCAAGGAGACCGTCCATGCCTGAAATGCGGTTCATCGTCATCTGGCCGAATGACGTGGAGGAGGAATGTTATTCGCCCTCGCTCGTCATCCGCGACTTCTTCGAGGAAGGCCGAACCTATCCGCTGGCGGATTTTCTCGCTCGCAGCCGCGAGTCCCTGACGATTGCCAGCGACCGTGTGAAGGCCCGTTACGGCCATGCCTGCTCGCTGGCGCTCGGCCAGCTCGCCGCGATCGAACAACGCGCCAAAACGTTCGATGCCGCCTCTGCCGAGGTCGCGGTCAAGCGTTTCATTCTCTGAAAGGTGTCCCAATGCCCATGTCTCCTCTTAAGAGCCATTACAGCACCGTTGTCGTCGGTGGCGGTCAGGCGGGTCTTTCGGTCAGCCATTACCTGAGCCGTGCCGGGATCGATCATGTCGTTTTCGAAAAGAAGACGGCGGCGCACAAATGGAAGGACGAGCGCTGGGATGCCTTTTGCCTGGTGACGCCCAACTACCAGTGCCTGCTCCCCGACCACCCCTATGACGGACCAGACCCACACGGGTTCATGGTCAAGGAAGAGATCCTTGCCTATCTCGACCGCTTCAAGGCCAAGGTGAAGGCGCCGATCTTTGAGCATACCGATGTGCGTCTGGTCGAGCCGCTGGCCTCGGGCTTTCGGGTGGAAACGAGCGCCGGCACGGTGACGGCGGATGCGGTGATCCTGGCGACAAGCCTCTACGCCGACCGTTTCATTCCGCGCGCGGCAGAGCGCCTGCCGGACGACATCCTGCAGCTTCACACGGCGGATTATCGCAATCCGCAGAGCCTGCCGGAGGGCGCCGTGCTGGTGGTCGGCTCCGGCCAGTCCGGCTGCCAGATCGCCGAGGATCTGCATATGGCCGGCCGCAAGGTGCACCTCGCCACCGGCAACGCACCGCGCTGCGCCCGTTTCTATCGGGGCCGCGACGTGGTGGACTGGCTGACCGATATCGGCCAGTACGAGATCACCGTCGAGCATGACGGGATGACCAAGAAAAAACACGACACGAACCATTATCTGACTGGCCGCGATGGCGGGCGGGATATCGACCTGCGCAAATTCGCGCTGGAGGGCATGGCCCTTTATGGCCGTTTCGATACGGCAAATGGCGCCCGGATGCAGTTCCAGCCGAACCTGCGCCGCAACCTCGACGAGGCGGACCGGGTCTATAACGGCATCAACGCGCTGATCGATCGCCATATCGAAACAAATGCCATCAAGGCGCCGCCACCGAGCGTCTATGAGCCGCTTTGGGAGCCCGCGGCAGAGGTGACCGAACTGGACCTCGATGCGGCCGGCATCACCAGCATCATTTGGGCGACGGGTTTTACCCCCGACTGGTCTTATGTCGCCGTCCCGATCTTCGATGGCACCGGCTACCCGGTCCAAAGGTGGGGGGTCACCGGTGTACCCGGCGTCTACGTCCTGGGTCTGCCCTGGCTCTGGACCTGGGGCTCCGGCCGTTTCCTCAGCGTCGCCAAGGATGCCGAACATGTGGTGGATCACCTCATCTCCTGCCTGCCGCAGCGACTGGGTGAAACGCGACGTGCGGCCAATGCCTGAGGTTTCGCCTTGGACATGCTGACCCCACACCATCTTGCCGTGGCAGGGCGCACGCCACCCGACCCGGTGGACCACGCGCTCCATCCCGAACTGCTGCTCGGCATGCCGCATCTGACGCCGTTCGGCCTGTCGCGCACGTTCCTGCTGAAGGAGCTCGGGCATCGGCACTGGCTTCTGCTTGGCCGGCATCTGGGGCTTGCCGTGCCGGATTTTTGCACCCCCGACGGGCGGGAGGCCTATGCGGCGATCTCCGCCATGCGGGTGGATGTGCGCCTGTCGGCTGCCCGTGCCAATGACCGTCTGGAGATTGTCTCGGATGTCTATCCGGTCTCCGGGTCGCGTATGGAAAGCCTGCACCGGCTGTTCGTGAATGGCCGCGCGATTGGAGAGGTCGTTTTGCAATCGGTGTTCGTTGCCCGTCAGGAGAAGGAGAACCGCTCGATCCGCCGGGCAATGGTTCGCCATTTCCGCAGTGACGGTGAGCCTCAGGACAGTCTCCTTATGCGCGAAATAGCTACGTTGCGGGATTGGCCGGTGATAGGACAGGCAATGGCACGGCAGATGCGCTTCCGTCCCTGTCCCTTCGAGGAGTTCAACGGCGCCGGCCTCTTTTATTTCGCCGAGTTTGCCGCCCTCGTCACCCGCGCCTTCTGCGCCTGGGAGGGTGAGGAGGCAGCTTTGCGTCTCGACCGGCCAATGTCCATGCTGTTTCTCGGCAATATCGAAGCGGGCGAGGAACTGACGATTGGCCTCCATTCCCAAGAAGACGGCGATCGGGCTGACAGATGCAGCATCAGTGGCTCTGACGGAGTGGTGCTTGCCCGGGTGCTGATGGCGGTGTGAGACGCAGGCTCTGCCGCGGCGTCTTTTCTCACGGCCACGCGGCGTAGGAGGAATCCTTGCCGGCCTGGCGTTGCAGGAAGCGTCGGCGGTAGCGCCCCGGGGTCTGACCGGTCCTCGCCCGGAAGAAGCGGTTGAAATACCCCGCATCCGCAAATCCGAGCCGGAAGGCGATCTGGCCAACGGTCATGCCGGTGTTCGTCAGAAGTTCGCACGCCTCGCGAATGAGCACCTGATGCAGATAGGCCTGCGGCGAAAGCCCGGTCGACCGCTGGACGGCCGAACCCAGTCGCTCGCGGCTCACCTGCAAGGTGGAGGCATAACGGGCGATCGGCCAGTGATCGCGCATGTGATGGTGAGCCAGCGCCACGAAACGTTCGGCGATGCCCTGTGGCGCGCGTCCATGATTGCTCATGTCAATGCGCAATAGGCGCCAGACCTGCAGAAGCAGCAGCGTGATGTAGAGTTCCTGGGCCAGTTCGGAGCCCGGCGGTCTGTCCACCCGCTCGCGCGCCAAGCCGTCGACGATCTGCAGGAAGGGATTCGGATCATCGAGCGGCAGAGAAATGCGTTGCTCCAGCGCGCGGCGGATCTCGCCGCCCACGGCATCGGCGGTCAGGGCATGGGCAATCACCGTGTCCCGCACGAACAGCAGTGTCGCGCGCGTTCCGGCACGCGCCTTGATTTCGTGTCTCGCGCCGGGTGGCAGCCAGATCAACCGTGCACCGAGGACTTCGGCGACTTCAGCGCCGTCGTCGGGGGAGACAAGGCCGATCCCGCCGGCCTGTGCCAAGATGAGAGCCGCATGCCCGACCGGCACCGCATAGCCGACACGCGTCAGTGGGCTGCGGATCTGCTGCAGCGAAAGCGCTGCCGTCAGGTAGAGCAGCGGGGTTTCTCGATGGGGCAGGGTGCGGAACATGTCCCTACTCTGCAAGAAATTGGATGTTCACGCAAACAGAAGTACAATTTTTCATCGCAAGAGTGCATTTCAAACATTTGTCACCCTGATAGGGTCACGGTGCAACCAGTAGCGACTGTGGAGGGTCCTGCGCGTTGCGGAACGCCCGCTCATGTGCCGGGCCACGGGAGGACATCATGACAAGAATGACACGTCGCAAGGCGATGACGGCTTTGGCCTGCGCAACGGCGATTGGGTTTTCGTTCGCATCGAGCGCTGCCGTCGCAGCCGAGCCGCCGATCAAGATCGGCTATGCAGTGGCAAAAACCGGCGCCAACGCGACCGGCGCCGGCATTACCACCATTCCCAACTATCAGCTCTGGGTCAAAGAGGTGAACCAGGCCGGCGGGCTGACCATGCCGGACGGAAAGAAGCGGATGATCGAAGTCGTCGAATATGACGACCGGTCGTCCAACGAGGATCTCGTGCGTGCCATCGAGCGCCTGGCGAGCCAGGACAAGGTGGATTTCATCCTGCCGCCATGGGGCACCGGCCCGAACCTCGCGATCGCGCCGCTGATGGACCGGTTCGGTTATCCGCAGCTGGCGGTGACCTCGGTGACCGACAAGGCGCCGGAGTTTGCGGCACGCTGGAAACGCAGCTACTGGATGCTCGGCGGCGGGCATGATTATGCCGTTGGTCTCGCCAATGTCCTGAAGGCCGCAAAGGCCGCGGGTACGATCAACAACAAGATCGCGATGGTCTCGGTTGCCGACGGCTTCGGCATCGATCTCGTCAAGGGCGCCCGTCCGGCCTTCAAGGACGCCGGTTTCGAGGTTGCCTATGACAAGACCTATCCGCTTGGCACCTCCGATTTCGCCGCACTGATGAACGAGGCGAAGAAGAGCGGCGCCGACAGTTTCGTCGCCTTCTCTTATCCGCCGGATTCCTTCGGCATGACGAAGACAGCGCAGTCGATCGGCTTCAATCCGAAGGTCTTCTACGTCGGTGTCGGCGGGGCTTTCCCGATCTTTCCGAAGGTGTCTGACGGCAAGGCCGAAGGCGTGATGTCGATTGGCGGGGTCGATGCAAGCTCACCGGCAATCCAGGACTATTTTAAGCGCCACACGGCAAGCGCCGGCGCGCCGCCGGACAGCTGGGCATCGGCGATCACTTATGCCTCGCTGCAGATGCTGCAGCAGGCCGTGCAACGGGTAGGCCTCGATCATGCCAAGCTCGCCAACGAGTTTTCGACCAGCAGCTTCGATACGATCATCGGCCCGGTGAAGCTGAAGGACAATCAGCTGCGCGACCTGTGGTGGGTCGGCCAGTGGCAGGGCAATGCCTTCAAGGGACTTGATCCCGCCGGCAAGACCGGAGCGGTCCCGGCGGTCATTCCGAAACCCACTTGGTAATTCTGCCTGAACGCCGCCACCGGCCCGTCAAGGGGACGGTGGCGGATCAAGCCTGCACCCCGTGACGGATCCGGCCGCTGCGGCACGGGTCCATCTCCAGGACACGCCATGACAACCCTCATTCTCGGCCTGGTGCTTGGCGGCACCTATGCGCTTCTGGCGCTTGGCCTGACCATTCAGTACGGCATTGCCCGGATCATGAACCTCGCTTACGGCGAGATCACGCTTGCGGCGGCCTTCGTGCTCGTCTTCCTGTTCCAGGCCGCCGGCATCTCGCCTCTCGCCGCCATTCTTCTCGTTGGCCCCTTGGGTTATGCGATTGGCTGGGCTCTTTACGCTGTGATGATGCGCCCGCTCGTTGCCCGGTCCGGCGGCGGCAGCCGACTGGAGGTGGATTCGATCCTCGCCACCTTCGGCCTGCTTTTCGTCATCCAGGGCCTGCTGTTGATGGTCTTCGGCTCGAACTTCACCTCGATCGCCTATCTGGATCAGGGGATCTCCGTGTTCGGCGTGACAGTTGCGCTGAACCGGCTGCTGGCATTCGCCGTCTGCGTGATTGCCGGAGGCGCACTCACCTTGGCGATTTCCCGCAGCCGCTGGGGCCTCGTCATGCGCGCTGTTGCCCTGACACCGTCCTCCGCACCGCTGGTCGGCATCGATGTCAACCGCGTCGCGCGGCAGGCCTTCGCACTTGGCTCTGCTCTTGCCGCCATCGGCGGAACGAGCGTGGCAATGTACCAGACCTTTTCCGCGACGGACGGCGTCGTATTCACGATGAAGGCGCTCGTTATCGTCATCATGGGCGGCGTCGGCAATGTGCCCGGGGTTCTGGTGGCCGGTTTCGCGCTCGGCCTCGTCGAGACATTCGTCGCCACCATGATCGATCCCGGCCTGACGCTCGCGGCCACCTTCGCCATCTTCCTTGGTGTGCTGCTCTGGCGCCCGCAGGGCATCTTCGGGAGACGCGCATGAGCAGGATCGCGCTTGCCGTCGTCACCGTCGTCCTGCTTGCGGCTATTCCGGGCTATCTCTCGGACTACAGCCTGGGCCTGATGATCGGCCTTGTCACTTACGTCACGCTCGCGTCCGCCTGGGCGCTGTTTTCCGGCCATACGCGGTATGTGTCGCTTGCCACCGTCGCCTTCTATGGCTCCGGCGCCTATACGGTCGCGGTGCTGAACGAAAGCCTTCCTTATCCGCTGGTCCTGCTGTGCGCCGGGCTTATCGGTTTCCTGCTGGCCCTGATCGTCGGACTGTCGACGCTCAGGCTCGCCGGCATCTATTTCGTCATCTTCAGCTTCGGGCTTGCCGAACTGATCCGGCAGCTCATCACCTGGTACGAAGTCAATGTTACGGGCACGCTTGGCCGCTACATCTTCCTCGATGTCACGGCCCGCGGCATCTATTGGCAGATGCTCGCACTCGCCGTATTCACCATCGGCCTCAGCGCCTGGATCGGGCGTCATCGCCTGGGTCTCGCCCTCAAGGTGATTGGCGATGACGAGATGGTGGCGGCGCATTCCGGCATCGACCTTTCCCGAACCAAGCTCATTGCTTTCACTCTTTCATCGACGATCATCACGCTCGCGGGGGCGATCGCCTCGCCGCGCTGGACCTATGTGGAGCCCAGCCTCGTGTTCAACCCGACGGTGAGCTTCCTGACCGTGATCATGGCGCTTCTCGGCGGCGCAAACCGCCTTTGGGGGCCTCTGATGGGTGCCGTGCCGCTGTTTTTGCTCTTCGAATGGCTGTCCGTCAGTTTCCCAGATACCTATCCGGTCATTCTCGGCTTGATGTTCATTGCGGTCGTCTTCCTGTTCCCGCAAGGTTTGCTGAGCAGCGCCGAGGCATTCCGAAATCGCTTGAAGGGAGGCACTGCATGACCATGCTTCACGTTACACGCGCCCGGAAGAGTTTTGGCGGGCTGGTTGCGGTCAACGACGTGTCCTTCGACGTGGCAGGCGGCGAGATCCTCGGCCTGCTGGGGCCAAACGGATCCGGCAAGACGACGCTTCTCAATCTGATCTCCGGGGCGCTTGCCCCCACCGCCGGTCGCTTCGTGCTGAACGGGCAGGATATGACGGGACAGCGGGCGGACATCATTGCCCGGCAGGGCATTGCCCGGACCTTCCAGCTGGTGCGAATCCTGCCGTCACTGACGCTACTTGAGAACGTCATGGTGCCTGCCGCCTTCGGTCCCGCCCGGCTCTGGGGTGAGGCGGTGGTTTCGGTGGCCCGCGAGGCACTGGAACAGGTCGGGCTGTCCGACCGCCTGTCCGCCACGGCGGGTGATCTCACCTATCTCGATCAGAAGCGCCTGGAACTTGCCCGTGCGCTTGCGGCACGGCCCAGGCTTCTGTTGCTGGACGAGTGGCTCGCTGGACTCAATCCCACCGAGCTTCGCGATGGCATCGCGTTGATCCAGAGCCTGTCGACCACCGGCATCACCATCATCATGGTCGAACACATCATGGAGGCCGTGCGTGCGCTGTGCCCACGCTGCCTGGTGATGAATTCCGGCACGCTGATTGCCGATGGACCGACGCAAGCCGTGCTTTCGGATCGTCATGTGATCGCCGCCTATCTCGGGGAGGTGGAACATGCTTGAGGTGCGCAATCTTTCGGTCCGCTACGGCAAGCATCTCGCCCTCGACGATGTTTCGGTCACGGTGAACACAGGCGAGATGGTGGCCATTCTGGGCGCCAACGGGGCTGGAAAATCCTCGCTGCTCAACGCGATCGGACGGCGCGTTCAGGCTGCTTCCGGCACGCTGCTCTACAGGGGCCAGGAATTGAGCCAGCTGCCGCAGCATCTGCTCGTTGCCTCCGGCATTGCGCTGGTGCCGGAAGGACGCGGGATCTTTCCGCGCCTGTCCGTGGAGGAAAACCTGACGCTCGGTTCCCTGCCGGCCCGGGACAAGAGGAATACAGGGCAAAGACGTGAGCTCGTCCATGCCATCTTTCCAAAGCTTGCCGAGCGACGGCATCAGATCGCCGGCACCATGTCCGGCGGCGAGCAGCAGATGGTGGCCATCGGCCGGGCGCTGATGTCGGATCCGGATCTCCTTCTGCTGGACGAGCCATCCCTCGGCCTGGCGCCGATCGTGACGCAGGAGGTCTTTGCCGCTCTGGCGCGGATCCGCGGCAACGGCCTGACGATCATGCTGGTGGAGCAGAATGCGCGGGCGACGCTTGCCCTAGCGGACAGGGCCTACCTGCTCGAGGCCGGCCGGGTGACAGGAAGCGGTACCGCTTCCGATCTGCGCAACGATCCGGCCGTCGTCAACGCCTTCCTGGGAGGATCGGCCGCATGAACGGCAATGCGAGCGTGAAATAGGCCGATGGACGCCGTGAACCTCTTTATTGGCGGGCGAAAACACTCGGCGGAAGGCGGACGTACGTTCACACGTGCCAATCCGGTGACGGGAGAGGTGGTCACCGTCGCCGCCGCCGCGTCGCTTGAAGACACGCACCGCGCCGTCGATGCTGCAGCGCAGGCCTTTCCAGACTGGTCGGACAGTGGACCCGGCATCCGACGCAACGCGCTTCTGGCGGCTGCGGCCAATCTCAAGAGCCGTGCCGACGACATCATCGATGCGATGACGCAGGAGATCGGGGCGACGAAGGCATGGGCGCAGTTCAACATCAGCCTGGCCTGCGACATGCTGATCGAGGCGTCGGCGCTGACCACGCAGATCAGGGGAGAGATCATTCCCTCGAACCGTCCTGGATCGACCGCCTATGCGATGCGACAGCCGGCAGGTGTCGTCCTTGCCATGGCGCCATGGAATGCTCCGGTCATTCTGGGCGTGCGATCGATCGCCACGCCGCTCGCCTGTGGCAATACCGTCGTCATGAAAACCTCGGAGCTTTGCCCGCGCACCCATTCCCTCGTTGTGGAAGCGGTGGCGGCAGCCGGCTTTCCACCCGGTGTTCTCAATGCCATCTCCAACCACCCCGATGATGCACCCTGTCTGGTGGAGGCGCTGATCCGCAATCCGGCCATCCGGCGGATCAACTTCACCGGGTCGACGCGGGTCGGCCGCGTCATCGGAGAACTGGCAGGACGTCACCTGAAGCCGGCCGTGCTGGAGCTTGGGGGAAAAGCGCCGATGATCGTGCTGGACGATGCCGACATCGACAAGGCGGTCGCAGCGGCCAGTTTCGGCGCCTACATGAACCAGGGCCAGATCTGCATGTCGACGGAGCGGATCATCACGGTCGGCTCCATTGGCGATGCCTTTGCGGCGGCCTATGCGGGCAAGGTTGCGACGCTTGTCGCGGGCGATCCGAGACAGGGTACCGCGCCGCTCGGCTGCCTCGTGAACCAGGCTGCGGCAGATCGGGTGAACGATCTCGTCGCCGATGCCATTGCGAAGGGCGCAACCCTGATCGCAGGCGGTGGGACCCGAACCCTGATGAATGCCGCGGCGCTGGATCACGTGACGCCCGAAATGCGTCTCTACCAGGAAGAAAGCTTCGGACCGGTCTCTGCCATCATCCGGGCGGAATCGATCGATGAGGCCCTGCGGATCGCCAATGAAAGCGAATTCGGCCTCGCGTCCTCGGTCTTCGGCCGCGACGTCGCGCGCGCCATGCGGGTGGCAAAACGGGTCGAAGCCGGCATATGCCACATCAACGGCCCCACGGTGCACGACGAGGCGCAAATGCCGTTTGGCGGCGTGAAGGCCTCTGGATACGGTCGCTTCGGCGGGGCCTGGGGTATTGCGGAATTCACCGAACTCCGCTGGATCACCGTTCAGGATGGCGATCTGGACTACCCGATCTGAACGAACCGCGCGGGCCGCAAGTCGTTGAAACTGTGGGCAGAGCGATGGGGGGCAAAGAATGGCGAACCATCGACGTCCGCCAGGTTGCGCACAACCTGGCGGCCATCCGCCTGCGCCGCTTTTGTCTCATGCCGCAGCGATGTCGATGACCTTGTCACATGTTTTGTCGATCAAGGCCTTGTCATGGCTCGTGAGCAGGATTGCGCAGTCGCGCTCGCGGGCAAGCTCGACCAGCAGATCCACCGTTTCCTGCTGCGTGATCGGGTCGAGCCTGGACGTCGGTTCATCAGCAAACAGGAAGACAGGCTCCAGAAGCATGGCGCGGGCAATGGACAAACGCTGGAGTTCGCCACCGGACACGTCCGACGGGCGCCGTTGGAGGAGGTCTTCAGACAAGCGCAATCGCTTGAGAAGCGCCGATAGGATCCGCCTGTCCAGCCCATGAAGGCGGATCAGGTCGTCGAGGTTCTGCCCGATCGTGATCCTGGCGGGAAACGAGGAGGGCGGGTCCTGGTAGATCTTCTGGAAGCGATGCCGGGCAGCGCCGGGCAACCGCGCAATCACGCCGTCATCCGGTTTGATCAAACCGAGCAGGATATCGCCGAGAGAGCTTTTACCCGAACCACTCGGCCCGCTGACGCCGATGATCTCGCCCCGGTGGATCTTGAGGTTCTGGCCGGAGAACAGCAGCTTGCCGCCACGGGTCTTCGACAGAGCGTCGGCAACCAGAATGGGCTCACTTTGCAGGCCTTGTCTTGCCATCGCCGTCCAGTTGGCGGGATCGGCCGCAATCAGCCGCTTCGTGTAGTCGTGCGACGGGTTCGAGAGGACGGCCTCAGTCTCGCCCTTTTCGATGACCTGACCCTGCAGGACGACGGCGATCTCGCCGCCCATCTGTCTTGCCAGCGCAAGATCGTGGGTGATGACGAGCACCGAGCCGCCTGCCTCGACTTCCTTCATCAGCAACGCGATCACGTCGTCGCGGCGGGCGACGTCGAGCCCCTTCGTCGGTTCGTCGGCAATCACGATGCGCGCTCCGCCGGCACGGGCTGCGGCAAAGGCGACCCGTTGTGCCATCCCTCCGGACAGCTGGTCGGGAAGCTTTCCTTCGGCATCCTCCACGCCCAGCGCCTTCAGGTCACGACGGGCCTCATCCAGGGCGGCCGCCCGTTCAAGATGACGCACAAGCCGATGCCCCTCGGCCACCTGATCGAGGGCGCGCATGGTCGGATCGAGTGCCAGCCACGGTTCCTGCGGCAGAATTCCGAGGGTCCGTCCCCAGAGGGGGCGCAGCGAGGCCGGTTTTGCCAGATCGAAGTGCGTGCCGTTGAGATTGGCCACGCCCGTTGCTGAAAGCCCGTCCGGCAGAAGCCCCGCGACCGCCTGTGCGAGCAAGCTTTTCCCCGAGCCCGTCTCGCCGACGATGGTGAGCACGCGGCCCTGTGCCAGCTCGAACGAGGTTGGCTCAACCAGTTGCTTATTGCCGGCGAAAACGGCAGCGTCGGTGACCTTCAGGACAGTGTTCATGGCTTTTCCTTCGCGCCAATCAGCTGCAGGGCGAGAACCATCAGGAAGATGACGAGGATCGGCTGCAGCAGCGCATGGGGTGCTTCCTCGTAATAGGGCAGGAGTTCAATCATCATGGCACCGAGTTCCGGTGTTGGCGGGCGCACGCCGACGCTGACGAAACCGAGCGCTGCGATTGCCATGATCGCGGATGCCGCCCCATAAGACCCTACCGTCACAAGCATCGGCGCAAGTTCCGGCCAAAGGTGACGCCGCAGAATGGTCCAGGGACCAAAACCAAGAAGCCTCGAGGCCTCGACCGATGGCGAAAGCAGCAGCGGTTTGGAGAGTGCCCTGGTCAGGCGGAAATATTCCACCCAGAGAACGAGCGATATGCCGAGGTAAAGCATCAAGGGGTTGTCCGGCACGATCGCAGTCAACATCAGCACCAGCAGCAGGCCTGGAAGCGCCAGGAATGCTTCGGAAATTCCGCCGATGAAGCGGTCGATGATCCCGCCGCGCCACGCAGCCGCAACACCCAGCAGGACCCCCGGCACCATCGCCGTCACCACGGAGAGAAGGGCAAGCCCGAGGGAGAGGCGCAGAGCGGCCGAAAGCCTGGCCTGCATCGAGCGACCCAGGTGATCGTAACCAAACCAGTCAGCAGTACTCGGCCCCTGCAAGGATAACCTCAGACTCTGCTTCAACGGATCCGGTCCACCGAACAGAAGCGGCAGGAAGGCAAAAAGGACGAGCCCGCCAAGGATGGCAAGGCCTGCCGCCCTGCGGACCGGGAAACCGGTTGCGCGCGGCAATGCATATTCCGGGGAAGTCATGTACGGCGTTCTCTCGGATCAATCAGGTGGCACAGGGCATCAACGAGCGCATTGAGGGCAACGAACAACAAACCCATGATGAAGGCCGCGCCCTGGATCATCGGCACGTCGCGGCCGAAGATCGCGTGGACGAGGGCATGGCCGATGCCAGGCCATGCAAACAAGGTTTCGACCACGACCACGCCTTCGATCAGGTACACGAACTGAACGCCGAGATAGGTGATGATCGGCACGGCGACGTTGCGAAGCCCGTGGCCCCGGAAGACCTCCCATTCGCTCAGGCCCTTTGTTCGGCCGAAGGTGTAGAAGGCGGTTTCGGACACCGAACGCATGGCGTCGCGCGCCACCCGGTTGGACACGGCCGCCAACCCAAGAGCCAGCGTGAGGGCGGGGAGGACCAGATGTCCTGGGTGATCGTGGCCCGCGACCGGGAACAGACCCAGTGTCAGGCTGAAAATGATGATGATGCCAAGCCCGACCACGAATTGCGGCAGCGCCCGCATCCCCGTGGAGATCAGGATGAGGCTGCGATCGAGCAGCCCGCCTGGCCGCAGACCTGCAAGAATACCAAGCGGCGGTCCGATCAGCAGCGACAGAAGGATCGCAACCGCCGCCAGTTTCAGTGTGTGGCCCAGTTGGGTCGACACCTCTTCCCATACCGGCTGTCCGGAGATCAGCGAGGTGCCGAATTCGAAACGCACGAGGTCGAACATCCACTGGCCAAGCGCCACGAGCGCCGGCTGGTTGATCGACAGTTCGGCCGCCACCTTCGCCGCGGCCGCACTGTCGACGATGTCATAACCGTAACGGCCTGCCGCGATGCGGTATGCCAGATCCCCAGGCAGGAACCGCGTCATCACGAAGGTCAGGAGACCGACCATCAGGGCAACGAGTGCCGCCTGGACCAGCCTGCCGAACAGGAGACGGATCATTCAGCCCACCGCATTTTGTCGAGCCCGAAGGAACGCTCGTAGGGATCGATGCCCGCGCCTTCCAGTTTCGGAGAAATGGCAACTGTCTGCTGGTACCAGGCAATCGGGATGACCGGGAGGTCGTTTTGAATGGCGGCGACGGCTTCCCGCCGCAATTCTGCGCCCTCAGCGGCATCGGCAATACGCGTCAGCTTGGAGAGAGCCGCGTCAAAGTCCGGATTGGACCAGTTCATCGCGCCCCAGTCCCCACCCTTCGGACCGTAATCCGTCAGCATGGTGCCGATCGGGTCGGGCACGAGTGCGAAGTTGCGGGCCATGAGACCGAGGTCGAGACTGCCGTCCTGATGTTTGGCCGGGATTTCGCTCGAATTGGTGGAGTTGATGGTCAAAGAAACCCCGATCTCGGCCATCTGGTCCTGCAGTACGGCGGCGATCAAAGGCAGTTCCGGACGGTCCGGATAGGTGGTGAGCGTCAGGGCAAAAGGTTTGCCGTCTTTTTGCAGGATTCCATCGGCGCCCGGCGTCCAGCCAAGCTCGGCCAGCAGTGCCTTGGCTTTTTCCGGCTCGTAGGCCAGGGGCGGAAGATCCTTGTCATGCCAGATGCCGAGGCTCGGCGGAAAGAGCTGCGTTGCGGCCGCCGGATACCGGAGCACCGCCACGGCCAGGCCCTCACGGTCGATTGCCAGACTGAGCGCCTCACGCGCCTTGCGGTCAGCAAGGACATCGCGGCCGGCATTCACCTTCAGCATTACACTGCGCGGGATGGAGACCGAGAGGACCTTCACCTTGTTGCTCTTGGAAAGCCGGGTGCGGCTTGCCGGATCGAGGTTGAAGACGTAGTCGGCATCGCCGCTTTCTGCCATCAGAGCCCGCGTTTCGGCGCGGCTGACGGAAAGGTAGGTCGCCTTTTCGATCTGCGGCTTCGCGCCCCAATAATCGGGATTGCGTTCAACGGTCAGGCTCTGCGGCGGTGCAAAGCCGGTGAGCTTGAATGGACCGCTGCCAATGATCGCCTTGACGTCGGAACCGGTATAGGCGGAGGGCGCCAGAACCTGTGCACGGCTCTCGGCCAGGAAGGCGAGCAAGGGAGCGAAGGGCGCCGTCAGCCTGATCGTCAATTGTTTGTCGCCGACCGCATCAATGGACTGGATGGGTGTTTTGCTGAGCAGGCCCGGTTTGCCACGTGCAATCTCCAGGGCGTTGGCAACCGCCTTGGCATCGACTGGCGCGCCATCGTGGAACCTGGCGTTCGGCTGCAGCTCGAAGGTCCACAGCTTGCCATCTTCGGACAGGCTCCAGGCTTTTGCGAGAGCGGGAATCGGGCGACCTTCGGCGTCGGCCTCCACCAGTGTCTCCACTATACCCATGCGCAGGAAGACATCACCTGACGTCGTGGGGTCCATACCCTTGATCTCGAATGGCGCGACGATGTCCACGACACCGTCACCAGCGGATTTTGCAGGCCCTGAGAGAGAGATGGCTAGCGCAAGCGCAGCCAGAATGGTTGGCGTCCTGATCATGTCGTCTCCTGCCGTATGTTATATAATTACACCTCCTAGAAAGTTTGCGCCGCCCTGTCCAGAGCTGATCTGATGACACCTGTTGATAGATGATGCTTTGCCGCTGCACGGAAAAGCATCAAGGGCCGGTAAGCGCATGGGGCGGAGGCTTGCGTCATCAAGTCTTCATCCGGGCTTCATGCAAGTGTCTTGTATGGTTGCTAATTCGCTCTCATTGCAATTTCTTTTGCATTGGAGAGAGAAATGACACGCAAATTGCATTCCCTCGTTGCATCCAGCATGCTCGCCCTATTCGCCACGATCGGATCGGCTGAAGCTGCCACGACCGTGAAGTTCTGGCATACGTTCAGCAAAACCAACGGCGAAGCGCTGAACAAGATCATCGCCAATTTCGAAGCAGCCAATCCCGACATCGACGTCGAGCCGGAATTCGTTGGCAATTACAACGATCTTGTCGCCAAGCTGCAGGCTGCCATTCCGGCCAATCGTGCGCCGGATGCGGTCATCCTGGAGATTACCCGCTACGGTCTCTTTGCCAACAACAAAGTCCTGACCGACCTCACGCCTTACGTCGATGCGGATCCGCTGAAGAACGATCTGTACGATTTCGCGCGCGAAATCGGCGTGATCAACGGCAAGAATTATGTCGTGCCGTTCAACTCCTCGACCCCGGTCCTTTATTTCAACAAGGACATCCTGGCCCGCGCCGGCCTGTCCGCCGATCTCCCGCTGAAGACGTTCGACGAGGTTCTGGCCGCGGCGAAAACGATCCAGGCAAAGCTTGGTTCGGAAGGCATTTCCGGGATCGGAGCCCCTGGCCAGTTCGCCCGCTGGGGTCTCGTCATGTCCAACGACAGCGAGTTGATCAATCCGAAGACCAACGAGATCCTGCTCGACAAACCGAACACGATCGAAGCCTATCAGTGGATGGGCTCTCTGGTCAGCGAACACAAGGTTGCCTCAGCTGATGGCGTGACCGACGAGGACAAGGGCAATGCCGCCTTCCTGGCCGGCAAGGTGGGCATCGACATGGATTCGATCGGCAGCTATGGCGGCCGGAAAAAGACGCTGGGAGACAATCTGGTCGTGCGGCCCATGCCCTGCAACAAGGTCTGCTCGGTTCCGATCGGTGGCGCCGGCATCGGCATCATGGCTTCTTCGCCGAAGGCAGTTCAGGATGCCGCTTACAAGTTCATCAGTTATGCCGCTTCACCGGAGGCCAATGCCGCCTGGTTTGCCGCGACCGGTTATCTGCCGATCAACAAGAAGAGTGCTGCCCTTCCGGTTGCCGTGAAGGCGCTGGAAAGCCAGCCGGGCATCGACATGGCGATCAATTCGCTGCCTTATGCCCATGGCCGTGCCCGTTCCACCTTCGTCACCTGGATGCGCTCGAACGAATACAAGGTGTGGCAGTCGATTGCCCTTGGCCAGCGCAAGGCGGACGAAGCGCTGAAGGACTTTGCCGAACAGACGCGCAAGGAAAGCCAGCGCGCCGGAAACTGATCTCTCCTTCCTCAAGCGCGCCGGTCGGACTGGGTCCGGCCGGCGCAGGTCTTCACAATGCTCCGGAAATTGACGCCTTATCTCTTTGTCGCGCCGCTGATGATCTTCATCGCGGTGTTTACCTATGTTCCGATTGTCGCGAGCCTGAACCTCAGCGTGCGCCAGTGGAATTTCCTCACGCCGGACATGCCTTTCGTTGGCCTGCGCAATTACGAGGAATTGTTCGCCTCATCCGAATTCTGGAATTCGTTGTGGGTGACCACCGTCTTTGCGGTACTTTCGGTCCCGCTCCGGCTGGGGGCTGCTCTTGCGATCGCCAGCCGCCTGGTGCGCGAAACACTGCCCTCCCGCCTTTTGCGCGGTGCTTTGTTCCTGCCGTCTGTCACATCCACGGTCTCGATCGCTGTGGTGTTCTCCTGGGTCTTCGCCACCGATTACGGCATGATGAACGCCATCCTCAGCGGGCTTGGCCTCGGTCGACCGCAATGGTTGCAGGATCCACATCTGGCGCTCTGGGTGCTGATTATCGTCAACACCTGGCGGCAGCTTGGTTATGACATCGTCATCTATATTGCCGGCCTGCAGGCGATCCCGCAGGAACTCTACGATGCCGCCGCCGTCGATGGCGGGAGACGTTTCCACGTCTTTCGCCGCGTGACGATGCCGCTGGTCATGCCCACCACCTATTTCCTGCTGGTCATCTCAGTAATCGAGGCGTTCCAGGTCTTCACCATCGTCAATGTTATGACCAGAGGCGGACCGGCAGGCGCCACCGATATGCTGGTGAACCTGCTCTATGAGATCGGTTTTGTGCTGTTCGATATCGGGCGTGGCTCGGCACTCGCCGTCATTCTTTTCGTCCTTCTGGTGACGCTCGCCATCCTGAAGTCGCGCATCATCGGCAGCAAGGTGCATTATGAAGCCTGAAAACCCCATTCTGACGACGCTATCGGTGGCCGCCGGCCTGCTCTTCCTCTCGCCGGTGCTTTATTCGGTGTGGATGTCGTTCCAGACGGCTGATGCCTTCTACACCGGCAAACTTGTCTTCACGCTGGACAATTACGGCCGTGCCGTCGGCGAGTTCAATTTCGCCCGCTATCTCGTCAACAGCCTGATCGTCTCCGGCCTTGTCACCGTTCTCGGCATTACCGTGGCGACGCTCGCCGCCTTCGCTTTTGCCCGTTTCACTTTTCGCGGCGGCGATCTGATGTTCGGCGCAACCGTCGCGACCCTGATGATTCCGAGCCATATCAGCCTCATTCCCAATTACCTGACACTCGCCAAGGCCGGATTGCTTGATACCTATGCGGGGCTGATCCTGCCGGCGATTTCCAACGGTTTTGCTGCCTTCTTCTTGCGGCAATACATCCGCGGCATCCCGAAGGCGTTGGACGAGGCGGCCTATATGGATGGCGCAACGCCGCTCACCGTGCTGTGGCGCATCATCGTGCCGCTTTCCCGTCCGGCCATTGCCTCCATGGCGCTCTACATCTTCATCACCGAGTGGAACAACTACATCTGGCCGCTCGTCGCCGTCGGCAAGCAGGATCTCTACACGCTGCAAATCGGCCTGGCGCGGCTCTACAAGATCAATCCGGGGGAGGGGCTTGTGGACTGGCCGCTGGTCATGGCCGCCTCCACCATCACCATCCTGCCTGTGCTCATCGGCTTTCTGCTCGTCGAGCGCCACCTTGTGCGCGGCATCACCATGGGCGCCGTCAAATGATTCAGTCAGATAACGAAATGGGGAAGAACAGACGCATGACACGCATTGCATCCCATCGCGGCGGCACCCTCGAATATGGCGACAGTACACCACGCGGATTTGCGGCCACAGCCGCCATGCCCCTGGATGAGGTGGAATTCGACGTTCACCCGACATCAGACGGCGCGATTGTCGTCCATCACGACCCGACGCTGGAAGGGACGACCGACCGTTGCGGCGCGATCGCCGGCCTGACGCTTGCGGAGGTAAAGGCCGCCACCATCAATTACAGTGCCGGCGGCCATCCGCTCACGCTCGACGAACTCTGCGGGCTCTATGCCACGAGCAGTGTCGATTTTCGTTGCGAGATCAAGCCGGGCGTCGACGCCAGGCCCTATGCGGGCTTCGTGCCGCAGGTTGTCGATCTGCTGCGCAAACACGGCATGTTGGAACGCACAACCTTTTCCTCCTTCCTTCTGTCGTCGCTGGAGGAACTGGCTGCGGCAACGGGCCGGCCACGGCTCTGGCTGGTCAGTCCGCCCGTCTTGCGTCAGGTCGGCGTGCACGGGGTGATCGACCTGTGCCAGGCGCAAGGCATTCCTGAAATTGGCGTCAATATCGACACCGCAGATGCGGAACTTGCCGCGATCATACGCGCTGCCGGGATCGATTTCGGCTGCTGGGCCGCGCATACGCCAGCACAGATCAACAAGGCGCTGACGCTTGACGTCAAGGTGTTCACCACGGATCGGCCGACCTTGGCGATGGCGCTGCGCACCGCCTTTTCTCACGGGGAGGTCGCAGCATGAGCGGCATTGTTCTTCGCAATATACGCAAGACCTATCCTGGCGGCCCGACGGTTCTGCACGATGTCTCGATGGAGTTTCATCCCGGTGAATTCATCGTCATCGTTGGCCCTTCCGGCTGCGGCAAATCCACTTTGCTGCGGCTGATCGCCGGGCTTGAGCGTGCCGATGCGGGCGAGATCGAGATTGCCGGCAAACGCGCCAATGATTTGGCCCCGCAGGACCGCGACATCGCGATGATCTTCCAGAACTATGCGCTTTATCCGCACATGAGCGTGCGCGAAAACATCGCCTTCGGTCTGGAATTGCGCGGTATGCCGCGGGCCGAGCGCAACCGCCGGGCAGAGGAGGTGGCGCACATGTTACAGCTCGACGCCTACCTGGAACGCAAGCCGGCTGCGCTTTCCGGTGGCCAACGCCAGCGTGTCGCCATGGGGCGCGCCATGGCGCGCAACACCTCGACCTTCCTGATGGACGAACCGCTGTCGAATCTGGACAATGCGTTGCGGGTGGCCATGCGCACCGAAATCAAGGAACTGCATCGCCAACTGGGCGCAACGATCGTGTACGTGACCCACGATCAGACGGAGGCCCTGTCGCTTGCCGACCGCGTTGCGGTGATGAAAGACGGTCATCTGCAGCAGTTTGATCGCCCAGAGGCCATTTACGATCGTCCGCAGAACCGTTTCGTCGCGAGTTTTCTCGGCGTGCCGCCAATCAATTTCATCGCCGCCGACCGGCTGCCGGGCTGGCAGGGCATGCAAGGCCTCACGGCGGGGCTTCGCCCGGATATCCTGACGGTCCATACGGAAAGACCGGCCCGCCCGGCGCTTGAAGCCCGCATTGTCCTGTCGGAGATGACGGGTTCGGATCTGCTGTTGCATTGCGACAGCCCCGCAGGACGGCTGACGGTGACGACACCACGACGCGAGAGGATGCTGGCTGCTGATCCGTTGTGGATCTCCTACGACCTTGACCGGACGCTGTTCTTTGATAACGACAGTGGCGAGCGGGTTGATCTCGAACGGAATGTGCACAGCATTTTCAACACGGAAGAATAATGGATAAACAGGATCCGTTTCCCCCGGCGCTCGGCGATCTGATCAGCCGCCATTCCACCCGCCTGACGGATGCCGATACGCGGCTCCTGGATGTTCTGGTGCGGGATCCGATCCGGGCCGCGATGGAAAACGGCAAGGATGTTTCCTTCCGCGCCGGTGTGCACCCGGCGTCGGCGGTCAGGCTTGCCCGGCGGCTGGGCTTCAAGGGTTATCCGGAGTTTCGCAGTTTCCTGCAGGCGAACCTGATGGAAGGTGGTGGCGATTTCGAAAGCTCTGCCGCCCGAATGGCCGCACGCCTGGTGAGGGCAGAGGAGGGCGGTCTGCTCGCTTCGGTCCTCGATAGCGAGATCGCCGCGCTGAACAATGTGCGAAACACCGTCGCGGACAGCGATATACGTTCGTTTTCGGAACGCCTGCGCGACAGTCGGCGGATTTTAGTCTTCGGGCGCGGGCATTCGTCGGCGCTTTCCGCGCTGATCGCGCTTCGATTGGTGCGCTCCGGATATAACGCCATCAACCTCGCCGGGCAGATCGACCAGTTGCCGGAACTGCTCTGGTCACTTTCCAAGGGTGACGTGCTCTGGCTTTTGTCCTTCCGCCGCATCGCACCGCTTGTGCACGAGGTTCGCCGGATTGCTGCAGAACGTGGTGCTGTGACCCTGGCATTGACGGACCTGCACGCAGCCCGGATCGATCCGGCGCCGGACCATCACATCTCGATTTCACGCGGTGAACCGGGCCAGTCCCAATCGCTCGTTGTGCCGATGACCATTGCCAATGCGGTTATCCTCGATCTCGCCGCCATCGATGACGGTCGTTCGATCAGCGCTCTCAACGATCTGCGCTCGTTCCGGGCGGATTCACGGTTGAAGCTAGACTGACGGGGTCATTGCGTGTTTCGCGGGATAATACACATTATGGAACTTCCGCATCCGTCGGTGCCGAGGCAAAGATGTCTTGCTGATGATCGCATATGGCGCAGTAACGGTCGCCGCGCTGTTACGCCCGCTGATAAAAAAATCTCCCCGGCGGGACCGAGGAGATTTCGGATCTCGCTGTCGACGAGAACCTTGACTGGAGTTCTATGGCTCTCCCGAGGGTTCGGGGTGGATCAGAGCAAACATATAACTACATGTCACCTTTAGCCCACCGAGCCCCTTTTGTCGTGGAAAAAAAGCGTGAAGTGAAGATTTTTTTTGATCGTCACTAATTGTTTTGCTTCTCAACCTATTATTTTAAAACGAAAAAAGCCCAGCACAGCTGGGCTTTCTCCGTCAATCCTGAATGGATTAGAACGAACGCTGCAGACGGAAGAAGCCGGAGGTGTAACCGTCGCCGGTGTTCACATCGTCACGCTCGGTGTACTGAACGGATACCTTTGCAGCAAAGCCCTTGGTGATTGCGTAATCGAGCGTTACGCCGGCCTTCCAGCCGTCGAGGCTGCTGTTCCAGGCAATGTTGTCCCAGTACTGGAAGCCGGGAGTAACCTTGAACTTGTCGGTGATCGCAGCTTCGTAAGCAACGGCGTAGGCCCACTCGGAAGCCGAGTAATAAGCGTTGGTGCCGGACGAATAGACAACTGCACCTTCGAGAGTGCCCGGGCCGATACCGGCGCTCAGGATTCCACGAACAGCACCCTCTTCGCGGTCGACGTCGTAACCGCCGAGAAGGGCAGCCTTGACCGGTCCGAATGCGCCGGAGATCTGGCCTTCAACGCCGAGCGTGTCGTTGTTGGTGAAGGTGGGGCTGTTCAGTTCGTCCACGAAGATGCCGGCCTTGAAGGCGCCAGCCGTGAACTCGTAACCGATCTGATTGATACGGTTCGAGCCGAGTTCGTCGGTTTCACCAACGATGCCCAAGTCCCAGTAGTTGTAGCCGTAACCAGCGCGGAAGCCGCCAAGCGTCAGGAAGGCTTCGTCGAGTTCGATCAACCCGTCATTGGCGTTCGTGCTGTTGCTGGAATCGTCAGCCCAAGCACGAACCGTGATGGTGCCGCCGAGCGGACCGTATTCGGTGTCGGACTTCGAAGCGAAGGTGACCAGACCGCGCGTACGGGCATTCCAGTTCGGCTGCGAGTCACGCTCGTCCGCGTCAACCTGGAAGCGGACGTAACCGCTGATCTTGAGGCAGGTTTCGGTGCCTGGGATGTAGAAGTAACCCGCGCCGAAAGCATCGCACACGCGAACGTATTCCATCGGCTCCGGCTCAGCGGCAACGATGGCGTCGGCAGCCTGAGCGCCGGATACTGCTGCGAGGGCCGCAGCGGAGCCGAGAAGAAGGCTCTTGATGTTCATAATGACCTCCAGTCATACTGTTTTACGACGCAAGCTTGAGAAACTTTCGAATCCCATCCGCCTGCTTGCGCCCCCTCCTAATGACAGATGACCCGCTCGGCGCGCAATAAGTGATAGTCAATTACAATCGGTTCTATCCTTCATAATCCGCTTATGTAGTAAATGAGCAACAATCACATTTTCGTTCCTTGACATCGGTTTTCCCATGCCCGGTGTCGGCGTTGCGTTCAGCACCACAGACGCCGCCACACCGAAATCAAATATCTAAATAATTGAAAACATTATCGGATGTGATCCCGCACGGCGCGTGACTTCCCCCCTTCCCTCTTGTCCCTGGACGAGCGGAAGACAGAAGAAAGACCCGGACGGACATGGCGACGGCTCGTCGCGCAATAGCGGATTGGGGCGGCAGACCGGCAAGGGCTGGGCCGTTCAGTGTCCCGTTGATGGCACGCAGGCGCTGTTAAGCCGGAAAAGCCCAGGTCTGCATGGCCAGCGCCCGGAGTTGGAAGCCGCCCCGGAGGGACATGAGGATGGGCGATACGCTCCCGCAAGTGCCGCCCCTCCCGATATCGTTGATCAGGCTTTCCTTGCCTTGCGGTTGGCGTAGCGCCGGTCACGTTCGGCCTTGCGTGCCTCTTCGTCTTCGATGATCCGTGCTTGTTCGGCGAGGCCTGCTGCCTCAGCGGCTGCCTGACGCTCCGCGGCGTCCGCTTCCATCCGCTTCTGGTCTTCGAGCTTCACGCGCTCGCGTTCAATGCGTCGCTCTTCGCGAGCTGTCGCAATGGCTGTACGTTCGGCCTGCCGCGCCATTCTATCAGGGTCTGCGGCCGTCTTTGCCGCCCGATAGGCTTCGAGCAAGGCGGCCTTGGCGTCGGCGGATGCGGTGCGGCGGTCAACGATTTCGTTATTTCTGGCGTTTTTCATTCTAATCCCAGCAATGGTGCCCAGGAAATCAGCGCGTCTTGGCGCGCTTGGGCGTGAGTTTGGATGGCGCGGACAGGCTGTCGGCCTGTTCCTTGGCAAGACGTGCCTCGCGCAGCCGCAGGGTTTTGGCATCCCTGGCCTGTGCGATGGATTCCAGTTCCGTCAGCGCGCTATTCTTCGAAAAGAACTGCGTCTGAACATGACCGAATGCGATCTCCGCCTGCTGGCGGGATTTGCTGTGTGTTTGTGTCATTGGACCTGACCTTATTCAGTGGCGACATTGAGTGCCGACCGAAATGGAAAAGGCCAGGCAATTTGCCCGGCCTTTGATGAAATCGCTTCCGGCAGTGCCAGTACATCCGTGGTCACCGGGAAGCGGATAACCGTTTATGCGGCCTGCAGGTTGGTGGCCGACATTTTGCCGGACTTGTGGTCGCGCTCCAGCTCGAAGCCGATCTTCTGACCTTCGACAAGATCGCGCATTCCGGCGCGCTCGACGGCAGAGATGTGAACGAAGGCGTCAGCGCCGCCGTTGTCGGGCTGGATAAAGCCGAAGCCCTTGGTGGAATTAAACCATTTTACTGTGCCATTGGTCATGATGAACCCTTTCAAAGCATAGTGTGAGGGACCGTGAAACGGATGCTGCACGGGTGGAAACCGACAATTTTTGAAAGGGAAGTTCGCTTAAAGCGCGGTGCCAATCGCGCGGTAGACAAAGCTCGGCAAGCAAAAGATCGATGAAGTTATCTATATCGGAACGTGTTCACAAAAGCAATGAAAAGTTTTCGATAAATGTCGTTTTCGACCATAAATTGTACGGCGTGCCGCATTCGGCGTTCAATTCTGCTCATTGCCGAGGCTTCAAGACCCTCGGTAGTCTTCTCAAGGACGATCGGACAGCGGATACGCGTCAAAAGTGACAAAACAAAGCGTCACTTCATCAGGCCTGCAGACCGTAAGGCGTCTTCGATGATCTTTTGAATGCCGCCTGCATCTGTGAGCGGACCGTTTGCGATGAATGGCGCCGAACGCCTGCCGACGCCGGCAGATTTCGACTTCGATGTTTTCTTTTCGAAGGACGGGATCAAACCCCAGCCGCGAGCGGCATGCAGCGTGGAGGAAAAACCCACATCCAGCATGTAGGGAGCCGGTCTGCTATAACCATCGCCGCCGTCGATCGGCGCTCCATGTCCCATACCTTCGATTTCAATATATTCGAGGAGGACAGTGCCATCGGCATCCTGCCAAGTCGTCCGGGTATGCCTGTCGTCCGTTTCCGTGCGACCGGCCGCGTTGTCCAGCCCATGCACGGCCTGCCACTGCGCAATAATGGACTTGCCGTTCACCGGCGCCACCGTGGCATCGCTGGTCCCGTGGAAAACCGAGATCGACGGCCAGGGCCCTGCAAAGTCGGATGCCCGGCGAAGCCTTGCCTGGAGTTGTGTCGCATCGGGAATTCCGCGACCGCGCATCAGGTCGAAAGCCTGCGGCACCCTGCCCGCGCAGCCATAAGGAAGCCCTGCAAGGATGGCGCCGCCCGCAAACACCTCGGGATAGGTCGCCAGCATCACGTTCGCCATGGCGCCACCAGCCGAAAGGCCCGTAATGTAAATGCGCGCCGGGTCGATCTGATAGTGCTCGACCGTCGCGTCGATCATCTGGCGGATGGAAAGCGCCTCCCCCTCGCCGCGCCGGATATCCTCGGGCACGAACCAGTTGAAACAGGTATTGGCATTGTTCTGTCTCGTCTGCTGAGGATAAAGAACCGCAAACCCGTATTCGTCCGCAAGACGGGACCATCCGCTTCCATCTTCATAAGCGGCAGCGGATTGGGTGCAGCCATGCAAAGCAACCACCAGTCCCGACTGCGCCGGCAGGTGGGCGGGAATATGAAGTTTGGCTTGCAGCATGCCCGGATTTGAGCCGAACGGGTGAAGATCAGCCCCATTGGGATAGGGAGCTTCTGCAGGCTGGTTCATGGCCCGAAAATTCGCAAGCCGGGCCAGGGTGTCAGACATCGATCGCATTGGTTTATCCTTTTCGCATCCGACAGGATGACGATACGCTATCCTCAACGCATCGTCGCACCATACGTTGCTGCACCGCACAATGTTTGTGAATTTTTCTTTGGGACATGTTTTTCCTGCGTCGCACATTCGACCGGCGACACGGAGCCGAACGCCTTCTTGCGCGCAGCCCGTGTCTATGACGCCGTCACAGAAGCGCTTTTGCCTCCCGCAGGGTCACAAGTCTTTGTGCATTTTCATCCCACAGGATGAGCTTCACGCAACCCAGACTGTCACGCAGTCCGATGCGACCGAGACCAGCCAGTTCCGGATGGTCACGAAGGACCTCGGGCAAGCGATAAAAGGGAACCTTGCTCGACAGGTGGTGGATGTGATGCATGCCGATGTTTCCCGTAATCCAGCGCAACGGACTCGGCAGGTCGTAATGTGAAGCGCCGTGCATGGCCGCATAGGGAAAGTCCCATTCCGGGGGTCTGGACCAATGCGTGTCTTCGAACTGGTGCTGAACATAAAACAGCCAGACGCCAGCGGACCCGGCAAGCAGGACAATCGGCAGATGAACCATCAGAAACGGCACGATCCCGATCGCCCAGATCAGGATCGCGGCAAGGATCGCCACGGCCGCGTTGGTTGCCATGGTCGAAACCCAGGGCAAGGCGCCGGCCCGCATCATTCCAAAGGGCAGTCTTTGTTTGAAGAGAAACAGGAAGGCCGGGCCGATGCCGAACATCACCAATGGATGCCGATAGAGACGGTATGCCAGTTTGCCGCGGGGCGACAGCGCCGCGTATTCGGCAACGGTGAGCGTGGTGATATCACCCACGCCACGTTCATCCAAATTGCCGGCAGAGGCGTGGTGTTCGGCATGGGCGCGCCGCCAGTAGTCATAGGGTGTCAATGTCAGGATGCCGATCGCCCGTCCGGTCCAGTCGTCCCACCGGCGGCGGCCGAAAAGTGAACCGTGACCGCAATCATGCTGCAGCATGAACAGCCGCAACAGAAAACCGGCTGCCGGGATAACCAGGATCAGGCCGAACCAATAGCCATACACCAAGGAGACCCAGGTGGCTGCCCAAAGCAGCACAAAGGGCACAAGGGTCACTGCGAGCTCGAACAGGCTGCGCTCGATCCGCGGCTTGCGGTAGTTCGAGAGTATCTTGAGCCACGCCTTTTCATTTCCGGCACCCGGATGGACATCAGCGGATGTGGGGTCGATCATCAATCGGCTTCTTTCTGTTCGGCGGCGCTTCGAAGGAAATGCTCTGCGTGCTGGAGGTCATTTTCGGCGCCGACTCGGTCGCCAGCCGACAACTTGTACTCGGCAAACTGTAAATGTTGCCGATATTTTTCCAGCAACCGCTGTTTATTCGTCTGCCCGCCTTGTAGGGCACGCCGGCTCGGTTTCCTGTTCATGATTGTTCGAGCGTCATGCTCGCTCCTAATTTCGGACATGCGTCTCAATCGATCTGCTCGGCAACAATCTGGCGAAGCTCCTTGCGGCTCAATCCGCTGAAGGGCTTGGGTGCAGGTCGCTGCAAGAGGGCCTGGGATGCGGAGGCCATTGAGGAATTCAGGGCTATGGTAATGGTCATTATCTTCCACGCGCAGGAGCAGGCTCGACTGCGACTACAAAAATTGTTTGGGAGGTTGGCGAGCAGTTCGGCATCAGCCGTTCAGTGCTCGCATGATACGTGTCTATTACAGCATTGTGGCCATAACACGTCGGACGTTGTCGGGTTCCAACAGAACCGCCGGAGGGCGACGAGACCCGCACGTAATAGTGCGCCAGGCAAGCGGGGCAGCACCCGGCCCCTCGTGAAACCCTCAAACCGGCCCCTCAAAGTCAAGGGTGCGGGACAATGGGTTTTGGATCGTCCGGTCCGCCAACGCCCCTTCACCACCGGCGCGTCTCGTGGATGGCCTTACGCGGCACGCCGCGGAAGCGGATAATGGGCTGCATCATACAGCGAACGAATTTCGCTGCTTCCAAAACGTGCCCCACGAACCTCGAGAATTGCTCCCCGAAGCTGGGAGCCGGGCAGTTCTTCGATTGCGAAACGAATGGCCTCTGCCATACTGTCGAACCGCTTGTAACGGGGGCCGCTGATGCTTCCTCCGAGCCGCCTGCCAGCGAAAAAGCCGGCAGGTGATGCATAGTCAATCTCAATCATGGTCAATCTTTTCAAAGCTGTGCGGGATCAAAACCGGCATGGCCAGGATCGGTCCGCCCGATTAGAGGCATTGGGTCGCCCGCGCGACGGCCCGAGGCGGGAAACCGTGTCAGGCCGACAATCCGCAACCTGTCGCAATGCTCGGGCAGATCGACGGAGATAGAGGGACGGTTGTCGCCATACTCGCGCCGGCCGATCCTCACGAGGTTGCGCGACATGCAGGCGGAATAGAACTCTCTACGCATGGCTTTGCTCCTTGTTCAACGAGGCGCCGACCATGAAAGCAACTGTGCCAGACAAGAGCGACGAACGAGACTGCGATTAGGACGCGCGCAGTCGACGCGTTTCGAGATAGGCTGGCGGGGCGATCCGGCATCAAACACGGAGCAGACGGCAGCCCGTTTATTATTTCTTCTTGGCACGCACCGCCGGGGCAGGGTTCGCCATCGCTTCCTTTTCCAGGCGCAATTGGCGCAACCTGGAGGTCTTGCTCACTCTGAGCGCGTTTTCGGAGGATATGATGTGTCGCGCGGTCTGATCGGTCACGGCAGCCTTTTCGCCCGCTGAAAGTCTAACCGGGGCGGCGTGAGCATCCTTTGTCGTCGACATCAAATATCCTTCCATCGTGCGGAAATTACGTCCCGCCGATCGCGCGACATCACAGCCGGATATAATTCAAGCAAAATGCTGTCGCTTCGATTTCAATTCCCTTTGATATGGGACGTTTTTTCAAAATTACAATGGATTGCCATTGCCACCGAAATTTTACGTACCAAGACCTGATCGTGCCAGCTGGTAGAACTTTGCGATTACGACAGCCGGATTGGCGGAACAACAGGATCGTCCGCGCCAATCGACCAGAGGCAATTGTTCAGCAAGTCAGGCTGGTGCGTCCAATCAGAGTGGCGCCTCACATGACGGCGCCGATCTGCCAGGGCACGAACTCGTTGCGGCCATACCCCAATTCTTCCGACTTCGTCTGTTTGCCGGAGGCGACTGCCAGGATCTCGTCAAAAATCTGCCGGCCCTTCTCTTCCAGCGAAACACCTTCGACGATATCGCCGCAATTGATGTCCATGTCGTCCGGCATGCGGGCATAGAGTTCGCTGTTGGTCGCGAGTTTGATCGAGGGCACCGGCTTGCAGCCATAGGCGGAGCCGCGGCCGGTGGTGAAACAGAGGATGTTCGCACCGCCCGCCACCTGGCCCGTTGCCGCCACCGGATCGTAGCCGGGCGTGTCCATGTAGACAAAACCCTTGCGGTCGATCCGCTCCGCATAACGATAGACACCGCGCAGCGTGGAATTGCCGCCCTTGGCAACGGCACCCAGCGACTTTTCGAGGATCGTGGTCAGCCCGCCGGCCTTGTTGCCGGGAGAGGGATTGTTGTTCATCTCGCCGCCGTTCTTGGCGGTGTATTCCTCCCACCAGTGGATGAGGTCGACGATCTTCTGGCCGACTTCGGCGCTTTCGGCGCGGCGGGTCAGAAGATGTTCGGCGCCATAGATTTCGGGCGTTTCCGAGAGGATCGCCGTACCGCCCTGGCGCACCAGCATATCGGCGGCAACCCCGAGGGCCGGATTGGCGGTGAGGCCGGAATAACCGTCCGAGCCGCCGCATTGCAGGGCAAGCGAGAGCTCCGAAGCCGGGATCGGTTGGCGCTTGGTACGTGCCGCAAATGGCAGCATGTCCTTGATGCGCGCAACACCCGCTTCGACCGCCTTGCGCGTGCCCCCGGTCTCCTGGATCGTCAGCGACTGGAAATGATCCCCCTCGGCAATATGATAGGTGTCCTTCATGCGCGGGATCTGGAACACCTCACAACCGAGGCCGACGAGCAGCACCGCGGAAAAGTTCGGGTGACTGGCATATCCCCACTGGGTGCGCGCCAGAACGTCAAAGGCCTCGCCCTTGCCCGCCATGCCGCAGCCCTGGCCGTGCGGCAGAGGCACGATGCCGTCGATATCCGGATAATCGGCAAGAATGCCGGAGCGCATGATTTCGTCGGCGACATAATCCACGACGGTGGCCGAACAGTTCACCGAGGACAGGATGCCGATATAGTTACGGGTGCCGGCGCGCCCGTCTGGACGACGAAACCCGTCAAAGAAGGCCGGAACTTCCCCTGCCCTGAGGCCCTCGACGGGTTTGGCATCGGCGGCGAAGGCATAGTCGCGCTCGAAATCTTCCCCCATGGTGACGTTCTTTTCGTGCACCCATTCGCCGGGCTCGATGGCCGTGCTGGCGAAACCGATGATCTGGCCGAACTTGCGGATCGGTTCGCCCGGGGGGATCGGTCGGGCGGCGATCTTGTGGCCACGCGGCACGCGGGCGCGGGTCACGATGTCGCCTTCCACCGGGCTTCCCGCCGGCAGGTCGGCGATGGCCACGACCACATTGTCCGCTGCATTCAGGCGCAGGATACGTCCGATCGTCATCTCAAACCTCCAGGATGGCCTTGATCACGCCGGCTTCCGGTCGCGACCAGTCTTCAAAAAGCTGAACGCCGTCTTCGAGACGCCCAATATGGGTATTCAGTGCCCGGGTAGGAACCTTGGCGGCCTGAATCTGCCGCACCACTTCGGCGAAGTCGTCCGGCTGGGCATTGCGGCTGGCAAACAGCGTCGCCTCCCGTTTGTGGAACTCGGGATCGGAAAAGGTGATGTCCTGGCGAACCACGGAGAGCAGCACATAACGCGCGCCGTGGGCGAGGAAATTGAAGCCGCGCTGCATCGGGATCGCATTGCCGGTCGCGTCGATCACCACGTCGAAACCGTCGCCTTGTGTCATCTTCTGAACTTCCGCCTCGGCGGTCTCGTCGGCGAACAAGCTCGCATCGGCGCCCAGCCGTTCCACCGCAAAGGCGAGGCGATCGCTTCGCGTATCCATCACCGTCACTTCGGCCCCCCTCGCCTTGGCAAAGATGATCGCCGACATGCCAATCGGCCCGGCGCCGGTGATCAATACGCGGTCGGAACTGCCGATATTGCCGCGCTTGATGCCATGCGCGCCGATCGCCAGGAATTCGATCATCGCCGCATCGGCCAGCGCGATGTCGCCGGTCGGGATGACATTCTGCTCGGGCACGCAGACATACTCCGCCATGCCGCCGTCACAGTGAACGCCGAGAACCTGGATGTTCTGGCAGGCATTGGTCAGCCCCTTGCGGCAGGCATGGCACGCACCGCAGGAGAGATAGGGGACGATATAGACGGGATCGCCCGCCTTGAATGCGCTCGTCGCCGGCGCTTCCTCGACGGTTCCGGAAAGCTCATGGCCCATGACCCGTGGATATTCGAGGAACGGATGTTTGCCCGCATAGATGTGGAAATCCGTACCGCAGATGCCGACATGGCGGATGCGCACCAGCACCTCGCCTTCCGCCGGTTTGGGAACCGGACGCTCGATGACGGAAAGACGGCCGGGCTCGTTACAGATGAGGGCTTTCATCAGAGGGTCCTTTGCGTTTTGGCGATGATGGCCTGAAGCGTGGGCGCAGGTCTGCCGCACCAGTCCAGGAAGGCGGCAAGACGCCGCTCGATCTTCAGCGCGTGGTTTCCGGCAATGTCGGACAGCCGGTGTTCAAGATAAGGGTTGAGGAAGCGCGCCAGCGTCGTTTCGACATACGTGCGGGCCTCTCTTTCCATGCCCATCGCTGCAAAACCGGGTACGACCTCATCCCAGTATACTGCGTCGATCCGGCTGCGCACGCCCGGGTCGGAGAGAATGGCACGCACGGTTTCATCCTTCGGTCGCCCACCCGAGAGCCAGATGTCGGCCAGAACCGTGTGGCCGAGATTGAGGATATGCAGCTTCAGCCGCTCGAAGGGTTCGATATCCTCGGCCACAACGATCGCCGGATGCCGGCAGGGCAGCGTCAGGCCCGGCTGGTCCTCGATGGCCCAGAGCGCATAAGGTTCGGCGACCGCACCGACCGGTTCGAGCGCTTCGGAGACGATGCGATCCACCAGCGTATTGGCAAAGACGATGTTCGTGTCCAGCCAGTCGACAAAGTCCTGGGTCGCTCCTGCCTCGATCGCAAATGTCCGGACGAGCCCTTTCAAAACCGGTCCATTGCGGTTCACCAGTTCGCAGGGAAGGATGGTGATCGGACGCCCACCAGCCTGGAAACGGGCGTGCAGCAATTGCGCGAGCTTTGCCGGAAACGATGCGAAGGGGGTCTCGACACCAAGGCCTTTGACCCGTTCGGACACGTCTACGTCATAACCGGCATCGCCGGTATTGGAGAGCACGAACTCTGTCCGCTCAACGAAAAGGTCAACGATCTCCGCCCAGTCGCGAGCGGTGGAAAGACCCCGTTCGACGCTTTTCACCTTGACCGTCCGGTCGACCGGTTGCCCATCCTCCAGTCCGCGGATGATCACCGGGTAACCTTCTTTGTCGCCAAAGGCGGCAAGCCGCCCGGCGCGCGAAACATCGCCGGAGGTCTGCACCACAACCACGTTCGGCACGTCCTGTCCCGCCTCGCGGGCCTCATGCAGAAAGAGATCCGCATGGGCCTGAAGAAAGCGGCTGGTGCCGAACTGAAGGATCAATCCGCTCATCATCGCCTCCGGTCTCACGCCGCCTCCGGTTTGCCGAAGGTGTAGGTGGCGATCGACTCCGGCTTCATCTCGATCGAGAAACCCGGGCGCGTCGGCGGCATGTAGGCCGCATTCTCGATCCGGCAGGGATCGAGGAAATGTTCGTGCAGGTGATCGACATATTCGATCACGCGGCCGTCCTTGGTGCCAGAGACGGCGATGTAATCGATCATCGACAGGTGCTGCACATATTCGCAAAGCCCGACGCCGCCCGCATGCGGCCAGACTGGCTTGCCGTATTTCGCCGCCAGCAAGAGCACCGCCAGTACCTCGTTCAATCCGCCCATGCGGCAACTGTCGATCTGCACGATGTCGATCGCGCCCTCGGTGATGAACTGCTTGAACATGATGCGGTTCTGGCACATCTCGCCGGTTGCGACCTTGATCGGGGCAATCGCCTCGCGGATCTTGCGGTGACCGGCAACGTCATCCGGGCTCGTCGGCTCCTCGATGAAGAAGGGTTTGCAAAAGGCAAGCGCCTTCATCCATTCGATCGCCTGACCGACTTCCCAGACCTGGTTGGCATCGACCATCAGATAGCGGTCGGGGCCGATCACCTCGCGGGCGATGGTGAGGCGGCGGATGTCGTCTTCCAGGTCGCGGCCGACCTTCATCTTGATATGGTTGAAACCCTGATCGACCGCCTCCTGCGCCAGGCGCCGCAGTTTCTCGTCGCCATATCCCAGCCAACCGGCGGAGGTCGTGTAGCAGGGATAACCCTCGCATTCGAGAATGGCCATCCGCTCCGCCTTGCCGTCTTCGGCTTTGCGCAGAATCTCGAGCGCCTCGTCACGCGTCAGCGCATCGGTGAGGTAGCGGTAGTCAACGATGTCGGCAATCTCCTCCGGCGTCATCGTCGCAACGAATTTCCACACTGGAAGACCGGCTTCCTTGGCCATCGCATCCCAAAAAGCGTTGACGACGGCGCCGGTGGCGAGATGCATCGCGCCCTTGTCCGGGCCGATCCAGCGCAACTGGCTGTCGCCGGTCAGCTTGCGCCAAAACTTTCCGGGCGCCGCCTTCACCTCGCCGAGATCGACGCCCACCACCAGATGGCGCATGGCCTCGATCGCCATGCAGCAGATGTCGTTGCCGCGACCGATGGTGAAGGTCAGGCCATGACCCGCAAGACCCGCTTTATCCGTTTCCAGCACGACATAGGCCGCCGAATAATCCGGATCGGGATTCATGGCGTCGGAGCCGTCCAGACTTGCCGATGTCGGAAAGCGAAGGTCGTAAACGCGAAGGTTCGTGATGCGGGTCATGTCAACCTCTTCTGCGGGTCCGCGCTTTTCGGGAGCCGGCTCTCCCGGCGGACCAGCAGGATCGTCTTGTGCCGGATATGCCTCAGGCGTCGGCCTTAAACGTCTGCTTCTGCCTGCCGAGGCCTTCGATGCCGAGTTCGACCACGTCGCCGGGTTTGAGATAGCGTGGCGGCTTCATGCCCATGCCGACGCCGGGCGGTGTTCCGGTCGAAATCACGTCGCCCGGATGCAGCGACATGAACTGCGAAAGGTAGGAGACGAGGAAGGCGACGCCGTAGACCATCGTGGAGGTCGTGCCGTCCTGCATCGTCTCGCCGTTGACCTTCAGCCACATGGACAGGTTCTGCGGATCGGCGATCTCGTCCTTGGTGACGAGCCAGGGGCCGATCGGCCCAAACGTGTCGCAGGACTTGCCTTTCGTCCACTGGCCGGAGCGTTCGGTCTGGAAACCGCGTTCGGAGACGTCATGGCTGACGCAATACCCGGCGACGTAGTCCAGAGCCTCTGCCTCGCTGACGTATTTCGCCGTCTTGCCGATGACGATGCCGAGTTCCACTTCCCAGTCGGTCTTTTCCGAACCGCGCGGGATCAAGACGTCGTCATTCGGGCCGCAGATCGCCGAGGTGGCCTTCATGAAGATCACCGGTTCGGGCGGAACGGCCATGCCGGATTCGGCGGCGTGGTCGGAATAGTTCAGCCCGATGCAGATGAACTTGCCGGTGCCGGCCACGCAGGCGCCGAGGCGTTCGGCGGAGGATACCTCCGGCAGCGATGCCGTATCGATGGAGGCGAGCTTGGCCAAGGCGGCCGGATCAAGGGCGGCACCCGACAGGTCGGAGAGGTGGGCGGAGAGATCGCGGATCGTGCCATCGGCAGCCAGAAGGCCGGGTTTTTCGGCGCCGATCGGGCCGTAACGAAGCAGTTTCATCGGTTATTCCTTTCGCGTCATTCTGGAGTTGGCGGCGTCAGATCGACCAGCCGCCATCGATGCCGTAGGCTTGGCCCGTCGTGTAGGTGGCGCTGGCAAGGTAGACGGCGAGATCGGCGATCTCTTCCGGCTTGCCAAGACGCCCCATCGGCTGGCGGGCGATGAAGGCGGCGCGCGCCTCGTCGTAATTGCCCTGCGCACGCATGCGCTCCTCCAGCGACGGGCTCTCGACGGTGCCCGGGCAGATCGCATTGCAGCGGATGCCCTTGGCCACATAATCCGCCGCCACCGATTTGGTGAGGCCAATCACGGCGGCCTTGGTCACACCATAGGCGCAGCGGTTCGGGACACCCTTCGAGGACGATGCGATGGAGGCCATGTTGATGATGGCGCCGTCCTCGCGCTCGATCATGCCCGGCAACACCGCCCGGATGGTGCGGATCATCGCCCGGACATTGAGGTCGAAGGCGAAATCGAGGTCCTTGTCGGCCATGTCGAGAACCGTGCCGCCATGCACGACACCGGCGCAATTGAACAGGACATCGACCCGGCCGATCTTCTCGAAAAAGGCGCTCACGGCAACCGCGTCCAGCACGTCCAGCCGCGCGGTCTCCACATTCGCCACACCGTTCAATGATGCCAGCGCCGTCTCGTTGATATCGGTTGCCCAGACGGTCGCCCCGGCCTGCGCATAGGCGAGCGCGCTCGCCCGGCCGATCCCCTGCCCTGCCGCCGTCACGACGGCGATCTTTCCCTGTAATGTGCTCACGTCGAATTCCTTCTTCAATCCATATGGAAGACTTGTTCCATCATCGCCCACCATTCACCTTCCTTACGGGTTTCGAAGGGTTTCTGGCAGGGGATGCAGAAGGACCACCATTCCTGATTTTTCGGGTCGGCCGCCATTTTGGCCATGTCGGCCTCGAAATCCGTGCCGTGATATTCCCAGTAGCCGAACAGCATGTTCTCCGGCTCCTTCAGGAAGATCGAATAGTTCTTCACGTTGCAGCGGGAAATCAGGTCGAGGATTTCTGGCCAGACCGCCTCGTGCAGCCGCTTGTATTCTTCCACCTTGCCAGGCTGCAGGCCGATCACCATGCCCATTCTCTGCATCTTCGTTCCCCCTCAAAGCCGATAGAGCTGTTTGGCCGTGCCGCTGAACACCCGGTTCCAGGCGGTTTCCGGCACGATGGCGCGCGCCTGCCCGAACCAGGCCTTGTAATCGCTGACCAGATTGAGAACCGGCCAGTCGCTGCCCCACATCACCCTATCCGCACCGAAAAGCTCCAGAATGGTTTCGGCATAAGGCCGTACCGCCTGCGGCTTCTGGCTTCCGGCTTCGGTCAGCAGACCGGACAGCTTGCAGGACACGTTTTCCAGATCAGCGAGGCGTGCGATTGCACGACGCCAGTCTGTATAAAGGCCATCGGCGATGATGGGCTTTGCGCCGTGGTCGATAACGATCGGCAGATCGGGATGTCTGCGCGCAAATTTTTCCAGATGTTCGAGATGCCGCGGCAGGACCAGCGCGTCGAAGGCGAGGTCGGCCTTGCGCATCGCCTCGATTGCCGGATCAAGCGCCGGATCATCGATCCAGCCGTCCTCGGGCAGATCCTGCAGCATCGGGCGCAGGCCCTTCAGCTTGCGATGGCCTGCCAATTCGGCGATCACGGCGGGCGCATCCATGGCCTTCAGATCCACCCAGCCGACGACGCCGAGGATGAAATCGTGCCGATCCGCCAGATCCAACATGAAGCGGGTGTCGTCGACACTCGGCAGCGACTGCACGAGAACCGTGCCCTGAACGCCCGTCGCAGCCAGATGCGGCGCAAGGTCCGCCGGCAGAAAGTCGCGATGGATCGCGACAAGCTCTGGCGGCGGCCATTGGCCCTGCCGGTCCTTCATCAGCCAGAAATGCTGGTGCGCATCGATGATCATCGTCAGGCCCCGATCGGTGCGTCGGCGGCAATCACGCCTTTGTCCTTCAGGGCCTTCCAGACACCGGCGGGAATCTCTTCCTGCATCCAGGTTATGTTGGCCGTTATCTGGTCGGCATTGCGCGCTCCGGAGACGACGGTGACGACGGCGGGATGCAGCAGCGGGAAATTGAGCGCCGCGGCCTGCATGGAAACGCCTTCCGTGGCACAGGCGGCCTCGACTTCCGCCACACGCGCCAGAAGCTCGGCTGGTGCCTCGGCATAATTAAACTTCTTATTTCCGGCGAGCAGACCGGAATTGAAGGCGCCCGCAACGACGATGCCGACGCCCGCCTGATGCGCACGGTCGAGCAGTTTCAGACTGTCCTGTTCGAGGAGCGTATAACGCCCCGCCAGCATCGCCGCATCGATATCGAATTCATCCATGGCATCCCAGACGGCCTGCCATTCGTTGACGCCGAGGCCGACGGCCTTGATCTGGCCTGCCGCGCGCAGCTCACCGAGCGCCTTGAAACCGCCGCCCTTGGTCAACTGAGTCCAGTAGTGTTGGTGCTTGTCGCCATGCGTCATGCGGCCGATGTCATGCACGTAGAGAATATCCGGCTGCAGCACGCCGATGCGCTGCTGGCTGGCCTCGAAGGATTTCAGGATCGCATCGTAGCTGTAGTCATAGACGGGGCGGAACGGCAGGGGTCTGACATAGGCTTCTTCTTCCGGCCCGACGGTGGCGTCCGGAACCATCACGCGCCCGACCTTGGTCGAGAGCACATAGTCGTCCCGCTCATGCTCGGTCAGCATCGTGCCGAGGCGCCGTTCGGAACGGGTGTAGCCATAGAAGGGCGCGGTATCGAAATAGCGGATGCCGGCTGCCCAGGCGGCATTGAAGGCGCCGAGTGACTCCTGGTAGCTCGTCCAGCGATAGAGATTGCCCATCTGGGCGCAACCAAGCCCCATCACCGTAAAGGAGACATCGCGATTGCGCAGACTGCGCCTGTCCGTGACCTGCATTGTTCTACCCGTAACCTGATCCGTTGGAACGAGCGGCACGCGAAAGTGTCCGCGCGCCGCGACTGTCTTAGTAGAGAACGTTCTTCGCTTCCGGCTTGTCGATGTTGCCCTTGGTGACAACCACGACGCCCGTATCGATGACCTTCTCGACCTTTTCCTTGTTCAGGATCTTCAGAAGCGTATCGACGCCCTTTTCACCCATCTGGTAGGAGCCCTGGACAATGGTGGCTTCCAGCGTGCCGTCCTTGACGAATTCCTGAAGATCCTGATTGCCGTCGAAGCCGATGGCGACGATCTTGCCCGCCTTGCCGGCCTGCTTGATGGCGCGCCCCATGCCGATCGCCGTCGGCTCGTTGGCCCCGAAGATTCCCTTCAGATCCGCATTGGCGGCGAGCACGTCGGTGGTCTGGTTCAGCGCGGTCGCCATCTGCGACTGCGAGTAGAAGGGACCGACGATCTGGAGCTTGGAGTTTTTCTTGATGTAATCGGTGAAGCCGCCGACGCGGCCGATTTCAGAACCGGCACCTGCCACATAGGACATCACGGCAATCTTGCCTTCGGAACCCACCTTGGCAATCAGCGCCTTGGCGGCAAGTTCACCGGCGGCCTTGTTGTCCGTGGCGAGGAAGGCCTGGTAATATTTGTCGGCATCCTTCGACAGCATGGAGTCGATGATGACGACCGGAATCCGGGCTTCCCAGGCCTTCTTCACGGCGGGCACCAGCGCGTCCGGATCGGACGGGGCGAGAAGGATGGCATCGACCTTCCGGTTCACGGCGTTTTCCACCATGTTGACCTGGTCGGCAATGGCCGATTCCGCGGCCGGACCCTGGAATGTCATCGTGTGGGCCTTCTGCTTGCCGATCGCCGCATCGGCACCCTTCTGGACGTTCTGCCAGAAGGTGGAGTTCACCGTCTTGACGATGACGGCAATTTCACCGGCCGAAGCCGAGGCCGCGCCCGACAGCGCGAAGACGGAGGCCGCAAGGGCCAGAGCAAGTTTACGCATAGTTTCTCCTCCTGAGTTTGCCGGTCCCTGCCGGGGGCCGATGCGGGGGAAGGCTCCTCCCCTTCCCGTGTTTCGTGATGCCGTGCGGTGTCATTTCCGGTTGCGGATCTGGTCGATCCAGACCGTGCCGAGAATGACGAGGCCGATGATGATCTGCTGGGTGAAGGCGGAGACGCCGTTCATGTTCAATCCGTTGCGCAGGATGCCGATGACAAAGGCGCCGATGAAGGTGCCGGAGATCGTGCCAACCCCGCCGATCAGCGAGGTGCCGCCGATGACCGCCGACGCGATCGCATCCAGCTCGTAGGCCACGCCTTCGTTCGGCTGGGCGGTGACAAGACGCGACATCAGCACGCAGCCGGTCAGTCCCGCCAGGGTTCCAGACACGATATAGGTAAAGGCCGTGACCCGGGCGACATTGACACCGGAAAGCCGCGCCGCATCGGCATTCGAGCCCGTGGCATAGATGTGGCGGCCAAGCACCGTGCGGTTCAGCACGAAGGCGGCGATCACCGCAATCACGATCATCAGCACAACGGGATAGGGAATGCCGGGAAAACTCACGACCGGAAACCCCTGGTCATCAATGCTTTCGAAACGCAGCAGCGAGCCGTTGCCGAGAACGCCGAAGGATTCGCCGAGGCCCGAGACGGCGCGCGCACCGGTGATCTGCAGCGCGACCCCGCGCGCAATCAACATCATGCCGAGTGTCGCGATGAAGGGCGGAAGTTTGAGCTTGGTGATGACAAGCCCGTTGATCACGCCGCAGGCAGTCCCGGTCAAAATGCCGAGCAACACGCCGATCCAGACCGGCGTGCCAAGTTCCTTGACTGCGAGCGCCGCCACGACCCCTGCCAATGCGAGAACCGAGCCGACCGACAGGTCGATGCCGCCGGTGATGATGACATAGGTCGCGCCGATACCGAGCAGCGCGATTGAAGTCACCTGCAAGGCAATCGTCATGCCGTTGTTGACTGTCAGGAAGGCATTTGACGTGACCGAAAACACGGCCGCCAACAAAACGAGACTGCCGAGCGCTGCAAACTTCTGGATGATATCCTTCTGCCTGTCGCTCAAGCCTTTGCGCTTTTCGGCCTGTTGCGGCCTGCCGGTGGTGATGTCAGCCATTTGTCATTCCTCGCTCGCGCTGCCGGCCGCGGCCGGAGGCATACAGCATGATGTCTTCCTGCGACGTCTGACGCGTCGTCAGCGTTGCGGTGATGCGGCCCTCGTGGAAGACCGCGACGCGGTCGGACAGACCAAGAATTTCCGGGAGTTCCGAACTGATCAGCACGATGCCGATGCCCTTTGCCGCCAGCTCGTCCATCACGCGGTAGATGGCGAGCTTGGCACCCACATCGATGCCGCGTGTCGGCTCGTCGAAGAACATGATCTTCGGCTGACGGAACAGCCATTTTCCGATGATGATCTTCTGCTGGTTGCCGCCCGACAGCAGGCGAACCGGCTGACTGAGACTCGGTGTGCGGATGTTGAGGAGATCGACATAATGCTGACTGGACTGGCGGTGCAGTTCCCGGTCGATCACACCGAACGGATTGGCGACCGCATCCATGTTTGCCAGCATCAGGTTGGCATCCACGGGCATCTTGACCGCCAGCCCCTCGGCCTTGCGATCCTCGGAAAGGTAGGCGATGCCCGCCTCGATGGCGGAGCCCGGATCGCGGATCACAAGCTCACGCCCTTCCAGCGTGATCGTGCCGCTGTCGAACGGATCGGCACCAAAGATGGCCCGCGCCACTTCCGTGCGCCCTGCCCCCATCAACCCGGCAAAACCTAAAATTTCGCCCCGCCGAAGCTCGAAACTGATGTCGGAGAAAACGCCTTCGCGGGTAAGGCCGGAAACGGAAAAGATGACGTCTTTCGAGGGATGGCGCGTCGGCGCCGGAAACTTCTCCTCAAGCGACCGCCCAACCATACGCGCCACGATGTCGTCCACGGTAATCGCGTGAAAATTGTCGGTTGAGATGTAGCGGCCGTCGCGCAAGACCGTCACCCGGTCGACGATCTCGGCCATCTCGTCCAGACGATGCGAGATGTAGATGATGCCGGTGCCTTCCCGCTTCAGATCGCGGATAACACGAAACAGCAGTTGCGCTTCCTGTTCCGTCAGCGAGGAGGTGGGCTCGTCCATGATCAGGATGGAAGCGTCGAGCGACAGGGCTTTGGCGATCTCCACCATCTGCCGCTGCGCCACCGACAGCGTGCGAACCTGCGCATCCGGATTGATGTCGACGCCGAGGCGATCAAGACAGCGTTTGGAATCCTCGCGCAGCTTGCGCCGATCGACCAGAAACCCTCGCCGCGGCTCCCGCGCCAGATAGATGTTTTCGGCAACAGTCAGATGCGGAACGAGGTTCAGTTCCTGGTGGATGATGGCGATACCGGCGGCTTCCGACTGCAGGGTCGAGGTGAAATGCACCGACTGACCCTTGTAGAGCATGTCGCCGGCATCCCTCTGGTAGACGCCGCTGATGATCTTCATCAGGGTCGACTTGCCGGCGCCGTTTTCGCCGCAGACGGCGTGAACCTCGCCAGCGCGCAGTTCCAGCCGCACACCCTGCAATGCCTTGACGCCCGGAAACTCCTTGGACACGTCCTCGAGCTTCAAAAGCAGCGGCGCGGGTTCGCGCTCGCTGTACGCAAGCGACACTCCTCCCATCGCGATGTCCTCCAAACTTCGAAAGCCTCCCAGACTTCCGTTAGGGCAGACATAGGACAGGCCGCAATAATTGGTCAAGCCAATTTTCGAAATTAACTTGCAGACAGGCGTCGTCGCCGCCTATTATCCAAATAATTGGTGTATTCTCCACGATTGGCCTGACCAGAATGCCTTTGCCCAAACGCCTCTACCAGCAGATCGCGGACCAGGTTCGCCAGTTGATCCAGAGTGGTCCTTATCCGGCGGGATCGAGACTGCCGCCAGAACGGGAACTTGCTCAGACGCTCGGCGTGTCCCGGCCTTCGTTGCGCGAGGCGCTGATCGCGCTGGAAATCGACGGCACCATCGAGATCCGCATGGGGTCGGGCATCTATGTCCTGTCCGTGGGAAAGCCGTCGACTTCTGGCCGCTCGCTGGGCGAAAGCCCGACCGAACTGATGCAGGCGCGTGCGGTAATCGAAAGTGCCGTCATCACGAAGGCCGCCGCCGCGATGACCGATGCCACGCTCTCGGCTCTTTCCAGGATCGTCGAGACGATGCGCCGGGAAATAACCGAAGGCCGAAAGCCGATCGAACAGGACCGCCTGTTTCACCTGACAATTGCCGAACAAGCGGGCAATTCCGTGCTGGCGGAAATCGTCGCCAATCTGTTTGACGAACGCCACAGTCCTATTTCCGATCGTATGCGCGGACGGTTTGAGACGCCGCAAACCTGGTCGGAGGCGCTGCTGGAGCACGAGGCGATCCTCGCTTCGCTGGAGGCGCGCGATCCGCTCGCAGCACAAGCGACCATGCACGCCCACCTCACCGCATCGCGCCGGCGATGGCTGGAAAGCTGATGCCTATCACGCCGGCTCGAACTGCAACCTTGCACCGAAACCGTCGTCTTCCAAAATCGTGATGACCTCTTCAGACGCCGTGTGGGCGATGCCGGCATGCTGAAGCCTGGTTGCGAGGCCTGCGATATCCTTGACTGCAACGGTGAAGGCGGCAAGCCTCCCCTCCCCCGGCTGCGTTGAAACCTCGATGCGGCCCTGATTGCGCAAGGGGAAGGACGAGATCTGCCGTGCGTCGCCGCCGCCGGCGAAGGCCGCCAGGAAGGCGGCATGTGCTGCAGGATCCGTCGCTTCCACCGTCACGGCACTGATATTGACCACGCCGTTCGGATGTTTCTGAAACGCAGGGCTCCAGAAGGCGTCCGGATGATGCTGCTGGCAGACGAAAAAGGAGGCGTCCGGCACGACGGGGTCAAGCGCGAAGGCGAGCGTGAACGCCACATGTGTTTCACTGCCATCCGGGCGACGGCCCTTGCGTTCGAAGAAAAATGGTTCGAACGCCCCGATGCCGCGCGCCGCAAACATCGCCGCATCCGCCTTCGCATCCGCGCTGTCCAGGACCAGCATGGCGAGCCCTTCCCGGCGTGCCAGATAATCCCGCACGAAGGCACCGAAGCTGAAGTGACCGGGACGATGTTCCGGGATCAGACCGGCATCGCCGACCGTGATCAGTTCCAGAAACGAGGACTGGAACTGCACGATGCGGTTTTCCGTGCCCCAGGGGTGGCGATTGCGCGCGCCGACCTGAAAACCGAGCGTTTCGTAAAACCTGGCCGCCGCGTCGAGGTCGCGCACGGCCAGCACAAGATGATCGATCCGCCTCTGTGATGGGCTCAATGCTCTGCCTCCCATTGCTTGTTCATCGGTATAGGCAAAGCCGCCCGCCTCGCAAAGCCGGAACGCGTCTAGTCGATCGATTTCCCGTACCGCGCCATGCTGTCGGACAGCGGTGTCGTGCTGGCGCCCGGCTGCTGCGGCCGTCGGAAGATGCCGTTTTCGACATGGGCCGGCTCTTGAAAATGATCCTTGATCCACGGAATATATTCGAGAATCGTCGAGGCGGGGTGCCAGTAGCTCAAGTGCACATGCACCTGGCTCATTTCGCCGGCATGCGGCACGACGGGAAGTCGGTTGGCAAGCGCCAGATCGGCAACCTGGATATATTCGGTGATGCCGCCGAGCCGCGTCACATCCGGCTGCACATAGTGGACAGCGCCGGCATTGATGAAACTGCGGAACGCATCAATCGTGTAGAGCTGTTCGCCGAGCGCCACCGGGATCGCCGTCGAGTGGGCAAGTGCCGCATGGCTTGTGATATCGTCATACCACATCGGCTCCTCGAACCAGTAGATATCGAGATCGCGCGCCCTTTCGCAGAAACGCTTACAGGTCGGTAGATCCCAGCGGCCATTGGCATCGATGGCAATGCGGATCCTGTCGCCCACCCGTTCCCGGACCGCCTCGAGGCGGGCAATATCGGTGTTCGGGTCGTCATGTCCGACCTTGATCTTGATGCGAGTGAACCCGTCCTCCTCGACCGCCCGTGCCGAGCCGGCGACCAGTGCATCTTTGGAAAAAGACAGCCAGCCGATATCGGTATTGTAGGCTTCGAGCGCGTCCGTCCGGGCGCCGCCGAGATGCGACCACAGCGGCACGCCCGCCCGCTTTGCCGCGAGATCCCAGAGGGCGATATCCACCGCCGCCAGCGCCAAATGGGTGATGCCGGCGCGGCCCACCCATTGCAGGGCCGGATGCCGCGCGAGTTTCGTCCAGAGGAGTTGGTGGTCTTCGGCGTCTTCACCCAGAAGCAGCGGCGTGTAGCAGTCGCGAATGCAGGCGGTGATCAGCCGGTCGGAGGCAAGATGTGCATGCGTGCCGGTAAAACCATAGCCCTCCAGCCCGTCCGCGGTGGTGATCCTGGCACCCACGACGCCCCAGTGGGTGATGCTGTGCGTCGAATCGGAAATCGAATCCGACGTCAGCGGCAGATGCAGGATGAACGGGTCTACGGCGGTAATCTTCATGATCGGCTCCTCCTCCGATGCGCATCTTGTTGAGGGACAGGCGATGCGCAGGCCTGGTGTATTCAGGCGGTCCAGTGTCTAGAGCCGCTCCAGATAGGGCAGATCCGCCGGCTTGATGGTCCGGGCGACGGCGTGAATGCGCAGCATGGCGCGATGGCGCGACACCTTCAGATGCTCGGTCAGCGCTTCGCAGGCGCCGTGGATGTCTTGCCGTTCCAGACAGTCGAAGATTTTCAGGTGCTCCGGCAAAAAGGGTTCGCTGGCAAACAGGTCCGCGGTGCGGCGGTAGAGAAAGTGGTGCGCGACGAGCAGCGCCTGCGGCAGGCTGACGGCCCTGAGCAGCGCCTGATTGTCACAATGGCCCAGCAGATCGACATGCAGGTCCTGCTCCAGCTGGTCCAACCGCTCGCTGCTGACCTGCGGTGCGGTGACCGCGTCTTCGATGTTGCGGCGCAGCCGCGCAAGCAGTCCATCGGGCACGTTCGGGACAGCCTTCTCAAGGGCCAGCGGTTCCAGCACCCAGCGCAACTCGTAAAGTTCGTTGATATGTTTTTCCGTCAGCGCCGGTGCAAACCAGCGACCGCTCGCATCCTTGCGGACGATGCCGCGTTCCTGAAGACGGGCAACGACCTCGCGTGCGACCGTGCGGCTGACATGGTAATGGCGGGCAAGCAGAGCCTCGTTGATCCGCCAGCTGGCGATCGCCGTGCGCGACACCACTTCGATCTCGACGTCGGGATAGAGGAGTTCCCAGCTGGCTTGCGGCTGCAGTTCCCCTTGGACCGGCTCGTCAAGCGGGGCGAGTGCGAGGTCCTGCTCTGCAGATACGGCTCGGACACGGTAGCCTCGCCCGTCCGCCTTCTGCACAAAACCAAGCTCTTCAAGCTCCGCCAGCGCCTGGCGCGCCGGGGCCCGGCTGATGCCAAAACGCTCGGCGACGGCCGTCTCCGTCAGCCGCGTTCCTGCCGCAACAAAGCCGCTGCGGATCTCGCGCGCCAGCATATCGCAGGCGCGTCGATACAATTTTGCTGCTGTGACGGGCAAGGTCGCCTGCATCGGTCGGTTTCCTCCGGACAGACTTCAGGGATTGCACGTCAGGAAGATAACGTCTAGTGTATGCAGTAGACATTTTGCGAAAGCGATCAGGGAGGAGCGTTCGCGGTGACTGTGATGGATACATCGGTCCGCGTTTCGCTGACCGAGTTGACCCGGTTTTCCCGCGAGATCCTGCGGGCGATCGGAGCCGACGCGGCGACCGCTGACGCGGCAACGCGCGCCATGATGCACGGCACGCGCTATGGCGTGGACAGCCACGGAATTCGACTGCTTCCCCATTATGTTCAGGCGCTCGAAGGCGGACGGATCAACCGGACACCCAACTTGCGGGCGCAAGCGGCATTTGGCGCGGTCATGACGCTCGATGCTGATCATGCCCATGGCGCGCTTTCGGCCTATACCGGGATGGACCATGCGGTCAGCCTTGCAGGACAGTTCGGCCTTGGCGCGGTTGCCATCCGCAACACCTCCCACTTCGGGCCCGCCGGCGCCTATTCGCTGGAGGCCGCACGGCAGGGCTTTATCGGCCTCACCTTCTGCAATTCGGACAGTTTCGTTCGGTTGCATGACGGTGCTGAACGCTTTCACGGCACCAATCCGATCGCCGTCGGGGTTCCGGCCACGGGTGACGATCCCTGGCTTCTCGACATGGCCACCAGCGCCGTGCCGTTCAACCGCGTGCTGCTCTACCGCAGCCTCGGCCTGCCGCTTCCGGATGCCGTCGCATCAAACGCGGATGGCGTCGACACGACGGACGCCAACCTGACGGAGATGCTGGCTCCGGTCGGCGCCGCCTTCGGTTTCAAGGGCGCGGCTCTGGCGGGTGTCGCTGAAATCTTCAGCGCCGTTCTCACCGGCATGCGGCTGTCCTTCGATATCGCCCCGATGGGCGGACCGGATTTTTCCACACCTCGGGAGTTGGGCGCTTTCGTTTTGGCGATCAAGCCGGATGCCTTCATCGACCGCAAAACGTTCGATGAGGGCATGACGCGCTACCTCGAACGGCTACGCGCCTCTCGGCCCCGGGAAGGTGGCACGGTGATGGCGCCCGGCGATCGGGAATGGGCCGTCGCTCGGGCACGGGATCAGAACGGCGTGCTGCTTGATCCGGCAAGCGCGGCGGCCTTTGCGGCTTTGGGCGAGCGCCTCGGCATCCGACAGCCGGCAGACCCGCAATCGGGAACACATGCCATGCCCGGTGAATGACAGCCGCTCACTTTGGCTTCCGCTTGACACGACGAAAAATTAACCCATAGTAGAAATTGGTCAGACAATCTGACCACATGGACATCACGGGAGAGGTGTCCGGGGAGGATTTCTATGTTCGTCGCGTTGGAGCCGCGCCGCCTCTATCGGCAGGTCGCGGAACAGATACGTGCGCTGATCGAAGCGGGAGAGCTGAAGGCCGGCTCGCGACTGCCGCCCGAGCGGGAACTGGCGGAACGCTTCGCCGTGTCGCGCCCCACCGTGCGGGAGGCTCTCATCGTTCTGGAGGTGGAAGGCCATATCCAGATCCGCATGGGCTCAGGCGTCTATATCAGCAGCCGGCCGGCGCTCGCATCGACCGTGCGTCCGGATACCGATGGCGAAGGTCCACTGGAAATCCTGCAGGCCCGCTGTCTCATCGAAAGCGGCATTGCCGAGGAAGCGGCGCGCCTGGTGAAACCCGCAAGCCTGGTCCGGATCGATGCGATCCTGGATCGCATGGCGGCATCGCTCGATGATCCGGCCGTGGCGCTTGCTTGCGACCGCGATTTTCACACCGCAATTGCCGATATCATCGGCAATTCGGCGCTCAAGCATTTTACGGGCCTCATCTACGACACGCGGATGTCGCCCTATTTCACGAAACTGGCCAGCTACTTCGAAGGCCCGCACACCTGGAAACTCGCGTTGGAGGAGCATCGCGTGATCCGGGACGCCATCGCAGCCGGCGATCCAGCCGGTGCCCGCGAGGCGATGCGGCGGCATCTGACGCTGGCACAGAAGAGATTCTCGGAAAGCTTCGGGGAGGAGCCAAGCCGGGAAGACTGACGGACCGCGCCGCGGGACCGTCTTCCATCAGTTCAGTTTCACCTGGGAGGATACAATGAAACTAAGACTGGCAACACTTTTGAGCGCAGCTGCTGTCGTGGCACTATCCGCGCTGTCTGCACAGGCGCAGACCGTCCTCAAATGGGCGCATGTCTACGAAACATCGGAGCCTTTCCACACGGATTCCGTCTGGGCCTCCGAAGAGATCGCCAAACGCACCAATGGCCGTTACAAGATCGACGTCTTCCCGGCCTCGCAGCTCGGCAAGGAAGCCGACATCAACCAGGGCCTGAAGCTTGGCACGGTCGACATCATCATTTCCGGTTCGAGCTTTGCCGCGCGTGACCACAAGCCGATCGGCGTGACCTATTACCCCTACACGTTCCGTGACCCAAGCCATCTGCTGGCCTATACGAAGAGCGATGTCTTCAAGAAGCTCGCCAAGGGTTACGAAGAAAAGACCGGCAACCACATCACCGCGGTCAGCTATTACGGGACCCGGCACACCACCTCGAACCGGCCGATCGCCAAGTGCGCCGACATGGCGGGCCTGAAGATGCGCGTGCCGGACGTGCCGGCCTATCTCGCCATGCCACGCGCCTGTGGTGCCAACACCACGCCGATCGCCTTTGCCGAGGTCTATCTCGCGTTGCAGAACGGCACGGTGGAAGCCCAGGAAAACCCGCTGACGACGATTGAAGCCAAGAAGTTCTACGAGGTTCAGAAGAACATCGTCCTCACCGGCCATATCGTCGACCATCTGAACACGGTCGTTTCCAAAAGCCGCTGGGCGAGCCTCTCCGACGAAGACAAAAAGATCTTCAGCGACGTGATGCTGGAAGCCGCCGCACGCACGACAAAGACCATCGAAGCCCGCGAAAAGGCACTGGTCGATGAGTTCAAGAAAAAGGGCATCACGGTGACGGAGGTCAACAAGGCCGACTTCGAAAAGACCGTCATCGAGAAGGTCAAGCTCGAGGATTTCGGCTACGAAAAAGCCGATTGGGAAGCCATCCGCGCCATCAAGTGATCATCTTCGCCCCGGCGTCCTTCGTGGCGCCGGGGTCTGACACGTCTAAAATCAAACCATGATGGAGCCGATCCATGACGGAGCATCCGCACGCGCCGATCAGTGTGGAGGAGATGGCGCATGCCTTCGAGGAAGCTGCAGCGCCGGTCGATCTCTCCTCTTACGCAGTCGAAGACTGGGTTACCCTGCTTGTCTTCTGGGGTATGGGCCTCTCTGTCTTCCTGCAGTTCTTCACCCGCTACGTGCTGAATGACAGCTTCGCCTGGACGGAAGAGATTGCCGCCAACTGCCTGGTCATCGTCGTCTTCCTGGGCTCGGTCATGTGCGTGCGCACCATGCGCCACATCCAGGTGGATCTCATCTACCGTTTCCTGCCGCCACACCTTGTGCGCCCGCTGCAGCTTCTGGTCGATACAGTCGGCATTGCCTTCTTCGCCTACATCACCTGGCTGATGTGGCGTTACCTGGAGATTGTCGGAGAGGAACGCATGGTCACCGTCGACCTGCCGCGCGGTTTTGTCTTCTACACCGTCTTTGCCGCCTTCGCGCTGATGTTCCTGCGCTCCGTCCACAATCTGATTAAGGACCTGACCGGATCGCGCACGATCCGCGAACAGGCTGAAGATGACATTCATGCAGGGGGAATTTGATCGATGTTGCTGCTGATCGGTTCCTTCATCCTGCTTTTGATCATCGGCACGCCGGTTGCGGTGTCCATGGCGGTCGCATCGCTTCTTTATCTGGTGATCTATGGCGTGGCGCCCGATATCATCGCCGCACAGCGCATGATCGCCGGCGTCGAGAGCTTTCCGCTGATTGCCGTGCCCTTCTTCATCCTGGCCGGCAACCTGATGAACATCGCCGGCGTCACCGGCCGCATCTATCGTTTTGCGCTGGCGCTCGTCGGCTGGATGAAGGGTGGTCTCGCACAGGTCAACATCATCGGGTCGGTGGTCTTTTCCGGCATGTCCGGCACGGCGCTTGCCGATGCGGCGGGCATCGGCACCATCGAGATCAAGGCGATGAAGGATCACGGTTATCCGGTCGAGGCGGCCGTTGGCGTCACCGCGGCCTCCGCCACGCTCGGGCCGATCTTTCCGCCGTCACTCCCCTTCGTCATCTACGGCATGATGGCCAATGCCTCGATTGGCGCCCTGTTCATGGCCGGCATTATTCCGGGCGTCGTGATGACGGCGCTGATGATGTTGACGGTCTATGTCTTTGCCAAACGCAAGGGCTGGGGTTCGGACACGCCCTTCGAACTCAAGCAGTTGTTGGGAGCCTCGCTCGAGATCCTCATCGTGCTCGCCTTCCCGGCCGCGATCTATCTCCTGATCCTCGCCGGTCTCTCGGTCAATGTGGCCGTCCTGATCGGCCTTGCGATCCTCGTGGCGCTGGACTGGTATTTCGACTTCTCCGCCGTCATGGCGCTGATGACACCGGTGCTTCTGATCGGCGGCATGACGATGGGCTGGTTCACGCCGACGGAAGCCGCGGTCGCGGCTGTCCTCTGGTCGCTCTTTCTCGGTCTGGTGCGCTACCGCACCATGACGCTGAGGACGCTCGCGAAAGCCTCCTTTGATACGATCGAGACAACGGCATCCGTACTGTTCATCGTGACGGCAGCCTCCATCTTTGCCTGGCTTCTGACAGTCAGCCAGGCGGCGCAGCTATTCTCCGATTTCATGTTCGGCCTCACCGACAACTGGTGGACCTTCCTGATCATCGTCAATCTCCTGCTGCTCGTTGTCGGCGCCTTTCTGGACACGATCGCAGCGATCAGCATTCTTGTGCCGATCCTGCTGCCAGTGGCTGCACGTTACGGCATCGATCCGGTGCATCTCGGCCTCATCATCACGCTGAACCTGATGATCGGTCTGCTGACGCCGCCGGTCGGCATGGTCCTGTTCGTCCTCTCGCGCATTGCCAAGCTCTCGGTCGAGCGGACGACGCTGGCAATCCTGCCCTGGATGATCCCGCTCTTTATCGCCCTTGGGCTGATCACCTTCGTGCCGGCCATCACGCTTTGGCTTCCGACACAACTCGGTCTGATCCGCTAAACTCTTGAGAGAAAGGCACAAACGAATGAAGACGCGTGTCGCTCGTCTCTACGCACAACGGGACCTGAAGGTCGAAGAGGCCGACTATGCCCCGCCCGGCCCCGGCGAGGTGCTGCTGGCCATGGCCGCCGGCGGCATTTGCGGATCCGATCTCCACTATTATCAGGATGGTGGGTTTGGGCCGGTCCGGGTCCGCGAGCCGATCATTGCCGGCCACGAGGCATCGGGTTTCGTCGCGGCGCTGGGCGAAGGCGTGGACGGGCTGGCTGTCGGGCAACTGGTCGCCGTCAATCCGTCTCAGCCCTGCGGTCACTGCCGGTTCTGTGACATCGGGCAGCCCATCCACTGCCTCAACATGCGCTTCATGGGCTCCGCCATGCGCCTGCCGCACGAAAACGGCATGTTCCGCGACCGCTTCATCGTGCCGGCCATTCAGTGCCACGCGGTGGGTGGCGCTGTCTCGCCCGGCGAAGCCGCCTGTGCCGAACCGCTGGCGGTCTGCCTGCATGCCGTCGCACAGGCGGGTGACCTCACGGGACGCTCCGTGCTCGTCACCGGAGCAGGCCCGATCGGCCTGCTCGTCGTTGCCGCCGCCCGCCATGCCGGGGCGGGCGAGATCGTCGTGACGGATCTGACGGATGCGGCGCTCGCCCGCGCGCCCGCCATGGGTGCGACACAGACCATCAATGTCGCCACCAACCCAGACGGTCTTGCGCCGTTCCAGGAGAACAAGGGCACCTTCGACGTCGCCTTCGATTGCTCGGCGGCAGGCCCTGCCCTGCGCTCGGTCTTTGCGGCGATCCGGCCGCGCGGCACCATCGTGCAGGTCGGTGTGACGGGAGACATGACGATTGCGCTGAATGCCCTTGTCGCCAAGGAAATCGTCTGGCGCGGTTCGCAGCGTTTTCATGACGAGTTCGCCCAGGCGGTCCGCCTGATCTCGACCCGCGGCATCGACGTGCGGCCGATCATTTCCCACACCTTTCCGCTCGAACAGGCGGTGGATGCCTTCGAGCAGGCCGGTGACCGAACGGCCGCCTGCAAGGTGCAACTGACGTTCCAGTCGTAAGACATTTTTCCGAGGATATTCCATGAGACATACCTGGCGCTGGTTCGGGCCGATCGACAAGGTGAGCGTGCGCGATGCCGCCCAGGCGGGCGCCGAGGGCATTGTCAGCGCGCTGCATCACATTGCGACCGGCGAGGTCTGGCCGGAAGACGAGATCGCCCGGCGGCACGATGCGATCAGGTCCGGCGGGCTTGTCTGGGACGTGGTGGAAAGCGTTCCCGTGTCGGAGGACATCAAGACACAGACAGGCGACTGGCGGCGGCACATCGCCAACTGGCAGGAAACGCTGCGTCGCCTCTCCGCCTCCGGCATCCGCACCGTCTGCTACAATTTCATGCCGGTGCTCGACTGGACCCGCACCGACCTACGCTGGGAGATCCGCCATGGCGCCAAGGCGATGCGGTTCGATCTCGTCGAATTCGTCGCCTTCGACCTGCATATCCTGAAGCGCCCGAACGCGGCGGAGGATTATCCGGAAACCTTGCGAGAGGACGCGGCCCGGCGCTTTTCCTCCATGAACGACGCCAAGATCGCGGCGCTGGGCAAAAATATCGGTGCTGGCCTCCCAGGCTCGGCGGATGGCTATACGCTTGCCCAACTGCTGGACAAGCTCAGGACCTATCAGGGCATTGACCGGAGCCGGCTGCAGCAGAACCTCGTTGACTTCCTGTCGGAAGTCACGCCGGTCGCCGAGGAGGTCGGCATCAATATCTGCGCGCATGGCGACGATCCGCCCTGGCCTTTGCTCGGCCTGCCGCGCATTCTCTCCACGGAAGAAGACTATGCCCACATGCTGCGTCAGGTCGATTCCCGCGCGAACGGCGTGACGCTCTGCACCGGTTCGCTCGGTGCCCGCCCCGACAACGACCTGCCCTTCATCGCCACCCGTTTTGCCAATCGCATCCATTTCGTCCACCTGCGCAACGTCACCCGCGACACCGATACCGTGCCCTGCTCCTTCTTCGAGGACGAACATCTGGAGGGTACGACGGACATGGTCGCGGTGATCGCCGCGCTGGTTTCTGAAGAAGCCAGACGCCGGGCGGAAGGGCGCGAGGATCATCGGATCCCCATGCGACCGGATCACGGCCAGGAAATCCTCGATGACCTGTCGCGCGGCGCTCAGCCCGGCTATCCGGCGATCGGTCGCCTGAAGGGGCTGGCCGAACTGCGCGGCATCGAGCGCGCGCTCACCCATGCCCGTTTTGGATTGGGGGTCTGATGACGTCGCATCTGTCGAACAGCGTCCAGCTCCCGCAAACGGTGCGCCAGCCGGGATATGATCGCGCCGCCTTGAAGCCCGGCATCCTGCATTTCGGGCTCGGGGCCTTCCACCGCGCCCATCAGGCGGTCTACACACAACGCGCCCTGCAAGACGCCTTCGGCCCCTGGGGCATCGTAGCGGTGAATCTGCGGTCCGCAGAGCCGGTAGAGGCTCTTCAGAACCAGGACGGTCTCTATTCCGTCACCATCCGCAGCCATGAAGGCGACCAGTCGGAGGTGATCGGCGCGACCGTCGACTGGATCTGCGCTGCGTCGGAGCGTGAGCGTGTTCTCGATTACCTCGCCCGACCCGAGATCCGCATCGTCACCATGACGGTGTCGGAAAAAGCCTACGGATTGGACCCGGCAACGGGCGGGCTCGATCTTGCCCATCCGGCCGTTGCGGCCGACCTCAGGACGTCCGATGCCCCCTCCGGTGTGCTTGGTCTCATCGTCGAGGGACTGTCGCGCCGGCGGAAGGCCGGCGTGAAACCCTTCACCGTGCTCTGCTGCGACAATCTGCCTTCGAACGGCAAGGTCGTCCGACGACTGGTTCTGGAGATGGCGGAACGGCGCGACCCCGGCCTTGCCGCTTGGGTGTCCGAGCACGGCGCCTTTCCGTGTTCCATGGTCGATCGCATCGTGCCAGCAGCAACCGACGAAACGCGCAAGCGGGCGCTGCGGTTGCTCGGGGTCGAAGATCGCCTGGCGCTCGACACCGAACCCTTCCTCCAATGGGTGATCGAAGATGATTTCGTGGACGGTCGGCCAAAATGGGAAGCGGGCGGCGCCATCTTTGCCGATGATGTCGAGCCCTACGAAAAAATGAAGCTGCGCCTGCTCAACGGCACGCACACGCTTCTCGCCCATCTCGGTATCCTCCATGGCCTGGACTATATCCGCGACGTAATGGCCGTTCCGCACCTTGCAGCGAAGGCGCGGGCGCATATGGAAGAGGTTGTTGCAACGCTGGACCCGGTGCCGGGCATCGATCTGCCTGCCTATATCGATCAGCTTCTGGCGCGATTTGCCAATCCGACGATTGCCCATCGCAATATCCAGATCTCTCTCGATACCACACAGAAGCTTCCGCAACGCCTGCTCTCGCCGGCACTGGACGCGCTGTCGAAGGGACAGGATGCCAGCGCCACGGCTTATGCGGTCGGTGTCTGGATTGCGGCTGTCCGGCGTCGCGGCGACTGCGACGATCCGCGCCGGGAGGAGGTTCTGCAGGCCGCCGCCGCAATGCATGATGACGATCCGTCGGCGAGCTTCTTCGCCATCCCCGGACTTTTCCCGCCGCGCCTTGTGGAAACGCGGGCGTGGCGAGACAGGGTCAACGCCGCCATCAAAACGTTCTGACGGCAGGCCTGAATTGGAACATGCGCACCTCCGCCCGAGGCGGATCGGGCGGAGGTGCGTTGTGGCGTCGAACCTTTAAGCGGCTCGATCAGCCCTTGATGAAGGCCAGGAGATCCGGGTTGATCACGTCGGCATGGGTGGTCAGCATGCCGTGCGGATACCCCTTGTAGACCTTCAGCGTGCCGTTCTTCAGCAGCTTGACGGAGAGTTCGGCAGAGTCGGCGATCGGGACGATCTGGTCGTCATCGCCATGCATCACCAGCGTCGGCACGGTGATTGCCTTCAGGTCTTCCGTCTGGTCGGTTTCGGAGAAGGCCTTGATGCCATCGTAATGGGCCTTGGCGCTGCCCATCATGCCCTGGCGCCACCAGTTTTCGACCACGGCCGGATAGACCTTGGCGCCATCCCGGTTGAAACCATAGAACGGGCCGGCCGGCACGTCGTGAAAGAACTGCGCGCGATTGGCGGCAAGCGCCGACCGGAAACCGTCGAACACTTCCAGCGGCAGGCCGCCCGGATTGGAGGCGGTCTTCAGCATCAGCGGCGGCACGGCAGCCACGAGCACGGCCTTGGCCACGCGACCGGCCGGTTCGCCGAACTTCGCCACGTAGCGGGCCACTTCGCCGCCACCGGTGGAATGGCCGATATGCACGGCGTTGCGCAGGTTCAGATGCTCAACAACAGCAAAGGCGTCGGCGGCGTAATGGTCCATATCGTGACCTTCGCTCACCTGCGACGAACGTCCATGGCCGCGGCGGTCATGGGCAACGACTCGAAAACCCTTCTGAACGAAGAACAGCATCTGCGCGTCCCAGTCGTCGGACGACAGCGGCCAGCCATGATGGAAAACGATCGGCTGGGCCTCCTTCGGACCCCAGTCCTTGTAGAAAATCTGCACGCCGTCTTTGGTTTCGACGAAGCTGTGTGTCATGGGAAAACTTCCTTCCTTGTGTGATTGGCTGGTTGGGCTGGCGGCAAAAGAGGGCATGGCAGACGCAGCAGACAGTGCTGCGCCGGCGACAAGCGCCTGTCTTCGGGAGATGAGGAAATGGTGTGGGTCCATGGCGGGTTCCCTTCGGCAATGTGTGGGATCAGTGGGAGCGGCGGGTGATCTCGAAGAGGAACCAGTGGCGGCGTTCCGTCTCATCGATCCAGTTTTCCAGAACACTCGTCGTAGCGACGTCACCGGCGCTCGAGGCGAGTTCGTGAACCTGGCGCATGATGGCCGCGAGCTGCCGATTGTCGTCGCGCAGTTCGGCGAGCATGTCGTCCGGCGTCACGAAGGCGGCATCGTTGTCGAGCAGCCGCTGCGTGCGGGCGATGTGACCGATGGAGCGAAGCGTCGAGCCGCCGATCTTGCGGGCCCGTTCGGCAATCGCATCGGTCATCGCAAAAAGCTCGGCACCCTGCTCATCCAAAAGCAGGTGATAATCGCGGAAGTTCGGGCCGGACATGTGCCAGTGGAAATTCTTTGTCTTCAGGTACAATACGAAGACGTCCGCCAGCAGGGCAGACAAAGCTGCCGAGATGTCGCGAGCGGCATCTGACCCGAGATCGGTGGGGGTTGAAAGGTCGTGGCGTCGAAGCTTTTGCGCGGCTGTCGTGTCCATGGGGTTCTCCTTGAGACCTTCGAGGAACGGCAAGCCGTGTTGTCGGCCTGTCCATTGATGATCAACCTAAGCCAGCGGCCGGCGCTCCGAAATTGCCTGCTGGTGTAGTGCACCCCATACCAAGGTACAGTGACACTGGATGCGGCGAGGCGTTACGATTGGCTTCACCGCCGCCCCGATGCCCTGAAGGGCGGCCTGCCCAGCCTGCCGCAGCTGGGTGTTCGGCTTCGGCGCTCTCCCCTCTGCCGAAGCCGCGGATCTTCAGGATCCGCTATGGCCGCCCTTTGTCCTGGGGCGGCCATAGGCGGTTACGCTCCGGCAGACGACCGCACAGGCGATCGTGCGGGTGCTGCGACCTGACGCGCGCAACGCCATGGTTCGATCAGACAAGACCTTTCGTCTTGATCGACGCATTCTGCCGACCTCCGACCGGGTGTGAGGGGCGACCTTCGGCTGGCAAATCGCTCTTGGACGGACGCGCATTGGCACATCGGGAAGTCTGGCATCATGTCCGTCGCAACTTTGCTCTTTCGCTCCGGCGAGGGTGACACCAGAAGGCAGAACTGGGCCTTCGGGCTTGCGTCATGCCTGCTGGCAGCGGTCGTCTTCTACATCGACACCTTTACCGAGATCGAAGGAGCGATTGCCGTTCTCTACGTCGTTGCGCTGTTGCTCGCCTCGCAATGTGCCTCTCCCGGCGGACTGGTCGCCACGGCGGCTGTGTTTGCGCTTGCCGCAGTGACATCCTTTCTTTCAACGCACGGAGACGCGGGCGACCTGCAGGCTTCCATCCGCCTGACGGTCGCGCTTGCAGCACTTGCCGTGACACTGATCCTTCTCATGAAGGCTGCCCGGGCACGGGAGGATCTGATGCGTGCCAACCGTGCCATGCGCAACAGCGAAAGGCGTTATCGCTCCATCTTCGAGCGGACGCGTGTCGCGCTGTGGGAGCGGGATTATTCACGTCTTCGCCAGCATCTGTCCGACCTTGTCCGTCAGGGCATTGTCGATATGCGCGCCCATGCCCGCGCCAACCCGTCCTTCGTTGATCACTGCATCGACCTGATAGAGGTCGTTGCCGCCAACGATGCCGCCCGCGACCTGATCGGGCCGAATGCGGGTGCGCATGCGATGCTGGCAAACGCGTTGGCGCCGAGCCGCGAGACATTCGTCGCGGTGCTGCAGGCCATGGTGCGTGGCGAGCAGATCTTCGAGGACACCGTTCTGGTGCGGGCGGAAAACGGCGAGGACAAGCTCGTTCTGCTCAGCATCAGCTTTCCCGAGGATCAGGCCGCTTTTCACCGCGTCGTCGTCAGCATGGTCGACGTCACCCAGCGAGAGATGGCGATCAGAGCGCTAGCCGAGGCCCAGGCGGAACTGGTCACCGCTTCGAAGGCGACGATGGTCGGAACCATGTCGGCCTCACTGGCGCACGAGTTGAACCAGCCGCTCGGCGCGATCATCCTCAATGCCGAAACCCTCCTGCGCTGGCTCAATCGCGATCCGCCGGACCTTGCCGCCGCTCGAAGGTCTGCGGAGCGGATCATCCGCGACGGGCATCGGGCCGGCGATGTGATCGACAATACCCGTCAGCTTCTCGCCGCGTCACGGCGCCGGATGGAGGCCGTTGACCTGCATGCGCTTGCGGAAGAGACAGCAGCCATGCTGGAACATGACCTGCGGCGGGCCAATGTCCGCCTCGACCTTGCGAGGCCGGATGAAGCGGCGACCATCCAGGGCGTTCGGATCGAGTTGCAGCAGGTCCTGATCAACCTGCTGACCAACGCGATCCAGGCGATCGAAGGCGCCGGCCTTGCCGAGGGGACTATCTTCGTCTCTTTCAGACGCGAACATGACCGGATCTGCGTCGAGATCCGCGATACCGGCCCCGGCTTGGCAAGCGATGTCCGCGACAAGCTGTTCAGGCCGTTCTTTACCACCAAAACCTCGGGCCTGGGCATGGGGCTCTCCATCTGCCGGAGCACGCTGGAACAGAGGGGTGGCAGGCTGGAAGGAGAAAACCACGCAGATGGAGGCGCGGTCTTCCGTATGGTCCTGCCGGTTGAGGCGGATGTCGTCCCGGAGGCCGCCAATGCCTGAGCGTCACGCGCCCTCACCAGAAGTCGAGGAGCCGATCGTCTTCATCATCGATGACGACCTCTCAATGCGGGAATCCCTGTCGGACCTGTTTCAATCCATGCGTTTCGACAGCCAGGCGTTCGAAAGCACCGCAGCCTTCCTGGCTGGCGCGGATCTGGAGAGGTCCGGCTGCATCCTGCTCGACATCCGCCTGCCGGGCATCAACGGTCTTGATTTCCAGGCACAGCTCGATCGGATGGGCAACAGGATGCCGGTCATCTTCATGACCGGTTACGGCGACATCCCCATGACGGTGCGGGCCATGAAGGCCGGAGCGATCGACTTCCTGACGAAACCCTTCAAGGAACAGGACATGCTGGATGCCGTGGCGAGCGCCTTGAAACAGGATGCCGAGCGGCGCTCACGGACCGCCCAGAACACTGCGGTCATCGCCCTTGCCGAAACCCTGACGCCCAGGGAACGGGAGGTGATGGATGCCGTCGTCAAGGGGCTGATGAACAAACAGATCGCCTTTGATCTCGGCATCAGCGAGGTCACCGTCAAGCTGCATCGCGGCAATGTCATGCGTAAGATGGCAGCCCGCTCCGTGGCGGATCTCGTCCGCAAGGCGGAACTGCTCGGTCCCGGCAAGGATCCACCCGCATCCTAGTCCCACCTGTCTCTTAGTATGGTATCATTCGAACGGTGACGGGCGCATAACGGACATCTGTCCCTCAGAAGGTCCCCGCACGTGCCCGCCGTCCCCACCATCGCCATCGTCGACGACGATCCTGCCATCCGCGAAGCCCTGGAAGACCTTGTCCATTCCTATGGTTATGGCTCTGCGCTCTTCGCATCGGCCGAGGAATTGCTCGGCTTCGATCGGCGGGACACCATCGGCTGCATGATCGTCGATATCGCCATGCCGGGTCTCAGCGGCCTTGACCTGCAGGATGAACTGCACCGCTCCGGCTGGAAGACGCCGGTGATCTTTCTGACCTCGCATCGCGACGCCCACACCCGTGAGGCCGCCATCCGCGGCGGCGCATTCGCCTACCTGACGAAACCGGCGGCCTTCCAACAGGTGATCGATGCGATCGAACAAGCGCTTGCCGGACACTGACAGCAGGCGCAAAGAGCCGCCAGTACTGCCGTGTTGATGCACGTCCTGTAACCTGCTGAAACAATCGTCTGCCAGATAGGTCCTTTTCCAAACAATCCACTGAGCGAAAGACCGCTTCGGCAAATGCGAAGATGCGCCATGCTTAGGATAGAGCACGACGGACAATCGGCCGCCTTGCGTCACGCCGGACAACAGACACTTGGGATTTCCATGACTTTTCTCTTCAATTCGGATGCAAAACGCGGCGCGATCTTCCGGGAGGCCTTTGCGGCGGCCCTGCCCGACCTTCCGTTCGTCATGGATGCGGCCTCCGTTGATCCGGATGATGTGCGGTTCATCCTGACCTGGACGGTTCCGGCTGATATTGGGAGATACCGCAACCTGGAGATCCTGTTTTCGATCGGCGCCGGAGTGGACCAGTTTCATCTCCATGTCGTACCGGATGACGTCAAGGTCGTGCGGATGGTCGAAGACGGCATTGTCCGGATGATGCAGGAATATGTCACCCTCGCCGTCCTGACGCTGCATCGCCAGATGCCGGCCTATCTCGCACAGCAGCGGTCGGAGACCTGGAAAGCCTTGCCTCAGCCGCAGGCGGCGGATCGACGGGTCGGCGTTCTTGGCCTTGGCCAACTGGGCCAGGCGGTTCTGGAGCGTCTGAAACCGTTCGGCTTTCCGCTCGCCGGCTGGAGCCGCTCGGCCCGCAGCATCGATGGCGTGACCTGCCACCACGGCGATGCGGGGCTTGTAGATCTGTTGTCCTCCAGCGATATCCTGGTCTGCCTCCTGCCGCTGACCGACGAGACGCGCGGTTTCCTGAACGCCCAGCTCTTCGAGAGCCTGCCAGACGGCGCAAGTCTCGTCCATGTCGGGCGGGGACCACAACTGAACGAAGCCGATCTTCTCGCCGCACTCGATCGGGGTCATCTGGCTGGCGCGGTCATCGATGTTACCGAACCGGAGCCGCTTCCAACCGGTCATCCCTTCTGGCAACATCCGAAGATCATCTTGACCCCGCACATCGCCAGCGTCACCCAACCACACACCGCCGCAGCGGCCGTTATCGATAACATCCGTCGTTATCGCCAAGGCCTCGCCCCGATCGGCCTGGTGGACCGCCAACGTGGTTACTGAATACCACTTGGCAACGAAACAAAGGCGCTAATATACCTTCTGTGTCACGTTCTTGCACAAACCCGCATCCACTGTGGATGTCCGGGTCTTTATTGCTCTAAATGCGACGAAGCAGAGTTTTTATTAGCGGTTTTTTAAATCCGGCTCCGCATCCTTGGGTCAACTGATTCCATGCCCGGGAGCACCGTGCCGACGATGACGAGTCCATCCGAAAAACTGGTCCTGAGCGACCCCCTGACGGTTCGTTTTGTTGGCGGGCATCAGGAGGCATTGCTTGGTGCGCTTCTTGGTCATGAGAACGTTGAGATATCGGTTTCGTCCGATCTGGTGTGTGATCTGAGTTTTCTTCAACTTTTGGAATCAGCCCGTGTTTATGCGGGCACGGCCGGTCGTGTTGTTCGTCTGTCGCGTGCGGCGGACGGGAACCTTTTGGATCTTCTCGAGCGATCCGGGTTTCTGTCTGGCATGACGGCGGAGGATCGTCGCTTCTGGCTTCACGAAGGAGTAATGCCATGAACGCCCGCATTTTGACCGTCGACGATTCCGCCAGCATCCGGCTGACCACGCGTGTCGCCTTGTCCAATGCCGGTTATGCCATCACCGAGGCGGTGGATGGCATGGACGGGCTCAGCAAGCTGAAGGGCGGCCAGTTCGATCTGGTGGTGACGGACCTGAACATGCCCAACATGGACGGTCTGACGATGATCCGCGAGCTGCGCAAGATCCCGTCCTGCATGGGGGTTCCGGTGATCTTCCTGACGACGGAATCCGACAACGAGCTGAAACAGCAGGCGAAGTCTGCCGGGGCGACCGGCTGGCTGACCAAGCCGTTTGACCCGGAAAGCCTGGTCAAGATCGTCAAGAAGGTGCTTGGCCGATGAGTTTCCCAGATCCGATTGCCGTCTTCCGCACCGAGGCCGCCGAACTGCTGGAGCAGGTGGAATCGGGTCTTCTGGATCTCAACCACGATCTCTCCGACAAGGAGCAGGTGGATGCGGTCTTTCGCGGGCTGCATACGCTGAAAGGGTCCGGGGCCATGTTCGGCTTCGAGGCGCTGGCCGCCTTTACCCATCATTGCGAAACGGCCTTCGATCAGGTGCGCAAGGGCATCGTGCCGGCAACCCATGATCTGGTGACCGCCGTCCTTGGCGCCACCGACCACATGCGGGCCTTGATCGAGGTGCCGGGCGGTGATCATGACGCCGTCAGCGAGACGCTTCTGTCGCGTCTGCGCGCCGCCGTCGCCGCCGCCGGTCATCCGGCAGGGGCGACACCTGCCGCCCATGCTGGTCCTGTCGCATCATCGGCCGCATCGCCGGTCGCATCGCCGGCCGCACCGGTCGAGGCCGCTTCGGCGGCTGGGCAAAAATCCGCCACCACCACCTACAGGATCCGCATCGGCCTGCCGCAGAACGCCATGGCGAACGGCACCAATCCGGTCGGGCTTCTGGACGAGCTTGCCGAGCTTGGCACGGCGACCATCCGCGCCGATCTCAGCCGCATTCCGGCGATCGATGATCTGATTGCCACCGATCTTTATGTCCGCTGGGACGTCGAGCTTGTCACCGACAAGCCGCGTTCGGCGATCGACGACGTGTTCATCTTCGTCATGGACGAGATGGAGCTTGTGGTGACGGTCGTCGAGCCGGAGGCCGCCCCGGCTGCGGTTGCCGCTCCTGCAACTCCTGCGGCTCCGGCCGTTTCAGTCAGCCCGGCCACCGCCCCGGTCGCTGCGGCACCCGCAGCCTCTCTACCGTCTGCTGTCCCGCCGGCCCCGGCCGCCCCGGTTGCCGCGCCGGTTACCGCGCCGGCCACGCCCGCCGCTTCTGGCCGCGGTGCGCCGCAAGCCGACGCCAAACAGCAGAAAGCCGCGGAAAATGTCCGCGTGCCGGCCGAACGCCTCGACGAACTGATGGACCGTGTCGGCGAACTGGTGATTGCCCAGTCGCGCCTCAGCCAGCTGGCCGGCTCTAGCGGCGACCTGATGCTGCGCGCCGTCTCGGAAGATGTGGAGCGCCTGTCGGGCGAGCTGCGCGACACGATGATGGTGCTGCGCATGGTGCCCGTTGCCCAGCTCTTCGGCCGTTTCCGCCGCCTCGTGCATGATCTTGCCATCGAGACCGGCAAGGCGATCGAACTCGTCACCGAAGGCGAGACCACCGAGGTCGACAAGAGCGTCATCGAACGGCTGGCCGATCCGCTCGTGCATCTGGTGCGCAATTCCTGCGACCACGGCCTGGAAAGCGCCGACGAGCGCCGCGCCGCCGGCAAGTCGCCGACGGGCCGCATCTTCCTCTCCGCCCGCCAGCAGGCCGGCGAGGTGATCATCACCATCAAGGACGACGGCCGCGGCATCAACCGCGAGCGGGTGCGCGCCAAGGCGGAAAGTTCCGGCCTGATCGCGCCCAATGCCAGCCTCTCCGACCAGGAACTCCTGCAGCTGATCTTCCAGCCCGGTTTCTCCACCGCCCAGCAGGTGACGAACCTGTCCGGCCGCGGCGTCGGCATGGATGTGGTCAAGCGCACCATCGATGCGCTGCGCGGCACGATCAACGTCGTCTCCAAACCCGGCGAAGGCTCCGAGATCTCGCTGGCCATCCCGCTGACGCTCGCCATCATCGACGGCCTGCTCGTGCGGGTCGGGACGGGCCGTTACGTCATCCCGCTCTCGGCGGTGGAAGAATGCCTCGAGCTTTCCGTCGAGGAGGACATGCGCTCGCGCGGCCGCAGCTTCATCTCGCTGCGCGACAGCCTGGTGCCCTTCATCCGCCTGCGCGACCTCTTCGAGACCGGCACCAAACCCGATCCCTTCCAGAAGGTGGTGGTCATCTCCACCGGCGCCGAACGCGTCGGCCTCGTCGTCGACCAGATCATCGGCGACCACCAGACGGTGATCAAGGCGATGTCCAAGCTGCATCATGACGTGGTCACCTTCTCGGGCGCCACGATCCTCGGCGACGGTGGTGTCGCCCTAATCCTCGATGTCGCCCATCTGGTGGCGGCCGGTCAGCAACAGGAGGCGCATTTGCGCGCGGCAGGATGAGCGAAGCATTGCGCAAACTACCCGAACACCTCTGGGAAGGCCGCGAGGAACTGGAAGTCCTCACCTTCGAAATCGCCGGCGAAATGTTCGCGCTCGAAGCGGTCCACGTCCAGGAAATCCTCGACCTCCTGTCGGAAACGGCCGTGCCGGGCGCCAAACCCTTTGTCGCCAGCGTCATCAACTTCCGCGGCAAGGTCATCCCGCTCGCCGACATAAGGCTCGCCTTCGGCATGGAGGCGACCACCACCACCATCGACAGCCGCATCATCGTCATCGAACTCGACATCGACGGTGAGGCAACACTGACCGGCATCCGCACCGACAAGGTGCACGAGGTCACGACGCTTGAAAAATCCCATGGCGAACCGCCGCCCAGCGTCGGCATGCGATGGAGACCGGACTTCATCGACTGCCTCGTCCGAAGACACGGCGAGTTCATCATCATTCCAAATCTCAAAACAATCTTCTCCGCTCAGAACGAGCGCGGAGCAGACACATCGGGTCCTCGAACCTGATCGCTACGTCGGCCGGGGTGTATCTCCGGACCGAACATAACCAGGGTCTCATGAGCGAGATCTCGCCGTGCCGAGGGGGCATGGCAACCGGACGGATGCAACGTCCATAAAACACTGAATCTGCTCATTGAAGGGACTTGCAATGCGGTTCACCATCAAACTGAAACTGGCGTTGGCCTTTGGCTTCCTTGTCATATTGATTGCCGCATTGGGGACGTTCAGCCTCCTGCAGATCGGCAATGTCAATGAAAAGGCGAACGAAGTCGCCACGAACTGGATGCCTTCCGTCGACACGTCGAACCAACTCAACACTGCGACCTCGGACTTTCGCATCGCCGAACTGCAGCACGTGATCGCGCAGGACGAGGCCGGCATGAAACAGTGGACAGGCGAGCAGGCGCGCTTGATCGACATGATCGCAAAGCTTCAGACCCAGTACGAAGGATATATCGCATCGACGGAAGAGCGCAATTTGTTCGAAACCTTCCAACGTCATTGGAAGGAGTACATGGCACTCCATGACAAAGCCTATCAGTTCGCTTCACGCAACGAGACTGACCAGGCAATGGCCATTTACAATGGCGATGGCTTGAAAGCCTTTAACGATGCGTCCAATGCACTGTTGACCGTTGTGAGCTTTAACAGCAGAGGTGGCGCCGCCGCAGCCAGCCAAGGGGTTGCCATCTATGAGTCGGCCACGCTTCTGGTCATCGGTGGAATCGGGCTTTGCGCGCTGTTTGCGATTGCTGTCGCAATCTGGATGTCTCTTTCGATCAGCCGAGGTCTGAACCGCGGAATAAGCCTTGCCGAAGCGGTTGCCATCGGTGACCTTTCTCATGAGGTCGAACACACTTCAAATGATGAGATCAAGGATCTCGTCGATGCAATGAAACGCATGACCGCCAACCTGCGCGCGACCGCCACCATTGCTGATCAGATTGCCGGCGGCGACCTGATGGTTCAGCCGAAGGCACTTTCCGATAAGGACACGCTCGGTCGGGCGCTCGCCAGCATGGTCGATCGCCTGCGCGGCGTTGTTGAGGATGCACTTTCGGCCTCCGACAATGTCTCGTCCGGCAGCCAGGAACTCTCGGCAAGCTCGGAACAGCTCTCCCAGGGCGCGACCGAACAGGCATCCGCCGCCGAACAGGCATCGGCCGCCATGGAAGAGATGGCCGCCAACATCAAGCAGAATGCCGAAAACGCCGCCCAGACCGAAAAGATCGCCCGCCAGTCCTCGCGGGATGCCGAGACCTCGGGCCAGGCCGTCAACAAGGCCGTCGGTGCGATGCGGACGATTGCCGAAAAGATCTCTATCGTCCAGGAAATTGCCCGTCAGACCGACCTTCTGGCCCTGAACGCTGCGGTCGAGGCTGCTCGTGCCGGCGAACACGGCAAGGGTTTTGCGGTCGTCGCGTCCGAAGTCCGCAAGCTTGCCGAACGCAGCCAGGCCGCTGCCGCCGAAATCTCGGCTTTGTCAGGTGACACCGTGCAGGTGGCGACCGAAGCCGGTGAGATGCTGAACCGCTTGGTTCCGGACATCCAGAAAACCGCGGAACTCGTCTCGGAGATCTCGGCTGCCTGCCGTGAACAGGATGTCGGAGCAAGTCAGATCAATGAAGCGATCCAGCAGCTTGACAAGGTGACGCAGCAGAATGCCGGCGCCTCGGAAGAGATGTCGGCCACCTCGGAAGAACTTGCCGCCCAGGCGGAAGAACTGCAGGCCTCCATCGCCTTCTTCCGTGTCGAGCGGGCCAAGAGTCCGGTTCGGAGCCATGCCGCCAAGACCACCGGTCAAACGGCCAAATCCCGGGCTCCTGCTGCAAAGGCATCCGCTGCCCGCGCGTCGCAGGCCCACAGTGTTGCCGCTCAGCAGGCCCGCGTCCAGGGTTTCGCCCTGGACCTGTCCATGGGCGGTCCGGATGAAGACGATGCCGCCTTCAGGCAGAGCGCATAAGCGCTCTGCCCATCAAACATAAACAATTCCGTTCTGGGGGGATCGGATTGAACTAGAAGCGCTCGCGCAAGAGGAACAATTGTGATGCGCCTAACCCTCAGAACCAAATTGACTGCTACATTCGGTCTTCTTCTTAGCTTGATGCTCGGCATGGGCGGTTACAGTCTGTATGCCGTTAATGATGCCGGGCAAACGCTGCACGACGTCATTGCCGGACCGGTGGCCCGGCAGGCCAACGGTCTTGGCATGGTCATCGATCAGATGAAAATCGAAGGTGCCCAGATGGCCATGATCGAAGCGACGACGCCGGACGAAATGGCTCGCCATATCCAGACCAGCGATGAAAGTCGCAGGGCCTTCAAGGAAAGCGCACAATGGGCCGCCGACCGCGCAGAGACCGAAGCCGGTAAAAGAGCCTATGCCGAACTCGTCGTGACCGCGGATGACATCGCCCGGATCGACGATCAGATCAGGGCGCTCGTTCGCAACGGCAAGATGCACGAAGCGCACGTGATGATCGAAGAGGTCAGCGGGCCGTTGATGCAGAAGGTCGAAACAACGCTTGCCGGTCGTATGGAGACCAACAAGAAACAGATGCAGGCTGCCGAAGATCATGCCGCCGCGACAAAACAATCGACGATCGTCGTGATCACCGCGATGCTGACGATCGCGCTTTTGGTCGGGGTCTCGACCTCCTTCTTCATCCTGCGCGGCATTCAGCGCGGCCTCAGCCAGATCCAGCACGCGGCCAGTGCCGTTGCCATTGGAGATCTGAACGCAAAGCTCACTGTCACCTCGAATGACGAGATCAAGGACGTCATCGATACGGTGAACGTCATGACGGAAAACCTGCGCCAGACGGCTGCTGTAGCGGACCGCATTGCCGTCGGCGATATCAGCGTTGCTGTGAAGACGCTGTCGGACAAGGATACGCTCGGCATATCGATGCAGAATATGAGCCGTTATCTGCAGAAGACCGCAGTGATCGCAAAGGCCATTTCGGAAGGCGATTTGACGATCAATGCTCGCCGGCAGTCCGATTCAGACTCGCTTGGCATTGCGCTTGAATCCATGGTGGAACGCCTGCGCGGTGTCGTCGGCGATGCGCTTTCGGCCTCCGACAACGTCTCGTCCGGCAGCCAGGAACTCTCGGCAAGTTCGGAGCAGCTCTCTCAGGGCGCGACCGAACAGGCATCCGCCGCCGAACAGGCCTCGGCTTCGATGGAAGAAATGGCCGCCAACATCAAGCAGAATGCCGAAAACGCCGCCCAGACGGAAAAGATCGCCCGTCAATCGTCGCGGGATGCCGAGACCTCCGGCAAGGCCGTCAGCAAGGCGGTCAGCGCCATGCGCACGATCGCAGAGAAGATCTCGATCGTGCAGGAAATCGCTCGCCAGACCGATCTGCTGGCGCTGAACGCTGCGGTCGAGGCTGCCCGTGCCGGCGAACACGGCAAGGGTTTTGCGGTCGTCGCGTCCGAAGTCCGCAAGCTTGCCGAACGCAGCCAGGCTGCTGCCGCCGAAATCTCGGCGCTCTCGGGTGACACCGTCCAAGTCGCGACCGAAGCCGGCGAAATGCTGAACCGGTTGGTGCCGGATATCCAGAAGACGGCGGAACTCGTCGCCGAAATCTCGGCTGCCTGCCGTGAACAGGACATCGGCTCCGCCCAGATCAACGAGGCAATCCAGCAACTCGACCGGGTGACGCAGCAGAACGCGTCAGCGTCGGAAGAGATGTCGGCCACCTCGGAAGAACTTGCCGCCCAGGCGGAAGAATTGCAGGCCTCCATCGCCTTCTTCCGTGTCGAGCGGGCAGGCGCCCCGCGTGTTGCGGGCGCCACAAAGCCTGCGCAACCGAAGGCGGCGGGGCAAAAAAACGCGGGCCTACAGCGCCGGCCGGATGCTTCCGTAGCCGGTCAGCAGGCGCGCGTGAAGGGGTTTGCCCTCGATCTTTCGATGGGCGGACCGGATGACGATGACGTTAACTTTCGGGAAAGTGCCTGAACCATGTCAACAGCCTCAGAAGCACAGTTCGTGACATTCAGCCTCGGCGAAGAGATCTTCGCCGTGCCGGTCGACGTGGTCCGGGAGATCCTGGACCACGAGGATCCGTTCAAGATCCCGCATGGTCCCGATTACCTTCTCGGTCTTCGCGACGTGCGCGGCCAGGGCGTGCCCGTCATCGATCTGCGCCTGAGGCTCGGCATGAGCCGCACCGAAAAAACGCCGCACACGCGTATCCTGGTGCTCGACGTGCCGGTGGAGGGCCGGGTCCTGGCGCTCGGGCTGGTGGCCGACAGGGTCTACGAGGTCGTGCCGTTCCAGAGCGGCCAGATCGAGGATGCCCCCGACATCGGCATCCGCTGGCGTTCCGACTACATCGCCGGCGTCGTGCGCCGCAACGGCGGCTTCGTCGTCATCATCGATCTCGCCCGCCTTTTCTCCGATTCGGGCGCAGCCCTTTCCGGCTTCGGGAAGACGCAGAACGTCGCCTAGTGGCCCGAACTCTCGGGGGCGCAGCAACGTGCATGCGCCCCCGCGCCATTTATGATGGACAATAACCTCAGGCGGAAACCCGTTTGGTGGCAATCAAATCCTGGGAATTGCGACCCGCTGCTGTCTCGGCCGCTATGCGGCCCCGATTGCATTCGGACCGTTCGACGTCCTGCAACATCTTCGCCAACCAATCGACAAACACCCTCACCTTGTTGCTGAGATGCCGGGTTTGCGGATAAACGATGTAGAGTGGGATCGGATCGCGCGGCCAGTCGCCAAGGATTTCCACCAGTTCGCCTCGGGCGACCGCATCGCGCACCATGAAGGAGACGGTCTGCGCAACGCCGATTCCGGCAATCGCAGCAGCTACATAACTTCTCGCCTCGTTGACCGAGATCACGTATTGCGGCTGAACCTCGATCACCGCATCGTCCTTGCGGAAGACCATTGGAAAATGACGCCCCTCATAGGCTTTCATATATCCAATGCCGGTGTGCTCGTTTTCGAGATCGTTCGGATGTTGCGGCACGCCCTTTCGCTGCAGATAAAGCGGCGCAGCATAGGTCCGCAGTTCCAATTCCGCCACCTTGCGCGCCACCAACGATTGATCATTCGGCGTCCCGCCCCTCAGCGCACAATCAACGTTTTCGGCAATGTAATCGACGATCCGGTCACCGATATCGAATTCCAGCTGGATCTTCGGATAACGCGTGTGGAAATCGCACAGAGCCGGCATGACGAGCTGATCGGCAAAGGCACCGGACAAGGCGACCCGCACCTTTCCGGAGGGTTGAGCCTGAGAACTTGACAGGCTGCCGTCCAATTCGTCCAGTTCCGCCAGAAGCCGGGAGGCCCGTTCGTAATACAGCGCGCCATCATTCGTCACCACGACCTGGCGGGTGGTGCGATTGAGCAGCTTCGTTCCCAGATGCCCCTCCAACCCCTGAACGAGATTGGTCACCGTTGTCTTCGGCATCTTGAGCGACAATGCCGCCTTGGAGAAGTTGCCGGTTTCCACTACACGGGTGAAGACCCTCATGGCCGTAAGCTGGTCCATCCCTCATGCTCCGTCATTGCGCACCGCATCATTGTCCCGAAATTCGGAATAGAGTTTCCTAAATTCGAATACTTGTGCATCTGAACGGAACAATAATATAAATTGCATCGAAGCGAAAGGGCACTCCTTCCGCTGGCGCGACGAAAGCAGGGCCGATGGCACGGCAATGGCAGATACCCGAAGACCGTGAGAGGAGTTTCCCCCTCCCCTACCGTGTCTACGAGGGAAAAGCAGAGGTCCGGCAGCAACCGTTGGTCCTGTATCTGCGAGGCCATGCCTTTCTGGACCAAGATCGAGCCGTTGCAGATTCGCCTGCGGCACTTGCGCTTGCCGATGCCGGCGCACTGGTGGTCGAGGCGGATTACAGCAGTGACTCGGGAAATGTATTCCCGCGGACACTGGAATGCGGGTTTGGTGCCCTGAAATACCTTGTGGCGAAGCGCAAGCGGTTTGCAACCGCCCGCTCGCCGCTCCTGCTGGCTGGGGACGAGGCCGGCGGAAATCTGGCCGCCAGCCTGGCGCTGAAGGCACGAGACTATATGCGGGATGAACTGGCAGGACAGGTTCTCCTGTCGCCGATGATCGACCCGCGTATGGTGACCGGATCGTTCAACAGGGCCGACGCCATCGGCATGCGGACGCGCTGGTCCGATGGATGGAGCCACTATCTGGCCTCCGCCTGCGGTTACCAGCATCCGTATGCGGCACCCTGCCTCTGTTCGCGGCTCGCCGGGGTGGCGCCCTCGCTCATCGTGACATCGGATGACGATCCGCTGCGCGACGAGACCCTGGACTATGCCGCACGGTTAGAGGCGGCCAATGTGCCAGTCACTACTCGTATCCTGCCGGATACCTGCGGCTGGACCGGGATCTACAGCGGCCAAGACGGCGAGTGGCGCTCGCAGGTCTCAGCCGACATCTCGCGGTTCCTCAAGGAACTGTCGACCTAGACGGCGGGCACGGAGCCCGCCCATCATCACAGTGCGGTTCTGAATAGAACCGAAGGAGAGTTGTCATGACCGCAAGGATCAGGAATGCGGCCCTGTGGGGGACCGCTTTGGCCACTGCTTTGGCAATCGCCGGTGGCTCGCTTTATCTGGACCAGCCGCGCGACGCACGGGCAGCCCCGGCTGCCGCCGCCCCGCCGGCCGTGCCGGTCACCGTTGCCACCGTCGAACCCCGTTCCGTCACCGTATGGCGGGAATTTTCCGGCCGTCTCGAAGCCGTCGACCGGGTGCAGATCCGCCCACGGGTGGCCGGCGCCATCCAGGCGGTGCATTTCCGCGAAGGCGGCCTGGTCAAGCAGGGGGACCTGCTCGTCAGCCTCGACCCGGAACCCTTCAAGGCGGCCGTTGATCAGGCCCGCGGTGAGGTCGCTTCGGCACAGGCGAGGCTTGATCTCGCCAAAACGGAACTCGATCGCGGCACGACGCTGATGGCGCGCAATACGATCTCCGAAAGCGATCTTGCGCAGCGCCAGAGCACACATGCGGCGGCGCTTGCGGCCCTCCAGTCCGCCAGGGCGGCCTTGCGGCTGGCCGAACTCAATCTCGGTTACACCGAAATCCGTGCGCCGATCGCCGGGCGTCTCGGCCGGCTCGAGGTGACGGTTGGTAATCTCGTCGCCGAAGGTTCGACCTCCCAGGCGCTCACCACGCTCGTCTCCGTTGATCCGATCTATGCGAGTTTCACCATCGACGAAGACTACCTGCAGCAGATCCTCGCGGTCCTGCCGGCGAAGGACAGGCTTGCCTCGCTCGAACAGATCCCCGTCGAGGTCAGTCTGCCGGACAATGCGGCGCCGCTCACCGGTCGCCTTCAGTTGATCAACAACGAGATCGATGCCGCGACCGGCACGATCCGTGTGCGCGCCGTCTTCGACAATCCGGATGGCCGGTTGATCCCCGGACAGTTCGTCCGCATCCGCATGGGCCAGCCCAACACGGAAAACCGGCTCGTTATCAGTGAACGCGCCGTGGGCACCGACCAGGACAAGAAGTTCGTCTTCGTGGTCGATGGCGGCAATACCGTCGCTTACCGGCAGATCGAACTCGGCGCCCCGGTCGATGGTCAGCGGATCGTCGAGAAGGGACTTGCCGCCGGTGACCGCGTCGTCGTCAGCGGCCTGCAGCGCATCCGCCCCGGCGCCGTGGTTCAGCCGCAGGAGCAAACGGCGCTGAACGACTAAACCCGCCACCCTGGCATCCTCAATCTCGAACAGCCTGCGGCCTTCTGGCCGCGGGACGGTTTTCCATTGTCCTCCGTGAGGGTCTACCCCCATGAACATATCGCGTTTTTTCATCGACCGGCCGGTCTTTGCAGGCGTTCTGTCGATCCTGATCCTGGTCGCCGGCCTGATCGGTTTGCGCGCGTTACCGATCTCCGAATATCCGGAGGTAGTGCCGCCCTCTGTCGTCGTGCGCGCCACCTATCCCGGCGCCAACCCGACGGTGATCGCCCAGACGGTGGCAACCCCACTCGAAGAGCAGATCAACGGCGTTGAAGACATGCTCTACATGTCGAGCCAGGCGACCTCTGACGGCGTGCTGACCCTGACTGTTACCTTCCGGCTGGGTACCGACCCGGACAAGGCGCAGCAGCTCGTGCAGAACCGTGTCTCGCAGGCGGAGCCCAGGCTTCCGGCCGAGGTGCGTGCGCTCGGCGTCACCACGGTCAAAAGTTCGCCCGATCTGATGATGGTCGTGCATCTGGTCTCCACCGGCGACCGTTATGATCTCACCTATCTGCGCAATTACGCCACGCTGAACGTCAAGGACCGGCTTGCCCGCATCGATGGCGTCGGACAGGTGCAGGTATTCGGGGCCGGCGATTATTCCATGCGCATCTGGCTTGATCCGCAGAAGGTGGCCGAGCGTGGCCTTGCCGCCAGCGATATCACCAATGCGATCGGCCAGCAGAACGTCCAGGCAGCGGCCGGCATCATCGGCGCCTCCCCGTCGCTTCCCGGTGTCGACCTGCAGCTCAATGTGAACGCCCGCGGCCGGCTGCAGACGCCGGAGGAATTTGGCGCCATCGTCGTCAAGACCGGCGAGAATGGCGAGATCACCAGGCTCCGAGACCTCGCTCGCATCGAGCTTGGTGCGGCCGACTATTCCCTGCGCTCGCTGCTCGACGGCGAACCGGCCGTTGCCGTTCCGATATTCCAGGCGCCCGGCTCGAATGCGATTGCCATCTCGGACGCTGTGCAGGCGACGATGCAGGACCTGCAGAAGGCCATGCCCGATGGCGTGCGCTACGAGATCGTCTACGACACGACGGAATTCGTCCGCTCGTCAATCGAGAAGGTCGTCGATACCCTGCTGGAAGCGGTCGCGCTCGTCGTGCTCGTCGTCATCCTGTTCCTGCAGACCTGGCGCGCCTCCATCATTCCGCTGATTGCCGTCCCCGTCTCCGTCGTCGGCACGTTTGCGGTGATGTATGCCTTCGGGTTCTCGATCAACGCGCTGACGCTGTTCGGTTTGGTGCTCGCGATCGGCATCGTCGTGGATGATGCGATCGTCGTCGTCGAAAACGTCGAGCGCAACATCGAAAACGGGCATTCCCCACGGGAGGCCACCTATCGGGCCATGCGCGAAGTGTCCGGGCCGATCATCGCGATTGCGCTGGTGCTCGTCGCCGTCTTCGTACCGCTCGCCTTCATCAGCGGCCTGTCCGGACAGTTCTACCGCCAATTCGCACTGACCATCGCCATTTCGACGGTGATTTCCGCCATCAACTCACTGACCCTGTCGCCGGCGCTCGCAGCCCTGTTGCTCAAGGACCACCATGCTCCGAAGGATGTGGTGACACGCGTCATGGATTGGCTGTTCGGCTGGTTCTTCCGCGGTTTCAACCGGGCTTTCGGCGCCGCATCGCGTGGTTATGGCCGCACCGTCGGCGGGCTGCTGAGCCGCAAGAGCCTGGTGATGGTGATCTACATCGCTCTCGTCGGCGCCACCTACAGCATGTTCAATGCGGTGCCCGGCGGCTTCGTGCCGGCGCAGGACAAACAGTATCTGATCGGTTTTGCCCAGCTGCCGGATGGCGCGACGCTCGACCGCACCGAAGAGGTGATCCGCAAGATGAGCGACATCGCGCTGGAGCAGCCGGGCGTCAAGAACGCGCTCGCCTTCCCGGGCCTGTCGATCAACGGCTTCACCATCGGTTCGAATGCCGGCATTGTCTTTGCGGTTCTGGATGATTTCGAGGAGCGCAAGGATCCGTCTTTGTCCGGCGGTGCGATTGCCATGGCGCTGAACCAGAAATATGCCGGCATCGAGGATGCCTTCATTGCGATGTTCCCGCCGCCGCCGGTCAACGGTCTCGGTTCGACAGGCGGCTTCAAGCTGCAGATCGAGGACCGCGCGGGCTTCGGTTACCAGACACTCGACGAAACGACCAAGGCGGTCATCGCCAAGGCCTATCAGACGCCGGAACTTGCCGGCATCTTCTCCAGCTTCCAGGTCAACGTGCCGCAGCTGTTTGCCGATCTCGACCGCGTCAAGGCACAGCAGCTCGGTGTGTCGGTAACGGACGTCTTCCAGACGCTGCAGATCTATCTGGGTTCCCTGTATGTTAACGATTTCAACGCGTTTGGCCGCACCTACAGTGTCCGGGTCCAGGCGGATGCGCAGTATAGGGCCAAGCCGGAGGATATCGGCCAGCTGAAGGTGCGCTCGCAAAGCGGCGAGATGATCCCACTCTCGGCACTTTTGAAGGTGGAAGCCTCGACCGGGCCGGAACGGACGACGCGCTACAACGGCTTCCTTGCCGCCGATATCAATGGCGGGCCGGCGCCCGGCTTCTCCTCGGGCCAGGCGCAGGCGGCCATCGAAAAGATCCTGCGGGAAACCATGCCGGCAGGCATCGATTTCGAGTGGACCGACCTCACCTATCAGCAGATCCTTGCCGGCAATTCCAGCATCGTCGTTTTCCCGCTGGCGCTGCTTCTCGTCTATCTCGTACTGGCCGCCCAGTATGAGAGCCTGACCCTGCCGCTTTCGATCATCATGATCGTGCCGATGGGTGTGCTCGCGGCGCTGACCGGTGTCTGGTACACCGGCGGCGACAACAACATCTTCACCCAGATCGGGCTTGTGGTGCTGGTGGGGCTCTCGGCGAAGAACGCGATCCTGATCGTCGAATTCGCCCGCGAACTCGAGTTCGAAGGACGAACGCCGGTGCAGGCCGCAATCGAGGCAAGCCGCCTTCGTCTGCGGCCGATCCTGATGACCTCCATGGCCTTCATCATGGGCGTCATCCCCCTGGTGGTTTCTACCGGTGCGGGCGCCGAAATGCGCGCGGCCATGGGTGTTGCCGTCTTCTCCGGCATGATCGGCGTGACCTTCTTCGGTATCTTCATGACGCCCGTCTTCTATATCCTGGCGCGGCTTTTGACCGGCAACCGTCCGCTGCGCCAGCACGGCCACAACGCGCAAGACACGGCCGGCAGTCACGCTTCGGTCAACTGACACGGTGCGCTGAACATACCCAAGACGGCTCCTCAGTCGCGAACATCGCGGCTGGGGAGCCTTTTTTTTTTGAGGGCCTCGGAGCCTGTATACAGCTTTTGTGTGATAACTGGAAAATTGCTTATTCGATAGCGTAATCATTGCATTTCAATCCCGGATCTTGACAGTATGTATACAGCTCGTTTTAATGTCCTCCATCTGAGGAGGACAGATCATGACGAAGCCCACATTCCCGCTGAACGCATGGTACGCCGCCGCCTATGACGTGGAACTCAAACGCGCGCTCCTGCCGCGCACCATCTGCAGTAAGCCGGTTGTCCTGTATCGCAAGGAAAATGGCTCTGCGGTCGCGCTGGCCGATGCCTGTTGGCACCGCCTTGTTCCGCTGTCGCTTGGCCGCCTCGAAGGTGACAATGTCATCTGTGGTTACCACGGCCTGGAGTTCGACGACACCGGCCGCTGTGTATACATGCCGTCGCAGCACACCATCAATCCGTCGGCCTGCGTCAAATCCTATCCGATCGCCGAAAAGCACCGTTTCGTCTGGATCTGGCCCGGCGATCCTGCACTGGCCGATCCGGCGCTCATTCCCGATCTTCACTGGAACCAGGACCCGGATTGGGCCGCCGACGGCAAGCTGATCGAGGTCGCCTGCGATTATCGCCTGGTGGTCGACAACCTGATGGATCTGACGCACGAGACCTTCGTGCACGGTTCCTCCATCGGCAACCGCGCGGTGGCGGAAGCTCCCTTCGAAGCGACCCATTCGGATCGTTTTGCCTATATCACCCGCTGGATGGACAATATCGATCCGCCGCCCTTCTGGCGGAAGCAGTATGGCAAGCCCGGCAAGGTCGACCGTTGGCAGATCATCCGCTTCGAGGCGCCCTGCACCGTCACCATCGATGTCGGCGTGGCGGAAGCCGGAACCGGCGCCAAAGAGGGCGACCGCTCCAAGGGCGTCAACGGCTTCGTGCTGAACACGATTACGCCTTCGACGGAAAAGAGCTGTCTGTACTTCTGGGCCTTTGCCCGCAATTACGACCTGAAGAACCAGGCCCGCACGCATGAACTGCGTGAAGGTGTGGCCGGCGTCTTCCGTGAAGACGAGGTGGTGCTGGAGGCGCAGCAGCGCGCCATCGACGCCAATCCGGACCACAAGTTCTACAACCTCAACATCGACGCCGGATCGATGTGGGCACGCCGGCTGATCGATCAGATGATCGATGCGGAACTCGGTGCCGCCACACGATACCCGGCGGCTGCGGAGTAACCATGGCCGGCGAACAGGGACTGGGCAGGCAACAGACGGAAAAAGCCCTCTCGGGCTTGCGCGATCTCGTGCTGAAGGGCGAGATCGCTGCCGGCGAACGCCTGTCGGAGGTCCTGCTCGCCGGGCGGCTCAAGGTATCGCGCACCCCCTTGAGGGCCGCCCTTCAGAAGCTGGAACTTGAGGGGCTGGTCGATCTCATCCCCTCGGGTGGCTATCAGGTGCGGCGCTTCAGCCAGGAGGATGTCATCGATGCGATCGAGCTTCGCGGCGTGCTGGAGGGAACGGCAGCGCGCCTTGCGGCCGAACGCGGCGTGGCGCCAGCGAAGCTGAAGGCCATTCACGACGTGGTCCGCAAGCTGGACGAAGCCTTCGAGCCCGCACCGCCCGACATGGATTTCGAACGGTATGCCGCCCTCAATGGCCGTTTCCACGCTCTGCTGGCCGAACTGTCGGGCAGCAATCTGCTGGTACGGGAACTGGAGCGGGCACGCCGCCTGCCGTTTGCGAGCCCCAACGCGTTTGTCGGCGCGGAAGGCCATGCACGCGCTTTCCAGCAGACGCTGATCGTCGGGCAGGCACAACACAAGGCGATCCTGTCGGCAATTGAGCTCAGGGAAGGATCGCGGGCAGAAGCACTGGCGCGCGAACATGCACGGCTTGCCCGGCAGAACCTCGACTTCGTTCTGCAGGAACGGCCGGAGCTGAAGGACAAGGTGGCCGCGCTGGCGCTGATGGCCGGCTGAGGGACGCCAGACACAGATCAAGACAAGGCACCGGTTGCCCGCAGGGAGGCATGCGGCAACGGGGCGCAAGAGACAGGGAGGATTTCATGCGTTCGAAACTGGAATGGCGCCAAGCAAAGGTCGTCGAGATCGAGACACCGGCGCCCGATATACGGCTGGTGACATTTGCCGTCGAGGCGCTGACAAGCGGCTTTGATCCCGGTTCCCATACGAACATCAAGGTGGTGATCAACGGCGCGCCGGCCATCCGCACCTATACCGTCATTCCAAGCCGCCCCGGAACGCTTGCGATTGCGGTAAAGCTGCATCCGAACAGCCGCGGCGGCTCCGCCTATGTCTGGACGCTGAAAATCGGCGACGCGACGGAGGTGACCGAGCCGGAAAACCGCTTCGAACTGTCCTGGCGCGCGTCGCAGTACCTCCTGATCGCCGGCGGCGTCGGCGTCACGCCGATTTATGGCATGGCGAAGGCATTGGCGGCGCGCGGCCAGCCGGTGCGTATGATCTACGGCGCGAAGAATGTCGCATCCATGGCCTTTGCGCCGGAGCTCAAGGGCCTTCTCGGCGAGCGGCTGGCCACCTATTCGCAGGATGATGGCGAGAGCTTCGACCTCGCAGCGGAATTCGCGACCCTGCCGGAAGATGGCGAGGTCTATATCTGCGGACCGCTTGGTCTGCTGGAGGCCGCCAAAACGGCCTGGCGCGCGGCAGGCCGCCCGGCGAGCCGACTGCGTTATGAAGTGTTCGGCGACAACGGGCGTTTTGCCGAACAGCCCTTCGAGGTGGACGTCGCAGGGTTCGGCACGACTGTATCGGTGCGCGCAGACCAGACGATGCTGGAGGCCCTGATGGAGGCCGGCGTGCCGATGATCTTTGACTGTCGCCGCGGCGAATGCGGATTGTGTGCGGTCAAGATCGTCTCCTGCTCCTCGGAGCTCGATCATCGCGACGTATTCTTCTCGCAGGAGGAGAGACGGGACGATCCGCGAATCTGTGCCTGTGTCTCGCGTGCCCGCGGTGGGCGCCTGGTCATCGACAATGGTTACGTCACCGAAGCGATTCTTCCGGCGACCTCTGCGGCCACACTGCAGGCCGGTTGACGGTGCGACTCAAAGAATAAGAGCAAACACGACGGTGGCCCGGCCCTCGACGCCGGGCCATGCGATTCGCCGTGAACCACTTGTTGCCTCACGCTACGTCTCGTTGGCGCACGGACCCGCTCACGCGCCTGCCGATGTCATAAATTGCCCGCTTTTTTACAGCTTTAAGCTTCAAAACGCGATCGAATGCATCTCTAATCATCCGCTGTTTTTTAGGACTTCATGAACAACGCCGGTGGATGAAAAAGCAAGAGCATTGCTCTTTTTAGAAATTTGGAGCAAGTTCTATCCTAGATTTGGTACTTGGAGTGGCAAGATTGAAAAAGTCCCCTAACGCGATCGACGTTCATGTTGGTTCACGCATCCGTCTGCGGCGCACGATGCTCGGCATGAGCCAGGAGAAGCTTGGCGAAAGCCTCGGCATCACCTTTCAGCAGGTGCAGAAGTACGAAAAGGGCGCGAACCGCGTCGGCGCGAGCCGTCTGCAGCACATCGCCGAAGTGTTGAACGTTCCGATCCCGTTCTTCTTCGAGGGTGTTCCGGGCGCAACGACCGCAACGCCGGAGCTGACGGGTGATGCCGCCAGCGAATTCATGGGTTCGCGTGAATGTGTGGCGCTCGCCACCGCATTCGCCTCCATCGAGGACAAGCGCGTTCGCCAGAGCATCCTCAGCCTCGTGCAGTCGCTGGCATCCGACCAGGGCGTTTCGCGCGAAAGCAAGGGCAGCCTCCACATCGCACACTGAGGCCGCATGACCTATACGCTCACCACCTTGGGCACTTGCCAGCTGACTGACCGGCAGGGCAAGGTGGTGCGCGCGCCGCTGATCAGCCTGCATCTGCTCGCTTATCTGCATGAGAGCGCACAACCGCTTTCCCGCCGGGATATCGCCCGCCTGTTCTGGCCGGCCCACCCGGAGGCTGCAAACACCAATTTGCGTTCGACACTGTTGCGCCTCGCCAAGGCAACGCCGGAATCGCCTGCGCCGCTGATCCTGGCAGAGGGTGCCACACTGCGCCTCAACCGCGAGCTTGTCGCCTGCGATCTGGACGCTGGCCGTGTGGGCGAGCCGCTTGCCCGGCTGAAAGCGACCGCAGACGCGGTCGCCCGGCAGTTCCTGCCGGCGGAAGCGCAGGGCACGATGCCGTTTGCCGCCTGGGTGCGCCGCATGCGCGACCAGCTGACAGCGGACCTGCGCGAGCTGCTGTTTGCCGTTGCCCGGTCCGAACGTTCCGCCGAGGCGCGCAGCGACCTTCATCGCGCAGTCGTTCTGCTGCTGGAGCATGATCCGCATGACGAGGAGGTGCGCCGGCACCTGGCGCCGGCCAGTGTGCCGGCTGAACCGGCCCTTATTCCGGCTATGCACTCTCTGACCACTGTGCAAACCTCGACCGGGATCGTTGCGGCTGGCATGCCGCAACAGCCCGCCATCACACCGCCGCGCGTCGCGCTTCTGCCGCCGGAAACGCACGGGGCTGCGATGAAAGCTGGCTCCGTTGCCAATGCGCTGATCGAGGATCTGACGATCGATCTTTGCGCCAGCCGCTCGGTTTCGGTCGTCGCACCCTACACATCGGAACAGATCCGTGCCTCGAAGGACAAGGCGGGGCTTCTGGAGCGCCACAAGGTAATCTACGCGCTCGACACCAAGCGCCGCGACGACATGCTCTTCGTGCAGCTGATCTTCATGCCGACCGATGAGGTTCTCTGGGCCAGCCGTTTTCCGCTCGATCCGCAATCGGTCAACGCGCAGCGCAGCCACATGGCGGAGGCGATCAAGGGCGCCGTTTCGCAGCTGGTGCAGAGCCATGCCCAACATGCCGAGCATTTCACCGCAAGGCCGGAGGCTTATTTCGCTTATCTGCGCGGTATCCAGTGCCTCACCGACCTCACCCTGCCGTCCGTCCGCAAGGCACGCCGGCATTTTCGCGAGGCGCTCGACCAGGAACGCAATTTCGGCATGGCGCTCGCCGGCATTTCGCGAACATTGAGTATGGAATGGATCCTGACCGCGCGCGGTGACGCCGAATTGCTGCGGCAGGCGGAAGTTCTTGCGCTGAGAGCGATGGCAGAGAATGAACAACTCGCCGACGCCTACAAAGAGCTGGGCGTCAGCCGGTTGTATCTCGGCAAGATCGATGAAAGCGTCGATGCATTGAGAAGCGCGGAGACACTGTCGCCGCATTATGCCGACGTCCTTTACAGCCATTCGGACAGTCTGGTGCATGCCGGAAATCCGCAGGCAGCGCTAGATAAGATCCTCTATGCAATGGATCTCAACCCGGCGCTGCCGGATGCGTACCTCTGGACTGCGGCCGGTGCTTCGTTTTTTCTGCATTCCTATGAAGACGCGATCGGCTATATTCAACGTATGCGCGATTCGAGCGCAGCAGATCGCCTCGCGGCGGCTTGTTGGGGAATGTTAGGCGACGTTGCACGCGCACGCAGATGTCGCAATCGCGTGTTAAAAGATAACCCGGGATTTGATCTGGAGCGCTGGCTGCAGGTAATTCCTAACAAAAATAAATGGCAAGCTGAACTTTACCGAGATGGCCTCATGCGGGCTGGTTTTTAACACGGAGCAAAAGTATGTCGAAAGTTGTAGTGATTGGCGTAAGTGGCGAAGAAGCGCTTTGGGTAGTAGATATTGCAAGCGGCACTGTAACTTCGCTAGAAGTCACTGAGGGGTCCGACTTTGCGGCTGCTAATTCTTTGAGAAAGCAGGGTGCGACAATAGTGAAGAATGTCGACCTTGCAGTTGGTGTTGACTCTATGGAGACACTCGCTACCGGACATTACGAATAATAACAAGCAGGTAGAGTCCCAACGTCCTCGGTTACTTTTTACTAAACCAAAAGGGGAAATCACCATGTCACGCATTATAGTCATTGGCATTCCCGGTGAAGACGGCCTCTGGATGGCCGATCTCGACGCCGGTACGGTTACTCCGGTCGACGCTTCCCTCTGCGAGGAACTGGCGCTGACAACGAACGAAAACGCGCCGGTCATCCGCGGCGTCAAGATGGCCGTTGCCATCAGTGACGGATCCGACATGGCAGGCGGTTTCCTGGAACGCTGAGCCCGCTGTGGCCATTGCTTCCTATCGCCTATGCTCTGCGGGCGAGACCCTTCAGCGGGTCTCGCCCTTTCTCTTGCGTCTCGGCATCACGCGGCTCTCCAGCCAGACCGGGCTCGATAAAATCGGCATTCCCGTCTGGTGCGCCTTCGCACCCAATGCGCGGGCCATTGTGATTGCCCAGGGCAAGGGGCTGACCGACGAGGCAGCCAAGACCTCGGCGGCGATGGAGGCCATCGAACGGTCGGTGGCAACCAACCCCACCTGCACGGTCATCACGGCCAACCTCGACGAACTGGCAAAACGCGGTGTGCGTTTCGACACGCTGCAGTCCCTTCTCGCTTTGAAGAAACAGCCGCTGAGCGGAAGTGAAGACATCGAATGGGTCGAGGGCCGCGATCTTTCGACCGGCGAACCCGTCTTGCTGCCTTTCGAGGCGGTGCATCTCGACCGCACTAAGGACGACCGGCGCTACTGGCAGTCGTCCGACGGGCTGGCTTCCGGCAATACCCGCGACGAAGCCCTGTTTCACGGACTGATGGAGCGGGTGGAGCGCGACGCACTGACGCTTTGGCAGATCGCCGCACCTGCCCGCCGTTTTGCCCGGCGTCTCGACCCGGCGGGTATCGAAGAACCCGAACTGTGCGACATGCTGGAGCGGATTGAACGGGCGGATCTCGAGATCGCGCTGTTCGATATCACCAGCGATCTCGGCCTTTCCTGTATTGCCGCGATACTCGCGCCAAGACATCGCCCTGCCTTTCCGCCGCTGCGGCATGTGGAGGTGACGCTCGGCTGCGGTGCGGCCCTTCAGCCGGAACTCGCCGCCTCCCGGGCAATCAGCGAGGCAGTGCAGTCGCGCATGACCTTTATCGGCGGCGCGCGCGACGACCTTCTGCCGGAGTTGTTCGAAAAACCCGCCGCGGGCGACACCCTGCAGGCTTTTGCGGCTAAAACCCATGTCGCGCTGTCGGACCTGCCGCGCCATGCGGCAAGCACGGCGACGGAGGGCCTCGAACGTCTGGTTCGACACCTGACGCAGAAATCGATTACCCGCCTTTATGCCGTCGATCTCGCACCGGAGTGGTTGCCCGCCGCGGTTGCCAAGGTCATCGTGCCGCAGTTGGAAAATCCCGATGGCGACCGCCGCCAGCGGTTCGGCATGCGGGCCCTGTCGAAAGCGCTCTCATGAAGGTGTTGTTTGTCGGCCCCAGCCTGCCGGATGCTGCCCGCCACGTCAGCCCGGAGATCTCCCTTCGCCCCCCTGCCCGCCAGGGCGACTTCATGCGCGCACTGGATGAGGGAGCAACCGCGATCGGACTGATCGATGGCCTGTTCGAAAACGTGGCCCCCATCTGGCACAAGGAGATCCTGTTTGCGCTGTCGCGCGGCATCCCGGTTTTTGGCGCAGCCAGCATGGGGGCACTGCGCGCCGCCGAATGTGCACCCTTCGGCATGATCGGCATCGGCGAGATCTTCGCAGAGTATGCGGACGGTCGCCGGGTCGATGATGCGGATGTGGCGCTGCTGCACGGCCCGGCAGAGATGAACTATCCAGCCGTCACCGTACCCATGGTCAATGTCGAAGCGACGCTTGCTCGGGCCGTGGCGCTTTCGCTGGTAAGCCAGGCTGCAGCCGACGAACTTGCCGCCTGCGCCCGCACCCTCTTCTACAAGGAACGAACCTGGCGAAGCATCGTGACAACCGCTGGCTTTGATTTCGGCGAGGTCTCACCGGTCTTGAAGGCCGCCGCCGTTGATCAGAAACGGTTGGATGCATTGGCTCTCGTCAAGGCGCTGACCGAGGTGCAGCATCAGGACTTTCGCGAGAAAGACTGGAAATTCAACGCCACACCACTGTGGCGGACGCTTTATGGAGTATATTCGTAAACTTTGATGGAGCCCTCCTGCCGTTACGTCATCTTTTGCGTGTGCAACGCCTTTGCAACGCGCATGCAACGCAGGTCTGTGCAATTGTTTGCATCACAAGAGTGCGGGGGCAACAGAATGAAGCGGCGGGAACTTGACGTGCAGACACAGGACAGACGCGAGGAATATCTCGCGCTGATCAACATGCTTGGTTATGCGCAGGGCATTGCTCGTTCCTTGGGCGCGACATCGGCCGCCGGCCATGTGGATTCGGCACGGCAGACACTTGTGGCTGCATTGCAGACGGAATTTCCGAGCAATCTTTCTGATGACGGAGTGAAGCGGCTTGCTGCCGCGACGGTCGGTCATTGCTGAGACTTTTCATCACGTAACATGAAATCCACCGCCACTGGCGCGTGAACGGGAGTGGGCTCAGGGGTCGAGCCCGCTCCCGTTTTAGTTCGTGACCGCTTATCCTACGGGCGCCCGGCTTGAAGCCGGTGACGGCGCCGCTAAGTTCAGCATCATGGATAGCCCCAAAACCGCCCCTTCCCCCCTGATCGACACACCCTGGAGCCGGATGCGCCAGACCTTGCAACGGATCGAGCGCGGCAGGGACGGCTGGGCACTGCGCTGGCAGGCGATCTTTGCCGGCATTGATCTGGCAATCCTCGCCTTCTTCCTCGTCGGCCCCTACCTGCGCAATGGCCCGAGTTATCTCATCATCGACTACGCGATTGCCGGCTGGATCGGCATCGAGCTTTTCGCCCGAGCCCTGTCTGCCCAATCCTGGAAGCGTTTTTTGCTGCGGTCGATGACCTGGATCGACCTCGTCATCCTCGTCACCCTGCTGTTTCCCGACGTGCTGTTCAACTTCGCCTTCCTGCGCGCCATGCGCATCTGGGCAATCGGCAACAGTCCATTGGTGCACGAGGGGCTGCGCCGGGCTGGCTGGCGCGCCTATCAGGACGTTGTGCGCGCCTGTCTGAACTTTGCCGTCTTCCTGTTTCTCGTCACCGGCTTTGTCTACACCGCCTTCTTTTATCGGCAGGAGCCGGGAGAAGGTTTCGTCGATGCGCTCTATTTCACCGTCGCGACCATCACCACAACCGGTTTCGGCGACATCACGCTGCCCGGCACGCTCGGCAAGCTCACCTCGGTGGTGACGATGATCATCGGGATTTCCTTGTTCGTCCGGTTGGCGCAGGCCGTGTTCCGGCCCTACAAGGTCTATTTCCCCTGCCCGCAATGCGGTCTTCAGCGCCATGATGCCGATGCCGTGCATTGCAAGGCCTGCGGCGTGCTTCTCAACATTCCGAACGACGGATGAGACGGCAGGACACACGACGGCGTGTGCGCCCTGCCGTGTCACATCACTTGATCATCGGCAGAAGTTCGCTGACCGATTTCTTCGCGTCGCCATAGAACATGCGGGTGTTGTCCTTGTAGAACAGCGGGTTCTCGATGCCGGAATAACCGGTACCCTGGCCACGCTTCGACACGATCACCAGTTTGGCCTTCCACACTTCCAGAACCGGCATGCCAGCGATCGGTGAATTCGGGTCCTCCTGCGCCGCCGGATTGACGATATCGTTCGAACCGATGACGATGACGACGTCCGTGTTCGGGAAGTCTTCGTTGATCTCGTCCATTTCCAGCACGATGTCGTAAGGCACCTTGGCTTCGGCAAGCAGCACGTTCATGTGGCCAGGCAGGCGGCCTGCGACCGGATGGATGGCAAAACGCACCTCCTTGCCGGCGGCGCGAAGCTTGCGCGTCAGTTCCGAAACGGCCTGCTGCGCCTGGGCCACCGCCATGCCGTAACCCGGCACGATGATCACACTGTCGGCTTCATTCAGCGCGGTCGCGACGCTGTCGGCATCGATCGCCACCTGTTCACCCGCGATCTCCATCTGCGGACCCGTCGTGCCGCCAAAACCGCCGAGAATGACGGAGATGAAGGAGCGGTTCATCGCCTTGCACATGATGTAGGACAGGATTGCCCCCGATGAGCCGACGAGCGCGCCGACCACGATCAAGAGATCGTTCGACAGCGAAAAGCCGATTGCCGCTGCCGCCCAGCCGGAATAGCTGTTCAGCATGGACACGACCACCGGCATGTCTGCGCCGCCGATGCCCATGATCAGGTGATAACCGATGAAGAAGGCAACGAGCGTCATCAGGATCAGCGCCCAGATGCCGGCGCCGTTGACGTAAAGCACCAGGAGCAACAGGGACAGAAGGGCCGCGGTGGCATTCAGCGCATGGCCGCCGGGCAGCTTCTTCGCCTTGCCATCCACCTTGCCGGCGAGCTTGCCGAAGGCGATGACCGAACCGGTGAAGGTGACGGCGCCGATGAAGACACCGAGGAAGACCTCGACCTTCAGGATAACCTGTTCGACCGGGCTCTTGTGCGCCAGGATCGCGGCAAAACCCTCGAGCGTTGCACGCGTCGCCTCGTCCATGGCGAGAACGCGTCCGAGTTCGATATGGGCGTTGAAGCCGATGAAGACAGCCGCAAGACCGACCAGCGAGTGCATGGCGGCAACCAGCTGCGGCATCTCGGTCATCTGCACGCGCTTGGCGACGACCCAGCCGATTGCGCCGCCGCCGGCAATCAGCACCAGCGACAGGAACCAGTTGCCGGCGCCGGGACCATACAGCGTCGCGAGCACGGCCAGCGCCATGCCGACAATGCCGTACCAGACGGCGCGCTTGGCGCTTTCCTGGCCGGACAGTCCGCCGAGCGAGAGGATGAAAAGAACTGCCGCAACGACGTAGGCGGCCGTGGTGAAACCGTAATCCATGATCTATCCCCCGCCGTCAGGACTTCTGGAACATGGCGAGCATGCGCCGTGTCACCATGAAGCCGCCGAAAATGTTGATGCCGGCCATGAAGACCGAGAGTGCGCCGAGCAGGATCACGAGGATGCTGCTGGAGCCCACCTGCATCAGGGCACCCAGGATGATGATCGAGGAGATGGCATTGGTGACGGCCATCAGCGGCGTGTGCAGCGAATGCGACACGTTCCAGATGACCTGGAAACCGACGAAACAGGAGAGCACAAAGACAATGAAATGGCTCATGAAGCTCGCCGGTGCATAAAGCCCCGCAAGCAGGATGAGCGCGCCACCGACGGCCAGCATCGTCACCTGGCTCTTCGTCTGCGCCTTGAAGGCGGCGGCTTCCGCCGCACGCTTTTCTTCCGGCGAAAGCTCCTTCACCTTCTCTTTGGGTTTCGCGGCCGCAATCGCCTGGATTTTGGGCGGTGGCGGCGGATAGGTGATCTCGCCATCCCGCGCGACGGTCGCCCCGCGGATGACGTCGTCATCCATGTTGTGAACGATCACGCCGTCCTTCGCCGGCGTCAGGTCCGTCATCATGTGGCGGATGTTCGTGGCGTAGAGCGTCGAGGCCTGGGTTGCCATGCGGCTCGGGAAATCGGTGTAGCCGATGACGGTCACGCCGTTGTCGGAGACGATCTTTTGGTCGGCGACAGTCAGGTCGCAGTTGCCGCCGCGTTCGGCCGCGAGATCGATGACCACCGAACCCGGCTTCATCGCGGCGACCATGTCCGCCAGCCAGAGTTTTGGCGCGTCCCGTCCGGGGATCAGCGCCGTGGTAATGACGATGTCGATGTCGGGTGCCAACTCCCGGAATTTTGCCAGTTGCTTTTCCCGGAACTCGGGTGAGGACGGGGCGGCATAACCGCCGGTCGCCGCGCCATCCTGGCTTGCTTCGAACTCCAGGAAGACGAACTCCGCCCCCATGCTTTCGATCTGCTCGGCGACTTCCGGGCGCACGTCGAAGGCGTAGGTGATGGCGCCGAGCGAAACGCTGGTGCCGATCGCGGCAAGACCGGCGACGCCGGCGCCGATCACCAGCACCTTTGCCGGCGGGATCTTGCCTGCCGCGGTCACCTGGCCGGTGAAAAAGCGGCCGAAATTGTTGCCGGCCTCGATCACCGCGCGATAGCCGGCGATATTGGCCATCGAGGACAATGCATCCATCTTCTGGGCACGCGAAATACGCGGCACCATGTCCATGGCGATGACGGTCGCGCCCTTCGTCTTCGCCTGCTCCAGCAGGTCCTTGTTCTGTGCCGGATAGAAGAAGGAGATCAGCGTCTTGCCGGGGGTCAGCAGATCCACCTCGGATGGCTCCGGCGGACGCACCTTGGCGATCACATCGGCCATACGGAACAGCGAGGCTGGATCGTCGACCACCGTCACGCCCGCCTTGGTATAAGCCTCGTCGGAAAAACCCGCCGCTTTGCCGGCGCCGGCCTCAACCAGGCATTCATGTCCCAGCTTCTGCAATTGCAATGCGCTGTCCGGCGTCAAGGCCACGCGCGCCTCGCCGGCATAAGTCTCTTTCGGTGAACCGATCTTCATTCCTCTACCCCACAAGAACAGTCATTGTTCCAGAGATTTCCGGCTGCCAGCCGACCGCGCCTTGCGCTTTGCCAGCTTGCACATTCCGGACTCCATCCCGCATTCGAATTAACACCCACACGGCAAAGCCGCCACACCACAATCGGGGAATCCGGTACGCCGATACACCTGCGGCGGAACGATGGGTTCCGCCGCAGGCATCATGCTCATTCTGCCGTCTGGCGTCCGCTCAGAACGGGTAATGCTGATGCGGGTCTTCGATGGTGATCCAGCGCAGGTCGGTGAACTCGGCAATCGCTGCCTTGCCACCGAAGCGGCCGTAACCGGAACCCTTGACGCCGCCGAACGGCATCTGCGCCTCATCGGCGACCGTCGGGCCGTTGATGTGGCAAATGCCGGATTCCAGGCGGGAAGCCAGATCCATGGCGCGCTTCACGTCGCGGCTGTAGATCGATGCCGAGAGACCATATTCGGTATCGTTGGCAATCTTCAGCGCCTCTTCTTCATCCTTCACACGGATGACCGGCTTGACCGGACCGAAGCTTTCTTCATCAAAGGAGCGCATGCCTTCCTTGACATGATCGAGCAGGGTCGCGGAGACGACGCTGCCTTCCACCTTGCCGCCGGCCGCAAGCGTTGCGCCCTTGGCAAGCGCGTCATCGATGAAGGCCTGCATCTTGTGTGCGGCTTCCGGGTTGACGAGAGAACCGAGCACCACATGACCACGCGGATCGCCGGCCGGCAGGGAGTTGGCGCGGGCAGACAGCTTCGCGACGAATTCGTCAGCCACCTTCTCATGGACGATCAGGCGCTCGGTCGACATGCAGATCTGGCCCATGTTCATGTAGCAACCGAAGACTGCGGCATTCACGGCGGCATCGATATCGGCGTCCTCCAGGACGATCAGCGGTGCCTTGCCGCCAAGCTCGAGCAGAGCCGGCTTCAGGTGACGGCCGGACAGTTCGCCGATGATGCGGCCGACCTTCGTCGATCCGGTGAAGTTCACGCGGCGCACTTCCGGTGCGGCAATCAGGGCTTCGACGACGACTGCCGCATCTTCCGGCGCATTGGTGAGGACGTTGATGACGCCATCCGGCAGACCAGCCTCGACGAGAACCTCGCCGATCAGCACGTGCATGGCCGGGCAGGCTTCCGATGCCTTCAGGATGGCGGTGTTGCCGCAGGCAATCGCCATGGCGATGGCACGCGTACCGAGAATGATCGGCGCATTCCAGGGTGCAATGCCGAGGCAGACGCCGGCGGCCTGGCGGATGCCCATGGCGATCGTGCCCGGCTTGTTGGACGGGATGACCTCACCCTGGATCTGGGTGGTCATCGAGGCGGCTTCGCGCAGGATGCCGGCGGCCAGCATGGTGTTGAAGCCCGCCCAAGGGGCAGTGCCGCCGGTTTCGGCGATCATCAGCTCTGAAAACTGGCCGGCCTTCGTTTCCATCACATCGGCTGCCTTCAGAAGCAGTGCGCGGCGGGCGCCGGGGCCGGTCTGCGACCAGGCCGGGAAGGCGGCCTGTGCCGCAGCAACGGCGAGTTTCACATCCTCAAGACCGGACGCCGGTGCGCGGGTGGCAACCTTGCCGGTAAACGGATCGACGCGGTCAAAGGTCTTGCCGGACACTGCCCCGACCTTCTTGCCGCCGATGATCTGCTGGATTTCGAACATGGTATCTCCTCTTCTCTGGTTGTTATCGTGAACTGGGATCTGTGTGTTCAGATCCGGTACTGCTGCTTTGTCTGGGCCATCGTGACCCAGCGCTGCTCGGTAAACTCGTCAAGTGCCGAGAGTCCGCCGATGCGGCCATAACCGGAGGCCTTCACGCCGCCGAAGGGCATGGCCGGGTCGTCCGTTACGGTCGCCCCGTTGATGTGCATGATGCCGGTCTCGATGCGCATCGCGACATCGAAGGCGCGGGGGAGGTTTTCGCTGAACACGGCGCCGGACAGGCCGTAGTCGCAGTCATTGGCGATGGTGACCGCCTCATCCGCATCCGCAACGCGAATGACGGCGGCCACCGGGCCAAAAATTTCCTCCCGGTAAAGCCGCATGTCGCGCGTGATGCCGTCGATGATGGTGGCATCCATCAGTGTTCCGAGCACCTTTCCGCCGAGGCAGACGTGCGCCCCTTTGCGGGTGGCGTCATCGACGAGACCCGCGAGACGCCGCCCGGCGCTTTCGGAGATCACCGCGCCAAGCGGCTGGGGCGCAAAGGCCGGATCGCCGGCCTTCAGGGCTCTGGCCCTGTCGATCATCCGCTCGAGCAGGGCATCCGCGACCGCCTCTTCAACGATGATCCGCTCCGTCGACATGCAGATCTGGCCCTGGTTGAAGAAGGCACCGAACACCGCCGCATCCGCCGCGGCATCGAGATCGGCATCGGCAAGCACGACCAACGGCGCTTTGCCGCTCAGTTCCATCAGGCAGCGTTTCATATGCCGGGCGCTGATTTCCGCAATGATGCGCCCGACGCGCGTGGAACCGGTGAAGTTGATACGGCGCACAACCGGGTGCGCGATCAGCGCCTCGACGATGTCGCGCGCGGCCTCGGGCGCGTGGGAGAGGATGTTGAGAACGCCCGGCGGCAGGCCCGCCTCCGACATGATGTCGCCCAGCACCCGCTGCGTCGCCGGGCAGAGTTCCGATGTCTTCAGGATAACGGTGTTGCCCCAGGCAATCGCGAAGGCAAACGAGCGGACGCCCAAGACGATCGGCGCGTTCCAGGGCGCTATCGCCAGGCAGACGCCAGCCGGCTGGCGGACGACAAACGATCCCGTGGGCGACATGTCCTCTGGAAGGCGGGGGGGCGAGACCTCCCCGGCAAGCAGAGCCGCCTGTTCCATGATCCGGCCCGCGAGTTCGACGTTGAAATGGCACCAGTCCAACGTGCCGCCGGTTTCGAGCGACATGATGTGGGCAATCTCGTCGGCCCGCTCCTGAAGGCGTGTCTTCGCCCGGCGCAGGATTGCCGCGCGCGTTTCGGCAGGCGTGACGGACCATTCTGAAAATGCCGCGGCTGCGGCGCAGCCGGCATCGTCCACATCCTCGGCACTCGCGGCTGCCGCGATTGTCACCACCTCGCCGGTGATGGGATTGGTGCGCTGGAAGACGGCACGCGAGCGGGCTGCGACCGATCGTCCGTCGATCAGCAACTCGGCACGAAAGGGTTCGTGCTGCGGAAAGACCCGCGCGGTGAGACGGCTGTTTGCCTCTGCCATTCCTTTTGCCTCCTCCCAAGGCTGTAGACGACACTAACTATTTTGAACGGGAGAGGAATATCATTATATGGTCAATCCTTGACGATTTCTGGTCACGCAACAACGGGAGAAGGCCATGCCTCAAGGGGCGCGACGGCAAGGTGTGAAGCTCATGCATCTGGAACCGGCGCTGCAGCAGCGCACGATGGCGCTAAGTGCGCTTGCGCTGCGTTGGCTGACACACCTCTTTCTGTTGCGGTCCGGCCGGGCGACTTTGTCGATCGATGGCGAGGAACACCGCATCGACGCACCGGCGCTTGCACTGATGCCACCGGCAGAGGGGCGCAGACTGATTCTGGAGGCTGGTGCCCGTGGCAGCCTTCTCAGCGTCGCCGGTGAGCAGCTGTCATCGGCGCTCGGCGACGAACCGGAAACGCCGGCGCTGCGTTCGATGCTTTCTACATTCACCTTGGCACCGGACCTGCCCGCCCCGCTGATTGCGCGGCTGGAAATGCTGATTTCCCTTCTTTCGGATGAGCAGGACGAGGAGCGTCCGGCCGTAGACATGGCGGTCGATGCTTTGCTGCGGCTGGTCTGCCTGTCGTTCTGGCGCGTGGTGGGCAGTTTCGAAACGGGCGGTGGCCCCGGTGGTGACGGACTTTCGGTCCTGCAGCATTTCCGCCAACTGGTGGAAGCGGAGTTCAGGCGCCATCGCCCGATCGCATATTATGCGGATCGACTGGGGATCACGCCGGACCGCCTGCATGCCATCGCGACCCGCCATCTGAAGCGATCGCCGCTGGAGTTGGTCCATGACCGCCTGCTGCAGGAGGCGCTGCAGCGGCTGGAACGCTCCCCCGCCTCGGTGCAGACCATCTCGGACAGCCTGAACTTCAAGGACCCCGCGCATTTCAGTCGCTTCGTCAAACGCAAGACGGGCCATGCGCCAGCACAGTATCGGCAACTCTTCCGGCAGGCGGCGGAAAGACAGGAGGCAAGCCTCTCCTTCCACTATCACGAATGGCCGTAATGGACGTCAACCGCTCCGGAAGCCCCATCTATCGCCGGCGACCGCGCGCCGTCAGCGCATTGCGGATGGAGAAGCTTGAGTGAATGCGGCTGACACCGGGCAATTTCGAGAGGATTTCGGTATGGATCCGCTCGAACTCACGCGGGCTTTCCACCTCGACACGCAGGAAATAGTCCCAGTCACCGGTCATCAGGTAACATTCTCTGATCTCAGGATGTTTGCGCACGGCATCTTCGAAGCGGTTGAGATAGTCCTCCGTCTGCCGGTCAAGCGTGATGTTGATCATCACCGCCAGCGTCGCCCCCTCCTCCGCCGAGCCGATCAGCGCCGTATAACCACGGATGACGCCGGTTTCTTCGAGCATGCGGATACGCCGCAGGCAGGCTGACGCCGACAGGCCGACGGTCTCCGCCATCTTGGCGCTGCTGATGCGCGCATCCAGCCGCAAAAGCCGAATGATGTTTCGGTCGATCGCATCCAGTGAAGCAGACACGCACGTTTCCTTCGTCGAAATGAGAATTTCTTGAGGGATACGAGCACAAACGCATGATAATTGCAAATCATGCTCAATTCGCGCATGATTTTCGTCCTATCCTGATGGCAAAGACAGGCTAGCGGGGTTGGCCATGGACATGCGTTCCACACAGAACTGGGAAAAGGCCGGCGCGCCGGGTTTCGTTTCGATCGATCTCACCGCTTTGCGCCGCAACTATCGACGGATTGCCCGGACGGCTGCTCCCGCAGGGGCCGCCGCCGTCGTCAAGGCCAATGCCTACGGGCTCGGCGCCGAGCGTGTCGCCCCGGCACTGTATGCCGAGGGCTGCCGGCATTTCTTCGTGGCGCAGTATGCGGAAGCCCTGCCGCTTCGCCCGCTGCTTGGCTCCGACGCCGAAATCTACGTTCTGAACGGCCTGCAGCCTGGCACGGAGGCCGATTGCGCAGCGCTCGGGATCGTCCCGGTGCTGAATTCGCTGGAACAGGTGGGCCGTTGGCGCAGCACGGCAAAGCTATCGGCCAAGGTTCTTCCGGCGCTGCTGCAATTCGACACGGGCATGTCGCGTCTCGGGATGTCGGCGGAAGAGGCAGAGGGGCTTGCGGCGGACCCTGCACTCCTCGATGGCATCGCCATTCGCTATATCATGAGCCATCTCGCCTGCGCCGATGAATCGGAAGATCCGCACAATGCAGCCCAGGCGGAAGAGATGCGCCGTTTTGCGGCGATCTTCCCGGGCGTTCCGGTCTCCTTCGGCAATTCGGCCGGCTCGTTTCTCGGCGAAGCGTTTCGCGGGGCGCTGGTGCGCCCCGGCATCGCGCTTTACGGCGGTCGGCCGACCGATCTTCTCGACCGGCCGATGGAGCCGGTCGTTCGCATCGAGGGCGCCGTCATCCAGACCCGGACGGTGCCGGCCGGAACATCGGTCGGCTATTCTGCCACCTATGTCGCGCCGCAGGAGCGCCGGCTTGCCACAGTGGCGCTCGGTTATGCCGACGGCATCCTGCGGGCGCTGAGCAATCGCGGCGCCTTCTTCCACGGCAACGTACGGCTGCCGATCGTCGGACGCGTGTCGATGGACAGCACCATCATCGATATCAGCGATCTGCCGGAAGGAACGTTGAAGCTCGGCTCGACGGTCGAGTTTCTCGGGCCACATCAATCCCTGGAAGAGGTGGCAGAACTTGCCGGCACGATTTCCTGGGAAGTGCTGACCAGCATCGGCCAGCGTTACCACCGCACCTATCTCTGACGACAGAACAAGAAGACGGGGAAGACCATCATGAAGATCACCATTCTGGGCGCGGGCGTCATCGGCGTCACATCCGCCTATTATCTCGCCAAGGCCGGTCACGAGGTCACTGTCCTCGACCGCCAGCCGGGTCCTGCGCTGGAGACAAGCTTTGCCAATGCAGGCGAAGTTTCCTTCGGCTATTGCTCGCCCTGGGCGGCGCCGGGCATTCCGCAAAAGGCGTTGAAGTGGATCTTCATGGAGCATGCGCCGCTGATCCTGCGGCCCAAGCTCGATGGCCCCATGTTGTCCTGGATGCTCAAGATGCTGATGAATTGCACCTCGGAGCGCTATGCCATCAACAAGAGCCGCATGCTGCGGCTTGCCGATTACAGCCGCCTGGCGCTTGCCGAAGTGCGCACGGAAACCAATGTGGATTACGACCAGCGCATGCAGGGAACCCTGCAGTTGTTCCGGACGCAAGCCCAGCTCGATGCCTCCGCCAAGGACGTCAAGGCGCTGGCGGCCGATGGCATTCCCTTCGAGGTGCTCGATCCAGAAGGCTGCATCAAAGTCGAGCCGGCGCTCGCCCATGTGCGCCACAAGATCGTCGGCGGGCTTCTGACTCCGAAGGACGAGACCGGCGACTGCTTCAAGTTCACCAATATCCTCGCCGAAAAGGCGACCGGCATGGGTGTGCGTTTCCAGTGGGGCGTCAACATCAAGGGGCTGGACGTTCAGGGCGGCGAGGCGAAGGGCGTCGTGACCGATCGTGGTACGATCGCATCGGATGCAGTGGTGGTGGCGCTCGGCAGTTATTCGCCGCTTCTCGTCAAGCCGCACGGCATCAACCTGCCGGTCTATCCGGTCAAGGGTTATTCGCTGACCATTCCGATCACCAATGCCTCGCGCGCACCGGAATCGACGGTCATGGACGAAACTTACAAGATCGCCATCACCCGGCTCGGCGACCGTATCCGCGTCGGTGGCATGGCGGAAATCTCCGGCTATACCAACGATCTTGGCGAAGCGCGCCGCCGCACGCTCGAACATTCCGTCACCGACCTCTTCCCGGGCGGCGACGTGTCGAAGGCGAATTTCTGGTCGGGCCTTCGCCCGATGACGCCGGACGGCACGCCGGTGATCGGCGCCACGAAGGTGCGCAACCTCTATCTGAACACCGGCCACGGAACGCTCGGCTGGACCATGAGCTGCGGCTCCGCCAAGGTTTTGGCCGACATCGTCAGCGGTCGGAAGGCCGATATCGAGACGAAGGATCTGGCAATCGGCCGTTACGCGGCCTGATCTCCTCCGGAGGGCATCAGCCCTCCAGCCCTTCCTTTTCCGCCATCACCCGGACCAGAAGCAACATCACCAGCGCCTGGCCGTAAGGGGCCGGCACGTTAGGGATCTGCCGGTAGAAATCGAGTGTATGGCCCATCGGCGTGCCGTCCGAGACTTCGAGTACAATCCCGGTATCGTCGATCCGCTGCAGGACGGCGGTGAGCGCCTTGCGCGCGACCGATTTCAGCTCTGGATCCAGCAAACCGAGATCAATGCCGCGCAGGATGCCATACGCAATGCCGGCGGTCGCCGAGGTCTCTTCCGGCGAGTCGGGGTCGCAGACCAGCGTGGTGAACATGCCGTTCTCCCGCTGGTGTTTTGCGAGTGTCGTCACCTGCGCGCGGAGAATGTAGGTCAGATGCCGGCGCAGATGGTCCGGGATCACCTCCACCAGGCTGAAGAGCTCGGGGATCGCCACCGTGATCCAGGAATTGCCGCGGGCCCAGAAGGCATTGGCAAAATTATGCCGGCCGTTGAAGGTCCAGCCGTGGTACCAGAGGCCGGTCACAGGATCGGCGAGGAAACGCTCATGCACCATGAACTGGTAGAACGCCTCCTCGATCCAGTCTTGCCGGCCGAAACGCTGCCCGGCGCGCGCCAGGAACAGGCAGGTCATGAACAGCGTGTCGTCCCAGAGCTCGCCATCGTTCAGGCGCTCCTTCACCACATGCTGAAAACCTTCGTCCTCCGTGCGGGCCAACTTCGTCATCAGCCAGTCGGCCCAGTCCTTCACCAGTTCCTCCCAGTCCGGACGGTCGACATGGTCGATCAGCACGGCAAGTGGCAACATGGGGGATGAGGAATTGACCTGGCGCGGCGGCAGGCCACGGCCGATCTGCCAGTCGTACCAGCGGGCAATCGCTTCGATCAGCGACTTGTCGCCAACCGCTTCCGCATGGCGGATGAGGCCATAGATGCCGACCCCCACTTCCCAGTCCCACTCGTCGAACTGCAGGTCATAGGAGCTGTCGGAGACGGCTGCCGTTTCATTGATGCCCTTCAGGCGGGCAAGTCCCACGGCAACGCGCGACAGGGTCTGGGAAAGAAGATCGGGCTGCATCAGCATGGGCAAAGATCCTGTATTGTCAAATCGGCATTCAGAAACGAACGGCATCCAGCGACCGTATGGCCGGCTCGAGCGTGCGGTTCGGGAAGGAATAAGGCGTGTCATCGACCGACAGGCCATCCTGCCAGTCGAGCGAAAGTTCCGGACCTTGCGGCCTGGCCAAGTGCAGCCGGGGCAGGTCGGCGTCGAGCAACAGCCGGTAGCCGGCAAGGCTTTGCCTGAAGCGGGCGAAGGCGGCTTCGTCCACGCCTTCACCCACGATGACGGCCCAGCCGCATTTGGTGCCGGCAACGCGATACTCGATACCGGCACCCGGTCCGCCGCTGATGGGTTCGATGTGTCCTGTTGCGGTCAGCGCGGCAAAACCCTTGCCGCTGCGCAGGATCAGCCAATTGTCCGTCAGTTGCACCTCGTCAAAGGCATCCGCCTCGACATAGGCATGGGTAAAGCCGATCCGCGGGCTCTCGCCGAGATCGTAGAGCAGCAACGCAACATTCTCGTGCTGCGCGGCGCGCGGCATGGAACCGTTGCCTGCCCAATAGGAGGGGCGCTGGCTTCCCCAGGGATCGTCTTCGCCCGGATGGTTCACCCAGGCGCGAGCGAAGGGATCGCCGGCAAAACGAAGATCGACGACATGCTGCTGATGGCCGCGGCCACCGGGCTTTCCATCCATCATCGATGACAATTGCACATTCGCCGTCTTGTAGAGGACCAGCCGCGCCGCCTCGTCATGTCCCTGTACGTAATGCGCGGTCAGCGCCTCGCCGGCCGGCGGCGATGTCAAAGCATCCAGCGTCTCCGGCGGTGCGTAATGGCTGGCGGCAAACATCGGAAGGGCGGCGACGCCCTGATTGAACCAGCCCTCGCCGAAGGCGACCGTTGCAAAGGGGGCAAGCTCCGTCAGCGGCCCGGCCCGCAGTTCCTTATCGTAGGCGCGGCCCATCGAACCCGCCGGAACGCCGCCCAGCGTGTGCAGCGCAATCATCGTGAACAGGCGGTCAAGCAGGGCCTTGGCACGCAGCCTGATCTGCCCGTCGCCGAGATGCTCGAGCGCCAGCAGGCCGATGAAATCGATCGGGTAATAGGCAGCCGAATTCCACTCGGCGAGCCCGTGCGCCTCGACGCTGTCGAACCATTTCATCAGCCGGTCCGTGGCAAGCTGTTCCTGTTCGCGGCCGGTGCGGCCCGAGCAGGCAAACCCCGCACGTGGCAGCAGTCGCCCTGCCAGATATTGCGAGACATGGAAGCACAGGACGTGGTTCTCGCTCCAGAACCACATCACGTCGTTGCCGGGTTCATCCACCCAATAACGGTAGTCGAGGATGGCGGTGCGGATCGCCTGCTGCAGGTCCTCCGGCAGCCTGTCGCGGTAACAGCCATAGACCCACAGGAGCGGCACCATGACAAAATCCGAGCAGTCCCGTCGCTCATTGATGGAGGCGAGCGTATTGCCGATCACCTCATGAAAACAGTCGTCGAGCGGTCTGCCGATCTCAAGGCAGGCAATCGCCTTGCCCGCCCGTTGCTCGCCATGCTCTGCCGCAAACTCCAGTGCCGCTCTCTTGCGCGCGGCAAGGCCGAGCGGGTGCAGATCACGCTTTGCCTCGCGGAGCGTGGCAAAGCCGATATGCCGGGCAATGCTGACATCGCTGACCCGGAAGATCAGGTCGAGGGCATGGAACCCGTCGGGCAGGTGCAGCACATCGGCAAGATCAAGCATCCGCTCGCCGGCTTTCAATACCGCCTTTGCGTCAAGAAGCGGCGGCTTGTCGCGCATGTGCACGCTCGCCAGCACCTTGCCTTCGACCGCGACATCCACGGTGGCGGCCTGTTCGAATTGCAGTTTTAGCCGGCCGTCCTTCACATGCAACGGCGCCGGCCGCACACTCGTCGCCAGTTCCTTCAGGAGATCGAGCGTCTCTTCGCTGCTTTCGACCGGCAGATCGACCAGGATGTTCTCCTGTGAAAGAAGCGTTAGCTCGAAATACCAGAGCGCATCACGTTCAGCGAGTTCTTCGCAGAGGACGACCACCTCGGATCCGCGCGCAGTCAGCGGCAGCGCGATTTCGGTAAGGCTTTCCTTGTTGCGCCGGAACGGCTCGAATGCGGTCGCCAGAACGCCGTCCACCCAGATGTGGACGCCGCCGCAGGTGGCAAGGCGGAAACGGTATTCTCCGTCGTGAGGCACAATGATCCGGTTTTTCAGCCAGCGGGACAGTCGGGTCGGCCGGTGCCAGAACCCGGAGAATTCGACGCGCCGGTTAAAGCCCGGCAGGTTCAGTGCCTCGACGGTAAAATCCTGTAGAGCGACGCTGCGCGTCTTCACCTCGTTCCAAAGCGCGATCCGGCACGGCAGATCGCCCACATCGACGAAGCCGTTGATGAAGCGGTAGGCGACGCGGTCTTCCGCGAGCGCCGGTTCGCCGGGATAATAATCGGCCTTCGCGGGAGACATCGCCCAGGCGGTGACGGATTGTCCCTGGCGAACGACGAAACCGGTTGGTGGCGCCTCGGCGGCGCGCTTCTTGGAGAATGTCATGGCTTATCCTTCCCCCGCGCAGAGGCCGTTGCGGGCGCATCTTTCGACGGCAGGCTGAGTTCTATCCGTTCGAGCAGCTCTGGAAGCTGCCAGATATGGGCAATCGACAATCGCGGCCGCTCGCGCCGCAGGCGTGGTTTGTGGCTGCGCCGTTTTGACCAGCCGAGGAAGATGCTGATCAGCCCGAAGCGGTTGGCGCCAAGAATATCCCGCTCCAGATTGTTGCCGACCATGACGCAATATGCGCGCTCTGCGTCGTCGAGCGACAGTGCCTCACAGGCTGCGGCAAACATCTTTGCGGAGGGTTTCAACTCGCCCACATCGCCGGAAATGATATGCGCCTCGAAACAATCCCACAGACCGTGGGCACCCAGGATGTTTTCAAAAGTCTGGCGTGGGCCATCCGCCACCAGCGCAAGCCGATAGCCGGAGGCAACGAGCCGGTGGACGGTCTCCGCCGCCCCGGGGATCAGCTCCGCCTTGGTGACGATCTCGGTGCCGGGGATCTTTTCCTCCGTCGCCTCGTCGGCGAGTGTGTCGCCACAATCGAGGAAAACGGCGGTCAGATGTGGAACGTCGCGCTGCAGATCGCGCACCAGCGAGGCCACCCTGAGCGGAATCCAGCTTTCCAGCACCGCCCAGGGAACGAGTGCAATCCCGCCCTCCCCGTCACTGTCGCGCGTGAAATCGAAGCTCGGCGCAAAGGCCATGCGCTTCATCTTCAGCCGTGCCAGCCGCTGTTCGAGGGGTGTGGCGGTGACCAGCCCACGATCGGAAAAGCGGTTGGAGAGATGAACGCCCTGGTCGCCGGCAAAGGCGCCGCACATCGCGGCAATCAGCGCACCGGCCTTCTGCTGCATTTCCGCGCCATCCGCCCAATGGGCGTGTTTTCCCGGCTCCAGGCAAAGGACAGGCCGACCGGCGCGCACCGGCAGACTGCCATCGGGGCGAAGCATCACCCGGCGCGATCCATGGCGCGAGGCTTCCACCTTCACCACGTTGCCCGCCACGTCCACATGCACCCAGACATGTTCGAGATCATAAAGATGCTGGATGTCCCAGTCGTACCAGATCGCATATTCGACAACGCTGGCGGCAACCGGGCGGATACGAAACTTCGAAGACTGCGACTGCGCCTCTTGCCGGTAGACGGCAAAGCCTGCCGCCAGAGGGCGGAAGGGTTCTGCCGCATCCAGCATCAGCAGCGGCCGATGTCGTTCCGCAAGCTGCGCATCCTCATCCTGCCCCTCGACGAGAAGCTCGCAAAGCGCACCTGTTCGAACATCCACCATCGTCATGCGGCCGCCACTCCGACGAGATCCAGCGTTTCCGCATAATGGCAGCGTACCTGCCGGCCGGACGGCAGCATACGCAACTCCGGCACCTCGCCGCGGCATTTGACATCGGCATAGGGGCAGCGCGGATGGAAGGGGCAGCCGGTTGGGATGTTCATCGCATCGGCGATTTCACCCTTCAGCGGCACGCGCTTGCGGGTGCGGTTGCCGCGCGGGTCCGGCTGTGGGACGGCGGCCAGCAGCGCCTCCGTATAGGGATGCTGCGGCTTGGCGAACATCTCGTCGGTCGGTCCGACCTCCATCAGGCGGCCGAGATACATCACGCCGATACGGTCTGAGATATGCTCCACCATGCCGAGGTCGTGGGTGATGAACAGATAGGTCAGCCCGAACTGTTCCTGCAGATCCTGCATCAGGTTGATGTTCTGCGCCGCGACCGACACGTCGAGGGCGGAGACCGCCTCATCGGCCGCAATAAAGCTCGGATTGAGCGCGAGCGCCCGGGCAATGCCGATGCGCTGACGCTGGCCGCCGGAAAAGGCGTGCGGATAGCGGTTGAGATATTCCGGGCGAAGACCGACCAGCCGCAGCAGGTCAGCCACGCGGTCGCGAATTTCCCCCTCGCTGCCGACGCCATGGATCACCATCGGCTCGCCGACCAGTTCCAGCAGGGTCATGCGCGGGTTGAGCGACGAATAAGGATCCTGGAAAATCATCTGCATTTCACGGCGGATCTCACGCAGGCTCCGGTCCGACAGTGTCGAGACGTCCACCACCTCGCCATTGGAACGACGAAACAGGATTTCGCCGCCCGTCAGGTCATAGGCCCGCAGGATCAGACGTGCAATCGAGGATTTTCCGGAACCGCTTTCTCCCACAAGCCCGAAGGTTTCACCCTTCTTGATGTCGAAGGTGATGTCATCAACGGCCTTCACATAACCTTTGATGGTGCGAAGCCAGCCTTCCTGGACGGGGAAATATTTGCGCGCACTGCGCACGGAGATGATCGTATCGTCCTGCATGGCAGCGGGTGCGTTCTTTGACGGTTGGGTCATTGCGCAGCCTCCGCAAGGGCGGTCTGACCCGCATAATGACAGCGGGCACGCTGGCCGCTCGGGAACAGGACATCGTCCGGCGTTTGCACGTCGCAGACGCCACCGACAGCCTTCATACAGCGCGGGTGGAAGGAACAGCCTGTCGGGACATTGAAGGGATCCGGCACCATGCCGGCGATCGTACGCAAACGACGCCCATGGCTTTGGCCTAAGCGCGGGATCGATTGCAACAGCGCCTGCGTATAGGGGTGCTTCGGTTCATAGAAGATTTCGTCGACGGTACCCGTCTCGACCACACGGCCGAGATACATGACCGCGACCCGGTCGGCGATATCGGCAACCACGCCGAAATTGTGCGTGATGAACACGATCGCCATGTTCATCTCGTCCTTCAACTGCTTCAGCAGTTCGAGGATCTGCGCCTCGGTCGTCACGTCGAGCGCGGTCGTCGGTTCGTCGGCGATCAGCAGAGCCGGATCGCAGGCGAGTGCCAAGGCGATCATCGCACGCTGGCGCATGCCGCCGGAGAGGTGATGCGGGTAACGGTCGACGATATCGTTCGGCCGCGGCATCTGCACCTTGCCGAGAAGTTCGATCGCCCGGGCGCGCGCCTCGGCCTTCGAGACCTTGCGATGCAGCATCACCGTGCGGGCAATCTGCGTGCCGATCGTGTGCACCGGCGAGAGCGCCGTCATCGGCTCCTGAAAGATCATGCCGATCTCATTGCCGCGCAAGTCACGCATCGTGCGGCTCAAACGGTCCTGCTCGTTGATCAGCAGTTCCTCGCCGCTTTTGCGGCGGAAGCGGATGGTGCCGCTGGCATTGATCGCATTCTTCGGCTGAAGCCGCATGATGGAACGCGCGGTCACCGATTTGCCGGAGCCGCTTTCGCCGACGATGCCCAGAACCTCGCCCTTGTTGACGTGGTAGGAGACACCGTTGACGGCTTTGACGAGCCCGTCGCGGGTGGGGAAATGCACGCCGACATCATCGAGCTGCAGCAGACGATCGGGCGGCATGGGCGGCTGGGAGGGATTAAAAGCAAGCGTCATGATGAAATTCCGTCATTGGCCATAGGGGTCTGCCGCATCACGCAGGCCATCGCCGATGAAGTTGAAGGCGAGAACCACGAGGATGACAGCGACACCCGGCGCCAGAAGCCAGGGGGCGAGCGAGATGGTGCGCAGGTTCTGCGCGTCCTGCAGAAGAACGCCCCAGCTGACGACCGGCGGGCGAAGACCGAGGCCAAGGAAGCTGAGCGCCGTTTCGCCGAGGATCATTTCCGGGATCGCCAGCGTGACCGCGGCGATGATGTAGCTCGTCATGGCCGGCAGCATATGGCGGGTGACGATGCGATATTCCGATGCACCGGCAAGACGCGCCGCGAGCACATAATCCTCGGATTTCAAGGACAGGAAGCGGCCACGCACCACACGCGCCAGATGCGTCCAACCGATCAGGGACAGGATGATCGTGATCAGCACGTAGACGAAGAGCGGATCCCAGGCGATCGGCAGTGCGGCCGCAAGCCCCATCCAGAGCGGAATGGTGGGGATCGAGCGGATGAACTCCATCAGCCGCTGGATCATCGAGTCGAGCCAGCCGCCGTAATAACCGGAGATGGCACCAAGCGCGAGGCCGAGCACGAAGGAGAAGGCAACGCCGATCAGGCCGGCCGACAGGGTGACACGGGCGCCATAAAGCAGACGGCTGAAGAGATCGCGGCCGAGCGACTCCGTGCCGAGCAGATTGATCTGCTGGCGTCGATCATCGATCCCGAAGAAATGGATGTTCGTTTCGACGAGCCCGAGCAGGTTGTAGGTCTCACCGGCGACGAAGAACCGGATGGGCAGAACCTTGCCGCGATCCTCCTGATAGATGACGCGGGCGGTTTCGATGTCGCGGGCGCGTTTCATCGGGTAGATGAACGGCCGGTGTAGCTGGCCCTCGTGGAAGATACGCACGACGTTGGGCGGCGCAAACGTGTTGAGCCGGCTGATCGTGTTTGGCGTATAGGGCGACATAAAATCCGCAAAAAGCGCCAGGAAGCCGAGAATTGCCATGAAGGCCAGCGAGACGACGGCGAGCTTATGCTTGCGGAAGCGCCACCAGATCAGTGTCCAGGGTTTGGCCGTATAGGTGGCGTCCGCATTGAACTGTTCCTTCGGCGCCAGCGGCGGGGCCTGCGGCGTGAAGGATTGCGGCGGAAGAATCTGAAGATCGGTCATGTGCGCCTCATGAGAACCGGATGCGCGGATCGGAGAGCGCAAGAAGGATGTCGGAGAGCACCGTCCCGATGACGGTGAAGACGCTGAGGATCAGGATGAAGCTGCCGGCCAGATACATGTCCTGCATCTTGAGCGCCTGCAAAAGCAGCGGACCCGTTGTCGGAAGGTTGAGGACGACGGCCGTGATGACGTCGCCGGAAAACAGCGCCGGCAGTGCCCAGCCGACCGTCGAGATGAATGGGTTGAGCGCAACGCGCACGGGATAACGCCAGACGACGGTGCGTTCGCCGAACCCTTGTGCATAGGCCGTTTCGACATAGGGCTTGCGCAACTCATCCAGCATGTTGGCGCGCATCACGCGGATGAGGCCCGCAGCGCCGCCGGTTGCCAGAACCAGGAGCGGGATCCAGATATGCGTCAGCATATTGCCGAACTTGGCGAGATCCCAGGGCTGGCCCTCGAATTGCGGAGACACCAGGCCGCCCACATCCATATTGAGCCAGACGAAGGTCATCCACATGAGGATCAGCGCCAGCAGGAAGTCCGGCACGCCCTTGCCGAGGAAACCGAAGACGGTGAAGACGTAGTCGAACACGGAATATTGCCGTGTGGCGGAATAAACGCCGACGGGAATGGCGATCAGCCAGGTGAAGACCATGCTGAGCGTCGAGATGGCGAGCGTCAGACCCAGCCTTTCCCAGATCAGGTCGCTGACCGCCGAGTTCCATTCGAGCGAGCGACCGAAATCACCATAGAAGATGATGTTGGAAATCCAGCGCCAGTACTGCACGAGAAGAGGGTCGTTGAGACCCCATTCTGCGCGCAAGGCAGCCTCCTGCGCTTCGGTGATGTAATCACCGCTGTTGCGCAGCTGTGCCGCATAGGCGGTGACGAAATCACCCGGCGGCAGCTGGATGATGACGAAGGAAATGAACGACACGAAGATCAGTGTGGGGATCGCCCACATCAGACGCCGGCCAATATAACTCAACATTTCGGACCCTCCGGCCCTGAACGAACGTCGCATCTTGTCTGGCAAGACCGATATTCGCCTGGAACCAGGAATGAATGTGCAGGAAAGAACCGGTGCCCGCCGTTCTGTTTCGCCAGGATGGCGGGCACCAGGTCATGCGACGGAGGAGCAGGCTATTTCTTCATCCACATCTGCTGCGTGGCACCGAGACCGATGCCGCGGGTGATGTCGTCTTCGATCAGATCGTCCGGGAAGTTCTTGAAGTCCGTCTTGACGATGGACAGCGCCGGAGATTCCCCGACGACGCCAATCACCCAGCCCTGGGTCACGAAGGTCTTGATGAGATCGTTTAGCGCCGTGTCCGCCTGCTCGCGGTTCGATGCCTTGGAGGCCTTGTCCCAATCGGTGAAGACGCGGCGGATGGGATGATCGGCCGGCGGCTCGATGCCGGACGTGCCCTTCGTCGAGTACCAGAGGTAATACTGGTGCGCGTAGGAATCATTGCCCATCATGATGCGAGGATCGGCCGCCACGACCGACAGACGGTCGAAGGGATACCATTGCATCTGGAAATTATTGTTGTCGCGGTTGGCATCCCACTGCGTGCGATCGATGATGCGCGGCAGGAGTTCGATGCCGATATCCTTGTAGTTGGCCGCAACGATTTCCATGGTCTTCGGGCCGTTCGCATGCTGCATTTCCACAACGATCTGCACACGCTTGCCATCGGGACGCAGACGGAAGCCTTCTCCGTCGCGCTTGTCGAGGCCGACCTTGTCCAGCAGGGCATTGGCCTTGTCCGGGTCATATTCGGCCCAATGCTTTTCCAGTTCCGGATCATAGTTCGGCGAACCGGTGACGGGCGAAGCCTGACGGGCTTCGGCAAGGCCGGAGAAGATCAGCTCGTTGATCGTCTCTCGATCGATCGCGATGCTGAGCGCCTGGCGGAAATCGCTCTTTTCGAAGAGCGCGCGCAGCCCCTCGTCCTTCATGTTCAGGTTCGGCACCAGCGACCAGGTCTGTGCCTGCGTCCAGCGATGAACCTTGTAGCCACCCTTGGATTCGTTCTCCTTGTAGAAGGTGAAGTCCTGCGGCTCGACATAACGCATCTGCATGTCGATCTGGCCCTGCACGATCATCAGGTTGAACGCTTCCTGGTCGCTGAACAGGCGGTGCGAGATGCGGTCGATATAGGGCAGCTGGTTGCCGGCCTGGTCCACTGCGTAATAATACGGGTTGCGCACCATGGTGACGACATCTGCCGGTGCCGGCTTCTCGATCTTCCAGGCGGTGATCACCGGAAGCTCAGGGTTCTGCCACCAGGCGGCCGCGGCGCCCTTCGAGCCCCAGAGATCGGTCCACTTGGCAACGCCGAACTTGGCCGCAGCTGCCTTCAACTCGTCTTCAGAGACGTATTTGTTGTTGAACTGCTTCATATAGTGCTTCGGAAAGATGAAGCTTGGGCGGTCAAGGCTCGGGTCGCCGGTCGAATCCTTCGCGAGAATTTCGAGGAAGTAGACATAGGGCTGCTCGAACTTCACTTTGAAGGTCTGTTCGTCGACGATCTCCAGCTTCATTGGCTTGCCGCCGGGCGCAAGCGTCTGGTCGATATTGGCAAGGATCGCCTTGTTGAGGAAGACATCCTCATACCAGAAGCGCACGTCCTCCGTCGTAACCGGATGGCCATCCGACCATTTCAGGCCCTTGAGCAGCGTGAAGGTGAATTCGCGGGAATCCTCGCTGACCGAATAGGAGGAGATATAACCCGGCGTCAGCTTCAGCGGACCACCCGGCTTCTGGGACCACTTGACCACGCGCTCTTCCATGAGCTTGGTCGGTCCCCAACGGTCACCGGGCCCCTTGTAGGCGCGACGCCAGTCGCCGCCATACTGGCCGACTTCCGGCACCTGGACCACTGTCGGTTTTTCAGGAAGCCGCTGTTCAACCGCCGGAAGTTTTCCTTCCTTGACCAGCGCGCTGAGCATCGGCGACTCCTGGAACGCGAAGGCCGAGGTCGCCATACAGGTTCCAAGCAGAACGCCGATTGATGTGATGAAAATATTTTCTCTTCTTTGCATGTTCATCCTCCCATTTATCGAGAACACGCGGATGTCCGCCTGAAATCTCTCCTCATCCGCCTCAAATAAGACGATTGGTCAGGTTGCTTGAAAAATCAAGATGAAAAAATATTTTCATTTTCGTGACGGAAAGTCGGATCAGGCGCCGCCGCTTTCCCGTTCGATCAACCGGCAGCCCAGTTCGATCCGGCAGGTCGGATTGTCGCTGGCGCCCACGGAGAGCCGCTTTTCCAGCGCCTGGATTGTCGCCGCCGCCAGCGCCTCGAGCGGGACCCGGACAGTGGTCAGCGAGGGAACCGTGAGATCCACCGGCGCCACGCCGTCAAAACCGACGACCGCCACGTCGTCCGGCACCTTCAACCCCTGGGCATGACATTCGGCGAGCGCACCTATGGCCAGATTGTCGGCCGCACAGAAGATGGCGGTGTAGCCATCCAGCCCCTGGTGCTCCTCGATGAATTGCCGCAGCGCGTCACGTCCGTGATTGGGCTCATAGCCGCGTGCATAGAGGACACCTGCCAGATCGCGCGACAGGTCGCGCTGCTCATAGGCATCGAAAAAGCCGTCCAGCCGTCGCTGGATGGTGCTGCGTCCACGCCAGGTGAGATGCAGGATCTTCTGGTGGCCGTGGCCGATCAGCCAGTCGGTCGCCAGCCGCGCTGCGTAGCGGTTGGCCGGCGCCACGGTGTCGATGCTCATGGTCGGATCTTCGCCATTCAGCAGAACGACGGCTATGTCCGAAGTACCGAGCGCCTTCAGTAGCTTGGGATTGTCATCGAACACGATAACGATACCCTCGGCACCCGCCGCACGCGCGCCGGCGATGATATCGGCGCCGTTGAGGTCCGGCGCGCCATTATGAGCGACGATCCGCACGCCCCGGCGCTCGCACTCGCGCGACAGCGCCGTCAAAAGCGTCCAGGAGACGAGGTTCAGATCATTATGCGGCAGGTTTGCCGGTGGCACGACGAGGTAAAGCGTCGTCAGCGAAGCGATAGCCCCCTTCTGTTGCCGTTTGGCGAGATAACCCAGACGTCTTGCTGCATCGAGCACCCGAACCCGCACCTCCTGCGAGATGGGCGCCGTGCCGTTCAGGACATGCGATACAGTGCTGAGGGCGACGCCCGCTTCCCGGGAGACATCCTTGATGCCGACCTTACGGTCCGACCGCTTGTCCACGCGCCACTCCTATTCGGCATAATACGGATTGGTGAAGAGCTTTGGACGATCACCGTACCAGACTTCGAAACGGACGAAACGTCCCTCGAACGGTCTTTCCAGAATGAGATTTGTGTCCGTTGCCCGCTCACGCGCAACCACACCGTTTTCCGTGACGGTGCGGATCTCGTCACCCGCCACAAGCCCGGAAAAACGCACCCCGATCGTCTCGCCCGCTGCCACGCTGTCGCCAAACATGGGAAGTTCGGCAGCAGCCGAAACGGCCATGGTTTCGTCGGGCTGGAACGTGATCACGTTGCGGCCCTTGCGCACCGCTTCCAGGATGCCCCGGATGGATCGTGTCTCCACATGAAGCCGGTTCGCGGGGCAGCCGTGACGCCGGCGGTTCTTCAGATGAAAATCGCTGCCGCCGGTCGCCGGGATCTTGCGCCCGGAACACAAAAGCTCCTGCCAGAAGGCAATCCCCTGCTCGTTCATCACCGACCAGTTGCCGTTCCAGATCTCGTAGGCGTCGAAATCGACCTCGAAGCCCGCCTGCCAGCGTCCACCATCGGAATTCTGGAACGGGTGATTGATGACGATCGTCGCGCCGTTTTCCCGCGCCTCCGCCATCTTGTCCGCCACGTCCTGCGGCGAGCGGCAACGCCAGTCCGCCACCGGCTTTTCCAGGCCGAAGAAATTGGTGTGGCCATAAAAGGAGGTCAGTTCCATCGCCGGGATCACCAGAATGCCAGGATCATCCGGGCGGATCGCATTTTGCGAGACGGTGTTATGGTCGGTGACCGCCACGAAATCGAGCCCCGCCGAACGTGCCCTGTAGATGGCATCCAGCACCGTCACACCGCCATCGGAATGTTCCGAATGGCTGTGCAGGTCACCCACCACCCAGCGCGGCGTGCGGGCAATCAGCCGGATGTCCAGATCGACCTTGCAGTTCGGGCCGATCTTGACGATGCCGAGCACCACATGCCACGCACCGGCAAGCGGTCCGGCATCGTAGCCCGGCGTCGCGCGATCCTCTTCGATCGTGATGTGGCCACGCTCGGAGCCGGTCCAGCCGCGCATGCGCCCGTTTTGGGCGACACCGAGATCAATCACGCTTCCGCCGCCACCGAACGGGAAGTGATAACTCACCTCGATGCGCTCGATATCCTCGCCCACCTGGAATGGAATTTCGACGAACGACTTTTCCCCCTCCGGGAACGCGTCGATGACATGGGCAAAGTGCTGGTTCCCGCCGCTCATCGGCTTCCCCTCAGTCTCAAGGTCACGATTTCAAATGGCTTGAAGGCAAGCGTCAGGTGGTTCTCCGCAAGCTCCAGCGGTTCCCCGCCCTCTTCCAGCAGATCGACAAGCTCCGCGCGCACAAAGCGTGGATGCAGCCGCAGCGAGGCCTGGCGACGGCGCCCGCAGGTCTCCCAAAGGCGAACGATGACACCGTCTGCATCTTCCGCCCGCTTGATCGCCTCCAGCGAGACACCTTCGGTCTCGATGGTGACAAGCGGAGCGTCGAAACCGGATGCCTCGCCGCGCCCATGCAACAGCCGGAGCGGCAGATTGAAGTCCTCTGCCGCCTCGTGCACGGCAAGTTTTTCGCCCCCATGCACCAACAGGGCATAACGGAACCGGTGTTCGCCCTGGTCTGCTTCAGTCCACGGATAGGTCGGCGAGCGCAACAGTGTCAGCCGCACCATGCTTCCCTTGGCGTCGTAGCCGTATTTGCAATCGTTCAGCAGCGCGACGCCAAAACCCGGTTCGCTCACATCGACCCAGCGCTGCATCGAACATTCGAAGCGGGCGCTATCCCAGGAGGTGTTGCGGTGGCTTGCCCGGCACACATGACCGAACTGGATTTCCGCATCGACTGAGGCCGCATTGACCGCCACCGGAAAGGCCGTCTTCAACAGGGTATTGTGTTCGTGCCAGTCGATGAAGCAGTCGATCTCCACCTGGGCAGCCCCGGCTGCAAGCGACACCACCTGGACGATGCGTGAGCGCTCGTAATGCCATTCGAAGCGGATGGCGGCGCGCAAGGGGCCGCGCTCGACCACCGTCGCGCTCGCCAGCCGATCGATGGCATAGGGCTGGTCCTCAAAATCCGCATCGATATCCCAAGCGTCATACTGGGCCGGCATGTCGCGGAAGGCCTGCAACTGGTTGCCGAGCCCGCCCTCCGGCAGGATTTCGCGGCTGGTCTGCCTGTCGATGATCGAGGTCATTCGGCCAAGCGCATCGAATCGGATCGACAGCCTGTCATTTTCCAAATGCGTCTCGGAGACCGACAGCTCATCCGGCTCAGAGCGGAGATGCGCGTCGAGGGGCGCAAGCGAGAGCGCCGGAACGTCGCTGACGGCAAGCAGATAGGCTGCGGAACCATCGGCCCGGACGATCGCCTGCGCATCGCCACCCGCAGGCGAAACCTCGCTCACCAGCAGACCGCTGCGGGCACGTCCCGCCGCATTCAACAGCATCGGTTCGCCACGTCCCGCAAGCGCATCCGCCAAGCGTTGCCGCAGCGTATCCGTCGCGGCAAAGAAGCGAGCATAGTCCTCGTCGCTGTCGTCAAAGACGGCGCCGATCGAAGAACCCGGCAGGATATCGTGGAACTGGTTCAGCATCACGATATCCCAGAGCTTTCGGATCTCGTCTGCCGGATAGGGCACGTTGCGGAACTGCTCGGCCATCACGGCGAGCGTCTCGATCTCGCGCAGAGCGATTTCCGCCAGGCGATTGTTGCGTTTGTTCTTGGCAACCGAGGTCAGGGTGCCGCGGTGAAATTCCGCGTAAAGCTCGCCGACCCAGGTGGGAAAACGCTCCGGCTGTGCCTGCATGCGCGACAGCAGCCGCTCGAAGAAGGGGCGCATCGGCGCGTGCTCCACCTTCGGGCAGCCCGGAATGCCGCGCTCCATGCGGCGAATGTTCTGCAGCATCTCGCGGGTCGGCCCGCCGCCGCCATCGCCATGGCCATAGACCAGAAAGAGTTCGGAATTCAGCGCCTGCTGCCCGTGCCGCCGCCAGGTGCCCATCACATGGGTCGGCTTCAGGTTCGGGCAGTAGGTGGTGCCGATGCTCTTTGAATCGTAGGGCTGGGTGGTGAGGAAATAGGCGACGACCTTCGTGCCGTCGATGCCCTGCCAGAACATCGTCTCGTTCGGCATGCGATTGGTATCGTTCCACGATAGCTTGTGCGTGACGAAGGTATCAAGGCCGGACTTTTCCATCAGTTGCGGCAGCGAGGCCGAATAACCGAAGGTGTCCGGCAACCAGATCATCCTCGGTCGGACACCGAAGGTCTGGCGGTGGTAAGCGACACCGTAGAGGATGTGGCGCACCAGAGCCTCGCCGCCGGCGATGTTGACGTCCGGCTCCAGCCAGAGCGCGCCTTCGATCTCAAAGCGTCCGCTTTTCACCTCGGTGGAAATCCGGTCGAAAAGTTCCGGATAATCCTCGGCCAGATAATCCAGCAGGACACACTGGTTGTACATGAAGCGGTAATCGGGAAAGTCCTGCATCAGAGACAGGGCGGTCGCCATGGAGCGCGCCATCTTCTGCCGGGTTTCGCGCACCCGCCACAGCCAGGCGACGTCGATATGCGTGTGGCCGGTCGCAACGACGGTTGGCTTGTCCTCGAAATCCTGCGCCGCATAAATGACGGCAGCTGCCGCCCTCGCCTTCTCCATCGAGGTACGAAAACGCGCATCATCGCCCGGCCGAAGATCGATCAGGTCGATTGCCGCCTCGATGGCATTCAGGATGAAGTGGCGGCGCGGATCGTCCTCGGCCAGAAGGCGCGCCACATCCAGCGGAACGCGGAGATCATAATAGAGGTCGTCGACCTCGAGGTCATGGATCTTCAGCTGGCAAGAGAATCCCAACTGCCGACGGTCCTCGATCGTGCCGGCCTCGATCAGGATGTCGAACTCCTGCCCCGCCTTCGCTGCGTTGGTCAGCAGGAATTCGCGGTGATTGCCATCGACTCCCTGGCGGATCGCGCCATCGACCCGCACCAGGCATTGCGGATCACTGCGGCCCATCACGTTGCCGAAGGCGGCTTCCACATGAACGACAATCCGTCGACCATCGACACCCTCCGGCAGCCGCACCCGTCCACCGAACCAGTAATAGCCGTCCGGCTCGCCCCAAATGAGGTCGCGGCTGACAGTTGCCCACCCGTTGCGGTCGGAGGCGACCATGCTGGCCCTCTCGCTTGCCGCCGCCGGCGCATAGACCAGCGGCACCTCGACGTGAAGCGGCACGAAGATGCGCTCCTGCAGGCGGGCCAGCAAGTTATCGAGTTTACGGATACGCTTCATCAGCCGGCCCCTCCTCCAGAGCCCAATTCTAGTCGTTAGGGCGCCGACCAGACCACCGGTTCGCCCTCAAGGATAACGGTTGCCTCGGCGTTCCACCCGTTCGGCAATGGCGAGGGGCGGGAAAACTGGACATCCTCGATCGACAGGTTTTCGATATTGGACGCAAAGAGCGCCGGCATTCCGTCCGGATAAGGGACGAGCCCAATCACCTTGCCGTTCTCATCCTTCACCCAGGCATTGGCACGGCCTGCGGCATCCGGAGACGGCGCCAGATCGAAATGGGTCGGACGGACATCATAGGTGTGGCCCCGGTAGGGACCGTCCACCTGCGCCAGGCCAATGCGGGTCAATCGAAGATTGGCAATGCCCGACCGGCTGTCAGCCACGAGATTGATCGCACCCTCCATGGCGCCCGAGATGTCCTCGAAGACGATATTTTCGATGCGTCCCGCCGGCCTGCCCGGCCGGCGGTCGACCACATTGACCGTGATCGCTTCGCCCGAACCCCAGAACCCGTCCGGCGTCTCATGCGTGTCGACTTCGATACGGGAGACCTCGATATTGCGGATCAGCCCGCCATCGCGCGAAAACAGACCGATGCCGCGGTTGGAGCGTGGAAGTCTGCAATCGCTGAAGCGGATATTCTCCACATCGCCATGGGTTTCGGTGCCGATCTTCAATGCGCAGCTGCGGCTTTCGATCTCGCAATGTTCCACGGTGATATTCCGGCAGGCTCCGACAGGCGAACCATCCGGCCCGGCACTCGTCTTCAGCACCACGCCATCATCGGCCGTCGCAATATCGCAGTGGCGGATGACAACCCCTTCGCAGGAATCAATGACGATCCCGTCGGTGTTCGGCATTTCCCGGTCATTGTCGATCGACAGGCGCTCTGTCATCACATCGCGGCAGGCAATCAGGTGGATCGTCCACATCGGCGAGGACTGGATCCTAAAATCCTCGAGCCTTACCCCCTGGCACCCCTTCAGAACCAGAACGCGCGGACGCAAGGCAGCCGGGACATGGGTTCCCATGTCCTCCAGCCGGCCAACGATGTAATCCGGGCCGGGGCCGAGGATCAGACCCTTGCCGCCGATCCTGATGTCTGACGCGTCCTCAGCCAGGATCATCGCCGTATCGGAGGATTCCGCGATCACGCCGACACGGTTGTCACGATAGGCATCGTAATCGGACACAAACTGGAGGACTGCCTCGTCCGACAGATGAAGATCGGTGCCAGACGGCAAGCGAAGCGCGCCAGAAAGATGAACGCCGGGGCCCAGCACAAGGCGAATGCTCTGCGCGGCGGTTTCGTTCAGAGCCTGCTGCAGCGACTGCGTATGAAGGCCATCTTGAGCAATGAATATTTTTTCACTTTTGGGCAAGGTTTATCCTCCACTCCTTGTCCGAAATGCGTTTCCGGGAAGTAGTAGCCCAATTTGTGTGCGATTCAAGACGGATACGAGCGTTTTCGGTTCTGTTGGGACCATAAAGCGAAAACAGTCACGATGAAAATTTTTCGTAAAAACGCTGCAATTGTCAGCGAGCGGTCAGCCCTTCCGCATCAGCGATCCACCGGGAAGATGCTGTGCGCGCTTGTGTTCGTACATCATCACGTCAGCGCGTTTTATTACCGCTTCGATCTTCTCCCCGTCCTCGCTCGTCGCAAGACCCATGGCAATGCTGAGCGGCGCGCTGGAATAGAACTGATTGTTGATCTTCAGCAGTTCGAGGATCGTGTCGGCCATGGCATGAGTCGCCTGGCGGTCCGCACCGGGCATCAGCACGGCGAATTCATCACCACCAATGCGGGCAGCATGGTTGGGCCGATGCACCGCGCCATTCAGCACTTCGCCCAGCCGGCGTAGAAGCGCGTCGCCGGCATCGTGGCCCAGGCTGTCATTGGTTTCCTTGAGCCCATTGAGGTCGATCATGATCGCGGAGACCGGACGCAGCGGCTTGCGCTCCAGCCGGTTCATCTCGTCGATATAGAAGGCGCGGTTGTGCAACTTGGTCAGCACGTCGTGTTTGCCGAGATATTCGAGATAGGCCTCCGCCTTCTTGCGGGCGGTGATATCGGTGAGCGCGACCTGGACAAGCGACCAGTCATGCTCATGCCCCGGCAGCACGGAAAATTGCAGCAGAACATAGCGCTCGGAACCATCGAGCGCATAATTGACCACTTCGCGCTGGTGGAAAAGATTACCGTTCCAGAGCTCGATCAGCTGTTCCTTGAAATGTTTCTCCATCTCGTCGCGGAAGATCTCGTTCTGGCGATGGAAAAGCGTCTGGCGGTCTTCGGCACAGAACAGATCAAGCGTCGCCTGATTGACGTCGATGACGCGGATCTCGCTCATACACTGGCGCACGAATTCCGGATGGACATCGGTGAAGACCCGGAAGTCGACGATGCCGCAGATCCTGAGTTCCTCCAGCATCTGCTTGATCCGGCTGAAATCCTCCACCCACAGGGAAACCGGCGAATGTTCGAAGATGCCCTCCGCGTAGCAGCGGTTTTTCGCTTCCGCACGGCATGCATCCTCGCGCTCCGTCACGTCTTCCGTGGTCAGGAGCACCCGCTCCAGAGTTGCCTCGAAACCCGGCATGACGGTTCCCCGCAGCTGGATGTCCATTCGCCGGCCCGACAGGGAATAGTTGACCGTATTGCTCTCGAACTCGGTCCGTTCGTCAAAAAGCGCCGAAAGCTCGTTGATGTGGCTCTCCAGCATCTCGCCGCGGAAAACCTGACCCAGGTTGTCGGTCAGATGCGCCAGGTCGCTCGCCTCGAAAACCTCGAGTGTCTTGCGATTGACGTCGATGACGCGGATGCGGCTCGCGCAGTCGGCAATGCGTTGCAGGTCGGCGCGCAGGAAACCGCGGATGTCAGTTACGCCTTGCGCGCGCCATTCTTCGAACTGCCGCTTCACTTCACTGAAGTCTTCGATCCACATCGGGATCGGCGCAAGATTGAATATATCGGAAGTTACATGCGTCTTCATCAATGAGCTCAATATCGCGAGTAATACCGCCACAAGGGAGGCGGACGAATCATGTATTGAGCCTACAGCACAAACAGGCAGACGACTTACATATTTATGACGATGTATTAGACTCCGACGTGTTTTGCAGCTGATCACGATCGGCGGGCGATCATCTCACCAATCAGCGTGGCAGTCCGACGAGCCCCATCGGCCGCGACGGGAATGCGCGGTCGCGCGTTCTTCTGATCAAGCCTGCGAATGGCCTGAGCCAGCTGCTCGCCGCCAAGCCCCTCTTCCGGCACCACTTCGGCAAAACCAAGCGCGGCCAGTTTTTGGGCTCTGACGGTTTGCTCGGTTTCTCCGCCGGAGGCGAAGGGAACGAGAACTGCTGCGCAATTTGCTCGCATGAGGTCGCCAACCGTATTGTAGCCGGCCTGCGAAATGGACAGCGTTGCATTCATCAGAAGATTGGGGAAATCCCGGCGGAAACGCACCAACGTCACATGCGCCGGCGTCAGGCCGGACAGGCGATCGAAATCCTCTTGCGGCAGGTTCGGGCCGGTGATCAGGCACCAGCTGCGCGGATCCTGCAGCAGCGCCTGTGCCTCAATTGCAGCGCCAATCAAAGCGGCGCCAACCGCACCACCGCCAGCCGACACGATGACATCGAAACGGTCTTGCGCCGGCTCGGGCGGCTCCGGAGCCACAAGGCCGGTGTAGTGCACTTTGTCGGCGATCCGTTGCGCCAACGGAAAGGTCTCCTCCAGCCGTACGAAATGGGGATCGCCATGCACCAGAACACCATCGAAATGGTCCTCGACAAGGCGAACCGTCTCTTCGTCCCGGCCAGGCTTTCGGTTTTCCTGCAGGATGTCGCGCACGCTGCTGAGCAGCAGCGGCCGGCGTGGCGCGGATTTGATCGCCTCGAGGAGCGGCAGAAGTTCGAACCGCATCTGGCGGCGCCCGAAGGGAAAGGCCTCGATCAGCACGACATCCGGATCACAGTCCCGGAAGGCCGACAGAAGGAGCTCAGTGCGTCTCGCCAGAAAGGCATCGTCCACCGGCACACCGTCGACATCCGCAAGCCCGGAAAAGCCGCTGTTCGAGGCGATCACCGGCGGCAGCTCGACATGGTTGAGCAAAGATCCGGGAAAGCCTTCGACCGGCTTTCCCCCGGTCACTATCGTCACTTCGAGACCGGTGGACTGCATGGCCGCGGCAATCCGGCTTGCCCGGACAATATGGCCGATCCCCAGCAGGTGCTGGACATAAAAGAAGACGCGTTTTTTCATCGGCACTCTATCCGCCATCAGCCCGCCCGCTCAGCTATCGCCCGACCAGCTTGCCTTGAACAGGCGGTCGAGGTCACGAATGCTGTTGTGATGATCGAAATCCCGGCGGACACGGTCTTCCGCGCTTGTCGCCAGCCGCCGGCGCAGATCCGGATCGCGGATCATCCGTTCCAGTGCAGCGGCAAGCGCATCGGGCTGCTCGGGCGCAACGAGAAGGCTGTTTTCCTCGGCCGCAAACAGTTCGATGATGCCGGAAACGGTGGTCGAGACGACGGGAAGCCCCTGGCTCGCCGCTTCGACCATCACGTTTGGCAGACCGTCGCGGTCGCCGTCGGCGGTGATGCGGCAGGCAAGCGCGAAAAGATCGCTGTCGCGGTAATGCTGCAGCACGTCCTTCTGGTCGAGCGCGCCCTTCCAGGTGATGCGCCCGGAGATATCCAGCGCTTCCGCCAACTGCTTCAGGCGGTGCAGCTCGTCACCGCCGCCGATATGGGTAAAGTGCCAGGCAAGCGCTTTCGGAAGCCGGGCGAGCGCCTGCAGAAGGACATCGTAGCCCTTCTTCTTCACCGCGCGTCCGACGCTCAAAATCCGGATTGGATCGGAAGCAGCGGAACCGTCGCGTGCCGGTCGCTCCCCCTCGAAATGCGGAAACCGATCAAGATCCAGGCCATGATAGCTGAGGTGAACATTGTTGCGGCCGCGCGACAGCTTGGTCAGCTGGTCAAACCCGACGCGGGTACAGGTCACCGCCCAGTCGGCGTCCTTGAGCTTCTCCCCCAGCTCCCAGTCCGGCGAGGTCCAGATATCCTTGGCATGGGCAGAGACCGTCCAGGACAGACCGCTCATCATCGCCGCATAACGTGCGACGGAGGCGGGTGTGTGGATGAAATGCACATGCAGCCAGCCGGCATCCTTCGGCCATTCGGCCACGAGGACGGCGGCCTGCCCGAACCGCCGGAAGCGGTTGCGCGAGACATCTCGCTTCAGGTCTTTCCAGAAGGCCTGAAGCGCAGCAGAAAATCCCGGCAGCTGTCGCACCTTTGCCAATGCCTTCAGCACCCGCAGCGGTTCTTCGTGCAGATATTCCGGCAGGTACCAGACGGGGGCCTGGATCTCATCATGGATGGGATGGCGCTTCTTGTCGGTCGGGCGACGCATCGCCACCAGTTCGAGGTCGAAGCCGGCACGCTCGAGACCGAGCAGTTCCTGCGCGATGAAGGTTTCCGACAGGCGCGGATAACCCTTCAGCAGAACCACGATCTTCTTCATCGAGGACATCCTCGATCAGCCCTGCGCCAGGAAGAGATGCGGACTGCCCTTTTCACGCAGCCAGCCCTCGACGATGCGGGAAATCGTCGGCAGCCCCTCCATCTGCAGACCCGGCGCGCTGACCGATGGCGGGTCACGCTGCAGCAGGTCCTTGATGGCCGCGGCAAAGCGGCTGCTGTCGGCCGAATCTTCAGCCGACAGCATGCTGATCAATCCGAGTTCCTGAGCCCGGGTCGCGCGGATCAACTGCTCCTCGCGCGGCTGCGTCCGTGGCACAATGAGCGCCGGCTTGTCGAAAGACAGGATCTCGCAATAGGTGTTGTAACCGCCCATGGCAATCACCGCCTTGGCCCCGGCGATGCGGTCCTCCAGGCGATTGTCGAATTCAAGAATTTCAAGATAAGGCTGACGCTGAGACGCCTCCCTGAAGTGGGCGCGCTGTTCTGCCGACATATAGGGGCCAAGAACGATTACCGCCTTCTGCGTCAGCGTCGGATCGGCTTCGTAGGCGGCAATTACGTCGCGCACCAGATCGGCGCCGTCACCGCCGCCACCGGTGGTGACGAGGATGTAATCCCCCTCTTCGGAACCGGGCACAACCGCCTCGGCATAGGATTTCCGCTGCAGGAAACCGACGAAATTCATCTTGTTGCGCACGCTCGCCGGCACATCGATGCCTGTCAGAGGGTCGTAGAAATCCGGCGGGCCGTAGATCCAGACATCGTCGTAGAGGTTGCCGATCTTCGGTAGCACATCATGACGTTTCCACTCCGCTTCGAGAAGGTGCGGTGCATCCATCACGTCACGTAGACCGAGCACCAGCGTCGTGCCGCGAGTCTTCAGATAGGCAAGCGTATCCTCCACCTCGCCACGCAGGCCAAGCGGTTCCTTGTCGATGATGAAAATGTCCGGCTCGAAGGTCTCGGCCGTGTGGCGGATGATCGACTGGCGCATCTTCAGGGTCTCCTGAAGATCGATGTGCTGATCCATGGAGGTATATTCGCCGTTACGTAGCTTGATGACGCTCGGGATCTTCACGAAATCGACGCGCGCGCGGTAATCGAAGGCGCCGGCAATCGTCGCGCCGGAGATGATCAGTACGTTCAACCCGCGAAAATCCTCGACCAACGAATGCGCAATCGTGCGACAGCGGCGAAGATGGCCGAGCCCGAATGTGTCGTGGCTGTACATCAGGATGCGGGCGTTTCGTCTCGGCATACTCTGTCTTCTCCTTCGAATTCCAAGTGCCGGACACGCCTCCCCGCGCAATCCGAGTATCTCATTTGTACGGGTCGGCCGCATCTCTAAGACCATCGCCAAGGAAATTGAAGGCGAGGATCACGAAAATGACCGGTATAACCGGGAACAGAAGCCACGGATAAAGTGCAAGCACACTCACCGACCGCGCCTCTGTCAGAAGCACGCCCCAGCTGGTGATCGGCGGCCTCAGGCCCAAACCTAGGAAGCTGAGGGTGGTTTCGCCAAGGATCATTCCCGGAATTGTGAGCGTGGCGCTCGCAATCAGATGCGACATGAAGCCGGGCACCAGATGCCGCCCGATGATCCGCGCACTGCCGGCCCCCATCAGCTGCGCGGCGAGCACATAATCCTCTTCGCGCAGCGCCAGAAGCTTGGAGCGGACGGCGCGTGCAAGCCCCGTCCAGTCGAGCAGACCCAGAATGAAGGTAATGCCGAGATAAACGAGCAGCGGGCTCCAGTCGACCGGCATGATGGCGGCGAGTGCCAGCCACAACGGGATCGTTGGAATGGATTGCAGCACTTCGATGACGCGCTGGACCACGAGGTCGAACCAGCCGCCCCAATAACCGGCAAGTCCGCCGATCACAATGCCGAGAACGAAGCTGGTCATGACGCCAAGCAGGCCGATGGTGAGCGAAATCCGCGCGCCATACAAAACGCGGGAAAAAATATCCCGTCCCAGGCGGTCGGTTCCCAACAGGAAGAAGTGGCCGTTTTCCGCCGGACAGACAAAATGCAGGTCCGCTTCGAACAGCCCCCAGAACCGGTAGGGCTCGCCCGAACAGAAGAAGCGCAGCTTCTGGATGTCGGTCTTGTCGTCGGTGTAGACGCGCCTGAGCGTCTGCATGTCGAGCGTCATCGCCTGGCCGTAGACGAAGGGACCGACGAACTCGCCATCATGGAAGAGATGCACCGATTGCGGCGGCGCAAAGATGAAGTCCATGTTGCGGGTATGGACCTTGTAGGGCGCCAGGAACTCGGCAATGGCGATCATCAGATAGGCGATGAGCAGTGCAATGCCTGATATCAGCGCCAGCCGGTGTCGCTTGAAGCGCCACCACATCAACTTCAATTGCGAGGCCTGATCGGCCACCGAGCCTGAGCTTGAGATATCGTCGGCATAGGGGTCGAAAGCGTCCTGCCGCACGAAATGCGGCAGGGTATCCGATGTCTCCGGCGCACGTGTCGTCACTTGGTGCTTCCTCCCTGCAGACGGATGCGCGGGTCAAGCAGCGCAAGGGCGATATCGGAGATCAGCACGCCGATCACGGTGAGGAAGGCCAGGAACATCAGGAAGGAACCCGCAAGATACATGTCCTGGCTTTGCAGGGCGCGGATCAGCATCGGGCCGGTGGTTTCGAGCGACAGCACGACCGCAGTAATTTCCGCACCGGAAATAACCGCCGGCAGGATGGAGCCGATGTCGGAGATGAAGAAGTTCAAGGACATGCGCAGCGGATATTTGACGAGGCGGCGGAACGGATGCAGGCCCTTCGCCTTGGCGGTCATCACATACTGTTTGTGCAGTTCGTCGAGCAGGTTGGCCCGCACACGGCGCACCATGGACGCTGTCCCTGCGGTACCGATGATGATCACCGGGATCCACAGGTGTTCAAGGATCGACTTGAACTTGTCCCAGCTCATCGGCTCGTTGAGATATTTCTGGTCCATCAAATGGCCGATGGAGGTGCCGAACCAGATGTTGGCGAGATACATCAGCACCAGCGCCAGCACGAAATTGGGCACGGCAAGGCCAATCAGCCCGAGAAGCGTCAAGCCATAGTCGCCCCAGCTGTATTGGTGGGTCGCGGAATAGATGCCGATCGGAAAGGCGATCAGCCAGGTGAGGATGATCGTCACGGTCGATACGAGGATCGTCAGCCATAACCGGTCGCCCACCACGTCGGAGACCGGCAGCCGGTATTCGAAGGAGTAACCGAAGTCGCCGACGAACATGCCGCCGACCCAGTTCAGGTAACGGATGGGAAGCGGCTGATCGAAACCGTATTGCGCCCGCAACTGCTCGATCTGCTCCATGTCGGCCTTTTCGCCGATGGCTTTCAGCTCTTCCACATAACTTTCGAAGTAATCACCCGGCGGCAATTCGATGATCGTGAAGATCAGCATCGAGATCAGCAACAGCGTCGGGATCATCACCAGCATGCGCCAGAGAATGTAACGGATAAACTCACGCATTGCTGTCGTACCAGAATGTGTCGGGCATATAGACCCCGAGATAGGAGAGCGGATCGTAACCGTAGAGCCCGTCCTTCGGCACGTTGCGTAGATGCTCGGCATGAACGATGGGCTGCAGCGTGGCGTTGACCGTGCCGATGGTAAAGACCTGATCGGTATAAAGCGCCAGCATCTGGTGCCAGATCCCGGCCCGTTCAGTAGCGTTCGGCGCCTTCTGCCACGCGGTCAGAAGCTCGAGCAGGCGTGCGGCTTCAGGCATGTCTGGCGCGCGCCCGTCGCTTCCGCCGGACATGCTGTGCAGGCCCCAGAGCGGCCAATGCTGATGATCATCGCTGGTCGGTGCCAGATCCTTCGGTGACATGTCGGCGGTCGGAATGCCGTTGTCGATGCCCTGGCCGACGGTCATGATGGTGTCGCCGCCCTTCAGGCGCCGGCGCAACAGTTCGCGTTGGGAGACGCGTACGAAAATCTTGATGCCGATCTCGGCCCAGTAGTCGCGGATCAGTTCGAGAACATCGGCCTCGACGCTGTTTTCGCCGGCAGATTCCACCGTCACTTTGGCCGGACGCCCATCGGACAGAATGCGCGTGCCATAACTGTCCCGTTCGGTGAGCCCCACCTCGTCCAGCAGACGACTGGCTTCGACCGGATTGAACGCGGCCCAGGCATCCCGATAGTCCGGCCGGAAGAGCGGGCTCGCCGGCAGGATCGTATTGGCGCTTTCCTTGGCAAGACCGAAGAACACCGCCTTGTTGATTTCCTTGCGGTTGATCGCGAGCGAAAGAGCCCGCCTCACCCGCACATCCCGCCACAGATTGCGCCAGACCTCGTCCTTGCAGTTGAGATTGGGAAACATGCAGACGCGCGACCCCTGGATGCGCTTCCACAGGTCCACCGTCAGCGGATACCGCTGCTCCGCATTCTTCAGAAAGGTGTAATCGGCGAAATCCAGGTTGGAAAACTGCAGATCGCTTTCGCCTGTGCCGGTCTTTGCCGCAATCAGATCCGGCGAGCCGACGTCCATCAGGATGCGATCGACATAGGGCAGTTGCTGCCCCTTTTCGTCGACACGGTGATAATAGGGGTTACGTTCGAAGATGAAACGGCCAGAGGGTGGCGTCGTCCTGTTGCACCAGGCATCGAGCGTCGGCAGATCCGGATTTTCGGGACGCACCGTGCGCGACATGCGCTGGAAGAGCGCCACCCAATCCTTGACCCGTTCACGAGCCACGAATTCGTCCAGCTTTTCCTTCGTCTGGTACCTCTTGTGGAACTGCCGCAGATAGGCCGCCGGCATCATCAGCCTCAACGGCGAGGCCGAGGCGACATCGGTCAGGAAATCCGGATTGGGTTCGTCCCAGGAATAGCGTACCGTCAGAGGATCGAGCACCTCGAAACGGGGACCTTTGCCGTGAACCTTCAGATTGGCGGGTATTCCCCCCTTGTAGAGGTCCTTGAAGTTGAACATGTCCTCCCAGACGAAACGGAAATCCTCCGCGGTGAAGGGAGAACCGTCCGACCAGCGATGGCCTTCGCGCAGTCTGAAGGTGAAGACACGTTCGTCCTGAACCTCGAAACTTTCAGCGAGATCCGGCTCGAATTCCAGCCGTTCGTTGAAGCCGACCAGGCGGGCATAGGAGATGACCGGCATATAGCGGATGTCGCGCTGGCCGCCGATCAGCATGCGGATCGATCCGCCATGGCGACCGGTCAGTTTGCCGCGTGCGGCAAGATCCACGACCCGCGGTGTCTTCGGCAGTCGTTCGGCGATGGGCGGCAAGGCCCCCGCCGCCTCCATCGTCTCGATGTAGTCGGATTCCAGATAGGCCGAAAACGCTTGTTTCGGAATGAACGTGCCAGCCAGAAGGGCAAGCGCCTGGCGTCGTGTTATCATGGCTGCAACTCCCGCGCATCGACATTGCGGCGTGCCAGCACAAGATGTCCGCCGCCCAGATCGGCATGGGTAAGATCACTTGCGTCTTCCGCGAGGAACTGGCGGGCCCATTCCTTTTTGGCAACCGAACTCGGCGTGCCGACCGCGGCGAAATCCAGCGGACGATCAAGGTTTGGCACGGGCACGGCCGCCAGCAGCTTTTTCGTGTAGGGATGCACCGGTTGGCGCATGATCACGTCGCAGGGGGCAATCTCGACGATCCGGCCGGCATACATCACAGCAACGCGGTCGGCCATGTAGTTCACCACGGCGAGGTTGTGGGAAATGAAGAGATAGGTCAGCCCGAGATCCCGCTTCAGATCCTTCATCAGGTTGAGGATCTGCGCCTGGATTGACACATCGAGCGCCGAGACGGGTTCGTCGCAGATCAGCAGGTTGGGGCTGAGCGCCAGCGCTCTGGCAATGCCGATCCTCTGGCGCTGGCCGCCGGAAAAGCTATGCGGGTAACGGGAAAGCGCGCTTTCCGGCAGACCGATCGCCCGCACCAGCCGGTTGACTGCATCCTGACGGGCCTTGTTATCGCCGCGCCGGTGGATCTCCAGGGGCTCGGCGACGATGTTGCGAATCGTCATGCGCGGGGACAGCGAAGAGACCGGGTCCTGGAACACCATCTGGATGCGCTTGCGCAGCGTCTCGAGTTCCTCACCCTCCGCTTTCAGCACGTCGATCGGCCGATCTTCGCCAAGATAAGCGATTTCGCCCGCGTCGGCCGTCACGCCGCGCATCAGGATCTTGCTGAGGGTCGTCTTGCCGCAGCCGCTTTCGCCAACAAGACCCAGCGTCTCGCCGCGCATGATGTCGAAGCTGACATCGTTGACCGCCAGCATCGGCGGGGGCGGCGCGAGACCGAAACCGCCGCCACGCTTGGAGTGGAAGGATTTCACCACGTTGCGAACGCTCAGAAGAACCGGGGACGCACCCGCGGTGACCTGGCATTTTTCCAGAAGCCCGGCGGTTTCGACACGGATTTCGCGAAGCGGCTTCAGCCGCTCGTCGCGTGCCATGCCGAAATCCGGGACGGCATTCATCAGGCCCTGCGTATAGGGATGGCTGGGATTGCGGAAAATCGCTTCGACCGGCCCGGCCTCCATCACCTCGCCGCGATAAACGACGACCACCTCGTCGGCCATGCTCGCCACCACGCCGAGATCATGGGTGATCAGCAGCATGGCCATGCCGAGTTTGGACTGCAGTTCGCGCAGAAGCTTCAGGATCTGCGCCTGGATGGTGACGTCGAGCGCGGTCGTCGGCTCGTCGGCGATCAGGAGCGACGGCTTGCAGATCAGCGCCATCGCGATCATCGCCCGCTGCCGCATGCCGCCGGAGAGTTCGAACGGATACATGTCGAAGGCGCGTGCCGGATCCGAAAAGCCGACGAGGCCAAGCATTTCCTCGCAGCGTTCTCTCCGTTCCTTCGGTGACAGCACCGAATGGATCTTCAGGCTTTCCTCGATCTGGTTGCCCACGGTGTGCATGGGCGAAAACGAGGTCATCGGCTCCTGGAAGATCATGCCGATACGGTTGCCGCGAATGGCGCGGATCTTGCGGCTGTCCTTCGGCAGTTTCAGAAGATCGATCTGCTCGCCCGTCTCCGGATCGGTAAAGACCGCGCTGCCCGCCACGCGGGCCACCTCGGATTCGATACCAATGACGGTGCGGCCAAGCACGGATTTTCCCGAACCGGATTCCCCCACCAGAGCCGTCACCTTGCCGGGGCGCAAACGCATGCTGATGCCCCGGACGGCCCTGATCTCTCCACCCATCACCGGAAAGGAGACCGCAAGATCATCAACACGGAGCAGATCCGAGCGTTCAGTCATCAAATTATGTTCCCGAAGCCGCCCGGCATCCCGCCCAGGCAAGCCTGTCCCCAGTGTTTCTTAAGACCGTATCGCAGCGTCTTGCTCATGTCTATGATCAACGACTACATCACCGACCGGTCCACCAACGCATTGATCTGATTCAAGAACCCTATCCGGAAGATGACAATTCCTCAAAAATACAGGCAAAGCTTGTCAATTCATGCGCAATTGCAACATCAATCGGTCCAACAACCTCAAGGACGATCAATGAGACGGGAAGGACGACGTCGATGAACCGCCGGCAGAGCCTGTTGGAGATCCGTGCGGCGATCGCGGTCGGTGACCATGCGCTGGCGCGAGCAAAACTCGATGCCCTTTCGGCCGAAAAGGATCCTGATGACGAGCTCGGGCACACAACGCTGCTCGGTCTTCCGCGCAAGCTGCATTCTGCCTACCTGAAACTCGCCAAGGCCGAGAAGCGGACGCTGGAGCGCATGGGTCTGCAGCAGACCCTGGTACCGCCGCCCGATCTTCTGGCGCCCTTCGTTGCCTTTTCAAGTGACGAACGCCGCGCCATGAACGCGGCGAATCGTACGCCGGTGCCGCCGGTCCTGCACCAGATCTGGATCGGTAGCCTGCCGCTGCCACCCGGCATCGAAGCCTGGCGGGATCATGCAGGGCGGCACGGGCTGGAATACCGGCTGTGGCGCGAGGACGATCTGGCGGCGATCGGCGTCAACGACCATCCGACCTTTGCCCATATGCTGGCGGCCGGCGACTATCCGGGTGCCGTCGATATCGCCCGATATGTGGTGCTGGCAAGTGTGGGCGGCATCTACCTCGATTGCGACTGGTACCCCGCCCGCGACGACCTGAGTTTTGCCGACCTCCTGCCCCTCACAGGGCTCTCGGCGCTTGCCGAGGACATCCCGCGCGAGACGGGAATGGGCAGCCTGCTGCTGACGAACTCCTTCATCGCGACGCCTGCGAACCATCCGGTTTTCGACAGGCTGCTAACAATCCTGCCTGACGTGACGCGGCTGCTGCCGGATGGACCGGCCTGGTGGTCAACCGGACCGCTGATCATGACGCTGCTTTTCCGCGGCACGACATTCCACGTTCCGGACGCCCGGTTTGTTGCCGCCAACCTTGGCCGCCGCGCGCCCTTCACCGAGGTCGAACAGTCCCGAAAGAACGCTCGCGATCAGGATCGCGGGCTGCTGATCGGCTGGAAGTCCTGGTAGCCGGCCTCAGGCGCCGAGCAGATCCGGTGCGCTTGCCCAGCGACAGGCGGGGTGAGCGGCCGTCAATGCAAAAAGCCGATCCAGAAAGGCCCAGGCCTGGTCGTCATGCACCAGATGGTGTGTCAACACGCCAATCGCGCGCACCGGCCGATCACTTTCGAGGTAGGACAAGATCTCGGCAAACAGATCCTCGGCGGGTCGCCCGCCGCGGGTCCCATGCCAGTCCATGATGTCGACATGGGTGTTGAGAACGCGAACCGCCGCCGGTTTCTCGCGCCCGAAGACGGACAGGCTGGTGAAACCAAGCGCCGGCAGCGCCTCAACGATCTCCGGCGCGATGCGGTTCCAGGGGGGCACCAGCATGGCAATGAACTGCGGCCCATACAGGGCTTGCAGCTTTGCAAAGCCTTGTCGCAACTCGCCGAGAACCTCCGCCATCGGTCGGTGAAGGCCGAGTTCCTGGTTCTTGGCGGGCGGTTCGGAATAGCTTCGATGCGACCAGCCATGCACGGCAATCGACACATGCGGCTCCGGTTGCAGATATTGCTTCAGAGGCTCGTCGGTGTTTTCCGGAATGACTGCGAGCGTCAGTGGCACGCCTGCATCCCGCGTCAGCGCCAGGAGGCGATCAAGCGCCGGCGTTGGGACAACGGCATCGTCGTCCCGCAACCAGAAGGTCGCCATCCTGCCCCCGTCCGCCCAGTGGTCAAGCAGAGCCATCAGCCGTGTTTCGCTCATCGTCATTCCTTCACAACCGAGCGCAATATCCGGTCGAGCGTTTCGCTCGCGCCATCCAGCGACCGCTCGAGCGTCACGAATTGCCGCGCCGCATTGGCATAGATCTGTCGCCGCGCCGGATCACGCAGCAGCTGGCGGATCGCGTCCGCATAGATCATCGGATCGCCGGGCGCCGTCAGAAGACCGGTCCGCTCATGCAGCACCACTTCCGGCACGCCGGCAACCGCCTCAGCGACGACGGGAAGCCGCGCCGCCTGGGCCTCAAGATAGGCAAGCCCATAGGCCTCGCCGTGGCCCGGCCAGACGTAGAGGCAGGCGGAGGATAGAACGGCGCCGATCTCCGCGGACTTCAATTCTCCGTGCCAACGCAGGCGTTCCGCGGGAATTGTTGCAAAGAGGCGTTCGACAGCGGTCCGCTCCGGCCCATCGCCGACAAGGCTCAAGGTCCAGTCTTCGTCAAGAAGATACGACAGTGCCGCCGCCAGCGCCGTGTAACTGCTGAACTTGTCTCCGGGCCGCATCATTGCGACCGTGACGAGATGTCCAGCTTCCGGCTGCGGTTTGGTGGCGAGGAACGGCGCTGCGTCGATGAATGGCGAAAGCCGCTCCAGGCGCGCCTCCGGCACGGCCTGTTGTAATCCGCGCCGATCCCGCTCGGTCAGGCAGAGATTGACCGCCGCCTGTTTTACGCCATCCCGCACCAGCGCCTGTGACTGGGCCCAGCCGCCGATGTTGCGCCGGTCGGAATAGGAGCATTCGGCCGTGACATAGGGAATGGCGAATGCGTTGCAGAGCAGCGGCCCCAGGCGATCCGGTGCCTTGTAATAGGGATGGTAACAGAACCAGAGATCCGGTGCGCCATTCCCCCGCCACTCCGCCGCAATCCGCTCCCGTTCCGCTGCCGCCTCCGTTTCCTGGTCGGCCGGCACGTCTGATGACGCGCTGTAGGCCCGCAACTGCGAGACGACCTCCACCACATGACCGGCCTGCCGCAAGGCGCGCAGCAGCTGCCGTGCCATCAACCGATCCCCGGAGGGAACCGGGTGGTCGGGCGATTTCAGAGGGGCGTAAAAGGCGATCTTCATGTCGCAGAGATAGGGCGAAGCGACGCACAGATTGCAAGAGCCACCCCTCGTTTTTCTTGCGGAGCAGGGTCGTCCTTCGCCCCGTTGGACTGCATCCGTCACGCCCTATCGAACAGCCGTGAAGCGGCGTGATCTTGACAGTCGGGCCTCGGCCACTCAACTGAGCAACCGGAACAGATCGATCAAAGGTGATGTGCGCGTGGACCAGGAACACAACAAGCAGACGGAACTTCTGGCCGCCATTCAGACCAAAACCGCAAAAGCGGGCGTGATCGGGCTGGGTTATGTCGGCCTGCCCCTGGCGATGAGCATGTCGCGCGCCGGTTTTTCCGTGCTCGGCTTCGATATCGACCCGGACAAGATCACCGAGATCGACCGCCACAAGAGCTATATCGACGCGGTGTCGGATGCCGTGCTCGCCAAGGAACATGGCGAAGGACGCTTTGCCGCGACCTGCGATTTCGACCGGCTTGCCGAATGTGACGTGATTGCCATCTGCGTGCCCACCCCGTTGACGCGCTACCGCGATCCGGACCTCACCTATGTGGAAAACACCTGCCGGGACATCGCGCGTCGCTTGAGACCCGGCCAGTTGATCGTGCTCGAATCAACCACCTATCCCGGCACGACCGAAGAGGTGATGAAGCCGATCCTCGAAAAGACCGGACTGAAGGCGGGCAGGGATTTTTATCTCGGTTATTCGCCCGAACGCGAAGATCCGGGCAATCGCGATTTCGAAACCTCGACCATTCCCAAGGTGGTTGCTGGCGATGGCGAATTTGCTGCAGAACTGATGCGGGCCTTTTACGGCGCCGTCGTCAAAACCATTGTTCCGGTGTCCTGCACCCGCACGGCGGAAGCCGTGAAGCTGACGGAGAACATTTTCCGGGCGGTCAACATCGCTCTCGTCAACGAGTTGAAGCTCGTCTACGACGCGATGGGCATCGACGTCTGGGAGGTGATCGACGCGGCCAAGACAAAACCCTTCGGCTACATGCCCTTTTATCCGGGGCCGGGCCTTGGCGGACACTGCATTCCGATCGATCCCTTTTACCTCACCTGGAAATCGCGCGAATTCGAGCAGCCGACCCGGTTCATCGAGCTTGCGGGCGAGATCAACACGGGCATGCCGCGCCATGTGGTGGAAAAGCTCGCCGAAGCGCTCGATCGGCGTCTTGGCCGGGCGCTCAGTCGATCGAAGGTGCTGATCATCGGGCTCGCCTACAAGAAAAACGTGCCGGACATCCGCGAAAGCCCGTCGCTCCGGCTGATGGAACTGCTTCTGGAGCGCGGCGCCGATGTCTCCTATCATGATCCCTTCATTGCCGAGGTTCCGCGCACCCGCGAATACGGCCACCTCAAGGGACGCCGCTCCGTTGAGCTTTCGCCGGAAGCGCTGGCCGGCTTTGATGCTGTGGTAATTGCCACCGACCATGACCGGATCGACTACGCGGCACTCGCCGAGGCATCGTCGCTGATCGTCGATACCCGCAACATATTTGCCCGTCGCGCCATCGTGTCGGACAAGGTCGTCAAGGCCTGAGAAAAAACGGCCACGGCCAGGAGACGGATGTGAGCAGACTGGACAGTTTTATCAACCGCATGAGCGCGCAGCGCGACATGCTGAACCACGTGCGCGACAATTGCGCCCTGCCCGATGGTGGCATGATCTTCGAGATCGGCCTCGGCAATGGCCGCACCTTCAGCCATCTGCGGGAGAACTTCCCGGACCGGCGCATCGTCGCCTTCGACCGCAAGCTTGCATCACATGCCGCCGGCACGCCGGATCCGCAGGATTTTGTGGAGGGCGAGATCCGCGAGACCGGTCAGGCCTTTGTCGGCTCCAATGCAGCGCTCGTCCATGCCGATATCGGCACGGGTTATGACGACAAGGATGCGATGACGCTGACCTGGCTGCCACAGATGGTGGCCGGCATGCTGGCCTCCGGCGGTTACGCCGTCAGCGGCCTGCCCCTCAGCCATCCGGATCTGGAAGAACTCCCGCGCCTGCCGACAGTGCAGGAAGGCCGCTATTTCCACTACCGTCGCCGGTAGTGGAACGACAGCAGACATTTGCGGTCACAAAACTGTGGATAACCGATCAGTGGGCCGGTTCGAGCAGGCCGACCGGCCGTTTTTCGACGCGGGCGGCCTGATCCCGCAGGGTTTCCGCCAGCGCACGGCTGACCTCGATTCCCATGCGCGGATTGTCGGCCATCACCTTCAGGAAACAGTCCTTGCCGATCCGCAGCGCTTCGACGTCGGTCACGGCTCGTGCATGGGCAAGCCGTGGCGCATCGCCCAGCAGGCACATCTCACCGATGATTGAATTGGAGGTCGCGGTTCCAACCACATTTTCGCCCGAAGGCGAGGTTACCGAGAGTTCCACGGTACCCTGGATGATCACATAGGCGCTGTCAGAGGCATCGCCACAGCGGAAGATGGTCTCGCCCGGATGATAACAGACCCTCGCGGAGGTAAACGCGAGGAGCTTCAGCTTGCACGGGTCGATCCTGCTGAAATAGGGGACCTGGCGAAGAAGCTGTACCTCGTCGTTCAGCAGCATGGCGTCTACCATTCTTGTTGCGCTGGACGTTATTCAATCACGCGACCAGCGATTTGAAAATACCACTTTCTTTGTCCAGCGCTTCGAACGTGCCGTCCTCGGCGATCTGGCCGCGGTCGAATACGATGACACGATGAAACAATCGTGACAGCGATGTGTTCGACAGAACCCACACGACTGACGCATTTGTGTTCTGCTCATGCAGGAACCGCAGGGTCGATGCGACGATCTCTTCCTGGGCACGACGATCAAGACCCGGCAGTGGCCGGTTCAAGATGTAGAAGTCCGAACGGCGCACAAGCGCACGCGCCAGAGCAAGCTTGTGGCGCTGCGCAAGGGTGAGCCGGCGTCCGCCCGAACCGACGTCAAAACTCATGCCAAGCGCGATGAAGCTCTCGTACAGGCCTTGCTGGTCCATGATGCGGGCTGCGACCGGCCGGATCTTTGCCGGTGCATCGGCCACACGGTAGGAGAGTTTACCGAACAGCACGTTTTCGCGCAGCGTCGCCGCGGCCATGTAACGGTGCGGATCGTAACGCTCCACCCGACCGCGGATGGCGGCGGGCAGGTTCTCGTAGAACCGGTCACGGGCCGAAACGATCGTCTCCATCACGTCCGGGGTCAGCACGCCGAGACGATAGCGGGGTTCGATATAGTGCAGGCTGAGACGGATGATCGCCCGTTTCTCCTCCTCGGAAACACCCTTCTCCGTCCGCGCCTGGAGGCGCTGCAGGAACTGCTGATAGAAGATGATGTCCTCGGCCGTGATGCGCTCCAGCTGCTGATAGAACGGATGGTCCGGCGGCAGTCCGGCAAAGATTTCAACCAGGTTGTCGGCAATGGTCAGTCCCATGCCGTACAGCATGTCGGACAGCTGGGTGCTGTCCAGCACATCAAAGACCTCCGGGCTTTCGGTGATGTCGGCATCGCCGTTTCCAGCACTTCGGGTTGCAGCAAAGAACAGGTTTTCGCCAACCGTCGCCTCGCTATTGTAGGCTGACGGATCGAAATGCGCGACGATATGCGCGAGCCCCTCCTCCTCCAGCGTCCGGCGCAAGGCGTGGCGCATGGCAACGACACGTTCGGCAAGCAGCGGGTTCTCTTCCGGATCGAGAAAGGAATGCAGCGCCAGTTCCATGACGTCTTCGGTCAATTGCACCGCGTCGAGCGCCCGCATGATCGACTGTTTCAGATCATCGTCGAAGCCGCGCAGGACGGAGGTCGAACGGCGGTCGATCCAGTCGGCATGCAGGTCGAGATCCGTATTGCCGGCAAGTTTTGCCTCGTTGATCTCCCAGCGCCGCGTCACCGCCTCGCGACCATTATAGCTCACCGTCGACGTGGGGGCGTGTTTCAACCCGTAGAGCAGATTGTCCTTCAATGTACCGTGGAAGAAATAACTGTCAGGCGACACGTAGGAAATCCGTCGGCCGGACACCGATTCCGGCAGCTCCAGAATGTCGGCATCGCCGAGCGTGATGCGGCCTGAAACCGGCCAGACCAGCCGCCCGAAAGCCTTCGCAATGCCCTCGGCGCCGCTGCCGGCATTGTCGATAATCGCAACTGTCTCCCCGCCATCGATCCGCAGCGTCGCATTTTCAACGATCTTGACGCCACTGCCATCGATGATCGTCACATTGTGGGCGCTGAGAGGGCCATCCGGATGCGCGGGCATGATGGCATCCGGCTCGTGCAGGGTGGCATCGATCAACTGACCGGGATCGAACTGTTCGAGGAGCTGCTCGTACTTGACCTGCACATCCTGACGCGCCTGGTCCCAGTCGATCAACTCCTTCAGCGGCCCGGGAAGATCCTTGTAGGCATTGATGACGGCAACCAGCTGGCCGACGTCGAGCGAACCGCGCAGCGCGAAATAACCGCCGATCGAATAGAACAGAAAGGGCGTCAGCTGCGACAGGAAGTTGTTGACGAACTTGACGAGGAACTTCCACTGGTAGAGATCGAAACGGATCTTGTAGATCTGCCCGAGGCGATGGGCGATGTCGGCCCGCTCGTAATTCGACGTATCGAAGGCATGGATCGTCTCGATCCCGTCGACGATCTCGCCAACCTTGCCTGCCAGGTGGCGTGCGGTGATCTGACGCTGACGTCCGAGATCGATCAGGCGTCGGCGCATCTTCGGAATGATGCCAACCTGGATCGCCACCATCACGGCCGCGATCATGCCCAGCCAGAAATTCTGCAGGAAGATGAAGAAGAGGGCCGCCGCCGCCTGTCCACCGAGCAAGGCGGGCTGGACGAAGGCATCCCCGGTGAAGCCGCCGAACGGCTCCACCTCGTCCTTCACCATCGTTGAAACCTCGGCGCCATGCGTTTGCTTGAGCGCACTTGGCGGAAAGCGCAGGACCCGGTCGACGAGTTCGTAACGGATGCGCCGCAGCAACCGCTCGCCCAGACGCCCCTTGTAGGTGTTGATGTAGAACTTGAAGAGACCATTGATGACGACGAGAAGCAGGAAAACCCCGCTCAGCGCCATCAGCATCGACAAACGGTCCAGTTCGATCCCCTCAAAGGAAATCGTCCAGCCGAGCAGCGGAAGGCGGAAATCGAAGGCCATAAACAACGCCGTGGCATCGGGCGTCTCAAACCCCTCCCCCTGAATCGGGCCGTTGATGATCTGCTTCGGCAGATCAAACGCCGCAAAATAGGGAATCATCGACAAGAGCACGATCGTGAGAATCCAGATCTGCTGCTTGCGGGTATGATTCCAGATGTATCGGAGAAGGTTAGGTTCCATCAGCAATCAGTCATCAGCGTTCCGCGAGGCCGCGGCAGACCCGCTGGGGAGGGCCGAGGTTCAGCGTGGAACGATATACGAAATCGGTGGTGCGTCGCAAACAAACCCAGGGATGCTGTGCGGCACCCGACATCAAAGTTTCAGGTGGTGTGTCACAAGTGCTTCATATTCAAGATGTCACCGGCGGATCGGCACCATCCCAGCGAAGGGGGATCGGCGAGATAGCGATTTCATCCCCACTTGCCAAGACCTGTTCGGACTGACGAGCGGATGGCGGATCGACGCGCAATGCATGATCAAAAAATGCGCATGCAATAAAAGTAAACATTTCCCGTTGACAGGCGACGCGTGGCTGGCTCTATTTGTATAGTCATAAGCGACCAGGAAATGGTCGATCACGGGAACAGCTGCGGGCAGATCGAAGGAACGGGAGTCCACAATGATGCACAAAAGACATTTCCTCAAGGCAGCGCTTGGCGCCGCCATGCTGTTGGGTGCCACGCTTTCCGCCCATGCGGAAGACGTTTTTGCCAAGGCCAAGGCGGCAGGCGTTCTGAAGGTCGGCACGGAAACCGCCTTCGCGCCTTTCGACTTCATCGACGCCGGCACGCATTCCGGCCTCAATGTCGATCTCTTCGCCGAAGTCGGCAAGGAGCTTGGCGTTAAGATCGAATGGGTCACGCTGCCGTGGGAAGGTGTGCTTCCGGGTCTCGAAGCCGGCAAGTTCGACGTGGTCGCCGGCCCGGCCACCATCACCAAGGCGCGCATGGAACGTTATCGTTTCTCCGCCCCGATCGCCGAAGCCACCGTTGCGATCCTCAAGAAGGCCGGCGCTCCGATCAGCAAACCGGAAGACATTGCCGGCAAGGCGGTCGGCGTCGGCAAGGCAACCGCCCAGCTGGCGCAGCTGACGGAATATTCGGCAACGCTTCCGACCAAGGTCGATATCCGTGAATATCCGGCCTTCAACGACGCCTATGCCGACATGGCCGCCGGCCGCATCGTCGCCGTCGCCAATTCACTGCCGAACATCGCCTTTGTCGCCAAGCAGCGCGCCGGCATGTTCGAAGTGGTCCAGCCGCCCTTCGGCAAAAAGACCTATTTCGGTTATGTCGGCCGCAAGGACGCCGATTACGCCTCGCTGATGGATGCGATCGATGCCGCGCTCATCAAGATGAAGGGCGACGGTCGCATGGCCAAGCTGCAGGAAAAGTGGTTCGGCACGAAGTTCGACACGCCGGACGCCGTCAAGGAACCGGCGATCTGACCCCGCATGTCAGGCCGGCCCTCTTGGCCGGCCTGATCCCGCCGCCCGGCCGAACTTCGATGTCCGGTCACCTTCGCTGCGACGGATCACTCCATGTCGTTCAAGCTTTTCTCCCTGCTGGTTCAGGCATCGGTCTGGACGATCGGCATCAGCGCCATCTCGATCGCGCTGGGTTTCCTGATCGCCATCGGCCTGTCGGCCGCGCTTTTGTCCCGCAAGCCTCTCTACCGGAAGCCGGCGGAATTTTTCATCAGCTTCTTCCGCGGCGTGCCGCTGCTGGTGCAACTGCTGCTCATCTATAATCTTCTGCCGTTCATCGGCCTCAACGTGCCAAGCATCGTCGCGGCCATCGTCGGTATGTCGCTCTGCACCGCCGCCTATCAGGCTGAAAACCTGCGCGGCGGTTTCGAAAGCGTGCCGAAGGGGCTGACTGAGGCCGCCGACATGGTGGGCTTCTCCCCGCGGCAGGTCTTCCTGCGGATCAAGGTGCCGATCGCGCTGCGCCTGACTTTCCCGGCGCTGGTTAATGAGGCGATCATGATCCTGAAATCCTCTTCGCTTGTCTCGGTGGTGGGCATCGTCGAGATCACCCGCATGGCGCAGGACCTCGCCTCCTCCACCTATATGCCGATCGAAATCTTCTCCTCGGCGGCGCTCATCTATCTCGTCATCTGCTGGGCCGTCGCCCTCGCCGGACGGTATGGCGAACGTTCCCTGCCGGGGGTTGCCAAATGATCTTCGATCCGAACGTCATCCTCAAACACCTGCCGGAGATCATCAGCGGGACCGGCGTGACGCTGGCGCTCTGGCTCGCCGGCATGGCGCTCGGCATCCTCATCGGTTTCCTCGTGGCCACCCTGCGCCGTTATGGCGGCCGGTTGATCGACCTGCCGCTTGGCCTTGCCGTGGAAGTGCTGCGCGGCACGCCGTTCCTGATCCAGATTTTTCTCGTCTATTACGGCGGCCCCTTCATCGGCATCTCGCTCGATCCGATCCCCTGCGGCCTGCTCGGGCTCAGCATCTATGCGGCGGCCTATTATTCGGAAATCTTCCGCGCCGGTTATGCCTCCGTGCCACACGGCCATGTGGAGGCGGGCGAGTGCCTCGGCCTCACGCAATTCCAGATCATCCGCCGCATCCTTTTGCCGGAAATGGCGCTGATCGTGTTGCCGCCCTCCGTCAACCTCGCGGTGATCCTCCTAAAGGAATCGGCCGTGCTGTCGATCATCACCGTGCCGGAACTGACAACCACGGTCAGCGCCATCGGGTCGCAGGAATATGCCTTCCTGGAAGCGATCTTCCTGCTCGCCATCATCTACTGGGTGATCGTCGAGTGCGCCGCCCGTCTCGGACGCCTCGCCGAAACCCGTCTCTCCACCTTCAGGTTTGCCGCATCATGACGCTTCCCGCCATTTCCGTTCGCAGCCTCGTCAAACGTTTCGGCACATCCACCGTCCTGCAGGAGATCGATCTCGATGTGCCGGAAGGCAAGGTCTCCTGCCTCATCGGCCCCTCCGGCTCCGGCAAGAGCACGCTTTTGCGCTGCCTCGCTTTCCTGGAAGAGGCCAGCGAGGGCATGATCACCGTCAATGGCGAAGCACTGGGCTTCTTCGAAAACTCCAAAGGCGAGCGCGAAAGGCTGCCAGCCGCGCAGATCCGCGCGGTTCGTTCGCAGATCGGCATGGTGTTTCAGCAGTTCAATCTCTGGCCGCACATGACGGCACTCGGCAATGTCTCCGAAGCGCTGAAAACCGTGCACAAGGTGCCGAAGGCGGAAGCCGAAGAGCGGGCCATGGTGCAACTGACCAAGGTCGGCCTTGCCAACCGCGCCGGGCATTACCCCTCGCAATTGTCCGGCGGCCAGCAGCAGCGGGTTGCCATTGCCCGGGCGCTGGCACTTTCGCCAAAAATCATGCTGTTCGACGAGCCGACCTCGGCGCTCGACCCGGAACTCACCGGTGAAGTGCTGAACGTCATGCGCGAACTTGCCGCCGAGGGCATGACCATGGTCGTCGTCAGTCACGAGATCGGTTTCGCCGCGACCGTCGGCCACCAGATCAGCTTCCTCGACCAGGGCCGCTTGCTCTTCACCGGTCCGCCGTCGGAAATCTTTGCCAAGCCGCGCCATCCGCGTCTCGAACAGTTCCTCGATACCTATCTGGATCGAGGCGCCTCCATGCTGGCCTGAAAGCATGGACAGCACGCCGCAGATCCCGGTCCCCCGTCATTCCGCCAGCGGTTCGGCCGCGCCGGTGTCGCTGCATCGGCGTATCCTGCAGGATATCGAGGGCAATATTCTCTCCGGGCGCTGGCCGGCGGGTCATCGCATTCCCTCCGAACAGGCGCTGACCGAAACCTATGGCTGCTCGCGCATGACGGTCAACAAGGTGCTGACGGAGCTTGCGCGCGCTGGCCTGCTGCTGCGCCGGCGCAAGACCGGCAGCGTGGTGATGCCGCAGGAATCCCACAGCGCGATCCTCGAAATCTACGATATCGGCGACGAGGTGCGCGCCCAGAACCTTTCTTATCGCCACCGGGTGATCGAACGAAGGCTGCGTGCGCCGACCAAGGCCGAGCGGCAGCTGGTCAGCCTTGCACCGCGCAGCACGGTTCTGGCGCTTACCGTGCTGCATCTCGGCGATGAGGCTCCCTTCTGCCTGGAAGAGCGGATCATCAATCTCTCCGTCGCGCCACAGGCGAAAGAGCAGAGCTTCGAGGAGCTTGCGCCCGGCCGCTGGCTGGTGATCCATGTGCCATGGAATGCGGCGGAACATCATATTTCCGCGGATGCGGCCTCCGAAAGGCAGGCGGAACTTCTGGGAATGGCGCCCGGCGCGCCGATCCTGGTGGTAGAGCGCCAGACCTGGCGACTGGAGGAGACGGTGACCCGTGTCCATCTGAGCTATCCGGGCCGAAGCCACGCTCTCACGGCCCGCTTCAAGCCGCTCCATCCCCTGAATTCAAGACCATCGCCCTGAAAGGAAGCCGCCATGGCGCGCCCCGACAAGCTCAAGCTTGGCACCTTCGTTTATACCTTCGGCTTTAACCCGGCCGCCTGGCGCCATCCGGATGTGGACGTTCACGGCGCCAACAGGATCGACCACCTGCTGAACGTGGCGAAGATCTCCGAGGCGGCGAAATTCGACTTCATGTTCCTGGCCGATTCACCGGCGGCCGCTATCGGCGACCCGGAAGCCCTGTCGCGTTCGCCGACCAAGATGAACCGCTTCGAGCCGCTATCGCTGATATCGGCACTGTCCGTGCTGACCGAAAAGATCGGTTTTGTCGCCACCGCCTCGACCAGTTTCTACGAACCGTTCAACATCGCCCGCATCTTTGCCTCCATCGATCACCTGAGCGGCGGCCGCGCCTGCTGGAACGTCGTGACCTCGGATCATGACGAAACGGGCTACAACTACAATTTTGATGGGCTGCCGCCGCACAGTTGGCGTTACGAACGCGGCGCGGAATTTGTCGATGTCGTCTTCGGCCTTTGGGACAGTTTCGAACCGGATGCGCTGGTGCTCGATAAGGCCTCCGGTCTCTATTACGACAAGGACAAGCTGCACACGCTGAACCACAAGGGCAAACATTTTCAGGTGCGCGGGCCGCTGAATATCGCGGCCTCGCCCCAAGGGCGCCCGGTGATCGCCCAGGCCGGGGGATCGGAACCCGGCATGGAACTTGCCGCCCGCACGGCAGAAATCGTCTTCAGCCTTGCCTCAAACCTGGAGCGCAACAAGGCGTTTGCCGAAAACGTCAAGGGCCGCATGGCCAAATATGGTCGGCAGACAAGCGACCTGAAGATGATGCCCGGCGTCGTCATCAATGTCGGGCAAACGAAAGCGGAAGCCCAGGCGAAGGTGGATTTCCTGATCGATAATCTCCACCCGGATGTCGGCCGCTGGATGCTCGGCGAATTCCTGGAGACCGATCTCTCGGGTGCCGCACTCGATGAACCCTTCCCGATGGAACGGCTTCCCGCCGAACCGAAGGGCTCGAAGGCGCTCTTCGTGGAACTGACCGATTACATCCGGAAAGGCCACACGCTCGGTCACCTGATCCGCCATTACGCGGAAAAGAGCACCGGCAACGGCATCACCGGCACCCCGACGGAAATCGCCGATTTCATGGAGGAATGGTTCGAGGCGGGCGCTGCCGATGGCTTTATCCTGATGTGCCCGACGCTGCCGGCGAGCCTCACCGATTTCGTCGAGCTTGTCCTGCCGGAACTGCGCCGCCGCGGCCTCTTCCGCGACGACTACGAAGGCTCCACCTTGCGCGAGAACCTCGGCCTGTCGCTGCCGGTCAACCGTTACGTGGCAGCGCGCAAGGGGTGAGTAATCCGGTCCCTGCCCACTGAGCAAAAAAGGCAGTGATGATGGGGCGGGACCGCGCGTCATGCTCCGTCTCCCCGCCTGCGGGGAGAAGATGGCGGCAGCCGGTTGAGGGGCCAATCGCCAACCTCTTCGGAGACTTAGCCCCTCACCCAACCCTCTCCCCGCAAGCGGGGCGAGGGAGAGAGCGACTGCCTGAGGATCAGTCCTCGCTCTGCGAGCCGCCGCCCTTGCCGGAAATGATCTCGCGCTTGCCGACATGGTTGGCGGGGCCGACGAGTCCCTCCTGTTCCATCCGTTCCACCAGCGAGGCGGCGCGGTTGTAACCGATCGACAGCCGCCGCTGGATGTAGGAGGTCGAGCACTTACGATCCTTCATCACCACCTTGACGGCCTTTTCGTAGAGATCGTCGCCATCTTCCGCGCCCATGCCGGTCTTGTCGAAGACGGCGGCATCGCCCTCGTCCTCGTCAGCGACCTCGTTTTCGTCTTCCGTGACGGTGCCGAGATAATCCGGGCGACCTTGCGCCTTCAGGTGGGTCACGACATGTTCGACCTCGGCATCCGAGACGAAGGGGCCATGCACGCGGCTGATGCGTCCGCCACCGGCCATGTGCAGCATGTCACCCTGGCCGAGCAGGTGTTCGGCGCCCTGTTCGCCAAGAATCGTGCGGCTGTCGATCTTCGACGTCACCTGGAAGGAGATGCGCGTCGGGAAATTCGCCTTGATCGTGCCGGTGATGACATCGACGGACGGACGCTGCGTCGCCATGATCAGGTGGATGCCGGCGGCACGCGCCATCTGGGCGAGACGCTGGATCGCGCCTTCGATCTCCTTGCCGGCGACCATCATCAGGTCGGCCATCTCATCGACGACGACGACGATATAGGGCATCGGCGAGAGATCGAGTTCCTGATCCTCGTAGACGATCTCGCCGGTGTTGCGATCGAAACCGGTCTGGACGCTGACAGTGATCGTCTCGCCCTTTTCGCGCGCCTGGGCGGCCCGCGCATTGTAGCCGTCGATATTGCGTACGCCGAGCCGCGACATCTTGCGATAACGGTCCTCCATCTCGCGCACGGCCCATTTCAGCGCCAGAACCGCCTTTTTCGGGTCCGTCACGACGGGGGTCAGGAGATGCGGGATGCCGTCATAAACGGAGAGTTCCAGCATCTTCGGATCGATCATGATCAGGCGGCATTCTTCCGGGCGCAGCCGGTAGAGCAACGACAGGATCATCGTGTTGATGGCGACCGACTTGCCGGACCCGGTGGTACCGGCAACGAGCAGGTGCGGCATCTTCGCGAGTTCGGCGATGACCGGTTCTCCGCCGATCGTCTTGCCGAGGCAGAGCGGCAGGCGATGTTTCGTCTCCCAGTAATCCTCGCATTCGATGAGTTCGCGGAAGAACACCATTTCACGGACCGCATTCGGCAGTTCAATGCCGATGACGTTGCGGCCGGGCACGACGGCCACGCGGGCCGACAGCGCCGACATCGAGCGGGCAATGTCGTCGGCGAGACCGATGACACGCGAGGATTTGACGCCTGGGGCCGGCTCGAATTCGTAGAGCGTGACGACCGGGCCTGGGCGGACATCGATGATCTCGCCCTTGACGCCAAAGTCTTCCAGAATGCTTTCGAGCAGGCCCGCGCTCTGCTGCAGCGTGTCCGGCTGCATGGCTTCCGTCTGCTGGCCATAGGGCTCCTGCAGCAGCGAAATTGGCGGAAATTCGTAAGCGTCGTCGCTCTGACGGACGGTCATGGCGCCACCGAGACCAAGCAGGCCTTCCGCCTTGCGGCGCGAGACCGGAACCGTGCCGCGGACAGCCGGCTGGGCAGGCGCAGCAGTTTGGGCTGCAACGGTGACAGGCGCCGCTTCGGCAACAATAGCCGCCTGCGGCGCAACCGGTTCGGCAGCCGCAACCACCGGGGCGGCGGCGTGCGTAACCTGCCGTGCCAGCGCCGCCTTCGGTGCCGGGGCTGCAGGCGCGACAGGCGCGCGCATGGCATTGGCAACAATTGCCTCGATCGTTTCCATCTCACCAGGCGCAAAGCAGAGCGGCGCCGTGGCCGGCGCGGGCGCTTGCGGTTGCGCGACCGGTTGCGGCGGTGCTACGGCGACAGCCGGACGCGTGATCGTGCGGACTTCCCGGTAAAGAGACGTGACCGAGGAGGCGTTTTGCGGCACCTGCTGGCGGACGATCTCCGCCGGGCGACCAGCCATCAGTTGCGGAGCCGGACGAGACGCAGACGCGACTGTCTGCGTGGGTGCCGCCATGGGCGGGACCTGCGCCGGCAGATCGAGCGCAATGCCCCCTTCAAAAAAGGCGAAGTCGGACAGCCACACGGGCATGGCCGACGGACCGGTAGCGGGTGCCGCAGCGGGCGCCTGCATGGTCGCGCCGTGAAGTGGCGCGGGTGCCGGCTGAACCGGTGCAGCCATCGGGGCAATCGGCGCAGTCATCGCGACCACGGAAACAGCGGCTTCGACCGGGACCAGGGCCGTGTCCGGCTTGGTTTCTTCCTGCGGGCGGGCGCGCTTGAAGATCAGCGCCCGCGGTGACGGCTGCGGTTTCACCTTCGGCTGGGCGACAAGCGGCGCGGGCTGTGGCGCGTTCATGGCGGATGCAGCACCCTGCAGCGCCTGCACGAGGATTTCCGGTGCGAGCGCCGGGTTGGCATCCGCTGGGGTTACCATATCCACCGGCTCGACCAGTCGACCGGCCGCAGCAGGCACCCGCTCTGCCGGCGCGACGGGGGCAACCTGATCGCGCGGGCGGGGACGGGCAATCACTGCTTCCGGTGTACGTGTGAACCGGACATTCGGCGCGAGCTTGAAGGCCGCCTGCCAGGGCGCCTGTTCGATGGTTGCGGCATTCGGATCGACCGTTGGTCGCGGTGAGGCCGGACCTGTGTTTCCCGTGGCCTCCGGCGCATCCTCGGACGGGTTTTGGGAGGCTTGATGAAAGTTCGTTCTGGGAAACTGCATGATACCGACCACATACTCATTTGGCAGGTCTATGAAATAGAAAATAAAGGTTAATGGCTCCTTTCGGCCGACCCTCCGGCCCTTCATATTTTAGGGGACACGCCTCTTCACTCACATAGCTTGTCTTTGGCTAAATATATGATATCGCGCGTTTTCCTCGCATTATTCAATGGTTCGAGGCATGCACGCGACCGTCAATCGACGTCGTTGCGCCGGCGCCACTGTCAGAACTGCAGCCGGGCGCGAAACCGCTTCAATTTCTCGTACTGACTTGCCCCGAGCGAGGCCTTGAGCGCCTGTTTCACCTGCCGTGCGAGCGGTGGGCGATAGGGGGCGGCCTGCAGGTTACGCGCCACCTGCAGCCCTTCGTCAAACGCGTTCGACCGGTCGAACAGCGTATGCGTCTCAAGGCACAGGACCGGCTTTTTCGACATCTGGGCGATCTTGCGCGCCTGCGGTAACTCGCTTTCGATGAAGAGGATGGCATCAGAGCGGCGGTAATACTCCGCCTTGAAGCTGCCATGCGCGCCCTGCCGGCGGCGTTCCTCCGCACTCGGCAGGTCCAGCATCACCAGTTTTTCATAGGCGATGCCCTGATCTGCCAGCCATCGTTCGGTTTGCGGCCGGTATTTTTCCAAACGGCTGGTCACCAGCGTGCCGAGCGGTTTTGTCGGACGGTGCAGCGGCGCGGCATTCAGCAGGAATTCCACGTAACGCTCGCCGTCATCGTTTTCCGCTTCGGTCGGGTCCTGGCAAAGCACACCGTCGATATCGATGCAGGCGCGGGCAAGAAAATTGTGGTGCATCAGGTTCCATTGGAAGATCCGCGGCTGCGGCAGCACCTCGAAAATGAAGTCGCAACCCTCATGCTCCGGGCGCTGGCCGTAAACGGCGGCATAGATACACTCGTGACCAAAGCCGGCAGCGGCAATGCGCGCGCGCGCTTCCTGCATGGCACTCCCCACATTGATGCTGTCATCGAGGATCAGGACCCGCCTGATGCTGTCCATCGTCACGTTCAGCTTTGCCTGGCTTTTCGTCTTGCCCGACGAGGTCAGCCGCCCGGCGAGATAACCGTCGAGATCGGCCAGCGGCAGATTGGTGAGCAGGCTGAGGAGATTGGCCGCCAGAAGGCCGCTGCGCGGAATGCCGACCACGAGATCGATATCCGCCGGCAGACGTGAGGCGTGCCGGGCAATCGTGGCGTTCAGGTCGTAGATGGAACGGTAGTGCATGGTGTCCTCGACGAGCGGTGGGATCAACTGCTTTTGCGCTGAAGGCGGCGCGGAATCATCCCCAGCAGATTGCGCGCGGCCTCGCGACCGGAGGGGAAGATCAGTGCAATGAGGATGGTGACGGAATAGGTCAGTGACGCGGCAATCGCCGCCTGTGCGATCGGGTTGCCGGGCAGAACCGGGTGAAACCAGAAGAAGCCGCCAAGCGCCAGATGCGCCCCGACGAGGGTCGGGCCCGCCGCGCCCAGCATGTGGCGCGCCGTCACCGGCCCCTTTCGGCCGATGAACCACCACAGGAAAGGCGTGCGCAGATATTCGCTGACCGTATAACAGACCGCGACACCGAAGACGCCGTACGGAAGGCCGATGACGAAGGCGGCAACCGAGGTGGTGGCCGTCACGACACCCCAGATCATGAAGTCGCGCGAGCGCCCTTGCGAGATGAACAGCCAGCCTGCCGGATTGTTGAGCGGCTGCAGCAGACCGGCGAAACCGAGCGCGCTGAAGATCAGCGCACTTTCCTGCCATTCAGGCCCGAGCAAGAAGGGAATGAAGGTGGGCGCCACGATGATCAGCGCAGCAACTCCCGGCACCAGCGCGATCAGAAGCAGCGGCACGACGGTGAGATAGGCCTGCCGGTAACGCGCCGGGTCGTCGGAAAGCCTCGCCAGCGTCGGGACCATCACCCGCGCCAGCGGATTGGTCGCCTGGCGCAACGGCATCAGCATGAGCTTGTAGGCGCGGTCGTAAAGGCCCAGCGGCGCGCCGCCGAGAAAACGACCGATCAGCACATTGTCGGCATTGCGGGCGACAAAATTCGACAGGTTGAAGCCGGTGAGGCCTGCACCGAAATTGACGAGCGCCCGGCCTCCCTCGGCACGACGCGGAAGCCCGGGCCGCCAGCCGCTCAGCGACCAGGCGACGATGACCGGCAGAAGCACGGTCACCAGCGAGCCGCCGAACAACGCCCAATAGGATGGCGAAAGCAGCGCCCAGATGACGGAGGTCGCAAGACCGCCAAGCGCGCCGGCCACTTCCATGGCCGAAAGTGCCGGAAAACGCATGCGCCGGTTGAGCAGTGCCGTATGCTGCGCACCAAGCCCCTGGATCAGCACAAGGCAGCTCATCGCCATCAGAAGCGCGGCAATCTTCGGTTCGCTATAGAAGGCGGCCGCCAGCGGCGCCGTTGCGAAGATTGCCAGCGCCACCAGCCCGCTGATGCCGACATTCAACCAGAAGAGGAAATTGACGTCCTGCCGGGTAATGCCCGGCCGCTGCACGGTCGCCTGGGTCAGGCCAAAATCCTGGAAGATCGACAGAAGGCCGATCACCGGCCAGCTCATCGCGACGATACCGAAGTCGGACGGCGTCAGGAGACGCGACAAAACGATGACGGAGACGATCTGGCAAAGCGCCACCACCGCCTGCGAGGACCCGGTGACGATGGCACCGGCCTGCACCGAACGACGATAACTCGTGTGATCGGGGTCGAACTCGCTGCGGATGGGTGTTTCCGCGCTCATGAAGCAGATCCGGACATCGAGAGGTCACCGGAGGGGCCGGTTGGTCTGCGGGCGGGCGAGAAGCTCTCCGAGCCGCCCGGGATGAGCCGCTCCACGCCGAACAGGCGATGTTCGGTGCGCCGTGCGTCGAGATAGACCGGAAGGGCGGCAGGTTGCCCGAGGCAGACCAGTTGATAGGCAATCTGGCGCGCCTCTTCCGCCTTGTTGATACGGCTCGGCAGAAGTTTAATGCGGTTGGTCACAGGCAGCAGCAGGTTGCCGATGATCTGAACACGAAGCTCCGGCGCAAAACCGGAAAGCGCCCGGCGAAAACCCCTGGCTTCGGCAAAGCTCGGAAAGGCCGAGCGCGCGCCGTGTTCAAACACAGCCCTCAGCGCCGACATTTCCTGCGCCTGAAGTGTCACGGTGACGCCGGTCGTTCCAAGGTTCGCGGCACGGGCGGCGGCCGCCACCAAATCAGCGATCGCGCGCGGCCAGATGCCCTTGCGCGCCATGATCGCCGCTCGCTGCAGAAGCGCCGTCAACTGGGCACGCGGGTCGAGATCCCGGCCCGTCGCGCCGATGCAGAACTCGTCGAGCCCGTGGCTTTCATAGATTTCGTCGAACATCAGCCGGTTGAAGCGAGCCCAGACGGCCTCGGCATCCTTCGACTTGAACCGGGCATGCTGCGGACCGCGTTCGCCCTCGTGGTGGCGCTGGTGGAACATCACCTCCGCAACACCGACGCCGGCAAAACGCCGGGCAAGCCTGAGCAGCATTTGGTAATCCTGCGAGCGGGAAAAGCGGGTATCGAAAGGGCCTACACTCTCATAGCAGTCCTTGCGCACCAGCATGGCGCCCTGCCAGATGAAGAAGTCCTGCATCAGCTTCAGATAAAGCGCCCGCTGGTCCGACGACCGATAGCAGATCAGCGGCTCTGTCACCTCACCCGGCCAGCCGCCATAGAACTTGTCGAGCAGGCCGTAGGAGAAGCCGGCCTCCGGATTTTCCTCAAGCGCCAGGACGAGACGGCGCAACGCATCGGGCGTGGCAATGTCGTCGTCGTCAAAGATCCAGACATAGGGCTGGCTTGCCATCGTGAGCCCGAGGTTCAAGGCGCTCGATTTGCCGCCGTTTTCCTTGACCACGACCTGCACGCGATCGGCATAGGGCTCGAGCCGCGCCACCGTGTCATCGGTGGAGCCGTCCACCACCACGATGATCTCGTGCGGACGCCAGGTCTGGTCGAGAACGCTGTCGATCGACTGGCCGATCAGATCGGCGCGGTTATAGGTAGGAATGATGACCGTGACCGGCGCCGTGCTGCTGTTGACCATGCAAAACCTCGGATGTCAGGGAGACGGATGAGCCGCCTGCGAAAGGTTGAGCACTGCCGCCCGCAGTCAAGGGCGGCAGTGACGATCGAACGTTCAGAGGCGGTGAAGCGCCGCCTCGGCAACCGGAACCTGTTTGGCTGACGGAAGCGCATCACCGGAAAGACGAACCGGCGCCCGACCGATCGAGAAATAGTCCAGCCCGTGCTGGGCGACGGTTGCCGGCGAATACATGTTGCGGCCGTCGAAGATGACCGGGTGGTTCAGCGCCTGACGGATGAGGTCGAAGGAGGGCGAGCGGAAATTCTTCCATTCGGTGGCGACGATCAGGCCATCGGCATGGCGAAGTGCTGCTTCCTTGGTACCGCACAGCACGAGGTCATCACGCTGGCCGTAGATTTCCTGGCACTGCACCATGGCTTCCGGATCGAACGCCTGCACCGTGACACCCGCCGCCCAAAGCTGTTCCAGCAGCACGCGCGCCGGGGATTCGCGCATGTCATCGGTATTCGCCTTGAAAGCGAGGCCCCAGAGCGCAAGACGCCGGCCCTTCAGGTCGCCCTCGAAATAATCCTGAATCTTGTCGAAGAGCACACCCTTCTGGGCGCGGTTGCGGCTCTCCACGGCCTTCAGGATCATCGGTTCATAGGACACGCTTTCGGCTGTGCGGATGAGCGCCGACACATCCTTCGGGAAGCAGGAGCCGCCATAACCGATGCCGGCATAGATGAAGTCATACCCGATGCGGGGATCGCTGCCGATCCCGACACGCACGCGCTCGATATCGGCGCCGACGAGTTCGGCAAGGTTCGCCATCTCGTTCATGAAACTGATGCGGCTCGCCAGCATGCAGTTGGCGGCATATTTGGTGAATTCCGCACTGCGCAGATCCATGACGATCATGCGGTCGCGGTTGCGGTTAAAGGGCGCATAAAGTTCGCGCATCACCTCGATCGTCTCGGCATCGTCGCAGCCGACGATGATGCGGTCCGGCTTGGAGCAATCGGCAACCGCCGATCCTTCCTTGAGAAATTCCGGATTGGAGACGATGCTGACCGACAGGCTGTCGGAGAGACCGCGCTTGGCGAGTTCGGCGGCAATTGCCTCGCCCACCTTCTGGCCGGTCCCGACGGGCACCGTGCTCTTCGTGACGACGATCTTGTCCTCGTTCATCGCCTGACCGATGGAACCTGCCACCTTCAGCACATGGCGGAGATCAGCCGAACCATCCTCTCCGGGCGGCGTGCCGACCGCGATCATCTGGATCGCGCCGAAATCGACGCCCGCGGCGATATCAGTGGTGAAAAGCAGCCGGCCTTCGCTGAAATTCGTCTTGACCAGCGGTTCGAGCCCCGGCTCGTAGATCGGGATGATCCCCTTCTTGAGGTTCTCGATCTTGCCGGGATCAATATCGACGCACAGGACGTCGTGACCGGTCTCGGCCAGAACGGCCGCCTGCACGAGCCCCACATACCCTATCCCGAAGATGGTGATCCGCATTGCTAGTCCTTCCAAATGGGCGCAGGCGTTCATGCCCGGCGGTTGAAAAAATCTTGGAAGCGCTCACTGGATATCTGAGCGGCTATGCATATGTGCAATGCAGCATGGTTTGCGACGACGCGCAAGCGAAAAATGATAATCTATCACATTTTCGTGTTTCTTCAGGGGATTAGCCGGATCGGAATGGCGGTTCGGCAGGCTTGCCAGCAGTCATTTTGCCGCGAAAATGACATGATGCAGCATGGTTATGCTGCAGCGCCGGCAAAGTCGCCCAGGGTCTACCCGCACGAGACGACGGAGAGGACGGTGCCGAGGAATTGCGGCGTTTTTCCGGACATGCCGTTCAGGCGTGCAGTGCCTTACCCAGACCCATCAGGGCCGCCTCCTGCACGGTCTCGCCGAGCGTCGGATGGGCATGGATCGTGGCGGCAATATCCGTCAGCGTCGCGCACATTTCGAGCGCCAGCCCAAACTCCCCCGCCAGTTCCGAGCAACCGGCACCGACCGCCTGAAGCCCCAGAACAAGGCCAGATCCCTGCTCGAAGACGACACGCACGAAACCGTCCGTCCGCTCCAGCGTCAGCGCCCGGCCGTTGGCGCGCAGCGGATAGGTGGCAACACCGACATCCCGCCCCGTTTCACGCGCCTGGTCCGGCAGGAGCCCGGCGACGACCAGTTCCGGATCGGTAAAGCAGACGGCGGGGATCACCCGTTTGTCCCAACCGCTCGAATGTCCGGCCATCGTCTCCGCGACGTGTTCTCCTTGCGCCATCGCCCGATGCGCCAGCATGGGCTCGCCGGTCACGTCTCCGATCGCGTAAACACCGCGCATGGAGGTCTGTCCCCGCTCATCTGTGCGGATGAAACGGCCGTCCCGGTCGAGGCCCAGCTGCTCGACGCCCAGCCCCTCCAGCGCCGGCTGCCGCCCGACGGTGACCAGCACTTTTTCCGCGGCGCTTTCGGTCACGGTCGAGCCATGGCGTACCCGGAGAACGCCCCGTACGGCGTCGTATCCCTCCACCACCGCTTCGACATGCACCGTCACACCAAGCGCCTTCAGCCGTGCCGCGACCGGTCTCGACAGTTCCTCGTCGTATTGCGGCAGGATGTGCGGCTTCGCCTCGAAGATCGATACTTTGGCACCGAGTTTCGCATAGGCCGTGCCGATTTCGAGCCCGATGTAACCGCCGCCAACAATGGCGAGCGTCTCGGGCACAGAGGTGAGCGAGAGGGCTTCGGTCGATGACAGGATATTGCCGCCGAAGGGCAGTGACGGAACCTCGACCGGGCGGGAGCCGGTCGCGATCACCATATTGCGGCAGGAAATGCGCAGAAGCCTTTCCGCCGTCTCCACCTCTGCGGTCTTGCCATCCAGAATGCGCGCACGGCCCTGTACAGACCGGACACCCGCCTTGCGCAGCAGACCGGATACACCGCCGGTCAGCTGCCGGACGACGCCATCCTTCCAGGCAACTGTCTTTGCCAGGTCGATGCCGACGTCCGAGGTGCGGATGCCGAGTTTCGAATGCCCCTCTGCCGCTTCCCGGACCGCGAAAAACTCTTCCGCGGCGTGGATCAGCGCCTTGGAGGGAATGCAGCCGATGTTGAGGCAGGTTCCGCCATGGGCGGATTGCTCCACGATGACCGTCTCCAGCCCAAGCTGGCCGGCACGAATGGCTGCCACATAACCGCCGGGTCCGGCCCCGATGACAAGGACATTGCAGGACAGATCCGTCATCGCTCAATCCTTCATGAAGATCATGGCCGGCGTTTCCAGAAGCGCCTTCATCGTCTGAACGAAGACGGCGGCATCCCATCCATCGATGACGCGGTGATCGAAACTCGCCGAAATGTTCATCATCGTGCGCGGCACGAAGGCCGTGCCGTTCCAACTCGGCCGCACCGCCATGCGGTTGATCCCGAGGATCGCCACCTCCGGTTTGTTGATGATCGGAGTCGTGGCAATCGCCCCGAGCGGGCCGAGCGAGGTGATGGTGATCGTCGAGCCGGACAGGTCCTCGCGTTTTGCCTTGTTCGTCCGGCAAGCCTCCGACAGTCGACCGATTTCCGCCGCGACCTCGAAGAGATCGAGCAGTTGCACGTTGCGAAGCACCGGCACCATCAAACCACCCTCGGTCATCGTGGCGATGCCGATATGCAGGGCGCTCGAATAATGAACTTCGTCCGCCTCGTCGTCATACCGCGCAAAGATCTTCGGATGGCTCCGTTTTGCCTTCACCAAGGTCGCCGCGATGAGCGGCAGAAGCGTCAGCTTCGGCCTGTCGCCGCGCGTCTCGTTCAGCTTCACCCGCAGTGCCTCGATTTCGGTGACATCGACCTCCTCGACCACGGTAATATGCGGAATGCTGGCATTCGCCTCGCTCATCCGCCGGGCGATCATCCGACGCAGACCGGCAAGCTTGACCGTCTCCACGCTTTCCGGCTGCGATCGGAGAGAGGACGTCGCCGCACCTCCCCCCTGCCCTGCCTGCTGGAACAGCGCATCGAGATCGGCATGGGTGATCCGCCCCGCCGGCCCGCTTCCGGAGACCTGGCGCAGATCGATACCACCGTCGCGCGCCCGCTGCCGCACGGCAGGCGATGCCAGAACCGAAGCGCCTTCCGCGCGTGGCGGGATCGCAGAGTTATGCTGCATCGGCTGCGGAGCAGACGCGGCTTTCCGTGTGCTGGTATCGACGTCAGGAATGGGCGAAGGCGTCGTCTCCATGGCCGATTCGACAGGCGTGACGCTTTGCGCTGCTGCCGCCGGCTCTGCAGCCGGCGCGACTTGCGGCTCCTTTTCGAGGCCTGCAGCAGTATCGTCCTCAATGCGGATCAGATCCGAGCCGATCGCCAGTGTCTTGCCCACCTCACCGCCAATCCAGATAACCTTGCCGCTGTAGGCAGATGTGATCTCGACGGTCGCCTTGTCGGTCATCACCGCGGCAATCGGGTCGTCCTCGCGCACCAGATCGCCGGGTTTCACCAGGATCTCGGCGACTTCCGCCTCGGTGACACCTTCGCCGACATCCGGCAGTCTGATTGTTCGGATTGCCATCGTCAGACCTCCATCACCGCTTCAAGCGCCCGGCAGACACGGTCCTGGCCGGGGAAATAATCCCATTCCAGCGCATGTGGATAAGGTGCGTCCCAGCCCGTCACGCGCTGGATCGGAGCCTCCAGATGGTAAAAACAGGCCTCCTGCACACAGGCGATGATCTCGCCCGCAAGGCCTGAGGTCTTGGTCGCCTCATGCAACACGATGCAGCGGCCGGTCTTGCGCACCGACGCCTCGATCGCCTCCAGATCGAGCGGCAGAAGCGACCGCAGATCGATGATCTCTGCATCGATGCCCGCCTTTTCCACCGCCGCTTCTGCAACGAACACCATGGTGCCGTAGGTGAGGATGGTCACCGCCTCGCCCTCGCGATGAACGCGCGCCTTGCCGATGGGGATCGCGTAGTGTCCCTCCGGCACTTCCCCCAGCGCATGCGTCTTCCAGCTTTGCGCCGGTGCCTTGTGATCGCCGTTGAAGGGACCGTTGTAGAGCCGCTTCGGTTCCAGGAAGATCACCGGGTCCGGACATTCAATCGAAGCAATCAGCAGGCCCTTGGCGTCATAAGGTGTTGCCGGCTGCACCACCTTGAGGCCCGCCACATGGGTAAACAGCGCCTCCGGGCTCTGGCTGTGCGTCTGGCCGCCAAAGATGCCGCCGCCGGTCGGCATGCGGATGACGAGCGGGCAGGAAAACTGCTCGTTCGACCGATGACGGATGCGGGCGGCCTCCTGGGTGATCTGGTCATAGGCGGGAAAGACATAGTCGGCGAACTGGATCTCGACACAGGGTTTCATCCCCTGCGCCGCCATGCCGATGCCAAGCCCGACGATGGCGCTTTCGTTGATCGGCGTGTCGAATACCCGTTCTTCGCCATATTTCTTCTGCAGCCCGGAGGTGCAGCGGAAGACGCCGCCGAAATAACCGACATCCTCGCCGAAGACGATCACCTGCGGGTCGCGCGCCAGCATGACGTCCATTGCGTCCCGCAGTGCCTCGATCATGGTCAGATGCGGCATGTCAGACCCCCATTTCCTGGCGCTGGCGACGGATATGCTCCGGCATGTCGGCATACACGCCCTTGAAGATGCTGGCGCCCGGAATGGGTTTTGGATCGATCATGGTGCCAGCCGCTTCGACACGCTTCTGCACCTCGATCACCTCGGCCAGAATTTCCGCTTCCGCCTGCACATGCCGCGCCTCGCTCCATTCGTCGCGCAAAATCAGGTGCTGCTTCAACCGTTCGATGGGGTCGCCGAGCGGCCAGGCTTTTGCCTCGTCCTTCGGCCGATAGGCGCTTGGATCGTCCGAGGAGGAGTGGGCGCCGACACGATAGGTGTACCATTCGATCAGGATCGCGCCGAGGCCCGCCCTCACCCGCTCGGTCGCCCAGCGGGTGACCGCCAGCACGGCCAGATAATCATTTCCGTCGACGCGCAGTGCCGGGATGCCATAACCCAGCGCGCGGGCCGCATAGGTGCGGCCATGACCCCGCGCCACGCCGGTATAGGTGGATATCGCCCATTGATTGTTGACGACGTTCAGAATGACCGGCGGCCAGTAGGAGGAGGCAGACAGAAGTGCGGTGTGAAAATCGTTCGATGCCGTCGAGCCGTCACCGATCCAGCCGACAGCAAGATTGTCCTTGCCCGTCAGCGCATTCGCCATCGCCCAGCCGACCGCATGCACATATTGAGTGCCGAGATTGCCGGAGACGGTGAAATAACCGTAATCGCGCGCCGAATGCAGGGTGGGCAACTGCCGGCCCTGGAGGGGATCATAGGCGTTGGAATAAAACTGTCCGATCAGTTTTTCGAGCGGATAACCGCCGGCAATCAGCAGGCCCTGCTGGCGGTAGGTCGGAAAATTCATGTCGCCCGGCTTCAGGCGTCGCTGGAAGCCGCAGGCGATCGCTTCTTCGCCGATGCCCTGGATATAAAAGGACATCTTGCCCTGACGCTGCGCGTTCATCATCCGCATATCGATGATCCGCGAGGTCATCATGTGCCGCAGGCCCTCCCGCAAGGCCTCGGGCTCCATGTCCGACAGATAGTCGGCCCAGGGGCCAACCGCCGCGCCATGATCATCCATCACCCGGATCAGGGAATTGGCGTGTTCGATGCAGTCCTGCGCGACAATGTCGAGCGGCGGCACGGGCAATGCCCCGGCAGCGGGAATCTCGAGCGCCGAGAAATCCGGTTGATCGCCCGGTCTGGCCGGCGGATGGGCGAAACAGAGTTTTGTATGCGAACTCACGGTCTTCTCCTCCAAAGACGTGTAGTCGGGCAACTGCGACTAGGCAGTCGGCGGGGGCAAAAATGGATTAGGGGTTCGGCGACGACCTTCCTCCTTCGGGTGGGGCAGGCAGATGTGTAAAAGGGCGGCGCGCCGCAGTTGACACATGCGCGGTCAGGTCGGGCACCCGATGGCAACCCCACCAGCACTTGCAGGCGGGTGACAGGCCGCGACATCTCCTCCATGCGCCGTCTGGTCTCGACATATCGACCCCCTCCCAAGGGCACTTCATGTCTCAATGACTGACGACGATTGTAGCGGCGCGTCGGTGAAATTTCCGAACTTTGTTTTCGCTGGTTTTGATCTAATCCGCACGTGCGCGATGCGCTGAACGAAACTCTCGGTCGTGGCGGTCAAGGCGAAGCCGCGACCAATCCGACGAGTTGATGGCATCAATCCTAACCGGCGGTTAAGCATGTCCCATTTTGGTTTATGTGACATATTATTGCAATAAGACGCAATCCAGCCGGCAATATTTTCACAAATGTCTGTTTTTATTAGGCAATTTCATTTCCGTCATCCACGAACCGTTTCCGGCAGCAGAACACCCCCGAAACGGTCATTAGGGATTTGCTAACGCGTCCTTCCTAGCTTCCGGCTGTCTCCTGGCGGGGGCCCTCGGCAATGATCGCCCTGGTAATGAAAAATGGGGTCTGACGACATGATGTGCGTCTCGATGCCCGCAATCATTGCGGGCGTAATTGGTCTATTTCTTCTGTGGCTCCCAATGAGCCTGCAGGCACAGCTTGTGCTGAGCCTGACGATTCTGGGTCTGATGCTGCTGTTCATGACACGGCCGAACAGCACGACCCTTCGGCAACTCACCTTCGTTTTCGCCGGCATCATCGCATTGCGTTACGCCTACTGGCGCACGACGGAAACGCTGCCTGAGTTTTCCGAACCCATCAATTTCATTCCCGGCCTCATTCTTTACGTGGCCGAGATGTACTGCCTGATCATGCTGGCGGTGAACTTCTTCATCGTTGCCGATCCCCTGAAGCGGGAGCGGCCGGACATGCCGGATGAAGCGAATCTTCCGACGGTCGATGTCTTCGTTCCGTCCTACAACGAGGCGCCGGATCTTCTGGCGCTGACGCTGGCGGCAGCCAAAGCGCTCGACTATCCCAAGGACAAGCTCGCGATCTATCTGCTGGATGATGGCGGAACCGATGCCAAATGCGGCCACAGCGATCCGCGCGTGGCGCATGCCGCACGCCGCCGCCGACTGGAACTGCAATCGCTCTGCCAGGCGCTCGGCGTGCGTTACCATGCCAGAGCGAAGAACGATCACGCCAAGGCCGGAAACCTGAACGCCGGGCTCAAGGTCTCGAGCGGCGAACTGGTCGTTGTCTTCGATGCCGACCACGCCCCGGTGCGGGAATTCCTGAAAGAAACCGTCGGCTTCTTCGCGCAGGACGAGCGCCTCTTCCTTGTGCAGACGCCGCATTTCTTCCTGAACCCGGACCCGCTGGAAAAGAACCTCAACACCTTCGGCAGCATGCCGTCGGAAAACGAGATGTTCTATTCCATCGTCCAGCGCGGCCTCGACAAATGGAATGCCTCCTTTTTCTGCGGCTCGGCTGCCGTGCTACGCCGCAAGGCGCTCGAGGAAACCGATGGTTTCTCCGGCCAGTCGATCACCGAGGATTGCGAAAGTGCGCTGGCATTGCATTGCCGCGGTTGGCACAGCGTTTATGTCGACAAGCCGCTGATCGCGGGTCTGCAGCCGGAAACGCTGGTCTCCTTCATCGGCCAACGGGTGCGTTGGGCACAGGGCATGTTGCAGATCCTGACGCTCAACCGTCCATTCCTGCAGCGCGGCCTCACCATGGCGCAGCGGATTTGTTATGCCGGTACGAACCTGTTCTGGCTGTTTCCGATGACGCGACTGACCTTCATGTTCGCGCCGTTGCTTTACATCTTCTTTTCGCTGCAGATCTTCCAGGCCAATATCGTCGAGTTCGTCTGCTACACGCTGACCTACCTCGTCTCCTCCTTTGCCATGCAGTCCTATCTGTTCGGCCGGGTTCGTTGGCCGTGGATTTCCGAGCTCTACGAATATGTGCAGTCGGTCATGCTGTTCGGCGCCATTATCAGTGTGGTGCGCAATCCCCGTAAACCGACCTTCAACGTGACGGCGAAAGGCCAGACGCTGGACACCAGCAAACTGTCCCCGCTGGCCGGCTCCTATTTCGCCATTTTCCTGCTTCTGCTTGGCGCGACCGGTTATGCCGTCTGGCGTTACCTCACGGAACCGATGCCGTCCGAACTGCTGCTTATCGTCATCGGCTGGAACCTGATCAATACGGGTCTGGCCGGGGCCGCGCTTGGTGTCGTCGCGGAGCGGCGTGAACGCCGCCGCAACCAGCGGCTCTCCGTCCAGCGTCATGCCCTTGTGCATATCGACCAGAAGCAGCATGCGGTCATCGTCCGGGACGTCTCCAGCGGCGGCGTCGGCATCGAGTTCTTCGAAGGCGTGCCACAGGGCATAAAACCCTACGATACCGCGACACTTGAAGTGCGCCGCCAGGGCAAGGCGATGAAGACAAAGATTGTCTGCAGGGTCATCCGCGACGATCAGACACATCCGATCTTCGGTTTTGCTTTCAGCGAACGCACGCCGGAGACCTTCGTGATGATTGCCGAGATGATGTATGCGGAACAGGCGCGCCTGCAGGAGCGGATCACCCGTCGCCAGAAGCCGATCGGCTTCTTTGTCGGGACGATCCAGTTTGCATTCTGGACACTGCGCCAGACGCTGCGAGCCTTCGGATATGCACTCGGCGCCGTTCGGGAAACCACGGCCCCTTCCCATCCGGATGCCGAACTGGACCTGAGACCCTTCGGACCAACAGGCCCCGGGCACACGGGCGACGAACCGCCACCGGCCTCGGTGAAGGAGGTGAACTATGCGTAACCGTGCCCTCCTCGGCGCAGCCCTCGTCTGCGCCTCTCTCCAGGCATCGATGGCAAGCGCCGACACCTCGCTTCTGCCAGCGGACATGGTAACCGAAAGCGCCCGTGAAGCCATGGGTACCGCCGCCTCCGCGGCTACGCTGCAGGGGCCGGGTCAGATGATCCCCTTCATCGAGGCGGCATCCGAGATGCGCCTGACGGGCGAAGACGACATGCGACGGCTGCGCTTCTATCTGGCCCCTGATCAGGTGGCGAAGGCAGGTGCCATCCGGATCGCCTATACCAATGCCGTCTCGGTGTTGCCGGATGGCGCAAGCCTTTCGGTCAGCCTCAACGACCATGCCGTCACGAGCCTGCCGATCCGCTCGCCGCAGGGGATCACCACCCACGACCTCAAGGTGGAGGCGGCACTCCTCCAACCGGGCTGGAACACGGTGACACTGCGCGCGCGCCAGCACCACCGGGTCGATTGTTCGATGGATGCCGTCTACGAGTTGTGGACGCAAATCGATGCGGTCCAAAGCGGTTTCCTTGCCACTGCCAAGGCAGCGACTAGCGATCCGGCAGGGCTGATGGCCGCTGGCCGCACCGAGGCCGGCGTCACCGAACTGCGGGTGATCGGGTCCTCGGCCGCCATCGAGGCGATGGCACGGCAGGCAATGCCGGTCATCCAATCCCTGGCACTGCTGCTCGGCCGCGACGACCTGAAGGTGGTGTTCGCAGAAAGCCCGAACGGCAATCCGGGCATTGACCTCTATCTCGGCGATCCGTCCAGCAAGATGCAGACTGCGGAAACTCGGTCTGTCCTCGGCTCGGCCCCTTCGGGCCTTTCGATGCAGGACATGGGCCATGGCCGCCTCCGCGTCATCTTACGCGGTGCCTCCGAACAGGCTGTGGCCGCAGCGCTTGTCCAAGCTATCAACGGCCCCTTCCAGCCGATCCTCAACGGGGCGCAGGCACTGCGCCAGACATCCTTCATCACGGCCGATGAACCCGGTCGCACGCGTCTCTCCGATCTCGGTTATACGTCGGAATCCTTCGCGGGCCGGCTGTTCCGCACCAGTGTCGACGTTGTGATGCCGGAGGATTTTTATCCGGGCGACTACGCCTCGATCGCGCTCAGGCTCAGCGCTGCAACAGCACCCAAGCTGGCACCCGGCGCGCAGCTTTTGGTGCGCGTCAACGACAGGGCCGTCACCAGCCATGCGCTGTATGCGCCGGACGGCGCAACCCTACGCGACAAACCGGTCGACCTGCCGTTGCGCGCCTTCCATCCCGGCGTCAACAAGGTCGATATCCTGGCCGAATTGCCGCGCGAGGATGACAAAGCTTGCGATCTCGCCGCCCGCAACGACGAGCGCCCGCGCTTCCTGCTTCTCGCCGATACCGCCTTTGACATTCCGGCACTCGCACGGGCCGGTCGCCTGCCCGATCTCGCGGCCTTCGCCGGACGGGGGTATCCCTTCAACCAGCGAGACAAGATCGAGATCTATGTCGACCGTTTCAGTCCGGTCCGTCTCGGTGCGGCCGCGACCATCCTGACGCGACTGGCGCTGAGTGCCCGCCATCCCCTGGTCGCCGATCTCAGGCTGGGCCAACCCGCTCCCGATATCCAGTCGACGGCGTTGGTGATTGCTGCTGGCAATCGCCAGATGGCGCAACTCGACGGAAAAAGCTTGCGGTCCGCCCGTTTCTCCGTCGCCGGTTTCGACACGATGACGACCGGCTCGGTTGCCGGTTCATTGAGCGTGCCGGGCTCCGATGCGGGGGCTGACATGCAGGCGCTGCTGCAGGCCTTCCAGCAGCGTACCGCCGACGAACGCAGCGATCCGTCCGTGATCGCCCGCATCCTCAAAACGCTGCAGGCCGGATCCGATACCGTTGGCCGCTGGTTGCAGTATCGCGACGTGGCAGACCAGCCGCCGCATTTGCGCCCGGCAGAGGTTCTGGCGACGATCAACCAGACCGGCAACGGGTCACGGCTGACGAGCATCACCACCGTCACTGCCGCCAATGAGGAAGATCTCAAGCAGGGGGTCGATGCTCTGACGGAACCTGCAGCCTGGCAGAAGCTGAGGGGCGGCTCGGCCCTGGTGAAACGGTCTGACCTTTCGGTCGTAACCGCACAACCGGCGGCCTACAGCTTCTATCCGCTGACCGATACCAGCATCGGCAATCTGCGCCGGCTGACCGCTGCCTGGCTCTCCGATCATTTCCTCGTTTATGTAGGGCTTATCCTGCTTTTGATCGGAAGTTTCGGCCTCTGGCTTGGTTACACCGTTCCCCGCAAGGGCGTGAGGACAGTTCGATGATGTCTCGCAAGCTCCCTCTTTCCATTTGCCGCTCGTCGGTGCTGCTGCTGATCATGCTGGCTGAAGGCGCATTTGCCGGAAGCCTGCTGCCGCAGGACAATCCTGTTGCCGCTTTGCCCCCCGCCCAGGCTGAAAATACCGCCCCCGAACCGGATGCGGTGGAACTTGCGGCGCTCTATTATTACGCCCAGCAGGGCGAGAAGCAGCGCGTCGAGCGTGAAATCCAGCGCATCAGCCTGAAATTCCCGGCATTTACCGTGCCTGACGATCTCTACAGGCCCGCCGATGAAAAGCGGGTCGATGAAACCCCGTTGTGGCGTCTCTACGAGGCGGACGATTATGCCGGGATCGAGCAGGAAATCAGCCGGCTTGCAGCCGCAAATCCGGGCTGGGAACCCTCTGCCGATTTTCGCGAGAAACTGGCACGCCGAAAGCTCCGTCACGACATGACCGAAGCCACCGTCGCGAAGGACTGGACGGCGGTGATCACCGCCGGCAAGGACCTCGACCCGACCGCCGAACCGGATGTCGATCTTTTGTGGATGCTGATCGACGCCTACAAGGGCAACGACATGGGCACCGTGGCGGCACCCATCTATCGCGGCATCCTGTTCCGCAAGGACGAAAACCGGTTCAGCGACGACGTCGTGATGACCACGCTGCAAAAGGCTGTCGAGGACTTCCCGGCGGCGGAGCTGCGCCAGTTGATCCGCATCCTCTCCGCCTCACCCGGGCTTGCCGCGCGCATGCAGGGGCTGACGCTCGACCTGATGCGCCGTGAGCTCGCCGATTATGCGGCGGGCCTTGCCGGTGCTGTCGAACCGCAGCCGCTCACGCTGCTCGCCGTCCGACGGGCCGCCGAAACGGGAGACGATCCCAAGGACCAGTTGCTGCTCGGCTGGTATTATCTGAAAGCGAAACAGAGCGGCGAGGCGGAGGCCTGGTTCGACCGGGCGCTCGCCGCCACGCCCTCGACGGAAGCGCTGAAGGGTCTCGTTCTCGCCCAGATGGCCGCGGGGCGCAATGGTGAGGCATTTGATACGGTGGCAAGCCATCTCGATCTTGCCGCCGGTGACTGGGAGAGTTTCCTCGCAAGCCTCTCCTTCGGTTTTCAGGGCAAGGCCGCAACCACGGTCGCGCCCACCGTCGCCAAGGCCTATGCAGACGCCATCCAGTCGTCGCAATCGCCCGAACACTCGGAAATCCTCGGCTGGTATGCCTATAATTCCCGCCAGTTCGATGCAGCCAGTGCCTGGTTCGGCAAATCCTTCGATTGGAAACCTTCAGCCGAAAGCCTGAAGGGTAAAGCACTGACGCTGCTGCAGCAGAAGGACAGGAAGGGGCTGGATCAGTTGCAGAGCGACTATGCCGGTGTCTATCCGCAGGTCTTTGCCGAGTTGAAGACGGCGGTAGCCCCCTCCGGCACGCAGGGCCAGGCAATCAACACCCCTTCAAACCAGGCGCAGCCGCAATACGTCCAGAACCTGCGCGCCAAGCGCTACAGCGCCTGTGTCGCCGATCTCGCCCGCCTCGAAAGCCGCAAGTCGCTTTCCGGCGACGAACAGCTGGTACGCGGCTGGTGCACGCTCGGCATCGACCGGTTGGCGGAAGCCCGGCAATCCTTCGAGATGGCCCTCGCAACGAGTAGCAAGAAGGATGATGCGGCCTATGGGCTCGGCTTGACGCTGCTGCGCGCCAAACTGACCGAGGATGCCGATCAGGTGCTTGCCCGCTACAGTCTGACACCCGCCCGCGAGCGGGAGCTGCGCGCGGAAATCCTTTGGCAGCGGGCCCGTTCCGCCTTTGACCAGAAGCGTTTCCCCGATGTTCTGGCGGCGCTCAACCAGCGCCTGCAGATCGCGCCGGAAAGCGTGGGCATGAGCCAGATGCGCGCCTGGGCGCATTATCATCTCGGCAACCTCGGCCAGTCGCGAGCAATCTTTGCCGAACTGAACAAGGTGGTACAGGACCCGGCGAACCAGCGGGGACTGGCGACGATCAACGAACGGATGGGGATCGAGCGATGAACAGGCTGCCCTTGCATCTTGCTGTCTATCTCGCGTCCCTTCTGCCGCTCGCCGGCTGTGTGACGCAGGACGAAGATCCCTGGCTTGCCCGACAGGCCGGAACGACGGCGGGCCTCTCCGCTGCAGCGGTTGGCGGCGGCAATCGGTCGATCCCGCCGGAGCTCGCCTGGGCACGGTTGAGCGGGGTAGAGCAAAAGCCGATCTCCGCCCGCAGCCTCACCAGCGAGGACAGCCAGATCCAGCAGGTGATCTACCCGAACCGCACGACGGCACCCGGCGAAAACCGCCTGACGGTGGAAAAGGGTCCGGCCGATCTCGACCGGCTGCGCAAGGCGCCGAGCCGGGCCGCGCTTGCCGCCGAAATGCGCGCCGCACTGCCTGGCATCGCCATGAACACCGAACAGGTCTTCCGACACAATGCCTATGGCCCGTACGGTGTGGCCATCGGCTCCTTGGCTGATGGCAGCGCCTGCGTCTTTGCCTGGCAGACCATCGAAAAATGGCCGGCAAGCGGAACCAAGGGCAAAGAAGCGGGCACCGTCCGCCTGCGTTATTGCGCGCCCGGCGCCTCGAGAGACAACCTCGCCAATCTTCTTGCAACGCTGTCGCTGAACGGCAGCCTCTATGGTTACGCTGTGCCCGTTGCCATCTCTCCCGCGCCGGAACCGGAAGCGGTGCAGCTCACCCGGCGCACCATTTCGTCAAACGCGACCAGTGGACCAAGTGTCGGCGCAGTGACTGCCGCGCAGTCGGCCCAGGCACGCACGGAAGCGGTGGAAAAATCCTCGACCTCCGTCAGCATTCCACTGCCGGACAGTTGAGGCGAAGTCATAAAGCTCACTTCTGCAGGACACGGCAGGCCGCCGGATCAAGCGGCCTGTCCAGCGCGGCCCGAAGCCCCGCCAGTTGCGGGCGGTCGCCCTTTGCCGTCGGCTGGATGTTCAGTGCCTCGTCCTCCGGCCAGAAATCCCCGCCGGCCCAATAGGCCCAGCCAAGCCAGACATCACGGTCGCGATCGATGGCCGCCGTCATTTGCGCCGCCACCTCGATACAGGCCGGATCCCGGGTCACGCCGAATTCACCCATGAAACCCTGGCGGTCGTTCTGCCGCAGCCAGGCCGAAACCCTGGCAACGGCGGCAATGGCATCCGCGGCACGGCTGCAACTGTCCTTCTTGCCGGAAAAATCTGCGTCGAAATACTGGTGGAACTCGTAGGCGAAATGGTTGGCGGGGTCCTTGATCCCAAGCATGACGGAGGCATTGGCGCCACCATACCAGTCGTCGAACCAGCTGTGCGCGCCGGTCCAGGCCGTGCCTGGCACCAGGATCAGGTTGTGTGAAGACACACGGCGGATCGCGGTGATCGCGGCATTCGCCGTCTTCAGCCACTGCGCCGCCGGCATGTCGTGTGGTTCGTTCATCAGACCGAACATAACGCCTGGATCGTCACCGAACTGATCCGCAAGCCGCTTCCAGAGATCCTCGAAGGCGGCGAGCGGCACCTCGGGGGAACCGATCACCTTGCCGTTGTAACGGGCGTAATTGTGCGGATCGAGGACGACCTTCAGGCCGAGAACACGCATTTTGCGCACCGCGTCGATCAGAAGCCCCGCCTCCTCCTTCGCGAAGGGTTGGGAGAGTTTCGGCTGCAATCTTTCCCACAGGAAGGGAAGCCGTACCGTGTTGAACCCTCGCTCGGCGAAATAGGCGATCGTCGTGTCGGTGGGGTAAATGTGGCTTTCGCCGTGTTTTCCGGGCGGCGCGCCAAACTCCGCCCCGGCGAGATTGATGCCGCGCAGGCAGGCGCCATCGGCGGCCGAGGCGGACGAAGCAAGACTGAGTGCCATGAGGCCTGCCAAGACGTTCCTGATCACCAAAAGAGCCATTCCCGTTGTCGGGCAAGGAAACGCGGCATTGCGGTCCGCCGCGTGCCCTTGCAGGACACTGATCCGATTCGGCCTCATCTTATGGGCGCCACCCGGCCCTCACAAGGGCCGGAAGTGCTTGCCTGCCCGACTAACGCAGGAACGTCCGGAAGCGCTGCAGCGAGAAGACGAACAGCACGCCGCCAATCGTCAGCAGCGCCACAAGTTGCGGCCACACAACGCTCAGCCCCGCCCCGCGAAACAGCACCGCCTGGGCCAGAATGACGAAATGGGTGTTCGGGGCGATCAGCATGATGTTCTGGATGATCTCCGGCATGCTTTCGCGCGGCGTCATGCCGCCGGACAACACCTGCAGCGGCAGAAGAATGAGGATCAAGAGCAGGCCGAACTGCGGCATCGTGCCGGCAACGACCGCTAGCGAGATGCCGATGCAGGTGGTGGCAAAGAGCTGCAGGGCAGCCCCCAGCAGGAACAGGGCGAGCGAGCCCTGCACCGGAACATGCAGCACGCCCTGCACCACCACGACGATGGAGACGATGGTCGCAACCAGCACCACCAGTCCCATCGACCAGATCTTGCTCAGCATGATCTCGACCGGGGTCACCGGCATGGCCAGCAGGTGTTCAATCGTCCCGTGCTCACGCTCGCGGATGAGGGCAGCCCCGGTGAGGATGATCGACAGCATGGTGACGGCCGAAATCACCTCGTTGATCGCCCCGAACCAGCCCTTGTCCAGCTCCTGGTTGAAACGCGAGCGCAGGACGAGGTCGACCGGCAGTTCGCTCTCGCCGCGGTATCCTTGCAGGAACTCGCTCACCTGGCCGGAGACGATGGACTGGACGTAGTTTCCGCCGGTAAAGGCCTGCGTCATTCGGGTGGCGTCGATGTTGAGCTGGATGGTCGGGGAGCGACCCGCCAGAAGATCGCGCTGAAAGTCCGGCGGAATGTCGAGCACGAAGGTATCGAGGCCTGCATCCATGCGCCGGTCCATGTCATATTGCGAGACCAGCTTCGGCGTGACGAAATACGGCGGATAAAATGCCGTGAGGATGCGCGAAGAAACCGGGGACTGGTCCTCGTCCACCACGGCGATCGCCGCATTGTTGAGGCTCTCCGGCTGGGCGCTGGAGGCGGTGTAGATCTGGAGCGTGAAGGAATAAACGATCAGGATCAGCATGACCGGATCGCGCGCCAGACCCCACAGTTCCTTGATGCCCAATTCGACGATATTGGCAATCCGCATGGCTCAGCTCGCCTGCTTCTTGAGGAGGATGGTGCCGAGCCCGAGGAGGACGGGAACAGCGAGGAGCAGTGGCAGGAACGAGCCGGCGAGATCGCCGAAATCGAGCGCCTTGGAGAAGGTGCCGCGCGCGATCGTGACAAAGTAGGTCGTCGGATAGATCTGGCCGATCAACGCCCCTCCCCCCTGCAGTGATGAGACGGGGTCGATCATGCCGGAATACTGGACCGCCGGAATGAGCGTGATGAGTGCCGTGGCAAAGATGGCCGCGATCTGCGACTTGATGAAGCTGGAGATCAAAAGGCCCATGGCCGTCGAGGACAGGACGTACAACACAGCCGCAACCGTCAGCGCCAGGAAACTGCCCGTCAGCGGCACCCGGAAGACGAAGACGGCAAAGGCGACCAGCATCAGGTAATTGAGGATCGCCAGCACGATATAGGGAAACTGCTTGCCGAGCAGGAATTCCAGCCGTGTCACCGGCGTGGCATAGAAATTGAGGATCGACCCCAACTCCTTCTCGCGCACGACGCTGAGCGCCGTCAGCATGGCTGGGATCATCATCAACAGCAGCGGAATGACGGCCGGAACCATGGCAATCAGGCTTTCGATGCTCGGATTGTAGCGGTAGCGGATCGCCAGGTTGAAATCCCCCTTGGTTGCCGCGTCGCCTTTCAATTCACGCGTCTTCTGAGTCAGCCAGGCGGAATGGATGCCCTGCACGTAACCCCGCACCGTTTCGGCCCGGGTGGGCATTGCACCATCGATCCAGGCGGCGATCTCCACGGGCCCCTGGCCACGAGCAACATCGCGCCCGAAACCCGGCGGGATTTCGATGGCGAGGCTCAGTTCACCGCTGCGCATGCGCTGGTCGAGATCCTGGTAATCGCGGATCGGCGGTTTTTCGATGAAATAGCGCGATCCGGCGATCTGCAGTGCGTAATCGCGGCTCACCGTCGTATCGTCGCGATCCAGCACCGCATAGGTCAGGTTGTCGACGTCGAGATTGATGCCGTAGCCGATCACGAACATCAGGATCACGCTGCCGATGATGGCAAGCGTGGCGCGGATCGGATCGCGCTTCAGTTCCAGCGCCTCGCGCTGCGAATAGGCGAGCATGCGCCGGATGTCGAAGAACGGTGGCCGACCCGCCGGTGTGGCGGATGGCTCGGCGATTTCGGACTCTGCAGCCGGGTCCACGACCGCCTGCGGCTGTGCGGCTGTTGCCGTCTGCCCGATCGCCTCTTCCAGATGGGCGATGAAGGCCTCTTCCAGCGTCGCCGCCTGCCGCTGTTCGATGATCGCCTTCGGCGTGTCGCTGACCAGCACCTTGCCGGCATGCATCAACGAAATGCGATCGCAAAGTTCCGCCTCGTTCATGAAATGCGTCGAGACGAAGATCGTCACATTGTCCTTGCGCGACAGATCCGCGAGGATCTGCCAGAAACCGTCGCGCGCCACAGGATCGACCCCGGAGGTCGGTTCGTCGAGGATGAGGATGTCCGGTCCGTGGATCATCGCGACCGCCAGAGACAGGCGCTGGCGTATACCGAGCGGCAGGGCATCCGGCAGACTGTCGACGACCTGCGTCAGATCGAACCGCTTGAGCATCTCCTCGATCCGTGGCCCGATGCGATCCGGTTCCATGCGGAAGAGCCGGGCGTGCAGGTCAAGGTTCTGGCGCACCGTCAGCTCGGAATAGAGCGAAAAGGCCTGGCTCATGTAACCGACCTTCCGCCGCACATCCATGTCCTTGGGATCGACCGGGTTGCCAAACAGCCGCGCCGTGCCCTCCGTTGCGGCAAGCAGGCCCGTCAGCATTTTCATCGTCGTCGTCTTGCCGCAGCCGTTCGAGCCGAGAAAACCGAAAATCTCGCCCTTGCGGATCCGAAAGCTGACTGTGTCGACCGCTGTGAAATCACCGAACCGCATAGTGAGATTTTCCGCCTCGATGGCGATCTCATCCTGCCCGTCGGCTTCCACGCGCGGCGGAATGACGAGCGTTTCGTGTCCCTGGCGTTTTTCCTCCGGCAGCAGCGCAACGAAGGCGGCATCAAGGTTCTTCGTTTGTGTCTTTGCAAGAAGCTCAGCGGGGGAACCGGTGGCGAGAACCCGTCCGCCATCCATGGCAACCAACCAGTCGAACCGTTCGGCCTCCTCCATATAGGCGGTCGCAACGATCACGCTCATCGCCGGCCGGTCGCTGCGGATATGGTCGATCAGTTCCCAGAACTGGCGGCGCGACAGCGGATCGACGCCGGTGGTCGGTTCATCGAGGATCAAAAGATCGGGATCGTGCACCAGGGCGCAGCAGAGCCCGAGCTTCTGTTTCATGCCGCCGGAGAGCTTGCCGGCCGGGCGGTCGGGAAAGGGGGAGAGACCGGTTCGCCGCAGCAGGTCATCGATGCGGCGCTTTCGCTCGTCCCGATCCTGGCCGAACAGACGGGCGAAGAAATCGACGTTTTCGGTGACTGACAGGGTGGGATAGAGGTTCTTGCCGAGACCTTGCGGCATATAGGCAATGCGTGGGCAGATCAGGTCGCGGTGACGGCGGGAGGCAATGTCGCCGCCGAGCACCTGGACCTTGCCGCTCTGCATCACATGCACGCCGGCGACGAGCGACAGCAAACTCGACTTGCCGACACCGTCCGGGCCGATCAGCCCCACCATGCAACCGGCGGGAATGTCGAGCGTGACGTCGCGCAGCGCCTGTGTCTTGCCGTAACGCAGGCTCACCCCCGCAAGCGTGACCACGTTCGGCCGGGGTTCGGCGCCCTCCGTTTGTCCGTCAAGATCCGGCCCTGTCATTGCACCACATCCGCCAGATTGGCCGGCCAGACGGCCTGCGGATCAAGCTTCACATAGGCCATTCCGGGAAGACCAGTCTTCACCTGCTGGATGTATTTCTCCAGCAATGCCTGTGGGATTTTCGCCTTCACCCGGAACATCAGTTTCTGCCGTTCCTCTTCGGTCTCCACCGTCTTCGGGGTGAACTGCGCGACATCGGCAACGAAGGCGACGGTGGCAGGAATGGAAAACTGCGGGGCGGCATCCAGAACAAGGCGCACCTCGCTGCCGATCGCAACCCGGCCGGCCTCCGCGGTCGGCAGGAAGAAGGTCATGTAGACGTCGCTCAAGTCGACAAGATTGAGCACCCGGCCGCCGGCAGACAACACCTCTCCCGGTTCGGCGACACGATACTGCACCCGCCCCGGCCGTGCGGCCGTCAGCGTGCTGTCATTGATGTCGGCAACGATGCTTGCAACGGCAGCCCGAGCCGCTTCGACCGCCGCTTCCGCATCGATCACCTGCGCCTTTGCGGAACTGATGGCAGCCTCCGATGCAGCAAGCTGGGCCTCGGCCGCCGCGACCGCGGCCTTGGCTGCCTTGGCGTCGGCACGGTCCTCATCAAGAGCCTGCTGGCTGGTGACGTTGGAACTGGCGAGTTGTTCGGTGCGGGCCAGCTTGCGGCTGGCACCGTCCAGTTCGGCTTCGCGCTGAGCGACCGTCGCGGCCGCCGCTTCCCGTTCCGCCTGCCGCTGCATCACCAGGCTTTTTGCCGTATCGATGCCGATGATTGCCTGGCGCAGGCTGGCTTCCGCCTGGGCCTTCTGGGCCTCGAGCTGCACGGTATCCATGCGGGCGAGAACCGTGCCGGGTTTGACGAAGTCACCCTCGACCGCCATGATCTCGCGGATCCGCCCTGCCGTCTTGGTGGAAACGTCAACCTCGGTCGCTTCGATGCGGCCGTTTCCGGAGGCAATGCCTTCGGGAAGGGCCGCGCCGCTGTAATTGCTCCAGGCATAATAGCCGCCTGCCGCAAGGGCAGCGATGACTGCCACGGTTGTCAGGCTTTTCATCCGATCGTTCATGTCGCTCTCCGGCACCTGCCTCAGACAGAAATGGAATGTGCTGCCTATTCGGCCCGGCGCCGGCGTCCTGGCTGATAGATCCGAATGAAGCGGCAATACCGAATTGCTCGGCATGACATGAAGGTTAGCGGGCGTGCCTGCGGCGGAAATTGATCCGCGTCAAAAACTGAGAAAAAATTGGTACTCACCAGTATCATTTACCTGTATAGACTGCAGGCGTTTGAGTCCGAGGGCGCCTCCGGCTCTGACCAGGAGTTCTTAAGGGCTTGCGCACATTCGCAGAAATGTACGCGCAAGGTCCACGACAGATGCTTGTGAGACGATCGGACAAGCAGACTGGCGGCGGGCTCCCTACATTAAAGACGAGTGCGACCGATGGCCCTTCGCCGACGTTCGCCTATGTCCTCTGTCGAGGACAGGAACAGGTGAAAGATACTACGCATGCAGACGGCTGTGAATTCAGCAACAGCAGACATGGGAACGAGGGCCGGCAGGACCGTCCAGACGCTTGCTTACCGGCTCGCCGGGAGCCCCCGCGCCATCATCATCGTCTTTGCCGTGTACTTCCTCTTGCAGACGCTGATCCGGCTGTTCCTGCCGACGGCACTGCGGGTCGACGAGGCACAGCAGGTTCTGTTCCAGCAGTGGCTAGCCTTCGGTTATGACGCGCAGCCTCCGCTCTACAACTGGTATCAGCAGATCTTCTTTAGGCTGTTCGGAACAAGCCTTTTCGCCGTCGGCGCCGCCAAGAACCTCGTTCTGTTCCTGATCTTCTTTTTCTACATCAAGGCAGCAGAACTGATCCTCTCGGACAAGCGGCTGGTGGCGGTCGCGGCGTTTCTGTTGTTCGTCATTCCGCAGGTCTTCTGGCAGGCACAACGGGACCTGACCCACACGACGATGCTGATGCTGAGCGTCGCGATGCTCCTTTACCTCACGGCGCGCCTCTTCCGGGGACCCGGGACACTCGGTTACATCGGTATCGGCCTGTGCATCGGCATGGCACTCCTGTCGAAATACAACAGCCTGATCATCCTGCCAGCCATCCTCATGGCGGTCTGGCTTCACCCACAGGGACGTGAGCGCATCCTTGACCGTCGTTTTATTTTGTCGCTTGCGCTGGCATTTGCCTTATGTATCCCGCATGCCATCTGGCTTTTCCACAACCTCGATCTCGCCTCCGGAGTGACGTTGAGCCGAATGGCGGAAAATGCACCGGACGGACGGTTCTTCCAGGTGACCTTTGGCGTTGCAACCTTCATCGGCGGAGCGCTGGTGATTGTCTGCGTGCCGATGCTTCTGACGGCGCTGTCCTTGCTTGGCCTGAAACCGCGCGGCGACGGCGCGCCGGATCGGACCTGGTACCGCTTCTTCCGCACCTATTTCATCGCGATCACGCTCATCATGCTGCTGGTCATTGCAACGATGACGCTGACGGAAATCCGCGACCGCTGGCTGCTTCCGCTGTTCTTGCCCTTGCCGCTGTTTATTGCGCTGTGGCTCGAGCAGCAGCGATTCAGCCTTGCCCGCCTCGTGCCACGTCTGGTCTCGGTCGCGCTGGCCACCATGCTGGTCGTCCCCGGCGCGCTCATCGCCTCGCAGCCACTGATGTCCCTGCTCGGGCTCAGGACCAGTTCCAACTATGACTGGCAGAGTTTCGCCGACAAGTTCCGTGCCGACGAAAAGGTGGCGCCGGCGCTCATCGTCACCGGCGACTGGCGCACCGGCGGCAATCTGAGGTTCCTGTTCCAGGACACGCCGGTTGTGACCACCACCTATGACGACTTCACGCCACCGATCGACGCCTCGGGAGAGCGGCCAATCCTACTCGTGCAGACGACCGGAAAGGAAAAATTCCCGAAAATGCTCGAATGGCTGGAGAAGAACTACGGCCTTCGGCTGGCGCTTCCCGAGATCCGCTCACTCGACATGCCGATGTATTTCCCGACTGAAGGCGAATGGCTGCGCTTCCACTACACCGTCGTCCGACCGGTCGGTCTCGTGGCACCGAAACCCTGACCGTGCCGCCCCTCGGGCAGGTTCTGCCAGGCGTCAACCGGCCTTGAGGCCGAGGAGCGCCGCACCGATCAGTCCGGGCTCCACGGTGCATTCAGCCTTCACCACGAGCGGCCGGTCGAAGCGGCGCAGGATGCGGCTGCGCACCGCGGCATCGATCGCTTCAAGCAGAGGTTCGGCATTGGACAACCCGCCGCCGACCGGAATGATGGTCGTTCCCGTGACATTGGCAACCAGCGCCAGCGGGCCTGCCAGAACATCGACATAGACATCGATCGTCCGGCTCGCCGCGGCATCCCCCACCTCCCAGGCCGCAACAATCTCTTCGCTGGTCTGCGTCGCCCCATGCAGATGCGCATGCAGTTTTTCCATGCCGCGGGCGCTGCAGACGGCATCGATGCAGCCGGTCAGCCCACATCCGCATTGAAAGCGCGGCAGGCGTGCCGGCGGATGGCCGGCTTCGGTCGCGGCGACCGGGCCATGGCCCCATTCGCCGGCAAACCCGCCCTCGCGGTTGATGAGCTGCCCGTCGATCACCAACCCGCCGCCGACGCCGGTTCCGAGGATCACGCCGAAGACGACGCGGTGGCCGCGCCCGGCGCCAATCCCGGCTTCCGCCAGCACGAAACAATCCGCATCATTGGCCACGAGAACCGGAAGGCCAAGGGCGGCCTCCAGATCCTGCCTGAGCGGCCGGCCATGAATGCAGGGCACATTGGCAACGACGGCGCGACCGGTATCCGGATCGATGATGCCGGCGATCGAGAGCGCTAAGCGCTCGGGCCGTTCGTCCGCCTCGTCGATCACCGATTGCAGCACGGCCACAAAAGCGTCGAAGTCATGGATCGGCGTCGGCTGCCGCGGCACGGGGCGCACATCCTCCACCGCATAGGCGAGCGCCCCCTTGATCGCCGTGCCACCGATATCGAAACAGACGATCATGATGCTGCCATCCGGTCCGTAAGATCGCGTCCCGCCACAAGCTTACCGCCGATAAAGGTCGAATGCAGGCTCAGTGCGGTATCGAGCACCACCATATCCGCATCGAAACCGGGCTTCAGCAGGCCTTTCGTCGTCGCAGCGATCGCCTCCGCCGGATAACGCGAGGCCATCCGCAGCGCCTCGATCAGGGACACGCCCAACCGTTCATGGGTGAAGCGCACGCAGGACAGCATGTCGATATCGGCGCCCGCCAGCGTTCCGTCCGCAAGCGTCAGCCGCCCGCCGCGGCGGAAAACCTGCCGGCCGTTCAATTCGAATCCGTCATCCTCCGTGCCAATGGTCGACATGGCATCCGTCACGAGGAAAATGCGGGCCGGACCGTTTTTTGCCCGCAGCGCCACGCGCATGGCCACCGGATCGACGTGGAAACCGTCGGCGATCAGGCCGCAGAAGATGCGGCCATCATCGAGTGCCGCGCCGACGACACCCGGCTCGCGGTTGCCCATCTGGCTCATCGCGTTGAAAAGATGCGTCACCATGGTGACGCCGGCTTCCGTATAAGGCGCGACCATGGAAGCCACGACATCGGTGTGGCCGAGGCTGACGACATACCCCGCCTCTTTCAGCCGCGACACCTGTTCCGGCGTCACGCTTTCCGGCGCAATGGTGGTGAGCGCCTGGCCGAACGTGCCCGACGCCGCACAGAGAGCGGAAAGATCCGCCTCCTCCATCGGCCGGATCAGGGTCGGGTCATGCGTGCCCTTGCGGGCGAGCGACAGATGCGGCCCTTCGAGGTGCAGGCCGAGATAGCCGGGGATGTGGCCGGCAAAAGCATCGCGTCCGGCTGCCAGTGCCGTGTCACGAATCTGAGGCGTATCGGTGATCAACGTCACCATCACCGAGGTCGTGCCGTAGGCGGCATGCGCCCGGCAGATGGTAGCGATCCCGGAGACGGTCGGATCGTTGTTGAACAACACGCCGCCGCCGCCATTGACCTGCAGATCGACAAAACCCGGCGCCACCAGCGCATCCCCCACATCCAGGGTCCGATAGCCGTCCGGCACCTCCTGCCGCGGCACGATGTTCGTCACACGGCCACCGTCGATCAGCACCGCATGCTCATGCCACAGCTGGTCGCCGTCAAAGATACGCTGGCTGACAAGCGCTAAAGGCTCGGTCATTGGGTCACGGTCACTTTCTGAAGTGCTGCGGGTTTATCAGGGTTGAAGCCCCTAAGACGGGAGAGCTGTTCGACCATCCCGTAATAGGGGATGATCAGGCAAAGCGCATCCGTCAAGGGATGGCCCGTTGCCACGAAGGGAAGTTTTGCCGGCCCCTGCCCGCTGGCCAGCTGCGAGGTTGCGTAAACGGCAGCGTTCTTCTCCACCAGTTTCGATGCGGTCGCGACGATCGAGGTTTCCGCCTTGTCGCGCGCCGCAAAGGCAATCACCGGGAAAGCGGCGGCCACCAGCGAGACCGGGCCATGCAGCACTTCCGCCGAGGAATAGGCCTCCGCGTGCAGCTCACAGGTCTCCTTGCACTTCAAGGCGGCTTCCGAAGCGATGGCCAGCGAGGGGCCCCGGCCCAGCATGTAAAGCGAATCCGCAGCCACGAGGGTATCGATCACCGCACTCCAGTCGAGCGACAGCGCCTCGGCAAAATGCTGCGGCAGCGCGTTAACTGCCTGCTTCAGGTTCGCATCGTCCTTCCAGTGGGCAAGGACGGCAAGGCCTGCCACGATGGAATTGACGAAGGATTTCGTTGCCGCGACGGCAATTTCCTTGCCGGCATCGACATTGATCGCAAGGCTTGCGGCGACACTCAGCGGCGACGGCACGGTGTTGGCCAGCGCGATCGTCAGCGCCCCACCATCGACCGCAGCCTTGGCGAGCGCCACGATGTCCGGGCTTGCACCGGACTGCGAAACGGCAATCGCCGCCCCTCGCGCAAGGCGCAGCGGCGCGCCATAGATCGAAGCCAGCGACGGGCCGAGCGAGGCCACCGGCAGGCCGAGCTCCAGCTCGATCGCATATTTCAGGAAATGCGCCGCGTGATCGGAGGAACCGCGCGCGATGGTGACGACCACGGCCGGATCCCGCTCGCGCAGGGCCTTGCCGGCAGCCTCCAGCGCCTCCGCCTGATCGTTCAGAAGTCGCGCGGCCACATGCGGGATCTCGTCGATCTCCTGTCGCATGATCGATGTCATGAGAGTCTAAGCCTTTCCATGCTGTCGGCATCAACTGCCGATGGTGAGTTCCGCAACGAGATCATAGGCGTCGCTGCGATAAAGAGCGGTCGAGACTTCCATCACCCGACCGGAGTCCAGATAGGCGATGCGCTGAACGCTAAGCGCAGCAGATCCGGGCGGCACACCCAGCAATTCCGTCTCGTCTTCCTTGAGCAGAACGGCCGAGATACGCTGATTGGCACGCACGGGCCGGATGTTGCGGCTGAGCAGCGCCTGGTAGAGCGAATTCTCAACACCGTCCGGGTCCGGCAGGATGTCGTCCGGCAGGCTGGTGCGCTCCAGCGCAATCGCCATGTCGTTGGCGGTGCGCAGACGAACAAGCCGGGCGACCCTCGCCTGCCCGGCAAGGCCGAGCGTCATCGTTTCTTCCGGCGTCGGATGAAACAGCCCACGGTCCAGCCAGCGCGACCCGGCCACCATGCCGCGCCGGCGCATGTCTTCGGAAAACGAGGTCAGCCGCGTCAGCGGTTGCTGCATGCGCGGCACCGGCTTGACGACGAAGGTGCCGGAGCCGCGGCGGCGTACCAGAAGCCCTTCATCCACCAGTTCATCGATTGCCTTGCGCACCGTGACCCGCGATATGGCGGCGGCATCGGCAATGTCGCGTTCCGCCGGCAGCGCATCACCATGCTTCAGCCGACCATCGGACATGGCCTGCTCGATCATCTTCTTCAGCTTCACATACAAGGGGCCACCGCGGACCGCCTGCAATTGCGACAGGGGAAGCGCATTTTCATTCATCGGCCGCCCTCGCGCCCGCCGCGCACAGGCCCTCGCGCCACCAAGGCGGCATGCGTTTTCCAGAAATGCAGGCTGAGCGTCATCGTGCGGAACCCCTCCAGGTGAGCGCGGAAAATACCAATATGGCTCCACAGACGCAATTGGTTTTAGAGTTGGGTCAGCACAAATCCCAATGCAGAAATTTTTGCGGTTGTTTTTCAGCTGTTTATCAAATCAGCGCAACAAATGACGATCTGCATGCTGGACGATTGGCATTCGTTTGGTATTAATTATTAACAATCAGCCTGGCTCCGGTTGTCTCTTGCCGCACAGCAGAGGTGGCGCACAAGTCGCCTCTGCGTTCTGAAAATGAATTTCATCACATCGCGGATTTTCCGCTTTTCAGGTTGACGCGGCGGCACAACTGAAACAGTCTGTGAAAAATAATTACGAAAAACGGGGAACTGATCGTCAATGAAGGTCGCCATCATCGGGTTGGGCTTCCGCCTGGGCTATCTGGGCCAGGTGTTCAGCCAAATGGATCCGAATTTCGAGATCGTCGGCTACGTCGACCCGGCACCCGCCGGCATGGATCGGCTGAAGGAGGCCGGCGTTTCGCCCGGTCGCGCCTACGAAACGCCGGAAGCGCTGATTGCCGCAGAGACCTTCGACCTGCTGATGATCGGCTCGCCGAACCATCTGCATCTCGAACACATCCGCATCGGACTCGAAGCAGGCCTTACGGTCTTTACCGAGAAACCCATTGTCATCTCGATCGAAGAGAGTTTTGCACTCGCCACGCTGCTCAACCGCTACGGTCACGACCGGCTGCTCGTCGGGCTCGTCTTGCGTTATTCGCCGCTCTACCGCGATCTGCGCGAGGCACAGGCGAACGGTCTGCTCGGCGACGTCGCCTCGATCGAAGCCTCCGAACACATCGCCCCTTATCATGGCGCCTTCTTCATGCGCGACTGGCGCCGCTACAGCAGTTATGCCGGCGGCTTCATGCTGGAGAAGTGCTGCCACGACCTCGATCTCTACAACGGCGTCATGGCATCACGCCCGCGTTTCGTCGCAAGCTTCGGCGGACGCAAGAGCTTCGTACCCAGCAATGCGCCGCAGCAGGCAGGCGTCAACGATCTCGAGGTCTATCACCGCAAGCCGAGCGGTTGGATGGGCGCCGACAAGGTGTTCGACAGCGACGGCGACATCATCGACTACCAGACCGCGATCGTCGAATACGAATCCGGCGCCTCGATGACCTTCCACACCAATCTGAACGTGCCGGACGAGTTCCGCCGCTTCTGTGTAATCGGTTCGAAGGGCATGGCGGAGGGCGATTTTGTCCGCGGTTTCCTCGACGTCCACGATGCCCATAGCAGCGAAAAGCTGATCTCCAACACCTATTCCGCCCCGTCTGCTTCCTCGCATCATTACGGCGCGGATGAGCAGATGGCTGCCGATGTGCTGGCCCACATGCAGACCGGTACGGCACTTCCCGTCTCGGCGCTCGATGCGATCGAAGCCGGCATTCTGGCGCTTGCCATGGACGAGGCACGTAACGGCCGCAAGGTCGTCGATCTCGCACCCGTCTGGGAGCGGTACGATGCCTGCCTGCATGGCACATCCGCCTCACGTCAGGCGAAGACGGCCTGAGGAGGCGCCAAGATGCACGCCAAACGCAGCGCCGTCCTGTTTGCCTGGATCCTTTTGGCGCCGGCACTTCTGTATGTCTGCGCCATCGTCGCCTATCCGCTGGTCGATACCTTCATCCTCTCGTTTACCGATGCTTCGCTGAAGAAGACGACCAACTGGGTGGGCTGGGCCAATTACGACAAGATCTTCAACGAGACCTTTGCCGAGGTCATCATCCGCACCTTCGTGTGGACCTTCTTTTCTGTCGCCATCAAGATGATCATCGGCACCTTCGGCGCGACGATGTTGAATGCCGCAGTCCCCGGCCGCGCACTGTTTCGCGTGCTCACCATGCCGCCGTGGATCGTGCCGATGGCGATCGGCATCTTCATGTGGGGCTGGATGTATAACGGCCAGTTCGGCATGATCTCCGGTCTTTTGCAGCGCTTCGGCATCGTGGATGGCCCGGTCGCTTTCCTGGCGCACGGTTCCACTGCCTTCTGGGCAACCGTCATCACCGATGTCTGGATCGGCGTGCCGATGGTGACGCTCTACATGCTGGCCGCCATGCAGGCGATCCCGCAGGATCTCTATGAAGCCGCCTGGACGGATGGCGCCGGCCGTTTCTACCGCTTCCGCCGCATCACGCTGCCGCTTCTGGTGCCGTCGATGATCACCATGTCGATGTTGTCGCTGATCGCGACCTTCAATTCCTTCGACATCATCTGGATCCTCACCCAGGGCGGCCCGAACGGCGAAACCACGACGATGATCATCGATACCTATCGCACCGCAATTGGGTCGAAGAAATACGGCGAAGGCGCAGCGCGCGCGGTGCTGATCTGCATTTTCCTGTCGATCTTCTGCCTTTGTTATTTCCGCGTCACCAGCAGGCTTGCCTCGGGAGAGAAGCAATGAGAGAGCCAGCCCAGTTGATCAACCGCTACCGCTGGTACGAGATCGTCGGCATTTATTGCGGCATCGCGGTTTTCCTTACCTTCGTACTGGCACCTTTCGTCGAAGGTTTCCTCGTTTCGCTGAAACCGCTCAGCCAGCTGTTTTCCTCACCCTACCGGTTCATTCCGGAAAACGGCTCGTTTGAAGCCTATCGGACCATGTGGGAAAGCGTGCCGGGTTTTGCCCGCTACATCTTCAACTCCTTCTTTATCTCGACGATCGTGACGACCGTCGTGTTGTGCATGGTGGTGCCTGCGGCCTATGCCTTTGCTCGGTTCGAGTTCAAGGGGCGCGGCACGCTGCTTGCGGCCTTCTTGGCCGTCAACATGTTCTCCGGCGCGGTCCTGCTGATCCCGCTTTTCCGGCTGATGCGCACACTCGGCGTGCTGAACACCTATTTCGCCATGATCGTGCCGGGCGTTGCCTTCCTCATTCCGTCCGCCATCTGGCTGTTGCGCACTTACATGATGCGCATTCCGCGCGAACTCGACGAGGCCGCCTATGTGGATGGTGCGAGCCACTTCTACACGCTGCGCCGGGTCATCCTGCCGATTGCCATGCCGGGCATCACCGTGGTCGCCATCACCACCTTCATCGGTTCCTACGCCCAGCAGTTCATCTTCGCGCTGACCTTCAATGCCAAGAGCGAATACATGCCTTTGCCGGTCGGGCTGTTTGCCTATTTCGGCCGCCAGGAAGTGGTCTGGAACGAGTTGATGGCGGCGAGTTTCGTCGGCATCGCGCCCGCCATGATCGTGATCTTCTTCCTGCAACGTTATCTCGTCAGCGGGCTGACCGCCGGCGCGGTGAAACAATAAACAACCTCTAAGAATGGGAGCATAACCGTGACACTATCGATCAAGACTGGGATCTATGCAGCAGCGCTTGTCGGCACCACCATGCTGAGCGCGATGGCGGCACATGCCGCCGACAAGGAAATCTCCTGGATCTATTGCGGCGACAAGATCGACCCGATCCATGAGAAATACATCAAGGAATGGGAAGGCAAGAATGCCGGCTGGAAGGTCACGCCGGAAGTTGTCGGCTGGGCACAGTGCCAGGACAAGGCCACCACGCTTGCCGCCGCAGGCACGCCGGTCGCCATGGCCTATGTCGGCTCGCGCACGCTGAAGGAATTCGCCGAGAACGACCTCATCGTTCCGGTTCCGATGACAGATGCCGAAAAGAAGAGCTATTACCCGAACATCGTCGATACCGTGACCTTCGACGGCACCCAGTGGGGCGTTCCGATCGCCTTTTCCACCAAGGCGCTTTACTGGAACAAGGACCTGTTCAAGCAGGCGGGCCTTGACCCGGAAACCCCGCCGAAGACCTGGGCGGAAGAAATCGCCTTTGCCAAGCAGATCAAGGAAAAGACCGGCATTGCCGGTTACGGCCTGCCGGCCAAGACCTTCGACAACACCATGCACCAGTTCATGCACTGGGTGTACACCAACAATGGCAAGGTGATCGATGGCGACAAGATCACCATCGACAGCCCGGAAGTTCTGGCGGCGCTGAAGGCCTACAAGGACATCACGCCCTATTCCGTCGAAGGCGCCACCGCCTACGAGCAGAACGAAATCCGCGCCATCTTCCTCGACGGCAAGGTCGGCATGATCCAGTCCGGTTCGGGGGCTGCCTCGCGCCTGAAGAAGACCAGCATCAACTGGGGCATCGCACCGCTGCCGCTCGGTCCCGCCGCCAAGGGCGAAGGCACGCTTCTGATCACCGACAGCCTTGCCGTCTTCAAGGGCTCGGGCGTCGAAGAAAAGGCGATCGAATTTGCCAAGTTCATCACCTCGCCCGGCCCGCAAGGGGAATACGAACTGCAGGGCGATGCCGGCCTCACACCGCTGCGCCCCTCCGCACAGGTCGATGCCTTCGTCGCCAAGGACCCCTTCTGGAAGCCGCTGATCAACGGCATCACCTATGGTGGTCCGGAACCGCTCTTCAAGGATTACAAGGGTTTCCAGAACGTGATGATCGAGATGGTCCAGTCGGTCGTCACCGGCAAGGCTGAACCGGAAGCAGCGCTGAAGAAGGCAGCCGCCGATCTGGAGCAGTACAAATAAGACTAGGGGAGAAGGGCGTGGGGTGGCGTCACCCCGCGCAGGCCCCACGCCTTTTCCCATCCTTGTTTCGCGAAAGGCCGCTCGTTCCGGCGAACGGAGAAGATATCTTGGGACAGCTCAAACTCGATAAGATCCAGAAGTTCTACGGCGACTTCGAAGTGCTGAAAAGCATCGGCCTGGAGGTGAAGAATGGCGAATTCGTCGTCTTCGTCGGCCCGTCCGGCTGCGGCAAATCCACCCTGCTGCGCATGATCGCCGGGCTCGATTCGACCAGCACCGGCGACATCCTGATCGATGGCGTGCGCGTCAACGACAAGCCGCCGGTCCAGCGCGGCATTGCGATGGTCTTCCAGTCCTATGCGCTCTACCCGCACATGACGGTGTTCGAAAACATCGCCTTTCCGCTGCGCGTCGAACGCCTGCCGGAGGAGACGATCCGCGAGAAGGTGGAGGCGGTGGCAAAGATCCTGCAGCTCGACAAAAGGCTGCATCAGAAACCGGGCATGCTGTCGGGCGGCCAGCGCCAACGTGTGGCGATCGGCCGGGCGATCGTGCGCGAGCCGAAAATCTTCCTGTTCGACGAGCCGCTCTCGAACCTCGACGCGGCTTTGCGTGCCGACATGCGCATCGAACTCTCCAAGCTGCACCAGGACCTGAAAGCAACGATGATCTACGTCACCCACGACCAGGTGGAGGCGATGACCATGGCCGACCGGATCGTGGTGCTGAATGCCGGCGAAATTGCCCAGGTGGGCGCGCCGCTGGAGCTCTATCACAAGCCGCAGAACCTGTTCGTCGCGGGTTTCATCGGCAATCCGAAGATGAATTTCATGCCGGTCACCTGCACGGCGACCGATGAGCATGGCGTCACGGTGTCTTATGCCGGACAGAGCGTGACGCTGCCGGTTGCGGCGCGGCCGGATCTTGTCGGCCAGACGCTGACGCTCGGCATTCGCCCCGAACATCTGAGCCTCGGCAGCGGCGATCTCACCGTCACCGTGACCCCGTCTGTCATCGAACGGCTCGGGGTCAACACCGTTGCCTATGCCGCCCTGCCGAGTGGCGAGAATTATTGCGCGCTGCTTCCGGGATCAGCGCCGGTCAGGGTCGGCGCGCCAATGCAGACCGGTATCCGCGCCACCGACTGCCATCTCTTCGACGGCAAAGGCCAAGCATTCGAGCGGCGGGTGGACTGGCAGACACTCGATAGACCGGCGGTTACCGCCGCGTGACGTCTCCGCGGTCTGCCTACCTTCAGGCGGACTGCGCTTTCAGATAGGTGCTCGGCGAGCGGCCGAGCATACGGCGGAACATGGTGGAGAAGGCAGCGATATTGTCGTAACCGGCATCGAGCGCCACCGTCGTCACCGGTTCGCCTTCCGCGAGCCGCGGCAGCGAGGCGAGCAGGCACGCCTGCTGGCGCCAGGTGACGAAGCTGATGCCGGTCTCGGCGCGGAAATGCCGGGTGAAGGAGCGCCGCGCCAGCCCCAGTCTTTGCGCCCATTCATCGATGCTGGTGCGCGCCGAGGGCGCTTTCAGAAAGTCCCGGCAGAGTTTGGCAAGCCTGCGGTCGCTCGGAAAGGGCAGCCCCAGTGGCCGGACCGGCAGATGCGGAAATTCATCGAGCAATAGCTCGCTGACCAGCGACAGCCGACGCTCCGTCATCGGCCGCGCCTCCACCGCCACCAGTTCGCCGATCAGGGTCTGCGCCAGCGGCGTCACCTCCACCACCCGCGGCTGGCCGGCCGTTTCGCCCGGCAGATCGACATAGACCGACTGCATCTCGACATCGCTCACCATCTCGGCCGAATGTTCAGTTGCGGCGGGAATGATCAGCGCATGGCCGGGCGGGATCATCCAGCGACGGTCACCGGTCGACACCAGCACGATGCCGCGCCGCGCAAACCAGAGCTGCGTGCGGCTGTGCGAATGGCGCGGAACGGCAAGACCGGTTGGATAGGTGCGCGCCAGCGCGATCACCGGTTCGTTCGCCTGCTCCAGCCAGTGCAGACTTTCGACATGGTGATCACGCCGAGTCTCGCCCGCCGCTATCGTCAGATCCAGAACTCGCATTTGGCCCATTCACGAAAGAAATCGACCACAACACAAATGCGGGCCAGCCACAAGCCGATTATGACACGGGTAAAACCGACCGGCGCAACCGGCCGCACAAAAACAGACAAGACGAGGAACACCAGGGATGGCCACTGTCGCCGCCGCGGGGCACCCGGTCGAACGGACCGCCTTTTCCATCATTTTTGCCGCCAGCTTCTGCCACATGCTGAACGACATCATGCAGTCGCTGCTGACCTCGCTCTATCCGCTCTTGAAGGAGAATTACGCACTCGATTTCGTGCAGATCGGGCTGCTCACTTTCGCCTTCCAGGTAACGGCCTCGTTGCTGCAGCCGGCTGTCGGCGTGGTGACCGACCGCTGGCCGATGCCATTTTCGCTGCCGGCAGCGATGCTCTCCACCTGTGCCGGGCTGATCACGCTTGCCTTTGCCCACCACTTTTCCGTTCTCGTACTCGGCGCCTGCCTGATCGGCATCGGCTCGGCGATCTTTCATCCGGAAGCCTCACGCGTCGCCCGGCTCGCCTCCGGCGGTCGCCATGGTTTTGCGCAATCCTTCTTCCAGGTTGGCGGCAATACCGGAACGGCGATCGGCCCGCTGCTCGCCGCCTTCATCGTCATTCCGCATGGCCAGTCCTCCCTCGGCTGGTTTTCGCTGATCGCGCTTTTAGGCTTCGCGGTGCTCTCCGGCGTCAGCGTCTGGTACATGCGCCACCGCCGTTCGACCGCGGGGCGGCCGCAGCCGAGCCGCACGCTGCCGCTGCCCGGGCGCCAGGTGGCGATGACACTCCTCATCCTTGTCATCCTGGTCGCGACGAAAAACGCCTATCTTGCGAGCCTCTCCAGCTATTTTACCTTCTACACGATCCACCGTTTCGGCGTGGACGTGCAGCAGGCACAGATCCTGCTCTTCCTGTTCCTCGGCGCCTCGGCCGCCGGCGTCTTTTTCGGCGGGCCGATCGGCGACCGGTTCGGCTCACGCAGCGTCATCTGGTTCTCGATCCTCGGCGTCATCCCATTTGCGCTGATGCTGCCCTATGCCAACCTGTTCTGGACCTGCGTGCTCGTGGTGGTGATCGGCCTCATTTTCTCCTCGGCCTTTTCCGCCATCGTCGTTTTTGCCCAGGAACTGGTGCCGGGCCGCGTCGGCATGATCGCCGGCCTGTTCTTCGGGTTCGCCTTCGGCTTCGGCGGCCTGGGTGCGGCAGTGCTCGGCCTGTTTGCCGACCGGCACGGCATCGAATTCGTCTACAATCTCTGCTCCTACCTGCCGCTGCTCGGCTTGCTGACAGTGCTCCTGCCGCGCCTGCCTGGCCATCAACGCGCCTGACACCGGGACTCCGCACAGACTGATTTCACGCCTTCGTGATTGGATCGTGATCGCCTGGAGTGTCGACGCCCGCAACATTTGCAATCCTCTCCGGTTCGCCCACCGAGCGTCAATAAAGGCGCTCGACGCTGAAGAGAAACCAAGAGAGGAGACAACCATGCTGGACAAGGTTGTGACCAAGCTTGCTGCCTCTGCCCTCGCCGTGGCGGTACAGGCGATCTCGAACGCCGACCTGGCCTGTGCCATCGGTGAGAGCGAATAGGACGCCGGTCTTGCCGCAGACCAGGACGCCAACAGTTTCAACGTGATCGAAGAGCCGGAATTCGGCGTGTCGGCGACGACATGAACGGTGGCGGCTGTCCGACATTTGGCGCAGGCGTCCGCCCGCTTGGGCATCGGGTATCGCACCTGGCCGCAGCCTTCCCCAGGCACAGATGACCGGCCCAGCCGGTCTTTCACCCCCAAAAAACGTCAACTCAACCACCTGCGCCATTGTGACGGCGCATACCGAAAGGAAAGACCATGATGAAGCTACTTGCAGCCACCTTCGCCTCCGCCCTGCTGGCCGCCCCGGCCTTTGCGCAGTCCGGAAACAGCACGTCCGGCAGCAGCACGTCCGGAAGCGGGAGCAGCACATCGAGCGGCTCGAATGCCCAGTCTTCCGGCGGCGCCCTGCAGCAGAGCAAGGTGCGCGACCAGTTGACCAAGGCCGGATTTGAAGATGTCGAAATCCTCGACGCTTCTTACCTCGTGCGGGCTCAGACCAGCGAAGGCAATACGGTGCTGATGGTCATCGATCCGCCGATGTCCGGTGCCTCTGATCAGTCGTCCTCCTCGTCCTCCGGCTCGCAGAAAAGCAATCCCTGACCTTGACGCGCCAGCGGCCGGATTTAGCCGGTCGCTGGCGTTTTGGCGTCCCGCCCGCAGCGATATCCACGTGCAGAAGCACTGCCGTGGCGAAGGATCATCCGACCGGGGCGCTGAAAGCGGCCTCGTCAGGGTCGTTGTTTCTTCCCACCGCCGTTCCCTGCGTCCACCCTCGTTGGATGACGCGTGCAGACTAAGGCGGGTGCGCCTCCTCAACTCCTCCATTCCCCAGCGCGCCGCATGAGGCACATCCAACGCGCCTGCACTCCACCCGGTCGCACCAGGATCGCAGCCAAATGCCGCCGTTGATCAAGATGATCCTCGACGAAACGACGGGGGCACCGGGAGAGGAGGAGATGCGGAAAATCGACGCAGGGTTGGAGGAGGACTATAAGAAGACCATGTACTAGACAGGCTGTTACGCCACTCGATGCAGTTCTTCGCCCCGCGTCACGAGTAAAAGGACTGCTGTCGTCCGGACACCTGGCGTCTGAACAATGGTGCACCTGCCACGCAGGTCGATGCCATCCGCACCAACCATCAGCGAAGGCTCACTGTCGCGTCCAAGCCCCGCTTTGAAGATAACAGACGGCGGCACCTCCAAATGCTGTATTCGAGGCAACCGCATTCGGTCTTCAGCCCGTGAGCGGGGGCTCCACCAGAATGGCGCGGAAGTCATTGACGTTGGTGAGCGTGGGGCCCGTGACGACTTGCGCGTCGAGGGCTGCGAAGAAGGAATGGGCATCGTTTCGCTGGAGCGCCCGGCGCGGATGGACTCCGCGTTCTGCCGCTCTCTTTAACAAGTCAGGTCCGATGACGGCACCGGCCACTTCGGCGGCCCCGTCCACACCGTCCGTGTCGCATGCGATTGCGTGGATACCTGCCGCGCCGTCGAGCGCCAAAGCAAGCGCCAGACAGAATTCGGCGTTCGGACCGCCGATGCCGTCGCCACGGCGGGTAACGGTGAGTTCACCGCCAGACAGAAGCAGGATCGGCTGATCCCCCGTCTTCATGCCCGCCTGCACAGCACGCGCCTCTTGTGCCTGAGCCTCAGCGACCAGCCGCGCCTCCCCTTCGAGCGCATCTCCGAGGAGGCGCACCTCGCAACCGGCTTCGCGGGCAAGAGCTGCGGCAGCTTGCAGCGATTGCCGGGGCGCGGCATAGATGACGTTGTGGACACGCGCCAGGCGCGGATCGTCTGGCTGCACGACACCGGAGCCATGAGACAGTGCCTCGCGGACCGAGGCCGGCACCTCGACATTCCACCGATCGATCACGGCCAGAGCCTCGTTCGGGCTCGTGGGATCGCCGACGGTGGGACCAGAACCGATGTAAGCCGGATCGTCTCCGGGAACGTCCGAGATGATCAGCGCCAGCAGTTCTGCCGGCCAGGCTGCGGTGGCCAATTGTCCGCCCTTCACCCGGCTCAGATGTTTGCGCACCGTATTCATCCGGTCGATCGGCGCGCCGGAGGCAAGCAGCGCCTGATTGACCGCCTGCTTCTCCGCCAATGAGACACCCTCCACGGGTTGGGTGAGCAGCGCTGAAGCCCCTCCGGAGATGAGCGCCAGAACGAAATCAGCCTCGCCGGTCGTTTCGAGCAAAGCGATCATGCGGGCTGTCGCTTCGAGCCCCGCCTGATCGGGGACCGGGTGGGCGGCCTCGACGATCTCGATACCCCGACACGGGCGCGCATATCCGTAGCGCGTAATGACGAGGCCTTCACAGGGACCCCAGGCCGCCTCTACAGCTTCGGCCATGCGTGCACTCGCCTTGCCCGCACCAACGACGATGACCCGCCCCTCCGGTTTGTCCGGCAGGAAATCCCTGAGCGATCGCATCGGGTCTGCGACCTCGACGGCCCGGTCGAACAGGCGTCGGAGAAAGAGCTCCGGTCGATCGATCATGGAACGTCCCTCACACCGCTCGTATCCCGGATCACCAACTCCACCGGCGTTACGATTTCCGGCTGCGGGCGTTTGCCCTCTTCGAGCCAGGCCAGAACCGTGGCGGCAATAGATCGCCCGAACTCCGCAATCCCGCAATGGACCGTCGAGAGGGCTGGAAATACCTGGCTGCATTCCTCGATATCATCGAAGCCGACCATCCGGAAGTCGTGCCCCACGGCGCGGTTCAGCTTTGCGAATCCCGACAGCATACCGAGCGCCACCAGATCGTTGAAACAGATTGCCGCATCGATCTCTGGATGCGTCTGCGCCAATTCTTCGGCGGCTTCGCGACCGAAGGCACGGCTCGCCCTGCCCGACAGGACGAAAGGTTCCATACCGGCATCAGCCAGAGCCTCGAAATAACCCGCCATGCGCTCCCGCGTGACGGCGCGGTCTGCAAGTCCTCCGACAAAGGCGATCCTTCCCGCCTGAACCGACAGGAGGTGTCTTGCAGCGAGAAGGCTGCCCAGGCGATAGTCGGGTGCGGCGAAGGGAAACTGTGCAACCCGGGGGTCGACCTTGCGGAGCACCTGCATCGTGGGAATTGCGCCGCGTGCGATGGCATCGAAGGTGCCACCTTCATCGCCATAGGCCGGCGACAGCACGAGGGCGGAAACGCCGTGCTCGATCATGGCCCCGACCACCTGCGCCTGGACTGCCGGATCCTCATCGGTATTCGCGACCACCGTTGCATAACCGCGCTGGGACAAGGCCATCTGCAGCGAAGTGGCGAACTCGGTGAAAAACGGGTTGCGGAGATCGTTGATGACAAGTCCGATCAGACCGACATTCGAGGAGCGGAGGTTGGCGGCCGCTCGGTTGTAGACATAACCGACCGTATCCATAGCTTCGCGCACCAGGCGGCGCGTTTCCTCTTTGACCAGCGGACTGTTCTGCAAAACGAGGCTGACGGTGGATTTGGAAATCCCTGCCACGCGCGCCACATCGATGATCGTCGGCCGACGCTCCATGCCCTTCAATACACCCCGTTCAGTTCCAGCAAGACTCGCATCCTTCTCACGGCAAGCTGCGGATCGGCAAGCAGATTTGCCTGATCTGCCAGCCGGAAGACCTGTGCATAGTGGACGATGTCGCGGCTCGACTGGAAGCCGGCCGGCATGATGAAATGCCGCTGGTGGCCGTTCAGCCAGGCGAGGAAGGCAATCCCGGCCTTGTAGAAGCGGGTCGGCGCCCGGAAGATTTCCCGGCTGAGCGGCACCGTCGGCGCAAGCAGCTTATGATACGTCTCGAGGTCACCGGCAGCGAGCGCGTCGAGCGCCTGCGAGGCGGCTGGCGCAATCGCCGCGAAGATGCCGAGCAGAGCATGCGAATAATGCCGGCCATCGCCGGCAATCAGATCGGCATAGTTGAAGTCGTCGCCGGTATAAAGACGCACACCATCCGGCAGGCGAGCACGAAACGCTTCTTCATGCGCCTGATCGAGGAGCGAGATCTTGATGCCGTCGACCTTGCCGGGATTTTCGCCGATCAGATCGAGCACGAAATCGCTCGCTTGGCCCACATCTTCGCTGCCCCAGTAACCCTTCAGCGCCGGATCGAACATGTCGCCCAGCCAATGCAGGATGACGGGTGCGGCGGCACCATCAATCAGTCTCCGATAGACGGTGCGATAGATGTCCGGTCCGGCGCCCATGGCGGGGAAGGCGCGCGAGGCCATCAGGATCAGTTGCCCGCCGGCAGCCTCGATGGCCTCGGCCTGCGTCAGATAGGCCCGCGCGATGCTATCCGCATCGGTGAGATCGGAGAGTGCCATATGGTCGGTCCCTGCACCGCAGGCAACGCGCGGTTTCATCGGATGCGCCTTGGCCGCCGCCATTGTGCGCCCGATGAGTTCAAGCGCGGTCTGCCAGTCGACACCCATGCCACGCTGGGCCGTATCCATGGCCTCGGCGAGACCAAGACCTTGGTCAAAGAGCGCAGCCCGGAAGGCAAGCGTGCCCTCCCAGTCGACGGCGGGGCGCGTGTCCCAGGGATTGCGCTCCCGAAGCGGGTCAGAGACGACATGCGCGGCGGCAAAGGCCGTGCGGGTGAGGGGACGGGTGGGGGCTCGCGGCACGAGTGGCGTCCCGCTGAAACGGTAGTTCTCGATGCGACCATCGACGGTGGGCAATTCAATCATGCTGAAGATCCTCAGTTTGAACCGGAAGGTCGAAGACGAGAATGCCGTCGAGACCACCCTCGGCATGAGCCACCAGACGCGCGCCAAAACGCTGGTGATCCGGGTGGAGCTGATAGGCTTCGAGAGCCGCCCAGCCAGAAAAGTCGGCGACGAAACCGTGCAGATAACCGCGTTCGATGCGTTCCGGGCTCTCGCTGCGTCCAGATGTGATCGACAACAAGCCGGGCACCTTGCCCTCGATCTGATGCAGTTCGTCGAAGAGGTCGTCGATGACGGCTTGGGACACCGTCTGCTGGAAACGAACGAGTACGATGTGGCGGATCATGGCGCACCTCCATGATCCGCTTTGATCATGTCAGCGGCCTTTTCGGCGATCATGATGGTCGGCGCGTTGGTGTTGGACGAAACCACCGTCGGCATGATCGAAGCATCGATGACACGCAGACCGTCGATGCCGTTGAACCGCAGCCGCGGATCGACAACGGCCGCAGGATCCGAGCCCATGCGGCAGGTGCCGGCCGGATGATGATCGGTCTTGGAATGGCGGCAAGCGTAGTCGAAATAGTCCTGGTCGGTGTGGACATCCGGCCCCGGGAGGCGCTCCGCCTTCACGTAGGGCTTCAACGCATCCTGGCGCATGATGTCCCGAGCAAGCTTTAATCCCCGGATCGACATCTCCCGATCATACGGATCGGCCCAGTAGTTGGGATCGATCAGGGGGGGCGCCAACGGGTTGTTCGAACCGAGCCTGACCGTGCCTCTCGAGCGCGGCCTGAGATAAGCGGAATTCAGTGTCACGCCGCCATTCGCCATGGCGGCCACACCGGCTTCGATGCCCGAGCCGAGCCCGAGATGGAACTGGATATCCGGCGACCGGGCCTCCGGATCGGCGTACCAGAAGCCCCCGGTCTCAAACAGGCTCGAGGCGACGGGGCCGGTTCTGGTCAGCAGGTATTGAAGACCGGCGAGCACCGAGAGATGCGGCTTGGCGAAACGGTCATAGGTATGAGGCCCCGTGCATTCGGCAATCACGAAGAGATCGAGATGGTCCTGCAGATTGGCTCCGACGCCGGGCTGGTCGAAGACGACCGGCACACCAACAGAAGCCAGATGATCCGCAGGACCGATCCCCGACAGCATCAGAAGGCGCGGGCTGCCGATGGCGCCCGAGGACAAGAGCACTTCGCGTTCGGCTCGAATGACACCTTCGCCGGCGAGTTCGACGCCGATCGCCCGCCCCTTCTCGACCACGATCTTCAGCACCTGCGCATTAGTGCGGATTGTCAGATTGGGGCGTTGTCGCGCCGGATTGAGATAGGCGATCGATGCCGAGGAGCGGCGGACATTGCGCTGGGTCAGTTGATAATATCCGACGCCATCCTGCTTATCGCCCGTCATGTCGCCATTGAAGGGAATGCCAAGCGCGGCGGCAGCCTTGAAATAGGCCTCGCAGATCGGCAGGGGTGCTGCGGGCTTGCTGACTCCCAGCGGACCGCCCTTGCCGTGAAACCGATTGTCGAAACTGTCATTGTCCTCCGCCTTTCGGAAATAAGGCAGAACCTCCTCGAAGGACCAGCCTTCGCAGCCCATCTGACGCCAGTCGTCGTAATCGAGCGCATTGCCGCGGGTGTAGATCTGCGCGTTGATGCTGGAGCCGCCGCCGATGACCTTCGCCTGGGTGTAGCGGATCACCATGTTGTTCATATGCCGCTGCGGCACTGTGCTCCAGCCCCAGCTTCCGATGCCTTTGGTCATCTTCGCAAAGCCTGCCGGCAGATGGTAGAAGGGATGCCAATCGCGCCCGCCCGCCTCGAGCAGAAGCACGTTGAATGCGGGATTTTCCGAAAGCCGCGCCGCAAGGACCGAACCGGCAGAACCACCGCCGACGATGATGAAATCAAAAGCGTGCCGCATGTCAGTCTCCTAAAGGCGTGCCAGCGACAAGCCGCCGTCCACGGGAATCACCGCGCCATTGGCAAAGGCAAAACGGCCTTCCACGAGCGGCACGACCACGTTCGCGACGTCGGCCGGCTGACCCCAGCGCTGCGCAGGAACGAGGCCCCCTTCGATCCGTGCGGTATATTTGTCCTTCACGCCTGCCGTCATCTCCGTCTCGATGATGCCGGGTCTCAGGTCGAAAACGCCGATCCCATGCGGCGCGAGACGCAGAGCAAAGAGCTCCGCCATCATCCCGGCCGCGGCCTTGGAGATGCAGTACTCCGCCCGCTCGATCGAGGCCATGCTGGCGCTCACCGATGTGACAAAGACGATCGAGCGATAGGTGTCGGACGAGATCGCCAGCATTCGCCGCACGACCTCCTGGGCAAGGAAAAAGGCACCGCGCAGGTTGACGCCGAGAACGAAGTCGAAACTGTCGGGCGTTAGCGAAAGCATGTCGCCACGCACCTTGGCGGGCACGCCAGCATTCGAGACCAAGGTGGTGATCGGCCCAAATTGCGCTTCGACCCGGTCAAGGATCGCCGCAACATTGTCGATGTCCTGCAGGTCGTGGCGGACATAGAACGCCGCATCACCCAGTTCTCTCAGCGCGGCCAGCACCTGCGGCTCGTCGCTATCGGGCAGAGACGCAAGCGCGACCTTATGGCCGGCGGTGACGAGTTCCCGGGCGATGCCGAGACCGATGCCCTGCTGGCCTCCCGTGATGAGTGCGACCTTGTTCACTGGTTAAACTCCGTCTCAATGATGTGGCGGCCTGACCGTAGAGCGAGGGCTGCAATCGTCAGGGCCGGGTTGACGGCGGCCGAGGTTGGCAGGATCGACGCGTCGACGATGAAGAGATTGCGGTGATCGTGGCTGCGCCCGAAGCTGTCGACGACACTCGTCATCGGGTCAGCACCCATCCGAGCCGTGCCACATTGATGGGAGGGCGTGCGACGATCGAAAGCGCGCGAGAGGACCAGGGGATAACCGGCTTTTCGGAGCAGCGCTTTGAGCGTGTCGACGAGGGCGAGATGCGCCTGCCAATTCGACCGCTTCCAGTCGAGGACGATCCGACCGTTCCTCACCTGCACGCGGCTGTCAGGATTGGGCAGATCCTCCGACATCGCATAAAGATCGATCGACCGGGCTGCGATCCAGTTGGCGACAGGGCGCGGCAAAGGCGAACTTGCGGCCAGGATCGGGCCGGTGATCTTTCCGAGCAGCTGGATGTTGCCGAGTGGTTCGCCATTCGGCCCGCCTGTCAGGTAGAAGTCGTTGACCAGCAGGGTTTTCTGGTAGACCGACGGATTTCGCCGGAGCGGATGAAGTGCAAGAACTGCCGAGCAGTTGTGGTTCATGAAGTTGCGACCGACCTGGTCGGATCGGTTTGCCAGACCATGAGGATACCTTTCGTCGACCGAGGACAGCAGGATCGCAGCGCTCCGCACCGCGCCCGCCGAGAGAACGACGATCGGTGCGGTGAGCACCTGTTTCTCGCCTTTGTTCGAGACCTCGACGCCAGTGATCTGACCGCCCTCACCCGCCAACAGACGCGTTACCTCACAGCCCGTCTCAAGCGACACGTTGAAATGGCGCAGCGCATGGGCGAGGCTCACCGTCTCTGCATCCTTTTTGCCGCCGCAGGTGTCCGGATAGGCGTCCCACGTGGTGGACCCGTGCGCCAGCCATCTGTCGACATCGACACCCAGCGGCAAAGATGCCGGGTGAAGCCCAATGGCGCTGAGGCGGCGGCGAAGATCGGCAATAGGGGGTTCATCCGGCACCGGTCGAAAATCGTATTTTCCTGAGTGAGGCGGTTCAGTCGGATCCTCGCCGAGCGCTCCCCGGACCTCGAACAACTGCTCCGCCTTCTGGTACCAGGGCTCCAGGCTGTCATAACCGATCGGCCAGCCCGGCGTTGTTCCTCCCATATGGCGCAGCGGCGAAAAGTCCTCACGCCGGTACCGCAGCAGAACGGCGCCATAGAATTTCGAATTGCCGCCGACATTGTAGTAATTGCCGGGGTTGAAGGGCCGGTCGTCGCCGTCAAGCCACTCTTCCTTGGGTCTGAAATGCGCCCTGCCGAAAATCGCCTCGGCATCCCGATCTGCAGACGACGGCTGCAATCTTTCGCCCTTTTCGACGATCAGGATCCGCCGGCCCGTCGGGGCAAGCTGAGTGGCAAGCGTTGCTCCGCCCATGCCCGATCCGATGATGATGACGTCGGCGTCGCTCATGGCCGGATGCGCTCTTCCGTTTTCGGATCAAAGGCCACCGCCTTCTCCATGTTGACCGCGAATTCGAAGTCGTCGCCACCGGCGATATCGACATCGGCCCGCATCCGCGCGATCACGTCCTTTCCACCCAGGCTCATGGTGACAAAGGTGTCGGAACCTGCGGGTTCAGTCACAATGACGCGGTTTTTCAGGCTGACGATGTTCTGCGACTTGCGGTCAGCACCCTCCGGATCGGTGATGGCCTCGGGGCGGATGCCAAGCAGAATGTCGTGTCCGTCGTAGGAGGCTAGTCCCGGCTGGCTGAAGGCAAGCAGACTCTTCGCTCCGTCGCCCAGCACGACCTCGGCATATGGCCTGTCCTCCCGGACGACGATCCTAGCCGGCACGACATTCATCGCCGGACTTCCCATGAACGTGGCGACAAAAACGTTGGCCGGGCTGTCATAGATCTCTTTCGGCGTACCGAGCTGCTGAATGTACCCCTTGTTCATCACCGCGATCCGGGTCGACAGCGTCATGGCCTCGATCTGGTCATGGGTGACGTAAACGATCGTGCGTTTGAGCTTGGCATGCAGCTTCTTGATCTCGGTGCGCATATCGACGCGAAGTTTCGCGTCGAGGTTGGAAAGCGGCTCGTCGAAGAGGAAAACATCGGGATCACGAACCAGGGCGCGGCCCATGGCGACGCGCTGGCGCTGGCCGCCGGAAAGCTGGCCGGGCTTGCGGTCGATGAGATGATCGATCTGCAGGAGTTTGGCGACCTCGGCCAGGGCCTTGTCGCGTTCAGCTTTCGGCACGCCGTGCATTTCGAGGCCGAACGTGATGTTCTGCCCGACGGTCATATTGGGGTAGAGCGCATAGGACTGGAAGACCATGGCGATGTTACGCTTCGACGGGTGGACGCCGTTGACGACACGGTCCCTGATCGCGATCTCGCCGGAGGAAATGCCCTCAAGCCCGGCAATCATTCCCAGCAGTGTGGACTTGCCGCAACCGGATGGGCCGACAAGCACAAGAAACTCGCCCTCCTCGACGGAGATGTCGACACGATGCAGGACTTCGAGCTGTCCGTAGGACTTGGTGACGTTCCGGATGTCGAGAAAGCCCATGATCTTATCCTTTGACTGAACCGGCCATCAGTCCGCGCACGAAATAGCGCCCGGCGACGACGTAAACGAGAAGGGTGGGAAGGGCGGCGATGATCGCGCCGGCAAAGTGCACGTTGTATTCCTTCACGCCGGTGGACGACTGCACGAGATTGTTGAGCGCGGCCGTCATCGGCTGGCTCGTGCCGCCGAAGGAGACGCCGAACAGGAAGTCGTTCCAGATATTGGTGAATTGCCAGATCACGGAAACGACAGTGATCGGGCCTGAGACAGGCAGAAGTATGCGCCAGAAGATTTGGAAGAAACCGGCGCCGTCAATTTGCGCCGCCTTAACGAGTTCGGTCGGGAACGTCGCGTAGTAGTTCCGGTAGTAGAGAGTGGTGAAGCCTATACCGTAGACCACATGCACCAGTACGAGCCCCGGCACCGAACCCGCGAGGCCAAGCTTGCCGAGCACAAGCGCCATCGGGATCAGCACGATCTGGAACGGGATGAAACAGGAGAACAGCATCAGCCCAAAGACGATGGTGTCCCCCCGGAAGCGCCATTTGGTCAGCACATAACCGTTCAGGGCACCGACGATGGTCGAAATGGCAACGGCAGGGACGACCATCAGGATCGAATTCAGAAAATAAGGCTTCAATCCGGTCGGCGACACGCCGATCTGGGCCGTCGACCACGCGGATCGCCAGGCGTCCAGGGTCCAGGTCTTGGGCAGCGCCATCATGTTGCCGCCGGTGATTTCGGGCAGCGGCTTCAGTGAATTGATGCCCATCACGTAAAGCGGCAGCAGGTAGAAAAGCGCAAAGAGCAGAAGGACGAGATAGATGAAGATGCGTGTGACGCGGCCGGTCCTGACGGCGGTGTCCTGGCTGACGGCAGACATCAGTTCTTCTCCTTCAGTTCGGCATATAGATAGGGAACCATGATGGCCGCGATGGTCATGAGCATGATCACGGCAGACGCCGAACCGACGCCCATCTGATTGCGGGTGAAGGTGTAGGAATACATGAAGGTCGCGGGCATCTCGGTCGCGCGTCCCGGACCGCCGCCCGTGAGCGCGATCACAAGGTCGTAGGACTTGATCGCGAGATGGCTGAGGATGACGAAGGCCGAGAGGAAGGCGGGGCGCAGCATCGGGATAACGATCCGGCGATAAAGCTGGAAGCTGGATGCCCCATCGATCTGTGCGGCTTTCAGGATCTCATTATCGATGCCACGCAGGCCTGCGAGAAACATCGCCATGACAAAGCCGCTGGTCTGCCACACCGCTGCGATGACAATGGTGTAGATCGCCATGTCGTTGTCCTTGATCCAGGTGAAGGAGAAACTCTCCCAGCCCCAGAGGCGCATGATCCGCTCAAGCCCGATTCCGGGGTCGAGAAACCATTTCCAGGCCGTGCCTGTCACAATGAAGGAGAGCGCCATTGGATACAGATAGATCGGCCGCAGCACGCCCTCGCCGCGGATCTTCTGGTCCAGAAAGATCGCCAGCAGCAAACCGAGCGCCGTGCAGATGACGATGTAGAGGCTTGCGAAGATCGCGATGTTGCTGATCGCGATGTGCCAGTTCTCCTGGGCCCAAAGCCTGCGGTAGTTCGTGAAGCCGACGAAATTGTAGATGGGCAACATCTTCGAGCCGGTGAAGGACAGGAAGATGGTGAACAGGATGAACCCGTAAACGAACAGCAAAGTGACGGCGAACGAAGGGGCAAGCACTACCTTCGGCAGCCAATCCTGGATGCGCGTGCGCAAGTCTGCCCTGGTCGAGCGTGTCATGATGGGTCTCCCTGTACGGTATGGGCTAGACCGACGCCGCCTCTCGACGTGAAGACGGCGTCGGGGATGCCGCAAGCGACGAGGAGGTCGCTCGCGACGGGAGGTTACTTTGCGGCTGCCACGGCCTCGGCGAGTGCCTTGGCGGCTTCGGCACCATTCTTGAAGCCACCATTGAAGGCCTTGGTCACGACGTCATAGACGGCATTTTTGACGGCTGCCGGAGCGGCATGGCCGTGTGCCATGGAGCCGAAGAGTGATCCCGCCGAACTCGCGGCGGCCAGGTCCTTCATGCCCTTCTTGCCGCAATCGTCGAAATCGGTATCCGGCACGTCCGTACGGGCCGGCACGGATCCCTTCACGACGTTGAAGGCCGACTGGAATTTCGGGCTCTCGATGGCAGAAGCCATGGCCATCTGCGCCTTGACCTTGTCGTCACCCGAAACGTTGAACATCGCGAACTGGTCGGAGTTGAACGTCACGGAGCCTTGTGTTCCGGGGAATCGAATGCAGACGAAGTCTGCGCCCGGCTTCTTGCCGGCCTTCAGGAATTCACCCTTGGCCCAATCGCCCATCATCTGCATGCCGGCCTTGCCATCGATAACCATTGCCGAAGCGAGGTTCCAATCGCGGCCGGAGAAGTTGTTGTCGACATAGCTGCGCAGCTTGATCAGGCGATCGAAGGCATCCGCCATGTCGGAACCGCTCAGCGTTGCCTCGTCGAGATCGATGAAGGCCTTTTTGTAGAAGTCGTTGCCCTTGGACAGCACAACGCCATCAAAGACTGTGGCGTCCTGCCAGGGCTGGCCACCATGGGCGAGCGGCGTGATGCCGTTTGCCTTCATCTTGTCGAGCACAGCGACAAGCTCGGTCCAGCTCGTGGGCGCCTTGCCGCCTGCCGCATCCAAAGCCGCCTTGTTGATCCACACCCAGTTGGTCGAGTGAACGTTGACCGGAGCCGCGATCCAGCGACCGTCATACTTCGAGAACTTCTGCAGTGCCTCCGGCACCACTTTGTCCCAACCCTCGGATTTGGCGACGGCATCGAGATTGCCGAGCGCGCCCTGTTCTGCCCAGTCGAGAATGTCGAAACCGAGCATCTGGACGGCGGTCGGCGGATTGCCGGCGGTCACACGGGCGCGGAGCGCGGTCATCGCCGCTTCACCGCCACCGCCGGCAACCGGCATATCGACCCAACCGATGCCCTTGGTTTTCAGATCCTCCTTCAGAACGTTCAGGGCGGCCGCTTCACCACCCGAGGTCCACCAGTGGAGCACCTCAACGTCGGTGGCATGTGAGATGCCGGCGGTTCCCGCCAGCATGGTACCGGTAATCAGCATGGTCTTGAAAAGGCTACGCATGTTCTCCTCCTATTTGATGCGTTGCTTTCAATCGTTCCGGAAGTCAGTCGCGCACCCAGTTCGGCCTTGTCCGGCCAATGCGCATCACGACGGATTTGATCTCCAGGAATTCGTCGAGGCCGTAGCGGCCATTCTCGCGGCCCTGTCCGCTCTGCTTGAAGCCGCCAAAGGCAACTTCAGGGAAGCCGTCCATCCAGGTATTGGTCCAGACGGTGCCGGCTTCGGCGCGGCGCGCGAAGGCGAGGCAGGTGTGCACGTTCTCGCTCCACACCCCTGCGGACAGGCCATAGGACGCGTCGTTAACGAGCGACACGGCCTCGTCGAGTGTCCGGAAGGTCAAGACAGCAAGCACGGGGCCGAAAACCTCGTCGCGCGCGATCGGCATCTCCGGGCTCACATGCGTCAAAATGGTCGGCGCGAAGAAATCGCCTGGCAGACCGGGATGGCGGACAGCCTCGCCGCCGAGTTTGAGCTGGGCGCCCGCGGCGACCGCGTCGCGCACATAGGCGGAGATCTTTTCCTGATGCGCCAGCGAGATGATCGCACCGACCTGTGTCTCGGGATTGAGCGGATCGCCGAAAGCGACCTTGCGGGAAAGGGCCACGACCTTTTCGACCAGGGCGTCCGCAATGTCTTCATGGACGATGATACGGCTGCCGGAATTGCAGCATTCGCCAGCGTTGAAATAGACCCCGAAGGTTATCGCATCTGCGGCCGCATCAAGATCGGCGTCCGGGAAAACGACCTGCGGGTTCTTGCCACCCAGTTCGAGTGCGACCTTCTTTAACGTCTTCGACGCAGCAGCGCTGATCGCCTTGCCGACGGAGGTTGAACCCGTGAAGCTCACCATGTCAACAAAGGCATGCTCGGCCATCAGGGCACCGACAGGCTGGCCGAAACCGAGGACGATGTTGACAACGCCCGCGGGCAATCCGGCCTCGATAAGCAGTTCACCCAGCATGACCGTGGTTGAGGGTGTCATCTCTGACGGCTTGATCACGCAGGTGCAACCCGCCGCCAGCGCGAATGGCAGCTTCTGGCTGAGGATCCAGAACGGAAAGTTCCAGGGCGTGATGATCGAGACCACCCCAATCGGCTCTTTCAGCACGACGGCGAGCATGTCCTCTCCGAGCGAGTTGTGGCTGTCACCATGAAGGGTGCGGGCAAGCGCCGCTGCATAACGCCAAAGGTCGGCAGCACCAGCCACCTCGCCCCGGGCCTGGGCGATCGGCTTGCCACTTTCAAGCGTTTCGACGAGCGCCATTCGCTCGACATTGGCCTCGATGAGGTCGGCGACCTTGAGCAGCAACGTGGAACGTTCCTTGCCCGTCACACGGCTCCAACGGCCATCGTCGAAAGCCCGCCGCGCAGCCGAAATGGCGGCTTCCGTCTCCGCAGCGCCGCCACGTGCGGACCGGCTGACGAGAACGCCATGTGACGGCGAGACCCTGTCGAACGTTCCCCCATCGGCGCTGTCGCACCATATGCCGTCGATCAGATGGCGGCCCGTAAAGGGCGCCCGGGGAAGCGGATGCGAGACGGCGGCGGTCATGGTCATGTCGTTCATGTCATTCTCCCGAAAATGCGGGTTTGCGTTTTGCCCGAAAGGCCGCGACACCTTCGTCACGATCGGCACTCGCCGCGATTGCCGAGCTGCCCAGCGCCTCGATCATGGCATGGCGATCTTCTCCCCGGCCTGCATGGATCATGAACTTCGCCACTTCGATGGCACGCGGAGACAGGCCAAGCACAGACCGGGCCATGTTTAGGGCCGTCTCATGCGGCTGCGCGGAAACCTCCGCCACGAAACCGAAGGCATGGGCCCGCTCTGCGGAAATCCGCCGTCCGAACAGCGCCATCTCCTTCAGGATCGGTTCCGGCAGCAGCCGGCCAAGGCGCTGCGTGCCCGACCAGCCGGGCACGATGCCGACATGGGCTTCAGGAAGAGCGATCGTTGCGTTCGGAGCCATGACCCTGACATCGCAGGCCGCGGCAAGCTCCAGGCCACCGCCGAAGGCATGCCCGTTTATGGCGGCAACTACGGGCTTCGACAGCCGCGCGAGACGATCAAAGATGCGGTGCCCATCACGCACCCAATGCCGGGCGAATTCTGCCGGGCTCAGGTCACCCCAGGCGTTGATGTCGGCTCCGGCGCAGAAGGCACGTCCGTCTTCTGCCGTCACGATGAGGCAATGAACGTCACGCATCCGTTCCAATCGATCGAGATGACCGGACAACTGCTCCAGCATCTCGACAGTGAAGGCATTGAGCTTGGCTGGATTGTCCAGCCGGATCTCGGCGATCCCTTCGGCAATCTCCAGGTGGACGGCGCTCATGGTGTCCACCCCATTGGATCCTTCGCAAGAAGCGAGGTCGAGATGACGCGCGCATCCGGCGCGACGGACACTCGACCCTGCGATGCCGCGATGATGTCCCGTTCGGGTTCAATGCCCGGCATGATCTCGGTCGCGACAAGACCATGGTCCGACAGGCGCATCACACAACGTTCGGTCACATAGAGCACGTCCTGTCCCTGCTCGCGGGCTCTCCGACCCGAGAAGGTGACGTGCTCGACGGTGTCGACCATCTTGGTGAACTTGCCGGGACTGCGCACATGGATGCCGTCTTGCGTCAGCTCCACCGTCGCCCCGGCCTCGAACCAGCCGGAAAAGACGATCTTCTTTGCATGCGCGGTGATATCGACGAAACCACCGCATCCCGCGGTGAGATAGGGTTTTTTGCCCAGCTTCGACACATTGACATTACCCTCCACATCCACCTCCAGGAAAGAGAGGAAGGAAACATCGAAACCGCCGCCCTGGAAATAGATGAACTGCTGTGGCGACGGCACGAAGCAGTCGGCATTCGAGGCGCAGCCGAAGGCGAAATCGGTGAGCGGCATGCCACCGACAGCACCCTGCTCGATCGCCCAGGTCACAGCCTCAGGATGCCCCTCCTCGAGCAGGATCCGTGGCACCTGCGCGCTGATGCCGAAGCCGAGATTGGCGGTCATTCCCGCTTTCAATTCGAGCGCGGCGCGACGTGCGATCACCTTCTCGATACCGTGCTCCGCCAGATGGAAGCTGGACCAGGGCCGCATGATCTGGCCGGATATTGCCGGGTCGTAGGCTGTCTCGCAGGTCTGTTTCTGCTCGGGATCGAGCACGACGACATCAACGAGATGACCGGGCACGCGCACGTCATGGGGACGAAGGCTGCCGGCCGCCGTCATCCGCTGGACCTGCGCGATGACAAGACCGCCATTGTTGCGTGTGGCGATGGCCTGTTCCAGCCCGCCGAGATAGGCGCCCTCGTGCTCATAGGTGAGATTGCCCCGTTCGTCGGCCGTGGTGGCCCTGAGAATGCAGACATCGGGATAGAGGTTGGGGAAGTGCAGCCAGGTTTCACCGGCGAATTCGACGCGACGGACGATCGCGCGAGCGGCTGCCTTCGCGTTCATGGCGCAACCCTGGCGGATCGGATCGACAAAGGTATCGAGGCCGATGCGCGTCAGGACGCCCGGGCGGCGGGCGGCGGCCTCGCGGTGCATGTCGAACATGATGCCCGAAGGGACGTTATAGGCCTCGATGCGATCCTCGACGACCATCTTCCAGATTTCTGGCATCGGCAGGCTGGACGGGCCGGAAGGATAAGATCCCGCCAGCACCCGCCTGATCAGACCGTCCTTGGCGATATGATCGATGCCCTTCACGCCATACATGTCGCCGGCGGCGATCGGATGCAGCATGGTGAGATCGCGCGGATGGCCCTCCGTCTCAAAACGCCGGCCCAGCGCTGCAAGGACGAAATCCGGGCAACCGAGCGCGGATGAAGAGGAAACGGTGACAACGGCACCGTCGGGAATAGACGAGACGGCGTCAGCGGCAGCAACGAGCTTGCTCAATGGAGATCTCCATAATTCACGGTGACCCGCGCACCGCGCGCGGCGGCATCCCGCACGGCGAGCGCAACGGCGAGTGACTTCACCCCATCGAGGCCGGTTGCAGCGGGCTCACCGCCGCCGGCCGCAGCGAGGTGAAACCGGCGCACCCCCTCCTGGTACAAATCGTGCCGGTCGAACGCGATCGCCTCGCGCCCCGACGCGGTGACCAGATCGATTGAACCGATCGGGTTTTGCGTCATGACATCCCTGGCGAAGATCGATCCTTCGGTTCCATGCACTTCCAGCCCGGAACCGGCGAAGGGATGCGTGAAGCTTTCATGGCTCATCACCATGGCGCCGGACGGCATGGACCAGACGGACATGGCTGAATCCTCGACGCCGTCCCCGAGGCCGGAACTTGCCATCTGCGCCACGACCGAGACCGGGTCTTCGGCCAACAGAAAGCGGGCGACATCGGCATCGTGAACGGTGATGTCGGGAATGACGCCGCCGCCGGCCCCGGGCGAATTGATCCGCCATCCTTGCAGATGCGGCGGCAGGAAAACGGCGTGGTGCAGGCGCAGCGAAAGCACACGGCCAATCCGGCCGGAGGCGATGAGCGCCCGCACGGCGCGGTGACTTCCGGCGCAACGCAGGTGATGATTGGTGGCGAAGACAAGCCCCGCCTCGTCCGCAGTCCGCACCATGGCAAGCGCGTCATTGAGGCTCAGCGCAAGGGGCTTCTCGCAGAGCACATGTTTTTTGGCTTTAAGCGCGGCGAGCGCCTGAGACAGATGTTTTTCATTGGTCGTCGAAATGTAGACCGCATCGACCGCATCGTCGCGACAGGCCTCTTCCAAGTCGCTTCCGGAGGCCGGGATCTCGTGTTCAGCCGCAAAATCCCGGGCGCGTTGTGCCGAGGCGCTCATCACGCGCATGATTTTTCCGCCTTGTGCGCGGATGGCCCCGATCATGTACTGACGGGCAATCGTGCTGGCTCCGATCAAGGCCCACCGCATTTGCGTCTCCCCCCGCAATTCCGTTTATTGGATCGTTCCAATGCTTATGGAACGATCCAATAAACGTGTCAACTGCTTTTAGGGAGAAGGCAAAAACAAGGGCCCGCTCCGCTTTTTCGGAAGGGTTACGGAAGGGATGTTCTCCTGCGCAAGGAGGGATCGGTTACTCTGACTGAAGACCGCCAATACCGTAAGGACCGGTCAGGAAGTCCAGAAAACAGCGTGTCTTTGCAGGCAAATAGCTGCGATTGGGATAGATGGCATGCAAGGTCACCTCGGGCCAGAGCGTTTGGTTAAGGGCCGCTTCGAGCCGGCCGTCTGCAAGGTCTTCGTGAACCAGCCAGTGGGGCATCATGGAGAGGCCAAGCCCCTCGCGAGCGGCCAAATAGAGGAGGGACTCGTTGCCGCTCAAAAGCACAGGGGTGAGATGCAGTTCGGGTGCCTCTGGTCCATTGCCAAGCCGCACCCGGCCGTCAGGGGCAACCGCGCTATAGGCCAGGAAGGGTGCGCCTTTCAATTTCTCCGGACTTTGCGGCCGCCCGAGACGATCGAGGAGCTCCGGCGTTCCAACAAGAACAAACCGGATCGTCGCCAGACGGCGGGCAATCAGAGTATCATCCAATGCCGCGGTCACACGCAGGGCAAGATCGAAACCTTCTTCCACGAGATTGACCTTGCGGCCGGAGAGGTCCAGATCGAGCGTTACCGCCGGGTGCTGCGCGCGAAACGCGACCAAGAGACGAGCAAAGGCAGGATTTGCCATCCATACCGGCAGGCTGACCTTAAGCGTCCCCTTCGGCGAAACAGTGGTGTGCGAGAGCTGTGCCTCCGCCTGCTCCAGCCCCTCGAGCAGCGTGCGAACGGTTCCCAGATAGAGCATTCCGGCTTCCGTCAGACTGACGCTGCGGCTGGTTCGATTGAGCAGCCTTGCGCCAACGCGTGCTTCGACCTGCTGAACGTGTTTGCTGGTCATCGCCGGAGAGAGACCAAGGCGTTCTGCAGCGGCAGAAAAGCTCCGCAATTCGGCAACTGTTGCGAACACCCGAAGACCAACAAGCGCGTCCACGATCATCTCCTTGCAGGAAACGCAGCCTCAATTATGGCGCAGATGATCAAACAGTACGAAAGACATAAGATCCTGTCCATCTTCAACCGCGCCGCATCCTGCCTGCAGGGTCGTGGCCGATGGCACAGGACCAACCATGTCGACACTCATCTCCACCACGACTGCATCAAGCCCCCGCTGGACCATCGGCCTCTGGGTCGCGCAGATCGCACTCGCCCTGCTTTATCTGATGGGTGTCTGGATGCACCTCTTTCTGTCCCCCGAAGAGGCTGCCGCCATGGGTGCAATCTGGATGTCCGAGGCGCCGCTCGCCTTCGTCCGGTTCATTGGCGTGATGGAACTTCTCGGCGTCATCGGCTTGATCCTGCCGGCAGCCACCCGGATCAAACCAAACCTGACGGTTCTCGCCGCAGTCGGGCTCCTGGCGATCCAGGCGCTGGCGATCCCCTTCCATGCGATCCGAGGCGAGTTTGCACCGCTTCCCTTCAACCTGATCTATGTCGCGCTCGCCGTGCTGGTGATCTGGGGCCGCTTGCGCAAGGCACCGATCCTGCCGCTCTAAGCTGACGAACAGAGAGAGGACCGGCACGGACACCGAGGCCCTGAACTCGCCCGGCGGCTCGGCAAACGCGGGCCCGAGGCCCGCCGCATTCTGGACCCCGACCACGGCACCAAGCTCGGCCTGATCCAGGATGCCCTGCGGGTGCTCGGAAAGCAGATCGTTGTGAGCAATCGCGAGGCAGCGTGAGGTGACGTGTTCGGGCCGGACGTCGCGTTCCGGTTATGGTGCCTATCGATTTAGCCCCCGCTACTACATCAAACAGTCGAATATATCTCGCCTGAATTATCGCGTTGGTCGACAACTTATTTAAATCGACGAACCACGACATTCCCGTGATGACCTTAGGTTATTTTTGCAATTCGAGGTTATTGCTGTTCTTGATTTTAGATGGCTCCACAGAGTACATGTTTACGACGGCTTCACCCTTCTTATTGACGCCGACTGACCAGTGCATGCTGCAGGACTGCAGTTTTACGACAGTCTTACCCGCGTCTTTAGCCGTGAGGCCTGTTGGGGCAAGGTAGCCGCCCTTTGTTTCAAAAACAGTCCCTATCTCGATTTTTTTCCCCATCGCATCTAAGTAAGCCTTCGCCACGTTCGACGCATCTTCCGTCTGATCACACAGATACGCAAAGGATCCTCCACTCCCATCGCTACAGGTGTTGAAAGTCACCTCTAGCTCGGAATCATCCATTTCTCTCGCTTCGCCAGCACACGGCTGAAAAACGACCTTTGTGCCAATCCGCTTCGTAATCACCCCATAAATGCCAACTTCGTTCTTGAGCCTGTAGTAGGGCTCAACGGCAACGAACTTATCCTCCGCCAACGCTGAGGTGGCGCAAACTAACCCCATCACGGCTGCGGGTAGGCAGCCGATTCTCATCACTCTGCTATTCATGTTTTGCCTGCCTCCCCGCAAAATAGGAAATCGTGCCATCGCCTTTAACAACAAAGAGAATTGCATTATCTGGCCATTTCTTATTTAGGCACAATAAGAACGTCTGCTCTGGAAGGGCGAGAATCTGACGGTTACTATCCGAAGCTCGGCATTCTGCGTATTTGCTGTAGCCGACCTCCGCAGCATCAGATCTGGAAAGAACAACCTGCGAGATGGATTTCCGGCCCAGCCAGACATCCGCCACCCTGACATTTGCCTCAAAGGCGGCAACGTATTTAATTGTAAGCATAGCAACGACAAGAATGATAGCCGAGAACGATACAGCTACTCTGCCTTGAAATTTTCGACATTTTGGGATCAGTGCGAGCAATTGCCAACCTCCAATCAAGAACGCAGTCGCAAACAAGAGCCAGACGTTACTAAGGGGCGTGAAGGCGTAAACTAGGACTGTCGTGAGAGGTATATTTACTTGCGTATAATCGATACCGAAGGCGTCGAGATAACTGCTCAAATACGCCCACCCGGCAAAGTACACCAATGCCACAGGCAGCGCAGCCACAACAGCATCCAATAGAGCGGCGCGAATAGCTCCCATAGGTCCCCCATCAAAAGTGATTGTTGCACGAGTTGGAATGCAACTTCAAGAAGCCACAGGACTCCGACGCTTGGGGCTAGCCAATCAATTCCGGCTCCGTAGTGGCTCCAGCAGTGCGAGCTTCATTTAGATGATGCGATTCGTGGCTGGGCTCTGACAAGCACAGTTTGATCGACAACCTCACCCCCCCGGCACCACCAACCCATCAGGCACGGATATCCAGATCACCGTCTGGCCCTCTGGTGAATGGCGCGACAGGTGCCCTCGGCCGTGGGTATCCTCGATCAACACGAAACTTCCGGCGGGAACGTGGCGGATCTCGCCGTCACTCGTCTCATAGTCTACCGCGCCGTCGAGTCGGACGGTCAGGACTGGTTCCGGAACAGTGTGCCAGGCGACTTCGCGCATGCCGGCAGGAATGTGGGTGATGCGCACGCGGGATGCGGGGTAACTGGCGGTGACATCGAAGGGGACCGCATCAGGATGCACCGCCCGTTTTGTGGTTGGCAGATCCACCTCATCGAAGTGCGAATGCCCGTCAGGCGACGCATAGATGCGCAAGCATTTCATCACACATCCCCATGCCCCTCACCACACCAATCCCCGCGCGGAAACATCTTCCACCCGTGTCACCACACCGGCCCGATGAAAGGTCATCGTGTCGAAGAGGTTGGAGACCACGCAGGTGTGGTTGGGGATGATGCGGATGCGTTCGCCGATTTCCGGGCGGGGGCCTTCGACTTTTGAGAGGTCCACCGTGCCGTGTTCTTCCGAAAGCGTGGTGATGCGGGCTTCCGGGTATTCGACGATATGGCCGAAATCGGCAAAACCGAGGAGATCGGAGGTGAGCGCCTTCGAGCCGGCGTCCAGAATGGCGCGGTCGGGGGTCGGGCGCGACACGACGGTGGCGAGGATGTGCATGGCGCAATCCTCAAACCCGCAATGGCCGGCGCGCACCATGGCGCGGTCGTTGTAGATATAGGTGCCGGCCCGGTGTTCGGTGGCGGTCGGCACCAGATGGGCGGAAAAGAGGCTCGGCGTGCCGCCGCTCGAGCGGATCGGGCAGTCGATGCCATCCACCGCGAGATAGGCGATTGTTGCGAGGAAAAAGTGATCGACCGCCGCTTCCGTATGCGGTTTCGGGTAGGTCAACAGCCCGCCGAAGCGGAGGTTTTTGCTGGCGACGATGCTGCGGGCGAGCGCTGCCGCCTCATCCGGGCTCTGCACGCCGCATCGCCCGCCGCCGGTATCGCATTCCACCAGCACGGTCAGCGGCTTGCGGTTGGCGAAGAAGGCGGCAAGCCCCGTGACGGTGACGATGCTGTCGGCCACCACCTTGAGGCCGGAAATGCGCTCGTTCAGCGTCGCCAGCCGGGCGAGCTTGTTTTCACCGAGAATATTGAAGGTGATCAGGATGTCCTCGAAGCCGGCTTCTGCAAACACTTCCGCTTCGGTGATCTTCTGGCAGTTGATGCCCTTGGCGCCGGCCTCGACCTGGGCTTTCGCCAGCGCCGGGATCTTGTGCGTCTTGATATGCGGGCGGAAGGCGATGCCATGGCTGTCCATATAGGCCTGCACACGGGTCATATTGGCGGCAAGCGTCTCCTCGTCGATCACCGGAAGCGGCGTCGATAGCTGCTCCAGCCGGTCGCCCGCCTGCGGCAGGGTCAACGGGGCAATCCTTGCATCATCCATCACTCAGGCCGCCTCTGTTTTATGCGGATCGGCCATGATCGGCCAGATATCGCGCCGCACCCGCCGATAGGGGTTGGTCGCCGGCTGATTGGGATAAGGCGTGCCGGCCGAACAGTAAAGGATCTCCGAGGCGATCTTGGAGAAGGCCGCATAAAAATGATTGGTCGACTTGATGACGAGGATGTCCTTCGTGAGTGGATCGAGCCCGAGCGCCGTGAAGAGCGAGGGATCATAACTCTGCACCCTGACCGAACCGAGGATGATATCGATGCCGGACAGGCGGATATGGGCGGCATCACCGAAGGGGGCGATGCTATCGCCAAACCGCATCTCGGCATCTTTGGTGAGCTTCACCACCTGAACCAGGCCATCCACCGGGTATCCGGTGCCGGGCGCGGATTTCGCGCCGAAACGCAGGGGGATCTCCGCCCCCTCGCCCGCGGCAAAACAGATCTGCACGGCAATCGGATCCCAGATCAGGCCGAGCGCCACATTGGTGACGCCGCGGGCAAGCAGTTCCTCCAGGAGGACGGTCGCATCCCCCGCCGTGCCGCCGCCCGGATTGTCCCACATGTCGGCGATAACGACCGGGGCGCTCACGCCGGACCGCACAAGATCGAGTGCCTGCGACACCGCCTGTTTCTCGTCGATCGAGGCCATCATGAAGGTGCCGCGCTTGGCGTACAGTTCGAGGCCGAGGGTCCGGGCGAGTTGTTCGCCCTTTTCCCGTTTGCCGTTGGTAATCGCGATGGTTTTCGTGCCCATTTCGGGCACGTCGCCGGCCATGAACCCGTGGATGACGGAGAGCGACAGCACGTCCGGGTCGCTCGCCTCGATCGCCTTCAGTCTGTCGACGAAGGAGCGCATCGGCTCGCGCGAGGTGGGAAAAACGTCGATCATGCGGCAGTCGAACACGGACATGACCGGCTGAACTCGGCCCTCCAGCGTATCGACCGCGATCGCCCACAGATCCTCGGCACGATCGACGAAATCGGTATGCGGAAATTCCTTGAAGACAACGAAAAAATTCGCCGCCGCGACGCGTTTTTGCGTCAGGTGGCTGTGGGGATCGAGCTCGGCGCAGACAAGCACGTCAGGGCCAACAATGGCCCGAATGCGGGCGAGAAGATCACCCTCCGGATCGAGATATCCATCCGCCACCATGGCGCCGTGCAGGCCGAGAACCACCGCATCGACCGGCAGCGCGGCCGTCAACTGGTCGAGGATCTCGTCGCGCAGGCTCTCATAGGCCTGACGGTTGATGAGACCGGCGGGATCGGCCCAGGCAGCGGTGCCCTCGATCAGCGTCCAGCCCTTCTCCCGGCACACCCGTCGTCCCACGGTGATCGGCGCGGTGCAGAGCGTCGGAGTTTCCGGATGTTGCCCCGGCGGGGCGTAGAGCGATTCCTCGAAGGCGCGGCGGTCAATGCAGATCGGCGAAAACGTGTTGGTTTCAGTGGCAAGGGCGGCGGTGAAGATGCGCAAGGCAGGTCTGCTTTCGTCTGGTCGCAAGGGGGTGATCAGCCCATCGGATAAGGCAGGTAGCCGGTGAAGCCGGAAATCTTCCAGCCCCCTTCGTGCAGGCGGCAGTAATAGAGCGTCTGCCACTTCATGACGTCCAGCGTGCCATCGCGTTTCATGATGCCGCCGTCGAATTTTTTGCGCACCAGCGCGGTCTCGCCCGAAATCTCGATCTCTTCCAGCCGCGTGGTGGTGAAGATCGCGTTGCGCGGGTCCTCGCCATAGGACTGGGCCTGAAAGTCGCGCGCCTGAGAGAGCCATTCATCGCGATAGGCGGCAAGCGTCGGGAAGGCGAGGGTCCACTTGTCCGGGTTCGGATCGCGGTTGCCGGAAATGCCTAGAAAACCCTCCGCGATGAAATCGCCTTCGACCATGCCCCAGTCGGCGGCAATGAAGGCATCGATGTCGCGCGTCACCAGCATGTCCCAGATGGCGTGGCGGGCTTCATCGCTTTCGGGGAAGGGATTGCGGTAGGGATCACGCATCGGCGGCACTCATCTAAATTCTTTTCATGATCGACGAAAATCTCTGGTCAAGTTCCCGCGACTATGGTCGAATGTCAACGATCCAAGAAAATAATTTCCATGGAGTGTCATGTCGATCAAACGTTACGGGGCCGAAAAGGCCGGTGCCGGCGGCCAGCGCCTGCCCTTCGCCAGAGCCGTCGAGGCCGATGGCTGGCTGCATGTTTCGGGCCAGGTGGCGATGGAGGATGGCGAGATCATCGCCGGCGGCATCGTCGAGCAGAGCCACAAGGCGATCGAAAACCTCATCGCCATCCTGCACGAGGCGGGTTACGGCGTGGAGCATGTGGTGCGGTGCGGCGTGTGGCTGGACGATCCACGCGATTTCTGGAGCTTCAACAAGATCTACCAGGGCTATTTCGGCGAACACCCGCCGGCACGCGCCTGCGTGCAGGCCAGCATGATGGTTGACTGCAAGGTGGAGATCGACTGCATAGCCTACAAACCAAAAGTTTGAACGGGCACGATTTTATGGACATCTTCGCCATCCTGCAGGAAGAGCGCAGCCAGTTTTCCACCGCGGAACAGAAGATCGCAGACATCCTGCTCGGCGACTTCGATTTCGCGGTAAAGGCCTCGATCATCGAACTGGCCGAAAAGGCGGAGGTCTCGCCGCCCACCGTCACGCGGTTCTGCCGCCGGCTGGGCTGCCAGAATTTTGCCGATTTCAAGGTGCGGCTGGCGAAATCCGCCTTTGTCGGCCTGCGCTACCTGAACCCGGAAGCCAAAAGCACCGAGCCGGCGGATGTGGCGGAAGACGTGATCACCAAGGCGCAGAACGCGCTTTTCCTGATCCACCGGTCGCTCGATCCGCTGATCCTGGAAAAGGCGGCCGACCGCTTGTCGCGCGCCGACATGATCTATGCCTTCGGCTCCGGCGGCAACTCTTCAATGATCGCCAGTGAATTCCAGAACCGGCTGTTCCGGCTGGGCTGCCGCGTCACCGCCAGCAGCGACCACAACATGCAGCTGATGTTTACCGCCGCCGCGCATTCCAACGACGTGCTGATCGGTTCCTCCTTTTCCGGCCGCAACCAGGAACTGGTGCGCTGCTTCAGGCTGGCGAACGAAAACGGCATCAGCACGATTGCGCTGACCCAGAGCGGCAGCCCGGTGGCAGACGCCGCGGAAATCGTCATCGGCATCGACTTGGCCGAGGGCGACAACATCTACCGGCCAACCTCGACGCGCTTTGCCTTTCTCGCCGTGGTCGACGTGCTGGCCAGCCTCGTTGCCTATCGCAACCGCAAGCTTTCCACTGTCACCCTTCGCCATATCAAACAGCAGCTGGTCGAACACCGCGATGGCGCCGACGACCGGCAGATCCTCGGAGACTGACCCATGCCCTCCTCCGTTGCCGTCGTCACGGGAGCCGCCGGCGATATCGGGCGCGCCATCGCCAAGCGCCTGGCGCAGTCCCACGATGTGGTGGCGCTCGTCGATATCGATGAGACGGCGCTGGACAAGAGCCTTTCGGATCTGGACGGGTCCGGGCGTTATGCGACGATCGCCTGTGATGTCACCGACGTGGTAAGCGTGGCGGCCATGGCGGGCCAGGTCGCAGCACTCGGGACGGCAACGACGCTCGTTAACAATGCCGGTGCGGCACGCGCTGTCTCGCTGCACGACACAACGGCGGAGATCTGGCGGCAGGATGCAGCGCTCAATCTCGAGGCGGCCTTCCTTACCTTTCGGGCGCTGGAGGATGCGTTGAAAACCACGAGCGGCAGCGTGGTCAACATCGCTTCGGTGAACGGCATGGCGGTGTTCGGCCACCCGGCCTACAGTGCCGCCAAGGCGGGGCTTATCCACTTCACCAAACTGGTTGCCGTGGAATACGGCAAGTTCGGCATCCGCGCCAATGCGGTGGCACCCGGCACCGTGCGCACGCAGGCCTGGGAGGCACGCGCCGCGGCCAATCCGCAGGTCTTCGAAGAGGCCAAGCGCTGGTATGCGCTGCGCCGCATCGCGACCGCCGAGGACGTGGCGAATGCCGTTTTCTTTCTTGCCGGCGACCAGGCGGCCGCCATCACCGGCGTGTGCCTGCCTGTCGACTGCGGGTTGACCGCCGGCCAGGCGGAGCTTGCCCGCACCTTCTCGCAATCCGAACACTACTGAGCCAGCCAAAGACAAAGAGCCAAAGGGGAACCATGATGGCCGACGCTGTTTTCCGTCTCGAAAATTCCTGGGAGCCGGTGGAGGGAGATCCGTGCGGACGTTTCGTCTTTACGCTGGTGAACCTCTCCGATACACCGCTCAGCGGCTTCAAGCTTGCTTATACGTCGCTCACCCGCATCAAGGATGCCGAAGAGCCGCATTGCGAAAACGCCACCTTCCTGCGTCGCAATGCCAATTTCCACCAGTTTGCGCCGCCTTCGGATGTCGTGCTGGCACCGGGAGAGAGCTGGCGGTTTACCGTTGCCCCGCTCTGGCGCCCGGCGCGCCACCGCACCGACGGTGCGAAATCCGCCTATCTCACTTTATCGGACGGCAGCCATCACCCGGTCAGCGTCGACGACACGCTGCTTGCCGGCCGCGCCCCCGAACCAGCACCCGTGCTGATGCCGAAGGGCGAGGTGCGCGAACCCTTCTCGCTGCTGCCCTGGCCGATCTCCGCCGCGCTGGAGGCGGGCGAGAGCGTGCCTGTGGCACTTTATCCGGCGGAGGGTACGGCACTTGCCGACAAGCAGGCCCTCCAATCCGTGGGTGCGCTTTACCGGCGCCTGTTCCAGATTGGTCACCAGCCGTTTTCGCTCGCGCCGGTGCATGCGGGCAAGGCTCTCCGTTTCGTCCATGATGCCAGCCTTAGCGCGGAGGGGTTTCACCTGAACTTTGCTGAAGAGGTGACACTGACCTCTTCCGGCCCCGCGGGCCGGCAGTATGGCCTCACCGCTCTTGCCCATCTGTTGCACGGCGCGCGAACTGAGCCGCAGACCTTCCGTTTTCCGGCCGCTGGCACGATCGAGGACGCGCCGCGGTATGGCTGGCGCGGTTGCCATCTGGATGTGTCCCGGCAGTTCTATCCGGTGGCCGACGTCACCCGCCTCATCGACATCATGGCCTGGATGCGGCTCAACATCTTCCACTGGCACCTGAGCGACGATGAAGCCTGGCGGCTGGAGATCAAGGCCTATCCGACGCTCACCACCAAGGGCGTGCTGCGCGGGCCGGACGAGCCGATGCTGCCGCAGCTTGGCAACGGCGCCGAACCGGTCGGCGGTTTCTACAGCCAGGACGAGGTGAAGGCGATCGTCGCCCATGCGGCGAAGCTGAATGTCGAGGTGGTGCCGGAGATCGACATTCCCGGCCATAGCACGGCAACGCTGGTGGCCTTGCCGGAACTCACCGACGGCCAGGAGGCGCCCGACAGTTATCGCTCCGTTCAGGGGTATCCCAACAATGCGCTGAACCCGGCGATCGAGGGCACCTACACCTTCCTCGGCAAGGTTTTTGACGAGATGGTCGAGTTGTTCCCTTCGAAACTCATCCATATCGGCGGCGACGAGGTGGCGGCCAATACCTGGATGGCCTCGCCGCTTGCCCGCAAGCTGATGGACGAGCAAGGCATCGATGGCACGTTCGGCCTGCAGAGCTATTTCATGAAGCGCATTCAGACGATGCTTCTGGCGCGGGGCAGGAAGCTTGCCGGCTGGGACGAGGTCAGCCATGGCGGTGGCGTCGATCCGGACGGCACGTTGCTGATGGCCTGGCAGAAGCCGGAGGTGGGCGTCGAGCTGGCACGCCAGGGTTATGACGTGGTGATGACGCCGGGGCAGGCCTATTATCTCGACATGGTGCAGGACGAGGCTTTTCAGGAGCCGGGCGCGAGTTGGGCAGGCACCGTGCCGCCGAAACATACCTATACCTATGAGGCGGTCGGCGAATTTCCGGAGGAGCTGAAGCCGCGCATGCGCGGTGTGCAGGCCTGCATCTGGTCCGAACACTTCCTCAACCGCGACTATTTCAACCACCTCGTCTTCCCCCGTCTCGGTGCGATTGCCGAAGCGGCCTGGACCCCGAAGGACAACAAGGACTGGCAGCGCTTTGCCGCGATCAGCCCGCTGATGCCGAAGCTTTGAGGACGTGAAGACCATGACACTGCGTATTGCCGTCGGCGGTATCCATACCGAATGCTCGACCTCCTCCCCCGTTCTGATGCAGCCGGATGATTTTCGCGTCCTGCGCGGCGAGGCATTGCTGGGGGCGGAGTATTTCAACTTCCTTGGTGCGGATGGAGTGGTGCACCTGCCGCTGCTGCATGCCCGCGCCGTGCCGGGCGGGCCGGTGGCACGCCACACCTACGAGGCGTTCAAGGCCGAGTTTCTCGACCTTCTGAAGGCGAGCCTGCCGCTCGACGGGCTGTATCTCGCCATGCATGGCGCGATGAACGTGGAGGGCATGGACGATGCAGAGGGTGACTGGATTTCCGCCGCCCGCGCGGTGGTGGGGCCGGATGTTCCCGTCGCGGCCAGTTACGACCTGCACGGCAACGTGACCCAAAAGATCATCGATCAGCTGGATATATTCGCCGGCTATCGAACCGCCCCGCACATTGATGTGCGCGAGACCATGGTGCGCGCCTGGTCGATGCTGGTGAAGACGCTCACGACCGACGCGAAGCCGGGTGTTGCCTGGGCACCGGTTCCGGTGCTGCTGCCGGGCGAACGCACCTCCACCGAGGATGAACCGGCAAGAGGCCTCTACGCCAAACTTCCCGACCATGACGCCGTGGATGGCATCTGGGATGCCAACCTGATGGTAGGTTATGTCTGGGCGGACGAACCGCGCGGCACGGCCTGCGCCGTGGTGACGGCAACCGACAAGACCGCGGCGAAACGCGCTGCCGAAGCCATCGCGCAATCCTACTGGGACGCGCGCAATGATTTCCAGTTCGGCCCGGTGACGGCCTCTCTCGACGCGGTCCTGGATCTCGCTGAAAAGGCCGAGACCCGACCGGTGATCCTGGCGGATTCCGGCGACAACCCGACGGGCGGCGGCGTGGGCGACCGCGCCGACGTGCTGAAGGCGCTGATCGAGCGCGGCTTCCAGGGCGCTGTGATCGGCGGCATTACCGACAGGCCGGCGGTGGAGACCTGCTTCAAGGCCGGTGTCGGCGCTAGACTGCGGCTCAAGATCGGCGGTTCGCTCGACCCGAACAGCCCGAGCGTCGAGACGGAGGCCGAAGTTCTGAGCCTCGATGATCCGGGTGCGGAGGCCGAGCGGCAGGCGGTCGTGAAAATCGGCGGCATCACGCTGATCCTCGCAGCACGCCGACGCCCTTACCACAACATCGCCGACTTCACCCGGCACGGCATCGATCCGAAAACTGTGCGGCTGCTGGTGGTGAAATCCGGTTATCTGTCGCCGGAACTGGCGCCGATCGCCAACCCCAACCTGATGGCGCTGACCGACGGCGTGATCAACCAGGATATCGAGCGCATTCCCAACCGGCGGCGCAAGCGCCCGAGCTTTCCCTTCGACAAGGATTTCGACTTCACGCCGGAGGCGTTCTTCTCCAGCCGATGGGTGGCGAAGACGTGACAAGTGCCCTCAAGGCGACATGGGCCAATCCCTCGCTCCGAACATCGGCGCTTGCCATCTTCTTTTTCGGCACGACGGGAGCGGCCACCTCGCCCTACCAGTCCCTGATCGGCATCCAGGAACTGGGGCTTTCCAATTCCGGTTATGCAACGCTGATGTTTGCGGCAGCCGTGATCAACGTCACCGCAAGCGTGATGATGGGCATTCTCGCCGACCGCATGGGCGATTACCGCACCTCGATCATCTATGTCTCCCTGTTCGGCGTCGCCGGTTACGCGCTCGTTTATCTCGCGGCGAATGTGCCTGCCTTCGTGGTCGCGAAACTTCTGCTGCTTCCCGTCTTCGGCGCATTGAACTCACTGATCTTCGCCAATGTACGGGCAAGCTCCGGCGCATTGAGCGCGGCGCAACTGGTCAGCGTCAATTCCACCATCCGCGCCACCATCTCGCTCTCCTGGGTGCTGATGCCGGGGCTCGTCGGCGTGATGCTGGCCGGTGCCAGCTCAATGCTGCCGGCCTATCTGATCGCGACCGTGGCCGCCGTTGTCTGCTTCGTGCTCGGCGCCTTTTTTCTGCCGATTGCGCCGAAGCTTGAGATCGAGGGCGGGGCGGAACGGGCGCGTTTTCTCGCTTCACTCGGCGAGGTGATCGAACCACGCGTTGCGCTGCGCGTGACGGCGATCGCACTGATCTGCTCGATGCTGCACATCAGCGATGCCGTGCGCCCGCTGATCGTGACCGGCAAGGCCAAGGGCACGGTCGCCGATCTCGGCATCATCGTCGGCATCGTGGCGGCGCTGGAGATCGTCTTCATCCTGTTCTGGGGCAAGGCCGAGCGCTGGATGACACCGGTTCGCGCGCTGGCACTCGGCGCCGGGCTTTATGCCGCCTACCTGATTCTGCAGGGGCTCGCGACGGAACGCTGGCATGTCTATGCCCAGACGCTGATCAGCGGATTTGCGGCGGCCGCCATCATCAGCCTACCGATCACCTATCTGCAGGACCTGATCGCCGACCGGCCGGGGCTCGGCAGTTCGCTGATTGCTGTCAACATATTCTTAAGCGCCGGTTTGAGCGCCGGCATCTTTGCGCTTGGCACAAGCATCGGCGATTACGGCTTTGCTTCGATCCTCGGCGCCATGGTCGGCTGCCTCGGCATCATTCTGCTTCTCGTGCTCGAAACCGGCAAAAGGACACCGCATGGCAGGCGCTAACCGAAGGCTTTCGAAGGGTTCGCCCGTGCTGGAAATCTGCGTCGACAACGCGGAGGGCCTGTTTGCCGCGATCGAAGGTGGGGCGGACCGGATCGAACTCTGCTCGGCGCTCTCCGTCGGCGGGCTGACCCCCTCGCGCGGGTTCATGGAACTGGCAGGCCGCCAGGCGGTGCCCGTCTATGCGATGATCCGCCCGCGGCCCGGTAGTTTCGTCTTTTCACCGGAAGAGGTGGAGATGATGAAAAGCGATATCGACACGGCGCGCTCCGCGGGCCTCGCCGGTGTCGTGATCGGTGCGACGCTGCCCGAAGGGCCGCTCGACATCGCGACGCTCACCACGCTTTCCCGGCACGCGGCGGGACTGGACCGCACCCTGCACCGCGCCTTCGACGTGGTGCCGGACATGGACGCAGCGCTGGAGGCTGCGATCCGGCTCGGCTTCTCACGCATTCTCACCTCCGGTGGGCGACCGACCGCGATCGAAGGCATCGAGAGGCTCGCCGATCTCGTGCGTCTTGCCGGCACACGGATTACCATCATGCCGGGCTCCGGCGTTCGGCCGGGCAATGCCGCAGAACTGCTCGAGAGGCTCGGCGTGACGGAGCTGCACGCCTCCTGTTCGGCGCGTTTCATCGAAAGCGATCGGCAGCTGATCGAGCTGAGTTTCGCCGCCCGCGAGATGCTGAAGACGGACGCGGCCAGCGTGCGCGAATTGCGGCGTATCGTGCACGCGCACCAGACGTAGACCGCTCAGGCCACCTGCACCAGGTGGCCGGCCGAGACCTCGCGGTATTGACGCTCAGGCGGACGGTAATCGAGCGGGCGGACCGGGCTTTTCAGCTCGTCGTTCGAAATGCCGCGGCGGAGGCCACGCCTCGCCGGATCCGGAACGGGAACGGCGGCCATCAGTTTCTTCGTGTAAGGATGCTGCGGGTTTTCGAAGACGGCGGCGCGCGGGCCGATCTCAACGATTTCGCCGAGATACATCACCGCCACCCGGTGGCTGACCCGTTCGACCACCGCCATATCATGGCTGATGAACAGGAAGGCGAGGTCGAGGCTTTCCTGCAGATCGAGCAGAAGGTTGCAGACCTGGGCTTTGATCGACACATCGAGCGCCGACACGCTCTCATCCGCGACGATGACTTTCGGATCAAGCGACAGCGCGCGTGCAATCGCGATGCGCTGGCGTTGCCCGCCGGAAAACTCGTGCGGATAACGGTTCATCACGGCGGCGGAGAGACCGACTTTCTCCAACAGATCGGCGGTCTTGTCCCGCGCCTGGCGGACCGTTCCCATCTTGTGCTTGAGGAAGGGTTCGGCAATCGCCTGGCCGACCGTCATGCGTGGATTGAGGCTGGAAAACGGGTCCTGGAAGATCATCTGAATGCTCTTGCGCATCCGCTGCAGCTCGAGCGTCCCGAGGGTGCGGACGTTGAAGCCGTCGAGCTGGATCTCGCCGGAGGTCGGCTCGATCAGCCGCATGATGGAGCGGCCGGTCGTCGATTTGCCGCAGCCGGATTCGCCGACGAGGGAGAGCGTCTCACCCTGTCTCAGATCAAAGGAGACGTTTTCCACCGCATGCACGGAGCCCGTCTGCCGGTTGAAGAGGCCGGAACGGATGGGAAAACGGGTGACGAGATTGCGGACTTCGAGGATCGGCGAATGCTGGACGACCGAATGCTCCGACGCTGCCGGCTGGACAGTGATGCCGGTTGCCGTGTCGACGACCGGAAACCGAAGCGGGTTCTCCTCACCCGCCATTGAGCCGAGTTTCGGCACGGCCGACAGGAGTGCGCGCGTATAGGGATGCGCGCCCCTATGAAAGATCTCCTCCGTCAGGCCGGCCTCCACCGCATCGCCGCGGAACATCACGACGGTGCGGTCGGCGATTTCGGCGACGACGCCCATGTCGTGGGTGATGAAGAGAACAGCCATGTTCTCCTCTTCCTGCAGGCTCTTGATGAGTTCGAGGATCTGGCCCTGGATGGTGACATCGAGCGCCGTGGTCGGTTCGTCGGCGATCAGCAGTTTCGGGCGCGAGGCAAGCGCCATGGCGATCATCACGCGCTGGCGCATGCCGCCGGAAAACTGGTGCGGATATTCATCGAAGCGGCTGGCGGCATTCGGGATACGCACACGCTCCAGCATGCGGATCGTCTCGGCACGCGCCTCTGACTGGCTCATCCCCTTGTGGCGGGTCAGGACCTCGGAGATCTGCCGACCGATCGTAAAGATCGGGTTGAGGCTCGTCATCGGCTCCTGGAAGATCATCGCGACCTCATTGCCGCGCACGCCCCGCATCTCCTTTTCCGAAAGCGCCAGAAGGTTGCGGCCGTTGAGGCGGATATCGCCCTCGATCCGGCTGCTGCCTTCGGCAAGCAGGCGCATGATCGAAAGCGACGTGACACTCTTACCGGAACCGGATTCGCCGACGATGGCGACCGTTTCGCCGGCCGCCACGTCAAAGGAGACGTTGCGGACGACGGATTTCCAACCGCCATCAGCGCGGAAGGACGTGGTGAGGTTGCGGACGGAGAGGACGGGCATATCTGTCATGTCGGGATCCACGGCGTGGCGAAGGAGGCACTCTTGCGACCGCTGGCGATGCGCTCGGCCTCCAGGCTGGCGATTTTCTTGTCAATCTCGCGGCGGTCGATCAGCCCATGCGGATTGGCGCGCGTCGGCATGGTTTCCGCGACATGCAGGTATCGCTCCTGCGCCACCTGATAAAGCCGCCACAGTTCCTGCAGCGGGTCGGTGTGGTCATCGGCGCGAATGTTGAGCCAGGCGTAATCCTGGTCGCGGTAGATCACGAGTGCCGCCGACTGCTTGCCGCGCTTGTCGCCGCCGGCGGCTTCTCCGGCTTCCATTGCCGCCAGAAGCCGCTCTGCGAACGGCGCTTTCAACAGGCTTTTGTAGGTCGCGAGCGTTTCTTCCAGAACCTGCGGACCGGCGAGCATATTGCCGGCGACCGATACCTGGTCATCAATCAGATGGCCGGCCCAGTCGATGCATTTGGCGCCGGTGAAGGCGGCATTGCGGCCATTCGCATCGATCAGATGCATCTGCCGCTGCTCGGCGCCGTCATCGCGGGCGGTCAGGGCGTTGATGATCTCGTCCGGCGCCCTGCCCTCACCCAGCATAACCAGCCCATCGACACCATAAAGCGGACTGACAAAAGCCTGGGTGGCAACAGCACCGACGCCGCCGCGCATGTAAGGAACGGCGGAGCCGACAGCAAAGAACCGGCTGGCGACTGCGATGGCCAGATGGCCGGTGTCGGGATCACGGGCGACGATGGACCAGGTCATGGATCAGCGCCCCACCGCATAGGCCTGCATCAGGCGTGGGGTGGCTGCGGCCCGGAGCAGGCCGTCCGCGTCACGCCGCGCTGCCGTCAGGCGCCCGACGGTCCAATTGTCCGCCACCGTCACCTGATGGCCGCGGCGGCGCAGATCCGCAATGGTTGCCTCGCCGAAGCTCGCTTCTACCATGATATGGCCGGGCTCCGACGTGCGCGGATAAAACGACCCGGGGAAATGCGTCGTGTGGAACAGCGGCGCGTCGATGGCCGCCTGCAGGTTCTTGCCGTGATGCACATACCGCAGGAAGAAGGGCAGCTGCCACTGGTCCTGCTGGTCGCCGCCCGGCGTGCCGAAGGCCAGAGTGGGTCGGCCCTGGTAGAGCGCCAGCGACGGCGTGAGCGTGGTACGCGGACGTTTTCCAGGTGCGAGCGACGTCGGCAGCCCGTCCTTCAGCCAGAACATCTGCGCACGGGAATTGAGCGCAAAGCCGAGCCCCGGCACCACCGGCGAGGACTGCAGCCAGCCGCCGGACGGCGTGGTCGAAACCATGTTGCCCCAGCGGTCGATGACATCGATATGGACGGTATCGCCCTTCTTTTCGGTCAAATGCGCCATGGTCGGCTCATAGACGGAGCCCTTGCCGGAAAACTCGGCAAGCATGGCCATCGTCGCATCGACCTGGCGCTCGTAGCCCGGAATGGTGCCGGGCCGCAGCTCCATCGAGGCGTCCGCGCCGATCAGCTTGCGGCGCTCGGCATTGTAGCTTTCAGACAGCAGGATCTCGGTCGGGATCTGGCCGAATTCCGGATCGCCGTAATAGACCTCGCGGTCGGCATAGGCGAGTTTCATCGCCTCGACGACATGGTGGATGAAATCGGGGCCGGCCTGATCCATGGCGCCGAGATCGAAACCCTTCAAGAGCGCCAGGGATTGCAGGAGGACCGGCCCCTGACCCCAGGCGGGCGTCTTGGCAACAGTCCAGTCGTGGTAGTCGAAGGTCTGCGGCGCCTCGATGGTGGCGCTCCAGTTCGCCATGTCCTCGGCGGTCAGCACGCCCTTGTGGCGCAGGCCGCTCGCGTCCATCACCTCTGCGGTCTTGAGGTAGCGGTCAATCGCCTCGGCAACAAAGCCGCGATAGAATTCATCGCGCGCAGCCTGCACCTGGTTGTCGCGGCCGGTGGCGGCTTCCGCCTCGGCAATGATGCGTTTCCAGGTTTCGGCCAGAACCGGATTGCGGAAGTTGGAATGCGGTTCCGGCGCAGCGCCGCCCGGCAGCCAGGTCTCGTGCGAGGTCGGCCATTCCCGGGCGAAGAAATCCGCGAGCCCCTTGATGGTGGCAGAAACCCGCGGCAGTACCGGATGCCCATGCTCGGCATAATAGATGGCCGGTTCCAGAACCTCGCGCACCGACATCGTGCCGTAGTCGCGCAGCATCAGCATCCAGCCGTCGAAGGCGCCGGGGATGACGGTGGAGAGAAGCCCGTCGCCGGGGATCAGCTTCAGGCCCTCAGCGGTGTAGCGCTCGATGGTGGCGCCGGCGGGCGCCGGCCCCTGGGCACAGATCACCTCCACCTTGTCGGTCTTTTTCGAATAGATGATCGCCGGCATGTCGCCGCCGGGACCGCACAGATGCGGTTCCACGACCTGCAGAACGAACCCGGTGGCAACGGCTGCATCAAAGGCGTTGCCGCCCTTTTCGAGGATGCTCATGCCAACGGCAGAGGCGATCCAGTGGGTGGAGGTGACGACGCCGAAAGTGCCAAGAATTTCGGGACGTGTGGTGAAGTCAGTCATGGGGCAGGCCTTTGTCAAATCAGTCTAGTGTTCGCGCGGATCGAGCGCATCGCGCAGGCCGTCGCCGAGAAGGTTGAATCCGATCACCACAAGGAAGATCGCTGCACCCGGCCACATGGCCATCCAGGGTGCCTGGGAGAGGAAATTCTTCGCCACGTTGAGCATGGAACCCCAGCTGGCGGCCGGCGGTTGCTGTCCGAGGCCGAGAAAGGAGAGGCTGGCTTCCGCGATGATGGCGGTCGCCACGGTCAGCGTCGCCTGGACGATGATCGGTGCCGTGACATTTGGCAGGATGTAGCGGACCATGATGTCGAGATGGCCGAGCCCGACCGAGCGGGCACCTTCGACATAGTCCTCCTGTTTGACCGCAAGCACCTGGCCGCGCGTCAGCCGCACGAAGATCGGCATGGCGGACAGTCCGATGGCGATCATCGCATTGGTGAGGCTTGGCCCCAGAAAGGCAGCCAGTGCGATCGCCATGATCAGGAAGGGCATGGCGAGAAGCGCCTCGGTGATGCGCGAGATGACGAGATCCACCCAGCCACCGAAATAACCGGCGAGGATGCCGAAGGGAACGCCGATAATGATGGCGATCGCCACGGAGAAGATGCCGGCCATCAGGGAAGCCTGCGCCCCCCAGATCATCCGCGAGAGAATGTCGCGGCCGAGATCATCGGTTCCCAGCCAATGGGCGGCGGACGGCGCCTTGCGGATCGCCGACCAGCTGGTCGCCACCGGATCCGGGATCGGCAGGATCGGCGCGGCAACCGCCAGCAGGGTAAAAAAGAGGATGATGGCAAGTCCGGCGAGCGCGCTGCGGCTCTTTTTCAGCTTGCCCCAGGCGCGGCTTTTTTCGCGCTTTTCAACGCCTGCGGTCTGTTCGATGACAGTCATAGGCTGGCCCTCAGACGCGGGTTGAGGAGAACATAGAGGATATCGGCAATCAGGTTCATCAGGATGAAGCCGACCGCCGTGCACATGACGACGCCCTGTACCACCGCATAATCCCGGTTGAAGACGGCATCGACGATCAGCTTGCCGAAGCCCGGAATGGTAAAGATCTGCTCGGTGAGAACCGCACCGGCCAGAAGCTCGCCGAACAGAAGCGCACTCAACGTCACGACCGGGAGCAGCGCGTTGCGGAAACTGTGGCTGAGGATGACTTCGCGGGGAGAAAGCCCCTTGGCACGGGCCGTGCGGATATAATCCGCCGACAGCACGCTCAGCATCGCCGAACGGGTATGGCGCATCAAGGTGGCGGCAAGGGCGGTGCCGAGCACGAAGGACGGCATGATCATGGTCTGCAGCGAGCGCACCGGATCGACGAAGATCGACTCGTAACCGGAGGCCGGCAGCCAGCCAAGATTGACCGACACCAGCAAGATCAACATGATCCCGAGCCAGAAATTGGGCACTGAGAGCCCTGAGAGCGCCACGATGCTCGCGACATAATCCAGCACCGTGTTCTTCTTGACCGCGGCCAGGATGCCCATCGGCACACCGATCACGAAGGCGAAGATCATCGACATGATGGCAAGCTGGATGGTGACCGGGAGCTTTTCACCGATCAGTTCCAGCACCGGCTGATTGGTGCGCAGCGAAATGCCGAGATCGCCCTTGAGCACGCCGCCCAGCCAGTTCACGTACTGGATCGGGATCGGATCGTTGAGGCGGTATTTTTCCCGCAGCATTTCGAGGACCGCAGGGTCGCGCTCCTCGCCGGCCATGGCCAGCACGGGATCGCCGGGCAAGAGCTTCTGCAGCGAAAAGACGAAGATCGAGATGATCAAAAGCGTCGGGATCGCGACCAGCAGACGCTTTCCGATGAATACAGGCATTGCGCCATCCTTTTCGGGGACTGAGCGAGGAGGCGCCGCAGGCCGAACTCTGCGGCGCCCGGACGGCGTCAGCCGCCCTTCTTCATTCCAACCAGGCGGATCATGCCATCCGGCGATGGTACAAAGCCGGTGACCGACTTGTTGAGCGCCCAGATCCAGGACTGATGGCCGAGATAGATGATCGGCATGTCGTCGTTGAGGATCACGCTTGCCGCGTCATACTTCTGCTTGCGGACCGCATCATCCGTCGAGGCGCGCGCTTCGTTGAGCAGCTTGTCGACGTTCGGGTTGCAGTACTTTGTGTCGTTGATGCCGCCCTTGCAGGTAATGAACTGATGGATGTTCCCATCCGGGTCGACACGGCCGGACCAGTCGGAGCGGCTGAGCTGGTAGTTGCCGCGCGTCTGTTCATCCAGCAGAGTGGCAAATTCCGTCGATTTCAGGCTGACATCGAAACCGGCTTCGGCCACCATCGACTGGACGATCTGCATCATCTGCTGGGCGACCGGGTTGTTGGGGATCTGCATCTCGACCGGCACGCGATCAAAACCGGCTTCCTTCACCAGCGCCTTTGCCTTTTCGACATCACGCGCCGGAACGGGGATCGCCTTGTTGAACCACGGGCTGTTCGGCGGGAAGGGCTGGTTGCCGCCGACGGCCGTGCCTTCATAGACGATCTGGTTCAGCGCATCGCGGTCGATGGCGAGCGAGAAGGCCTGGCGCAGGCGCTTGTCCTTGCCGAAGGGGTTGTCCGCCCGCGGACCGTTGGCGATATTGGCGTAAAGCGCCATATAACCAATGTTGACGACCGCTTCATATTTCAGCTTGGAATCCGACTTCACCGCGTCCGCATCGGTGGCGGCGAGCCGCTCGATCATGTCGAGATCGCCGGAGCGCAGGTTGGCGAGACGCACCGTCGAATCCGGGATCGGCAGGTACGTCACCTTGTCGATGAAGACATTGTCCTTGTTCCAGTAGTCATTGAACTTCTCAAGCACGATGCGATCCTGCTGGACGCGTTCGACGAACTTGAACGGGCCGGCGCAGACGGGCTTCGAGCCGAAATTCGCGCCGAGTTCCTTGGCGGCCTTCGGCGAGACGATCATGCCGGCGCGGTCGGAGAGCTGCGCCAGAAGCGTTACGTCCGGCTTCTTCAGCGTGAAGGTGACTTCCAGCGGACCGGTGGCCTCAACTTTTTCGACCGATGACAATTCGCTCTTGCGGCGCGATTCCGCCATCGTCATGTTGCGTTCGATCGTCGCGACGACGGCTGCCGCATCCATGGTGGTTTCATCGTGGAACTTGACGCCGTCCCTCAACGTCATCGTCAGCTTTAGCCCATCATCGGACCATTTCCAGGCGGTTGCCAGCTGCGGCACGATCTTCAGCTCGGGCGAGACATCGACCAGCTTATCGCACATGGCCGTATAGACGATACGGCCGACGAAGGTACGCGACTGGGCGGGATCAAGCACATCGGCATCATCCTGCAGGCCGATCTTCAGATCGGCCGCCAGGGCGGGCATGGCGGCGAGCGCGCCAAAGGCAAGCGCCGTGGTGAGGCGCAGCAAACGGTTCATGATCATTCTCCTCTGATCTTTGGGTTTTCGTTGACGGGTGCCGGCTTGTGACCTCCGGCTTTCCCTGACGGGCACGAATGCCCGTCCGCATCGTCAGGCCGGTTGGACGTCCTCCTCCGGCATCGCTGTGATCTGCGGGCCATCATGCGAGGTCTCGCGGATCAGCCGTTCCTGCAACATCAGCAGGTGACGGCGCATGGCTTCGGCGGCACGTGCGGGATCGCGCGCAGCAATGGCATCGATGATGTCTTCATGCTGGGCGTAAGCGACGGAAACGCCGTTGCCGCTTCGTGCGCGTTCGCGGATCGCCTGCCAGGCCTCGTCCTGCCGCACATGGTTGATGACATCGAAAATGGTAAGAAACAGCTGGTTGCGGGCACTCTGGGCGATCTGGCGGTGCAACGCGCCATCCCACAATTCGCGTGCATCCGCATCGACACTCTCGCGAATCTTGCGGGCCAGCTCGCGCATGCGAACCAATTCAGACGGCTTGGCCCGCAGAGCGGCAAGCTGCGCGAGCTGCGGCTCGATGCGAAGGCGCACCTCCATGATTTCCATAAAATCCGTGCCGGCAACAATCGCGCCAACATCAGCCGCAAGGCCGCCGGGACGCTGCCCCAGAAAGGTTCCAGCACCCTGCCGGCGCCAGACTTCGCCCTCGGCCTCCAGAACTTCCAGCGCCCGGCGAACGGCACGACGACCGACACCGAGACGCTCGGCCAGCTCCCGCTCCGTCGGCAGCTTGCCATCGGCGCCGAAGCCGCCCTTGCGCAGCATCTCGCGCAGCTTTTCGAGCGCGTAATTGGCATTGTCCGGGTGGGTGGCGTCAGGAACCATAAGCGAACCAATGTGAATATTGGTTCATCTTTTCCGCAAAAACCGACACTGTCAAGCTGAAGTGATGAGCAATTTTTGCGCTGCACAAAAGTTATGCACATGCCGTCTTCGCGCCCGCCCGATTGCCGTCCATGTGGGCGGCGTCTTGAGCCGAGCAGGATCCGGTCGCAGGTGCATTGCAACCACACGCGCGAAGACACATCTAAGGCGCTAGCGCAGCTGAGAGGTGGCGCGAAGGGGGGGGGGGGGACGAAGGAGAGGCACCATGGACGACAGCACATATCCGCCCGAGAACACTCTGCAGTCGGTCTTCGATGCAATCCGGCACTGGCTGATCGAGGAGACGCACGAACAGCGGTATATCGACAATATTCTGGTCGACCTCTGCGAACGCCTGCGGGCGAATGGCGTGCGGCTTGGCCGATGCTCGCTGCATTTCCGCATCAACCACCCGCAATGGCTGGGTGCCCGGCTTCTCTGGCAATCCGGCCTGGCGGAAGCCGATATCGAAATGTTCGAACATGGCATCGAGGACACCCAGTCGTACCGGTCGAGCCCGATGTATGACATCATGAACGGCGCGGCCGAGGTGCGGGAGAAACTTGAAGGGCCGACGGATGCCCTAGCCTACCCGATCCTGGTCGATCTGCGCGCGGAGGGTTTTTCCGAATACATCGCCTGGCCGATGCGGCACACGCTCGGCAAGATCCATATCGTGACCTTTGCCAGCGATGCACCGGACGGTTTTTCCGACGAGGAGGTGCTGGGGCTGAAATCGCTCGTGCCGCTGCTGTCCCTGATTACCGAGGTGCGCATCAAGAACGTACTGGCGCGCACCCTGTTGCAGACCTATGTCGGCCCGCATGCGGGCGAAAAAATCCTCGCCGGAGCTACGCGGCGCGGCAGCGGCGTGACGCTCTCTGCCGTCGTGATGATCTTCGACGTGCGCGATTTCACCGCAATCTCGGATCTGTGGCCGCGCGACGATGTGATCGAGATGCTGAACCAGTGTTTTGACGCACTTGCCGATCCGATCGAGAGCCATGGCGGTGAGATCCTGAAATTCATGGGCGACGGGCTCTTGGCGGTGTTTCCGATGGAAAACGAAAAGGCGCCGGCCGAAGCCTTCGACGCGATCGTCGAAGTCGAACGGGCGATGACGAAGCTCAACGCGCAGCGGCGCGCGGGCAGCCAACCCGAGCTCGGGTATGGCGTCGGCGTGCATTGCGGCGACGTCATGTACGGCAATATCGGCTCGACGAAGCGGCTGGACTTCACCGTCATCGGCCCGACGGTCAACATCGCCTCGCGGCTGGAAGCCCTGACAAAGACCGTGCATCAACCGGTATTGCTGTCGGAAGCCTTTGTGCGCTCCGGCGGTTTTGAAGACCGGGTGGCACGGGCGGGCAGTTTTCCGCTGAGAGGCCTGTCTCAATCGATCGATGTCTTCACACCGATCGGGCTCACTCAGATACCGCGAGCAGAGGTGGCCGGGAGCCCGGCGGCCGAGGCTTCCATCTCCACCTGAACCCGGACGAAGGCGAAGGCCTTTTTCGCACCGTCAACGACCACCTCTTCGTCCGTCGGTGCAAGATCTGCGGCATCGAGGGCCGCAGTAAACTGACGCCAATGCAAAGCCCTACCTTCCGGATGGCCCGCCAGATGGCGGGCGCCGAAGCTTTCGCCAAGATCGAGCGATTTCTGCGCCGCCTTGAACAGAAAGGCCGCGCCGAGATTGGAGCCTTCCGCCACGTAGAGCCAGCCGAGCGCTTCTGCAGGCTCGACCGAAATGGTGCCGGGCGCCTCTGGCTTTGCAAAGCCCAAGTCGGTCAGATCGGCCTCGATTAACGAGAGACGGCAACGCGCGGCAAGATCCGGGAACAAGCGGGCGAGGCCCTCATCGGCATAAAGCGGTGCGATCCTGACGTGGAAGGCCCACTGGATCCGCAGAAACCGGGCATAATGATCGCGGCTGCGGAAGGGATCGAGCGCCATGATCGCCTGGTCCAGCTGTTCATGCACCTGCCGGGTCTCTGCCTTCAGGCGCGCCGCGCGATCGGTTGCGGGGTGAACGGCGGCGGGCATCGGCATGGCTTCTTCTTCAATGACTGGACCTTCGGGCGACCACAGATAGAGCGGCCGCCCGGCGGCGTCCAGATCAGTAGGTCGCCCGTCCTCCGGAGAGATCGAAGACGGCGTCGGTGGTAAAACTGTTTTCTGCCGAAACGAGCCAGGCGACCATGGAGGCGGCCTCCTCCACCTTCAGAAAGCGGCCGCGCGGAATTTTCCCGCGCATATAGTCGATGAATTCCTGCGACAGCTGTTCGAGGATGCGGGTCTGGGCGGTCGCCGGCGTGATGCAGTTGACGGCGATGTCGAAACCGGCCAGTTCCTTGCCGAGCGACTTGGTGAGCCCGATGACGCCCGCCTTGGAGGCCGAATAGGCGGAGGCGTTCGGATTGCCTTCCTTGCCGGCGATCGAGGCGATGTTGACGATTCGGCCGTAATTCTCAGCCTTCATGCCGGGCACCACCACGCGGTTCACATGGAAGGTACCGATCAGGTTGATGTCGATGATCTGGCGGAACATGGCGATGTCATAGGTGTCGAGCGGTGCGGCCGGCCCCGCAATGCCCGCAGAGTTGACAAGGATCGACACCGGCCCGCTCTCGGCGACCGTTGCCGCATAAGCGGCTTCCACGGCGGCATAATCGGTGATGTCGACCGCCGCAACGCGGGCGGCCTCGCCGAGCGCCGAACGCGCCTCCTCCAGCAGGGCTGCATTCATGTCCCACAGGGTGACGGTGGCGCCGGATTCGACGAACCGTTTTGCCATGGCAAAACCGAGGCCTTGCGCGCCGCCGGTGACGACGGCGTGCTGACCCGACAGATCATAGTGATTCATATTGCTATTCCTTCACCGCACCCGTCATCGACGAGACGTAATAATCCACAAAGAACGAGTAGAGGATGACCACCGGCAGCGAGCCGAAGAGAGCGCCGGCCATCAGCGATCCCCATTCGAAAATGTCGCCGCGCACCAGTTCGGTCAGCACGCCGACGGGAACGGTCTTGTTCTCCGACGACTGGATGAAGGTGAGCGCATAGATGAACTCGTTCCAGGACAGCGTGAAGGCAAAGATGCCGGCGGAAATCAGGCCCGGAACCGCGAGCGGCAGGATGATCTTCGTCAGAATCTGCAGCCGGCTTGCGCCATCCACCAGCGCGCTTTCCTCAAGCTCGAAGGGGATCGAGCGGAAATAGCCCATCAGCAGCCAGGTGCAGAAGGGAATGAGGAAGGTCGGATAGGTGAAGATCAACGCCATGCGGCTGTCATAGATGCCGATCTTGAAGACGATGAAGGCGAGCGGAATGAAGAGGATCGACGGCGGCACCAGATAGGCGAGGAAGATCAGAAGGCCGACCGAGCGAGACCCGGTGAAGCGGATACGCTCGATGGCATAGGCGCCGAGCACGGAGGCAAACAGCGACAGGAAGGTCGAGGCGACCGCCACCAGCATCGTGTTCCACAGCCAGCCCGCATAAGAGGTTTCGAACAGCAGGTACTTGATGTGGTCGAGCGTGGCGCCCACCACCCAGAACGGGCTGTAGTTGTCGTAATCCGTCAGCTGGGAATTCGGCTTCACCGCGGTGATCGCCATCCAGTAGAAGGGAAACAAAAGCACGAAGACGAAGACCGCCATCGGCAGGTAGATCGTCACCACCTGGCGCGGCAGGCTGTTGAGATAGGACATGCCCTGGCTGTCATCGGTCAGGACGGAAGGATCGGTTTTGATCTTCGAGGTCATGGTCGTCTCCATCTCAATCCCCTCCGCCCTGCTGCCACTTGCGGCGCTGCAGCCCGAAGAAGGAGAACATGATTGCGGCGAGCAGGAAGGGGATCATGGCAACGGCAATCGCGGCACCTTCGCCCAACTGGCCGCCGGGAATGGCGCGCTGGAAGGAAAGGGTCGCCATCAGATGTGTGGCATTGACCGGCCCGCCCTTGGTCAGGACGTAGATCAGCTGGAAATCGGTGAAGGTGAACAGCACCGAAAAGGTCATGACGACGGCGATGATCGGGGTGAGCATCGGCAGCGTCACGTAGCGGAACCGCTGCCAGCTGGTGGCGCCGTCGAGCGAGGCGGCTTCCTGCAGCGAGGCCGGAATGGTCTGCAGGCCGGCGAGCAGCGAGATTGCCACGAAGGGAATACCGCGCCAGACATTGGCGGCGATGACGGAGGCGCGCGCCGTGTTCGGGTCGCCGAGGAAATTGATCGGCGTATCGATCAGGCCCATCTGGATCAGTGACCAGGAGACGATCGAAAACTGCGAATCGTAGATCCACCAGAAGGCGAGCGCCGATAGCACGGTCGGAACGACCCAGGGGAGAAGCACGATGGCGCGGAAGAAGGACTTGAACGGCAGATGCTGGTTGAGCAGCAGCGCCAGCCAGAGGCCGAGTGCGAACTTCGCCACCGAGGCGACCGTCGTGTAGAGGATGGTGTTGAACACCGAGAGCCAGAAGACCTGATCGCTCCACAGGAAACCGTAGTTCTCCAGCCCGACAAACACACCATCGCGGCCGATCGTCGTATCGGTAAAGCCGAGCCAGACGCCAAGCCCGAGCGGATAGGTGAGGAAACACAAAAGGAAGACGGCTGCCGGCAGCATGAACAGAAAGCCGAGCACGTCGCGGTTGTTGGTCAGCCGGGACCAGAGCGACCGCTCCGGCAGGGCAGAATCCGTCATGGGTGTCATCGTCATGGACATCCGAACTCCAAGAATGAAGGGCCTGAAGGGGTTGCGCGAGCATTTGCCCGCGCAACCCTGATTGCGGCGATGTCAGACGCGGTAGTAGCGGTTGGCGCGCTTTTCCGCCTGGGCCATCGCATCTTCCGGCGTGGCAGCACCGGTCACGGCGGCGGCGAACATGTCGACGAGCACGTAATCGGCCATCACGGCGGCAGAGGCATAACCCAGCGGGCCGGCATACCCGTTCGGACGCAGAGTCTCGGAGGCTTTTGCATAGGGCGCGTGGATCGGGTTTTCCGTCCAGATCGGGTTGCTGGCAAACGCCTTCAGCGGCTGGCAGCAATAGGCGCTCGACCCCTTGATCCAGGCATTCATCTGGTCGGCTTCCATCATGAACTTGATGTAGGCCTTGGCGGCTTCCGGATATTTCGTATGCTTGAAGAGCAGCAGAGAACTGGTCTGGTGCAGTTCGATGCTCTTGCCCACCGGGCCGACGGGGAAGTTGGTGCTGCGCATGTCGGCCGCGATTTCCGCCAGCTTCGGATCATTCTTCGCCGCATAGTAGATCGAGACGCCGTTGGCCGTCAGCGACACCTGGCCGGCGAGGAACGCGCGGTTGTTGTTGATGTCGAGCCAGCTTTCGGTGCCCGGAATGAAGGTGGCGTAGAGTTCCTTGGCGTATTTGATGGCGGCCAGCGTTTCCGGCGAATTGATCGTCACCTTGCCGCTTTCATCCACCATCTTGCCGCCATGGCTCCAGAGCAGCCAGTGGGCGTAGTTGTTGCCATCGCCCACGGCCTTGCCATGCGGGAAGCCGGCCGGCGTGCCCTTGGCCTTCATCGCCTTGGCAAGTTCCAGGAAACCCGCCGTATCCTTCGGGAATTCGCTGAAACCGGCGGCCTTCATGTGGCTGTCACGGTAGACGACGGCATTGCCAATCGCCGTCAGCGGCATGGCAATGAACTTGCCTTCGCGGGTCGCATAACCCTTCACGCCGTCATAAAAGCCGCCATATTTTCCGTCGAGATAGGTGCCGAGTTCAGTGAGATCGACCAGCTTGTCCGGATACTGGTGCGCATCGTCGAACCAGCACATGACAAGATCCGGACCGGAGCCGACGTTTGCGGCCACGGCAGCCTTCGGACGGATATCCTCCCAGCTTTCCTTGTCGACACGCACTTCGACGCCCGTCGCTTCGGTGAACTTCTTCGTGTTGGCAAGCCAGGCTTCTTCGTCACCCTTCACGAAAGGCGACCAGCGCAGCAAGCGAAGGCTGGCGCCGGCCTCCGGCTTGTAGGTCGGCTCTGCCGCATGGACCGGCGACAGACCAAGGCCGGTGAGGCCGCTTGCGCCGACAAGACCGGCGGTGCCGGCCAGGAATGTTCTTCTCTTGATGGTCATGATTTTCCTCCTCCAAAATCGGGACCCTCCTTCGAAGCATCCGCTGTCCCGAGCGGCGAATGCCGGTTCACGCACTGCACTTGAAGCTGGTGCACCGGCGGCTCCTCTTCCGCCGGCGCACTTGCGTTTTTCGTCACCCGGAGATCCGCTCCCCGCTCTTCTGATCGAAGAGGTGGACGTTCACCGGGTCGATGGCGATGGTGATCGCCTCACCCGGGCGGACATCGACGCGCTCGCGGAAAACGCAAGTGACTTCCGCGCCGCCGAAATTGACAACGATCTGCGTCTCGTAACCGGTCGGCTCTATGACGACGACCTCCGCCTGATAGCCGGTGCCATCCAGCCGGATGTATTCGGGCCTGAGCCCATAGATCAGGTCTTTGCCGACCGCGCCCGGAAAACCCCTGGCAAGCGGCAGGCGGTTACCGTCTTCGGCTATGAAGACCCGGTGATTGTCCGGATCGATGCGGCCCTTGATCATGTTCATGGCCGGCGAGCCGATGAAGCCCGCAACGAAGAGATTGTTCGGATTGTCGTAGAGTTCGAGCGGCGTACCCACCTGTTCGACGCGGCCATCATGCATGACGACGATCTTGTCGGCCATGGTCATGGCCTCGATCTGGTCGTGTGTCACGTAGACGGTGGTGGTCTTCAGGCGGTGATGCAGTTCCTTGATCTCGGCACGCATGGCAACGCGCAGCTTCGCATCGAGGTTCGACAGCGGTTCGTCGAACAGGAAGACCTGCGGATCGCGCACGATGGCACGCCCCATGGCGACACGCTGGCGCTGGCCGCCGGAGAGTTGCCGCGGATAACGATCGAGAAGATTGGTCAGCCCCAGGATGCCGGCCGCATAGTTCACCCGCTTGTCGATCTCCGCCTGCGAGGCGGAGGCCAACATCAACGAAAAGGCCATGTTTTTGGCAACCGTCATATGCGGATAAAGCGCATAGTTCTGGAACACCATGGCGATGTCGCGTTCCTTCGGCGGCAGGTGGTTGACCGTCTTGCCGCCGATGCGGATTTCGCCGCCGGAGATGTTTTCCAGTCCCGCCAGCATGCGCAGAAGGGTCGATTTTCCGCAGCCGGACGGGCCGACGAGAATGACGAACTCGCCATCCTGGATATCGATATTCACGCCCTTGATGACGGGAAAGGCGCCGAAGGACTTTTTCACCTCGGCAAATTGTACAGTGGCCATGCGTCTCCTCCCAGAGTGCAATGCAGTAAATCTGTTGGCCCGCCCTTCCCTGGCCTTGCGGGCTCCTCAACACCGCAATGCCGGGACCGGGCGGAAAACCGGCCGCTAACCGCGGCCGACAAAGGGCATCTTGGTCGCCATCACCGTCATGGTCAGCACATTCGCATCGAGTGGCAGGCTGGCCATGTAGACGACGGCATTGGCGATATGCACCGGATCGATCGTCGGCTCGGCGGCAATCGAGCCGTTCGCCTGGATCACCCCGGTCGCGATCCTCTGCGTCATCTCGGTGCCGGCATTACCGATATCGATCTGGCCGCAGGCGATGTCGAAGGGACGGCCATCGAGCGCGGTGGATTTGGTCAGACCCGTGATCGCATGTTTCGTCGCGGTATAGGGGGCCGAATTCGGCCGCGGCGTGGTGGCCGAGATCGAGCCGTTGTTGATGATGCGCCCGCCGCGCGGGGTCTGCGCCTTCATGATGCGCAAGGCCTGCTGGGTGCAGAGGAAGGCGCCGGTGAGATTGGCGCCGACCACCGCATTCCACTGTTCGAAGGTCAGCTCTTCCATCGGCACGCCCGGCGCACTGATGCCGGCATTGTTGACGAGCAGATCCAGGCGGCCGAATTTTTCGACCACGGCATCGAACAGCGCCCTGACCGAGGCCGGATCGCCGACATCGGCGGCCACCGCCTCGACCCGCCCGCCGGTTGCGGCGGCGATCTCCTGTGCCGCTTTCTCCAGCACATCCGCACGGCGGCCGGAAATCACCACCTGATGGCCGGCGGCAGACAGCGCCTGCGCAATCGCCTTTCCGACGCCGGTTCCGCCGCCTGTAACGACGGCGACGCTTTTTGCCTTGTCGGTCGAACCGGTCATCTCAGCGACCCTCCGAGTTCGTCTTCGATGTGGATGCGGATGATCTCGTCAAAGGTTTTTTCCGCCTTGAAGCCGAGGCCTTCGGCACGGCGGGCATCGAAATTCGTCGGCCAGCCGGCGACGATCTTCTCGATCACCGGATCGGACTGGCGGCGGATCAGCGAGACCGCCTTCTCACCGGCGACACGCCGCAAGGCCTCGATTTCTTCGCCAACCAGCGCCGAAAGTCCGGGCATGGTGAGGTTGCGCCGCGGGCCGATGAGGTTCGTATCCATGGTGGCCGCATGCACGAAGAAACCGACAGCCGCGCGCGGGCTGGCAAACCAGTGGCGGACGTTTTCGCTGACCGGCAGCACCGCTTCCTTGCCGGAGAGCGGCTCACGCAGGATGTTGGAGAAGAAGCCGGAGGCCGCTTTGTTCGGCGTGCCGGGACGAATGCAGATGGTGGGCAGGCGAATGCCGACGCCATCAAAAATGCCGCGGCGCGAATAATCCGCCAGCAGCAGTTCGGCAATCGCCTTCTGCGTGCCGTAGCTGGTGAGCGGGGTGGTGAAGAATTCCTCCCCGATCACCTCGTGGAACGGTGCGCCGAAGACGGCAATCGACGAGGCGAAGATGACGCGCGGCACATAGGGTTCGCGCAGACCTTCCTGGCGGATGGCCTCGAAGAGGGCGCGGGTACCGTCGAGGTTGACGGCATAACCTTTGTCGAAATCGGCTTCCGCCTCGCCCGAGACGATGGCGGCGAGATGAATGATGACATCCGGCCGACCGGCCACCAGCTTGTCCGCCGTGCCGGGGGCTGCGAGATCGATGGTCAGCGCGGTGGAGACCGCCTGCAGGCTTTGCGGCACGGCAGGCTCGAAGGCATCCGCCAGCGTCAGGCGGTGAATCTCGCCCCCCAGGATCGCAGGCTCTGCCGCGATTTTTTCCACCAGCTTGCGGCCCACCATTCCGGCGGCACCGATGACCAATACATGCATCTGCGGCTGTCCTCCCTGCCGATCATCTTTTCCCGCCTGCGCGGGTATTTCAAAGTCCGTTCTGCACCGTGCGCCGCTCCTCCAGCGACGGTCTTGCCCGCATCTCCCGTGTCGTCTCGTAAATGCGGGTCAGATGCCCGCGGAAGGCTTCGACCACTGCCTGGCGATCGCGGCGACGCAGCGCATCGACGATCGCGACGTGGTCGTCATAACTGTTTTGCGTGGCTCCCGGGACCGCCATGGCGTGGCGGCGTTGCTCCATCAGGTAGCCGTAGAGATCGACGACAAAATCCGTCAGAAGCGGGTTGCCGCAGGCGCGGTAGATCGCAAGATGAAATTCGCGGTCGCAGATCAGGAAACGCATCGTATCTTCGCCGACCTGCCGCTGTGCCTCCAGCAGTGCATCGAGCTTGGCGAGCAGTTCATCCGTCACGTTATCGACGGCCTGATCAACCACATGCAGTTCAACGAGCAGGCGCGCGCCATGCACGGCCTCGAGATCATAGCGGTCAATGGCACTCGGAGCGGCAATCGTAATCGGCAGATGGCTGAGATCGACCGCCGCCACGCGGCTGCGGCTCCCTTGCGAGACTTCGATGAACCCCTTGGCGGCGAGGATCTGGATCGCGCCGCGGACCGTCTCGCGGCTGACATGCAGCACGTTTGCCAGTTCGCGCTCGCCGGGCAGTTCGTCGCCCGGCCGCAGCATGCCCGTCGCAATCAGCGTCGTCAGCTTATCGGCCACGGCATCACGCGCTGTCTGGCGGGTGATCGATCCGCCAAGCTTCGGGACCTCAGTCAGAATGCCGTCGGTCTTCATGCCCCGCCATCCTCCGTGTGTCCGTCGCCCGACAGCCATTGCCCTCTCGCAACTGGTCTGCTGGACGGACCAGCGGATATGTTGGTAACCAGCCTTCCACCCAGCGTCAATGGCAATTCGTCGCTGCATTGCGGCAGACGCTCTCATCGCAGCACCTCCATCCAGCCGAGGCCGGCATTCGTAGTGCTGCGCGGACGGTATTCGGCACCGATCGGCTTTACATAACCGAGGCCTTCCAGCGCCTTCAGCACGTAACGGTAATCGACTTCGCCCTGGTCCGGCTCGCCCCGATCCGGCACGGCGGCGATCTGGATATGGCCGATGACGGACAGTAGCCGCTCCAGCCGGCGGGTCAGATCGCCCTCCATGATCTGCAGATGGTAACAGTCGAACATCAGCTTGAGATTGTTGCGGCCAACCGCTTCGATGATGCTCAGGGCCTGCGCAGACGTGTTGAGGAAATAACCGGGCGCATCGCGCGTATTGAGCGGTTCGATAAGGATGGTTTTTCCATGCTCGGTCGCCAGCCCGCAGGCAAAATCGAGGTTCTCGATAAAGGTTTGATGCGCCGTCTCCCCTTCCGTCTTCCCGGCCATCACATGGATGTTCGGCGTGCCGATCGCCACCGCGTAATCGACCGCCTGGCGGATCGCCGTGCGCGCCTCGTCCACCCGCTCCGGAATCGCCGCAAGACCATTGTCGCCGGCGGACGGATTGCCGCGGGAGGTGTTGAGTCCCAGCATGACGAGACCCGTTTCCTGCAGGGCGAGGCACAGATCATCGACCGGCACGGCATAGGGCCAATGGCATTCGACCGCATCGAAACCCGCGGCCTTGGCGGCGCGCACAGCATCCGGCAGGGACAGGTCCTGCCACAGAAAGCCGAGATTGGCGGAAAACAGCGTCATCTCAGTCCCACTCCACATCAAAGCTGCGCACGATCTCGCCGATCTGGTTTTCGGTCAGCAGTTTCGGCCTGCGGCCATGGGTGAGAAGCGCAAGTTTTGCCGTCTCCTCCAGCTCCTCCACCGCATAAACCGCCGCTTCGAGGTCCTTGCCTGCCACGACCGGCCCATGATTGGCGAGCATGACCGCCGAGCGTTTGCCGGCGAGACCGCGGATGGCGTCCCCCGTCGCCGGGTCGCCGGGCATGAAATAGGGCAGAAGCTTCACCTTGCCGAGCTTCATGATCGAATAGGCGGTGAGCGGCGGCAGCATGTTGTCCGGATCCACCTCCGGCAGCATGGAGAGCGCCACCGAATGGCAGGAATGCAGGTGCACGACGGCGCCGGTCTTGACCGGCCGGGTTTCGTAGAAAGCGAGATGCAGCGGCATCTCCTTGGTCGGTTTGTCGCCGCCAATCAGCCGACCGTCACGATCGAAAAGCGACAGACGCGCCGGATCGAGCGTGCCGAAGGAGGTGCCGGTGGGCGTCACCAGCAGCCGGCCATCGGACAGAAGCGCCGAAATATTGCCGGACGAACCGCCTGTGAGACCTCGGTCGAAGATCGACTTCGCCATGCGGCAAATGTCCTCGCGCAGTCTTGCCTCTTCGCTCATGCGCCCTCCAACTGCCGGAAGGCATCGCCGAAGAAGGTTTCACCGCCAAAATTGCCGGACTTTAGCGCCAGTGCCACCGGCTGACCCTCGATCGACGCAAAGGTCCACGGCACGCCTGGCGCAATCTCGCGCCCGACCGACAACCGGTTGACGCCAAATGCGCTGGTGACTGCACCGGAAGTTTCGCCGCCGGCGACGACAAACCGGCGGGTGCCGAGATCGAAGGCCTGGCGCGCTAAAGCCGCCAGCGCCTGTTCCACCACCTCGCCAGCCTGCTGGATACCGAGCACCTCCTGCGCGCGGCGCACATCCTCCGGTTCGGCGGTGGCATAGATCAGTTTTGGCGCATCCGGCGCCTGCGCCTTCAGCCAGGCGCTGGCTTCCGCAATCCCCTCCGACGCGAGCCGCAGCGGGTCGAGGCGGAAGCACGCGGCTGCCTGGCTATAAGACGCCACCTGCTTGCGTGTCATGGCCGAGCAGCTGCCGGAGAGCACGATCTGTCCGCCCGTCACGCGGGGAAGTGAAAATCCTCCGCTTGCGGCAGCCAACAGACCGGCAGCAGCCAGAAAGCGTGGCAACGGCATGGCAAGCGCACTGCCGCCGGTGATCAGCGGCAGGTGAAGTGTTGCCTCGGCGATGACGGCAAGATCTTCGTCCGCCACGGCATCAACCACCACATGCGCCACGCCCTGGTGCCTGAGGTCGGCAAGCCGCGCCGTCAGCGCCTCGACGCCGCGCGCAACGACCAGCCGGTTGGCAAGACCAACCTTGCCGCGCACCTGTGGCGAAAGCAGCCGTACGAGGCTTGAATCGCGCATCGGGGTGAGCGGATGGTCCTTCATCGGGCTTTCGTCGAGCGGCTGTTCACCGACGAAAAGATGGCCCATAAAGATACTGCGGCCATTTTCCGGAAAGGCGGGGCAATAGATGGTCTGGTCCGTTCCGAGATCCGCCATCAGCGCTTCCGCCACCGGGCCGATATTGCCATTTGGCGTGCTGTCGAAGGTGGAGCAGTATTTCCAGTAGATGCGCTCGCCCCCCTGCCCGCGCAGCCAGGCGAGCGCCTGCCGGGTTTCCGAGACGGCGGCGTCGACGGGATTCGTGCGGCACTTGAGCGCGATGATCTCGAAGGGAGAAATTTCGCCGGAATCCTCGCCCTCGCGCGGCAGGCCAATGCGCAGCGATACCGGATAACCGCTGCGGGCCAGAAGCCCGGCAAGATCGGTCGCGCCGGTAAAATCGTCGGCAATGGCGCCGAACACGATCCCCATTGCCTACTCCATGCCGGGCAGCACGAGGCCGCTTTTCTGTGCCAGGATTTTTGCCACCGCCGCATCGTCTTCGAGGCCAAGGCCTGCGGCAGACGCCTCCTTGAACAGGGCCAGTGCCGCCGCGCTCAAGGGCGTTTCTCCGCCTTCCCTTTTCGCCTCGTCGGTGACGATGCCGAGATCCTTGACGAAGATGTTGACGGCAGAGCGCGGTGTGTAATCGCCCTCAACGATGTGCGGGCCACGGTTCTCGAACATCCAGGAGGACCCGGCGGAGACGCGGATCACATCGAACACCGTCTGCAGGTCGAGCCCGGCTTTCGCCGCCAGCGTCAGCGCCTCCGCGGCCGCGGCGATATGCACGCCGGCAAGCAGCTGGTTGATCATCTTGACCTTGGAGCCGAGACCGATCTCCTCGCCGAGGCGAAACACCTTGGCGGAAACGGCATCGAGTGCTGCAGCGGCGGCTTCGAAGGCAGCGCTCGGACCCGACCCCATCACGGTGATCTCACCGGAGAGCGCCTTCAGGTGGCCGCCGGAAACCGGCGCGTCAATGACCTGCATGCCGGCGGCCTTGAGCCGGTCGGCAATCTCGACGGTCACGCTTGGGGCCATGGTCACGCAGAGCAGGAAGACCGTACCGGGCCTTGCGGTTGCCACGGCTCCGTCCTCGCCGAACAGCACCTGCTTGGCCTGATCGGAATTGACGACGAAGACGAAAACGACATCGCTTTCGGGTGCATCCTTGGCGCGGGCAAAGGCTTGGCCGCCCTCCCCTTCGAAGCGCGTCAGGACGTCCGGGCGGATATCGATGCCGCTGACACGGAAGCCGGCGCGCAGCAGCGAGACCGCCGCGCCCCACCCCATCGAACCGAGCCCGATGACCGTTGCCGATTGTTGTAACGCCACTCCCATTCCTCCCTCTGGTCGCCGCGCTGAAAATCCGGTATCGATACCGGTATCGGTAACGTAGAAGGGTGAAGCCGCGTTTGTCAACTGGTCCTCGGAAGGATACACCGGTTGAAAGACGCCATGCCCCAGCAGGATAAAAGAGCCATGCGCCGCCCCACGCTTGAAGAAGTCGCTACCGCCGCCGGCGTCAGCAAGATGACGGCGTCACGCGCCCTGCGCGGCGCGCGGGATGTGTCAAAGGACAATATCCTCAAGGTGCGCGAAGCGGCCGAACGCATTGGTTATGTCGGCAACCAGCTGGCGCTCTCGCTCTCGGCGCAGCATACGAACCTGATCGGGGTCGTGGTGCCGACCATGTCGAACGTGGTGTTTCCGGAAGTCCTGTCCGGCATCAGCGCGGTCCTGGAAGGCACCGGCATGCAGGCGGTTTTCGGGCTTTCCGAATACGATGCGACCAAGGAGCGTGAGATCATCCGCAACATGCTCTCCTGGCGTCCGGCCGCGATGATCGTGACCGGCCTCGATCAGCCGGACGACACGACGCGCCTCCTCCGGCAGGCCGGCGTGCCGATCGTCCAGGTGATGGATCTTGACGGCGAGCCGGTGGATTTCAGTGTCGGCCTGTCGCACACGGCGGCCGGCGAGGAGATGGCCGGCGCGCTGATCGCTTCCGGACGGCAGCGTTTCGGGTATGTCGGCAGCGGCCTGGGCCGCGACCTGCGAGCCGCCAAGCGCAAGGCGGGTTTTGAGGCAGGCCTTGCCCGGACGGGGCTGCGGTTCCTGGCGGAGGAGACGGCGCCGGAGCTTTCCTCGCTCGGGCTTGGCAAACGGCTGACGCAGGCACTGTTGGAACGCGAACCGGAAATCGACTGCCTTTATTATTCCAATGACGACATGGCGGCAGGCGGCGCCTTTGCCTGCATGGAACTGGGCATCGCGGTTCCAAGCCGCATCCTGATCGCCGGTTTCAACGGGCTTGACATAGCCCAGGCCCTGCCTTTCAGCATCGCGACCTCCTATTCGCCACGCCGGCAGATGGGTGAGACCGCGGCGCGCCTCGCCCTGCAGGCGATGACGGATGACCGCAAGACCCTTGAGAGGGTCGTCGCTTTCACACCCCGCATCTCGCTGGCCGGCGAATGAGGGGCCGGAACGGGCGGTTCTTCGACTTCAGGGGCGGCAAATTGTATCGGCGAACCGGAAAGCTGATGAAGAGCCTTTCCAGTCCCTTCAATTGACAGCACAATTCCATTCATGTCAGCGACCGTGGTGGCGCAGCATTCAGGAAACGACATGGCAAGACGGTCTGATTCGCAGGGAAGACTTGATGACGCAGCGCGGGCCGGGTGGCTCTACTACGTGGCCGGCCGGACGCAGGACGAAATTGCCGCCGCCATGGGCATTTCCCGCCAGTCGGCCCAGCGGCTTGTCTCGCTTGCCGTCGCCGAACGCCTGATCAAGGTCCGGCTCGACCATCCGATCTCCGCCTGTCTTGAGCTGTCCAACGCGCTGCGCGACAAGTTCAACCTGCGTTATATCGATGTCGTGCCCTCCGATCCGGTCGGTACATCAACGACGGTTGGCATTGCCGAAGCCGCTGCCGCGGAAATCGAACGCTGGCTGAAGAAGCCGGAGCCCATCGTGCTGGCGATCGGGACCGGGCGAACCCTGAAGGCCGCGGTCGACCAGTTGCCGTCGATGGAGTGCCCGCAGCATCGAATCGTGTCGCTGACCGGCAATATCACGCCGGACGGCTCAGCCGCCTATTACAACGTCATCTTCTCGATGGCGGATGCCATCAAGGCCCGGCATTTTCCGATGCCGCTTCCGGTCCTCTGCTCGTCGGCGGAAGAGCGCGTTCTGCTGCATGGCCAGCCGATCGTTCAGTCCACGCTCACGCTGGGTGCTGCCGCCGATGTCACCTTCGTCGGAATCGGCGAACTCGGCGAGGATGCGCCGCTCTGCGTCGACGGGTTCCTGGCACCGGACGACATGGCAGCACTGATGAGCCGCGGCGCCGTTGGCGAGATCTGCGGCTGGATGTTCGACCAGAACGGCAAGCTTCTCGCCGACCCGATCAATGACCGGGTGGCCAGCGTGCCCATCCCGCCGCGCGAGCGGGGAACCGTGATCGGCGTGGCGCTTGGCCGCCGCAAGGAACGCTCCATGGCCGCCGCATTGCGGGGCGGCATGATCAACGGCCTGATCACCGACGAGAAGACCGCTGAGCATATGCTCTCCGCCTGAGCAAAATATTTTCTATTGAAATTCAATGATGTACGCGCCCGTCGCTGCGTTGCAGCGACGAATGGCGCTTGACATCTGTTGTCATAAAATGAGTAATTGCCCATGAGCAAGGCGAATGCTCGTTTTAAAGTTCTTCTGGGAGGAAGACATGACATTAAAAACCATTCTGCTCGGCGCGGTCTCTGCGCTGGCGTTCTCCGGCGCGGCCTCCGCCGAGACCCTTACCATCGCCACCGTCAACAACGGCGACATGATCCGCATGCAGAAGCTGACGGATGACTTCAAGGCGAAGAACCCGGGCATTGACCTCGAATGGGTGACGCTGGAAGAAAACGTCCTGCGTCAGCGCGTCACCACCGACATCGCCACCAAGAGCGGCCAGTACGACGTGATGACCATCGGCATCTACGAGACGCCGATCTGGGGCAAGCAGGGCTGGCTCGCACCGCTGGACAAGCTGACCAGCGACGCAAAATACGACGCCAACGACCTTCTGCCGCCGATCCGGTCCGGCCTGACGGTGGACGGCAAGCTCTACGCCGCCCCCTTCTACGGCGAAAGCTCGATGGTGATGTACCGCAAGGATCTGTTCGACAAGGCCGGCCTGAAGATGCCGGAAAAGCCGACCTGGGACTTCATTGCGGACGCGGCCCGCAAGATCACCAACAAGGGTTCCGAAACCTACGGCATCTGCCTGCGCGGCAAGGCCGGCTGGGGCGAGAACATGGCCTTCCTGACGGCGACCGCCAATTCCTTCGGCGCCCGCTGGTTCGACGAGAACTGGAAACCGCAGTTCGACCAGCCGGAATGGAAGAACACGCTCGACTTCTACGTCAAGCTGATGAAGGACGCCGGCCCTCCGGGTGCTTCATCCAACGGCTTCAACGAAAACCTGGCGCTCTTCCAGACCGGCAAATGCGGCATGTGGATCGACGCGACCGTTGCCGCCTCCTTCGTCACCAATCCGAAGGAAAGCAAGGTTGCCGATCAGGTCGGTTTTGCACTCGCCCCGGACAATGGGCTTGGCAAGCGCGGCAACTGGCTGTGGTCTTGGAACCTCGCCATCCCGGCCGGTTCCAAGAAGGTGGAAGCGGCGGAAAAGTTCATCGCCTGGGCAACCAGCAAGGACTATCTGAACCTCGTTGCGGAAAAGGAAGGCTGGGCGAACGTTCCTCCGGGCACGCGCACCTCGCTTTACCAGAACCCGGAATACCAGAAGGCCGCCGCCTTCGCCAAGATGACGCTCGACTCGATCAACGCGGCAGACCCGAAGAAGCCGACGGTGAAGCCGGTTCCCTATGAAGGCGTCCAGTACGTGGCGATCCCGGAATTCCAGGGCATCGGCACGGCGGTCGGCCAGCAGTTCTCCGCAGCCCTTGCCGGCCAGGTTTCGGTCGATCAGGCGCTGAAGAACGCCCAGCAACTGACCGAACGCGAAATGGCCAAGGCGGGTTATCCGAAGAAGTGAGGTTTCTGGGCGTTTGCCCCTCACCCTAGCCCTCTCCCCGTGAACGGGGAGAGGGGACCGGCAAAGATCCTGGTTTTGCAGATAAGACCCCTCCCCAACCCCTCCCCACAAGGGGGAGGGGCTTAACCCGCAGCACTCACCGCACTCCTCCGTTTGGGGCAGGTGAATGCCGCGAGGTTTCTCCCCCCTTGTGGGGGAGACGGCGGCAGCCAGAGGGGGAGGTTCTGACTAAGTTCAACAGAACAAGAGGCGGGCTTCCATGGCGACGACCCACACCCGTTCGGCAGCACGCCTGATGATGGCGCCGTCCGTCATCCTGCTGTTTGCCTGGATGATCGTGCCGCTCGGCATGACCATCTATTTCTCCTTCCTGCGCTACAACCTGCTGATGCCGGGCATGGAGGAGTTCACCGGTTTCCTGAACTACCAGTTCTTTCTCAGCGACCCGGCCTTCTTTGCGGCGCTGAGCAATACACTCCTCTTGGTTCTCGGTGTCCTGCTGATCACCGTCATCGGCGGGATTGCCTTTGCGCTTCTGCTCGACCAGCCGATGTTCGGCCAGGGGATCGTGCGCATCCTGGTGATCGCGCCCTTCTTCGTGATGCCGACGGTGTCCGCGCTCGTCTGGAAGAACATGTTCATGAACCCGGTGAACGGCCTGTTCGCCTGGATCGCGCGCAGCCTCGGTTTTGCACCAATCGATTTTCTCGCGACCATTCCGCTGCTCTCGGTCATCATCATCGTCGCATGGCAATGGTTGCCCTTTGCGACGCTGATCATGCTGACCGCCCTTCAGTCTCTGGACGAGGAGCAGAAGGAAGCCGCGGAAATGGATGGCGCCGGGTTCGTCTCGCGTTTCATCTACATTGTCCTGCCGCACATGGCCCGCGCGATCACCGTCGTCATCCTGATCGAGACGATCTTCCTGCTGTCGGTGTTTGCCGAGATCCTGGTGACCACCAATGGCGGGCCGGGCACGGAGAGCACCAACCTCACCTACCTCGTCTATGCGCAGGCGCTGTTGCAGTTCGATATCGGCGGAGCCTCGGCTGGCGGCATCGTTGCGGTCATCCTCGCCAATATCGTCGCGATCTTCCTCGTGCGCCTCATCGGCAAGAATCTGGAGGCCTGACACAATGGCACGCAAGGTTTCCACAAAACGAAAACTCGTCATGACGGCGATCGCCTGGACGCTCGGTTTCCTGATCTTCTTCCCGATCCTCTGGACCTTCCTCACCAGCTTCAAATCGGAAGGTGACGCGATCGCCTCGCCGCCCGTCTTCCTGTTCTTCCACTGGACGACGGAGAACTACACAGAGGTGCAGAGCCGCTCCGATTATGTGCTGCATTTCTGGAACTCGGTGATCATGTCGGTCGGTTCGACACTGCTCGGGCTTCTGATCGCCATTCCGTCTGCCTGGGCCATGGCCTTTTCGCCGACCAAGCGGACCAAGGACGTCCTGATGTGGATGCTCTCCACCAAGATGATGCCGCCGGTCGGTGCGCTGATCCCGGTCTACCTGATTTTCCGCGACATGGGCCTGCTCGACAGCCGCATCGGCCTCGTGATCGTGCTGACGCTCATCAACCTGCCGATCATCGTGTGGATGCTCTACACCTACTTCAAGGAAATCCCCGGCGAGATCCTTGAGGCAGCCCGCATGGACGGGGCCTCGCTTGCCAAGGAGATCGTCTACGTGCTGACGCCGATGGCGATCCCCGGCATCGCCTCGACGCTGTTGCTCAACATCATCCTCGCCTGGAACGAGGCCTTCTGGACGCTGAACCTCACGACCTCGAGGGCCGCACCGCTCACCACCTTCATCGCCTCGTATTCGAGCCCGGAAGGTCTTTTCTACGCAAAACTCTCGGCCGCCTCGACCATGGCGATCGCCCCCATCCTGATCCTCGGCTGGTTCAGCCAGAAGCAGCTGGTGCGCGGTCTCACCTTCGGCGCCGTGAAATAACGGGCTTATAAAGGAACACGAAAATGGGCAGCATTACCCTGCGCAAGGTTTCCAAGGTTTTCGGCGAAGCCAAGGTCATCCCCTCGATCGACCTCGACATCAACGACGGTGAATTCGTTGTCTTCGTCGGCCCCTCCGGCTGCGGAAAATCCACGCTGCTGCGACTGATCGCCGGGCTGGAGGACGTCTCCGGCGGCGAGATCGTCATTGACGGCAAGGATGCGACCGAAGCGGCGCCCGCGCAGCGCGGGCTCGCGATGGTCTTCCAGTCCTATGCGCTTTATCCGCATATGAGCGTGCGTTCCAACATCGCCTTCCCGCTGAAGATGGCGAACCTCGACAGGGCGGAGATCGACCGCAAGGTGGCGGATGCGGCGCGTGTGCTGAACCTCACCGATTATCTCGACCGCAAACCACGCCAGTTGTCGGGCGGCCAGAGACAGCGCGTGGCGATCGGCCGGGCGATTGTGCGCCAGCCGAAAGCCTTCCTGTTCGACGAACCGCTGTCGAACCTCGACGCGGCGCTGCGCGTCAACATGCGCCTTGAAATCAGCGAACTGCACCAGACGCTGAAGACCACGATGATCTATGTGACACACGACCAAGTGGAGGCCATGACCATGGCCGACAAGATCGTGGTCCTGAACCGTGGCCGCATCGAGCAGGTGGGCTCGCCGCTCGAGCTTTACCGCCGGCCCGCCAACCTGTTCGTCGCGGGGTTCATCGGCTCGCCGCGCATGAACCTGATCGAGGGCGAATTTGCCCGGTCGAAGGGGGCAAAGACCGTAGGCATACGGCCGGAACACATGACGCTGTCGCGCGAAGCGGGCAGCTGGGAAGGCGTCGTCACCGTCGCCGAGCATCTCGGCTCCGATACCTTCCTGCATGTGGAGGTGAAGGGCATCGGCTCGCTCACCGCACGGGCCGGCGGCGAGTTTTCCTGCCGGCATGGCGACCGGGTGTTCCTGACACCGGACGAGGACAAGCTGCACCGCTTCGACGACAGCGGCCTGGCGATTACCAGCGACCGCGCCGCCTGAACGGTAGGGCGGCCCGTGGGGCGGCCCAGCCAAGACACACTTCAATGACCTGGACCCTCCGAGGACCTCAGACCATGACGATCAAACTCTCGCGCTCCCACCTTTCGGATGTGGCCAAAACGGCGGCCGTGCCGCAATACGATCCGCAGCGCCTGATGGCGGGCATCCTGCATTTCGGCGTCGGGAATTTTCACCGCGCGCACCAGGCCGTTTATCTGGACGACCTGTTCAACGAAGGGCTCGACCACGACTGGGGCATCATCGGCGCGGGCGTCCTGCCTTCCGACCAGGCGATGCGTGAGAAACTCGCCGCCCAGGATTTCCTGACCACCGTCGTGGAACAGGACAACAACCGGACGGCCGCGCGCGTCACCGCGCCGATGATCGATATCCTGCCGGTCGGCGAGACGACGGCGATCATCGAAGCGCTCGCCAATCCAAAAATCCGCATCGTCTCGATGACGATCACGGAAGGCGGTTATTTCATCGATGCGAACGGCCACTTCAATCCGACGCATCCGGCGATCCAGGCCGACGCGGCCAATCCGTCCGATCCGAAGACGGTCTTCGGCCTCATCATCGCCGGCCTCAGGCTTCGCCGCGAGAAGGGCATTGCCCCCTTCACGGTGATGTCGTGCGACAACATTCCCGGCAACGGGCATGTGACGGAAAACACCATCTGCGGCCTTGCCCGCCTCTCCGATCCGGACTTTGCCGACTGGATCCACGACGAAGTTGCCTTCCCGAACTCCATGGTCGACCGCATTACGCCGGCGACGGGCAGCCGCGAGATCGGCATTCTCGCGGATGACTTCGGCATCGAGGACAACTGGCCGGTCTTCTGCGAGGAGTTCAAGCAGTGGGTGATGGAGGATCGTTTTCCCGCCGGCCGGCCGCTGCTCGAGCGGGTGGGCGTTCAGTTCGTACCCGATGTGGCGCCCTATGAACTGATGAAGATCCGCATCCTGAACGGCGGCCATGCGGCGATCGCCTATCCGGCTGCCCTTCTCGACATCCATTTCGTGCATGAGGCGATGGAGCATCCGCTGATCCGGGCTTTCCTCGCCAAGCTGGAGCGGGACGAGATCATCCCCATCGTGCCACCCGTGCCGGACACCGATCTCGACAACTATTTCCAGCTGATCGAGCGCCGGTTCCTCAACCCGAAGATCGGCGACACGATCCCGCGGCTGGCACAGGACGGTTCGAACCGGCAGCCGAAATTCATCCTGCCGTCCACCGCCGACCGGCTGGCCAGGGGCGAGGATGTGATCGGCCTGTCACTTGTCTCGGCGCTCTGGTGCCGCTATTTCGCCGGCACATCCGACAGCGGCAAGGCAATCACCTTCAACGATGCAAGCGCCGACAAACTGCATGCGGCGGCCCTCAGGGCCAAGCAGGACCCGATGGCCTTCCTTGCCTTCGACGAAATTTTTGACGCGGTGTCCGGCTCCGAGCATTTCCGCAGGCGTTTTGCCCATGCGCTGCAAAGCCTGTGGACGGAGGGGACGGCAAAGACCTTGCAGCTCTATCTTGACGACCGTCTGGCGGTTTAGACTGATGCGATGGAACAGGCTCCCGACCCTCTGGTGATCTTCGACTGCGACGGCGTTCTGGTGGACAGCGAGCCTTTGTCCATCCGTGTGCTGATCGATGTCGCACGGGCGCATGGGGCAGAGCTTGACGAAGCGGAAGCCTACCGGAAATTCCTGGGCCGCAGCCTGTCCAATCTGATCAGCGTGCTCGACACCGATTTCGGCATTGCCGCCGATGCCGGTTTTCTGGAGAGAATGCGCAGCGATCTCTACCGACGGTTCGAAACGGAGCTTCAGCCGGTGAGCGGGGTCGCGGATGCGCTTGCGACCTTGCCGTTTCGCCGCTGCGTTGCCTCGTCCAGCCAGCCGGAGCGCATCCGGTTGTCGCTGAGACTGACGGGATTGCTGGCCTTCTTCGAGCCGCATATCTTCAGCGCCACCATGGTGGACAATGGCAAGCCAGCACCGGATCTGTTCCTGCATGCGGCGCAAGTGATGCAGACTGAGCCGGTCGACTGCATCGTCATCGAGGACAGCCCGGCCGGCATCCTGGCAGCCAAACGTGCGGGCATGACCGTTTTCGCCTTTACCGGCGGTTCGCATGCAGACCGGGCGGAATACCGCCGGGAGGTTGCGGCACTTTCTCCTGACGTTACGTTTGACGCGATGTCCGATTTGCTCCACCTTATTCAAAAATACAGCAGGGAACCGGCTGCCCGCTCGTCTCTTCCGGCGCCATGAGCGCCGGTCGACGCGGAGGCGCGGCAGGATTCGACAGGATGGGAAGACGGACCTGATGCGCAAGCTTGTGGTGGCGGTCGATGTGGGAACGGCCAGCGCACGCGCAGGCGTCTTCACCGCCGAGGGAGAACTGCTCGCCAAGGACAGTCAGCCGATCCTCATGCGCCGCGATGGCGATGTGGTTGCCGAGCACGATTCCGAAAACATCTGGCGGGCCACCTGCCATGCGGTGAAGGCGGCCATGGCAGAGGCGAAAGCCCGGCCGGAGGAGGTAGCCGGCCTTGGCTTCGACGCAACCTGCTCAATCGTACTGCGTGACCGAGAAGGGCAGCCGCTGACGCTTGGCATGGCCGGCGACGCGCGCTTCGACACCATGGTGTGGCTCGATCACCGGGCCGTGGACGAGGCGGAAGCGCTGAACGCCACCGGACATCCCGTCCTCGACTTCTGCGGCGGCAGCGTCTCGCCGGAAATGCAGATGCCGAAACTCATGTGGCTCAAGCGGCACAGGCCCGATCTCTGGCAGGTGATGGGCCATGCTTTCGACCTTGCGGACTTCATGACCTGGCGCGCGACCGGATCTCCCGCGCGCTCACGATCGACGCTGACGGCCAAGTGGAACTACCTGGCGCATGAGGACGACGGCTGGCGGCAGGATTTCCTGACCGCAGCCGGCCTTGACGACCTTCTCGAACGGGCAGGTTTGCCGACCGCTTCGCTGCCGGTCGGCGCGCATCTCGGGCGGCTGACGAAAAGAGCGGCCGACGATCTCGGTCTGACGGAAGACTGCATCGTCTCGCCGGGCATCATCGATGCCTATGCCGGCGCGCTGGGGGCACTCGGCGCAACCGTTGGGGATGCGGGTCAATCCGGCGATCTCGCGCTTATCGGCGGCACATCGGGCTGCATCGTGGCGCTTTCGTCCGCCCCCATTATTGCGAGAAGCCTCTGGGGGCCCTTTTCCGGCGCGCTTCTGCCGGATGTCTGGCTGGTCGAGGGCAGCCAGTCCGCTGCAGGTGCGCTGCTCGACCATGTGGTTCGTATGCATGCGGCAGGCGGCGAACCGCTCCCGGCGCTTCACCAACGCATCATCGAGCGCATCGGCATGCTGCGCAAGGACGCGCCCTACACGCTGGGGGAAGGGCTGAACATCCTGCCGGATTTTCACGGCAACCGCGCCCCGCTTGCCGATCCGCGCGCAACGGGCACGATCGCGGGTCTCACGCTCGACACCTCGTTCGACGGCCTCTGCCGCCTTTACTGGCGCGCCTGCGTGGCGCTAGCTCTTGGCATCCGGCAGATTCTTGAAACGATGCAGGCGAGCGGCTACCCAATCCGCACCCTGCATGCGGCGGGCGGCCATGTGCGCAACCCGCTTCTGGTGGAGCTATATGCCGACGTGACCGGCCTGCCGGTCCGGCTTCCGACGGCCCGCGATGCGGTTCTGCTCGGAACCGCGATTGCGGCGGCAACCGGTGCCGGTCTTCATCCCGATCTTCTAACGGCGGCAAAGGCTATGGATCAGGGTTGCGTGCAGCTTTCGCCCAATCTCGAAGCCCGGCCTCATTACGAGCGGGACTACCGGCGCTTCCTCATGATGCAGCGGCACCGTGCCGAGCTTGGTGCGGTTGGCTAGGCGGTCTGGACGAAGGCGGTCTTCATCCCGCTTTTGCCTGCGGCGCGTCGTCGAGCGGTTGGCCGATATCGGCGCTCGGTTTGCCAAACAGATACCCCTGCAGGGAGTTGATCCCCAACTCCTCCAATTGTGCGGCCTGTCGTTCCGTCTCGACACCTTCCGCAATGATCTCGATGCCGAGATCCCGTGCAATCACCGTGGTGCCGCTGATGATTGCCCGCCCATGGGTGTCGAGCGCCTGAACAAAGGACTTGTCGATCTTCAACGCGCTGATCGGCATCTCGTGCAGTCGAGAGAGCGACGAATAACCCGTGCCGAAATCATCCACATGGATCTCGATGCCAAGCCCTTTCAATGCCGTGAGAACGGTCAGGATCACCGTTCTGTTGCGCGGGTCGAAGACGGATTCCGTCACTTCCAGCACCAGAGAACGCGGTGGCACCCTTTGGGCCGAGAGGGCGGACCGGACCTGCTCGACGAAACCCGGCGCGACCAGCTGGCGGACGGAAACGTTGACGGCAACCTTCACCCCATGGCGCAACAGGTCCTCGGACGCGAGCCGGGCCAGCGCCTCGTTGAGGACGAAGGCGCCAAGCTTGACGATGTCGCCCGTTTCTTCCGCAACAGCGATGAATTCGTCCGGGCTGACACGGCCGAGCTTGGGGCTGACCCAGCGACAGAGAGCCTCATAACATTCCACCCGGTGGGAACCCGCCTTGACGATCGGCTGGAATGCGACGGTAAACTCGCGGCGTTCGAGGGCGCTCTTGAACGACTGGGCGATGGTGAGATTGCGCTCCTGCTCGGTCAGCAGCGCGCAATTGTAGCTTTCGGTCACGCCGCGGCCCTTGCGTTTGGCGGCCCCGGCGGCCAGATCCGCACAATGGATCGCTTCGCTGATATCGTCGTCAGTTCGGATCGCAAAGGCGATACCCGCGCTGAAACTGATGCTCAGGTCGTGGCCGGCAATTTCCATCGGCTGCTCGACGAGGCTGCGGATGTGTTCTGCGAGCGCGATCGTTTTGTCGTGCAAGCTATCCTGGGGTCCGCTCAGCACGATGACGAATTCATCGCCGCCCCAGCGGCAAAGGGCTGCGTCGGGCGCGACACCGTCAGAGAGCCTACCGGCGGTCTCGGCCAGAACGCGGTCGCCGAACGTATGCCCAAGCCCGTCATTGATCTGCTTGAAGCGGTCGAGATCGATGAAGATCGCCGCGAAGGCGTCGTCATGGCCCAGCTGATCCTTGCGCTGTTCGCACCAGCGCAGCAGGCCGGTGCGGTTCAAGACATCGGTCAGCGCATCGTGTTCGGCCAGCGTCTTCAGCTCCGTCGTGCGCTGGCTGACCCGCGCTTCCAGAGTGGCATTGAGCTCCGCAAGCGCCTGCTGTTCCGCCTGGAGGTTGAGGACCAGATCCTGATTGGCAAAACGCAGCATCAGCGACTTTGCGAGAACCTGGTGATTGTTGCGATGGACGACCAGCATGGCAAGGGTGAAGACGACGCCGAGCAGCGCAATCACCGGATCGGGCCGCGTCGTCAGCATCAGGGCCACCGACCCCTGCAACAGCATGCCACTGATATAGAGGCGGCCCACCAGGATTTCCGCCGCAAGCGTGCCCGTGGCACCGGCGGCCAGCGCCGAAATGATGATCAGACCAGTGTGGCGAATTGTATCCGTTCCATGGATCACCGCCCAGAAGGTGAAGCTTGCCCAGACCAGGCAGACAATCAGCTGGCCGGCCCCATTGTAAATCCGCAATCGCCGGATGACATGCAGCGGCAGGACCGCGCTTGCGCGGAAGATCGGCCGGCTGCGTGCGACCTGGGCAAGCCGTGCAGCACACAGAACAAGCTGTGCCGACAGCCACAGGATCAGGAGGGCTTGGACCTCCACAATCGGCCAGGCGAGATAGGCCGCTCCGAGCGAGGCAAACAGGTGGACGAAAACACTGGCGGTGGTGTTCTTGTAGGCGATGCGCAGAAGCGCGGTCTGCAGCCGCGCATCATACACCTGTCGCGGCGGAAGCGCCTGCGGCTGCGGCTGCGCGGATGAAGCATCCGGGGGGCGGCCCCTCTCGTCCGTAGACGAAATACTTGCATCCATACTCAACGTCCCTTCACTCCACCGGTTTCGAACCGTCGACACCCTGCGAGACCTATCCATGATGCCGAATATTAGGCGCCACTGGTTACGTATGTTCTAATGCACCGACGCATATTGACGTCAAAGAGGGATTGTTCAGCCGGTTTTACTTGAACTCAACTTTACGTAGGGGAAACACACCACCTCCTGTGCTCAAAGACTGAGCGAGCACAGAGATTGTGCAATTTGCATCACACCCCCTCGACAAGTGAGCAGTGATGCGTTACCAGATTGCTTAATCGATTAATCAACAAGGCCGCCCATGTCCGTCAGCCGCCCCGGCTCCAGCCTCAACGAGATCGCCACGCTGCTCGGCGTGTCATCGGCGACGGTGTCGAATGCGCTGGCCGGAAAAGGCCGGGTTTCGGCGGAACTGGCGGACAAGATCCGCGCGACGGCCGCTTCGCTCGGCTATACGCCAAGCATGACGGGCCGCGCGCTGCGCACCGGGCGCACCCAGGTTCTGGGTCTCGTTCTGCCGAACATCGCCAATCCGCTTTTCCCGCAGATTGCCCAGGCGATCGAACAGGCAGCCTCAAAGGCCGGTTACGGCGTGCTGATCGCCGACTCGCATGGCGACATCGCCGCGCAGACCGCCGCCATCAACCGGCTGATCGAACGTTCGGTGGATGGCATCGTGGTCGTCCCGCGGCGCGGCACCCGCGTCGCCGACATCGGCAGACCGGTCGCCGTGATCGACAGCCCGTCTACACCCGGAAACACGGTTTCCGCAGACCATTGGCAAGGTGGCCAAGCGGTCGTCGATCATCTGGCAGAACTTGGCCACCGCTCATTTCTCTTGATCGGCAACAACCCGGATTCGAACGTCCAGAACGACCGCATCGGCGGCATGAAATCCCGCCTGCCGGCCAATGGCCGCGCGGAGGTGCTGTGGATCGAAAACCATGAGAAGAACAAGGGCAAAGGCGCCCCATTGGGGCTGAAGGACAAGGTGGCCGAGGGTTTTACCGCCTTCTGTGCCGTCTCCGACCTTCACGCGCTGCGCGCACTGACCGAGTTGCAGGGTGCCGGCATCGCCGTACCCGAACAGGTGAGCGTCACCGGTTTCGACGACCTCGTGTTTTCCTCGGTCATCACGCCGAGCCTCACCACCGTACGCATGGACATGGGCACGATTGCCGAGATCGCGATCGCGGCGCTTTCCCGTGCAATCGAGACCGAGACCAAAGCTTTACCCGAACAACTGCGGACGACATCAGGCACGCTTGTCACCGCGGAGCAAAAAAGCGTGCCGATGGCGCTTGTCGTCCGTCAGACCTCCGGACGCAGAGCGTTGACCCCGCAAAAGATGGATCTGCTTCCAGAAGGAGAACACCGATGAAAAAGACACTGCTGACCACCGCCTCCGTCCTCATGCTGGCGAGTGGCGTTGCGCAGGCTGAGGACAAGACGCTGACGATCTCCGTCTATGCCTTTGCCCAGGACGAGTTCAAGACGATCGTCTACGAACCCTTCGAAAAGAAGTGCGGCTGCAAGCTGGTGGTCGAGACCGGCAACAGCGTCGAGCGGCTCGCCAAGATGGAAGAGCACAAGGCAAGCCCCGTCGTCGACATGGCCGTCGTCTCCATGGCAGACGCGCTGGCCGCCTCCCGCAAGGGTCTGATCGACAAGGTCGATACCGCCAAGCTCTCCAGCTTCAACAAGCTCTATGACATCGCCAAGGATCCGAACGGCGACGGCATGAGCGTCGGTTACACCTTCTACGCCACCTCGATCGTCTACCGCACCGACAAGATGAAGATCGATTCCTGGGGCGATCTCTTGAAGGACGACATCGTTTCACATGTCGCCTTCCCGAACGTAACCACCAACCAGGGCCCGCCGGCGCTCTACATGCTGGGCCAGGCGCTTGGCACCGACGCACCGGACCTGAAGACGCCGATCGAGGCGCTGGGCGCCAAGAAAGACAAAGTCGTCACCTTCTACGTGAAGTCCTCACAGCTCGTGCAGCTGATGCAGCAGGAAGAGATCTGGGCGGCACCCGTCGGCCGTTTCTCCTGGGCACCGTTCACGAAGCTCGGCCTGCCGCTCGCCTGGGCCACTCCGAAGGAAGGCCAGACCGGCGGCATGAACGTCATGGTCGTCACCAAGAATTCGAAGAACCGCGATCTGGCGCTTGAATTCATGGATTTCTGGCTCTCGACCGAGGTGCAGACGAAGCTTGCCGAAAAGCTGATCGACAGCCCGGCCAACGCCGAGGTGAAGGTTTCCGACGAAGTGGCGAACAACATCACCTTTGGGGCAGACACCGCCAAGAGCCTGAAGCTGATCCCGTCTGACGTGGCCCTCGACTACCGCGACAAGTGGCTGTCCGAATGGAACAGCAAGGTCGGTCAATAAGCGGGACGACGTCCCTTTCCGAATGCCTCCCAAGGCTGGGGACGCGGTGACGGGCGCAAATGCCTTCACCGTGTCCCGCAAAGGCTGCGCCTCTGCACTGCTTCACACGCATGCCATCCGCAAGCACTGCGGATGGCAAACCATCAAACCCGATCCGCGCAGCCCGTGACGGTGCGAAAGCCCTCCCCTGCGCCCATTGAGGCACCACCATGTTCCAGAACCGCGCGGAAGGACTGGCGCTGGCATTGCCGGCGGCGCTGTTTGCGGCCCTCGTCTTCCTCGTTCCCGTCGTGCTCCTGCTGTCGGAAGGCTTTCGTAATGCCGACCAGTGGACGCTCTCGGCCTATGTCGACTTCTTCTCGCAGCCGCTGAACCGCACCGTCTTCCTGCGCACGCTGAAGCTATCGGCACTTGTGACCCTCGTTGCGGCCGTGATCGGTTATGCCGCGGCCTATGCGATCGTCTCGCTGCCGCCGGGCGCAAAGGGCCGCATGGTCGGGTTGGTCGTACTGCCGCTGATGATCTCGCCGGTTGCCCGCACCTATGCCTGGATCGTCATTCTCGGCCGCACCGGCATTATCAACCAGGCGCTGCAGGCAATCGGACTGACGGACGAGCCGATCCGCATCCTGTTTTCCGAAACGGCGATCTTCATCGGCCTGCTTCAACTCTTCCTGCCGCTGATGATCATCTCGCTCATCTCCGCCCTGGAAAACCTGCCGCGTGATGTGGTGCCCGCCGCACGCGTGCTCGGCGCCGGCTGGCTCAGCGTCTTCTGGAAGATCATCCTGCCGCTGACCAAGGAGGGCCTCGTGATTGGCGGCACGCTCGTCTTCACCGGGTCTATGACCGCCTATATCACGCCCGCCATTCTCGGCGGCTCGAAGGTGCTGATGCTCGAAACCCTGCTTTACCAGCAGGTGACCGTGTCCAACAATTTCGTCGCCGCCAGCGTCATCGCCTTCATCCTGATCGTCATGAGCTTTGCCGCCAACATTCTGCTGAAACGCATTGCCAGTGCCAGAAGGAGCGGCAAATGATCCGTCGCCTGTTCACGCCTCTCACGCTGTTCCTGATGATGCTTTTCCTCATCGGGCCGTTCCTCATCATCGTCGCGGCCTCTTTCTCCGCCGGCGAGACGCTGGCCTTTCCGCCGCAGGGATTTTCCTTCCGCTGGATTATCAAGGTCTTCACCATCGAGAGCTTTCGCCAGAGTTTTGGCGTCTCGATGTTCCTCGCGATCGGCGGCACGCTCGCGGCCCTCATCCTCGGCATTCCTGCCTCATACGCGATGTCGCGTTATCGGCTCCCATTTGCCGAAACCGTGCGTTTCCTCGTCTCCATGCCGATCATCGTTCCGGGCATCATCGTCGGTCTGGCGCTTCTGCGTTATTTCGTGATCCCGGTCGGCATGTCGGTGACGCTGGCGCTCTTTGTTGCGCATACGGCGCTGATCCTGCCCTATGCGGTGCGGGTCGTTTCGGCGAGCCTCGCCAATCTGCGCGCCGACATCGAGGAGGCGGCCGTGATCCTCGGTTCGTCGCGTCTTGGCGCCTTCTTCCGCGTCGTGCTGCCGAATATCCGCGGCGGCATTCTCTCGGCCTTCATTCTCGGTTTCGTCACCAGCTTCAACCAGGTGCCGGTCTCGCTGTTCCTGTCGGGTCCGGGTGTCCGCACGCTGCCGATCGACATGCTGGGTTACATGGAAAACGTGTTCGACCCGTCGATTGCGGCGCTTTCCTCGCTTCTCGCCTTCCTGTCCATCGGCATCGTTTTTGCCGCAGAACGTTTCCTGGGGTTCTCCCGCTATGTCTGATCAAACCTATCTCTCGCTCGAAAACCTGTCGCTCGCCTATGGCAAGACGACTGCCGTCAAGGATCTCAACCTGACGATCAGGAAGGGCGAACTGCTTGCTCTCCTCGGTCCGTCCGGCTGCGGCAAGACCACCACCATGCGCGCCATTGCCGGGCTGATGAACCCCGTCGGCGGCAAGATCGTTCTCGACGGGCGCGACATCACCCATGTGCCAGCCAACAAGCGCGAGATCGGCCTCGTCTTCCAGTCCTATGCGCTTTTCCCGCACCTGACGGTGTTCGAAAACGTCGCCTTCGGGCTTCGCATGAAGGGCGTGCAGGGCAACGAGCTGCGGCAGAAGGTCGAGGCGGGCCTCAAATCCGTCGGGCTCCTTTCCTTTGCTGAGCGCAAAGCGACCGATCTCTCCGGCGGCCAGCAGCAGCGTGTTTCGCTCGCCCGTTCGATGGTGGTGCAGCCGAAGCTGCTGATGCTCGACGAACCGCTGTCGAACCTCGACGCCCGCCTGAGGCTCGACATGCGCAGCGAGTTGCAGCGCCTGCAGAAGGAAACCGGCATGACGATGATCTTCGTCACGCACGACCAGGTCGAGGCTCTCGCGCTTGCCGACAAGATCGTCGTGATGCGCAATGGGGCCATCGAGCAGATCGGCACGCCGGAGGACATCTACAACCGACCGGCCACCGATTTCGTCGCGGATTTCGTCGGTTTCGAGAACATCTTCAAGCTGCGGGACGGGAAACTGATCGCGGATGGAAAAGAGTTTGCCCTCGGCGCCGAATGCCCGAATGCTCCGGGCCTTGCCTGGCGGCCGGGCATGGTGACGCTGGGCGAAGGACCATTCTCCGGAACGGTGCTGGGCGTCTCCTTTGCCGGCAATATCCGCGGTTATGTTCTGGACACACCGCTCGGCCCCATTCGTGCCGAAGTCGATGCAGCGCGCCCCGCCTATACGCTCGGCGAACAGGTCGCCTTCGATCTGCCGGTCGCCTCCGCTGCGCCTCTCCATCGGGTCGGGTGACGCGCATGGGACTCTGGATCGACACCGACATGGGCTTCGATGACATCGCGGCCATTCTGGTGGTCCGTCATGCCGGCCTCGAGATCGACGGCATTTCCCTGGTCTTCGGCAACACCCCGCTTCCGCAGGTCTGCCGCAATGCCGGCGGCGCGGCACAGACCTTCGGCTGGCGCTACAAAACCTATGTCGGGCGCGAGCGGCCGGTGATGGGCAGACTGGAAACGGCCGAGGCAATCCTTGGTGAGACGGGCATTCCGACTCTTGGCTCCACACTGCCTCACGCCGAATTCGTGTCGGATGGCCCGGCCTTTGCAGCGCTCTGCGACTGGCTGGAAACGACCGAAACACCACGCCGCATCCTGGCGCTCGGCCCGCTCACCAACCTGGCGGCGCTCATGCTGGCACGACCCGATCTCGCCGCCCGCATTGATGACCTGACCTGGATGGGCGGCGGCCTCACCCGCGGTAACCACACCGCCTCCGCCGAGTTCAACGCGCTGGCCGATCCGGAAGCGGTCGCCATCTGCCTTGCCCATGGGCTGCCGCTGCGCATGGTGGATCTCGACCTCTGCCGGAAAGTTCTGGCAGCGCCAGCCGACGTCGTGCCGATCCGCAGTGCCCGTGGGCGCAATGCGGGCCTGATCGCCGACATGCTGGGCGGTTTCATCGATATCGCCATATCGCGTGGCCGCTCCTCGATGGCGCTCTATGATCCCGCGGCTGCCGTCGCCTTTGCTTATCCCGACCTCGTCCGTTTCCAGAAGGCGCGGATCGACATCGAATGCGGCGGCACGCTCACCCGCGGACGCACTGTAGTGGAAACGCGCGAGACACACGGCAGCTTCAACGCCGAATTTGCAGCCGACTGCGATGCGACCGCCGTGCGCGCGACCATCCTTGAGGCTCTCCGCGAAGAGGCATCCCGATGATCGCCGGCAGCCGAACCGAGCCAGCCGATCTCCATGACGCGGATCTGCGCAGCCGCGCTGTTGCCGCTGCGCGTGGCGACACACCTTTCGACCGACTGATCATCAATGGCACGGTCGTCGATATGGTGACCGGCGAATGCCGCAAGGCCGATGTCGGTGTGGTCGGTCCGTTAATAGCAAGCGTGCATGCTCCGGGTAGCCGGACCGATGCGGCCGAGACTTTCGACGCGGCCGGCGGCTTCATTACTCCCGGCCTGATCGACACCCATATGCACATCGAAAGTTCGATGGTGACACCGGCGACCTATGCCGCCGCCGTGCTTTCGCGCGGGGTGACGACCATCGTCTGGGACCCGCATGAATTCGGCAATGTGCATGGCGTCGACGGCGTTCGGTTCGCAGCAGAAGCCGCTCGTTCGCTTCCGCTCAGGATGATCCTGCTTGCGCCCTCCTGCGTGCCCTCCGCACCTGGCCTGGAACTGAACGGCGCCGATTTCGACGCGAGCGTGATTGCCGAGCTTCTCTCCTGGCCGGAGATCGGCGGCATTGCCGAGGTCATGACCATGCAGGGCGTAATTGCCCGGGAGCCGCGCATCAGCGGCATCCTGCAGGCGGGTCTCGCGGCAGAAAAGCTCGTCTGCGGCCATGCGCGCGGATTGGCGGGCGACAGGCTGGCCGCCTTCATGGCGGCAGGCATCACCTCCGACCACGAACTGATCTCCGGCGAGGATCTTCTCGACAAGCTGCGCGCCGGACTGACCATCGAGCTGCGCGGCTCGCACGATCATCTGCTGCCGGACTTCGTCGAGGCACTGAACCGGCTCGGCCACCTGCCGCAGACGGTGACGCTGTGCACCGACGACGTGTTTCCCGATGACCTCCTCGCCGGTGGCGGTCTGGATGATGTGGTGCGCCGGCTGGTGCGCTACGGCTTGAACCCCGTGTGGGCGCTGCAGGCGGCGACCCTGAACGCCGCGCGCCGGCTGGGCCGTGACGATCTTGGCCTGGTGGCGGTCGGCCGGCGTGCCGATCTTGTCATCTTCTCCGATCTGACCGAGTTCGACGCAGCACTGGTGATCGTCAACGGCGAACCGATCGCGAGGGATGGCGTATTGCTGCAACCTTTGACGGAGACTGACACATCCGCGCTCACCGGGTCGATGAAAATCGCCCCGCTGTCGGCCGATGACTTCCGGGTACCGGCCACGGGGACACGGGTTCGGATCGCCACCATCGACCGCCCGCGCTTCACGCAATGGGGCGAGACGGAAGCCTCGGTCGAAGACGGTTTCGTCGTGCCGCCGCAAGAGACGACGCTGATTGCGGTTGCCCATCGGCATGGGCGTGCCGACAGCCGGCCCCGGGTCGGGTTCCTCCGCGGCTGGGGAACATGGCGCGGCGCATTCGCCACTTCCGTTTCGCATGACAGCCACAACCTGACCGTTTTCGGCGGCAATCCGGACGATATGGCCGTGGCGGCGAATGCCGTGATCGAAGCCGGCGGCGGCATGGCGGTCGCCTTCGAGGGCAAGGTTACGGCATGCCTGCCCCTGCCGCTCTCCGGTCTCGTTTCGGGCGCGTCGCTCGACGACATTGCCCGTGGTTTCTCGGCAGTTCGCGCCGCGATGGACGAGATCCTTGACTGGCAGCCGCCCTATCTGGTGTTCAAGGCCTGCTTCGGCGCGACCCTGGCCTGCAATGCCGGGCCGCACCAGACGGATCGCGGCATTGCCGATGTCGTCACAGGCAGTCTTCTCGACAGTCCGGTTCTCTGATCAGCCGAAATCGGGATCGCCACCCTCGGTTTCGGCCACCATCTGGCAAAGCACACACTGGGGTACCGCTTCCAAAGAGGTGTAACGCCACTGCGGATTGCGGTCCTTGTCGATGATCACGGCGCGGATTCCCTCGACGAAATCCCCGTGCTCCAGCACGCGCGAGACAAAACGGTATTCGTTGCGCAGGGCTTCCGGCAGGGTTTTGGCCGCCCGGACCGCCCAGAGTGTGCAGAACAGCGAGATGGGCGACGCCTTGACGATCGCCTCATGCGCTTTCACCGCCCACTCGGCCTCTTCTTCCGCCAGAACGTCGCGGATGGCTTCGACGGTCGGGCCGGAGAAGATACGCGCGACATCCAGGAGCCGGGTTTCCAGGACCGAGGCCGGGGCCGGGATTTCGAAATGGCCGATCGCATCGACATCTCCCGTCTCGATCAGCCGAGCCTTCAACTCGGGAAGTCGCTCCCGCGGCACATAATGATCGGCAAAGCGGGCGTAGACTGCGTCTGCGCCGTTCATCCGGGTGCCGGTGAGGCCGAGATATTCGCCAAGCCGCCCGGGGGCCTGGCGCAGGAGGTAGCTCCCGCCGACGTCCGGGATCAGGCCGATCGCGCATTCGGGCATCGCGACCACCGAATGCTCCGTGACGATGCGGTGCGAGCCATGCGCAGAAATGCCGACGCCGCCGCCCATCACGATGCCGTCCATGAACGGCACATAAGGTTTTGGAAAACGATCGATCATGGCATTCAGGCGGTATTCGTCGCGCCAGAAATCATTGCCTGACTGGTAATCGCCGCTCTTGCCGTAGTGGTACATGGCAGTGAGATCACCGCCGGCGGAAAATGCCTTTTCGCTGTCGGCATCGATCAACACCATGGCAATGGCGGGATCCTCCGCCCAGGCGCCAAGCACCTCCGTCATCCGATCGACGATCGTGCGATTGACGGCGTTCAGAACCTTGCCGCGCGTCAACGTGATGCAGCCCACGCGGCCCTCGACACGGACCCGCAAGTCCTCTTCGTCCACAGCCACCTTGTCCTCCCTGCCTGACCTTTTACGTCGACCTGTCCCATCGGGGCCGGCGCTTTTCGAAAAAAGCCGCAACGCCCTCCCGTGCTTCATCCTGTTCCCAGGTATCGGCGAGCGCAATGATACTTTCTTCGATCTTTCCAGAATTCAGGCTGCGGGACAAGGACCGGATGAGCGCCTTGGCAGATGCCACCGCCCCCGGAGCCGTCGCAAGGTACAGTTCAGCCTCCGCCAGGGCCTCGGCCATCAGGGTTCCGTCGTTCACCACCCGCGAAACGATGCCGAGTTCGACGGCTTCCGGCGCCGCAAACCGTTTGCCGGACATAAAGACGCGCCGCGCCGGCCCCTCCCCCATCCGGGCCACCACATAGGGACCGATCGTGGCCGGGATCAGCCCGAGCCGTGTCTCGGTCAGGCCGAACAGGGTGTCGGGGGTCGCAAGGACCAGATCGCAGATGCAGGCCATGCCGACGCCGCCGCCAAAAGCACTGCCGTGGATCGCGCCGATCAGCGGCTGCGGCAGGCTGTTCAGTGCCCCCAGCATATGGGCGAGCTTGCGTGCCTCGGCCATCCTCGTCTCGCGATCCGCCGCCATCTGCTGGCGCATCCAGTCGAGATCACCGCCCGCACAAAACGCAGCACCCTCGCCGGAGAGAATGATCGCCCGCCAGTCGCGACGGCTCTCGGCCATGCCGGCAAACGCGGTCAGGTCAGCGATCATCTGAGCCGACAGTGCGTTGCGTTTTTCCCGCCGGTTCAGCCGAAGCTGAACGATGCCGCGGGAATCGATATCGACCTTGATCGTTTCGCTCATGCTCCCCTCCTCAGGCTTTTGGCAAAGGCGGCCGCCTCATCCAGCGCGTCGAAATCAAGGCCCGTGCCAAACCCCAGTCTTGCCAGATGCCGGGCGACCGCTTCCGTTGCCACGTTGCCGGCCGCACCGGGCGCATAAGGGCAGCCACCCAGCCCGCCGATCGCCGCATCGAAGATACGCAGACCCTTGTCGAGCGCCACATCGATGTTCTGCTGCGCCAGGCCGCCGGTATCGTGGAAATGGCCCGCCAGTCTATCCGCCGGGATCTCCGCCAGCACCGCCTCCAGCATATCGCGCACGGCCTCCGGCGTGCCGCGACCAAGCGTTTCGCCCAGCGAGATTTCATGGCAACCGAGCGCGGCAAGGTCGGACGCCACCTTGGCCACCTGGGCGGGTGCGACCTTTCCGTCAAAGGGGCAATCAGTAACGACGGAGACATAGCCGCGCAGGCGAAGCCCGTCGGCCAGCACCGCTTCCGCGACCGGCGCCAGCCGCTCGAAACTCTCGGCAATCGAGGCATTCAGATTGGCACGGCTGAAGCCTTCCGAAGCGGAAACGAAGATCGCCACCTCGTCGGCGCCGGCGGCACGGGCCGCCTCGTAGCCTTTCAGATTGGGGGCCAGCACGGCGTAAGCGAGACCGGCGCGGCGCGGCAGGCCGGCCATAACCTCTGCCGCGTCGGCCATTTGCGGCACCCATTTCGGGCTGACGAAGCTGGTGGCCTCGATACGGTTGAAACCGCAGGCGGCGAGCTTTTCGATCAGGGCGAGCTTGTCCGCCGTTGCGATCAACTGCTTTTCGTTCTGCAGCCCGTCGCGCGGTCCGACCTCGTAGATTTCCACAGTCTCAGCCATGAGGAGAATCCTGCGGCTCGAGCTGCACGAGCGGATCGCCGGCTGCGATCTGCACACCTTCGCGGACAAACACCTCCGCCACGCGCCCGGCGCGCGCGGCCTTCAGCGTGTGTTCCATCTTCATGGCTTCCAGCACGCAGAGCGGCTGGCCCGCTTCGACCTCCTGTCCGGCCGCCACGAACAGCGCGCGCACCAGCCCTGGCATCGGGGCGAGCGTCACGTCGCTGCCCATACCCGCAGCCGCGTCCCGGTTCAGCGGGTCGTGCCGCTGGAAGCTTGCGGTGGCGCCTTGTGCAAAGACATGGATGCCATCGGCTTCCACCACCTTTAGGCCGCCCTCTCCTGCCAATGTCCAGTGCCATCCATCGAGCGCGGCCCGGAACTCCTGATCGCCCACACGAAGACGGGCGGTCTGCGGACCGTCCAACATCAACTCCACCTCGATCCGCTCACTGCCTTTCTCCAGCGTGATGCGCTGCGTGAGCGGTGCCCAGAGCGAAAAGCCGGTGAGCGGATGCGCGGGCAGCGCCGCGACATGCAGAGCGGCCGCGGCGGCCATGGCAGATACCAGCCGATCATCCTCCGGCTTTTGCACGAGGCTCGCGAGGTCGCGGCCAATCAGGCCGGTATCCACCTCGCCCCGCGTAAAACCTTTATGCCGCGCAAGGGCGGCGAGGAAGGTGAGATTGGTGACGGTGCCCGCCACCTCAGTTTCATCCAGCACCCGGCCGAGTTTCGACAGTGCGATATCCCGTGTCGGACCGTGGGTGATGATCTTGGCGATCATCGGGTCATACCAGGGCGAGATCTCGTCGCCGCTCTGCACACCGGTATCGGCACGGCAGTTTTCCGGGAAGGAAAGATGCGCCAGCCTGCCGGTGGCCGGCAGGAAACCCGCTGCCACATCTTCCGCATAAAGCCTCGCCTCAAACGCATGCCCCATAAGGCGGATATCCTCCTGCCGCAGCGGCAGGGGCTCGCCGCTTGCCACGAGCAACTGCCATTCGACCAGGTCCAGACCCGTGACGGCTTCGGTCACCGGATGTTCCACCTGCAGCCGGGTGTTCATCTCCATGAACCAGAAACGGTCGGGGCGCAGCCCCTCCGAACCATCGAGGATGAACTCGATCGTGCCCGCACCGGAATAACCGATGGCTTTTGCCGCCCGCACCGCAGCCGACCCCATGGCCTCCCGCATCGCAGCCGTCATGCCCGGCGCTGGCGCTTCCTCGATCACCTTCTGGTGACGGCGCTGCAGCGAGCAATCCCGTTCGAACAGATGCACGGCGTCGCGCCCGTCGCCAAACACCTGCACCTCGATGTGACGGGGGGCGGAGACGTATTTTTCGATCAGCACCGCCTCATTGCCGAAGGCGTTCGCCGCTTCGGCCTTGGCGGCCCGCAGTGCATCGGCAAATTCCCCAGCGTTTTCGACACGCCGCATGCCCTTGCCGCCGCCGCCGGCGACTGCCTTGATCAGCACCGGATAACCGATGCGGCCCGCCTGTTCGGCGAGAAAACCGCCGTCTTGGTTGTCGCCGTGATAGCCGGGCACCACGGGCACGCCTGCCTTTTCCATCAGCGCCTTGGCGGCATCCTTCAGCCCCATGGCGCGGATGGCCTTGGCCGAAGGGCCGATAAAGACGAGGCCGGCCTTTTCCACCGCATCGACGAAATCCGGATTTTCCGAAAGAAAACCATAGCCCGGATGAATGGCTTCGGCTCCCGTCTCAAGGGCAACGGCAATAATGGCATCGCCCTTCAGATAGCTGTCCTTCGGGGCCGCACCGCCGATCGCCACCGCCTGATCGGCGAGGGTGACATGCAGCGCGTGGCGATCGGCATCCGAATAGACGGCGACCGTCGCGACACCCAGTTTGCGGGCGGTCTTGATGATGCGGCAGGCGATTTCGCCGCGATTGGCAATCAGGATCTTGCGAAACATGGTCTTGTCCTCCGATCCCGGTTACATGCGGAACAGGCCGAAACGGGTATCCCTGATCGGCGCGTTGAGGCTGGCGGACAAAGACAGCGCGAGAACCTCACGCGTCTTGCGCGGATCGACGATGCCATCATCCCACAACCTGGCGGAGGCGTAGAGCGGGTGGCTCTGGCGCTCGAACATCTCCAGCGTCGGACGCTTGAAGTCCGCTTCCTCGTCGGCGCTCCAGGTGCCGCCCTTGCGTTCGATCCCCTCGCGGCGGACGGTCGCGAGAACACCGGCCGCCTGTTCGCCGCCCATCACGGAAATTCGGGAATTCGGCCAGGTCCAGAGGAAACGCGGCGAAAAGGCACGCCCCGCCATGCCGTAATTGCCGGCGCCGAACGAACCGCCGACCAGCATGGTGATCTTCGGCACCGCGGTGGTCGCCACCGCCGTCACCATCTTGGCGCCGTGCCGGGCAATGCCTTCGTTCTCGTATTTGCGGCCCACCATAAAGCCCGTGATGTTCTGCAGGAAGACAAGCGGAATGCCGCGCTGCGAGCAGAGTTCGACAAAATGCGCACCCTTCTGCGCGCTTTCGGAAAACAGCACGCCGTTGTTGGCGACGATGCCGACCGGGCAGCCCATAATATGCGCGAAACCGCAGACCAACGTTTCGCCGAAGCGCGCCTTGAACTCATCGAACCGGCTGCCATCCACCACGCGGGCAATCACCTCGCGGATATCATAGGGCGTACGCAGATCCGCCGGCACCACGTCCAGCAACTCGTCGGGATCATAGGCCGGCTCTTCCGGCACCTGCCATTGCACCGTCTGCGGTTTGTGCCGGTTGAGATGCGAAACGGCACGGCGGGCGAGCGCCAGTGCATGGGCATCGTCCTCGGCAAGATAATCCGCCACGCCGGAAAGCCTCGTGTGCACGTCGCCGCCGCCGAGATCCTCGGCGCTGACCACCTCTCCGGTCGCCGCTTTCACCAGCGGCGGGCCGGCCAGAAAGATCGTGCCTTGGTCACGCACGATGATCGAGACATCCGACATGGCCGGAACGTAAGCGCCGCCCGCCGTGCAGGAGCCCATGACGACGGCGATCTGGGCAATGCCCTTGGCGCTCATCTGCGCCTGATTGAAGAAGATACGGCCGAAATGATCGCGATCGGGAAACACCTCGTCCTGGTTCGGCAGATTGGCGCCGCCGCTATCCACCAGATACAGGCAGGGCAGATACGAGGCCTCGGCAATCTCCTGGGCACGCAGGTGTTTCTTCACCGTCATCGGGTAATAGGTGCCGCCCTTCACCGTCGCATCATTGGCGACGATCATCACCTCCTGCCCCTCGACACGGCCGATGCCGGCAATCATGCCGGCGGCAGGCGCCGCACCGTCATACATGTCATACGCCGCCGTGGCGCCGATTTCGAGAAACGGCGAGCCAGGATCGATGAGGTTTGCAACGCGCTCGCGCGGCAGCATTTTTCCGCGCGCGGCATGACGGCGTTTTGCCTCTTCGCCACCGCCCTCAGTGGCCAGCGTGGCCGCAGTGCGGATCGTCTCCAGCATGGCCAGATGCGCGGCGCGGTTTTTCCTGGCGCTGTCGGAGCCGGGGATATGGTGGGATATCAGTTTCATGCGGCTCCTCCAGCCGTTGCACGCAAGGACGACGGCGAACCGTCAGGCCATGGCGGCCATCAGTTCCCGGCCGATCAGCATGCGGCGGATCTCGGATGTTCCCGCGCCGATTTCCATCAGCTTGGCATCGCGGAACAGGCGGCTCACCACGCTATCGGCGAGGAAGCCCGCGCCGCCCAGCGCCTGCACCGCCTGATGCGCCTGCACCATGGCCTGTTCGCTGGCATAGAGTACGGCACCCGCCGCATCCTGGCGGGTCACCTCGCCGCGGTCGCAAGCCTTGGCCACCTCGTAGACATAGGCGCGCGCCGTGTTCAGCGCCACATACATATCGGCGATCTTGCCCTGCATGAGCTGGAAACTGCCGACCGGCTGGCCGAACTGCTCGCGGGTCGCCACATAGGGCATCACCTCGTCCAGGCAGGCGGCCATGATGCCGAGCCCGATGCCGGCCAGCACGACCCGCTCGAAATCCAGCCCCGACATCAGTACGCGCACACCCCGGCCCTCTTCGCCCAGCACGTTTTCGAACGGCACTTCCACATCATCGAAGATGAGTTCGGCGGTGTTGGAACCGCGCATGCCGAGCTTGTCGAAATGCGGGCTGGTGGAAAACCCTTTCATGCTTTTTTCGACGATGAAGGCGGTGATGCCCTTGGACCCCGCCTCCGGATCGGTCTTGGCATAGACCACCAGCGTATCGGCATCAGGGCCGTTGGTGATCCAGTATTTGTTGCCCTTCAGCACGTAATAGCCATTGCGCTTGGTGGCCCTCAGCTTCATCGACACGACATCCGAGCCGGCGCCGGGTTCTGACATGGCAAGCGCCCCGACATGGTCTCCAGAAACGAGTCCGGGCAGGTATTTCTGCTTCTGAGCGTCAGACCCGTTCAGCTTGATCTGGTTGACGCAGAGATTGGAATGGGCGCCATAGGACAAGCTGACCGAGGCGGAGGCGCGGGCGAGTTCCTCCACCGCCACCGTGTGGGCGAGATAACCCATGCCGGAACCGCCATAGGTCTCGCTGACCGTGATGCCGAGCAGGCCGAGCTCTCCCATTTCCTTCCACAGACTGTTGGGAAAGCTGTTGGAGCGATCCACCTCGGCGGCGATCGGTTTCAGCCTCTCCTGCGCCCAGGCGTGAACGGTCTCCCGGAGCGCTGCGACATCCTCCCCGAGATCAAAGCGCATCGTGGCGTGAAACATGGGTTCCTCCTCATTTTGGCGCCATGCGGAGCGCTCCATCCAGACGGATGACCTCCCCGTTCAGCATGGCATTTTCGATGATGTGGCGCACAAGCGCTGCATATTCCGAAGGCTCTCCCAGCCGCGACGGAAAGGGCACGGAAGCGCCGAGCGAATCCTGCACCTCCTGCGGCATGCCGGCCATCATCGGCGTCTTAAAGATGCCGGGTGCTATGGTCATGACCCGGATGCCGTGACGGGCAAGCTCGCGCGCCATCGGCAGTGTCAGGCCGGCAACGCCGGCCTTGGACGCCGCATAGGCCGCCTGGCCAACCTGACCGTCAAAGGCGGCAATCGAGGCGGTGTTGATGATGATGCCCCGTTCTCCGCCGGCATTCGGCGCGGACTTTGCAATGGCTTCGGCGGCGAGACGCGCCATGTTGAAGGTGCCAATCAGATTGATGGAAACGGCGCGGGCAAAACTTTCCAGCCGGTGCGGGCCCTCGCGACCCAACACCTTTTCGCCGGGCGCGACACCGGCGCAATTGACGAGCCCGTGCAGGCCGCCGAAGACGCTTTCGGCAAGCGCCACCGCCGCCTTGCCATCCTCCTCGCGCGTCACGTCGGTCAAAGCGAAGCGGACCGCCTCCCCCAGCCGGGCAGCCGCTGCCGCACCGGCCGCTTCATCCCGGTCGGCGATCACCACCCGGGCGCCGGCTGATACCAGCATCTCGGTCGTGGCGGCGCCAAGCCCGGAAGCCGCGCCGGTGACGATGAAACTCCTCCCCGCAATCTCCATGGCTCACCTGTTCTTGAAATCGGCGGGACGACGCTCGACGAAAGCCTTCATGCCTTCCGCCCGGTCTTCCAAGGCGAAGGTGGACTGGAACAGACGGCGCTCCAGCAGCAGGCCTTCGGCAAGCGTGGTCTCGAAGGCGCGGTTGACGGCTTCCTTGGCCATGGCGGCGACCGGTTGCGACATGCCGGCGATCACGGCGGCGACCTTCACCGCCTCCTCAACCAGATCGGCCGCAGGGAAAACGCGGCTGACGAGACCGCAGCGCTCGGCTTCCGACGCATCCATCATGCGACCGGTCAACACCATGTCCATTGCCTTCGACTTGCCGACGAAACGGGTCAGCCGCTGCGAACCACCCATGCCCGGAATGGTGCCGAGCTTGATTTCCGGCTGGCCGAATTTGGCGGTGTCGCCGGCCAGGATGAAATCGCACATCATGGCGAGTTCGCAACCGCCGCCAAGCGCAAAACCGGCGACGGCTGCGATGATCGGCTTGCGGCGGCCGGTAAACAGCGACCATTCGGCAAACCGGTCCGCCACCGCCACGTCCTGGAAGGTCAGCGCCTGCATTTCCTTGATGTCGGCGCCGGCGGCAAAGGCCTTTTCCGAACCGGTCAGCACAAGGCAGCCGATCTCCGGATCGGCATCGGCCTCCGCCGTCACGGCAATCAGTTCGCGGGTGACCGTGGCATTCAGCGCATTCAGCGCTTCCGGCCGGTTGAGGCGGATCAGCAGGACGCGGTCGCGCCGTTCGGTCAAAATGGTCTCATAGCTCATGGGGATCTCCTCTGCCGGCCTCGCTCACACCTCGGAGAGAACCGAGCGCGCGATGATGAGGCGCATGATTTCGTTCGTGCCTTCCAGGATCTGGTGGACGCGCAAGTCGCGGACGATCTTCTCCACGCCGTAATCCGCCAGATAGCCGTAACCACCGTGCAATTGCAGCGCGCGGTTCGCAACCTCGAAACCGGCATCCGTCACATGCTTTTTGGCCATGGCGCAAAGCCGCGTTGCCTCCGGCAGTTTTGCGTCGAGCGCGGCTGCCGCCCGCCACAGAAAGGTGCGCGACACCTCAAGCTCGGTCGCCATTTCGGCGATTGCGAACTGCAGGGCCTGGAACTCGTTGAGCTTCTGGCCGAAGGCCTTGCGTTCGGCGGTATAGGCAACTGCCTTGTCGAAGGCCGATTGTGCACCACCCAGCGAGCAGGCGGCAATCGAGGTGCGTCCGCCGTCGAGCGCCTCCATGGCGAGCTTGAAGCCAGCGCCCTCCGGCCCGAGCATGGCATCCGCTTTCACCCGCACGCGGTCGAGCATCACGGTACGGGTCGGCTGGGCATTCCAGCCCATCTTCTTTTCGTTCGCCCCGAAAGTGAGGCCGTCTGCGCCCTTCTCGACCAGGAAGGCCGAGATGCCCTTGGGCCCCGGCCCGCCGCTGCGGACCATCACCACGTAGAGATCGGTGGCGCCGGCGCCGGAGATGAACATCTTCTGGCCGGTCAGCAGATAGTCGTCGCCATCGCGTTCGGCACGCGTGGTGAGGGCCGCGGCATCCGAGCCGCAGGCGGGTTCGGTCAGGCAATAGGAGGCGAGGATCTCGCCGGCGCAAAGACGCGGCAGATAGCTTGTCTTCTGCGCTGCGCTGCCATGTTTATCGATCATGGTGGCGACCATGTTGTGGATCGACAGATAAGCGGAAATCGCCGCGCAGCCAGTTGCCAGCGCCTCATAGATCAGCACGGCCTCGACCCGACCAAGACCGGAGCCGCCATGCTCTTCCGAGACCATGATGCCGCCGAGCCCAAGGGCCGCGGCGTTACGGATCACATCGACGGGGAAATGCCTTGCCTGGTCCCACTCCAGCGCCTGAGGTGCGATCTCGTCGCGGGCGAAATTTTCGGCCATCTCGCGGATGGCGGCCTGTTCTTCGGTCAGTGAAAAATCCATGGGCTCAATCCATTGTCTCAAGCGCAAGTGCGGTCGCTTCGCCGCCGCCGATGCAGACACTTGCCACGCCGCGCCGGCCACCACGGGCCTTCAGCGCGGCCAGTAGCGTCACGAGGATGCGCGCACCAGACGCGCCGATTGGGTGGCCGAGCGCGCAGGCGCCGCCGTTGACGTTGACCTTGTCGGCGGGCAGATCGAGATCGCGCATGGCGGCCATGGCCACCACCGCAAAGGCCTCGTTGATCTCGAACAGGTCCACCGTGCCCGCCGACCAGCCTGTCCGTTCGAAGAGTTTTGTCATGGCGCCGATGGGCGCGGTCGGGAAAAGCCGCGGTTCGTTGGCGTAACTGGCATGGCCGATGATGCGGGCGAGCGGCGAAAGCCCCCGCCGCTCCGCCTCGTCTGCGGTCATCAGGACAAGGGCCGCCGCGCCATCGCTAATCGAAGATGAATTGGCGGCCGTGACCGTGCCATCCGCACGAAAGGCCGGCTTCAGCTGCGGGATCTTGTCGGGCCGTGCATTGCCGGGTTGTTCGTCAATGGAAACAGTCGTGGCGCCGCCCTTGCCGGCAACAGGAACGGCGGCGATCTCGCCGGCGAACCGGCCTTCGCTAATGGCGGCCTTTGCGCGCGACAGAGACTGCAGCGCATAGGCATCCTGCGCCTCGCGGGTGAACTGATAGTCCTCGGCGCAATCCTCCGCAAACGTGCCCATCAGCCGGCCACGGTCATAGGCATCCTCCAGACCGTCCAGGAACATGTGGTCGATCACCCGGCCATGGCCCATGCGATAGCCACCGCGTGCTCGGTCGAGCAGGTACGGCGCATTCGACATGCTCTCCATGCCACCGGCGACCATCACATCCGCCTGACCGGCGAGGATCGCATCATGCGCCATCATCACCGTCTTCATGCCGGAACCGCACATCTTGTTGACGGTGGAGGCGGGTGTGGAAACCGGCAGGCCCGCACCGAGCGCTGCCTGACGCGCCGGCGCCTGGCCCTGACCGGCCGGCAGAACGCAGCCCATCAGGACCTCGTCGACGCCGGAAGTCTCGAGCCCAGCCCGTTCCAACGCCGCTGAGATCGCGACCGCGCCGAGTTCCGCCGCCGTCTTGGTGCCCAAAGCGCCCTGAAACCCGCCCATCGGCGTTCTTGCCGCACCGACAATGACCACGTCATGCCGCATCATCTTCTCCTCCTGCCATGAGGGCCGCAGCCCCCATGCCTCATCTCCCGATGACAGATCTAAGCCTCTCTGCGCGAGGCGAACAGGGGGGCGACGCTTCGCCGCTCCCTTATCCGACGAAAGCCGGGCTCAATCATAGCTGCGGCGATCCTCAATCACCTTGCCGTCGTTCGGCAAGGCACCCGGCGGCAGAAGCTCCACCTGACCGCGCATCTTGAGGGTCGCCACGATGCTTTGTTCGTAGAGCGCCGGGTTCGTCGCGCGCGTCTCGATCTGCACCGTCATGACGTCCATCTCGCCCTCGCGGCTCGCCACCACCCGGGCTCGGGCGATCTCATCGTGGCGGGCAACCAGTTGCGCCACCTGTTCAGGACGTACGAACATGCCCTTGATCTTCGTTGTCTGGTCGGCGCGGCCCATCCAGCCCTTGATCCGGCGGTTGGTGCGCCCGCAGGGGCTTGATCCGGGCAGGATGGCCGAGAGATCGCCGGTGGCGAAGCGCACCAGCGGATAATCAGGGTTGAGCGAGGTGACGACCACCTCGCCCACCTCGCCATCCGGCACGGGGCGGTCGGAACCGGGCCGCACAATCTCGACGATGACGCCCTCATCCAGGATAAGCCCTTCCATGGCCGGCGATTCATAGGCGATATTGCCGAGATCCGCCGTTGCGTAGACCTGCAGGCAGTGGATGCCGCGCTCAGCGTAATATTGCCTGAGGCTCGGGAAAAGCGCACCCCCGGAGACCGCCGCCCGGCGGATCTTCAGCTGTTCGCCCATATCCTCCGCCTTTTCTAGGATCACCTTCAGGTAATCCGGCGTGCCCGCATAGACCGTGGTGCCGATATCGGCGGCGGCGCGCACTTGCAGTTCCGTCTGGCCGGTGCCAGCCGGCAGAATAGCCGCGCCAACGGCCCGCGCGCCGTTTTCGAAGATCATGCCGGCCGGGGTGAGGTGATAACCGAAGCAGTTGTGGACGATATCACCGGGACCGACGCCGAGCGCATGCAGGAAGCGGCCCATGCGCCACCAGTCATGGCTCACGCCGCCCGGCTCATAGATTGGCCCTGGCGACTGGAAATAATGAACAATGTTGCCCACCGGCAGGTTGCCGAACGGCGGCTTGACCTTCTGACGTTCGGAAATATCCGCCTTACGCAGAACCGGCAGGTTGGAGAGTTCCGACAGCACTTCCAGCGGCGCCTGCCCATGCCGGGCCAAAAGGCTGTTGAGCGCTTTCAACTGGTCGGCTTCGCGCTCGTCCTGCGAACGGGTTTCGAGGTGATCGAAATGGCTCATGGTCGATGTCCTTGCCTCTGCCGCGCTCATGCCAGCCACCGTTTGCGGCGACGATAACTTCGGACATCACGGAAGCTGTTGCGCCCCTTGTCCGACATGCCGAGATAAAATTCCTTGACGTCCGGGTTCTCGCGCAGGTCCTTGGCCGGTCCGTCCATCACCACACGCCCGCTTTCCAGGATGTAGCCGTAATGGGCGTAGCGGAGCGCGACATTGGTGTTCTGCTCGGCGAGAAGGAAGGTCACCCCCTCCCCTTCATTGACCGCCTTGACGATCTCGAAGATCTGCTCGACCAGTTGCGGGGCAAGCCCCATGCTGGGTTCGTCGAGCAGGATGGTTTCCGGCCGGCTCATCAAAGCCCGGCCGATCGCGGTCATCTGCTGCTCACCGCCGGAGGTATACCCGGCCTGCGATTTGCGCCGCTCCTTCAGCCGCGGGAAATAGGTGTAGACCATGTCGAGGTCGCGCCGGATCTCGGCGCTGCTGCTGCGGCGCGTATAGGCGCCGGTCATCAGGTTCTCCTCGACTGTCAAATGCTCGAAGCAGTGGCGCCCTTCCATGACCTGGATGACGCCGCGGCTGACGAGATCGGCCGGCGACAGGTCCTGCACGCGGTCGCCGCGATAGACGATCGAGCCCTTGGTCACCTCGCCGCGTTCGGATTTCAGGAGATTGGAGATCGCCTTCAGCGTCGTCGTCTTGCCGGCGCCATTGCCGCCGAGCAGCGCCGTGATGCCGCGCTTGGGCACGGACAGGCTGACGCCCTTCAGCACGAGGATGACGTGGTTGTAGATCACCTCGATATTGTTGACCTCCAGAAGCGTCTGGTCGGTGGTTGTGGCATTCAGCATGGGTATCGTCCCGGCGAGAGGTTTTTGGGGCTGCCCCGGCGGATCATCCGGGGCAGCCGAAGGCTCATGTGCGGCTTACTTGCAGCGTTCGGCGATGTTATTTTCCTTCGCGTAAGCCGCGGAATCCTCCATGATCAGCGGCGTCAGCACGTCGTCATCCGGCGCGATGAAATCGGTGACGAGGCTCCATTTCTTCGCCTTGGCATCCCATTGTTGGATCAGGGCCGCACCCGGTCCGCCGTGATCGGCGCAGGTGGCCTTGAAGGGCTGGCCGAATTTCGGCAGGCCAAGCTCGGCCATGCGCGCCTCGGTGATTTCCAGCTGTTCGAAACCGTTGCGCAGATCGGCCGCGGTAATCGCCGCCTTGCCGGAGATCGCCTGTGCCTTGCGGATCGCTTCAGAGATCACCAGCGCCGCATACATGCCGCGCGAATAGAGAACCGAACCGACCTGATCGCCAGCACCGCTCGCCTTGCCGGCGTCGATCACGTATTTCTTGATGTCCTGGTAGACGGGGTAGTCCATGCCCGTGCCGTGCATGGCGAGCGACTTGTAGCCATCTGCGCCCATCCCGGCCGGTAGAACGTCGTTTTCCGAACCCGACCACCAGACACCGATGAAGTTCTTCATCGGATAGTTGATGTTGGCCGCCTCCTGGATGGCCACGGCATTCATCACGCCCCAGCCCCACATCACCACGTAATCCGGTTTTTCGCGACGGATCTGCAGCCACTGGCTCTTCTGCTCCTGACCCGGATGATCAACCGGCACCTGTACGAGGGTAAAGCCGTGTTTCTTTGAGAGTTCCGTCAGGGTGCGGATCGGCTCCTTGCCATAGGCCGAGTTGTGGTAGACGAGCGCGATCTTCTTGCCCTTCAGGTCACCCTTGTTCTCGTTGAGCAGGTAACGGATGGCGACGCTCGCTGCGTCCCAGTAGTTGGAAGGATAGTTGAACACCCATTCGAAGACCTTGCCATTGGCGGCCGAGGTACGGCCATAACCCGGCGTGTAGAGCGGGATGCCGTCGGCTGCGGTCTTCGGGATCAGCTGATAGGTGATGCCGGTCGACAGCGGGTTATAGACGAGCGCGCCGCCGCCCTTGGTCGCCTCATAGCATTCGACGCCCTTTTCGGTGTTATAGGCCGTTTCGCATTCGCGGATCACAACCTTTTCCCCGCCAATGCCGCCATCGCGCTGGTTGAGCAGGGTGAAATAGTCGTTGAAGCCATCGGCATAAGGAATGCCGCCGGGCGCATAGGGCCCCGTGCGGTAGGACAGGTTGGGGACAATCAGATCCGCGGAAGCCGGCATGCTGGTCATCAGCATGGTGGCGGCCGCCAGGGCTGCAAGCGCTTTCTTCATCTCATTTCCTCCCAGACAAAGATGAATTCACATTCCGATCCGCGACTGTTCGAGCCGCGGCATTCACTTCCGGCCTCCGCTCAATGCGGGAATGGCCACAGGCGCAGTTTCTCCTTCGCCACCCGCCAGAGCTGGTTCAGCCCATGCGGCTCGACGATCAGGAAAAAGATGATGAGGCCGCCGACGATCATCAGTTCGATATGGGCGGCAAGATCGGTCGCCCAGCCGAACTGGCCGACCAGGATGTTCTTCAGGAGCACCGGCAGGAGAACCAGGAAGGCCGCACCGGCAAAGCTGCCAAAGATCGAGCCGAGACCGCCGATGATGATCATGAACAGCACGAGGAAGCTCTTCTGAATGCCGAAGGCCTCGCCCACTTCCACCGCGCCGAGATAAACCGAGAAGAACAGCGCGCCGGCAATGCCGATATAGAAGGACGAGACGGCGAAGGCCGAGAGTTTCGCCGTGAGCGGATTCACCCCGATGATCTCGGCGGCGATGTCCATGTCGCGGATCGCCATCCAGCGGCGGCCGACGGAACCACGCGTCAGGTTGCGGGCAAGCCAGGCGAGCGCAAAGAGGATGATCAGGCAGAAGAGGTATTTGGCCCAGGCCGGGGTTCCTGCCCCCGTGACCGCGATGCCGAACATCATACGTTCCGGTGCGGTGATCTGGCCCGAGGCCGAGTAGTTGTAGAACCACGGCACCTTGTTGAACAGCCAGACGAGGAAGAACTGTGCGGCGAGCGTCGCAACCGCCAGATAAAAGCCCTTGATCCGGAGGCTCGGCAGGCCGAACAACACGCCGACACCGGCGGTGATGAAACCGGCGAGAGCCACATGGATGACGAAGGGCACGTCCGGCATGGCCGTCATCAGCTTGTAGCAGGCATAGGCACCGACCGCCATAAAACCGCCCGTGCCGAGACTGACCTGGCCGCAGTAACCGGTCAGGATGTTGAGCCCGATCGCCGCGATCGCATAGATGAGGAACGGCACGAAGACCGCGTTTGCCCAGTAATCATTGATCAGGAAGGGCACCACGCCGAAGGCAATCGCCACCACGATGTAATAGCGGATGCGGTCGAACTTGATCGGAAAGGTCTGGCTGTCGGCCACATAGCTTGTCTTGAAATCACCGGCCTCACGGTACAGCATGATCTCACACCCTTTCGATGATGCGTTCGCCGAACAGGCCCTGCGGCCGGAAGACGAGGAAGACGAGCGCCAACACGTAGGCGAACCAGTTTTCGGTGGCGCCGCCGACCAGCGGGCCGATCAGGAATTCGAAGAGCTTTTCGCCCATGCCGATGATCAGGCCGCCAACGATGGCGCCGGGAATCGAGGTGAAACCGCCGAGCATCAGGACCGGAAGGGCTTTCAGCGCGATCAGCGACAGGCTGAACTGCACGCCGGATTTCGAGCCCCACATGATGCCGGCGACCAGCGCCACGATGCCGGCAATCGACCAGACGAGCACCCAGATGAAGCGCAACGAGATGCCGACCGAAAGTGCCGCCTGGTGATCGTCCGCCACGGCGCGCAGCGCGCGGCCCTGCTTGGAATATTGCGAGAAGAGGGTCAGCGCCGCCACCAGCAGGGCAGCGACGATGGCCGCCACGATATCCAGACGGTCGATGAAGAAGCCATAACCGAACCAGTCGCTGGTCAGGCTCTCGATCGTCTCGTCAATGCCCTTGGGAAGCCCGACATCGAGCGATTTCAGGTCGGAACCCCACATCACGTCGCCAAAACCTTCGAGAAAATAGGCAAGCCCGATGGTGGCCATGAACAGGATGATCGGCTCCTGGTTGACGAGGTGCTTCAGGATGTAGCGTTCCACCAGAACTGCGAGCAGCGTCATGATTGCCGCGGTGATCAGGATCGCGACCAGGGCCGGCACCTTGAAGCCGAAGGTGTGGAAGCTGGTCCCGAAGATCGCGTTGATCAGGTGGGCGAAGGGCACCTGGCCTTCCATGATGCCGACCAGCGTCAGCGCGGCAAACAGCGCCAGCACCCCTTGCGCATAGTTGAAGATGCCGCTCGCCTTGAAGATCAGCACAAAGCCGAGCGCGACGAGCGCATACATAATGCCTGCCATCAGGCCGTTCAGCATCACCTCGAGGGCGTAAAAGACAGTCTCCGGCATCAGAAAGCCCTCCCTGTCGTGCTCACATGGCCATACCGATGATCACTCATGCGACACCCCCAGATAGGCATCGATAACCGCCTGGTTGTTGCGCACCTCGTCGGGCGTGCCGTCGCCAATCTTCTTGCCGTAATCCATCACCACCACCCGGTCGGAGAGGTCCATGACGACGCCCATGTCGTGCTCGATGAGCGCGATCGTCGTGCCGAACTCGTCGTTGACGTCGAGGATGAAGCGGCACATGTCCTCCTTCTCCTCGACATTCATGCCGGCCATCGGCTCGTCGAGCAGCAGCAGTTTCGGTTCGGCGGCGAGCGCGCGCGCCAGTTCGACACGTTTCTTCAGACCATAGGGAAGCCGCCCGACCGGTGTCTTGCGGATCGCCTGGATTTCGAGGAAATCGATGATCTTCTCGACCTTTTCGCGATGCGCCGTCTCTTCGCGCTCGGCAGAACCCCACCAGAAAGACTGCGCCAGCAGACCGGTTTTCATCAGTGTCAGGCGGCCGGTCATGATGTTGTCGAGCACGCTCATGCCGTCGAAGAGAGCAATGTTCTGGAAGGTGCGGGCAATGCCCTGGCGCGCCACCTCGTAAGGCTTCATCTGCGGGCGGCGCGCGCCGCGAAACCAGACTTCGCCTTCCTGCGGCACGTAGAAGCCCGAAATCACGTTCAGCATCGAGGACTTGCCGGCGCCGTTCGGGCCGATGATCGAGCGGATTTCGCCCTCGCGGATGTCAAAGCTGATATCGGTGATGGCCTTCACGCCGCCGAAGCGCAGCGTGATGTTCTTCATTTCCATCAGGACGGCGCCGATCTTCCGGCCGTCCGCCGTCATGGTGTAGCTCGAAAGCGGGATCTGCGCGTTCATGCGGCCGCCCTCCGCTCGACGGTGGCGAGGGTTGCGGCATCGGCAATCTTCAGCGTTGCCTTCAGCACGCCCTTGCGGCCATCCTCATAGGTGACTTCCGTCTCGGTGCTGATCACCGTCGAGCCATCGTAGAGGGCGGCGATCAGATCGGCATATTTGTCGGCGATGATGTTGCGGCGAACCTTGCGGGTGCGGGTCAGTTCGCCGTCATCGGCATCCAGCTCCTTGTGCAGGATCAGGAAACGGTGGATCCGGCAGCCGGCGAGCATGCTGTCGGCGGCGACCGAGCGGTTCACCTCCTCCACATGGCCGCGGATCATCTCGTAGACCTGCGGGTGACCGGCGAGTTCCTGGTAGCTTGAATAGGCGATATTGTTGCGTTCCGCCCAGTTGCCGACCGCCGTAAGATCAATGTTGATGAAGGCGCAGCAGCGGTCGCGCCCGGCGCCGAACACCACAGCCTCCAGGATATTGGGATAGAATTTCAGCTTGTTCTCGACATATTTCGGGGCAAACAGGCTGCCATCCGCCATGCGGCCGACATCCTTGGCGCGGTCGATGATGCGCAGATGCCCCGTCTGCGGCTCGAAGAAACCGGCGTCGCCGGTTGCGACCCAGCCTTCCGGATCCTTGGTGGAGGCGGTGCTGTCCGGGTTCTTGAAATATTCGACGAAGGTGCCGGGGCTGCGGTAGAAGACCTCGCCGGTCTCGGCAATCTTCACCTCGACACCCGGCGACGGCACACCGACGGTATCGGAACGCACCTCGCCATCGGGCTGCTGGGTGATGAAGACGCTGGCTTCCGTCTGGCCGTAGAGTTGTTTGAGGTTAATGCCGAGCGCGCGGTAGAAATCGAAAATCTCCGGGCCGATCGCCTCGCCCGCCGTGTAACCGACGCGGATGCGGCTGTAACCGAGCGTGTTCTTCAGCGGTCCGTAGACCATGAGATCGCCCAGCCGGTAAAGCAGACGGTCCGTGAAGGAAACCGGCCTGCCGTCGAGCATTGCCGGGCCCACTTTGCGCGCATGCGCCATGAAGGTGCGAAACAGCCACTGTTTGAAGGGTGCGGCATCCTCCATGCGGATCATCACATTGGTCAGCTGACCTTCGAAAACCCGCGGCGGTGCGAAGAAATAGCTCGGGCCGATTTCCCTGAGGTCCGTCATCATGGTGGCGGCGCTTTCCGGGCAGTTGACGCAGAAACCCGCCCACATCGCCTGGCCCATCGAAAAGATGAAGTCGCCCACCCAGGCCATCGGCAGATAAGCGAGGATTTCCTCCGACGAGGTCAGCCGGTCGAAATCGCAGGTATTGCGCGAGGTTTCGATGATGTTGCGATTGGAGAGGACGACACCCTTCGGTTTGCCGGTCGTGCCCGAGGTATAGAGCATCACGCAAGGATCGTCATAGGTGATGGCGGCGATGCGGGCATCGAGTTCCGCCTCGAAACGATGATGTGCCGCCTTGCCTTCGGTCAGCACGTCGGCCAGCGCATTCATGCGCGAATGGTCGTATTTGCGCATGCCGCGTTTGTCGACATAAACGACCTGGTCGATGCACTGGATGCGTTCCTGCACCTCGATCACCTTGTCGACCTGTTCCTGGTCGCCGCAGACGACAAAGCGGGCGCTGCAATGTTCGAGCACATATTCCGCCTCTTCGGCAACCGCATCCTGGTAGAGCGGCACCGGAACGGCGCCGCACATCTGTGCTGCCACGATCGACCAATAAAGCGAGGGACGGTTGCGGCCGACGACGGCGACGAAATCGCCGCGCTTCAGGCCAAGCGCCAGAAAACCCATGGCAAGCGCCCGCGTCTCGGCATGGGCCTCCTGCCAGCTCCAGACCTGCCAGATCCCGAATTCCTTTTCGCGATAGGCCGCACGATGCGGCAGCGTTCGCGCATTGCGTGCCATCAAGGCCGGAATGGAGACAAGGCCCGCCACGGGCTCTTGATCGGTCATGAATGTCCTCCCCTTGTGCCCTTTGTTCGGGCATGAGCGTGTCCGGTCTTTGCGCCGGTCTTCGTTCATGGGGGAGAACTTCAGCGTGAAGCGTTTCGCCAGTTTTTCCAAAACCTAACGAATTGTAACAACCGTGCATTGGCTCTTTCCCGGCACGATCCCGGATGCTAGCGATGGATCAGGGAGAGTTCGGATGCCAATATCCGGGGAGGAGCATAACGGCCTCATGCGAACGGGGCTGAACCTGATCAACCAGGCGTTGTCGATCTTCGACAGCGAGCTGAAACTTGCGGTCTGCAATCGCCGCTATCAGGTGATGTTCGATCTGCCGGATGCCTATGTCACGCCGGGCGTGAGCTTCGAAAAAACGATCCGCCTTCTCGTGCAGCGGGGCGAATATGGCCCGGTGGACGACGAGGACGAGGCGGTTCGCCAGCGTGTGCGCACAGCCCAGGCTTTTGCGCCGCATTACATGGAACGGCTGCGCTCGAACGGCCGCTGGGTCTCGGTCGAAGGGTTTCCGCTGCCGCAGGGCGGCTGGGTGACGGTTTATACCGACATTACCGAGGTGAGAACCCAGCAACAAATGCTGCGCACACGCTCGGTCGAACTGTCCGAACAGCTGCTGTCGAACACCGAACACCTGTCCGAGACGATCCGCGAGCTGTCAGCTGCCAATACGGCGCTGCAGGCGGCGAAAAACCAGCTGGCCGAGATGGAGGCGCGCACGCGCCTGACCACGGAAATGATGCCGGCCCATATCGCCCATGTCGATTGCAAACTCCGTTACACCTATACCAATCGCCGCCTGTCCTCCGTCATACCCGGCCGCCCCTCCGACATCATCGGGCTGACCGGTTACGAGGCGCTGGGAGCTGCCTCCTTCGCCCGCATCAAACCGCACCTTTTGCGGGCACTTGAGGGCGAATCCTCCGTCTGCGAGTTCACCGACGAGGAATCCGGCCGGCGCATTCGTACCGCGTTCAATCCCGATCGGATCGGCGACGGGCCGATCAACGGCGTCTATATCCTGTCCACGGACATTACCGAAGAAAGCCAGGCGCGCGCTGCCGTGCTGCAGACCCGCAAACGGGAGCTTGCCGCGCAGCTGACCTCCGGCCTCGCGCATGATTTCGCCAACCTGCTGACGGTGATCCTCGGCCTGCAATCGCGGCTGGAGCAGATGGAGCTGCCGCCGGGCGCGGCGGATCTTGTCACCGGCACGCTTGCCGCCGCACGCCGGGGCGGCACGCTCATCGACCGCATCGCCTCGATGTCCGGCCAGAAGGCACAACGCCCCGAACCGGTGGATGTGCCGCGTTTCCTCAAGGATCTCTGCCTGCTGGCAGGTCCCGCCTTGCCGGATCATGTCACGCTCTGCGTGCAAAGCGCCGAATTCGTGAAGCCGCTGGTGCTGGATGCCGGCGCGCTGCAGGATTCGCTGCTGAACCTCATCTTGAACGCCAAGGATGCGATTGGTGCTGCGCCCGGCGCGATCGACATTCGCGCCCGTAGCATTCACGATACCTGGGTGGAGTTTTCGGTCTCCGATACCGGCTCCGGCTTTTCGCCAACGGCGCTGGCGCATGCCTTCGATCCCTTCTTCACCACCAAAGGCGGCGAAGGCTCCGGGCTCGGCTTATCGATGGTCTATGATCAGGCAACGATTGCCGGCGGCACGGTGCGGCTGGAGAACCGGCCGGAGGGCGGCGCGCGGGTGGAGCTGCGGGTTCCTTATCGCGAGGCGGTTCTCGCCGACCGGCAACAGCTGGTTCTTCTCGTCGAAGACAATGACGATATCCGCGAAAGCGTGCGCGACATGCTGCGATCGCTCGGCCATTCCGTCGTCGAAGCGGCGAATGCCGACGAAGCCGAAAACCTGGCCGACCTGCCGGAACTGGACATGGTGCTCACCGATCTCCACCTCAAGGGAACACGCAATGGACTGGAACTCGCCGAAAGCCTCAGCACCCGGCGGAAGCTGCCGGTGGGCGTCATGACCTCGCTTCCCGCTGCCGCATTGCTGCGCAGGGCCGCCGGAGAGCGGTTCCCGCTTCTTCCAAAACCCTTCGATGACCGGGCTCTTGCCCATTTCCTCGCGGGGGTGGCCGGATGACCGAACCGCTCGTCGCAATCCTTGATGACGAACCGCAGATCCGCGCCGTCCTCTCGGATGCCCTTACCGAAGCCGGCTTCCGCACCATGACCTTTGCCCGCGCCGGCGAATTCGAGGCCGCCCTGAAACGCTGTGTGCCGGATGTCTGCCTCGTCGATCTCGGCCTGCCGGATCGCGACGGGCTGCTGCTCGTTCATCGCCTGGCGCTCGATTCTGGTGCGGCGATCATCATCATTTCGGGCCGGGCCCAGGTGCAGGACCGGGTGATGGGGCTGGAGCTTGGTGCCGATGATTACATCATCAAACCCTTCGAGCCGGCCGAAATCGTCGCGCGGGTGCGTGCCCGCCTGCGCAAGGGTCGACAGGCCACAGAGCGGACGACCCAGATTGCCCGCTTCGACGGCTGGACGGCCCTCTTCGACAGCTACACGCTTGTCTCCGAAACCGGCGAGCAGGTCTCGTTCTCCAATGCGGAAGGTCAGGTGCTGCGGCTGTTTCTGGAGCGTCCGCGCCGGCTGATCTCCCGAACGCAAATGCAGGAGGCGCTGGGCGGGGCAGCCGGGGAAAGCTTCGACCGCGCCATGGATGTGCGCATTTCCCGCCTGCGCACAAAGCTCGGCGAGGACCCAAAGAACCCGGCGCTGATCAAGACGATCTACGGCGCCGGTTACATCTTCCTTGGCGATGTTCACTGGGAATGATGGCTCCCGCCAGACGAGATATCGAAAACGACGATAGGCGCGGCAAAAGAGCCTGTGACGCGGCGCGTCAGACTTCGGCAAAATTATGTTCAAAAGGTTGCCGAACCTAGCAAAGCGTTCTACCTTGCCCCGATAACAAACAATCCAAGGAGAAGGAACGGCCATGAAACACGTTAAATTCCTCGCGGGCGTAGCGCTCGCCCTCGGCCTGGCGGTCTCAGCCAGTGCACAGGAGATGTCCTTCTTCAGGATCGGCACCGGTGGCACGGCCGGCACCTATTATCCGATCGGCGGTCTTCTGGCGAATGCGATCTCCAGCCCGCCCGGCTCGCGCAGCTGCGACAAGGGCGGCTCCTGCGGCGTTCCGGGTCTGGTGGCTTCGGCGCTGTCGTCCAATGGCTCCGTCGCCAACATCAACGCCATTGCCGGCGGCTCGCTGGAATCCGGTTTTGCCCAGTCGGATGTGGCGACCTGGGCCTATTCGGGAACCGGTATCTGGCAGGGCAAGCCCGCAGTCGAAAAGCTGCGGACCATCGCCAACCTGTACCCGGAAAGCATTCACCTCGTGGCCAGCGCCGCGTCGGGCATCAAGAGCGTCAAGGACCTCAAGGGAAAACGGGTTTCGCTTGACGAGCCGGGCTCCGGCACGCTGGTCGACGCCCGCATCATCCTGGAAGGTTATGGCCTGAAGGAACAGGATGTGACCGCCGAATTCCTGAAGCCGGACCAGGCTGCCGACCGCATGCGCGACGGCGCCATGGACGCCTTCTTCTTCGTTGGCGGGTTCCCGGCCGGCGCTATTGCCGAACTGGCCAGCCAGCACAAGGTCACGCTGGTGCCGATCACCTGCGAGGAAGCGCCGTCGATCTGCGAAAAATACAGCTTCTTTGCCTCCGATACCGTTCCGGGCGGCACCTATGAAGGCAATCCCGATGCGGTGAAGACGCTGTCGGTCGGCGCACAGTGGATTACCAGCGCAGACCAGCCGGAAGAGCTGATCTACGGCATCACCAAGGCGCTGTGGAACGACAGCACCCGCAAGCAGCTGGATGCCGGCCACGCCAAGGGCAAGTCGATCACCAAGGCAACGGCATTGAACGGCATCGGCGTGCCGCTGCACCCGGGTGCTGAGAGATTCTACAAGGAAGCCGGGCTTCTCAAATAAGCAATGGCAGATGCCGCCACGGCATCCAACCGGATTGGGGTCGCGCAGCAGCTGCGCGGCCCTGTTTGTCTTTGGTTAGCAGGAGATGGGTCTCATGACGAATGATAAAAACAAGGCCGAGACCTCGGATGAGGTCCGCCATCTGTCGGCGGACGAGTTGCAGGCGATCGAAGAAACCTATGATCCCGAATTGCGGTTTCGCATTCTGGCCTGGCCTCTGACGGTCGCGACGGCAACGATCCTGTTCCTGCTGTCCTGCTACCACTTCTATACGGCGGGTTTCGGCATTCCGCAGGCCACGGTCCATCGGGGCCTGCATCTCGGCGTCACCCTGCTCGTGGTTTTCCTGAGCTTTTCCGCTTTCGGCAAAAAGGAAACGCGGCCGGGTGCCTTTGCCCCCTTCGGCCTGCCGTTGATTGACTGGCTGCTTGGGATCGCCGGCCTCGTGACCGCGCTTTACGTTCCGTGGATCTACAGCGAACTGGCCTTCCGTGTCGGCAATCCACTGCCCATCGATATCATCATGGGCACGGTTCTGATTGTGGCGCTGCTCGAAGCCGTGCGCCGATCCATGGGCTGGCCGCTTCCGGTGATCGCCATCCTCTTCATCGCCTATGCCTATTACGGCAAATCGATGCCGGGTATCCTCGTGCATCCGGGCGCAAGCTGGGCAAATATCGTCAACCATCTCTACCTGACCTCGCAGGGCATCTACGGCACGGCACTTGGCGTCATCGCGACTTACGTCTTCCATTTCGTGCTGTTCGGCGTGATGGCGACGCGCATCGGCCTCGGCCAGTTGTTCATCGACATCGCATCGGCGCTTGCCGGGCGTTATGCTGGCGGTCCTGCCAAGGTATCGGTTCTGTCATCAGCCTTGCTCGGCTCGATCTCCGGTTCGTCGATCGCCAATACCGTCACCACCGGGGCGCTGACCATTCCCGCAATGATCCGTATCGGTTACCCGCGCCATTTCGCTGCCGCTGTCGAAGCGGCCGCCTCCACCGGCGGTCAGATCACTCCGCCAGTCATGGGCGCCGTCGCCTTCCTGATGATCGAATATCTCGGCCTACCGCTGACCACCATTCTGACAGCTGCCCTCGTGCCGGCCTTCATGCATTTCTTCGGTGTGCTGGTGCAGGTGCATCTGGAAGCCAAGCGCCTTGGCCTGCGCGGCCTTTCTGCCGCAGAACTGCCCAATGCCTGGAAGGTGCTGAAGGAAGGCTGGCTGACCGTCATTCCGTTGATCATCCTGGTCGCCGTGCTGCTCTCCGGCCGCACGCCCTTTGCCGCCGCCTTCTGGTCCATCACCGCCTGCGTCGGTGTGCTCCTGATCCAGCAGGTGCGCGCGCAAGGCATGCTCGGCGGCCTGGCCGGCACGGCACACGGGGTGTGGGAAGGTTTCATCCTCGGCGCCAAACAATCGCTGTCGGTCACCGCCGCTGCCGCCCTGGTCGGTGTCGTGATCGGCGTCGTGACGCTGACCGGCGTCGGCTTCAAGATCGCCTACATGGTCACGAGCGTCGCGCAGGACTGGGCGGGATCGGTGCACGGCATGCTGAGCATTCTTCCCTTCGAGATCATGGGCGTCCCGACGCTGACCCTGCTCTTCACGTTGATGTTGACGGCAGTCGTCTGCATCCTGATGGGATGCGGCATTCCGACGACGGCGAACTATATCATCATGGTGGCGGTGGCAGCACCGATCCTTGGCATGCTGGGGGTCGAACAACTGGTCGCCCATTTCTTCGTCTTTTATTACGGCGTGCTGGCGGACGTCACACCACCCGTTGCCATGGCAGCCTATGCCGGCGCTGGCATTGCCGGGGCCAATGCCTTCAAGGCCGGCAATACCGCGTTTCGCCTCAGCATGGGCAAGGCGCTTGTGCCCTTCGTTTTCGCCTTCCAGCCTGCGCTTCTGCTGGTGACGGCAGACTTCACCTGGGGGAACTTTTTCCTGGCCTTCGGCGGTACCATCCTCGGCATCATCGCGCTGGCGGCGGCCGTCTCGAACTGGCTGTTTGCGCCCCTTTTCTGGTTCGAACGGATCGCGCTTGTCTTTTCGGCAATCCTGCTCGTCGCCCCGGACCTGACGGCAACCGTGATCGGGCTGCTGCTCGCCGCGCCGATCGTCGTCCGACAGCTTCTGGGCCGGAAAAACCGCAGCGAACCCACGACCGATTGAGCCCCGTCACAGGCACGGCGCCACCCGCCCGCGGCAACGCGGGCGGGCCTTGGTCAGGCGGCTTCAGCCGGCATCTGCAGTTTCGGGGATGGCGGTGTCCGGGTCCGCCGTGACCGGCGTGGTGCGAAAACTGATCGTGAACTCCAGCCCCTCCGGCGCGAAGTTCGACGTGACTTCCGGATCATAGGCGGCCGGGAATGCGAGCCGGATGAGCCTTGAGCCGAAGCCCTCGCGGGCCGGCGCGGTAACGGGCGGCCCTCCCCGCTCGCGCCAGGTCAGGGACAGCCGATCGGCCTCTTCCCTCCAAGACACCGAAAGCCGGCCTTCCTGAACCGAGAGGCTGCCGTATTTGAGGGCATTGGTGCCGAGTTCATGCAAGATCAATGACAGGGCAACCGCGATGTCCGGCGGAAGCAGCAGATGTGGCCCCGACAGGCTGATCGACTGGTCCTCGGCCGGGCGCAGGGGCTGCATCACCCGCTCGGCGACTTCCCGGATGGAGGCGTTGTTCCAGTCTTCCGAGAGCAGAGCGTCATATCCGCCGGCCAGTGCCGCCACGCGGTGCTGAAAAGAGATGATCTGCTGATCCTGTCCGCGAAACGTCTGTCGCACGATGGCCTGGATGACGGAGAGCGTGTTCTTGACCCGGTGGGATAGTTCGCGCGCCATCAGCCTGCGCTTCTCCTCGGCCGCGGCCGAAGCCTTGCGCCGCACCTCGATTTCGTCCAGCAGGCCATCGACGGCGGCGCCGACGAGGCCGAGTTCGCCCAGGCGACCTTCCATCTCCGTGCGGGCGCTCTGGTCTCCCTCGCGCCAGCGGGTGACGACCTCAACGATGTTGTGGATCGGATCGAGAATGAAGCGCCGCCCGACAAGGCTTGCCGCAATGAAGGCCAGGAATGTTCCACCCAACATCAGGAGGATGCCGGTGACGGTTGCCCTGTTGACCGGCGCAAGCGCTTCGGTCTTGGAAATCCCGAAACTGACATAAAGAGGATTGTGCGCCGTGATCGGCTGGTAACCGAGGATGCGCACCGTTCCATCCTGGCTCATGACCTCCAGGCTGCCGGAGGTCCGGGCGGTGACCAGATAGCGATACGGATCGGGAATGGCGGTGCCGACAAAGGCCTCCGGTTTGGGATGGCGAGCAATGATGACGCCATCGCGGTCGGCAACGGTGACGGACCCACCTTGAGGCACGTCGCGCTCGGTGATGCGCTTCTGAAGCCAGTCGAGACGCAGCCCCGTGGCGATCACCCCCACCGTCTCTCCCTCCCGCGTCATGCGAAACGCAATGGGCAACACCGCCTGATTGGAAATGCGGGCGATCGTGTAGCCGCCAATGACCACGTCATCGGATGTGAAGGCGCTGCGAATATAGGGACGATCGGAGAAATCCGTACCGACCTGCCAGTTGAGCGTGTCGCAGATGAGCTTGCCACCGTTGTCGAGCACGAGGATATTGCCGACGAAGGCGCCGAGTTTGCCGGAAACCTCGCTCAGCGCGTCATGACAGTGCCTCATATCCCGGTCGGTCACGGAGGGAATGGCAGCGGTGGCAATCAGCAGACCGCGAACCCCTTCCAGCATGGTCTCGATCTCGAGGGCGACCTGCTGCGAGGCGCGAATGGCCTGCTCATGCACCTCGTCATGGCGCTCCTCGCGCACCTTGAATTCGTTATAGGCCAGCATGCCGATGGCCGGCAAAAGGGCAGTCAGCGTTACCGCAGCGAGACGTCTTCTCATGATCTCACTCCCGGCCCGACAGGCGCTCGGCCTCGTTTGACACCGTGCTTTAAAAGCGATGCCGAAACTAGGCTGGATGGGCCGCCGCCGCAAGCCGGACGTTGCGAACTGTCACAACTTTCGCCGAGCAGTTACAACCTGCCCGATATTAACCGATGAACCATGCCGACGATCGTTTTGGTGTAGATCGCCCGCGCGGCAATGGGAGTGAGGTTATGATCCGTCTCCTCCAGGAAGGTCAGGCTTACCTCCGGATAGCGGCCGAGATCCCGACCCTCTGGTCCGAAATGATACTCGAGATGATCGGTCCCGACATCGCCGCGGCTATAGAGGAGGGAGACCGGTAATTTGCGGGCAGCGAGCGCGTCAAACGCCCTGCGCACGGCCTTGCGCTCCGCAGCACGTAGAAAACTGAGGCCCGTGTGTGCAAAGAGCTGCCCTTCGATCTTGCGTACGAGCGTGGCCGCAACGTTTTTCGCCGAACCGGCCAGATCAATTTCACCACGCAGGACACGCAGGATGGTTGCTGGGTTCAGGAGCTTCCGCCGATAGGTCGCCATGCTTTGCGGCATGGCACGAAGATCCTCCTGCAGGGGATGATCCTCGTCCCAGACGAAACAGTAGGGATTGACCAAAACGAGGCCGTTCAACCGGGCATCCCCAAGCCCGGCGCGGAAAGCGAGATAGGCGCCGCTGCAACGCCCGACAGCGAGGATCGGCGCGTCCGGACGTCTCGCCCGCAGGAAATCGACCGCCGCCAGCGCATCCTTTTCCTGCGCGGGCGCGTAGAGCACCTGCGTCGGTGCCGTCACCTCTGGCGGGCTGTCAGCCACATTGGCGCAATCGAAGCGCAGCGACGGGATGCCCTCGGCAGCCAGCCGGCGTGCCGTCTCGGTCGTCAGCCGACCCCAGCCGGAGTGGCGGTCATAGGCAGAGCCGAAGAACAGCACGGTAGGTTTGCCTGTCGCCTGGATCGGTTGGCAAAGAACGCCGGCAAGGCGCAGGTTGTCTCCAAAGCGAACCCCTGTCTCGGAAAACACATCGGCCTGCAATGTCGCCCCTAAAGGTGGCGCAGCCGCGACCGGCCCGGCAGACGAGCCGGTATCAGGCGCATGATCACCGATCCACGAGATCAGCCGGTCAACGACTTCCCGCGGGATCCGGGCATTGATCGGTCCGGCGATCAGCGCTTCATAACCTTCGAACGGATGGCGTTCGACGGTCAGGCTGCTGGACTCGACCGCCTCGGCAAAGGCATCCGCCCCGATCTGGCCCGGACGCTCCAGCAACAGGCACGGAACGGACACATCGGCAGCAGGCACCGTGAGCTTCAACCGCCCGACCTCGGCGGCGATCTCCGCCGGCATCACGAGGCTGGCAATGGCGGTCACGCCCGGTGGCTGGCGGTCCTCTGCCTTGAGGTTCAGGCTATCGTCGACGACCTTCGACCAGACGGAGAGTTCACGAAGATAGCCGCGACCCGACAGGACCGGCGCCAGAAGCGCCATGCCCGCAAGATCGGCGATCTGCGGCAAGGACTGAAGCGCAAGCGAAGCGCCGAGCCCCTGCCCGACGACGATGACCTTGCGGAAGCCTTGGAGCTTCAGCCAGCCGGCAGCTTCGACGAGACTGTCACGCCAAAGGTTGAGACCAGCAGCGCAGGAGGACGGATCGAGGGAATCGCCTGTTCCCGGAAGGTCGAACCGCAGGCTGGCAATGCCGCGATCAGATAGGCGATCTGCAATAAGACGGAAGAATTTGCGGGTGGAGAGCTCCTCCAGCCCCCAAGGGGCGACAAACAGCACGGCCGTCGTCCGCGCGGATACGGTGCCGCGGGCTGGCATGTAACGACCGGCGCACAGTCCGAACGCGACCGGTTCGGCCGCACTGACCTGTCCTCCGCTCTGACCAGGACGGACGGCGGGGCTGTCTTCGGCCATCGACGCACGAGGGTTCGAAACCAGGGCCGGATGGTCTAGAGAGATCGCCATAACGTAAACGTGTCCGTCTGTCGTCTGCACGCGCTGTGCAGGTCACGGCGCATCATGGCCGTGTCGAAAGAACCTTACGGCCAAAGGGATTACCAATGATTTTCGATGATCGTTAAAATGTGAGTATTCTCTGAATCTGGCACAGCCTATGGTTAAGCCATCGGTCAAGAACAGGCTGTGCGGCAATCCGCAGCAAGCTTGGCGCCGTACGGGAGGCATCGGGGAGGATAACCATGGAAGCACCGGCCTATGCGCCGTCCTTGCGCCTGCTGCACTGGCTAATTGCGCTGCTCGTCCTGTCGGTCTGGCCTCTCGGCTTCATGATCAAGTTCGTCAGGGACGAGGTGAAGCTCGATTTCTACATGCTGCATGAATCGCTCGGCTTCATCGTGCTGTGGCTGATGCTGGTGCGCATCGGCGCACGGCTTTCAAAGGGCGCGCCGCAAGGACTGACCACGGGCATCGAGCACTACGTGGCAACGGCGGTGCACGTGCTTCTCTACCTTTTCCTGATCGTGATGCCCGTCACGGGTTTCCTCGCCACCAATGCACACGGTTTTCCGCTGCAGTGGTTCGGCCTCTTCCGGGTCTGGAGCCCGATCGACAAGGCGCCGGAGATTGCGCCGGTCTTTTCGATGATCCACGAATGGAGTTCCTGGATCCTTTTGGCCCTCTTTGCGTTACACATCGCTGGCGTGATCTTCCACCATGTGATCCGCCGCGATGGCACCCTTTACCGAATCCTCTGACGGATGTGATGCCCATGCGCCGTATCGACATGAATGACACGCTCTGGTCCCGCCTGCTGGCCATCCGGAACCGACAGCAGGGCTTGCCGGCCCGGACGCCAGAACCGGCGCTGTCGCTCTACGGCCCGATTGCCGCAGCGCGCGGCCGTTTCGTGCTGGCGCAGGTCGGCCAGTCTCTCGACGGACGTGTGGCAACCCCCTTCGGCGACGCACGCGACATTTCCGGCCCGGACGGCATTGCCCACCTGCATCGCTGCCGCGCGCTGGTCGATGCGGTCATCGTCGGGATCGGCACGGTAAAGGCAGACAATCCACGCCTTTCCGTGCGCGCCGTGCCAGGCCCGGATCCCGTCCGTGTGGTGATAGACTGCCATGCGGAACTGACCGGCGAGGAAGGCCTGTTTCACGACGGCGGCGCTCCCCTCATCCTCATCCAGTCGGACGAGGCATCGCCGCGGGACTATCCGGCCGATGTCATCCGCCTGCCGCGTGGCGAAAACGGCCTTTGTCCGAACGACATCCTCGAAGCGCTTGAAGACCGGAATCTGGAGCGGATCCTGGTGGAAGGTGGCGCGCGCACCATCGCACGTTTCGTCGACCAGGGGCTGGTCGACCACCTGCATGTCTCGATCGCACCGTTGATCATCGGATCGGGGCCGCAGGGCATATCTCTGCCGCCGATCCGCACCCTGTCGGAGGCGCACCGCCCTTCGGCCAATATCTTCAGTCTGGGCAGCGACGTGCTGTTCGACTGTAGACTGCGCGAAGAGCGGAACGTCTCATCAGCCCGGCAGCGCCAGAAGGTCCAGGTGACCGACAAGACAGCTGCCGCCCTGGTCGATATCGGCTAGGCGCTGATCGCGCCAGGACTGCACGGAAGCGCGGTCCAGATCCCCCATCTCCAGAACGGGCGCGACCATGCCTTCGACGAAGGCGTGGTGCAGGGCCTCTTCACCGGGCCCGATGCGCCAGGGACTGTCCGCCGTCAGCACCTCGTAACCGAGGTCTTGCAGCACAGTCTTCAGATGGGGCGTCGCCATTGGTCCCAGCGCCTCGCCAAATCCCTTGTCGGTTGTCTGGTGCCGGTTGAAACTGCGCACGATCTGGATGTCGAGAACATGCCGATTGGTCCAGATGATGCGGCCGTCGTAATTCAGCGCGGCATACAGCGCGACCGAATGTTTGGCCGCCCGCGCGGCAAGGTTTTCGCAAAACGACAGTGAACTGAGGTCGAAGAACGCGGAGGCGGTCAGAAGATCGACGCCCTCCAGCGGCAGGGTCTCAAGGTCCGTCAGGTCCTGCTGCAGGGTCTTGACCTCCGGTCGGGCAATCAGCCGCGATGCTTCCGCAAGAAGGGCGGAATCGTAATCCACCAGAAGCCAGTCGGCTGCCTCTGGCAGGCGGGCGCTCAAACTGCGATAGGTCGAACCCGTTCCGCAACCGATATCGACGATCCTGGGCACGCGCTGCCGTCCAGCAAACAGGCCGTCGATCTTGCGCAGCAGCGCGGGGTTGCGGGCAGCCCTGTCCGCCGGCTCGCGCAGGCTGAGCCAGGATGTGTCAAAGCCGCTCATTGAATGTCCTCCAGCCTGTTTGAAACGGTCACGGCGGTTTCCCGCCAGGTCGGCAGGGCGAGACCCGCCCGCCGGGCAGCCGCGGCCATCGTTTCGCGCAGTGGCCCGTCAGCCACCAGTCTTCCGATGGCATCGGCAAGGGCATCGATGTCGTCGACCTCGACCAGAAATCCGGCATCCTGCGGCACCACATCCGGCACGGCGCCGGCGCGGCAGCCGACGACGGGAAGCCCGTGCGCGAGCGCTTCGGCGAACACCATGCCGTAACCTTCGTATCGGCTGGCAAGCACGAAGATATCGGCCCTCGCCATCTCGGCGCGCACATCCGGCTGCTCCCCGGCAAGCGTCACACGATCAGTGAGAGACAGGTCCTCACACAGGGCGGCAAGTTCTTTCGCCGTGACCGGATCGAGATCCGGGCTGCCGATGATGGTGGCACGCCAGGCGAGATGCCGCAGAAGCGCCAGCGCCCGAAGCAGCACGTCATGCCCCTTTCGCCGCGTCAGAGAGCCGACCGAGAGGATATGCGGCTCGACCATTCCTGACGACGCAATCTCTCCGGGTTCCGTGCCAGGAAGGGCGGCGGTGATCTTCGGGTACGGAACATCCAGAAGCGATGCAACCTGCCGTGCCGTAGCATGCGACGTCACGAAAACGTGGCGCACTGCGGACAGAGCCCGCGTCTCGCTCGCGAGAAGCCGCTGTTTTTGCTCGGCAGACACACCGGTTTCAAGAGCAAGCGGGTGGTGGACCAGCGCGACAAGCCGAAGACGTTTCGCCTCGCGCACCGCCCAATCGGGCATCACGCCGAAAGCAAGCCCGTCGACAAGCACGAGGTCCCCGTCGGGAAGCTCCGACAGTTGCCGCTCCGCCTGCGCAAGAACGACCGGTGACGGATCGGGAAAACCCTCGCCAAGGCTGACCGGTTCGACCGACCAGCCGAGGTCACTCAGTTCACGGATCAGATGCCGGTCATAGGCGTAACCGCCGGTCTTGGTATCGAGCCTGCCCGGAAAGGCGAAAACCAGGCGGCGGTTCAAAGATCCGCCTCGTACCAGCCGCGCGCTGCGTGGCTTTCATGCAGGAGAACGCGCAGGCGGCAGATGCGGTCACTGCCAGGACCGAGCTTCTTTTCCGAAACCGCCTCCGCCAGCCGGTCGAAGATATGCTTGGAGAGGACCTCGGTGGTCGTGACCCGCCCCTTGAAGATCTCCAACTCGTCGAGGTTCTGGTAGTTGAGCGGTTTCAGCACCTCGGACAACGTCTGGGTCGCAAGGCCGATATCGACGGCCAGCCCATCCTCATCCAGGTCCTTCGTGAAAAACGCCGCATCGACGACAAAGGTGGCGCCGTGCATGCCCTGCGCCGGGCCGAAGACCGGGCGCGGCAGGCTGTGGGCAATCATGATGTGGTCCCGGACTTCGACAGCAAACATTCGATGCATATTCCTTTTTCAGTATCGGATACGGTGGAGAAGTGTCGCGGACGACTGGAGGATACGCGGGTAATCCTCGGCCAGATCAGCAAAGGCGCTTTCGCCCGAGATCAGGGCCTCCAGGCGCTCGTCGCGCAGAAGTTCCATGACCTTGGAAAGACGGCGGGCATGGCTCCAGCGGGGCCGCATGGAGGGGGCAACATGGCCGACCTGCGAGGAAATGATCCTCAGCCGCCTGGAATGGAAGGCGCCACCGAGCGACAGGCTGGCGGGGCGCTCGCCATACCAGCTCGCCTCGACAATCCGCGCTTCAAGGCCGGCAAGGTCGATCGCCTGCGAAAGAGCCGCGGACGCACCGGAGGCGTTGATGAGCACATCATATTCCCCCTCCAGACTGTTTGGCACGGCGAATGCAACACCGAGCGCCTCGGCCAGACTGGCGCGTTCGAGATTGGGATCGACAATCACGACCTCCGTGCCGGCGATGCGGGTTGCAAGATAGGCGACAAGGCTGCCGACGACACCTGCACCGAAGACGGCGATGCGCTCACCCGGCATGATGCCTGCGTCCCAGATGATGTTGAGAGCCGTTTCCATATTGGCCGCCAGCACGGCACGCCCGGACGGCAGATCCTTGGGCAGCGGCGCGACGGCCGCACTGGGCACAACGAAGACTTCCTGGTGCGGATGCAAACAGAAGACCGCCCGGCCGATCAGCTGCGGGTCGCCGGCCTCCACCGTGCCGATGGCGCAGTAGCCATATTTCAACGGAAAACCGAAATCGCCCTCCATAAAGGGCACACGCATGCGCTCCCGCTCGCTCTCCGGCACCAGCCCCTGGAAAACCGTCGCTTCGGTGCCGCGGCTGATCCCGGAAAAATCGGTGCGAACGAGGACCTGACCATCGGCAGGTGGGGAAATCGGACCATCGCGCAACAAAGCTTTTCCCGGCGCCTCGAACCATAAGGCCCGTGACGACGTTATGGACCCTATGGGTTCATGGCGAAAATGGGAGAGCGTCATACGAGCATCCTGCGACTGGGTAAGCCTTGACTGGCATCAAATAGGGCGCTGCCCGCGAAATGACCGCCCGTCGCCCATCAAAATTCTTTTACCCGGATCCAACAATCCGCCGAGGACGCGCAAGCGTAACGCCATCTAACGACATCAGGAGGCTAGCATGACAGCACCAAGCCCATTTTCCACCACTCTATTTGATCCCGCCATCGAGGTGGAACGGGCCGTGTCCGAACTTCGCTACGGGCGCCCGGTCCTGCTGAGGGATCAGGACAAGACGCTTGCGGTGCTGGCGCTCGATGCCGTGCAGCCGAAGATCTACGACGCGTTTGCCGGGGTGACCGGGGAGGATCATCATCTCATGCTGACAGCGCGCCGGGCAGCACGCCTTGGACTGAAAGCGAAGTCGGATGTGCTTGTACCATTGGCCGGCATCGATTTCGACCAGGCTTCCAGGCTTTCCTATGCGCTTGACGTCGAGGCGCCGAAGCGCTGGACACCGGCTTCGACGCTTGCGTCGGAAAGCGTCGAACTTGCGCATGTCTCGCTGCTTTTGCCGGCAATGGTGGTGGCCGACGTGACTGGCCGGCAGAGCGCGTTTTCCGCATGCTGCAGCCTTCATGCGGCAGCGCTTACGGATTACCGGCCGGCGCGCGGCAACTTCCAGAAGGTCGTCCGCACCCGGGTGCCGCTTGAGGATTATGGCAACGCCGATTTCGTCGTCTTTCGCGGCGGCGTGGCGCAGAAGGACCAGGTGGCGATCATTGTCGGCAAGCCGGACGTGTCCAAGCCGGTGCCGATCCGGATCCACTCCTCCTGTATCACGGGCGATCTCTGCGGCTCGCTGAAATGCGACTGTGGGGACCAGTTGCGCAATGGTCTCGATCTCCTGCAGCAGGCAGGCGGCGGCGTTCTGCTGTACCTCGACCAGGAGGGCCGCGGCACCGGCATCGGCGCCAAGATGCGCGCCTATGGTTATCAGCATCTTGGCCTGGACACGATCGATGCGGACGCGGAACTGGGCTTTGCGGAGGACCATCGGCGTTACGAGGCAGCGATTGCCATGCTGAAGCTGCTCGATATTGCGGAAGTGATTGTGTTCACCAACAATCCGACCAAGATTGAAAGCCTGCGCCAGGCGGGAATCAAGGTGCATCAGAGAACACCCGTGCTCGGTCGCGTGACGCGCGAGAACGAGAACTACCTGCGGACAAAGACACTGCGGGCGGGTCACATGATGGACCTCGAGACGCTGATTGCTGCAGAGTAATTGGCAGGAGCACACGCAATGGCAGTCTTACCGGAGATGAGCAACGGCGATCCGCGGTCACCGAACCTGCGGCCCGACGCGGGCAATCTGCTCGCCAGCACGCTGAAGGCACTGTGCTGCGCCTATCTTCTGTCGCTGTCGGTCTGGGCGCTTGCGGCGCTGCATCTGCCAATCGAACTGCATGTGCCGCTGCTGGCGGCGCTCATCCTGGCGGTGATGTTCGGCTTCGTGCTCTACGGGTTGCCGAACCACCACCACCCGCGTTTCGGTTACGCAAACCTCGTGACGGCAATCCGGGCGGGCATTGTCAGCCTGATCGCGGCCACCATCCTGTCTTCCTCCAGCTTTGCCGAGCATCAGGTGAACCTGCTCGTCTGGTCGGTGATCGGTGCAACGGTGCTGGCTCTGTCGCTGGATGGCGTCGATGGTTACCTGGCCCGCCGCTTCCGCCAGCAATCCAGCCTCGGCGCCCGCTTCGACATGGAGGTCGACGCCTTCCTGATCCTGATGTTGTCGGTCGGCTGTGCGGTGCTTGGCAAGGCCGGGCCTTGGGTCGTTCTCATCGGCCTGATGCGATATGTGTTCATCCTGGCACAATGGGTTCTGCCGGCCCTGCGGCAGGAGCTTTTCCCGTCCGTCCGCCGCAAAGCCATCTGTGTCGTACAGGTGGCCGTGTTGTGCCTGGTAATCCTGCCAGGAATTGAACAGCCAACGTCGGGTGTGCTCTCCGCCTCCTGTCTGGCGCTTCTCGTCTATTCCTTTGCCGTCGATACCGTCTGGCTTCTCACCCGCAAGGACAGCGCCCCGTGACAGCAAATCTCGCCGCTACGTTTGGCCTCGCCCGTTCGATTGCGATCTATTACGGCATGCCCTGGCGGCGCAGCAGCTTGAAGCGGTTTTACTCCAGCCTGGTGAAACCTGGCGATCTCGTCTTCGATATCGGCGCGCATGTGGGCAGCCGCAGTCGCACGCTCTCGCAGCTCGGCGCACGGGTCGTCGCCGTCGAACCGCAACCACTTTTTGCCGATTTTCTCAGTCGGCATCTTGCGAAGGACCTCATCGCGCTCGAACGTGTGGCGGTCGGCCGGGAAAATGGGGAAATCGATCTCCACATTTCGAGCCGGCACCCGACAGTCACCAGCATTTCGACCGCGTTCGTGGAAACGGCCGGGCGGACGGCGGGATTTTCCTCCGTCGAATGGGACCGGACGGTCAGGGTGCCGATGGTGACGCTCGCAGACCTGGTTCAGCGCCACGGCCTGCCCGACTTCTGCAAGATTGATGTCGAGGGAGCCGAAGCCGACATCCTGACCGGCGTGGGCGAGCCCCTGCCGCTGGTCGCCTTCGAATATATACCGGCCATGCCGGAGCTCACCGATGCGGCCCTTGCAGCGCTGGAAGCCCGGGGACGCTATCGCTTCAACCGCGTGGTGGGCGAAACCCACCGGTTTGTCGAACCGGACTGGATCGGACTTGACGAGTTGAGGACGCAGATCCGGCGCCTGCCGCGCGATGCATCCTCCGGCGATATCTATGCCCGGCTTTCACCGTGAGCATCCCTGACCGCCTCGCGATTGCGGACAAACAACAGCAGAAGCCCCGGAAGCGAGCCGAGCAGCGCAAGGGCGCCATAGACCACGCTGGCGGCGACACCTTGCGCACTGGCAAGCCCGACCAGCGGCCAGAGCGCCGCGGCCGCGGCCTCGCGCGTTCCCCAGCCGCCAAAACCGGTAGGGATCAGCATCGAGAGAAGGCAGAGCGGCACGATGGTGACGAGTGCGGAGACCGGCAAGGTGCCGCCGGTGGCAAAGGCGGCAAAATAGAAAAGCAGGATATAGGATGCGACCGCCGAGAGGCTGAGACCGGCCTGTATTCTCCAGGCGCCGTTGCGCACGAAGACCTGATTGAGATCGGCCCGAAGCGGCGCAAGCCTGTTCCAGGCGAGCCCGAGGGCGAGACAGGCCGCGACCAGTACGATCAACGCAAACGGCAGGACGCCGGTCGAAAAGACACTTGCCAGCAACATCGGCCAAAAGAACAGGCCGGCGGCGCACACGGCAAAAAACGCCATCTGACCCGAGAGCCGCTCAATGATGACACTTTTGGCGGCGAGCCTGAGGCCCGACGGGGCCGAGGCCCGGCTGCGATAAGCGCGCAGGACATCGCCGGCAACGCCACCCGGCAGGACCTGGTTGAGCGCGGTTGCGATGTAGTATTCCCGGATCGCCCACCTCGTTGGCATGTCCTGACCGAGCCGCCTGGCGGTGAAACGCCAACGAAGCGCCGACACGACAATCTGAATCTGGACGATCAGGAGGCCAATACCGATGTCAACCAGCGACACCTCGGACAGGGCCTGCGATAACGCATCCCGATCCAGATGGGCGATCAGCACAGGAATGAGGGCAAGAGCGGCAAGACTTCCCGCCAGATGCAGATATCGCAAGCGCATGACTTTCTTTATTTGCCACACACACAACGATGCGGCCTCTGGTTTCTAAGGAGAGATTACGGTGAATGACAAGGAGCGGACCAGCCCACAAGGAGCACCGAACGGCGAGCACCACGCCCGGCGCCGGTCTGCCGGCGCGCTCCTGGCCTGGATCTTCTTTCTAACGGTCACGGTTCTGGTCCTCAATCTGCCAGACCACCCGGATGCCGTCACCGTTGCATCCTTCCTCCGTCTGCCGGTCGAACTGCCGTTGATCGCGCTGCTTCTCGTCACGCTTCAGGGGCGCGTGGCTGTCGTCTTCCGATGGATCGTCACGCTGCTTCTCGGTATGATCCTGTTCCTGAAACTCGCCGACATCGGCACCCAGAGCGCGTTCCAGCGTCCGTTTAATCCCTATCTTGACGGCAAGATGCTTCTGGACGGCTGGAACCTTCTTTCGGGCGCCATCGGGACCGGCGTCGCGGCCGTGAGCGTCGTGATCGTCCTGTTCTCGTGCCTTGCCTTCCTGGCGCTCTCGTCACGCAGCCTGCGGATGGTCGCGAGCACGCCCTCACCGCAGCGGGAACGGCTGCGTGCGGCATTCGTCGCCGTTGCGGTTGCGGGGGTAGCGGCAGCGACGCTGCCGTTGCGCTTGCCGTTTGTCGTCGAGGCCGACGCCCTTGCCTACCTCAAGGCTCGCACCACGCTGATCGCCACCTCGATCTCGGATATGGCAGCTTTTGAACTGACGCTCTCCGACCCGGCGCAAGCGGCTTTGCCAACCCCCGACTTTGCCAACGTCGCTGGACGCGATGTGATCCTGATTTTTGTCGAATCCTACGGGCGAAGCGCTGTCGAGGACCCTCGGTACGCGCCGATCATCGGCCCGCGGCTCGCGGAACTGGAACAGCAGCTTTCTGACAAGGGTTTTGCCTCCGTGAGCCGCTGGATCACCTCGCCGACCGTCGCGGGTCTCAGCTGGCTGGCGCATGGCACCTTTCTCTCCGGCCTCTGGGTCGACAACCAGGCGCGTTACGACCGGCTGATGATGAGCAACCGGCCGACGCTGAACAGGCTATTTTCAAAGGCTGGCTGGCAGAGTGTCGGCGTGATGCCGGCGATCACCATGGATTGGCCGGAGGCGGCCTATTACGGTTACGACCAGGTGCTGGCCGCCAAGGATCTCGATTATCGCGGAAAGCCCTTCAACTGGGTGACGATGCCGGATCAATATACGCTGTCTGCGTTGCAACGGCTGGTGCGTGACCGGTCGGCGCGCAAGCCGGTGATGGCGGAAGTGGCGCTGATCTCCAGCCACGCGCCTTGGACGCCGGTGGCCTCCCTCGTCGATTGGGATGCCGTCGGCGATGGGGCAATCTTTGACACGCAGGCGACAGGCGGGCCGACGCCGCAGGAGGTCTGGGCCGACCCGGATCGGATACGCCAGCATTACATCCGGACGGTGGACTATTCGCTTGAAACGATCGGCAGCTATATCGCGACCTATGGCGGAGACGCGCTGTTCCTCGTGGTCGGCGACCATCAGCCGGCATCCGTCGTCACCGGCCCTGCCGCGTCCAGGGCCGTGCCGATGCACGTGATCAGCCGCGATCAGGCTCTGCTGGCACGGTTCAAGGCGCAGGGTTTCGCGGACGGGCTTCACCCTCGTCCGGAGGGGGAGATCCCAATGAGCGCGGTGAAGGACCTGCTGATCGAGGTCCTGTCGCGGCGCTGAGCGCTGGTCAAGACGTCGCGTTGAGAGACATCAACTGACGGGCGCGGGCAAGGCTTGCAGCCTGCTCCTGGCGGTAGCGCTCGCCGATCTCCATCATCAGCACCGTGCCGGGCAGGAAGCGAAGGTCGGAGAAGATGGTCTCCCAGGCGATATCACCCCAGCCGAGCGGCAGGTGGAGATCGCCGATGCCGAGTGCCACGGCTTCCTGCGGGAAAAAGGCCTCGTAGAAACCCTGGGGCCGGCCAAAACTGTCATGCACATGCAGATGCCCGGTGACCGGGGCCATGGCGGCGATCTCTGCCATGAAATCGAGCCCGCGATAACGGGCTTCCAGATAAGCGTGGCTGAAATCGATCAGCGCGACAAGCGCCGGATGATTGACCGCCTTGACCGTCCTGGCGATCTCGGCCGGCGTCTGGCGATACTGGCCTGGCGCCGTGCTGAAGATGTTTTCGAGCGCAATGCGCACGCCGTAGCACGAGGCATAGTCGGCCAGTTCATGAAGAGCTTCGCGCTCGCGCTGGTCGGCGCCGGCCCGTTCGTGGATCTGCTCGGCCCGCAAGAAACCGCCGTGCTGGACCAGCACCCGCGCACCGATCCGATCGCACAGGTTCACCAGCGCCTTCGCCGCCTGCATCTGGAAGGGCAGCGTGTCGGGATCCATGAAATTGGACGAGACGAGACCGTGGACGGTGTAGGTGACGTTATGCTGCCGGGTCAGGTCGACGAGCGGCGCTGCCCGTTCCTCGATGATGCGGCCTCCGGCGACGAGGTCGAGACTGGAGAGGGAGAGCTCGACCGCATCGGCGCCGAGATCGACCACTGCGCGCAGGTCTTCAGACAGGGAGGAAAGCCGGCCATCGGCGGCTTCGACGGCAAATCCGGCGGCGATCAGGGAGCTCATGTCGTACTCGTGATTGGAGTTGAAGGGGGCCGCACGGATGCGGCATTTGGCGAGGAATTAGGCGCTTCCGATGACAGCCATATGATCCGAGCCGCATCGCCTGCGTGGCTAGCACAGGGTCTCGATAGCCGGATATCGGCAGAGGGGCTTGCCTTTCGCGCCAAAACACTCTTGGCTGCGTGAAACGGTAAGGTTTGCACACTATCTTTGCATCACGAGTGTGCGTGTTGGGCAGATGACGGATCAGCGGTTCTACGTAAAATTCTGGGGTACGCGCGGCAGCATACCGGTGTCGGGCGATGACTTCGTGCGGTACGGGGGCAATACACCCTGTCTCGAGGTCCGTTGTGGCGAGCATATCCTGATCTTTGACGCGGGATCCGGCATCATGGGCGCCGGCCAGTCGCTGCTCGGGCAAAGCGTGAGCGACATCAATGTCTTCTTCACCCACTGTCACTACGACCACATCATTGGCCTGCCGTTCTTCAAGCCGATCTACAATCCGGCGATCACCGTGACCTTCTGGTCCGGCCATCTGGATGGCGCCATGACGACCGGCGAGATGATCAGGAAATTCATCAGCCCGCCATTTTTCCCGATCAATGTCGAAATCTGCAATGCGACGCTGAAGTTTTCCGATTTTCATGCCGGGCAGATCCTGACGCCGAAACCCGGCATTGAGATCAAGACCTTTGCCTTGAACCATCCGGGCGGCTGCATCGGCTATCGTGTGGAATGGCAAGGAAAGGTACTGGCGCTGGTCTTCGATATCGAACACGAACCGGGAAAACTGGATCCGACCGCCCTTGCCCTCATGCAGGACGCCGACATCGTGGTTTACGATTCCGCCTTTACCGAAGCGGAGATGCAGCGTTATCGCGGGTTCGGTCACTCCACCTGGGAACAGGGGGTGCAACTGATGCAGGCTGCAAGCGCGAAGAAGCTGGTTCTCTTCCACCACTCCCCGACCCGAACCGACGGCGAAATGGCGCTTCTGGAGAGGCTGGCGCAGGAAGCCTTCCCGAACACGGTCGCTGCTTTCGACGGAATGGTGCTGGACATCCGTTGAAAGATGGAAATCATCATCCGACGCCGGGTTGGCGTCACAGTGTCCAGAACAGGCAAGGGGCCCTCGGACATGGATAGCGTTCGACAACTGCCGCGTGAATGGCAGGGGCACGACTACCTCGCACCCAAGAGCGGTGGAAGATGACGGTGGACACGTTCAAGGATCTCTTTTCCGAGCGGCAGTTGCGTCGATTGCGGCTCGTGAGCGGCCTGATCATCTTTCTATTCGTGCTGATGCATATCCTCAACCACAGCATCGGCCTCATCTCGGTTCATGCAGCCCAAGATGCCAGCCCGTTGTTTCTGGCGATCTGGAACAATCCGGTCGGCCTCATACTGCTGTACGGCTCGCTTTTTTTGCACATCGGCCTCGTGTTGCGCACGCTCTTCGTCCGTCGCAGCCTGGCCATGCCGATGACCGAGATCGCCCAGCTTGTGCTCGGACTGCTGATCCCCCTCCTGATCATTGAGCACGTATTGGCAACCCGCATCGCCTTCTCGGTCTTCCATATGCGGGTCACTTACGAAACGATCGTTCACGGTCTCTGGAGCATATCGCCCATCGAGGGCCTGAAGCAATGTATTGCGCTGATCGTCATCTGGGCGCACGGCTGCATCGGCGTTCATTTCTGGCTGCGTTATCGTCCGTGGTATCCGAAGTTATGGCCCTGGGCACTCACGCTTGCGATCATGCTTCCGCTCCTTGCGCTACTCGGCTTCGTGCAGATGGGGCGAGTGATTGCCAATCCGACCTTTCCGCTCAGTGATTTTCCAGGCGGCGCGCAGGATCCTGCCATCCTGCCGGCCGGAGCGGCGGAACAACTGCGGGATCTGCGGGTGATCCTCTATGGCGGCTTCGGAGCGATTGTGATTTTCGTCTTCGCTGCACGCAGCATCCGCTGGCTGCGCGAACGCGCCCATCTCGTGGCGATCCGCTATGTCACCGGCGAGGTGATCAGCGTGCCACGCGGTTTCACGGTGCTGGAGGCCAGCCGGATTGCGGGCAAGCCGCATTATGCCGTCTGCGGTGGAAAGGGCCGGTGTTCCACCTGTCGCGTCCAGATCATCACTGGCGAAGACCATATCCCGCCCGCGGACCCTGCCGAACAAAGGACTCTGGACAGGATCGGAGCGGGACCTGGCGTGCGCCTGGCCTGCCAGCTTCGACCGACGGGCAGCGTGACGTTATCGCCGCTGCTTGTCGCATTTCCTGATCCACAAGGCGTGTCTGAAGCCTACGAGGCGGTACCGGGGCGCGAACGGGAGATCGCCGTTCTCTTCTGCGATATCCGCAACTTCACGACGATCTCGGAAACACGATTACCCTTCGATATCGTTTTCCTGTTGAACCGCTACTTCGCGGTGGTTGGCGCGGCTGTGGAAGCCGCCGGCGGACGTGTCGACAAGTTCATCGGTGATGGCGCGATGGCACTGTTCGGCATCAACGGAAACCTGGAGGATGGCTGTCGCCAGGCCGTGCGCGCCGCTGCCGGGATTATCGACGGGATCGATGAACTGAACCGGCAACTGTCGCAGGATCTGACAATCCCGTTGCGGATCGCGATCGGCATTCATGCGGGTCCTGCCGTCGTCGGAACCCTGGGTTACGGCAATGCCCGCAACCTCACCGCGATTGGCGATACCGTGAACGTCGCAAGCCGCCTGGAAACGACCGCCAAGGAGCTCGACATGCCTCTCGTGATGTCGGAGCCCGTCGCTACATTGTCCAACCTGGATGTGACCATGGCGGAGAGCCGCGAAATCGTGGTGCGCGGCCGCACCATTCCGCTCCGTATCTTCGTCTTCGGCAAATCCATGACCGGCATGCTGCTGCAGACGACGGCGGACGGAAGAGCCCTCAAGACGCAAACGGCCTGATGCGCGGTCCCGCGAACCGTGTTAGCGTCGCCGCCATGGACGCACGAGACACCGCAGACAGTTTCTTCCAGCAGCTTCCGCTGCTCACCCGCTTCGAAGGCGTTGCGGAGACCGCAAGTTATACACCTCTGCCGGACGGCTGGGTGCTGGCCGTCGCCGATATTGTCGGCTCCACCAAGGCGATCGCCGAAGGCCGCTACAAGACCGTGAACATGGCGGGAGCAAGCGTCATCTCCGCGCTGCTGAACGGCATGGACATGAAGGACTATCCATTCGTGTTCGGCGGTGACGGGGCGGTGGTCGCGCTGCCCGGCGGCCTGACGGAAAAGGCGGCGGAGATCCTCGCCTCCGTACGGGACTGGGTGTTTGCCGAACTGCACCTGCAGCTGCGGGTGGCGCTGGTGCCGGTCACCGATATCCGCAAGGCCGGCTTCGATGTGCGGGTGGCGCGGTTCGGCGCCAGCGAACATGTCGCCTACGCGATGTTCAGCGGCGGCGGCGCGAGCTGGGCCGAACAGCAGATGAAGGCCGGCCGCTACTCGATCGACCGTTCATCCGATGCACTTCCCGATCTGACCGGCCTGTCCTGTCGATGGGACCCGATCTCGGCGCATAACGGCGAAGTCGTTTCCATCATCGCCAAACCGGCCTCCGAGGCGACGATGCCGGAGTTCCGTGCGTTGGTGGCGGCCATCATTGCGGTGACCGCCGAACAGACACGCGATGGCCACCCGGTGCCGACGGAGGGGCCCGGACTGTCCTTCTCGATCGAGAGCATCGAGGCAGAGGTGCTCTCGCTTCCGCGACACAGGCGGTTTCGCGCGCGGTTATCAGCACTTCTCCAGGTGATCCTGACGCTTGTGCTGCACAAGACGAACCTGTCCTTCGGAAAATTCAATGCGCGCGACTACGCGCGGGACGTCGCCGCCAATTCGGACTTCCGCAAATTCGACGACGGCCTGAAAATGACCGTCGACGTGGATGATGCCCATCGCCGACGCCTGGAAGCGCTGCTTGCCGAGGCCGAGGCGAAGGGGATCTGTCATTACGGCATGCACCGCCAGGACAGCGCGCTGATGACCTGTTTCGTTCTGACGCCGATGTCGAAGGACCACGTCCATTTCATCGACGGCGGCAATGGCGGTTATGCGCTCGCGGCCCGCGACCTTGCGATGAAGCTGAAGACCGCAGAGACAGCGCGTGCCGGCTGACGTTTTCCGTCATTCTGCGCAGGCCAGCGTCGTCCCCACTTCGCGGGCTGATTGCCATCTGGAACTTCCCCCGTAATATTTACATCAGGTCATTTGAGGCAGAGGGGACGGACGCCACCGACAGGTTCACGGAATCGCTGGTGGCCGTATACGAAGAGCACGATGGAAAAAAGCCTCACTCGTTACATCTGGGTCAACACCTACAAGCAGCAACTGTGGATCCTGCTCGTCGTTGCGGCCTCGATGATTCCGTACTTCCTGTCTTTCGATCTGCCGAAACGCATCGTCAACGGCCCCATCCAGGGCGATGGTTTTGGCGATCCGGACGCCACGCAGCTGTTCATGCGGATCGCCTTTGACCTTCCGCTGCTAGGTCATGTCGAGCTTTTCGAAGGGCTGGAACTCCGACCGTGTCCAGATGCTGATGGCACTCAGCGGCGTGTTCCTGGCGCTTGTGGTGCTGAACGGTCTCTTCAAGTTCTACATCAACACCTACAAGGGCCGACTTGGCGAGCGCATGCTGCGGCGTATCCGTTTCGAACTCGTCGACCGCGTGCTGCGCTTTCCGCCGGCGCATTTCAAACGTGTCCGTGCGGCCGAAATCGCCACCATGGTGAAGGACGAGGTGGAGCCGCTCGGCGGCTTCACCGGCGATGCCTTCGTACAGCCGGCGCTTCTGGGCGGCCAGGCGCTGACGGCGCTTGCCTTCATCCTGATGCAGAATTTCTGGCTCGGCATGATCGCCTTTGCCATCGTTGTGGTGCAGGCAGTTGTCATCCCCAAAATGCGCAAACGCCTGCTGATCCTCGGACGCCAACGCCAGCTGACCGCGCGCGAGCTTTCCGGGCGCCTCAGCGAAATCGTCGACGGCATCCACACCATTCGCGGCCACGACACCTCCAACCTCGAGCGCGCCGATATCGCCGACCGGCTGGGGCGGATCTTCGCGATCCGTTACGACCTTTACCAGTGGAAGTTCATGGTGAAGTTCATCAACAACTTCCTCGCACAGGTGACACCGTTTCTGTTCTACGCGATCGGCGGATATCTGGCGCTCCAGGGCCGCATCGACATCGGCCAGCTCGTGGCGGTGATCGGCGCCTACAAGGACCTGCCCGGCCCCCTGAAAGAACTGATCGACTGGGACCAGGCGCGGCAGGACGTGCAGATCAAATATGCGCAGGTCAGCGAGCAGTTCGACGTGGACGGTCTCTCGGACAGAAAGATCCAGGAGGTATTTCGCGAGCCGGTGCCCAGGCTTGCATCGCCGCTCGTGATCACCAGCCTCGTTCTGACCGACGACAGCAATGCGCCGCTGCTCAATCATGTCTCGCTGGAAATCGCGCCGGACGAGACGGTGGCGATCCTCGGTGATACCGGGTCCGGCGGCGATGCGCTGGCGGAGGCGCTCGGACGGGTTCTCTGGCCGGCCTCCGGGCGCATTACAATCGACGGAAACGACATCCGCGAGGTGCCGGAAGCCATCACCGGGCGCCGCATCTCCTATGTCTCCTCCGACACCTATTTTTTCCACGGTAGCCTGCGCGACAACCTTCTCTACGTGCTAAAACACGCGCCGCTGACGGACGTGACCTATGAAGGGGCCGACGCCCGGACGTTCAGAAAGAAGGTCGGCGAAACGATCAGTGCCGGCAATCCGGTTCTCGACCTCAACAGCGACTGGATCGATTACCGCGCAGCCGGCGCGAGTGGTCCGGACGATCTTCTGAAGGTCATCCGCCCGGTTCTGGACGCGGTGACGATCTCGCAGGATCTGTTCGAACTCGCGCTGCGCTCAATGGTGGATGTCGACACCCACAGCGTGATGACCGAGCAGATCGTCAAGGTGCGCGCCGCCCTGCGCGACCGGCTGGAAGCGGAAGGGCTGCAGGATGTTGTCGAGAGCTTCGAGGACGGCAGCTACAACAGTCTCGCAAGCGTCGGCGAGAACATCCTCTTCGGCGTCATGAAGTCGGAGCTGATGACGAGCCAGCGGCTTGCCGAACATCCCTATTTCCGCCAGGTGCTGCGGCAGACGGGGCTTGTCGACACGCTCTACAATATGGGGCTCGAAATTGCGGAAAACATGGTCGAACTGTTCCGCGACCTGCCGCCCGACCACCCGTTCTTCCAGCAACTGACCTTCATGAAGGCGGAGGACATTCCCGCCTACGAGGCGCTTCTGCCGAAGCTGAAGGGGCATTCGGCCGACAAGGCAAGCCAGGAGGAACGGGCCAACATCATTCGCCTCAGCTTCGCCTATATCGAGCCGAGGCACCGTTTCGGCCTGCTGACGGCGGAATTGATGGAGATGATCGTCGCGGCCCGCGCGACGTTCTACGCCGACATCCCGCCGGAGCTCAACGAAGCGATCGAACGGTACGACCCGAACCATTTCATGGCCTCCGCCTCGCTGATGGACAATGTCCTCTTCGGGCGCATCAGCCTGCAGGATGCCGAGACGAGCGACCAGATCCGCACCATCATTCAGAGCGTCTTCCGGGACCTGGAGCTGGAAGATCATGTCCTGTCCATCGGGCTGGATTTCCAGGTCGGCGCGCAAGGCAGGCGCCTGACCAATGTGCAGCGCCAAAAGCTCAACCTGGCGCGCGCGCTGCTGAAACGGTCCGACTATTTCATCTTCAACCGTCCGCTTCCGGCGCTCGATCAGCGGGCCCAGGAGACGATCATCCACAACATCATGACCGACCTGCACGAGGAGGGACACAAGCCGGCAATCATCTGGGTTCTGCCAAATGCGCGCATGAGCGAACTTTTTGACCGGATCATGGTTTTCCAGAATGGCAATCTTGTCGAAAATACGACTTTTGCCGAGTTCGCTGATCAAAAGAGTATGTTCAAGCAACTCGTCTCGTATTAGTCTTTTGACAGGTCATGAAAGGTCTTGCTGATGCTGCTGAAGGACGAGGTGGAAATGTTGCGGCGTGTGCCGCTCTTTGCCAAGATCGCGCCGGCCAAACTCAAACTTCTGGCCTTTGCCTCCGAGCGGCTGACCTGCCGGGAGGGGCAGAACCTTTTCCGCCAGGGCGATGCCGGCGACGCGGCCTATGTGGTGCTGTCGGGCACGGCTGATGTGCTGGTCGATTCGGGTGACAGCGAGATCAAGGTGGCCGAGGTCGAGCAGAATTCGATCGTCGGCGAGATCGCAATCCTGTGTGATGTCTCGAGGACTGCCACCGTACGCGCCACGACGCGGCTGGAAGTGCTGAAGATCAGCAAGGACAATTTCCTTGACCTGATGAACGATTTTCCCGACATGGCCGTCGAAATCATGCGCGTGCTGGCCGACCGCCTGAACCACACAACGATGGAACTGTCGCTGGCGCGCAGCCGCGAGCACGCCCCTGCAAATTGAAAGCCATTTATCGTAGATGGATAAACAAAGGCCGCCGGGCGAACCGGCGGCCTTTGTCGTTGGATCGCGTGACGGATCGGTGGCCGGGCAAACCGGCCACCTTCCGGGATCGATTCGGGGTTCAGGCCTTGGCGAGATCGAAACGATCCGCATTCATGACCTTGACCCAGGCGGCGACGAAGTCATTGACGAACTTCGTCTGGTTGTCGGCCTGCGCATAAACTTCAGCGAGCGCCCGCAGCTGCGAGTTGGAACCGAAGACGAGATCGACGCGGGTTCCGGTCCACTTGACCTCACCGGTCTTGCGGTCACGCGCCTCGAACACGTTTTCTGCCGGGGTGACAGCCTTCCAGGCAACACTCATGTCCATCAGGTTGACGAAGAAGTCGTTCGTCAACAGACCCGGACGACGGGTCAGCACACCGTGCATGGAGCCGCCAACATTGTTGCCGAGAACCCTGAGGCCACCAACGAGCACGGTCATTTCCGGAGCCGTCAGCGTCAGGAGCTGTGCCTTGTCGATCAGCATCTCTTCCGACGAGATGGTGAACTCGGTCTTCTGGTAGTTACGGAAACCATCGGCTTCCGGCTCCAGAGCCTCGAAGGAGGCGGCGTCCGTCTGTTCCTGCGTCGCATCGGTGCGGCCCGGCGCGAAGGGAACCTCGACAGCATGGCCGGCAGCGCGTGCAGCCTGTTCCACGGCAGCCGAACCACCGAGCACGATGAGGTCGGCGAGCGAGATCTTCTTGCCGCCGGTGGCGGAGGCATCGAACTCAGCCTTGATGCCTTCCAGGACACCGAGCACCTTGGCCAGCTGCTCCGGCTGGTTGGCCGCCCAGTCCTTCTGAGGCGCAAGACGGATGCGAGCACCGTTGGCGCCGCCGCGCTTGTCGGACCCACGGAAGGTGGAGGCGGAAGCCCAGGCGGTCCGGACCAGCTCTTCCGGTGTCAGGCCACAATTCAGGAGCTTCGTCTTGAGGCTTGCAATGTCGGCGGCATCGACCAGCGGATGGTCGACAGCCGGAACCGGATCCTGCCAGATCAGGTCTTCTGCGGGCACTTCCGGACCGAGGTAAAGAACCTTCGGCCCCATGTCGCGGTGGGTCAGCTTGAACCAGGCGCGACCAAAGGCGTCGGCAAACTCCTCCGGGTTCTGGTGGAAACGGCGGGCGATCTTTTCATAGGCCGGGTCCATGCGCATCGCCATGTCGGCGGTGTTCATGACGATCGGAACCTTCTTTTCCGGGTGTTCGGCATCCGGAGCGTGGTCCTTTTCGGCCAGATCCTTCGCATGCCACTGCCAGGCACCGGCCGGGCTTTTCACCAGTTCCCATTCATAACCGAAGAGAACGTCGAAATAGCCCATGTCCCACTGGGTCGGGTTCGGCGTCCAGGCGCCTTCGAGACCGCTGGTGATGGTGTCGGAACCCTTGCCGCTCTTATGGGTGCTGATCCAGCCGAGACCCATTTCGGCAATGCCGGCTGCTTCCGGTTCCGGACCGACATGGGCAGCGTCGCCCGCACCATGCATCTTGCCGAAGGTGTGGCCGCCGGCCACGAGAGCGACGGTTTCCTCGTCGTTCATTGCCATGCGGGCAAAGGTTTCGCGCACGTCACGGCCGGAGGCGAGCGGGTCCGGCTTGCCGTCCGGGCCTTCCGGATTGACGTAGATCAGACCCATCTGCACGGCGGCGAGCGGGTTTTCCAGCACGCGGTCACCCGTGTAGCGGCTGCCTTCCTTGTCGCTGGTGGCGAGCCACTCGCTTTCCGAACCCCAATAGATGTCTTCTTCCGGTTCCCAGACATCGGCGCGACCGCCGCCGAAACCGAAGGTCTTGAAGCCCATCGACTCCATGGCGCAGTTGCCGGCAAGGATCATAAGGTCGGCCCAGGAGAGCGCATTGCCGTATTTCTGTTTGATCGGCCACAGCAGGCGGCGGGCCTTATCAAGGTTGCCGTTGTCCGGCCAGCTGTTCAGCGGCGCGAAACGCTGGGTGCCGGAGCAGGCACCGCCGCGGCCATCGGCCGTGCGATAGGTGCCGGCGCTGTGCCAGGCCATACGAATGAAGAACGGGCCGTAATGGCCATAATCAGCCGGCCACCAATCCTGGCTGTCGGTCATCAGGGCATAAAGGTCCTGCTTGACGGCCTTGAGATCCAGCGTCTTGAAGGCTTCGGCATAATTGAACGTCGGATCCATCGGGTTCGACAGAGCCGTGTTCTGGTGCAGGATCTTCAGGTTCAACTGGTTCGGCCACCAATCGCGGTTGCCGCGCATGCTCATGCTCGTCGCGCCATGCGCCACCGGACATTTTCCGGCTGCCTGCTTCGTCACGTCCATTTTATCCTCCAAGAAACTTTGCCTGGGTTCAGCTTCATCATCATCAACCGGGTTTGCGACGTCCTTGCGACGTGGCTCCCGCTGAATATCCGGCATCCGTCCTGCGAAATCTTGTCCGATCCCTGCGACAGCTGCTGTCTAGAACTGCTCTAGCAAATAAGTTCCATTAATGTAATTATTATAAACTGATGGTATCGATAAGGTAAGGTTATCATGAACCTGACGCTGCGGCAGCTCCGCTATTTCGACGCGCTGGCCCGGCACGGCCATTTTGGACGTGCCGCGGAAGCCTGTTCCATCTCGCAGCCGGCACTTTCGGTGCAGGTGAAGGAACTGGAGGAAACGCTGGGCGTGGAACTGCTGGAGCGCGGCGCGCGCCAGGTGCGCCTCAGCGCGTTTGGCGAGGACTTCGTGCTCCGGGTGCGCGACATTCTCCGCTCAATCGACGAACTCGGCGACCTTGCCCGCGCCTCCCGCGAAAAGCTGACCGGCCGCCTGCGGATCGGCGTGATCCCGACGGTCGCGCCTTATCTGCTGCCGGCGATGATCGGCCGGCTGACCCGCGACAACCCCGCCCTCGACATCCATGTGCGCGAGACGGTGACGCCAAAACTTCTGGACGAACTTGCGGAGGGACGGCTGGATACGGCGATCGTGGCGTTACCCGTCTCCGAGGCGTCGCTCGAAGAGGTTTCGCTGTTCGACGAACATTTTCTGCTGGTGCGATCCTGGGAAGACGAAGAAAAACCGGTTCCGGAGCGGGAGCAGCTTCAGGAAATGCGTTTGCTTCTGCTGGAAGAGGGCCATTGTTTTCGCGAGCAGGCGCTGTCCTTCTGCCAGATCGGCAGCGGAAGCCAGAGACCGCGCGAACTGCTGGACGGCAGTTCGCTGTCGACGCTCGTCCAGATGGTCGGCGCGGGGATTGGCGTGACGCTCATCCCGGAGATCGCCGTTCCGGTCGAGACGCGTTCCGCCCGCGTCTGTGTCGCACGCTTCAAGGATCCGCAGCCATCCCGCCGCATCGGCATGGTGTGGCGCCGCTCGAGCCCGATTGCCCGGCAGTTGCATGCAATTGCCGATATCGTGCGGACCTCCGCCGAAAACCTGCGCACCGCGGATGGGCCGCCGGCCCGCCCGGTCAACCACCCCGCCACATCCGGCGGGGCAGATGATCGCAGCTGATCCCGGAGAATCAGGCGGGGGTAAGTGTCATCGAGGTGCCGGTCGCGGCCAGATTCAGACCAAGCTGGCCGGTGACGCTGACGGTCTGCAGATGGATCGATCCGGCGGTACCGCCGATCAAAACATTGACACCAGCACCGGCGGCAACCGTCACTTCGGCGCTCGCACCCTGGTAGAGACCGGCGAGCGAACCGTGATGGTAACCGGCGGTCGGCGCCAGTACGGCCCAGATCATGCGGCTGCGCGTGGTAAAGCCGATATCCACACCCATCTTGCGCACGACGCCCGTGTAACGATCGAGCGGCTCGGACCCGATTGTGGAGGTGAAGACGCAATCCGCCTCCTTGGCAGAACCGAGGACGTAACCAACGCCGCCGCCGATGCTGCAATCGAGATAGCCGATCCGCACGCCGCCGCGCTGATCGCTCTCGGTATAGGTCGGAACGGGATCGCGTCTGGAGATGACGTCAGCGGCAGAGGCCGTGCCGACGCTGGAGAGCACGGGAAGCGTGGCAACCGCTACGGCAAGAATCTTCTTCATCGAAATACTCCTTTGATGCTGTCGCTGCCGGACTGGCGACTCTGACGACAGCCTGCAGAAACTTCATCGTTAACGCGCGTGGCAAAAAAATGATCCTGACGGAATACTGCAAGAACTTTGTTGTTCCCAAAAATTTCGTGATCGATGCCGGACACCTCCACGGCTGCCGGCGGAAGCGGTGGCGCAGATCACCTTCGCGAAACTTTGACCGCTTCAAGATCCTGTTCGTTCAAACGTCGAGGGTGGTCTGCCGCTCCCAACGGGAGAAATGGGCACAATAGGAATCCCATTCGCCGTGTTTCAGCTTCAGATAGGCTTTCGAGAAGTCGCGACCCATCGCGTCCTGAAGCACCGCATCCGCCTCGTAGGCCCGCAGGGCGTCGAGGAGGTTCAGGGGCAGACGCGGCGCATCCTTCACCAGATGGCCTTCCGCATACATGTCGATATCGTGGTGCGGCCCCGGATCGGCACCCCTCTCCATGCCGCCAAGACCGGCGGCGATGATGACGGACTGCAGCAGGTAGGGGTTCACCGCACCATCCGGCAGGCGCAGCTCGAAACGGCCGGGTCCCGGCACGCGCACCATGTGCGTGCGGTTGTTGCCGGTCCAGGTGACGGTATTGGGCGACCAGGTGGCACCGGAGAGCGTGCGCGGCGCGTTGATGCGCTTGTAGGAATTGACCGTTGGATTGGTGATGGCGGCGAGCGCCGTCGCATGGGCCATGATGCCGCCGAGGAAGGTCTTGCCCTTGGCCGACAGACCGAAGGGCATGGCGGGATCGGCAAAGGCGTTCGTCTTGCCGTCCAGATCCCAGACGGAAATGTGGCAATGGCAGCCATTGCCGGTCAGGCCCTGGAACGGTTTCGGCATAAAGGTGGCGCGAAGACCATGTTTTTCCGCCACCGACTTGACCATGAACTTGAAGAAGGAATGTTTGTCGGCGGTCGCCAGCGCATCGTCGAACTCCCAGTTCATCTCGAACTGGCCATTCGCATCCTCATGATCGTTCTGGTAGGGCTTCCAGCCGAGTTCCAGCATGTAGTCGCAGATTTCGGCGATCACGTCGTAACGCCGCATCAGCGCCTGCTGGTCGTAGCACGGTTTTTCCGCGATATCGGCCTCGTCCGAGATGCGTTCGCCATCGGCATTGATCAGGAAGAATTCCGCCTCGACGCCTGTCTTCACCCGCAGGCCGGCGGCAGCGGCCTTGGCCACCTGCCGTTTCAAGACGACACGCGGCGCCTGTTCGACCGGCTCTCCGTCCATCGCGCAATCGGCGGCCACCCAGGCAACATCCCGTTTCCAGGGAAGCTGCATCACCGAAGACGCATCCGGCATGGCAAACAGATCCGGATGCGCCGGCGTCATGTCGAGCCAGGTCGCAAATCCGGCAAACCCGGCTCCGTCCTTCTGCATGTCGGTGATCGCCTGTGCCGGAACCAGCTTGGCACGCTGAGCGCCAAACAGGTCGGTATAGCTGATCATGAAATAACGAATGCCCCGCTCGTGAGCGAAGCCTGCAAGATCCTGTGTCACGCCGTTCCCCTGTTTTTATGGATTTGAGACACAATCAGCGATGTTTCAGAATGCCGCCCCGGTGACGGAGCGACGTCCCGGCCGTCAAAATCCTCCCTTGCCCGGATACCAGCTGGTGCCGGCCAGCGGCACCTGCGCCATGGCGGCGGCCTCCATCGTCAGGGCGCAGAGGTCCTCCGGTTCCAGGTTGTGCAGTCTGTTCTTGCCGCAGGCGCGTGCGATTGTCTGCGCCTCCAGGGTCATCACCTTGAGATAATTGGCAAGCCGTCTGCCGGCCAGTACCGGATCGAGCCGGGCGGCAAGCTCCGGATCCTGCGTGGTGATGCCTGCCGGATCCTTGCCCTCGTGCCAGTCGTCATAGGCACCGGCGGTGGTGCCAAGTTGTCTGTATTCCTCCTCCCATTTCGGATCATTGTCGCCGATTGCCACCAGTGCCGCCGTGCCGATCGACACCGCATCGGCGCCAAGCGCGAGCGCCTTTGCCACATCCGCGCCGGAACGGATGCCGCCGGAAATGACCAGTTGCACCTTGCGATGCAGGCCAAGATCCTGCAGCGCCTGGACGGCAGGGCGGATACAGGCCAGCGTCGGCATGCCGACATGTTCGATGAAGACATCCTGGGTGGCCGCCGTGCCGCCTTGCATGCCGTCGAGCACCACAACGTCAGCCCCGGCCTTGACCGCAAGCGCGGTGTCGTAATAGGGGCGCGCACCGCCGACCTTTACATAGATCGGCTTTTCCCAATCGGTGATCTCACGCAGTTCGAGGATCTTGATTTCGAGATCGTCGGGGCCCGTCCAGTCCGGATGGCGGCAAGCGGACCGCTGGTCGATGCCCTTCGGCAGAGTGCGCATCTCCGCAACGCGATCGGAAATCTTCTGGCCGAGCAGCATGCCACCGCCGCCGGGCTTCGCACCCTGACCGACGACGATCTCGATCGCGTCGGCCCGGCACAGATCCTTCGGGTTCATGCCGTAGCGCGAGGGCAGATACTGGTAGACGAGCTTTTCCGAATGACCGCGCTCCTCGTCCGTCATGCCGCCGTCGCCCGTCGTCGTGGAGGTGCCGGCGAGTGTCGCACCCCGGCCAAGCGCCTCCTTGGCATTGCCGGAGAGCGCGCCGAAACTCATGCCGGCGATGGTGATGGGGATTTTGAGTTCGATTGGTTTCTTCGCAAAACGCGTGCCGAGCACAACCGACGTCTCGCATTTTTCGCGATACCCTTCCAGCGGATAACGGGAAATCGACGCTCCGAGAAACAGCAGGTCATCGAAATGCGGCACCTTGCGTTTGGTGCCGCCGCCTCGGATATCATAGATGCCGGTCGCCGCCGCACGACGGATCTCGGCGAGCGTATGGTCGTCAAATGTGGCGGACTTGCGCGGCGGGGTCTGAGGGTTGTGGTAGCTCATGAGAAATCCTCGCCTCAGTATGCGTCTGCATTGTCGATGTGGAAATTGTAGAGCTTGCGGGCGGAGCCGTAACGGCGGAACTCCTCCGGCTTCGCATCCGTGACGCCCGCTTTTTCCAGAAGCTCTGCCAGCTTCTTCAGGTGTTTCGGGCGCATCTGCTTTTCCACGCAGTCGGTGCCGAGGCTTTTGACCGAGCCACGCACGAAAAGCTTTGCCTCGTAGAGACTGTCGCCGAGCGCTTCGCCGGCATCACCGCAGACGACGAGGTGGCCGGACTGGCCCATGAAGGCCGACATGTGACCGATGGAGCCATGCACGACGATATCGATGCCCTTCATCGAAATGCCGCAGCGCGAAGCGGCATTACCCTTGATCACGAGCAGCCCGCCGCGCCCGGTGGCACCCGCATATTGCGAGGCATCACCTTCGATGATGACGGTGCCGGACATCATGTTTTCCGCAACGCCCGGCCCGGCGGAGCCATGAATGGTAACGGTGCCGCCATCATTCATGCCGGCGCAATAATAACCGACCGATCCCCGCACCTCGACGGTGACAGGACTGTCGATGCCGACGGCCACCGCATGATGGCCGCGCGGATTGATCACTTCGAAAGCTGTGTCGTTGGTGCCGGGCCCAAGCCCATGCAGGGCGCCGTTCAATTCGCGCAGCGGCGTTATGGACAGGTCGAACACAGGCATGTCAGGCGGCTTTCTCGTGATCCCAGAAATAGACGGTGGCGGGCTCCGGCTCCCAGATCCGGGCTTCCTCGATGCCCGGCAGGTTGACCAATGCACGGTACTCCGAACCGAAAGCGACGTAGCGTTCGGTTTCGGCCATCACGGCCGGTTTGCAGGCAATCGGATCACGCAGCACACCGAAGCCTGTCTTGGTGCCCACGACGAAGGTGAAGAATCCGTCGAGATCGCTGAGCGCGCTGCCGAGCGCCTCGCCCAGATCCTTGCCCTTTTCCATCTCCGCCGTGAGATAGGCCGCGGCGACCTCGGAATCGTTTTCCGTCTCGAAACGCATGCCAGCGCGGATGAGTGAGCGGCGCAGATTATTGTGATTCGACAGCGAGCCATTGTGGACGAGGCACTGATCGGCACCGGTGGAAAACGGGTGGGCGCCGAGTGTGGTGACGGCACTTTCGGTCGCCATGCGCGTGTGGCCGATGCCGTGCGTGCCTGCCATGGCGCGGATGCCGAAGCGTGTCACCACATCCTTCGGCAGTCCGACCTCCTTGAAGATCTCGACCCGTTCGCCGGCGCCCATGACGCGCAGGTTCGGGCGGATCACCGCGAGGGCGGCGCGGGCACCCTCCAGGACACGCGCATCGAGTTCGATGACAGCATGCGTGCTCTTGCGCGAGACGGACGCCTCAACGCCTTCTTCGGAAAGCGCGTCCGCAAGGCCTTCAAAATCCTCCTCCGGCTGTGCGGACTGGACCGTGATCTTCGCTCGTCCCGCAGGCGCGCCGCCGTAAATGGCAAGACCGGCGGAATCCGGTCCGCGGTCGGTCATGGTGATCAGCATGTCCGACAGCAGATCCCCGAGCCTCGGCTCCAGGCTCCTGTCCTTCAGGAACAAACCGACGATGCCACACATGGTTCATCTCCCCGTTCGCGTCTGGAACAGGGGTAGCAGCGGGCAAACCGAAAATCAATCTGAGGGAATAAAAGTTTCTTGAAGAGCAATCATCGCGCTTGCGGATACGAGATGATCGAGAGATAGCGGGCGGGCAGTTTTACCAGTTTCTCCGGCCCGTGCGGTGCATCGGCATCAAAGAACAGGCTGTCGCCCTTCTGCATCGGGTAGAGGCTGTCGCCATGCCGATAGACCACCTCGCCCTCCAGCATGTAGAGAAACTCCATGCCTTCATGCTGAAAGGTCGGGAAGACATCCGATTCATGCGTCAGCGTGATGAGGTAGGGCTCCACCGTGACGCCGGATGTGTTGTTCTCGATATGGCCGAGCAGGCTGTAATGGTGACCGGCCCTTGTGCCGCGCCGCTCCATATCCACGCCTTCTCCGGCGCGCACGAAGCTTGCCGATTTCGGCTCCTCGAAACCCTTGAAAAAGGCCGTGATCGGCACGCCGAGCGCCCTCGACAGCGCTTGCAGCGTCGTCAGCGATGGCGAGATATTGCCGTTCTCGATCTTCGACAGCATGCCGATCGACATGCCGGTGGCGGTCGCCAGATCGGCGACCGTGATACCGAGCTTCTTGCGGAATAGACGTACCTCGTGACCGATCGCCATTTCGAGATTGTTGGCACGCGGCTCGCGCACGGCGTGAGGGTTCTGACCCAGCACGTTTTTTGCCCCGGTCTTGCTGCCTGCCCGTTTTGCCATGGTGTCCCTCGTCCTCATCCGTCATCTGGCTCTAGCCGATTTGCGACGCGGGGAAAACGGCACTTGTGCGCGCTTTGGTACCCGCACCGGTCAGGATTTGCCGCGCAGGAACTCGATCACTGCGGAGAAATCGCGCCCGCCCTGCCCCAGCTTCTCGAACAGGCCGTAGATCTGCGCGGCTTCGGCACCAAGCGGCGTCGAGGCACCGGCGGCAAGGGCGGCTTCCTGTGCCAGCTTAAGGTCCTTCAACATCAGGCTAGCGGCAAAACCCGGCACGTAATCGCGATTGGCCGGCGAGGTGGGCACCGGGCCCGGTACCGGGCAATAGGTGGTGAGCGACCAGCACTGGCCGGACGAGGTGGAGGCGACATCAAACAGCGCCTGATGCGAAAGGCCGAGCTTTTCACCCAGAGCAAAGGCCTCACAGACGCCGATCATCGAAATGCCGAGGATCATGTTGTTGCAGATCTTCGCCGCCTGGCCGGCGCCGGCGGTACCGCAATGGACGATCTTTTTGCCCATGGCCTGCAGCAGCGGCTCGCCACGACCGAAGGCATCGTCGCTGCCACCGACCATGAAGGTGAGCGTGGCAGCGCTCGCCCCGCCAGTGCCGCCTGATACAGGCGCATCGAGGGCGGCAAGGCCCGCGCTTTCGGCAATCTCATGCGCCTTGCGGGCGCTGGCCACATCGATGGTCGAACAATCGATCAGCAGGCTGCCGGGTTTTGCCTGAGGCGCAATCTCAGACCAGACGGAGATGACATGCGCGCCCGCCGGCAGCATGGTGATGATGACATCGGCCGTCGCAATCGCCTCCTTGAGGCTGCCGGCAAAGGACAATCCCGCCGCCTCTGCCGCCTGTTTCGCGGCGGGAGACAGATCGAAACCGGTGACGGCATGGCCCGCCTTGGCGAGGTTGCCGGCCATCGGCAGGCCCATGTTGCCGAGACCGATGAATGCGATGGTTGCCATGGACTGTTCCTCCCTTTCCTGTTTTATCGGTTGTCCGCCAGGATCATCTGGGCTGCTTTTTCGGCAATCATGATCGTCGGCGAATTGGTGTTGCCGGATGTGATGGTCGGCATGATCGAGGCATCGGCAATGCGCAGCCGGTTGAGGCCCCGCATCTTCAGCCGCGGATCGACGACGCTGTCCGGATCCGCGCCCATGCGGCAGGTACCGACCGGGTGGAAGATCGTCGTGCCGATTTTGCCGGCGGCCTCCATCAACTGCTCCTCGCTCTCATAGGCGGGGCCGGGTTTGTACTCCTCCGGATGAAATCTTGCGAAGGACGGTTGCTGTGCGATGGTGCGGGCAAGCCGGATAGCCTTGACCGCCACCTGCCGGTCGCTTTCGGCGGAGAGATAATGCGGGGCGATCGCCGGCTGGTGGGCGAAATCCGGCGAGCGGGCATGCACCGAACCGCGGCTCTCCGGCCTCAGATTACAAACGCTGGCGGTAACCGCCGGAAACCGGTGCACGGGATCGCCGAACTTGTCGAGCGAGACGGGCTGGACGTGGAACTGCAGATCCGGCGTCTCCTTTTCCGGTCCGGAGCGGGTGAAAATGCCGAGCTGGCTCGGCGCCATCGACATCGGCCCGGAACGGCGCAGCAGATATTCAAGGCCGATCGCAGCCTTGCCGAAGAGGGCGGAGGCCTTTTCGTTCAGCGTCGGGACACCGGTCACCTTGAAGACGACACGAAGCTGCAGATGGTCCTGCAGATTGTTGCCGACCGCCGGCACCGCCCGCACCACCTCAATGCCGGCCTTCTTCAAGGCGACCGGATCACCGATGCCGGAGAGTTCGAGGATATGCGGTGAGCCGATGGCACCGGCTGAGAGCACCGTTTCCCGGCGCGCCAAAAACCGCTTGGTCACGCCATCATGGCGGACCTCGACGCCGGTGACGGCATCGCCCTCAATAATCAAGCGCTCGGCATGGGCCTTGGTGAGGACGGTCAGATTGCCCTGGGCCAGTGCCGGCTTCAGGAAGGCCTTCGAAGTGTTCCAGCGGATGCCGGAGCGCTGGTTCACGTCGAAATAACCGCTGCCCTCATTTGTGCCGCGGTTGAAATCGGCTGTTTCCGGAATGCCGGCTTCTTTCGCAGCCTGCTGGAAGGCTTCCAGCACCGCCCAGCGCACGCGGGCGCGCTCCACGCGCCATTCGCCGCCTGCGCCATGCATCTCGTCGGCGCCCTTGTAGAAATCCTCCGAGCGGCGGAAGATCGGCAGGACGTCGTCCCAGCCCCAGCCCTCGCAGCCCATCTGGCGCCATTGGTCATAGTCTCTCGCCTGGCCGCGCATGTAGATCATGCCGTTGATCGACGAGCAGCCGCCCAAAACCTTGCCGCGCGGATAGTTGAGCGAGCGGCCGTTCAGCCCCTCTTCCTTTTCCGTGGTAAAACACCAGTCCGTGCGCGGGTTGTTGATGCAGTAGAGATAACCGACGGGGATGTGGATCCAGTGGTAATTGTCGTTGCCGCCGGCTTCCAGAAGCAGGACGCGGGTGTTGCGGTCTGCCGCCAGCCGGTTGGCGAGCACGCAGCCCGCCGATCCGGCACCGATGACGATATAGTCGTAAGTCTGCATGGCCCCCACTCCACAGGGAACCGTTTCGACGGGCGTTTTTTGCCCGCAAAGCGGCAGTCATTTCCAAGGTTTTCAAAGGTCCGGGACAGGCGGCCCCGGACAAGAAGGCTATCCGGTCAGTGACGGTGATCGAGCCCGAGCCGTCGGCCAAGCCGCGAGGCATAAAATTCACCAACGATGCCGCGGCGGAACACGAGCACGCAGACCATGAACACGACGCCGGTGATGATGGTGACCGGGAAACCGGTCGTGGCGAGATAGTTGCCAAGCGCGACGATGAAGCCCGCCCCGACGATCGGCCCGAACATGGTGCCGATACCGCCAAGAAGCGTCATCAGGATCACCTCGCCGGACATCTGCCAGGCGACATCCGTCAGCGTCGCGAACTGGAAGACCAGCGCCTTCATGGCGCCCGCAAGCCCGGCGATCGCGGCGGAGAAGACGAAGGCACCCAGCTTGTAGCGCTGCACGGAATAACCGAGCGAGATGGCACGTGCCTCGTTTTCACGGATCGATTTCAGGATCATGCCGAAGGGCGAATTGACGAAGCGCCAGATGAGGAACAGGCCGATCAGAAAGGTGCCAGCAACCGTGTAATACATGGCGAGCGGCTGGTTGAGATCGATCAGCCCGAGAAGATGGCCACGCGGCACGGACTGGATGCCGTCCTCGCCCTTGGTGAATTCCGCCTGCAGGCAGAAAAAGAAGAACATCTGCGACAGCGCCAGCGTGATCATGGCAAAATAGATGCCCTGCCGGCGGATGGCGAGCGCGCCCATGACGAAACCGAGGGCGGCGGCACCGACGACACCCGTCAGTATCCCGAGTTCCGGCGGAAAACCCCACTCCTTCACCACATGGGCGGTGAAATAGGCCGCACCGCCAAAGAAGGCGGCATGGCCGAAGGAGAGGAGGCCCGTATAGCCCAGCAACACGTTGAAGGCGCAGGCAAACAGCGCAAAACACAGGACCTTCATCAGGAAGATCGGGTAGACGAAGAAAGGGACCGCGAGCAGCACGCCGAGCGCGACAACGCCGAGGACGAGCTTGAAGCCGGAGGCGGCGGCCGGATCGGCCTTGTCGGTTCCGGCAAGCACTGCGGGTGCGGTGGAAGAACTGCGGGCCATGGTCAAGCCTCCCGTCCGAAGAGGCCAGCCGGCCGGATGAGCAGAACGATCGCCATGATGACAAAGATCACGATATTGGATGCCTCCGGATAAAAGACCTTGGTGAGCCCCTCGGCGATGCCGAGCATATAGCCCGTGACAATCGAGCCCATGATGGAGCCCATGCCGCCGACGACGACCACGGCAAAAACGACGATGATGATGTTGGAGCCCATCAGCGGCGAGACCTGATAGACGGGTGCGGCGAGCACCCCTGCAAAGGCGGCAAGCGCGACGCCGAGGCCATAAGTGAAGGTGAGAAGCACCGGCACGTTGACGCCGAAAGCCTGGACGAGCGTCGCATTCTCCGTCGCTGCCCGAAGGTAAGCGCCGAGTTTGGTCTTTTCGATCAAGAACCAGGTGGCGATGCAGACGACGAGCGACACCACAACGACCCAGCCACGATAGATCGGCAGGAACATGAAACCGAGGTTCGTCCCACCGGCAAGCGCCGAGGGCGTCGCATAGGGCTGGCCGGAGGCGCCGTAGACATACCGGAACGCGCCTTCCAGAGTCAGCGCCAGGCCGAAGGTGAAGAGCAGGCCGTAAAGCGGATCGAGATCATAAAGCCTGCGCAGAAACAGGCGCTCGACCACGGCCCCCAGCACGCCGACGATGACGGGAGCGAGGATCAGCGCCACCCAATACCCGATGCCGGCGAAGGTGAGCAGAAGATAAGCGGTGAAGGCCCCCAGCATATATTGCGCGCCATGCGCAAAATTGATCATGCGCAGGAGGCCGAAGATGATCGCAAGGCCGAGCGACAAAAGCGCGTAAAAGGAGCCGTTGATCAGGCCGATCAGCAACTGGCCGAGCAGTGCCTGCAGGGGAATGCCGAAAATCATCGTCATGGCATCACACTCCCAGAACCTTGTGCAGCATGTCCATGCGCTCCGGCAGTTCCCCGACCGGGAATTCGGAAACCATCTGGCCATGATCCATCAGATAAAACCGGTCGGCGACACGGGCGGCAAAGCGGAAATTCTGTTCGACCAGCACAACGGTCATGCCGCGCTCCTTGAGTTTCTTCAGCACCTCGCCAATGCGCTGCACGATGACCGGGGCGAGCCCTTCTGTCGGTTCGTCGAGCAAAAGAACCTTGACGCCGGTGCGCAGGATGCGGGCAATCGCCAGCATCTGCTGTTCGCCGCCGGAGAGACGCGTGCCGGGGCTGTTGCGCCGTTCGTAGAGGTTCGGGAAGAGTTCGAAGATTTCTTCAACTTTCATGCCTTCGCCGACCGAGGGTGGCAGCATGAGGTTTTCGAGGACGTTGAGCGAGGCGAAGATGCCACGTTCTTCCGGTACATAACCAAGCCCATGATGCGCCGTGCGGTGCAGCGGCACCTGCATCAGGTCGCGGCCGGCGAGCCGGATCTCGCCCTGGCGTTTGCGCAGGATGCCGACAATGCTGCGCAACGTCGTCGTCTTGCCCATGCCGTTGCGGCCGAGAATGGTGACCATCTCGCCCTCGCCCACCTGCATATCGACACCATGCAGGATGTGGCTTTCGCCATACCAGGCGTTCAGGCCGCGGATTTCGAGAAGTGCGGTCATCTCACGCCTCCTCCGTGCCCATATAGGCGGTGCGTACGCGCGGATCGCGGCTGACCGTCTCGTAATCGCCTTCGGCGAGAATCTCGCCCCGCTGCAGCACCGTCACATGATGGCAGAGATCGGCCACCACGGAGAGATTGTGCTCCACCATCAGCACCGCACGGGTTTTTGCCACCTCGCGGATGAGGTTGGCAATCGTGCCGATATCCTCCTGGCCCATGCCGGCCATCGGTTCATCGAGCAGAAGCACCTTCGGATCGAGCGCGAGCGTCGTGGCGATTTCCAACACGCGCTTGCGACCGTAAGAAAGATCGGCGGCCAGCTGATCGCGCTCGCGGGACAGGCCGACCGAGGAGAGGAGATCCTCCGCACGGCCGTTCAGACTGTCGAGCGCCGAGAGCGGCCGCCAGAACTGGTGGGCGAGATTGTGGTTGCGCTGCAGAGCGACGCGCACATTGTCCAGCACCGAAAGATGCGGGAAGACGGCGGAGATCTGAAAGGACCGGACAAGCCCCATCCGCGCCACCTTGTCGGGTGCAGTCCGGGTGATGTCCTGGCCCATCAGGGTGATCCTGCCGGCCGTCGGCTGCAGGAACTTGGTCAGAAGATTAAAGACCGTCGTCTTGCCGGCCCCGTTCGGACCGATCAGGGCATGCACTTCCGCATGGCGGACATCGAGATTGACATCCTTGACCGCCGTGAAGGCTCCGAAATCCCGGCGCAGACCGCGGGCGGTCAAGACCACCCGCGGCTCCGGCCGCTGTTCAGCGAATGCGTTCGTCATCAGCGCTTTGAGGCCTCACTTCACGAGATCGCAGCCGCTCTTGGCCGGATCGATATAGGCTTCCTTGCCGGGAATGGTGGCGAGCACGTTGTAGTAGTCCCACGCAGCCTTGCTGTCGGCCGGCTTCTTGACTTCCAGCAGATACATGTCGTGGATCATGCGGCCGTTCTTGCCCACCGTACCACCGCGGCCGAAAACGTCATCGACCGGCAGTTCATGCAGCACCTTGGCGACGGCTTCCGTCTCATCGGTCCCGGCCTTCTGCACAGCTTTCAGATACTGCAGCACGGCGGAATAGGTGCCGGCATGCACCATGTTCGGCATCTTGCCAGTGCGCTTCATGAAGCGCTCGCCGAACTTGCGGCTTTCATCGTCGCGGTTCCAGTAGAAACCTTCCGTCAGCGTCAGGCCCTGTGCCGCCTCAAGGCCAAGGCCATGCACTTCGGCGAGCGTGAAGAGAAGGGCCGCGAGGCGCTGGCCGCTCTGGGTGATGCCGAATTCCGCCGCCTGCTTGATGGCGTTCTGCGTATCGGCGCCGGCGTTCGCAAGGCCGACGACCTTGGCGCCGGACGACTGCGCCTGCAGCAGGAAGGACGAATAATCGGTGCTGGCGAGCGGATGGCGCACGGAGCCGACGACCTTGCCGCCATTCGCCTTGACGAAATCGCTCGTCTGCTGCTCCAGCGAATAACCGAAGGCGTAGTCGGCGGTCAGGAAGAACCAGCTGTCGCCGCCCTGTTTGACGAGCGCGCCGCCGGTACCGACGGCCAGAGCATGCGTGTCATAGGCCCAGTGGAATCCATAGGGACTGCACTGCTTGCCGGTGAGTTCCGTTGTCGCGGCCCCGGTGACGATGTCGATCTTCTTCTTTTCCTTGGCAATCGCCTGTACGGCGAGCGCCACCGACGAGGTGGTCAGCTCCATGATCGCATCGACCTGGTTCGTGTCGAACCACTGACGGGCGATGTTGGAAGCGATGTCCGGTTTGTTCTGGTGGTCGGCATCCACGATTTCAACCGGCACACCCAGCACCTTGCCACCGAAATCCTCGACCGCCATCTTGGCGGCCTCAACAGATGATTTACCACCAAAATCCGCATAGACGCCCGACTGGTCGTTCAGGATGCCGATCTTCACTTTTCCATCGGATGGGGCGGCCACGGCAGAGGCCGCGCCGGCCACGATGAACGCGGCGGACGCCAGAAGCATTTTGCGCATAATCGATCTCCTCCCAGAGATGCTCAAACAGACAATGACTGTTCAGAATTGACGAGTGTTCTCCTCAAAACACCGCCGACACTGGATCATCCGGTATCAACCGAATTGACGCAACCCAAATCCCGGACTAATTGCAAACAGGTTCTGTTCATTTTTGAACAGATGGAGGGGCTTGATGCGAACGCCGTTCACCTGGGATGACCTGCAGTTCTTTCTCGCCGTTGCCCGCTCCGGCCAGTTGTCCACAGCAGCCCGCCAGTTGCGCACCAGCCATGCCACCGTTTCCCGCCGCATCGACCGGTTGGAGTTTTCGCTGAAGGTAAAGCTCTTCGAGCGCAATCCGCGCGGCTATGTGCTGACCCCGATTGGCCATCGATTCGTCGAAACAGCGGAAAAGGTGGAGCAGGAGGCGGAACGGCTGCAGGAGGAAATCTCCGGCAGTGCGACGCTGCAGCGTGGCGTGGTGCGCCTTTCGGCACCGGAAGGTTTTTCCAACTTCTTTCTGGCGCCGCGGCTGCAGGACCTGACGACGCGCTATCCCAACATCTCGCTCGAACTCGTCACCATCCAGCAGATCATGTCGCTGTCACGCAAGGAGGCGGATCTGGCGGTCGTGCTTGATCCGCCAAAAGCCGGGCCGTACTATTTCGAGCAGCTGACGGACTACCATCTCAGGATCTTTGCCAGCGAGACCTATCTGGAAAAGCACGGCACGCCGCAATGCCCGGAAGACCTGCTGAACCACGCTTTCATCGGCTACATCCAGGACATGATCTTTGCGCCGGGCCTCGACTATCTCGGCGACATCCACCCGCGCATCAAGCCCGGCTTCCAGAGCTCCAGCATCTTCTCGCGCTGACGGCGACCCGCAACGGGCTGGGGCTCTGCGTGCTGCCGATGTTCATCACCAACCAGTATCCGGACCTGAGGGCCGTGCTGCCGCAGGTGGTGCTGCACCGGCAATACTGGCTGGTCTGCCACCATGACCTGCTGCAGGTGGCGCGCATCCGTTCGGTGATGGATTTTCTCCGCACGAGCGCCCGCACCCAAGCAAAGGATTTCGTGCCGCCCGTTCAGGACGTCGTTGGGCTCGGCGCCTGACAGACACTGGAGCGGACGAGAAAGCGACGCTCGCGGCCATTGTCGAGCGAGAACATGCCGCCGCGCCCGGGCACCACGTCGATCAGCAGGTCGGTGTTTTTCCAGGTCTCGTATTGCAGGCCGCCGATATAGAAGGGCACGCCGCCAATGTGGCCGAGCAGCACGTCCTGATCGGACAGCAGGAACTCAGCCGCCGGATAACACATGGGCGAGGACCCGTCGCAGCAGCCGCCCGACTGGTGAAACAGGATATCCGGATGATCCCTGCGGATCTCGGCAATCAGATCGAGCGCGGCCTCCGTGGCCGAGACCATGATGCGTTCTACGGTGACGGGCATGGCGGATGTCCTCCCATGATGCAGGAAGGCTCCCGATCCGGGCCGATCGGGAGCCTTTGAGGTGCAGCTTCCCAATCAGAAGAAGCCGAGTGCCTTGGGAGAATAGCTGACCAGCATGTTCTTGGTCTGCTGGTAGTGGTCGAGCATCATCTTGTGCGTTTCACGGCCGATGCCGGACTGCTTGTAACCGCCGAAGGCGGCATGCGCCGGATAGGCGTGGTAGTTGTTGATCCAGACGCGGCCGGCCTGGATGTGACGCCCGAAACGGTAGCAGGTATTGGCGTCACGGCTCCAGACACCGGCGCCGAGGCCATAGAGCGTATCGTTGGCGAGTGCGAGCGCCTCGTCTTCATCCTTGAAGGTGGTGACGGACACGACGGGGCCGAAGATCTCCTCCTGGAAGACACGCATCTTGTTGTGGCCGCGGAAGACGGTGGGCTTGACGTAATAGCCGCCGGCAAGTTCGCCGCCGAGTTCGTTGCGATAGCCGCCGGTCAGCACTTCGGCGCCCTCCTGCTTGCCGATGTCGATATAGGAGAGGATCTTTTCCAACTGCTCGCTGGAAGCCTGCGCGCCGATCATGGTCGCCATGTCGAGAGGATGCCCCTGGCGCACGGCTTCGACGCGCTTGACCGCCTTTTCCATGAAGCGATCGTAGATCTTCTCATGCACCAGAGCGCGGCTCGGGCACGTGCAGACCTCACCCTGGTTAAGGGCGAACATCGCAAACCCTTCGAGCGCCTTGTCGAGATAGTCGTCGTCTTCGCTCATCACGTCAGCAAAGAAGATGTTCGGCGACTTGCCGCCGAGTTCCAACGTGACCGGAATAAGGTTCTGGCTGGCGTACTGCATGATCAGCCGGCCGGTGGAGGTTTCGCCGGTAAAGGCGATCTTGGCGATGCGCGGGCTGCTGGCGAGCGGCTTGCCGGCTTCGAGACCAAAGCCGTTGACGATGTTGAGGACACCCGACGGCAGCAGATCGGCGATCAATTCGGCGAGAACGAGGATGGAGGCGGGCGTCTGTTCGGCGGGTTTCAGCACCACGCAATTGCCAGCCGCAAGCGCCGGTGCCACCTTCCAGGCGGCCATCAGGATCGGGAAATTCCACGGAATGATCTGGCCGACGACGCCGAGCGGTTCGTGGAAATGATAGGCGACCGTATCATTGTCGATCTCGCCAATAGACCCTTCCTGCGAACGCACGCAGGCGGAAAAATAACGGAAGTGGTCGATGGCCAGCGGAATGTCGGCCATCATGGTTTCGCGCAGCGGCTTGCCGTTGTCCCAGGTTTCGGCACGGGCCAGAAGCTCAAGATTCGCCTCCATGCGGTCGGCAATGCGGTTGAGCATATTGGCGCGCTCGGCAACCGAGGTGCGGCCCCAGGCATCCTTGGCGGCATGGGCTGCGTCGAGAGCGAGGTTGACATCGTGTTCGTCGGAGCGGGCGACCTCGCAGAGCACGCCGCCGGTGACCGGCGTGGTGTTCTGGAAATAGCGGCCATTGACCGGCTCGCGGAATTCGCCGTTGATGAAGTTGCCGTATCTGAGCTTGAAGGGCGAAGCGGCAATCGTCTGGACCTGAACGTTCATGTGATGTCCTCCCGGTTGGAGGGCCCCTCCTCGGGCCCTGATGGAGGAATGATTGCGCTTCAGCCTCTCGTTTCGAAAGGTGGCAATGCCGGTGTTGCGCCGCACAGTGTCGCAGGACTGCGACACCAACCGAGTCTATTGCAGGTTAAACCGCTTCAGCTTGCGATGCAGTGTGGCACGGCTGAGACCCAACACGTCCGCCGCCTTCGAGACATTGCCCTGCGTGCGCGACAGCGCTCGGCGAAGGGCAGCCCGCTCCGCCTCATCGAGATCATTGACGGCATCGCCGCGTTCCTCGCGCAATGCATCGGCGGCGGGCAGGCCCTGGGCGATCAACTGGTCATCGAGTTTCAGCACCAGCCGGGCAAGACGCGTCGCGCCGATCACCAGATCGTCGTGATCCACCGCGAGCAAGGCCGTCAGCGAATTCGCCTGCGGCACGAGCACGATGCGGGCACCGGAAAAGGCCTGCCGGAAGAGGTTCGCCTCCACCCGCATGGCCGCCTCTCGCACCGCCTGCGAGAGCATCGAGAGCGTCATGTCGGTCACGTCGTTGCGGCAGGTGGAGATATCGAGCGCCGCCGTCACCCGTCCCAGATGGTCGCGGATCGGTGCGGTGGCGCAGGAGAGCCCGATATTCGCGCTGAGGAAATGCTGGTCGCGATGGATGATCACCGGCCGCTCGTCGGCAAGCGCCGTGCCGATGCCGTTGGTGCCGACGCAGGCTTCCGTCCAGACATGCTGCTGCCAGAGGCCGAGCGCGCGAAAATCCGCATCGTCGCCAGCGGCACCGCGTCGGTCGACGACGATGCCCTGTGCGTCTGACAGGATGATGCAGCAACCGGACCGGCCAACCGTCTGGTAAAGCCGGTCGACTTCTTCGGCGGAACTTCCGATCAGTCGCTCCATGCGCTCGCGCGCTTCGCGGAACGCGGTATCCTCAATCCGTTGCGGCCGTGCAGCCTTCTCCGGCGCCAGATGATAGACATCCAGGCAGCGGCGCCAGGACGCCGCGACCGGAGAGGCGACGACCGCCGAGGATCGCGCTGCGGTTTCATAAACGAGATCGGAATGACTGAGTTCACGCCGCATCCGCTCCTCCCAAAGCATCCACAGAGTTTGGGATGGTAGCATAGAGGGCCGCCCTTCACTCTGACAAATGCAAAGAAGGATGCGATGTCGAAGTGGCGCAAAACTGCGACACTTCGACCAAAGAATCGTTCAACCGACGGCCTTTAGGGCAGGTTTCCCTGTGTTTCCTTCGTCAAAGGCACCCCAGCTCAGGTCTCCCAAATACCGTTCAGCCATCAGGCCTGCCTCGTTCAGGGTAAAGAGGGACAGCCAGCCATTGTCGAACAGTGCCTTTACCTGCGGATGGCGGGCAAGGATCTCGTTGATAGCGGTTTGCGGCGCCTCCACCACGACAGAAAGCCTGAGGGGATCATGGACAAAATTTTCGCCGTCATGCACGGACTGCCAGGCAAGCCCGGCCCGTAACGGGCCGCCATTGCCTTCGAGCACGCCGATGCCGCCGACCACGTTGTGCAGCAGCTTGTTGCCGGAACCGAACAGTCTCGGCGCGGCAGCCGAGCCGAAATACTGCAGGCTGATCCAGCTGGCGACGACGACCGGCGCCGTCAGGATCAGTTCCAGCACCTTGAACCCCTCGTCCTTGCGCCAGACATAATCATGCAGGAAGGCGCGGCCTTCGAGCGAGAGGCCCGCCGTGCGGGTTCTTGGCGCGACGATAAAGGCGGAGCAGCCGGCAAGTCCCCATTCCGGCCGCACCTCCGCCCAGTCCCGGCTGCGGGCAGCAAGCGACCGTTCAGAGGCATGCGGGAGACGCTTGACCCGTTCGGCACGCGCCAACCGGCCGGCAGCGGCAAGCCAGAGCTTCAGACGTGGGAGGTCCTCGGCATGACCGGAGGTGTTGAGATCCGCATCGTAAAGCGTGACGGCATCCGTTGTCGTGTCGTGCAGGCCGGCGAGGAACAGCGTGTCCTTCGGCACCACGATACCCCGCTCGACAAGCCCCTGGCGCACCGGCATCTCGTTGAGCAGATCCGCCAGCAGGCGCGCGTTCACATCACCGGCATGCCCACCGCAGGCGCCGCATTGCAGGGCGCTGGCGAGCGGGTTGTTGCTAACCGTCGCGCCATGGCCGCAGAGCAGCACAAGAGGCGCAAAATTTTCGGTCAGTGACATGGCCTTCAGCACCGTTGCAGCAATGCCGATCTTCTGGTCCAGCGACAGCGCCTCGACCAGCCGCGGTTTCGCGGCGGTTTTTTTGTGACAGCCGATCTTCAGCGCGCCAGCGAGCAGTTTCGCCGCATAGACCGGACCCATGGCCTCGACGAAGGCGAAGGAGGAGACCGCCGCCTGCTTGAACCGGCCGAAGGCGCGCACGGCACGCGCCTCGATGCGTGCCGTGCGATCGGTCTCCTCGCTCACCTCCGTGCAGCTGAAAAGACCGGGCTTCAGCAGGGCCGGCAACCGGTGTTCCGTGAGATCTGAAGCCTGGTCGCGATGTTCGGCACCCAGCCCGAAAAAGCCGGCAAAACCGAGCGTCGTGACACCGGCATCGGTGCTTTCGAACGCGCGGCGGAAGACTTCGGAGCGCACGTCGATGCAGAAGGCCGCCTGAATGGCCGGCCGGAGTGCGGACGTTGCAACCGTCGGCTTGAACGGCCCCGGCTGCGACAGCAAGACTGCAAGCCGACGCTGCTCGGCCCGCTCGGCAGCCGCCTGCAGCACGGTATCGATCTCGCGATCCTGGCTCGGCACGATCGGCGCGCGGTGGGCGGCCAAGGCCTTCTGCCAGTCCTTGGCGATGGCCTCTCCATACTGCCGGTAAAGCGCCTCTTCGAAGGCCAGCCGGATCGCCAGCAGATCCACCGCCGTCTCGTCCGACCTACCGTCGCGTTCCGCCGTGAAATCGAGGTGGCGGGCATATTGCGCCCAGCCGCCGAGACCCAGGAGCAGCTGATGGAAATACGATCCGGGGACAGTGCCCAATCCGAGCGTCTCGGCACTGGCCGCGATCGCCCGGCTCGAGATGCGCGGCAGGTCTGCGACGGTCTGGGCAAAGCCTTTCAGGCCGGCGATTTCGGGTGTCAGGTCGTGACGCGCATATATGCGCCAGGCGGCATAGAGCCCCTGCCCCTTCGGCGCCGTCCACAGAGCCTGCCCTTCATCGAAATGGCCCGCAGCAAAGGCGCCGATCCGCTCGGCGACCAGCCGCGGCCAATCGATGCCGGAGACGGTGCAGGCGAGATCGGCAATCGTCGGGATGGCGGCGACCGAGGCCGGCTCTCGCCGCGCAGCCGCCTTCAGGGCGTCGAGCGTCATTGCACCTCCCAGCGGGCTGTTCGCCAGAGCTTCGGCCAGATCCGCGTCGGTGATCATTCCCTCGATGATCTTTCCGGCATACCAGGCGCGCGGCATGGCGATGCTGACACCGCTCAGACGGATGATCTGCTCGGCGGTCTCGGCAAAACCGCGATCGGTCTGTCCCAGGAAAGGATTGACGGCGACAGTCGCGGCAAGCGGCCAGGCGGGCGGGATCGCATTGACCGCAGCGCGAACGGCCTTGGACAGATCGGCGGGCTGCGACGGGGCGACAGGTGAGACGTGATCCATGATCTTAGTCCTTGGCAAGTGTTGCAGCCTGAGCCCGGAAATTGCCGAGCAGGCGGTCAAAGAGAGCGTTCACATAAAGGCCGTTGGCGAGATGCACCCTGAGGCCTGCCAGCGCCGGGTGATGCGCCCAGAGCGGAAAGAGCGACTGGGTGACGGCGATGACGCCAAACGAGGTGACCGAGAGAAGCATCAGGCTCCATTCCAGGCGACCGGGCTGCGGTGCCAGCGGCAGGGTGCCGGCCATCAGATGGTAGGCCGCCCATTGCAGGGCAAAATAACCGGTGGCGGCAGCGACCGAATAGAGCGAGGTCCGCCAGGTGAGCGCGCGAGGGGCGGCATCGGCAAAACCCTGCGCGACGAGATATGCGACCCCGAAGATGAGGATGGCACCCAGCGCAAGCGCCTGCGGCGGCTTGTCCCAGAAGCCGAAGAGGAAGCCGATTACGCCGTAGATGACGAGCGCCAGAAGGAAGGCGCGGGCAACCGCAAAACCATCCGGAACGGCAACCGGGCCCGGTCTGCGCGTCGCGGAAACCGCCTCGATCGCACCACCCGAGGAGAGGAAGGCATGCGCCTTGTAGAGCGAGTGGGCGACGATGTGCAGGAGCGCGATCGGGAACAGCGCCAGGCCGCATTGCAGGATCATGAAGCCCATCTGCGCAATCGTCGACCAGCCAAGCGAGGTTTTCACCGCGCTCTGGGTCAGCATCACCAAACCGCCGAAGAGCGCCGTGAAGCCGCCGATCATGACCAGCACCGCCAGCACGATCGGCGCATTCAGCATCACGTCGGCAAAGCGGATGAGCAGGAAACCGCCGGCATTCACCACGCCGGCATGCAACAGCGCCGAGACGGGCGTTGGCGCTTCCATGACCTCGGTCAGCCAGCCATGGGCCGGGAACTGTGCCGACTTCAGCACGGCGGCCAGCGCCAGGAAGCCGGCGGCCATGAGCGCCATCGCGGGCGCCGCACCCTCGCGGGCCGCAGCCAGGATCGTCGCGATGTCGCCCGTGGCGTAAGCCGTCGCCAGCAGCAGGGTCGCGATCACAAGCGATGCATCGCCTGCCCGCGAGACAAGAAACTTCTTGCGAGCGGCACGCCGGGCCGCCTCCCGCTCCGGGTAGAAGACCAGCAACCGGTGCAGGAAGAGGCCGGAGGCGATCCAGGCCGCCACGAACTGTGCGAGCGTGCCGGAAACGACGAGCAGAGAGACAGCGGCAAGTGTTGCGCTCATCCAGCCGATGAATGGGCCCTGCCGCGCTTCACCGTCGAGATAGGTGGCGCTGTATCTGACCACCACCCAGCCGATGAAGGTCACGAGCAGCAGCATGACCACGCTGACGAGATCGAGCCGCCCGGCAAAGCCTGCAAGCGAAATGCCGATCAGCGGGCTGGTGCCAGCCCCCTGCAGCGCTAGCACGATCGCCGCGGCCACCGCCGCGCCGAATGCGAGCAGAGACAGCAGGCTGACGAGTTTGAGCACCAGATACGGGCGCTGCTGCGGGCCGAGGAAGGCGATACCGGCGGCGACGCCAAACAGGGCCGCGGGCACAAGGGCGAGCATGTAGGTCATCACAACTCCTGCCGTTCATTCAAACGACTGTGAGTTAGCACCCGCACAAACCGAAGAAAAATTCATTGTTCTTCGGTTTTCGTTCTATAAAATAGAATTATGAGCGAGCTGAACTATCACCACCTGCGTTATTTTCGGGCCGTGGCGCATGACGGAAACCTGACCCGGGCCGCCGAGCGGCTGAATCTCTCGCAATCGGCGCTCTCCATCCAGATCAAGCAGCTGGAGGAGCGGCTCGGCCACCCCTTGTTCGAACGGCGGGGGCGGCAGCTCTATCTCACGGAAGCCGGACGGATTGCACTCGACCACGCCGACACGATCTTTGCGACCGGCGACGAGTTGCTTCAGACGCTGCGCCAGACCGGCACGGCGCGCCGGGCCATCCGCATCGGCGCGCTGGCAACCTTGTCTCGGAACTTCCAGCTGGAATTCATCCGCCCTCTGCTTGACCGCACCGATGTGGAGCTGATCCTGCGCTCCGGCAGCACCGCAGAGCTATTGAACGCGCTGGAAACGCTGAATCTCGACATCGTTCTGCTGACACAGCCGCCATCCGCGGATGCGGTGACACCCTTCGTCTCGGAGCAGCTCTACCAGCAGCGCGTCAGCCTGATCGGCAAACCGGCGCTCGCCTCCGGTCGGCAGTCGCTTGGCCAGATGCTGACGCAACATCCGATGATCCTGCCGACGCTCGAAAGCGGCGTGCGCCTGCAATTCGAAGCGCTGGCCGCCCGGCTTGGCGTGACGCCGCAGATCGCAGCCGAAGTGGAGGACATGGCGATGATGCGTCTCCTCGCCCGCTCCGGCGTCGGCCTTGCCGTCATGCCGCCAATCGTCGTGCAGCAGGAGCTGGAGACCGGCATGCTGAGCGAACTCGATACGCTGCCGGGCATCGTCGAGACTTTTTATGCTGTGCAGATCAAACGGCGTTTCCCCAACCCGCTGATCCGCGTGTTGCTGGATGCCGCGCAGTGGCGCGGCGGGAAAAACGGATAACGAACCCTCTGACCCGGTCGACACGGTGCTGCATCTGCCTTCGCCCCGTCCGGACGGGGAGAAGATGGCGGCAGCCGGATGAGGGGCATGTCAAACTATTGTGCAAGCCCATTGCCTCTCACCCCAGCCCCCTCCCCGCTCACGGGGAGAAGGAGTAGAAGCTACCGCTCGTCGAACGATCAGGCGACAGCCTGCTTGCGGGCAAGGCGCGCGCGGATGGATTCCACGTCTGCCCGCGGCGTGGCGGCAAACAGCGTGCGCGTGTACTCGTGCTTCGGATCGGCGAAAACCTCTTCGCGCGAACCGTATTCGACGGCCTCCCCGTAATACATCACCATCACCTCGTCGGCGATGTACTTCACCACAGACAGGTCGTGGCTGATGAACACATAGGTCAGGCCGAACTCTTCCTGCAGGTCAGCGAGCAGGTTCAGCACCTGGGCCTGTACGGAGAGATCGAGCGCCGAGACCGGCTCGTCCAGCACCAGAAGTTTTGGGTTCAGCATGAGTGCCCGGGCAATCGCGATGCGCTGGCGCTGGCCGCCGGAGAACATGTGCGGATAACGATTGTAATGCTCCGGACCGAGACCGACCTTAACCAGCATGTCGGTCGCCCGCTCGCGCCGTTCCGCTGCCGACATCTTGGTGTTGATGGCGAGCGGCTCACCCAGAACGTCGCCGATCTTCTGGCGGGGGTTCAGCGAGCCATAGGGGTTCTGGAAGACGATCTGCACCTTACGGCGCATCTCGGCCGTCAGATGGCCGGGCCGTGTGTCGACGGTCTTGCCCTCGATCAGCAACTCGCCCGCCGTCGGTTCATCGATGAAGGTGAGGATGCGGGCCAGGGTGGACTTGCCGCAGCCGCTCTCGCCGACAATCGCCAGCGTCTTGCCGGCATCGAGCTTGAAGGACACGCCCTTGACCGCATGGACCACCTTCTCAGGTTTAAAAAGGCCCTGGGAGACGTGGTAATCCTGTTTGATGTTGCGGATTTCCAGCATGGGAACCGCGTTGTTCGTCGTCGCCGTCATCGTGCGCCTCCGGCCAGTTCATCCGCCGTCATGAAATCCGAGACCGTGCTCAGCCGGTCACCCGTGGCGTTCTCCGGCAGGGCCGAAAGCAGTGCCCGCGTGTAGGCGTTCTTCGGCGCCTCGAAGAGCGAGAGCACGTCGGCCTCTTCCATCTTGCGGCCCTTGTATTGCACGATCACGCGGTCGGCGGTTTCCGCCACCACGCCCATGTCGTGGGTGATCATGATCAGGCCCATGCCGTGTTCGGCCTGCAGCGACATCAAAAGATCGAGGATCTGCTTCTGGATCGTCACGTCGAGCGCCGTTGTCGGCTCGTCGGCAATCAGGAGCTTCGGATTGCAGGCAATCGCAATCGCGATCATCACGCGCTGGCACTGGCCGCCCGACATCTGGTGCGGAAAGTGGTTGAGGCGCTCTGCAGGATTCGGCAGGCCGACTTGGGTGAAGAGTTCGATCGCGCGGGCACGCCGTTCCCTTTTGCCCATCCCCATGTGGATGCGCAGCACTTCTTCAATCTGGAAACCGACGGTGAAGCAGGGATTGAGGCTGGCGATCGGTTCCTGGAAGATCATCGCCATGTCCTTGCCGATCAGCTTGCGCCGTTCGCCATCCGACAGCGCGCGGATATCGCGGCCCTGGAAGAGCATCTTGTCGGCGGTGATCTTCGCAGTCCAGGGCAGAAGCCCCATCACGGCCAGCATCGACACGGATTTGCCCGAGCCGCTTTCGCCGACGATTGCCAGCACTTCCCGCTCATCGACCGAGAGGGACACGCCATCGACCGCCTTGAACCAGCCGCTGGCGGTTTCGAACTGGACGGTCAGGTTTTCAATCTCAAGAAGCGCCATGATCAGGACCTCTTCATTTTCGGGTCGAGCGCATCGCGCAGGCCGTCACCCATCAGGTTGATCGCCAGCACGGTGATGAGGATGGCAAGACCGGGGAAGGTTACCACCCACCAGGCGCGCAGGATGAATTCACGGGCCTCCGCCAGCATCGTGCCCCATTCGGGCGCCGGCGGCTGGGCGCCCATGCCGAGGAAGCCAAGCGCTGCGGCGTCGAGGATCGCGTTGGAGAAAGAGAGCGTCGCCTGGACAATCAGCGGCGCCGTGCAGTTCGGCAGGATGGTGCGGAACATCAGGCGGAACGGACCGGCGCCGGAAATGCGGGCGGCGGTCACGTAGTCACGCGTCTTTTCCGCCATCACCGCCGCACGGGTCAGGCGCACGAAATGCGGCTGCAGGGTCAACGCGATGGCGATCATGCCGTTCGTCAGGCTGGGACCGAGGATCGCAACAAGCACGAGGGCCAAGAGCAGCGACGGGAAGGCCAGGATGATGTCCATCAGGCGCATGATCACGGTATCGACCCAACCGCGGTAATAACCGGCGATCAGGCCGACCAGGATTCCGCCGGTGAGCGACAGCGTGGTGACGAAGAGGCCGATGAACAGCGAATATTGCGCGCCATAGATCAGGCGCGAGAGGATATCGCGGCCGACCGCATCGGTGCCGAGCAGATAGGCGGAGCGACCGCCCTCCAGCCAGGCCGGCGGCACGAGAACGGCGTCGCGGTACTGTTCGAACGGCGAATGCGGCGCGATCACGGAGGCGAAGACCGCCACGATGACAAGCGCGACGAAAACAAAAAGGCCGATGACGGCGCCGCGGTTTTCGGAAAAGTAGAACCAGAATTCCGCCAGCATCTGGCGGCGAAGCGCCGCGCTGCTGACCACCTGGGTCTTGGCTGTGTCTGCCATGGGATTTTCTCCTTCTTAGTGGCGGATACGCGGGTTGACGAGACCATAGAGCAGGTCGACGATCAGGTTCACCACCATGATGATGCCGGCAATCAAGAGCAGGCCGCCCTGGATGACCGGGTAGTCGCGGCGGAAGACGCTATCCACCATCCACTTGCCGATACCCGGCCAGGAGAAGATGGTCTCCGTCAGGATCGCGCCGGCAAGCATCACGCCGATCTGCAGGCCGATCGTGGTGATGACCGGGATCATGGCATTGCGCAGCGCATGCAGGCTGACAACGCGGAAGGGCGACAGCCCCTTGGCGCGCGCCGTGCGGATGTAATCCTCCGACAGGACTTCCAGCATGGCGGAGCGCGTCTGGCGGGCAATCACCGCCAGCGGAATGGTGGCAAGCACGATGGAGGGCAGGATCAGGTGACTGACGGCCGAGGCGAATGCGCCCTTCTGGCCGGAGATCAGCGAATCGATCAGCATGAAGCCGGTGACCGGCTTGAAGAAGTACATCAGCGAAATGCGTCCCGACACCGGAGTCCACTGCAGGATGCCGGAGAATAGGATGATGAGAAGCAGGCCCCACCAGAAGATCGGCATCGAATAGCCGACAAGCGCCACACCCATCATCGACTGGTCGATGGCGGAGCCGCGCTTGATGGCGGCGATCACGCCGGCTGGGATGCCGATGACGACGGCGATCACGATGGCGCACAAGGAGAGTTCGACCGTCGCCGGAAACAGCGCCAGGAACTGTTTGAGGATCGGCGTCTTGGAGACGATCGAGGAGCCGAAATCGCCGGTGAGCACGCCGCCGAGATAATCGAAATACTGGATCACCATCGGCCGGTCGAGGCCGAGCTGCGCGCTGATCTGTGCGTGCCGCTCCGGCGACATGACGCGCTCGCCGGATAACAGCGCGACCGGATCTCCCGGAAGAAGCCGGATGAAGGCAAACGCGATGATGGAGACCCCGATGAAGGTCGGGATCAGCACGGCAAGTCGCCGCAAGAGGAAGCCAAACATGGTGGACCTGTTGTTTTGTCTGAAAGCTGGGTCTGGCCGGCCGACGCTTCGCCGACTCCTGGCCCAACCCCGGATCGCGCCTTTCCCTGGGCGCCAATCCTTGAGGAAAAGCCGCGAAATGTCACCATTTCGCGGCCTGCCATGGGTCGTGACGCCAGATTATTCGGCGATATCGACGTTTTCGAAGGTGAAGTCACCGAGCGGGCTCTGGACGAAGCCGGAGACTTCCTTGCGCATCGGCACGATGGACAGCGAATGATCGAGCGTTGCCCACGGCGCTTCGCGCTTGAAGATGACCTGCGCCTCTTCGTAAAGCTTGGTGCGCTCTGCCTGATCGGAGGTGATCTTGGCCTTTTTCACGAGCGCGTCGAACTCCTTGTTGCACCACTGCGCACGGTTGTTGCCGCCCACGGCTTCGCAGCCGAGCAGGGTGTCGAGGAAGTTGTCCGGATCGCCATTGTCGCCGGTCCAGCCGAGCATGGCGGCACCGTCGCGATCCTTGGCCTTCGAACGGTCAAGATACTCGGCCCATTCGTAGGAGACGATCTCGACCTTGACGCCGATCTTGGAGAAATCGTCCTGGATGATTTCTGCGGCGCGACGGGCGTTCAGCATGTAGGGACGCGACACCGGCATCGCCCAGACCTTCATCGACAGGTCCTTGACGCCGGCATCGGCCAGCATCTTCTTGGCCGCGTCGAGATCGTAGGTGTCGTCCTTGATGTCCTTGTTATAGGACCACATGGTCGGCGGGATCGGGTTGGTTGCCGGCGTTGCCATGCCCTGGAACACGGCGTCGACGATCGCCTTCTTGTTGATCGCCTTGTTGAGCGCCTTGCGCACTTCCGGCTTGTCGAACGGAGCCTGGGTGGTGTTGTAGGCGAGGTAGGCGATGTTGAGGCCTTCCTGCTCCATGACCTTGAGGTTCGAATCCGACTTCATCGACTGGACGTCAGCGGCGTTCGGGAAGGGCATCAGGTGGCACTCGCCGGCCTTCAGCTTCTGGTAACGCACGGAGGCATCCGTGGTGATGGCGAAGACGAGATCATCGATCTTCGGTGCACCGCCCCAGTAATCGGCATTCTTGGCGTAGCGGATGACCGCATCCTGCTGGTAACCCACGAAGGAGAACGGACCCGTGCCGAGCGGCATCTGGTTCAGCTGTTCCATCTTGCCGTCGGCCTGCAGCTTGTCGGCATATTCCTTCGACATGATCGACGCGAACGGCATGGCGAGGTTGGCGAGGAACGGCGCTTCCGGACGATTCAGGACGAACTTGACCGTCAGGTCATCGACCTTTTCGACCGACTTGATGAGTTCCGGGAAACCCATGCCTGCGGCATATTCCCAGGACGTGCCGGCAACATACTGGTGCCACGGGTTCTTCGTGTTGATCTGGCGATCAATCGAGAACACCACGTCATCGGCGGTCAGCGTGCGGGTCGGCGTGAAAAATTCGGTGGTGTGAAATTTGACGCCCGGGCGCAGCTTGAACGTATATTCTTTGCCGTCGGGCGAAACGGTCCAGCTCTCGGCGAGACCTGCAACCGGCTTCGTCGTGCCGGGTTCGAATTCCAGGAGGCGGCTGTAGACCGGATGGGCCGACGCATCAAAGGTGGTGCCGGCGGTGTAGAGGCCCGGATCGAAACCTTCCGGGGAACCTTCGGAGCAGAACACGAACGTCTTTGCGCTCGCGGCGGTGGAAAGGAAGGACGCGGCGAGCAGCGCCGCAGCAAAGCCAAATTTGTATTTCATTGATATCTCCCATAGGCGCGACTGGAGTGTTTCCGACGTCGCTCCGTGTTCGGATTCCAGATAGCGGATGCTGGGGAGATAAGATTGTTCTTTTCTCTCATTTTTCCCCTGCACAACGTCCAGCCACCACCGCCGTCGCGCCTCAAACCGGTCACAAAACGCAGGAATGTGCGCGTAGCAGCGCCTCCGTCTTATCCTTTAGGCGCAACTTGTAAAGGCGGGCACTTACGCGTTGCGCGTGAAATCGTGAGAAAAATTTGCAGACTTTCCGATCTGCAAAAATATGACAGAAAAACAGAAATAATATTTCATGCAATCCCGCACCGCAGCACAAACTGACTACAGCCTGCACTGGCAGACATAAAAAATTTTCGACACTGGGTAGGAGCAACAGATTCTGCCGTAGCACGATTTGCCCAATCCCTGGACCGTCGCCGGCGCGAAACGTGGTTGTGGGAACCTTCTGCCTCATCACACGATTTCTCGAGCTGATCCGTGGGTTGCAAAGCCACAGGCACGCAATGAGGAGACTGCAATGACGCAACCGGTTCCGATAATGTTCGAGACAAGCGAATGGGTGCCCAATCATCCGTCCTTCCCGGTGCTCGTCTACGACGCTGTCCTTTCGGGCGAAGACCGTGGACGGGCAAAAGCGTTCGAAGACCGGTTTGCGGCGAACGCATGGCAAGACATCTGGCAGGACGGGATCTTTCCCTACCAGCATTACCACAGCCGGGCACACGAGGTTCTCGGGATCGCCCGCGGCCACGCGCGGCTTCTGATCGGTGGATCAACGGGCAAGATCATCGAAGCGAAGGCCGGTGACTGCCTGGTTCTGCCGGCCGGGACCGGGCATATGCGGCTGGAGGCAACGGCCGACTTCCTGGTGGTCGGCGCCTATCCGCCCGATCAGGAGGCAGATATCCTGACCGAAGCGCCATCGCAGCTGCAGAAGAGCAGCATCGCGTCGCTCCCGCCACCCCAGAGGGACCCGCTTTTCGGCGCCGATGGCCCCCTCAAACATCTCTGGCAGGTGACCTGATGTCTGTATTTGGAGCAGGTCGGCGCCGGGCGATCGATTTGGCATTTGCTAATTTGCTTGCCAATTCACCTGCAGCGTGTACCACTGGTATGAGCCGCGTTGAGGAGCGCGGCTTTTTTCAGCGGTTTGGGAGGACTGCCAATGCTTCTTACAGGTGTCGCACTTGCTTTCTGTCTTGGGATCGGCGGCATCGCCTTCTTTCGCTGGCGCGACGGAACGTAAAACGCCAGGGCGCGGCTGAAGGCCGCGCATCCCTCGCCTTATCAGACCGGATCGAGTCTCGCCCATTGGGCGCTTTCGTCAGCCTGCGCTGATGCGCGTTCCGGGACGACCGCCATGTCCTTGGTCTGGATCGAACGGGGTGAGGCATGGGGTTGAGGTTCTGTCGGACAGAACAGCGAAAACAGTGTCTGCATGACCGCGCTCACCCGATCATCGGCGATTGAATAAAAAATCTGGCGGGATTCCCGGCGGGTTTTCACCACGCCTGCCGTGCGCAGTTCCGCCAGTTGCTGGGACAGTGCCGGCTGTTTGAAGCCGAGCTCATCCTGGATCTCGCCGACGGAGCGCTCGCCACCGGCGATGAAACAGAGCAGCATCAACCGACTTGGCGTGCTGAACAGGCGCATGAATTCCGCCGCTTCCGCAGAACGTTCCTGCATCATCTCAAGGGGAAGGTGCTGGCTCATGAGCGTCGCTCCCGATAATACCAGGCTCGGCCGGGTTCGGCCTCCCGCGCATGATCCAGCGTCTGCGCCGCCGGTTCGACCAGCGGACGACCGGGCTGCCAACCCTCGGGCGCCAACGCCCCTTCGCGCTCGGACACCTGCAGCGCTTCGACAAGCCGCAACAGTTCGTCCACGGAACGCCCGACCGTCATCGGATACCAGACGATGGCACGGATCACCCCTTGTGGATCGATGACATAGGTTGCGCGGACCGTGGCACTGCTCGCCGAGGCGCTATCCAGCATGCCGTAGGCCCTGGCGATCACCATCGAACTGTCCTCGATCAGCGGAAAGCCGACGCTCACGCCGAAATTGCGCTCAATGTCCTGCAGCCAGGCAACGTGCGCGTAGAGGCTGTCGACTGACAGTCCGAGCAGGTCGCAGTTCAGGCGACGAAATTTTTCCTCAGCCTTTGCAAAGGCGATGAACTCGCTGGTGCAGACGGCGGTGAAATCGGCCGGGTGGGAAAAGAACAGCACCCAGCGACCGCGATAGGACGAAAGCGAGATGTCGCCAGCCGTCGAGCGGGCGGTAAAGCCCGGTGCGCGGTCGTTCAGCCGAAGCCCGCCGCGCCTCAGTTCATCCGCATCATCCAGACCCTGCATGAACCAGACCCCTCCATTGCTCCGGCGCGACCTATAGCGGAACGCTTCGCCGCGCCCAACCATAATTCCATACTTGCATATTTAACGCAAATATGTATTTATTACTCCAGAGATGGAGGAAGCCATGTCCGACACCGCCCTTCAACACGCAACAGATGTCATTCTTGCCGCCCGCGCCGACGTGCAGCGACAACCGCTCGTCCGGTCGTTTTTCGATCCGGCGACCTATACGATCAGTCATGTGGTGCGCGATCCGGGCTCGCGAGCCTGCGCCATCGTCGACAGCGTGCTCGACTACGACCCCGCCTCGGGCCGCACGATGAACGAATCCGCCCGCGCCTTGATTGATTACATCAAGGATGAGAATCTCGAGGTTCAGTGGCTGCTGGAAACCCATGCCCATGCCGACCACCTGTCGGCAGCCCCTTTGCTGCAGGCAGAACTCGGCGGGCAGCTCGCCATCGGCCACGAGATCATCCGGGTGCAGGAAGTGTTCGGCAAGATCTTTAATGCCGGCACCGAATTCCAACGGGATGGGAGCCAGTTCGACCACCTTTTCAAGGATGGCGACCGTTTCCGCATCGGCACACTGGAGGCGACCGTTCTGCATGTGCCGGGCCACACGCCGGCCTGCCTTGCCTATGTGATCGGCGACGCGATCTTTCCGGGCGATACGCTGTTCATGCCCGACTACGGTACGGCGCGCTGCGATTTTCCGGGCGGTGACGCCCGCACGCTCTACCGCTCGATCCAGCGCCTGATGCAGTTGCCGGGCGAAGCGCGAATGTTCCTCTGCCATGATTACAAAGCGCCCGGTCGTGACGTCTACGCCTGGGAAACCACGGTGGAAGCCGAACGCACCGGCAATATCCATGTCCGCCAGGGGATCTCCGAAGACGAATTCGTGACGATGCGCACCGAACGCGACAAGACGCTCTCCATGCCCAAGCTGATCCTGCCCTCCGTGCAGGTGAACATGCGGGCGGGCAAGCTGCCGCCGGCGGAGGAAAACGGGGTGCAATACCTGAAGATCCCGGTCAACGCGCTGTGACGCGACAGGTGCCGCCCGATGTTGCTTGACCCCCTGCAATACGCGCTCGGCGCGCTTTCCGGCGGCGTCGTCGGCTTCACGCTCGGCCTGTTTGGCGGCGGCGGCTCGATTCTCGCCGTGCCGCTGATGGTCTATGTGGTCGGGGTTCCGAGCCCGCATCTCGCCATCGGCACCAGCGCCTTTGCGGTTGCCGCCAATGCCTTCACCAACATGTTGAGCCATGCGCGGGCCGGCCATGTGAAGTGGCGCTGCGCTGGCATCTACAGCGTTGCCGGCATTCTCGGCGCCTATGTCGGCTCTTCGCTGGGAAAAATGATCGACGGCCAGAAGCTGCTCATTTTGTTTTCGCTGCTGATGCTCGTCGTCGGTGCGCTGATGTTCAAGGGACGCGGCGCGGAAGGCAATCCGGGCGCACAATGTTCCCGTGAGAATGCGCCGAAAGTTGTCGGTTTCGGCGGGCTGACCGGCATATTTTCCGGCTTTTTCGGCATTGGCGGCGGTTTTCTCATCGTCCCCGGCCTGATCGCCTCCACCGGCATGCCGATCCTGTTTGCCATCGGATCGTCGCTGGTCGCCGTCACTGCTTTCGGGCTGACGACGGCGCTGAACTATGCCTTGTCCGGTTACGTCGACTGGCTGCTCGCCATCGTTTTTGTCGGCGGCGGGGTGCTCGGCGGGTTGTTGGGCGGTCTGCTTGCCGCGCACCTGTCCACGCGCAAGGGCATGTTGAACAGCCTGTTTGCCGGCCTGATCTTCGTGGTGGCCGCCTATATGCTCTACCGCAGCAGTGGGACGCTGCTCGCGAGCTGACTGCTGAAACCCAGGTTCACGAACCGATCGCCGCCGCGCAGGCTTCGGACGGTTGCGGACGCAGGCGCAGCAGCGCCTCCAGGCCACAATTGCCGAGCACCAGATCGTCGAGACAGACCTGGTCCAGCTCGCGATAGAAGGCTTCGGTCGCTGCCGCAATGTATGTCTTTAGCCGGCAGGCACCAGCGAGCGGACAGGTATTCGTCTCGGGGTCAAAACACTCCGCCACCGGCACACCGGCTTCGAACAGGCGAAAGACCGCCCCGATCGAGATCAAATGGCCGGGCACCGCCAGACGCAGTCCGCCGCCCCGACCGCGGATGGTTTCCAGAAAACCTTGCATCTGCAAGGCGGATACGACGTGCAGCAGATGGTTGAGCGAGGCGTTGCAACTGCGGGCGATATCGACCGTCCGCACAGTCCGGGCCTCGTTGACCGCGCACATCATGAGAATCCGCACCGCCAGGTTCGTTCTGGTCGTCAGTCGCATCGCCCCTCCCCGGATGGTTGCAAGATCCTCCTATGAACGCAAGTTTTCGAAGCGTATGTGATCTAGATCAGTTTCCCGGCGGTTTTTGCCCGTTATCTGGCATGACAAATGCCAGTTTTGAGGTTGCAGGTGGCCAAAGACGTGAATGCAGAACGACGGAGACGGGCCTCTCCGCTCACTGACTTGATGAAGCCGGGACAAAAAAACCTTCGGCGCGCAGGCCTTTTATCGGCCGTCGCCGCGATGTTGTGGCCGCTCCAGGCCTGGCTTGTGGCGGAGGCGCTCGGATCCCTCCTGACCGGAAAACCGATCTCCGCAGCCGGTGTGGCGCTGGGATTTGCAGCGATCGGGCTTCTGCGTGGCCTGCTCCACTGGCAGGCGGAAGCGCTGGCACAGAGATCCGCGGACACGGTGGTGGCCGACGTGCGGGCAAACATCGTCCGCCGGGAGGCACGCCGTTCCGCGGAAAGCGCGATCGGCGGCGCCGGCGCCATCGCAGCACTCGCGACCGAAAAACTGCAGATGCTGGTGCCCTATGCCACACGTTACCTGCCGGCCCAGATCCGTGTATCCACCGTGCCGCTGCTCATCCTGATGCTCGCCTTCTGGCACTCCTGGGCCGCCGGCCTCATTCTTTTGATCAGCGGCCCGCTGATCCCCGTCTTCATGGCGCTTGTCGGCATGGCAGCGAAGGAGGCGAGCGCACGGCAGATGGTCGAGATCGGCTCGATCAACGATGCGCTGGTGGAACGGCTGTCGGCCCTCCTCGATATCCGCCTTCTCGGCGCCGGGCAGACGGTGGAAGCAGGCTTTGCGGCAAGCGCCGGCGACCTGCGCCGCCGCACCATGGCCGTCCTTTCGATCGCCTTTCTCTCCTCGACCGTGCTGGAACTGTTTGCCGCGATCGGTGTCGCCATGATGGCGGTCTATGTCGGTTTCACGCTGCTCGGCACCATCAGCTTCGGCACCTGGGGGATGGGGCTGTCGCCGGCTGCCGGCATCTTCCTGCTGCTTCTGGCCCCGGACTTTTATCAGCCGCTGCGTGACCTTGCCTCCGCCTGGCACGACCGGGCAAGCGCTGCAGCCGTTGCCGACGAGATCGCCGCCTGGGAGGCGGACGAGACTACCGTGATGCCCGGCCAGGGGCGGCGCACGGCACCGTTGGCCGGACCGGCATCGATCCGCCTCAGTGGCTGCGTCTCCGCCTCGGGCGCCCGCCTTCCGGAGGTTTCGATTGCGCCGGGGGAAAGCGTCGCCCTCGTCGGGCCCAGCGGCGCCGGCAAGACATCGGCATTGCGGCTGATGGCGGGTCTTGCCGTTCCGGCGCAAGGCGCGGTCATCGTCGGCGATCATTGTTTGACCGACGAGACCGCCGATGCCTGGCGCTCGCGCCTTGGCTGGATGCCGCAGGCGCCGCATTTCCTCAATGCAAGCATTCGGCACAACCTGACGCTCGGCCGGCAGGGGGATCTTTCTGCCGCGCTGACGCAGGCAGGGGTCGATGCCGTCGTGGCCGGCCTGCCGCAAGGGCTTTCGACGCGACTGGGCGAACGGGGCGCCGGACTGTCCGGGGGCGAAGCCCGTCGGCTGACGCTGGCGCGCGCCATTTTTTCCAAACCTGACGTCGTGCTGGCCGACGAGCCGACGGCGGATCTGGACGCGGAAACCGCCCGCATCGTGGCCGATGGGTTGATCGCCGTGGCAAAACGCGGGGCAACGCTGGTGATCGCCACCCACGACATGACGCTTGCCCGGCGTATGGACCGCATCATCCGCATCGGCGACTTTGGAGGCATCGCATGAGCGCGCTCTGGCAGATTTTCCGGATCATCATACGCGACCAGCGGGTGGCCCTGCTGCGCGGCGCAGCACTTGGCATCGTTGTCCTCATCATGGGGGTCACCCTGCTCGGCCTCTCCGGCTGGTTCATCACAGCGGCTTCCGCGGCGGGCCTTGCCGGGCTCGGGACCGTCTTCGACGTGTTTCGCCCCTCCGCCATGGTGCGGTTCCTGGCGCTTGGCCGCACGGCCGCGCGATACGGCGAACGGCTGCTCACCCATGACGCAACGCTTCGGGCGCTGGAAACGCTGCGGCTTCGCCTGCTGCGCAGTTATCTCACCGCACCGCTCCAGCGGATGCAGAGGATCCGCGGGCCGCAGGCGCTCAATCGGCTGATGGCCGATATTGACGCGCTGGACGGCGTGCCGCTCCGCCTCGTTTTGCCGTTCTGTTCGGCACTTGTGGTGCAACTCATGGCCGCCATGGCGTTGTGGTTCCTGGTCTCGCCGGTCATTGCCCTGTGGATCACCATCGGATGGACGGCCGGCGCGGTGCTGGTATTCTGGCCGAGCCTGGTGATGGCGACGCCTTTGTCGCGCCAGCGGGAGGCGGCGGCGCAGGCGTTTCGCACCCGACTGATCGACCTGATTGGCAGCCGACGGGATCTTGCCGTTTACGGCCGCCTGGCGGACCAGGTGCAAGCCGTCACGGCAGCAGAAAGCCGGCGGCTTGCGATCCCGCTCGACCGCGTCGATCGGGCGACCGGCCTTGCCCTCTCGTGTCTCGCCACCCTCGTCGGCGCGGGCACGCTGTGGCTTGGCCTTCAGGCCGCACAGGACGGGTTATTGCCGCCGGCCTTTGCGGCGCTCGCCTTTTTTGCCGCGCTTGCACTCTTTGAGACCATCGCGCCGCTGCGCCGCGCCGCCAGCGATCTCGGACGGATGGCGGAAGCCGCCCGCCGGGTGCGGCGTGACCTTGCCCGACCGGATGGCAAGCCGGTTGAGCAGCCGGCAACCGCCCGCGATACATCGGCTGCGGCGGGTCCGGCACTTGCAATCCACGATCTCCGGCTGATGCGGCAGGACGGCGACGCGCTGCTGATCGACGGCCTGGGACTGGATGTCGCAGCCGGCGAGACCGTGGCGCTCACAGGCACCAGCGGCTGCGGCAAATCGACGATCCTGCTGTCCATTGCCGGCCTCTCTCCCGTGGCAGGCGGCGAGATCCGAGTTCTCGGTCGCGACCTTTCTGCCTGGCCCGAGGCGGCACTTCGCGAAGTGCTGACGCTTCTGCCGCAACGCAGTGCGATCATGGCCGGCACACTGCGCGAGACGCTGCAGCTCGCCGATCCCGGCCAGAGCGACGACATGTTGTGGTCGGTGCTAAAATGCGTACATCTGGAAAGACTTGCGCAGGAACGCGGTGGGCTCGATACGCGCCTCGGACACTTCGGCGAAGGTCTTTCCGGCGGGGAAGCACGTCGGCTGGCACTCGCCCGCGCCCTCCTGCGGCGGCCGCATGTGCTTCTCCTCGACGAACCGACGGAAGGGTTGGATGACGAGACCGCCCGTGCGGTTCTTGCCGGCATCCGCGCCTTCCTGCCGGATGCCGCCATCCTGATGGCGTCCCACAGACCCGTCGAGAAAGCTCAGGCGGACCGCCTGATCCTGCTCGATTAAGTCGTATCTGAAATGTGACTTATTGATCAGGATCAAGGTTCCCGAACCCGGTTCTGCTTACCCTGATGTCAGTCTTGACCAGAACGGACGGGCCCGCCCGCCCTCCGTCTAGGGAGTAAGCGAAAATGGATATCGGCATCGTTGAGCTGTCACGTCTGCAATTTGCGCTGACGGCTATGTATCACTTCCTCTTCGTGCCGCTGACGCTTGGTCTGTCGATCATCGTCGCGATCATGGAGACGGTCTATGTCATGACCAACCGCCCGATCTGGCGCCAGATGACGAAATTCTGGGGTACGCTGTTCGGCATCAACTTCGTCCTTGGTGTTGCCACCGGCATCACCATGGAATTCCAGTTCGGCATGAACTGGAGCTATTACAGCCATTATGTCGGCGACATTTTTGGCGCGCCGTTGGCCATCGAAGGTCTGATGGCCTTCTTCCTTGAGGCGACCTTCGTCGGCCTGTTCTTCTTCGGCTGGGACAAGCTCTCCAAGGTGCAGCACCTGGTGGTTGCCTGGCTCGTTGCGATCGGCTCGAACCTCTCGGCGCTCTGGATCCTGATTGCCAATGGCTGGATGCAGAACCCGGTCGGGGCTCAGTTCAACCCGATGACCATGCGCATGGAGATGACAGACTTTTACGAGGTCCTGTTCAACGAAGTGGCGCAGGCGAAATTCGTGCATACGGTAAGCGCCGGTTATGTCACCGCCGCCGTCTTCGTCATCGGCGTCTCGGCCTGGTATCTGCTGAAGGATCGCCATCATGCGCTGGCGCGCCGCTCGATCACCGTGGCAGCGGCCTTTGGCCTCGCTTCGGCCTTCTCGGTTGTGCTTCTCGGTGACGAGTCCGGCTATTCGGCCACCCACAGCCAGAAGATGAAGCTGGCTGCGATCGAAGCCATGTGGGAGACGGAACCGGCGCCGGCGCCCTTCACCGCCTTCGGCTTTCCGGACCAGCAGGCACGCGAAACGCATTTCGCCGTCCACATTCCCTATGCCATGGGCCTGATCGGCACCCGTTCGCTGACCACGGAAATCCCCGGCATCAAGGAACTGGTGGAACAGGCGGAAAACCGCATCCGTTCGGGTCTTGTCGCCTATGACGCGCTGATGACCGTTCGCCAGCAGCGGGACGCCACACCGCCGGAGATCATGAAGACCTTCGAGGATCATTCGCACGATCTGGGTTTTGCCTTCCTGTTGAAGAAATATGTCGATGATCCGCGCACCGCGACAGAGGCGCAGATCAAGATGGCGGCCAATGATACGGTTCCGCACGTCTGGCCGCTGTTCTGGGCCTTCCGCATCATGGTGGCGCTCGGTTTCGGTTTCATCGCAACCATGGCCTATTTCTTCTATCGCGCCTCGTTCCGCGGCATGCGTTACCCGCGCTGGGCTCTGACGGTTGCCGTCTTCATGATCCCCGCACCCTGGATCGCGGCTGAAATGGGCTGGTTTGTCGCGGAGTTCGGCCGGCAACCCTGGACGGTGGACGGCGTGCTTCCCACCGCCCTCTCTGCCAGCGCGCTCTCGGTGACGGAGCTTCTGATCACCATTCTCGGCTTCGTCGCCTTCTACACGGTGCTCTTCATCATCGAGATGGGCCTGATGCTGAAATACATCCGCAAGGGTCCGTACATGGATGTTGCCGAGACCGACGACTGGATCAAGGCACGCCAGGAAGCCCTGAACCCGTCCGGCCTGCGCCCGGCCCCCACTGCCATTCCTGCGGAGTAAGGACCATGATCCTGCACGAACTTCTGAGCTATGAATTCCTGCGCGTCGTCTGGTGGTTGCTGCTCGGCGTCCTGCTGATCGGCTTTGCCGTGACCGATGGGTTCGACATGGGTGTCGGCGCGCTCATCCCCTTTGTCGGCAAGACCGATGTGGAGCGCCGGGTGGCCATCAATACGGTCGGCCCGGTCTGGGAAGGCAACCAGGTCTGGTTCATCCTCGGCGGCGGCGCGATCTTTGCCGCCTGGCCGCCACTTTATGCGGTCAGCTTCTCAGGCTTCTATCTGGCGATGTTCGTCGTTCTTGCCGCCTTCATCGTCCGGCCGGTCGCCTTCAAGTACCGTTCCAAGCGGGACGATGCCAGCTGGCGCAATGCCTGGGACTGGGCGCTGTTTGCCAGCGGCGCCGTGCCGGCTCTGCTCTTCGGGGTCGCCGTCGGCAACGTGATCCAGGGCGTTCCCTTCCATTTCACCGATGACCTGCACAGCATCTATGAAGGCGCCTGGTACACCAAGTTCATCGGCCTGCTGGATCCGTTCTCGCTGCTTGCCGGCGTCGTGTCGTTGACCATGCTGCTGATGCATGGCGCGGTCTGGCTCACCGTCAAGGCAGAGGGCACCGTGCAGGCCCGCGCCCGTGCCATCGGCTCGGTGGCCGCCCTTGCCGCCGTGTTCGCCTATGCGGCGGCCGGCCTGTGGCTCGCCTACGGCATCGAGGGTTTCCGCATCGTCGGCGAATACGCAACCAACGGTCCGTCGAATCCGCTACATTTCGAGGTGGAGCGTACGGCAAGCTGGCTCACCGCCTACCAGGACCGCCCGTGGATCGCGGTTGCCCCGGCGCTTGGGCTTGGCTGCGGTCTACTGACCTTCCTGGGTCTCAGGGCCGGTCGCGAAGTCTCGACGCTGATCTTCTCGAAGCTGTCGATCCTCGGCGTGATCGCCTCGGTAGGGCTGACGATGTTCCCCTTCATCATGCCATCGTCAAGCGACCCGAAATCGTCGCTGACCGTCTGGAACAGTTCGTCTTCGCATCTGACGCTGTTCATCATGCTCGTCTGCACGGTCATCTTCATGCCGATCATCCTCGCCTACACGACCTGGGTCTACAAAGTGCTCTGGGGCAAGGTGACGGAGAATGACGTGACCGAACACAGCCACTCCGTCTACTGAAACGACAAGGAGGTCATCAAAATGTGGTACTTTGCCTGGATCCTCGGCCTTCCGCTTGCCGCCATCTTCGCCGTGATGAACGCGATGTGGCTGGAAATGAAGGAAGACGAACAGACCATCGCCAGCAACGAACGCTGAGCCAGTCTGCTCCACCAAGCCCATAAAAAAGGCTCCTGCTTTGACGGCAGGAGCCTTTTTCGGGTTCGGTAACAGGGAGGGCTCAGAACTCTTCCCAGTTGTCCTGCTTGGAGGCCGTAGCGGCCGCGGCAGCACCACCGCCGAAGGCCTTGCGCACGCTGCCCATCAGGCCGCGGGCGGGTGACGAAGCCGGAGCCGTCGAAGCCGATGCGGCCATGGGCGTCGTGCGGGCACGCGGCATGGCAGCCGGGGCCTGAGCACGAGCGGCAGCCGGCGCGGCGACACCCTGGCCGGCAATGTTGAACTGGCCGATGAGGGAAACCAGCGTACCAGCACTTTCGGTCAACCGGTAGGAAACCGCCGTCGTCTCTTCGACCATCGCGGCGTTCTTCTGGGTGAACTGGTCCATCTCGCCAACCGAGGTGTTGACCTCGGCAAGCGCCGAACTCTGCTCCCGTGCAGCCGAGGCGATCGAGGCGATCTTGTCGCTGATGGTCGCAACATGTGCGGAAATATCCGTCAGCGCCTTGCCGGTCTGCTCGACCAGAGACACGCCACCCGCCACCGCTTCACCGGATTTCAGGATCAGCGCCTTGATGTCCTTCGCCGCATTGGCGGAACGCTGGGCAAGCTCGCGCACTTCCTGGGCAACGACGGCAAACCCCTTGCCAGCCTCGCCCGCACGCGCGGCCTCGACGCCGGCATTCAGTGCCAGCAGATTGGTCTGGAAGGCAATTTCGTCGATCACGTTGATGATCTTCGAGATTTCGTTCGAGGCTTCCTCGATATTGCCCATGGCGGCAATCGCATCCGAGACGACCTTGGACGACTGGTCGGTGCTCTTGCGGGCCGTCAGAGCCACGTTCGAGGCTTCATCGGCCTTGGCGGAGGAGGCCCGCACGGTGACCGTGATCTCTTCAAGCGCCGCAGAAGTCTCCTCCAGCGAGGCCGCCTGCTGTTCCGTGCGACGGGACAGGTCGTCTGCTGCCGAGCGCATCTCGTTCGAGCTTGCCTGGATGCCGGAAATCTCTTCGCGCAACTGCTGCATCGTCGCGCCGAGCTTTTCAACGGAAGCGTTGAAATCCGCACGCAGGGTGTCGAGGCTGCCTTCGAAGACGGTGTCGATGTGCACCGTCAGGTCGCCGGCGCTCAACCGCTTCAGGCCGTTGCCAAGCGTCGCAACCGCCTGGTCCTGAGCCTTTGCGGCAGCTTCCTTGGCGGCCTCGCGTTCGGCGCGATCGCGTTCCCCAAGCGCCGATGCTTCGGCTGCACTTTGCTCAACTGCGATCTTCTGCAGGGCCCCTTCGCGGAAGACCTCCAGCGCCCGAGCAAGATCACCGATTTCGTTGCGATAGGTCTGGTGCGGGACGGCGGTCGTCAGATCACCGGCAGCAAGGCTCTTGGCGGCAGCCGTGACACGCGGGAGTGAACCCACCACCGCACGGGTCAAGACCGCCACCAGACAGGCTGCAAGACAGAGGATGATGGCAGCAGAAATGCCGATCGCGCGGGTCAGCTCGCTTGCCATGCTGTTGATATCGGCGGCGCGGACGCCGGCATAGAGGATACCGATGACCTCTCCCGCGGGCGAGAAGATCGGCTGGTAGATCGTGTAATAGGGCACGTCGAGGATCGTCGCTTCACCGCGATAGACCTGCCCCTTGACCAGGAAGGGATAAACCGCGCCCGTCTTGCCAAGCGCCGTGCCAACGGCACGGTTGCCATCCGGCTTGATGATGTTCGTCGTGCGGCGCCAGAAATCCTGGTTCTGCGGATCCCATGCGAAAATCGTCGCCGTCTGTCCGGTCATGCGGCCGATGCTGTCGATCATCGAATGATCGGGAAAGCTCGCCGGGATGGCGGGCGCCACGATCCGGTCCACGTTGCCGCCCTTCCACGTCACCTGCGCACCGGGGAGTTCTTTCTCCACAATGGTCGCTGCCACACGCAGACTGGTGTTCTGGCTGTCGACAGCCTGTTGCTGGATACGTCCGGCAATCGTGGATGAAATGACCCAGGAGACAGTCGCCAGCGAGACGACCAGGATCATGATGGTCGTCACGGTGACGGTCTTTGCCATTCCAAAACGAGAAAAGATGAGCATGTGGCGCCCCCGCGCTTTGATTTTAATCAATTCAAGATGCAGGAGCTTTGTTAAACTAACGTTTAAGACCTGTTTTGCGGCAAAACCGGGGGGCTTGGACACCAGATCCCAGCCGCCAGACGCTCCGGAGCGTCAGCCTGTCGCTTTCAGGCGTCCGGTCGATGACCGTTCCACGAGATGGCAGGCAAGTTCGATCCGTCTTGCCAGACTGATGCGCCCGGCCATCGCCTCACTGAGCAGATCAAGCGCAGCCGCGCCGATTTCGCGCATCGGCAGATGCATGGTGGTAAGCGGCGGGTTGACAAAGGCCGCCTGGGGCAGGTCATCCATGCCGACGACCGAGACGTCTTCTGGAACGGAAAGCCCCGCCTTCTGCACGCCCATGATCGCGCCGACGGCAAGGCTGTCGCCGGCCGTGACGACGGCGGTAAAATCCTGTCCGTTCTCCACAAGCCGCTGGCCGATCGCCTGCGCCGCCAGTTCCGGCAACCAGTCATCCACCGTAACCACCATGCGCTCCGAATGATCGAGCCCTTTCAGCCGCAGGGCATCCTGCCAGCCTTCCTTGCGGTGTTCGATCGTGCGTCGTCCCGGCCGCATCAGGAAGAGGATACGCCTGTGGCCGAGCTGGATCAGGTGGTCCGTTGCAAGCCGTGCGGCGGAGCGATTGCAGGGGGTGACGCTGGACAGCCGCATCAGCGGATCGTGGCCATTGAGCAGGACGACGGGTTTCGGGAAATCGCGGGTTGCCGCAAGCATGGCCTCGTCATCAACGGTGAGGAACAACAGGCCGGCGGTCTCCGGATCCTCGCGCGCCTCCTGCAGGAGCTGCTTCTCGTCCGCCCGGTCGGTCACCGCGCGCGTGACGATCTCAAGACCGAGCGCGGAGGCACGCTCATTCAGCCCCTCCAGCACATAAAGCGTGAACTGGTTGCGGACGTAATCGATCATTGCGGCACTGGAGGCCGCCAGAATGACCTTTCGACCAGCCAATGCGGCGGGCACGGCGTAATTCACCTGCTTGGCGGCCGCGAGCACCTTTTCCCGGATATCCGGCCGAACGCCCTTTTCGCCCGCCAGTGCCCGGGATGCAGTGCTGAGCGATACGCCACAGGCCGCGGCCACGTCTTCCAGCGTGATCCGTCGGTTCTTTCTGGCCCGTTTTCCCGGCAGCGGTTTGATGTCCATCGGCAATCTCCTTCGCGCAAACTGCAAAAAATTTTCAGCTTGCGCAATGTTTTTCTCAGTGTTTTGTTAAGCCTCAAGGAATGACCGCCTTGGGAGAGGCGGAAGACGGGAGGATTTCATGGCCCTGAATGGCACCACCATTCTTGCCAATCTTGATCGGCTGGTGGCCGGCATGACCGGCTTGAAACACGATGGCCGTTTTCACGAACCGAATCTGGACGGCACCGCCGGCGATTATATTTCCTTCGACAGTTGGGAATGGCCGCAGGGCGTTGGTCTCTATGGCCTCATCCGGCTGTGGCAGTTCACCGGCCGGGACGATCTCAAGGCTTTGATCGAAGGCTGGTACGAAAAGCGGCTGGCGGCCGGCCTGCCGTCGCTTAATGTGAACACGACTGCGCCGATGCTCGGCCTCTCGGTTCTCTGGCGCGAAACGCAGGACGATCGCTGGAAGGCACCGCTCGATGCCTGGGCCGATCGCGTGATCGCCGACATGGGCCGCACGGAGGAAGGCGCCTTCGAGCACCACGTCTCCGACAAGGTGAACGACAACGAACTCTGGGACGATACCCTCTACATGGTAGCGCTGTTCCTGGCCTCCTACGGTCAGGCGAGCGGCCGGCAGGAACTGGTGGACGAGGCGGCGCGCCAATTCCTCGTCCACGCCCGCTACCTGTCCGACGTGGAAACCGGTCTCTGGTTTCACGGCTGGACCTTCGAGGGCCGCCACAACTTTGCCCGCGCCCGCTGGGCCCGCGGCAATGCGTGGATCACCGCCGGGATTCTCGACCTGTTCGATCTTGCCGAACTGCCGAAGCCGATCAAGGATTTCCTGCTCGGCGTGCTGACGGCACAGGTGAATGCGCTTCTGCCGCTGCAGGCAAAAAGCGGTGCCTGGCGCACGCTTCTCGACGATCCGACCTCCTACGAGGAGACATCGGCGACCGCCGGCATCGGCTACGGCCTGCTGAAGGGCTACCGCCTCGGTCTCGGCACGCCGGCCTGGCGCGAGGCGGGCCTGAAGGCGGTGGATTTCGTCATGCGCAATATCGATGAGACGGGCACTGTGCTGAACGTGTCCTACGGCACGCGCATGGGCCACGACCTGCAGTTCTACAAGGACATCCCCATCCAGCCGACCGGCTACGGCCAGGCACTGTCGATCCTCTGCCTGTCGGAGGCGCTCAGCCATGTGGACAGCGCGGAGAAAGCGGCATGAGCATGCGCGTTCTCTACGGGACCTCCCCCGACGACATCAAGACCTACGATACGGAGCGCCTGCGCAAGGAGTTCCTGATCGAGGACCTGTTTGCCGACGGTCAGGCGACCTTCATCTATACCCATGTGGACCGGCTGATCCTCGGCGGCGCCGTGCCGACCAGCTCACCGCTCACTTTCGGTTCTGGCGAGGAAATCGGTACGCCCTACCTCCTGTCGGCGCGGGAGATGGGCATTGCCAACCTAGGCGGTGCAGGCTCGATCATCGTCGACGGTCAGAACTTCGATCTCGACAATCGCGACGTTCTGTATGTCGGGCGCGGAGCGCAGGCGATCGAGGTGCGCTCCAAAGATCCCAGCAGGCCGGCGCGCTTCTACATGAATTCCGTTCCGGCGGGCGCCGATTTTCCCCATCGCCTGATCACCCGGTCGGAATCGAAGCTGCTGGAACTCGGAGAAGAGAAACGATCCAACAAGCGCCGGCTGCGGATGTATATCCACCCGCAGGTGGCACCCTCCTGCCTGCTTCTGATGGGCATCACCGATCTTGCCGAAGGCAGTGTGTGGAACACCATGCCGCCACATCTGCACGAGCGGCGCATGGAGGCCTACTGCTATTTCGACATGAGCGCGGAAGACCGCGTCATCCATCTGATGGGGCGCCCCGACCAGACGCGCAACCTGATCGTTGCCGACGGCAATGCAGTGCTTTCGCCCGCCTGGTCGATCCATATGGGCGCGGGCACCGGCCCTTACGCCTTCGTCTGGGGCATGACCGGCGAAAACCAGGAATATAATGATGTGGCCCCGGTGGCCGTGGCGGATCTGAAATGACGACTGAACAGAGCTATATGCGAAAGCCCCTGAGCGCCGGTGAGCCGGTGCGTTATTGGCAACTCGGGCCGGTGATGGAAGAGCGTTTCGACACGCCCGACCAGCCGATGAAGGGCGAGATGGATCCCTTCTTCTTCCTCACCAAACATAAGAACTTCATTCCGCACGAATATCCCTGCCGGACGATTTTTGCTGAAACCTATCGCGGCAAGCGCCCGGATGTGCGCGGCCAGTTCGAGCCCACCCGCTGGTGGCTGCCCTTCGGCTCGCCACGCGTCGATCTCTCCGGTTTCTGGTTCCGTCCGACCCGGCTTGCCACCTGGGCCCGCACGCATATCGAGGCGACCGATGCGGGCACGGCGAAAATCCGGCTCGGCACCTGCGGCGGCGCCGTTCTCTTCCTCAACGGCGCGGAAATCGGCTGGATGGCGCCCTATGGCCGCAATCTGGAAACCAAACAGGAGTTCGACCTGCCGTTGAAGGCGGGCCTCAACGAAATCACGCTCTTCTTTGACGATCTGGCGGAGCGCGACGCCCGCTATTTCTACCAGTTCGACTATCTGTCAGGACCGGTGGCCAAGATCGCCATCCCCGTGCCGGTCGAAGGTTCGGTGGCAGACAGCATCGAGGCGGCGCTTGAAGGCATGCATCTCGACCGCCCAGCCTATTTCTCCGGCGACATCACGCTTCTGTTTGCCAAGCCGCTGCCGGTTGCCGTCGAGGTCAATGTGGCGGTCGAGGGCGATTTCATGTCGCGTGAGCGCTTCGACCATGATTTCAAGCTGGAGGCCGGCGCCACCCGCCTCAATCTTGGTGCGGCTGAACAGGCGCCTGCCGATTTTCGCCATTTCCGCATCACGCTGAATGCTGGCGGTTTCGTTGCCGCCCGTCCGCTCGGTGTCGAGATCTGCCATGCGGAGCGCCAGGGGTCGGCACCCGCCACCCTCGCCGACCGTATCCGCGAAACGCTGGACGAAGTCTCTGAGCATTCCGAACGCGACACCGTGCGCGCCTTCGCCCGCCTTGCAAGCGGCCGCGCCGGCGCCGATACGGATGCAATGATCGAGGAAATCCTGCCCTCGATCGAAGATTGCCACGACTGCGCCGATTTTTCACTGGTGCCGCTCATCTGGTCACGCACCGTCTGGGGCAACGATATCAACGAAAAGACCCGCGCTCGCATCGATGGCGCCATCCTCAACTATCGCTACTGGATGGACGAGCCGGGCAATGACGTGCAGTGGTATTTCTCCGAGAACCACGCGCTGCTGTTCCATACCGCCTGCTACCTCGCCGGCCATCTGCTGCCCGACGCGACCTTCGTCCGCTCCGGCCGCAAGGGCACCGAGCAGTCTAAGATCGGTGCCGAGCGGGTGCGCGCCTGGCTCGATCACTTCGAACACTGGGAGATGGCGGAGTTCAACTCCGCCCCCTATTTCCCGATCGACCTGAAGGGCCTGACGGCACTGGCCGCTCTTTCGCCGGACAAGGACATTGCCGAGCGAGCCAAGGCCGGCATCGTCCGGCTGTGCGAGATCATCGCCCGTTCCGCCCATCACGGCATGGTGACGGCGGCGCAGGGTCGCTCCTACGAACACACTCTGTGTGCCGGCCGTTCGCTGGAACTGTCCGCCGTTGCCCGCCTGCTCTGGGGCAAGGGCTGGTATGGTCGGCGCGTGCATGCCCTGCCGCAGCTTGCCGTCTGCCTGCGCGATCACGGGCTCGAAGTCCCCGCCGAACTGCTGACGATTGCCGATCATCGCGGGTCTCAGCACCAGGAATGGCGTTTTGCCCAGGGCCAGGACAGGTTTGCCGCACTCTACCACTACAAGGGCGAGCATTATGCCATGGGCTCCGCCGTCCACTACCGGTGGAAGGACTGGGGTTATCAGGAAACCGTCCTGCATCTGCGCATCGGCGAAAAGCCGGAGGCGGCGATCTGGATCAACCATCCGGGCGAAGTGATCCAGCTCGGTTACGGCCGCCCCTCCTATTGGGGCGGTTGCGGCACGGTGCCGAGAGTGCAACAGTATCGCGGACTGGCCATTGCCGACTTCGACGTGCACGAGGACCAGCCGGAATTTTCGCATGCCTGGTTCCCGCAGGCAGAGTTTGAGGAGATCCGCGTGTCCGGCAACACGGCTCTTGCCCGCAGCGGCAAAGGTGTTGCGCTGCTCATCGGCAGCGGCGAACTTCTGCCGGTTACGGAAGGGCCGTCCGCCGGCGCGGAGTTGAGGCTTGCGGGCCGCAAGACCCGCTGGATCGTGCGGCTTGCGGAAACAGGTGATCTCGCCGCGACCGAGACGCGCTACGGCGCCCTGAAGGCCGAAACGTTGGATGACGGAACAGTTGTCATCAACGACCCGGACTATGGCATCGTGCGCTTCCTGGCCGACGGATCGGTGAATGCGGAAGGCCGCACCATCCGCCGTGACGATTATACCGTGAAGGGTGACGCCATCACGCTTTGAACAACCGGGGCGGATGGAGGATCTGCCCCACAAGGAGGAGGAAAGACCATGGCATTGAAATCGCTTCTGGCTGCATCGGCACTGGCGCTGATGGCCACCACCGCGCAGGCCGGTGATGTGCGCATCATGTGGTATTCGGACGGCATCGAAGGAGAAGTCTTCCAGGATCTGATCAACCGGTTCATGAAGGAAAATCCGGGCATCAACGTCATCGTGGACAATGTCGCCTATAGCGTCATCAAGGAACAGCTGCCGGTGCAGCTGGAAGCCGGCAACGGCCCGGACATTGCTCGCGTCACCGCGATCAAGGATCTTGCCAAACACTGGCTCGACCTTCGCCCGCTGGTGGCCGACGCCAAGTACTGGGATGACAATTTCGGCGCCAATGCCGACTGGATGCGCCCGGACGGCTCCAACCAGATCTCCGGTTTCATGACGCAGCTGACGCTGACCGGCGGTTTTGCCAACAAGACGCTGTTCGAACAGGCAGGCATTCCGCTGCCGGGCCCGAAGGCCACCTGGGATGAGTGGGCCGCTGCCGCCAAGAAGGTCGCCGCCAGCCAGCAGATCCCCTACCCGATGGCGATGGACCGTTCCGGCCACCGCATCACCGGTCCGAACATTTCCTTCGGCGCAAACTATATCGGCAAGGATGGAAAACCCGCACCTCTGGATGCCGGCGCAAAAGCCTTCCTCGGCAAGTTCATCGACTGGGCCAAGGATGGCAGCATGTCGAAGGATGTCTGGGTCTCGGCTGCCGGCCAGTCCTACCGCGCCGCGGCGGACGACTTCATCAACGGTCAGGTGGCTTATTATTATGCCGGCTCGTGGCAGGTTCCGAACTTCGCCAAGAAGATCGGCACGAACTTCGACTGGGTGGCGACCGGCAGCCCGTGCGGCCCGACCGCCTGCACCGGGCTTCCCGGCGGCGCCGGCCTGGTCGCGGTGAAATACACCAAGAATCCGAAGGAAGTCGCCAAGGTGATGGATTACCTCGCCCGCAAGGACATCGTGAAGGAGTTTTCCGAACGCACGCTGTTCCTGCCGGCCCACAAGGGTGTGATTGCCGAGGGTGTCAACTTCAAGTCCGACAGCCCGCTGGTCAAGGAGGCGTTGAACAACTTCGTCAACGCCACCAAGACCACCTCCGACCTGGCGCTGAAAATGCCGGGCTGGCGCTGGTCCGACACGATGTATGGCGCAATCGTCACCCGTGTTGGTCAGGCAATCGCCGGCGAAATGTCGACGACTGACGCCTTTGCCCGCATCGACAGCGATGTGGCCGAGAAGGTGAAGGCCTCAGGCCTCTGAGACTAGCCCGACCCTGAACCACCCGCCCTCCCCTGTCACCAAGGGGCGGGCGGTCCCTGCCCGCGCGTGACCGCGGGGCCTGTTGCATGAGGAAATGCCGCCATGGCGCAGCCAAAACCCCCATCCGAGCGGCCGGCCGCGCCGCAAAGACATGACTGGCTTTCGGTGCTGCTTCAGCCCGTGCATCTTGTGATGGGGCTCGCCGATTATCCGCTCCGATACCTGCAGAAGAAAACCGGTATCGGCGGCATGGCGGCCTTTTTCCTCGCGCCGAACATGCTGATCTTCGCGATTTTCGTGCTCCTGCCGCTCGTCATCAACCTCATCTATTCGGTGACCGGCGGATCGGCGCTGTTCCTCGACGAGCGCAGCTTTGTCGGCGCCGACCAATATCGGCAGATCTTCGACTGCACGAACTACCTCGATCCCATGTCCTGCCAGGAGGATGCCTTCTGGACGGCAGTGGGCAACACCTTCTGGTTCGTCGTGCTGCAGGTCAGCCTGATGATCCTCGTATCGCTGATCACGGCGCTGATCCTCAACCGGGAACTGATCGGCCGCTCCTTCTGGCGCGCGGTCTTCTTCTTTCCCGTGCTGCTGTCGCCCGTTGTCGTCGGCCTGATCTGGCGGTGGATCCTGCAACGCCAGGGGCTGCTGAACTCCATGCTCTACCCGCTCGGTTTTGAGCCTTATACCTGGCTTTCCGACCGGACCTTTGCTTTCGCCGCCGTCGTTGGCGTGTCCATCTGGGCACATATGGGTTTCTACACACTGATCCTGCTGGCCGGCCTGCAGGCGATCCCGAAGGATCTCTACGAGGCCGCCGAGATGGACGGCACCAAACCCGCGCGCATCTTCTGGCGCATCACGCTCCCGCTTCTGATGCCGAACCTCCTGGTCGTCATCGTGCTCGCCCTCATCAAGGCCGTGCAGGTGTTCGACGAGGTCTTCGTTCTGACCGGTGGCGGACCCGGCACCAGCACGCTGTTTCTCACGCAATATATCTATGAGACCGGCTTCGTCTCCTTGCCCCGCAATGCCGGCCTTGCCGCAGCCGCCTCGATCCTGATGGGCCTCGTGCTGGTGGTGCTGACGCTCCTGCAGCTTGGCATTGCACGTAAGAACGAGAACAAGGGGAAACGCTGATGAGCACCGCAATCGCCTTCCTCACGCGCCGCAAGGGCGGCAAGTTCTGGCACTGGACGGACATCGTCACCTGGGTCTGGCTGATCGGCGGCCTGATCGTGATGTTCGGCCCGGCCGTCTGGCTGACCTTCTCGTCCTTCAAGACACCGGCGGGGCTCGCCGAGTTTCCACCGAGCCTCCTGCCCTACGTGACACAGCAGGTGCGGGTCGAGGGCTACGAGAAGCCGCTGCCACTGTTCAACGCCAAGCTTGCCGATGGCTCGACGCGAGTTCTGGCCGAAGTCCGGCGCATCGGTATCGTCAGCCAGATGGTCGATCCGAAGGCGCCGGGCGAGATCATCAAGGTCAGGATCGGAGACCGCGAACCGGTGCGGGAAATCTCCTTTGCGACGGAGAACTACACGCAGCCCTTCATGCAGTTCGATTTCTTCCGTTATCTGTGGAATTCGGTCTTCGTGACGGTGACGGCAACGCTGATCACCCTGATCGTCAACTCCATGGCGGCCTTCGCTTTGTCGAAATACGAGTTCAAGGGCCGCAATGCCGCCATGCTGGTGATCCTCGCGACATTGATGGTGCCGCTGTCGGTCATTCTCGTGCCGCTCTATTCGATTATCTCGTCGGTCGGCCTGTTCAACAGCCTCTGGGGCGTGATCCTGCCGACGGTGGCGACCCCGACCGGGGTCTTCATTCTGCGCCAGTACATGCTCACCATCCCGGACGAGTTGATCGACGCCGCACGCATGGACAAGGCGTCGGAATGGCAGATCTACTGGCGCATCATCGTGCCGCTGACGGCGCCGGCGCTTGCGGTTCTGGCCATCTTCTCGGTCGTCTGGCGCTGGAACGATTTTCTCTGGCCGCTCATCGTGCTCTCGCGGCGCGAGCTTTATACACTGCAGGTCGGCCTTTCCATCTATTCGGGCGAACTGAACGTTCAGTGGCACTACATCCTGGCGATGACGGTCGTCACCATGATCCCGGTCGTGCTGGTCTTCATCTTCCTCCAGCGCTTCATCACCACCGGCATTGCCGGCTCCGGGCTGAAATAGGATATCCCAATGGGTAGCATCACACTTTCCAACATCCAGAAATCCTACGGCGCGGTGCATGTCCTGCACGACATCAACCTCGCGATCGAAGAGGGCGAGTTCGTCGTGTTCGTCGGCCCCTCCGGCTGCGGCAAGTCCACCCTGCTGCGCGTCATCGCGGGGCTGGAAAAGGTCACCGGCGGCGATCTGAAGATCAACGGCACACGGGTCAACGACGTCTCCGCCGCCGATCGCGGGCTTGCGATGGTCTTCCAATCCTACGCGCTTTATCCGCACATGACGGTGCGCCAGAACCTCGCCTTCGGGCTGGAAAATTCCGGCATGCCGAAACCGGAGATCGCCACCCGCATTGCCGAAGCCGCACGCATGCTTGAAATCGACAGCTACATGGACAGGCGTCCCGGCCAGTTGTCAGGCGGCCAGCGCCAGCGTGTTGCGATCGGCCGGGCGATCGTGCGCCGTCCGACCGCCTTCCTGCTCGACGAGCCCTTGTCGAACCTCGATGCGGAGCTGCGCGTTTCGACCCGTGCGGAAATCGCCGCCCTGCACGCCCGGCTGAAGTCCACGATGATCTACGTGACGCATGACCAGGTGGAAGCGATGACGCTGGCAAACCGTATCGTCGTGATGCGGGCCGGCCGCATCGAACAAGTTGGCACGCCGCTCGATCTCTATAACGAACCGGCCAACCGCTTCGTTGCGGGTTTCATCGGTGCGCCACACATGAACTTCATCGAGGCCGAAGTGGCCGGCAGTTCGCCGGACGGCCTGACGCTGCGGGCCGGCGACGGGACGCTGATCCCTGTAGCCCTGGAGGGGACCGCTCTCAAGACGGGAGAGGCCGTGTCGCTCGGCGTGCGCCCGCAACATATCGACCTTGCAAACGGCGACCTATCCTCGGGCCTTGCGGCGAGCGTTCGCATGGTCGAGGCACTCGGCTCGGAAACCGTCATCCATGCCGAGACGCTGGGCCAGAAACTGCTGGCGATCGTCCCCGGCCAACGGCGCCTCGTGGCTGGCGAAACCATCACGCTGTCCTGGAAAAACGCGCCGCTGCACCTTTTTGGCGCGGACGGTTTGCGGATCGGCACCGCACAGCCACGCTGAGCCAAGCGTCCTCGCGCAAAGCGTCCGCTCACAGGGCGGCGAGCCAGGTGGGAAAGACGAGGCGGATGGCATCCGGCTCGCCCCTGCCCGTTTCGCTCTCGGTGAGCGCCGTTCTGAATTCGCGGGGTGTACACCCGAATTGCGCCTTGAAGGCGCGACTGAAATGCGCGTCACTGGCAAAGCAGAAGGCATGCGCAATGTCGCCGATCCGCATCTCGGCGCTGGTGCGGGTCAGGCTGCGCGCCGCCGCCTTGATACGCGCCTCGCGGATCACCCGCGCCACCCCGCCTGCCGGATCGAACAGACGATAAAGAGTTGCGCGAGACACCCCGATCTCGCGGGCGACCAGGTCTGGTGTGAGCGACGGAGACGACAGGTTGTGCTGGATGAACTCGCGCGCCCGCACCAGCATCATCGTCTCGATATCGTTGCGGGCCCGGCGAATGCTGATCTGGTCGGGATCGAGGCAGGCGGCCACCAGAGACGGGGTCAGCGACAGAAGTTCCTGCGGAACGGTGTTTGCCTCGACGTTGCGGCCCATGCGGAAGAGCGACAGGATGTGATCGGCGAGGAATAGAGCCGTCGGAAACGCAAGGCTTCCGCCGTGCAGCCGCGAGATCTGTTCGGCGGCAGGGCCAAGCGATGCCCTTGAAAAGATGACCGATACATTGTGGGCCGGTGTCATTCCACCGTCCGACACACGTCCCAGGTCGATCACCGTCAGGGCCTCCGGCCGACCGCCTTGGTCAAGCGACGCAGACAGATCGACCCGCAACAGCATATGGTCCAGGAAATCACGTACCAGTCTCTGCCGGGATCGTTGGAAACGAAAGGTCTGGGTGCGCATGCCGGAAATGAGCATGGACCCCATGTTGACGCTCTCGATCCCACCCCCGAAGCTCAGACGTTCGTCCGCATCGAAATCCTGCATTTCGAACATAGTGTTGATGCGGCTGCGAAACGCCTCGAAGCGATGCTCGGCCGCCACCATGTCCGTGGAAAACCGGTGCACGATCACAGGTGACTTTTTCAAAGATGCCAAGCCTGGTCCTCCCGCTCCAGATCCTATGGGGTGTGCCACATTCTGATACGTAGAAGCAAGGCGAGCAGACCTGCTTGAGACGTCCAGAATAACACCCGGAGATCGGTTTCCTGTAGATCCACCCGCAGGAAACGAGGGATGGGAACGCAATCATGATGGCTCGACGCACATCTTATCTTGGAAGAAGTCTCCCGATCGCTTTGGTGACGGCCTCCGCATTGTGGGTGGTCGTTTCAGCGCCAGCATTCTCGGATGATCTTCTTGCGGAATGCGACCGACTGGCCGGCAGCCCCTTCGATCCGGAACTCGATGTGCCGGGCGTTCCCGTCAACGATGTCGATGGCCCGCGCGCCAAGGAAGCCTGCGAGGCCGCACTGCGCGAGCATCCGGAGGTGCCACGCCTCGCCTTCCAGCTTGGCCGTACCGAATTGAAGCTCGGCAATCCGCAGCGGGCGATGGACCTCTATCGCACGGCAGTCTCACAGGGTTACGTCCTGGCCGAAACAGGCATCGGCTTTCTCTATGACAACGGCCTGGGCGTACCGCAGGATTACAAGCTCGCCTACGAGCATTACAGCAAGGCCGCCGATGCCGGGATCGGTCTCGGTTACAACAATGTCGCCGGGCTGATCAAGGCAGGGCTCGGCGTAACACGAGATGACGCCAAGGCGCTGGAACTCTACGAAAAGGCGATTGCCGCAGGATATGAGGCCGCGCGTTATCCAGCGGCACGCCTGAAGATGATGGCCTTCAAGCCGGGCGATGACCCGCGCCCCATCATCACCGCCTATTACGAAGCCGCATCGCAGGATTCGGCGGCGCAGACGGATCTTGGCCAGTTTTTCCGCGACGGAAGCTTTGGCATGCCGAAGGACGAGGTTGCCGCCCGCGCTCATTATGCCGCCGGCGTGGACAAGGGCGACATCTGGGGCAAGCTGTTCATCGCGCAGATGGACGCCTTCGGTCCGAAGGCGGATGCAGCCACGAAGGCACGGGCGCGGGAAGCGCTTGACGCCCTGACCCACGCCGATGACCGGTCGCTGAAGGCCAGCGTGCAGGCACTCCTTGCCTCGCTGCTCATCGATACACACGTGGACGAGGCAAGCTCCCTCGTCAATGCGGCGGTCGCGACGGAACCGGACAACCCGGTGGTGATGGCCGCCCAGGCCGCACTTCTCGCCAAGCACGGCGATTACGTCGCAGCGGATGCGCTGCTTGAAAAGGCAAGCGAAGCCGATCCGTCGTGGGCGCCTTATTTCCAGCAGCGGGCCGAGGTGCAGACGAAGCTGGGGAATACGGCGCTGGCCGAACAGCTCGATGCAAAGGCCCGGTCCGCCCTGATGGGCAGCTATTTTCTTCGATAACCGCGCCAGCCCGGCGCGGCCTGCAGTGAGACCATTGAAATGCGCAAGTTGATATCGGGTGCGGCGCTGATTGTCAGTGCTGGCCTTTCGTCCTGCACCACCACCGAACAGGCCAGCAGCGCGATGCAAAGCCGCTGGCTGGGACAATCGGCGGATACGTTCTTTACCCAGAACGGCCCGCCGGCCTCCAGTTATACGCTGGCGAATGGCAATGTGATCCACACATGGCGCGGCGGCGAGACCACCCGCCACGTACCGGCCCGATATGCCGCGCCACAGATGCAGGCGGCCTCCCCGCCCCCGCTTCCATCCTTCGGCTCGAACAGCGCCTTCGGCAAACCGGCTTTCGGCACACCTGCGAGCACTCAGCCGGTCTGGGGACGGCAGGTGGTCCGGACCGAAACGAAGGTGGAGACCCCACAACCCGGCGTGACCCGCACGACGACCGTGACGAAATCGAGCGGCGCCAGCATCGGCTGGACCCCGCCCGCCTCAGCCGGCAGCCAGGGACAGTTGCTATCGCCGGCACGCACCGAACAGCTTTATTGCGAGCTTCAGCTGACGGCGGACCAGGAGAACATCATCCGGTCCATCCGGATTTCGAAAGATACGGCGGGGGCAGGTTTCAGCCTGTCACGCTGCGCCGAGGTCATGGGCGTGGCGTGACGGACGCAAGGACGACACCAAGGAGCCTGGTCCCCTTTGTCTCCCTGGCCCTCGTTCACAGCGGGTCCGGTCCGGTTCATCACGTCCATCATGCGACCGGGAGCATCCCTGCGCTCCCGGTCGCAGTCGGTTTGCCAATCGCTTTTTGTTACCAGTTGGTAAAGGAGCCGTCGTTGCGCCTCAGGTGCGGCGGTTCCGAATACTCGAACGGCATTGTCTGAAGCTCCGCCTCGTTGACCTCGATGCCGAGGCCGGGAGCATCCGGGACGACATAAAAGGCGCCGTCCATCTCGATCTGTCCCGGAAACAGCGTGGCATTGTCGAACCCCCAGTGTTGCTCAGCCGGGCTCTGCCGGCATTCCAACCATGCGAAGTTCGCGACCGCCGCGGCCAGATGCACGGAGGCGGCGGTGCAAATCGGCCCGAGCGGATTGTGCGGCATCAGATCGATATAATGGGCCTCGCACCAGCCCGCGACCTTCATCGCCTCGGTAAAACCGCCGACATTGCAAATGTCCATCCGGCAGAATTGCAGGATGTCGCGTTCGATATAGGGGAGAAACTGCCATTTGGAGGAAAACTCCTCGCCGATGGCAAAAGGGATGTCCGTCATGCGCCGCAGGGATTCGTAAGCCCCCGGCGTTTCGTCGCGGATCGCCTCCTCAATGAAATCCAACGTGCCCGCCGGCATCTTCTGGCAGAAGGAGGCCGCTTCGGCGACGCTGAGGCGATGATGATATTCGACGCCGAGCGTGATTGCATGGCCGAGTTCTGCGCGGGCGCGCACCATCCATTCAGCCGTCACCGCAATCGACTCGCGCGGCTCGAACGGCGCCGGATTCTCCTGGCCGGCGGCGATGAAACGCACGCAGGTCCAGCCGGCCTCCTTCAGGAGAACCGCCTGTTCGATCATCTCGTCGCCGGGCTCGGCGGAGGTGGTGGCAAAGGCCGGAACGCGGTCCCGCTGCCTTCCGCCCAGCAATTGATGCACCGGCACGCCAAGCACCTTGCCGCGGATATCGTGAAAAGCGATATCGAGGGAGGCGATCGCCGCCGACAACACCCGGCCGCCCTCAAAATACTGGCTGCGATACATTTCCTGCCAGAGGGCTGCGCACTGCATGGGGTCGCGCCCGATCAGGAACTGCGCAAAATGGTCGATCGCGCCGGCCACCGCCTTTTCCCGGTAGGAGAGACCGGATTCGCCCCAGCCGTGGATGCCGCTATCGGTTTCCACCTTCACGACGAGCTGGTTACGGGCACCGACCCTGGCAATATAGGGTTTGATGGCGGTGATCTTCATGGCCTTGTCCGGAAGGCTGGGGGACGGGTCATTGCCGACATCACAGGGATTGGCCGCTCGCCTGGTCAAAGACATAGACCTGGCCCGCGGCAACCGAGGCTTCGAAGGGGGCACCGTGGCGCGCCGGAAACGCTCCGTCGACGACCGCCGTGACCGGTTCGCCGGAAAGCGTGAACACCACGTGCGTTTGCGCACCCGTCGGTTCCACCACCAGCGTCTGGCCGCTCAGGACCGTATCCCCGGCCGTGCCGACATTGATGTGTTCGGGCCGGATGCCGAGCTTCACCGCCTGGCCGGGCTTCACCTTCCGGGCGCTGTCCAGCTGTACCACCGTTCCATCTTTCAGGCGGGCGGCCGGCCGTTCGCTTCCGCCTTCGACCTCAGCTTCGAGAAAATTCATCGCCGGCGAGCCAATGAAGCCCGCCACAAACAGGTTCGACGGCGTGCGGTAAAGGTCGAGCGGCGTGCCGACCTGCTCGATCCGGCCGCCGTTCAGCACGACGATACGATCGGCGAGCGTCATCGCCTCGATCTGGTCATGCGTGACGTAGACCGAGGTGGTACCGACATTCTGGTGCAGCGTCTTGATTTCGGTGCGCATCTGCACGCGCAGCTTGGCGTCGAGATTCGACAAGGGTTCATCGAACAGGAAGACGGCCGGATCGCGCACGACGGCGCGGCCCATCGCCACGCGCTGGCGCTGGCCGCCCGACAGCTGGCTGGGCTTCCGGCCGAGCAGATCCCCGAGCGCCAGCATGCGCGCGGCTTCCGCGACCCGTTTTTCGATCTCCGGCTTCGGAACGCCGGAGAGTTTCAAGTTGAACCCCATGTTCTCCGCCACGGTCATGTGCGGATAAAGCGCGTAGGACTGGAAGACCATAGCGATGTTGCGCTCGCGCGGTGTCATGGAATTGACCACCGACCCGGCAATCAGGACCTCGCCAGCGCTGATGTCCTCAAGACCCGCGATCATCCGGAGAAGTGTGGACTTCCCGCAGCCGGACGGGCCGACCAGTGCGATGAACTCGCCATCCTCGATCGCCAGCGACACGCCGTGGATCACCTCCAGCGACCCGTAGGCCTTGCGGACGTCCCTCAACTCGACAGATGCCATGCTATTCTCCGGTTCACGACTTGACTGCGCCGGCGGTCAGGCCTGCGATGATGTGTTTCTGGGCAAGGAAAAAGACGATGATCGTCGGCAGGATCGTCAGCGTGATGAAGGCCAGCACCAGCTGCCATTCTGTGCCGAATTCGCCGCGATAGACCATGATGCCGAGCGGCCACGGGTATTTCGTCTCCGTGTTCAGCATGATCAAAGGCAGGATGTAGCTGTTCCAGCTGTTGACGAAACAGACGATGCTGACGGTCGCCACGATCGGCCGCGACAGGGGCAAGGAGACGTACCAGAAGAAGCGGATATAACCGCAGCCATCGACGAAGGCGGCCTGGAACAATTCCTCCGGGAGGTTTCTAAAATAGTTCCTGAACAAGAGGATACTCATACCGAGGCCGAACGCCACCTGCGGCAGGATCACCCCCCAGTAGGAATCGAGAAGCCCGAGATCCCGGATCCGAATGAAGAGCGGCAGGATGGCGGTCGCGACCGGAAACATCAAGCCGATCAGGAAATAGTTCATCAGCTGCCCGGAGCCGAAAAACTTCACATGCGCGAAGGTGAAGGCCGCCATGGCGGAGACGACGACGGTCAAGAACACCGTGACGACGGCAATCAGCAGAGAATTGCCCATCTGCCGCCAGTATCGGTCGCCGAACAGGATGTCGGTATAGTTCGACCAAACCCAGGCCTTTGGCAGGCCGAACGGGTTGACCCTGAGATCTCCCAGCGACTTGAACCCGCCGAGCGCCGTCGTCAGAAGCGGTACGAGGACGAGGGCTGCGACGAGCGACAGCGAGACATAAAGATAGAGCTTGGTGGCAGGCGTCATGCGGACGCCGGAGGTCGTGTCAGTCATGGCGCATGAAGATCCGTTTGTAACCGAAGGCGAGCGTGACGCAGATGACGAAGAGCACGACGCCGACGGCGCTGCCCAGTCCGACCTGCATGCGCGTGACGCCATAGGTATAGAGGAAGGTGACCATGGTCTGGGTGGAGTTCGACGGCCCGCCGCCGGTCAGCGGCATCACCAGATCGAAAAGCTGCAGCGAACCGATGATCGCGAAAAAGACGGACAGCCTGACCGTGGAGGACAGAAGCGGCAGCGTGACGTAACGAAACTTCTGCCAGCCGGTCGCGCCATCGATTTCCGCAGCCTCCAGAACGCTGCGATCGACCGCCTGAAGACCGGCGATGTAGAGCATCATGTGAAAGCCGAAATATTTCCAGACGATGACCGCAAGAACCGCGTAGATCGCAAGGTCCCGGTCGGCCAGAACATAAGGTGTCGCCACGCCGAAAAAGCCGGCAATCGCAGCAAACAGGCCGTAATCGCCATCATAAACGAAGCGCCAGATCAGACCGGCCGCGACATCCGCCAGCACATAGGGGAGAAAGAAGATCAGGCGGAAGGCGACGACACCGGTGATCTTGTTCGCCAGCATCATGGCGAGCCAGATGGCAAGCGGGATCTGCAAAAGCAGCGAGATGACGATGATCAACCCGTTGTTGATCAGCGCCTGTGAAAAGGCCCCATTGTTGAAGAGCACGGTGAAATTGCGGATGCCGACGAATTCGGTCGGTGTCCCATAACCGTTCCAGCGATACAGGCTGTACCAGGCGGCCTCCCCCATTGGCAGGATCACGAACAGGGTGAAGAGCAGCAGGGCCGGCGGCAGAAACAGGATCAGGACCGGTAGCCGCCCCCGCGATGTCGGGCTCTTGTAAGTCACGGTTCTGCTGGCCGTCACCGATCCTGCCACACCCGTGGCGGTCAGGTCTGTCATCTTTTGTTTTCCTCCCTGCGGCTGTCGACGACCGATAGCAGGGCCGCCGGCGTGTCCGCCGACGGCACACTGCCATGGGGCATGTTATTCCAGCGCGCGTGCATCCTGGATCATCTGTGCGCCCTCCTCAGGCGACATCTGACCGGAGAGGATTTCCACCGAAACATCGTTCACGACACGGCCGACAGAGGGGCCAAGATCCTGATCGAAGAAGTTCTGGTGCCAGGTGGACGCGGCAAGCTGATCGGCCGCCTGACGCATCAGCGGGTTCTTCAAGGCATCTTCAGCGCCTGCGGCAGCCGGAATGATCATGCCCGCGGCCGCCATCCGGCGTTCCTGCTCGGGGCTCGTCAGGAATTTCAGGAAATCGACGGCAGCCGGGGAGGCATTTTTCGTCACGGCCCAACCGTTCAGTCCGCCCAGGGTATCGGTGACCTTGCCGACACCGCCTTCGACCACCGGGAATGGGAAACGTCCGATATTCTCCGCCCCAATGCCTTTTCCATCGCCTGAATTCTTGGCCTGGTTTGCTTCGGTGTTCTCAAAGCCGAGCAGGATTGCGGCTTTGCCATCACCAAACACGCCAAGTGTCTGCGGCCATGTTGCTCCGAGATAACCGGCCTGGAACGGCTGCAGTTTGCCGAGTTCCGCCAATTGTGCACCGGCCTTGATGATGGCCGGATCCATGAAGCCATCACCCTGGTTGTTCTTGGCCTTGTCGAAGACGGGCTGGCCGCCGTTGCGCATCACCAGATAACTCCAGTAGAAATGCAGCGGCCATTTTTCGCCGCCGCCGCCGGCAATCGGCGTGATGCTGGCAGCCTTCAGCGTCTTCACCGCCTGCAGGAAGTCATTCCAGGTCTTGATATCCTCGGCCTTCACACCGGCCTTCTGGAAAAGCTGCTTGTTGTAGAAAAACGCCACCGTGCCCATCCGGTAGGGTACGGCATAGGTTTTTCCGTCGAACGTCAGGCCGTTCAGAGCTGCCGGCTTGTAGGTCTTGGCCCAGGCACCTCCGTCGGCGTTCATCGCACCGCTCAGGTCCATCAGTGCGCCGGTCTTGGACTGCTGACGCAGTACGCCGCCGCCCCAGCTATAGAAGAAGTCAGGCGCGGCATCCGATTGCAGCAGGGTCGGCAACTTGGCCTTGAAGGCCTCGTTTTCGAGGAACTGCAACTGGACATCGACATCCGGATGTTTGGCCTCGTAGTCCGCGGCAACCTCCTCCCACACCTTGAGATTGGCCGGCACCGTTTCGACGTGCATCCATTTCACGACAGTCTTCGCTGCTGCAAATCCGGCACCGCCTCCCAAGACAATGGCCGTTGCGGCTGCGACAAGTATGGCATGGCTGGCGCGTGCACGCGCCGATCCTCGATGATGCGTCATCCTTTTCTCCTCCCAGGCTGCGCATTTATTCCTCGACCCGTACAAAATCTGTCGAACCGTGTCCTGATGTCAACTGACAAAGCGAAGAAAATTAGGGGTTCTTGGAAAAGCGCATTGACAGCAGCGCAAACCTGCCGCTTATTTTTGTCCGGATAACGAATATAATCATCACGATGCGAGCGCTCAGCCTTCCATGAAAACTGCCGACCCGGAACTGATGCGCGCCATCAATCGCTTCACGGTGCTGGATACGATCCGGCGTCACGGCCCAATCTCGCGGGTCGAGATCAGCGAACGCTCGCAACTGTCGACCACAACGGTTTCCGCCATCACCGCCTCGCTGCTGGACGACGGCCTGATCCTGACCCGCCACGAGGGAGATCTTCGCAACGCCGCAGCCAGGGGCCGGCCACGCGTCATGCTGGAACTCAATCCGGATGCCGCGCGCGTCGTCGGCGCCAAGATAGCGGCGCATCAGATGGTCTTCGTCGTCACCAATTTCTGCGGCGAGGTCATCTCGCACCTGTCGCTGCCGATCCGCGTCAACCGCCAGCCGGTCGGCGTGATCAGCGATCTGATCGAGGACGGGGTACGCCGCTGCGTGGTGGATGCGGGCTTGAGCCTCGAAGATATCGACAGCGTCTGCATCGGCTTTCCGGGCGTCGTGGAGCATCGCACCGGCCTCGTTCGATCAAGCCCGATCCTCAGCGAACCGGATGTCAACTTTGCCCGCGAGATGACGGAGCGACTGAGTGTGGCGACCATCGTCGAAAGCGATTCTCACGCCATCACGCTGGCGCATCACTGGTTCGGCAAGGGCCGCGACCTCGACGACATGGTGCTGGTCTCGCTCGAACATACCCTCGGGCTCGGCGTCCTGCACGGGGGGCAGTTGTTCCGCGGGGCCGGCGGGCTCAGCCACAATCTCGGCGACCTGATGATGGGTGCGGGCCTCTCCGAAATGGTGCGGCTCACCGCGCTGGCCGGCGAGCCGGCCATTCTCGGCGAACAATCGCAGCAGGGGCGCTTTGCCGAAGCCGTGCGGCTTGGCCGTGGCATGGCGCATGCGCAGACGCTCGTCGCCGCCGAAGACAATGTACTGACGGTGGCCGCTACGCGCGCCGGCGAAGCGATCGGCATCGCCGTGGCCAATATCGTGACGCTGTTCGGCCCACCGCGTGTCGTCATCGTCGGCTCGACCCTGCTTCTCGGTGGCGTATTCCTCGAAACTTTGGCGGATTCCTATCGCCAGGCCATTCCGTCCTCGATCCGCGAGATTGCCGAACTGGTCTTCGACGGCTCGCCCGACGAGATGTGGGCGCAGGGTGCTGCGGTTGTCGCGCTCTGCGAACTCTATGAATCGCCCTGGGGCACCACCGGTCCGGCGCCTGCCCCACAGCACTAGAAAAATACGACATCTTTTGGAATTCTGGGAGGATCCATGGACAAGGTTGGTATCGGTATCATTGGTTGCGGCAATATTTCGTCTGCCTACCTCAAGGCCATGGCCGCGTTTCCCATTCTCGATATTCGCGGCGTGGCGGATCTGAATGCAGCGCTGGCCGAGCAACGCGCCGCCGAATTCGGCCTGCAGGCCCGCTCGGTCGAGGACCTGATGCAGGATCCCGCGATCGAGATCATCGTAAACCTCACGGTGCCGAAGGCGCATGTGGCGGTCGCCCTGCAGGCGCTTGCCGCCGGCAAGCACACCTATTCGGAAAAACCGCTCGGCATCAACTTCGCCGAAGGGCAGAAGCTCGCGGAAGCCGCCAAGGCAAAAGGCCTGCGGATCGGTGCGGCTCCCGACACGTTCCTCGGCGGCTCGCACCAGACGGCCCGCGAGATGATCGATGCCGGTGTGCTCGGCACGCCCGTCGGCGGCACGGCCACCTTCATGTGCCCGGGCCATGAACGCTGGCATCCCAATCCGGACTTCTATTACGAGATCGGCGGCGGGCCGATGCTCGACATGGGGCCGTACTACATCACCGATCTCGTCAACCTGCTCGGCCCCGTCTCCCGCGTCGCCGGTTTTTCCATTGCGCCGCGCAAGGAGCGGCTGATCACCAGCCAGCCCCGTAACGGCGAGAAGATCCCGGTGCATGTGGCGACCCATGTGGCGGGCGTGATGGCCTTCGATTGCGGCGCCGTCGTGCAGATCGGCATGAGTTTCGACGTGGCCGGCCACAAGCATGTGCCGCTCGAGATCTACGGCACGGAGGGCACGCTGATCGTGCCGGATCCCAACCATTTCGGCGGGCAGATCGACTATCTGAAAAAGGGCGGCAGCTTCGAACCCCAGGAGACCACCCGTCCCTATACGGACGGTAATTACCGCTCGATCGGCGTCGCCGACATGGCGCATGCACTCAGAAGCAACCGCCCGCACCGCGCCAATGGCGATCTGGCGCTGCACGTGCTGGAGGTGATGGAGGCGTTCCAGCGCGCCGCAGACAGCGGCACGACCATCGACATCGCGACCAAGACCGAACGACCGGCGCCCCTGTCGGTTTCGCTCATTGATGGCCGGCTGGCTCGATAACAGTTCAAGGATCAGGAGGAATGACCATGCGCGAGGCTCTTATCGTCTGGGGTGGCTGGAGCGGCCACGAACCGGAACAATGTGCCGAGATCATCCGCGATCTGCTGCAGGAGGATGGGTTCAAGGTCTATGTCGAACGGAGCACGGAGGCGTTCGCGGATCCGTCGATCCATGACCTGTCGCTGATCGTACCGATCATGACGATGTCGAAAATCGAGAAGGAGGAGGCGAAGAACCTGGCCGCCGCCATCGAAAGCGGTGTCGGTTTTGCCGGTTATCATGGCGGAGCGGGCGACGCATTCCGCGAATGCGTCGAATACCAGTTCATCGTTGGCGGCCAATGGGTGGCCCATCCCGGCAACATCATCGATTACACCGTCAACATCACCCGCCCGGATGACCCGCTGATGGAGGGGATCAGCGATTTCCCCTATCATTCCGAACAGTATTACATGCATGTCGACCCCTCCAACGAAGTGCTCGCAACGACCACGTTCACGGGTGAGCATGCCTGGTGGATCGACGGGGTGGTGATGCCCGTCGTCTGGAAACGGCGCTACGGCAAAGGCCGCGTCTTCTATTCCTCGCTCGGCCACGTGGCGAAGGAATTCGACGTCCCGCAGATGCGCGAGATCTTTCGTCGCGGCGCCAACTGGGCGGCGCGTTGATCGTCGTTTCGGGTTGTCACGACCCCTGACCGGACGGGCGTGCCCTTCGCACGCCCGTCCGTTTTGCATGGGGAATTCGCAAGAGAACACGAGGTTGATGATCCGGCGAAAAGTTGACATTTCCGGTTGACGCATCCGTTGACTATACACGTTCGGACACTAGCTATGGGACGTCGATCCGATCCCCTTCGTCTTTCCAGCTGACGTTTCGCTCGTACGCACGCTCCTTTGCCAGACGCAGAGCACGTCCACGAGCCGGCACGAGGCTGACATTCTCGAAAGTGCTGACAAGCCCATGCATAGAAAAGGCGCTGCCGCAAATACCAAGGGCACTCTGGGCCTTGAGCCTTTTGTCGCCATCAGCCTCGCGGTGGCACTGTTGTTTTTCATCCTCAGCACAGCGGTCGCCGTCTACACCACGCAGTTGCTGAGGGAGAGCAACGAAAGGGTCATCCAGACACACCGCGTCATCGTGGGGATCGACCTGCTTCTCTCCGACGTGCAGGATGCGGAAACGGGGCAGCGCGGATATCTGCTGACCGGTAACGAGCGTTATCTCGAACCTTACCACCGGTCCGGCGCCCAACTGCAGAGCCGGATCTCGGCCGTCGAGCAGTTGATCGCCGAGAATGGTTCGCAGATGCAGCGTTTCAGCGAGCTGAAGAGCTACATCGCCTCAAAATTTGCAGAGCTGCAGGAGACGATCGATGTCTACCGCAGTCAGGGCGCCGAGGCCGCCCTGACACGGGTGAATTCCGACCGTGGCAAGGCCGACATGGACGCCATCCGGTCACTGATCTCCGACATCCGTGCCGAGGAAACCGAAGAACGTGCGGTTCGCGTTGCCGGCATGAACAATGCCTATACGGTTGCCTTCGCGACGAGCCTGATGTCCGGCGCGCTCGGCATCATCCTGACCCTGATCGTCGGCACATTGATGCGCCGTGCGACCATCGAGAGACGCCGCGACCAGTGGATGCAAAATGCGCAGGTGGGGCTCGGCAATGCCGTTATCGGCGACCAGACGACGAGCGAGGTGGGCGAGAATATCCTCCGTTTCCTCGCCGACTATGTTGGTGCCGTTGCCGGCGCCATCTATGTCGAGGACAATGCACGTTACCGGCTCTCGGCGACCTTCGGCGTTCCTCCCGGCACGACCCTGCCCGACACTATTCGGCGCGATGACGGGCTTTTCGGGCATGTGGCGGCAGACCACCGGCCGATTGCCGTCGGCGAGGTGCCGGATGGCTATATCACCTTCGGCTCCACGCTTGGCCAGCAGAAACCGCGTTTTCTGGCACTCGCCCCGGCGATCGTCGATGGCGACATCAAGGCAGTTTTCGAACTTGGTTTCCTGCAGCCGGTCGGCGACCATGTGCTGGCGCTTCTGGAGCAATCTTCCGGCACGATCGCAACGGCCATCCGTTCGGCGGAATTCCGCACGGAATTGCAGAAGCTGCTGCACGAAACCCAGCGCCAGGCCGAGGAGTTGCAGGTTCAGGGTGAGGAGCTGCGCGTTTCCAACGAAGAACTGGAAGAACAGGGCCGGGCGTTGAAGGAATCGCAGGCCCGGCTCGAACAGCAGCAGGTGGAACTCGAACAGACGAATTCGCAGCTGGAAGAACAGGCGCAGGAGTTGGAGCGCCAGCGCGACGACCTGGAAAAGGCGAATGTCGCCATGAACCTGAAAGCCCAGGAACTGGAACAGGCGAGCCGCTACAAGTCCGACTTCCTCGCCAACATGTCGCACGAACTTCGCACACCGCTCAACTCGTCGCTGATCCTCGCCAAGCTTTTGGCCGACAATACCGACGAGAACCTGACGCCGGAGCAGGTGAAATACGCACAGACGATCCAGTCTTCCGGCAACGACCTTCTCAACCTGATCAACGACATCCTCGACCTGTCGAAGATCGAAGCGGGCCACGTCGAAATCCGGCCGGAGCCCGTGTCGATCGAACGCATGGTCAACACGCTGCGCCAGCTCTTTGATCCACTGGCCGGCACCAAGGGGCTCGATTTCAAGGTCAGCATCGCCGAAAACGTTGTGCCCGTCATCGAGACCGACCCGCAGCGCCTGGAACAGGTTTTGAAGAACCTGATCGCCAATGCGATCAAGTTCACCGAAAAAGGCAGTGTGACACTTTCTGTCCAGCCGCTCAGCGACAACCAGATCGCGATTTCCGTGACCGATACGGGCATCGGCATTGCGGAGGATCAGCAGCGGCGGATCTTCGAGGCTTTCCATCAGGCCGACAGCACCATCAGCCGGCGGTTCGGCGGCACGGGGCTTGGCCTCTCCATTTCGCGCGAACTCGTGCGCCTGCTGGGTGGCACGATCCATCTGAAGAGTGTGTCCGGCACCGGCAGCACCTTCACGATCATCGTTCCGCAGATCTTCAACAGCGCGTTGGTGCAGGTCCGCGCCCCGGATATCGAACTTGCTTCGGAAAAACCGGCTGAACGGACACCCGCTGCCATTCCCGCCCGTCGCGAGGTGGTACAGATCATCGAGGACGACCGGCAACAGGTCTCGGACAATGCGCGCAAACTGCTGATCATCGAGGACGATCAGAGTTTCGCGCTGATCCTGCGCGATCTTGCCCGCGAGATGAAGTTCCACGCGCTGGTTGCGGGCACCGCCCAGGACGCGCTCGAACTGGCGCGGCAATTCATGCCGAGCGCCATCGTGCTCGATGTGGGCCTGCCGGACCAGTCAGGCCTCTCCGTCCTTGATCGCTTGAAACGCGACGTGCGCACACGCCATATCCCGATCCACATCGTCTCCGCGGACGATTATTCCGAACGGGCACTGTCGCTGGGTGCGATCGGCTACGCGTTGAAGCCTGTTCAGCGGGAACAACTGGTCGAGGTATTGAAGTCGCTCGATGCCAAGATCTCGCAGAACGTGCGGCGCGTCCTGATCGTGGAAGACAACGAGGTTCAACGCGAGGCCGTCGCCAAACTCATCGGTTCGCATGACGTGGAAACCGTGGGCGCCGGAACGGCTGCGGAATGCCTGGAACTTCTGAAGGAACAGACCTTCGACTGCATGGTACTCGACCTGTCGCTGCCGGATGCCTCCGGTTATCAGTTGCTGGAAACCATCAGCCAGGACGGACAGCATTCCTTCCCGCCGGTCATCGTCTACACGGGCCGCGTCCTCTCCACCGAAGAAGAACAGAAGCTTCGCCGTTATTCGAAATCGATCATCATAAAGGGCGCAAAATCGCCGGAACGGCTGCTGGACGAGGTGACCCTTTTCCTCCACCAAGTCGTTTCGGAACTGCCGGACGAGCAGCAGAAGATGATCCGCAAGGCGAGACATCGCGACGCGCTGCTGGAGGGTCGCCGGATACTTGTCGTGGAGGATGACGTGCGCAATGTCTACGCGCTGACGAACATCCTCGAACCGCGCGGCGCGATCGTGGAAATCGCCCGCAACGGCGAGGAAGCACTTCAGAAGCTGGAGCAGTCGCTGTCGAAACCGGATGCGCGGATCGACCTCGTTCTGATGGACGTCATGATGCCGGTGATGGACGGGCTGACCGCCACACGGCATATCCGCAACAACCCGACCTGGAAGAAGCTTCCGGTGATCACGCTGACGGCCAAGGCCATGCCCGACGATCAGCAGCGCTGCATCGAAGCCGGCGCCAATGACTACATGGCCAAACCGCTCGACGTGGAGAAGCTCCTGTCCCTCGTTCGTGTGTGGATGCCGCAATGACCGAGACATTCGAAAAGGTCGAGGACATCGAGATCCGGCTTCTGCTGGATGCGCTCTATCACCGTTACCACTACGATTTCCGCAATTACGCCATGGCATCCATCCGCCGGCGGCTGCGGCAGGCGCGCGAACAGCTGGGGTATCCGACCATCTCCGCCCTGCAGGAGAGTGCGCTGCATGATCCGGACATCCTGCCGATCCTCCTGCGGTACCTGACCGTGCAGGTCAGCGAGATGTTCCGCGATCCGAGCTATTTCCAGGCCATCCGGGAAAAGGTCATCCCGCACCTGCGCACCTATCCCTCGCTGAAGATCTGGATCGCCGGCTGCAGCAGCGGCGAGGAACTTTATTCCTTCGTCATCCTGTTTCGCGAGGAAGGGCTGGAGGAGCGGACGATCTTCTACGCGACCGACATCAACCCCGAGGCGCTCGCCCAGGCCGAATCCGGCATTTATGATCTTGAACGGATACGGCTCTTCACGGAAAACCATCGGCGCGCCGGCGGCAAGACCTCGCTGTCCGACTATTATCACAGCGGTTACAACCGCTGCGTCTTCGACAAGAGCCTGCGTCGCCAGGTGGTCTTTTCCGACCACAGCCTGGTAACCGACCAGGTGTTCGGCGAGATGCAGTTCGTTTCCTGCCGCAATGTCATGATCTATTTCGACCGGGACCTACAGGATCGCGCGATCGGGCTGTTCAAGGATGCCCTGCCGCGCAACGGTTTCCTGGGTCTGGGCGCAAAGGAGACGCTGCGGTTTTCTGCGCATGCCAATGCCTTCCGTGATTTCGTCCGGGAGGAAAAGATCTATCAGAGGGCGGGAGCATGATGGACGCAGCTGGCGGGGCTGTCATTATCGGAGCATCAGCAGGCGCGCTTGAAGCGCTGTCTCTGATACTACCAGAGCTTGCTTCTGACTTCCCCCGTCCCATATTGGTCATTGTGCACGTGCCACCGGATAAACGCAGCGTTCTGGCAGCCATATTCGGCGCAAAATGCCAATTGCGCGCCGTGGAAGCGGAAGACAAGGAACCGATCGAGCCCGGCGTGATCTATTTTGCCCCGCCGGACTATCACCTGTTGATAGAGGATGAAAAGACGATAGCCCTTTCCGACGAGGATCAGGTTCTATTTTCCCGCCCATCGATCGACGTGGCCTTTGAAAGCGCTGCCGAGGTCTGGGGGAAGTCCCTGACCGGCATCATCCTGACCGGCGCCAACCACGATGGCGCACAGGGTCTGAGGGCGGTGGCAGACGCCGGTGGCACCGCGCTTGTCCAGGATCCCGAGGGAGCTTACGCGCCGACGATGCCCGAGGCGGCGATTGCCGCCTGTCCGCAGGCGCGTGTTCTTTCGCTCGAAAGCATAGCATCTTACCTCCAGGGGATTGCCTCATGAGTGGCCCCGTCAAATTTCTGCTCGTCGACGACCTGCCCGAGAACCTTCTGTCTCTCGAAGCACTTCTGCGGCGCAACGATCTCCAATTGCTGAAGGCCAAATCCGGCGACGAGGCACTTGAACTGCTTCTTCACCACGATGTGGCGCTCGCGCTCATCGACGTGCAGATGCCGGGGCTGAACGGCTTCGAGCTGGCCGAACTGATGCGCGGCAACGAGAGAACACGGCGCATCCCGATCATCTTCGTGACCGCCGGCAGCCACAGTCCGGAACGGCGTTTCCAAGGTTATGAGGCCGGCGCGGTCGATTTCATCCAGAAACCGATCGAACCGGACATCCTGCGCAGCAAGACGGAAGTCTTCTTCGAACTCTACCGGCAGCGCCAGAAGATTGCCGAGCAGCGCGACACCCTGCATGAACAGGCCGAGGCACTGCGGCTTGCGGACAAGCGCAAGGACGAATTCCTGGCGGTTCTGGCCCATGAACTTCGCAACCCGCTGGCAGCACTGCATGGCGGCCTGAAGCTTTTGTTGCGCAAGCCGGACGGCCCGCAGGCCCAGAAGATCAGCGGGCTGATGGAAGGCCAGATGTCGCATCTCGTCCGCCTGATCGACGATCTTCTGGATATCTCTCGCATCACCAAGGGCAAGATCGAGTTGCGCAAAAGCGGCTTCGACCTGAAAACCGCCGTGCTGGCCGCCCTTGAAATGGCGCAGCCGGCCATCGAGGCAAAACATCACTCGCTGACGGCGAATATTCCGTCGCATGCGGTGGATGTGTGTGCCGATCAGGTGCGCATCACCCAATGTATCGCAAACCTTCTGACGAACGCCGCAAAATACACCCCCGATGGCGGTCAGATCGAGATCACACTCCAGGAACGGTCCGACGTGGTCTCGGTCACGGTCAGTGATAACGGACTAGGCCTCACCCCGGAATCGACGGCCTCGATCTTCCGGCTATTCGAACAGGTCGACGACCACCTCGAACATGCCCACGGCGGCTTGGGGATCGGCCTTGCGCTCGTCAAGCAACTCGTCGAACTGCATGGCGGAACGGTTACGGCGGCGAGCGACGGTCCCGGCAAGGGGAGCCGCTTCACCTTGACCATACCGAACCGCGCGGTGGACCTCGAGATGTCGGACCTGGAGAGCCGTGCCCGACTGACGGTCTGACATGGGCATGGCCGGCCAGCTCCTGCATACCACGCAGATATGCGCTACCTGACGCAAACGTGAATGTCCCCCGCCTCGCGGCAGCGATCTGATTTGAGCGTTGATCCGAAGAATGTGGTCATATGCACGCAGCGCGAGAAAGGGAGAAACGCGATGGAACGGCTGACAGCGAAGGATTTTCCGCAGGAGCTGCTGGAGCTCTACGACTTCTATGCCCATGGCAGGATCACCAAGCGCGAGTTCCTCGACCGCGCTGCAAAGTTTGCGGTTGGAGGCGTAACGGCCGCGGCTCTGGTGGCGTCCTTGTCGCCGGATTATGCGCTGGCGCAGCAGGTGGAGTTCACCGATCCGGACATCCTGCCCCAGTACATCACCTATCCTTCGGAGAAAGGCCACGGCGAGGTTCGTGGTTATCTCGTCAAACCCGCAAAGCTTGAGGGCAAGGTGCCTGCCGTCGTCGTGGTGCACGAAAACCGGGGCCTTAACCCCTATATCGAGGATGTCGCCCGGCGCGTGGCCAAAGCCGGTTTCATCGCGCTTGCCCCGGATGGACTGACGTCTGTTGGCGGTTATCCGGGCAATGATGAGAAGGGCCGTGAGTTGCAGGCCTCGGTCGATCCGCAGAAGCTGATGAACGACTTCTTCGCCGCGGTCGAATTCCTGATGAAACACGAGCAGTCGACCGGCAAGGTCGGCATTACCGGCTTCTGTTACGGCGGTGGCGTGGCGAATGCCGCGGCCGTTGCCTATCCCGAACTCGGCGCCGCCGTGCCGTTCTACGGCCGTCAGGCGCGCGCGGAAGACGTGCCGCACATCAAGGCTCCGCTTCTCATTCATTATGCCGAGCTGGATACGCGCATCAACGAAGGCTGGCCGGCTTACGAGGCGGCGCTGAAGGCCAACAACAAGACCTACGAGGCCTATATCTATCCGGGCGTCAATCACGGTTTCCACAACGATTCGACACCGCGATACGATGAAGCGGCGGCAAAACTCGCCTGGGACAGGACCATCGACTGGTTCAAGCGGTATCTTGCCTGATCATCCGGACAGACCTCTTTGAAGCCTCTTGCAATGCCCCGGCCATGCCAGCGCGCATGGCCGGGGCTTTTTCCAGGCATTACTGCTCAGCGCGCGGCATTTTCCGGCGTGTGGCGGAGGAAGTGGATATGCGGGCCGCCGTGGTAAGCGGATGTCTCGACCCGCGCTTCCGTACAGAAGACCTCGCGCAGCAGATCCTCGCTCAGCACCACCTTCGGCGTGCCCTCGGCAACGATCCGGCCTTCCTTCAGGACGATCAGCCGGTCGCAGAACATGGCCGCATGATTGATGTCATGCAGAGCAATGATGCTAGTGATCGGCAGATCCGCGACAAGACTCAAAAGTGCGATCTGGTGCTGGATGTCCAGATGATTGGTCGGTTCATCCAGGATCAGTTCCTTCGGCCCCTGCGCCAGCGCCCGCGCAATATGCGCGCGCTGCTTCTCCCCGCCGGAAAGGTTCATCCAGCGGTCATTGCGCTTGTCCGCCATGCCGGAGCGCTGCAGCGCGCCTTCGACGGCCTCGTCATCTTCCCGCGTCCAGCCGGAAAACATCGAGCGGTGCGGAAAACGCCCGAGCTTCACCACGTCCACGACCTTCAGATTGGCGTTGGTTGTGGCATGTTGTTCAACGAAGGCGAGCCGTTGGGCAACCTTGCGGCGCGGAATGCCGCGGATATCCTGCTCATCCAGCACCACCCGGCCGCCATGCGGCTGCTTCAGACCGGCCAGAAGCCGCAGAAGCGAGGTCTTGCCGGAACCGTTCGGCCCCAGAAGACCTAGCATTTCGCCAGGACGCGCCGCAAAGGAGACGTCGTCCAGAATGGTCTTTGCGCCGATCTTCCAGCGGATGTTTTCAGCAACGATACTCATGAGGCACGCTGGAAACGATAAAGAATGACGGAGAAGAACGGAACACCGACAAGCGCCGTCACGACCCCGATCGGCAGCACCTGTTGTGGAACGAGAATGCGCGATGCGATGTCGGCGAGCACCATAAAGGCCGCCCCGCCGATCGCGCAGGCCGGCAGCAGGCGGATGTGCAGCGGGCCGACGAGGAAGCGGGCTGCATGCGGCATCACGAGACCGACAAAACCGATGGAGCCGACCATGCTGACGATGGTCGCCGTCAGAAGTGCGGTCAGACAGAAGAGCGCGATGCGCGCGCGGGCGACATTCACGCCAAGTGCGGCGGCCGCCTCGTCGCCGAAGGCGAAGGCATCGAGCACGCGCGAATAGGCAAGACAGGCGATCAGGCCGAAGCCCACCACCACCGACACCAGCATGAATTCCGGCCAGCGGACGCCACCGAAACTGCCGAGCAGCCAGAACATCACGTCACGTGCCTGCTGGGCATTACCCGCGGTGGTGACCACGTAGGAGGTGGCCGCGTTGAAGAGCTGCGATGCGGCAACCCCGGCCAGAATGGTTCTGTCGGCACCGCCGCGGGTGCCGTTCGAGAGAAGCGCCACAAAGAGGAAGGCCGCAAAGGCACCCGCAAAGGCACCGGCCGAAAGCGACACGACACCGGAGCCGAGCCCGAGGATGACGATGGCCACCGCGCCGGTGGACGCGCCGGCGGAGATGCCGAGCACATAGGGTTCGGCCAGCGGGTTGCGCAGCAGCGATTGCATGATGGCACCGGACAGCGCAAGGCCCGCGCCGCAGAAGGCAGCCACCAGCGCCCGGCTCATCCGGTAGTCCCAGATGACCGTCTCATGAATGCGATTAAGCTCGGCCGTGGTCCAGCCGAGCTTGTTCGTGACCGCAAGAAAGGTCGTGGCGATGGGGATCGGCAGATCGCCGATCCCCACGCTGATGGCCACGACAAGCAGCACCGCCGCCAGCGACAGCACCACAAGGCTGCCGAAAACGAGGAACTGCCGGATCGGTCGAACCCTTCCGGTCACTTCAGGAGACCGCGCGCCTTCAGCTGCGCGGCAACCTGCTCGGCGCCGTAGATGGTGCGGATGGTGGGGTTCATCGCCTGACCGTCCATAACGACGATCGCATTGTTCTTGACGGCCGGCATCTGGCTGGTGGCGGAATCGGTGGTCAGGAACTTGATCTTGGCTTCCGGCTTGTCGAGTTCCCAGCGGTTGCGATCGAGGCTGGCAACGACGATGACATCCGGGTTGGCCGCAATGATGCCTTCCCAGCCAACGGTCGGCCATTCGGCTTCGGCGGTGATGGCATTGACGCCGCCCAGCGTGTCGGCGATGAAGCCGGACGCACTGTTCTTGCCGCCGAGATAGGCATCGGCGGACGGCGACTGGCTGGAGAACCAGAAGACATAGGACAGCTTCTTGCCGCTCGGCGATACGGACGAACGGAGTGCCGCCTCGCGCGCCTTGAAGTCAGCGATCAGCGCCTGGCCACGATCCGCCACGTCGAAGATCTGCGAAAGCTCGTCGATTTCCTTGTAGAGCAGGTCCATGTTCCACAGCTTGTCACGGCTGCCGTAAACATCCTTGCTGCCATCGGTCTTCAGGCAGGTGCTGGGCGAGAGGTAGGTCGGAACGCCGACCTTCTCGAAATCACCGCGCTTGGCAACCTTGCTGTCCGGGCCGAGCAGGCTCGGCAGGGCGGCAGCAACGAAATCCGGGTTTTCGGCGAGAATCGACTCGAAGGTCGGGAACTCGACCGTCAGCAGCTTCACCTTGGCATTGGCTTCAGCAAGCTGAGGCAGAACCTTGCTCGGCCAGAAGGCGGTGCCGGCCATTTTGCTCTCGAGGCCGAGGAGCAGCATGATTTCGGCGCTGTTCTGGCCAAGACCGATTGCACGCTTCGGCGCTTCCTTGAAGGTCACCTGTGCCCCGCAATTTTCCAGCGTCAGCGGGTATTGCGTCGGTGCTGCCAGGGCGGCCTGGGCCGAGAAGACAGCGGAAAGCAGCATTCCGGAAGCGGTGATCAGGTTTCTAAATCGTGTCATGTGTGGAGCATCCTGCGGCTGACCAAAAAATCGGATGCTTAAGATCACACAACCGTCCCTAAAACAAGACAGCCCAGTTCATATTTTAAGGTTTACTCGCCCTTCCACAGGGTCCGAAGATGTGACCGGCAATCCTCGCAAGGATTGCCGGTCACCACGCTCAACGATGCTTCACCAGGTCTTGCTAATCTTTACGGTGACGGTGCGCGATTCGCCGTAACCGCAGGTAAACTCGCCTCCGCAACCCCGCACATATTCCTTGTCGAAGACATTGGCGACGTTCAGGGCAGCCTCCCAGCCGTTCTTCTTGTAGCGGATCGCCGCATCGAAGACGGTCGCATCCGGAACCTTCAGCGTGTTCAGCCGGTCGGCCCAGCTTTCGCCCTGGTAGCGGACACCGGCACCAAGGCTGAGCCCCTCCAGCACCCCGGTCGTGACAGCATAATCGAGCCAAAGCGACGCCTGCGACTGCGGAACCAGGTAAGGCGACTTGCCGACATAGGCGGCCACGATGTCCTTCTTTACCTCGAGATCGGTGTAGCTGTAGGCGGCGAGCAATTTCCAGTTGTCGTTCAGGTTGACCTTGCCCTCGAGTTCGATGCCACGGGACTGGACCTCACCGATCTGCTCGGCGAGGAAGGTCGCGGGGTCGGTCACAACGACATTGTTGCGGTTGAGATGGAACAATGAAGCCGTGAAGCTGCCATCGAAACCGGTCGGCTCGTATTTCAGGCCGACTTCATACTGCTCGCCCTTTTCCGGCTCGTTGTTCGGCGTGACGCTGGGGGCGATGGTCGGGTTGAAGAAGGTGCCGACGCTCGCATAGGGTGTCAGGCCGTTGTCGAATTCATAGGCAAGGCCGGCGCGGCCGCTGAGCGCGGTCTTGTCGTAATCATAGCTGGAATAGAGGCTGCTATAGGCGGTCGGCTGGTTGTCGGTATTGGTGTGGACGTAATCGGCGCGCCCGTTGAGGGTGACGAGCCAGCCGCTGCCGAACCGGATCTGATCCTGAAGATAGGCGCCCACCTGCTGCTGGGTGATGACCTGGTTGAGATAGACGGCAGTAGCCCCCTGCGGGACGCCATAGACCGGATTGACGGCACTGATCGAGGTCGCCCCGCCTGCGGCCTGGATATGATCCAGGCGGTAATATTTGTAATCGAGACCCATCATGAACCGGTGTTCGGTACCGCCCAGATCGAACTCGGTTTCGGCGCGGTTGTCGATCGTGACGGTGTCGGCCTTCGACGTGGCCTCGAAACCGATGCGGTTCAACTGATAATCGGGCGCCGTCGGTGTGCCCCCGACATAACCGTAGAGATAAGGACCGATTTCGTGCCGGTAGACATGCCCGTAACGGGCATTGGAAGAAACCGTCCAGCCATTGTCGAACTCATGGCGAAGTTCGTAACCCAGCATTTCCTGGTTGTAGGAGCCCTCGTCGATCGACGGTTCACCGTAGAAGGAATCGCGCGAGAGCTTGCCGAACGGCGCATCCACCACCGTTCCGACATAGGGGAAAAAGCCGTTGCCGGTATGCACCTGATCAAGCCCGGAGACATAGGCCCAGAGGGTGAGTTCGGTCGCCTCGTCCGGTTTCAGCGTCACCTGCGGCATGATGAAGCCACGCAGATCCTCGCTGTAATCGGAATAACCATCGCCGCCGGCGACCTTGGCCGTCAGGCGATAGCTGGCAGCGCCCGTCTCGCCGAGCGGACCGGAGAAGTCGAGGCCGGAAAAGGCGTTGCCGTCCGAGTTGATGCCGATTTCCGTGTAATAATAGGGTTCGTCGGTCGGGCGTTTGCGCACGAGATTGACGATGCCGCCCGCATTGCCGCCCCCATAGAGCACCGAGGCCGGCCCCTTCAGCACGTCGACCCTTTCCAGCGCGAAGGGATCGATCTGGAAGCCGCCAAAGCCGTAGGAATAGAGGTTGAGACCATCGAAGAAGCTGCCGGTCTGCGAGGCGTCGAAACCGCGGATATAGACCCAGTCCGTGTCCGGGTCCGTGCCGAAGGGTTCCACCGACACGCCCGGCGTATAACGCAGGGCTTCATCCACCTTGTTGACCACGCCGCGGTCGTCGAGTTCTTCGCGGCCGACCACCGAAACCGACTGGGGAATGTCCCGGATCGCCGTGTCGGATTTGGAACCCGCCGTCGAACGTTTCGCCACATAACCCTTGACCGGGCCATCAGCCTCGGCGGCTGCCCCTTCGACTGCAACGCGCGGCAGGACGACGGTTCCCTCCTGCGCCAATGCACCTTCCGCTCCCATCACAGTGGCAACCATCACCAAGCCACGCGCGACGCCAGACCTTTTCATCCCTATCGTCCCATCCACATTTACGGCCGCAGCCGTAGTCCCGAAGAAAGCTGAGTTGATAACTCCTCTATTCCTCCCTTGCTTGTCATGATCTGCAGGTTTTGAACCTTTTTGGGCAGCATCGGTGCAAAACCTGCTGCGCCCGCGCAGCTATCTGCAAAAGGAGGACCGAAGATCAAGCTTAAGGACGGGAGGTCAGCGCCTCGAACTCTTCCATCGGGCCGGCGTGGTGCCGACCACCTTGCGGAAGGAGCGGGTAAAATGCGCCTGGTCGGCAAAACCCGTTTCGCTGGCAATCGCCGCAAGCGGGACCTGATCCTGCTCCAGCAATTGTTTGGCGTTGTCGATGCGGACGATCATCTGCCAGCTGTGCGGCGCAACGCCGGTGGAGGCCTTGAAGGCATGGCTGAACTGCGACAGCGAGAGCCCCACAAGATCGGCCAGTTCCTGAAGCCGGATGGCACGGCTGGCATGTGCACGGATAAAATCCTGGACGCGCCGCAGCTGCCAGGACGCCAGCCCGCCCCGTGCACGGGGTGGTGATTTGACCACGTTCAACAGATCGATCAGCACCGATAGCGCCAACCCGTCGCCATATAGGTCATGCAGGGGCACATCCGAGCTCATCTCCTGGGCGAGCAGGGTGGCAAGCGCCATTGCCCTGTCGCTCTGGAAGAGCAGACGCGGTGTCCGCACCTGCTGCGGATCAAGCTCTTCGCCCAGCCGCCCCGCGATCAGGTCCGGGTCGAAATGGATATCGAGGTGGCGAAGGCCCCGCACACCGGAGATATCGACCCAGAGATCCATCCCGGCCGGCACGTAGGAGATCGGGCTTTTCTGTCTATCCTGCGCGAGCCCATGCCCGGACTGCGACAGCCTGACCTGCGGCCGGCCCGTGCCCGAATGATCCAGCAGAATGAAAAGTCGGGGATCGCGCGCGATGTAGTGGCCACCCGCATAGGCCGCACATTCGACATCCCAGAGATCAGCGACAATGCCGTTCCACACCCGGCGGCGCATGCCACCGATGACGGAAAATCCTTGGATGCTGTTTTGCATCTGCGGCTGAAACGTCATGATGGAGACCCCTTAAACATGTTTGCATTTATCAAGTTTATGCTGGTCATGCAATCGCAAAGGCTGCAATCCGGACAGCACACACGGTGCAACATTCCGAGGATGGCAATCGGGACAAAGCTGAGTTAAGTGGTCTGGATATCTCAAAAACGGATTGCGACATGCTGAAGGACACGCAAGGACCGATCGATGACCGCCAGAGTGACGCCGTGTTTTCGCTGACAGCCGTCAATTACCGGCTGGGCGATCGGCTGCTGGTCGAACCTACCACCGTCGAATTTGCCGCCGGCGCCTCGATTGCGCTGGTCGGTCATAACGGCTCCGGCAAGTCCACGCTTCTGAAAATGCTTGGACGTCACCTGATGCCGAGCGGTGGGCAGATCCTGTTTGCCGGGCGACCGCTCCACCAGTGGCCGGCTCGTGATTTCGCCCGACGTCTCGCCTATCTTCCGCAAAACACGCCCTCCACGCCCGGAATGACGGTCCGCGAACTCGTGGCGCTCGGGCGTTATCCCTGGCACGGCGCACTCGGTCGCTTCAGCAGCGCGGATGCCAGCCAGGTGGACGACGCGATGGAAAAGACCGGTATCGCGGCCTTTCAGGATCGGCTGGTGGATACGTTGTCCGGGGGCGAGCGGCAACGGGTCTGGCTTGCCATGCTGATCGCACAGAACGCCGATTGCCTGCTTCTGGACGAACCGATTTCCGCACTCGATATTCGCCACCAGTTGGAGGTGCTCTCGCTCGTGCGCCGGCTGACGGAGGAGCGCAAGATGACGGTCATCACCGTGCTGCACGACATCAACATCGCGGCGCGCTTCTGCGACCGCATCGTCGCGATGCATTCGGGACGCCTGATTGCCAATGGTGCGCCGCACGAGATCATGACCTCGGCAACGCTGGCCGACATCTACAATGTGGACATGCAGATTATTCGCAACGCCGACAGCGGCCGGCTGACGGCGATTGCCGGGTAAGCCCCTCGTTTATCGGGGAGTTGGCTTTTCCGTGCCGGCTTCGGCGCGAAGATGGGCGAGAAAGGCCCTGACCACCGGTGAGGTTTCCGCGCGCCGGTGGGCAACCGCAAGATCGGATGTCGTTGTGGTCGATGACAAAGCCACGTAACGCACGCCGGGCAGTTGCAGGCAGCGAAGGGACTGCGGCACGATTGCCACGCCGATGCCAAGGGCCACCATGCTGACGATCGTGGTGAAGTCACGACCGACCGCACTGATCAGCGGCTGGAAACCGGCTTCCTCGCAGGCGCTGATCGTATTGTTGTGGAAACCGACCTCGGGCGGTTGCCGCGGCGTGATGAAGGTCATGTCCGAGAGATCGGCGAGGTGGATCCGCGGATGATGGGCCTGCGGATGGTTGGCGGAGAGCGCGATCACCAACGGCTCTCGCAGGATAGGGCGCAAGGCGATGCCGCCCGGCAACGGCGCCGGCGGGCGGATATAGCCCACATCAAGGCGCCCTTCCTCCAGCGCCAGCAACTGCTGACGCATCTCCATTTCCAACAATTGCAGTTCCACCTCGGGATAACCGTCGCGAAACGACGAAAGCGTCTGGATCAGAGCCCCCGCATAGGCGGCCGACGCCACGTAGCCGATCGAGATGCGTCCGCTTTCGCCCCGCCCAACCCGGGTGAGAGCCGATACGGTCGAATCCATCTGCGCGAGGATCTTGCAGGCTTCCTCGTAGAGCAGTTGTCCAGGCACCGTGAGTTTGACCGCCCGGCGGCTTCGGTCGAGCAGGCTGACGCCAAGGATCGACTCCAGGTTCATGATCTGCTGGCTGAGGCCGGGCTGGGCGATGCCGAGCCTTGCCGCAGCGCGTGCGAAGTTCCGCTCTTCGACCAGAACGGTGAAATAACGCAAGTGCCGGATCTCCAGGCTGCCCGCTCGCATTGGACGCCTCCCCCATAACTGCAATCGATGACCAACATCATATTTCATAACTGAAACTTCTGAAAAATGCGCCTGCAACCTATTGGATTTCCAAAATGCATCCCACTATTGATGAGTTAATTAGTCTAGTATAAGCGGTCGGGAACGGTCGCTCTGAACCGGAGACGTCTACCGTGTCACTTCTTCGCTTCCACACCATGATGCTTGCAGCCGGGGTCGCGCCCCTTATGATCATGACCCCAACAGCAAAAGCTCAGGAGCCGGCAACGGTTTTGCCAAGGATTACGATCCAGGGCCAGGGCACCGCTGATGCGAAGGGACCGACGAAAGGGTTCGTTGCCGAGACCAGCGCCTCGGCCACCAAAACCGGCCGCGCCATTCTCGAGACGCCGCAATCCATATCCGTCATTACCAACGACCAGATTCGCCAGCGCGACGCCCAGACACTGGGCGAGGCCCTCAACTATACGCCCGGTGTGGTGGGACAGCCTTTCGGCCCGGATCCGCGCTTCGATTCACCGAACATCCGCGGCTTCGACGGACGCCAGGCGCAGTTCCTGAACGGCTTGCGCATGATGCGCACGGCCGGTGCACCTGCAGTCGACGTCTACGGCCTGGAAAGGGTTGATGTCATCCTGGGGCCGAGTTCGGTCATGTACGGCCAGGGAAATCCGGGCGGCATCATCAACATGATCAGCAAACGCCCGCGCTTCGAGACCTTCGGCGAGGTGGGTATCGCGGCCGGCAGCTACGACAATTACCAGACATTCTTCGATTTCGGCGGCTCCGTTGCTGAGGGAAGCGATGTCGCCTACCGCCTCACCGGATTGGCGCGCAATGCACACACGCAGACCGATGGTCTGGACGACGACCGTTACCTCATCGCACCCTCGCTCACCTGGCAGCCGGACGAAGACACGAAGCTGACGATCCTGACCAGCGTTCAGCACGACAATCCAAGTTCGCCCTCTGGGCTTCCTTATCAGCTGACCCTGAATGCGGGCGCCTACACCCTGCCACGCCATTTCACCGTGGGCGACAACAGCATTGACCGTTCAGACCGGACGCTCACCAATATCGGTTATGAGTTCGAGCATCACCTGAACGACGACTGGGTGCTGCGCCAGAACCTGCGCTACACCAAGTTCGACTGGGATTACACCGCGCTTGGCATGAGTTCGCTCGGCCTCGCCAGTGACGGACGCACCATCCGCCGGATCGTCACGATCCAGAACGAGCATCTGCAAACCTTCAACATCGACAACAACCTGCAGGGCGAGGTCTCTGCCGGCGGCATCGATCATACCCTGCTGTTTGGCCTCGATTACCGGCATTTTGCCAACGATGTGACGACGCAGTTCTGGAACGCGACATCGCTCGATGCCTATGCTCCGCGTTACGGCGGGCCGATCGCGCTGACCTCGCGGTCCGTCTATACAAAGGTGGATTCGACGCTCAACCAGCTTGGGCTTTACGCGCAGGACGAGATGGCCTTCGACAACTGGCGCGCCACGCTGGGCCTGAGGCAGGATTGGGCGAGCACCACCGGGACCTCCGGCAACCCCGCGACGGGCGCGTCCCGATCACTGAACAAGGATGACCAGAAGCTGACCGGTCGCGCCGGCCTCAGTTACCTCTTCGATGCAGGCATTGCACCCTATATCAGCTACGCAACCTCCTTCGAACCAGTGCCCGTTCCGGCGAGCGGCAACCTGCTGGAACCGACCACCGGGGAACAGGTCGAGATTGGCATCAAATATCGCCCGGAGGGCTGGAACGCGCTCTTTACGGTCGCCGCCTACGACCTCAGGCAGAAGAACGTCCTGACGACCACCGTCGTCAACGGCGTGTCGCAGACCAGCCAGATCGGCGAGGTGCGCGTCAAGGGGCTGGAGCTTCAGGCACTTGCAAGTCTTGCAGACGGTCTCGATCTTTCCGCGGCCTATACCCACGCGGAGGCGGAAATCGTGGGCGGGACCGACAACGGCAAGCGTCCCGACAACCTTCCCGAGGATGCCGCAAGCCTGTGGCTGAACTATACGTTCCAGGAGGGCAGCATGCTCCAGGGACTGGGCATCGGCGGTGGTGTCCGCTACATCGGCCAGCGGTATGGCAATACGGCAAACACCTTCGACCTGGCGCAGGTGACGCTGTTCGATGCCGGCCTTTCCTATGAGAAAAACGGATATCGGGCTTCGCTCAACGTGCAGAACATCGGCGATGAAAAGTACCTCGCAAGTTGCGGCACCTTTGGTTGCTATTACGGCGACGGACGCACTGTCATGGGGAGACTGACCTATTCCTGGTAAGATCGGCATATTGCAAACGAGGCGGCAGATACTGTCAGCGGCTGCCGGCCTTCTGGTGACGGCACGTTGGGCACCAGCCCTGGCGGCGAAGGGCGCCGGTTTGCGCATCGCCGCCATCGACTGGGCGATGCTGGAAACCGCAGTCGCGCTCGGCATCATGCCGGTTGCCGCAACCGAACTCATCCAGTTTCGCAAGAATGCCGTCGAGCCGGCAATCCCGGACGGTGTGATGGATCTAGGCCTGCGTGGCTCGCCGAATTTCGAACTGCTGAGGCTGGCCAAACCCGACCTTATTCTGAGTTCGCCCTTCTACACCCGTTATGATCCCGTACTGGAGCGGATCGCACCGGTCTTTTCGCTCCCCTTCTATACCCGTGGCGAACCTCCCTTCGACAAGGCGCGGGCGGCGGTTCTTGCGCTCGGCGACCGGCTTGGCGTTTCGGAGCGGGCAAAGGCGCGTCTGGCGGCAACAGATGCCGAGCTCGATCAGTTTAAGGACCGGCTCACTGCCCTCGCTCGACGTCCAACCTACCTGATCAACATCGGCGACGACCGCCACTTCCGAGCGTTCGGGGCCGACAGCATGTTCGGCAACGTGCTCGACCGGCTGGGACTTGCCAATGCCTGGCAGCAGAACTCACGCTTCAGTTTTGCCGCACCCGTGCCGCTGGAACAGCTTGCCGCCGTGCCTGAGGCCCGCATCGTCATCATCTCGGACGTGCCCGTGGAAGCACGCAACGGGCTCTCTTCCAGCATGATCTGGAACCGGCTGGAGCCCGTGCGGCAGAACCGGGTGCTTCAGCTCGCCAACGTCAACCCCTATGGCGGCATCATCGCCGCCATGCGCTTCGCCCGGCTTCTGGCGGAGGCACTCGAGAAGGCACCGTCCGATGTCTGAAGTTCATGTCGGTCCCGTCGGCCGTTCGCTCTGGAGTGTCTGTGCCCTTGCGGCGACCCTGCTGTTTCTTCTGTCGCTCAATGCCGCGCTTCCATGGGCCGCCTGGATGCAACTGAGCTTCGACCCGCAGCGGATGTCGATGGACGAGATCATCTTCGCTTACGCGCTGTTGCCGCGGGCAGCGGTTGCGCTGCTTGCCGGAGCATCCCTCGGCCTGTCCGGTTTCCTGTTGCAGCAGATCCTGCGCAACCCGATCGCCGATCCTTCGACACTTGGCATTTCGGCCGGCGCACAGCTTGCGATCGTCACGGCGACGCTGTTTTTCCCTGCCTTTCTGGATGGTCACAGGGCAATCGTGGCGCTGGCCGGCGCGGCCCTTGCGGCCGCAATCGTGTTCCTGCTCGGCTGGCGGCAGCGTTTCGAGCCCGTCACCATGGTGATTGCCGGCATGCTGGTTGGTATCGTTGCCGCCTCTCTGTCCGCCGCTTTCACCCTCTCGCAGGGTGAGTACCTCATGTCTCTCGTTACCTGGAATGGCGGGTCGCTTGCCCAGGCGGACTGGTCACCCGCGCGCAATCTCTTTGTGCAACTGATCCTGTTCGGCGCGATTGCCCTCCTTTTCCTGCGTCCGCTGACCGCGATGAGCCTTGGTGATGGCGCGGCCACCTCGCTTGGCGTTCCCCTGGGGCTGATCCGTTTTGTCGTCATCCTGATTGCGGTTGCCCTGTCCGCAGCGGTGGCGGCAGCCGTCGGACTGGTCGGTTTCATCGGCCTTGCCGCACCGGCGCTTGCGCGCGCAACCGGGGTGCGCCGTCCGCTTGCCCTTTTCTTCGCTTCGCCGCTGATCGGTGCGCTTCTGCTCTGGCTCTGTGACGGGGCAATCCAGGCGCTCGCCCGCGAGACGGCGGAGACCTTTCCGACGGGCTCGGTGACGGCACTGATCGGCGGACCAATGATGTTGTGGCTGCTGCCGCGGTTGCGCTCTGGCGCCATGCCATCCGCCGCCTCCCCTTCCTTTGCGGAAGCGCGGCGCGGCCTGGGGGCTGCGCTTTTGCCGCTTCTGTTCGTCCTGTCGATCTCCGCTCTTTCGCTGCTCGTGGTCGCCCTGCCAAATGGCTGGCGGCTTCTGTCTCCATCCGAAGTGCTCGAACTTCTGCCTCTGCGCTGGCCGCGGCTGATGGGTAGCGCGGCAGCAGGCGGGCTCCTGGCCTTGGCCGGCGCCATCCTGCAGCGCCTGACCGGCAACCCGCTGGCGAGCGCAGAAGTGCTGGGGGTGAGCGGCGGCGCCGGCATCGGATTGGCAGCATCCCTGACGTTTTTCCCGGCTGCAACCGCCCTTAGCCTGCTGGGCGGCGCGACCGTCGGCTCTCTCGTCGTGTTGCTGCTCGTCCTTCTGTTTTCGCTGCCCCAACGTCTGGCGCGCGAACATCTGCTGCTCGCCGGCATTGCCATCGGCTCCTTCAGTTCGGCTCTGCTCGCGGCCCTGATGGCGCTCGGGGATCAGCGAGCCTGGCAGATCCTCGCCTGGCTTGGCGGCACCGCATCGGCCGTAACCCCGCTGAGCGCCATTATCCTGAGCGCGCTGCTGGCGTTTTGCCTGATGCTCGCCTTGCTCGGCGCCCGCTGGCTGACGCTTCTGCCGCTCGGCGACGCTGTCTCCCGCTCGCTCGGTGTTCCCGTCCGTGTGAGCCAACTGGTGCTGATCACCACGGCCGCAGTGGCCACAGGTGCTGCCTCCATCCTGGTCGGTCCGCTGAGTTTTGTCGGCCTTGTGGCACCGCATCTCGCGATGCGGGCGGGTTTTCTGACGACGCGCCATCATCTTTTTGCCTCGGCGCTGATTGGCGGCGGGTTGATGATGCTGGCGGATTTCGGCGCCCGCTCGGCAACTGCGCCCTACGAACTGCCGCTCGGCCTTTTCGCCGCCCTGATCGGCGGCCCTTATCTGATCTGGCACCTCAGCCGCAAAACGTGAGGCCCAGGGTTTTAACTTGACAAAATATATCATAAATTGAGATGCACGGGGCATGGACAAGATCACCGCGGACACACCGGCATCGCTGCAGACACGGGGCCATATCGCGACAGAAGGCCAGCGTGCAATCGACGCGCTCAAGCAGCGCGCGGCCGAATGGGATGTGCCATGCGACATCAGCGAGAATGTCGCAATCTTCTGTGTCTGGAACTGCGAGGCGCGCCTGACACGCCAGGACGAGACGGTCGATATCGCGCTGACCGCTCCTGACCGCCGGCTGCTTCTGACATTGCAGGGTTCGCTTGCGGACCTGTTCGAGGAACAGAAGCTCACGGTGTCATGGGACGACGTGGCGGAAGGCGCACTTGCCCCCGGCCTGTCGCTCATGCGGGTGCGCTCCGTTTGCCGGCGCTCGCCGGGTTTCCTGCGAGTGAGTGTCGAGGCGGATGACGCGGCGCGCTTTTCCAGGGGCGGGCTTCATTTTCGCCTTCTGCTTCCGCCGAAAAACCGCAAGCCGGTCTGGCCCCGCATCAACGCGTCCGGCCGAACCATCTGGCCAGACGGGGACGACACCCTGCACAAACCCGTCTACACCACGGTGAAACAGGCCGGCACCGTGCTGGATTTCGACATTTTCCGCCACGCGGGCAGCCCGACCTCGGACTGGGCCGAAAGTGAGCCCATAGGCCAGACCGTCGGCATCATGGGACCGGGCGGCGGCTCTTGCCCGCCCGGTCAGCCGCTTTATCTCTTCGGAGACGAAACGGCACTTCCTGCCATCAGCCGCATGCTGTCGCTCGCCGAAGGGCCTGTTCACGCCTTCGTTCGATCCGCGCCGGAGGATCTTTGCGAGCTTCTGGATGATCCGCGCGTGTCCCGTGTCGATGACCTGCTGGCGGCGCTGGAGGCGACCCCGAGCGACCATGGCGGCTTCACCTGGTTTGCCGCTCACGCAGAGGCCGCCCGCAAGGCGCGTCTCCTGCTGTCTGGCCGCGGACTGACGAAACGCGATTTTACGGCGGCGGCCTATTGGAGCTGACGCCAATTGTTCGCGTCGAAGGGAGGAAAATCCATCTCCCTCATGTCATGAATGCGGAACATCCGTTTCTTTCGTAGCCCTTGTCTTGCTGCTAGCAACTTCGCATAAAGATGCTGGAGGAGACATCTATGACATTGCCTTGTGAAGTGGCGTGGTTTTCCGCGCTGTGCGACGACGACTACGAATTCCTCGGCGTGCCCGATCCAAAGCTGCTGTCGAGCTTCGATCATTGCCGGGATATCGTGCTGCAGGCGGAAAGCGGCGGCTTCGACAATATCCTGCTTCCCTCCGGATACGCACTTGGCATCGACACAACGGCCTTTGCTTCGGCCATTGCGGCGATGACGAAGCGGATCCGGCTGCTGATGGCGGTGCGGATGGGCGAGGCATGGCCGCCGCAGTTGGCGCGGCAGATCGCCACCATCGACCAGATCGCCGGCGGACGTCTTGCCGTCAACATCATCTCCAGCGACCTGCCGGGAGAAACCCTGGAGAGCAAACCGCGCTATCAGCGTACCATAGAGGCGATGGCAACCCTGCGCGCGCTTCTGAACGGCGAGAGTGTCGATCACGACGGCGACTTCTGGAGGTTCAAAGTGGATTCGCCACGGATCCGCACCGTCAGCGGCCGCTGTCCGCCGTTTTACTTCGGCGGCCTTTCCGAGGATGCACGGGAAGCGGCCGCCGAGGGCGCGGACGTCTATCTGATGTGGCCGGATACGCTGCCCGCAGTGCGCGAGATCATCGCGGACCTGAAGGCGCGCGCAGCAAAACGCGGCCGGTCGCTGCGCTTTGGCTATCGCGTACATGTCGTCGTGCGGGAAACGGAGCAGGAGGCGCGCGATGCTGCCGGCCGGCTGCTCTCCAAGCTCGACGATGCGATGGGGGCGGCAATCCGCGCCAAATCGCTCGACAGCCAATCGGTCGGCGTTCGTCGGCAGGCGGAACTGCGCGAGGCGTCGGGCCATGAAGGCTACATCGAGGACAATCTCTGGACCGGGATCGGCCGTGCCCGCTCCGGCTGCGGGGCGGCAATCGTCGGCGATCCGGACCAGGTTCTCGCCAAACTGAATGCCTATCGGGCGGAAGGCATCGAGGCGTTTATCCTGTCCGGATACCCGCATCAGCGCGAGGCCGACCTCTTTTCGCGCTACGTGTTGCCCCGCCTCGACCACGGGCTGCTCGGCGGGTTTTAACCGGACCCGCCATCTGATTTTCGGGCATAGATCCTTGCCCCTCGCCGCATCGCGAGGACAAGATGTGCCTTGCACGACACCACAAGGAGGTCATGAACCTGGCCAAGCAGGAAATCGTTTCCGCCAAACGCGAAGCCACGCGCATCCGCAACCGCGACGCCATCAAGAAGGCAGCCTGGGAGGTCTTCTGCAGCCGCGGGCTCGACGGTGCAACGGTGCGCGACATCGTGGGCGCCAGCGGCGTCTCCATCGGGACCTTCTACAATTATTACGGCACCCGGGAAGCCGTGTTCCAGGAGCTTCTCGCCGATTTGGCCGACCAGGCTCGCACGATCAGCGCGAAGGCTCGCGCCGGTCAGGACAATCTCCACCCGATGCTGGCGGAAAGTTACCGCCATTTCCTGTCCTTCATCCTCGGCGTCGACGGCGCGCTGGATTTCTGCGCCCGCAACCAGCATCACATCCGCTCCTATCTCTTCACGCTCGACGCCACGAGCGGGCTTCTGTCGGATATCCGCGCCGACATCGTGCGGGTGATGCCGCAGGCAACATTCACGCAGAGCGAACTTCGGCAGGTGGCGATGCTGATCGTTGCCAACGCGCTCGAGATCCTGCTGCAAGCGCGCGAGGAACAGCAGGCTCTGGATGTGGACACCGCGAGCGCCTTCATCACGCGGCTGATCGTCAGCGGCATTGGCGGCTGGGAACGCCGGCAAGATCCGGCGACGCCGGCGGCCTCTTGAAGGAAGCCTCTGTAGTCAAGGAATCCAGTCACGACTGTACCTAACCCTCAAGGAATGTGAATAAATTTGACGGATGCGTCAAATTTGGTAGCTTGCCCTTGCGTGGGAGGACGCAAGGGCAATGGAAGAGGCAGATTATATCATCGCGGGGGCAGGCCCCGCGGGCTGCGCGCTGGCAGCCCGATTGATTGCAGCACCAGACAAACCAAAGGTGATCCTGGTCGAGGCCGGCAGGCCGAAACCATCGCTCTTGTCCGTCGTGCCGATCGGCATGGCAGCGCGCGTTCCCTGGAAAAGCGCCGAGAACTATGCGCTGCAAACCATCCCTCAAACGGCGCTAAATGGCCGGCGCGGTTATGTGCCGCGTGGACGCGGATTGGGCGGGTCGAGCCTCATCAATGCGATGATCTATGTGCGCGGCCAGCCTCAGGACTATGACGGCTGGGCAGACCAGGGCTGCACCGGTTGGGGGTGGGATGAGGTTCTGCCGTTCTTCAAGCGGTCCGTGGCCAACCAACGCGGCGAGGACCTGTGGCACGGCGCAAACGGTCCCCTGTGTGTGAGCGATCTTGCCACGCAAAGCCCGCTCTCTCGCGCCTTCCTGGAGGCCGCACAAAGCTGCGGGGTGCCGTACAACTCCGATTTCAACGGCGCCTCGCAGGAAGGCGTCGGCTTCTACCAGGTCTTCCAGCGGGATGGTCGCAGGCTCGATGCCGCACGGGCTTATCTTGGAGAGGCACCTTATCCGGAAAACCTTGTCGTTCTGAGCCGTACACAAGCCCTCTCCGTCGCCTTCGAGGGCCGAAAAGCCATCGGCCTTCACGTGCGTGGAGCAGGCGGCAAGCGGCTGATCCGGGCAAGACGCGAGGTCATCCTGTCTGCCGGCGCCATCGCCTCGCCCAAGCTGCTGATGCTGTCGGGCGTTGGTCCTGCCAAACATCTTACCTCGCTGGGCATCCCGGTGATCCTTGACCTGCCGGGCGTCGGCCGGAACCTGCAGGATCATCTGGACTACACCGTCAACGTGAAGATCCGGTCCCGTGGCCTGTTGGGTTATACGCCATCGGCCATCGCCGAGGTCCTGACGAGCCTGCCGGCATTCCGCAGGGGCCAGGGCATCATGACGAGCAATGTCGCCGAGACCGGCGGTTTCGTGCGCAGCAGTCCTGACATCGACCGGCCGGACCTTCAGCTGCACTGCTGTATCGGGCTGGTGGACGATCACGCCCGCCACTTCCACGTCTCGACGGGCATTGCGCTGCATGTCTGCGTGCTGAGACCAGAAAGCCGTGGTCGGATTACGCTCACATCCGGCAACCCGGACGACCCTGCGCTGATCGACCCCAACTTCCTCTCAGAACCGCAGGATCTGGCGCTACTGATGCGAGGAGCGCGGCTTGCCCACGCCATCCTGCGGGCACCGGCGCTCGCCCGTTACAGTGGCCGTCCGCTTTACCCCGTCGATGACACGGATCAGACGGCCCTCGAAGCGGCGATCCGCGAGCGAGCCGATTCGATCTACCATCCCGTCGGAACCTGCCGCATGGGAATTGACGATGGTGCCGTGGTCGATCCCACTCTCAAGGTCCGCGGCATTGACCGGCTGAGGATCGTTGACGCTTCGATCATGCCGACGCTGATCAGCGGCAACACACAGGCGCCAACCGCCATGATCGGCGAGAAGGCGGCGGACCTGATTTGCAGGAGAGACGCGAGCGGCTGAGCCGTCTGGCCTGCGGCTCCTCGGTGGCATCCGCTGAGGCCGCGGCAGGACAAGCGCGACTTGAACCCGGCGCATGCCGCTGCATATTGCTCTACAGCCAGGACAGGAGATGATCGCCCCGATGACAAATGACATGACAACCGCTGCAGAAGCTTTGCCACGCCGCATCGTCCTGATGGGCGTAGCGGGTTCCGGCAAATCGACGGTTGGTGAAGCGTTCGCCCGGCAGACCGGCACGGCCTACAAGGATGGCGACGATCTGCATCCTGCTGCCAATATCGCCAAGATGAGCCGCGGCGAACCTTTGACCGATGAGGACCGCTGGCCGTGGCTGACGCTGGTCGGTGAAGCACTGGCACAAGCGGAAACAACGCTTACAATCGGTTGCTCGGCGTTGAAGCGCCGCTACCGGGAACACATTCGCTCAAAGGCCGGAGGGCCGGTTCTTTTCGTGCATCTTGCAGGGTCGCGTGCGGTGATCGAAAGCCGTATGGGCGCCCGTACCGGCCATTTCATGCCGACCTCGCTGCTTGACAGCCAGTTCGCCGCCCTGGAACCGCCTGAGGCGGATGAGCATGCGGTGACGGTCGATATTGATCAGCCGCTCGACACCCTGGTCGCGGAGATCATCGAGAAGCTCGCCGCCCCTGCCCTAAGAGACGCCATCACTGCGACGCGTTAAGGATCTGGTGGATGAGGTCGGCGGCACCTCTGGTTTTCAGGACACCGTCCCAGACCGGACGTACCGCCTTCTGGAAGGCGGTCGTATCGACATCGCGGTTGATAATCATGCCCTTCTGTGCCAGCAGCGAGAGGATTTCCTCCTCCTGGGCACGGCTTAGCCGGCGCTGCTGGTCGATCGCCGCCTTGACCACATCCAGCAGCATCTGCTGAGCCTCGGGCTTGAAGCCGTCAAAACTCTTTCGGCTCATCATGATGGCGAGCGGCGAATAGGCGTGCTGGGTCAGTGACAGGTATTTCTGCACCTCATGAAAACGGTAGGACAGCACAATACCGAGCGGATGATCCTGCGCATCGACAAGCCCCGCCTCCAGCGCCGCATAAAGCTCGGTCACCGGGATCTGCTGCGTTTTGGCGCCGAACAGCGTGAACATCTGGTTCAGCGGCGCCGCATTGTTGACCCGCATCTGCAAACCCGTCAGATCCTCGGGCTTGCGGATCGGGTCGCGATTGTTGGTGATGTTACGGTAGCCATTCTCTGGATAACCGAGCAGCTTCAGACCATGCGGAGTGAACTTCTCCGCTACGCTGGAACCGATCGGCCCATCCAGTACCTTGTAGGCTGCCTGCCTGTCCGGGAAGATGAAGGGCAGCTCGAAGACAGCGGCCTCCGGCACGAGCCCGGTGAAGTTGTTGAGGCCGGAGATCACGATATCGATGACGCCGGCCTGCGCGCCTTCGATCATCTGCGCGTCATTGCCCAGTTGGCCCTGGGGGAAGACGTAGACCGCCATTTCCCCTTGTGACCTGGCGCTCACCTCCTGCTGGATGAAAAGCGCAAGGATCTGCTGCAGATCACTCTCCGGCGCCGCATGCGCCAACTTCAGCTGGACCTGTGCCTCCGCCGGCACGAGGCCGACCGCCAGCGACAGCGCCAGAAGCGCAACCACCTTCCACAGCCTTATCACGGACACCCCCTCCCGGTCGGACAGACACGAGAGGAAGACTACCACAAAAGAGGAAACAATCCTGCTTCACAGTCGAGACAAGTTTTCGTATTGCCGCACCCTCAGGCCGCTTGCGGAAAGAAGATCGCCCGCGACGGATCGACACCGTACTGGCACACATGCGCGGGCGCATCCATGGCGAGCTGGCTGACGCTTTCCAGGATAAACGCCACTTTCTCCGGAGACAGAAGAACGGACAGGTTGAGGCGGGTGAAACCGGGCTTTTCCATCTCCTCGCCCGCCAGGATCGCAGCGCGCAGCCGGGCGGATTCCTCGTCTGAAATGTTCAGGAGCCGATGCACATAAGGTCCTGCGCAGGCGCAGCCGCCGCGGGCCTGGATGCCGAAGCGATCCGACAGCATACGGGTGACGAGCTGCTGGTGGATATAACCGCCTTGACCATCCCGCACGCGGAAGGAAAAGATCGGCAGGCGCGCTGCGGTGAGCGAGCCCAGCAGTTCGAGGCGCGGATGGTGGCGCCAGGCCTCGAGCGCCTGCTGTGTCAGTTGCCGGTTACGGGCCGCCATGATGTCGTCGCCGATCACCTCCTTCACCAAAAAAGCAAGGGCTGCGCGTATATCGCCGACGACATTCGGCGTGCCGGCCTCTTCGCGCGCCTCCAGCTTTTCGGCATAATCATGTCCCTGCGAGGAAACGAAGCGCACCGTGCCGCCGCCGCTCCAGGTGGGGGTCTGCCGCGACACCGCATCGCGCCGCAGGATCAGCACGCCGGAGGCGCCCGGGCCGCCGATGAACTTGTGCGGCGAGACCACGATCGCATCGATTTCGGCATGCTCCTCCGGCACCATGACGATCGGCAGGTAGGGCCCGCCGCCGGCATAGTCCCAGATCATTGTGGCGCCCGCCTGTTTGACGATCCGGGTCAGGGCTGTGACGTCGGAGACGATCCCCGTGACATTGGAGGCGGCGGAGAAGGTGCAGATGACGCGCTGAAAACCCTTTGATTGAGCCAGAACCTCGGCCAGATGCGCCTGGTCCGGACCACCCTCGGCATCTTCGCGCAGTTCGACGATATCCGCGCCGCTCTCGCGCCAGGGCAGAATGTTGGAATGGTGCTCGTAGGGTCCGATGATGACGCGGGTTCCAGCTCGGTTGGCCTCGAACAGGCTGACCAATCGGTTGATGCCGGCGGTGGCGCCGGAGCCACAGAAGATCACCGCATGCCGCGCATCTGCGCCGCAGCAGCGAGCAATGGCGGCGCGGGCCTCGCGGCGCAGGCGGGTCACCATGCCACCGCAGAAGGAGGCTTCCGTATGGCTGTTGGCGTAGAAGGGCAGAACCTTCTGCAGGATGAAGCTTTCCACCGGCATCAGTGCACGGCCGGAAGCGACATAATCCGCATAGACCAGCGGCTTTTCGCCAAACGGACCGTCGATCAATGCGTCCTTGCCGATCAGCCCATCGGCAAGGCTCTCCAGCACGTTGGCATTTTTGAGGTTCGCGGCGAACTCCGCCAGAAGCTGTGTTGTGGAACCGGTTGCTGTGCTTGCCATGCTGCTCGACCCTTGTTTTTGGCGTTGCAGCAAGCATAGACATTGCCGTGCGGTGATTTCATCGCCTATCTTTGCGAAAAATGACCACAGGATGTGTCATATGAACGATGAACTGATCCAAATCGACGCGATTGATCGACGCATTCTGACCTTCCTCCAACAGGACGGTTCGCTGTCGCAGCGCGAACTGGCCGACAAGGTGGGGCTTTCCCAGAATGCCTGCTGGCGCAGACTTCAGCGGTTGCAGGAGACGGGTGTCCTTCGACATCTGCAGGCGAATGTCGATCTGGCGGCGCTAGGGCTGGATCTCACCGTCTTCGTGATGATCCGTACCCGACATCACTCCAAGGAATGGGCGGAAAGCTTTCGCGCCCACGTGGACAAGATCCCGGAAGTGGTGGATTTCTACCGGATCGGCGGTGACTGGGATTATCTTCTGAAGGTGGTGACGCGTGGCATGCGCGGCTACGATGCCTTCTACCAGAAACTCATCACCGGCTTTGATTTTTCCACCGTCACCGGCTTCTTTTCCATGGAAGCCATGCTCTCGAACCGGCCGACCGACCTGACCCGGTTATGAGCCGGCGCAATGCCGCCATGCAGGAATGTCGCTTGCCGGACGGCCGATCCGGCGACATTTCATTGTGCAACGCACAGTGAAAAGGAACCGTTGCCATGAGCGAACAACTGGACGAACCGCAGGGCGATCTGACCCTGCGCACGCTGGCCATGCCGGCCGATGCCAATCCGGCGGGCGATATCTTTGGCGGCTGGGTGATGGCGCAGATGGACATTGCCGCCGGCATCGCCTCGTCCGAGCGCGCCCGCGGGCGCACCGTGACCGCCGCGATGAAGGAAATGATCTTCCGTCAGCCGGTGAAGGTGGGCGATACGCTGTGCATCTATACGACGGTCACGCAGGTCGGACGCACCTCGATGACGCTTTCGGTCGAATGTTGGGTCCGCAGGCAGTTTTCCGAAACCCGGCAGAAGGTAACGCAAGCCATCTTCGTGATGGTGGCGCTCGATGCTGCCGGCAAGCCGCGTCCGGTGGACAGCTGAGGCTGGTGACGGCGCCAGCCTCAGCTTCGTTCATTTGCGCGAGGCAATATAGGCGCGCCAGCCGCCGAGTTCGGTGATCTCCTGTGCCCCTTGCAGCGCGTAAGGTTCGCAGAGAAAGCCGGAGACCTGGGTGCCATCGTCCAGCGTCACCTTGCCGATGCCGAGCGGCGCCGGGATGTTCTGGACGAAACGGCCGAAGGCGGCGGGCGTCACCTTCCACACCTCGACCTCCAGTCCTTTGCCGACAAAGCCAGGCTCTCGGATCAGGCCTGGCTTCGGCGGCGTGGTGTTGGGCAAAACGTAAAGCCGGTAGTCGCCCGCCGTACGGCAGGTCTTCACCAATTTCCCGCCGGGGCCGGTCAGTTCGTGGTTCAACGGCATGCCGGTCAGATGCGCGCCGACGACCATGATCGTCACGAGGCCGTCATCGGGCATCCCAACTTTGGAGGCGTCCGGCTGCGTAGCGGATCTGTCCTTGCCCATGCCGGACTTTGCGGCGCGATGCATTGCGTCCGCAAACGGCGCGAGTGCATCGTCTGAAAAGGAGGGGCCGAAGAAGGTTACGCCGTTCGGCAGGCCATCGGAACCGAAGCCGCCGGGCACCGCGATCGCCGCATAACCGAAGAGGTTGGCGAAGTTCGTGTAACGCCCGAAATGGCTGTTCTTGACGATCGGGTCCGAGAGCATCGCCTCGACGGTGTAGGTGGTCGGCGAGGTCGGCAGCATCAGCACGTCGAGCTTTTCCCACTCAGCGATTGCCTTCTGACGCAGATGACCGAGTTTGTATTGCCCCTCGAAGGCGGCCACCGCATCATAGGCCTTGGCGCCTTCGATGATGGTGCGCACGGTCGGATCGAAATCATCGGCATTGGTTGCGATGAAATCCCTGACCGCCGCCAGACGCTCGGCCACCCAGGGACCGTTATAGAGCAGTTCCGCCGCCTGCCGGAAAGGCGCGTAGTCGAAGGGGACGATGGTGGCCCCGAGCGATTTGGCCCGTTCGATGGCGGCGTCATAGAGCGCTTCCACCTCGGTATTGCCGAAAAATTCGCGCTCGGCTCCATCCAGCACACCGATGCGCAGGCCCGATCCGGGCAGGCTGGCTGGCACCGCTTTGCGGGAATAGGGATCGGCTGCGTCGTAGCCGTCCATGACCTTGCGGATCGCGACGCCATCACCGACGGTGGCTGCAAACACCGTCACCACATCAACGCTGCGGCAGGCGGGCACGACGCCGACATTCGGCACAAGTCCCGGCGTCGGCTTGATGCCAACAAGGTTGTTGAAGGCCGCCGGTACACGACCCGAACCGGCGGTATCGGTGCCCAGCGCGAAGCCTGCAAGGCCGGCACCCACCGCGACGGCAGAACCGGAGGAAGAACCGCCCGAGACATAGTCCCTGTTGAATACGGACCGTGGCGCGCCATAGGGCGAGCGCGTGCCGTTCAGACCGGTGGCGAACTGGTCGAGGTTCGTCTTGCCGATGACAATAGCGCCCGCCGCCTTCAGCCGCGCGACGACCGTTGCGTCCTTCTCCGGCTGATAGGCGAAGGCCGGGCAGGCAGCGGTGGTCGGCAGGCCTGTCACATCGATGTTGTCCTTGACGGCGAAGGGCACGCCCCAGAGCGGCAGACTGTTCGGCTCCGGCGCGCGTTGCATCAACGCCTTTGCGGCCGACCGCAGATCCTCGTCGGGTGTCTCTGTGATGAATATCGCCGGATCGTCGGAGGCCTTGCGGCGCGCAATCACCTCTTCCACCAGATCGAGCGGGGTGAGGCCGGAGGCATAGGCCGCCTTCAGCGCGGCAAGATCAAGCATGAGTGGCAGCATTCAAACATCCTCCAGAACGACCAGAACATCGCCGGCCTTGACATTGCGACCCGGCCCGGCCCGCACGTCCCGGACGCGGCCGGGCGCATGCGCCGTGACGGTGATTTCCATCTTCATCGATTCGATAATGGCCAGCGTTTCGCCAGCGTCCACGCGCTGACCGTGTTCCACCAGCAGTTTCCAGACATTGCCGGGCACCGCACTTTCCACGCCGAAACAACCTTCCGGAATATCCCCGCCGAGGCCGGGACCGGTGCCCTCATCCACCTGGAAACTGTCGAGACCCTGGTCTTTCCAGCGCTGTCTCTCGGCCTCGAAGGCGGCCTGCTGTCCTCGCTTGAAGGCGCCAATACTCTCTGCATTGCGGGCCATCTCCGCCTCGTAATCGGCATAGGAGAAGGTGCCTTCCTCGATGCGGATCGGATAACCGCCATGCGGGAAGGCAGCACGCGCCTCCTTCAGTTCCTCATGGGAGACCGGGAAGAAACGGATCTGGTCGAAGAAATCGAGCAGCCACGGCTTGTCCTTGGTAAACACGGACGTCTGGCGCCAGGTGTTCCAGACTTGGATCGTGCGGCCGAAGAGCTGATACCCGCCCGGACCTTCCATGCCGTAGATGCACATGTAAGCGCCGCCGATACCGACCGCGTTTTCCGGGGTCCAGGTGCGGGCAGGATTGTATTTCGTCGTCACCAGCCGGTGGCGCGGATCGAGCGGGGTGGCCACAGGCGCGCCGAGATAGACATCCCCCAATCCCATGACAAGATAGGAGGCATCGAAGATCGTGTCCTTCACCGCCTGCTCATCCGCCAATCCATTGATGCGGCGGATGAACTCGATGTTCGACGGGCACCAGGGGGCGTTCGGTCGTACCAGTTCCTGGTACTTGCGCATGGCAAGTTCGGCTTGCGGGTCATTCCACGACAGCGGGAGCCACACGGTGCGGCTCGGCACCTTGACGGCAGAGACCGGCGGCAGGCCCTTTTCGATCTCGCCCAGCAGCCCCAGCAGCGTGGTGCGTGACAGCATCGAGCTGTCATAATGGATCTGCAGCGAGCGGATGCCGGGCGTCAGGTCGATCAGTCCCGTAAGCTTCGCCGCCCGAACCGCCTGCATCAAAAGGTGCACCCGCATGCGAATGCCGATATCGAGCTGCATCGGTCCGTATTCGACGAGCAAATTGTCATCCCCCTGGCGACGGTAGACAACGGGGATGGGGCCGGTGTCGTTGGCGGCGAGGATAGGGGAACCGAAGGCGGAGTGCCGAGCTATACCCCCCTCTGCCCTGCCGGGCATCTCCCCCTCAAGGGGGGAGATTGGCAGAGAAGCACCCTCAGCAAGCCCACGAGAGGTCTGCGCGGATGCATCATGCTCAACAGACGATTGAGGCGAGACGGCCGCATCCCTGATCTCCCCCCTTGTGGGGGAGATGTCCGGCAGGACAGAGGGGGGTACGGAGCGTGCCACACGTTCACTTGAGGGTGCCAAGGGCACCAAGCCCACCGCCAGCACCTCATCCGCCTCCCGCGCCATGGCATGAAACCGGATCTTATCCCCCGGCTTGAACTGGCCCATCTTCCACTGCTCATCGCGTGCGATGACGGCAGGGCAGACGAAGCCGCCGAGGCTTGGGCCATCGGGTCCGAGGATGATCGGCATGTCGCCGGTGAAATCGATGGCACCGATCGCATAGGCATTGTCATGCAGGTTGGAAGGGTGCAGCCCCGCCTCGCCGCCATCGGTGCGCGCCCATTTAGGTGCAGGACCGATCAACCGCACGCCGGTGCGCGCCGAATTGAAATGCACCTCGTATTCGGTCGAAAACAGTATTTCGATATCCTTCGCCTGGAAGAAATCGGGCGCGCCATGCGGACCGTAGAGCACACCGACCGACCATTCGCGCGAAAGCTCTGCCGGCTCCGTTGCCGGGAGGACATCGGGCTGGTTCTTTCGAGCCAGCCGCAACACATGACCGGCCCGCAACGTGCCGGTGGCGTTGCCGCCGAACTGGCCCAGCCCGAAGGTGGCGCGAGAACCCATCACGACGGGGGCATCGAAGCCGCCGGAGACCGCGAGATAGGCCCGCTGGCCAGAACCGGTGATGCTGCCGATGGCCAGCGTCTGGCCGGCTGCCACGGAAATGGCTTCGCCATTGGGCACCGGAACGCCGTCTAGCTTCATAGGCATCTCGGCACCGGCAAGCGCCACGACCGCATCGGAGAAGAATTTCAGCACGGGGCCGGAGACGGTGAGTTCCAGGGCCGCCGTATGATCGTGGTTGCCGACAAGCCGGTTGGCGTGGCGGAAGGAGCGTTCGTCCATCGGTCCCGAGGGCGGTACGCCGACATGCCAGAGACCGAGCCGGCCCGGCAGTTCCTGCAGGCTGGATTGTGCGCCGGGGGCGATCACCTCGACCACGTCCGGAACGAACTCGAAATCCTTCAGCGCCGTGGTCGCCACGTCGCCACTCTGGAAAAGATCAGAGGCGGCGATGGCCTTCAGGTAGTCGAGATTGGTCTCGATTCCGGCAAGCGAGGTTTCTTCCAGCGCGGAGGAGAGCGCTGCAATGGCCGTTTCCCGATCCGCACCGGATACAATCACCTTGGCGAGCATCGGATCGTAAAAGGGTGTGACCTCCGTTCCCGTTTCCACCCAGCCATCGACGCGGACCTCCTCGGGAAACACCACTTCGGTGAGCAAACCGGCACTCGGGCGGAAGCCGGCATGCGGCATTTCGGCATAAACGCGCGCTTCGATCGCGGCACCCTTCGGGACCAGGTTTTCCTTGCCGGTCAGCACATCTTCGCCGGCGGCCTGACGGATCATCCATTCGACCAGATCCACACCGAAGACAGCTTCCGTGACCGGGTGCTCGACCTGCAGTCGGGTATTGACCTCGAGGAAATAGAACTCTTCGCGCTGGGGATCGTAGATGAATTCGACGGTTCCGGCGGAGGCGTAGGAGACCTGTTGCCCAAGCGACACGGCCGCCGCATGCAGGCGCTGGCGCACCGTATCGGACAGACCGGGCGCCGGCGTTTCCTCGATCACCTTCTGGTTCCGGCGCTGCAGCGAGCAGTCGCGCTCGCCAAGCGCGATGACCCGGCCCTTGCCATCGCCGAAGATCTGCACTTCCACATGGCGTGCCTTGGAAACGAAACGCTCCAGGTAGACGCGGGCATCGCCGAAGCTCGATTTTGCCGTGCGTTGCACGCTGTCGAAGGCGGCGGCAAGCGCGTCCGGTGTGTCGCAGAGTTGCATGCCGATGCCGCCGCCGCCGGCTGTCGACTTCAGCATCACGGGATAGCCGATTTCTTCGGCTGCAGTGAGCGCCTCCTCACGACTGTCGAGCAGGCCGGAGCCGGGCAGCAGCGGGACGCCGCTCGCCTTCGCCAGTTCGCGCGCGGTATGCTTCAGACCGAAGGCGGAGATGTTGTCGGGCGTCGGGCCGATGAAGGTGATGCCTTCTGCCTTCAGCCGTTCGGCAAAACCGATGTTTTCCGAGAGAAAACCGTAGCCCGGATGAACGGCTTGCGCACCGGTCTGACGGCAGGCGGCAATCACTGCGTCGACGTTGAGATAGCTTTCGCTGGCGGGTGCGGGGCCGAGACGCACCGCCTCGTCCGCCATCAGCACGGCCTTCGAAAACCGGTCGGCATCGGAATAGACCGCAACAGCCGCGATCCCCATCTTTCGCAGCGTCTTGATGACGCGCACGGCGATTTCGCCGCGATTTGCAATCAGGACTTTCTTGAACATCAGGCGGCCTCGCCATCCCAGACCATCACCCGGATGGGCGTCGGGTCGAAGCCGTTGCAGGGATTGTTGATCTGCGGGCAGTTGGAGATGACCAGCAGCACATCCATTTCCGCCGTCAGTTCCACATAATCGCCGGGCGCGGAAATACCGTCGACAATTGTCATTTCGCCGGAAGGTTCGATCGGCACGTTCATGAAGAAGTTGATGTTCGGCACCACGTCGCGCTTGCTCATGCCATGTTTGGAGACCTCGATGACAAAATTGTCGCGGCAAGCATGCAGATACTTCGTGTAATGGCCGAAACGCACCGTATTGCTCTCGCAGGAGCAGGCGCCGGCAGAGGTATCGTGCCGGCCGCAACTGTCGGCCGTCACCGTCAGCATGACCCGGCCTTCGTTAGAAATCACCTTGGTGCCGGTGGAGATGTAGGCCGCACCCTGCTCGCGCATCGTATCCTGGCTGGAATACCGTTCAGAGAAATCATGGGCGTTATAGAACAGCGTATCGACCGCCTGCTGACCATAGCTGTCCTCGATGCGCACCACCTGTCCCTTCTTGATGACGGTCGAGAAAGGCGCTTCGGCAGCGATGTAGTGGTCCTGCACGATATTGGAGAGCGAACGGGCGGGCGAGGTCTGGATGAAACCGGTCATGATCGTCTCCCCTCTCAAAGCGTTGCGAATGCGTTGTTTTCGAAGCCGCGGACGGCTTCGGCAGTCGCGGTTCGGCACAAATCATCGGCCACCGGTTCCGTTGCGACGATCCGAGTGATGGTCACGGGGTTCGGCGCATAAACGGGATTGGGGTCGAGCGGATGCGGGCAGTTGGAAAAGCCGACGATCATGTCCATCTCGGCACGCAGGTCGACATAATCGCCATCGGATACGAGATCCGGTTTCCACTCGAATTTGCCGTCGGCATCGACGCGGACGGGTGCAAACAGGGCGAGAGCCGCCGGAATGTCGCGCTTGTCGAGGCCGGCCTTGGTGGCGACCAGAACGAAATTCTCGCGCGTATTGCGCAAGGCGGCACCGTTGGCGCCGGCATATTTTTTCGCATTGGAGGAGGCCGTCGAGCCGCCCATCAGCACGTCATGCGCGCCGCAGCTGTCCTCGGTGATCGAGAACATGACCTTGCCCATGTCGGAGAAAATCACGCGGCCTTTGCCGAGACCCGTCGTCCACTGCACCTTCACCGTATCCGGCAGGTTCATGCGTTCGCTCGCATCCGCCCCGCTCCAGGCCACGACCGACACGGTGGAAAACCCCTCATCGAGAGCAATCCGCAGCACCTCGTTGGCCTTCACACGCGTCCACCAGTACCAACCGCCCGGCAGTTTTTCCTGATGCAGGATGGCGTCGGCAGCAATGGTTGGCGCAGGCTTGGCGCTTTTGCCCGGCAGCGCCTTCGGCGCAAATTCCAGCCCCTTCTTCTGATGTTCCTCGTAACGCGCACGGTTGGCGGCGATTTCTTCCGGTGAACGTCGAATATGCATGGTGATCTCCAGTGGTTCCGTATGCCGGGCCGTCCCGGCTATTGACCCTTTGAAGAGACCGGGCCGTCCCGGTCGGGGCGAAAGATGGAGGGCACGCCCGCCTGCCGCGGCGGCCAGATGGCGATGTCCCGGGTGATGGTCGCGCCGTAGCGCAGTTTCTCTTCGGGCCGGTCGCGCGGCCGCTCGAAGGCGACGACGCGGGTGCCAAGCGTGAAGGCCTCGCGCATGTCATGGGTGACCATCACCACGGTCATCGGCGCCTCGTGCCAGAGCTTTTTCATTAGCACATGGATTTCGGCGCGGATGCCGGGGTCGAGAGCCCCAAAGGGTTCGTCGAGCAGCAACACCTTCGGACGCATGATCAGCGCCTGGGCCAGAGCCAGCCGCTGTTGCATGCCGCCCGACAACTGGGCCGGATATTTGTTTTCCGAGCCCATCAGGCCGACGGCGGCGATCATCGCGCGGGCCTCTTCCTCGACCACACGACGGGCGGAGCCGAACAGGCGGGCGGCAAACCGCGAGGCCTGCAACTCCTTGCCGAACATCACATTGCCGAGCACCGTCAGATGCGGAAAGACGGAATAACGCTGGAAGACGACCCCGCGATCCGGCCCCGGTTCCTTCGGCAAAGGCTCACCATCCAGCAGGATCTCGCCCTTGGTCTGGATCTCCTGACCAAGAAGCATGCGCAGAAAGGTGGATTTGCCACAGCCGGACGGGCCGACGAGAGCGACGAAGGCGCGAGACTCGATTTCGATCGAGACGTTTTCCAGCACGATCTGGTCGCCATATTCCTTCCAGAGGTTCTTGATCGACAGCGCGCTCATTTGCCCTTCTCCAGTTCGGACCAGGGGAAGACGGCGATGCGCAGGCGATCGAGCAGGATGTCGGTTGCGACGGCCAGAAGCGTGATCCACAGCACGTAAGGAAAGATGACGTCCATCGACAGATAGCGGCGCACGAGAAAGATGCGGTAGCCGAGCCCGCTGTCGGAGGAGATCGCTTCGGCGGCGATCAGGAACAGCCAGGCCGGTCCGAGCTGCAGGCGCAGCGTGGTGATGAGACGCGGCAGAATCTGCGGCAGCACCACCCGCAGCGCAATCTGCCAGGAAGAGGCCGACAGGGTTTCGGCCTTGACGATCATTTCACGCGGCAGTTCCAGCGCCTTCAGCGCCAGATCGCGGATCATGATCGGCGCGACACCGATGACGATCAACGCGATCTTCGAGGCCTCGCCCAAACCCATGACGATGAACAGGATCGGCAACAGCGCCAGCGGCGGGACCATGGCAATCGCCGCCACGAAAGGCGACAGCAGCGCACGGGCAAACGGCAGGATGCCGATAACCAGCCCGAGCAGAAGTGCAATCGCCGTTGCGATACCGAGGCCGGCCGAAAGCCTCTGCAGACTGGCGATCGTATCCGACCACAGTAGATAATCGCCGGTGCGGACATCCGCGACGAAGGCCATGCGGCTGATGGCCTCGCCGAGCGCTGCGAACCCAGGCAGAAGCTTGTCGTTCGGATTATCCGCAAGCCGTTCGGCCGAGCCGATCATATAAGCGACGACCAGGAGAATGAACGGCAGCAGGGCCAGAGCCAGCCGCGAGCCGTTTCCCGGATGTAAGTTGATCCAGCGCATGGGCCTCTTCCTGATCCTGAGGGGTGAAGGGGGCGAGCAGTGCCCGCCCCGGACAGGTGATCAGAGAGCGCCGTCTGCGGCCGCCTTCATAAAGGTCGGCGAGAAACGCAGCTTGATGTTGCCCTTGTCACCCAGCACCGTGCCGTCCGGCATTTCGATGCCGATCACATCGGCGGAGGCTGCACCACTGCCGAGCAGACCCTTGGCGAAGAGGAAGTTGCGGACGCTGTCCATGGTCTTCGAAAGGTTTGGCGAGGTGGTGAAGGCCAGAGCATCCGCCGGCTTGTCGAACAGCTTGGTCGCCGCCATCTGCGCCTCGAAACCGGAAAGATCCGTGCCGGAGGCCGCGCCCATGGCGGTCCGGGCCGCCTTGCCTTCGGCGCTGTCAGCGGTCATCACCTTCATCGTGTCGTACCAGATGCCGGCAAGCGCCTTGCCGAAATCCGGATTGTCCTTCAGCACGTCGGTATTGGCGACCATCAGGTCGATTATCTCGCCGGGGATCTTCGAGCTGTCGAACACGTTCTTCGCCGTCTTGTCTTCCAGGATCGAGGAGACGAGCGGGTTCCAGGTCACGACGGCGGTCACATCCGGCGTCTTGTAGGCGGCGACCATGTCCGCGTCGGAGGTATTGACCACCTTCACGTCACGTTCGGAAGAGCCGATGCTTTCGAGCGCGCGGGCAAGCAGGTAATGTGAGACGGAGAATTCCACGAGGTTGACGTTCTGGCCCTTGATGTCGGCGAGCTTGTCCTTGTCCTTCAGGATCACCGCATCATTGCCGTTGGAGAAATCGCCGACGATGACGGCCGTGGTATCAACGCCACCGGCAGCGGGGATCGACAGTCCATCCATGTTGGTCAGCGTCACCGCATCAAAGGCGCCGGCCGTGTACTGGTTCATCGATTCCACATAATCGTTGAACTGGGTCACCTCGATCTTGAGGCCGTATTTGTCCGCCCACTTCTTCACGATGCCGGTATCGTTGGCATAACCCCACGGCATCCAGCCGACATAGATGGACCAGGCCACCTTGAACTCCTTCTTCGGCGCAGCGTGAGCGGCCATCGGAGCCGACAAGGTCAGCGCCGCGACGGAGAGGGTGGCGAACAATTTCGATATGGTCTGCATTGGAACTTCCCCTTCTTGAGCGTCTTCAGAAAGGGATCGGCATGGACCATCGTGCCGCCAATCCCTTGGCTTACGAGGTCTCCCGGGCTTTTATCCCGCCGTGCACCCGGCAGGATGTCTCCCTGCCGGTAGCCGCTCTCGGACCAGTCACGCGTCGCCGCGCCGGAACCCTAGCTGCTAACTCTGTAGAGAGTGATGCAAGGCCTGTGCCAAGCCTGAAACCGGGGAATCGCGGGATTTCAGCAAGTGACCAGCATCGAGTTGCACACAATAGGCGAAAATATGCCCATTAAATAGGCTTCGCACGCAAGGCTCATTTTTGCGCCCATTCATCCATGCGCGAATGTCTTAGCAAGCCTTCATCAGACATCACTAAAACGTGAAGCCCGCCCCATAACAAGCAATCGCTCTGCCCCTAAGCTGTGTTACAGTTTTCTGACGAAGACTGCTTGTGACGGGAATGCCATGCTTGCCACACTTGCAATGCTCGCAGGGTTCGCCACCGGATCGGTGATCGCAGCCTTGCCCGACAATCAGGTTGACGTCGAACTCGTCCTCGCCGTCGATACATCCCGCTCCATGGATTATGAGGAAGTGCGCATTCAGCGCGAAGGGTATGTGCAGGCACTGCAACATGCCGATTTCCTCAATGCTGTTCGTGGCGGGCTGATCGGGAAGATCGCCATCACCTATTTCGAATGGGCCGGAGAGGTGGATCCAACCTCCGTGCTCGACTGGCAGATCATCGAAACTGCAGAGGATGCCCGCGCCTTCGCCGAAAAGCTGGCAGCGCGGCCGATCATGACACAGCGGCGCACCTCGATTTCCGCCGCTATCGCCTACGGCACCGAAACCATCGTCGCCAACCGCTTTGATGGCATGCGGCGGGTGATCGACGTGTCCGGTGATGGGCCGAACAACATCGGGCAGCCGGTCGAACCGGTCCGCGATGCCGCGCTATCGGCGGGAATCATCATCAATGGGCTGGCCCTGATGCTGCGCCCGTCGGGCACCACAACAGGGCTCGACCGCTATTATGGCGATTGTGTCATCGGCGGCCCGGGCAGCTTTGTCCTGCCGGTTCACAATATTGAGGACTTTGCGACAGCGATCCGCCGCAAGCTGGTGCTGGAGGTGAGCGGGATCGAACCCGATGCCAAAGTGCGCCGCATCGCCAGCGGGCCGAAGGTGGATTGCATGATGGGCGAAATGCAGTGGCGAGAGTTTCTCGACCGCTGACGCCTACCGCAACAGACCCTGCCCACCGTCAATATAAACGGGCGTGCCCGTAATATGCCGGGCGCGATCCGACGCCAGAAACAGCACCAGATCCGCCACCTCCGCAGACTTGCCGGGTTTTCCGTCCCTGACCGGGATCTGCCCCTCCGGAAACTCGACGGGGATCTTCGTCTCCTCGACATTGCGGCGGTTGGTATTGTCGTCGATCTGCGTCTCGATCTGCCCTGGGCAGACCGCATTGACCCGCACATGGTACCGCCCCAGTTCCAGCGCCAGTTGCTGGGTGATCGCAACCTGCGCCGCCTTGGTGGCGGAATAGGCGGTGGCGCCCGGCGAAGTGAACGTGCGGTTGCCGTTGATGGACGAAACGATGACGATCGCGCCGCCCTGTTTCTTCAGGTGCGGTACGGTGAAATGAAGCGTCAGATAGGTGCCGCGCAGGTTGACGGCGATCGTTTTGTCGAACTCCTCCGGCTTCAGGTCGTCGATCGGCGCCCAGACGCCATTGATCCCGGCATTGGCGACGACGATGTCAAGTTGCCCGAACTGGTTGACAAGCTGCGTCACGGCCTGCCGCATCGCGGCCTGATCGGAGACATCCGCCGTCAGCGCGATCGCCTGGCCGCCGGCCGCACGGATTTCTTCGGCGGCATCCTCGATTTCGCCTGCCGTATGACTGAGCAGTGCGACAGATGCGCCGGCCCGTGCAAGCGCCACCGCAGAGGCGCGACCGATGCCGGACCCCGCTCCCGTGATCAATGCCACCTTGCCTTCAAGCTCCATGATCCTCACTCCCGTTTCAGCGGACTGCCTGCGACGAACGGCAGAGCGAGTTTAATGTTCCGAGCCTCCCGTCTCCTGCGCGTGAAGGATGCGCAGCCCCTGCTCGTATTTGCCGGTATCGCCGCCCATGCGCCGCACCTGGGCAATATTGTCGAGCAGATCGGCCCGTTTGACCGGGCGGGCGAGCGGATTGGCAACGGCACGACGGCAGAAGTCGAGATAATCCTCGCCGGCGCGTTTTGTCATCGCGTCGACGGCATCAATGACGTCATCGGAAAAGCCCGCCTGCCGCAGCCGGGCGAAGCTCCAGCCAGGCGCCTTTTCCACCACATCATGCAGCCAGGCCACGATCGCCTGATCGTCGCCCTCGACGCCGTCAGCCACCCGTTCCACATGGGCAATGAAGGGTTCGCCCGTCTTGTCCGCCTGCCCCTGATGGGCCTCCATGGCAATGGCACGCGCCTGCTGGATCTTTGCTTGCGGGGACATGCTGGACATCAGCAACACTCCTCTCCTGCTACGACGATCGATCCCGATCGACACAATGAAGGACATAGCGGCTCATCCAGGCTTTGGCAGGGCCGCGCTCGCGAGACGGCATCAGGTCCAGGAGGCGGCATTGCGTGGCAGGCGCCCTTCCGGATCGCTGACGGTGAGGCTGGGCCCCTCCTCCCCATTCCAGGCCCATAGCGCCACGCAGGAGCCGCCGTGTGACATGAAGGACGGATAGATCAGTCCGTGATATCCCGCAGCCTGCAGCGAGGCCTGAAGCCGATGGGTCTCCGGCACGCGACCGGCCTCCATCTCGGCGCGCCATGCGCAATCATGAAGGCCGGTATCGACACCGAGCGTTGCAAGGAAAGCGGCATCCGTCAGATCGGCAAGATGTGCATTGCTGAGATGCAATTGCGCAATCAGCGCAGGATGCTGAACGAAACCCTGGTTGTATTCCGCCCAGGCCGTCGAAAGCTCGCGCGCGGCATAGAGAGTGGGCAAACCGACGGGATTCCAACGCCCTCCGAAGCGGGCAGCCCCTTTTCCCGATAACGGCCGATGTGACCAGCGCGGGACATAGGCCCGCCAGAGTATCAGGTCAGGCATAGACGCCCGACCGGACAGCCTCGAGATAGGACAGAACCTGATCCGCCTTCCCTTCGCCCACCAGATCATAAGCCGTCTTGCCTGCCCAGCCGGGGATCGGCTGATGCTTGAACCAGAGCGCGGCGCGCTGCTCGTCTCCCGCCATGTCGGTGACCATGGCCAGGATGCGCACCACCGGCCCCAGCGCCTGGTCCACCTTGCGAAGGCTGGCCGGCGCATTCAACGTGTTACGCGCGACACCGATAAGCCGCGCAAGCTCCGTCTGCGTGAGGCCCAACAGGTCAGAAACCAGGCGCGGCGACAGATGCGCCGTCTGCGGCTCACGGAAGGCCATCACGCTCATATCCAGCCCGGTCGACACCATCGGACATCTCCTGCGCAGTATTTGACACGTTGCCGCTGAATATACGCGCAAAACCCGAAAAAACAAAGCGGACGCGGCGCTATTCTGAACGCCGCGTCCTGCACAGTGTCTCGTAGCACAAATCAATGCGCCGGGTGCGACCCGCCACCCTTGCGAGACGGGTCGTGATCATGGTGGCGGTCCTGCTCCCCACCTCCACCGGAGACCTGGGAACGGGTGCGGTTGTCGGGGCTCGCCTTGCCCTTGCGCAGATCGAGCGGTGCCTTGGCATTCTGCTCGGACGAACCCGGCCCGCCCTGCCGGATGCTGGCCGGCGTCTTCTGTGAAGTCGACATCAGTTTCTCCTCATCGGTCCTGCTGGTAGCCTTGGTTGGTCGTATTGACCTTGATGTTTCCCTGGCGACCTTGCTGATCGAAATTCTTCTGGGACGGGTCGATGCCGCGCCCCTCTTCCGGCGCGGCATGGGTCTTTTCGCCGGTGCCCTTGTGGCTCAGGTTTTCGTCGGGAACGGGTGGAAGTCGGCTGTTCATGACAAGCCTCCCTTGGTCTTGATTGAACACACCTTTCCAACCGCAGACAGGGAGTGATGTTCCCCACAGGCACCCTATGTCTTCACCAGACAATCCCGAAACCGAGGAGGATCGATGTCAACGCCCACCCATCTCAATCCCGCCGTTGCCACGAAACGCCAATGGTGGCATTCCTCCACCGTCTACCAGATTTATCCGCGCAGTTTTGCCGACAGCAATGGCGATGGCATCGGCGACATTCCCGGCATCATCTCCAAGCTCGATTATCTGGAAAACCTCGGCATCGACGTGATCTGGCTCTCGCCGATCTACGCCTCGCCGATGGACGACAATGGTTATGACATCTCCAACTATCAGGACATCGCACCCGAATTCGGCACGCTCGACGAATTCCGGGAACTGCTGGCCAAGGCGAAGGAGCGCGGGATCGGCATCGTGCTCGATCTCGTCGTCAACCATACCTCCGACGATCACGACTGGTTCAAGCAGGCAAAGTGCGGGCGCGATAACCCGTTCCGGGATTTCTACATCTGGCGCGATCCCGGGTCGGACGGCGGGCCGCCGAACGATCTGCAATCCTATTTCGGCGGCTCGGCCTGGGAATTCGATCCGCCGAGCGGGCAATATTACCTGCATCTCTTCTCCAGGCGCCAGCCGGACCTGAACTGGGAGAACCCGCGCGTCCGCCGCGCGATCTGCGACATGATGAACTGGTGGCTGGATCGCGGCATTGCCGGTTTCCGCATGGACGTGATCGACCTGATCGGCAAACAACCGGACAGGATGATTACCGCCGACGGGCCGCATCTGCACGATTACATCCAGGAGATGCACCGGGAGACACTTGCCCGACGCGACGTGCTGACAGTCGGCGAAACCTGGAGCGTCACGCCGGATTCCGCCCTTCTCTATTCGGGCCGCGAGCGCCAGGAACTGTCGATGGTCTTCCAGTTTGAACACGTGACGCAACGCTGGGACGAAGTTTTCGGCAAATGGCGCTCGAAACCCTTCGACCTTGTGGCACTGAAGTCCGTCTTTTCCAAATGGCAGCAGGCGCTTTCCGAGGACGGCTGGAACTCGCTCTTCTGGGGCAATCACGACCTGCCGCGCGCCGTCTCCCGCTATGGTAACGACGGAGAGTTTCGCGTGCCATCGGCCAAGACGCTGGCGACCGTGCTGCACATGATGCGGGGCACGCCGTATGTCTATCAGGGCGAAGAAATCGGCATGACCAACGCGCCCTTCACCGCGATCGACCAGTACAAGGACATCGAGACGCTGAACATGCACCGCCTGCACCTGGAGGCCGGCCTCTCGCCGGAGGACTTCATTACCGGCGCCAATATGAACAGCCGCGACAATGCCCGCACGCCGATGCAATGGACCGACGGTTCGCATGGCGGCTTTACCACCGGTACGCCATGGATCGAAGCGAACGGCAATGCTGGCCATATCAATGCCGCGGCAGCTGTCCGCGACGAAACCTCCGTCTTTCACCACTATCGAAAGCTCATCACGTTGCGAAAGACACATGACGTTATCGTTTACGGCCGGTTCCAGTCCTATCTCGATCAGCACCCGGAGATTTTTCTCTACACCCGCACGCTGGGCGGCGAGCGCGTGACCGTGATCGCGAGCTTTTCCGACACTCCCGTTGCCATCGACCTGCCGGCAGAAGTGCAGACAGAAGGAGAGGCTCTGGTGTGGACCCACGAGCCCGTTTCTCAGCTGGGAAAGGAGATCACGCTGCGCCCTTGGGAGTCGATTTCCCTTCTCACGCGGAACTGACAACCAGATGCGGCGGCTCGCGTATTGGCGACCTTCCGTTGTATGCAATCGGAATTCTAATGCACATAATTTGCACATCGTGATGCAAACGCACAATCCATAGGCGCTCATCTTGAACTCGAACGGCGCCTTCCCCCTAAATATGGGGGCTTAGCCTTCGTTTGGCCGTTGCATCAGCGTGGCACGCCCTTTGCATTCCCTTTTGGGAAAGACCCATGAGGGGTCGAGAAAGAGGGGAGTGCCAATGTCCAAATTCGATCTGTCCCGTCGCTCGCTGCTGAAAACCGGCCTTGCCGGTGTGGCCGCCAGCGCCCTGCCCTACCATATTGCCCGCGCGCAAGGCGCTGTCACCGTCGGCATCGTTTATGTTGGCCCGCGCGATGATTTCGGCTGGAACCAGGCTCACGCGGTTGCTGCCAAGGCGCTGAAGGAAGTGCCGGGCGTTACCGTAATCGAGGAAGAGAACGTGCCGGAAACGGATGCCGTCGCGAAATCGATGGAATCCATGATCAACCTTGATGGCGCAAACCTCATCCTCGCCACCTCGTTCGGTTACTACAATCCCTTCGTCGTTGATCTGGCCAAGAAATACAGCAAGGTCGAGTTCCGTCATGCGGCGCCGCTGTGGAGCAAGGACAAGGACCCGAAGAATGCCGGCTCCTACTTCCCGTATCTCAACCAGGCGCATTACGTGAACGGTGTCGCCGCCGGCCTGTCTTCCGCCTCGGGCAAGATTGGCTTCGTCGCGGCAAAACCCATTCCCTCGGTGCTCTCCAACATCAACTCCGTGCTGCTCGGCGCCCGTTCGGTGAAGCCGGATGCGACGGTTCGCGTCATCTTCACGGGCGAGTGGTCGCTTCCGGTTCGCGAAGCCGAAGCCACCAATGCGCTCGTTGACGCCGGCTGTGACGTCATCACCTGCCATGTCGACAGCCCGAAGGTGGTGATCGAAACGGCGGAAGCACGCGGCGTGAAAAGCCTCGGCCACAATGCCTCCCAGGCGCCGCTGGCACCGAAGGGCTTCATCACCGGCGCGGAATACAAGTGGGAGACGATCTACAAGTCGTTTGCCGCCGATATCGCTGGCTCCAAGACGCTGCCGAACTTCCTCGTCGGCGGTTTCGACAAGGACATGCTGCGCTCCACCCCTTACGGCGCCGGAGCAACGGATGCGGCCAAGAAGGCGGCGGATGCCGCGCGGGCAGCCCTCGTCAAGGGCGAGTCGATCTACAAGGGCACGCTGAAGGACAACCAGGGCAAGGTCGTGGTCGACAAGACCTATGACAATTACGACCCCTATCTCGACGGCATGAACTGGCTGCTGGAGGGCGTCCAGGGCTCGATCACCTGAGACGCTGCCTGCCAACAGGTGGAAGGATAATGCGTTAAAGACCCCCTCTGGCCTGCCGGCCATCTCCCCCACAAGGGGGAAAAGACAGGCGGCACCGCCCTCCCCGACCCGGGTTCCCAGAGATTTTGGGCACGACGGAGCGGCAGGTTAGCCCCTCCCCCCTTGTGGGGAGGGGTTGGGGAGGGGTCTTAAGACGATCCGCCACCTATGCCAGCGCAGATGGGACACCAGACGTCCCTCTGCCCCATAAGCAGCGAAAGCACGGTCACCAGCGGCTAGGGCCGGTTCCGGCAGGCCGGGTCATCAAGAGGCAGGTTCGCCCGTCGTCCGGGCAGATCTCCGGTGAGAGGAGAGCACACGTGGCAGACATGACGGTTCAATCTCTTTCGGCAACGTCGTTGAGGCGTAGACCCAGCATCGGCACGCTCAAATTCGCCGAATCCATCTTTATCCCGGTGGCCGCGCTGCTGGCCTCTGCGGCGTTGTTTTCCGTCTTCCTTCTGTTTCTCGGCAAGTCGCCGCTGATGTTCTTCCAACTGCTCTGGGTCGGCGGCTTCGGCTCCGGCTTTTCGCTGCAGAACACGCTGCAGCGTGCAGCCCCCCTGATCCTGACGGGACTTGCCTTTGCGGTTCCCGCCCGCATCGGGCTCACCATGATCGGTGGCGAGGGAGCGCTGGTACTGGGCGGACTGTCGGCCGCGGCGATGGCCATTCCCCTCGTCACGGCCGGTGTACCGGCGTTCCTCACACTTCCCATCATGGCGATGACCGCAATGCTCGCCGGCGGCATGTGGATCGGTTTTGCCGGATGGCTGCGTTATTATCGCGGCGTCAACGAGACGATCTCCTCGCTGCTTTTATCCTATATCGCAATCGCCACCATGAACTTCTTCGTGGAGGGGGCGCTGCGTGATCCGGCCTCGGCCAACAAGCCCTCCACCATGCCGATCGGCGATGCCTACCGGATCGGCTCCATTCCAGGCACGGAGGTGCATTGGGGATTGGCGGCTGGCCTTGTTCTGGCGATTGGCCTGCATATCCTGATGACCAGAACCACCTTCGGTTTTGCGGCCCGCGTCACCGGCGGCAATGCGCGTGCAGCGCTCGCCCAGGGCTTACCCGTCGGCAGGCTCATCGTCGCCTGCACCATGATTGCCGGCGCCTGTGCCGGTCTGGCCGGTTTCTACGAGGTTGCCGCCGTGCATGGTCAGGCGAACGCCTCGCTCGTGGCGGGTTACGGCTTCACCGGCATTCTGGTGGCGTTTCTCGCCCGCCAGGTGCCGCTTGCCATCATTCCGGTGGCCGTGCTCTTCGGCGCGCTCAGCGCTGCCGGCGGCATCATCCAGCGACGCATGGGCATGCCGGATGCCACCGTTCTGGTGCTGCAAGGTCTGATCTTTGTCGTGCTGTTGACCAGCGAAACCTTTTACGGCCGCATTGCCTTCCTGCAGCCGAAACGCGCGGAGGACCGCACATGAACGAGACCCTGCAGGATAGCGCGCTCATCACCGCTCTGATTGCTATGCTGGGCGGCGCGATCCGCGTCTCCACGCCCTTCATGTTCGTGGCGCTGGGCGAATGCCTGACCGAAAAATCCGGCCGCATCAATCTCGGCCTCGAAGGCAGTCTGGTGCTGGGCGCCATGGTGGCCTATGCCGGCTCCTTCCTGACCGGCAATCCGTGGGCCGGTGTCTTTTTTGCCGGTTGCGCCGGTCTCGTGCTCGGCGCGCTGCACGGTTTCATCTGCAAGCTGCCGAGGGTCAACGATATCGCGATCGGCATCGCCTTCATGAGCTTTGGCACCGGTCTCGCCTTCTTTTTCGGCAAACCCTATATCCAGCCGCAGGCACCGCGGCTTGAGGCGATCCATCTCGGCGACTGGACCGGTGATCCGCGTCTTGCCCAGGCGCTTGAGGTCAACCCGCTCTTCTTCGTCGGGGTGGCGCTTGCCGTCTTTATGTGGTGGGCCTTCCGCAACACGCGCTGGGGCCTGATCGTGCGTATGACCGGCGACAGCGCGCCGGCGGCCAAGGCCATGGGTGTCTCCGTCGATCTCGTGCGTTTCATCGCCACCGCCATCGGCGGCTTCATGGCCGGTATCGGTGGCGCTTTCCTCTCGCTCTATTATCCCGGCTCCTGGAACCAGGGGCTCTCCTCCGGCCAGGGCCTGATGGCGGTTGCGCTCGTGATTTTCGCCCGCTGGGGGCCGCTGCGCTGCATTCTCGCGGCCCTGCTCTTTGGTGCCGCCGGCGCGCTTGGTCCCTCGCTGCAATCGGTCGGTATTTCCCAGGGCTATTATTTCTTCAACGCCGCCCCCTACATCCTGACGCTGCTGATCATGATCGCCTCGGCGCGGTCCAAGGTCGCGGCGCGCGAGGCGCCGGGCGAGCTTTCCATCACCAAGTGAGGTCATGACATGAAGTCTCTCGACGAACGGATCGAACAGGCGCTCATTCCCGGCGGCACGACGCTTTCCGCCGACCCCTATCCCTGGCCCTTCGACGGCAATTGGGGACCGCACAACACGGCGCTCGTCGTCATCGACATGCAGACGGATTTCTGCGCGCCGGGCGGTTATGTCGACAGCATGGGTTATGACATCTCACTAACCCGCAAGCCGATCGAACCCATCCAGACCGTGCTCGCTGCCATGCGCGCCAAGGGTTATCCGATCATCCACACCCGCGAGGGCCACAAGCCGGATCTATCCGACCTTCCCGCCAACAAGCGCTGGCGCTCGCAACGCATCGGCGCCGGCATTGGCGACCAGGGGCCGTGTGGACGCATTCTCGTGCGGGGCGAACCGGGCTGGGAGATCATTCCGGAACTGCAGCCGGAACCGGGCGAGGCCATCATTGACAAACCCGGCAAGGGCACGTTTCTCGCCACCGATTTCGAACTCGTGCTGCAGATGAAGCACATCCGCAACATCGTCTTCACCGGTGTCACCACAGATGTCTGCGTGCACACCACCATGCGCGACGCCAATGACCGCGGCTACGAATGCCTGCTGCTGGAGGATTGCTGCGCGGCAACGAAGGTGGAGAACCACCTGGCCGCTGTCGACATGATCAAGATGCAGGGCGGCGTGTTCGGCGCCGTCTCCAACTCGGTCGATTTCATCAAGGCGCTGCCGGGAGGCCCATCATGAGCGCGCTGGCGGTTGAGACCGCCTCTCTGAAAAAGGCTCCCTCGCTGTCGGCCATCGGCATGACCAAGACCTTTGGCAGTTTCACGGCACTTGGCGATGTGTCGATCAATGTCGCCGCCGGCTCCTTCCACGCGCTGCTCGGCGAAAACGGTGCGGGCAAATCCACCCTCGTCAAATGCATCATGGGCTTCTATTCCGCCGACAAGGGCCAGGTGATGCTGGATGGCCGCGAGGTGATCATCCGGTCGCCGCGTGATGCGCGCGCCCATGGCATCGGCATGGTCTACCAGCATTTCACCCTGGTGCCCTGCCTGACGGCGGCGGAAAACCTGGTCATCTCGCGGGCCGACACCCCCTCGGTCATCAACTGGCCGAAGGAGCGCAGGCTGCTCGACAGCTTCATGGAAACCATGCCCTTCCGCGTGCCACTCGACACGCAGGTGGCGAGCCTTTCCGCCGGCGAAAAACAAAAGCTGGAAATCCTGAAGCTTCTCTACCTCGACCAGCGCTTCATGATCCTCGATGAGCCGACCTCGGTGCTGACGCCGGGCGAGGCGGACGAGATGCTCGGCCTGCTGCATGGCATGTGCGACCGGGGCGAGATCACCGTGCTGATGATTTCGCACAAGTTCCGCGAGGTGAAAACCTTCTGCGACCGCTTCTCCGTCCTGCGGCGTGGTCGGCTGACCGGCGAGGGTGACGCCAAATCCGCGCCTGTCGAGGACATGAGCCGGATGATGATCGGCGACACGGAAGTGCGTGAACGGGCGGCACGAACCGAACAGATCGACCGGAAGGATGTACTGGAACTGGCCGGCCTCTGCGCCGAGGACGATGCGGGGCTTCCCGCCATCCAGGGCGTCAACCTGAAAATCAAGGGCGGCGAGATCGTCGGCATTGCCGGCGTCTCCGGCAACGGGCAGAGCGCGCTCGTCGAGGTGCTGGCCGGTCAGCGCCCGCTGACGGATGGTGAGATCACCATTCATGGCGAGATCTTCACCCCCAAGCGCGGCAATTTCGATCGCTTCAAGGTCTATGGTCTGCCGGAGGAGCCGCTGAAGAATGCCACCGTGCCGCGCATGAGTGTGGCCGAAAACATTGCCTTCCGCACCTTCGACAAGCCTCCGATCACCAGTCTCGGCTGGTGGATGTCGAAAGGCCCGATGCGCAGCCAGGCGGAGGAACTGATCGCCCGCTACAGGGTGAAGACCACCTCTCCCGACGCACCGATCGAAACTCTGTCCGGCGGCAATGTGCAGCGCGCGGTTCTGGCGCGCGAACTCTCCGGCGACGTGGACGTGCTGATCGTCGCAAACCCATGCTTCGGGCTCGATTTCGCCTCGGTCGCGGATATCCGCAGCCAGATCATGGAGGCCCGCAACCGCGGTGCCGCCGTGCTGCTGGTCTCGGAAGACCTGGACGAAATCCTCGAACTGGCGGACCGCGTGGCGGTGATGTCCGGCGGCACGATTTCCTATGTCGCGCCGATCGAAGAGACCGACCGCAACACCATCGGCCAGCACATGGCCGGCCATTGAGGTGGATGAGCATCATGACCTTTCCCGTTCCCGCCCGCCCCTATCCCTTCCCGTTTGTGCCCGGCCGCACGGCACTCGTTGTCATCGACATGCAGCGCGATTTCATCGAGAAGGGCGGTTTCGGCGACAGTCTCGGCAATGACGTGACGCGGCTGGAGGCGATCATTCCGACGACGGCAAAACTCATCGATCTGTTCCGCCGCAAGAAATGGCCCGTCGTCCATACCCGCGAGGCGCATCTGCCGGATCTTTCCGACTGCCCGCCCTCGAAGATCAGCCGCGGCAACGCGCCGCTGAAGATCGGCGAGGAAGGTGCGATGGGAAGGCTTCTGGTGCGCGGCGAACCCGGTAACCAGATCGTTGATGCGTTGAAGCCGATCATGGGCGAGGTCGTCATCGACAAGCCCGGCAAGGGGATGTTCTGGAATACCGACATCCAGTCGATCCTCGACAACAAGGGCGTGACGCATCTGGTGTTTGCCGGGGTGACGACAGAGGTCTGCGTGCAGACCTCCATGCGCGAGGCCAATGACCGGGGTTACGAATGCCTGCTGGTGGAAGATGCCACTGAAAGCTATTTTGCCGAATTCAAGCGGATGGCGATCGAGATGATCGTCGCGCAAGGCGGCATCGTCGGCTGGGCGACGCCGTTTGCCGAACTGGAGGCCGCCGTGGCGCGGGATCTGGCCAATGCCTGAGTTCGAGGAGGGGCAGAGAGGCCGCTGGGCAGGCCGCAATGCAGGCAAGGATGTTGTGCGCAACCGGATCTGGGCCGCACTTGAGGAGACCGGCGTTGCCATAGGCCCCGCCTGGAGCATGATCCCGAACTTTGTCGGCGCCGATGTTGCCGCCTGGCGATTGGCTAGGACCGACGCCTGGAAAAAGGCACGCACGGTCAAGACGAACCCGGACGCACCGCAGATCCCGATCCGGCTGCGTGCGCTCTACGAGGGCAAGACGGTCTATGCGCCGGTTCCCTACCTGACAAAGGATTTTCCCTATCTCAGGCTTGATCCCAAGAAGCTGGTCGAGAAAGGCATTTCCTTCGAACTCGCCGCCGTCGCCCAGGGGTTTGTCGAACACGGCGAGCGCATCGGTTTCGAGGATGTCGAGCCGCTGGACTTCTGTGTCGTCGGTTCGGTCGCGGTCTCGCGCGCTGGCGGCCGTACCGGCAAAGGTGCCGGTTTTGCCGATCTGGAAACGGCGATCTTCCGCGAACTCGGCACCATCAACGACGAGACTCCCTTGGTCACGACGGTGCATTCCGTGCAGTTGGTCGATGACCACGAGGTGGTGATCGAGCCGCATGACAGCCCGCTCGACATGGTGGCGACCGAGAGCGAGTTGATCATCACTGGCAATCGCCAGCCAAGGCCCGCGGGTGTCGATTGGGACCGGGTTCGACCGGACCAGTTCGAGACCATACCTTTCCTCACCGAGCTGAAGACCCGCATGCTCAACCGCAGAAAGACCGGCTGATGGAGATCGATCATCCCGAAACCAGGGCCGAGGTCGAGGCGATCTTTGCCGCCTACGAGGCAGCGCTGCTCGCCAATGACAACGCCACATTGCTCTCCATGTTTCTCGACAACGCCGCCACCGTCCGTTACGGGGTAAGCGAAGTGCAACACGGCTATGGCGAGATCACCGCCTTTCGCAAAAGCCAGGCGCCATTCACGCGTCGGCTGGAGAAAACGGTGATCACCACCTATGGCCGCGATTTCGCCACTGCCTCGACGCTCTTTCTGCGGCCGGACCTGCCGGGCGAGATCGGCCGGCAGATGCAGACATGGGTCAGGACACCCGATGGCTGGAAGGTTGCGGCAGCCCATGTCAGCATGATGCCGGAATAGGGCCGCACACAAAGGAAGACAGGTTTCGCGTGCTGAAGAAAACTCCTCGGACCTCGACGGAAGACATCCGCCGCCAACTGGCCGAGCGGATCATCAGCAGCGAGCTTGCACCGGGCACCGTGCTGGACGAAACACAGCTGGCGGCCGAGTTCACCGTCTCCCGAACGCCGATCCGTGAAGCACTGAAACAACTGGCGGCAAGCGGACTCGTTGACCAGAAACCGCATGCCCGCACGGTGGTCGCCAAACCTGACGAGGACAAGCTCGCCGGCATGTTCGAACTGATGGGCCATCTGGAAGCGCTCTGCGCTGGGATGAGTGCCCTGCGCATGACCGCACCGGAACGGGACCAGCTCGACACGCTGCACGGTGAAATGGCCGCGATCGTTTCTGCCGGCGATCGGCAGACCTACATCCAGGCGAATGAACGGTTCCACGGCGCCATCTACCGCGGCAGCCACAACCCGTATCTGGAGGAGATCACGCTCTCGACGCGCCAGCGCCTGCAACCTTTCCGCCGGGCGCAGTTTTCCACGCTCGGTCGCCTTGCACGCTCGCATGCTGAACACGGGCTGATCCTCGAAGCGATCCTGCGCGGCAACCAGATGGAAGCGGAGAGGACGATGCACGCACACATCACACTTGTCGAGGACGCCTATCACCGTCTGGTGGGCAGCTAACGGGCGGGACGCTTTTCCACCCGCAACGCCAGCGCCGCCAGCAGCCCGTCGTTTCCCGCCGGACCGATGAAGGTGATGCTGGAGGGCAGGCCATCGCTGCGCAGCCCGACCGGCAGCGTGATGGCGGCAAGGTCAAGCAGGTTGACGAAATTCGTATAGGTGCCGAGATTGGCGTTATGGGAGAGCGGCTCCTCGGCGATTTCCGAAATGCGGTAGAAACGCGGGATAGTGGGGACCGCAAGGCAGTCCAGCGCCTGCAGCACAGGTTCGACCTGGCGTTTCAGCGCCTGCAGCCGGTACATCGCCTCGAAGGTTTCGACCGCCGTAATGGTTTTTGCCGGGCTGATTATGCTGAAGGTGACGGGCAGAAGAGCCGACGGGTTGCTTTCGATGAAAGAGCGGATGGCCGCATAACGCTCTGCCACCCAAGGCCCTTCGTAGAGCAGGCGAGCCACCGCATGGAAGGGCTCGAAATCGAGTTCGACAACCTCGAAGCCCAGCGATTGCAGCATGTCCAGATCGGCTGCAAAGGCGGCTTCTGACACCTGGTCGCCAAAAAACAGCCGCTGCGCGGCGGCCGGCACGCCGACCTTCGGCCGTGGTCTCGGCTCTTGCAGAACCGGTGGCGGCGCATGCCGGGAAAACGGATCATCCGCATCGTAACCCGCAATCACCTGCAGCACCCGGAAGGCGATGTCGACATCACGCGAGAAGATCGAGACCGTGTCCAGCGTCCGGCAGGCCGGCACGACACCGGTGGATGAGACCAGCCCGAGAGAGGGTTTGAGCCCGACGATGCCATTCATGCCGGCCGGGATACGGCCGGACCCGGCGGTATCCGTTCCCAGCGAAAAATCGACAAAACCCCTAGCCACCGCCACAGCGGAGCCAGAACTTGATCCCCCCGGGATCAGGTCGGAACGCAGGGCATTCGGCGCGATGCCGAAAGGAGAGCGCACGCCCACCAGTCCGGTTGCGAACTGATCCATGTTGGTCTTGCCGACAAGGATCGCCCCGGCCTGTTCCAGGCGCTCCACGACGTTTGCGGAACGTTCGGGCATGTAGGCAAATGTCGGGCAGCCGGCAGTTGTCGGAATTCCCTCAACGTCGATATTGTCCTTCACGGCAAAGAGCAGCCCGTAGAGTGGTTTGCTCTCTCCCGCTCCGGCCTCCATCCGCTCGGCCTCGGCCAAAGCAAGATCACGCCGTTTCAGGGCGGTGAAGATCGATCGGCTCCTGAGGTTCTCCAACTGGCCAATGGTATCGGTTGGCAACGCTTGACGAACATAATTCTCTGATCGAACGGCCGATGGCATGAAGGGAACCTGCGCGCACAAGAGAAGATCGATTTCCAGCTTGCTAAAATAGAGAACTCCGCGAGAAGGGACAGACCCACGCCGACAAAAGTTTGAGGTCTTTACGAACCGAAGCGGGCCAGCGCATCGGCAAAGAGGACCGGATCGACATTGCCGCCAGAACAGACCGCCACCACGGCATCCCCCTTGATCTCGTCACGCCGGAACAGCGCCGCAGCGAGCGCGACCGCACCGCCGGGTTCCACCACGATCTTCAGCCGCGTGAAGGCAAGAACCATGGCGCGCAGGGCTTCCTCATCCGTCACCACAAGGCCCGGGCCACAGAGCCTTTTGTTGATCGGAAAGGTGATCCTACCGGGCTCTGTCGTCACGATGGCATCACAGATCGAACCGCCCTTGGCCGTGTTACGCTCGATGGTGCCGCTCGCCAGCGAGCGCGCCGTGTCGTCAAAATCTGCCGGTTCGGCCGGGCGCACCCGTAGGCCCGGCGCCTTCGCCTCGAGCGCCAGCGCAACGCCCGCCGTCAAGCCGCCTCCACCGCAGCAGACAAGCACATCGGCCTGATCGATACCTTCCGCCCTTGCCTGTTCGGCAATTTCGAGCCCCACCGTTCCCTGCCCGGCAATCACCTGCGGTTCATCAAAGGGCTTGATCAGCGTCAGACCGCGCGCGGCGGCAAGTTCGGCACCCAAAGCATCCCGGTCTTCCGTCAGCCGATCATAAAGGACGACCTCCGCTCCATAGGCCCGGGTGTTGTCGATCTTCACCTGCGGCGCATCGGACGGCATGACGATGACCGATGAAATGCCGTGCAGCTTCGCGGCAAGCGCCACGCCTTGCGCATGGTTGCCGGAGGAGAAGGCGATGACGCCACGGGCTCTAACCTCCGCTTCCAGCGCCGAAACGGCGGACCAGCCGCCACGGAACTTGAAGGAGCCGGTCTTCTGCAGGCATTCCGGCTTCACGAACAGGCGTCGGCCGGCAAGCTCATCGAGAAACGCAGAGGACAACAGGGGCGTATAGACCGCCCGCGTGCCAAGCCGCTGGCGTGCTGCTTCAATCATCGAAATGTCAGTCATGGGAATCACTCGCGGAGGAAAATTGGGGCGGTGATCCAGCCTAGAGGCTGCCACGCGGGCTGCAAGCCACAATCGACATGCCGGAAAATGGGAGGCAACGCCGCTGACATTGCCCCCCGGCCGCATCTCCCGGGAAAGGGAAATGATTCGTGTTCGATTTTTGATATCGCTGCTGCTGAAGAGAAATGTGACAAAACGCAAAAAAGACAAGGCGCGGTGGATCGCATTTTGCCGTTCGCGCCACGCGTGCCTACAGGGAAGGTGCCCCGAACACGGACCAGCCGGTCCTGTTGGCGAGCATTTCCAGAGCCAGGGACCCGACCAGCGAATTGCCGTTCTTGTTCAGGCCCGGCGACCAGACAGCGACCGAAGCACGGCCGGGCGCGACCGCAAGAATGCCGCCTCCGACGCCGCTTTTGCCGGGAAGGCCGACATGATAGGCGAAATCACCGGATCCATCGTAATGACCGCAGGTCAGCATCAGCGCATTGATGCGCCGTGCCCGCTGGCTCGAGACAACCGTGTGACCGGTCAGCGGCGTACGGCCATTGCCGGCCAGAAACAGGCCGGCTCTGGCCAGCTGCGTGCAACTCATCGCCAGCGCGCATTGATGGAAATAGACGCCGAGCACGTGGTCCACCGGATGGTGCAGCTTGCCGTAGGACTTCATGAAGTTCGCCAGGGCGAAATTGCGGAAACCCGTTGCGGTTTCGGACTTGGCGACCTCCGGGTCGATGCCGATCGCCGGATCATCGGCCAGATACTGCACGAAACGCACGATTTCGCCGATCGCTTCGCGCGGCGTGTGGCCCGCCAGAACCAGGTCACTAATGACAATGGCGCCCGCATTGATGAAGGGATTGCGCGGCTTGCCGTGCTCATGCTCCAGCTGAACAATGGAATTGAAGGCCGATCCGGACGGTTCGCGTCCGACGCGGTTCCATGTGGTTTCGCCATGTTTGCCGAGTGCCAGCGTCAGGGTGAAGACCTTGGAAATGCTCTGGATCGAGAAGGGCTCGTCACAATCGCCCGCCTTGAACGCATTGCCTTCCAGATCGACGATGGAGATGCCGAACTTGCCGGGATCAACCCCAGCCAGCTGGGGAATGTAGTCGGCAACCTTTCCCTCCCCGATCCGGGGAAGCAGCGCCTCGTGAATCTCCTCAACGATCGCCTGAAGGTCCATCATGATGTGTCGTCGTCCCGCCATGTTCATCAACCGTATCGACCCTTCTCTCGCATTGCGAAAGACTTCGCAAGATCGACTGTGCACTGCACCGGCAACCGGGGTTCACTCCCCCTCGATGCCACTCAGATGGTTGGCCGTGGATCGCTTGACGTGACCGATCTCTTCCCAGAGGGACACGATCCGGTCCGTCCCGACATCGGCCATCAGTTCGCGAAGCCAGGTCTCGTGGGCCTCCGCCATGGCCGAGAACACACGTGTCCCCTCCTCTGTCAGACGGGCAACCGTCACGCGCCGATCCGCCGTCGGCGTTTCACGCACGACGAGGCCTTCCGCCTCCAGCCGTTCCACAAGCCCGGTCACATTGCCATTCGTCACCATCGTGCGTTTCGACAATTCGCCCAGGCGCAGACCTCCCCGCTCCCGGTAGAGCTGCGCCATCAGGTCGAATTGCGGCAGCGTGGCACCGAACTCGGCCCTCAACCGCTTGCGGATTTCCGTCGAGATCAGCTTGGTAGTGGACAGCATCCTCAGCCAGAGACGGGTTTCCGGCTTGGCGCGCGCCTCCGGGCCATGCGTGATCATCTCAAGATCGACAGATGCGACGTCCGTATCCATTATCGGTGCTGCCCCTCATTCTGATTGGTTTTTTCCAAGCTTTAAGAACCGGTATTTGAAATGTCAAAGGTCGCTGGAGTGTGCCTGAGACGGAGCGAATATGCGAATGGTTTAAACCTGCTGCGAGGACAACCGGTCGACCAAACAGATTTTCCGGAAGTCCCGCACTTTGCGAAAACCTCTGTCTGGCCATGGCGTTTTGCGGGATTATGGTGGGCGCCATCGGAAGAACCCATGGAGGAAAAGACACGTGTCCCTGCGCATCAATGACATCGCCCCGGACTTCACCGCCGAAACCACGGCCGGTCCGCTGAGTTTTCATGAATGGATCGGCGACGGATGGGCGGTCCTTTTTTCGCATCCGAAGAACTTCACGCCGGTCTGCACGACCGAACTTGGCGCGATGGCCGGCCTCGAAGGTGAATTTCGCAAGCGTGGCGTCAAGATCATCGGCATTTCCGTCGATCCGGTGGAAAGCCATGCCAAGTGGAAGGCCGATATCCGAACCGCCACCGGTTTCGAGGTCGATTATCCGCTGATTGGCGACAAGGACCTGAAGGTGGCAAAACTTTACGACATGCTGCCGGCCGGCGCGGGCGACAGTTCCGAGGGCCGCACGCCCGCCGACAATGCGACCGTGCGTTCGGTCTACGTGATCGGTCCCGACAAGAAGATCAAGCTGATCCTCACCTATCCGATGACGACGGGGCGCAACTTCAACGAAATCCTGCGCGCCATCGATTCGATCCAACTGACCGCACGCCACCAGGTCGCGACGCCCGCGAACTGGCAGCAGGGTGATGACGTGATCATCACCGCAGCCGTTTCCAACGAGGATGCAATCGCCCGCTTCGGCTCCTTCGACACGGTTCTGCCGTATCTGCGCAAGACGAAGCAGCCGCAGTCATGACACCAGACGGGGTGTGGCGCGTTCTGCCGCCGCACCTCGACCGTCCGGCCGGAAGCGGATTGCGCATCCTTCGGCAAGCTGTTCGACATCGGCCCGGACATTAAAGACGTCGCGGATCAGGTCTTCGGTCAACACGGTTTCCGGTCGGCCCACCGCCACGATGCACCCGGACTTCATCACCGCGATGCGGTCACAGAACATCGCCGCGTGATTGAGGTCGTGCAGAGCGGCGACCACCGTCAGGTCGAGCCGGCGAACGAGATCGAGAAGGCCGATCTGGTGGCCGATATCCAGATGGTTGGTCGGCTCATCCAGAATGAGAAGCTTCGGCTGCTGTGCAAGGGCGCGGGCAATATGCAGCCTCTGACGTTCCCCGCCCGATAGCGTATGCCAGATCCGATGCGCAAGATGCGTCATGCCGACGGAGGCGAGCGCATGGTCCACCACCCGATCGTCCTCACGCGACCACGGTGATGCAAGCCCAAGATAGGGCGTGCGGCCAAGCTCCACCGCCTGACGGGCAGTCATTCGTTCGGACGTGTCCGCCTGCTGTTCGACAAGGGCAAGGCGTTGCGCCAATTCGCGGCGTGGGAGGGCCGAAACGGCCACCTCGCCCAGCCTCACCGTGCCGACCCTAGGGCGACGAAGACCCGCCAGCATGGAGATCAGACTGGACTTGCCGGAACCGTTCGGCCCGACGATGCCGAAAAACTCGCCAGACTCGACACAAAAAGATACCGAATCGACAATCGTCTGACCTCCCATGGACCAGGAGAGATCCTTGGCTTCGAGTTTCACAGGCTCGCCCTCCTCTGGCTCATGATCAGTGCGAATGCGGGTGCTCCGAAAAGCGCGGTCACGACGCCGATCGGCAGAACCTGGCCGGCAATCAGGATCCGCGACAGAATATCGGCGAAAACCATGAAGATCGCGCCGATCACCGCGGCGGCCGGCAGAAGCGTGCCGTGACGCACACCGACCAGCATGCGGGTCGCATGGGGAATGACGAGACCGACAAAACCGATGGAGCCGACGAGCGACACCATCACCGCCGTCATCATCGCGGTGGCGGCAATCAGCACCGCGTAGACGCGCCGTACCGGAATGCCGAGCGAGGCGGCCGATTCCTTGCCGAAGGCGAAGGCGTCGAGCGACCGCGCCTGCGCCAGGCAGATCACAAGTCCGGCGAGCGCCGCCGGCAGGGCCAGGCCGACATCCGGCCAACGCACACCGGACAGATTGCCGAGCAGCCAGAACATGATGCCGCGTGCCTGTTCGGCATTGGCCGCCTTGGTGACGATGAAGGAGGTGAGTGCGTGGAACAGCTGCGAGCCGGCAACGCCGGCCAGAATGATGGCGGCGGAACCTCGCCCGGCCCGGAGCGCAAGCAGGCTCACCGCCAGAAAAGCAATCAGGGCACCTGCGAAGGCTCCCAGCGGCAGGCCGATGAGACCACCGCCGAAACCGAGGATCGCCACCGAGACCGCCCCCGTGGAGGCGCCCGCCGAAATGCCGAGCACATAAGGATCGGCCAGCGGATTGCGCAGCAGCGATTGCAGCACGACACCCGACAGCGCAAGCGCCGATCCGCAGCAGGCGGCCACCACGACGCGGCTCAACCGATAGCTCCAGATGATGCCCTCGTCGATCGGGTCGATCGGATATCCCGCCTGCCAGACGCGATTGGCAAAGGCCTTCGCGACGATGTCCAGCGGGATCGACGTCTCACCAATCGCGGCGCCCATCCAGAGGGACACTGTGAGCAGGAAGAGGGCTGCCAAAGCAGCCCCCAATTTGAGCGGAAGGGCGATCGCGGTCACCGGGCAAGGCCCAGCTCGGCGATGGAATCCGCGAGCGCTTCGATGCCGTCAATCGTGCGGATCGTCGGGTTCATCGTCTGCGCATCGAGATCCACGATACGGTTCTGCTTGACGGCCGTCATCAGGCTCGTCACCGGATCGTTTTTCAGGAATTGGTGCTTGACCGCGATATCATCGGCCGGAAACCGCCGCCGCTCCATGCGTGCGGCCACGATGATGGAGGGATCGGCCTTGGCAATGGTTTCCCAGCCGATCGTCGGCCATTCCTCGTCGCTTTCGATGATGTTGCGGATACCGAGCGCCTTCATCACATAACCGGGCGCGCCGTTCTTGCCGGCGACGTAAGGATCTGCTGCCGGATTGGCGCTGGAGAACCAGAAGACTGCCGAAAGCTTTCCACCGGAGGAGGCGATCTTCTGGCGGGCAGCCTCTTCACGCGCCTTCAAATCGGCGACGACCTGCTCTCCCCTGTCCTGCACATCGAAGATCTGCGCCAGATCACGGATCTCCTGGTAGATCAGATCCATCGAAAAGGCTTCCGCGCGCACACCGTCGCCGCCGGAGGAATTGTCTTTGCCGATGCAATCGGCGGGAGACGTATAGATCGGAATCTTGAGGTCGGCGAACTGCTCGATCGTCCCGACCGTACCCTTCGGGCCGATATGCCATTGGAACTGCACGGTGACGATATCGGGCTTGCGGGCAATCACGCTTTCAAAGCTCGGATCGTTATCGGCAAGCCGCGGCACCTTGGCGTTCGCCTCCTCAAAACCCTTCAGCACCGGGCCCAGCCACACGGCGGTGCCGACGGTCTTGTCCGCAAGCCCTAAAAGATAGAGGATCTCGGTCGTGCTCTGTCCGAGCGAGACCGCGCGCTGCGGCGGCTTGGCAAAGGTGAGGTCACGCCCGCAATTGCGGATGGTCAGCGGATAGCTTGTCTGCTCTGCATGCGCCGGAACAGACGTCAAGCCGACCGCAAGAACGATTGCACTCGCGACGGCACGCAGGAAGCGTGTCGGTAGAATTGTCATGGTAGTATCCCCAGAAAGAGGGCCTGATCGGCCACATCGGTGAAAGGCCAAGAGCGGTCAGACCGCTCGTCGGCAGTGAAGGCCCTGGCGTCCGGGGAAAAAACTGGTCAGCAATTGCTGTTGCCGCAAAAGCAGCGTCATCATTGGTGGCTCCTGTTCCGGGCATCCCCGCCCGTGACGTTGGACATCGTTGTGATGGCAGGTCTCCTGGCTCGCGGTTTTCGCCTTTCGCCTGCCTTCCCGCGCCAAGGGGCGCAGTGACATGACGCTTTTGAAAGCGTCACAAGGACGATTGGCATCCGCTTACAGTTGCGGGGGCAGCCACGGACTGAACGACCGGATGGTCGTCGCACCGTGTTCCCTATTAATCCTCCTCTCCTTTCGGAAATGAGGAACCATCGAATCCAGATAACCGTGTGGGACGGATCGGGTCAAGGGTCTTGAAGACATCAGATAACGAACGCACCCCATTGGTTGTGTAATAACATTACATAACGACATCCAATAGATCTGTCCAGCCTCCATAGGCGCAATCGTCCGGTTCAGGCAGCCGTGGAAATATTGTGAGGCGCGATCGGCCCATTCCCTCCGACGACGACCCGCACGCAGTTTCTGCCGTCGGATTTCGCCCGATAAAGGGCGGCATCGGCCTGACGAACCTGTTCCGTCCAGCTGCCGGCAAAGGTGCTGGGAGCGACGCCGAGGCTGAGACTGACGGTCAGGCTGGTCGTCTCTGTCAGCGGAAAATCCTGTTTGGCGACCGAAAGGCGGATCTCTTCCGCCAGACGCGTTGCCTCTTCCAGGCCAAGGCCCGGACAGAGCACGGCAAATTCTTCGCCACCGATCCGGCCGATCCGGCAAGAGGCGCCGGCCGTCTGGCGCAGAATGGCTGCCACCCCCACCAGCACACGGTCACCGGCCGGATGCCCATGACGGTCGTTGACCTCCTTGAAGTGATCGATATCCGCGATGATGAGACAGGCCGGGCCTTCCTCGGCAATGGCATGGGCTTCGATTTCGAAACCGCGCCGATTGAGAAGTCCGGTCAGACTATCGGTCTGTGACAGCTTTTCGAATTCCCGTGTCAGGCGGGCACGCTCCTTCAACCCGTCTTCGAGAATACGGATTGCCGCAAACAGGGCCGCAATCTCGGCAATCGGATGATCCTTCGCACGGGTTCCCGGCTTGCGCCCTTCGGCCAGCGCAATCACATCCGCGACGCCGCGCAGAAGCGGCCGCAGGATTCGGATACGGATAATCGCCAGAAACACCGGCACAAGGGCAAGCAACACCACCGCAAGGGCACCGTCGACAAAAAGATCGATGGTTGATGTCCGGATCTGATTTTTGTGTTTGGCGCGCAAGTATTGCAGGTAACCGTTGCGCAATTCGGTGAGCGGCTGCATCAACTGCACGTATTCGCGGGTAAATGTGGCGGCATCCCGCGCAAACTCGCCCTTCCGCCGGCCGTTTTCGATCTCCTCATCGATGAGTTGCAGACCGGATGTCAGGTAGATCCGCTGCACATCGAGCGCTCTGTCGTGAAACTGCATTCCGGGCTTGTGGGCAAGACGCGCCGGTGCGAGCAGTTGCCATGTCTGTTCGATCTGGTTGCGCAGACTGTTGATGGCTTGAAGATTGCGGTCGGGGATCGCTACCCGCGCGGTCATCGGTCCGATGAGGTAGGAGCCGATCCGGCCGGCATATTCGCGCAGGTCGCTGAAGGCCGATCCCTTCAGCACCACATCCGCCAGAAGCGGTTCGTGTTCGATCGCCGCCGCACCCCAGCGCGTCATGACGCCAGAGCGATAACGATCCCAGGCCTTGAACATGGTTTCGATCGCCTGTTGAACCTCTTCCGGCGTCCGCCGCTCTAGGGGCTTCATGGCGTTCAACTCGACCAGAACCCGCCCGGCCATCAGTTGATGGCGCACCTCCTCGATGGCCCGTGCTGTAACACCAAGGCTTTCGACGGCTGTCATCGCAACATCGGTCTGCGCCTTGGCGCGTTCCCACGCCTCTCTCGCTGCGGCCGCCTGCGCAGCGCCGGCAGCCATATAGCTGTTGGCCGGGCCTCGTTCCGCGGAGATCCATGTCGCGGCATCAAAGACGATCCCGAATTTTTCGATCCATTGCGCGGTGTCGCGAGCGGCCTGCACACGGGCGAAACTGTTGGAAATGGCAGACAAAGCCAGCAACAGCGTGCAGACGACGGCAAGGGCCGCAAGGGCCAGAATGCTCGGATTGATGCCGCGCTGACGACGCTGCACGCCCTGTAGTGCCGATTTCAAGTTAGCCCCATCGCCCCCGACTAGCCCGTTGACCGGTGTCAGGGAGAAGGCCGCTCAGTTCCATCTCTCCAATCGCCGGCATCCGATACCATCGGCCGGACGACTGGGCGTCCGATCCCACGGACCGGTCTGACCATTTGGCGCGCCGCAACTGAAGAAACCACTAATAAAGCGAGAAATTTTCGCTCTCAGAATTCGCAATACCGTCGGGGCACCTGCAAAAGGCCGATTGCAGCGGTTGTCTCGGGATGGAAGGGCAGGACAAGATCACTCCGCCGCGGCACGGACCTCCTTCGTTTCCCGCATCGAGCCGCTCTCGCGGCTGCGCTGATGCCAGGACAGCGCCTCCTCCAGGAGATGGGGCGTATGTCCGCCACGGGCGACCGCCCGCTGGAAGTAGTCGAGGAGTTCCTCACGATAGGTCGGATGCGCGCAATGGCGGATGATCCGTTCGGCCCGCTCGCGCGGCGCAAGTTCGCGCAGGTCCGCCAAGCCGTTTTCGGTCACGATGATATCGACATCGTGTTCGGTATGATCCACATGCGGCACCATCGGCACGATGGAGGAAATGCGCCCGCCCTTGGCAAGCGATTTCGTGACGAAGATGGACAGATAGGCATTGCGGGCAAAATCACCGGAACCGCCAATCCCGTTCATCATGTGTGTGCCGTTCACATGCGTCGAGTTGACATTGCCATAGATGTCGACTTCGAGCGCGGTGTTGATGCCGATCACACCGAGGCGGCGGATGACTTCCGGATGGTTGCTGATCTCCTGCGGCCGCAAAACAAGCCGGTCCTTGTAGCGGCGGAAATCGGCATAGACGCGGGCAGCGCAGGCGGAAGACAGGGTGATCGACGATCCGGACGCAAAGCTAAGCTTTCCGGCATCGAAGAGATCGAACGTGCTGTCCTGCAGCACCTCGCTATACATGCGCAGATGATGGAAAGGCCCATCGGCCAGGCCCGACAGCACGGAGTTGGCGATCGTTCCGATGCCGGCCTGCAGAGGATTGAGTGTCAGATCAAGCCTGCCGAGGCGAACCTCGTCCTCGAAGAAACGGATCAGGTGGCCGGCGATCGCCTGGGTCTCGGCATCAGCCGGTTCGACAGTCGAAAAGCTGTCCTGTTCCTGCGTGATCACGATGGCGGCGATCTTGTTCGGATCGACGGGGATATAGGGCAGGCCGGCGCGCGTGTCGCAGGCAACAACCGGGATCGCCTCGCGCGTTGGGCGCTTGGTCGGAATATAGATATCGTGCAGCCCTTCCAGATCGAGCGTCTGGGACAGGTTGATCTCGATGATGATCTTCTTTGCGAGGATCGCAAAGCTTGCCGAATTGCCGATAGATGTCGAGGGAATGATGCCGCCATCCAGCCGGATGGCGGCGGCCTCGATGATGGCGTAGTCGATGGGACCGAGCTGGTTCGAACGCAGGTGCTCGACAGTCTCAGACAGGTGCTGGTCGACGAACATCACTTCGCCGCGATTGATGGCAGCACGCAGGGTTGCGTCCGTCTGGAACGGCATGCGACGGGCCAGCACATGCGCCTCCGTCAGCATCCGGTCAATGTCGTGGCCAAGGGAAGCGCCAGTCAGGAGCGTGATCTGGAACGGATCGGTTTTGGCGCGCTCGGCCATGGCAACCGGGACGGCCTTTGCATCGCCCGCGCGGGTAAAGCCGCTCATACCGATCACCATGCCATCCGCAATCAGGGCTGCGGCCTCCTTGGGGGTGACAATCTTGTCGATCAGGGATGGGCGGCGGATGCGATCTTCGAGCATGGTCCTGTCCTGGCGGTTCATTGGCACGTCCTCCCGGATGTCGACAATAGATCGGTTTGATGGCCGTACCTTGACCGAAATCAAGGGCAACATCCGAAACGGCGGGGATTGGCGGCTCCACGACGCTTGCGGAACGGCTCCGTTACGGCACGCCGGTCATCCTGCGGCAACTGCGCGACAACAAGGCCGGTGCGCGAGAGACTTGAACTCTCGTCAATCTCGGTTATTGCGATGTCACCCCACCACCGGCGCCTCGCCGGAAACTGCCACCATCACCCCGGGGCCAGTGCCCCACGGAGACGAATGACGATGAAGAGCTATGTGCTGACCGTGACCTGCCCGACCGCCCGCGGCATCGTGGCCGCCTTGTCCGGTTATCTGGCGGACAAGGGGGGCAACATCGTCGATTCCTCGCAGTTCGATGATTTTGACACGCAGAAATTCTTCATGCGGATCTCGTTCATTTCCGAAGAGGGCGTCGATCGTGCCACGCTCATCGACGGCCTTGCGCCAATCGCCACCAAGTTCTCGATGCAGGCCGATATATTCGATGCTGCCGAGCGCATGAAGGTTCTGCTGATGGTGTCGCGGTTTGGCCACTGCCTGAACGACCTGCTCTACCGCTGGAAGATCGGCGCACTGCCGATCGATATCGTCGGTGTCGTCTCCAACCACTTCGATTACCAGAAGGTGGTGGTCAATCACGACATCCCCTTCCACCACATCAAGGTGACCAAGGACAACAAACCGCAGGCCGAAGCGCAGCTGCTGGATCTCGTCGAGCAGACGGGAACGGAACTGGTGGTGCTGGCCCGCTACATGCAGGTGCTATCCGATGAGCTCTGCCAGAAAATGTCGGGTCGGATCATCAACATCCACCACTCCTTCCTGCCGAGCTTCAAGGGGGCCAATCCCTACAAGCAGGCCTATCAGCGCGGCGTGAAACTGATCGGCGCCACCGCCCATTACGTGACGGCAGACCTCGACGAGGGCCCGATCATCGAACAGGACACGGTGCGTGTGACCCATGCCCAGTCGCCGGACGATTATGTCTCGCTTGGCCGTGACGTCGAAGCCCAGGTGCTGGCACGCGCCATCCACGCCCATATCCACCACCGTACCTTCATCAACGGCAACCGGACGATCGTATTCCCGCCAAGCCCGGGTTCCTATGCCTCCGAACGGATGGGCTGAAAGCGCGACCGGCTGATGCCGGTCCTGTTCCTGCAAAGACTATGATGGACACATGAAAAGGCCGCCGACCCATCTGGATCGGCGGCCTTTTTCAGGCCGGAACGCTTGGGAGGATGCTCAACGACGCTGGTTGTAGACGTCCACGCACACCGCGCCAAGGAGCACCAGGCCCTTGATGACCTGCTGGTAGTCGATACCGATGCCGAGGATGGACATGCCGTTGTTCATCACACCCATCAGGAAGGCGCCGATGACGGCACCCGTCACCTTGCCGACGCCGCCATAGGCGGAGGCGCCACCGATAAAGCAGGCGGCGATGACGTCGAGCTCGAAGCCGGAACCGGCCTTCGGCGTGGCGCTGTTGAGGCGGGCCGCAACCACAAGGCCGCCAAGCGCCGCGAGAACGCCCATGTTGGCAAACGTCCAGAAGACGAGGCGGTTCGTCTTGATGCCGGACAGTTCTGCGGCACGCGCATTGCCACCGACCGCATAGATCTGGCGACCGATGATCGTGCGGTTGGTGAAGAAGCCGTAGGCGGCGATCAGGAGCGCCATGACGATCAACACGTTCGGCATGCCGCGATGCGAGGCAATCAGATAGGCGACGTAACTGACGGCAGCCAGAACGATGATGTTCTTGGCAACGAAGAAGCCGAACGGCTCGGTCTCAACGCCATGCGACAGGCGGCGCCCGCGGCTCTTGACGTTCTGCCAGACGAGAAAGGCTGCAACAGCAACGCCGAGGATGAGCGAGGTCAGGTAGAGCCCGCCTTCCGACGAGATGAATTCCGGAATGAAGCCGGACGACAGCCTTTGGAAAGTCACGTCAAACGGGCCGATCGAACGACCGCTGAGGACCGCAATCATCAGGCCGCGAAAAACGAGCATGCCGGCGAGCGTCACGATGAAGGACGGGATCTTCAGGTAGGCAACAAAATAACCCTGAACCGCGCCGATCAGGCCGCCAAGGAACAGGCAGATGATACAGGCCGTGACGAAGTCGAAATTGTACTGCACCATCATCATGGCGGCGACGGCGCCGATGAAGCCGGCAACCGAACCGACCGACAGGTCGATGTGGCCGGTCACGATGATCATCAGCATGCCCAGCGCCATGATGACGATGTAGCTGTTCTGCAGGATGATGTTCGTCAGGTTGAGCGGCTTCAGCAGGATGCCGCCCGTGGCGAACTGGAAGAAGATGACGATGACGACAAGCGACATCAGCATCCCGTATTCGCGCAGGTTGTCCTTAAGGAAGCCGGCAGCGCTCTGTAGCGGCGGTGCGGTGGTTTCTGGCGTGGTCATTCGTCTCTCCCCTTGCGGCGCATGATGGCGCGCATGATGTTCTCCTGTGTGGCGTCCTCGCCGGCCACTTCGCCGACGAATTCACCCTCATGCATGACCAGGATGCGATCGCAGATCCCGATCAGCTCCGGCATTTCCGAGGAGATCACCACGACTGCCTTTCCGGCATCCGCGAGTTCGTTGATGATGGAATAAATTTCGTATTTCGCGCCGACATCGATACCACGGGTCGGTTCGTCGAGGATCAGCAGGTCCGGATCGGTGAACAGCCACTTGGACAGCACCACCTTCTGCTGGTTGCCGCCGGACAGTTTGCCGGTTTCCTGATAGACATTGTGGCTGCGGATACGCATGCGCGCGCGAAAATCCTGCGCGACCTTCATTTCGGAAATGTCGTCGATCACGCTGCGGCGCGAGACACCCGGAAGGTTTGCCAGCGAGATGTTCTTGCGGATATCTTCCGCCAGGATCAGCCCGAGGTGTTTGCGGTCTTCCGTCACATAGGCAAGGCCTGCATCGATGGCCTTGTTGACGGTGGAGACATCCACGGGCTTGCCATGCATGCGCACGGCGCCGGTAATGTTGCGGCCCCAGGATCGTCCGAACACGCTCATGGCGAATTCGGTCCGGCCGGCACCCATCAGGCCCGAAATGCCGACGACCTCGCCAGCGCGCACCGTCAGTCCGACATTCTTCACGACCTGCCGGTGGGTATGCTGGGGATGGTAGACGGACCAGTTTTCGACCTCGAAAATCACCTCGCCGATCTTCGGCGTGCGCTTCGGGTAACGGCTTTCCATGTCGCGGTCGACCATCCGGCGGATGATCTCGTCTTCGGAGATGACATCGGCATGGCAGTCCAGCGTGCCGACGGAACGTCCGTCGCGAAGGACCGTGATCTGGTCTGCAACTTCGGAAATCTCGTTCAGCTTGTGGCTGATGAGGATCGACGTGATGCCCTGGTTGCGGAATTCCTTGAGGAGTTCCAGCAGCGCTGCGCTGTCCTTTTCGTTCAGCGAGGCGGTGGGCTCATCGAGGATCAGCAGGCGCACGTCCTTCGACAACGCCTTGGCGATTTCGACCAACTGCTGCTTGCCGACACCGAGATTGGTGATGAGCGTGTCCGGCTGCTCGCTGAGGCCGACCTTGGCCAAAAGCGCCTTGGTGCGCTCGTGCACGGCGGAACGGTCGATCACGCCGAAACGGGACGGTGCATTGGCGAGAAAGATGTTCTCGGCAATCGACATCAGCGGAATAAGCGCGAGTTCCTGGTGAATAATGATGATGCCGAGGGCTTCGGTATCGTTGATGTCGCGGAATTGCCGCTCTTCACCGGCAAAAAGGATCGAGCCTTCATAGCTGCCGTGCGGATAGACGCCGGACAGCACCTTCATGAGTGTGGATTTGCCGGCGCCGTTTTCACCCACGAGCGCGTGGATTTCGCCTTCGCGCACGGTGAAGCTGACGTCGGAGAGGGCTTTCACGGCACCAAAGGACTTGGAAATGCCGCGCATTTCCAAAATCGGCGGGCGTTCGGCCGCAATCACGGGAGCAAGCATGCCATCATCTCCGATGGGGAAAAATACGAACGTGGCGGCGCTGCGACGCGCCGCCACGTCCTTCAGATATTACTTCAGCTGAGCTTCGGTGTAATAACCGGAACCGACGAGGACTTCCTTCCAGTTGCTTTTGTCCACAGCAACCGGCTTCAGCAGGTAGGACGGAACGACCTTCTTGCCGTTGTCGTAGGTCTTGGTGTCGTTGACGGTCGGCTCCTTGCCGCTCATGGCAGCGTCAACCATGTCTACGGTCACCTTGGCGAGTTCGCGGGTGTCCTTGAAGATGGTGGAGTACTGTTCGCCAGCGATGATCGACTTGACGGACGGAACTTCAGCGTCCTGGCCGGAAACGAACGGCATCGGAACGCCGCCGGAACCATAACCAACGCCCTTCAGCGAGGACAGGATGCCGATGGAGATACCATCATAGGGCGACAGAACGGCATTCACCTTCTTGTCGGCATAGAATGCGGACAGGATGGCGTCCATACGAGCCTGGGCGGTTGCACCGTCCCAACGCAGCGTGGAAACCTTGTCCATGCCAACCTGGCCAGAGCCGACCTTCAGCACGCCCTTGTCGATCAGCGGCTGGAGAACGCTCATCGCGCCGTTGTAGAAGAAGAAGGCGTTGTTATCGTCCGGCGAACCGCCGAAGAGTTCGATGTAGAACGGGCCCTTTTCGGTGTCGGCCTTGAGAGCCTTCACGAGGGTCGTTGCCTGCAGAACGCCAACCTGGAAGTTGTCGAACGTGGCGTAGTAGTCAACATTCGGCGTGTCACGGATCAGGCGGTCATAAGCGATGACCTTGATCTTCTGGTCGGCAGCCTGCTGCAGGACGTCCGACAGCGTGGTGCCGTCGATCGAGGCGATCACGAGCACCTTGGCGCCCTTGGTGACCATGTTTTCGATCTGCGAAAGCTGGTTCGGAATGTCGTCTTCCGCATACTGCAGGTCAACGTCGTAACCGCGCTCCTTGAGCACCTTGACCATGTTGTCGCCGTCCGCGATCCAGCGGGCAGACGACTTGGTCGGCATGGCAACGCCAACGAGACCCTTGTCGGCAGCGCCGGCCGGGGCAGCGATGGACATTGCTGCGAAGACGGCAGCCGTGGTGAGATACTTGAAAAGTTTCATTGGTACTCCTCCTGATTGTCGGACTCCCTTCGAGCCCGACCGAAAATTCATCCCCCGTGGGCGGCGAGACCGTCGCCCACAATTGTCAAAGCCGGTACACCTCTCCGAACACCGCAGAACGAACTGCGCGCCGTGAAGGCCTCCGTCAGTGGTTGTCGCGCGGAATGCCTTCCGTCTGCGCGATCCGCTGATATTTCACGGCCGGTTCGAGAACCGCGCCGGTCTCCATCTGCCCGACGATGCCGCGCTGGATTTCCTGCCACGGCGTCTGGTGCTTCGGATACTGGTAACCGCCCTTTGCTTCAAGCTCTGCATAACGAGCGGCAATTTCCTCGGCGGAAATCAGGATGTCTGCCTTGCCGCGACCAACATCGATGCGGACGCGATCACCGGTCTTCAGGATCGCAAGTCCGCCGCCGGCCGCCGCTTCCGGCGAGGCATTGAGAATCGACGGGCTTCCGGACGTGCCGGACTGACGGCCGTCACCGATGCACGGAAGCGAGGTGACGCCCTGCTTCAGCAGGTAATCCGGCGCGCGCATGTTGACGACTTCGGCGGCACCCGGATAACCGATCGGGCCGGCGCCACGCATGAAAAGAACCGTGTTGGCGTCGATGCCGAGCGACGGATCATCGATACGGTGATGGTAGTCCTCCGGCCCGTCGAATACGACAGCCTTGCCTTCGAAGGCTTCCGGATCGTTCGGGTTCGACAGGTAACGATCGCGGAATTCCTTGGAGATCACGCTCGTCTTCATGATGGCGGACGAGAAGAGATTGCCGCGCAGCACGCGGAACCCTGCGCGCTCCTTGAGCGGCTGGTCATAGGGGCGGATGACCTTTTCGTCTTCGATCACCGCACCACGGCAGTTTTCGCCAATGGTCTTGCCGTTGGCGGTCATTGCGTCTTCCATGATGAGGCCCTGGCTCATCAGCTGGTTGACGACGGCCGGAACACCGCCGGCATGGTAATAATCCTCGCCGAGATATTCGCCGGCCGGCTGCAGGTTGACGAGCAGCGGGATCTCTTCGCCATAGGTCTGCCAGTCGTCGACCGTCAGCTCGACGCCGAGGTGGCGGGCAAGACCGTTCAGGTGGATCGGCGCATTGGTGGAACCGCCGATGGCCGAGTTCACCCGGATCGCGTTGATGAAGGCGTCCTTCGTCATGATGTCGGACGGCTTCAGATCTTCCTTGACCATCTCGACGATGCGAAGACCGGTGAGGTAAGCCATTTCCTGCCGGTCACGATAAGGCGCCGGGATAGCGGCCGAACCCGGCAGCTGCATACCGAGCGCTTCGGCCAGCGAGTTCATCGTGGTCGCCGTGCCCATGGTGTTGCAATAGCCGGTGGACGGCGCCGAGGACGCCACGAGCTTGACGAAACCGGCGTAGTCGATCTCGCCCTTCGCCAGAAGTTCGCGGGCCTTCCAGACGATCGTGCCGGAGCCGGTGCGTTCGCCGCGGAACCAGCCGTTCAGCATTGGGCCGACCGAAAAGGCGATCGACGGAATGTTGACGGTGGCCGCGGCCATCAGACAGGCTGGGGTCGTCTTGTCGCAACCGATGGTCAGGATCACGCCGTCGAGCGGGTAACCATAGAGGACTTCCACGAGACCGAGGTAAGCAAGGTTACGGTCGAGGCCCGCGGTCGGGCGCTTGCCGGTTTCCTGGATCGGATGGACCGGGAATTCGATGGCAATCCCGCCGGCTTCGCGGATGCCTTCGCGCAGGCGATTGGCCAGCTCCAGGTGGTGACGGTTGCACGGCGACAGATCGGAACCGGTCTGGGCAATGCCGATGATCGGACGATCCGACTGCAGCTCTGCCTGGCTGAGGCCGAAGTTCATGTAGCGCTCGAGATAAAGCGCGGTCATGTCGGCATTGGCCGGATTGTCGAACCAGGCGCGCGAACGCAGCTTGCCGTTCGGTCCTGTGGTCGTGGTGGGCAGTGTGTCTTTGCTCATGAGCTTGTCTTCTTCTGCGCTGTGCGTGAACGGCGGCGCCGCTTTCGCGTCAATCCTCGAACGCCTCGACTTCATGACGGCGACCGAGCATGAAAGCATCGGCGACGTGCACCAGAGGCGAGAAATCCGTATCCGACTGGCCGGACGTCACCAGAGAAACGAAGTGCCGGTAAAGATTGCGGTATTCGCGATCTTCCTCGACGATCTGCGCCTCGCCATCAACGAACAGGCGACTACCGCCATGGGTCAGAACCACCGATCCACGGTCCGTCTCGATGCGGATATCCCAGGTCTGCGGACCCGTCTGGCGCCAGTCGAAGGCGGCCGTCAGCTTGAGGCCGCTTGCCGTCCTGAATTCAAGATCGGCGGCGATCGGCGCTGCCCGATTGGCCGGGAAGGACAGGTCGGATCCCACGAGGTGGAAGCTTTCCGGCATGATGCGGGTGACGATCGAAAGCGCGTTGATGCCCGGATCGAAGACGCCGAGGCCACCCGGCTCCCAGATCCAGTCCTGGCCGGGATGCCAGTGACGAACGTCTTCCTTCCATTCCACATGCAGGGAGCGGATCGTGCGATCGGCCAGCAGCTGGCGGGCCGGCTCGACGGCAGCAGCCTCACGCGAATGCCAGGTTGCAAACAACGATACGCCCTGCTGTCTGGCCAGCTGATCGAGCGCAAACACTTCCGCGATCGTGGCGCCCGGCGGCTTTTCGAGCATCACGTGTTTGCCGGCAAGCAGAGCGGCCCGCGCCTGCTCGAAGCGCCCCTGCGGCGGCGTGCACAATGACACCGCATCCACCTCGACATCGGAGGCGAGCAGCGCATCAATGTCGGGAAAACAGTGCACACCTTCGAGCTTGGCGTTGCGGCTGGCAACGGCAACAAGATCGATGCCGTCGGTGGCTTCGATGGCCTGAAGGTGCTGGTCGCGGGCGATCTTGCCGAGACCGACGATGGCGAGACGGATGGCGGACATCAGCGCCTCCCCTTACAGCGAACGGATCGTGACCGGCGCCTCTTCGGCGATGGCCAGACGGTTGACCAGCGTCAACTTGAAGGGTGCCGCTGAAATCTCGAACTGGTCGCCCGGCTCCGTCTTGACGCCTTCCGAAAAGGAAAGGGTCGCCGTGCCGAAAAAATGCACGTGCAGGTCGCCCGGGCGACGGAAGAGATCGTACTTGAAGTTATGATGCTCGAGGTTGGCAATGGTGTGCGACATATTCGCTTCGCCGGACAGGAACGGCTTTTCGAAGATCACCTCTTCGCCGCGGCGGATCAGCGAGGTGCCTTCCACATGCTGCGGCAGTTCGCCGACCAGAAGTTCCGCCCCAAGCGATGCCTGGCGCAGCTTGGAATGCGCAAGCCAGAGATAGTTGCCCTTCTCCGTCACGTGGTCGGAAAATTCGTTGGCAAGACAGAAACCGAGGCGATACGGCATCTTGTCCGGGCCGATCATGTAGATGGCCGCGAGTTCCGGTTCTTCGCCGCCGTCGAGCGCGAAAGCGGGCGAGACGAGATCCTCGCCGGTCGCCTTCAACTGCGAACCGTCACCTTTGTAGAACCATTCCGGCTGCACACCGGTTTCGCCAGCCTTCGGCTTGCCGCCTTCGACACCCATCAGGAACATGCGCATCGAATCGGTCGGCTTTTCGGTGGACTGTGCAGCCTTGTGCATCTTGTCGCGACCATCAGCCGAACCGAGATGAGTAAGGCCAGTGCCGGCAACGATGAAATGGGCCGGATCCGGATGAGCAACCGGGAGGCCGAGACGGCCTTCACGCTCGGCAGCAGCAAGATCAACGGCCGGGCCTTTACCGAGCGTTGCGATATAATCGGCAAAACCCTTGTTCTCGGCAATCGCCTTCATCGCGAGGTCATAGGTCGAGGACACACCCTCGACGATATAGGCGTCACTCTCGCCATCCCAAGCAACAACGCGCACCTGCCCGTCGACGGCCACCTGCAGAAGTCTCAACATTTTTTAAAGCCTGCCCTTGAATCTCATTCCTGCGGCGTCACCGCAGACTCCTCCAGGCGCCGAGCACCTTTATTAATATGACTATTTAACCTGGGGGTTCGTTGTCAAGCTGCCAATTTCATATTCGACCTCTGCCGAATTTGTTCCACAGCGTGGAATGCCTGCCTAAACAATGAGCATTCAATCGTTTGAATAACGAAATCTATTTCCGGTCGTACAAATCCTGAGAAGGGCTTTGATGGGGGATTAATATTATTATATGTCTAGCGCGGGAGAGACAATCTGTGCAGTTTGCGGCGATCGGTGGATACGTCCCCCGACAGCGGCCGTGTGGATTGGCGCTGATGGCGCACGAGGAAATACGGGAGAGACACTGGTGGGGCTTCTTGAGACGGCAATAACGGGTAAAAAGCGGGGCAGCAGCCACGCGCATGTGGTGGCGGAGCTTGGCAATGCGATTGTGTCCGGCAAGATACCGGAGGGTTCGATCCTGCCCGGGGATGCCGAACTGTCGCAGCGATTCGCCGTCTCGCGGACGGTGCTGCGCGAAGCGATGAAGACGCTCGCCGCCAAGCGCCTGATCGAACCGAAGGCAAAGGTCGGAACCCGCGTTCTTCCTCGCGCGAACTGGAACTTCTTCGATCCCGATGTTCTCGAATGGCGTTGCGAAACGGGAATCGACCTGACCTTCATCGAACATCTGGCGGAAATGCGCACCGCACTCGAACCGGCCGCAGCAGCAGCAGCAGCCCGCAGAGCGACCGCCGATGACATCGTGGCGCTCTATGCCATTGCCGCAAGGTTCGACGATCTGGCGCATACGCCGGAAAGCATTGCCAAGGTCGATCTGGAATTTCATCTGGCGATCGCACGCATGTCTGGCAACCCCTTCATGCATTCGGCAAGCGCGCTGATCGAGGCGGCGCTCTCCATCGCCTTCCAGCTGTCTTCACCGGCCTCCTCGCCCGACATGATCGAGGACATTGCCGGCAATCACCTGCGCATTGCCCATGCGATTGCCTCACGCGATCCGGAAAAAGCAATCGCTGCCATGCGGCATGTGATCGATGTCGGCCGCAGCCGCATCCAGAAGTCGCTTGCCCCCGCCGACAAGGACCAGGCCGGCACCGGCACCTGAACAGAGGTTTTCGGAACATTCCCTACGACCGCCTGTTCGCTTCTTGAGACAAACAAGGAGCACGGATATGGAACCACTGAATCACATGTCGAAGATGGAACAGGCCGAGGGCGACCGCGGCACGGTGGAACGCGAACTCAAGCGCCAGGACAAGAAGCTGGCGGAAGAGAACCGCGAGACGATGGAGAACGCGCAATCCGAGAAGCGCTCCGAGCCCGGCGCGTAAACGCGAAACCCACGCCAAAAACCAAAGGATATTTCCATGACGATGGATCTGGCCGGTCGCGTCGTTGTCATCACCGGCGCGTCCAGCGGCATCGGCGAGGCGACGGCATATGCCTTTGCCCGCCGCAAAGCGCGGCTGGTGCTGGCTGCCCGCAACAAGAATGCGCTCGATCTTGTGGCGGAGGTGTGCCGGGAGATGGGCGCGGACGCGCATGTGGTGACCACGGACGTCACCGATATCGACGCGGTGAGGCAGGTGGCGTCCAAGGCCTTTGCACTCGGCAGCATCGACGTCTGGGTTTCCAATGTCGGCGTGGGTGCGGTCGGGAGTTTTGCAGAGACACCAATGAGCGCGCATGAACAGGTGGTGCGAACGAACCTGATCGGCCACATGAACGATGCCCATGCCGTTCTGCCGATTTTCCTGCGCCAGAAACGCGGCACATTCATCAACATGATTTCGCTCGGCGGCTTTGCAGCCGCACCCTTTGCCGCTGCCTATAGTGCGAGCAAATTTGGGCTGAAAGGTTTTACCGAGGCCCTGCGCGCCGAATTGTCCGACCAGCCGCACATCCACATCTGCGATATCTACCCGGCCTTCATCGATACGCCCGGCCTGCGCCACGGCGCGAACTTCACCGGCCGCAGGATCAGCGCTCCGCCGCCCGTCTACGACGCCCGAAGAGTGGCCGACGCGATCGTTGCCACGGCGGAACGACCGCGCGCTACCGTCACGGTCGGCGCCGTCACCAATCTCCTGCGCCTCAGCCACCTGGCAGCGCCCAACCTGACCGCCAGCCTGATGGCGATGGTGATGCGCAGCTACTTCCGCAGGGCGGATCCTGTGGCGATCAGCAACGGCAATCTCTTTGCGCCCTCATCGGACGCCGGCGGGATCGACGGCGGACTTCGCTCTCCCCGCCAAAGGGCTGTTGCCGCAACCTTTCTTACGGCACTTGCCGTAGGCGCGCTTGCCGCGGTTACAGTCGCGCGGCGCCGCTAGCGGCATCACCGACCGGCCAGCACCTTGAGCAAATCTTCTCGCACCGTTGTTATATGATCGCGGAGCAGAGCGACGGCTTGCTCGATCTCGCCTTCCCGCAGCAGGCGGATCAGGGCCGCATGCTCGGCCATCGCCTTCTCCATCGCCGCATCGCTTGAGAGCTGCAGACGCGTATAACGATCGCTGGTCTGAAGCAGGGAGGCCACGATCTGCTGGCTGCGCGGCATGTCGGCGCGGTGATACATCGCCATGTGCAGGTCGGCATTCAGGCGGCCATAGGCATGGACCTCGCCCCGAGCAATGGCCTGCACGTAATCAGCCTGCCTTTCGTCGAGAACCGCAAAATCGGCCTGATCCAGAAGCGGCGCCGACGCCAGGAGCAGGCGCGGTTCGAGCAGGATGCGAAGCGCGAAGACATCGTCGATCTCCGCCCGCGACAGTTCTGAGACGACCGCGCCCTTCTGCGGCAGGATTTTCACAAGCCCTTCCGCCTCCAGCTGGAAAAGAACTTCGCGCACGGGAATGCGGCTGACGCCATAGGCCTCAGCCAGCGCATCCTGCCGCAATTGCGTGCCGGCCGCATAGCGCCCCGACAGGATCGCCTGCCGGATCTCGTCGATCAGGGCGCCTGAGAGCGTCTTGTGTTTCAGTTTCACACTCATGTCTTCCAGCTACACGAATTCCGCCAAAAATCCAGTTGACTTGAATTATGTATAAAATCTACATTATACGCAAGCTCCCCAACTCGATCAGGCCGGGGCGGGTAAGAGGCCTCCCCCGACCCAAGGAAAGAAGATGAAAGCGACAATCTTTTCCGGCGTTGTGCCGGCTCTCATGACCCCCTGCACAAGCGACCGGACACCGGATTTCGACGCACTCGTCGCCAAGGCCCATCAGCTGATCGAGGCAGGCATGTCCGCCGTCGTCTATTGCGGTTCGATGGGCGACTGGCCGCTTCTGACGGACGCACAGCGGATGGAGGGTGTGGAACGGTTGGCGGCGGCCGGCATTCCGGTGATTGTCGGCACCGGCGCGATCAATTCCGCCTCCGCCGTCACCCTGGCCGCCCATGCACAGAAGGTTGGCGCCAAGGGGCTGATGGTCATTCCACGCGTGCTGTCGCGCGGGTCGGTCATTGCCGCCCAGAAAGCGCATTTCAAGGCGATCCTGGCAGCCGCACCCGATCTTCCGGCCGTCATCTACAACAGCCCCTATTACGGGTTTGCCACGCGGGCCGACCTCTTCTTTGCCTTGCGCGCGGAGCATCCGAACCTCGTCGGGTTCAAGGAATTCGGCGGGCCGGCAGATATGCGTTATGCCGCAGAAAACATCACCAGCCGCGACGATGATGTGTCTCTGATGATCGGCGTCGACACCGCCGTCTTCCATGGCTACGTCAATTGTGGTGCAACCGGTGCCATCACCGGCATCGGCAACGTGCTGCCCAAGGAAGTCCTGCATCTGTGCAACCTGGCCCAGGCTGCGGCAGGCGGGGATGCCGACGCCCGTCTGCGGGCCAAGGAGCTTGAAGAGGCACTTTCGGTCCTTTCCTCCTTCGACGAGGGCCCGGATCTGGTGCTGTATTTCAAGCACATGATGGTGCTGAAGGGCGACACGGAATATGCGCTCAACTTCATCGAAACCGATGTCCTGAGCGACAGCCAGCGCGGTTATGTCGAGGCCCAGTTCGCTCTCTTCAACACCTGGTACGCCGAGTGGAGCAAGCTCCCCGGGGCTGTTCAGACCTATCGGGCCTGAGACAGCGGGCGGCGATGCCCGGCGTCAGGCGAGACATTCCTCGTCGACGACGATTATGACCTCCGGGATCGATGGCGGGAAACCGCCACTGATCTAATCTCAAGTCATATGATCAATTCCGAACAATTCAGGCGAAAGGTTGAACAGAAGCGGAATTCGTCCTACTAATATCGGGTGCGCCGCCGTAGCGGCCGTCGGAAAGGCAGTGGGCGAACGTGGCAGGTCAGTCGAAAACGAATGCAAAAGGGAGCGTCTCCCTTGTGGCGCAAGTTCGAGAGCGCCTCCGGAGCGATATTCTCGGCGGACAATATGCGCCGGGCGATCGGCTGCCGAGCGAGATCGAACTGACCGAAGCCCACGGCGTCAGCCGTACGGTCATTCGCGAAGCGGTGACCGGGCTGCGTTACGACGGGCTGGTGGAGGTGCGCCAAGGCGCGGGTATCTTCGTGCTCAAACCGAAACTTGCGCCGAGTTCAGCACAAAAGCTCGACAGTGCTCGCATCTCCTCGGATCTGGAAGTGCTGGAAGTGCGCACGCCGCTGGAGATCGAGGCGGCCGGGCTTGCGGCGCTGCGCCGTTCCCCGGCCCAGGAGGAAGCGATCTTCGAATGTCATGCGCGGGTCCTGAAATGCATCGAGGCGGATCAATCGATCCGCGAGGCCGATCTGGCGCTGCATATGGCGATTGCCGCCGCAACGAACAATCCGCTGTTCACGCAGTTTCTCGAAACCCATAGCGCCTCGGCCATTCCGCAGTCGAAGATCGTCGCGGAGAACCGGACGGCAGAACAGACGGCCTATCGCCGCCTGATCCACAAGGAACACCAGGCGGTGGTGGTGGCGATTTCGGATGGCGACGAGAAAAGTGCGCGTGCCGCCATGCAGGATCACCTGCGCGGCAGCCAGATCCGCTATCGTGACCTCCTGCGCGACCTGCGCGGGCTGAACGCGGACGCCTGAGAAACGAGATGTTTCAGAGATCCCGCCCCCAGACTTCGATCTGGGTCAGGGCCGGATAGGGCGACGGATCATCCGCCTTTACCAGCGTGTGCAGCCGAAGCCATTCGATCTTTCGTTCGGCGAAAGCGAAGCGCTGTGCCGCACCGGATTTTTCGAGAGGAACACAGATCGTCTCGCCGTCCGAAAACGTCACGCTCGCCTTTTCCCACCAGGCGTCATGGGGAAAATCGGCCCTCAGATAAAGCGCCAGTTCGTCCACCAGCACCGGGCGCCCGAACTCCACCATCAACGCGGCGTCGGGATCGCGATTGATGCCCCAGCTGGTGAACGGCCAGGAACCGTGATCGAAACTCGCCTTCTCGCCGTCGATGGCATTTCGGGCAGCAAACTGGGCTTCGCCGCGGGTTTCCACATTCGCCACCGCACGCGGAAAAAGCGTCTGGTTTCCGTGCTGATCCAGCGGGTTGAGGGCGATGTTGCGTCGGGCCGCAATCTCGCAGGGCCGGGCACAACGGACATGCAGGCGGTGCAGCGGCCCGGTGAAGGCCTGCGGCGGATAGGGCATCCGTTTATCCGAAAACGGCACGACAAAACTGAACGTGGGACCGCTCAGATAGACAAGCGCAGGCATGACCGACGCATCGAGCGACAGGCTGACATGGCCGGGCGCGGACGCCGCAACGACAAGCCGATCCCCGTCCTCGTAGGAAAGTCGATGCACGAGGAACAGCTCGTGTTCGCCGTGGGCCTCAGCCTTCGTCTTGCCGGCTGCGTCCAATACCGTCAGGGACAGTTGCATGCTTTTCTCTTCCTAGGTGATCGTCAGTGTCAGGGCGGAGCCGGAAAACGGCAGAAGCAGGCGATAAATCCGCTCCGGCCAGCTTTGCCGCAATCGCGGATCAGCGATATCGAGGGGTTCCACGGTGATGGCGCCAGTACCATCCACCTGAATCGCCACCCCCTCGCCGAGCCGGATGAGACCCGCTTCGATATGCGGTTCGAAGAGTGTCATCAGCGAAAGCGTGGCGGGGCGGTCGCCATCATACTCGTCATGGATTTCGACCTGGCGGCCCCGCAACAGGCGAACCCTTCGCCGATAGCACCGGAGTTCCGCCTCTGCCGGATAGGCACCGGCGATATCGAGGGTGACCTCTGCGGCATCCGTGCCAAAATGCACGCGCATGGCGTCAGCCGCAAAACCTTCGCCATCCTGCTGCATCACGCCGTCGAAACTCGGCAGGTTGTGATAGGCGGACTGCATCGTCCAGATCTCGTAGCGGCGCGGAGAAAAGGTTTTTGCCGTGTAGGTTTCCACGCCGACATCAATGAGGATCGGCTGACCGTCCTTGTAAAGCGTCAGACTGCCGACATCATTGTGGTTGTGGCTTTCGCCGTTGTGACCACCCTTGACCGCCAGCGCAAATCGCTCGTCCCGCGCAATCGCAAGGCCAATCCCGGGAAAATGGTGGTCGGTGGCGACCGGCGGCTCGGCCTGCCGTTCCAGGATCTCCGAAACCGCGAGGATGGCCTGGACCCTGTACCAGAGGTTCCATTCGCCGGGCATCAGCCGGTTGTCGTCGCGCCGAACATCGGAAGTCGCCAGATCCATCAGCCTTTGCGAGCCGACGGGACGGCCGAACAGATATTCGCGGACGCCGCAAGGCGGAACGACCGCCGAGGAATCGGCAAAATTGAAGTAATAGTCGCCATCGACATGCATGTGGCAGATGAATTCCGCAACGTTGCGGATTTTCGGCTCGCTCCAGAGCGGCCTCACGAGCTCCGGCGCGACCTGATCGAGAACCGCCATCGCGCCGAACAGGCAAAGACCTGCATGGCGATAATAGACAACGCCCTCTTCGCAGGCTCCGTCTTCGGCATAATCCTTCAAAAAGGCGTCCAGGCTCTTCAGGGCCTTTGGCAGAACCGCCCGGCGCAGCGGCAAGGAGGTGGGCAGCGTGAACGCGCTCAACAGGACATTCTGGGTGATCCAGGCCGTCCAGTTGTTCATCCGCTCGTCACCATGGCCCATCCACCAGAAATGACGCACGAGATAGGGTTTGAAGATCCGCCGGTCGATCTCGCGCGCCACCCTTTGCGCCACGGCAGGGTCGATCGCATCAAGCCGGCTGCGCATCAGGTAAAGCGCAGTCGAGAGAATGGCCGCCGTCTCCGCCGCGAAGAGATCGATGACCGGGTCGTCCGGATCCGGCAGCGACTGCCGCTTGCCGCCGCGTTCATAGGCATTGTGGGCCGGCAGTTGCCAACCGCTTTCCTCGCAGATCAGCATGAGGCCGTCGATGATCGCATCAAGGAAGCGGCCCTGGCCTTCCACCCATTCGGCAAGCACAAGATCATTCAGCATCAGCCGGCGACGAAAATAGAGCGCCTCGAAACGCGAACGGTTGCCATTGATGCCGTATTCCCGATAATCAAAGGCCCGGATCTGCGGCCAGGCGGAAGAGGCTGCCGCTTCGCCCGCAGCAACCAGCTGTTCGGTGATCCAGCCCGCCTGCGGGAGTGAAACACCCATGGCGCCGGACAGTCGATCCGGCCTGAAATCTCCCAGAGGGCCTCGAAATTCGGCAATGCGCTCGGTAAACACGTCCTCTCCTCCGGCGTGACGATTGCGGTCCTATCATACCTATTTTCTCCAATCCAGCAAATTTGTCGGACTGCAGTATAAGTTGTTTGACCAATGACGCGGATATGCTATGCAGTCATCGGGAGACAGGGCGGCCGCCACGGCGGAGCGCTCTGCATTATGCAGCCATGCGAGGACTTCGGAACACCACCGAAGCCGGGAGGAAAGCTGGTGACGCTTGCCAATCCAGCTCTGTCAGACAACCGGACAGACGCCAAGACAAGACGGAAGGTGCGAGTCGTTACGCGACGCAGGCGGCGGATCGAGAACGCGCTGATCGCCTATTCCTTCATTGCGCCGAATTTTCTCGGATTCGCCGTCTTCACGCTCGGCCCGATCCTGTTCGCCTTTGCTCTGGCCTTCATGCATTGGGACGGCTCGAACCCGATCGAGTTTGCCGGCCTCGACAATTTCTGGCGGCTGTTCGAAGACCGCGCCTTCATCGACGCCTTCTGGAACACGATCGTCTATACGGCGGTGTCCGTTCCGCTGACGCTCGCCTGCGCGCTCGGTCTCGCCATCCTGCTGAACCAGAAGATTTTCGGCCGCGACTTTTTCCGCACGGCCATGTTCTTCCCGTATGTCGCCTCGCTGGTGGCCGTCGCAGTGGTCTGGAACATGGTGTTCAACCCCGAGATGGGGCCGGTCAACATGCTGCTCTACACGATCGGCATTCCGCCGGAAGATCTGCCCGGCTGGGCGGCCGACCGGCACTGGGCGATGGTCACCGTGATCCTGTTCGGCATCTGGAAGAGCATGGGTTACTACATGGTGATCTACCTCGCCGGCCTGCAGGGCATCAATTCGGAGCTTTACGAGGCGGCGGGCCTCGATGGTGCCAATGCCTGGCAAAAGTTCATCCACGTAACGCTGCCGCAGTTGGCACCCACCACCTTTTTCGTCACCGTGATGCTGACCATCCAGTCGTTCAAGGTGTTCGATCAGGTCTACATGATCACCCAGGGCGGGCCCGGAACGTCGACGCTCGTGCTTGTCTACCACATCTATAACGAGGCCTTCATTTCCTGGGATCTCGGTTACTCCAGCATGATCGCGCTCGTCCTTTTCCTTCTGGTCCTGGTCGTGACTGTCGTCCAGTTCCGCCGCCAGCGGGAGGATTGAGCCGATGAGAATTGCCGGAAAGAAGATCAAACCCGCGACGATTGCCGTTTATCTGACCGTCATCGTCGTCACCGTCATCATGCTGCTGCCGTTCGCCTGGATGCTGTCGGCCTCGCTGAAGCTCGACCGCGACGTCTTCGCCTTCCCGATCGAGTGGATCCCCGCGCAGCCGCGCTGGCAGAACTACGTGGACATCTGGACGAAGATCCCGCTGGCGCTGTTCATCTACAACACGTCGAAGCTCACGATCATCGTCACCCTGCTGCAGCTGCTGACCTCGAGTTTTGCGGCCTACGCCTTCGCCAAGCTGCACTTTCCCTACAAGAACACGCTGTTCCTCGGCTATATCGCGACGATCGCCATGCCCTGGCAGGTCTACATGGTCCCGCAGTTCCTGCTGATGCGCGAGTTCGGGCTGAACAACACGCACCTGGCGCTGATCTGCCTGCAGGCCTTCACCGCCTTCGGCGTGTTCCTGATGCGGCAGTTCTACATGTCGATCCCGACCGAACTCTGCGAAGCGGCGCGCATCGATGGCATGAACGAATACCAGATCTGGGCAAAGATCATGCTGCCCTTGTCGAAACCGGCGCTCTCGACCCTCACCATCTTTACCTTCGTCACCACCTGGAACGATTTCCTCGGGCCGATGATCTATCTGACGAAGACGGAGCTGAAGACCATCCAGATCGGGCTTCGCATGTTCATTTCGCAATATTCCGCCGAATACGGGCTGATCATGGCGGCTTCCGTCGTGGCGCTCATTCCCGTCCTCGTCGTCTTCCTGGCGCTGCAACGCTTCTTTGTCGAAGGTGTCGCTTCGTCGGGCCTGAAGGGTTGATGCCATGAATGCCGTGTCGAAACTCGCCCCGCAGCCGATCACCGATGATGAGGTGCAAGCGGCCCTCGACGTCGCCGTCGCGCAGGTGCGTCGAAACTTGCCGACCTTCACCTATTCGGCGCAGAACCATTCGAGCGTCGGCAATCTTTATCCGGCGGTTCCCAACGACCAGTGGACGGCGGGCTTCTGGCCGGGCGAGATCTGGCTGGCTTTCGAGCATACCGGCGAGAAGCTGTTCCGCTATGCGGCGCAGATCCAGGTGCAGAGTTTCCTGCATCGGATCGAACATCGCATCGAGACCGACCATCACGATATGGGCTTTCTCTATTCGCCCTCCTGCATCGCCGCCTGGAAACTGGTGGGCGATGAGGACGGGCGCAAGGCGGCACTGCTGGCGGCCGATCAATTGATCGAGCGTTACCAGCCGGTCGGCGGTTTCATTCAGGCCTGGGGCCGCAAGGGCAATCCGAACGAATACCGCTACATCATCGACTGCCTGCTGAACCTGCCGCTCCTCTACTGGGCGACGCGCGAAACCGGCGACGAAAAATACCGCGAGATCGCCCTCACCCATGCGCGAACCACGCTCGCCCATTCAGTTCGGCCCGACGACTCGACCTATCATACCTTCTATATGGACCCGGAAACGGGCGCGCCGGTGCGCGGTGCCACCAAGCAGGGTTACAGCGACGACAGTTTCTGGGCGCGCGGCCAGGCCTGGGGCATTGCCGGCATGGCATTGTCCTATCGTTACGAACGCCTGCCCGCCTATCGCGAGGCCTTCGAACGGCTGCTCGGCTTCTACCTGAACCGACTGCCTTCAGACCTCGTGCCCTATTGGGACCTCATCTTCACCGAAGGCTCCGACGAACCGCGCGACAGTTCGTCGGCCTCCATCGTCGCCTGTGGGCTCTTGGAAATGGCCGAACTGGTGGAGACGGACGACGCCGCGCGCTACCGCGACCTTGCCCGGCGGATGATGAAGAGCCTGACGGACCGCTACGCCGTGAAAGACCCGACCGTTTCCAACGGACTTGTGCTGCACGGCACCTATTCGAAGAAGACCCCGCACAACACCTGCCGCGGCGAAGGCGTCGATGAGTGCGTGTCCTGGGGGGATTATTATTACATGGAAGCCCTGACGCGCCTCTCGCGCAACTGGTCTTCCTACTGGTGATTGCGTGAGGACTTTATGGCCAGCATCTCGCTGAAAAAACTGAACAAGACCTTCGGCGCGCTGACCGTGGTGCACGATATCGACCTGGAGATCGCCGACAAGGAATTCATCATCCTGGTTGGGCCCTCCGGCTGCGGCAAATCCACGACGCTGCGCATGATCGCCGGCCTGGAAGAGATCTCCGGCGGCGAACTGATCATCGGTAACGACCTGATGAACGACGTGCCGTCCAAGGACCGCGACATTGCCATGGTCTTCCAGAACTATGCGCTCTATCCACATATGACGGTCTACAAGAACATGGCCTTCGGCCTGCAACTGCGCAAAGCCTCGCGCGAGATCATCGACGCCAAGGTGCAGGAAGCAGCCAAGATCCTCGACATCACGCATCTTTTGAACCGCAAGCCGAAGGCCTTGTCCGGCGGGCAACGCCAGCGCGTGGCGCTCGGCCGCGCCATGGTCCGCAATCCGGCCGTCTTCCTGCTCGACGAACCGCTCTCCAACCTGGATGCCAAGCTGCGCGGCACGATGCGCGCGGAAATCACCAAGCTGCACAAGCGCCTCGACGCCACCTTCATCTACGTAACACACGACCAGGTGGAGGCCATGACCATGGCCGACCGTATCGTCGTGATGAAGGACGGCCATATCCAGCAGGTGGATACGCCGCAGAACCTCTATGACCGGCCGGTCAATATGTTCGTCGCCGGTTTCATCGGTGCGCCGCAGATGAACCTTTTGCCGGCGACGATCCGCCGTGAGGACGGCCGCTTCCTCGCCGTTGTCGACGGCCAGGTTCTGCCACTGCCGCAGAGCTTCGACCAGAGCCGGATTGTGCCTTACGAGGGGCGTCCCGTCATGCTCGGCATCCGCCCGGAAAACTTCCATGAACTGACACCCGGCGACATCGACCCAGCCAATACCGGCGCCTTCAACGCTGTAGTGGAACTCGCCGAACCGATGGGCTCGGAAATCCACCTCAACCTGATTGCCGGCGAACGCTCGCTCATCGCCCGCGTCTCGCCGCGCTTCAGACCGCGGATCGGCGACGCAGTGACGCTGACCGCCGACATGACCAATGCGCAACTGTTCGACCCGACGACAGAACGGTCGATCCTCTATTAACCGGCTTGCGGAGACGCGCCATGCAGTGGCTGGAGGCATTCTGGACGAAGGAAGGAAAGGGCATCCCCAAGGATGCGCCGAAGAAGACCGGTCTTGCGCTGATCGCAGACATTCTCCGCCGCGAAGGGTGGGAACTGGTCAAGCTGAACCTTCTTTTTCTGCTGGCGAGCCTGCCTCTGGTGACGCTGCCGGCAGCTCTCTTCGGCATGGCACATGTCTGCCGGCTGATCGTCGCGGACCGTAATGTCTATCTGCTGCGGGATTTTCTGGAGGCGATGCGCGCCCATGCGTTGCGAGCAAGCCTCTGGGCGATCATCACCGCCGGTACCATCTCGGCCGGCGCCTATGCGATCATCACCTACGGTACCTATACACGGGATGCCCTGATCTACACCCTGCCGCTGACCGTCTGCCTGGTTGCCACCGTCTTCGTGGCCATTGCGAGCAGCTATTTCGTGATGGTGAGCGTCACGGGCCGCGGCTCCATCCGCACCGCGCTCCGGCAGGCAGCGCTCGCCGCGCTGATGCATCCTTTGCCTGCGCTGGCCTCGCTTGCCGTCGTCGCTTTGCTTTGGCTGGCGCATGTCCTCTTCTACCCCGTCTCCGTCTTCATGCCGGCGATGGTCAATTTTTCATTCGGAATGTTCGCCGTGGCGTTCGGCGCACAGGGGGCGGTGGTGCAGGTTCTCGCGCCGTCCGGGGAGGCTTTGCAGGACCGGGAAATTTGAAAGGGCAGCGCGACTTTTCGCGCATGCCATCAGAAACGTTCAAGGGAAGGAGAACGGATATGACACTGAACTACATGTCGAAGACCATTTTGGCCACAGCGGCCGGATTGACGATCACCGCTTCGCTGGGAGGCGCGGCCTTTGCACAATCGTCCGAGCCGGTGACGCTGAAATGGGCGCTCTGGGACTGGGACAAGGTGGCCTATTACAAGCCGCTGATTGAGGCCTATCAGGCCAAACATCCGAATGTAAAGTTCGAGCATGTGGACCTCGGTTCGCAGGACTACACGCAGATGATCGCTACCCAGCTGACGGGCGGCTCGAAGGATATCGACATCGTCACCATCAAGGACGTGCCGGGTTATGCGACGCTGGTAAAGGCCGGCAACATCACCGAACTCAACGGTTTCATCAAGGACGAGAAGATCGACGCGTCGGCCTATGGCGGCCTCATCGAGGCGATGACCATCGACAACAAGGTCTATGCGCTGCCGTTCCGTTCGGATTTCTGGGTCGTCTATTACAACAAGGATATTTTCGACAAGGCCGGCGTGCCCTACCCGACCAATGACATGACCTGGAAACAGTTCGATGCCATTGCCGAAAAGCTGAAGGGCGGTTTCGGCTCGAACAAGATCTATGGCGCCCTGCTGCACACCTGGCGCTCCACCGTTCAGCTTCCCGGCATTCAGGATGGCAAACAGACGCTGGTCGATGGCCAGTATGATTTCCTGAAACCGTGGTACGAGCGCGCACTGGCGCTGCAGAAGAGCGGGGCAATTCCCTCCTATGCTTCGCTGAAAACCTCCAACACGCATTATTCGGCGCTGTTCTTCAACGGCACGATCGGCATGCTGCCGATGGGCACCTGGTTCATCGGCACCCAGATCGCCAAGGTGAAGAGCGGTGAATCGAAGAGCGCCAACTGGGGCATCGTCAGCTTCCCGCATCCTGAGGGCGTTGCAGCCGGCACGACGGCGGCACAGCTCGCCGGTCTTTCGGTCAACGCTAATTCCGGCCACAAACAGGCAGCGCTCGACTTCATCAAGTTCGCCGCCGGTCCGGAAGGCGCCAAGATCATTGCCGCGACCGGAACCATCCCGGCCATCCGTTCCGACGATGTGGCCGCCAAGATCGCGGCGCTGCCCGGGTTCCCGCAGGATGAGGCAAGCCGGAAGGCGCTGAAGGCCGGCAAGTCCTACCTCGAAATGGCCGTGAACCCGAACGCAGCCAAGATCGAAGTGGTTCTGAACCGCGCCCATGATGCGATCATGACGGACAATGTCCCGATCGAGCAGGGTTTGAAGGACATGAACGACGGCGTGAAAGCCATCCGCTGACATTAGCCTATCTGGCCGCGCGGTTTCTCCGCGCGGCCGGTCTCATTTCATGACATTCACGAGTTCCAGCCATGTATGATCCCGCCCGCGCCAACCCGCTGAACGGTAACCCCCTGTTGACAAGGTCCGATCTGCAGAAGGCGCTGCTCGATCTGTTCCAGCCGCTGCTGCCCTATTTTTCCGAAGGCGGTGCGCGCGTGCGGCTGAGTGCTGCCGGTGCCATCTTCGACCATGCGGCGTCCGATCTCGAAGGGTTTGCCCGGCCGCTCTGGGGCATCGTTCCCTTTGCTGCCGGCGGCGGCGATTTTCCACACTGGGATCTCTACCGCAGGGGTCTCGCCAACGGGACCGATCCTGACCATCCGGAATACTGGGGCGATGTGACGGACCGCAACCAGCGCCTCGTGGAACTCGCCGCGATCGGTTTCGCGCTCGCGATGGTGCCCGAACATTTGTGGGATCCGCTGGATGCCGGGGCCAAGGAGCGCGTGGCGCGCTACCTGCTGGCAGCCCGGGAGCGGGACTACGTCGACAACAACTGGAAATTCTTCCGCGTGCTGGTCGATCTCGGCCTGGAGCGGATCGGCATCGCGTTCGACCGGGCGAAGACAGTTGCCTATCTCGACGAGTTGGAAGCTTTCGATATCGGCGACGGCTGGTATCGCGATGGACCGGTCAAGCGGGTCGATCACTACATTCCCTTCGCCATGCATTTTTATGGCCTCATCTATGCGGTTCTCGCCAAGGGCGATGAGGCGCGTTGCGAGCGCATCCGTGACAGAGCGAAACGCTTTGCCCCCGATATCCGCCACTGGTACGGGCCGGATGGGGCCTCGCTCGCCTTCGGCCGCAGCCAGACCTACCGGTTTGCCGCCGGCGGCTTCTGGGCAGCCCTTGCCTTTGCCGATCTCGACGCGCTGTCCTGGAGCGAGATCAAGGGCTATTACCTGCGCCATATTCGCTACTGGTCGCAACTTCCGATCGCCGATCGCGACGGCGTGCTTTCGGTCGGTTACGGTTATCCCAATCTGCTGATGAGCGAGAGCTACAATTCCGCCGGTTCGCCCTACTGGGCGCTGAAGTTCTTCCTGGCGCTGGCTCTGCCGGAGGATCACCCCTTCTGGCAGGCAGAGGAAATGCCTGCGCCCACCTTTGCGGAGGCCGTCTCGCTCGAAAAGCCCGGCATGGTGGCCATGCACACGTCCGGCAATATCGTCGTGCTGGCCTCCGGCCAGGAGCACGACAAGATGCGCGGTTCGCACGAAAAATACTCGAAATTCGCTTATTCGACCCGTTACGGTTTCAACATCGAAGCCAATGACCGGCATTTCGAGGCGGCAAGCTTCGACAACATGCTCGGCCTCTCTGACGACGGCGTGCATTTTCGCATGCGGGAGACGCTGGAGGAGGCGCTGATTGCCGATGACAGCCTCTATTCCCGTTGGAAGCCCTGGGCCGACGTGACGGTCGAAACCTGGCTGATCCCGGCCAATCCCTGGCATCTGCGTGTGCATCGCATCTCGACGCCCCGCCCGCTCCAGACCATGGAGGGTGGCTTCGCCATCGCGCGTGCGGATTTCAACAAGGACCGCGCCGAGGTGGCGCCGGACCGTGCCATCTGGTTTGGCCAGTCCGACACGAGCGCGATCGTGGATCTATCGGCTCAGCCGATCCGAAAGGGCCATGCGCAACTCGCGATCGCCAACACCAATCTCGTGCATGCGAAGACACTGGTTCCGCAACTGCGCGGCACAATCCCGATTGGTGTGACAACCCTCACCTCCGCCATCTGCGCCTTGCAGATGGAAGCGGGGGTGGCCTTTCTCGATACTGTTCCCACAGCGCCGGATCTCGCCGCGCTCGAAACCCTCTTCCGGCAGTCGGGGCGACGTGTTGCTGCCTTCGATCTTTAGGTGATCCATGCAGGATACAGACGACGGGGCCGCCATTGCCGAGCTTTTTCGCAGGCGGCTGAACATCCTCACCTGGGAACGAACGGCGGCAGATATCGAGGATCCCGCACATCAGGCGCGTCTACGGCGTTTGGAGACCTATGCCGGTGCAAGCTTCGGCCCGGACGTTTTTATTGCCGAAGAGGCCGAAATCCATACGAGCCGGCTGTCCGTCGGCCGCTCGTCCTGGATCGCCGGCCATTCCATCCTGCGGGGTGAAATCGAGCTTGGGGAGAACGTCTCGGTCAATCCCTACACCTGCATCTCGGGCCGGGTGCAGACGGGCAATGGCGTTCGCATCGCCTCGCATGTCAGCATTGTCGGCTTCAATCACGGCTTCGACGTCCTCGATACGCCGATCTTCCGCCAGCCTTTGACCTCCAAAGGCATCACCATCGAGGACGATGTCTGGATCGGCGCGAATGCTGTGGTGCTGGATGGTGTCCGGATTGGTCGCGGCGCGATCATTGCGGCGGGTGCCGTCGTCTCACAGGATATTCCCGCCTATGCCATTGCTGGCGGGGTGCCGGCACGGGTGTTGAAGTCGCGTCTGCCGGCCGCCTCGTCGCAGCGCGCCCTGGCGGAAAAGGCACTGACGGACCTGGATGCCATGGCAAGGCACGAGTGGCTGGATGTGATCGCCTCGTATCGATCGGGTGAAAGCTTCACCTCGCCCGACGCCAGCGGCCAACCCGTCACGACGCTCCGGCATCTCTGTGACGTGATCGAACTCTCCGCGGCATTCGGCGACCCCGATGCGGCGGGCGACAGGGAAAGACTGATCGCCAATCTCCAGTCCCTGCAGGATGAGGAAACCGGGCTCTTTCCCGAGCCCGGAACTGCTCCCCGATCGCCGTTGCGGGCCGATCCCACGGCGCTCTACAATCTGCTGGCCGTCACCTACGCGCTGGAATGCCTCGGCGCGGCACCGGTTCACCCCGTCCGGGCTGTCGAGGACCTCAACACCGGTGAACTTGTAACCTGGCTCGATGACCTGCCATGGCAAAGCCGTGCCTGGCACTGCGGCGCGACGGTCGATGCTATCGCGACCGGTCTCTACGTCAACCGCCGTTACTTCGCCGGCGGCGAAAACCGGCACGCCCTGTTCGGATGGCTGATCGCACGCTGCGACAGCCAGAGCGGCCTCTGGGGAGGCGCGACCGACGCGGAGGGCCTGCTGCAGCCGGTCAACGGTTTTTATCGCCTGACACGGGGTTCGTTTGCCCAGTTCGGGCTGTCGTTGCCCCATCCGCAGCAGGTGATTGACTCGGTGATCCGGAATTACCGCGAACATGGCGGTTTTTCCGGCAACACACTCACCGCCTGCAATCTGCTGGACACCGTGCATCCCCTCCTGCTCTGCCGGAAACAAACCTCGCACCGACAACGGGAAGCGGAAGAGATCGCGCAGGAAATCATCCTGAAATTCAGTCCGCTGTGGCAGACGGGGCGCGGATTTCCTTTCGCGCTCGGACACGCCCCCGGTCTACAGGGCGCGGAAATGGGGCTCTCGCTCCTCTGGTTGGCAGCCCGGCTGACCGGGTTGGAGGGCGCGCTCTCCTTCCAACCGCAAGGCATCCACCGGTTTGAACCAGCGCTTCCGGCTCTATCGCTTTGATCCGGCGATCTTGCGAGTGGAACAGCCAGTCCGGCATTGAGCCGGAGATAAAACCGCATTTCCGCGCTGGCATGTGGACGACGAGGTCGAAACCGATACCCGCACACTCTTTGTCATTGACCACGCAGCAGATCCTGCGCATTCCGCTGAGGCATGTCGCAACAGCGTTCAAGCCGCGCGGCACCGCCATCATCGCCGCTTGATCGAGCCTGCCGAAAAGGAACATGCACATGACTGCGAATGATACCGCGCTTGCTGCGCGCTTTGCACTTGCAAAAACCCTCGCCGCGGAAGCCGGGGCCATGGCGCTCGACTATTTCAATCGCCGCGACACACTGGTGATCGAGACAAAGCGAGACCTGCAGGACGTGGTGTCGATCGCCGACCGCAATGTCGAGATCTTTCTCAAGGAGCGTGTTGCTGAACTTTATGCCTCGGACGGTTTTCTGGGGGAGGAGTTCGGCCATCAGGAAGGTTCTTCCGGCTTCACCTGGGTGGTGGACCCGATCGATGGCACCGCACCCTTTGTCAACGGAATGCCGACCTGGTGCGTTTCCGTCGCGATCGTCAGGGACGGCGAGCCTGTCGTTGGTGTCATCCATGTGCCCTGCTCGAACGAGTTGTTCGCCGCAGCCAAGGGGTTCGGAGCAACGTTAAACGACAGGACACTTCGGCTGGATCCCTCCCGCACCCTCAAGAACGCGATGACGGGCATCGGCAGCAATTCCTATGTGACACCGGACCGGATCGGCAAGATCATTGCCAGCCTCATGAACAAGGGCGGCAATTTCATTCGCAACGGGTCGGGTGCCTTGATGCTCGCCTATGTCTCTGCCGGCCGCCTGGTAGGCTATTACGAGCCGTACATGCGCGCCTGGGATTGCATGGCGGGCTTCTGCCTCGTCACGGAAGCCGGCGGCGTGACCATGCCGTTTCCCGGCAGCGGCCCGGAATTTCTCGAGGGCCATCCTGTGCTGGCATCGAACGCCTCGTGTTACGAGGAACTGCTCGATATCCACGTCCAGAACGCGTGACCTGTGGGCAGAAACGAACAATCCTGCACGGCACGTCGATTGCAGCGCGCTTTCGGCTGAGCGTCAGTGACTGAGGCCATCCGGCACAGATTGGGCGACCTGCACCTAACTCGGGGCGACCAGCAGCAGTTCGGCGGTCACGCAGACGGGATTAAGCCCGCGTTTGAGGAGTCCCTGGCTGTGGCGCCCGGTCAGATCGACCATGGCGATATCGATGGCGGCCTCGTGTTGGCTGTTCTTCTGCAGGACCTTGCCGTCCTGGATGTAAAGTTCGCTCGCATGCGCCGTCAGTGTGGTGCCATCCTGATATTCCGCCCCAACGAGGCTGCCGATGCCGTGCACGCTCGCCTCGTGCAGGGAAAAGCTCCGGCAGATCTCCTCTGCCGCATGGCAGAGATCGGTATTGGGTCTGACGGTGGCCAGCATCGCGCGGGTGCCGCCGCCGTGCTGTGCCGCAGGTCGGGCCTCCGGATTAAACAGGGGGAAATTCGTCTCCGCATCCGGCCGGGTGACCAGAAGTGCACCGACGAGGGCGAGCGCTTCGACTGTCATCTCGTCGCGCAGTTCCGCCTCGAACGGCAGAAGGTGGCCCATGCCGATCCGGCCGTCCGCGTCCCGCCAGGTGCCATGGCAATGCAGGAAGGGCTTTCCGTCCCGCTCGCCGGCATGCAGGCCGGCATCCAGGATCACCGCATCATGCATGACATGGGTTTCGCTGTACCAGGCCGCATGACTGTCATCCGGTGCCGCGGCCGGCATGACATAATGCAGCCTGCGCATCGGCACATTTTTCAACCGCACATAACCGCCCTCAAAACCCTGGTCAGAGAAGGCGCGGGCGATCGCCCCATTGATGTCGCATCCGGAGGACAGCGTGAGGCTGACCGGCTGGACGTGGCAGGCGACGGCCCGAATGCGTTCCGGCGTCACGGGGCCGGGATGAACGATGTGGCGCGGCAGAGGCTGGGACATGACCGACATCATACGGCAAGACCTGCGGTGACGAAGCCGCCATCGACGGCCAGGATCTGTCCGTTGACGTAACTGGCATCCTCGGAGATCAAAAAGGCGATCGCACGCGCCACTTCCTCCGACGTGCCGTAGCGCTCCATCGGCACCCGGTGGAACCACTGGTTCCGGACGTTTTCGGTGTGCACCACACGCGTCAGTGGCGTGTCGATCGGGCCAGGTGCGACGGCATTGACGCGAATGCCGGCATGGCCGAGTTCATTGGCCATCACCAGCGTCATCAGGTTGACCCCGCCCTTGGAGGCGCCATAGGCGGTTCGGCCGCGATTGCCGCAGAGGCCTGAGACCGATGAGATGTTGACGATCGCACCCTTTGCTCCCGTCTCCAGCCAGTGCCGGGCGGCGGCGCGGGCCACGGCAAAACTGCCGATCAGATTGATGTCGAGAATCCGCCGGAACTCGGCCACGCTGGTTTCGACCGCAAGCTTGTCGGCACCGGTGCCAGCGCTGTTGACGATGGCGGCGAGCCTCGGTTCCGCCTTGAGGATCTGGCTCATCGCCTGTTCGACCGAAGCCTCGTCGGAGACATCACAGACGAGACCACAAGAGGAGGGAAGCGCAAGCGTGCGGCAGGCGTCCTCCAGCGCGTCGGCCTTCAGATCGAGAAGCCAGACATGCCAGCCGCGCTCTAGCAATACGTTTGCGGTAGCAAAACCGATGCCGGATGCGCCGCCGGTAATCGCCACGGCCCGTTTCGTGTCCATCGTGGTCTCTCCCTTCGCCTCGCCGCGACCATCAGGCCGGCTGCGTCTCGCCGAACACCGGCATCTCGCCACGCCGCTCCAGTTCCTCCCGGATCATCTTCTTGGTGATCTTGCCGTAGGCCGATTTCGGCATGGCATCCCAGAAGATGACGGCTTTTGGCAGTTTGTAGCGGGCGATCTTGTCATCCAGGAACGTTCTGAGATCGATGCTGTCGACCGCCACACCTGCACGCGCCACGCAGACGGCGATGCCGACTTCGCCCCAGACCGGATCCGGCACGCCGAGCACCGCCGTTTCGCTGATGTCTGGATGGCTGAGGATCTTCTCCTCGATCTCGCGCGGATAGATGTTCGAGCCGCCGGAGATGTACATGTCGGAGGCCCGCCCCGTGATGTAGATGAAGCCGTTTTCATCGCGGTGGCCTAGGTCACCCGTGCGAAACCAGCCGTCGCGAAACGCTTTCGCATTGGCCTCCGGGTTGTTGTAATAGCCGGCAAAAACGGCCGGACCGATGACGCAGATCTCGCCGGTGACGCCCGCATCCACCTCGCGCCCCGCCTCGTCCTGAATCTGCACCTCCATGCCGGTGCGGTCATACCCGCAGGTTCCGAGACGCGTCTGCGGGCCGTCCTCGTCGCTGTGCAGATCCGGCGGCAGAACGGTGATGTTGCCGGTCACTTCGCCGAGGCCGAAATATTGCACCAGAACCGGTCCCAGTTTTGCCAGCGCCCGTTTCTGGTCGGCGCGATACATCGGCGCGCCTGCGTAGATTACATAGCGCAGCGAGGAATGATCGAACCGGTCGACGGCCGGGTCCTCCACCAGCATCTTCAGGATCGTCGGCACCGTGAAGAGATTGGATACCTTCCAGCGCTCGATCACTTGCCAGACGGCGGCGACATCCAGCTTCTCCGCCGCCGGCAGGATGGTTTTCACCCCATGCGCCACCTGCACCAGCTGGTGCACACCTGCCCCATGCGAGAGCGGCGCGACAACGATCGAAGCATCCGCCGGCCCGGTGCCCGGCATCAGGTCACAGAGATGATTGGTGATGACGAAGGCCATCTGGCCATGCGTCAGTACGGCCGCCTTGGGGCGCCCGGTCGTGCCGGAGGTGAAAAAGAACCAGCACGGATCATCCCGGAAGATCGGCGGGCTTGCCGCCTTTTTACCGAGGTGCGCCTCCACGATCGCGTCATAGTCGGGACCGAAATCGGCAGCCCCGATAGCGATCGTGAAATCAAGGTTGGCGGCGCGACGGCAGGCATCGGCATGGCCGGCAAAACCTTGGTGGCAGATCATGCCGCGCGCACCACTCGCCTCCGCCAGATACGCCACCTCATCCGGCGACTGGCGAAAATTCGTCGGCACCCACACGGCGCCCACACGGAAACAGGCGAACATGGATTCGAACATCTGATTGTTGTTCGAGGACTGGACGAGGATACGATCGCCCTTGCGGACGCCGAACCGGCTGACCAGCGCATCCGCCATGGCATCGACGCGCGTCTCCATCTCCGCCCACGTCCACTGCTTCTCGCCCCAAACGAACCCTATCTCGTGCGGCAGGCGCCGCGCGGCCTGTGTGAGGAAATGCGACAGGTTCATCACCCGCGTCGTTGCGGGCAGAACGCCGCCGGACGGCGCGGTCCGTTCGCTGGCGCTCATCGTATGCGCTCCATGATCGATACGTAATTGGCAACCGCCGTTCCGCCCATGTTGAAGACCCCGGCGATTTCGGCCTTCGGCACCTGCATGTCGCCAGCCTCCCCGGCCAGCTGCATCGCTGCCATCACATGCATCGAAACCCCCGTTGCACCGATGGGATGCCCTTTCGCCTTCAACCCGCCGGATGGGTTGACCGGAAGCGAGCCAGACTTCGTCGTCACGCCGTCGCGGATGACATGCCGACCCTCGCCGGGTTTTGCCAGCCCCATGGCCTCGTATTCGATGAGCTCGGCGATGGTGAAGCAGTCATGCGTCTCGACGAAGGAGAGGTCACTCAGCGTGACACCCGCGAGATCGAGCGCGCCGGCCCAGGCGCGCCGTGCCCCTTCGAAGGCGAGAGGGTCACGCCGGCTGAGCGCCAGAATGTCGTTGACGTGTTTGCGTCCCCGAAAGCCGATCGCGCGTGAGAGTGTGGCCGCCATCTCTTCATCCGCCAGCACCAGGGCCGCCGCGCCGTCGGAGATCAGCGAACAATCGGTACGGCGAAGCGGCGCGGCGACGTAAGGGTTCTTGTCGGAGACAGTGTTGCAGAAATCAAAACCGAAATCCTTGCGCATATGGGCAAAGGGATTGGCGACGCCGTTTTCGTGGTTTTTTGCTGCGATCATCGCCAGCTCTTCCGAGCAATCGCCATACCGCTGGAAATAGGCCTGCGCGATGCGACCGAACTGTCCGGCAAAACCGCCGGGAATATCGCCTTCCTCTGCGCGGTAGCAGGCCGACAGCAGGATATCGCCCACCTCGGCGGTCGGAAGCGCCGTCATCTTCTCGGCGCCAACGACCAGCGCGATCCGGCCCCGCCCCGCCTCAATGAAGTCCATCGCGCTGTAGAGGGCTGCCGAGCCGGTTGCGCAGGCGTTCTCAAAACGCACGGCCGGCGTATAGGTCAGCCGCTCATCGCCCATGGCCACCAGCGCCGCCTGGAAATCCTGTTTCGAAAAGCCGTTGTTCATCACGCCGACGAAGATGCCGTCGATCTCCGTCGCGCCGATGCCGGCATGCTCCAGGGCGGGAGCGACGACGGAGGCCATCAGTTGCTCGGTATTTTCCAGGGCGGATTTGCCGAAGGGCGAATGAGCCCATCCCACGATCTGTGCCTTGCTCATCGGCTTGCTCTCCTCAATGATTTGCGTTGGTCGGGTTCGGCGCGCGACGGCGAGCGGCTCGCCATCATTTCACCGATACGCGCCTCGATACGATCCACCTCTTCGCGCAAGACGCCTGCGAGTTCCGGCTGGCGTTCAGGCCGCACGCGACTGTCGATCGCGGCGATGCTGAGCGCCCCGGCGATGCTTCCGTCCGGATTGCGGATGGCAACCCCAACGCCCCAGGAATTGGCAAGGATGAGGCCCGGATTGAGCGAAAAACCCTTGGCTCTCGTCTCCTCAACGCCGCGCCGCAGATCCTCTTCGTTGATCATCGGATATTTTGAAGCGATGACATCGGCATTGGCCGCCAGTACCTGGTCGATCTCCGGATCCGGCAGGGCGGAAAGCATGGCAAGAGAGCCTGCCCCGATGCCGAGCGGATGTTCGAAGCCGGCCTGCAGCGCATGGGTGCGCACCGGCCAGGTGCCCTCCTCGCGGTAAAGGCAGAGCGAAAACGTATCGCGGCGCACGGAGAGAAAACTTGAATCCTCGGTGCGGCGGGAGATCCGCCGCAAGCCGTCCTGCGCCATCTGCAAGAGGCCGAAACGGCGGGATGACAGCGTGCCCAGCACATAGGCCTCTTCGCCAAGGTAATAACGCCGTGTCCGTTCATCCTGGTCGACAAGGCCGGCCCGCATCAGGGCGAGCAAAAGCCGCCGCACCGTCGGTTTGTTAGAGCCACTCTGGACGACCAGATCGGTCAGGCCCGCGCCGCGCTCGGCATGTCGGCCAACCATGGATAACAGGGAGAGCGCCCGATCCACCGCACGGGCACCCTTCAGCTCTGCATCGTCCTTGCTGGGGGAGGTCATCTTAAGCGAACCCTCCCATCGCGCAGCTCTGGCCGCCATCGACCGGCAGGCAGACACCGGTGATGAATTTTGCCTCGTCCGAGGCGAGAAAGACGGCGGCGCGGGCGATATCGAAGGCATCGCCCATGTGACCGACCGGAACGGAGCGGCTCCGCGCTGCCACCATCTCTTCGGCGGACGCATATTGCGCGCTGATTTGTTTATAGATCAGCGGCGTGTCGATCAAACCCGGCAGGATGCAGTTGGCGCGGATGCCGCGCCTCGCATATTGCATGGCAATCGCGACCGTCGACTGGTTCACCGCAGCTTTCATCGCGTAATAGGCAAAATACGGGTAACCGGTCCAACGGATGGCGGCGAGCGAGGAAATGTTGATGATGGCGCCTGCCTGTTGCTGTTCCATCAAAGGAAGGACCGCTTTGGTCGTGCGGTAGACGGAGCCGATGTTGAGATCGACGGAAGCCTGAAAGCTTTCCTCGGAGAGTTCCACCGGGCCGCCCATATGGGTCACGCCGACATTGTTGTGCAGGATGTCGATGCCACCGAAGGTCTGCGCCACCTGCCGAACGGCTTCATCAACCGAGGCCTGGCGGGTGACATCGGCGGCGATCGCGATGGATGACAATCCTTCGTCCGCAATCAGTTGATGCGTTTCCTCGGCCGCGGCAGGCGAGAGGTCGACACAGGCAACGTGAGCGCCCTCGCGGGCATATTCCATCGCGGCAGCCTTGCCGTTCCCGTAGCCGGGACCGGACGAGCCGGCGCCAAAGACGATCGCGCGTTTTCCTGCAAGCCTGCCAACCACGTTCGGGCTCCACCAGTGTTAAAAGGATGTTGGAGCAGGGTCAGGCCCTGCCCCCATTGGAAACCTCAGCCGAGGCTGGAGCCAACGGCCTTTTCGAGAATGGCCCAGGCTTCATCACCATACTTGCCCTTCCATTCGGCGTAGAAACCCGCCTCCTTCAGGGCGGCGCGGAAGAGGCTGGCATCGGTATCGTTGAAGGTCATGCCCTTGGCGATCAGATCGTCCTTCACTGTGGCGTTGAGCTTGGCGACGTCCTCGCGTTCCTTCTTACCGGCCTCGTTCAGATGTTTGGCGACGATGACGCGCAGATCCTCCGGCAGGCGTTCCCAGGCGCGTTTATTCGCCAGGAACCAGAAGCCGTCCCACATGTGGTTGGTGACCGAGCAAAACTTCTGCACCTCGAAGAGCTTGGCGGTCGAGATGATGGCCAGCGGGTTTTCCTGGCCGTCCACCACACCGGTCTGCAGGGCGGTATAGACTTCGGCGAAGTTGATGCTGGCAGGCGCCGACTTGAAGGCCTTGAACATCGAGGTCCAGAGCGGGCTCACGGGCACGCGGATCTTGAAGTTCTGCAGGTCGGCCGGCGTCTTGATCGGCTTGGTGGCGCTGGTGATCTGGCGGAAACCGTTGTCCCAGATCGTGTCCATGGCAACGAGGTTCTGCTTGGCGATTTCGCCGCGCACATATTTGCCAAGCTCGCCATCCATCGCCTTCCACACGGCATCGTAATTCGGGAAGGCAAAACCGATCCCGCTGATCGAGGCATTCGGCACAAGCGTCGACAGGATGAGCGGCGAAAGCGTGAAGAATTCAACGCCGCCGGAACGCACCTGGTTCAGCATGTCGGTATCGGCACCCAGCTGGCTGCTCGGGAAAATGTTGATCGCCACCCGACCATTGGTCTCCTTGGCGATCAGATCGGCCGCTTCCTTGGCCCGCAGGTTCATCGGGTGTGCGGCCGGCAGGTTGTTGGCGTATTTATAGTTGAATTCCGCGGCCTTAGCCCGCGAAATAAAGGCGGTGGTGAGCACGGCCGATCCGGCACCGGCCAGAACATGACGTCTTGTGATTGGCATTGTCGTTTCTCCTCCCAAAGAAAACATGATTACGATTGGACCCGGTCGGGGTGTTTTCACCCTTTCAGAGCAGGATGGTGGACAGTCCGGGCACGAAGGCGATGATCAGCAGGCCGACCAGCATGGCCGCCAGATAAGGCCAGATGGCGCCCATGGCTTCGTCCGGCGAAACATTGCCGATCTTGCAGGCGATGTAGAAACCGACGCCGATCGGCGGCGCCATCAGGCCGATGTTCATCGCCACGACGACGACCATCGCATAATGCACGTCGTTGATGCCGACCGCCTTGGCGATCGGGAACATGATCGGCGCCAGAAGCACGATTGCCGGCAGGCCTTCGAGCACGCAGCCGAGCAGCATGAAGATCAGGATCGACACGACCATATAGGTCATCCAGCCGCCGGGCAGATCGGCGATCATGCTGCTGAGCTGGAAAGCAAAACCGGTCTGGGTCAGGCTCCAGGCCATGGCGGATGCGGTGCCGAGGATGATCAAGATCGAGCCCGAAAGCGCCGCCGTTTCCACCAGCATGCTGTAGAGTTTTTTCAGCGATATGCCGCCATAAAGCACGGCGCCGATCACCATGGCGTAGAGCACCGCAATGGTCGAGACTTCTGTGGCCGTGGCCACCCCGCCGCCGACGAGGCTGCGGATGAGGAAGGGAAGCACCAGCGCAGGAGCGGCAACAAGCGCCGCCTTGCCGGCCATCGACCAGGAAGCCTTCAGCGCGCCGTCCATGCTTTCGTGCCGCGCCTTGATCCAGGCCAGAACCGCCAGCACGATCAAAAGCACCATGGCGATGAGAAAGCCGGAGGTGAACAGAGCGGCAATGGAGACGCCAGCCGCCGAACCCAGAACGATCAGCACGATCGAGGGCGGGACGGTATCGGCCATGGCGGCACCGGTGGCCAACAGCGCGATCATCTCCTTCGGCTTGTGGCCGCGCCGTTTCATTTCCGGGAAAAGCGCCGGCGCGACCGTTGCCATGTCCGACACCTTGGAACCGGAAATGCCGGAAACGAGAAACAGCGAGCCCAGGAGCACCCACGACATGCCGGCACGGACATGGCCGAACATGGTGGACAGGAGATCGACGATCGCCTTGCCCATGCCGGTCGCATCCAGCACGCAACCGAGGAGAACAAAGATCGGCACGGACAGAAGGATGATGCCCGACATCCCCTCGTCGACCCGTCCGACCATGACGATCAGCGGGACCCAGGTGGTGAAGACAAGGAAGGACAGGGCCGCCAAGCCGAAACAGAAGGCGATCGGCACACCGAGAGCGAGAAACAGCGCGGCAAAACCACACAGAAAGATCGCGATGTTGATATTGCCGAGCTGCTCGAGCACCGGAGAGAGAAACCAGAGTGCACCGCCGGCCACCGCAACCGTCAGCACCGCGAGCCCGACATGACGAAGGTTCGACGTACGAAAGAGGTTGGCGACAACGAGCAGCAGCATCAGCACGATGCCGAAGGGCAAGGCGGACGCCCTGAAACTCATCGGCAGATTCAGGGCTGCCGATGAGACCGCCCATTCCTCCATGACATATTCGACCGAGGGGGCGAGCAAGGCGCCAAGGAAGGTGGCGACCAAGACGAGCGCCAGCGCATTCACGTAACCCATCAGGCGGTCCGGCATCATGTGCAGGAACAGCGTCAGGCGCAGGTGCTCGTTGCGGTCGATCGCAATCGCCGAGCCCAGCATGGCGAACCACAGGAAGCTGAAGGATGCCGCTTCATCAATCCAGACGATCGGAAGGTGTAGCGCGTAGCGCGACGTGACCCCCAGCAGCAGCAGACCGATCATCACCACAAGCAGGATCGCGGCAACGAATTCGATCGGCTTCATAAAAGGGGAACCGGAGGGTGCATCTGCATGCAGAAGCTCACCGTCCAGAACAAGGACCTCGTTGGTGGTCGTCATTGTCGACGGGCCTCCCCTCCCATTCGCAACGATGGCTGCTATCCGTTTCCGATCCTGGGATTGTTCCGATGCCAATGCTCCTCAACATCGCCATCAGATCCGCTATATGGATCTTCGTTTTCAGCCTGAGATTTCATATCAACTGAATTCGTCTGAAACAACACAAAACCGCTGAATTGGAAAGAAAAAGCGGGCTAAATATGAGTTCCACGATATGGATCTCATATTTGATCTGAAGTGATCTGATTGGTTACAGATGACCGTCGGCGGCTTTGTTTGGTTTATTGCACGGCACGCAAGTCATTGAGGAAGATGTGTGTGCTCAGGGTCGCTGGGCACCGGTGGTCGCCAGGTAGACGGCATAAAGCGATGTTGTCGCCGTGATGAACAGGCGATTTCGCCGCGGACCGCCGAAGGTAAGGTTGGCAACGGTCTGCGGCACCAGAATCTTGCCGAGCAGCATACCATCGGGCGCAAAGCAGTGAACCCCGTCGCCGGCGCTCGTCCAGACATTGCCGGCAAGATCAACGCGAAAGCCATCGGGCAGGCCTTTGTCGATCACGGCAAACACCCGGCCATTGGCCAGGCGTGTGCCGTCCTCCACATCAAAAACGCGGATATGGCTAGGCCAGGTCTCGTCATGGCTGGAGGCGGAATCCGCAACGTAGAGCAGGTTTTCATCGGGAGAGAAGGCAAGGCCATTCGGCTGGCCGAAATCATCGACCATCACGGTCAACTCGCCGCTCCCGGGGTCGACGCGGAACACGTTCTTCGTCGGCAGTTCCGGCTCGGACCTGTAACCTTCATAATCCGACAGGATGCCGTAGGTCGGATCGGTGAACCAGATGCTGCCATCGGATTTCACCACGACGTCATTGGGGGAATTAAGCCGCTTGCCCTCGAACCGGTCGGCGAGAACCGTGATCTGTCCGTCGACTTCCGTGCGCGTCACCCGCCGCGTTCCATGCTCGCAGGTGATCAGCCGGCCTTGGCGATCGCGTGTATTGCCGTTGGCGAAGTTCGAGGGGGCCCGAAAGGTGGACACACCGCCGCCAGGCACGTAGCGCAGCAGACGCTCGTTCGGAATGTCGCTGAACACCAGGCAATCGAGGTCGGCAAACCAAACCGGCCCCTCGGCCCAGCGGCACTCGCTGTAGAGTTCGTCCAGCCCGGCGCTGGCGATGATCAGATGGCGAAAGCGGGGATCGTGGATTTCGTAGATCCCGGTGCGGGCAGGCGTCATGGCAGTATCCGATTGGCTTGAAAAGTCTTCGTCCGGTTCAGCGCGTCGATCCTGTCGGGCGGCTCGCCGCCACGATGACCGAGATGATGATGAGGCCGGTCATGATGAGCCGCACGCCCGCGCCAAATCCATAGGTGTTCAACATAGAGACCACCAGGAACATGAACAGCGACGCGCCCCATATGCCCGGCACGTTGGAATTGCCGCCGGCGACCGCTGAACCGCCGATCACGACGACCGCAATCGACATCAGCAAATATTCCGCACCCATATTGAGGGCGGCGCCGCCGGAAAAGCTTGCGAGCAGATAACCGCAGATCGCGGCCAGCACGGCGCAGAGCACATAGGTTGCGAGCCGGCAGCCATCCACCGCGATGCCGGCCATGCGCGCGGCAAAAGCGTTCTGGCCGATGGCGGAAATCCACCGCCCGAAGAGGGAGCGATCGAGCAGCCACCAGACACCGAGCGACAAGAAGAGGGCAATGATCGCCGTGTTGGGCAGACCGAAGGTCGACGACGTGCTGAAGCTCGCCAGTGCTTCCGGCGGCTTCACGCGCAGACCGCGATTGTACCAGATGGCACACGATTGGACGAGGAAGCTCATCGAGAGCGTGGCGATGATCGGCGGGATGCGCAGGAACTTGATGAGCGCGTAATTCAGAATGCCGATGACGAGACCGATCGCGATCGACACCAGCAGGCCGACGAGGATCATGCCGTCCTGCCCGTCCATCAGTTTGAGCGCAACAGTACCGGAAAGCGTGATGGTGGCCGGCACAGAGAGATCGACATTGCCAGGCCCCAGCGTGATGACCAGCATCTGGCCGAGCCCAACGATGATGGAAAAGGCGGCAAAGGTCAGCGTCGCCTGCGACAGGCTCGCAGTGCTCGAGCCGCCGGTAAACAGGATCGTCACCAGCCAGATCGCGGCAGCCGCCACGAAGGACCAGATCCAGGGTTTGCGCGAGAGCATGGTCAACCGGTTCACGATGCCTTCTCCTGCTGGCTGCTGCGGTTGATGACAAGCCGGAGGGCCAGAACGATGATCAGGATGGCGCCCTGCGCGCCAATCTGCCAGTCCGGCGAGATGCGCAGGAAGGAGAGGAAGGAGCCGGCCAACGTCAGTGTCAACGCACCGATCACCGCCCCGATCGGCGAAACGCGGCCGCCGACGAATTCGCCGCCCCCGAGGATGACGCCGGCAATCGACAGCAGCGTGTAGCGCAGCGCGATATTGGCATCGGCCGAGGTGGTGAGACCAACGAGCGCCATGCCGGCGAGAACAGCGAAGGCAGCGGCCAGCGCGTAGGCCGCCCCCTTGAGGGCCAGCACCGACCAGCCGGCCCGCGCCACCGAGCGGCTGTTGCCGCCAAGTCCACGCACCAGCACACCGAAGGTACTGCGCATGATGATGAGATGGGCGAGAAACGCGATCACCACGCTGGCGACGATCGCCATCGGCACGAACGGCGGTTTGGCGATCATCAGGGCACGCAGCCAGACTGGCGCTTGCCCGCCCGGCGCCGGCAGGATCAACACCGCAAGTCCGCCCCAGACGAAACTCATGCCGAGCGTCACAACGATGGAAGGCAGGTCGCGCAACGTGATGATGATGCCGAGCACCGCGTAGACGCCAATCGCTGCAAGCAGGATCATACAGGCCACCAGCGGCTGCTGCGGCATGTAGACGGCGGTCACGCAGGCGGCAAAACTGACGAAGGTTCCCATCGACAGGTCGAGATCGTTCACCGCCATGATGATCATCTGGGCGATGGTGGCAAGCGCAATCGGAACCGCCAGGTTAAAAAGCAGGTTGAGGCCGGTATAACTCATGGCCCGTGGCTGCATATAGAAGACGGCCGCCAGTAGAACGACGAGCGAGAGTGCCGGAATGAGGATCGGCAAAAAGCCGGAGATGGTCTTTCTCATGCGGCTTCTCCGGAGAAGGAGGTGGCCAGGATATTGTCCTCGGTGATCGCATCACCCTCCAGTTCGGCGACGATGATCCCGTCGCGGAAGACGTAGACGCGGTCGCACAACCGGACTTCGTCAATTTCCGTCGAATACCAGATGAAGGTTCGGCCCTGCTCGGCCTCGCGCCGCAGTGTTGCGTAGACCTCCTGTTTGGTGCCGATATCGACGCCGCGCATCGGGTCATCCATCAGCACGATGCGCGCCTCGCCCGCCAGCGCCCGTGCAAACAGCACCTTCTGCTGGTTGCCGCCGGAGAGCGACAGGATGGGATTGTTCATATCGGGCGTGCGGATGCCCATTTTCGCCTTCCAGTCCTCGCCATGCGCGGCCTCACGGTCTCGGTCGATGGAGGCACGGCGGGCGAAGGCGGCAAGGTTGCCGATCGACAGATTGCGCAGGATGCTCCACAGCGGAAACGTGCCGTTCAGGGCCCGGTCGCCGGCGACGAAGGCCATCTGCTTGTCCGTGGACGGCAGCCAGCGGCTGCTGCTTTCGGCGAACAGGTGCAGCAGGGTCGTCGTCTGGCCGTGGCCGCCAAGGCCGGCGAGCCCGACGATCTCTCCCTTGCGGGCATAAAAGGGAATGCCGGCGCCTTTGACCGCAGGAAGGTCGATAACCTTTTCAGCCGTCAGCGCCGTGGCACGCACCGCGCGGGTGGTCTCCTTCACCACACTTCCCATCGCCTCCACGAGGCTCCGGACGGAAAATTCGGCGGCCGGTCGCGAAGTGACCACGCGCCCGTCCTTCATCACCACAATGCGGCTGGAGGTGGAGAGGATTTCACCGAGAATATGCGAAATCAACAAAACGCTGCCGCCACCGGCCACGAAACGGCGCACATGCGCCATCAACTGTTCGGCAAGCCCGGCATCCAGCGACGATGTCGGCTCATCGAGAATGACAAGTTTGGGCGGTTCGCTGACGCCCAGAAAGTTGATGGCGATCTCCACCATCTGGCGTTCGGCAATCGACAGCGATCCGACCACGGCGAAACAGTCGATGCCGTGACCGGGAAAAATCGTATCGAGGCTGTCACGGATAAGCTTAGCGGCGCGACGGCGCCAGCCGAGGCCAGAGAGGCCGGAATGCATCAGCCTCGTATTCTCCACCACCGTCAGGTTGGGGCAGAGCGACAGTTCCTGGAACACACAGCGCACGCCATGCGCGCGGGCCGTTGCAATGCCGCTGCCGGTGCGGCCCTCGTAGAGGATCTCGCCCTGATGCGGCGAAAGCCCGCCATTGATGACATTGACGATCGTGGACTTGCCGGCACCGTTATGACCGACGAGACCCACGGCCTCACCTCGACCGATCGCGAAATCGACGCCATCCAGCGCCTTGACCGCGCCGAACTCGACACGCACCTGGCGGATGGATACCACCGCTTCGGTCTGCGACACTTCACTCATTCCACGCTTGCCGTTTTCTGTTCGGGATGATCGGTGGGAGGCTGCCCCACCCGGCCAACCAGAGGCCGGATGGGACTGCGGGAGGAGCGCTTGGTTCGCGCCATCACCCTGTTGCGGACGGGAAGGCCAGCTCATTTCGCCGAGGCGATGACCTTCTTTGCGTCGTCCAGCGAATATTCGACGTTGGCCACGCCGCCCTTCTGCGTCGTCTGCAGGTTCTTTTCGAGATTGTCCTGGTCGATACGCAGGAACGGGACGGTCAGGTCCTTCTTCACCTGCTGGCCGTCGAGGATCTGCTGGGCAACCCAGAAGGCAAGCGTCGAGACACCGGGGGCGATGGAGACCGACATGGTCTCATAACCGTTGGCATCCTTCTGCTTCTTCCACCACTGCAGTTCATCCTCACGGTTGCCCATGATGATGGTCGGCGTCGGGCGTTTGGCTGCCTCGAAGGCCTGTGCCGCGCCGTAACCGTCGCCACCCTGCGTCACGACAGCCGCGATTTCGGGAAGACTCGGCAGAAGGCCGGCAACGGCACGCTGGGCGACATCCTGTGCCCAGTCACCATGCACGGAACCGACGATCTTGAACTGCGGGAACTGCTTCACACCCTCGTGGATGCCCGCGGAAATCTCGTCGTCGACGAAGACGCCGGCAAGGCCGCGGATTTCCAGAAGATTGCCTCCCTTCGGCATCTTCTTCGACAGGTATTCGACCTGGCTGCGGCCCATTTCCTTGAAGTTGACGGCGATGCGCCAGGCGCAGGGCTCGGTCACGATGCCATCGAACGAGACGACGGTGATGCCGGCATCGCAGGCTTCCTTCACCGCACCGTTGAGCGCGGTCGGCGATGCGGCATTGATGACGATCGCATCATAACCCTGCAGGATCATGTTCTGGATCTGGGCGGCCTGTTCGGTCGCCTGGTTTTCGGCCGTGGTGAACGGATCGGCCGCGGCGACGATGCCGGATTTCACCGCTTCCTTCGTCACCTTGTCCCAGCTTGTCAGCATCGCCTGCCGCCAGGAATTGCCGGCATAGTTGTTCGACAGTGCGATCTTCTTGGATGACGTTTCGGCATGTGCCGAGAACGCGACAGTGCTCAGCATCGCGGCAGTGGCTGCCGCAAGGATCAATTTCATGGTCATGTCTCTCTCCCTCGGTGCCGGTCCTGCCGGCCGCCTCCGGCACCGCTCCTCAACGGTGTGCTCCGGACGCTTTCTCCCCTGGAGTAAGTCTCCAGTGGGTTCAATGATGATGGAATTCTGAAATAGTGTACAGGCACATTGGCGCAATGTGAGTGCGGGTTTCCGCAGATCGATTGCGGTTTCCCGCAGGACACAGGCCTGCCATACACCTTTAATGGAAAGGATGAGGCGCGTCATCCGGGAGGGAAAACGACGTGCCGGGAGGATAGCATGCTGGAGGACGCCTCGGGCTCCCTCTTCCGTCAGTATCTGACGATTGCCAGACTGCTTGCCGGCCAGCTGGATTTCCGGTCGGCCATCCGCGCTGTCGCCAAGGAGATCGCGCTGATCATTCCGCACGATCACATGGATGTCTGCATCATTACGCCCGGAAGTACGTTTCATACCGCTTACGAAAGTGGGCTGGAAACCGACTGGAGCAAGCGGCCTCCGGCTCTCATCGAGCACAGTCCCATCCGAGGGCTGCTGATCGGCGAGACCGATTATTATCTGACGCCAAATGCCCTGCTGGATCCGCGTTTCCACTTCCAGGGGGCGTTTTCCGACCCCATCCGCGAACACGGACTGAAAAGCCGCCTGCATGTGGCACTCAAGGTGCACGGAGAAACGATTGGTGCCCTCTCCTTCTCCAGCCTCACTATCGACGACTATCAGGATCGGGACCTCGAACATGCCCGTTCGATCGCCGACCTTCTTGCCCCCTATTTCTTCGCGATCCGGGCGGCCGAACAGGCCAAACAATCCGCCATCGTCGAAGCGGCCGCGCGCGTGCGCGAGGAAGCGCTGCGACAAGGTGCGGCACGACTTACTGAAGTGCTGGAAGTGGAGCGCCAACGTATCGGCATGGATCTGCACGACCAGACACTGGGTGACCTGACACGGTTTGCCAAACGGCTCGAGCGGCTGAGCATGATGGAGCATGTGCCGGGCGAGGAACTGGAGCCGCTGTTTCGCAGCCTGCAACAATCGATGCAGGACCTGCGCCAGATCATCGAGCAGGCCCGGCCTTCAGTGCTGCAGCTCTTCGGCCTGGTGGATGCGATCGAAAACCATCTCGACCGGTCGATCCGCGACAGTGGACTGGCGCTGACCTGGACGCTGAGCGACAAGACGGGCGGTGAAAGCGGCAATCTCTCCCCGAACGTCGCCATCACGCTGTTCCGTATCGCTCAGGAGGCGATCAACAATGCCGTGCGCCATTCGCAGGCTTCCCAGATCGCCATCTCCTTTGGCCGCGATCGCGACGCCCTCACGCTGGAGATTGCCGACAACGGCGTCGGAATGGGCAAGGCCGCACGACATGGCGGGAGCGGGCTCGACAATATGCGCGTACGCGCCCGGCTGGTCGGCGCCCGCTTTTCCTGTGGCAGCCGCGCCGGCAAGACGTTCGTTCGGGTAAAACTGCCGCTCAGTCTGCAGGAGACAAGCCGATGAAGGTTCTCATCGTTGAAGACGACCCCTTGCATCGCTCCTATCTGACGGAAGCGGTGCGGACTGCACTGCCGGAATGTGACCTCGTGGCGGAGGCGGAGGACGGCAGCATGGGAGAGCGGCTTGCCCGCGAGCACCGGTTCGAGCGGATCGTGATGGATCTGCAAATGAGCCCGCGCAATGGTATCGAGGCCGCACGGACGATCTGGCGCGAGCGGCCGGAAACCCGCATTCTCTTTTGGTCGAACTATGCGGATGAGGCGAATGTGCGGGGTATCTCCCGCATCGTGCCCGACGGCGCCGCCTATGGTTATGTGCTGAAATCGGCCTCCGATGAACGGCTTCGCCTGGCGCTGCGCTCGATCTTCATCGAGGCGCAATGCGTGATCGACCGCGAGGTGCGCGGCATGCAGCAGAAAAGCATCGGCCGCCTGCAGGGTTTTACCGAAAGCGAATACGAGGTGCTGGTCGATATTGCGCTCGGTCTGACGGACCGGGTGATCGCCAGCCGGCGTAATCTCTCGCTGCGCAGCGTGCAGAACCGCCTGCAGCAGATCTACGAGAAGCTTGGCGTCTACGACCGAACAGAGACGGGTGCGGAGGCGAAATACAATTTCCGGTCTCGCGCGGTGACCGAGGCACTGCTGCGCAAGTTGTTGAACCAGGCAACGCTGGAGCGCGCCGAGCAGGACCTGCAGGACTGGCTGCGTCGCCATGCCCGCCTGCTCGGCACCGCTCCGGGCAGAGACGGGCATTAGCCGTGTCCGTCACCGCATCCGGCTGCTAGACCCGCGGCATGCCTGTCGGCTTCGAAAGCCGCCGCTGGGCAGCTATGCGGAAGATCGCGTTGGCGGCGCCATACCCGTTGTAGCCATTGCGGCGCTCGATGATCTCGAAGAAGAATCCTTCGCCGAAGGTGCGACTGTAAAGCTGGAAATATTCGCCGTCATTGTCGCGATCATAGAGAATGCTCAGCTCCCGCAGGCGATCGACGAACTCCGGCATCAGACCGAAACGGGCTTCCAGATCGTCGTAATAGTTGCGGGAAATCGGCAGAGGCTCGAGACCACACGCCTTGAGGGCTGTTGCCGTCGCAAAGATGTCGTTTGTCTGGAAGGCGATATGCTGCACGCCGGCGCCAAAACCTTCCGTCAGGAAATGGCCGGCAAAGGTCTTGCGGCTTTCCGCCCCGTTGATCGTCACGCGGAACCGACCATCGGCGGAATGAATTGCCTGGCTGCGCACCAGACCACCAGGATCGGCGACATCCACCATGCCGGACCGGCTGACATCGAAGATCGCCGTATAGAACAGAAGAAGGCTCAGCATCTCATCGTAACGGGTCGTCTGGGCCAGATGATCGATGCGCGTGAGGCCGGCGCCAGCCGTGCCTGTGGGAGTAAGGTCGAATTCCTTAGACCAGATCTGGTCGAGCGCGTCGCTTCCGTCGATGAAGTAGATGATTTCGCCACCGCTCGCGGTCACCGCAGGCACAGCCGCCTCACCCGGGCGGCGCGGCTCCGCAAAGGCTTCCGCTCCCATCGCAATGGCCCGTTCGACCGCGCGCCCGGCATCCGCCACCCGCAAGCCGAAGGCATAGACGTTGACGCCGTGGACGGAATAGGAGGAACTCGCGATGCTGTCCGGATCGGTGTTGATGACGATGCGGATCTCCCCCTGCTGGTAAAGATCGACCTTGCGGTTCTTGTGTTGTCCGGCCTTAACGAAACCGAGCGTCGTCAGGAGTGCCACCAGGTCTTCGGCGTCCTCCGGCGAGGCTGCAAATTCGACGAATTCAACCGTCTCGACCGCAACTCGCGGGGCAGCAGCCTCTAGCGTGAGGCGGATATCGGGCTCGACCCGTTTGACGTCGTCCATCAGGTTGAGGAGCGAACGATGGCCGTCCTCGGCAATCAGGCGGGCCGATCCGCTGCGGAACTGGTCGTTGAAGATCTCCAGCGACAGCGTCCCGTCATAACCGGTGGCCGCGATTGCCGACATGAACCGGACGAGCGGCAGATCGCCTTCGCCCGGCATGTTGCGGAAGTGCCGGCTCCAGTAGAGCAGGTCCATGTCGATCTGCGGCGCATCGGCCAGCTGGACGAAAAAAATCTTGTCACCGGGAACCGACCGGATGCTCTCGGGATCGATCTTGCGCGACAGTGTGTGGAAACTGTCGAGGATGAGGCCGATGTTCGGATGATCGGCGCGGCGCACGATCTCCCAGGCGTCGCGATGGTCATTGATGTGACGCCCCCAGGCGAGCGCCTCGTAACCGATGCGCAGGCCGCGCTTTGCAGCCCGTTCTCCCAGCTCCCGGAAATCGGCTGCCGCCCGGTCGATGCCGCCGAGCGATACCGGGGATACGTTGGAGCAGACCAGCATGAGGTCCGTTCCCAACTGCTCCATGATGTCGAACTTGCGCTCCGCCCGGTCGAAACAACGGCTGCGGTGTGGCTCCGGCATGCCCTCGAAATCGCGGAACGGCTGGAACAGCGAGATCTCAAGGCCGTGGTCATGGACCATGCGCCTTACGTCGGCCGGCGACGCGTCGTGGATCAGGAGGTCGTTTTCAAAGATCTCCACCCCGCTGAAGCCCGCCTTGGCAATGGCATTCAGCTTTTCCGGAAGATCGCCGCTGATCGAGACGGTCGCGATCGACGTTTTCATCACACGTTCACTCCCTCACCCTGTTTCAGTGCCTGCCGCAGGGCCGCCTGATCCACATCCCGCCCGGTGAATAGATGGAAGGCATCGACGCCCTGGAAGAAAAACAGCTCGTAGCCGCTCATGACCGAAACACCCGCCGCCTTGGCGGCGATCAGGAACTCGGTATCGACCGGTGTGTAGACCGCATCGAACGCCCAGCGCGCCTGGCCGAGACCGCTGAGCGGCACGGCAGATCCCGGATAACCGACCATGCCGAGCGGCGTGCAATTGATCAGTCCGTCGACACCAATGACCGCCTCTTCCGCGGACGGTGCCACCTGGACCGTGAGATCGGGAACGGCCTGGCGTACGGCCGAGGCCAGACCTTCTGCCCGCGCCTGATCGCGATCGAAAAGCTGGAGATGGCGGCAACCAAGCTCGGCAAGCCCGAAGGCAACGGCCTTGCCCACGCCGCCGGCGCCGATCATGGCAACGCGTCCCGGAGACGCATCGCGACCGAAGGCGGTGCGGAAACCATGCACGAAGCCGGTGAAATCCGTATTGAACCCGCGCGGCGTGCCGGCCCCGAAAAGAACCGTATTGCAGGCCGCGATCTTGCGGATCGCGGGGTCCGCCACATCCAGCATGCCGACGACCCGTTCCTTGTAGGGATAGGTCACGTTGATGCCGGCAAAACCTTCCTCGCCGCAGAAGGCGAAAACCTCTTCGAAGGTCTGGTTCCGCTGCGGCGGAACCAGACGCTCGTAAGTCACAGTCAGGCCGCAGAGACGACCCGCAATCTCATGCAGGCGGGGCGACTGAGACGCGGCGATGTTGTCGCCGATGAGGCCCAGACGGATTGTCGTTCCACTCATCCTTAAGATCCCTGTCTCAGTTGGACTTGACAGCATCGAGGGACGTCGGCGCCGCACCGAAGCGGCGCTTCCACCAGCGTGTCTGCGTGAACAGCACGAAGACGATGATGCCGAGAAGCGTCGCCGACAGCGGGCTTGTGAGGATGCCGAGCACAAAATCCGGCAGGCTCTCGCGCTCGGAGATAATGGCGCGGCGCCAGTTGTCGTCCATCAGGCGGCTCAGGATGATGCCGAGGATGACCGGCGCCACCTGATACCCGTAGAGCTTCATGAAGTAACCGAACACACCGAAGCCAAGCATCCACCAGACATCGGCAACGGAGTTGTTGATCGAATAGGCGCCGACGACGCTGAGCAGCAGGATCAGCGGGAACAGCACGGCCTTCGGGCATTCGATGATCTTCGTGAAGATGCGGATGCCGGTGAGGCCGAAGATCAGCATGAAGATATCGGCCAACACCAGGTTGCCGACGGTGAACCAGAACATGTCCGGCTTTTCCAGGAGCAGCAGCGGTCCCGGGTTGAGGCCGTGGATGAACAGTGCGCCGATGATGACGGCAGTGACCGCATCACCCGGAATGCCGAGTGTCAGCATCGGGATATAGGCGCCGCCGACAGCGGCATTGTTGGCGCTTTCCGGAGCGATCAGGCCTTCCTTGGCACCTTCACCGAAGGGCACGTCCGGGTTCTTGGTGATGCGCTTGGCGTGGTCATAGGCCATCAGCGCGGCAATATCTCCACCCGTCCCCGGAAGGGCGCCGATGATGACGCCAATGCCGGAAGACTGCAGCGTCAACGACAGGTGACGTTTGATATCACCCCACAGCGGCACGATGCGGTCGATCTTCTGCTTCACCGCCTGGGCGTTCAGGTGATGGAGCTGGAGCAGCGCCTCGGAGACACCGAACATTCCGATCATCAGCGCGATGGAGGAGATGCCGTTCATCAGCGAGACGGAGCCGAAGGTGAAACGCTGTTCGGCCGTCATCGGGTCAAGGCCGACGGTGCCAAGCAGAATGCCGAAGGCACCGGCGAACACACCTTTTGCCAGGCTTTCGCCGGAGAGCGCGCCAACGAGAAGGATGCCCATCACGGCGATCAGCATGTAATCGCGTGGCTGGAACTTGATGGCGAATTCGCTGATAGCCGGGGCAGCCAGGGCAAGGACAACGATGCCGACCAGGCCACCAATGAAGGACATGACCGTGGAGAGGCCGATCGCCTGTCCGGCTTCACCCTTCTTCGCCATCGGATAACCGTCGAGGCTGGTCGCGATTGCCGCCGGGGCGCCCGGAATGTTGAGCAGGATCGCGGTTCTGGAGCCGCCATAAACGCCGCCCATGAAGATGCCGTTCATCAGGGCAAGCGCAGGGTTCACCTCCCAGCTGAAGGTAAACGAAATCAGGATCGACACGGCCATGGTGACCGAGAGGCCGGGGATGGCGCCGATATAGATGCCGGCAAAGGCACCGAGAGCCGTCAGGAACAGCAGATCCGGCTGGATCCACGACGAGAAAAGATAGGTCAAGGCTTCCACGAGATCAGTTCCCCGCCGCAAAGAAAGATTGGATCCAGGCGATGATGGCGCGCTCCGGGATCAGGCCCTCGGGCAGCACCACCTGGAACACCAGACGAAACACCACGTACACGCAGATGATGGACAGCAGCGACAGACCAAGCGCGCGCTTGAACCGCCCGCCCTGCAGGAACGTGATCGACGCGAGCAGGAACAGGAAGGAGGAGGGAATGAAACCCAGCCAGTCCAGCGCCAGGGAATAAACGAGGATCAGCCCGCAGAACACCACAACCGTCGCCGGCAGAATGTCCTTGCGAAGGCGTTCCAGAACCGCTGCCGGGGCAGGTCTGCGCAACACGGTGGCCAGGATCACGACGAGCGAGACGGCCATGATCGCAGACATTGCCATCGGGAAGGCACCGGCGGAGCTCAGCCCTGCGAAACCTGAAATGCCATAGGCTTGCCAGAGAAGGAAAAGACTGCCCACAAGAAGAATGAGCGTAAAGACGAGTTCGCCGGGTCGGCGTGCAGTTGGCTGTTCTTGCATGAGATGCTCCCGCGGTTACGGGGCAGAAATCCATCTTGCCCGGAACCGTCGATCAACGGGTTGATGCGCAATGAGAGATGGCAACGGCCGGGCGTTTTGTCCGGCCGTTGCGTCCAAACCCCATCAGGGCTTCGGAATACCGAATTCTTCCGGCGACTTCTTGCCCATGCCCGCGTCGTAAACGATCCACGACGTGGTGGACTGCCACTTCTTCAGGAAGCTGTTAGCCTCATCGCCGGACATGTTCATCGAGACGTAGCCACGATCGGAGAGCAGCTTCTGGAAGGCTTCGTTGTTGGCGCCCTTCTTGAAAGCGGCAACCAGCTTGGCCTTCACGTCATCCGGCGTTTCCGACTTGACGAAGACGCCGAAGAACGGGCCCCAGGGCAGCAGGCTTTCGAACTGCGGATAATCGGCCGTGATCGGACGGGCATCCGGCAACACCGGGCTTGCCTGCTTGTCGAAGATGGCGAGAACCTTGATGCGCCCAGCCTTTACGTGCTCGACGGCAGCGCCGAGAACGGCTGGCATGAACTCCACAGCGCCGCCCTGCATGGCGGTGAGCGCCGGGCCGTCACCATCAAAGGGAACGGCAGTGACTTTGAAGTCGAGCTTGCTGGAGAGCATCGCACCAACGACGGACGGCAGACCGCCGGGGCCGGTGGACCCCATGCGCACCTTGCCCGGGTTCTTCTGGACGTAGTCAACCAGTTCCTTGAACGTGTTGAACGGGGCGTCCTTGTTTGCCACGATGATCGGTACGCCGCGGGCCAGAACGTTGACCGGATAGAAGTTCGAATAATCGAGGTTGGACAGTCCCATGACCTTGTAGAGCTGCGGGTTTTCCGCGCTCATCAGCAGCGTGTAACCGTCGGCCGGCTGCGTCGAGACGAACTGCGTCGCAATCACGCCGACGCCGCCCGTCTTGTTGGTCATCACGATCGAGCGGCCGAGTTCCTTTTCGACGTGCGGCGCAACCGAACGCATCACCAGATCGGTGCTGCCGCCCGCGCCCCACTGGATCACGCCCTGCAGATCCTGCTTGGGGAAATCATTTGCCATAGCGAAAGATGCAGCCATGCTGAGGGCGAAAGCCCCCACGAGTGTCTTCAGCATATTGTTCTCCTCCCGTACCCCCGGGCTTTGATGTTTGAGGTGACTGCGGATCCTCCTCCGCATGCCACAGATCCTGCTGTGCAGGTGTTGCTATCGTTTTCGATTCCTTGACATAACGCAAATACCAATTTGAACATGGATCATGCCAAAATGTTATGGTTCATCTGCCTGTTCATATGGTCCTCCATCAGGCTTCTCAGCAGCTTCACAAAACGCTCCGCATAGCTCGAAAGCGCCGCATCCGCGCGGTAGGCGACATAGGTCTGGAAGGTCGTTTCCTCTTCGATGGGGATGATTGCAAGGCTGCCGGAACTGATTTCCGCCACCGTGAAGGCATCGAGCACCGCAATCCCCAGATTATGCTCGACAAGACGGCAGACCGTGGTGCCGAAACGGGCGCGGATCGCGATGTCGTATCGAAGGTTCTGACGGGCAAAGATGTCGGCCATGATCGCGCCGTACGGGTCCTTCGGATCAATGCCGATCAGGGGATAGTTGATGATCTCACGGGCAGAGACGCTTTTCAGCGCCGCGATGGGATGGTTCGGCGACGCAATACAGACGAGCCGCCCGCGCGCCAGCGGTTCGAACACGATGGAGGGATGATCGAGGCGATAGCTCATCACCACCACCTCGCCCTTGTTGAGCAGCAGGTAATCGATGGCCTCCTCGATCTTCAGGATCTCGAAGTTGAGCTTGATCTGCGGGTAGTGCTGGAAGAGCTTCGCGACTGCCCGCGGCACCATGACATTGGCGATGCTGGGCACAGAGCCGAGCGACAGCTCCACGTCACGACCCCGTTCCAGTTGCGCGATCGAGAATTGCAACTGATCGATCTTGCGGTGGACCTCCTCGATCTGGACAAACACATCGCGGGCTTCCGCCGTCGGAACGTAACGTCCGCCCTTTTTCACGAAGAGCTTGATCCCGAGCGATCCCTCGATGTGCTTGACGGTCCGGCTGACACCCGGCTGTGCGACATTCATCAGTCTCGCCGCCCCGGCGATTGTACCGGCCACCATGATCGCCCGGATCACCTCGATCTGTCGCAAAGTCAGTGACAACGCTCTCTCCTCCCCAAACGACGCGCCTCCTCGCAACGTCATGACCTGGTGACTTACAGGAGAGTATGCCGATTGAACAGGAAGCGCCCTATCTGGCGACGCCCTCTTCGACGAATCAGGCCGTCAAAACATCGACATCGAGAGTTTCAGCGTCGCGGAAAGCGTCTCCTGCGGGGCAAGCACATGCATGGCTGCGGAGGCCGCCAGAGACGGACGGTTCACGGCGTCCGGCAGGTGGCTGACCGGCTCGATACAGAAGACCTCACGCGCTTCGGGCGCAAAAAGATGCAGATGACGAAAGGCTCCTTCCGCCGCAAGGTCGAGCCTTGCCCGTTCGGTCGGCCAGTCGATCCGAGCCCAAGCAGGCGCCCAGTCCACAAAACAGGCGTCGAGCCCCAGATGGGTTTCCACCAGAAGCGGTTCTCCGGACAGGATGCCGGTCTCCGCGTCCAGCTGCGGCAAAGGCAGCCCCCATTGGTCCTTGCGGTAGGTGCCCTGCGAGGAAAAGGTGACCGTCGTTTGCGGTCGTCGTGGAAAATAGGGATGCAGTCCGACACCGAAAGGAAACGCCTCGTCCGCGAGGTTCTGCATGTCGAGCGACAGTTCCAGACCATGATCGGCAATGGCGATCCGAAAGCGCAGGCTGAACTGCCAGGGATAGTCATCCGCGGAATGAACACATTGCAGTACGGCATGCGTGCCGCTCGTTTCACTAATGCTCCAGCACAGATCACGCGCAACACCGTGGCACGCCATGCCGGCATCCGGCCGGTTCATCGCAAACACGATTTCCCGGTTCTGGAACGGAAAGCGGCCAGACCGGATGCGGTTGGCGAAGGGCGCCATGATGAAGCAGCCCGCGGACAAGCCTTTGCTCGGCTCGTCCAGAGGCGCAAGAAGGGGCATCCACGCACCATCCGGCTTGCGCCAGTCGGCCGTAAGAATGGTCGCGCCATGATCGGGATCGATCGTCAGCCGATAGGCGTGCGCCTCAAGCACGATGACCATTTTGCTCTCTCTCCAGGGCTCAATCCGGCTTGATGCCGAAGGAGGTGAAAGGCCCGCCCTGATAGATGGCATCCGCCGAATTGGGATCGGGCGTCGTGGTGCTGCTCTCCATCGCCAGACGGTAGTCTTCGGCATTATCTTTCGGCCGCCAACCGAGGAAATTCGCTTCCGAATTATCCCACCACCGCGCATCATTGTTCGACACGCCCCAGATGGTCGTGCAGCCGACGCGCGGCGCCTTGAAGATCGTCTCCACCAGCGAGGTGAAGTCAGCGTAGGACAGCCAGGATGCCATCATCCGGTGGCTCCGCGGCATTTCGAAACAGGAGCCGATCCGGACGATGGCGGTCTCCAGCCCGAACTTGTGATAATACATCTTGGCGAGCGCCTCGCCGTAACACTTCGAGACGCCATAAAGCGTGTCCGGCAGAGCGGGAGCGCGGGTGTCGATAAACTGATCCTGCCGATAAAATCCCACCACATGGTTGGAACTGGCAAAAATGATGCGCGGCATTCCATGGGCGCGGGCTGCCTCATACAGATTGTAGAGCCCGAGAATGTTGGCCTGCATGATCCGCGAAAAGCTGTCTTCCCGGGAAATGCCGCCGAGATGAACAATGCCGTCACAGCCTTCCACCAGCCGCATCATGCCGTCGCGATCTGCGAGGTCGCAATAGACCACCTCCTCACGTGGGCCAGCCGCCTCCATGGGGGCGACATCGGAAAGACGCAATGTCTCGGCAAGCGTCGCAAGACGCTCGCGCATGACGCGGCCCATGCCTCCGCCAGCACCCGTGATCAACAGACGTTTCATGCCAGTCTCCGCTGTGAATCGCGATCAAGATTGTCCGGGCCACGGCCCTCTTCGATCGGTCGGGCTACATGTCACGCATATGTATGACAGGTCAAGACGGGTGCTGTACTGGCTTGTGCAGCCGAGGCATGTTTAGCTTATCCTAATGTTATCACAGGTGGAGCGCCATCAAATCCAATGCCATGATGACGCGAAGTTCTAACAAAACTTCGACAAACCATCTATCACGATCAAACACGCTCCTTGCATTGTCATATAAGTTGGACTAACTCTTCAGATGAGTTTGAACGAAAGGGCTCCTGTGGGGCTCTCGTTGAGGGAGGAATTCATCTTGAAGAAGACCAGATCACTTCTCATGCTTGGCTGCGCGATGTTTTGTGCAACCACGCTGACCGCCAAGGCCGAATCGATCAGCGTCTGGTCGCGCCAGACGGACGAATCGATCAGTGTTTTGAAGGCACTGACCGATGCGTTCACGGCCGACACCGGCATCACCGTCGAAACCTTCAACACGGGCATCGATTTCGAGCAGCGGCTTGCGCGTGCGGCGGCTGGCCGAACCCTGCCGGATATCGTTTTGAATGACACCGCTGCCATGGGCCAAATGCGCCAGATGGGTATCCTCCAGTCCATTGATCCGGCCTCGATCACTGGCAACCAGGATGTCGTCGCTTCGGCATGGGATGGCGCGAAGGCCAATGACGGCAAATTTTACGCCGTGCCGATGTCAGCGCAATCATTCGCGATGTTCGTTCGTAAGGATTGGCGCGAAAAGCTCGGCATGCCCGAGCCGAAGACATGGGAAGATGTCCGCAAGCTCGCCGAGGCGTTCACCACAAAAGACCCCGATGGTAATGGCAAGGACGACACGTTCGGCATGGCCATTCCGGGTTCGACCACGCGTGGTTACACCAGCTGGTTCATGAGCAGCCTGATCTGGCAGGCGGGTGGCGACTTCGTGAAGCAGGAAGCGGACGGCTTCGTGCCGACGGTCAACACGCCTCAGGTGGCCGCTGCCCTCACCTATGTCCGAGGCATGATCTGCGACAAGCTGAGCCAGCCGGGCGCTATCAACGCCACGACCGGCGACACCCTACCCACCTTCCGTTCCGGCCAAACGGGCATCTTCATGTCCGGTCCGTACCACATTCCGCAACTCGATGCGGAGCCGGGCAAGGACAAGGTCGAAGTGTTGATGATGCCGGCGGGTCCAGGCGGCATTGCCTCGCTTGCGGAAGGCACGAGCGCCTATCTTCTGAAGGGCGCCAAGGATGAAGCAGCCGCGAAAAAGTTCCTCGCCTTCGTGATCTCGCCCAAGGGGCAGGAGATCGCCATGGCGGAAGGCAGTGGCAAGACGCCGCTCGTGCGCTTGCCTGTCAACGCCAAGGTCGATGTCAACGCCGTTCGCAACGACCCGCGCTGGATGATCTTCAAGGAAACCTTCGACAAGTACAGCCACTACATGCCCGCCGTTCCGAACTGGACCGCGATCCGCATGATCACGGCGGAAGGCTTCAACCGCGTTCTGGCCAAGTGTGATGCGGATATCCCCGCGGAACTGGAAACGCTGAACAAGCAGGTCGCCAAAGAGCTGAGCAACCAGAAGGCTCTGTCGGCTTCCGCGAAGTAAGGCACCTCACCCGCGCGGCACGTCCTGCGCCGCGCGGACTTCCATCGGTTCACGAGGTTGGAAATGACCACGACACCACAGGCGGCTCCAAATGGCGCCGCAGGGGGCAAGCGCCTGCCCAAACGCCGTCCCAGGAAAACACCGCTCAGCACGGCCATAATTCCCTGGCTGTTCCTCGCTCCGGCGCTTGTCATTTTCACATGGTTCAAGTTCTACCCGATGGTTTCGGGCTTCTCCATGTCGTTCTACAATGTGCAGTTTTATGCGGACAGCGAGTGGGTCGGCCTCGATAATTTCTACAAGGCTTTCGACGATCCCGATCTGCGGCTGGCCGTGTTCCACACGACCATCTACGTGATCGTGGCGACGTTGGGAGCCTCCGTCACGGCCCTTTGCCTGGCGCTGTTTCTCGAGGGGCCGGCACGGCACCTGCGCATCATCCGCACGGCGATCTTCCTTCCCGCCATCACCAGCGTGGCGATCATCGCGGAAATCTGGCGGATCCTTTTCAACTCCGCCGATTACGGCATCATCAACGCCACACTCGGTTTTCTCGGCGTGGCGCCGCAGGGTTTCCTCAGCGATCCCGATCAGGCGCTCTGGGTGCTGATCCTGATGAGCATCTGGAAAAGCGCACCCTACGACATGGTGATTTTTGTCGCCGGACTGGTGGGCATCAACCGTGAACTTTACGACGCGGCAAGCGTGGACGGGGCAAGCCCCTGGCGCAAGTTCTGGCACGTCACGATCCCCGGCATCATTCCTTCCATCTCCGTGGTGGTGATGCTGTCCTTCATCCGCGGGTTCCGTATCTTCGCGGAAGTCTACGCCACCACCGGCGGCGGTCCCGCAGGATCGACGGCCACCATCATGACGCACGTCTACAAGGTTGGCTTCGAGGAACTGAATTACGGTTATGCATCCGCCGTATCGCTGCTGCTTCTGCTCTTCACGGTGGCGCTGACCTTGGTGCACATGAAGATCAAATCCCGGTTCACGGTCTGAGGGAAAACGCCATGACATCGTCTTTCTCTTCCCGCGTCGCCAAGATCATTCTTTATGCCGTCATCGTCGTCACATTCGTCGGCCCCTTCTGGGCGACGCTTGTCACCGCCTTCAGTGGCGTCAGTCTGAAACCGGGCCAGCTGACACTGATCCCGCAAAGCCCGACGCTCGAGAACTTCCGCATCGCCATCTTCCAGATGAAGGTGTGGCAGTACCTGCTCAACTCGACCATTGTCGTGATTTTCGGTACGATCTTGCAGGTCTCTGTCAGCGCGCTGGCAGCTTATGCCCTGGCCCGCAAGAAGTTCCGTGGCGCGGCCGTCGTCAGCCTCTTCATTCTATGCACGCTGATGCTGCCGGAAGAAGTGATCGCCATTCCGCTCTATCTCGTCATGCAGAAGGAAATCCCGATCCTCGGGATGTCCATCTACAACACCTATCTGGCGATGATCCTGCCCGTGGTGGGCTGGGCCTTCTCGATCTTCATGCTGACGGAATTCATGCGGGCGGTACCGATGGAACTCGAAGAAGCCGCGCGCATCGACGGCGCAAACGAGTGGCAGGTCTTCGTCAACGTCATTCTGCCGCTGGTGCGCCCGGCGCTCGGAACCGTGACGATCTTCGGCTTCATCATGATCTGGGACCAGTATCTTCTGCCGCTCATCGCGGTCAACGACAAGGACCTGATGACGCTGCCCGTGGCACTCGGCTCACTGCGCGTCGATGACACCATCACACCGAACATTCTGACGGCAGCCACGCTGGTGGCAATGGCGCCCAGCGTCATCGTCTATCTGGCGCTTCAGCGGCAGTTCAACCGCGGCATCATGGCCGGCGCCGTCAAGGGATAATTGCGCCGCGCGCGCTCAGCAATTCAAGAGGAATGACATGGGAGCCGTTTCACTACAGGGCGTATCCAAGAGCTTCGGAGCCGTGGACGTTATCAAGGATGTCTCGATCGACATCAACGAAGGCGAGTTCTGCGTCCTGATCGGGCCAAGCGGCTCGGGCAAGTCGACCCTGCTTCGGATGATCGCAGGACTGGAAACAGCCACCGATGGCAGCATTCACATCGGCGGACGCGATGTCACCGAACTGCCTCCGAAGGACCGCGACATCGCAATGGTGTTCCAGAGCTACGCGCTCTATCCACAGATGACGGTTCGGGAAAACATGAGCTTTGCCCTGCGTCTCGCCGGTCGTCCGAAGGAGGAAATCCAGAAGAAGACGGACGAGGCCGCGCAGATGCTGGGTCTCGAGAAACTTCTCGACCGGCTGCCCAAAGAACTGTCCGGCGGTCAGCGGCAGCGTGTGGCCATGGGCCGCGCGATCGTGCGCAATCCCTCCGTGTTCCTGTTCGATGAACCCCTTTCCAACCTTGATGCGAAACTGCGCAGCCAGGTTCGCGGCGAAATCCGCGACCTCCATCACCGCTGGCGCACGACCTCGGTCTATGTGACGCACGACCAGGTGGAAGCCATGACCATGGGCGAAAAGATCGTCGTGTTGCGCGATGGCCGTGTCGAACAGGCCGGAACGCCCCTGTCTCTCTACGACTACCCGGACAGCGTGTTCGTTGCGACCTTCATCGGCTCGCCGGCCATCAACATGTTCGAGGCGAAGATCGACGAGACATCCGGCACCCTCATTCTTGCCGATGGATCGACGCGCATTCCCCTGCCCTCCGGTTATGCGGGCCACGATGGCAAGAATGTCCTGCTCGGCATTCGGCCGGAATATCTGGAAGTCGCACCCACCGCGCACATCGGTTTCCTGAATGCCCGCGTTCATGCCGTCGAGACGACCGGCTCGGACACGGTCGTCATCTGTGACAGCGCCGTCGGCCAGATCCTCGTTTCGTCGAAAAGCCGCAGCACGCATTCAAACGGCGAGCAGATCTCGCTGTCTCTCGCGTCTGAAAAGATCCTTCTGTTCGACAAGGCGACGGAGCGGCGCATGGTGCCGACGACACAAACGACGTGATGCGGGAGCCCCGATCCGTGACGAAGACGCCAGGCCCATTGCTGCATCAGGCCCACAGGATTGCCGAGCCGGACTGCACGATCGCGGAAACACCGGTCTGGGACGCAAAGACCGGCCAGGTTACCTGGGTCGACACGCCGGGCGGTGCGGTCTATCGCTACACGCTGTCCGACGGAAAGATGGAGCGTTTTGCACTGTCGCTGAAGGTCGGCTCGATGGCACTGGTGTCGAGCGGCCGGTTCATCGCCTCCACCGAGCGCGGCTTTGCCATCATGACCATCGGCGCCGACGGGCTGGAATTTGATGCCGGTTTCGGCCCGCAGCTGACAGGCGGGTGGCGCATGAACGACGGCGCCTGTGATCGGCAGGGCCGCTTCTGGTCCGGAACCATGGCGCCCGATACGAGTGCGCCGGACGCCTGGGGTTCGCTCCACAGCATTGACCGCCATGCCGTCGTCACCGACCGTGGCGGCCAGTTCCGTTCGCAGAACGGACTCGCCTGGAGCCCGGACAGCCGGACCATGTATGTGTCGGATTCGCACCCCTCCAATCCGCATATTCTTGCCTACGACTTTGATGCGGATACAGGGCGTATATTCAACGGCAGACTGTTTGCAGATCAGGCCGCCCTTGGCGGGCGCCCCGATGGCGCGGCCATCGATACCGATGGCTGCTACTGGATCGCCGCAAGCGATTCCGGGCGGATCGTGCGGATGACACCTGAGGGGCGGATCGATGCGGAAATCCACGTCGATGTCCCCAATCCGACCAATATCTGTTTTGTCGGGCCGGACCTTCGCAGCGCATTCATCACCACGCTGAAGGCCGGCGGCGTTGGCCCTGGCGGCGCGGTCTATCTTGTCGAGGATCTTCCGTACCAGGGCCTTGCGGAACCGACCTTCCGTTGCGCGGACGACTGGCCTGCCCCATCCGGCGGCACCGATCCGCGCTGATTAATTCGACCACAGCTGTCGCCTCAGGAGAATAGACATGTATCTCGGCACCCAACTCCCCGCCCGTCACGACGACGATTACCGCGTCATGAAGCAACTGGGCGTCAACAACGTCTCGGCAACGCCCTCCGGTGATTGGCGGAGCTGGGACCGCGCGACGCTTGAAGCCTTCCGTGAGAAGATCGAGAGCTTCGGCCTGACTCTCGACATGACCCAGTTGCCGATGCCCTCCACACGCGTCGACCGGGAAGACGTGCCCTGCAAGGACATCATGCTGGCGGGTCCGGAACGTGACCGGCAGATCGACGGCATCTGCCGGCTGATCGAAAACTGCGCAGCCGCCGGCATTCCTTCGGTCCGCTACAATTTCAACTATATCGGCATTCCGCGCACGCCGATGGAACCGGGCCGCGGCGGCTATCAGGCCGAGGCCTTCCGGCTTGATCTGGCCAATCCGGATGAAGCGGCTCCGATCGGCGTCGGAAAGCTGGATGAGGACACGATCTGGGAACGCGTGGATTATTTCCTCGCCCGTGTCGTGCCTGTTGCCGAATCCGTCAATGTTCGCCTGGCCTGCCATCCGCACGATCCGGCAACGCCCCCCGGCTACATGGGCGTGACCCGCGTTCTCGGCTCCGTCGAGGGTATGAAGCGCTTCGTGCAGATGCATGAAAGCCCTGTCCACGGGCTGAACTTCTGCATCGGAACGCTTGGCGAGATGGTGGACGACGTGTCGACCGTGCCGGAAATCACGCGCTGGTTCGGCGAGCGCGGCAAGATCATGAACATCCATTTCCGCAACATTGTCGGGAAGCGTTATTCCTTCCGCGAGAGCTTCCCCGACGACGGCGATATGGACATGCCGGCCGTAATCGATGCGCTGCGCGATACCGGCTACAAATACATGGTCATGCCCGATCACGCCCCGACCCTGTCCGGCGATAACCAGCAGCAGGTCGCCTTTGCCTTCTGCTACGGCTACATCGCCGCCCTTCTGCAGACCCGCACCTGAATTCGAACAGCCCTCTCCGAGCAAGTGACAATGACCCAGGCACACCCCATCCGCATCCCGGCAGGCGATGCACCCATTACGGACAAGTTACAGGCGCTGATCGACGCACAGCAGGGCCCCATCCACATTCGGCTCGAAGCCGGGACGCATCTTTGCACTGGCCTGACGCTTCGCTCGAACATGACGCTCGAGATCGCGAAGGACGCCGAACTGCGTTTCCTTCCGGGTTACGAGCTTTATGCGACAACGACCGTTGCCATCGTGGCGGAGGAAAGCGATCGCGCAATGATGGCGGCGCGTGGCGCGGAAAACATTGCCCTGATCGGCGAAGGCCGCATCTTCTGCGAGGGCTCGACCGCCTATTCCCACGGCAACGACGGCGACATGGGAACTTTGGTCGCCTCCCGCTACCGGCCGCGCATTCTGGTGCTGGACGACTGCAGGAATGTCCGCATCGAAGGCCTGCGCATCGACGATGCACCCATGTGGACCATGCATTTTGCCGGCTGCGAGACGATTTCCGTCCGCAATGTCCAGGTCGACAATAACCGCCGCATGCCCAATACAGACGGCATCGTGATCGACGGCTGCCGCGACGTCGACATTCGCAACAGCAGTTTCCGCACGGCCGACGACGGCATCGTGCTGAAGACCACCCGTCGCGAGGATGGCAGCCTCACCGGGCCTTGCGAAAACGTGCGCATCACGGACTGCATCATCGAAAGCCGGTCCTGTGCCCTCAAGCTCGGCACCGAAAGTTTCTCCGCCTTTCGCGACATCACCTTCGAGGATGTCCGGATCGAGAAATCGAACCGGGGCCTCGGCATCTTCTCGCGCGATGGCGGCGTAGTGGAAAACATCCGCTTCGCGCGCATTTCCGTCGATTGCAGCGAAACGCCGGCGGGCTTCTGGGGCTCCGGGGAAGCGGTAACGATCACGCTGCTCGACCGGCGACCGGAAGAATTTCCGGCAGGCGACGTCCGTAATGTCGTCATCGAGGACGTTACGGGCCGCATGGAAGGCGCGATTAATTTCTATTCCGAGCGCGAAGGCGCGATCCACGACGTGACGCTCCGCAACATCATGATCAGGCAGGAACCCGGCGCGCTGGGCACTGGTCGATGCTACGACATCCGCCCCACGATCGACGACCGGTTCGACCGTTTTCCGATCGGCGACAAGAGCGCCGGTCGCGTGAATGCCTGGCGCTACGGGCCGGATGGCAAGATCATCGGCCTGATCGATTATCCCGGCGGCATGCCGGCGATTTTCGCCAAGGGCGTAAGCGGCCTCACGATCGAAAATGCGCAGGTCGACCGGCCTTCCCCGTTGCCGGAGGGATGGAATACGGACGCCGTCCGGGTCTAAAGAAAGCACGTGTGAGGTGCGCGGCGCGGACCGGAGGCCGCGCTCCTCCATCTGAGACGCATGTTCGTCGTGCGTCTGACGATGAGCGGTCTCAAACTCCGGTCGCAACGGCTGCCGTCCGGCGCTGTGCCCGCAGCAGGCGAATGCCGATCAGGATCAGCCAGAGGGTCAAGCCCAGGAAACCGGCGATGGTGAAGAGCGAATAGAGATCGCTTTCTTGCCCGATTGCCAGCGCCAGCCCTTCGGTGGTGCCGATGGCAATCGCAACAGCGGTGACAAATCCCGTCACACCGGACAGTACGCGCCGCTGACGCCACTGGAGCGCAGACATCGCAAGGACAAAAAAGACCAGCAGCCATTGGCCGAGATGCTCGCCGATGGCAACACCGCCATAACTGTTCAGGATCGTGAAGGCGGCTTCGGCGCTTGCCCGTGCCGCAGCATCGCCCCGCGCATGGGCGTTCGCAAGGCCGGGTATCACGAAGACCCAGCGCCATAAGCCCATGGCCTGGGTGACACCGGACAGTGCCCCGGCAATCGCCGCCATAAGCGCCAGTCGCTCCGACGTTAGCCGGTTTTCGACCGTGAAGGCGAGCGCGACCGTCAGCGGCACCAACAACACCGCTGCCCAGGCAAACGCATGCCATGTCAGGATCAGGGACTGACCACCCTCGGTGAAACGGGCCAGAACCTCACCGGCCGGTCGCCGGAGGATGTCGGGATAATCGAAGATCGTCACAAGTTGGGCATAGGGAAGGTTAAAGCCGATCGCGATCGCGATGGTGGACAGGCCAAGAACTGGCATGGATTTCGGGGTCATGGGGACACTTCCGGTAAAGGAGATAAGGGCGATCAGGGAGGCACGAACGGGGCAATGATGCGCGATGCGGTCCATCGCACCGGCATGGAGCGATCAGCGATACGCATGTCGGCGTCCGGAGCTCCGTGCATTACGTCGCCACCATTGTCACCGATTGGTGATATCAATAATTCACCGACCGGTGACATGTCAAGTCACCGGTCGGTGAATTTTGTAGATCCCCGTCTTGCCGCGCCGCTTTTGCTGAAATATCACTGACTGGTGACGTGAAAGGGAAAGAGAGTGGCAGCACGCAATGCAGACGAGGAACCGGCGCGCATGCGCGACCGGCCGGCGACGGAGGCACGGATCCTGGAGGCCGCGCAGGCGATCCTGATTGCAGCCGGCCCCGGCGGTTTTGGCGTCAATGCGGTGGCGCGCGAAGCGGGTGTCGATAAGCAGCTGATCTATCGTTATTACGGCGGCCTGGACGGACTGCTCGAGGCGCTTGGCGTGCGGCTGGCGCAATGGTGGCAGGAAAAACTGATGGCGGGCCTGCCGCAGACGCCGGTCGAGAATTATGGCGAGCTCATCGAGTTGCTCGCCCTCCAGCTGCTTCATATCGTGAGGTCAGAACCGCTCGCGCTGCAATCCCTGCTCTGGGAGCTCACCGGCTCGGAAAGCTTCGTAAAGTCCCTTTCCGCATCGCGCGCACGCGCCTATGGCGCCTGGATGGCAGGCGTGCGCGGCGGTCTTGAGCCCCCCGAGGATGTGGATGCGCCCGCCATAAACGCGCTCCTCATTGCCGCCATCAGCCAAATCGCACTTGCCGGCAGACAGGCAGACACGATCATCGGATTGCCAACCAACGATCCCGCGACCTGGGATCGCCTGGAGAAATCCCTCCTTCGTCTTGTTCGGGGCGTCTACGCTCGTCCCTAGGCCGCCAAATCGCGCGGCCCTCAAAACAGGCTGCCCCGCCTCGAAGGAGGCGGATAGATCAGTCGCTCAGGCGATAGCGCGCGCTACAGTCTGCCAAAGCGCAGGCAGGGTGGCGTCGCCTTAACCGGGTTTGCGACGCGGCTGTATCATCGGCCTGAATCTCACCCGTCAATCTTCAAAGCGATTTCCCGCCAGATGCTGATTGCTTTGGCGCGAAGCTGGCGATGATCTGCAGTGGTCAGGTCCGGCGAAGAAGAAAGAGATTGGCGATCTGGCCGTGAGTTGAGACGAAACGCTGACATTGCCGTGCGGACGTGAAACGCATCATTCGTCGCTCTCACCGCCGGAGCATCAGATGCGACTTTTCGGCCAGGTTGTTCAAGCCCTTGTGCGAGCAATGCTCGACGCGCGGCACCAGCTCGGCTTTCTCGGCAGATAGGACCGAAGCTTGTCAATCACCATCACGCGCGGGGCAATAACCTTGCTTTTGGGCAGCTTGCGCAACGGTCAATCGGCGGACGACCCTTGCTTGCGCGGCTGGGTCCGTTAACCGCGCCCCATGAACCTCGCCAGAAACCCCGTCAGGCGACCGTAAGGCGGCATGGCAAGCCGCGCCGGATTGAAAATCCTGACGCTTGCGATGCCGCGGGCATGCGAAAACCGCTTGAAGCCGTCAAACCCGTGATAGGCCCCGATGCCGCTCGGCCCCACGCCACCGAACGGCAGATCGTTCTGCGCCACATGCAACAGCGTGCCATTGACGGTCACGTTGCCGGAAATGGTGTTTTCCAGCACCTTGCGCCGGGTCTCGTTTCGTCCGGTGAACAAATAGAGCGCCAGCGGACGTGGGCGGGCGCGAATGAAGGCAATGGCATCGTCGAGGGTGTCGTAGGGGATGATCGGCAGGATCGGGCCGAATATTTCCTCCTCCATCAGCCGGCAATCGGCGGGCGGGTCGATCACGAGCGTGGGCGCAATGGCAAATCCCGCCTGCGGCAGGGTTATGTCGGCCGTCACCAGTCGCACACCACGATCGTGGCATTCCTGAAGCCCGTCAACCAGCCGCCGGTGGGCACGCTCGCCGACGATACCGGTATAGTGCATGGCCGAGCTTTGGCTGGGATAACAACGAACGATCTCGGCCTGAAGCGCGCTGACGAACTGCTCGAGACGGCCTTTCTCGACCAGAACGTAATCCGGCGCGATGCAGGTCTGCCCGGCATTCATCAACTTGCCGAACACGATGTCGCGGGCAGCGGAGAAGTGACTGTAATCCGGCGCGACGATCGTCGGCGATTTGCCGCCGAGTTCCAGCGTCACCGGCGTCAGGTTGGCCGCTGCGGCCGCCATGACCTTCCTGCCGACGGCGGTGGAACCCGTGAAGACCAGATGATCGAAAGGCTGGGCGCTGAAGGCTGCGGCCACATCCACGCCACCTTCGAGGACCGTTACCTCTTCCGGCGCAAAATACGCGCCGATCAGCGTGGACAGCAAGGCGGAGGTCTGCGGTACCAGTTCCGACGGTTTGATGATCGCCCGGTTTCCGGCGGCGAGGATATCGATCAACGGGCCGAGCGCCAGAAAGATTGGATAGTTCCAGGGCACCATCACGCCGATGACGCCAAGCGGCTGGTATTGCACCGTGTTCTTCAGTTGCAGGAATTCGATGGAGCGCCCACGCCGCTCCGGCTTCATCCAGCGCCTGAGGTGGGAGCGTGTGTGCCTGAGCGCGCCCATCAACGGTACGATCTCGAGCATGGTCGTCTCATGCACGGACCGGTGGCCGAAATCGCGCGAAACCGCCGCGCAGATCTCTGGCCCCCGGTCCTTCAGCAAGCGGCCGATCCGATCCAGCCGGTCTCGGCGTGTGGCGAGTGACGGATGGGGGTCCGCCTCGAATGCGGCGCGCTGCCTCGCAAGAGCCTCGGACAGGAGGAATTCGATGTGGCTGTCTTCGCTCAATGGTTTACTCCGCGATACCGGCTTTTGCCGCGGCCGGAAGGCCGCGATGAAGATGGCCGAAAACTAGCACGGCACAGGTGGCTGCCACCACCAGCGGCATCAGGCACGCCCATGCAAAGGCTGCCGGCCCCGCCGAGGCAAAGACCGGACCGGCAACGGCAGTGCCGAGTGTTGCGCCGACGATCGCGATCACCAGAATACGTGACATCAACGAACCGTCCGGATCGTTTTCCGTCAAGACGCCGGTGACAAAGGGCGTGACGATGTAGAAGCCGATATTGACCAGGATCTGCGTGCTGACGAACACCGCCGCCGAAAACACGTTGAAGAGATAGTAGATCGACACGGCCATGACGACAAAACCCAGCATGACGAGCGGAAGACGTTTCGCCTTGTCATGCGTCATCGACGGCACCACGGCACCGAGGAAGCCGGCCAGCGAGGAGAGTGCGAGATAGAGGCCGACCTCCGCATTGGTCAGACCGACCCGCTCGCCGACATAACCGCAGATGGCCCACTGTCCGGCCTGTACCGCATAGACCATGAACACGATGACCATCGCGAGCAGCATCTTCGGACGGTCGAGCCTTGAATGCACGGTGGCGGCGGCCATTTGTGCCGGGCGTCTGGAAATCAGCAGGAAGAGGGGCGCCATCAGAGCGGCAAACAGGGTCAGCATCAGAAATACCGGCGCCTCGGCTTCCGCATGCGGCATCATCGAAACTGCAAACAGCAATAGTCCCATGGTCGTGCCTCCGATGAGACTGAGCGCGCCCCAGAACCGTTCGGCATTGGCAAGCGAGGCGAGACTCATCGCCACGACGCTGAAGATTGCCCCCTCGCCCAGTCCGGTGACCAGGCGCGCCGAAGCCAACAGAAGCGGGGTCTGCTGCCAAAAGCTCGCGGCTTCGCCGAGGATGACGGCGAGCGCACCCGCCATTGCGACGATGCGCCAGGAGCGTGCTGCCAGCTTGGAAAGAAAGAGTCCGTATAGGGCAATGCCGGCAAGCTCCGCACTGGCAACCACAGTCGCCAGGCCCTCGTCGTAACCGGCGAGCTTGCTCATCGCCAGCACCACCACCGGCATCACCATCGTACCGTTCAACGCCACTGCATAAGCAGCGCTCAGTCCCAGAATCCACAAGATCACTGCAGTCGCCCCCCAGGGTTGCCGCGCAGCGTTGCCGATTCCGGTCCTTCTGCCGCCGTCGCAATGACAAGAATATGACGCGCCCCCGCAGCCACAAGGGATTTCAGGGCCTGTTTGGGGTCTTTTCCGGCCAATCGGAACGCCATTGCACGCCTTTGCCTTGACGGATCGCAAGGGGACGATGTGTCTTGATAAAAAACGAAGACACGCCGGAGAGCAACCGCAGGAGAGGTATGGAGAGCCAATGAAACCGGTCGATTCACGCTACATGGCTGCGAATATTCCGGCCTTCATGCTCAGAAGCCTGGTGATGACGCTACGCGATTCCGGCCTTGACGCGGGCCGGCTGCTGGTCGGGCTGGGCCTGACGCTGGAGGATCTTCAGGACCCCGCCTGCCGCGTGTCGTTCCGCCAGGGTCGGGAGGCGATCCTGCGCGCACTCCAGATGGCACCGGGGCGGGCGCTTGGTCTCGAAACAGGCTGTCGGCAGAAGATCAATTCGGTGGGGCTGGTCGGTTATGCCATGCTGACAGCCGCAACGATCGGCGAGGCGGTCAAGCTCGGTCTGCAATTCCAGAAGGACACCGGCAGCATGCTGGAGTTCGATACGCGCGTCACCAGCGATGGCATTGCGGTGACCGCCGCCAGCCGCTTTCATGAACCCAGCATCTACACCTTCCTGGTCGAAGAGGCCTTCGCCAACTTCATGAGCATCGGCATCGGCCTTGTCGGGGACGGTTTCAAGCCGTTGCGCATTGAGCTCGCCTATCCCGCACCGGTCCATGCCGGTGCCTATCGCGACGTCTTCGATTGCGAAATCCGTTTCGGTTGCGTCGAAAACGTCTTCCTGTTCGATCCTGCGCTGTACAAACGTGCGCTGGCCACCGCGGACCCCTTCAGCCATCGACAGCTGTGCGAGTTCATCGCCTATCACCGGACCCGTTCCCGGGAGGCGGCGGAGATCACGGAATCGGTCGAGCGGGTGCTGCGCCAGAAGCTGCAGGAGCGCATCAATATCTCGAAGGTCGCCAAGGCTCTCGGCATGAGCGAGCGCACGCTCAGGCGGCGGCTGGCGGAAAGTGCCGTTTCCTTTCAGGGCCTTCTCGACGATCTGCGCAAAAACAGGGCGCTGGAGCTTCTGGCCAATCCACATATGTCGGTCGAGCAGATCGCCTTCGCCGTCGGCTTTACGGACCCGCACAATTTTCGCCGTGCATTTCGTCGATGGACAGGCACGACCCCTGGCGCACTGCGCACCGATCTCTCGGCGATTTGGCCGGAATAGACCCTCAATAGGACAGCTTGACCGCTTCATGACGCACTGCCCCGGGGTCTATCCTTTCCCCAAGCAAAAAGGCCGGAAAAACCATCGGCCATTCTTGGCTGAGGGGCCATGGCACAAAAAGAGCAATATGTACTTTCCATCGATCTTGGAACCAGTGGCTGCAAGGTCGGCCTGGTATCGCTGACCGGCAACGTGGTTGCCTGGGCGTTTCGCCCGGTACAACTGATCGTGGTCGACAGCATCGGTGCGGAACAGCGGCCACAGGATTGGTGGACCGCCTTCATCGAGGCCGCCCGCGAGGTTCTTGGCCTCGGCATCGTGTCGCGTTCGGATATCGTGGCGATATGCTCGTCCACACAGGGCGAAGGCACGGTTCCTGTCGACCGCAATGGCGAGAGCCTGATGAATGCGATCCTGTGGCTGGACATGCGCGGCGCGCGTCACCTGAAGCAGGAGATGCGGGGCGCGTTGAAGGTTGCCGGTTACGATGCAATCAAGCTGCAGAAATGGCTTCGCCTGTGTGGCGGCGCCCCTGCCCTTTCCGGCAAGGATCCCGCAGGCCACATGCTGCTCATCCGTGACGCGTTTCCGGATATCTATCAGCGCACCTACAAGTTCCTCAACGTCCTCGATTACTTCAATCTTCGTCTTACCGGTCGCTTCTGCGCCACGCAGGATTCCATCCTGACCTCCTGGGTGACGGACAACCGCGATCCGGACGATATTCGTTATGACGAAAGCCTGATCGCCATCAGCGGTATCGACCGCGACAAGTTTCCGGACCTCGTACGCTGCACCGATGTGATCGGCACCATCCTGCCGGATGTGTCCGAGGCGTTGGGCCTTTCACCGAAGACCCCCGTGGTGGCGGGTGCGATCGACAATACAGCGGCTGCAATCGGAGCCGGCACGATCGACGACTTCGACTGCCACCTCTATGTCGGGTCCTCATCCTGGATTGCCGCGCATGTCCCGTTCAAACGCACGAGCGTGCTCGACCAGATCGGCTCGATCCCTTGCGCCGTTCCTTCCCGCTACCTGATGGTCGCACTGCAATCGAGTGGAGCAAACAACATCGCCTTCCTGAAGGACCGCATCGTCTTCCACGACGACGGGCTGGTGCGGGGGGAACCGTCCGTCGATACCTATCGCGTGCTCGACGAGATCGCCGCCCGTCAGCCCATGGGCGCGGATGGCGCGCTCTATCTGCCATGGCTGTTCGGCGAGCGATGCCCGGTGGATGACCAGTCGCTGCGAGCGGGCATCTTCAACCTCAGCATGGACCATAACCGCGAAACCATCGTTCGCGCCGTCTTTGAAGGCGTTGCGCTGAACACGCGATGGATGATGAAGCCGATCCAGAAGTTCATGCGCCACAGGCCGCAGGCCATCACCATGATTGGCGGCGGCGCATTGTCGAACGCCTGGTGCCGCATTTATGCGGACGTGCTGAACGTGCCCATTCGCCAGCCGCACGAACCGATGAAGGCAAATGCGCGCGGAGCGGCCTTCATCGGCGCCCACGGGCTTGGCCTGATGCGGCTTGATGAAGCCGTGCGCCATGTGAAGATCGAGCGGACCTACGAGCCTTCGCCAGCCGCCACGCGCTTTTATGACGAACGCTTCGGCATCTTCACCGAACTGCACCGCAGGCTGGCTCCGCTCTATCAGAAACTCAACGGCTCGAAGGGCAGGAAGAATGACTAGGTTCACAACCGTCCGCCAGGAGATCGTCGATATGTGCCGATATCTCTCGGACCACGGCTATTTCGCTGGAACCGGCGGCAATATCGGTGTGCGTCTGGATGACAGGCTGATGGCCGTCACACCATCGGCGACGGACTATTACACGATGGGTGCGGCCGATGTGCCGATCCTCGACATCGCGACACAGAAGGTCGTCGATGGCGAAAAGACGCCGACGGTGGAAAAGGCCCTGCATGCCGCCATGCTGCAGGCGCATCCCACCCGTCATGCCAGCATCCACACCCACCAGCCGATTGCGAGCGCCGTTGCGCTGCTGCACGAAGAACTGCCCTGGGCACCCGGCGCCGACCGCACCTCGCTTGGTCCACAGATCGCGCTTGTTCCGTACCGGCCCTCCGGCACCGGCATGTTGGCCAAGGCCTTTGCGAAGACCATTCGTCCCGATGTCTACGCCTATCTGATGGCAAGTCACGGTGTGATCTGCGCCGCCGGCAATCTCAAGACAGCCGCCGGAATGCTGCGCCAGATCGAATTATCCGCAGCGCTTTACCTGCGCACCCTCATTCAACAACGCAGCACTCTCGACCGGCAACTCCGCACCTTTCTCCTGAATGTGCTGGACAAGTCAGAGAACAAAGGAGCCTGACATGAACATGGCAACCCGCACCGCCGACCCCGCACCCTACGCCATCAGTGCCTGGCCCGACAATCGCGACCTCATGGACCGGCTGAACTTGCTGCTGAAGCAGCCGCCAAAGGGTATTTCGGCCGCAAACATGCCGAAGGTTCTGGATTACTTCGAGCAGAAATGCCCGACTTCGAAAGCCTGGGCCAAGCGAGCCGCAGAGGTTATCCCAGGCGGCGTGCAGCACAATCTCGCTTTCAACTATCCCTTCGCCATCGCCGCCGCCAAGGTCGATGGCGCCTATATGTGGGATGCCGATGGCAACCGTTATATCGACTTCCTCCAGGCCGGTGGTCCGACGCTTCTCGGGTCCAACTACCTGCCGGTCAGGCAGAAGGCCCACGAACTTCTCGATCAATGCGGCCCGGTGACAGGCCTTCTGCACGAATACGAGTTCAAGCTGGCCGAAATCATCCGCCAGCACATGCCGGGCGTCGAAATGTTCCGCATGCTGGGCTCCGGCACGGAAGCCTGCATGGGCGCGATCCGCTTGGCGCGCGCCTATACCGGCAAGAAGTGGGTCATCAAGGTTGGGGGTGATTATCACGGCTGGAGCGACCAGATGGTCTACGGCATGCGTGTACCCGGCACCGGACGGCGTGAGGCAACCGGAATTCCGAAGGGTGTGACGGGTTACACCCAGGAAGTCTTCCCCAACGAGCTTGGCACGCTGCGTCGCAAGCTGATGCTGAACCGCATCCGTGGCGGAACCGCGGCGGTCATCGTGGAACCGCTCGGCCCGGAAAGCGGGACCCGTCCCGTGACGCCCGAATACAACCGCGAAGTCCGCAAGCTGTGCGACGAGTTCGGCGCATTGCTGATCTTCGATGAGGTCGTCACCGGCTTCCGGGTCGGCATGGGCGGAGCCCAGGGCTATTTCAACGTCAATCCGGATATCACCGTGTTCGGCAAGTGCCTGACCGGCGGCTATCTGATGGCGGGCGGCATCGGCGGACGCAAGGAGGTGATGATGACGCTGGTCGGCGGTATCGGCACATCCAGCAAACGCGCCTTCGTTGGCGGTACGCTTTCGGCCAATCCACTCTCCTGCGTTGCCGGTTACTATGCGATCGAGGAAATGGCGCGCACCAATGCGCCGGTGATCGCCGGTCGCGCCGGGGATCGCCTTGCCCGCGGATTGAAGGAGATCATGAACCGCCGCGGGCTGCCCTATGTGGTCTACAACATGGGATCGATCGTCCATCTCCAGACGTCGGCAGTCTTGCTGATGAGCATGCGCAACCCGATCAAGCTGATGCGTGAGGCCAATGCCCGCAAACATCTGATGGAGGAAATGGGCGCCGCCTATCTGGCGCATGGGCTGCTGACGCTGGCCGGAAGCCGCATCTATACAAGCATGGCAGATACCGACGAGGTGATCGACGATGCGCTCGACCGCTTCGACACCGTTTTCGGGTTGGTCTGACATGACGGCGCCAATCTTCAAGTTATCCAGGTCCTCCATCGAGCAGCAGCTGGCGCTTGCCGCGGCCCGCCTTGCGGGCAAGGGTCTGCTGAAGCCGGGCGACCGGCTTTCGCAGCGCATCCCCGAGCAGAACGCCTTCGTGCGGGTCAGCATCACGGCCGGACGTGATGTGCCCGGCGAGTTCGAGTGGTTCAAGCTTTCCGACAGCGACGCCGACCTGCACCACCGGATCTACAAGGCGCGCCCGGATGTCGGCGCAATCGCCGCCGGGCGCCCCACCTGGAGCTCATGGCTCTCGCGCATCGACCTCAGCATGCCGGCGATCTTCGACGAGCAGATCCGCCACCTGGGGCTGGAGGCCAAACGGGTCGGCATGTCGGCGCATGACGCGGCGCCGATTGCTGCGCTCTCGACCGGTGCCAATGCCTATTGCCTCGATGACGTCGTGCTCTGCTTCGGCATGGGGCTGGAACGGCTGCTGCTCAACATCGAGATTCTCGAGAAATGCGCCGAATGCTTTGTCCTGGCGCATAGCACCGGCGCCCGGGTGAGACGCATTCCCTGGCTCATCCGCTATATCGCCAATGGGAGGCTGCGCAAGGACCAGAAGGAGGCGACCGAACGGCATCTGCGCGGCGAGCGGTCAATCCTGAAGGCTGGCTACTGACAAAAGCCGGACGGCGCGCCCGTCCATGCAAGATGGCAATTGGTGGCTGTGCGCCAAGCGAACGAAAGGGTGTTTCGATGCAGGAAACCGTGCTCGTGACCGGCGGAAGCGGCTTTGTCGCCAGCCATCTCGTCTTGCAATTGCTGGACGCGGGGGCCAGGGTGCATACGACAGTCAGAAACCTTCGCAATACGGCCAAGATCCGCCCCCTTGCCGACATGGGCGCGCGGTATCCGGGTCGCCTCCATCTGTTCGAAGCCGATCTGCTGCAGGATGGCGCCTTCGATGCCGCGATGAGCGGCTGCGAAATCGTCTTTCACGTCGCCTCGCCATTCAAGCTGCCGGAAAAGATCAGGAACGGCCAGACGGAGATGGTCGAGCCGGCACTTCGCGGCACCCATAACGTGCTTGGCAGCATCGAACGGACCCCAAGCGTTCGCCGCGTCGTCATGACATCGACGATAGGGGCGATTTTCGGCGATTACGCGGATGTCCGCCGGATGAAGAACAACACGGTGGCCGAGGAGTATTTCAATAGCTCCAGCACAGTGCTCAACAATCCCTATCACTACTCGAAGGTTCTCGCGGAAAAGGCTGCATGGGCCAAGGTCCGTGAACAGGATCGCTGGAGCCTCGTGACCATCAATCCCAGCATGATCCTCGGCCCCTCGCTGACACCGGCCTCGGAATCGGGATCGCTGTTTTTGCTCGACGAGATGTTCAAAGGCTATTTTTTCTACGGGATGCCGGATCTGAGCCTCGCTTGCGTCGATGTTCGCGACGTCGCGGCCGCCCATATTCGCGCGGCTGAGAATCCAGCTGCCAGAGGTCGCTACATCGTTTCGGAGGCTCATACCCGGACCTTCCTCGAGATTGCCACCGTCGCAAGGCGTATCCATCCCAGGCCCTATCTTCTGCCGACCTGGCAGATCCCGAATGCTCTTGTCCGGCTGCTGGGACCGCTGTTCGGCCTGACGCAGTCTTACATGAGCAATCATCTCGGCATCCGTTTTGCTCTCGACAACCATCGCAGCCGCGACGAGCTCGGCATCGTCTACAGGCCGTTTGCGGAAACGATCGCCGATCACTACCGGTCCTGGGAAAGCCAGCGGTTGCTGTCGAAGGTTTGAGGAGAAGACATCGATGAATTTCAGCGGCAAGGTAATCCTGATCGTCGGCGCCTCCTCCGGAATGGGCCTGGTCCTGGCAAAACGGCTGGCGAGCGAGGGGGCGTTGGTCTGCGTCACCGCGCGGCGGCAGGACAAGCTCGAGGCGTTGGCCACGGAGATCGAAAGCGCCGGTGGGCGCTGCCTCGCAATCGCGGCCGATGCCACCGATGAGGTCGCAGCGGCCTCAGTGGTCGAAGCCGTGGTGGAGCGGTTCGGTCGTCTGGACATGATCTACCTGAATGCGGGCGGCGCCCCGGCACTGGACATGCGAACGATGACCGCCGGACAGGTCAACGCCTATATGCGCTCCAATTACGACGTGGTCGTCAATTACCTGTTTCCGGCGCTCCACCAGATGGTGCGGCAGGGCGGCGGCCATGTTGGCCATACCAATTCACTGGCGGGACTGCTGGGCGTGCCGCTGCAGGGCCCCTACTGCGCCGCCAAGGCAGCCGCCATCCTGCTGATCGATACGTGTCGCATGGAGTTCAGACAGGCGGGTATCCGTTTCACCACGGTCTATCCGGGTTTCGTCGCCACGGAGATCACGGCAAATGACGGCATGCCGGCACCATTGGAGATCTCGACGGAAAAGGCGGTCGATCACATCATCCACGCCTTGAGGGCTGAGAAGAGCGACTACCTTTTCCCCTTCAGCATGCGCTGGATTATCCGTCTCGCGCGGCTGCTGCCGAAATCGCTGGTGCTTCGGATCCTGGAAAAGACCGTGCCCGAGAGGCCGCAGTCCCCGGCACCGCTATCCGGAACGGCCACCCAGGCGCGATAACCCGCCGGGCTTACTGTCGATCGACGAACCTGATACGCGATGCTTGAGCCGGTTTTGGAGAGCGTGATCCATTGCCGATCCAACCCGTTTTTGCCGGTGCCTCAGCCAAGTCATGCTTCGCGAATGGCCGCAAATGATCCCTTTTTGTCCACCTCCCCCATTGTTGGCGTACACCTGCTCCATATTCTGGCCTTGATCAACGCGGTGGGCGTCGCGATAGACCGGTCAGGGGAAAAGCCGGCATTCCAGCAAGACGTTCCAGCTGCGCGGTCATCTCCAAAACAAAATAAGACGGGAACACGGTAGATGAAATCCAGGACGATGTGGCGCAGTTGCGCCTTCCTGCTTGCGAGCGGCGTGGGAGGCATGACTTGCCTGCCGGCAATGGCGGGCGGCTTCTCGCGCGGCGAGGCCAATACCGACATTCTTTACAGCGATGCCCAGTTCAGCGCCGAATCCTCGGTGATTTATGTCTCACCGGACCGCAGTTATTCGAAACTGATGGGGCAATCGGTCGATGAGGGTGCCTATTCGGATTCCTTCGTGATCCCCAATCTGACGCTTGGCATGCGCTTCAGCGACAACCTTTCCTGCGCGGTCACCTACACGAAGCCCTACGGCGGCTCTGGCACCTACAGCGAGGCGGCGCAGAATGCCGAGCTTCTCACGGCGGCCGGCAATGGCGACCCGCTTCCCAATCCCACCAGCAGGATGAAGGTCGCCTCCGACGAATATGGTGCGACCTGCGATGTGCACCTCAATGCGGGACCCGGGCGGATCCATATCCTCGGCGGCATGTTCGTCGAGAGTTTTGTCTACCAGGAAGACACCTGGATCGGGAATGTGCGCCTGAAGGATAATGGCGAACTCGGCTACCGGGTGGGGCTTGCCTATGACATTCCCGACTATGCGTTGCGCGTGCAACTGATGTACCGGTCGCAGATCAAGCACAAGGGCGACGGTACCTTCACAGCGTCCGACCTCGGCACCTCGCTCGGCATCCCCGACACCCTGCCGGCTTATGGTTCCGGCACGCTACCACAATCCCTGAAGCTCTATGCCCAGAGCGGCGTGGCACCCGGCTGGCTCGTCTACGGCTCGGCCACCTGGACGGACTGGAGCGTGCTGCCAAGCTTCAATTACACCGTCACCGATCTCGGGACCGCCCACAAGGTGTTCAACTACACCGACAGCTACACAGTCCAGCTGGGCGTCGGCCACGAATTTAACGAAAAATTGTCCGGCACGCTCAGCATCACCTGGGACCAGGGCGTGGGAACCGGTGCCGACATCAGCACCGACAGCTGGAGCATCGGCCTTGGCGCCCAGTACAAAACCACGATCGGTACCATCGGCGTTGGTGCCGCCCTGACCTACCTGACGGCCGGTTCGCAGCGGGTGACACAGGGCGCCACCTATGATGCCGACGCCGACGCCGACTGGGCCGTCGCTGTCGGCGCATCCTACCGGCTGGAATTCTGACGCCGGCCGGGTCATCTTTGGGTCATGCCGCGCAAGACCGTGCGGCATGACGGACATTTTTCGCTGCGCGGACCAGGGCCCGACAGACTGCACATCCGAGGAACACCGCGTCAGACGCGAAGGCTGGAGAGTACGTTCTGATGTCGCCGCCGCTTCCAAATACCGAATGAAGCTCAACGGCAGACACCAGCCGTCGAAGGCATGAAGACCATGGGCGCCGGTCAGGAATTTTAAGAGAAATTGTCAAGCATGGCTTCGGAAAGCCGAGAGCCAGGATCGGGCCAAGCCGGCTTGGAAGAAGACTGACGCACACGCACCCCGCCGGCGGTGCCGGCAGGGTGCGCAATTCTTGATGACGTCATCACCGGCCGCCCAGCCAAACGCTGTCAGCAGAGCGGCGGGCGCGCCTCAGGCCGCCCGGAGAACCGATCCTGGCACCCAATTGCCGTGCAGCGACATGCGCAGGCGCATCGGCAGTTTCACTGTGGCAATCGGCCCTTCATCCAGATGCTGGGCATCCAGGATCAACAGATCGGTCGCCTGATCCAGCAGGCGATTGCACAATCCGATGACATAACCTTCGCCTTCCGGCGCATCGGCGCGTTTCGGCACAAAGATCGGCTCCTGGAAGCAGGACTGATCGTCGGCGAACCAGGTCTTGATCTTTCCGGTCCCGACATTGATGTGCGCCAGCTGGTTGAAAAACTGGAAAGGGCGCGGGCCGATGCGCTCTTCGTTGAAGGGTTTTGTCGGATCCATAGCAATGACGAAGCCATGGCTGTATTGCCGGCCCATGTAACGATCGTCGCTGCGCGGGAATTCGCAAGAGAACGGCGTCAGCGGTGTCATCTCCAGCCCGTTGCTGGTGGAGTTCATGTCGATCGTCAGCCGCATCATGTTGGAGGCGAGCGTCTCCGGCGGCGGGACCGTTCCGTCGGCCTGCGGGAAGAAATAGAAGATGTTGCCGCTGGTGATCGGCATGTCGACATAGATGCGGCCGCGGTCATCAAAGGCGTTGAGCGTATGGCCCTGAAAGCCGTTCGGCGCCGTGAACCAGCGGACATCGCTTCCGTCCCCGTCGCGGCGCAGGACACCGAAAAGCTGATCGAGGCCCGGCTGCCATTCAAAATGCCGTCCGCCATTCTTCAAGCGCTCGAGATCCGAGGTCAACGGCATCAGCGGGAAGATCACGTAATTCTCGGTCACGGCGAAATCATGAATCATCGCCGCATAGGGCGCAACGATCCAGATCTCACGTTTTTTGCGGCCGGACGCGTCGATCTCGTAATAGACGATGTCCGGGGTCGCATCGCCTTTGGCCTCGTAACCGAAACAAAGCAGGTCGCCGGTTGCGGGATCGATCTTCGGGTGAGCGGTGAAGGTGGCGCTGGTCAGCTGGCCGTTGAAGTCCCACAGGCCGATCGTCTCCATGCTCACGGGATCGAGCGCGTAAGGCGCGCTGTCCTCCTTGAGCGCCAGCAGCTTGCCGCCATGCACCACGACATTGGTGTTGGCGGTGCTGTTGTTCAACTCGCGTACGCTCGGATCATTGGTATACGGGTTGCGATAGATGCCGTGCAGCGACGCCCGTGCCGCGCGCTGCGCCTTCAGCCGCTCGGTCATGACGTAGCGGCGCTTGAAATCGACATGGCCGTTCTTGAAACAGAACGCACTGATCGCTCCGTCGCCGTTGAAGAACATGTCCTCGCCGAGCATGGGGGGATATTGCGGGTCGGGCGCCACCTGGAAGAAGGTTCCGTCGATGTCTTCCGGCACCTGGCCGTCGACCTCAAGGTCATAGACCTCGCCTTCGAAACGCGCCGGTTTGTAGAGGGCACCCGTGAATTCTGCCGTCTTCGGGAAAAGTCTGCTCATTGTTCAGTTCCTCATAACCGTACATATTCGTACTATTATGAAAATTGAGCTCCGTCAACTTAACAGTACGGATCTTTACGGTTATAAAGGCGACATGCGCACAAAAACCGACAAAAAACGAAACGAAATCATCAACATCGCCGGCGAGCTTTTTCTCACTCAAGGTTATGGCGCCGTCTCCATGTCGACGATTGCCGCGGCGGTGGGCGGATCAAAAGGCACACTCTACGGTTATTTCCCTTCGAAGGAGGAACTCTTCGCGGCCTTTGTCGTGTCCATCGGCGAGCAGCGCTGGGAAGAGTTCATGAAGCTTCCGGTGGAGCCGGTTGGCATTGAGCCTCGCCTGGTCGCGCTCGGCTGCCGTTATCTGCGCTTCCTGCTGTCCCAGGAAATCGTATCGATCAACCGCCTCGTCATCGCAGAGGCGGCACGGTTCCCCGAACTCGGGCGCATCTTCTTTGACAACGGGCCGAAGAGCGTGATCGGCGTCATCACGGCGACGCTCAACCAGGCCAACGAGACGGGCGAGTTACGCATCGATGATCCTGCCTCCGCCGCCTGGCGGTTCAAGTCCCTTTGCGAGGCACGTCTGTTCGAGCAATTCCTCTGGGCGATCCGCAGCAGCGTCACGGATACCGAGATCCGCGAGAATGTCGAACCGGCCTGCGCCATCTTCCTCAACACCTACCACAGGTGACGTCAGAGGCGGAGGAAATGGCCGGCATCGTCAACTTAACGAAGCGTGGATGCCGATGTGAGATGACGGGTCATGATAGACCGTCACCCACTCTACCGCCGCCACCGCTTTCCTGCAGAGACCATCGCCCATGCGGTTTGGCTCAATTTCCGTTTTCCTCTGAGCTTGAGAATGGTCTAGGACATGCCGGCGGCGCGACGGATCATTATTTCGCACCAGACGGTCCGACTATGGGCAGAGAAATTCGGGCGCGCCTTTGCCAGCGAGATCCGCCGTCGCTCAGCCGGTCGGCTGGGTGATAAGTGGCACCTCGACGAGGCCGTCGTTTCGACCCGCAGCAAGAAGCACTAGCTCTGGCGTGCTGTCGATCAGGATGGTTTTGTGCTGGAAGTTCTGGTGCAATGTCGTCGTAATGCCAAGGCGGCCAAGCGTCCGATGCGTAAGCTCGTGAAGGGGCAGGGCCGAGCGCCGCGAGTGATGATCACTGTTAAGCTTCGGTCCTACGACGCTGCAAAGCGGGAGATCATGCCCGGCGTCGAGCAGCGTTTGCACCAGGGATTGAACAATCGGGCGGAGAATTCCCATCAGCCCGTTCGGCGACGAGAGCTAATCAGGAAGCGCTTCAAGTCAAAGCGACATCTGCAACGCTTCGTCTCAATCCACGACCCCATTGCCAACCTGTTCCAATCCCCCGCCACGACATCTCCTCCAGCCACCACCGCGAATTGCGTTTGGAGGCGATGAACCTGTGGGCGCAAATCGCCTGGGCGTGAACCGCTCTGGTGCAAGCGGCGCACAACGGCTTCCTGTCCGTTAAGTTTACCATGCTGGTCGGTGCTATCAGCTTAACCGTTAACCCCAGCGATCGGAGTACAGCATGAGGTGTTTTAGAACCACCTCCGAGCCCCGGTTTCGATGCCAGCGGCACGCTCATAGGCAAGCGCAAATTCAAGCGTCGCACGATCACGGCGAGGCGGGCCGACTATCTGGATCCCGCTTGGCAGGCCATTGGTTCCAAACCCTGCCGGCATGGCCGCAACGGGAAGCCCCGCCATTGTCGGTCCTATCACCACCTCCATCCAGCGGTGATAGGTGCTCATCGGCTTTCCATCGATTTCCTCGGGCCAGGCCAGGTTCAGATCAAAGGGAAAAACCTGCGCGGCAGGCATCAGGATGAAATCATATCGTTCAAACAGCCCGCACAGATATCTGTACCAGTTCGTACGTACCACGGAAGCCGCGTGAAGATCCGAGGCCTTCTGTGACAACGCCTCATCGAATTCAAAGAGAATCTGGCGATTGAGCAGAGTTCGCGTCTGCGGATTGTCGAACAAAGCCCGCAGTCCGTGGGTCACACTGAAACTGCGCAAGATCACCCAAGCTTTCCAGAGCTCCGGCAGATCGAAGGCAGGGACGATCTCATCGACCTCGCAGCCGAGACCGGACAAAACATCGAGGGCCTTGCGATCGACATCGAGGACCCCAGGTTCGAAGGCGAGATAACCGCCGAAATCGCCGAGCCAGGCGAGCTTCATGCCCTTTGTGTCGGCCGGTCCGCGCAATACCAGATCGTCGTCGGCAAGCGAGAGCGGATCGCGCGGATCATAGCCCGATTGGATCGCAAGAAGCCCTGCGACATCGTCGATCGTCCTGCCCATCGGCCCAGCTATGCCAAGTTGCCCGAAAAAACACTCCGCTCCCTTGCTGTTCGGAACGCGCCCATAACTTGGGCGGAAGCCGATGACGTTGTTGAATGCTGCTGGATTGCGCAGCGATCCCATCATGTCGCTGCCATCGGCCACCGGCAGAAGATGCGCGGCCAGCGCCGCCGCCGCACCGCCGCTTGAACCGCCAGCGCTTTTCGAAAGATCGAAGGGGTTGCGAGTCGGCCCATGCACTGGATTGGTAGTGTGGGATCCGAGACCGAACTCCGGGGTGTTGGTCTTACCGATGAAGATGGCGCCTGCCCGGCGCATGCGCTCGACGTGGATGGAATCGGCGCTGGATCGGAAGTCGCGGAAGATCGGCGAGCCCCAAGAGCAGGGCATGTCTCTGACCTCGGATAGATCCTTCACTGCCTGCGGAAATCCGTGCATCCAGCCACGGGAATGGCCAGCCGCCAACTCTCGGTCACAGGCGCGCGCTTCCTCCATCAGCGTATCGTGCTGACGGAGATAAAGGATGGCATTGATCTCGGGATTGAAACGACTGATACGGTCCAGATAGCCTTCCATCACCGCGGCGCAGGAGATGCGACGCGCATGGATGGCGTTCGAAAGGGCAATGGCGGAAAGCCGGGACACGTCGTCGGTCAATACATCTCTCCTTCAGTCCAGCAGGGCGAAAAGGCCCGCCATAAGCCGGCCGCGATCTATCAGGCTGTCGATTTCCAGATGTTCCTCCAACGTATGATATCCCGCGCCCCGCACGCCGAGACCGCACAGCGTCGCAACGCCCATGGCACCGGTGAAGTTGCCGTCCGATCCACCGCCGGAACTGCCATGGGGTAGGGCAAATCCAAGCTCGGCAGCCAAAGCCGCCGCCCTTTCGTAAAGCGCCATGGTCTGCGGCTGCCCGGGTTTCCATACCGGCCGCGTGACGCCACGTGTTACCGTAAACTCCACCTCGTTTTCGGTGCCGGAAAGAGCCATCATCCGGGCAATGCCGGCTTCAAGATCCTCATCCGTCTTCGCCATGGACAAGGCTTGAGCCGTGCAGAGGGAGGATATGCAATTGACCCATAGGCCGCCTTGGATGACGCCGACGGAAAAGGTGCAGTCATCGCCGCTCATGCCGTCGATTTCCAGTACCTTGCGGGCCATCTCGCGGATTGCAGAGCGTCCGCTTTTGGGTGAAACGCCCGCATGGGAGGGTTTGCCGCGTGCGGTGAGGTTAAAGCGTGCAATGGCAAAGCGCCCGGTAACGACCCCGTTGTCTTCAAGCGCCGGTTCCGGCACCAGGACATATCGGTTGCGGGCCGCTTCCATCTCGATCAGTTCACGTGTGGAAGGCGTGCCGATTTCCTCATCCGGGGTCAACAGGAAGGTCACCGGCAGCCTTGTCGCAATACCTGCGCGGATCAACTGCTTCATGGCCTCGAAAGCGATGAAATTTCCACCCTTCATGTCGAGAATACCGGGGCCATAGGCTCGGTTTGCCTCGATGCGGAAGGGAAGGACGTCCAAAGTTCCGACTGGATGGACCGTATCGAGGTGACCAGACACGAGAATGCCCGGCTGAAGCGCTCCGGATGGCGCGAAGCTGGCGCGCAGGCTGCCGCCGAGCCCCATGCGGCCGGGAATTCGCTCGACTGTTGCTCCAAGCACCGCGAAATCATGGGCGGCCAGGTCCATCATGCGGTTAACGGCGCTTGTATCAAAGGTCGGGCTTTCGCACTCCACCCAAGGCCTGAGACCTTCAAGCATGGCAGCGGCTTCGAAAGGAAGCTTTGAGAAATCCATGGGTAAACGCCTCCGTTTCACGGGCGAGTTGCCAGGGTAATTGGCGGGAAATTGGGCAAGGCCGCCGCTTGCGAGGCGGGCGCATCTGAGAGCACTTAGGCTGCGAGACGCCTTTCCACGATGCGGGCAAGCAGACTCGCCCCCACCGGCAGAATGCCGTCATCCAGAACATAACCGGGATTATGCGGTGGAATGGTGCCGGCATGGCCGACGGTGCAATAAACGCCCGGCACCTTAAACAACATGTCGGCGAAGTCTTCGCTGCCCATCACGGGTGCCTTCTTGTGATAGACGTTTTCGGCACCCACAATGTCACGAGCGGCATCTGCAAAGCCCTCCACAAGTGCATCGGTGTTCACCAGCACGTCGAAAACGTTACGGATGTCCGTTTCAATTTCGACATCAAAGGAAGTTGCAACACCAGCCGCAATCTCTCGCATGCGGGTCCGGATTTGCTCGTTTACCTCACGATCGAGATAACGCACGGTTCCGGATACTGTCGCCTCTTCCGGTACCACATTATAGGCGGTTCCGGCATGGATCTGAGTAACCGACAGTACGGCGGCTTTAAGTGGTGAGATGTTGCGTGAAACAATCGACTGCAGTGCTGAAACGAGCTGCGTCGCGACGATGATCGGATCTTTGGAAACTTCCGGATGCGCGCCGTGGCTCCCACGTCCCTTGATGCGGAAGTCAAAGAAGTCGGCCCCCGCCATCGCCGTGCCCGGCTTGATACCGATTTTCATCGGGTCGTCGCTTGGCGCATTGTGCAGACCATAGATTTCATCGCAGGGGAACCGCTCGAAGAGACCGTCGGCGATCATGGCACGGGCACCGCCACAACCCTCTTCGCCAGGCTGGAAGATGAAGACCGCCGTGCCGGCGAAATCGCGGGTTTCGGCAAGGTAACGCGCGGCGCCCAACAGCATAGTCGTGTGGCCGTCATGGCCGCAACCGTGGAAACGGTTCGGGATTTTTGAGGCATAAGGCAGGTTGGTGCGTTCCTCCATCGGCAACGCATCCATGTCAGCACGCAGGCCGATGGCGCGGCCCTCGCCCTTTGCCCCCCTCAGTATGCCGACGACACCGGTCTTGCCGATGCCGCGATGCACCTCGATGCCGTAACTCGCCAGCTTTTCGGCAACGATTGCAGAGGTGCGCACCTCTTCGAAGCCAATTTCCGGATGGGCATGAATATCACGGCGAAGGGCGGTCATTTCTTCGTGCCAGGCGGCGATTTTCTCGATAACAGGCATTTCTTATGTCCTTGCAGGTCAATGATACGGGCTCAGGAAAAGGCGAGGCCGAGAGGCGAAAGGCGAAGACCGGGACGAAGCCGCGTCCAGGGCAGCGACGCGGGATCGACGGCCATCGGACCGGGCGCCGCACAGACGAGGATGGCTTCAGCCATCGGCGCAAAGTCGGCGCGAAAATGCACGGAACTCTTGTTGACGAGGATGCTTGCGGTTTCCGGTTCGATGCCGAGATATCGGAACAGACCGCGATCGGCCATCTGGACCTTGTGCGAGGCGACGGCAACGCGAACTCCGCCGATACGAAGACAGGCCGAAGGTCCAAGCCGCATCAGCGTGTCGCCGTAATAGGGGCCGTTCACCCGCACGAAGCCGTCGGAAAGTGCCTCAACCACAAAATCAGCTTCGAAGGGTGCATCCCCTGGAATGCCGGACCTGCCACCGAGGCCAATGCGGATCATCGCACCGAGGCCTGCGGCTTGTGCGGCAAGGGCAGCGTCGGGATCGTAAAGCAGTCCGAGCGCAGCGTTGCGAGCATCGTTTGTCACCAAGGCGCGCAACATGCCGGTGGTATCCGAATTGCCTCCGGCACCGGGGTTGTCTTGCGTATCGGAGAGGATCACCGGTCGTTTAGCCGTAGCGGCGATACGCATCGCTTCACGCACACCCTCGTCCGGCGTATAGACCTTGCCGGCAAAGGCTTCCTCGCTGGCGTCAACCAGAGCCTTCAAGGCATCAGCAGCAATCCGCGCACTCTCCAGGGTCTGCGCATAGGCGAGGATGCTGGCACCACAGGCCGGAAAATCCGCGGCGGGAAAGCCAGGGAAGAAGGACAGGGAGATGACCCCCTCCTTCTGCTCCAGCGCTGCGAGTGCAGCATAGATCGACTGCGCCGGTTCCATCTCGGTACATTGCCAGGAAATCGGAATGAGATAGTCAATCTGGCGGTAGACCTTGGCGAAGCGCTCGCCACTCATCAACCTGTCGAGCAGTAGGGCGGCGCGGTGGCCGGTGAGCGCCATATCGACGTGCGGATAGGTACGATAGCCGACCATGACGTCGGCATCCTGCATCGACTGCTCGGTCATGTTGCCGTGCAGGTCCAGGCTGACAGAGATGGGAATACCGTATCCCACCGCCCTGCGGATCCGGGCGATCAGTTCGCCTTCGCCATCATCCAGGTGCTCGCAGACCATGGCACCGTGTAGATCGAGATAGATGCCATCAAGCGGCAGTGCCGCAACGATGCCGGCGATGACTTCGGCGGCGATGCGCTCGAACGCATCCTCGGTGACATAGGCTGAAGGGACGGCGCTGGCGCGGAGCACCGGCACCACCTTCCAGTTCGCTTCACGTGCATAGTCGAGGGCGCCCTCGATGCCTGTATTGGCCCCCTTCACGAGTTCGATCATCTCGTTGCCCCGGCACAATGGCAGGTGCCCGGAACCTTTGAGGAAGGCCTCATAGGTAGCCTTGGTCGGAGCAAAGGTATTGGTTTCATGAATGAAACCGGCAAAGGCAACGCGCCGGGACTTCATTGTCCGTTCTCCTGACACATTAAGCGGCTTCCGGCGACAGCGGCCGGAAATTTGCGAAATCCCAGTGCCGTCCCGGGGCCGCATCTATAAGCTGGCGGGTGTAGGGGTGCCTCGGCTTGGTAAGCACCTCATGACCGGTGGCATATTCCACGATACGCCCTTTCTGCATGACGATCACATCGTCGCAGATCTGCGCGGCAACCCGCAGATCGTGGGTAATGAACAGGATGGCGATGCCAAGCCTTTGCTGAAGATCCGCCAGCAGGTCGAGCACCTGTGCCTGGACGGAAACATCGAGCGCCGATACCGCCTCGTCCGCCACCAACACCTTCGGGTTCATGGCAACGGCGCGCGCAATGGCGATGCGTTGACGCTGGCCGCCAGAAAACTGGTGCGGGTAACGGTTCACCGAATCTTCCGGCAGGCCGACAATGGCAAGCAGTTCGCGTGCCCGTTTCAGCGCCTGCGCCTGCGGCGTTCCGTAGTTCACCGGTCCTTCGGCAATGCTCTCTCCCACCGTGATTCTAGGGTTCAGCGAGCGATAGGGATCCTGGAACACCATCTGGATATACTGGCGATGCGGCTGCAGGCTGCGACGCGAAAAGTCGGCGATTTCCTGGCCGGAAATACGGATGGAGCCGGACGTGGGATCGATCAGCCGCATGATGCAGCGGGCAACAGTGGATTTGCCAGAGCCACTTTCACCGACGATACCGAGCGTCCGGCCCTTTTTCAACGTAAAGGAGATGTCCGTCGCCGCTTTTGTCCCTGCCGCGAAACTGCCGAACAGGCCCTTCCTGCCATACACCTTTTCGAGCTCCGAAGCCGACAGCACGACCTCGTCAGAGACCAGCGGGCGCGGTTGGCGCGGCACCAGACTCGGCACGGAGGAAAGCAGCATGCGCGTATAGTCCTTTGCCGGCGCGGTCAGGATCGTCTCGACGGGACCGCTTTCAACGAGGCTACCGCGGTTCATGACGTAGACCGTATCGGCAATTTCGGCTACCACCCCCATGTCGTGCGTAATGAACAGAACCGCGGTGCCCCGCTTTTGCTGGAGATCGGCGATGAGCTTGAGAATCTGCTTCTGGGTGGTCACGTCCAGCGCCGTTGTTGGTTCATCTGCGATCAGAAGCTTCGGCTTCAGGATCAGAGCCATGGCAATCATGATCCGCTGGCGCTGGCCGCCGGATAATTGATGCGGATAAGAGGCAAAGATCCGCTCCACCTCTGGCAGTTGCACCTCGCGCATCATCTCCAGAACGGCATCCTTCTGCTCACGGGAAGAAAGCTTGGTGTGTTCCTGCAGAACCTCGCAGATCTGACGCCCAACCGTCAGCACCGGGTTCAGCGCCGTCATCGGTTCCTGAAAGATCATGGCAATGCTTTTGGACCGCAGCGCCCGCATCCGGGCAGCATCCGCCTTCAGAAGATCTTCACCCTCGAACAGGATTTCGCCACCCCGCGGTTCCAGTGATTGACGCGGCAGAAGCCCCATGGTTGCCAACGAGGTGACCGACTTGCCTGAACCGGATTCGCCAACAAGGCACACCGTCTCGCCGGCGTGAATGGTGACCGAGACACCGTTGAGGACCGGTGCGCTCTCGTTGTCATCGGTGAGGGCGATGACAAGATTGTTGATACGCAGAACCTCGGGCGCCAGTGCGGGATAGAACGGGCTTGTCGCGCTTGTGGTCATTTCGATGCTTCCCTCTTCTTCATGCGCGGATCAAGCAAATCACGCGCTGTATCGCCAAGAAGGTTGATGGAGAGAATGCAGAGCGAAAGCGCGATGCCCGGCCACAGGATGAGTTCCGGTTTGATCTGGAAAAAGGCGCGTCCCTCGGCCATGATGTTGCCCCAGGTCGGCGTTTCCGTGGAAACACCTGCGCCGAGGAAGGATAAGATCGCTTCCGTGAGAATGGCGGAGGCACAGACATAGGTGCCCTGCACGATGAGCGGCGCCAACGTGTTCGGCATCAGGTGCCGCCAGAGAATTTTTGGCAGGCTGGAACCGGCGGCGATCGCCGCCTCGACATAGGGCTCCTCGCGAGCCGACAACACCACCGAACGCACTAACCGCACCACGCGCGGAATTTCCGGCACGGTAATGGCAAACATTACGGTCCAGATGCTCGCTCCCGTTAATGATACGACGGCGATCGCAAGCAAAAGACTCGGAATGGCCATCAGGGCGTCCATGACCCGCATGACGATGGCATCAAGAATGCGGAAGAAACCGGAGACAAGGCCGATGCCGAGCCCGATGGCCACCGAAATTGCAGTTGCGCCGACACCGATGAACAGCGAGATGCGCGCACCATACAGGACGCGGGAGAGAAGATCGCGTCCATAGGCGTCGGTACCGAGCGGATAGATTTCGCTCGCCGGCTTGAGGCGCACGGACGGTGTCATCGTCACGGGATCATGCGGTGCCAGAAACGGCGCAAAGACCGCAAGCAGGATGATGACCACGAGCACGAACAGGGCGAAGGCGGGAATAATCACGGAACTGCGACGCCGGCCCGCGACCAGGGAGACGGGCAGCCGCATTGCGGCGCCGAAGGGGGACGTCTGAGCCATCAATACCGGATCCTTGGATCGAAGAAGGAGTAGGAAAGATCAATCAACAGGTTGATCAGTACATAGATGCCGCTCGTCAGCAGGATCATGCCTTGGATGACGGGATAGTCGCGAGCAAGAATGGCATCGACGGTCAGGCGACCGATACCGGGAATGTTGAAGACGCTTTCAGTAACAACGACACCCGAAATCAGAAGTGCAAATCCGGTTCCGATGATGGTGAGAACCGGCACTGCAGCATTGCGCAACGCGTGGCGGAACAGCACGACATTTTCCTTCAGGCCTTTGGCACGGGCGGTGCGAATGTAGTCCTCACCCAGCACCTCCAGAACGGAGGCACGGGTCATGCGGGCAATCAGCGCGACATAGATGGACGCAAGCGTGACGGACGGGAGCACGGCCCGCTCCAGAAAGGGACCAAGCCCCTTGGAAAGGCTCCTGAACCCCTGCACCGGAAACCATTTCAGATCGATCGCAAAGATCTGGATCAGGATATAGCCGATGACGAAAACCGGCACAGAGAACCCGATTACGGAAACCGTCATCACCGCAAAATCGATCCATGTGCCGTGGCGCCAGGCAGCGAGCACGCCGAGCGGAACGGCAATGATCACCGACAGCGTAATCGTCAACAGCGCCAAGCTGACGGTGGGTTCTATGTGCTTTCCGATCATTGCCGTAACGGGCGTGTTGGAAATCAGCGAGGTTCCGAGATCGCCTTGCAGCAGCAGCCAGAACCAGGAGAAGAACTGAACGGCTATAGGCCGGTCAAGCCCAAGCGCGTTGCGGATCTTCTGGAGTTGCTCCGGTGTGGCCATATCGCCGGCGATGATGGCTGCAGGGTCACCCGGAGTCAGGCGAAGCAAAAGGAAGACGAAGATCGCAACCGTGACCATCACGGGGACAGCTGCGAAAATCCGGCGGACGGTATAGGCGAGCATGCGCATCCTCACGTCGGTTATTCGGGATGGCCGGCGGCACACCTGCACGACGTGCCACTGGCTTTGGCGAATAGAGCGACAGGATCAGTCCTTCTTCTCGATGTTCCAGAACACCGGAACCGGTGCCTTCAGAAGACCGGAAAGCTCGTTGCGCCAAACGCTCGGAATCTTGAACTGGCCAAGCGGGATGTAGTTCACCTCGTCCATGGCGTGAGCCTGAAGCTCGGCAGCGGCGGCCTTTTGTTCCGTAAGGGTCTTGGCAGCGACATATTTCGCCCGGAGATCTTCCATCTTTTGATCGGTAGGCCAACCGAAGAAACCCTTCGTACCACGTCCGTTCAGCATCGGATTGTTCAGTGGCGTCATGATCTCCGGTACGATCCAGTTCGTGAAGAACATGTTCCAGCCGCCTTCCGCAGGAGGCTTCTGAGATGCACGGCGGGTGACAAGCGTCTGCCAATCCATGGGCTGCAAGTCCACATTGAAGCCCACCGCCCGCAGGGCCGCTGCGGCTACGACCGGCTGCGCCTTGACCGTCACCACATCGGTCGGCTGCAGCATCACAACCGGCGTTCCATCATATCCGGCCTCCTTCAGAAGTGCCTTAGCACCCTCGATATTGCCGCTCTTGGTCAAACTCTCAGCGCCGACCTCTGATTCCAGCGGAGTCCCGCAGCCAAACATCGAGCCGCAGATCGTGTAGTAGTCCGGATTGCCGATGAGCGCATCGAGCACATCCTTTTGGTTCATGGCCATCATGGCCGCCTGGCGGATCTTCTTGTTGTCGAAGGGAGGATACAGGAAATTCATACGGCCCATGGTCTGCGAACCGAGGCTCATGATTTCGACGGTCAGTTCGTCATTGCCCTGGACCAGCGGCAGTAGATCGACCGATGGAGACTCCAGATAGTCGATTTCCCCGGACTGTATGGCATTAACCGCAGTCTGCGCATCCGGCATCGAGATCCACTCGACACGATCGACCTTGACCACCTTGCCGCCGGCGAGAGCGCTTGCCGGCTCGGACCTCGGCACGTAATCCTTGAACTTCTCGTAGACCGCCTTCACACCCGGCTGGTATTCTTCCTTGACAAAGCGGAACGGGCCGGAGCCAATGATTTCGGTGATCGCCGTGTCTGCCGGGGTTTCGGCGATGCGCTTCGGCATCATGAACGGCACCACAGACGAGGGCTTTGCCAGCACGTCGAGCACGTAACTGAAGGGCTCCTTCAATTTCAGCACGATGGTTCTGTCATCGGCGGCCGTGAGGCTTTCGGTTTTGTCGAAGAGAACCTGACCGGACGTATCGCGCTTGCCCCAGCGCTGGAGAGAGGCGATGCAATCCTGCGCCGTTACCGGGGTGCCGTCATGCCATTTCAGTCCGTCGCGCAGCTTGAATGTGTAGGTCAACTGGTCGGCCGAAACTTCGAATTCGGCCATCTGCGGCTGCGGCTTGAAGTCCGCGTCGTAGGAAAGCAACGTATCCCACACCATATAGCCGTGATTGCGCACGATATGGGCGGTGGTGATGATCGGATCGAGAATACGCAGACCAGAATGCGGCACCGCAATGATCGTGGTGGCCAAGGCCGTCTGGGCAAAACCGGCCACACTAACGGACAGGCCAAGGATAGCGGCCGCGATATGACTTTTCAGACGTCCTGTCTTTGTGCTCGCTGATGCATGCATGTGTGCTGTTCCCTCGTTTTGATTGGCAGGCTGAGAACCGGCAAGCCGGGATAGTCGCCGCGCGCGCAAGCGCACAGCCCCGGTCAGACCGAACCATTTTCTTGACGTCCGCGACCCGAATCCGCAGGTATCCGGGCAACGGCAAGGCATGATCCGCTGCGTCCGGCGGAACGCGGCAGAGAGCGCAGAATGCAGGTTCACGCCGCCAGAACTGCGACGAAAACGGCATCAGTAAAGAACAGAGACTTATCGGATTTTGTCAGTTCCGAGACGCGCAATTTATTCGCATCCCGGCTGGCGCCCGCGCGTCTTTCGTCGATTCAGTCGGTATGGAGCATCTGTTGCACGGCGTTCCCCTTAGGATTATTTTACCGCAATGCGATTGTAGTTATCGAAAGTTGATTATAGACTTCAGGTCAGGATTGTCAACGATTTGATGCGCTGCAATATGGATTCTGCCGACAAAAACACCCTGCCAGCCGATCGTCGCGCCCGCATTGCTGCACTTGAAAAGGCGTTCGCCATACTCGAACTTTTCGGTCCAAACGCACCGGAACTGCGAATTGCCGACATAGCGACGCGAACCGGCATGAATCGATCCAGCGTCCAACGGCTGGCGCATACACTCGTGACGTCCGGCTGGCTGTTACGCGAAACGGCAACCGGCGTCCTGTCCCTGGCGCACCGGGCCGGTTATCCCGCACATGTCTACCTCACGTCCAATCATCTCATTGATCTGGTCATGCCATTGGTGGTGGAGTTGAACGCTCGGACCGGCCTGAGCTGCGATCTCTGGCTTGCAGATGGAAGCGACGCAGTAACGCTTGCGCGCGTACCCTCACCTGCCGCTTCGTTGGCGCTGGCACCAATCGGCAGTCGCGTTGCGCTTCGCGATGCCGCGCCCGGTCGCGCGATTCTTGCTGGCCTAACACCGAGGGCAAGCCTTTGCCATGAAGATGACCGCGCATACGACGCGGATCTGGCTCAGCGGCTCGCGCGGGAACGCGACGTCGGCTACGCACATGATTCAATTCGCGCCGGCGAGGCCGGCCACGTTATTGCAGCTGCCTTTCGCGATGCAGCGAGCACCCCCATCGGCGCCATCTCCGTCTCGGGTTTGCGAAATGAAACGGCAGTAAGCGACGTCGCGGCCCGTTTGCTCGAAACCGCATCGCGGGCGGGGGATCTGCGGGTGACGCCGATGGTGCGTCCGGCCAATATCGAACCGAACGCGCGATATGTTTGGCCGTTGGTTGCTGATGAAAACGATCCGTTGGCCGTAACAGCGGTTGCCAAAGGATTGCACCTACTGCAATTTTTTCACCCCGAAAGGCCGCTTTTGACGCTAACCGAGCTTTCGCGCCAGACCGGGTTTCCCGTCCCCACGGTCCAGCGCATTACTGAAACGCTATGCGGCCTTGGTTACCTGCGGAAGGACGAGCGAAAGCGATGCTACTACATCTCCGTTCGATCACTTGACCTGCTCTACCGTTTCCAGATGGGGAACGGGCTTATCCAGTCAATCTGGCCACGCCTTATCCGCCTGCGGGAGGAATGCGGTCTGCGATGTTCCTTTTGCGTTCTCGACGGCACGGAGATCGTGCATCTCCTGCACGTGCAAAGCCGACCTCAACCGGCCTTCCGCACCGCCTATCCCGGCAGGCGCCTACCGGCAGTATCGTCTTCTGGCGGTCGGGCAATGCTCTCCTGGCTGCCGGAAGAAGAGATGGACGCGATTCTTCGCGCCAGTGCGATGGAACCCGGCACGCCACAGACGGTCACGGACAAGCAGGTGGTTCGAGCGGAAATCGTCGCCGGACGCCAGCGAGGCATCGCCTTTACGGATCGACAGTCCATCCGCGACGAGGTAAATGTTGCCGCCGCCATTCCAGGCATCGGCGGTCGACCCGCAGGCGCGATCGTCGTGTCCGCACCAGTACCACGATGGACAGTCGAACGACTTGAAAGGGAAGTGGTGCCACTGCTTCTCTCCCACGCACGCGGCGGATTGGTACAGGGATGAAATCTGCACTCACGAGTTCACATTTCGCCCGACACTCCTGATCGGGAACGTTCTGATGCCGCCTCGTCCATGTCCGCGTTTCGGAGTGTGACAGAAGCGCCCGGGAAGCAGTTCAGTGTGAACGCACTTGTCAACTGCCTGCGGCTTCGTCCGCCAAACCCTTCGAGTCTCGGGCATCACCGGAATGGACAAGTCATTCGTGGAAGGCTTCTTCACGCACGGCGCTGAAGCTCGGAAGGATCATCGGGACCAGAATGATGGCGGTGGCGATCAGTAGACCCGATGAGATCGGACGATCGACGAAGATCGTGACATTGTCTGCGGCGGAAAAACCGGCAGCTCTATCACCAGGCGAACAAACAAACCGGCGCTTGGAATTTCGCGCAAGGCGACAGGTCGTGTCGATGCTTCCAGTCGTGGTAAAAGAACCGGTCTGGCTGCCCCCTTCCCCGACAAGCATGTCACGCCTCAGGTAAAAGTACTGCACGGCTCTGTTTGATTGCAAACATTGGTACGGTGTCATCATGTCCGATTCGCCCAAGCGGGGTACCTGTCGCGATGATCGACCTTCGTAACATAGAGACGTTTTTCTGGGCGGCGGCGCTTGGCAGTCTGCGTGCTGCGGCCGAAAAGCTTGGCACGACACAGCCAGCGGTTTCGCAGCGCGTGGCCGCCCTCGAAACGGCCCTCGGCGTCCGCCTGTTCGACCGGGCGGCCCGGGGCGTGCGGCTGACGGCGAAAGGTCAGGAACTGCTGGCGCATGCCGAGCGTATGATCCAGGCCCGCAACGACATGATGCAGGCGGCACGCGACCATACCGCCATGAGCGGTCGGCTGAACCTCGGTGTCGCCGAAACGATCGTGCAGACCTGGCTGCCGCGCCTGATCGCGGAGATCCACACGGCCTATCCCTCGCTGACCCTCGAAATCGAGGTCGAGACCAGCGAGATGCTGCAGTCCCACCTGATGAACAGAAAGCTGGATCTTGCCTTTCTGATGGGGCCGGTGCTGGAAGCAAGGGTCGAGAACCGGCCGCTCTGCACCTATCCGCTCGCCTGGATCGCGCGGCCCGGCCTTTACCCGCCCGGGGAAGCCGTGTCGCTCGAGACGATCGCGGCCCTTCCCGTCATCACCTACGGCTCCAACAGCACGCCCTACCGCCAGGTGCGCGACATGCTGCAACGGCACAGGATCGCCTCACCGCGCATCTATGGCAGCGCATCCCTGTCGATGATCGCGCGGATGGTGCTGGACGGCATCGGCACGGCTGTCATCACGCCGATCTTTCTCGGCGCGGAACTCAAGCGACGCGAGCTGGAAATCGTGATGGTCGATGTCGACCCGCTTCAGGACCTGCATTTCACCGCCAGTTGGATCGACGGACCGGAAAGTCACGCTGCGCGCGTCATCGCGCGCATGGCACAGCAGATCGCCCATGACAGCCCCGGCAATGTGCTGCCAGGCCCCGCCTTTCGCGACGAGCAATAAATATTCCTTATATGTGCCTTCCAAACATACGATTGGACAGGCGGCATTGCCGTGTCGTCTAATCCGTTTCAACAAAAGCGATATAAGTCGCATGCAAGGGAACAGACTGACAAAGGCATCTGGCAATTCTCGCATACCGCATCCGTGCGCCTGCTGAACGTCATCCGTCCCCCTTCTGTGACTTTTGGATCCAACCAAAGGAAAAGGGAACGCGACATGAAACTTCTGACCTTCACCACTGCCCTTCTCGTGGCCGGGAGCGCTCTTGCGCAGGACCTGCCGAAGACCGAACTGCAGATCATCGGCGGCTTGAGCAACCTCACGGCCTATCAGCAGTTCGAGCAGCCGTTCTGGACCAAGACCATTCCCGAGAAGTCGGGCGGCAAGGTCACCGCAACGATCAAGGGTTTCAACGAAATGGGACTGAAGGGACCGGAACTGCTGCGTCTGATGTCGCAGGGCGTGGTGCCGTTCGGCACGGCCACGCTCTCCTATTTCGCGAGCGACAATCCGATCAACGAAGCGATCGATCTGCCGGGCCTCGCACCCGATGTCGAAACCGCCCGCAGGGTCACGGAAGCCTTCCAGCCGGTCTATGAAAAGTTCTATGGGGAAGGCTCGAAGGTCAAGCTGCTTGGCATCTCCACCTATCCGGCGCAGGTGATCTTCTGCAACGCCGACATCAAGAGCCTCGGCGACCTGAAGGGCAAAAAGGTCCGCACGTCGAGCCGCACCCAGGCCGAATTTGTCGAAGCATTTGGCGGCACGAGCGTCACCATGGCCTTCGGCGAAGTGGTTCCGGCGCTGCAGAACAGCGTGGTTGATTGCGCCATCACCGGCTCCCTGTCGGGTTATTCCGCCAAGTGGTACGAGGTCTCCACGCATCTTCTGGCGCTGCCGATCAACTGGAACCAGCAGATCCATGCCGTCAACCAGGCCACCTGGGACAAGCTCGATCCGAAAGTGCAGACCTTCCTTCAGGACAATATGAAGATCCTGATGGATGACATCTGGAAAGCCGCCGCCGCCCAGACCCAGGCTGGTTATGATTGCAACACGGGTGCCGACGCCTGCACTCAGCCGGTCAAGGGCAAGATGACGCTGGTTGTGCCGAGCGCCGAGGACAAGGCGCTGCTGAACGCGACGTTGAAAGACAAGATCCTGCCCAAATGGGCTGCCCGTTGCTCGGCCGATTGCGTGCAGAGCTTCAACGACACCATCGGCAAGTCCCTCGCGCTGACCGTCAGCAAATAAGCAATATCGGGTGCGGCTGCAGCCCTGCCGCCGCACCCCTAACGATGGAGCCGAGACCTCGGTCATGACAAGATCCCTCCCCCGCCTTACCCGGCTTTATGGCTTTGCCGAAAGGGCGGCCCGCTTGGCCGTGCTGGCCAGCGGCGCCCTGACGATTGCCAGCGTGCTGCTGATTTCCGTTGACGTCCTGTTGCGCAAGTTCGCCGGCGTGACGGTCGGCGGCTCGGACGAGCTGTCGAGCTATGCCTTTGCGATCAGCACCACCTGGTCGCTTGCCTACGCGACGCTGCAACGGGCCAATGTGCGGGTCGACGTGATCTACCAGTACCTGCCGGTGCGCATCTCGGCCGTGCTCGACTGGCTTTCGCTCGTCTGCCTCGGCATCTTCATCGGCTTTTTGACCTTTTACGGCTACGGCGTCGTGGCGGAATCGCTTGCCAACAACTCGCAGGCCAACACGCCGCTCGGCACGCCTCTCGCCATTCCGCAAGGCCTCTGGTTCGCCGGCCTCGTCTTCATGTGCCTTATCCTGGCGCTGATGCTGATCCGCGCATCGGTTGCGCTGGTCACCGGCGATCTCGACACCGTCAAAGCCATCTGCGGCGTGCGTTCGACGCAGGAAGAGGCCGCAGAAGAGGCGGCCGCCGGCGAACGGCTGATCGTGGGAGAACGCCGATGATCGCCACCACACTCATCCTTCTGCTCGTCTTGGTTGGACTGTCTATCCCTGTCGGCGCCGCACTTGGGGTTCTCGGCCTCGTGCTGGATCCCGCCTATTCCATGCTGCCGCTGACCCGCGCCATCGGCGAACTGGCCTGGAGCACCAACAACGAATTCCTGCTCGTCGCCATTCCGCTGTTCATCCTGCTGGGCGAGATCCTGCTGCGCGCCGGTTTTGCCGAACGCATGTACAGTGCCATGAGCCTCTGGCTGTCGTGGCTGCCGGGCGGCCTGATGCATGCCAATATCGGCGCTTCCGCTTTGTTTGCCGCCACCTCCGGCTCCAGCGTCGCAACGGCGGCCACCGTCGGCACCGTCGCCATTCCGCAGATCAAGCGTCACGGCTACAACGAGCCCCTGTTCCTCGGCAGCCTTGCCGCCGGCGGCACGCTCGGCATCCTCATTCCGCCGTCGATCAACATGGTGCTCTACGGCGTCCTGACGAACACCTCGGTACCCAAGCTCTATCTCGCCGGCATCATTCCCGGCCTGCTGCTGACGGCACTGTTCATGCTGACCATCATCCTCGGTTGCGTGATGGTTCCGGCCTGGGGCGGCAAGCGCGTGACCGGCAGCTGGGGCCTGCGGTTTGCAAGTCTCATCCATCTTGCCCCGCCGCTCGGCATCTTCCTGCTGGTCGTCGGCTCCATCTATGCCGGTCTTGCCACCCCAACGGAGGCCGCGGCTCTGGGCGTGACGGGCGCGATGATCCTCGCCGCCTGCTTCAGGCGCCTGACCCTTGCCATGCTGGCGGAAGCCATCGAGGGCACGATGAAGTCCTCGGCGATGATCCTTCTCATCATCATTGCCTCCGGCTTCCTCAACTTCGTCATGTCCGCAACCGGCATCACCGATGTCATCACCAGTTCGATTTCCGGTCTTGGCCTGTCACCAGCGGTGATGATCCTTGTCGTGGTGATCTTCTACCTGATCCTCGGCTGCTTCATGGAATCGCTGTCGATGATGATCACGACGATCCCGATCGTTGCGCCGATCATGCTGGCGCTCGGTTTCGATCCGATCTGGACCGGCATCCTGATCATCGTCCTGGTGGAGGCAGCCCTCATCACGCCGCCGGTCGGGCTCAACCTGTTCGTTGTCCACAGCCTGCGCAAGAGCGGCTCCATGGGACCCGTCATCATCGGCAGCCTGCCCTTCGTTGCGGCCATGGCACTGCTCATCCTGCTTCTATCCCTCTTCCCCTCGATTGCCCTGTTCCTGCCCGGCCTTGCCGACTGAACGGTGCACCTCAGATATCCATCGGAATGATCTCATGACATTGCATTTTACCCTGCACAGCGCCAACGGCACCTCGGATCTCGATCTGGAGCTGAAAGACCTGGTGGTCGCCGGCTGGGCCGGGCGCGACCGCGCCGCAATCGACCACCACATCGAGGAACTGGCGGCCATCGGCGTGCCCCGCCCCAGTACGGTCCCGCTGTTTTACCGGGTATCCGACAATACGGCCGTGCAGACATCGCGCATCCAGGTGGTGGGCGAAGAAAGCTCCGGCGAAGTCGAAACCTTCGTGTTCCGGGTCGGTGATGCGCTTTATGTGTCGATCGCCTCGGACCATACCGACCGCAAGCTGGAATCCCATAGCGTCGCCCTGTCCAAGCAGATCTGCGCCAAGCCGGTTGCCAACACGGCCTGGCCCTTTGCCGAGGTGGCCGATCATTGGGACCAGCTCGTCATCCGAGCCTGGATCGATGAAAACGGCAGCGAGACGCTTTACCAGGACGGCACGCTTGCAACCCTGCGCACCCCCCAGGACCTGATCTCGGGTTTCACCGGCGGCACACCCATGCTGGACGAGCATACTGGCATGATCTGCGGCACCGTCGGCGCCATTGGCGGCATCCGCCCGTCGACGCGTTTCACCATGGAGCTCTTCGATCCGGTGCTGAACCGCAGCATCAGGCACAGCTACACGATCGACATGCTTCCCGAGGTCCAGTGATGATAACGCACCCCACCCTTGGTGAGATTTCTGAACGATTGATAGCGGCAGAAACCAGTGCCGCAGCGCTTACCGACGCCGCCATTTTTGCCATCGATGATCCCGCCGGCCAGGGCGCCACGGCGTTCATTCGCCGCAATCACGCCCGCGCCCGGCATCTGGCAGAGGTCTCCGACATCCTGAGGGAGACCGGCGAACGGCGCTCCCCCATCGATGGCGTGCCGATCTCGGTCAAGGATCTTTTCGACCTCGCCGGCGAGGTGACGACAGCCGGCAGCCTGGCCCTGCAGAATGGCGAACCTGCTGTTTCGGATGCGCCGGTGGTGCGGGCCCTCAAGCGCGCCGGAGCGGTCATCACAGGCACCACCAATATGAGCGAGTTCGCCTTTTCCGGCCTCGGGCTCAACCCGCATTACGGAACGCCGCTCAATACTTTTGACCGCGCAACCGGCCGCATCCCTGGCGGATCCTCGTCCGGCGCCGCCGTTTCGGTGACCGACGGAATGGCGGTGGCCGCGATCGGCACCGATACCGGCGGCTCGATCCGCATTCCGGCAGCGCTTTGCGGCCTGACCGGGTTCAAGCCGACCGCGCGGCGCGTCAGCCGGGACGGCGTGGCCCCGCTTTCCACCTCGATGGATTCGATCGGCCCCATCGCACCGAGCGTCAGCTGCTGCGCTACTCTCGACGCCATCATCGCCGGGGAAGAGCTGGAAACGCTCAAGCCCGCCTCGCTCGCCGGCTTGCGCCTGGCGGTGCCGCAGACCGTGGTGCTCGATACCATGGACCCAATGGTCACCGCGGCATTCGAGGGGACCCTCACCCGGTTGTCGCAAGCGGGCGTGCAGTTGAGCGAGATCGAGATCCCCGAATTTGCCCAGTTGGCGAGCATCAACGCCAAAGGTGGTCTGATCGCTGCGGAAGCCTGGCATTGGCATCGCAGCCTCATCGACGCCAAAGGCGAAATCTACGACCCGCGAGTGCGCAGCCGCATCCTGCGTGGGCGCGACATAAGCGGCGCCGACTACCTCGACGTGCTGGCGGCACGACTTGCCTGGCAGGCGCAGGTGATGCAGCGCGTGGCGGGCTTTGATGCCGTGATCCTGCCGACCGTACCGATCATCGCACCGCCGGTCGCGCCGCTGATCACCGACGATGCGGCCTTCTTTGCGACCAATGCCCTCATCCTGCGCAACCCGACCATGATCAACTTCCTCGACGGCTGTGCCCTTTCGGTACCCTGCCACCAACCGGGACATGCTCCTGTCGGCCTGATGATCGCCGGTGGCGCGATGACGGACAGACGGATCCTGTCCATCGGGCTTGCGATCGAGCAGGCGCTGGCGGCAAGGACGGTCTGACATGCATCACGCACCTCGCTCGATTGCCCACGACGTTCGCTTGCTGGCAAGGTCCGGTGCTTTGTCGGGCCCGACGGCCAATCTGGCCCCCGGTTTTGTCCAGGCCAATCTCGCCATCCTGCCGCGCCAGTTCGCCTATGACTTCCTGTTGTTTTGCCAGCGCAACCCGAGACCCTGTCCGCTGCTCGGTGTTTCCGATGCGGGTGCGGCCATTCTCGATGCGCTTGGCAAGGATCTCGATATCCGCCGGGATGTGCCACGCTACCGCGTCTGGCACGATGGTGAACTTGTCGACGAGCCGACAGACATTTCGGACATCTGGCGCGACGACCTGGTGACATTTGCCATCGGCTGTTCCTTTTCCTTCGAGGAGGCCCTGCTCTCGGTCGGCATCCCGATCCGCCATATCGAGGAAAATCGCAACGTGCCGATGTACCGTTCGTCCATCGAAACGGTGGCGGCAGGCGTCTTTTCCGGCCCGCAGGTCGTCTCGATGCGACCGATGACGCCACAGGATGCAATCAGGGCGGTGCAGGTCACCAGCCGGTTTCCCTCCGTCCACGGCGCCCCGGTGCATGTCGGCGATCCCGAGGCGATCGGCATCCAAAACATCGACGCACCGGATTATGGCGACGCGGTCACCATCCGCGACGGCGAAGTCCCGGTCTTCTGGGCATGCGGCGTCACCCCGCAGGCCGCCATTGTCCGCGCCCGCCCTCACTTCTGCATCACGCATGCACCGGGCCATATGCTGGTCACGGATCTGGTGAACGCGGATCTGTCTCTCTGAGGCCGGGGCAGAGATGCTGCGATCGATGAAACAAACGGAACGTGGCGGGAATGACTAAGGCTGATCTTGTGTCTTTGCGATCTGGAGCTGGATCATGGTGCAGGCACTGGACAGGCACTCACGGGTGTCGTCGTCTGC
>NZ_JAPPRJ010000003.1 GCF_026672545.1 Rhizobium sp. SL86
AATGATAGACTGGCGGAGCGCCGCAAACAGACATCGACCAAAGCTACCAGGCCAATTCGATGTCCAATCCCTCAGGCATCTGTGAGATGACGTGGCTGTCATCACGCAGGACTGCCGACTGGTTCACGGTGAGCGTCATTATAATGGTATTGGCGCATTCCGTCGAGCTTCTCCGATCAATCCCGACGGCGCTTCGAAAGGTGCGCCGCCGCGATGCAAACTGCTCGTTTCTTCCTCTGCGGGCGGTGTCGCGCGCAGGTTCTGCTTTGCCGCCATTGCGATCGGGGTCAGCGCTATTGCGGTTCTGCCTGCGCCCATGCGGCGCGCCGTGACAGCCTGCGGGCAGCCGGACGGCGCTACCAGAGCACCCGGCCGGGGCGCTTTGCCCATGCCGATCGCTCCCGCCGATATCGGCAGGCTCGCAAAAACGTGACGCATCACTCTCCACCCGTCGTTCCAGAGGGTTCACGACTGAAGGCGTCCACAAACGGCGGCATCGTTGCACCGGGCGATGGCACCGCTGGCGTGGTGTCATCGATCGAGCCGTGGTGCCGGCGCTGCGGCAGCTCTGTGCCGCTGTTCTTTCGCCGCGGCTTCGTGCGTCGCCGGGGGACACACGTGCGTCCATTCGACCATGGAGATCGAACCGATGACCATATCTGCCGAGAAGGAAGCGATGATCCTGCGCCTGTACCACGTTGAGAAGTGGCGCTGCGGCACGATCGCCAAGCAATTGCATTGCCATCACACCACCGTCTTCAGGGTCCTGAAGGACGCGGGCTTGCCTCGACACAGGCCGGTGATCCGCCCCGCCGAGATCGACCTGTACCTGCCGTTTATCCAGCAGACGCTGACCAAATATCCTGACCTGACGTCCAGCCGCCTTTACGGGATGGTGCAGGAGCGCGGCTATAAGGGATCGCCCGACCACTTCCGGCACATGGTGGCGCTGCACCGACCACGGAAGGCGGCGGAAGCTTATCTACGACTACGCACCCTGCCGGGTGAGCAGGGCCAGGTCGACTGGGGTCATTTTGGCCACATCGAGATCGGCAGGGCCCGCCGCCCGCTGATGGCCTTCGTCATGGTGCTATCCTACTCGCGCGACATCTATCTGCGCTTCTTCCTTGATGCCCGCATGGAAAACTTCCTGCGCGGCCATGTCGGCGCATTCAACGACTGGAACAGCCTTCCCAGAGTGCTGCTCTACGACAATCTGAAGTCCGCCGTCCTTGAACGGCAGGGCGATGCCATCCGCTTCCATCCGACATTGTTGGCCTTCGCGGCTCATTATCGCTTCGAACCCCGTCCTGTCGCGGTAGCACGGGGCAACGAGAAAGGCCGTGTCGAGCGCGCCATTCGCCACATCCGGGAAGCCTTCTTCATCGCCCGCACCTTCAAGGACCTCGACGATCTCAATGCCCAGGCCGAACACTGGTGCCGGACCCAGGCTGCCGACAGGCCATGCCCGGAGGACCGGGCAATGACGGTGCGTGAGGCGTTCTCAAAAGAACAGCCCATGCTTCTGCCCTTGCCGGCCAATCCCTATCCCGTCGAGGAGCAGGTGGCCGTGAAGGTTGGCAAGACACCCTACGTGCGCTTCGATCTGAACGATTACTCGGTCCCTCATACGCATGTCCAACGAACACTCACCGTTCGCGCCGATCTCGTCCAGGTCAGGATATTCGACGCCGCCACGATGATCGCCAGCCACCGTCGCAGCTTCGATAGGGGCCAGCAGATCGAGGATCCTCAGCACCTGAAGGCACTCGTCGCCGTCAAGCGCGAGGCACGCCAGCATCGCGGCCTCAATAGCCTGACGCGGGCCGTGCCGGCTTGTCAGAAGCTGATGATGCATGCCGCAGAACGTGGCGCCAATATCGGCGCAATCACCAACGCCATGCTGACGTTGCTCGACCTCTACGGCGCCCAGGAACTCCAGGCGGCCGTCGAAGACGCTTTGCGCGCCGGCGCCTCGCATTCCAAGGCGGTTCGATCAGTGCTCGAACGCCGCCGGATTGCGCGGGGCGCTCCGCCCCCGGTCGAAACCAGGCTGCCCGAGCATGTCCGCAAGAAGGACACGACTGTCATTCCCCACAAGCTCGACCGTTACGATCAACTCACATTGAAAGGAAACGACGATGAATAAGATCGACACCCTGTTCAATCGCGCCAGACAATTGCGCCTTTATGGCCTGACGGCCCATTGGGACGAGATCGCCACACAGGACTGGGTGCCGACCGTGATCCGGTGGGAAGAAGACGAGCGCTCCGACCGCTCGCTGCTGCGACGCATGCGCACCGCCAGGCTCGGCCACTTCAAGCAAATGGCCGACTATGACTGGAAGTGGCCGCGCCGCATCGACCGCGCCACCGTCGAGGAACTGATGACGCTGGCATTCATGAAGGATGCCACCAACATCGTCTTCATCGGTCCGAACGGCGTCGGCAAATCGACGCTCGCCCTCAACATCGCCTACCAGGCACTCATCCGGGGCCATTCGGTCCTGTTCCGCACCGCCAGCGAAATGCTCGGCGAACTCGCCGCCATCGACAGCGATTCCCTGCTGCGCCGCAAGCTTCAGTACTATGCTTCCCATGACGTCCTGCTGATCGACGAGATCGGCTACCTATCCTATTCCAACCGCCATGCCGATCTGCTCTTCGAGCTCATCAGCCGCCGATACGAGAAACGCTCGACCATCGTCACCACCAATAAACCCTTTGCGCAATGGTCGGAGGTCTTTCCGAACGCCGCGTGCGTCGTCAGCCTGGTCGATCGTCTCGTCCACCACTGCGAAGTCGTCGCGATCGAAGGAGATTCCTATCGCTTCAAGGAAGCCAACGAGCGCTCCATAGCCCAGCGTCAGCAACGCGCCAGTCACCAATCCGGCGAAACAGAGCCCGCATCATGACCGAAAAGACGCACCACTCTTCAGGTCTCAAGCGTGGCCTGCCAATCCTCATCAGTGCCGAATGGACCCCCGAGCAGGCATGGGCCGTCTTCGAACTCCTCGATGATCTGCGCGACGCCATCTGGAACCATTACGCCCCTGACATCCAGCACATGGTCCAAAACCAACAAGCTTCCGACGATAATCAAGATTAGCAACACTGAAGGCGGCTTCTTCAGCCCCTTTCAAAGTTCTCAATCCTCGGCACCATTTATCCGCGCTTTTGGACCGCCGTTAACATCTTTCGCCAGGCGTAAATCTGCTGCGGAAGAACGTCATGCCGACGTGCCACATCCGAAACGCTGCCATCCGCGCTGAACGCTTCGCGCAATATCGAAAGCTTCTGCTCTGTCGACCACCGACGCTGTCGATCGGCACCCGTCAGGATCTCAACCTTGGCCATCATATCCTGTTACGTCACAAATGAATCATCTGTGATGTAACTTGCGCCAAAACTGCACCCGAACAAAAACGGCTCACCGGACGCTCACGTTCCAGCAGATGATGGCGTTCTTGATCAGGCGGTTGCAGGCTTCGGCTAGCTGCTGATCCTCCTGTTGGGCGAATATGAATTCGCGCGGGCTGCCGACGGCCACGGCTCTGGTAAACCGGTTGGCCAGTTCGACCTTGTTGAGCATGGCTTCAATATCCATTCGCAGCTCGACGCTATCAATGTAGCGCAGGATGAATAGCGTCTTTGCGCTCATCTGGATCGAGAAAGCCGGAGGGTGCCGATCTCGTCACCTGGCCATCAGCCTTGCGGAAATTCACCAGTGCGGCGAGCAGCGGCTTGATATGAGACTCTGTCTGGAAGGACAGCGACTTCATGACGCCCGACACCTGGTTTTGCAGCCGGCGGGACTTGGTCTCGAGAATATCGTAGTAGCGGGCGTCCTCGCTCTGCGACGTGGCTGTGTCATCCTTCATGTCCTTCAGGATGGCATCGGACAAGAGCCTTCTCAGCTATCGAGGAGAGCCGTGCCGTAGGAATTGTCAACAGCGCATAACCAGGTGCCAGACGAGTCTCTACGAAACACATAGGTGGCACGTCGTACCGTAGACGTCGCAATGCCGCTTTCGTCGACGGCATCCAACCACGTTTCCATGATGACCAACGCTGTGTCTCCGCCCTCGATCACCTCCATCCGCCCTTGGCGGACTTTCAATTTACCTTGGAAATGAGCAGAGATTGCTTCGAACGCTTTCCTGATCTGGTCTTTGCCTTTGGCGTACATGCCTGCCTTGACCGCTAAGGTGGCATCATCGGTGTAAAATCGCATCAAGCCGTCGAAGTCTTTGGCCGATATGGAACGGTCTGCAGATTCGATAAGGGCTTTCAAGGGATGGTCGGACATTCTGGACTCCAAAATGGCCGCTAGCGGAAAAACAAAACCCGCCTCGCGGCGGGTTGCTTTGTCTGGAAATATGACGTGCTTAACCCACCACTCGATGAATGGTGATAATAATCACAGTGAAAGCGCGAACAAATTCCATGGTGCATCTTTATCACCAGCGTCAGCGACTGGCAAATGATCACGTCCAATTTTGAGCAAGCTAGTCAAGGTGCCAGCGGCACACCGTTTACTGAACAGGTCGGACACGATGCGATGGGTGATTTCCTTGGCGCGGGGATTGCCGCCGCTCTGGTCGAAACCGCTCAGCGTTTTCAGGAATTCCTGTCAACGGCGAACCGTCATAGAGCCGGTGAGCTCAATCGCCTCCGCATCTGTCGGCATTTCCTTGCCGACCAGTCCTTGCGCAGCTTGCGCATTGCACCGACCTCCTACAGGGGACGACGCTCCATCTGCGCTGCACCCAGATGAGGTCAAAGCCATGCAAGCTGCAAAAATCGGGACGGAATAGAACGGCAATGTCATCGAGCCTCTCCTTGCTCTGAAGCTCCTACAAGGAGTTCAGGATTGGCAGCCCCCTGCTTCGCGGGATAGAGTTGGATCGCAAGGCTCTCACTCTGAAGAGCGAAATGAATAGGTCCAGCGCCATGCCGTGGGGTCAACTTTCCGAGCAGATTGGCAATCTCCAGCTTGTTTTGCGTATAACAAGGTCGCCCAACGTCCTGTGTTAAGCGATTTGGAACACCGAGGAAGATTTATGCATGGAATCTCTGGCTGCTGACTGCTCAACCCCAAGCTGAAATCGTGCCAACATGGCGGAGAGTTCGTTGACATCGCCTTCAAGAGCGATACTTGCCGCATGCGTTTCCTTGACATTTGCCGCGTTTCTTTGAGTGAGCTGATCCATGGAACTGACGGCAGTATTCACCTGCTGCAAACCGGTTGCCTGGTCGCGGCTTGCCTTGGCAATCTCGGATACGCTGCGACTGATCTCCAGAATGCGGCTGTTCATACTGTGGATAAGATTGCCGGTTTGATCCACGGACTTCACACCTCCTGCGACCTCTTGTTCCGCATAGCTTACCAACTGGCTGATTTCTTTCGCTGCTGTGGCAGAGCGTTGGGCAAGTTCGCGAACTTCCAGGGCGACAATCGCAAAGCCTTTGCCGGCCTCCCCTGCCCGAGCAGCTTCAACACCTGCATTGAGAGCGAGCAGGTTGGTCTGAAACGCGATGGCATCGATCAGGTCGATAATCTGTGTTATCTTCCTTGAGGAATCCGAAATCCGCTGCATGGAGTTGACGGCTTCCGTCACCACCTCGCCAGACGTCTTCACGTCAGCCAGTATTTCGGTCGCCATTCTGTCGGTCTGGAGCGCGAGATTGGATGACCTCGTGACATTCTGCGTCATCTCATCGAGGGTTGCTGCTGTCTCTTCCAAAGACGAGGCCTGCTGTTCCGTTCGCTTTGCGCTATCATGTGCGCCTGAACTCAGTATGCGAGACTTATCATTCACCGAAAATGCGGTTTCTTGCACACGCGCCAATGTGTTCCGCATATCGGCGACTGCGGCGTTGAATGTCAGACGTATCTCGTCCAGATCGCCCGCGAACGGTGTGTCGACAAAGCAGTTCAACTCCCCGCGTGATACATTGCTCAGTCCAGATGCCAGAGCGTCAATAGCGTGACGAATGTCGCGCGCCGCAGTTTCGCGATCGCGATCTGCGGCTTGTCTTTCAGCCTCGGCAAGTTTGCGATTCACAGCGGCCTCCGTCTCGAACCGTCGCTTTTCTACTGCATTCGACCGGAAGATCCCAAGTGCGCGAGCCATCGCTCCGATCTCATCACCACGATCTGTACCCATGATTTCCGTTTCAAGCTGACCGGACGCGACACCCTTCATCGTCTCTGTCAGTCTGCGAAGCGGACCACGGATGGAAACCAGCAGGGCGAAGGTTGCGAAGACGGAGAAACCAACTGCAATGACTGCAGTTCCCACAGAAAGAACCGTTGACCGTTCTGTCACCTGCCTGGTTGCCTCCCCCTGAGTTTCAGCGAAGGCCACGATCTTTGCCCAGGCGCGATCAATGATTTCGGCCGTCGACTGGAACGTCTCGGCGCGCATGCCTTCAACCTTGACCATGTCAAAAACCGTTTCGGAGGTGGCAACGCCTGGTTCCACCACCGCCTGCGCCAGGCTGCGCAACTGACCGGCGGCCGCCACACCGGGAACGCTTGAAAGCGCAGACTGCATGTTCTTCAGGCTCTCAAGGACCTTGGCTGCCTGATCGGATGTCGGGTTACCCATGAGCGTTGTAAGCTCGAGCACGGTTTCGTTGACTGCATCATTCACTTTCGTTTCGAACAATGCGATGGCCATTTCGTCTTGAATATGAGCGCTGAGTGCAGAGAATTGCTGGAAGGACGACTGGGCAATCGCCGCCGCCATTGAATCCAAACGATCCAGATCCGCTGCCAGTTGCCGGGCGAGCTGTCGAGCCTGTGTGAGCATGGCGTCGTCAAGCAGTGCCTGCTCGCCTTTGGGTGCGAGGCTTGCCAACGCCTTCAGCCGCCCCCTCAACATGTTTGATAACTCAGCTTCATCCGACGGGATCGCTTCGGCCAAACGAGCCTCTGTCCGCAACATACGCCGCTCACGGGATTTCAGCACCAGAGCGAGTGACTGGCCATCACTGGCATTTGCGATCTGGTCGAAGATAGTGCGCAGATCTTTGGAGGCATCCGTCAGCCGCTCGGCACTTGTCAACTGTGCCTTGGCGCTCTCGTTCAACCTCGAAAGCTCCGCATTCGACTGCGCGATGAATTCACGAATGGAGGCGGCGGCAACCTTGATCTTATCAATCTGCTCCTGGACGTGCTGCTGTCCTCCAGCTGTGCGCTGATGAAGCTCCCACAATTCGTCAACGCGAGGCAGAAGACTGGCTATTGCGGTCTCAATCTCTGCCAGCACAGTATCCATCTCGGTGCCGGTGTAAGCGCTTCTCATCTGACTGATCTGTTCTGAACGGGCACCAAGGCGCACCTTCAACTGATCTCTACGCTCCAGCGTTGTATCATTCAGGTAGTCACTCATTTCGGAATATGCCTGCTTGAAGGCTGAGAGCTCTGCGACGCTTGCTTCCGTGCCCTGCACTTTGCGGCTGACCATGTTCCCAGTGAAAAAGGTGAATGCGGCAAGCCCGACAATCAGAAGCGAGATCGGAATCATGAAAATCATGAGCTTGGTCTGTATGGATCGGTTAGCGATCATGCGAGCGAGCATTTCTTTCCTCCACACAAGGCTGAGCGCCAGAGCGTCATGCCTGCAACTGAGTTCAAATCACCGCCCAGGCCAAGTTTGCTTTGTGACCCGCTTCCCAGGGCTTTTGCCAGCTTCGCAGGGTAAGGAATCCTAATTAAGGCTCGCTTAATGTTCCGGATCGGCAGAACAAAAAAATGAAGTAATCGATTGCACTTATAAGGAAAATTCGGCCAATTAGAACACAGAGAATTTGATAAATGGGCCAAACACTGAAAAAGTCTATCCAGCATAAATTTTTCTCAGGCAACGCTAAATTGCTTCCCTCATGCTTTTCTATTCAAGAAATTGCATGAAAATATGCAACTTCCACAATCGTCATCGCTTTCTGAATAAAACTATCAGATTCTGGAGTTATACATCAATGCCGGATCATGGAGCGTGTGGCCATCCATGGCATCATCATGGACCAGAGGGATGGGCGGGATTCTATCACACACGGTCATCCATGTGTCAGCGCTCGGTGCACCATGTGTCCCGAGCGCTCGCGTCAAATGCTGGCCCTTGAGGGATGGCCACTGTCAGAACTCTTCCCAACTGCCATTTGCCACATTGCGCGGCATTGCCTGGCCAACACGTCGCCTTTGACTTACCGAGTCGACACTTTGAACCCTTTCCATCCGGCGTGCCATCTCCCGCAGCTCATGGATCTGCTCGTCGACAAAAAATCGGGATACGAGGTCGCGCAGCTTCGTCGCTTCGGAAGCGAGAGTAGCGGACGCGGCCGAGGACTCCTCGACCATCGCGGCATTCTGCTGCGTCGAGTGATCCATCTGATTGATCGCCGAATTGATTTCACCAAGTCCGGTTGCCTGCTCCCGTGCAGAGAGCGCGATAGCATCCATATGCAGATTGATCTCGGCAATGTCCTTGCCGATTTCCTTCAGGGCCTCACCGGTCTCTCGAACGAGCTGAACTCCAGAGCCAACCTCGCCTGCGGACGTGTTGATGAGGGCCTTGATCTCCTTTGCGGCTTGCGCAGAACGCTGTGCAAGCTCCCTCACCTCCTGGGCGACGACAGCAAAGCCCTTGCCCGCCTCACCGGCACGGGCGGCCTCTACACCGGCATTCAGCGCCAGCAGATTGGTCTGAAACGCGATCTCGTCGATGACACCGATGATGTTGGAGATTTGCTGTGAGCTCTTCTCGATGCGCTGCATGGCATCTTCTGCGCGAGATACGACCTGTGTGGACTGGACCGCTGCACCGTTGGCACGGTTCGAGACCATACGGGCTTCATCGGTACGCTTGGTGGAACTGGACACATTGGTCGTGATCTCATCGAGTGCAGCCGCAGTCTCCTCCAGTGCCGCAGCCTGCTGCTCAGTGCGCTTTGACAGTGAATCCGCGCCACCAGCGATTTCGTTGGTACCAACGTCGATGTTGCGCACCGACGCCATCACCGATTTCACCGCATCGCTCAACTGCACGACAGCCCTGTTAAAGTTGTCCCGGATCGGCTCGTATTCCGGTGCGAGAGGCATGTCGATACGGCAGGTGAGGTCGCCGGACGCGAGTTTGGCAAGCGATGCGCCGAGCAGATCGGTTGCCTGGCGAAGTTGTCCGGCTTCCCGTTCGATCCGCTCCTGCTCGACTCGGCGATTGGCCTCTTCCCGGGCACGCATCTCACCTGTCTCACCTTCAAGTGCGAGTGCCTTGAGCGAGTTGTCGCGCAGGATACCGACAGCTCGCGCCATGTCACCGATCTCGTCGTGCCGTGCAACGCCCGGCACTTCAAGCTCGAAGTCGCCACCGGACATCCGTCTCATGACTTGAGCCAGAAGGCTGATCGGTCTTACCTGACGCGCCAACAGGAGTATGAGCACCAAACATGATGCGATCAGGACACCGCCCGCCAACCCGGCCATAGCCAGCATTGACGTCCAACTGCTTGCTGCAGCCGCACTCGTGTCAAAGGCAATGGCCATTCGACCGATCGTCATAGCCTTGCCCTCTTCAGTCCGGCTGAGCGGGACGGACTTAACCAGCAGCGAGCCATCGACTTCCTGCCCGTTCGGCGTCTTCAGACCCTCGATGATGGAGGCCTCACCGATGGAGTAGAATGGATTACCCTTGTCGTCAAAGATGACTCCCGCGCGGAAATCCGGATCACTGGTTGCCGGGGCAAGCGTCTCCTTTGCCATGGCATCATCGAATTGCCACATGGCATTGGCGCTTCCGCTCAACACCAGTTGCGCGGTCAGATCGACCTTTTTCTGGAACATGTCGTTTTGCATGTCTGAGCGCGAGAGTGCCGCAAACCCGCCAACGGCGAAGAGACCAATCGCCATCATCGACATTATCGGGACGAGTAGCTGTGTCTTGAGGGAAGCCTTCATCTCATTCCTCTTTTATAAAGGGACCAGGCGGTCCATTTGTGCTTGATATGATCCAGCTACACGGAGAACCAGTAGCGCCTGTCGATCGCTTTCACGTCCGACGGCAGCATCGGGTTCTCGATTTCGATCAAGGTGCGTTTGTCGAGGTTCCCCTCTTTAAGGGCAGTCGCGACGTTCTGATCGGCTTTGAACATCGCCTGGTATGAGCCGTCTGCGTGGGCGGCCTCCAAACCCTTCATGATGTCGTTTCGCAACTCCGGTTTCGTCTTCGAAACGAAGAACATCAACGCGAAACTGTATTTCAGGATAAGGTTCTGCTCCACCGCGAGATTGGGCGCAGCCGAAAGGTATTGCTTCTGTTCATTGATCGCCTCAAACGCCGCGCGCGGGAAGAAATCCGCGCGCCCGCCGTTGGTCATGCGAAAGAGGTTTTTGTAAAGGCCTGTGCGCACCGTGATGCCTGCGTTGCGCAGGATGTCGATGTCTCCCCAGCCAGGCCCCTGTATCGCGATGAAGCGACGAAGGGTTTCAATCGACGTCACGCTCTGGAAATCGACCTGCCGATCACCATTGATCAGAAAGAGACGATAGCCGAGCAGGCCACCATCGATCGGGAACGGCACTGGCAGGGTCGCATCCCAGACGGTCCCGTCTACACCGACCCAGCATATGTCGACATCTCCACCGGTAGCCAGAGCATTGACGAGACCAGACTGTGTTGGGTAGCCGACCGGTGACGGTTGCAGGACATAAGGCTTGTCGATCTTGGACAAGGCCAATCTCAGCGCGTTGGCGGGCAATGACGTATTGTCCACCTTCTCCGTGGCATTATACAGGATCGGGATTTCATCTCCGGCGAAGGCTCGGGAAACCCAGGGCAAAGCCAGTGTGGATGCACTTAAGGCGATGAATTGTCGACGGCGCATATGATCCTCTGATGTTGCTAAGCTTTGCGTCAGCACACAAACCACTCTTCACTACATTCGAATAAACTTATTAAGATGTATTTAAGCGCTTTGGATGCCCCCTTTCTGATAGTTTTCGTGGTTGCAAGGGTATGCGACACGACGTCAGAGCATTTCAGAGGACCGGAATTGGGCAACGGCTGATAGTCGTATCGCAAAGCCAAGGGGGCTATAGCCCGAAAGCTCGCCGTGATCCTTCACGCAATGTGGATCTCCGGGAAACCCTTCCGCTGGTCATCGCGAGAGCCGAGTGAGTTCGCATGATTTATGCCAATATCCGTATAGATAGCTGATACCAGCGAGATCGTCCGGTCAAGACCGATCCGTACGCATCCGAGCAGGGCCGCCTTGTTCGGATGAACATTATGGAAGAGCACTGGCTATATCGACGTCAATATAGCCAGTGTTGTAGCCATGGATATTCTCATAGACCGTGAACAAGTCAGCCGCCTGGAGGTTGTGGACAGCGGTCGCCGCCGCCGGTTCAGTGACGAAGCCAAGCTTGCGATTGTTGCAGAGAGCCTCTCCGCTCCCCGGCAGGTCACGACCACGGCGCAGCGTCACGGGATCACGCGCTGGCAGTTGAATGCCTGGCGCAGGGCCGCGCGGGAAGGTCGGCTTGTTCACCGCTCGACGAATGGGTTTATTCCGGCGATCGTTGTTGCCGAGCCGGTTGTTGGGAGCCCGCCACCTGCGTCGACTGTCGCGGGAGCATGAGGATTTGTGGGGCGGGATAAAACGGAGTATGTCGTCGCCATTGAGTTTAGGCGGGACATGCGGTTGTGAAGAGGGCAAAACGGGCGGCCAAGAAAACTGCGGAACAGACGACAGCTTCAGAGGATGTCCCTTTCATCCAGCAATTTCGCATCTGGCTAAAGGGCGTAAGCCCGATGGTATGGCGTAGGGTGCAGGTCGCGTCGACAATGACATTGTGCGAGTTCCATGGCGTCCTTCAGGTTGTGCTGGGATGGGAAGGCGTCCACCTTTACCAATTCATCATCCACACGGCGCGGTACGGATCGTGGGAAACTGGAGCCCGATCCACCGCCATGACACTTGGCGAATTGAAGCTGCGCAAGGGCATCCGATTCCTGTACGAGTACGACCTCAACATTCCTTGGGAACATGAAGTCCGGCTGGAGGAGCGCCAACCGGTCAAACCGGACGGTTACTATCCGGCATGCACGGGAGGAGACGGCGTCTGCCCGACGGAGGAGTGTGGTGGGCCGGAAGCCTGGATGTGGCGGCAGGACAACGCCTTCGGCTATGAAACGATGGACGATCTGGAGATCACAACCGCGTTTCTGCAAGACATAACCGAAAACAAGTCCTTTGCCATGCTGAACGACCCTGATCGCGGGGAGGAACTGCGCGCTGCCCGGGAGAGACTGAAGGAGCGCGCAAGCTGGCTGGGAGAACGGTTCGAACGGCGGAAAGCGAATAAGCGCCTGCGACAGGGTGAACATCTCTACCTTATGCATCAACAGATGTGACGTTTTGTTCTGCGCGAGCGGCCGGGTCCGTAACCCCGTTGAAGTCTTGCCAGTTCACTGAAGAATTTCCGGATTGCTAACTGATGAGCGTTATCCCGGTTTTCAGCAAGGATGAAGTGTGGAAAACCGGGAAGACGACATGCGAGCGCGACTGATATTGCAAATGTTGAACGGCGATAACGAGATTGTCGCGACCGAGACCGTCGCGGATCTGGCGAAGGTGACGAAAAGGCCCGAGGATCTTGGCCTGTCGTTATCCGAGGCAAAGACCCTCCTTGCAAAACTGCAGCAAGTCATGGTCGAAACACAGGTGGAATCGTGGCTCAGTGAACATCGCGACAGGGATGGCCGCCGTCTGCGAAGCAAAGGCAGCTATCCCGTTACTTTCCATACCTTGTTTGGCGACGTGCGCCTGAAGAGCCCGCGCTATTACCTGCCAAGGGCTGAAGGCGCGAACAGTCCTGCAACTATTTCACCGTTGCGGGAGCTAATCCCCGATCAGATCGCGCCCGAACGCCTTTATCTGGAGACCCGGTGGGCCTCACTTGTGCCCTATGCCGCAGCAGCCGAGCTGTTGGCCGACGTGCTACCTATCGATTGCGGTGCCAATGCCACGACCGTTCGGCAGCATACGTTGCGCGCGGCACGCCGTATCGAGCGTGAGCTGACCGAAGAACGGGTGTCCTTTATGCAGGATGCATGCCCGCATGACTGGATAAACCTACCCGTTCCGGATGGCCGCATCGTTATTGGTCTGGATGGCGGCTACATCCGAGACCGCGATAACCGCAAGAAGAATTTCGAACTGATCGTGGGTCGTTCGCTACCCGAAGACGGTGATCCGCGGTATATCGGCTTCGTCCAGGGTCATGATCGAAAGCCGCAACGGCGCATCCTCGACCATCTAAAAAAGCAAGGCGTTCAGGCAAATCTTCGTTGAATGACGGCCAAGGTGCATACGCAACAGAGGTCTGGTGACCCAGAATACACCATAATTCCTCGCAGATATGGGGCGCGAAGGGAGCGAGTAGCAGCACGAAGGTCTCCACCGCCGCTCGTGGTGTCGCTTTGCATTTAATCGTGAGACTCGGCATCCAATCATTTCAACAAGATACCGCTGCACTTTATTTGAGAATTTGCACTTAACTTGAATTTTGAGAGCCAATTTGGCACTTAATGTGAGAATGTTTCTCGCAAGGAAGATGTCTGCTTACTGCGGTATCTCCTCGGAAAACACCAAAGATCACAAAAGGTTATCTCCAACTCCGAGATCGTGGAGCACCAAAAATCGCGTCGAAAAATCTCAAATTAAATGCCAAACAAGAAAGAAACGGCCGCATTCTTACGTTTAAGTGCCAAACGACAGATGCCTATCCGGCGCTGGCAGATCATATCGGCATGCCGATCAACACCGCGCTCATCATGGAACATTGGGACGAACTCCTGCGCCTTGCCGCCTCGATCACGGCGCGCACCGTCGCGCCATCGGCGATCCTCAAGAAGTTCTCCGCGTCATCGAAATCCAGCGATCTGGCCAAAGCGTTGCGCGAACTCGGTCGCATCGAGCGCACGTTATTCATGATCGAATGGTATTCCAGCTCAGCATTGCGGCGGCGCTGTCAGGCCGGTCTCAACAAGGGCGAAGCCGCGCACAAGCTCAAGCGCGCCGTCTTCTTCCACGAGCGCGGCGAAATTCGTGATCGCTCCTTTGACAGTCAGGCATTCCGTGCTTCCGGCCTCAACCTCGTGGTCAGCGCCATCGTCCATTGGAACACCGTCTATCTCAGCCGGGCAACGGCCCATCTGAGCCAACGGGGCCGATATATTCCCAACGAGCTGCTGAAACACGTCTCGCCGCTCAGTTGGGAGCACATCAATCTCACTGGCATCTATTCCTGGGACACGGAGCAGCAGATGCCAGAGGGCTTCAGGCCCTTGCGCCTTCCCGGAAAAACCCTGCGCGCTGCATGACGTTCACCGTCCGTTCGACCTTAGCGTGTCTGGGGGAGCAAATCTTGTTCCGACCCCTCTCTCTGGTGCGTGATCTCGGTCGGCCACTCCGCGCTGGGGAAGTTCCGCCTCAGGCGGTAGTCTCCGTGGTCGCCGATCAGTTGGGCATCGACCCTGCAGTGTTCGCGCTCTATGCCCAGCGGGAGGAAACCCGTCGAGAACATACGCGGGAGATTGTTGCCGCACTGGATCTCCAACCAGTCCGGGCGAGCGATTATCGCTCCCTGATCACTGCGGCGGCACGCGAGGCAGCCGCTACCGAAAAAGGCGAGCCGATCACCAAGGCCGTGATCGAAGCCCTGAAGAACAGGAAGCTGCTCGTTCCCGTGCCGGAACTGCTGATACGTCTGGCGATGGCGGGCCGGGCGGCGGCGCGACGACAGGCTTATCGCGGCTTGATCCGGGGCCTGGAGCAAGCGTCCATCGAGGCGCTTAATCAGTTTCTCATCGATCGATCCGGCGATCGGAGCCATCTCGGCTGGATTGCCGAAGCGCCAGAGGGGACAAAACTGAAGAACCTCAAGGGCCTGATCGCCCGTCTTGAGGTTTTGCGTTTGGCGGCCATTTCCGATGAGCGGCGTAAAACGATCCATGCCAACCGCTATGGCATCATCGCCCGGGACGCCCGCATTCTGCATGCCCGTGAGATACGACGCCTGACTGTCGAGCGTCGCTACGCCACGCTCACGGCGTTCGTCATCGAGAGGCAGGCGGCAATTACAGACCTTGCGATCGACATGTTCTGCAAACTGATCGGCAGCACCCGTCGCAAAGCTGAACTGAGCCGCACAGAACGCCGGCTGAAAGAAGCCGAGGTTCTTGATGGGGTGGCGCTTGATCATCTCAAGCTTGGCGAGGCGCTTCTGGCCGCGCGTGAGAGCAACACCGATCTCGCATCCGCAGTTGCAGCCTCACTCGGATGGGACGGATTGACCGCCAGCATGGCGGCAGCCAGGTCCATCGTGCGCCCCGATCGCAGCGACGAATTCGATGAGCTCATCGAGCGGCACAAATCGCTGCGAAAGCTGGGCAGGCTCATGTTCGGCACGTTCTCTTTCCGGTCGTTTCGTCCCGATGATCCGGTTTTGAGAGCAGTGGATCATCTGCGTGCGCTCTACAGCGGCAGGAAACTACCCGCGCAGGTGCCGTTCGCGTTCATGACCCGCAAGTGGCGGCGACGTGTGCGCTCGGACGGCGTCACCATCGACCTGCGCGCCTGGGAAGTGGCGGTCCTCGTTCACCTGCGGGAGCGCCTGCGGGCCGGCGACATATGGGTTGATGGCAGCCGGGCATGGCGCAGTTTCGAGGATTATCTTCTGCCTCGACCGATCTTCGCCCTGATGCGGGCCGAAGGGCGGCTCGGGCTTGCCATCCCTGACAGCTTTGCCGAATGGCGAGCCGAACGCACCGCCACACTCGATGCGAAACTCAAACAGCTGGCAAGGGCGGCGGCCGCCAACGCCATTCCGGATGCCGCTATTTCCGACAAGGGTTTGTCGGTTTCCCCGATCCGCGAGGAGGAGCGTGACAGGATCGTCGCGCTCAGCCGCCGACTTTATGTTCTGGTGCCACGGATCAGGATCACCAGCCTGCTTGCTGAGGTCCACAGCTGGACCAGATTCCTCGACAGCTTCACACACTATCGCACCGGCGAGACGGCGAACGATGAGCCGGCGTTGATGGCCGCGATCCTTGCCGACGCCACCAACGCTGGTGCTGAACGCATGGCGGAAAGCTCACGCGGCGTCACGATCCACCAGATGATGCTGATGGTAGATCGGCATCTGCGCTCGGAAACCTATGCCACGGCGACCGCCGTGCTGGTCGATGCGCAGCAGGCTCATCCCTTCGCCGCGGTCTGGGGCGACGGCCACATCTCCTCATCGGACGGGCAGTTCTTTCCGGCTGGCGGGCGCGGCGAAGCCAACCTCGAATACAATGCAAAATACGGCAAACGGCCGGGTGCCTCGGTCTACGGCTTCCTGTCTAATCGCTTCGCCTCCTTCTTCTCCCGCATGATCCAGGCCTCCGAGAGCGAAGCGCCCTACGTGCTCGATGGCCTCCTTCACAATGAAAGCTCCGTCGAAATCCATGAGCATGCAACCGATACCGCCGGCGCGACCGAAACGACATTCGCTATGTTCCACGGCTTCGGCTACAGGCTCATTCCCCGTATCGCACTCACCGGCGACTATCTCTGGAACGAAATTGACCGACCCCTCGAACGCTTCAGGCCGATCCGCGCTAACCGTTTCAATCCAAACAACTTCGCTTTCCCTTAGCGGGTATTATTGCAGAAATGCCCACGGAGCCCCTTCTTCGAGCGACGAGGAATCTAACAGCCTCCTGCTAGTTGGCGGGAAAGTCGCGGTTCGCGTAGGTGATATAGTAGTTGACGTTCGCCCATCCGGTATTTTGCTGTCTGTAAGCAGCAGCTCGTTTGCTACGAACTGGACGGGGCACAGGGATTTGTAATTTGAGCCAATGGGCGTCTCCCGTGTTGTGAGAATTACTATGGGGCGTTGCCCCTCGCGCGAGCAAGGGGGCGGTCTCCCGAGGCTCCGCGCTGCGCTTGTGCGCCCGCCGCCTGAAACCCTTGCCCTTGCTACCCCCAGACCTCGCCGGTCAGGCAGGGTTGCATGGCTGCAACCTGCATTGAAAGAGGGATGTCAGCAAAAGTATTGTAAAAGTATTGGTTTTATGCATAAGGTAGGGACAAAGGAGCTGAGCACATGGCGCGAGCAAAGACGTTTTCGTTGGGAGACAATTATGACGGGATTCTCTCGGACCTCGTCAAGAATGGCCGTTTTGGTACGGAAACCGAGGCGGTGCGCGCCGGTATCCGTATGCTTGCCGATTATGAAATCAAGATGCAGGCATTGCGCAATGATATCATGGCAGCCGACGCTGAGATTGAGGCAGGCCTTGGTAAGGAGTACGCCAATGGCGCGGATCTCCTGCAAGACGTAATGAACGAAGGCTAAGACCATCAACCCGAAACGCCTCATCATCGCTCCCCTCGCTGTCCAAGACCTGCGGGGGATTCGGCGCTACATCGCCGAGAGCAGCCCTCATTACGCGCAGGAGTTCTTGGCCGACCTCACCGCCAAGATTGCCTGGATAGCCGAAACCGATTTCACCGGCTCGCCGCGTGACCACATCCTGGAGGGTTTGCGCGGCTTCCCGTATCGCCAGCGTTGCATCTATTACCGCTCATATCACGACCGTGTGGTGGTGCTCCGGGTCATGCACGGCGCGCAGGACATCAAGCCGCAGGATTTCGGCGGTTGACGTTCGCGAGCTTCGCTCACGTTGCGGGGGCAATGCTTCCTGTGGGGCAGGTGGCTCTACCCTTTGAAGTTCACTTCTGGCGTGAAAACAGATCTGCGGATCTCGCTGGCACGCGATTTCACCAGATCTATGGCGTCTTCAATAGATAGACGTTGGCCGGTTAGCTCAGCTTCCAGGGGTAGGTTTGCCCCCTCCCCTGGACCGAGGAATTTGCAGAAATCAATGCCAATTCTCTTCATACGGTTCAGTTTATGCAGTTGGTTCGCTTTTGAGGTTTCGGTGTGAAGCGCCAGGTCCAGGGCCTCTATCGCCTCCTCAGCCGTACCGACGGCGATAGCCTCAATGAAACGCGTGCCGACTTTTCGCCTGACATTCAAACCGGCAGCCTTGAGGGCGTCGGGCGTCATCAACGGCCCTGACCTCACTATTTGCTGAACCGGACCCCGAAAGTTCATCCCGCTTTGAATCTGCGTGGTCGCAATGTCGGTTATCCAATCAATGTCGGAGGACTTGAAGCAACCCACATTCACGATCGCCTCCCTAATTGCTTCATAGGTGGGATAGAGATCCGCGAATTCCGGGCCGCTCGTGTCGATGGATATGGACTTCACGAACGTCTGAAAATCATCCGTTTTCGACCGTCTGAATATTTTGGATAGCCAATTCAACTCCCATCTCCTCCGTTACCTCAAGCGCAATCTAGCAGTCGCTCTGAGAGCGCAGCTTGCCGCGCTGGCGTGCGTCAGCCCGCCATAGCTTACGCCTTGCATCGGCTGTTTCGAGGTGCCGGTATTTACCCCCCGAAAACTTAGGCCAGTCGAGCGCCATACCCGCCCGCACAAGCTCAGCGGCCAAATCGCGCCCGTCAGACAAGAAGCATTCTGCCACTACCCTATCATAAGAGAGTTCCGGCCGGATGTGGGCCGTTACCGTTTGACCCTTGCACAGTTGCACCAAGGCCCATTTGGATTGCTTGCCCCAAGGATGATCGAGTTCGGGAGGTAGCGTCGCCTTAACATTTTCCGCGGTATTTACGGACATGAGCCCGAACCCGCCGACCAATATTATGACGCCCAGGTATAAGCGTCATCGCTTTCCCGCCGAGATCATAGCGCATGCGGTGTGGCTCTACTTCCGATTTCCGCTAAGCCTGCGTCATGTAGAAGATCTGCTGGCCGAGCGCGGCATTCAAGTCTCATTCCAGACGGTCGCGGAATGGGCCGCCAAGTTCGGGCGACAATATGCCCGCACCATCCGCCAGCGCTCAGCCGGAAAGCTTGCCGACAAATGGCATCTCGATGAAATGGTGGTTGGTATCAACGGCAAAAAATACTGGCTATGGCGGGCCGTCGATGCTGATGGTTATGTTCTCGACGCGCTGATACAGAGCCGCCGGAACAAGAAGGCGGCCCTTCGGCTGATGCGAAAACTACTGAAAGGTCAGTGTGTCTCACCGCGTGTCATGATCACCGACAAGCTCAGATCCTACGACGCAGCCAGAAGAGAAATCATGCCCGGTGTCGAGCATCGCTCGCATAAGGGTTTGAACAACCGAGCGGAGAATTCCCATCTGGCGGTTCGACGACGAGAGCGCGGCATGATGCGGTTCAAGTCGGCACGACAATGCCAGCGTTTCGTCTCCATCCATGGCCCAATCGCCAACCTCTTCCATCTTCACCGCAAAAATCTGACAGCCGCTGTTGGCGGCTGTCCAAAAGCGCGGATAAATGGTGCCGAGGATTGAGAACTTTGAAAGCGGCTGAAGAAGCCGCCTTCAGTGTTGCTAATCTTGATTATCGTCGGAAGCTTGTTGGTTTTGGACCATGTGCTGGATGTCAGGGGCGTAATGGTTCCAGATGGCGTCGCGCAGATCATCGAGGAGTTCGAAGACGGCCCATGCCTGCTCGGGGGTCCATTCGGCACTGATGAGGATTGGCAGGCCACGCTTGAGACCTGAAGAGTGGTGCGTCTTTTCGGTCATGATGCGGGCTCTGTTTCGCCGGATTGGTGACTGGCGCGTTGCTGACGCTGGGCTATGGAGCGCTCGTTGGCTTCCTTGAAGCGATAGGAATCTCCTTCGATCGCGACGACTTCGCAGTGGTGGACGAGACGATCGACCAGGCTGACGACGCACGCGGCGTTCGGAAAGACCTCCGACCATTGCGCAAAGGGTTTATTGGTGGTGACGATGGTCGAGCGTTTCTCGTATCGGCGGCTGATGAGCTCGAAGAGCAGATCGGCATGGCGGTTGGAATAGGATAGGTAGCCGATCTCGTCGATCAGCAGGACGTCATGGGAAGCATAGTACTGAAGCTTGCGGCGCAGCAGGGAATCGCTGTCGATGGCGGCGAGTTCGCCGAGCATTTCGCTGGCGGTGCGGAACAGGACCGAATGGCCCCGGATGAGTGCCTGGTAGGCGATGTTGAGGGCGAGCGTCGATTTGCCGACGCCGTTCGGACCGATGAAGACGATGTTGGTGGCATCCTTCATGAATGCCAGCGTCATCAGTTCCTCGACGGTGGCGCGGTCGATGCGGCGCGGCCACTTCCAGTCATAGTCGGCCATTTGCTTGAAGTGGCCGAGCCTGGCGGTGCGCATGCGTCGCAGCAGCGAGCGGTCGGAGCGCTCGTCTTCTTCCCACCGGATCACGGTCGGCACCCAGTCCTGTGTGGCGATCTCGTCCCAATGGGCCGTCAGGCCATAAAGGCGCAATTGTCTGGCGCGATTGAACAGGGTGTCGATCTTATTCATCGTCGTTTCCTTTCAATGTGAGTTGATCGTAACGGTCGAGCTTGTGGGGAATGACAGTCGTGTCCTTCTTGCGGACATGCTCGGGCAGCCTGGTTTCGACCGGGGGCGGAGCGCCCCGCGCAATCCGGCGGCGTTCGAGCACTGATCGAACCGCCTTGGAATGCGAGGCGCCGGCGCGCAAAGCGTCTTCGACGGCCGCCTGGAGTTCCTGGGCGCCGTAGAGGTCGAGCAACGTCAGCATGGCGTTGGTGATTGCGCCGATATTGGCGCCACGTTCTGCGGCATGCATCATCAGCTTCTGACAAGCCGGCACGGCCCGCGTCAGGCTATTGAGGCCGCGATGCTGGCGTGCCTCGCGCTTGACGGCGACGAGTGCCTTCAGGTGCTGAGGATCCTCGATCTGCTGGCCCCTATCGAAGCTGCGACGGTGGCTGGCGATCATCGTGGCGGCGTCGAATATCCTGACCTGGACGAGATCGGCGCGAACGGTGAGTGTTCGTTGGACATGCGTATGAGGGACCGAGTAATCGTTCAGATCGAAGCGCACGTAGGGTGTCTTGCCAACCTTCACGGCCACCTGCTCCTCGACGGGATAGGGATTGGCCGGCAAGGGCAGAAGCATGGGCTGTTCTTTTGAGAACGCCTCACGCACCGTCATTGCCCGGTCCTCCGGGCATGGCCTGTCGGCAGCCTGGGTCCGGCACCAGTGTTCGGCCTGGGCATTGAGATCGTCGAGGTCCTTGAAGGTGCGGGCGATGAAGAAGGCTTCCCGGATGTGGCGAATGAGGGTTTTGCATCTGCGACGAACAGGAGAAAGTTATGTTTCGCTATCTCGCACGTCATCATGATCGCAAACACATCAAGCGGTCACTCCAACGTCAGGAGCGAATTAGCAAAAGCGCTATCGGTTTCGCACATGACGCCTCTCTGGCATTTGCGGTCGATGAGCCAGTTGTAAATGATGGCCACCACAACTTGGTCGTCACGACGCTCTGCGAAACAGAAGCGTTTTTCGCACCGCTCTTGCCGGCTGAACCGATCTACCAAGATGAAAACCGAGTCATTTTTGAATCGGACATCAAGACATCTGACGAGAGAAACAACGTCTTTGAGTGCGTTGTGACCGAGAGCGGAGCAAAAGACCACGCGCTTGTCGTGTTTCATCACTGGTACTCACGCAACCGGTATCCAGCGTTCTCCAAATATTTTGCCAAGAGGGGTATGACTGTCGTCGAGGCGACCCTACCGTATCATTTCAGTCGGGGCTCGAACGATTGTTCGGAGGAACAATTTTTCAATGCCAGCGTAGGCCGAACTCTTCGATCCATGAGGCAGGCGGTGTTGGACGGCCGAAAAATTGTTCGCTGGCTGAAAGGTCAGAGGTACCGCACGATTTCCGTCGTAGGCATGTGTTTAGGTGGCACAGTTGCTGGACTGGTGGCAGCTCAAGAAGAGAAAGTCGATAAGGCCGTCCTGATGGTAACACCGCCAAGCCCTGCTGACCTGATTTGGACTTCTGAGACCATGCAACGTCTAAGAGGGCGGATTGACCCCTTCATGTCACTTGAAGATTTGAGGAAAGCGTGGACCCTGATTAATCTCGACATGCATACTTTCTGGCTCTCGCGTCCTGAGCTAGAATTGCTGTTCGTGCAGGGGAAGCGCGATACGATTGCGCGCCCAGACAGGGCGCACCACCTGATACACGAGTTGACTGGCTTACGCGGACGGCCACCAGAGCTTGTGCAGCTCAATTGTGGACACTCCTCCATTGGGATGTTCCCCTACAACATGATCGCAGCCAGGAAGGTGCTGAGATTTTTGATGGAGATACCGACCCTGAAGGAGCTTTGGGAAGTCCGGAATTTCCGCATCTATCTAAGCGGAGTGTGAGCCCGCCTCAAGTTCAAGTTGGCAGCATTGCAGCGCCATGGTTGTTGAATGACAGTGCCTTTTTGGAATTACATGTGCGTGATAACCGCCCCAGGCGGACTTGGGGACTGAGGGAATACCGACGGTGCGGAATCTATCCGACTATATCAAATCAAGGGAACTGGTTGAGACTACAGATCCAGATTTCCAGAGACGCTTGTACCGCCATGAGGGATTCGACGGCATAGTCAGCTTCGGCGAGATTGACGCAAAACTGTCCGCATTCCTACAGTCCCAACGCTTAGAAACTGGTCTGACCCAGAGTGATTTCGCGACCTTGGCTGGTCTCGCTCGAGTGGTCTATAGCCGCTACGAACTGAACATTTCGCGACTTACCGTCTCTCGAATGATTCATCTTTCCGAGCTCCTCGGGTTCCTGCCGATGCAGATGATTCATGCCGCGGCACCTCATCTCTACGGCAACAATCCTGAAGAGGCCGATGATCGGGTTGAACTCTTCAGACTCATTCATGACCTCCCGCATGACACCATACGCAGTTTGATCGGTATAGTTGGCCAACTGACGCCTAAGGATGTTCTTGAAGCTCGGCAAAGAGCGGAAGCGCAGGCCGAAGCACAAGCTGAGGCCGAACGCCAACGACTGACTAGAAAAGCGGCGAGAGTCAGCAGGAAGGCCGTCCCTCTGGCCGACCACCAGGTCGAAAATCATCCAAGGTCGATACCCCGACAGACGATTGAAGAACGGAAAGGGCCGTCAAGTGATGGCCATTTAGGAACGCGTCGTCCCTTCGTCCCTGTGGTCTATTCGATCGAGCCCACGACCCGGTGCGTCGGCACTACCGCTCACCCCGCTTTCCGATCGCTGTTCGCATTTGCACGCATCAGCGACATCAGCATCGGTCCCAGTCCGAACTCCCCTACCCTCGCCCGGCGCGTGAGATCGCGGAGATATCCACCTGCCGAATTGATATGCCCTGCCCTCTCCAAGATTGCAGCCATGGCAACCGCCGCGTTCTCCGGCCCCATCACCTCGCAAGCCTCCTGGTAAGCCGACGGGCTAACACCAAGCATTGATCGTACCACCACCGCGGCGCCCATCAGCTCGCGCCAATGGGAGATCGTGCCCCCGGGCCCGTAGTCCGAAATCTGCGGGCAGGCTTTCAGGACCATCGACAGCGGGAACGCCTTGATCTGTTCCGGCTTTGCCAACGGCTGAGCAACCGCTTTGGGTGCTACTTCCAGCTCGACGGCTCCGCCCTGCTCTTTTCCAGAGCTAGGTTCAAGTTCATAGATGGATTCGGGTTTTGAATTCTGTATGTGGCAGCCATTTTGAACAGCATTGCCCTCCATATTTTGAGAATCTAACTGATTTTCCAGAAGGTTGAGGATTTCGGTGCGCAAAAGCTGCATCTCGTCGAGGATTGCCTCCACCTGGTGACGGTCAGGATTGCGGGGAAGTCGGCTGACAATGCCGACATACATGTCTTCGATGGCTTCCCAGTCGCCGTCGGCCCCCTCCTCCATCGCTGCTGAAATCAGTTTGCGTACATCACGCCGGCAGATAGTCAGTGCCTCTTTGGCTCGCCTAAACTGCAGGCGTTCGGCAGCGACTTCCTGTGCCAGAATTGCAAGTTCCGCAGCACGAGCCAAAAGTGGAGAAAGATCGAACCCAAAGGCTTGCTCGATATCGCCACCCTTGTCCCGGTGAGCGTAGCGCTTGCCGTTCGGACTGTCCTTGCGCTGGATGAGCCCGGCTTCGACCAGGGCAGCCAAATGGCGCCGCAAGGTCGTTCCAGTGATGCCGTGCGCTCTTACAGAAAGCTGGGCGTTCGAAGGGAAGACCACCAATCCGCTATCGCAGTTGAGCTCGCTTTCCGGATAAAACGTCAGCAATGCGTCCAGCACAGTCAGCGCCCTGTCCTGGAGGCCGAGGCGTTCACGGGCCTCACAGGCGTCGCGAAACACCTTCCATTTTTCGACCGGGCGGTTTGGTTTCGTCTCGGACGTCTGAAGCTGCCTCTTTACAAGAGCAAGCACAACCGGCCGCCGCCCAAAGGGCGTCGTCACATTTCCCGTCTGCATATTCCTTCACCTTTCTTCAGGCAAAAGAAATCCGCTCACCAAAACGATGCCAAAGACTCTTGACTGGGATCCATGGAAATGCGATTCTCGTTCTTGCTTAGGGAATACGAGAAGGGCTTCCATGACTTTGGTCGTTTGGGGGCCTTTTTCTTTTGCCGATTACTCTCCTTGTTGATCTAATTTGTTCCGGTAAGCTTTGTACAAGTCTCCCAGGCTGTCAGCGATGAAATCGCCGAAGCCCGCGGCATCCCGTGCTTTCAGGGCAAAGGTGTATGTTTTTGCGTCCGCCTTGATATAGGCTGATACGGCTTTGTCTTCTGACGACCACTTATGGGTTCTAATCGCCTTAGGACTGCTCTGCTTCCCAACTGCCTTCAAAAAAGCCAGTAGTGCATCGAAACGGTCGTCGCCGCCATTTGCTTTGAAGTCGGCGGTCTCAATGAAGTTCAGTGCTTTATCAAGAGTCGATGGACGCTCTAACAGGTTCTTGAGTTCGTACCAGCGATCCCTCCCGATGCCCTTGGCGGCGCCGACGGCATCAAGCACCAGTTTGGGAATGGTTGAGACGGCGAGCATCTTCGACAGCGTTGCCCGGTCTATAGACAGAGCAGAAAGGACAATCGCGTTGTCGCCATCGAACCGACGACGGGCAATCTCTGCAGCGAAGATTGCCTTCTCGATAAACGACAGGTTTGCCCGTGCGGAGTTCTCTTGGCCCTGGGCGACGAGGTGATCGCTGTCTTTAAGGTCTTTGACGACCGCACGGACTTTCCGCTCGAGCGCCATGGCCGCACGAAGGCGTCTGTGCCCGAATACCACCATGTACCGCCCCGTGGCGGACGGGTGCGGCCTCACAAGGATAGGAGTGTCCTGCCCGCGATCTCGGATTGCTGACAGGAGCTCGTCAAAATCTGCCGGGTCGTCTTCGAGGCGGTCGCGAATGAACGAATCATCGATGATAGCGGGATCGAGCTCGACAACAGTCTCTCCTTCTAGAAAGCGATTTGCCTGCGCGGCCATCTCGTCCAAAGAATGGATAAGCGACTTCGATGCCCCCTTGTTCGTATATTCGAGGATCGCCTTGGAGTTATCCGGCGCTTCCTCGCTCATGACGTTCATAAATGGGTTCTTCCGCGCCATCTTGTTATCCTCGGATCGCTAAGCGGTTGAATCTATGAAGAACCTTCTGGATTTTGACGGCGGTCAACACGTTACATTCTCCCCCATGCTCGATGGATAAGCCCCTGAATTTCAAAATTCACGGCATCCATGCACTCGATGGCGCGGTCGTAAGTCCCCCGGGTAAAGTTAGAGCGCTCTAACTCGTAAAGACTCCGCTTGGTCAATCCGGCGTCAGAGATCGCAGTCGTCTTTACCATCGGCGTCTTGAGGATTTCCTCGGCGAGCATTGATTGCATGAAGCCAAGCATTTGAACCTGAGGCACGTCTTGTGGCTCAAAACGGGTGATCAGGTAGCGTAGCCAATCAAGTCTTACGTCAGCACCAGCCGCCTTGATGGTCTTCGTGATGTTGCCGAGCATCAGCAAGAACTGACTCATGGACATCAGGTCCAGCATTTGTGGGTGGACGGTAATCAAAACCGATGTTGAGGCGGTGAGGGCAGTCAACGAAAGATATCCTAGCTGCGGCGGACAATCGATGATCACAACATCGTAACGATCATCGACGTCCATGAGGGCCTTGCCAAGTCGAGTGAAAAACCGCTTGCCCTCGTTGCCGGCCTGCATCGCGAGCGGGGTATCGTATTCGTACTCCTGAAGCTCGAGATTCGCCGGGATGATGTCGAGGCCAGGGAAATTGGTTGGTAAGATCACATCCGAAATCGGCTTCCGCTCGTCGTATCGGATCGTATCGTAGAGCGATGGGTTTTGATCGAGTTCGGGCTGAAAGCCATGCAGAGCCGAGAGCGAAGCCTGCGGATCGAGGTCGATGGCTAGAACTCGATGGCCCGTAAGCGCAAGATGCTGGGCTAGGTGGGCAGCAGTCGTCGTTTTGCCACTACCACCCTTGAAGTTCACTACGGCAATGACCTGAAGCTTGTCGCCCGGCTTGCGCTGTGGGAGGTATCTCTTGGCTTCGCTCTTCCCGGTTTCCGCGAGGTACTGCCGCAGCTCCAGCATCTGCTCGGCTGTGTAGTACTTCCTGTTCCCCGACATTGTGGTAGGGATCGGTCCCTTGCCATCCAAATAAAGCCGTTTCAGATTGCTTGGCGTAACGCCGAGGTAGTGGGCAACCTCACCCACAGAAAATTGCCGCAAGGTTTTCTTCGCGCTCGGCGGGAAATTCTCCAGCCGCAGCTGGTTAAGCCTGCGAGAGATTTCCGCACCTTGCATCAGTATCTTGTCGTCCAGTTCGAACGAAGGAAGTGAGAACGCGTTCATAGGGTCGTTGACCATTCTGCCGGTAAAATTACCGAAACTGAGGATATGCCGTCATTATCCCCGATTCTCTGATTCCAGCAAGGAAAATTAAGTTAACAAAACCTTAAGGCTCATGAGGGGTCAAGGAAGCTATGTTTTGGCGACGCGCGGACAGCGAGTGAAGCCCCGCGCCACGTGTTGACTGCCGTCAAAACTCTAAATTCTGTAGTGGCTACAACAAGTTGATCCACAATAGATGCCACCTACCGCGCACGGGCTGACGCGCTGTTGTTCAAATCATCAATTTTGGTTTAGTTCCTTCACGAACCCATCGACCCAAACTGAAGCCACCCGTCGTATATATCGGTGCGCCACCTCGTGAGGGAACCATTCAGCGGATAAACTCTCACCGTCTACCTCTTCAGCCTCATCCGATCCGCATCCCCAACACTGGCAATTCGTTTCCCGCGAGGTCCCTTCGCTAGCCGCACGGGCGATAATCAGCCGGTCATCGCAGGGTATTGGCGAAATGCTTTGTCAGAGGCGGGTGAAGAGTGCGAGAGGGAGGACGCGAACGCCTCGTATCGGCGATCTTAATTTAGATTAGCCGGAGTAGGGCGGGCTGTCGGCACCTAGTTCTCGCGCATGTCGAGTATCACGGCTGTGGCAAGTTGATCGGCACGGGTGAGGCCGTTTGAGATCGTGATCATGCTTGACTCCCGCAGCGTTGACATTTGGCGGCGGTGCAAAAAACCCGGGATCGAGGAGATCGACTCGCCTCTATTCCAGAAGATATTCCTACGGTCGCTCGGATCGCCAAGAAGCCTGCGGCCTATGGTGGTGTTTGGTGTTCCATTCGATGAGAGCAGCGGAAGACGCCGCCGTTAGCACCAATTTCGTTGACATCACGGCCGTTTAATAGGGCAGGGGAGTTCCGGCACTGAGACCTTTGCAATCTATTCGAAACCTTCTGAGTGGCGCAGCCCGGCCAGAGTGTAGGGCCTAACAACCCCTCCTGCTCGATCTGCCAGGTTTCACCGCTACAGCCGACTGAGCGGGAAGAGAGCCATAGAGGAGGGGCGGTCTCCCATCCGGCGACCCGCAGCCCGCTGGATTGTCAAGGATCGCAATCGTCTGAATGGCGACAAGGCCGGCTCTTCCGAACCAGCCCCGTAAAAGCATTAAAATGCTATCAGCGCACCAAAGGTAGGCTTCCGCCAGTCGGCGGAACTACCGCCGAACATGGCATCGCCTCGGCCGGAAAACTCCATGACTGTAAAAATCTGCTCATTCATGTGGGGGATCCTCTGTTTTCGGCTCTGTTGCAAATATTCTTGATGGCTACGAGGAGGCTTCGTATGCATGCCTCACGCGGTTTTAGCGTCGAGATTCTGCGCGAGGAGGGCCACAGCCTCGGTGAGTGCGCTGGGCCCAATCCCGAAGGCTCGTTCAACGATCCGTGCTTCTCCACGAATGTCGCCAGTTAGGTTGAAAATGGCTGCCTGACCCTTGCGCAAAGCCCGCATGACCTCGAAACCTTTGATCGTCGCATAGGCCGTTTTCAACGTCTTGAACCCTCTGACTGGCTTGATTAGCTGTTTGAGCTTGCCATGATCGGCCTCGACCACATTGTTCAGATATTTGACCTGCCGATGGACGAGCTCTTTCGGGCACTTACCTTCGGCCTTCAATTCCGAAATCGCGATCCCGTAGGTCGGCGCCTTGTCGGTGTTCATGACTGTTGGCTTTTCCCAATCCTTCATGCCATTCAGTGCCTTGCCGAGAAATCGCTTGGCTGCTTTGGCATTGCGCGTCGGCGACAGATAGAAATCGATCGTGTTGCCGAACTTGTCGACGGCCCGGTACAGATAGGTCCATTTGCCGCGAACCTTCACGTAGGTTTCATCGACGCGCCAACTGGTCGATTGCGGTCGCCGCCAATGCCAACGCAATCGTTTCTCGATTTCCGGTGCGTATTTCTGGACCCAGCGATAGATCGTGGAATGATCGACGGACACACCGCGTTCGCCCATCATCTGTTCGAGATCGCGGTAGCTCACTCCATAGCGGCAATACCAGCGCACGGCCCACAAGATCACCTCGCCCTGAAAATGACGCCACTTAAAATCGCTCATCAAAAGTCTCGCAGAATATCACCAGCGCTCTTTCTGGCATCAACGGATTTTTTGCAACAGAGCCATCCCTGGTGCCACCGGATTTGCTCCAGGTACTGATGCGGCCGGCTTTCGACGCCGGTATCGCGCTCACGCGTCTCGATGAGCGTATCGCCCGTTCGCCAGTCGGAACCGGCTTCCTTGAGCGCACCCAGTTTACGGAAGCCTGCGCCTCGCTGTGGATCGACGGCGAGCTCGTCCATCTCGAAGACCTGGTCCTGCACGATGCCACACGCGATATTCGCACACCCACCCACGAACTGACAATCGCCCGCGACGTGCTGAGAACCCGCCGGCGGATTTCCGCGCAATCCTCGGATTGGGCCTTGTCCGCCGATGGTATACGGACGCTGCGGAAAAGCTCGGAGATAGGGTCGGGCGGCGGAGACGAGGAGAGGACGGCCGGAGTTATTCGGCCGGCGGTCGCGATCGATCCGGAAGGGGAGGGGGGCGTCGCCGACGACATCGAAAATCTCCCCGGCGTCGACTACGCTGCCATCGATGCGGTGCTGGCCCGATCGGAGGCCGCGATCGAAAACGCAACGCGGCCCGGCCGCGCCAGCGCGGCAGACCGAGACGCGCTGGTCTATGATCTCGACTGGGACGAGGATGCCCGGCTCGATGAATGGCGCGGCGTGTTGCGCCAGACGGAGAACTTGCCGCCAGTGCTGCAGGCGATTGTTGCCCTCGATGCCTGGAGCGAGCTTTCCGTTCTTCAGCATGCACCCTGGCTTGGCCGGCTGTTTTCCGCCGCGATCCTGCGCCAGGCCGGCATCACGTCAGGCGCGCACCTCGCAGCCATCAATCTCGGCCTCAAAACCATTCCGGTCGATCGGCGCCGGCATCGCGACCGCGAAACCCGGCTGCTGGCCATCGCGCATGGGATAATCGCGGCGGCTGAGATCGGGCTGAAGGAACATGACCGGCTGGCGTTGGCGCGCACGATGTTCGAGCGAAAGCTGGGCGGGCGCCGGACGTCTTCAAAACTGCCGGAACTGGTCGAGCTGGTGATGGCGAAACCGCTCGTGTCGGCCGGGATGGTCGCGAAGGCGCTCGACGTGACGCCGCAGGCGGCGCGGCGGATCGTTTTGGAGCTGGGTCTGCGCGAGATGACGGGGAGGGGGAGGTTTCGAGCATGGGGTGTTGTCTGAGAATGGAACAAGGGCGACGCCTCCGGCCGCCGATACGATGCCCGAAGGGATGTCTAAGACCGACCTCTGCCGGATATGATGGGCGGGGCATAACCTGTGTGTACGGTGAGGGCTGGAGTATTTTGGAGTGTTTGCGCCTGCGGCGCGTTCATCTCTTTCCCCGTACAAATCTAATCAGCTTCGGTCTTTTGGCTCGCCTTCATTCGAAGGCAGTGTAGAAACGCTCGAAGACTGTCGGTTCGGAAAGGATTATACTTTCCGGATTTCCGAGGTGGGTGTACCGAATGACATCGGACGCAGCTAGGATATCATCAAAGAGCGTCTGCCAGCGCGCCTGATCGAATCCACCGGCCTCTTGGCACCGTGAGGCCAGCCTGACCAGCCAGTCCTTGCGGTGTGGGTTGAGGTCCATGTTGGCGGATAATTGCAATTCCTCTGTCTGCTCCGTTGTTATCAGGCCTTTCGCTTTCAGGCCGTAGCATATATCGCTTGCCAGCTGCATCCGGAGTGCTCCGCCGACGATATGGGTCCAGGATACCGAGCGCCCCATACTGTTCATCAGGCCACCATATTCGACCGCTCGCAGCAAAAGCCGTCTAACAAAACGTGCCGCGTCGATACCGCGGATGGGTAGAACGGTGGCAAGCACGGCGGAAGCACCGCAGCTAAGGAAACCATTGGCGACGGAGGCATGGTTGCGGTCATGAGGATGGGTATCGCAGGCGCTGAGGATGACGATGGGCGGCACGCGGATATGATCGCGCAGGGACCATATATCGATCGACTCGCCGCCGATGATGAGGCCACCCGGGACCTTGTCATTGATATGCTGCCCATGGCTGTCCACGATCAGCATTGGGCCGTTATAGGCATTGATCGCACTGACAAATTCCTCGAGCGTCTTGGGCGTGCACCTCGTGCCGCGGATAGCGCGTCCCTTGCTGTCCTCGAGCGTGGCGACGGCTTTGCCGATGATCTCGGCAAGATGGTCGTTTTCATCGAACATGGATAGGAGGAGAAAATTACGGAAGTTCTCCGGCGTGACTTGTACCGGTAATTGCGGGCGCAATTGCTCCATCAGAATATTGCCCGGTGTCACCGGTATCCGCGATAAATCGGTGTAAATCCCAAGGGGAAGGCCATCTACCGGCAGCCATTCCATCGCCGCGTCAGAAATGATTTTGATACCGGACTTTGATGCCCGGATGATATCCAGATGCTCCCCAGGCACGGCATCAGCAAGAGCCTGCTGAACGGCTCTGAACACCCGCGCTGTCTTCGTATCCGGAGGATTGTCATAGTTGCGGAGATGGGTAGAGAGCTGTGCGACCACTCGGTCAGTGCGGTTGACTGCCGGCGCAAGCCGTATAGTGGCAGCAAGCGTCGAAGCCGATCGCATGGCTACGGCGAGGGACTGGAGCTTCAACTCGGCGCCGCGGGAACTCATGATCGGGCCGATACTGTCCATATCCTCCTCGTCGGCCTTTACCGTCAGGGTGAAACCTCTTTGCCGCTCCATGGCCCGCAGCACTCTCTTTATGATTTCGGGTGCATTTTGCTGAAGCTGTTCTTCTATCCGTCGGTAAGAGGCGGGCGCAACCAACACGATATCTGGTAGGCGCGGATACACGAGAAATGCAGCGCGGTCAGCGACGGCTTCCTGCAGCTTCAGGACAGCTTCTGTCGATTCGGTGATCCCGCTTACATAGCTTTCATGGCTAGAAGCATTGAGATGTCCTTGCGGATCGGAAGGGGCGTCCTCACCCACGCTCCGAAGCGTTAGCTCGTTCGCTACCGTCACATTATGCCCGTGATAGAAAATGCTCGAAGGCCGGGATTTAAGCGGCGTCCAGTTATCCATGGCCGCCAGACTTTCATCGATATCGAGGCGACGGTGCAGAGATTTGGCTTGCCGGAGTGCCACCTTGCAAAACTGGCGAATACGCTCGACGGTGATTTCGCCTGGCAAAAGCGCGCCGACACCTTCAACCATACTGACATGCAGCGGTTTGAGCGTGAGGGTTTTTCTCCATTTGGAGACCGCGCGCGCGACAGCCTCGTCCCCCGTGAACACCACCATGAACGGCGCGGCAGGCATGGGCTTGCGTTTCCGGATCAGGGTTTCGACATTGACAGGGCTCCAGATCCAATGCGCCATACCGGCCCGCCGGCGTGCCAATTGGTTATCGGGCGGCATCGTGAGCTGGACGATATCTCTCGGCAAAAAGGCCGGATGCGCCAACAATTGGGCGAGGGGGATTAGTCCCGGTGCAAATCCTTGGAAAGGGGTGACCTCATGCGGCTCCCAGGCTTTCAGGGCATAGATATAGAAGATCTCGGGATGCGGCATAACCATGGGCGGATCGTGACATTGCGGGGTGGAAGAACATCATTGTTGGAAACCTGGCGCTCGAAAGTTGGGACCAGGATAAGCTTTGCGCCCGTCGGGCATATGCGAGCTGCCTAACCGGATTCCCCGTCGGCCGCACATTCTCAACGTATGGTTTTAGAATGCAAGAGGCAGAGTAGGGCATCTAGCTAAAGTTCATAGGTTCGCTGCGACCAGATACCGACACTTTGCGCGACCGAAATCGACCCTCTCGCAAGACAATGTTACGGGAAACAACAAAACCGACGAGTTCTACTATTGCCTTACCCTGGGTGATCTATGGACAATTATGCAGGCGGACTGGCTCCTGATCCGCGACATGTTTGCCCCGGACTCTGTCCTCGGCTTCACCTTCACGAAAACCATGTTTAACGACACGATGCGGGTCATCAAGGAGACACGCAACGAGCTGTTTCACAGTAACCCGATCAAGGATCGCAAAAAGATTGTCGACTCCTGTGAGCGTATCCTGAACGGACTACAGTTCCACCTCGGCGACTACGACCATGATCTTGGGGTCGCGCAATATGTGCGCGTGCCCGCGACCGTCGGGCTCTGTTGCAAAAAATCCGTTGATGCCAGAAAGAGCGCTGGTGATATTCTGCGAGACTTTTGATGAGCGATTTTAAGTGGCGTCATTTTCAGGGCGAGGTGATCTTGTGGGCCGTGCGCTGGTATTGCCGCTATGGAGTGAGCTACCGCGATCTCGAACAGATGATGGGCGAACGCGGTGTGTCCGTCGATCATTCCACGATCTATCGCTGGGTCCAGAAATACGCACCGGAAATCGAGAAACGATTGCGTTGGCATTGGCGGCGACCGCAATCGACCAGTTGGCGCGTCGATGAAACCTACGTGAAGGTTCGCGGCAAATGGACCTATCTGTACCGGGCCGTCGACAAGTTCGGCAACACGATCGATTTCTATCTGTCGCCGACGCGCAATGCCAAAGCAGCCAAGCGATTTCTCGGCAAGGCACTGAATGGCATGAAGGATTGGGAAAAGCCAACAGTCATGAACACCGACAAGGCGCCGACCTACGGGATCGCGATTTCGGAATTGAAGGCCGAAGGTAAGTGCCCGAAAGAGCTCGTCCATCGGCAGGTCAAATATCTGAACAATGTGGTCGAGGCCGATCATGGCAAGCTCAAACAGCTAATCAAGCCAGTCAGAGGGTTCAAGACGTTGAAAACGGCCTATGCGACGATCAAAGGTTTCGAGGTCATGCGGGCTTTGCGCAAGGGTCAGGCAGCCATTTTCAACCTAACTGGCGACATTCGTGGAGAAGCACGGATCGTTGAACGAGCCTTCGGGATTGGGCCCAGCGCACTCACCGAGGCTGTGGCCCTCCTCGCGCAGAATCTCGACGCTAAAACCGCGTGAGGCATGCATACGAAGCCTCCTCGTAGCCATCAAGAATATTTGCAACAGAGCCGTTTCGTTTGGTAGCATTGTCCGACCGGGATAACGCATCAGGCAGAGCTGCACGGCAAACCCGAGCTGGTTATGTCCCCGTCGGCGAAGCTCGACTTCCAGCCGATCGGCTGGCGACAGAGAGTAGTGCTGGATCAGGCTTTCCTCATCCGTCGGAATATCAAACAGCCCCCGTCGATCCTGTGCATGAAGAAGCTTTCGTCGGGCCACCGTTTCACTCCTTTAGTACGCGCTGGGTGGCCGATCCTCTGTCCGAAAACGGTCGATTGCGTACAGGCGTAAAGCACCCTGTCCACAAATTATCTTGACAGGATTTAGGACAGAGAAGATATTTCGGACAGCCTATTCGGACGAAATTGACCCCATGCCACGCACTTTTGCTTATGTCCGTGTCTCAACGACCGGACAGACTACCGAAAACCAGATTCAGGAAATTGAGGCCGCCGGCTTTCAGGTCGAGCCGCGCCGGATCGTCACCGAGACAGTTTCCGGCAGCACGGCAATCGCGCAGCGCCGTGGCTTTTCCAAACTCATGGACCGGCTGGAATCCGGTGACGTTCTCATTGTCACCAAGCTTGATCGACTCGGTCGTGACGCCATCGATGTCAGCACCACTGTTAAGGCCCTCGCGGAGATGGGCGTGAAAGTCTATTGTCTCGCTCTGGGTGGTGCCGATCTCACCAGTTCATCCGGCACCATGACCATGCAGGTTCTTAATGCCGTCGCGCAGTTCGAACGGGATCTGCTGATCGAACGCACCCAATCCGGCCTCAGGCGGGCAAAGTCCGAAGGCAAGATCCTCGGACGACCCTCGACACTCAACGAGGAACAGAAACAGGGCGTGCGTGACGATCTCGCAAAAGAGATGAGCGTTTCGGCGATCGCCAGGAAATTCGGAACCAGCCGACAGACCATCATGCGGGTCCGAGATGAGAGTTCACGCTCCGTTCGGCCTTAGCGTACGATTTCACGCAAATCTTGTTC
>NZ_JAPPRJ010000004.1 GCF_026672545.1 Rhizobium sp. SL86
CGGCATCGTCGGAGACGATCACTGCCTTGCCGACCAGCCCATGATGGCGGATGGCACCCCAGATGCCGGCCTCGGCGAACGGGCGGATGATGTCCCTGTCGAAAATGTCGATACCATGTTCAGCCAGATAGGCGAGAAACGGAACTTGATTGGCAAACCGCCGCGGTTCGTTTCTCTTCAGCCGCGCCAGAAGGGCAGGGTCCACCTGCCGGTCTTCGAGAAAAGCGAAGGCGGCATCGTTGAGGATATAGTCCTGATAGCTGCCGCGCAGCAGGGCCAGGAAGTTCAGTCGCGACTTCGAAGACGTCGTGCGAAAGGCGGTGAAATGCTCACCGCCGATATGCGTCGTATAAACATTGCGGTTGGCGTGACGGGCACCGGTGTCGTCGACCGTCACAAAAGGCGCAGAGACGAGGCCGGCGTGGAGCACGGCTGCATCCTCGGCATGAAAGCCATCCAGCCTCTCTGTGAGAAAGCGGACCACCTGACGTTTGGAGATTTCGACACCAACGTCGTTGAGCAAGGTCGTCATTCGCTGCGTCGTGACTTGGCCATGCGCATGGAGCATCAGACAAAACCGTCGCAGATTGGGCCCAAAGCCACCTCGTATCCCCGCAGGCAACGGCGCGATGATGGTGTCTCCCTCCGGCGTTACCCAGCATTCCCGACGGTAACGAACCACCTCGACCCTGAGCACCAGATCCCGGACGAAGCAGTCCTTGTAGCCCTTGAAGCGCGATCCAACTGGCACGCTGACAGGCAGTACCTCTTCACGCGTCACCCGCTTCGTGTCGTTCTTCGGCCCTCGCGGCCGGGACGCCGGATCTTTGCCGGTGAGCGTCTTGTCACCGGTCGCCTTCTCCATTCCCGACGGTCTGAAGGGTGGGCGCGGCGGCAGGTTTTTCAGGCGCGCAATCTCGTCACGCAGAAGCTGGTTGTCGATCTTCAGCCGGGTGTTCTCGAGCCTGAGCTGGTCGTTCTCATCCCGAAGCCTTTGGTTCTCAGCTACGAGCTTCTCAATCCGGGCGTCTGCCCGATCAGCCCGCTCCACCAGACCCGTCACGAGTTCTCGCAGCGCCTTCAGCGACAGCGTGTCGGCATGCTCGGCCATGGGCAGGCGGCGCTTCGTCATGAAAGAAGAATCTCATGATTTGCAGAAAACAGGAATCCCTCCTGCCACCGGATTTGCTCCAGGTACTTCATGGAGCCGGCATTCCGCGCCGGTCTCGCGCTCACGCGTCTGGACGAGCGCATCGCCCGTTCGCCAGTCGGCCAGGGATGGATCGAACGATCTCAATTTGCCGACGCGTGCGCTTCGCTGTGGATCGACGGCGAACTCGTCCATCTTGAAGACCTGGTCCTCCACGACGCCACGAAGGATATTCGCACACCGACCCATGAACTGACAATCGCCCGCGACGTCCTGCGCACTCGTCGGCGGATCGCTGGCCAATCCCTGGATTGGGCGCTCTCTGCGGACGGCATCCGCTCGTTGCGGAAAACTTCGGAGATCGGGTCGGGCGGCGGGGACTCGGCGACGACGGCCGAAGTTATTTGGCCGGCGGACGAGATCCACGCGGAAGGGGAGGGGGAGGAACGTGACGGTGGCAAAGATCTTCCCGGCGTCGACTATGCTGCCATCGATGCGGTACTTGCCCGATCGGAGGCCGCGATCGAAAACGCAACGCGGCCTGGCCGCACTGATACCGGCGAACGAGACCCTCTCGTCTATGATCTTGATTGGGACGAAGACGCGCGGCTCGACGAATGGCGCGACGTGTTACGCCAGGCCGAAAAATTGCCGGCGGTGCTGCAGCACGCCCCGTGGCTTGGCCGGTTGCTGGCCGGGGCGATCCTGCGCCAGGCAGGTATCACCACCGGGGCGCATCTCGCCGCCATCAACCTCGGCCTGAAAACCATTCCTGTCGATCGGCGCCGGCATCGCGACCGGCAGACGCGGCTGCTCGCCATTGCCAACGGCCTGATTGCGGCTGCCGAGATCGGTCTGAAGGAGCATGACCGGCTGGCGTTGGCACGCACGCTGTTCGAGCGGAAACTCGAAGGGCGGCGGACGTCTTCAAAGCTGCCGGAGCTGGTCGAACTGGTGATGGCGAAACCGTTGGTGTCGGCCGGGATGGTGGCGAAAACCCTCGACGTCACGCCGCAGGCGGCGCGGCGAATTGTTTTGGAGCTGGGCTTGAGAGAGATGACGGGGAGGGGGAGGTTTCGGGCGTGGGGAGTGATCTAACGATCAGAGATAAGCCTAGGCCAATCTCTTCAACACGTTGCGCCGAGCTCAGCTTACTGCCTAGATTCGGCGGCTATTAAATGCGCTGGACGCGTCTGCGGAAGTGTTGAGCAAGACTTAAGGCCAATCGGCCTATCGTGCGACGGTACGCGACCCCGCTGACTCCAACCAATTTTCAACCCAGGCGACTACATGCTTTCCAATAGCGACATTCTTAACCTAGCCTTTTATTTTAGTCACTTTGATCGTCGCCTAACCAGTGAGCTTGGAGTGTCGGACCCGCCTGACGAGCGGGAACTGACCAGACGACTGGGTCGAATGCTGGCTGGCGATGAGATGTGGAAGATCGACAAACTGACTATCGCACAGGATTGGCTTGAGGACGCGCTCGGCTGGTCATTGCAGCTCACGATGCAAGCCCATCCAACGAAGTGGGAACATCATGTTAGCCACTCTGATTTCGGACTGATTATATCGTTCGTCGACGAATTGCTACGAACGCCGACGCAAAGCGCAGCCTATTTAGTTCAGGCGAAGCGCCTCTATCCTGACGTCAGCGGGCAATATTCGCTGAGCTCTGAATTCGGGGCGACTGATCGCGACCAGCATCTCAAGCTGCGATATCTTGCCAAGCGGTTCGGCGAAGCTGCCGTGAAGTTTGCTGCTTACTGCCCGCCGATCGAGTTTTTCGAATTCAACTCGGTAGAGGCGATTCAGATCGGCCACAAGTCGAATTCCAGCGCACTCTATGTTGGCTCGACCTTCGGGCTTGCACTGCAACAGCAGATTGAAGCAGAACCGTGCTTGGTGTCCGACGCCGGCTTCTGGATCGCGCCAACGCACGGTCAGTTCAAGACCGCTGGAGACCTTCATCGAAACGCGATCCTATCTAATCTGCCGTTCGGCTGGTTCGTCATTGCCAATGCGTGGAATCTTGCGATTTCCGGTAGCGCCGGACTTTCGTTGCCGGCGGCTCCCTATGTGATCCCCTGGATGTGGAACAACCCGACCTTCGGAAGTATCCTGAACCTTGGGCTCGACGCTGAAACACAGCGGCTAATCACTGGCCTCGCAAGAGGCGACGATTCAATCGCGCACGAACTTGCGGCCGGTACAGACGCCAAAGTTCCTTCCAGCGCATTCAAGCCATCCGTCACGTTCGAAATCACCTTAACGCGGCATGTTCATCCACTCCTAAAGCCCACGCTGGACGAAAAGCCGAAGGACGAGCCTGACAATGGGCTGATCAGGAAGATCTGAGCGATCCACCCGGAAAATGACTTCTCATCACCGATTGGTCGGGCGGCAGCGAGCTCCCCGCCTTTTGATATCTAATGGCGCTTCGTGAAGGCGAGGACTCGGTCGGAGAAGTGGGGCGGTTCCTCGCCGTTGAAGGCCTCGGTCTCGCAAGCGCGTTGGTGACGTGGCAGAACCGCTTCGCATCGGCCAAGACCAACCACAGCTCATCGAAAATGTCGGGCAACATTTATTGTGTGGCGATACTCCATCCCTGGTTGCAAACTCTACTGTAACTCATAGATTGTATTATCTTTGTCTGTACTGATTCGAAGAAAGCTGAATCAAGCAGACAGTTGCGCAGATGCGGCAGCGGGAAATACGATGCACCCAAAGCATGTTGAACGACAGCGCGAGACCCTCGAGCAACGATTCGAGTTGGCTGAAACCTTCTTATCTTCCCCGAATGCCGCGGCACTGAAGTCGGCTGTGATCCGCGCGACAGATCGCAGGAACGGCGACCCTGTCGTTCTCAAGTATTGGTCGAAGACTGGAACAGCGGTTGACTCAGATCTGAGAGAACTTTGGCGGCACGAAATGCGTCAAAGTGAGCGGGTTAGGTCCTTCCCTCGTGCAGATGAAGTAATTGTCGATGTGTCTGGTTCGGGGGAGTGTGACGACGCATTCTACATGATCATGCCAAGCGATGTTGCGCCTCTCGAATACGCCTCGCAGTTTCTTCGCTCAGACCATTGGCTACGTGCGTTACATGGAGCACGTCAACGGTCCTTCCTCTGGAGGAATCTCCGCCGTCTGGCCGAAGCCCTTGGGGCTGTCCATGGTCAAGGACTGGTTCACGGACGAATAGATGCCAGGGCTATCTATTCCACTGGTGCCGCCACCAAACCGGACTTTCGCCTCGGCGGGTTCGAGTTTTGTCTCCGGGTTGCTGAGCTAAACAAGGCTCCGTTGAAAGTGATTGCGAATAGTCGCCCGGTTGGGTCGGTCATTTTTTCCTTTCTGGACGATTGGCGTGCTCTTGATAGCGTCCGTCAATCTGGTGTAAATTCGGGCGCTGGACCGGGCCGTCATGATCAGGCGGCTTTTGGTGTCATCTGAAGGGGCTTTTCCTCCTCAATTCTTGGTGTGTTGAGCTCTGCCATGCCCTCGATCTGCATGTAGCGGTGCTGAAGCTGCCATTCGTCGTTGGCTTCGAGGAGCACGGCTCCGATGAGCCGGACAATGCTGTCCTCGTTGGGAAAGATGCCGACGACATCAGCGCGGCGCTTCACTTCCTTGTTCAAGCGCTCCAGAGGGTTCGTGCTGTGGAGCTTGGTGCGATGCTGGGACGGGAACGCCATGTAGGCAAGTACGTCAGTCTCTGCATCGTCCATGAAGGCTCCGAGCTTCGGCCATCTGGCGCGGAGCTGGTCAGCGACATGCCGCCAGGTCTGAACGGCTCCGTCATGGTCAGGCTGGATGAAGGCTTGGCGGATCGCGGCGGCCACCATGGTGTGCTGTCCCTTGGGCACATAGGCGAGTGCATTGCGCATGGCGTGAACCCGGCATCTCTGCCACGTCGCGCCGAGCACACGGGTGATGGCGGCCTTCAATCCCTCATGAGCATCGGAGATGACGAGCTTGACGCCCGTCAGCCCTCGGCGCACCAGATCACGCAGGAAGCTCGTCCAGAACGGTTCGGCTTCGGAAGGGCCGATATGCAGGCCGACGATTTCCCGCTTGCCGTCCGTGTCGACAGCCACCGCGATTATTGCCGCGACAGAGACGATGCGTCCGCCTTCGCGCATCTTCAGATAGGTCGCATCTAGCCAGAGATACGGCCAGGCGCCGGAAAGTGGGCGTCTGAGGAAGGCGTTCACACGCTCATCGATATCCTTGCACAGCTTGGAAACGGAGGATTTGGAGATACCGGTCATCCCCATGGCCTGCACCAGCTCATCGACCTTGCGGGTCGATACACCATTGATCCAGGCTTCTTGAATGACGGCCACCAGCGCCTTCTCCACCGTCTTCCTCGGCTCCAGAAAGCCGGGAAAATAGCTGCCGGAGCGCATCTTCGGGATCTTCAGGTTCAAGGTGCCGAGCCGCGTGTCGAGCGTCCGGTCGCGATAGCCGTTGCGCCAGGTCTGGCGGCTTTCGCCACGCTCGTAGCGTCCGGCTCCGATCAGGCCGTCCACATCGGCCTCCATGATCATTTGCAGCACGCTTTCGGCAATCAATCGAAGAAAATCCGGATCGCCGCTCTTCGCGGCAAGCTCGGCAAGAGGTAATCTGTCGTCGGTCATCGGGTCTTCCTTTCGGTCAGGTTGAAGTCTCGCAACTCCACCTTCTCCGACGGGCCCGGTGCCCACCTGACGTCTCGCGGAAAACCAAAGCGAAATCTCCACCGCTTTCTCCACGAAAATCGCCCCCGAAATTACACCAGCTGCGCGGACGTTATCGTGCTCTTGGTCAGGTTGTCGCGGATCTGATCGGCCTAAAGCCGGATACCCTCTGGGAAGAAGATACGCATTTCATCGCAGGTCGAGCGAGGATTGACCTGAGGCCATCTGAAATCGACCTGATAAGGTTATTGTTTGAGCCAGAGCGCAATCGCATTCTGGATGCAGCAGCAGTAACAGGTCGAATTGACGCGATTCTCAACGAATTGGATGCCGAGGCATTTGCCGGGAATGGTCGCTATGTGCTGGCCCTTCGACTTGGACAGACAAGTCGCCTTTCGGCAAGATTGAATGCAGCCTCTGGTGACGCGTTCGATACCGACGATGCGGCTTCTCAAGTTGATTTTGTTCGAGCGGATCTCGAAACGGGTGCCACTTTGACGCGCACACCAAGAGGCGATCTTTTGCTGATGACGGAAAGCCTGGTCTATGATCTCCAACCCTTGCGCGTTGCCGGAACTGATGAAACCTGGAATATCGCTTCTTGCAATAACGCTCGTTTCAGGGACGACGTCATTCTTGGCCGGCGGGAAACCATTGACCTTCCAGAGCACAGGATTGAGATCATCCGTTTTGCGGCTGCGACGGCACGTTTGAATGAACTGCGCTCTGATGCTCTCGATTGGAGCGCGGCATTCGAGATAGTGACCGATGATGATCCGGGGCTCGTTGTCCGACGTGGTCTGCTCCTCGCACAGATTGCCGAAGCGCTGTTCAAAGTGGCTGAGATCGCTCCAGTCGAGTTGGTGGGGCAGCGACAGCAGGGAAACAAGCGGATCGTCGAGATCGCAGCGAGTGACTTAGAGCACCGGCTCCGTCTTTCGGAGGCGCTCAATGTGGACGAACCACATAAGCTTATGCGAAGGCTCTTCGATCGAGAGGAGGCCGACGTTGATGCGGAATGGCAGCTGACCGAAGCGGCCGGCCTTGGGATGACGGTCCGAGCTGCGGCCAACGTCCGATTCATCCGTCCAGTCCAAAAAGACAACAGAAGGCTTTACGAGTTCCAAGTTCTCGACGGTGTGCTCCCACCGAATACGCAACTCCATTTGCGCAGGGTCGACGAGACAGGAACAGAGCAGGTGCTTCGGCGGCGGCTCCGGATGCTGACAATGCTTTCGACGCAGTCCGAACTTGCCAATATGTTGCTCGATCCGAGGGCGCGGCTGCGGTCATATGAGGATGAACCGCTTGTCGAAGACAAACATTTCGAGAAACTGGACAAGTCGAAACAGGACGCGTTGCGCTCGATTTGGTCAACCGGTCCTTCCCAGTTGGTCGTTGGTCCTCCTGGAGTTGGGAAGACCAGGCTGGTCACCGAAGTGGTGCGAAGAGCTCTTGCTGGGGATCCGACGGTTCGCCTTCTCCTGAGCGCACAGGCGCATCAGGCTTTGGATCACCTTGCGGCATCCGTCCAGACCATGCTGAAAAAGAATGGATTGACCGATGATGTAATTTTGGTCCGATCGAAAGCCGATAACGGCGCGGACCTTTGACGATGCTGTACGAAAGGTTCTGGAGGCGATGGCGCCTACCCCACTGGTTTCTTGAGCAGTCGGAGTGGGAGTTGCTTTTGCAAGCGAGCGAACGCACCCAGGTGCCAATTCTGCGCATGGCGCTTGGTCTCTCCACGCTGTTTTCGGGAGGGAATGCCCAGGAACTCAATGGCATCAAGAATCACATCCTCGCGACGTGCCTCAGCCAGATTTTGCGTGACGACTCATCCGTCGATTTGCCGGGCTTGTGGACAGGAAAGACATTCTGGAAACAAAGAGCGTCCAGAGCAAGCTGGCGGTTGCGCTCAATGCGGCGCAGGACGATCCACAAAGCTTGACGGGGCGTATTGCTCTGGCGCTCTTTCCAGAAGCGTTCGCGTCGAGGCATAAATCGATGGAGCAAAGGTGACTTCGGTTCCTCGGCGAGGCGTTGATCCGTAAGCGGCGCGCCACCTTCGTCCACGCCACCAGATCGGTGATACCGGTTTCATCCTCGAGCGTGATGAACATCACTCCCCCGGAAATGCCGGCGCTACCGAATCATACCAAAATTCACTGATGATGACCCATCCGACCGGATCGATTTTGTCGTTCGGCTAGGAGAAAGCCACAGTCGGACCACAAGGCCCGGCGAGGATTTTCGACGACGTCTGGGGCAGTTCTCATTGGCAATCAACAATGGTCACTTCTCCCCAAACGATCTAAATATACTGAAGCACTTGGGGCCTAAATCTAATTTGTCTCTTATGTAAGGCGTAAATTGAGCTTTTCCTTCAACGCCTGCGGTCCCACGCAAACAGCCTCAATTTGCTCATCCGAAAACGAAAGTGTTTTCAGGAAATGAAGCTGGAGCAGCGCCTCCATCTTCTCGCAAAGCACATATAGCTGCATTCCATCAGCCGACTTGTGCTCCGATTTAGGATCATAGTGCGTCAGGTAGTTTCGGGTGTCCACTATCAACCGGACAAGACGCTTTCTGTCTGCGTCGCTTCCAAACCGATCCTTGAATGGTTCGAGAATCCGCTTCAGTCGGTTTGCAAGGCTGATCTCATTGGCGAAAGCCAGCTTCTGTCCAATCCACTCCTTGTGCGCGTCAGGAGCGGCCTTGATCAGGAGGTCCTTCAAGGCGCCGAAATCGGCGGCGGCCATCGCGGTTTCAGACGAGGTTCGGCGGTGCAGCGTTTCAACAGCCTGGGCGAGAGAGAGAAAACGTCCCTCCAGAAATGTATGTGACCCTGCTCTCGTTGAAAAATAGAGATGCAAGACCGGCAGGATTACATCGTACAACTCGAACCAACTGGCGAATATCTTCTGGGAATTACCCTGAAGATCAAGGTAGCGATATAACATCCGGAAGTGGTCAATTTTGGGCGTGTTACCGAGGTGGTTTTTCGAACGGTAGTACAAGTCCATCTTGGCTGATTTGGTTTTACCCTCGCCAATCGGTTCCGTGATGGCTTTATTGATCGCCCAGACTTCCGTCACCGACACTGTAGTGTCGACGGCAAAGGATACAAACTCTCGAAGCATAGTAACGATGTTTGTAAAGAAGCCGGGCTTCTGCGGTTCCCGGGCCGATATTTTCAGATAAGCCGAGGCGTTTATCTCTGCATGCTTCACGTCGGTCATGGACGGCATGGTGTGTCCGAAACCAACGGACAACATGAAATCATCGCCTTCATATAGGGTAATCGGCTCGGGTCGACGATATTCGACCGAGTAAACGAGTGGGGTATCGATTAACGACAGCGAAAGCCCTGAAACACGAAGCCACTCTTCGAAGCCTTGGACAGAGATGTACTGCTCGTCGAAAAGGATATCCTCATCAACGTCGAATGCCACACCCAAAATTGCCCAGGATGCTTCGACTTTCGACTTGATGACACCGCCGAAACCGTAAGGCAGCTTCCGATAGAAGCAGTGCTCAAGAGTGAGCATGCCTTCCTTCTCAATCTGGCCGACCACGCGTCCGATGGTCATCGTCTCGTCCTTAAGGTCCTCGATGGACCCGGTCGGGCCGGAAAAACTCCCAAGGATTTCGAGATGAACCTTTCCGGCTTCTGAAATCGTCAACGTTCCTGGTGCTCTGTAGTCCTCCTTGCCGGGAAGCCAAAAGAAGCCTGATCATACCAAAGGCTCTCTAATGCGCATAAAACCCCTCTTCAAAAGACTTTTGTTGAAGCAAAGCCAACGGATAAGCCTGTTCGTCCGCGTTCAACTTCAATGGCAGCCGATTGAGAGGGGATCAAGATCCTGCAACTACTATATAATCTGGCGCCAAGCGAAAATCCGAATAGCAGGGTCTCAGGTTCACATCCCTTCAAGGCGTTTGGGACTTGCTCAGGGCCTCAATTATGTTTTCAGAACAAGGCAGAAAGATCCCGCCGTCCATCCACAACTCGGACGATCTCAACTGTATGAACAGGTCCGTCCTGAGTGTCAGGCTTTATTTCATACAGAATAACGTAGGGCGCCTCCACTAACATCCGGGCAGTGCGGAACACTTCCGGATGACGCTCGCCCAGACGAGGATGCTCGATCAACATTTCCGCCTTTTTTCGGAATTTGGAAAAGTAACGTTCCGCGCTCCGAGGCTGCTCTTTAGCGATGTCGGTGTAGATCTTCTTAACGTCGGCTCGAGCCTTTGGTGTCCAGAGAAGCTTAACGGGCATGAGGGTTGGCGGCCGCCATTTCCTGACGCGCTTCATCCAACACCGCGTCAAAATCGACCTCGACCGCGGGGCCACTGGCCTTGCCTTCTTCCCACATCGCGCGCAACTTTGCGATATCGTCGCGCTTCTGGATCCACTTGGCCGACCAATCACGCATTGCTTCGCGGACAACTTCGCTTCCGCTGGCATAGGCGCCGCTGCTTACAGCATCGCGCAACAGCTCGGCATGTTGTGGCGTCATCGAGATGCTTACTTTCTCAACATTGGGCATGGTGACCTCCGTATGTGGTGGTAGCAATTATTACCACCACCCTGCCTTTGCGGCAATGCCCATGTTTCCACTTGCAACGCGGAAACTCTTGATCGATCTGGCGCGCCTTGATGGCCCAGTCGGCCCGAAGCTGCGATTTTGGCCAACTCGCAGAACGTTGTGGGAACACGGCGTGGAGGATTGACCCGAGAAGTGCCCGGTCGTGACATTGCGCTCCAATTTGAGGAGCGCTTTAATGAGTACGGGTATTTCGAGTTCGGACATTGTCGGTCAATGGAGCCTGAGCTTCGCCGACATTGATTTCATCAATTCCAAACCAGCCGCGACGAGGCTCGGCTTGGCCTCGCAGTTGAAGTTTTTCAGCGCACGCGGATTTTTCGCTGACGATGGCACATTGATCCCGACCGATGCTGCCGAATACCTGGCCGAGCAGATCGGCATCCCAGCCGACGAACTGTCCGGTTATGATTTCGGCGCGAGAACAGCACGTCGGCATTGCGCCGAGATTTTGCAGTATCTCGGCTTTGGCCGAATGACGCGACATGACCGCGAAGCGCTTTCTTATTGGATTATCGGCGAGCTTTGCCCGTCCGGACAATCCGTCAGCGCCATGCTTGAGGCGGTGTTCCTCTGGTGCCGGGATCGCAATATCTATGGTCCGTCTGCCAAGGAGCTGGAACGGCTTGTTCGTTCGCAACGGCAACAATATCTCGACGGCTGGCTTCATGAGGTGAGCGCAGCGCTTCCGCCTGGGACTGTTGCAGCGATCGAAAGCTCCCTGGCTGACGCGGAAGGGTTGACAGGCTTCAATGCGATGAAAGCAGACGCGGGGCGAGCAACGCTCGACAACATTCTGGAGGTGACCGCTCGGCTTGCGTTTATCCGGAGCCTGAAACTCCCACGGAATATGCTTTCAGCGATCAACCCAGCGTGGATCGAGCATGTTGCCCGCCGGGTTTCCGGCGAAAAGGTGTCGGAGATGCGCCGCCACACGCAGACGCGCCAGCTCGCGCTTTATGCGGTGTATCTGATGGCGCGGGAAACGGCGATGACCGATGCAATGGCCGGGGCCACCACCGATGCCAGCTATGAGGAGCTTCTTCATGTGCATCGCCGCTTCATCCACGCTGGCGCTTTGCGGGAAGCCTGCGCTCTGGTCGCCAATGCCACGCTTGCAATTCGCAACGCAGCAGTCTGGGGTGACGCCGGGACGGCCTGCGCATCGGATTCCACGAAGTTCGGGGCCTGGGATCGCAACCTGATGACGGAGTGGCATGCCCGCTATGGCGGACGCGGCGTCATGATCTACTGGCATGTCGAAAAGCGAGCCACCTGCGTCTATTCCCAGCTCAAGCGGTGCTCGTCGTCGGAAGTTGCATCGATGATCGAAGGTGTTCTTCGCCATTGCACCGATCTGGAAATCCAGCGGCAATATGTCGATAGCCACGGCCAGAGCGCCGTTGGTTTCGCCTTCTGCCGCTTGCTCGGCTTTGAACTCGCCCCACGCCTGAAGGCGATTGCCCGGCAGAAGCTGGCACTACCGGATGCGAGCTTCCGGCTAAGATTGCCGAACCTGCTTCCGATCCTTTCCACCCCGATCAACTGGGAGGAGATCGAGCAGCAATATGACGAAATGGTCAAATATGCCGCTGCCATGCAGACGCGCACAGCCGATCCGGAGGCGATCCTGCGCCGCTTCGCACGGGCGGAAGTGATGCACCCAACCTACAAGGCGTTGAGCGAACTCGGGCGCACAGTCAAGACGATCTTTCTATGCCGTTACCTGCGGCAGGAAGCCTTCCGCCGGGAAATCCATGAAGGACTCAACGTTGTCGAAAACTGGAATAGCGCCAACGGTTTCGTCTTCTTCGGTAAGGGTGGTGAAATGGCGACCAACCGCATTGATGAGCAGGAGGTTTCGGCATTGGCCTTGCATCTTCTGCAAGCCTCGCTCGTCTATGTGAACACGCGCATGCTGCAAACCGTGCTCTCCGAACCAGTCTGGAACGGCCGTATGGCACCGGAAGATTATCGCGGTCTCACGCCGCTGATCTATGCGCACGTCAATCCCTACGGTCGGTTCGACCTCGATCTGGACAACCGGATAGATTTCGGCAAAATCGCTGCCTGAGCAGCGGCGCGAAAATGCACTTTGCAAAACTTAGGTGCTATTTAAACTTGTGTTCAGAGTTCTGCGGCGCTGCCGGGTGCGACAGCGCCCGCCGGTCCATGAGGAAACGGATTCAGGACGGGCGAACGCTATGTCCCTTCTCTGCAAGCCAGGCATCGTGCAGCCATTTTTCCGTGCCACGCTTTCCGGGAAAGGTGATCCAGTGAATATCGCGCTCGAACACCATGACCTTACGGTCAGCGCCAACTATGACCCACATCCAAAGTCCATCGGCAGTATTGCGCATCTTCACCTTCATGCCGGTCAGCGTCAGGTTTTTCGTGACACCGTTACGGATGACGCGCAGCGGCTCGTCGTGAGGATCGACCCAACTGATTTTCAGAACCGGCAGCAGATCGGGGGCGGCTTCGCGCAGGAAGCTCATGGCGATAGCCTGCGCTTGCTCACGGGACGGCAGTTCGCCGCCGACCAGATCGAGGTCCATGCGGGCAAAGCCCTTGAGGCGGCCGTTATTCGCAACGACGGTGCTGAAATGCTCGCCGCCGAGCGCAGCATTGCGGCCGTCCGTTCGCTCGTAGCGCACCAGTTCCGCCCCTTCCTTGTCTACGGTGACGGGGCGACGGGCGATTTCACGATATCCGGCCGGCATATAGGTCGCGATGGTGTCAGCAACGGGCTGGGCCAGAGCAGTTGTGGTCATGGGGTTTCCTTTCGGCGTATCAGCGAGCGAGATGGTCGCGGGGCTTCCGGCGATGAGACCGAGCGCGGCGAGTGCAATGGCGGGGCGTAATCGGGGCATGTCGAGGACTCCTTTCATCGTGGGCTGGAGGATGAGGGTCGGGAAATGCCGAACGTGAGCCCGAGGGCGGCCAACAGCAGCAGGACGGCCGACAGCAGCCAAAGCGGGGCGGCACCAAGGCCTGCGAGGGCTTGCGCGATGGGCGGCGCGGTGCTCGCGCCGACAAACAGGGCGAAACTGTAGATCGCCAGCGCCCGGCCACGATTAGCGTTCGTCGTCCGGCCAGCGACGGTGGCGATAAGCCCCGGCACGGCAAGGGCCACACCGCCAGAAAGAAAGGCGCTCGCCAGCAGCGCCGCCGATGGTGTGGCAATGGCGGCGATCCCGAGCGCCGCCGCCGCGAGGATCAGGCCGAGGCGCGCCGTGACCGTGGCACCATAGCGGCGCGTCAACGGGGCCGCTGCGAACGTGAAAAGCAGGGGCGGCAGGCCGACAAGCCGCAGGGTTTGAAGGTCAACCCCGATCGTCGCACCAAGGATTTGCGCCCCGCTGTAGAAGGAGACGAACCCGAGCAGCACGGTCACAGCCGCCAGCCACGCCGCGACGATGCCCGGATCGCGCAGCAATCCGGCCGGACGCGCAGCCTGCGCATCGTTTTGCGGGGCAGATGTCGTCCGTTTTGATGATGCGGTGAAAGCCAGACCGAGCGCGCCGACGGCATAGAGCGGCGCGAGCTGGAACATGATGGCGGGTAATTCCCCGTTCGACCCGGCCGCGAACAGTTGCGCCAGCGGGGCCGCACCGAGGAAGGCAAAGCTCATCAATGAGACCCCGAGCGGCCGGTGTTGCGCGGGCAGATCTTCCGTCACGAGCGAGAGGGCGGACGGAGGGAAGATCGAGGCAGCCAGCCCTTGCACGGCCCGCGCCAATAGCAGAAATCCGAAACCGCTCGCCATTCCGACGAGGGCAGTCGCCAAGGTGGTGCCGACCAGTCCGATGAGGATCATGCGCTTGCGGCCGTAACGATCCGACAGGGGGCCGAAGATCAGGAAGCCCGCCGCATAGGCAAGACCGAAGGCTGTCCCGCTCAGGGAGGCTCGTGCGGGATCGACGGCAAAACGGGATGCTATTCCCCGAACGAGCGGGATGGTCACATAGAGCTGGCCGACGACAAGAAATCCGCAGGCCATGAGAAGCGCCAGCAATGCGACATGGCGGGCAGTGAGGCCGGTTCTATTCATTATGTAACCTGACGTTAGCTTTAGATTGTGGATTCATGTTTTCCTGCCTTGCTTGCCTTCAGCCCCGCTGCGCCTGTGCGATCAGCTCTTCCATACGGGCGATGTTGCCTTCCAGATCCCGTTTGAACGCGGTCAGTTCATGAAGCTGGGTTTCAGCCTTGGCGAGCTGGACTTTCAGAATCTCGACCACCTTTTCCTTGCCCTTGATGCCGGTCGCATCCGCGAAATAGAGAGGGAGGACCGCAGCGATTTCATCGAGATTGAGGCCGAGCCGCTTCAAGGCGGCGATCTTCTCCAAACGCTTGAGCGCGGTTTCATCGTAATAGCGGTAGCCTGCACCCTCGCGTTCAGCCGGCTGCACCAGCCCAAGCCGCTCATAATAATGGATCGTGCGGTGGCTGACACCTGCGCGCTCTGACAGCTCACCGATTTGAATAAGGGACGACAATGCAGCAGCTTCCTAAACCTGACGTTGGGTGTAGATTTAGATCGCCGACCCTATGATGTCAACAGCGGCGGGCCGCTCGTAAATTCGGGAGCCCCGCATACCGCATGTTGGATGCGACGATATCGTGCCACAAAGGCGATCATAAAAGTGCGGCTAAAGCGGGTGACTTCGCGGCGGCGGCTCCCCAATGGCACTGTAGGGTACGCCCTAAAGTGACATTCAAATGTGACGTGCGTAGAGTGTAACAAAAGGGTGGATTTTCGATCAAAGTGACGTTACACAATCGGAACCACCCTAATGTTACAGATCGCCATGGCCCGCATTGGATACGCTCGCGTCAGCACCACAGATCAGGACCTCGATATTCAGAACGAGCGTCTGAAGGCCGCAGGTTGCGAAATCATCCGATCAGAAACCGGATCGGGAGCGTCCCGGAAGGGGCGATCCGAGCTGGAAACCATCATGCAGTTTCTTCATGCGGGCGATGAGCTGGTGGTGCTGCGGCTTGATCGGCTCGGTCGTTCCACACGCGACGTTCTCAATCTCGTTCATGAGCTTGACGAAAAGGGTGCGTCACTCCGCATTCTTGAACCCGAAGTCACGACAGCCGGGAGCATGGGTCGAATGGTCATCACCATCCTCGGCATGGTCGCTGACATGGAACTCAAGTTCATCAAAGACAGGCAACGAGCGGGCATCGACGCGGCAAAAGCTGACGGCATCTATACGGGCAGGAAGAAGAATGTCGATGACGCGGAAATCCGCAAGCGAATCGCGGCTGGCGCAACGAAAGCCGCCGTTGCGCGTGAGCTGAACATTTCAAGGATGACTGTTTACCGCGCCTTGGAAGATCAAGGTTCGCAGTGAGCTTCTACGTGACTACACGTTCGCCATCTGTTCTTTGAGTTGGCCAAAATCGCAGCTTCGGGCCGACTGGGCCTTGATGGCGCGAGAGGTCCATATCCCTTTAAGAACTTAACTTCTTCGTAATGTTAAAGGCGCTTTGAGAATGCATCTCCGGGTTCGTGTTCGAGGTCATGACCGTCGCAAAGGTTAATGGCGATGCCTTGGAGCGCGCCATAATCAAGCCGTTCCCGAAGGGTAACCATCGTCATCAGGTCCGATGAAAGATGGTTGTCGAAGCGTGCGATGTTTGGCCGGGCCACCCCCGTCATCAGGGCTTCGATCGTTGGCAGATTGCCCGCCGCCCACCGCGCGAGGCATTGGTTGACGCCTTCGGGATCACAGTCTTGTAGTTCGAGGGAGTGTTGATACTGGGCTGTCCGGAAATCGCGGGCGAGGAAAGCAAGGGCGAGGGTGGTCAGCTTCCTGGTCCCGATCCAGGGGAGAACCAGAGCGCCATCGGCGTAGGGCAGCATCGATCGCGTTGCCAGCCCGAGCTCTCCGAAGCAGTGTCGTGCATCGGAGAGCATCTCTGCAGCCACGCGATCAACGTAGGCATACTGTTCGCTGCCTTTGAGCACGCGTTTCATTTCCAGCGCGATGCGATCGTGCAGTCCACCGCCATTTCCGCTGAAGCGCGGCGGCTTTCCACCACGGGTCGACTTCACCGTGATGACCCGAGTGGCATCGTCCACCTCGAGGACCTGCCAGCGCCGCCCGGCGAATATCAGTGTCTCGCCCGACCTGATCGCCGAATCCAGCGGGTAGGTGCCCAGCGTTCTTGCGTCGTGCATGATCCGATACTCCCGCTCCGTCGAAAAGACCGGGTAGAAGTCGTGCGCTTCTGTGATCCTTTCCCCGAACTCCCCGATCATCAGCAGGCCCTCAGGCGATTGCTCGATGAGCTTGTTCTCCTCGGACGCCATGCAACGCAGAAGATCGGCGAATGTCCCGCGATCCACCGACTTAAAGGGTCCCCGGTCGCATAGAATCTTCCACGCGGCCTGCGGTGAGACGCCACCCTTCTGGAGGATAATCGCGAGAACTTGGTGCAAGAGGGTCGAAAGGTGCAGGCCTGTCGGGGCGGGCGGTTCGCACCAGCCATCCTTGAGGCACTCGATCATGGCAATCGATTGGACAAGCCCGAGGTTCAGGCGCTCGAGAGGATGCTGTCCGCGACCCGGGCTACGCTCAATGACGAACAGCCGCATGACGGCTGGGCTTCCGGCCCGTCGTCCCGAACGGCCGAGGCGCTGCCTGAGTGACGAAACCGAGAAACCCGGACCGATCTGGGCGACGGATTCCACGTCGCCGATATCGATGCCGAGTTCCAAAGTTGTCGTTGCGACCGCCGTGGTCGGGCGGGGATCGTCGCGGAGTCTGAGTTCGACGTCCTCGCGTTCGGCCTTGGAGAGGCTGCCGTGATGGGGGAAGAACTCGTTCGGGACCCGGTTCTCCTCGCACATCAGACGGAGGCGGTCCGCATACAGTTCGACCCGCTCTCGAGAGCCGCCGAACAGCAGGTTCCGGTGTCCCCTCAGAAAGCGAAAGAGGTCGTCCGCCAGGCGTTCCGGGATACCGTGCCATTCATCCACCTCTTTGTCGGGTGGGGCATCGCCGCTCTCGTCGCCGTCGTCCTTGGGAGCCACTTCTTTTTCGTAATATCCCCGAATTTGAAGTTTGAGGCCGTTACCCTCGTCGTTCCCCTCGATGACCGCCACGTTTGCGCCGCCGGCGGGCCGGAGCGCGTCGGCGGCCAGCCGCATGTCACCGAGCGTCGCCGAGAGGCCGACGCGATCGATCCGCTCACGCCCGCACTCGATCTCGATGCGGTTGAGGATGGACTGTAGCTGCATGCCGCGCTCGGTCCCGATGAACGCGTGGAGCTCGTCAATGACGACCGCTTCCAGCGACGAGAACAGAAAGCGTATCTCCTTGCCCCTGCGGACGAGGAGGGCCTCCAGCGATTCCGGCGTGATGAGCACGACACCGCTCGGGTTCTTCCGTGCCCGCGACTTGGCGTCTGCCGACACGTCGCCGTGCCATTTGTGGAGCGGGACGTCGCAGGCCTCGCAAAGCGGCTCGAGCCGACGGTATTGGTCGTTGATGAGCGCCTTGAGCGGACTGACGTAGAGGATGCGAAAGCCATCCCGCCCGTTACCGTCGAGGACGCGGCTCAGCAGCGGCAGGATCGCCGCTTCCGTCTTTCCCGCGGCAGTGCGGGCGGATATGACGACGTCACCGCCCGCGAGAACGGCGGGGATCGCCTTTTCCTGAACATCCCTCAGCCGCTGCCATTTCTGTGCCCAGATCCAGCGCCGGATCGGTTGGCCGAGGCGCTCAAAGGCGGAGGGTTGCAAGCTCGTCGTCCCCGTCGTCGGCATCCGCCGGGATTTCCGCCTCATCCGCTCCCTGGCGATCCTCGCTCACTTCGACACGGGTCAGAAGGTCGTTCCACTTGACCTCGGGGTTCTGCTCGAGGACCGCGAGCAGGTCCACGAACGCCTTCACTGTGTTTCGAGGCGTGCGGAAGTACGCGTCGCCGATAGTATTCGAGCAATGCTCCATGAACGCGACGAGGGCCTCGTCCGGGACCAGATGCTTCTCCGGATCACCGCCCGCGAAAACATCGCGAAGCCTTTCCAGGAGGTGGAAAAGCTCTTCCGGGGTGAGGCTCGGAAGGTTGATGACAGGCCCAGAATAGTCGGCGAGACCGTTCACCGCAAAGCTGTTCTCGGCAAGCCTGCTCTGCAGCGCCTCGTAGGAATAGAGGCCCCGGCGGGTATCGAGCAGGAACTCGGGCGTTCCGCCAAGGATGAAGCCGATGCCCTCCGTGGTCCCCTGAAGCACGTCGTTCAGGATGCGCAGAATCTGCTCGTAGTTCTGCTTCCGGGCCTGGGCGCTCTGAAGCTTGTAGAGGTTCACCAGCTCGTCGAGGCAGACGATCATCCCGCCGAACCCGGCAACCCGGACGAATTTCGCCAGAAGCCTCAGCCCATCGTAGAAGGACGCGTCGTCGAGGATCGTCCTGACGCCGAGATCCTGCCGCGCCTCGGTCTTGGTGGTGTATTCGCCGCGCAACCAACGGAGGGCCGCGTCCTGGAGAGTGCCGTTGCCATCCTCGTAGCCGCGGGCGTAGGCGGCGACCACGGTCGCGAAGTCGTAGCCAGCCACCATCTCGCGGATATCGCCGAGCCCGTCCTTTACGGCCGTTTCGATCGGCACGCCCGTCGCGGCCGCTTTCTCGGTGGCCTTCTGGATGTAGCTTTCGAGAATGTTACGCAGCGCGCCGCCATCGGGCGCGGTTCTGGTCGAAAGACTTCGTGCTAGTTCGGCATAGAGCGAGCGGGCCTGGCCGTTCGTCGCATGGATGCGGCGGTCGGGAGATAGGTCCGCCTGGCACACGACCAGCTTGGCCTGGAGAGCGATCTGCCGGACGAGGAATAGGAAGAAGGTCTTGCCCGCTCCGTATGCGCCGATCACGAAGCGGATACTCGATCCGCCTTCGCCCACGCGGCGTACGTCGCGGATGAGCGCCTCTATCTCGCGCTGACGCCCAACCTGGATGTGCTGGAGGCCGAGCCTCGGAACGACACCCGCCCGAAGCGCGCTGATGATTGTGTCGCGGTCACGCGGCTTGATGGAAGGTGACTTGGTGGTCATGCGGGCATGCCTTCTTTGATAGCTGCTAGGCTTGTCGGAGGTGCGGGAAGGAGATGGCTGTTGATGTCCAGATCGTCATCGCCTTCGATCATGAGTTCGTCGAAGCGGTCGAGCGCCCAGTCGTTGATCGCCTCCTTTGCCGCGCCAGGCATCAGCGAAGCGTCTCGGGCCAGATGTTCGAAATCGTCTTTCGACCAGCTCGCGCGCTGAAGGATTTCCGACAAGAAAGCCCCGTATCGCTGCTCGAGGCCCTCGAAGAGTTCGCTCTGCGGGGTTTCAGCTTCGATCTCCGGAGCCGCGGCGACGACATCTTCCTCTTCGTCGACGAAAATGTCGGCGAGGACGTTCGAGGTAACCCGGGTTTCCGAGCGGATGTTCTGAAGCCTCGAAAGGTCGATGCGTGTCGGCGAACGCGAAGTCGCGGGTTTCGAGGAGAGGGCGGAAGGCATCGACGTCGACCCGGCTGTCCGCGTCGCGCTGCTTCCGGCATGAAGACGGTCGTAGAGAGACTTCTGGTCGATCCCCATTCGCTTGAAGATCGCCTCCAGCTTCCTGACCTCGTCGGCGTGCAGATCGCCATCGGCGGAAGCAAGCGAGACCAGTTCGGCGGCGACGGCGGCCCGGGCGCTTTCAGGGACGTCCTTGAGGCGCTTGAGCCAGTCATCCAGCCGGGCCGGATCCTTTTCGTTCAGTCTGATCTCCGCTTCCAGCCTCCGTTTTTCGTCCCCGGACAGGTCGGGGGAGGCTGCAATCCGATCAACGAGCGCTTTTCGCTCCAGTTCGTGGAAATCGCCGTCGGCGTGTCCAACAACCATGCCCAGCATCGCCGAGAGTTGCTGGGTCCGATAGGCGTCGGTTGCCGCCGGGGGGAGGGCCTGAAAGATGGGAAACAGGATCGCCGTCTCATCTCCTGCCGATGACTTTACGGCAAAAGCCGGATCGAAGGTTGCGCCGATCCCGAAAGCCGAAAGGGCCTGGCTCAGATCGCGGAGCTTGGCTTTACCTGGGCTGCTCCCTATCTCGATACCGAACTGCTCGCCAAGACGGTCAATACGTGTTTCGCAGGATTGGTCCGCGAGACGCCGCAGACCCGCCAGAGGGTCCCCCGGCAAACTCGCAGCAGCCGTTGTCCTCAGAGCCTCGGGCAGCTTGGATATGGCGAGCAAATTCGGCTGCAGACCGGGAAGGCGACCAAGAGTGCGACTGTAGTCGTCGAGCTGCTCCATGCAGTCGTTGAATATCCGGCGCGCTATCCGGATCGGCTCTTCCCGGTCGGTGATGTCAGGAATATCTCCCCCGAGGACCTTGATTTCGAGATTGAAGCTTCCGCTGCAGGCCTGGTATTGCTTCTTAAGCTTCTTTGTCCGTCCAGCCTTTGGCCGGTAGCCCGCCGGATAGAGTTTCGCGAATTCCAGGAGATAGAGTTCCCGCAATAGGGCGGGGATGCGCTTGGCAGGTGTGCGGACACTGGTCTCCGGATGCGTCAACGCGAAGCGGAACATCAGGTCTGCTTCGATCGGGCGGTCGTCACGGACACGAATACCGAGAGCGATCTTGACGGCGGCAGGGACCTCGTAGCCGTTAGGTTCGACCCTGGCGAGAAACTGGGCGGAGGGTTCACCGCTTCTGAGTTCGGCTGCCGTCAACAACTCCGTGGCGTAGCGGTTGAAAGAACCGTTGTGGCCGTAGACATCGAGTAGTCGCCTGACCTCCGCCAGCACGGCGGCTGTGTCGGAGGCGTCGACGTCGAGTAGCAGTCGCCGTTCTAGGCCGTAGAAGTAGAGGAAGACGTAACCGATGTAGTCGTCGGGATTAGACCTGCTGCCCGCCAGCCATTCCAGATACGACCTTCGGGCGTCCGGGGACATCCCGCCATATGACGGCCAGTATCCCATGGATACTCCCGCCGGATCGCGGCCTCGTCCCACCGTGAGCGCCGGATTGACTAGGCAGTTCTCGTTTTCGTTCAGCCTTCCCTGCTTCCCGAGAAAGCCGCCAAGGTAGAACATACCGCCCGAAATCACGACGGAAGCGACGGTGACGGACTTCCCCGGCGAAATCCACTCGGCTCCGGCCATTCTGGCGGCAGAGGTATCCGTCTTTAGGGGAGGGGATGTCGGTTTCGATTCGGCTGCCTTTTGCCGATGGAAGTTCAGCAGGGTGCCCGTCGGAGAGGGTATCGGGGGTGGCGTTGTGGCAGTCCGCCCCCGCTCGGCGATATCGGTCAAGTCGTCATTGCTGCGATCGGACAAGGATTTCGCTTTGGATGCTTTCGCCTTGATCCAGTCGGTGACGTCTTTGTTGTGCGCTTCCATCGACATCGCGCGGTCCTGAGACGGCGAGGCGGATTGCGCGGTCGCCGACTGCCCCATTAGAATCCTAGAAGCGTGCTTGTCCCATATCAGCTCCGCCGAGGCGTCGCTCTCAGGAACTGCGGGCATGGCGCTGGCGGCTTGCCGCTTTCGCTTCAGCCTCCTCAAGAACAGCACGACACCGCCAAGTGCGAGGCCGACAACCGCCAAGTTCCAGGACGCGCTCTTGCCGTCCGGCGGAGCCGCCGGGGACCGGGAGGCCACGGCATCGCGTGAACTTTCGGTCTCAATGGAGACGCTGTCGGGCTGCTGCGGACTTTGAGGCTGCTGCGAAGGTGCAGCGGTTTCGACCGCCTTGACCTCGGCGGCTGGTTCGACCGTGCTGGAAGCGGAGCCGCCAACGGGAGCGAGAGGCTTGGTCTCCACTTCTTGGACTTTCGGCAAAGGCGTTACGTTTTCCGACGCCGAGCCATTAACCGCAGGGATTTCATCTTCCACCGCCTGCACCGTCGGGAAAAGGCGATCCATCGTAGCCGGGTCGGCCGTGCCAGTCGGGGCCAATCCGTTTGCCGTCTGGAATGCACGTAGAGCCGCGATGGATCTTTTGCCCCACACGCCATCAGGAACGCCCGGCTTGAAACCCTGTTCAACCAAGGCCGTCTGGATATCACGGACTGACCGCTCCGCTGCCACGACCGAAATAGCGGTCAGCGGGCTCAGCAAACCCGCAGCGACAACCGGCACAACAATTAGTCGGAACCTCACGAAAACCTCACCCCGAAGTAGACGTTCAATATACACGGGGAGCTTGTATGGCCAAGAGCTCGTTTACATTTGCGGTCTCGAGATCGTGTATTCGATCCGCCACCAACTCTGTGCCGACCCTGTGTTCTTCGCTGCTGCATGGGCGTCTAGGACGCTACGCAAAGACATATTCGATCGGACCCAAACGCACCAATCGCCATAAATCGATGTTGGATATGCTCCTTCCAGCCCTAAAATCACGACTTCTCAGGTGCTTGATCTGGTTGGTCTACCAGTCCAGGGTTCGGATCCGTTCAAGAGCACGACTCTGGCAACGCGATTCTGATGCGCCACTCGCGGCTGGCACGCAATGACCGCAGTGCGCATTTATTTCGGTCGTTCAACCGCGCAATTCGCGGGTGCAAAAGTTGTCAGTCGGCTTCAGGTCGAAAAGGCGAGACCAAAATCGGACAGTTGCCCTCGTACTCCTCGTTCGTCGCCCGGTTTGCTTAGAGATGCAGGTGCCCGCGTCTAGCGTCGTGGCACCTGCTTATTCAGCTTCTCAATCTGCTTCACCATGTCGAGGAGGCTAATACAGACCTCATCCGGCAGTTCCGAAAGCCGCCTTGCAAGCTCAATCCTAACGTCGGCTCCCTCTTTCGACGAACCGAAGAGATGCGGAGCCACATGGCCGACCAGTTCGACTGGATTACAGCCCAGCTGTTCACACAGGACGATCATTCTCGTCACTTCCAGAGACGAAACAGCGCGTTCGTACCGTCCCCAAACTTGGGCGGTAATGCCAAGAAGCGACGCAACCTCCAACTGAGACAAGTTCTGCCGTTCGCGGGTCTCTCGCAAAAAGATGGCAGTCCGTGCTTTGAGCTCATCCAGACTTAACGGACCCTCAAAACCCTGTGCGCGGTAAATTTTGCCGCGATATCCATCTTCATCGGTTGGGACCAGGTTGTTTCGCTCTGCATAGTAGATTGCCGACTGCGGAGGCGTGAGTTCGTCCTGTTCGTTCAAGCCTTCTTGGTTCTCCACGCGAACTTCCCCCTGTTCCTTCTGCAAGTCCATTTAGGTTCTCTAACTATCGTTCAGATGTTCGGGATAACGAATTCGTGATTCCCGAAAATGTATATGGTCACGAGTCATAGTCGCTCAAAAGCCGCGCGCAAAGGAAATTAAGGCAATCAATATCCGTTTTCGCGTAAGAATTTGTCGATAGCGGCCCGCGCAATGGCCGTCATCTTGACCTTGTTTTCGAAGGAGGCGAGTTCGAGCCGCTCCTTAGTTGGTGCATCGAGAACGACCGTAAAGGTAGATGATGCTGCGCCTTTTTGATTGGTCCTCCGAAGCACGCGTATGCCATCGCCTTTGTTGGCCAGGGGGCGGGGCTCGTCGCGTTCCTCCTTCGAAGGCAGCGCATCGGTGACCAAGTCCTTGTCAGCCTTGTTTGCCTTCTTGGCGACTGCTTGTGCGAAAGGCACGTCATCTAGTGACAAACCTGTATTTTTTGGGGGCGCCATCATGCAGCCTTTCTCATGTTAGGGGGGAGGTGGCTATCAATCTCTTTCACCAGGCTCATGATCTCGCGCCGGGCTTTAATGACCGGCTCCGTCAGATCCTGCATCTGAACTGAACCGTAGCCGTTTTGAATGTTCCGGTAGACGTTGCGCTCCATCAGTTCCGTTTCTAACAAGATGCTGGGAGCTCCGCTGTTTCGCAGCGCTTCAACAAAGGGACGGATGAAGGAATAAGCTTCGAGGCTCTTGCTGGTCAGTGCGACGCGTGTCCTTACGATCAGTTGGCTGATGTCCGTCCCATGTTCTGCATTAAATTCGGCAACATGCTGCGCTGCTGTTCCCGCGGCATCGATCTCACGTTTAGACGCCTGAATGGGTGTCAGAACCAAGTCGCAATGACCGATGATCGAGGCGCCAAAGATGGATTCGCGGCCAGCTGTATCGATAATCACCACATCATATGCCGCCTTTTTGCGATCGAGCAGTTCAGCGAGTTGCTGCCTTTGAAGCACCGACGCAAGATCGACATTTTCGGGTTGGTTCTCCTTCTCCTCTGAGAGCCGCCACCATGCGGCCAGGTTCTGGCTAGGGTCGGCATCCACCAACAAGACCTTCTTGTCGTAGCTGGCATATTCACCGGCCAGGAGGGTAACGAGGGTTGATTTGCCGGCTCCGCCCTTGCCGCTCAATGTGCCGAAAACCACTGTCATGCTCTACTCCATACACTTTTAGGTGGTGTCTCGACTGTCTGAGCAAGACGCTCGCATGAGGTCGAGACTGGCAAGGAAAACTGCATTTCCTTGGATGCTGAATGAGGGAAAGATGTTTTCGCTTTTTCAGAAAAGACCTTTTCCAAATTCAAGAAAACATGTTTTCACATAACTGACTAAGCTGTTTAGCTCGTTGCGATGTTAACATAATTCCTCTTACAGCCAAAACGGCAAAACAGCGATCTTAGAGACCCTGAAGCCAACTAAAACAGTTTAATAGTTTACCAGTAAACATGTCAAATTGTTCAATGGTTTCAATGTTTGCCACTCCGCTATCACCATGGATCTGAGGTGAACCCCGGAGCCGCGCAGCTTCCGACTGGCGCTGTCGCGCGCAGTGCGCAAGGGCGCCAGAGCGGAGCGTCCCTTGAGCAGCGAGCACGCACGGCGGCATCAAGGGAAGCAAGGGGCTTCGCGGTGAACCCTGGTGGGCGCCCGTCAGGTTTTCAAAAGCGGCCGTCAGGCCAAGGAGCGAAAGGCGCGAGCGGAGCGAGATCCATTTACGTCCGGAGGGCGTGGAAAAGCTGAAATGTGATTGCTTCTCTTTTGGCAGGATACGCAAAAACGTGATACGTTTTGCAGAGGATCGAGTTCGCGATCCGGTCTTGATTGTTTTATTGCTGATGGATTGATTGAGTTGCGCGCTCCGAAGGCCAAAGGCCTGCCCAAAAAAGTTAAAAGCCGGACGATCCATGCTCGTGTGACCGAGGAGCGATATGAAGCGATCTGCGAGGCGGCAAAGGCTGCGGATCTGACAGTTTCCGCCTTCTTCGGCTCCTTGCTTTTGGAGGGTGCTGGCGTTCAACCAATCTTCACCCATGAGGATCGTGTTGCGCTCGGCCTGCTTCTTGAACACATGCGGAAGGTCGGCGTGAACCTGAATCAGGTTGCGAAAGCGCTCAACTCTGGCCGCTTTGTCCATCTGGATGAGGCACAGTCAGCGCTTCGAGATGTTCAGCTCGCCGTCGTGGGTGTCAGTGTCGAGCTTCGAAATGCCACTCGACGGTCGGGCCAACGGCGTCGTGAGGTCCGATAGATGGAGACGCGGGGATACTTCGAAGAGGAGTGGGAGCGCCGTCGCCAAGCTGCGCTTGAGGAGGAGGAGAGGCGGCGCGGCGGCGCGGGTGGAACTGGTTCAGATGCATTGAAGCGTCGAGGCGGTGGCGGAGTAGGAGTAGGAGTAGGGAAGAGGCCATCCAAGGCTTCATCATCTGCGTCACGAGCGGATCAGCTGTCGCCCATCGCATCGCCACGTCCAGTTGCAGAGCGGCTCGCGGCTGTTGCCAAGGGCAGTCAGCCCGCCGTTGTGAAAATGGCCTCCTATGGCAGTGGCGTGCGCCTTGGCGCGATGGCGACCTATGTCTCGCGTGAAGGGGATCTTGCGCTTGAGAACGAGCGGGGGGAGTTGCTGCAGGGGCGTGCCGACCTGGAGCGACTGCACGAGGAATGGAGCCCGCTCTTTCTCAATAGGAACGAGAGCCGTGACATTGCCGGCTTTTCGGTCGAGATCGAGCCCACGGATCAGCATGACGATGAGAGCCTGCATCGGCTTGTCCGTCACACGCTGCAGGTCGCATTCGGCGAGCGTCGGTTCGCCTAGCCGCCCTGATACGGGCAGTCCAAGGACCCCATACCTCCAGTTCCAGTCTCGACTGAACCGAGCCAGATGCAGCCCGAGACCCCCGAAACATATTGAGCTGCCGCTGGGGAAATGCCGGCGCCCCCGCCTCCCCCAACGAACAGTGCAGCCATCAATGCGAACGGGAGATATCGACCCTTCCGCTGCCTTCTCTTCTCCATTGTCGATCCTCTTTGATTAAGGTCTGTGCTTTCTGGCGACTGAACCTAAAAGGTTTTCAGTGCGACGGCGTTTCCGATAAAATCACACGAACCATGCTAATATCATAATCAAAAAGGCAATCAAAGAGTGCGTATGTCATAGATGAACTACGCTGTGATCTGCCGCAATGCCGCTTAGGTCCGCAGTTTTCGAGCTTTCAGAGGTTGTTGTAGGAAAGCTAAAAGGCGATTTCGCTACACATCCAGCTTCTCTGAATGTGTGTCCTTATAGATTTCTTTACCCGCCGTGAACGAGAAGCTTGGATCTTGCCAAACAAGAACATATTAGGAACAATATCCCGATTGCATCGGGAACAATCGTTGAGGATGAGTTCATGACAACCAACGCCAACCTGCAGTCTGCCCCCGAAACGGTGCTATCCGAGGTCGAGGCGGCAATCGCCTTTCATAACGGCGACATGAGAGCCACCATCGCATGCCTTCTGGCAGACTGTGCGGATCTCAGGCTCAATCTCTCACTGGCAGAACGGGCTATGAGCGCCGGCCTGACGCGCGGTTGGCGTCCCCGATATGACCGAGAAACCTAATGAGTGCTCCCGCCGCCAATATTCAGCTGCACCATAGCTGGCGCCAGACTTGGCCGGATCACGCCAATCATTTCACCGCTTTTGACGGGCAGGTGAAGTTTGCGCACATCCACGAGCATCACATGAGCGGATGGGCGTGGTACATGGTGCTGGATCTGCCGTGGTCGAACCGGCCTTCTGCCGCGCCACTCACAGGACATTGCGAGACCGCCCGCGAGGCCGCGCAGGCGGCTGAAGCCTGTTACGCGGCTGTTCTCGCGGGAACATGGCGTGGAATGTCGGAAAAGGATCAACAAGCAGCTCGCGAAAGACGAGAGAACAAAGACGGCATCCATCGCTCCGCCGCGCTCTGATCCGCCTTGCGGCGGTCAATGGCATTGCGAGGATATCCTTTCGAGGATATTATAATATCCTCGAAAGGATATGTTCCCCATGCCGCTCTACATCAAGGATATCGAAGTCGATCAACTCGCGGAAGAGCTGGTGCGCCTTACCAAATCTTCCAAGGTTGACGCCGTGAAGACGGCCTTGAGGCACGAGATCGCCAGCCGCAAAAGCAGTCTGCCGATCCGTGAACGCCTCGCTAAGTCTCTCGCTATGGCCCGCGCAGCCGGACCATACGCACCTGGAGACCACAAGCGCGAAACCGACGAAATGTGGGGTGAGGACTGATGCTGTTCATAGACGCATCCGTGATCGTCGCCATTCTGACCGACGAGGAAGACCGCGACGTTCTTCTCGATCGCCTCGCCCAAGATAACGGCCCCTTCTATGTGTCTCCTGTTGTCCGCATGGAGGCCGCGTTTGCCCTGACGCGCCGCCGTGCTGAAGCGCTTGGGCGCGACAAGCCGGCAACTCCCGCTATGCTGGAGGAATCCCGGCAGGTGGTCGATCAGTTTCTTTCGGACCTTGAGGCGAAAGAGGCTCTCATCTCAGGTGATGTAGGGGCAAAGGCGCTCGATGCCGCCCAGCAGTTCGGCAAGATCGTCAATCACCCGGCAAAGCTCAACATGGGTGACTGCTTCTCCTATGCCTGTGCCAGAGCCTACCGCACAAAAGTCGCCTATAAAGGCAACGACTTTTCCCTGACCGACATCGGTTGGTGATGCACCAACGACTTCGCGGCGCATCGAGATCGGTGTGCCGGCGACACCAGCGCCGTAGTCTTCCGAGCATAGGTGCTGGCCAGGGCGGTCTGAGACACCAAGCCGGTAAATCAACCGAACTCCCTTGGCTTGTGTTGCCTTGAACAATGGATCACTGCGGCCGGCCAGTCCGATGGCAACCGCCGTCGATCGCGAATTTCCCCTGACGCCTTCGGCCTCATTCCTCGCGAGCCAAATTCGCTCCTCCGTCGCCGCTGCGCTGCGCTTCGCCCCTTCGGGTGCAATCCGCCTGTCTTCCGGCCGCTCTTGCGTGACCATCGGCAACGCAAACCAAGGGAAATATCGCCATGACCGACCTCGTAAACTTCATCCGCTTCAACCAGGACAACACGCTCTCCGGCAACATCGCTTCTGTCGCCTACGACCTCGACATCTTCGGCGAAGCCTTTGAAAGCAGCAATCCCAAGGCTCCGGTCTATCGCCTCTTCGCCAAGACGCCGCGCGGGCGGCGCGTCGAGATCGGCGGCATCTGGGAGAAGTCGAACCAGGTTGGCGGCAAGTATTTCACGCTCTCCGTCAGCACCGGTTACGGCAAGCTGAACGCCAATCTCGGCCGCTACCCCCACCAGGACGATGAGGACCTCATGGCGGTCATCCCTTGGGATTGACCGGATAAATGCCCCGGCCCCACTGTGGGTCGGGGCACAAACGCCGCCAGCGCCAGAGCCGCCGATCTATTCTCGCGAGGAACAATATGAGCCGCCATACCGTCACGGTGAAGACAGACACCGAAGCAGATGAAGACGCCGTGATTGGCTACGATCCGCCGTTGCGCACCTTCTTTGTCCAGGCGTTTCCCAATGAGGAAACCGACGAATAAGGCACTGCTGAGCACTTTGACACCGTATTGGGATCGGAAAGTCCGCACAGGGCGGCCTTTCACGCCCTGACGGCTTTAATCAGGCCGGGAACGCCGACAAGGGTGATGGCTCTTTTGATGTTGTAGGCGAGCGCCGTCAGGCTGAACTCCCCGCGCACTTTTTTGAACCATAGAGGCGACAACAGGCGCTCAATCATGGCTTCTCGTGCTCGTTAGACATCGAAATCAGAAAAATCTCGATGCGCACCGAGTTCCGGCACTGAACAGCGCAGGCCATCATTCATCCAAAGAGTTTTCGGACGCTCTGTAGGATTTCCGCGACAAGACGCCTCGCCGCGATGAACGCTCCCCGATTCCCTCAACGACAATACGGATGATGTGTCTGATTTCGTCATCGGTGAACTGCCCGCCGGCAAGGACTGAAAGCATCGCCTGCCCGTAGGTTCCAAGAAGAACCAGCGCCATGAAATTGGGATCGTCATCCTTGCGAATGACACCCTGCCGTTGGCCGAGTACCAGAATATCCCTGACAAGCCGCTGGAACGATGGTCGATCGGGGGGCGGCTCAAGGGATGGCCGTTCGACCGGGGCAAGGGCCAGCTTCGCAAGCGAAGGGTTCGCCAAGCACCAGCACGCGCTGTCGAGAAAGACGCTTTCGAGCAAGGGGAACACATCGCCGCCGGCCTCTATTCGATCGCGATAGGGCGCGTCGTTTGCTTCCACGCGGGCTATGAGCTGCGAGGCGATTTCGTCTTTCGAGGCGAACAGGTTGTAGACCGTCTTGCGAGTCAAGCCCGCCCTCATCGCGATTTCCTCAACGGAAGTGGCAGCAAATCCCTTCTCCCGAAACGCCGCGTCGGCAGCATCGAGGATGAGGGTTCGGGACCGTTCCGTTCGCTTCGGGATTGCCATATCTACACAATGGTATAAATTTACACTCATGTAAATATTATCGGGGCAACCGCCATGCTAAAGGAGTTCGGCCCGAATATCTGGATCACGGACGGGCCAACGGTCACGGCGGCGGCCGGATTTCGCTATTCCACCCGCATGGCCATCATCAGGTTGACCAATGGCGATCTGGTCCTTTGGTCGCCAACGGCGCTTACGGACGATCTTCGCGCCGAGGTCGAGACATTGGGGGCGGTCCGCTATCTGGTCCCTCCCAACTCGCTCCATCACACATTCCTTGCTGACTGGCAGCGGACATATCCTGACGCCACGGTCTATGCACCGCCCGGCCTGCGGGAGAAGCGCAAGGATATTAGGTTCGACGCTGATCTCAGCGATGACCCTATCGCGGCATGGGCAGGGGAGATTGACCACGCGATCATGTGCAGCAACCGGATCACAACGGAAGTCGTTTTCTTTCACCGCCAGAGCGCAACCGCGATTTTCACCGATCTGATTCAGCAATTCCCGCGCGGATGGTTCAAGGGTTGGCGGGCGTTTGTTGCCCGACTAGACTTGATGACGGCCGCCGAACCTTCGGTGCCGCGAAAATTTCGGGTCGCCTTCACCGACCGACACACCGCGCGTGAATCTCTCCGGCGTATTCTGGCATGGCCTACGGAAAAGGTGATTGTAGCGCACGGCCCGCCGATCACCGATGAGGGGCAAGCGTTCCTGCGCCGCGCGTTTCGCTGGTTAGATGACTAGGGACAGATTCCATGGCCTGTCGCAAAAATCCCACTTAAAGCGACAGTTGTTTTCATGACTTTTGCGACGTCTCAGAATAGGGAGTTCTGCGGCGGCTGCAATGTCCGGTGTCGGCGCATCAAAGCCATGGGGCTATCGGCCCGAAGCCGCCATTGAACATGGGGGTCAGCTCACGTATCAGGCGTTCTTGTCCAATCAGGAGCAATGCCTCAATGCAGCCACCGCCAGATGATGCTTGGGAACCATGGTCCCCGGATGAGTTGTTCGCTCGTCTCGGCGTGTCTAAAACCGACTGGTACATCGTGGGCGGCTGGGCCCTGGACCTTTGGCACGGCGAGCTGACCCGTGCACATGAAGACTTGGAGTTCTCGGTGCTTGCCTGCCAGGCTCAACGCTATCGCGGCGCCCTGTCGGATCTGGAGTTCTTCACAGCGAAGGACGGCAAACTTGACCATCTCCCCCTCGTAGAACCACTGCCCACGGATGTTTGGCAGCAGTGGGGTGCGGATATTGGCGCCGGTCGCTGGCGCGTCGACATGATGGTCGATCGGGGATCGCCGGATATGTGGGTCTACAAGCGTGATCCATCTTTCACCTTGCCGCGAACCAAAGCCATACGCGCAACAGCCGGCGGCATCCGATATCTGGCACCGCATATCGTCCTGCTCTTCAAGGCCAAGCACGTCCGTGAGAAAGATCACGGGGACTTCCGCAATGCCTTGCCTTGCTTGGAAACCGATGAAAAATCCGCCCTTCGTCGATGGTTGGAGGTGCTGCATCCAGGACACGTCTGGATTCCAGAGCTTCAATCCGGCTGACCGGCTACTCGGCTGCTGATCTGTCGCGAAATGCCTATTGGAGTGATACTTGCTTTTCTGGCCTTGGCGACGTCGCAGAGTAGGGAGTTTTGCGGCAGGCACAATGTCAGTGTTGGTGCTGGGCGACTGACGCCTCCCGGCCCGAAGCGGTCATGGCGTTAGATGAGAGAAGTCAGCAGAGCTTTTCCATGGCTCTGCTGCGGAAGAAATCGCCCAGCGCCGAATGACGCTTTTCTTAGCTGGACGACTTTACACGCGGCGACCTCGGACTGAATGACTGAACGGTCACCCTGCCGGCGGCATGCGTGGGAAGGCGGTTGAGGTCGGATTGATGTGATCCCAGGGCTGCGCCGCATCTGTCCATGTCACCACCGTCGGCCTATAGCGCTCCGGCTCGTCCAGGCTCGCGGGGCGGAGGATAAAGATCGCGGGATTGTCAGGGAAGGTCATGAATACGGGCGACCCACAGACCGCGCAAAAGGACGTGCGCTTGCGGGTCCCACCGTCTCCGATCATCTCCCAACCGGAGGGGCTGCCTGCGACTTCCACCTCCGCCGCCACGAAGACCATGTGCGACTGGTGTCCTGTTCCGCTTTCGCGTTGGCACTGTCGACACTGGCAGTCGACCATCGCGACCGGCTCAGCGGACAGTTTGTAACGGACAGCGCCGCAGGCGCAGCCGCCCGAATAGGGGATGCTCATTGAGTTTGTCCTTGGATTGGTTACGTTTAATGAACCTGGTCGAGTAGAGGTGCGATCCTCGGAACTACGGTTTTCCAGCCGCCGCTCATGTTCGCGTACGCCGTCTCATTGCGCGGAAGTTGGAATCCAGAGTGAACGAGACTGAGCCGCGTGCCATTCGCTGTGGGAGACAAGGTCCAAGTGACCACCGTGTCCAGCGGAGAGCCGTATCCGGCGTTCCCTTCGTGCCCGCCCTTCCAGGAGTATGTAAGGCGTTGGTTTGGCACGACCTCCAGGACCTGACAATGGATCGTTCCATCCCATTCTCCGGCAGGTTTCGTCTGGAAGGTGAAGCGGGTGCCGGGTACCGGTGCGAATCCGATGGGCGGCATCAGGAAACGGGAGATTAGATCCCCATCCGTCAACGCCTTCCAGATCACGGCGGCTGCGTGCGGGAAGACTTCCTCGACAACAATGCTGCGAGTGTCGCTGAGTGTGGTGGCGGCGGTCATTGATCGATCTCCTTGAGGACGGTTCTGAGATTACTGAAGCGGTCGCGCCAGAAGTCGCCGTAATGGCTCATCCAGTCCGCTAGCGGCGTCAGTCCTTCTGGCTCCACACGATAATAGACATTGCGGCCCTGGGGCCGTTCGGTAACAAGGCCGGCCTGCTTCAAGGTCTTCAGATGCTGCGAGATGGCACCTTTAGTGACGCCGCTGCCGCGGGTGAGTTCGACTACTGTAATCTCATCCGCGGCGGCGATGCGCTCGTAAACGCTTCGCCGGGTCGGGTCAGATAGAGCGCGCATGACGTCGTTGATGGAATATATTGTGTTCATGCAGAATGTTTAGTTCTGACTAAACGGTTAGTCAAGACTAAACGCTTTGCAGTTGGCTGGGTCGACACCTGCGCTGGGCCGGACCAAGCTGCCATTCCTTTGAACGAAGGGAGTTCGTCTGCAATCATCAGCGGATCTATGACTGCTTGTGGCGCGAGGCGGAAGACGCCAGGCCGCCCGAAACGGACCCTCGATTGCATCGGTATTGTGTTCGAATCCCTTGTGATAGGCATTGTCGCCAAGCGCATCTCTCCTTTAGCGAGGAACACTATCGATGAAGTGCCTACGCATATATGCCTCGCCGGATGGCGAGTCTCATTTCGATGAAATCGACTTGCCTACGACCAAACGGTCGGTTCATCCGGACGCCGTTCCTTTCGATGTCACGGCTAGCTATCCCGCCTCACGCGTCCGCATCACCCATATCCCAGCAGGGATGCGAGAAGTTGCATGGCACAAAGTGCCAGAATCCGTGCTTACGGTAAGGCTTGATGGTTCGGTAGAATACGAGACCAGTGACGGAGAGGTTCGCCATGTTTCGGCAGGGAGCTTCGTGCTGGTCGAAGACACATTTGGCAAAGGTCATCTGTCCCGACACTCCCCGGAAGCTCAGACTGTCATTTGGATTTCGTTGCCGAATGGACTTGAACCGCCAACATCGCAATGACCGCTGTTGGCGCGTGAGAGACCACCGGCTGTTGCCGATGGTCAATACCCTAAAGCTCAATTTGCTCCGCAATTCTAAGGGCGTCGTCTATCTCCACGCCCAGGTATCGGACGGTGCTTTCGAGCTTCGTGTGACCCAGCAGTATCTGGACCGCCCGAAGATTGCCCGTCTTTTTGTAAATCTGCGCAGCCTTTGTTCTCCTCATGGAATGGGTGCCATATGCGCTGGCGTCGAGCCCGATTGACGCCACCCACCGGTGAACGATCCGAGCATATTGCCTTGTCGACAAATGCTGCGAGCTCTTACGGCTGCTTGGAAACAGATAACTGCTGCCATTCCTTCGAACAAAGGGGAGCCACGCGGCGAGCGCCATCTTGGTCTGTTCGGTGACCTCGAATTGTACGGGTCGCTTCGTCTTCTTCTGGATGATGGTAGCCCGATCGCGGATCGAACTACCGGACCATAAATCCTCAACCTTCAGCTTGACGAGGTCGCAAGCGCGAAGCTTGCTGTCAATGGCGAGGTTGAAGAGCGCCAGTTCCCGGACCGCGCCCTTCATCTCCAGTCGAACGCGGATCGACCAAACATTCTTCGGCTGAAGTGGGCGCTTCTGCCCTACCAGAATACCTTTGTTCCATGGATATCGATTACGCAGTACGGCGGTGTCCATGCCAAAGCCTCCGCCACACCTCCCACCGCGTCGCCTCCGTCAGGCAGCCAAGTTATAGCACGTTTCGTCATCACACGGCCCATTGCGGTCATCCCGCTCTCGGCGAAATGGTAGCGAAAATCCTGATTTTTGTTACAGGGGCGGCAAACGTCGTTTGACGGATGTTCCCTTGATGACGGCGGTACTGGTGACAGCGTGCTCGGAGAGCGCTTCAAGAACATCATCCATCTGCTCGATCGTATGGACCACGAGGCGGGCAAGGAATGGATCGTCGCCGGTGATCTTGTCGCATTCGACAAATTCCGGGCGCTCTTGAATGAGTCGTTCCACGAGGTGGAGTTTGCCGGGCAGCGGCCGGATGCGCACCATCGCCCTGATCTGGTAGCCAATGGCACGAGTGAAGGAAGCATGAAGCGCCCGGATCAGTCGAAGGCGCTGGCAGAATTGGAAGCGATCACCGAGGATATGCAGATCAGCATTCCAAAGAACCCCGCCGATCTGTGGGACTGGTGCATCGATCTGAAACCCGCGCAGCTGATGGCGCTCCTCGCATTCGCTGCCTCCCGCTCCATCAACGCGGTTGTAGGCAAGAGCAGTTTCCGCACCAAGAAGCAGCTTGCCCATGCCGATCAGCTTGGCATGGCGCTTGGCACCGACATGCGCGACTATTTCCAGCCCACCGCCGAAAGCTATTTCGAGCATATGAATCGCAGCAGCATTCAGGCGGCGGTTGCCGAAGTGAAGGGCGAAGACTTCGCCAAGGGCATTGCTGCCATGAAGAAGAAGGATGCAGCCGCCTATGCCGAAAGCGCCCTCAAAGGGTCCGACTGGCTCCCTGCCCCGCTTCTCTTCGTTCAGCCGGTGAGCGAGATCGACGTCGATGCGTCGCCCGACGATGCCGACGACGAGGAAACAGACATCGAGGAGCACGGCGAAGAGCGTGCTTCCGCAGAGATCATCCAGTTCCCCGAGGCGGCTGCATAAGCAGCCGTCGCCGGTCGCGACCGGCTCCCCATTCGCCCCTGCTGTTTGTCAGTTGAGGGGCGCCCACGCCCCTGCCCCTCAAACTCCCCACCCACCCGGCGCCGGCACAAATCGTGATCGGTTGCGCTCAAGAGGTATGTCATGTTTTCGAAGATTGCCGTTCGAACGCTCGTTGCAGGTATCGCGCTCATTTCCACTTCATCGTCCGCATCGACTGATCCTGCGATTGCAGCGGGCCTCTTTTGGGCCGCCGTCGCCGCCGTCGAAGACCGGTGCGAGCGATATTCGTCAGTTGTCGAAGCGTTCGCCTGGGACCGCTTCTCGGACCAAGAATATGGCCGTGTGATTGAAGCCGCTCGCATTCACAAGCCGTTCGTCGTCGCGTTGATCAGCAATCTGTCTTGCTACGGAGCCGCTTCCTATGTCGCCGCGATGGCCAATGTTTCGCCCGCAAGGTTGTGGGAGATCCGGTAGGCCGAAACAAGGATTCGGCGTTCCAAGGCGTTAGTTTCGGGACGGACGAATCCTTGGCCATCGCGTGGTCGTCGACTGCTCCTCCGCGTGCAGGCACCTGCTCAACTCGCCACTAAGTCGGCCCCGCAGACGAATGCGCGAACGGTCGTGATATCCTTTTAAGACGCCTTGTTATCCAAATTTTCCTTGGTCAATTTTATCATTCTTCCAATCGTCAGAGATATTAACGATATAAATCAATTTGTTATCTGTTCTCCCTCAACGGAAGCTTGATGTTTCGGAAGTTATTGATCAAAGCAATTTGATTGTTTAGAGTCCGACTCGGGTAGACACTACAGCGTCTATTCCGTTTTGAGCAAAGGAACCTTCAACCGACCAGAAACGCAAAACCGCTCCCGAACCAGTCCGGAAGCGGCTGAGTAGAATTGTATTTAAGCACTACATTTTTCTCACTCTTCCGCTCCAATGTCAATGACTTGCGTCAGTTCGGCGAACGCTTCCGCTTTGCCTGGTCTTCGAATTTGGAGATAGGTGACAGTGAATACCGAAGTCCACCGCAAGCGCCCGATCGGGCGGAAAATGACACCTGAAAGGCTTAAGTACATCACACTGTCCCAGTCCGTTATTATGGGGTCAGTGCAGCGTTTCGAGCTTTCTACATTGGCCAAATCATTGCCCTGCACCGGCATCATAAACGGCACTGAAGCTCACTTATTGCTAACGTTGATCAACACTACCGGAAAAGAAGCGTTCGAGTCAGGGGGAATGCCGATCGTCTTCAAATCCAATCGCCAGCTTGCCTTCGAAATTAATAGATCGGAGAGCCGTGTCAGCTTTCTGTTGTCACGCCTTTTCGATCGTGGACTGATTTCGATGCAGGACAGTGGAAACTACAAGCGCTACGGTTACATGTCGGTTGATCGAAAAGATGATGCATGCGGCATCGATTTGAGGATTCTGGTTGCCCGGTATGATGAGCTGAGAGATCTCGTACATCGGGCTCGTTTGGAGCAGTCGGATCGCGTCTCAGCATTTCGTCGCTATCGCGGCGCCCTTAGAGCTGCTCAGGCTGCCCTTGCAGAAACCGCTTCTCTTTCGGCGCGTAACCGCGGATTGTTTGTCACCCGCATCGGGAAAATAGCTGAATTAGTGCGCAAGGGTGCATCTGGCCCGGTTCTTCGTCGAGCCGGTGAGATCCTCAATCGCATTGCGGCTCGTATTATAAGCACCAACGTACCCTCAACCGGCGAGGTGTATGAAGATAAAACAATCTGCCTGCAGCGTGAAAACGAGATGCACATACATATTACAAAACCACATCTCTTGGTTCCCTGTAAGGATGAATTGCATTCGGCTAACGCCGAACAAATTAGGGCGCTAGACGCTGGCTCCGCCAGCGAAGGGGCTTTTGAGGGAAGCCTGAGCGAGCTTCCGCGCCAAAGCAATGGGCAACAGCAGCTGCGGCCTTCACTCGTGGCGCTAGCGGACGTGTGGCGAGCCACACCGAGCCTCGCCGAATACGGCTACCAGCCGCCGACCAGTTGGGCTGACCTCAAACTGATTGCTCCAAAACTTTGCCGCATCGCAGGTGTGTCGGAGGACGCGCGTCAGCGCGCCGTTGAGCGTATGGGCGAGCAGGCGGCTGCGGTTGCGATCGCTCTCACCTTTGAGAAGTTCACACGGGCCGAAATTAGCTCGCCCGGCGGGTATTTGCGGGCCATGACTGATCGCGCCATGAACGGAGCGCTTCATTTGAACCGCTCGGTTTTTGGGCTCGCAGCCCGCAACGCGATGGGGAGGTCGACTTGAGGACATCCGCCTTATTGGAGCCGGACTGGTTCCGCTTCTCGTCGCCGCGTCAACTCCTTTGGCCGAGTGTTCACGTCGCGCGCAGGTGATCGACAGCGATGGATTCAGCAACCGTCAGCAAAGGCTCCTCATCGCGGCGATAGAGGCACAAAGTTTACTGCAGTAAACTCAATCCTCGACTGGGATCCCGCGTTAGCTTTTCGTTAACCCTCTTTCCCTTGCCAGGCAGGCAGAATCGGAGCTAAATGCGGTTCTGTGGCTCGTGTGAGCTTTAAATCGCATCTAGGGTTTTTGGCAATGAATTTGGCTTCAATCGAAAAGGCGGCAATTACTGACGTTGATCAATTGATCATCGGGCAGGCTCAAGAACTGTCTGAGAAATTGAAGCAGCACCGACTCGAGATGTATCCACCGCGTGCACAAAAAGATCTCCGGGAGTTTCAGCTTGCTGAGGCTGCGCGATTTATAGGAGTAACGAGCGGCTACCTCAAGAACCTTTCGCTCGAAGGCAAAGGTCCGCAGCCCCAGGTGACTGCGTCGGGGCGCCGATCCTATACTGCGATGCAGATGGAGGAGATGAGGCAGTTCCTCGAACATAGTGCTCGCTCGGGCATGCACTATGTTCCCCATAGGCGACTCGGTGAAAAGCTGCAGGTGATCGCCGTCGTTAACTTCAAGGGGGGCAGTGGAAAAACAACGACAGCAGCACACCTAAGTCAATTTCTTGCATTGTCTGGACACCGCGTGCTGGCTGTCGATCTCGATCCTCAAGCATCCCTTTCAGCTATTCACGGTTTTCAGCCGGAATTCGATGTCGGCGCGAACGAGACGCTTTACGGTGCGATTCGTTACGATGATCAGCAGCGTCCTCTAAGCGATATTATCCGAAAGACCAACTTCCCGAACCTCGATTTGGTGCCTGGCAATCTTGAATTGATGGAGTTCGAACACGACACGCCCCGCATCCTTGCCCAAGGCCATGGACAAAACTACGGGCGCATTTTCTTTGCACGGCTAGATGAAGCCCTGTCATCTGTTGCAGACGCTTACGACGTAGTGATCATCGACTGCCCTCCCCAGCTAGGCTTTTTGACGATGAGCGCGATCTGCGCCGCTACAGCCGTCTTGATTACAGTCCATCCACAAATGCTGGACGTGATGAGCATGTGCCAGTTCCTTCAGATGCTTGGCGACATTCTCAGCACACTGAAAAACGTTGGCGGCAATATGAACCTTGATTGGCTGCGTTATTTGGTTACCCGGTATGATCCCCAAGACGGACCGCAGACCCAAATGGTGGCTTTCATGCGTGCGATGTTCAAGAACCACGTCCTGGTCAACCCCATGCTGCGAAGCGTAGCGATTTCAGATGCGGCTATGACCAACCAGACGCTTTACGAGGTTGAGCGATCGGCTTTCACTCGTTCAACTTACGACCGAGCGATTGAAGCAATGGATGCGGTCAACGGCGAGGTCCTAGAGCTGATTTATAAGGCTTGGGGGAGAAAGTGATGTTGACCGAGTTTACCGCAGTAAACTTTGGGGAGGAAAAAAAGCGTGGCCCGTAAAAATTTGCTGTCGAACCTCATCACCGACAAGGAGCCGACATCGGTTGGTAACGATGATCAGAAGCGGCAGGAAGTTCTACGCCCTGCTACACGAGGAATCGGCGCTTTGGGTGCCGTAACTAGGAGTATTGATGAGCTCGCTGCGCGAGCAGATGCAGCCCGCGAAATGGAGCAAAGGTTGGCGAGCGGTGATACCGTCGTAGACCTTGATACCGAACTGATTGACAGTTCATTTATCCAAGACCGCGTTGAAATGGATGAAGACAAACTCCGTGAGCTGGTCGAAGCAATAAAGATCCGTGGTCAAGATTCTCCCATTCTAGTCCGGCCGCATCCGAGCAAGCACGGGCATTTCCAAACCGTCTTCGGCCATCGTCGCCTTCGTGCAGCCCGTGAACTTGGGATTCCAGTCAAGGCTGTTGTCAAGACACTGGAAGACCGTGATCATGTGATCGCACAGGGTCAAGAAAACTCCCAGCGTTCAGACCTGTCGTTTATCGAGCGAGCAATGTTTGCCCGCAATTTGGAAGCTACAGGGTTCGCCCGTGACACGGTCATGCTGGCGCTGGGAGCAGACAAGACCACAGTGTCCAAAATGCTCTCGGCTATCGAACGGTTTCCTGCAGACCTCCTCAACACCGTTAAGGCTGCAAGGGCACCTGGGAGGGACCGATGGTATGCGCTTGGTGCAGCCTTGGCGACAGAGGAATTGGCGGATAAGGCGCGCTCCGTGATTCGGCAGGATGGTTTCCTTGCCGCGACGCCTGAAGAGCGCTTCGAGCTTCTTGAGCGGCTGCTGAGTGGGAAGCCACCCGCCAATCATACTGATAAGTCGGAGGAAAAGACCTGGGTAAGCAATGGAAAGGCCGTGCGTGCGTCGATCAAGGAAGTAGGAAGACGGGTGACTATCTCACTGAAGTCTCCCAAGGACTCGGATAAGGCTACTGCTTTCGGTGCGTACTTGACGCAAAATCTCGACAAGCTCTTTGAGGCTTTCGAGCAGGATCAACGAAAAACTGGAGACTGAACAGCAAAAGAAAAAGGCCCCCAAACGGTCGCCCGTGGAAGCCTTCCTCGTATTCTGTAGCAAGACCGAGAATCGCATTTCCACGAATCCCAGTCAAGAGTCTTTGGCATCGTTTTGGTGAGCGGATTTCTTTTGCCTGAAGAAAGGTGAAGGAATATGCAGACGGGAAATGTGACGACGCCCTTTGGGCGGCGGCCGGTTGTGCTTGCTCTTGTAAAGAGGCAGCTCCAGACGTCCGAGACGAAACCAAACCGCCCGGTCGACAAGTGGAAGGTGTTTCGCGACGCCTGTGAGGCGCGCGAACGCCTTGGTCTCCAGGACAGGGCGTTGACTGTGCTCGACGCGCTTTTGACGTTTTATCCAGAGAGCGAACTCAACTGCGATAGTGGATTGGTGGTCTTCCCCTCCAATGCCCAGCTCTCAGTGAGGGCACATGGCATTGCCGGTACGACGTTAAGGCGGCATCTCGCTGCTCTGGTCGAAGCCGGTCTCATTCAGCGCAGGGATAGCCCGAACGGCAAGCGCTACGCCCATCGTGACAAGGGTGGCGATATCGAGCAGGCCTTTGGATTTGATCTTTCTCCACTTTTGGCCCGCGCTGCCGAACTTGCAAACCTGGCACAAGACGTTGCAGCTGAACGCCTGCAGTTCAGGCGCGTCAAGGAGGCGCTGACAATCTGCCGGCGCGACGTCCGCAAGCTAATTTCTGCTGCGATGGAGGAGGGTGCTGACGGTAACTGGCAGGCGATTGAAGACATGTATGTTGGTATCGTCAGCCGTCTACCGAGGAACCCAGACCGTCAGCAGATGGAAGCGATCCTCGACGAAATGCAGCTTTTGAGGACGGAAATCCTCAACCTTCTGGAAAATCAGTTAGATTCTCAAAATATGGACGGCAATGCTGTTCAAAATGGCTGCCACATACAGAATTCAAAATCCGAATCCATCAATGAACTTGAACCTAGCTCTGAAAAAGAGCAGGGCGGAGCCGTCGAGCCGGAAGTAGCTCCCAAAGTGGTTGCTCAGCCGTTGGCAAAGCCTGAACAGGTGAAGGCGTTCCCACTGTCGATGGTCCTGAAAGCCTGCCCGCAGATTTCGGACTACGGGCCCGGGGGCACAATCTCCCATTGGCGTGAGCTGATGGGAGCCGCGGTGGTGGTACGATCAATGCTTGGCGTCAGCCCGTCGGCTTACCAAGAAGCTTGCGAGGTGATGGGGCCGGAGAACGCGGCAGTCGCTGTGGCAGCGATTCTGGAGAGGGCAGGGCGTATCAACTCGGCAGGTGGATATCTCCGCGATCTCACGCGCCGAGCGCGGGCAGGGGAGTTCGGGCTTGGACCGATGCTGATGTCACTGATGCGTGCCAATGTGGACGGCGATCGGAAAGCGGGGTGAGGGGTTGTAACGGCGCACCGGGTAGGGAGCATAGTTGTACCGCATTTCATGCAGCATTCGTTCCACGGTTTCTTGATTTACTAGGAGTCCGAGCGCACCAAGAACGTCTCAATAGCTTCTAGATCTGCCCCGGATTCTGTCCCAAAAATCGAAAACCGACCCAAATGATACACTGATTTGCGTCTCACGGAGACTGTCTCAGCAGGTATACCTTCTTGGGAAAGGAGGGGCGCCTTGGAAGCGCTATTGCTACACGAGGTGTCTCGCCAATGAATAAAAACTATCACGCCTTGAGCGTTGAAACCTGAGGGTGGATTCGAAGAAATCGACCTAATCCAGTGAGGTGGTAGGCAGACCGCAACTTGTTTGTTGCTCCCATAAGCCTATCGAAGGCGAAGGACCGAAGTCCCCCGCCACCTCTCGTTAGTGGAAGAACTCGGCGATAATGGTGCCGAAGATGAAGGTTCCGGCGTTGGCGACCAGCGAGACGACAATAATGCGCCAGCCAAGTTGTTTCAGGATCGGTAGATCTTTTGCTAACGAAAGACCGGCAAAAGCAAGAACCGGTGTTACGAGTGGCAGCAGTGCCATCTTGGTCGCAAGCGGGCTGACATAGGCGGCGAGCGGCGAGAACGGCGCAGTCGCGAACACAGCAAGCAGGGAAACCCAGCAGACTAGTGGGATCTTCAGGAATGCAAGCGCGCGATGAACCAGATATCCTCCCACTGCGATCACGCCCATGATAAGCATGGCAGGCAGCGCGTCGGTTGGAGACGTTCCCGTTGCAATCCAGTTGCCGAGCAGGGCAACGCCACCGGAAACGATCAGCGTCACGGCCATGAGCCAGACCGGCGTATCTTCGGCCTTGGCCACGGAAGAGAGCGCCTCGTTCATTTCCGTCGATGTGCTTTGTGTGTTGCCATAGACGGAACGCTTGGGCGATAGCACCGGCTCAAGCTTGTAATACAGCCAGTTGGCGAGAGGTAGCGACAGGAATAGGGTGAAATAGGTGCCGACTGTCGTGGTCAGCAGGTTCGCCGCCGCCGCGAATGCTGCAATCTCCTTGGCATCAGCCGGATGCTGCGCCGTAATGGCTGCGACGGCGGCAGACATCATGCTGCCGGAACCGACGCCGGCCCCCATGGCCAGAGACCAGGGATGGAAGATGCCAAGGCCTGCCATGGTTCCCGCCAGGAAGGCGATGAAGAGCGCGCCGAGCACCGTACCGATCACATATTCGGCCAGCACGCCGCGGCCCTCCGGCGAATTCATCCCGTAACGTTCGGAAATGATGGCAACGGAAAATTCGCGCCCGATGGAAAATGTCGCACCGACAGCTTCGCGCTTGATCCCGAGTATCAAGGCCAGCGGCAGGGCAAAGACCATCGTGCCCAGGAAATGGCCGAGCTCCTGAAACACCAGCGCCCAGCCCGCCGCCGCGATCTTCGGCAGAGATTCACCAATGATGAAGCCAAGCTTCACCACAAAGAAGCCGATCGCCACCTGGATCAGGGCCGAGGCCAGGAATTGCGTCTGCACGGAGGATTGCCGTTGTCCTGGCATGTTGCGATGGATGACACTGATAGCCGCGCCAATCAGCAGCGCCCAGACGATCGGAAAAAGGACCACTTTGGTGATCCCCATTGGCACCGTAATGTTGCCGATAGCCTCTGCAATAAGAACTGCAAAGATCATTGCAACGCTGAGAAGGATGAATTGAAAGACCGGACCGCGCGAAACTGCCGCCTCGGATGCTGGCTTGTAACTCGACATGTGCATTCCCCTTTTTGTGTGTCAGGGCCGTTGCACGCGGCCAAGACTGCTGGAACCTGCACAGTGAACGTTACAGTCTCGTTCATGGGTAGAAGGCCAGACCGGTACAATGTGTTGCTTCCACTGCAACAGAGCCTGGAAAGGGGAAACCGGATCTGAACCTGCCATTAGCGGTAAAGACGATGCCGCCGCCCACGATCCGCAGGCGGCGGCAATCGAATGGTGGGGCGGTCCAGCGTGATGCCGGTCAGCGATCAGCCGGCAACATAGCCGAAGGTCACTGCGGGCTGGGCGGCGGTTTCCACCCACACGCTTTTGGCCTGGGTATAGGCCATCAAGGCATCGCGGCCGCTGGAGCGGCCATAACCGCTACGGCCGAAGCCGCCGAAAGGTGACATGACGCTGATCGTCTTGTAGCCGTTGATCCAGAAGGTTCCGGCGCGAACCTGCGCGGCAACCCGATGGGCGCGACCGACATCCTGCGTCCAGACAGCACCGGCCAGACCGTAAGGATTGTCATTCGCCAGCGCAATTGCCTCTTCCTCCGTATCGAAGGGCGTCACGCCGACCACTGGGCCAAACACTTCTTCACGGGAAATGCTCATATCGGGCCGTACCTCGTCCAGAATGGTCGGTGCGAAGTAGTAGCCTCCGGTATAATCGAGGCTTTCGGGTCGCGCTCCACCCGCTGCCAGTCGCGCACCTTCGCTCATACCTTGGCGCACCATGTCGCCGATCTTCGTCCACTGACGCAGGTTGTTGATTGGCCCCATATGGGTGGTATCCAGCGAAGGGTCACCCACGGGGATGCGGGCTGCCGCCTGTGCGTATTGTTCCACGAACTGGCGATGAATGGAGCGATGCACCAGAAGCCGTGAACCGGCCACGCAGCTCTGGCCGGCGCCGCCGAAAATCGCCGCCTGAGCGCCGGCGATGGCACGCGGAATATCGGCATCGCCAAAGACGATGTTGGCGGACTTGCCACCCAGTTCCAGAATGCAGGGCACGACATTGCGGGCTGCTGTCGCGGCAATGCTCGATCCAGCGGCAGCCGATCCGACGAAGACGACGAGACCAGTTTTTCGATGGGCAACGGCGGCCTGACCCGCAGTTGGACCCGCACCCGCCAGAACGTTGACGAGACCTTTTGGCGCGCCGCCCCGTTCGCAGAGAAGGCCCAGGATGAGCGTGCTGAGCGGCGTCAGCTCGGAGGGTTTGATCACCACGCCATTGCCCGCGCAGATGGCAGGCGCGATTTGCCAGCCGCCGGTAAAGAGCGGCGCATTCCAGGGTGTGATCTGGACGACGACACCAACGGGTTCATGCCTCGTGTAATTCAGGTGGCTCGTCGGCACGGGGATTACCTCACCATGCAGCTTGTCGCACCAACCCGCATAGTATTCGAACATCTCGGCGACCTTGATTACCTCGCCGCGAATGTCGCGGATCGGGCGCCCTGCGGAGCGGCTCTCCACCTCGGCAATGACCGCTGCATGTTCGCGGATTTTCCGGCCGATCTCGTTCATCACCCGCCCGCGGGCGGAAGCGGTCAACTTCATCCATTCTTTTTGTGCCAGCTCGGCGGCAGCCATGGCGGCATCCACCACGCTTGCGTCGGCATCGTCAAAGGTTGCGAACACCTTGCCGTTGGAAGGATCCGTCAGGGAAAGGCTTTCGCCGTGACCCGACATGACTGCACCGTCAATCAGGCTGCCGATCGTCTCGGTACCCAGAATGTCCTTCATCAGCTTCGCGATGCGTACACCCGGCTCCATGTTCATGTCTAAGCTATCCATAGTCCTGTTCCGCCATTAGTTTTTCGCTTTGAACGCGCCCATGCGCGTGAAGTCGTCGCTATCCGCCAGTTCCGTCGAGCCGGTCCACAGGTTTGCCACCTGTTCGGCCAGCGGCAGCTGCGCACCGGTGCTGTCGGCAAGCTTTTTTGCCAGCCGCACATCCTTGCGCATCAGGCCCATAGAAAAACCGCTGTCGAAGCGATCGGACATGACCCAGGTGGGGAAATGCACTTCGCTGATCATCGATTTGCCCGAGGCAGCATTCACCACGCGCAGTGCTGCTTCCGGGTCGATGCCAGCCGCCACTGCCAACTTAAGGCCTTCACCCGTCGTGATCATGTGTGCGGCGGCTAACAGGTTGTTGACAAGCTTTGCCACATTGCCCGCGCCGCTTGGGCCAACATGCAGGGCCTTTGCCGCCATGGCCTCGATGACCGGGCGAGCAAGAGCCAGATCCTCCTCGGAGCCACCGATCATCATGGTCAGCTTGCCTGAAGCGGCCCCTGCCGGGCCACCGCTGACGGGGGCGTCCAGAAAACCATGGCCCAACGCCTCCAGCCGCTTTGCCAGATCGCGGCTGACATCCGGTTCCGAGGTCGAGGTATCGATGATGATCACGCGTTGGCCGGTCTTTGCCTTGAGGAGATCAAAATGACCTTCGACAACGCTGCGTACATCCTGCGCCGTCGGCAGCGAGAAAACCAGAAACGCGCTGGCTGCAACCAGGTCCGCAATGGTGGACTGCGGCAAAACACCTTCATCCTCGGCAAGTTTGCGACGATCGGCAGAAAGGTCGAAGCCGAGCGTCCTGAACCCCTTGGTGGCGAGCGTCTGGGCCATGCCCAGCCCCATGCTGCCGAGCCCGATCACGCCGACGGTCGTCTTTACTTCAGGCATGTTCCCCTTATCCTTCTGTTCTATGCAAAGTTCATCGCGCACTTTGATAGGGTCAGGCTGACATCTGCCGACCGTTTGCGGTAGCGGCAGGACCGACAACAATGCGTTGCAGCCTTGGCAACACCCGTCATGTGCCCTGAAACGCCGACATGGCGGTCGCAAGATGGCTTGCCAGGCGCTCTACAGAATTGGGGAGACGGCGCCTCGCCTTGACCATCAGATGGGCGGAGGCCTCGTTCAGCAGCGGATCGGAGAGTTCAACCGCCTCCACGGTGCCGCGCGCCAGTTCCGTCGCCACAGCAAAGCGCGGCAGATAGGTGACCCCGAGACCCGCCACCACGAAGCGTCTGAGCACATCGAGCGATGACGTATCGACCACGGGCGCAAGAGCCAGTCCATGATTGGCCGCTACCCGCCCCACAAGATCAGTCACGCCGTGCCCCTTGCCCAAAAGGGCGCAAGGCAGGGGCATGCATTCCACAATCGATATCGTCCCCCGGCCCGCGAGGGGGCTTGATGGGTGAAGGATGGCGCAGAGCGGCTGCCGGGAAATCGCCAGCGAGCGGATTTTCGGCTCGATCAGCGGGTTGTAGGCGATACCAATATCGGCATCCCCTTCGATCACGGCCTGCATGACCCCCTCGGTACCGCCGAGATGGACCGCATAGCGGATCGATGGATAGACATCCACGAAGGCTTTCAGCCCGTGTTCGATCAGATCCGCCAGGAATCCCTCACCGCAGCAAATACGAACGCGGCCCTGCTGGACGCCTTTCAATTGCGCCAGTTGCTCCTCAAGCAGGCTCCCGTCTTCGAGAACGCGCTTGCCATGCTCCAGCACAAGGGCTCCGGCATCCGTCAGCGCAACGCCGCGGCTGTTGCGGTCGAACAGAGGTAGGCCAAGATTTCGCTCGATATCTGCCACCTGCCGGCTGACGATGGATGGCGCGATGGAGAGATGCTCGGCTGCGCTGCGGATGGAACCGTAACGAACCACCGCCATGAATATTCGAAGGGCCTTGGCGTCCAGTATCTCCATGTTTCACTCGTCATTGGCATCCGCTTGCGGGAGCAAGGTTTCCGCGCGGTGCAACAGCAGCATGATCAAACCGGCACGCCGGTTTCCGAAAAGGCAATGAAGACATTGCCATAAGGGACTGCTTCCAGAAGCCTGATATCGTCCGGCCCAAAACTGGCTGCAACCTCGTTCCCGGTGAGGATCGCAGCCACATCGGTGAGATTTCTGACCCGGATATGAACCGCTACGCAAGAGGGGCCAGCATTCTCGCGTAAACCAAGCGGCACAGAACCATAGCGGCGCTCGACACCATGTTGATCCGTTACCACATAGGCACCGCGTCCGGTTCGTGTCCCAAAGCCGTCTTCCAGTGCAAACAGGCTTTGCTCGCCATAAAGCCCTGCCAGTCGTTCACGCACCGCAGGCTGATGCGCCTTCTCCGCCATGATCGTCAGCTGCGAATAGGACATGGCGCCATTCCGGTGCGTGCTCCACTGCGGCACATAGATTAAATCTGGCCGATGCTGCTGGCAGATGAAGTTAGAAAGACGCGGCATCTCCGGTGAGGCCAGGATTTTCAGCGTCGTTGACGTGCGATCCGGCGTGCCATCCGGACGCTTTACATCCCGCCCGAAGGCGATCGTTCCCTGACAGGCGATGCCACGCTCAATCACCTGTGCCGCATCCGCTTCCGCCGCGTCGCTATTGAGTGCCGTCAGCGCAATGCCTTCACGCTCGTGAAGGTGGTCATGGACGAAGCGGCCAAAACGAAAATCGCCCGCAGCATAGCTGTCCAGCAGGGCTTCATCAAAGATGCTGACAAGCTCGATCAGCGAGCGGTCCATGATTGCGATGCAGGTGCTGGTGCCCCAGGGGTGGCGGCTCTGCGGCGCGAAGGTGAAGCCCAGCGCACGGAACCGTTCGACAGCCGCATCGAGGTCCCGCACCGCAATTAGCGGATGGTCGATGCCAAGAAAGCCGGTCATGCGCAAATCTCCTTGCAGTCAGATGCCTTTGAAGGATGTTTCGGTGCGGGGTTTCCCTTTTGCCGGAACACCCGCCACAGTGGTTCCCGGCTCCACATCCTTCAGCACCACGGAACCGGCGGCGATCACGGCCCCGGCACCGACGTCGATGCCGCCAAGAAGGACAGCGTCGGCGCCGACAGTGACGCCGGAACCGAGGCGCGGATGGCGCCGTTCGCCGCTATCCTTCAGCGTACTGCCAAGCGTGACGCCGTGCCAGATGCTGACGTCATCACCAATGATGGCCGTTTCTCCGACGACGAAGCCCAGCCCGTGATCAAGCCAGATTCCCTTGCCGAACCGGGCTGCGGGATGAACATCCGTAGAGAATGCCCGCCCAAACACCGCCTTCAGCGCCAGCGCCAGGTCGCGTTCGTCTGTCGTCCAGTAAAAATGCGCGACACGATGGGCCAGAACGGCATGAACGCCGCGCGAATACAGAAGCGTTGCCGAAAGCCCGCCGGGCTCGAAGTTCTTGCGCGCTGTTGTCTCGATATCCACTAGTGCCGCACCGAAGCTTTCGGCATCGGCTTTGAAAGCTTCCATGGCGTGGTACCGAAGGCGCGCGGCATCAGATTGGCCCGTTGCGGCGCTTGCCAGGACATCGGCCAGCAGATCAGCGGCATCGCCGGGTTCGATGGGGGAAAGACCAAGCAGGGTGGGAATATCAGGCTTGCGCCGGTACAGATCCGCCACTTCGGCCAGAAGGCGTTCGGCAATCGTCTGATACGGTCTTTCCTGCTGCTCCATGCTACCTCTTCCGTTCCGAACCTCGGTCATGACGCAGTGTTCCCTGTACAAATCGTCAGGTCCAGTTAATAATTGTAAGGTAATCAATTAGCAAAAATGGACAAAGGTGTCTCCGGTGGACCTCCAGAGACTGAGAACCCTGCGCGAGCTTCACCACCGGCAGACCATGGCTGCCGTTGCTGACGCGCTCCTGATTTCGGCCTCTGCTGTGTCGCAGCAGGTGGCGCTGCTGGAGGCCGAACTGGATGTAAAACTGATCGAACGCCGGGGCAGGGGCGTGACATTCACTCCCGCAGGTTTGCGGCTGATCGATCACGCGGACCGGATTTTCGGGCTGGTCGAGGCTGCGAGAACCGATCTTGCCGCGTTGAAACAGGTTATCTGCGGCGAGATTCGCATTGCTGCCTTTCCCTCAATTGCGGCAACGGTTGTGCCTGCCGCCATGCGGCTTGCGCGCGAGCGCCATCCGCAACTCGATGTGACACTGTCGGCCATGGAGCCATCCGAAGGGCTTGCGGCGCTCAGATCCTGGCAAACGGACATTGCCCTGATCGATGATCTGACCTTGACGCCGGATCCGGCGGATGAGCGGGTGGACAGGATCTTCCTGCAGGAAGATGAGCTTTTTGCCATCCTTCCCGCGTCTCACAGGCTTTCCGTGGCCGAGACTGTGAGCCTGGCTGATCTGCGTGGAGAGAAATGGTCGCTGGATGTGGCCTCGAATGTGTATAGCGACGTCATTCGCGAGCGTTGCCGACAAGCGGGCTTCGAGCCACAGGTCAACGGATATTGTAATGATTTCGAGGTGGTGCTGGCCCTGATCAAGGCAGGCTGCGGCATATCGGTAATGCCGGCCTTGCGTCTGCGTCATGTGGGGCGGGAGGTTTGCATCAAGCAGTTGAACCCTCCGATATACCGTCGGATCATGATAGCCATCAGGGCCAAGGAAGCACGCAATCCCGCGCTGTGCGCCTTTATCGACGTTTTGCAGGAAGCGGCACGGGATTTCATGCCATCGCAAGGGACGGTAGGCGTTGCGTGAGACAGAACAATGCGTTGCGCTCCTTCGCTCTTCAAAGCTGCTCCACAAATTGCGAAGATGACAATAGAAGCCTATCCCGCCCGGTGCATCCAATGCCAAAGGATTTCGACATGAACGCTCTTTTCTCTGAAAGACTTGAAGAGGCTTTGCGCTGGCGGCACCATCTGCATGCCAACCCCGAGCTTGGTTTTCAGGAAATCGAAACCGCGCGGTTCATTGCGGAAAGGCTTGCAGAATGGGGTTATACTGTTCGCACCGGTTACGGCCGTACGGGCGTTGTCGGAACTCTGACGAAGGGAACCTCCCGCAAGGCATTGGGCATTCGCGCCGATATGGATGCGCTTCCCATCACCGAAGAGACGAACGCAGCCTATGCCTCCAGGACGGCTGGGGTGATGCACGCCTGTGGCCATGACGGGCATGTGACGGTGGCGCTTGCAGCAGCACGGGAATTGTCCCGCGAGAGCTTTGACGGCACCGTTCATTTCATCTTCCAGCCTGCAGAGGAAAATGAAGGCGGTGCCCGCGCCATGGTGGAAGACGGGCTGTTCCGCGATTTTCCTATGGATGCGGTGCTCGGCATGCACAACTGGCCGGCGCTGCCGGTTGGAACGCTGGTGGCGCGCGATGATCAGATGATGGCAGCCTTCGGGATCTTTGAAGTGCAGGTCATCGGTCGTGGCGCCCATGGTGCCATGCCGCACGAGGGAGCCGATCCTGTGCTGGCCGCCTCGCAAATCGTCAGTGCGCTGAACACGATTGCGAGCCGAAACGTCTCTCCGTTGCAGGCATCCGTGGTGTCGGTCACCCAGATCCACGGAGGTGACGCCTGGAACGTCATTCCCGAACGCGTGTTGATCCGCGGCACCACGCGCTGGTTCGACGCGAACGTCGGGGATACGCTGCAGGCGCGGCTGGAACAGGTTGCCCGTTCCGTGGCCGAAGGTTTCGGGTGCCGCGCCAAGATCGACTATCAGCGACGTTACCCGGCCACTATCAACAATACAGAAGTTGCAGCGATGGTGCGTTCGCAGGCGGCTGCGGTTAACCTGCAAGTCATCGATGCCGCGCCTTCCATGGCGGCGGAAGACTTCGCCTTCATGCTGAACGAGAAGCCCGGCTGTTATTTCTGGCTGGGTGCTGCCCGCACCACGGGTGACAATCCCGGCCTGCATTCGCCCCGCTTCGACTTCAACGATGCGATCATTCCCTTCGCTGTCGAAATGTGGCGTTCTACCACGATGAGATATCTGCAATAGCTGGAATGACGACAGTGCTCGACACCGAAGCTGCGTTCATCCTTCGTCACAGTGAAGTGGAACGGCTGTAAACTGAACCGCGCCGAATTTGCGGGAGGCGAATTTTGCCTAAACCATTCGGCTATAGCTGGTGCCGATTCGCTTCTCAGTCAATAAGTCTTGCTGCTCTGCCACTCCGCCTAGTTGCACTGTTGTAGTATTCCGACGCCTGCTGGACGGATCGATGGCGCGACTGTTCCATTGCCTCGGGGAGAGGGATGCCGCGGTTGGCTGCTTCGGTGAGATAACCGGAGCGCAGGCCGTGGGCGGAAAACTCCGCCGGATTGAGGCCAGCCATGGCAGCGCGCTGTTTGACGATGTCGTTGATCGCTTTTGGATCCAGAGCACGTTGTGAGACATTTCCCCAGCGATCAATGGCGCGAAACACACTGCCGCTGTCGATCCTGGCAAGCTTTAGCCAGGCATCCAGCGCATCGACGGGCCGGCCAGTGAGGTAGACGATCTCGTCGGCGTCGGCGCCGCTGGTCTTGGTGCGACCGAGATGGATGGACAGCGAGGGCAGGGGAGCTGCCCCTTCAACCGGGATCGGCGCTTCCATGACCAACTGCTCCTTACGCAGCCCCGCCACTTCGCTGCGGCGCCTCCCACCGGAGGCAAAGGCAACCATGAGGATCGCCTTGTCCCTGACATCGCGCAGGCTGCCGGTCCGGCAGGTACCAATCAGCTTTGACAGGACATCGCCTGTCACGGCCTTGGCGCTCTTGCGCCGCTTCGGACGCGGCGTTGCGCGCACCGCCAGCCGGGTGGCAGACTTGACAGCAGGGGAGGTGAACGCACCCTGCAACCCGCGCCATTTGGTCAGCGTCGACCAGGTTGCCAGCCGCCGGCGCACGGTATCGGGTGCATGGGGACCGGATGATCGAAGAAACCCCTGGAGGCGAAGCTTGTCCTCGACCTCCGCCGGCATGCCGTGGCCCGGATCTGTCAGGCGTTTCTCAGGATCCCAGAGGTGATGGGCGACAAACTTCAGCAGGAGAGCTTCCGGCGCGGGCCAGGGGAGTGACCGGCCGGTTGCCGCCAGCGACCATGCCTGAAGATAGGCGAGATCGGAGGTGAGCGCACGCAAAGTGTTGGCGCCCATACCCTCGTTGACCAGATGCCGAAGTGTTTCGACATCCTGATCGGTCAAAAGCTCGGCCAGTTCGTCGCGCCGCTCCATTGGCAGGACGGCGGCGATCGTGTCCAATTCTTCCAAACGTCGCGACACCAACTCGTTCGTCGACAGTGATACCGGCGGCCTTCGCATAATGGTGTGCTCCGCGGGCAATCAGCAGGTTTGCAAAAGTTCCGGAAAGCCCGTATATTCCGGAATAAAGGAGATCTGCCATGACGTCGATTGTGACAGCAGCTGCGGTTTCGAAGAACTTTGGCGCCTACCAGGATGCGGCCGTGCGAGAGCCGGTCATCATCACCAAGAACGGCCGGCCGCGCACGGTGCTCATGGCCTATGAGGATTATCTTCGTCTCGCCAAGCGGGACCGTCGGGTCGATCTGACGGCTGCGATCAGTGACGACGAACTTGCCGCGATCGAGGCTTCGACGATGGAGCCGGGCCTGGATCATCTCAATGCCGAACTGCTGATGGACAAGAATGCTGCCGATTGAACCCAAGGTCGGCTGGATTTTCCGCTATTCCTATCTCTGGCATTGGCAGTATCTGGACGGACGAGAGGAGGGGGACAAGGATCGCCCGGCTCTCGTGCTGGCCATTGTTGCGACGCTTCAGGACGGGACACCTGCAGTACGTGTTCTGCCGATCACGCATTCCCCACCGTCCGATTCCAGTGACGCAGTCGAAATCCCGCCGGCCACCAAACGCCGCCTGGGTCTCGATGACGAGCGATCCTGGATCGTGCTGACCGAAAGCAATCGTTTCGTCTGGCCCGGGCCTGATGTTCGCCCTGTTGACAGCGAGAGTGGATATCACGGACCGCTGCCTCCGGCGCTCTTCGAAGAGGTGAAGCGTCGGTTCGTTGAGCTCGCCAGAAGCCAGCGTCACAAGGCGACCATTCGCAGCGACTGAGCTGTTCTTCATCCTTTTGTTCGCCCTCGAGTTCTGCGCGTCCAGCAGTGATCTTCACAGTGATTTGCCACGACTTTAGG
>NZ_JAPPRJ010000005.1 GCF_026672545.1 Rhizobium sp. SL86
TGATCAACGACATGCCAATCGTTCCGCTGTACTTCCAGGGCATGACCTGGGCAGCCCGCAAAGACATCAAGATCATCCCGCGCATGGATGAACGAACCTCGGCCTTTACCTTTGAGCCGCGGCAATAAGGGCGCCTGAAGGCGAGCCTGCAATCGTCAGGCTCGCCGTCATCAATGCCCTCACACAGGCCTTCGGGCCATCAACGACAGTTATTCCGGATAGTCGAACTGATGATAGCCTATCTCCTACGCAGGCTCGGACAATCTGCCCTGGTGCTGTTCACCATGGCCGTGCTCGTATTCCTCGCGGTCTTTGCACTCGGCAGCCCGGTGGACATGCTTGCCAGCCCCGATGCGGATCAGGCGGAACGCGACGCCCTGGCCGCCCGCTTTGGACTGGATCAGCCTCTGCCGGTGCAGTTTGCCGCCTTCCTCGGCAATGCCCTGCAGGGTGATCTCGGGGCGTCATTCGTCTACGGCAAATCTGCACTGGCCGTGATCGGCGAACGGTTGCCGGCAACCATCGAACTCGCCCTGCTGGCCCTCACCTTTTCGGTCATGATCGGCGTACCGCTCGGCGTGATCGCCGGTCTGCGCCCGAAATCGATCGCCGGCCGGGCCATCATGTCGACCTCGATCTTTGGCTTTTCCCTGCCGAATTTCTGGATCGGCATGATGCTGATCCTGTTGTTTTCCGTCTACCTGGGCTGGTTGCCTGCGGGCGGGCGCGGTCCCACCACCGAAGTCCTCGGCATGCAGTTGTCAATCACGTCTTTGGAAGGCTGGCGGCATCTGATCCTTCCGGCGCTCACCCTGGCACTCTACAAGTCGTCTCTGGTGGTTCGCCTCTGCGAGGCTGGGACTCGCGAAATCGTGACGCAGGAATACATCCGTTTCGCCAGGGCCAAGGGCTTGAGCAGCTTTCGCATCATCTGGCTGCACCTGCTGAAGAACATGATGATCCCGGTGATCACCATTCTCGGCATGGAGTTCGGCGCTATGATCGCCTTCACCGTCGTCATCGAGACCGTGTTTGCCTATCCCGGCATGGGCAAGCTGCTGATCGAATCCATCAACCGGCTCGATAGACCCGTCGTCGTCGCCTACCTGATGGTCACGACGGTGATCTTCGTCCTCATCAATTTCATTGTCGACCTGCTGTATGTCGCGCTCGATCCGCGCGTCCGGCTTGGCGGACCAAACGAGTAAGTTATGGGCGAAACCATTACCACCCGACCCCTCCCCGCGCCATCCGTCGCCAAAGGCGAACGGCTGCTGCTGCGGCAGTTGCGCGATCTCGTATCGAGCCCGGAAGCCGTCATTGGCCTCGTCATCCTGCTGACGCTTTCCTTCGCGGCGATCTTCGCCCCGTTGATTGCTCCGCAAAATCCCTATGATCTGATGCAACTGGACATCATGGACAACATGCTGCCGCCCGGGTCGACCCTCGGCGGTGGCCTCACTGCCTGGCTGGGAACAGACGACCAGGGCCGCGACATGCTGTCTGCCATCATGTATGGCATGCGCGTCTCACTTGGCGTCGGCATCGCTTCCGTGGTGATCGCCAGCCTGATCGGCGCCCTGATCGGCGTGCTCTCGGCCTATATTGGCGGACGCTTCGATGCGCTCGTCATGCGCATCGTCGATCTGCAGCTGTCCTTCCCGTCAATCCTGATCGCTCTTGTCCTGCTAACCCTCTTCGGGCGCGGTCTCGACAAGGTCGTCCTGTCGCTCGTCTTCGTCCAATGGGCCTATTATGCCAGAACCGTACGCGGTTCGGCGCTGGTCGAGAAGAACAAGGACTACATTGCAGCCGCCCGCTGTCTCGAGATTCCGCAATGGCGCGTTCTCGTCCGGCATATGCTGCCCAACTGCATCCCGCCGCTGATCGTCGTATCGACCGTGCAGGTAGCCCATGCCATCACGCTGGAATCGACGCTGTCGTTCCTCGGCGTCGGCGTTCCGGTAACCCAGCCATCGCTCGGTATGCTGATCGCCACCGGCTACGATTTCCTGCTGTCTGGCAAGTACTGGATGTCCACCTATCCGGGGATTGCGCTGGTGCTCATCGTCGTCGCCATCAACCTGGTCGGTGACCGTCTGCGCGCCGTCCTCAATCCGAGGTTCACGCAATGATGGCGGTCACAAATTCGGTTGTTGCTCCGGCTCTGTCGGTCGAAAACCTCAGCGTAACCTTCCAGACCCGCAAGGGACCGGTCACCGCCGTCAATGATGTGAGCTTCCACGTCAATCCCGGCGAGGTCCTGGGCGTCGTCGGCGAATCCGGTTCCGGTAAATCGGTGACCGGCTTGGCAACGATGGGGCTGATCGACGCCCCCGGCCGGGTGTCGGCAGGACGCGTCGTTCTGGAAGGCCGCAACATCGCCGGCGTCAGTGACAGGGACATGCGCGGCCTGCGCGGAAACCGCATCGCGATGATCTTCCAGGATCCGATCTCGACGCTCAATCCGGTCCTGCGCATCGATACGCAGATCATGGAGGCCATCACCGCGCACGAGCGGATCTCCGCCTCGGCGGCACGCGCCCGCGCCATCGACGCCCTAAGGGCGGTTGGCATCCCCTCGCCGGAATCACGTCTAGAAGCCTATCCGCATCAATTCTCCGGCGGCATGCGCCAACGCGTCGCCATCGCCATCGCGCTCCTGCATCGGCCGGCCGTCTTGATCGCCGACGAACCGACGACGGCGCTCGACGTGACGATCCAGGTGCAGATCCTCGGTGAGGTGCAGAAGCTGGCAGCGGAAAGTGGAACGGCGCTTGTCTGGATCACGCATGACCTGTCCGTGGTGGCGGGGCTCGCGGACCGGATCGCGGTCATGTATGCCGGGCGTATCGTTGAATCGGGAACGGTTGCCGAGGTGCTGACAGCGCCGCGGCATCACTATACGGCCGGTCTGATTGCATCGGTTCCGAGCCGTAACCGCCGCGGCCAACCGCTGGCACAGATCCCCGGGTCGACTCCGAACCTTGCCAACATGCCGTCAGGCTGCGCCTTCCATCCGCGCTGTTCGGTATCAAGCGAGATCTGCTCGACGACGCTTCCCCCGCTCCTCCACGATCCATCCGGCCGCTTCATGCGCTGCCATCATCCAAGACAGGGGGCGTGAGACCATGCAACCGATCCTCAAACTCGATGCCGTCTCGCGCCAGTTCCGCAGCTCGCCGGATTTTGCCCAGCGGATTTCCGACATGCTGACGCGCCGGAATTCGGAGCAGTTGGTGCGCGCGGTAGACGGCATCGATCTGGATGTGCGTCCGGGCGAGATCATCGGCCTGGTCGGTGAATCGGGCTGCGGGAAGTCGACGCTGGCCCGCATCATCTCCGGCATATTGCAGCCATCTCAGGGACGCATCCTGCTTGAGGACCGTGATGTCGCCACCATGACGGAACCCGAGCGCCGCAAGGCCAGCCTTTCGATCCAGATGGTCTTCCAGGATGCCACAGCCTCGCTCAACCCGCGCAAGCGGGTGATGGAAATCATCGGCGAGGCCGCGGTCGTCCACGGCATCATCCGTCCGCGCGACATGCCCGCCTATGTCAGCGAGATCATGGCCCGCGTTGGCCTCGACCCGGCCAGCCGAGACCTCTATCCGCATCAGTTTTCCGGCGGGCAACGTGCCCGCATCGGCATTGCCCGCGCGCTTGCCGTCAAGCCACGCATCCTTGTCTGCGACGAATCGACCGCGGCGCTGGACGTATCGATCCAGGCGCAGATCCTCAATCTGTTCGTCGACCTGAAGCGGGATCTCGATCTCACCTATATCTTCGTCAGCCATGACCTCGGCATGATCGAAAACTTCTGCGATCGCATCGCGGTCATGTATCTTGGCCGCGTCGTGGAACTGGCGGAGACGGAGGCCCTGTTTGCCAATCCGCATCACCCTTATACTCGGGCGCTCCTCAGGGAGATCCCGACCCTGGAACCGAAGAAGAGGATCTTCACCGCCATCAAGGGCGAGATGCCCTCACCGCTCCACCCCCCCTCCGGCTGCCACTTCCACCCCCGCTGCACCATGGCACGGGATGTCTGTTCGGCCGAAGTACCGGCGCTGCGCGACACAGCGCCTGCCAGGCGCGCGGCCTGCCATTTCGCCGAGGAACTGAAGGCGCAGGAGCCGTCCGATGCCGGCTGAGGATCCAATCATCCCTTCCATCTCGAGGGCGCTATGCCGATAGAACATGACGTCACCCGACATCTTGCCGATCTGGTGGCTTTCCCAACCGTGAGCGCAGTCTCCAACCTCGCGCTGCTGGACCATCTTGAGGCCGCCGTCGCCCCCTTCGGTGCACGGATCAGGCGGTTTCCGAATGCGGAGGGAGACAAGGCGAGCCTGCTGGTCTCCATCGGCCCAGAAACGAAGGGTGGCGTGGTCTTCAGTGGCCACACGGATGTCGTACCCACCGCCGGACAGGCCTGGACCGGTGACCCTTGGACACTGCGTCGGGAAGGCCCTCGTCTCATTGGCCGTGGCGCCACCGACATGAAGGGCTTCCTCGCCTGCTGCCTCTCCGCCCTTCCCGAGATTGCGGCGCGTCCCTTGAAGCGACCGGTCCATCTTGCCTTTTCCTACGATGAGGAGGTCGGCTGCACCGGCGTCGGCGCAATGGCCGACTGGGTTGGTGCCAGCGGCCTTGCGCCTCGCCTCGCAATCATCGGCGAAGCGACCAGCCTGGATCTCGTTTCCGCGCACAAGGGCGGCCTGATCGGCTGGGCAAGGGTCCGCGGCAAGCCCGGCCATTCGTCACAGCCGGACCGCTACGTCAATGCGGTCATGGCGGCCGCAGAGCTTGTCAGCGAGATCAACCGGATCCGTGCCGACATGCGCAACGGTCCGCAGTTCGAGGGTCTCGACCCGCCCTACTCGACGATCCAGGTGAACCAGATCAAGGGCGGCCTGCATGGCAACATCGTTGCAGAATCCTGCGACTTCTTCTGGGAGATGCGGATCATTCCCGGCGAGGACGATCTCGCCGTTCTCGACCGCATCCGACGCTACGCCTCTGAGGTGGTTGAACCCGCCATGAAGGCGGTCGATCCCGATTGCGGCATCGCGATCGACGTCCAGGCACGCATTCCGGGCCTCAAGCCGGAGGCGGATGCATTGACACGCCAGGTGCTCGACCTTCTCGACCGGCCAGCGCCCCGCTACGTCTCCTACGGCACGGAGGCTGGCATCTTCCAGCTCGCCGGCACGCCTTCCTTCGTCGTCGGTCCGGGCGACATCGCCGATGCGCATCAGCCGGACGAGGGCATAGAGATCGGACAGTTGGGGAAGTGCGTCGTCTTCCTGAACCGTCTCGGCGAAAGCTGCTGCCATGACTGACACGACCACGATCCAGAACAGGGATGCTACGATGAACCAGACGACCACAGTTCGTCAGGAGGCGATCGCCAGAGCTGTCGGCCAGTTCGATGACGGGACCTTCGAGGCCGTGATGCGGCGCCGCATTGCCATTCCCTCGGCCAGTCGTCTCCCCGAACACAAGCCGGATCTCTGGCGGTATCTGACGGATGAGCTGCAGCCACATTTTGTCAGGATGGGATTTTCGACGCGTCTGCTTGAGGACGACGCCGCGCCCGGCCCCTTCCTGCTGGCCGAGAGGATCGAGGATCCTGCCTTCCTCACCATTCTGCAATACGGCCATGGCGACGTCGTTGCGGGTCTCGACGGCAAATGGGCAGAGGGGCTTGCGCCCTTCGCCATGACCGAGCGGGAGAGCAAGTGGTACGGACGCGGCACCGCCGACAACAAGGGCCAGCACTCGATCAATATGGCTGCGATCGAGGCGGTTCTGGCGACCCGCGGAAAGCTGGGCTTCAACCTCAAATACCTGATCGAGATGGGCGAGGAATCCGGTTCCCCCGGCCTCGACACAATATGTCAGCGCCATCGCGACCTGCTGAAGGCGGACGTGCTGATCGCCTCCGACGGGCCGCGGCTGGCGCTGCACCAGCCAACGATCTTTCTTGGCGCGCGCGGCGGGCTGTCGTTTCATATGGAGGTGAATGCCCGCGAAGACTTCCAGCACTCCGGCAATTGGGGCGGATTGCTGGCCAATCCGGGCATCGAACTCTGCCACGCGATCACCGAACTCGTCAGCCGCACCGGCCGGATCAAGGTACCGGAAATGACACCGGGCCACATTCCGGAAAACGTGCGGACCGCACTCGCCCACTGCCACATCGAACCGGATGTTGGAGATCCGGCCATCGAGGAGTGGTGGGGCGAACCGGGCCTGTCGGCAGAAGAAAAGGTGTTTGCCTGGTCGTCGTTCGAAGTCATGGAGATGGAATGCGGCAACCTGGCGCAGCCGCTCTATGCCATTCCGCCGCGGGCACGTGCACGCATGCAGCTGCGGTTTCCGGTTCAGGTCGACTATATGGCCGTCGTTCCGGCCGTGAGGCGCGTTCTGAAGGAAGCTGGCTATGACCGCGTCACAGTCACCGATCCCTCCGATGCGATCTTTCCCGCCAGCCGACTGGATCCTGACGACCCGTGGGTTAAGCGCGTCGCGGCCTCGATCGAGGCGACTACGGGTCGCCCTCCGGCGATCCTGCCGAATCTGGGAGGCTCATTGCCCAACAACATCTTCTCGGATGGGTTGGGACTGCCGACGGTGTGGATACCGCATTCCTACCCGGGCTGCCTGCAACATGCCGCCAACGAACACTTGCCGGTGAGCATCATCCGCGAGGGGCTCGCGATCATGGCAGGCCTCTATCACGATCTGGGACAACCAGACGCCTAATCACGGCCCTCGCGACCGGGAGCCGATAAACGATGGAAACGAAAATGTCTTTGATGGACAACAAAATCGCCGCAAGGCATCAGGCGCTGACGGCCTTCAGCGGCATCCGCGATCAGGTCAAGGATCTGCATACGGAAAACATCGCGGCGATGGCCACCAGGGCCAGCAAGCTCGATGACGTCATCGCGCTCTGGTATGGTGAAGGTGACATGGTGACGCCCTCCTTCATCCGTGATGCCGCTAAAAAGGCGCTGGACGACGGCGAGACGTTCTATGTGCCGGACATGCGCGGTGCCAGTCGTCTGCAGACTGCCCTCTCCGACTACCAGTCCCGCCTCTATGGCAAACCGATCGGCCTGACCCGCTCGACGGTCTCACCCGGCGGAATGCAGGCCCTCTACATCGCGCTGGCGCTGATCGCCGAGATGGGTACCAATGTGGTTTACGTGGCCCCGCAATGGCCCAACATCCACAACGCCATTCATCTTCTGGGCGCCGAACCCCGTGCGGTCGCGCTTCAATTCGACAAGGGCTGGAGGCTTGATCTCGATCGGCTGTTCGCCGCCTGCGATGCCCGCACACGGGCAATCTTCCTCTCCACGCCGGCCAATCCGACCGGCTGGACCGCAAGCGCAGACGAAATGGCGGCACTGCTGGAGTTCAGCCGCCGCACCGGCATCTGGATCATCTCCGACGAGGTCTACGGACGGATCTACTTCGATGGCGATGTCGCGCCTTCGATGCTGGCGATCGCCGAGGACGAGGATCGCGTCATGACCATCAACAGCTTCTCCAAGGCCTGGGCAATGACCGGATGGCGCGTCGGATGGCTGACACATCCGAACAGCGTCGCAGACCAGGTGGCGGCCATGACCCAGTATATCAACAGCGGCACGCCGGCGGTGATCCAGGCGGGTGCGGTTGCTGCGCTCGAGCAGGGCGAACCGCTGGTCGCTGACATCCGGCAGCGGATCAAGACCGGCCTCGATATCGTCTATGATGGTCTCGCCCAGATCAACTCGATCATGCTTCCGGAAAAACCACAGGGCGGCATGTATGCCTTCTTCGGGCTCGCCGGCGTGCCCGATGCGCGCGAAGCCTGCTCGATGATCCTTGAATCGGCCCGGGTCGGACTTGCCCCGGGGCATCTGTTCGGCGACTCTTCGACCGGCTTCATCCGTCTCTGCGTTTTTCGCGATACGGAGCGTCTGAAGACGGCCGTTGACCGGATGGTCGTCGCCCTGCGCTGAGAAGACTGCCGGCTGAAAGGTCTCGACGGCGATCGAAAGCGACAATGGCGAAAGAAACTGCGGCTCGCCGGTGTGACAGAATTCGCCATCACGCAACCTGTCTCCGGCGATCGAATGCCGGCCTCACCAGTCAGGCGAAACTGGTGCGCTGATGAGCGGCGTTCCGGAAAAGCTGTCCCTTGGTTAGGCCCCCCTCAAGATGCGACGGTAGCCACCGCCGACATAGTCCCTGCCCTCAGCGATAAGACGAGCAAGGTGCCGACGCGCAGAGGTATTTTGCCAGTCGACGGCGGAGATGGTCCGAAAGTCCCGACCAAAGAGGACACTGGCGATCTCGCGCCTTGATGCACCGTCACGAAGCCCGTCCAGGATCCTCAGCATCAGAATGAAGCGATGGCGATGAAATACTGAAATCTGTTGCTGGCGCATGGCTGGACCCGCCTGCTTGTGTGTCAGCCATCGGTGCATCCGTCGCAGGCTGTGCAGACGAAGCTCGAGGTCAGGGTCCATCGGCAGCATGACAGCCAGTCTGGCGGGCGGTGACCTCCCGGCAACCCAGATCCGCAAACTGTCACTCGTCCCAGAGGCTGGAATGTAGACGGCACTGTCGCGATCTATTCCCCTCACCAATACAGGCAGGTCTTTCGGATCAAATTCGAGGCATCCTGAAAATCCGGCTGGAGCGTCAGTGACGACGATGGCCCCCAGGTCCAGATCTGGGCGCCAAAGAGGGTGCGCCAGCCATGCGGGGACATCCGGATTGAGCGCGAAAGGCAACCCCCCAACGGGTCGTCAGACCCTGCAGGGCGTCGCGTTTCGCCACAGTGCCGCCCTGACTGGCAAAGGCAGCAAAGGGGCCTGTCGCAAATTTTCTTGGTTACCGGTCTGTTGACCGCCAGCAGAGAAATTGCCGCTCCCAATGTAGCGGAGCGTAACCATACTTTTGGACGCCATCGCCGAAAAGCTGAAGCGGCAATCAAAGGACGACTTCAAAGGTCGGCATTTCGAGGCATGGCCGATAGTGCAGGCAGTGACCTGGTACCTACGCTATCTGCTCAGCTACCGAGACTTGGAAGAAATGTTTCAGGAACGCGGCTTCGAAGTGGACCACAGCACGATCAATCGCTGGGTCCTAGCCTATGCGCCGGTCATTGAGAAACGGCTGCGCCAGTTTCAGCGCACGCGTTGTGGCTCAGTCAGGATTACGAGACCTAAGTCAAGATCCGGGGCAAGTGGCGATACCTGTACCGCGCCGTCGATAAGCACGGCTTTTTGCTCACCGCTAAGCGCTTCTTCCGTAAGAAGCTCAAGGATGAGCCGCTGCTATCGCCGGGGAAGATCGGTACCGATGGCGCCAACACCTTCCCCACAACGATCAAGACGGCCGTCGATGACGGGCTCCTGCATTGAAACCCTCTACATTATGTCACTAAGCACCTCCAGCAAGGAATCGAGAGCGACCACTTCCGGGTCAAGAAGAACATGCCAAAGATCGGCGGCTTCCAATCACTCAACACCGCGCGCCGAACGATTGCTGGATTCGAGGCGATGTTGTGGCTGAAGAAGGGCTTTGGTTTCGCCGGCGGCTGGGCCGTCAACGATCAGAATTGTCTGCTCGCACGGCTCTTCGGACTTCAAAAAGTTAACAAAGCGTGAAAATGCCTTCGGTCGCGGGCTAGTCTCAGCCTAATGAAAGGTTTGCGACAAGGCAGGTGGCTCACTTTTCGGTGAAAAACCGGCTCAGTTCCGCGCGGAAACCAACAGTTAACCACGAAAATTTGCTACAGGCCCGTCTTTGTTGTCGCCGATATCGCCCTCTCCGCTTCTTATCCGGCAAGCATCTTTGCCAGCATGAAGCCGGACCCCGCTCCCGTGCCCGCGCCGGGCCAAGTCGCAGCACCGCACATATAAAGGCCGTCGATAGGGCTTTTGTACCGGGAGAAGCCCGCGACTGGACGGAAGAGGAAATTTTGGTCGAGATGATGCGACCCTGAGAGGCTGTCGCCGCCGATGAGGTTTGGGTTTTCTGTCTGCAGGTCGAGCGGCGACCAGACGGCTCTACCGCGAATGCGAGTGCGCAGCCCCGGCGCCTGGGTTTCGATGATAGACAGAACACGCTCGGCATAGGCGTCCTTCACCGAAGCCCAGTCGGTCGCCTCAATCTCGCCCGCCGCATCGCCCCTGATCTCGGCGGGGAGCACACGGACCTGAATCCAGAGCACGTGCTTGCCCTCCGGCGCGCGCGAGGGGTCAAGTGCTGTCGGCTGACCGACAACCAGGACGGGTTCGCGCGGCAGGAGGCCGGACACCGCCTCGCCATAGACGCGTGTCATCATCGCAAGGGTCGGCGCGATGTGAACATAGGCGTAGGATTTCAGCGAGGGCGAGGCGGACCAGTCGGGCAGATCATCCAGGGTCAGATGGATCATCATGGCGCCGGGCCCGGCGCGATAGGTGGTGAGACCCTCGACGAAGCGGCGGGGCAGGGTGCTCTGCGGCACCATGCCGTTGAAGAGAAGCTTCGGATGGATATTGGAGATGACGGCGCGCTTCGCCGTCAGCTTGCGACCATCGGCGAGCGTCACCGTCCGGGCGCGACCGTTGACGATATCGACGGAGGCAACCGGAGAGTTAAGGAAGAGCTCCCCACCCTTGGCTCGAAGGAGGCCGGTCATCGCCTTGATGATGACATCCGCCCCACCCGCACCGATGACCATACCGAAGGCTTGATTGGTCATGGTCTCAAGATAGGAAAACAGTGCGCCGCCGGCCGCGTCCGGCGGCAGATCGAGGTGAAGCCCCCAGGCGGCAATCATCGCCTTCAGCTTCTCATCGCGGAAATGCCGGTCGAGGAAGCCGCGCGGCGAGGATAACAGGAGCCGCAGTAGATCGGTCAGCAATGGCATGCTGCCCGCCCGCCATGCCCTCCACACCGTCTTGGCGCTTTGCGTCGACGGCATGGGCGCGCCGAGCAGGCTAAAGAGATGCGGAGCAATCGAACCGAATTCGTTGGACATGGCGGCGAAGCGTTCGGCGTCCTTCGGCGACAGTGCGGCGATCGCCGCTGTGTTTTCCGCCGCATTCGTACCGATGCCGAGATGGGAGCCGTCCGGAAAGACACTGGCGAAGCACCTGGTCGCACGGATGAATCTCAGTCCGTGCGCTGCAAGCTCTCCGGCATAAAGATGGTGGAACGCGGAGCCGGCAAACATCGAAAGGTTCATCGCGGCAAGGTCATGACGGAAGCCTGGTTCGATCAGTTCCTGTGTCTTGACCGCCCCGCCAGCCGAGGACTTGGCCTCCACGACGGCGATTTTCCAGCCCTTGGACGCCAGATGAACAGCAGCGGCCAGACCGTTGTGGCCTGCGCCCAGGATGACCGCATCGAAATCAGACATGTCGCTTCCCGGTTTGCGGATATATTTCTGTATGCATACATTTTCCGGAAAATGTCTCAATATTAAAATAGTTTGGCGTGCGGGGATCGGCGCTATAAACCTCCGGTTTGCCGCAAGCACTGTGTGGCGGGGGCCTCAGGATGTCGACTTCGGGAGGACCTAAAGCGCTTCGCAAACTTACTTGCATTGACATATATTCTGATCTAGCGTCGCCACAATGCAGGGCCCGGGCGGGCGTCGGCCGGGTGCGCATCCGTCAATAAGGGGAACATCATGTCGGATACAAACACACTCTCTCAACTCGCCGCCAGTCTTCTGACCGGCACGGTCAAGGTCGTCGATCTCACCGCGCCGCTCGGCCCGGATACGCCGGTCCTTTATCTCCCGCCGCAGTTCGGCAAGAACACGCCGAGCGTCAAGGTTCATGAAATCTCTGCCTATGATGAGAATGGACCGTTCTGGGCCTGGAACTGGCTGGAGCTCGGTGAACATACGGGTACGCATTTCGACGCGCCCTGTCACTGGATCACCGGCAAGGATCATCCGGGCAACACGACGGATACGATCCCGCCGCAGAATTTTGTCGCTCCGGTGAATGTGATCGATCGTTCGAAGGAAGCTGCGGAGAATAATGACTATCTGCTGACCGTCGAAAGCATCCAGGAATGGGAGGCGGAGCATGGAGAGATCGCCGCCGGCACCTGGGTTTTGATGCGCACCGACTGGTACAAGCGCAACGGTTCCTCCGAGACCTTCCTCAACGCAGACGAAACCGGACCGCATACGCCCGGACCGACGGCAGAAGCGATCGAATATCTCCTTTCCAAGGGCATTATCGGCTGGGGCCAGGAAACGATCGGAACCGATGCCGGCATGGCCGGCGGCATGAACCCGCCCTTCCCGGCGCATAACCTCATGCACAAAGCCAATAAATACGGCCTCGCCAGCCTGTCGAACCTCGACCAGCTGCCGCCCAAGGGCGCTATCCTGATTGCTGCGCCGCTGAAATTCGTCAAGGGCACCGGCTCGCCGGTGCGCGCTCTGGCGCTGATCGCTTGAGGCGAGGGCGGCTCTCCATCACTCCGTCAGGCCGGGCCCAGTCCGGGATGGCGGAAGGAAGGTACAGAGACTCGCCACGCCATCTCCCCGACTTGAAGATGGAGGTGGCGGCAGCAGCGCGGATCTTTGCCGCGGATGCTGAAGCAAGCTTGAAGAGAGAACCCTCCCAAACCCTTCCCCATAAGGGGCAGGAGAGTGACCGCTGCGGCAAGACCATCATCGCAGAAACGCATCCCCCGAACGGAGATGCCCCATGAGCGAACCAGATTACATTATCGTCGGCAGCGGCATTAATGCGCTGGTGGCAGCGGCAATGCTGGGCAAGAAGGGCAGGAAAGTCCTGGTGCTCGAGCGCAACCCGCAGATCGGCGGATGCCTGCGCACGGAAGAGATCACCGCGCCGGGCTTTGTGCATGACGTGATGGCCACGACCATGGTGCTGTTCATCACCTCGTCGGCCTTTGCAGCACTTGGCAAGGATCTGGAAGCCCGGGGGCTCGAATTCTGCCACGCGGCGACACCGACCGGGGTGCTGAGACCCGATGGATCGCATGCGATCCTCTCGATGAACCGGGCCGAGAATGTTACACATTTCGACAGGCTTGCGACCGGCGACGGACAGGCATTCGACCGCGAGATGAATCGTTTCGGCGGCAATGCCGGCTTTGTCTTCGGGCTGCTTGGCGGCAATCTGTGGTCGGTGGCAACAGCTAGGCTGGTGGCGAAGGAGGCGTGGGCGCGCGGGCTGAAAGGCCTGGCATCCTTCTTCGGCGAGGCGCTGGCCCCGGCGCGATCCTATTTGGAGACGACCTACACATCCGAGGAGATGAAGGCACTCTGGGCGCCCTGGGCGCTGCATTGCGGGCTGGGGCCGGAAAGCAGCTATTCGGCCGAGATGACCAGGGTCATCGGCTTTGCCATCGAACTCGCCGGCTGCCCGATCGTCAAGGGTGGGGCGGTGAACCTGCTGAAAGCCTTCGAAAAGCTGATCCGCGACCAGGGTGGCAAGATCGTTACCGATGCGGATGTCGACCAGATCATACAAGGGCAGGGCGGCCGGGCTGCAGGCGTAACGCTCGCCGATGGCCGCAGCTTCAAGGCGAAGTCCGGCGTGATCGCCTCGATGACGCCCGACCAGATTTATACGCGGCTCCTGAAAAACTGGCCGGCGGCGCAGCCCGACTATGTGGTGGAAGGACTAAAAACCTATCGCTATGGCAAGGGCAACATGCAGATCCACTACGCACTGAAAGCGCCGCCGCGCTGGAGGGCGGGGGAAGCGCTCGGTAAGGTGGCGCTGCTGCACCTCACTCCCGGTCTCGATGGCGTCTCCCGTTCGTCCAACGAGGCGGAACGCGGGCTTCTGCCGGCGGAACCCACCGTCTGTGTCGGCCAGCCGACCTCCTTCGATCCGAGCCGTGCGCCGGAGGGCCAGTCTATCCTCTGGCTGCAATTGCCCGATACGCCGCGTTCCATCAAGGGCGATGCCGCAGGTCTGCTTGATTGCCCGGCGGACGGACGCTGGACGGAAGCGCTGCGCGAAGCCTTTGCTGACCGCATTGAGGCAATGTTGCGCCACCACATCGAGAATTTCGACGAGGCGGTCGCCGCTCGGCGCGTCTATTCGCCGGCCGACCTCGAGGCGATGAACATGAACCTTGTCGGCGGCGATCCGTACGGCGGTTTCTGTGGGTTGGACCAGTTTTTCCTCTGGCGTCCGTTCAAGAGACCGAATAACCACACGACGCATGTACCGGGGCTCTACCATATCGGAGCATCTACCCATCCGGGGCCGGGCCTTGGCGCCGGTTCGGGCTTCCTGCTCGGCACATCATTGAAATAACTTGGGAGAGGATGGAATGGAGAATGGCCTTTCCGATGATACTGTCGGAAATCCGGACGCGGAAGAGGGACGCGTGCCCGGTCTGGGCGAGATCGGACTGAACAACTTCGCGCCCTATGTGATGAACAGGATCATGGCGCGATGGAACGCCAACCTGGCGGAAGATCTCAAGGTGCGCGAAATGAGCACGATCAAGATGCGCGCGCTGGCCGTTTTGCACGTATCGAGTTCGTTGACGATCAACGAGCTTTCCGTCCTTGCGGTGACGGAACAATCGACCATGAGCCGCACGGTCGATGCGCTGGAGGAGCAAGGCCTCATTCTGCGGACGCCACGGCAGGACGATATGCGTGTTCGCGATGTGACGATCACGCAGGAAGGTCGCGCGGTCTTCGAAGATGTTTGGCCCATCATGTATACCGACTTGCAACGCATGTTCCGGGGGATCGGTCACGATGAACAACAGGCCTTCCTGGCCACGCTGCAGAAGATCCTTCGCAATATTCGCCGTCACGAGATTTGATGCCGGCACGTAAGATCAGGCGGCCATTGCCGCCTCGAACCAACTCGTTAATCAGACCGTGTGCGCTCTCGGCAGGATTTTCGGCCCATGTCACTTTCGTGTTGCGAAGTGAGCATTTTGATCGCTGGCACGGATATCTTCGTAAGCTCGAGAGCTTCAAGACCGACAGTGCAGGCGGCTGCGCGCATCGCCGCGCCGCCTGAACGGGAGGATATCGCAAGCTCCCTGTCTGATCTCAAGCAAGGAGCTGTTTAGGCCTCGATGAGCGGTCGGGTGTCAGGATTGCGTCCTGCCGCTTAAAGCGTTGCAACCGTTTTCAGCGCGCCGTCGAGCGCAACACCACCCTCGTCGAGCAGGGCCGCCTGACGCAGCCGGCGCATCCAGGCCGCTCCGTCTTCGCGACCGGCCAGCATCGGCAGGGCCGACATGACGCGGTCGAACTTGGAGAGGCCGCGGACATGCGTGTCGGAATAGCCCTTGACCAGGCGGCGGTTGCCCAGCACCTCGACGGCGAGATCATAATTGAGTGCCAGCACCTCGAGCGCCGAGGCGATCCAGGCCCTGCGATGCTCCGTCTCGACCGCGTGGCGCAGGTTGCCGCGCCGGAAGCGGCGAAGTGAGGAGACGAGGTAAAGGCCGGCAAACCAGAAAAGCGTGCCGGTCTTCACGCGGCGGCCCTTGTCGATGCGCCGGTTCAGCCAGTTGAACAGGGCGGGGCGGCTTTCGATGAAGCGTCCGAGGCTCCTGGGCAGCGTGCCGCAGACTTCCTCCATGCGTGGATGCATGTACTCGGTCGTGTAGAGGATCTGGTCCCCCTTGATGCCGACTTCCTTTTTCACCCGGTCAAAGCGGCTGCCACGCGTCTTCAGATCGGCGACACGGATCACGTCGTCATAGGCCATGGCCACGGCGACATATTTCGCCCCTTGCGCGGTGAAGGCGAAATCCTTCTCTGCTCCGCCATGGGCTGCGTCGGCAGCATGCAGCTTACCGACCTCGGTCAGGTATTCATCCGCGTAGGTAGGATCCTGGAAGTCGGTGAGTTTCTTCACCCCCGCATAGAGCATGGGCTGGACCCGTTCCGGAAATTCCTGGCGGATGCGGGCGATCAATCCGTCAAGTGCCGGATAGCCGGCACTCTGCGGGATTGCGGCAAAGGTCTTGCCGGGCTCGGCGGAAACCGTGTCATTGCCACCGCGCAACACCCTGTCATAGGCAGCGTTGAAGGCGCGAAGGCTCGCGTCCACGCCCTTGCCGCCATGGCGCACGGTTGCCTCGAAGGCTTCCTTGGCAAAGGGGAGGGCACCGGAGGCGGCAAGCGCGCCGAACATGGATGAGGAAATGACGCTGCCGTTCTTCGTCGCCAGCGTATCCATATCGAAGGCAATCGTCTTCTTCGCCGCGAAGTCGGTCGCATCGACAACCACGGTCGGGTCGCCAATGCCATTGCCGGGCTTCTCTTTCTCGCCGACGGCAAAGGAACGGTGCGTCGAGGCGATCAGCATCGTCTTGTCCGGCGTGACCAGTCCGCGCAGCACGGAGCGCCCGGCTTCCATCAGTTCGGCGGCCAATACGATATCGACATCGCCTGGCGTCGGCATTAAGGCCAGAACGGGCGCTGCGCCCTCGCGTGCCTTCAGCAGTTCCAGGTAATAGATTGTTGCGCCGGTGCGCTGGGCAACGCCCGGCACGGAGGTGGTCTGCGCCACCCAGCCTTGGGATTCCGCCAACTCAACGATCCAGTCGGCCAAAACCCCGCCACCCTGGCCGCCCATGGCAAGGATGGCAATCGACAGTGGCTTGTCGTGCGAGAGGGCGGCGAATGCATTGTCGACATGTATGTTCATGGATTTGACCCTCTCAATCGGCAAAGACGATGCGGCCGGATGCGCGGCGCGTCTGCAGCCAGCCGATGACGGCGGCGCGGACGCGGTGCGCAAAGCGGTCCCAGCGGCTCGGATTGTGGATGACGTCGGCGCGATAGAAGGAGGGGCAAAGCACGGCCGCCTCCGACACCTCGCCGCAATTGCCGCAGCCGACGCAGGAATTGTCGATGGCCGCGACCGGATCATCCTTCAGCGGGTCGTCGGTCTGCTTGACAGAGAGAGACGGACAGCCGGAGAGGCGAATGCAGGCGTGATCGCCGGTGCAGACATCCTCATCGACACCGAAACGCTCTTTCACCATGCGTTTGCCCTCCTTCACGGCCTTGGCGAATTGCGGCTTCACGCGGCGCTGCTTGTTGAGCATGCATTCCGACGAGGCGACGATGATCTTCGGCCCCTTTTCCGTCGTCGTCAGCGCCTCCTTCAGCGTGTCGCGCATCTTTGCGACATCATAGGTGCGGTCGATCTGGCGAACCCAGGTGGCGCCAATCCCCTTGACTGCATTGACGATGGAATTGTTGGTCTTGCGGCGCGGGTTGAGCGCGCGCGACGACATGATGTCCTGGCCGCCGGTTGCGGCGGAGTAATAGTTGTCGACGACGAGGATTACACCATCCTGCTTGTTGAAGACGGCATTGCCGACCGAGGTCGCAAGCCCGTTGTGCCAGAAGCCGCCGTCGCCCATCACGGAAATCGAACGCTTGCCGGCCTCGACATTGAAGGCGGAGGCAGACGCCGGGCCAAGGCCGTAACCCATCGTCGTGCCGCCGATATTGAAGGGCGGCAGGATGGAGAAGAGGTGACAGCCGATATCGGCAGAGACGTGATGTTCGCCGAGTTCCTTCTCGACCAGCTTCATGGCCGCGAAGATCGGGCGTTCCGGACAGCCGGTGCAGAAGCCGGCGGGCCGTGGCGGCACGACTTCGGCAAGTGCCTTGACCTTGGGATCGGAAAGGATGGCATCCGGGCTCGGCACCGGCGGACGGTTGCCGAGAAGCTGCGGAGCATTGGTCTCGATAAAGGTGCCTAGTCCCTTGATGAGCACCGGGGTCGTATATTCGCCGCCGAGTGGGAGCACGTCCTTGCCGGAAACCTTCGTCTGAATGTCCTTGCGGCGGAAGAGCGTGTGCAGCGTGTGCTCGATATATTCCGGCGCGCCTTCTTCGACCATGAGGATCGCCTTCTTGCCGGCGGCAAAGGCAATCAACTCGTCCTCGATCATCGGATAGGAGACATTCATCACATAGAGCGGCACGCGACAGTTTCCGTAGATGTCGGCGAGGCCCAGATGCTGGAGTGCGCGCATCGCGCCATTATAGACGCCGCCCTGAAGAACGATGCCAATCTCACCGTCGCTCGGGCCGAAGTATTCGTTGAGCTTGTTGGCCTTGATGAACTCGACGGCGGCGGGCCAGCGCTTTTCAAGTTTCTCCTTTTCATGGGTGAAGGAGGCCGGCGGCAGGACGATGCGGTTGACGTCGCGGCGCGGATTTTCCAGCGCCTCCCGCAGCGTATAGTCGGGCCGCTTGTTGTCCTTTGCGACGAAATGGCCGTGAACGTGGCAAGAGCGGATGCCCACCTGAAGCATGACCGGCGTGTTGGAGGCCTCCGAAAGCTCGAAACCCTTCTCGACCGCTTCAACGATCGAGGGCAGGTTCGGCCGGGGCGTCAGCAGCCACATCTGCGATTTCATCGCAAAGGCGTGGCTGCGTTCCTGCATAATGGAAGAGCCTTCGCCAAAGTCCTCGCCGATGATCACCAGTGCGCCGCCGGTGACGCCGCCGGAGGAAAGGTTCGACAGCGCATCGGAGGCCACATTCGTGCCGGCGGTGGATTTCCAGGTGACGGCTCCGCGTACCGGATACATGACCGAGGCGGACAGCATGGCGGCAGCGGCGGCTTCCGAGGCGGACGTCTCGAAATGAACACCCAACTCTTCCATGACGTCCTTGGCATCGGCCAACACATCCATGAGATGCGAGATCGGCGATCCCTGATAGCCTCCGACATAAGAGACGCCCGATTGCAGGAGCGCCTTGGTGATGGCGAGGATGCCTTCGCCCCGAAATATGTCGCCCTCTTTTAGCTTCAGGTCCTCAACTTCGCGCGCAAATGATCGCTCTGCCATGACGTTCCCCATCTTGTTGGCATTTTATATGCATATGCATATTTAAACTTCAGGACCGTGTCAATTCGATAAGTATCGCACCACAAGGTGGGTTGCGGCCCCCTTCTCTCTTCGATCCAAATAGATGCCATTTCATATTTAATTCCACGAAGGCACCGAAAGGATCTTGTCAAATGGCATCATCAAGTTAACTGAACGTCGATCAAGATGTGGGATTTGGCGGCATGACCTCATTCGCCCGTGCCCCTCTTTATCGTCGTCACCGATTTCCAGCGGACGTGATTGCCTATGCCGTGTGGCTTTATTTCCGTTTCCCGCTCAGTCTGCGCATGGTCGAGGATTTGCTGGCAGCGCGTGGCATCAACGTCTCTCACCAGACCGTGAGGCTTTGGGCGGAGAAATTCGGCAGACATTTCGCCAATGATATCCGCAAGCGTTCGGTCGGCAGGCTCGGCGATAAGTGGCACCTCGATGAGGTTGTCATCACCATCGCCGGTAAGAAACACTGGCTTTGGCGCGCTGTCGACCAGGATGGCTTCGTCCTTGACGTTCTGGTGCAAAGTCGCCGCAATGCCAAGGCTGCAAGGCGTTTGATGCGAAAGCTTCTGAAAGGACAAGGACGTTCGCCACGAGTGATGATCACTGACAAGCTGCGATCCTACGGTGCAGCCAAGCGGGAGATCATGCCAGGCGTCGAGCATCGCTCGCACAAGGGATTGAACAATCGGGCAGAAAACTCCCATCAACCGATCCGAAGGCGAGAGCGGATCATGAAGCGCTTCAAATCAGCGCGACAGCTTCAGCGTTTCATTTCCATCCACGATCCGATCGCCAACCTCTTTAACGTTCCCCGCCACGACGTTCCATCCGTCCACCATCGTGAACTACGAGCAACAGCCATGCAGATGTGGAGCGAGATCGCTCATCTCAAGGTAGCCTGATGCCGTACCTCCCCGCCATCTTTTGACCACAAGCCGATAAGTTTACAGTACTATTCCATGCTACTGCGCCAGCCGCCTGGTCAAGCAAGTCCTTTCGGTACCTGGAGCAAATCCGGTGGCAGGAGGGATTCCTGTTTTCTGCAAATCATGAGATTCTTCTTTCATGACGAAGCGCCGCCTGCCCATGGCCGAGCATGCCGACACGCTGTCGCTGAAGGCGCTGCGAGAACTCGTGACGGGTCTGGTGGAGCGGGCTGATCGGGCAGACGCCCGGATTGAGAAGCTCGTAGCTGAGAACCAAAGGCTTCGGGATGAGAACGACCAGCTCAGGCTCGAGAACACCCGGCTGAAGATCGACAACCAGCTTCTGCGTGACGAGATTGCGCGCCTGAAAAACCTGCCGCCGCGCCCACCCTTCAGACCGTCGGGAATGGAGAAGGCGACCGGTGACAAGACGCTCACCGGCAAAGATCCGGCGTCCCGGCCGCGAGGGCCGAAGAACGACACGAAGCGGGTGACGCGTGAAGAGGTACTGCCTGTCAGCGTGCCAGTTGGATCGCGCTTCAAGGGCTACAAGGACTGCTTCGTCCGGGATCTGGTGCTCAGGGTCGAGGTGGTTCGTTACCGTCGGGAATGCTGGGTAACGCCGGAGGGAGACACCATCATCGCGCCGTTGCCTGCGGGGATACGAGGTGGCTTTGGGCCCAATCTGCGACGGTTTTGTCTGATGCTCCATGCGCATGGCCAAGTCACGACGCAGCGAATGACGACCTTGCTCAACGACGTTGGTGTCGAAATCTCCAAACGTCAGGTGGTCCGCTTTCTCACAGAGAGGCTGGATGGCTTTCATGCCGAGGATGCAGCCGTGCTCCACGCCGGCCTCGTCTCTGCGCCTTTTGTGACGGTCGACGACACCGGTGCCCGTCACGCCAACCGCAATGTTTATACGACGCATATCGGCGGTGAGCATTTCACCGCCTTTCGCACGACGTCTTCGAAGTCGCGACTGAACTTCCTGGCCCTGCTGCGCGGCAGCTATCAGGACTATATCCTCAACGATGCCGCCTTCGCTTTTCTCGAAGACCGGCAGGTGGACCCTGCCCTTCTGGCGCGGCTGAAGAGAAACGAACCGCGGCGGTTTGCCAATCAAGTTCCGTTTCTCGCCTATCTGGCTGAACATGGTATCGACATTTTCGACAGGGACATCATCCGCCCGTTCGCCGAGGCCGGCATCTGGGGTGCCATCCGCCATCATGGGCTGGTCGGCAAGGCAGTGATCGTCTCCGACGATGCCGGGCAGTTTCGGGTCGGTACCCACGCGCTGTGCTGGGTCCACGCAGAGCGATTGCTGCACAAGCTGATGCCGGCAACGCCGCGCCAGGTAAAACACGTCGAAACCCTCCGCGAGCTGATCTGGCTCTTTTACAAGCAGCTGAAAAACTATCAGCGAAGTCCCAGCCAACGTGCAGCTCACGGTCTTCAGGTCCGGTTTGATCGAATTTTCTCGATCCAGACCGGCTATGGTGACCTCGACAAGCTCCTTGCTCGGCTGAAGCGCCGCAAGCCGGAGCTGCTCAGGGTTCTGGAGCGGCCCGAAATCCCGCTCCACACCAATGCGTCGGAGCGAGATCTGCGTGGCTTTGTCATCAAGCGGAAGATTTCCGGAGGGACGGTCAGTCGCAATGGGCGCCAGGCGCGCGACAGCATGCTGGGCCTTTCCAAGACCTGCCAGAAGCTTGGTCTGTCGTTCTGGCACTATCTGGGCGATCGGCTGGGGATCGGCACGTCGCACCCAGCCATTCCCCAACTGGCCACGATGATCGTTGCCAGATCCTGAGCGCATCACCGACGGTCTGGCTTCGGGAAGGACACGACCTTGCCGTCGTCGGACTGGATCTGACCCGCGGTGTCGAGCACGTGGACGCCGGTGGGCTTCAGCAGTGTCGGCGAAACATTCCATTGACGGTTATCATCGGCATGCACCGTCACCGTCTTCTTGTTGCGACGGATCACGACACCCCGGACCAGAGCGCCGCCAGGGCCTTCAAACTCCACGCCGCTCCCCACCCTGATGTCTTGCAGGGCCGCCGTGGTTCGCTGGTGATGCAAATACTGCAGACGCTCGACGATGCGTGCGTTGAGTTCGATAAGGGTCGCCTCGTCCAGGCTGTCGATATCGATCTGCCTCATGCGTTGTGCCCTACCCTCCTGTTCGGCGTTACGGCTACCATGCCGATAGCGCCGCTAGCAGGCAACCGGACACCGGCCTGTTTTCGGGCACCGCCACCGAATCTGCCCCGCTTACTCCCGCTTACCCCGTCCTCGGGATTTTCGAAAAGTAACAAGACGTTGAATTTATAGTAAAAAATTTATTAAACAGACATTTTTCGATCATTATTGTCCGTCATCTCACCCATCCTGATATGAACACTTTCACCTCCGATAAGTAACCCTTATCGAATGTTAGAAGATCTACCGGTTGACCAACTGCCGCAGCCGCCTTATCCTCGGCGAAAATCACCTGTTTTATGGAAGCGCGTCATGAGCACCACCGTCAAGGTTTCCGAGGCCAAGGCCCATCTGTCCGAATTGCTCGTCCGGGTCGAAGCCGGCGAAGACGTGATCATCTCACGTGGAAACGACCCGATTGCCAAGCTGTCCCGGATCCGCGGGGAAACAGATCTTCAGCTTCTGGTCAACGAAGTGCGGGCCGCCCGTGGCCGGGCAAAGCCCTCTTCTCACGATGAGATCATGTCCTGGCGGGACGAAGGGCGCCGATAATGTCTTTCGTCATTGATGCATCCCTGGTAGCGGCCTGGCTGCTACCGGAAGAGTATAGCGATGCGGCCGAGACCGTTATCGCCTCGATTGCGGAGCCCTGCCCTGCGCCGTCACTGTTCTGGTTCGAAATTCGCAACATTCTGGTCATGTCGGAAAGGCGTGGCCGGATTGCTTCGGGAGGCGCGCTCCTTGGCATGGAGCGGGTGCGACGATTGCCGCTCGACGATGTAGGGATTGGCGGCGACGGATCAATCCTGCTCCTGGCTTCCAATCACATCCTCAGCGCCTATGACGCGGCATATCTTACCCTGGCCATCAATAGAAACGTACCCCTGGCCACCCTCGACCGCAAGCTGGCCGCCGCAGCCCGGAAAGAGGGGGTAACCGTGCTCGGCCCTTACGCTCATGGCGACTGACAGCGAAGTTCTCCTCTCTGCCCGCGCCAAACAACTCGACACGATCGCCGCCGTCCTGCCGATCGACCGGCGCGACGAACTGGCCGAATTGTTGACCGACCAGGACATCGAAACACTGCGCCATCTGGTCAACGAGGGCATGGGCGAAAACACCCTGCGCGCCCTCACCTCCGACCTCGCCTATCTGCAGGCCTGGTCGCTGGCCGCAACCGGCGCCTCCCTCCCCTGGCCGGCGCCCGAGGCACTGCTACTGAAATTCGTCGCTCACCATCTGTGGCAGCCCGACCAGCGCGACATCGATCCTCACCACGGCATGCCTGCAGCTGTTGAGCAAAGCCTGCGCGAGCAACGCTTCCTTCGATCTTCCGGACCGCATGCGCCCGACACGGTGCGCCGGCGGCTTGCCAGCTGGTCGACGCTGACGAAATGGCGCGGCCTGACCGGCGTCTTCTCCTCGCCTTCCCTGAAATCGGCGATACGCCTTGCCGTCCGCGCGACGCCGCGGCCAAGGAAACGCAAGAGCGTCAAGGCGGTGACCGGTGACGTCTTGGCAAAAATGCTTGCTACCTGCAGCGCCGACAGCCTGCGCGACGTCCGCGACCGGGCGATCCTGATGGTGGCGTTCGCGTCCGGCGGACGACGTCGTAGCGAGATCGCTGGTTTGCGCAGGGAGCAGCTCTCAGTCGAGCCGCCGATCACAGTCGAAAACGGCCCTCCCCTCCCCTCTCTCGCCATCCATCTGGGTCGCACAAAAACGTCTGGTTCCGAGCACGACGAGGTCGTTTATCTGACGGGTCGGCCCGTGGATGCGCTCAACGCATGGCTTGCGGTTGGAAGAAACGAAACGGGGAGCATTTTTCGGAAGATCGATCGCTGGGGCAATGTTTCGAAGCGGGCCCTAGAGCCGAGTGCGGTCAACCAGATCGTGAAGCAGCGGGCGGTGATGGCTGGGTTAGATCCGCGGGAGTTTTCTGCGCACGGTTTGCGATCGGGTTATCTGACGGAAGCCGCCAATCGCGGTATCCCCCTACCCGAAGCTATGGAGCAGTCAAGACATCGCTCCGTTCAACAAGCATCGAGCTATTACAATAGCGCTACAAGGAGGAGCGGCCGGGCAACAAGGCTCCTCTGATGTCCGGTATCGGCCCTGCGGTCATCACGGGCCGAAGGGATAAGGGCAGCTTCGCGCCTTCATCTCGGCCATCCTGCCGCCGCACATGATAGCCTGAAAGCGGACGATCCGGCTCCACATAACGCAAGCGGCGAAATTGCGCTCCACATAAAGATCTCTTTATATGATTGACCATTGCGACCTTTGCCGGCATTGTGAACCCTATCGTGGTTCTGCGGATCGTTAGGTCCGGAGCTAAGAGGGAATTCGGTGACGATGCCTTGCGCATCCATACCGGAGCTGCCCCCGCAACTGTGAGCGGAGAGCTGTCGTTCAACATGTCACTGAGGAAGACGCCTCGGGAAGACGAACGCCAGCGATGACCCGCAAGCCAGGAGACCTGCCGCGATAGATAACGTCCACGGGCGGGGTGTCCCGGTGTGCCGCTTTTGCGAACGGCACATTTGTGTCCGTCTCGTTGATGCGTCGTGCCCATGCCTTGCCCATAACCTTCGGGGTACAAGGAAATGAGCATCAAGACGGCAAATCTCGGTTTTCCCAGGATCGGCAGGAAGCGCGAACTGAAATTCGCGCTCGAAGCCTATTGGGCGGGCAAGAGCGATGAGGCGACCCTTCTTCAGGTGGCGCGGGATCTGCGCCACCGACACTGGAAACTGCAGCAGGAGCACGGGATCGACATCATCCCGTCCAACGACTTTTCTCTCTACGACCATGTTCTCGACCATGCCGTGATGGTCGGCGCGATTCCGGACGGGTACGGCTGGACGGAAGGGCAGGTTTCGCTCGAAACCTATTTTGCGCTCGCGCGGGGCAAGAGGGCTGGCGACGCGGCCGATTGCGGCTGCGCGAACCCGCATGGCACCGGGCGGCCTGCGCTGGAGATGACCAAGTGGTTCGACACGAACTACCACTATCTCGTCCCGGAATTTCAGGCTGGGCAGGCTTTCTCGCTGACCGGGAACAGACCTCTCGACGCGTTCCTGGAGGCCAGGGAGATCGGAATTCACACGCGGCCCGTGATCCTCGGTCCTGTGACCTTCCTCAAGCTCGGCAAGGCACGCGACGGTTCGGATCCGCTTGATCTTCTTGACCGGCTACTCCCGGTCTACCGCCAGATGCTCGCCGAACTCCACGAGGCCGGTGCAGATTGGGTACAGATCGACGAGCCATGCCTGGCGCTCGATCTCACCGACAAGGCGCGCGATTGCCTGACGCGGGCCTTCTCGGCTCTCGCTCAGGCGGTTCCAGATCTCTCCGTGATGGTCGCGAGCTATTTCGGGGCCTACGGCGACAATCTGGAGGCAGCACTCGCGCTGCCGGTGGATGGTGCGCATATCGACGGGATCAGGGGTGCCGATGAGCTGAATCGGATCGTGGCGAATGCGCCACCGCATCTCACCCTCTCGCTCGGGGTGCTCGACGGCCGCAACATCTGGCGCGCCGATCTGGATGCCGTTCTTCGCGATCTCGCTCCCCTGGTCGGGCAGCGCGCGGCGGATCGCCTGCAACTCGCCCCCTCCTGCAGCCTGCTGCATCTGCCTTATGACCTCGCCGACGAAACGGCGCTGGATCTCGAGCTCAGGGCCTCGCTCAGCTTCGCTACGGAAAAGCTCGAGGAATTGGCTGTGCTCAAACAGGCGCTGTCCGGCAACAGGGAGACCGTCGAAACTCGGATCGGAGCGTCGGTTCGGGCGGTCGCTATGCGCCGGGCATCCCGCAAGGTGCATGATCCGCTGGTCGAGGGGCGGTTGGCATCTTTGACGCCTGAGATGGCGAAGCGGACAAGTCCGTTCGCTGCGCGGAAGGCCGTTCAGGCCCATCATCTGTCCCTGCCGCCCTTGCCGACGACGACAATCGGATCCTTCCCGCAGACATCGGAGGTCCGGGCAGCCCGCGCTGCGCACCAGCGGGGCGAACTCTCCTATATCGACTACCGTGCCTTACTCGAGCGGGAGACGGAAGCCGCGATCCGCTGGCAGGAGGACATCGGCATCGATGTGCTGGTGCATGGCGAATTCGAGCGCAACGACATGGTTCAGTATTTCGCCGAGCAGATGGACGGTTATGCCTTCACCAGGAGTGGCTGGGTCCAGAGCTATGGCTCGCGCTGCGTGCGCCCGCCAATCATTTTCGGTGATGTGTCGCGACCACGCCCGATGACCGTGGACTGGGCCGAGTTTGCGCAATCCAAGACCGCAAAACCTGTCAAAGGCATGCTGACCGGGCCGGTGACCATGCTGCAATGGTCCTTCGTTCGGGACGACATCCCCCGTGCCGAGGTGTGCCGCCAGATCGCCCTTGCGATCCGCGACGAGGTGACCGACCTCGAGGCTGCTGGGATTGCGATCATCCAAATCGACGAGCCGGCGCTCCGGGAAGGCCTTCCGCTGCGCCGTGACGACTGGCAGTATTACCTCGAGTGGGCAACGGAAAGCTTCCGTCTGTCGGCCTCCAGCGTGGCAGACCAGACCCAGATCCACACCCATATGTGCTATTCCGAGTTCAACGACATCATGCCGGCCATAGTCGCGCTCGATGCCGATGTCATTTCTATCGAGACCTCCCGGTCGAAGATGGAGCTGCTCGATGTCTTCGGTGACACCAGTTATCCCAACGAGATCGGTCCCGGTGTCTATGACATTCATTCCCCGCGGGTCCCGACGGTGGAGGAGATGGTCGAACTGCTGGAGGCGGCGGCCAGGCGCATCGATGCCGAGCAGCTGTGGGTCAATCCGGATTGCGGTCTGAAAACCAGGGGCTGGGCGGAGGTCAAGCCGGCACTCGCCAACATGGTCTCGGCTGCCCGCCTTCTTCGCAAGCGCATGTCCGAAACCGACGGGTGGAGGATCAGCGCATGAAACGGGAGTTCATGAGCGAAGGAGAGCCGGCCGGCGGGCCGGCTCCCACAACGCTGATCGATATCGTCTTTCCGGGTGCCACCAATCATCACGGCACGCTCTTCGGCGGAGCGGGCCTTTCCGCCATGGATCGCGTCGCCTTTATCGCTGCGACGAAGCAGGGGCGTGTTCCCTTCGTCACGGCATCTTGCGAAAGGGTCGAGTTCAAGAAGCCCGCCCATGTCGGCGAGATCGTGTCCTTCGTGGCGACGCCGATTTGGGCTGGTCGCCGCTCGCTGACGGTCGAGGTCGAGATGCTTGCGGAAGCGATCAGCACGTGTGAGCGGCATCGCTGCACCCGGGGTGTCTTCCACATCGTCGCGTCGCTGGATCCGCCGCTCCGCGAGACCTGGTCATTGCCACCGCTGGCGACCACGCATGATGTCCCGCCACCCGGAGAGGTCCGAATGGCGGATATCGTCTTTGCCGACCAGGCCAACAGTTCCGGCATGATGTTCGGTGGCGATGCGATCGCCTTCATGACCAAGGCCGCCTTCGTGGCAGCATCGAGATTGTGCCGGACGCTTGCCGTGCTGGCGTCCTCGGAGCGGCTCGACTTCCATCATCCGATCCGGGTGGGATCGATCGTCGAGGCGGTCGCCAGGGTCGTTTCCACGGGCAGAACGTCGATGACCGTCGAGGTTGAGCTTTGGTCCGAGGCGCTTCTCAGTGGCGAGCGCTGCCAGACGGCGAAAGGCCTTTTCGTCCTCGTGGCCGTTGACGAAAACCAAAGGCCTGTTCCGGTTATCCCCGATGGATTCGGCACAGGCGCATCATAGCCGTTGACGCAGATTTAACCTCGTCTACTATATCTAGTGTTCGAGGTTCCCTTCGATTCGCATGCGGATCAGGGGCTAAGACGGGAATTCGGTAGCGGACATGAGGTCCGTGAAGCCGAGGCTGCCCCCGCAACTGTGAACGGCGAGTGCTTTCTCCATCAGGCCACTGGGATTAACCGGGAAGGCGGAGAGGGTGCGACGACCCGTGAGCCAGGAGACCTGCCTTGATCGAAACGTCCGCCGGCGGGGTGTCCGGCAGGGTGCGGTTGATCGAGTCCGGGCGTCTCCGGGCCGGTGCCGTTCTCGCTGCCCCGTCAAATGTCTGCTTCGGGGTGAAGGCCATGAACATGTCATTCCAGATCATCGTTGATCCGTAGTCGTTTCGACTGCGGCCATTCGCTTCGTCTTCTCCGCTTTTCCCTTTCTGCTCCGGGCTGAACTCAGTCCGGGAGGGTGCGTCTGCGCCCATCTTTCACGAGGAACCCATGTCGATCACCGTCTATTCCAAGCCCGCCTGCGTTCAATGCACCGCCACCACCCGTGCCCTCGATCGTCAGGGCATCGACTACACCGTCGTTGATGTCTCCGAGGATGCGCGAGCCTTCGCCCTCGTGCAGGAATTGGGCTACCGCCAGGTGCCTGTCGTCATCGCTGGTGAGCAGCATTGGGCAGGCTTCCGCCCTGATATGATCAGCGCGCTCTCCTGAGGTCGGTGCTGTGGGCGGCCTCGTCTACTTCTCCAGTCGATCGGAAAACACCCGCCGCTTCGTCGAGAAGCTCGGGGGGGAGGCGCTGCGTCTGCCGATCGATGGAACGGAGGAGCCGCCCGTGGTCGAGGCCCCGTTTGTGCTTGTCACTCCCACCTATGGCGGCGGCGGTGACAAGGGGGCGGTGCCGAAAGCGGTCATCCGCTTCCTCAACAATCCAAGCAATCGCAGCCTGATCCGCGGCGTGATCGCGGCAGGTAACACCAATTTCGGCGAGGCCTATGGGCGCGCCGGCAAGATCATCGCCGACAAATGTGGCGTCCCGCTTCTCTACCGGTTCGAGCTTCTCGGAACGCAGGAAGACGTTGCCGCCGTCAGACAGGGACTGGAACGATTTTGGACACGCTGACCCACACAAAGACGGGCGCGCCGGCCGAGGCCACGCTCGATTATCACGCGCTCAACGCCATGCTGAACCTCTTCGATGAAGAGGGGAAGATCCAGTTCGACAAGGACCGGCAGGCGGCGAAGCAGTATTTCCTCGAGCACGTCAACCAAAACACCGTCTTCTTCCATAACCTGAGGGAGAAGCTCGATTACCTGGTGACCGAGGGCTATTACGAGCGTGAGGTTCTGGACCAGTATTCGTTCAACTTCGTCCGCGACCTCTTCGACGAAGCCTATGCGCGAAAATTCCGCTTCCCGACCTTCCTCGGCGCCTTCAAATACTACACCTCCTATACGCTGAAGACCTTCGACGGAAAGCGCTACCTTGAACGCTACGAAGACCGGGTCTGCATGGTCGCGCTGACTTTGGCGCGCGGCAGTGAACAACTCGCCCGCGATCTGGTCGACGAGATCATCTCCGGCCGCTTCCAACCGGCAACCCCGACTTTCCTGAATGCCGGCAAGAAGCAACGCGGCGAACTCGTCTCCTGCTTCCTGCTGCGGGTCGAGGACAATATGGAAAGCATCGGGCGCTCGATCAATTCGGCGCTCCAGCTCTCCAAGCGCGGTGGTGGCGTGGCGCTGTCACTCACCAACATCCGGGAGATGGGCGCACCGATCAAGCAGATCGAAAACCAGTCTTCCGGTGTTATCCCGGTGATGAAACTGCTGGAGGACAGCTTCTCCTATGCCAACCAACTCGGCGCGCGCCAGGGGGCGGGTGCCGTCTATCTGCACGCCCATCACCCCGACATCATGCGCTTCCTCGATACCAAGCGCGAAAATGCCGACGAGAAGGTCCGCATCAAGACGCTGTCGCTCGGCGTCGTCATTCCCGATATCACCTTCGAACTCGCGAAGAACAACGAGGACATGTATCTCTTCTCGCCGCATGACGTGGAGCGCGTCTATGGCGTGGCCTTTACCGAGATCTCGGTGACGGAGAAATATCGCGAAATGGTCGCGGATGCCAGCATCCGCAAGAAGAAGATCAAGGCGCGCGACTTCTTCCAGGTGATCGCGGAAATCCAGTTCGAGAGCGGTTATCCCTACATCATGTTCGAGGACACGGTGAACCGCGCCAATCCTATCGCGGGACGCATCTCCATGAGCAATCTCTGCTCGGAAATCCTGCAGGTGAGTGAGGCAAGCCAGTTCGACGAGGACCTGTCCTATTCGCAAATGGGCAAGGACATCTCCTGCAATCTCGGCTCGCTGAACATTGCCTCTGCCATGGACAGTGCCGACTTTGCCCGGACCATTGAGACCTCGATCCGGGCGCTGACGGCCGTCTCGGAGATGAGCAACATCATGTCGGTTCCATCGGTTGCCAAGGGTAATGACGACAGCCACGCGATCGGTCTCGGCCAGATGAACCTCCATGGCTATCTCGCCCGCGAGCGCATCTTCTATGGTTCGGAAGAGGGCGTCGATTTCACCAACATCTACTTCTATACGGTGACCTATCACGCGCTCAGGGCATCGAACCGCCTGGCCGTCGAGAAGGGCCGAAGCTTCAAGGGCTTCGAGTCCTCGAAATATGCGACGGGCGAGTATTTCGACAAATACACAGAGCGCGAATGGAAACCGGCGACGGAGAAGGTGACCGACCTCTTCGACAAGGCCGGCATCCATATTCCGACGCAGGAAGACTGGGCGGAACTAAAGGCCGCCGTCATGGCAGGTGGTCTCGACGCCGGATGTCGATGATGCCTATCGCTGGTCGGAGGAAAACGAGTTCCTGCAGAAGAAATCCGCACTGATCATGGAGCAATATGATGGCGCCGATCTCCTGAAAAAGAAGGTGGCGTCCGTCTTCCTCGAAAGCTTCCTCTTCTATTCCGGCTTCTATCTGCCAATGTACTGGTCGAGCCGCGCCAAGCTCACCAACACCGCCGACCTCATTCGCCTGATTATCCGCGACGAGGCCGTGCACGGTTATTACATCGGCTACAAATTCCAGCGCGCGCTGGAGCGCGAGCCGGAGGCGCGCCGGCAGGAGATCAAGGACTTCGCTTTCGATTTGATGCTCGAACTCTACGACAACGAGGCGCGTTACACGGAAGACCTCTATGACGGCGTCGGCCTGACCGAGGACGTGAAGAAGTTCCTGCATTACAATGCCAACAAGGCGCTGATGAACCTCGGCTACGAGGCGCTCTTCCCGCCGGAGGCCTGCAAGGTCAATCCGGCGATCCTCTCGGCGCTCTCGCCCAATGCCGACGAGAACCACGACTTCTTCTCCGGGTCCGGCTCATCTTACGTCATCGGCAAGGCGGTCGCGACCGAGGACGAAGACTGGGATTTCTGACGTGGGACGCGAGCTTCCGGCCATCCGGCCATAGCGGGCGGAAATCATTTCCGCTTCGCCTCTTCGAGGTCTTGCGCGCACTAGCCGAAAGTCGGACGACGCTGGACTGTTGTTGGCCTCTCCGGCCAAGCGTCTACTTACAGGGTTCGTCCGACAGAAGCGGACTGTCCCCTCACGGTCCAATTCCAGCCTGCACCCTCGAAGTAGTCCATGGCTCCTATTGGCGCAAATCGGAAGACAACACCAAAGACTGACCAAAGCCTAAGATTCTTACCATCCGCTGTCGGAATTTAGCCTTCAAAACCCGTAAAACCCTGTATTGCAACAGGAAATCGCGGAAAAAAACGGCTGACAAGTCGCATGCTCCGAGAGAGCCCGTGCGCCGACTTCCTGCGCCTGTCTCGCCTCACTGACGTCAAGCAGTCCTTCGATTTCCCGGGTCATTCACTTTCATGAGAGCCATCAACATCGGACCCAGCGAAAACTCCCCACGTTCAGAGCGCCTGGTGAGATCCCGCAGATAGCCGCCGGCAGATGTTATAAAGTTCGATCGTTCGAGTATGGAAGCCATGGCCACCGCGGCATTTTCCGGCCCCATCGCGCTGCACGCCTCCTCGTAGGCTGACGGACTGACGCCGAGCATGGAGCGCACCACGACGGCGGCCTTCATGAGCTCGCGCCAGTTTTCTATACGGCCGCCGGGACCATAGTCGGCAATCTGCGGGCAGGCCCGAAGTACCATCCCGAGTGGGAAGGTCTTTATTGGCTCTGGCTTGGCCTTCGTTCCCCCATTCGCCTCGCTCTTGGCCTGACGTTCATCCTCGGGGTTTCCGCCCTGCTCTTTTTCAGAGCTAGGTTCAAGTTCATAGATAGATTCGGTATTTGAATTTTGTATGTACCGGTCATTCTGAACTGCATTGCCATTCATATTCTCAGATTTTAGCTGCATTTCCAGGATGTTCAGGATCTCTGCCCGAAGCAGCTGCATTTCATCGAGTGCGAGTTCGAGCTGGCCTTTCTCCGGATAGCGTGGAAGGCGCGCAAGAATGTCGACATAGACCGCTTCTACCTGTCCCCAGTTGCCGGGCGCGCCCTCCTCCACCGCAGCTGAGATGAGCTTGCGCACGTCTCGCCGGCAGATCGTAAGAGCTTCTTTTGTCCGCCGGAGCCGTGTTCGCTCCGCAGCGACATCCTGTGCGATTTGCGCAAGTTCATGGGCGCGAGCCAGAAGAGGGGTCAGATCGAAGCCGTAAGCCTGCTCTACTTCACCGTCACGACTGCGATGCGCGTATCGCTTCCCGTTGGGACTATCGCGGCGCAAGATGAGCCCGGCCTCGACAAGTGCCGCGAGTTGCCGCCTGAGTGTGCTTTCCGTGATCCCGTGAGCGCGAACCGATAGCTGCGCATTGGATGGGAAAACGACAAGCAAGCGGCTCCAATCGAGCTCCCCGTGCGGGTAAAATGTCAATAGGGCATCGAGAACGGCCAAGGCCCGATCCTGAAGTCCAAGGCGTTCTCGCGCCTCGCAGACATCGCGAAACACTTTCCACTTGTCAATCCGCGTGTTGTGATCCGGATCCTTGATCGCCATCTGTCTTCTAACCAGGGCAAGCGACATCGACCGCCGCCCAAAGGGCGTCGTCACATCTCCCGTTTGCATTTTTCTCTCACCTTTCTTCAGGCAAAAGAAATCCGCTCACCAAAATGGCGCCAAGACTCTTGACTGTGATTCCGGGAAATGCGATTCTCGATCCTGCTAGAGATGACGAGAGAGGCTTCCACGGTTCGCCGTTTGGGGGCCTTTTTCTTTTGCGGTTTAGTCTCCGTTGGTTTCGTTTTGCGACCCCTTGTACTCCTCGTACAAGCGATCCATGCGAGAAGACAGCCATTCGCTGAAGGGCTTGGCTTCGACATTCGTGAGCTCGATGGCAACCTTCTTCGCTTTGGCGGTCATCGCGAAATTCAGCGAGCGATCAGACGAGATCCAGTCTTTTGCTGCGGTATCGGCTTTGGGCTTTTTCGCAGCCGATTTGGCCTTGTATCGCTTCACGTAGTCATGAAGTTCATCAAACCGCTCGGCTTCAGGAAGCTTTTGAAAGTCGACCGACGCTGCATGCTCAACGGCGACCTTGGAGAGGGCAGGGGCAAGTAACAGCTGCCGGAGGCTGAGCCACCGGTCACGCCCAATTTTCTTCGATGCACCCAAGGCCTGAATGACTGGCGCTGGCACCGCCTCGACGACAGCAAGCATCTTCGACAGCATCGCCTCATCGATGGCGAGCGAAGAACGAACCGTCTCCTTGGTCATCCCAGACACGATCAGGTTCTGAGCGAAGTAGGCGCGTTCAATGAATGACAGGTTTGAACGGGCTGCGTTTTCCTGTCCCTGCACGATCGCCGAAGTGATATCGTCGAGCTTCTTTACGATTGCTTTGACCGGAACTCCGAGCTCGCGAGCCACCCTGAGACGACGGTGACCGAACACGACCATGTATCGCTTGGCATCCGTGGAACTGGGGCGAACAAGGATAGGCGTCGTCTGTCCAGATTCCTTGATCGCCTGAAGCAGTTCCTGAAACTCCTCGCCGTCGTCTGAAAGGCGGTCGGCCACGAAGGACACGTCAATCAATCGCGGATCGAGATCCACGATCACCTCACCTTCCATGAGCTTCTTGGTGTTCTCGGCCATATCTTCAATGGAGCGAACAACCGTCTTGGCGGCGCCTGTCATGCCATAACCAGGCTTTGTCGGCGTCTGGCTGGCCGAGATCGCCACCATATCCAGATTGGCGAATGGATTTTTACGGGACATGGGCGCACTCCAAATTTTGCGTCAACGCCGGTAAAGGTCTGACAGAGCTAGGCAAAACGGTGAAAAAAACGGCTGACAAGCTGCTCATTTTCTCCCCCAGACACCATGGATGAGCTCCACAATTTCGGCGTTTGTGGAATTCAAGCTCTCCATCGCCCTGTCGTAGGTTGCGCGGACGAATTCCCCGCGCTCCACCTCGTACAGGGTCTGCTTCTTGATGGACGCATCGGAAATCGCTGTGGACTTAAGCACGTGGTTCCGCAGCATCTGCTGCGCGAACATCGACTGCATGAACCCAACCATCTGAGCCTGCGGGATGTCGGTGGGCTCAAAACGCGTGATGAGATAGCGGAACCACTGCACCCGCATTTCGGCGCCAGCTTCGGCGACCGGACCCATGATGCCTCCGAGCATCATGAGAAACTGGCTCATTGACATGATGTCCAACATTTGAGGATGTATGGTGATGAGGATCCCCGTTGAGGCCATGAGCGCGGTGATGGTCAAGTAGCCCAGTTGAGGAGGGCAATCGATGACGACCACATCGTACTTGTCATCCACCTGCTTCAGGGCGCTAGCGATCCGCATATAGAAGAGCCGGCCGTCCTCCCCCTTGTTGGAGGAGATTGCCAGCGGCACATCATATTCGTACTCCTGAAGAACCAGATTCGCCGGCACCACGTCCAAGCCGGGAATATTGGTGGGCTGGATGGCAGCACTAATTGACTTGCGCTCGTCGTCAAATCGAAGAGCCTCATAAAGAGAGGCAGTATCATCAAGCTCCGGCTGGATCCCGAAAAGCGAAGTCAGTGAAGCCTGCGGGTCAAGGTCGATCGCCAGCACACGATGGCCGGTGAGGGCGAGATATTGCGCCAAATGGGCGGCAGTGGTGGTCTTGCCGCTTCCACCCTTGAAGTTGACGACCGATACGACCTGCATCGGCTCTCCTTCCTTCCGCCTCGGCACATAGTATCTCTTGTCGGACTTCTTGTTGGCCTCAAGATAATCCCGGAGCTCCAGCATCTGGGCAGCCGTATAGTATCGGCGCCCACCGATTGTCTCGATCTCAGGCCCTTTCCCATCAGAATGGAGCTGCCTCAGGTGTGTCTGGGTGACACCCATGAATTCCGCAACTTCAGCAAGCTGAAACTTGCGCAATCCCTTGCGAGCATCAGGCGGGTACTGCTGGCTGCGCAACATATGCAACGCGCTTGAGATCTTCGCCCCTTGCTCGGCAATCTCAATATCAAATCTGTTGGGCATATTGCTCATTTTGCGAACTATTTCCCGGAGGTCGTCAGTTTCGAAAAAATGGCTCGAACGCCATCATTTGCGAAACTATCCTGCGATTCCGGCATTGTCGCAAGAGATTTAAAGTTAACAAGTAGTTAACGGAACTGCCGGAGTGGCTGACAGAATATCGATTCATCCAAAGACTTCCGCATGTTAGCCCGGCTTTGTCCGCCGGCACCACTGAAAGCGAAATGCAGATCTGCACCTCTTATCAACATCCCAGAACCCGGTTCCAACCGGCGTTTGAGACGTATAGCGCCGATTCGGTAGAATCACCGGATGCAAATCTGCACATAGCCACACGCAGCACGAGATGATTTTCCTTCGCCTGACCAGTTCATGCGGAGATCACAATGCAGATTCTAAGCGTCTCGGCCGACCAGTACAAAAGCAACCACAACTACCTGAACCAGATGCACCGTCTTCGGGCTGCCGTGTTTGGCGGTCGCCTGGAATGGGATGTCAGCATCACAGAACAGGGAGAGCGGGATCAGTATGATGATCTCCGCCCGACCTACATCCTGGCAATTTCCACCGATCAGAAGGTCGTCGGCTGCGCACGCTTGTTGCCCGTATCTGGTCCGACGATGCTGGAGCAGACATTCCCGCAACTGCTGGAGCGCGGTTCGCTCGGCGCCCATGCCGCAATGATCGAGAGCTCACGCTTCTGCGTCGACACATCGCTTCAAGCGGGGAGGGGAGCGGCCCTCCATCAGGCGACGCTCATCATGTTCGCCGGCATCATCGAATGGTCGATGGCGAATGGTTACAGCGAGATCGTCACCGCGACCGATCTTCGTTTTGAACGCATCCTGAAGCGTGCGGGCTGGCCAATGCACCGCCTCGGCAATCCGGTTGCGATCGGGAACACCGTCGCCGTCGCGGGCAGTCTGCCGGCTGATCGCGCCAGCTTCGAACAGGTCTGCCCGCCAGGATACCGCTCGGTAATCGTGCGCAACGGTTCCGGCCCCTTCAGGAGCGCCGCGTGACCCAACTCCGCTCCCATCCCCGCCTCGTGCGCAAACTCCAGGACGCCCTGGGAGACCAGCTTTGCGTCGCACTCGACGATGCAACGGTCGTCGAGATCATGCTCAATCCCGACGGAAGGCTATTCATCGAACGGTTGGGGCACGGGGTCGCCCCGGCCGGCGCCATGAGCGCTGCCACGGCCGAAATCGTCATCGGCAGCGTCGCCCATGCGCTGCAGTCGGAAGCAGACGATGAACGGCCGATCATCTCCGGCGAACTGCCGATCGGTGGCCACCGGTTCGAGGGTCTGCTGCCCCCCGTGGTATCGGCCCCTGCCTTCACGATCCGTCGTCGCGCGTCACGCCTCATCCCGCTCGACGACTACGTGACGTCGAAGGTGATGACCGAAGCGCAGGCCTCGGTTTTACGAAGCGCCATCGCGTCGCGCATGAACATCGTGATCTCAGGCGGAACCGGGTCGGGCAAGACAACGCTCGCCAATGCCGTCATCGCTGAGATTGTCGCAACGGCGACCGACGATCGCATGCTCATTCTGGAAGACACCGCCGAGATCCAGTGCGCGGCGGAAAATGCCGTGTCGCTGCACACCACCGACACGGTCGATATGGCTCGGCTCCTGAAGAGCACGATGCGGCTCAGACCCGATCGCATTATCGTCGGCGAGGTCCGCGACGGCGCGGCTCTTACGCTGCTGAAGGCCTGGAACACCGGTCATCCCGGAGGCGTCACCACCATCCATTCCAATACGGCAATGTCAGCACTCCGCCGGCTGGAGCAGCTGACAGCGGAAGCGAGCCAGCAGCCGATGCAGGAGGTGATCGGCGAAGCCGTCGATCTTGTTGTTTCCATCGAGCGCACAGGCAAGGGCAGGCGGGTCCGGGACGTGATCCATGTCGAGGGGTTCAGCAATGCCCGCTACCGGACCAAACACTACGCCCAGATTGATGAGGACAGCCATGCCGCATGAGACAAGGATAAAGCTCGCCACCCTGGGTCTCGCCACCATCGCGCTGGCGTTGGCAGAACCGGCATTGGCCTCCTCTGGTGGTGGAGGCCTGCCATGGGAGTCTCCGCTGCAGCAGATCCAGCAATCGATCACCGGGCCCGTCGCCGGCTTTATTGCCCTGGCAGCCGTTGCCATCGCCGGCGGCATGCTGATCTTCGGCGGAGAACTGAACGATTTCGCGCGGCGGCTTTGCTTCATCGCCCTTGTCGGCGGGATCCTGCTTGGCTCCACACAGATCGTCGCCTTGTTCGGCGCAACCGGTGCATCAATTGGAGCGGTCGACACGCCGTCACCGACCGACATCGCTACGCCGCCGCGCGAACCTTCAAGAGAAGGGGAGGGAGCGCATGGCTGAGCCCGGCTCCACCCTTTCCCGCTCGCCTGTACACAGGGCGCTATCGCGTCCGAACCTGTTGATGGGCGCTGACCGCGAACTCGTGCTGCTGACGGCACTCGCCGCCATCATCCTGATCTTCGTCGTTCTAACCTGGTACGCGGCGCTCTTCGGCCTCGCGATCTGGATGATTGCCGTCGCAGCACTGCGCATGATGGCGAAAGCCGATCCTTTGATGCGGCGGGTCTATGTCCGCCATATCTCTTACAAGGCGTTCTATCGCGCGACGTCGTCGCCCTGGCGCAAGTTCTGAGGGCTCTCGATGGTTGCCCTCCAGTCATTCCGTCATTCCGGTCCGTCCTTTGCCGATCTGGTGCCCTATGCCGGCCTGGTCGACAACGGCGTGATCCTGCTCAAGGACGGCTCGCTGATGGCCGGCTGGTATTTTGCCGGACCCGACAGCGAGAGCTCGACCGACGCCGAGCGCAATGAGGTGTCGCGGCAGATCAACGCGATCCTGTCTCGGCTCGGCTCCGGCTGGATGATCCAGGTCGAGGCCATCAGGGTTCCGACCGGAGACTATCCAGCCGAGGACAATTGCCACTTTCCAGATCCAGTCACGCGGGCGATCGACGCCGAACGGCGAGCGCATTTCCAGAAGGAGAGGGGTCATTTCGAGAGCCGGCACGCACTGATCCTGACCTGGCGGCCGCCCGAGCCGCGGCGCTCGGGGCTGACGCGCTATGTCTATTCCGATGCGACCAGCCGTTCCGCGACCTATGCCGATAAGGCGCTCGATAGCTTCCTGGCCTCAATCCGCGAGGTCGAGCAATATCTCGCCAATGTCGTTTCGATCCGGCGGATGATGACACGCGAGGCGCACACAGGTGGCGGTTTCCGGGTCGCCCGATATGACGAGTTGTTCCAGTTTATCCGCTTCTGCATCACCGGCGAGAACCACCCGGTGCGCTTGCCCGAGATCCCCATGTATCTCGACTGGCTGGTAACGGCCGAATTGCAGCACGGCCTCACGCCTTTGGTCGAAAATCGCTTTCTGGGTGTCGTGGCTATCGACGGCCTGCCAGCCGAGAGCTGGCCCGGCATCCTCAACAGCCTCGACCTGATGCCGCTCACTTATCGCTGGTCGTCGCGTTTCGTCTTCCTCGATGCCGAAGAGGCGAGGGCGAAGCTCGAACGCACCCGCAAGAAATGGCAGCAGAAGGTGCGCCCATTCTTCGACCAATTGTTCCAGACACAGAGCCGTTCGGTCGATCAGGACGCCATGATGATGGTGGCCGAGACAGAAGACGCGATCGCCGAAGCCTCGTCCCAGCTCGTCGCCTATGGCTACTACACCCCGGTCATCATCCTCTTCGACGAGAATCAGGTCCACTGCCAGGAAAAATGCGAGGCGGTTCGCCGTCTTATCCAGGCGGAAGGGTTTGGCGCACGGATCGAAACGCTGAATGCGACCGATGCCTTTCTCGGCAGCCTGCCGGGTGTTTCCTATGCCAATATCCGCGAGCCGCTGATCAATACGCGCAACCTCGCCGATCTCATCCCTCTCAATAGCGTCTGGTCAGGAAGCCCGACGGCGCCTTGCCCCTTCTATCCGCCTGGCTCACCGCCGCTGATGCAGGTTGCCTCGGGCTCGACACCGTTCCGGCTGAACCTGCATGTCGATGATGTCGGGCACACGCTGATCTTCGGGCCGACAGGCTCCGGCAAATCCACCCTGCTGGCGCTGATCGCCGCGCAGTTCCGGCGCTACGCCGGCGCGCAAGTCTTCGCCTTCGACAAAGGTGGCTCGATGCTGCCGCTGACGCTGGGGCTCAATGGCGATCACTACCAGATCGGTGGCGATTTCGCTTCTTCAGCGGAAGGCGAGGGGAGGGGACTGGCCTTCTGCCCGCTCGCCGATCTTTCGACCGATGGCGACCGCGCCTGGGCGTCGGAATGGATCGAGACCCTGGTGGCGCTGCAGGGTGTGACCATCACACCAGACTATCGCAACGCCATCTCCCGGCAGATCGGGCTGATGGCGGAATCGCGCGGCCGGTCGCTCTCCGACTTTGTATCCGGCGTCCAGATGCGCGAGATCAAGGACGCTCTGCACCACTACACCGTGGACGGTCCGATGGGGCAGCTTCTCGATGCCGAGGAGGACGGACTGGCGCTCGGTGCGTTCCAGTGCTTCGAGATCGAGGAACTGATGAACATGGGCGAGCGCAATCTCGTCCCGGTGCTGACTTACCTCTTCCGTCGCATCGAGAAACGCCTGACCGGTGCACCCAGCCTGATCATCCTCGATGAGGCCTGGCTGATGCTCGGCCATCCCGTCTTCCGCGACAAGATCCGCGAATGGCTGAAGGTCTTACGCAAGGCCAATTGCGCCGTCGTGCTCGCCACCCAATCGATCTCGGACGCCGAGCGCTCCGGCATCATCGATGTACTGAAGGAGAGTTGCCCGACCAAGATCTGCCTGCCGAATGGAGCTGCGCGGGAGCCCGGCACGCGAGAGTTCTATGAGCGCATCGGCTTCAACGAACGGCAGATCGAGATCGTCGCGACGGCGCTTCCAAAGCGCGAATACTACGTCGTCTCGCCCGAGGGCCGCAGGCTCTTCGACATGGCGCTCGGGCCCGTCGCGCTCTCCTTCGTCGGCGCGTCCGGCAAGGAAGATCTGAAGCGCATTCGCGCCCTGCATTCCGAACACGGGGCCGCATGGCCTTGTCCTTGGCTCCAGCAAAGGGGGATCGCCCATGCCGAAACACTCTTCCCGGCCAAGTAAGGTGGCGCATGCCACAATTATCTCGGCCATCATGCTTTCCGCCAATCTACCGGTTCTTGCCAATGCCGGCGGCGTCACCGGGCAGGCGACCGAATGGACACAGCTCGCCAACAATGCCGAGCTCGTTTCGCTGGTCGGCAAATCGGCTGAGCAGGTGAACAACCAGATCACCCAGATCTCCCAGCTTGCCGAGCAGATCCAGAACCAGCTGAACATTTACAACAATCTCCTGCAGAACACGGCCCAGCTTCCGAACCACATCTGGGGCCAGGTCGAAAACGACCTGAAGAGCCTTCAAAACGTGGTCGCGCAAGGACAGGGCGTCGCCTTCTCGATGGGCAATATCGATGACGTGCTCAAGCAGCGTTTCCAGAGTTTTGCCGAGATGAAGAGCAATCTGCCAGATGGCGCGAGCTTTTCCACGACCTACCAGAACTGGTCCGACACGAACCGCGACACGATCGCCGGTACGCTGAAAGCCGCCAATCTCACGGCTGACCAGTTTTCGAGCGAGGAAGGCACGATGTCGTCGCTGCGCTCGATGTCGGAATCGGCGGACGGACAGATGAAGGCGCTGCAGGTCGGGCATCAGATCGCTGCACAGCAGGTCGCGCAGATGCAGAAGCTGCGCGGTCTCGTCTCCCAGCAGATGACCATGATGGGCACGTGGTTCCAGTCCGAACAGGCGCAAAAGGATCTCGCGCAGGCCCGTCGCGAACAGTTCTTCAGCGCAACCGAACGTGACATCCGCGGCGGTCAGATGATGGAGCCCCGCTGGTGAGCCCGCGTCTGGTCATCATCCTCGCATTGGCGGGGATCGCCGCGCTCAGTGCCGGCGTCGTCACCTGGATCGTGGTCCAGCCGCGTCCGGCGCCCGTGTCCGGATCAGGCGCGGCCGCTACACTACCCGCTTCGGATACCGAACGCAGCGAGCATCGCGAAAAGTTCTTCGGTGGCGATCCGGACCGCAACGTCCGTGGCGGCCAGGAGATGAAGCCGCGATGGTGATCGTCCGTCCCTCCCGGAAGCTGGAGCTCGTGTTCATTGCAACTGGGCTCGTCCTGTTGGCGAGTGCACCCGCATTCGCACAGCAGGGCTCGGTCCTGACGACGCTCGAAAACTCCGTCGTCACGGCCGCCAAGGGCTGGGAGACGACAGTGATGAACGCGGCGCGTTCGCTGTTCTGGATCCTGGCTGGCATCGAGGTCGGGATCGCCGCGGTGTGGCTGGCGATCAACGCCGCCTCGCTCGACAGCTGGTTCGCCGAGCTCGTCCGGCGGATCATGTTCATCGGCCTCTTCGCCTTCATCCTCGACCAGGGACCGTCCTTCGCCAAGGCCGTTGTCGACAGCCTCTACCACATCGGCGCCGGCGGCGGCTCGGCCTCACCCGCAAACATCTTCGACGCGGGCATCCGGGTCGCGACGAAGATGTCCGAACAGGCGAAGTTTGGTCTGTGGGAGGACAATGCTCTGGCGATCGCCGCAGTCTTTGCCATGGTCGTGGTCGTCGTATGCTTCTCGTTGGTCGCCGCGATTTTCGTCGCCGTCATGGTCGAGATGTATGTCGGCCTGCTCGCCGGCATGATCATGCTCGGTCTCGGCGGCTCGTCCTTCACCAAGGATTTCGCGGTCAAATATCTGGTCTACGCCTTCTCCGTCGGCATGAAACTGATGGCGCTGGTAATGATCGCCAAGATCGGCTCCGACATTCTGCTGGGGCTCGCCGAGGCGCCGACGGCGACCTCCGAGCAGTTCATCACCACGCTTGCGATCGCCGGCATCTCGGTGGTGGTCTTCGTCATCGCCATGTATGTCCCGCCGATCCTGCAGGGCGTGGTCCAAGGCGCCTCCATCGCCGGCGGCATGGAAGCGATCCGCCACGGCGGCCAGGCCGCGACCTTCGCAGCCGGCGGCGCGTTCCTCGGCGCGAGTGCTGCGACGAAAGGGGCGCAGACGGCAAGCTTGGCGAGGGCCGGGGGCTCGTCGATGGCGGGCGCGGCACTTCGCGGCATGGCGTCCGGCATTGGAAGTGCTGGATGGGCTGCCGGATCGGCAGCCAAGGAGAAGGCGATCGCCTCACCCGGCGCCTATGCCGGATCGCTGCTTGGCCTTGCCAACGCCAAGCTCGACCAGACGCGTCAGTCGGGCCGACCAACACCGCCGCCTCCGCCCCCACCCATCAACGAGAACAAGTAGCTGGAGGCTGATCCCCATGGCCGGACGCAATCCGCCAGATAATCCCCCTATTGCCAATCCCTACCTCGCAGCACGCAACGAGTGGAACGAGCGCTATGGTTCCTATGTGAAGGCGGCCGCAGCCTGGCGCATCGTCGGCGTCACCGGCATGGTGATGGCAGTGATCGGCTTCACTTACGCGCTCTACCAAAGCACGCAGGTGAAACTCGTTCCCTATATCGTCGAGGTCGACAAGCTCGGAACGGCCTCCGATGCCGGCTTCCCGCAGCAGATCGAATATGCCGATCCGCGTGTGGTGCGCGCCACGCTCGGCAGCTTCGTCTCGAATTTCCGGAGCGTGACGCCGGATGCGGTGGTGCAAAAGCAATATATCGACCGGACCTACGGCCTGCTCCGGACCTCGGATCCGGCGACAGAGAAGGTCAATGCCTGGTTCCGCTCCAATTCGCCCTTCGAGAAGGCGAAGGCCGCCACGGTCGCTGTCGAGGTCAACAATATCGTCGCGCTCTCGAACCAGTCCTATCAGGTCGATTGGACCGAGTTCGAGCGCGATCGCCGCGGCAAGGAGACAGCCACCCGACGCTTTCGCGGCATCGCCACCGTTACCCTTACACCGCCGCAGGACGAGGGCGTCATCCGTCTCAACCCCATCGGTCTCTATGTCAGGGACTTCGACTGGACAGCGCAGCTTTGAAAGGCATGGCCCCGAACATGAATATCCGTCACAGAAAACTACGGGCCACATTGACTGCCGGCGCCATCACTTCGGCGGTGCTGGCGCCTTCGATCTTGGCTCCTTTTTATGCTTTTGCTGCCGATGGTGTGACCGCCAACGAGGCGAAGGGCATGGGGATTTCCACCCAGTGGCGCGGATCGCGCGGTCTCGTGACCAAAGGAGCCGACGGCAAGGTGATCTTTCTCTATGGCGAGGTTCAGCCGTCGGTCGTCTGCTCACCGCTGCAGGTCTGCGACATCGAGCTTCAGGCCGGCGAGGTCGTTCGCGACGTGTTGGTTGGCGACACTGTACGCTGGAAGGTCGAACCTGCCACATCTGGGACGGCCGGTGGCCAGGCGATCCACCTGATCGTCAAGCCGTCGGAGCCAGGCCTCGTCACCTCGATGGTGGTGACGACCTCGCGGCGGACCTACCATATCCAGCTCAAGTCGCATTCGAGCCAATACATGGCCCGTGTCGGTTTCGAATATCCGGAGGATGTTGCTGCCAAGCTCGCCGATATCAATTCCCGGCTCGAGGCAAGCACGATCCCCGGCGCCGGCGTGCCGGCCGAGCAGTTGAACTTCTCATATTCGGTCTCAGGCAGGGCCACCTGGCGGCCGACACGGGTCTATTCCGATGGCCTGAAAACCTACATCCAGTTCCCGCGCTCGATCTCCGGCCAGGATGCGCCGGTGCTCTTCGTCACATCCGGCGGCCAGAACCGCATCGTCAACTACCGAATGAAGGGCGACATGATGGTGGTCGATTATCATGTCGATCGTGCGCTGCTGGTCTCGGGCGTCGGCTGGAAACAGGAGAAGGTGAAGATCAGAAGGGGAGGGCGGTGATGCGAAACTTTGCCAACAATCTCCTCCTACGCACCATCCGCGGCCTCGCCGCAGCCTGCACCTTCGCCATCCTCCTCTCCGGATGCCAGTCGATAGGGACTGACGGTCTTGTCGCCAGCAACGCACCGCCGGAAATCTCCGGCCCGGCTGCAAGCGCCATTGCCGGCGATTTGGTCAGCCGGCTTGCCGAGCAGATCGGACCCGGCAAGGCGACGGTTGCGCTGAAGGCAGATGCGTCACCCTTCGGGCAGGCCTTAGAGGCGGCACTGAAAGGCTGGGGTTATGCCGTTGTCACCGACCAGAAGACGGACGACGGAACGAAGATCATCCCGCTCGCCTATGTGATCGTGCTCTTCGACGGACAAGTGCTGGCGCGTCTTTCGACCGATAGCGTCGAGCTCGGCCGGGCCTACACCGTGACTGCCAGCGGTGCTGCGCCGGCTAGCGCGCTCTCGCTGATGCGACGTGGCTGAAGGGAAGCATCATGGTCCAATCCTTGCAACTTGGCGGCGCTGCAAATGCCGAAGCGGAATCCGGCATCAAGCGGATCAATCGCCTGCCGATTATCGTGGTGATCGTGCTGGTCATCGCTTTCCTGGGCGTGATTTTCTACGGGCTTTCCTCCCGTGGACTCTATTTCGGGAAGGACAGCGGTCCGGAAACGAGCTCGGGCAATCCGGCTTCAACCTTCGCCGACCAGATCAAGCGCGGCGTGACGGACGGCATCATCGGCGAGCCACAACAGCAGACGACGTTCCAGCCGACTCCTGTCGAGACCAAACAGGAAGAGAAGGCGAACAATCCCTTCACGCCGCAGCCGGGACAAAACCAGGAACAGCAGCGCGGGCAGGAACTGGAAAACGAAGAGGTCTGGCGTGCACGGCTTGAGCGCGAGCAGAGGGAGCAATATCTGCGTGAGCGGCACCGACAACGCATGGCCCGGCTGCAGGCGAATGATGCGGCCTACGACGCCCCGCTCGCGATAGATCGCAGCAAGCTGGCGGCGCGGACAGACGAGACCACCGGAACGACGACAAACACTTCGCCGTCGACAACCGCCGGCGCCAGCTCAGATCTTTACGCCGCCGCGTTGCGGGCTGGTCTCGGCGGGCAGAATGTCGATCCGAACGGGCAGAACTCCAAAGAGGACTTTTTCAACGCCGATCTCAAGGAACTCGGATATCTCCCAAATCGCGTCGTGCCACAGCAGTCGCCGTATGAACTCAAGCGCGGTTCGGTCATTCCGGCGACGCTCATATCAGGCATCAATTCGGACCTGCCCGGTCGGATCACAGCCCAGGTCAGTCAGAACGTTTACGACAGCGCGACTGGGCATCGCCTGCTGATCCCGCAAGGAGCGAAGCTGTTCGGGCGCTACGACAGCAAGGTGTCGTTCGGTCAGAGCCGCGTGCTTGTGGTCTGGACGGATATCATCTTCCCCGATGGATCCACGCTGCAGATCGGAGGCATGGCAGGAACAGATGCGCAAGGCTATGGCGGTTTCCAGGACAAGGTGAACAACCATTATTGGAGAACATTCGGCTCGGCGGCGCTGATCGCGCTGATTGGAACCGGGATCGATGCGTCCATACCCGAAAGTTCGACGCTTGCCACGCAGGATACGGCATCAGATGCGGCAAGGCGGAATTTCGCGGAAAGCTTCGGAAGGGCTGCCGAGCAGACGATCAGCCGAAACCTCAACGTCCAGCCAACGCTCGAAATCCGGCCTGGCTACAAGTTCAACGTTCTCGTTGATCAGGACATTGTGTTTCCTGAAAGTTTTCGTTGAAGCAGACAGTGGCGAGGTCATTGCCCATATTCTTACAGATCAGGAAGCCGGCGACACCTCGCAAATGCAGCCATTGCTGTGTCAGGTGGATGATGAAATCAGCCAATTCACTGCCGATGGCACCCATAGTGGTACTCCGACCTACGACGGCGTTCTGCGTCACAGTGCAGAAGCAAGGGCGTCATTCCGCTGCGGTCGAGCTCCATTGAACTACCCAACGCGCAAGCATGCTTCCAGAGAGACGATCACATCGGACCCAGGCAGGCAGGTGGTCGGCTGAAATCACCGACGTCGACCGGCTATGGCAACCGAGCTTTGGTTGAAACCGTGATGGGTCGATACGAGGGCGTCATCGATCCGCGGCTCCGCGCTTGGTGATACCTCGCTCAACAGACTGAAACCGTGATCGGCGTGGCCATCCTCAACCGAATATTCGCCTGCGAAAGACCGAAATCTGTTTTTTGCCAGGCCTCTACGGGGGCAACCAAATAATCGGTGGCCACCCCCAATAGGGGATCAGGCTTATTTCAGTGCGACATATGTCTGCGGGTCGAGCGCAGCAGCGCGAACGGCGACATGATGGCCGGAGGCCTCCGAAACCATCGCGCGCAGCTTGCCGCAAACTTCACTGACTGTTTCCTGCGTCCGGTCAGGTTTGGGCAGGATCATCAGTTCGACGTTCACGCGCGGCTGAACTTCGAGCGCCGTGACCTTCAGGATCGCGAACTGGCACGCACTCTTGTCGACCTTCAGCTCGGCACAGAGCATTTCCCGGATCGGCACCAGCGCGGACCTGAGAGACAGAACAGACGTTTCAGGAAGCATTTCGTCGATATAGATTTTCATGTTGGGCATGGGTCACCTCGAAATGGGGCAGAGTATGAAGTCGAATGGCGAACGCCAGAGCGTCTCCGCTCCGCTGAGGCGTTCATAGGGGGCCACAAGGGTGTTCTTCACCCCGAAAACGGTGTCGGATTCGAGATACGGGTCATCGCCGACGAAGGTGTGCGTGACGAGCTTTTGATATCCGTCCGCCGTGACAATGTAATGCATGTGGGCCGGGCGATAGGGATGGCGCCCGAGATGACCCAACATCTGGCCAACCGGTCCGTCATCAGGAATAGGGTACGAAACCGGTTTGATCCCAACGAAACTGTAGCGACCGTCAGCTTTGGTGATGAAAAGGCCGCGATTGTTCCATTTTGGTTGGATGTCGGGCTGCTGGACATCGTAGAATCCGTCGGCATTGTCTGACCAGACATCGATGCGAGCGCCCTCGATTGGATTACCGTCGAGATCGAGAACGCTTCCTTCAAAAAGGCAGCTGTCACCCTTGCCATCGAGCGAGATGCAATCGCCCATGGACCGGACTGGTGGGCCGTCGACATGAAACGGTCCCAAGACCGTGTTCTCCGTTGCCCCCTCCGGCCGGCGATTGTTAATGGCATCGACCAGCATAGAAAGGCCAAGCGTATCGGACAGTAGGATGAACTCCTGCCGTTCCTGGCTGCAGATCTGACCGGTCTTTGTCAGGAAATCGACGCCGGTTTCCCATTCCTCCTGCGTCAGCTGAATTTCCTTGGTAAAGGCATGAAGATGTTTGACGAGACACGCCATAATTTCGGCAAGGCGCGGGCTGGTGCCGGGCCCAATGCGCGCGTTTACAGCCTCGACCGAGCCTGCTTCGGTAAAATAGTCACTCATGAGAATTTGCTCCTATATAGATGTAACGGATCGGCGGTTTTCCATGCCATTCGCTGGCTGGCTGGCTGCCAGTCGAGAGACGTCTTCAGAGCAGCGTCTGGGTGGCGCGAGATGGCGGAGCGGTAGGATCTCAAGGCCCGTTCGGTCGACGAACGTGCCCCAGAGGCCGCGGCGCGCAAAAAGCATGATGGGGATGCCAAGAAGGCCGAGGACGATCAGGTAGGCCGTGCCATAGTCGGCCATCAGCCGCTGGAGGCAGTAGAAGACGGCGACGCCAATGATCGGCCCGGGCAATGTTCCTATCCCTCCGATGACGACGACGAAGATCACGAACGCGGTCCAGTCGATCACGGAGAAGGCCGCATCCGGCGTGACACGCGTGATTTGCATGAACATCAGCGCACCACACAGGCCGGTTCCTAGGGCCGTGAAAATGAACACCGCCACCTTGATGCGCACCGGGTCAACTCCGACCGACCGAGCCGCATTGGCATTGTCGCGGATGGCCTGAAGGCCCAATCCCATACGAGACCTTAGGAAAAGGTAGGAGGCAACAAGCAGAAGGAGTGTGAGCGTCAGCGCAACCCAATATGTAAGTGCGTCGGCAGCGGCGGCAGAGCTGACGTCAAGCACCTCCTTGATAGCCTCGACACCGAACATGTCCCTCGCCGTGCCTTTGGGCAGCGATGTGCCGGTTCCGCCCCCTAGAGCCATCCATTGTCCCGCCGTCAGGCGCGAGATGTCGGCGACGACCCAGGTGCCGATGGCGAAATAGGCGCCGTTGAGGCGAAAGGTGAAGAAGGCCATCGGTATGGCGAACAGGGTCGCGGCCAGACCGCCGATGAGTATCCCCACCATGGGGTCGAGCCCCCACAGGATGACGGCCGCGAACATCGCATAGGCGCCGATGCCGACGAAAGCCTGCTGCCCGACGGAGACGAGGCCGGCAAACCCCGCGAGCATGTTCCAGTTCAGGGCGAGGACGAGCAGCGTCAATACACCGAACAGATCCTGGACGATGGCGCGTGGCGCGAAGAAGGGAACTGCGAACAGGGCTCCGATAGTGATGAGGGACAGGAGCGTTGCTGCCACTCGCGAAAGAGTGTGACAAGGATTGTTCATGGCTTCTGGCCTCAATCGTTTGCGCGGGGAAAGAGGCCGCGGGGGCTGACAAGAAGAACGGCGACGAAGGCGAGGTGGCCAGCGAGAATTTGCCACTCGGGGTTCACCGCCGCGCCGATCGCCTGGGCCAGACCGATGACGATGCCGCCGGCAAGCGTTCCCCAGAGACTGCCGAGACCACCAATGATGACGGCCTCGAAGGCGTAAAGCAGGCGCGCGGGTCCGATCGAGGGGTCGAAGTTCGCCCGCGTGCCGAGATAGACGGCCGCGATGCAGGATACGACGAGTGAAAGCCCGGTCGCGATGGCGAAGATCCTGTTCGGCCGAATTCCCATCAGGCGTGCGGTCACTGTATCATCCGATGTCGCACGGAAGGCGCGGCCTAGCGCGGTGGTGTAGAAGAGCCTGTTCAGCGCGAAGATGACAAGCACGGCGGTGGCGAGTGTGAGAAGTGGCATGATGCCGAGCGACAGCGAGCCTAGTTGCAACGATTGCGTCTCGATGGACCCCGCAGAGAGCTTTTGGCTATTCGCCGAGAAACCCTCCAGCAATCCGTTCTGGATGACCACCGATAGGCCGAACGTCACCAGCAATGGCGGCAGCAGGTTGTCGCCGAGCACACTGTTGAGCACATGGGTCTGCAGCAGCCACCCGGCGGCAAACATCACGGGCGCGGCCACGAGAACGGCGAGGAACGGATGCAATCCGAACGCACTCGCAATGACGAGAATGAGATATGCCGAGAGGACAATCAGATCGCCATGGGCGAGATTGACCAGACGCATGATGCCGAAGACAAGGCTGAGACCGGCGGCGAACAGGGCATAGAGCCCGCCGAGCAGGATGCCCTGCATGATGGTATCGAGGGTTATCATGCCTGAACTCCGAAATAGGCGTCATGGATGGCCTCGCGCGACAGGTCTGCGGGGCGTCCCTTAAGCGTGATTCGCCCTTCCGCCATGCAGTAGACGCGGTCCGCGACCTTCAGCGCCTGACCGATGTCCTGCTCGACGACCACGATGGAGGTTCCGGCCGCCTTGATCCTCGGTACCGCGGCATAGATGTCCTTGATGATGACGGGTGCCAGACCGAGGGAGAGCTCGTCGCAAAGCAGCACCCGGGGATTGCTCATCAGCGCACGGCCGATGGCGACCATCTGCTGTTGTCCCCCAGACAGCGCCGTGCCCGGGCTGTGCCGGCGTTCGGCAAGAATCGGAAACAGCTCGTAGAGGCTCTGCAGGTTCCACGGCCCATCCCCCTTGCGGGCATGGGCGCCGATCAGCAGGTTTTCCTCGACGGTCAACGAGGGAAAGAGACGTCGCCCCTCCGGTACCGTGGCGACACCTTTGAGAAGAATGTCCGGGGCATCGAGATGATCGATGCGCGATCCATCCAGCATGACATTGCCGGACCCGACCCTAATGATCCCGGTAAGCGCGCGCATCAGGGTGCTTTTCCCCGCACCGTTCGCGCCGATCATCGCAACCGTTTCACCCGTATCAAGATACATGTCGATGCCGAACAAGGCCTGAAAGTCGCTATAGAAGGCCGTCAGGCCACCGATTTCGAGAAGGTGTCCGCTCATGCCTCGATCCCCAGATAGATTTCCTGAACCGCACGCGACGCCATCACTTCTTCCGGCGGGCCAGCCATGAGGACCTGACCAAAATTCAGCACTATCAGGCGTTCGACGACGCTGTTGAGAGCGTGGAGGACGTGTTCGATCCAGATGATCGCCGTGCCTCCGGCGTGGATTTCGCGGATGGTATCGACCAGCTCCCGACACTCCGCCTCGGTCAGTCCGCCTGCGATTTCGTCGAGCAGGATAACACGTGGTCTGGTCGCCATCGCGCGCGCCAGTTCGAGGCGCTTGCGCTGAAGCAGTGGCAATCCTCCAGCCTCCCTGTTCGCTAGCGTCGCCAGGCGCGTACGCTCGAGGATGTCCATGCAGAAGTCAGGCGCCTCAGTCGCCGGGACGGTTCCTCCGAATCGGGCGGCGACCAGAAGGTTCTCGTAGACGGAAAGTCGGCCGAACGGTTGAGGTATCTGGAACGATCGGCCGATGCCGCTTGCGCAGCGCATCATCGCGCTCTCGCGGGTGACATCGAGACCGTCGAGAAATATCTGGCCCTTGTCGACCGGGAAATTGCCCGTGATGAGATTGAAGAGCGTGGATTTGCCCGCGCCATTCGGGCCGATGATGCCAAGGGCTTCACCGCTGCCCAGATCGAAGCTGACGTCATCCGTCACCTTCAGGGCGCCGAAAGACTTCGATACGGCTTTAAGAGATAGTATCGACATGTTCGCTCCAATGGATTGTCAGACATCGTGAAGAGACCCGGCCGACGCACACCGCGCCGACCGGTCCGTGCCTCAGCCAAGAAGCTCCAGCGTGCCCCCGAGTGGGATCTCCGGCGCATTGGCGTTTTCCACGATGACGAGATCGAAGGTTCCGTCGCTCTTGCGACGCCACTGCCCGCCGACCAGTGGTGTCTTGGCGACATTCTTGCGAGCGAAGGGAGGAACGTTGTCCTTGCCCCACCGAATGTTACCGACCACGGTATCGAGATTGGTCCCGGAAATGGCATTCACCAGCGCCTCGCTGTCGGTGGGGTCGGAGGCGCGCTTCAGGACGTCGGCGGCGAGTTCGAACAACGCATGAGTGAAGCCGACGGGCTGCGTCCACTGGCGCTTTGCCGATTTCGAGAAGGCATTGGCCAATTCGGCCGCACTCTCGCCGGTCAGCGAGGACTTATATGGAAAAGCCGGTGACCAGTAGATCTCCGCCGTCAGATTGTGCCCCAAATCGCCCAGTGCTGCGACGCTTTCGGGGAAAAGGAGCGCCTTTGCAATCGATACGATCTTCGGCTTGAAGCCCTGCTGAGCCGACTGCGTCCAGAATGTGGTGAAATCCGGCGGGATCGGAATGCCGGTGACGATATCGCAGCCGGCCTGCTTGAACGCGTTGATCTGGGCGCTGAAGTCGTCCGTCAGGTTCTGGTAGCGGCCGGGGTCGGTCAGATTGTATCCCGCCGTCTTTGCCGCCGGCGGCATGCCGACCTCGGATGCCCAGGCATTGCCGTCGCCATCGTTCGGCCAGAGGGCTCCGACCTGCTTGTTGGTGTCGAGGCTCTTCCACATGTTCAGGAAGACCGAAACATTGTCCTCAAGGCCCCAGAAGAAGTGATAGGCGTAGTCGAACTCCTGCCAGCTCGCGGGGTCGGCGGGATTTCCCTGCTGCCCGATGAACCAGGGCTGCCACGGAGCGACGGAAGAAATGACCGGCACCTCTTCGCTTTCGGCAATGGCGCAGACCGGATTGGTGGTCTCCGGCGTGGAGGCGACCAGAATGAGGTTCACTTCGTCGCGGCTTATCAGTTCCTTGACGACTTCGGCCGCCCGGTTCGGATTGGACTGGCTGTCCTTGACGATCACCTCCACGTCGAGGCCGAGGGCCTTGGCGCTGTCGAGGAACCTGGCAACCATGTATTTGTCGGCCTCGGCAAAAGCCGAAAGCGGGCCGGACTGAGGAGTCACGTAGCCGACCTTGATCCTGGCGCTTCCGGCAAGGGCCGGCATGGCGAAACCGGCAGCGTAGGCGGCTGCGGTCGTTTTAAGTAGTGTCCGTCTGGTAATCATCGCATTCTCCTCCCGTTTCTTGCGATTTAGTCTGGTCGTGAACCGCTCCATGCGCGTTGCAGCAGATCGCGGATCGCCTGCCTCTCCACGGGCCGTGGGTTCCAATAGGGATTGGTGGTGGCGAGCTCCGCGGCGCGGTCGAGATCGTCCAATGAGAGGCCAAGCGCCTTGAGGCTCATGGGCGCCCCCAACGCGGCAGAAAAGTCGTACAGGGCTTCGCCTGTGGTGTGCGCATCGAATAGCTGGGCCACCGGCGCCAGCAGATCCGGTACGGCCTTTTCGGTGTAGGCGACGGTGTGCGGCAGCATCACTGCGTGTGTTTCCGCATGCGGTAGATCGAAACTGCCGCCGAGCGTGTGGCAGATCTTGTGATGAAGGGCCATTCCGACCATTCCGAGCACGGTGCCGCAGAGCCAGGAGCCATAGAGCGCATTCGAGCGTGCCGTAGCATTATCCGGGTTTGCGGCGATGGCTGGAAGCGCCAGCTTCAGGGCTCGGATACCTTCGAGCGCCAACATCGATGCAATCGGGTTCCGGTCCTGTGCATAGAGCCCTTCTACGGCATGAGCGATTGCGTTCAGGCCGGATGTGATGCTCATCGCGACCGGAAGCCCATATGTGAGGTCAGGATCGTAGATCACTGTTTCGGGAAGGATGGAGGGACCGCGCACTGTCGTCTTGCCCAGCGTTCAGAGACGGAACTGCTGTGAGCGGGCTTTCCGGCCGGTCGAGACCAGGCAGGATCCCTGGCGACGATGCCGACAAGAGCGGCCACCCGGTCGAGCGCATGGACGAAGGTCACGCCGTCCAGATGCTCCGCGAGACCGAAGACATCGCCCTTCGCGTCGGACAGTGGATCGAACCATCCCCGCCCCTCATGGATGACGATGACGATTTCCGCACTGCGCCGGTATTTTACTGCCTTGCGGGTGCTCTCCTTGACATCGATGGAAAAGCCGGCCTGTTCCAACACGGCTGCGCACGGGACACGGTCCCGAAGTTCTTCCAGTTTCTGTTTCTCCATTATTTTCCCGGCGCTCTTGGCGCCGCCCTTCTCTCCAGATCCATTCTTCCCGCAATTTGCGGGACCGTTCCCGGCGGTCCGCGAAGAGCAAAGGAGGCAAGGGCGCGCCATGGCAACCTGCTGATCTGCAGCTTGGCACCTCCCGTCGGTGCCAAGGCGCGGCGAAGCTTCCCTTGTCGCCTGCCGCGCGCAAGCGGCATCAAGGAGAGGAAAATGCCGGCTCAATGAGCCGGCCAGGGATGGAATTCATGCACGATCTCCAGATCGTCTTCATCGTCGAGTTCGTCGCTCGGCAGAACGCCGAACTCGTCGCCGGACCTGAACAGTGTGACCGGAACCATCAGGGTGCGGGAAAGCTGGAAGGCGTGGTTTTGCGCAAGAGAAAGATCGGTGTTCATCTGAGGCTCCATCTTTGGAGCGGGCCATTCCCGCTCGATGGCTCCCGTCAGTGTCCGGAACCGGTCGCGATCACCGCGAAGGCAAAGCCGAAGCGGCCGCAGCTTGCTAGCGGACCCCGTCAGCGGGTTGATCGACGGAGATCCGGGGCCGGACCAGGAAGCCATCCATCAAGAGCGGGATTGGGACGCCTCCATGGGCCTGCCTCCGATAAACAACGATCGTGCTGATGCGGATCTTGTTGTACCCCTCGATACCTGACGCTACCTTCTTTTCGCTCCGGTCATCAGGTCAGAGTCGATGCCCATAACTGCTGCAGGCGGTTCACAGACGACCTGAGGCCGCGAATGCTGGACGTTCGCGATTGTGAGCCATCCGGAGCCGCCTCTTGAAAAGCCGACACGTAACCGATATATATTGAGCATAGTCGAGAGCGCTGATCCGTCGGTGCGTTGAACGATTGTTTCACTCGGCTTACCGAATTGGAGCGGACCGCATGCGGTCCGCTTTTTCGTTCCAGGGGGATTCGTTGCATCTACTATATCTCGACGAGTCTGGTCACTCGCATGATCCAAGCTCCGACTTCTTTGTCCTTGCAGGCTTTAGCATATTCGAGCGCCAAACGCATTGGCTGGAAGCCCAGATAGATCCTGTAGCGGCGCGCTTTAGCTCAACCAATCCTCGAGAAATCGAGTTCCATGGAAACCCAATGCGCTCGGGCAACGGTACCTGGAAAGGTGTGCCTCCCAACGACAGAGTTCAAGCCGTCGTCGATATCTTGTCGCTACTGGCAGACAAGCAGTTACAGTTGAAGGTCTACGCTTGCGTCATCGAAAAGAGGCTCTTTTCTCCGAACGACATTCTGGCTCGGAGCTTCGAGGAGGTGGCTTCGTGTTTTGACGGCTATCTGAAGACGCTTTACAAGAAAAAGAACCCCCAGCGCGGCTTGGTCATCCTCGACAAGAGCAACTATGAGGAGAAAATCCAAACCCTCTCTCATGTGTTTAAGCACGTGGGGCATGCCAACGGCCAACTTCGCAACTTTGCTGAAGTCCCGCTTTTTCTGGATTCAAAGGCATCGCGCCTGATTCAGATGGCGGATTTGATCGCCTACTGGATTTTCCGTCACTTTCAGTCAGGCGACCAGCGTGGCTTCGACCTCATAAGGCCGTACTTTGCCCGGTACGGCATCGGGCCAGTCTCAGGTCTGCGCTGCCATGTCTCGCCGGAGACAGAAGCGCGCCTCGCTTCACTTCCAGTTCCAGCTCACCCTTTTCCGAAAGCAACGCCGAAAGCTATGGCCACCGCATCCCAAGTCGCTACGCCTGAGGATTGAAGGGGTTTTGGTGGTGCATGCGCTCCCTCAACACGCTCGGTTTGAGCTTTTTTCAGTGAAAATTCCGGCTCTTCACCTTCAGCGTATCGATATGAAGATCGGGCGTGAACATGTCCCGCGGAACGACCGGCTTTGGCCTGTCGCGTGAATCCGATCCGCCGCCACCGTGGGCAAACTCATCGCCGCGACCAAGCGTACCACGCCGCCGTGTACGAAGCGGGTGACCTATTCTAGTTCATTGGCGACACGCCGAAATGCGTTAGTCGCCTCCGCCTTGAAGGGATCAGAACTGGCGACCCTCTTTGTGACCACTCGATTGCAACGATTTATCGGTCTCGCGCTCAGGCAATCTCCCTTCGTCAAAACATCATTCGTTCAGACGATCAGCCAAACGCCTCATGAGATCCATTCGTTCGTGAAAAATTGCGACAATGAGGGAGGGCGCATCCTCTTGAGGCAGACAGAAGATGTAGTGATGTTGGCATCGCGCCATCCGCAACGCTGGATAGAGCGCACTCATATCCTTGAAGGGAACTTTGCCCACGGCAAGGTTCCCCATTCCTCGCTCCAAAGCCGAGACGTAGTGGCGCACTTGGGCGGCACTCCATTGCGCACGTGTGTACCGAATGACCGATCGTAGATCCGATTCAGCCTCTGCGGTAAGGATGTAGGCCGTCAAACGCGCCCCTCGGCAATCTCCTCGTCGAGGATCTCACCTACGGTTTTCGTCGATAGTTCTCCCGCGAGCGCGTTACTGATGCGCGTGTTCATCAACGTCTTTAATTCTTCCCAGGCCCGTTCTCCCTCGATATCACCGGGAAAGAGGCGCTCAAGTGCGTACTGCTTGATTGTCTTGCCTTGTAAAGCGGCCAGCGCCTTGAGGCTTTGATGTTGTTGGTCCGTTATGTCGATCGTCAATCGGCTCATCTGACGTCCTCCTAAACTGTAAGCCCACATTAGCACATATGTGGGTATATTGCCACCGCCGCGATGCTCTGTTCCGATGTCGCATGGGGGGTCTTCTATTTCGAGCAAGACGCCGATCACCCCTATCTACCGGTGCCGGGACATAACCCAGAACCGATCTCTCTGCAGGTGCATGCGCAATACTAGATCGAACCTTCAGCTTTCGTCGTGGGGCATCTAAGCCGCCGGAAAGACCGATGCAGCGTATGCATAATTATGGACTTCAAAGAGTTCTTTGCTGCGGGTGTTGTTCCAACTCCCACGCCCGATGTGATCGCTTCCATGTTAGCACTTACAGTCCGGACATGTGTCGCTTTGCACTTAATCCGGGTCTGCCTCACTTTGTGTGGAGATCAGCCCAATTTGATGGGCATCATCCGCGCTCTGAGAAGCTCTACACCTGCTCGGCCATACATGGCGCGCTTGATCGTCTTCAGTCGATTGATCTGACCTTCCGCTTGACCATTGCTCCAAGGCATGTCGATGGCGTTACGGACAGCGTCGATATCGCGGCGAAGAACGCGGGCAAAGCGGGCTAGGGAAACGAGGCCAGAATGAATGGCATCATCAATCCATTCTTCGAGCCTCGCCGACTTTCGGCTATGAAATATTCCGCGAAATCGCATGGAGAAGCTACGCAAAATCGCGAACGTCTGTGATCCCTGTTTGAGGGCGTCCACCTTCCCTGCTTGCTTGTTGGTCAGCGCGCCGCGCGGCTTGATGCAAAGAGTAGCGGCGACAATCGGTGAGATCAAATGACCAGTGTGCGGATCACGCACAGGCGCATCGTCATATGAGCCGTCGGTGAGTCTACTACCAGAGGGCGCCGCCTCACTCTCATCCGCTTCCGGCCTCTCGGCGCGCCGCCAGGTTGCCAGGAGGCGTTCAAGATTGGAAAAGCTGCCGGTGTACCCGCGGTACTTGATGTCATGAAACAGATGCCGCCCACGGCGATTGCCGTCCTCCCAGCATTGGGTGAGAAAGGCTTCGAAGTACAGGGGAGATGTCGGCTGTAACGCTCCCCTGCGTCGGTCGGGTGGCGTTTCAAATGTCAGCCACTTCGCGATGCTGCGACGGCCGTATCCCGTGCGACCCGCAATCTCCGAGCAGGTCAGGCCTTCTTTGCTCAAGGCGTACACCTTCTCGAACACCTCCTTCCGGGACTGCCTATGTGTCCGTCGAAGCTGATTGCGCAACAGCATTCCAGGAGCCTCCTCATGCAAAGCTCGATCGTCATGATCAGTCTCGATATCCTCGTCTGGCAGCAGTGCCCTGCCTGTAGCTCGGCCGGAAAGGCTCATCTGTTCCTCAATCGCAAGACGCAGGTTCTGGAAGAGATGAAAACGGTCAGCCACCTGAGATGCTTGCGGGGCACCTTCACGAGCAGCCTGCGCGTAAAGCCCGCATCGATCTCGGCTGACCACCTCAATGGTGGGATGCCGCTTCAACCATTGTGAAACGCTGCCACGCTACGATCTTCGAGAATGTCCATGACCTTTCGGCGCTCGAGATCAACGATGATCGTGCCGTAGCGCCACGATTTCCTCCAACTCCAGTCATCAATGCCAATGATCCGTGCAGGAGGTTCGTCGTCGGCCTGTGAAGCACTCCGCTTCAAGTGCCGAAGGATGGTGTCGTCGCTGACCGGTATCCCAAGCTGGTTCATCAAGCGCTCTCCTGGGCGTCCACCCGTGCCGTGACCCAGCAGGCCGACTAGCTTCGCGACCCTCGTTGTCCTGCGGGCGTATGGCGATGCGATCTCCGGGATCGAGTCGGTGAAAGTTTGCCGCTTGCACTGCCGATATGTGCAACGCCAGCGGCTCAACCGAAGCCTTACCGTCACTTCATTACCCTGGATCGGCAGGTCCTGAAGACTGCGGTGCGACCAGCCATGCCGATTTCTGCTCTGTTTACGGCAATCTGGACATGTGCCCGAAGATGGTCCGCAAGCAGACACCGCCCAATTACCATCGCCGTTGGATACGACGTCTTGCACCTTGATGCCCGGACCGGGCGACCATTTTGATTTTGTTCTCATGCCCGCCAATAGCGAAGTGCCTGCTAACGATCTGTTAACCACACAAAGTCAGGCAGACCCCGTTAACTGCCAATCTGGCTCAAAGCGGCCGCATTCTCACGGTTAACTGCCAACCGACAGCACGAATAACATGATAGCTGAACTCAAGTAAAACTATCCTCTGACGAAGAGAGCCGTGGCAGCCTTTCCTTAAGCGACGCCAGAGCCCTAAATCGGCAAATTACGTGGAATTTGAGGAGAGCTGCCTGGAGCGTGTTGCAAAATGTTTCGCGGGCCGCGATATCTGATGACCGCTTGGATTTTCATGTCTTGGTAAGCTATGGTGGTCCGAAGATGCGGGAAGCAGATCCTTCTGATTATTGGCGATTCAGCCGCGTTTGAAGCTAAAACCCTTCCCCAGCGAGAGCATCGCGTCGAAGCCGGAGCTTGTTCGACGCGATGTGATGAACGATTTCAGATCTGCGATTTGCCCCCTATTCTTCTTTACCCTGAATGGGCGCCCTCGATACTCTGCTGAACATGCGTGGTCACATAATGCGCGGGTCCTGATGCCAGGGCCATCTCGGTAGTGACGGCAATCAAGCTGCGCCATAGCAACGACTATTTAGGGCGTGAGCGTCCCGCCTCGACCATACCCAAAGGGCATCTTCATCGGGTATGGTCAAACCAAGCTCTATTCTGGAACTGAACGTTGGCCAGTCGACCTGTTTCGCAGCAGGATAAACAGGACACCGCTGGCCAGAAGTGCTGCCGCATAAATCACCAACCCGGGCCCATAACTCTGCAAATGCGCGCGGCTTAGTGGAAGAAGCGTTGCGCCAAGTGCAGCGCCGAATTGAAACACCGCAAAGATGGTGCCGTAGATTCGACCGAACGCCGCCAGACCGAAATTGCGCTTGATAATGTAGCTCAAAACATCGAACTCCGCCCCATAGACCAGGCCGATCAGGATGGCGGAGACAAAGACCAGACCGCCTGCTGGTCCGGAGGCATAGATGAGGCACGCGGCCGCACCGCCGATGCAGACGGCGCTCATCAGACGCTTTGCCGGCAGGTAATCCAGAAGAACGCCGGAGAGGAAGCGACCGAGCAAGACTGCGATACCAAAGACGGATTGCACGAAGGCGGCGTTTTGCGGTGTCAGGCCACCATCGATCAAAAGTGAGATCTGGTTGGTGACGAGCCCGGTATTGACGAAGCCAAGCAGGAAAAAAGCGAGCGCCAGAACGATGAATTCGCGTGTTTTGGCGAGCGCCCTGAAGTCAGCCGCATCCCCCGCCCCAGCCGCCTGTTGGCGACCCGAAGCTATGGCGGCCGGCGCTTCCTGGAGAAATAGGACATTGATGGGCAGCACCACGAGCGCCACGATGATACCGAGGCTGACATAGGCCAATTGCACCGAGCCGTTGAGGATAGCAAACGTGATCAGCGGTGGAAGCAGAGCCGCACCCAGGCCAATACCACCATTGGCGATGCCGATAGCCAAGCCGAGCCGCCGTTCAAACCAGGTGCTGACCACCCGCAGATAGGAGACCGGCCACAAACCGATGCCCAGCAGCGGCAAGACTGCATACATGATGTAGAAGCCGGTAACATTGCCGGAGAGAAAATACATGCCGCCCAAACCAAGCGCGAACGTAACGCTTGATGCCAGAACGATCGGCCGGGTGCCGAAGCGATCGATCAGGTAGCCCTGAATGGGTGAAATTACCATGATCATCAGAGACACGATGGTTGCGGCAAAGAGAATCGATGGTTTCGACCAGCCAAACGTGCGCGACAAAGGTTCGACGAACACACCGAACAAAAACAGCAGAATGGTGCTTGGGCCGAACACCAGTCCCACGGTGGCCGCTGTTGTGGCGCCGATGGCCTGACGGCTTGTGTCTTTCAACAGGGGAACCCCTCCACTCCCCGGCGCGGCTGCAATTGCATTGTTGGTCATATTGTCTCCCTCCCGATGACAAATGATGGACTGGCAAATGGGCCGGCCAGTCCCGCGGCCTTTTTCTCCATCAGCTTTTCAGGTGAACGACCGCCCTGTGCGCAAGAACCCGAATAAGGTTTTCGCGGTAGGCGCGCGAACCGAAGCGATCCTCGAATATGTCGAGATCATCAAAGCCAAGGCTGGCGAGCTCTTCCACCGGTGCACCGGCGTTCAGCAATCGCTCCATATCTTCGCAGCGAAACGCCCCCTGACCCGATGCCCCGGTAATCCCTGTCCGGTAAAAGCCGCCGGTGCGGGCGATGAATACGCCCGCCATGGCATAGCCGGATGCCGGATGAGGAAACTTTTCGTAACGCGCTGCGTCTGGCGCCCCAAAGCTGATAGCGGTCACCAGTTCATGCTCATCCAGCGCAGTTTCAAACATACCGCAGAGAAAATCAGCCACCGCGATGGAGCGGGTTTCGGTGTGAATGCTCGCATCGAGTGCCACCAGTGCCGCCGGGTAATCGGCTGCCGGGTCATTATTGGCGACCGAGCCGCCAATCGTGCCACGATTGCGCACATGCCGGTCGCCGATCTGGCGGGCGAGATCGCAGATAGCCGGGCAGATGGCCCGCAGGGCGGCATCTTCGGCAATCCGGGCATGTGTGACAGCGGCACCGATGCTCACCCGACGCCCCTCAATCGTAACATCGCACATGCCGGGAAGGCTCGTTACATCGAGAAGGTCAGATGGCAAGGTAAGACCGAGCTTCATCGACGGCAGAAGGGTCATGCCGCCGGAGATATATTTTGCATCATCGCAGCTTTGCAGAATGGCCCGCCGGTGTTCATGGGAAACAAGGCGGTGATAGGTGAACGGTCTCATTCTCTTTCTCCGCTTGTCATTATGCCACCTGCTCGGGCGCACTGAGACAGCCCGCAGCATCCAGAATGGCGGTGATGATGTTCTGGTAACCCGTGCAACGACACAGATTGCCTTTGAGCGCATGGGCCACCGTCTCACGCGTCAGCCGGCTGCCTTCGCGTTCGATCAGGTCAATGGCGGTAATCACCAGGCCAGCGGTGCAATAACCGCATTGCAGGGCATGATGTCGGTGAAAAGCATCTTGTACCGCATGAAGTGTCACGCCATTTGACACGCCCTCGATGGTCGTTACCGCTTTCCCATGCGCCTGCACGGCAAGCATGGTGCAGGACTTCACGGTGTCACCATCCACAGAAACCACGCAAGCGCCGCACTGCGTCGTGTCGCAGCCAACATGGGTGCCCGTCAGCCCGAGATCCTCCCGCAGAAAGGAAACCAGCAGCTGATGATCCTCAACAGCGCGGCGGACACTTTTGCCATTGATGGACAGTTCAATGTCAGACATGGATTTTCCTCCTCCCGGGGTCGCTCTCACGCTGCTGTGGCGATGTCGGAAATGCGATCGAAGAATTGCTGGGATAGCTTGCGGGATGTGGATTCGATCAACCGTCCACCGAGCTGCGCGAGCTTTCCGCCCACACTTGCATCAACCGCGTAATGTACCATGGTGCCATCGTCCTGCTCTTGCAAGCGAACATTGGCGCCGCCTTTGGCAAAGCCTGCTATTCCACCATTTCCTTCACCAGCGATACGGTAGCTTTCTGGTGCCTGCACATCGAGAAGCTGCACCCGGCCGCTGAACTTTGCCTTGACCGGACCAATGGAAACCGTAACCGTTGCCGTATATCCGTCATCGACGGCCTCAAGCGTCTGGCAGCCGGGAATGGCCTGGCGCAGAACCTCGGGATCGTTGATAAGCGCCCAGACTTGCGCACGCGGACGGGGTACGAAGAAACTTCCCTCAAGATTCATGATTGTCTTCCTTTCATTTCATCGCGCTGGCTGGCAGCCGAATGGATCGCATCCCAAAGACGGCCAGCGGTCACAGGCATCTGGAGATCGGTGACACCGAGGGGGCGCACGGCATCGAGAATGGCGTTGACGATAGCGGCAGGCGTTCCAATGGTTCCGGATTCGCCAATACCCTTGACACCCAACACGTTGGTGGCGCTTGGAATTTCGATGAGTTTGGATTGGATGAACGGCATATGCTCTGCGCGCGGCAGGCAGTAGTCCATCAGCGAGCCGGTGGTAAGCTGCCCACTCTCGTCATAAACCATCTCCTCGCACAGCGCCTGACCGATGCCCTGCGCACAGCCGCCATGGATTTGCCCCTCACAAATCATCGGGTTGAGCGCTCGCCCCACGTCATCGACACATATGAAGCGATCGATGTGGATCTCACCCGTTTCCGGCGTCACCTCGACTTCGCAGACCTGGCAGCCGTTTGGAAAATTCGGCTGCGCGCCGGGTTTGCCCGCCGAGGTTCCCTCCCCGTAAAGCCCCAGTGAAAAGCGCATGACGGGACCGGCTGGCAGGTAGAAGAACCGTGCAACCTCCTTGAGCGAAATGGTTTGGTTGGAGTTGCGCGTGCGAAACAGGCCATCGGCAAACTCGATGTCGCTTTCCTCCACTTTCAGGAGAACGGCGGCCATTTTTGACGCCTTCAGAATGAGATCGTCCGCCGCCTTGCGCAGTGCAGTGCCGCCCAGCATGGAGCTGCGGGCCGCAAAAGTGCCTCGGCCGATCAGCACCTTGTCGGTGTCGCCCTGAACATAGCGAATGTCCTTCATGTCAATGGAGAGCCATTCGGACACCAGCTGGCTGAACACGGTGGCATGACCCTGACCGTGCGAATGGGTTCCGGCAAGAATCGTCAGCGTGCCGGACGGATCAAAGCGGATCTCCATCCGCTCGTTCATAACGCCTGCCACCTCGATATAGGAGGTGATGGAACGGCCCCGCAGACGCCCCGCCCGTTCGCTTGCTACGCGGCGCGCGGCAAAGCCATCCCAATCGGCAAGCTCCGCGCACTCATTGGCAAGGCGCGGAAAATCACCACTGTCATAGGTCAGCCCTGCCCCATTGGCATAGGGCATCTGCTCCGGAGACACGTAATTGCGCGCCCGGATTTCACGCGGATCGAGCCGCAGCGTCGAGGCCGCCTCATCCATCAGCCGTTCGATGACAAACGCCGCCTCAGGCCGACCCGCTCCACGGTAGACGGAGAGCGGCGCGATATTGGTGAAGACGGCATTGGTTTCCAGATTGACGGCGGGAATCACGTAGGTGCCCGGCAGAAGCTGCATGGAAAAGAAAAGCGGCGGCGTAGCGGTGCCCCAGAAATAGGCGCCCAGATTGTGATAGGCGCGAACGCGAAGCCCCAGAATGCGGCCCGCAGCATCGAGCGCCATCTCGGCATGCGCCGTCTGGCCCCGTCCTTGCGTATCCGTCTGCATGGCTTCGCTGCGTGTCGCGATCCATTTGACCGGCCGGCCCACGCGCCGCGATGCCCAGAGAACCAGCCCATCTTCAGGGTGCATATGCGCCTTCAGACCGAAGCCGCCGCCGACATCGGGTGAGATAACCCGCAATGACGCTTCCGGAATGTTGAGGACGAGCGATGCAAGGATACGGCGAAAACCGTGCGGATCCTGCGAGCTGGTATGCAGCGTATAATGATCCTCGCCCGCATTGTAGTCACCGATACAGCCGCGTGGCTCCAGCGAAAACGGCGCAACACGGCCGCTGACGAAACGGCGTTGAACAACGACATGTGCCGCCTCGAAAGCCTTTGCCGTCTGCTCGGCATCGCCGAATTTCAGGGTCACGGATCGATTTCCGGTGGGGCAATCCTCCCACAGAACGGGCGCTTTGGGGTCTAGCGCCGCCTGCGCATCCACCACGGCGGGGCGCTCGGCATAATCCACCATCACCGCATCAGCCGCAGAGCGGGCCTGATCCGCCGTTTCGGCAATGACCATGGCCACCCGCTCGCCGACAAAGCGAACCCGGTCCATTACCAGCAAAGGCCGCATGGTTGCATAACCTGGCGGTCCGCCCCAAAGCTCAGGCATGAAGAATGGCGGCACGCTGCCCAGCCCATCTGCCGCAACGTCATGCCCGGTCAGAACAGCCAGCACGCCGGGCATTGCCTCGGCCTCACTCGTGTCGATGGACACAATATCGGCATGCGCGTGTGGAGACAGCACCATGGCGGCATGACATTGGCGTGGCAGCGCGATGTCATCGACATATCGCCCCTGCCCTGTCAGAAAGCGCCGGTCCTCTATCCGCAATGCAGGTTTTGCGATTGTCATTGTTTCCTCCCTCTGCTGCCCGTGTCCAAAGCCCTGCCTCGCGCACTCAAGCCTGCCGGATTGACTGCGCAAGGATCTCGTTCACGGCATCCGATCGCTCGAAAAGTGGAATGTGGGCGCCACCTGCAATCATGGTGAACCGGGAACCGGCAATGGCATCCGCCAGCGCCTTGCCCGCCGTGGGCGGCGTGGCTTCATCCAGTTCACCCACGGCGACCGAAACCGGCATTGTGAGGCGCGCGGCGTGCTGACGGCAATCGGCAATGGCAAGTGCATCGCAACCGGCAGCGTAACCTTCTGAAGACATGCGGGCGAGCATGGTGGCAAGCCCCTTGCCATGCGGTGTGTCAACCGCCGCCGGGGTGATCCATCGCGCCAGAACACCACCGGCGATAGAAGCCAGCCCATCGGCGCGGATCTTTGCCGCACGGTCGTTCCACATTTGCGGGGCAAGGCTGACGATGCTGGTATCGAACACGGTCAATGTGCGCACACGCTCCACAAGCGTGGCCGCCATGCATTGCGCAACCATTCCGCCAATGGAAATACCGGCCAGATGAAAGCTTTGCACGCCAAGCTCCGATAAAAGGCCGACTATATCCGCCGCTAGCACTTCGATAGTGACAGGCGTGCGGGAAAGATCGCTGAGGCCGTGGCCACGAAAATCCGGACAGATGACGTAATGCGTGCTGCTGAATGCGCGCACCTGCTCCTGCCACACCTCATGCGAGGTGCCGAGCGAATGCAGCAGAACCAGTGCCGGATCATGCGCGTTACCGTGGAGCGCGACATGAATATTGTGATCGTTGACGCTAACGAACATAAGCTCAAAACTCCTCATTCAGCGCGGCAAGCGCCTTTTCGACCACCGCCGTCTGGGCTTGCGGGGCGGCGCGTTCACGTTCCAGGCGGCTGATTTCCAGAGAGGAATCGACCACCAGTTTGCAGCGCGCGTAACGGCGCTGCATGAAGCTTTGAAGCGCAGTGGGAACATGTGACTGGCGGGCTATTTCCTCGCCCAGCACAAGGCCATCCTCAATGCCCATTCCGGCACCGGATGCCAGCTGCGGCGTCGTGGCATGGGCGGCATCGCCAATCAGCACCGTGTTCGACCGAACCCAGGTTTCACCGGCGAGAACCGTTTCCAGCGGCCGGCAGATGATGTTGGAACGCTCATGCAGACCCTCCGCCACCTCGCGCAGAATGCCGCCATAGCTCTGCAACAACTCACGAAGCACCAAATACTGATCCGCCTCGTTACGCCAGACCGGCTCTGGCTGGGCCTCAAGGTAGAACATGTACATCTGATCCGGCGCGACCGGATTGAGACCGACCTTCGCAGGCCCACCGAGAAAGAAGGTGCGCCGCACGATGGAGGGATGGCGCTCCATCATCAGGCGCCAGCACATTTGCCCCGCATAGCGCGGCAAAGGCGCCGTCTCGAACATTTGCTGACGGGTTCGCGAATAGATGCCATCGGCCCCCACCAGCAGATCGTAGGCAGCAGACGCACCGTTGCTCAACCGCACAGTGGCAAGATCGCCATGCCACTCGATTGCTTCCACCGTGACGCCAAGCATGACCGTGGGGTTCAGGGCCAGAAAGCGCTCGGACATGATGCGATGAAGCGTGGGCCGCAGGATACCGCCGGCCGTCGGAATATCGCCAAGGGCGTCGTTGCGCGTATCGATGCTGAACAGCGGCTTGCCATCGGCAGAGCAGATGTCGATGCCATCGGCGGTGTAGCCATGTTCAAGCACCGCATCGAGAATGCCGAGCCTGCCCATGGCGCGAAGCGTTGGGCCGGTAATCGTAATACCCGCCCCATAGACCCGCCATTGCGGGTCCTGGTCGCAGAGATCGACGGCAAGGCCTGCCTCGCAAAGTGCAATACCTGCCGACATGCCGGCAATACCGCCGCCGATGATGAGCGCCTTGCGTTTCTCAGCCATGGTTGCCCGTCGCGGCTGCGAGTTCGCTCTGGCCGAAATGACCGATACCAATGCCGGTGTACCAATCATTCACGGCGCGATAATAGGCACGCCGGAAGGGAAGGCCCCCAGCGGCCCCCAGCGCCGCCATCCACATGCGGATCTCTTCTGCACCATTGCCCGCTGTGTGGACCTGCTCGGTCGCATATTTGACCACGGCATCCGGATCGCCTGCTTCGAGAAGCTGGAGCAGGGTTTCATCAAATTCGCAGTTAACCATGCCCATGCGCGGCGTGGCAATATCGTGGCTGATACCGCCGGTCGCCAGAATGGCCACGCGCTCCACGCCATCATAGCGGCGGATCGCATCGCCAAGGAATTTTCCGAACTGGTAGCAACGTCGCATGGTTGGCATGGGCGGCTGCACGCAATTGAACAGGATCGGCACGATCGGCAGATCCGGGTCCAGCCCCGCAAGTTCGAGCGGGGTGAGCGAGCCGTGATCCAGCACCATTTCCATGGAGAAGGAAGGATCGAAATCCGCCTGCAGGGCCTCCTGCAGAAGATAGGCACCAAAGGCCTGATTTCCGGCAAACACCCGCCGCTTGGCCTTCAACCAATGCTCGATCGGGCTCTCATAGCTTTCACCCACGCCGATGCACAGAGCCGGGAAGTTATTCAGGAAGAAATTGTGCAGATGGTCATTGGAAAGAACAACCAGTGCATCCGGCTTGCCGGATTCGAAATCGCGGCCCATGGCCTCATAGGCTCCGAAGATTTCGGTGCGCAGATCCGCCGGAATACGATCCGGGAAATTCAGCATGACGGGCGTATGGCTTGCCGTGTAGATTCCGGTCAGTTCAGCCATTTGTCATCTCCTTCTTTCATCAGGCCGCGCAGAGCCGCGAGCGATACATCTTCGGGAATGCGCACACCGATGCAGTGGGCGCGCAGCAAATAGGGATTAACCCCTGCCTCATAGAGACCGGCCACATCATTGCCGCTGATCATGGCCGCCATTTCCGGGGTGAGCTTGAAGCGCGCCAGATAGGCATCCTTATCCGCATTGTAGGCAGCCAGATCATCGGGCTTGTGGTGGAGTTCGTAGAGAACCTTATCCAGCAGATAGGCCTCCGTGGTTGGCATCATCAGCCGCCAATTGCTCATGGCAGTCTCCCTCCCATCATTTCAGGTAATTGCCGACCCACGAAACAATCGTGGGAACCGTGTGCGGGCCAAAGCCCATATGGCCGCCTGGGAACAAGCGAACGGATTTCGGGCTGCCGTGCTCCAGCAGCAGGTGGATGTCGGCAATCGGGCACTGCTTGTCTTCCTTGCCATTCACCAGCAGAAGCGGAGCGCAAGGCTGCGAAAGAAGTCCCTGATCCAGCAGCGAAAGAACCCGGAAGCCTTCCACATATTCGGCATCATTCCTCGCCCCCAGCATGCGGCTGCGGGTTTCCACCAGTTCCATCAGGTAACTGTCAGGATAACGGGATGCTTCCACCCATTCCGGCTGGAACATGTAATGCACGCCGCCGCCCCAGTTGACCGCGCAACGCAGCTTTTGCGGCATGAGATGCGCAAGCTTGGTGGCCCAGTGCCCACCGAAAGACCGCCCGATCAGCGCAATACGGCTTCCATCGAGATCTGCCGCCTGCATGACCCAATCGATGACCGGCGCGAACTGGATCTCGCCATTGGGACGCGCCTTGATCGGCGACTGGCCGGTCCCGACATTATCCATGGCAATGGTGGCAATACCAGCCGCGACGAGCTGGTTGGAAAGCTCGGTCATCTCCTCCTTCCAGGCATCCACACCGCCCCACATGATGACGACAGGTGGCTTTTCGACACCGGCTGGCTTGCGCAGATAAAACCGGATCTCGTTGGAAAGTGCGTCTGGCGCATCGAAGGGTAGGCTGACCGGCTTGATTGGCGGATCGGCCAGCGCGCCAAATTTGGCGTAGGCTTCAAGCTCCAGACGGTAGCTTTCTTCCTTGCCCGGGTGGTTCGGGCAGGGAAAGCGACCAAGGAAGTAGAAGCCGTAAGCCTGATAATAGGCATCTCTTGCGGCAGCCGTATCGCCGGAGGAAAGCAAAGCGTCTGCCTTCGCCTTAAAGGCATTTCCGGTGGCGATCCATGCCTTTGCCCAGCGCGCCCCATCCAGCCCTTCCAGTGTATCAATGGTTTGCAGCGTGGCTTGCGGATCCGTCAGCCCCAGCGGATGGATGCGCTTGGCAAGACGATCGCGCATCCAAGCCTTTGCGTTTTCCAGTGATCGTGGTCCTGTCAATTCACCAGTCGGTGCCGACATCAGCATTCTCCATGATTGTGTTTGGTCGCAGTCACCAGATCGTCTCCAGCGCCGCACGCTGCATTTCAGCTGTTTCAAGATTGCGGCCCAACAGGCGCAAGCTTTCCCGCACAGGCGTAATCAGCGCCGCGTTGTTTGCCGCCACGGTACCATTGGGCAGAAGAAGGTTGTTTTCAAAGCCGAGGCGAACATTGCCACCCAAAAGCGCGGCGCTGACCGCACAGGCGGCCTCATCCTGTCCGAATGCGCACATGCTCCAATGGGCAAAGCTGTGTGATGCTTTGAGGAATTCCTGAAGATCGGCCGAGCTGGATTGCTGGTGCTTTGTGTAACGCCCCAGCACGAAGAGAACCGGAATATCCTGCGCTGGGATCAGCCCACGCCGCAGCATCTCTTCCAGCCGCTCAAGGTCTGCCCGGTCGTAGAGAATGATTTGCGGCAAGATACGCTCGCGCTTCATCCATTCCAGCAATTGCGCAAAATCGCGTTCATGCGTGGCATCCGGCACGATTTCGCGCAACGCAATGGAACAGGCTTCGGGGTGCAGCGTGCGCACCAGTGCCACCTGCTCGGCAGGCGTGAAAAGACCCAGCGCCTCCGTCGTCACCTGAATGATCAGACGATCCGACACTCTTGCGCGAATGGCGGCAATGGCGGCGCGGTAGCGCTCCACATCCAGACAATGACGCCCGGCATCATCGCGCACGTGGATGTGGATCATGCTTGCGCCAGCCTCAAGGCATTCCGCAGCGCATTCCGCAAGCTCCGCAGACGAAAGCGGCAAGGCCGGATGATCGGCTTTCAGCCGACGCCCACCATTGGGCGCAACCGCAATCGCGGCGCCACGGCCATTGCTGGCCGCCGCATACAACGTGTTCATTTATATCCTCCCGAGGGGACACGCTCCTTGTGTCCCGCCGCCGGAACATGGCGTTCCGGCATCACCTCAATCTCCGACCTCCATCAGAAAATTGAGCGTGATCAAAAATTGCATAACGCAATTCCGTTGTCAATTTGATCATGCTCATTTTTTGAGAATGACGGATTGACGGCGTAATTATCCGGGAAGCGCCAGTGCTGAGGGCTGGGGAGAAAGGCCTTTCAACACGATTTCAATCTGCCGCCGCAGCCGATCCGTACCCCCTTCGAGATCCAGCCGATCCTCAGACAGCCAGATGCGCAGATCGACCTGGTAGATGGCAAACACGGTCTGGGCGATCAACTCCGGCTCCTCCGTAGACGTGATGATGCCTGTTTCCAGCGCTTCACGAATGAGATCGATCAGCAGATGACGCAGGGCGTGACGTGTCCGGTTAAACCGTTCCGCCTGCTTGCCGGACTGGTAAAAATACATCTCACGCAATGCCGCCCGCGACAGCACCGGATTTTCCGCGAAATACTGGTAATGCCGTCGCAGGATGATCAACAGATTGCGCAACAGTGAATATTCTGGGCGGATCGTGGCGCGGGCCGCCGCCACACAGGCTTCAAGCCCGTCGTTGACGATCAGGAACAAAAGGTCGCGTTTTGTTTCTGCATAAACGAACACCGTTCCCATGCCGACACCGGCTTGCGCGGCGATCTCACGGGTTGTCGTATCGTCGAATCCCTTGGACAAAAACAGGTCGATAGCAGCTTTCTTGATACGGAGAAGCTTATCTTCTTTGTTTTTCTCACGCAGGCTCACACGTATCATGAACACTCCAAAACACTTCATCGCAGGCAGGAAACCTCGCCACCAGTATGCGTCCGGCAACACAATGATCAAGGGGCCCACAGGAGTAGCCGGAACTGACATTTGGCGCTTGGGGCGCTTTTGGGTGGCCGCCGCTGACTGATTCCAAACACAAAAAGCTCCTCGACGATTATGCGGAGGCGCTCTCATGTACGCGACTTGAGTAGCGGCAAAATGCATCGCGGGAGCCAAGTTGCTCGGAGACTTAAAAAAGTGCCGCAACTTGGGTATTAGAATGTCAAAAAAAAATAATCCCGCCTGACGCTGTTGTGGCAAGGCTATACAGAAGGTCGCGGGAATACCAGTCCATCCAGCAGTTTGCGTGCCGTCCGTACAGAGCCAGCGGCCTGTTGCGTGCCAGTGGCGTCGATATCCAGAAATACCTCCATGGAGCCCGTCGGATGCTCGATCTGGTAGCGGCCGTCGAACGGCTGCCGCGCAGGCGAATAGGCTGGACTTGCCGGAAGACGCGTAGCAGTCGCCACCGAGATGGCCGCAAAGACGCCGATGCTCGTATGAACGCGGTGGGGAATGAAGCTTCTGGTTGAGATCACTCCGCCGCCGGTCGGCGCCGAGACCAAGACCATCTTGGGAACGGAGGCCGCCTTGACATCGCCGAGGTTCATCATCGGGCCAGCCAGCAGCCGAATGGCCTCGACGCGCTCCTTCAGCACCCGGTTCTTCTCAAGTTCCTCCGGAACTTCCGCTCCCAACAGATCGAAGTCCGAAGCGCGCATGATCACGCACGGCATTCCATTGTCAATCAGGGTCACTTCAACACCCTCGATGACATCGAGCTCCTGCCCCGTTGGCAGCAGACTGCCGCACATGGAGCCGGCCGTGTTTTGGAACAGCAGCGGGATCGCTGCGTGGCGCCCTGGCACACCGGAGATCTCCGTCATTCCCTCATAGGATACGCGACCGTTCGGGGTCTGCAACCGCGCAAGCGCGATCTCGCCGGTGTTGACCATGTGGATGCGCACCTCCGTCTCATCGGAAGTGACGGGAACGAGGCCGCGCTCGATGGCCGCTGGACCGACGCCTGCGAGAATGTTGCCGCATCCCTGCGCATCGCTGACGAGCGCCTGATCGACGAAAACCTGGAGGAACAGATAGTCAACATCGGCATCGTCTCTGGTCGAGGCCGAGAGAATGGCGACCTTCGATGTCAGCGGATCTCCGCCGCCGATACCGTCGATCTGCCGGGAGTCGGGTGATCCCATGATGCGCAGCAGGAGATCATCGCGCTCTGCGGGATCGGCAGGCAGGTCCTGACCCAGAAAATAGGCCCCCTTCGATGTGCCGCCCCGCATCCAGAGACAGGGGATCCCCTGCCCTTCAGACATATCTCAGCCCCTTGGCAGCCAGCGTTCCCCGCATGTCGTAGATATCGAGGCCGAGTTCTCCTGCAGCCAGACGCTGCCGCTTCGCCTCCTCATTGGCAAGCCGCTTTTTGGCAGCAGCCAGAACGGTCTCGGCTTCCGCGCGCTTGACCACGCAGACGCCGTCATCATCCGCGACGATCACGTCACCCGCTTCGACATGGCATCCGGCACAGACGATGGGAACATTCACCGAGCCCAGCGTTTCCTTCACTGTACCCTGGGCCGAAACGGCCTTGGACCAGACTGGAAACCCCATGGCAGTGAGATCGCGGATGTCGCGCACACCGGCATCGATCACCAGTCCCCGGCATCCGCGCGCCGTGGCCGAGGTCGCCAGGAGATCGCCGAAGTAGCCGTTGTCGCAGGGGCTGGTCGGTGCGAGCACCAGGATATCGCCATCCTTCAACTGTTCGATCGCCACGTGAAGCATCCAGTTGTCCCCTGGTGGGGAAGAAATGGTGACGGCGGAACCGGCAATTTGAGCGCCCGAATAGATGGGCCGCATGTAGCTCGCCAGCATCCCTTTCCGCCCTTGCGCCTCGTGCACGGTCGCAACGCCCGCGCCAGCGAGCCTGTCGATGACCTCACGCGAAACGCGTTCGATGTTCTGGACGACGACAGCCATGCTCAATGCTCCTTCTTTACCGGCGGCGTGCCGTGGGTATGAAATGTTTCGATCGTCTTGAGACCCCAGGCCTGCCCCTTCTTCCGGTCTGTCTCGGTCCAGACGATGGGCTGCCAATCGGGCGCAAGGATGAGGCGTGCTCCGGCATTGGCGAGCTCGACGCGATTGCCGGCCGGCTCCCAGACATAGAGAAAGAAGGTGCCCTGAACCGCGTGCTTGTGGGGGCCGGTTTCGATGTGCACGCCGTTCTGCAGGAAGATGTCCGCTGCCCGGAGAATATCCTCGCGCTGATCGGTCGCATAGGTCACATGATGCAGACGGCCGACGCCGCCGCCGTGTTCCTCGGTGCAGGCAAGGTCATAGGTCTTGTTGTTGATGGTGAACCAGCATCCACCGAGCCGTCCGTTGTCGAGTTGGATGATTTCGGTGACGCGCGCACCAAGGCATGTTTCCATGAAACGGCGAAACTCCCGAACATCGGAACTCAACAGATTCAGGTGATCGAGTCGGCGGGGAGCCGCACCGGTGAAGGAAGAAGCCGTGTTCTTTAGTGCCGCCTTCTCGCCCGTATCCTGGGCTTCGTACCACCTTGTTTCCCAGTAGATCTCGAAGACATGACCGAAGGGATCCTCGAAGCGGAAGGCCCGGCCATGGCTCTCATCACCCTCGACCCAACCGATGACCTTGAAACCCGAGGCTTCGATAATCTTTGCGCGTCGTTCCAGAGCTTCCGGGCTGGAGGTCCGATAGGCAACGTGACCAAGCCCCGTGCGATCGGATCGGGTAAGCTTAAGGGAGCAGTATTCGTAGTCGTCCCAGGCCCGTAGATAGGCAGAGGTTTCGTCGCTCCCGGACAGTTTCAGACCGTAGACACGTGTGAAGAAATCGAGGCTCTCCTCGAACTTGTCGGTATACATTTCGACATGCGCCAGGTGCGCAATGTCGAAGGATGGGTTTGTCGGCATGGTCATAGATCATCTCCTCCCGGCATAATCAGGATCCGCGCTCGGGATCCTAGAGTTCGTCGACGGTGCGCGGGAACACCGACTGGAAGCCTTCGGCGTATTTTGCCGCCCGTCCACCAGACTGTCCGCCGGAATTGCGCATTAAGTGATTGGCGCGATTTTCGGCCACCCGGGTATAGAACTCCCAGAGATGTTCCTGACCTTCCATGCACTCAATCGCGGCACGCTTCTTGTCCCAGACCGAGGTGATGTCGAGGAAAACATCGGGCTTCCATCCCATCTGCTCGGTCTGATGCGGTTCGAAGAGGTAGAGCTGCGGCGCACCGAGAATCTTCTGGCCGGGGTTGTGACCCCAGGCCTGCGCGATCATCCGAGTCTCAAGTGCCACCTGCGTCGCATACATGTGATCGGTATTGTAGGGGTCATACTGCGAATGGCTGAGCATGAAGGACGGCTGAACCTCACGAATGACGTCGACCAGACGATATTTGTCTTCGTCGGTCAGCCTGAGAGGATAGTCTCCGAGGTCGAAGCTGATGAGATCGTGAACACCGAGCGCTTTGGCAGCCTTTTCAGACTCAGCCCGGCGCGCCGCCTTGACCTTGTCCAGTGTCATGCCCGGCTGCTTCCAGAGCTTTGCCGACTCGCCCCTTTCACCAAAAGACAGGCAGACGACGGTGACCTTGTATCCCATCGCTGCATGGAGCGCGATCGCACCGCCGCATCGCCACACGAAATCCGCCGCATGCGCGCTGATCACCAGTGCTGTTTTGGCCACGTTACTCTCCTTGGACATCTTACAGACTCCCGATTTTTCCCGGTCACAGGGATGCGCGCTCGCACCCGTCGAGATCAAATCGAAAGGCAGCGCCAAGCCATAAGTTGGAGCTATAACGGATGGAATTCAAACGTCGGATTTGCCAAGTTGCATTGTCTGCCAGGAGGATGAAATGACGGAGCACTCGACGGCCTTTCCAGACATCGCCATGATCGGATTTGGCGAGGCCGCAAATGCCATTGCGTCAAGCTGGCGCCACAACGGGCGGTCCAGCCTGCGCACCTATGATCGCGGACTGGAAAACCCCGAAAATCGTGACCTCATCCGCGCTCGATGCGCGGAAGCCGGGGTCGAGCCAAAACAATCATCCCAGATCGGCTCTCGCGGGTGCCGGTCTCGTGATTTCGCTGGTGACGGCAGACGAAGCGCTTGCGGCTGCCATCGCATGCGCCCCCCATCTCGAACCGGGCAGCCTGTGGCTGGACGGAAATTCGTGCGCGCCTGAAACGAAGATCAAGGCAGCAGCTGTGATCGAAGCGGTGGGCGGCAGCTATGTCGACATGGCGGTCATGGCGCCGGTCTATCCCCGGCGGCATGAGGTACCAATCCTGCTCGCCGGCAAAATGGCTGAACCTGCCCGAAATCTTCTTCTGGAACTGGGCATGCGGCCCGAGATTGCTGGCACGCGCGTCGGCGACGCATCCACAATCAAGATGCTGCGTTCAGTCATGATCAAAGGGCTGGAAGCCCTGACGGGCGAATGCTTCCTTGCAGCGCGCCGCGCCGGCGTGGAAGACGCGGTACTGGCCTCCCTGAAGGCATCAGACCCCGGGATCGACTGGTCTGCCAGGGCCTCCTACAATCTAGAGCGGATGCTGTTACACGGCGAACGGCGTGCAGCCGAGATGGAAGAGGTTTGCAAGACGCTGAAAGCCTTGGGCCTTCCTGACTGGATGAGCCGGAGCACCATCGAATGGCAGCGGAAGCTCGCGGATCTGGACGTCGAGGCTGGAGCGAATAGCCTGACGGTCCGGGCCGACAGGATCCTCGAATGCCTCTGATTTCGCGTAATCTACGCCACTTGCGGCTGTTCGCAGCAGTTGCGGACCTAAAATCACTGACGGCAACGTCCCTTGCCCTCAACATCTCCCAGCCGGCGGTCACCCAGGCGATTGGAAAACTGGAACGAGAAACCGGCGGTGCGCTGTTTACCCGCACGCCGCACGGCTTCTTCCTCACCGACAGAGGCACTCTCCTGCACCATAGAATCGAAGCAGCCTTCTCGCTTATCGATCCCGCCCTTGCCGATATCTCCCCACGACTGAAGATAACGCTGAGCTATGCCCAGTTGCTCTCCCTCGTTGCGGTCGGGGAGTTTGAAAACTTCACTCTGGCGGCCAATAAACTCGGACTGGCGCAACCGACCGTTCATCGCGCGGTGACGCAAGTCGAGCTGGAAGCCGGGCGGCGCCTGTTCGAGCGCACTTCATTCGGCATCATCCCCACGCGCGCATGCCAGGCAGCCATTCAGGCCGCCCGTCTGTCGATGTACGAGCTCGATCAGGCCGATGTCGAGCTGGCCGAACTTGATGGGGGAGAAGCCGGCAGAATCGTGATCGGTGCCATGCCTCTCGCCCGCTCGACGCTCCTGCCCCGCGCCTTGAGCCGCTTCCGGCAGGCACGTCCCACCTATCCCGTCTCCATTCTGGACGGCCCTTACGACGAACTACTGGGTGGCCTGCGCCGGGGTACGATCGATTTTTTGATCGGCGCATTGCGCGAACCCCTGCCGATCGGCGATGTCGTCCAGCAAACCCTGTTTCACGATCGTCTCGCCCTGATCGCAGGCTCGGGACATCCGCTGGTTGGACTGCGAACACCGAGCTTCGATGATCTCTTGAGTTTTCCATGGGTGGTGCCGCGTAGCGGCACGCCGGCCAGGGAGCAGTTCCAATCCCTATTCATAGAGAATGGCCGAGATCCGCCGGAGCGCATCATCGAGTCTGGCTCCCTGCTCCTGATGCGCGAGCTCCTCGCCGACCGCCAACATCTGGGCTGCATTTCCCGCCACCAGTCCGAACGTGAGGCCGACCATGGCTTGTTGTTCATGCTGCCGTTTCCGACTGAACATTTCGTCCGGCCGATCGGGATCACCACCCGGCACACATGGTCGCCGACGAAACCGCAGAAGCTGATGCTGGATCTGTTGTCCGAAGTGTCCGCTCCGGCCAGGCAGCATAGCCAAACCTTATAGCACTCCCTCGGCTTTGAATTGGTATGGCAGCCCCTGAGACGGCAAGAGTTGGGCCGGCACCATCAATCTTGTCTCATTTGGGAGGAAGACATGCGCAAGATGACTGCAATAGCTGGGGCTTTCCTGGGCCTCGGGCTCGGCCTGACGGCGGCGAAGGCCGAAACCCTCAAGTTCGCCAACTTCATGGCCCCGACGCATCCTTATGTAGCCTCGACCTTCGAGCCTTTTGCAAAGGCCGTGGAAGAGGCCACCAAGGGCGAAGTGAAGGTCCAGCTCTACAATGGTGGAGAATTGGGGGCCGGACCCGCCGAGCAATATGCCCGCGCCGTTGACGGCGTTGCGGACCTGTCAATCAGTCTTCCGGGTTACACCGCTTCCAACTTCCCGTTGACGCTTGTCGCCGAGCTTCCGGGCGTCCTGGCAGAGACAGATGGCACTGAGAAACTCTGGAACCACCTTGACCTGCTGAAATCCGAATACAAGCGGACGCCGCTCGTTGCCTTGTGGTCCAGCGCCGAGAACATTCTCTACAGCGCCAAGAAGCCGATCCGGACGATCGACGACGTCAAGGGGATGAAGATCCGTGTTCCCTCGCGCAACTCCGGTCTTCTCGTCGAGGCCTGGGGCGGAACGCCCGTGTCGATGCCGGTGAGCGAGGTCTACAACGCGCTGCAGACCGGCGTCATCGACGCGGCCATGATCGATGGCACGGCGACCAAGGCCTTCAAGCTCGGCGAGGTCGCGAACTATGTGACGCTCGGTATGAAGACGACCAATTCACCCTTTTTCATCGTCATGAACCGCGACTCTTGGCAGGGTCTCAGCGATGAGCAGAAGGTTGCCGTCGAAGCAGCCGGGAAACAGGCATCGCTTAATGGGCAGCAAAGCCAGCTCAAGGTGGCTGCATCGGGCATCGAGGCAATCGCAGCCATGCCGGGCAAGGAAGTGATCCGGCTTACACCCGAGCAGGCAGCCCCTTTCGACGCCATCGCTGCCGAAGTGACCGCGAAAATTGTTGCGGAAACCGGTGCTGAGGCCAAGGCGCTCGTCGACGCCCTTGCGGTGAAGTGACCGGCCATGGTTGCGGTTGAGCGATCACCCCTGGCGCGGTTCATGGACCGCGCCACCCGTGCCCTTTCGGTGCTTGCCGGGATCAGCCTGCTGTTCATGATGGCAACCATCACCTTCGGCGTGATGACCCGCTATCTTCTGAACATGCCGATCACAGGTGTCGATGAGATCGTCCAGATGACCGGGGTCGGCCTTGTCATGCTTGCGTTGCCCTATGCCACGCGGAGCAACGCACATGTGCGCGTCGACATCTTCGACGAATGGCTGGGCCGCGCCGGGCGTAGTCTGGGCGACGTGTTGTCACGTCTCCTCTCTGGGGTTGTTTTGCTGATCCTGGTGTCTCGTGCCTGGGACAAGCTCCTGGATGCGCGTGAGTTCGAAGACACCACCAACATGCTCGGCCTGCCGCTTTGGCCATTCTACGGCATGTTGGCCGCCGGCGTTGCCCTGTGCGCCCTCGTCTTTGCGATCGAAATCCTGCTCATCGTGACAGGAAAGGCTGAAAAATGAACCCCATGACAATCGGCCTGATCGGCATCGCCAGCCTGTTCATCCTGATGCTGCTGCGCATGCCCGTTGCCTTCGCCATGATGTGCGTCGGGTTCTTCGGAATGTGGGCCCTTGAGGGCTTAAGATCTGCCGGCGGCGTGGTCGTGACGGAAAGCTTTTCCGCAGTGGCCTCGTACTCGCTGATTGTAGCACCCATGTTCGTCCTGCTCGGCAACGTCTCGTCTGCGGCAGGCTTCAGCGCTGGCCTCTACGATGCAGCCTATGCATGGGTTGGACGGTTCCGCGGCGGACTGGCCTCGGCTTCGGTCATCGCCTGTGCCGCCTTCGCGGCCGTCTGTGGTTCGTCGGTTGCAACAGCCGTCACGCTCGGCAAGGTCGCACTTCCTGAAATGCGACGGCTCGGCTATGCACCCGGTCTCTCGACGGGTGCCATTGCCGCGGGCGGAACGCTCGGCTTCCTGATCCCTCCCTCAACGGGTTTCGTTCTCTATGCAATCCTGACCGAGCAATCCATCGGTCGTCTCTTCATGGCGGGCGTGGTCCCTGGTCTGTTGCTGACCGGCCTGTTCGTCATTGTCGTCTGGATCGTCGCCACGCTCAATCCGGAGGCTGGACCTCGGGGTGAACCGATGACGCTCCGGGAGAAGCTGGGCACCGTGAAACGCTCCGCTCCACTGCTTGGCGTCATGGTCCTGTCGATCGGAGGTATCTATGTCGGCGTCTTCACGCCGGTCGAAGCCTCCGGCATCGGTGCCGCCCTGGTGATTTTGCTCGCCTTCGCAACGCGCTCGATCTCTGTTGCAGGGTTCTGGAGAGCGGTTCAGGACACGTTACGCACCTCAGCCATGCTGTACACCATTGTCATCGGTGCTAATATCCTCAATCCCTTCTTCGCCGTAACCCGGATTCCCGCAGTGCTGGGAGAAGGGCTCCAGGGTCTGGGTCTGGGAGCCTACGGCTCGCTGGCCGTGATCATCTTCGCCTACATCATCCTCGGCATGTTCATGGACGGCCTCGCCATGCTGGTCGTCACCATTCCGATCGTCTACCCGATCATGATGTCGTTCGGATTTGACCCGATTTGGTTCGGCGTGGTGGCGGTCATCGTGATCGAAATGGGCATGATTACACCGCCGGTCGGAATGAACGTTTTCGTCGTCCGAGGCGTCGCAGGAGATGTCCCGCTCGCAACCATCTTCAAGGGGGTCATGCCGTTTCTGCTGGCGATGATCGTCGCGCTGCTGCTGATCATCATCTTCCCGCAGATTGCACTCGTTCTGCCGAACTCGATGTTTGGTTGACCACCGGGTAAAGCCGGAGGTTTCGAGTCAGACTAAAGCCACCTTACATTGATACCATTGAGGCATCATGAGAACTCGTGCCGCGAGGAAGGATTTCTCCATGAAAGACAAGTCAGTTGGAATGCATGGGTTGGTCGGTGGCGTTTCGCTGATCATCGCATTGGGAGCCGGAAATGCCATGGCACAGGGTGCGTTTGACGAGAAGCTGAAGATCGATCCCTCGGCATACACGTCCATGACCGTCACTGTGGACGGCAAGTCCGTGCAGCTGCAGCGCTATGAGGCAGTCTATGTCGCGAAACCGATCGAGATGGCCAAGCAGCAACCCGCCCGACGCATGGGACCAGGAGGCAGTCCGTCCGGCGCCGATACGCAGGCGCTGGCGGACCCGTCGACCTATCAGAAACTGGCGATCTTCGTGCCTGAGACCGCCACGCCGGGCTCCGCCATGATCCTCAACGTCAACAATGGCGGCTGGTTCGCCAGCGAGTTGAAGGAAGACATCGAGCAGGGGGGCACCTATCGATCGGACAATGACACCGACAAGGTAGGAGCGGCGCTGGCGGCGGGCTATGTCTATATCGACGTCGGCACTCGCGGACGCGGCATCGTCGCGGCAGACGGCACATTGCCCGGCAAGGCTCCAGCCGCTGTCATCGACGCGAAGGCCGCCATTCGCTTCTTGAGGCTCAATGATGCCGCTCTGGCCGGTTCGGCCGAGCGGATCGTGATCACGGGGACCTCGGGCGGCGGCGGCCTGTCATCTGTGGTCGCGGCCAGTGGCAACAGCCCCGACTATCTGCCACTCCTTGCCGAAATTGGCACAGCGGGTGTCGGCGAGGATGCCAAGAGTACGCTCAACGACGACGTTTTCGCCGTTATCGCCTATTGCCCGATTACCGACTTGTCCAATGCGGACATGGCCTATGAATGGCTGTATCGGGGCATTCGGACCTCAGACAACACGGCCAGCAACAGCTGGAGCGCCGCGGCCTAACGCGCCTCTGCCATTCTCGCCGAGGCATATCCCGCCTACCTCGCGAGCCTGAACTTGGTGCTTGCCGATGCGACGCCCCTGACCTCGGCCAATATGAAGGCAACCATTGCCGGAGAGGTGCGCCGAGAGGTGGAGCGCCACCTGGCGTCTGGCGGCACTGTTCCCGCACGCGGCCAGAATTTCGAAATTACCCTGCGCCAACGCGATGGCGAGCAAAAGCTGCAGATCGAAAACGACTGGGTGACCGTCGATAACGGCGCCGTCACCGCTTTTGACATCGACGCCTATCTGCGTTTCGTCACCAAGACGGCAGCGTTGAAGAACGTTCCAGCCTTTGATCGAACCGCCAACAGCGGCAATGTCGGGACAGACGGCGAGAACTCGCTTTTCGGTGCCGCAGCACAGCCCTATTCAAACTTCAGCGCGTTCGGATGGGACAACAACGAAGTCGAAGGCGACGGCTCTGGCGCCGACGACACGGGGCAGGATTGGCTTGCCTACACTGCCGGTGACGGGGCTGGGGCTGGGGCTGGGGCTGGGGCAACGCTGGCGGAACAAATTCGCCTGATCAATCCGATGACCTATCTTCGGACCGATGCAAAGGCGGCACCCTATTGGTACATCCGCCACGGCATGATCGACCGGGACACGTCCTTCGCGGTAGAGGTTGCGCTGGCTACAGCCGTTCGAATGGATAACGACGTCAATTCGGTCGACTTCCGCATGCCCTGGATGGCTCCTCATAGCGGTGACTACGACGTCACGGAGGCCTATGCCTGGCTCGCAAGGGTCCTGGAGGACGCCGGTGATCCGGCAGCGCGCTGAACCTGAAGTTGAGGCATCTCTGACAAGCATGCCTCAACTTCAAAGCGTATTGCGCGGCATGCTCAAACCTTGACCTGCCGAAACAACCAGTCGCGGATATGCCCGATCTCGTAGGCAATCCGCCAGGTGTTAACGTGGTTGGCGCCGGGGCTGTCCTCCTGCCCTTCGGGATGCACCGTGCCGGTGGCGAAATGCGCATAGAGGATCGGCGTGCCGCCGGTCTTCTCCAGTTCCGCAGCCGCCGCTGAGAGGTCTGCGGGCGTCGCCCGACCATTCCATTCCGCCCGCGAGACCTTGGCGCCTTCGGCTTCGAGAACCTGCATGATGGCGTTCTGTCCAGGATAGGCCTTGACGTCGCCGGCGCTGACCACGACCCACATCTTGTCGGTGGCGAGTGGCTTGCAGAGTTCCGGTGCCCATTGGCAGGCGACGAGGAAGGACGCTGCAAACAGGTCTGGATACTTGATGTTGATCGCGATCGACAGCATGCCGCCACCCGACTGGCCCGTCGTGTAGAGCCGGTTCGGGTCAATCGAATACTCGGCAACAACGGAGTTCACCAGCCCGACCACGAGGTCGAGATAGGGCGATTCGTCCGACTGGTCGTTGACGAACTGCTCGGGAAACTGCGGTGCCACGACGAAGCAGGGACGCTTTAACTGTTCCGCTGGATCGGCCCAGATGACTGCGCCCAGCCCCTGCACCAGCGTGCGGTCGACCTCGGTCGAGGTCACGCCCGCGTCATGCATGAAATTGACGAGCGGATAGCGATTCGATGGGTCGTAGTCGCGGGGAATGAAGAGATTGTAGGCAAGCGTCTTGCCGGTCGCCGGATCGGTATAGACGAGCGGCTTGAACTCGTCGACGATCAGGTTCTTCTGGGCCGTGTTCGTCACAGGCGTATCATTTGCAGCAATCTCATCGCCCGCAACCGTCTTCACCGCCTTGGCCTGAACTACACTCGCCTCGGCTTTCTTGTGAACGATGTCGCGCTTCACCTGGATATAGGTCGGCGCTGCCGCATCCTTGGGCGACAATTCAACAATGACGAAGCGGCCGTTGCCTCCCTCGGTGGAAAGATCTGCCGTCGTGTTGGCATAGACGCGGGTTACCGTGCGGTCGACAACAGCAAATGCGTCAGGAGACAGAGCGGCCGTCTCGATCTCCGTGCCGTAATCGAGCGCCAGCGCCGTTAGCCGCTGACCATTGCCGAAGACCTGCGTGATGGCGGTCACCGCCTGAATACCAGCGCCGCCCTCGACGGCAAGGACAAGACGAGGCGTGGCAGCGGCAAGACCGAGGCCCGCAAGACTGACGAGGAATGTGCGTCTGTTCATGGTGTGCTCCAATGTCGTGGAAGCGGCCACAATGGCCATGGATTGATTGCCTGTTGAACGGCGCCCTCATACGTTTCCGTCGCCGGTCTCAGAATTTTTCAAGGAAGGCTCGCCTCGCTCGCGCCGCCAGCTGCGCCAGAGATGGAAGCCGGTCGCCAGCACCAGGGTTCCGAGCAGCACGATGCCGATCGCATTGCCGATGAGCGAGGCGACCTGGGCGATCTGGCTGGCGAAGACATAACCGAGCAGGCTGTAACCGCAGCACCAGCACACGGCACCGAGAACGACAGCAAGCGTGAAGGAGGCCCAGGGAAGAGACAGTGCGCCCGAGAGATATCCCATATAGGGACCAAGCGGGCTGAACACGGTGCGGCTCAAGAAAACCGCCACCGGTCCCCGGCGGTTGAGCAGCGCCTCGGCCTTCCCGAACAGCCCTTCCATGCGCGGATGCCGACGCAGCCTTGCCAAAAGCGGTGCACCACCCTTGCGCGCCAGCCCATAGGCGAGCTGGTCGCCGATCACGAACCCGCCAAAGGCTGAGATCTGAACCTGCCACAGCACAAGATCGCCGCTGGAGGCAAAGCCGCCTGCGGTCATCACGAGGATCGAGGAGGGAACCGGCAGCGCCAGGCATGACAGCAGCAAGGCACCCATTATGAGCCACAGCCCATAGGTCGGGACGAGCCCCAGCAGAATATCAGTCATGGTCGCCAGCCCCGGCCTCGCCGCGTCCATGCTCCAGACCGGGCGATATGTCCTCGCGCCCACCGTGATGCCGCCGCCGCTCCGTTTCGAGCGCAGCCTTGGCCTGGCGGATCCGCGCCTCGAGCTCCGGCAACGTGATGCCCATATGCTCGACCACATCGGCCAGCGTCGGCTGCTTGTGATCGGGTTCGAGCTGCATCTCGCGGATGATCACCTCGCGTGGCAGCACGTAAGCCCGGCAAGGGCGATGACCAATACGCCGATCGGCAATGGATGCCGGGTCAGAAGAAATCGGAAGAAGCGCATGGGTTATCCTGGCAACTGCATTGGCGCTTGAACGGAAGCTCACGTCGTTTCCGTCGCGGTTCCAATGAGAAAGATCGGCCCTCCGACGGAAAATCTATTCACGACCGTTCAAGAAGGCAGTTCTTGTCGCCAACCTTCGTGAGTGCTTGGGTGATCACCTTGACGCCGCCGGGAGAAATCAGTCCTGTATTATTTTGTCCGGCACGCTTGATGCCGGCCATGCCGGCGATACGGTCGCTGGCGCCGGCATCGACCGAAAAGAGGAACTGCGCCCGCTTGCAGGACGAAGATGCATCTCTGCTCAAAGCCTTCGCCACCGGCGATAGCCGCGCGGCGCAAAAGCTCATCGAGCGGCTGTCGCCTCGGGTGCTCGCCCAGGCGCTTCGTCTGCTCGGCAACCGATCGGAAGCAGAGGACATGACGCAGGAGGCCATGCTCCGGCTGTGGCGGGCGGCTCCGACCTGGCAAGCGCGGGCCAAAGTCAGCACATGGCTCTATCGCGTGACGGCCAATCTTTGCCTGGACCGCCTGCGGGGCCGCCGAAACTCAGTACCGTTCGATGCCGTTCCGGGTGAAATGACCGCGGGCGATCCCGCCATCATCGCGTCGCTGCAACAGGAGGCGCGACTGGATGCGCTGCGCCGGGCGCTGGGCGAACTGCCCGAACGCCAGGCGCTGGCCGTGTCCTTGCGTTTTATCGAGGGGCTCGGCAATCCGGAAATCGCCGCGATCATGGATATAGGCGTCGAGGCGGTGGAGTCGCTCACCGCGCGTGGCAAGCGCGCCCTTGCCGCTGCGTTAGCGTCGAAGAAGGAGGCCCTGGGTTATGCAGATGAATGATGACCGGCTGGACGCGCTTTTTTTTGCCGATCTGCGCAGCATTGAGGCGGCCCCGTCTGACGTTTTGACAGCAAGGCTTATCGCTGACGCAAAACGTGAAAGTGATGAATTGGCCGCTAAGCGCGAGCGCCTGGCAGACCAGCCTACCCGCTTTTCTCTTCGCCTCATGGCCGAAGATATCCTTGGCCTGATCGGCGGATGGCGCCCCGCGCTTGGCATGACTGCTTCATTGTTCTGCGGCATCTGGTTTGGTGCGCTCGGCAGTGATCCCGCGATGTTGCTGCCCGGCCTTGGCCTCGACAGCCCGGCGATCACCTTAGACCTGCCCGAAAACCCATCGGAACTCATCGCAACACCCGAAGGCATGACCGAGTGAATTACGAAACGGATCAGCAGATGACCGACAGATTGTCCAACCGCCTCATCGAGGCCATCCCTTCGCGGATACATCGGCGGATCTTCATCGGCTCGCTGAGCCTCAACGCCCTAATCATCGGTTTCATGATCGGCGATGCCCTGTTCATCCACCCGCCTAAGCCGCTGCGCTCAGTCGAGGTCTCGCGCAACATGCTGTTCGACGCGCTGCCTGCTCCCTATCGGGACGAGGTCGTCCACCTTCTGCGCAACAATCCGGCATTTCGCGATCTGTCCGACAGTAATATTGCCGATCTTCGGGCCATCCTGACGGCGGAACCTTTCGATCCGGCTGCTCTCGATCGGTTGTTGTCGGAGAAGTCGGGGCGCATGAAAAGCGCCGAAAGCGTCCTGCAGACCGCATTGGTCGCGCGACTGGCCGCAGTCACGCAACAAGAGCGCCTTCAGGTCGCCGACAGACTCGGACGTCGTCCCTAGCACAGCAGACCTTCACCACACGCGAAAGTTACAAGACATTTCTTTACTGTCGTTGACATTAGCCTCACCGGATACGCAAGCCGCTGGACGCGTGGAACAGGAGAGCCCTGCTCGGATCAATCCCGATCTTGAGGCTGTCTCCCGCCTTCAAGTTCTTGACCTCTCTGATTTCGATTGAGAGCGGCGGTGCAAAATTAGACCACGGTAGCGGCGGGATAGTCCCGCTTCGGGCGGCGTAAAAGTCGGCCACCTATTTTCCTTCTGCGACGAATGCAGGAGGGCCTGGGGATCTATACCGTGGAATTATATCTGAAGGTTCGTCTGGCCTGCTCTGAAGGAATGAGCCGGCGTCAAGCTGCAAAGCATTTCAACATTTCGCGCGACAGCGTGTCCAAGATGCTGTCCTATTCGACGCCACCCGGCTATCAGCGGCAATCACCGATCCGGCGGCCCAAGCTTGATGCGTTTATCTCGACGATCGATCACTGGCTTGACGAGGACGTGAAGCTGCCGCGCAAGCAGCGCCATACGGCCAAGCGAGTGTTTGACCGGCTGCGTGACGAGTGCGGTTTCACGGGCGGTTACACGATCATCAAGGACTATATTCGCGAGCGGGATCAGCGTCGCAGGGAAGTGTTCGTGCCGCTGTCGCATCCGCCCGGCCACGCGCAGGCCGATTTCGGCGAGGCGATGGTGGTCATTGGCGGCGTGGAGCAGAAGGCTCATTTCTTCGTGCTCGACTTGCCGCATAGCGACGGCTGCTACGTGCGGGCTTATCCGGCGGCGGTGGCCGAGGCCTGGATCGACGGCCACGTCCATGCATTCGCCTTCTTCGGGGCCGTGCCGCAATCGATCGTTTATGACAATGATCGCTGCCTCGTCGCCAAGATCTTGCCCGACGGCACACGCAAGCGGGCAACACTGTTCAGCGGATTTCTGTCTAATTACCTGATCCGTGATCGCTATGGCCGTCCGGGGAAGGGCAACGATAAAGGCAATGTCGAAGGTCTCGTCGGTTATAGCAGGCGCAACTTCATGGTTCCGATCCCGCAGTTTCCGGCATGGGATGCGTTCAATACCTTTCTGGAAGAGCAGTGCCGCAAACGCCAGCGCGACCGGCTGCGCGGCGAGAGCGAGACGATCGGAGAACGGCTACAGCGCGATCTGGCTGCCATGCGCCCCTTGCCGGCGTCGCCGTTTGACGCCTGCGACCATGCCAGCGCCATTGTGACGGCCCGGTCGCTGGTGCGTTACAAGACCAACGACTATTCCGTGCCGGTTGCCTATGGGCATCAGGATGTTTGGGTCCGGGGCTATGTCGATGCAGTGGTGATCGGCTGCCGAGGCGCGATCATCGCCCGCCATCCGCGGTGCTGGGAGCGCGAAGACGTCATCTTCGACCCTGTTCATTATCTGCCGCTGATCGAGCATAAGATAAATTCTCTGGATCAGGCCGCACCTCTGCAAGGATGGGACCTGCCGGACGAATTCGCCACGCTGCGCCGGCTGATGGAAGGCAGAATGGCCAAGCATGGCCGGCGGGAATATGTGCAGGTTCTTCGCCTGCTGGAAAGCTTCGACCTTGCGGACCTGCATGCGGCCGTAAAGCAGGCCATCCAGCTCGGCGCGATTGGCTTCGACGCCGTCAAGCATCTGATCCTGTGCCGTGTGGAGCGCCGGCCGCCGCGGTTGGACCTGGCGATCTATCCCTACCTGCCACGGGCGACGGTCGAGACGACCTCGGCGAAGGCCTACATGCGCCTGCTGTCATCGGATGCTGGAGAAGCGGCATGAGCACAGAAGCACCCGAGATCCTTCTCGCGCACTATCTCAAAGTCCTGAAGCTGCCGACGTTCCAGCGTGAGCACCAGAAGCTGGCCCGGCTATGCGCCACCGAAAGCATTGATCATGTCGGATACCTCTTCCGGCTTGCCGAGCGGGAGATGATCGAGCGGGATCGCCGCAAGGTCGAGCGTCGCATCAAGGCGGCCAGGTTCCCGGTCGTCAAAAGCCTGGACAGCTTCGACTTCGCCGCCATCCCCAAGCTCAACAAGATGCAGGTGTTGGACCTGGCCCGTTGCGAATGGATCGAGCGTCGCGAGAACGTCATCGCGCTTGGGCCCAGCGGCACAGGCAAGACCCATGTGGCTCTAGGCCTCGGCTTGGCGGCATGCCAAAAGGGCCTCTCCGTCGGTTTCACCACAGCCGCCGCTCTGGTCAGCGAGATGATGGAGGCGCGTGACGAACGCCGTCTCATCCGCTTCCAGAAACAGATGGCCGCCTACAAGCTGCTGATCATCGATGAACTGGGCTTTGTGCCGCTGTCAAAGACCGGGGCGGAATTGCTGTTCGAGTTGATCTCGCAACGCTACGAACGGGGCGCCACGCTGATCACCAGCAATCTTCCGTTTGACGAATGGACGGAAACTCTGGGGTCAAAGCGCCTGACCGGCGCGCTGCTCGATCGAATCACCCACCACGTCAACATCCTTGAAATGAACGGCGATAGCTATCGTCTCGCCCAAAGCCGCGCCCGAAAGGCCGGCTGAAACCCTTCAAAAAAATCGCAACGCGCGCATGAGACCACCGCTCGGGCTACGCCCTCCCGGCGGTCTCATGCGCGCGCCACAGTGGCCGACTTTTGCGCCGCCGCATGGCCGGTTTTTACTCCGCCGTTGACACCGAGGTGTAGAACTCGGCCTGGTTCGGGCTTTCAAGAGCGTTCAGCTCCTGGCCGATCAGGCGGAAGGCTTCATTCCACTCGATAATCTGGTAGCGATCGATGCTTGCGTCATAGATCAGCGGGTGTGTGAGGCGCCCCTGGTTCTCAAGCTCGTGATCGGTCCAATTCCACATCTCGGCAACGGTGTGGTCGGCAAAGAAATCGGGGCCGACGCGCTTGGCGGTGGATTCCCAAGTGATCGCCTTGGCACCGTTTTCGCAGAACTCGAAAGATGACGTATGCGTTGGGTCAGGCCAGGCGCAGCCGGGACAATCGAAACCTTCGGGCTGGTTCGCCTTCAAGAGGGTGGCCGTTCCCTGAGCGACGATAGGTGTCGAAGTAGGAGAGCGCCGAGGCCAGCGCCGGGACCGGCAGGCCGGACAGGACTGGATGGGCAACCACGCGGCGAAGTGCCCCGTCGGTTTCCTTGACCATGGCGGCAAAGGCCGGCGTGACGACGAGGTTCGCCACATCAGGATCCTTGGTAAAGGCCGCGGTGATCTCGTCAAGGAACTGCGAGCGGATGATGCAGCCGGCGCGCCAGATATTGGCGATCGTCGGCATGGGCAGCGACCAGTTGAACTCTTCCGAGGCCGAGGACATCACGGCAAAGCCCTGCGCATAGGCCGCAATCTTGGCAGCGAGCAGCGCGTTCTCGAGATCGGCGATGAAGGCGGCCTTGTCCTTAGGCGCCTCCGGCAGTCCCGGCAGGCCGAAGAGCTTTTCGGCAGCGATACGCTCTTCGCGCAGCGAGGAAAGCACGCGGCCGGCAACCGCGGCCTCGATTCCGGATGCAGCAACCGCGAGGTTCTGCGCCTCGATGGCCGACCACTTGCCTGTGCCCTTCTGGCCGGCAGAATCGACGATCACGTCGACCATCGCCTTGCCGGTTTCCGGATCGGTGGCCTTCAGCACCTTTTCGGTGATCTCGATCAGGTAGGAGTTGAGGCGGCCCTTGTTCCACTGACCGAAGATGTCGCCGATTTCGGCAGCCGACATCTTGAGGCCGTCGCGCAGGATACCGTAAATCTCGGCGATCATCTGCATGTCGGCATATTCGATGCCGTTATGGATCGTCTTGACGAAGTGACCTGCGCCATCGGTGCCGAGCCAGGCAACGCAAGGTTCGTCGTTGAACTTGGCCGCGATCGAGGTCAGCACCGGCTCGACGCGCTTCCAGCTCTCTTCCGTGCCGCCAACCATGATCGAGGGACCGTGGCGGGCGCCTTCCTCGCCACCGGACACACCCATGCCGATAAAGGTCACGTCGGTTCCGGCGAGCTTTTCGAAGCGTGCAACCGTGTCGCGGAAATTGGCATTGCCGGCATCGATCATGATGTCGTTTTTGGCGAGATGCGGCAGAAGGGCTGCCATCTGCTGGTCGACGGCCTCGCCGGCCTTGATCATGATGATGATCGGGCGCGGCGGACGGATGGCGGCGACAAACTCTTCAATCGTATGGCAACCGATGATCTGGCCGGCCAGATCCCCGGCTTCCCCGAGGAATTCATCCGTGCGCGCCGGCGTCCGGTTGAAGACCGCGATGCGATTGCCTTTCTCGGCAATGTTGAGCGCCAGATTTGAGCCCATGACTCCGAGACCGATCAGTCCGATTTCCGCTTGCTGCATAATGCCTATCTCAATTTCTCAGCGCGATCAGAACGCAAGCTGAACTTTCATGGATTGGGTTCGATCTCCGGCAATATCGAAGGCGCGCACGGCCTCATCAATCGGATAGACCCCCGTGAGGAGAGGCGAGAGATCAACTCGACGTCGGTTGATCAGATCAACTGCCAATCCAAACTCTTCGTGGAATCGGAACGTGCCCTTAAGTTCGATCTCTTTTGTCACCACCATGTTCTGCGGGAAGGAGATGTCGCCCCCTAGACCCAGCTGCACCAGGGTCGACTGCGGCCGGAGCGCTTCCAGCCCCGAGAGCATGGCACGCTCGTTGCCGGAGGCCTCGAACTGCACATCGAAGTAGCCCTTGTTCGCAGCATAGTCTGAAAGTCGTTCAGGGTTCTCGGCACTGTTGATCACACGATCGGCGCCCACCTTCAGCGCCTTTTTCAGTACCTCGTCCATCACATCTGTCGCGACGATCTCGCTAGCCCCATGGGCGCGTGCGGCAATGATCGCAAGCGCCCCGATCGGGCCGCAGCCCGTGACCAGCACGCGTTTGTTGGCCAAGGATCCCGAGCGCTTTACCGCATGCAGTGCCATGGCAAAAGGTTCTGCCATGGCTGCCTCATAGATGGGTATCCCATCATCGACCGGATGGCACTGCCAAGCTTCCGCGACCAGTCGTTGACGGAAGGCTCCCTGGATGTGCGGCATTGGCATAGCCGAACCATAAAAGCGCATGTTGCAGCAATGGTTCTGCTTACCTTCGAGGCAGTAGTCACATTCATTGCAGGGGCGGCTCGGCGAAATCGCGACACGATCGCCGATCGGTGGCGTCGCCTTAACCGAGTTCGAGTCGCGGCAACACCCTTTGGTCTGATTTTCACGCTGCAATCGACAAAGCGATTTCCCGCCAGGTCGAGAAGGCGTGAGCACGAAGCTGGCGATGGTCTGCGGCGGACAGGAATTTCCGGTGAAGAAGAAAAAGATTGGCGATCTGGCCGTGAGTTGAGACAAAACGCTGACATTGCCGCGCGGACTTGAAGCGCATCATGCGTCGCTCTCGTCGTCGCACAGCAAGATGAGAGTTCTCGGCGCGATTGTTCAATCCCTTGTGCGAGCGGTGCTCGACGCCCGGCATCAACTCCGACTTTGCAGCCGAATAGGAACGCAGCTTGTCGGTCACCATCACGCGCGGGGCGCGGCGCTGGCTCTTGAGCAGCTTGCGCATCAAACGCAGCGCGGCCGCCTTGTTTCTTCGGCCTTGCAACAGGGCATCAAGGACATAACCGGTTGCATCGACGGCGCGCCACAGCCAGTATTTCTTACCCTTGATCGTTACCACCATCTCATCAAGCTGCCACTTGTCGGCAAAGTGGCCACGCGAGCGCCGGCGGAGCTGTTGAGCGAACCTCAGGCCGAATTTCGCCGCCCATTCCGAGACAGTCTGGAACGAGACGTTAATGCCGCGCTCGGCCAGCAGATCTTCGACGTCGCGTAAGCTGAGCGGAAATCGGAAATACAACCATACCGCATGGGCGATGATCTCGGCTGGAAAGCGATGGCGTCTATAGCGGGTGGGCGGGGCTTCAGTCATGTAGACACATTATCGTGCCAATCAGCATTGATCGGTTAAGGCGACGCCATCCGGTCGGCTTCAGATCGGAATCCGCACTCCGGCAAACTCGGCGCGGTTCAGTCGACACGAACCGGGTGCCCTCAACGGAAAAGGCGCGCCCAGTTTCCTAGTTCCGGGTCAGCCGTTCGACAGGCAGCGCGAATGCCGGATTGGATGGTGCGGGTTCAGGAAGCGACAGAAGCTTTAATGCCTTGGCGTAAACGGGTGCTTCTTTGCCTTTGGCGACCGGGCCTTCATCGGACATTTAGCATCTTCTGTCTGTCTCCAACCCTGGGTTCGGCACGTTCGAAGGCGGCGGTGGCAGTTGCCCACCCCGGATTGCGCTCAATGTGGTGTTGCCGGTTTCGGGATCGGCATCTGATTATGCCGTGAGCGAAATCGCCTTTGGGCCATATTCGGCTTTGATGCGCTGGCATGCCGCGAAGCAAGCTGGCTGGACGGAGCATGTATCAAACTAGGTCATGTTCAGACGAGGATAGCCCGCTTTGCCCGCGTTCTTCGCCGCGATATCGACGCTGTCCGTAACGCCATCGACATGCCTTGGAGCAATGGTCAAACGGAAGGTCAGATCAATCGACTGAAGACGATCAAGCGCGCCATGTATGGCCGAGCAGGTGTAGAGCTTCTCAGAGCGCGGATGATGCCCATCAAATTGGGCTGATCTCCACACAAAGTGAGGCAGACCCGATAAGCGTTTCAAGGCTTTCCGTACGCTGCAGTCGGAACTGAGGAAGATCCATCCGGGCTTTCTAATTTAGCCTCCATCGCTTGGCTGACCGATCCCGTAGCGATCAAGAATCTCACGGATCTTCTCGTCCTGCACCGGATCCGGCAGAAGTGCCGGCTGCCGGCTGGCGCCTACGGACGCATCCTGCAGGTAAAGCGCACGCTTGACCATGGCGGGCGCAAAGCCCAACGCATAGAGGTCGGTACGAAAAGCGGTATAAATAGCCTGCTGCCGTTCGGCTTCAGCCATATCACCGCGATTGAAGCCGGCCAGAATGCCGGCAAGCACCTGCGGCAGCGCGTTGCCGAGGCCTGAAATGCAGCCGGCGGCGCCATTTTGCAGGGACCAGAGAACAAGGTGGTCCGGTCCGGAATAGACTTCGAAGCCCGGCACATCCCGCGCAACCTGCAGATAGGCTTCGAGCGTCTGCTGTGCTCCACCGGAATCCTTGATGCCGGCAATATTGCCGTGGCCCGCCAGATGCCTGGCCGTTTCCGGTTCGATGTGGTTCTGCGTGCGAGCCGGGATGTCGTAGAGATAAACAGGCGTATCGACGGCATCGGCGACGGTCGAAAAGTGACGAATGAGACCATCCTGCGTGCAGGCGATAAAGAAGGGCGTGATCACCGCGATCCCGTCCACACCAATCCGATCGAATTCCCGGGCAAGCTTCAGCGTCTCGAATGTCGCCGGCATGCCGGCATTGACGATCACCTGTGCCTTGCCGGAGACCTCGTCCACCACTTCTTCCGTCAACCGCACCTTTTCCTCGAAGGTAAGGGCCGTGAAGTCACCATTGGTGCCGGCACACATGATATTGTTGCCGGCGGCCACCTGACGGCGCACCTGCGCCCGCGTCGCTTCAAAATTGATGGTCTCGTCTTCGTTGAAGCACGTGACGAGGGCCACGAAGGCTTTTGCGGACATGATGCTACTCCATTGACAAGGGGGACGGCGATGCCGCGCGGCGGGCACGATGGCTGGCCTGGACATCCGGATCGGGATCGAGGCTGGCAGCGAGCAGAGCTTGCGTATAGGCCTCGCGGGGTGCTTCGAAGATCTGGCGGACTCCGCCCAATTCGACGATACGGCCCTTCCGCATCACCATCACCTGGTCGGCAAAATCGCGCACCACCGGCAGATCGTGGGCAATGAAGATGAAGGAGATGCCGGTTTCCTGGCGAAGCCTGTCGAGAAGTTCGATGACCTGCGCCTGAACGGAAACGTCCAGCGCGGAAACCGCTTCATCGCAGATGATCAGGCGCGGCTCCAGCGCCAGGGCACGCGCGATGGCGATCCGCTGGCGCTGGCCGCCGGAAAACTGGTGCGGATAGCGCCGCATGTGGTCGGGTGACAGCCCCACCTGCTGCAGGAGTTCGGCAACCCGCTCCCGCCACCTGCTCCGTGGCAGAATGTCCGGATGGATCACCCAGGCTTCAGAAATCAGCTGGAAGACCGTCATGCGTGGGTTGAGCGACTGGCTGGGATCCTGGAAGACCATTTGCAGGTCGCGCCGGAGACGGTAAAGTTCCCTGGGCGGCAGGCGGAAAAGGTCCCTGCCCTGCCACAGCGCAGAGCCGGTATCCGGCTCTTCCAAGCGCAGCAGCACACGGGCCAATGTGGACTTGCCAGAACCGCTTTCGCCGACAATCGCCAGCGTCTGGCCGGCCATCAGGTCGAACGAAACGCCCCTCAGCGCCTCGAATGCGCCGTAGCTTTTGCGCACATCGCGCACCCGCAGCAGAACGTCACCCTTCTGATCGTCTTCATGCATCGCACCCCGACCAGGGGCGGCCGCGATCAGCTTTCGCGTATAGGGATGCTTCGGGTTCCTGTAGACATCGCCAACCGTGCCGCTTTCGACCAGCGCACCCTTTTCCATGACGACCACCCGGTCGGCAATCTCTGCCACGACGCCGAGGTCGTGGGTGATGATCAGCACGCCCATGCCGATCTCCCGCTGCAATTCCTTCAGCAGCGCCAGCACTTCGGCCTGTACCGTCACGTCAAGCGCGGTCGTCGGTTCATCAGCGATAAGGAGATCGGGCCGGAGCGCAAGCGCCATGGCGATCATCACGCGCTGGCGTTGCCCGCCGGAAAACTGGTGCGGATATTTCTTGAGAGCGATCTGTGGATCGGCAATACCGACGCGTCCGAGCAATCGGAGTGCTTCCGCCTCGGCTGCTTCGCTCTGAAGTCCGTGTGTGGTCATCGCCTCGCGGATCTGCCAGCCGACGGTATAGACCGGATTGAGGTGGCTGAGTGGATCCTGGAAGATCATGGCAATGCGCTTGCCGTTCACCTCCCGGCGCTCCTGCGGCCTCATCGTCAGCAGATCCACCCCATCGAGATAGATTTCGCCGGAAGTGATCCGGCCGGGCGGCGTGTCGATGAGGTTCATGATGGCTGCCGACGACACGGATTTGCCGGAACCGCTTTCACCAAGGATGGCAAGTGTTTCGCCGCGATCCAGATGATAGAAGATATTGCAAACGGCCTTCACGACACCGGCTGCGGTGTGGAATTCGACGGACAGGTCACGGACGTCAAGCAGATGCTCAGCCACGGGTTTCCCCCCTCATTTCGAGCCGCCAGCGCTGCGTCGGGTCGAGCGCGATGCGCAGCCAGTTCGACAGTAGATTGAGCGACAGCGTGGTGAAAATGATGGCAAGCCCCGGCCAGAAGGACAGCCACCAGGCATTGGTGAGATACTGGCGCCCCTGCGAGATCATCAGGCCCCAGGTGATGTCCGGCGGCTGGATGCCGATGCCGAGGAAGGAGAGCGCGCTTTCCGCCAGCATGACATAGGCGAAATCCAGCGTCGCAAGCGTGGTAAGCGTCGGGAAGACGATCGGCAGGATGTGCCGGAAAAGAATGCGCCGGCTGGAGGCGCCCATCACGCGGGCGGCCTGCACGAACATCCGCTCGCGGATTTCCAGAACCTCCGCCCGGGTCGTGCGTAGATAGACCGGGATGCGGGTGATCGACAGGACCAGCATCAGATTGAGGATCGATGAACCCAACAGGTAAAGGACGATCACGGCGATCAGCAGCGAAGGAAATGACATGATCACGTCCGCCAGACGCATGATCGCCTGACTGACACGCGGTGACGAAAATCCGGCCAGCAGACCGAGAAACGTGCCGATGACCGCCGAAATGAGGACGGCACCTGCGGCCACCAGCAGCGTATTCTGCGTCGCAACGATGATGCGGGCAAGAAGAGGACGACCAAGCGCATCCGCACCGAACCACCAGAACCAGTCGCGCGACCAGTCGAATGGCGCAAGATTGCGGCCGCGCAGGTTCTGCTTGAGCGCCTCCTCTCCCAGCCAGGCAGGCCCGACTATCGCAAGTACCACCATGACCACCAGGAACACGGCCGCCACCAGCGCAAACTTGTCGGCAAGCAGCATCCGTCCCATGCGGCGAAGGAAAGCCGGCTCGTCGGCAGAAAGGCTATCGGTGCGGGTGGACGAAACGGTCACGGTCTTCCCTCCTCAGTGGCGAATGCGCGGATCGAGCAGGGCATAGGCGAGATCGATCAGCAGATTCATGAAGAAAATCGCAAGTGCCGTCACGAGGATGGCGGCGAGAACCACGTTGAAATCCCGCTGCAGGATGGAATCGATCATCAGCTTGCCGACGCCTGGGAAGCCGAAAATGGTCTCGACGACCACCGCACCGTTGAGCAGGCTGGCCGCCTGGTCGCCAATGACGGTGATGACGGGCAGCATGGCGTTGCGCAGGGCGTGGATGAAGATGATTGGCCCGGAGCGCACGCCTTTCGCCCGCGCCGTCTTCACATAGGCTGAGGACAAAGCTGTGATCATCGATCCGCGCACGACCTGGACGATGATGCCGAAGGGGCGCACGAACAGGACCGCGATCGGCAGGACCCAATGGGCCAGTGACCCTGTGCCCGAGGTCGGCAACACGGCAAGATTGATCGAGAAGATGACGATGGCCACGATGGCGAGCCAGAAATCCGGCACGGATGCGCCGATCAGCGACAGCATCGACGCGGCGCGGTCGAAAAAGCCACCGGCGCGAAATGCCGCCAGCGACCCGACGACGATGGCAGCGCAGGTCACGAGGCTCATCGTGGTGACCGCGAGCCACAGCGTCCAGACGAAGGCCTCCAGAACGACATCCAGCGCCGGACGCGCCTTGCGATAGGACTCACCAAGGTCGCCGGTCAGCACGTCGCCCACATAGCGGCCAAACTGCACCAGCATAGGGTCGTTCAACCCATGCAGTTCACGAAACTGCTGCTTCATTTCGGCCGATGCCTCGACCGGCAGGAAAAGCGAGGCAGGATCGCCGGTCATGCGGGAGAGAAAAAACACCATCACGATCAATCCGACCAGCGAGAATAGGCTGGCGACGGATCGCTTGCGGATGAACGTGAGCATGATCGACCTCCCAAAGTTGCCGGCGGCGGGTTAACCCCGCCGCCGCACGGTCCTGGATGCCTGACGGATATCCAGTGGTCCGCCGCTGACTTACTTGATGCCGATTTCCGAGAGTTGCAGCATCGAATTCGTCGCAATCGTCGGCTTGAAATCCAGCCGTTCGGAGACACGGGCATAGCCCACCATGTGGAAGAGCAGCACGTCCGCCACCACATCGTCATGAAGATAGGCGATCAACTGAGACCACAATTTTGCCCGCTCTTCACCGACGGCTGCGGATGCCCGCTGGATGAGATCGTCCACCTTCGGATCGGAGAAGCCGGATTGCGTGCCCTTTGAGGCATATTTGAAGAACATCGAGAAGGACGGGTCACCCTTGGAATTGTCGTGCATGGCGGCCACAAGTTGCGGCCCGCGGCCTTCCTTGAACGGCTTCGAGTAATAGGTTTCGTGCTCGGCCACCTCAACGAACTTCAGCTCGATATTGAAGCCGACATCCTGCAGTTGTGCTTGGATGGCCTCCATGATTTCCGTGACGTTCGGGAAGTTGGCACTGCGGGCAATGATGGTGATCGGCGTATCGACCGGCGCGCCTGCCGCCTTCGCTTCCGCCAGAAGCTTCTTGGCAGCCTCGGGATCAAAGGGAAACTGCTTGACATCCGGGTTCCAGCCCAGCGTCGTCGGCGGGACCAGGGCGGTTGCAAGAACGGCACCTTCCGGAACCAGCGTTCCGAGGAAGGCCTTGCGATCGATGGCAAGATTCAGCGCCTTGCGGACCCTGACGTCATTCAGCGGCGGGATATTCTGGTCGATGCGGAGATAGACGGTTTCGCTGTCGAGATAAGAAAAGTCCGTCTTCGGGTTCGTCGCATCCATCTGCGAGATCGAAGGAGAGAGGTCCGCCTCGCCTGTCTGCACCATTGCTGCGCGCACCGAAGGATCGGCGCGGAACAGATAGGTGGCTTTTGTCACGCTCGGCTGCTTGCCCCAATAATCGGCCCGGTTTTCCAGAACGATATATTGTCCCGGCGTCCAGTTCGTCAGTTTGTAAGGCCCGGTACCGATCGGTTCGCGCACGAACTGCATGGGCGTGCTTTCCGGAACGATCGTCACCAGCGACATCAGCAGCGGCAGGATCGGCTGAACCGGATTGACCTTGATGTCGATCGTGTTGTCATCGACGACTGCAGCGTTCACCGTCATGCCGCCGAAATAGCGCTTCGACTCACAAGTCACCTTGTCACTCATCACGCGATCGATGCTGTGCTTAACGTCCTTCGCACCAAACGCACTACCGTCCGAGAACTTGACGCCCTTGCGCAGATGGAAGCGCCAGCTTCCATCTGAATTTTGTTCCCACTTTTCCGCAAGACGCGGCATGACCCCCTGCTTACCGCGGACATCCAGTTCCGTCAGCGTCTCGCTGACATTCTCCATGATGATACGACCGATATTGGACCGGGTCGCCATGCAGGGTTCCAGAAGATCGGCCTCCTCGGGAAGCACGATCTTAATCGGCCCGGAACCCGCCAGCGCGGGCGACAGGCTCGACAACAATGCGGCGCCAACCATCAAGGCACCAGAAATCAAGGATCTCGTCACGTCATACTCCTCCCAAGTTGAGACGTATCGCCATGTTCTACCGGCAGACCACCATGTCCTGAAGAGGTGCGCCGCGCGGACCGCTTGTGCTGATGGCCGACCCAGACTCCCCGCCGACCGGCCATGCGGTTCATGGCGCAACCATCTTCTTTCCGACAAAGTTTGTCAATTTATTTCCAATCATGATCTCGAAAGAAATTTATAATCCGAATTAAATTGTTTTACTTCAATGGTTTATTCTTATGTTCAATGACATTTTTCCGAGCACAAAATATCATAAAAACTTGACAACTTTGAAAATTCGGCAATCCTCGCCCGTGAGAGGAGAGCCTTATGACACCTGAAGACATAGCCAGCGGCATGACCGGCGCGATCAATGCGGCGCGCGCAACTCGCCGGGAAGCGCTTCTGCCATCGCCCATGGTGCAGAACCACGCGAGCTTCCTGCATGCGACAAAGGATGGCGCGCTGCTCTGTGCCTGGTTCGGCGGTTCGCTGGAGGGAAAGTCAGACATCTCGATCTATGCAAGCATCCTCCCATCCGGTGCAGAGTCCTGGGGCCCGGCCCAGCAATTGAGTTTCGATGCAGCGCACTCGGAACAGAACCCGGTTCTGTTTTCCGCACCGGATGGTCGCCTGGTTCTGTTTCACACCTCCCAGCCCTCCGGCAACCAGGATGAGTGCCGCATCCGCATGGCGGAGGTCCACCGCGATCCCGCCGACCCGACGCGGTTGACGACAGACGAAGGCCGTTATCTCGACCTGCCTCGCGGCTGCTTCATCCGCGCGCCGCTGGTGCTGCGAGATGATGGAGCCTGGCTCCTGCCGATCTTCCGTTGCGTGCAACGAGCCGGCCAGAAGTGGAACGGAAGCCATGACGTAGCGGCCGTCGGCGTCTCGTCGGACGATGGAAAGAGCTGGATGTTGAATGATCTGCCACACTCGATCGGCTGCGTCCATATGAGCCCGATCTTGCTGGATGGACAGCGGCAGGCGGCATTCTTTCGGCGCCGCCAAGCCGATTTCGTCTACCGGACGGACAGCATAGATGGCGGGCGCACCTGGTCGCCGCCGCAACCGACCGATGTTCCGAACAACAATTCCTCGATCGCCGTCATTCGATTGAATGATGGGCGGATCGCGATGATCTGCAATCCGGTCAATGCGGCAGCCTCGGCCGACAGACGAGCATCGCTATACGACGAACTCGGCGTGGACGACGATCGCCCGGATGCTGATCCGACCGGCGGCTGCATCCCGGTCTGGGGCGTGCCGCGAGCACCGGTTGCAGTTTGCCTGTCCGAAGACGGCGGGCTGAGCTTCCCGCTCCGCATTCTGATCGAAAACGGGCCGGGCACCTGCCTGTCGAATGATTCAACGGATGGACGCAATCAGGAAATGTCCTATCCATGGCTGCTCGAAGATGCCGATGGCGGGCTTCACATCAGCTATACCTACCACAGACGCGCGATCAAATACGTCCATCTTGCCCCCGGCTGGGCAAGCACTGCACAGGAGAGACAGGCATGAGCAGGATCATCGGCATTACCATGGGTGATCCATGCGGCGTCGGACCGGAGATTACGGTACGTGCGCTGTCGGACATGCCGGATGAAGAGCGGGCGCTGACCCGCATCTACGGCAATCGCGAAACGCTGGAGGCGGCCCGCTCGGCCCTCGGCGTTTCCATCGACCTTGCCCCTTACGTGGTGGATCTCCCGGTCGAGGGCGCGCCGATCGCTTGGGGAACGCTGTCTCCGGTTGCCGGCGATGCAGCCTTCCGCTTCATTGAGAAGGCCGTGCGGGATGCTGAAGCCGGTTCGATCGGCTGCATCGTCACGGCTCCGATCAACAAGGAGGCGCTGAACCTGGCTGGCCATCATTACGACGGGCATACCGGAATGCTGCGCAGCCTCACCGGATCTTCCGCCGCCTACATGCTGCTCGCTTCGGACCGGTTGAAGGTCATCCATGTCTCGACACATGTTTCGCTGCAGGAGGCCATCCGGCGCGCCACCACTGATCGTGTGCTTGCTACCATCCGGGCCGGCGACCGGCATTTGAAGCGTATCGGCTATGAGCGCCCGCGCATCGCCGTTGCCGGCATCAACCCGCATTGCGGCGAGAACGGCCTGTTCGGCACTGAGGACGATGATCAGATCGCACCCGCGGTCGCGGCCGCGCGTGCAGAAGGCATCGACGTCCACGGACCGATTTCGGCCGACACCGTCTTCCACCGCGCCTATTCCGGCGCCTTCGACCTTGTGGTTGCCCAGTATCACGACCAGGGACACATCCCGATCAAGCTGGTCGCCTTCGATACCGCCGTCAACGTCTCGGTAGACCTGCCGATCGACCGCACTTCCGTCGATCATGGCACGGCCTTCGATATTGCCGGCAAGGGAATCGCCAACCATGGCAACATGCTGTCTGCCATTGCGTATGCGCGCAGACTGGTCGCCGGTCGAGACGGCAAGGAGTAACCAATGGCCATCGTTCCGATCACCATTCATCAGCCTCGTCAGCTTGCCATCGGCGCGGGCACCGTTGCAACTGTCGGGTCCTGGGCAGGCGATGTCGGCACGACGCTGGTGATTGCCACACCAATCACGGCGGCTTTCGTCGAACGGTTGCAACTCTCTGGCCGCATCCGCATCTTTGACGCCATTCCTGGCGAACCGGATATCGCGACCCTCGACGCCGCCCTCTCGGCTGCGCGCGCGGAGAAGCCTGATCTCGTCGTCGGGCTTGGCGGCGGCTCCGTGATGGATGTGGCGAAACTCGTCGCAGCACTTTGGGATAGCCAGCAGACACTTACCGAAGTGGCCGGCCCGAACCGCGTGACAGGCCGTACCACCCGCCTGGCGCAAGTGGCAACGACAGCCGGAACCGGATCGGAGGCCGGTATCCGCTCTTTGATCACCTATCCCGCCAAGGGCAGCAAGATCGCCGTCGAGAGCCCGCACCTGATTGCGGATCTGGCGGTTCTGGACCCGGAATTGACCTATTCGGTTCCGCCTGCCGTGACCGCGGCAACCGGTGTCGATGCCATGGCGCATTGTGTGGAGGCCTTCACCAATCGCCGCGCACACCCCATGATCGACGGGTTTGCCCGGATGGGGATCCAACTGGTCGGGCGTTACCTTGCCCGCGCAGTCAACGACGGCAGCGATACGGAAGCGCGTGAGGGTATGATGCTCGCCTCCTACTACGGCGGCATCTGTCTCGGCCCGGTCAACACGGCGGCAGGTCATGCCATCGCCTATCCGCTCGGCACGCTGCTGCATCTTCCGCACGGCCTGGCGAACGCCATCGTCTTTCCGCACGTGCTGTCGTTCAACCAGCCAGCCGTGCCGGGCAAGACGGCGGAGATCGCACAGGCGCTCGGCTTCGGCAGTGACCTGAACCAGCAAAGGCTTCGGGAAGCCGCCTACGGCTACTGCACGAACCTTGGCATCGAGATGGCATTGTCCAGCCACGGCGCACAGAGAAGCGACATTTCGCGTTTTGCCGCCGATGCCCACGCCATTCGCCGTCTCATGGATAACAATCCCATCGACATGTCGCTCGACGATGTCGTCGCAATCTATGAGGCTGCTTTCTGAAGGCGGATGACGCCCCGCGTCGCCGCGGCATCAGTCCCGCGGCGGCGACTGGAAGAGACGTTCGCGCGATCCGGTCAGATGATCGTGCATCAACTGGCGCGCCCTCTCCGGCTCGCGAGCCGCAATGGCTTCGGCAATCGCTTCGTGCTCCGCGAAGACACGCGACAGGCCGGACGCTTCTCGTTTGACCGAAGCACCATGAAACTTCATGCCCACAGCAATGTGGTCCTTGAGGGCTTCCATCGCGGTATAGAAATAATTGTTTTGCGCAGCACGGGCGATCGCCAGATGAAATTGGTAGTCGGCGTCTTCCCGGTGTGACTGACGGTTCGTGGCATCGCGCAACAGTTCCAGCGCATGGCGGATGGCAAGAAGGTTCCCGCCATCGTGACGCAGCGCTGCGGATGCCGCAGCGGCCGGTTCCAACGTCAGGCGGAACTCGTAGCAGTTCAGCAGGTCAGCCACGTTCTCCAGTTGGCCGAAGCCGAGTGGCTCCTTCAACCCGAGAGCCCGCACGAAACTGCCCGCACCGCGTCTCGAATAGATCAGACCCTGATCGCGCAGACGTCGGAGAGCCTCCCGAATGACGGGGCGCGAAACTTCGAATTCGGCAGCCAGGTCGTGCTCGGTGGGCAGGCGCTCGTCGGGCTTGTAGGCGCCGGACTTGATCGCCCGGTGCATCCGCTCGAACACGATATCCGGCAGCGCCTTGCGCGCCGCACCGTCTGTCAGCCCCATCTCAGTCCGTCTTCCCGAGAATTGTCGTTGCGATGTCCGTCAGCGTATTCGGTTGCCCGAAACCGCCTGATTTTGCAATGATGCAGTGCCTGCCGCTCTGCGCAAGACCGAGGCCCGGCAGGCACTCCCCAAGCAGGCGCAACCGATGGATGCCCATCCGGTGCAGAACCGCTTCGGCTGTGGCGCCGCCACACAGGAGCAAAGTCTCCACCTGATCGGTCAGCCGCGGCACAACGCCGTCAGCGAGTCGACGGGAAACTTCCTCCGCCGAACAGGTGCCCTGCCCCTCGACAACTCGAACAAGAGTGACCCTATCCGCGATCTTCGCAATATTCGTCAGGCACCCATTTTCGGCACGACGATCATCGATGTCCGCCGCCTTGGTTAGGTGATCTATCTGCTGCAGCGTGATGGGATCGCGCGAGCCGATGACAAAAAGGGCCCGTCCTGCGGGGATTTCCGCCGCAGCTCGCTGTTGTCTGCCACTCCACGTTTTCGCAAGCGCTTCAGCAAGACCGCGTGCACCGACCAAGAGATCAACACCCGCTTGATCGCCCTGTGCGACAGCTTCATCCATGTCCGCCTGGGATACCGTATCCGGAATAAGGCATTTGACGGCGTGGCGACCAAGCGAAGTCGCGATGTTGATGGGAGTGTCCACGCCGAAACCGCAGACGGCACCGTTGCGGACGACGCGATTGAACTCCGGGATGGCTGGCGCAACCAGCGCCTGGGCAAAGGGCACGACATCCAGCAGAGCCGGCACATGTCCTTTGAGACGGGAATCGATCTTGATGAGGAGCCTCGTGCCCGCCGGCAGCGCGCGAATGGCATCTGCCGCAACTGAACGCGTTTCCTGCTCCGTTTTCTCGCGACAGGCCAGATCCACAGATAAAACATCGGGGCGCTCGGCCAGTGCCGACGTTTGCCCTTTAGGCGTCAACGCGACTTCGGTGCGCAGCCCGCGATCGGCGAACGGCGCTGCGGAGTCGAGCGCACCCGTCAGATCATCGGCCAGAATGCAAAGCACGCTTCATCCTCAACTTTGTTGTTATCTATTACTACCGAGAAAAATTCTATTTTTCAATTTGATAATTCCAACTGATTGCAAATTATGCGCCGTGAAAGATTGGAAAAAACACCCGAAGTCTGCGACACAGACATCGGTTTCGACGCATGAAGTACGTCTCTCAGGCTACGCAACAGAGCAATGACAGACGTAGGTGAGCGCCTTCTATCCAAGGAACTTCCTTGGCAGGCAGCGCGACGCAATCCACTTCGTCAGCCAACACACAACGAAACCTCTTCGGCACAGCCTTATCCGGCATTATCTGTATTACAGATTTGACAAGATACCAGGATAATGATTAAACTTATCTGACATGTATCGCTCTGCTGTCCTGGTAGGCAAATAGGAATACCGATGATCATTACCGATGTCTCCGTGCGGCGGTTCCGCACCACCACGCGCCGTCATTCTGACAGCGCCGGCCATGCACATCCCGGCCCGCCGCATCAGGTCGAACAGGCCCTGCTGACCATTCGAACAGAAGACGGACACGAAGGTCATTCCTTTACGGCGCCGGAAATCGTCCGTCCGCATGTCATCGAAAAATTCGTCAAGAAGGTTCTGATCGGCGAGGATCACAGGGATCGCGAGCGGCTGTGGCAGGATCTTGCCCACTGGCAGCGCGGTTCGGCGGCGCAGCTGACCGACCGCACGCTCGCCGTCGTCGATTGCGCATTGTGGGATCTGGCCGGACGCGCGCTCGACACACCTGTATACAAGTTGATCGGAGCCTATCGCGACAAGGTCCTTGCTTACGGGTCGATCATGTGTGGCGATGAGTTGGAAGGCGGGCTTGCGACACCGGAGGATTACGGCCGCTTTGCCGAGACGCTCGTCAAGCGCGGTTACAAAGGCATCAAGCTGCACACCTGGATGCCGCCGGTTAGCTGGGCACCGGATGTGAAGATGGACCTGAAGGCCTGCGCTGCGGTTCGTGAGGCCGTCGGGCCCGATATCCGGCTGATGATCGATGCCTTCCACTGGTATTCGCGCACCGATGCGCTGGCGCTTGGCCGCGGGCTGGAAAAGCTCGGCTTCGACTGGATCGAGGAGCCGATGGATGAGCAGTCCATGTCCTCCTACAAATGGCTGGCGGATAATCTCGACATTCCGGTGGTCGGTCCGGAAAGTGCGGCCGGCAAACACTGGCACCGCGCCGAATGGGTGAAGGCAGGCGCCTGCGATATCCTGCGCACCGGCGTCAACGATGTCGGCGGCATCACGCCGGCACTGAAGACCATGCGCATGGCGGAATGTTTCGGCATGGACTGCGAGGTGCACGGCAATACCGCCATGAACCTGCATGTGGTCGCCGCCTCCAAGAACTGCCGCTGGTACGAGCGCGGCCTGCTGCATCCCTTCCTAGAATACGATGACGGCCACGATTACCTGAAATCTCTATCCGACCCGATGGATGCCGATGGCTACGTGCATGTACCGGACCGACCAGGTCTCGGCGAGGAGATCGACTTCGACTTCATCGAGAACAACCGGATCGGATGACGTGCCATGAAAACGATCCTGGCCTTTGGGGACAGTCTGACCTGGGGCGCCGATCCGGCCACGGCCCTTCGGCATCCGCCAGAATTTCGCTGGCCGGACGTTCTGGGACGGGAGCTTGGCGGCGAGGTACGCGTCATCGGCGAAGGGCTCGGCGGGCGCACTACCTGCTACGACGATCATACCGGCCCGAGTTGCCGCAACGGTGCCAAGGCGCTTCAGGTCGCCCTCGCCAGCCATATGCCACTCGACCTCGTCATCATCATGCTCGGCACCAATGATCTGAAGCCGGTCTTTGGGGGACAGGCGGAACCAGCCGTCTCGGGCATGCGCCGGCTGGCTCAGATCGTCGAGACCTTCCCCTACAAACCGAGGACGGCCATCCCGCGATTGTTGATCGTGGCGCCGCCACCGTGCGTGGCCGGTCCTTCCGGCACGCCGGCCGCCGGTCGCAGGATCACAGAATCTGCTCGGCTTGCCCCGCTCTACGAAGCACTCGCGGCAGAACTTGGCCATGCGTTTTTCGATGCGGGCACTGTCGCGCAGGCCTCGCCGATCGATGGCGTTCACTTGAGTGCCGAGGACACGCAGGCCATCGGGAAGGCGCTTGCTGCGCCAGTCAGGACCATTTTTGCCTGATCCGGTCCTCCTCGAGGAGAAGGAGCCCGGTTCATTACGTCACTGGCCGCCATGCTGGAATGGGGCCGAAAGGGAGGAAGCATGAAGTCGTTTCTCATATCCGCAGCCTTTGTTGCGCTGCTGGCGAGCGTTTCGCCGCAGGTCGCCTTGGCCGAAACGCCGAAGGATCAGTTGGTGGTAGCGACCACCATGAGCAATATCCTGACGCTTGATCCCGCCGCCATTACCGGCCGTGAGACAGTGCAGGTCCTGAACAATGTCTACGATACCCTGGTGATGCTTTCGCCTGAGGACCGCAGCATTCAGCCGCGGCTGGCGGAAAAGTGGGAGATCTCCGAAGACCGCAAGTCGATCCGCTTCCATCTGCGCAAGGATGCCAAGTTTGCCTCCGGCAATCCGGTGACTGCACAGGATGTCGCCTGGAGCCTGAAGCGCCTGCTGGTGCGCAATCTCGCCCAGTCCTCGTTCCTCAAGACGCGCGGCTTCAAGCTGGAAGCCGCCGATAAGCACTTTGTCGTTGAGGATGCCCATACCTTCGTTCTCAACCTGCCGGGCGCCGATGATCCGAACCTGCTCCTGATGATCCTCGCCCAGAACGGCCCGGGCTCGATCATCGACAGCAAGACCGCACTTCAGAATGAAAAGGATGGCGATCTCGGCGGCGCCTGGCTTACCACCAATTCTGCGGGTTCCGGCCCGTTCACGCTGACACAGTGGAAGTCCAACGAGTTCATCATCCTCACCCGTAACGACGGCTATTGGGGTGAAAAGCCTGCCATGCGCCGCGTCCTGATGCGACACCTGCCGGAATCCCAGTCACAGCGCCTGATGATCGAGAAGGGCGACATCGACGTCGCCTATTCGCTGCAAGCGCCGGACTTGAAGGCGCTGGAGACAGACAATGCGATTTCCATCGAATCCGTCCCCGGCTCAGGCTTCTATTATCTGGCCGTCTCGATGAAGGACGAGCGTTTCGCCAACAAGAAGGTGCGCGAAGCGCTGAGGTATCTGATCGATTACAAGGGGCTGGATCAGGCGGTGATGCCGTTCTACGGCAAGCTGCACCAGCGCTCCCTCAGCACCGGCGTCATGGGATCGTTGCCGAACCAGGGTTATAGGCTCGACATTGCCAAGGCGAAGGCGCTTCTGGCGGAAGCGGGGTATCCCAACGGCTTTGAGACAACGTTGCGCGTCCTGTCGGAAGACCCTTTCCTGAAGGCGGCAACCGCGATCCAGAACACGCTTGCCCAGGCCGGCATCAAGGCGAACCTGATCAGCGGTTCGGGCGACCAGATCTATGGCGCCATGCGCGAGCGCAAGTTCGAGCTTCTCGTGGGGCGCGGCGGCGGTGGCCAGCAGCCGCATCCGGACAACAACCTTCGTTCCATGGCCTACAATCCCAACAATTCGGACGAGGCGAAGCTCACCAACTACCAGAGCTGGCGCACGAGTTTCTACGACGAGAAACTGAACAAGATGATCGAGACGGCTCTGGTGGAGCGCGACCCCGCCAAGCAGACCAAGCTCTACGAGGAGCTCCAGGCCTACATGGACGAGCTTGTCATGCCGATCCAGCCCTTCTCGGAGGTCATCGATACGGCAGCCTTCCGCAGCGATGTGAAAGGCATGATCGTCAGCCCCTGGCTGTCGCGCTTCGAAGGCGTGACGAAAGCCCGATAGACCGCCGATATCCTCCTCCGCGGCGGTTCACGAGAGGGGTGCGTGGCAACACGCGCCCCTTTTCGTGTTGATACCGCACCTTTCCTTCTGCCGGTTGCCTTGCGACAAACGCCGGAGCGATTAGTCTCTGCACCGATTGAACCGGCAGGATTTTCAATGTCGCACATTCCGATGATCGACTATGACGGCGCGTCGCAGGCCATTCGTGATGCGCACGACGAGGAACTGCGCCTGCGCGGCCGCATGACGAACATGAAGCGCACGCTGCTTCATTCGCCGCAGGCGCATCGCATCTATGCGGAATGGTTCACGCTGCGGGCAGAACTGCTGCCGCATGTGGATGATCGCGCGATCCAGGTGTTCTGCCGCGCCATTTCGGAGGACGCCGGCTCGAAGATCGCGGTGACCTTCTTCCGCCGCGCCATCACACTGTCCGGAGCCGATCCGGATGCGCTCGAAATGCGTGAAGTGGACCGGTTACTGGACCGGTTTGGCCGGGCGATCGTGCGCAATTCCCGCGCCATCCCGCCGGAGATCTGGACCGATCTCAAGGTGAGGTATGAGGCCAAAATTCTGGTCGATCTCGTCGCCCTGGCAGGGATCATGCTGGCAACGGCGATCTTCAATAACGTGGTCGAGGTTCCTTTTGACGCGGAACTGGAACCTTTTGCTGCCAGCGACAGCCTTTGAGCCCATGGCTGCGGCGCGTTTTTCAGCGCACGCCCTCGTATTCCAGCGAGGCACCGATCAGTTCGCGGGCGTAGGGGTGAGTTGCCCCGTTGGTGGCGATCGCCTCATGCGGAAGGATCTCGGTCACTTCACCGCGCAGCATGACGGCAAACCGGTCGCACATGTGGTCGACCACCGCGAGATCATGGGTCACCATGATATAGGTGAAACCGCGTTCTGCGCGCAAACGCTGCAGCAAGTTGAGGATTTCCGCCTGCACCGAGACGTCGAGCGCCGAGGTCGGTTCATCCAGAAGCAGCAGGGAAGGTTCGAGGATCAGCGCGCGTGCGATCGCAACGCGCTGGCGCTGTCCACCCGACAGCTGATGCGGAAACCGGTCCAGGAACGAGACCGGCAAACCGACATCGGTGATGGCACGCCGCATGCGCTCTTCCCGATCGCCGAGCTTGTGGATGACCAGCGGTTCATTCAGAACCGTACGAACGGACTGGCGCGGATGCAGAGAGCCATAAGGGTCCTGGAACACCATCTGCAGCGTGCGGCACCGCTCGATGAGCGGGAGGTCGCGCACCGAGCGTCCGTCGATCATAACCTCGCCCTTCCAGAAATCGGTCAGCATCGACACGCAACGAAGCACGGTCGACTTACCGGAGCCGGATTCGCCCACAAGCCCGAAGCACTCCCCGCTCCTGACGCTGAAGGAGACGCCGGGCAGGACCTTGACGGCTGTGGCACCGCTTCCAAAGCTGATCGAGAGATCGCACACATCGACGGAAACGGACATCAGAGACTCTCCTCCAGCCATTCAGGTTTGCGGTCCAGCACGGCAAGCGGCTGGCGTGTGCCGCCGATGCGTGGCTGGGCCGCCAGAAGTCCTTGCGTGTAGGGATGTTGCGCATGGTCGAGATCACTGGCTTTCAGGGTCTCGACCACTTTACCGGCATACATGATCAACACGCGATCACAGAAATTGCGCACGAGGTTGAGGTCATGGCTGATCATGATCAAACCAATCCCACGGTCCCGCACGAGGCCATCCAGAATGTTGAGAACCTGCAGGCGCACCGTCACATCGAGCGCCGAGGTCGGCTCGTCGGCAATCACCAGGTCGGGATCGGCAAGCAGCATCATGGCGATCATCACCCGCTGGCCCATGCCGCCGGAAATTTCGTGCGGATATTGCCGGAACACTCGTTCCGGATCGCGGATCTTCACCGCCTCCAGCATGGCGACCGCCTTGTCATGCGCCTCGCGGCGGCTGCATTGGAAGTGGCGCAGATAGGTCTCAGCCACCTGATCGCCGACCCGGCGGATCGGGTTCAACGAGAACTTCGGATCCTGCAGGATCATCGACATGCGACGACCGCGCACCTTTAGCATCTCCTTTTCGCTCAGCGCGAGAAGGTCCGTCTCTTCAAAACGAAGCATGTCCGCGGTGATGGTTGCTCCCGGCAGAAGGCGCAGCATTGCCCGCCCCACGGTGGATTTGCCGGAACCGGATTCGCCGACAATGCCGAGCCGTTCGCGCCCGAGCGTGAAGGAGACGCCGCGAACCGCTTCGACGGGTGATCCGCCATAGCGGATGCGAAGGTTCCGGACGTCCAGAATGGTCTTTTCCATCAACCTACCTCCGGTTCATCTGTTTGGGATCGAGCGCATCACGCAGCCCATCCCCGAGCAGGTTGAAGGCCAGGCTGACCGACAGGATCGAGACCCCTGGGAAGGTGACAAGCCACCAGCTGTCGAGCATATAACGGCGGCCTGTGGCAATCATGGCGCCCCATTCCGGCATGGGTGGCTGGGCGCCGAGGCCGAGAAAGCCGAGACCCGCGGCGGTCAGGATGACGGTCGCCATGTTGAGGGTCAGGCGGATCAGCACGGAGGGCAGGCACATCGGCATGATCGACTTAACGATGATGCGGGTGGCAGAGGCACCCTGAAGGCGGGCCGCGGCGATGTAATCGGCATTGCGGAAGGTCATCGCCTCGGCGCGGGCCAGACGCGCGATCGGCGGCCAGGAGGTGAGTGCAATCGCGATGATCGCGTTGTTGAGGCTGGGACCAAGGGCGGCCACGAAGGCGAGCGACAGGATGAGGCTTGGAAAGGATAGGAAGATATCGGTGATGCGCATCATCACCGTATCGAACTTGCCGCCCAGGTAGCCGGCCGAGGTGCCGATGACGAGACCAATCGGCCCGACGACGATCGACACCAGAAAGATGATGGTGAGCGTGATGCGCGCGCCGTAGACCAATCGGCTGAAGATGTCGCGGCCGAGCTCGTCGGTGCCGAAGAGATGTCCGTCACCCGGCGGCTTCAGCACATTGCCGAGCGCCTGGACATAAGGATCGTGCGTGGCCAACAGAGGCGCAAAGATCGCCGTCAAAATCAGGAGGGCGAGCACGGCGAGCCCAAAGGCGGATGTGGGGCTGCGCAGCAGGAAGACGAGGATGTTTTTCGGGGCGATCAGCCAGCCGGGCATGCTGCGTGGGTGCGTATCAGCAGTCATCAGCGTGTCCTGGGGTCAAAGATGCGGTAGAGGATGTCGGACAGAAGATTGAGCCCGATGAAGATGACGCCGACAATCAGCACGCAGGTCATCACGGCGTTCATGTCACCGATGATCAGGTTGCTCGTCAGGTACTGGCCAAAACCCGGCCAGGCGAAGACCGTTTCGATGAGCACGGCACCTTCGAGCAGAGACCCGTAAGCGAGCGCGATGATCGTGACCAGCTGCACCCGGATGTTGCCAAAGGCGTGCAGCCAGATGGTTTGATGCCGGGACAGGCCTTTGACCCGGGCTGTGGTCACATATTCCTGGCCGAGTTGGTCCAGCATGAAGCTGCGGGTCATGCGCGTGATATAGGCGGAGGAGGAATAACCGAGCAGCGCCGCCGGCAAGATCAGGTGGTTGAGGGCTGACCAGAAGACATCCATCTCGCCGGCCAGGAGGCTGTCGACCAGCAGAAAGCCGGTGCGATCGTCGACGAGGCCTATGTAGAACTGGTCCATGCGACCGCTGCCGCCGACCAGCCCCAGATGCGCATAGAACACGATGAGTGCGATCATGCCGGTCCAGAAAATCGGCATGGAATGGCCAAACAGGCTCAACACACGCACCACATGATCCGGCCAGCGATCCTTGTTGACAGCCGCCAGCACGCCCATAGACACGCCGAGCGTGGCGCCGATAAAGATGGCGAAGGTGGCCAGTTCGATGGTGGCGGGCATGACGTGCAGGATGTCCTCGATCACTGGCTGGCCGGTGCGGATCGAAGTGCCAAAGTCCCCAGTCAGCACATCACCGAGGTAATAGACGAACTGCTCGTAGAGCGGTCGGTCCAGGCCAAGCGAGGTGTAGACCTGCTCATAGGTTTCTCGCGTGGCATCTTCCCCGACGATTGCGCGGACCGGATCGGCCGGCATCAACCGGCCGATGAAGAAGGTCAGCATCAACAGGCCGAGAAGGGTAACGGCGATACTGCCGAGCTGGCCGGCAGCACCGGCAAGACGCAGGCGAGGCAATGACATGGTTCCTCCAGACGCGACCGCAGCGAGGCGACGACAGGCTCCCGTCCTGTCAGACAACTATCCGGAACCTGTCACAGGCCGAGTGGAGTGTCAAGCCTGCCTTTCTCAATCCGACACCGGGCGGCGCTTGCGCCCTGACAAGCGGAGCGCCAGGCCGGTTTCACCTGTGCCGACGCTCAGGTTGCGGCAGCGGCCAGAAAATCGTCGCGGCGAGGCGTAAAATTGTCGATCAATTCGCCGCTTTCCAAGCAGCAACAGCCGTGCTCGACACCGCCTGGGATGACGAGACTGTCGCCGGGCTTGAGATGATAGGTCACACCATCGCGAAAGAACTCGAAGCGCCCACTTGCCACAAAGGTGGATTGCACATGCGGATGGCTGTGAAGCTTGCCCTTAGCGCCAGTCTCGAAACGGAACGAGACAACCATCAGGTCCGGGTTCTCGGCCAGAATGCGGCGGGTGACGCCGGGATCGGGTGTGGCGGCGGGAAAAATGGGCAATGACATGAAAGTCTCCTGCATGAATGATGATGGCATCATACATGCTCGGAAATCTATCTGACAAGGGTATCGATCATGCTGGTTGGGGTGCTCGCTCCGCACGCTGGCTCCTGAGCAGTGCCTTGTATCGTTCCAGGCTTCCGCGCAGGTGCGCCTTCATGTGGACGCGTGCAGCATCCGCGTCGCCCTCGATAATGGCATCAACAATCAGGCCGTGCTCCTCCTGCAGATGCAGGTTATAGTCCTTGGGCCGCGAACCGGGTGCCTCTCCCTGCAGGTCGCCGCGTGGAATGATGCCGGTGCGGATCAACTGCAAGAACTCAGGGAAACGGCGATTCTGCGTGGCCTCTGCGATGGCGAGATGCAGATTGAAGTCGGCGTCGCGCGTTGGCGCACCGTCCTTCAGACACTGCGCGACGATGCGATGCGCCTCGTAGATCTCCTCGATCTGCGCTGCAGAGCGACGAAGGGCCGCAAGCGCGGCCGATTCGACCTCGAAGACCGTTCTCAGTTCCAGAAGTTCGATGACGGACGAGATGCGCTGCGTGGCTAGGTCGTTGAACGGACGATCCGCTTCGCGACGGATTTCGAGCGCAAAAACGCCGGCGCCCTTGCGCGCTTCGACCAGCCCATCGGCGCGGAGAATGGCGATGGCCTCGCGCACAACGGTACGGCTGACGGAGTATTCGCGCGTCAGCGTGCTTTCGCTGGGCAGCCTGTCTCCGGGGCGAAACACCCCCGAAATGAGATCATGACGAAGAGCCGAACTGATCTTCGATGCAAGAGACTGCCCCTGCTGGACCTCTGCTTGGGCGTCGCTTGCCATTCCATCTCCACCGGACTGATAGTTGTCTGGTAAGTGTAGCCAGTTCGCAGCAGACTGCCAAGAGGTTGTGCAACATGAAGATGGTGCCCTGCCGTCTTGTGCGACGGGGCACCGGGTCCGTTGTCGCGGCGTCAGGGCGCGAGTGACGCCTTCAGCTTCGACACGGCATCAGCTTCCATCTGGCCGATCGTGGTGACTTCACCATCCTTGATCTTCCACAGGCGGAAGGGACCGGTGATGTCGCCGTACTTGTCGAAGGAAACGGGGCCGATCACGCCTTCATACTTGATCGGCTTGCCATCCTTGATCAGTTTCAGCGCCTTTTCGAACTCTGCCTTGCGGGCATAGATCGGCTCGCCGCCCGGCGCCACCACTTCCGGGATTGCGGCCTTGATGGCTGCCTTGTCGGCCTTGCCAGCCTTGGCAATGGCGAGTGCCACGATGGCACCGGCATCATACGAGCGGTCGGCAGCCGGCGCAGACGGAGAAATGCCACCGGAGAACTTCTCATAGGCGCCGTTGAAATATTCCGTCGATTTCGTCGGCCGCGTCCCGGAAGAGGTGCCATAGGCATCGTTCAGGTACTGCGCGCCGACGCTGTCGATGAAATCCTTCGAGTTCATGCCGTCGTTCAGCAGAAACTTAGCCGCTCCGCCGCCGGACAGCCAGGCACAGTGGATCGTCGCACCGTCCACTGGCGTGCTGACGAGATAAAGGGCTTCCGGATCCCCCTTCATCGCAGCACTTGCTTCCAAGGAATAGCTCGCCTGCTTTTCGTTATAGGGCGTGGTGAAGGTCGAGGTCGTGCCAATCTTTGCCAACAGACCAATTTACAAAAGGATTTTCTCTCGCCACACGAGACCAACCATTCCGATAAGGATCGTGTCCCAGGGCGTGGTGTAGCAGGGAAGCGGTGGTCACCAGTGTTTTCCGGTAGGGTCGGGTTGTTCAAGACCAACCTGAAGGACACCACCGATGACCGACGACATGATGAACCTGCGCTCACTCGTTGAGAAGAGCGCCGACGCCGATTTGCTGCGCGAGATGATCGGCTTTGCTGCCGAGAAGTTGATGATGCTGGAGGTCGGCACGAAGACCGGCGCGGGCTATGGCGAGAAGAATGGCTTCCGACTAGCCCAGCGCAACGGCTATCGCGACCGGGACTGGGAGACACGTGCTGGCACAGTCGAGCTTCGTATCCCGAAGCTGCGCACCGGCAGTTATTTCCCGAGTTTCCTTGAGCCGCGCCGCATGGCGGAGAAGGCCCTGACGGCGGTGATTCAGGAAGCCTATATCCAGGGTGTCTCGACCCGCTACGTCGATGACCTGGTCAAGGCCATGGGCATGAGCGGCATCTCCAAGAGCCAGGTGTCTCGTCTCTGCGAGGAGATTGATGACAAGGTGAAGGCCTTTCTCGAGAGGCCCATCGAAGGTGAATGGCCCTACCTTTGGATCGACGCCACTTACCTGAAAGTCCGACGCGGCGGGCGCATCGTCTCGGTTGCCGTCATCATCGCCGTCGGCGTCAACACAGACGGTCGGCGCGAGGTATTGGGCGTGGAGATCGGCACATCCGAGGCCGAGGCGATCTGGACGGAATTCCTGACAGTCCCCCTGCGCAAGCTGACCAGACGGGGACTACGCGGCGTCAAGCTCGTCGTCTCCGACGCTCATGAAGGCATAAAAGCCGCCGTCTGCAAGGTTCTCTCGGCCACCTGGCAGCGCTGCAGGGTCCACTTCATGCGCAATGCCTTGGCCCATGCCGGAAAGAGCGGACGGCGTGTCGTGTCCGCCTTCATCGCCACCGCATTCGCCCAGGACACACCGGAGGCAGCAAGCACTCAGTGGCGCAACGTCGCCGATCAGATCAGGCCGAAGGTGCCGAAGCTTGCAACTCTCATGGACAGCGCCGAGCAGGACGTGCTCGCCTACATGACCTTTCCCAGGCAGCACTGGACCAAGCTTCACAGCACAAACCCCATCGAACGTCTCAACGGCGAGATCAAACGACGCACAGAGGTCGTCGGCATCTTTCCCAACGATGACGCAATCGTCAGACTCGTCGGGGCGCTGCTGCTCGAACAAAATGACGAGTGGGCCGTCCAGCGGTCCCGCTACATGACACTTGAGACCATCGCCACGATGAGCGATGATCCGCTCATCAGCATGCCAGCGGCAAGCTGATCCGTCCCCGGCTCTGTCCGGAAGGCACGGCGAGCGCCGAAGCTACACCACTCCATGGGACACGATCCCGATAAGCATCGCCAACTGGCGCGGTGTCTCGTAAATTGTGGGTCTGCCTGACTTTGTGTGGTTAACAGATCGTTAGCAGGCACTTCGCTATTGGCGGGCATGAGAACAAAATCAAAATGGTCGCCCGGTCCGGGCATCAAGGTGCAAGACGTCGTATCCAACGGCGATGGTAATTGGGCGGTGTCTGCTTGCGGACCATCTTCGGGCACATGTCCAGATTGCCGTAAACAGAGCAGAAATCGGCATGGCTGGTCGCACCGCAGTCTTCAGGACCTGCCGATCCAGGGTAATGAAGTGACGGTAAGGCTTCGGTTGAGCCGCTGGCGTTGCACATATCGGCAGTGCAAGCGGCAAACTTTCACCGACTCGATCCCGGAGATCGCATCGCCATACGCCCGCAGGACAACGAGGGTCGCGAAGCTAGTCGGCCTGCTGGGTCACGGCACGGGTGGACGCCCAGGAGAGCGCTTGATGAACCAGCTTGGGATGCCGGTCAGCGACGACACCATCCTTCGGCACTTGAAGCGGAGTGCTTCACAGGCCGACGACGAACCTCCTGCACGGATCATTGGCATTGATGACTGGAGTTGGAGGAAATCGTGGCGCTACGGCACGATCATCGTTGATCTCGAGCGCCGAAAGGTCATGGACATTCTCGAAGATCGTAGCGTGGCGAGCGTTTCACAATGGTTGAAGCGGCATCCCACCATTGAGGTGGTCAGCCGAGATCGATGCGGGCTTTACGCGCAGGCTGCTCGTGAAGGTGCCCCGCAAGCATCTCAGGTGGCTGACCGCTTTCATCTTTTCCAGAACCTGCGTCTTTCGATTGAGGAACAGATGAGCCTTTCCGGCCGAGCTACAGGCAGGGCACTGCTGCCAGACGAGGATATCGGGACTGATCATGACGAACGAGCTTTGCATGAGGAGGCTCCTGGAATGCTGTTGCGCAATCAGCTTCGACGGACACATAGGCAGTCCCGGAAGGGGTCGGAACAAGATTTGCGTGAAATCGTACGCTAAGGCTGAACGGAGCGTGAACTCTCATCTCTGACCCGCATGATGGTCTGTCGGCTGGTTCCGAATTTCCTGGCGATCGCCGAAACGCTCATCTCTTTTGCGAGATCGTCACGCACGCCCTGTTTCTGTTCCTCGTTGAGTGTCGAGGGTCGTCCGAGGATCTTGCCTTCGGACTTTGCCCGCCTGAGGCCGGATTGGGTGCGTTCGATCAGCAGATCCCGTTCGAACTGCGCGACGGCATTAAGAACCTGCATGGTCATGGTGCCGGATGAACTGGTGAGATCGGCACCACCCAGAGCGAGACAATAAACTTTCACGCCCATCTCCGCGAGGGCCTTAACAGTGGTGCTGACATCGATGGCGTCACGACCGAGCCGATCAAGCTTGGTGACAATGAGAACGTCACCGGATTCCAGCCGGTCCATGAGTTTGGAAAAGCCACGGCGCTGCGCGATTGCCGTGCTGCCGGAAACTGTCTCGGTGACGATCCGGCGCGGCTCGACCTGAAAGCCGGCGGCCTCAATTTCCTGAATCTGGTTTTCGGTAGTCTGTCCGGTCGTTGAGACACGGACATAAGCAAAAGTGCGTGGCATGGGGTCAATTTCGTCCGAATAGGCTGTCCGAAATATCTTCTCTGTCCTAAATCCTGTCAAGATAATTTGTGGACAGGGTGCTTTACGCCTGTACGCAATCGACCGTTTTCGGACAGAGGATCGGCCACCCAGCGCGTACTAAAGGAGTGAAACGGTGGCCCGACGAAAGCTTCTTCATGCACAGGATCGACGGGGGCTGTTTGATATTCCGACGGATGAGGAAAGCCTGATCCAGCACTACTCTCTGTCGCCAGCCGATCGGCTGGAAGTCGAGCTTCGCCGACGGGGACATAACCAGCTCGGGTTTGCCGTGCAGCTCTGCCTGATGCGTTATCCCGGTCGGACACTGCTACCAAACGAAACCCCGCCCGCTGCGATGCTCAATTATGTCGCTGGGCAGTTGAACGCCGATCCTTGCCTATTCGAATTTTATGCCCGGCGTGAGGAAACCCGCCGAGAGCATACTGCTTACCTTCTCGGATATCTCGGGATGAAAAGTGCAACGCCGCAAGACCGTCGCGCCGCCTTGCTGGCAGGGATCGAAGCCGCTGCGACAACAGACAAAGGAGTGACGATCGCCAAGGCAATCGTCGGTTCCTTTCGAGATCGTCGAGTTCTGTTACCGGCAATCAATACGATCGAGCATCTGGGCCTGACCGGTCGCCGCATCGCCCGTCGTCGTGCCGAGAGCGCAGTACTTTCAGGTCTCGATCCGGAAAAGCTCCGAACCCTTGATGCATTGTTAGACGTTGATCCGTCGATCGGGCAGACGCGCCTTCATTGGCTGCGGTCTGGTCCCGACGCGCCGGGCGCCGACAACCTGGTCGGATTGACGGAACGCATCGCGTTCTTGCGCTCGCTCGGGATCAATCCCCGGTTACAGGCCCGCATTTCCTCTGGGCGATGGGAGCAGATGGTTCGCGAAGGCGATGCAGCGCCGGCCTGGCTTGCCGAAGATTATGGCGCCAGCCGGCGGCGCGCGACAATCGCGGCGCAAATCATCAAGCTTGGCCAGAAGCTCACAGATGATGCGGTGATGATTTTTATTAAACTGATGGGCCGGCTGTACTCGAAGGCCAACAACCAGAAAAAGCAGCGTCACATGGACGCTCGTCTTGAAACATCCCAGGCACTCCGGTTGTTCCTCGACACGATCGTCGCCCTCCAGACTGCCAATGACACCGATGAAGATGCGCTTGCGACGGTCAATCGGCAAGTTGGCTGGCATCGACTGCTTCAGATCAAGCCCGGTCTTGAAGCGATGGTTGAAAGCGCCGGTGCTTCGCCTCTGGTGCTGGCGGCCGAGCAGCATGGCAATATCCGGAAGTTTGCAGGGGCCTTCCTTCAGGCGTTCAAATTTAAATCACGCCGCCGACACGATCCGCTTCTGGCGGCGGTCGCGGCTCTGCAACTGCTTTATGCAGAGGCCCGGCGCGTTCTGCCGGATCGCGTGCCTGTCGGCCATCTCGGGCCAACCGAGAAAAAGCTCATCTTCGAAGAAGGAAAACCGGATCGGCGGCTTTACGAGATTGCGACCCTCACGCATCTGCGCGACCGACTGCATCGGCGAGACGTGTGGGTCGAGGGAAGTCGATCGTTTCGACCGATCGATGAAGATCTGATGCCGAGGCCGGCCTTTGTCGCCCTGAAGGAAGAAAACCAGCTCGGCCTTGGTGTTCCAAGCGATTGCGCTGCCTGGCTGGCAGAGGTTGGGCAGACGATGGACACCAACCTCAAACGCTTGGCCTGGCAGGCCCGTTTCGGGAAACTCGATGGTGTGAGAATGGAGAATGGCACGCTTATCGTGACGCCGCTTGCCAGCAATGTACCGGCCGCAGCCGAAGCCCTGAATGCCGAAATCACGGAGATGTATCCCCTTGGTCGAGGTCCCCGATCTCTTGCGGGAAGTGCATGAGTGGACCGGGTTTGCGGACCAGTTCACCCACGTCCGAACTGGCGATGTGCCCCAGAACGTCGCTGCCATGCTGGCCGGTGTACTTGCCGACGGCACGAATCTCGGCCCAAAACGGATGGCCGGAGCCTCGAAGGGCATCAGCGCTCGTCAGATCGGCTGGATGCGTAGCTTCCATACCCGCTCCAACACCTACCGGGCGGCACAGGCGGCCGTGACCGACGCCCACACCAGACATCCGCATTCGCAAATTTGGGGCGAAGGAAGGACCGCTTCATCCGATGGGCAGTTCTTCCGAGCCAGCGATCGGGCTGCCAGACGCGGCGACATCAATCTTCACTATGGCAGCGAGCCTGGCACGAAATTCTACAGCGGGCTATCCGACCAATACGGCTACTACAGCATCCTGCCGATCAGCCCGACGGAAAGCGAGGCCGTGTATGTTCTCGACGGCTTGTTCGACCACGACACCATTTTGGAGATCGAAGAGCTGTTTACGGATACCGGCGGCGCTAGCGACCATGTCTTCGCGCTGTTCTGCCTGATTGGCAGGCGCTTCTCGCCGCGTCTTCGCAACATCAAGGACCGGAAGTTCCACACCTTCGAGAAGGCCGATAGCTATCCGACGTTGGCAAATCACATCGGGGCGCCCATCAATACCGCGCTCATCATGGAGCATTGGGACGAACTGCTGCGCCTTGCGGCCTCGATCATGACGCGTGCCGTCGCACCATCGACGATCCTAAAGTGGTGCTCGTCATCAAAATCCAGTGAGTTGGCCAAGGCATTGCGCGAACTCGGTCGCATCGAGCGCACCATGTTCATGATCGAATGGTATTCCAGCACGGCGCTGCGCCGGCGTTGTCAGGCCGGCCTCAACAAGGGAGAAGCCGCGCACAAGCTGAAACGCGCCGTCTTTTTCCATGAGCGTGGCGAAATCCATGACCGCTCTTTTGACAGCCAGGCGTTCCGTGCCTCCGGGTTAAATCTGGTGGTCAGTGCCATCGTGCATTGGAACACCGTTTATCTCAGCCGGGCGACGGCCCACCTGCGTCAGCAGGGTCGGCATATTCCTGACGAATTGCTGAAACATGTCTCGCCGCTCAGTTGGGAGCACATCAATCTCACCGGCATCTATTCGTGGGACGCCGAGCAGCAAATGCCAGACGGCTTTAGAGAGCTGCGGTTTCCCGGAAGAAACCTGCGCGCCGCATGATGTTCATACTCCGTTCGACCTTAACGTACGATTTTCCGCAAATCTTGTCCCGACCCCTCTTTCCGGTGCTTGGCGGGACGGAAGCGGAAGCCAAGGCGAACTTCGAATACCTGCAGTCGCTGATCCTTCCCTCCATCGCCTGGAACATTCTCGAACGCCATTACAAGGGCGTGGACCTTTCTGGATATTCGCTCAACGATCCCGCACCACCCTTGCCGCGGGAGACCGAGCTCAACAAGAGCCGCTTGCGGCTCGTCACGGACCTCGTCGAGCGCAACAACCTGACGCTGCGTGAATTCTACCTGGCGGTTGCCACCGCCCGCGATCATCGCACGGTTGTCGGCACGCCCGAGCAGGTTGCCGATGCGATAGAGACTTGGTTCGAACAGGGCGCGGCGGATGCCTCCAACATCATGCCGCCGATCCTGCCGACGGGCCTCACCGATTTCGTCGACCAGGTGGTACCGATTCTGCAGAAGCGCGGCCTCTTCCGCACGGAGTATAAGGGACGGACGCTGCGCGAAAATCTCGGGCTGAAGCGTCCGGCCAATCGTTTCACCGTTGTGGAGGCGGCGCAAAGGTCTGTACGGGAGGCAGACCGTCTGCCGTAACGCGCAAGGGGCTATTGTTCCGTTTGGCCGAACGAGTAGCCGACGTTCATTCCATCTGCTGCAATGCCGGACGGCGCGAGTGCACCGCGCTGGCATCACAGACGCTGAAACGTCACAAGGCCAAGGAGGCGGCCGGACGGATTTCGTGATAATTGCGGGCGAAATAGACGAGAGCTTCCGTCTCCGATCCTTCGGTAATGCCGAGCACCCGGCAGAAAAGGATGCGGTGGGTGCCTTCCTCGGCCACCGATGCAACGCGGCAGTCGAAGGAAATCAGGGCGCCGTCAAGCTGCGACGCACCGCTCGGGGCCGGCGTCCACTCAGCAGCCCGGAACCGGTCCTCCATGGCAGGACCGCCGCCGAAAAGAACCGACAGAGCCTGCTGCCGCGGCGACAGCGTATTGACGCAGAGCACGCCGTTCTGGCGGAGCGCCTCCAGCGAGGACGACGCCTTGTTGACGCAGACCAGCAGGGTCGGCGGCGTGTCGGTCACGCTGCAGACCGCCGAGGCGGTAAACCCGAAGCGTCCCGCCGGACCGTCGGTCGCGACGATATGGACGGCGGCGGCGAGCCGGGCCATGGCATTGCGAAACGCGACTTTCGTCGGCCCTTCGGCCTCGCCGCCTGATGTTCCGGGGGTGTGGGATGTCGTCTCCATGCGTTGCCTCCCGCCTACGAGGTGCGCAGGCCCGCCCGCTGCAACAGCGGCAAAACGCGGTCGCAGAAGAAGGGCAGTTCGTAGAGATAGTTCACAAACGTCAGCGCAATACCGGAATAGCCCTGCTGCGAGATCGCGACCATCTGCTCGACAATCCGCTCGGGCGTGCCGATCAGCGGATAGCTGCCGGCACCGCCCGCAAAGCGCTTTCGGTAACGCTCATAGGCGTCGCTGTCGTGAGAATGGGAAAATTCCTTCTTGCCGGCCATGTGCTGGTCCACCGCCGCCGTGTCCGCCAGCGTCACGGCATAACGCTCATAATAGTCCTCCGCCTCCTGCTGGCTTTCGCGGCACACCACGTGGCAGACCGTATAAGCGCCAACCTCGCGCCCGATCGCGTCGGAGCGGCCGCGAATGTCCTCCACATGCTTGCCGGCCTCCGCGATTTCGGTGAAGGTGGTGAAGAGATAATCGCAATGCGCCGCGGCAAAGTCTCGACCCGGCCCGCCGAAAGCGGCATTCATCGTGACTGGACGAGGAGACTGGAGGCTTGCCGGGCGAGAGACCGCGTTCTTCAACGTATAATAGGTGCCGTCGTAATCGAAGGTTTCCTCGGACGAATAGGCCCTTTCGATGATCTCGATCCATTCTGCTGCCTGGTCATAGCCCTTCTCGACCAAGGGAATGCCGAACATGCCGAATTCTTTTGGATTCCAGCCGCAGACAATATTGAGGCCGGCGCGTCCACGACTGACATGATCAACGGTCGCGAGCGCCTTGGCGGCATAGAGCGGATGGACGATCGGCACATGGACGGTCATGAAAAGGCCGATCCTCTGCGTTGATGCGGCGAGCGCTGCCGCCCAGGTGAATGTCTCGAACGACCATTCCCGCACCCTGTTCTTGCCACCAAATCCCGCCCATCGTGCGATCGGCAGGAAGAAGTCGAGCCCGGCGCGATCCGCCATCTGCACAGCGTTGAGGTTGTCGTCCCAGGTCGCCTTCCAGCGCTCGGGTACATCTGTGATTGCGAGGCCGCCATCGGCGTTGGCGGAGAATACACCGAGCTTCAGTTTGTTCGGTCCCTTAAGCGGATGCAGGTTGGTCATGTTCCCTCATTTCCTCTGGTTGTTCTGCTGTTGTTGCGGCGCCCCGGCCTGACACTCGCCTGCCGTTCAACTCGTCTCGCGCGTGCGGCGAGGTAAGCGGTCTCGGCCGCGAAGAGAAAGGCGGTCATGCGATCCTGTGAGGCAAGCGAATCCCGAGCGGTCAGCGCGTCGAACAAGGCACTCAGGGCATCGACATAGACGCGACGGGTTGCAGCATCGGAAAACGTATCGAGCCGGATCGCCTGAAAATAATCCATGAAGCGGGAAATGGTCGCCGCCATGTGCCGGTTGCGCACACAGCCGAGCCAGGCATTCCGGAATGCCAGGTTAGCCTTGATGAGGCTCCTAAGGTCATCCACCGCATGGGCCTCATGGATCCTTTCCATCGAGCGCGCCAGTTCCTCGGCCGCATCGGGGGTCAAATCGCGCGCCGCCGCCCCGGCTGCGCGCGGTTCGAGTTGGCGGCGCAACTCGAAGATCCCTGCAATATCTTCGGGAGAAAGAACCGGTAGCACGAAGCCACGTGTCGATCCCACGAGATAGCCTTCCGCAACCAGCCGCAACAGCGCCTCGCGCGCCGGCATCCGCGACGCGCCATAGGCTTCGGCGATGTCGGTATCCACCAGCCGGTCATCCGGGCCGATCTCGCTGAGTTGCAGGCGCCGCCGAAGGTCGGCGTAAAGCGATTCCACGAGATTGAGATTGCGTACGGTCATGAGCTTCTCCTGCCCGTAACCGTATACAGTTCTCGCAACATTTCAAGCTTAGAACTCTGAACATTCCAATTTTGGCCAATTATAGTAGAGAAAGTCGCTATTTTCCGTATACAGTTACCGCATTGATCCGCCACCTGACTGACCGCGCCCGCCTGCCACCAGCGCACGGAAATCATCAATGGCCTGTTGTGGCGCCTTCGCGCACCAGGGGCCCCGGCTAGGCTCGATGCCGTTCAACGCCTTCAGACGCACCTGCATTTCGGCAGACTTCAAGGCGACAGCGGCGCAGTTGATCACCGGCGCATGACCGATCCGCAAGCCGTACTCGCCTCCGATCAAGAGACCCGGCAGGACCCCCGCTGGCACCACCACGTCGGCACCGTCCTGCACCAGCGGTTCGGCGCAGGCGCGAAACGCGTCGAGCATGCGCGTTTTTGCCTCTTCGTCTCCCGCAAAACAGGCGGAAAAGTCAGACGGGTCCGCATTCAAACCCTTCACATGGCTGATCCGGCCGGCAAGGCCGTAGAGATCGCCCTGTTCGAGATGCATCGAGCGAAAGACGTCATCCAGCGTCACCAGTGCAATGCGGCGTCCCATCTGGGCGGCGAAATGCAGGGTCGCCTCGCCGGTCCCCACCACCGGAATCGATACAGCAGACTTCAACTCGTAGAGGCCGGGATCCTGGAAATGCCCCATCACCACGGCATCATAGCCCTGCAGTTCCGCTTGGATGCCGTTGTCGATCGCAAGGATCGCGCATCGAAACTCGGAGAGCCGACCGAAGGAGCGGTCCGGCGGACTGATGCCATGCACGTCGACGGTCGTTCCTGGCTCCGCAATGGCGTTCAGATAGTCCGTCAGCCGCCTCATGTAGGAAGCGCTTGCCGTTTGATCGATGAAGCTCTGCCAGAAGATGCGCATGGCCTGATATCCTTCCTGCGGGGTTGGCGTGCGGGCAAAGCCCGGTTTCAATCTAAAATTAAGGGATAAGGTTCACCGCTGGCTCGTGCTAGGGATCGCACTACGACAGTGAGAGGAAAGCCACCATGACCAGCCCAGACAGCCCGACCGCTGAGTTCGACCCCGATGGCGCCGGCAAGGAAATGGCTCTGACAGATTTCGAATGGTCGCTCTGGCGCGTGTCGTCCGCCTTCCTGCGCTGGCAAAGCGAATGCGCTTCGGTTCTGGCGGGTGCCACGCTCAGCGGCCACGACACCGCGGTGCTGCACACGATCAAGTATCGCGACAGGCCCAAGGGTCTCTCGGAGATCTCCAGGCTGCTGGGACGAGACGACACGGCCAACGTGCAATACGCCATAAAGAAGCTGCTGGTGCTGAAGCTGATCGAACGGGTCAGCGGTCGTTCCCGCAAGGAGACGATCTATACCTTGTCGCAAAAGGGTCTGCAGTTGACCAAGGAGTATCGCCGTCTGCGCAAGGAGTTGCTGGTAACCTCGGTGGGCAAGCTGAAGGATGTGGAAGGAGCGCTGAAAGCGTCGGCCGAAATGCTCGAACTGCTCAGCAGTTTCTACGACACCGCATCGCGCCGTGCTTCGACCAGTCATCAGGCCACCGCCAAGCCCTGATCAGCCCCGTGGAACCAGCGCCAGAACCCTGAGCGGGCTGCCGGAGCCATGCAGGATCTTCAGCGGCGCGGCGATGATCATCGTCCCGGTCGGCGGCAGGCGATCGAGATTCGTCAAGCATTGCAGCCCGTATCTGCCGGCACCGTGCAGGAAGTGGTGCGCGGGATAAGGCGGATGAAAATGGCCGCCCTGCCCCGCATCCGTGCCAATGGTTTCCGTCCCGAAGCCGATGATGTCGCGCTCCGCCACCAGCCATTCCATGACCTCGGCATCGGGGCCGGGCGTATGAGCACCGTCCGCGGCCAGATTGGCATAGGCAGCGCCGGACCGCTTCGACCAGTCGGACCGCATTAGGACCCAGGACCCGGCCGGAATGCGCCCGTGGGCGGCTTCCCAGCTCAGCACCTCCGCCTTGGTCAGCAGGAAATCGGCGTCGGCGGCCGCCGACCTCGAGCAATCGATGACGCAAGCAGGCGCGATCATGTGCCTGGTCGGCAGGCAATCCACCGAGTTCAACGGCAGGTCGCGGCCGGTATACCAGTGGACCGGCGCGTCGAAATGCGTGCCTGTATGCTCACCGAAGGACAGGTTGTTCCAGTACCAGGCGGGCCCGGAACCGTCGTAATGGGATATGCGCTCAATGCGGACCGGAGCGGATTGCCCCAGTTCCGGCGGCAGGACGATGGTGGGGAAATCCGGCGAAAGCGTCTGGGTGAGGTCGACAATCTCGACGGCTCCACCGACGAGTGCTTCCTGAAGCGCACAGAGAACGGGACTGGTCACGGGCTTTCCCTTCACGGCCGTTCACGACCGAGTTCGCGCTCGACCGCTTTCGGGTTTGTCTTCAGACGCTGATGTAGATCCTTGGCGACATCTCCGACATAGATGTCTTCCAGCCCGCGGCGGAGGCCGTCGACCACGGCATCGGCAATTGCCTTGTGAGCGACCTTGGGCTGCTGCAGCGGCTGGAACCATTCGCTCTCGGTCGGGCCGCTCAGTACATTGATGAGCCGTACGCCACCGGCGCCGAGTTCGGCCCGCAGCGCGTGGGAAAGCGCCAGGGCAGCGGCCTGCGTCGCGCCATAGGCGGCAAAGCCCGGGGAATGCGCCTCGGCATAGATCGACAGCAGGTTGACCCAGGCAGCAGCGCCGGCTGCGCCATCGGCACCCCGTGCGATCATGACGGGCGCGAGCGACTGGGCGAGACGCATCATGCCGAAGACGATCACCTCCATCGCATCCCGCGTCGGATTGATCTGGCCGGAAGCAAGAATGCCGCCCGGCCGAACGAAGTCCGCGGTATTGATGACGATCTCGATCTTTGCCCCGTAATCGCGCGTGAAATCGGCAACCGACGTCTCGCTCGTGACGTCGAGCGGCAGCAAGTTCACGCCTTCATGCCGTTCCAGAGCTTCCCGCCCCGCAAACGGCTTCCAGTCCTCCGGCACGCCCACGAAGATGTCCCCGGCGCCGGCTTCCCTCAATCGGGCAACGAGGCTGCCAGTGACCGGATGGCGGCCATCGGTGATCAACACGCGGCGGTGGCGAGGGTCGGCGGTCAGTTCACGCCACTGCGGGTCGTCGGCCATATCGAACTTTCCTTCGCGAGGCGCTGCAAAAAACACGGCCTGACCAGCCTTGTCGAGCTTCAGAAACAACTGCACCGGAATTCCCGTCGTGCATGCGGCGTGAAGATGACACAGCGCGGTTGGCCCGCAATCGAATTGAACGAGGCCCACGCGCCAGGGGGCCCGCTCCCGGAAATAATTGTCCGCTGGCACTTCCGCGGCCGTCACCGACAGAACGAAGCCCGTATCCGGCGCGTCGGCAAGGATGAGATCGGCAGACAGGCAGTTTGGGCAGGCCTCGCGCACGGGATAGGCAAAGGCGCCGCAGCCACCACAGCGCTGCAGGGCGAAACGCCCTTCCGCAGCAGCCGCCGTCAGTTCGTGGGCGCGCCGGCTGCGGGCGGCCGGCGGAAGCAGCGGTTGCCGCGTACGGGCGAGCGGGTTTTTGCGCTGAGGCTTGCCGAAATGACCCGTCATGCGCCGTCTCCCGCGATGATGATCGCGCCGGAGGCGAGGCCGCGGTCATAATTGATCATGCCGAAGCCGGAAGCGAGTGCCAGACGAGCCTTCGCCACCTGCGTCGGTCCCGCCGTTCCGATCACCTGGCGGATCGACTCAACGATGCCGAGATGCCCTCCCGCGGCACCGGCCTGCCCGACGGAAAGCTGCCCGCCGGACGTGTTGTGCGGGAAAGATCCCGAGATCGTGAGGTCATGCTGGCGAACAAAATCCGGCCCTTCCCCCTTGGCGCAGAAACCGAGATCCTCGAACTGCATCATGGAAATGACGGGATAGTCGTCGTAGGTCTGGACGAGGTCGATGTCGCCGGGCGTCACCCCCGCCATTGCGTAAAGTTCATCGATGTCCAAGGCCCACCCGCCCCGTTCCTGCACGGCGTCCTCGGCAAAGGCATGGTGGCGCTCGATCGTCGACAGCAAACGCGCAAACGGCAGATGGAGGCTCCGCGCCATCTCTTCGCGCATGACCAGGAAGGCTTCGGCCCCTGCACAAGGCATGACGCAGTCAAACAGATGGATCGGCTCGGCAATGGCGCGCGCCGCCATGTAGGCCTCGAGGCTCAACGGCTTCTTCATCAAGGCATTGGGGTTCTTCAGCGCATTGTCCCGCTGAGCGACACATATCTTGCCAAAATCCTCGCGCGTGGCACCGAACTTGCGCATGTAGTTCCCCGCGATCAGCGCAAAGCTGACATTCGGACCACCGGAGCCGTAGGGATACACCGCATCCTGGGAAAAGCGGGAGAAGTTCTCAAGAGAATGGCGAAACGAGTCGACATGGTTCGTGTCGGCCCCGATGCATGCGACGATATCCGCGTCACCGGCCTGCACGGCCCGTGCGGCACGGCGCACCGACACCACGCCCGACACGCCGCCCATGGGGACGAAGTCGATGAAACGCGGCGCAAGACCGAAATGCTGCGTCAGACCGATTGCCGTGTCTGGTGCCGTCGAAAAGCTTGCGACGGACAAGCCGTCAAACGCGCGGTGGCTGATACCGGCACCGCCCGCAAGCGCGGCAAGCGCCCGACCGATCCACCACGCCGTGCTGTCGGTCGAGAAGCGGACATATGGGATTGTCACCGGCACTGCCAGGACCACCCCATCATAGGCCTGCCGCTTCCCCTGCACCATGATCCGCCCCTTTTCGCAATCTGTGATCAGATGACGGTCAGCTTGACGTCGATATTGCCGCGCGTCGCGTTCGAATAAGGGCAGCGCTCATGAGCCGCGGCGACGATATCTTTTGCCAATGGCGCGTCGATGCCCGGCAGCGAGACGGCCAGTTCCACAGCCAGCGCGTAACCCGCCGGGACCGGACCGATGCCGACGGTGGCGGACACGGCAGTGTCATCCGCAAGAGCGATCTTGCGGGTGCGAGCCACCAGTTTCACGGCGCCGAGGAAGCAGGCGGCATAGCCGGCTGCAAAGAGCTGCTCGGGATTGGTGCCATCGCCGCCCGGACCGCCCAAAGCTTTTGGCAGGCTGAGCGCCAGCGTGAAGCTGCCGTCAGGGCTTTGCGCACGACCGTCTCGTCCGCCGGTGGCCGTCATCCTGGTTTCGAAGAGAATTTTTTCTGGCTGCAGCATTTCCGTCTCCTGTCAGGATTCTATCCCGTGATTTATCATTTAATTTCTTGCATTGATTGGCAAGAGCGTCCTCAGCCAAACGTTGCGGCGTGCCGAATTTGCGTCAACTCAGTGACGTGTGCCGGAAGCCCGCCTTCCGCTCGCGAAGATCGATCGAAAGCCCGGCATCCACCAACCTCTGTGCTTCGCTGCGCAACACACCGCGCTGAACCTTCTGGGTGGAACTGACAGGCAGCTTTCCGGTGAAGGCCACATGGCCGGGCAGCTTGTGATAGGAGAGGCGCGCCGCCGCGTGGACAAGCAGAGCCATTGCCTGCTCTGTCTCGCGTCCCGGCTCGACCGGCAGCCTCGGCACGACGAAGGCAAAGACTTCCTCGCCCCGGATCTCGTCCGAAACCGGGGTGACCCCAACCACCTCCACATCGGGGTTTGCCATCAGGGCCGCCTCCACCTCCAGCACGGCAATATTTTCCCCGCTGCGGCGCACGATGCTCTTCATGCGGTCGAAGAAATAGAGAAGCCCATCCTCATCGGCATAGACAACATCGCCGGTATGAAACCAGCCGCCGGCCCAGGCCTCTTCGGTCGCCTGCTCATCGCCCAGATAGCCGGCGAAGAAACCACGCCGCGGATCCTTTGCCGAGGCGCGCACCCAGAGTTCGCCAGGCGTTCCCACGGCCACGTCAGATCCCGTCTCGTCCACGATGCGAAACTCCATGCCCTCGCGCGGCCGGCCGATACAGCGTCGCCCCGCCTCATAGATATCACGCGCCGTGCTGGTCACGGCAGCGCCGCCGGTCTCCGTCATCGCCCATGCCTCGACGATCGGCAGGCCGTAGCGCTGTTCGAAGACCGTCTTATGCCGCGCGTCGACGCCGGGTCCGAGCATAAAGCGGGCCCTGTGGGCCCGCTCAGCCGGGTGTTCCGGCAGTTGCAGCAGGATCGCAGGAATGACGCCGAGGGCATGGACGATGGTGGCGCCGCTGTCGGCCACCGTTTGCCACCATTTTCTGGCACTGAAGCGGTCCAGGGGAACGATTGCACCGCCGACCACGATCATGCCGACGGTGGTGCAGCCCAGGGCATTCATGTGGAACAGCGGCAGCGGCGTCAGCGCCACCTCCCGATCCTCCTCCATGCTGGCGATCCCACCCTGAGTCACATACCACTTGGCGAGCTTCATGAAGTAAGCGTTGGTGAGGATGCAGGCCTTGGGCTTTCCGGTGCTGCCGGAGGTGAACAGCAGTGCGCATTCATCTGCAGGCCTGCCACCCCCGGCGCTCCGTCTAGCAGATGCCGCCGGTATGCTTTCCCCCGGATGCATCGATGCGAAACCGTGCGGCGTGCCGGCCGTCACCAGTTCATCGAATTCCGGGTAGGCGACGATCAGTTCCGCCCGGGAAACCTCAATCTGGAAGGCGAGCTCATCCGGCCGCATATCCGGATTGATCGGGACGATGGAGGCGCCGATGGCATTCAGCGCCAGCCAGTGGACGAAGAAATCCGGCCGGTTCTGCAAGAGCAGCGCGACGCGCGAGCCATGGCCGTAGCCAGCCGCGACAAGCTGCACCCTCAGCGCCTCGATGAGGACCAGGACCTCACCATAGCTGTGACGGAACCCTTCTGGTGCATAAGGCAGGGCGGCACTGGCGGGCGCGACCAGGAATGGCAGTTCCGGTCGGGACACCGCTTTCCGTTCGAAGGCCAAAAATGGCGACGTCATCATCTGCATTCCCGCGCCCCTCATTTGCTTTAAACATAAACTATCTCGCGCTTGAACCCGAATCCAATTCAATTGTTTTGCCGGTCCAATCGCAATTTGCTATCAATCCGCATGGAACCTAGACAACTTCAGTACTTCCGCGTGATTGCCGAAGAGGAGCATTTCGGGCGTGCCTCCTCGCGTTTGCAGATCGCCCAGCCGGCGCTCAGCCGGCAGATGAAGCTGCTGGAAGACGAAATCGGGGTGGCTCTCTTCGAGCGCCTTCCTCGCGGCATCCGGCTCACAACGGCAGGCCGTGTCTTTCTCGACCATTGTCGAGAAATCTCGTCCTCGATGACGCGCGCGGTAACGGCAACCCGGGCGACCGCCCTCGGCAGCATTGGCATCCTCAAGGTCGGCTTCATCGAAGTGGCTGCCTGGCAGGGTATTGTACCGGACAGCATAAGACGGTTTCGCGACCGCTTTCCCGCAATCGAGCTCAGCCTCTCGGCCATGTCCTCGGCAAGGCAGTTGCAGTCTGTTCAGGACGGCAAGATTGATGCGGGCTTTGTCTACAATGCCCATGCCGACCGCGACCTCGTGGCGCTGCCCCTTGCGCGACATTCCGTATTGCTTGCCCTCCCGGCCGGCCATCCCCTGGCCGAACAACCGGACATTTCCCTGGCTGATCTGCGCGACGAGGGATTCATCGGATTTCGGCGGCAGGCGAGCACCCGTTACTTCGATGATCTCGCTCAGGCCTTCGCCAAGGCCGGATTCGAGCCGCATATTCTGCAAGAATTGGACAGCGAGCCAGACATGCTGGCCCTGGTGAATGCCGGCGCCGGCCTTGCCTTCGTCAACGCCTGCCAACAGTGGCGCCCACCACCGGGCATCTCTTTCCGTCAGGTGCATGACCTTGCCGTTGATCTGGAGCTGTCACTGGTCCATCGCGCCAACAATGGAGCACCAGCCCTTCGTCACTTGGTATTGATCGTTCAGGAGGAAATCGGAAAGACCTGACGCGAGATCTGTTTTGCGCTTGCCGATGCAATATATTTTATGCTTAAAATTTTATCCTGGTATCGGCGCTAGCGCGATACCCTTCCCTCCATGGCAACCGGATCGAGATCAACATGAGCGGCTTTCGTCAAAAATGCATCGGCTTTGAGCGCGTCGTCGGCACCTTTTCCGCCATCCCCCATCCTGTCGCCATAGAAGTGACGGCGGCTGCAGGCCTCGATTTCCTGTGCATTGACTGGGAGCATTCGCAGATTGGCCGTGAGCGCATCGAGGACCTCGTCCGCGCCGCCGACGTGCACAAGGTGCCCGCCATGGTGCGCGTGCCCGGCCATACGCCGGAATGGATCGCATCGGTGCTGGATGCAGGCGCGGCCGGCGTCCTGGTGCCGCGTGTTTCCACCGCCGCCCAGGCACAGGCCGCCGTGATGGCAACCCGTTATCCTCCTGTCGGCGAACGCGGTGTCGGCCCCGGCCGCGCCTCCGCCTATGGCTACCGGATACCGGACTACCTGAAAGCGGCAAACGAATCCCTGGTTCTGGCGATCCAGGTCGAGACCGCCGAAGGGCTCGCCAACATCGAGGAGATCGTCAAGGTCGAGGGCGTCGATGTGATCTTCATCGGACCCGGTGACCTCTCCGTCTCTATCAATGCCATGGGGCCTGCCGGCGCAGAGAAGCTGAATGCCGCCATTGAGACGATCACGTCGACCGCCCGTGCCGCCGGAAAGGCGGTCGGCATCTTCCGCCCTTCTGCAGACGATGTCGGGAAATGGGCAAATGCCGGCATCAGCTTCTTCATGCTGGCAAGCGACACCATGTTCCTGGGCGCGAGCCTGGCTGCCGGCGCAGCCGTCGCCCGCGCGGCGCAGTAAGGAAGCCCGGGATGAAAATCATCAAGACCGACGGCATGCTGACCGTTGAGGCTGAACAGATGGCCTATCTCGCCGGAATGGATGTCGAATTTGTCGAGAAGACGCTGCTGACCGAAGACGCGCTGATCGCCGAATGCGCCGATGCCGATGCCCTGCTGGTGCTGCGCGAGCCGATCACCGCCCGCGTCCTGGCCGCCCTTCCGAAGTTGAAGGTCATCGGTCGCTTCGGCGTCGGCCTCGACACGATCGATGTCGAGGCCTGCACGAGGGCCGGCGTGCAGGTGACGAACGTCCCCGATTCCAACCTGGATGAGGTGAGCACCCACGCGCTCGCCATGATCCTGGCACTGGTGCGTCGCCTCAAGCTCTACGACACCGCGGTCCGCAACGGTCGCTGGAAGGCGCTCGCCGACGGCGAAGGCATCACGCGACCGGATCGCCAGACGCTTGGACTGATCGGCTTCGGTCAGATCGGCCGCTTGACCGCAAGGAAGGCCGCCGCCTTCGGATACAGGATCGCGGCCTATGATCCGCATATGCCTGCCGATCGCATCGAGGCCGCTGGCGCCACACCGGTCAGTCTCGATGAACTGATCGAGCGTTCCGACATCATCTCGCTGCATGTACCGTTCACACCCGAAACGAGCAACATCATCTCCCGCGAGCGTATCGCACGAATGCGAGAAGGCGCCATCCTCATCAACGTATCACGTGGCGGGCTGATCGATGAGGAGGCCCTTGCCGAGGCGCTGACCTCCGGCCAGATCGCAGCCGCTGGCCTCGACACACTGGCGGCCGAGCCGCCGTCGCCTGATAATCCGCTTCTGAAGCTGGACAACGTGCTGCTGTCGCCGCATGCGGCACACTACTCCACCCAGTCATACGCTGAAGTCCGCAGCAAAGTCTTTGCCGATGTCGCTGCGGTGCTGAGGGGCGAAACGCCGAGATATCCTGTCAACCTGAAGGGATGATACCCGTGCGCATCTGCTTCTACAGGGATTACGGCGGGCCGGACGTGCTGGAATTCGGCGACGTGGATGCGCCGCGGCCAGAGGCGGGACAAGTGCTGGTCCGGATGGCGGCGGCAAGCCTTACGCCCTTCGATTGCAAGCTGCGGGCCGGTGGTCTCAAGGCCTATTTCTCGCCCGCCTTTCCCAACACGCCCGGGCGCGACGGCACCGGAACGGTGGTGGCTCTCGGCCCTGGCGTCGGCACCGTCCAGATCGGCGATCGGGTGTGCGTTATGACGCCGGGCACGAGAGCGCCGGGCACCTGCAGCGAATTGCTCGCCTGCGACATCGGCCTCGTCGTTCCGCTGCCGGACGCACTTTCCATCGTCGAAGGAGCATCGCTGGTGAATGCCAGCCTGTCGGCATGGACATGCGCCGTGCGGGTGGCCGGCGTGAAGGCCGGCGACAAGGTGCTGGTTCACGCCGGAGCCGGCGCCGTCGGCGGGCTTCTCGTGCAGCTCTGCCGGCATCTCGGCGCAGACGTCACCGCTACCTGCCGCTCAACAAACAAGGATTATGTGCTCTCGCTCGGCGCCGGCAAGGCAATTGCCTATGACCAAGACGAATTTACGACCTTGGAGCCGCAGGACATCGTGTTCGACCTGATGGGCGCCGATGTGCACGCTCGCTCCTATCAGGTGCTGAAGCGGGATGGGCATCTAGTCTATCTGACCGCCGCACCCATCGTTGATCGCGGAGCAGAGTTTGGCGTGACCGTCACCCGTGCCATGATCGTTGACGATCCTGAGGCGGTGGCGCCCATCCTGGCGCTGGCAGCCAACGGCAAGATCAAGCCACAGGTCGCGCGCACGCTGCCGCTTTCCGAGGTCGCACAGGCCCACCGGCTGATGGAGGCAGGCGAGGTCACACGCGGCCGCCTTGTCCTAACAATCTGAACGAAAAGGCCGCCAGGCCGGAGCCTCTTTCATGGCTTCCGAGGCGCTCAGGCGTCAGGCAGCACCGTTTCCGTCGCCATCGGATAGTGGAAATTGCCACCTTCGAAGGCCGGAAAAGTGTGGAAATCGGCCCGCATCTCATGACGGACCGGTGATTGCAGAGCTGTCTGCAGGGCCGACGCACTGTCGAACAGGATACGATTGCGCTGGATGTGCGCGACACGCTCGACGCCCTCCAATCCGCCGCACCAATCGACCCTGCTCAGGATTTCGATCCAGCGAATGCCCGGAAACTTGCGCATGATCGGCGGATGGCCGGCAATGTAATGGGAAAGCCAAAGATTAAGGTCGGCCGCCGGTCCGGGATAGTGAACCACGTAAGAGCAAGGCAAACCGCCTTCGCCGAGCGTGACAACGGGGTCATCGACGGGAAACGGCCGGACCAGCATGACCTGCTGGCTGGCCCGCGCCCGCTGCAGGCTTTTCAAGATGCCCGTCACCGCCTGCAAATGCCCGCCGGGCCCTAGTGCCGCCTCCAGGGTCGGCAGATCGGCGAAATGCAGTTGCAGCCCGAAAGGGGGAGAACGGCCGTCGTGATTGAACAGATCCTCGGCGACCTCCGGCGTGTAGATCAGAGCCGAGGTCAGGCCCGGCGTCTTGCCGACAAGCTGGCGCACGTCGGCCAGTTCCCCGGGGTCGATGGTGAGATCGACGCCGGGGGGATTTTCGAAGAAGACGATGAATGCAAAGCTCATAGTGCGTTCCGATCCCTCAGATCAGGCTGGGCAGGAAGAGCGCGATCTGTGGGAAGACCGCGATCAGGAAGATCAGGAACAGCGTCAGCGCGATGTAGGGCGCCGCCGCGAAGGCGACCGTCTTCAGCGACGTTCCCTTCGGCGCAACGCCCAGCATGATGAACAGCAACAGACCGAAAGGCGGGGTGGTGAAGCCGACCTCATAGGCAAGCAACAGCATTAGTCCGAACCAGACGGTATCGAAGCCGTAGGTGACCGCGATCGGCATGAAGATCGGCAGGGTGATCAGCATCATCGACACCTGGTCCATGAACATGCCGAGGATGAGGATCACAACGATCATCATCAGCAGGATGCCATACGGGCCCATGTCAAAGCCGGTGATGAAGGTGATGAAGCCGTTCGATGCACCGGAGAAAGCGAAGATCTGCGAAAAGGTAGTGGAGGCCGAAATGATCAGGAAGGTCATGGCCGTCACCTTCATCGCGTCATCCAGCGACTTCCACACCACGCTCCAGCTGAACTTCCGATAGACCAGCAGAAGCACCACGACACCCAGGCAACCGAGCCCCGCCGATTCCGTCGGAGTGGCGACACCGAGGATGATGGTGCCGACCACCATGAAGATCAGCACCCCCATCGGGATGATATTGACGGCGACTGCCTTCAGCTTCTCCAGGCCAGACGTGGTCGGAACCGGATATTGCGGAGCGGCATCCGGATCGATGAGCGTGTGGACGAAGATCAGCAAACCGTAGAGGCTGACGAGCAGCAGGCCCGGCAAGACCCCCGCAATCAGAAGGGCGCCGACATCGATCTGTGCCAGGGAGCCGAGCAGAACGCCAAGCGAAGACGGTGGGATGATGACGGCCAAGCTGCCCGCGCCGAGGATCGGGCCATAGGCCATGTGCGGCTTGTAGTTCCTCCGCAGCATTTCGGGCGCCATCAGCGACCCCATCATGCCGGTATTGGCAAGGCTGGAACCGGACAAGGCCGCGAAGACTGCACCCGCCCCGAGCACCACATAGGCGAGACGCCCTCTGATGTTGCCGATCGCGAGGTCAAGCGCATAGATGACCTTTTCACCGAGGCCGGAACGGAAGTAGAGACTGCCCATTACGAGGAACATCGGAAGCGGCGCCAGCGCATAGGTGGATACCGCGTCCGAGAAATTGGCGACCATCTGCGTGACGCCCGTGGCCCCACCGAAGAACAGGAAAAGTCCAGCGATATTGGTGATGAAGAAGGCGAAGGCAACGGGCAGACCGAGGCCCATGAAGACGAGGATCGAGCCGATCAGGAACGCGAAGGGAAAAAACCATTCCATCGGTCAAAGTCCTTCAACGTCAAGCGGATTAAGATTGTAGAGCGTGTCGATGCCGAGCAGATACCGGAGCCATTCCAGTGCCGACAGGAAGAAGCCGAGAACCATGGGCAGGAAAACCAGCCATTTCGGCATGTCGAAGGTGCGCGTCTCGTATTCGCCGAGTCGTAGGGCATCGATGCCGGACGTGAGGGCAATGCCCCCGAGATAAAGACACAGCACGATGCAGGTGAGATAGACGAGCCTTTCCAGCAGTCGCCGTGCCGTCACAGGCATGGCATTCCGGAGGAATTCCACGAAGACATGCCCTTTCGTCCGCACCAACCATGGCATGGGGAGGAATGCGGAGTACAAGAGGATGTATTCCGACACGGAGATCGCCCAGGATAGCGGCCGGAACCCCAGATTGCGCATCGCAACGTCTGAGATGACAATGACGATCATCAGAGCGACGAGCACCCTGACAATGGCGGCGAGGGCGGCGCTGAGACCGCCGGATAGATCGAAGAGCGCCTTCATGGATGTAAACCTTTGGCGAAAGCCCGAAACGCAGGATCAGGAAGACATCCGCGCCGACAACAACGCGCAGTTGAGCCGGATCTGAACCGGGCGGTCGATTGAAAAGAGCGGCCCGCCGCTTGCGCGAGCGGGCCTGGACACGAGGCGATCAGGGAAACAGCTTGCGCAGTTGCTCGATATTGGTAGGGTCGCGCTGTGCCATGCGATCCCAGCTAGCCTTGGCCGCCGTTGCCAGGAACTTTTCGCGGCCAGCGCCGGTCATTTCCACGACCTTCTGGCCCTTATCGACCATCTCCTGGGCGAGGCGGGCGGTCTCGGCCTTGTTCAACTCATAGCTTTCCTTTTCGTATTCGATCGCCACCTCGTTCAGGATCCTGCGGGATTCCGGGGTCAGCGAATCCCACTTCTTCTTGTTCATCGAGACGAGAACGTCGGTCTGGAAGAAGGAGGGGTCGATCCGGTACTTGGTGAACTTGTCCCAGCCAAAGGATGCATAGCCCATGACCGGATAGGCATTCGCGTTGATGACGCCGCGTTCAAGCGCGGTATAGACGTCGCCAGCATTCTGGACGATCACTGTGGTACCGAGAGTTTCGAAGAACTGGCGGTAAAGTGGCGACGAGCGGATCTTCAACTTGGTGAAGTCGATCGCGCCATCCGGGGTCATCGCCGGTGCGTCGACGGTGAACATATGGAAGCCCGTGCCGCCATCGATATGCAACAACAAATGCGCGTTCGCCTTCTTGGCGTAGATCTCGTTCAGCAGATCCCACCCACCATTCGCGCGCGATTCCCAAGGGGTAATGGTGGAGGCGGAAAGCACCTCGCCTTCCGGAACCATCTCCAGGTAGAGACCGGCGGGCGTGTTGATCATGTCGATCAAGCCGCTCTTCTGCGCCGTTCCGAGCTGCGGATTCGGGATGACTTCCGGACCACCGCGAACCGTGATCTTGACCACGCCCTTGCCCCGCTCATTGACCTTGTCGACGAACTTCAGAAAGCTCTTGGCATAGCCATTCTGGGCCGGCGTGAAGTGAACGGCATTGATGACGTCTTCCGCGTGGGCGACGGTGCCGGCGAGACCGCTTAGAAATGTCGCGAACGCGATTGCCTTGAAGAAACGCATGTGGAGATCCTCTCTGTAGTTGACCATACCAACGGGATCGCCGACGTCTGACGCTCTCTCGATCCCCTGTTCTTATTGGCTTCCGAGGGGTCTGGCTTTGCCGTCCGCAACGGACCGGTCGTTGCCGGTAGAGGGATTGAACAGCGGGTTTGCGTAAAAAACAAGTTTAAACATAAAATATCTGGTAAATTTTTCTGCGCCGCGCAAGCCGCGCGAGTCCGCCATGAGAAGATGGCCCCGGCAACCCTATAGAAGCCTGCAGCGCCTGCTATGCGCAGAGTGACCGCGTCCGCAAGGACGATCGGTCGATGATGTCATCAGATGCACGTCACGATTCTCGGTCTTACCTTAGCTTCCACCGAAGATGCCGGCAGATTAGCCTGCCGCCTAGAATGTTCGTCATGTCTTACATTGGCGTGCCTCCTGAGTGAAGAATTCCGCACACCAACCAAATAATTCAACGGTTTAGGAGTCCCGTGATTTTCCTTTGACAAGTTCGATGGAAGATATTTTAATCATAAAATAAATTGCGCCCACGACGGATATCAAGGGACCAGCGTTGAGCGATCTTGAGAAACTTCCACCTGATGTCATGTCACAGCGGTCCAATGCGGCACGCAGCCCCTACTCGCTTCTGGTGCGCCAGACTTTGGCGTTTGCGGACAATCCTCTGCTCATTCTGCCCACGGAAGTGGCGCGGCTGTGGGGGCTTGATCGGCGGGTGTGGACCTATGGCGAGGTTCAGACCGAGGTCGATCGGCTCGCCGGTCGCTATCGCGACGCCGGCTACGGCCCGGGCCATCGCGTCGCCGTTCTGGCAGAAAACCGCCCGGCACATTTCATCCACTGGCTGGCACTGAACAGCCTCGGAGTGAGCCTCGTTCCCGTTAATCCGGACTATACCGCCGACGAGCTTTCCTATCTCCTGGAACACAGTGAAAGCGCGCTGCTGGTCACGGTCGAAAGTCGGGCAGCTCAGGTGGCTGACGTCGCCCGATCCTTGAAAGTGCCGGTCATTCTCGATCATGCCGAGACGATCCCAGCAGCGGCCACGGCAGCGGGCCATCCGGTGGACGACGAGTTCGGTGCCGAAGCTGCGCTGATCTACACCTCCGGCACCACGGGGCGGCCGAAAGGCTGCCTGTTGTCAAATGGCTATTTCCTTGCCTGGGGGGATTGGTACACCTCCCAAGGTGGTCTCGTCTCGCTTCAGGCGGGGCAGGAACGGTTGATCACCCCGCTGCCGACCTTCCATGTGAATGCCATGGGCAACTCGTTCATGGGGATGCTGGCATCCGGCGGTGCACAGGTGATCGTCGATCGTTTCCACCCGCGGAGCTGGTGGGACATGGCGATCGAAACGGGCGCGACCTGCTTCCACTATCTTGGTGTCATGCCGGCGATACTTCTGGCGATCGCGCCGTCTGCCAAGGATCGCGCCCACCGCCTCCGCTTTGGAGTCGGCGGTGGCGTGCACCCGGATCACCACGGGGCCTTCGAGGCGCGGTTCGGCGTGCCCTTGCTGGAAGGATGGGCGATGACGGAATCCGGCGGCGCCTGCCTTCTCTGCGCGGTGGATGAGCCGCGCCATGTCGGCGAGCGGTGCCTTGGCCGAGCCGAGCGTGCGGGGCCGCAGATGGAGGCTCGCCTCGTCGATGACGCCGGCAATGACATTGAGGCCGGCGCGCCGGGAGAACTGCTGGTCAGGGCGGCCGGAGCCGATCCCCGCCGCGGACTGTTTTCCGGCTATCTGAAGAACGAGGCCGCAACTGCAGAAATTTGGGCGGGCGACTGGCTTCACACAGGGGACGTGATGCGCCGTGACCTGCTTGGCAACCTCTATTTCGTCGATCGCAAGAAGAACATCATTCGCCGCTCCGGCGAAAACATCGCGGCCGTCGAGGTGGAAGGCGCAATCTCCAGCCATCCCGGCGTGGCGCAGGTGGCCGTCGTCGCGGTTCTCGATCCGCTGCGCGGCGAGGAGGTCATGGCCGTCGTCGTGGCAAAGGACAAGCAGCAGGCGGGGCCGGCACTTGCCTCGGCACTTCTCTCCCATTGTGCCGGCCAGCTCGCCTATTTCAAGCTGCCCGGCTATATCGCCTTCCTCGATACGCTGCCGACGACATCCACGCAGAAGATCCGCAAGGCCGACCTTGGCACCCTGGCGCAAGATCCGATGTCCCATCCCGATTGCCATGACCTCAGGGAGGCCAAGCAGGCACTGCGCATCAGGCATTGAGAGCACCAGGAAGGCCGATGCCATGGTCGACCACGCCACCCTCGGTGCAGCGATTGACGGCTGCGATGGAACGGCCGCTGTTTGCGGGAAGAGCGACAGGGGGATTACGCTTTAAGCTTCAATATTTCTCTTGCTGCATGTGGGAATTTGCCTCACGATCATGGAGGTTTACATGCTGCAACAGACGATCCTTCGCCACCGGGCAGCATTCGGAGGCGCCTTTGCGCTTAGTCCAATACCCGTCATGACGCCGAGACTGAAAACCGATTGGGCGCAGGCGAACCTGCAGCCCTTAAAACAGAGGGAACGACAACGATGGCCAATCACCTTTTCCGCAGAACCTTACTGGGCCTCACGGCGACATTTGCCTTGTCCGTTGCATGCGCGGGCCTGGCCAATGCTGCCGCGCTTGTGATCGGCTCTTATCCGAGCAACCCGCCGTTCGAATATAAGACCGCAAACGGCACGTTTGAAGGCTTCGAGGTCGATATCGCCACGGAAGTGGCAAAGCGGCTCGGCATGACGGTAGAGATTTCCGACCTCGGCTTCCAGGCGCTCTTTGCCGCCACGGCCTCCCGGCGGATCGATGTGGCGATCTCCTCGATCACCATCACGAAGGAGCGCCTGAGCAGCCAGTCCTTTACGCAGGCCTATTACGACGCAGACATGGGCATCGCTGCCCGCAAGGACGGTAAAATCGCGACGCCGGAAGACCTGAAGGGCAAGGTTGTAGGCGTTCTGGCAGGATCGACGGGCGACAAATGGGCAAAGGACAATAAGGAAAAATACGGCATCAGCGACATCAAGAGCTATAACGCGCAGCAGGACATGTTGATGGATCTCGCCTCAGGTCGTGCCGACGCGGCCGTCAGCGACGTGCCCGGAATGGAATATGCCTTCCTCAAGATGAAGGATCTCGCGGTGAAGGTGCGCATCAAGACCGGCGAGCAGTACGGCTTGATGATGACAAAGGACCATCCTCTGCTGGTCAAGGCGAATGATGCCATCACCGCCATGAAGAAGGACGGCACGCTGGCTGCGATCCACAAGAAGTGGTTCGGCAGCGACCCGGTCGCCGGATCGGCCTCCGCCATCGAGCAGCCCCTGCCGAAACCCTGACGGGGACCGGGTGTCCGTGTTTCATGCCGGCCGGAAGCGGCCGGCATCATGCGTCCCGCACAGGCAAGCGGCAGGACCGGCGGTGATCTGCGCTAGGCCGCCGGTCCTGCACGCCTGCGCGGCAAAGATCCGCATCCCTTCTTGATGATGCTTCCCCAAGGTGAATGGGCATGACTCTCCTCGATACATTCTTCAATCTCGAGGTCCTCGGCAGCGCCTTCCCGGCGCTCATGCGCGGCGTGATCAACACGTTTTTGCTCGGTTTTGCTGCCATCGGCGTCGGCATCCCCGCCGGCCTCGTCGTCGGTCTCCTGAGGCTCTACGGCCCGAAGCCTGTGCGCTCCCTTGCGGTCTTCTACATCGATATCCTGCGCGCGACACCGATGCTTGTCGTCCTGATGCTCATTTATTTCGCCCTGCCCTTCGTCGGTATCCGCCTGTCCTCCTGGACCTGCGCCATCCTGGCATTCGCCCTCGTCATGGCGGCCTACATGGCCGAAGTCTTTCGCTCCGGCATCGAGGGCATCGGCAAGGGGCAGTTCGAGGCGGCCGCGGCACTCGGCCTGCCGTTTGTCATCACGCTGCGCAAGGTCATCCTGCCGCAGGCCGTCCGGGTCGTCATTCCTCCGACGACGAACAACTGCGTATCGATGTTCAAGGACACCTCGCTCGCATCGACAGTGGCTCTCGCCGAACTGATGAAGGAAGGGCTCGACGCTCAGGCACTCTACGCCAATCCAACCCCCCTCATCGGGGCAGCGCTGATCTATGTCGCGTTTCTGTGGCCGATGGTGCGACTGGTGGCCATGCTGGAACGCAAGTTCAGCAGGCAGACCCAACGCTAGCCAAAGCCGCTGGCAAGAGCGGCTGGTTGCGGGGCTGATCGTTGCATCTCTATCAGCCCTGGCGTGGTACGAAATTATCTGCGAATGCAAATTTCAGACAGTTCTGGCGAAGGCAACGAATTAGAACGTCGGGTTCTCCAGAAGGGCGCAGTCATTGCTCAGCTGCGCTGCCGATTGCGTGGTCGCGGCGATGTATTCCGCCTCCCGCTGATCGATCTCCTGGAGCGGAGCGACGAGGCAGATGACGCCGATGCACCGACCATCACGGGTGCGGACCGGCGCCGTGACACAGGCAACATAGGGATCGACAAGCCCTCTCGTTACCCAAAAGCCCTGTCGCCGTGCTTCGGCGACTTCCTGATAGAGAAGTTCCGGCGAATAGCTGCGGCCGGTCGGAGAAATGTAATCTTCGGCCGGAATGGACCGCTTCAGATCCTCCAGGCTGTAGCCATCCAGCAGAAAACGTGCGGCGGCGGTGGCCGGCAAGGGGAAGCGCGAGCCTTCCACGGCCGTGCGATAGCCGTGTCCACGTCCTGATCGCGAGATCAGAATCAGCTGCTTCCAATCCTGCATCACGTCGAGTTCGGTGACTTCGCCCGTCGTCCTGGCGAGTTGCGTGACTACCTCTTTCGCCTGGCGGGCCAGCGGCGCGCTGCGATCATAGACCTGCCCCAGCAAGCCGCACAGCCGGCCCGGCACGATCAGCCCGTCAGGCTCCGTCTGCTCCAGGAAGCCTCTAGCCAGAAGCGTGTCGATGATGCTGTAGACGGTCGAGCGGGGAGCGCCGAGTGCTGCCGCGATGCCATTGCGCGTGGCAGGGCGCTCCTGGGCAGCGATTAGATCGAGTACGTCAAGCAGACGATCGGTTCCCCGCGCCCTCATATGCATTTGCAGATACCTCACCTTGACATTTGGAAAGCTTTAAACTTAAACTTACCTTATAAAGATCACATGTCCACTGTAAAGGACATAGCAATAACTATCGATCATAAGGGAACAGACAATGCAATCAGCAGCGAAATTGCCCCGCCTTTCCATGCGCCGTTTCACCACCGCCATGCTGTTCACGGCGCTTATGCCGACAGCCGGCGCCTGGGCCGCGGACCTGAAACTGGCCTACAGCTCGTCGGCGACGTCCATGGATCCGCATTTCCACAATGCCAGCCAGAACATTGCCGTGGCACGCAACATGTTCGAGACATTGACCCAGATGGATCCCGACAGCCGGATCGTCCCGGGCCTCGCAGAATCCTGGACGAAGGTTGATGACCTCACCTGGGAGTTCAAGCTGCGCGCGGCGAAGTTCCAGGACGGCTCCGACTTCACCGCGGAAGACGTTGCCTGGTCGCTGCAGCGGCCGAACAAGATCGAGAACAGCCCATCGAGTTTTGCGATCTACACGCGTGCCATTGCGAAGACGGAAATCGTCGACGCCCATACCATTCGCCTGATCACGACCACGCCCTATCCGCTGCTGCCGGCGGATCTGACCTCGGTCTTCATCGTCAGCGAGAAGGCAAGCGAAGGCATCACCAGCGACAAGTTCGCCACGCCCGAGCACATGATCGGCACCGGTCCCTACAAGTTCGTCAGCTACACGCCGGACGATCGTGTCGAGATGAAGCGCTATGATGGCTATTGGGGCGGCAAGCCGGCCTGGGACAACGTCACCATTCGCTTCATGCCGAACGACGGCAGCCGCATGACGGCCCTGCTCTCCGGCGACGTGAATGCCATCGAGAATGTCCCGACGCCGGACATCGAGAAGGTGAAGGCCAATCCCGATCTGGTCTATTCCGCCAAGAAGACCCATCGCATGATCTTCCTGTTCCTCGACAGCGGTCGCGAAAGCTCACCCGGCGTCAAGGCCGCCGACGGTTCGGCCATTGCCAAGAACCCGTTGACGGATGTGCGTGTCCGCCGCGCAATCAACATGGCGATCGATCGCAAGGCGATCAGCGAGCGCCTGATGATGGGCCTTGCATACCCGACCAACAACATGGCCACCGACCAGATGATGGGCTTCGATCCGGCCCTCGAGACCATTCCGTTCGATCCGGCCGCGGCCAAGAAACTGCTCGCCGAAGCGGGATATCCTGACGGGTTCCGCCTGGTTCTCGGCACGCCAAACAACCGCCTGCTCAACGATGAGAAGGTGGCACAGGCGATCGCACAGATGCTGACGCGGATCGGGATCCGCACGGACGTCGACGCCGTTCCATTCTCCGCGATCAACACCAAGGGCAACAAGGGCGAGTTTTCCGCCGTCATGATGGGCTGGGGTGTCCAGACAGCCGAGGCATCCTCCGGTATTCGCATGATGGTCGCTTGCCCGGACAAGGCACGCGGCTGGGGTGCCGTGAACTGGAGCCATTACTGCAATCCGGCACTCACCGACCAGTTGGTCGCGCTGACGGCCGAGATGGACGATGCAAAGCGCGATCAGATGCT
>NZ_JAPPRJ010000006.1 GCF_026672545.1 Rhizobium sp. SL86
CCTAAAGTCGTGGCAAATCACTGTGAAGATCACTGCTGGACGCGCAGAACTCGAGGGCGAACAAAAGGATGAAGAACAGCTCAGTCGCTGCGAATGGTCGCCTTGTGACGCTGGCTTCTGGCGAGCTCAACGAACCGACGTTTCACCTCTTCGAAGAGCGCCGGAGGCAGCGGCCCGTGATATCCGCTCTCGCTGTCAACAGGGCGAACATCGGGCCCCGGCCAGACGAAACGATTGCTTTCGGTCAACACGATCCAGGATCGCTCGTCATCGAGACCCAGGCGGCGTTTGGTAGCCGGCGGGATTTCGACTGCGTCGCTGGGATCGGACGGTGGGGAATGCGTGATCGGCAGAACACGTACTGCAGGTGTCCCGTCCTGAAGCGTCGCAACAATGGCCAGCACGAGAGCCGGGCGATCCTTGTCCCCCTCCTCTCGTCCGTCCAGATACTGCCAATGCCAGAGATAGGAATAGCGGAAAATCCAGCCGACCTTGGGTTCAATCGGCAGCATTCTTGTCCATCAGCAGTTCGGCATTGAGATGATCCAGGCCCGGCTCCATTGTCGAAGCCTCGATCGCGGCAAGTTCGTCGTCACTGATCGCAGCCGTCAGATCGACCCGACGGTCCCGCTTGGCGAGACGAAGGTAATCCTCGTAGGCCATGAGCACCGTGCGCGGCCGGCCGTTCTTGGTGATGATCACTGGCTCTCGCACGGCCGCATCCTGGTAGGCACCAAAGTTCTTCGAAACCGCAGCTGCTGTCACAGTCGACGTCATGGCAAATCTCCTTTTTTCCGGAATATACGGGCTTTCCGGAACTTTTTCAAATGTGCTCCTGAAAGTGACGGAATACGATGACGCGAAAGCAACTAACATCCAAATCGACCGACGATGTGGTTACGCGACGTGTGGAAGAACTCGATACCATCGCTGCCGTACTCCCAATGGAACGCCGTGACGAATTGGCTGAGCTCCTGACGGACCAGGATGTCGAGACGCTCCGTCATCTCGTCAACGAAGGCATGGGCGCAAATACACTGCGCGCGCTCACCTCCGATCTCGCCTACCTGCAGGCCTGGTCGCTGGCGGCATCAGGACGGTCACTCCCCTGGCCCGCGCCGGAAGCGCTGCTGCTGAAGTTTGTCGCTCATCACCTCTGGGATCCGGAAAAGCGTCTGACGGATCCGGATCATGGCATGCCGGCCGAGGTCGAGGACAAGCTTCGCCTCCAAGGGTTTCTCCGTTCTTCAGGCCCCCATGCACCCGACACCGTGCGCCGACGTCTGGCAACCTGGTCGACGCTGACCAAATGGCGCGGACTGCAGGGTGCCTTCACCTCCACTGCCCTCAAGTCGGCCATCCGGCTGGCGGTGCGTGCAACGCCACGCCCGAAGCGGCGCAAGAGCGCCAAGGCCGTGACAGGCGATGTCCTGTCGAAGCTGATTGGCACCTGCCGGACCGGCAGCCTGCGCGATGTCAGGGACAAGGCGATCCTCATGGTTGCCTTTGCCTCCGGTGGGAGGCGCCGCAGCGAAGTGGCGGGGCTGCGTAAGGAGCAGTTGGTCATGGAAGCGCCGATCCCTGTTGAAGGATCAGCTCCCCTGCCCTCGCTGTCCATCCATCTCGGTCGCACCAAGACCAGCGGCGCCGACGCCGACGAGATCGTCTACCTCACTGGCCGGCCCGTCGATGCGCTGGATGCCTGGCTAAAGCTTGCCAGGATCGACAGCGGCAGTGTGTTTCGCGCCATTGATCGCTGGGGAAATGTCTCACAACGTGCTCTGGATCCAAAAGCGATCAACGACATCGTCAAGCAGCGCGCCGCCATGGCAGGGCTGGACCCGGCGGAGTTTTCCGCCCACGGCCTGCGCTCCGGTTATCTCACCGAAGCAGCCAATCGCGGCATTCCCCTGCCTGAGGCCATGGAGCAGTCACGCCATCGATCCGTCCAGCAGGCATCGGAATACTACAACAGTGCAACTAGGCGCAGCGGTAGAGCAGCAAGACTCATGGACTGAGAAGCGAACCAGCAACAGGCGATCGCCGAAAGGCTTAAGGAAAGATCGCCTCCGGAAAACTTGGCGCGGTTCAGCTGGTCGGCTGCCGGGTTTCGATAAATCATCCGAGAGCGACTTTGAACGGTAATCCGTTATTCCGGTTCGGACAGATTTTTCCTATGGATTTCGATCACCTGTTCGAGCTGCCCATGCAGCCGATTGATAAGGCCACTCAGGTTCTTGCAATAATCTTGCAGCGCATGATGTGCTTCAAGGACTGCCTCCCCAGGCTCTTGTGCCGATTGGATCGGATGCACAACGGGCCGGTCGGGGAATTTGATCACTGTCATGCCTGGCTCCTTCCGCGTGCCGCTTGCTTGTCTCAACCATCATGCGTTTAGTCTTCAAACCTATGCTATCGATGACCTGCGTTCGAGAAAACGAACACCAGGTCCCTTTATCGTCAGAACTCTTCCCAGCTCTCTCCCTTGAGGGCAGCGTTACCGTGGAAGGCTGGCGCAATGCGTTTGGTTGCCGGTCGTGACGAGGAGACCACCGGACGAACAATGGCCGGACCGGTTGCTGCTGCGTTGTGCCGGCCGGGAACGGCAGTGCCAATATTGAACTGGCCAATGAGTTCGAACAGCCTCTCGGCTTCTCTCGCAAGGCTATGGGCGGCGGCTGATGTCTCTTCGACCATTGCGGCGTTCTGCTGCGTGCCCTGATCCATTGTATTCACCGCAATGTTGATCTCCTTCAGCCCAGTCGCCTGTTCCCGTGACGATTCAACAATGGCGCCAACATTCTGGTCGACCTGGAGAACCTGACCGACAATCTCCTGCAACGCCTTTCCGGTATCACCAACGAGTGTGACACCATTCTTCACATGATCATTGGATGTACTGATCAGTGCCTTGATTTCCTTTGCGGCCTTGGCTGACCGCTGTGCCAACTCACGGACCTCTTGTGCGACCACAGCAAAGCCCTTACCGGCCTCTCCCGCGCGCGCCGCCTCGACGCCTGCATTCAGCGCCAGCAGGTTGGTCTGGAAGGCAATCTCATCGATGACGCCGATGATGCTGACGATCTCTCCAGATGATTGTTCGATTTTTCCCATAGCAACAACGGCTTGTCCAACCACGTTGCCGGAGTATTCCGCACTTTCTTTGGTGCGACGTACTAACGAACCGGCTTCTTGAGCGCGGTGGCTGGAGTCCGCCACCGTTGTCGTGATCTCCTCCAGGGCGGCGGCAGTCTCTTCGACAGAGGCGGCTTGCTGCTCGGTGCGCTTTGCCAGGTCATTCGACGCGGTTTGGATCTGCTGAGATGCGGCCGCGATCGCACCGGCATTTTCGAGGATCGTCTGCAGAGTGCTGCGTAGCTTTCGGCCCGTCGCGTTATAATCAACCCGCAACCGTTCCAGGACAGGCAGGAAAGGCTGCGAGATATCCTGGGTCAAGTCGCCTTCCGACATCGCCTGAAGCGCACTTGCCAGACAATCCACATTGGCAACGCGTTCCGACACATCGGTTGCAAACTTGACGACCTTGAAGACCTTGCCGTTCATGTCGAAGATCGGGTTATAGGAGGCTTGGATGTGGACTTTTTTGCCACCCTTTCCAAGCCGCAAGAATTCGTCTGCCACGAATTCCCCAGAAGCGAGCTTTTTCCAGAATTGTACGTAAGCCGTGCTCTGGACGTAGTCCGGCTCGCAGAACATCGAGTGATGCCGACCCTTGATCTCGTCCAGAGCGTAGCCGAGCGTCCTGAGGAAATTTCCGTTGGCCGTCAGGATTTCGCCGTCTGGCGTAAACTCGATGACTGCCTGGGCGCGCGCGATCGCATCCAGTTTGCCGGCATCTTCTGAGGCCTTTAGCTTCTGCGCGGTGATGTCGGTTGCAAACTTGACAACCTTATAGAGCTTACCACCTCGAAACACCGAATTGTAGGAGGCTTCGATCCAGATCTCCTCGCCACTTTTTTTGATCCGCTTGTACTGTCTGCGATCAAACTCCCCGCGCCCTAACCTGGCCCAGAACTCACGGTACTCCGTCGAATTGACTTCAGCCGGGTCGACAAACATCCGATGGTGCTGCCCGACGATTTCCTGCAGCTGGTAGCCCAGCGCCTTCAGGAAGTTTTCGTTGGCGGTCAGGATGGTCCCGTCCATTTTGAATTCAATGATCGCCTGCGACCTGCTCACAGCACTTAGCACGGCCTTGGCATCCGAGCCACCTAACCCCAGCATTCCAATCTCCATCCGTCAGAAATCAGCAGCGGCTCGTTTCCCCCGACCGATGCTCGGCAAGACTCGTCTTGATGACCTAATTTTCGGACAGAACACTTTAGAATATGTAAAAGTAATAATGAGCATATCGATTATGTGCTCTTTTTTGTGTTTTCTTGACAAATGACTATGTTTGCTCGCGCGTAAAGTGAGCGCGGCAAGGTTCCTGCAATCCTGGAACCGTATGGATGATCCATGGACCATTGCGATGAGCTGAAACTAACCTTCCCAGACGCCGATCCACGCGCTGAAATCCATACGGCGCGAAGTTGGCGTGGCGTGTCTGTCCAGTACTCCCGCCTCCAGCTTCCGGTCGAGTATGAATTCTTGTGGGATGGCCAGAGCCATTATCTCGCCTATCATGATCTTATCCTGGAAGATGGTGAGATGCAGATCCTGGGTGAACGTCCTATCGCCGGCGGCGATTTGCGCGACAAGATGACGTATGTCCCCTTGGGACACACCATCAAAGGCTGGGCCCGGCCCGCCGAGCGCATAAACGCATTTACGGTCGTCTGTTTCGATCCGGCGACCATGGAAGAGGAACTGCAGATCGAGTTTAACAGCCTCGAGCCGCGTCCCCATGTTTACTTCCAGGACCGCGAGCTCGGTGCTACGATGCGCAAGCTCGGGAGGCTGATGGCGGATATCAAACGACCGGCTGCTAAGGTCTACGCCGAAGCGGTCGGTCTGACCGCCGCGCTTGAAATGGTAAGGCTTCAAGCAGAACAGACCCTGCAAATTGCGACAGCGGGACAGTTGAACCAAGTCCAGTGCAGGCTTGTTCTGGATTATATCGAGTCGCATCTTGCTTCAGATATTGGCCTCGACGACCTTGCCTCCATCGCCGGGATGACCCGCTTTCATTTCTCGAGAGCTTTCAAGGCGACGTTCAACGAACCGCCCTACCAATTTGTGATCCGCCGCAGGTGTCGCTTTACAGTTAATCGCAAGAATCTCCCCTCAACATTTTCAATCAGATAGCGCAGCACCTAATTTGAGACGCGGCAGTTAATTTGAGAATATAGCGCGGATATTGCCACTTAACGTGAGATTCAGCCGCGCACGATATGTATTACAGAATCTATGATTTTTGGATCGCTGCGACGTAACCAGAAATCAATATTATCTTTTCTATTCTATGGTTTAGCAGCTAGCTCAGGCAAACCAGGTTAGCTTGAAACTAGCAACAAACTTGCGACGGGATTTGACGAAATTCTCAGATTAAATGCCTAACGAATTTCAAATGCCCGCATTATTGCGGTTAACTGCCAAACGACACTACCGCGACAGGACGGGGTTCGAAGCGATAATGAGCCGCGAAGGCCAACAATGTCGGATGGAAGCGGATGGCATCGCCCTGCCGTTCAAGGACGGCGGACTTCAGATTGTCGTAGAGCAGCACTCTGGGAAGGCTGTTCCAGTCGTTGAATGCGCCGACATGGCCGCGCAGGAAGTTTTCCATGCGGGCATCAAGGAAGAAGCGCAGATAGATGTCGCGCGAGTAGGATAGCACCATGACGAAGGCCATCAGCGGGCGGCGGGCCCTGCCGATCTCGATGTGGCCAAAATGACCCCAGTCGACCTGGCCCTGCTCACCCGGCAGGGTGCGTAGTCGTAGATAAGCTTCCGCCGCCTTCCGTGGTCGGTGCAGCGCCACCATGTGCCGGAAGTGGTCGGGCGATCCCTTATAGCCGCGCTCCTGCACCATCCCGTAAAGGCGGCTGGACGTCAGGTCAGGATATTTGGTCAGCGTCTGCTGGATAAACGGCAGGTACAGGTCGATCTCGGCGGGGCGGATCACCGGCCTGTGTCGAGGCAAGCCCGCGTCCTTCAGGACCCTGAAGACGGTGGTGTGATGGCAATGCAATTGCTTGGCGATCGTGCCGCAGCGCCACTTCTCAACGTGGTACAGGCGCAGGATCATCGCTTCCTTCTCGGCAGATATGGTCATCGGTTCGATCTCCATGGTCGAATGGACGCACGTGTGTCCCCCGGCGACGCACGAAGCCGCGGCGAAAGAACAGCGGCACAGAGCTGCCGCAGCGCCGGCACCACGGCTCGATCGATGACACCACGCCAGCGGTGCCATCGCCCGGTGCAACGATGCCGCCGTTTGTGGACGCCTTCAGTCGTGAACCCTCTGGAACGACGGGTGGAGAGTGATGCGTCACGTTTTTGCGAGCCTGCCGATATCGGCGGGAGCGATCGGCATGGGCAAAGCGCCCCGGCCGGGTGCTCTGGTAGCGCCGTCCGGCTGCCCGCAGGCTGTCACGGCGCGCCGCATGGGCGCAGGCAGAACCGCAATAGCGCTGACCCCGATCGCAATGGCGGCAAAGCAGAACCTGCGCGCGACACCGCCCGCAGAGGAAGAAACGAGCAGTTTGCATCGCGGCGGCGCACCTTTCGAAGCGCCGTCGGGATTGATCGGAGAAGCTCGACGGAATGCGCCAATACCATTATAATGACGCTCACCGTGAACCAGTCGGCAGTCCTGCGTGATGACAGCCACGTCATCTCACAGATGCCTGAGGGATTGGACATCGAATTGGCCTGGTAGCTTTGGTCGATGTCTGTTTGCGGCGCTCCGCCAGTCTATCATTGACGGACGCAGCGCGGGATGTGCCTCAGTCGCCCTCCGGGCTCCTGACGCCACATCCCGCGCTCATCTCCCCCATCAAAACCTTTGCAATAATCTCAGGGCCCTGTCCGCCGCGTCCAGATTCGCCGTAATCCCGTCTCGGCACCAAATATGCGCGGTTCTCAACAGCCACCGACACGGAGGAAGACGCGGTAGCGCCTGATCTGCTTCGCCATGAGATTCGCAGCATACTCCTGAGCGCCGAGAAGCGTGAGCGGATCTCGGCTGATTTTGTTCATTCGGCCCTGGCGCGGTTTCGCGGCCTACCATTGCAACTGGGTGGCGCCGGCGACGACACGGAGGTGGTGCGCTTGTCCCGGAAATACCGTCTCAGCGCCTACGACGCCGCCTACCTCGCTCTAGCACTTCTCGAACAGCTCCCTCTCGCCACGCTCGACCGTCGACTGGCGGAAGCTGCCCGTGCAGAAGGTGTGGCGGTGTTTGGCCCCCCTGAGCATGAGCATTGATCGCCCTGCTGAGCTCGCGGCCCGTGTAGCGACACTCGACACAATTGCCGCCGTTCTACCCATGGACCGACGGGATGAGCTGGCGGAACTGCTGACCGATCAGGACATCGAGACCCTCCGCCATCTCGTCAACGAGGGCATGGGTGCCAACACGCTGCGCGCGCTGACCTCCGATCTTGCTTACCTGCAGGCTTGGTCGCTGGCGGCGACAGGCCGCTCGCTTCCCTGGCCAGCACCCGAAGCGCTCCTTCTCAAATTCGTCGCGCACCACCTGTGGGACGCAGAGAAGCGTCTGACGGATCCGGAACACGGGATGCCGGCAGATGTCGACGACAAGCTCCGGATCCAGGGATTTCTGCGGACGGTCGGACCGCATGCACCCGATACCGTGCGCCGGCGGCTCGCCACCTGGTCCACGCTGACGAAATGGCGTGGGCATGTTGGTGCGTTTTCCTCCCCTGCCCTGAAGTCCGCCATCCGGCTTGCAGTGCGCGCAGCGCCACGCCCCAAACGACGCAAGAGCGCCAAAGCGGTGACAGGCGATATCCTGTCGAAGCTGATTGGCACATGCCGAACCGACAATCTGCGTGATGTCAGAGACAAGGCGATCCTGATGGTCGCTTTCGCCTCAGGCGGCCGGCGTCGCAGCGAAGTTGCGGGGTTGCGGAAGGAGCAGCTGGCTACGGAAGCGCCTATCCACCTTGACGGCGCCCCTCCCCTGCCCTCGCTGTCCATTCACCTGGGACGCACAAAGACCAGCGGCGCGGACAATGATGAGGTCGTCTACCTCACCGGTCGGCCCGTCGAGGCGCTGAATGCCTGGCTCGCGCTTGCCAGGATCGAAAACGGCAGCGTTTTCCGGGCAATCGATCGGTGGGGCAATGTTTCGAAGCGGGCTCTTGATCCGAAGGCGATCAGCGACATTCTCAAGCAGCGCGTCGAGATGGCAGGGCTGGACCCGGCAGAGTTTTCCGCCCATGGCCTGCGCTCCGGTTATCTCACCGAAGCCGCCAATCGCGGTATTCCGCTCCCAGAGGCCATGGAGCAATCACGGCATCGATCCGTTCAGCAGGCGTCGGAGTACTACAATCACGCACAACGGCGAAGCGGAAGAGCCGCAATGTTCATGGACTAACAAGCGGCGAAATGCCCCCGGAGCCCCAGGTCGCTGTCGCCCGAAAGCTAGCCGTGATTGTTCACACGATGTGGATCTCCACGCCGTTTCTCGGCGCCTCCTGCTAGGTCTCGGGAGCGCATCTCAACCAGCCAGCACCTGGCCGCAATCGACAGGATTTGGGGCGCCCGCATCTAGGGATGGATCGAAAACTTGCTGCTGAATGATCCTGCCTTTGCTGATCAGTGTGAGGCTTCCGGCAGGGACCGGCGTCCAACCTAACCGCTCTTGATCGATCGGCTCTGAGGCAACCACAACCTCACCGTTGTCGGAACGGGTATAGAGACTGGGGGGGCGACAATCCGATGCCCAGCGAAAGGCCCAGAGGGTTTCACCGTCGGCCAGCACAGCACTGAAGCGGATTGGCGAACGCACATTGCTTCTACGTTGGAAGGTCAAAATATCGAGCAAGACCGACGCAATCGCGCCGGGAATGCCCAGCTTATCGATGCGACTGACTGCTGCCAGGAAAACTGCCTCCGAATCGGAGGTCCCCCTGCGGGCACCGTACAGCTCGTCGGTGATCAGAGACTCGACGGACCGGCGCACCCGCCCATAACCGCCAATCTGCCCGTTATGCATGAAGAGAAATGTTCCGTGCCGGAAAGGATGGCAGTTGCTTCTCGCCGTTTCCGTTCCCGTCGCAGCCCGGCAATGAACAAAATAAAGAGGCGCAACAATGGATCGGGAAATCGCCTCGAAATTCTCGTCCGCCCAAGCGGGGTTGGTATCGCGGAATAGAAAAGCATTTCGCTGCAGATCGTACCAACCGAGGCCGAACCCATCACCATTAACACGCGTCTTGCCTTCAAAAGCAGCACAGGATTGTCGCTGTATGGCCTGAGGAGCATCGATCGCCAGATAGGAAATTGGTCTTCCTGGCCCAGAATAAGCTGCAAATCGACACATGCTCTCGTCTCAATTCCACCTTGAATTGTCAATGAAGACAATCCTAAGACACTGCGACCAAACAAAATCCGAATACAGACGACAAAATCGATTAAATGTGAGATTCTTTTGTGCCATGAATACAGTAGATGGGATATTCTCCCAATATAGCAAGGATCACAGATATCAATGTACACGCTCGATAGTTATGACATTGCGATTCTCAGAGAGCTGCAGCGTGACACAGCAATCAGCCTCGACATCTTGTCGGCAAAGGTGTCGCTGTCTCGCAACGCCTGCTGGAGGCGAGTCCAGCTACTGGAGAGTGCAGGGGTTATTCTCAGGCGCGTTGCATTGCTGGACCCGAAGAAGCTCGACGCGGGTCTGATGGCTTTCATTCAAGTCAGGGCCGCCAAGCACTCCACCGACTGGGCCCGGGACTTTCGACTGGCGGTGGCGTCACTGCCCGAGATCATCGGCGCGTACAGAACCTCGGGGGATGTTGACTACGTCCTGCAGGCGCGAGTTCCAGACGTTGCGGCATACGACCTCGTCTATCAACGACTGATCAACAAAGTAGACATGAATGACGTTTCAGCCAGTTTCGTCATGGAGGAGATAAAGGCAACCACTGAAATACCTCTGATTTACACCAAGGCATAACTCACGGATGAGAGCGTAAGCCGATCGAAGCGGTCGGGCGGCATCGTGAACTTAACGGAGGAAAGGCCAGCGAAAGATGCCATTCGCCGTTAAGTCTCATGCTCAGGCAATTTTCGCCCACAAGCTCATCGCCGCCGTGCGCAATTCGCGATGGTGGTCGGAGGAGATGTCGTGGCGCGGGATGTGGAACAGGTTGGCAATCGGGTCATGGATGGAGACGAAGCGTTGTAGATGTCGCTGTGACTTGAAGCGCTTCATGATCCGCTCTCGCCGCCGGACTGGTTGGTGAGAATTCGCCGCCCGATTATTCAATCCTTTGTGGGAGCGATGCTATCCACCCGGCATGATCTCACGCTTTGCTACGCCGCAGGACCGCAGCTTGTCGGTGATCTTCACACGCGGTGACCGTCCCTGACCCTTCAAGAGCTTGCGCATCAGGCGCTTGGGGGCCTTTGCATTTCGGCGGCTTTGCACGAGCACCTCCAAGACGAAACCGTCCTGATCAACTGCGCGCCACAGCCAATGCTTCTTGCCACGGATTGAAACAATGGCTTCATCGAGATGCCACTTGTCCCCAAGTCGACCGGATGATCGACGATGGATCTCGTTAGCAAAGGTGCGGCCGAATTTCTCCGCCCACAGCCGAACAGTCTGGTGCGAGACAACGATCCCACGGGCAGCCAGCAAGTCCTGGACCATTCGCAGGCTCAGAGGGAAACGGAAATAGAGCCACACGGCGTGGGCAAGTACTTCAGCGGGAAAGCGATGGCGGCAAGAGAGCGGATCACGGTCTGTCATGGCCTGTCATCGCACATCGAATTCCATTTTCCATTAAGTTGACGATGCCGTCTCACCCCGTGCTGCCGCCCGCACCAGAGCCGGTCGTCAGAAAGTCGCCGAATGGCTCAAATATCTCGAAATGCGATCGTCGGCCGGGTCAAACCATAACGATCCAATGGTGACCTGTGAATTCGGGTGGATATGGAAAGAACTCAAAGTCGAAGACCTCAGACGATAGCATTCAAAAAACCTTATCGGGGGTCATACGTACATATCCGTTGTACATTTTCGGCTCCAGTGGTAGAGTGTCGTCAGAGCGCAAAATCGGAACAAACAATGCCCCAGACACACTACAAGATCAGCGAGGCCCGCAAGAACTTCGCCGAGGTTCTTGAGCGCGCCAACCAGGGCGAAGAGATTGTTATCATGCGCGGCAATGAGATCTATGCCCGCATTGGTCCGGCTGATCCCGCAGGCAAGAGACCGTTCGGGCTTCTGGCCAAGCGAGGTCTTCCGGACGATCTGTTCGACGAGCATGATCCTGAGCAGGCAGCAATTGATGCCGGCGACTGGAGTGACGACGTCGGGATCTTCCGCGGTGAAGCAGTCGGTATGGACAAGCGCTCGTGAAGCTCCTTCTCGATAGTCATGCCGTCTATTGGTGGACGATCGGCAGTCCACGTCTTTCGCCGCGAGCGCGCTCATTGATAGAGGACAAGAACAATGCCGTGTTGGTCAGTGCCGTCTCCTTCTACGAACTCGACAACAAGATGCGGCTGAAAAAGCTCGATCTCAAGCCGCAGGAATTGCGCGCCGCTATCACCTCCAGCGGCTTCCAGACCCTTGCCATCAGTGACTTGCATGCGGAACTTGCGGCTGCATTCGACTGGGAGCACCGGGATCCGTGGGACCGGATCCTTGCTGCACAGACGCGACTGGAGCATTGCGAATTGGTCTCGACGGACTTGGTGTTTGATGCCGTGCTGCATGAAAGGGTCTGGTGAGGAGAGACCCATGAAAGTTCTTGTTGACGTGACGGAAGCGGCGGAACGGCTCGAGGAGTTGATTGAACTTGCTGTCCGCGACGATGAAATCGTGAACTGCCGCGACGAGAGACCGGCCGCGATACTCACGCAGATCGCGCAGAAGATCGACCCTTATGAGGATTTCCTTGCGCTGGCGGAGGAAGATCGCAAAAGCGTGCCGCCCGGCACAACCTCCGACCATTCCGATTTTTACGATGAGCACGGTCTGCCGAAATGAGTGCTATCGATCTGCGGATCCAACAACTCGACACCATTGCTGCAGTCCTCCCCATGGAGCGGCGGGACGAACTCGCCGAGCTTCTGACCGATCAGGACATCGAGACCCTTCGCCACCTCGTCAACGAGGGAATGGGCGCCAATACACTGCGCGCGCTCACCTCCGATCTCGCCTACCTGCAGGCCTGGTCGCTGGCGGCCACGGGCCGGTCACTCCCCTGGCCCGCGCCGGAAGCGCTGTTGCTGAAGTTTGTCGCTCATCACCTATGGGACCAGGAAAAGCGCCTGACGGATCCGGGCCACGGCATGCCGGCGGAGGTCGAGGACAAGCTTCGCCTCCAGGGGTTTCTCCGAGCATCCGATACCGTGCGCCGTCGGCTGGCAACCTGGTCGACGCTGACCAAATGGCGTGGGCTGCAGGGTTCATTCACCTCCCCTGCCCTCAAGTCGGCCATCCGGCTGGCGGTGCGTGCAACGCCACGCCCGAAGCGGCGCAAGAGCGCCAAGGCCGTGACAGGCGATGTCCTGTCAAAGCTGATTGGTACCTGCCGGACCGACAGCCTGCGCGATGTCCGGGACAAGGCGATCCTCATGGTTGCCTTTGCCTCCGGTGGGAGGCGTCGCAGCGAAGTGGCGGGGCTGCGTAAGGAGCAGTTGGTCATGGAAGCGCCGATCCCGGTTGAAGGATCAGCTCCCCTGCCCTCGCTATCCCTCCATCTCGGTCGCACCAAGACAAGTGGCGCTGACAATCAGGAAACCGTCTATCTCACGGGCCGACCAGTCGACGCGCTGAGTGCCTGGCTCGAGGCCGGCAGGATCGAAAGCGGTAGTGTATTCCGGGCGATCGATCGCTGGGGCAATGTCTCAAAGCGCGCGCTCGATCCGAAAGCCATCAACGATATCGTCAAACAGCGCGCCGCCATGGCAGGGTTGGACCCGGTGGAGTTTTCCGCCCATGGCTTGCGTTCAGGTTATCTCACCGAAGCAGCCAATCGCGGCATTCCCCTGCCTGAAGCCATGGAGCAATCCCGGCATCGATCGGTTCAGCAAGCATCCGAATACTACAATAGCGCAACGAGACGGAGTGGCAGAGCAGCCAGGCTGCTCTAGTTCGGTGATGCTCTCCCAAGGGAGGGCGTGCCAGCTATAAACCGTGGAACGAGTGCTGTATGAAATGCGGCGCCACCGCCGTACGATCATGCCTCTACCTTGTACGTCGTACAACCCATCACCCCGTTTTCCGATCGCCGTTCGCATTGGCACGCATCAGTGACATTAGCATCGGTCCCAGCCCGAACTCCCCTGCCCGCGCTCGGCGCGTGAGATCGCGGAGATATCCACCTGCCGAGTTGATATGCCCTGCCCTCTCCAAGATTGCAGCCATGGCAACCGCGGCGTTCTCCGGCCCCATCACCTCGCAAGCCTCCTGGTAAGCCGACGGGCTAACACCAAGCATTGATCGTACCACCACCGCGGCGCCCATCAGCTCGCGCCAATGGGAGATCGTGCCGCCGGGCCCGTAGTCCGAAATCTGCGGGCAAGCTTTCAGGACCATCGACAGCGGGAACGCCTTCATCTGTTCCGGCTTTGCCAACGGCTGAGCAACCGCTTTGGGTGCTAATTCCAGCTCGACGGCTCCGCCCTGCTCTTTTCCAGAGCTAGGTTCAAGTTCACGGATGGATTCGGGTTTTGAATTCTGTATGTGGCAGCCATTTTGAACAGCATTGCCGTCCATATTTTGAGAATCTAACTGATTTTCCAGAAGGTTAAGGACTTCGGTGCGCACAAGCTGCAGCTCGTCGAGGATTGCCTCCACCTGGTGACGGTCAGGGTTGCGGGGAAGTCGGCTGACAATGCCGACATACATGTCTTCGATGGCTTCCCAGTCGCCGTCAGCACCCTCCTCCATGGCGGCGGAAATTAGCTTGCGCACATCACGCCGGCAGATAGTCAGTGCCTCTTTGGCTCGCCTGAACTGCAAACGTTCGGCAGCGACTTCCTGTGCCAGGATTGCAAGTTCCGCAGCACGAGCCAAAAGTGGAGAAAGATCGAACCCGAAAGCTTGCTCGATATCGCCCCCCTTGTCCCGGTGAGCGTAGCGCTTCCCGTTCGGACTATCCTTGCGCTGGATGAGCCCGGCTTCGACTAGGGCAGCCAGATGTCGCCGCAGGGTCGTCCCAGCGATGCCGTGCGCTCTGACAGACAGCTGAGCATTGGATGGAAAGACCACCAATCCACTATCGGAGTTGAGCTCGCTTTCCGGATAAAACGTCAGCAGTGCGTCCAGCACAGTCAGCGCCCTGTCCTGGAGGCCGAGGCGTTCACGGGCCTCACAGGCGTCGCGAAACACCTTCCATTTTTCAACCGGGCGGTTTGGTTTCGTCTCGGACGTCTGAAGCTGTCTCTTTACGAGAGCAAGCACGGCCGGCCGCCGCCCAAAGGGCGTCGTTACATTTTCGGGATGCATTTTCCTACCTTTCGAAAGGCAACAGAAAAACGCTCGCCGGAACGACGTCAAAGACTCTTGACGGGGATTCTGAGAAGTGCGATTCTCTCAACCGACCAAAGTGGAGAAGGCTCTTCGGAATTCATTTCGGAGGGCTTTTTCTTTGCCGATTTTGCTTCACCGTGAAACAGTCCAGCGGCTCAATTCATCATCAATCCCCCGCGCGATTCTGTTTTTGAAATTGTTCGTAAAGCTCATCCAGTCTCGCTGACACAAACCTGGCGAACGCTGGAACAGCCTTTTCTTCGAAAACGATGGACGTCTTGCCATCGTTCGCTTCGATGCTCACTGCGCGCTTACCCGTCGGAGTTCTCCAAACGTCCGTCGACTCAGATCTCTTTTTGCTTGCCTTGGGGTGCCCGGACAACTCACGCAGCAAGCCACTAAGACGCGCATCGCTGTCTAGCCGCTGTTCAACATATCCTCTTAGAATCTGTTGGGCCGCTTCGACCATTGATGGATTTGCAAGATGTTCGGCCAGAGCCATCCATCTGGCGCGTCCCGCCTTGGGCGCGGGACCAATCAAGTTTACGACACTGTCCGGCAATCGTCGGGCCACCGCAATGTATCTGCTCACATCCGCTTTATCCGTTACGAGAGCCGAAATAATAGTGGCGCGGTCGCACCCACCGTCCTCCAGATTTCGTGCAAAAAAGGCCTTTTCGATGAAGGATAGATCTTTCCGATCCAGATTTTCCCGGCCTTGGGCAATGTAGAGTTGGCTGTCAGAAAGACTTTTAACAATTGCTCGGACAGGTCGCCCGAGCTGTTCGGCAGCTCTCAAACGGCGTCGTCCATATGCAATCTGAAACCTCCCCGCAGTTTCAGGATTTGGACGAACAAGGATCGGCACCTGCTGCCCATGTTCAGCAATACTTGCTACCAGCGCCTCAAAATCGGGGTCGACCTCGAGCTGTATGCGATCAGTTATCTTTGAGTTATCGATCGCAGACGGGTCGAGGGAAACGACCGGTTCACCTTCGGCCAATTGTTGCTGCAGCTTGGTTACTTGCTTGGCATTTTCCGCCATTTCATGGAGTGAGGACCCCATCGCCGATATTGCACCAGTGCGTACCCGATCAGGAGACCTGGCCGGTGACGATGCGGTGACGACCGGCTTTTTCATGAAGAGGTTGTCGATGGAATCCTTGCGGCTCATGAACTTACTCCAGGATGAGAGTCCCGATCAATTGGTTCGCTGTTGGGAGCTCCCAACAAACGCGGTTCAACACTCTGGGAAGATGGGCTGACCGGAATGGTTGGGAGCTCCCAACAATCCGCGATATCATTATGTGGAGAACCGAATTGGGTACTCATGCCCGACCCCAAGCCTGCTTAATCAATGTCTCAACCTCCGAGTTGACCGCCTCCAACGACTCCATCGCCCGATCATAGGTGGAGCGAGTCATGTTCTCACGACCAATCTCATAGAGGGTCTGCTTAGTCAGGCCGGCGTCCGATACCGCTGCAGACTTCAGCATGGGATTCGTCAACACGTGGTCGTCAAAAAGATTACGGAGCAGAGCCGCGACCTTCGTTTGAGGAGCGTCTTGAGGCTCATATCTGGTTAATAGGTAGCGGATGAAATCATATTTGAGTTCGCCGCCAGCATCCCGCACTACACCGAGCAGATCACGCGTCATCAAAAGGAACTGACTCATCGACGATATGTCGAGCATCTGCGGATGGATCGTGATGATCATCGCAGTCGCTGCGCACAATCCACTGAGCGTTAGGAAGCCGAGCTGAGGAGGGCAGTCAATCACGACGACGTCGTAATTGTCAGCAACCTCGTCAAGCGCCGCCGCCACTCGTGCAAAGAACAGCGTTTCGCCTGAAGCCCCCGCGCTGAGCGCTCTGGGCGTCGTATGCTCAAACTCCATCAGTTCTAGATTACCTGGGACGAGATCCAGGCCGTCGAAGTAAGTTGGCCGGATCACTTCCGAAAGTGGGCGACGCTCTTCGTCGTAACGAATTGCAGCATATAGAGTCTGGTTTGACGCGACATCCAATTCCGGAAGAACGCCTAGCAGTGCCGAAAGACTGGCTTGTGGATCGAGATCGACGGCTAGAACGCGATAGCCCTGGAGAGCCAGAAATTGTGCCAAATGAGCTGTCGTTGTCGTTTTGCCGGACCCGCCTTTGAAGTTGGTGACGGCAAGGACTTGCAGATGCTCACCTGGGCGACGGTGAGGGACAAATTCTATCGTCTCTCTACCGCGTGTTGATTGGGCGAGCAGTCGACGAATCTGGTTGATCTCACTGAGATTATATAGGCGCCTCCCGTTACTCGTAGTTTCCGGCTGCGGTCCTTCACCAGCCAGCGTCATCTTGCGCAACGTGGAATCAGATATTCCGATCAAACGAGCAGCTTCACCCGACGTAAACTTACGGAGGACCTTTTGTGAAGTCGGCGGGAACAGCGCCTCGCTCATAGACTGAAGCTGAGAGCTCAGGAGTTCAGCCTGCGCCCCGATCGTTTCATCAGCACTTGGGAGGCTGTGCCTATTCACGTTTTTAGCCACGCTCACGATGATCTCTCTTATCACGGATTTTAAGCCGAAACGGCCTATTTACCGTGACGATACCTGTAACCAATTTCTTGGCAAGGACTTAATGGTTAACGAAACCTTACTCCACGCATTGCCAACTACGGTAATCCGAACCGATTACCTATTATATACAGTAACTTAGCATCGCCCCTGTAGCTTCCTGTTCCTCATTTGTTTTACTGTGAATCCTGCAACTTGCCGAACCCGTAAAGCAGTCGATTTCTCTGCCAAACGTATGCGGTCGCCATGTCTACCGCGACTCAGCGCGATTCTCATTTGTCGAATCCTACAACTGCCGCTCGATTCCGATCCGTGCACATATCTCAATCGACTCAACATCGACGGAGATATCCATGCAGCTACTGGCGATTTCGACACCTCGAACCGCAAAAGAAGAGAGACTGCTCGCTGCCCAGCACGCCCTCCGGGCAAAAGTCTTCGCCGACCGGTTGGGATGGGAAGTCGACGTTGACGGCGGGATGGAGATGGATCGATTCGATGATCTACGTCCAACATACATCCTAGCTGTCGGGGGTGACGATCGTGTCCATGGCTGCGCACGGCTTCTGCCCGCCACCGGGCCGACAATGATCCAGGAGATTTTCCCGTCACTTCTTCCAGATGGGAGGCTCTTTGCTCACGCCGCAATGATCGAAAGCTCACGTTTTTGCGTCGATACGCAATCGCAAGAATCGAGTGCGCAGAGCTCCATCAACAACGTCACGCGAGCAATGTTTGCTGGCATCATCGAGTGGTCAATCGTCAACGGCTTTAGCGACATCGTCACCGTGACGGATCTGCGGTTTGAGCGGATCCTCTCCCGTGTCGGATGGCCATTGCAACGACTGGGAACACCTCAAAAGATTGGCGTGACCACGGCGATTGCAGGCGTTCTCCCCGCAGACCGCGCTTCGTTCCAGCGGTTGCAGCCACCGCACTATCGGTCGCTCATCGCTACTTCCTTCCACAAGGCCGCTTGAGGACAGCCACGTGACCCAGCTTCTTTCCCATCCAAGACTTGTACGCAAGCTCCAGGAGGCGCTAGGCGATCAGCTATGCGTCGCGCTCGACGACAGTAATGTCGTTGAAATCATGCTCAATCCCGACGGCAAGCTGTTCATCGAACGGCTTGGTCACGGCGTAGCGCCTGCCGGGGAAATGTCATCCGCTGCGGCGGAGATGGTCATCGGGACTGTTGCGCACGCTCTTCAGTCTGAGGTCGATACCAATCAACCTATCATCTCCGGTGAGCTGCCAATCGGGGGGCACCGGTTCGAAGGCCTGCTGCCTCCCATCGTTGCGAAACCGGCGTTCACTATACGCCGGCGTGCCTCACGTCTCATTCCGCTCGATGACTATGTTCGCACCGGCGTCATGACAGACCTGCAAGCAGGAACGATCAGAAGCGCGATCGCCTCACGGTTGAACATTATCATTTCAGGCGGGACCGGCACCGGGAAAACCACGCTAGCTAACGCAGTGATCGACGAAATCGTAAGAAGTGCGCCAGAGGATCGACTGGTGGTCCTCGAAGATACGGCGGAGATCCGGTGCGCCGCCGAGAACGCCGTTCTTCTCCACACAAGTGACAGCGTTGATATGGCCCGCTTGCTCAAAAGTACGATGCGCCTTCGACCTGATCGCATCGTCGTCGGCGAGGTGCGCGATGGCGCAGCCCTCACGCTTCTTAAAGCATGGAACACAGGACATCCGGGCGGCGTCGCAACCATCCACTCCAACACCGCCATGTCCGCACTCCGCCGGCTTGAACAACTCACGGCAGAGGCAAGCCAACAGCCAATGCATGAAGTCATTGGTGAGGCCGTTGACCTCATCGTTTCGATCGAGCGCACGCCCCGCGGCCGGAGAGTCCGTGACATCATAACCGTCGAGCGTTTTGCCAAAGGCGAATACGAAATCCAGTCCGAGCACCTTACGGAAGAACAGGAAGCCCGTCATGTTGCGTAAGACCAATGTTTTCGCTTTTGCAGTAATAGCAATTCATTTTGCCTTCGTGGTGCCGGCGGTGGCGAGCTCAGGTGGTGGCAGCCTTCCTTGGGAAGGTCCTCTGGAGCAGATCCAGCAATCGATCACAGGTCCAGTCGCTGGATACATCGCGCTCGCAGCCGTTGCCATCGCTGGCGGTATGTTAATCTTCGGCGGCGAACTCAACGATTTTGCCCGTAGGCTGATGTACGTCGTGCTGGTCGCCGGCATCCTGTTAGGTGCGACGACAATCGTGGGTCTCTTCGGTGCAACAGGTGCCTCGATCGGCATTTCGGAGAAAGTCAGCTCTACCTTCCCAGCTATAAAAGCAGGGGAGGGCAGAGATGGCTGAAGCTGCCTCAAGACTGCACCGCAATCGTATCCATCGTGCGCTGTCGCGTCCGAACCTCTTGATGGGCGCCGACCGCGAACTGGTGCTGATCACCGGGCTTGCGGCCGTAATCCTGATCTTCGTTGTCCTAACGGTTTACTCGGCGCTCTTCGGTGTGGCCGTCTGGATCGTGATTGTTGGCCTTCTTCGCATGATGGCCAAGTCTGACCCTCTGATGCGGCAGGTCTATATCAGGCACATTTCGTACAGGCCTTATTATCTGCCGACCGCCGCACCCTGGCGGAAATACTGAGGAGAACCTGATGGCTGCCCTCAAACAATTCCGGGCGACTGGCCCGTCCTTCGCGGATCTGGTCCCTTATGCCGGGCTTGTCGACAATGGCGTCCTTCTTCTCAAGGACGGCAGCCTGATGGCCGGCTGGTATTTCGCGGGTCCGGACGCCGAAAGCGCCACCGATCTTGAGCGCAATGAACTGTCGCGGCAGATCAATGCGATCCTATCGCGCCTGGGGACGGGCTGGATGATCCAGGTCGAGGCTGTCCGAGTGCCCACGGTTAACTATCCTTCCCCAGACCAGTGCCACTTTCCAGACCCTGTCACCCGCGCGATCGATGCGGAGCGCCGGGCCCATTTCGGGCGGGAGCAGGGGCATTTCGAGAGCAAGCACGCGATCATTCTCACCTACCGACCGCTCGCGTCGAAGAAGACAGCGTTATCCAAATACATCTACTCGGACGAGGAGAGCCGCAAGAAATCCTATGCGGACACTGTCCTGTTCGTGTTCCGCAACGCGATCCGGGAAATCGAACAATACCTTGCCAATACCCTGTCGATTGCTCGCATGCAGACTCGCGAAGTCCGTGAAAGGGGAGGGGAGCGGGTAGCCCGCTATGACGATCTCCTGCAATTCGTTCGTTTTTGCATTACGGGGGAGAGCCATCCGGTTCGCTTGCCCGAGGTTCCGATGTATCTCGACTGGCTGGCGACGGCGGAGCTCGAGCATGGGCTGACGCCGAAGGTCGAGAATCGGTTCCTCGCTGTCGTCGCCATCGATGGCCTGCCGGCCGAGAGTTGGCCCGGCATCCTCAACAATCTCGACCTGATGCCGCTGACCTCCCGCTGGTCATCGCGTTTTATCTTCCTGGACGCAGAAGAGGCGCGCCAGAAGCTCGAACGGACCCGGAAGAAATGGCAGCAGAAAGTGCGGCCTTTCTTCGACCAGCTCTTCCAGACCCAGAGCCGGTCGGTCGATCAGGATGCCATGACCATGGTCGCCGAGACCGAGGACGCGATCGCTCAGGCCTCATCCCAGCTTGTCGCCTACGGCTATTATACCCCGGTCGTCATCCTGTTCGATGAGGACCGAGACGCCCTACAGGAAAAGGCGGAAGCCATACGTCGACTGGTCCAGGCCGAAGGGTTCGGGGCTCGCGTCGAGACATTGAACGCGACGGATGCGTTCCTCGGCAGCTTGCCCGGCAACTGGTACGCCAACATCCGCGAGCCGCTGATCAATACCAGCAATCTGGCGGATCTAGTCCCGCTGAACTCTGTTTGGTCGGGCAACCCGGTGGCGCCGTGCCCGTTCTATCCGCCGAACTCGCCGCCGCTGATGCAGGTTGCGTCGGGCTCAACGCCGTTTCGCCTGAACCTGCACGTTGACGATGTCGGCCACACGCTCATCTTTGGGCCAACGGGCTCGGGTAAATCCACCCTACTAGCGCTGATCGCCGCGCAATTCCGCCGTTACGAGTTCGCCCAGATCTTTGCCTTCGACAAAGGTAACTCGCTCCTCCCTCTGACGCTTGCTGCCGGCGGCGATCACTATGAGATCGGCAACGACCAAAGCGGGGAGGGGAGAGCGCTCGCGTTCTGCCCGCTGTTCGATCTCTCGACGGATGGCAATCGAGCCTGGGCGACCGAGTGGATCGAAATGCTCGTTGCCCTGCAGGGCGTTACCATCACACCCGACCATCGCAATGCAATCTCCCGCCAGATCGGGCTGATGGCGACAGCGCCTGGAAAGTCGCTGTCGGACTTTGTCAGCGGCGTGCAGATGCGCGAGATCAAGGACGCACTCCATCACTATACCGTCGACGGCCCGATGGGTCAGCTTCTCGACGCGGAAGAGGACGGGCTGACGCTTCGAGCGTTTCAGTGCTTCGAGATCGAGCAGCTCATGAATATGGGCGAGCGTAATCTGGTGCCCGTTCTCACCTACCTCTTTCACCGGATCGAGAAGCGGCTCGATGGCTCTCCGAGCCTCATCCTCCTCGACGAAGCCTGGCTGATGCTCGGGCATCCGGTGTTTCGCGACAAGATCCGGGAGTGGCTGAAGGTTCTCCGCAAAGCCAATTGCGCCGTGGTTCTGGCGACGCAATCCATTTCCGACGCCGAGCGTTCCGGCATTATCGACGTGCTGAAGGAATCCTGCCCAACGAAAATCTGCCTTCCGAACGGCGCCGCACGTGAGCCGGGGACGCGCGAATTTTACGAGCGGATCGGGTTCAACGAGCGCCAGATCGAGATCGTGTCGAGCGCCATTCCTAAGCGCGAATATTACGTCGCCACGCCAGACGGACGGCGGCTCTTTGACATGTCGCTCGGGCCGGTGGCGCTGAGCTTTGTGGGCGCATCCGGAAAGGAAGACCTGAAGCGGATACGCGCGCTGAAGGCTGAACACGGCCAAGACTGGCCTACCTATTGGCTTGAATCGAGAGGAGTTCACGATGCCACGTCGCACCTCAACGTCCGGTAACTGGATCGTCGCAACGATGACTGCGGCAATGGCGCTGTCGCCGATTGCTTCCGCCCATGCGGGATCTGCAACGGGCGCGGCCACCGAATGGACGCAGCTCGCCAACAATGCGCAGCTCATCGACCTTCTGAAAAGCTCTGGCCTGCAGGTTGATAACCAGCTGACGCAGATCACCCAACTCGCGGAACAGATACAAAATCAGCTGAAGATCTATGAGAACATGCTGCAAAACACCGCACAGCTCCCTGACCATATCTGGGGTCAGGTCGAGAGCGATCTCAACCGATTGCGCAGCATTGTCGATCAGGGGCAAAGCATCTCGTTTTCGATGGGCAATGCCGACGACGTCCTTCAGCAGCGGTTCAAGAGCTATGCGGATCTAAAAGCCAATCTGCCAAATGCCGAATCCTTCTCGAGCACCTACCAGTCCTGGTCGGATACGAACCGGGACACGATCGGCAGCACGCTCAAGGCGGCGAGCCTGACAGCGGACCAGTTCGACACCGAAGAGGGCACGATGAGTTCGCTGCGATCCATGTCGGAGTCGGCCGACGGGCAAATGAAGGCCCTCCAGGTCGGACATCAGATCGCAGCCCAACAGGTTTCCCAGATGCAGAAGCTGCGCGGCCTGGTTTCCCAGCAGATGACCATGATGGGGACGTGGCTCCAGACCGAGCAGACGGACAAGGACCTCGCTCAAGCCAGGCGTGAGAAATTCTTCAAATCAACGGCTCCCTCAACATCCGGCGGCGAAAAGATGAAGGTGGAATGGTGAGAACGAAACTGATCTTGGCCATCCTCGCCGCAATCATCTCTGTTGGAGGAACAGGCCTGTGGTTCCTGATCTCAGAGAGACAGGGAGCGCGAGAGCGGCACGAAAAGTTCTTTGGGTCGACGAGGGAGTATCCGACGTCGGGCGGCGAGAAGATGAAGATCGAGTGGTAGGCGCATGACCTCTGAGCTCAAAACGATCAGGGGCATTACGGTGCTCGTCGCATTCATCGTCGTGTCGTTCCAACCCGCAATTGCGCAGGAGGGGTCGGTCCTAACGGCCCTCCAGAACGAGATCACTACTGCCGCAAAAGGTTGGGAGACCACCGTCATGGATGCGGCGAGATCGCTGTTCTGGATTCTCGCAGGGATCGAAATCGGTATTGCCGCGGTCTGGCTGGCGCTTCAGGCCGCGTCGCTCGACAGCTGGTTTGCTGAACTGGTCCGGCGCATCATGTTCGTAGGCTTCTTCGCATTCGTTCTCGCGCAGGGTCCGACCTTCGCGAAGGCGGTCGTCGATAGTCTATTTCAGATCGGCGCTGGTGGAGGCACGGCTTCGCCAGCCGATGTGTTCAACGCAGGTCTGTCCGCATTGATCGAAACGAGCACATTGTCGTACCCCTTCGCGTCGATGAGCACGGCACCAGCGATCACTGTAGTCCCTGTCTCTGTGAGCGCTCTTTGCCAAAGCCGCGCAAGAGTAGGCGTCCAAAAGCCGAGGGCGCTCTCCGGAAGGACAACTATATCAGCAGGCCCCTGACGGCGAACAAGTTCGATGAGTGCGCTTTGCTGCTCAAGGCTTGCATCACGGCCGAGAGATGCAGCCATTTCCAGATCGACACCGGTCCACGACGTCGGTAAAATCGGCGTCGTCCACTCAGCGGCTGACCAGAGCCAGAAGCCAATCATGGCCGTGGCTGCAGCCGGCCGATAAGGCGTCACCATGATAGCAAGGCCGGCTGCCATCGCCGAAAGACCCCACCATCCCCAGCCAGGAAAAAGAACGCCAGCAGCTGTGATCGGATGTGCCCATCCCAGGATACCGAATGGTGGGACCGCCATTGCGCCGCATGCGGCCATGTATCGGAACGACTTCTGCCACCCCTTTCGATCCGTCCATAGCACAGAATGGATCGTGACGAACGCGGAAGAGGCGATAAGCCAGAGCAGGAAACCCGGCCAGATATCCGATGAGTAGAAGTTCGCCACACCCTGCGGCAAACCCCGCGATGCCGCGAGGAAGTAGGCAGCAGAGATCGCCGTTGCCTGCAGACGCGTGCGTGTCAGGGACCAAAGGACGGGGAAAGCAGCTACGACGGGCAAGAGAAGCACATTACCACTCCAACCGATCCATCCCGCGCTGGTGGACAGTGCGACGAGGGCAACATTCCCCAAGAGATCATGGCGCATAGGTCCAGACCTCCTGCGCCAGTCCAAGGATGCCCTCCATCGGCAGAGGGCCGAAGTACCGGCTATCAAACGACCCCGAGAACGCGGAATGCAGGAAGACCGTTCCGGGCGGAACGACACCCCCTTCGTACTGCACCATCCCACGCCCCTGGCCGTCCGTTCGTGCAACGTGTGAATGAGGGAGTGGCCGACCATCAATGCGGACATCGTCATGGATCTCGATCGCCTGTCCAGATGTCGCCACAACCCTCTTGATCAGTGGTGCGACCCAACCAGCGCAGAGGCCAAAACGCAGATATCCACGCGCGCGCGCCTCACGTAGTGCGTCGGTGTCCGGCGGGCAGATGAAGACAAGATCACCGACCAGAATTGGGCGATCGGGCTTAACGATCCGCCAGAGACCCAGCGGCTCGCTTGGTGTGAGATTGACCCTGAAGCCCTGACCTCCGAGCAGCACGATGAAGCCAAGTGCGAACAGGCTCACGCTGGAGATCCGATAGAACCAGACGAGCCGTTTCATGCGCCGTAGCACTCTATGCCGATGACGCATCCTCATTTGAGGGTCAGGCCCTGGGACTTGGTCTGGCGCAACGTCTCTGCCTGCTTGAGTGCCGTCGCGCTGCGCTCATAGGCAGACAGTTGCTGCACCGTCCGCATAGTATTCCAGGCCTGTTGCACCTCGCTCTTCTGGGCGCCATTCATGCCTGCCGTAACGTGCTGGAATGCCTCGCCGGTGGCATCCTTCGCAGCCAGGGGCAGGAAGATCCTTTCTCCGAAACGTTCAGTGACCGCCTTCGCGAAACCTTCGAGTTCAGCCTTCACCATTTTGTCGGCGAGTGCATATTCGAGGCCAGAGGGCAGATCGTTTCTGTCGATGGCATCGCGGACGCGTTCCAGCACGCTTTTCGCATTGGACGAAAGGGCAGGGATCTCCAGCGCGACCTGCCTGCGGACCGCAAGCTCCTCCGCGTGATTTCGCCGCTCAGCATCGCCACGCTGGCGGAGATAATCGCTGATGCTGTCAGCGAGTGGCGGCACATTCTTGAGCGCCCGGTCTCGGTCCGCCCTGTCGCCGCGGCTGGCCAGTAGGCCCGTCTTGCCCTTGAGGGCACCGAAGGTTTCAGGCTCGTTGGCAATTCTGGCGATCGTCTTTTCCGCAGCCGACTGGTCGCGCAGCATCGCATCGACGTTCGCTGCCTTGAATGCTGCTTCCGGCTGCGCGTAGACGTGATGGAAGCGCATCGAGACTTCTTCCCATCGCTTCTTGAGCGCTGGGTCTGCGGCGAGTTTATCCTCAACGGTCTGATCGATCGATTTCGGGAAGGTGGTGATACCGGCCACCATGGGCTTGGTCTCCTTTTCTGCAACAGGAACTGTTCTGGCCGTCGATGTTGCAAAGCCGAGCTTGGCGCCGATGGCCGCAAGCTTGCCGGCAAGGTCGACGAGCTTCTGCTTCTGCCGGACCGTCCATTCGAGACGGTCGCGCGCGACGGTTCTGGCAACGTTGACGATGTGAAGGCCGCGCGCTTCGGCAAAACGGAGGGCCTGCCGGTAGAAGCTGCCGCCGGCATAGTCGAGCGTCGTTTCCTTGGAGTTCTTGCGCGACAAAATCTCGACCAGACCGCCTGCCTTGGTAAAGGATCGGTGGCCGTAATAGACGCCGAGATCTTCGCGGTGGCGTGTCATCGCAACATAGGTGAGGTGACGATCGAGAGAGAGGGACGCCAGCACCTTGACCCGATCGACGGTCGCGCCCTGGCTCTTGTGCACCGTGGTGGCATAGCCGTGATCGACATTGTTGTAGAAGCGCTGTTCGACCGTAACTTGCGCCCGATGTTCGCCGTCGCCGATCACGGCGACGATGCGACCAGGTGCGGCTTCCACGACCTTGCCCAGCATGCCGTTCTTGACGCCAAGCCAGCCTTCGTTCTTCAGAAAAACGATCTGGTCGCCAGCAGCAAAGCTTCTGACACCGTCGGCGGTCTTGAACGGCGAACCGTGCTCGATAATGCCGCGCTCGATCAGCTTTGTGCGCGCCAGCTCATTCAGCATTCGGACGTCACGGCGCAGGTGCGCGAGGATCAGCGTTGACTTGGCAGGATCGTATTCGCGGTTCCAGTCCGAGATGAGGTTGGTGACCGCATCGGCCTTCAGCTCTGAGCCGATCATCTTGCCGTTGGACTGATAGGCTGCGAGGGCTTTGCCGACATTGCCACGCGCGAGATCGAGCGAAGCGTCGCGCATCCATTGCTCACGCTGGCGATAGATAGTTTCTAATTCGGCATAGCCGATGCGGTCGGCAATCGCGCGAAAGGCAGCACCCGCCTCGATCGGCTGAAGCTGCTCAGGATCGCCGACAAGCACGAGCTTAGCGCCAGCTTTGGTGACAGCTTCGACGAATGTCGCCATTTGCCGCGACGACACCATGCCAGCCTCGTCCAGAACGAAAACCGTCTTGTCGTCGAGCTGCCCGCGACCCTGATCCCAGCGGAGTTCCCAGGACGACAGGGTACGGGAGACGATGCCCGCTTCCTTCTCCAGACCTTCCGCAGCCTTGCCGGCGAGTGCGCCACCGACAACGCGATAGCCGGCCGCTTCCCAGGCCTCGCGTGCTGCCCTCATCATCGTGGTCTTGCCGGCGCCGGCGCGGCCGATCACGGCGGCAACCCGCTCAACACCAGCGACATGTTCGATGGCAGCCCTTTGCTCATCGGAAAGCCGTTCATGCTGCGCGAAGGTCGCCTTGAGCACCGGTTTCCGGACGCCATGCGAAGACCGCTGCGAGAGCCAGATCGCGCGGTTGGCCATCTCAGCCTCGAGGCGGATCAGCTCACGTGTCGTGTACTTTGTCGGCACCCGGACCCCGGTGGCAAAGTCCATCCGCTCACGATCGAGCCGCAGCGTCTCCGGGCTTTGAAGGATGCGCACCATCAGGCTCTGGAAGAGGCCCGCATCATCGACATAGCGATGGAGGATTTTAGCGACATCGCGCTCGTCGAACACGCTTTTTTCTCGCATGATCAGATCAAGTACGATCTCCGGACTACGCTGAATCCGGCGGGCATTCTCGGCTCGCCGCTCTTCCTGCAGTTCCAGCCGCTCGAGCGCAGCATCCTCTCCCGCAGATCCATTCCCACGGACTGCTTTCCTCTCGATCGCCTTCGTGCCGACGCCGAGATGGATGGTCGGGGTCAGCTCGATGCCCTGCTTCTCGAAGGAGCGGCCATCGATCCTGATATCGAGGCCCGCAAGCGCCAGATGCTGGTTCTGGCAGGCAAACCAGCCATCGCGAAACGCGTTGAAGTCATCGAGCCCACCCGCCCAGAGCTCATAGACGATCTTGCCGCTGTCATTGCGCAGCGCTTTGCCGTCTGGTCCTATGACCGCCACCTTCTTCGACCCAAACCCGTCCTCGGTCAGCGGCCGCAGCGTCGTCATCAGGTGGATATGCGGATTGCCAGGCGCGTCGTGGAAGACCCAGTCAGCCACCATGCCCTGGGCGGTGATGTGGCGCGCCACGAAGTCCCTGACGAGGTCGATGTTCTGCTCAGCCGACAGCTCTAACGGCAAGGCGATGGTGACATCCTTTGCAAGCTGTGCATCCGACCGTTTCTCGAAGTTCTCGACCTTGTTCCAGAACGCCTCCGACGCTCCCGAGACAGACCGATCGGCAATCATCGATTGCAGCCATTCAGGCGCATCGGCGGGGATGATAAACTCCTCATGAAGCAGGCCCTGCTTGCGGGTGTAGTCGATCGTCCTGGCTTCCCGCCCATAGTCCATCTTGGCGCAATGCCGGTAGGCCGCCGACAGCACGGCGCTGCGGCCGGAGCCGCGTGCAACGATGCTGACTGAAAAATGCGGGACGGCCACGGCGGAGAACACTCCTTTGATCAAACGAAATCAATGTGTTCGTAAAAAGAGGAAGGGCAGCCAGGGGGCAAAAAACAGTGCGTCGCTTCAGCGACGTATAATTGCGCCCTTCGGATCCGTCCTTACGAACGGATGGGATCATTCACAAAAGCATCGCCATTGGCGATTGTAGGATTCACAGTAGTGCGTTCCGCACTCCGCGCTGAAATCTTCTGCCTGACGGCAACGACGTTCAGCGAAAGGATGCGAGCGGAATGAAAAAGCCTTCTTCGAAAATCCGCGAAGAAATCGCCAAGCTCCAGGATCAGCTCAAGGCAGCAGAAACCAGGGAGGCCGAACGGATCGGCCGCATCGCATTGCGCGCTGGTCTTGGCGAATTCGAGATTGACGAGAGCGAACTTCAGACGGCCTTCGAGGAAGTGGCGAAACGGTTTCGCAGCGGTCCGACAGCACAAAGCGCCGGACCGAACGGGAAAGGGAGAGGAAGCACGGGCGCCGGGCAGGCTTCGGCGAACCCGGCTGGCGAGGCTCCGGGCAGCCCTGGCGAGGCTTGAGCGCATGGCGAGGACCACGACATCGGACGCCCGCAAGAAGGACACGCGCGAGAAGATCGAGCTCGGGGGCCTGATCGTGAAAGCAGGCCTTCGGTTTGAGAAGCGAGCAATGCTGCTGGGTGCGTTGCTCGAACTTGCCGGCCGGCTCAAAGCGGATCCGGGCGAACGCGCGCGACTGACTTCTATCGGCGCAGAGGCCTTTGGCAATGACAGCGAATAGAGTTCTTCTCGCCACCGTACCAGCCGTGCTGATCATCGCAGTCGCCATCGGTCTGACAGGTCTTGAACAATTTCTTGCTCCGTTTGGCAAAATTGAGGCCCAGCGATTGATGTTCGCCAGGATCGGCATCGCGGCACCCTATGTCGCCGCCGCTGCGGTCGGCATCATCTTTCTCTTCGCGGCGGCAGGATCGGCAAGCATCCGGCTTGTTGGCTGGAGCGCGGCCGCTGGTAGTGGCGGTACCATTCTGATTGCGGCGGCGCGCGAGATATCGCGCCTCGCTGTATTTGCTGACAAGGTTCCCGAGGGAAAATCCATCCTTACCTATCTCGATCCAGCAACGATGATCGGAGCGGCTGGTGTGCTGATAACGGGATGCTTCGCACTTCGTGTTGCGCTGATCGGAAACGCGGCTTTCGTCCGGCCCGAACCCAAGCGGATCATCGGCAAACGCGCGCTGCACGGAGAGGCCGCGTGGATGAAACTGACCGAGGCCGAGCGGCTGTTCGGTGAAGCTGGCGGCATCGTGATTGGCGAGCGATACCGTGTCGATCGTGATGGCAGAACCATTCGTGGGTTTCGCGCCGATGACATGGAAACCTGGGGTGAAGGAGGGAAAGCGCCGTTGCTTTGCTTCGATGGCTCATTCGGTTCATCCCATGGGATTGTCTTTGCCGGTTCCGGCGGTTTCAAAACGACGTCGGTGACAATCCCGACCGCGCTCAAATGGGGTGGTTCGTTGATCGTGCTCGATCCTTCGAACGAGGTCGCGCCGATGGTGTCGCAGCATCGCGAGCGTGCGGGGAGAAGGATCCGGATCCTTGATCCCCGCAATCCAGCGATCGGCTTCAACGCACTGGCCTGGATCGGAAAGTTCGGTGGCACGAAAGAAGAGGACATAGCCGCTGTTGCGTCCTGGATCATGAGCGAGAGTGGCCGCGCGGGCGGCGTTCGCGACGACTTCTTTCGAGCGTCCGGTCTTCAGCTCCTGACGGCGATGATCGCCGACGTCTGCCTTTCCGGCCATACACCAAATGAGCAGCAGACGCTTCGTCAGGTGCGGGCCAACCTGTCGGAGCCGGAACCGCAGTTGCGCAAGCGGCTGCAGGACATCTACGACAATTCAGCATCCGCTTTCGTAAAGGAGAACGTTGCCGCGTTCGTTAACATGACACCGGAAACGTTCAGCGGTGTCTATGCCAATGCGATAAAGGAGACGCATTGGCTATCCTACCAGAACTACGCAGCTCTGGTGTCCGGCTCTGCATTTTCCACCGACGATATCGCGTCGGGAAAGACCGACGTGTTCATCAATATCGACCTGAAGACGCTTGAGACACATGCGGGGCTGGCGCGAGTCATCATCGGCTCGTTCCTCAACGCGATTTACAATCGGGATGGACACATCGAAGGCCGTGCCCTTTTCCTTCTCGATGAGGTGGCGCGGCTAGGCTACATGCGCATCCTGGAGACCGCTCGTGACGCAGGGCGCAAATATGGCATCACGCTCACGATGATCTATCAGTCCATCGGCCAACTTCGCGAGACATACGGTGGTCGGGACGCATCGAGCAAATGGTTTGAGAGCGCGAGCTGGATTTCGTTTGCTGCCATCAATGATCCGGAGACGGCGGAATACATATCGCGCCGCTGCGGCATGACGACGGTTGAGATCGATCAGGTCAGCCGCAGCTTCCAGTCGCGCGGGTCGTCGCGGACCCGGTCAAAGCAGCTTGCCGCTCGACCGCTGATCCAGCCGCATGAGGTGCTGCGAATGCGAGCCGATGAGCAGATCGTCTTTACCGCAGGCAACCCGCCGCTTAGATGCGGTCGCGCCATCTGGTTCCGGCGGGACGATATGAAAAACTGCGTCGGGCAAAACCGGTTTCACCAACCGGCTGCTCGATCGGGTCATCTCTTGAGTAAGGATCAGCCGGAGTAGCCAATGTGCGATCCGATCCATGACGAGAGGATCGCCACTGGAATCGGCGCAGTCCGCTTGTAGGCTTGGTACGCGCTGGGAATAGAGCGGTGCGCCGAAGGTGGACCGCTCGACCTGATCGATACCGATTCTTCACCGAACTGAATCGATCCGGCACAATCGATTCATAAATCTCGTTGGACGCAGGGCGCGCTTCACGCGATTCTTAGCGCATGATCGCCCAACCCTATCACCTCTATGTCGAACGCAAGGATGCCAGTAAGAACCTGGCCCGCTTCTACGCGTTGTCGATCGAGCCGAACCTGTTCGGAGAGGCATGCCTGACGCGGCGATGGGGACGGATTGGGACGAACGGTCAGGTGAAAACTCATCAGTTCGAAAAGGAACAGGACGCGGTTGATCTCTTCCTTGATCTTCTGAGGCAAAAACGCCGCCGGGGATATCGGGCAATTGGCTCTGTCGCTTCGAAGTAAACACCCGACGATACCGCCGCTGGCAAAAGAGAATGTGAGGGCGGACCTTGGTCTTCTCGAACGGAGACCCTGCTGTCCACACTCCGCTATCTCGATCGGCTAACTTCCGCAAAGGACTTTCGACGGGCAATAAATTCGCGCAGAAGCGGCAAAAAGAATGCCCTGCTGAAGTGACCAAGCGGAGGCTCAGGCTCCAAATAGAATGACCGGCCTATGATATCACTGTTGAACTCATCCAGGACGAGCCACAGCGGAAGATCTGCATCAAGACCCGCGCGTCGCTTTTCGATGGTCGGAATCTCGACGGCAAAACGATTTCGGTCGGGCATCTTTGTCGTTATCGGAAAAAACAAAACAAAATCGCCACCCGACCTCGCGATCCGCACGCCGACAGCCACAGGACGGTTCTTGCGCCCTTCCGTTTCTCCCTCGTTTGCCTCATGGCTCCACAGATATGGATATCGAACGACCGCAGCCGTCTGGACCTTGTCATATACGCTCATCGACTCGTCTCATCAGACTGGGCGTAGACATCGACGGCCTCTTCAAATTCAGCAAACAGCTCGTCGGACATTGTCTCCAGTCTGCCTACAGAGCGACGATCCGACTGGCGCATAAGACGTTCGTAATCGTCTATGTTCAGCAACACCAATCGCGGCTTGTTGCGTTGGGTGATCGTGACAGGGTGTCGAAGTGCCTCGGCGATGATATCTCCGGATTTCCGAGAAAGGTCGCTTGTCGTGTAGGAGCCGTTCCTGCTTGTCATGTGGCCAGCCTCAATACGATTAGGGTGAAAGGGTCTCAGTGCTGTTTATACAGCATATACAGCATTGGTGTAAATAATGTATTCGTGGTCGCACGGTGGAGGGGTTGGTAGAGATCACCGCCGTCAGAAAGGCGGCTCTGCCTCAGCCAGGTCCTCCATCTCGGCAGCAGCGACGATCAGCCTCCGCCTGGACGATTTCGAGTTCAGCCTGTATCTGGCGACGCTCGGCGCCATCAACAGCGTTGCGCAGCTCGACCCGCAGTTCTTCGATCTGGATTTCGAGTTCGTAGGTCATCTTCGTCTCCTTGACGTTTGTGAAAGATGACAGGCGGGTCCGAGAGGGGATGGCGGGGTCAAGGATCGCATGCGCGACCGGCAGAGCCGGTGAGTGGGGGAGCCGATTTGCGGAAGCTGCCCTTGAGGGCAGGTGGAGCAAATTGGGGGGACCGCTCATCCTTGAGGCCGGCGTCGCCGCTTGGCACAATCATGCATTCTGAGCAGCTTCCCCGCTCACCGTATGCCACCAAAAAAGCCGGGCCTGGCTCGATGCAGGGTCCGGCTTTGATCTCTTGGCAGGAAGGTGGGCTCCGCCGGTGGCGGAGCCTTGTGATCCCGATCAGTCGCGGTTCGGGCGGGACCAGATGAGCTGGAGGCCTTCCTCGCCTTCGACCTCGGCGAGCGTTGCGTAGATCGGGGCAGGGAAGCTCGGATCGTCGAGCTTGACCGAGAGGTAGTCGCGACCCTGCTCGGAGGTTTTCTGCCAAGCCGCGCCGAGTTCAACGCTTCCGGCATAGACGCGGAACTGCGGGCCCTTGTCGGAGGGATTTTCAACCCGCGCGATGCGGGCTTTGACGTTCAAGGCGAGAGTGCGAATAGAGCCGGTGAAGCCGTTCTTTTCGGAAGTGAAGGTGCCGATAGTCGCCATTGTCGTATTCCTTTTCTCGTGTTCGGGCCGCGCCCATCGCGGCCTCGATGGCAGTCGCAAAGACCGGGGACGATCAGACCGCACCCAATAGGGCCGCAATGCAATGGAGGGCGACAAGTCGCAGATTTGTTAGTGGGAGAGGAGGAGCCCGTGAGGGATCCGGGGTAAGAAATCTCAGACTTGTCGTTGCGGGAAGACGATCGAGGCGCAGCCGGTCTCCGGTCAGACATGCCCCATCGAGCCCGCAGATGGGTTGCCGGAAACTCTGTCGTGAAGGGATATGGCAATGGCGCTCACCGCATTTGCCCGTGGGAAGAATGGCAACCTGGATCATGCTCCGCTTGTCCCGTCGTCGGAGCCTGCTTCGATTGGGGAGTGGGTCACGTGCAACCGTGGTCCGGCTTGCCTGCCATGCCCGGTGAGATATCGTTGCGCTCGCGAATCACAGCCTGGAGGATCAATGCGTCAGCAGACCAAGCCGTTCATCATCGAACGCAAACCGTCCCGCAAACCAAAACCCGACGCTCTGAAACCGTCGATCTGGGGAAAGCTGGACACTGACATCGCACACCCATGCCAGGAGCGCGCCTCGCAATGGTCGAGACCTAGATCATCCTTGGCGCGCAGGAAGCATTCTTCGATTGTCCAGCGCAATCCGGCAGCGGCCGCAAGTTCAGCCAATGTCGTCTCAGCAGGAGCGTTTGCGAAGTAGTAGGCGATAGCGTCTGGATTACGCAGACTACGCCGCGCAAGAAGCCAGCGCTGAAAGCCATCTTCATTGGGTCGGGCAATTGGCAGACGTGTCCATTCATAAAGGCGCGGCCCCTTGGTTCCTTCTCCCGCAGACAGTGCCTGCCATGCCTGTGCATCCAACTCATCGATCATCGTTTCCGTATCCGTGAGGATGAGCTGTTCTTCGCGAAAGATCCGCAGTGTATGGTTCGAGCGAACCGCGAGGACATAAGGCTGTTTGCGCCTTTCCAGTGCACTCCTGAATTTGCTGTCCGAGCCATAAAGAGCATCCGCCAGCACGAAGGCGCATGGGACGCCCTCGTCAAGAATCCGTTCAATCATCATGCGCGCGATCGTAGGCTTGGTCGCAAAGGCAAGATCCTCCGGAACGCTCGCTTTTTGCAGACGCTCCGGATCTTCGGCCCATTCCTTGGGAAGGTAGAGTTGCCTATCGATGAGAGCATGACCAAAACGACTGGCATAGCCGGCAAATACGCCTACCTGACAGTTCTCAATCCGACCTGCTGTCCCGGAATATTGTCGTGCGACACCGACAGATTGATCGCCTTTCTTCAAGAACCCCGTTTCATCAACGACAAGAACTCCGTCAGGGTCCCCCAGCGCCTCGATCACATAATGGCGAACACGTTCACAGAGCTCATCCGCAGACCACAAGGACCTTCCCAATAATGACTGGATACGATAGGGGCGATCCAGGCCGGCTTCTTCCGCCAGCATCCAGCCCGTCTTACGTTCAGCGCGGGATAAAAGCCCATCGATGAAAATTCCAGCGGTCTGCCTCTGCTCAATGCGCTTGAATGCGGGGGCAATGAACCTCTTTATTTCCGTCAGTGTACGCCGCCAATCAACAAGCCCGCCCGCCCAGGATGAAACAGACATTGCGTATCTCCCTATTCGCCAACCAGCGGAAGGGAATCATGATTTACCCCAAAACACAACTGTAGTACTAATTTTGCACCGCCGCTCTCAATTGAACTCTCGAACATTCATCGGTTGCCTCAGCCACGGTGGTGAAACCGACTTGGGCGTGTTCGACATCAGGGTGATCAGCGTTTCGATGTCCCAAGGGAAAACGGCGAACGGCGAATCCATACTCGACGTGTGCGCCTGCGGTGGAAAGTTGAGGTGCTTTGCGGCCGCTTCCGACCTTTCGTTTTGCAGCGCGTGGACGGCCCACAACATCGTCAGCGTGTCCGCGTCATCTGTATCAAATAGCATCCTGAGTAGGTTCGGGAGCGCAGTTTCCGGATCGATACGTTCTCCCTGATGTTCTCCCCGTGTCATACCTTGGCCTGTTGAATTTGTGACTCTACCAGTCGGTAAAACGGGCGACTTTCGTGATGCTTGGCTGGGCGCTCCCCTAACGCGCGTTGGCTTTGATCCAAACGGGCCAGTCTATAAGACCGTGGTCGGCAGTGATTTCCATAGAGTCAGGCGGCACGCGATCGCAGAACAGAATTACGTTCATGCACTTCCATCGTGCGCTCGGGACGACGAGGCCGTCGAACTCAAGAAAATGCGCGGCTTCGGCGATATCTTGCGACCGTGGGTATTCGTCACTTGCTCGGTCGTAGGACAATTGCCCGTAACGGGAGGTATCGAGGCCAAGAGCTCGCAACGCATCAAGATCCACAAGCTGAAGCGCGCGATCAACCGTCACGTCCAGCTCATGCACCCCGTATTCCACTTTCGACGGAAAGACGGGCTGCCCGCGGCCGAGATGGAAGTACATCTCCGCTATCGCTCCATCGCGCTGCTGCGAGGTATAGAGCACATCGAAGGTCCCGTCGTCCCAACGGCCGCCAGCACGCGCGCAATCGACCGGTGATCGTCCCTTACGGACCACCCGCCATACAGTGCCTTCAAACCGAACAGGTGTAAGGGCTTCGATCGCGTCGATGAGTGCATTGTCCCGGCTTCTACGCGTGTGAACCATGCTTTACAGGAAAACCTCGTTATCGAGTCGGTCAATTACCTTCAGCACTTCGATAGCACGGTCCTGATGGATAAGGTCAATCGCCCGCTCGCCGTTTAGTTGCGGATGGCGGGCATAAAGCCAGGTCCGGATCTCATCCGATGAATAATAGTCCGTCAGACGGGTCACTACATAGTGCAAATCAGAGAGGATCAGCTCATTGCGTGGCTGAGGTTTGATATCGCCCGCGCGCCAACGTGAGACGGTTGCTTTCGACACGTCCATGATATTGGCGATGTCGGTGCCCTTCAGGCCACCGGCTTCGCCGATCTCGTTTAGAAATCTGGGTACTGCTCCCTGCATGACAATTATCGCATCTGCTGGATGTTATCGGAATGACCTGAAATACGTGGGCCGGACGCCGTTTTGGCACGCGGAGCACCTTTTCCGCGAGTTTCATGCATCAGTGTCAGAGTGTCGCCAAGCTTCACGACGCGGCCGTGGTGATCCGTCAGGCGTTTCGTCAAGCTCGCAGCTCCCTTCTCGTCGATACCGAACCGGGCCGCGTCCTTGGCGTTCGGCCGGAGGTCCTTGATGGTCCTGGCAATGCGTTCGGTCTCACGCAGCGGCTTTTCCAGGAAGAACTGCTCCCTATTATGATCCGGCACGGGAGTAAACACTTCCACGGCAGCAAAGGCCTGCCGGGCCGCGTGTTGGCGCGTGTCGGATAACATATTCGTCACACCATGGGAGCAGCATACATCCTGGCACCCAAGCGCTCGTTTACCGCCGCGAGCATTGGACAAGTATTCCAATTCGTTACGTTTCAGGGATTTCGCCAGCCCGGGAATGGGAATGTAGGTCGTCTTACCGAAGCCGCTTTCCTCGTCGCGCGGTTCAGGCTCTTTATGCCAGGATCGCGCGTCGAACTGGTTTCGCTCCATGATGCCGTGTGCAAGTCCGGAAGCGGCGCCGAATGCCAACGCGGCCTGGCCAAGCAAACCGTCAAGGTGGTCGATGATGATCGGGCATCCGAGATTATGAATGCCTTGCAGCGACAAAAGGAATTGCCGCGTGGTCTGCGGCTTGGCTTCATGGCCGAGGCCGGAAAGACGCAGCCACAGATTATCGAAGGGCAGGTCGTTCAGTGCGCCTACCACCTCGCTGCGCTGTGACCCGTCGTTGATCGCGACATGCGAATGGATGACCGGGTAATCGATAGCAATATGCTTCCCACCTTCACGATCGAGTGCTGCGCGCAAGGCAAGGCAGGAAGCTCGATCGATCGATAGCCAATCCGCGTGGTCCGGGTCGGCGAGGAAATGGGTTGGGGCAAGCACTGTGTCAATATTGTGCGCCACGGCGAAACGGGCAATCTGACCTATGACATCGGTCGATGCGTTTGCTGCAAAATGCTGAGGACCCAGCAACGCGCCCGCAACGGCCCAAGGTGCGTGGCGAACAGCACCTGCGAAGCGCGCTTTCGCGCTCAGTTCGGCGACTTGCGTATCGAGCACGATCTCCACGCCATCGCGACGAAGATCTGCGATGAAGTTTCTTTGGAAAAGAAGGCGTGATGCCTCGATGACGACCCGTCGAATGGGCAGCCTTCCCGCGGCATAGAGTTCGCCAAACTTCTTATGAGCTTCGCCGATGCGGATGAAATGCGCGATCGGACTAGCTGGATTTCGGAATGCAATGACATTGTTTCCGGCCATGGTCATGTTCCAAATCGGTTTCACAAACAAAAAATATGAAACCGGAATGATAAAGTCAATGGGGTCGGTTGGGTACGGCGGCGGACTTTTATGGAAGAGTCTCGTAGGGTCGTTGAAAGCAGTCATACGGCGTCTTTCTGATGCCGACTCTTTGGGCTTCCCAAAGCGCGATGAATCTGAATCTCTGATGCTGTTGGCGGCTGTCCAAAAGCGCGGATAAATGGTGCCGAGGATTGAGAACTTTGAAAGCGGCTGAAGAAGCCGCCTTCAGTGTTGCTAATCTTGATTATCGTCGGAAGCTTGTTGGTTTTGGACCATGTGCTGGATGTCAGGGGCGTAATGGTTCCAGATGGCGTCGCGCAGATCATCGAGGAGTTCGAAGACGGCCCATGCCTGCTCGGGGGTCCATTCGGCACTGATGAGGATTGGCAGGCCACGCTTGAGACCTGAAGAGTGGTGCGTCTTTTCGGTCATGATGCGGGCTCTGTTTCGCCGGATTGGTGACTGGCGCGTTGCTGACGCTGGGCTATGGAGCGCTCGTTGGCTTCCTTGAAGCGATAGGAATCTCCTTCGATCGCGACGACTTCGCAGTGGTGGACGAGACGATCGACCAGGCTGACGACGCACGCGGCGTTCGGAAAGACCTCCGACCATTGCGCAAAGGGTTTATTGGTGGTGACGATGGTCGAGCGTTTCTCGTATCGGCGGCTGATGAGCTCGAAGAGCAGATCGGCATGGCGGTTGGAATAGGATAGGTAGCCGATCTCGTCGATCAGCAGGACGTCATGGGAAGCATAGTACTGAAGCTTGCGGCGCAGCAGGGAATCGCTGTCGATGGCGGCGAGTTCGCCGAGCATTTCGCTGGCGGTGCGGAACAGGACCGAATGGCCCCGGATGAGTGCCTGGTAGGCGATGTTGAGGGCGAGCGTCGATTTGCCGACGCCGTTCGGACCGATGAAGACGATGTTGGTGGCATCCTTCATGAATGCCAGCGTCATCAGTTCCTCGACGGTGGCGCGGTCGATGCGGCGCGGCCACTTCCAGTCATAGTCGGCCATTTGCTTGAAGTGGCCGAGCCTGGCGGTGCGCATGCGTCGCAGCAGCGAGCGGTCGGAGCGCTCGTCTTCTTCCCACCGGATCACGGTCGGCACCCAGTCCTGTGTGGCGATCTCGTCCCAATGGGCCGTCAGGCCATAAAGGCGCAATTGTCTGGCGCGATTGAACAGGGTGTCGATCTTATTCATCGTCGTTTCCTTTCAATGTGAGTTGATCGTAACGGTCGAGCTTGTGGGGAATGACAGTCGTGTCCTTCTTGCGGACATGCTCGGGCAGCCTGGTTTCGACCGGGGGCGGAGCGCCCCGCGCAATCCGGCGGCGTTCGAGCACTGATCGAACCGCCTTGGAATGCGAGGCGCCGGCGCGCAAAGCGTCTTCGACGGCCGCCTGGAGTTCCTGGGCGCCGTAGAGGTCGAGCAACGTCAGCATGGCGTTGGTGATTGCGCCGATATTGGCGCCACGTTCTGCGGCATGCATCATCAGCTTCTGACAAGCCGGCACGGCCCGCGTCAGGCTATTGAGGCCGCGATGCTGGCGTGCCTCGCGCTTGACGGCGACGAGTGCCTTCAGGTGCTGAGGATCCTCGATCTGCTGGCCCCTATCGAAGCTGCGACGGTGGCTGGCGATCATCGTGGCGGCGTCGAATATCCTGACCTGGACGAGATCGGCGCGAACGGTGAGTGTTCGTTGGACATGCGTATGAGGGACCGAGTAATCGTTCAGATCGAAGCGCACGTAGGGTGTCTTGCCAACCTTCACGGCCACCTGCTCCTCGACGGGATAGGGATTGGCCGGCAAGGGCAGAAGCATGGGCTGTTCTTTTGAGAACGCCTCACGCACCGTCATTGCCCGGTCCTCCGGGCATGGCCTGTCGGCAGCCTGGGTCCGGCACCAGTGTTCGGCCTGGGCATTGAGATCGTCGAGGTCCTTGAAGGTGCGGGCGATGAAGAAGGCTTCCCGGATGTGGCGAATGGCGCGCTCGACACGGCCTTTCTCGTTGCCCCGTGCTACCGCGACAGGACGGGGTTCGAAGCGATAATGAGCCGCGAAGGCCAACAATGTCGGATGGAAGCGGATGGCATCGCCCTGCCGTTCAAGGACGGCGGACTTCAGATTGTCGTAGAGCAGCACTCTGGGAAGGCTGTTCCAGTCGTTGAATGCGCCGACATGGCCGCGCAGGAAGTTTTCCATGCGGGCATCAAGGAAGAAGCGCAGATAGATGTCGCGCGAGTAGGATAGCACCATGACGAAGGCCATCAGCGGGCGGCGGGCCCTGCCGATCTCGATGTGGCCAAAATGACCCCAGTCGACCTGGCCCTGCTCACCCGGCAGGGTGCGTAGTCGTAGATAAGCTTCCGCCGCCTTCCGTGGTCGGTGCAGCGCCACCATGTGCCGGAAGTGGTCGGGCGATCCCTTATAGCCGCGCTCCTGCACCATCCCGTAAAGGCGGCTGGACGTCAGGTCAGGATATTTGGTCAGCGTCTGCTGGATAAACGGCAGGTACAGGTCGATCTCGGCGGGGCGGATCACCGGCCTGTGTCGAGGCAAGCCCGCGTCCTTCAGGACCCTGAAGACGGTGGTGTGATGGCAATGCAATTGCTTGGCGATCGTGCCGCAGCGCCACTTCTCAACGTGGTACAGGCGCAGGATCATCGCTTCCTTCTCGGCAGATATGGTCATCGGTTCGATCTCCATGGTCGAATGGACGCACGTGTGTCCCCCGGCGACGCACGAAGCCGCGGCGAAAGAACAGCGGCACAGAGCTGCCGCAGCGCCGGCACCACGGCTCGATCGATGACACCACGCCAGCGGTGCCATCGCCCGGTGCAACGATGCCGCCGTTTGTGGACGCCTTCAGTCGTGAACCCTCTGGAACGACGGGTGGAGAGTGATGCGTCACGTTTTTGCGAGCCTGCCGATATCGGCGGGAGCGATCGGCATGGGCAAAGCGCCCCGGCCGGGTGCTCTGGTAGCGCCGTCCGGCTGCCCGCAGGCTGTCACGGCGCGCCGCATGGGCGCAGGCAGAACCGCAATAGCGCTGACCCCGATCGCAATGGCGGCAAAGCAGAACCTGCGCGCGACACCGCCCGCAGAGGAAGAAACGAGCAGTTTGCATCGCGGCGGCGCACCTTTCGAAGCGCCGTCGGGATTGATCGGAGAAGCTCGACGGAATGCGCCAATACCATTATAATGACGCTCACCGTGAACCAGTCGGCAGTCCTGCGTGATGACAGCCACGTCATCTCACAGATGCCTGAGGGATTGGACATCGAATTGGCCTGGTAGCTTTGGTCGATGTCTGTTTGCGGCGCTCCGCCAGTCTATCATTGACGGACGCAGCGCGGGATGTGCCTCAGTCGCCCTCCGGGCTCCTGACGCCACATCCCGCGCTCATCTCCCCCATCAAAACCTTTGCAATAATCTCAGGGCCCTGTCCGCCGCGTCCAGATTCGCCGTAATCCCGTCTCGGCACCAAATATGCGCGGTTCTCAACAGCCACCGACAGATGCAAACCGGAGGTTTCGGATGCGAACAGGAATTTCATTGCGGACAGATTTTGATGCTGAAGGTCTTCGACGTCTGGCGCGTCAGAGCAAGCATGGGGGTCAGGCGCGCCGTCTTTTGGCACTCGCCGCGATCTATGACGGAGGCTCGCGCTCGGATGCTGCACGGCTGGGCAATGTCACGCTGCAGATCGTGCGGGACTGGGTCCTGCGTTTCAACGAACGTGGTCCTGATGGGCTGATCGACGGCAAGGCTCCAGGCCCCAAGTCACTGCTGAACGATCAGCAGCGCGCGGCCCTTGCAAAAGCCATCGAAGTGGGACCGACGCCTTATCTTGACGGTGTCGTCCGATGGCGTCTGTGCGATCTGGCTCAGTGGCTCTGGGAAGAGTTTCGTGTCTCGGTGAGCGAACAGACACTGAGCCGGGAGGTGCGCGCCATGGGTTACCGCAAGCTCGCTGCCCGCCCGAAACATCATGCGCAGGACCCTCAAGCCATTGAGGATTTTAAAAAAGCTTCCCCGCCGCAGTGGCAGAGATCGCAGGCGGGGCCGCTCAAGGGAAACGAATAGAAATCTGGTACCAGGATGAGGCCCGGATTGGTCAGAAGAACAAGATCACCCGCCGCTGGGCAAAGCGGGGATCAAGGCCATCCGCACCACACGACCAGCGAACCCGCTCGGCCTACATCTTCGGTGCCATCTGCCCCAAGCTGGGCAAAGCGGCGGCGTTGGTCATGCCATGGTGCGACACCTACGCGATGACGCAGCATCTGGCTGAAATCTCCCGACACGTGGCCGATGATGCGCATGCCATTCTCATCATGGATCAGGCGGGCTGGCACATGTCGAACCACCTTGTCGTGCCCACCAACATCTCGATCTTGCCACTGCCGCCGAAGTCGCCGGAGCTCAACCCGGTTGAGAACCTCTGGCTATTCATGCGCGAGAACTGGCTCTCCAACCGCGTCTTCAAATCCTACGACGATATTGTCGCTCACTGCTGCGATGCTTGGCGAAAGCTCGAAAGCCAGCCTTGGCGCATCATGTCCATAGGGCGTAGAGAATGGGCAAATGGGTTCTAGTCAGTGAGGATGCGTATCAGATCGCGAATAGGCGCATTCTGTAGAGGCACCTAGCCTGCTCCACGACGTACGCATTTCTCCGGCAAATCAGGTCGTGGGGCGAGCGACCGATTGCGCAGAGGGGTGTGGTGTGAGTGCCTAATCGCGCGGGAAGGAGTCTTCCAAGCCCGCTGCGTAGCATCGAGGCAGTGTTTTCAGTTCCGGTTCAGACGAATGCGTTCTAGATTACTCTCAAACGAGCTGGGCATACGGGGAGACGGGTTTTGGGGGACATCAAAGCGGGCCGCAAGATCGAGGTTTCCTGCGATCTTGCGGCAGATATCGCGGTAGACGCGGCCGAGATAGGTGCGCAGCTTCTTCAATTCCCGGCGCATGCGGCGAAACTGCCTGGCATGGGCATAACGACCGGCTCTGAGGGCGGCGGCTTTTGCAAGCCGGGTGTGGCTCTGGCGAAGGTCGATGCCGAAACGCTTGGCCAGGCGCACGAGTGACATGAGCGCCTTCAGGCAAAGCCGCCCGTCGGTCGGATAGGCAATCGCTTTGGACTGCACTGTCGTGTCCACCGTGATGCGCTCCAACGAAGAGGCTTTGACCGTTCCGGTATCAAGGGCCGCATCGACGCTGGCTTTGAGCATCGCACTCAACCCATCCGGACCGATGCGCTTGCGCCAGCGCGTCATGGTGCTGGGATCGATTGGAAACTCAGTCTGGAAGAACTCGAAGCCGCAAAAATACTGCCAATAGGGATTTTCAACCCAGCGCTCGACCGTCTCCTCGTCAGACAGGTCGTGGACATGCTTCAAATAATGCAGGCCAACCATCAGCCGTGTCGGCTTGGCCGGCCGGCCAACGGGACGGTAGAAGCCGCCGAAAGCCGCATCGAAGCGCGACCAGTCCATCACTTTCGTGAGCTTTACCAAAGGGTGGCTCATGTTGATCATCGCATCCAGGCGCTCGCGAAAAAGATCATTCCTGTCGGAAGAAGGGCGTGTCGGGCGCATCGAAAAAACCCCAGAAAATCGAGCCTCGGAACCTGATTTCCTGTAGATTCCTATACTTCAATCTCCTTGGGAATCCCTGAAAACAAAAAGGTTTTTGGGTTTTTCAGGGCGAACTAAGAAGTCTACGGTTGTAGAATCTGACCTGGGAAAGATATTATCCTTGCATATGGGAAGCTATAATATTGGATAAACAATGAAGCGACGTGTTGCCATCAGCATATTGGGAACGACCCTCGATGCGGGGAAATTGGATGCGCTTGAATGCGCTCAGGGCGAGGCCGAGACGGCGTGGCTTGCCGAAAGATGCCGGTGACCGTGCCGTCATCATGCCGAACGTGCTGGACCGTCAGTTCATGGCAGAGCGACCGAACCAGAAATGGGTGGCCGACTTCACCTATAGTGCGCCTCGCCCCAATCGGGGAGGCATATGACTGGAATGCAAAGAGAAGGGAGGATGTGAAGACTTGCCTGCTCCCTGCTGCGAGGGGGGCATGAGCCCAAGCGGCGGTGACTTGCCGTCAACTGGCAGGGTGACGTAGCCCGCAGGTAAAGGGGATTGAGGCGAAGCCGTTACGCCGAGATGGTTCCCTAGGCTGAAGTATTGGAAGGTTGAGGAACACGAACCGGTTAACCCGCATCTGAGGGCTGAAATGTCGCCTTCGCCTACACGGCTTAACAGGCGGAATGCTGATGAAGCTGCCGGACACGTAAGTCGGCGGCATCCGAATACGGGCGTATATGTAGGTCGCCCGCATGGGGTCATGGGGAGAATGCAGCCAGACCATGGCATCGGCATCGACTTGCGGAACGCAAGGGAAAAGACTGCGACCGGCAACCTCACCAATACGCTGACGTCCAGCATATGAACGAGGGAAGGCATGATGGAATGATAACGAAGTATTGCGTCGCAAGGGAGTTGACCCTGATGTCCATCATGTTGGCGGAGTTCTCGTAGTAGTTCGGGATGGGGAAAGCCCATCACATGGCGAAGGGGAACAGTTCAAACTGCTTGAAGTGCAAACTATCTGACCAAGCGAGGTGAAGACCTTTGATAATCAGTGAAATGCAGCACAAGCTCGCAACATGGGCCGAGAGCGATCCAAACCGACGGTTTGATCGGCTTCTTCGGCTGATTGCCAATAGGGAATGGCTTGCCGAGGCTGCTCGGATGGTTCTGGCGTCAAGCGGCGCACGAACGCCGGGCATCGACGGAATGGATAAGCAAAGGCTTCAGGTCAAACTGGATCAGCATCTGGACGACCTGCGGACAAGCCTGCTGGAGGAGACCTATCGCCCCCAGCCGGTCAAGCGCATCTATATCCCGAAATCAAACGGCAAGCTACGACCACTGGGTATTCCGACCCTGACGGATCGCATTGTCCAACGCGCCATGCTGATGGCCATGGAGCCAATCTGGGAGAGCGATTTCCATCGTTTATCCTATGGCTTCCGGCCGGAACGGAGCGTGCATCATGCCGTCCGCACCGTGAGGATACAGCTTCAGGATGGTGCCGACACGACGAGGGGCCGCTGGATCATCGAAGGTGATTTGGCCAGCTACTTCGACACGGTCCATCACCGGCTGCTTCTGAAATGCGTGCGGCGACGTGTGCAGGACGGACGGTTCGTCGATCTACTCTATCGGTTCTTGAAAGCAGGCCACATCGACCGTGGCCTGTTTACGGCCTCAAGCGAGGGTGTCCCGCAAGGTGGCGTTCTGTCACCGCTCCTGTCCAACATCATGCTCCACGAGTTTGATATCTGGCTGGAGGCGAAATACCTGAACAAGAAGGCCCGCAAGGATCGCTGGGCATGGAACTTCGGCATCCAGCAGGGCCGCCCCATCACGGTTCGCGAGAACCGGCAATGGAAACCGGCTGTTGCCTATTGCCGATACGCTGACGACTTTGTCGTGATCGTAAAAGGAACCAGAGCTCAGGCAGAGGAAATCCGCGAAGAATGCCGGGCGTTTCTGGAAGGTGAGTTGAAGTTGACGCTGAACATGGAAAAGACCCATGTCACACACGTCAATGACGGCTTCGTCTTTCTGGGGCACCGGATCATCCGCAAGCGTGGGGCGCATGGACGGATGTCCATCGTCACGACGATACCCAAGGAAAAGGCCAAGGGGTTTGTCCGCAAGCTCACCGAAACCCTTTCCGGTAATCATAGTGTCAGCACGGTCGACATGATCGCCGACCTGAACCGCCAATTGGCGGGATGGGCGGCGTTCTACAAGTTCACCGACTTCACGGCGTACGTCTTCCGGCGCATCGACCATGTCGTGTTTTGGAAACTGGCGCATTGGCTGGGACACAAGTACCGATCTCGCATCAAACCCTTGATGCGGAAATGGTTCAGGGTCCCGGAATTGGGCAAGGCCAAAACCTGGCTCGTGTTTGGTCGCAATGAACGCGGCGACCCTGTCGGGAAAGCGCTGCAACGGCTTGTCTCAAGCCCCAAGGCGCAATTGCGGTGGCGCAATCCGGAGGGAAACCCATACATCTTCCGGCTTGAAGACCGCAGTACCGTTACGTCGCACTACCATGACGTTGCTATGGCCATGGGCCAAGCTTGAATAGAGAGCCGTATGCGCTGAAAGGTGCACGTACGGTTCGGGGAGGAGAAGCGCATCCGCGCTTCTTACTCCACTATGGACAGCAGAAGGCTGGCTGTATGTAGCTGTCGTCATTGACCTGTTCTCACGCCGTGTTGTCGGCTGGTCGATGAATGCCAACATGACGGCCCAACTCGTCACAGATGCGCTGATCATGGCGATCTGGCGTCGAGGAAAGCCAGATGCGCTACTGCATCATTCCGATCAGGGAAGCCAATATACGAGCGAGCAGTTCCAGCGCCTCATGAGCGACCACGGCATCACCTGCTCCATGAGCCGCTCTGGAAATGTCTGGGACAACGCTGCTATGGAAAGCTTTTTCTCATCACTGAAAACGGAGAGAACAGCACGCAGGGTTTATCGCACGAGGAATGACGCCAGAGCGGATGTATTCGATTACATCGAGCGCTTCTACAATCCGAAGCGTCGCCACTCGACGCTGGGCTATCTCAGCCCCAATGACTTTGAAACAAAGGTGGGATTAGTTTAACTCGGTGTCCGAAAAACCGGCAGCAGGCCAGTGCAACAAATTTGGAATTATCGCGTCACGACGGATAGTTGCCTTGGCGAGCTTTCGATCGTGCGAACGCAATTGCGGCCGGCGTGTTTGGCTGCATAGAGGCCCTTGTCCGCACGGTCGAGCAGGCTGAGTTCGTCATCCGTGGCCGCATTGAAGGTCGCCAGACCGATGCTGATGGTGATTGTGGTTCCCGGTGTGGCAATGTCGGACATGTCGAGGGCGGCGGCCTTCTCCAGAAGTCCGGTAGCGAAGTTCAGGCATTTCTCCCTGTTCAATCCGCGCAGGATGATCGCAAACTCTTCACCACCATAGCGCGCCGGCATAATGGAACCGCCGGCGCTTTCTCCGGCCAGCATTCTCCCGATCCGGCACAGGCACTCGTCACCCGACAAATGCCCGTAATTGTCATTGAAGCTCTTGAAATGGTCGACATCAAGCAGGATGACGCAGAGTGGTTCGTGTGATGATTTAGCCGCGCTGATGGCTGTCTTCAGATCGCTGTCCAGGACTCGACGATTGGCAAGCCCGGTCAGGCCGTCGGTTGCCGCGTGGCGCAACAATTGTGCATTGGCCTCAGTCAGTTCCGCCATAAGCCTGACCATCTGGCGCTCTGCAGAATTGCGTCCCTCTTCAAATGAGATCAGCCTGAGCATGTGGCTCATCTGAAACATGAAAAAGATAACGGCGAGAGGAAATATTGTCCACTGGTCTTCGCTGAGAGCAGCAAGCACCAAGGGTGTTGCTATCACCAAAATAAGGCCCAGGGTTGGGCCCGGTGTCATGTAAATGCGGGAAATGCATGACTGGACAATAGCGAAGCATACCGCCAGAGTGAACAGTTGGCTGTCCGGGCTTGCGCCGACATAGAGCAGTGCCAGTGATCCGCCCCAGGTCAAGCCTGACAAACACAAGATACCAATGTATCCATTCAACCAGGACTCGAAACGGGAGTTGTCACTGCGGCGTTCAAAGCGGTATTGACAAATAATGCAGACAATCAACTGGAAGGCAAGCATTCCCGCTATTAACAAAACCTTGCCAGTTTCACCTTGACTCAAAGGCTGGACTGCCGCCGCCAAAATCCCCATTGCGGCAAAAAAATGCGGGCTGATCATATAATAATCTTGCATCAGCCCCCATGGCGGCTGGTAGCCCGGCTCGTTCGCGCCAACCAATACAGTTGTAAGCCTTTTGAAGAGCATTCCGACAGAACCTTGTGGCAATAGCTTGCTCGCTCCAGCGAGGGGGCGTATTAGAATTCCCGCCATTCATTTGCGGTTGCTGCATTTCCATTAAAGGCTGTGGCCAACCGCCGCGCCAGGGCGCGGGCCGGAGATGCAACCGAAGGAGAGGCGGCAGCGTTGCCGTCAACGGTCGTCGGCATCCGCTGCACATGGTTGCGAATCTTGAATTGCGCCAGCAAGTCGTTTAGTGACATCGCTTCCTTGGCTAGGTTGTGGCTTGCAGCATTGCTTTCTTCCACCATTGCGGCATTGCGCTGTGTTTCCTGGTCCATTTGGTTAACGGCGGCGTTGATCTGCTGGAGCCCAGAGGACTGTTCCTGGGCGGATTCGACAATGGCAACCACATGCCGGTTGACTTCCTGCACATCCGAAACAATCATCTCTAGCGCGTTACCAGTCTCGCCGACCAGCTTCACACCTTCATTCACGTGTTCATTGGACGATGAGATCAGCTGCTTGATTTCCTTTGCAGCATTTGCCGAACGTTGCGCAAGCTCACGCACTTCCTGGGCAACAACTGCAAATCCCTTACCGGCGTCTCCTGCGCGAGCAGCCTCAACGCCAGCATTCAACGCCAGGAGATTGGTCTGAAAAGCAATCTCGTCGATAACCCCAACGATATTGCCGATCTCAGAAGATGATTTCTCAATCCGCCCCATAGCCACCACAGCCCTACGAACGATTTCGCCCGACTGTTCAGCGCCCCGCCGGGTGCGAGTGACCAGTTCTCCGGCTTCCTGCGCACGTTTCGCCGAGTCGCGCGTGGCCGTTGTAATCTCCTCCAGAGCTGCAGCTGTTTCTTCCACCGCAGCGGCTTGTTGTTCCGTTCGCTTGGCAAGGTCATCTGCGGCAGACCGTATTTCATTTGCACCAGAATCGATCCCCTTGGCATTCTGGGCCACCTGAGAGAGTGCGGCTTCCAGCTTTTCTGCCGATTGATTGAAATTGGCGCGCAAGCTGTCCAGCGCCGCAACAAAAGGCTGGTCGATGCGGTAGGAAACGTCACCGACGGACAGTTTGGAAAGACCCGTTGCGAGACATTCGACTGCGCAGGCCACGTCTTCAGCCTCCTTTGCTTTCTGCTGTTCCCGGACAAGCCGATCATTGTCGGTCAGCCGGCGGTTCGCATCAGCGTCTTCCTCAAGCCGCATGCGCGCGATGGCGCTATCACGGAAGACCTGGAGGGTCATTGCCATCTGTCCAACTTCATCCCTCCGGTCAAGTCCAGGAATCTCAGCCGCAGTATCGCCTAAGGCAAGGCCTTCCATACGCTCACGAAGCCGTGCCATCGGCGTGGTAATGCCGACCTGTGCAATATAGATTGACAATCCGAGGCACGCGATTAAGCCAACCAGCAATGCACTTATGCTGAAAGCGATGGCAAAGTTCGTTTCTGCTTCCAAACGGCTGGCGCCCTCTTTTAGCATGTCAACCATGGCGTTGTTGTTTGCACCCATCAACGATGACATTTGCTGGAGGGCTGTATCTGTTTCCCGCTTGATGGCGTCCGATTCTGCCGTGTTCCCCTGGGCGTGCAGCGCGATCATCTTGTCGTAATTTGTCTTTACGGTGTTGATGGTGCCAAGTATTTCATTGACGGCTTCGGCACGGGACGGAACGAGGGTGGCCACGGTCTCGTATCGCTCGATTGCAGCTTTGAAATCCTTCTCGTATTTGCTCAGCATGGGAGTGTAGTCTGGCGATGACGGTTCCATGTGCGTCAATCGGCCTGCCATGGATACAGCAGTCCAGATGCCCGCTGCACCGCGTGGGCCCCAGATGGCCGCCTGACTTTCATTCGTGAGAAAACTGTTATAGCTACCGCTCGTCGCACTAAATTTTAACACGATATAGGAAAGTCCGGATATCGCCCCCGCGCTCAAAATAAGCAGAAGCATCAATATCTTTGAACGTATCTTGACTGCCTTTAGAACTGACATCCGAATCTTCTCCTTTGATTGCGCATCCGCGCGTTGCTTGTATCAACGTGGTTTTGTAATAAACATTAATTATATGTATTTTATCTATTAATTTTTCAATTTCATATAACCAAAATATGAATTAATACTATTGGATTACATTGTACTTATTCTTAGAAATTCCAACGCGTGACTCCTAGAAACTGGCTTCGAAAATCTATAGCCCTGCAGATACCTGCAGCCGAGCTCACCAAGAATGTCACTGGCTTTCTGATCCTCTACGCCCTCGACGACTAGATCTAATTCCAGATGTCGACAGAGTTCGACAACCGATCTGACGATTGCGCTGTTTGTTGCGTTGCTTTGAATGCCGCGCGCAAAGATCTTGTCGAGCTTGATCTTGTCCAATCGCAGGAACTGGAGTTGCCCCAAGCTTGTATATCCAGAACCGAAATCATCCAGCGCAACGCGGATACCAGATGTGTTCAGCGCGGCAATTTGCGAATTGGCCCTCTCGATGTCTGCCAAAACTGCCGTCTCCGTGATTTCGAAGACAAATCGCTGCGGGCTCAGTCCACTGTTCTGGATAGTCTCAACCAGGCTGCGCACCACTTCAGCACTCATGATGTCGTGAGCCGAGAGATTGAGGGATAGACCGATGTGCTCTGGCCATTCGCGCATGGCCGAGACCCCCTGCCGGAGCATGATCACGGTGATCCTCGATATCAATCCGGTTCGTTCCGCAATCGGAATGAAGGTATCCGGATAGACCTCCCCCAAGGTTGGCGAATGCCACCGGGCAAGGATCTCAAAGAATTGCGGCATTCCCGAATTCGTGTCCATGATGGGCTGAAAGAGCGAATGGATTTCACGATCAAGATCTGCCGCTTTCAATGTCGTTTCAATCTCTCGCTCCGACCGCATTGCCTGCCGGTGAGACTGCGAGAAGATCTCAGCCATCCCCCCGCCGTTTTGCTTTGCAACATAGAGCGCATAATCAGCAAATTCATAGAGCTGGAGAGCATCAGATGACATATCTGGGCCAATCGCCATTCCGACAGATGCACTCACTTCAATGGCTCTGTGACCAATTCCAATGGGCTTTTTGAGGGACGCGATGACGCTATTCGCCCAACCCTGGAGATCATGAGTGTTCCCGGTGGTCGACATATAGAATGCGAATTCATCTCCACCGAGGCGATGAAACTGAGGGGTCGCATGAGACTGGGCTGATAGTCTTTCACCCATTTCCTGCAAGACTTGGTCGCCGACGGCATGCCCAAAGGTGTCATTTAAGTTCTTGAAGCTATCCAGGTCCAACACGCCGACCACGAAGCCATCGCCCGCAGCAATGGCCGCTTCGGCAGCCGCCTGGATGTTATTGAAGAAGTGCCGCCTGTTCTTCAGATTGGTGAGTGGGTCGATGGAAGCCAGCCGCGCATTTTCTTGACTGAGGGCCTCGGTCGCGGACTGGAGCTGCACCAATCGGTCAAATCGCTGACTTTGCCGATGCAAGGCGCTCATGCAACCAATCGCAAAGACGATGGCGGTGACGGCAGACAGCCATGCATCATCAGACTGCACGTAGAACGCGACGACGACAGCAGCCGCGACCAGGAGGCTGCAATACACATAAGCTGAACGGCCAAGCATGATCAGCATAACCGGAAAGACGATGCTGAAGATGAGGGCTTGGCGATATATCGCATATCCATGGGCACCGAAGCGTCCATCGATGCTCGACAATACAAGCGTCGCCACTGAGGCACCTGCAAAGCAAAAATAGCAAGAAAATATAGTAAGATTACGCCGTATATACGCAATATTTTTCTCGATGCGCCGGCTTCTATAAAAGAACACCACTATGTGGAGACAAAATAATTCGCAGCTCGCTGCAAAGAGCAAAAGAATTGGGTCTCGATTTCCTTCAAGCATAATCTGGAAACTCGGCAAAAGCCCGACCTGGATGCATAACAACAGCACTGGGATCTGCCGCAAGAGTGAATGGTAGCGAGCCTCCAGAATGGTGGCGTCGGCGGTACCCAGAAGATATTCGGACAGGTTTATTGCCTTGAACATGTCTTGATCTCATAGCAGGCTGGTGAGCACGCCTGTCGGCTCACCATGAGGGGGCTGGACGCCGCTTTAAACGACGACCGTGACTTCTGTTGTTTGCGGTGTCGTCGAACGCTTCCGCGTCGCTATCACCAACCCCATCACTCGCGGTCGAGGCCGGCTGTATCCGGGACTACGTGGTTTGCAGGCGCACGGGCTTATCGGAGATGAGTACTCCAAAAATGCGCAGTCCTGCCCTGATAGGTAGCATGCGGTTCAGACAGAGGCATTCCATTGAATGGCCGCACAATGCAGGGACCACCGCTTCCTGCCATTCTCCTCTCCACCAAAAGGGGATGTCAGAGAGGGGGCGTCCGTTTGGTTGGAGGCCGCGAAGACATTAGGTTTTCCATGTCGAGCCTCGCGACCTCAAGTTCGGCCTTCTTGCCTACCATCTCCTGGCGCAAGACCAGAAGTTGTTGATGCAAGGAATGAAGCTGTTCAGCGAGGAGCCTGATATCGGTCGTCGGATCGCAAAGGAGGTCCAAAGAGGGTTGGCGTTCCTGCAGTACTTTTGGCGGAAATCTGATAATGTTCGTCATTTTTTGTTCCTGATCTTCAAACGTAAGTTATCGGCTACCATGTGGCTGACCGGGTTAAGATAGACCCGGTCAGATCGAGAGCAACGGCTGCTGCGAAGTTGGATCAGAACTCTTCCCAGCTCTGGGCCGTGGTGCCGCCGCCAGCTAGCCCGACGGCCCCGGCCACCTTGGCAAGCATGCGTCGTGCGGGAGAAGCGACAGACCTGTGCTCAGGTCTTGCAAGCATCGGCCGTCCGTGATCCGACGTGCTTTCGGTCCCAACACGGAAGTCGGCGATGATCTCACGCAGGCGCTTAACCTCTCCAGCGAGAGAGGCGCTGGCTGCAGTGGACTCTTCGACCATGGCTGCATTTTGCTGCGTCACCTGGTCCATCTGATTGACTGCTGTGTTGACCTCGGCCAGACCAACAGATTGTTCCCTTGCAGAGGTAGCAATCGCATCCAGCTGGGTGTTGATCGTCACGACCTGGTCCTCGATGACCTTCAGGGCTTCGCCGGTTTCCTGCACCAGCTTGACGCCCGTGCTGACCTCATCGACGGAATTCCGTATCAGGTCCTTGATCTCCTTGGCAGCCTGTGCAGACCGCTGGGCAAGCTCGCGCACCTCCTGAGCAACAACTGCAAACCCCTTGCCAGCTTCACCGGCTCGTGCCGCTTCGACACCTGCATTGAGCGCCAGAAGATTGGTCTGGAAGGCGATCTCGTCGATGACGCCGATGATGCTTGAGATCTGGTTCGACGACTGCTCGATGCGCTGCATCGCAATCACGGCATTGGCGACGACCTCACCGGAGCGCTGCGCCGACTTGTTCGCCTCGATCGCCACATGGCGTGCTTCTTCCGTCCGCATGGAAGAATTTGCGACATTCGTCGTGATCTGGTCGAGAGCCGCAGCCGTTTCCTCAAGCGACGCAGCCTGCTGCTCGGTGCGTTTTGAAAGATCTTCAGCGCTCTGGCTGATTTCACGGGCACCGCCATCGATCGACCCTGTGGCCTGTGCCACAGACCGCAAGCTGCAAGCCAGCTGCTCGACGGCTGCATTGAAGTCCGAACGCAAGGCTTCAAAGTCACTGGCGAAGGGTTCATCCAGCCGGAATGTCAGGTCGCCGCCGGCAAGATACTTCAGTCCTTCGGCCAGACCCGACGTCGCTCGAGCCATATGCTCGCTGCGCTGACGCTCCAGCTCCGCAATCCGCGCCCGTTCTGCCTCGCTGGCCGAACGCGTTGATGCAGCCTCCTGCTCAAGCTCACGCCCGCGCAGGCCATTGTCCTTGAATACCTGGACTGCCTTTGCCATGGCCCCCAATTCGTCACGGCGATCCGTCCCGCCGACAGCGATGGTCAGGTCGCCATTGGCCAGCACATTCATCGTGGCCGACATGTGCTGGATAGGGCGCACCAGCCAGGAACGGATCGCGATGAATCCGCCGACAAGAACAGCAATCAAGCCGATGATGACGGCGACCAGTATGGTTGTGACGGTGCTGCTGGCCTTCACGGAAAGGTCACGGGCTTCAATCTCCATTGCATCAACGACTTCTCGCGTTGCAGCTTCGAACCTCGGTGCGATTGCACTGAATGCAGGCTGACACTCCGTCAGAAACATCTTCTGCGAAGCGGCAACATCCTGCTCGGAAGTGGCGTTTCGTGCCGCCTTAAACGTAGGGGCACATACGCCATCGATCACCTGAAGGCCTTCAGCCTTGAGCTGAGCTATATCAGCTCGCGCTGGAAGAGCGCTGGCGACACGATCCATGTACTGCACGAAGCTGGCTTCAGCCTCTTTGAATTCCTGTTCTGCTCGTTCGTTCCCCTCGGCCGACCGCGACATCAGGAGATCACCAATGGACGCCCGAACCGTCTGAAGACTGCGGTTGGCGCGCGACAGATACACGGCCGCCGCCGATTCCTCTTCAATCAGTGCACCGTAGCTCTCATCCGCGCTCGACATTTGCTGTCCTGAGTAAAGAGCCATGCCAAGCGAAAACAGGCCAAAGCAGGCCATGATGATCAGGAATTTTCCAATGATAGATATGTGTTTCACATGCCACTCCTGCATGAACCGGGCGTTCAAAAAAGGAGCCAACGGCAGATCATTTACCGGGCGGTCCGACTGTATTGCTGTTGCGGCGCCAACTGGTGGGGGCTCCCGCTCATTTCAGCCACCCAAGATTTAGGGTGATGTAATTTAGAATTGATCTACAGAAACAGAAAAATACCCTGCAAAATACAAGGCTGAAGAACAGATTTCGTTCTTGCGCGACGGACTTTTGCCTTGACCCTTGTCAATCTCTCGGCTGGGAGAACCAAAAGAAATCAATAAACTCTCTGATCCGCGGCCTGCTGCCGGTTTCTTGGGCATCGAGTTAAGGGGTTCCGCATGTGTTGGTTATTGAATGGCCCGCCATTTCGAGGACATTGAGTAGTCCGTCCTGAACAACTCGGAAGCCATTGAATTTGCGCGGTCTAGTGGTTTTGGCGCAGTATTCGCTAAGAGGCTGCCTCAAAAAGAGGTGGGTGATTTCAACAGGTTATGATTCCTTCGGATTTGCAAAGATTCGATGGAGTTCACAATGGCCTGGACCAAAATCACCCGCCGGCAATATGCCCGGCGAATGGCACGCTACGCAAGCGATATGACGGATCGGGAATGGGGGCTGGTTCAGCCTTTCCTGCCGATGCCGCGCCGCTTGGGCCGCCCACGGACCACGGATTTACGCGAGGTCGTCAACGCTCTGCTTTACATCGCCACGACCGGTTGCCAATGGCGGATGCTGCCGAAGGACTTTCCTCCGTGTTCGACCGTCCAGCGTTATTTCTATGAATGGCGGGCGTTGGGACTTTGGGCGCGCGTCAACCATCATCTGGTGATGGAGGCCCTCGAGTTGGAGGGCAGAGAGGCAAGTCCGACGGCTGGTGTCATCGATAGCCAAAGCGTGAAAACCACGGAAAGCGGCGGCATCCGGGGCTATGATGCGGGCAAGAAGACCAAAGGCCGCAAGCGCCACATCATCGTTGATACACTCGGCCTGATGATCGGTCTCATGGTGCACAGCGCCGACATCCAGGATCGCGACGGCGCTCCCGATCTTCTGAAATCCATCCGCCACAGGTGGCCATGGCTGCTGCATGTCTTCGCCGATGGTGGTTATGCGGGCGACAAGCTGCAGCGGCGGCTGAAGAAGATCGGGCGCTGGACGATTGAGATCATCAAGCGATCAGACAAGGCGAAAGGCTTCGAGGTTCTGCCGCGTCGCTGGGTGGTCGAGCGGACCTTCGCATGGCTTGGTCGATGCCGAAGATTGGCCAAGGACGTCGAGCGCTCCATCGCATCAGCCGAAGCGTGGATTATGATCGCCCATATCCGCCTGATCACTCGACGGCTGGCAAGGTATCAATATCTTTGAGGAATTTTCGAGTCAGACTCTTATGCGGTTTTGGCTTGTACGTTGTGGATGGCAGCCATGACATAGGCGCACCATGAGAGCGGCGGTGCAAAATTAGTCCACGGTAGCGGCGGAATACTCGATAACGTCCGCGCAGCTGGTGTAATTTCGGGGGCGATTTTCGTGGAGAAAGCGGTGGAGATTTCGCTTTGGTTTTCCGCGAGACGTCAGGTGGGCACCGGGCCCGTCGGAGAAGGTGGAGTTGCGAGACTTCAACCTGACCGAAAGGAAGACCCGATGACCGACGACAGATTACCTCTTGCCGAGCTTGCCGCGAAGAGCGGCGATCCGGATTTTCTTCGATTGATTGCCGAAAGCGTGCTGCAAATGATCATGGAGGCCGATGTGGACGGCCTGATCGGAGCCGGACGCTACGAGCGTGGCGAAAGCCGCCAGACCTGGCGCAACGGCTATCGCGACCGGACGCTCGACACGCGGCTCGGCACCTTGAACCTGAAGATCCCGAAGATGCGCTCCGGCAGCTATTTTCCCGGCTTTCTGGAGCCGAGGAAGACGGTGGAGAAGGCGCTGGTGGCCGTCATTCAAGAAGCCTGGATCAATGGTGTATCGACCCGCAAGGTCGATGAGCTGGTGCAGGCCATGGGGATGACCGGTATCTCCAAATCCTCCGTTTCCAAGCTGTGCAAGGATATCGATGAGCGTGTGAACGCCTTCCTCAGACGCCCACTTTCCGGCGCCTGGCCGTATCTCTGGCTAGATGCGACCTATCTGAAGATGCGCGAAGGCGGACGCATCGTCTCTGTCGCGGCAATAATCGCGGTGGCTGTCGACACGGACGGCAAGCGGGAAATCGTCGGCCTGCATATCGGCCCTTCCGAAGCCGAACCGTTCTGGACGAGCTTCCTGCGTGATCTGGTGCGCCGAGGGCTGACGGGCGTCAAGCTCGTCATCTCCGATGCTCATGAGGGATTGAAGGCCGCCATCACCCGTGTGCTCGGCGCGACGTGGCAGAGATGCCGGGTTCACGCCATGCGCAATGCACTCGCCTATGTGCCCAAGGGACAGCACACCATGGTGGCCGCCGCGATCCGCCAAGCCTTCATCCAGCCTGACCATGACGGAGCCGTTCAGACCTGGCGGCATGTCGCTGACCAGCTCCGCGCCAGATGGCCGAAGCTCGGAGCCTTCATGGACGATGCAGAGACTGACGTACTTGCCTACATGGCGTTCCCGTCCCAGCATCGCACCAAGCTCCACAGCACGAACCCTCTGGAGCGCTTGAACAAGGAAGTGAAGCGCCGCGCTGATGTCGTCGGCATCTTTCCCAACGAGGACAGCATTGTCCGGCTCATCGGAGCCGTGCTCCTCGAAGCCAACGACGAATGGCAGCTTCAGCACCGCTACATGCAGATCGAGGGCATGGCAGAGCTCAACACACCAAGAATTGAGGAGGAAAAGCCCCTTCAGATGACACCAAAAGCCGCCTGATCATGACGGCCCGGTCCAGCGCCCGAATTTACACCAGATTGACGGACGCTATCGAATACTCCAGCCGCGGGCGGCGTAAAAGTAGGCCACCTATTTATCTTCTGCGACGATTGCAGGAGGGCTGGGGATCTATACCGTGGAACTATATCTGAAGGTCCGTCTGGCGTGCTCGGAAGGCATGAGCCGGCGTCAGGCTGCAAAGCATTTCAACATTTCGCGCGACAGCGTTTCCAAGATGCTGTCCTATTCGACACCTCCTGGCTATCAGCGACAATCACCGATCCGGCGGCCCAAGCTGGATGCGTTCGTCTCGACGATCGATCACTGGCTTGACGAGGACGTGAAGGTGCCGCGCAAGCAGCGCCATACGGCCAAGCGGGTGTTTGACCGGCTTCGTGACGAGCGCGGCTTCACCGGCGGCTATACGATCATCAAGGACTACATGCGCGAGCGGGATCAGCGTCGCCAGGAGGTGTTCGTGCCGCTGGCGCATCCGCCAGGACATGGGCAGGCCGACTTCGGCGAGGCGGTGGTGGTCATTGGCGGCGTGGAGCAGAAGGCGTATTTCTTCGTGCTCGATCTGCCCCACAGCGATGGCTGCTACGTCAGGGCCTATCCGGCGGCGGTGGCGGAGGCCTGGGTCGACGGCCACGTCCATGCGTTTTCCTTCTTCGGGGCCGTGCCGCAATCGATCGTCTACGACAATGATCGTTGCCTGGTGGCGAAGATCCTGCCCGATGGCACACGCAAGCGCGCGACACTGTTCAGCGGGTTTCTGTCCCACTACCTGATCCGGGATCGTTACGGCCGTCCCGGCAAGGGCAACGACAAGGGGAATGTCGAGGGTCTCGTCGGCTATGCCAGGCGCAACTTCATGGTGCCGATCCCGCAGTTTGCGACCTGGGAAGCCTTCAACACCTGGCTGGAAGAGCAATGCCGCAAACGCCAGCGCGACAGGTTGCGGGGCGAGAGCGAGACGATCGGAGAACGGCTGCAGCGCGATCTGGCCGCCATGCGCCGATTGCCCGCGTCGCCATTCGATGCCTGCGACCAGACGAATGCCAGAGTCACGGCCCAGTCGCTCGTTCGCTACAAGACCAACGACTATTCCGTGCCGGTCGCTTATGGCCATCAGGATGTCTGGGTCAGGGGCTATGTCGACGAGGTGGTGATCGGCTGCCTTGGCGCGATCATCGCCCGTCATCCCCGGAGCTGGGAACGGGAAGACGTCGTCTTCGATCCTGTGCATTACCTGCCGCTGATCGAGCGGAAGATCAATTCTCTGGATCAGGCGGCCCCTCTCCAGGGCTGGGATCTGCCGCAAGAGTTCGCCACGCTGCGCCGCCTGATGGAGGGCCGCATGGCCAAACATGGCCGGCGGGAATATGTGCAGATCCTGCGTCTGCTGGAGACTTTTGAGTTCGCCGACCTGCATGCGGCGGTGACGCAGGCCATCCAGCTAGGAGCCATCGGCTTCGATGCCGTCAAGCATCTGATCCTGTGCAGGGTGGAGCGCCGGCCGCCGCGACTGGACCTGTCCATCTACCCCTACCTGCCAAGGACGACGGTCGAGACGACGTCGGCGAAAGCCTACATGCGCCTTCTGTCGCCGGATGCTGGAGAAGCGGCATGAGCACCGAAGTCCCGGAGATCTTGCTCTCCCATTATCTCAAGACCCTGAAGCTGCCGACCTTCCAGCGCGAGTATGGAATACCGTCGGCCAGATCGTCACGCTATTCGAGCCACAAGAATGCACCAACTACTTCAAATCCTGCGGATATGACCCCGAGTAAAGTGGACGCGCTCTAGATACCCCGGTGGTCCTTGTCGTAGGGCCGCGCCGGGCAGGCAAGACTACTCTTGTCCGAAAGATGGGTGAGGCTGGCCGGACGTATGTCACGCTCGACGATCAGACGGCGCTTGACGCCGCACGATCCGACCCAGCTGGTTTCATTCGCGGCCTCGATCTCGCGATCATCGATGAGATCCAGCGTGCGCCCGATCTGTTGCTCGCAATCAAGAAGAGGGTGGACGAGGACTATCGTCCCGGCCGCTTTCTCCTGACCGGCTCAGCCAACGTGCTCACCTTACCGCGCGTTTCCGATAGCCTCGCGGGCCGGATGGAGACAGTTCGGATGCTGCCACTGGCGCGCGCTGAAATTGGCGGCCACTCTCCAACTTTCCTGGAGCGCGTGTTTGCTGGGAAACTTCAGGGGCACCGAGCGGCAATTGTTGGCGACGATCTGGTCCAGCTCTTGCTGCTCGGAGGCTTTCCCGAGGCGATTAGTCGTCAAAGCGAACGGCGGCGGCAGGATTGGGCGCGATCGTATCTGACTTCCATTCTGACCCGGGACCTCAGAGACATCGCCGAGATCGAGAAGCTGACCGAATTGCCGAAGTTCGTTCGGCTGCTGGCTGAGCATTCCGGGCAGCTGGTCAACTACTCGCAGTTCGGGTCCAGCATCAATGTCAGTCACAAGACAGGCCAGCGCTATGTGGCGCTGCTGGAACAGGTGTTCCTCGTCTCGACATTGGCGCCCTGGTACACGAACGCGCTGAAGCGCATCGCCAAGACACCGAAGCTGCATTTTCTCGATTCCGGTCTTCTTGCCACAGCGCGGGGATTGACCTTCGATCGGATCAAGGCGGACCGCGGCATGTTCGGTACCCTCCTGGAAAGCTTCGTGTTCGCTGAAATTCTGAAGTTGATGGACGCATCCGACCTGCGGCTGACGCCATACCATTTTCGTGACCAGCAGATGCATGAGGTCGATATTGTCCTGGAGCGAGACGATGGCATGATTGTGGGAATTGAAATCAAGGCGTCAGCAACCGTGAAGTCTGCCGACTTCGCCGGACTGCGGACCCTGTCGGCAGCATGCAAGGATCGTTTCGCATATGGCGTGGTACTCTATGACAGTACCGACGTTGTGCCTTTTGGAGAAAGGCTGGCCGCAGCGCCGTTGTCCGCCTTGTGGGGCTGATGCCGATCGGTCAAATGCATCCGGCGAAAGCCCACCCAGCATCGTAAACTTAACGAAGCGTGGATGGCTTTGTGGGATAAAGGGCCATGACAGACCGTGATCTCCTCTACCGCCGCCACTGCTTTCCCGCTGAGATCATTGCCCACGCCGTATGGCTCTATTTCCGTTTTCCTCTGAGCCTCCGGATGGTCGGTAATCCTCCCTGTTTTAACGGGGTTCAGCGGTAGAACTCACGTGGCCATCTTCAGTTTCTGGGCGGGTGTGATGCCGCCGATCCCCAATTGGGCCGTTCATTGTTGTAGGTCCACAGCCACTGCGTGGCGACTTCCTGCGCCTCCTCGATGCTTTCGATGATGTATTGGTCGAGCCATTCATGCCGGACTGTGCGGTTGTAGCGCTCGACATAGGCATTCTGCCGCGGCTTTCCGGGCTGGGTGCGGCTCAAGGCAATTCCTTGCGTTGCTGCCCACTCCATCAGTTTGCCACTGACATACTCGGATGTTTATGAGGTATAGCAAGGTTATCTATAGCTTATAAAGTGGAACTGGCAGAAAAGCCGAGTGGCTAAATTTCCGGTATGACGCCGCAAGCCTGCTGAAGAGCAGTTCGCAGTTTTATCCCTTCGTAGCGGAGAAAGTCGGCTCCGGCTTCTCTTCCTGCCTCCCCGCGAGTCACTTGTACGATGATATCATATGCGCTACAATGATATCATTGTTGTATTAGTGAGGTCATGAAGATGCCGGCGGTTACCATTCGCAATCTTTCTGATGAAACCCACCGCGCGTTGCGTGTGAGAGCAACTCATCATGGCCGGAGCACGGAGGCGGAAATTCGTGCCATCCTCGAGGCTGCTGTTCGTCCGTCTCAGCGCGTAAAGCTTGGGTCATTGCTTGTGGATATCGGTCGGGAGGCCGACTTGTCCGAGAGTGATGTTGAATCCCTGCAGCAGCGTGGAACGGTACCAGCTGAGCCAATGACTTTCGAATGATCTTGATAGACACCAATGTGATATCAGAGCCCTGGAAGCCGGCTCCTGCAGCAGAGGTTATAGCGTGGTTGGATGCCCAGGCAATCGAAACGCTCTTTATCTCCGCGATATCAGTCGCGGAGCTTCGGTTTGGGATAGTATCAATGCCTGTCGGGCGGCGCCAAGCCACTCTACACACCCGTCTTGAGGATGAGGTGCTGCCTCATTTTGTTTCGCGTATTCTCCCGTTCACTGAAGGAACGTCGCGGTTCTATTCTGAACTAATGGCGGGCGCGCGAGTATCCGGTAAAGCCATCGGTATGGCCGACGGGTTGATTGCGGCGACAGCTGCAGAGAAGGGTCTCGTGGTGGCAACGCGAGACACAAGCCCGTTTAAGGCAGCCGGACTGAAAGTTGTTAATCCGTGGGATGGTAAGGACTTCGATTAAGAGGCCCTCGGTTCGAAGCTCTTCAAGAGCGTTTGTTACTTTGCTTTAAACCCATCAGATCTTCGAGCCGCAAGAATGCGCCAACTACTTCAAATCCTGCGGATATGACCCCGAGTAAAGTGGACGCGCTCTAGACCTTGCACAGGACATCCCTCCAGTAGCTGAAGCGTTCCGTGGGCCTGATCTCCGCCAAATCAAAAGATCTCACGTGCATGACCTCCTGTTCCGATTGGGCGTGCCGATCACAACCAACGCAAAATCCATGCCAGCGGAGAGCGTTGCCGCTCACCCCACGATGTCCAAGCCGTCGGCGCGAGTTTCATGGCTGGTCTGCATTGACCCGGTATGCTGTCCGCTTCAGCCTGTTCCAGGCCAAGAGCCGACTGAATTTGTTATCCCCTGCTACTCGCCGCGCATTTCACTGCGGAATGCGTGCGGCGTCATGCCCGTCGAGTTCTTGAATGCGCGGGTGAAATTGGCGTGGGATGAGAAGCCGGCAGCGATGGCGACGTCCGCGACGTTCCAGTTCGCATCCAGCAGTCTTTGCTTGGCGAGAGCCATCCGCTTGTCATTGACATAGGCATGCGGGCCTTTTCCCGTTGCCTGTTTGAACGCGCGGGCAAAATGGGCAACGCTCATGCAGGCGACGGCCGCGAGGTCGGCCACCGAAAATTCGTCGTCGAGGTGGAATTCGATGTAGTCCGTCACGCGTTTCATCCGGCGCGTGTCGAGCGCGTTCTCACCGTTGCGCTTGCTCGTCTGGCGGGACGAGGCCGTCGAATACGAGCGAACAAGACGCGCGGACAGGGAGACGGCCAGGGTCTCGATCAGCAATCGGCCGGCAGCACTTTCGGTCGACATTTCCTGCAGGATCTGTCCTGCGGCAAATTCGATGAAGGGATCCTGATCGATACTCTCATAGCGCAGTTCGATGGCCGCAGAATCGAGGTCGAATTCCTGCAGGATTGTCGAGGAGAAGGGTTGTCCCGGCAGGAAGAGATGCAGGCAGTCGTCCATCCGCTCCGTCACCGATATGAACTCCTCCTCAATGCCGGCAGGACAGAGCCAGATGGTGCCGCGCCTGGCGACCGTGTGCTGCCGCATGCCGCCGCCACGGCGATCCACAATGCTGCGTCCGCGCAAGAGGATGGCGATCTCCGTATCGTGCGGCACCAATGACGGCAGTTCGCCCGCTTCATGGCGCCAGCGTTCCGCCAGTATGTTGCGCCAGCCGCTCGCGTTGGAGGTCTCCAGCATCGTTCCGGTAATGTATTTGTCGACGGAATGACCAAGCATGGTTTTGCTCCAAGTTCCATTGTCCTGAGCCGAGAAGAAGCAAAATCCGGACCAAACCCGCAGATCGGCCAGTTTAGCAGAAATTGAATACACAAACGCAGTTTTTGCTAACGCCAACGCCTGCCCGTCACTCCACAGTGCCTAAACGTTGAAGCACAGCTTCTCAAAAGGCAGATCCGGGAGTTGAAAATGGCTCGCACTACCATCGTCGGCGCATGTCCGCATGACTGTCCAGACACCTGCTCCATCCTGACGACGGTCGAGGACGGAAAGGCTGTCGCCGTTCGCGGCAATCCTGACCACCCGTTCACGCGGGGGCGTCTATGCGTGAAGGTCAACAATTATCAGGATCGGGTCTACAGCGACAAGCGTCTGCTCTATCCCATGCGGCGCACGGGCCCGAAGGGCAGCGGCCAGTTTGAGCGCATCAGCTGGGATGAAGCGATGGCGGAGATCGCGTCGCGTTTCAAGGACATCATCGCGACCGATGGTGCGCAGGCCATCCTGCCCTACAGCTATCTCGGCACGCAGGGCATCATCAACGGGCTCAATGTCGGCGACCCGCTGTTCAACAAGCTCGGCGCCAGCGTCTGCGAGCGCACCTTCTGCGATTCCGGTTCCTGCACCGCCTATATGATGACCATCGGTCACACGCCGGGTATTGATCCGGAAGCCTTCATTCATTCGAAATACATCATCCTTTGGGCCTGCAACACGATCAGCACCAATTCGCATCACTGGCCTTTCATCGAGCAGGCGCGGAAAAACGGCGCCAAGCTGGTGGTGATCGATCCGGGCGCACCCGCACCGCGCGGCTGGCGGATTGGCACATTCCCATCCGTCCCGGCACCGATTGTGCACTGGCGCTGGCGATGATCCACATCATCATCAAGGAAGGGCTCATCGATCGTGACTATATCGATGCGCACACGGTCGGTTTTGCGGAACTGAGCGAGCGGGTCGAGCAGTACACGCCGGAATTTGCCTCTGCCGAAACGGGCATTCCCGTGGAGGACATCTATGCGCTCACCCGGGAATATGCGTCGACGACGCCGGCGGTCGTGCGCATCGGCGTTGCTGTGGAACGCCACGCCGGCGGTGGGCAGACCGTGCGCGCCATTGCCTGCCTGCCGGCCCTGATCGGGGCCTGGAAACATGTCGGCGGCGGTCTGCTGCAACTGCCGATCTGGGCCTTCCCGGTCAATTGGGGCGGGATGATGCGTCCCGATCTCCAGCCCGAGACGATGCGCGTCATCAACTCGTGGCAACTCGGACCTGCGCTCACCGGCGATTTGCCACTCGATCCGCCGATCCGCTCGCTGTTTGTCTACAACGCCAATCCCATGGCGATGGTGAGCCAGCAGGACAAGCTGGAGCAGGGGCTTGCGCGCGACGACCTCTTCACCGTGGTCAGCGAGCATTTCATTACCGATACGGCCCGCTATGCCGATATTCTTCTGCCGGCAACCACCCAGCTGGAGCAGAAGGACATCATGTTCTCCTGGGGGCATCTCTACCTCTCCTATAACAACCCGGCGATCGAACCCCTGGGCGAAGCGGTGCCGAATACCGAACTGTTCCGCCGGCTTGCCCGCGCGCTCGATATCGATGACCCGTTCTTCTATCGCTCGGACGACGAGATGATTGAGCAGTCGATGGACTGGGCAAGCCCGGTGATGGAGGGCCTCACGCTCGAGGCGCTGAAGGAAAAGGGCTTCCTGCGTCTTCAGGTGCCGGCGGCCGGCGACTGGGCACCGCACCGCGACGGCAATTTTCCCACGCCGACCGGGAAATGCGAGTTCAAATCGACGTTGGCCGAGACCGGAAACTTCGTGGTTCCGCTGTTTCGCCAGGGCTATAATGGCGATCAGGCGGGAGAGCCCGTGGATCCCCTGCCGCATTACATCAGGCCGAACGAGAGCCCGGCCAGCGCACCGGCACTGGCCACGAAATATCCGCTCAGCCTGATCTCGCCCAAGAGCCACGCCTTCCTCAATTCCAACTATGGCAATCTGCCGGCTCAACTTGCCCAGGCGGGTGAGGAGCAGGCGGTGCTTCTCCATCCGGACGACGCCACCGACCGGGGCATCGAGGAGGGGACGCCCATTCGTGTCTTCAATGATCGCGGTGTGTTCGAAGCCTTTGCAACCGTTTCGCAGGATGTGATGCGCGGCGTGGTGGTTGCGCCTGCCGGTTATTGGCAGCGTTCCAACCGTCGAGGCCCCACGGTTCATGTGCTGACGCCGCCCGCTTTTGCCGATCTCGGCCGCGCGCCGACATTTTCGGATGTGCTGGTCGAGGTCGCCAGGTCCTGACGGACCCATCATGGCTTGCTGAAGAGGTTTATCGAGAATGCCCTATGTCGTTACCGACCATTGCACCGGATGCCGTTACACGGAATGCGTGACGGTGTGTCCCGTCGAGTGTTTTCACATCGACGATGACATGACCTATATCGATCCCGACAATTGCATCGATTGTGGCGGCTGTGTTCCTGCCTGCCCGGTTGGCGCGATCCAGCCATCCTACCTCCTGTCGCCCGATCAGCAGAAATGGATCGAGATCAACAGGCGTCGCTCCGCCGAGACGCCTGTTGTCACCATGCGCCTGACGCCACTTGCCGGTGCAGACGAGCGCAAGAGGGCGCTGGGCCTATGACGACGGTGCCGCGCTACCATGTCGCCATCGTCGGCGCCGGCCCCAGCGGTTTTTATGCGGCCGAGGCACTGCTTCGGTCGGATAAGAACATCGCGGTCGATCTGTTCGAACGTTTGCCGGTGCCCTATGGCCTGGTCCGCTTCGGAGTCGCCCCGGATCATGCGAAGCTGAAGCAGGTGACAGCCGTCTTCGAGCGGATCGCGCAGATGCCGGGCTTTCGCTTTGTCGGCGGGGTGGAGATCGGCGTCGATATCGGGATTGACGATCTTCGTAGATCCTATCATGCCGTGATCCTGGCCACAGGAGCGGCGCTGGGTCGTGAGATGGGCCTGACGGGCGAAAATCTGCCCGGTACGCATCAGGCCAGCGATTTCGTCGGCTGGTACAACGGCCACCCGGATTACCGGGACCTGACCTTCGATTTCGGCGGCGAACGCGCGGTCGTCATCGGCCATGGCAACGTCGCCCTCGACGTGGCCCGCATCCTTGTGAAGACGCCCGACGAACTGCGCCATACGGATATCGCCGGACATGCTCTCGAAGCGCTGGCCGAAAGCCGGATTCGCGAGGTGCATCTGGTCGGGCGGGGCGGTCCGGACGGGACACGCTTCTCGGCCAAGGAACTGCAGGAATTCGGCACGCTGGGAAACTGCGATCCGGGCGTGGAGATGGGTGATCTCGCTATCGATCCGTTTGTCCCGCCCCAGGGCGTGGACCCCGAACGAAAGATCGCCATTGGCCTTCTCGATGCGTTCTCCCGCCGCGCATGGGAAAAAAGCAGGCGCTGCCTTTTCCGCTTCCATCTCGCTCCCGTCGGTTTCGAAGGACACGAGCGGGTCAACCGAGCCGTATTCCGTTGGAGCGCACAAGGCGAGGGACTGGAGCAAGATGTCGGGATCGACACCAACCTTGTCTTCCTGAGTGTGGGCAGGCGCAGCGCGCCGGTTGCCGATGTTCCCTATGATGCAGGCCGTGGCGTCCATGCCAATGCCGGTGGCCGTATCGGTGTGGAGGGAGAGGAGGTTCCCGGCCTCTATGTGTGTGGCTGGAGCAAGCGCGGCCCGCAGGGAACGATCGGCACGAACCGCGCCTGCGCGCTCGATACGGTGGAGAAACTTCTGGCCGATCTCGGCTCGCTGCCATCTCCACCTTCAACCGCAGCCGACAGTGTCGTCTCCTCAATCTGGCAGCGCCAGGGGCTGCGCCTCGATTTCGAGGCCTGGCGTGCCATCGACTTGGCGGAGGTGGCGCGAGGCCGCGTACTCGGCAAGCCGCGGGAAAAATTCGTCTCCGTTGAAGCGATGATTGCCGCGGCCAAGGGGAAGGATATTGCATGCTGATGGAAACCTCTCCCACCTGTGCGCTTGTCGACAGCTTCGGCCGCCGGGTGAGCTATCTCCGGCTGTCGGTGACCGACCGCTGCGATCTGCGCTGCGTCTATTGCATGTCGGAGAAGATGACCTTCATGCCGCGGCGGGACATTCTTTCGCTGGACGAACTGGCGCGCGTCGCTCGCGCCTTCATCCGCATCGGTGTGCGCAAGATCCGCATCACCGGCGGCGAGCCGCTCGTGCGAAAGGGTGTCATCGATCTTTTCCAGGACCTCTCGGCCTGCCTGAAGGGCGGTTCCCTGCAGGAACTGACACTGACGACCAATGGCACCCGGCTTGCTCATCATGCCAGGGATCTGGCGCTTGCGGGTGTGCGGCGGGTGAACATTTCCCTGGATACGCTCGATCCGCACCGTTTCGTCGCTTTGACGCGTGGAGGGTCTCTCGCCACCGTGCTGGACGGGATCGACGCCGCGCAGGAGGCCGGCCTTGCGGTCAAGATCAACACGGTTGCGCTCAGCGGTAGCACGGAAGACGAGATCGATGACCTGATCTCCTTCACCCACACGCGCGGCATGGGGCTAACGCTGATTGAAACCATGCCTCTTGGAGAAACGGGAGAGGATCGGCTCGATCAGTATCTGCCGCTGGACCGACTGCGTCGCCAGATCGAGGCGCGCTGGTCGCTTAAAGATATCGGCCTGCGCACCGGCGGTCCGGCGCGCTATGCGAGGGTCGCCGAAACCGGCGGCGTCATCGGCTTCATCACGCCGATGACGCATAATTTCTGCGAAACCTGCAATCGCGTGCGCGTGACCGCCGCGGGCGTGCTCCACACCTGTCTCGGACAGAACGATGCGGCGGATCTGAAGGCGGTCCTGCGTGCATCCGAGGACAACACCCTGCTGCTGGAGACGATTGCCCATGCTCTCCAGCACAAGCCCAGGGGGCACGATTTCGTTTTGGACCGCGCGTCGGTTCCGCAGATCGCCCGCCATATGTCGGCTACAGGGGGCTGAGAGACTGGACGAAATGGCTCTGCGCCATCATGCTTCCAACTGATGTCTCACAAAACGGGATCTGCCGCCTGTCCTGCAGACGATCGTGGCCCTCGACGCCTGGAACGAGATCGCCGTGCTCCAGCATGCACCCTGGCTCGGTCGACTGCTGGCCGCCTCGATCCTTCGTGAGGGTGGCGTCACCGCCGGCTCCCATCTCGCGGCGATCAATCTCGGGCTGAAGCCCATCCCAGTCGACCGGCGCCGGCACCGTGATCGCGAGACGCGGTTGCTGGCGATATCAAGAGCGCTGATGGTTGCCGCGGAGACGGGGCTGAAGGAACACGAACGGCTGGTGCTGGCGCGGCAGATGATGCTGCGTAAACTGGAGGGACGGCGGACGTCATCTCGCTTGCCGGAGCTTGTCGACCTTGTCATGGCGCGGCCGCTGGTCTCCGCCGGCATGGTCGCCAAGACGCTCGACGTCACGCCGCAAGGAGCGCGGCGCATCGTTCAAGAGCTCGGTCTTCGCGAGATGACGGGCAGGGGGAGGTTTGGGGCGTGGGGTATCTTGTAAGGTTCCAAAGCTGAACGTGGACAAACGGCGGGAGAAAGTAATGCTATCTCGCTCATCGACCCGGTCGCATCCGCCTGCGGATACCGCAAACCCCACCTGGCGAAGCACTGACTGAACATTGCGTTTAGGCGCGAACAGGTTGCATTCGAGTCTCGACTCCTCGCTTGGTGGCAGTATCATCGGGTCCGAAGGGGCGATGCATGAGGAAAAGCGGATGGCCGGGTGGGGCGTTGCAGGCGTGTTGGCGCTTGCTTGGCTTGTGACGTGCCCCCAGTAAACTGAGCCATTCGGAACTGGAATTTTCCATTTATGATCCCTGCGGAGCATTGCGCCAGGAAAATGAAGGCGTTATATGTAGACACGTTGCTACAAGGAGGTCTATATGGCCATGTTCAGTTTGACCAGCCGTGAATTGAATCACGATGTCGGCAGAGCAAAAAAAGCTGCGGAAGCAGGACCTGTCGTCATCACTGATCGAGGTAGACCTTCGCATGTGTTAATGACGTATGTGGAGTTCGAGCGTCTGACAGGTAAGCGTCGCAATATCGTGGATGCACTTTCAATGCCTGGATTGTCGGATATCGATCTTGATCCGCCTCGATCAGTCATTGCAACTCGAGAAGTTGATCTGTCTTGAAGTATCTGCTCGATACGAACGTTGTCTCTGAGCTTCGCAAGGTTGGCGATGGCAAAGCCGATCTGAACGTAACGGCTTGGTTAAGCGCGCAGGATTCCCGTGATCTCTACATTTCCGCTATAACGATCCTGGAGCTTGAACGCGGGATACTCAGCATTCAGCGGCGCGACATTGACCAGGGCGCTCGCTTACGAACTTGGATGGATAGCCGAATTCGTCCGGAATTTGCTCAACGCATCATTCCTATCGATGAGGCAATCGCGACGCGATGCGCCCAATTGCATATTCCAGATCGCCGGAATGAAGCTGATGCACTCATCGCGGCTACAGCGGCCGTGCACGGGCTTGTGGTCGTAACACGCAATATCAGAGACTTCGAGGGAGCTGGCGTGGTCCTCTTGGATCCATGGCGCGCCTGAGGGAAGGCACGTAGAGTGTCTCGAAATTGTTTATGCGAACCGCGGCAGGAAGACATAGTCGAGCCAATTGAGATGCAGAGGTAGGCGTTGCAGACCCGGTCAAGCGGAGACGCCGGTCATATGGCTGGCTCGCTATGCTCTGTTTTTTCAACGACCGCTTCGCGCCTTCATTCCGGACGTTCGAGGGTTCTCGACTCGCTATGCAAAGTTGCCGTTCATTGCGGGTCGAGCGAATACCTGTAGAGGGCGGAAAGCGGATGTTCGAGGGTTCCATCGCTAGACCCGATCCAACCGGTGACAGCGGCGTCGCGTTTGACGTGGGTGGACCTCGTCGCTCACGAGCCAAAAAAGCCGTTGTCATAGGCCAGCGCGGCAAAGTCTTGCGTCGTGCTCAGCGCCGAGCCCGGCTCGCCGAGGGCTTTCTGCATCCGGCTGTATTATAGCTGGTCGAAGGAATTCCTCGAAGCAGGCAAGAAGCGCCTTGCAGGCGACACCGCCCGCTCGGCGACCAGCGACGAGGTGAAGGCACTGCGCAAGGAGAGCCACGACTTGAAGGAAGCGCTGGCCGACCTCACCCTTGAAAACCGTCTGCGCAAAAAAAGCATGATCGCGGATGGGGGCGACGACGAATGAGATACGCCGCCACAGAGAAGCTCGAGGTCATCCGGCTGGTCGAGCAGTCGCATCTATCGATCAGGCAGACCCTCGACAAGCTCGGCATTCCACGACCGGCCTTTTATCGCTGGTATGACCGGTTCCAGACCCACGGTGTCGAGGGACTGGAAGACAGGACGTCCGCGCCGTCACGGGTCTGGAACCGCATCCCCGACGATATCAGGGGCAGGATCATCGAGATGGCTCTCGACCATGCCGATCTGTCGCCGCGCGAGCTGGCGGTGAAGTTCACCGACACGGAAAGCTATTTTGTCTCAGAGGCTTCGGTCTACCGCCTGCTCAAGGCCACGGCCTGATCACGCCGCCAGCCTATATTGTCATCAAGGCCAACGACGAGTTCAAGGACAAGACCACGCGACCGAACGAGGTGTGGCAAACCGACTTCACCTATCTGAAGGTCATCGGCTGGGGATGGTTCTACCTATCGACCATTCTCGACGATTATTCCCGATACATCATCGCTCGGAAGCTATGCACCAGCATGAAAGTCGATGATGTCACCGACACGCTCGACCTGGCGCTGGCTGCCTCAGGCTGCGACAGGGTCAAGGTCGAACATCGGCCACGCCTGCTGTCGGACAACGGCCCGTGTTACGTCGCTTCCGATCTCGGTGAATGGCTGGAGACATACAAGACCAGCCAGGTCCACGGCGCTCCCGGCCACCTGCAAACCCAGGGCAAGATCGAGCGCTGGCACCAGACACTGAAGAACCGCATCCTGCTCGAAAATTACTTCTTCCGCGAGGACCTCGAAGCTCAGATCGCCGTCTTAATCGAGCACTACAACCATCGCCGATATCACGAGAGCCTCGATAATCTCACGCCCGCCGACGTCTACCTCGGACGCGGCCAGACCATCCTGCTCGAACGCCAAAGGATCAAACGAGAAACCATCAGACAGCGCCGCTTGAACCATCACGCCAAAGCGGCTTAAATCGAACAGCAAACCGAGCCGGAAACTCCATTCTTCCAGAGCCCAAAAAGTCTCAAATCATTCGACGACGGACCGTGTCCCCGAGCGCACAGCTGCGGAATCGATGGCAAGCTTGGAAAGAATCACGTTCGCCAGGCCGTATGGAAAAATGCTGAAGGGTCAGAGCGCCGCAGGAGGCGCACTCTACTCAAGGTTTTTGACACTTTTGCGAATGATTAACTGATGCGCGAAATACTCAACTTCCGTTGTTATCTCATGGCCCTCGATCATACGGAGCAGGCAATGCATGGCGCGCTCCCCCATTTCCTCGGCGGGCTGAGCGATCGTGGTCAGCGCAGGATTCCAGATTCTTGAATAGCGGGTGTTGTCGAACCCCGCGATGGAGAGGTCTTCTGGAGCTGACAGGCCGCGATGGGTCAGCTCTCCCATCGCACCGAGCGCCATTTCGTCATTTGCACAAATGAGGGCGGAGGGTCTGTCCTTCAATGCAAGCAAGTCTGCCACTGCCCGTTGTCCACCTTCAACCGTTAGATATCCGTCCACCAACCAAGCGGGGTCAACCTCAAGGCCTGCTGCCTGCATAGCAGTACGATATCCTGTCTCGCGCGCATTCATCTTTAGGAGTGGAATCTCACCTCTCATGAAGGCGATCTTCTTGTGTCCGCATCTGATCAGGTGCTCTGTTAATTCCATCGCGGCCGCGTGACCATCAATCTGAAACCGCGGATATTTTAGAAGTTGCGGATCAGTAACTTCACCGCACACCACAATGGGGAGGTTATGCTCCGGCGAACTCCTGGATACCGTAGAGGGAAAGCGACCTGCGTGGCCTAAGACGATTATACCGTCCGCTTGGCGTAAACCAGTCCCGGCGCTCGAGCACAAAGCTCTCTGAACCGATGTGGTCCCTGTTCTTCGAACTGCATCCCGGCCCGTGGCCAATCAGGCCACATCAAGAGGCCTGACACACGACCGATAGAATTCCTCGTCCGCAGACAGTCGTTAGAAAATTCCTCTTGCCAAACCGGGGGCATCTACACACGCCCCGGTTTTGCCGGATTGGGCGAAATGCCTGCTTCGCGTTCAAAGAGCACTTTACGCTACGAAGCGCTTTAGATCTTCACTAAGCTATGTCTTTAGAGCAAAATCTGTCCTTTTTTGTTTCCGCATTGCGCATATCTGAGGCCTTCATTTTAAGGACTATTACACGATCGCATGCGATGCTGCGCTTATTATAGCTTCCGACAGCACTCTAATGTTGCGATTTCCCCGAAATCAAGACGGTCTCGAGCTGATGTGCATTGGAAGCAAGGTGAGTGCATTCGCCTGTAACCGCCGCAGCAGAATGAGTTTGCATGCTGGCCCATTCCAATAGTCCGAGAGGACAGGGAGCCGAGATCGAAGTAACGATGTCAAGTTTTGGGGTTGCAACTGCTGCAGCTTTGTCCCGCGGTTTCGTTTCTGCCGCTCTGACTGCGGTCTCTGTTCCGGCCTCCATTAGTGCTTGGCCCCGGCCTTGACCGATGATTTTGACACCATGCTTCACTCCATGTGGTGGAGATCATGATCCGTGGGTGTCTAACAAGCATGCCACTTTGTGATGAAAAGTCTAGCATCGACCTGATCGGTGGCTACGTCGATCATGCCCTCAAGGATTCTGCCGGACCGCGATACGAGTTGTTCCGCAAACGATCAGGACTTAATTGCATCGATCTCAATCGACAAATCGGAGATGAAGAAGATCATGGTTTCCAGCAATCTCGTCTTCCAAAGCATGAGGACCACCATGGCGATGCGAAACGTGCCGGATTGACAGCCCATATGTCGCATATAGTGTTGACATTCCTTGGCGATCGGTCGGGGAATATTGCGATTATGTCCGCCGCCGTGCTCGTTCTGATGGCAGGCATGGCCGGGCTGGTGGTTGACGTAGGAATGGCACGACTGGAAACGAACCTGCTTCAAACGGCGGCAGAATCGTCGGCGATCGCGGCGGCCCACCTGGCAGCCGATGCAAAGTGGAGCGAGGCACGCGAGGCCGCCAAACTCTATGCAGCGAAGAACAGGCCCGGCGTCGCCAACCTCGTCACAGATACGGAGGTCGAATTCGGCAAGTGGGAGAGCGCCGTCTTCAAAGCAGGGCCCGATATCAACGCCGTGCGCGTTACCGCTTCGCGCACAATCGCCAAGTCGAACGCGGTGAACACGATATTCGCTCATATGTTCGGCACGGAACACTGGGACCTGCAGGCAAGCGCCATTGCCATACTAGGCAGAACGCCGGTGTGCATCCTGGTTCTCAATCCCACCAGATCCGACGCGTTCGACGTTGATCCGGATGCGAAGATCGACGCACCCGAATGCGGAGTGCAGGTAAACTCCGCGGCCCGTGGCGCATTGGAACTCGGTTCGAGGTCTATCGTGAACGTAAAGAGCATCAAGGTCGTTGGCGGGGTCGATAAGAGCCCAAGCGCAATGGTCAGCCCCACACCGATTGTAGGCGCCTCGCCTATGGCCGATCCGTACCTGGCGCTCACTCCGCCGGCCAACAACAACTGCGGTGGTGTCAAGACGATCACGAACTCCACCGTTACCATCACCGCGACCAAGGCTTTCTGCAGCGGCTTGACCATCTCCAACGCAACGGTGACGTTTTCTCCAGGCGTCTACGTCATCAAGGGAAAGTTCGTCCTTGGCACCAACGCCCATATCAAGGGTGACGGCGTCCTCATCTACCTCGAGGGACAGGGAAGCGACATCTTTTTCTACAGCGGGTCGAGCTTTAATCTGAAGGCGCCGACCGCCGGCTTGTATGCCGGCATGGTTCTCTGGTCGGACAGAAAAAACACGGCCGACCACGACATCTACTCGAAATTCGGAGCTTCGGCGGAGGGAACGATCTATGCGCCGTCAAGCCAGGTCGAGTTCGAGAACAACGTCGTTTGGGAAGCGCCCTGCATCCGAATTGTCGTCGATAGGCTCGAACTCGATAATGCATCGATATACAGATCGTCGGACCCTCAGACCGAGTGTACCAATAACATCACAGACTCTGTCCGACTGGTGCGATGACCGCGGGGGACACCCCTTCACTCGCTTCAGTTTCACTGCAAACACCTTAGTGCGGGGTTCATGAAACCGGTAAAGAATAATCTCAACTCACAGAATGTTTGGCTTCGAACGTGGGGGATACCATGAGCAACACAAGCGATGATGTGCAAAATCCGAGCAGAAAACAAGTGGTTCGTGCAGAAAGGAGACGAGTCCTTAAAGCCGCTTATGCGGCATTTAACGGACTACATAGCGCAGTACCATGCACAATACGAGACATAAGCGAAAGTGGTGCCAGACTCAGCTTTGAGGTGGGCTGGGTCGTGCCTAAGGTGTTCACCCTGTTCGTTGAGTTAGACGGCTACAAGGTGGACTGTGAGAAGATGTGGCACAAGGGCCGAATCTACGGAGTACGTTTCACGAGTGCCAAAGAAATTACTAAGATTCGCCGCAAGCAGGTTTTGGAGATGTACGAGGAAAAGAATTTAATAACTTCTGCAGAAGAACCGCTCTTGCAGAGTGGTCTAAGATGTGGGACACGGCGTATATCATTCGGTAAACTGGGGACTTGATGACGCTCAACGTATGCGGATCAGGGAAGTGAACCGTTCCGGGTTTTCCGGAGGCCGTTTAGCTTAAGTTATGCGGCCATGGCAGGTTCGTCCAGCATGGCGTAGTATCGTTCTTCGGCCTCGGCGGGCGGAATGTTTCCGATGGGCTCGAGAAGGCGGCGGTTGTTGAACCAGATGCCGTAATGGGGCTCCGAGCCAATCGTCACTGTTCAGGCTTGTAGCGAAGGCGGAGGCGAGTTGTCGTTGTCCTTGGCGCGCGTAGCGTCTCAGCGGGGTCTTGCCATGAGGCCCCCCAGCTTTGTTCAATAACGAAGGACATCGACATGGACTTTTTTATCGGCCTCGACGTTTCACTGGCGAGCACCGCCATCTGCGTTTGAATGTCCACGGTAAGGTAGTTCGCCCTGAACAATTCGGAAGCCATTGAATTTGCGCGGTGTGATGGTACTGGCAAAGTATTGGTTTATGCGGTTCTGGTTTCTGCGTTGCGGATGGTGAGCAGGATCAAGGCACACCAGAAGGCGATTGCCTTGAGGATGAGGCGCAGATTGTGGGCTGCGGCCACGAGGGTGGCGTTGGCGGCATCGCCATCCTGTCCGATGAGAAAGTTTCTGTCGAGGCGCCCATCGGTTTTCATGTGACCGATGGTGGCCTCGATGGCGGATCGTCGCTTGAGCTCACGACGGATGGTGGGGGTGAGCCCGCGCTTCTGTCCGGCAAGGAAGACGGTGGCAGGCCCTTGATAATCGTGGCCGCGATAGCCCTTGTCGACATAGATGCGCTCTGGATCGACACCGCCGATCTCAACCGCCTGGGCCACCGTCCGATTGAGCGTGTGTCCGTCATAGGGGTTGTTCTCGAATGCGACAGAGGCCAGCACGAGCCCCTCGCGGTTGGTTGTTGCAATCCCGACCTTGGCCCCGAACTCGTAAGGAGTACGCGCTTTGCCCTTGGAGATGCACACGACTTCGGGCGCATGCAGCGCGTAGAGCTTGTGTCTGTCCTTGGGCTTTTGCGCCAGCAGTCGCTCGACAAGACCAAAGAGCCGGGCAAAGCGGGCCTGAAGATCGAGGTTTCCGGCGATCTTGCGGCCGATATCGCGATAGACGCGGCCCAGATAGGTGCGCAGCTTCTTCAATTCCCGGCGCATGCGGCGAAACTGCCTGGCATGGGCATAGCGGCCAGCTCTCAGCGCAGCGGCTTTCGCAAGCCGGGTGTGGCTCTGGCGAAGCTCGATGCCGAAACGCTTGGCCAGGCGCACAAGGGCCATGAGCGCCTTCAGGTAAAGCCGCCCGTCGGTCGGATAGGCAATCGCCTTGGGCTGCACTGTCGTGTCCACCGTGATACGCTCCAGCGAAGACGGTTTAACCGTTCCGGTATCAAGGGCGGCATCGACACTGGCTTTCAACATCTCGCTCAACCCATCCGGACTGATGCGCTTGCGCCAGCGCGTCATGGTGCTGGGATCGATCGGAAACTCGGTCTGGAAGAACTCGAAGCCCCAAAAATACTGCCAATAGGGATTTTCCACCCAACGCTCGACCGTCTCCTCGTCCGACAGGTCGTGCACGTGCTTGAGATAATGCAGGCCGACCATCAGCCGTGTCGGCTTCGCCGGTCTACCAACGGGCCGATAAAAGCCACCGAACGCCACATCGAAGCGCGACCAGTCCATCACCTTCGACAGCTTCACCAAGGGGTGGCTCATGTTGATCATCGCATCCAGACGTTCGCGGAAGAGATCATGTCTGCCGGAAGAAGGGCGTGTCGGGCGCATCGCAAAAACCCCGGAAAATCGAGCATCGGAACCTGATTTCCTGCAGTTTCCTATACTTCAATCTCCTTGGGAATCCCTGAAAACAAAAGAGTTTTTGGATTTTTCAGGGCGAACTAAGGTAGCGAAAGAAAGCAAGGTTGAGACCGAGCCAGAGGCGTTAGCTTCGTTTCTGCGCAATTTGTCGGGGACCGTGGTCGTTGTGGGACTGGAAGCCGGTCCGTTGTCACAATGGCTTTATAAGCCCCTTACCGAGGCTGGCTTCGAGGTCGTGTTGATGGAAACGAGGCAAGTGAAGGGCGCTTTGAAGGCGATGCCGATCAAGACGGACCGCCGTGACGCTGAGGGTATAGCCCGACTTCTGCAAATGGGTTGGTTCCGCCCCGTGCATTGCAAATCTGTCTCGGCTCAGGAGATGCGGGCAATACTGACCGCGCGTAAAGCAATTCAACAGTCGGCCATCGATCTCGAACTGTCGCTGCGAGGCGTTCTACGCAACTTCGGGTTAAAGATTGGACAGGTCGGCAAAGGGGGCTTCGAGGCTCGTATCCGCGAGCTGATTGAGGGCAATCTGATGCTCGAAGCAGCGGCGGCTCCAATCCTGCGGGCTCGTATGGAGTTGCGTAATGAGTTGGCCAGACTGGAGAAACAGCTGCGCGATTTGGCTAAGGCCGATCCCATTTGTCGACTTATGATGAGCATGCCGGGTGTCGGAGCAATCGTTGCGCTGACTGTGCGCTGTGCCATTGATGATCCCGATCGCTTCCGCTCTTCGAAGGATGTCGGCCCCTGGGCGGGTTTGACACCGAGGCGCAACCAGTCCGGTGAGCGAGATGTCATCGGCCAGATCACGCTGGCCGGAGACGCCGGCCTCAGAACGGCTCTCTATCAGGCTGCCACGGTGATGCTGAACCGCGGCCAACCCAACTGGCTGACAGCCTGGGCGTGGAAGGTAGCCCAGCGCCGCGGAAAGAAGCGTGCGACGGTTGGACTGGCACGGCGTATCGGCGTGGTATTGCACCGGATGTGGAGAGACGGAAAGGTATTTTGCTTCACCCGCGAGGCTGCCGTGGCCGCCGCAGCGTAGTTGCTCTTCACCGTTAGAGTTCTACCAGGAAGATTTAACAGGCGGCGCGTGTAGCGCTGGGTCTTCGAGGTCCCTCGCCGGGACGCGGTACCCGATGACGCCGATGGGTCGACCGTAGCCGAGCATAGCTTCGAGCACGCGAACCAGATGGGCGCGCGGGAACCGCTCTTGGACCAGGCATGGTGTGGCGGCTATAGCGCCGACCACGGACGGAAGCACCATCCCGGCTAGGGAAGATGACTTGGAAACCAGCAACCCGCGCTCGCCGCAGCAGAGGATTCACTGGCCCGCGGGCGGTCAACCGCATCGTGTTGCATACGTATGAGATCAGGGTACTTGACACCACCGCCCCATTACGGAAGTCGGCCCATTCGAGGGTGGCGAACTCCACGGCTTCGAAGTTGCGCCATGGTCCCCGGCGATGGATGACCTCGGCCTTGTAAAGACCGTTGATCGTTTCTGCGAGAGCATGGTCGTAACTGTCGCCGACGCTTCCGACAGACGGCTCGATGCCCGCCTCCGCCAGCCGTTCGGAATAGCGAATGGACACATATTGCGAGCCACGATCGGAATGATGAACCAGCCCGCCACGTTTGACGGGCCGCCGATCATGAAGCGCTTGGTTGAGAGCATCGAGGACGAATCCCGCGTGCGCCGTTCGGCTGGCCCGCCAGCCAACGATACGGCGGGCGAAGGCATCGATTACAAAGGCCACATAGACGAAGCCCTGCCAGGTCGCCAGTGGAGTAAGAAGCGCGGATGCGCTTCTCCTCCCCGAACCGTACGTGCACCTTTCAGCGCATACGGCTCTCTATTCAAGTTTGGCCCATGGCCATAACAACGTCATGGTAGTGCGACGTGACGGTACTGCGGTCTTCAAGCCGGAAGATGTATGGGTTTCCCTCCGGATTGCGCCACCGCAATTGCGCCTTGGGGCTTGAGACAAGCCGTTGCAGCGCTTTCCCGACAGGGTCGCCGCGTTCATTGCGACCAAACACGAGCCAGGTTTTCGCCTTGCCCAATTCCGGGACCCTGAACCATTTCCGCATCAATGGTTTGATGCGGGATCGGTACTTGTGTCCCAGCCAATGCGCCATTTTCCAGAACACGACATGGTCGATGCGCCGGAAGACATACGCCGTGAAGTCGGTGAACTTGTAGAACGCCGCCCATCCCGCCAATTGGCGGTTTAGGCCGGCGATCATGTCGACCGTGCTGACACTATGATTGCCGGAAAGGGTTTCGGTGAGCTTGCGGACAAACCCCTTGGCCTTTTCCTTGGGTATCGTCGTGACGATGGACATCCGTCCATGCGCCCCACGCTTGCGGATGATCCGGTGCCCCAGAAAGACGAAGCCGTCATTGACGTGTGTGACATGGGTCTTTTCCATGTTCAGCGTCAACTTCAACTCACCTTCCAGAAACGCCCGGCATTCTTTGGACTTGCCTCGGAAAAGTGGAGAGGTTTTCTTGAGTTGAAAGGAAACCGGAATGCCGAAGCAGAAGAATTTTACGAAGGAATTTGAGACCGAAGCGGTGCGGCTGGCGCAGACGAGCGGGCGGACTCAGCGTGAGATCGCACAGGACCTGGGCGTCGGCCTATCGACGCTGGTGCGCTGGATCGGCCGTAGCCGTGATCGGGCGATGGATGCGCCGGCGGTATCCGCTGCCACCGAGGACATGGCGGTCGAGTTGAAACGGTTGCGCAGGGAGAACGAAATCCTTCGGCAGGAACGTGAGATACTGAAGCGTGCCGCGACTTTTTTCGCCAAGGAGGGAAGTCGATGAAGTTCCGTTTCATCGACGAGGCGAAAGATGAATTCCCCGCACACCGCCTCTGCAAAGTTTTGGGCGTCAGCCAGAGTGGCTATTTCGCTTGGAAAGACCGGGCAGCAAGTCGTCGGCAGCGCGAGGACATGGTGATGCTCGCGCATCTGCGCTCGGCCTATGCGCTGTCTCACGAGACCTATGGCAGCCCACGCATGACGCGGGAATTGCAGGACAGTGGCTTTGCCATTGGTCGGAGGCGCACAGCACGGCTGATGCGAGACAATCGCCTGCATGCCCGGCAGAAGCGTCGGTTCAAGCGCACGACCGACAGCCAGCATGCTGTCCCGATTGCACCCAACATCATCGATCAGGACTTCGCCGCAATCGGCCCCAATCAGAAATGGGGTGTTGATATTCCCTACGGTGCGCCTCGCCCCAATCGGGGAGGCATATGACTGGAATGCAAAGAGAAGGGAGGATGTGAAGACTTGCCTGCTCCCTGCTGCGAGGGGGGCATGAGCCCAAGCGGCGGTGACTTGCCGTCAACTGGCAGGGTGACGTAGCCCGCAGGTAAAGGGGATTGAGGCGAAGCCGTTACGCCGAGATGGTTCCCTAGGCTGAAGTATTGGAAGGTTGAGGAACACGAACCGGTTAACCCGCATCTGAGGGCTGAAATGTCGCCTTCGCCTACACGGCTTAACAGGCGGAATGCTGATGAAGCTGCCGGACACGTAAGTCGGCGGCATCCGAATACGGGCGTATATGTAGGTCGCCCGCATGGGGTCATGGGGAGAATGCAGCCAGACCATGGCATCGGCATCGACTTGCGGAACGCAAGGGAAAAGACTGCGACCGGCAACCTCACCAATACGCTGACGTCCAGCATATGAACGAGGGAAGGCATGATGGAATGATAACGAAGTATTGCGTCGCAAGGGAGTTGACCCTGATGTCCATCATGTTGGCGGAGTTCTCGTAGTAGTTCGGGATGGGGAAAGCCCATCACATGGCGAAGGGGAACAGTTCAAACTGCTTGAAGTGCAAACTATCTGACCAAGCGAGGTGAAGACCTTTGATAATCAGTGAAATGCAGCACAAGCTCGCAACATGGGCCGAGAGCGATCCAAACCGACGGTTTGATCGGCTTCTTCGGCTGATTGCCAATAGGGAATGGCTTGCCGAGGCTGCTCGGATGGTTCTGGCGTCAAGCGGCGCACGAACGCCGGGCATCGACGGAATGGATAAGCAAAGGCTTCAGGTCAAACTGGATCAGCATCTGGACGACCTGCGGACAAGCCTGCTGGAGGAGACCTATCGCCCCCAGCCGGTCAAGCGCATCTATATCCCGAAATCAAACGGCAAGCTACGACCACTGGGTATTCCGACCCTGACGGATCGCATTGTCCAACGCGCCATGCTGATGGCCATGGAGCCAATCTGGGAGAGCGATTTCCATCGTTTATCCTATGGCTTCCGGCCGGAACGGAGCGTGCATCATGCCGTCCGCACCGTGAGGATACAGCTTCAGGATGGTGCCGACACGACGAGGGGCCGCTGGATCATCGAAGGTGATTTGGCCAGCTACTTCGACACGGTCCATCACCGGCTGCTTCTGAAATGCGTGCGGCGACGTGTGCAGGACGGACGGTTCGTCGATCTACTCTATCGGTTCTTGAAAGCAGGCCACATCGACCGTGGCCTGTTTACGGCCTCAAGCGAGGGTGTCCCGCAAGGTGGCGTTCTGTCACCGCTCCTGTCCAACATCATGCTCCACGAGTTTGATATCTGGCTGGAGGCGAAATACCTGAACAAGAAGGCCCGCAAGGATCGCTGGGCATGGAACTTCGGCATCCAGCAGGGCCGCCCCATCACGGTTCGCGAGAACCGGCAATGGAAACCGGCTGTTGCCTATTGCCGATACGCTGACGACTTTGTCGTGATCGTAAAAGGAACCAGAGCTCAGGCAGAGGAAATCCGCGAAGAATGCCGGGCGTTTCTGGAAGGTGAGTTGAAGTTGACGCTGAACATGGAAAAGACCCATGTCACACACGTCAATGACGGCTTCGTCTTTCTGGGGCACCGGATCATCCGCAAGCGTGGGGCGCATGGACGGATGTCCATCGTCACGACGATACCCAAGGAAAAGGCCAAGGGGTTTGTCCGCAAGCTCACCGAAACCCTTTCCGGTAATCATAGTGTCAGCACGGTCGACATGATCGCCGACCTGAACCGCCAATTGGCGGGATGGGCGGCGTTCTACAAGTTCACCGACTTCACGGCGTACGTCTTCCGGCGCATCGACCATGTCGTGTTTTGGAAACTGGCGCATTGGCTGGGACACAAGTACCGATCTCGCATCAAACCCTTGATGCGGAAATGGTTCAGGGTCCCGGAATTGGGCAAGGCCAAAACCTGGCTCGTGTTTGGTCGCAATGAACGCGGCGACCCTGTCGGGAAAGCGCTGCAACGGCTTGTCTCAAGCCCCAAGGCGCAATTGCGGTGGCGCAATCCGGAGGGAAACCCATACATCTTCCGGCTTGAAGACCGCAGTACCGTTACGTCGCACTACCATGACGTTGCTATGGCCATGGGCCAAGCTTGAATAGAGAGCCGTATGCGCTGAAAGGTGCACGTACGGTTCGGGGAGGAGAAGCGCATCCGCGCTTCTTACTCCACTATGGACCCGCGAGGGTTGGCTGTATCTTTCCGTCGTCATCGACCTGTTCTCTCGCCGCGTCGTCGGCTGGGCTGTGGGTGACCGGCTGCACCGCGAACTGGCACTCAATGCTCTTCGCAAGGCCATTGTCATGCGGCGTCCAAAGCCTGGCCTGGTCCATCATTCCGATCGTGGTAGTCAATATTGTTCTATCGACTATCAGGCGCTCCTGCGCAGCAAAGGCATTTTGATCTCAATGTCGGGAAAGGGAAATTGCTATGATAACGCCATGGTCGAAACGTTCTTCAAGACGTTGAAATCATAGCTGATCTGGAGGACGATCTATCAAACCCGAAACCAGGCCGAAAATGCCATTGCCCGCTATATCGATGGCTTCTACAATCCCACCCGTCGGCACTCGGCGCTTAACTACCTAAGCCCCGCACAGTTCGAGAGACTGGCCGCTTGATCTGAAAATGCCTCTCCACTTTTCCGAGGCAAGTCCAACAGCCGCGCCACGCTTGTGTCCATAACCTCCGTAATGGACACAAGCCTGCTAAACCCATCTCTGCGGCAAGACCTGAAAATCGCGCTTAGTGCGGCTGCAAAGCCGATGAAAGATAGTTGATGAAAGTTCAACACGGAGAAGAAGTGGCGAATCACTCTGACCCCGAGTCATGCGGGGCACATCGCGAGGTGTGCGTCGAAGCGTTGACAGGGGAAACCGGCAGGCCGGCCATTGAGCCGCGAAATGATCAATTCGGGATGCCGACGCTGTTAAGCGAAGCGGAAGGCAACACGGTGCATGGCGTCAATCGCAAGCCATGCCCCGATCCCGCGCGGTCGGAGACCCTGTGCATGCCGGGAAGTCTTTCATACGGAAGCAGCGAGATCTCATCAGTGTCCAGTGCGAAAGGACTGGACGGGACTGGGAAGGTCGTTGACCACAATCCAGTCGTCAACGCTTATGAGAAGTCGGATACGTCCATAGTACCGCAGAAGTTGCCGAACAAAGGAGATGATCCTGCGGAGGCAATGGAGGGAAGGGGTGTAATCGGAGGGAACGCCTTTGAGACTCCAGCGTGCCGGACACAGAGCCGGTTAAAACACGCTTCGATGGGGATCGAAGGTGTACGGGAAGCCGCCAAGCGGAACCCGAAGATGCGTTTCACGGCGCTGATGCACCACATCACTCCGGCGCTATTGGTGAAGAGCTTCCATGCGCTTCGCAAGCAGGCGGCGAGCGGTGTGGATGGCGTGACGTGGTACGACTATGAGAAGACCCTCGACGGGCGTGTGCACGAACTGCACCGGGAGATACAATCCGGTGCATATCGTGCACAACCCTCTCGACGGGTCTACATTCCGAAGAATGACGGAAGACTCCGTCCACTCGGCATTGCAGCGCTGGAAGAAAAAGTCGTGCAGATGGCCGTTACCACGGTCCTGAACGCGATCTATGAGCAGGACTTCCTGGGCTTCTCATATGGGTTCCGACAAGGAAGGGGACAGCATGACGCGCTGGACGCCTTGTGGGTTGGGATCGACAAACGGAAGATCAACTGGATATTGGACGCGGATATTCGCTCGTTTTACGATGAAATCGATCACGAGTGGATGCTCCGTTTCCTGTCGCATCGAGTTGGTGACCGCCGGCTGATACGTCTGATCTACAAATGGTTGAAAGCGGGCACGATTGAGGATGGCCGCCGCGTGGCATCGACGCGAGGAACTCCCCAAGGATCTGTAATTAGCCCCGTGCTATCGAATATCTATCTGCATTACGCATTGGATTTATGGGTCCAGCAATGGCGTACTCGACATGCCAAAGGCGACGTGATCATTGTCCGTTATGCCGACGACAGCGTGACACGGGTTCCAGTACGAAGGAGAGGCGCAGCGCTTTCTGCAAGCATTGCGGGAGCGGCTCGCTCAGTTCGGCTTGCAACTACACCCGGAGAAGACGCGGCTGATTCGCTTCGGGCGGTATGCCGCGCGACAATGCCGGGAACGTGGTATCCGCAAGCCAGAGACCTTCGACTTTCTGGAATTCACGCACTGCTGCGGCAGGCGGCGCAATGATGGAGGCTTCAAGATTGTCCGTCTGACAATCAAGAAGCGAATGCGCACGACGCTGACGGCCATTCGGGAAACGCTAATGCGACGGCGCCATGAACCAGTGGCAATAGTAGGTCGGTGGCTAAGGCAAGTGTTGCAGGGGTATTTGAACTACCATGCGGTGCCCGACAATCTGAGAAGATTGGGAGGGCTCCGCTGGGAAGTTGGTCGCGCCTGGCGACACGCTTTGATGCGTCGAAGCCAGAGACACCGGCTGCCTTGGGATCGATTCCAAAGGCTGCTTCGCAAATACCTGCCGCCATGTCGTCTGTTGCACCCGCATCCAGATGCTCGGTTCACCGTCACAACATCCGATAGGAGCCGTATGCGGTAGTGCCGCACGTACGGATCTGGCCGGGGGGCGATGGGCAACCATCGTCCCTACCGGGACCATCGATCATGACGTGGATAGGCCCGTTCTCAGGGACACGATCACCTGGCCGCTTGTCCGGAACTCTCCGCTTACTGGCCCGACGGCTCAGTGTCGTGTGATCGGGAACGGCGAGATCCAGGCCCATCAGTTTCAGTAGCGATGTCAGCAAATCCTCCGTCTGGCGCAGCCGCAGGCCGAACATAAGTCCCAGGGTCAGGGCAGTCTCAATCGCCAGGTCGGAATAGCGGGGCTGTCCACCGCGCGTCATCCGCTTCGGCGCCTGCCATGATGACAACGCCTCCGGCGTCACCCAAAGTGTCAGGCTACCGCACCGACGAAGTCCTGCCTCATACTCCGCCCAATTCGTCACTTTGAACTTCATCTTGCCGATACGATGGCGGCGGGACGCGTTGTGTTTGAAAGGCATCGTTGTGGGAGAGACCAATAATTGCGATGGCCGATCGCCTACGACACCGCCATTAACGATCCGCGCACCAACGCTGAAGGACGCGATACGAACGCAGCAATGGCAGACACAACACTTTCTGCCTCTTGCAGCAGACGGCACGGCTGAATCACCGGAGTTGGTACGAAAACTCTTTCAAATTTGATGCCTTCAGAACAGAGTTCTCACTCTGTTCTGAAATGTCGGACAGATTGGATACTTTCGTGTCGTGACGCCAGGAAGCGAAGATGAGACAAAAATCTCCGGGCCACAGAAATCGACGGCCGAGAAGACGATCAAGGACATCCGCCGCCCCACGCGCAAGCATCATTCGGCCGAGGACAAAATCCGTATTGTGCTGGAGGGCCTTCGCGGCGAGGACAGCATTGCAGCAATCTGCCGCCGCGAAGGGATCGCCGAGAGCCTCCGCGTGGCGGCGCGATTATGTCTTTGTTTACCATACTCTCATATTCCTTGGTTGAAGAAGACGGCCGGAGGCTCTCGGCTGGCAGGCGTTGCCCAACCACGGTGGGGCGAGCGCAGGCCGTCAGTCAGCCTGCAAGACGGCCGGTCGCCAACCTGCGGAGCGTGTCCTCGCATGACCACCCTGATTGCCTGGCGCAATCTCGTGCATGAGCCGGTTCGCTTCATCGCGACCCTGATCGGCGTTGTCTTCGCCGTCGTGCTCATGGCGATCCAGATGGGCATGCTGCTCGGCTTCTCCGTTACCACGGCCGGGCTCGTCGACAATGCGCGCGCCGACATCTGGATGGTGCCGCGCGGCACGACGAATGTCGACCAGTCCTCGCTCCAGCCGCAGCGCAGTGTGTTCCGAGCGCTGAAGACCGACGGCGTGGAAACCGTCAGCCGCCATATCGTGCGCTTCGTTTCCTGGAGGCGTCCGCAAGGCGGCGCGCAGCTCGTCATCATCGTCGGCTTCGACCCGCAGACTCGCATGGCCGGCCCCTGGAACGTCGTCGAGGGGGATGTCGCGGACCTTTCCGCGCCGAGCGCGGTCATGATCGACCGCCTTTACGCCGGCAAACTCGGCGTGTCCAAGATCGGCGACCGGGTTGAGATCAACGGTCGCAAGGCTGTCGTCGCGGGCTTCACGGAAGGCGCACGCACCTTCACGCAGGCGCCCTACGTGTTCACGACCTACAACAATGCGCTGCGCTACACGGATGTGCAGGATGGCGATGCGAGCTATGTTTTGGTGAAGGCGGCGCCGGGCGTGGCGATCGGCGACCTCGTCGCGCGCCTGCAAGCAACCTCGCCCGATACCGACATCATGACCGCGAGCGCCTTTGCCGACAAGTCCCGCAATTACTGGATTTTCACCACCGGTGCCGGCACCGCCCTGCTCTTGGGCGCCTCGCTCGGCGCCGTGGTCGGCGTCGTCATTCTTGCCCAGACACTCTACGCCGCGACGCTGGAGCGGATCGGCGAATATGCGACGCTGGCGGCCATCGGGGCGGGCCATGGCTACCTCAATGCGATCGTGCTGAAGCAGGCGCTGATCTGCGGCGGCGTCGGTTATGCGATCGCCGCCGTCATTGCGAGCGTCGTTGCGTTACTTGCGCGCAATTCGCCGGCTGCCATTCTCCTGCCGCCCACCGCGCTGGTCGGGCTGGGAATTGCCGCCTTGGTGATGTGCTGCCTCTCCGCCCTCGTCGCCATCCGCAAGCTGATGACGATCGATCCGACGAGTGTGTTCCGATGACCGGTTTCGATCGCTCCATCCGCGTGGAAAACGCTCACCTCTGGTATGGCAAGGGCGAAACGGGCACATATGCGCTGCGCGGCGTGTCGCTCGTTGCCGAACCCGGCGAGGTGCTGATGGTGCGCGGCCCCTCCGGCAGCGGCAAGACCACCCTGCTTCAATTGATGGGTGCGCTCAAGGTGCCGGACAAGGGCCGGGTGACGATCTGCGGCGAGACGACGGAAAATGCGTCGGAGAAAGACTTGCGCCAGTTGCGTCTGTCGCGCATCGGCTTCGTCTTCCAGTTCTTCAATCTTTTCCCAACCCTCACGGCATGGGAAAACGTCGCCATTCCCCTTGATATTCGCGGCGTGGACCGCCGCAGCGCAGAGCGGCGCGCGCGCGATCTGCTCGCCGAAGTCGGCCTCGCCGACCGTGCCGAACACAAGCCGGGGCAGCTTTCCGGCGGCCAGCGCCAGCGTGTCGCGGTGGCGCGCGCACTGATGAACGAACCCGACGTCATCCTGGCGGACGAGCCGACGGCGGCGCTCGACGGGGTGACGGGGGCAATGGTTGTGGATGCTTTCCGCCGGCTGGCCCGGGAGAAGAATCGTGTGGTGGTGCTCGTCTCACACGACCAGCGCGTGGAAAACCTCGTCGATCGCGCGATCACGATAGAAGACGGTCTTGTCGTATCCGAAGCTGGAACGGTGCGCGCGGCGGCGCCGGGCGAGAGTAGGAGTTTGCGTTGATTTTCACTGCGTCCCGGACCTCGGCGAGCTTCGCCGTCTTCTTCGTCACCACGGCGACGGCGATCGCCCTCTTTCAGGACGCGCCGGCCAGGCCCGGCATCGCGATCAATCCCGTCGTCACCGGCACGACAGTACCGGTCGATCCGCTGTTCGCCCAGGGAGACGGCGAGGAAGCGGCGCGTATCGTCGCGGGCCTCGGTGTCGTCGAACCCCTGACGGGTGCGACGGACGTCGCGTCGGGTATGGTCGGCGTGCTCGCCTCCGTCCTCGCCGACGAAGGCGACCGCGTCAGGCGGGGGCAGGTGCTAGCAGAGCTTTTCAACGACGACCTTAAAGCCCGTGTTGCGCAGGCCGAAGCGACGCTGCAGATCAAACGCGCCCAGCTTGCCATGATCGAAAAGGGGCCGCGCCAGCAGGAAATCCTCCAGGCGGAGGCCCAGGTGCGGGAAGAGGAAAGCAATCTGAAGCTCCTCAACCTGCAGTTCGAACGTCGCCGCACCCTGGCAGCCCAGGGTGCCGTTTCGCGCGAGGAAGTGAACCAGGTGGCGAGCTCCCTATCGGCCAGCCGCGAGCGGCGGGCCTCCGCGATCCAGGCGCTGCTGATCCTGCGCGACGGCTCGCGGCCCGAAGAGGTCGATGCCGCGCGCGGCGAGGTGGCCCTTGCCGAAAACCAGCTTGCCGAAGCCCGCGCTGCCGTCGAGAAATCCTATGTGCGTGCGCCGATCGACGGCATCGTCCTGCGTCGCTACCGCGAACCGGGCGAAGCCATTACCTCGCAGGCGGCCGCTTCGGTCATGCAGATTGCCGACATATCCCGCCTAATCGTCCGAACCCAGATCGACGAGGCCGATATCGCGGCCCTCGCGGTCGGTCAGACGGCGACGATCTCGGCGGCGGCCTTTGGCGAACGCAAGCTCACCGGTACCGTGCAGCGGATCAGCCCCCGGCTCGGTGCCAAGACAATCACGGCGGAAGGTCCGACTGAAAAGCGCGACACGCGCGTCCTCGACGTCATCGTCGCGCTGCCGGAAAACATCGTAGTCCCTATCAACCTGCGGGTCGATGTGCTCATCGACGTCTCGTCGGCGCCGACGACGATTAAGCCGGAGCTGCGCGGCACCCTTCAGGCGTCGCCGGAGACCCTGGCACTTTTTCAGGATATCGACCCCATCGACATGATCGAAGAGGAAAGCTGCGTGCCGGGCCACAAGCCCGAAGACGCGGCCCGTACCTGCCCCTTCGCCTCCGCGCCCACCCTTGTCGATCCCACGCAGACGGGCGCCATCCGCAAGCTCGCACGCCGCGACGAATAGGGCATTCGACTATTGATGCCCGTCCGGCGCCCCGATTGTGGCCGGGTGCTCGCGGCGGTGTCCTCCTGACGTTTTTCATCGCCATCGGGTTTCAGAAAGCTGACGCCCGCTCACCAACATACTACACCTCTCCAATCGAGGGTAGAAGCCGCGTGCGTCGAGCCATCCGGCTCGTCAGGGAGGATGAGCCGCCCAGACCGAGGCAAAGGCTTTGCTCTCGAACAGGAGTGACGGTTATGGGATTCATCCCGATCACCATCACGCTTAAGATAGGGAAAACCCGTACGGGCTGGCGAGCTTACGCGCAGGTTCAATCCCTAGTCTGAGCGAAGAGCTTCCGGCGGTTTACGCCATCGTAAGGACTCCTGAAAAATAACGCCGTCGCTCGCAGAATTCAAGACCGTTGCATGGGCGACGCCCGTTCGCGTTCGCGCGCCAAGCCCTTCAATGGAAGAACCGAGCAAGCGTTGCGGCATTGTCGCGGTTCAGAACGGCGAAATGATCGACGTCCCACGGGGCCTGGAGATCGGGCCGAGCGGATTTCGTTGTCCAGTAGGCTTCGCGGGACGGGTCCGGCGGAAGCTCGCCACGGCGCACCCGCAGGTAGACGAGTGGGGTTTCGACCGGCTGCGGAGCATAGGAGTGGGAGAGCCGCATGTTGTTGGCGACGACAGCCGTCACCCGCTGCTCCTGAGCCGGGTCGATCGGGGCGTCGGAGCCGGCGCGGTCGCGTTCGAGGCGGACGATGCGGGCAGCGGTGTGCTCAGCCATCTCCATGTTCCAGGCTTCACCTGCGGGCGAGGTATCGATCATCACCAGACGCTCAACCGTCTCGCCCATGGCTTCCAGCCGGCGGGTGATCTCGAAGGCGAGGAGACCGCCGAAGGAATGGCCGATCAGCGCGTAAGGGCCTTGCGGCTGGCAGGTACGGATGGCCGCCATGTAGCTCTCAACCATCGCATCAAGGCTTTCGGCCACGCTCTCGCCGGCATCGAGACCGGTCGCCTGGATGCCGTAGACGGGACGTTTGCCGGACAGCAGGTCGGCGATCCCCAAGTAGCCGAAGGGCGCGCCGCCGACGGGATGGAAGCAGAACACGGGGCGGCCGGGGCCATCGCCGAGCTTGATCAGCGGCCCGCCCGCTTTCAGCGCCTTGCCCGAGCGGATGTCATCGGCAAGCGTCCTGACGGTCTGGGCGCGGTAGAGGGCCGCGACGGGGAGGTCGATGCCGAGGTTCTTCTTGACGCTGGCAGAAAGCCGGAGCGCCTGTAGCGAATGGCCGCCGGCGGCGAAGAAGTTGTGGTCGATGCCGAGACCATCAAGACCGAGCAGCTCGCGCCACAGGCCGAGCAGCGTAGCGTCGAGGTCGTCGCGTGGCGGTGTCGCGGGTTCGGCGTCCGACGCAAGGTCGGCAGCCGGCAGGGCGGCGACATCGAGCTTGCCGTTCACCGTCATCGGCAGGGCATCGACGGCAACCAGAGCCACGGGCACCATATAGGCCGGAAGGCGCGCGGCAAGATGCGCACGCCAGTTCGCAGTGGCCTCCGCTGAGCCATCCGTGACGGCATAGGCCACGAGAACCGTCTCCTGGCTGCGTTTCGCGGTCACGACGGCAGCGGATCGGACGGCGGGATAGGCGCGCAGGGCAGCGGCGATCTCGTCGAGTTCGATGCGATGGCCACGGATCTTCACCTGGCTGTCGGCGCGACCGATGAACTCGATGGCCCCGTCAGCGCTCCAGCGCGCGAGGTCGCCGGTCCGGTAGAATCGGTCGTCCGGTCCACCGAACGGGTCGGGCAGGAAGCGGGCGGCGGTTTCCTTCGCGCGGCCGAGATAGCCTTCAGCGACGCTCGCGCCGCCGATGTAGATCTCACCCGTGATGCCGTGTGGAACGGGTTCCAACGCCGCATCGAGGATCAGCACGCGGTAGTTGGGAAGCGGCCGACCGATCGGCAGCGTCGCTGCCGTCTCCGTGCCCCGGAAACGATAGGCGGTCGCATCGATCACGGTTTCCGAGGGACCGTACATGTTGAAGATCTCGACACCGGGCAGGGCAGCGGCAATGCGCCGCGCGACGGCCGTCTGGAAGGCCTCGCCCCCCAGCATCAGGCGCCTGAGCGCCAGACCCGGCGGCACGGGCGCCTCGACCGCCGCATCCAGGAAGGTGGGGCTGAAATTCATGTGCGTGACGCCGTCGCGGGCAAGCGCTGCCCAGAACTCCGCACCCGAAAGGCCGGCCGGGTCATCCATGACGACGACGGTGGCGCCCGCCAGCAGCGGCGTGACGATCTGGCCGATCGAGACGTCGAAGCCGATCGACAGCGTTGCGGCGACCCGGTCGCCGGACCCGATCGGGTCGTGCGCGAGACGGGCCTCTGCAAGGCTGACCAGCGCGCCATGGCTGACGACCACGCCCTTGGGGCGACCGGTCGAGCCGGAGGTGTGGATGATGTAGGCCGGGTCGGCGGCGGTGATGGCGATAAGTCCGGCGCTCTCGACCGGATCGTGATCCGGCCCGTCCTCCCAGTCGAAGGCGTCGAGGTCGATGACAGGGCGCGCGCTCGTCCCTGCTGACGGCAGATGGGTGGCGCTGGCCTTGTCCGTGATGATCGTGGCGGGATCGGCGGTCTCGAAGACGCCCGCTATGCGCTCGGCGGGATTGCCCGGATCGAGCGGCATATAGACGCCGCCGGCCTTCATGACCGCGAGGGCCGCAACCGGCAGGCGCTCGTTGCGCCCGACGATGACGGCGACGGGCTGACCGGGGGCGACACCGAGACTGATCAGCCGATGGGCGAGGCGATTGGCCTTTCGGTTCAGCGCCGCGAAGGTCAGCGAGCGAGAACCATGGATGACGGCTAAGGCATCCGGTTGTGCCGAGACATGGCGCGCGAAGAGTGCCGGTATCGGTAGGCGGTCCACGGTGCGACTTTCGCCGGTCCCAAGCGCTATGAGAGCGGCGCGCTCCTCCTGGCTCAGCAGCGGCAGGCGGTGGACGCTGACGTCCGGCGCCTTCAGCGCGGCGGACAGCAGAGTGACGTAATGCGCGGCCATGCGTGCGACCGTCGCGCGCTCGAAAATGTCCGTCGCATAGGCAATCGCGCCGGAGAAGCCGTTTTCTCTCTCCGTCAGCACCAGCGTGAGATCGAATTTTGCGGTCGCCTCGGGAAGCGGAACGGCATGTGCCGTCAGATCGCCGAAGGCGAAATGCGAGGGTATGGCAGGCTGGAGCGCCACCATGGTCTGGAACACCGGATGCAGGCCGGGCTGGCGCGGCGGGTTTAGCGCATCTACCAGCTTTTCGAAGGGCAGGTCGGTATGGGCGAAGGCCTCGCCCATGCGTGCCGTCAGCCGTTCGGCCAGCGTCTTGAGGCCTGGTGCGCCGGAAAGATCGGCGCGCAGGACCATGGTGTTGACGAGGAAGCCGACAATGCCTTCGAGTTCCGGCGCGCCGCGATTGGCGGCAGGCGCACCGAAGACGATGTCGTCCTGCCCGGACCAGCGGCCCATCAGCGCGCTCCAGGCTGCGGCGAGCACGATGAAGGGCGTCGTCCCGGCGGTGCGGGCAAATGTTGCGACGGCGGCGGCCGCTTCGGGCGGCAGGCTGAGCGGGATGCTGGCGCCCGCGCTGCGGCGCACGGCCGGGCGGGGCCGGTCGAGCGGAAGCGCAAGGGCATCCGGTGCACCGGCGAGCGCGCCGCGCCAATGCTCGGCTTCGCTGGCGACGGCTTCGTCGGTCAGTGTCTTGCGCTGCCACAGCACGTAGTCGGCATACTGGACGGGGAGTGCCGGCAGATCGGGTGTCTCGCCGCCTGCAAATGCAGCGTAGGCAGCCGAGAGCTCACGCATCAGGATGCCTGCCGAAAGGCCGTCCGAGACGATGTGATGGGTGACAAAGACGAGCAGGTGGCTCTGAGGGCCGGCGGTCAGCAGTCTGGCGCGGATCAGGCAATCGCGGCTGAGATCGAACGGCCGGATGGCTTCGGCCTCAATCGCTACGTGGATTGCGCCTGCATCGGCGGGCTCATCGATGGTGAGGCGCATGCGGCGGTCGTCGTGGATGACCTGAACGGGCATGCCATCTATCTCGGCAAAGCCGGTTCGCAGGCTCTCGTGCCGTGCCACGATCGTGTCGAAGGCGCTGGTAAGGGCCGCGACGTCGAGCGCTCCGTCCAGTCTGAGCACGACCGGGATGTTGTAGGCCGCGCTCATCGGTTCCAGCCGGTCGAGGAACCAGAGGCGTTCTTGTTCGAAGGATAGCGGCAGGGGGGACGGCCGCTCGGATGTCGCCAGAAGGCGTGCAGCGCCAGCGGCGGCTGCGGGTACGCCGAGCAGCGCATCAATTCGGGCCGCCAGATCGCCAAGCCGGGGCGATTCAAACAGCATGCGCAAGGAGAGATCAATCTGCATCGTCTCGCGCAGTTTCGTCGCCATCTGCGTCGCCATCAGAGAATGGCCGCCAAGGGCGAAGAAGTGGCTGGCGGTGGTGACGTCGCCGACGCCGAGCAGGTTGGCGTAGAGGCCCGCAATCATCATTTCCGTCGGTGTCGATGGCGGGGTGCCGCCCTCGCTTGCGGCGGCTGTCGGATCGGGCAGCGCGCGCTGGTCGAGCTTGCCGTTTGCGGTGAGCGGCAGAGCCGCGAGGAAAACCACGGCGCTCGGCACCATGTGGCTCGGCAGGTGCGCGGAAAGATGGGCGCGCAGGGCTTCGCCGTCCTGTTGCTCGACCATTGCGGGCACGACATAGGCGATGAGACGCGGCTCGGCGCCGCCCTTGCTGCGGGCGATGACGGCCGCCTGCGCCACATCGGAATGCTGGTGCAGCAAGGCCTCGATCTCGCCGAGCTCGATGCGGATACCACGGATCTTCACCTGCGCATCGCGCCGGCCGAGGAAGCCGAGCGTGCCGTCCTCGTTCCAGGCGGCCCTGTCGCCAGTGCGGTAGAGCCGCCCCAGCACGGGATGCTCGACAAAGACCGCGTGGGTCAGGTCCGGACGATCCAGATAGCCCTCTGCCAGACTCGCACCACCGATGTACAGTTCACCCTCGATGCCGATGCCGACCGGTGCCAGCGCCGTATCGAGCACATGACCGGTGTAGTTCGGGAGCGGCCGGCCGATCGGCAGGGCGCGTCCGTCGATTGCGTCGCGGGCTGGACCGGCATCCGGAAACCGCCATGCGGTCGCGTCGATGCAGGTCTCGGTCGGGCCGTACATGTTCCAGACGGGAATGCCGAGCCTGTCCGAAAGCCGTGCGGCAAGTGCCGAAGAGAGGGGTTCGCCGCCGAGCATCAACTGTTTCAGCGCCGTCTTCTCCGGAGCGTCTGCGAGCATGGCCTCGAAGAGGGAAGGCACGGAATTGACATGAGTAACGTCGTGGCGAACCAGGAACGACCAGAACGTCGCGGCGGAAATGCCTCTGATGTCTCCGGCGACCACGACGACCGCCCCATGCAGTAGCGGGGTGAGCAACTGGCCGAGCGACACGTCGAACCCGATGGAGATGGCCGCCAGCACCCGGTCGCCGGGACTGATGGGGTCATGGTCGACGCGGGCGAAGGCGAGATTGGCAAGCGCGCCGTGGCTGACGGCGACACCCTTTGGCGTGCCGGAGGAGCCGGAGGTGTAGATGACATAGGCGCGCGAGGCTGCGCTGAGGCCACTCCGGTCGGGGGCCGGTGTGGCGGGTCCTGACAGAGGCCAGCCATTGGCGAGCAGAAGGTGCGGGGTCTCTTCGGGCAGTACGGCTTCGCAGGCGGCGTCGGTCAGGACCGCCACGACGCGGGCTTCGGCGATCATGCCGGCGATCCGTTCGGCCGGGTAGGCGGGGTCGAGTGGCAGGTAGACGGCGCCGGCCTTCAGGATGCCGATGAGCGCGGCGATGCTCTCGATCGACCGCTCCAGGCACACGCCCACCGAATCGCCGGGGACGATGCCCTGTTCGCGAAGCCGTGCGGCAACGCGGTTGGCCGCCTGGTCGAGGCCGGCGAAATCCAGTTGGCCGGTGTCGCTGACAGCCGCGATTGCCGCGGGATTGGCCGCCACCTGGCGTTCGAAGAGGTCCGGCAGGGTTGCGGAGGGCACAGCGAGGCTCCGTCCGGCTGACCATGCCGCAAGGGCGGCGCGTTCTTCGGCGGCCAGACCGTCCAGCGTGTCGAGGCGGCGATCGGGGTCCTCCAGGAGGGTAGCGAAGACGTTGTCGAGCACGTCGCGCAGGCGGAGCATGTCGGCGCATGACAGGATGTCCGGATCGTAGCCGAAGCCGATCGTCAGGCCGGCGCTGCCCGGCTCCTCGTCCACGTAGATGCCGAGCGGCGAGCGTTCGCGTTCGCGGATCGGCGCTGATGTCACCGGCAGGCTTCCGATCGTTACGGCCGGCCGTCGCAGGCCCGGCATGATGGTGACGGCGACGTCGAAGAGGTTGCGCTCCGGGCGCTCGTCGAAGGCGCCGGTGGCGGCAAGGGCCCGGCCGATGGCATCGACGGGAAGGCGCTGGTGGCGCAGATCCGCCTCCGCGTCCGCAGCGAATGCCGTGATGGCCCGTCTGAGCGTCGCGCCATGATCGATGCGGCAGCGCACGGGCAGGATGCCGGCCAGCATGCCGATCGTGCAGCGCGTCGTCGCCTCGCGCCGGTGCAGCGCCATGCCGATGGTGAAATCCTCGCGGCGGAAACGGCGCGCAAGCGCGATCGCGATCACCGCCAGCAGCGTGCGGTGCGTCGTCGTGCCAAGCGCGCGGGCCAGAGCGTCGAGGGCCGCGTGTTCCGTTGCGCCGAAGCGCAGCGGCGGGATGAGGTCTGCCGCCTGTCGGTCGTCCGGCGACGTCGCCTGCACGGCGAGGCCGTCCAGTACGAGACCGGGAAGCGGCGAGAGCCGGGCGGTCCAGTAGGCGAGGTCTTCGGCATGCCGGGGCGAGGCGGCATAGGCCTCGTCATCGGCAACGACGTTGCGATAGGTGGAGCGCGGCATGACCGCGTCGGTGCCGCCGCCATCCTCCTCGCCTTCGCCGCTGAGCGTGCGGTAGGCGTTCAGCCAGTGGGCCTGCGCAATGCCGAGTGCCACGCCATCGGCCACGAGATGGTGGGCGAGAAGCATCAGCTGGAAACGGTTGTCCGAAAGCTTCAGGAGATCGACGCGAAACAGCGGCTCGTCGCCGAGCGCAAACCCTCGACGGTGCATCGCCTCGACATGGGCGCGGGCAGCGGCTTCCGTATCGGCTTCATCCGTGAGATCGACGAGGCGGAAGGGCGGGCGCCCCGCAGCCTCGATGCGCTGGCGCGGTTCGTCGCGGTCGATCCGCAGGCGCAGCGCCTCGTGCCGTCCCGCCATCATACGCACGGCCTGGCGTGCAAGGTCCGGATCGATGGCGCTTTCGAACGTCACGACGCAGCCGACCTGATAGGCAGAGGGATCGTCGATCAGGCGCATGTCGAGCCACACCGCGCGCTGGGCGTGGCTGAGCCCGAACCAGTCTGCGGCATCGGTTGCGGGAATGCGGGAAAGGTTCGGCTGAGCGGTCATTGCGGTCACGCGGGCAGGGTTTCGAGGGACGGGCGGGTGCCGAAGACGGCGATGAGGCGGGCAAACAGCAGGGTAAGCCGCAGCAGGCTGGTGATGATGATTGCCTGCATGAGGCCGAGCACGCCATGGTCGAGCTTGAAGGCGAAGGCGGCGGCGAGCAGGACGGTCAGCACCATGCAGCCGACCTGGATCAGCGTCGGCAGGCCGATATCCTTGCGGGCGCGAAGGGCGGCAAAGACACCGTAGCTCATGCCGTCGAGCATCAGTACCAGACCGCTGATCGGCAGGAGCGACGTCATCAGCCCGGCGAGGGTCTCGTCGGGTGTGAAGTGGGTGGCGATGGTGCCGGGGAGTAAGAAGAGGATAGCCGTGAAGGGTGCGAGAACGATGGCGAGCGCCGCGAGATCGCGCCAGAGCCGCTTCGTTGCCTGTCCGGGTGCCGCCGATGCGGCGCGCATGGAGATTGCATCGCCGATGCCGGCGGCAAGCAGCAGGCCGGGCAGGTTCAGCACCCAGCCGGAGGCAAACGCCGCAAGTGCAGCCGTGCCAAGCCAGCCGGCGAAGACGGTTAGCCAGACGCCAAGCGCATGCATGCCGGCGGCCGTGCTCGCAGCACCGAGACTGAGTTTCAGGTGATCCCGCCTGCCGGACGCGGCGCGTGCCTTGTCAGGTTGATGCGCCCTGCGGAAGGCTGCGGGTCCTTCGATGCGGCGCAGAGCCATGACAAGTGCCACGGCAAGCGCGATGCGCACAAGCGTTGTCGCTGTCGCCGATCCTGCCGTACCCAGCGCCGGGATCGGGTCGAAGCCGCCGATCAGCAGGGCGTTCAGCCCGGCATTGGCGAGATTGGCCGCGATCATCCACCGGGCCACGAGCCCGGCGCGGCCGATACCTTCCAGATGCACGGCAGCGGCAAGCGCCACGAGGCCGGCCGGCAGGCCAGCGGCAAGGATGAGGATGACGGTGCCGGAGCGGGCGGACAGTGCTGCCTCCTGACCCGAGGCGGCGAGCAGCACACCGGCGAACGGTGCCAGGGCCAGAACGACAAAGCCGGCGAGCAGGGCTGCGGCCGTCGCACGATGCCAGACGGCGATGCGTTCGGCGGTTCTCTCCGGCAGGCGCGCCGCAGCGGTCAGCACCAGTGCGGCATGCAGGCCAGAAATGCAGATATCCACGATGCGGCCGAAAGTGCCGTCGGCAAGCGTGGTGGCCGCCAGTTCGCTCGATCCGAGGCGTGCGACCATGAGTGCGTCGACGATCGCCATGGCGGCGATGCCGGCGCGCGACAGAACCATGGGGGCGGCCTGCCGCAACAGGCCGGGGCCGGCCTCGTTTCCGAGACCGCCCGAACCTGCGCTGGCCGACCCGATGATGTCGGACCGCTGGCTACCGTTGTCTGCCGTGTCGCCCCCCGCCTGCTGCATGCGTCAGGCGGCCTTTGCGGGCTCGGCAGGCGCCTGCGCTGCGGCAGGCGTCTCGCCGGTCCGGGCGCCGGCAAAGGCGCGCATCACCACCTCGACGACGCCTGAGACGGAGCCCGCCTGGATCATCTGCATGACCGACACCGGGCGGCCGACCGTCTGCTCCAGCGCTTCGGCGAGTTCGACGGCCATGAGGCTGTCGAGGCCGAGTTCGGAGAGGGGCTTGGCAGGTTCGACCTGCGAGGCCGGCAGGCCGACGACGCGAGCGACATTGTCGCTGACGATCGTCAGCAGGGCTGCACGACGGTCTTCTTCCACCATCGCGGTCAGGGCTTCCGCCATCGAATTTCCGCCTTCCGCCATCATCTGCATGCCCTCGGGGATCAGCATGGAGAAGCGCGGGGTGCGGGCGCCGGGCAGGCTCTGGCCGAGACGCAGCAGGTTGAACTGCGCGGCCGAGACCGCCGTCGCGCCGGCCGCCATGAGACGGCCGAGTTCGCCAAGCACGACGCGGGTCGGGCTCGCCTCCATGCCGGCGCGCTGTTCCAGCATTTCCTCGACCTGCTGGTTGCGGGTGAGGAAGCCGGCATCCTTGATGGCGCCCCAGCCGGTGGCCAGCGCCGGCAGCCCCTCGACGCGGCGGAGTTCCGCAAGCGCATTGAGGAAGGCGTTGGCGGCAACATAGGTGCCCTGTCCGGGATTGCCGACCATGGCGCTCGAGGACGAGTAGAGCACGAATGCTTCCAGCGGATCCTGCAGCGTCAGTTCGTGCAGGTGCCAGGCGCCGAGCATCTTTGCCGACATCACCCGGTGCATCAGGTCCCGATCGACCTTGATCAGCGGTGCATCCTCGATGAGCGCTGCCGAATGCACAATACCGACGAGCGGCGCCATGCTCGTGCGAACCTCGGCTAGAACCTTTTCGAGGCCGGAGCGATCGGAGACATCGACGGCGAAGGCGCGCACCTTGGCGCCGGCGGCGCGGATGCGGGCGAGGCCTGCCTGGGCCTCCTCAGTCTGGTCGCCGCGACGGCTGAGAAGGGCAAGGGAACGTGCGCCGCTCGCCACCAGCCATTCGGCCGTTGCGAGGCCGAAGCCGCCGAGACCGCCGGTGACCAGCCAGGTGCCGTCCTTGCGGGCGACATCCGTGCCGGCGGCGACGATCGGCAGCGTCTCGTGCGGTTCGGCGTCGAGGCCGATGACGAGCTTGCCGACATGGCGGGCCTGCTGCATGGCGCGGAAGGCTTCCTCGGCGCGCGAGATCGGCGTGACGAGATGCGGGAGCGGGCGAAGCGCGCCCGTCTCAAGCGCGGCGATCACCTCGCCGAAGACGCGGGCGGCGAGCTTCGGTCGTTCGACCAGCAGCGTATCGGCGTCGATGCCGAAATAGCTGAGGTTCTGGCGGAAGGGACGCAGGCCGATACGGCTGTTGGCGTAGAGGTCGCGCTTGCCGATTTCGAGGAAGCGGCCGAAGGGCTTCAGCACCTGAAGACCCTTGGTGATCGCCTCGCCGGCGAGCGAGTTCAGCACAACATCGACGCCCTTGCCGCCCGTCAGACGCATCACGTCGTCGGCAAATTTCAGCGAGCGGGACGAGAAGACATGGTCGGCGCCCATGGCGGTGACCAGCTTCTGCTTGTCGGCCGCGCCGGCCGTCGCGATGACCGTCGCACCCTTCAGCTTGGCGATCTGCAGCGCGGCCAAACCGACGCCGCCGGCCGCGCCATGAATGATGACAGTCTCGCCCGGCTCGATGCGGGCCAGATGATCGAGCGCATACCAGGCCGTCACGAAGGCGGTCGGGATGGTTGCCGCCTCGGAGAAGCTCAGCGTCTCAGGGATCAGCGCGGCGCTGCCGGCATCCGTCGTCACATGGCTTGCAAAGCAGGAGGAGGCAAAGGCGATGACGCGGTCGCCGGGTTTCAGGTGGGTGACGCCCGTACCGGTGCGAACGACCTCGCCGGCGCACTCCATGCCGATGGTCGGGCCGGAGAAGCCCTTTTCGACGGCCTCTTCCGGCAGCATGCCCATGGCCCAGAGCACGTCACGGAAGTTGAGGCCGGCGGCGCGGATACGAATTTCGATCTCGCCTTCGCCGGGCGCACGGCGTTCGATCTCGCGCAGATGCAGCGAGTCGAGGCCGCCCGAGGGCAGGAAGTCGAGGCGGAAGGGCCGCGCGCCAGCCGTCTCGGCGAAACTCGCGATGCGCGTCTGTTCGGCGATCGAGGATTCGCGGACCCGGTGAACGTAGCGGCGGCCATCGACGAGAAGCGTTTCGGTTTCCTCGTCGCGGGCCAGCAGCGCCTCGGCAAGCACGGCAGCGGCCGTGGTATCGTCGGCTGCGGCATGCACGTCGATGAGGCGCATGCCGACGGCGACCTGCTCATTGGCGATGACACGCGCCGTGCCGGCAATGGTCGCCTGGAAAGGATCGAGCGGCCCGACCCCGCCGGGCGTCGCGTAGGCACCGCGCGTGACGATGGTCAGTGTCGGGGAGGGTGAGTCATCCGCGTCCTCCAGCGGTCGAAGTTCGATGGCGCGCGACAATGCGATGGCCGAAAGGCAGCGCATATCCTGGCGATCGAGGATGGTTTCCAGATTGTCGGACGTCTCTGCAAATCCGGCCAAATGGATGAACTCGCTCGCACCCGTCTCCTCCTTGACCAGCGCGGCGAAGCGCTCGTCGGAAAGATCGGCCGGGTCGAGGCTGCGGAGCCTGACCGTCTGGCCGGCCGCTTCCAGACCCGCCTTCAGGGCGAGGATGAAAGGATTGCCGGCTTCGGACGGACCCGTGACGAGAACGCGCACGGCCGGTGCGGCCTGTGCTGCCGGGGCAGGGACTGCCTGCACGGCCTGGGGACGGCGGGCGATCAGCAGCGCGAAGGGCGTTTCGGCACCGCCGGCAAGTGCGGCGTCGGAGAGTTCCGGACCGACATCGAAGCCGGCGGCGGCAAGCGACGCCTTGACCGCTTCGACCGGACGATGCGTGCCCACCGGATCGAGGAGCCGTGCGACCCGGCCGGGACGCGCCACGAGACGGATGGCGATGCCGCCGGCCGCCAGCGTCGAAAACAGCGCTTCGGCCGGAACGTCGGTAGCCGCAAGGGCAATGTCGAAGCCTTTTTCTTCAAGGGCTTCCGGTGCGATGGCTGATGTGCGCAGGAAGTGGTAGGCGCCAAAGCGGTTGCCGGCGCGCGTCGTCGCCTGCTCCGAGGCATCGACGAACAGATAGTCGCTGCGCGATGGCGGCAGGACCGGAAGTACCGAGGCCGTGAGGCCACCGGTTGCGCCGCCGAGTTCGACGACGCGGATGCTACGGCCCTTCGGCCAGGCGGCGACGAGGCTGCGGAGCGTTTCGGCTGCCATGCGGTTGTAGACGAGGCGGCGGGGCGCCGTGTCCTCCATGGCCTCTGGCATCGCGACGGCGGGGAAATCCTCGATATCGCCCGAAAGCCAGGCACCAAGCGCGCCGCCGGCACGGCCGAGCGCCACGATTTCGGCACTGTAGGCCGGATGGGCGAGCATGAGGTCGCGCCGGAGCGCTTCCGGATCGGGCAGGCAGGCCTCGCTCGTCCAGGCGTAGAGCGGTGCTTCCGCCGTCGCGCTCTTCAGCAGATGACCGTCGGCGGCCACCATATCCACGAAGGCTTGCAGCGCTTCCGTGCGCGCGGCCGGAACGCCGGCCTCGCGGGCAAGGCCTGCCACGGTGAACGGCTTGCCACCCGAAGACAGGGCGCGGAGGGCCTGCGCCGCATAGGCGCCGGCCAGCGCGTCGAACTTTTCGGCAGGACCGGCATAGTGCGTGGCACGGCTTGTCGCGTCCAGCGCGGCTTGAAGTGCAGGTGCGGCGGCGACGATCTCTTCCGGGGCCGGAAGGGCGAGCGGCGTGCCGTGGCGGACGATCCAGTTCGGGTCCGGGCGCCAGTCCTCGGCGGTGATCGGCAGCGTGCCGGGGCGGAACTCTACCTTCTGGAAACGGCCTTCCGTCATGGTCATCAGCACGCGGCCGTCCACGTCGGTCACGATCATGTCGGCGACGCCGGTTCGGCTGTTTTCGTGGGTGACGACGACCTTGCAGAACACATGCGCCGGCAGCGGCGCGAGGCTGCGGATGCGGCCGACCTGCACCGGAATGGTGGCGCAGTCGCGCGGGTCTGTCTGGGCGATCATCGAGATCAGCAATTGCAGGCAATTGTCGAAGACGGCCGGATGCGAGCGGTAGCCATCGAGCTTGCCGTCGAGATCGGCAAGGCGGATTTCACCGAGGCCGACACGCTCGCCGCTTGTCGGATCCGACATCTTCAGCGAGACGACGCCCTGGAAGGCGGGGCCATAGGCCATGCCGCGCCTGATGCAGCCGGCATAATGCTCGGCAGCGTCGATCTCGAAGGGAAGCGTATCGGCGAGTGCAGAAAGGTCGAGGCGCTCGTTGTCTTCCTCCGGCTTGTCGAGACGGCTGACGCGGCCTCGGGCGTGGTCGGTCCAGGCGGTGGCCGCCGTGTCGGGACGTGAGCGGATGGCGATCGTGCCATCGGTGGAGTCCATCGACACCTGCACGATCGGCTCGGCGCCTTCGCCAAGAACCATGGGTTTCAGGATTTCGAAGTTTTCGAAATCGATGGCGCCTTCACCGGCCGACAGTGCTGCGGCGAAAGTGAGTTCCATGTAACCGGCCGCCGGGAAGATGGCCGAGCCCTGCACGACGTGGTCGAGCAGATAGCCGGTGTGAACGGCCTGCATGGTGTTGGTCCAGAGACCTTCGGCGGCCGGCGTGCGGTGGCCGAGCAGCACGTGATCGCGCACCATCGGCGCGCTGGTGTCCGGCAGGTCCCAGCCGCCGCGCCAGTGCACGATGCGGTTCCAGGGGTAGGCGGGAAGGCGCATCGGCCGGGCCGGGCGGGCATAGAGCAGCTCGGGCGAACCGCCGCTGGCCGCGTGGATGGCGCAGACGGCGTTCAACAGCGTCTCGATTTCCGGTGCCGGCGTTGTGTCGCTCGGGCGGCGCAGGGTCTGCAGGGCCGTCACCGTGCTGCGGTCGGTGGTCTTGGCGGTCTGCAGCACGTAGTCGCGCAGGACCGGGTGGGGCCCAAGCTCGACGAAGACGTCGATGTCATGCTCGGTGATCGCCTTGCGCACGGCTGGCTCGAAGGCGACGGGTGCGCGGATGTTTCGCCACCAGTAGTCGGCATCCAGCGTCTCGCCGGCGGCAACATCGCCGGTGACGGTGGAGATGAAGGGAATGGCGCTTTCGCCGGGGGTGAGGGCCGTAAGCGCGGCGCGCAGCGGCGCCTCGATGTCGTCCATGGCAGAGGTGTGGAAGGCGTAGTTGAGCGGCAGCATGCGGGCAAAGCGGCCGTCATCGGTCAGCTGGTCGCAGAGATCCTGCAACGCATCCGGATCGCCGGCGATGGTGACGGCCTTCGGGGCGTTGACGGCGGCAAGCTCGATCCAGCCGTTGGCGCCGGCAATCGCCGCCTTGACTTCGTCCGGGCCGAGCGCAACGGCGGCCATGCGGCCGCGACCGGCGGTGCGGGCCTGCATCTGGCTACGATGGTAGATCACCTGCACGGCCTGTTCGCGGCTGAGCGCGCCGGACACATGGGCGGCGGCGGCTTCACCCACGCTGTGGCCGAAAACGAGGCGCGGCACGATGCCGGCAGCCTTGAGGGCTGCGGCGAGCGCCACCTGCTGCGAAAACAGCAGCGGCTGGGCAATCTCGGTCCTGTCGATCTTCACCGCGTCCTTGGGGCGGCTCATCATCTCGATCAGCGACCAGCCGGCAAGCGGCGCGAAAATGGCGTCGATGGCTTCCATCTCGGCACGGAACACGGCGTTGCCGGCCAGAAGCTCGCGGCCCATGCCCCACCATTGCGGACCATTGCCCGAAAAGACGAAGCCAAGGCGGCCGGCGCCGGCGGCGCGCTGGACGGTGAGGCCGGACACGGTTTCGCCAACCAGGTGGCGGTCAAGCTTCTCGGCGGCTTCGGCCGGGGTCGCGGCGTCGAGCACCAGACGGTGCTGCTGATGGGCGCGGGCGCGGGCAGCACTGGCGCGCCAGGCCTGCCAGTCACTTTCGGGCAGGGTGGCGAGCTGTTCGGCATGGCGCGAGGCCAGCACGCCGAGACTTTCGGTTGATTGGGCCGACAGCATCAGCAGCTTGGTGAAGCCCTGCTCTGCGATCCCGCCGGCGGTTGCCTCCGATGCGCTGGATGCGGGCTTCCGGTATTCGCTGAGAATGCAGTGAGAATTGGTGCCGCCGAAGCCGAAGGAGTTGATGCCGAAGATCAGCGGCGTATCGCTTTGCGGCAGGGGAAGGGGCTTATCGACGACGCTGAGGCGTCCGGCCTCGAAGTCGATCTTCGGGTTGGGCGTATTGAAATGCAGGTTGGCCGGGATTTCGCGGTGGCGGATTGCCAGCAGGACCTTTGTGAGACCGGCCATGCCGGCGCCGGATTCCAGGTGGCCGATGTTGGATTTGACCGAGCCGATGTGGCAAACGGAGCCGTCCTCGCGCGGCGCACCGAGCACGCGGGAAATCGCGCCGCATTCGATCGGGTCGCCGGCTGCCGTGCCGGTGCCGTGGGCCTCGACGTAGAAGACGTCCTCGGCGCGCACGCCGCTATCGGTGTAGATCTGGCGCAGCAGGGCTTCCTGCGCCTCGCCGCTCGGCAGCGCCATGCCCATGGTCTTGCCGTCCGAATTGACGCTCGTGGCGCGGATCACGGCGAGGATCTCGTCGCCGTCGCGCTCGGCGTCAGCCAGCGGCTTCAGGATGACGATACCGCCGCCTTCGGCGCGCACGTAGCCCTTGCCATCGGCATCGAAGCTCTTGCAGCGGCCGTCCGGCGACAGCATTGATGCCTGGGCGAAGCCGGCAAAGGGGCGCATGCTGGCGAGGATGTTGACACCGCCGACAAGCGCCATGCCGCAATCGCCGGCCGCGATGCTGCGGCAGGCCTGGTGCAAGGCAACGAGGCTCGACGAGCAGGCCGTGTCTATCGACATGCTGGGGCCGTGCAGGTCGAAGATGTAGGAAATGCGGTTCGAGGCGATCGACAGCGCGCTGCCGATATTGGTGTAGGCATCTGGATGGTGGCCGACCAGTGTCGCATAATCGTTGGCGGAAATGCCGACGAAGACGCCTGTGCGGCTGCCGGCGAGATCGGCGGGCACGATTCCGGCCGCCTCGAAGGCTTCCCAGGTCAGTTCCAGGAGCAACCGGTGCTGCGGATCGACCTGGCGCGCCTCGCGCGGCGACATGCCGAAGAACTCGGCGTCGAAGGTGTCGATCCGGTCGAGGAAGCCGCCTGCGGGTGTATAAATGCGGGCCGGTGAATGGCTGCCCTTCAGGTGGAAGCCGAGATCCCAGCGGCTGCCGTCAACCTCGCCGACGCAATCGACGCCATCCGTCAGATTTTGCCACAGCGCGTCGAGGTCCGGCGACTTCGGGTAGCGTCCGCTGACCCCGATGATGGCGATGGACGATGGCGCGCGCACGGAGGCGATCTCTGTGGCGAGGGTGGTCGGTGCCTTTGTGCTGACCATGATACAAATCTCCATGTGAAAGGACGCACGCGATTGCTGTGAGCGACCACGCTTGGTTCAGAACGGACCATGCCTCTGGCTTGCTGTGTAAATGGTTCACGGGGCACCGAACGAGACGATTTAGCGCGGCTTACATGAGGGTTTTCTCACTTATCATTAATTGAATACTACCGCGCCGCACCAACGGTGGCTCGCTGCCTCACGCCGGGCTGCGTCAAAGGGCGCATCGGACGTCAAAGCCTGATGTCGACGACAGTTTCCAGGCTCCGTCTGCCATTTCGCAGGTTCATGCTGACGGCCTGCTGTTCGGCGGGGTTGAGGCGCCGGAACAGTCTATCGCGGCCATTGCCCGCATGGCCGGCAATGTAGAACTGGGTTGTCAGGACACGCTCGCCATGGATGACGCGCACATGGATATGCGGCGTCCGTCCCGGATAGACGACCGGCTCGATGGTGCGGAACGTATAGATCCCGCGACGATCCGTGACGTCGAAGCCGAAGCCCTGGAACCCGTGGTCGCGGCGCCGGAAGCTGAATTCGCCGGTATGGATATAGCGGCCGCGCGCATCGCATTGCCAGATCTCCACCCGCGCGCCGCTCACGGGCTGGCCGTTGGAGTCCAGAACCCGCCCCGTCAGCATGAGGATGTTTCCCTCCGCCGTGTGGCGTCGGCCCGAGATGCGCACGAGATCGTTATCGACATCCTTCAGGCGCATCGAGGGGATCGGATAATAGGGACCTTCCGTGGCCTCCGGGGTTCTGACGGCAGCCAGCGCCGACCGCTGAACGAGCGCAAGGGCCGGCAGCAGGAACGCGGCCTGGAGAAGGTGGCGGCGCGCAAGAAAGGTCTTGCCATCGCCTTGTATTTCGTTCTGCATCTCTGTCGTCTCCTCTGCCGGTGGTTTCGGCTGTGCGGCTCATGGCCCAAGCCGAACGGCACGCTGGCGTTGCCGTCAACAATTAGGTGTGGGCGCCGTCATCGTTTAGCAAGGGTTGTCGCGGGATCCGGCTTCACCGAGGCCGTCTGCTAGGTGTCGATTTCGACCGGTCTACCGCTCGGTCCCGGCAAGCCTTTGCCGACCGAGACGTTCAGCGTGATATACTGCAAGGCCAGGTTGCGTCGGGCGCCAGCAAGGTCGGCCTGGGCCTGCTTGAGCTTCCGGTCCGCGTCAAGCGTTTCGAAGAGCGAGGACAGTCCTTCGCGTTCGATGGCCCGTGCCAAAGCGAGCGCCTTGCCGGCCCGCGCCACGCGCGCCGACGTGGCGGCCATGGCCTGCGTCTGGCGATTGTAGGATACCAGCGCGTTTTCCACGTCCTCGACCGCCTTCAGGACCGCCGCGCGCCACGCCGCTTCCTTTTCTTCCGCCTGGGCCTGCGCGATGCGGACATTGGCGCGCAACCGGCCGCCGTCGAAGATCGGTAGGCGGAGTTGCGGGCCAAAAGACCAGGTTGTCAGGCTGCCGTTCTTGGCGTTGGTATTGACGTAGGTCGGCGTCACCGAGCCCGAGAGGGTGATCGACGGAAAGAGCTGGGACCACGCGTAGCCGATATCGGACACGGCCGCCTCGAAGTCCATCTCCGCCTTGCGGATATCCGGACGATTGCGCAAGAGGTCGGCCGGTACGCCGGCATCGGCGCTGTAGGCGGGCGTGGGCTGTCGGCCGCTTCCCGCGAGTTCCGGAACGATATCGGCCGCCGGGCGGCCCATGAGCGTTGCAATTCGATGGGCTGAGCGCCGGAAATTGGCATCGTGCAGGGGGATTTCGGCCGCCGCCGCCTCACTCGCCTCCTCCGCGCGCGCAAGGTCGAGATCGGACGCGTTCCCCTCGCGCATGCGGGCGCGGGTCAGTTCCTCTGTGCGGCGCGTCGAGGTGAGACGCGATTCGGCGATGCTCTTCAGCGACTGATGGTATCGGGCATCGACATAGGCGCCGGCAAGGTCGGAGGCGAGCGCCAGACGGGCGACCGCCGAACCGGCGACGGCGACCGCGCGGCTGGCCTCGGCCGATCCGACCTGGGAACGGACCTCGCCGAAGAGATCGATGAGCCAGTCAGCCGAAAGACTCGCCCCCGTCGTGTTCACGGTTCCATCGACCGTCCGCATCGAGCCATTCTCCCGCTCGACAAGATGCTCCGCGCCGAATGTCAGCGAAGGCAGGCCCCCTGCACCGGCCGCCGTAATGCCGGCATCGGCCGCGCGGATGCGGGCTTCGGCCTGCACCAGATCGAGGTTGCCGACTGTCCCCTCGGCTATCAGGCGATCGAGAAGGGGATCGCGGAAAGCCAGCCACCAATCGTCGCCGGCACGCGGGGCACCGCTCGCGATCGATCCGGTGGTCTCGGAATAGGCGACCGGCAGCGGCGCCGGAGCTTTCTCCGGGACGCGCGGTCCGACCGAGCAACCGGCTAGCAGGGCAGCGGTAAGAAGGCAGAGAGTGGGCTTCATGATCACGGTTTCCGGGCGGTCTTGCCGCTGCGCGCAGCAGGCTTCGGTTGTCTCCCGGAGTATTAGGACGAAGAGAAAAACAATTCGTTAACCACAAAATACGGAGTACCTGCTTCGCGGTCTCGCCGGCACTCTATGCTGGTTCGGGAGGTCGAACGCGTTGATCACGTCAGGTGGGCGGACGGGGCCGGAAGGCGAGGGCACCGGCATGCCCGTCACCACAGTCGATCGCCACAAGCGTCCAGCCGCCGCCGACGTCGTCCGGGTCGCTTCCGACGAACACGGGCCGGAAGCTGCCTGCGTCGCTCGGACGGATCTCCAGCCGGCGCGGGTCGTCGAGGAACCCCCTGCCGAGCGCCTTGATCAGTGCTTCCTTGAGTGTCCACTGCGCAAAGAAGGCCGCCACCGCGGCGGCGCCCGAGGCCGCGATCAGCCGCGTCTCCCACGGCGTGAAGACCTGTCGGCCAATCGCGCCAAAGTCGATGCCGGCCCTGTGCTGCTCCACGTCGATGCCGACGGAGAGGTCGCGTCCGATCGCGGCGACCACACGGTCGCCGGAATGGGAAAGGTTGATGTCGATGCGCCGGTCCTGCACCGCGCAGGGTCGGCCGTGGGCATCGCGCGCCAGGATGATGGCATTGAGAGGTAGGGCGGTCTCAGCGGCGATGATGTCGCGCAGCAGCAGGCGGCCGACAAGGAAGCGGTCCCGGTCGTCCGGCCGCAGATAGCGTGCCGCCTCCGCCTGCTCGGCGGCCGGCAGGAGGAGCACGCGCTTTGCGAGAGTTGGGCGCTCATCAGAGAGACTTCTAACGACGACACGCGGTTGTTCACCATGCCGCATGTCCGGCCTCACTCGGCCGCATTCGCGGACTGGACGTCACCCTTTTCCGTCTCCCATGCCCGAAGGCGCATCTTTCGGAAGCGGTCGATTTGCTCTGTTGCGGGACGCTCGGCGGTTGCCGCCATCAGAAGGCTGGTGGCCTCCGGTGCCACGAAACGCGCGCAGACATGCTTGTGGCTGGCGTAGACGGCGGACAATGAGGCGCCGATGCGCGCATGCAGGTCCGGATCCCGGCGCTGCAGGCTCTCGATGGCGGGACGCATCATCTTCATGCGCGACACGAGCTCGCGGTGGTCGCGCGAGAGCACGCCCGAAAAGCCGGTCGGGAAATAGGGGGCGTCCATGCTGACCCGGATGCTGGCATTGTATCGCGCTGCCGGAAAATCGCCCGTCAGTTCCAGCGCCGTCGCGCTCGCCGTCAGGAGCACGCAGACGAGTTCACCGGTCTGGCGCGCGGTTTCGCCGTCGCCATCCACTTCCGCGCGTTTGAGGGCCTTGAAGACGAAGACGAGGGACTGGCAGAGCCCGGCGAAGATCTGGTGGCCACGCACCCAGCGGCCCCCGGAACAATCGGCCTCGTTCTGCCCCAGGGCATAGGTGCGCACCGTCAGGGCTGTCGGTCCGACGGCATTCGAGCCGACGGCGAAGGCGATCGTGCCGCGAAGCGCGCCGGCGAGGCCTTGCAGCCGTTCGGGAGCAAGGCTCGTCGGAGCCGATTTCAGTTCCGTGGCGAGAATGTGCAAGGTCTGGATCTGACTGGAGAGGAAGGCAGCGGCGGCGTTCGTTGCGCTGCGCCGGATGCGGAAAAAATGGTCGTGGCTATCGATGTCGCAGGCCTGCCCGGTGTCGATCATGAAGTGGATCCGGCCTGCCTCCACCCCTCGTGCCGCCGGCAGCGAAGCCTTGATGGCGGCCATCGTCCGGTGGAAATCCGGCTGCCCGTGACCGGCTTCCTCGGCGCACTCCGCACGGACGGCCGCGGCAACGTCCGCCCAGAACTGGGGACGGTCCGGAATGTCCTCCGGCATTGGCATGTCAGCCGGCTGCACGGCCCTGCGGGCGGCATCAAGCGGCGAAACGGCACGACCTGTCCCCGCCCGACGCGCAGCCACCGGGGCGACGTCGTCCGTCTCTGCAAGATCCGATCGCGCAGGCGCTGGGTCGATTCGTCCCGTCAAGTGCATGCCCCCATGATTGAGGGCGTTTATGACAAGCATCACATTAAATTTGTCTAAATTTAGGATTTCCGCCAATAAGAAGGTAAACAAACACCATGCACGCGACAGCGGCTTCCGCTATCGCTTGACGTGACGCGGCTTCCGCCAAGGTGGGTGGACCGGAAGAGTTGACGCCGATCCTTCCGGCGCTCGCCCTTGAGAGCGGCGGTGCAAAAACCTACCACGGTAGATGGGGTTGTCTAATCGCAGCTTGGGCGTCAAGCGTAAAGTCGTTGAGGCGGTGCTGCCGGGTGCATGGTTGTCTTCGCGGTCGACATCAGGCGCCGCATGATGGAGCTTCGCGGGACGAGCCTTCAATGTGGACGACGCATTCAACCATGCACCCGGCAGCACCGCCTCAACGACTTTACGCTTGACGCCCAAGCTGCGATTAGACAACCCCATCAGTTCAGACCCAGCCAGGCCATGAACTGACGCGGATTGCTCAAGCGCCTGAAGTCGCCGATCTCCGATACCAAGGTCACCGCCGAGATCTGTGCGACCCCGCGCAGGGCCTGGATTGCTTCAACGACCGGGTTAAGCGACCAGTTCGGCAGGAGTTCCACCATCTGCCGGGTCAGCCTGTCGCGCCGTTCCTCGATCTGTTCGATGGAATGAATGTATTCTTCCATGGCAATCTGCTGCGCTCGGTGATCAAATCGCTGCGCCGCCAGCCTGTTACGGTGAGCCTTGCTCCAATGGGAGCGGCCTTCGAAGACCCGGCCGTGCTCGAGCAGGAACGACAAGAGATGCTGGCGTGCACGGCGCAAATCCGAGACCGTCGTCTCCCTGGCCCGGCAGAGATCGCGCATCGCCTCATGCATCTCGGCGGGAACCCAGATGGACGACAGTTCACCAGCGCGCAACAGCGCCGCAAGCACCACAGCATCGCGACGGTCTGTCTTTACCTGAAGTACCGGACGGACTGGAACCAGCGATGGCGCAACCACGAGGCATTCATGGCCGAGACCGGATAGCTGGCGATACAATCCATAGCCCGTCGGGCCCGCTTCATAACAAAAGCACAAGCGCCCGTGACACCCCGCCAGCTTCTCGGCCAACTTGCGCACCGCGTCAGCACGGTTGGCAGTTTCGCCGTAGTAGCGGACCTCTCCCTTGCGGCCCGCTTCCGCAAGACCGACCGCGATTTTTTCCTTGCTCACATCCAAACCAACGTAAATTGCGATATCATCGACCACGGCTCGTCTCCTATGTTTGAGGCTCTGGCTCTGCAGCTAACCCTCGTTCTGAACATATTGCGAGACGAGCCGCCCAGCCGATCAAGGACATGGGGTCTCACTGGGACATGTTGAAGAAACCAGCTTCCGAACAGACGGCTCTCGAGATGGTGACGCTCGACAGCCTGGTGCCGAAAGATCATCTGCTTCGCAAGATCGAAGCGGTGATCGATTTCTCCTTCATTCATGATCGTGTTGCCGGCCTTTACTGCGTCGACAATGGCCGCCTGCCACTTGATCCTACCTTGATGTTTAAAGCGCTGGGCGCGGAGTACTGCGAGGCTTGATCATATCGTCCATCATCTCGGGCTTGCTTAGTACTACAGTTGTGTTTTGGGGTAAATCATGATTCCCTTCCGCTGGTTGGCGAATAGGGAGATACGCAATGTCTGTTTCATCCTGGGCGGGCGGGCTTGTCGATTGGCGGCGTACACTGACGGAAATAAAGAGGTTCATTGCCCCCCGCATTCAAGCGCATTGAGCAGAGGCAGACCGCTGGAATTTTCATCGATGGGCTTTTATCCCGCGCTGAACGTAAGACGGGCTGGATGCTGGCGGAAGAAGCCGGCCTGGATCGCCCCTATCGTATCCAGTCATTATTGGGAAGGTCCTTGTGGTCTGCGGATGAGCTCTGTGAACGTGTTCGCCATTATGTGATCGAGGCGCTGGGGGACCCTGACGGAGTTCTTGTCGTTGATGAAACGGGGTTCTTGAAGAAAGGCGATCAATCTGTCGGTGTCGCACGACAATATTCCGGGACAGCAGGTCGGATTGAGAACTGTCAGGTAGGCGTATTTGCCGGCTATGCCAGTCGTTTTGGTCATGCTCTCATCGATAGGCAACTCTACCTTCCCAAGGAATGGGCCGAAGATCCGGAGCGTCTGCAAAAAGCGAGCGTTCCGGAGGATCTTGCCTTTGCGACCAAGCCTACGATCGCGCGCATGATGATTGAACGGATTCTTGACGAGGGCGTCCCATGCGCCTTCGTGCTGGCGGATGCTCTTTATGGCTCGGACAGCAAATTCAGGAGTGCACTGGAAAGGCGCAAACAGCCTTATGTCCTCGCGGTTCGCTCGAACCATACACTGCGGATCTTTCGCGAAGAACAGCTCATCCTCACGGATACGGAAACGATGATCGATGAGTTGGATGCACAGGCATGGCAGGCACTGTCTGCGGGAGAAGGAACCAAGGGGCCGCGCCTTTATGAATGGACACGTCTGCCAATTGCCCGACCCAATGAAGATGGCTTTCAGCGCTGGCTTCTTGCGCGGCGTAGTCTGCGTAATCCAGACGCTATCGCCTACTACTTCGCAAACGCTCCTGCTGAGACGACATTGGCTGAACTTGCGGCCGCTGCCGGATTGCGCTGGACAATCGAAGAATGCTTCCTGCGCGCCAAGGATGATCTAGGTCTCGACCATTGCGAGGCGCGCTCCTGGCATGGGTGGCATCGTCATATGAGCCTGGTGATGGTTGCAGCTGCATTTCTCGTGAAGATCAGTGCTCAGCAACGCCGCCACGCATTCGGGAAATGGAACGAAACGAGTCCAGACGATCAGGTGATGGCTGTGGCGTGATCCATAGGCTCAAGCAGTCCTACACGACTACGGAAATACTGCATCTGACGGCGATGATTTTATCGCGATCGGTTTCCGTTCCACTCATCTGGCAATGGTCCCGATGGCGAAGACGCCATCAGTTGAAAGCGGCGATAGCTCATCGAAAGGGATTGCAACAACAAAAAATCCAACTGTAGTATTAGAGCGTTTCCCTTTCATATAGGATCATAGCCACATGATGTGAAGAAGTTTCGGGCCTCTTGAGGCCCGATGAGGTCGATGAGTTTCCCGATTCTGTCCCAAAGCCGTTCATCTGGAAAGCAAACCCGGACGACATCATTGCTGCCGTCAGGCGCGGGCACCAAACGTTGGAATCAATCCACTAGGTTCCAAACAGATTGGCATCGCTCAAGCTTGCATGTAAGTTTAAGAAGTAGCCGCGCCACCTACCAAAGGTTTGGTGAAATAGACGCCCAAAGCGCTTTAAATGAATTTTAAATAATATATTCGAATATTATGTTAAGCAATTTGGAAAGACAATGTTTGCTCGTTATGGCATTCATCCTTGACAGGCGGAGGCCGGATCAGGTGCTGCTTCAATGCGATGGCACCGATGATGGGACCAGCATAATTCGGGCGGAAATCCACTTGGCGAAACGCCAAGAGCTGGTTAGGCAATTCTAACAAAGTCCTTTGTGAAAACACAACAATATTTATAATCTACAATTTTAACGTAAAATTAATAGAATTCGTGATTTAATATGCTGATGATGGAGAATTGGCCTTGAATGCAGATCGCTATTCAATTTGTTGGTTCCGACATGCGCACGTCTGAAGATGCTATCCATTCTTACTTGAGAAACGGCGACGGCTCAAGCGCTGTCGAGTTTGCGCTGATACTCCCTGTCTTCGTGCTTTTCATTGCTGTAACCTTCACAGGAGGGATGTTGCTGTATGCGCATAGCACGATCAGCACCTACGCCCGCGAAGCGGCGCGCGGTCTAGCGCTCGGTTACATGACGCAGGCGGAGGCTCAGCAGTTTGCACAGCTCAATGTTTATAGTTCCCTAGGAGTTGATGTAAAAGTGTCGATCGACCCGGCCGTTGCCGATGACGAAAACGATCAGGACGTAATCGTGTCGATCTCAATCGACAAATCGGAGATCAAAAAGATCATGGTCTTCGGTGATATGATCTTTCAAGGCATAAGCGCGACCGTGACGATGCGCAGCATGCCGGATTAACCGCCCAGCGTCGATATTGATGCCGTCGAGGACCCAGCGAAGCTGCATGGTCGAAAGCGACTGATATCAACCGTCATTGATCAGAACCCTTGCGCCCATTTGCGTCTTGCGATCGACATGATCTTCCACTGTCGGTCCTGCAGGGTTCTCCAAGCATAGCAGCAGTGGTCGACGATATCGTCGTAGACCGTATGTTCGCACGGTGAAGGCAGCCCGCCTTCGTAGTAAGCAAGAAACGGCGGTCGCACCGGACGGGCCGGTGCCGAGCCCCATGCTTAAGCGAGGACGGACCGTGGACATGGATAGTGAACTTTTCATCGGACTGGATACATCGAAATTGAAGATCTCAGTGGCGGTCGCCGACGGTGGGCGGAACGGTGAGGTGAGGTTTTACGGAGACATCTCGTCGGACCCGGGATCGGTCGCCTCGATGGTGGAGAAGCTGGCGAAGCGAGCGTCTCGGTTGCATTTCTGCTACGAAGCGGGGCCGACCGGATACGAGCTGTATCGGCAGATCATTGAGCTTGGCCATGCTTGCGAGGTTGTTGCGCCATCGCTTATTCCCAGGCGATCGGGCGATCGGGCGATCGGGTCAAGACCAACCGGCGCGACGCCGTGAGCCTGGCGCGATTGCACCGGGCGGGGGAACTGACGGGAGTTTGGGTTCCAGACGAGACCCATGAGGCGATCCGCGATCTGGTCCGGGCTCGTGAGGCTGCAAACGACGCCCTGAAGAAATCCCGCCAGCAATTGCAGGCTTTCCTGCTGCGTCGCGGTCATATTTAGTTCGCCCTGAACAATTCGGAAGCCATTGAATTTGCGCGGTGTGATGGTACTGGCAAAGTATTGGTTTATACGCGTCCTCATTGATCAGAACCCATTCGCCCATTCCCTGCGTCCGATGGACATAATGCGCCAGGGCTGGCTTTCGAGTTTGCGCCAGGCATCACAGCAGTGGGCGACAATATCGTCATAGGATTTGAAGATCCGGTTTGACAACCAGTTCTCGCGCATTAAGTGCCAGAGGTTTTCGACGGGGTTGAGTTCGGGCGATTTCGGCGGCAGGGGCAGGATCGAGATGTTGCCAGGGATGACGAGATTATTGGACATGTGTGTTGGTTTCCACGCGGAACTGAGCCGGTTTTTCCACCGAGAAGTGAGCCACCTCTGAGTATGGTTTTCTGATCAGGCTTTGGTCAAGGGATTGGCCTTTTCTCCTCTCTTCTGTGCCGCTGCGGCCGAGCTGGCCTTGAAGCGGAAGCTGTCGTTTCCTGTTTCCAGGATGTGGCAACGATGGGTCAGACGATCGAGCAGAGCGGTGGTCATCTTGGCGTCGCCGAAGACGGTAGCCCATTCGCTGAAGCTGAGGTTGGTGGTGATGATGACGCTGGTGCGCTCGTAAAGCTTGCTCAACAGATGGAAGAGCAATGCCCCGCCTGACGCGCTAAACGGAAGGTATCCGAGCTCATCAAGGATCAACAGGTCGAGACGGACCAGGGCTTCGGCGATCTGACCGGCCTTGCCCTTGGCCTTCTCCTGCTCAAGAGCGTTGACCAGTTCGATGGTCGAGAAGAAGCGGACCTTTCGGCGATGATGCTCGATAGCCTGGATGCCGAGAGCGGTCGCGATATGTGTTTTGCCTGTGCCAGGGCCTCCGACCAGGACAACGTTCTGGGCTCCGTCCAGGAACTCACACCGATGCAATTGGCGCACGGTGGCTTCGTTGATTTCGCTGGCGGCGAAGTCATATCCGGAGATGTCTTTGTAGGCCGGGAAGCGAGCAGCCTTCATGTGATAGGCGATGGAGCGGACCTCGCGCTCCGCCATCTCGGCTTTCAGCAACTGGGACAGGATTGGCACGGCCGCATCGAAGGCTGGCGCTCCCTGCTCGATCAGATCCAGCATCGCTTGAACGTTTCGCCATGCTGACTTTCTCGCGCACGCTGGTTGCCTGGTACGAGGATGCAGTGGGTGTCACCGGCCTTAACCACCGCTGTGCTGCTATCCGGGTGCCGGATGTCAGCTTCCAGTCTGTCTCTACGGTGCAATATGAACTGGAGAATGAGATCGTGGCACTGGCGGAAACCACCGTCAGGGAAAACGGTGCCGACGTGCTGATCCTTGCCGGCGCGCCGCTGACCGGGCTTGCCCAGCGCATCGCGCATCGGGTGTCCGTTCCGCTCGTCGATCCGCTGGCAGCAGCCGTCAGCCAGGCACAGACGCTGGCCCGGATGAAGCCGCGTGCAGCGAGCGCCGGTCGTTTCGCCCGGCCAGGACCCAAATCCGCCGAGGGCCTGTTTCCGCCGCTGGCGGCCTGGATCGAGCACAAGCCCGCGCTTGCCTCCAGTCTGGCGGGCGCTCCTCCGCGGCTCATGTCCTGAAGCGGGCGAAAACCAAGTATATGAAGAGCCGCATTGTTCTCTTTAATCCCAACACCAGTTCAACGGTTACGGCCGACATGGTCGCCATCGCCAAGGAAAGCGCCGGCGAGTGGGCAGATATCCACGGCCATACGGCCGAATTCGGGGCACCGATCATCGTTAACGCTTGCGACCTCGAGACGGCCGGCCAGGCGGTGGATGCCTTTGCGGAGCGGATGCTCGATGCCGGCTGGCCTGCCGATGGCATCGTGATTGGTGCCTTTGGCGACCCCGGACTTGCCGCAATCCGGTCACAAGCGCCCGTGCCTGTAGTGGGCTTCGGTGAAGCCGCCATTGCCGCCGCCGCCGCCGGCGGGCGAGCGTTTTCCATCGTCACGACGACACCGCAGCTCAAATCCTCGATCCGGCAACAGGTCGAACAGTTCGGCGTCAACGAGAACCTGCGGTCGATCCGGATGACGCCGGGAGTGCCGGAAGAGGTGATGGCGGACGCGGACCGGCTGGACCGGGAACTCGTGCAATTGATTGACAAGGTGATGGCCGAGGATGGAGCGAAGGCCGTTTTGGTTGCAGGCGGTCCGCTTTCGGCTTCCGCACGCCGCTTGAGGCAGCGCTTTGCGCTACCCATCATTGATCCCGTGACGGCATCATTGAAGCGGCTGGGGCAGATGTTGCGCCAGGCGCAAAGAGAGGACATGTGTGATGACATCGTATGACACCATCATCAGTGGCGGGACGATCGTCACTCCTGCCGATCGCTACAAGGCCGACATCGGCATCAAGGAAGGGCGGATCACGACGATTGCCGCGGAATTGAGTGGTGCCGGAACGGTGATCGATGCGGCAGGCCTGCTGGTCCTGCCTGGCGGGATAGACAGCCATGTGCATCTGTCGCAGCCTTCGTCCGATGCCTCTGTCATGGCCGACGATTTTGAAAGCGGAACCCGCGCGGCCGCCGCCGGCGGCACGACATCCGTTCTTCCCTTCGCGTTGCAGAAGAAGGGGCAGTCGCTACGTGAGGCGGTGGCCGCCTATCATGCCGAAGCCGAGGGCAAATGCCATGTCGATGTGAGCTTTCACCTTATCATCTCGGATCCGACGCCTCAGGTTCTGGGGCAGGAACTGCCTGCCCTGATCGAGGCCGGGTATCGTTCGTTCAAGGTCTTCATGACCTATAACGATCTGGTGCTGAACGATCGGCAACTGCTGGAGGTCTTTGCCGTTGCAGGCATGCATGGCGCAACCGTCATGGTTCACGCCGAAGGATATGATGCCATCCGCTTCCTGTCGGAAAAGCTCGAACGGGAAGGCCATGTCGCGCCCTATTATCACGCAATCTCTCGGCCGGAGATCGTTGAGCGGGAGGCAACACACCGGGCAATCAGTCATGCTGAGATCACCGGCATCCCGATCGTCATCGTGCATGTGTCGGGCCGCGAAGCTCTAGAGCAGATCCGATGGGCGCGCGCACGCGGTTTGAAGGTGACGGCGGAAACCTGCCCGCAATACATCACGCTGACGGCGGAGGATCTGCACGATCTCAACATGGATTTTGACGGCGCAAAATATGTGTGCTCGACGCCGCCACGCGATGCTGCCAGCCAAGCCGCTATATGGCAGGGCCTGACAGATGGTACGCTGGAATTGTTCTCATCCGACCACTGCCCGTTCTTCTTTCAGGATGCGCAAGGTCGCGGCAAGGACACGCCCAAGGCTCGAACCTCCTTCCGCTGGGTTCCGAACGGCATTCCAGGCGTCGAGACGCGCCTGCCGATCCTGTTCTCAGAAGGCGTCAGCAAGGGGCGCATTAGCCTTGAGACCTTTGTTGCCCTGACCGCGACCAATCATGCAAAAACCTATGGCCTCTACCCCCGCAAGGGAACGATTGCCATCGGCAGCGATGCCGATTTGGTTCTGTGGGACGCCAGACACCAGGAAACCATCCGACAGGCGAACCTGCATCATGGAAGCGAACACACCTTGGGAAGGTTTCAAGGTTACCGGCTGGCCGGTTGCGACGATCCTGCGGGGCGAGTTGATCATGAAAGACGGCCATATATTAAATCGCCCCGGCGACGGTCGTTATCTCAGCCGAACGGTGGAGGTGTAAGGGGGCGGTTATCGGACTTGCGTAGGTGCTGGCCTTGCGTCGAACATAATGTGCTCCCGCCGCGTCAATCACCGATGCTGCCTTGACCTTCGTTTCGGGCGCGCAGGAGTTTCCGTCCAGCCATAGACTGCCCGGTTCGAGATGGGGGGCGCATGCGATGGCAGCCGCAAGCGCTTCGTCTGCCGTCACCAGCCAAATCACGAGACCGGCACCCGCGAGAGCCGATTTGGCATGATCGCGTGGCTCGACCCCGGCTTCCTCGCACCGAGCGTGGATGAGGTAACGCCTTTCGGGGTTTCCCAGTCCGCGATCATAGGTGCGAAGGCCGGACCGGCCGTTGTGGCGCCAGCTCCCCGCGATGACATGTGCGGCCTCGCCAAATCCGATCATGGCGATGTCTGGAAAGGCCGTCGAGTACTCCATCATTTCATCCTCCTGGCAGGCAATTCAACTTGGCAAATCCGACGTTCGAATTTCATCCGTTATAGCTCCAGCTTATGGGTTTTCGCTGCCTTTCGATTTGATCTCGACTGTTGATTGCCATTGAGAACTGGCTCTGACGCACTTTTGCTGACGTCAGATCCTACAATGCACCGATCAATCGTGCCTGCAGCAGATCGAGTTTGGCTCGCCCGTACATTTGGCGTTTGATAAGCTTCAATCGTGTGATCTGACCTTCCGTTTGTCCGTTCGACCATGGTGAGATGATTGCGTTTCTCACGGCGTCGAGGTCTTTTTCAACGCCACCGGCAAACGAGCCGATCAGGCTGCCCTTCGCAGTTTCAAGCCAATCATCGAGCTTCCGTGCGGTCTTGGAGCGGATCATGGATTGGAAGTCACCAATGGCCCTGCGGGCAACTATCAGTTCCGGAACGTTCACTTCGATAGCTGCCACCAGGATCGCTTCGGATTTTGCGAGGTCGTCGCGTGCGGTTGTCATCAGCCGGGCGATGACCCGTGCCGATGGCGTTCGCGCAAGCCCGCTCTGGTTGGCCTTCTCCGCAAGACGCCGCCGCTGTGCCCATTGCGAGACGACCCCGCTCTGGCCCGGAAAGCCCTTCGCTTTCATCTCTCGCCAGAGCGCCAATGCGTTTCTTGCGCCTTCGTCCCAGCGGCTGTTGAGCCACGGCAGCCAGCTATCCAGTGAACTGGGCCGTGTTCGAAAGACATCGAGGCGCTGGCCCCTCAAAACATCGCGGACAATCTTCCGGCTATGGCCGGTTTGCCGGACAATCTGTCGAATTGACGCTCCCTTCTTCGACAGCTCTCGGATCGCCTCGTTCGTCTCCTGGCGGCGCAGATACCCCTCGTACTGCAGTTTCTCAGCGTAGGTTAAAAGCTTGGGATCGACGACATTGCTGCCGACCGCCTGCCTGATCTGGCGCATCGTCTTGCCGACTGCATCGAGAAACGCCCGGCTGGAGTTTTCCATCAGGTGCCAACGATCAGCGACCTGCTCAGCATCAGGCAAGGCCTTGGCGATGGCCTCACCATAGCCACCGCCTCGGTCGCGAGCGACGATTGATATCGACGGATGCTCAGCAAGCCATGTCCTAGACGTGTCCAGCGCACGGTCCGGCAACAGGGTGACAGGCCTCCGCCGCTCCAGATCGCAAACGATCGTTCCGTAGGTCTGGCCGCGCCTGAAGGCAAAATCATCAATTCCTATGACGTTAAGTTCATGGTTTTGATCCTCGATCCGTCGACGGACCACCCGGAGCAACGTGTCGTTGCTCACCGGGACCATCAAACGATTGGCGAAGGCCGCAGCAGGTCTGCCGCCGAGCGCCAAGCCAAGGTGGTGGACAATTGTCTCTAGCCGCTGGGTCCGCCGACCATAACGAGCCAGCACGCTGTCATCGAACTGTTCGATAGCGTCCGTCAATCTGGTGTAAATTCGGGCGCTGGACCGGGCCGTCATGATCAGGCGGCTTTTGGTGTCATCTGAAGGGGCTTTTCCTCCTCAATTCTTGGTGTGTTGAGCTCTGCCATGCCCTCGATCTGCATGTAGCGGTGCTGAAGCTGCCATTCGTCGTTGGCTTCGAGGAGCACGGCTCCGATGAGCCGGACAATGCTGTCCTCGTTGGGAAAGATGCCGACGACATCAGCGCGGCGCTTCACTTCCTTGTTCAAGCGCTCCAGAGGGTTCGTGCTGTGGAGCTTGGTGCGATGCTGGGACGGGAACGCCATGTAGGCAAGTACGTCAGTCTCTGCATCGTCCATGAAGGCTCCGAGCTTCGGCCATCTGGCGCGGAGCTGGTCAGCGACATGCCGCCAGGTCTGAACGGCTCCGTCATGGTCAGGCTGGATGAAGGCTTGGCGGATCGCGGCGGCCACCATGGTGTGCTGTCCCTTGGGCACATAGGCGAGTGCATTGCGCATGGCGTGAACCCGGCATCTCTGCCACGTCGCGCCGAGCACACGGGTGATGGCGGCCTTCAATCCCTCATGAGCATCGGAGATGACGAGCTTGACGCCCGTCAGCCCTCGGCGCACCAGATCACGCAGGAAGCTCGTCCAGAACGGTTCGGCTTCGGAAGGGCCGATATGCAGGCCGACGATTTCCCGCTTGCCGTCCGTGTCGACAGCCACCGCGATTATTGCCGCGACAGAGACGATGCGTCCGCCTTCGCGCATCTTCAGATAGGTCGCATCTAGCCAGAGATACGGCCAGGCGCCGGAAAGTGGGCGTCTGAGGAAGGCGTTCACACGCTCATCGATATCCTTGCACAGCTTGGAAACGGAGGATTTGGAGATACCGGTCATCCCCATGGCCTGCACCAGCTCATCGACCTTGCGGGTCGATACACCATTGATCCAGGCTTCTTGAATGACGGCCACCAGCGCCTTCTCCACCGTCTTCCTCGGCTCCAGAAAGCCGGGAAAATAGCTGCCGGAGCGCATCTTCGGGATCTTCAGGTTCAAGGTGCCGAGCCGCGTGTCGAGCGTCCGGTCGCGATAGCCGTTGCGCCAGGTCTGGCGGCTTTCGCCACGCTCGTAGCGTCCGGCTCCGATCAGGCCGTCCACATCGGCCTCCATGATCATTTGCAGCACGCTTTCGGCAATCAATCGAAGAAAATCCGGATCGCCGCTCTTCGCGGCAAGCTCGGCAAGAGGTAATCTGTCGTCGGTCATCGGGTCTTCCTTTCGGTCAGGTTGAAGTCTCGCAACTCCACCTTCTCCGACGGGCCCGGTGCCCACCTGACGTCTCGCGGAAAACCAAAGCGAAATCTCCACCGCTTTCTCCACGAAAATCGCCCCCGAAATTACACCAGCTGCGCGGACGTTATCAACTGTTCGCAGAAGATGCGCCGTCCGCACAGGACAGCATCGCACCATAATCGACGCGCCACGATCGTCAACTCTACTCGCCGACCGCCAAGAGGCAGATCAGCGGGGCGCCGCATATATCTGCTTTGAACCCTCCGGCTTGGCCGCCCGCAGCCTGGACAAGTTGATGAGGGATAGCGTGATCGAAGCCAAACTTGGACGCGATCCCCGACAACCTTCACTTCATCTGCTACAAACCCGGGCGGCGTGAGACCGGTGCGCTGAAATCGATGCTGCATTGCTGATCCTCCGGTGATTCAGCAAAAGCATGGTCGGCAACAGCAGCAAATGTGAGTCAGAGCCAATTATCGGTGGAAACGCTGGGTCAGTTCTCAGTGGCAATCAACACACCTGCCGGTCTTCGAGAAAAGCGGAGGCGGCATCGTTGAGGATATAGTCCTGATAGCTGCCGCGCAGCAGGGCCAGGAAGTTCAGTCGCGACTTCGAAGACGTCGTGCGAAAGGCGGTGAAATGCTCGCCGCCAATATGCGTCGTATGAAAATTGCGGTTGGCGTGACGGGCACCGGTGTCGTCGACCGTCACAAAGGGCGCCGAGACGAGGCCGGCGTGGAGGACGGCAGCATCCTCGGCGTGGAAACCGTCCAGCCTCTCTGTCAGGAACCGCACCACCTGGCGTTTGGAGATCTCGACACCAACGTCGTTGAGCAACGTCGTCATTCGCTGCGTGGTGACCTGGCCATGCGCATGCAGCATCAGACAAAACCGCCGCAGATTGGGCCCAAAGCCACCTCGTATCCCCGCAGGCAACGGCGCGATGATGGTGTCTCCCTCCGGCGTCACCCAGCATTCCCGACGATAACGAACCACCTCGACCCTGAGCACCAGATCCCGGACGAAGCAGTCCTTGTAGCCCTTGAAGCGCGATCCAACCGGCACGCTGAAAGGCAGCACCTCTTCACGCGTCACCCGCTTCGTGTCGTTCTTCGGCCCTCGCGGCCGGGGTGCCGGATCCTTGCCGGTGGGCGGCTTGTCACCCGTTGCCTTTTCCATACCCGAGGGTCTGAAGGGCGGGCGCGGCGGCAGGTTTTTCAGCCGCGCAATCTCGTCGCACAGAAGCTGGTTGTCGACCTTCAGCCGGGTGTTCTCGAGCCTGAGCTGATCGTTCTCATCCCGCAGCCTTTGGTTTTCAGCTTCGAGCTTCTCAATCCGGGCGTCTGCCTGATCAGCCCGCTCCACCAGACCGGTCACGAGCTCTCGCAGCGCTTTCAGCGAAAGCGTGTCGGCATACTCAACCATGGGAAGGTGCCGCTTCGTCATGAAAGAAGAATCTCATGATTTGCAGAAAACAGGAATCCCTGATGCCACCGGATTTGCTCCAGGTACCTGCTGCGGGGTAAGCGGGGCTGATTGGGTGGCAGTGCCCGAAAGCAAGCCGATCCATCGGCAGCTGGTTGTCTGCCGAAGTGGCGATTGGCATGGTGTTGTTGACGATCAACAGGACAGTGGGCCGGAGCAAATGCGGCAAATCGATATCGACAGCCTTGACGAGGCAACCCTCACCGAACTCAAAGCGCGCATCGTCGAGCGTCTGCAGTATTCGCATCACCAGCGAACCACCGCAGCCCTTCAAGAAATCAGGGTCGGAAGCGGCGTTGAGTTTGAAGGCCCTGGCGGAGTTCTGGTTCGTGGTGTCGTCATCTGCCGCAACAAGAATACGGTGACGGTGCATGCCGATGATAACCGTCAATGGAATGTATCGCCGACCCTGCTGAAACCCACCGGCGTCCACGTGCTCGACACCGCGGCTCAGATCCAGTCCGACGACGGCAAGGTCGTGTCCTTCCCAAAGCCAGAGCGTCGGTGATGCGCTCAGGACCTGGCAGCGATCATGGTGGCAAGTGGAGGAATGGCTGGGTGCGATGTGCCGATCCCCAGCCGATCGCCGAGATAGTGCCAGAACGACAGGCCGAGCTTCTGGCAGGTCTTCGAAAGGCCCTGCATGCTGTCACATGCCGCCAACAATCCCCTCGTTGCGACAGCTCATAGCCGTAACAGAAGCCAAAACCGCATGAACTGATACGGCGTCTTTCTGATGCCGACTCTTTTGGCTTCCCAAAGCGCGATGAATCTGAATCTCTGGTGCAAACCGGAGGTTTCGGATGCGAACAGGAATTTCATTGCGGCCAGATTTTGATGCTGAAGGTCTTCGACGTCTGGCGCGTCAGAGCAAGCATGCGGGTCAGGCGCGCCGTCTTTTGGCACTCGCCGCGATCTATGACGGAGGCTCGCGTTCGGATGCGGCGCGGCTAGGCAATGTCACGCTCCAGATCGTGCGCGACTGGGTCCTGCGGTTCAACGAACGTGGTCCTGAAGGACTGATCGACGGCAAGGCTCCTGGCCCCAAGTCACTGTTGAACGATGTTCAGCGGGCGGCCCTGGCAAAAGCCATTGAACGGGGGCCGACGCCTTATCTTGACGGTGTCGTCCGATGGCGTCTGTGCGATCTGGTCCAATGGCTGTGGGCGGAGTTCCGTGTCTCGGTGAGCGAACAGACGCTCAGCCGGGAGGTGCGCGCCATGGGTTACCGCAAGCTCGCTGCCCGCCCGAAGCATCATGCGCAGGACCCTCAAGCCATTGAGGAATTTAAAAAAACTTTCCCGCCGAAGTGGCAGAAATCGCCGGCGGGGCCGCTCAAGGAAAACGCATAGAGATTTGGTATCAAGATGAAGCCCGGATCGGTCAGAAGAACAAGATTACCCGTCGTTGGGCAAAGCGAGGCTCAAGGCCATCCGCTCCACACGACCAGCGAACCTGCTCGGCCTACATCTTCGGTGCCATCTGCCCCAAGCAGGCCAAAGCGGCGGCGTTGGTCATGCCATGGTGCGACACCTACGCGATGACGCAGCACCTGGCAGAAATCTCCCGACACGTGGCCGATGACGCGCATGCCATCCTCATCATGGACCAGGCGGGATAGCACATGTCGAACCACCTTGTCGTGCCCACCAACATCTCGATCTTGCCACTGCCGCCGAAGTCGCCGGAGCTCAACCCGGTTGAGAACCTCTGGCTATTCATGCGCGAGAACTGGCTCTCCAACCGCGTCTTCAAATCCTACGACGATATTGTCGCTCACTGCTGCGATGCTTGGCGAAAGCTCGAAAGCCAGCCTTGGCGCATCATGTCCATAGGGCGAAGAGAATGGGCAAATGGGTTCTAGTCAGTGAGGATGCGTATGATACATTGGCAACACGATCAGGCCGCACAAAACCAACGCCTTCCGAGTTGTTGACAGCGGACGAATTAAATATTCGTCAAATAAATAATGCTAAATCTAGTTCCGCAAACTAGGAAGCTTCAGATGAAAATCTCGCTGATAATTGGAATAGGAACAGCCATCGCAGTGGGCGTCTGTAGCCTGGTGGCTGGACGGTTCATCTATCAAGATACCGTTGCATACCGCAATATAGCCACAGCAGAGCAGGCAACCCATGTTGCATTTGGTATTTTCAAGTATTCGACCAGGATGTCGCTGGAGCGTGGCCCCACCAACGGTGCAATGGGAGCACCGCTGCCTTTGCCTGAACCTCAGAAAAAGGCGCTTGACGCCGCTCGTGCATCGACAAACGACGCGGTAGCCGCTGCAAGAAGCTCCGTAGAAGGTCTTGTTCCATTGCATGCAGAAGCGATCAGGTCATCGCTCTCGAATGCTTCCGCGCAGTTCGACGAGAGCCGGGTCAAGGCTGATCAACTGCTCGGTCGTCCGAAGGGCGATCGCAGTGGCGCCAGTGTCACCGAAGTGGTCGATGGCCTTATTGCAGCGATTCCGCACCTCAACACTGGTCTGAACGCAACCGAGGCGATTATCGCCGAGGGCGATCCGAAGGTGCTTTCTTGGATCACGATCGGTCGCAGCGCAACGGAACTGCGGGACTATGCGGGTCAGATCGGTTCTGTTTTTACAGCTGCGCTAGCAGCAAATCGGCCGTTAAACGCTGCCGAACAGGCACGTTATGAACGGCTGCTTGGGCGCACAGACGCCCTCCTGCAACAGATTACTCTGGCAAAAGACAAGTTGGGCGGCGATCCTGAATTGGCCGCTGCTTTTGATCAAATTCAAGCGCGCTATCTGAGCCTTGGCCGCAACATGGCTGCTGAGATTATCGACAAGGCGCGCAATGATCAGGCCGCCAACATCAGTCCGGCTGATTTCGCCAAACTCTATGTACCGGAAATGGCCTCCATTGTCGATTTCCGCGATAGGGTCATGGAGCGTGCTTTGGACGTGTTATCCACTTCCGTTCGTGAAATGTACGCCAATCTCTTGCTGAAGATTGGCGTTGCTGTTCTGCTTGTTTCGATGGTGTCGTCGATAGCCGTCGTGTTCCGCATGCGAGTGTCGCAACCGATCGGGCGGCTGACTGCATGTATGCGTGCTCTTGCGGACGGCGATCACCACGTCGACATCCCGGTTTCTCGCAAGCATGACGAGATTACAGAAATGACCCACGCTGTCGAAATTTTCCGACAGGCCGCGATTCGCAACAGTGAGTTGGAAGCGGAAGCCGAAGTCAGCCGCCGTCGAGCCGAAGCTGAGCGCGAGGCTGTTCAGCGGAAGGCCGAGGAGGAGGCGGAGGCACGCTTGATCCAGGCGACAAGTTCTTTGGCCGCAGGTTTGCGCGCGCTGGCGTCCGGCAATATGCTGTGTGAAATTCAAACAGAGTTCGATCCGAAATTCGAAGCCCTGCGGACTGACTTCAACTCTTCGGTTCGACAGCTTCGTGAGGCGCTTCTCGCTGTGCAAGGAGCGGTTTCTAATGTCGCAGGCGGTTCAACTGAAATATCCAGCGCTTCTGATGATCTCGCCAAACGTACGGAGCAGCAGGCAGCTTCGCTAGAAGAGACAGCCGCAGCACTCGATCAGGTGACCGTCAACATCAAGAACACGTCGAACCGAGCCAACGAAGCGCGCCAGGTAGTCCGGAAAGCCCGACACCGCGCAGAGCATTCCAGTACTGTCGTGAACAATGCCGTGTCCGCCATGGGTCGAATTGAACAGGCTTCACATCAGATCAACCAGACTATTGGTGTTATCGATGAAATCGCATTTCAGACCAACTTGCTCGCACTGAATGCGGGCGTTGAGGCAGCGCGAGCTGGAGAAGCAGGAAAGGGTTTCGCGGTGGTCGCACAGGAGGTGCGTGAACTCGCTCAACGGTCTGCGAAAGCTGCGAAAGAGATCAAGGACCTGATTGGGAATTCTACAGTGGCGGTCAGCGAAGGCGTCAAACTCGTAGATAATACCGGCGAGGACCTGAGGGAAATCTCGGAAATGGTCCTGATCATCGATACCCACATGGATGCCATCGCTGTTGCCGCGCATGAGCAGTCCACTGGCATGCATGAGATCAACACTGCAGTGAACTCTATGGATCAAGCGACCCAGAGAAATGCCGCTATGGTGGAGGAGATGAATGCGGCCAGTGCCGGTCTCGCAGACGAGGGCGAAAAACTGTCTGCTCTCCTGAAGCAGTTCCAGATAGACAGGACGGGAATCAGACAGCCAACTTCGGCCCTTGAACCGAGCGGACGGACGGCACATCGAGGGCAGCTTCAGGTTGTCAATCGATAATCATTGTTGCCGCCTTCCGCTAAGGACAAGGCGAATCCTCCTGACCAACAAGGCCGTCACCTCGCTCAACGCGACCTGCTTGCGGATACGCCAGCAGGTCGCGTTATCCAGCATGGTCTGTCAACAAACTTTGCAGACTGCATCCACTCGGTGTCAACAAGACGGACATGAGAAACATGTGGCTGCAATCAAAGACAGCCTATGTGTCGGCTGTAACAGGTAAACCATATGCGCCAAGTGCTTCCCATGGCCTTGACTGAATCGTTTCGGCGGATTGTCTCCGGTAGAAAGTGGCTCGCGACAGGCAGAATTGGACCCAGCCTGTTGGTCTATTCAGCGTTTGCCGTCATATGCACGCTTATCCTTTCCGTCTCCGCTATATCCCGAGCAGCCTCGTCGGCCAGTACGGCAAGCATGAATGCCGAGCAGATCCGCATCTTGGCAGTCGTGCTTGATGCAGCCAACGCCATCTCGGCAGAGCGGGGACCCGCTAATGTCTACATGGCAGGACAATCCAACGATGGAAGTCCGTCAGCAGACCGCTGGGCTGCGGCTCAAGCGACTACCGATGCCGCCTTGCGGGCCGCGGCACAGGTCGGGGTACCAGCGAACTCACTCGCCGCCGTGCACTCACAGTTGTCCGTCAGCCGAAAGGCTGTCACCAGCGCCGCGCAAAAACCTATGGATACTCGCCGCTCCGACGAAATCCAGTTTGCGATCGACGAGATGTTTATGGCGTGGGACACTTATCAAACGGAGATCCTCGTTCCTACGGCCTTTGAAATCTCATCGCGTGCTCCGGAAACCAATTCCTCAGTCCTGAGGGCTACTACTCTTAACGACATCCGGGACAAGGCGGGTCGTATCGGATCGTACCTGATTGGCGCCATGGCCACACAGGAGAAGCTCAGCGACGTCAACCTTGAGAAGATCCGCCTACTGCGCCATCAACTGGACCTTTACTCGCGCGCCTTGGCACCAGCTATGCTCCACGCCACTAGCGATTTTTCTGTTCGGCAGAAGGTGTTTCATGGACCGGAGCATTTTTTCGCCCTCGCAATTCAGCTGGTGGACAGTGAGATCGCCCAAAGTGTGGAGAAAGGCCGATTTGCAATGGACGTGGAGGGCTTTACTGCCCGCTATGCCGGACTTCTTGAGCCTCTGAGCGAGTTGCGAAACGCGGATCTGGCACTAACGGTTGCCACCTATGATGCCGACAAGAGGCAAGCACATCAGGCACTTCTACGTGACAGCATCATCACTCTGGCTTTGCTCGCGCTTCTGCTCGGATTATTCTTCAACCTGAGAACTCGGCTGCTACGACCGCTTTTGCTTGGTGTTGAGGATGTGGTCGCCTTGTCCCAGGGACGCAGGGTTCAGACACGATTGCATCAGACCCAATTCGATGAGGTAGCCGACCTTTTTAAGGCGATTTCAGTTCTGAGGGAAAAGATCGAGGAACGAGCCGAGCTGATGCGGCAGGTGGAGCAATCTGCCAAAACAGACCAATTGACTGGCGTGTTGAACCGGCGCGGGTTTGAACAGCACTGCCGGGATATGTGTCCCGACGATCTATCCCCGCTAATCTTAATTGACATCGATCACTTCAAGGCAGTCAACGATCAATATGGCCACCCTGTCGGCGATCAAGTCCTGCGCCAGTTTGCCCAGACGATGGTTCAGATTGCAGGAGAGGATGTAATCGTCGGTCGCCTTGGCGGAGAAGAGTTTGCCATCATGTGCAAAAACCGGACCGCAGGCAGCGCTGTTCGTTTGGCGCGAAACCTCAAGAAGCGGTTCGAGCGCTATCCCCTTGACGTCGATGAACACCAAAGACTGAGGATCACGGCAAGTTTTGGTGTTTCGACCGACGTCGGCTTGGCTCTTTCCGCAGCGATGAAATGCGCAGATGAAGCGCTGTATCGGGCCAAGAGAGATGGGCGTAACCGAGTGCGAATCTCACGATCAGCCACGCCTCGAAATGCCTGCCTTTGACATAATCCCTCGACTGGCGCTTCAGCGTCTCGCTGTCGGTGGCTGTTGAGAACCGCGCATATTTGGTGCCGAGACGGGATTACGGCGAATCTGGACGCGGCGGACAGGGCCCTGAGATTATTGCAAAGGTTTTGATGGGGGAGATGAGCGCGGGATGTGGCGTCAGGAGCCCGGAGGGCGACTGAGGCACATCCCGCGCTGCGTCCGTCAATGATAGACTGGCGGAGCGCCGCAAACAGACATCGACCAAAGCTACCAGGCCAATTCGATGTCCAATCCCTCAGGCATCTGTGAGATGACGTGGCTGTCATCACGCAGGACTGCCGACTGGTTCACGGTGAGCGTCATTATAATGGTATTGGCGCATTCCGTCGAGCTTCTCCGATCAATCCCGACGGCGCTTCGAAAGGTGCGCCGCCGCGATGCAAACTGCTCGTTTCTTCCTCTGCGGGCGGTGTCGCGCGCAGGTTCTGCTTTGCCGCCATTGCGATCGGGGTCAGCGCTATTGCGGTTCTGCCTGCGCCCATGCGGCGCGCCGTGACAGCCTGCGGGCAGCCGGACGGCGCTACCAGAGCACCCGGCCGGGGCGCTTTGCCCATGCCGATCGCTCCCGCCGATATCGGCAGGCTCGCAAAAACGTGACGCATCACTCTCCACCCGTCGTTCCAGAGGGTTCACGACTGAAGGCGTCCACAAACGGCGGCATCGTTGCACCGGGCGATGGCACCGCTGGCGTGGTGTCATCGATCGAGCCGTGGTGCCGGCGCTGCGGCAGCTCTGTGCCGCTGTTCTTTCGCCGCGGCTTCGTGCGTCGCCGGGGGACACACGTGCGTCCATTCGACCATGGAGATCGAACCGATGACCATATCTGCCGAGAAGGAAGCGATGATCCTGCGCCTGTACCACGTTGAGAAGTGGCGCTGCGGCACGATCGCCAAGCAATTGCATTGCCATCACACCACCGTCTTCAGGGTCCTGAAGGACGCGGGCTTGCCTCGACACAGGCCGGTGATCCGCCCCGCCGAGATCGACCTGTACCTGCCGTTTATCCAGCAGACGCTGACCAAATATCCTGACCTGACGTCCAGCCGCCTTTACGGGATGGTGCAGGAGCGCGGCTATAAGGGATCGCCCGACCACTTCCGGCACATGGTGGCGCTGCACCGACCACGGAAGGCGGCGGAAGCTTATCTACGACTACGCACCCTGCCGGGTGAGCAGGGCCAGGTCGACTGGGGTCATTTTGGCCACATCGAGATCGGCAGGGCCCGCCGCCCGCTGATGGCCTTCGTCATGGTGCTATCCTACTCGCGCGACATCTATCTGCGCTTCTTCCTTGATGCCCGCATGGAAAACTTCCTGCGCGGCCATGTCGGCGCATTCAACGACTGGAACAGCCTTCCCAGAGTGCTGCTCTACGACAATCTGAAGTCCGCCGTCCTTGAACGGCAGGGCGATGCCATCCGCTTCCATCCGACATTGTTGGCCTTCGCGGCTCATTATCGCTTCGAACCCCGTCCTGTCGCGGTAGCACGGGGCAACGAGAAAGGCCGTGTCGAGCGCGCCATTCGCCACATCCGGGAAGCCTTCTTCATCGCCCGCACCTTCAAGGACCTCGACGATCTCAATGCCCAGGCCGAACACTGGTGCCGGACCCAGGCTGCCGACAGGCCATGCCCGGAGGACCGGGCAATGACGGTGCGTGAGGCGTTCTCAAAAGAACAGCCCATGCTTCTGCCCTTGCCGGCCAATCCCTATCCCGTCGAGGAGCAGGTGGCCGTGAAGGTTGGCAAGACACCCTACGTGCGCTTCGATCTGAACGATTACTCGGTCCCTCATACGCATGTCCAACGAACACTCACCGTTCGCGCCGATCTCGTCCAGGTCAGGATATTCGACGCCGCCACGATGATCGCCAGCCACCGTCGCAGCTTCGATAGGGGCCAGCAGATCGAGGATCCTCAGCACCTGAAGGCACTCGTCGCCGTCAAGCGCGAGGCACGCCAGCATCGCGGCCTCAATAGCCTGACGCGGGCCGTGCCGGCTTGTCAGAAGCTGATGATGCATGCCGCAGAACGTGGCGCCAATATCGGCGCAATCACCAACGCCATGCTGACGTTGCTCGACCTCTACGGCGCCCAGGAACTCCAGGCGGCCGTCGAAGACGCTTTGCGCGCCGGCGCCTCGCATTCCAAGGCGGTTCGATCAGTGCTCGAACGCCGCCGGATTGCGCGGGGCGCTCCGCCCCCGGTCGAAACCAGGCTGCCCGAGCATGTCCGCAAGAAGGACACGACTGTCATTCCCCACAAGCTCGACCGTTACGATCAACTCACATTGAAAGGAAACGACGATGAATAAGATCGACACCCTGTTCAATCGCGCCAGACAATTGCGCCTTTATGGCCTGACGGCCCATTGGGACGAGATCGCCACACAGGACTGGGTGCCGACCGTGATCCGGTGGGAAGAAGACGAGCGCTCCGACCGCTCGCTGCTGCGACGCATGCGCACCGCCAGGCTCGGCCACTTCAAGCAAATGGCCGACTATGACTGGAAGTGGCCGCGCCGCATCGACCGCGCCACCGTCGAGGAACTGATGACGCTGGCATTCATGAAGGATGCCACCAACATCGTCTTCATCGGTCCGAACGGCGTCGGCAAATCGACGCTCGCCCTCAACATCGCCTACCAGGCACTCATCCGGGGCCATTCGGTCCTGTTCCGCACCGCCAGCGAAATGCTCGGCGAACTCGCCGCCATCGACAGCGATTCCCTGCTGCGCCGCAAGCTTCAGTACTATGCTTCCCATGACGTCCTGCTGATCGACGAGATCGGCTACCTATCCTATTCCAACCGCCATGCCGATCTGCTCTTCGAGCTCATCAGCCGCCGATACGAGAAACGCTCGACCATCGTCACCACCAATAAACCCTTTGCGCAATGGTCGGAGGTCTTTCCGAACGCCGCGTGCGTCGTCAGCCTGGTCGATCGTCTCGTCCACCACTGCGAAGTCGTCGCGATCGAAGGAGATTCCTATCGCTTCAAGGAAGCCAACGAGCGCTCCATAGCCCAGCGTCAGCAACGCGCCAGTCACCAATCCGGCGAAACAGAGCCCGCATCATGACCGAAAAGACGCACCACTCTTCAGGTCTCAAGCGTGGCCTGCCAATCCTCATCAGTGCCGAATGGACCCCCGAGCAGGCATGGGCCGTCTTCGAACTCCTCGATGATCTGCGCGACGCCATCTGGAACCATTACGCCCCTGACATCCAGCACATGGTCCAAAACCAACAAGCTTCCGACGATAATCAAGATTAGCAACACTGAAGGCGGCTTCTTCAGCCGCTTTCAAAGTTCTCAATCCTCGGCACCATTTATCCGCGCTTTTGGACAGCCGCCAACACCATCGCCTCTCTCATCGAAACCTGCACGTGGGGGTTCCTTGCAGCACGTTGATGGAGGCTAAGCTGAGGAAATGAGAAAAGAGAAAGAACGATGGATCGCGCATCAGTTGTTCAGCAGCGGCTCTTCCTCTTTGTCCTCATGAGCAAGCACGTGATGGCGGCTTAGACGGCGACTGCGGCCGCCGCCATGTTCTCGATGGCGGCCTGCACCTCTGCGTATAGTTCGGCTGGGATCGTGCCGGCGTCGATTTCTACGACTAGCGCAAAGCGCGCGATAAGGTCATGGGGATTGGGGATGCTCTTCGCTTTCCACCATCCGGTCACGGGATGGACTGCAATCAGATTACGACGTGCAAGGTCCGAGGCGGCACATGTCAGTTGATCAATCTGCAGCGATCCGACATCGCGCCGGTTCGGTCCAAACATCCAGCCATCCGGTTCCTCGATCGCCCCCTCGTCGGTCTGTTCGGCAATCTTGCTGATCCGCTTGATGAAGGCTCCCTCCTTCTCGTTTGCCCGGTTCAGCTTGAACCGCAGATTGTGCGAGGCATAGCGGTATTTATTGCCGCGGGCTGGTTCCGACGGGTTCGGTGACATGAAGGTGCTGAGGCTGACGCGCAGCGTGACCTCGGTGCTGCCGAGCCGGCGCAACTCCTGGATCGGCCAGGGAAGCTCGAACAGCTTCAGTTCGTTGTGGACATGCTCGGCATTTTTTGTGGCACTCTTCTTGTAGGGCTTGATCGTGTCCTCGACGATCAGCGTTAGCGCATTCGACGCGCTACGCCTTGCCCGCTCCATATCCGGTACACCATAGCCATAGCGCCTGAAGAGGATCCCGAGATCCGTCTTCGACGGCTGCACCGGGACGTGGGCCAACATCTGGTTGGTCCATCGAGCCGAGGACACGAAAATCGCCCTCACGGTTTCCGGCCAGAGCTCAGGGTAATCCGACCAGAGTGCGGTGATGTCGCGTGAGGCGAGCGCTGTTGCCGCACTGGTTTCGGCGCAGGTGGTGAAGGCTCGCTGCGGATATTGGTGATCGGTAGTGAGCAACGCAAGGGCTGTATGCTTCATTGGCGGCGGTGCACCATGCAGGAACCAGTTACCGCCTTCGTAGACAACGTCCGGCTTGATCGGCCAGTAGGATTGCCAGCTTGCGGTGCGTGATGAAGGCGCTAGATCGCCCAAGGGCGCGACGCAAACACCGGGCTCACCCGGCGGCAGGGTCACCTTCTGCGTATAGGCTCCGACACTGATTGCATTCCATGCTTGCGCAGGCGATTCCAGCTCATTGTCTGGATGATCCGAGACGGCGAGGTAATCGCCACCCGTGAACGCATTTTGATCGCTGTTTCCCGCCGAGACCAGAATAAGCCGCTGTCGTTTCTGCAAACCCGAAGCGCCTGACGTGAGTTGATCGATCTCACTCGACCAGGAAGTCGGCGCTCCGTCATGCGGCGTATCGTCTTCCGTTGTGCTCGCCAAGCAGAAGGTCCGCCGCCTAGCCGCGTTCGCTTCCGCTGCATTGATGCCCTTGCGCGTCACGGTCCCAAGCAGATGGTGGGGATTGTGGCCAGTATCCGGCATTATCTTCGCCGATTCGAGCCGGTGACCGATCGTAATCGGCAAGGTCGTCTGCAATGCCGTGCTCAGATCGCCGAAAAGCGCTAGGCCGGCCAGCTGCGTTCCATGCCCGACAAAATCGTTGACGTCCCATGCCGGTTCCGCCGCATGCCTATCGACTGCTGCTAATGCTGGCTGAATCAGCGGATGCGCACGGCTTACGCCGCGATCAAGAAGCGTGACATAGTTCGGGTCCGCGTTTTCGGTGAAGGTTGTCCGGCTTGTCAGATCATCTACCCATTGGTGCTGTTCCTCGATCGGCATGGCATCGAAATCGTCCGCCGTACGGGTCGGCGTCGCAAGCGCCCGCACGCCGCCAAGGTTTCGGATGGCCGCCGCCAGCTCGACAGCGGTCGCAACCGCGATCGCCACCAGATCTTCCGGGAACTCCAGTCTATCCGTCCCGACAGCAACACCATAATCCGCAGCGTTGGTTAGGAATCTGGCCGCGTCCGCTTTTCCGAGCCACACTTCCCAAGCCTGCTTCTCGGGTCCGGTTGAAAACCTATCGGCAGGACTGCGCCACAAGGCTCGAAGCCCAGCCTCCGAAATCGCACGAATGCTTTGTACCAGGTCGGCATTCTTCGGCGGCTTGAAGCTTCCGTCTGGGTTGACCGGGAGATCACCGCCAAAATCCGCAATCTTCTTGCGAAGTTTCTCAATCCCCTTTTCGGTCGCAAAGACCGTCGCCTCCGCCGGTGCCCCGGGCGGCTTTTCGACCTTGAGAAGCGTCAGCCCACTGGCGTTCAGGCTTTTGGTGATCATCACCTCGTGCGGCCGGCCCTCGATCGCAAGATAGACACCCGGAAGATTGTTGTCGGGAATATTTGGAAGGTGATCGAGTGCTGTCAGCAGCGCCTGTGCATGCGCCTCACGGTGGTTGAGATCACTTGGATGTTTTTTCGACCCGCCGGTTTTTGCTGCGAAGGGGCGTGCTTTTCCGATCCCGCTCAGTGTGAAGTGACGCCGATCTCGAACCATGCTTGTCTGTTCCTATGCCTTGCAGGGAACGTCTCCGCTCCAGCGACGCCACCACAGTCGAAGTCTCGATGGCACCCGAATCGAGAATGACGGCGCGGCGCGCCGCGTCTTCAGCAGCCGCGATCACGTCGGCCGTCGACAGACCATCGGCGTAGCCGGCGATCTGACCCCAGTTGACCGCACCGACGTCGAAGCCGTGCAGTCGGCGGCGCATCGCCTTTTCGATCGCGTCCTCGTTCGGCAGATCGTAAGACAGGACCAAATCGAAGCGGCGCAAAACCGCGCGGTCGAGCAGTTCGGGAAGATTTGTGGTCGCGATGATGATCGACGGACCAGTGTCTTCGTCGAGGAACTGAAGGAACGAGTTCAGGACGCGTCTTGCCTCGCCGATATCGTTCTCGTTGCCGCGACTTGAGGCCAGCGCATCGATTTCATCGAAGAGGTAGACGCCGCGTGTCGTCTTGATCGCGTCGAAAACCATGCGAAGCTTCTGGGCAGTCTCGCCCATGAACTTCGTGATTAGCCCGTGCAGAAGAACGGTAAAGAGTGGATAGTGAAGTTCGGCGGACAATGCCGCAGCCGTCAGGGTCTTGCCGGTCCCCGGCGGGCCGGCCAGAAGCACCCGCCGCCGTGGCCGCAGGCCGCGCTCTTCGAGCCTTTCGGCATGGTGGATCTCGACGACCAGATGCCGAAGTTCGTCTTCGATAACAGGAGGCACGATCACATCGGCCATCCGGGCCGTTGGATAGCTGGCGCCCAAGAAACCCGACAGTTCACCGCGCGGGGCGGCAAGGGGCGTGAGGTTGGGTCGTTTCTGTTCCGGCGCGCTGGCGCCGGCCTCGGCCCACTGGCGAAGCTGTTCGGCAAGACGGCTGTGGCCCTTCTGGGATTCGGCGGCAGCCAACTGCATGGCAAGGTCGTAGAAACGATCCTTGTCACCTTCAGCATGGCTCTTCACGAGCCCTATGATCTGTTGTGCCGATGCCATAATCTTCACTCTAAGCGTGTTACCGGATTTAGGAAGTCCAGAACGATTATATAGAAACTTTCTGAACAGTTTTGCTTGGATCCTGCCCGACCCGGCTCGCCCGGACCTTACGATCCAGAAGGGGTCACCGGCATAACTGTCGGTTGGCAGTTAACCGTGAGAATGCGGCCGCTTTGAGCCAGATTGGCAGTTAACGTGAGAATCTTGCCGGGAAGATTCTCAGATTAGTTGCAGTTGAGATGACGCGGTTGATCGGGAGGTAGCCCTCATGATCTCGTTGATGGCACTGCTGAAACGCACCTTGTTCTCGCCCCTCATTTGTCCGCAAAGCATTTCGAGCATCTCTGGCCCTGAGCGCTCAACCATGGCTATTCCGGCCAGCAGAGCCGGCCGCAGGTACAGGGGCAGGATTGGGCATGACGACATTGGCAGACTCTGTCGATCAACGACATCATCGAGATCAGGTATGAGTGCGCCAAGTACCCGGTAACGCCATGGCTCATAATTTCCAAACGTGGGGTTCTTCACGCGGCGCATCAGCAAAAGTTGTGCAATCCTGGCCGGTGATACCCAGGTTCGAGCTTTTCGTGAGGCCTCATCGTGGAGCAGCCGTTCGCCGATGAGAGCCGTTGCGCTATAGTGACCGAAGGTTGAGGCGCAATTAGGCCCCGTGGGGCTCTGGAGCAGGTTGCCGCAGAGAGCACAGGTGATACGCCAGCCGAGAAGCTGACTTCGAAGAATGGCTTTCGGTTCCGTCTTTGCGGGATAACAGGTTGAGCATGACTGTATCGCATCCGTCGCAATCAGGCACCGCGACGACCGGACGATTTCTGTGAAGGTGGTGCGGCGGATCGTTGCCTCATCCACGCAGAGTATGTGCGCCAGGCGGAGGATCTGATTGTCGTTGAGATTAAGATCGGTGGCGCGCAGGGATGGCGTCTCTGGGAGGCAATGCCGAAGCATGGTCAGGGCAGGGACACCATAGAACACCGCATGCCGAGCAACCCACGACGACAGCAGCTCATCGGTGCAGGGAGCCAGTGTCACCGGCAACTGCTGGGGGGCTTGAAGGTCATGCGAAGGCGGCTTCCGCATCAAACTCCGGCTCCCATCTCTCGACAGCTGCGTCCGTAATTCTCTCTTGGCCGCTTTCGATGGCCTCGATGGCGAGTGTGTTTAAGATATGGAAGAGGTTTGCGGTGATGCCGTCGGATATCTGTAACATCCGCCGTAGCGATTTTGCGGTCAACACCGACGGCTGGCGTAGGGGCGTGTTGCGCAGGATCAAAGCGATCAGGATCTCGAACTGCTCGTTTGCAGCCCAGCGGCTTAGGGTAAACTGTTCAAAGCGGCGGGCCAATTGCACATCGCCACCGATCGCTTCGCGGGCATCATTGTCGGTGGCTGTTGAGAACCGCGCATATTTGGTGCCGAGACGGGATTACGGCGAATCTGGACGCGGCGGACAGGGCCCTGAGATTATTGCAAAGGTTTTGATGGGGGAGATGAGCGCGGGATGTGGCGTCAGGAGCCCGGAGGGCGACTGAGGCACATCCCGCGCTGCGTCCGTCAATGATAGACTGGCGGAGCGCCGCAAACAGACATCGACCAAAGCTACCAGGCCAATTCGATGTCCAATCCCTCAGGCATCTGTGAGATGACGTGGCTGTCATCACGCAGGACTGCCGACTGGTTCACGGTGAGCGTCATTATAATGGTATTGGCGCATTCCGTCGAGCTTCTCCGATCAATCCCGACGGCGCTTCGAAAGGTGCGCCGCCGCGATGCAAACTGCTCGTTTCTTCCTCTGCGGGCGGTGTCGCGCGCAGGTTCTGCTTTGCCGCCATTGCGATCGGGGTCAGCGCTATTGCGGTTCTGCCTGCGCCCATGCGGCGCGCCGTGACAGCCTGCGGGCAGCCGGACGGCGCTACCAGAGCACCCGGCCGGGGCGCTTTGCCCATGCCGATCGCTCCCGCCGATATCGGCAGGCTCGCAAAAACGTGACGCATCACTCTCCACCCGTCGTTCCAGAGGGTTCACGACTGAAGGCGTCCACAAACGGCGGCATCGTTGCACCGGGCGATGGCACCGCTGGCGTGGTGTCATCGATCGAGCCGTGGTGCCGGCGCTGCGGCAGCTCTGTGCCGCTGTTCTTTCGCCGCGGCTTCGTGCGTCGCCGGGGGACACACGTGCGTCCATTCGACCATGGAGATCGAACCGATGACCATATCTGCCGAGAAGGAAGCGATGATCCTGCGCCTGTACCACGTTGAGAAGTGGCGCTGCGGCACGATCGCCAAGCAATTGCATTGCCATCACACCACCGTCTTCAGGGTCCTGAAGGACGCGGGCTTGCCTCGACACAGGCCGGTGATCCGCCCCGCCGAGATCGACCTGTACCTGCCGTTTATCCAGCAGACGCTGACCAAATATCCTGACCTGACGTCCAGCCGCCTCACATCCCGATTGCCTTGCTGTCGCGTTTTGGTCGCCCGAACACTACAAATTTTGGGGGTGAATTGTTTACGAAGTGCTAAGCAATCGCTCGGCGACGATGTTAAATTCGAATATTTGCATGTTGCGGATGGAAACGCGAACTTTTGATTAACTAATGCTCTTTGAGGTTGTAAAGGTTTTATTTTAGCTGTCCTAGTGCGCGCTGGCCCGCTGCACAACCGCTGGGCCCCTCACACGCCCCTATCAGCGCGCCGATCGTGCCGCCGACCGGCAGCACGATGCCGATGAAGAAGGTGAGTGCCGCGCCCGGTCCGCGCTTTTTCGCGTCGGCATAATATCCGGCAGCATGGAGCAGGCACGAGCCAACCGAAGAGGCGCGTATAGGGCGTGTCCAACCGGTAGGAATGCACCGTGTTCGGCGGAACCTGCACGTAGTCTCCCGGATGCAGCCGCATGTCTTCACCCCATTCACCCACATAGTCAGTAAATCTTGTCTCAATCCCAGGATGGCGAGGTATCTGGAGGCGAGCATTGGATATCCTTTCTGTCGGACACTCACAACTTTTCAGACAGCAGGTGCAATCGATCTTTTGATGAAGGCAGTTACGCCAGCGATTAAATCTTGCGCGTCGAACTCCGGCGTCGCATGACCGGCATTCTGGACCAAACGTAACTCAACCCTCTCTCGTCCGGCAATTGATGCAATCCGGTCGGCGAGCACGATCGAATGCTGGACCGGGACGATCGGGTCCATCGGTGCGTGTGCAAGGAAAAATGGCGGGCAATCCCTGGTGACCCATGTGTCCGGAGCGGCCGCAATCACCTGTCCCGGAACTGTCGTGGGAACGCCTCCCAGGAGGCGGCTTTCCGGACTGTCAGGATTCAGGTGGTCTGCGTCGCCCGCGCCGGTCTGCAGAAGATAGCGATCCATCAAGTCGAGGCGGGTCGGGCCATAGAAGTCCACAACCGCCTGCACCTTGCTGTGCACCTCGGAATATCCCAGGCTCATGTCTTCCATGACCGGCACATCATTGGTCGTTCCCGCAAGGGCCGCCAGATGTCCTCCTGCGGAGCATCCCCAGATCGCGAAGCGCTCGCCGTCGAGCCCCCAGTTCTTCGCTCCGGCTCTAAGGTAGCGGATTGCAGCCTTCACATCGTAAATCTGGGCGGGAAACTGGGCCTCCCCCGAGAGGCGGTAATTGACGGAGGCGACAGCGAAACCTGCCTCGCGCAGCGTCAGCGGTGCGTTCAGCTGGATGTCTCGCTTGTCGCACATCATCCAGGCGCCCCCATGGATGAAGATCACCAGCGGCCATCCCGAGCCGGGCGGTTTGCCCTCGGGAAGGTAAAGGTCGAGTTTCTGGAAGGGACTGAGTGATGCATAGGCGAGGTCGAGATGCTTCTGACGAACATGGCCTATCTCAGCCATGGGCAGCACATAGATTCCGTTCGGACCGTTGGGAGAATTGGGATCCGCCATTTTCATACTGTCTTTCGTTTTGTCTTGGGAGAATTCTGCCAGGTATCGAAGCCTACCGCTGCCAGGAGGACGAGACCCTTGACGATATACTGGGCATAAGTGTTCAGCCCGATCAGCTGCATCCCGTTGCCGAGAACGCCGAGGATCAGAACGCCTGTCACCAGACCAAGCACTCTTCCCTCGCCGCCCTTGAACGATATGCCGCCGAGGACCGCAGCAGTAATTGCGGTGAACTCGGTTCCCGGTCCGGTTGAGGATGCGGCCGACCCTGAACGGGCGAAGAGCACAATGGCGGCGAGGGCCACGAAGAAGGAACTCAGCGCGTAGGTGACAACCTTGACTTTATGAACAGGGATGCCGCTCAGGCGCGCGGCTTCTTCATTTCCGCCGATGGCGTAGATCATCCGCCCGAAGGCGGTCACATTCAGGATGAAGGCTGCCGTCAGCGCGCAGGCCAGCATCAACAGAACGGATACAGGGATCCAGCCAAACACAAAGCCCTGGCCGATATATTTGAAGGAGGCGGGTAGGTTGATGATCGCCGACTGGTTCGAGATGATGTAACTGAGCCCCTGGTAAATGGTCAGCGTGCCAAGCGTGACGATCAGCGAATGGACCTTCAGGGTGATCGAGGCGATCCCGTTGGTCAGGCCCATGAGAACGCCGATCAGGATCGCCAGCGCGATGGACGGCGCAACCGGCATGCCAAACCACTTCATGAAGACTGCGCAAACAACACCGACGACGGACATCTGGTAGCCGATCGAAAGGTCAATTCCCCCTGAGATCATCACAAAAGACAGGCCTATGGCCGCGATGATCACATAGGCATTTTGCACGAGGATATTGGTGAGGTTCTGAACTGTGAGGAAATAGGGCGAGACCACACTGAACAGGACCAGAAGCAAGATGAGAACGAGGGGGATGATGAATCGCCGCACCAGCGGCATGAAGGCGGAGGAGGTCATGCTGCTTTATCTTCCTTGAGGCCCGATGCCAGCGAGAGCACGCGTTCCTGCGTTGCTTCTGCTCGGGCCAGCGTGCCGACGAGATGGCCATTGTGGAGCACGAGTATGCGATCGGACATGCCAAGCAGTTCTTCCATGTCCGATGTGATCATCAAGATTGCGATGCCCTCGGCGGCCAGTTCGGCCATTAGCGCATACACCTCGGCGCGGGCGCCAACGTCGATGCCGCGCGTTGGCTCATCGAAGAGGATGACGCGTGCGCGTGCCGCGAGGGTTTTTGCGATCACGACCTTCTGCTGGTTGCCGCCCGAGAGATTTCCCACCTTCTGTCCGAGGGAGGGTGTCTTTATCTTCAGCCTGTCGCGATAGGCCTCTGCCAGTTTTCTTTCGGCCGGGCGATTGATTGTCGTCCAGCGGGTCAGGAAGCGCAGCGCTCCGATCGAAATGTTCCAACGAATTGGCTTTTCGAGGAACGTGCCTTCTTCCTTGCGGTTTTCCGGGACGAGGCCGATGCCGGCGACAAGCGCATCCCTCGGAGAGCGGAAAACGACCTCCTTGCCATCAAGCCGCAAGACGCCGCTGTCTGCGGCGACCGCGCCGCAGATGGTCTTTGCGAGTTCGGTGCGGCCTGCGCCGACCAGTCCTGCCAGCCCGACGATTTCACCGGACCGCATGGACAAGGAAATGGGCGCATTGCCATTGCCCTCTAAGGCATCCAGTTCGAGGACGACATCTCCGGAACTTCCGGATCGTTCCGGATAGGTCCTGGTGAGCTCGCGTCCGACCATCATGCGGATCAGCGTGTCGCGATCCGTTTCCCCGGTTGCCAGCGTTGCGACATGCCGACCGTCGCGCAGCACCGTGATGCGATCGCAGATTGCGAAGATCTCGTCCATGCGATGCGAGACGTAGATGATGCATGTGCCGCGAGCCTTAGTCTTGCGGATCATGGCAAACAGGCTGTCGACTTCGGCGAGCGACAGCGGCGCCGTCGGTTCGTCCATGATCAGAATACGCGGGGATTTGGCGAGCGCCTTGGCAATTTCCACCAGTTGCTGTTGGGCCGATGGCAGTTCCCGCACCAATGTGTTCGGGGATATGTCGACGCCGAACTCTGCGAGCAGGTCGCGGGCCGTCTCGCGCATACGCTTGAAGTCGGGAAAGAAGTTGGTCGACAGTCCCATGCAGATGTTTTCCGCGACCGACAGCGTCGGGACGAGGTTGAATTCCTGGTAGATTACTTCGACCCCCTGCGCGCGGCTGAGGGCCGGGGTCAGATCCGCAAAGCTTCTGCCGGCGATTGTCACGGTCCCTTCGTCGGCGACGATTGCGCCGGCGATGGTCTTGATCAACGTGGACTTGCCCGCACCGTTCTCGCCAACGATGGCGTGAACTTCACCTGCCTCGAAGGAAATGGAAACCTCGTCGAGAGCGCGAACGCCGGGATAGGTCTTGCTGAGGCCCGAAAGGGCAAGGAAGGGCATGGCTGGATGCCCCTCGCTGATTGGTGCGGATGTCATGCGGCTTTCGGTCCGGCCTTCGCGATTGTGTCCTTGATCCAGGTTCCCCAGGGGGTTTCACCCTTCATCAAGGCTTCCATGACCTGCCATGTGGCAACTGGAAGATCGACCTGCTTGCCGTCCAGAACCGGTCCGACGATCTGGATCGTGCCGCGGAAGAGACTTTCGTCCTTTGCCGACATGTCGATGGTTTCCTGGACGGGCGGAGACCAGTCGCCTGAGAAGACGCCGAATTTCGGCCGATCCAGGCCAGCCTGTGCCATCATGTATTCGTTGACGCCCATGGCTGTGTCGGCATTGTAGGTGAGGACGATGTCGGTGTCCGGGTTCTGGAGCCAGAGGGTTTCCATGACCGTCGTTCCGGCCGCCGTTGATCGTGCTTCAGTCGCGGAAAGCACCAAGTTTCCCTTGCCCCAGGCAGTGATGGTGTCGATCATTCCCTGAGACCGGTTCTTGGCGTCTATGGTATCGGTCGCGGGAATGACGACGATCTTCGGAGCGTCGGCTCCCGTCGGCAGCCCGCCTTCCGTTCCATCGGTTGAGAAGGTCTTGACCATCCAGGCGATAGCCATTTCCGCGATCTGGACGCCACAATTCCGCTGATCGATGTTCATCATCACATCATAGACGCCGGTATCCGTGCCCTGCACCAGGATCTTGACACCCTGTGCCTGGGCACGCGCAATAATGTCCTGCACATTGTTGGGATCGACAGGCATGATATCGATGACCTTCACGCCCATGGCGATGAAATTCTCGATCTGCTCCATCTGACGCACGGGGCTTGCGCCGGCATCGGCGATCTCGAGGGTAATGCCCTTCTGTGCGGCGAGATCTTTCACTGATGTCGTCAACCATCCCAGAAATGGGTTCGTCGTGTCTGGAACAGAAAATCCGACCTGAACCGCGCCTTGCGCAATGGCGGTCATGGGGTGAAAAAGCGTCGATGCCGCAAGGGCACCGCTGGTTGTCAGAAAGCGACGGCGGTTCATGTTTTCCTCCCACGGAGCGGCTCTGCCGCAAAAACTTCGAGCATGTGGATCGCTTTATCATCGCGTGCGATACGCATTTGCCAACGATGCAAAAGTAGACATCCTCCGAAAGTCCACTTTTATTCGATCCGAATGGAACGTAGTCATTCCATTCGATGAGTGTCAAGGAGATTGATCCATATGGATCGAATTGTTGAAGAGCCCGTAGAAAACAAATCTGAGGCTCGAATTCTTCAGCTCCTGCGCGAGCAGGGTGAATCCAGCATTGCGGAGCTGTCGCGAATTTCTGGTCTGGGCAAGGCAACCGCGTCACGCGCGATCCAGTCGTTGCGTATGCGTGGCCTCGTTGAAGATACCGGCGATGAGTTTCGAAGGCTTGCCTCTGGTCGTCCGGGCAGGGCAGTGCGTATCCGCCCTGATGTCGGGCTCTATCTGGGTATCTCCTTGAGCGCTGGAGGTGTGACGGCCGTGGTCGCGGATGCCGCCAAGCGTGTTGTTGCTTGGGAAAGGCAGCAAGCCGATTCTCTCGACGGGACAGTTCCCAGAGCTACAAGCCTCGCGGACTTCGCGGAACGGATGCTCGAACGTGCGGGCTGTGACCGAAAGCGGCTTTATGGTGTCGGGGTATCGGTCGCAGGGCCGGTTGATCCTCGCACAGGAGAGGTGGGAAATTCGGTCATTATACCGCAGTGGACGGGATCCAGGCCGCATGAGGACTTGTCCGCTCACTTCGGTAAACCTGTCCTCCTCGATAATGATGCGAATTGCTCGGCCCTGGCTGAGCTTCTCTGGGGAGAATTGAACTGCAATACGACTGCTGTGTTCCTTCGACTGGACCAGGGGATAGGAGGAGCGATTGTCCACAACGGCGAGGTACTGCACGGACGTACCGGCAGGGCCGGCGATTATGGTCATGTCACATACGATCCGAATGGTCCAGAATGCCGCTGTGGTGGCTACGGCTGCTTCGAGCGCTACCTGTCGATCTCTTCCGTAGAGAGCGACTTGAGTGCCACGTTGGCGGAAATTCAAGTGCGGACGAGGTCCGGTGACGCTGCCGCGCTCGAGATTGTGCGTCATAAGGGGCAGATTCTCGGCTCGTTGGCCGCAGTAGTTTCCCGCACCGTCGATCCGGACAGGATCCTTATAGGCGGTGGACTGCTCGCGCTTGGACCAGGGCTCCTGGATGCCGCCAATGAAAGGCTGCATGCGATCAATCGCACTGCGTCGAAAATCGAAACGGCAAGTGCCGCAACAGTGTTAGAAGATGGTTCCCTGCATGATGAACCGGCACTCGGAGCAATTGGGCTTCTCATCCGGCAGGAGAGATCGATTGCTTAACAATGGAGTATCTCGGGCCTGTCGCTAACTTTCGGGTTTATCCGTATGTTGCCCATAGGCATGGAAATTGCCGCTCCGTTTGTTGCGGAGCGAGCCATGATTCTGAATACTATTGGCGAGTGTTGGCGGCTGTCCAAAAGCGCGGATAAATGGTGCCGAGGATTGAGAACTTTGAAAGCGGCTGAAGAAGCCGCCTTCAGTGTTGCTAATCTTGATTATCGTCGGAAGCTTGTTGGTTTTGGACCATGTGCTGGATGTCAGGGGCGTAATGGTTCCAGATGGCGTCGCGCAGATCATCGAGGAGTTCGAAGACGGCCCATGCCTGCTCGGGGGTCCATTCGGCACTGATGAGGATTGGCAGGCCACGCTTGAGACCTGAAGAGTGGTGCGTCTTTTCGGTCATGATGCGGGCTCTGTTTCGCCGGATTGGTGACTGGCGCGTTGCTGACGCTGGGCTATGGAGCGCTCGTTGGCTTCCTTGAAGCGATAGGAATCTCCTTCGATCGCGACGACTTCGCAGTGGTGGACGAGACGATCGACCAGGCTGACGACGCACGCGGCGTTCGGAAAGACCTCCGACCATTGCGCAAAGGGTTTATTGGTGGTGACGATGGTCGAGCGTTTCTCGTATCGGCGGCTGATGAGCTCGAAGAGCAGATCGGCATGGCGGTTGGAATAGGATAGGTAGCCGATCTCGTCGATCAGCAGGACGTCATGGGAAGCATAGTACTGAAGCTTGCGGCGCAGCAGGGAATCGCTGTCGATGGCGGCGAGTTCGCCGAGCATTTCGCTGGCGGTGCGGAACAGGACCGAATGGCCCCGGATGAGTGCCTGGTAGGCGATGTTGAGGGCGAGCGTCGATTTGCCGACGCCGTTCGGACCGATGAAGACGATGTTGGTGGCATCCTTCATGAATGCCAGCGTCATCAGTTCCTCGACGGTGGCGCGGTCGATGCGGCGCGGCCACTTCCAGTCATAGTCGGCCATTTGCTTGAAGTGGCCGAGCCTGGCGGTGCGCATGCGTCGCAGCAGCGAGCGGTCGGAGCGCTCGTCTTCTTCCCACCGGATCACGGTCGGCACCCAGTCCTGTGTGGCGATCTCGTCCCAATGGGCCGTCAGGCCATAAAGGCGCAATTGTCTGGCGCGATTGAACAGGGTGTCGATCTTATTCATCGTCGTTTCCTTTCAATGTGAGTTGATCGTAACGGTCGAGCTTGTGGGGAATGACAGTCGTGTCCTTCTTGCGGACATGCTCGGGCAGCCTGGTTTCGACCGGGGGCGGAGCGCCCCGCGCAATCCGGCGGCGTTCGAGCACTGATCGAACCGCCTTGGAATGCGAGGCGCCGGCGCGCAAAGCGTCTTCGACGGCCGCCTGGAGTTCCTGGGCGCCGTAGAGGTCGAGCAACGTCAGCATGGCGTTGGTGATTGCGCCGATATTGGCGCCACGTTCTGCGGCATGCATCATCAGCTTCTGACAAGCCGGCACGGCCCGCGTCAGGCTATTGAGGCCGCGATGCTGGCGTGCCTCGCGCTTGACGGCGACGAGTGCCTTCAGGTGCTGAGGATCCTCGATCTGCTGGCCCCTATCGAAGCTGCGACGGTGGCTGGCGATCATCGTGGCGGCGTCGAATATCCTGACCTGGACGAGATCGGCGCGAACGGTGAGTGTTCGTTGGACATGCGTATGAGGGACCGAGTAATCGTTCAGATCGAAGCGCACGTAGGGTGTCTTGCCAACCTTCACGGCCACCTGCTCCTCGACGGGATAGGGATTGGCCGGCAAGGGCAGAAGCATGGGCTGTTCTTTTGAGAACGCCTCACGCACCGTCATTGCCCGGTCCTCCGGGCATGGCCTGTCGGCAGCCTGGGTCCGGCACCAGTGTTCGGCCTGGGCATTGAGATCGTCGAGGTCCTTGAAGGTGCGGGCGATGAAGAAGGCTTCCCGGATGTGGCGAATGGCGCGCTCGACACGGCCTTTCTCGTTGCCCCGTGCTACCGCGACAGGACGGGGTTCGAAGCGATAATGAGCCGCGAAGGCCAACAATGTCGGATGGAAGCGGATGGCATCGCCCTGCCGTTCAAGGACGGCGGACTTCAGATTGTCGTAGAGCAGCACTCTGGGAAGGCTGTTCCAGTCGTTGAATGCGCCGACATGGCCGCGCAGGAAGTTTTCCATGCGGGCATCAAGGAAGAAGCGCAGATAGATGTCGCGCGAGTAGGATAGCACCATGACGAAGGCCATCAGCGGGCGGCGGGCCCTGCCGATCTCGATGTGGCCAAAATGACCCCAGTCGACCTGGCCCTGCTCACCCGGCAGGGTGCGTAGTCGTAGATAAGCTTCCGCCGCCTTCCGTGGTCGGTGCAGCGCCACCATGTGCCGGAAGTGGTCGGGCGATCCCTTATAGCCGCGCTCCTGCACCATCCCGTAAAGGCGGCTGGACGTCAGGTCAGGATATTTGGTCAGCGTCTGCTGGATAAACGGCAGGTACAGGTCGATCTCGGCGGGGCGGATCACCGGCCTGTGTCGAGGCAAGCCCGCGTCCTTCAGGACCCTGAAGACGGTGGTGTGATGGCAATGCAATTGCTTGGCGATCGTGCCGCAGCGCCACTTCTCAACGTGGTACAGGCGCAGGATCATCGCTTCCTTCTCGGCAGATATGGTCATCGGTTCGATCTCCATGGTCGAATGGACGCACGTGTGTCCCCCGGCGACGCACGAAGCCGCGGCGAAAGAACAGCGGCACAGAGCTGCCGCAGCGCCGGCACCACGGCTCGATCGATGACACCACGCCAGCGGTGCCATCGCCCGGTGCAACGATGCCGCCGTTTGTGGACGCCTTCAGTCGTGAACCCTCTGGAACGACGGGTGGAGAGTGATGCGTCACGTTTTTGCGAGCCTGCCGATATCGGCGGGAGCGATCGGCATGGGCAAAGCGCCCCGGCCGGGTGCTCTGGTAGCGCCGTCCGGCTGCCCGCAGGCTGTCACGGCGCGCCGCATGGGCGCAGGCAGAACCGCAATAGCGCTGACCCCGATCGCAATGGCGGCAAAGCAGAACCTGCGCGCGACACCGCCCGCAGAGGAAGAAACGAGCAGTTTGCATCGCGGCGGCGCACCTTTCGAAGCGCCGTCGGGATTGATCGGAGAAGCTCGACGGAATGCGCCAATACCATTATAATGACGCTCACCGTGAACCAGTCGGCAGTCCTGCGTGATGACAGCCACGTCATCTCACAGATGCCTGAGGGATTGGACATCGAATTGGCCTGGTAGCTTTGGTCGATGTCTGTTTGCGGCGCTCCGCCAGTCTATCATTGACGGACGCAGCGCGGGATGTGCCTCAGTCGCCCTCCGGGCTCCTGACGCCACATCCCGCGCTCATCTCCCCCATCAAAACCTTTGCAATAATCTCAGGGCCCTGTCCGCCGCGTCCAGATTCGCCGTAATCCCGTCTCGGCACCAAATATGCGCGGTTCTCAACAGCCACCGACACGAGGTATCTCCCCTTGGATGCCTTGCGCACCACAAGGTTTTGAATGACGCCATTGGCGAGGATCGAGGCCGACAGGCTCTCGATGCTCTCCTTGGTGTAAGTCTTCCGGACGTTCTTCGGGTCTGCGTCCAGCTTGTTCAATGCTATCGCGATGATGTCGCTCATGGTCTCTTGCTCCAGTTTTTCCCGTTTCCCTTGGGAGCAAGCCCCGCTAGTGGGCGAAGCCTCTGCCTTCGTTTTCGAAGGATGTGCCCCCACATCCGGCGGAACGAAGGGGGAGGGCTTGAGCCCGCTCCCGTTAGGACGCGGATCGGGTCATGGGGCGGGAGGAAGGAAAAACGGAAGGTTTGCCGGCTTGACGGCGAAAACCGTTTTTCCTGACGAGCGACAGCGCTTGCGCGCTTGCCCATTGGCGCGATCGGCGACCTATCGTAAGAGCGGTACAGGGTAGGGTCGATGCGCGGCCGATCCCGGCCGCTCCTTGTGGATGCGAACCGGCGACGCCGGTTCTCCGTCTTCTGAACCAGGTTATAAAACGACGGATCCGCCCGCTGCGCTCCGAGTGATGAGCGCTCCGCTCCTCGGGCAGCTCTCCATTTCAACTTGATTAAACATGTCGATAGCGGCAGCAGCCGCTCGGCTCGGATTGATCGGCGCCAGTCCGAGATCCGAGAAGGACAATGAAGAACATCGGAGCTTTCAGCATAGATGGGCTAATCGGCTTCGTGCCCCAGCTCATCCGCCCGGAAGAAGGAGCTGCACCGCACTGCCGATGATACAAGTGGCCGGTCGGAAACCAGGCACAACCATCTTGCAGGGAGCGCAACCATGAAACACTATGTCGGCCTCGATGTCTCGGTCAAAGAGACGAGCGTCTGTATCGTCGATGAAAACGGAAAGCTATGCCGGGAACGGAAGGTGGTCTCCCACCCTGATGACCTCGTTAGCATCCTGAGCGATCCGGCATTCAGCTTGGAGAGGGTGGGCGTTGAGGCTGGCCCTTTGTCCCAATGGCTGTTTGAAGGGTTGGCAAAAGCTGGCCTCCCGGTATTCTGCATCGAGACGCGCCATACCAAGGCATTCCTGGACGCCCTGCAGCAGAACAAAAGCGACAGGAACGATGCACGCGGCATCGCCCACATGATGCGGGTCGGCTTGTTCAAGGACGTGCATGTGAAGACGCTCACCAGCCAGAAGCGCCGCGCCTTGCTAACGGCCCGATCGTTGCTGCAGGAAAAGGCGATCGATTTGGAGAACGAGATGCGCGGGCTCCTGCGCAACTTCGGACTGAAGGTCGGTCAGGCCTCGGGCGGCATGTTCGAGAGAAGGATTCTCGAACTTGTCGAACACGACACTGAGCTGGCGGAAATCATGGAGCCACTGCTCGCCGGGCGGCGCAAGTTGCGCGAAGGTCTTGCCAAACTTGAAAAGAGGGTCCTAGCCGAAGCGAAGCAGGATGAGGTTTGCAGGCGATTGATGACGGTGCCTGGCGTTGGACCGATCGTCTCGCTCGCCTATGTCTCGACGATCGATATTCCCAGCAGGTTTCGTCATTCCCGATCGGTCGGAGCGATATTGGGCCTCACCCCTGTCCTGAAACAATCCGGCGAAGTGAGCCGTGTCGGCCACATCTCTCTACGCGGGGATGCCATGATGCGGCGACTGCTCTATGAGGCCGCCCAATCGATGATGACGCGCGTGGTGAAATGGTGCTGGCTGAAGGCATGGGCCATGAACATTGCCAAGCGGCATGGCAGCAAGAAGGCCAAGGTCGCACTGGCCCGCCGTCTCGCGGTCGTCATGCATCGCATGTGGGTGGATGGCTCGGAATTCCGCTGGACAAGGGAGGACACCGTCTCAACGGTCGCGGCATGACAGTCAGCCACAGAGGCAATCGAAAGGTTCGAATTCAAGGTTCCGCGTAGCAGCGTAGCGGCGGAAGACGTCCTTCGCGGACGATGGTGATGTGAGCTCGTGGCGGCGTTTATTCCGATGATCAGTCATCAGGATGCAGCATAGATTGGGCCACATCATCTACTGGACCCCATCATGGGAGGGCCGAGTGCCGATCCCGGAGAGAAGCGCGGGCCGCGAAAAGACGTTGAATGCCGAGAACCAGTTCGACACGGGTTGACCCTCCGCAGCCTCTGGGGCATGTATGCAGACTATGAGCAATTTGACAGCACCATCAATGAAGAAAGGCCGCATCCTGCGGAATATCTTCGTGTGCGTGTTCGGCGGACGAGGTCTTCGCGTCCAGTCGTGATGCCGCGCGTTTATGCGCGAACGACTGGACGTAAAACTTCACCTCATCCTTCAGTGGCTACCAGGAGAGTAAGCCATGCTCAGCATTCTCAACGTAAATTCGCTCGTGCATTGGGAGGAACGCGAAATCCTTCGGCGCGAGGAGTTCATCCGCCATTTCTCGGAAGAGGTCAGGGCCTTCCTTCGTTCCATCAATCCCGCCTGGGACATGCGCCGGGTCGAGGCACCAACGCTCATCCCACGCCATATGATCTCCGACGCCTATGAAAACGCGGACATATGGGTTCAGGAAAAGATCACCCTGACAGAGACCGAGCTTGTCCTCCGACCGGAGACAACGCCATCAACCTACGCATACATGAACCACCTTCTTGACGGCCACTCAGGGACGAAGCTGCCACTTTGCGTCTGGCAGGCCGGCCGCTCCTATCGTCGAGAGCAGGAGCAGACCACTGCCCACATGCGCCTGAAGGAATTCTGGCAGATGGAGTTCCAGGCAGCGTTCACCGCGGACACGGGCATGGACTATCACGCGGCATGCTTGGAACCCGTCCGAAAGATGATTGCATCGATAATCAACCTTCCAACCCGGATCGTTGAATCCGATCGGCTGCCGAGCTATTCCCAGGTCACGATGGACGTTGAGATCGACAACGGCTTCAAGTGGATGGAGGTCTGCTCGATCTCACGTAGGACAGACTTCCCCCGCAAGTTCGTCTCCCGTTCAAAAGGCGGCGTAACACGAGAGCACGATGTCCTCGTTCTTGAGATTGCTATCGGTCTCGATCGGTGCCTCCACAATTGGGCGATTGCAGCAGATCGCGCATAGGGGGACTATAGCTCAGGTCGTCTCGGCCAAGAGCTGAGGCGACCGCCGAAATATGAGATAGACGCTTGACCTAACCCCGCCGATTAGAGAAGCGCCGCGAAGCGGAAGCCGGGACCGACTTCCCCCGCCAAAACCGTTCCGTTAGATTCGACAGTGACAGGAGAGGTGATCCCATGACCAATGCTTTTGACCAGGCACTGCAAAAGGCAACCGGCGGCTACCCAGTCGATACGCTGATCGTAACCAAAAACGAGGATGGCGAACCCGAAGTGTCCATGTTCGTCCTTGATGCGGACAATCAGCTGCTTCACGTCTCATATGACCCCGAGGGCGGTATCATATTTAAAACCGCTCAACAGGACGACTTGGTTTTCTCACGCCAACTCCTTGAGCGGATCGCGAAGATACAGGTTTTGGCGGACCGAAGATGGAAAGAGATCCAGCGTCATTGGGTGGACGACAAGGCGACCTGGGAGGGCTTTGAACATCTTATTGATACACCAAATATTCAATAAAACGGCCGCACCTGCGAATGTCTCCTAACTGCCGGATTTGAAAATGCCGCCGTACAAGCAAATGCAGCCACAAAGCCCTTTTTTGCAGTTGCGGCAACGGGAGACGATTACAATGTTAGGCCATCAGAACAGCAAGTTCACGACGACCTTGGCCAGAAGAGTGGACCTAATCTGATCAAGCCACACCCACATTAAGGTTTCGGTGCAAGCGGAGCAGCGGCTCCTAGAAGCGCAGAACGCCACGCCGCATCGACAGTTTATAAAGTAGAATCATGAATTTAATAAAAGCGGCATAGTCAGAATTATGGAACAATCACTGCAACTAAAGCTGGCCAAAAAGTTTTCTCCGGCCAGCGCGGATTACCGTTAGTTAGACCCATATGCTGCATATACAGCAGCCTGTGACTCACGTCATGCCACCTCAAAAATGATCTTGTGGGCACCCTCCCATAGGACCTTGTTGCCGAGGATCGGCAGCTTGTCGAGGTTGGAGGTGATCGTGATGAAGTGATTGCCTGCAAGCTGGCCCATCTTCGAGGAAAAGTCGACGCCGCCGTAGGCCAGCAGAATTTCCGTTTCGCTGATGCCACCCGGATAGAGAATGATGTGACCCGGTGCAGGGTGGCTGGTATGGTTTTCGTAGCCGACCCCGAAATTGTAGTCGCCGAGCGGGATCCACACGCCCTCGCCGGACCAGCGGACATGCACGATCTGGCCTTCATAGGGCAGGCGTTCGGCAAAGGCCTTGCAGGTTTGGGGTGCCTTTTCGGTTTCCAGTACCGCGTCGAAAACGAAGGGGCCGGCGGTAATCTTCAATTTCATGATGCTTTATCTCCAGTGGATTCAGGTTGAGGGGACGGGCCGTGTGCGGGCCGGCCGATAGCGGCCCTGGCCCTTGCGGCCCAAAAGTTCTCCGTCGCGGATCATGACGTGACCGCCGAGGATGACCGTCGTCGGCCATCCGGTCACCTCGATCCCCTCATAGGGCGAATAGTCGGCACCGTCATGCAGATCGGCGTGACGGATCCTGCGGGTCAGGCTGGGGTCCCAGATTGCGAGATCGGCATCGGCGCCGATGCCGATCGTGCCCTTCTGCGGATAGAGGCCATAGGTCTTGGCATGGTTCGTGGCGGAGAGCGCGACGAAGCGCGGCAGATCGATCCGCCCCTTCATGACGCCTTCCGAAAACAGGATCGGCAGGCGCGTCTCGACGCCCGGAATGCCGTTCGGAATGTGGCGGAAGCTCTGTCTGCCCTTCGCATTCAGCTTGCCGCGCTCGTCCTCGTAGCGGAACGGGCAGTGATCGGAGGAGAAGAGATCGAAGACGCCGGTCTCGATGCCGCGCCAGCAGTCGGCCTGCGCCGCCTTGTCGCGCGGCGGCGGCGAGCAGACGAACTTCGCCCCCTCCCAGTCCATACCGTCGAGATCGTCGGCCGTCAGCATCAGATATTGCGGGCAGGTTTCGCCCACCACCTTCAGGCCCCTCGCCCTAGCCCGCGAAATCTCCTCCATTGCCTCGCCGTTCGAGACATGCACGATGACGATCGGAACATCGGCAATTTCGGCGAGCGTCAGCGCGCGATGGGTGGCTTCGCGCTCCACGGCGACCGGCCGGGTCGCGGCATGCGCCCGCGGCGCCACGTCGCCGGCGGCTTCATGGCGGGCGATCAGGAAGCGGATCGCATCCTCGTTCTCGCAATGGACCATCACGGTCGCGCCGGTCGATCGCGCCACATCAAGGGTCTTCAGGATCTCGGCATCGTTGAGGCGCAGGCCTTCATAAGTCATGAAGACCTTCAGCGAGGCATAGCCATCAGCGGCGAGCGCCGACAGTTCCTGGCCGAGCAGCGTGTCCGTCGGATCGGAGACAATCAGATGAAAACTGACATCCGTGTAGCAACTGCCCTCGGCCAGAGCATGGTAGGCGTTGAGCGCCTCGCGCATCGGCCGGCCCTTTTCCTGCAGGCAGAAGGGCATGACGGTCGTATTGCCGCCGAAGATCGCCGAGCGCGTGCCGCTTTCGAAATCGTCCGCCATCACGATGCCGTCGCCGGAGGGCTGCGAGATGTGCACATGACTGTCGATCCCGCCGGGCAGGACATATTTGCCGGTGGCGTCGATCACCGGACCGTCGCTGGCAAGCCGTTCGCCGATCTGGACGATCCGGCCGTCACGGATGCCGATATCGGCTTGAAAGACATCGGAGGCGGTCGCAATCGTGCCGCCGCGGATCATCAGATCGAAAGTGGTCATCCCTGTGTCCTCAATGATGCAGGATCTTGCTGAGAAAGGCCTCGGCGCGCGGATTGCGGCCTTCGGTGAAAAATGCCTCCGTCGGCCGGTCCTCGACGATCTCGCCCTGGTCGATGAAGATCATGCGGCTCGCGACGCGGCGGGCAAACCCCATTTCGTGGGTCACGACCATCATGGTCATTCCCTCGCAGGCAAGGTTCGTCATCACATCGAGCACTTCCGAAATCATTTCCGGATCGAGCGCCGAGGTCGGCTCGTCGAACAGCATAGCCTTTGGGTTCATCGCGAGCGCGCGGGCAATCGCCACGCGCTGCTGCTGGCCGCCGGACAGCTGGCCCGGATATTTCTGCGCATGCCCGCTCATGCCCACCCGGTCGAGCAGGGTCATCGCCTGCTTTCTGGCGAGGCTTTCGGAGCGGCCGAGCACGATGCGCTGCGCGATCATGATGTTTTCCTCGATGCTGAGATGCGGAAACAGCTCGAAGTTCTGGAACACCAGGCCGACGCGCGAGCGCAGATCCGGCAGGTTGGTGGCCGGGTCGTTGACCTCGATGCCATCGACCTTGATCGAACCCTGCTGAATGGGCTCGAGCGCGTTCACGCACTTGATCAGCGTGGATTTGCCCGAACCAGACGGCCCGCAGACCACCACCACTTCGCCTTTCGACACATGCGTCGAGCAGTTCTTCAACACCGGATAGGTGCCGTAATACTTCGTCACGCCCGTGATTTCGATCATCATCGTCCTCCTTGGAAGCGGTGGATGGAAAAGGCCGACAGATCCCGCCCGGGATCGCGGCCGAGAACGAGCGCTGCGGTCAACTGCCCGACAATCGGCCCCAGCGTGTAGCCATTGGATGTCACGGCAGTGAAGACGCTCGGCATGGCCGGATGTTCGCCGAGGATCGGCGCCCCATCAATATTGATGTTCATGGCGGCCCAACTGCGGATCACATGCAGCTTGCGCAGCCCCGGAACGACATGCTGTGCCACCCAGAGATTGCCTTCCAGGCTGGAAAATAGCGGACGCGGATGACTGTGCACGGGATCGAGCCCGGCCGTCCAGCCACCGCCGATCAGAAAGTTCCCGTTGGCGGCCTGCTTGAGCGTTAGATGCCGATCGGCATGCGCGACGAGGTGGGAAATGGCGGGCGCGGCGGCCTCCGTTACCACCATCTGCAACGGCGCCCCGAACACGGGGATGTCGAGGCCGAGCATGGCGCCGATGCGCCCCGCAAACGCACCCGCGGCGTTGACGATGCGCCCTGCCCTCAGCCGGCCGCGCGACGTGACGATATCGAAGCCACGCACCTGCGCCTTGATGTCCAGGACCTCCGCTCTATCGAAAATGCGGGCGCCGGCCGCAACCGCGCCCTCCAGCATATGCCGGGTGGCGACGAGCGGATTGATCTTGCCCTCCATCGGGCAGTAGGCTGCGCCGATCATGGATTCGGAGAGAAGTGGCTCGAGCCGTCGCAACTCAGTCTCGCCAATGACATGACATTCGATGCCGTTTTCCCGCTCCACCCGTGTCTTTTCCTCAAGGAAGCGCAGATGGGCCTCCGTCTCGGCCACCATCAGGCCGCCAGTGATCTTCATCTCGAAATCGCGTCCGAGATGCGTTTCCAGCTGCTGCCAGAGGTCGATCGAATCCCGCTGCAGGGCAAGCGTCTGAGCGGCGGCCCCGCCGCCGCCTTCAGCCCGGGCGCCGTGATCGAAAGACAGAAGCTGCGCATGCAGGCTTCCCGCATTGCCGCCGGAGGCCAGGCCGCCGGGATAAGCGCGCTCCAGAACCACCACGTCCTCGCCGGCTTCCGCCAGAAACAGCGCCGTGGAGAGCCCCGCGATCCCCGCGCCGATCACCACGGTCGCGGCCTCGGAAAGTGGCAGCGGCGCAGGCGCGGGCAAGGGCTGGCGGTCCGGCAGCAGCGCCCGCTTGTGGCCGCCCCATTCGGGCTTCTCCACCGCCAGCGCCGCAAGGGGAACGGGCCGCAGCGGCATTTGCGGCGCAAGGAAGTCGGTCGTTTCGCTGCGTATCGGTTCGCCCAACGTGCGTTCGCCTCGGGCCGTTTCGACCAGCGCGGCGAGCGTGCGGCCGCAGTACCGGCTCTGGCAGCGGCCCATGCCCGCCCGCGTCAGGCGCTTCAGTGTGGCGATATCCGGTCTGCCCTGCCGGGTGACCTCAACAAGCGCGCCGGCCGCCACGCTTTCGCAACGGCAGACGATGGCCGTTTCCGGGATGGTGGAGGCTACCGCCGCCGGCGCAAAGAGATCCCACAGCGCCGCCTGGAAGGCTCTGGCACGGGTGAGCCGTCGCATCGCCGCCGGATCGGCGGGTGCCGTAAGCCCGAGCTTTTCGCCAATCGCAAGCCCGGCAAGCCGGCCTTGTGCCAGCGCCACCTGCGCGCCGCCAAACAGCCGCGCCTCCCCCACGATATGGACCGCGGCGAGCGAACTCTCGCCATTCTCGCGGCAATCCGCGACGAGCGTCCCGCCCCGCCCGACGGAATGGGTGCAACCGAGTAGGCGCGATACCTCGTTGGCAGGCGCGAAATCGCCGCCGATCAGCACGGTGTCGGCTTCGATCGTCGTTTTGATGCCGCCGCTCAAGAGAGTGACCGAGCGCACCCGGCCAGTTCCCGCGATGGCGTGAAGCTCGCTTTCGAAGGCCAGTTTCACGCCCGCCCGCTCCAACCGCGCGAGATCCTTCATCCCTTTCCATGCCAGCGCGGGATCGTGCCGCAGCAGCGCCGCGGCCTGGCGCGGCCGCTGCCATGGGGCGGGCGCCCTCTCCGCCAGACAGAGAACCTGTCCCCCCGCCTTCAGGATTTCGCCCGCGATCTGAATGTTGAGCGGACCATTGCCCGCGATGACGATCCTGCGGCCCGGCAGCACGCCATAGCTGCGTAGAAGCGTCTGCGCCGCTCCAGCCGTCATCACGCCCGGCAAGGTCCAGCCCGGCACGGGGGCCGGTCGTTCGAAGGCGCCCGTGGCGATCACCAGGAAGCGCGGATGGCAATAGAAGGCGCCTTCCGGGCCGAGGCAGGCGATAACCGGTTGTCCATCCTCTCCACGCGACGCGCCCCAGACGGTGACGGCGTGCAGGAAGCGGATACCAAGCGCAACGGCACGGCCAATTAGTGCGGCCCCTTCGCCGGCCTGCGCATCGGCCTGAAGCGACAGCCGGGCGGGCGCCGTCGCCGGCTGCTTGTAATACTGTCCGCCGGCCTTGGGGCGCTCATCGAGAACGGTGACGGATGCACCGGCGGAAGCGGCCGCAACCGCTGCCGCCAATCCCCCCGGCCCCGCGCCGATCACCAAGAGATCCATGGCGCGCGCCTCGATCCGATCGGGAAGAGGCTGCAAGGGGCCAAGCCCGGCATCGGCGATATCCGGCCGCGCCTGCTGCCGCTCAATGCACATGCCGTCGGTAACGGCACTCAGACAGGCACGCTGGCTGGTGCGCCCATCGATCGTCACCAGACAATCGTGACAGACGCCCATGCCGCAAAACTGGCCGCGCACCTCTCCCGCCGCATCCATGGAAAAGTCTGGGCGATCAAGCGATGCCATCAGCGCCGCAACGGAAAGGCCCAGCGCACAGCGATGCGGCTTTCCGTCGACATAAACCGTCGCTGTCGTGTCTTGCGGCGCGGAGACTGGCATCGTCAGGGCTCCGGATCAGTGTGCAAAGCGAAGACCGAACCGCTCGACCAGCGCCTGCATGGCGGCATCCTGTGCCGGCGGCAGGGGAAGGCGCGGCGGCAGCGGGGCGCCCGCCGCAAAACCCATATGGCCGAGCAGCGCCTTCGAGCCCGCCACATAGGCCTGCCCGCCGACCGCTTGAATGATCGGCAGCCATTCGAGATAAAGGGCGCGCGCCTCCTCGTAGCGCTTCTCGTCGGCAGCGAGTTCGAAGATCCGCGCCATCGGTCCCGGTGCGACATTCGAGGCCACGGCGACCCAACCCTGAGCCCCCATCACAAAGGATTCGAAGCCCAGGATCCCGCCGAACGGCGTCATCTTGTCACCGGCAAGGCGGACGATGTCGCGAATGCGGGTTACCTCCAGCGTCGACTCCTTGACGTAGTCGCAGCCATCGATTTCGGCGATGCGGGCCAAAAGGTCCGGCTTCATGTCGACATTGGAGGTGGCCGGATTGTTGTAGACCATGATCGGAATGGAAATCGCCGCAGCGATCTGGCGATAATGCTCCACCAGTTCGTCGTCGGTGGGCGTCGAATAGAAGGGCGGGATAATCATCACGCCGTCCGCGCCCATCTCCTCCGCCTTGCGGCTCAACCTCACCGCCTCGCGCGTGTCTTCGGCGCCCGTTCCGATCAGAACCGGCACACGGCCGGCGGCCGTTGCGATGACCGTGCGGGCGACCGCCTCCCAGTCTTCCGGTGACAACGACAGGAATTCGCCGGTGGAGCCGAGCGGGATCAGGCCATGCACACCCTCGCGGATTTGCCAGTCGGTGAAGGCTTCCAGTGCCGGCAGGTTGACCTTTCCCTGTTCGTCGACCGGCGTGATCATCACGGTGAAGACACCGCGAAATGGCTTGGACATGCGATTTCCCTTTTATGAATTCAGCGTTTTTCGGTGAGGCTGGCTACGGCGGTGGACTGACCGAAGTCCCGTTCGATACGGCGTTGCACGAAATCCCAGACCGAGGTGAGAAGGAGATAATAGAACGCGGCGACCGCGAAGAGTTCCAGCACCATGAACTTCTCCTGGATCAGCACCTGCGTGCGACGCAAAAGTTCTTCCATGGAGATCACCGAGGTCACGGAGGTCGTCTTGAGTAGACCGTTGACGGAATTGCCGAGCGGCGGAATGATGACCTTGAAAGCTTGCGGCATCACGATGTGGCGCATGATCTGGCGTTCCGTCATGCCGAGCGCGCGGGCCGCGCGCGACTGCCCGTCCGGGACGGCCTGAATGCCGGCGCGGATGATTTCCGCAAGATAAGCAGCCTCGTTCAGTGCAAGGCCGATCAGAGCCGCCTGGACGACGGAGAAGCGGATGCCCACCTGCGGCAAGGCCGTGTAGATGACGATCAGTTGCACCAGAAGCGGCGTGCCGCGAAACAGCCAGACATAGAAGACGCCGAGACTTCTGACGAGCCCGAGCTTGGAGCGGCGCATCAGGGCGATCAGCAGGCCGAGCATCAGACCGAAGACCAGCGAGACGGCGGTCAGCCAGATGGTGGTCAGGACGCCACCGAGAATGAACGGATTGACGAGATAGTCAAAGAAGCCGGACCAGCTCCAGAACGACATGAGGAGGCCTTTCTTGCCGCGGTGGATGGTGCCGGTCAAACACCGGCACCAGGGGGGCGTTCGCTGACGGATCAGCGGCCCGGTCCCTTGACGGAATAATCACCGGCCACCATCGGCAGGCCGTAACTGTCGAACAGCTTGGCAAGCGAGCCGTCCGCCTTCATCTCCTTCATCACGGCGGAGACGGCATCCGCCAGCTTCGGGCTCTTGAAGGCGACGGCCACCGGCGCTGGAAAGAGCCCGCTGACTGCACGGCGGAAATCGCCGCGCGTCTCGTATTCCTTGGCCACGCCGTCGATCGACACCACCCCTTCGACCTGACCGGCGCGCAGCGCCTGAAAGGCCAGCGCGAAGTTGTCGAAGGTCTGGATCGTCAGTCCCTTTTTGCCGGCAGCCTTCAGCTCGGCATCGAGCGCGCGCGTCTTCGTTTCCTCAAAGCCGCCGAGTTCGACGCCGACGCGAAGCCCGTCGAGCCCGTCTTTGTCCTTGATGCCGGTCTTGCCAACGGGAACCGATACGCTGATAGCCTGATCCTCGTAAGGGATCATCTGCATGATCTTGGCCCGCTCCGCGGTGAAGAAGATGCCGGTGTTGATCATGTCCCAGCGACCGGCCTGCAGGCCCGGAATCATCGCCGAGAATTCGATGCGGATATATTCCGGCTTCAGGCAAAGGCGCTTGGCGATCTCCTTACCGAGTTCAACGCGCATGCCCTTCAACTCGCCGGAGGAGTCAACGAACTGCAGTGGCGGTAGGGTGGGATTGGTGGCCATGACAAGCGTGCCGGGTTTGATCAACTCGGCTGCGTCGACCTTCGGCGCACAATCCTCGGCGAATGCGGCGGCCGCGCTGGCGACAAGCAGCGCGGAAGCAATCGAAAAAATGCGAAATGACATGGGGACCTCTGGCGATTTTTTGATCTTGTTTGAAACCAAGGAAGGATGCTTGCGCAATCGCATTCAATTGGTATACCAATTACATACACAAACAGCCGATCCTCCGCAAGCCCCTCTTTCGAGCCTGCCGCATGAACCAAAACGGACAGGAATACAGTCCCTCCCACGCCTTAATAGGAAGCGAGCACGTTCTGCCGCGCCTGCTCCAGATGCAGCGTCATCGCCGCGCGAGCAGCCTCTGCGTTTCGCGCCTTGAGCGCCCGCAGGATGGACTGGTGGTCGGACAGGCCGGGCTTGCGCTGTGCAAGCTTGCGCTGGCGCTCGAAGATCGTCGTGTAGCGCCGCATCTGAACAATAGTATCGGCCAGAAATGGATTGCCGCTCGCCTCGCCGACGCCCTGATGAAGTGCATGATCGAAGGACCAGACGAAGGCCGGGTCAGGATCGGGATCGGCCGCAATGGCATCGAGCATGGCCTCAAGGTCAGCAATGCGGGCGTCGTCGATGTGTTCGCAGGCCAGCGCGGCCGCACTCGGCTCAATCAGCAGACGCATGGCCATGCTGCACAGATAGTCGGCAAGCGTGATAACCCTGACCGTCAGCACGCCCTTGGCATTGCGTACCAAAAGTCCCTGCCCTTCCAGACGGCCAAGGGCATCGCGCATCGGCGAGCGGGAAACGCCGAGCCGATCCGCCATACGCCGCTCCTGCACGACGGAACCGCCGGTGAGTTGGGTCGAAAGGATCTCGTCCAGAAGCGTTCTGTAGGTTTCGTCGGCTAGACTCTTGTCTGTGCCTCGGCTCTCATCCATAGATCGCGGCTCCCCGTCCATCATCATGGTGCCTGCCATGGACTGAGGCAAAGGGCAAGAAAAGGCCATCGCGCACAGACGCGAAACATTGAATAATCCATGGCGGGAGCACAGACATGACACAGCCAGACACAGACATAGAGACCGACAGACCCGCACGGGTCAGCCACAAGCTTGCGGCCCAAGCTTATAATGCCGTGTCAGAGATGATCCGTCATCGCCGACTCGGCGGCGGCCATGTCATCGTGGAAGCACGGCTTGCCGAAACGCTCGGCATTTCCCGCACGCCGCTGCGCGAAGCGCTGCAGCGGCTGGAAGGCGAAGGTCTGGTGCACAAGGGAGACGGTCGTAATTATGTGGTGCGCCATGTGGATATTGGCGAATATATCCAAAGCCTGAAGCTTAGGCTGCTGATCGAGCCGCAGGCGGCAGTGGAGGCCATGGACAACATTCCAGGTCGCAAACTGATCGAAGTTCGCCGCGAAATCGACGAACTGATGGGCGCCACAATCTATCACACCGATGCCCACTGGTTCTCGGACGATCACCTGCACAACCTCATCATCGATTACTGCGGCAACGAGGTGATGGCCAAGGTGCTGCGTAACCTTCGCGCAACCACGCGCCTGTTCGAAATCGGCCGCCTGAAGGATCGGCTCACCCCTGATTCCACCGAGCATCTGCTGATTATCGACGCCCTCCAGCGCAAGAACGCCGAAGCATGCTACAGTGCCGTTGCCGCCCACATAGAAAGCCTGACCGCCTTCGCCAGAAGGCATATCAAGATGAACGAGTGATGCTATGGCGATCCACTCACCCGGAAGCCTGAGCCGCATTGATGGCTCTTGGAGGGCGTTGGTGCAGCGATCGAGTCTGGAGTTGAAATCGGCTTCAATGCGTGGATCGTCACTCGCAACGGCTTAGGAGATCGGCAATCGCGCAATAGCCGGTCTTCGGGAACAACCCCTCTCAAACGAAAAACTGCCCGCCGCAATCGGATTTGCAAGATGAACTCCAAGGCGACGAACTGGCCGGAATACGAAGTCGACCGGCGTCTGCTTGAAAGTCGGATGCTGTGGATGACACTTGAGGCAGTGTCGCCCTGGACAGGGCCTAAGCGGAAAACGCTCGGCGGCCATGCGACGTGCGTCCCCAGGAGAGCCCAACTTCGATCCACGCTTCCGCCAGCGAGGCGACGTCATCCGCCAACACCTGCAGACATTGGCGAGCGTTTAACCGAAGGCGGCCATCACTGCCGCATCACACCCGTGATGGTGTTCAGCAAGACATTCTAACATCCAATGGTAGCCCAAACGCTCTTGCTCTGGGTGTAGGAATTGAGCGCATCCATGCACTTGTCGCGTCCGTTGCCGCTCTCCTTCCAGCCACCAAATGGAAACTGCATATCACCGTTCATATAGCTGTTAATATAGACCATGCCGGCTTCCACATCGCGTGCGAAGCGGTGCGCCTTGCCGAGATCGGCTGTCCAGATGCCTGCAGCAAGCCCGAAATTGGTATCGTTGGCAGTAGCAATGGCCTCTTCAAAGCTGTCAAAGGCAATGATGCTTGCCACGGGGCCAAAAATTTCCTCGCGGGCGATCGCCATGTCGTTGCTCACATTGGCGAATATGGTCGGCGCGACGAAGGCGCCGCCTTCGAGACCCGCCGGAATGCCGCCACCGGTAATACAGGTCGCACCTGCCGATCGCCCGATATTGATGTAGTGCAGCACGCGCTCCTGCTGTTTCACATCCACCAGCGGCCCCATGCCGGTCGCGGCCAAAAGCGGATCTCCGGGCCGGTAGGAAGTTTCTGCCCGGGAGCGCAGCAATTCGATGAACTCGGGCAGGATTTCGCGCTGCACTAGGATACGGGAACCGGCACAGCAGACCTCGCCCTGATTGCCGAAAATGCCCATGGCCGCCCAGTCCGCCGCCATTGCCAGATCGGGCGCATCGGCCATAATAACATGCGGCGATTTTCCACCGCATTCGGTCGTTACCTTCTTCAGATTGGACTGCCCGGAATAGGTCATCATCAGCTTGCCCACCTCGACCGAGCCTGTGAAGGCAATCTTGGCAACGTCTGGGTGCAGCGCCAGCGCGCGCCCTGCATCCGGCCCATAGCCATTGACTACGTTGAACACGCCGGATGGCCCGCCGGCCTCTATAAAGAGGCGTGCCAGCAGCAGTGCGGAAAGAGGGGATTGCTCGGCTGGTTTCAAGACCACCGAATTGCCGGCGGCAAGTGCCGGTGCGATTTTCCAGACCGTCATCAGAAGCGGGTAGTTCCAGGGCACGATGCACCCTACCACGCCGAGCGGCTGATGGATGACATAGGACAGAACATCGTTCGCCGTTGCCCCGACGCTGCCTTGCAGTTTGTCGATGCATTCGGTGGTAAAGCGAAGGCAGGCAAGGGCAAGCGGCACGTCCACCGTAAGCATTTCGGAAATCGGCTTGCCCATGTCCAGCGTGTCGAGCAGCGCAAATTCTTCCGACTGCGCCTCGATGAGATCCGCAAAGCGGTAAAGCACCGCCATGCGCTGGCGCGGGATCATGCGCGACCATACACCAGCGCGAAAGGCTTTTGCGGCGCTTCTCACCGCGCGGTCTACGTCGTCGCTGCCGCCGCGTGCGACCTCTGCCAGCACCGCTCCGGTAGCGGGATTGATGCTTTGGAACACCGCCCCCGAGACGGCCGCAGAAAAATCACCGTCGATAAAGAGGCGACCCTCCGGCTTCAGGGAATGGGCCTTGTCGTGCCAGCTATTGAACTGCGCATTGATGGACATGGATAACCTCCTCAGTGGGCCAGGATCTTCTGACAGGCGCGCTCGGCAAGCATAATGGTCGGAGCGTTGAGATTGCCCGACACCATGATCGGGATGGCCGAAGCATCGGCCACGTAGAGCCCTTCAAGGCCGTGTACCGCCATGCTTGCCGGATCGGTCACGGCCATAGCGTCCACGCCCATGCGGCAGGTGCTGGACGGATGATAAAGCGTCGTCATGTGGCCGCGAATGTAATCTTCGAGTTCCGCGCCGGAATGGCATTCCGCGCTTGGCGTCAGTTCGTAGTCCACCAGATCGCGAATGGGAGACGTGGCAAGAATTTGCCTGTTGATGCGGATACCCCTGACCAGTGTCGCAAGATCGCTGCCATCAGGATCGGAGGCAAAGTACCGCGGGTCGATGGCAGGATGCTCGGTCGGGTCGGCGGATCGCAGGCGGATCTCGCCGCGGCTCTTGGGGCGCTGCAGCACGCAGTGCGCGGTGATCCCGGAGCGTCCGCCGAGAAAGCGGGCATAGTCCCGGTGCGGCGAGATGGCGCCATATAATTGCAGGTCCGGATCGATGCCGGGTTGGCTGCAAACATGCGCACCCGCCGCCACCCAGGGCGAGGTGCGGATACCTGTCCTGTGGTCGCACCACTGGGCGAAGCTGTCGGATAAAACATCCTCCGTCCATGCACCAATCCCCATGGGCTTGCGGGTATAGACTGTGATGGGAATATTGATATGGTCCTGCAGATCCTTTCCAACACCTGGCAGGTCATGGCGGGGCTGCACACCGACTTCATGCAACTCGTCTGCAGGACCTATCCCTGAGAGCATCATGATCTGACATGTTCCGATAGCACCCGCGGCCATGACGACTTCACTGTCGGCATATGCGGTATGCGCCACCCCATTGGCCAGATAGCGCACGCCGGTGATCCGGCGCCCTTCGAGGACGAGGCCGGTCACCAGGACACCCTTATGGATACTCAGGTTCGGCCGTTGCATGGCCGGGTGCAGATAGGCCTTGGCTGCTCCCCACCGCTCACCATCGCGGATCGTGAACTGGAAGAGCCCGGCACCTTCCTGGCTTTCACCATTGAAATCTTCATTGCGGCGATAACCGGCCGCCTCCGCTGCATCCAACCATAGCCGCTCATGCCGATCGACATGCGTGACGTTTTCCACATGCAGCGGCCCGCCGGTGCCGTGGTGCGGATTGTCTGGAAAATTTGCATTGTCTTCGCTGGCGATAAAGGCGGGTCGTACATCCTTCCATCCCCAACCCGCACAGCCGGCCGCCTGCCAGGCATCGTAATCGCTGGGCAGACCCCGAATATAGATCATCGCGTTCAATGCGCTGGAACCGCCCACCATCTTCCCGCGCGGCCAGAAGATGCGCCGGCCACGGCAGCCCGCCTGCGGCTCTGTGTGGTAGCCCCAATCGGCCCGCGTGTTGAACATGGTCACCCAGTCCGAGGGGATATCGGAGGCGAGCGGCGCATCCTGGCCTGCCTCGAGAACAAGCACACGGCGACCTGGATCGACGCTGAGCCGCAGCGCCGCAACGCAACCGGCAGACCCTGCGCCAACGATGATGGTATCGTAAATGGTCATTGGCCACTCCTTCAGGAAAACAGGCCGGCAGCGTCGGGCTGCCAGCCTGCTGCTCACGGTCTGGCGGAGGTCTCCAGTGCTGTGACAAGCGTCACAGGTCCATCGAGAATGGGCTGGACGCGATCGAAGAAGGCCGCCACAGCCGAAGATGCGTTATGCCTGTCCATCGCCGCCTGGTCCGTAAAACGCTCATAGGTGGTGAAGACGCATGGATCCGTATCACCCTGGGCAATGAAGAATCCCATCGTGTCCGGTTCGTGTGCGTGGACATAGTCTGCCACTGCCTGCAGCGCATCGCGCATCCCGGCTTCCTGTCCTGCCTTCACCCGAATGATGGCCGTGATCGTTCGCATCAGAAGGTTTTCCAGTCGCCATCCGCCTCAAAGGCGCTGGCCGCCTGATAGATCGTGGCTTCCGCATAATCCTTGCCGATCAGCATCAGGCCAACCGGCAGCCCGTCCGACAGTCCGCAGGGGATCGACATGGCAGGATGACCGGTCACGTCGAAGGGGCTTGTGGAAGCGGTCATCTCGAAGGCGCGGGTCACGACCTCCGCAAGCGGGGCATCCTTGCCCGGGAGCGGTGTGGAAACGCAGGGAAGCGTCGGCATCAACAGCAGGTCGTATTCGCCGAATACGGCATCATAGGCAGCCTTCGCAGCGATGGCGATGTTGCGGGACTTGGCATAGTAGCGGCCCCGATAGTGAGACAGGCCCCACTGGCCCACCAGCATGGTCAGCTTCAGTGTCTGGGAAAGATCGTCGGCCTTCTGCCGCCAACCCGCATGCGCATCCAGAAGGCCAACGTCATAGAGGCCCTTCCAGTTGAAGCCCATGCCGTTGCCATGCATCATCTGCATGACGAAGCCTTCGAGTGTGATGGGGTTCCAGGCCGCCAGCGCCGTCAGGTGCGCCGGAATAGAAACCTCTGTTACCTTCGCCCCCATGGCCGCAAAACGCTCGGCCCCGGCGCGAACCTTTGCCTCGACTTCCGGCTGAAGATTGGGCAATTGGAAGCCTTCCTTCAGAATACCAATCTTCAAACCCTCGACGCCCTTGCCGAGCGCCTGCGTGTATGCAGAAACCTGCGGTGAATACTGGCGCGGATCCAGCCCGTCTGCACCGGCCAGCACCTCCAGCAGCAGGGCATTGTCGGCAACGGAGGCCGTCATCGGGCCGGTATGGTCGACGGTCGATTCAATCGGCATCACGCCGGTGTAGGGAACGAGGCCGTGTGTCGGCTTCATGCCGTAAATGCCGCAATAGGAGGCGGGAATGCGGATCGAGCCGCCCTGATCGCCACCGATTGCCATGTCCACTTCGCCAGCGGCCACCAGCGCCGCCGAGCCGGAGGAGGAGCCGCCTGCCGAATAGCCCATGCGCCAGGGATTATGCACCGGACCCGGATCGGAAGTATGGCTGCCGCCGGAGAGGCAGAAATGTTCGCAGACCGCCTTGCCGAGAATGGTAGCGCCCGCGTCCAGCATGCGGGTCACGATGGTGGCGTCAGCGGCGGGAATGAAACCCTCAAGCGTGGTTGAGCCGTTCATCATCGGCACGCCTGCCAGCGCCACATTATCCTTGAGCACAACCGTCTTGCCTTTAAGCTTGCCTTCGGCTGCACCCTTGACTTCGCTTTTGATCGCCCATGCGCCAAAGGCATTGTCTGCCGGTTCCGGTTTCGCGCCTGGGGTGCGCGGATATTTCACCGGCGGCACAGGGTTGGGCAGAGCATCGATGATGTCGTATGCATCGAACATGCCGCCCATCAGCCCCTGATATTCGGCGGCCTCCTCCAGTGACATGGTCATGTGAAGACTTGCAGCGAGATCTGCAACATCCTCAATGGTCGGGCGTGTAATGGACATGGGTTATCCTTTCCTGTTGTGACAAGAGTGTTGAACGTCAGTGATGGGGTGGAGCGGGAGAGCGGACCTCCCGCGCGGGCTCAGGCCATGGCGCCCATGCCGACCTCTCCGGCCAGAAGGGCTTGCCTGTCCAGTTCGCCGGTCATGCGACCTTTCTGGATATGCAGGATGCGATCACACAGAGAGGTGATGAATTCGAGATTCTGCTCAACGACCACCAGCGAAAGCTGCCAGCGTTGCCGCAGAGCCAGAAGCGTCTCGATCATTTCCTCAATGATCGAAGGCTGAATGCCTTCCGTGGGCTCGTCGAGAAGGATCAGGCGCGGACGGGTGCAAAGGCAGCGCGCCAGCGCCAGAAGCTGCTGCTCCCCGCCGGAGAGCGCGCCGCCGCGCCGGTCAAGCAGGCGAACCAGCCGTGGGAAATCCTGCAAGACCATGTCGATCATCGCCTTGTCTTCCTTAGGTGCCGAAGCGAGGCCCATGCGCAGATTGTCGATGACGCTGAGGTCTGGAAAGATCTCACGTCCCTGCGGCACCAGCCCTAGGCCGAGGCGCGAGCGTTCGAACGGCTTCATCTGGGTCATGGGTTTGCCCTGAAACTCCACCGAACCGGCAGTGGCTGGCAGGTGCCCCATCAGGGTACGCATCAGCGTCGTCTTGCCCATGCCATTGTGGCCAAGAATGCCCAGATACTCGCCTTGCGCCATCGTCATGTCGATGCCAGCGAGGATCGGAATGCGTCCGTAACCGGAGCGTAGGCCCTTCACGTCAAGCAGCGTCGTCATGCGGCAACCTTCTTTCCGAGATAGACATCACGCACCCGCTGGTCGGCCAGAACCGTGTCGACGGTATCCTCGATCAGAACGCGCCCCTGGTGGAACACCGTCACCGTCTTGGCGATCAGCCGGATGAAAGCCATATCGTGCTCGACCACGACAATGGCGCGCGACTGGTTGATGTCGCGGATAATATCGGCAGTGCGGAGCGTTTCCTCATCAGTCATGCCTGCTGCCGGTTCGTCGAGCAGAATGAGGTCCGGTTCGGCTGCCAGCACCATGCCGATTTCCACCCATTGCCGCTGGCCATGCGAAAGCGTGGCGACGATCCGTTCGCTTTCCGGTGTTAGCCGGATCAAGTCCAGAACGCTTGCCACGAGTTTTGGCAGACCGTTGGGAGTGGCCTTGCGGCGGGCGGCAAGCCAGATGTTTTCGCGCACCGAAAGACCGTTGAAGACATTGGGCACCTGCGTCTTGATGCCGATGCCCATGCGGGCGATTTCGTGCGGAAGCTTGCCAGTGATCGGTTGCCCTCGAAACGCGATGGTGCCGGAGGTCGGTGTCTGCTGGCCGGTCAGCGATTTGAAGAAGGTACTCTTTCCCGCTCCGTTCGGGCCGATCAGGCAGCGCAGCTCCATTTCCTGAAGCGTGAAGCAGATATCGTCATTGGCAACGACGCCACCGAACCGCATGGTGAGGTGTTCCGTTTTCAGAAGAGGTGTCAGTTCAGCCATGTGACGATGCTCCTGCCGGGTGTAAATTGCCGGGGGCCGCAGTCAGCCCGGCTGTGACGCCGCTCCCGGCTTGCGGCTTTTTAGCCATCAGCCGCAGGATCAGATCGCGAATGGTGGGAACGAGCCCCTTGGGTAGCAGCAGAACAAAGACGATCAGGACTGCACCGAGAACCAGGTTGGAATTGAAGGTCTGCTGCGAGCCGATGCTGGCAACGATGTACTGGATCAGGAAACATCCGAGCACTGGCCCAAGCAGTGTTCCAAGGCCGCCGATGGTGATCCAGATGATGATTTCCGCCGATAGCGACAGGCTGAAAATGGTCGGTCCGACAAAGGCACCCCAATTCACGTAAAGGGCGCCTGCGAGTCCAGCCACCGCCCCGCCGATGATAAAGCTGATGAGCCGGATCATACGCGGATCGTAACCCAGCAACGAGGCGCGTGTTTCATTTTCGCGAACGGCCACGACTACCCGCCCGAACGGGCTTGCCAGCAACAGGCGAAGGCCCAGATAGACGATGAGAAGAATGCTGCCGGTCGCCCACCACGATGCTTCCGGCGAGAGCGGACTTTCGGGATCGAAGGGCATGTTGAAGGTGGGAACCGCCGGAATGCCGTTGAAACCGCCAAGCATGGCCGTGCCGATGTGGTATTCGTCGCCGGATGTGGAGTTGATGACGTTGAACAGGATCAGCGTGACAGTCAGCGTTATGACACCGAGATAGACATCGGAAATGCGGCCATAGAAGACGAAGTAGCCCAGGATGGCGGCAAAGACGCCGGGAATGAAGACGGCCAGCAGGATTCCTTGTGTGGAATCCTGAAAGTTGATGGCCGCAATCGCATAGGTATAGCCGCCAAGGCCGAAGAAGGCTGTCTGGCCGAAGGAAAGGATTCCGCCATACCCCCAGATGAAGGCAAGGCTGAGCGAAAGCACCGCCATGGCGGCAAAGAGCGTGACTTGCATCAAGGTGAAGATTTCCAGGTAACCCGGCGCAAGCGCGATGCCGATTGCCGCGATTGCGACCGCAAGCGCCTGCGCAATGAGGCTGAGACGGTGAGTCATTACAGATTCCCCTTCAAGAACCGGCCCGATATGCCTTGAGGCAGAAGGCGAATGAGAACGATGGCGGCTGTAAAGACAATGACCTCGCCATAGACAGGGGTGGTGAAATAGGCACCGATCTGGTTCAGCGAGCCGAACAGCGTGGATGCAGACAGCGTGCCGGACAGCATGGCTGCACCGCCGCCCACCACCGTGATGAATGCCTTGGCCACATAGGCCCCGCCCATGACCGGCGTGATGCCGGAAACCGGCGCAAGCAGACCGCCCGCAAGCCCCGTAACCGCAGCCCCGGCTGCAAACGTGCCCATGTAGACGCGGGCCGGATTGATGCCGAGCGTATTGGCCATGGCCGGGTTCTGCATGGTGGCGCGGGCAATGAGGCCAAGCCTCGTATGTCGCATCACGCCATAGACGATCGCCATCATCACCAGCGCCATGGCAAGCAGAAACAGCGTGTAGTAGCTGGACCGGTAGCTGCCGATGGAAAAGCCACCGAGCGGTGTCGGCACCCCCTGGATCGTATTGCCGAAAACCGTCGTCACAATGCCGATGATAAGCAGGCTCAGGCCCCAGGTGGCCAGCATCGAATCCACCAGCCGTCCGTAGAGGAAACGGATGAGGCAGCGTTCGATCAGCAATCCCACCAGCCCGACGAAGAGCGGTGCGATCAGCAGCATGGCGATCCAGATATTGATCCCGGCATTGGTGGAAATGACTGTGGCGTAAGCGCCTAGCATGATGAACTCGCCATGAGCGAGATTGATGATCTTCATCATGCCGAAGATGATTGCGAGACCGAGGCAGAGCAGAAACAGCGATGCCGTGCCGTTGATCACGTCAAGCAGAAGAATGAGGTAGATCTCCATATCGACCCTTCGCCTCCTGGAGCAGGGATGGGAGGCGGCGCACATCGCGCCGCCCGTTGGATCGCGATTAGAGATTGATGACGTACTGCTTGGTGTCGTTGGGGTTCTTCACCAGATCGCAGACGCTGGCCGTATCGAGCGGCTTCACATCCGGGTAGCTCTCGAGCACCGACCATTTGCGATCCTTGACCTCGGCCAGAAACGCATTGCGGGTCGTATGGTGCGTTGCCTTGTCGATCAGTACTTTGCCGCTTGGGCCATCGAAGGAAATGCCTCCTTCCAGCGCCTCGATCAGCTTCATCCGGTCGATCGACTCGGCTTTCTTTACGCCAAGCGCCCACAGGTGCACGCCCTCATAGGTGGCCGCAGCCAGTTCGCTGATATAGGGGGTGTTCGGTTGCGCCTTCTTGATTTTCTCGACGAAGGACTTGCTGGCCTGCGTATCCAGTTCCTCGAAATAGCCATAGGCACCGAGAATGTTCTCGCTCTCGGCGGCGTCCAGCGTCGAAGGTTCGTTGACGAGGCCGAAGGTGGTGGAGGCGATCGGGATCTGGCTCTTCATGCCTGCCGAGGCCCACTGCCGGTAGAAGGCTGTGTGATTGCCGCCAACCAGCGCCGAAAGGATCAGATCCGGCTTGGCTGCCTGGATCTTGGAGATCGTCGGGCCGAAATTCGTGACATCCAGGGGGAAAAAGTCGATCGAAAGAACCTCGCCGCCATTGTCCTTGACGTATTTCGTCATCCACTTGGCGGTAATCTGGCCGTAATTGTAATCGGCTGCGATGATGTAGGCCTTCTTGCCGGCCTTCTTCATGGCGCTGGGAACGAGCTTTTCAACCGTCTGTGCAGGTGTGGTGCCGGTGCAGAACGTGTTGCGGTCACAGACCCCGCCCTCATACAGCACGTTATAGAAATACGGCACCTTGAAGCGGTCGAAGGTCGGGCGGACAGCCTCGCGCGAAGCGGAGGTGATCCCGCCATGCACGACGGCCACCTTGTCCTTCAGCGCCAACTGCTGCGCATACTGCGAATACATCTGGATGTTCGATTGCGTATCGTAATGAATGACCTTGACCGGACGCCCGATCAGGCCGCCCGCCGCATTGATTTCCTCCACAGCGAGATTGAGTGCATAGACCATCGGCGTGCCGGATGCAGCAAGCGGGCCGGACTGGTCGTGCAGCGCGCCAAGGAGAATGGGATTGTCGGCGGCCAAGGCGCTGTAGCGCATGATGGCGGGCGCGCCGATCAGCGCGGCGGAGGTCAGGGCGGAGCGATGCAGGAAGTGGCGGCGCGACAGGATCATGGTTTAGTTCCCCTTGGTTATAATCACCATAGGGTTATTTAATATTGCAATATTTGAAAAAGCAACTAGTTTTATTAAAGTCCCGTCATGATCGAAAATTGGTAGCCATCCAAGCGCGCCACATGCACGGGATGACGGCTGCCAACGGCTGGCGTGGTTTCAAGACCGCGGGCCGTCTTGCGCATCGGAACGCGGCCAAACAGCTTTTTCAGAAGCCGCACATCGAAGCTTCCGGCTTCCTCGACCATGGCAGCCAGTGAGTAGATCCCCTCGTAGCAGGATTGGCCGAAAGCGTTGGCGGGAGGCGGATTTTCGCCGTAGGCGGTGTGGTAGCGTTCAAGGAACGCGCCGTTGTTGCGCGAACGGATCGCGGCGAAATAGGCCGAAGACACATAGACGTTCTCGGTCTCCTCTTCGCGCAGCCCGTAGACCACAGTTTCGTCTATCGCCGAACTGAAGCGCAGGACACGAGGCGACAGCCCGACGTCGCAAAATGCACGATTGAAGGAAATGTTGTCCGAGCCCAGAAAATAGGGAAGAACCGCGTCGGAACGGGTAGTTCGGATACGGTCGAGGATCTCGTCATAATCCGCAACGCCCACCGGAACATAGATTTCGCCAGTGACGATGCCACCGGAGCGTTCAATCAGCGTGCGGGCAATTTGCAGGCTGCAACGCGGCCAGATGTAATCATTTCCGCAGAGAAAGAAGCGGCGAGCACCCTTGCGCTCCATCAGCCAACGCAAGGCGGGGGATATCAGTTCGTCGGCGGTCTCCCCGGTCGTCATGACGCTTCCCGCAAATCCCTCGAATTGCGGTGTATAGACAAGTGGAACGCGGTCGCTGGTCACGCGTGCCACCGAATCGCGCGCATAGCTAGGGATCATCGAAACGACACCGGAAACCCTCTGTTCCCGAACCGCCCGACTGGCCGCGTCTGCAGCCGATTGCGCGGACAGGCCCGCATCGATGACATGGAGTTCAACATGTCGCTTTAGAATACCGCTCTGCCTGTTGATCTCGTCAACCGCCAGCCGACCACAAGCTTCCGCCGACGGCCCCCAAAGGCCAGCCGAGCCCTGTTGCGCAATCAGCAGACCTATCCGGACAGTGTTCACGTTCAGAACGCCCCTGCGTGGTGGATTCTGTCACATAGCCAAGAAAGGAAGCATGAACCATGCCAGATCTTTAAACCTGACCTCAGGCATCCGAAAGCGGGCTGCACTTGCTTTCTGGCCGGTCCAATCATGCGGCCCGGCTTAAAATTTCGGCATCGAGAGGAGATAAGTCGCTCAATCTCTGAGCATGAAACGGCATGCAGAGACTTGCCTGATGTCTTCAAAAAATTATATGTAGTAGAAAATGTTGAAAATCGTTGCAACCTGGAGGCACCCAATGCAACTGTCGAATCTGATTTGCGGTGTGAACCGCCAGATCGAGCAGACCCTTGATACCGGCCTCAGATCGCACGGTCTTTCAATCGAACAGTATCGCGTGCTGCAGGCCGTCAATGCGGAGAACGGCGTCGCGATGGGCGATCTCGCAACTCGCGTCTTTGTCGATTCCCCCACACTTACGAAGATCATCGATAAAATGGTCGCGTCAGCCGATGTCTATCGCGGCCCTGACCCGCGCGACCGTCGCCGCGTCCTGATTTTCCTGTCGGACAAGGGCGCAGCACGGCTTGAAGCGGTGCGCTCGATTGGGGTGCATCTCGAGCGGCAACTGGCTGAGCTTCTTGGGCACGAGCAAGCAGACTTTCTGCGTCATTTGAGAGCCATATTGGCGAATGCTAGAAGACCGACATCCTCGGCGGACGAAAAGACAGACCAACAGCCCACACGAGGTATCTGACGTACCCGTGATGATCGGCTTGGTGATTGCGCTTGCCGGGTCTTGATGGGATTAGAACCCTCTTCCCTCATTTAATGTCGGGAGTTTCCGTCGGAAATTCAGCGAGATGGATTGCATCAACCGAAACTTTGAAGAGTTCCGCCTACGGGTTCAACGCGTTATTGAGGTCATGCAATCCGACCATCAGCATCATTGGGTCGGAAGGAGAAGACAGGAAGCCGACGGCCTCATAGAAGGCTCGTGCGTCATCTGAAATCGCATGAACGAGCATGCCTCGAATGCCGAGTACTTCCGCGGCATTGAGCAGGCGCAGGCCCGCATCGCGCACCAATGCCCTGCCGATACCGCGCCCTTGGTAGGATTGATCAATGGCGAGGCGACCAAGCACAGCGACCGGAATTGGATCAGGCATATTGCGCCGAAAACGGCCAGGTGCTTCCGGCTGTTTGACGGCGCCGGAAGCGAGCGCGTAAAAGGCGATGACGCGGCTCCCCTCGCACACGACGAAGGTCCGCGATGCGCCGCTCGTTTGATTAGAACGGGCGCGACGTCGCAGCCAGTCGTCCAGTTCAACGACTCCGGAATCGAACTCGGCCAGTTCATGATGATCGGCCAGGGGTGCCGGTGCGCTAAGGGTCACGCCTCATCCCACGGAGCTTTGGTCGACATGGTGCGTGCTAAACGCTCATTGGGCTGCGTGGGTGCATCGAGCCGGGCGAGGTATTCAGCATAGATTTCCGCGCTTACCGTGAAGACAGTGCGGTCAAGCAGCACCTCCTCGGCTCGGCGCTCTGAGGCTTCCAACATAAAATCCGTTCGCGTTTTACCGAGCAACTCTGCGGCGCGATCGATCAAGTTGCGGGTCGCAGGCTTGATGCGCATATTCAGCGGCACGCTGGCGTCCGAGCTTTTGCTCGTGTGTGAGGTTGGCATGGCAAACTCCTGTTTGCACCTATATAGCGTAACGACAATATCTTTACAAGATCCGTGTAAAGACACTGTCGTTACGCCGTGCATGCATTCGCAACCGCGACATTAGCTCATTTGAGCTCTTGATGGGATCTGAACCGCTGACCGCCAGCTGTCGTTGCTATTGCGCCGTTTTTGGTTACGTTTTTCGAAGACTACGAAGGAGCCAATCACGGAAGACAATGACATTGGGATTATGAAACTTCCGCTCTGGGTAAACTAGATAGTAGGAGTCATCCGACTGCAGCGGCTCGCCAAAGGGCATGTGAAGCTGGCCGCTCGCGATTTCTTGGTGGATGTAGAACGTCGGGACGACTGCAAGCCCGAGTCCGTGGATCGCGGCGTTGATGATCATTTCATGATGGGCAAAGCGCGTGCCCTGAATGCGGCCGTTGTAAGAGAGTTCCGCCAGCCGCAGCCAGTTCAGCCACAGGCTCGGACGCCCAGCATTCTGCAACAGAGGAAACTCCGCAAACTGCAACCGATCCAGCTTGCTGCCTAGAGGAATGAGTGCGGGAGACGCGACAACCGCCAGCACTTCGGGAAAGAGTTCGATCGAACGGGCGTGAAGCCAAGTTCCCGCACCACGCAAGATGGCGACGTCGAGCCGGGTTGTCTCGAAATCCGTTGATGGCACCGCCGGCATGACCTCAAGCGGAATGTCGGGGTAGGAGCCGATGAAGGCTCCGAGCCGTGCAGGCAGCCAGCGGGAGGCGAGTGTCGGATGGGTGCCGATCATCAGCGAGGAATCCACGCTGCGACCACGCACGGCATCAATGGAGATCTCTTCCAGCCGATCTAATGTGAGTGCGAGGTTTCGATAGTAATTGGCGCCAGTCTCTGTCAACACCAGCCGTGGACCGGATCGATGGAAGAGAGTCGTGCCAAGAAAGTCCTCAAGATTGCGGATCTGTCGGCTGACACCGCTCTGGGTCAGCCCAAGGTCGTCAGCAGCCTTTGTGAAATTCATGTAGCGCGCAGCAGCCTCGAATGCATGCAGGGCCGAGAGTGAGGGAAGATAGCGCCGCATCGTGCAACATCCGATCTATCATGACTAAAACTCATACAAGGCGGATTATTCGCAATTTCCACAATGGTGCAAGGTCGCCCCATACTCGGCTGTCGTTGTCTAACTACAGATACAAAGTCTGGATGAGTTGCGGCGATGGAACAATAAAACACCATGCCGTTGGCGTGTTCGCGCCATATCGAGCATTACAAAAAAGGGGTTCAATATGAAGAGACGTCAATTTAACAAACTGATGGGCATTGGCGCGGGCGCGTTGGCCTCAACGCTGACAATGGCAAGGCTCGGCTTCGCCGCGAGTTCACTGGAACGGATCAAGGCGTCGGGCACGCTACGCATCGGTGCTGTCGCGGATGGAGCGCCCTATTATCAGAAGAGCTTAGCTGACGGCACCTGGCGTGGATTCTACATCGACATTTGCAAGAAGTTAGCGACTGATCTCGGGCTCCAGCTCTCGATCACCGAAACGACTTGGGGCAATTCCGTACTTGATCTCCAGGCTAACAAGATCGACGTTTTCTTCGGCCTTAATCCGACACCGGAACGCCAGAAAGTCATCGATTTTTCAGGTCCCGTCTTCCGCAACGCATTCACCCTCATCACGCGCAAGGGTATGGAAGGCAAGACTTGGGAAGACTTCGACAAGCCGACAATGCGCATCGCGGTGGATGCCGGATCGTCTCATGATTCCGCCATCACCCGCCACGCCCCAAAGGCTGAAGTCAGCCGTCTGAAGTCGGCGAGCGATGCAACTGCAGCATTGCAGGCGGGCCGGGTGGATGCCCAGTGCCTTGTTCTCGTTCTGGCAATGACCCTTCGCGCGAAGAATCCTTCAATCGGTACGCTCATCCTACCGGCACCCCTCGACGCAACGACATCCAATGCGGGTTTCCGACGCGAGGAAGATGCCAGCTGGCGGGAACACGTGACGAACTGGATCGTCGCCCAACGCGACAGCGGTTTCGTCAAGGACGCGATCATGCGCAACATGGCGCTTGTCGGTGTCAAGCAGTCAGACTTCCCGGATGGCTTCGAAATCTGAATGGCATCGTAGCGGAGCCGGTGGCTCCGCTTTCCATCACTTTCGATAGCTGGACATTCAGACAATGTATCAATGGGATTTTTCGATCCTGTGGGAGTATCGCTGGCTCCTGCTACAGGGACTTGGCGTCACGGTGTCGTTCACCGTTGCGATCATTCTCGGGGGGCTTTTCGTCGGTCTGGTTGAAGCGATCTGCCTTTTGTCCCGGTTTACCGTGCTGCGAGGGATCTCCCTCGCGCTTATCGAGCTTTTTCGCTGTACGCCAATCTTGGTTCAGTTGATCTGGTGCTACTATGCCTTGCCGATTGTGGCAGGTATCGAGATGACGCCGGTGACGGCCTCGCTGCTGGCGCTTTCTGGTTATGGCGGAGCATTCTACGCGGAGATTATCCGCGGTGGCATCGTGTCCATCGATACCGGACAGTCCGAGGCGGCTGCGGCATTGGGCATGACACCGAGCCTTGCGATGCGGCGTATCATACTGCCACAGGCCTTGCGCCGAATGGTACCGGCGCTGATGAACCAGAGCATTCTCCAGTTCAAGAACACCTCGCTGGTTTCGGTGCTTGCCGTACCCGACCTCGTCTACCAGGGACAGATGGCCGCGCATGACAGCTTTCGGCCGCTGGAGACATACACGGCCGTCGCGGTAGCATATTTTGCCATCCTTTTCCCTCTGACGATATTTGTGCGTCAACGCGAGCGCAAGCTTGGAGAGTTCGCATGAGCAGGCCGATGATCGAGATTTCCCACCTGCGCAAAAGCTTTGGTCAGATCGAGGTGCTGAAGGACATCAGCCTGAAGGTCGATCGCGGCGGCGTTCTTGCGCTCATCGGTCCATCCGGGTCGGGCAAGTCAACTCTCTTGCGCTGCATGAATCTTCTGGTCGTTCCCGATGCTGGCTCCATCACTGTCGGAAACAGGAATTTCGACTTCGGCAACTCAGGCCAGAAACCTCAAACTCGGGAGTTGGCGCAGTTTCGGTCCCGGACCGGCATGGTGTTCCAGAACTTCAATCTCTTCCCGCATATGAGTGTCCTGCAGAATGTCATCGAAGCTCCCATTCATGTGAAGCGGATGAGCAGGAAGGCCGCAACCGAATTGGCGATGATGCAACTGGAAAAGGTTGGACTGGCTGACCGTGCGCACCAGTCACCACAAACATTGTCGGGGGGCCAGAAGCAACGCGTCGCCATCGCCCGGGCACTCGCCATGGAGCCCGAAGTGATGCTGTTCGACGAGGCAACATCAGCGCTCGATCCCGAATTGGTCGGCGAGGTTCTGCAAACCATACAGCAGCTTGCGGCTGAAGGCATGACTATGGTGCTGGTCACCCACGAGATCGCTTTTGCGCGCGATGTTGCGGACCGCGTGATCTTTATGCGCGACGGCTACGTGGTGGAAGAAGGAGAGGCCCGCCTGGTTATCGAAGCACCGGCGGTGGAAGCCACCAGGACATTTCTCAGTCACTTTCATAAGGGAACGGCAGCACGGTAATCGTGCAGACGGAAGAGTTGGATAATGGAAAAGATAACCGCATTACGCGTGTTCATGATCGAGAGCCCCATCAAGATGGCTCGTCTTCAGGGCGTCGGCAACGTCAAGGGAACGGTCAAACGGGTTCTCGTCGAACTGACCTCGTCGTCGGGTATTGTCGGATGGGGCGAGGCAGCCCCGTGGGAAGTGTTCACCGGCACGGCAGAAGCCGCCTTCGCAGCAATCGATACCTATCTCCGTCCGCTGGTGATCGGCGCGCGTATTGATCGCATCCGCAGCCTGACCTTGCAGATGAAGCAGACCCTTGTGGGACATGGAGAGGCCAAACTCGCCATCGAAACGGCGATGTTCGATATCCTGGGCAAGTCCTGTGGCCTGTCGATCGCAGAGCTCCTGGGAGGCCGGGTCCGGGACACAATCCCCCTGTCCTTCTCGATTGCTGACCCAGACTTCGATGCCGATATGCGCCGCATGCATGACATGGTTCCCCAAGGCAACCGCATCTTCAAGGTCAAGACTGGCGTGAAGAGCCATGGCGAGGATATGGCGCATCTGGAGGCCATGCGGAACGTCTTCGGAGACACCATCGATCTGCGGATTGACTACAACCAGGCGCTGCATCCATTCGGTGCGATCAAGGTTCTGCGGGATGTGGATCGATTCCGGCCGACATTCATCGAGCAACCGCTTCCCCGCGACTGCCTGACTGCGATGGCATCTCTGGCCGCCGATCTGGATACCCCGATTTTGACGGACGAAAGCTGTTTCGGAGCCCATGACCTGATGGAGATCATCCGTCTTCGCGCGGCCGACGCGATTTCCGTCAAGCTGATGAAGACTGGTGGTCTTCTTGAAGCACAGGCGCTGATGGCGATCGCGGATACGGCCCGCTTGCCGGGTTACGGTGGAACCCTATGGGAGGGTGGCGTTGCGCTTGCGGCAGGTACCCAGTTTATCGCCGCGACGCCCGGTGTCTCACTTGGCTGCGAGTTCTACATGCCGCACCACGTTCTGACCGATGACGTGCTCGAAGAGAAGATCGACAACCGCAACGGCGAGGTCATCGTTCCGACCGGTCCTGGTCTCGGAATTTCGGTCTCGGAGAAATCGTTGCGTGCAAATGCACGCATCCTCGCCGAGCGCTGAACGCCGTTCAACCTGTTAAAAATCCAATCGGCAGCGATCTGCGCAGCCGAGGTCAATGTCGTACCTATTTTCAAGTGGAAGTTTCGATGTCTGAACGCAAGGCAGAGCATGTCGTCGTCATTGGCGCCGGAATTGTCGGAGCCTGTAGCGCTCTCGAATTGCTGCGTGATGGCCATCAGGTCACGATGATCGAACCGGGTGAACCGGGTGGGAGACAGGCTGCGAGTTACGGTCACGGCTGCTGGATAAGCCCCGCATCCGTGGTGCCGATGTCAATGCCCGGACTTTGGAAACATGTACCGGGCTATCTGCTGAATCCGCATGGCCCGCTCATCATCCGCTGGAAGCACATCGTCAGGCTTCTTCCGTGGCTGACCCGCTTTCTGCTGGCCGGAGCAACACTGACGCGCGTCGAAAGAACCGCCGAAGCCCTCGCGACGATCTTGAAGGACAGCCCCGAACGACACATGGCGCTTGCGGAGAGCATCGGGCAACCCGATCTGATCAGGCGCGAGGGGCTGCTCTACGCCTATCCCAATCGCTCCGCCTTCGCGACGGAAAAACTCGCCTGGCATTTGCGCCGTCTCACGGGCCTTGTCTGGCGGGAGCTGGATGAGGCGAGTCTGAAGGCTCGGGAGCCGGCTCTATCTCCCCATTATCGTTTCGGCGTGCTTACTGAGGCCGGCGCCCATTGTACCGATCCGGGCCGCTACGTGTCTTCTCTTGTGTCGGAGGCGGTCAATCAAGGTGCACGTCTTGTGAAGGCCAAGGCCATTGGATTTCGCCTGAATGGCGACAGGCTTCAGTCCGTCAAGACGGATCGCGGCGACATTCCCTGCGATCGCACAGTGATAGCCGCGGGCGTCTGGGCCAAGACCTTGGCGCGACAGCTAGGTGACCGAATTCCTCTGGAATCCGAGCGTGGCTATCATGGTGTGATCAACGTACCGGTGGGCGGACCCGCGCACCCTGTCATGCCGAGCGATGGCAAAATGGCCAATACGCCCACCGCAAAGGGTCTACGTCTCTCAGGACAGGTTGAACTCGCAACCGTCGATACGCCGCCCAACTGGAAGCGGGTCGACATCCTTCTAGACCATGCCCGCAAAACCTACTCCGGTGTTGAACTGACGCAAGACATCGCTATCGACCGCTGGATGGGACACCGCCCCTCCACGCCCGACGGACTGCCGGTTATCGGCAAAGCCTCTGGTTCGAAGGACGTCATCTATGCCTTCGGTCACGGCCATGTCGGCTTCGCCACCGGGCCGATCACCGGGCGGCTGGCCGCCGATCTCGTGAGCGACAAACCGCCGGAACGTGATCTGGAACCCTTTTCGCCGCGGCGCTTCTGATGGTCATGGATTACGGGTCTGGGCCGGAGTGAAATCCTGCCCGTTCCGTCCAACGAAGGCGTCACCCAAACTCATCGTCACATTGCGTGACATTCTCAACTCACATAACCGGGAGATTGCCGTGCGCGGTGCAGATATCCTCGTCGAAATGCTGATTGGCTACGGCGTCGAAGTGATCTTCGGCGTACCGGGCGATACCAACGTTCCCTTCTACGAAGCCCTGCAACAGAACGAGGGCAAGATCCGCCACGTCATGGCGCGTGACGAGCGTTCGGCAGGCTACATGGCAGACGCCTATGGCCGCTTCACCCGCAAACCCGGCGTCTTCGAATGCCCATCGGGCGCAGGCGCCATGTATTCCCTGCCGCCGGTGGCCGAATCCAACTCCTCCTCCGTGCCCGTCATCCTACTGACCATCGACATTCCGCTGCCGGGCGAAGGACGCGGTGTACTGACTGAGCTCGATTGCGCACGACTGTTCGAACCCATCACCAAAATGTCCGTGCAGGTGAAAAGCCCGGAAAAGTTGCCGGAAATCATCCGCCGCGCCTTCCGCGTCGCCTGCTCCGGCAAGCCGGGTGCCGTGCATCTGCAGATCCCGGAAGACATGCTGCTGGCCGAGGTCGATCCTGCCCGCGTTTCGCTGCACGTCGAGGCCGAGTGCAAACAGTTCCCGGCCTATCCGACGCTTCCCGCCCCGGGCAAACTGGAGGCCGTTCTGAATTTGCTGACATCCTCGAAGCGACCGTTGATCGTTTCCGGCGGTGGCGTCAACCGATCATGCGCTGGGCCGGAAGTCACGGCTTTGGCGGAAAAGCTGAATATTCCGGTCTGCAGCACCATGACCGGCCAGGGCACGATGCCGGACGATCACCGGCTTGCCGTCGGCGTCATCGGCGACAACGGCTTCCATCCGCACGCCAACTGGGCGCTGGAACATGCGGATTTCGTGCTGTTTGTCGGCTCGCGCATGGGCAGTGTCGTCACCATCGGCTGGCGCACTCTCCGGAAAATTCGCCGTTCTCTCTGCAGCTCCATTCAATCTCACGGGTCTGATTGCGCAAGCCGCAAAGACTGCCGGCGTCCATTATCTCGATCTGACCGAAGACGTTGCAACGACGAAAAAGGTTGAGCAATTGGCAGAAGGCGCCGATGTTGCCTTCATCCCGCAGTGCGGACTTGCGCCGGGCTTCATCTCGATCGTCGCCAATGATCTTGCCCGCAACTTCGACAGTCTGGATAGCGTGCGCATGCGCGTCGGTGCATTGCCGCAATATGCGTCCAACGCGCTGAACTATAATTTGACCTGGAGCACGGACGGGCTGATCAACGAATACATCGAGCCCTGCGAAGCAATCGTCGAAGGCAGGTTCGTTACGGTTCCAGCCATGGAAGAGCGCGAAGAGTTCTCCCTCGATGGCGTGACCTATGAAGCCTTCAATACCTCCGGCGGCCTCGGTACATTGGCCAAGACGCTGGCAGGTCGCGTGCGGACCATGAACTACCGCACCATCCGCTACCCGGGCCACCAGGCGATCATCAAGGCGCTGCTCAACGATCTCAACCTCAAGAACCGCCGGGATATGCTGAAGGATCTTTTCGAGAACGCCCTGCCCGCCACCATGCAGGATGTTGTGGTGATCTTCGTGACCGTCTGCGGCTGGAAGGACGGCCGCTATCTTCAGGAGACCTATGCGAACAAGGTTTACGCCGGCGTGGTCGCAGGCAAAAAGATGAGCGCCATACAGATCACGACTGCTTCAGGCATCACCACGGTTCTCGATCTTCTGGCCCATGGAAAACTTCGGCAGAAGGGTTTTGTCCGCCAGGAAGAAATCGTCTTCGCCGATGTGCTGAGCAATCGGTTTGGCCGCGCCTATGATCCGCAAGCCTTGCGTTTGAAGGAAGCGGTCTAAATTCCAACTCTACTCAGACATGCTTCAAGGGCAGAACGTGGTGCCGCCCTTGAAGCCTATTGTATTATCCGGTCCAGCATCTCAAGCGGGTACGGCAGATGCAGACCGTCGATTGCCTTTGCCTGCGCGCAGCAGGAATACCCCGTCGCCATCAGGAGATCAGCATTCTCAACCCGGTCGACCGCCGGTTTCCAGTTGAGGGCCTAAAGCTGCTAGACATGGCACAATTCTTCACCTCATGGCCGAAGGTGCCTGCCATACCGCAGCAGCCTGTATCAGGGGCTTCGCTTCGACCAGTTTTCGATGCTAATTGCGGTGGCATCAGCAGGTTTAGGCTTTGCCATACTGCCAACCTATCTCATCGAAAGCGAACTGCAATCCGGCGCTCTCAGGCCGCTGGCCGACTTACCTATGCAAACGGAAAACGCCTACTTCATCGTGCGGCCGGAGAACAAGAGAACCCAGGTTGTTGGTTTCCGCGCAGAAATGAAGGCGCGTTGCCTCGCTTCCCGAATATCCTCCCTAAGCTTTTGTTTCAGATGCATTTTTTCGACGCACGCCAGGAAGCCTTCCCACAGCTGGATACCGAGGCTCAGTATCCGACGCAAACGAGAACGCTGTAGATGATGGCGAATCTGTAGGAGCAATCATCTCCCGGAGGTAAAAACACAAAACACGACGACAACTACTCTTCCTGCAAATGGTGCGCGAATGTATCGCCGGTATAGTCCTTTCGCAGAAGACCCATTTCGCTCAGGCGCGGCATCAGGCAGTCAAGGGCAAGATGCATGCATGCTGTCGATCCGCCTGGCGTTAGGATGAAACCGTCAATCGCACTAGCCATCGTCCAATGCAGGATCTCCGCCGCCGCATCCTCGATCGATCCAATGACACGCCAGTGACCCGATCCATTGACCTCCGGTCGCTCCAGAAGTTCGGCCACTGTGAGGTCCTCGCGGGCCAAAAGTCGGCGCAGCAGGTCGCCATGCGTCCGGCTCCCGACGGTCGGCGCAGTGACCGGCAGGTCGGAAACCCGCACGCGGCGATCGTCCGGCCAAGTTTCAAGGTCGAGCCCGGTCAGCTTACGGACGTGGGCCAGCTTTCTGAGCCGGTCGGCACCGGCATGCGTGGCATGGAAGAGATCGAATGCCTCCGCACGACTTTCCGCCACATAAAGGCTCAGTCCGGGCAAAAGGCGAATGTCGTTTGCGCGGCGCCCGTGCCTCTCGGCACGCCCTCTCAGATCCCGCCTAAGCTCCTTTGCCGCCTCAATGTCCGGTGTGGAGGCAAAAAGGCATCGGCAACCCGCGTGGCAAATTCTCTTCCAGGCTCCGAGGCGCCGGCCTGCACCAGTGGCACGGGCGCCCGGCTATATCCGGCAATATTCAGCGGCCCCTTGACGCTGAAATGCGCGCCGAGGTGATCAATCGCCTTCACCTGTTCCGGATCGATCAAGCGCCCAATATCGCTTTCCCGCACAATCGCCGACTCCGGAAAACTTTGCCACAAGCGCTGAACCACCTCGGTACATTCGGTCGCTCGAGCGTAGCGTTCCTGCGAGGTCGGCATGCCTTCCAGGCCGAAGTTGTCGGAGCCATCCAGCGCGGTCACGATGTTCCACCCGGCCCTGCCCTTACTCAGCCAATGCAGCGACATGATCTGACGCGCGAGGATGTAAGGTGGCATGAACATGGTCGAGACGGTCGACAAAAGCCCGATATGGCTCGTCTCCCGCGAAATAGCCGCCATCAGAAGAGACGAGTCGAGCCCGCCAAAGCCGGCGCCCTTGCCAAGCAGATCCATGTTGACGAACAGCGTGTCCGGTCTGAAGACGAAATCGAGCTTGGCGGCTTCGGCGCGTTTTGCGATATCAAGATAGAAGTCCGTCGTCAGTCCGGCATCAATACCGCTGTCTGGTCTGCGCCAGCCATTGCCGCTCAGCCACGTGGGCGCAAGAGACATGCCGATGTGAAGTCGTCTTGGCGTGCTCACGTTATGCCCTTTCCCATGACGTCGATGAGGCCCGGTGGTCGGCCGTACCTCCGCTCGTTTGTCAGAAGGTGCCGCGAACACCAATGCCGAACATGCGCGGTGCGGTCATACTGGCTTCGGTTCCGCCGATCCCACGGTTCTGCTGCATGTATGTCGGTGCGCGTTCATCAAAGATGTTCTTGACATAGCCATAGACCTCCACCTCATCACGGATCTTGAAGCTCGCCCGCACATCGGCCACGGTATAGGGATCGATGGCATAGGCAGAGGTATTGGCGGTGTCGGAGAAGTAGCCATCGAGATGACGGACCTGTGCGGACACGTTTAATTTTTCGGTCACATCCCAGCTTGCCCCCAGTGTCAGCGTATAGCCAGGCGACTTGGCAAACTCGTTGCCTTCAAGGGCGACATTGCTGTCAATGCTGTCGATCTCGGTCTTTAGCAGTCCGCCTCCGAACTTGAGGGACAGGTTGTCGAGAATGCGATAGTCCGCCTCCAACTCCATGCCGTAGGCGTGGGCCTTCTCTGCGTTGATCGTGTAGGATTGGGTTACGCCCGAAGACACAACAACTGGAATGTTGAACTGAGCGTTCTTCATGTCCATGTAGAATATATTGCTGTTTACCGTGAGGCTGTCATCCAGCAGGCTTGCGCGCGTGAAAAGCTCGTAGTTCCAGATAGTTTCCTCCTGGAACTCCATCCACTTGCGAGAGGTCAGATTGAGCGACACGCCGCCTGGATTGTAGCCGCGGCTGATCATACCACCGACCGTCCATTGTGAATCGATGGCATAGGCGAGCGATGCCTTGGGCAGCAGCGCTGAAAAGGTTTCGTCGAAATCAACCCGAGTCGGCGAATAGACCGAAAGACCCTCACGCTGGATCTGGTCTCGCTCATAGCGTAATCCGCCGGTGAGCGTCCATTGGTCGGATAGACGGTAGCTTACCTCGGTGAAAAGGCCGAGATTGCCCTTGGTGTCGTCAAAGGTCGACGTGCCGCTGAGATAGAGGATTTCGTCCGTTTTTGTAAGCGCATAATAAACACCGACGACACCGCTAACTTTATCTTCCTGATCACCGAATGTCACCCGCGTCTCATTGGAAATCGTCGTCTGGTCGATATCCGCGTCACCATTGTTGACGATGCCCACGGTCCTCACCGCGTTGGTGCGGGTTGCCTGCGTCTGGTTGAAGAGCTTGATACCGTTCTCAAAATCGTAGCTCAGATCGAGGATGCCCGTATGAGTCTTTTGCTCCCAACTCGGCATCGTCGTCGTAATGTGTTGGAGTGCATCATAGGGCGCCGATGCGGCCTCCTGGCTCGGCCGATTGGTGTCACTATAAGAATAAGTGAGCTTGGCCGCAAAGCCGGTCAATTCCGCGGGCTCCCACAAAAGCTTCGCCCGACCTGTCAAGCTGCGAAAGTTCTGGTCTGTCCCGGTGCCCTGAAAACCAGAATTGATATAATCGATAAAGGTATCGCGACCGGAATAATCAAGCGCGATGCGGGCAGCCAGTTCATCGTCGATCAGCGGACCCGAAACGGCGACAGAGGCGCGACGCGTGTTATAGCTACCGATTTCCGCCTGATAGGAGGCTTCCGGCGTGAACGTCGGATCCTTCGTGTTGACGACGATGGCGCCGGCAATGGCGTTGGCACCTTGCGTTGTGGTCTGCGGACCGCGGAACACCTCGATGGTGTCCACATCCCACACGGACGCCGCGCCAAAGAAGAACTCGTTATAGCTGAGATAATGGCCGTCGACATTGATGGTCGCACGCGGCACTGTGCCGGCGAAAAAGGCAGTGGCGCCGGTATTTGGACCTTGCGAATCCTGTCCTCGAATGATCGGCGAACTGACTGAGTCCGGGTAGACGATATTGGGCACATCCGAAATCACCTCGGACACCGATGTATTGCCAGCGTCTTCCCGCTCGATATCCTTGCTGCTTTTGACCGAGACAGAGGATGCCGTCTTGCGGATGTCACGCGTCACTTTTTCACCGGTAATCAGAATCGGCGCAAGAACAGTTCCCTCATCACCCCGGACGGCATCCTCGGCGCCTGCCGGTGCCGCCATCAGCCCGATGGAAAGGGCAGCGAGGCTGCCACCATGGCGAAGACGGCGATCGGAAATGAACCTCATCTCATACTCTCCAAAAATACATGATAAATCGAGTCAACTTGCTCTACGTCAGATCAATATCATTCCGCAATAAGGAATGCGTTCCGCAATGGCATCATTTTTTACCAACGCGCAGATGTTGCCCAGCCGCAACACATACCGGCGTCGGCCTTGCACTCGGTGATGGAGACAACCATTTTGGAGAGGACGAAGCGTGGCGCTCATGGCATTAGGGGACGCGCCCTCGGTGCTTCTACAGCCGCTGGTCATCGAATGAGGATTTAGGAATTGTCGATCGAAGATCCCGAAGAGAACACGGTGGAGTCTGCATCGGAACGACGATCCGGGACGATTCAATCCGTGTCCATCGCGACGCGCTTCCTGACAACGCTTGCTAATGCGGAGCAGGAATTGGCACTGGGCGAGGTGGCGCGCCGTGCTGAGACCGGACGTTCCACTGCGCACCGCTACCTCCAGAGCCTAGTGAAGGAAGGGCTTGCTCGCCAGGATCCCGAAACCGGTCTTTACGATCTCGGGCCGACGGCCCTGCATATCGGCATTGGCGCACTTCGGCGCGTCGACGCCGTAGAAATTGCGGCGCGCCATATGAAAGCGCTGACGCATGACTACGCCATGAGCGGCGGGGTTGCGATCTGGACCGACCGTGGCCCGACGCTTGTGCGGTGGTACAAGAGCGCGTTTTTCTCGATCAACCCTCTTGCACTGGGCGACATTCTGCCGATCGACAACACCGCCTGTGGGCTAGTTTTCCAAGCCTTCCTGCCCAAACAGCGCATTGATGCCGCACGCAAGCAGCAGCCGTCTCACTTCCGGGGTACCGCCCCCGGAAGGGCAATGCTCGACGCTGTGCGAGAAGCAGGCTGGGCCGAGATGACCAGTCACCTTCTGTCCAATGTCACCGGGCAGGCGGTGCCGATCTTCGATGCGCAAGGGGAAATTGTCTGCGCCGTCACCACGGTTACAGACCTTGGGCAATTGCGCGCGCCGGAAGACCGCGAGGCACTTTTGCGGGAATCCTGTCGCATCAACGCCGCAACAGGCGGCAAAGCTTTTGTCCAGCAGCAGAAGCAGTAACTCAGGTCGACGTTCCAATCCGGCTGCGTTCGCCTTGCCCCTTCGGGACGACCAGCGGCGTCGCGGAGACCGGATCCTCGATGATCATTGATTTCAGGCCTAAGATGTCAAAGACCAGATCTTCGGTCACAATGTCGCGTGGCGCGCCTTCGGCAACGATCCGGCCTTCTTTCATGGCAATCAGATGCGACGCATAGCGACAGGCCTGGTTCAAGTCGTGGAGAACGGCGACAATCGTTCTTCCCTCGCCGTTCAGGCGTGACAGGAGATCAAGAAGTTCGATCTGGTGGGTGATATCCAGATAGGTGGTCGGCTCGTCGAGAAGGAGAAGTGGCGTCTCCTGGGCAAGCAGCATGGCGATCCACACCCGCTGCCGTTGCCCTCCAGACAATTCATCCACCATACGGTCCGACAATGCTGAAACCTGGGTGGCCTGCATGGCATTCGTAACGGCGAGTTGATCGGCAAGTGACCACTGCCGGAAGAAGGTCTGGTGTGGATATCGTCCACGTGCGACAAGTTCGGCTACGGTTATACCGGTCGGAGCGGTAGCGCTTTGCGGCAGGAGGCCAAGTTTTTGCGCGACCTGCTTCGCAGGCAGCCTGCCGATCTGTTCTCCGTCCAGCGTGATAAGGCCGGATCTCGGCGCAAGCAGGCGCGACATTGCCCTCAGCAGCGTTGACTTGCCGCATGCATTCGCACCGATGATCACTGTGAAAGCACCATCGGGAATGGCGACCGAAAGGTCTTGCGAAACCGTGCGGCTGTCATAGCACAACGTCACGGAACGGGCGGCAAGGCGGTGGGACACGCAAGGATCTCCAACGGAAGCAGGACGCAGATGTATTGCATTGCGGAATGCATCCTGCAATATGGACTCAGATAATCATGTTTTTACCTCGCATTTTTTTCGAGGCAGCAGCAATTTTGGTCCTGCGATGCTCAACTTTCCGAAACTCCTATCTTTGCTGACGGCAATCACCATCTGCATCTCTCCCGGTCTTCGAAAGGCCGAGGCAAATGAAATGGGTTGGCCACGCACCATCGTGCACGCCGCAGGCAAGTTCACCCTTGCCAACCGTCCCTTGCGCATTATCTCGACAACGCCGAGTGTGACGGGCATTCTTTTGTCAATGAACGCTCCCGTTATTGCCACAGCAGCAACGACGCCCAGCGGCCTCACCGATCAAAAGGGATTTTTCTCCCAATGGGCACAGGTAGCCGACGAGCGCGGCGTTCAAGTTCTCTACCCAAACCTCAACTTCGACATGGAGGCAGTCATTGGCTGGGACCCCGACCTGGTGATCGCGTCAGCAACCGGCGCTGACAGCATTCTTTCGCATGTGGCAGAACTGCAGGCGCAGGGCATCCCGACGCTGGTCGTCAACTATTCCAATCGCAGCTGGCAGGCACTGGCCATTGAAATCGGCAGGGCTACGGGCCTCGAGCACCAGGCCGAAGAGGCTATTCGCCGTTTCGACACCAAAGTGGCTCAAGTCGCTGCAACGCTTGCCGCACCGAGAGAGCCCGTCAGCATCGTCGGCTACAATATCAGCGGGAGCTTTTCCATCGGCAGACCGGAAAGTCCGCAGGCCAAGCTGCTGCAGTCACTCGGCCTGACGGTAGCGGGTCTGCCGGAAACGTTGAAATCGCAAGTCAGCCGAAGCTCGGATTTCGATTTCATCTCCCGCGAGAACCTACCTCTGGCCATCGAAGGCAGTCATGTTTTTCTTTTGCGCGGCACATCGCGCGAGGTTGATGCATTCCTGGCCGATCCGCTGCTGGGCAATGCCACGTCGGTCAAAATGCATCAGGTCTATCCGCTTGGTCCGACCTCGTTTCGGATCGACTATTACTCCGGCCTGCAGATGATCCATCTCGTGGCCGATGCACTGCGCGCGAGATGACAGACATGACGGATCAGGGGATGGCATGCGCTGAGACATCGTTGCGCCGGCGGGCAGCAAGACCTCAGCTATCCCTGGCCCTTTGCCTTCTGTTGCTCGGCTTGATCACAGTCTTCAGCGTGACGGTAGGATCGCGCAGTCTGTCGCTGGATACCATTCTCCAGTCCATCTGCGCCTTTGACCCACAAAATGACGAGCATCTCGTGGTTTGGTCACTTCGCCTTCCGCGCCTGCTGATCGCGCTTCTCGCCGGAGCGGCGCTTGGCGTATCCGGGGCGATTATGCAGGCGATCACCCGTAATCCATTGGCTGAGCCCGGTCTTCTTGGAGTGAATGCAGGTGCTGCTGCTGCGGTAATTCTGGCAATTTCGCTCGGAGGCCTTACCAGCATGCACCAATATGTCTGGTGGGGATTTGTCGGTGCGGGCCTCGCGGGTGCAGCCGTATTCCTCGTTGGCCGGGGGCGTGCAGGCAGCGCAAGCCCATTGCGTCTTGTTCTGGTCGGCGCCGCGCTGTCCATTGCCCTTGGTTCGCTGACCGGAATTGTGGTTATCAACGCGCCGACAAGCGCACTTGATGATTTCCGCAACTGGTCTGCAGGTGCTCTGGATGGCCGCGACATGGATGTTGTGGCGGTGTTAGGTTGTTGCGTGGCGGTCGGTCTTTTGATGTGCACGACTATCGCCAGCAGTCTGAATGCCATTGCACTGGGCGATGAACTCAGCAGAGCGCTTGGGGCTGACTTGCGGCAGGTTCTGGTCCTGGCCTGCATCGCCATCATGCTGCTGGCAGGCTCGGCAACGGCTGCGGCCGGACCAATCGGCTTCATTGGTTTGATGGCCCCTCACCTTGCCCGTCATCTGACGGGCCCCGACCAGCGCTGGATACTACTGTTTTCCGGTCTGGTCGCGGCCCTGCTACTTCTTGTGGCAGACATCATCGGGCGCCTCATCTCAGCGCCCTCCGAAGTAGCGGCGGGCATCGTCACCACGCTCGTCGGCGGCCCGGTCTTTCTCTTTATCATCCGGCGCTTTCGGGCAGGGTCACCATGAAACAATTGCGTTCTGCCGCTGCGGGCGCTGACTTTGATGTCATTCGGCTTGGCCCCGCTTCTCTTCGCTACAGGCGACGCAGCCTCTACGTCTGCGGCGTGCTCATCCTTGCCGTGACAGCCCTTGCCGTGCTTCTGCTTGGCACGGGCAGTCTTTCGTTGAAGCCAGTGGACGTGTTCACAAGCCTCACCGGCACGGGTTCCAATCCGGTGGCAGATCGGGTTCTGTTCCAGATCAGACTGCCGCGTGTCTTGACAGCTCTGCTCGTTGGGGGGGCGTTGGGAGCAAGTGGTGCGGTGTTTCAGTCCGTATCGCGCAATGCCCTCGGCTCCCCCGATATCGTCGGCTTTACGACAGGCGCTGCAACCGGCGCAATCGTGCAGATCCTCCTCTTCGATGCCGGTGCTCTGCAAACCTCTCTTGCTGCTGTCCTTTCCGGATTAGCCAGCGCGACGCTGGTGTTCCTCCTGGCCCTGAAAGGCGGCAGGATGGCTGTCTACAACCTAGTTCTCTCGGGCATAGGCCTCGGTGCCATACTGTCCGGGCTGAACACGCTCCTGCTGATTATGGGTAATCTCGATCAGGTCGCATCCGCCCAACTCTGGCTCGCGGGCTCTCTTAGTGGCCGCACGTGGTCGCATGTCTGGCCGGCAGCGATTGGGGTGTGCGTTGTTCTTCCCTTCATACTTGCCCATGCCAGGCAACTGGCCCTGATGGAAATGGGGGATGAAACCGCGACGCAGTTGGGGATCCCAGTGCTCCGCACCCGCCTCGTCACCATACTATCGGCCGTCGCCCTTGCCGCGATTGCGACAGCAGCCGCGGGTCCGATCTCCTTGATAGCGCTTGCCGCACCGCAAATTGCACGGCGCCTTACCGCGTCGCCCGAGGTGCCGGTTCTGTCCGGCGCGCTGACGGGCATGGGACTTCTTCTCGGGGCTGATTATCTGGTCCAACATGTGCCATTTGGTCTCTATATGCCGATCGGACTGACCACTGGTCTTCTCGGCAGTCTCTACCTTCTCTGGCTCATTTTGCAAACGGACAATTGAGCGCCTGTACTTAGCGTCCCACGCTCGGGAGAAAACTGAAACACCGATGCCAATGATTGAAAAATTGAGCAAAAGCTACCTGTGATTAGACATTGGCTATCGCTGAGCCTTATGGATTTTTCTCATCCATCCGCAGGGACCGCATACAACGTAAAGGGACACCATTGGCGCATTGATGTGATCGGAACCCCTGCCCCAGTAAATCACTCTTCAGGCTCGCTGGGTTGGACAACCGGTAGGAGCAGCGAAAGAGCTAGACGGTCCAGTCCTCGATGCGTAAGCCGGGCACGCGGTCAAACTCGCGGCTGTTGTTTGTGATGATGATCAGTCCACGCGAGCGGGCGTGTCCGGCGATCAGTTGATCGTATGGACCAATGGGCGTTCCGTTCCGTGCAAGTTCAGCACGCAATTGGCCAGTATGGGTGGCTGCTATCTCGTCGTAAGATAGAACCTCCAGGCGAGCCGCGAACCCCTCAACGACTGCGAGGTTGCGTTCTGGGCTTGCCGACTTCTCTGCACCATATATGAGCTCCATCAAGCTTACGGAACTCATGCAGAGCTGCCCATGGTGGCGATTGAACGCATCGCGCACCTGTTGTGGTTTGTTCTTGATGGTGAAAATGCAGATGTTGGTGTCCAACATGTATTTCAGCATTAGAATGCCTCGCGCTCCTGCAACGCAGGCTGATCGCGGTCGCTCATGAAGTCGGACGTTGCAGCGGCGCCATCAAACCAGTTATCCCAGGCCTCACCTGCAGGGGTAATAATTCGAGTACGCCCGACGGCCACTATATCGACACGTTTTACATCATCAGGCAGGGCAACTGCCTTCGGTAGCCGGATGGCCTGGCTACGATTACTCTGGAATACGGCACCCTGTTCCATGACATGTTCCTCTGGCATCTACAGATGGGATATCCCTGATAATTAGTGCGCCTCAAAGGATATGTCAATGGGATATACATGGAGGCCACAATAGAGCGTGCTTCCTCACTTGCTCTTGAGGGGAAACGAACCGTCGTCTCAGTCGTCATCGAGACAATGAAGCGTTGCTGTCAGCCTGCATCTTCCCGAACGACCGCTGACCAAACATGCCTTGCTGGGCGCCTGTCCGATCGCTAATGCTTTTCGGCGCTTCCAATCAAAGAGGATAAAGATGGCAACTGGTACCGTAAAGTTTTTCGCTCAGGACAAAGGCTTCGGCTTCATCACCCCGGATAGTGGTGGACCGGATGTGTTCGTCCACATCTCGGCTGTAGGCTTCGGCGCTTCTCTGACCGATGGCCAGAAGGTCAGCTACGACGTGGGACAAGACAGGAAAGTCTAAGGCTGAGAACGTTAGCGTCCTCTGAAATCACATCCCCGGTCTCGTTGAAAATGCGGGATCGGGGCTAATTTGATGGTCTTCGCCTTGAGCGGATATGAACCGGCGACCCGATCGGTACTGGTGGGCCACGAAACTGCTAACGCGTTACGGAAAAACACCAATTGCTAATCAGCGCACGTGCCGAGGATCGGCGACATCAGCTTGATGTGGGCATCAACCCGTTCCAACACTCTATCGGGTAGAACAGCTCGTTCAGGCAGAGACCACCAAGACTGATTGACGCGCTCGACCGTCTCCGTAACAGCCTTCAGCACAGCAGCTTCCGGCAGCCGCGCACGATGAGCGAAGACTTTCCATCGCTGGGCGTTCATTGCCTTGAACGGCCTTTCACCGGCCAGCGACAGTGCCATGGCGTCCGACGGAATGTAAGGGACAGTCGAGAGCACATCATAGACTGGGGCGAGTGCCGGCTTGTCGCCCTTCCCATGATAAATCAGCGACCAATTCTTAAGGTGCATGTCGCCATTTCCTGTCAGGACAGCCAAAGCCAGTCGTCGCACGAACTCAAGGGCTGCCGCTGAAGAAACGGCGACCCCAAGAGCCGCAGCGATATCATGATAGGCGGCCCCCTCATATTTTCGAGACGGATAGACGCCGAATACCTGAGCGAAATCTTCGATATGGACGCGCTCACCACCGGCAATGCGATCGAAACGTTTGACGAGGAGGACTTTGCCGTCGGACAATGTCTTAAACTCCTCCGGGATACCCTCGAACTGCGATTGTTCCACGAGCTCGCGTTCCGGCACGTCCATACCAATCGCTTCGGCCAATGCGAGATTTGCAAATTCGTTTTCCGAGACACCGGGAAATGATGTCGATGGAAACTTGGCGATATATGAACCCTGCTCGTCGCCTAAGGGGATCGTCAGACCGCCGCCCTTGCCTGTGTTTTTGATGACGGAGAGTTTCATCTGCACGCCTGCGAGCGAAAACCGGGCCTTCGGTCTGGGGGTTGTCAAACCCTCATTACGAACAACGCTGCCTTCGCTCGGCACAATTCGGACAGCCCCCGGCAGATCCGATCCGAGTGCCGCAAGCAAATCGAAATCATTTCCTGCTCGCACGCTGCCTGAATGGTGCTTCTCCATCGCCTCGCGCAGTTTATCCTCTGGAAGAAGGTTCGCAAAGAACGGTGGCAAAGCCCTTGCGACGGGTTTCGGGTCCTTGCGCACCCCCCCATGTGCCGCGCGAAATGACAGACTGAGCACTGGGAAACCACCCGTCTTACGATAGCCCTCCTCAAAGCTGAACGCGTTGAAGTCTCCCGGCGTCCTGACGATCATGCCTACCTTCAGGTCATTCAGCAGCACGTCCAGTGAGATTATAGATCTTGGATCAGGAGGCGCATCAGACATTGCCATCACCATCAGGAGTGGCGACGAAAGCAGGAAGGTCATCTTCGGCGTCACCTGGCTGCAGTAGAGCTTCAACCGCCGGGACCATGGCCTGTGGGATGAGCATCAGTTCCAGACCAAGCGCACGACCAATGTTGATCAGAGTGGTCGTACGGGCAGCGCTGGCTCCAGCCTCAATCTCGCGGTACCGCGGACGCGATATACCCGCCATATCCGCAACCTGCTCTTGGGTGAGGCCCGAGGTCTTGCGCGACGTCTTGAGCAGCCGCCCTATCTCTTGAAGAGCCTCCGAATCCGACTTCATTTGATACCTTAACGCTTCATGTTTCCCATTATGATATGTTTGCGTATCTCACGGCATCTGCTTATGTCAAATCAAATGATGTCAATAAAGATCATTTGAGATTAAAAGATCTTTTTACAGATCATTTCTGTTTCCTCTACTGATAGGACGTTAGGCAATCGGGGAACCGAAACTGTAAATACAGCCGCAATACACGGTTCCTTAAATGTCCGCTCCTATCCGACTGCGCTATCGATCGGCGTCCGCGTCCTAATCCAGTGACGGAGATGAATTCGATGGCCACCATTCCATGCGCTCATGGTCGACCGCCGTTGGTCTGCTCTGCAGCGCAACGAAGAAATGGTCGGTATGCTAAAAGCCATTTTCGGCGCCAATCCGGTCGCCTGCAGACTGCTTCAACGCGGTGAAAGCAGGTGATGTCGGCCCTTGTCGAGAAGGCCTTCGCGCGCGGTGCCAGCGCTGAGGCGCCCGGACCGGATTGATCGTCTCAATCGATCTGCTGGGCGACGACCTCGCGCAGTTCCTTGCGGCTGAGGCCGGAAAGGGTCGGCATTGGTATCCATGCGCAGGAGAGGCTCAACTGCGGCAATCAGGAATCGCTGAAAGGACTGTAAGCATGTCGGCGATCCGAACAGAATGCTCACCTGCGTCCAAGCAACAGGCTCGGACCTCAGTACTGTTATCGCGTCATTATGGCGGCATCGCGTTCAAGTTGCGAGTGCGGTGTCAATTTCGGTGGTCGTCACCTCGAAGTGCACAAGTTTTGCCGGACCAAACGCGGTGGACATGGCCACATCCGTTGCATCCCGGCCCGTTGCCATCAATATCCGCCCGATGCGCGGCGCGTTGTGGCGCGCATCGACGGTGTACCAGCGGCCGCTCAGAAAGACCTCGAACCATGCGCTGAAGTCCATCGGGTTCGGATCTGCCGGCACCCCGATGTCACCGAGGTAACCGGTACAATACCGGGCCGGAAGGTTCATGCACCGACACAAGGTTATGGCGAGGTGAGCGAAATCTCGACACACGCCCGTCCGGTCGTGCCAGCCTCCGAAGGCGGTTCTTGTCGGGTCGGCCTTGGAATAGTCGAAGGCGATCCGGTCATGCGTATAATCGAGGATCGATTTCACGCGATCCCAGCCCGGCCTCGTATGGGCGAACGTCTCCCAGGCGAAATCCGCCAGACGATCCGTGTCACAGTAACGGCTCCCCAGAAGATAAACGAGAACATGATCAGGAAGATCATTGATGCCGTGTTGAACGACGTCGACGGGGACGGGATCCGGCTGTCCATCGTCGTAGATCTGAAACTCGGTGCTGATCATCGTGACGCCCTGCGGCGCAACGATACGGCTGCAGGCATTGCCGAAGCCGTCCATATAGTCCCACGCCCTGATGGGACGGTCGAAGGAAATCGTCTGCTCCCCCAGCAGGTCGCCGCGCCGGCTTGGATGAAGGTTAAGCACCAGCAACATGGGTGTTTCCTGCTTGCATTCATAGCCAATCCGGAAGCCGGCACGTATTCGCATGGAAAAGTCCTTTATCGGGGGGATATCAACCGCCAACGGTTCTAGCGCCAACGGTCCTGAATGCGGAGTGTTCCATCTGCACGCAACCCTCGTCTCATTTATTCGGTGGTCGTCACGTTCACCTGAACGGTCATGTCAATCAACCTGCCTGCCTTGCCCTCGAAACTGCCGGACAGGGGGATGGCCTGCTTCGGGTCACGGGCAACGCCAACCCGTATCAATTCCCGGTTTCCCACGATGCCATTGGTCGGATCGAACTCCACCCAGCCTGCGCCAGGGAGATAGACCTGGCACCAGGCATGAGTTGCCCCGCCGCCCAGATTATGGTCCCCATCGCGATCAGGGACATAGATGTATCCTGTGACGAAGCGTGCCGCCAGGCCCAGAGAACGAACCGCTTCCATCATCAACAGCGCGAAGTCCCGACAGGTGCCGCTGCGGAGCCGCAAGGTCTCTGCCGGAGTCTGAATCCCATGTTTTTCGCGGCGAGAATAAGAAAAGCTTTCCCGAATTGCGTAGCATAAGGTCATCAGCACATGGCCGGTTCGGGCGGAGCTGCCAACAGGCACGAATTGCCGGGCCCAGTGAAGCACGGCGTCGTCGACGTCTGGATAATGCCGCTCGATGGTTCGTCCCAGATCGATGATTTCATCATCGTCGTAGCTGAACGGATAGCCACGCACGTCCGTGTGCATTTCCAGGTCAAGCGGCACATGGACGGTATGATCCAGCTTTATCCGCGTTTCGATCACCAATTCGGACGAGGACGCTTCGATATCGACCAAGGCGATACAATTGCCGAAAACATCGTAGATCCATCTGACGGACGACGGTGGAGGACTTGTCTGAAGAGAACAGGCGAGGAGAGTTTGGTCAAAGCTGTCCCGCGGACGGAACATGAGACGGTGACGTCCGAACCTCACGGGATGCGTATACTGGTACTGCGTGCGGTGCTTCACCGAATAAAGCGTCATGACGTCTGCGCCTTCGTTGTCGCAAGGAGATCCGTCGGCGGGGCGTCACGATCGACGTTACGCTTCTTTTCGGGGAAGCGGATAATGGACCGCATCATACAGAGAACGAATTTCGTTGCTTTCGAAACGCGTGTCGCCGATTTCGAGGACCGCTCCCCGAAGCTGGGAACAGGGCAGTTCTTCAATAGCGAACCGAATGGCCTCTGCGGTGTTGTCGAACCGCTTGTAACGGGGACCGCTGATGCTCCCGCCCACGCGCCTGCCGGCGAAAAAGCCTGCAGGCGACGAATAGTCGATCTGTATCATGGTTCATCTTCTCAAAGGCGGGCGGGATCAAGGCCGGCAATGCCGGCTCCGGACAGGCCAATCGGACAGGTTGCGCTCTCATGGCGGTCGAGAGCGGAAAAGCTCGTGAGGCCAATGATGCGCAGCCGTCCGCAACGCTGGGAAATATCTGCCGAAACGGCAGGAAGGTTGTCGCCATACTCACGTCGGCCGATCCTCACGAGATTACGCGACATGGAGGCGGGATAGAATTCTGGACGCATTGCCTTGCTCCTTCTTCATCGAGGCGCCGGCCATGAATGCAACTGTGCGAGACAAGAGCGACGAGAGGGACTGCGGGTAGGACGCGCGCAGTCGGCGCGTTTCGGGACGGTTTGGGCGGTACGACCCGGCACCACACGGGGCAGAACGCGTTCCAGCCACTATTTCTTTTTGGAACGAGCCACCGGTTCGGAATTCGCCAGAGCTTCCTTTTCCAGACGCAATTGGCGCAGCCGAGACGTCTTGCTCACTCTGAGCGCGTTCTCGGAGGATATGATGTGTCGAGCCGTCTGATCGGTCACGGCAGCCTTTTCCCCGGTCGTAAGTCTAACCGGTGCGGCGAGAGACCCCTTCGACGTCGACATTAAACATTCTTCCATCATGCGGAATTTACTTCCCATGGAATTACGCCTTCATCGAAGGATGTAAATCGGTGAAATTCTACATTTTCGATTTAATATATCCAATATATGGGATATATTTTCATATTTACAACCGCTTGTACACTTAATATTTTTGCGTCTCGGGAAAAACCTTGCCGTCCACACACGAAGGGGACAGGATCAGAGCGCGCATCCGGTCCGGGCAGCGGTGTGGCGACGAGCGAATCCTCGAGCCACTGCATGTTGTCGGTCACGGATGGGGGAAAGCTCGACTCCATCACCCGGTCCTTGAAAGTCTGACCCCGGGCACCATATCCAGTATCGGGAGCAAGGCTGCTGAAGGCGGCCGAAATGTAACTGCCTGCGATATGACACCCGGGCCCAGTTGGTGCTCTTCTTACAGATTTAGCCCTGGACGTCCCTCGCCATCAATCGCGCAGCCGCATTCACAGTTTGCGGGATCCGACTCTGAGCAAGACGCAGGCTTTCGATTGTCAATCATCTCGATCGACAGACAGAACATGCCGGCAAAAGGCATCGGCTATGAAACTTTATCGGGTCACAACACGAGCGCTCGTTCGCTTTGGAGCTTCTTTATGCCGACAGACAGGCGACAGGTCGATGACATTGGCGCGGCCGAAAAGATCATGCGGCGCGTCTTAAAACGCGGCAACTACTCGACAGCCGACCTTGGCGCCGCTGCAGGTCCCGATCACCGCAGTGAGCGCACAATCATTGAGCGCATTCAAACCGGCATGATCATGAGCGACGTCTATCCAGTTTCCAAACAGCGCAAAGTGCAGTCTAACAAGGTGGCACTTCGACGATGGGAGAACGAGGGCGGCAGCACGGATGAAGGCGACCAATAAGGCATCGCAATCTACGGAGACCAAGTATGTCAAAGACAGATAACGTGGTGATTCTGGCCGTTTTCAGGAAGATGCGGGAGTCAGCGCTTGGCGGGCGTTTCAATGTGATCGAACTCGCCCCACCGCGGATGAAGGCGAAGAAGCCAGATACCTTGCAACCCAAGGGGCCCGTTCCCGAGGGGCACTGAGACACGTGCGAAGATTTTGTAGCAGTTGCGAATCCACATCAGATGGCTGGGCAGGTCGTTTGTACCACCATCAATTCGGAGAAGGATAATCAGTATGGGTACGAGAACACGCATGCGTACAGTCCGCTTCAGTAGACCGTTCATATTGTTCGGTCTGGACGGAACCCAGCCGCCTGGAGACTATCTGGTGCATGAAGACGAAGAAGAAATCACAGGCCTCTCCTGGTTAGCCTACAGAAGGATTTCGACGCTGATCGAGATTTCCAGAGGTTCTACGACGAGTATGTTCAGCATAGACGGCGTGGAGCTCGAATCAGCTATTCAAAATGATCAAGCTGTGAGCGATCAACGACATTGAATTGCGCGATACCCACTTGAAAATCATCAGGGTAGTTCCAGTCGATACGATACTTGGCTCCCTGATCATTGATGCCCTGGCCAAACGACTGAACGCATCCGTCTCGACCATCTCAAGCGCTGCGGGCATGAGCGTGTCAATTACACAGGCGGGATCGACGAGCCCACTTGTAAACGGTGCTGGACCGCACGACATGTAGGGGGATAGCAGCTCGTTTTACGGGCGCTGCGATTGAGGATTGACGTTCCTCGCCCCAACGAAGGAGGACGACATGTCTTCCACTCCCCTACAAGAGCACCTCGATCCCTTCGATTTTGCGATGATCAGGGATGTCCTGAGAGCCGGTGGTTTCAGAGGCGTTGAAGCTACGGCAAACTCCGATGCAAAAAAGGCGGCATCGGTCTTTCTGAAGACCGAGTTCTGTAACGGGAAGAGAACCCGGGAAACACTGCTCCTAGCCCTCCAGAGCAAGCGCGTCGACCTTCACAAGGGTTTGCCCGTCGCCATCTCACGCAAGAGCGAAGCCATCGACAGATGGCAGGATGAAGGAGGCCAGTGATGGCGCTTTCCTTTCCCAACTCCAGCAGAAGCTACGATGAAACGCATTCCCGCATCCGATTTCTCGGCTATGACGGTATGTTCGAGGTGAAGTTTTACGTGCCGGCTGAAGTGCTTACGGCCGGGCTATCGCACTGGACGGCGAGCGAAAGCGATTATCTCGCCTCATTCGACGCGCTGCGGTCAAAAATTCTGGATGCAGCCAAGAGCGCCTACAAGTCCCATCCGGGCAGAACCATAACATTGGCTCTCGAGCATTTCAGGTGATGTGTGACGTGCGAGACGCTCCGCCATGAGGCGCAGCGGAGAATGAACGCGAACAGGAGGAGAATTCCGGTGGTCACGGAAAGCAGAAAAGCAACGGTGTTTGAACGTATGGGCGGCTACCAGCCCTCGAAGACGATCCTCGTCTGGGCTTGCGGCATGACTGCCGTTGCGACGATGGTCGCTGGATTTGGCTGGGGAGGCTGGATGACGGGAGGCAGCGCTGTAAGAGCGGCGACGGCTGCAAGCGAAGCGGCTAACCGGCAGCTTGCATCCGCTGTTTGCGTCGATCGGTTCAACGCTGCACCGGATTCGGCAGAACGGCTTATCGAATTCAACGCGCTCCCGGATCGTTACAAGAAGCGACAGTTTATCGAGGCAGGCGGCTGGGCAACGATGCCTGGCCAGACATCAGCAGACAGCAGCGTTGCAGAAGGATGCAGTACAGCTCTGTCTGCCTGAGACGGCCAAGGGGACTTCTGTGGCGCGTCTGCAACCTTAATGTCAATTGATATGCAGGCGTGGCCACCTCACCCGCAAATCCGGTGCGGCTCATTCACGGCACACCTCGTCCCCATAAGTCGTGGCGAATCCCCGGTTCCGGCAAATGCGGAGCCTCTTGCGTTTTGATCAATCCACAATCTGGATGACAACGCGCGTTCTTGCATCGACGATCAGGCGTACCTGGTTTACGAACAGGAAGGCACAATGAGGGCTATCTGGTATTGGCAATAGCAAGAGGTTCTCCGGAATCGTCTGGCCGGCGCTGAGTGTCTCCGTCATTTGAACCGGGTTTGGCGGCACAGGTTGACTGGCAACGTATGCAACGGCCTGATCGGTAGGCGGCCGCGACGTTGGCACCACATTGGCGGTCTTTCCCGCAAAAACAGCCTGGGCGGGGAGCACAATCGCCATGGTGACGAGCACAAATCTAATCATCAAATTCTTCCAAAGTACGTAAAGGGCAGGCCACTCTTCCAGAGAAGCTGGAAATCTAGATCCGGCCTAAATTGGGCGGTCGAACTAAGACTTCCTCTCGCGGAGAGATCCTCGGAAGATCCTCATCGCTGATCAATGGACAGAGCGCCGTGATCGAAGGTCAGCAAAGGATCGGTACGCAGCGGCAAGCGGCAGATCGAGACTACAGCCTGAACTTGCTGGTCGCCGTATCGACCTCCAAGCGCATGGCATTCAGAGAGCCTCTGATTACGCGAATATCAGCACTGAGGGCCGGAGGGGCCTCCTGTTGCTCCCAGTACAAAAGCGTGTCGTGCCAACCCTTGGCTGTTTCCAGCAGGCCACGCGCGCGCTGTAGAACACGCTCGTCGACCGCGGTCGCTGCCCGCTCTGCATTTCGTGCAAGCTCGACAAGGTCATTCGCCTCAGCCCCCCATACGGGAAGTGCGTCACGAAGCCTGAGGATCTGTTTGTGGATGTCGGTGATTTGATCGTTTTCCATCTACCTTAGATGGAGTTATATTTCATTTAATCCACTTTTGGTTTATCACGTTCCCGTGTTGACTTGCGCGCTGTCGCTGATGGCGGCGCACTTGATCGCCGGCCCGATGTGCCAAGTTGACATGGGAAGTTGACATGGGACCGAACGCAAGTGAGGGCCGCTTGACGGCACAGAACCTCGTGCCTGTGACTGCTCCGCGCTATGGTGACGTTCGTTTCTGGTTTCGATGCAGGACAAGCGTCATTGAGAACGCTCTGACGAAACAGACATGCGCCGCCATGATGCAACTCATCGCTGGTAAAAGCCGTTTGTCACTCCATATAAGGTTGATCGCTGTTCTTGTGCATTAGCAACGCCCTCGTGAGCGGATGCCGGCGGTACCCACGAAGCCTCGTGTGGACTGACGCCTGGCGCAACAGAGAAACCCCAATGCGTATCGCACAAGTAGCACCCCTGGCGGAATCCGTTCCGCCGAAACTTTATGGCGGCACGGAACGTGTCGTCTCCTGGTTGACGGAAGAACTCGTCGAGCAGGGCCACGATGTCACACTCTTTGCCAGCGGAGATTCAGAGACGTCTGCTGAACTCGTGCGGGCGGTCCCGCAGGGTTTGAGATTGGGAGGCATACGCGATCACACTGCAAGCCTCCTGGTCATGCTGGAGGAGGTTCGCAGCCAGGCTTCATCCTTCGACGTCATCCATTTCCATGTCGATTTGCTCCAGTTTCCAGCGTTCCGGGACTCATCCGTCCGTTGTCTGACCACGCTGCATGGCAGGCTGGACCTGCCGGATTTTCATCCGGTGTATCGTGCGTTTCCGGAGATGCCGCTCGTTTCGATTTCGCAAAATCAGCGTCTGCCGCTTCCCGGAGCCAACTGGCTAGCCAATATTCACCATGGCCTTCCCGCAGGCCCGGCGCCGTTCACGGCCGCCAAACGCGACTATCTTGCCTTCTTGGGACGCGTGGCTCCGGAAAAACGCCCGGATCGGGCGATCGAAATTGCAAAGCGGACAGGGATACCCCTTAAAATCGCGGCGAAAGTCGATCCAGCCGACCAAGACTACTTCGACCACGTCATTCGCCCGCAACTCGATCATCCGCTGATTGAATTCATCGGTGAGATCGGTGACCACGAAAAGCGCGACTTTCTCGGAAACGCAATCGCTCTGTTGTTTCCCATCGATTGGCCAGAGCCGTTCGGACTGGTGATGATTGAGGCCATGCGAGAGGGAACGCCAACGATTGCCTGGCGCAGAGGCTCGGTTCCGGAGGTGATGGACGAGGGAGTGACTGGCTTTATCGTCGACTCGATTGAGGAGGCCGTTGAAGCCGTTCGAAAGGCTGCTGGTGTCGACCGAAATGCGGTCCGTCGGCGGTTCGAGGAACGCTTTACCGCAGCACGGATGGCGTCGGACTACGTTGCCGAGTACCGGGGGCTATCGGAGGTATCGGTGACAATGAGACCTCATGGCCGTTACCTCACGCATGTGACACCGGCACCCGCAGTGCAGGTCATTGCGGCGACAAACCTGTCCGGTGGACGCTCCGGCTTTGCGTCGCCATTTGATAGGCCTGTCTGATGGCACACACTGCTGATCCCTCGTTCAAAGTAGCGGAAAACCCGGATACAATCCGCTACGATCTTGAAGTTGAGACTTCACTGGTCGGTCTGTCGCTACAGAAGCTGAAGGATGGGGATACCTTCGCTGTCCTGAACAGCCATGGAGATGTTACGGGCAACAATAGCGTGGAGGGCTTGTTTCATCGCGATACGAGATTTCTGTCCCAATTGGAGCTCCGGTTTCAAGGGCGCAAGCTCCTGCTGCTGAACTCCTCCAATCACGATGACAAGGCTGCGCTTTCCGTCGATCTTACAAATCCTGATATCGAAGATGGTGCCGTGGCACTGCCCCGCGAGACCATCTTCTTCGAACGCACGAAGTTTCTTTACAAGGGGGTGTTTTACGAACGTCTCAGCGTGCGAAACTTCACGCCGGTGGAGCGCCGGTTAACGATCGATTACACCTTCGGTGCGGATTTTCGGGATCTGTTCGAGGTTCGCGGGATGACGCGGGCAAAACGGGGGCACGCAACGTCCGAAGTGGTAACCGCGAACACCGTCGAATTTCTCTATCTTGGCCTGGATGAGGTAGAGCGCCGTACGCGGATTACCTTCACGCCTGTTCCCGAACATCTTGAAACGGACCGATCGACACTGGGGCTGACACTTGCGCCGGGAGAGAAGAAGTCGATCTTCCTGACCGTCGCCTGCAAAGAAGGCGAGTTCGCGCCTTTGCTGAAGTTCTTTAGCGCCTACCGAGAAAGCCGTCGCGCCAGACGCGTCCAGACGCGGAGCATCGCGACGATGCAAAGCTCAAGCGATCTTTTCAATGAAGTTGCCTGCCGTGCCACCTCCGACGTCTATATGCTGGTCACGCCGACTGACTCCGGCCCCTATCCTTATGCGGGCATTCCCTGGTTCAGCACGATTTTCGGGCGCGACGGGATTTTTACGGCCATGTTCATGCTGTGGATGGACCCATCGATCGCACGGGGTGTTCTGCGCACATTGGCGGCGATGCAATCCCAGGAAACAGATCCTCGCGCTGATGCGCAGCCGGGCAAGATCCTTCACGAGATGCGCCATGGCGAAATGGCCAATCTCGGTGAAGTACCATTCGGTCGCTATTACGGCAGCGTCGATTCAACGCCGCTCTTCATCATGCTGGCAGGGATGTACCTCGACGCCACAGGCGACCTGGAGACCGTCGCCGAAATCTGGCCAAACATCGACGCCGCGTTGCGCTGGATCGATGAATATGGCGACAATGACGGAGACGGCTTTGTCGAATATCACGCGGAAAGCAACGGCAGCCTGAAAAACCAGGGCTGGAAAGACTCGCACGACTCCATCTTTCATGAAGATGGAACAGACGCGACTGGGTCTATCGCCCTGTGCGAAGTGCAAGCTTATGTCTTCGCAGCCAAGGGTGCGGCCGCGCGAATGGCTGACCGACTAGGGCATCACCAGCAGGCAGCAGATCTCATTACAGCGGCCGAACAACTGCGTCTTCGTTTCGAATCTGAATTCTGGGACGAAGGGCTTGGAACTTACATCCTGGCCCTCGATGGCATGAAGCGGCCGTGTCGCGTTCGCAGTTCCAACGCAGGACACGCCTTGTTTGCGGGCATTGCTTCGCCAGAAAGAGCCAAACGTGTCGCAGCAACCCTCTTGAGCAAGGAAGGATACAGCGGCTGGGGCATCCGGACGCTCGCGCAGGGCGAAGCACGGTATAATCCAATGTCCTACCACAACGGCTCCATATGGCCGCACGATAACGCGGCGATTGCGATCGGACTTGCGCGCTACAACCTTAAAAATGAGGCGGCACGTGTGTTCACAGGTCTGTTTGATGCAGCAAAGGAGCAGGAGATGCGACGCCTGCCCGAGTTGTTCTGCGGTTTCATCCGGCGACCCGGTCGAGGACCAACCCCTTATCCGGTCGCGTGCTCACCACAGGCCTGGGCGGCCTCTGCGCTGTTCGGCGTTCTGGGTGCCTGCCTCGGCCTTGAACAGGCTCATACTGAAAATGAGATCCGTTTCCGCGATCCGATCATGCCCGCATTCCTGGACGAGATCGTGTTGCGCAATATCAAGCTCGGCTCATCGCATGCCGACTTCAGAATGCATCGCTACGGAACGGACGTTGCCACAAATGTTCTGGGACGAAATGGCAACGCCAAGATCCTTATTGTAAAGTGAGCCTTGGGTTGAGAACTGGGCGTCGATGGCGCGTGACGCAATTTAGGACGCTGTCCACCTCCTATTTTGCTCTTGAAGGGATACGAACCGCCGTTCACCTAGATAATGACTCTGGTGGTGTTCATTGGAGTGGCAGCGATTTATTTCTGCAGTGCCAGCGAATACCGGGTATGGCGACGTTCACCCGCACGCGTCAGCGCACCGATTTCCACAAGCTGCTGAAGGTCGCGGGTTGCTGTAGCGCGGGATGTGTCTGTGATCGAAATGTAGTTTTCGGCACTTAGCCCCCCCTTGAAGCCTGCCGTGCCTTCCTTGAAAATGCGCGCGACTACCTTTTCCTGCCGCTCGTTCAACCGGCCTCGAAACCGATCATAGAACTTTGCTTTCTGAATGAAGAAATCGATGCGCTCAAGCGTCGCCCGCTGAGCTTCCAGGATAGTTTCTGAAAAGAAAAGGATCCAGTCGGTAATATCAAGCGTGCGCTGGTGCCTCTCAAGTTCGGAGTAGTAGTCTTTCCGCCGCTTCTCGATTGTGAAGGCGAGCGAAATGAGACTTGGTTGCCCTATGTTTTGCGCAAGGGATTTCTCAGCGAGCGCGCGCCCAATTCGGCCGTTGCCATCCTCAAATGGATGTATGCTTTCAAAGTAAAGATGGCCTACTGCGGCGCGAGTCAAAGCTTGAAGCGAGGTTTGGCCATCTGGCCCGGATTGATTGAACCATGTGATGAAGATCTCCATCTCAGCGGCAACCCGGCAAGACGGGGGAGCCTCGAAGTGGATCGTGGGCTTGTCCAATCGACCTGAAACGATCTGCATGGCGTCTTCATGCGTGCGGTAAGCACCAACCGTTTCAATATATCGGTTTCCCGCCATCAGCATTGAATGCCAGCGGAACAGTCCCTCATGACACAGCGGTCCATGCCAACTTCGATAGACATCCGCCATCATCTCGGCGATCCCACGCTCTTGGGGGCGGATCTGTCTATCATCAGTGCTTAGCCCGAACTGTCGGCGGAGTGACGACTGGACGCTCGCGCGGTCCAAAAATTCCCCCTCAATCTCTGAGGTCTTGAGCGCTTCGTCGCTCAGCAACTCGATACGAAGTTGGTTGCTGTCGTCCTCGTTGAAATGTCGAACAGCACCGATAACCTCGCCGGCGGACTGCAGGAACTTCTGCTCCAACGGTACCAAGCTTGCGGCGTCGTATTTGAAGTTTGGCCAATCAGCGTTTTGCCAATTCCATATCATGAGTTATAGCATCCCTGCCTATAACTCATAACTACCGCCACATATGAGTTATTGCAAGCTCGTTTATCGCTCAACATCACAATCTGCAGCTCTCCGTTCAAGAGGCAGCGATCGACAGCTTAACCATTTGCCCTAAAGCGGTTTCAATCCACGCCTCCGCGAGGGAGGCGACGCCGTTGAAGGAGGCCCTGACTTTCCGCAGGTATTGTTTCGATCCACGCCTCCGCGAGGGAGGCGACAGCCGCCCCGCAAACAGCGAGGAGCGTACCGCCGCGTTTCGATCCACGCCTCCGCGAGGGAGGCGACGTGGAAAGCGAAGCGGCCGATCGGGCGCTGAGGAGGTTTCGATCCACGCCTCCGCGAGGGAGGCGACCGGACAGCATCTGCAACTGTTGCTGACCACCAACAGTTTCGATCCACGCCTCCGCGAGGGAGGCGACGAACGCACCTGCACAACCTTCTCGGCCAGCATCCAGTTTCGATCCACGCCTCCGCGAGGGAGGCGACCCCCATGGGCTTTGGCATGATCCAGCGCGAAGCCGAGCGAAGCGAGCGTCTTGCCGCCGCCGGTTGGCACGGTCAGGGTGAACAGACCCGGCCGTTCCTCGGCCTTGCTGCGCACCTGCGACAGGATGTGGGCGCGCAGATCGTTCAGTTCCCGGCCCTTGCCGGAGGTCACTGACGAACCGGAAAAGCGAGCCATGTGCACCTCAAAGCGCGCCAGAAAATCTGGGATCAGGTCTTGCAGAAGCGGCCAGTCGCGATCGGCCTGCCTCTCGCCCTGAGAGACATAGAAGGCCTCCGTGTCCTTGAAATCCGCATCAACCAGGCAGGAGAAGATCATGCGGCCGACGAAGGATAGAGTAAAACCCTGGCGCTCCCGGTCCTTGACCGCAAAGCGCCTCAGTTCCTCTCCCATGCCAGAGATGAGAGCAGCAAGGTCGTCCCCCAACTCCTTTCGCCAAGCGTCGGCGATCCTGAGAGGATGCCCGATCCGCAGGTTGAAACTTCCGCCTGTGGTATTGTCGCGATCTGGCAGGCCCGCATGATGGCCGAGAATGGCATAGGCGATGATTTCAGCCATTGCCTTGTCCGGCCCTTGCGCAAGATCGCGCAGCACCTGCGCACCGGCCGTCGAATGTTCCACCGATGCGCCCCGTCCTGCGATATAGGCCTGAAAGGCAGGATCATATTTGCCGACATCATGAAACAGACCGGCGATATAAGCTGCGCGCGCCAAACCGGTCTTCTCGCCGAAACTGCTGGAAAGCCGGGCCACGTTCAGCAGATGCGCATCAAGCCTCTGCCAATCACTCCCGTCTCCGCAATTACCGCTGTGACCAAAGTAAATCACAGTCCAACCTATCGGTCGCCGCCTTAAACAGCGACCGCCCCCATGAATGCGCTTTGCAAAACTGTTATTGTATAAATCTCGGAACTTCACAATCCAAGGATGCGGCAGGATCACGTAAATCGCTGCGGCACGTTACATTTCCCGATGAGCATTACGACAAACCGCGTGCAGAATTTTCAGCTTACGGCTTCAATTGAAATCGCTAGCTAAAATCCACACCGGATTAGCCCCGCTTACCCCGCTTAGTACCTGGAGCAAATCCGGTGGCAGGAGGGATTCCTGTTTTCTGCAAATCATGAGATTCTTCTTTCATGACGAAGCGCCGCCTGCCCATGGCCGAGCATGCCGACACGCTGTCGCTGAAGGCGCTGCGAGAACTCGTGACGGGTCTGGTGGAGCGGGCTGATCGGGCAGACGCCCGGATTGAGAAGCTCGTAGCTGAGAACCAAAGGCTTCGGGATGAGAACGACCAGCTCAGGCTCGAGAACACCCGGCTGAAGATCGACAACCAGCTTCTGCGTGACGAGATTGCGCGCCTGAAAAACCTGCCGCCGCGCCCACCCTTCAGACCGTCGGGAATGGAGAAGGCGACCGGTGACAAGACGCTCACCGGCAAAGATCCGGCGTCCCGGCCGCGAGGGCCGAAGAACGACACGAAGCGGGTGACGCGTGAAGAGGTACTGCCTGTCAGCGTGCCAGTTGGATCGCGCTTCAAGGGCTACAAGGACTGCTTCGTCCGGGATCTGGTGCTCAGGGTCGAGGTGGTTCGTTACCGTCGGGAATGCTGGGTAACGCCGGAGGGAGACACCATCATCGCGCCGTTGCCTGCGGGGATACGAGGTGGCTTTGGGCCCAATCTGCGACGGTTTTGTCTGATGCTCCATGCGCATGGCCAAGTCACGACGCAGCGAATGACGACCTTGCTCAACGACGTTGGTGTCGAAATCTCCAAACGTCAGGTGGTCCGCTTTCTCACAGAGAGGCTGGATGGCTTTCATGCCGAGGATGCAGCCGTGCTCCACGCCGGCCTCGTCTCTGCGCCTTTTGTGACGGTCGACGACACCGGTGCCCGTCACGCCAACCGCAATGTTTATACGACGCATATCGGCGGTGAGCATTTCACCGCCTTTCGCACGACGTCTTCGAAGTCGCGACTGAACTTCCTGGCCCTGCTGCGCGGCAGCTATCAGGACTATATCCTCAACGATGCCGCCTTCGCTTTTCTCGAAGACCGGCAGGTGGACCCTGCCCTTCTGGCGCGGCTGAAGAGAAACGAACCGCGGCGGTTTGCCAATCAAGTTCCGTTTCTCGCCTATCTGGCTGAACATGGTATCGACATTTTCGACAGGGACATCATCCGCCCGTTCGCCGAGGCCGGCATCTGGGGTGCCATCCGCCATCATGGGCTGGTCGGCAAGGCAGTGATCGTCTCCGACGATGCCGGGCAGTTTCGGGTCGGTACCCAC
>NZ_JAPPRJ010000007.1 GCF_026672545.1 Rhizobium sp. SL86
GGCGGGCTTGCCTTCTGTCAGTCCCGTGGCTTGAGCGTGCCCGAAGACATCGGCATCGCCGGATGGGGTGGGATGGAGGCGGCGTCCATTCTGCAGAAGCGCCTGACCACGACCGTCGTGCCGACAACCAGCATCGGCAAGGCGGCGGCCGAAGCCCTGGTCGCCAAGCTGAAGGGCGAACCCGTCCAGACCGTCACCTTCGTCCCAACCCGGCTGGTACCCGGCGAGACGGCTTGAGATGCCAAACTGGCCTCAAGGGGTCTGGATGCCGCGCCGGTTCAGCACCACCGAATAAACACTCGTGGTCGCCGTGATGAACAACCGATGCTTCGAGTGACCGCCAAAGCAGAGGTTCGACACCATTTCCGGCACCAGGATCTTGCCCATCAGATGGCCATCCGGCGCGATGCAATGCACGCCATCCGCTGCGGAGGACCACAGGTTTCCGTCCGTATCGACCCGCATGCCATCGGCGCAGCCGGGCGTGATCACATGGAAGATACGCCCATTCACCGGACGCCCATCGACCATGTCGAACACGCGGATATGTTGCGGATCGGAAGAAAACATGCGCCCTGTATCCGCCACATAAAGACGGCTGCCATCCGGGCTGAAGGCGAGGCCATTCGGCCCCTGGATGTCGGTGATCACGGCCTCGAGGCCACCATCCGATGACACCCGGTAGACCGTGCAGGGCAGCTCCTGCTCTGCCTTTGCGCCCTCGTAATTGGTCATGATCCCGTAATGCGGATCGCTGAACCAGATGGCATCATCGGGAGCAACGATGACATCGTTCGGACTGTTGAGACGCTTGCCTTGATAGCTGTCGGCGATAACCGTGATAGACCCGTCCCATTCGGTCCGCGTCACCCGGCGCGTTCCATGCTCGCAGCTGACGAGACGGCCCTGCCGGTCTCGTGTATGGCCGTTCGCAAAGTTCGAGGGCTGGCGATAGGTGGTGACGCCATCCTCGCTCCAGCGGACGATGCGGTTGTTGGGAATGTCGGAAAACAGCAGGCAGCCGGCATCGCCGAACCACACCGGCCCTTCCGTCCAGTCAAACCCGGTCGCCAGCCGCTTTACCGGCGCATTGCCGAGCACATAGGTGGCGAAGATCGGATCGATGACTTCAAAAAACGACATGGCTCATGCTCCTCCCTGAACAGTCGCCGCACTTAAGCCGAAAACGCAATCTGCGCCTTCATTGCCTGGCTCCGATCCGATGCGAGCAGAAAGCCCTTCTCGGCCTCGGCCAGCGACACGGTATGCGTGATCAGCGGCTTTACGTCGATCAAGCCTTTCCGCATCAGTTCGACACCGATGGCAAATTCCTGATGGAAGCGGAAGGAGCCTCTGAGTTCGAGCTCCTTGGCCGTGATCGCCATCATGGGCAGTGTCATATCGCCGCCCAGGCCGAGCTGCAGAATGATCCCGCGTGGCCTGAGCGCCGGAATGGCGCCTGCAAGCGCCGCAGCAACACCCGTGCACTCATAGAGCACATCGAAAGTGCCCTTGTCGCCGGCATAGGCCGACAGCGCATCCGGCTCATTCGCCGTATTGATCACCCTGTCAGCCCCGACCTTTGCGGCCAGCGCCAGCGTGAAATCGGAGAGATCGGTGGCAACGATCTCGGCAGCACCAGCGCGTCGTGCGGAGAGGATCGAGAGCACGCCAATCGGTCCGCAGCCGGTCACGAGGACCCGCTTGCCGAACAGGCTGCCCGCTCGCGTCGTGGCATGCAGGGTGACCGCCAGCGGTTCGGCCATCGCCGCCTCGCCGGCAGAAAGCCCCGTCGCATCGACGCATTGATAGGCATCCGCCACCAGGCTTTCGCGGAAAGCGCCCTGAATGTGCGGGAAGGGCATGGCGCTGCCGTAAAAACGCATGTTGAGGCACTGGTTCTGCAGTCCCTCGCCGCAATAGCGGCACTGGCCGCAGGGCCGAGAGGGCGAAACGGCCACAAGCTGCCCGATCTCGAAGCCGGAGACACCGGGCCCGATCGCCTCGACACGAGCCGAGACCTCATGGCCAAGGATCATGGGTTCTTTCAGCCGCACCGCGCCGAAGCCGCCGTGATTGTAATAGTGCAGATCCGAACCGCAGATCCCGCCTGTCGCGAGCTTCAGCCGCAGCTGGCCGGCTTGCGGGTCTTCCACAGGGCGATCTTCGATCCGGAGATCACGGGCGGCATGAATGACGATGGCTTTCATCAGAGCACCGGAGTGAGGAGGGCTTCACCGGCGAAATGCGCGGTGAGATTGTCGCGGACGAGCTTGCCCATCGCCTTTCGAGTCTCGATGGTCCCGCTGGCATGATGGGGCTGCAGCAACACATTCGGCAGCGACAGAAAGCGCGGATTGAGATTGGGTTCGCCTTCGAAGACATCGAGGGCTGCCGAGCCAAGCTTGCCCGTCTCAAGCGCTTCCAGCAGGGCTTCTTCATCGATGTTGGAGGCGCGGCTGATATTGATCAGCATGCCCTCGGGCCCGAGCGCCTCGATCACCTTGGCACCGACAATATGCCGGGTCGCAGCCGAAGCTGCCAGCGTGACAAAGAGGAAGTCCGAACGCTCTGCGAGTGCTACAGGATCGGCGATGAATTTCCAATCCTTGGCGAAATCCTTGGCCGAGACATCGCTATAGGCAATCTCCATGTCGAAGCCGGCTAGGCGTTTGGCAACCTCGAATCCGATCCGCCCAAGGCCGAGCACCCCTGCCCTGCGTCCCCAGACGCGACGCTTCAGGGGATAGAGACCCTTGGCCGCCCAGGACCCGTCTTTCACCCAGGTTTCAGCACCGATCATCCCACGCGACTGGACCAGCATCATCGCGACCCCGAGATCGGCGACATCGTTCGTCAGCACGTCGGGCGTATTCGTAACGCGGATTCCACGCTCCCGGCACGCGCCGAGGTCGACCGCATCAAAGCCGACGCCATAGACCGAGATGACTTCGAGATTCGGGCAGGCTGCGATCGTCTGTGCATTGGCGCCGAGCTCGCCACGGGTCGCGATACCCCGGATTTTCTGCCCGACCTCGGCCAGGAAGGCAGCCTTGTCGTCAGCCTCGAAGTAGCGATGCATCTGGAAGCTTTGCTCCAGCGGCACCTGGTCCCAGTCCGGATAAGGACCCATCTGCAGGATATCGGGTTTGGTCATGATGTCTCTCCCCAGGGATGCTTGACTTTCGATTGTTATCGATAACATATACAAATCATCCGACGCTTGTCGAGAGCGAAACTGAAGGGAGTAAACCGTGGCACTGAACCTGTTCGACCTGAAGGGCAAGCGCGCTCTGATCACCGGATCCTCGCAAGGGATCGGCTTTGCGCTGGCAGAGGGTCTCAAGGCTGCCGGCGCCGAGATCGTCCTCAACGGCCGCGACGAGGCAAAACTCAAGGATGCGGCCGCACGGATCGAGGGTGCCGACCAGCTCGCTTTCGATGCGACGGACCACAATGCTGTGCGCGCGACCGTCGATGCCTACGAGGCCTCCGGCAAGGGGATCGACATCCTCGTCAACAATGCCGGCATGCAGCATCGCGCACCACTCGAAGACTTCCCCGCCGACGCTTTTGAGCGCCTGCTGCAGACCAATATCGCCAGCGTCTTCCATGTCGGCCAGGCCGTTGCCCGCCACATGATCACCCGTGGTCGCGGCAAGATCATCAATATCGCCAGCGTCCAGACCGCACTCGCCCGCCCCTCGATTGCCCCTTACACCGCGACCAAGGGCGCGGTCGGCAACCTGACCAAGGGCATGGCCACCGACTGGGCCAAGCACGGCCTGAACTGCAACGCGATTGCACCCGGTTATTTCGACACGCCGCTGAATGCAGCTCTCGTCGCCGACCCGACCTTCTCGGCCTGGCTCGAAAAACGCACGCCGGCCGGCCGGTGGGGCAAGGTCGAGGAATTGCAGGGCGCATGCATCTTCCTCGCTTCCGATGCATCCAGCTTCGTCAACGGACATATCCTTTATGTCGACGGCGGGATCACGGCATCGCTATGAGCTTGCGTCTGGTCATCATGGGCGTGGCAGGCTGCGGCAAGTCGAGCGTCGGCGCCGCTCTGTCCGAACAGCTTGATATCCCATACCGCGACGGCGACGATCTCCACAGCACCGAAGCCGTCGAGAAGATGCGGGCAGGTATTCCGCTTGACGATGACGACCGCTGGCCCTGGCTCGATCGGATTGCCGACACACTGAGAAGCGAGGCGCCGCTGATCATCGGCTGCTCTGCGCTTCGGCGCGTTTACCGCGACAGAATTCGCGCTGGCGCTGGCGGAGAGGTGACATTCGTCCATCTCGCGGGCGACCGCGATCTCATTGCATCGCGCATGGCCTCCCGCGCCGGCCACTACATGCCCCTGTCACTGCTCGACAGCCAGTTCGCGACCCTGGAAAAGCCAGGGCCGGACGAAGCCATCGAAGTGACGATCGACCAACCGATGGCAAATATCGTCGGCGAGGTCCTGTCTAATCTCGGAGGAAGCCCGCAATGACCAACAAGATCGCCCTCATCGGGGCCGGTGCCATGGGCGGTGCCATCGGCGCCCGCCTCACAGAGACCGGAACGGACCTGATCGTCTACGATCGTGACCCAGAAAAGATTGCAGCCCTTGTCGCAAAGGGTGCCGCTGCAGCTTCGTCGGCAGCAGATGCGGCAAGCCAGGCCAAGGCCGTTATCCTCTCGCTTAACTCGGCAGCCATCGTCCGCGCCGCCGTCTTCGGGCCGCAGGGCGTTGCCGAAGGGGCCAAGCCCGGCACGCTGATCATCGACATGTCCTCGATCGACCCGGAGACGACAAAAGCACTCGCGACAGAAGGCGCGACCCGTGGCTTGCGCTGGGTGGACAGCCCTCTGTCCGGCGGCATTCCGAAGGCCGCGATTGGCCAGCTGACCCTGATGCAGGGCGGCGCCGAAGCCGACGTGCAGGAAACGCAGGGCATCCTGTCGAAGCTCGCCGGAAACCAGACCCATATGGGCGGTCCAGGTGCTGGACAGACCACCAAGATGATCAATCAGGTGCTCTGCGGCCTCGGCTTCCTGGCTGTGGCCGAGGCAACCGCCCTCGCCGAAGCAGCCGGCGTCGATGTCGAGAAGATTCCGCAGGCGCTCAAAGGTGGCCGCGCCGACAGCGCACTTCTGCAGGAATACATGCCGCGCTTCGCCAGCAGGGATTACCGCCGCACCGGGCGCATCGACAACATGGTCAAGGACCTCAACGCCGCCCAGGATCTGGCGAGGCTCACGCACACCTCGATGCCGCTGACAGCGATCTGCGCCGAAGTCCACCGCATGCTGACAGCCGCCGGCCTCGGCGGCGAGGACCAGGCCGCATTGATGGAATATTTCAAGGGACCCAACAAGGAGATTGCCCCATGATCACCCGCTACGCATTGTTCGACGGCAAGATCCATGAAGGACAGACGGAGGCTTTCCGCGCCGCCGTCCTCGCCGAAATCCTGCCGAAATGGCGCCAGTTCCCCGGCGCCCTCTCCGTCCGCGTCACCTTCGCCGAAAGTCGCGATGACGGCGCACCGGAATATCCGATGATCCTCGCCATCAGCTATCCAGATCTGCCGAGCGTAGACGCAGCCCTTGCGAGCCACGTTCGCACCGAGGCGAGGGCCGCGACCGAGTCCGTCCTGGAGCGCTTCTTCACTGGCTCGATCCATCATCACGTCACAACGGCGCATGAATACACGCCCCTGTGATCTAACCCTGCAGAGACTGGATTTTCGCCAGAGATAACGATAACAAAATGGTATGAGCACGCCCCGCAAAGCACCGACCATGGCCGACGTCGCCCGCCTTGCGGGCGTCTCGCCCATGACGGTGAGCCGGGCGTTCAAGCGTGACGCCTCCGTGAGCGACGCAACGCGCAGTGCCATCCTCGAAGCCGCCGACAGCCTCGGCTACGTCTTTGACAGCACGGCGTCCAATCTGCGTTCGCAGCGCACCGATTTTGTCGCCGTGACGATCCCATCGATCAACAATGCCAACTTCGCCGATACCGTGCGCGGACTGTCCGAGGGGCTGAAGGAGCGCGGCCTGCAGATCCTGCTCGGTTATACGGATTATGACATCCAGGAAGAAGAGCGACTGGTCGAACAGTTGCTTCGCCGCCGCCCGGAAGCGATCGTCGTGACGGGCGGGCGCCAAACCCCGCGGACGCGGCGTCTGCTGGAAAATGCAGGCATACCTGTCATCGAGACCTGGGATCTGCCCGACAATCCCGTCGGCCATGTCGTCGGCTTCTCCAACGCGGCTGCGGTTCGCTCAATGGTCGACCACTTCGTCTCGGTCGGGATCACCCGAATTGCCTTTATCGGCGGCGATGCCGACCGTGACACCCGTGGCACGGATCGCCGGGCGGGCTTCATCGCGGCCATGCAGGCACACGGTCTGGATCCCGATCGACTGATCGCGGCCGGCACACCGCCCATTTCCATGAGAGAAGGCGCAGACGCCATGGGCCGATTGTTGGACACGCTGCCGGACACACAAGCCGTCATCTGCGTGTCCGACCTGTCAGCCTTTGGCGCCCTGACGGAATGTCAGAGGCGCGGCGTGAATGTCCCTGGACAGATCGCCGTCGCCGGCTTCGGCGACTACGAGATCGCTGGGATCTGCGTGCCGTCGCTCACCACTATAAACCCGCTGCCCCGTGAAATCGGCAAACGCGCGGCCGAGCTCATCCTTGATGTTCTCGATGGCACGCAGGCAGGCCCCGCGACCATTGCTCTTGAACCGATCCTGATGCGTCGCCAATCGAGCCCGTAATGGCATGAAAAAAGGGCGCTGATTATGCGCCCTTTCTCTTCGCCAATTTTCAATCCGTTACTTTTGGGTTGCCAGCACAGCATTGACGACTGCATCGCCATTGGCGGCGGTATAACCATCCCAGACCGACTTGACCGCAGCCTGGAAGGCCGCAGCGTCGACATCCGTGTTGACCTCCATGCCGGCAGCCTGGAGCTCGGCGATCATCGATGCCTCCTTCTCCTGTGCGAGCTTGCGCTGCATGGCAACAGCCTCGGCGGCAACTTCAAGGATCACCTTCTGCTCATCGGCGGTCAGGCCGTTGAACTTGGCATCGTTGATGGCGAGCGCCAGCGCCGAATAGGCATGCTGCGTCATGCTCAGATACTTCTGCACTTCATTGAACTTGAAGGACAGGACGATGCCGATCGGATGATCCTGCGCATCGACCACACCCGTCTCAAGCGCTGTGTAGAGTTCGGCGACCGGCAACTGCGTCGGATTGGCGCCGAGTGCCGCGAACATGTCGTTCAGGGCCTTGGAGTTGTTGACGCGCATGTTGAGCCCGGAAACATCGGCCGGCACGCGGATGGGACCGCGATTGTTGGTCATGTTGCGGTAGCCGTTTTCCGGATAGCCGAGCATCTTCAGGCCATGCTGGGTGAACTGGGCCGAAACGCCCTGCCCGACTTCCCCGTCTAGGACCTTGTAGGCAAGTTCCCGGTTGGGGAACATGAAGGGCAGTTCAAAGGCACCGGCATCCGGCACCAGACCGGTCAGGTTGTTGAGGCCCGTCATGACGATGTCGATGATGCCGGAACGGGCACCATCGATCATCGCCTGGTCGTTGCCGAGTTGCCCCTGGGGGAAAATGGTGACCTTGACCGAGCCGTTCGTGCGCGCTTCGACCTGCTCCTTGAAGAAGACGGAGAGGGTCTGCTGCAGATCGGTATCGGGCGCGGCATGAGCAAGTTTCAGCTCTGTTTCGGCATGCGCGGAAACCCCGGTAAAGGCGATTGCGGTTGCTAGTCCAAGCACTTTCAAGATTTTCATGTCAGGCTCCTCCCTGTTGTGAAGTCTCAGCCGCCAAGGAACTTGGCGGGAACGGTAATGAGTTGCGGAAAGATGATGAAAAGGCCGAGCAAAGCCGCGTAGGCGAGCAGGAACGGTGTCACACCGCGCACGGCCACGCTCATCGGGACGCGTCCGACCCCACAGATGACGTTGAGGACGGTCCCGACCGGTGGCGTCAAAAGGCCGATCGAGCAGTTGAGGATGAACATAAGTCCGAAATAGACCGGATCGATGCCCGCCATCTTCACGACAGGCATGAACAGTGGCACCAGGATCAAAACGGTCGGAGACAGATCCATCACCATGCCGACGGCCAGCACGATCAGCATGATCACCAGCATCAGAAGCCTCGGGCTGTCGATCAGCGGCTGCAGCGTTTCGGCAAGCTGCTGAGGCAACTGTGCGACCGTGATCAGCCAGGCGGCAACCATGGCTGCACCGACCAGGAACATGACCATGGCTGTCGACCGACCAGCCGTCACCAGCACTTCAAAAAGGATCTTCCAAGTCAGGGCGCGATAGACGAAGGTGGACACGAGGATTGCATAGACGGCGGCAACGACTGCGGCCTCGGTCGGCGTGAAGGCACCCGAACGAATGCCGCCAATGATGATCACCGGCAACAGCAGCGCCCAGATACCGTCTTTCAGCGCGGCCAACCGCTCCTTGCCGCTCGCCTTCGGCAGCGTGTCGATCTGCTCGTTGCGCATGATGAAGGACCAGACTGCCATCAGCGTCAGCCCCATCATCAACCCCGGCGCAATACCGGCCATGAACAGCTTGGCAATCGAGATATTGCCGGCAACGCCGATCAAGATCAGCGGCAGGGAAGGCGGAATGATCGGCGCGATGATGCCACCCGAAGCGAGCAGGCCGAGGCTTCGACCTTCCGGATAACCGGCCTTGCGCATCATGGGATAGAGGATCGCCACCAGGGCTGCCGCATCGGCAACGGCTGATCCTGACAGTCCTGCCAGAACGATCGCGGTCAGAATGGCAACATAGCCAAGGCCACCGCGCTTGTGGCCGACAAGCGTCATCGCGAGACGAACGATGCGCTCCGACAGCCCGCCCTTGGACATCACCTCCCCGGCCACAAGGAAGAAGGGGATGGCGAGCAGGGGGAAGCTGTCGACACCGTTGATCAGACCCTGCGCCAGGATATCGGGGCTGAACGTGCCCAGATGCAGCATGAGCGCCATGGCGGAAAGCAAGAGAGCAAAGGCGACGGGAAGCCCCGCAAGGATCGCGACGAACAGAACGCCGAGGAACAGGATAAGAGTCATTCCTTGGTATCCTCTGCAATGCGAGCATCTATGCTCATCGGATCGATGAAGCGAACGATGGCGATCGAGGCCATCAAAACAGACGAGACGACGCCCGCGAGGTAAAAGAGACCGGACGGCAGCCCTGTCAGAGGCGACAGGTTGTTCCAGTTCGCCATGGTCTGGTTGAGCGCGCCGATGAACAGCATGCCAACAGCAACCATGACTACGACCCAGCAAAGCCGGCGCAGGATCGGAACGGCTCTCGGCATCAGCGCTTCGGAAAACTCGGCAACGGCAAGATGCTCGCCACGGCGCAGAACGACGGCAGCACCCAGCATGACGATCCAGACGAACCATAATCGGGCCAACTCGACCGACTGTCGTATGCCCGAGGAGAAGCCGTAGCGCAGAACCACATTGGCGAAGACAAGCGCAATCATGGCTGCGAGAATGACCGCCATAAGGATGTCGATCATCGACCAGATCGCCTGGAACAGACGTCGCATGATGAGACCGATCAGTCCGATTTCCGCTTGCTGCATCTTTTCCTCTTTGAACTCTCGTCAGGTTGACACGTGACTAAATCACGGTCCTCATTCTGCTTTTGCCAGCAACGCCGTTATCGACCACGACGGGGAACACCGACTGCTGTTTCTCTTGGTTCAAGGCCCACGATTATCGCGCAGTCCCAACCGCTCTGCCTGTCTGTGAACCCCGAAACCGACAGGGTCCTTCGTGTTCCCGGGTAGGGTTTCGTCGGCGCCCCAGATAGCCTGGTATGTGTCGAACGCCCCGCGGCGCTGCTCCAGAGCCCAGCAGAGCGCCGCCAGAAGGAGCCACCAGCCGCCTAGCGCCAGCCACATCCATGTTGGGGCATTGGCTTGCCATAGGCCGGTGAGGATGGCCGGTACAGAGAGTGCCACGGCTACCAGACCACCCGTCTTGTGAACAGCTTCAAAGATCAGCCGGCGTGGTGTCATGTCATAATGATCGCCTTTCAGGCTCCCACCCGACTTCAGTGCGGGAGGGCCACCCTTTGTGCCTCGCATCCAGCCGGAGGCGAACTGCGAAGCGGCAAGAAGAACGACACTCCAGCCAAAGGCATGATGCATCCAAACGAATGATGTAGTGCTGCCCGACCGGCTACCGGACGAAAGGATCAGCCAGAGACCTATAAGCATCAATAGGCCTGCCATTCCGTGGGCCAAGCGGTGCATATGCCACCAGCGCCGGTCATCCAGGGTGTGCGGCCAGTTTTGGCCCGGAAATACCTTGAAGTAGCGGGCCGACAGCACGCCACAGGGCACTAGCACGCCCCAGGCCAAGACCATTGTCCTGGCATGCCATGAGAGGTGGGGGCCGACCTCGTGGATTCGGGATGGATCAATGGGGCCAAGCAGCCATTCGCTCATCCTTTCACCGCCCCCGCAGTCATTCCGGTGATGATCTGGCGACTGGCGACCAAGGTAAAGATGATCGGGGGGACCGCCAGCAACATCCCTGTAGCCATGATGACACCCCAGTCGATATCATACTCCGTCAATCGATTGACGATGGTAACGGGCACTGTGCGTGTGCCGCGATCCGTCAGGGCGTTGCCCAGCAGGAACTCGTTCCACGCGATACGGAAGGTGAAGATTGCTGCAGCGGCAAGACCCGGACGTATCAATGGTAGGACTACAAGGAAAAACACCGCGAAAGGACCAGCGCCATCGATCCGTGCCGCTTCCTCCAACTGTATAGGCACCTGTCGAATGAAGCTTTGCAGGATCCAGATGACAAAGGGCAGGTTCATGGCAACATAAACCAGCACGAGTCCGGAAAGTGTTCCGTCCAATCCGAACTGGTAGGTCCAGATGCCGAACACTGGCACAAGAAGGACGGCAGGCGGAATCATTCGCAGGATAAGCGTTGAGAAAGACACGACATCGCGCCCCAGGAAGCGGAAACGAACCAGTGCATAGGCAGCCATACAGCCGATCACCAATGTCAGCGCCGTGGCTGTCACGGATACGAGCAGCGAGTTACCGAGCGCCCGGCCAAAGGTCTTGTCGCAACGGCCAAGGTGTTCCGGTGTGTACCAGAGCGCATTGCACAGAACGGTTTCATAGTTGCGCAGAGTGGGCATGAATATTAGGCTGGACGTATCGGACATGATGTCCACGTTCAGACGCAGCGATGTTAAGACCATCATGAGGATGGGTCCCGTGGACATCAGCACCAGCATGACGACAAGGACGAAAAAGGCTGGAGAAGTCTTGTCATGTTTCATGCTACCTGCCTCCGGCTGCGCATCTCAGTGAATTTGGAATAGACAAACATGACTGCGGTCAGCGCCATCAACAGCAGTAGCAGGACGTTGGACATGGCGGCGGCTTGGCCCAGTTCACGGAATTCCGACGCCGTGCGGGAAATGCGCAATGCGAGAATTTCCGTCGAAAGGCCGGGTCCGCCATTGGTCAGCACCAGAATGACTTCCAGAACCTTAAAGGCATCAATCATGCGCAGCAGCGCAGTCACGATCAGAACCGGCATCATCAGCGGCAGCTTGACATAAAGGATCGTCTGGAAGCGTGTGGCGCCATCGACCCGTGCCGCCTCCATCGTGGAGGACGGAAGAGACTGGAGTGCCGCCAGCGATAGGATGAAGATGAAGGGTGTCCACTGCCAGACATCGGCGATGACCACGGACACAAAGGCCCAGCCAGGATCAGATAGCCAGGGAACAGGCTCCAGCCCGATAGCCTTAAGCGTTCGATTGAATATGCCGACCGTCGGATGATACATGTAGCGCCACATCAGGCCGACAACGATAGGCGCAATCATCATCGGGAGGATGAAAAGTGTCCGCAGCACGGACATGCCTCGAATCTTGCGGTCCAGGAGCATCGCGAGGCCTACGCCAAGCACCAGCTCGATTGAAACCACGCTTGCAGCAAAGGCCAGCGTCACTGTCAGACTTTCGCGGAATTGCATATCGGACAGCAGCCTGGCGTAGTTGGCGAGACCGACAAACTCCGCTTCTCCGATCCGCTGACTTGGGTTCCAATTGAGAAAGCTTGCCCAAACCATGTATCCAACCGGGTACATCAAGGCGATCGCAAGGACCACTGCGGCAGGCAGCAAAAATATATATGGTGTAGCTCTGTTGAAAGCGCTCGCACTCATGAAAGATCCTTTTGCAGATACGGTTTGCCATGGTCTCCAGGTTGTGCCCACCGCAGCGATCAACTTGCAGCGGTGGGCACAGCGACCACTACTTGGACCAGGAGTAGTAGCCAGCGTCCCTCATTGTTGCGCCGGCGCGCTCTGCCACACCATCCAGAGCCGATTTCGGATCAAGCCCTTCGGTCAAGACTTTGGACAGTTGGGTACCTAGGTCCGCATTGATCTTGCCCCAGACAGGAATAATTGGGCGCCAGTCGGGATCCGCGTTCTTCAACGCCTCGCCGAAGGTGGCCATCCATGGCATCTTGGCATTCACATCTGCATCAAGATGCGTGGAGTATCGAATTGGATTGCCTCCTGCGAGCGCAATTTCCTTGTCGATCCGTGGCGATGTCAGCCATTGCATCAGCAGAAAGGCTGCTTCCTTGTGCTGCGCATTTTTTGGAATGGCAATGCCGAAGCCGCCTGTCTGGCTTGCACTGCGTACACCCGCCGGATGGGCTGCCCAGGCCACCTTGCCTGCGACCTGGCTGCGCGTCGGGTCATTGACCTGACCGGCGATGGCCGTCGTGTCGAGATACACAGCCGCCTTGCCCTGCAGGAATGAGGCAAGCGCTTCCGCCTGACCGAAGGATTTTGCACCTTCAGGGCCGCAATCGACGATCTTCTTCAGAGTTTCGGCGGCTTTGATACCGGCCTCGCTGTTCAGGACCGGGTTCCAGTCTTCATCGAAGATCTTTCCACCCAGCGGCGCCAGATGCAGGAGGAAAGCGTGACTGGCATGCTGACCGCTGGCCGCGCGGCTGGCCAGACCGCCCATGCCAGGTTCAAGCTGCGGAATCTTGCAGGCAATATCCACCAGTTCTTCGTAGGTCGTTGGAGCCTTCAGTCCGTGCTTGTCGAACACATCGGTGCGATAGCCAAGGATAGAGGTTTCGGCACCAAATGGCAGGCCGAACAAGGAACCGGTCTTGCCAGGCAGATAACCCTTTTCACCACCGGCTATGCCGATATTCTGGATATATCCGTCGATTATGTCAGACCCGTTCCAGCTGGGATCAGCCAGCTTCGGATTCATGAAATACTTGGCGAGATTTTCGAGCTGGTCGGCAAACACGTAATCTGCCTTGGAGAACACAACGTACGAGATTAGATCGTAGTCTCCCTCTGCCTTGGTCAGCTCAAGCGTCTGCTTTTCGCGCATCTTGAGATATTCGAGCTGGTCAACCTCTACCTCAATGCCGGTTTCCTCCGTGAATTGCGGCAAAACCTTCATGACCGCGTCATAGTGCGGATGAGCCGGAAAATTAACCACCAGGGTGGTTCCGGCAAACCCTTCATAGGGATTGGCAATTGCCGTTGTAACAGGCAGCCCCCCCATATAGGCAGCCAATGCGGCCACCGTTGCGATAAACTTCTTCATTTGTTCCTCCCTTTGAACATCGGAAATTGCAGCTGTGAAACGCAGGACGTATTCACGGCTGGAGATCAGTCAGATCCGTAATCCGCTCTCTTTGCTGAACAGCAGGATATCCTCCGGTACGATCTGCATGATGATTGCTTCTCCCGCGCAAAAACGCCTGCCAGATGCAATCTCGACAAGAACCTCCGTTCCATCCGGCGTGCGTGCTGCCACCACAGTCTGTGCCCCGAGATATTCGCTCACGACCACGCGCAGCTCGATGGGAATGCCCCGCGGATGCTCGAGATGAATCGAGGATGGGCGTACACCGACAACGATCTCCCGGCCCCCCGCAGCTTCCGCAGCGCTTGACGGGACAGGGACGCAGAGCCCAGGGCTGATCGCGAAAGTTTCTTGTCCTCGTCCTTCCAGCACGGCTGTTATGAAATTCATCGAGGGGCTGCCGATGAAGCCAGCGACAAACATGTTCGCCGGCTTTTTGAAGAGCTCCTCGGGCGACCCTTGTTGCTGGATTCGTCCCTCACTCATGACCACGATACGGTCACCCAAGGTCATGGCCTCGACCTGATCGTGCGTCACATAGATCATGTTCTTGTGAAGTTTGCCGCGCATCTCGGCAAGTTCAGTACGCATCTTTCCCCTCAACTTGGCGTCCAGATTTGACAATGGCTCGTCGAAGAGGAAGGTCGACGCGTCGCGGACCAGAGCGCGCCCCATTGCGACACGCTGCCGTTGACCACCGGAGAGTTCTGATGGCTTTCGATGCAACAAGTGAGAAATATTCAGCATGTCTGCAACGAGCTTGACCCGCTTTTCGATTTCGCTGGCTGGGGTTTTGGCAAGACGCAGCGCGAAAGACATGTTTCTGGCGATGTTCATATGCGGATAAAGCGCATAGTCTTGAAATACCATCGCAATATCGCGATCTTTAGGCTCCAGCGCGCCGACGGGTCTCCCGTCGAAGAAGATTTCACCGCCTGATATCGTTTCCAATCCAGCCAACATCCTAAGTGTTGTCGATTTTCCGCAGCCAGAAGGTCCGACGAGCACTGTAAACTCGCCATCTGCCAGATCGAGATCCAATGGAGGGAGTACTTCAAGCGCCCCGAATCGCTTGGTAACTCCGGCAAGAGTAATTTTTGGCACCAATAATCCTCCCTCTTTCACGACCATCTATAATCAGAGTGAGGGCTGGAGATGAAGGTTAACTCACGCTAAAACAACGTTAGCGATAACGTCAGATTGATTGGCCCTTAAGTGATGAGCGCAGCGAGATATAACAGGTGAAGCGAAAATCAGATCTGATCCGGCTTGAAGATATCGCCCGTTCAGCCGGGGTTTCGACGATGACGGTGAGTAGAGCTCTTCGTGGCATTGAAGGCGTATCCGAAACCAAGCGTACCGAGATCGAGGCAATCGCCAAACAGCTGAAATACCTTCCGAACCTGCCTGCAAAGGCAATGGTCGAGGCGAGTTCCGGACTGGTGGGGATTTCCTTTCCAACGCTCTTCAACGAGGTCTTTGCCGATATGCTGCTCGGCATGCGTAGAGTCTTTGAAGACCAAGCCATCGCGACAATCGTGAGCACATCTGACTACAATCAATCGCAGGAACTGGCGTGGGCCCAACGGCTCGTTGCTTGGCGTCCGGCAGGGATGGTGCTGACAGGCTGTGACCATGCCAGCGAGTTGACCAGCCTGTTGGCAGGCACCGGTATTCCTGTCGTCGAGATCTGGGATTGGCGCAGTGACCCCATAGACATGTGCGTTGGTCTGGATCATCAGGAAACCGGCTATGCGCTGGCATCCAAGATAAAGGCGTCGGGTTATAGGTACCCCGGTTTCATTGGATGTCCAGAAAACATCGATCCAAGAGCAGAGGCGCGTCTAAGAGGCATGGCGGAGGCTTTTGATAGCGAAATTCCAACAGGGCGCTCACCTTCGCGCAATGCCTTCCAGGTCGGCTTTGAAGCTTGTGCCGAGCTCTTAAAAGGCGGTCGCCATATTGACGTTATCTTTGGCCTCAATGACCATGTTGCTTATGGAGCATGGATGTACCTGCAAACGCACGATATTGTTGTTCCGCAAGACGTTGGACTTGTGGGGTTCAACGGTCTTGGTCTGCTGAATGTTCTGCCTGTAGAACTCACGACGATGCGAACGCCGCGCGAACGGATAGGTGCCTTGGCCGCCAAGGCCATTGTGGCACGCAGCAAGGGCGTTAAGACACCTGTCAGTCTAAAGTTAAAGGCGGAGTATATTCTTGGCCAAACAACGAGACGAGCATGTTGGCCGTAACTGCCAGATACCCTACCGATCGGGCCAAGCAGCTTCAACTCAAAGTCAACCGGAACCTTCAAGCTCGGACAGTTTTGAAGCAAGATCTCGACGATCGCCGCCTCGTGGCCGCGGAAGCCGCCGTTGACACACGGTGATCCTCCATATCAATCCGGTTCGTTCCGCAATCGGAATGAAGGTATCCGGATAGACCTCCCCCAAGGTTGGCGAATGCCACCGGGCAAGGATCTCAAAGAATTGCGGCATTCCCGAATTCGTGTCCATGATGGGCTGAAAGAGCGAATGGATTTCGAGATCGAGATCGGCAGCTTTCAATGTCATTTCAATCTCTCGTTCTGACCGCATTGCCTGCCTGTGAGACGTCGAGAAGATCTCAGCCATCCCCCCGCCGTTTCGCTTTGCAACATAGAGCGCATAATCAGCAAATTCGTAGAGCTGCAAGGCATCACAAGACATATCTGGGCCAATCGCCATGCCGACAGATGCGCTCGCCTCAATGGCTCTGTGACCAATTCTCATGGGCTTTTTGAGGGACGCGATGACGCTATTCGCCCAACCCTGGAGATCATGAGAGCTCCCAGTGGCCGACATATAGAATGCGAATTCATCTCCACCGAGGCGATGAAACTGAGGGGTCGCATGAGACTGGGCTGACAGTCTTTCACCCACTTCTTGTGTTGGCGGCTGTCCAAAAGCGCGGATAAATGGTGCCGAGGATTGAGAACTTTGAAAGCGGCTGAAGAAGCCGCCTTCAGTGTTGCTAATCTTGATTATCGTCGGAAGCTTGTTGGTTTTGGACCATGTGCTGGATGTCAGGGGCGTAATGGTTCCAGATGGCGTCGCGCAGATCATCGAGGAGTTCGAAGACGGCCCATGCCTGCTCGGGGGTCCATTCGGCACTGATGAGGATTGGCAGGCCACGCTTGAGACCTGAAGAGTGGTGCGTCTTTTCGGTCATGATGCGGGCTCTGTTTCGCCGGATTGGTGACTGGCGCGTTGCTGACGCTGGGCTATGGAGCGCTCGTTGGCTTCCTTGAAGCGATAGGAATCTCCTTCGATCGCGACGACTTCGCAGTGGTGGACGAGACGATCGACCAGGCTGACGACGCACGCGGCGTTCGGAAAGACCTCCGACCATTGCGCAAAGGGTTTATTGGTGGTGACGATGGTCGAGCGTTTCTCGTATCGGCGGCTGATGAGCTCGAAGAGCAGATCGGCATGGCGGTTGGAATAGGATAGGTAGCCGATCTCGTCGATCAGCAGGACGTCATGGGAAGCATAGTACTGAAGCTTGCGGCGCAGCAGGGAATCGCTGTCGATGGCGGCGAGTTCGCCGAGCATTTCGCTGGCGGTGCGGAACAGGACCGAATGGCCCCGGATGAGTGCCTGGTAGGCGATGTTGAGGGCGAGCGTCGATTTGCCGACGCCGTTCGGACCGATGAAGACGATGTTGGTGGCATCCTTCATGAATGCCAGCGTCATCAGTTCCTCGACGGTGGCGCGGTCGATGCGGCGCGGCCACTTCCAGTCATAGTCGGCCATTTGCTTGAAGTGGCCGAGCCTGGCGGTGCGCATGCGTCGCAGCAGCGAGCGGTCGGAGCGCTCGTCTTCTTCCCACCGGATCACGGTCGGCACCCAGTCCTGTGTGGCGATCTCGTCCCAATGGGCCGTCAGGCCATAAAGGCGCAATTGTCTGGCGCGATTGAACAGGGTGTCGATCTTATTCATCGTCGTTTCCTTTCAATGTGAGTTGATCGTAACGGTCGAGCTTGTGGGGAATGACAGTCGTGTCCTTCTTGCGGACATGCTCGGGCAGCCTGGTTTCGACCGGGGGCGGAGCGCCCCGCGCAATCCGGCGGCGTTCGAGCACTGATCGAACCGCCTTGGAATGCGAGGCGCCGGCGCGCAAAGCGTCTTCGACGGCCGCCTGGAGTTCCTGGGCGCCGTAGAGGTCGAGCAACGTCAGCATGGCGTTGGTGATTGCGCCGATATTGGCGCCACGTTCTGCGGCATGCATCATCAGCTTCTGACAAGCCGGCACGGCCCGCGTCAGGCTATTGAGGCCGCGATGCTGGCGTGCCTCGCGCTTGACGGCGACGAGTGCCTTCAGGTGCTGAGGATCCTCGATCTGCTGGCCCCTATCGAAGCTGCGACGGTGGCTGGCGATCATCGTGGCGGCGTCGAATATCCTGACCTGGACGAGATCGGCGCGAACGGTGAGTGTTCGTTGGACATGCGTATGAGGGACCGAGTAATCGTTCAGATCGAAGCGCACGTAGGGTGTCTTGCCAACCTTCACGGCCACCTGCTCCTCGACGGGATAGGGATTGGCCGGCAAGGGCAGAAGCATGGGCTGTTCTTTTGAGAACGCCTCACGCACCGTCATTGCCCGGTCCTCCGGGCATGGCCTGTCGGCAGCCTGGGTCCGGCACCAGTGTTCGGCCTGGGCATTGAGATCGTCGAGGTCCTTGAATGTTGGTTTCCACGCGGAACTGAGCCGGTTTTTCCACCGAGAAGTGAGCCACCTCTGAGTATGGTTTTCTGATCAGGCTTTGGTCAAGGGATTGGCCTTTTCTCCTCTCTTCTGTGCCGCTGCGGCCGAGCTGGCCTTGAAGCGGAAGCTGTCGTTTCCTGTTTCCAGGATGTGGCAACGATGGGTCAGACGATCGAGCAGAGCGGTGGTCATCTTGGCGTCGCCGAAGACGGTAGCCCATTCGCTGAAGCTGAGGTTGGTGGTGATGATGACGCTGGTGCGCTCGTAAAGCTTGCTCAACAGATGGAAGAGCAATGCCCCGCCTGACGCGCTAAACGGAAGGTATCCGAGCTCATCAAGGATCAACAGGTCGAGACGGACCAGGGCTTCGGCGATCTGACCGGCCTTGCCCTTGGGCCATGCCATACATCTTCAGGCTCCGCAGCATGATGACCACGGCGGCACTGGCAGGATCATGACGCATGGCGACCCCCTACGATCCGGACACGTAAGCCGTCATAGCGTTCGACATTGGCCTTGGGTTCGCGCACCAAGGTCAGCGCCTGTGGGGTGTCGATATCGGGACCATCGATTGTCTTGCCGTCGATCAGACGGTGCAGCAGGTTCAGCACATGCGTCTTGGTCGCGACGCCGGCATCCAGAGCCAATTCTACAGCACGAAGGACGACCTGTTCGTCGTGATGAAGCACCAGAGCAAGGATGTCCGCCATCTCACGATCACCGCCAGGGCGGCGGAGCATCTGGTCCTGTAATTTGCGGAAGGCGGGTGGCAATTCCATAAAGGGTGCACCGTTACGAAGTGCTCCGGGCTTGCGTTGAATGACGGCAAGGTAGTGTCGCCAGTCGTAAATCGTCCTCGGAGGTTTGTCGTGGCTGCGCTCAATGATCCGCACATGTTCGCAAAGAACGTTGCCCTCGGCAGCAACGACCAGTCGTTCGGGGTAGATTCGCAGGCTGACGGGCCGGTTGGCAAACGATGCGGGCACGCTGTAGCGGTTTCGTTCGAAGGTGATCAGGCAGGTGGGCGAGACCCGTTTGCTTTGCTCGACGAAGCCGTCAAAAGCGGCAGGCAGTGCCATCAATGCTGCCCGCTCATCAGCCCAGACATCCGCGATCGTGCCGGGTAGGCTGCCGTGCGGTGTCTCCTGCCACAGGTCCTGGCAATGCTGCTCCAGCCAGGCATTCAATGCCGCCAGGTCGGGGAAGTCCGGCATCTGTTGCCACAGCCTTGGTCGGGCATCCTGAACGTTCTTCTCGACCTGGCCCTTCTCCCAGCCAGCGGCTGGATTGCAGAACTCGGGTGCAAAGACGTAGTGGTTCGTCATCGCCAGGAAGCGGATGTTGACCTGCCGTTCCTTGCCGCGGCCAACACGATCAACCGCGGTGCGCATATTGTCATAAATTCCACGCGCGGGCACGCCGCCAAAGACCCGGAAGCCGTGCCAGTGGGCGTCAAAGAGCATCTCATGGGTTTGCAGCAGGTAGGCTCTGACCAGAAAGGCCCGGCTGTGCGCTAACTTGATATGCGCGACCTGAAGCTTCGTGCGCTCGCCGCCGATCACGGCATAGTCTTCGCTCCAATCGAACTGGAAAGCTTCGCCGGGGCGGAAAGACAGTGGAACGAATATGCCGCGGCCCGATGTCTGCTGCTCAACCCGCCACTCACGGGCGAACGCGGCGACCCGACCATAGGAGCCGGTAAAGCCGAGAGCCACCAGATCGGCATGAAGCTGCTTCAGCGTTCGGCGCTGCTTGCGTGATCTTCCGGCCTCGGTCTTCAGCCAGGCCGCCAGTTTGTCAGCGAATGGATCAAGCTTGCTCGGTCGTTCCGGTACCGTGAACGTCGGCTCGATCGTGCCCGCGCTCAAATACTTCGCGATCGTGTTGCGCGACAGCCCCGTACGCCGACTGATCTCGCGCACTGACAGCTTCTCGCGCAGCGCCATCCGGCGGATGATGTTTAAAAGTCCCATGTGGATCACTCCGTTGCCCCCGTCGCTCTCCGCGTTGGGGGGAAGGTTCACATGGCTCAATTCTCAATGGAAATTATGCGCCTAACCGGCTCAGTTCCGCGCGGAAACCAACACCTTGAAGGTGCGGGCGATGAAGAAGGCTTCCCGGATGTGGCGAATGGCGCGCTCGACACGGCCTTTCTCGTTGCCCCGTGCTACCGCGACAGGACGGGGTTCGAAGCGATAATGAGCCGCGAAGGCCAACAATGTCGGATGGAAGCGGATGGCATCGCCCTGCCGTTCAAGGACGGCGGACTTCAGATTGTCGTAGAGCAGCACTCTGGGAAGGCTGTTCCAGTCGTTGAATGCGCCGACATGGCCGCGCAGGAAGTTTTCCATGCGGGCATCAAGGAAGAAGCGCAGATAGATGTCGCGCGAGTAGGATAGCACCATGACGAAGGCCATCAGCGGGCGGCGGGCCCTGCCGATCTCGATGTGGCCAAAATGACCCCAGTCGACCTGGCCCTGCTCACCCGGCAGGGTGCGTAGTCGTAGATAAGCTTCCGCCGCCTTCCGTGGTCGGTGCAGCGCCACCATGTGCCGGAAGTGGTCGGGCGATCCCTTATAGCCGCGCTCCTGCACCATCCCGTAAAGGCGGCTGGACGTCAGGTCAGGATATTTGGTCAGCGTCTGCTGGATAAACGGCAGGTACAGGTCGATCTCGGCGGGGCGGATCACCGGCCTGTGTCGAGGCAAGCCCGCGTCCTTCAGGACCCTGAAGACGGTGGTGTGATGGCAATGCAATTGCTTGGCGATCGTGCCGCAGCGCCACTTCTCAACGTGGTACAGGCGCAGGATCATCGCTTCCTTCTCGGCAGATATGGTCATCGGTTCGATCTCCATGGTCGAATGGACGCACGTGTGTCCCCCGGCGACGCACGAAGCCGCGGCGAAAGAACAGCGGCACAGAGCTGCCGCAGCGCCGGCACCACGGCTCGATCGATGACACCACGCCAGCGGTGCCATCGCCCGGTGCAACGATGCCGCCGTTTGTGGACGCCTTCAGTCGTGAACCCTCTGGAACGACGGGTGGAGAGTGATGCGTCACGTTTTTGCGAGCCTGCCGATATCGGCGGGAGCGATCGGCATGGGCAAAGCGCCCCGGCCGGGTGCTCTGGTAGCGCCGTCCGGCTGCCCGCAGGCTGTCACGGCGCGCCGCATGGGCGCAGGCAGAACCGCAATAGCGCTGACCCCGATCGCAATGGCGGCAAAGCAGAACCTGCGCGCGACACCGCCCGCAGAGGAAGAAACGAGCAGTTTGCATCGCGGCGGCGCACCTTTCGAAGCGCCGTCGGGATTGATCGGAGAAGCTCGACGGAATGCGCCAATACCATTATAATGACGCTCACCGTGAACCAGTCGGCAGTCCTGCGTGATGACAGCCACGTCATCTCACAGATGCCTGAGGGATTGGACATCGAATTGGCCTGGTAGCTTTGGTCGATGTCTGTTTGCGGCGCTCCGCCAGTCTATCATTGACGGACGCAGCGCGGGATGTGCCTCAGTCGCCCTCCGGGCTCCTGACGCCACATCCCGCGCTCATCTCCCCCATCAAAACCTTTGCAATAATCTCAGGGCCCTGTCCGCCGCGTCCAGATTCGCCGTAATCCCGTCTCGGCACCAAATATGCGCGGTTCTCAACAGCCACCGACAGCAAGGGCTCTTGAGAGGAGAAGGGCTGGAAACGGGGCGGCTGGACGGATGTCCATCGTCACGACGATACCCAAGGAAAAGGCCAAGGGGTTTGTCCGCAAGCTCACCGAAACCCTTTCCGGTAATCATAGTGTCAGCACGGTCGACATGATCGCCGACCTGAACCGCCAATTGGCGGGATGGGCGGCGTTCTACAAGTTCACCGACTTCACGGCGTACGTCTTCCGGCGCATCGACCATGTCGTGTTTTGGAAACTGGCGCATTGGCTGGGACACAAGTACCGATCTCGCATCAAACCCTTGATGCGGAAATGGTTCAGGGTCCCGGAATTGGGCAAGGCCAAAACCTGGCTCGTGTTTGGTCGCAATGAACGCGGCGACCCTGTCGGGAAAGCGCTGCAACGGCTTGTCTCAAGCCCCAAGGCGCAATTGCGGTGGCGCAATCCGGAGGGAAACCCATACATCTTCCGGCTTGAAGACCGCAGTACCGTTACGTCGCACTACCATGACGTTGCTATGGCCATGGGCCAAGCTTGAATAGAGAGCCGTATGCGCTGAAAGGTGCACGTACGGTTCGGGGAGGAGAAGCGCATCCGCGCTTCTTACTCCACTTCCGATGGCTCGCGGCTTCGTCTATCTCTGCGCCGTCGTGGACTGGTTCAGCCGAAGGGTTCTGTCGTGGCGGCTGTCGATCACGATGGAAGCAGCCTCCTGCATCGAAGCAGTCGAGGAAGCGCTGACCCGTTACGGCAAACCCGACATATTCGATACCGACCAAGGATCGCAGTTCACCTCGATGGACTTCACGGCGGTGCTGAAGAAGGCGAAGATCGCCATCTCGATGGATGGCAAGGGTGCGTGGCGGGACAACGTCTTCGTCGAGCGGCTCTGGCGGTCGATCAAATACGAAGAGGTCTATCTCCACGCCTACAAGACCGTGTCCGAGGCCCGCCTCGGCATTGGCCGATATCTGACCTTCTACAACACTCGACGCCCACATTCATCCCTTGACCGGCAGACACCGGATCAGGCCTACTTCAACGCGCTGGCACCAATGATGGTGGCGGCATAATCGAGGCGGAAATCCACTTAACGAAACGCCCGAAACTGTTCAGACAAACCGAGCCAGCTCTTAGAGACTGGCCTCCCTGACCAGCACCTTCGTGACGCGGCGCCATAACCGGGCAGCCAGACTCCCGCTGCGTCCCTCAAGCGATAAAACTCCTCGCACGGATTGGTTTGGTATTTCAACGTGGTCGGTCAGCCTCACTTCGATCGAAAATACGTTGCGATCTGGGACGAGGCTATCGCTCGTTGTGTGGATCGATCCGCCAAAAGCCGACGCTAGTTCGGGCAGTTCGAGCTTTCGCGTGGCGTCCGGAGCTATGCGTGCAACTACGACATTGGCAGTGTCGCGCAGCGGATCGTCTGGGACAAACTTCCCGACACTGCCGACGGTGATCTCTCCGAGATCCTGTTCGTTCAAGTATCCTCTGGCGACCAGTTCGTCGCCGGAGGTAATGACTGCCAGCCTGCGCTCTTGAGAGATCCAGCTTCCCACTCTCAGGTCTCTCGACATTTCCACCACTTGGCCGTCATCTCGGCTGATCAGTTGAAGTTTTTGCATTTCCGCGGTCAGTTCTTCGATGCGCTGCTGCACGGAGCGGACCTGGCCCTGCAGAACCATGAGGTTTGAACGCCCGTCACGGCTCGAGACGGCTGTGCCAAGCCGCGCTCTTAGGTTTCTCAGTTCAATCTCTGCGATCGCGAGCTCGGTGACCAGTTCGGGCGTCTCAAAGTCGATCAGCTCATCGCCCTTTTTCACCTCACTCGAAGGTCCGAAATGGATGCCTGCTATCTTGGCTTCCCTGGGTGGGTACAGTATCTGAACATTGCCGGAAAGAAGGACTGCTGGCGCAGAGATGGTGGAACCGAATGGCAGGAAGAGGACCGCGAGTCCCACGAGCGTTAAAGTGGTAAGGCGCCGCAGCGGCATTCTCGAACCATTTCCACCGATGAGTTTCCGCCAGACTTTGAGCTCACGCCAAATAGGCAAGAGGATCAGAAGCCCTATTGTGAGAACTAATAGGATCAACCCGACGATCTTAGCTACAAAACCATAGAGAATGTAGGCGATGCCCAGCAAGAGAGAGAGCTTGTAAACCCAGGATGCGAGTCCGAAGAGTATGAGCGCGGAAGTGGTGGAACTGGAATAGGCATAAGGTGCAACAAGGCCCTCTGTTACAAATGTCTTCCTTAACTTCCAGAGCGCAAGCTGCGTTGCTTTTGATTGAAGATTTGGAATCTCGAGGGCGTCCGACAGGATGTAGTACCCGTCAAACTTGGCCAGCGGATTCAGGTTGAATGCCAGGCTGCTGATCCAGCCAACGGTAGCGATGTAGAATAGTGTGTCCCTCAGTGACCCCTCGTCGAGAAATGCCCAGAGGAAGGTTGCCAACCCGGCGAGATAGATCTCTACGATCATTCCCGCAGCACTTATGAGGATACGTTGGCGTTTCGACGTCAGGCGCCATGCTTCGCTGACATCGGTGTAAAGCAGCGGAATAAGGACCATCAAGGCGACCCCCAAGGTAGGCACGCGGCAGCCAAAGCGATGAGCGACAACTGCATGGCCCAGCTCGTGGCAAGCCTTGAGCACTACCAAGGCAATCCCGATCTGAACGATGCTCAAGAGCTCGAAACTCTGCCCCAAGGCAGATACCGTCGCGAACATGTCAAACGCGGAGAGATAGAGTCCGAAAGCCGTGACGATCACGATCGTCGAAGTAAATGCACGTGTGAAGGCTATATCGCTTGTGGGTTTGATGACCCGTAACATCACCTCTGGATTGAACAGGGGAAGGCGTAACGAGATCAAGCTACCAAAGAGCCGAACGAACCGAGACTGGCTGAAATCACCCCGCCGCTTCAACTCGCTCCATGCACCTTCCGGAGTGAGTTCGCAAAGATTGGCCCTCTGGAGAAACTGAACGAATTGTTGAAGTCGATTGGGGCTCAGATCGACACCAAAGCGCGATCTGAAGTCCAGCATCAGGTCTTCGTAAGTTTTGCCAGGATGCCATAGGGAGACAATCCGCTCACAGTCCTTGCTGATGCGAAAAAAGCGATGCTGAACGGGATCATGGATAAGCCAGTCGCTCAAGCGATCAGCTTCGCCTGCCGGGGGGATGAACACGAGATCCTGTCGCATAACCGGCAAGGTGTATTTGGCCTCATCGGTCATAGCCCGATCCATTGTCGCACAGACGCAATAGGTCGGCGAAATAGGTAGAGGGCGAGAGGCACCTTCTGACCGTAGATTTTGGCCGTACCCGTTGTGCCGAGCCGCAAAGTCTCCGATTCATCGGGATCTGGTGTCGCAAACACTTTGTACGAGAGCCGTCCCAGTCTATCCTGTTCCGCGAGATAGCTGATCTGATTGATCTGGCCTTCGATAGAATGCAGCGGGGCGGCGTCGGGGAACAGTTTGACCGGCATGCCGGACGTCAACGAGATGGAGTCGCTGACATCCAGTAAGATCTCGAACTCAATGCGCTCGGGATCTGCGATCTCCAGCACACGCTCTCCGATCGAATACGGGCGTCCAATCAGAGATTTTTCGTCCGTAAAGACAGCTACCCCATCTGCCTCGGCATTGATTGTCGTTCGCGTGGATCGCTCGATAGCCAGGTTCAGTTCTGCACGTTTGATGGCGACATCGGCAAGCGAGGGGCCGAGTTCCCGTCCACTTTCCTGCTTCTCGAAGGACATTTGATTCGCCCGCCGAAGCAACGCTTCACTCATCTCCACTTGCCGTCTTGCGATGGAGACCTGGTTCTTCTCCGCGATGTCGACAAACTTCACCAGCGGCTGTCCTGTCGCGACAGCCTCGCCTGGTTTCACGAACACTTGCTCCACAACGCCTTTGAGTGGAGCAGCTACGATCAGGTGCGACTGGCTGACAACCTGAAACGGGGCGCTTACCATCATCGTTGTCGGCATACACAGCCCGATCGTCAACAGAACAGCTAGGATTGCGCCCGCCTGTTTGGGACGGCTGAACCGCGAGTTGCTTGGTGACCAGTTCGAGGGAGCGGTCGGCTCCCTCAAGCTTTGCGCCTGTTTCGAAAAAATGCCTGCGCATCGTGTAACAAGGTCCAAATCTTCGCGCCGCCATGGCTTGCTCCGGGCATATAGGACCCCGGAGGCTGCCTCATCCTTTGTCAAGATGGGTGTCCAGAGGAGACGAGGGAACGGGTAGGAATCAAGCGGGCCAGGTACGTTGTCTTCAGTGCCCGGTCCAAGGCTCAACATTCGAGCGTGATCGAGTTCGCAGGCGTCCTTCAAGACGCTGAACATCTCCTCAAGATCTTTCACGAGCGGTGATTGTCCGTTGACGCGGGGAAGCCCGGAGATGGCGTCGATGCGGGCAGAGGGGCGAAAGCTAAACACGAAGATCTGTTGTGCAACAATGACCTTGCGCGTTTCGTTTGCAATTATAAGGGCCAGATCGCTTTCAGTTCTGGCACTCGCAACCGCATTCACGAAGCTCGAGAACGCCGCGCTCGGGTCTGTCCCCTCCCGGGAATCCTCCAAGTCTTTCGCTCGATGAGCAGGAGACCCGTCGACGCGGTGAGGGGATCTCTTGGTACGAACTCGATCTTCGCGGGGGGGCTGAAGGAGCGTGCTCATCGCAGCTCCCAATCCACATTGAAGGTCGCTTCGCCACTCATTCCAGGAAGAACGCTGTCTGCATCTTCCGCAAACCTGGCAAAGACACGTAGGGTTTGGCTTGAGGGGTCCACAACTGGTGCAGTTCTCGAAATGATGGCGATCCGCGATTCTCCGGTCTCATCTATCCGGAAGGTGAAGCGCCGGCCGGGCACCATGTCTTTGATCCAATTCGATGTAACGATGAGCTCGATTTCCGAGCTGCGTACATCGACGATGGTGATGATCGGAGAATTGTCAGACGGTCTTTCATTTTCACGGACATGAAGTTCTTCCACGACGCCGTCGAAAGGTGCCGTCAGCACACAGTCTTCCAGCGTGGCGGCCATCGCTTCGACCTCAGCCTGTGCCTGTTCGAGTTTGACTTCGGCTATCTCGACTTCTTGGGTGCTCCCCGCCTTCAGGCCCTGAAGATATTTGGTTGTTTTGACGTTGACCGATCGCTCCTTGCTGACAGCCTCGGCGGCTGAGAGTCTGGCTTTTTCCGCGCGACAATCGAACGTGACGAGAGGGTCGCCTGTACGGAAGTGCTCTCCTACTCTGAAGCTGATGGTCGACACCTTCGCGCCGATGTTGGTTGACAGTGTCGCGTGATTGAGCGATCGGATGACACCACGAACCGGTAATTCGTCGATTGCGTCGCCCGCAGCTGTGGCGTAGGCTGAAGGCAGCATTACCAAGCATCCGGTGGCCGCGCAGAAGGTTATCAGAGACGAGATGATGCGAGGGTGAGCTGGCTGTCGACCTGGTCTTTTGAGACGGAGTGGCATGCTGATCTCCCTAGTGTTTGGCCGGCCGTTGAGCCTTGCGGACAACATTCACGCGCGAATGAAGGTCGGCATTCCACTCAGACTCAATTGCGGACGACAGGGTCTTGACGTCTGCGCGGCGATCAAGGCTCACGGGATCCTCCAGCCCGAGGCTTGATATCAGGCCTCCGTAGGCTTTTTGCATTTCGGCAAAGGAGATATCGTATTTTGCCTCGGCAATAAGCTCGTTCATCTCTTCAAGGATGAGTTCTTGCTCGCTAACGCGTTTCGCCCTGGCCTCCATGCGCATCTGCCGGGTGATGCGTTTTTGGACGGAGAGATGTTTGTCCGCCAAGTCAAGCTTTTCGGTGAAATAGTCGTGTTGCAATAGGCTCAGGTATACCTGCGTGACAACGGCCATCGATAACGCCAACGCTTGGCGTTCAAGGATTTGTTGACGGGCCTCGTTTGCCTTGGCTTTTGCGGGATATTCGAATGCTTTGATGAGGCTCCAGCTTACGGCCGCACCGGCGGACATCCAGCTGCCATTCGCCAGAAACGAATTGCTGCTATCGCTATGGCTGACATAGCCGCGAAGGCTCGGGAGTATGCTTAGAACCTGAGCCTTTGCCTCTTGCACATTGATGCGTTGCTCGTACCAGTTCCGCCGCAGTTCCGGGCGCTGTGCGACAGCAATTTCAAGAAGTTCATCTAACGGCAGGTCTAGCGCATTTGGCCGCGATGTAGCTCGCGTGACATCGAGAGTAAAATCGGTTCCGGGCTTCAGGTTCATCAACCTTGCTAACTCTGCTTTAGCGCTCAGCAGATTTTGCTCAAGATCGTTGATTGCCTGCTTCACCTTGATCAATTCGCGTTCTGAGTTGAGAACTGTCAGGCGGTTCAGCTGGTTTTCTTTTGACAAGCGTTCACTGTTGGCGATCGCCGCGTCAGTTCGCTTTTTCAGCTTATGCAGTCTATCGATGAGGCGCTGATACGTGCTCGCACGCCAGTACTCGACTCTGACGTCCTCTAGAAGCTGATGAACCTCCTTGCGCCAAGCCTCACGCGAGATCAGTACGTCGTCAGCCGCTTGTTTTGCCCGAACATAAGAGAGGCCGAAGTCCAGGATATCCCAACTGATTGATATGTCGCTGGACCGCTGCCGGCGATCTTGCGACGTCGAAAAACTTGCGTCTCTGGTGTTACTCAGAAGGTCGAGGCTGGTTGATGCATTGTCGTTGTTGCGTCGGACGTATCCCGCTTCGATTACGGCGGTCGGCAGCATGCTGTAATGCTGGAGGTTGAGTTTTGCGTTTGCGAGCATCACCTGATCCCTCTTCACGCGAAGGTCTAGGTTGTACTTCAGTGCGCGGGCCATGGCTGCTTCAAGACTGATTGATCCTGATATGGGCTCCTGGTCCGCGGTCATGCGAAGGATATTGGCTTGCGCATTCCGCTGAAAAGCCAGGTTGGATCCGGGGCTGGGGCGGAGGCTACATCCGACCAATCCGGCCACCAGCACTACCGAAACGCCGACCTTGAAGAGCATAACTAATCACTTTGCCTGATGACTTGCGAGAATCTGAAAGATGGCTGCATTTGACATCTTCCGGGACAAATTTTCCTCCCGAAAACTTAAGGGTAAATTTAGCAAATTATACTTAACTAATGATTAATTCGCTGACTGCCGATTCCGATGCAAGTTTCTAAAATGTCGTCGGACCAGATTTATCAGCTATTTGTTAACGGCGTTTTTTTAGATTTGTTCATCGTTGAGGAGGGTTTTCCCTCATGTAGAATCAGGAGTTTGGTTCATCATGCCCGTATCCGGTGCGAACCATCGATTTGCCGTTCAGGAATACCGGAAAGCGTCGAGCAGATCGCTCCCGCGCGCGGTGCTTGAGTTCTGCGAGTTGGAGCCGCGGATCGTGTTCGACGCGGCCGCAGGAGCTATCCTTGCGGACTTTACGTCGGAAGGTGACGACGGACAGGTCGATACGAACGGTTCACCGGCCGCCGATCCAAACGAGACCGATAGCGAACAGCCCCTAACCGCCATTGCACCGATTTCCGTTCTCGAACAGACAACGTCAAAAACGGAGATCATGTTTGTCGACCCGCGGGTCCAAGACCTGGATACGCTACTTTCCGCTCTTGACCCTTCTATCGAAATTATTCTGCTTGAAGCAGATCGCGACGGCGTTGAGCAAGTTGCCGAGGTGATGGCTCAGAGGACGAACGTGGACGCGGTTCACATACTCGCGCACGGTTCAGCCGGCCAACTGCAGCTGGGGAGCGGCATTCTGGATGCCACGACAATGGATGGCGTCTATGCCGCGCAACTCGTGAACATCGGAATGTCCTTGTCAGGTGATGCGGATATTTTGATCTACGGTTGCGATTTCGGGGCCGGTGAAGTCGGTGCCACAGCACTTAACATGCTGGCCAATCTTACCGGAGCGGACATCGCTGGAAGTGATGACGCGACCGGACATTCAGATCTGGGGGGCGACTGGGATCTTGAGCGCCACATTGGCGATGTGGATGCTACTTCCGCGTTAACGCAGAATTCCTTGTCGCGCTGGGTCCATATCCTCGCCACAACAAGCTTCCAGGAAGGCACGTCTGGTTATGTTGGAACCCAAGATACTGAAGTCGTCGCATCTCACCCAACTGTGGACCTGGGAAGTGCAACCACGCTTTTCGTCGACGATGGCACGCCCAACGACAACAATATCCTCATTAGCTTCGACGGAATTTTCGGTTCGGGTTCGAATTTGATACCCTATGGGTCAACTATCAACTACGCGGAATTGAGGGTATTCGTCAGCTCAGATGACCCTTTGGACTCAGTCGAAATTTACCGCATGTTGACGAACTGGAGTGAAACTTCGACATTCGATTCGCTCGTTGGCGGCGTTTCAAGAGACGATGTGGAAGCGAGTAGCTTGGCAACCTACAGTCTCGATGCTGGCCTGAGCGGAACCCAGAGCTTTGTCATAACCTCGGACGTTCAGGCCTGGTCGAATGGCGTTGCGAATTACGGATGGTTGATCGCGACGGCTTCGTCGAGCGTGGATAACTGGGGCATCAGCAGTTCTGAAAACTCGACGATCGGGACGAGACTACTACTCTACGTCGATTACACGCCCCCTCAAGCACCCAGCATAACCCCGTCCGGGGCAACTGCGACATATACAGAAGACAGTGCGCCGCAGCCGATCGATAGCGGCCTCGTTCTGTCAGACGTTGATAGCGCGAATTTGTCTGGAGCGACGGTCAGCATAACGAACTTCGTACCGGGCCAAGACGTTTTGGGCTTCTCCGCCCAGAACGGCATCTCGGGGACGTGGGACAGTACGAACGGCACCCTGACACTTTCAGGCAGCGCGAGTGTCGCCCACTACGAGGCTGCACTTCGTTCCGTGACATATGAGAATACCAGCAACACCCCCGACACGACGAACCGAGTGGTGGAATTCGTGGCCAATGACGGCTACGTTTCCAGCACGGCCGAAACCGTCTCAATCACCATAGCCAGCGTCAACGACGCGCCCTCTGGGTCTCCGGTGATTGTCGGGACGGCAGCCGAGAACCAGACGCTGACGGCAGATACATCGGGCCTGACGGATGCCGACGGTCTCGGTTCCTTCAGCTACCAATGGTACCGTGACACAGGCTCGGGCGCTGTTGCGATCGGTGGCGCGACGGGTTCGACCTATACGCTTGGCGACAGCGATGTCGGCGCGGTGATGAGTGTTGCGGTGTCCTATGTCGATACCAGAGGCACGTCCGAGGGCCCGCTGACCTCGTCGTCGACCTCGACGGTGACGAATGTCAACGACGCGCCCTCTGGGTCTCCGGTGATTGTCGGGACGGCAGCCGAGAACCAGACGCTGACGGCAGATACATCGGGCCTGACGGATGCCGACGGTCTCGGTTCCTTCAGCTACCAATGGTACCGTGACACAGGCTCGGGCGCTGTTGCGATCGGTGGCGCGACGGGTTCGACCTATACGCTTGGCGACAGCGATGTCGGCGCGGTGATGAGTGTTGCGGTGTCCTATGTCGATACCAGAGGCACGTCCGAGGGCCCGCTGACCTCGTCGTCGACCTCGACGGTGACGAATGTCAACGACGCGCCCTCTGGGTCTCCGGTGATTGTCGGGACGGCAGCCGAGAACCAGACGCTGACGGCAGATACATCGGGCCTGACGGATGCCGACGGTCTCGGTTCCTTCAGCTACCAATGGTACCGTGACACAGGCTCGGGCGCTGTTGCGATCGGTGGCGCGACGGGTTCGACCTATACGCTTGGCGACAGCGATGTCGGCGCGGTGATGAGTGTTGCGGTGTCCTATGTCGATACCAGAGGCACGTCCGAGGGCCCGCTGACCTCGTCGTCGACCTCGACGGTGACGAATGTCAACGACGCGCCCTCTGGGTCTCCGGTGATTGTCGGGACGGCAGCCGAGAACCAGACGCTGACGGCAGATACATCGGGCCTGACGGATGCCGACGGTCTCGGTTCCTTCAGCTACCAATGGTACCGTGACACAGGCTCGGGCGCTGTTGCGATCGGTGGCGCGACGGGTTCGACCTATACGCTTGGCGACAGCGATGTCGGCGCGGTGATGAGTGTTGCGGTGTCCTATGTCGATACCAGAGGCACGTCCGAGGGCCCGCTGACCTCGTCGTCGACCTCGACGGTGACGAATGTCAACGACGCGCCCTCTGGGTCTCCGGTGATTGTCGGGACGGCAGCCGAGAACCAGACGCTGACGGCAGATACATCGGGCCTGACGGATGCCGACGGTCTCGGTTCCTTCAGCTACCAATGGTACCGTGACACAGGCTCGGGCGCTGTTGCGATCGGTGGCGCGACGGGTTCGACCTATACGCTTGGCGACAGCGATGTCGGCGCGGTGATGAGTGTTGCGGTGTCCTATGTCGATACCAGAGGCACGTCCGAGGGCCCGCTGACCTCGTCGTCGACCTCGACGGTGACGAATGTCAACGACGCGCCCTCTGGGTCTCCGGTGATTGTCGGGACGGCAGCCGAGAACCAGACGCTGACGGCAGATACATCGGGCCTGACGGATGCCGACGGTCTCGGTTCCTTCAGCTACCAATGGTACCGTGACACAGGCTCGGGCGCTGTTGCGATCGGTGGCGCGACGGGTTCGACCTATACGCTTGGCGACAGCGATGTCGGCGCGGTGATGAGTGTTGCGGTGTCCTATGTCGATACCAGAGGCACGTCCGAGGGCCCGCTGACCTCGTCGTCGACCTCGACGGTGACGAATGTCAACGACGCGCCCTCTGGGTCTCCGGTGATTGTCGGGACGGCAGCCGAGAACCAGACGCTGACGGCAGATACATCGGGCCTGACGGATGCCGACGGTCTCGGTTCCTTCAGCTACCAATGGTACCGTGACACAGGCTCGGGCGCTGTTGCGATCGGTGGCGCGACGGGTTCGACCTATACGCTTGGCGACAGCGATGTCGGCGCGGTGATGAGTGTTGCGGTGTCCTATGTCGATACCAGAGGCACGTCCGAGGGCCCGCTGACCTCGTCGTCGACCTCGACGGTGACGAATGTCAACGACGCGCCCTCTGGGTCTCCGGTGATTGTCGGGACGGCAGCCGAGAACCAGACGCTGACGGCAGATACATCGGGCCTGACGGATGCCGACGGTCTCGGTTCCTTCAGCTACCAATGGTACCGTGACACAGGCTCGGGCGCTGTTGCGATCGGTGGCGCGACGGGTTCGACCTATACGCTTGGCGACAGCGATGTCGGCGCGGTGATGAGTGTTGCGGTGTCCTATGTCGATACCAGAGGCACGTCCGAGGGCCCGCTGACCTCGTCGTCGACCTCGACGGTGACGAATGTCAACGACGCGCCCTCTGGGTCTCCGGTGATTGTCGGGACGGCAGCCGAGAACCAGACGCTGACGGCAGATACATCGGGCCTGACGGATGCCGACGGTCTCGGTTCCTTCAGCTACCAATGGTACCGTGACACAGGCTCGGGCGCTGTTGCGATCGGTGGCGCGACGGGTTCGACCTATACGCTTGGCGACAGCGATGTCGGCGCGGTGATGAGTGTTGCGGTGTCCTATGTCGATACCAGAGGCACGTCCGAGGGCCCGCTGACCTCGTCGTCGACCTCGACGGTGACGAATGTCAACGACGCGCCCTCTGGGTCTCCGGTGATTGTCGGGACGGCAGCCGAGAACCAGACGCTGACGGCAGATACATCGGGCCTGACGGATGCCGACGGTCTCGGTTCCTTCAGCTACCAATGGTACCGTGACACAGGCTCGGGCGCTGTTGCGATCGGTGGCGCGACGGGTTCGACCCTATACGCTTGGCGACAGCGATGTCGGCGCGGTGATGAGTGTTGCGGTGTCCTATGTCGATACCAGAGGCACGTCCGAGGGCCCGCTGACCTCGTCGTCGACCTCGACGGTGACGAATGTCAACGACGCGCCCTCTGGGTCTCCGGTGATTGTCGGGACGGCAGCCGAGAACCAGACGCTGACGGCAGATACATCGGGCCTGACGGATGCCGACGGTCTCGGTTCCTTCAGCTACCAATGGTACCGTGACACAGGCTCGGGCGCTGTTGCGATCGGTGGCGCGACGGGTTCGACCTATACGCTTGGCGACAGCGATGTCGGCGCGGTGATGAGTGTTGCGGTGTCCTATGTCGATACCAGAGGCACGTCCGAGGGCCCGCTGACCTCGTCGTCGACCTCGACGGTGACGAATGTCAACGACGCGCCCTCTGGGTCTCCGGTGATTGTCGGGACGGCAGCCGAGAACCAGACGCTGACGGCAGATACATCGGGCCTGACGGATGCCGACGGTCTCGGTTCCTTCAGCTACCAATGGTACCGTGACACAGGCTCGGGCGCTGTTGCGATCGGTGGCGCGACGGGTTCGACCTATACGCTTGGCGACAGCGATGTCGGCGCGGTGATGAGTGTTGCGGTGTCCTATGTCGATACCAGAGGCACGTCCGAGGGCCCGCTGACCTCGTCGTCGACCTCGACGGTGACGAATGTCAACGACGCGCCCTCTGGGTCTCCGGTGATTGTCGGGACGGCAGCCGAGAACCAGACGCTGACGGCAGATACATCGGGCCTGACGGATGCCGACGGTCTCGGTTCCTTCAGCTACCAATGGTACCGTGACACAGGCTCGGGCGCTGTTGCGATCGGTGGCGCGACGGGTTCGACCTATACGCTTGGCGACAGCGATGTCGGCGCGGTGATGAGTGTTGCGGTGTCCTATGTCGATACCAGAGGCACGTCCGAGGGCCCGCTGACCTCGTCGTCGACCTCGACGGTGACGAATGTCAACGACGCGCCCTCTGGGTCTCCGGTGATTGTCGGGACGGCAGCCGAGAACCAGACGCTGACGGCAGATACATCGGGCCTGACGGATGCCGACGGTCTCGGTTCCTTCAGCTACCAATGGTACCGTGACACAGGCTCGGGCGCTGTTGCGATCGGTGGCGCGACGGGTTCGACCTATACGCTTGGCGACAGCGATGTCGGCGCGGTGATGAGTGTTGCGGTGTCCTATGTCGATACCAGAGGCACGTCCGAGGGCCCGCTGACCTCGTCGTCGACCTCGACGGTGACGAATGTCAACGACGCGCCCTCTGGGTCTCCGGTGATTGTCGGGACGGCAGCCGAGAACCAGACGCTGACGGCAGATACATCGGGCCTGACGGATGCCGACGGTCTCGGTTCCTTCAGCTACCAATGGTACCGTGACACAGGCTCGGGCGCTGTTGCGATCGGTGGCGCGACGGGTTCGACCTATACGCTTGGCGACAGCGATGTCGGCGCGGTGATGAGTGTTGCGGTGTCCTATGTCGATACCAGAGGCACGTCCGAGGGCCCGCTGACCTCGTCGTCGACCTCGACGGTGACGAATGTCAACGATCCTCCGACCATAACCAGCAATGGCGGAGGAGCTGTCGCTGTCATAGATGTCGACGAAAGCGAGACCGTGGTCACAAAGATTACCGCCACCGATGTGGATAGCGTCAGTTTGACCTATCAGATCGTCGGTGGAACGGATGGAGGGTTGTTCAATCTCGATGCCTCTACAGGCGTGCTATCCTTCGCCGTACCTCCTAGATTCAATGCGCCTTCTGACTCCGACGGAAATAACTACTACGAGGTCATCATCCAGATCAGCGATGGTAATGGAGGATTGGTGCAACAGCAGATCATTGCCGTTGTCACTGGCGATTCAGGTTATCACCAAACCACCGAATACACTTTCACCCCGCCTCCGGAAACGACCCAAGCGGCGCTCGACGAGCAAATCGAATTCGATAGTAGCCCTGATCAGATCGGGTCGACCTCGACGGAACCGAAGCTGCCTGACTTCTTTGGTGGCAAGAAACAGGCAGATACATCAGGCTCCCAGGGCGATATGCTCGATGCAAGGCCTGGTGAAGTAAACGGCGTCGCTACTACCCTCCAGCGTCTCTCTGAAGTACGTCTGCTTGGAGAATTTGACCTGCTGACACAATTCGGACCTCCGCTTGTTCCTTCCCCCAATCTAGTGTTTCAAATCAGCCTTGATCTATCTGACCTCAACGAACTGAAACTGTGGAGATCGATGAGTGAAGCAAGCGCTGACCTTCGGAAGCAGGAACAGTTTTTGGGAATGGAAGTCCGCAGCCTGACGATTGGCAGCAGCGTCGTGCTATCCGCCGGCATCGTAGCCTGGGCCTTGCGGGGAGGGGCGCTTGCCACCGCCCTGATGGCTTCTGTTCCTACTCTCAGTTTCTTCAATCCGATGTTGATTGTCATCGCACGCAGGAACATTGACGGCGATCAAGATGTGGTCGGCGACATGTTCTCACGCCCGGCGGCGAACAACGCGCAAGGAATCGCAGCTTGAACCTGTTGCGTCGTTCACCCTCGTCATCGGGTCAATACATCTCACCGTCATTTGGCCTGGCGCTGTCGATGACGCTCTTGTTGCTCAGCATAGTTTCGGTTGCGGCTCTTCTCGGCCTGCTTCCGGATCGGCTTGCCTACCAACTCGAGGCCAGGGCGAGGGTGGCCGAAGCACTCACGCTTCAAATCGCCGCTGCAGCCACGAGAGACGAAATCGAAATCATCAACGATACCATTTCCGCAGTACAACGACGCGACGAATCGGTCAGGTCTATCGCGCTCAGGAGGGCATCCGGCGAGCTTGCGGCGGCGACGCCAAATCATGATGAATTCTGGAACGGAACAGGAGACGGAAGATCACCCCAGACACACGTCCATGTCCCAATCTCTGATGGGACGGTGGGGTGGGGCGCCGTTGAAATAGTGTTCCAGCCGGTGGGGTCCCGGTTGTCTGTGCTTGGCATACCATTCGACCTCCTGCTGTTTTGCGGCTTTGTCGGCGTGTGCTCATTCGTCGGGATGTTTCTGATCCTAGCTAGGAGTATGCGGCTCCTCGACATGACGAGGACGGTTCCGTCTCGGGTGCAGAGCGCTTTTGATACCTTATCAGATGGCGTCGCGGTCGTTGACCCTCGCAGCAACATCTTGCTCGTTAATAAGTCGCTGGCAAATATACTCGACAGCGATCAGAACACGCTCGTTGATCATGAGCTCAGTGCTTTGCTGTGGCGAAAGTTGAAACGGGGGAGCGAGCTTGCCGAGCTGCCGTGGCTGACCGCTCTTCGCGAAAACAAGGCGGTCACCGATGTTCCAATGAACCTGCGGCGGGAAAGCGGCGACATCGTCAATATTTTGGTCAATGCAACCAGTATTTCCCCTGATGGCAAAACAGTCCATGGAGCTCTGGTAACGTTCAAGGATGTTACTGCCATTGAGCGCAAAAGTCGCGATCTCTCGATCGCCTACAATAAGCTTCAGCAATCGGAGACGGAGATTAAAAAACAGAATAGCCAGCTCAAATATCTGGCCAATCACGATCCACTCACCACCTGTCTCAATCGCCGAGCTCTGTTCGAGCAGTTTGAGCGAAAGTATCAGTCTGCTCTTTTGTCTGGCGGCGATTTGACCTGCCTCATGATCGATGTCGACCATTTCAAGAGCGTCAACGATACCTATGGTCATGCCGTTGGCGATGATGTCATCGCCGGCTTGGCACATACGTTGCTGGAAGCAGGCGGGCCAGATGACCTTGTCGGTCGCTACGGGGGTGAAGAATTCTGTCTGGTCCTCGACGGGGTGGACCTCAATGCGGCCAAGGAATTGGCCGAAGAACTCCGAGGGCTGGTGAAGCAACGGTCGCCTGAATGGCTCAAACAAGACAAGACCTTGTCGATTAGCATTGGAATCGCGCCCGTCGATGGGCAGGTTGGCACTGTTCACGCTGCCGTCAACAACGCTGACCAAGCGCTCTATGCGGCCAAGAAAGCGGGACGGGACCGGTCCGTCATCTGGAACCCATCGTCGGAAAATTCCATTCTGCAGAATAAACCAGGTGACGAGCCTTTGGTCCGCCCCATTGGAGGTGAAGCTGAGAATGGGCGCGTCAAGCTTGTCCCGAAGCAAAAAACGCCACTGGAAAATTTCACACGCCGTATTGAAAAATCCTTGATCCAGTCGGGCGATGACCAGAATGCTATAGCAGTTATCTGCGTCAATCTGGATTCACAGAGCGAATGCGAGGCGCGTTTCGGCTCTCGCGTTTCGGCTGAACTTATGAGGAACGCATCCGACAGTCTCGACGCCATTTTCAGAGATGCCGACATGATGTCATTGATGTCGGGGAAAGAGCGGAGGGTTTCCATTCAGCCAATTGATGTCAGTATGTTTCTGATCGAGCTTACCCAGGCGAACGACTCCGGCTCTTTGTTTTGGGTTTTGCAGCGCTTGGTTGAAAAGCTTTCTTCGCTGTTTAACTCTGTCGTAGGCGGGCCCCCGGTCCGCTTCAGTGTCGGTGCTTGTCTTTACTCCAACGACGTGCAGACAGCTCGCGCCTTGATTGACAATGCGATCGCTGCGCAGCGACTGGCGTCGAGACAGGAGGGCGATCACACCTTCCAGGTCTTCTCATCCAACATGGCGTCTGTTGTCGACGACCGGAATTCGCTAGAAAAAGGCATCCAACAGGCCTTGCGCAACAGCGAGTTCCAGCTCCACTTCCAACCTATCATCAATCTGAGTACCGGCGATGTTTCGGGCGCGGAAGTTCTATTGCGCTCAACCAACGAATACCTAAAAAACACCTCAATCGACGCCGTGATCCAGGTCGCGGAAAAGACCGGACTCATACATGACGTAAGCGAATACGTGTTCGGTAAGGCCTTCGCCATTATTAGCGAGTGGCATCGACAGGGCGTGAGTGTTCCGCTGATCTCGATCAACATCTCTGCCGAGCAGCTCAAGGGCAACGACATCATTTATGATATCCTAAAATCGGTAGAGACATATGGGGTCAATCCTGCCTCCATTCAGCTGGAAATGACAGAGTCGGCGATGGTGACCGACATCGTACAGACCTCAGAGATACTCAGGACGCTACAGACCTACGGCTTCCACATCGCACTGGATGATTTCGGTACCGGGCAATCGTCTTTGGCTCATTTGCTCGACTTTAACCCCGACACGATCAAGATCGACAAAAGCTTTGTTCAATCAATCGAAACCAATCAGGCAAATCAGATCCTCGTGACGACGATCGCTGATCTCTCGCGAAAAATTGGCGCCAAGGTGACCGCCGAAGGGGTTGAAACGCCACGGCAACTCGAGTTGTTGGCCGAAATGGGATGCCATCATGTTCAGGGTTACGTCATCTCTAAGGCTTTGCCGGCTGAACTGTTTGTTGAGTGGCTGCGAATGTTTCGAAGTGACAGCACAGAAGCGAAGCCCGCCGCTTGCGCCGCCCGGTGATGACCTCGATCCGTCGGTATCCGCCTTCATGACGAGCCTCATGCATGGCTTCATCAATGACTCCAGCCATCGCAACGGCTGCTCCACGATGAGGCCTCACGAAAAGCTCGAACCTGGGTATCACCGGCTAGGATTGCACAACTTTTGCTGATGCGCCGCGTGAAGAACCCCACCTTTGAAAATTGTGAGCCATGGCGTTACCGGGTACTTGGCGCACTCATTCCTGATCTCGATGATGTCGTTGATCGGTAAGCGATGTGCTCAGGCCACGGCTTTGAGTTTGCGGTTTGCGGTATAGGCCCACGGCAACAGGTCGTCGATCTGGCTGTTTGAATGGCCGTTGACGATCCTGGTGAGGACATCTGAGAGATAGGCCAGTGGCTCGACATGGTTGAGCTTGGCAGTCTCGATGAGCGAGGCGATGGTCGCCCAGTGTTCGGCCCCGGCGTCGGAACCGGCAAATAGCGCGTTTTTGCGATTGAGGGCAATTGGCCTGATGGATCGCTCGACGGTGTTGGAGTCGATTTCGATCCGGCCGTCGTCGATGAAGCGGATCAAGCCCTCCCAGCGTGACAAGGCATAGCGGATAGCTTCGGCGAGCTTTGTCTTTTGGCTGATGTAGCCGAGTTGTTCACGCAGCCAGGGAGCGAGGCTATCGATGATCGGGCGGCTCTTTTGTTGGCGCGTGGCGCTACGCTCCTCGTTTGTGAGGCCACGTATCTCGTCTTCGATCCTGTAGAGTTCGCCGATGCGTTTGAGCGCCTCGCTGGCAATGGGTGCCGGGCCAGCGGCGGCCAGCTCATAAAAGCGGCGTCGAACGTGAGACCAGCAGAAGGCCAGCAACACGGTGTTCTTTGCCGCGAGCGGACGATATCCGCTGTAACCGTCGACCTGCAGGATGCCGACGAAGCCGTCGAGATGGGCCATCGGCCGTTCGCCTTTGCGATCCGGCGCATAGACATAGGCGACGCCGGGTGGATCATTTCCCTGCCACGGCCGGTCATCTCGTGCATAAGCCCAGAGCTGGCCGGTCTTGGTCTTGCCGCGTCCCGGATCGAGCACCGGGGCCGTCGTCTCGTCGGCAAAGAGCTTGGACGACGACTTCAAATGATCAAGCAGCCGCTGATGAACGGGGCGAAGATGCCAGGCGGCACGACCGACCCAGTCGGCGAGCGTCGAACGGTCGAGGTCGATGCCCTGACGCTTGTAGATTTGCGCCTGGCGATAAAGAGTAAGCGGTTATGCGACACGACGTCCAAGCATTTCAGAGGACCGGAATTGGGCACGGCTGATAGTCGTATCGAAAAGCCAAGGGGGCTATCGCCCGAAAGTTCGCCGCAGGATCCTTCACGCTATGTGGATCTCCGGGAAACCCTTCCGCTGGTCATCGCAAGAGCCGAGTGAGTTCGCATGATTTCTGCCAATGTCCTTATAATGGATTGGAAGTCACCAATGGCTGTGCGGACGACCATCAGCTCAGTCGTTGTCGCTCTACTTGTTGGATTACAGACAGCAGTAACCTGTCGAAACAGGGCCGACACGAATAAGATAGCCTTGAGCAAACAAAAGCTGCCTCCTGATATGCCAACAACGAGCCGCTTCAGGGAGCACATCACTTCCAGCCTCCGCGGCGTGTTCATTCAGCCCCACGCGCAGGTCGCCTAAGAATGGCATGGTCGCCAACCGGGGTGATTGGCGACCATTGGTTCAGATTCGGTGCGGCCCTGTGTGTTTTATCACACTACATCGCTGAGAGGCTGCCTCAAAAAGAGGTGGGTGATTTCAAGAGGTTATGATTCCTTCGGATTTGCGAAGAATCGATGGAGTTCACGATGGCCTGGACTGAAATCACCCGTCGGCAATATGCCCGGCGAACGGCACGCTACGCAAGTGACATGACGGATCGGGAATGGGTGTTGGTTGAGCCTTTCCTGCCGATGCCGCGCTGCCTGGGCCGTCCCCGCACCACGGATTTGCGCGAGGTCGTCAACGCTCTGCTTTACATCGCCATGACCGGTTGCCAGTGGCGAATGCTGCCGAAGGATTTCCCACCCTGTTCAACCGTGCAGCGTTATTTCTATGAATGGCGGACGCTGGGACTTTGGGCGCGCATCAACCATCATCTGGTGATGGAAGCCCGCGAGCTGGAGGCAAGAGAGGCAAGTCCGACGGCCGGTGTGATCGATAGCCAAAGCGTGAAAACCACGAAAAGCGGCGGCATACGAGGCTATGATGCGGGCAAGAAGATCAAAGGCCGTAAGCGCCACATCATCGTTGATACACTCGGTCTGATGGTCGGTCTGGTGGTGCACACCGCCGACATCCAGGATCGCGACGGTGCTCCCGATCTCCTGAAATCCATCCGACACCGGTGGCCATGGTTGTTGCATGTCTTCGCCGATGGTGGCTATGCAGGCGACAAGCTGAAGCGGCGGCTGAAGAAGATCGGGCGCTGGACGATTGAGATCATCAAGCGCTCGGATAAGGCCAAAGGCTTCGAGGTTCTGCCACGGCGCTGGGTCGTTGAGCGGACCTTCGCGTGGCTCGGCAGGTGCCGAAGATTGGCCAAAGATGTCGAACGCTCCATCGCATCAGCCGAAGCGTGGATCATGATCGCCCACATCCGCCTGATCACCCGCAGGCTTGCAAGGTACCGATATCATTGAAGGCTTTTCGAGTCAGACTCTGAGGCTGTGGTTTCGGTCAGTTCGTCACCGTTCAGCAACGCATAAGCCTTCAGGACTTCTTCGAGCTTCAAATTCACATCGGATAGATCGATTATGGTCTGGTCCGAATCGTCCCATTGGCCGGCGGAGATCGGTTCGGTCGGCCACCGTTCCTTCATGACTGCCAATTCATCGACGCTGATGACACCATCCCCATCAGAATCGAAATTGGCAAACAGGTTGACCGCCATTTCATCGCTTACGTCTTCAGGTCTTCCGGCAAGGAACTCCGCCTCGGAGATTTCACCATCGCCGTTGGTATCGAGAGCATCCAGCGCGTCCGTCGAGCCCTCATCCGTCTGATCGGATACCATGTCCGTTGGCGGTGGCGGACCAACGGCGCGGTTGGCCGCTGGGTCACCGCTGTCATACTCTTCGGCACTGATAGAACCATCACCGTCGGCATCCAGATGGTTGAACAAGTTCGTCGCCATGTCGTCGGTCACATCATCCGGCTTGCCGGCCAGGAACTCCGTCTTGGACAAGACGCCGTCAGCGTCCGCATCCAGTTCGGACAGACGATCCTGCCGCGCTTCGTCCCCGTTTTCCGCAGAGGTTTCGCTGCTACCGGATGATTGAGCCATGTTAAGCGACATGGATATCAGTGCAGACAGCAACTGACTGAGCGCACTGTTGCCGTCTACACTCTCCGAGCCACCGGAGAGTAAGCCACTGCCCTGCGGGCCAGAGCTTTCGGTGGTGTTCATTCCGCTTTGGACGCCGGACTGAAGGCCCGAGTACAACTTGAGATCATAACGCGCGTTGTTTATGGATGAAATACTGGTCATCGTTCTCTCCCTTGAGGAGCGTACCTGCTTTTTTTGTTGGGGGGAGCATGTTCGCGCCACGCAAAAAAGGCGAACGACTCACGATATCGTGAATCGATATCAAACAGAAGGCCAGCATACCGAAAGAGGCGTCGATTTACTGCTTGAGGAAGGCTTACAAACCAACCTGACATGCTTCGCGCAAGCTTCGCCGCGATTAGTCAGGGTCACCGGCGGGCGTAGGTTCGATAGGTGTGGGAAAAAAGTCGCTTTACGGCCAACGAGCGTCCATGCTTCCGCAACAAAGCCGGCAGTCGCAATGGAAGGACGTGAAGCGGAGGGTTGCCGCAGCAGACAAAGGAGACCCATCCACGCCGTTTCGCGGCGCCTCCTGCTGGGTCTCGGGAGCGCATCTCAACCAGCCAGCACCTGGCCGCAATCGACAGGATTTGGGGCGCCCGCATCTAGGCCGTAGTGACGATTTAACGGTCCCGGTAGGGACGATGGTTGCCCATCGCCCCCCGGCCAGATCCGTACGTGCGGCACTACCGCATACGGCTCCTATCGGATGTTGTGACGGTGAACCGAGCATCTGGATGCGGGTGCAACAGACGACATGGCGGCAGGTATTTGCGAAGCAGCCTTTGGAATCGATCCCAAGGCAGCCGGTGTCTCTGGCTTCGACGCATCAAAGCGTGTCGCCAGGCGCGACCAACTTCCCAGCGGAGCCCTCCCAATCTTCTCAGATTGTCGGGCACCGCATGGTAGTTCAAATACCCCTGCAACACTTGCCTTAGCCACCGACCTACTATTGCCACTGGTTCATGGCGCCGTCGCATTAGCGTTTCCCGAATGGCCGTCAGCGTCGTGCGCATTCGCTTCTTGATTGTCAGACGGACAATCTTGAAGCCTCCATCATTGCGCCGCCTGCCGCAGCAGTGCGTGAATCCCAGAAAGTCGAAGGTCTCTGGCTTGCGGATACCACGTTCCCGGCATTGTCGCGCGGCATACCGCCCGAAGCGAATCAGCCGCGTCTTCTCCGGGTGTAGTTGCAAGCCGAACTGAGCGAGCCGCTCCCGCAATGCTTGCAGAAAGCGCTGCGCCTCTCCTTCGTACTGGAACCCGTGTCACGCTGTCGTCGGCATAACGGACAATGATCACGTCGCCTTTGGCATGTCGAGTACGCCATTGCTGGACCCATAAATCCAATGCGTAATGCAGATAGATATTCGATAGCACGGGGCTAATTACAGATCCTTGGGGAGTTCCTCGCGTCGATGCCACGCGGCGGCCATCCTCAATCGTGCCCGCTTTCAACCATTTGTAGATCAGACGTATCAGCCGGCGGTCACCAACTCGATGCGACAGGAAACGGAGCATCCACTCGTGATCGATTTCATCGTAAAACGAGCGAATATCCGCGTCCAATATCCAGTTGATCTTCCGTTTGTCGATCCCAACCCACAAGGCGTCCAGCGCGTCATGCTGTCCCCTTCCTTGTCGGAACCCATATGAGAAGCCCAGGAAGTCCTGCTCATAGATCGCGTTCAGGACCGTGGTAACGGCCATCTGCACGACTTTTTCTTCCAGCGCTGCAATGCCGAGTGTTGGTTTCCGCGCGGAACTGAGCCGGTTAGGCGCATAATTTCCATTGAGAATTGAGCCATGTGAACCTTCCCCCCAACGCGGAGAGCGACGGGGGCAACGGAGTGATCCACATGGGACTTTTAAACATCATCCGCCGGATGGCGCTGCGCGAGAAGCTGTCAGTGCGCGAGATCAGTCGGCGTACGGGGCTGTCGCGCAACACGATCGCGAAGTATTTGAGCGCGGGCACGATCGAGCCGACGTTCACGGTACCGGAACGACCGAGCAAGCTTGATCCATTCGCTGACAAACTGGCGGCCTGGCTGAAGACCGAGGCCGGAAGATCACGCAAGCAGCGCCGAACGCTGAAGCAGCTTCATGCCGATCTGGTGGCTCTCGGCTTTACCGGCTCCTATGGTCGGGTCGCCGCGTTCGCCCGTGAGTGGCGGGTTGAGCAGCAGACATCGGGCCGCGGCATATTCGTTCCCCTATCTTTCCGTGCAGGCGAAGCATTCCAGTTCGATTGGAGTGAAGACTATGCCGTGATCGGCGGCGAGCGCACGAAGCTTCAACGCTCATACGGATCGGTCCGCCCCAGTCTCCTGCATCGGTACTCTCGCCTTGCGGTTTCTCCGCTTGGGCTTCTCCCTTGGCATCAGGAGCCTGGTTCCTGCAGTTCCGCGTAAAAGCCTGTATTCGACTCACGCCCCCTCTACGCCGGTCGCCGCCCGCCCAGTCATCAGGCACCCGGCGGACTTGTCCCAGGATGACGAAACAATCCTGGTTTCGACGACGCTTTATTCATAACGGCGCGTCTTCGGAGGGTTCACTTTCGTTCGTCTTTCGAACACTCACCTGCTCGGATCTCGTCCGAACTTTTCATCCGACGCTCACCACCACGGCTCTTTACCGCAGCAACTCGGACTGGTTTGAGACCCGCTCCTGAAAGCCGATCTCGGGGGGCCGTCCCCCATCATTTACGCAGCTTTTCGCTACGGTCTTAGTTCATATTGAACTCCTTCCGCTGCTCTGCAGCACACTCTCATCAATGAAGACCAGTCGCTCGGGATCCAGATGATGTTGCAAGTTCTTCCATCGCTCGTGCCTGCGGGCGATATCGGCACGGGCCTGCTCAGCGGCGAACAGCGTTTTTTTTGAAGCGCAGCCCCTCGCTGCGGATGAACTCCCAGATCGTATTGTGGGAGACGGCAATGCCTCGTGATGCCAGTTCCGCCTTCAGACCATGCAGCGTCAGGTGGGAGTTCTGTTCGAGCAGTTCAGTAATGAAGCTGCGATCCGGCTCCAGAATCCGTTTGCGATAGCCACCCATCTTGGCCGGACGAACCGATCCTGTCGCCCTGTATCGCTGCGACCACTTCACCACCGAAGAGACAGCGACGCCGAAACGTCCAGCCACTGCACGACTACTCTCGCCAGCTAAAACGGCTGCAACAACACGCTCACGCAGATCATTTGATAACGGTGCGGTCATGAGACGCTGGCCTCCGCCCAGCCAGCATCAATGAATCATAACAAACCTCATTGCAGAAGCCCGGCCGATTCCGAAAAGTACGGAAACGCTCTATGGTCGACCACTTCAAGGAAAGTCATTTCGTGCATGCGTCGGCACTCTTCGCGCCCGATCCGAACGACGTCGCCGATCTGATCAGGCATGCCGACACTCTCGATGACGAGGCATCCCCGGCCGAAGTCGCTGAGGATGGCCCCGAGGTCGAGCGTATTGAAGGCGCCGCTGCTAACGCGGAGACGGAGCCAGACACAGGCGAAGGCAATCCGGTTGGGGAGAGCACGGTCGATGAAGGCGGCGCTTCCGATCTGCCCGAGACCATCGAGGATGCTCCAGACGCAGCCGAGCCTGACGAGGAGCAGGACGCCTACGGCATCGCGGCGGAATAGCCGCACTCCCTTTTCCCTTCCGAATGATGTTCCGCCGCCGGTGCTCTCCATCGGCGGCGATTTCGTTTCAAGGCCTCTCAAGACTTAGGGAGAATTTGTATGATCGAGAATACTGAACACCAGGGAGAACGACAGGCACTCGGCCGTCGCGAAATCATCACCCGCGTCCATACACAGTGGCGAGTGTCACAGCGAACGACCGTCTACGCAGAGGGTATCGCGTTCCACACGACATCAGGTCACGGCGGCTTCAAGCTTTCGGCGACACGCAATCGCGACGTTCACTCGCTGCTGCGGTCGGAAGATGGTTTCTATGAAGAAGACTGTGCCTTGGCGATCGTGGCGATCACCTTTCCCCATCTGTTCACCGCATTTGAGCGGCAGTGCGCGGAGCGTGCCATCAAGGACTGGTGGCCCGATGCCTGGGAGAAGATTTTTGGCACGATCCTGGGCGCCGGAGAATCCCATTTGAAGGACCGTCGCGCCTTCGAGGCAAAGCATGCCGGTGACTGGGTCGTCATATCAGCCATCCGGTCGGATCATCATTCCGGCATGACGGAGGTCATCGCCACGCGCGGCGGCAGGCGGGATTTTCACATTGAGGAGCGACGCTTTCTGGTGCCATCTTCGGAATACGAGGTCGGCCGATTTGGCTTCGTCATCGATGAGGCTTGCCATGTTGCTTATGACGGCCCGTCGAGCTTCGTGTCGTGGACGGGGAGGGGTGCGGCATGATGACCTCAGGAGACCGCCAGACCGAATTGCGGCGCATGGAGGAGACCTGCCGCCAGACACGGCATCAGCTCGACATGATCGATCGTCAGATCATCCGCAAAATGACGGCATTGATCCCGTCGCTTTCGCAGCGCCGATCAGGGTATCGTTGCGGCAGGCCGCCTAATCCGGAAGCCTTCCTCTGCCGCTACCGCTCCCATCTTGCGGCGATCACCACTGAGCGCCAACCGGAGATCGAGGCGCTCTCGCGCAAGCTGGCAAGACAGGAAGCGGCAATCGCGTCATTGCGTGCCATGAGTTCACCGTCCAGCTCTGCTCGACAGGGCGGCCACGCAGGCGGAGAGGATCCGAGACCCTGATTGTTGCGCTGGCCGAGGTCACGGGGCGGGCGGTTGGGTGGAGGTCAGGTGCGAGCTTTGCCCGGTTTCCTTGTCCGTTCGGGCTCGGAGGAGCCCCTTCGGCAACTGGAAAAGGAAACCATCATGGCAAAGCCCGCAACCCAGTCCCGTCAAACCGCTCACCCTGCTTCCCGCCCCTCTGGCCGTGTTGTGCAACTGCGCAAGGGTGCCACCATCGAAATGGTCCGCCTCACATGCCCCGATGAAGCCCAGGCGCTGAAGATCGCCGAAAGCTTTGGCACCGCCATCCTGGACAGCGAAGGCATCCGCGACCTGCATGAGCGCCTGATTGTCGAGACCGCAACCGCTCTTTCCGACGGTCTTGGCGAACGCGCGATGCAGATCCATCTCCAGCGCATCGTCGGCGCCTATGTCGGTTCCGCTCATGGCGCCGGCCAATTCTACAGCAAAGCCGTCACCGACGCGCGCGACGCTACGGCCAAAGGATCTGCTGACGCCCGCGACGAGGACCTCGATGGCCCTGTCGGCTATGACAGCGCCGCCCAGCGCAAGCGCGAGTTCGCCGCCGACATGGGCGTCCATGCTCACGCGCTCCGTCTGGCTGCCGAAGGCGCCGTTTCCGCCTACGAGCAGATCGTCGGCGAGGTATGGAAGCCCTTCGATCGCCCAGTCGAACATCCGGGCCAGTCCCTCGACCGCAAGGCGGCCGCCGCGCAGATGTCGGCCTTCGATTGAGGCCGAGCTGGCGGAGCTTCGGCTCCGCCATTTTCATGGTGTGCGCGACCTGTCAGCCCGGTATCGCTGGCGCACAAGCCCTCATTCACGGCTTTCTCGCGATCATGCTGGTGACGCTTTCGATTTTGTCGAGCCAGGCCGCAGCGGTCACATTGCTCCAGGAGATGATCTTGCGAATCCGCTCATACTCCTCCTGAATGTTGCGCCGGAAAATCGGCTCATGGTGTGCGATGCGGTTTCGCAGATCACGTATCTTGAAAAGGGTATCGTTTCCTTCGCCGCGTAAGGCTTGAACGGTTCTGCTGTTATCTGTGTTGGGAAACACTGTCCGAAAATGCGTGTTCCAGATCGCACCGTCATGCCCATGCGTCAGCATCTTCTCCCAGAAGACAAAGTTCAGTTCGGCAACGATCTTCCCTGATGTCGGCAGAGAACGAAGTCCCATAAGGTTTCGACGCGGACTGTATCCCGTCGGGGGATTTCGCAAGCTGATTTCGAACCCTCGTTCCCAAGGCCAATTCGGCCCATAGGTCGATTCTATTGCCGAGACGATTGAATTGCGAACGCTGACTTCGCATATCTGAAGGGGAACGAAGAATGCCGATGAGAGTTCAAGATTCCACTGGTAGAGTTCCAGCGCCGCTTCTTTGTCACCGGCCCTTTCAGCCAGATAAGTTGCGAAACGCGGAGCTGATAAAACGGTTGGGAGATTATGGATTTCGTCGTGTGTGAATGGCAATTGTTCGGTCCCGTCGCAGACAGCAGAGGTCAGCTTGTCATTGACAAATACACGTGATTCTGACTAATTAGAAATCGAAAGGCGCGTGAGGTCGCGGGGTAACACCACCCTCATCGTCACACGATAAATGGAAAGAGCTCGCCACTGGCGGGCTTTTTTCATTTTCAGCTAGTCAATCGCTGTCGTCTATGGCGCCCAGCTCTGCTGACATCCCAGCCTGAACTCAACCGACGTGCGGCGCCAGCTCCCCTTCGATTGGTCCTTCTAAAACGCGACGACAACGGTATCGGGAGGTTATTCCCCACCCATCGCGTCCCGTCCCTCCTGTCGGTCCTGCAGGAGCCGGCAACAGGCGCAACGGCTGCGCCGTCCTTCTCTTCGTTCCGGCCTTCCGGTGCGCCTGCCACCGATCGCTCCTGCCCTCGGCCCTCCACGACGGGGCCGCGATGGGCGCGGCCTCCTCAAAAAACGGAGGTCTGGAATATGAGCAGGAAATCAGAGAACACGCGCACGGACATTTACGCGCGCATCACGGACAGGATCGTTGCCGATCTGGAAAAGGGCGTGCGCCCGTGGGTCCAGCCGTGGAGCGCCCGCAACATGTCCGGCCGGGTCAGCCGGCCGCTCCGCCATAACGGCCAGCCGTATTCGGGGCTCAATGTGCTGCTTCTCTGGTCTGAGAGTGTCGCCAGCGGCTTCATGACGGCAACGTGGATGACGCTGCGCCAGGCAAACGAGCTTGGCGCGCATGTGCGAAAGGGTGAGACAGGCGCAACTGTGGTCTATGCCAGCCGCTTCACGAAGACGGAGAAGGATGCGGGCGGCGGCGAAGTCGAGCGGGATATCCCGTTCCTGAAAGCGTACACCGTGTTCAATTGCGACCAAATCGATGGACTCCCCGATCACTACTATCGCCACCCTAAACCGGCACCAAAGCCGCTGGAGCGTATCGAGCATGCCGACCGCTTCTTCGACAACACGGGTGCTGAGGTCCGTTATGGCGGAGATAGGGCCTATTATTCCCCGGCATCCGATCATATTCAGCTGCCCCAGCCGGAGCAGTTCCGGGACATGGCGTCCTTCGTCGCCACGAGAGCCCACGAAACTTCTCATAATGCCGACATCTAGATTATGCCGACAACTGTCCGGTTGAGCCGAATGCCGTGGCCTCCGGCTCACTGGTTCCGGCATAATCAGAGGGGTGCAAGAATTTGGGAAAGCCGCCTTCGCCAAGAAGCCAGCCCGATATGATATATCCGACAGCCCGTTATGGACCTGAAGGCGATATGAATTTATCTAAAAGTGCCGACTTTTGCGGTAAGGATTGTTCTATAGATTCGAAGTGTTCAGTTTGTTTGGTGCCTCGACGCTGAGCAGCGAGCGAACCAATGCAGCCTGACTACGAACGCCCGTCTTGTCGAAAATGCGCTGCAACTGCGTGCGTAGCGTATTAACGCTAACTGCCAAGAGGTCAGCGGCGCCTGCCAGGTCATGTCCATCAACAATGAGGCGGGCGAGCTGGATTTGTGCCGGTGACAAGCCATAAACCTCCCGCTCCCGATCGATTCGACGCGCAACTGTCTCCGCATCGTCGAACGAAACTAGCGCCTTGCCATCTTCGAGATGGACCCAGCAGTGCATCGGCACCCCTGTCGCATCCTGGCCGAGTGTGACGGCCCAGGCCTGTTTTGGCGACAACGTTAGCCGTGTCTGGCCCTGCAATTCGCGAAAAGCCAGGCGGACGGCTTCACGGAGGGTCGAGTCATGTTCGCGCCGCCGCGCACGGAGTCGACCGGTAGTGACAGCAAGGCCCTTGTGGCCCCGTATTCGCTCCTGCGCGAGTCGGTTCTTCCACAGAATGCGCATATCCGCATCGACCTCGATTAGCGGGAAATGCGCCTGCTCTACGGTACTTTCCATCATCACCATGCAGCTGATCTTCCAGACGCCATCGACCCGGTGAAGAATTTTAAGCTCGCGTTTAAGATCATCGCCGCCATCAATCCCGATCTGGTCATAAGTGACCCAGGCCATGTTCTCAGCAACGGTGACGTTAATCTTGTCCCACCGAACGTGTTCCGAAAAAGCCCGCTTCTGCGGGAAGCGCTCCACGATAGTCTTAAGTCGTGCGGCAATCACGTCCCAGCCTTCATCAACCCGAACGCCAAGCGACGCGTAATATTCCATTCGCCGGGTCTGCGGCGACTGTACCCAGTGGTTCGCCAACGCGTCGAAGTCCCGCTGCAGCCATGCCTCCGTCTCGCTGCGGAGCACAGTTAGGATCGCAACTTTGTCAGCCTCACTTCCGTCCATCTCATGTCCCCCGATAACGCCAGACCGTTGCATAGCACGGCGGGAATCGTGTGCACGAAACTGCTTCAGATCAAGGTCATGCCAAGTATTATGATCATGCCGGCGGCCATCGCAACCGATCCAAACAGCCCCGGTCTGAAGCGTGGCACGCCCTTGTGGTCCGAGTAGTAGCGGTCCTCCGCCCACGCGCTCATCCGCACCGTTGGCACCGGGGCGTGAATGTGGGTGATAGCAAGGCTGTAGATGTCCACGACTTCCCTCCTGTCCTCGCGCTTTCATCCCAGCAGTTTGGCATGGAGAGCCAACTCGGCCTGTCATGCGAACGGACGACAGCGAACAAGAATGCAACAGGAATTGAACGATCGATGATGCCCGTTTGCGGTTAACGCGAAACGGACGACGATTCATCCATCGTAGACTGACATACACCTTGCACGGCATTCGAATTGGCCGCCGTCTTTCCTTGTTCGAAACAAGGAGAACACCATGACGATCAGTCGCTACCGCTACTTCTACGCCTGTGCCTTCTCGCTGTTCGAGGACCATCTCGTGGCCTTTGTCGATGAGATGGTCGAGCTCGATCATGCAGAAAGCACGATCACCCTGTACCTGAGCTGCATCAACGATGTTGCGAAAGCAATGCACGAGGCCGGGATGGCTGCATCTGACCTCGATCAAAGGCGAGCCGCCGAACTCATCGCAGCCATGGGGTGGATAGAATCCCGAGAGTCCTACGCGAAGTTCATGATGAAGCGGTTTGTGCGCTTTCTTGGCGAGCGTGGCGTGACGAGAGAGCGTCCGGCGCTATCGCCAAAAGAGGCCGCGCGGATGGAATTACGGGTAGCCTATGAAGACTATTTGCGCCGTCAGCGGGGATTGAGCGAGCGCACAATCACCGATAGCTGGCGGTTTGCGGGGCAGTTCCTTGACTTCCGCTTCCCTGAAGAGACCGATGATCTTGGGAGTATATCCGCCTCCGACATCGCCCGGTTCCTGCATATGCGCGTAGTCCAAAGGGCACCGCGAGACAAAACCGTGCCGTCACACCTGCGAAACTTCTTCCGCTATTTGTTCAAGACTGGGAAGACGGCCACAAACCTGGCGAATGCCGTGCCGCGTGTGGCGCAGCGGTTCGGAACTCGGCTTCCACGTCATCTCTCGCTCAACCAGGTTGAGATGATCCTGGCTGCGGTGCGCGACACGGCACCATCCACCTTACGCAACTACGCGATGGTTCTGTTGATGGCGCGCCTTGCTCTGCGTCCTCAAGAGGTCGTCGCCATACAGATCGATGACATCGACTGGCGCTCAGGTGAAATCCTCATTCGTGGAAAGGGCGACAGACACGACAGGTTGCCGCTATTGCCCGACGTCGGAAAGGCGCTTGCGGACTACATCAAGCTCGAGCGCGTGGCGACGTCTCGATCTCTGTTTGTCATCGACCGAGCGCCGCACCGCCCGTTCAAAGATGCGCAGGTTCTAAATCAGATCCTGCGCAAGGCGTACGAACACACGGGGTTAAAGCCACCAGCACCCTATGTCGGGGCCCAGATCCTGCGCCACAGTCTGGCGACCAATCTGGTTCAGAATGGCGCTTCTCTGGAGGAAATCAGCGACACGCTGCGCCATCGCTCCCGTGCGACCACGATGATTTACGCAAGGCTTGATGTCGAGGGTCTGCGCACCATTGCTCAGCCGTGGCCGACCACAGGAGGTGCAGCATGAGCAAGCTGTCTCAAGAGCTGGATCGCTATCTAGCCGTCCGCCGTGGCCTCGGGTTCGAGCTTCGCACGGATGAGCGGATATTGAGGCGCTTCATCGAACATGCTGAGAAGATGGGCACGGAATATGTGAGCGCCGAGGTCTTTATCGGATGGCGTGAGTCTTTCGGTGTTGCCAGCCAGCAGACGTGGTCACGACGGCTCGGTATCGTCCGGATATTTGCGCAGTGGCTCCACGGCATCGATCCTCAGCACCAGGTCCCTTCAATTGACCTCATCCCTAGCCGTCATCGGCGAAGCAGGCCCTACATCTACAAGCCGGAAGAAATCCGCGCCATCGTGGAAGCGGCAGCAGCATTGCCATCGACTAACGGAATCCGTCCGCTGACATATGCGGTCTTGTTCGGCCTGATCGCGGTCACCGGGCTCAGGATCAGCGAAGCGATCTCGCTCGACAGCGGCGATGTCGATCTTGAGAATGGCGTTCTCACGCTGCGGAAGGGTAAGCTCGGCAAGGCAAGGCTCATCCCGGTGTCGAGGTGTACCGCACTTCAGCTTGCGGTTTACGCGAAGGAGCGGGATCGGCTGCTTGAACGTCGCTCCCGGCCATTCTTCGTCGCGGACCACGGTGAACGGGTCGGCGACTGCGGTGTTCGATACAACTTCGCCCTCGTCTGCCAAACTCTTGGTCTGCGGGAAAGGCAGAGATTCCATAAGCACGGACGTGGCCCACGAATCCATGATCTGCGCCACACCTTTGCCGTCCGCACCATGCTGAACTGGTATCGATCCGGCATGGACGTCACTCGCGAAATGATCAAGCTGACGACATATCTCGGGTATGTCAGCCCCGAGCATACCTACTGGTATATCGAGGCTGTGCCGGAACTTTTGGCGCTCGCCTCCGCCCGCGCTGAGCGCGCTCTGGCGCTGGAGGGAAGCTTATGAGCCGATCATTGCTTCCCTCGCTCGTACAGCAGTTCTTTACCGACCGGCTGTGCACCCAGATGAACGCCAGCCCGAACACGATCGCCGGCTATCACGACACCTTCCGCTTATTGCTGCGCTATGCGAGCGAGAAGATCGGCAAACCACCAACAAAGTTGTCGATAGACGATCTCGGCGTCGAACTGGTTGCCGACTTCCTTTGCGACATTGAGACCCGGCGCCGCAATAGCGCTCGCAGCCGAAATACCAGACTTGCCGGCATCCGCTCATTCTTCCGCTTCGTGGCGATGAGCGAACCGCAGTACATGCTGCAATGCCAGAAAATACTGGCCATGCCGAGCAAACGTCATATCCGGCGAACTGTCGAATTCCTCGATCGTGAAGAAATCGATGCACTGCTGGCAGCGCCCGATCGGTTGACCGGGATTGGCCGCCGTGACCATGCAATCCTACTGATCGCGTTGCAGGGAGGCTTGCGAGTCTCGGAGATCACCGGCCTTCGGTGCTGCGATGTCGTGATCGGCACAGGGGCTCACATTCGGTGCGAGGGCAAAGGTCGCAAGCAACGGACAACACCGCTGCGGCGGGAAACAGCCAAGGTTTTGGAATCCTGGCTGAAGGAGCGGAGGGGCGGTCAAGATGATCCGCTCTTCCCAAGCAATCGTGGGACACGGCTGAGTCGGGACGCGCTGGAAGACATCGTCCATCGGCACGTGCTCACCGCATCGAAATCGTGCCCGTCGCTCGTTGGTAAACGGGTCAGTCCGCACGTCCTGCGTCACAGCACCGCGATGGAGCTTTTGCACCACGGGATCGACCAGACGGTTATCGCGCTCTGGCTTGGGCATGAAAATGTCGAGACCACGCAGGTCTACGTTCATGCGGATCTGCGGCTCAAGGAAAAGGCCCTGTCCCGATTAACGGCTCCAGCTGAAAATCCGGGAAGATATCGGCCGGACGACAAGTTGCTCGCCTTCCTTGAATCCCTCTGATTATGCCGGAACCATTGAGCCGGAGGCCACGACTTCCGGCTCTTCCGGAGAGTTGTCGGCATAATCTGGATATCGGCATTATGCGTCGCCTCATGGCTGAGGACGGCCGCGTACCCAGCCGCATCGCGAAACGCCTCGAAGGGCGGCATCTGGATATGGTCCATGACCGGCGAGTAGTAGGCCTGAGTGCCACCGTGTCGGATGACTGCGCCCGTCGCTTTGAAGAAGCGATCGGCGCTCTCGATGCGCTCTACGGGATCCCGCACCTTGGCCGGCGGGGCATAATAGGTGTCAGGCAAACAATCGATCTGCTCGATATTGAACACTGAATACGCCTTTAGGAACGGGATTTCCCGATCCACATCGTTACCGCTCCCGTCGGCCACCGATTTGGTGAAGCGACTGGCGAAGACCACCGTTGAGCCCGTTTCGCCCTTCCGGACGGCTCCGCCCAGTTCGAGAGCTTGTTTGAATGTCATCCACATCGAGGAGGAGAACCCGCGCGACAGCTGCTCCGACCACAGCAGGAGCACGTTCATCCCCGAGTAGGGCAGGCCGTTGTGGCGCACCGGCCTGCTGATACGACCACTGGTATTGGCGGCGCTCCATGGTTTGATCCAGGGGCGGACACCCTGTTCGAGATCTTCAACGATCCGGTCGGTGATCCGCGTGTAGATGTCGATGCGATCGCTATCTGTTTTCTTGACCATAACTTCTTTCTCCTTTTTTCAAACCGCGCCTGTCGCGGTCCGTCACGGAGGTCCGAAGCCAGGAGCCGATGGTGCGCCCATGCACCGGAACGGCCGCAACAGCGTGGAGGACGGCAAAGCCGTTGCATGGGCGCCCGGCTCCTGCAGGACCGCCGACCGGGACGGGCCGCGACAGGCGCTTCTCCACCCCTTGATTTCGACATGACAAAAGGCCGGCGCGTGTAGGCGCCAGCCTGAGAGCAGAGGAGATGGCGGGGTCGCCCCCGCCGATCGTGCTATCCGAAGGCGGCCATTTGAGCCTCGGCCGCCTTGCGGTCGAGCGACGCGCCGGGGTTCTCGACCGGCCGGTCGAAGGGCTTCCAGGTTTCGCCGACGACCTGTTCGTAGGCCGCCACCGCGCCCTCGGCTGCCATGCGCAGCGCGTGGGACTGGACGCCCATGTCGGCTGCAAATTCCCGCTTGCGCTGGGCGCCGCTGTCATAGCCGACCGGACCATCGAGATCCTCGTCGCGCGCATCGTTCGATGCCTTTGCCGTTGCGTCGCGCGCCTCGGTGACGGCCCTGCTGTAGAACTGTCCGGCGCCATGCGCCGATCCGACGAAGGCTCCGACGATCCGTTGCAGATGGATCTGCATGGCCTTTTCGCCCAGGCCTTCGGAGAGACTTTCGGCGGTCTCGACGATCAGCCGCTCATGCAGGCTGCGGATGCCATCGCTGTCGATGATAGCCGTGCCGAAGCTTTCGGCGATCTTATGCGCCTGGATGGCGTCGGGGCAGGAGAGGCGGACCATTTCGAGAGTGGTGCCTCGGCGGGATTGTGCCGATCGGGCGGTGGAGCGATTGGGGGTGGCGGGCTTGGCCATGTCTGTTCCTTCCGTGGCTGCCGAAGTGGTCCCGGCCCGTGCCGGTCTGCCCTTCGATGCGGACGACCAAGACCGGCAAAGGAAGGGCGGCTTCACAGGTCCGGTCCGACTGAACCAGCAGGGCCGGTTTGCGGGCCAGCAGGTCTTGACCTGAGCAGACCGCGGGCCTGCCCTCGCGCAGAGAAGACGGATCGGCCGCTCCGCGGCGCGCCAGCGGCCTTGAAACGACCGGCCGCCGGTTCAGACCGCAGCGAAAAGAAGGGCAGTCCGGCACGGGTCAGTTTTCAGATGCACGCCGACGAGGGACAATATGGCCAAGCCTGCCACCCTGGGAGATGTCGTGGCCGCAAGATGACCAGATGCCGCCCAGTGCACTGTCCCGTTAGATGTCCACCTATCCCGCCACCGACGAAACAGGCGCATCACCGCAATGCTCGAGCGCGTTGATGATCTGCTCCTGAAACGCCAACCGATGTGCAAGCGTGTCGAGTTCGGCCCAACGTTCGAAGGCCAGGCGATCAGCCAGGTCATCACGATAGAGCGGGAACCCTGATCGGTGTCGCGCCCGGCTCCGGACTTTCACGGTGATCGCTTGCCGGCCGGCGCGGGCTGCAATCTGCCGGTTCAGACAATCGAGATGCCGCTGGGTCTCACGCCGGGCGCCGATTGCTTTCGCCAGCGGCCTCAAGAGGCGGATGTCGATCATGAGCCATCCCCCCGGCCTCGCCAGCCGATGAAGGAGGACGGCCCATGATATTCGGCGTGACGGTCGGGATCGATGACAAAGCCAAACCGGCCGCGCCCAGCATACTCGTCGCTCGGCACCAGGAAGCGACGCTCATCGTCGTCAGATCTCCGGTCACCACCGACGACAGCCACGGCCTCGGTCATGCCGGGGTGTTGAACGGAGAGGATTGCCGAAGTGACGATATAGTCTGCCGCATGACGCTGATCGAACGCCCGTCGATCCCTGGCCCAGCTTTCTCCCTCGGCCAGCTTGGCGCCGTGGATCGCCTCCCAGGCATCCGGCCAGGTATTGCGGATGGTCTTATCGGCCGCGGCTCGCTCATATCCAGTGAACAGGTCCGGAAAGCTGATTGCCACGATCGCCCATTCGCAATCTTCCTCGTACCATGGCGTGTCCTTCCGCAGCAGCCGGTGGACTTTGGCGTTGCGGTCGGCAGAGAGGTGAAAGCCGCCGTGGCCGGCCGTGCTATGGGCGACAACGCCCTCGGCATAGATGACCGCCATCTGCGAGCCACCTCAGGGCGTGCTCGTAGACATGCGCGTCCGCACGCGGTTCAGTTCCGCCAGATCGCGCTTGTGACCGGCCGTCTCGGCAACGCGCGCTCGAAACTCATCCTCGTCGGCCACCCGCCCGTCGTGTCCGATGAAATCGGCGCGCGTGAGTTCTGCCAGCGGCCGGTGAGCGGAGACGGCGCTCGCGAGGAATGCGAAGCCGTTGGGCGACGTGACCATAGCAAGGACAAGGTCACTGATGCGGGCGACAGGCATGCCGTCCGCGCTTGTGGCAAACTCCACCCCCGAAGGATCGGGGTTGGGTTCTTGCAAGTTCATCTGAAGGGCGGCGGTCATGCGGCCGCCCTCTGATCGAAATCCTGGTCGTGGCCATCGTCGGCCTCGGCGTCGGTGTCTTGCGGATCAACCTGATCCGCCTCCTCTTCAGCTTGCCGCCCATGCTCTTCAATTGGGTCGCTGGCACCACCGTCGTCGTCATCCCGAGAGCCCGTGCCGATGACGTCAGCGGTAGCACCTGCGCGAATCCAGTCGAGCAATTCGTCCGCCGTCGGCGCGAAGCGACCGGCCGGATGGAGGTAGTGCTCGGTCGCGAAATGCTCGACGAGCGCTGCGCGGGTTTCCCGGACCTTTTGCCGTGGCTGAATCGATGCCTCGGCGCAAGACGCTTCCAGCGCCTGACGCGACAGGCACAACAGGAAGTCCTCCGAACCCATGTTGGGAAGGAACTCGTCGGCGCCGATCGCATCGCCTGCGATGCGCGCGACCATGCCGCTGTTCGACATGCCCTGACGGCACGACAGAACATCGATGAGGACCGAGCGAACGGCAACGCGTAGCCTGTCCTGATCGAAGGCGAGCTTGCCATGCTCATCGAACAAGCCGACCGCATGTCGCGAGAAACGCTTGCCGCCATAGAAGGTGCCACCCGCACCGGAGTCGACGCGGACGTTCTGTCCCGCGAAGGCCAGCACCATCAGCGCCATCAGCATGTCGTCCTCGATCGGCGCGCGACCGAGCGCATCGTGGAGCGCATCCGTGCGGAAATCGCCGATCATGTCGTGGCCCTTCTGGGTCACATCGGGCCGGACCTTCGGTGTGACGTTGGCGTCATCACCACCACCGACAGAGCCGTCACCAGCACTGCTCATTGGCTTCGCCACCTCGGGCATGCGATAATGGATAGTCTGCACTTTGCCATCGCGATCGAGGTACATCGCAGCGTGGTCGAACTTGGACGGCTTGCCGTAGACTTGGGACGCCTTCTTCGGAATTTCCGGCTGGCCCCAGCTGTTGACCTCGACGATCGCACCCTTCTTCGGCAGATTGTTCGTCATCCATTCATGCTGGGCACCGAGGAACCCTTCGACGTTCGTGGTATAGCGACCATCCTGGTCGGCTGGCGCGAATAGATCCTCGACCCATTCAATACCATAGGCCTGAGCGAGATCATCTCCAAAGCTCGCATCTTTGGCATACATGCGCTTCTTGGTCAGGGCGTTGGCGATCTGCCACCAAGGCGCCGTGTCCCCCTTCTTCGGCTTGTGAGCTTTCCAGACCTCCTTCTGGTCGACCTGGCCGGCAGCCGCAATCACACGCAGCTGTTGCTCGTTCGGCATATCGCCCAGCGCCATCTGTTCGAGCATGGCCGGCAGGACATTGGCAAGGAGCCGGAGCTTGCGGATCTGGCGGACGGGAAGGGCAAGAGCAACGGCAATTGCTTCCTCGGTCCAGCCGAGAGCAACGAGCCGTTCGATACCGCGCCATTGGTCGACGGGATTGAGGGCTTCGCGAACACTGTTCTCGACCATCGAGCGCATCGCGCCGTTATCGTTGGCCGCATCCACGACCAGGATCTCGATCTCTTCGAGACCGGCTGCGATTGCAAGGCGGACGCGACGATGGCCGGCGTCGATGATATAGCCGTTGCCCCCATCCGTTTCGGGTGCAACCACCGGCGGCTGGACGATGCCGACGGCCTTGATCGTTGCCAGCATCAACGCGTCTGCCTGCGGCGACGACTTCGACTGGCGCATCCGGTCGGGGTTTTCCTTCAGAGCGCGCGGGTCAACCTTCATGATCTGCATGGGACGGTTCCTTTCAGGAGAGTTCCGGACCGGCGCCTTGCCAGTCCTTCCTGTCTTCATTTTTTCTCGAAGACACCTCCCGGACCGCCGATCAGCCGGACTGACGCAACTGCGACCGAGCATCCCTGCCGCGAAGGACAAGCGGGGCTAACAGTCCTGCGAAGGACAAGTGGCCGGGATGGCGCAGGTGGCAGTTGAGCGACAGCGGCGGCAGGAGGACCGATCGGCGATAGGCAATTTCCTGTTTTCTGTCTCCCTTTCCTCCCATTTCAGGTTACTTTCAAACCGATGCACGTGAGTTGAAAAAATATTTCAGCGGCCGGCGATAAGATAGCGTCCGTCAATCTGGTGTAAATTCGGGCGCTGGACCGGGCCGTCATGATCAGGCGGCTTTTGGTGTCATCTGAAGGGGCTTTTCCTCCTCAATTCTTGGTGTGTTGAGCTCTGCCATGCCCTCGATCTGCATGTAGCGGTGCTGAAGCTGCCATTCGTCGTTGGCTTCGAGGAGCACGGCTCCGATGAGCCGGACAATGCTGTCCTCGTTGGGAAAGATGCCGACGACATCAGCGCGGCGCTTCACTTCCTTGTTCAAGCGCTCCAGAGGGTTCGTGCTGTGGAGCTTGGTGCGATGCTGGGACGGGAACGCCATGTAGGCAAGTACGTCAGTCTCTGCATCGTCCATGAAGGCTCCGAGCTTCGGCCATCTGGCGCGGAGCTGGTCAGCGACATGCCGCCAGGTCTGAACGGCTCCGTCATGGTCAGGCTGGATGAAGGCTTGGCGGATCGCGGCGGCCACCATGGTGTGCTGTCCCTTGGGCACATAGGCGAGTGCATTGCGCATGGCGTGAACCCGGCATCTCTGCCACGTCGCGCCGAGCACACGGGTGATGGCGGCCTTCAATCCCTCATGAGCATCGGAGATGACGAGCTTGACGCCCGTCAGCCCTCGGCGCACCAGATCACGCAGGAAGCTCGTCCAGAACGGTTCGGCTTCGGAAGGGCCGATATGCAGGCCGACGATTTCCCGCTTGCCGTCCGTGTCGACAGCCACCGCGATTATTGCCGCGACAGAGACGATGCGTCCGCCTTCGCGCATCTTCAGATAGGTCGCATCTAGCCAGAGATACGGCCAGGCGCCGGAAAGTGGGCGTCTGAGGAAGGCGTTCACACGCTCATCGATATCCTTGCACAGCTTGGAAACGGAGGATTTGGAGATACCGGTCATCCCCATGGCCTGCACCAGCTCATCGACCTTGCGGGTCGATACACCATTGATCCAGGCTTCTTGAATGACGGCCACCAGCGCCTTCTCCACCGTCTTCCTCGGCTCCAGAAAGCCGGGAAAATAGCTGCCGGAGCGCATCTTCGGGATCTTCAGGTTCAAGGTGCCGAGCCGCGTGTCGAGCGTCCGGTCGCGATAGCCGTTGCGCCAGGTCTGGCGGCTTTCGCCACGCTCGTAGCGTCCGGCTCCGATCAGGCCGTCCACATCGGCCTCCATGATCATTTGCAGCACGCTTTCGGCAATCAATCGAAGAAAATCCGGATCGCCGCTCTTCGCGGCAAGCTCGGCAAGAGGTAATCTGTCGTCGGTCATCGGGTCTTCCTTTCGGTCAGGTTGAAGTCTCGCAACTCCACCTTCTCCGACGGGCCCGGTGCCCACCTGACGTCTCGCGGAAAACCAAAGCGAAATCTCCACCGCTTTCTCCACGAAAATCGCCCCCGAAATTACACCAGCTGCGCGGACGTTATCGGCGATAAAATCCCAAGTTTCTTTCAAAGCCGGTTTGAAGTGGCCTCAAACCCCTCTTGAAGCCTCTTCAAAGTCCGAGCTTTTGGGCAAGAAATGCCATTTCTTGAATGAAAGGCCCCTTCGGGCGATATGCGGCAGCAAGGCAGCGCTGATTTCTTTGCTGCGAGGTGCGCCATGAACAACCCGATCGACTATCTGTCAATAAAGCTCCTGGGTATGGAGGCGTCCGCGAGCGGGCACTTTGCGATTGCTGCCGTGGTTTTAATCGCGTTCGCACTGTTGGCCGCTCGATCTCGGAGCTGACATGCGGACGGAAGGTGCAGCGGCGATCTAGGGCAAAAAGAAAGGGCCGACGGAAGACCGCGGCCCATGAAGTGTGAAGATCTTGAACCTCCAGAGGGGAACAGCTGCTGCGACGGAACTGGGAGGTGACCGTCATGTGCATCAGCTGCAGGCCTTATGCCTGAATTTTGAGCAGACGGAAAACATTTATTGTGCAATACAGCTATGCGGCGGCTGCGTTGGTCTCGTCGTCCAGATCCTCCGCCAGCCGGGCCTCGATTGCCCTAAGCTTTAGTCGCTTTTCCTTCAGATCATTGGCAAACGCGAAAACACCGCCGTCACGCGACCGGTAAGAGGCCAGACGGCGTTCGGCTTCCTCCAGCCGCCGCCGATACTGACGCTGCTCGTCGTCAAAGCCATCGAGTGCATGCTCCAGACGAGAAATAGCGCCAAGCGGCGTGACCGTAATTGCCAAATCGATCTCATAGTCGGCGCCGGTGCGCTGGAGCAGGGTCTCGAAGCGATAGCTATCCCCTTTGCCAAAGCGCTCGCCCTCATAAACCAGATCGAAGCCACCGATCGTCGCCAGATGCACCTCGCCCTCCTGCTGGAGCTGCAGAAGCGTCAGGATCTCCTTCATTAAAGCGCGGCCGGCCTCCTTGCGCTCGGTATGATCCTGACCGAGCACCGTCATGGTGAAGGAATCGCCGCCTGTTGGCTTAAGCCGCGCGATATCTCGGCCGATCTCTGCGATACGCCGGGTCGAGATCTCGATCTCGCGCTCTGCATCACGCATCTGCCGGCGGACGGCATATTGATCGTCTTCATGGGCAGCACGCAATCGTTCAAGCCTCGCGATGTCCGCCTCCAGTCCGGCCTTCTGCATCAGCCGCTCGTCGCCGGAGGCGATGGCCTTGGCCATCGCGAACTGGTTGGCAGCCCCTTCACCGACATCCTCCAGCCGCCGGATCGAGGTGTCCCCCGAAAGTGCTGCGGCGATGAATCGAGCCTTGCGCTCGTTGTTCTGCCACATGGAGGCGTCGAGCGAGCCCTCGGTGGCATAGGCGAAGATATCGACCTCCTCATGCTGGTTGCCCTGACGCACGATCCGGCCCTCACGCTGCTCGATCTGCGACGGCAGCCATGGCACGTCGAGATGGTGGAGAGCCTTCAGGCGAAGCTGGGCGTTGACCCCCGTGCCCATGGTCTCGGATGAACCGATCAGGAAACGGACCTTGCCGGCGCGGACATCGCCGAACAACCGTTGCTTGGCTTCGGTCTTCTTGTAGTCCTGCATGAAGGCAATCTGTGATGCCGGCACGCCGAGCCGGACCAGTTCGTCGCGGATAAAGCGATAGGCCGAGAAGCCACGGGTCTTTTCGACATTAATCGTGCCGAGATCCGAGAAGATCATCTGGGCGGCGCCTGGCAGATCAAACTCCTTGCCGTCGGGGCGCCGATAAATCGCCTCGCCGGTTTCTTTCCAAATCCGATGTGCATTGCGCACTAGCAGATTGAGCTTGTTGTCCGCCTCGTTCTCGGCCGCCGGCATGACGAAGCGCAGGTCGATCGCGGCGTGGCGGCCATCGGTGATGACCGAGAGCAGAATGTCGTCGCCAGGCTTGGCCGGCCCCTCACGTTTTTCAATCGCCTTGATCCTGGTGTCGAGAATTTGCTGATAGGTCTTGAACAGGGCGGTCGGCTTGGCCGTCAGGATCTGCCGGCGCCCGGTCGAGATATCAGGCACCTTCACATATTGCCGGAAATCCTCCGGCATCACCACGTCGGCGAAGGCACGGAACATGGCGATCAGCTCCGGCACATTGACGAAGGAGGCAAAGCGGCTGACGGGCTTGTATTTACCGGAGGGCTGGATTTCGAGTTCGGTCGTCGTATCACCGAAGCACGAGGCCCAGGCATCGAATTCGTGCAGTCCTCGCTCGGCAAGTGCCTCGTGACCGAGCAGGCGCTGGATCGAAAACATCTCGCCGAGCGTGTTGGTGATCGGGGTACCCGAGGCCAGCACCAGGGACCGCCCGGGATTCTTCGTCTCGATATAGCGGGACTTCACATAGAGATCCCAGGCACGCTGCGAGCCGTTCGGATCGATGCCCTTCAGCGTCGACATATTGGTGGCGAAGGACAGTTTTCGGAATTCCTGCGCCTCGTCGACGACAATCTGGTCGACGCCGATTTCCGAAATCGTCAGCAGATCGTCCTTGCGAGTGGCGAGTCCCTCCAGACGCTCTTGCAAACCTTCCTTGAGCCGTTCGAGGCGCTTGCGCGAGACGCGATCCTCGCTGTCGACTTTGGTCAGCAGATCCTCATATAGCTGCAACTCATCCTGGATCATCGCCTGTTCAAAGGTGGAGGGAACCGCGATGAAGCGGAAAGCGGAATGGGTGATGATGATCGCGTCCCACGTGGCGGTCGCCGCGCGCGACAGGAACCGGGCGCGCTTGTCCTTGGTGAAGTTGGTCTCGTCGGCGACGAGAATACGGGCATTCGGATAGAGCGCCAGGAATTCGCGCGCGGCCTGCACCAGGCAATGGCCTGGGACGACCAGCATCGCCTTGGCAATCAGGCCGAGGCGGCGCTGCTCCATGATCGCCGCGGCCATGGTCATCGTCTTACCGGCGCCGACAGCATGGGCGAGAAAGGTCGAGCCATCTGCGATAATCCGCCAGATACCGCGTTTCTGGTGGCCGTAAAGAACAAAGGCGCCAGAGGCGCCAGGAAGTTTGAGGTGGGAGCCGTCGAATTTGCGCGGCGCGATATTGTTGAAGCGGTCGTTATAGTCGCGGGCCAACCGATCAGTGCGGTCGGCATCGGTCCAGACCCAGTCCTGAAAGGACTGTTTGATCCTCTGCAGCTTGTCGCGCGCCGCTTCGGTGTCGACGACATTGAGGACACGGCGCTCGCCATCGACGTCCCTGAACACATCGAAGATCTGTGGGACCCGGCTGTTGAGCGCATCGGCGAGCAGATCGCCGGCATGGCGGCGGCTCGTTCCCCACTCCGATGTCCCGGCGGCGCTATAGCCCAGCTGACGTGCCTCCACCGTCCAGGACCCGAGCTCCGGCATATGGTGGATGCGGATGTCCGCCTCCATCTTCTCTTTGACGAAGGCGACGACATCGGCGGCCGGGATCCATGGCGCACCGAGGCGAGCTGTGATGTCGGAGGGCCGAAGGTCTGCCGGCTGGACATCAACCAAGGCGCGGACGTTCCGCTCAAAACCCGGATCGAGCTCGGCTGCCGCTTGTGCGGCGGCGAGCTTAGAGCGGACAGCCCCGGAGAGATAGGCATCGGCAGTCCGCCAGGACCCATCGGCAGGGTCGCGAAACACTTCGTCACCGAGCTCGTCCAGCACCGTCGCCGGATCGCTATGGAGCAGTTCCGCGATATGGTCGATATCAACGTGACCACGCTCGTTCAGCACCACCGCGAGCGCATCGGCCGGAGATGTTATGGTCGGCGCCGACGGGGGCGCGATCACGCGTTCGGAGAAGATCGGACCGGGCTTTGCCGTGTCGGTCTCCAGATCGTAATCCTCGATCGAGGCGACCAGCCAGCAATCGGGATCGTCGCGGAAAGGCGCGAGGTTTGGCTGGCGATGGGTCTCCCTGACCTCGCCCGTCGCCGCATCCTCGTGGATCGAGACTGTGGTGTGATTGATAGGGCCGAAGTCCCTCACGAAGGAGGACCAGGCGATGCGCAGCCGAACCTGGAGCGCGCGCCAGGGCCGGTCAGTCTCCTGCGCTTTTAGCACCTCGCGGACGGCATCACGGACCGGGATCAGCTTCGAGATGATCCGGATATGCTTCTCAGAAACTCCATCGCCTGAGCGACCCTTGCGGACGGTAATCGGCGCAGCCGATCCGTCGAGCATCTGCATCAGGCCCTTGGAGCGGTCGACAAAGAAGCTTCCCTCGCGAACAGCGCTGTTCTTCGGCCGCAGGTCGACGATCTCGCCCAACTCGTCTTCCAGATCGATATCGATCGACGTGGGCTCGCCATCGTAGAGATCGGCCGGCAGAAGTTCGATGGCATCTGCGAGAGCCGTTTCAAGATCCTCGCCGTCGCGGGGCCGGCATGTGTAGGTCTCGCCGAACGGGCCGGAAGTTAGGGCATGCGTGCCGAGTACGAAGTCGGGATGACGGGCAAACCACCTGTTGACGCGGATCGCATCTTCTTCATCGGTGGCCAGCCTGATCTCATCGACATCGAGCCACAGCTGATCGCCTTCAGGCTCACCGGCCTTGCGTTTGCGGAAGAAGAGGATGTCGACCACCACGTCGGTACCGGCGTCACGGCGGAAGCTGCTCTCGGGCAGGCGGATCGCGGCGATCAGGTCCGCGGATTTGGCGATATGCTCCCGCGCCGTCGTCTCGGCCTTGTCCATCGTGCCGTGTGAGGTCACGAAGGCGGCAAGCGCGCCAGGCTTCAGCAGGTCGATCGATCGGGCTATGAAATAGTCGTGCAGGCGAAGACCGAGCGACCTGTAAGCGCGGTCCGAGCGAACGGTGCGATCGGAAAAGGGCGGATTGCCAATGGCGAGATCGTAGATCGGCGCCAGATCGGTACGAGCGAAGTCGCCATTGATGATCCGGGCCTTCGGCTGTAGCAGGCCGACGATACGGGCTGTGACAGGATCAAGCTCGATCCCGGTGACATAAGATATATCGCGGTAGGGCTCAGGCATCAGGGCCAGGAAGAGGCCTGTGCCAATACCGGGCTCCAGTACGCGGCCGCCGCGCCAGCCCATGCGCTGCAAACCCGCCCAGATCGCCCGGATGATGAACTCCGGTGTGAAGTGGGCATATTGGGTGCATCGCGCGAGCGAGGCGTATTCCGCTTCGGAGACAGCTGTTTCGAGACAAGAACCAAGATCATCCCAACCTTGCCGGAAATCGACCTCACCGGGCCGGCGGAACATACCATTGGCCAACTCACTGGCGCCGAAACCGGTGAAGCGAATGAGCTGCGCCTGCTCTTTGGGCGTCGCGGGTCGGTTCTGCCTGGCGATGCCGTCGGCAACGAGGATTGCCGCGACATTGGCACGGGCGCGATCCTTCCAGCTGGCGCCCAACGCGCGGTCGCCGTCAAGATAGAAGTTTGCCCGAGACCCCGCTCGCCGAACAGGTGCGGCAATGACGGGGAGGGCAGGGGCTGGTGTGGGCGGAGTAGGATCCGGGTCGTCATCATTGGCAGCATCCGGAGAGAAACCGCCGAACGCGGTTACACCAAGCCCAAGGCCGGAGGACAGGGCTGAGCTACCGAACATGTCGAGAGTGAAGGGATCGTTGCTCATAGGAAAGGCTCCTTTGGTATGGGAACGAGCGCTGTCGTTCGGTCGGAGGCCCGACCGGCTGCAGGCAGGTTTCGCGATGATGAGATCTGGCTCAGGCGGCCAGGGCTGAGGGGAGGTGGCGTAGATGCACCGGCAGCTTGGCCGCGATCTCGTCGTCAGACAGGGTGTCGAGCAACTTCAGGAAAGTGCCTTCACTGCCACCATAAAGCATCACCGTGCGATGGCCCTGCATCGGCTTCGGCCAGGTGTCGCCGGCATAGCCACGATAGTCGTTGGTTGTCGTGCTCCAGATATGCTCGAGCCGTTCTTCACGGCTCATGGCCCGGACTGGTCGGGTTTCGCGGTCAAGGATCACCGAGCGCATCGCCTCGACCGAGTTTGGATCGGAGAGGTCGCAGTAGGTGTGGAAATAGCGGACGGCGTCATCGATCCGGATCGCATAGAAGACCGAGGTTACGGAACCGGTCATGAACTCGCGTATCGCAAAGATCGGTCCACGCATCCACAGCGGCGGCAGAATGTCGAGCATATAGGAGTAGGAGGTCTCATCGATTTCGAACCATTCGCCAGCATAGGTACCGGACTGATCGCCGCCAAAACGGTCTGGGCGCTTGGCGTGCCGATCGAACATGCGGAACATGTCGGTGCGCTTGGCCACACCCTGAAACACTTTGCGGGGGAGGGACATCGAGGTCATCAGCTTGATCCTTTCGGGGTTTTGGGACCGAAGGCAGCACTGTCGTTTCGACCTCACTATCCTCTTCAGTCCTTCATGACCCTTCCCGATCGGCCGACCTCGCGTCCGGGCGGGTCAAGGGCCGGCCTTGGCCGGGCGAAGCCTCCCTTGACGCGGCCGGCGCGCATGCGGCAGGCCTCATCTTCTGCTCCATATTCCTTTCCCGTCTCTACCTTTCTCTGTTCTTCAAGACCTCGTTCCAGTCGTCCGCCGGCGGACGTAGCCTCTGCCAATCGCAGCCGGACGCCTCGGCGAGCGCACGCAAACGCGCTGCGTAGATGTCTCCTTGGGAATTGCCATCCGTCGCGGCCACCAGTGTCAGCCCCGGCCGGAGGGCGAGTTCGCAGAGCGCTGCATCTGTCGCCGGTGACCACCCGCCGCCTGTACTGAGATAGAGCGTGCCCTCGCGTGAACACTCGAGCGCTGCGAGGCTCATCGCGTCGATCGCGGCCTCGGTGACGCAAATGCGGTTGGCATCACTCGGACCCAATCGGAACAGAAGCTTCGATCCCCTGGTCGAAAATCCGCGCCATTCGGGTCCTCGTTCTTCCCAGCCGACCACTCGGCCATGGCTATCAACATGCGCCGCCCACATGCTGCCAAAAGGTCCTTCCTGCAGGACGTTTTCCCGAATGGCCTGCCGTATTATGGCAGGCGGGATCAAGCGCTGCCAAGATAGATAGCGCCACGCGCCCGATCCCGGCGAAGGCGAGCGCCGGCATCGCCAACGGTCAGCAATGGCCTCGTCTGACACTGCAGACCGCGCCGGACGCCATTTCGGCCGGGAAAGCTGAAACCCGACCAGCGCTGCGACAGCGGCCGCGGCGGCCGGGAACGCCGTCTTTTCCAGAAACATCGCGAGGCCGAAGACGTCACCCTTCTCGTCACTCAGCGGATCGAACCAGCCTCGTCCGTCATGGGTCACGATAATGATGCTGCCACCATGCCGGTATTTGACGGCGCGACGCGTGCTTTCTCTCAGATCGAGTTCGTATCCGGCTTGCTCCAACAGGGCTTCACAACTGACCCTGGCGCGCAGCGCCTCTAATTTTTCTCGTTTCATAGTTCTTCCGGCCGTGTAGCGGACGCTCCTTCTTTGTTGTCGCAATCTGCGGGTCACCTCTGTCCCGCCGCGAAGAGCGGAGGGGGCAAGGGCGCAGTACGCAACTGACAAAAGTTGCAGCTATGTGCTGCGGTGAAGCTTCCCTTGCGGCCGACAGGTCGCCAGCGGCAGGACATGCGGGTCTCAATGAGACCCGCGGGGGAGATACTCATGAACGATCTCAAGATCGTCTTCGTCATCGAGTTCGTCGGACGGAAGCACGCCGAATTCGTCGCCGGATTTGAACAGGGTGATCGGGACCATGAGGATGCGCGAAAGAGAAAATGCGTGGGCTTGTGCGAGTGCAAGATCCTGTGCCATTTGGGAAACCTCCGTCCGGAGCGGGCCGATCCCGCTCGATGGCTCCTCGAAAGGACCAGGACAGGTCGCGATCACCGCGCAGGCGAAGACAAGCGGCGGCAGCTTGCTAGCCGACCCCGATAGTGGGTTGATCGACGGAGATCTGGACATGGTCCAGGACGCCATCCATAAAGAGCGGGATTGATCTGCTTCGGCCGGAATTGAGGTATCCGGCACAGATCAGTTACGGAAGCCAGTTCAGCATTTGTTGCCGAGCACCTCTCTTGCCAACCCACCAGGCAGCCGCGGCCAGCATTGTCCTGATCGGACTAGGCTTGGAGGACAGCGAAATCCGTCTCAGCTCGAGGCTCTACCAAGGCTACTTCGCTGGCGACTTTGTGACCAGTGCCAGAACTCGTCGAGATCATCATCGGCCCGGCTACGGAACGCATGGCGTTGCACTTCATAATAGGATCCCAGTAGATCTAAAGCTGCTACAAGCCTGGCATCTATCTGAAATCGCTGCCTTGTTGCACGGCAATGTATGATCCATCGTGTGAGGAAGCGGATTATCTTTCTCCCGAGAACGGTTGCGACGCAGTCGACACACCACATATCACGCTTAAAGGAGAGGCAATATATACTAGCTTTTTCAATAACTTACTAAAAATCGCATAATCATAATTATGGAACCGGGACGCACATTTCGCCTCGCCACCATCCACGCCATATAGGCGATGCGCGTCTATTCGATGCTGGGACGATCCGGCTGCTGCCTACACGATTGTCAAGCATGCGGGAGCCCCGCGGCTCAGCCGCCGTTTCGAACGCGCTCCGCTCGCCCTAGTATGAAAAGCCCTCGCTACGGCTTTTCGCCACGGCGCGGGCGATCTTCCGGGTTTCCACATGGCTCCCGAAGGACTAGGGATGCTTGCTCGATCCAATTTAGGACGACAGGGGATCTGCACCGATAGCTTTAAGCGCTGCACGTGCTACATCCTCGTCTTGATCGCCACTCCCCGAACCGACACCGATACCACCGACGAGAACCCCGCCAAAACGAATGGGTAGACCACCCTTGAGCCCGGTCACCTCGCCCTGCGTGGCGCCGGAAATCAGAAGACGTGCCTGTTCTGGAATGGCCGTCGAAGGCGCATTGATGGAGGCAGCGGTCCGAGCTTTGGCAAGAGCACTCTTCAAGGAAAGAAAGCGCGCACCCTTCATCCGAAAGGAGCCAAGCACGACACCGCTCTGGTCGACGATGACGATGCATTGCGGCTGCCCCATCGCCGAGGCCGTGTCGATCGCCGCCTGCAGCATGGCGAGCACGCCCTTGTCCGTCAGTTGCGCCGAAGGCTCAAAGAAGCTGCTCATGGGCTGATTTCCTATCTCATTTTGAAGTAATCGCGGCCGGCGCGGAGGAGTTTGCACCGGCCGCGAAGGAGCAAGTCTTATTTGCCCCAGATCTTAGCATACTGGTCGCGATAACCATTGCCCGGATCGAAAATGTTCTTGTCACCACCGTCGGAGCTGATGTTCGCCTTGGTGACGACATGCAGCGGCGATGTGTAACCCGACCATTCGACCTTGCTCACGGCGCGGTTCAGCTCGTCGATCAGCTGCCAGCCCTGCAGGTTGAGCGGCTCAGCGACGGTCACAGCCTGATACTGACCGGAACGGATGCGCTGATAGGCGGACTCGGAGCCGTCGCCAGCGGCAACCGCCTTTGGCGCACCGTCACCGGCAATGCCGGCTGCAGCCAGGCTCGGGCCCATGAAGTCGAAGTAGATGTCGTTGATCGCAAGTGCATGCGTCCAGCTTGCACCATACTTCTGCAGAAGCGAGGTCGTCAGCGTCGGCATGCGGTTCGAGGTGTCGGCGATCGGCGTGTCGACATATTCGAGCACGGTACCGCCAAGCTTCTCGATCGTCTCCTTGATCTTGTCAGCCTTGGCAATCGCGATCGCATAGGTCGAGTCCGTGAAGATCACGACGCCCGGCTTGCCACCGGCATCGGCAAAGGCCCATTTCCCGGCAGCGGCCGAGACTTCCATCGCATCGGTCGAGACATTGGCGAACAGGCAATTGGCCGGATCAGGGCCGATGACCGGGCCGGCATGCCAGCTCACCATCGGGATGCCGGCATCGCAGGCCTGCTTCAAGGCGGCCTGCTGCTCGACGGCATCGAAGCCATTGATGATGATACCATCGGGCTTCAGCGCAAGCGCCTGACCAAAGGCGCCGGCTCGGCTCTGCACGGAACCAGCGCCATCAAGAACGGTAACCTCCCAACCGATCTTGGCCGCAGCTTCCTGGATGCCGTTGGTGACGCCGAGAATACCGCCATTCTTCATGTCGGCGGCGAGCACGACGATCTTCTTCGCCGCCGCTGCGGTCGGGCCACTGGTCGGACCATCCCAGGTGGTCTTCTCGCCGGCATATTTCTCAACTTCTGCCATGGCGTCCGAAATCGCGTCGGCATAGGCAGGCATGGCGGCCGTCAGCGCCAGGATCGATACGGCTAGGGCTCTCTTCAGCATGGTTTCCTCCCAAAGTAGCTGAATGGACTTATTTGGACTTCGCGCCTTTCTTTCTTTGCGCGTAACCGGCGATCCCGATCGCGATCAGCAGGGTCGTGCCGTTGAACAGGGGCTCGACCCAGAAGCTGCCGCCGAATTGCTGGATGCCGGAAATACCGACGGCGAGGATCATCACGCCGACGATGGTGCCCCAGACATTGACGCGTCCGGGCTTGATGGTGGTGGAGCCGAGAAAGGCGCCGACAAGCGCCGGCAGCAGGAATTCCAGACCGACGGAGGCCTGGCCGATGCGCAGCTTCGAGGCGAGCAACACGCCGGCAAGTGCGGTCATCAGACCTGAGGTGACAAACGCGCCGATGACGAACTTGCGCGTCGGGATACCGTTGAGTTCGGCCGCCCGCTGATTGGCGCCGATCGCATAGAGATACCGGCCGACCGGGGTGTATTCGAGCGCGACCCAGAGTACGACCGTGATGACAAGCACGTAGATCGCGGTGATCGGGAGTCCGAAAACAAAGGTGCCGTTGATCGCATAGAAGGCATCTGGAAGCGCGCCAACCATCTGGCGACCGCCGGTATGCCAGAGCGCGAGGGCGTACAGGATCGTGCCCGTGCCAAGGGTTGCGATAAAGCTGTCGATCCGCGCAACCTCGACCAGGAGACCATTGAGCGCGCCGATCACGACACCGAGTACCAGCACGATGGCAACCGCCACCGGCCAGGGGAAGCCGTAGAGCGTCTGCAGGCTGATCGCCAGAATATGCCAGAGAACGATGCCGTAGCCGACCGTCAGATCGATACGGCCGGCGACCATGGGGATCATCGCCGCCAACGACAGAAGAGCGATGATCGCCTTGTCTGACAGGATGGCTCTGACATTAAGCATGGTCGGGAATGTGGTCGGCAAAAGGATCGAGAACAGCAGGATCAGACCGAACATCAGGATGACGAGACCATAGGTGGGCGCGAGGCGCACGAGCTTGCGACCGGGCGACAGGCCCCGCAATTCGTCCTTGGTGGGTTCAACAGCGTTGGATTGGATACCGGGCATGGCGGTCCTCAGGCGGCTTCACCGGCCGATGCGGCCTGGATCAGGGATTCGGTTGAGAGTTCGACGCCGCTCAGCTCGGCCACGGGCAGACCGCGGCTGAAGACGATGGCGCGATGGCAGATATTGGCAGTCTCTTCGAAATCAGTGGACACAACGAGGACGCCCATGCCGCTTGCGAGAGCCTGATAGAGAAGATGATAGATCTCGGCCTTGGCCCCGACATCGACGCCGGCGGTCGGATCTTCCGCAATCAGCAGCCGGCGACCAGAATCAAGCCAGCGTCCAACGACAACCTTCTGCTGATTGCCACCCGACAGCGCCTCGATGGCGAGCGTCGGATCATTGGGCGAGAGGCCGACACGGCGGCCCAGTTCATGGGCGAGTTCATCTTCGGTCTTAGGCGACAGCAGACTGAGCAGACGTCGCCCCGTGGCCGAGGGATTTAGAAACGCGTTTTCTCGGATGGAGAGTCCCGGCGCGACACTTTCGGCAATACGGTCTCGCGCCACGAGGCCGATGCCCGAGCGCATCGCGGCACCGGCGTCTTTCAAGTCTGGCGCAACGCCGTTCAGCACAATCTTTCCGGCATGCGGGATGAGGCCGAAAAGGGCGCGACCGACATCCTCGTGACCGGCCCCGCGAAGGCCCGCGAGACCCAGCAGCTCGCCGCGCCGGATCTCGAAGCTGACAGGGCCGACTGCACCTGTTGCGAGACTTGAAACTTTGAGGATCGCCGGCCCTTCAAGAATGGCAGGCCGGGCAATCTCGCGCGCTTTTCTGCCAACGATAAGACCAACCAGTTCCTCCGGCGTCGTATGTTCGATCGAACGCATCCCGACCATCTGCCCGTCGCGCAGCACGGCGACCCGATCGGCGATACGGAAAATCTCATCCAACCGGTGGCTGACATAGATCATGCCGACGCCGCGGGCTTTCAGCGGACGGAGGGCTGCAAACAGCCGCTCCACCTCATCGGCTGGCAGGCTGGCGGTCGGCTCGTCGAGCACAAGGTAATCGCAATCGGCGGCAAGCGCACGGGCGATGGCGACCAGGGATTTCTGCGTTCGGGCGAGACTGGAAACCCGCGCAGTTGCTGAAAAATCGGCTTCGACCAGCGCCAGCGCCTTGTCGGCCAGAGCCTCGGTCGCAGCCCAATCGATCCGACGGCCCTTCTTCACATAGCCGAGCGACAGGGCAATGTTTTCGGCAACACTCATCCACTCGATCAGACCGAGATCCTGGTGGATGAAGGCGACCTTCTGGCCGCCGGCCTTGCCGGCCTCATGGGCGTAAGGAATGCCATCGATGAAGACGCCGCCCTCGTCGGGGCGGTGGATGCCGCCGAGGACCTTGATGAGCGTCGATTTGCCGGCTCCGTTCTCGCCGAGCAGGGCGACGATTTCGCCACGCTCGACCTTCAGCGAAACACCCTTGAGGGCTTGCGTGCCACCGAAGGACTTCACGATTCGATCGAAAAGCAGGCCGTCTGCGGACGGTTGCATACTGTGTCTCCTCCCATGCCCGGATCCAGATCTTGCGTCAGGTTTACCGGTAACGTAATCAACCTACTTGCATCATTTGCCGAGTCAAGAAAAAAGTTATCGATAACATGAACTGTCTCACCAGCGCCGATTCACGAGGACGGCGCACCCGATGAAGGCCAATCTGGAAGACATCGCCCGGGCCGCGGGCGTGTCCAAGATGACGGTAAGCCGCGTGCTACGCGACGGGTCGGGCTTCTCCGATCAGACCCGCCGGAAGGTCATGGAGATCGCCGCGCAACTGGGCTACGTCCCGAACCGGCTTGCCGCCGCCTTCGGCTCGGACCAGGCGGAAACCCTGGTCGGCATGTGTGTCCCGCGCCTGACATCGGGCCTGTTCGGGCATGTGCTCGATGGCGTCGACCGGGCGCTTGGACGCCTCGGCTATCAGCTGATCATCGGCGCTAACGATCATTCGATGATCGAGGAGGAAGCCTGGATCCGACAGGTCGTCAGCTGGCGTCCTGCGGGCCTCATTCTCTCAGGCCGCCACCATACGCCCGGCACGATTGAGCTCCTGCGCAGTGCCGCTGTACCTGTCGTCGAGATCTGGGATCTGACCACCAGCCCGATCGATATGGCCGTCGGCTTTTCCCATACCGACTGCGGCGCCGAAATGGCCCGGCACCTCCTGGCGCGCGGCCGGCGCAAGGCGGGTTACGTCGGCGCGCTTGCCCGCTCCGACGTCATGGGTCAGGCACGTTTCGAAGGCTTTCGCGACTCGCTCGCCCGTGCCGGACATCCGCTCGTCGATGCCGAGATGCTGCACGACGCGCCGGGCTTCTATGCCGGCTATTATGGGCTGGAAACCTTGCTCAGCCGGAAGAACGACTTCGACGTCGTCTATTTCCACAATGACGAGATGGCGATCGGCGGTCTTGCCTTCTGTCAGTCCCGCGGCTTGAGCGTGCCCGATGATATCGGCATCGCCGGCTGGGGTGGGATGGAGGCAGCATCCATCCTGCAGAAGCGCCTCACCACGACCGTCGTGCCGACGACCAGCATCGGCAAGGCGGCGGCAGAGGCGCTTGTGGCCAAGCTAAAGGGCGAACCAGTCCAGACCGTCACCTTCGTGCCGACAAGGCTGGTACCCGGCGAGACGCTCTAAGGCACCAAACCTTCCTTATGGGGTCTGGTTGCCGCGACGGTTAAGCACCACCGAATAGAGGCTCGTGGTCGCTGTGATGAACAACCGATGCTTCGAGTGACCGCCGAAGCAGAGGTTCGACACCAGTTCCGGCACCAGGATCTTGCCCATCAGGTGACCATCCGGCGCAATACAGTGTACCCCGTCAGCCGCGGAGGACCAGAGGTTTCCATCGCAGTCCACCCGCATGCCGTCAGCGCAACCGGGCGTAATCACATGGAAGATCCGCCCATTGACCGGCCGGCCATCGACCATGTCGAACACGCGGATATGCTGCGGATCGGAAGAGAACATGCGCCCTGTATCCGCCACATAGAGACGGCTGCCATCGGGGCTAAAGGCGAGGCCATTTGGCCCCTGCATGTCGGTGATCACAGCTTCGATGCCGCCATCCGGCGACACCCGGTAGACCGTACAGGGCAGCTCCTGCTCTGCCTTTGCGCCCTCGTAATTGGTCATGATCCCGTAATGCGGATCGCTGAACCAGATGGCATCATCGGGAGCAACGATGACATCGTTCGGACTGTTGAGACGCTTGCCTTGATAGCTGTCGGCGATAACCGTGATAGACCCGTCCCATTCGGTCCGCGTCACCCGGCGCGTTCCATGCTCGCAGCTGACGAGACGGCCCTGCCGGTCTCGTGTATGGCCGTTCGCAAAGTTCGAGGGCTGGCGATAGGTGGTGACGCCATCCTCGCTCCAGCGGACGATGCGGTTGTTGGGAATGTCGGAAAACAGCAGGCAGCCGGCATCGCCGAACCACACCGGCCCTTCCGTCCAGTCAAACCCGGTCGCCAGCCGCTTTACCGGCGCATTGCCGAGCACATAGGTGGCGAAGATCGGATCGATGACTTCAAAAAACGACATGGCTCATGCTCCTCCCTGAACAGTCGCCGCACTTAAGCCGAAAACGCAATCTGCGCCTTCATTGCCTGGCTCCGATCCGATGCGAGCAGAAAGCCCTTCTCGGCCTCGGCCAGCGACACGGTATGCGTGATCAGCGGCTTTACGTCGATCAAGCCTTTCCGCATCAGTTCGACACCGATGGCAAATTCCTGATGGAAGCGGAAGGAGCCTCTGAGTTCGAGCTCCTTGGCCGTGATCGCCATCATGGGCAGTGTCATATCGCCGCCCAGGCCGAGCTGCAGAATGATCCCGCGTGGCCTGAGCGCCGGAATGGCGCCTGCAAGCGCCGCAGCAACACCCGTGCACTCATAGAGCACATCGAAAGTGCCCTTGTCGCCGGCATAGGCCGACAGCGCATCCGGCTCATTCGCCGTATTGATCACCCTGTCAGCCCCGACCTTTGCGGCCAGCGCCAGCGTGAAATCGGAGAGATCGGTGGCAACGATCTCGGCAGCACCAGCGCGTCGTGCGGAGAGGATCGAGAGCACGCCAATCGGTCCGCAGCCGGTCACGAGGACCCGCTTGCCGAACAGGCTGCCCGCTCGCGTCGTGGCATGCAGGGTGACCGCCAGCGGTTCGGCCATCGCCGCCTCGCCGGCAGAAAGCCCCGTCGCATCGACGCATTGATAGGCATCCGCCACCAGGCTTTCGCGGAAAGCGCCCTGAATGTGCGGGAAGGGCATGGCGCTGCCGTAAAAACGCATGTTGAGGCACTGGTTCTGCAGTCCCTCGCCGCAATAGCGGCACTGGCCGCAGGGCCGAGAGGGCGAAACGGCCACAAGCTGCCCGATCTCGAAGCCGGAGACACCGGGCCCGATCGCCTCGACACGAGCCGAGACCTCATGGCCAAGGATCATGGGTTCTTTCAGCCGCACCGCGCCGAAGCCGCCGTGATTGTAATAGTGCAGATCCGAACCGCAGATCCCGCCTGTCGCGAGCTTCAGCCGCAGCTGGCCGGCTTGCGGGTCTTCCACAGGGCGATCTTCGATCCGGAGATCACGGGCGGCATGAATGACGATGGCTTTCATCAGAGCACCGGAGTGAGGAGGGCTTCACCGGCGAAATGCGCGGTGAGATTGTCGCGGACGAGCTTGCCCATCGCCTTTCGAGTCTCGATGGTCCCGCTGGCATGATGGGGCTGCAGCAACACATTCGGCAGCGACAGAAAGCGCGGATTGAGATTGGGTTCGCCTTCGAAGACATCGAGGGCTGCCGAGCCAAGCTTGCCCGTCTCAAGCGCTTCCAGCAGGGCTTCTTCATCGATGTTGGAGGCGCGGCTGATATTGATCAGCATGCCCTCGGGCCCGAGCGCCTCGATCACCTTGGCACCGACAATATGCCGGGTCGCAGCCGAAGCTGCCAGCGTGACAAAGAGGAAGTCCGAACGCTCTGCGAGTGCTACAGGATCGGCGATGAATTTCCAATCCTTGGCGAAATCCTTGGCCGAGACATCGCTATAGGCAATCTCCATGTCGAAGCCGGCTAGGCGTTTGGCAACCTCGAATCCGATCCGCCCAAGGCCGAGCACCCCTGCCCTGCGTCCCCAGACGCGACGCTTCAGGGGATAGAGACCCTTGGCCGCCCAGGACCCGTCTTTCACCCAGGTTTCAGCACCGATCATCCCACGCGACTGGACCAGCATCATCGCGACCCCGAGATCGGCGACATCGTTCGTCAGCACGTCGGGCGTATTCGTAACGCGGATTCCACGCTCCCGGCACGCGCCGAGGTCGACCGCATCAAAGCCGACGCCATAGACCGAGATGACTTCGAGATTCGGGCAGGCTGCGATCGTCTGTGCATTGGCGCCGAGCTCGCCACGGGTCGCGATACCCCGGATTTTCTGCCCGACCTCGGCCAGGAAGGCAGCCTTGTCGTCAGCCTCGAAGTAGCGATGCATCTGGAAGCTTTGCTCCAGCGGCACCTGGTCCCAGTCCGGATAAGGACCCATCTGCAGGATATCGGGCTTGGTCATGATGTCTCTCCCCAGGGATGCTTGACTTTCGATTGTTATCGATAACATATACAAATCATCCGACGCTTGTCGAGAGCGAAACTGAAGGGAGTAAACCGTGGCACTGAACCTGTTCGACCTGAAGGGCAAGCGCGCTCTGATCACCGGATCCTCGCAAGGGATCGGCTTTGCGCTGGCAGAGGGTCTCAAGGCTGCCGGCGCCGAGATCGTCCTCAACGGCCGCGACGAGGCAAAACTCAAGGATGCGGCCGCACGGATCGAGGGTGCCGACCAGCTCGCTTTCGATGCGACGGACCACAATGCTGTGCGCGCGACCGTCGATGCCTACGAGGCCTCCGGCAAGGGCATCGACATCCTCGTCAACAATGCCGGCATGCAGCATCGCGCACCACTCGAAGACTTCCCCGCCGACGCTTTTGAGCGCCTGCTGCAGACCAATATCGCCAGCGTCTTCCATGTCGGCCAGGCCGTTGCCCGCCACATGATCACCCGTGGTCGCGGCAAGATCATCAATATCGCCAGCGTCCAGACCGCACTCGCCCGCCCCTCGATTGCCCCTTACACCGCGACCAAGGGCGCGGTCGGCAACCTGACCAAGGGCATGGCCACCGACTGGGCCAAGCACGGCCTGAACTGCAACGCGATTGCACCCGGTTATTTCGACACGCCGCTGAATGCAGCTCTCGTCGCCGACCCGACCTTCTCGGCCTGGCTCGAAAAACGCACGCCGGCCGGCCGGTGGGGCAAGGTCGAGGAATTGCAGGGCGCATGCATCTTCCTCGCTTCCGATGCATCCAGCTTCGTCAACGGACATATCCTTTATGTCGACGGCGGGATCACGGCATCGCTATGAGCTTGCGTCTGGTCATCATGGGCGTGGCAGGCTGCGGCAAGTCGAGCGTCGGCGCCGCTCTGTCCGAACAGCTTGATATCCCATACCGCGACGGCGACGATCTCCACAGCACCGAAGCCGTCGAGAAGATGCGGGCAGGTATTCCGCTTGACGATGACGACCGCTGGCCCTGGCTCGATCGGATTGCCGACACACTGAGAAGCGAGGCGCCGCTGATCATCGGCTGCTCTGCGCTTCGGCGCGTTTACCGCGACAGAATTCGCGCTGGCGCTGGCGGAGAGGTGACATTCGTCCATCTCGCGGGCGACCGCGATCTCATTGCATCGCGCATGGCCTCCCGCGCCGGCCACTACATGCCCCTGTCACTGCTCGACAGCCAGTTCGCGACCCTGGAAAAGCCAGGGCCGGACGAAGCCATCGAAGTGACGATCGACCAACCGATGGCAAATATCGTCGGCGAGGTCCTGTCTAATCTCGGAGGAAGCCCGCAATGACCAACAAGATCGCCCTCATCGGGGCCGGTGCCATGGGCGGTGCCATCGGCGCCCGCCTCACAGAGACCGGAACGGACCTGATCGTCTACGATCGTGACCCAGAAAAGATTGCAGCCCTTGTCGCAAAGGGTGCCGCTGCAGCTTCGTCGGCAGCAGATGCGGCAAGCCAGGCCAAGGCCGTTATCCTCTCGCTTAACTCGGCAGCCATCGTCCGCGCCGCCGTCTTCGGGCCGCAGGGCGTTGCCGAAGGGGCCAAGCCCGGCACGCTGATCATCGACATGTCCTCGATCGACCCGGAGACGACAAAAGCACTCGCGACAGAAGGCGCGACCCGTGGCTTGCGCTGGGTGGACAGCCCTCTGTCCGGCGGCATTCCGAAGGCCGCGATTGGCCAGCTGACCCTGATGCAGGGCGGCGCCGAAGCCGACGTGCAGGAAACGCAGGGCATCCTGTCGAAGCTCGCCGGAAACCAGACCCATATGGGCGGTCCAGGTGCTGGACAGACCACCAAGATGATCAATCAGGTGCTCTGCGGCCTCGGCTTCCTGGCTGTGGCCGAGGCAACCGCCCTCGCCGAAGCAGCCGGCGTCGATGTCGAGAAGATTCCGCAGGCGCTCAAAGGTGGCCGCGCCGACAGCGCACTTCTGCAGGAATACATGCCGCGCTTCGCCAGCAGGGATTACCGCCGCACCGGGCGCATCGACAACATGGTCAAGGACCTCAACGCCGCCCAGGATCTGGCGAGGCTCACGCACACCTCGATGCCGCTGACAGCGATCTGCGCCGAAGTCCACCGCATGCTGACAGCCGCCGGCCTCGGCGGCGAGGACCAGGCCGCATTGATGGAATATTTCAAGGGACCCAACAAGGAGATTGCCCCATGATCACCCGCTACGCATTGTTCGACGGCAAGATCCATGAAGGACAGACGGAGGCTTTCCGCGCCGCCGTCCTCGCCGAAATCCTGCCGAAATGGCGCCAGTTCCCCGGCGCCCTCTCCGTCCGCGTCACCTTCGCCGAAAGTCGCGATGACGGCGCACCGGAATATCCGATGATCCTCGCCATCAGCTATCCAGATCTGCCGAGCGTAGACGCAGCCCTTGCGAGCCACGTTCGCACCGAGGCGAGGGCCGCGACCGAGTCCGTCCTGGAGCGCTTCTTCACTGGCTCGATCCATCATCACGTCACAACGGCGCATGAATACACGCCCCTGTGATCTAACCCTGCAGAGACTGGATTTTCGCCAGAGATAACGATAACAAAATGGTATGAGCACGCCCCGCAAAGCACCGACCATGGCCGACGTCGCCCGCCTTGCGGGCGTCTCGCCCATGACGGTGAGCCGGGCGTTCAAGCGTGACGCCTCCGTGAGCGACGCAACGCGCAGTGCCATCCTCGAAGCCGCCGACAGCCTCGGCTACGTCTTTGACAGCACGGCGTCCAATCTGCGTTCGCAGCGCACCGATTTTGTCGCCGTGACGATCCCATCGATCAACAATGCCAACTTCGCCGATACCGTGCGCGGACTGTCCGAGGGGCTGAAGGAGCGCGGCCTGCAGATCCTGCTCGGTTATACGGATTATGACATCCAGGAAGAAGAGCGACTGGTCGAACAGTTGCTTCGCCGCCGCCCGGAAGCGATCGTCGTGACGGGCGGGCGCCACACCCCGCGGACGCGGCGTCTGCTGGAAAATGCAGGCATACCTGTCATCGAGACCTGGGATCTGCCCGACAATCCCGTCGGCCATGTCGTCGGCTTCTCCAACGCGGCTGCGGTTCGCTCAATGGTCGACCACTTCGTCTCGGTCGGGATCACCCGAATTGCCTTTATCGGCGGCGATGCCGACCGTGACACCCGTGGCACGGATCGCCGGGCGGGCTTCATCGCGGCCATGCAGGCACACGGTCTGGATCCCGATCGACTGATCGCGGCCGGCACACCGCCCATTTCCATGAGAGAAGGCGCAGACGCCATGGGCCGATTGTTGGACACGCTGCCGGACACACAAGCCGTCATCTGCGTGTCCGACCTGTCAGCCTTTGGCGCCCTGACGGAATGTCAGAGGCGCGGCGTGAATGTCCCTGGACAGATCGCCGTCGCCGGCTTCGGCGACTACGAGATCGCTGGGATCTGCGTGCCGTCGCTCACCACTATAAACCCGCTGCCCCGTGAAATCGGCAAACGCGCGGCCGAGCTCATCCTTGATGTTCTCGATGGCACGCAGGCAGGCCCCGCGACCATTGCTCTTGAACCGATCCTGATGCGTCGCCAATCGAGCCCGTAATGGCATGAAAAAGGGCGCTGATTATGCGCCCTTTCTCTTCGCCAATTTTCAATCCGTTACTTTTGGGTTGCCAGCACAGCATTGACGACTGCATCGCCATTGGCGGCGGTATAACCATCCCAGACCGACTTGACCGCAGCCTGGAAGGCCGCAGCGTCGACATCCGTGTTGACCTCCATGCCGGCAGCCTGGAGCTCGGCGATCATCGATGCCTCCTTCTCCTGTGCGAGCTTGCGCTGCATGGCAACAGCCTCGGCGGCAACTTCAAGGATCACCTTCTGCTCATCGGCGGTCAGGCCGTTGAACTTGGCATCGTTGATGGCGAGCGCCAGCGCCGAATAGGCATGCTGCGTCATGCTCAGATACTTCTGCACTTCATTGAACTTGAAGGACAGGACGATGCCGATCGGATGATCCTGCGCATCGACCACACCCGTCTCAAGCGCTGTGTAGAGTTCGGCGACCGGCAACTGCGTCGGATTGGCGCCGAGTGCCGCGAACATGTCGTTCAGGGCCTTGGAGTTGTTGACGCGCATGTTGAGCCCGGAAACATCGGCCGGCACGCGGATGGGACCGCGATTGTTGGTCATGTTGCGGTAGCCGTTTTCCGGATAGCCGAGCATCTTCAGGCCATGCTGGGTGAACTGGGCCGAAACGCCCTGCCCGACTTCCCCGTCTAGGACCTTGTAGGCAAGTTCCCGGTTGGGGAACATGAAGGGCAGTTCAAAGGCACCGGCATCCGGCACCAGACCGGTCAGGTTGTTGAGGCCCGTCATGACGATGTCGATGATGCCGGAACGGGCACCATCGATCATCGCCTGGTCGTTGCCGAGTTGCCCCTGGGGGAAAATGGTGACCTTGACCGAGCCGTTCGTGCGCGCTTCGACCTGCTCCTTGAAGAAGACGGAGAGGGTCTGCTGCAGATCGGTATCGGGCGCGGCATGAGCAAGTTTCAGCTCTGTTTCGGCATGCGCGGAAACCCCGGTAAAGGCGATTGCGGTTGCTAGTCCAAGCACTTTCAAGATTTTCATGTCAGGCTCCTCCCTGTTGTGAAGTCTCAGCCGCCAAGGAACTTGGCGGGAACGGTAATGAGTTGCGGAAAGATGATGAAAAGGCCGAGCAAAGCCGCGTAGGCGAGCAGGAACGGTGTCACACCGCGCACGGCCACGCTCATCGGGACGCGTCCGACCCCACAGATGACGTTGAGGACGGTCCCGACCGGTGGCGTCAAAAGGCCGATCGAGCAGTTGAGGATGAACATAAGTCCGAAATAGACCGGATCGATGCCCGCCATCTTCACGACAGGCATGAACAGTGGCACCAGGATCAAAACGGTCGGAGACAGATCCATCACCATGCCGACGGCCAGCACGATCAGCATGATCACCAGCATCAGAAGCCTCGGGCTGTCGATCAGCGGCTGCAGCGTTTCGGCAAGCTGCTGAGGCAACTGTGCGACCGTGATCAGCCAGGCGGCAACCATGGCTGCACCGACCAGGAACATGACCATGGCTGTCGACCGACCAGCCGTCACCAGCACTTCAAAAAGGATCTTCCAAGTCAGGGCGCGATAGACGAAGGTGGACACGAGGATTGCATAGACGGCGGCAACGACTGCGGCCTCGGTCGGCGTGAAGGCACCCGAACGAATGCCGCCAATGATGATCACCGGCAACAGCAGCGCCCAGATACCGTCTTTCAGCGCGGCCAACCGCTCCTTGCCGCTCGCCTTCGGCAGCGTGTCGATCTGCTCGTTGCGCATGATGAAGGACCAGACTGCCATCAGCGTCAGCCCCATCATCAACCCCGGCGCAATACCGGCCATGAACAGCTTGGCAATCGAGATATTGCCGGCAACGCCGATCAAGATCAGCGGCAGGGAAGGCGGAATGATCGGCGCGATGATGCCACCCGAAGCGAGCAGGCCGAGGCTTCGACCTTCCGGATAACCGGCCTTGCGCATCATGGGATAGAGGATCGCCACCAGGGCTGCCGCATCGGCAACGGCTGATCCTGACAGTCCTGCCAGAACGATCGCGGTCAGAATGGCAACATAGCCAAGGCCACCGCGCTTGTGGCCGACAAGCGTCATCGCGAGACGAACGATGCGCTCCGACAGCCCGCCCTTGGACATCACCTCCCCGGCCACAAGGAAGAAGGGGATGGCGAGCAGGGGGAAGCTGTCGACACCGTTGATCAGACCCTGCGCCAGGATATCGGGGCTGAACGTGCCCAGATGCAGCATGAGCGCCATGGCGGAAAGCAAGAGAGCAAAGGCGACGGGAAGCCCCGCAAGGATCGCGACGAACAGAACGCCGAGGAACAGGATAAGAGTCATTCCTTGGTATCCTCTGCAATGCGAGCATCTATGCTCATCGGATCGATGAAGCGAACGATGGCGATCGAGGCCATCAAAACAGACGAGACGACGCCCGCGAGGTAAAAGAGACCGGACGGCAGCCCTGTCAGAGGCGACAGGTTGTTCCAGTTCGCCATGGTCTGGTTGAGCGCGCCGATGAACAGCATGCCAACAGCAACCATGACTACGACCCAGCAAAGCCGGCGCAGGATCGGAACGGCTCTCGGCATCAGCGCTTCGGAAAACTCGGCAACGGCAAGATGCTCGCCACGGCGCAGAACGACGGCAGCACCCAGCATGACGATCCAGACGAACCATAATCGGGCCAACTCGACCGACTGTCGTATGCCCGAGGAGAAGCCGTAGCGCAGAACCACATTGGCGAAGACAAGCGCAATCATGGCTGCGAGAATGACCGCCATAAGGATGTCGATCATCGACCAGATCGCCTGGAACAGACGTCGCATGAGATCCTCCTCCCCGAAGACTCGTTGCGTCAAACCCTACAATGGGTTATCGTTAACCCAAATTGGTATCGATAACATTGCTATGAGTCAAGTCCCGCATTTCCCCCGTACGATCACGATCGCCGACGTTGCCAAGGCCGCCGGCGTCAGCAGCATGACGGTCTCAAAAGTGCTGCGTGGAACAGGCCGTATCGCCAGTGAAACGCGCGACCGGGTCTCCCGCATTGCCGATGAACTGGGCTATGTTCCAAACCGCTTGGCTGGCTCACTGTCTTCGCAAACGAGCTCGCTGATCGGAATTGTTATTCCCTCGATCGGCGATCAGGTCTTCGCCGGCGTGTTGGCTGGCATAAATGAGGTCCTGAACAAAAAGGGATACACCGCATTTATTGGGGAAAGTTTCTTCGACCCAGCGAACGAGCTTCGCATCGTCCACATGATGCTAACGATGAAGCCGGCTGCCCTCATTTTGACAGGAGGCATTGCGCGCGACGAACGCACCAAGCGTCTGCTGCGCCGGTCTGGCGTAAGGGCCGTGCAGTTGTGGGATGGCGACAAACCGGACCTTGATGCCACAGTAGGCTTTTCGCATTTGAGCGCCGGCCGGTTGGCGGCCGAGAGCTTCATCAACGCCGGCCTGACCCGCTGTGCATACATCGGATCTCAACTATCTCAAGATCTCTGTGCGGCCTCAAGGCTTGAGGGGTACGGCAATTCTCTGGCGACACACGGCGCCAGCCTGGAGTTGGTGACTGATCCGCAGCTGCCCCGCAGCACGGAGACCGGCTACTCATTAACAAAATCGCTCATCGCCAAAGGAGAAATGCCGCAGGCAATTCACTACCTCAACGACGCCATGGCGATCGGCGGCCTTCGCTACCTGCTTGAGACAACGGTTGACGTCCCAAACGATATCTCGGTCAATGGCTTTAACGGAACAGCGCTTTTGCATTCACTCACAACACGGTTGACCACCATTGAGGTACCCCTATTGGAGATTGGCCGTAGGGCGGCAAACGCAGCACTAGCCCCCTCCGAGTTACGCTCGAAAACCTCGGTTGATCTGATTGATATCGGTCTGACCGAAGGCAACACCGTGTGCGCAAAACGAGAAACTTGATTGCCGCTCTTGAAGAGATTTGAACCTTCGACCCTTTGTAAAAGATCATGGCAAAACATTGAAATCTCTAGCGAATGTCAGGCAGCCTTCGTTCTGCCCGTGTACATTAACACGGTGGGTGATGGGTTAAACCATAAAATCAGCCAACGAAACAGAGTGGCCTGTAAGAGCGCGTACTTAGGTGTGACTTCAGGCATAACTGCTGATGTCGCGTGGCAGATAGGTTCCGCCCCCCTTTTCAGCCGCGAGCTGTCCGTCACGCACGACGATCTTGCCTCGCACCATCGTCAATATAGGCCAACCGGTTACTTCAAGCCCCTCGTAAGGCGTGTAGTCAGAGCCGTCATCCAGCATGGAATGGGTCAGAACCTGTCTGAGTTCGGGATCCCATATTGCGATGTCTGCATCGGCGCCGACGGCGATCGTACCCTTGCGCGGATAAAGACCATAGGTCTTGGCGTGGTTTGTCGAAGTGACCGCTACGAATTTATTGATGTCTATACGACCCTTCATGACGCCCTCCGAAAAAAGGATCGGCAGACGCGCACCAACACCCGGAATGCCGTTTGGCACCCATCGAAAGCTTGTCCGCCCTTTGGGCGTGAGCTTGCCCTGCGGATCATCGTAGCGGAAAGGACAATGATCGGAGGAAAATACCGTGAAGACATCTTGCTGCAGCCCTTCCCAGCAGGCATTCTGGCTGTCTACGTCACGTGGTGGTGGTGAACAAACATACTTCGCGCCCTCCATGTTGAGTCCGTCGAGATCGCTTTCGGTCAGTACCAGATATTGGGGGCAGGTCTCACCGTAGATTCGCAGTCCGCGCTGCCGAGCACGCCGGATTTCCTCCATCGTCTCGCGGTTGGAAACATGCACGACCATCAGCGGAACATCCGACAGTTCGGCGAGCGAGATCGCGCGATATGTCGCCTCCCTCTCAGCGATCTTCGGACGGGAAGAGGCGTGATATCTCGGAGCCGTCTTGCCCTCGGTCTCGAACTGCTGGGTCAGATAGCGGATGATGTCATAATTTTCTGCGTGGACCATCACTAAGGCACGGGTTTCTTTGGCAACCGCCATGACCCGCATGATATCGAGGTCGCTGAGTGCGAGACCGTCATAGGTCATGAAGATTTTGAAGGATGTATAGCCGTCGCGTACCAGTGCAGGTAGTTCCTGACCGAGAACCTGCGGAGTTGGATCTGAAATGATCATGTGAAATGACACATCAATGTAGCACTGGCCTTCAGCCTTGGCATGGTATGCCTCGATCGCCGTACGTAGCGACTTCCCGCTTTCCTGCAGGCAAAAAGGCAGGATTGTAGTGTTGCCACCGATTGCGGCGGAACGCGTCGCACTTTCGAAATCATCCGCCATGACGATGCCTTCGCCCGAGGGCTGGGAGATATGGACGTGGCTATCTATACCGCCGGGCAGGACCCAGCGACCGCCAGCATCGATCACATCCCGAGCCTCTCCAAGATCCGTGCCGAGTGCTGCGATCTTGCCATCACGGATAGCAATGTCACAAGTGAAGACATCGGATGCCGTAGCGACACGGCCTCCCTTGATGATGGTGTCATACATGTTCAGGCTTGCTCCGTATCGATGGGATTGGGTGATCGCCTTGCGGGAGCGCGGCGTTTATTCGCGTTCTCTGATGCCGTTTCGAGTTTCCTGCTTGCAACGACGGCAAGCATTGCCTGGCCGGTCAGACGGCTGTGCGATTCCAGCCGCTCGGCGAGATCGAGGGGCGTGCGCGCCTTAAGTGCAGTCAAAATGCGCTCATGTTCGGCGAAGGATTGCTGCAGTCTTCTGTCGTGCTCGTTAACCAGGAAGCGGTAGCGCCAAATCCTCTGCTGAACCGTTTCATAATTCTGGATCAACAAAGGATTGCGTGTAGCCTGAGCGAGGCCTCGGTGAAATCGGTAATTCAGATGTGTGTAATCGTCGTGCCTACTGGCACTGAGCGCTTCATTTAGCTGAAGATGGAGTACCTCAAGCGCTGCGATCTCTTCATCTGTTGCACGCTCGGCCGCCGTCAGCCCGATCAGCCGCTCCAATGCCCCTTTGAACTCATAGAGCGGCCCGACTTCTTCCGGGTCGATCGGCGCCACAATCGCACCTCGATTGGGCCGCAGGATGACAAATCCCTCTGCAGCCATCACCTTCAGCGCCTCGCGGAGGGGCGTGCGTGAGACCCCGAAACGCTGGCATAGTTCTGCCTCTGGTATGCGAGATCCATCCGGAAGTTCACTCGCCATGAACATGGCACGCAGGCCAGCCAGCAAATTGTCGTGCAGCGTTGATGAGCCACCGGCCGTGGTATCGTCCAGTGTCTCGTCGTCGCGTAGGGTCGGAGCGGTTTGTATGTCTGCGCTCATTGATCATTTCCGGTATATTGCAAACTGTTGCGGGACATGAAGCCGCATCAGACCGCAAACATCCTGCCGTATTTGGAAAGCGCCGTCATCGGCACACCTGTTTCGTCAAGGCAGCCCCAAAGGGTGAAAGCAACCGAGTCGAGTACCGGAATACCAAGCTCCCGCTCGAGCTCAGCCGCGATCATCGGGCCGCGCATATTGGTGCATAGAATCACGATCGCATCGGGTTTCGACTTCGCGACATCTCGGCACATTTCAGCAATTTGCACCTCGGTGACCTGCGCAAAGGCGAAATTCTCCGAAAGTCCCGAATGGCTCTCGGCCACGGTTTCGACGCCGATCTCGCGATAATTGGCAATGATCTTCTGCTGCACGTCGTCAGTATAAGGACTCACAAGTCCGAGCCGCTTCACACCCAGCTTTTCGATTAAGCGATTGAGGCTGAGGATTGCGCTCGTCGCCTTTACACCGAAACGCTGTTGCAAGGTAGCGCATAGCTTTTCGTCCTTATCAAAACCCAGCCAACTTGCAGACGTACCGTTCCAGGCAATCACATCGGGATTGGCATCCATCAGAAGCTCGGCCGCCTGATAGATGGGATCGAGCTCGAACTGTTGGTCGGAATCGCTGTCCAGCGCAATGCGCACTACTCGGAAACGGCTAAAATGCACGCTTACCTGCGGAAAGAGCGGCTGCGCCAACGCGCAGGTGAAGGGCTCGACAACGGTATTGGATGAGGGCGTCAACATTCCGATAATCGTTCGCCGGATATCACTACTGCTATTTTGCATTCAAAATCTCGCTATATCCACAGTCATCGCACGCGCTCGCAATCAGCGCACCCCAGCTGATCGAGCACGGGTTGAGCGCCATGTCCTCTCCTTTTATCACCGAAGAAGGCCATTAAACGCAAGATAAAACTACCCGCCATATCGCCGACAGATCCCGCAATTGCTGGCTTTTTTGCATAAAATTCTGCTTAAATGATTATTTTTTAGCCATCTCTGGCTCGGCGCTATTTTTTCCGCATTCAAATACGATTTGCAGTTGGCGACAGGTTTTTTATCTGCAACACTCTTGCAATAAATGAATTCAAAAAAGGGGTTCTTGATGCGCAATACTCTTTTCGCTCCATTGCTGGCAGCAGGCCTAATTGCTTCTGTCACGGCAGCAACTGCTCAGACGCCACTGCGCGTGGCGGGCAATTTCTCACAAAACAACAAGCAAGTTGATATCGAACGCTCCTTCTTTGAGGGGTTGCCCGCAGCCTCCGGCGTCGATCTTGCGGTCAACTACAATCCGATGGATGTCGTCGGAGTAAAGGCTCCAGATGCCCTGCGCATGCTGCGTGGCGGCTCCTTCGACGTCATGTCGGTGCAAATCGGCATGGCTTCTCGCGACGATCCCTTCTTTGAGGGCGTTGACCTTATCGGCGTTGCCACCGACATGCCGTCGCTTCGCAAGGTAGTGGATGCCTATCGCGACGCTTTCGACCAGCGCTTGCAGCAGAAGTTCAATGCCAAGGTTCTGACCCTTTGGCCATTTGGACCTCAGGTTTTCTACTGCAACCAGGAAATCAAGGAACTTGCCGACCTCAAAGGTCTGAAGGTTCGCTCCTTCACGCCATCAATGTCCGCAATGCTTGAGAGCTTTGGCGCTACACCGGTCACGCTACAGTTCTCGGAAGTTTATCCTGCCCTCCAGCGTGGTGTCGCCTCCTGCGGCGTGACCTCGCCGACTTCAGGTAACACAGGCAATTGGCCGGAAGTAACGTCCTATCTGCTGCCGCTTTCCGTTTCGGGTTCGATACAGGGCCATTTCATGAACCTCAACACATGGAAGAAGCTGTCATCCGAGCAGCAGACCGCGCTTATGACGCAGTTCAAGGCGCTGGAAGACAAGCTGTGGGACCTGGCCACCACCGCCAATGACGATGCCGTCGCTTGCAATACCGGCGAAGCAAGCTGCGCCAACCATAAAAAGTTCAGCATGAAGCTTGTTGCGATCAGTGATAGCGACCGCCAGAAAATCAAGGACGTAGCCGAAAACACCGTCCTGCCGATCTGGAAGGAAACCTGCAACAAGGTCGATGCAACCTGCTCGGAAACTTGGAACAAGACGGCCGGTGCAGCAGCCGGCCTGACGATCAAGTAGCTCCACAAGCGGAGGGCTGTTCATCTGGACTGCCCTTCGCCTCTTTCCGTCCATTCCCCTGGGACCGCTTCACATGACGAACACCGATAATCCGCTGACGCGGTCTCTGATGCCAATCGCGCGACTGATCGCACTGATCGCCGGCTACATGCTGCTGGGCCTGACACTTCTGATTACAGCCGAGGTGGTGATGCGCTCGGCTTTCAACTTTTCACTGCAGGGCTCTGACGAATATGGCGGCTATGTCCTGGCGATCCTGGCTGCGTTCGGTTTTTCTTACGCGCTTCTGGAACGAGCCCATACCCGTGTTGAAATCATTGTGGAGCGCGTCGGCACTGGACCGCAGGTTATACTGAACCTGATATCCTGCTGGTGTGTGGCACTGATGGCTGCATTCATCGCTTGGCGCAGTGGGGCTGCATTGTCCGAAAGCCTCGAGTTTGGTTCGCTTTCGGGAACGCCTCTGATGACACCACTCTGGATGCCACAATTACTTTGGGCCGCCGGTCTTGTGGTCTTCGGCATCACCTCAACGCTTATTGCCCTGCATGCCACGCTGCTGGCCATGAAAAACCAACGCAGCCTAAACCGCTTCTACGGCATCAAGACACTCGACGAAATCATCGAAGAGGAACGTATCGAGATCAGCGACAATTCGGAGGCCTTTCACTGATGATCGATATTTTTGGAGCCTCAATCGGTTTTCTCGTTATGCTTGGGCTGATGCTGATCGGCCTGCCTGTAGCCGTCGCGCTTTTCCTCACCGCATTCGTCGGCGCCTGGGCCTTCCTCGGCTGGCCGACCCTGCTCGGCTTCGGCAATCAGATGTGGAGCGGCCAGAACGATTTCATTCTGACCGCCATCCCTCTCTTCGTCTTCCTGGGCGAAATTCTCGTCCGATCAGGTGTGGCGGACGGTCTCTATCGCTGCCTGTCTGATTGGATGCGCAAGTTGCCAGGAGGACTTCTGCACTCGAATATCGGCGCAAGCGCCGTCTTCGCCGCTGTCTCAGGTTCTTCGGTCGCAACGGCCGCCACCATTGGCACGGTTGCGCTCCCGATCCTCAAGGAACGGAAATATGACGACCGGCTGACGACGGGCTCGATCGCAGCTGGCGCAACACTCGGGATCCTCATTCCGCCATCGATCAACATGATCATCTACGGGTCTATGACGAATACTTCAATCGGCCAGCTGTTTGCCGCCGGCATCATACCGGGCCTTCTTCTGACAGCCTGTTTCATGATGCTGATCGTAGTGATCTGCGTGTTGAAGCCCGACCTGTCTGGCCCCACTCTTCCGGATCGTCCCTTCGCGGACAAGATGGCAAGCCTTATGGACATGTTCCCGCCTTTCGTCATCTTCGTCGTGGTCATGGGTTCGATCTATGCCGGCTGGGCCACCCCGACGGAATCCGCCGCGATTGGTGTGGTCTGCTCAATCGCGGTCGCTATCGCCAAGCGTCGCTTCACCATCACATTGATGCATGAAGCGATGATCTCGACAGTGCGCATCTCAGCCATGATCCTGCTTATTATGGTCGGTGCGCAGTTCCTTAATTTCGTGATCGGCGTCCTTGGGGTGCCTCAGGCGCTGACCGCCTTCGTCTCGCAATTCGGCGCAGGTCCCGTCGAAATCCTGCTGTTGCTGATCGTTTTTTATCTTGTTCTCGGTTGTTTCATGGAAACGCTGTCGATGATGATTGCCACGCTGCCGGTCGTCTTTCCGCTTATCGTGCATCTGGGCATCGACCCGGTCTGGTTCGGCATCTTTCTGGTGCTGATGATGGAAATCGGTCTCATCACCCCGCCAATCGGCATGAACCTCTATGTGGTGCAGGGTGTGCGCGGCCAAGGCTCGATCATTGACGTCATCCGTGGCGCAACACCTTTCGTGCTCCTCATGCTCGCCTTCACCGGTGTGCTTATCGCGTGGCCGGAAATGGCGCTTTGGCTGCCCCGCCAGTTGTTCTGAATATGCGGTTGCTCGAGGCAGATTTCGTGGTAGCGGCAGCAGAAGCTGCGGTTGGCATCACCATGATCGAAAAGGGCGCGGTCGCCATCGAAGGCGGACGGATCGTGGATATCGGATTGTCCGCCGATCTTGCCGCCCGACACATGTCGTCAGAGCGGGAGCAATTTCACGATGCGATCCTGTTACCGGGTTTCGTCAACGCCCATCAGCATGGCCGTGGCCTCAGCCAGGTCCAGCTTGGCTATCGCGATGATCATCTTGAGCCATGGATAGCTCGCCGGCGTAGTCGCGGTGCGCCGGATGCCTACGCATTGACCCTGCTCGCAGCGGAAGAAATGCTGGCAAACGGCGTTACCGCGACGTTGCACGCCAACTACAGCTATGCCTCCGGCAATTATGAAGCCGAACTGCGCGCATCCATCCGCGCCTATCTCGAAACCGGCCTGCGCGCGACGGTATGCGTCGGTTACGCCGATCGCGGCAGCCTTGTCTATCCGCCTGCTGACGAGAGCGTCTTCAAAGCTGGTCTTTCAGCAGTTGCGCAAGCGCTGCTGCAATCGGAACGTCCGGCATGGCTGCAGCTGGAAGCAACAATCGACCTGATGGCGCGGCTTTGCGAAGAGTTTGCCGGACATCCGACCATCACTCTGGCCTACGGCCCCGCCGGTCCTCAATGGGTCAGCGATGCGGCGTGGCGATCGCTGGCCGAAGACGCGGCGCGTCGTGGTCTCGGACTACACTTTCACCTACTGGAATCGCCGGCTCAGGCAGCTTGCGCAAAAATCCTCTATCCGGAAGGCGTGCTCAATCGCCTGCAATCGCTAGGCGTATTCGAAACACCTGCAAGCGCTGCTCATTTCGCTCAGGCGACTGAAAGCGACATTTACGATGCGACCAGGGTGGGTCTTGTCATCGTCAGCAATCCCGGCTCCAACATGCGGCTTGGCAACGGCCCTCCCGACATCGCCCGCTGGAGGGCTAAAGGACTTGATGTTGCGCTCGGTACCGACAATTGCGCATTTCAAGACAATGAGGACTATCTTTCCGAATTGCGGCTTGGCGGCCTGCTGGCGCGCGGTAATGTGGCAGCAGGCAAGTCCGATGGAGCCGCGACATTTTTGATGGGAACCGATGCGGGTGCCCGCGCCATATTCGTCACCGATGTCGGTCGACTGGCGCTCGGCATGAAGGCTGATCTCGTGGCCCTGGACCTCTCCCGACTTCGCGGCACCTATCTGGATCAGGATACCGATCTACTCGGCGCAGTTATCGCGCGAGGACGTGGCTCGGACGTGCTGATGACCATGGTCGATGGGGTTGAGCGCTATCGGCGCGGCAGGCTTGCGGATCTACGCCGCAATCAAGCAGCAGAACTTGCGGCCAAAGCCGCAGCAGCATCGCGAAGCGTAGGTGAAGATGGTTCATTCGCGGCAACGGAAATCGCCGAGGCACTTCGCAGTCACTATGCGACGCTTGCACAATGACGGATCGATTACCGAGCTTTGTCGTTCACGTCACCGGTGCCTGCGGCTTCGTCGGTTCCGCCATCTGCGAGGAACTGGTGTCGCGCAACATCACCGTCATCGGCGCCGATTATACGCTTCCCCGTTTTCCCAAGGCCGATTGGGCCGGGCGTGTGACGTTCGTCTATCTCGACATCCGCGATAGTCAGGCCATAGCGCAAGTTCTACATGATCATGTCGTCACGCACATCGTTCATCCGGCGGCGATAACGCCAGACATGGATCGGGACGGTGACGCGCGGAAAAAGCGGTGCCAGCAAGGCGCTCGTATAGGGTTCGACCACCGTGCTCGAAGAAGGAGTCAGCATCCCGATCCGTACTGGTCGTTCACTGCCGCTCATCCCTCACCTCCTGCACTGTGCGGCCGTATCGCCGTGACGGAGGGCATGGCCTCCTCATGGGCAAGCCAGGCAGCCAGCGAAGCGGCGAGCCCTAGAGTCGGCTTGGGGTCAGGCCGACGGAACGCCCCTGCCGATGCCGGTCTCACCTTGAGGGCGACGATCGCTTCGGCCTGTTTGACAGCCGCCACGACCTGATCGACAACGGGCACCGGCACGCGCTCCCTGATCTTCTCGGCAAGCCCGGTCAGCGGTGCGCCAGCCGGAATGATCACGTCGGCGCCGTCTGCCTCCACAGCCTTCAAGCAGAGTTCGACCAACTGGTCCTCTCTCTCCTCCTGCACCATGGCAACGTCGCCGCCTGGGGTCGCATCGGGCGTGCGGATGCCCGAACAGCGCGCCGTGAGCCCGTGCATCGCCACGCAGTCCTCAAACCAGTGACGCAGGACAGGTGAGAAGGTCACGATTCCGAACCGGCCGCCGAGCATACAAGCTGACAGCATCGCTGCTTCCGCAAGCCCGATGACCGGGATGTCGAAGAGTTGCCGGGCGGCGAACAGGCCGGGATCACCAAAAGCGGCGACGATGGCCGCGTCGCGCCCCGCCCGGTTTTCAGCAAGCAGATCCAGCAGGGTTCGACCGCCGATCTGGGCTTCGGCCCGGGTCGCGATATAGGGCACACCCTCGCTGGCGGTCACCGCTCGGATCTGCGTGCCCGGCTGGGCGCAGGCGAGCGCAGTGCGCATCATCCTGTCCGTCATGGAATGGGAGGTATTGGGATTGATCAGCAGTAGCCGCATTCGGATCTCTTCCGCATGGATTTTTGATGGTGGACCGCTCAGATGTTTGAGCTCTGGCGGTAGAAGGGCACGTGCTTGGCCGGATCCATGTAGTTATTGTAGAACTTGCGCACATGCGGGCATCAGCGCCTTGGACAGCTTGCGGCGTTCGACCTCGTCATCGGACAGGGCGGCCTTGAGATGTTCGTGCAGTTCGGCAAGCGCCGCATCCTTGTCGACACGTGTGAAGCGCCCATTATCAAGGATCACTTCTCCGTCGCACATCACCAGCTTCACGGCGGACGACTTGGCCCTCTGGATGATCGCGTCGAGGAGGGGCATCTCCCCATCGAGATAGGGATAGGTGACGCTCTTGGCATCGATCAGCGAGAGGTCGGCAAACTTGCCAGGCTCGAGTGTGCCTATCTGCGATCCATAGGGTGTCGTCTTCGCGCCACCGCTGGTGGCCATGCGCAGAACCTGCCCCATACCCGGCACGTCGGCATCCTCCTGACCGGGGATACGGTGCGCGCGCAGAACGAGGCGCATTTCCTGGAGCATATCGCGATCGTCGTTGATGCCGGCTTCGTCCAGGCCGATGGCGGTATTGACCTCTTTCGCCTCGAAGGCATTAAGCGGGGCGATGCCGCTGCGCAGGCGGAAATTTGACGAGCAGTTGTGGCACACGCAGACGCCACTCTCGGCGATCGCGTCGATATCCTTCTCGTTGAGCCAGACGCCGTGGCCGAGCGTGAGACGGGAGTTGTGCAGGCCGAACTGCTTGAGATAGTCGAATGCGGTCGTTCCCCCGCGACGCATCGCATATTCCTTCTGGTATGCAGTCTCCACCAGATGCATGTGCAGCGGCACATTAAAGCGTTCCGAGGTCTCAGACAGCGCCGCGAGCGCCTTGTCCGAGCACCAGTGTAGATTGGCCGGCGCCAGCTGGATCTTGCTGCGCGAGCGGTCCTGATATTTGTCGAACAGCGAATGGAACAGGTCAAGACTGCCTTCGAGCTTCACCTTGGTTCGATCAAAATGCGCCCGCATCGGTCCCTGCAGCTCCGCAGGGAGACTGGCGACAAACTCCGCATCATCCTGATAGACGAGCGTGTTCTGGTCGCGGACGGCATAGCAATAGGACACGCGCATGCCGATGTCGTGATAGGCCTTCAGTACCTGTTCCGACTTCGCCCGCACCTCGTCCAGCGTGCCGGGCATCCAGCCGTGGATGTGCTGGACGGTGGTGATGCCGGAGGAGATCATCTCAAATGCGGAATAAAGCGTATCGAGATAGAGATCGACGGAGCGGGTGACCATGCGGGTGACGAACCACAGTTCCAGCGGCATGTCGGGCGAGCCGAGCTGCACCGGTGTGAGGCCGACATGGTGATGACCGTTGACGAAGCCGGGCAGCATGAAACTGTCGCCATTGCCATGCACCTCCACGGTCGGGAAGCGTCTCGACAGGTCTTCATAGGTGCCGGTTTCGAGGATGATGCCGTTTTCCTGCAGCACTGCGCCATCGGCAATGGCTTCGAAGCGATCGCGGTCGAGCGGTTTGGTAAACATGACGCGCGAACGCACTATGGACTGTGACATGCTTGTCTCCTTGGATCTGCCCTTTTCGGGGGATGTGCCCTCTGGGCGCGATGTCTTTTGGGCGAGGCCGACGCGCTGCGCCGGCCCTGGGTCAGGCGGCACTCATCATTTCCTGTTCGGCAAAAGCACGGTCAACTTCGTCGCGCAGAAGCTCCGTCAGGTGCCTGCGCAGCGCCTCCGCCTCTGGCGAGAATAGGTCCCGCGGGCGGGGCAGGTCGACGGGAACGATCGTCTTGATCCGGCCCGGTCGCGCGGTGAAGACGGCGACCCGGTCGGACAGTGCGACCGCCTCGTCGATATGGTGGGTGACGAACAGGATTGAGGCGCTACTGTCCTTCCACACGTCGATGAGGAAATCCTGCATCTTGGCGCGGGTCTGGACGTCAAGCGCAGCAAAGGGCTCGTCCATCAGCAGCACCTTGGGCCGCATGGCCAGCGCGCGCGCGACGGCGACGCGCTGGCGCATGCCACCCGACAATTCGTCCGGGCGCTTATCGATGGCATGATAGAGCCCCACCCGCTGTAGCGCGTCTGCGGCGACCTCGCGGCGTTCGCGGGCTTTCCTACCGTTGACCCAAAGGCCGAAGGTGACGTTCTGCCAAACCGACAGCCAGGGAAAGAGCGATGTCTCCTGGAAGATCAGGCTGCGCTCCGGCGAAGGGTCCGTGACCTTTTTTCCGAAGGCCGTCAGCGTGCCGCCAGTTGCCGTCTCCAGTCCGGCGATCAGGTAGAGGAGCGTACTCTTGCCGCAGCCCGACGGCCCGAGCAGGGTCACAAATTCTCCCGGCTTGACGTCGAGGTCGATGCCGCACAGGGCCTCGTGGGCGCGAGGCGTGCCTTCCGCCCAGACCATGCCGACATTGCGGCAGGACACGGCGAGCGAGGTGTCGTTACTTGAGGCCATTGAGCACCGCCTTGTTTTCGGGAATCCAGTAGAGAATCTTCTTCTGCATCATCCTGAGGGCGAGATCGCACAGATAGGCCATGATGCCGATCAGCCCGATGGTGAAGAAAACGAGACCGGGATTGAAGGTGTTGCGGGCGAGCATGATGATTTGGCCGAGACCGTAGCCGACGCCAGTCGCCTCTGCGATCAGAACGGCCATCCAGGCGCCAAACAGGTTCATGCGCATCAGCATCAGCAAGCCCGGCAGGATTGCCGGAATGATCACGCGGGTATAGGTCTGCCATTTGGTGCAGCCCATCGTGCGCGCCACGTTGATGAAGTTCCTGTTGACGTTGTCGATGTGGGCGATGGTGGCGAGCACCATGCTGAAGAACAGGGCTACGACTACCATGAAGATCGCCGGCCCGTTGCCGATGCCGAAAATGAACAGGGCAACCGGAAGCCAAGCCACCGGCGAGATGGGGGCCAGCAGCGTGATGGTTGGCAGTGTTAGGTTCTCGAACAGCTTGTAATAGCGCACCATCACGCCGACGGAGATAGCAAGTGCAGCGGCGATAACAAGGCCGACGATGACGCGTATGAGGGTCGCAAGCATCGTGTAGATCATCGCCTGCAGCGGTGTCGGGCCGCTGCCGGGCTTCACGCCCATTTCCCAGCGGCTCGCGGTGTTGAAGAACTTCGCCTGGTCGGGAATGTTGGCGATGAAGATGTGAGGAGGCGGCAGTAGCTTCGGATCGGAAATGCCGAAGTACCAGAGCCCCTCCCAGATGCCGACGAAAAGCCCCACGGAGACGATCGTCCACCCGATCCTGCCGGCCAGCGACTTCATGGAAGGTGACAATAGCGGGGCAAGGATGGGGCGCATGGCCCCATCGTTCTGCAGAGTTTTTGCGGCGCCCTTCATCGTCAGGCCGCCTTGATCTTCAGCGAGGCATAGAGATCGGCGTTTTCGGCAATGACCTGCTCCAGAAGCGACCAGTCGATGGCATCTTCCGTCGGCTTCTTCTTGATATAGCCCATCTCGATGAGCGAATCCGTGCGCTCCAGGATGAAGGCCTTCTGGTCACGCATATCGATGACGCTCGGCTGGGCGCGCTGGGCGATGCGTGCGTTTTCGAGCGAGGTCTTGTAATAGGTGCCGACGACCTTGCCGAGCGTGGCTTCAATATCAGCCTCGGCCATCGCCTGCGCCTTCATCATCGCTTTGATCAACCCTTTGAGGATGGCCGGATTTTCTTTCATCAGCTCCGCGCGCGAAGCCAGGATGCAGTCGGTGTAGTTCTTGCCGTAGAGATCGATGCCGTTCGACAGAAGGACCGATCCGGCCTTGTCGTTGAGCAGGGCGGTGCCGTAGGGTTCGATCACGCAGACCATGTCGATCGCGCCGGCCATGAAGCCCTCGACGGCTTCCGCCATCGAGCCGAGATAGCGCACGGTGATATCCGAGAAGGGAATGCCCTTCGCCTTCAGCCAGTCATAGGGCATGACCTCCAGCGTATCGAGCTGGAAGGTGCCGAGCGTCTTGCCCTTGAGCTTTTCCGGCGTGTCGAGGCCCGGCTGCGCGACCAGCATGCAGCCCTGCACGCCGCCGCCGGCGACGACCTTGACCGGCGCGCCTGCATCATAGAGCGCGAGGAAGCTGGTATAGGGCATCACCCCGACATCGACCATACCGGAGCCGATCATCGTCACCTGGTCGGAAAAGCTCGGGGCGATCACGAACTCGATCTCGAGCCCGTCTTCCCGGGCGAGTTGCTCAGCATGGGCGAGGAAGAGGTTCAGATTGCAGAAGCCGTTGCCATGGGTCGACTTGACCGTACCGGCGGCGGCATGGGCGGTTCCGCCGAACAGTGTCGGGGAGACGGCCATGGTGATAGTCGCGGCAGTTGCCGCCTTGAGCAGGCTGCGCCGGGAAAGATCCAGCGACTTGAAATCAGGCTTCGTCCAATGATCGTGTCTGTCACACATGTTTTCGGTTCCCTCTGAAGGTCTTGGCTTATCCGCCCGCTGCCCTCCCGAGGCCGGACGAATATAATTATGAATGCAATGTGCGTGCCAAGTAAGCTCCTCCTGCATTTCGCATTAATAATTATATTTCAGCGAGTGGCGTGGCGAGCGGCTGTGCAGGCCGCCTGTTATTGCTAGGCAACGCGCTTATTAACGAGGCATTAAGGTGTCTCCATTTGCCGCAGCCAGCGCGATCTCGATCCTTGCTGCAAGTGCCAGCAGAGCATCGTCGCTGAAACGTGGACCGATAATCTGCAGCCCGACCGGAAGTCCGCCGCGGCCGGTGCCGGCCGGTAGTGAGATCGCCGGGCAGAAGGCATGGTTGATGAGCGGCGTGAACACCGCATGCCCGCGATGCGGTACGGTGACGCCGCCGATTTCGGCAGGACCGAGTTTGCTCCACGACCAGGCCACGCACGGTGTTGTCGGGGAGAGCAGGAAATCCCAACCGCCTGCAAAGGAGCGCGCGGCTGCCCCGGCGACTGCAGTGCTCATCGATCCAGCGCGCGCGACATCGGTGGCGCTCAGTCGCAGCCCGTCTTCAATCTGTACGCCGACGTCGGGATCGAAGAGGGTCGGATCTCGCAGCCACAGATCGCCAAAGCGCGCTGCCAATCCCGCATGCTGCAACGGCATCAGGGCGGCTTCACCCGCCCCTTCCGGCCAGATGGGATCTGCCTCGCTAAGCTCAAACCCGCTTGCGCGTAAAATCTCGATTGCATGTTGGAGCGCTTCCGCGACATCCGGATCGACAGGGACATCGAGACCGAGCCTGGGGCTCCAGGCAAGCTTCGGCGAGCCTGGTAGGAGTGCTGAAGGCAGGGCCGGGACGGAGAAGGGATCGCGCGGATCGTAGCCCCGGATCGCCTCGAACAGCAGGCGAGCATCCTCAACAGTGCGCCCCATCGGACCCGCCACGCCGACCTGCGAAAGCTCCCGCTCGGAGGCCACCACGCCGCCAGACGGCTTGAAGCCGACGACGCCCGCATGGGCCGCAGGCCGCCGAGCCGAGCCGCCGCCGTCGCTGCCGAGCGCGATCGGCACATAGCCGGCGGCAAGTGCGGCTGCCGCGCCGCCGGACGAGCCGCCGGTGGTGAGGTTTGGATTAAGCGGATGGCGGGTCGGACCATAAAGCAGGTTGGTGGTGACGCCCTTACAGCCGAATTCCGACATGTTGCTGCGACCGATAATGATGGCGCCGGCCTGCCGCAGACGCGTGACGATCAGGTCGTCATCCTCCGCCACGAAGCCGGCAAACAGCCGCGACCCCTGGGTGGCCTTCCAGCCCTTGACGCGGAAATGGTCCTTGACCAGCACCGGCACGCCGGCAAGCGGGGGCTGCTCGCCCGCGGCGAGGCGCCGCGCGAGCGCATCCACCTGCGGGTCGGACAGCGCCGGATCATGATCGATCACGGCGTTGATCGTTGCATTGGTCGCGGCTATGGCCCGGTGGGCGGCGATCGTGGCGGCTCCCGGCGCTATGTCGCCGGCCCGCACGGCCGCTGCGATGGCAGCTGCCGACCGGGGAACTGAAGTAATTTCGGTCATGAGTGCTCCCTTGAAACTGGATGGCCGGTGTCAGGCGATCGCCCGCATCACGCTTTCGATGAAACCGCCGAAGGCGTCCTTGTCGAAACCATGGGCGACGGCGACGAGGTTATGCGGCGCGTCGATCCAAATGGCGTTCATGCCGACGCCGAGCGCGAAGACCGATGTCGCGGGGGCCGCAGGAAAAAGCCGCCTATCCGTGTTGAGCCACCAGAGACCCCCATAGACCGGCATCAGGTCGCAGGGCGTCAGCAGCATTGACAGCGCTTCTTGAGATACAATGCGGCGATCCTGATGCAGTCCGCCCGTCATCACGAGTTGGCCGAGGGCGGCATCCTTTTCGACGCTGGTCGCGATGCCGCCGCCCCAGTGGCCGCCGCCAACGACCACCGGGATGCTTTGGCCTTCGACATCGATCGTCGTCTCGGGAGGGTAGCCGCCCCAGTCCCAGCCTGCATCGGAGAAGGATTCGGGAAATCGCGACCGGAGGACGTCCGGCAGGGATTGTCCGAAGACATAAGTGAGGGCGAGGCAAAGGGCATTGACTCTGATATCGTTGTAATCCCAGTAGCTGCCCGGCGCGCCATAGGGCGTTGTGGCGCCGAAGCGGGCGCTGCTCTCGGTCGGAGACAGTTGTCGATTGCGATCCACCGCGTCCGGGATACCCCACAGCGTTCCCTGCCATTCGCTGGTCTGCTGGAGGAGTTGGCGCCAGCTCACAATGTCATTGGGCGGCTCAAAAGCCGACTGGGCCACGGATTGACTGACCGGCGCATCCCAGGCGGGTATCCGGCCTTCGTCCATGGCGATGGCCGCGAGCAGTCCGACATAGCTCTTGGTGACGCTGAAGACCATGTCGGCGCGAAACTGGTCACCCCAGGACGCCGTATGGTTTTCCACCCGGATCAGCCCGGCAGGCCCGACGCGATCGCGCAATCGCCCCTTGACGATATTCCACGGTGGCGGGTCGAAGGTCTGACCTTCGATAACCGCGCGGATGTCCGTAGGCCACGAGGTCGGATGAGAAACAGCGTAATCGACTGCATCCTGCAACCGCACGTCGGTGAGGCGCGTATCCATTGAAACTCCTGTGAACAACGCCCGACGCTTGCAGGTCGGGCATGAGGTCAGCAGAACCCGTGCAACAGCTGCAACGCACCACCTGAAGTATGGTGCGAAGGGACGCGCGGGGTCGAGGCGAACAGGAGGGCAGGCCGAACCGGCGCTTGTATTTATAATTACGATAATTATAAGAGCAAGACCCCCTGGGAGGGAGCACGAAGAAAACGCCATGACGACGCTGAGTACAATGAAGAAGAAGCGGCGCCCGCTGCAAGCGGCCCCCTTTCGGGAGAGCCTGCACGATTCGCTGACCGACCAGTTGCGCAACATGATCCTCAAGCACGAGTTGCAGCCCGGCGAATGGATTCAGGAAATGCAGCTTTGCGAGACCCTGGGCGTATCTCGCACACCTATGCGCGAGGCGCTGAAGGTGCTGGCTTCCGAAAAGCTCGTGGTGCTGCACCCCTATCGTGGCGCCTCGGTGGCGGAGATCGAACTGGAGGTGGTGGCCGAACTTTTCGAGGTGCAGGCGATCCTCGAGAGCCAGGCGGGCATTCTGGCCGCAGAGCGCGCCAGCGATGCCGAGGTCGCTGCCTTTTCCGCCAAGCAGGATGAAATGACCGGCTATTTCCGGGTTGGCGATCGCAGCGCCTATTTCCGCCTGAACCAGGAATTGCACACGGCCATCGTCACCATGGCCGCCAATACGCGCCTGCTGGAAAGCCATCAGTCCGTGATGACGCAAATTTCCCATGCGCGCTATGCCGCGCTGGATGAGGACAACCGCTGGCAGGTGTCGATCGAGCAGCATGCTGCGATCCGGGATGCCCTGGTCAGGCGTGACGGGCCGGCTCTGGCTGCGCATATTTTGAAACATGTCAATGACACCAAGACCGCCATCCTACGCGGTCTGGAACGGGGCGCGGCCGCAGCTGCTGGATAGAAGCTTAGTCCCGGCATTCGATGGGTCGCATCGAAGATGAATCGATCTGGCCTTCATTAGGCGTTTCGATCCACGCCTCCGCGAGGGAGGCGACCGTCAGTCACCGCCCCAGCTGATGATGACGCCTTCGTTTCGATCCACGCCTCCGCGAGGGAGGCGACGCCGGCGGCACGCCCCTGCTTGTGCAGGTTGGAGTAGTTTCGATCCACGCCTCCGCGAGGGAGGCGACCATGGCCTTGAGCTGTTTGGGTCGCGCTGTGTCGGGTTTCGATCCACGCCTCCGCGAGGGAGGCGACGAGGATCAGGCGAGAGACGCGCATCATCCCACCCTGTTTCGATCCACGCCTCCGCGAGGGAGGCGACGCGGCGGGCCGATATCGCCAAGGTCTATCGCGGGCGTTTCGATCCACGCCTCCGCGAGGGAGGCGACCGTAACCACTAAGCGTGAGTACACGTACCAGTCGGTTTCGATCCACGCCTCCGCGAGGGAGGCGACGACGGATTACCGTGCGCGATTACATTCCGGGGGTGTTTCGATCCACGCCTCCGCGAGGGAGGCGACCGTCATTCCTCGGATTCGAACCACGTCACGACGGCGTTTCGATCCACGCCTCCGCGAGGGAGGCGACCTCTTCCGCGCATCGACCCGTGCCCTTTTGGGCTGTTTCGATCCACGCCTCCGCGAGGGAGGCGACATTGCAGGCGGTGCGCGCTTTCCAGGCTGAACACGGTTTCGATCCACGCCTCCGCGAGGGAGGCGACCAGCCCGGTTAGTCGCGACACCAAAAGTTCCGATGTTTCGATCCACGCCTCCGCGAGGGAGGCGACCCTTCTGTTTCGTGCAGAATGGCCTTCGCCAACGTGTTTCGATCCACGCCTCCGCGAGGGAGGCGACGGGCGACCGCAGATCGATTGGTTGGATGATAGGAGTTTCGATCCACGCCTCCGCGAGGGAGGCGACCCGCCCGTCGCGCGTCTTATAAAAACGACCGGCCTGTTTCGATCCACGCCTCCGCGAGGGAGGCGACGATTGCGACGTCATCTGCGGTGGGTTCCCCTGCCAGTTTCGATCCACGCCTCCGCGAGGGAGGCGACACGGATCGATCGGACTAGCGACGGAGCAAGGGAGTGTTTCGATCCACGCCTCCGCGAGGGAGGCGACGTTGCGCCGAACGTGCTTGGCGCAGCTATAGGCGGTTTCGATCCACGCCTCCGCGAGGGAGGCGACTCCGCTTGAAGGTCGTGTTCTGCGTTCCTTCGCTTGTTTCGATCCACGCCTCCGCGAGGGAGGCGACAGCAGAACTTGCCTCGTCAGAACGTCGAATGGCTGTTTCGATCCACGCCTCCGCGAGGGAGGCGACAAGAGATCAAATCCTTGAAGGCAAGGATAGGGAAGGTTTCGATCCACGCCTCCGCGAGGGAGGCGACCCGCCGTCTTCCTCCCAGGCTTTAATGTTGCGCATGTTTCGATCCACGCCTCCGCGAGGGAGGCGACGCTGACAATCGCAGAAGGTCAGCTGCTCGGGAAAGTTTCGATCCACGCCTCCGCGAGGGAGGCGACCCCATCGCCCCAACCGAATGTGGTGAGATTGGAAGTTTCGATCCACGCCTCCGCGAGGGAGGCGACCGGGCCTGGGAGATAGAGCCGCGCCTCTGTCCGTAGTTTCGATCCACGCCTCCGCGAGGGAGGCGACTTCGGCTAGAGCAATGATACGGCTACCCAGGACAGTTTCGATCCACGCCTCCGCGAGGGAGGCGACAACCAACCGCGCACCACCAAGGAGACCGACATGAGTTTCGATCCACGCCTCCGCGAGGGAGGCGACCTCGGCTGTCAGGGTTTAGCCGCCGCATGTCCTTGTTTCGATCCACGCCTCCGCGAGGGAGGCGACTCGATGAAATGACACGGCGCATGCAGCTGGTGCAGGTTTCGATCCACGCCTCCGCGAGGGAGGCGACCTTGGCAAGGGACCCCACCGCCGCAGTCATCTTGTCGGTTTCGATCCACGCCTCCGCGAGGGAGGCGACTGCGGAGGTAAGCCGGGGTGTGTGCCGGCGCTGTGTTTCGATCCACGCCTCCGCGAGGGAGGCGACGTGTACGGCAAGACCCTTATGCCGTAGCCCTCAAGGTTTCGATCCACGCCTCCGCGAGGGAGGCGACTGGATCATTTAGGACGTGTCTCGTATATCGTCTGGTTTCGATCCACGCCTCCGCGAGGGAGGCGACGTCAAACTGAGGCGGATTGCTCCCTTGAGGATAGGTTTCGATCCACGCCTCCGCGAGGGAGGCGACGCGACTGCAGCGTCTCGACGGAGATCCCTGCGATGTTTCGATCCACGCCTCCGCGAGGGAGGCGACCAACCACGCCAAGACGATGTACGAGCGTGCGGTCGTTTCGATCCACGCCTCCGCGAGGGAGGCGACGGCCGTCCAATGGACATGGCTGCAATCGAATATGCAGTTTCGATCCACGCCTCCGCGAGGGAGGCGACTGTCTGGGTGTAAAACACAGTTTTTGTTATGCGGCAAAGGCCGGAAGTGCGAAGAGGATACGTTTCGGCGGTCATGCGTGGGGCAGATGGTCCGCAGAGCGAACAAGTCCTTACAATGTCAAAGATCTGGCTGCTGTGCGAACAGTCTCGAATTGTTCAGCGCGCTTATGGTTCGCACCCGAGAGGATGTAATCCGGTGATGCATGCAAAAGCGACACGTCAGATGATCAGAGGACCATTGAGGTCGGTGGCGGGTTTGGCGCCCACATGCTCCACGCGCCGTTCCCAGTTTGCACCCAGATAGTAGTAGCGCAGGCTGTCTACAGCCGGGTTGATAATCCCTTCCAGCCGTGCCTTGAGCTTCACCCATTGTGCCGGATCGACCTCGATCTCGAAGACGGAAAACTGGACACGCTGACCGTAATCACGACAGGCCTTGGCCACGGCGCGCAGCCGCGCCTGCCCCTTGCCCTCCAGCGTGTGAACGTCATAGGTCACCAGAACCAGCATGGTCTTGCCTCATTTCCAGAACCAGGGTGGATAGGCGTCAAGATCGCCGCGCAGATGTCGAGCCAGCATCTGCGCCTGCAGATAGGGCACCAGCCCGAGCGGGGCCTTTTCATCGAGAAAGACATGCAGCCGCTCCTCCCGCTTGCGCTCCTGCCAGGCGGTCAGCACAGTCTTGCGCGCATCCTCGCTCATGAGCACGGCGCCGCCCTCCTTTCGCTCGAAATCCCCGGAACGCACCTGGCGCCGGTTGATCAGCGACAGTGCGAGACGGTCGGCCAGCACGGGACGCAGTTCTTCCATCAGGTCGAGTGCCAGACTGGGTCGGCCGGGCCGGTCGCGATGCAGAAAACCGGCGGCAGGATCAAGCCCGACACTTTCCAGTGCGGAACGGCAGTCATGGGTCAGTAGTGTGTAAAGAAACGACAGCAACGCATTGACCGGATCGAGCGGCGGGCGCCGCGAGCGGCCTGTCCAGCGCAGGTCGGGGTCCGGCGAGCGGATCAGATGATCGAAGACGGAGAAATAGAGATTGGCCGCCTCTCCTTCCGAGCCTCTTAGCCTCTCCAGCGTGTCATCGGCGCGCTCCACGCGACGCAGGATCTGAGCGAGCCGCTCCGTCACAACATCAATGGCGGCACGATCTTCAAGCGTGTACTCCTCGCCATAATCGCGCAGCGCGCGCATCAACACCGCACGCTGGTTTGCAATCTTGCCGATGAGGAAGGAGCGGACCACCTCTTCCGGTGCATCACAAACGCGATATTGTGCCCGGCGCAACAGGATGTTGCCGCTGATGGGTCCCTCCAGCCGGGCCTGAAAGCGGCCGTTTCGATCCAGAAAGGTCAGCGTGATGCCCGCCGCCGCAAGCGCCGCCATCAACGGTGGCGAAACGTGAATGGCGCCGAACACCACTGCGGCGGAGAGCATGTGCAGCGGCACGCGGCTCTTCTCCATGCCGTCAATCTCGGCCACCAGGTTTTCGCCATCCTTGCGCAGAGCGGCCCCTTCGGTCGTGACGTAGATGGTGTTGAGCAGCTTCTTCATGGAGCGACTTCAGATGATGAAAGGCTGCGCTCGACCATACGCGACCGCCAGGCCCGCACCGGTTTTGCAACGGCATCCGGTCGGCACAACTCGAGAAGCGAACAGGCGCGGCAACGCTCGCGGCGCGTGGTCGGCGGCGGCGTGCGACCGGTGGCCAAGACCTCCGCCAGGGCCTGGACCGTGTCTTCGGTCAGCCGCCGCAGATCCGCATCGAATGGCACCACCACCCGGCGCTTCGTCTCGGCGTAAAACAACGCACCCTCCGGGACGGGCCGTCCTGTCATTTCCTCAAGGCAGAGCGCCTGCGCGCACAACTGCACCTCATCGGCCCGGTGCAGCTTGGGTTTGCCGCGCTTGTATTCCAGCGGGTAGGCGGTCTCCACCTCGCCCTCCTCCAGAAACTCCACCACATCGGCGGTGCCGGACAGGTTCAGCCGCCGGCAGGAAAGCGGCAGCGCCATCACGCGACGTACACCGCGGATCTTGCGCTTGCCGCCCTTGTCCGCCACCGCATGCAACACATTGCCTTCGGCGGTGAAACGATTGTCCGCCCAGGCGCGCTCGATATGGATGAGAGCGGCCTGCCTGAGACAATAGACGGCGTGCTGCAGGGCCGAGAGCGGGATGGGCTCCCGCTCGTCCACAAGCAACGTGACCGCCTCGCCCGCCATGGCGTCACAGCTTTTCGATGATCTCGACACCGTCTGGCAGGTTGTCCCGGTCGATGGTGACGAGGTAATCGGAGAAGGCGCGGGCGGGCGGCAGATTGTCCAGGCGGCTGTCGATAGTACGGAATTCACCATCTACATTCCGACCAATCCGAATCCGCTCAAACAGGCTGTGGGCCGGCGCGTTGCCCAAAGCATTCCCGTGCTTGAAGACAATCAATTTGCGGGTCGCCATCTCGCCGCGGGCAGCGGACCGATCATGTTCGAACATGCTGCCCAGTGCCTCAAGGAGAAGCTCAAAATCCGCCTCGGAAAAGCCCGTGCGCTCCGCGAACTTGGCTGAAATGAACCCATGTGCGACATAGAGTCCGTAAGGCACGATATGCTTGCGGCCCATCGTTCTGTTGTCGGTGCGATCACTGGAATCGTCGCCCTCCGCCTTCTGCTTCTTTTCCGCCTCGTTGGTCGCGGCCATGCGGGTGATGGAAATTTCGAGCGGCAAGATCGGCTCGACCGACCGGGCGAAGCTCATCTGCACCGGTCCCTTGACCTGGCCGCAATTGACCCCGGTGGACATCACCGCTCCGAAGGTGCGCACGTCGAAGAAATTGTCGCACATGAAGGCATTGAGTTTCTTTGCCTCGGCATCGTCATTCGGATTGAGCTTCGGGGTCTTGTCGACCTTGGGGTCGTCCTTGCGCACAGCCCGATAAGCCTGACGATGTTTCTCGTTGAGGATCGCGCCTTCTTCGACATAGATGTGGAAGCCATCCTGCCCGTGGCGGGCAAGATCCACATAGTTGCGGATCTTGCGCTTCAGGCTGACGTCCGTCACCAGGCCGCGATTGGTCTCCGGATCAAGTCGCGGCAGATTGCCGGCATCGGGATCGCCGTTCGGATTACCATTGATGACCTCGAAAACGAGAACAAAGTCATAGCGGTTGGTGATCGTGGTCATGCTGTTTCCCCCTCGGGTGCCAATTCCGTTGTCTTTTTGAAGAAATCGCTGCGCTGATGGTGATAGCCGAGCCCGAACCAGGCCTGCTCCTGTGCGGTCAGGGACACCGGGAAGGGATCGCGTACCGGATCCTCTGATGGCGTCATCAAATCCATGATGCCCCTGAGCGCTTTCTGAAGGTTCACTTCCCGGCCCGGGCTGGTCTTGCGAACCTTGGCAAGGTGGTTTGACGAACCGCTTTCCAGCACCGCAAAAACCTTACGCGGCGTGGCCGAAGCCGAACCATAGAACTTGTCCTTGATCGTGGCATTGACCTTGCCGCCCAGAGCGGCGCGCTGAATTTCCTCATAAAGGGCAAAGAGCCGTCCGAGAAGATAGCCCCTGTTGGTATTGTCCGGGTCCAGTGCCACGGGTGCCTCCATCTTGAAATTGCGGATGAGCAGAGCTTTGAGAATACCCGCCCTCAGCGCATTGACCTCGCCATCGGCGCGGATGCGGGTCAGCACCGATGACATGAGCGTCAACGGAAAGGCGGTTCCAGTCAGAATGGCGCGCATCCACTCGCCGGCGAGATTGGGCGTGACGTTTTCTCGCTTTCCGAGCACCGCCGTTTCCAGAAGATAACGCCAGAGCGGCGGTACTCCCTCGCGCGGCGGCGGTTCAACGTGCATGTCGGACAGAAACCGCTGGTAATTGGCCGTGAGGTGTCCAAAGTCGTCTTCGAAGTAGAAGCGCACCGAAAGCCGAGCGGCATTGGGCGCAAGTCCGAGAATGAAGAAGCGCACGCCCTCCGTCAGCCTTGGCTCGATCTGGCCGAGCGGCATTCCCTGGCGAATCTGTTCCAGTTTCGTCGCGATTTTTCGTGCGGAAGCCCTTTCCTCGGCTTGCCTGTCCTCTTCGCTCACTCCGGTATCGTCGAAGAACAGGCCAAAGATCGCCTCGGCCTCCGTTGCCGCCTCGATGTCCGTCGCATCCGCCCAAAACACCGTCGAGGCATCGGCGATCTGAATGCGGTGGCCGCTGTCGCGTTCGAGGAAACGGTTGAGGGCCGTAGTATAGGCAAAGGCAGCAGCCTCCGAGACGGGGGCGTTATCGCCCTGTTCGTGGCCGTAGGATGTGAAGGCGTCGAGATTGAAGGAAACGATAGAACCGCCGGCGACCTGCCCACCCCACACACCTTTAATTGCCTGATGAAGTCGCGCCACGGGAGCGCGATGCCCCGTTACTAGACAGACTTGCGTATCCTCTCCATCAGAACTGGAGATTCGAGACCAGATTTGCCGTGCTTCAGACCGATCATGGAGAAATCCAATGTGACGCTCGCTCTCCAACGCGAAAACAACGTTTTGGTCCTTCAGGTCTTCTGGCCAGCGAGGCGGCTGGAATTCTTTCGGATCCCATTCTTCGAGAAAATGCTTGAAAGCCAATAATCCAATGTCACTTGTGTCTTTCAACGCAGAAAAATGAAGCTCTTTGAATGCAGTGTGCCTGCTTGCGCAGTCCTTTGACTCATCGGAACTGACACCCAAGACATAAGCAGAGTTATCCCAGAGGAAGAACGCACGAGGCGTCACCCCCGGACGCTTGAACGAAGCCGGGACTGGAAGCAGTCTGAGCCGCGCCTTTTTCCCCTCCCCTTCCCGCCAGTCGATGACATCGAACACGCTGCCGTCCTCGTTCAATGAAATCACAAAGCCAATTTTTTCCGAGGAAAACCCGAAGGGCGGCGCATCCGGCAGGCGGTCATAGGCTTTGGCAAGCGCAGACAGAATGGTCATCGCAGCACCTCGCGCGAGGCATGATGCGGCACGCGCACCACGCCGTTTTCCATCTTTGCACGGAAGAACAGAGACGGACGATCCTTCGTCTGATGATCGATGTCAAACAGCATGAAGCCGAGGTCGCGGCTCTCATCAAGGGCACGCGGCAGGTCTGCCTTCGGGTCCAGCAACTCGAAATGCGCGGCGAATTCGCGCGTACCGAGGCAGGGCTGGTGAAAACACTGCCCCCTGGAGGCGCGGCGATTGAAGGTGTCGAGATGCTTGCCCTCGTTATCTTCGGGCCCGGCCTTGTCGGTCAACTCGAAATGCGCCTCGATGACGTAAGCAGGCTTCACCAGCACCAGGGACGCTCGCTGCTGGCGGTCTTCGTCCACGAGGAGGTTCAGACCCTCCAGATCGCCGCGCTTCATGGCGGACTTGATCTTGCCCGCCGGCGCCTTGTGGCCCACCTCGTTGCGGCGGATGGATTGAAAGCGGATCGGCTCCAGCACGTGGATGGCATCGACAACCCAGCGGATGGCCGGCTTCCAGTGAATGGCTTCCAATATGCCGCGCGCCGCCGATGGCGTCATCACGTCATAGGAAACGCGCTCCACCTTCATCTCAGGACGCGTGAAGCAGGCGTAGTCGCCCGAGACTTTGAGACGAATTCCGTAGGTCAAGAGTTTGCCTCATTGAAATAACATTGCGAAACAGGATTATTGACTTTCTGTTTGAATCGCGGAGATCGATTGTATCCAATCGTGGGGTCGTTCGCAGACAGCCTTCTAATGAAGCCCATCTCAACGCGGCGAACCTCTGCGTCAGAAGCCGTCTGAGTTTCCCAGAGAATTTCGCGCGAAATCGTCATTGTGCGCCTATCCTCGCGCGACGGGTAATCAGCCTCGATATCGCGCAGCGCGAGACCGGAAGGACTGCCAAAATAGTGAACATTGTCCGTGAGATCACTGCCGACATAAATTTTGCCATTCGGCCAAGTGATCTTGTAAACTACCTTGAACCTCTGCTTGCTCACCACATAAAATCCTCCGCAGCCAGATATTCTGCATCCTCCCAGATCAGACCGAGGCCGTCACGATAGAGGCTGTCCTTCTTCAGCACCGCGAACTGATCGCCGCGCAGTTCTGTCGCCAAAAATTCCACATGACCGCAGGCTCGCAGCCGCTCCCGCGCCTTCGGTGGCACCTGCACGCTGAAGGCCTGGAGCTTTCGAGCCAGAAGACCGCTTGAGACCGCCTCCACATTCAGCTTTCCCACCCAATCCTTCGCCTCATCCTCGATTGCGATGATGACCGGCACCAGCCCGCTTTCGATCATGCGGAAATCCTGTCCCACCTGGCGGTAGGAGAAATCAGTGAGTTCATTCGGGTTGAACTTTGAAATATTGAATCGGCCGCGAATGCCCTTGCCATCCAACCCCTCTTGTCCCACCCGCCAATAGACCTCGCCGAAATAGTCGGCGATGGCAGCAGGCATCGTCAGATCCTCGTGCTTGTCGATGATCCTCTTCATGTCGCCGATCAGGCCTTTGATCTCGCGTGGCGGCGCATATTGCGGCGGCGCGAAGACGGAGACGAAGCTGGCATCGCGCGGCCGCGTTCCCTCGCGGTTCACCCGGCCAGCCGCCTGGATGATCTGGTCAAGCCCGGCTTCGGCCCGAAGCGCCGCCGGAAAATCCACATCCACGCCCGCCTCGATCAGGCTCGTGGCAATCAGCCGACACGGCGCGCCGGATTTTAGCCGTCTGTGCACCTCCTGCAGCATTGTCCGACGGTCGGCGGCGTATTGGCGAGTTGTCAGGTGCATCACGCCATCAAGCCCAGCCGCCTGTGCCTGCTTATAGAGGTCCAAGGCATGGCGGCGGCTGTTGACGATCACCAGCATCTGCTCGCACTCCGCCAGTTGCGTGATGAGATCATCATTCTCCATGGCGCCCGCATGGCGGATGCGTGTCCGGCCAAGCCGGCGGGCAAGATTTTCCGGATCGGGCGCAAGCTCCCGATCCGGCGAGAGCGGCAAGCCAAATGGAAACGCATCCGTTTTACCAAGTGCCGGCTGGGTGGCCGTGCACAGAATGATGGAGCAGCCATAGCGCTCGGTGAGTTCCTCCAGGGCGCGCATCACCGGCAGCAGCAGAGGCCGCGGCAGGGTCTGGGCCTCATCCAGCACGATCACGGAATTGGCAATGTTATGCAGCTTGCGAGCACGAGACGGTCGGGCGGAGAACAGGCTTTCGAACAGTTGCACAGTGGTCGTGACGATGACCGGAGCCGCCCAATCCTCCATTGCCAGCTTCAGCTTGTCACGCCGCTCCCGTGCTTGAAACTTCTCCTCATCGATATTCGAGTGATGCTCCAGCACATGCTCCTCGCCCAGCACGCTACGGAAGATCGCCGCCGTCTGGTCGATGATGGAGGTAAAGGGAATGGCGTAGATGATGCGTTGATGGCCATGGGCTTTGGCATGATCCAGCGCGAAGCCGAGCGAAGCGAGCGTCTTGCCGCCGCCGGTTGGCACGGTCAGGGTGAACAGACCCGGCCGTTCCTCGGCCTTGCTGCGCACCTGCGACAGGATGTGGGCGCGCAGATCGTTCAGGTCCCGGCCCTTGCCGGAGGTCACCGACCGACCGGAAAAGCGAGCCATGTGCACCTCAAAGCGCGCCAGAAAATCTGGGATCAGGTCTTGCAGAAGCGGCCATTCGCGATCGGCCTGCCTCTCGCCCTGAGAGACATAGAAGGCCTCCGTGTCCTTGAAATCTGCATCAACCAGACAGGAGAAGATCATGCGGCCGACGAAGGATAGAGTAAAACCTTGGCGCTCCCGGTCCTTGACCGCAAAGCGCCTCAGTTCCTCTCCCATGCCAGAGATGCGAGCAGCAAGGTCGTCCCCCAACTCCTTTCGCCAAGCGTCGGCGATCCTGAGAGGATGCCCGATCCGCAGGTTGAAACTTCCGCCTGTGGTATTGTCGCGATCTGGCAGGCCCGCATGATGGCCGAGAATGGCATAGGCGATGATTTCAGCCATTGCCTTGTCCGGCCCTTGCGCAAGATCGCGCAGCACCTGCGCACCGGCCGTCGAATGTTCCACCGATGCGCCCCGTCCTGCGATATAGGCCTGAAAGGCAGGATCATATTTGCCGACATCATGAAACAGACCGGCGATATAAGCTGCGCGCGCCAAACCGGTCTTCTCGCCGAAACTGCTGGAAAGCCGGGCCACGTTCAGCAGATGCGCATCAAGCCTCTGCCAATCACTCCCGTCTCCGCAATTACCGCTGTGACCAAAGTAAATCACAGTCCAACCTATCGGTCGCCGCCTTAAACAGCGACCGCCCCCATGAATGCGTTTTGCAAAACTGTTATTGTATAAATTTGGGAACTTCACAATCCAAGGATGCGGCAGGATCACGTAAATCGCTGCGGCACGTTACATTTCCCGATGAGCATTACGACAAACCGCGTGCAGAATTTTCAGCTTACGGCTTCAATTGAAATCGCTAGCTAAAATCCACACCGGATTAGCCCCGCTTCCTAACCGTGGTAAGCGGGGCAGATTCGGTGGCGGTGCCCGAAAACAGGCCGGTGTCCGGTTGCCTGCTAGCGGCGCTATCGGCATGGTAGCCGTAACGCCGAACAGGAGGGTAGGGCACAACGCATGAGGCAGATCGATATCGACAGCCTGGACGAGGCGACCCTTATCGAACTCAACGCACGCATCGTCGAGCGTCTGCAGTATTTGCATCACCAGCGAACCACGGCGGCCCTGCAAGACATCAGGGTGGGGAGCGGCGTGGAGTTTGAAGGCCCTGGCGGCGCTCTGGTCCGGGGTGTCGTGATCCGTCGCAACAAGAAGACGGTGACGGTGCATGCCGATGATAACCGTCAATGGAATGTTTCGCCGACACTGCTGAAGCCCACCGGCGTCCACGTGCTCGACACCGCGGGTCAGATCCAGTCCGACGACGGCAAGGTCGTGTCCTTCCCGAAGCCAGACCGTCGGTGATGCGCTCAGGATCTGGCAACGATCATCGTGGCCAGTTGGGGAATGGCTGGGTGCGACGTGCCGATCCCCAGCCGATCGCCCAGATAGTGCCAGAACGACAGACCAAGCTTCTGGCAGGTCTTGGAAAGGCCCAGCATGCTGTCGCGCGCCTGGCGCCCATTGCGACTGACCGTCCCTCCGGAAATCTTCCGCTTGATGACAAAGCCACGCAGATCTCGCTCCGACGCATTGGTGTGGAGCGGGATTTCGGGCCGCTCCAGAACCCTGAGCAGCTCCGGCTTGCGGCGCTTCAGCCGAGCAAGGAGCTTGTCGAGGTCACCATAGCCGGTCTGGATCGAGAAAATTCGATCAAACCGGACCTGAAGACCGTGAGCTGCACGTTGGCTGGGACTTCGCTGATAGTTTTTCAGCTGCTTGTAAAAGAGCCAGATCAGCTCGCGGAGGGTTTCGACGTGTTTTACCTGGCGCGGCGTTGCCGGCATCAGCTTGTGCAGCAATCGCTCTGCGTGGACCCAGCACAGCGCGTGGGTACCGACCCGAAACTGCCCGGCATCGTCGGAGACGATCACTGCCTTGCCGACCAGCCCATGATGGCGGATGGCACCCCAGATGCCGGCCTCGGCGAACGGGCGGATGATGTCCCTGTCGAAAATGTCGATACCATGTTCAGCCAGATAGGCGAGAAACGGAACTTGATTGGCAAACCGCCGCGGTTCGTTTCTCTTCAGCCGCGCCAGAAGGGCAGGGTCCACCTGCCGGTCTTCGAGAAAAGCGAAGGCGGCATCGTTGAGGATATAGTCCTGATAGCTGCCGCGCAGCAGGGCCAGGAAGTTCAGTCGCGACTTCGAAGACGTCGTGCGAAAGGCGGTGAAATGCTCACCGCCGATATGCGTCGTATAAACATTGCGGTTGGCGTGACGGGCACCGGTGTCGTCGACCGTCACAAAAGGCGCAGAGACGAGGCCGGCGTGGAGCACGGCTGCATCCTCGGCATGAAAGCCATCCAGCCTCTCTGTGAGAAAGCGGACCACCTGACGTTTGGAGATTTCGACACCAACGTCGTTGAGCAAGGTCGTCATTCGCTGCGTCGTGACTTGGCCATGCGCATGGAGCATCAGACAAAACCGTCGCAGATTGGGCCCAAAGCCACCTCGTATCCCCGCAGGCAACGGCGCGATGATGGTGTCTCCCTCCGGCGTTACCCAGCATTCCCGACGGTAACGAACCACCTCGACCCTGAGCACCAGATCCCGGACGAAGCAGTCCTTGTAGCCCTTGAAGCGCGATCCAACTGGCACGCTGACAGGCAGTACCTCTTCACGCGTCACCCGCTTCGTGTCGTTCTTCGGCCCTCGCGGCCGGGACGCCGGATCTTTGCCGGTGAGCGTCTTGTCACCGGTCGCCTTCTCCATTCCCGACGGTCTGAAGGGTGGGCGCGGCGGCAGGTTTTTCAGGCGCGCAATCTCGTCACGCAGAAGCTGGTTGTCGATCTTCAGCCGGGTGTTCTCGAGCCTGAGCTGGTCGTTCTCATCCCGAAGCCTTTGGTTCTCAGCTACGAGCTTCTCAATCCGGGCGTCTGCCCGATCAGCCCGCTCCACCAGACCCGTCACGAGTTCTCGCAGCGCCTTCAGCGACAGCGTGTCGGCATGCTCGGCCATGGGCAGGCGGCGCTTCGTCATGAAAGAAGAATCTCATGATTTGCAGAAAACAGGAATCCCTCCTGCCACCGGATTTGCTCCAGGTACCTAACCGTGCCGATCAGTTGGGAATTTTAGCTGGGCATAAGACACGGAAATTATGGTAAATCTTTCGTTAAACGGAAGGTACTGATGACTTTGTGTCCCTCACTGATCAATTCCGTAGAAATGACTTATAACAACCGATAAGTAACCCTTATCGGTGGTTATTGATCTGACGACTCCGAAGTCCTAAAGTCGTGGCAAATCACTGTGAAGATCACTGCTGGACGCGCAGAACTCGAGGGCGAACAAAAGGATGAAGAACAGCTCAGTCGCTGCGAATGGTCGCCTTGTGACGCTGGCTTCTGGCGAGCTCAACGAACCGACGTTTCACCTCTTCGAAGAGCGCCGGAGGCAGCGGCCCGTGATATCCGCTCTCGCTGTCAACAGGGCGAACATCGGGCCCCGGCCAGACGAAACGATTGCTTTCGGTCAACACGATCCAGGATCGCTCGTCATCGAGACCCAGGCGGCGTTTGGTAGCCGGCGGGATTTCGACTGCGTCGCTGGGATCGGACGGTGGGGAATGCGTGATCGGCAGAACACGTACTGCAGGTGTCCCGTCCTGAAGCGTCGCAACAATGGCCAGCACGAGAGCCGGGCGATCCTTGTCCCCCTCCTCTCGTCCGTCCAGATACTGCCAATGCCAGAGATAGGAATAGCGGAAAATCCAGCCGACCTTGGGTTCAATCGGCAGCATTCTTGTCCATCAGCAGTTCGGCATTGAGATGATCCAGGCCCGGCTCCATTGTCGAAGCCTCGATCGCGGCAAGTTCGTCGTCACTGATCGCAGCCGTCAGATCGACCCGACGGTCCCGCTTGGCGAGACGAAGGTAATCCTCGTAGGCCATGAGCACCGTGCGCGGCCGGCCGTTCTTGGTGATGATCACTGGCTCTCGCACGGCCGCATCCTGGTAGGCACCAAAGTTCTTCGAAACCGCAGCTGCTGTCACAGTCGACGTCATGGCAAATCTCCTTTTTTCCGGAATATACGGGCTTTCCGGAACTTTTTCAAATGTGCTCCTGAAAGTGACGGAATACGATGACGCGAAAGCAACTAACATCCAAATCGACCGACGATGTGGTTACGCGACGTGTGGAAGAACTCGATACCATCGCTGCCGTACTCCCAATGGAACGCCGTGACGAATTGGCTGAGCTCCTGACGGACCAGGATGTCGAGACGCTCCGTCATCTCGTCAACGAAGGCATGGGCGCAAATACACTGCGCGCGCTCACCTCCGATCTCGCCTACCTGCAGGCCTGGTCGCTGGCGGCATCAGGACGGTCACTCCCCTGGCCCGCGCCGGAAGCGCTGCTGCTGAAGTTTGTCGCTCATCACCTCTGGGATCCGGAAAAGCGTCTGACGGATCCGGATCATGGCATGCCGGCCGAGGTCGAGGACAAGCTTCGCCTCCAAGGGTTTCTCCGTTCTTCAGGCCCCCATGCACCCGACACCGTGCGCCGACGTCTGGCAACCTGGTCGACGCTGACCAAATGGCGCGGACTGCAGGGTGCCTTCACCTCCACTGCCCTCAAGTCGGCCATCCGGCTGGCGGTGCGTGCAACGCCACGCCCGAAGCGGCGCAAGAGCGCCAAGGCCGTGACAGGCGATGTCCTGTCGAAGCTGATTGGCACCTGCCGGACCGGCAGCCTGCGCGATGTCAGGGACAAGGCGATCCTCATGGTTGCCTTTGCCTCCGGTGGGAGGCGCCGCAGCGAAGTGGCGGGGCTGCGTAAGGAGCAGTTGGTCATGGAAGCGCCGATCCCTGTTGAAGGATCAGCTCCCCTGCCCTCGCTGTCCATCCATCTCGGTCGCACCAAGACCAGCGGCGCCGACGCCGACGAGATCGTCTACCTCACTGGCCGGCCCGTCGATGCGCTGGATGCCTGGCTAAAGCTTGCCAGGATCGACAGCGGCAGTGTGTTTCGCGCCATTGATCGCTGGGGAAATGTCTCACAACGTGCTCTGGATCCAAAAGCGATCAACGACATCGTCAAGCAGCGCGCCGCCATGGCAGGGCTGGACCCGGCGGAGTTTTCTGCACACGGATTGCGCTCCGGTTATCTGACCGAAGCAGCCAATCGCGGCATTCCCCTGCCTGAAGCCATGGAGCAGTCACGCCATCGATCCGTCCAGCAGGCATCGGAATACTACAACAGCGCGACCAGGCGGAGTGGCAGAGCGGCTAGGCTGATTGATTGATTGAGAAGCTACCCGTCGCAACTTTCGGGCGGGATGCGCCAGCGCGCTTCCATTGCGCGCTCGCTCTGTTATCGGCCCGAGGTGCTGCTCATGGACGAACCCTTCGGCGCACTCGATGATTTTACGCGCAGGGAAATGAGTGAGGAACTGTTGCGGATCTATGCCGAGCAACAATGTTCCGTTTTCTTCGTAACCCATTCGCTGCCGGAAGCTGTTCTGCTTTCCGACCACATCGTGGTGCTGAAGCCACGCCCCGGAAGGGTTCAGTCAATCATTGACATAGCCCTGCCTCGTCCGCGAAGTGCGAATGTCCGCAGCAGCTCTGAATTCCGTCGCTATCTCGATCAGCTTGAAGTGATGATCTTTGGAGATGGACATGCGTGAACGCACCGACAAAGGCTTCGACTATCGCATCCAGGCAGCTGTCCTCGCATACCTGCCGCCACTTCTGCTCTTTCTGCTAGTAAGCGCCTTGTGGGAGTGGATCGTCCATGCCCGCCCGCCGGAAGGATGTTTATGGCCTACGGAAGGATCGCGGGCCGAGAACCCGGTTTTTCGACGAAGGCGATTACGTAACTGCCGACCTGCTGGGCCTTGCCTTAGGAAGACCTTCTGTCGGCTGCCCGTCGATGCATTACAGTCGGGTCGGCCGGCGCACTTTGCCGCGCGCAGTGGCCGGTAGATACCACGCAGGCAAGAGCCCGCGCGGCCGTCTCGTGGCAATTCTAGTGACCTACGGTTTCTGTTTGTAGCCGAGCGCGGGCGCTCCGTTTCGCGGACTATGGTAGCGATAGGGCAGGAACTTGCCGTTCATTGTAATTTTCACGCGATCGCCGGCATCGTTGGGCTCGCGCTCCAGCTTCAAATCGAAGTCGATGGCCGACATGATGCCGTCGCCGAATTCCTCATGGATCGCTTCCTTCATGCTCGGACCGAACACCATCATCGCCTCGAAGAAGCGGTAAAGCGTCGGATCGGTCGGCGGGGTGAGCGAACTCTCCCCGCGATAGGGAACCTCCATCAGCATCTTGCGTTCGCTGTCGGTGAGGTCGAACAAGGCTGCCGCCTTCTCCGCCTCGCGCTTCGGCAGCGGCATCTGTCCGAGAAGGGCGGTGATCAGGAACAGTTTCGAATAGCCGCCGATCGCATCCGCGATCGCTTCCCAGGTCAGGTCCTTGTCGCGCTTGACGTCGAGGATCTTCTCGACCAACTCATGTCTCTGCATTCTCTGTCCTTTCATGGATTGTGAAGTTGGGGCAAGCGGATTAGACGCCGCTGCCAATCTCGACGACGGGAGGCCTTTTCGCCGACCAACCGGCCTGTGTGGCCGCTTCCACGTCGAAGCTGCCGGAGCGGCTGACGAGAAAGTCCATCAGGTGGTTGCGGATGTCGTAATAGCCTGGCAGGTGATGGAGTTCGTTGCGGGCGCGCTCACGCGGCATCGTGTTCCTGACAATTTCCGCGACCCTGGCATTCGGCCCGTTGGTCATCAGCACGATCCTGTCGGCCAGATAAATCGCCTCGTCGACATCGTGGGTGATCATCAACACTGTCTGCTCGGTCTCGACACAGATCTTACGCACCTCGTCCTGCAGGGTGCCACGTGTAAGCGCGTCGAGCGCTGAAAAGGGCTCATCCATCAGCAGCATCTTAGGTTCGATCGACAGCGCCCGGGCAATGCCGACGCGCTGCTTCATGCCACCCGACAATTCGCTCGGGCGCTTGTCGAGCGCATAGCTTAGCCCGACCTTGGCGATGAAGGAGGCCGCGTGCTCGCGCACCTTAGCGCGCGACCAGCGCGGATTGCGGGCAGAAACAGCATAGGCGACATTGCCGAGCACCGTCATCCATGGCAGCAGGGCATGGCCTTGGAAGATTACGGCCCGGTCGAGCGACGGGCCGGAGATTTCACTGTCGTCAGCGATGACGGTGCCCTCGGATGCCTCGGAAAGACCCGCCAGGATGTTGAGGACAGTGGTCTTTCCACAGCCGGAATGGCCGAGGATGCAGACGAACTCGCCCCTTTCGATGAACAGCCATATATCCTCGAAAATGGTGACCGGCGCACCGCCGCGTTTCGGGTAACACTTGGCTAGACCTTCGATCGAAATCATCTTGCGCCCGGATTTACGGTCTGCAATGTCGGCGGTCTCAGTGCATGCGCCCTTCGGCATCAACTTCAAAATGGTGTTCATGGCGCTACTCCTGGAATGTGATGAGACGGGAGATGCCAGCCAGCATCTGGTCAAGGATCATGCCGATCACGCCGATGACGAGGATGGCGACGATGATGTTGACGATTGAAAGATTGTTCCACTCGTTCCAGATGAAGTAGCCGATACCCGTGCCGCCGACGAGCATCTCTGCCGCGACGATGACGAGCCAGGCGATGCCGATCGAGATGCGCATGCCGGTGACGATGGTAGGGGCGGCGGCCGGCAGGATGATGGTGAGCGCCCGCTTCAAGGGCGGCACTTCCAGCGTGCGGCCGACATTCAGCCATTCGCTGCGCACGTTAGCCACGCCAAAGGTGGTGTTGACCAGCATCGGCCAAATCGAGCAGATGAAGATGACGAAGATCGCCGACTGGCCGGAATCCTTTATCGTGTAAAGGGCAAGCGGCATCCAGGCGAGTGGCGAAACAGGCTTGAGAATCTGGATGATCGGGTTGAGCGCGCCCGAGAGCAGTGGCGACATGCCAATGACGAAGCCCAGCGGAACGCCGACGATCATGGCGAGCGCAAAACCGAGCAGCACTCGGGCCAGTGAATAGGCCAACTGCAGGCCGATCCCCTTATCGTTGGGGCCAGCATCGTAGAACGGGTCGGACAATTGCTGGACAAGTGCCCGGCCGACATCAAGCGGCGAGGGAATGCCAGCGCCGCCGGCATCCTCGTTCATCAGCGCTGCATATGCGGGATCGGCCCCGCTCGCCACACCACCGCCAGACTGGGTGGTAAAGGCTGTCCATACCATCAGTACCAGAACGACGATGGTGCAGGACAACAAGGACGATTGTATGCGGCTCGTCTGCTTCATCTCGCGTCTTCCTTGCTTGGCTGCACCGCCAGTCGGTCGCCTCGTCAAAGAAGGGAGCAATCACCGTGCCAATTGGTCGCAGCATCAGCGACAAACCGCGGCGCCCGGCATGAAAGGCCGGATTTCAGCCAGAATCGACGGATTTTCGATCGCCAGCCAAGACGGGAGATGCCGCAACATTCACAATGCGGGTCAACAATGGCAACGATTGTCGATCTTTGTCGACAAAGTCTGAGGCCAGATGAAGCATCGGAAAAATTGGTTGATATGAATCAAAGCATTACCCGAAATGCCTGCGCTGGCACAGTGCTTGCTTCGAAACCTCTGTCGAAATCAAGAACTGGGAAGGCATCGATATGGGGAAGTTTTTCTACAAGGGCCGGGCGTTTTCAAGCGGTTGCAGCTGCGGCGCGCATAGCGACCAGGCAAGCCATGACCGGGATATCGGCAGCGAGGCGCATCTGCGCGACGTGACCGAACAGGCGCTGCTGAAGGCTGTATTCCCGCATGCGATGGAACGGCGCACGCTGCTGTCGACCATCGGCAAGGCAACGGCACTTGCCGCCATCGGATCGCTGCTGCCGATCGACCGGGCGACAGAGGCCTTTGCCCAGGCGGGTTCGCTGGAAAAGACCAATGTAAAGATCGGCTTCATCCCGATCACCTGCGCGACACCGATCATCATGGCCGAGCCGATGGGCTTTTACGAAAAACAGGGACTGAAGGCGGAAGTCGTAAAGACCGCGGGCTGGGCCGTGGTGCGCGACAAGACGATGAACAAGGAATATGATGCGGCCCACATGCTGGCACCGATGCCGATCGCGCTCACGCTGGGCATCGGCTCCGATCCGAGCCCCTTCGTGGTGCCGGCGATCGAGAACGTTAACGGGCAGGCCATCTGCCTCGCGCTGAAGCACAAGGACAACCGCGACCCGAAGAACTGGAAGGGTTTCCGCTTCGCCATTCCCTTCGAATTCTCGAACCACAACTACCTGCTACGCTACTATCTGGCCGAACACGGCATCGACCCGCAGACCGACGTCGAACTGCGCGTCATCGCCCCGCCGGACATGGTGGCCAACCTGCGCGCCGGCAATATCGACGGCTTCCTGGCGCCCGACAACGTCGTGCAGCGCGCCGTCTACGACAAGATCGGCTTCATCCATATCCTATCGAAGGAAATCTGGAACGGCCATCCGTGCTGCTCCTTCTCGCTGTCGAAATCGACCATCTCAGACATGCCTAACACCTCCGCCGCAATGATGCGCGCCATCCTCGATGCCACCGCCTATGCGTCCAAGGCGGAGAACCGCAAGGAAATCGCCGCCGCAATCGCTCCTGCCAACTATCTCAACCAGCCACCGACAGTGGTCGAACAGGTTCTGACCGGTGTCTACGCGGACGGTCTCGGCAATGTCATCAAGGATCCCGACCGCGTTACCTTCGATCCCTTCCCCTGGGAAAGCTTCGCCGTCTGGACGCTGACCCAGATGAAGCGCTGGGGCCAGATCAAGGGCGATATCGACTACCAGGCGATTGCCAAAAGCGTCTATCTGGAAACCGATGCGGCAAAACTGATGAAAGATCAGGGCATGGCGCCGATGTCCGATGCCGCCAAGGGCTTTACCGTTATGGGCAAGGCCTTCGATCCGTCGAAGCCGGAGGAATATGTTGCGTCCTTCGCGATCAAGACCTTAAATTGACCGCAGGGCAGGTGCGTGTCGCCTGCCAGCGCAAACCATCCTCCAGGCGGGGATCGCTAGCATAGCAGGCGGCGGCGGGGTGCCCAACCTCTCCGCCTGCTATGCGGTGCGAAAACTAGGTGACGTCAATTGACCCATGACCTCAAAGAGCCATCGTCAGAGCGTCCTCAACTGCCCGGTTCCTGGTGGCGGACGCAGGAAATGTTCCTGATGCAGGAGGTCATGAGCCTGATCGGCAAGGACCTGCCGCTCGAAAAGGTCTTGCGCGAGATCCTGCACCTGATGTCGGAAATGCTTGGCCTCAACCGCGGCCGCATCGTCCTAAAGGATAACGACCGCGGCGATTTCCACATCGCCCATTCCTACGGCCTCACCCGCGAGGAGGCGACGCGCGGCCGCTACCTGCCGGGCGAAGGGATTACCGGTCAGGTGATCGCCAGCGGCCAGTTGGTCCTCGCGCGCAATATCAAGACCGATCCCGTCTTTCTCGGACGCGCCGTCCATTTGAGTTCGCTGCCGCCTGGCGCCGTCTCCTTCATCGCCACGCCGGTGAAGATGGAGGGCAGGGTAGTCGGGGCGCTTGCCTGCCACCGCATCCTGCATCGCGACCGGCCGCTTTCCGACGAGTTGACGCTGATGAAGATCATGGCGACGCTGATCGGCCAGCTGCTGACCCTGCACGACCGCGTCGAGCGCCAGACGCGGGAATTGCGCGCCCACAACAAGATGCTCGAGGATGCGCTGAAGGGCGGACGGGCACGCTACGGCATCATCGGCACCTCCCCTGCCCTTTTGCAGGCGATCGCCCAAATCGAGAAGGTGGCGGCCGCCACCGCCAGCGTGCTGCTTCTTGGCGAGTCCGGAACGGGCAAGGAACTGTTTGCCCGCGCCCTGCATCTGGCCGGTCCTCGACGCGACAAGCCGTTTATCAAGGTCAACTGCGCCGCCATTCCCGAAAGCCTGTTCGAATCCGAGCTGTTCGGCCACGAGAAGGGTGCCTTTACAGGCGCCATAGACGCCCGCCCCGGCTGGTTCGAGCAGGCTGGTGACGGCACGATCTTCCTCGACGAGATCGGTGAGTTGCCGCTTGCGATGCAGACGAAACTGCTGCGCACGCTGCAGGAAGGCACCGTTATCCGGCTCGGATCGAAGAAGGAGACTCGCGTCAATGCCCGGCTCGTCGCCGCCACCAACCGCGATATCGGCCGCGAGGTGATGCGCAAGAATTTTCGCGAAGATCTGTTCTACCGCCTCAACGTCATCCCCATCCGACTGCCGTCGTTGGACGAGCGGCAGGGCGACATTCCGGAGCTGGCGCTGTTCTTTGTCGACAAGATCAACCGCGAGAACCATCGCAATGTCAGCCTGTCGAAGAGCGCCGTCGATTTCATCGCCTGCCAGTCCTGGCCGGGTAATATCCGCCAACTCGCCAATTTCGTCGAACGGCTGATCCTTCTGTCGACAGAGACGGTGCTGGAGCGCCAGGATGTCGAACAGGTCCTGCTCGGATCCGCCCCCTCGGCGCCGATCGCCTCACCGGTCATGGCTGCGCCGGTGATGACGTCGGCCTATCACGGCGAGCGTCCCGCCATGCCGTCGCCGGACCCCGCCTTTCCCTTCCGCCCCTATATGAAGGCGACATCGCATGAGCGCGAAACGCTAGAGCGGGCGCTAATGGAGGCGGGCGGCAACAAGACCCGGGCCGCGCAGCGCCTCGGCATGACGGAGAGGCAATTCTCCTATCGCTGGAAAAAGCTCTCCGCCGCCTAACAATGTCGTTTTTTGACAATGTCGATAATGTCAATCGCGATCACCCTGCAGAAGCGGCGCCGCTCCCCACCGCACAATGCTGAATATCAATATTATCCAATAATTTACGCGATTATCAGTCTCTATATCCGGTGTCTGGCATGGCGCTTGCTAACCTCTTTTCCAGGGGGGATCACCCCTTCCCTCACACAGGCACAAGAGGAAACACCATGACCGAGACAGCTTCGCAGACCGTGACGACCTACCTGCGACCGATCGATCGCGACGGCCTGCTGGCCTTTGCCGAACGCGGCCGCAACAATCCCAACAGCCGCGGCACCAACATCGTGCGCACCGTCTGCGAGGGCCAATACCGGACACTCAGCTATGTCGGCGAGCACGAAGCCGTCGTCGTCGACGAGCCCCGGCATCTCATGGGCCAGGACACGGCACCGGCACCGGGCGAGATCGTCTTGTCTGCGCTCGGCGGCTGCCTTGCCGTCGGCATCACCGCGGTCGCCACCTGGAAGAACGTAAAGCTGTCGCGGCTCGAACTACATATCGAGGGCGATATCGGCAACAGCGCTGCCTGGGGCGCTGGCGGCGCCGAACGTGAGCCAAGCCAGATGGGCTTTCAGGAAATCCGCGTCAAGGTCGATATCGACGGCGATGCGACGCGCGCGGAACTCGACGAGATCGTCCGGCACGCGAACCATTTCTCGCCGGTCGCCAACACGATGCGCAATCCGATCCCCTTCCAAATCTTGCTTACGGACTAAAGGCCGAACCGCCGCGCCCCGGACACCTGGGGGACGGCACAGGATCATTCCACGCGGACGAGTTTCAGGAGCACCCGATGTCTGCCAGCAGCGCCGCCCTTACCATGGATCGAACCATTGCCGCCCGCCCGCCCGCCGCCATTCCAGCGCTAGACATCATCGCCAACATCGCGCAGGTGCAGCTCACACCGATGGCAGTCGAGATCGACGAAGGCCATTACCCCCTGGAGATTATGGCGGACCTGGGCAAGGCCGGCGCATTCCGCTTCCATCTCGCCGATGGTGGGCACCGCTTCGATCTCGCCATCAGCGCGATGGAGACGATTAGCGCGGCTTGCGGCTCAACAGGTTTTCTCGCTTGGTGCCATGACGTGATGGGCCTTTATCTGGACCAGAGTGACAATGCCGGCCTGCGCGAGCGGCTGCTGCCCTACCACGCCGTCGCCCGCACATTCGGCGGCACCGCCCTGTCCAACCCGATGAAGTCCTTTGCCGGCATAGAGCCCGTCCTGCTCAAGGCGCGGCCGGTCGCCGGCGGCTATTCCGTCACCGGCAGCCTCCCTTGGGTCAGCCATATTGCACCCGGCCAGTATTGCGCCGCTATCGCCCAGATCGAAGTGGAGGCCGGTTGCGAGAGCCACGAAGTCATGTTCCTGCTGCCCTTCGACGGCCGCGCCCGGCTTCGTACCTGCCCGAAATTTTCCGGCATGGAAGGCACCAGCACCTGGGGCATCACCCTCGAGGACTTCTTCGTACCGGTCGCAGATATCATCGCCGATCCGGTCAAGCCGTTCATCGCCCGCATCCGCGCTTCCTTCATCCTTCTACAGACTGGCATGGCGCTTGGCGTTGCCCGCGGCGCGATCGCAGATATCCGCGCGGTTCACGGCCATCTCGCCCATGTCAACCAGTATCTGTCGGATGGCGCCGACGAGTTGGAACCCGAACTGGACGCGCTGCGCGCCCGGATCATGGCGCTTGCCGCAACCCCCTTCGACACCTCCCGCGATTATCTGCTTAACGTGCTCGATGCCCGCGCCGAAGGGGCGGAACTCTGCCTGCGCGCGGCGCAATCCGCCCTGTTGCACCAGGGCGCGAGTGGCTATTTGATGACCTCCGCGCCGCAACGGCGCATTCGCGAATCCCATTTCGTCGCCATCGTCACTCCGGCGATCAAGCATCTGCGCAGACTGATGGCGCAGCTCGAGCAGGATCCCTCCCCGGCTCAGGAGCAGGGCCGATGAGCGTGGTGATGGCAGAACCCAACGACGATCGCGGCCCGTGGAAGGAATTCCTTTGCCGCGCCTGTGGCCTGATCTACAACGAGGGCGAAGGCGATCCCGACAGCGGCATCGCGCCCGGCACCCGTTTCCACGATATCCCCGACGACTGGAGCTGCCCGATCTGCGGCGTGCGAAAGCAGGATTTCGAACCCTATGAGCGCGCAGCCGCCATCCCCCTGTCCGCGGCGCCGGTCACGCGCCGCGCGAAAGGAGGCGTCGTCATCGTCGGCGCCGGCATTGCCGGCTGGTCGGCGGCGAAAGCCATCCGCGCCCGCGATCCCGATATCGCCATCACCATGATCACCAACTGCGCCGGCCATGTCTACAACAAGCCGGAACTGGCCGTGGCGCTGTCACGAGGCATGACCGAGGAGCGGTTGCGACGCGAGATCGGCAGCGAGGCCGCATCCCGTCTCGGCCTGCGGCTGATAGCGGAAACGAGCGCGGTCGGTATTTCGGCCCGTGGAAGGCGGCTGCGCACGACGCGCGGCACGTTTGCCTATGACAGGCTGATCCTCGCCTCCGGCGCCCGTGCCATGCCGCCTGGCGGTCTGGATCCGGCACGCTGCTGGCGCATCAACGACCTCAATTCCTGGATAGCGCTCAGCAACAGACTGTCCGGCAAACACCGTCATCTGGCAATCATCGGCGCCGGCATGGTCGGCTGCGAGTTGGCGGAAGACCTGGCGCGGGCCGGCCATGAGGTGACACTTGTCAGCCTGACCGCGGAGCCGATGGAAGGCTTCTTTCCGGCAAGGGCCGGAGAGCGGTTGAGGCAGGGTCTCGAGAGCCTCGGCATCCGCCTCCACGGCGGCGTCACCGTCACCGCGATGGAACCATGCGAAGACGGGACCAGCATGCTGTCGCTCTCCGATGGGAAGGCGATCCACGTCGATCACGTCATCACCGCGACCGGCCTTGCAACCCCGAGCCGGATGATCGCTGCCGCCGGTATCGCCTTCGAAAACGGCATCGTCGTTGACCCGCAAACATTGCAGACCAGCGTCGCGGACATCTTCGCGCTCGGCGACTGTGTCAGTATCGGCGGCACGCCCTGCCGATACGTCGAGCCGATCGCTGGCCAGGCCGCCACGATTGCAGCGGCGGTAACCGGCGCCGCGCCGCTGCCCTATGACCACCGCCCGCCGATGATCCGGCTGAAAACCCGCTCCGCCCCGATCGTCGTCGAGGGCTCTATCGTGCGCGGCGGCGAATGGCGCGAGGCCAAGGGCGCCAGCGGCGAGCTGATCATGGAACAGTGGGTGGACGGAAGCCTCACCGCCCGCCTCGTCGCCTGAGCGGACGAGGCCGACATGACTGTCGCTTTACAGTTAATCGCAAGAATCTCCCCTCAACATTTTCAATCAGATAGCGCAGCACCTAATTTGAGACGCGGCAGTTAATTTGAGAATATAGCGCGGATATTGGCACTTAACGTGAGATTCAGCCGCGCACGATATGTATTACAGAATCTATGATTTTTGGATCGCTGCGACGTAACCAGAAATCAATATTATCTTTTCTATTCTATGGTTTAGCAGCTAGCTCAGGCAAACCAGGTTAGCTTGAAACTAGCAACAAACTTGCGACGGGATTTGACGAAATTCTCAGATTAAATGCCTAACGAATTTCAAATGCCCGCATTATTGCGGTTAACTGCCAAACGACACCGGTCGCCTCGACAGAAACGTTATCCTCGGACATGATGGCGATGCCGCCAACGCCACCCTCGTGGCCGCCGGCCACAATCTGCGCCTCATCCTCAAGGCAATGGCCTTTTGGTGCGCCTATATCATCGCTGCCATCCGCAACGCCAAAGCCAAAACCGCAAAAAACGATACTTGGACGATACCGTCAGCCATCGCAAATTCAACACCTTGAGAGTTGTTCAGGGCGGACTACTTCGATCTTGTCGGCAATTTTAGAAGCCCTGGGTTGCAGGAAGCTTACAAAAATGCGCGGTTCGATAGGTTAGTCGCAACGGCTCAATAGCAGGGATCGTTCAAAAGCTGCAGACGTCCGCCGAGCCAAGATTTAAGGTTTGCGCATGATCCACATACCTCGCAGGGTGGTGACGCCGAGCCCGATTTCAAAGATAGACTCTTAGGAGCGCAAAGGAGAATCTGCTGAGGCGGAAATCATGACCGATTTTGTACAAAGTTGAGCTCAGCTGTTCAGATTAGCGCGCAGCGTGTCATGGACGTATTCCTTGCGCACCAGTCCACGTCTTTGCAGCTCTGGCACGACGAGTTCTGCGAAATCTCGTAACGCCCCATGCGCGGAATAGCTCTTGGTCAGGATGATGCCGCCATTGCGGCCACCGGCCTCATGCACGCCTTCGATATGGTCGGCCACCTCCTTGACGCTGCCGACGATGAAGTTTGAACGCTCGGTGATCCAGCGTCGGCCCAGATCCTCAATTTCCGTGTCGGGATCCTCTGTCTTAAGCAATTCCTCGAATGGTCCCCAATAGGTCTTCTGCGCCTTGATCATGTCGACCATGTCGACCAGCTTCATCTTGCCGTCCAGCTTGGAGAAATCGAAGCCGAACTGGAAAGAGAGTTCGATCAGGCCGGCATTGGCTGGCAGACCGTCGACAAAACGACGTTCCTTGCGGATGGCGTCCTCGCGGGTCTCGCCGGCGACGACGCGGACCTGCCAGAACACGCCAAGATCGCGCGGCTGACGCCCGTGTTTTACGGTCAGTTCATCCAGCACCGCGCGGTGGGCGGCAATGCTCTTGTTGGTGCGCCGCGAGACGAACTGCATGTCGGCGTATTTAGCCGCCAGATTCATGCCGTCCTCAGACTGGCCCGCCTGGATGATGATTGGTTTTCCCTGACGCGACGGCAGACAGGGCAGCGGCCCGCGAACCTTGAAATAGTGGCCCTCATGATTGATCAGATGAACCTTCGACGGATCAGCAAAAATGCCGTTGTCGCGGTCCATTATGATGGCGTCCGCCTCGACGCTGTTCCATAGGTCAACGACAACCTTGAGGTGCTCGCCTGCCTTGGCGTAGCGCTCTTGGGGCGGTAGCATGGTGTCAAAACCCCAATTAGCGGCCTCGTTCTTGTAGGCTGAGGTGACCGCGTTCCAGCCGACACGCCCGCCCGTCACATGATCAAGCGAGGAAAACAGGCGCGCGACATGAAACGGGTGCTGGTACGTAGTCGACATGGTCAGACCAAAGCCGAGATTGGGCGCCGCCTTTGCCATCAGCGGAATCATCGGCATCATGTCGTGCTTGGGCCAGCGGTAGCCCTCGCGCAGAGGCGTTGCATAACCGTCGCCGAAATTCTCCGGCGTCTCGGCCGCATCGCCGAAGAAGATCATGTCGAACATGCCGCGCTGCGCGATGCGGGCAAGCTCTTCATAGAAGTCCGGTCCATAATAATGATAGTTCACCCAGGATCCGGGCGTGCACCACAGGTGATCAGTGTGGATGAACGAACTGTCGATGGCGAGATGGATGGCATCGGATACACACATGGCAAGGGCTCTTTGTGTTGCGATATCTATCTGGAGCACACTGGTCCGCAGTCCCTCTGGAACCGCGTGGCCAAGAGTGTGGGCTCATCAGGATGGCATAATGTCAGGGCGCTATAGGAGACAGCCGGCGCATCCTGGAGCCGTGAAACACCAGCGGCTGGACGTCGGGCGTGGTTCCAAGCGCGTGAACACGCAGAAGTACGATCGCATGATCTCCCGCATCGAAACTACCATAGATGGAACAATCGAGTTGGGCGGTTGAGCCCTCAATGAAAACCGCGCCGGTTTCCTCGGCAGACCAATCCAGCCCCTCGAAACGGTCGCCGGTTTTGGAGGCAAGCTTGACACAGGCGAGATCCTGATTCTCACTTAGCACGGAGACGCCAATACGCTGCGCCTCCTTCAGGCGCTGCCAGGTGGTGGAACTGTTCTGGATGCAGACCGAAACCAGCGGCGGCTCCAGAGAAACCGTGGTAAACGACGACGCGGCCATTCCGGTAGGCACCCCGTCAACAATGGCGCAAACCGCGGTCACACCACTCGGGTAGCAGGCAAAGGCATTGCGAAGAGCACGCGTGTCATCCGGGACGTTCATTAAAACAGTCATTGGGAAACCTCTCTTTTTCGCAAAGGCAAGTAGGAACTGGCTCTTTCGGCATAGGCATCAAGCCTGGGATCCTCGGCAAAGGTCTTGTCAATCAGATAAAGACCTGGGAACGGACACATTGCTTTCAGTTCAACCAGAACCGGCTTGAGCAGAAGATCCGGCGCCAGCGCATGGTTCGGTCCGGCTCCCAGCATCAGCGGGAGCGCCACCACGCCATCCAGCCCATCCGGCGGAAACATGTCGAGAAAAAGCTTTAGCAAGCCCGTATAGGTTGCCTTGTAGGTGGGGCTAGCGAAGATCGCCACATCTGCCTCGCAGACGGAGGCGATCACTGCAGCGATGTCAGCATTGCCAAACTCAAGCAACGTCGCACCGAATACGGCGAGATCGATCACAGGATCAGGCGTCCCGCCGACTTTGCCAGCCAGAAGCTTCGCGGCTTCGAGAGTCCGGGACGCTGGTTTTGGATTTCCCACGATAACTGCGATCTTCATGTCTTTGCCCGTGTTTTCCCGCCCTCAGTCCAAGGACTTTTCCCGATCACCGAAGAATTTGCGCACCGCCTCGCGATTTGGCTTCGCGTGCTCCACCATGGCGGCCATGGCCGCTTCAGGGTCACGCGCGGCGAGTGCGGCCAGCAAGGCACGGTGTTCGCGGTTTGCCTGAGACAGGCGATTGTCAATTGTTCTAACCGTGATGTTGAGCATCACCGACTGGGAGTCCCTGAGCGGATTAATGATCCCGCTCAAGCGCGGTGCACGCGCGCAATTGGTCAGAAAATTGTGAAACACGCGGTTGAGCCTGACGAACTCGGTGACATCGGTGATCTGCTCAAGTTCATCCTGCAATGCGACGGCGTGCTCCAGCTCAGCCTCGGTGATGTTTTCCGCCATCAGCTTTGCCGACAAAGGTATCAAGGCAGCGAGGATGCTCGTTGTCTCAATCATCTCTTCCTCGCTCATCTTGCGCACCACGGCGCCGCGATGCGGGTCAAGATGTACGAACCCTTCGGCGCTGAGCTCGTTCAGAGCCTCACGTACGGGGGTGATGCTGATACCCAGCCCTTCGGCCAGATCCTTTTGCAGCAGTTTTTCCCCAGGCTTCACCTTGCCAGCCAGAATTGCGGCGAGGATACCCTCGCGCGCGAACTGCTTCAGTGTCTGTCGTCGCGAGCTGTCGGACCGCAAGTGCTTCACGGCCCCTGCAAAGTCCGTGAGGGTTGCGTCGCTCTGCGCAGCAACTTTCCGAGCACTCATTGTCATGGCTTCCTCCCGTTTATGGACGACCCCACCACGGCGGGGTCATGCTGTTTAGCTGTTGAGATTTCCGCGCAGCGTCGTTGCTGCATATTTTGTCCGCATCAGGCCGCGCCGCTGCAGTTCGGGAACTACCATCTCGGTGAAGTCGCGCAGCATTCCCGGCGCCGCGAAGCTCTTGGCCAGAATGATGCCGCCGTTGCGGCCGCCAGCCTCATGCACCGCCTCCAGATGATCCGCCACCTCATTGATAGAACCTACCACATAGTTTGAGCGATCGGCGATGTAGCGGCGGCCGACTTCCTCCAGCGTCGCCTCCTCCCCTTCGGTCTTCACCAGTTCCTGGAACGTGCCCCAATGGACCTGCTGTTCGCGGACGACATCGAGAAGGTCACGAAGCTTCATCTTGCCGTCAAACTTGGAGAAATCCGTGCCATAGAGAAAGGAAAGTTCAATAATGCCGGCATTGTCGGGAAGTGAATCAAGGAAACGCTTCTCTTTACGGACAGCATCTTCCTTCGTGTCGCCCACCTGCACGCGCACCGACCAGAACACGCCAAGATCGCGCGGCATCCGACCGTGCTTGACCGTGAGTTCATCGAGCACGGCGCGGTGTTCGGCGATGCTCTTCAACGTCCGGCGCGAGACAAACTGCATGTCGGCGTGCATGGCGGCCAGATTCATGCCGTCATCGGATTGCCCGGCCTGGATCACGACGGGGCTGCCCTGCGGCGAGGGCAGGCAGGGCAGCGGTCCGCGCACCTTGAAGTACTTGCCGGAGTGATTTACGAGATGCACCTTCGAGGGGTCGGCAAAGACCCCGGTCTCGCGATCCATGATGATGGCGTCTGCCTCGACGCTATCCCAGAGTGCGCGCACAACCTTCATGTGCTCGCGCGCCTTCTCGTAGCGTTCGGCGGCCGGCAACATGGTATCGAAACCCCAGTTAGCCGCCTCGTTCTTATAGGCCGAGGTAACTGCGTTCCAGGCCACGCGACCGCCGGTCACGTGGTCGAGCGAGGAGAATAGCCGCGCCACGTGGAATGGGTGGTGGTAGGTGGTCGACATGGTGGTTCCGAATCCGAGGTTCGGGGCCACTCTCGCCATATAGGGTATCATCGGCACCATGTCGTGCTTTGGCCATCGGATGCCTTGCTCCAATGGTACGTCATAATTGCCACCAAAGTTCTCGGGTGTCTCCGCTGCGTCACCAAAGAAGATCATGTCGAAGAAGCCGCGTTGGGCGATGCGGGCCACGTCCTCGTAGAAGTCCGGACCATAGTACTGATAGTTCACCCAGGAACCCGGTTGCGCCCAAAGATGGTCCGTGTGGATGAAGGAACAATCGACGGCAAGGTGCATGGTTTCGGACTGACACATAGACAAGGCCTTTCGTGTTGCGGAATTTGCTGCGAGGTGACGCTCTCAGAGCGGTCGGCTCCAGGAGAGGAAGTGGCGGGATGCGGCGACGACGATCGCGTGCAGCGCCACGCCGAGGACCGAGAGAACGATCAGCACGGCGAAGATGCCGGCCGAGTTCATCCGCGCATCAAAGATCTTGATCAGCGTTCCGAGCCCGACGAGCGTGCCCGACCCGAGCAATTCGGCGACGACTGCGGCCGTGAGCGCAAGCACCAGACTGACCTCGAAGGCGGCGAAAACAAAGGGCAGCGCCACATAGACCTTGACGCGCAGGAGAGTCTGCCAGCGAGTCGCTCGATAGGCCTTCATCAGCTCCATCTGCTCTTCCGACGTCGAGTCTAGGCCGGCCATGGCGTTCACCAGAACCGGAAAGAAAAGGATGCTTATGACGAGTGCGATCTTCGATTCCATGCCAAAGCCGAACCAGATTAGGAACAGCGGCGCGACTGCAACCTTTGGTACAGCCTGCAGCGCCACGATGTATGGCTGCAGGATCATCTTCAGCACGGGAACCTCGGACAAAACGACGGCAAGCACGATTCCCAGAAGGGCGCCCACCACGAAGCCGATCACGGTCTGCTGTATGGTCACCCAGATCGCGCCAATCAGGATGCCCGAAACTGTCAGACCCCATAGCGACCGCATTACCTCCGCCGGCCCCGGGACGATGCGCGGATCCACGTCCAGGCCCTGCACGAGCATTTCCCAGGCAAGAATGCCTCCGAGAAGTTGGAGGACCTTGATTGTGATCTGCTGCGCGATCATTGCGAGGCGCGGTCTCTGAAGACCAGCCAGCGTGACAGCCATCATCCCTGCGCCCCGAACCTTGTCATCCGTCATAGCCATGGCCGCCTCCGTTCAATGCGGTATGAGGGCGCGGATCTCCGCGCCGAGCCTAGCGAAATGCGGTTCGCCGCGCAGATTGGGCTGCCGCGGACGCGGTAGATCGATCCTGATGTCGGCGACCACTCGGCCAGGCCGGGACGCCATGACCAGCACCCGGTCCGACAGATAGACCGCCTCCCCGATATCGTGTGTGATGAACACGACCGTCGGGTGGCTATACTCCCAGATCGCCAGGAGTTCGTCGTGCATGTGCTCGCGCGTCAACGCGTCAAGCGCGCCAAAGGGCTCGTCCATCAGGAGCACGGATGGCTCTGTCATCAGCGCGCGCGCGATGGAGACCCGCTGCTGCATGCCGCCGGAAAGCTCGCCCGGAAAGCGCTGGCCAACGCCCGTCAGCCGAACCATCTCAAGCAACTGCTCGACACGGGCGTTGATATCCGCCTTGGACATGCGGCCTTCGAGCTCGGCCGGCAACGCTATGTTTCGGGCGACGCTGAGCCAGGGGAGAAGCACCGCCTTCTGGAAGGCGATGCCGATTTCCGGCGATGGTGCCGTGACGACGTCTGTGCCCAGCAGCACGGCACCCTTCGAGGCATCGATCAGACCCGCAATGATGCGCATGACGGTCGACTTGCCGCAACCCGACGGGCCAACAATCGAGACGAACTCGCCGCCTGCGATCTTGAACGAGGTATCAGCCAGAGCGGTCACCTCGTCGCCGGTACGCGTCTTGAACACCTTGGTCAAAGATGAAACGTGGATGGGGCTTGCCTTCGTCGACGTTGCGTTCCCGGCCGTTTGCGAGATTTGCATGTTCATCGCCCGGCCGCCTCAATAATCGGAGCGCGCTCAAACTCGTTGGCTTTAGCGTTGAACTCGTTGGTGAAAAACTTGGTCGGATCGAAATCAGTCTTGATCTGGCCGGTCTTCTTGAGGAGGTCATAGTGGCGCTGCCAGGTGGCGGCGTCCTGTGAGCCCCACTTAAAGTCGATCGGGAATTCGTCGATGCGCATCTGGCTGATCGTAGCCCCGAGAATACGGAGTTCCTTTTTCATTGCCGTATCGACGGCATCTCCCGGAAGCGGCGCGCGCGTGGGATATGTTTTCCAGAAGGTCTCGACCACCTTCTTGGGATTGGTCTTGATGAAGACAGCCGACTTGGCAACGCCGCGGGCAATCGTCTGGACGATGTCGGGATTAGCGGCGATGTAGTCGTTACGCGCCACCAGACCAATGCCGTAATAATCGTTCTGCCATTGGCCATAAGGCAGCAGTCGCAGGTTGTAGCCCGCATTCTGGTAGGCGGCGAATAGGCCGGGCCAGGCAATGAAGGCATCGATGGTGCCGGTCTTCAGAGCTTCCATGGAGGTCACACCGTAGCCCGTCTCGACCACGCTCTTGGCAGGAGCGGCCGCCTTGTCGTCGTTCATGCGGATTGTGGTGAAGGCTTCGAGCGTGGTCGACAGCGCCGGCATTCCGACTACCTTGCCAGCAAGATCGCCAAAATTCTGGATAGGGGAACCGTCCATCACCGCCGCAGTGTAAATACTCTTGCGGATCAGCACATAGATCATCTTGATCGGCAGATCGCCGCCCTTGGCTGCCGCTAGCAAAATGCTGTCAGGTCCGAGCATCGCGAATTGTGCCTTGCCGGAAAGCAGAAGCTGCATGACCTGCCCGCTGGTGCCAGCGGTCTCAATGGTAACGTTGAGACCCTCATCCTTGAAGTAGCCGAGCTGCTGGGCCAGTGGCCCGTATGGCTCGTAGGAAACGTCCTGGTCGGTCGTGCTCAAAACGATTGTGGCCGTCTTCATGTCAACGGCAAACGCCGTCCCTTGAAACGGCAATGTCAGGCAGAGAAGGCCGATAGCGAGTGTGTAACGCGACAGCAGACTAACGGTGGTCGAGGCATTTCCGTGTGTGCGCATATCAGTTGTTCCCTGTTCGCAAGAGCTAAAGAACGTTCAATTCGAGCTTTCATATAATTTATAAAATCTTACTCGTCAGACCATTGTCAAGCTGTTATGTTTAAAAAAATAGCAAGCTCACGGATTGCCTATCAAATGATCATTCGCCTTTTTCCCGCCGCTTTACGTCGCATTTCGACTGCCTATTTTCGTGACAGCCGCCGCATGAATGCGCAGCGGCGCAAGGTGCATCTGGATGCGTGACGCAACCGTCAACAGCGGCTACAACCGCGCTGTGCTTTTGCTTTCAGCCTCGGGTTTTGCAGCGAGCGTGAGTTTGCGATCGATGGATACGCTGCTGCCGAGCCTCGCAGCCGATTTTGGCGTCACTGTCGGCCAGGCGTCCTATGTCATCACGGCCTACGCGCTCGGTTACGGTGCCTGCCAGTTGGCGGCGGGCCTGATCGGTGACCGCTTCGGCAAGTTCCAGCTAATCCTGACATTGTGTATCCTGAGCGCCGCAGCAACCGCGCTGTCCAGCCTCGCCTCTTCCCTTTCCCAACTGGTAGCCGCACGTATGCTGGCAGGCATGGTCGCCTCCGGCATCGTGCCGCTCGCCATGGCCTGGATCGGCGACCAGATCCCGATGGAGCAGCGCCAGGCAGTGATGGCGCGCTATATGGGCGGCATCATTTCCGGGACGCTTCTGGGGCAGGTGATTGGTGGCATCTTGGCCCAGAATGTCGGTTGGCGCATGACCACACTGGTATTCGCCATGGGCTTCCTCATCGTGGCCGCCGCCCTCTTTGCTGAGTCACGCAACGTCCAGAAGAGAGCGCACAAGGAGGCGGCGTCGAGCGGGCCCGGCCTGCTGCAAAATTTGCGCTCCATTCGCAACAACCCCTATGCGCTGACGATCCTGGCCGGTGTCGCTATTGAGGGTGTCGCTATTTTTGGCGTCTTGACCTTTACCGGCGCCAGCTTGCATCTTCGCTTCGGCTTGGGCCTTGGCTGGGTGGGCGGCATGCTTGCGTGTTTCGCTCTCGGTGGCCTTCTTTACTCCACCATGGTTGGCGCGCTGTTGCGTCGCTTTCACCGTGTAGCGCTGATCCGGGCGGGTGGGATCTTGTTGGCCTTAGGTCTGATGGCGCTCGGGTTCAGCCCGGTCGTATGGATTATGCCCTTTGCAATTATGGCCATGGGGGTCGGGTTTTACCTCATCCACAATCCGCTTCAGGTCCATGCCACGCAAATCCTGCCCTCGGCACGCGGAACCGGCGTGGCTCTGTTTGCAACCGTCCTGTTCCTGGCACAGTCGCTCGGCGTAGCGATTGGCGCGCCGCTGGTCGACGCCGGTGGGCTGTGGCCGATCTGCATGGCCTCGGCTTGCATCATGTCAGTCACCGGGTTCTGGCTCGCCCGCCAAATTGGCAACCGTTGACTGTGCTGCGGCCCCGCCGCCGGCGGCCCATCCCCTCAACCATGGGCATTCAGTCTGCACACTCCGGTATTGGACTTCCAAACGAACGATGGGCAAGCGGGTGGGAATTTCAACGACACAAACAGGTCTGCTGCCGAATTCGCCGGGAGATGCCTTTGTGGGCTCCACCGAAGTCGGAGGAAGTTAGGTAGATCTGGTATAATGAGATCGGTGCAGCAAGCCAACAAGGCTGGTTCAGCCAGAAAATCTTCGAGATGACGCAAGCTCAGCGAAAAGCGGAAGTAGAGCCATACTGCAAACACCACGGCTCCGCACCTGGTGCGAACGCTCCGCCGATCGGGTCATGCCGAACTCCAGATCGACCATTTCCAATCGTAGAAAAGCGCGGCTCCGAAACCTTGCCGTCTCCTGATCCACGCGCTCAGCCTGAAGCTGCACCAAAGCCGGAGAGGAGAGGAGACGCTACGTGGAAAATTTAGCGGCTTATCGCAATGGAACGCTTTATTTGATTTGTGGCAGAGGTGCATTGGCATTGTAGGTGCCGAGGTCGAGTCGCCGCAGGATGGGCGCCCGCCAAGCGACCATGGCAACAACCAGCATTGTGAGGCACCCGCCAGCAACAACGGCGCGGACCGGACCAAGTGCCGTCGCCGACAAGCCCATCTGTACGGCACCGAGTTCGTTGGAGGAACTGACGAAGACCATGCGCACCGCTGCAATGCGGCCGCGCATGTGCTCGGGCGAGGCGAGTCTCAGGATTGCGTGGCGGATCACCATGCTCAACCCGTCGCAGACACCGGCGACGAAGAGGGCTGCCATCGAGAGATAGAAATTCGTGGAGAGGCCGAAGGCAATCATGCTGAGACCGAAGCCGCCGATGATCAGGTGTAGCGTTAACCCTGCGGAAGCCTTTGGCATATATCGGATTGACACGATCGCTGCTGCAAGCGCGCCGGCAGCAATGGCCGCCCGAAGCAGGCCGAAGCCCGATGGGCCGACATTGAGAATATCTGTTGCAAACACCGGCAATAGGGCCGCTGCGCCGCCAAAGAAGACGGCGAAAAGATCAAGCGCCATTGAGCCGATCAGAACCTGGTTACTAAAGACGAATTTGACGCCTTCATAAATGCGGGTGAGCGGACCGGGGCCGCCCGCCTGCCGCTGCGGCACTGGTTTTTCGCCAATGCCGGTGGCGAAGATCAGCAACGTAGCGACGAAAAGTCCGCAGAGCACGCCGTAGCTGACGGCGGCACCGGAGACTGACCAGATGAAGCCCATCACCACAGGACCTACCATGTCGGCAACACGCCCGGAGGTGGAAATGATCGGCACACCGCGCAGCACCTGGGCGACCGGCAGGATCTGCGCTTCGAGGCCGACCGCGGCAGGCGTCTCATAGGCCCGCACGCTCGCCGAGAGGAAAGCCGCCAACAGTAGCATCGCGAGCAACCCGAACCCCGATAGGGACACCAAGACCAATCCGCCGCAGATGCATGTCAGCAGACCCACGGTGATCAAGACAATCGCGCGGCGGCTGTAGCGGTCGGCCACATCACCTCCATAGAGAGATAGCGTCAAAGCCGGGATCACCTGAACGATGCCGAGAAGCGCTATATCAAGCGGATCCTTGCGCACTTCATAGACGTGAAACGCCAGCATGACGGTCAGTGCGGAGGCCGCAAAGCGCTCTACGGTATTGGCTGCAACGAAAGCGCGAAATTCGCGGTTTCCCCATAGGTCGTGTTTCAGAAAGCGCGAAAGCATTACTGGCAACTCCGAATTTCAGATATCTGCTTTAGGGTCTGTGGGGATTCACAAATCAGCGCGAATGTGATTCACGCTTTGGATGGATGGTTTTGTACTGACAGACGCCCAATGGGCGAAGATAGAACCGCATTGTCTGGGAAAACCTATGGATCCCGGTCGCAGCGGAAGAAACAACCGGCTTTTCATTGAAGCCGTGCTTTGGATTGTGCGCACGGGCAGCCCATGGCGTGACCTGCCCGCCGCGTTTGGCAACTGGAGCACGGCATTCCGCCGGTTTCGCGACTGGCGTGAAGCCGACATTTTCAAACGCATATTCGATGCCCTCTCTGAAGAACCGGACATGGAATACGCCATGGTGGATGCCACCATCGTCAAGGTCCACCGACACGGTCAGGGCGCAAAAGGGGGACTCAGCGCCAGGCCATTGGTCGCTCAAAAGGCGGAATGACAACCAAAATCCTGGCCCTGACCGATGCTTTAGGCAATCTGGTCCGGTTCGAATTGCTGCCGGGCCATCGCTTCGACACGGTCGGCGTCGCGCCGCTCATTGATGGCATCGAGTTCGGTGCGCTACTCGCCGACAAAGCTTTCGATAGCAACAACATTGTAGCCGATCTCAACGAGCGCGGCGCGAATATCGTCATCTCACAACATCCGCGTCGATCAGCGCCTCTCCAAATCGACCCAGAGATTTACAAATGGCGACACCTGATCGAAAACTTCTTCTGCAAACTCAAAGAGTTCAAGCGCATTGCGATGAGAGCCTGTAAAACGGACCAGAGCTTTGAGGCCATGATCTATCTGGCAGCGGCTGTGATCAACTCACGATGAATCCCCACAGACCCTAGTTGGAGACACACGCACCTCACGGACGAGCCGTCCTGTGGGACGGCCCGCCGCATGCCATATGCAGTGGTAGAATTGGACACAGCCTGCCGTGATAATGGCCTATGGCTCAACCGTCACTTGCGTGAAGTCCTGGTACCAACTCTGCGCCTGAACGAAGCCCTTCACCTTGGGTGAAAGTGCGCGCGGATTGAGATCGTGAACCACGAAGAGCCGGGGCGCATCGTCGACAACAAGCGCATGCGCCTCGGCGATCTTCGCGTCCTGCTCCTCAACGTCAAAGCTCCCAAAGGCTTCCTTCATAAGTTGGTCGACCTTTTCGTTCTTGTAGTTGCTCCAGTTTGACGTGCCGGCCATGCTGGTCACGTTCGTGTAGAAGTTCGTTGGGTCACCAAACGGCTGACCGTGATTGATCGCGTCGCGATGCGGGGTTCCTTCTGTCCCGGGCATGATGCGCATGCCCTGCAACACCGTTCCCCAGTCTGCCACTTCATATTCAACCTTCACTCCAACTTCGGCGAGGGACTGCTGGACGAATTCTGCCATTGGAAGTGGGACCATATTTCCAGAGCCCGCGGTCGGCAGGAGAACCTTGAAACTCGGTTGATTGTCCGGCCCAAAGCCTGCCTCGGCGAGCAAGGCCTTGGCCTTGTCTGGATCATAGCGATATATTTCGGTCGGCTTGCCGAAATACTTGTTTTCCTTCTGGTAGATTCCAACCGCAGGAACGGCTGTTCCATTGAGGAGGGAGACCATTGCATCGCGGTCTATCGCGTAGTTGAGGGCACGGCGAACGCGGACATCCAGTAACGGACCCGGCTCCTTCAAATTGAACCGCCAGGACCAGACATGCAGATAGGGCTTGGTCACAACCTTGAAGCCTGCCGCTTCCAGGGAGGGAATGGAATCGGGCATCGGGAACTCGATCCAGTCAACCTGCCCAGAGCGCAGCGCGGCGACACGCGTATTGGCGTCCGGGATTGGAAGAAGTGTCAGCTTCTCGACCTTGGGGATCCGCCCCTTGTCCCAATAGTCTTCGTTGCGCACCAGTTCAATCGATGTCTGCCTGGTGACCTTCACCAACTTGAACGGCCCGGTGCCGGCGGGGGCAGCCTGAAACGCCACCCAATTTCCGGCCTTTTCATACTGCCGCGGACTGACGATGAAGACACGGGAAATTTGGTACGGCAGCATGCTGAACGGTATTTTGGTAATCAGTGCGATATGTTTGTCGTCGATCTTCTCGTAGGAGGCAATCATGCCTGTGTAAGTGCCGTAGCTGGCGGCCTGGGCCTGATCGTAATGCTTAGCTTGCTTGTTAAGGTGACGGTCGAAATTCCAGATGATGTCGTCGGCCGTCATTGTCGTGCCGTCATGGAACCGGACGCCATCGCGCAATGTGAAGATCCAGCGCTTGTTGTTGGCAGGATCGACATTCCATTCGGTCGCCAGTCCCGGAGTGAGGTCTGCTGGCGCATCAACCTTGGTGAAGTCCCAGTTCACCAGGGCATCGTAGATGGTGTAGCCGGCAAAGCGGCCACCCTCGCTGCCATTGTCTGGAATGCCACCAGTGGCAGGTACGTCCGATGTTGTCATCGCAATACGAAGGGTCTGCGCCTGGATCGACGCAGGGGCAAGCGCCAATGCGCTGGCGACAATCAGTGTTCTCGCGCCAGCAACACTCAATTTCCTCAGGATTCGCATGAAAGTTTCCTTTTTCCGTATGCGGACAACAGCTGCTGCCCACAGGGATTACCGTTCAGTGCGGCGCTGCTAAAGCGGGCACAGGTTCTCTTGCAGCCGCTTCAGCGGATGCGAGTTTTGAAATACGAGGTGGGAAACAGACGTCCTTCGCGCGCTGAAGGAGGTGCCTATTCAATAAATCGGGCCAAAATCAAAGGCGTGTCGGCCCAGTCATGACGGAAAGGCCGAATTCTCCGACCTGTCCTGCTGCCATACACCATAATCCGATAAGCGGATGCGGTCGTATCAATCGACGTCTGCGTGTCGCAGACACAATCGTCTCGTTGGACAAGAAGCATGATGGCCTTCCGAGCTGGTCTCTGCCCTTGTATGAAGCGAGTTAAAAGCGATGAGAACATCTTGTCAAGCGACTTGAGTAAAAATCACGTATGCTCTAATTGCATAGCAGCAATATTCTTTTTGCATTGGAGAAGAAGTAGCCGGACTGACCATTGGCGGCGCTGCCGATGGACAAAAAAATGGGCAGATCAACCGTCTGCCCCTTCCTAGTGGATTGATCGAAACAAAAGATTCCGTTTTGCGATTCCCAAGGGTTGTAGAATGTGCGACATTCGGGAATGCGCACAGGGATCACATTTGACGTCACGGTCGCCGACCGAGTTCGGCTTCAAGCCATCATAGCCGCCCCGACCTCTCCGCAAAAGCATGTGTGGCGGGCGAAGATCATCTTGATGAGCGGCGAGGGTCTGGGAACGGTCGCGATCATGGAGGCGACAGGAAAATCCAAACCCTGCGTCTGGCGCTGGCAGGAGCGTTTCATGTCCGAGGGTGTCGATGGCCTCCTGCGCGACAAGAGCAGACCGCCCGGCATTGCGCCGCTTGATGGCGAACTCGTTGAGCGGGTCGTGGCACTGACGCTTGAGCCGCCTCGAGAGGAAGCCACGCACTGGACCGTTCGTGCGATGGCGAAGGCTGCCGGGATTGCCGCCTCTTCGGTCGTGAAGATCTGGCATGAACATGGCCTTGCGCCGCACCGCTGGCGCAGCTTCAAACTGTCGAATGACAAGGCGTTTGCCGAGAAGCTTCACGATGTCGTCGGCCTCTATGTCTCCCCGCCGGCCCACGCCATTGTCTTGTCGGTTGATGAGAAAAGCCAGATCCAGGCGCTCGACCGGACCCAACCGGGCCTGCCGCTCAAGAAGGGGCGCGCCGGCACCATGACCCACGACTATCAGCGCCACGGCACCACTACCCTGTTTGCCGCCCTCAATGTTCTCGACGGATCGGTGATCGGCAAAAACATGCAACGCCATCGGCATCAGGAGTTTATTCGCTTCCTCAACGCCACTGAGGCGGAACTGCCGAAAGACAAAGCCGTCCACGTCATTCTTGATAATTACGCGACCCACAAGCAGCCGAGGGTTCGGGCCTGGTTGGCAAGGCATCCAAGATGGACCTTCCACTTCGTTCCGACATCCTGCTCTTGGCTCAACGCAGTTGAAGGCTTCTTCGCGAAACTGACACGCCGACGGCTGAAGCACGGCGTCTTCCACTCCGTCGTTGACCTGCAGGCGGCCATCAATCGCTTCGTCAAGGAGCACAATCGAGAACCAAAGCCGTTCATCTGGAAAGCAAACCCGAACGACATAATTGCTGCAGTCAGGCGTGGGCACCAAACGTTGGAATCAATCCACTAGTGGTCTGATTTTGACATTTGCTACCGTCCGCAGCACCCTCGCGAGCAAATGTCAAAATCATCAAGACCACTAGCAACTATTTGTTTCTAGTGGAATTTTCGAATTTGACATTTGATCCTCGAGCTCGCCGCAGGTGGGTATCAAATGTCAAATTCATTCCACTAGAAGTGCCGCGACAAGTCTTTTATGGCCTGCACATCAAAGGCTGGGCGGCGTATTGACCCACAAGATACGGGCCACCTTATCGCTTACATTGTGATAGCCGTGCGGCAAGGATGACGAGAAGAACAGCAAATCGCCCTGCTTGAGCGAATAGCATCGGCCATCGACGGTGACGTTTAGCTCGCCCTCGATGAGATAACCAACCTCCTCGCCAATATGCTCGACATCATTGTCGCTCCTCACGCCAGCTGGAATGTTGAGGATCAAGGCCTGCAGAAGTCCGCTTCTGACCACGGGAAGGATGCGTTCAAACCAGGCGCCCTGGCGACCGGCGCCACGGTCCTCGATCCGTGCCCGTCGTTCTGACGGGAAATGATGGGCAGGGCCTTCATCCGCTTCGAATTCGGCAAAGAGCTCCGCAATACTGGTACCGAGCGCGCTTGCAAGACGGTGCAGAAATGAAATCGACGGCATCAGCTTTTCGTTTTCCAGCTTTGAAAGCATGCTTTCAGAGCAGCCTATGATATCGGCGAGTTCCTTGAGTGTATGGCCCTGCAACAGGCGGGCGTGTCGCAGCTTTGACCCGACGCGGAACTCGGCCGGCATTCCGTCGGCAGGCGGGCGCCCCTTGAGCTTGATAATCGTCGAGTCCTTGTCACCCGCCACGTCCTCGATGAGATGGGCAGTGTCTTTGGTACCGCTTGATTGCACCACGGTCATTGTTCCTTGACTATCATTCCGCGATCTTGCGGCTCGTTGCACTCTTTAATCGAGGAGACAACACAGGTCCACAACAGGCGCAATTGACCTCGCCCCGCCTCAGATGCGCGCTTGGGCATAAGACCCCGCCTAAACGCCTGCAGAACTCCTGGAGGTCTGCACCAGCGCGCGTAAAGTTATGGAATCCGCTCATGACATGGCTGAAAACGTTCGCGTAGCAGGCTGCGCCAACATCAATGCCCGTTCTTTTGCGGGTCCGGCTGTTTTCTCCCTGATGCAGAACTATCGCATTCTTGATTGCGCATCAAGCCACTTGACAAAACTGCGATCCTCTCGCAGGCTATACCCGTTAGCCATCGAAGGGCGTCCGAGCCTCCCGATGATCGGCCGACGAAACTGAATGCTCCGGCGCTTTGCCGGTGCCGTTTCGTTCGGCTCACATGTCTCTCGCAGGCATGTTCTCCGAATCCATTCCAGCCCCGCGAGACGATCTGCCCGCTCTCAAGAGCCTTGTGGGTTGATCGTCGGAAATTTTCACCGCTCCCGTGGAGGAGCTATTCACCGGCCGTATTGCGCCGTGGTGAGGGTATGATCATGAATGAAGCTATTGCGCCTGTCGCCTCAGAAGCTGCGCGTGCCCCAAACCTTTTCCGCCCGCCCTTCCAACTCGAAGAGGCAACGATCGACGAAATGCATGCGGCGATCGTCGCCGGGGAAATCACCTGCGTCCAGATCGTCCAGCACTATATCGACCGTGCGCGAGCCTTCAACGGCGTTGCCAGCATGCTGGTGACCGAAGATGGCGCGCCGGTGCCGGAATTGCCAGGCACGGTGCGCGCAACTGCGCCGCTCAAGTTTCCAACGCAGACCGTCAAGGCATCGGACATTCTGCCCGATCTCGATAAGTACCAGGGTCCTCCGCTGGAATTCGGCCGCATGGAAACAACCGCGTCCGATCCAACAGTCTACCAGCAATATGGCATGCTTGTTGGCATCCCGAATGCCGGCCAGGTGAATGGCATCGGCACGCTCAACATCCGCGGCGAACGCTCCGTGACGTGCCGCGGCGATTTTGACCTACACCCAAGCAAGGGCCCGCTGCCTGCCGGAGCGCCGGCCGTTGCCGAAATCTTCCGCCATTATCCGGACGCACTTGAACAGGCCGCCCTGCTTGATGCCGAATACGGCACCAATCCGGATCTAGAGAAACTGCCTTTGTACGGCGTTTGCTTCTCGTTCAAGGATCCGTTTGACTGCAAGGACATGCGCTCGACCGGCGGTGGTGACGCCGCCTATGATATGGATGCTCCGGCCAAAGACCATGTCCTCGTCGACCAGATCCGCAAGAAGGGCGGCATCATCTTCTGCAAAGCCATCAACACCGAATATAATGGTCGCGCCGGCGATCCTGGCGGACGCCACAGACCAGACAAGATCCTTCCCTCTGTCCTAGGATACCAGCGCTCCAGCTGGGGCGGTAATCCCTCCAACCCATATGACACGACCCGCGCAGCCTCGCTTGGCTCAAGCTCTGGTTCCGGTGTGACGGTCAGCGCCAATTTCTGCATGATCAGCCTCGGCGAAGAAACGCGCGCGTCCTGCCGCGGCCCGTCAAACCACAATTCGATTGCCCTCATCCTGCCGCACAAGGCCATGATTGGCTTTGATGGCGGTGCCATCGGCGCGGATATCTATTGTGACCGGACCGGGATCCATGCCCGCAAGATAGCCGATGCCGCCAAGGTCCTTGATGCCTTGAAAGACCCGGAACAGGGCTATTACGACCCACGCGATCCGTTCACCACCGTGCCGCGCAGTTCGGTCCTTGCCACGCCCTACCTCAGCCATGCGAAAGGCAGCGGCGCGGCCGGGGCGCTTACGGGCATACGGCTGGGTGTAATTCGCGAGTCGATGATCACCGCCGGCTCCAAGGCCGCCGAGCCGATCGCGCAGGCTGCCGTCAAGGAGATTAACACAATCCTCAAGGACCACCTGGGGGCAACGCTGGTCGAATCCCAAGACCGGCGCTGGACGCCAGACGGCTCTATCGAGCAGATGAAAGTCGATTTCCGAAAGGCGCTGGCTCGACTGGTTCCGGTGTTCATGCCCGATCTGATGTTCCGACTGACGCCGCAGGGCGAACCGCTATTCAAGGAGTTCGCCGAAGCCATCCAGCCCACTGAATTCATGCCCGGCAAAGTGTTCGGTTCCGGAACTATGAAGCCCATCGATTACTTCGTGGCCATGGCCGACAGCGTCATCACCCCCCCGTCGAACCTCGACATTGCAACGGTGCAGCAGCAGGAACTGGCCAATACATTCCGCTACCACCTGCCGCAATATCTCACCCGCCGCGCCGCCGATTGGGCGGAGAAGGGAATTACGGAAACCCTCATCAACTTCGAGGAGCTCAACAAGCGCTCGAAATACTGGGGCGATGATCAGCGGGCCGCGTTCTTGAACTGGGAGGAAATAGCCGATCCCCGCAACCCATGGGAAGGACGCCAAGGCGTCAACGAGCGGATCATGCTGCGTGAACTGCTGCGCCGTTGCGACATGATGGTGATCCTGGAAAACAAGCTCGATGCCTTCGTGCGGCTGCATACGCCTTTGCCGCCGGCTAAAATCGGCGGGGCCAACGAGCCGGGAACAATCCAGAACCTGCGCCTGGAATCTTTCTACGGGCCAAACGGCGGACTCACCGAGGTCCTGATCCCGGCCGGTTTTGTCAGGACCGTCTATGACCCCGTGCTGACGCTGTCGGACGACGGCAAGCGGTATGTTCCGAAGCTTTCGGACGTCGCCACCGAGTTACCGGAGCCCGGCCTCCCCTTCTCGCTGGTATTTCGCGCGGAGCCTGGAAAGGAAGACCTGCTGCTGAAGGTCGCGTCATCTTACGAGAACGCGTCCAAGCGCCGCGTCCCTCCGCCGGCCTTCGGCCCCATACCACGCAGCAGCTGACTGGTCTCGCCTCGGCCTTGCACAAGGCCGAGGCGTTCATCCGGCCTCATGGGCGGTTTTAACGAATTCTATATCGGCGACCTCAAAATATCGCTGCTGCAATACATCACTCCGAATTGGAACGTATTTAATCGTCACCTACCTATACGCATTTTTGCTTCGACTATTGCGCTTTATTCTGAAAATTGAGGACGAGCGATGGCAAACGAACTGAACCAGTTACCCGACCGCGGCGGCCCCGCACAACCTCTCCTGATCGTCAACGGACTGACGAAGCACTTCCCGGTCGGCTCCCTGCTATCGGGCGGCAAGCAGCTAGTGCGCGCCGTCGATGGGCTTAGTCTGACCGTCGCCAAACAGGAGACGCTTGGAATCGTCGGTGAATCGGGCTGCGGCAAGTCGACCGCCTCGCGCTTGATCATGTCCTTGATCGAGCCGACGGCCGGCGAGGTGATTTTCGATGGCGAAGTGGTCGGCTCGCGGGGAGGCTTGCCCCTTAAGGACTATCGACGACAGGTGCAGATGGTGTTCCAGGACAGCTATGCATCCCTCAATCCGCGTCTGACGATCGAGGAATCCATCGCCTACGGGCCAAAGGTCCACGGGATACCACACGCCAAGGCGGTCGAGCGCGCCAACGACCTCCTGGAGGCTGTCGGCCTGATACCCGCGCAATTCGCCAGGCGGTTCCCGCATGAGTTGTCCGGCGGCCAGCGCCAGCGCGTCAACATCGCCCGTGCCTTGGCCCTTCACCCGCGCATGCTGATCCTTGACGAGCCGGTTTCGGCACTGGACAAATCCGTGGAGGCGCAGGTGCTGAACCTGCTGCTGGACCTCAAGGCACAATTTGGCCTGACCTACCTGTTCATCAGCCACGATCTCAATGTGGTCGAACACGTCGCCGACCGGGTGCTGGTGATGTATCTCGGCCGCGTCGCCGAGATCGGACCGGTCGCTGATATATTTGGGGCGCCGGCCCATCCGTATACGACAGCATTGCTCGCCAGCCGACCATCGATGGATCCACGACGTCGGCGCACCGAGCCACCCCTGAAAGGGGATCCGCCAAATCCGATCAACCCGCCCTCAGGCTGTCGATTCCGAACGCGGTGTTCGCTCGCAAGGGCCCTGTGTGCTGCCGAAACCCCGGCATTGTCGTCGTCAGACAGCCAGCACGCCGTCGCCTGCCACGCGGCTACCCCCGGCAGTGGCTATGCCCAAAGCGAAAGAATGGTGGCGTGATGAACGAGACAGTGAGCCAGACAAGGACTGGCGATTACCTGGTGCGTGCCCGTGACCTCAACGTTGCTTTCGTGTCGCGCGAGGCGACGGTGAACGCCGTCAACGGGATCGATCTCGATCTCGCCTTCGGCGAGGTGCTGTGCATTCTCGGTGAAAGCGGCTCAGGCAAATCGGTCACCTTGCGGGCGCTGATGCGGCTCAATCCCAAGGGAAAGACCGTCATGAGCGGCGAATTATCCGTCGCCGGCCATGACATGATGGCGCTGCCAGACTCCATGCTCACGTCGGTGCGCGGGCGCGAAGTGTCGATGATTTTTCAAGAGCCCATGACGGCGCTCGATCCCGTGTTCACCATCGGGCGACAGATTGGCGAGACCATTGTTCGCCATGAGGGCATCAGCCGCAGGGAAGCAGAACAGCGTGCACTTGACCTGCTGGAACTGGTGCAGATCCCCTCTGCCAAACGCCGGCTCAGCGCCTATCCGCACGAACTCTCCGGCGGACTTCGTCAGCGCGCCATGATCGCAATGGCAATCTCGTGTCGCCCGAAACTGCTGCTGGCGGATGAGCCTACCACCGCTCTCGACGCCACCGTGCAGATCCAGATCCTGCTGCTGCTACGCCGCCTTCAACAGGAACTTGGAATGGGCGTGATTTTCGTCACCCACGATCTTGGCGTTGCAGGCGAAATCGCCGACCGCATAGCCGTCATGTATGCGGGCCGCATGGTCGAACAGGCATCGGTGACCGATTTCATCACGAGGCCGCTCCATCCTTACGCCCAAGGCCTAATGGGCGCGACCGTGCATTCGGGCATGCGCGGCCATCGTCTGACCACCATACCCGGTTCGCCGCCGGACCTGAGGCTGCCGATCAGCGGCTGCGCCTTTGCAGCACGCTGCCCCCATGTCGTGAATGCTTGCCGGGCCGCATTGCCGCCCTTCCGCCATCCTGAACCCGGCCGTGCGGTCCGGTGCGTCAGGTTTGAAGAAGCCGCCTGAGGATTGATCATGTTTTACTATGTCGTCCGCCGCATCATTTACATTATCCCGATTTCACTGGCGGTCAGCCTCGTCTGCTTTCTGCTCGTCCATATTGCTCCGGGCGATCCGATCGACGCCATGGTGGCACCGGACACCCCACCTGTTGTCATCGAACAGGTTCGCGCCCAGTTCGGTCTCGACCAGCCCCTCCCCGTACAGTTCGGAATCTGGCTCGCCAAGGTCGTCCAAGGCGACCTGGGCAACTCGCTGATCAAAGGCAGGCCGATTGCCGCCGACCTGCTATCCGCCAGCGCCAATACCTTCATCCTCGCGATGACAGGCGGGCTTCTTGGAGTTTTGATCGGCTGCGTTTTCGGGGGCATCGCCGGCGTCTATCGGGGTACCTGGATAGACCGAGTCCTGCTCGGTACCGCCGTCGCCGGCGTCTCGGTGCCTCATTACTGGCTTGGCATGGTGATGGTCATTATCTTTTCTGTAAATCTCAACCTGTTGCCGGCCATGGGTGCCGGCCCTGGCGGCTCGACCGAATGGGCCTGGGACTGGGCTCATATCCAATTCTTGATCCTCCCCTCGATCACGCTGTGCGTCATTCCGGCGGGCCTCGTGACCCGAACGGTACGCGGCCTGGTGAGCGACATCATGAGCCAGGACTTTATTACCACGCTACGCGGCAAGGGTCTGCGCCGCTCCGGCATCATCAATCACGTGATACAGAACGCGGCACCAACCGTGCTCGCGGTCATCGGTCTGCAACTCGCCAATCTGATGGGCGGATCCATCCTGGTGGAGACCGTCTTTGCATGGCCGGGAACCGGCATGATGCTGAACAATGCAATCTTCCAGCGAGACATCCCAGTCCTGCAGGCAACAACCCTTGTCCTGGCCCTCTTCTTCGTCGTCCTTAACCTGGTGGTGGATCTTATCCAGACCGCCATAGACCCACGGATCATCCGCCGATGAGCATTCTTTCACACCAACAATCTGCCGTTGTTTCGTTGGCGCGCAAAGTGTCCACTAGCGACAGCTACTGGCGCGGCGTTGGCAGGCGGCTGCTGCGGGACAAGACGACGATGGTTTGCGGCGCAGTCCTCATCGTCATGGCACTGATGATGATCTTTGCGCCCCTACTGACCTCCTACGCACCGACGGAAGGCAGCATTGCGAGGCGTCTGAAGCCGGTTGGCACGCCGAGCTATATGCTAGGCACCGACGAACTGGGGCGGGACATGCTCACCCGGCTGCTGTTCGGCGGACGATATTCCTGGTTCGTGGGCATCACGCCAGTCATTCTCGCCTTCATCGTCGGCGGCATGCTCGGCATCATCGCCGGCTTTGCAGGCGGCAAGGTCAATATGTTGATCATGCGCGTAACAGACGTCTTCTACGCCTTCCCGTCGGTGCTGCTTGCGGTCGCCGTCAGTGGCGCACTTGGTGCCGGTATCCTGAACGCCATCCTATCGCTCACGATCGTCTTCATTCCGCCGATCATTCGCGTGTCGGAGAGCGTCACGACTGCCGTGCGCAACCTCGACTATGCCGAAGCGGCGCGCGCCACTGGTGCCAGCGCTTCCTCGATCGTGCGGGTTCATGTGCTGCCAAACGTGCTCGGTCCGATTTTCGTCTATGCCACCAGCCTGGTGGGCGTGTCCATGATCGTGGCCTCAGGTCTTTCCTTCCTTGGCCTAGGCATCAAGCCGCCCGATCCGGAATGGGGACTGATGCTCAACACCCTGCGCACCGCAATCTATTCGCAGCCGCTGATCGCCACGCTTCCCGGCATGTGCATTTTCATGACAAGCGTCTGCTTCAACTTTGTAAGCGATGGCTTGCGCACTGCCATGGATGTGCGGGCCTGATCGGCATGCCGTCCCTTCCATCTGCTTTTCTCCGAGGAGTTTTACAATGAAAGCAGCCGTGTTGCATGGATCAGCGGGATATCGACGCGATACCCTCAACCTGTAGGGGCACATCGAAAGCTACCGTAAACGCCTGAAAGAAATGAAAGCGCCTCAGGCTGGTGAGGTAGCTGATGCGCCTTTTGGGTATACCTACTGAGACAGTCTCCGTGAGACGCAAATCAGTGTATCATTTGGGTCGGTTTTCAATTTTTGGGACAGCATCCGGGGCAGGTCCAGAAGCTATTGAGACGTTCTTGGTGCGCTTTGACTCCTAGCAAATCAAGAAACCGTGGAACGAATGCTGAATGAAAAGCGGCGCCACCGCCGTACGATCATGCCTCTACCTTGTACGTCGTACAACCCATCACCCCGTTTTCCGATCGCCGTTCGCATTGGCACGCATCAGTGACATTAGCATCGGTCCCAGCCCGAACTCCCCTGCCCGCGCTCGGCGCGTGAGATCGCGGAGATATCCACCTGCCGAGTTGATATGCCCTGCCCTCTCCAAGATTGCAGCCATGGCAACCGCGGCGTTCTCCGGCCCCATCACCTCGCAAGCCTCCTGGTAAGCCGACGGGCTAACACCAAGCATTGATCGTACCACCACCGCGGCGCCCATCAGCTCGCGCCAATGGGAGATCGTGCCGCCGGGCCCGTAGTCCGAAATCTGCGGGCAAGCTTTCAGGACCATCGACAGCGGGAACGCCTTCATCTGTTCCGGCTTTGCCAACGGCTGAGCAACCGCTTTGGGTGCTAATTCCAGCTCGACGGCTCCGCCCTGCTCTTTTCCAGAGCTAGGTTCAAGTTCACGGATGGATTCGGGTTTTGAATTCTGTATGTGGCAGCCATTTTGAACAGCATTGCCGTCCATATTTTGAGAATCTAACTGATTTTCCAGAAGGTTAAGGACTTCGGTGCGCACAAGCTGCAGCTCGTCGAGGATTGCCTCCACCTGGTGACGGTCAGGGTTGCGGGGAAGTCGGCTGACAATGCCGACATACATGTCTTCGATGGCTTCCCAGTCGCCGTCAGCACCCTCCTCCATGGCGGCGGAAATTAGCTTGCGCACATCACGCCGGCAGATAGTCAGTGCCTCTTTGGCTCGCCTGAACTGCAAACGTTCGGCAGCGACTTCCTGTGCCAGGATTGCAAGTTCCGCAGCACGAGCCAAAAGTGGAGAAAGATCGAACCCGAAAGCTTGCTCGATATCGCCCCCCTTGTCCCGGTGAGCGTAGCGCTTCCCGTTCGGACTATCCTTGCGCTGGATGAGCCCGGCTTCGACCAGGGCAGCCAGATGTCGCCGCAGGGTCGTCCCAGCGATGCCGTGCGCTCTGACAGACAGCTGAGCATTGGATGGAAAGACCACCAATCCACTATCGGAGTTGAGCTCGCTTTCCGGATAAAACGTCAGCAGTGCGTCCAGCACAGTCAGCGCCCTGTCCTGGAGGCCGAGGCGTTCACGGGCCTCACAGGCGTCGCGAAACACTTTCCATTTTTCTACCGGGCGGCTTGGTTTCGTCTCGGACGTCTGGAGCTGCCTCTTTACAAGAGCAAGCATAGCCGGCCGCCGCCCAAAGGGCGTCGTCACATTTCCCGTCTGCATATTCCTTCACCTTTCTTGAGGCAAAAGAAATCCGCCCACCGAAACGATGCCAAAGACTCTTGACTAGGATTCATGAAAATGCGATTCTCAGGCTGCTTAGACCAATGAGAGAGGCTTCCATGACGGCAACGTTTGGGGGCCTTTTTCTTTTGCTATTTCCCTTCACTCTCTTTACTCGAAGATTGAGCGTGGCTTTTGAAACTCGAATAGAGATCCGGAAGCTGCTGCATCACGAATGATGCGAAGGCCTCATCACGAGCTCGATCGATCTGAATTTTGCAAGATTTGCCAGAAACCGCCAGTCTTGCGATTTCAGTGCCATCGGACAGTTTCGCGACCAATGCGTGATTTGGCGATGCCGGGCTGGCCTCATTTTTTGCCTTCGCAGCACGAAGGACGACCGCGAATCGCTCATCGCTGTCCTTATGCCGAAAAGTGGCGTGCTCGGTGGCTTTCCGGATTTTTGTTTCCGCACCTGTTTCCTTCAATAGTTCGGCCAGCTCCTGCCATCTTGGACGACCAATCTTTGGAGCTCGACCGATCGCAGTGACTATCCACTGAGGAACGGCCCGGGCCACCGTTACAAGTTTCGAGGCTTCCTGGCGGTCCACCGAGAGTGCTGTTTGAATTAGAGCCCGTTGGAAACCTCCGTCTTCAAGCCTCAAAGCAAACGTTGCACGTTCGATGAATGTCAGATCTTCACGGGCTGAATTCTCGACGCCTTGCGCAACGATGAGCCGATCATCGTCTAGCTCCCGGACGTAGGCTCTAACTTTGAGACCAAGATCCGAGGCAGCTTTTACTCGCCGATGGCCATAGGCAATCTGATAACGACCGGGAGAGGTTGGATGAACTCGAACAAGGATCGGGATTTCCTGACCATGCTCCTGAAAAGACGTTTTCAGCGCCTCGACAGCTGCTAGATCCTGGTCAGCGAATCTGTCTGCGAAAGGGGAGGGGTCGAGCAATTCGGTATCAAGCTCGACAGGAACCGCGCCGCTTGAAACCTGACGCTTCAGCTCTTCGTAGTCCCTTTCGACCTCGGAGAATGTATCCTTCAATGAGCGAACCGCTCCGGATGCGACCCGCTCAACAGGAGGCCTGACACCCTCTGCGGACGCGGAGCCGGATTCTGCTGCGAAAAGAGATCGGATCGATTGTGTGCGTTTACTCATCTTATCCTCTCGGGGCCATCAATCCAGACGCCGTCCTCTGTAGTCAGCTGACAACAGCTTAAGCCATTGAAAAATAATGAGCCGAACTAGATTCACCGCTGCCATACCTGGTTCAGGAGCCCAACGACTTCTTCGTTTACTGCGTTGATTGACTCCATGGCTCGATCATAAGTGGACCGCCCAACTGCACCTCTAGTCAGCTCGTAGAGCGACTGCTTTGTAAGCCCAGCATTGGCAATTGCAGTCGACTTCCATGCGGTCGCAGACATCACGTCGGCACCAAATACGTCTCGCATCAAACCAACAATTTCTTGCTCTGGAACGTCGCGAGGATCATGCCGCGTGACCAGGAAGCGAAGGAAGTCGTAGTCTAGGCGACCACCGGCTTCCTCGATCACGGAGACCAGATCGGAGGTCATCAACAAGAACTGACTCATGGAGGCGACATCAACCATCTGGGGATGCACGGTGACGATCATGCCAGTGGCGGCATTCAAGGCGCCCATGGTAAGGAAACCCAATTGCGGTGGGCAATCGACGACGACAACGTCAAAGTCGTCCTCCACCTGAGCGATAGCCCCTGCCACGCGACGGAAGAAGAGATCCTCCGCTTTCCCCCTATTCTGCAGCATGAATCTTGGAGTCTGATGCTCGAACTCCATGAGTTCCAGGTTACCGGGCACAATGCTAATCCCTGTGAAATAGGTCGGACGGACCACGTCCTTCATCAGTACTCGTTCTTCATCGTACCGGATGGCACCGTACAAGGTGGTGTTCTCGGCGACGTCAAACTCTGGCTGATAACCAAACATCGCTGAGAGGGATGCCTGCGGATCCAAGTCGATCGCGAGAACCCGGTAACCCTGAAGAGCGAGCCCCTGTGCGAGATAGACAGAAGTAGTCGTTTTGGCCGACCCTCCCTTGAAGTTTGCGACCGTGATCACCTGCAACTTTTCACCGCTGCGCCGCTGCGGGAAGAATCTTGCAGCTTCCTTCGGCCTGGCGGTCGCTAGATATCGCCTGAGTTCATTGATCTGTTCAAGAGTGTACGATCGGCGCCCGCTGTTACCCAAATCCGGTGTTGGTCCCAATCCATCAATCGAGAGCTGTCGAAGATAGCCGTCAGACACGCCAACAATCTCTGCGACTTCCCCGGAGGTAAATGATCGCAGGGACTTCTGTGCCGTTGGTGGGAATGCGCGCTCTCCTACAGCTCGGAGCCTCGCTGAAAGCGCTTCAGCGCGCTGAGTAATGTTGGCTGAAGTTGATGGTTTTCCGATGTTGCGATCGATCACGTTCACTTTTGCCTCTATCCTCAGACGGTTTTTTAGCGTCAGACGCGCTATTTCCGTCTCAAGGATAAGTCACGATTCCCGTTGGTCTGCAAGAGAAATAGGGTTAACAAAACCTTAACAGCTCAGGAAGGAGCTCACACGCATGTCGTCAGGCTCGGCCATTACGCTTTGCGAGCAATACCTTAGCGGATTTCGCGACTTCGCGGTCAAAGCGTCTTACTAACACTTTTGTTAGTCACCGAGGCATCCCGCCGAACCCGAAACGTTAGACTCGCAGCCGACTGAGCTAGAATCAGCAGCTGACACTTTTGGCAGTAGATCGAAGCTGGATGCCCCGGCAAAGCTCCTCGCACCACCAAAGCAGGGGAGATTTGCCCGATGCGCATCGTCGCCATCAAGAACCCGAAAAGCGAAGCTGAACAGCGCCTCATTCACGACATGCACCGTCTCCGCGCTCGCATTTTCCGCAGCAGACTGGCCTGGAACGCCCGCTGCACATCCGGCCTCGAGGTAGACAGCTTCGATAAGTTAAAGCCGACGTACATCCTTTGCATTGGCCGTTCCGATGCTGTGATTGGCTGCGCGCGGCTCCTGAGGTGCTGCGAATGCGAGCCGATGAGCAGATCATCTTTACCGCAGGCAATCCGCCGCTTAGATGCGGTCGCGCCATCTGGTTCCGGCGCAACGACATGAAAAACTGCGTCGGGCAAAACCGGTTTCATCAACCGGCTGCTCGATCGGGTCATCTCTTGAGTAAGGATCAGCCGGAGTAGCCAATGTGCGATCCGATCCATGACGAGAGGATCGCCACTGGAATCGGCGCAGTCCGCTTGTAGGCTTGGTACGCGCTGGGAATAGAGCGGTGCGCCGAAGGTGGACCGCTCGACCTGATCGATACCGATTCTTCACCGAACTGAATCGATCCGGCACAATCGATTCATAAATCTCGTTGGACGCAGGGCGCGCTTCACGCGATTCTTAGCGCATGATCGCCCAACCCTATCACCTCTATGTCGAACGCAAGGATGCCAGTAAGAACCTGGCCCGCTTCTACGCGTTGTCGATCGAGCCGAACCTGTTCGGAGAGGCATGCCTGACGCGGCGATGGGGACGGATTGGGACGAACGGTCAGGTGAAAACTCATCAGTTCGAAAAGGAACAGGACGCGGTTGATCTCTTCCTTGATCTTCTGAGGCAAAAACGCCGCCGGGGATATCGGGCAATTGGCTCTGTCGCTTCGAAGTAAACACCCGACGATACCGCCGCTGGCAAAAGAGAATGTGAGGGCGGACCTTGGTCTTCTCGAACGGAGACCCTGCTGTCCACACTCCGCTATCTCGATCGGCTAACTTCCGCAAAGGACTTTCGACGGGCAATAAATTCGCGCAGAAGCGGCAAAAAGAATGCCTTGCTGAAGTGACCAAGCGGAGGCTCAGGCTCCAAATAGAATGACCGGCCTATGATATCGCTGTTGAACTCATCCAGGATGAGCCACAGCGGAAGATCTGCATCAAGACCTGTCGGTGGCTGTTGAGAACCGCGCATATTTGGTGCCGAGACGGGATTACGGCGAATCTGGACGCGGCGGACAGGGCCCTGAGATTATTGCAAAGGTTTTGATGGGGGAGATGAGCGCGGGATGTGGCGTCAGGAGCCCGGAGGGCGACTGAGGCACATCCCGCGCTGCGTCCGTCAATGATAGACTGGCGGAGCGCCGCAAACAGACATCGACCAAAGCTACCAGGCCAATTCGATGTCCAATCCCTCAGGCATCTGTGAGATGACGTGGCTGTCATCACGCAGGACTGCCGACTGGTTCACGGTGAGCGTCATTATAATGGTATTGGCGCATTCCGTCGAGCTTCTCCGATCAATCCCGACGGCGCTTCGAAAGGTGCGCCGCCGCGATGCAAACTGCTCGTTTCTTCCTCTGCGGGCGGTGTCGCGCGCAGGTTCTGCTTTGCCGCCATTGCGATCGGGGTCAGCGCTATTGCGGTTCTGCCTGCGCCCATGCGGCGCGCCGTGACAGCCTGCGGGCAGCCGGACGGCGCTACCAGAGCACCCGGCCGGGGCGCTTTGCCCATGCCGATCGCTCCCGCCGATATCGGCAGGCTCGCAAAAACGTGACGCATCACTCTCCACCCGTCGTTCCAGAGGGTTCACGACTGAAGGCGTCCACAAACGGCGGCATCGTTGCACCGGGCGATGGCACCGCTGGCGTGGTGTCATCGATCGAGCCGTGGTGCCGGCGCTGCGGCAGCTCTGTGCCGCTGTTCTTTCGCCGCGGCTTCGTGCGTCGCCGGGGGACACACGTGCGTCCATTCGACCATGGAGATCGAACCGATGACCATATCTGCCGAGAAGGAAGCGATGATCCTGCGCCTGTACCACGTTGAGAAGTGGCGCTGCGGCACGATCGCCAAGCAATTGCATTGCCATCACACCACCGTCTTCAGGGTCCTGAAGGACGCGGGCTTGCCTCGACACAGGCCGGTGATCCGCCCCGCCGAGATCGACCTGTACCTGCCGTTTATCCAGCAGACGCTGACCAAATATCCTGACCTGACGTCCAGCCGCCTTTACGGGATGGTGCAGGAGCGCGGCTATAAGGGATCGCCCGACCACTTCCGGCACATGGTGGCGCTGCACCGACCACGGAAGGCGGCGGAAGCTTATCTACGACTACGCACCCTGCCGGGTGAGCAGGGCCAGGTCGACTGGGGTCATTTTGGCCACATCGAGATCGGCAGGGCCCGCCGCCCGCTGATGGCCTTCGTCATGGTGCTATCCTACTCGCGCGACATCTATCTGCGCTTCTTCCTTGATGCCCGCATGGAAAACTTCCTGCGCGGCCATGTCGGCGCATTCAACGACTGGAACAGCCTTCCCAGAGTGCTGCTCTACGACAATCTGAAGTCCGCCGTCCTTGAACGGCAGGGCGATGCCATCCGCTTCCATCCGACATTGTTGGCCTTCGCGGCTCATTATCGCTTCGAACCCCGTCCTGTCGCGGTAGCACGGGGCAACGAGAAAGGCCGTGTCGAGCGCGCCATTCGCCACATCCGGGAAGCCTTCCTTCATCGCCCGCACCTTCAAGGACCTCGACGATCTCAATGCCCAGGCCGAACACTGGTGCCGGACCCAGGCTGCCGACAGGCCATGCCCGGAGGACCGGGCAATGACGGTGCGTGAGGCGTTCTCAAAAGAACAGCCCATGCTTCTGCCCTTGCCGGCCAATCCCTATCCCGTCGAGGAGCAGGTGGCCGTGAAGGTTGGCAAGACACCCTACGTGCGCTTCGATCTGAACGATTACTCGGTCCCTCATACGCATGTCCAACGAACACTCACCGTTCGCGCCGATCTCGTCCAGGTCAGGATATTCGACGCCGCCACGATGATCGCCAGCCACCGTCGCAGCTTCGATAGGGGCCAGCAGATCGAGGATCCTCAGCACCTGAAGGCACTCGTCGCCGTCAAGCGCGAGGCACGCCAGCATCGCGGCCTCAATAGCCTGACGCGGGCCGTGCCGGCTTGTCAGAAGCTGATGATGCATGCCGCAGAACGTGGCGCCAATATCGGCGCAATCACCAACGCCATGCTGACGTTGCTCGACCTCTACGGCGCCCAGGAACTCCAGGCGGCCGTCGAAGACGCTTTGCGCGCCGGCGCCTCGCATTCCAAGGCGGTTCGATCAGTGCTCGAACGCCGCCGGATTGCGCGGGGCGCTCCGCCCCCGGTCGAAACCAGGCTGCCCGAGCATGTCCGCAAGAAGGACACGACTGTCATTCCCCACAAGCTCGACCGTTACGATCAACTCACATTGAAAGGAAACGACGATGAATAAGATCGACACCCTGTTCAATCGCGCCAGACAATTGCGCCTTTATGGCCTGACGGCCCATTGGGACGAGATCGCCACACAGGACTGGGTGCCGACCGTGATCCGGTGGGAAGAAGACGAGCGCTCCGACCGCTCGCTGCTGCGACGCATGCGCACCGCCAGGCTCGGCCACTTCAAGCAAATGGCCGACTATGACTGGAAGTGGCCGCGCCGCATCGACCGCGCCACCGTCGAGGAACTGATGACGCTGGCATTCATGAAGGATGCCACCAACATCGTCTTCATCGGTCCGAACGGCGTCGGCAAATCGACGCTCGCCCTCAACATCGCCTACCAGGCACTCATCCGGGGCCATTCGGTCCTGTTCCGCACCGCCAGCGAAATGCTCGGCGAACTCGCCGCCATCGACAGCGATTCCCTGCTGCGCCGCAAGCTTCAGTACTATGCTTCCCATGACGTCCTGCTGATCGACGAGATCGGCTACCTATCCTATTCCAACCGCCATGCCGATCTGCTCTTCGAGCTCATCAGCCGCCGATACGAGAAACGCTCGACCATCGTCACCACCAATAAACCCTTTGCGCAATGGTCGGAGGTCTTTCCGAACGCCGCGTGCGTCGTCAGCCTGGTCGATCGTCTCGTCCACCACTGCGAAGTCGTCGCGATCGAAGGAGATTCCTATCGCTTCAAGGAAGCCAACGAGCGCTCCATAGCCCAGCGTCAGCAACGCGCCAGTCACCAATCCGGCGAAACAGAGCCCGCATCATGACCGAAAAGACGCACCACTCTTCAGGTCTCAAGCGTGGCCTGCCAATCCTCATCAGTGCCGAATGGACCCCCGAGCAGGCATGGGCCGTCTTCGAACTCCTCGATGATCTGCGCGACGCCATCTGGAACCATTACGCCCCTGACATCCAGCACATGGTCCAAAACCAACAAGCTTCCGACGATAATCAAGATTAGCAACACTGAAGGCGGCTTCTTCAGCCGCTTTCAAAGTTCTCAATCCTCGGCACCATTTATCCGCGCTTTTGGACAGCCGCCAACAGGGCCTTCTCGGCCATGCGGCGCGGTTCGAGAAAGCTCGGGAAATAGCTGCCTGTGCGCAACTTCGGAATGCGCAGCTCGACGGTGCCAGCCCGTGTCTCCCAGTCCCGATCGCGGTAGCCGTTGCGCTGGGCAAGACGGAAGCCGTTCTTCTCGCCATAGCCCGCGCCGGTCTTTGTACCGACCTCCAGCGCCATCAGCTTCTCGGCAGCAAAGCCGATCATCTCGCGCAGCAAAGCGGCGACATATGAAGCGCTTCAAGTCGGCGCGACAATGTCAGTGGTTTATCTCAACTCGCGGCCAGATCGCCAATCTGTTTCTGCTTCACCGGAAATTCCTGACCACCGCAGATCATCGCCAGCTTCGCGCCCACGCAATCAGCATCCGGCGGGAAATCGCTTTGTCGATTCGCGCCTGAATTTCAGGCCGAAGATACTAACGCGTCCAAAGCCCGGTTAAGGCGACGCCACCGTCGTGAAAAGCGAAAAACCTCATCACGGGTTCCCGCAGGGTGCGGACCTTTGCTCACCCTTGACGGGGCCGCAAGCCGTCGGCCAGCAATTTGAAGCAGCGACGAAGGTAGAGTGGCCGATCTGCGCCTCCAGGCCATTCAGGTGCGGTGGACATTTTCATGGAGGCTGCCCCGAACACCACGTCAAGGAGAAGTTTAGCAGTGGTCGGCGCATCCGGGACATTGAGTAGGCCACGTTGATCCTGACTCTCCAGCCATTGCGTCAGGAGATCGTTGGCACGCTCAGCCCCCTCCCGCATGAAGATGGGCCGGAGCTCGGGAAACTGGCGCATCTCGCTGACAAAGATTTCCATCAATGCCTGGCGCTCGCGTTCTGCATCGGCGTCGATGTCGATCAGGAAAATACGCGCCAGAGCTTCCTCGACGGGCAAGTCATCGAAGTTCCCGGGCAAAGCAATCATGCTGCGGCGATGCAAAGCGACGACAGCGGCGAACAGATCAATCTTGCCGGCATACAGCCGATAGACCGTTTGTAGCGACATGCGGGCCGTGGCGGCGACGTCGCTCATCGTCGTCCCGGCATAACCTCTTTGAGTGAAGAGAAGCGCTGCAGCGTGCAGGATCGCGTCGCTATTGCCCTCGTCGGACCGAAGTTTCGGGCGACCGCGCGGAGGGTGACCATTTGCGTTGAAATCAATATCAGACGTCATGGCAGGCTCATATTGCATGCTGACTAGATTGACAGAAACAGCGACCTGAAATTAAGTGTAATGGCAATTACTGTAAATATACCTTGGCTGGCGCACGCGGTGGTCCTGAAGGGTTCGTGTTCTCAACCGAATGACTCAACTCGGTCGTCCGGTCTTCGAGCCCAACGCATGAAATTCTACCTGGGCAGGGGCTGTTTCGTCAAGCCGCTGATCCATGCAGCGCGGCCGCGCCAGAGAAGGATCTTCACCAAGATTTTCTCTAAAATACCGGAGGTACGTTGATGACATCCATTTCAGGAAATCGGGTTAGGGTCCTGCCACCACCCGTTTTCGGCCTCCAGGCCATTTGCAAGAGTGAAGTCGAGAGACTGAACGATCTCCCTTATATAAGCATCCGCTTCAATCCTGTGGGAAAGGAACCCTTTCAACTGCAAGCAAACGTAGTAAGTGGGCGCGCGATCACACAATGGCGTACCGATGCTCTCTTTGGTTTCACCTCGAAACCGAAGAGCGTGCAGGACAGGATGACGATCCGATTCGTCACTTCTGGCACTAGCAAGAGGCGCAACCATAAGTCAGAATTTTTATGCGAGGCTGGACAGGCGACATGCGTCGCCTTCGAAGACATGGTCGAGCAGGAGGCCTCACCCAGTTTCCACGCTTTGGCAGCATGGGTAGATCGCGCAGCGCTAGTGGCCTGGCATACAGCCCTCGAAGGGACAGACGAGCAGCCGCTACCCCAATGGCAGCCGGTGGTGGATGTCGTGTCGGCTCCGATGCGCGCCTTCAGACATAACTTCGAGCTGGTCTACAACCGACTTCAATCTGGGCATGCCGATGATATGACCGTGAACCTCCTCGAAGAGCTCATCATGTATCAATTTCTAACCGCTTGGCCCCGAATGCCACATCAAGATAAGAAAGCAGTCGCAGTGCGACCATCATGGCAAGTCCGTCGCGCTATGGACTATATTGAAGCAAATCTTCACCGAAAAATTGCCCTGTCGGACGTTGCCGCCACCGCAAATTGCGGGGTTCGCTCACTGCAGCTTAGCTTTAGAAAAGAAGTGGGCAAGACACCCGTGCAATGGATGCTTGAGCGTCGTCTGCAAAAAGTCCGCGACGATCTGATATCCGAAAGCTGTCGTGGTGAAGATATAGCCTCAATTGCGCGGCGTTGGGGCTTTATCCACATGAGCGATTTCAGCCGTCGATATCGACATTTCTTCGGGCTCAGCCCCTCTCAGATGCGGGCTGACTCGTAGTCGTGAAAACCGCGAGGCGGGCAACAAAGCGTGGCAACCATAACAATCGAGCGCGACCTCCACATAACGGCGCCCAGATATCTCCCGTCTCACACACAAAACGAATTTCATGTAAAAATTGCGAATATATTTTTCATGCTGACATTTATAAAATCTAGGAAATACATTATCATAATTTTCACCAGCGTTAATTCTTGACTATAAATCGCATGTATAATTTCATTTAATAGATATACGTCCAAACGAGAAATTTTGATGTCTATCATTTCGAGTATTTTATTTTCAGTTCTATTGACAATTTTATATACGGGCCTTGAATAGAACTGACAATGAGCATCGATACGAATGAACTCTCCATCAAGCTCTGACAACGCTGAGACCTTCGCCGGCCAATATCGGTGGAAAAGGCGATCATTGCCTGGGGTTTCGTCGGCTCATCTGTTGAAGTTGGTGGAAGAGAAGGAGTGGACCGGCTTCTGGACATTGGACTTTGTGACAAACCAGCTGACTTTATCGGTTGGCCTCGATCGGCTGTTGGGAATCGAGACTGAACCGCCCTCATCCTGGGATGATCTGATAAGGATGGTCCACGTCGATGATCGGGGGGCAATTCAAGGTGTAGACGCAATCCTTCGCTCCGGGCATGCAATTGATGGAGAACTCCGTATTACTCGGCCCGACAACACCCTGCGCTGGTTGCAGTATAAGGCAGAGGTGATAATCGGCGCCGGAGGACAGCCTAGGCGTGCTGTTGGCTTGATGACGGATATCACAGTTCAGCACGCTGCCCGCAAGGCAGTGCAAGAAGGTTGGGCCCGCTATGAGGCCCTGGTTACAGCCTTTGGCTTGATTGAATTTACCGCATCAGCCGAGGGCGATATTGCCTTCGCCATAGGCTGGCAAGACTTAACGGGTCAGACTATGAAGGAGGCTGCCAACGGGGGGTGGCTTAATGCCCTTCATCCAGATGACCGGGAGGCAGCAAGCTCGAACTGGTCGCATAGCATAGTCAGCCTGAGTGCCTATGCCGTAGACTTCCGCGTGCGCTCGGCGAAGGGGCCTTACCTGATGTTAATGGCGCGCGCCACGCCATTGTTCAACCACGATGGAAGCATCAGGCAGTGGCTCGGCGCCCTTGTTGCAGCTCTCCCGGAGAAATCAGGCACACACGACAGCCGGGATACCAATGTGTTTACGATGAAGCCCGCGCATGTCAAAGCTGCGCGCGCTTTGCTCGGCTGGAGCATAGATGTTCTGGCTCACCACGCTGGAGTATCCATATCCTCTGTGCGTCGTCTCGAAGGCGAAGACGAAGGATCGGTTGGTACCCAAGTCAGAGAGCGCGTGCGAGCAGCCTTTGATGCCCAGGGCATATCATTCTCGGCTGGAGTAGATGGCATGATAACGCTCAGTTTCGCCAAGCCATCGTAACCAGTCCGGGATCACGGCATCGTCGGCATTTCGATGTATTGGACACGGTTTCTGCCTCCTAGCTTTGCTTGGTAGAGTGCATCGTCTGCGACCTTGATGGTCCGTTCCGGATACGGGGCGCAGAGAGTTATCTCAGCAACACCGATGCTGACTGTCACGGTAAGAGTTTGATTTCCAACCTCGAATGGGTTCTCCGACACATAGAGGCGAAAACGCTCCGCAAAAGCAACCGCATCTGACAATGTCACACCATTCAACAAAACGAGAAACTCCTCACCGCCCCAGCGACAGGCCAAATCATAGTCGCGCCGACCATGGGAGGAAAGGCGTCGTACAAACTCCTTTAAGATCATGACTCCACCATCATGTCCGAGCTTGTCATTGACCTACTTGAAATGATCGACATCCATGATCAGCACGGCGACATGCGGTTTTTGGCGCAGACACAGACCGATCAAATCGCCCGTACGATCATGCCGTCCATGTCGGTTCACCAAACCACCCAAGGGATCGATTTCCGCCAGTTTCTCGATCCGCAGTTGCACGAATTCAACGGATATGCCGGCTATTGCGGGCTGGAAACCCTGCTCAGCCGAAAGAACGACTTC
>NZ_JAPPRJ010000008.1 GCF_026672545.1 Rhizobium sp. SL86
TACTGCCGCCCCCACCAGGCCTGATGTTCATGCACGTTGCGGATCTCGCCGGCGATCGGCGACAAAAGATTGGCAATGACACCCTGGGCAGAGCGCACAGCGAGCGAGACCTTGGCAAGGGTAACGGCAAGGCCACGCGCCTGGGCAAGCGTTAGAATGCGTTGTTCGACGCGAGGCCATGCGTCCAAAAATGGTCGAGGCGGTATCGATTGGCCAGGGCATCAGTCCGCCACCCTCTTGGTCAGAGACAGCGTCTCGTCATCCACCTGAATGCGGTAGCCCAGCGTGCTCCCGGACCCAATCCACCTCGATCAAGCCGCTGGTTCGCCAGTCTCTTGTTCTACCCAGGCGAAGCCTTCCTGCAGCCAGTATTCGGCGAGTTGGCGGGTTGCTGTTCTCGGTTTGTTTTGCCCGGTCGAGCAGCCACATCTTGCATCCACCGGGCCTGCCGATCGGGCGAGCGCGTCGATGATGCCGCCCTGTCGCTCGAGAAGCTCGCCGGCGCCAGAATCGCGCGGCCTCCGCAAGTCCGTCACCCGATCGGCGCCGCTTCAGACCTCGCCGCCGCCAGCATCGCCGGACCGACGACGTATCGAGCACCGGGCGTCGAAATCCCCGCCGAGCGTGAGATCGCAACGGCGGGTGAGTGGATCAAAGGTGAGGCCAAGGTCGATGAACATGGGCGCTACGCTATCGCGCGCGCGCGGACCTGATCATGCCCGCCGTCGCGGGCGCTACCGATCGGCAATCGGTCTCTTCGCCGCCGCGCACCACAAGGTGCCGATGCGTCTTGTCGATCCGCACGCCATCGTGCCAGATCCCGCCGCCGGTGACGTGAACGCCGGCCGCGTCAACCTTGAACATACACCGCCGACCGAGATGTCCGCCTTCGACGGCAGCCTTCACCGCGATCTTGCCGTCAGCGCCGACGATGACCTTGTTCCGGCCTTGTTGGCGACGCCGACGTCGCCCTTCCTTAGTCCGCCCATGCGCTGCGATGGATTGGAAGGCGGCAGCACCCACATATCGCCTTCATCGCCACCGATCGCGATGGCCAAACTGATCGCGCCATCGGTGTCCGGCACGCCGACGAGGCCATAAGGTTGCCAGACTTCGACATTTTTCCGCTCAATGCCTTCCTCCACCCCAACGGTTGCCGTCTGCATCTCGCCGCTGTCGTCGACCGACTTGATGGAAACGCGGCGGATCATGCCTCGCAGCTTGTCGAAGATCTCCTTGCTCATAGGGCCTCCGCCGTGCCGTCAAGAGTTGTTGTTGCCGGGTCTAGCCAGCCTCTTGCCTTTCCGGTTCTTGCGACGATTGCCGACCGGTTCGGCATCGAAGGCCTCCGGGCTGCAGACGGTGATATCCGTTACGCAGCCGGAATAGTCCTCGATCCAGCCGACACGCGAGATCAACAGGTCGCGGTAGACATCGAGATAGGCATCGCTCACCTCGACCAGCTGATTGACGGTCCATAGCTGGCCGCCGACCTCATGGCCTTTGACGGTCAGTGTGAACTCCTCGCTTTCGCAGCGGGCCGTGCGCATGCGCCGTTCCGCCCGGCCTGGGTAGAGGTGCCGTCTGCCTGAGAGCGGGCCAGATGCACGACCGGGCAGTGGGGGGTGATCTCGTCATCCACCGCGCGTCCCGTTGCCGCGATGCCACGTCGCTCACGCGTCGTGGGCGCTGCCGTCACCGTCCTGTCGATCCTCGGCGCCGATCGGCTCTGCCGTCGCGTCGAGGCGGGCCTCACCACGGGGCTTGCCGCCGCGCCTTCCGATTGGCCTCGCACGGTGGTGTCCGAATGACGGCCGCTGTAATCGAAGGTGCCGCGAGACCGCAATACGTTGCCCGGCAGGGTGAGGGCTGCTGGCGCTCTGGTCTTGCCGGTCTGGGTGATGACGATGCCGCCGATGCCATCCGAGAGCACCAGCGCACGGCGGGAGCGCGCACCCTTCTCGATGGCGGAAAAGGCCGTCTCGGCCAGATCGATCGAATAGCGGGCGAAGGGCTCGCCGGTATCGATCTCGCTGCGGACTGTCAGGCCATAGGGTTTGGCTATCCGTGCGACGGCGTCTTCCAGCTTTACATTGGCATATTCGGCCTGATCGGCCATTGCGGCGCAATCGATCAAATCATTCGCCACGTCGCGTCCGGAGATGGTAACGCTCGCTTAGCCGTCACCGATGTCCGGCTCCACCTTGTCGATCCATCCTTTCAGCACTGTGCGGCGACCGATCTTGATTGTGACGGTTGGCCCTGGCCTGAGCTTCAGGAAAGGGCCGGTAATCGAAAACAGCGGGGCTGTGGCGAATGGCAGGGATAAGGATGTGAGCGGGCACCGTCGCGAAAGGTACAGGAGAATGCGCCGGAAAAATCCTTCTTCAGATCCCGGCTTACCTCACAGGAAAGCCACTGATTGTGTTCCGTGCCTTCGATGAAGAAGCGGATGCTTTTTGCCATCAGGTCAGCTCCCGAACTTCAATCGAAGCGGTGTCGAGATAGGAGGGATGGCGCGGACTGTTGCGCGCAACGATATCGGCATAGACCTCCTCCAGGCGCGCCGGATCATTGCCGGCAATGTGTTGCGCCAGAGCCCAGGCGTCGAGCGGCCGGCCCCGGCGGAAGTCATTACTGCCGGCAGCTCGCCGATGACCTCGTTGAGGTATGCCATGGCAGCGGCCGTGACATCGTTTGCCGCACGGATCAGCACGCTGTTCTCGGCCTGAAGGCTTGTTTCGCCGATCTCTTCCGGCTGCTCGACCAGACGACCGTCGCCATCCGAAACTTCAGCACTATCGGTCAGCACCTCCTGGCTGCTGGCATGTTCCGCGTAAGGGATCTGCCAGCCGCCAGAGCCAAGCACATGAGCGGCCATGCCAACGAGCAGGACTTTGTCGGCAGTGCCGGCGCCGCGTTCGCCTCGGTCAGGAGCCGATCGGAAAGCAGCATGCCGATTTCTGTGAGGCTTTGCGGCGACGGGCTGCTTTTGCGCCGCGATAGCGGATGCGACGGCTGGTTCCTCTGTCACCACTTGCAGGACCGCCGTTGCCGTCAGCCACCATGTCGAGCGCCGCCGGTGTTTCCGGCGCCGAGGCTGCAAGGCCTGCACGCATGGTGCTGACGGCCGAGACCGAACCGCGCGGTGTCTGAAGCGACGATAGGGTCGAGGTGGCAATCCGGCTCGACCGGCGCACCGATGCGGCAACAGAGTTTGATCGAACAGCCGCGATCAGTGACGATGTCGCACCGATCCTGGAGGAGAGAGCCGACAGGAGAGCGGAAAATCCGCCGGCAGACAGCGAGCCGAACGAGACACCGCGCCGCTTGAACCGGGCGCTGATGCGCACCATGCGCAGCTCGCGCGATGAGAACGATATCCGCGCCGGTTCCTCCAGGATGACCGACATGGGGCCAAGCCAGGGATGGATCAGCAGCCCGGCGCCAGGCGTTTCGAAGACGGCTTGAAGGCGCTTTGCCTTTGCACGGTAATCATCGGCCAGGATGAAGGCCTCAATGCTGACGATCGAGGGGAGCACCCCGAAATCGTCATACGCCGCCTGATCGACGCCGGGGAACAGGTATTCCAGGACACGACGGCCGACCTCGGAGGATGTGTCGACGATCGCGATCTCGATGCCGCGATATCGGCCAGGAAGGCAACCGGGCAGCGCATTGAGGCTGTCGAGGATCATCAGTTCCTCCCGATGACACGGCCCGTGTTGACGTTGGGTGACGGCGAGGAGACGTTCGTCTCCTGCTCGACCACACGGCCGGGACCTCGACCTTGACGGTTGCCTGTGTGCTGACGTTGAGGGTTTGCGGCGGGGCTTGTGCCGGCATCGGTGCCTGGGCCGCAGCGATAGCGTTTGGCACCCGCGCGTTATCGTTTGCCGCTCCCGGCGTCCCGCCACCGAGCCATGAGGGCAGACTTGGCCAGCTGATCAGGCTTCCAAAGTCGAGCTTTCCGACCGCGCCGATGATGCGAGTGGGAAGCGCCTTGAACCATTCAACGAGTTCATCGACCTTGCCCTTGACGCCATCAACCATCTTCTGACCGGCGTCGATGCCTGTGTTATAGAAGTCAGCCGGCAACGCCCGGATTGCCGTCAGAAAGTCATTGACCGCTTGTGAACCGTCTCGCCATGTATCGGCTATGCCTTTTGGAACAAGGCTTTCGAGGCTGCGCTTGCCTTCGGCCAGGGCAGCGACAACAGTTACCAGATCAGCAAGAGCTTCAGAAAAGGTGCGCAGGGTGAAGCTTGCTACCTCGATCGTCCCTCCCGCGAAGCCACCGATCCACTTGGCGATGCCATCCGCCTTGGACATGTCAATGTTGATGAGTGAGCCGAGGGCGCGGGCAAGACGCAGCATGCCGCTGCCGATCTCTATGATCGGCTTGACGGGGGCGCCGGGGTTTTCTCCGATCGGGGCCAGATAAGGCGCGAAACCAGACCCGAAATCCTTCAGGGGCTGCCAACCTGCCCGGAACCCCTTAAGCGCGACATCCAAGGCCTCGAAAGCAGCGATCTGCCACTGTCGATCGCCAGGCCGGAGAGATGCATCGAAGGCCAATCCTTCTGAGAAGCCGCTCAACAGCTTCTTCAGGTTCTCCCACCCCGCAGACACGTCCGTTAGGGCCGCGCCCATGCCTTCCTTGAGGATAGGGCCATAACGACCCACCATCTCCTGGCCGGCGGTGATCAACTTGGCGCCGGTATCAGAAATAACCGACCATGCCGCCGAAACCGCTGCGGAAGAGGCCCAATCCCAGGCTTTGCCAATTCCATTCATGACGGCAGGACCATAACGATCCGCCACCTCCTGACCGGCGGTGATCACTCTGGCGCCGGTATCAGAAATAACCGACCATGCCGAAACCGCCGCGGAGGAGGCCCAATCCCAGGCTTTGCCAATTCCATTCATGACGGCAGGACCGTAGCGATCAACCATCTCCTGGCCGGCGGTCACGACGCGGCGGCCAATGTCTAAGGCCAAGGCTCCAAAGGCGGAAAAACCGGACTTGATGCTGTCCCAGATGCGCGACAGACGCGGGCTGACGGTCGACCAGTTGCGGTAGACGAGATAGGCTCCGGCTGCGATGGCCGCGAGTGCGATGCCAACCGGGCTGACGAGGGCGGCCAGCGCCGAAAGACCCGCGCCGATCACCGGCAGGATCAGCCCAAGCGCACCGATGCCGGCAGCGGCGATGACGCCGGCACCAGCGAGTGAAAGCGCCTGGCGCACCATGCCGCCGGTTGCCTTGTCGGTTTCTCGCAGCCACTTCAGAAGCGAGGAGAGGTTTTCGTTGATCATCGGGAGCCAGGAGCCGAAAGCAAAGCCGACCTCGCGTCCGGCCTGCGTGCCGATCTCGTTGAAGGTGATAAGCTGCGTGTTCAAGCTCTTCATCTGGGTTTCGAAGTCTGCGTCACTCATCGCGCCCGTGGCGTTTGCGACCTCTTCCTTGATCCGCTTGTACTCGTCGATGTTCGCGAGCATCGGGATCAGGAAACCCATCACCTGCATATCGGAGAACAGCTCACCCAGCTTGCCGGCACCATAGATCGCCTCAAGCTGCTTTCGCACTTCTTCGAGAGCGTCAGCACCCTTGAACCCGTTAGCCTCGGCCTTCTTGAGCATGCCCTCGATCTCTTTGCCGGACACACCGGTGAGCTTGGAAATCTTCTGGACGACCGCCTCGATCGGGTTAATCCCCTGAATAGCTGCGTTCTGCATGACCTTCAGGATATCGACATTCATCTTCTTGAAGTTTTTCACCGTTTCAGGGGAGGTGATCTTCGACAGGAAGTTGTTGAGATTGTTCGCAGCCTCGGCAGGATCTGCCGTCCCCTTACGGGCAATCTGCAGCATCGTGCCGAGCTGCGTTGCGGCCTCGCGTCCCGTCACGCCCAGCTTTGCCATCTGGCCGGTCAGCGTCGGGAAGTACTTCGCCATGTCCTTGAGTTCGAAGGCGCCTTCCTTGCCGGCAACAATGAGGCCGGCAAGAGCATCATCCAACTGGTCTGCCGGCAGCTTTAGCGTCTGCAGCATGGAGGTTGCGACGGCGGCCATGTCGCCGAAGTCAGCATTGGCGGCCTTGCTCGCTTTCCCGATACTCAACAGCGATGCATCGACCAAGCCAGGATCAAGCCCGGCGGCGACCATCTGGCCCGCGCCTTTGGCAATCACGTCGGAATACTGCCCAACTTTGAGCGCGAGGTCCTCGTATTGCGCCTTCGATTTCTCGACGAGATCGAAGGCCGCCTTGCCGACGAGATTGGATGTGCCGGCAATGTCGAGGAGCTGTTGCTGGAACGCGGCCGCTTCCTGGATCGGTCCCATGAAGGAGATGGCGGCAACCGCGCCGCCGACGAGACCGATCTTGCGGGCCATGCCGGCTATGCCGTCGAGCGTCGAACGCAGGCGGCGAAGCGGACCTGTGAGCAGATCCTTCAGCCGGACGATGACGTCCAAGGCCATATTGCGATTGGACATAGGCGCGCCTCGTTCGAAGATAGCCGCCAAGCTATCGCGCGCGCGAAAAAACGATCATGCCCGCATCGGCGGGCATGATCTCGTCAGGGGGTGTTGAGCCTTGCCACTTCCTGGCGCCAGGCCATCACCATGTTCCACCAGTAGGTCAGCGTGCGGGCGTCGAAGCTGTCGATCTCGGCGGCCGAGAAGCCGGTACCATCGGCGAGCGCGCCAATCATCACCGGCCAGTTTTGCGGCCACTCGTCAAAAAAGAATTCAGCACCCGCCCGCAGTCGGCGATGTCGGCGGCGTCCATCTTGTCGAACAGCTTGTTCATCACCGCCTGGCTGATCTTGGTCGATTGCGCGAAGGCGACCACGTTCATCATCTCCTCGCTGGCGGCGGCAATCGCCCGCTGATCGGCGCCGGTCAGTCGATGGAAGGTGAGCTGCTTGAACTCTCGTTCGCGCACCTTGCCGTCCTTCCTGCTGGCGACGATCTTCGGATAGAGGAGCGGCAGGGTGACCGTGCCGTCCGCGTTGACAGTCGCGCGTCTCGGCAGTTTGTCGAGGTCGCCGGCATCTTCATCGACGACGTCATCATCGTCGAGTTCATTATCCTCGTTGACGATGTCATCGTCGCTGGAGACCTTGGACATTTCGGCCAAGGCATCCTCGTCCAGATCGATATGGGTAGTGCGCCCGATCTTCGTCATGCGAGGATCTCCTCGGCCACGCCGCCCATCCATTTGAGCGGGATCTTGCCGCCTTCGCCGCCGGTGATCACTGGTCGATCGCCTTCCAGGAAGGCGTCATTGATGACGAAGGTCTGGCCGGTATCGCAGCGCACCTGCAATTCGCCCTCCGTCTCGTCGAAGAGGTCGGTCGCCCGCTGGCCGCGCTGCAGGTTGGTCGTCGCATTGACTTCCGAACCCTGGAATTCGCCGGCGCGGCCGACCGTGCGTCCATAGGTAACGCCGGTGTTCTTGATGCCGCCGAGGCGGATGGTGGCACCTTTTTCGACAGGGATCGTCCGGCCGCGCCAGACGATGTCGATGATGCCCAGAACCTGTGTCATGGGTCAGACCTCCTAGACCTGGAATTCAAGCGAGCCGGCAAGCACCATCAGGTTGCCGACAACTTTGATCTGCTGGCGGCTTTCCAGCCGGTTACTGTCGTCCTCCGATCGCGCAAAAACGCTTTCCTTGATGGTGCGCGAGACGTCCTCGATCCAGACCTTTTCGCCGTAGAGCTTGCAGCGCGCGCCCCAGGACGCATGCATGCGGCCGGGCGTAACGACCGCTGTGCCCGGATCGGTGTCGTCGTCATCACGACGCACCAGGGCGGCGACGTCGTCGTCATCGACCAGCTTGGAGCGCGGATACATCAGCGAGACGTAGAGCGCCCAGTCATAGCGGATGCGCGACAGCGTTGCCGGAACCATGATGTCGAGCCAGGCACGATCGGCAGCGCCGAGGTTGGACGTCTTGTAGGTCGTGATCATGCGGCTGATCGTGGTCGTGCCGTCCGACAGATGATCGAAGGTCGAGATCCCGCGATTGAGCAGCAGGTTCTTTTCTTCATCCGTAAACTGGTCAGCCGCCGCCGGCGCCATCACGCCCGGCAGCACCAGTGACCGGAGCTGGCGCGCCGGATCGTTGGTGAGGTGGAAGGCGGCAGTCGCCATGGCGGTCGCCGCAATCGTATAGGCCGGCGTCGGCGAAGCCTTCATGCCGCCGCAGGTGAGGAAGGGGCAATTGGTGAGATTGCCGAAGGTGGACAGTTCCCCGAACGTACCACGCTTGAAGGTGAAGCCATGGCAATCGAGTTTCGACATCGCCGTGTAGCGCGCGGTCAACCAGGTCGCGAGCAGGCCGAGATTGGTGGCATCCGCCCAGGGCGTCACAAGCTTGGTGATCCAGGTGTTGGTCAGCAGATCGAGCACCGACTGGACCGACGGATTGCCGGCGCCGCCCGCCATGGCGGCGACGGTGATCGTGAGGCCCGAGGGCACCGGCTGGACGTCGGTATCGACGCGCAGGTCGATCTCGTTGCCGACCTCGCCACCGTGACGCGCCGTGCAGGTAACGACGCCGGCAGCCGACGCGGCGGTCACTTCCATGTCGAGATCCGCGTTGATCGCGGCGGCAAGCTTGGTTGCCATCGCTGTCACGTTGTCGGAGGTCAGCGCGGTAAAGCGCACCTGGCGTCCACCGATGCGGAAGCGCAGCACGACAGCCGAGGAGGCTGCTCCGACGAAGGTAAAGGTGCCGGTCGATTTGACCGCGCCTTCGGCATCGGCAAGCGCCGTAACATAAAGCGGCGTGACCTTGTTGGCGTCGCGGAAGGCCTTCACCATCTTGGCGCCGACCGAGCCACGGCCGAAGAGCACGTCGCCTTCGGCAGCGCGTGTCACTTCGATGATCTGGCCGGGAGCAAGCGTTCCGGCCGCCAGCTTCTGGCCAGCGATCATTGCCTTTTCCGGCCAGGCGAAGACGCCGGCATTGCGGTAGTTCGGCTTCACTTCCAGGAAGGTGCCGGGCTCCAACCAGTCATAGGGGATTTCGTCGAAATCCATTGTCATTTGCCTCCTTTGGGCTTGGTCTTGGCGACGGCCTCGGCCTCGCCCGTTTCGGTGTCCGGCTCGGCTTCAAGCGCCGGCGCTTCGGTCGGCCGTTCGGCCTCGATCAGATCGCCATCGGCCAGGCGCCGGCGGCGAAACAGGCTGTCCTCGATGTCCATGCCGGTTGTCGGGATTTCGGTCCCATCCGGCAGATGGACTGTGCGGCCCGGTGCGGGTTGGAGGAATTTCATCATGGGGCATCGTCCAGGGTGAGGGTGTCGGATACGGGCACGGCGTCAGGATCGGGCTCGACCATCCAGTCGATCGACAGCGCACGGAAATCGTCAGGCGTGATCAGATCGAGCTTGCCCGGATGCGCCGTGCACTGGATCTCGAAATCCACCTGGGCGATCACGACCGCCTCGTCGCTCCAGCCGTCGGCAATCACGCTGTTGGCGCCGGTCACCGATGCAGATCCCGTGTCGGGTAGTGTCCAGCCATGCATGAGGGCAATCGCGACGTCGCCCATGGCGTCCAGCCCGATCCCCTTCACGTCACCTTTGAAGCGGGTTTCAAGGCCGCTTGAAGCCTTGAAGATGAGGATCAGCCGCCAGAGCATCCGGCCGGCCAACAGACGGCCGCTGCTGGCATCGGCCCGGAAACCCACCCAGGCAATGCCGATGAAGGGGGAGAGACGCGCCAGGCGTTCGAATTCCTTGACGGTCATGACCTGCGGCACGCGCTCGATCGCAAAAGTCTTTTCCGGGAAAGCGAGCCGCAGCCGTTCGGTGATCAGCGGCTCCATCTTGCGGATGTTAGTGTGTTGCAGGGTCAGCGCCATCAGAAGCCTCGCAGGCTGTCGAGCGACATGATGCGCGACCGATCGGACATGCGGGGACCGGAGCCGACGGCCGGACCGGCAGGCAGGGCCGCCGGCACGTCGAGATTGATCAGCTCCTTGGCGATGTTCTCCAGCCAGGTAATCGTTTCCTTGCGCGCCTTGCTCATCTCTTCGGAGGGCTCCATGTGCTCCCCCTGGGCCAGCTCGTAGCGGGCCAGAACACAGGAAGCGCGGACGATCTCCGCCGGCGGCGTCGCGATCGGCACCAGGTAGCGGCCACGGATATAGCCGTCGATCACAGCAGAGACGTCACTGAGTGCCTGCTCGATCTTCACCGCGTCCACCGTCTCGGCCGTGCGGTCCTCCGGCCGGGAGAGCCGGATCATGTGCGTCTCGCCGAAGCGGGCAATCATGTCGGTGACGGTGGCGTACATTTGTGATCCTTGTTCGAAGCGGCCTATTTCTTGGCCGCCGGCTTCTCCGTGGCCGGCTTCTCGGCTGCGGCCTTCGTGGCGGCGTCGAGCTTGGCCTGCAGGTCATCGATCTTCGCCTGCAGCTCGGTCGCCTTTTCAGCCGCCTTGTCGCTGACAGCCTGATCAAAGGCCTTCTGCAGATCCTCGGCCTTGGCCTGGAGACGACTGTCCACCTCGGCCTTCACGCGCGCCTCAAAGTCCGCCTCGGTCGTGGTGCTCTCGCCGTCCTCGAGTTCCCGCACGGTAAAGTTCGGGTCTGCATTGAAGGCCTTGATCTCGGCCTCGCTCCAGCGGCCGGCGTCGTAGAAGGCGGTCGCCGGATGGGCGATGCCATTGCGGCGCATGCCAGGCGAGGTGCAGATGATCTGGAATTTCTTCGCGCTCATGCTTCGTCCTTTCGGGTTTCGAGAAAGCGGCTCGGATCAGCCGTTTTCCGGAGACCCGTCGCCGGCGGGGAGGTGCGCCGGCGACGGCAAGGGGACGCGAGACCTGCCCCTGGGGGAGGTCAGGCGAGGTAGGGAACCTTCACGACCGACACCATGCGGGCCATGACGTTGGTCTCGCCGCCATTGGTCAGTTCCGCTTCGACCAGTTTGCGTGCGGTGATTTCCAGCGCCGGCGGCACGAGCAGCTTCTTGGCGGAGATGTTCAGCACCTGGCCGGAGCGGCGGCGGATCGTGCTCATCGCAGTCAGCGCCGCCGAGAGGTTCGCTTCGTTCAGCGTCGCCTTCGATTTGTAGGCGGTCTGCCAGAGACCGAGGCCGGCATTTGAGCGCCCATCGACGCCCCAGACGAATTTGCCCTGGTAAAAGACGTTTGGATCGTCAGGCGACTGCATCGGGGTAAGAACGAAGGGACGACGGGTCTGATACACCAAGGGCTTCACTGCCTGAGCATCATCGACCAGGTACCAGGCGGGACCGGCGCCATCTGTGAAGTTGGCAACAGAGATCTGATTGCCCTGCTCGTTGTAGCCGGGATGGTCCGTGTCGAAGAAATACTGGCCGTCGTAGCACTTCAGCGTCTCGCCGGTCTTGAAGAGCGGCCAGCAGAGAAGATCCGGGAATTCGGCAGCATCCTGGCCCATCTGTCCGGCGACCGGCGTGAAGATGCCAAGCTGATCATCCTCGATCTGTTCACGCTTGATGGCGATCGTCTTCTCGAAGGTCTTGTTGCGGATGGTGTAAGTCAGCGCGCCAAGATCATGGATCATGCGATCGCCGATCCATTCGCGGAAGCCGGGCAGATCGTCCAGGCGCGGATATTCGTTGATCGCCGAGGTCGAGGGGACGGGCATTGCCACCATCGTGTAGAGCGGCGAGATCGAAGCGAACCGCTGATTGAAGGCGGTCGAAAGCCCGGTATAGATGGCGCGCAGCGTGCTGGCGTTGATATCCATGGTCAATCCTCAGAGGGTTGCGAGCCAGACGCCGTCCGCGTCGATGGCGTCGATGGTGCCGAGTGCCAGAAGCGAGCCGGCCGTCAGCGTGAAGGTGTCGTCGGCCGAGGCGTAGACGGTGGCGCCGATATTCGAGACGGCAGCACCGGCGAGCGGGATCAGCCGGACGTCCTTCTCGACGGTCACGTACAGGTCGCCGGTGGCGCCGCCGCTGTTATCGGCCCGCTCCTCGGCAAAGCCGATCAGCTTGACGGCAGACGCATGGCCCGCCGGCACGGCGTACCTGTCGGCGGTGATGCCCACGGCGGTGCCACCGTAGATCTTCTGGCCGCCGAGAACCGGATAGCCATAACGGCGGCCGAGGCCGGGTTTCTTCTTCGAGCGGATGTCGTCGGTCGCAGCCATGTCAGAGATCCTTTCCGTGGAGCGCCTTGGAGCGATCGGCGAAGGTCTTTTCGTCGATGCCCATCATGGCGGCGATCTGCTTGTCTTCGGCAGACAATGCAGCGCCGGCTTCCGGCTCGCGATGTCCGCCAAGGCCGCCGGCATTGATCGACGGCAGGAGAGCGATCTCCTTCTCGACCTCTGCCGGGTCCTTCATGTGGCGGGCGATCATGTGATCCTTCAGCGCCGGCACGATCTTGCCGGCCTTGACGGCCTCCTCGACCACCGAGACCGCCTTGTCGCGGGCATGGGTCGAGATCAGGGTGGTGAGCTGGCTCTGCAGCGACGTGACCGTCGTCTTCAGCTCGGCGTTTTCCGCCTCGGCAGCCGTGACCTTGCCGCGCGACTGCAGCGCCGTGACAAGCGCGTCGCCGGACGTGCCGGTCGGCAGATCAACGGCTTCAACGATCTTGCCGATCAGGGCGGTATGTGCCGAGCGTTCTTGCTGGGCCTGATGGGCGGATGCGACGGCCGCCAGAACCTCGGCCTCCGTCGCTGTTTCCGGAAGGCCAAGCGCCTTCCGCAACTGTTCAAGCATTACAGCCTCCTGGCTATGGTTATGGAGTGCGGTGAGAGTGAGGTTCGGATTGTTGGTGACGGCGGCACGCAGCAGCCGAATGACCTGGTGTGGCGCATCCTTGGTGTGGACGAAGACCGGCGACAGGTAGCCGTAGCTTTTGGAGATCCAGATCCAGCGGCCTTCCGGTGTCCACTCGACATTTCCCCAAATGCCATCCTCGCGCGCTTCAAGCGCAACGATCCAGGCAACTGCCGGTGTTGGTTTCCCCTCCGGCGCCAGATGATCGATGGCGTGGTTGATGTCGATCGGGAGCTTGCGACCAGGCAGAATGGAGGCGGCGATCACACCGGCCGGCGATGTGACCTCATAGGGTCCGCGACCGTCCGAGCCGGAGAATACACCTGCCGGAATGAGGTGAACCCATTCTGGCGGTCCCTGTTCGGCCTCGTCGACGCCCATCGGCAGGAGGAAGGAGTTGATCGCTGTTTGCATGGCCGGAAAGTGCCATGCGCCGCGTGATCAGATCATGCCCGCCACGGCGGGCGGCATGTGCGGCTCATGTCGTATCAGCGGGGGAGATAGCGCTCGACGAAAGAGAAGACGATCTCTGCGACCGATGTTTCGTCCTCGGCAGATATACCGAGGTAGGGGCGGGCGGGCAAGGTGACGCTCTTGGCCTTGATGAGATCGCCGCCGATGAAGAAGACCAGCGCCGAGGCATCCTTCGGCACGATCGTCGCGCCTTCCTGGTGGACGCGAGCATAGATGACGTTCGTGCCGACACGCACCTCGTCCTGCCCTGCCTGGGCGTTGATGCTGTCGCGCAGACGCCCGCTTTCAGTCAGGATGCGGGTGTTGCGCTTGGTGGCAGCATAGGCGGTGTTCAAAGCCTGCCAGGCATTGCCCTCCGGATCGGTCTGGGTGACGAAGCGCATATGCGTCGAGGCGACCAGTTCCGTTCCGATCGCCGCCATGACCGGTTGTGTATTGCCCATGCGGAAGGCAAGCGTCCGGAACGCCTCCTGGACGGCGCGGTCCTGGATCGTGACGGAAATGGAGACGCCACTCATCGACGCGCCTTCTTGAGGGAGACAAGATCGAGCCAGCGCCGATCACCGTCCGCGATCGGCCGCATTGCCATCGTCCAGGCACCGCCATCGACGCGACCCGTGACAGTCACCGTGCCATCCTCCGCTGTCCGGATGCGGGCGCCCTTCTTCAGCAGCCGCCTCGGGATCGTGGCGAAAACATCAGCCGCGGATTTGCCCGCATCCGTGCGGATACGATCCGCTGTCAGCCGCAATTCGTCGCCGGCATTGACCGAGGCGATGTCGAGACCGTCCTCGACGACGGCAACCGGCGTCCAGGACCCGTCCGGCCATTTGCCCTTCAGCGCCGACCGGACAAAGGCGGCAACATTGGCCTCGGTTGCGGAAACCGCCTTCGGACCAGGCGCCGTCTGTTTCAGCCAGGCCATGCCGGGATTGTAGGCGAAGGATGGATCGACGCCGAGCGGCTGATCGGTGCCCAGCTGGTCGAGATCCGGCGCACGATCGGGACCGTTTTTGCCCAGGCGCTTCAACCGCGCCCGAGAAATCGGAATGACGAAGCAGCCGCACCGGAACCCGTTCGGCGGATAGGCCGTCACCCAGAACGGATCGTCGGCCGGATAGATCTTTTCGTCCCATGCCTTGTGCTGCAGGCGCGGATGAAGTGCGCCGGAATGGCGATATTGCCAATAGGGAAATGTCGCGAGCGTATCTGGCTCGGTCATCTGGGCATAGCGGCCGGCGGCATAGGCGGTCGCAAGATTGGTTTCGAAGATCGTTCGCGTGCGCCAGCCGCGTTCGCCCTTGTAGGACCAGCCGTGCGTTTTCACGATCTGGTCGAAGTCCTTGCGAAACTCCTCGAGCGTCGTGCCTTGCGTCAGCGCCTTCTCGATCGATGCCCTGAAGTCATCGACGAGCGCCACGGTATTGGCGCCGGCGACCATGAACATCTTGGAATGCGCCGCATCCCAGACGTCGCGCCAGCTTTGCGTCGGGATGGAGACTTTCTGACGGAAATAGGCTATAGCTTCGTCGAACGGCAGATCGAGCGATGCACCCGCTGCCGCCATCCTCCCGATCAGACTTGCAATCGATTTCGAAGCCGCTTCAAAGGCCGTGGACGCGATTTGAGCGCCTGCCCGCTTCTGCCTTACCTCGACGCAGGCGAAGCGCGCCAGCGGCCCGCTATTCATGACCGCCCCTTGAGGTCGTCGATCAGCGACGCCTGGCCCGCCAGATGGGCAAGCGCCATGCCGCGCGCCATGGCTTCCGCGAGATCGTCGGGTGACAATTCCAGCTTTGCAAGCCGTGCCGCGGCATCGCGCAGATCGGCCGCCTGCATCAGCGCCTTGCGCACCTCGCCGATCATGCCGTCCATCGCGTCGGCCGCTTCCCGTTCCAGCCGGTCGGTCAGGATCTCGATCTCGTCGCGAGGCTCCGCCGCATGTGCCGAGGCGAAGAGCCGGTCGAGTGCGGCGTTGGCGGAGATCGGCTTCGCGGGCGGCTTGGCTCCGGGCGTTCCGGGATCTGCCGCTGGTGTGGTTACGCGGCCGCCGATCAGCACCGCGTCCGGCTTCGGCGTCGGGATGCCGAGCCGATCGCGCAAATAGGCTTCTTCGGCCGTCAGTCCGTGCTTTGCCAGCTTGTCGAAGGCCTCGGCAAATTCGCCGAGCGGGACCTCGTCAGGACGGCCGATCCGCACATGCGGGTAACGTTCCTGCGGCCCGAAATTGAATGCCACGATGTTCGGGATGAGCTGCTGGTTCAGCGTTGAGGTTGCCATGCCGGCATCGTCGCGCTCGATATCCTCCTGGACGAGGCGATGCTCCTGGCTCACCGCATGGCCGCCGGAGACCGCATCCGTCGTCGTCGTCTGGCCAAGCACCAGTTTCGACACCTGCCGATCGAGCCAGTCGGCGCGCCGCTCGTACATATCCGTCGAGCTGCTCTTCGAGCCGACCTCGTGCAGCTCGATCAGCATCTCGCGGGGGATGATGGCGGCGCAATCACCGGCAATGCCGGAGACCGCACGCCACAGCACATCCTTTTCCGCTTCGGTGGCGCCACGGCCATATTTGCCGATCCGGATCGGCTGGCCGTAGTTCTGGCAGAAGATCGCCCAGTCCTTCGTCGTGAAGCTCTTGAACATCCATGCCCAGAGCGCGACGCGTGCGATGCCGGAGCGGATGGTCAGGCCCGACTTTGATTTGTGCCGGTGGATGATGAACTTGTGCGGCGCAAGCGGCAGACCGTTCACGCCGTCGCGCAGAAGCAGGGTCTCGCCATCGGCGCGATCGAAAGTAAACCACCGCTGCGGCCGCCAGATCAGTTCACGCGGTGCCATGATGCCGGACTTGTACTGCCAGTCAGGCTCCAGGATCGAGACGCCCTTGCCGATCGCATCCAGCATGTCGAAGAGCGAGGCGCGCAGCACGCCGTCATCGATCCAGGACTGGATCAGCTCGGCATGCTTCTTATGGTCGGCGCTATCGGATGCAGGTTTGACCGTGATCGGCAGCTGCGCAACCGATCGCTTTCGGGTCGCCATGACGGCGGCGTAGTGCAGATCGCGCTCCTCGACGTCCTCGGCCAATTCGAAATAGGCTTCCGGCTCGCCGTCGGCTGCAGCGCGCAGAATGCGAGACAGGCGCTGCGGCGTGAGACCATCGGCCGGATGGCCGGAGACGACCTGGCGCACGCCACCCACCTGGGGTGTCGCCTCCGGCGTGGTCAGCGACAGCATCTGTACGACGCGGCCCATGAAATCCTTCAGTGACGCCATCAGAGCGATCCTCTCAAATACACGTCCACGGTCCGGCCGCGCCGGTCTTCGTCGAGCGGCGGGCCGCCATTGTGGCCCATGGCCGTTGCCGCGCCTGTCTGTCGATTGGTCTGGTAGCCGTAGGCAATGGCGTCCTGGCACGATGCAAACCAGGCGAGCGCGCCGGCGGGCGCCGTGTCGCCGTGCCGGTCATAGCCGTCTGCGCCCTTGCTCGAATGTTCGTCCGGCACCTTGATGATGCCGTTGACGTAGGCGAGCGCCTGGTGATCGGCCAGCACGTCGGCATCGAATGGCAGAAGCAGGCTCTTGTCGGTAAAGGCCTCGATATAAGCCGGCATATTGAGCGCGTACCACTTGGCCGACAGCATCACCTCATGAATGCTTTCACCCCAGCGCTGGCGCGCCTTTTCCGCCAGATACTGGCCGTTGCCACGCGCATCGAGCGCGCCGCCGGACAGGCGCGGCAAGCGGTCGCCGATGTAAAACAGGATGTCGCGCTGCTGGTCGAAGGGGATGTTCTTCAGCTCCACGACCAGGCGCGCGCGGCGGATAAGGTCTGCACCGATTTCGAAGACAACGATCGCCGTCTTGTCTCCGGAACGGGCAAAGTCTTCGCCGAAGACATGCTCGCGATCGGCATCAAGCGCGTCTAGAAGCGGCCTCAAGACGCCTTCACAGAACTCTTCAGCCTGCTCCTCGCGCTCGAAATCTTCGAGGTTCTTGAACTCGTCCGGTCGATCCCAGCGTACGACGGCCGGCAAGTCGCGTGACATGCAGCTTTCGATCAGAACGCGGGTGAGTGCTGCACCTTCCGCCTCGGCCGGGATCGCGTCCAGCTCCTGGCGCATCTTCGCCGTGCGCGTGCCGTAGGATAGGCGGATCTTTGCTTCCCAGGCTTCTTCCTTTTCGGAGGACCATTCCTCGCCCTTGATAAGGCAGACGCGCTTGAACAAGCCGTTCTTCACGGCATCGCCGAAGGAATAGGTGTGAACATTGAAGCCGTTCTTGCCGGCGCGGGCTTCCTTGATCAGCTCGTTGAACGGGCTGCTGATACCGTTGTGCGAAGAGATGACGCGAATGCGACCGCCCCATATCAGCAGCGCGTTGACGGCGTCCAAGACATCGCGCACGTCCCGGTGAAACGCCGCCTCATCGATGACGACAGTGCCCTGCAGACCGCGGATGTTTTCCGGACGGGACGAGAGCGCCTCGATCCGGAAGCCCGATGCAAACCGGATGACGTAGCTGGCAATTGCCCTGGTCGTGCCGTCTTCCTTGACGTCGAAGAAGATCCCGTCCTCGATCGTCAGCATTTCCTTGGCAACGACCTTGGCGAAATGAGCGGCATAGCCGATGAACTCGCGGCCCTTCGGTTTGGTGTCGCCGATATAGAAGACGTTCTGGCCGCCGGCAGACCGCTTGGCGGCTGCAATCAGCGTGCAGTCCAGCGCTTCGGCAAAGGTGATGCCGGTGCGTCGGCCCTTTTCACAGACCTTCAGATCGCTCTCGTCGGCCAGCCATTCCGCCTGATGGGCCATCAGGACGCCTTCGGCAAGCGGATCGAGATCCTCCGGGATCTCGCCGCCGCGCGGCAGTTCGTCCGGCAGGTTTGCAGGGTCCTGGGCTAAGACGGGCGGGTCGATCCACTCGCCCTGTGGCAGGCCAGGCAATGCGGGCGTGTTCATTCTCCAGCGCCTTCCGGCTTCTTTTTCGGTCGAACCCCAAGGAATTCACGCCGCGCACGCGCAATGGCTTCCTTCGATACGCCGGGCTCAGCCGACAGCGCGTCCAGCGCCTTCTCCGCATTGTCCTTCATCTCGGCTTCGACCTTGCGCAGCTTCTCCTCGGCTTCCAGCTTGAGGCGCTGACCGGTGGACGCGGTTTCCGCAAGCGCGAGCTGGCGAAGGGCGGTTGCGGCCTCTCGGGCCTCCTTGAAGCTCAGGCCGTCGTCTGCGGCATTCTCCATGACCTCGACCAACAGCGTCTTCAGCATGCGCGTGGAGGCCTGGGTCAACTTGTCGGCATCCGCGCCGTTGGTGCTGGCAACGACGGCATTGGCGATGGCCTGGCTGCGCTGCATCTTCTGGGTCAGCTTTGCCAGGCGCAGGTTGTGACGGTTGAAGGAGGAGAAGTGCGGGATATCGAAGGCAAGGCCGAGTTCGCCCTGGAGCGCAATCAGCTTGTTGCGGAACTCGGCATAAACCTCCGTCTGGGACCGTGGCGTGTTCGCCAGTTCCTGTACCGCCCAGGCGACGATGCCCTCGCATTCCTCCGGAAGCTGGTCGATCGATGACGGTCGCGGGCGGGTGTGCGGAGCCATGGTCTACTCCGCGTCGCCGGGCTTCTGAATTCCGGCAAGGGTATGCCGGCCTTCCACATGGTCGCGGCCGGCACGCGTCAGGACAGCGCTGGTCTCTGAGCCTTCGGTGCGCGTCTTCACGGCGCCGGTATTTTCTTCCATCCAGAGCAGCTGATTGCAGATGTAGTCGCGCGACTTCTTGTAGGAAAACCGCTCCAGGCTCTTCTGGATCAGGAACGTATTGGTCGAACCGCCGGAACGCGGATCGGCCAGATCCTTGAGGATGATGAGGCGAATGTTTTCATCAACCCATTTCTTGTAGTCTTCGCTCAGCATGACACCCTCAATTGCCGTGTTTCAGCAGGAATTCTTCGACGCGCCGCGTGGCGCGTTCTGTCGCGTCCGACGACTTTGCAATCAGGGCGATCTGGCCCTTGAGGTCCGTCATATCGACCTGCAGCTTGTTGACCGTGTCCTTGTTCGGCAGGTGCTTCATGTCACCTTCGACGGCCTGGATGCGCCGATCGTGTTCGACCAGCTTCTTCTCAGACTGATCCATGCGGGCCGTCAGCGTCTTTTCGCCGGAGGAGAAATAGCCCTTGGCGTGACCGAGCAGCGCGATGATCGCGAGTGCCAGGCCGAGATACTGCGAGATTTCGGAAGGGGTCATTTCAGGTAGGCTTCCTTCTCAACGATCTCCTGGCATTCCAGGCATCGTATCGCGGATGGGTAGACGCGACGACGCGCCGGTGAAATCGTGGCGCCGCACTCGCAACTCTCGCGGCCCGCCTTCTTCAGTTCGGCGCGAGCGGCATCGATGCGCGCCTGGCGCTCCTGTTCGACACGCATCTCGCCGAGTTCGCGATCAAAATCACTGTACATGGGCGGCCCCCACGGCAGCGGAACGGCGGGTTTCGCAGATGCGCAGAGCCGCACGATCGCGGCCCCAGAAGCTGACTGTCTCACTACCGCTCAGATCGCGATCCGGCAGAATGACCGGATCGGCGCATCTGAGCTTCGCCTCGGCCGGGATCTCCGGCGTCACGATCACTGTGCGCACGATCGGCTCCCGCTCAACGGGTGAGCAGGCGCACACGATCGCGGCCAAGGCCACAGGCGCCATCATTCGGCAAAGCCGCATTGTCTGTCTCCAACTGGGCAAGCTGCGCCTCGACCGAGGCGACATGGGCACGCGCCGCCTCCTGGGCGGCCATGGTTTCCTTGAGGCGATCCGCGATCAGCTTCTGCGTCGCGGCTTCCGATTTTGCGATCTCGGCCGACCAATGTGTATCCCGCTCGGAGATGGCCGAGGCGCGGGCATCGCCGACCAGGCTCTTGACGGTGGCAAGCGTGGCCCAGCCGATCAGCGCGGCGGCAAGCAGCACCAGGCCCGCAACAATCAGCGGCGTGGCCGCCTTCGAAAGCCACGCCGCGATCATGGGTTTTCTCCCGGGCCTGCGTTCGGCTTGTCGCGGGCATGGTAGGGAGGGGGCGAAACCGCTTCAGGCGCAACGTCGCGGGCCGCTCTAAAGTCGAGCGAGCCGAAACCACGATGGATGCCGAGCATGGCAACGATCAAGCCGACCATGGACGGCACGGCGATAGTGCCGAACTCGACGGCCTGCCCGTTCAATGCCGCGCCGAGGGTCAGCGTCAGCATGACCGCCCAAGCCATGGCCAGCGAGATCCAGAGCATTTGTTTCGAGGTGGAATAAGACGGCTTCTGCATCACAGCGCCCCCACCAGACCGAGAACGACATAAGCCAAGGCGCCTGTGATGATCCCGGTCTGAAACGTCACCATTAGAGCCACGAAGATCAACAGCTTTTCGACGAAGCCGGTTTCCATCACGCCGCCTCCATCGCCTGGAACGGCTTCTGGCCGAGCAGTGCCCGCTCCATTTCGCTGTAGGTCTGCGGGCCGGCCTTGCCGTCAATGACGATGCCGCGCGCCCGCTGGAATGCCAGCGTTTCCATTTCGACAGCCTGATCGAACACGGAACCAGCTCGCAGGATGACGGTCGATCCCGTCACCTTGCGCCAGTCCATCAGACGGTCGATCCAGACGGCAACATCATTGCCGACGTGACCGCGCCGCAAAACGCGATCCAGAACAGGCGTGAAGCCCTTCGACCGGCCCTCGAAGAGATGGTCGTATTCGGCCGAGGCATCGAAACAGGGACAAGCCTTGTTGGCATATTCGTTATGGCCGGAGACCTTCTGGATGTTGAAGCGATCCCGCAGGTCGATTAACTCCTCGTGGAGTGCGATGCGCTGTGCCGTCGTGCGGGTGTCCTTGGCGTCGCGGCCGTCGCGGGTCAGGCCGCCGACATAGACGATGCCGATCGTCGCGCTGTTATGGCCCTCGCAATGGGCGCCGATCTTGTCCAGTGCGCGCCCCTGCCAGCGCTCCCCGAGCAAACCGATGATGCGGTGATAACCGCACCCGGACCAGCCGCGCGCCCGGTGCCAGGCGTCGATTTCGGCGACGGCGACCGTCCGCCCTTCCGGCGTGGCGGTGCAATGCACGATGATTTCGTTGACGGGGCGCATGAAAAAGCTCCAGAGCGGGGGACGATCTGGAGCGAAAATGCATGCTTTGATCCGGCGAGGTCATGCCCGCCACGGCGGTCATTCCTGGAAGAGATCCATCTGCCGGGTGTCTTTTCGGCTGGGGCGCCTGACCGGCTCCCGTTTGCGCGTGCGCTTCAGCAGCTTGTCCACGCCGGTTTCGGTCAGGCCGAGACGTTTGGCGATATCCCGGACGCTGAGATCGGCCTCGACATAACGGCGAGCGCGGAACTCACGGGCCAACGGAACACGTATATACGCACCTGAATACTTCTTGCAAAGACGGGCGGCAAGATCCTCGCCAATGGTCGAAGGCAGATCAGAGCGGGAAATATCAGCGGGCACGTAGATCCGCACGCCGGCATGCGCTTCCACCAGCTCAAAGAAGCCGTCCTCGCCGAGAACGTCGAGCAGGTCCTGTGTGAGATCGGCTGTCTCGTACTTCGTCATCGTTTCGGTCCGCTGCCGAGCCGAAGCTCGATTTCGATCTGCTGGGCGGTGAGCCGTCTCAGCAGATCCTCCCGGTGGATGCGCGTGCGGGCATCGACCCCGCCTCGCGCCAGTTTCAGCTGCAGCTCGCGGCGTTCCTTCCTGATCTTGTCCAGTTCGGAGCGATCGAAGAGCGGCAGCTGGATGGCCATGTCAGTCCTCCGCCGCGCCGTAATCGCGGTAGCAAGATGGCGTGTGACGATGGACGACATTGACGACGCGTCCGTCCGACACCACGAGCTTCACGCCCTCGGCGATGATGCCGGTGGCGCCTTCGCGAATGCCGCGCTCTGCCAGAGCCGCAATCTGGGCGCGGATCTCTTCGGCATCGAACCCGTGCACCAGCTGCATGAAGCGGAGGATGGCCTTGTCGGTGACTTGATGTGGGTGTGTCATATGCCTGCCGCTCCTTCGATTGCCGCCACTTTGCAGCGGTCCCACAGACGATCGAGCCGCCGCCACATTGCGACGGCCGCGAGCCGATCGGACGATCCGCCCGGATAGGTCCACCATTCCCGATAGGCCGGCTTGCGGGCGATCAGCCGGCGCGCGATCCGCTTGGCGGCCGCGTAATCAGACCGCAGTTTGCGCGGTACCAGGCGCCAGTGCTTGCCGCAGATCCACTCGCCACGATGGCGCTTCGTGGTGCACCGGCAGTACGGGACACAGCAGGAGAGACGATCGGCCATCACGCACCTGCCTTCCGGGCGCGCACCTGTTTGCCCAGCTCGTTCATCACCGTCTGCCATTCCGAGGCCTTCACCTCGGCCAGATAGATGACCTTGCCGCCAAGGCAGTTTTCGACAGCCTGGTCGAAGCCCTTCCGCACCATCAGCGTTGCCTCCGGATGCAGGATCTTCCACTGCGCCCAGGCGATCTTCGCGCCATCGCTGACCAGCCAGTCGTAGCCGTTGCTGTTGCCGTACATCACGCCGGCCTCGCGCTTCAGCCAGCCCTTCAGCGCCTCGATCGCGGCACGCGCGTCATCGGCGTGGTGCAAAAACCGGGAATGATCGAGACCGGTCTGGCGCTTGATGAAGGTGAGCAGCGCCGCATCGGTGCGATCGCGGATGACGCCGAGATTGTAGCCGGCGATCCAGAGCGCCTGCAGCTTCTTGGCAAACTTGCCCTGGAGCCCTTTTTGAGAGGGCTTCGAAGACGGCTCGAAGCCCTCGTTGCGCAGCACCGTCAGCACGGCCTGGCGCTCGGCCTCGGTCATCGCCTTGGTCGAGGATTTGCCGGTGATCTTGGCCAGCTTGGCGCGATAGGTGTCATCGTCCAGGCCGAGCTGTTTCTTCGCGACATGGATGGCGGCGGTCGAGGAGGTCATAGGTCATCCTCCCGCATGTCGGCAATGCGCAGCAGCGGTGCGGGCAAGGCGAGGCGTGTTTCCCGCTTCGGCTTCCGGGCCGCTTCCTTGGCGGCTTTCTCAGCCGCCACTTGCTCGCGCTGGATCTCCGCCAAACATTCGAGCAGAAAGCCGAGCGAACCGGGCTCCGCGCATTCGATCTTGATCGTCACCACACTCTTGCCGCCTTTCACGACGGCCGAGTAATCTTTTAAGCGATCATGGCGCTGGTTGAGGTAGATGATGCTCATGCCCATCCCTCCAGCCGCGCGTTGATGGCGACGAGGATCTCCGCGTCTTGTGGATCCTTTGTCACCATGATCGAGATCTTCGCGGCATCGAGCAGGAGCTCGACAACGTCCTCGTCGAAGGTGAAGCCAGAAAGGGTCGGCCCCTCGGTCGAAAATCGAAGGAGATCCGCCAGCGCGTTGCTCGCCTGGCTGGCTGCGACAAGAGCGAGCCGCTGGCGCTCCAGCAATTCCGTATCTGTCATTTCATCCTCCTGTCGATCTGGCGGGCCAGCGTGTTGAGGTTGAGATCCATCATCACGGTCGAGCGGTCCGGCTCCTCGACCACGATGCGGGCGTAAAGCTCGCCCTCGGCCGTCAGGATCTCGCAGCCATCGCCGGAAAATTCCTCGACCAGGGCGTTCAGGATGGTGTCGAAGCGGGTCTGGTCCTGGCTCATGCCACACCTGCCACGGCCAGCGGCCCAAGCACCGTCTCGTCAAGTCCGCGTCGATCAGCGACGGCCTGGGCGGCATCCAGGTGTGCGGCGATGATCACGCCGTCATAGATCCGGCCGTCATCCGCCCGGAACGAGGTGAGAAAGACAACGCCGCAGGCTGCGAGCGCGTTGACGGAGCGGGCGTCCATCCCCAGCGTATCGTCAAAGCAGATGCCGTCTGCGATCGGGAGATCGGGATGGATCTTCATCGCCCGCTCCTCAATAGGCCATGTCGGGCGCATAGAAGCACCGAAGCGTGTATTCATCCGGATAGAGGCAGAGGTGATAGAACTCGTCCCGGCTCCGGCGCGCCTCGGCAATCGGCACCACATGGCGATGATGCACGGTGACCAGGCGGTGATCGCCCGGTCTAAGCTCGATCTCATAACCCTCCGCCGTGATGCGCACCCGGTCGGTGCGGATCATCTGGCAATCGCCGGTGTGGCTGTTGCCGTTGCAGCAATAGGCGTCGTATTCCCAGCCGGCCGCCGCCTGGTGCGCCAGCGCCACGCTGGCCACCAGCAGCGCCAGCACCAGCACGGCAGCGCCGGACAAGAGCGGCACGATGCGCGAGAGCATGAAGCCCCGCAGGATCAGCGCCAGCGCCAGAAGCACGGCGCCCGAAAACAGGATGATGGTCGCAGTCGCATTCAGCATATCGGACCTGCCTTGGCGAGCGATGCCGCCGCCTCCTGGTTGAGATGACGCGCGGCAACATGGCTGGCCGAGGGACAGGCCCGCGACACCGCGATCTCCTCGTTGGCGATCACGAACTCCGCACCGCATTCAAAAGTGGAAATGGCGAAGGCGATCCCGCCACCGCCGCTGACGATTTGGGCCCCGCAGGCCGGGCAGCGCGACTGCGCCACCAGTGTCTTGATGCGAGAGGTGAGGAGGGCGGTCATGGGGCCGTCTCCCTCGGTTGCGGTGATGGGTTGGCGATCCGCGCCTTAACGACTGCGATGCAAAGCGCAATCGCGGGATTGGCGGCCTTGCCGTCAGCAGAAGACGCCTCATCTGCGCGGTCGCAATGGTCGGCATGGTGCCGAGAGACGTGAGCCCAGCCATTGGGGAACAGAGGCGTGCAACCACACCGCCAATACCACCCAGGCAAAGCATCTGCGCACAAACGGACTGCGCATTGCATGTCTCGGGTGAAGTCCGCGATGCCGAGATATCCGCCGCAGATAACTATTCCGCCGGCGGTCAACTGACCGAAACAAAGGGCAATTTCCTTATCAATCTCGGCGCTGGGAGCTTCCAAGGTTTCAAGTTTCTTAAGCAGCTCCAGCAGGTCAGCCATTGTCCGAGCCCTCCGTAGCGGCGGCCAGATACGCGGCCAATGCCGCGCGGTAGATTTTCGGCGCGTGCCATTTCGGATCGAAGATGACTGTATCAGGGCCGGGGTAGTTCTTGACGAAATACTCCGCGAACTGTTCGAAACCAGGGGATGCCGTGCCTACCGGCAGCTGCCCGGTAACCGGCACGGCATCCTTGCCATCGCACTCCGCTGTCCGGATCTGGTTACCGGGAGGCGTTGGCATTTCGTCATAATCCGCCAGCCAATTGGCTATGCGGGTCAATGCTACCGAAAAATCATGATCCGGCATGCCGTGAAGCAGCGCGCGTGCCTCTGCCGCGCTGATGGTGAGTACGGCCAAATTAGTTGCTGGATCGGGAGTTTCCGCGTACTCAACACGCGAGGGTTCCGGCTCTTGGCTCTGCAATCCGGACGGCAACGAGGCCGGGGTAACTTGGAAATAGCCCTGGCCTCCCTCACTATGCGATGTCGCCGCCGCCAGTTCGGCATTCTGCCAGGCGAACAGCAGCCGCTCGATGATCTGCTCTCGCGCATCGTCGTCCATATCGCCTTCACCATCGTAGACGTTCATGGCGGTGTGGATCAGGTCCTGGTCGTTCGGCAGCCATTCCTTGTTGCGCTGGATACCCTTGAAGCCAGTCCAATCCAGGGCCTGCTTCGTTTGAAACGACGGTCCAGCGCGGAAGGCCTCATAAGCCCTTTTGGTGTAGTCAGCTTGGGCGGCTTCACGTGCGGCGTGTTGGGTTTTGATGCCATCGATATGCATCATGCAATCCGCGCCCGGATAGGACAGCGTCCAGTCCCCTTCCGTCCCACTGATGCTGTAAAAACGGGTGATCCCAAATGCGCCCGCGTAGACGGCAGGGCCAACGGATGATTTCCCGCGAACGATCCACTGCAGCGGTTTCACGGACTGAAGGGATGCCGTGCCTACCGGCAGCTGCGCCGACAGGCCGAGCTTGTCGGCTTTCCAGAGGTTCCACAAAATGGCAATCGCTTTGCCATCCGTCTTGTTGCGGTAATAGCCCGTGTCTCCATGGCTGCACTGCGTGAGGTCGCAATACATGCCGTCAATGAAGTGATGGCCTTCCGCAGCCAAGGGCTCCTCGGTCACCTTGTCCGCGAGTTTGGTCAGCGTTGCCCACTCGGAGCGTGCGATCTCGTCCCTCATACCGCACCTGCCTTCCGGTCGGTCTGGAGTTCACGCCCCTTGTGCTGTGGCCGTCCGGGGAGCGGGTAGTGCAGCTCGACGCCAAAGGTTTGCACCGCATCCAGCGCCGCCGTTGCCCGGCGGCGGTAGCCGTCATGGCAGTGGGCATTGTCGGGATTGGCCCAGGTGTCGCGCTCGCGGCCGATGTTGTCGCCAAAGTCCCGGCGCCCCTCGGCGTCCATCTTCTCGATTGTCTGGAGCGTCAGCGTCTCCTCGTAATCGAAGAGCGCGATGGCGACGGCCTCGACCAGCTTGTCAGGATATGTTTCCATCTCTCCCTCCCTCAGGCCTTGGCGAGATCGATGGTGACGGCCTGCCACTGGCCGTCCGGCTTTTCGCGGGTGTAGAACCGCACATATTCCTTCGAGCCGGTCACCCGCATCGCATCGCGGATGGCATCCATGGCCCGCACCCACCGCTCGTCCTCGATCGAGTGGCGCAGCAGCATGAAGATCTTTGCCCGGTTGATCTTGCCTTCCTTGTCTGTGTCGAAGGCATCGGAAACGAGCGCCTGGATCTCCGGCCGGCTGTCGGCCGACCATTCGTTCAGGCATTCGTCCACCAGCTTCTTGGCAATCTGCAGCTCCGGCCCGAAATCGATCAGCTCGGCCACCTGCACCTGCACCTTCATCAGGCCGTCGAAGGTCTGATAGGTGCGGTTCCCTTTCGCGCCGCCGATCTTGGCGCCGTATTCCTGGGCGAGCAGGGCGTCGAAGGTGCCGAGATCCACCATCGTGTGATCCCGGAACCGGGCGATCTGCTGGTTGAGATCGAGCGCGAATGCCATGATCTTGCGCACGGTCTCGTCTTCCAGCTTGTGCTGCGGCTTCACCATTTCCAGCGGCACCAGGCTGCCCTTGGCGTCCGGAATGTATTGGCGACCGTTGATGACGATGACGCCATCGGTGCGGTCGGTCTGTTCGATGATCACGGCTTCCATGGGATCAATCCTTCTTGTCCAGGATGTAGGCTTTGCGCACGCCCTTGATGGCACTCATGAGTGCCTCATGGGCGGCCGGTTCGCCGACGGTGTGTTTGACGCGTTCCAGGTGATCGAGCGCGGAGACGACGCGCTCGAGAGAGTTTTTGAGGGCCGCATTGGTCGGCCGCATTTTGAGACGTGGAGCCGCCTTCTTGATCAGCGCCTGATGGATTTCCGGCGTGACCGCATTGACGATCCGGTCGAGCGGGATGCGGACTTCGGCGAGCACAATCAGATCGTCATTCATGCTGCGTCACCTCCGGAAGGGTCGGGATTGACGATGACGGTCCGGCGCGCGGCCCTACGCTGGAAGGGCACGATCTCGCCCGTCCGGCCATCAAGAACCGGCGCTGTCCGCCGTGGCTTCAGGAAAGCCAACCGCTGTTCCAGCAGCCGGTTGTCCTCTTCCAGCTCGATGCCGAGCGCGCGGATGGTGTTGAGGGCCTTAACCAGGGACTGCACCTGATCGGCATTCATCCGGCACCCGCTCTTCTGGTGCGGCGCGAACAGATCAGCGATCGTCTTGGTGTACTGGGAGATTTTCAGATCCGTCATGACCGGCCTCCCTTCGAAAAGTCGGGCCGCAGGATCTTGCCCTTGGCATCGGCAATCATGTCTTCGAGGTGGTTGGTGGCGGCCTCCTCCATGAGGCCCTTTCGTTTCGCGTCCTCGAAGATGTCGCGGAAGATCGACAGCTCACGCTCCGCCTTTTGCACGCTCACAGCGATCGCGCTGATCAAGGCACTTGTCTGATGGATCTCCTCGACGGGCACGTCCGCATTGCGGCTTTTGAAGTCGGAGGCGATGGCCTCCAGTTCCGTGGCGAGACTGAGCGTCATGCGATGTCTCCCAGGTCACGGTTCTTCCAGGCATCGCGCAGCAAGCCGAGCGTGATGTCCTCGCCGCTGGACAGGCCGGAAATCAATGCCGCCTTGATGGTCCGGTCGATATTGCGCAGCGCGCCCGGCTTCTGGGCAATGACCTTGAGGAACTTGACGCAGTCCTCGTCCGAAATCCCCCAGGCGGAGATCAGCATTTCCGCGCCAAGCTGCGGGTTGTTCTCCCGCTTCAGACGCCGGTCGAAACGGGTGGCGACCTGGGCACGGCTCATGACGGATTTGCTGCGATCGAGAAAAAAGGAGGTGGCGGTGTCCTCGTTGCCGAGCAGCGCCAGACCGCAATTGTTGATGTCAACGAAGTGCCGCAGCTGGTTGATCGCGTCCGGTACCAGGTTTTGCGCCTCATCGACGATGAGGAGCGAGCCTTCGCCGATCCGCTGCAGCTTGCGGCCGATCGTGCGCACAAGTCGGGTCGGGTTGTGCTCGGTCACCTGCAGCTCCTCGGCGACATCGACGAGGATGCCGTGGATCGTCTTGGTGTGCGGGCTCGCCGTCACCATGAAGACATGCGGCCGGTAATCGCGGAAATGCTTGGCCGCCGTCGTCTTGCCGGCGCCGGAAGGCAGGGTCACCATCACCATGCCGGCGCTGATCTGGGCAAAGAGCAGCGTCTTGATCACATCCTCGCCAGTGGGTGTTTTGAGGTAACGGGGAGAGACCGGCAGCGTGGCGGCAATCCGCGTGCTTTCTTCCAGATTGTCCAGCCAGGCGCTGATCTGGTCGTTGAGGTTCGACAGCACCCCGGCATAGTTGCCGGTCGTCCATTGGCTGAAGGTGGCTTCCGCCATGCCGGCGCGGCGCCGCACCTCCGCCTTCGACCAGCCGTTCAGCTTCGAAAGTTCGATGACGGAGCCGAGCAGCTTGCGCCAGCGGTCCACTTCCACCGGCAGGTGCTTGACCATGAACTCGGTGCTGGGCTGCGGTATGGTCCAGGCGCCGGTTGTGTTGATCGGAGTTTTCATTTAGAAGGTTCCTTGGTTCTTATGTTTTGGCAGGCTTTCGGGCCTGCCTTTCTTTTTTGGGGAACCGTACGCACTACAAATCGGCCCCTGATGAGCCCGAGCAGAAACACGCTTCGGGCTATTCCCGGTTGGGGAACAGGATGATGTCGGCATCGCCCATCAGGCGTTCGATGCCGGCATTGAACTTGTCGTCGAAGCTTTCCGCCTCCTCCGTCTCAGACGGCTCGATCTTCGGCAGGGCAGCCGATCGCGTGACCAGCCGTGTCACGGTCGGCCCCTTCGGCGGCTTGGCGGGCTTCATCTTCTCGGCCTTGGCCATCAGATCCTTGAGATCGAGATCCGTGAGACGTTTTGCGGCCATCTTCTGGGCCATCTGCGCACGCTTGCCGTCGCTCTCGGCGCGGGCCCGTTCACGGGCTGCGGCCTGGCAATCGAAGCCGACCTTGGCGATGCAATCGGCCTCGCCGAGGAAACGTCCTTCCGGATCGTAGACCTTGATGGCGCCATGCAGATCGGCCGGATCGAAGCGGGCGGCGACCTTGCGCCCGATCCATTGGGTGAGGAACGGCGCGTGGTAGCGGTTGCCAAACAGGTGGATGGCGCCGTCCGGCTTGCGGGCCGTGACCTTCTCCGCTGCCAGCATCCAGAGCGAACGCTGGGCAGGGCTGGCAAAGCGCACGAACTGGCCGTGGGTCTCCATGCTCGCCTCAAACACCTGGTCGAAGCTGCGGCCCTTGGCGGTCTCCGTCTTGCGGCCGGTGCGGGCATTGTGTTCCGCCACCTGGGCGGCCACATGCGCTTCCAGTTCCGCCACCGGAATGGCGCGTTGATTGTAATTCTCCGGCTTGTGCTGGGTGCTGCGCCCGGTATAGGCGCCGGCCATGGCGGGATGTTTGGAGATGTTTTCCGCCAGATCGCCCCAGGCCCGCTCGATCGGCTTCGACTGGCCCCGACGCGGTTTCACGAAGCGCCCGTCGATGCCGAGCGTCTTCAGAAGGCCGGCGACTTCATCCTCCGTGATCTTGAAACGGTGGCGGGATTTGGCACCGCCAGAAATCTTCTTGCTGGCGAAGGCCTTGCCGTTGTCCATGTAGAGCCGTTCGGGGATGCCGTACTGCTCGACCATGTTGCCGATGACGGTGCGCACCGCCTCCCAGGTCTCCGCCTCGGTCAGCACCCAGGACAGGATCTTGCGGGAGTAGAGGCACTGTGTGCCGACCAGATAGAGGCGTCCCTGCCGTCCGTCTTCAAACTGGACATGCAGGTCGAGCTTGTGACCATCGGTGTTGACGTACTGCATGGCATGCAGATGCGCGACGCTGCGTTGCTGGGCCGGGATGAGCTTGCGGGCCTCCTCCTTGCCCTTGCGGGCCATAATCTGCACCGCCTTCGGGATCTTTACGCTCATGTGCCGGCGCAGGGTCCGTTCGTGCGGGATCGGCGCCCAGCCATTCGCTTCCGCCACCGCCTTCATCCGACGATAGCAGGCCGAAAATGCCGAACCTTCGGGCCGTAGGAAATCGGAGACCAGCACGTCCCAGGCCATCGGGTGCACGTCTGCCGTCTCGGTCACCACGCCGAGCGCCTTCTTCGAGGTCGAGGGCGCCAGCGCTGCAATCCAGTCCTGCCGCGCATGACCTTCGGTCAGGCCGCGCCATTCGTGATAGGTCGATCGGGCAACGCCGTAGCGCCTGCGGATCTCCGCCATGGCCTGGGCGGATGTGGCGCCGTCGCGGATCATCGTCTCGACGGTAACAAGCACGGTCAGGCGGCGCTCGCATTCGGCCTTTTGCGCCGTCGTTAGGCGCTCAAAGACCTCCCAAAGCCCCTTCGAACGGTCCGTTTTCGGGGTTTGAGCCTCCATCATGAAGGCCAGCTTCTGCCGCGCGGCATCGGGCAGCAGCGCAATGTGGTACTCGTAAAGAATGCCGCCGTTTGCGCCGGTCACTTTACGAAAACGCCTTTCGTCGGATCGCCATCCGTTTTTGATGGCAAAGTGGGAAAGGTTGGGAGCATCGACTGGCAGACCCGGCAGCTTCGCCTCGACGAGATCCTTGACGGAAAACCACTCTTTCATGGGCGGCTTCCCTTCTTCGCCTCGATCACGGCACGGATCTCCGCTTCGTGCCGCTGCACCAGGCGAAGTGTCAGCGCCACCGCCTGCAGCTGGTCGATCAGCAACGCCCGCTGCGGATTGCTGGACGCCACGATCGGAAACTTGCCCGATGTGATGGCGTCGATCGCGGCGATCTGGCTGGCAAGCGAGACCTTCATGACCGCTCTCCCCTCGGGCGACGGAGGATGCGGGCTCCCGCTACGCGCGCCTGCAACTGCGCCACCATGGGCAGTTCCTGATTGAGGCGTCGACGGAGTGAGCGTTCCGGCGGAATTGGCGACCAGTCATTTATGTCTGCCAATCTCAACAGGCGGCGGTAGCAAGAGGAAAAGCTCGGAGCCTCAAGCCGAAGGTAATCCAGAAGAAGCGCTTTCCACGCTTCGGGATGGCACTCTGCTCGTTGTGCGATCATGACCGCTCTCCCCTCGGACGAACCGAGACCGGACGCGCCTTCAGAAGGCGAATGTGGTCGGAGAGCGCCTTTTGCTCCTGTTGCAGGCGGGCAATCTCCGCAAGCCGTGGCTCGTCGCCCTGCAACAGGGTCAGGCCATCTTCGGAAACGACACTGTCCCAAAGCCAGACCGCACCGGTGGCGCGGACAAAAGCCTTGAACCGGACAAGGCTCACGTCGTGGCCTGTCTTGCTCTCGGCTGTGTAGGCGTCGAGCGCACCCTTGGAGACGCTGGCAAGGCCGAGATATTGCGCCATGCGCGCCGCAATCACCGGCCTGTCATAGGGGCATTCGCGAATGGCCCGCGCCATGTCGCGCTTCAGGCGGGCGCGGAACCGGTCGAGATCGATGCGCTCGACGGCGGAGCGCGCTTCGAACACCGGAACCTGGAAGAAATCAAGCTGTGACGGATCGCGCTTCATTGTGCGGCCTCCAGGAAGCCGAGGTCACGCTTTTCGCCGATATGCTCGACGATGCGGGCAAGGGTGTCGTCGTCGGCTTTCTCGACTAGCGCCACCATCTTGCGGAAGATCTCGTCCTGCAGGATGGCGGCATCCGGCGCGGCCTTCGGCTTCAGCCAGCCCCAGATAGTTTTGAGATCCGCGCCCTCGCGTAAGCCCGCCGCCACGCGGGCCTGATCGTCGGCTGGCAGTTTGGCGAGTTTCAGCAATGCTTTCTGGTCATTCTCGGCAGGCGTGCCGCGCACTGCCGTGCGAAGGGCAGGGGTGAGCTTTTGGCCGATCTTGGTCACATTAAAATATGTGGCCCTGCCAAAACCGAGCCGTTCCTGAACCTGCTCGGACAGCTCCCGGCCAGGCGCGAATATCGAAGTACAATCGTTGGACTTCGGGAGCTTGTTGCCGATCTTGAGGTTCCGCGTGCGATCGATCTTGCCGAACTTCTCCTCGTAGATCTCGCGGAATTTCAGCACGAAAAGTGCTCGATCGAGCGGGTTCAACTCGTTGCGATAGATGTTTTCGGAAAGCTCAATGAGTTGCGCCTCGACGGCGTCGGCGGAAACGACGATGACATCGATCTCTTCCCAGCCATTCAGCTGCGCACCGCGCAACCGGTGGCCACCGGCCACCAGGGTCAGCGGGGTCTTGCCACCATTGGCGGCGGGCGTCGAACGCACGGTGATCGGGTTAATCAAGCCGCGATCCATCATGGAGGCGGCAATCGCGGCGGCATGATCCTCGTCGATCGGGCGGGCGCGTTCGCCAACCAGGATCGAGGCAATCGGAACACTCTTGAACGTCGCCATTTAAGCCGCCTCCGCCTGGGCCGCAGCTGCTTCCAGCATCGACGCCATGAAGATCTCGTGGGCACGCATGGCCATCCGCTCATAGGCCCGGTCGAAACAACCTTCGTCGCGGCGGCAGCGCACCACGCGGTTCGCCTGCATCACCGACCAGCGGGCAACGCCGAGCAGCGCCACCAGCCGGCGGCGCGGCACGGTGAATTCCGAGTTCAGGATCGCAATCACGATCTGCCGGGCAAGCTTCGCATCGAACATGTCGCGCGGTGGATCGATGATATCGCGCATCGGGAGATGGTTGAAATGCGCCCGCACCGCCCGGAACGTGGCGTTGATCATCGCGCCCAGGCGCTCGTCTTCGCTGTAGGGGTTCGTCATGACGCCACCTGCTGGATGAGCGTCAGCAGCGCGGCCGCGAAACCGGCAAGAGCACCGGAAAAGAGCAGTGCCGTTTCGGCCAGGCGGCAGACCGGGGAGGCAGACGGCACAAATGGCACGACGTCGATTTTGGCCGTGCGTTTCGCCATTGGCGGCGTTGCGAAATTGCGCGACGGTAACCCGGAAGAAGACAGAACGGGGTGCTGACGAATGGACAGAATGACGAGAGAAGAGATGATGGAAGCCCGGATGAACGGCTTGGAGCGACGGATCGAGCAGCTGGAAAGTTGGACGGGGGCCGACGAGGACGGCAACTGGCGTGGCGAAGAGGCTTCCGTCACGGACAGAATGTTCGCGCAGGAACTGCTCATCATGCAATTATTGCGCAATCTCGAAGCGGTATCCCCACACTTTTCGGTCAAGCGGTTGCGCGAGGAAACCCATGCCCTGGCAGTGCTCATCCATGATGAGCTGAACCCAAATTCGGACTTGCCAGCTGACGAGCTGGAGCGGTCGAGGAGAAAGATGATCCGTGTCATCGACGATCTCCTTCCGGTGTCTCGTCATGATGCGCAGGAGGTTGAGAGCACAAAAGTGCATCTAACTCTTGTGCCGGAAGGCGCTTCAGGCGAACCAGGAGATCCCGCATAGCGCGCATGTGGGCCTGCCGTTTGCGATCAAGCGAAACCTCTTCCTCGCTCGGAAGGCGATCCAGACCGGCCCCAAATGCCGCCTCAAACTCCGGATCTACAAGGATGACGCCGGGCTGCCCAGGGATACGCCGAAAGCATTCGGCCAGCTGTTCTGCCGTAAGCAGTGAAGCACTACGGGCGCGCAAGCCGGCTTTGAATTCAGCCTCGGCGGTCGCCCTTTCGCGAGCGGCATTCACATCGTCGAAACCAACCATCACGCCGCCTCCTGATCTTGGCCTATCGGTCGGCGACCGTTCCGATAGTTGATGGCCGGCTGCGGGCTCAAGCGGCGCCCATCCGCATGGTAGCGGGTGCGCCACAGGAACTCGGGCCGCGTATTGAGAGCCGCTGCAATGGCGCGCTCGCCGGCAAGATGCGGCTCATGCACGGCATTGCCCGCCGTGCCGGTGGGTAGGCCATAATCCTTGTCGATCTGCGACAGCGTCAGCTTGGCGAGGATCAGGCGTGCCTTGATCCGGGCGATTTCTTCGAGCCTTTTGCGCTCGGTCTTGTCGGTGGCTGCATCGCGATGCATAAACAAACCCTTCGATACCAACTGGGGAGGCCCTGGCCGGCCTCCTTTTTTGGGATGGTGAAATCTGCGAACACAGGAAGGAGTAACCCAAAATGGGTGTGTTGTAAACACCCAAAATGGGTGAGCACGGATGAGTAAAGGTAAGGAGTTGTGGAAGGCGGCCGGCGCTCGATTGGCTGCAGCTCGCCTGCATGCGGGCTTTAGTTCGCAGAGGGTCTTTGCGGAGGCCGTGGAAGCGGCAGAGCCAACTATTGCTAAGTACGAGCAGGGCGCTCGCGAGATACCTATGTGGTTGCTGGTATGGTTAGGCGAGCATCACGGCATCAACAGTGGGTGGATCGTAAGCGGGCGCGGGGACATGATCGACGATCCATCAAAGGCGCCGGCACCAAGCACGGCGGTCGATCCCTGGGCCATGGCCCGTGCCTGGGCCGTGATCGAACGGATCTGCAAAGAGACCGGACGGACCGTGACCGGCACGCAGATCGCCGAGGAGGCGGCAATCCTCTACAGCGCGCTGCTCAGCCGCATCGTCGATGTGAGGGATCGCCCCATGGTCGAGGCGGCGCTGGCGGTTCTGGGTGAGGAAGCGAAAGAGCGAATGCTGAAGGTCGAGCCCGGCACTGGCAAACGCTCGGCTTTATGATCGTACCAAACCCAGCCCATACATGAGACAACCCTAAAGGGGCGCGTGGCAAGATTTCGCAACTTTGCTTTGAGATGAAAGGTTACCGGTTAAGGTTGACGCCGACGATGCTGATGGCTATCGCGCACACTTCTTTTTGGTGCGGCGTTACAAACCGATCGCCCCGTTAATCAGGCCGGTTTTTTGTCGGATTGTGTAATGATTTTAGTATTTTATATGTGCGCTGCGGCGTCGGTTTGTACAAAATACAAACCGCCAATTGGAATTCCGGGCGGTTCATGCTCGATTGGCACTGCTGATCGTCGTCAGCCGCAACGCTCCGGATCGCGATTTTTCAATGACTTGAGGACGCTTCAAAGCCGCGTCACGCCTTTTCGAGGATTTCATGAGGGATCGCCCCGCCTTCGGCCACTTTTCCGGCTTTGGCTCGATTGCCGCGATTTCAACTGTCAAACCGCCGGCCGCCGAGATCCTCTATTTGTGCACCTAAGGTGTTCAGTTTCCTAGCAAATATCGCCAGTTCTCACATCTTCCTAGATAACCCGGTAATTCCGGATCTTTCTGTCAGACAACAACAATGAATGTCGAGGCGCACGGGTTTCCGGGGCGCCTTTTTTGTTGCGCATTGGTCGCCGGGCGTCTGGTGACGTTAATCAGAGGTTTGCGAGAGCGGGCTTTGGCCCGCTCCTGCCTGAGGTTCTGTTCAGACGGCCAGCGAACGCAGCTTGAGGGCTGCCGCAACGCGCTGAAGGCGGCTCGGATCAAGATCCGCACCGGATTCGATCGCTCCAAGTTCTCCGACGGTCAAGCCGCAGGCAATGGCGAGGTCCTCCAGGCTATAACCGGCGGCGCGTCTTGCTTCTGCAATGGTCGAGGCAATGGAAACAGACTTGGTGGTATCGAATTGGGTCTGTGAGATGGTCATGGATCACTCCTTTGGGTGTGCCGACCGAAGTCGGAAAATGAAGCATCAGCAGCAAAGGATGTCGCGGTACTGAAAAACTCATGCCGCAGCGCACCATAGATAGGCCCGAATTTTCCAGAGTCAAAGCGCATTTGCAGAATGCCGGCCCGCTCACGCCGTTTTGTCGGCAAAGGCATGCGTTTTTTAGTCCTGCTGCGTACCAATTGATGTCGAACAAGTCCTTCCGCCCGTTATGATTGTGTCTTTTGAGGGCGTGATGGAACGGGGAAAGTCATGCTCCGCTCTTGCGGCGGCGTGGCAAAGCATTTCTGCCGCTGATCTTGACGGATGTTTGAAGTCGGCCCACACTCACCGCGTACAGGATGTTCATCAGACTGGGAGTTGCGACTATGATTGGTGGTTTGACTCTGTTTGGTTTCGATCTCTTCGGTTTGTCAGAGAGATCTATGATGCGTAAGCAGCCTGTGGTGCGCCAGGAGGCTGAAAGCCCCGCTCCGGAAAAGGAGGAGGCCAAGCCCGACGAGCGGTCGGTGGAACCGTCCGAAAGCTTCTTCTGGGGCATGTATCCGGTATATTGACGTCTTCGCAGGTGCAGCATGACCGCGCCTGTCCGCGGCGGTCGATTATCTAAATTGTTTCGTCCGGCTGCGCTGGATCAAACAAAACGCGTTCATGCGTGTTAGCCGTAAAGGAACGGTCGGGCTTGCAAGCCGGCCGTTCCTTTGCCTGCGAAGCAGGCCGGTTTCAGAAAGGCGCGCGCATGTCCGATATTCTGTGCATCACGCTCAATCCGACGCTCGATCTGTCCAACGAGGTGGACCGGGTCGTGCCCACCCACAAGGTCCGGGTGCGCAACCAGCGCCAGGATGTCGGCGGGGGCGGCATCAATGTTGCCCGGGTTGTCGCGGAACTTGGCGGGGATGCCGATGCGCTGGTCCTGTCGGGTGGTGCAAGCGGCACCATTCTCGCGGCGGCCCTGGAGGCATTGCCGATCGGGCGCCACATCTTCCCGATTGCGGGCGATGTACGTATCGCCTTCATGGTCTTTGAACAGGAGACCGGCCAGGAATATCGTTTCGTGCCGGAGGGACCGGTCGTGACGGAGGCGGAACTGCAGCCGGTGCTGGATTTTCTGGAAACGCATCCGGCCCGTTATATCGTGGCGAGTGGCAGCCTGCCGCGCGGCCTTGGCCCCGACACCTATGCCCGTATGGCAAAGATTGCCCGGCGAACCGGTGCCCGTTTTGTGCTGGATGCCTCCGGCGAGGCGTTGAACGCGGCGATCAGCGAGGGCGGCATCTTCCTGTTCAAGCCCAGCCTCAGCGAGTTGGAGAAACTCGCCGGTCACAGTCTGGATATCGAGGCGGCGCGTGTGTTTGCCGGTGATCTCATCGCCCGCGGTACCGTCGAACATGTGGCGCTGACGCTCGGCGGCGACGGCGCCATGCTGATCAGCGCCGAAGGGGCGGTTCGCATGCCGGCGATTTCCGTTCCGGTCCGTTCCGCGGTCGGTGCGGGGGATAGTTTCGTGGGCGCCATGGTCTGGGCGCTCTCGCATGGCCAGACCATGCGAGAGGCCTTCCGTTTCGGCCTTGCCGCCGGGGCGGCCGCCGTCATGACCCCTGGCACGGAACTGTGCCGGCGTGCCGATATCCTCAACCTTTATGGCCAGGCCTGCGCCGATCAGCATGAGGAAGAGGCTGCGCGCTGGGTTTCAGCCTGAGGATTTTCTCGCGTAAGTTTGACGAAGATCAAGAGCATAACGAAGGGCTTCACCTAGTTTGCCTGCAGCCGGCCGTCAGGCCCGCACAGTTTGAAGGAGAAAGACGATGTTGTTCAAGACCGTTCTCGCCGTCATCGGCAGCAAGGACCAGGCGGCCGACATTCACCGGGCAATCGACGTGGCGACGAAGCTCGGCGCGCATCTGTCCGTGCTGGCGGTGGATTTGTCGCTCCCGCCGACGGTGGGTGACTATCCGGTCGGAACCGCCTGGCTGGACAATCGTGTCGAAGATATCAAGGCGCTGCATGAGGCGGCCGACAAGGCCAAGGCAGCCTGCGAAACCGCCGGCATTCCCTTCGATCTGGAGCGTTATTACACCGAAAAGGCCTTCCTCGCCGATCTCGTATTCCAGCGGTCGCTGTATGCCGATCTGGTGGTGATGGGCGACAAGACACGCGCCGTTTCGGCGATCCTCAACTCCGTCGTCGATGGTGCGGTCTTTGACGCGCAGCGGCCGATGCTGCTTTTGTCTGGTGCAGACAAGCCGGTCGAGAAGGTCAAGACCGTGCTGCTCGCCTGGAATTCGCGGGCCGAAGCCGGCCGTGCGGCCCGCGAGGCGATCGATTTCTTGAGCAATGCCGAGAGCGTGCATGTCGTCCTCGTCGATCCGGATGCCTCCTATCAGGCAAGCGGGGGCGAGCCGGGTGCGGATGTTGCGACTTTCCTCGCCCGTCACGGAGTCAGCGTCACCGTCGATCAGCTGCCGAGCGGTGGTCGTCCGGTAGAGGATATCCTGAGAAACCATGCGGTCGAGATCGGCGCCGATCTCATCGTCATGGGCGCCTATGGCCATTCGCGGCTGCGCGAGCGTGTGTTCGGCGGCGTGACACAGTCGATGCTGGAGAATCCTCCGGTGCCGGTCCTGATTGCGCGGTAATCAGCCCAGTTCGAGTGTCGTGACGCCAAAAACGAGGCGCTCTTCCAGGCGGGGAGGGGCGCCTCGATACATTCGGGCCGTGTCGAAACCGCGGGTAAAACCGAAGCCGGAGAGATGGATGGAAAACTCCGCCTGATCCTCCGGCACGTCGATGGCGAGCGGTTCATCCTTCGCCTCGCGGGCCAGCGCTGCAAACAGCCGTTCCGCCTCTTCCGACGTTTCCGCAAACAGCGGACCGATCTTGAAGCCGTCGTGACAGCAGCGCAGCACGCCGTAACCACGGATCGTATCGCCGCGTATCAGCGCGAGGGCGATCCGCGGCGGCTTCAGCCAGGCTTCGAGGAAGGCCTCGCGCGGGGCGGGGAAGGCACGGCGGTCGAAGGCGGAAATGGCCGGCAGCAGCGCATCGGTGACGGTCACGATGTCGGCGGATGCGCGCGTCAACGCCGGAAAACGGCCGCTCCAGCGCCAGGTGCGATAGGCGGGCACAAAGCCCATCGCCGCATAATTGCCCTGCTGGGCCGGCACGCCGTCAAGCCCGATCGTGCGACCGTCGAGCGAGGCCATGGCATGATCCCAGACCGCCCGGCCAAACCCTTTCCCGCGACAGTCCGGACGGCTGATGTAGAGGCCGATAAAGGCGAAGTCTGCGCCATACCGCACGGCGGAAATGCCGGCGGCCATGCGCCCCTCGCTGAAACAGCCGAAAAAGCCGCCCTGATCTGCGGCGCGAAAGGGCGCCGCATCGGCAATCCCCGGATTCCAGCCCTCCGCCTTTGCCCAGCCGAGAAGCTCATCGACCTCGGGCAACGTCAGCGGGCGGATCTCGGGTGTTGTCATGCGGTCAGCGCTTTCGGTTCGAATGGCTCCAGCAGCCCATGATAGGGTTTGGAGATGGGAAAGGCATAGGCGCCGCGTTTGGCGGTGGAAAGCCCCATGGCAATCAGCGCTTCCGCCTGCTTCACCGCCGCCGCCACGCCATCGACCACCGGCACGCCGAATTCGCGGCGAAGCTCTGCCGTCAGATCCGCCATGCCGGCGCAGCCGAGCACGATCGCCTCCGCCTTGTCCTCGCGCAGTGCTGCGGCAATCTCGTTGCGCAGCCGGTCGCGGGCGTTTGATTGCGGATCCTCCAGCGAAAGCACCGGAATATCGGCAGCGCGCACTTTTGCGCGGCCCGTCATGCCGTAACGATGCACCAGATGTTCGAGCGGCAGGCGGGACCGTTCCATGGTCGTGACGATGGTGATCCGCTGGGCGATGAAGGAGACGGAGGCAAGGGCCGCCTCACAGATGCCGATCACCGGAATGCCGGCGAGTGCGCGGGCGGCATCGAGGCCGGTGTCGTCAAAACAGGCAATGATCGCGGCGCGCGCGCCGGCCTTTTCGCCGCGGGCGATTTCCATCAGCAGGCCGGGGACGGCGAGCGCCTCGTCGTAATAACCCTCGATCGAGACCGGCCCCATGGAGGAGGTCGCGGCGATGATCTCCGTGCCGGGGGCGGCGACGCGGCGCGCGGCATCAGCCGCGGTTGCCGTCATGGTGGCGGTGGTGTTCGGATTGACCAGCAGGATCTGCATCAGCGGCGCGCCTGGTTGCGGCGGTTGAGCGCCACGATGAGGCCGAGCGTGCCGGCAATCACGAGGAAGGAGAAGATGGTGGTGACAGTGCCGAGCGCATAGAGCACCGGCGTCGTGACATTCGTCGTCATGCCGTAGATTTCCAGCGGCAGCGTGTTGTAGGTGCCGGATGTCATCAGCGTCCGGGCGAATTCGTCATAAGAGAGCGTGAAGCCGAAGAGGCCGACGCCGACGAGCGAGGGCGCGATCATCGGCAGCACGACATGGCGGAAGGTCTGCCAGGAGGTGGCGCCGAGATCGCGTGCGGCCTCCTCGTAGGAAGGCGAGAAGCGGTTGAAGACGGCCAGCATGATCAGGACACCAAAGGGCAGCGTCCAGGTGAGATGCGCGCCGAAGGCGGACGAATACCAGGCCGGCTGCAGGCCAAGCTGCGAGAATAGAACGCCGATGCCGAGCGAAATGATGATCGACGGCACAACGAGGCTTGCGACGGACAGATAGAAGAGCGGGGTCGCGCCGATGAACTTGCGGCGGAAGGCAAGCCCCGCCAGCAGTGAGACCACCACTGTCACGATCATCACCATCAGCCCGAGCGCCAGCGAGCGACGGAAGGAGCCGCCGAAATCACCCACCGCTTGGGTTTCGAAGAGGTTGGCGAACCAGTGCAGCGAGACCCCGTTCAGCGGGAAGGTGAGCCCACCGTTTTCGCCCTGGAAGGAGAGGATGACGATCGCCGAGAGCGGGCCGTAGAGAAACAGCACGAAAAGGGCAAAAAAGATCGCGAGGATGTAGAATTCGCGGGAGCGCTTGTCGGCATACATCTTAGAGCTCCTTGCGGATATCGACGATGCGCAGAATGCCCGCGACCATCATCAGAACGAGGACAAGCAGCACGACCGCATTGGCGGCGGCGGCCGGATATTGCAGAAGCGACATCTGGTTCTTCATCATCAGCGCGACCGAGGCGCTCTGGCCGCCGGACATCACCTGCACGGTGGAGAAATCCGCCATCACCAGTGTCACGACGAAAATGGTGCCGATCGCCATGCCGGGTTTGGCGAGCGGGATGATGACGTTGGTGAGCACCTGCCAGCTTGTGGCGCCGGCATCACGCGCCGCTTCCACCAGCGATTTGTCGATGCGCATCAACGTGTTGAAGATCGGCGTCACCATGAACAGCGTGTAGAGGTGCACCATAGCGAGCACGACGGCGAAATCCGAATAGAGCAGCCATTCCACCGGTTCGGAGACGATGCCGGCATTCACCAGGCCGGAATTGATCAGGCCGTTTCGCCCGAGCACCGGAATCCAGGAGATCATGCGGATGATGTTGGAGGTGAGGAAGGGCACGGTGCAGATGAGGAAAAGCACCATCTGCATGGCGGTGGTGCGGATGTGGAAGGCGAGGAAATAGGCGACCCAGAAGCCGAGGAACAACGTGATTGCCCAGACCATGGCGGCGTATTTCAGCGTGTTGAAATAGGTCTGCCAGGTAACCCAGGAGCCCAGCGTCTCCTCGTAGTTCATCAGCAGGAAATCGGGATACATCTGGGCAAAATCGTAATCCCAGAAGCTGACCACGATGATCATCAAAAGCGGCAGAGCGAGGAAACAGCCGAGGATCAGCGTCAGCGGCGTCGCCTGCAGATAGGAGGCGAACTTCGGCGAAACGCGAAAGCCCCGCTTCGGCCTCGGCGTGCCTGCGCCTATGAATCGGACTGTCGTCATTGATCGTTGTCTCCTTTGGGAATTCCCCCTCTGGCCTGCCGGCCATCTCCCCCACAAGGGGGGAGACACCATGCGGCCCGGCATTGCCCTCCATCGGAGGTTTGTCTCCGCAGTTGTCTCTGCGGAGGTCATGACCAATTGGTGCTCCTCCTTGCTCCTGCCCTGCCTTTAAGGTGAGGCGGTGCTCCGGGTTTCCCTCCCCCTTGTGGGGAGGGTGGCCGGCAGGCCGGGAGGGGACTTTCGCCTTAAGCCGCGATGAACTCGTTCCAGCGGCGGACCATGTAGCGGTCCTCGTCCATGACGGAGTTCCAGCAGGCGACCTTGCCCATGCGGTCCTCGAAGGAACCGCCGTCGCGCACGGCGCCGGCCTTTTCCATCACCTTGCCTTCCGGCGAGAGGATTTCGCCTTGAGCCGGCTTGCCCTCGATCCAGTAACCCCACTCGTCGGCGCTCATGAAGCCCTTGGCGGTTTCCATGCAGGCCGAGTAATAGCCCTGGCGGTTCAGGTAACCGCCGACCCAGCCGGACGTGTACCAGTTGATGTATTCGTAGGCCGCATCGAGCTGGGCGCCCTTCAGGTGCGCTGCGAGACCCAGACCGCCGCCCCAGGAGCGGTAACCTTCCTTCAGCGGCTGATATTTGCAGGCGATGCCCTTGGAACGGACGGCGGCAACCGCCGGCGACCACATGGACTGGATGACGACTTCGCCGGAAGCCATCAGGTTGACCGATTCATCAAAGCTCTTCCAGAAGGCGCGGAACTGACCGGCCTTCTTGGCCTTGATGAGGAAGTCGATCGTGGCATCGATTTCCGCCTTCGTCATGTTGCCCTTGTCGGCATATTTGATGTTGCCCATGGCTTCCATGATCATCGCGGCATCCATGATGCCGATCGACGGGATGTTGAGGATCGAGGTCTTGCCCTTGAAGGCCGGGTCCATGATGTCGGCCCAGGTGGTGATCTCGCGGCCGACGAGGTCGGGGCGGATGCCGAGCGTATCGGCATTGTAGATCGTCGGCATCATGGTGAACCATTCGGTTTCGCTCTTGGCGAAGGTCTTGGTGCCGGGCTTTTCGACATAACCGACGGTGTGCGGTGCGGTCCCTTGCGCAATCACGCTGTCCGGCTTCAGCTTGCCGTTCTTGAACAGCGGAACGACCTTGTCGTAATATTTCAGCTTCTTGACGTCCATCGGCTGAATGACGCCGGTCGGATAGACCTTCTTCAGGATCCAGTATTCGATGTCGGCGATGTCGTAGGAATTCGGCTGCGTCACGGCGCGCTGGGCGGCGGCGTCCGAATCCGTCGCGGTCATTTCGAGCGTGATGCCGAGGTCCTTCTTGCACTGCTCGGCGATCGCATTGATGTTCGACACGCCGGTGCCGAACTGGCGCAGCGTGATCTTCGACTGGGCCCAGATGGTGGGGAAGCCGGTAATGGCGCCGGAACCAGCGGCGAGGCCGGCGGCGGCAGAGGCGGTCTTCAGCAGGTTGCGGCGGCTGATGCCGGCCGGCTTCTTCGGTGTATCGGTCATGCCATGTTCCTCTCTTTGTGGTTTGTCAGCAGGGTCTTGTTCTTGGTTAGTGGGGTCGGCCGAGAACGATCACGTCCTCGGGCGCCCAGGACAGCTGGATGGCTTCGCCCACCTTGACGGGTGTCGCGAAGAACATCGTGTCGCTGAGGATGGCCGTGAACTCCTCGATGCCGGCGCCGGTGGCGACCAGTTTGACGGAGGAGCCGCGGTATTCGATGTTGGAGATCGTGCCGGTGAAACCGAGCCCGGTTTGCGCCACCTCACCGATCTTCACCCGGTCGGTGCGGATGGCGATGTCGGCCGGATCACCTTCCGGCGTGCCGCTCGACGGCGCCCAGAAACTGCCGCCAGCGGGAACCGACAGCACTGTTTCCGTCATGTTCGAGGTGGTGACACGACCGGAGATGACGTTGTGATCGCCCATGAAGCGGGCCACGAAGGCGGTGGCCGGCCGCTCGAAGACGGTGCGCGGCGGTGCGGCCTGTTCAATGCGCCCGTCATTCATGACGACGATGATATCGGCAAGCGCCATCGCCTCTTCCTGGCTGTGCGTCACATGCACGAAGGTGATGCCGAGCGAGGTCTGCAGCTTCTTCAGTTCCGCGCGCATGCGGATCTTCAGGAAGGGATCGAGCGCCGAGAGCGGCTCGTCGAGCAGCAGCGCTTCCGGATCGGTGATGAGGGCGCGGGCAAGCGCCACGCGCTGCTGCTGGCCGCCGGAAAGCTGCGCCGGGCGCCGGTTCGCATAGGGCTCCAGCTGCATCAGCTTCAACATCTCGAGCGCCTTGGCACGGCGGGTTTCCTTGTCGATCCCCTTCATCTTCAGGCTGAAGGCGACGTTGTCGATGAGGTCGAGATGCGGGAAAAGCGCATAGGACTGGAACATCATCGCCGTGCCGCGGGCGGCGGGTGCCAGATCGGTGACATTCTTGTTGCCCAGCAGCACATCGCCGCTGGTGATGCTTTCATGGCCGGCGATCATCCTGAGCGTCGTCGTCTTGCCGCAGCCCGAGGGGCCGAGAAGGCAGCAATAACTGCCGGCCGGGATCTTCAGGCTGATCGCGTGCACGGCCGTCGTTGATCCATAGACCTTGGTGACGGAGGCGATTTCGATCTCTGCGGCTTTCGTCATGCATGTCTCCCCTGAGGCAGACAATTCCATGCATCTGGCGTGCCAGTTCCGGTTCCTTCTGAAAACCCGGAGGATCATGCTGCATCGAAGGGCAGTGCTTCATCCGTATGCACAGAAGCAATGCAGCATCTGCACAAGAATTCATCGGATCGTGTACGATAGATGGCGTCAATCGTATTCAATTTATAAAGGCGAGACGAACGAGCCTTTGCAAACCGCACCTGTCGGGTTTACAACAATGACAGAAGCAGGATTTGCCATGAACATCAGCGAAAAGATCTCCCCCTTCGATGTCGTGCCCGATGACCGTGCGCTGGCCATCCGGGAGGCTTTGCGCAATGCCATCGTTGACCGGCGCCTGGCACCGGGCACGAAGCTTGTGGAAAGCGAAGTGGGCGATCTGTTCGAGGCAAGTCGCACCGTCGTTCGCGCCGCGCTGCAGATGTTGACCTTTGAAGGCCTGGTCAAGACGGAACGAAACCGGGGCGCTTTTGTATCCAATCCGACGCCGGAAGAGGCACGGCAGGTGTTCGCCTCACGGCGGCTGCTGGAACCCGGCATTGCGGCGGCAGCGGTCGAGCGGATCACGGATGCCGATATCGAGGCCTTCCGCCACCATCTCCAGGAGGAGGTCCGCTTCATGAACGAACGCGGGCCGTCCGCGCGCCGGGCAGAGATCAAGGCGTCCGGCGATTTTCACCTGATGCTGGCGAGTGTCGCCGGCAACCTCATCCTGCAGCGCTTCATGGATGAACTGGTGGCACGCTCCTCACTGGTGATTGCGCTCTATGGCAGCACCGGCGTTTCCCGCTGCGGCCATCACGAACATGCCGATATCCTGGAAGCGCTCGAGACCCGCAATGCCGAGCGCGCGGCGGCCCTGATGCTGCACCACATCGATCATATCGAGGCGGATCTCGACATCCGCGTGCGCGACGGGCTGGCGCTCAAGGATGCGCTGGATATCTGAGACGCGCCTCAGCTTTCGCCCCTCAACAGCTTTTCCGACCGCTTGAACAGGCCCGCCAGCCGGTCGATGACCAGGCGCATTTCCGGTCGGTGGCGGTCGTCATCATTGGCAACGATGAAAAGGGGATGCGACAGCTCGGCGATCACCGGTCCGGCGCGGCGCAGGGCGGCAAGACGGTCGCCGACGAAACAGGGCAGGACACCGCGGCCATTGCCGGCCAGAAGCAGGCGCAGCAGCAGGGGCGGTGCGTTCGTCCAGGTGGTGATATCGGCCTCGTGGTTCTGGAACACCCATTTGTCGGAGGGCGTGACCGCGCTTTCGGTGCCGATCGATGTCCAGGGCAAGGCATCCGGATCATCAATCCCGGCCGCGCAATAAACGGCATAACGCACCTCGACCGAACGGCGCACCGCGAGGTTGCCGGATTGCGGTCGGCGGCTGGTGATGCGCACATCGGTGCCGCGGAAACTGAAATCGGCTTCCTCACCGGTCGTCTTGCAGCAGAGCCGGAACGCGTCCTTTGGCTGGCGGATCTCCGGCGTGTGGTCGGCAATGAAGCCGGAAAGCCACGCATCGCTGCCGATCGAGACGATCGGCATGGTGAAGGCACGCTGGTGCCATTCGGAAATGCCTTCGGCGGCGGCGTGCATGGCGCGCACGCGCTCCATCAGCATTTCCCCATCCGGTGCGAGCCGATAACCCTGCTGGCTGCGGATGAAGAGGGCGCGCCCCATGCTGCGCTCGAGCGCCAGCATCCGCCGACCGATCGTCGGTGCGCTGAAGCCCGTGCGTTCGGCCGCACCCGCCAGCCCACCTTCGAGGGCGACGTGGAAAAACAGTTTCAGATCATCCCAGTCGGTGCGCTGCATGTGTCGAGGTTAGCAATGCAGGAATGTGCGGTCCATCGTTCATGGATGAAAGATGCCTTTCGATCGCGGCTCTACCAGAACCGGCCGCAAGGGCGCAGATGCGGCAGAGGACACGCATTGCCCGGAGGAAGACCATGCTGCTCGGCGGGATCGTTTTATGGCTGGAGCTGCGCCGCAGTGCGGAACGGTGCGAGGCTATCCGGCGCGACGGGCCGTTGATGGATCCGCTGGAACGGGCGGAATGGCGGGGCCTCGGTTTTGTCCTGCCGCTTCTCGCCTGGTTTTCAGGCGGCGGGAAACGGCGGCGGACATAAAAAAGGCCCCGAAACCGGAGCCTTCTTGTATTGCTGTCGCGTAATGGCCGTCGTCAGGCGGCGCGGCTGTAACCTTGCGCCTGGCCACCGGCTTGCGGCAGGCGGAACTGGCCGAGAAGCTGCAGCAGGGTTGCGGCTTCGGTCGACAACTGGTGGGAGGTGGCGGTTGCCTCTTCCACCATGGCGGCGTTCTGCTGCGTGCCCTGGTCGATGGAGTTGACGGCGGTATTGACCTCCTGCAGGCCGAGCGACTGTTCGCGGTAGGCTTCGGCGATCGCCTGGACGTTCGAGGTGATCTGCTGCACCTGATCGACGATGCCTTCCAGCGCCTTGCCGGTATCGCCGACCAAAGAGACGCCGTGGGCGACCTGCGCGCTCGAGGTGTTGATCAGGTCCTTGATCTCCTTGGCGGCCTTGGCGGAGCGCTGGGCGAGTTCCCGGACCTCCTGGGCGACGACGGCAAAACCCTTGCCGGCATCACCGGCGCGGGCGGCTTCGACACCGGCGTTGAGGGCGAGCAGGTTCGTCTGGAAAGCGATCTCGTCAATGACGCCGATGATCGAGGAAATCTCGCCGGACGAGGTTTCGATTGCGTGCATGGCGTCGACGGCGGAGCGCACGACACCGCCGGAGCGGCGGGCATCCTCGCCCGTCGAGGCCACCAGTCGGCGGGTTTCCTCGGCGCGCTTGGCGCCGTCGCGGACCGTTGTGGTGATTTCTTCCAGCGCTGCCGCGGTTTCCTCGATCGAGGCGGCCTGCTGTTCGGTACGGCGGGCGAGATCATCGCTCGACGAGCGGATTTCGTTGGCACCGGCGCTGATTGCGTGGGCATTGCTGCCGACAAGGTGCATCGCCTGGGCGAGCTTGTCGAGCGAGTGGTTGAAGTCGTTGCGCAGGCCGTCGAGCGCCGGCGTGAACGGCCGGTTGATGCGGTGCGACAGGTCGCCGTCGGCAAGGGCCTTGAGGCCGTTTGCCAGCGCCTGCACCACTTCCGCCAGCGCGCCGGCCTCTTCTGCCTTCAGGGCCTCGTTGGCGGCACGTTCCTGCTCCGTCATACGGCGTGCAGCTTCGGTCTTGCTCTCCAGCTCGCCACGCTCCAGCGCATTGGCGCGAAACACCTCGACGGTCTTGGCCATGGCGCCGATCTCGTCGCGGCGGTCCGTGCCTTCGATAGCCGATGTGGCATCGCCGGTGGCCAGAGCCGCCATGCGGGCGCGCAGTCTTTCCATCGGCGCGGTAATGCCGGCGCGGGCGACGTAGACGGCAATAGCGATCGTGGCGAGGATGCCGGCGAGCAGGGTGATCATGCTGCTGGTGATCACGGTGCTGGTTTCGGCGGAAATCAGCTTGCCGCCCCCTTCAACGAGGCCCGTCAGGGTCGTATTGTTGGCGCCTGACTTGCTGGAGAAAAGCGGTGACAGCTGGTCGAGCGAACGGACCAGCGCGATCGCCTCGTCATTTTTGCCGGCTTCCTTGGCGGCGACAACCTTGTCGTAGACCGCCTTGAACTGGTCCATCAGGCCGAGCAGTTCGTCAGAGGCGGGCTTCGTCTGCGGCACCATTTTCGCAATGTCGACGAGCTTTGCCTTGGCGCCGTCCAGGTTGCGCAGGAATGCGGACTTGCCTTCATTATAAGACGGTGTGCCGAGATCGTTGACGGCAACGCGGGTAATCGCGTTGATGGCCGTCCACATGCCGGCGGAGGACCGGGCGCCCAGCACGGCGGCGGTTGCCTCATTGGCAATGAAGTGGGCGTAGCGGTCGTTTACGGTGTCAAACTGGTTGCTGACATAAGAAACGCCGCCGACGGAGATGAGACCGAGAAAGATGATGACCGAGAGAATCTTGGTCCGTATTGAGAGATTGCCTAACATCAATGAACCTTCAAAAAAGAGGAAGGCGCGTTCCCGGCCCCTGCCAGCAGCACGCTCGAGGTGAAGGCAAGATCGAACGCCAATGTATAAATCCCCCAACCTATGCCCCAGACGAGATAAAGTGCTCAAAAGGTTAATCCGGCGTGTAAAAATCGAGGCAAACGGTTGTAAATCGTGACGCAAAGGCATCGGTACTGATCACGATGACGCTTTTCCGCTACACCGACTGGGCTTACAGTGATGGAACCCGAATCTGCATTATGCGTTCAGTGCCGGGCGTAGAGAAATTTGTGTGCCGGACCAGACCGGCGCCAAGGAGGAAACATGTTGAAGGTGATCCATGCCGCCGGCCTGGCCCTTGTCGTGACCGTTGCAGGTCTTGCAACGACGTCGCCCGTTCGGGCACAGGATATCGAGTTGCGCATCGGGCCGGATGGTGTGCGCCCGGTCATCCGCGATCCGCGCCAGCCGGAATATCGCGGCGATGATCGCCGCCGCCCGCCACCGCCGCCGCGTGGCTGCAGCGAACGTGAAGCCCGCGCCGCAGCGCGCGAGGCCGGTCTGCGTGATCCCGAAGTGGTGCGCGTGACCCCCGGTCGCGTCGTGGTGGAAGGTTATACCCGCCGCGGGCCGGAGCGCATCACCTTCGCCAACGAGCGTGGCTGCCCGGAACTCTGAGGCCTTGCGCCATCGAATCTGTTAAGAAGCCCGGTTCGCGCCGGGCTTTTTGCTGCCTTGAGTTTGACGCGAGACGGTGCAAGAGCTTCAGCGTCATCATCTTCTTCTCAACGTCGAGATCCTGCCCATGCCCTTTTCGCTTTCGCCTGCGGCCGTCTGGCCGATCGTGATGCTGCTTGCCTCGAATGTCTTCATGACCTTTGCCTGGTATGGGCACTTGAAGCACAAGAGCACGGCGATCTGGATCGCGATCGTCGTCAGCTGGGGCATTGCCTTCTTCGAATATTGCCTGGCGGTGCCGGCAAACCGGATCGGCTCGGAAGTCTATTCGACGGCGCAGCTGAAGACGATCCAGGAGGTCATCACGCTGCTGGTCTTCTCCGGCTTTTCGGTCTTCTGGCTGGGTGAGAATTTTACCTGGAACCACGCCATCGGTTTTGCGCTGATTGCGGTCGGCGCCTCGTTCATCTTCCGGGGCTGACCCGCGCTGTCCACGCCCGCTCGGTGGCCGGCGCCTCGTCGGTGGTGATCTGGTCGGGCTTCAGCGACATCAGCGTGGCAAACTGCTGCCATTCCGCCTCGCTGAAGCCTGTGTCCGGGTTCTTCAGGTTATAGGTCCAGGCGTCCACCCGCCGGCCGGCATCGTGGCAGAGGCCGATGAGGTCGAGGCCCTTGTCGTGTGCAGCCAGGATCAGCGGCCAGGAGAGATACACCATGTCCGGCTCGGTCGCTCCCTGAAGGTCTGTCTTCAGCTCCGCCTCCACGGCGGCGGCGCCCTGGGCGGCGAGAATCTCCACCAGCTTGTCGGTCGGGTCGATGCCGCGGGGGATTTCCGGCAGGCGCTCTTTGATCGCGACGATCAGGTTGAGATCTCCCCCCGAAACAATGATCGAGCCGCCGGCCTGTGAAAAATGCTCGGCCAGATGATCGAGCCCGCGCTCGCCGATCGTCGTCAGCCGGTCCTTCATGTCGAACTGGAGAAGGGCCTCCGGATGCGCCTTGGTCAGCAGCGAGGCCAGGTCTTCGCTGAGGATTGGCGGGGTGCCGCCAGCCTTCATTCTGAGGCTGCGGATGGTGTCGACCGCGCTTTCGCAGACCCGGCCATGCCCGGTGGTTTCGCCTTCCAGGTTCGGATCATGCAGCACCACGAACCCGCCATCGCCGCGCACCCGCAGGTCCAGTTCCATCGAGGCGCCAACGGAGAAACCGAGCGCCATGGTTTCTGCCGAAAACAGCGGCGCATCGAGGCTGAGGCGAAGGCGGTGCCATTTGAGGCGGGTGCGATGCCCGGCGTGGAACAGGTCAAGACCGGGTGCAGTGTCGCGCATGGCTGTTCGAGTATCCGTCACGTGTAATAGGTTGCGATACGGTTCGGCCCCAATTGGTGAACCGCAAATTCCGTTCCATAGATAGAGGATAAGATCTCCGGACGCACGATCTCGTCCGGGCTTCCCTGCAGGAACAATTGCCCGTCGCGCATGACAACGATGTGATCGGAATAACAGGAGGCAAAATTGATGTCGTGGAGAACCACGACAACGGTTTTTCCGAAATCGCGCGCGGCATCCTTCAGGATCTTCATCATGCCGACCGCATGGCGGATGTCGAGATTGTTGAGCGGCTCGTCGAACAGCATGTAATCGGTGTCCTGACAGAGCACCATGGCGACGAAGGCGCGCTGGCGCTGGCCGCCGGACAGTTCGTCGAGATAGCGTTCCCCGAGCGTCTCCAGACCGAGATAGGCGAGTGCCCTTTCCACATGCGCCTTGTCGTCCAGCGTCGGGCGGCCCTTGCTGTAGGGATAACGCCCGAAGGTGACGAGATCGCGCACCGTCAGCCGCGCCACGATCTGGTTATCCTGCCTGAGGACCGCAAGCCGGCGGGCGAGCGCATCGCCGGGCGTTCTGGCGACATCCAGTCCGTCGACCAGAACCTCACCTTTGTCCATCGGAAGCAGGCGCGCGACCATCGACAGAAGCGTCGACTTGCCCGCCCCGTTCGGCCCGATGATCGAGGTCAGCCCGCCCTTCGGCAGCGTCAGGCTCACGCCATCGACCACCAGCGTACCGTCATAGGCCTTGGAGACATCGCGGATCTCGATCATCGGATGGATCCCTTCAGGAGGACGAGAATGAAGAAAATGCCGCCGGCGAACTCGACGATGATCGGCAGCGCCGTGTCGAAGGCGAAGACGCGTTCCAGCACCGTCTGGCCGCCGACCAGCGTGATGATGGCGATCAGCACCGCCGCCGGCAGGATGTGCCGGTGCTTGTTGGACGGCATCACCAGATAGGCGAGGTTGGCGACCAGCAGGCCGAAGAAGGTGGCGGGTCCGACGAGCGCGGTGGAGACCGAGACGAGGACGGCGACGAGCATCAGGATCAGCATGCTGATGCGCCGGTGATCGACGCCCAGCGAGATCGCCGCCTCGCGCCCGAGTGACAGCACGTCGAGGGTGTGGAAGATCCGCCAGGCGGCGAGTGACACGAGGCCGACCAGGCTCAACGATACGCCAAGCAGATGGCTGTCGATGGTGTTGAAATTGGCAAACAGCCGGTCCTGCAGCACGACGAAATCATTCGGATCGATGATCCGCTGCAGAAAACCGGAGAGGCTGCGGAACAACACGCCGAAGATGACGCCGGCAAGCAACAGCAGATGGATGCTTTTCAGCGCGCCGGAAAACAGCAGCTGGTAGAGGGCCGCCGAAAACACCATCATCACGCCCACTTCGATGACGAAGAGCAGGCGCCCGTCCAGAGCGGAGACCGCCGTGGCGCCGAGCACCAGCACGAGCAGCGTCTGCAGCAGTCCGTAGAGACTGTCGAAACCCATGATCGAGGGGGTGAGGATGCGGTTGTTCGTCACCGTCTGAAAGAGCACGGTCGAGATCGCGATGGCATAAGCGACCGTTGCCATGGACAGAAGCTTCGTGCCGCGGAAGGAGAGGATGAAGGACCAGCTGCCGCGGGCGCCAAGCGTCATGAAGGCGACGGCGCTCACAATCGCCAGCACCGCAAGCAACGACAGCACGAGGGCAGGGGAGCGGCGGCTTTTCCCTCTAGGCGGCACGGGTTTTCCTCCTCAGGATGAGGTAGAGGAAGAAGGCGCTGCCTATGACGCCGAGCACGGCGCCGACCGGGATCTCGAAGGGCGCAATGACGATCCGTCCGACCATGTCGCAGACAAGCACGAGGCCGGCGCCGAGAATGGCGATCCAGGGGAGCGTCCGGCGCAGGCTGTCGCCCATCAGCATGCTGACGACGTTAGGAACGATGAGGCCGAGAAACGGAATGACGCCCGCCGTCACGACCACTGAGGCGGTGACCATGGAGACGATCACGAGGCCGAAGGTCATGATGCGCCGATAGTTCAGGCCGAGATTGGTGGAGAATTCCTCGCCGAGGCCCGCCAGGGTGAAGCGGTCCGCCGCGACATAGGCGGCAACCGTCAGCGCAAATCCCAGCCACAGGATCTCGTAACGGCCGCGCAGCACGGCGGAGAAGTCGCCATTGTCGAAGGCGGCGAGCGACTGCATCATGTCCAGCCGATAGGCGATGAAGGCGGAGATGGAATAGATCACCCCGCCCAGCATCAGGCCGACCAGCGGGACCATGACAATGGAGCGGAGCGGGATCCGCCGCAGGATGGCGAGGAAAAGTGCTGTTCCGGCAAGCGCGAAGGCGGAGGCAAACAGCATTTTGCCGATCACCGGCATCGAGGGCGAGACGATCAGTGCGACCAGCATGCCAAGCCCCGCCGATTCCACCGTGCCGGCGGTGGAGGGTTCGACAAACCGGTTGCGTGCCAGCATCTGCATCAGCGTGCCCGAAACGGCAAGACCGGCACCTGCCAGCATCAGGGCGATGGTGCGCGGCACCCGGCTTGCCCAGATGACGAGCATGGCCTTCTCATCCGCCGTGCCGCTCAAGACGGCGAGCGGCGACACCTCGCTGACGCCGAGAAACAGGCTGGCCAGGGCAAGGGCCGCAAGGGCGATCAGCGCAAGGACAAGACGCATGACGTTCATTAGACCGGGCGATGGACCGCTTGCGGCTGCCAGCACCCTTCAAGAAGGGCGCATTGGCGCACGGTTTGCCCCGGTGCTTTCCTCAGTTCCTGGCCTCAGTTCTTGGCGAGCGCCGTGGCGAGCTGGTCGATGGTCTTCTGCATGGCGGTCAGACCACCGCCGACGATATACATCGCGACCCCGTCCATGTAGACGACATGGCCGTTCTTCCAGGCCTTGGTCTGGCGCACGATCTCGTTGTCGAGAAGCGCGCTCGCCGCCTGTCCCTCACGGCCGACGGCGGCATCGCGGTCGATGACGAACAGCCAGTCCGGGTTCTTTTCCAGGATGTATTCGAAGGAAATCTGCTGGCCGTGCGTATCGGCCTGGATGGTGCTGTCGGCGGGCGTCATGCCGTAATCGGTAAACAGCGCACCGAAACGCGAGCCGGGACCGTAGGTGCTGATCTTGCCGCCGGTGGTGAGGATCAAGAGGCCCGTGCCGGCGCCCTTCGCCTTCTGGCGGAGCGCCTCTTCGGAGGTGTTGAGTTTTGCCAGCGCCGCATCGGCCTCCTTCGCCTTGCCGAACAGTCCGGCAAGCGTACGGACGTTTTCCTCGGATTGGGCGAGGAACTTCGCGCCGTCGACGGACATGTCGATGGTGGGGGCGAGCTTCGACAATTCCTTCAGCTTGGCGGCGGAGCGGGCGGAGACGATGATGAGATCCGGCTGAAGCGCGGCAATCGCCTCGTAATCCGGTTCGAACAGGGTGCCGACCTTCTCGACATTGTCGGCCTGGTATTTCTTCAGGTAGTCCGGCATGGGCGCCTTGGGAACGCCGGCAACCGGGATGCCGAGCGCATCCAGCGTATCGAGCGTGGCGAGGTCGAAGGTCACCACCGTCTTCGGCGCCGCCTTCAGCGTGGTCTCTCCCTGCGCATGTTTGATGGTGATCGGATCTGCGAAGGAGGGGAGAGCGGACAGCGCCAGCGTCACGGCGGCGGCGAGCAAGGCGAGCGGCCGGGCGGAGATCCTCATCGTCATCGGATTATCCTTTGTCCATTCCTGCGGTGCCGCGGGTTCACGCAGCCGCCGAACGTTGATAAGTTGAGAAGTCTGGTTCACTTAGTTAAAGCGGGACGACGACGTCAAGAAAGAACTTATGCCGTCCATCACAACCCGGGGAGCGACCATGCGCTGTCCCATCTGATCCACACGCCCTTGCGCGATTAAAAGAGGCCGCAAAGGGCCAGAACGAGGAATGCATGACACCCTGCGCCATCAGCCGCCGAAGCCTGCTTACCGGATTGCCCTTATTGATGATGCCCACGCTGACCAACGCGCAGATGCGCGTCGCCGACACCACACTTGCCATCCTCACCGCCAATCCGCCCAGCCATCATCTGGAGGATCGGGTCGTGAGCCTCGGCAATGGCCGCCGCTTCCGTATCTTCCGGGCGATCCCGAAGAAACGTGCGCCGGCGGCCGGTTATCCCGTGCTGACCTTGCTGGACGGCAATGCAATGTTCGATGACCTGACGGTGGGCCTGCTTGCGGCCTGCCCGGATCTCGTCGTGATCGGCCTCGGTTACGATACGCCGCGCAAGTTTGCGCAGGACGAACGGTCGCTCGATTACACCCCAGCCAAGACCCTCGACGGCGGCCCTTACGCCGATCCGAGCCGGCAGGGCCGGATCTATGGCGGCGCATCCGCCTTCCTCGATATGGTGATCGGCGAGCTGCGGGCCGCGTCGGAGGCTGGGATCGACATTGATCCGCGGCGACGGCATCTCGGCGGGCATTCTTTCGGTGGGCTTTTCGCGCTCTATACCCTGTTTCGGCGGCCCGATGCCTTTGCCGGTTATGCGCCGGTCAGCCCGTCGCTCTGGTGGGCGAGGCAGCAGATGGCGCAGCTTGAGGCGAAGGCCGTTTTTCCTGCGGATCAACGTCTCAAACTTTTCGTGGCGCTCGGCGACAAGGAGCAGCGTTCGAACGACAAGGGTCCGCCGCCGACGGGGCCTGCTCCGGAGACCATGGAACTGATCCAGCGCCTTTCGGCCCGCCCGCAGTTCAGCGTCAGCGCCATGGTGCTGAAGGATCATGTGCACGGGGCAACACTTCTCGGCGCGCTGCCGCATATGCTTGCCTGGGCGAACGGATAGAGATCGACGGGCGGGTGCTTCTGGAACATCGGCCTTGGCCTCCAGTTGGGGTGACTTCTCCAACTTGAAAGGTTTTCCATGACCCAGAATTACCCAACGCCGCCGTTTCAGCAGAGCAAGATCGCGATGCCGGGCCTGACCCGGGAGATGCAGCCGGTGCCGGACCACGGCGAACAGTCCTATCGCGGCTCCGGTCGCCTGACGGGCAAGAAGGCGGTGATCACCGGTGGCGACAGCGGGATCGGCCGTGCGGTTGCCATCGCCTTCGCGCGCGAGGGCGCCGACGTGCTGATTGCCTATCTGGAGGAGGACGAGGACGCTCAGGAAACCCGCCGCCACATCGAGGAAGCGGGGCGCAAGGCCGTGCTCGTCTCCGGCGACCTGCAGTCGGCCGACCATTGCCGCCAGGTGATCGACAAGGCCGTCTCCGAACTCGGCGGGGTCGATATCCTCGTCAACAATGCCGCCCACCAGGCGAGCTTCCCTTCCATCGAGGAGATTTCTGACGAGGAGTGGGAACTGACCTTCCGCGTCAACATCCATGCGATGTTCTATCTGACGAAGGCCGCGGTCAAACACATGAAGCCGGGCAGCGCGATCATCAACACCGCCTCGATCAATTCCGACAGCCCGAACCCCTCGCTGCTCGCCTATGCAACCACCAAGGGGGCGATCCAGAATTTCACCGCTGGACTTGCCCAGTTGCTGGCGGAAAAGGGTGTCCGCGCCAATGCGGTGGCGCCGGGTCCGATCTGGACGCCGCTCATCCCGTCGACGCTTCCGGAGAAATCGGTGAAGAATTTCGGCAAACAGGTGCCGATGCAGCGCCCCGGCCAGCCGGCGGAACTCGCCACCGCCTATGTGATGCTTGCCGATCCGCTGTCGAGCTATGTATCCGGTGCAACCATCGCAGTTACCGGCGGCAAGCCGATCATCTGATCATTCGCGGCACGGACCTCTTCCCATAAGGGGAGGGGGTCCGGGGTGCCTCGACCAACACGGTCTGCGGTAAAGTTTGTCCTATTCATACATGGGCACGAAGCTCGGCGTTATCTGTCTGTTTGCGGATTGGATGATCGCGCATCAACAAGCTCATTCCGTCGTCATCCTCGGGCTTGACCCGAGGATCGCTACAACTACTGACATTCCAAATTGCTCGTGGCAGCAGGACTTTGCGTGATGGATCCTCGGGTCAAGCCCGAGGATGACGATGGAGGGCAGGGAATCCCCCCCCCCTCAGCTATGGCGCCCCACATGGCGGGCGAGATCCTCGAATGTCACCTCGGCGCCCTTTTCCGCCGCCTCGTTGGCGGTGAGGAGAAGACGGATGGGGAAGGCAACTGCCTTGCGGTGCGAATCGGACACGGTTGCCGGCTGCGGATCGCGCAAGACCGTCCGCTCGGTCTCCAGCAGCATTTCGCGGATTTCCTCATGCGTCAAAAGCTGTTTTTCGACGAGCAGGCGGTTCATTGCGGCAACCGCCAGATAAAGGCCTTCAAGCTGCGGGTTGGCTGTGTTCATTCCTTCACTCCGGTTGTGTCGTTGCGGGCAGCACGGAGGCGACGTTTTCGTCGATCAGGCGCGCGCCGCGCTGGCGGGTCAGGTAACGCCAGATCCACTGGATGGTGACGAGCAGGCGCTTTTCGAAATTGACGAGCAGGTAGACGTGAACGATCGCCCAGAGCAGCCAGGCGAGGCGGCCCTTCAGCTGCCAGCGGCCGAAATCGAAGATCGCCGCGTGCCGGCCGATGACGGCGGTGTTGCCGCGGTTGTGGAAGTGGAAGGCGCCCGGTTTGCGACCGTCGAGAAGCTCTGCCCGCAGCGCCTGGCCGAGAAACTGCCCCTGTTGCTTGGCAACCTGGGCAAGCGCCGGCAGCGGCTTGCCGTCCTCGCCGAGCCCGAGCGCGGTATCACCGATCGCAAAGATGTCGGCAAAGCCCGTGATGCGCAGATCCGCATCGACGGGAATGCGCCCGCCCGCCTTGCCTTCGATGTTCAGCCAGCCGGCAGCGGGCGAGGCTTTGACGCCGGCCCCCCAGATGACATTGCCGGTCAGGATCGTGCGGCCGCCGGCGACGACGCGGTCGCGCGTCACCTCTTCGACACGTTCGCCCGTCATTACCTCGACGCCCATCTTCTTGAGTTCGGTCGCGGCATAGGTGGTGAGCTTTTCCGGGAAGGCGGCGAGAATGCGCGGGCCGGCCTCCAGCAGCAGGACGCGGAAATCCTCGGGCGCAAGCCTGCGGAAATCGCGGGTGATCATGAAACGCCCAAGCTCCGCGATCGCGCCGGCCATCTCGACGCCGGTCGGTCCGCCGCCGATGATCACGCTGGTCAGAAGCGCCTTCTTCTCTTCGGAGTCGGTGGACAGTTCCGCGCGCTCGAAGGCGAGCAGCAGGCGCTGGCGGATCAGCCGTGCCTCGTGGATGGTCTTCAGGCCCGGTGCCGCGGCGCGCCAGTCGTCATGGCCGAAATAATTGTATTCGGACCCCGTGGCGATCACCAGCCGATCATAGGGAACGGGCAGGCCATGGTCGACCAGCACGGTTCGGGCTACCGGATCGATGCCGTGCACGTGCGCCAGCATCACCTTGATGTTGCGATAGCGCCCAAGCGAACGGCGGATCGGCTCGGAAATATCGGCTGGCGAAAGGGCTGCTGTCGCAACCTGATAAAGAAGCGGCTGGAAGAGATTGTGGTTGCGCCGGTCGATGACGGTGACGTCGATCACGCTGTTGCCGAGTTCGCGGGCGACCGCCAGGCCGCCGAAACCGGCGCCGATGATGACGACGCGTTGCGGTCTTGCGGGGGCGGCGCGCTGGTCTGTTCCGCCTCTCAAGATCGCCATGTCGGGATTGATGCTCATACACTCGTCCTTTGCCGCGCCGGTGGTTCAAAGACCGCGCCCTTCGGCTGAACCGCTTGATCTGCCGAAGGTTCCGCCGAGAGGGTGCGGAACCAACACGGCGGGTTTGCGTTTTTCAACCGGAACAACATGGAGCGTGAAAATGAACAGCATCGTTTGGCTCGTGGGAGCTGTCGTCATCATCATCGCCGTTCTCAATCTTGTCGGTTTTGCCTGAGCGGCACGACCATCACCCCAACCAGGAGGGACTTATGAACAACATCGTCTGGCTCGTCGGCGCCGTCGTCATCGTGATCGCGGTTCTGTCTTTCGTCGGGATCGCCTGATCCCGCCACTGCACCCTTTAAAAAAGGCGCTCGCGTTCACCCGCGGCGCCTTTTTTCGTGTCTGCAGTCCGGCCATGAGAGGTGCCGAGGGATCTGCCTGCCGCTCCCTTTTGTGGAGAGGCAGGCGATTTCGTCAGTTTTTCACGAGCACCGAAAACGGCGCCTGCTGCAACAGATCTTCCAGCTTCAGTTCGGCGCCTGCCTCGACCGGGTTGCCGCTCATCAGGTCTCGGTAGCCACCGCCGCCGAAGGCTTCGTCGAGAGCGATTGTGGTTCCCGCCCAGAAGGAGGCGTCCGGCAGGCCGGTCGCGTCCTGGATCGCGCCCAGCATCAACCGCGGGGCGATCACCACCACGCGCTTGTCATGCAGACGACGGCCGAAGGCGACGATGTGGTCTGCCGCCTTGCCCCTGACGGTGAGCGGCACGTAGTCACCTTTCCGGAAAAGCTCCGGCTGCTCACGGCGCAGCGGCAGGATTCTGGCGATCACCTGCTGTTTCAGCCGGCCGTCCAGCCAGAGTGCCGGGTCCGAGGTCTCGGCACTCTCGTCGAGGCCGGCGGTCAGGCGGGCAAAGTCCGGCATGCGGCGGTTGTCGGGATCGACCAGGCTGAGGTCGAGACTTTCGCTGCCCTGATACATATCGGGAATACCGGGGGCGGTGAGCTTGATCAGCGTCTGCGTGAGGCTGTTGACGGCGCCAGCGAGAAAGAGCGCATCGAGCCGACTGACGAAATCGCGCCGGAACTCGGCAGCCTCTGGTGAAAACAGGTGTCTGGCATAGGCCGTCACCGCCTTTTCATACCCCTGATTCTGCTCGTTCCAGCTGGTCCGCAGTTTGGCTTCGCGCAACGACTTTTCCAGATAGGGGAGGAAACGTTCTTCCAGGGCCTTCAGGCCTTGTCCGTCATCCGGCCCGAGATCGTCCGGCCACACGCCGATCAGTGCCTGATAGATCAGCCACTCGACGGCCGGCTCCGGCGCGTCGCCATCGTTGAGGGAGACGACAGCCGGACGGTTCATCCGGCGCCAGTCGTCCAGTGCGGCGCGCCAGAGATCGGGCGCTTCCGACAGCGCATAAAGACGGGCGCGGGCATCCTCGCCGCGTTTGGTGTCGTGGGTCGAGGTGGCGGAGAGCCCGGCCGGCTGGCTGTCCTGGCGTCCTTTCATCTCGGCATGGAAGGCGTCGAGGCTGAAGCTTCGGCCATGCGGCTCCGAGCCCACCTCGTTCAGCGCGATCAGCGGGTTCAGGCGATAAAACAGCGTGTCTTCGATGGATTTCGCCATCAAGGGTCCGGTCAGTTGCTGAAAGCGGGTGCGGAACATCCGGGCGCCGGCATCCGAGGCCTGGTTCACGTCGCCAATGAGGATGCGACCGAGGAAGGTCAGCGCCTCCGGTTTCGGCGGGTTCGGGCCCCGGCGCACCTCATCCATCACGTCGGTCAGCCGCTGGCGGTCGGCGAGTTCCAGGCCGATCTCGTTGCCATAGGTGCGGTAGATCGGAAAGGCGATCAGCAGTTCGCGCAGGGCCTTGGCGAGATCCTCCTCCGAGAGGTCGCGCGCCTCCGCGTGGCTGGCCGCGATTTCGCACGCAAGCTCCAGCAGCCGCAGGCCTTCGCCCTCGAAGTTGACATCCGCCATCAACCCCTTGGCGGCGCGCATCTCGGCCTCGAAATCCACCGGTTTGCCGGTGACATCCGCATAGTGACGGTTGAAGGTCTCCACGGCCTCAGGGGCCAGAAGCACGTCGGAAAGGGCTGCAATGAACTCGTAACCGGTGGTGCCGGAGATCGGCCAGCGCGAGGGCAGATGTTCGCCGTCTGCCAGGATCTTCTCGACGATCAGGTAACAATCCGGCCCGACCGCGAGCCGCAGCCGGTCGAGATAAGCGCCCGGATCGGAGAGGCCATCGACATGGTCGACGCGCAGCCCGTCCACCTTGCCCTCTTTGACGAGGTCGAGGATCAGGCCATGGCTTGCCTCGAACACTGCCTGGTCTTCGACGCGCAGGCCGGCAAGACCGGTGATTTCGAAGAAGCGGCGATAGGTGAGGTCACGCGGCGCATCGCGCCAGGAGATCAGCCGGAAGGGCTGGGCCTCGTGCAGGGCCTGCAGTTTTCGGTGATCCTTCGCCTGTTCGACAAGGGCCGCGTCCAGCCGGTCGGCATCCGGACCGTCTGCAAGTCCCCGTATCGCCTCGTGAAAATCCTCTTCCCGTTCGGGGTCGGCCTTTGCGGCCAGCGCGCGGATCTCGTCTGCCAGCGGCAGATCGACGCCGTCCATCGCTTGGGCATAGGTGGAGGGGGCGAGCGGATAATGGCTGTCGAAATAACCGAGCGCCAGGCAGCCGGCCTTGCGGTCGAAAACCAGTGTCAGATCCCCGTCCGCCAGCACTTTTGCAAAATCATCGCCGAGGAAGGGCAGGGTCAGACGTTTTGTCCAGTTGACGTCGAAGAAGCGGGCGTAACGGCTGTCGCGCCCCCATTCGATGATGCTGCGCCACCAGCGGTTTTCCAGTCCCGCCGCCATGTGGTTCGGCACGATATCGAGGATCAGTCCGAGGCCGGCCCCTCTCAGTGCTGTGGACAGCCGTTCGAAACCCTCGCGCCCACCAAGTTCGGGATCGATCTCGTTGGCGTCCGCCACGTCATAACCGTGCGTCGAATCCGGGGCCGCGGTGAAGATCGGCGAGGCGTAGAGATGGCTGATGCCGAGCCGCTTCATGTAGGGCACGAGTTCGACGGCGCGGTCGAAGGTCATGCCGTTGCGAAACTGGATTCGATAGGTGGAGGTCGGGATCGACACGCTGGGCTTCTCCTGCGGATGCGGGGTGGAAACGGGACACCTCCCAACGCAAGCGGGAGTGTCCGGTTCCAGACGCACCGCCGCCGCCTCAAAATTGCGCGGCCTGCGACGCAGGCATTAAGTCGGGTGGTGCTGGTCAGCGTTCGGGATTGTCGGCATTCGCCATCGGGCTGGGTCGACCATCGGGTGCGTCCGAATCCAGCCGCTCGTCGAGATCCTCGAGATCGCTCTCGACGATATAGGTATCGCCACCACCCAGGCGGGAGGCTTCGTGGACGGCCTTGAGGTTTGTTGTGTCCTCGCGGGCATGCAGGGCATCCTCGGCACGCTCCCGACCGTCTTCCGCAAAGCGGCGCGAGCCTTCATCTGTCATCTTCTCGCGGGCATCCATGCTGTCCTTGCTGTCCTTGCTGGCCATCGGCCTTGTCCTTTCCTCATCTGCGGCGCCGAACTGGCGCGCCTGTCGACAGAAGAACCCCCGGAGCAGGCATCCGGTTCCCCGCCCGCCCTGCCACGCTGGAACGGGAGACGGGTCTTGCGAGTTGGCACGACAGAGGAGGGCCGCAGAGCTCTCCGGAGAAGGGCAGGCAGGAAGGAGAATGCAGATGCCGGCGAAATCCAAGGCACAACAGAAGGCGGCAGGGGCAGCCCTTGCCGCCAAACGCGGTGACATCAAGAAGAGCGAGCTTCAGGGAGCCTCGAAAAGCATGGAGAAATCCATGTCCGAAAAGGAGCTGCACGACATGGCGTCCACCAAACGCAAGGGCAAACCGGAGCACGTATCCAACAGCTGAGACCGACGGTCTTTCGTGATCCGATCATAGGACCGCTTCTTCATCTTGAACCTGCGGTCGCCATCCCCATATGGAGCTCGACCCGGTGGTCCGGGCCCCTCTGGTGAAAGATCGGCGCTTTCACGATGTCGGACCTCTTTCTTGCGGCATTGAACGCCGAGTTGGAGGATAAACGACATGTTTTCCGAAATTGCAGCCTGGTTCATCACGATGGCGGTGCTCAACCCCGTGCAGGTCGAGGTTCAGACGCGGCTTGAGCAGGTGAATGCCTCGGCTGCGGCGGCCACGCAGGTGCAGCAGTGCATCACCACCCATGCGCTGCGGCTGATCGAACGGGCGGCGAACGAGCCGTCCTGGGCCGTCACGACCGCCATCGGCGTGTCGGTTGGCTGGACCTCACCCGTGACGCTTCTCGACACAAGAGATCCGAGCTGTGCAGCGCTTGCGGCTCTGCTGCAGGGTGGGGAACAGGCCAAGGAACAGGACGGTGAGCAGTCCTGATTGACATCGGGATGTCGGGGATGCGGAGCGGCGAGAACCGCTCCGCATCGAGTGTCATGCGACGGCGTAACGGTCGCGCAGCGCCTCGAATTTTGACAGCTGTTCGGCCACCAGTTCGCGTGCTTCGTCGCGTTTGACGAAGACCTTGAACATGGCAGAGCCCTTGGCGTTCATGAACCACACCGAACAGGAGCGGCGGCCGTGAAAAGCACGGTCGACGAAGGTGATCCCGGCGCAATTGTCCTTGCGGATATGGCCGCCGATCGGGCTGTCGCCATGGATGTTGAACCAGCCATGGCCTTCACTTCCGGCAGGAAGCGAACCGGTGGCTTCGAGCACGATGTCATCGGTATGGACGATGAACAGGATCTCGCCCCAGCCGGACATTTCTGTCCAGATCGTCTCGAATTCGGCGACCGCGGCCGTCGTCGCAGCACCCTTCGGCAGGATGGCGAGGATCTCCGCTGGCGTCACCTCGGCCTTGGCAGCAATCGCCTCCACCACGCCATCTGGCTTCTCGGCAAGGGCGGCCAGTGCCCGCTCGTGGCGTTCGTCAGGAGGGGCGGAAAGAGCCGTCACGCTGCTCATGCAGCCTCCGCGCGGTTGCCCTTGGCATCTTCGTGAATGATGACCTCGAAACCTTCGAAATGCGGGCCGGAGAGATATTCGACCTTGCCGCGGTTTTCACCGGCGCGCGCATGAGCGGCGCGGAACTGCTCGGACTTCGTCCAGGCAGTGAAATGCTCCTGGGTTTCCCACAGCGTGTGCGAGGCATAAAGCGTGTGGTCCTCGTGCTTTGCGCCCTTCAGCATGTGAAATTCCAGGTAGCCCGGAACGGTCGAAAGATGCCGCTCGCGCGTGCGCCAGATCTCTTCAAACGCCTCTTCGAAACCCGGCACGACACGGAAACGGTTCATTGCGATATACATGGATCAGCATCCTCTTTTAAGTGGTGTGGTGGCCTCAAGATATCTGTTGCCCCGGCTCTTGAAAAGCCCTAAACCAGAGCTACACACTCCAGTTTGGGAATGGGGAGCGGCGCGTCTTTTAAGGGCGCGGATGACCGCCCCCGCCCGGTTAAGGCGTCGAGGCGAAACGATATGACGATGCGCGCTGTTTTCAAAACAGGTTTTCTTGCGGTTCTCGTGAGTGGAGGTCTCGGCATCGCGCCGGTGCTCGCCTCCGATGCCACAAATCCGTCCGCCAAGCGGATCGTTTCCATCGGCGGCACGGTGACTGAGATCCTGTACGCGCTCGGCGCCGGGGACCGGATCGTCGCCCGCGATTCGACCAGCAGCTTTCCTGTCGAAGCCATGAAGAAGCCGGATATCGGCTACATGCGTGCGCTGTCGCCGGAAGGCATTCTCGGCCAGACGCCGGACCTCATCCTGTCGGAAGACGGTGCCGGTCCGCCGGATGCGCTGGCCATTCTGAAGGCGAGTGAAATCCCGATGGTGACGATCGACACGCCGCCGCAAGGTGCCGCGATTGCCAAGAAGATCCGCGACGTGGGTGCGGCTGTCGGTCTTTCCGACAAGGCGGAGACCCTGGCGGTGAAGACCGATGCGGATCTGGCGGCACTGGCGGGCGAGACGGCGAAACTGCCGCAGCCCCGCAAGCGGGTGCTGTTCGTGCTGTCGATCGCCAATGGCCGCATCATGGCCGGCGGCAAGGACACCGAAGCGGCGGCCATCATTGAGATGGCCGGTGGCGTCAACGCGGCAGAGGGTATTACCGGCTACAAGCCGCTGACGGACGAGGCGGTGATTGCCGCCAAGCCGGATGTCGTGCTCGTCATGCAGTCCGGCAATCATGGTGTGAAGCCGGAGGAGGTGTTTGCGCTTCCCGCCTTCCAATCCACGCCGGCGGCCGCCTCCAAATCGCTCCTCCGCATGGATGGCCTGCTGCTTTTGGGCTTTGGGCCGCGCACGCCGGATGCGGCGCGCAGCCTCGCCTCCAGCCTCTATCCGGGGAGCTTCTGAGCCATGCGGTCTGAGGCGTTGCGGCTCAGTCTCGGCACCGATGACGGCGACCGCTCGCGCCAGGGTGTGCTGTGCATTGCCGTGCTTCTGCTGCTTTTGGCCGTTGCCTGCCTCATTTCGCTCGGCAGCGGCCCGACGGGTGTCGATCTTTCGCATCTGTGGCTCTATCTGACCGGCCGCGGCGGTGAGCTGGCGGTGCAGGAGCGTGTGGTGCTGGAGGCGGTGCGTCTGCCGCGCACGGCGCTTGGGCTTCTGGTCGGTGCGGGGCTGGCGATCTCCGGCGCGATGATGCAGGGCCTGTTCCGCAATCCGCTCGCCGATCCTGGCGTCGTGGGCGTTACCTCAGGCGCTGCATTGTTTGCGGTGGCCGGCATCGTCCTGGGCGGCGGTCTGCTGGCTCCGGTCTCCATGGCGCTCGGCAGCCATTTCCTGCCGCTGATGGCCTTTTTCGGCGGGCTGTTTAACACTTGGCTGCTTTACCGCATCGCGACGCATGGCGGGCAGACTCATACGACCACGCTGATCCTTTCCGGCATCGCCGTCGGCGCGCTTAGCCTTGCGCTGATGGGGCTTCTGATCTTCATGGCCGACGATCGTCAGCTGCGCGACATCACCTTCTGGAATCTCGGCTCTCTGGGGGGCGCCACCTTCACCCGCGTCGTCTCGGTCCTGCCGTTCGTGGCGCTGGTGGTTGCCATCATCCCCTTCGTCGCACGCGGGCTCGATGCACTGATCCTCGGCGATGCGGCGGCCTTTCATATGGGCATTCCGGTGCAGCGGCTGAAGCGGCTGGTCATCCTCGCCGTCGCTGCGGCCTGCGGGGCAACCGTTGCGGTCTCCGGATCGATCGGTTTCGTCGGCATCGTCGTGCCGCATCTCTTGCGCCTCGTCATCGGCCCCTCGCACCGTTTCCTGCTGCCGGCCTCCGCCATTGGCGGCGGTGCGCTTTTGCTGGTGGCCGACAGTGTCGCCCGCACGATCGTCGCGCCCGCCGAACTGCCGATCGGCATCATCACCGCTCTCTTCGGTGCGCCGGTCTTCCTGATGCTGCTTCTCGGCCGCAACGGTGCGCGCCGCATGGGAGAACACTGATGATCCGCGCCCATTCCGTCACGATCGAACGCGCCGGCCGTCGCCTGCTGGACGAGGTCTCGCTCGAGCTTCGGCCGGGCGAAATGACGGTGATCATCGGGCCGAACGGGGCGGGCAAATCGACCCTCCTGAAGGCGCTGTCGGGTGAGATCGGTGTCAGCTCCGGGCGCGTAACCTATGACGGCATGGAAATCTCGCTCTACCAGCCGCAGCAACTGGCGGCGCGCCGGGCGGTGCTGCCGCAGGCAAGCGAGCTTGCCTTCCCGTTCACCGCGCTGGAAATCGTGCGCATGGGGGCGGTGGCGCAAGGCGCTCTCGATCCGACCGTGCAGGCGCGCCAGGCGCTGATGCGGGTCGGGCTCTCCGGTTTCGAGGGGCGCAGTTATCCGTCGCTCTCGGGTGGCGAACAGCAGCGTGTGCAGTTTGCCCGGGCGCTCGCCCAGGTGCCGAAGGCGTTCGATCGCGGGCTGGCGCGCGGCCTCTTTCTCGATGAGCCGACGGCAAGCCTCGACCTCGGCCATCAGATTGCGGTTCTCGAAACGGCGCGTGCTTTTGCCAATGATGGTGGCATGGTGCTGGCCATCCTGCACGACCTGAACCTTGCGGCGGAATTCGCCGATCAGGTGATCGTGCTGCACAAGGGGCGTGTCGTGGCCGAGGGGCCATGCGTCGAGACGCTGAGCGACGAGATCATTGCCAATGTCTATGGCATTGCCGGTGCCGTTGGCCGCATGCCGGCCGCCCATATTCCTTTCGTGCTGCCGCAATCGCGGCATGGTGCGTCTGCCTGAACGTGTGCCAGCGGTTCACGCGCCGGCATCCGGTCTTGTGACGATGAAAAGCGACGAGCCGGCCAGAATCGCCAGCACCAGAAGCGCGCGCCAGAGCGGCGGCGAGGTGCCGAACAGAAAGATCGCATAACTTGCCGCCATCAGGCTGAGGGCCGCGACCTTCGCCTTGCGCGAAATCGCGCCATTGCGCCGCCAGTCCTGCAGCGCCGGACCGAAGCGCGGATGGTTCATCAGCCAGGCTTCGAGTTTCGGCGAGGAGCGGGTGAAACAGGCGACGGCGAGCAGCAGGAAGGGCGTGGTCGGCAAAAGCGGCAGAAAGGCGCCGACGATGCCGAGCGCCACGAAGAACCAGCCAAGGCCGAGAAAAACCCATCGCGTCATCAAAGATCCATCCGTCATGCGCCGCCTGCGATGATAGCGGAAGGCGCGGAAAGAGGGAAATCCTTATCGGGCCGCTCAAGTTCCAATTTTGCCACTGCGGCAGACAGGTACGCTTGCGGCAGACGTGACAGAGCTTCGTTTTCAGCCGCCGCACAGGCTGGCCTTTGATGCGGACGCGGCTATAGTGCACCCCGCAGTTCACAGGGAGTCGTAGCCGGTTCATGTCTCAGAAAAAGGTCCTCGTCGTCGGCGGTGCCGGTTATATCGGTTCGCACAATTGCCTGCTGCTTGCCGAGCGCGGCTACCAGCCGATCGTGTTCGACAACCTGACCAACGGCCATGCGGAATTCGTCAAGTGGGGACCGCTGGAACAGGGTGATATCCGCGACCGGGCGCGTCTCGATGAAGTCTTCGCCAAACACAAGCCGGATGCGGTTCTGCATTTTGCCGCCCTGATCGAGGTGGGTGAATCGGTGAAAAACCCGGTCGCCTTCTACGACAACAATGTCATCGGCGCGCTGACGCTTCTCTCGGCGGCGATGGAGGCCGGCGTCAAGGCCTTCGTCTTCTCCTCCACCTGCGCGACCTACGGTCTGCCGGAACAGGTGCCGATGGACGAGACGCATCCCCAGGCGCCGATCAACCCTTACGGCCGCACCAAGTTTATCATCGAACAGGCGCTGAAGGATTACGGCACCTACAAGGGCCTGCGCTCTGTGATGCTGCGCTATTTTAATGCTGCCGGTGCCGATTTCGAAGGTCGCATTGGCGAATGGCATACGCCGGAAACCCACGCCATTCCGCTTGCCATCGAGGCTGCCCTTGGCCGGCGCCAGGGTTTCAAGGTTTTCGGTGACGATTACGACACCCGCGACGGCACCTGCGTGCGCGACTACATCCATGTTCTCGACCTGGCGGATGCGCATGTGCGCGCCGTCGATTACCTTCTGGCCGGCGGCGAGACGGTGGAACTCAACCTCGGCACCGGCACCGGCACGACGGTGAAGGAACTGCTGGCGGCGATTTCCGACGTCTCGGGAAAACCGTTCCCGGTCGAATATGTCGGTCGCCGCGACGGCGATTCCACCACGCTCGTTGCCAACAATGAAAAGGCGAAGGCGGTGCTGGGCTGGGAGCCGAAATATACGTTGCACGACATCATCCGCTCGGCCTGGGACTGGCACTCGAAGGCCAATTTCCATCTCCAGTAACCGGCAGCGACAGAGGGAAGGGCAGGCATGGCAGAGAACGGCGTGAAGCTGGAGGAAAGCTGGAAAGAGGTGCTCGGCCCGCAGTTTGCCGATCCCTATATGGCAGCCCTCCGGCAGTTCCTGACCGCCGAGAAGGAAGCGGGCAAACGCATCTTCCCGAAGGGCAGCGAATATTTCCGTGCGCTCGACCTGACGCCGCTGCCCAAGGTGAAGGTGGTAATCCTCGGGCAGGATCCGTATCACGGTGCCGGCCAGGCGCATGGCCTTTGCTTCAGTGTCCGACCCGGCGTGCGCATTCCGCCCTCGCTCGTCAATATCTACAAGGAAATGCAGACGGATCTCGGTATTCCGCCGGCTCAACACGGTTTCCTCGAACACTGGGCGCGTCAGGGTGTGCTGCTCTTGAACAGCGTGTTGACGGTGGAGGAGGGGCGTGCGGCCGCCCACCAGGGCAAAGGCTGGGAACGTTTCACCGATGCCGTCATCCGCGCCGTCAACGAAGACTGCAGCCACGTCGTCTTCATGCTCTGGGGATCCTACGCGCAGAAGAAGGCCGCCTTTGTCGATCAGCGCCGGCATCTGGTGCTGAAGGCGCCGCATCCGTCGCCGCTCTCGGCCCATAACGGCTTTTTCGGCTCCCGGCATTTTTCCAAGGCCAATGCCTACCTGATCTCCAATGGACGCGAACCGGTGGATTGGCAGCTTCCCGCGGCGCCGGCGCTTGATGGCTGAGCGCAAGATGCGTTTTGTGAACAATGCGTTCTGATTGTTCACTCTATGCGCTGACCCAAAAACACACCATCTTCACCCCAGACAAGCGGACCGATCACCGGCCCGCAGAGATTGAAGACAAAGGGTCACGCCATGTTGAACCAGATCAAAGGCCTGCATCACGTCACATCGATGGCTGCCAGCGCCCGTACCAACAACCAGTTCTTCACCGATACGCTCGGCCTGCGCCGCGTCAAGAAGACCGTCAATTTCGACGCGCCGGATGTCTATCACCTCTATTACGGTGACGAAGTCGGCACGCCCGGTTCGGTGATGACCTATTTCCCGTTCCCGCACATCGCCCAGGGTCGTCCCGGCACCGGCGAAGTCGGCACCACCGTCTTTTCTGTTCCGCAGGGCGCGATTTCCTACTGGGGCAACCGGCTCGCCTCCAAGGGCAGCCTGGAGATGAAGACCGACGAGGTTTTCGGCGAAAAGCGTCTCAACTTCTTTGGCCCGGATGGCGATGGTTTTGCCCTGGTTGAAGTGAAGGACGATCCGCGCGCCGCCTGGACCGGCAATGGGGTCGACGTCGATCACGCGATTCGCGGTTTCCATTCGGCCTCCATGCGTCTGCGTGATGAAGGCGCAACCGTCGAACTCCTGAAGTTCATGGGGTACGAGCAGGTGGACCATAAGGATGGCGTCACCCGCATGGGCATGCCCGGCGGCAATGGTGCCGATTACATCGACATCGAGACCATGCCGAACATTGCTCGCGCCAATCTCGGCGCCGGCTCGGTGCACCACATCGCCTTTGCGGTCGAAAACCGCGAAAAGCAGCTGGAAGTGCGCAAGGCGCTGATGGAGACCGGTTACCAGGTCACCCCCGTCATCGACCGCGATTATTTCTGGGCGATCTATTTCCGCACGCCGGGCGGCGTGTTGTTCGAAATCGCCACCAATGAACCGGGCTTCGATCGCGATGAGGATACCGCTCATCTCGGTGAAGCGCTGAAACTGCCGACCCAGCACGCCCACCTGCGCTCCTATTTGGAAGAGCATCTGGAAAAGCTGGAAGGCTAAGGTGAACGCCATGACCACAGACGCCTATATCCACCTCAAGCGCCCGGGCAAACCGGGCGCCCCCATCCTCTTTGCCTTCCACGGCACGGGCGGTGACGAGAACCAGTTCTTCGATTTCGCCAGCCGGCTTCTGCCCGATGCGACCGTGATTTCGCCGCGCGGCGATGTCTCCGAGCATGGTGCGGCTCGTTTCTTCCGTCGCCGGGCGGAGGGGCTCTACGACCTCGAGGATCTGGCGCGGGCGACGCAGAAGATGGCCGGTTTTGTTGCCGCCCATCGCGAGGCTGCTTCTGCCGGTCCGGTGATCGGCCTCGGTTTTTCCAATGGCGCGAACATTCTCGCCAATGCGGTGATCGAGAAGCCGGAGTTGTTCGACGCCTCCGTGTTGATGCATCCGCTGATCCCGTTCGAGCCGAAGCCACGGCCCGGAAAGGGCAGCGTGCTGATCACCGCAGGCGAACGCGATCCGATCTGCCCGGTGCCGTTGACGCAGGCGCTTGCCGATTATTTCACCGCCCAGGGCGAAAAGGTCACGTTGGACTGGCATTCCGGCGGGCACGAGATCCGCGGCAACGAGATCGAAGCGGTCAAGGTGTTTTTGGCACCCTACGGGGCGTGAGGGGGAATTCCCCATCTGTCGCCGGGCCGGATCAAACGGGATGCAATCTCGGGCCGGCCTGTGCTATCCTCTACGAAACGCAATCAATAGGCGCACACCCAAGGCATTGTCGCACGGACTTGGATTTCAGGAAGGGCATGGAATCGATCTGAAAGGAGCTGGAGCAGGCATGAGCACGGACAATATTAGTCTTGAGTTTCTGGCAAAGCAGGCAAAACTTCAGATGGATGAAATGCGTCTGGTCCGGAAGGATTTGGGCGATATGATGCGGCTGTTGAACGCGACCTATGATCTGACAAGACGGGTCGAGCGACGGGAAACAGAGCTTCGTGATGACATCGAGTTGATGGTCAAGATGGAGCTTGGAGGCTCGCTTGCCAATATTCAAACGGCAATCGAAAGTTCGCTGTCCCGGATCGAAGACAGCGTCAGGACTGTTGAGAAAAGAGTGGAAACGCTGGAAAACAAGATCTGACGCGCTGATTTGGAATGATCGCGACAAGTGATCCGCCACCCGATCTCTGTTCCCGCCGTAGCGGCATTTCCGCTTCCGACCCGCTCCACCCCAGCTATACTTTCTCCTCGATACCCACAGAATCAGGAGTGTGCGGGCATGGCGCCATCGGAAAAACAGCTCTTCAACCCACCCTCCGTGCGCAAACCCTTCGGGGCCTATAATCATGGTCTTCTGGTGCCGCCGGGTGCAGCGCTGCTTGTCACCTCCGGCCAGCTCGGCATTGCCCCGGACGACACGATCCCGCCGGACGTGACCGGCCAGGCCGAGCTTTGCTTCGAGGCGATCAAGGCCATTCTGGCAGAGGCCGGTATGACGTTTGCCGATGTCATCCGCATCTCCGGTTTCGTGACGAAGCGCGAGGATTTCGCGCCTTACATGGCCGTGCGCGATCGCTATACGGCAGAGCCGAAGCCGGTTTCCACGCTGATCGTGGTCGGCGGGTTCACCCGCCCGGAATTCCTGGTCGAGGTGGAGGTGACGGCCGCCCGCATTGTCTGACGGCCGCCTCTTCCTCACGCCTGCCAGCTCTTCAGCGCCCGCAGCATCGGCGTTTTCTTGACGATGTGCTCGTCCATGCGCGACAGCAGGTGATCGAGCAAGGAGACGGCGTCGGCGACCGCCGGTCCCTTGTTCAGCATCACGCATTCGGCGCGCGCGGCCATGGCGGCATCGGTCATCTCGCCGCGCGAGGGAAGGCCGGTCTTGACGAGGTCCTCGAGCACCTGGGTCGCCCAGATCACCGGTACCGAGGCCGCCTCGCAGATCCAGAGGATTTCCTCCTGCATCTCCGCCACGCGCTCGAAACCGATTTCGGCGGCAAGATCGCCTCGGGCGATCATCACGCCGAAGGGGCGCCGGTGGCGCAGGGCCGCGGCAATCAGGGCCGGCAGGTTGCGCACCGCCTCCGGCTGCTCGATCTTGGCGACGATGCCGAGCGGGGTCGTGCGCGGCGGCACCTTTGCGAGCGCCTCTTCCAGGAGGTCGATATCCTGCGGGCGGCTGACGAAGGAATAACCCAGCATGTCGGCGCATTCCACGACGGTTGCGAGATCCGTCTCGTCCTTGGCAGTGAGCGGCGACAGGCCAAGTGCGGTGTCCGGCAGGTTCAAGCCCTTTTCCGGTTTCAGCTTGGCGCCGCCCGTCTTGCAGCGGTTGACGCGGATCGTCGCTTCGTTACGGGAAAGCGCCTCGACAATGCCCTCCAGCTTGCCGTCGTCGTAACGTACGCGGTCACCGATCGACAGGCGGGTGACGATTTCCGGCAAGGAGACCGAAGCACAGGCAACGATGTCATCGTCCAGCGACGGTTCACCCTCTGCCACCAGCCGGAACAGGTCGCCGACCTGCAGCTTGGCCTTCTTCTCCGGCACCACCCTTTCGGTGCGGATTTTCGGGCCGGCAATGTCCATCAACACCCGCACCGGCACGCCCAGCCGCTCCCCGGCGGTCCGCACATGGCCGGCCATGGCAAGCCAGGCCTCGCGGTCGTCATGGGCGCAGTTGATGCGGGCGATGTTCATGCCGCGGCGCACGAGGTCGAGCACGAAATCCGGCTGGTCCTTCGCTTCAGAGGGCAGGGTCACCATGATGCGGCAACGGCGCCGTCCCGGCACGTCGCCGAGCAGGCCGTCGGCGGCTTCGGCAAGAAAGGTCTCGCCCTGGAAGAAGGCTGCCTCGTTTGCGCCGTTGCTGCGCGGAAAGGTCTCGTCCGCATGCGGCGCAAGCATGGCGAGAACCGCATCAAGGGTCGGCAAAACGCGGCTTTCAAGCCGTCCCAGCGAGGAGAGGCCGCAGGCCATCAGCCGGCGTTGCAGCGGGCGGATGTCGTGGCGGCGCAGCGTCAGGTAATGGGCAAGATTGGTCAGGCGGGACTGGTCGCGCGGGGTCAATGCTTCGGTGCCGCCAAGCTCGTCGAGCAAGGGGGCCGATTCCGTGGCGATGGCCGTGCGCAGGATTTCGACATCCGCGTAGAGCGACGGCAAGGTCACGGTTCCATCGATGGTCTGGTCGGCGGCCTGATCGGCCTCCATCGTGGCGGCGGTTTGGTGGGTTCGGGTCTTCGGCATGCTCGTCTCTCCACATCGCATCGCAATCAACCTGCGATGCGGAGATAACGGTGTTATGACCTTGCGGCTTCAGGCTTTGCGATAAAACAAAGACGATGCAAAATCAGTAGCCGCAGCTATGCAATTGCCGTTCATAACGGTCTGCAATGCCGGCGGAGCGTTGGGCGGCCGCACGGATGGCAGAGGTGAACTTGCCGCGCTCGTAGCCCGCATGGCCGGCATAATAGGCAAGATACAGCCGGTAGGTATCGGTCAGCGCAATGCCGTTCCGGCGGTTGCTCTTGTTGTGATACCAGCCGACGAACTTGATGGCATCGCCAAAATCGGTGCGGCTTGCCGCCCAGCGGCCCGTTTCGCGCTGATAGGCCGCCCAGGTGCCATCAAGCGCCTGTGCATAACCATAGGCCGAGGACGGCCGTTTCCACGGAATGAAGCCCAGCAAATAGATGCGCTTCGGCCGTGCATAAGCGCGGAAGCCGGATTCGGTGTAGATGGTGGCCATCAGCACGGGCACAGGGACACCGTACTCGCGCGATGCGCGTTTTGCCTCGCGTGCCCAGTTGTTGAAGAGCCCATCGCGCTGCGCAAAGATGGCGCAGGCGTTATCAATCCTGCTCGGCGCGGTTCCGCAGCCGGCAAGAAAGAGAAGGGCGATGAAAAACGCATAACGCATCGCTTATCCTCTCGATCTGAGAGGATTAATAGCCGGTAAAAATTAAATAAAGGTTGAGCGATCCGAGTGCGTCTCAGAAAGCTTCCATCTCGGCCTTCACCCTCGCCAGGAAGGTGGCCCGGGTTTCCTCGGTGCAATTGTTCATGTCGTAGTGGGCCAGGAACTTGACCGGCGCGCCGATCTTGATCTGCGCGCGGATGACGCGTTTGATGATTTTCTTCGGCGGGTTGCCGACCAGGAAAGCCCGCATCGGGGTTCCGCCATAGGTCATGACGGCGGCGAGTTTTTCGATGTGGCGCAGCGTCGGCGTCAGTTTCCCGTCCTGAAGCGCAAAAGAGACGCCCGGCAGCCAGACGCGGTCGAAATAACCCTTCAGCATGGCGGGGAAACCGAAATTCCAGACCGGCGTGCAGATGACGAGGCCCTGGGCGGCCTTCAGCCGTGCCACGTAACCCTCGAGCCCCGTCATGTTCTGCGGATAGTCATGATAGATGCGCCGGCCATGGGCGGAAAGAACAGGATCGAAGCCTTCCGCATAAAGATCGCAGGCATCCACCTCGTGGCCGGCCTTTGCCAGGCTCTCGCAGGTCTGGCGGAACAGCGCCTTGCCGTAACTTTCCTCGACAGGATGGGAATGCAGCACGAGGACGCGCATCGAACAATCTCCAAATCATTCCCCGCAGCCATAGCCGTCGGGACCGGTTGAAAATATCCGCGCCGTTTGTCCCAGCACCCCGGCCCTTCGCCGCCCAGCCGAAGGGGTCAGGGTGCCATGTCTTGATTGCATGAGCCGGGGAACCCGGCCGGGAGTACCTTCGGAATGGCTGTGATGGCGGTGATTGTCGGTCAAAATCCTCTTGGCGATGGGTTGGCGTGCCGGGATGACCCCTCATCCGCCCTTCGGGCACCTTCTCCCCAAGGGGAGAAGAGATGGCCGCACCGCTTGCGGTTCTCCTCTCCCCTTGGGGAGAGGGTGGCCGAGCGAAGCGGAGGCGGGTGAGGGGGCGCCCCGGACGAAGCGCTTATGCAATCCTATTCCCCCGCTTCGGCAAAGGCCTGCAAACCGGGGAACAGGTAGTTCTTGCCGGCCTTGAAATCGAAATCGGGGTTTTCCCAGGCAATCATCTTGCCGGGGTTCAGCAGGCCCTTCGGATCGGTTTCCTTCTTGAAGGCCAGTTGCACCTCGTCGGTCTGCTTCATGCCGCCTTCCTCCAGCGTGTAGCGGTGCGGGTTGAAGATGGGGCAGCCATGATCCTCGTGGATGCGGATGATCTCCTCCAGCCGCTCCTTCGTTGTATAGCGCACCAGCGGCAGGCCGGCGCATTGCATGTTGCCGTCGAACTTGATGAATTCCAGGTGGCCGGGCACCTCGTCGCCAAAGATTTCGACCATCTTGCCGACCTTGGCGACATGGTCCGGGCTCGGATACTGCACCTGAAGATAGGTAAAGGTTGGATCGACCTTCAGCGCGCGCAGCGTTGTGTGGTTCCAGGCGAGCTCGTAGGCATGCGGTATGCCCTTCATGCTCTCGACCATGTCGGAGCGGAACAGGATTTCGCCCTTCATGCGCTGCGTCAGCGCCACAAAGGCAGCCACCGAATGCGGCGCCACCATCACGACGACGATCGACTGGTCCCGATGGCGAATGAACGGCTTGTGGCGCGGGAAATAGTCATACGGGATCGGCGCCGCGATCGGGGCGATCTCCTTCAGGAGCAGCCCGTTCTTGTGGGCGAGCACGTCGGAGAAACGCACCGCATCCATGAAATCGTCGTAACCGACCAGCACGTCCACCCAGTCATAGGCCGGCGCCAGCGGCATCTCGACCTCGGTGATGATGCCGTTGGTACCATAGGCGTGGCTGACCTTCTGCAGGTCCCAGGCGGTCAGTTCCAGCACCCGCGGTTCCGCCTCCATGGTGACCACGCGCAGGCGCAGGATATTGCCGAGGTCGCGAAGGCCGCCCCAGTGGATGGAGCCGACACCGCCGGAGCCGCCGGCGATGAAACCGCCGATGGTGGCCGTCTGGGCGGTGGACGGGTGGAAACGCAGTTCCTGGCCGGAATGCGCCTTCGTCTGTTTGTCGAGTTCCGCGATGATGATGCCGGGCTCGCAGATGACGCGGCCGGGGTGGATTTCCTTGACCTTGTTCATGTTGATGAGGTTCAAGACGATGCCGCCGGACAGCGGCATGGCCTGGCCGTAATTGCCGGTGCCGGCGCCACGCGGGGTGACCGGCACGCCATGCGCGAAAGCCACCTTCAGCGTGCGGATGACCTCGTCTTCCGATTTCGGCGAGACGACGAGATCGGCCGTGACATGGTCGAGCTCCGCCTTCAGGATCGGCGAATACCAATAGAAGTCCCGGCTTTTCTGGCGCACCAGCGCCGGATTGTCCTCCACCGCGATGCCTTCGAGGTCTTTCTTGATCTGTGCGTAATCGGCCATGGCGCTCACTTCATCAGGATCGGGTCAAGGTCACGGTAATCCGGCAGGCGGCGGTCGATGCCCATGCCATTCCGCATCACGATGCGGTCCGCCTGCGGACGGGAAAGGAATTCGCTCCAGCGCCTTGCGCTGAAAAGCACCAGATCGGCGGGGGCTCCCGCCGCGATGCGGCCGATGTCCGGCCGGCCGAGAATGTCGGCGGGCGTCGTGGTGACGACGCGCGCGGCCTCATCCAGCGGATGGTCGAGATGCAGAATGCGCACGGCCTCGCGCAAGACTTCCACGCCGTCGAGATCCCCATAGGCGTAGAAGGGGTCGCGGGTATTATCCGAGGAGACGGCGGTCTTCACGCCGGCGGCCGCCAGTTCATGGAACAGCGTCACGCCGCGCCAGCGTGGTGTGCGGCCTGCATGGCGATCCTGCAGATACATGTTGCACATCGGCAGTGAGACGACGGACAGGCCGGCTTCCGCCACAAGATCAATCGTCCGCTTGGCGAGTTCATCATCCTGCCTTGCCAGCGAGCAGCAATGGCCGACGGTGACCGCGCCCTCAAAGCCGGTCTTCAGCTTGATCTCGGCAATCGTCTTCAGGGTGAGAACCTGTTTGTCCTCGGTCTCGTCCACATGCAGATCGATGTCGAGCCCGTTGTCGCTGGCTGCCCGAAACAGCGTCTCGAGGATCTTTTCGAAATCGGGCAGGATGCGGGTCGCACCACCGAGCAACCCGCCATGGCGTTTCGTCACCGCGACGATATCGCCGAAGACGGCCGGGTCGAGTACGGATTCGAGCGGCAGCAATGCCACGGCCTGCAGCGCGACCTTGTCCTTCCACTCCTCGCGGATTTCGGAAAACACCTCGAAGGAAATGCGGTGCTGCGGCGGAATGCTATCCAGATGGGTGCGGATCAGCTTGGTGCCATGCGCATAAGCCGTCTTCAGCGAAAATTCCATGCGGGCACGCACATCGTCTGCCGACCAGTTGGCCGTGCGATCAGCACTGACGTTTTCCAGAGCCCCCATGAACGTGCCGTCCGGATTGCGGCGGCGCTCCCAGATATGGCCCTTGTCGAGATGGGTGTGCATGTCGACGAAACAGGGCCAGACCATGCCGTCGCGCAGATCGGTGCGGGGCAAAGCGGCCGGTGCGGTGCCGGGGGTGAGGATGGCGTCGATCCTGCCATTGGCGATCACCAGATCGGCGGCGACCAGACCCTCTTTCGCCGGGGCTGAAAACCCTTCCACCGTGATGGCCGGCAGCGTGGCATTGGCCAGCACGAAATGCGGTGCGTTGGGAAGTTCGGCAAAGGACATCAGTTTTCTCTCCGGAGGCTGCTTTCGTGCCAGCGATGCAGGCTGAGCCAGGCGATGAAGGAGGTTATGCCGAAGATCACCACGCCCAGCACCGAGAGCAGGATGAGGGCGGCAAACAGGCGCGGGATGTTGAGGCGGTACTGGGCTTCGAGCAGGCGGAAGGCGAGGCCGGATCCGGCACCCGCGGACCCGGCGGCAAATTCCGCCACGACGGCGGCAATCAGGGAGAGGCCACCGCCGATCTTGAGGCCGGTCATGAAATAGGGAAGCGAGGCGGGCAGCTTCAGATAGAGCAGGGTCTGGAACCGCGAGGCGCCATAGAGATCGAACAGGTTCAACAGGTTATGATCGACGCTTTTCAGGCCCTGCACCATGTTCGAGAGGATTGGGAAAAAGGCGACGAGGAAGGCGCAGATGAGCAGTGCCACCTGGGTCGTCGGCGCATAGATCAGGATCAGCGGCGCAATCGCCACGATCGGTGTCACCTGCAGAATGACGGCGATCGGATAAAAGGCCGTCTCGATCCATTTCGACTGGACGAGGAAGATGGCGATGCCGACACCGCCGATGAGTGCCAGGCCAAGGGCTGCCATGGTGATCTTGGTGGTGACCCAGAGCGCAGGCGAGAGCGTGCCCCAGTCCTTGACCAGCGCACCGGCAACGGCGCCCGGGCCGGGCAGGATATATTGCGGCACGCCGGTCGCCGTCACGAGAACCTGCCAGAGCAGGATGAGGGCGATCACGACGCTGATCGGGATCAGGATCCGCAGCATGGTTTCGCGGTGGCGCGCGACGAGCGATTGTTCGGGCGACATCAATGCATCTCCAGTCCGTCGGCCAGCGGGAAGCCGATGGCCTCCAGCAGCGATTGCGAGACCTTTTCGCAGGTGGCGCGATACTCTTCCGAGGTCCGGTAGAGCGGGCCGCGCTCCAGGCTGGTGGCGAGCGGGAAATCCGCATGTACGCGGCCCGGCCGTGCCTTCATCACCACGATGCGGTTGGAGAGATAGGCACTCTCGAACACCGAATGGGTGACGAAGATGACGGTGATGCCCGTCTCCCGCCACAGGCGCAAAACGTCGTCATTCAGTTTCTGGCGGGTGATCTCGTCGAGTGCCGCGAAGGGCTCGTCCATCAAAAGCAGCTTCGGTTTCGTTACCAGTGCGCGGGCGATCGAGACACGCATCTTCATGCCGCCCGACAGTTCGCGCGGATAGGCATCGGCGAAATCCTTGAGCCCCACGGTTTCCAGACAGGCCATGATGTCCTGGCGCGCCGCCGTCTTGGAAATGCCGCGCAGGCGAAGCGGCAGGTAGACATTGCCGAACACCGTCTGCCAGGGCATCAGCGTCGGTTCCTGGAAGACAAACGAGATATCCCCTTCCGGAAGCCCCTTGGCATTGATGCGCGAGGCGGGCCAGTCAATGGTGCCGGAGGTGACGTCGCCAAGGCCCGAGATGATCCGCAGCGCCGTCGACTTGCCGCAGCCGGAGGGACCGAGCAGGCTGACGAACTCGCCACTTTCCACCGTCAAGGACATGTCCGACAGCGCGAGCGTGCCGCTGGAGAAACTCTTCGACACGTTGGACATCACCACCAGCGGGCGCTTGGGGGATGGGGAGGGGGGGTGTTGCTCGAGCGATTGCAAATCTGTCATTCCGTCACGCGATCAAAGGGCTGGCCTTCGGTATTCTTGCGGAAGACAAAGCGGGGGTCGTACCCCCCTCTGTCCTGCCGGACATCTCCCCCTCAAGGGGGGAGATCGATATGTGGCACCCGTCCCGCTCCCCACACACGTCGCCATGGCGAGAATGGCCTCCATGAACACGCCCTTCTCGCTCAGAGCGCCGGCGACAGTGAGGAGGCGAAGAGCTTGCTTCCTGCCGATCTCCCCCCTTGAGGGGGAGATGTCCGGCAGGACAGAGGGGGGTGACGGTTCCTGACTGGCTTACTTCTTCAGCGCCATGCCGACGCCCTTGCAGACGAACTTGGTGGTGTAGGCCTTCTTGTAGTCGAGGTCCTTCGGCTCCACGCCGATCTGCACCATCTCGTCGAAGAACTTCTTGTAGCGTTCGTCCGTCATGCAGCCGATGCCCTTGGTCAGAGCCTCGCCGGATTCCAGGATGCCGTATTCCTTCATCTTGGCGATGGAATAGGCGATCTGACCATCCGTCATTTCCGGATTGTCCTTCTTGATCAGGTCGTTGGCCTTCTTGTTGTCGCCGTAGATGTAATTGTACCAGCCCTCGATCGAGGCATCGACGAAACGCTGCACCACGTCCGGCTTCTTGTCGATCATGCCCTGCGTGGTGGTGATCATCGTGGAATAGGGGTTGTAACCCGCATCGGCGAGCAGGAAGACCTTCGGCGCCCAGCCGGCCTGTTTTTCGATCTCATAGGGTTCCGAGGTCAGGTAACCCTGCTGGGCGGACTTCTTGTCGGCGATGAAGGGCGCCGGGTTGAAGGTGTAGGGCTTGTACTGCTCCTCCTTGAAACCCTTGAAGTTCTTCTTCATCCACTCGAAATAGGTGACATAACCGTCCTTGCCCATGAAGATGGTGTCGAGCTTGGCGAGATCCTCGAATTTCTCGACGCCCGCATCCGGATGGGCGAGCAGAACCTGCGGGTCCTTCTGGAAGATCGAGGCAACCGAGATCATCGGAATGCCTTCCTTCACCGCATCCATGTCGCCAAGCGGGCCGCCCATGTAGAAATCCACCTTGCCGGCGATCAGCAGCGCGCGGTTGGCGGCGTTCGGGCCGCCTTGGATGATCGTGACCTTCAGCCCGTATTTCTCATAGGTGCCGTCGGCCACGGCCTGGTAGAAACCGCCGTGTTCAGCCTGGGCGAGCCAGTTCGTGCCGTAGGAGACCTCGTCGAGGGCGAAAGCCTCACCCGAAGCGGCGAGGCCGAAGCCGATTGCGAGAGCGGCAAGCGATGCCTTGATTGTCATGTGCGTGTTCATCCGACGTTCCCTTGTTCTCCGGAGACAGCCTCTTTTCAGGCTTTCATTTTTTCCCATTTCAGCCATTGCTTTTGACCTTTGAAAAGCGCCAAAATTCGCTCGGAACGATGCCTTATTGGCATCGCTTGACGGTCGGATGCACAAATTGTGCGTCGTGGTGAAATTTAAAGCAACGGGCCTGTGATGCTCCATTCGCGAAAACTGCATTACATCGACGAAATTGCCCGCGCCGGCTCCATTCGCAAGGCGGCGCAGCGGCTGAACGTTGCCTCTTCCGCCATCAACCGGCAGATCCTGGCGCTCGAGGAAGAGCTTGGTGTGCCGATCTTCGAACGCCTGCCGCGCGGGCTGCGGCTGACAGCGGCGGGAGAACTGTGCATCGAACATATCCGCGAGGTGCTGAAGGCATATGACAAGCTGGAAACCCGGGTCCGGGGCCTGAAACTGCCGCAAGGCGGGCGCGTGTCGATGGTCTCGACCGTTGGTCTTGCGGCTGGTCCGCTGCCGGAAATCGTCGCCCGTTTCGTCGAGCAGCATCCGCGCATGCGCCTGCAGCTGGCGATCGACGGGGCGACGACCACCGCCAATCCGGTGCTGTCCGGCGAAGTGGATCTCGGCATCGGCTTCAACATTCCGGCCACCGCCGGGCTTCGCACGCTGGCGAGTTTCGATATCCCGATCGGCGTCGTTTTGCCGCCGGATCATCGGCTGGCGAAGGAGGAAGGGCCGCTGGAGCTTGCCAAGGTGGTGCAGGAACCGCTGGTCCTCGCCCAGTCCGGCATGAGCCTGCGCAGCATGATCAACCTCATCCTTGCACCGCTTCCTGCGCCGGTGGAGCCGGTCGTCGAAAGCGGCGGGCCGGAAACGCTGCGCCATCTCGTCAAGCGCGGCACGGGGCTCACCTTCCTCAATCCGCTCGACGTGATCGGCGACTGCCGCCGCGGCGAACTGGTCTTCCGGCCTCTCGCCGAACCGCACCGCCGCCAGCAGCCGCTGAAGATCTTTGCCCGGTCGCGCGCCACGCTTGACACGGCGGCGAGCCTGTTCGTCGAATTCCTGCTGGGCGAGCTGACGGTGCTGGTGGGGGAACTGGAGGCCAAGGGGCATGTGCCGAAGCAGAACGCGGCTGGTTTTTCACAACGGGATTGAGAGTGCGCGACCTACTGCATCTGCGGGGTAAAGGCCCCTCCCGCGAGGTACAGTCCGCTGATGAAGATGGGGTTGGTGCGGTATTCACGACACTGCCCCCTCTCCCCGCCTGCGGGGAGAGGGGTGGGGTGAGGGGCTTTGGCGGCGCAAAAGCGTGTGGCTTGCCCCTCATCCGGCCTGCCGGCCACCGTCTCCCCACCGAGCGGGGAGAAGAATAATCGCGGCAACCTTTCGGCCCAAAGCAACGGCGGAGGGGGAGCGGCTTGCTCAGACGTTGATCGCTTCGGAAAAATCAGTCATCGCGAATACAGCGCGCTCAGCGGATAATTTTCCAGATCGCGCAGCAGCTCGATGAAGCCCGCCACCTGGTGGCGGCAGATGGCTTCGCCCTTGTCCGCCGTGCCGGCTGCCGCATTGCCGACGACGCCGTTGGGGTTGAGGTCGTGGGCGATCCAGGCGAGCGAATGGGGCGGGAGCGGCTGCAGGAAACGCGAGTTCTCCTTCATCCATTCGGCGCGCGAGGCAAAGTTTTCCGCCTTGTCCATCCGCACCAGGTCGGGGCGGAAATACAGCATCAGCGAGGTTTCCACCTCGCCGCCGTGAATGCCGAAGGCCTGTTCATGGGCGCTCACCATGCCGTCCGGATGGCCGAAGCGGCCCCATTGCGTGGCCACCACCGCCATGCCGAAACGCACCCGCATCTCGCGCGCCACGATGTTCATGATGTCGAGATTGCCGCCGTGCGAATTGACCATCACCAGCTTTTTCACGCCGGCTTCCGCCACCTTGCCGCCGATCGCCGTCCACATCGGGATCAGAAGTTCGGCGGAATAGGAGAGGGTGCCGGGACCGTAGATGTGTTCGTTCGCCTTGCCGATCTCCTGCGTGGGCAGCACCAGGATGTCGAGATCCTCCGGGCGCTGGCGCTTCAGCTCGGCCAGCATGCCGTTGGCGATCGCCACATCGGTTGCGATCGGCAAATGCGGGCCGTGCTGCTCGGTGGAGGCCAGCGGCAGGATGGCAATGGTCCGGTCTGCGGAAAGGCTCGCGAAATCGAGCGTGTTCAGTTCGTTCCAGTAAAACGGCTTGGCCATGGCGCTTTTGTCTCCCTGACGGCAATCCCTCTTGGTTAGGAGATGATGGCGGGGCCGAAAAGCGCCAAATTCCGCGCGGCTTGCTCTCTTTTTGCGATCGCTTGTGACGACCGCCCGCAGTTCAACCGTCCTGCGGCTTCCACCGTTCGGCAATCGCAATGCCGCCAAGCGCCAGCACCAGGGCCACGATATGGAACGTGTAGAGTTCCTCGCCGATGATGAGGACGGAAAGAAGCGTGCCGAACACCGGAACGAGGTTGATGAACAGGCCGGCCCGGTTGGCGCCGATATGGTCGATGCCTTGGATATAGGAGATCTGCGCGATCAGTGAGGCGAAGAGGCCGGTATAAAGCGCCGCCGCCCAGCCGGGGGCATCCGGCCAGATCATCGTCCCGCGGCTCCACTCCCAGGCCACCAGCGGCAGGGTGCACAGGAGCGCGACGAGCGCCGGGATCGCCATCATCGTGCGCCAGTCAACCGGCGGGCGCCAGCGCAGCGCAATCGTATAGGCGGCATAGGCGACAACCGCGATCAGCATCAGCCCGTCGCCGAAATTGACGCTGAGCGACAGCAGCGTCGCGAGATCTCCGTGCGAGGCGGTCAACGCCACGCCGATCAGCGTCAGCGAAAAACCCAGCACCTGGGCGAGCGAGATGCGGATGCGAAACAGCAGGAAATTGGCGAGGAAGATCAGGAAGGGAATGCCGGCCTGTTCGATCGTGACGTTGATCGCGGTGGTGTAATGCACGGCGGAATAGAGCAGCACGTTGAACAGCGTGTAGCCGACGGCGCCAAGAAAGGCCATCAGCGGCAGATGGTGTTTCACCACCGGCCAGTCCTTCTTCAACTGCGGAATGGAAATCGCAAGAATGATGGAACAGGCAAAGATCCAGCGCCACATGGTCAGCATCATCGGGCTGACGTGGCCGATGGCCAGTTTGCCGACGACGGCATTGCCGCCCCAGCTCAACGTCGCGAGGATGAGGAAAAAATAGGCTCTCAAATGCAAGGGGATCCTCCCGGATGAACGGGCGGTGCGTGCCTTCCCGATCTTCTTTGGCAGGGGAAATAGCCCTTCCATTTGCAATCTGTCACGCAAAAACAGCCGGAAAGGTCACAAACGTGTCGCTTTCCCGAAAATGACACAGTATAGATGCGCCGGTTTGAGCGGGAGTCTGGGGCCCGCAGGTACAGCAGGAAAGCTTCGAAATGACGAATGTCGTGGTAATCGGTTCGCAGTGGGGTGACGAGGGCAAGGGCAAGATTGTCGACTGGCTCTCTGAGCGCGCCGACATCGTCGTGCGCTTCCAGGGCGGTCACAATGCCGGTCATACGCTGGTGATCGACGGTGTCAGCTACAAGCTTTCGCTGCTGCCGTCGGGTGTTGTGCGTCCCGGCAAGATGGCCGTGATCGGCAATGGCGTGGTCGTCGACCCGCATGCGCTGATCGCCGAAATGGGCCGCCTGAAGGATCAGGGTGTCGAGGTGACGCCGGAAAATCTGCGGATCGCCGAAAACGCCACGCTGATTCTGTCGCTGCACCGCGAGCTTGACGGCATGCGCGAGGATGCCGCCTCCAACAGCGGCACGAAGATCGGCACCACGCGCCGCGGCATTGGCCCCGCCTATGAGGACAAGGTCGGGCGTCGCGCCATCCGCGTGATGGATCTGGCGGACCTCGAGGCGCTTGAAGGCAAGGTCGAGCGGATCCTCACCCACCACAATGCGCTGCGCCGCGGTTTTGGCGCGCCGGAGGTGGAGCACAAGACGATCATGGAGGAACTCACCTCGATCGCCGATCGTGTGCTGCCTTTCATGGATTCGGTCTGGCGGCTTCTCGACAAGGAACGCCGCAAGGGTTCGCGCATCCTGTTTGAGGGCGCGCAGGGTTCGCTGCTCGACATCGACCACGGGACCTATCCCTTCGTGACCTCGTCCAACACGGTCGCCGGTCAAGCGGCAGCCGGTTCCGGCATGGGCCCGGGTTCGCTCGGTTACATCCTAGGCATCACCAAGGCCTATACGACGCGTGTGGGCGAAGGTCCGTTCCCGACGGAACTGACGGACGAGATCGGCCAGTTTTTGGGCGAGCGCGGCCATGAATTTGGCACAGTTACCGGGCGTAAGCGTCGCTGCGGCTGGTTCGACGCGGCGCTCGTGCGCCAGTCGGTCGCCACGAACGGCATCACCGGCATTGCGCTGACCAAGCTCGACGTGCTGGATGGCCTCGACGAACTGAAGATCTGCGTCGGCTACAAGCTGGACGGACAGGAAATCGACTACCTGCCGGCAGCCCAGGCGGCACAGGCGCGTGTGGAGCCAATCTACATCACGCTGGAAGGCTGGAAGGAATCCACCGTCGGCGCCCGCAAATGGGCGGATCTGCCGGCTCAGGCAATCAAATATGTGCGCCAGGTGGAGGAACTCATCGGTGCGCCGGTGGCGCTTCTCTCCACCAGTCCGGAGCGGGACGACACAATACTTGTGACGGACCCGTTTGAAGACTAAAGTCCGGCGCTATCTACCTTTTCACTCGGCGCCAATGCCGGTGATCAAGAGAAAGTATCAATGGCTGATTTTGTAGCGGTTATTCGCCGGGCCGTCGATGGTCTGGCGAACAATACTCCCGAGATGCGTGTCCGGGTTTATGAGAAGGCTCGCAGCGCCGTTCAGCGGCAGCTGGAGAACATGAAGCCGCGCCCTTCGGACGAGATGCTGCGTCGCCAGTTGGAAAAGCTGGACGCGGCCATTGCCGCCGTGGAGGCAGAGCATGCGGAGGCTCTGCCCCCGGAACCTGCCGCACCCGTGCCGCCGGTACCGGTTTATGCCGCGCCGGAGCCGGTCGTCGAGGAAGACGCCGCTCCGCAGCCATCCGAAGAGCATCCGCCTGCCGAACAGCCTGCAGAACCGGCCCAGCCCTACGCCGAGACGTATGACGGCCACCCGGCGCACAGCGACGAGCCTGAGGCAGAAGAGGTTGCCGCAACCGAGCCTTACGCTCCGGAACCCTATCATCCCGAGGATACGGCGGCAGACGAGGTTCCCGTCACAACCGACGCCCTCGATACACCCTACGCTGCCGAACCGGTCGAGAGCGAGCCGGTCGCCGAGGCCTATTCTCCCGCACAATCGCAGCCGCCAGCCGATCCGTTTTCCGATGACGAGCATGCCACGGCAGCGGCACCCCAGCACGCCTGGTCCTCGGCCGAACCGGCCTATGAGGCTGCGGCCGAGCAGTACGAAGAGCCCGTTACCGAACCCACGGCCTGCACCCGTTGATGATGTGTGGCGTCCGGAAGAACCCGAATCCGCGTTCGAACCCAGCCTGCACGACAATCGGGAGGTGGTCTACGACCGGCCGTCCTACCACGAGCATATCGACGAGGCGGCCCACGAACCGCAGCCAGCCGAGGACACGCCGTTTGCCGCAGCACCGGTCGTAGAACCCGCTGCTGATCTCCTGGCGGATTTCGACCAGCCGAGGGCTGCCGTCTCGCAGATCCGCAACGAATGGCCGGATGCGCCGTCGACCGCTCCGAGCGTGACGTCCAGCGCCTATGACGAGGCGCCGGCTCATACGACCGATGCGAACGACTGGTATCTTCCCGAGGCGACGGTCGAGACGGATGCGCGGTTTGGCGCCAGTCAGCCGGCTGCGGCTAAACAGCCCTACGGCACGTCGGAACGGGATTGGGCCGCGCCGGGCGATTTTGGCGCGCAGGCGCCGACCGCACCCGCTCAGGGCGAACCCGAGGACATTTTCAGCGCGCATTTTGATGACGAGCAACATGCGACGGCACAGGCCCGCATGCCGGCCGTCTCCGACCTGCCCGATCTGACGGCACCGCCGGCGAAATCCGACGAGCGCGGTTATGACGACGACCCGCTGGCAGAGTTCCTGCAGCCGACGGCCGCACCGGCGAAGAGCGCGCCTGCCGCCGACGACGCGGATGATCCCTGGAACGATCTGGAAGAACTGATCGGTTATGACCGCAATGCGGCGGCAACGGGTGCAGCCGCCGGCGGACGCGATGGCCGTTCCGACAGCGCCGAACTTGAAGCGCTGATGGCCGCGCCGGTTGCCAAGTCCTACCGGATCAAACCGAAGCCGAAACGCAGTTACGCGGTGATCCTGCTTGCCGTCCTCGGCCTTGCCCTGTTGGGTGGTGGCGGTTACGCGATCTGGATGAACCGTGCGGCACTGAATTCGCTCGTTGGCAATGGCGCGGGTCCGGAGGCCTCCGGAACCGCCACGCCGGCAACGAACGCGACACAGACCGCGCAGACGACGCCGGCGGCGGCGACCACGCCTGCCGCGAATGGCGGAACGGCTCCGACTGCTGCGACGCCTGCTGCCCCGAACGAACCGGCAGGCCCGACCAAGTTCACCCAGCGGCTTCTCGCGAATGGAACGGAAGTCGACGAAGGATCGGGCGGTCCGCAGGCGACAGCCGGCGGTCAGTCGGTGGCGCAGCTGAATGCTCCCCCGGCAGACCCCGCGGCCGGCCAGCCCGCCAGCCAGGCGACCCCGGAGGCAACCGCGCCGGCGGCACCCGCCACCACGCCTTCGGAGGCGCCGGCGCTCGCGGGCGAAAAGATCTTCCTGTATGAAGAGCGTGTCGGTCAGTCGACCCCGATCGCCATCGAAGGCACCGTCTCCTGGGCGCTGCAGAACGAAGCCGGCGAAAACGGTCGTCCGGAACCGGTCGTGCAGGGACGTATCAACATTCCGGGTCGCGGCCTGACGGCGCTCGTCACCTTCAAGCGCAATACCGATCCGTCGCTGCCGGCCAGCCATCTGGTGGAATTCGTCTTCTCGCTGCCGAAGGATTTCGAGGGCGGCGCGATCGACAGCGTCTCGCGCATTTCGATGAAGTCGACAGAGCAGGATCGCGGCGATCCGCTGATTGCGGTGCCGGCGAAGATCACCGCCGATTTCCATATGGTGGCGCTGAACGACTTCCCGGATGCGCGGGCCCGCAACCTCGAGCTGCTGCGCACCCGCAACTGGATGGATGTGCCGCTGGTCTACAATACCGGTCGCCGCGCGCTTCTGACCATGCAGAAGGGCCCAACCGGAACAAAGGCCTTCGACGAGGCGATCAGCGGCTGGCAGTCTCTGGCGCCGCAGCAGGGGCAGTGATCCCGCCAGTCTACGTGATGTTTCGAGATCCGCCGAAAGGACTTTCGGCGGATCTTTTCGTATCGGAACCTTCCACCGCCGCGAACACAGAAATGCCGCGGTTGCTGTGGAACACTGCGCCAAAATCGGTGCGGGCAAATCGGTGCAGGTAAGGGGCGTGGCCATGCGTGGACGATCAGACGGCGCGCAGACCGCAGCACGCGAGGCCGGACCCGCTCTCGATATCGTAGCCGTTCACAAACGCTACGGCACGGGCCCATCCCGCGTCCTGGCGCTCGACGATCTCAGCCTTGCGGTTCCGCGTGGCGCCATCTACGGCCTTCTCGGCCCGAACGGCGCCGGCAAGAGCACGCTTTTGCGCATCATTGCCGGGCTTGTGCGGCCCGATCGCGGCTCCATTCGCATTCTTGGCGCGCCAGCGGGGCCGGCCGCGCGCCGCCGGCTCGGCATGCTGATCGAGGCACCGGCCTTTTATCCCTTCCTGACGGCCCGCGATCATCTCGACATGCTGGCGCGTGCGTCCGGCACCATGGCGCTCGTCGAGCCCGTGCTGGCGCGGATCGGTCTTGCCATGGCCGCCGACAAGAGCGTCTCCGGTTTTTCCCTCGGCATGAAACAGCGGCTCGGCATCGGCTGCGCACTCGTCGGCCAGCCGGAGATGATCGTGCTCGACGAACCGACCAATGGTCTCGATCCCGACGGCATTCTGGAAATGCGATCGCTGATGCGCGAGCTTGCCCATCGCGACGGGCTGACGGTGCTTTTGTCCAGCCATCTTCTGGACGAGGTGGAGCGGGTCTGTGACCGGGTCGCCATCCTCAGCCACGGACGGCTTGCGGCGGAAGGGGCGGTGACCGAGCTTCTCGATCGGGAGGGCCGGTTCTTCCTGAGGGTCGATACACCGGAGCGGGCGCTGGCCGAGCTGCGTGGCCTTGCAGAACCCGGCGATGACGGGATCTATCTGCGGATCGATCGTGATCGGGTGCCGCATCTCATCCGCTCTCTGGTTGGCGCAGGGATCGGCATTCACGAAGCGAAATGGGTCAAGCCGGACCTCGAATCGGTATTCCTGTCGCAAACACGCGAGGACAGAGCATGAGGGCGCTGTTTTCCGCCGAGATGCTGAAGCTTGCCCGCCAGCCGGGTGTTCTGTTTTTCGGCTTCTTTGCCGTGCCGATGCTGGCAATCCTGTTCAAGCTTATCCTGCAGGGGCTCGTACTGGTGCGGACGGGGCGTTCGACGGAGGGCAGCGTCGATCTCTTCCTGTCTGCGGCAAGGGCGCTTTCGGTGTCCGGCAATTCGCTCGGCCACCTGTTCTACGCACTCGGCGTCGCTTCGATATTCTTCCTCGAATATCGCTATTCGACCTGGCGCCTGATCGTGCCGCGCTCTGCGCGCAGCGAGCTTTTGGCGGCAAAGTTCCTGGTCTGCCTTGTCTGCCTGTCGGCCGGCCTTGTCGTGGCGGTGCTTGGTGACATGGGACTCAACCTCGCGCTTGCCCTGGTGAACGGCCAGGGACTTGCCGGGCTCAGGATCGATCTGGGTTCGGTGCCGCTTGTGGTCGCGGCCTTCGCCGCTGCGCTGCTGGAGCTTTCGGTGCTCGCAGCCCTGGTGGCGACGATCGTCATCATCTGCCGTTCGCTGGTTGCCGCGGTCCTTCCGGCCTTTCTGCTGGCGATCGGCGCCTCCATCCTGCAGCTTTATCTGGGGCGGGACGCCGACGGCCTGCCGCTGCCGAGTTATGCGGCACAGTCTGTGCGGGACTGGCTTTTTTCGGCCGGTGGTTCCGCGGCCGGTCTGGAAGGACTGCTGGTTCTCCTCGCCTGGCTCGTGGGTCTGTTGACGCTCGGGTCGATCTGGTTTGCACGCCAGCAACTGGCGACGGAATAGGTTTTTTCACGCGCTGCGTCTTCCAAAAACAAAAGCCGCCCGATCATCAGACGGGCGGCCTCGTGTTTGATGCAGTTCCTGCGCGCGACTTATGCGTCGACGACCCGCAGGGCCTTCGCCTGGGCCAGTGCTTCCTTCTGCACGGCCTCCTGCACCTTTTCAAAGGCGCGGACCTCGATCTGGCGGACACGTTCGCGGCTGATATCGAACTCGGCAGACAGCTCCTCCAGCGTGACCGGATCATCCGAGAGACGGCGGGCTTCGAAGATGCGGCGTTCGCGTTCGTTCAGCACGCCGAGTGCCTTTTCCAGCATGCGGCGGCGGGTTTCCAGCTCGTCCTGCTCGATCAGCACCTCTTCCTGGCTGTCGTGCTCATCCACTAGCCAATCCTGCCATTGGCCGGATTCGCCTTCGGTGGCGCGGATCGGCGCGTTCAGCGAGGCGTCGCCGGTGAGGCGGCGGTTCATCGAGACCACCTCCTCTTCGGAGACGTTGAGCTTTGTGGCGATCTCCTTCACCTGGTCGGGTTTCAGGTCACCTTCATCGATCGCCTGGATCTTGCCCTTCAGGCGGCGCAGGTTAAAGAACAGCCGCTTCTGGTTGGCGGTCGTGCCCATCTTCACCAGCGACCAGGAGCGCAGGATATATTCCTGGATCGAGGCCTTGATCCACCACATGGCATAGGTCGCCAGGCGGAAGCCACGTTCCGGGTCGAATTTCTTCACCGCCTGCATCAGGCCGACATTGCCTTCGGAGACGACCTCACCGATCGGCAGGCCGTAACCGCGATAGCCCATGGCGATCTTCGCCACGAGGCGCAGATGGCTGGTCACCAGCTGATGGGCGGCGTCACGATCCCCATGTTCCGCATAACGCTTGGCGAGCATATATTCCTGCTGCGGCTCCAGCATCGGGAACTTGCGGATTTCATCGAGATAACGGTTCAGTCCGGCTTCGCCGGAGGTAATCGACGGTAGAGTATTGCGGGCCATAAAGCACCCCCTTCTGATCCTTGTGCGGCTCCCTTGCGTTGTCCCCTGGTCTGAACCGGTGACTGAACCAGTCGGCGAGCCTTGTCAGCGCGGGTCATTCCCTCGACCCCGCACCGATCCACGTAACAGATAAGTGCGGCAGAAGGGTGATTCAAGCACTGGCGCGCGCTCACGTCCTTGTTATGACATTACGGGTTTTGCGCGTCTTGGATCATTCGATGGAGACGGACGAGGCGTTGCGGGTTTTCGCCTACCTCACGCAACCGCCTTGGCGACCATCTCTGGAAACTGGCCGATCACGCGCACATACGCCATGGCGAAATCCGGTGCCGTGGTCCGGGCCTGCTCCCAGTCCCGCAAGGTGCCAACCGGAACCTTGAAACGATCGGCAAATTCGACCTGGGAGAGACCGAGCCCGGTCCGCGTCCGGCGGATCAGACGCGCACGCTGTGCGCGTTCGAGGCCCTCTGCCGTCACGTCGAAATCTTCCGGATCGGAGGGATCAGCCGGTAGAATGATAGGCTCGTTCTTCACCTTTGTTGCTCCTTCTGACGGATATGAAACGCGGCAAATCGTTGCGCCAAACGAACACACCGGTGAAGAGCTTCTGACCGATTGCGCCGACGACCTTGAACCGATTTTCTCGGTCCGCCTCCCGAATGGACGGCAATATGATATGGTTCGGATCCTCAAAGATCACGTCACCGACAGCGAGCGAAACACTGTGTCGCACCCTGTTCGCAGCATCCTTGTCAGGATCAAACCGGTTCTCGCACATGGATGGTGAATATACGGGATTTCCGTAGTGCTGTAAATGCCCACCGGTCCGTGGCGCAGCCAGCCTCACCCGTCCCGCATCGCCTCCAGCAGCTCCTCCAGGTCCGCCGGAACCGGCGCCTCGAATTCCATCACCTCGCCGGTGCGGGGATGTTCGAAGGCCAGCAGATAGGCGTGCAGCGCCTGGCGGTGGAAGCGGTTGACCACCGCCTTTGCCGCCTCCGGCAGGCGGTTGGCCTTGGTCTTGAAAGCGGCGCCATATTCCGGGTCGCCGATCAGCGGGTGGCCGATATGGGCCATGTGCACGCGGATCTGGTGGGTGCGGCCCGTCTCCAGCCGGCATTCGACCAGAGAGGCAAGGCAGGTGGCATCCTCCTGCTCCAGAAAACGCTCCACCACCTCGTAATGGGTCACCGCCTCGCGGGCATCCATCGCCTCCTCGCGCTTGACGCTGCGCTTGGTGCGGTCGGCGCTGGAGCGGCCGAGCGGTGCGTCGATCGTGCCGCGCAATTGCTGTGGGCGGCCCCAGACGAGCGCGATATAGGCGCGTTCCAGATCGCCGGTGCGTCCGTGATCGGCAAACTGGGCGGCCAGATGCCGGTGGGCGGCATCGTTTTTCGCCACCACCATCACGCCGCTGGTTTCCTTGTCCAGCCGGTGCACGATGCCGGGGCGTTTGACGCCGCCGATGCCGGAGAGGCTGTCGCCGCAATGGTGGATCAGCGCGTTGACCAGCGTGCCGGTCCAGTTGCCGGCGCCCGGATGCACGACCAGCCCGGCGGGTTTGGCGATCACGATCAGGTCGGCGTCCTCGTAGAGCACGTCGAGCGGAATGTCCTCGCCCTTCGGTTCCGGATCTTCCGGTTCGGGCAGGCCGATCTCGATCAGATCGCCGGCGCGGATCTTCTTTTTCGCTTCCGTGCACGGCGTTCCGTTGAGGGAAACCGCGCCCTGTTCGATCAGCGCCTTGATGCGGCTTCTGGAAAATTCGCCGTCCAGTTCGGCGGCAAGCCAGGAATCCAGCCGGCCTTCGGCGTCTTCGCCGGCGGTCAGGACTTTCCTCGGGCGGGAAGCTTCGTTAAAGGGGTCGTTCATTTCGTTTTCCAGATCAATCTCAGCAAGGACGCCCAGCACCATGGCCAATCACGAACCGGAGCACCTGGAGGAAGAGCCGCTCGATCCGGTGATGGAAAAGGTCCGCCGCAAGATGGTGCGCCTGCAGATCGTTTCGGCCGGCATCATGTTTGTCAGCCTTATGGCGGTCTTGGTGGCCGTTGTCTACAAGGCGTCGAACACCGGCGAGGCGACAAAACCGGTGGCAGCAAGCGGATTTGCCGTTCCCGCCGACCAGCCCCTGTCTGCCACCGCGACCCTGCCGGCCGGTTTCGTCATCCAATCGGTGTCTTCTTCCGGCAGCCAGATCCTGTTCTACGGCACACTTGCCGGCACCCGCAAGGCGATGATCTACGATCTCTCCGTCGGGCGCATCATTGCCGACGTGACGGTGGCCGAACACTGATCATGAGCCTTCCCGCCCGAGAAATGATCCGCATCGAGGATGCCGGCGATCCGCGCATTGCCGAGTTCCGCGACATCAAGGAGAAGGATCTCGTCGGGCGGGCCGGCGGTTTCATCGCCGAGGGAACCGTGGTGCTGCGCATGCTGGCGGCGGCCCATGCGGCGGGCGGCGCCTTTCGGGCGGAGAAGATCCTGCTTCTGGAAAACCGGGTGGCAGGGCTCGACGCCTTGCTGCAGGCCTTTCCGGCAGAGGTTCCGGTCTATGTCGCCTCCGGCGCCGTGCTGGATGCGATTGCCGGTTTCCATCTGCATCGCGGGGTTCTGGCGCTCGGGCGGCGTCTTGTCTTGCCCGATGTGCAGGATCTTCTGGCCACCGCACCCGATCCGGCGCTGGTGGTGGTCGCCTGCGGCATTTCCAATCACGACAATCTGGGCTCGATCTTCCGCAATGCCGCCGCCTTCGGCGCATCCGCCGTGCTGATGGACGATATCTGCTGCGATCCGCTCTACCGCAAGGCGCTGAGAGTTTCGGTCGGCGCGGTGCTGTCGGTGCCCTATGCCCGCGGCGGCCACGCGCTCGACCTGCTGCAGACGGTCGATCAAGCCGGCTTTGCGATCTGGGGCCTTTCGCCGCGCGGGGAAACGGATCTGCGCGACATTGCGCCCGGCCGCGGCATCGCGCTCGTCACCGGCACGGAAGGCGAAGGGCTGCCGGCAGATGTACTCGCCCGCTTCCGGTCGGCCCGCATTCCGCAGCGGCCGGGCCTCGACAGCCTGAATGCGGCGACCGCAACCGGGATCGCGCTTTACGAGATCGCCCGCCTGCAACGGCTGATCTAGCTCACGGCGATCAACGCCACGGGATTACCCCTGACCGTCGGTCGGCGGAACGAGCGTCTCATAGGTCCTGCGGGCTCGCGTGGCGAGGCTCTCTCGGTCTGTCTGGCGCTGTTCGTCTTGTTCTTTGGCAAGCAGGGCCGGGATCGGGGAGGTTTCGCCCTCGCGCGCCGCCGTCAAGGCAACCATGTCGGCAGCGATGCTGGCGAGTTCGCGCCGGAGCGCATCCTGCGCCTTCTTGCTCTTCGATTTCGGCAGTTGCGCGGCAAGCGCGGTGCTGCGATTGCGGATATCGTCGGCAAAACGCGTCAGATCGATCATCGGGGTCACATGCTCTTTTTGGTCTGCCGGATGCGCGGCGCCGTTCTCGAAGGCGGGCTGATCATCTGTCCGATCATCCGATTGATCGCTTGACGCATCCCGGAACGACATCAGTTCTGACGGGTTTGCGCCATTGACGGGTTTCAGTGGATAGTTGCCGGTCACCGGCTGCCAAAGGACGCCCGTTACTGCTTTTTCACGGCCGCGCGCGCGGGCAAGCTCTTCTTCGCGGCGCTCGAGCCGTGTCGCAAGGTCGGTCCTGGTCGCCACTTCGCGGGCCAGTTTCTCGTCCAGCCGAGCGAGCCGCCGCTTTTCCTCCTGCAACTGCGTCTCGGCTTCCTTGGCCCGTGCGGTCAGAAGCTTGACTTCGGTGCGCAACGTCTGTCGCTCCTCGCGCAGGTTTTCCGCCCGGATGCGGGTGTTTTCAAGCTCGGTGTCTCGTGCTGCGAGCGAGATTTTCAGGTCGTCGAGGTCTGCGAGGATACGGCTGATACGCTTCTGCAGCGCATCCGTTTCCTCGTTCTTGGCCTCCAGCGTGTTCTCGATCAGGGCCAGCGACTGCTTCAATTGCAGGATGAAACCTTCCTCGCGACGCAGCCGCGATCTCAGATCGGCCGCCTCCGTGCTCATCGCGTCGACCTGCATCCGCATCTCGTGATTGGCGGCGTGCAATTCGGTGGTCTCGGCCGCCAGCTTGTCGAAGCGGACCTGCAACTCGATCGCCCGGTCGCGCTCCTCGATCAGGTCCTGTTTGGTGCGGGCATTTTCTGCGGCGTAGACGGCGCGTGCCATGTCTCTTTGCGCGCGGACTTCCGCCGGGCTGATCGGCATCGTCGCCTTCAGGCGGTTTTCCGTGTATCGCACCACCCGCCGGTGAACGGCGGGCGCAATCACCATGACGATCAGAGTTGCGCTGAGAAAACCCAGGCCGAACAGAAGCGCGAACTCGATCACGGGACATCCATCAAAGATTGGTGTTGTCGATAGAGCTAAAACATCGCTTCCGCGGCGGCAATAGCGCCGATGGTACGAAGGCCCGGCATTTGGTCCGTCAGAAGGGGTTCCAGGTCGGCGCCTGGGTAAACTTCAGGTAACCGACATTCACGCCCAGGCGGGCGCCAATGCCGGTGCGGATCGGCACGACGATCACATGTTCGTTTTTCAGCGCCGTCATACCGACGCCGGCGACGACGAAGGCCGAACCGCTGACGCCGCCGAAGCGCGAATAAAGGCTCTGGATGTCCGGCAGACCGTAGACCAGCATCATGGTGCGGGCGCCCTGGCCGCCGTAATCGAGACCGAGCGAGGGACCCTGCCAGAAGGCCGGATGATTGCCGGCATTCTTCGTGTAGAGTTCGCCTTCGCCATAGGTCAGACCCGCGATGAAGGCACCGGAACCCTCCTGGCCGAGGATGTAACCGTTCGGCAGCCCGTATTGCTGGAAGGCCTTCTCCACCACTTTCGCCAGGCCGCCCGTGGTGGAGCCGAAAAAGCCATGGCCGGCATCGACGATTTCCTGCACGCTGTATTGCGAGCTGTTCTGGGCCTGCTGTGCCTTGGCACCGATGACCGGAAGCGCGAAAAACGCGGAAACGAGCAAAACGGCAAACAGCCTTGTGGAGCCGAAAACTCTGTCGAAGCGCATTGGCCTCTCCATTTTTTGTCCATTACAATGCCGAGCGTTGCGGCTGCAGCATCTTGCGATGATCCTGTTAACAACCGGTTTACCAAAAATGGTGTCATTATGGCGGCAATCGCGGCCCGGCACTGCCGCCCGTCACACCCGCACAAGTTTTTCGTGAAAATTTCACGCCAACGAGCCTCATATCAGGAACAAGCCCATGCCGAAGAACCCGAATCTCACCCTCAGCGGTCCCGATCTGGCGGCGCTCCTGTGCAGCCGGGTGTGCCATGATGTCATTTCGCCGGTCGGCGCCATCAATAACGGCCTCGAGCTGCTCGACGAAGGCGGAACGGATGCCGATGCGCTCGACCTCATCCGCACGTCCGCGCTCAACGCCTCGGTGCGTCTCAAGTTCGCCCGTCTTGCCTTCGGTGCCTCCGGTTCGGTCGGCGCCTCCATCGATACCGGCGAAGCGGAAAAGGCCGCCAAGGACTTCGCCGCCGCCGAAAAGAAGACGGAAGTCACCTGGAGCGGCCCGCGCGCCATCATTCCGAAGAACAAGGTGAAGCTGCTGCTCAACCTGTTCATGGTCGCCTACAGCTCCATCCCGCGCGGCGGTTCGCTGGACGTGCTCCTGGAAAACCCGGAAACCGACGCGAAGTTCACGATCACCACCAAGGGTCGCATGCTGCGCCTGCCGCAAAAATATGTCGAAGTCAGCAGCGGCACGCTGGAGGAGGCGATCGATGCCCATTCGATCCAGCCCTATTACACCGTGCTGTTGGCCGATGAGTGCGGCATGGAACTGAAGCATGTGGTCTCCGAAGACCGTATCGCCTTCATCGCGGAAACCTCGATCGTCTGATCCCTTCCGGTAACGCTTCATTAGCTGTCGCCGGCTAAGCTTCGAGACTTGCAGCCCGGGTCGGTCATCCGGGCTCGGCGGGTTTGTGCCCGCGGCTGGTGGAGGTTCTCATGCGACGCCTGATGATTGCAGATACATCCGACATCGTCCGTACGGTTGCCAAGCGCATCCTGTCGGAACTCGGTTTCCTGGTCGCGGAAGCTTCCAGCGATCGTGAGGCGATGATGCGTTGCCAGGCCGAACTGCCGAACGTCCTGATCGTCGACGCCAATCTGGAGGGCGCGCTGGAGTTGATGTCTTCCGTGCGTGCCCTGCCGGAGGGCGACAAGGTGCGCATCTATTATTGCGTCATCGAAGCCGATCTCAAGAAAATGATGGCTGGCAAACGCGCCGGCGCCGACGACTTCCTGCTGAAGCCGTTCGACCGCAAGATCCTCACTTCCGTGTTCGCCAACATACCGGCTGCGGCGTAAGGCACAAGCCGCAACAACCCACGACATTATGACCCCTTCGCCTGGATGCAGCGGAGGGGTTTTCGTGTTCAAGGGGGGAGGGCGATCTCCGGATGCTCTAAAGGCCTCAACGCAAAACGCCCGGATGATGATCCGGGCGCGTAACGTGTCGCGGGGTTTGCGGCAAAGTGGAGAGATCAGGCGGTTTCGGCGTATTCGTTGCCGTCCGGCTCGCGCAGCACATAACCGCGGCCCCAGACGGTTTCGATGTAGTTGGCGCCGCCGGCGGCGTTGGCAAGCTTCTTGCGCAGCTTGCAGATGAAGACGTCGATGATCTTCAGTTCCGGCTCGTCCATGCCGCCATAGAGGTGGTTGAGGAACATTTCCTTGGTCAGCGTCGTGCCCTTGCGCAGCGAAAGCAGCTCGAGCATCTGGTATTCCTTGCCCGTCAGGTGGACGCGCTGGCCACCCACTTCGACGGTCTTGGCATCCAGGTTGACCACCAGTTCGCCGGTCACGATGATCGACTGGGCATGGCCCTTCGAACGGCGGACGATGGCGTGGATGCGTGCGACAAGCTCGTCCTTGTGGAACGGCTTGGTCATGTAGTCGTCGGCGCCGAAACCGAGGCCACGAACCTTGTCCTCGATGCCGGCCATGCCGGACAGGATCAGGATCGGCGTCTTGACCTTCGACAGACGCAGCGTGCGCAGGACTTCGTAACCGGACATGTCCGGCAGGTTGAGGTCGAGCAGAATGATGTCGTAGTCGTACAGCTTGCCGAGGTCGACGCCTTCTTCCCCGAGATCCGTCGTATAGACATTGAAGCTCTCGGATTTGAGCATCAGCTCGATGCTCTGGGCAGTCGCGCTGTCATCTTCGATGAGTAGAACCCGCATAATTTTCCCCTTTACCGCCGCGAAGGTGTGAATGCCCCCTAACGCGAAACGGATCCAGACGTTGCCTGATTTGGAAGCTGACACCAATTGGTTAACAAACTCTGACTCCCTTTGGCAAGGCACAGGAATTCGTTAAACAAACTCGGTATTCGCCTGATTTCTCTTGTGAATCTGCCAGCGCCATACCTGAATCACTTTGTGAGCATTTGGCCTTAAGTGATTCAATCGACTCATCATTGTCGAAGGCCGAAATCGGCCATGGCATTTACGGACCCTTAAACGATCGTCCCTATCATTAACGATGCCCGTAAATGAAAGGTTACCGCGGACGCCAAATTCCTTAACGCCGCAGCAATTTTTTCATCCGAACTGTGGCAGTTCGGACTCAGGGTTAACAGTGTAGAAGCCGGGGTCTCGCTATCCACGGGAGTATTGCGTATGAAGACGCGTGACAGCCTTGTGCGCCTGAAAGAATTTCAGGTGAATGAAAAGCGCCGCCAATTGCAGCAGTTACAGCTGATGATGGCGGAGTTTGAACGTATGGCGAAAGAACTGGAGCACCAGATTTCGCTGGAAGAGAAAAAATCGGGCATCACCGATCCGAATCACTTCGCCTATCCAACCTTTGCCAAGGCCGCACGTCAGCGGGCGGACAACCTGCAAGTCTCGATCCGGGAATTGCGGGTGCAGCAGGACGGTGCCGAACTGGCGCTTGAAGAAGCCCAGGCCGAACTTGCCAAGGCAACAGCTCTCGAAGAACGCGACGGCGGCATGCGCGCCCGCGCCTGAGATACGCCACCGTCAGATGCGAGACCCGAACAATCCCTGGCGCGGATGCATATTTTGCATCCGCGCTATCTCGCATGCGTCATGACCGGCCCGTCAGCCCTGGATGATATCGTGCCATTCGGGATGGCGTTGCAGCTGGGCCTTAAAGAAGGGGCAGAGCGGAATGATCTTCCAGCCGCCGCTTCTCGCTTCCAGAACCGCGTGTTCGGCAAGTGCCTGGCCGACGCCCTTGCCACGCAGCGCATCGTCCACCTGCGTATGATCGATGATGATCAGCGACGGACTGGCGCGTGAATAGGTCATCTCCCCGAAGTGACCCGCCAGTTCGGCCCGGTAGCGACCGCCGGACTTGCCTTCTTCCTGCATGATCTGCATCGTCGTCCTTCCGCATTCATCTTTGCGCTTCGTCGGTCTGCCGTCATGATGTAGGACGCCGATCATGCAAAACCAGACGGGAAGGGTGCGAATGGAGCCGCAAAGACGCCGATGGCTGGCGCGGATGCTGATCCTTCTCGCGGGGTTTTGCCTCGTGCTCGGCCTGACCCTGCCGATTCTGCGGATGGATCGTCTTTACGTCTTCACGCAAACGCCGTCGATCATCGACCTGATCGGAGGTCTCTGGTCCGAGGGCGAGTGGATGCTTGCGGTGCTGATTGCGCTTTTCTCGGTGATCTTCCCGGTCTTGAAGCTCGTCGTTCTCATCGTGCGGGAGAGCGGGCGGATGCTGTCCGCCGGCATGCTCGGCCGCGCGCTACCGCATCTGTCCAAGTGGTCCATGATCGACGTGATGCTGGTGGCGATTGCGATCTTCGCGGCCAAGAGCAGTGGCCTGGCGGCTGCCGTGGCGCAACCGGGCCTCTGGTTTTATGCGGCCTCGGCGGTGATCGTCGGGCTGCTTTTGCCCGTGACGACATCGGCGGGCAAAGAATAACGGCATTTTCCGGCAGAGCGCGCGACGCTGCAGGTGAGCGTCACGCAAAATATCCCGCGGGAGTGATCTCGCGGGGATCGTGGAGAAACGCAGCGTTTTTGCCTAGTGGCGGTACTGCTGAATGCGCGTGGTCCGCAGACCAGCCAGGCCGTGCTCGTTGATCGAGGACTGCCAGGACAAAAATTCCTCGACGGTGAGGGTGTAACGTTCGCAGGCTTCCTCGAGACTCAACAGGCCACCACGCACCGCAGCAACCACCTCCGCCTTGCGGCGGATGACCCAACGGCGCGTATTGGCCGGCGGAAGGTCCGCAATGGTCAGGGGGCTGCCATCGGGGCCGATGACATATTTCACTCGAGGGCGGATCATTTCGGTCATTGGACTCTCTACACTACACAAGACCACAAAGCGGAGCCTAGCCGCTCAGATTTAACAATTACCTAAACAGGAACATCACTTTAGAAGGAGTTTCTCGCATGCGGCTGTTTCTGCAGCGGTCTGTGCATAACTTCGGTCCGTCAGAGTATTTGTGAGAATATCCGCATGTAATGACGGATCGGCTCAGAGCCGGACGAGCGTCAGCTGCGTGCGGCCGGTGCCTTCGTCGATCGTGGCGGACCCGCCATGCAGCAGGCTGAGCTCATCGCCGGCATAAAGCTGGACGAGTGCCACCGCGTTTGTGGTGGCCGGTGCCGCGGCCGGTCCCTGCACGGTCAGCAGCGTTGCAAAGCCGTTGCGGCGCAGGCTGACGGAAAAACCGGACGAGGCGGTGACGGTGACCATAAGCGCCACCAGAAACAGGCCATCGGCCGGCACGGAGATCGCATTGCCGCCGCCCGGCAGTGCCGGTCCGAGCGTGAAGCCGCCCTGTTCCAGTGCAAGGTCGGTAAACCCCGTTTCGCTGCCGGCGGCGGGTGTCGAGGTGCCGGAGGCGCGATGGGCACGGGCGAGCGGCCGGTTCGGCATCGAGACCCGGCCTTCGCCATCACAGTGCAGCGCGGTTGCCCAGGCCGATCCGTCGCCGCTCACCTTGATCGAAAAGGCGTCATTGCCGGAGAGGCCCATTTCGGCTCTGCCGGACCAGTTCGACTGGAAAAGCAGCGAGGCGGTGTCGCCGGCGGTCGCCTTGTTGAGCTTCAGCTGATGACCGCCGCCGGCATGGTTGAGAAGCGTTGCGGGGGAGGAGAGCGCAAGGCGGTTCGTGTCGTCCGGCGTGGCCGAAATTCCGAGGCGGGTCGGGGTCAGGACATCGGGCAAAGGCGGGCGCTCCCAGCCGCTGCCGGTGTAGATCTTTAACAATCCGCTGTCCTTGAAGAAGGCCAGGTAACCGGCGCGCGGTGTGGCAAACAGCCAGCCGCCGTCCTGAAAGCAGGCAATCGCGCCCGCCCGTCCACTCCAGGCGCCGGTCGGCGCCCCACCGACGGCAAACCGCTGCCCCTCCGAGGGCGCGCCGGGTGCGACATCCCCTTCATATTCCAGGGCGAGCTGGACGAGGCGGTCGAGCATCACCAGCGCCTCGTTGTGCATCACGTGTTTCTGAGCCTGGGAGGGCAGGATGTAGGGCAGTTGGAGGTTGGGCGTGCTGTCGGCCATGCTGGGCTCCGTCGTGGCTGTTGTCTCCATCATGCTAAGGGAGGCGCAGAGGCCGGGGATGATCGGGGCGCCAAGGATTTGAAAAGACAGGCGGCGGCGGGCAGGCCATCCCCGTTCAGTTCGCGGTGCCCCGCGGCGTGGCGCGACTGCCACGCTTCTTCATCTTCGCGCGCTTGGCCGACAAAGCCGCGTGAAGAGAGGGGAGAACGGACTTGTCCTTTATCTTGCATATGCGAAGGTGGGCGAATTCTTCCAGGATACCTGCATGCGCTATTCCGCCCTTGAGATCATCAAACACGCGTTTTCCGGCAACCGGCACTGGAAGCCGGCCTGGCGGGAACCGCAGCCGAAATCGCATTATGACGTGATCATCGTCGGTGGCGGCGGGCACGGCCTGTCGACGGCCTATTATCTCGCCAAGGAATTCGGCGTGACCAATGTCGCGGTGCTGGAAAAGGGCTATCTCGGCTCCGGCAATGTCGGGCGCAACACGACGATCATCCGCTCCAACTATCTTCTGGAAGGCAACGAGCCCTTCTACGAGTTTTCCATGAAACTGTGGGAAGGGCTGGAGCAGGATTTCAACTTCAACGCCATGGTCTCACAGCGCGGCATCGTCAACCTGTTCCATTCCGATGGCCAGCGCGATGCCTATGCGCGGCGCGGCAATGCCATGCGGATGCACGGCGTGGATGCCGAGCTGCTCGACCGCGAGGCCGTGCGCAAGATGATGCCCTTCCTCAATTTCGACCATGCGCGGTTTCCGATCCTTGGCGGGCTGTTGCAGAAGCGGGCTGGCACGGCGCGCCATGATGCGGTTGCCTGGGGTTATGCGCGCGGCGCCGACAGCCGTGGCGTCGATCTGATCCAGAACTGCGAAGTGACCGGCATTGTGCGCGATGATGCCGGGCAGGTGACCGGCGTCGAGACGTCGAAGGGCTTCATCGGCTGCACCAAGCTGGCGCTTGCGACCGCAGGCCACACCTCGGTGACCGGCAAGATGGCGGGGCTCGACCTGCCGATCGAAACGCATGTGCTGCAGGCCTTCGTTTCGGAGGGGCTGAAGCCGGTGATCCCGAATGTCATCACCTATGGCGCCGGGCACTTCTACATCTCGCAGTCCGACAAGGGCGGTTTGGTCTTCGGCGCCGATATCGACTATTATTCTTCCTATGCGCAGCGCGGCAATCTCGCCACCGTCGAGCATACGATCGAGGAAGGCGTCTCGTTGATCCCCGGCCTGTCGCGCGCCCGGGTGCTGCGCGCCTGGGGTGGGGTGATGGATATGTCGATGGACGGCTCGCCGATCATCGACAAGACGCCGATCGACAACCTCTATCTGAACTGTGGCTGGTGTTACGGCGGCTTCAAGGCCACCCCCGCCTCCGGTTTCTGCTTTGCCCATCTGATCGCCAAGGACGAGCCGCATTATACGGCACGCCTGCTGCGTCTCGACCGCTTCCGGCGCGGCTTCGTGGTGGATGAAGGCGGCAAGGGCCCGCAGCCGAACCTGCACTGACGAGACAAGAAAAGACCATGGCAAGCCTGATCACCTGTCCCCATTGCGGGGTCCGCCCCAAGGAAGAATTCTCGATCCGCGGCGATGCGGTGCCGGTGCGCCCTGCGCCGAACGCCTCCGATGAAACCTGGTATGCTTATGTCTATGTGCGCGACAATCCGAAGGGGCTGATCCGCGAATACTGGCACCACACGGGTGGATGCCGGCGCTTCCTCGTGGTCGAGCGGGACAATGTGACCCATGAGGTGTTTTCCGTGACCGATGCGGCGGATCTCGCGCGCAGCGCTAGCGGGGAGGTTGCCTGATGGTGTCCTATCGTCTCGCGTCCGGCGGCGTCGTCAATCGCAGCCACACACTTGGCTTCTCCTTTGATGGCAAGAGCCATCGCGGTTTCGAGGGGGATACGCTGGCCTCCGCTTTGCTCGCCAATGGTCAGCTGCTCGTCGGCCGCAGCTTCAAATATCATCGTCCGCGCGGCATCGTGACCGCCGGTTCGGCGGAACCGAATGCGCTCGTTTCCATCGGCACCGGGGCCCGCACGGAACCGAACACCCGAGCGACCGTGGCGGAACTTTATGACGGGATGAGCGCCGCCAGCCAGAACCGCTGGCCCTCGCTTTCCTTCGATATCGGCGGCATTAACAGCCTGCTGTCGCCCTTCCTCTCGGCGGGTTTCTACTACAAGACCTTCATGTGGCCGGCTTCCTTCTGGGAAAAAGTCTATGAGCCGTTGATCCGCCGCGCCGCCGGTCTCGGACGGCTGGTGACGGAGGCAGATCCGGACCGCTACGAAAAGGCCTGGGCGCATTGTGACCTGCTGGTGATCGGCTCCGGTCCCGCGGGTCTGATGGCGGCGCTGGCTGCCGCGAGGGCCGGTGCTCGCGTCATCCTGGCGGATGAAGGGTTCCGCCTCGGCGGCTCGCTTCTGTCGGAAAGCGTCTCCGTCGGTGGCCAGCCGGCGGCAGACTTTGCCGGCGCGGTGATTGCCGAGCTGTCCTCCCTGCCCAATGTCACGCTGATGCCGCGCACCACCGTCTTCGGCTGGTATGACGACATGGTGTTCGGCGCGGTCGAGAAGGTGCAGAAACATGTGGCCGAGCCGAGCCTCGACCTTCCGGTGGAGCGGCTCTGGCGTATCGTGGCGAAACGCGCCATCCTCGCCTCCGGCGGGGAAGAACGCCCGCTCGTTTTTGGTGGCAATGACCGTCCGGGCGTGATGACCGCGCAAGCGGCGCGCACCTATCTCAACCGCTACGGGGTGTCGGTCGGCCGCAAGGTGGCGATCTTCACCAATGGCGGCTCCGGTTACGGCTTGGCGCGTGATCTCGCGGCGGCCGGCGTCGAGGTGACGGCGCTGATCGATGCGCGGCGCGACAGCGGCGATCTCGTGCCGGACGGGTTGCGGCTGATCCGCGGCGGCGCGGTGACGGCGACCAAGGGGCATCTGGCGCTGAAAGGCATCATTGCCGACCGCTCCGGTTACGAGGAGGCGATCGCCTGCGATGCGCTGGCGATGTCCGGCGGCTGGTCGCCGATCGTGCATCTGATGTGCCAGCGCGGTGCCAGGCCGATCTGGTCGGAGGAAAAACAGGCGTTTCTGGCGCCGGATGTCGGTGCGGCCTTTGTGCCGGTCGGCAGTGCGGCAGGGTTTGCCGATCTCTCCGCCTGCCTGAAGGACGGGGCGGAGAAGGCGACGGCGCTTTGCCGCGACCTGGGACTTGCCGCTTACGAGGTGGACGTGCCGGAGGTGGAGGGTGCCTATGACCCCGATTTTGCGCCGCTCTGGTACGTGCCGGGCTCCAAGGGCAAGGCCTTCGTGGATTTCCAGAACGATGTGACGATTGCCGATCTGGGGCTGTCGCAGCGGGAAGGCTATCGCTCGATCGAGATGAGCAAACGCTACACGACCGGCGGCATGGCGACCGATCAGGGCAAGCTCGGCAATGTCAACACGATCGGCATCGTCGCGGGCATGCGCGGCATTTCGCCCGCCGAGATCGGCACCACGACCTTCCGCCCCTTTTATACGCCCGTCTCCTTCGGGGCGCTGGCGGGCACGTCGCGGGCTGAACATTCGCGGCCCGTGCGTCGCTCGCCGCTGCATGGCTGGGCGGCGAAGAACGGTGCGGTCTTCGTCGAGGCGGGGCTCTGGTACCGCTCCTCCTGGTTCCCGCGCGAGGGCGAAAAGACCTGGCGCGACAGCGTCGACCGCGAGGTGCGCACCGTCCGGACGAGCGCCGGCCTCTGCGACGTCTCGACGCTCGGAAAGATCGAAATCTTTGGCGCAGGTGCTGCGGAATTCCTCAACCGCGTCTACAGCAATGCCTTTCTGAAACTGCCGGTCGGCAAGGCGCGTTATGGCCTGATGCTGCGCGAGGATGGCATCGTCTATGACGACGGCACCACCAGCCGGCTCTCCGAAAACCACTATGTGCTCACGACCACCACGGCCTATGCGGCGGAGGTGATGACGCATCTGGAATTTGCCGCGCAGACGCTCTTTCCGCATCTCGACGTGCGGTTTGCCTCCTCCTCCGACCAGTGGGCGCAGATGTCGATTGCCGGACCGAAGGCGCGAATCATCCTGCAGCGGGTGGTGGAAGACGATCTCTCCGATACCGCATTCCCCTTCCTTGCCGCGCGCGAGGTGACGCTGAAGGGCGGGCTTGCCGCCCGCCTGTTCCGCATCTCGTTTTCCGGAGAGCTGGCCTTCGAACTGGCCGTGCCCGCCGGTTATGGCGAGGCGGTCGCCGATGCCATCATGCAGGCCGGTTACGAGGAGGGCATCTGCGCTTACGGCGTCGAGGCGCTCAACGTGCTGCGCATCGAAAAGGGCCATGTGACGCACAACGAGCTGGACGGCCGCACCACCGCAGACGATGTGGGGCTTGGCCGGATGATGGCGATGCAAAAGCCGGATTTTATCGGCAAACGGCTCTCCACCCGTTTCGGCCTGACGGCGGCCGACCGGCTGCAACTGGTGGGGCTGAAGCCGGTGGAGGCCGATGGCGAGATCAAGGCGGGCGCGCATCTCTTGAAGGAGAATGCCAAACCCTCCACCGTCAACGACCAGGGTTATGTGTCATCGGCCTGCTACTCGCCGACGCTCGGTTCGTATATCGCGCTCGCCATGCTGAAATCGGGCCGCGAACGGTATGGCGAAAAGATCGTGGTGTGGGATGCGTTGCGCGACAGCGAGATCCTGGCCGAAGTCTGCGCGCCGGTCTTCGTCGATCCCGATAACGTCAAACTCCAGGCATGAAGGAGACGCCGATGACCATCGCCTTCGTTCACCGGCATGTGCTGGAAGATCATATCACCGGCTTCGAGACGAAACCGAACCCCCACCACATCACGGTGCCGCGTCACCCGACCATTCTGACGGTCCTCGCCCATGCGGGTTCGGAGGCTGCCGTCGGTGCAGCCCTTCAGCGTCTGGATGGCGTAACCCTTCGTTTCTGCGGGCCGTGCGAATGGCTGTGTGTTTCGGAGACCGTATCTGCGGAGGGGCTTTTGCGCCTTGTGCGCGAGATCGAAGGCGCCTCTGCCTTCGATCACAGCGATGGCCGGGTGCTGCTGCAGATCACCGGACCGAATGTGCGCAAAATCCTCGCCAAGTGCCTGGCCGTCGATCTGCATCCGGAAGCCTTTGCCATCGGAAGGTCTGCCAACATGCTGGTTGCGCATGTCTCGGGCAATCTCGCCCGCACCGGGGAAAACAGCTTCGAGATCATCGTGCCGCGGTCTTATGCGGGCGTCGTGTTCGAAGAGTTGAAGGAAATGGGCCGCGAGTTTGCACTCACGGCCGGATTTTCCGAGGCCTGATCAGGCGATTGCCTCCTGCGGCTGGCGCGACGGGCCGAAGGCCGTGAGCGCAACCACCGCGGTCGCGACAGCGCAGAGCGTCATCACTAGGATCAGCGGCAGCGCGGTGCCGTCATCCAGCACGCCGATGGCGAAGCTTCCGAGTGCGCCGGCGCCGAAACCGAGCGCGCCCATCAGAGCGGCTGCCGTGCCGGAAATCGCACCATGAGCCTCCATGGCGAGGATGTTGCAGGTCGGCATGATGCCGCCGATGGCCATCACCATGATAAAGAGCAGGATGCAGAGTGGAACGAGGCCTGCCATGCCGCTGACTTCCATGGACAGGAGAAGGAGGCCGGCAGCGGCGTAAACGCAGGCGCTGAGCTTGACCATGCCGCGGATGCCGATGCGGCCGGCAAGCTTTGCGCTGACCTGCGTTCCGATGCCGATGCCGATCGCGTTCAAGCTGAAAATGACCGCATAGGCGAGGGGAGAAAGCCCGTAGACATTGATCAGCACGAAGGACGAGCCAGCGATATAGGCAAAGAAGCCACCCTGGGCGAGCGCAAGCGCTCCGGCATAAGGAATGAAGTTGCGCATCACCAGAAGACGCGCATACCAGAAAATTGCGGTGCTCGGCCGGCTGCTGGCCCGCATGGCTGGCTTGCGGGTTTCAGGCAACATCAGGGCGGTGATGAGCGCCACTGCGACGCCGAGGCCGGCAAGCACGGCGAAAATCACCCGCCAGTTGCTCCACTGCAGCAGGATGCCGCCGAACAGCGGTGCAAGGACCGGCGCCAGGCTGAGCACCAGCACGACCACAGACATCAGTTTTGCGGCCGCCTGGCCGGTATAGACGTCGCGGATCGAGGCCGTGGCGATGACCATGCCGATCGAGCCGCCAATGCCCTGCAGGAAACGGAAGCCGAGCAGCTGGTCGGCCGTGGAACTGAAGAGACAGCCGAGCGAGGCCAGCACGAAGATGCTCAGCGCCAGATAGATCATCGGCTTGCGGCCGGTCTTGTCCGAGGCCGGGCCGTAGAACAGCTGGCCGATCGTGAAGCCGACGAAATAAGTCATCATGCTCAGCTGAACGCGGGCGTCGGTGCTGGCCAGGTCTTCGGCCATACGCGGCATCGCCGCCACGTACATGTCGGTGGCAAAGGGACCCAGCGAGCACACGGCTCCCAGGGAGATCGCGAGTGACGTGTTTTTTTCTTGCATGGGGGCGGTTCCGTAGCGCAAGGAGGTTGCAGGTCTGATTTGGAAACGATAACGTTTCCTCTTCGCATACGGAAACGCATCCGTTTCCTATTGTCAACCGTCATTTTCGGGGAGGCGATCATGTCAGGGGCAACCGCAACGTCAGGGCGTCCGCAAAGTCTGCCGGACGAAGAGCGTAAGGCATTGATTTTGCACGCGGCGGAAAATGTCTTCGCGCAATTCGGCTATGGCGATGCAACAATGGAAGAGGTGGCCCGCGTCTGCGGCATGGCTAAGAAGACGGTTTACAAATTCTATCCGGACAAGGCCTCCCTGTTCGGTGCGCTCGTCGAAAGCCATGACGACATGGCGCTGACCGAAGTCCGCTCGACCTCTTTGCAGGGTTCAGCGCTTGCTGATCCGCGTGAAAGGCTGGCCCGGATGCTGGAGGAACTGGCAAACCTGATCCTGTCGCCGCGGCAGATCACGCTCACCCGACTCGTCATCGCCGAATCGATCAAATATCCGGAACTGGCGCGGCGGTTTCACCGTGACTGCGTGGAAAAGACGCTCGGACATGTCACCCAGGCGCTTGCCCAGGATGGTGCGCTTCAGCTGCCTGCCGGCATCGACCCGCGAATCGTTGCGGACATGTTCGTCTCCACCGTGCTTGGCACGGTCCACCTGCGAGCCTTGATGTTGAACGTGCCAAAGGTGGATCTGGAGGCGGAACTGAGCGATCGCATCACGTTTGCCACGGAGCTGCTCAGCCGGATCTTTCTTCGTACTGCCTGATGTCCGGGGCCGGGGAGGGGGCTGGCGGATCTGCGGAGGCTCAGGAAATCGCCAGGATCTCCAACTCCTGGCCCGCAACCGTCACCAGAGCGCCGACCGTCTTGCCAAGCAGCGCCTGGGCAACCGGCGAGACATAGGAGACGCTGCCGGCCTTCGGGTCGGCCTCATCCTCGCCGACGATGCGATAGGTCTGCACGCGCCCGTCCTCACGCTCGAACCGCACCGTGCTACCAAAGGCAACCACCTCCTGCGATGTGGGCGCCGGGCGAAGTTCGGCGGTGCGCAGACGCTCCACTAGATACCGGATATCGCGGGCAGGTCCGGCCGACTGGCGCCGGCGTTCGTTGACATCGTCCACCGCCTGCGCCGCCTCGAAAGCAGCGCGCGCCAACGCCAGATCCCGCTCCAGCGCCTTCAACCCCTCTTCGGTGACGAGATTGGGATGCTGAGAGATGACCCGTTCGGGCAGGATGGTTTCTGCGGCGGTCTCTGCACTGTCTTCCTTGGTGAAGGCTACGCTCAAGGGTCTTCAACTCCGGTGGGTGATCAAACGCTCATGATAGACCGGCGCGCGGGGAGGGGGAAGGGATGGGGGTGCTTTGCGTCTGCGAAAGCCCAATCCTGTTGGATCATCTGCAGGTAGAATTTCGCGCATTCTCGGTCTATAATCATAGAATGACAAAAGCCGATATCAGACGGGAAGCTACGGGAAAGTGGGTAGTGCGCGATCCGCGCAACGGTCGCTTCGTTGAGGTGCGCGGAGCAAACTCAATGAAACCGTCGAAGCTGGAGGTGGCTGGTGACATCGATCTGACGAAGCCGATTGCCGAGCAGGTGCTGGCACGTCCTCAGCCGCAGTCAAGCGCGGCACGAACCAGACGTTGAGTGGATGGCCGGCGTCCTGCTTGACACGCACGCGCTTTTCTGGCTCGTGACCTCTGTCGAAAGGCTGTCCGAAGAGGCGCTGCTTGCCATCACCGATGCTCGCGACGCGGGCGGTCTTCTCGTATCCCCGATTACGGCGTGGGAGTTGTCGATCGCATCTCACAAGCCTGCTCACCGGGACCCACCGAATTTGGGTGCCAACACGGCTTCGAGATGGTTCTCACAAGCCATTGCTGCAACCGGCGCAACGCTCGTTCCAATAAAACAGAAGATCGCCTGCGAAGCAGCATCCGTTGTGGTCGATACCGGTCACAAGGACCCAGGCGATTGTTATCTGATTGCGACGGCGCGAATCCGCCGCGTACCCATCGTTACTCGCGATGCCATGCTTCAAAGGCTCGCTTCTCCCGATTATCTCAGCGTGGTGGTTTGCTGAGCGCCGTCTGAGCCATGCGGTTGGCTTTACGCTGCACTCTGACAAATGCCCGATACCCGCCCTGCCATGCCGCAAACGGCACAACTTCTTTCGCGAAAACGACTATTGCCTGTCATCACCTGCCTCTAGGCTCCAGCCAAACCGGTTCGGCCAAGGGAGTGTATGCGGATGAAGAGTCATGCCAGGGTTGTCGTGATCGGCGGTGGGGTCGTCGGCTGTTCGGTGCTCTACCATCTCACCAAGTTTGGCTGGACGGACGTGGTTCTCGTCGAGCGCTCCGAACTCACCTCCGGTTCCACCTGGCATGCGGCAGGCGGCATGCACACCATCAACGGTGATCCGAACGTTGCCAAGCTGCAGAAATACACGGTCGAACTCTATAAGGAGATCGAGGCCTATTCTGGCCAGGATATCGGCCTGCACATGACCTCCGGCCTGATGCTGGCAGCGACGCCCGAGCGGTTCGACTGGATGAAGTCGCTGCTTGCCAAGGGAAAATATGCCGGCGGCGAAGCGCGGCTGATTTCTGCGGACGAAGCCTATGAGATGATGCCGCTGCTTGACCCGACACAGTTCGTCGGTGCCGTCTTCGATCCGCATGAGGGCCATCTCGATCCTTATGGCACCACACATGCCTATGCCAAATCGGCCAGGAAGAACGGTGCCGAAATCTACCTGCACACCAAGGTGGAGGCGCTCAGCCAGACACCGGACGGCACCTGGCGGGTGATCACCGACAAGGGCGAGATCTTTGCCGAACACGTGGTGAATGCGGCGGGGCTCTGGGCGCGCGAAGTCGGCCGCATGGTCGGGCTGGAACTGCCGGTGCTTGCCATGGAGCACATGTATCTCATCACCGAAGACATGGACGAAGTGGTCGATTTCAACCGCCGCACCGGCAAGGAACTGATGCATTGCGTCGATTTCGACGGCGAGATCTATATCCGCCAGGAACGCAACGGCATGCTGATGGGCACCTACGAAAAGGACTGCCGCCCCTGGTCGCCGATCGAAACGCCCTGGAGTTTCGGCCACGAGCTTCTGGCGGAGGATCTGGAACGCATCACCAACGAGTTGGAGGTCGGCTTCCGGCATTTCCCCGCCTTCAACAATGCCGGCATCAGAAAGATCATCAACGGCCCCTTCACCTTTTCGCCGGACGGCAATCCGCTGGTCGGGCCGGTGCGCGGCATGACGAATTTCTGGTCGGCCTGCGCGGTCATGGCCGGCTTCAGCCAGGGCGGCGGCGTGGGGCTGGCGCTTGCCAACTGGATCATCGAGGGCGATCCGGGGTTTGACGTCTTTGCAATGGATGTCTGCCGTTATGGCGATTACGCGACGCTTGCCTATACCAATGCCAAGGTGCGCGAAAACTATTCGCGCCGTTTCTCGATCCGTTATCCGAACGAGGAACTGCCGGCGGCACGCCCGCTTTTGACGACGCCGATCTATGACCGGCTGAAGGCGGAAGGCTCTGTGTTCGGTGCATCCTATGGGCTGGAGACGCCGCTATGGTTCGCGCCACCGGGCGTGGAAGACCGTTTCTCCTGGCGCCGTTCGACGGATTTCGAGCATGTTGGGGCGGAAGCCAAAGCGGTGCGTGCCGGCGTCGGCCTGATGGAGACATCTGGCTTTGCCAAATATTCGGTGAGCGGCGAAGGCGCAGCCGACTGGCTGGACCATCTGCTGGCGGGAAAAATCCCGCCGGCCGGGAAGATGGCGCTGGCGCCGATGCTGAACGAGGCCGGCAAGCTGATCGGCGACTTCACGCTGGCCAATCTGGACGACGACGATTTCCTGCTGATCGGCTCCGGTATTGCCGAGGACTACCACATGCGCTGGTTCGAGAGCCATCTGCCGGACGACGGCTCGGTGGAGATCAATCCGCTGGGCCTGAGCCTTGTCGGGCTGGCGGTTGCAGGGCCCAAGGCGCGTGCCGTGCTAGAGGGCCTGACACATGACGACCTTTCCAACGAGGCTTTCCCTTTCATGGCGATCCGGGAACTGGATCTCGGCATGGCGCCGGTGCTGATCGGCCGGGTCAGCTATACGGGCGATCTCGGCTACGAGCTGTGGATGCGGCCGGAATACCAGCGATATGTGTTCGATCTCCTGATGGAGGCGGGCAGGCCGCACGGCATCCGGCTTTTTGGTCTCCGGGCGCTCAACGCGCTGCGGCTGGAAAAATCCTATGGCAGCTGGTCGCGTGAATACCGCCCGCTGTACGGGCCGCTTGAGGCGGGGCTCGGGCGATTCGTGTCGCTGAAGAAGGAGGCGAATTTCATCGGCAAGATGGCGGCGATCGAAGAAAAGCTCTCCGGCGGAACGTTGAGGCTCGTCACCTTCGTCGTTGATGCGACGGATGCCGACGTGCTGGGCGACGAACCGATCTTCCTGAACGGCGCTGTGGTCGGCTGGGTGACATCCGGTGGTTATGCCCATGCATCCGCTTGTTCGGTCGCCCTCGGTTACGTTCCGAAGGCACATGCCATGGTCGAAACGGGCTGGCAGATCGAGATCCTGGGCGAGATGCACAATGCCGTGCTGACGCTCGAACCGCTGTTCGATCCATCCGGTTCGTTGATGCGTCAAGCGTGAAACGGCGGCTTTTTGGGCGTTTTATGCTGATTTTCTAGGTTCTTTGGTCTGTTTTGCGCCAGTTTCCGGTTCGGTTGGGGGTAAATGACGTCAATACATCATTTTGACTTCCCTTTTCGGATGAAAGCGGTATGAAATTTCCAACACCGAAGAACCCATAAGGGCCACACATACAAGAGGCGCGACTGACGTTCCTGCAGATCGCGTCCGGGGGAAAATTATGGAGTATTTCATCCAGCAGCTCCTGAACGGGCTGACTCTTGGATCCATCTATGGTTTGGTCGCGATCGGCTATACGATGGTTTATGGCATCATCGGCATGATCAACTTTGCCCATGGTGATATCTTCATGCTCGGCGGCTTTGCCGCGCTGATCGCCTTCCTTGTCCTGACATCCTTCATCGCTGGCGTGCCGGTTGCGCTCGCTTTGCTGATCATGATGGTTGTCGCGATGCTGGTGACGAGCCTGTGGAACTGGACGATCGAACGTGTGGCCTACCGGCCCCTGCGTGGTTCGTTCCGCCTGGCGCCGCTCATCACCGCGATCGGCATGTCGATCGTGCTGTCGAACTTCATTCAGGTGACCCAGGGACCGCGCAACAAGCCGATCCCGCCGCTGATCAACGATGTCTATCATTTCGGTGATGTGACCGTTTCGCTGAAACAGCTGGTGATCGTCGTCGTAACGGCTGTGCTGCTCACCGTCTTCTGGTACATCGTCAACAAGACGCCGCTCGGCCGTGCCCAGCGTGCCACCGAACAGGACCGCAAGATGGCGGCGCTGCTGGGTGTCGACGTCGACCGGACGATCTCCATCACCTTCATCATGGGTGCGGCGCTGGCTGCCGTCGCCGGCACGATGTACCTCATGTATTATGGGGTCGCCTCGTTTGCCGATGGCTTCATCCCTGGCGTGAAGGCCTTCACCGCAGCCGTTCTCGGCGGCATCGGCTCTCTGCCGGGTGCTGTTCTGGGCGGTTTGCTGATCGGCCTGATCGAATCCCTTTGGTCCGCTTATTTCTCCATTGCATACAAGGACGTGGCGACCTTCGCCATTCTGGCCTTCGTGCTGATCTTCAAGCCGACCGGCATCCTCGGTCGTCCCGAAGTGGAGAAGGTGTAACTCCATGCCGAACACAAACTCTTCTGCCAATGAAACGGCACCGGGCGTGATGGCCCAGGCCGTCAGGGAAGGTCTCTTTGCCGGCGTTCTGGCGTTTGGCATGTTCCTTCTTTACGTCGGGATCGAAACCTACCAGAACATCGACAATGCGCTGGTCTGGCGCACGCGCTGGGGGCTTTTGGCCATCTTCGTTCTGGTTGCCGCCGTCGGCCGTTTCCTGATCGTCGGGTTCGTCAAGCCGCGCCTCGACCGCCGCAAGCTGTCCAAGGCGAAGGCCGGCATTCCGGAAGTCTCCGACGACAAGGGGTTCTTCCACAAGAACTTCCTGAAACTCTCCATGCTGGCGCTGGTTCTTTACCCGCCGATCGTCGTCAGCCTGTATGGCGTGCAGGGCTCGCTGAAATTCGTCGACAATTTTGGCATCCAGATCCTGATCTACGTGATGCTGGCCTGGGGTCTCAACGTCGTTGTTGGCCTCGCCGGTCTGCTCGACCTCGGTTACGTCGCCTTCTACGCCGTCGGTGCCTATTCCTACGCGCTGCTGTCGGATACGTTTGGGCTGTCCTTCTGGCTGCTTCTGCCGCTCGCCGGCATCCTGGCCGCCTTCTGGGGCATCATTCTCGGCTTTCCGGTCCTGCGTCTGCGTGGCGACTACCTCGCCATCGTCACACTCGCCTTCGGTGAGATCATCCGCCTCGTGCTGATGAACTGGTCGGATGTGACAGGCGGGACCGCCGGCATTTCCGGCATTGCGAAAGCCTCGATTTTCGGCATCTGGTCCTTTGATGTCGGGGCGGACAACAATTTCGCCAAGGTGTTCGGCCTGCCGATGTCGTCTGCCTATTACAAGATCTTCCTGTTCTACGTGATCCTGGCGCTTTGCCTGATCACCGCATACGTGACGATCAAGCTGCGCAGCATGCCGATCGGCCGCGCCTGGGAAGCCTTGCGCGAGGACGAGATCGCCTGCCGTTCGCTCGGCATCGATACGGTCAAGACCAAGCTGACGGCCTTTGCCATCGGCGCCATGTTCGGCGGCTTTGCCGGTTCCTTCTTTGCCGCACGCCAGGGCTTTGTATCGCCGGAAAGCTTCGTCTTCCTGGAATCGGCGGTCATCCTTGCCATCGTCGTTCTCGGTGGCATGGGATCGCTGACCGGCATCGCAATCGCCGCGGTGGTGATGATCGGTGGTACCGAACTGCTGCGTGAGATGGAATTCCTGAAACACGTCTTCGGTCCGGATTTCACGCCCGAACTTTACCGCATGCTGCTCTTCGGCTTGGCCATGGTTGCGGTCATGCTGTTCAAGCCGCGCGGTTTCGTCGGCTCGCGTGAACCGACGGCCTTCCTCAAGGAACGCAAGGCCGTCTCCGGAAGCTTCACCAAGGAGGGTCATGGCTGATGACCCCCGGAAACACCACGATGACACGCGATACCATTCTGAAGGTCGAGCATCTGTCGATGCGGTTTGGCGGGCTGATGGCGATCAACGACCTGTCGCTGGAGGCCAAGCGCGGCGAAATCACCGCGCTGATCGGTCCGAACGGCGCGGGCAAGACCACCGTCTTCAACTGCATCACCGGCTTCTACAAACCGACCATGGGCATGATCACGCTGACCCAGAAGGACGGCGATCAGTTTCTGCTCGAACGTCTGTCGGATTTCGAGATCACCAAAAAGGCGAAGGTGGCCCGTACCTTCCAGAACATCCGGCTGTTCTCCGGCCTGACGGTTCTGGAAAACCTGCTGGTTGCCCAGCACAACAAGCTGATGAAGGCCTCCGGTTACACGATCATGGGCCTGCTCGGACTCGGTTCCTACAAGCGCGAGGCCGATGGGGCGATCGAGCTTGCCCGCCAGTGGCTGGAAAAGGCCGATCTCATCGACCGCGCCGACGATCCGGCTGGCGATCTTCCCTATGGCGCCCAACGCCGGCTGGAAATTGCACGCGCCATGTGCACAGGTCCGGAACTTCTGTGCCTCGACGAACCGGCCGCTGGTCTCAACCCGAAGGAATCGCTTGCCCTCAACACGCTGCTCAACAGCATCCGTGACGAGACCGGAACCTCGATCCTGCTGATCGAGCACGACATGTCCGTGGTCATGGAGATCTCCGACCATGTCGTCGTTCTGGAATACGGCCAGAAGATTTCCGATGGCACGCCGGACCATGTGAAGAACGATCCGAAAGTCATTGCCGCCTATCTCGGTGTCGATGACGACGAGCTGGAAGAAGTGATGCATGAAGAACTCGACGGGGGCTCGCACTGATGTCCGCCAACGCTAATCCCCATGCAGAACCTCTCCTGACGGTTTCGGGCGTCGAGACCTATTATGGCAGCATCCGCGCGCTTGCCGGCGTCGACGTGCATGTCAACAAGGGCGAGATCGTCAGCCTGATCGGCGCCAACGGCGCCGGAAAATCGACGCTGATGATGACGATCTGCGGCAGCCCGCAGGCCCGCAACGGCTCCGTCGTGTTCGACGGCACCGACATCACCAAGATGCCGACGCACCTGATCGCGCGCCGCCGCATCGCCCAGTCTCCGGAAGGCCGGCGCATTTTCCCGCGCATGACCGTCTACGAGAACCTGCAGATGGGCGCCGGTCTCGACAACCTGAAATATTTCGACGAGGACGTGGAGAAGATCTTCGCGCTTTTCCCGCGTCTGAAGGAGCGCCAGAGCCAGCGCGGCGGAACGCTGTCGGGCGGCGAGCAGCAGATGCTGTCGATCGGTCGTGCGTTGATGGCCCGCCCGAAGCTGCTGCTGCTGGACGAGCCGTCGCTGGGTCTCGCACCGCTGATCGTCAAGCAGATCTTCGAGGCGATCAAGGTGTTGAACGAGAAAGAGGGGCTGACCGTCTTTCTCGTCGAGCAGAATGCCTTTGCGGCACTGAAATTGTCGCACCGGGCCTATGTGATGGTGAATGGCAAGGTGACCATGAGCGGATCGGGCAGGGAACTGCTTGCTAATCCGGAAGTGCGCGCCGCCTATCTCGAAGGCGGACGGCATTGATGCCGGCATCAGGGAGACGATGACATGCAAGGTCTTTTCTTTGAAACCGATACCGGCGCCCGTTATGTGCTGCGCTTCATCGTGCTGATGATCGGTCTTTGGACCGCCTGGCGCACCGGCCGTGCGGTTGCGGAAGGCTGGAAGGAACTGCCACTGGTGTTCGGCTACGTGCTGCTGCTCGGCGTTCTGATGCGCTTCCTGCACTTTTCGCTGTTCCAGGGGCCGTTCCTCAGCCTCGGTTATTATCTCATTGATGTCGTGCTGCTTCTTGTGTTCGCGATTGCCGGTTTCCGGCAGCGCCGTACCAACCAGATGGTGGAGAACTACTACTGGCTCTACGACAGAAGCAGCATGTTCTCTTGGAAGAAGAAGAATTGACAGTCTGAGGTTTTCGGCCTCAGATTGCAACCAATCAGACTGGGCGTTTGCCCAGACAAGGGAACCAGTTACCGGCGCAGGGGTGGTGGGTCTTGCGTTCGGTCTTTACACCGACCCGCTCAAAAAACTGGGAGTATCATTATGAAGAAGTCTCTTCTCTCAGCAGTCGCGCTGACGGCCGTCATGGCGTTCAGCGGTTCTGCTTGGGCCGACGTCATCATTGGCGTTGCCGGTCCTCTGACCGGCCCGAACGCAGCCTTCGGCGCACAGCTCCAGAAGGGTGCGGAACAGGCTGCAGCCGACATCAATGCTGCCGGCGGCATCAACGGCGAAAAGATCAAGATCGTGCTCGGCGACGACGTGTCCGACCCGAAGCAGGGCGTCTCGGTTGCCAACAAGTTCGTCGCTGACGGCGTGAAGTTCGTGGTTGGCCACTTCAACTCGTCGGTTTCGATCCCGGCATCGGAAGTTTATGCCGAAAACGGCATCGTGCAGATCACGCCGGCTTCGACCAACCCGAAGTTCACCGATCGCGGCCTGTGGAACACCTTCCGCACCTGCGGCCGTGACGACCAGCAGGGCGCTGTCGCCGGCAAGTATATCTCCGAAAAGTTCAAGGGCGTACCGGTTGCCGTCGTTCACGACAAGACCACCTACGGCCAGGGCCTCGCTGACGAAACCAAGAAGGCGATGAACGCGCTGGGCGTCAAGGAAGTCATCTACGAAGGCATCACCGTTGGCGACAAGGACTTCTCGGCCCTCATCTCCAAGATGAAGAATGCCGGCGTTGGCGTTGTCTACTTCGGCGGCCTGCACACCGAAGCCGGTCTTCTGATGCGCCAGATGGCCGACCAGGGCGTCAAGGCGCCGCTGATGTCGGGCGACGGCATCACCTCCAACGAACTGGCGTCGATCGCCGGCGACGCCGTCAACGGCACGCTGATGACCTTCCCGCCGGATCCGCGCCAGAACCCGAACGCCAAGGACCTCGTCGAGAAGTTCCGCAAGGCTGGTTTCGAGCCGGAAGCCTACACGCTCTATTCCTACGCCGCGATGCAGATCTTCGCTGACGCCGCCAAGGCCGCCAAGACGAACGATCCGACCAAGGTTGCGGAAGCCATGAAGGCCAAGGGTCCGTTCAAGACCGCCATCGGCGACATCGGCTTCGACAAGAAGGGCGACATCACCCGTCCGGACTATGTCATGTACGAGTGGAAGAAGGGCCCGGACGGCAAGTACAGCTACTTCCAGATGTAAGATCCATCCGGATCATCATCATCGATCTGAGAGGAAGCCCGGTTTCGCACCGGGCTTCTTTTTTTCCTCTCCGCGGTGGTCGCCGCGTCTTTTTTGATCTCAGGCTGACCTTGCGGCCGGTCCGCGACCTCTTGCCAAGACCGGCGACATCATCGACATTCGAAACGAGGCATCAATGGTTGCGCGGGCACCGCGCGTCAGGGGGAACATCCGTGCGTTCAGCAGTGCTTGCGGTCATGGTTGCGCTGGCTGGCCTGTCCGGCTGTACTCAGGTTGCCCAAAAGGCCGAAACGGCGGCCAACCGTTCCTTCACCAGTTATGCGCTGGGCAAACCTTACGCTGAGGTCGCCAGCCTCGGCACCTCGCCCATGGAGCGGCTTGCCGGCAATGACAGGGCAACCTTCGGCCCGCTGCTTGGCTCGATGCCGCTTGCCAACGGAATGACCATCTATCGCCACATGGCGCCCTCCGCCCGCACCGAGACCGGTACCGATTTCGGCGGCCTGGTCGGCACATCGTCGGTCAGCAGCAACAACCGGCTGTCCTATTTCCTCGTCGGACCGGATGGTATCGTGAAGGACTGGGCGACCGGCTCGGTGCCGGGCAATGCCAGCAGCTGCATCAGCTATATCGGCGGCATCATCCAGCGTTGCTCGGATCTCACGCAGTTCGAGGCGTCGCTCACCCTTTATGATGCGCGGGTGCTGACGAAGGACGGGCAGCCGATTTCCGTCTGGGGTGCACCGGCAACCACGGCAGCGGTACCGGCTGCTTCGGCCAAGCCGACACGGCCGGCGCCGCGAACCTAGGCGTTCGTTCCGGCTCTGATCATTCGGAAATGTCTTTCGGCAATGTCTGTGGATCAGAACGCCCGTTGCGGCAATCGGGCGACCTCCCGGCTTATGCCGGAAAGAGGCGTGAAATCCTCCGTTTCTCGGAGGCTCGTCCTGCCGGTCGCGGGATGGAAGGTCACCCAGCGGGCGACATTGCCGCCGAGATGGGCTTCGACCAGCTTGATGCCGTTGGACTGCAGGAAGTTTTTGGCATAGTCGGCGTTCAGCGCGCCGGGATTGCTGCTGCTGTCGTCTCTCAGGCGCCCACCGAACAGCTTGGCCACGAGCCGCTCGCGCCGCGCGCCGCGACGGCACAGACCCGCGACAAGACTGGCCATCGCCACATCACCGTAACGGTGTCGTTGAGCGGAGGGTGCGTCCTTGCCGCCGTTTGGCAATACGAAGTGGTTCATGCCCCCCACGGCCCGGACGGGATCGTAGATGCAGGCGCAGACGCAGGAGCCCAGGACGGTGCTGAAGATCGTGTTGACGTCATTCGACACCAGGCATTGGCCGCTCAACAGATGGATGACCTCAAGGTCGTCGTTGTTCTGCTCCAAGCAATGATCTGCTTTCATGGGTTCGAGGGTGCCTCTTCATCCAATACAGGACTTTCGTCCGCTGCCCAGCTGCCAATGTAAGGTCATTTAATACGACCAAACATAAGAAATATGTATTTTATGAAGTTCTGAAATATAATTGATGCAGAATGGTCAACAAGAACTGAAACTGCCGTGATTGCCGGTTCTATCCCGCTTCAGGACTGGCACGTTACGCCTGCCTGGCCAGCGTGTGAAGCAAAAATTCCGCCCGGGCTTCCACGGGCGCTTTCGGCAGGACGATGATGGCATAACCCAGGGCAGGGTAAGCGGCTTCCAGCCTGCGATATTCCTCGACCGCATCCTCAAACCCGTGGCGGCGTTCGGCATCGCCGACATAGATTTCCGGCCAGGGCGGTGTCAGAAACACCATCCGGTGATACCGATGTATGGTCTGCAGCGGCGTGAGCACATCGTCGCCGGTGACATGCGCGAGAGCGACCGCAGCATCGATGAGGCTGCGATCAAAGAAGACGAGGCCTTGCCTGCCGGCAGCGCTGCGACGGTCCTCAAGCGCAAGGGTCATGGCGCGGCGGGCAAACGCGGCCATGTCCGTCCAGGGCAGGGCGTTTCCGCCGCGCGCCAGTTCGTCGGCAACAATGCGTCGGCCGGGTTCCTCGACCGTTGGGTAACCGCGGCGGCGCAACTCCTCCAGAAGCGTCGATTTTCCGCCGCCCGAACAGCCGGAAATGATGACGAAACGGTCCATGACCTGTCCTCAAGATTGGGTTTCGGTGGATTTGGTCGAGGCCGGTGGCCTCACGATCGAACGGGTCGACAGGCCCGGTCCGGCCGATGACCCAGGTCAAACGGTGCTCGACGCAACGGGCGGTGCCTCACACCTCGTGCAGCACATTGGCCGCCTTGACGGCGGCCGAAGCGCGATTTTCCACGCCGAGCTTTACGTAGATCTGTTCGAGATGTTTGTTCACCGTACGCGACGACAGGCCCAGGATATCGCCGATATCCTTGTTCGACTTGCCCTTGGCGATCCACAGAAGCACTTCGGATTCGCGGGTCGTCAAGGCAAAATGCTCGCGCAACACGGCATCGCCCGGCCGATTGCCGGCGCCGGTGACGCGGAACAGATATTCGTCCGGGCCGATCGCGCCGAGATAGGCGAACTGCAGGCTGGTCTCCACACCTTCCTGCTGGAAGGAAAAGGCGGCATCGCGGGAGAAACCGGGACCGTCGCGCCCGCCCATCCAGGTGGCGATCTGGCGGATCACCAGATCAAGCCCGTCATCGCGGCCGATCGCCGAGTTGATCAGCCGGGTCGCCTGCGGGGTGGACCAGTGCAGACCGCCATTGCCCTTGACCGCCAGCAGGTGCCGGCCGGCGGCATCGAGCGCCACGCGGGCGCTCTGGGCGGAACGGGCATTGGTGAGATGCACGCGGATGCGGGCACGCAGTTCGTCGATGTTGATCGGCTTCGTCAGATAATCGACGCCGCCGGAATCCAGTGCATGCACGACATGTTCCGTTTCGGTCAGCCCGGTCATGAAGATCACCGGCACCTGCGCCACCGCCGGGTTCGCCTTCAGCCGCCGGCAGGTGGTGAAACCGTCCATCGCCGGCATCACCGCATCGAGCAGGATGAGGTCCGGCGTGATACGGTCGACGATGTTGAGCGCCGACTGGCCGGAGGTGGCGATCAGCACGGAGAAACCGGAGGCCTCCAGCGCCTCGGTCAAAAATCCCAGCGCTTCCGGGCTGTCATCGACCAGAAGAACGATGTCGCGGGGCTTGGCCAGGTCAGACATCGCCGATGATCCTCTCCTCGGTGAATCGGTTGAGGAATGTCCTATAGCCTGTCAGGTCGAAAGCTTGAACATAGCTGGCCGCTTCCTGCGCAAAGGCCTGGTGAACGGGCTCGCGGGAAATCTCCGCCAGCTTCGCCTCGATGCCGCGGATATAGCCGATTTCGCCGAGTTCGATCAGATCCTGCAGGTGCCGCGGCCCAGGGCTGACGAGGACGGGTTTGGTAACCGGTGCATCCGGCAGCCGCTCCCCCTCATGGATCCAGGAAAGGCCGAGATGCACGGCGAGCTTATCGGAGAGCTGGCGGATATCGACGGGTTTTGCCAGCGTGTCGTTGTGCCCGTCGCCGGCGCGCACCGTCGAGGCGCCATCGCCGATATTGGCAGACAACATCAGGATCGGTGCCGTCTGGCCGCCTTCGCGCAGTTTTTCGACCAGCTGCCAGCCGTTCATGCCGGGCATGCGGATATCGACGAGGAAAAGATCCGGCTTTACGCCTTCGATGAGCGTCAAACAGTCCGGTCCGTCCTTGGCGGTCAGCACGACGAAATCCATCGGCGCCAGCACCTCGCGCATCAGGTCGCGGTGGTCCTCGTTGTCGTCCACCACAACGATGGTCCGGCGTGCGCCGGTGTAGGAAATGATCTTCTTCTCTGCCGCCGGCAGCGTGCTTGCGCGGTCGATGGCGGACAAAAGCAGGCGCACCTTGAAGGTGGAACCCTCGTCCTTGCGGCTTTCGACCGAGATTTCGCCACCCATCGTATTGGTCAGAAGTCGGGTGATGGTGAGGCCGAGGCCGAGCCCCGGCATCGGCCGCACATTATCGGCCTCGCCGCGCTGGAACGGCTCGAAGATGCGCGAAATATCCTTCTCGGCAATGCCGCGGCCGGTATCGGCGATGGTGAAGGTTGCCACCTGGCTGCGGTAATCCACCTTGAAGCGGACACTGCCGGTTTCGGTGAACTTGATGGCGTTGGAGAGCAGGTTGACGAGGATCTGCCGCAGCCGCTTCTCGTCGCTTCGCACATAATGCGGCAGGTTGCGGGCACGCTCATGGATGAAATCGAGCCCCTTCGCCTGCGCCTGCGGGCGGACCATCTCGATGATCTGGTCGAGGAAATCGTGGATGTTGATCTCGTTCGAATAGACCTGCAGCTTGCCGGCCTCGATCTTGGAAATATCCAGCAGCCCGTCGATCAGGCCCGACAGATGGTCTGCCGAGCGCTTGATCACCTTGATCGCCGACTGGCGGGGCGTTGGAATGCTGTCGTCGCGTTCGAGGATCTGCGCATAACCGAGCACGGCATTGAGCGGCGTGCGCAACTCGTGGCTCAAGCCCACCACGTACCGGCTCTTGGCGCGGTTGGCGGCTTCGGCCACCTCCTTCGCTTTCTGCAGTGCCGCATCCGTCTTCTTGTGCGCGGCGATTTCCTTCAAGAGCAGCGTGTTCTGGCGTGAGGATTCCTCTTCCGCCACCACCCGGCTGTCATGGGCGAGCACATAGAACCAGGAGACGATGCCGGCGATGATGGCAAAGACGAAAAAGACGATCAGCACCGTGCCGTAGATCACCTCGGCATTGGCAGGGGCCGCTTCGCCGACATGGTAGGCGATCATCGCAAGAATGCCGCCGATCAGGGAAATCGAGATGACGGCGGTCAGCGCATAACGGCCAAGCCGAGTCATCAGCCGTTCGACGATGCTGTCGGAGAGGAACGACCTTGCCACGCTGCCGATCTGCGCCTTCATCTGCGCCTTCGGTTTGCACATGTCGTGGCAGCGGCTGTCCAGCGAACAGCAGAGCGAACAGATGGGCGCCGCATAGGCAGGGCACCAGGCCATGTCCTCCGGCTCGAACGGATGCTCGCAGATGGAGCAGGTGATCGAGGTCTGGTTCTTCCAGGCATAACGCGGCTTGCGCGCCAGATAGAACTTTCCCTTCGTACCCCAGGCAATCAGCGGCGAAAGCAGGAAGGCCGAGAGTGTGAGGTAGGTGGAGAGCGAAGCCAACAGCGGACCGAAGGCGCCGAAATGGGCGGTGAGCGCAATCGCTGCCGATCCGAACATCGAACCGAGGCCGACCGGGTTCAGGTCGTAGAGATGGGCGCGCTTGAACTCGATGCCGGGGGGCGACAGGCCGAGCGGTTTGTTGATGAAAAGATCCGCCGAAATGGTGCAGAGCCAGGCCATGGCGATGATCGAGAAAATACCGAGCGTCGCTTCCAGCAGGCGGTAGATGCCAAGCTCCATCAGAAGCAGCGCAATTGCCACGTTGAAGATCAGCCAGACGACACGGCCCGGATGGCTGTGGGTCAGCCGCGAGAAGAAGTTCGACCAGGCGAGTGACCCCGCATAGGCGTTCATCACGTTGATCTTCAACTGCGACACGACCACGAAAGCGGCCATCAGCAACAGGGCGGCGGTGTCGTTCGGGATCATGTAACCGAAGGCGGCGAGATACATATGCGCCGGATCGGCGGCCTCGCGTGCCGGAACGCCCATCGACAGCGTCAGCACGGCGAGGAAGGACCCCGCCAAGAGTTTCGGCACGCCTACCACCACCCAGCCGGGACCGGCGAGGAAAACGGCGAAGCGGTGGCGCCATTTCTGCTGTCCTTCCGGCGGCAGGAAACGCAAAAAGTCCACCTGCTCGCCGATCTGCGGCATCAGCGCCAGGATGACGGCGGAGGCAGCGCCGAATTCCACGATGTTGAAGGGGGCGGCCTGTCCGGCATGGGCATTCGAATGGTTGATGCCGGCAAAACTGCGCCAGAGATCGAATTTTTCCCAGTCGACGAAGGCGATGAAAATGAACGGCAGGACGTTGAGGATGATCCAGAAGGGCTGTGTCATCAGCTGGAAACGGGAAATCAGCTGCACGCCGTAGATGACGAGCGGGATCACCACCACGGCGCTGATCATGTAGCCGAGCCAGGGCGGAATGCCGAGCGCCAGTTCCAGCGCCGCCGTCATGATCGAGGCCTCGATCGCAAACAGCATGAAGGTGAAGCTCGCATAGATCAGCGAGGTGAGCGTCGAGCCGATGTAACCGAAGCTTGCGCCACGGGTGAGGAGATCGATATCGACCCCATGGCGGATGGCATAACGGCTGATCGGCAGGCCGACAATCAGCATGGCGACCGCTGCCGTCAGGATCGCGAAAAAGGCATTCGTCGTGCCGTAGGAGAGCGTGATGGTGCCGCCGATCGCTTCCAGCGCCAGAAAGGAAATCGCGCCGATCGCGGTGTGCGAAATGCGGTTGGACGAAAAGCGCCGCGCGCTCTTGGCGGTAAAACGCAGCGCATAATCTTCCAGCGTCTGGTTTGCGACCCAGCGGTTATATTCGCGCCGGACGGGAATGATGCGTTGCCGCGCTGCCATGCGCCATGCTGTCCTTTTGTGCATGCTGATCGATTGTGCACTTTCCAGGGTTCGGCAGAATTTTGCAAGCCGCATTACGGGCTGCCACAAAGCCGTCACCGGTCCTTGAAAGCCGCCGCAATTGCGCCAATCTCAGAAGTGCAAATGGAACCAACCGGATGCGCCGTCCGCGGCGTCTGCCGTCTCCCGTCAACCTTCATTATGCGTGATCTCCCGTGAAACCGTCTCCAGCCACTATTTCCACGAATGAACAGACTTTCGGGACCGAGGGCATTCAGCCCATGGACCGGCCCAGCCGCATCACCCGCTTCTTCATGGGGATCGTGGCCTGGGCGGAAAAGCTCAATTTCAAATATGCCAGGCTCGGCAATCCGCCCGTCTATGACAACGCCACCTTCCCCTGGGCGGCGGACATCGAGAAGGCGGCACCCGCTATCCGCGCCGAACTCGACAAGATCCTGTTGCGCAAGAACGAGCTGCCCTCCTTCCAGGACATTTCCACCGACGTGAAGACGATCTCGACGGACAATGGCTGGAAGACCTTCTTCCTGCTTGGTTTCGGGGTGAAATCGCAGCAGAACATCGCCGCCTGCCCGGAAACCTGGAAGGCCTGCCAGAAGATTCCCGGGCTGACCACGGTAATGTTCTCGATCTTCGAGCCGGGCAAACACCTTCCCGCCCATCGCGGCCCTTATAATGGTGTGCTGCGCCTGCATCTCGGGCTCATCGTGCCGGAACCGCGCGACAAGCTTGCCATCCGCGTCAAGGACCAGATCTGCCACTGGGAAGAGGGCAAGGTGCTGATCTTCGACGATGCCTTTGAGCATGAGGCCTGGAACCACACCGACCATACCCGCGTCGTGCTGTTTGTCGATTTCGTCAAGCCGCTGAAGTTCCCGGCCCGCTTCGTCAACTGGTGCCTGATGAATATGGCCATCTTCACCCCCTTCATCCGTGAGGGGCTGGATAACCACCAGGAATGGGAAAAGAAGTTTTATGCCGAGGCGGAGAAACTCCGAAACCGGCCGAACTGACGAACCTCATCGGCCGGTATGCGGTCAATGTGCGGCGGACTGGTGTATGGGAAAGGCGCAGCGATCATCGCTGTTCGGACCAGAACGGTGGTCAGTTGAATGACCACCGTTGCTCCCAATCCCGGTGTGGTTCCATCGGTCCCGAGAGGCGATACGATATCGACTGTTATCGGAGAAGCGGCCAGAGGCTCGCAACGAGCAGCAAACCCATGGCGATATTGAACCATTTCAATCGTGACGGCTGCGTGAGTACCTGGCGGAGGACCATACCGAAGCCTGCCCAGACCGCAACGCTCGGCAGGTTGACAATGGCGATCACGGCCGTGATCAGCAGGGTCGAGGCAAAGGGATTGTCCGCATTGGCATAGGCCGCCATTGCAGTTGTCGCTGCAATCCAAGCCTTCGGGTTAACCCATTGGAATGCCGCCGATTCCAGAAATGTGAGGGGTCGTGCAGCGTCTGTCTGGCCGTCCGAGATCGTCCGGGATGTGCCGATCCGCCAGGCGAGATAGAGAAGATAGGCGCCGCCGGCAAGCCTCAGCGCCAGACCGATCGGCGGCCAGGCGGTGATCAGGGCGCCGAGGCCGAAACCGACGGCGAGAAGCACGGTGGAAAAACCGGTGGTAATGCCGAGGATCTGCGGCACCGTGCGCCAGAAGCCGAAATTGGTGCCCGAGGCGAGCAGCATGACATTGCTTGGCCCCGGCGACACAGAGCCGACGAAGGCAAAAAGGGCGACGGCAAAAACAGTCTCGTATGGCATGACATAACACTCCCTGCGGGGAGACCGTCTCCCGGCGGCGTTCAAGATTGAGTCACAACAGGAAACGAAGGCGCCGAGCAGAACCCACCGACATCCAAGGATCGCGCGTGGCGAAAGACGGGTGGCGGATCAAAGCCGATGCGACGTATCGTGCCGAGGGTTGAGAGAGGCTGGATCGCTAGTCGTCTTCACGGTGGCTTTCCCGTGATCACCGCAATGGCCGCGGGTGCAGTGTCCTGAAAATGGATGCTCATGGGGCCAAGCCCGCGACCTTCGCAACGGCTGTTCACCGATCGTCGTGACGTCATGGCCATGCGCGTTCCTGTTGCAATGTCCGGATCATGGCGGAGCTTGCTGCACTCTGCTATTGTCAATATTGACAGTCTTGATAGGGATATTGCCATGAAACTGCAGGTCCTGGCCCTTGATGGCGTCTTCGACACCGGGCTCTCGTCCATCCTTGATGTCCTCACTACCGCCAATGAACTCACCATCATGCTCGCGCTCGACGTGCCGTCTTTCGAGGTCTCGATCGTTGGCATGCAACGCGAGGTGCGAACGGCGCAGGGGCTTGTCGTTCCGGTCTCGGCCATGCCAGCCCCGGCGAAAGAGGGTTGGCTTGTCGTTCCGGCGATTGGCTACAAGACGCCGGATCTGCTTGTGCCAGCGCTGGCGCGGTCGGATGTCCAGGATGCTGCAGCCGCACTCAGGGAGGCAAGGGCCGGTGGCATCAATCTTGCCGCCGCCTGTATCGGAACCTTCGTGCTTGCCGAATCCGGTCTGCTCAATCGGGAAAAGGCAACCACGACCTGGTGGCTTGCGCCGCTCTTTCGCCAGCGTTATCCGACTGTCCGGTTGGAGGATGGGCGGATGCTGGTGAAGTCCGGTGCGCTGGTCACGGCCGGCGCGGCCCTCGGCCATGTGGACCTGGCGCTCTGGCTGGTGCGCCAGGCGAGCCCGGAATTGGCAAACCTCGTGGCACGCTATCTCATCGTCGACCACCGGCCGGCGCAATCGGCCTATGTTATTACGGATCATCTCGCCCATGCCGATCCCGTGGTCGAGAAGTTCGAACGCTGGGCGCGGGACCGGCTGTCCGAAGGTTTTTCGCTCGACGATGCGGCCGATGCCGTCGGCGCCAGCAAACGCACGCTGGCGCGCCGTCTGCAGCAGGTGCTTGGCAAGACACCGCTTTCCTATTTTCAGGATCTGCGCGTCGAACGTGCGGTGCATCTGCTGAAGACCAGCGACAAAAGCGCCGATGAGATCGCCGGCATGGTCGGATATGCCGATGGCGTGACCTTGCGGACTCTGTTGCGCCGCAGGCTCGGTCGCGGTGTGCGGGAGGTGCGGGCGCTCGGCTGATCAGGCCCGCGTGGTGTTGTTCGTCGGTTTCGTTAAACCGCTGAAATTCCCGGTCTTGCCTTATCAACAGGGACCGGCCGCACTGAGGGCCGTCTGTAAGCGGCCTGCGAGCGCAGTCGCGCGCAGACCGCTTGTGTATTCAGGTTAGCATTCAGGCTTCGCCCCAGATCGTCTCGGCGGTCTTGACCACCAGCTCAAGCTTTCGCCTCTGGTCGTCCTCGGTGATGGCGTTGCCGTGCTCGGTCGAGGCGAAGCCGCATTGCGGGGCAATGCCCAGTTGGTCCATGTCGACAAACTTCGCTGCATCATCGAAATGGCGGCGCAGCGAATCCAGGTCTTCCAATTCGCCCGTCTTCGTGGTGATGAAGCCGGCCATGACCCGCTTCTTGCCCTTGGGCAGAAGCTTGAGCGGCTCCAGCCCGCCGGCGCGATCGGTGTCATATTCCATGAAATAAACATCGACACTGGTCTTGTTGAAGATCGCGTCGGCTGCGGCATCGTAGCCTCCGGATGCGACATGCGTGGAGCGGAAGTTGCCGCGGCACATGTGCATGCCGATCACCATGTCGGACGGACGATCCTTGATCGCTTCCTCGAGCATCCAGGCATAGCGGTCGATCAACCAGTCGGGATCCTGGCCCATGGCCTTGCGCAGGTCGCGCTGCTTCGGATCGCACAGGTAGGCGAAGAAGATATCGTCGAGCTGGAGATAACGGCAACCGACGGCGTAGAAGGCGGCGACGGCCTGTTTGTAGGTCTCGGCAATATCGCTGAACAGTACGTCCGGGTCCTTGTATTCGGGCGGCCGCACATCGGCGGGGTCGGTCCGGAAGTGCACGCAGGACGGCCCCGGAATGGAGATCTTCGGGCAGACATGCGTGTGCTCTTTCACGAAGGTGAAATGCGCCAGCATCGGGTGATCGGCGGGAAAGCCGAGCTTGCCGTTGATCACCGGGTGGATCGGTGGGAGCTGCGTGCCGTGGAATTGCACGCCTTCTCCGCGCGTCTCCATGTCCATTCCGTCGAGCATGCCCAAAAAATCGAAATGCCAGTAGGCGCGGCGCGCTTCGCCGTCGGTCACCACCTTGAGGCCGACATCCTCCTGCATCTTGATGAGGGACGGGATTTCGGCATCCTCGATGGCGCGCAGTTCGGCGGCCGGCGCATGGGCGTGCCGGGCCTCGGCGATGCGACGTGGACGCAGCAGACTGCCGACGTGGTCGGCACGAAAGGGCGGTGTGGGCATGGGGATCCTCCTATGGTTGTTTTCCTCTTGTGTTGTGGCGCGACTTCAGACATTCGCGCGAGCGCGCTGCAACACAAACGCCGGCTGACCCTGCATGCCTGCGGCTGCAAGACGCCTCGTCTCCAAGGTCCAACAGTGCCCTGTCGGCGTTGTAATGCAAGAACTTCTTGATGCCGCGGATATGATGGAAGGCGTGGACAACAGATGATGGCCAGTAGCCTGTTCACCCGTTCCACCACCGAAATGGCGCCGCATGCCGATCTCGATGCCATGATGCACTCCCCGCGTCCCCGATTTTCGCCGGGGCAACTCCGGCAAGCGGCCGAGGGTTCCGCCTTCCCGGTCAGATGGCTGCGCAAACTTCCCCTTTCGCCCCCTGGCTTACGTCATTTTACGTATGCCGTTTTGCGGTGCAGCAGCCGATAGTTCGTGAAGCAACGGTTAACGGCCAATCCAAGGCGCGTTGCAAACGAACAAGAAGAGGGGTTCGAACCATGAGTTTCAAGACGAAGCTTGGCGGCGCAATGCTCGCCGCCATCATGTCCACCACGGCATTCCACGGCGCATTCGCCGCCGATACCATCAAGATCGGCGTCCTGCATTCGCTCTCCGGCACCATGGCAATTTCGGAAACGACGCTGAAGGATGCCATGCTGATGCTCGTCGAAGAGCAGAACAAGAAGGGCGGCGTTCTCGGCAAGAAGCTTGAGGCCGTCGTTGTCGATCCGGCCTCCGACTGGCCGCTGTTTGCCGAAAAGGCCCGCCAGCTGATTTCCCAGGACAAGGTCGCCGCCGTATTCGGTTGCTGGACGTCGTCCTCGCGCAAGTCCGTCCTGCCGGTCTTCGAAGAGCTGAACTCCATCCTCTTCTACCCGGTCCAGTACGAGGGTGAAGAATCCTCGCGCAACATCTTCTACACCGGTGCCGCTCCGAACCAGCAGGCCATTCCGGCCGTCGATTACCTCGCCGAAAACGAAGGCGTTGAGCGCTGGGTTCTCGCCGGCACCGACTACGTCTATCCGCAGACGACCAACAAGATCCTGAAGGCCTACCTGATGTCGAAGGGCGTCAAGGAAGAGGACATCATGATCAACTACACGCCGTTCGGCCATTCCGACTGGCAGACGATCGTCACCGACATCAAGAAGTTCGGCTCGGCCGGCAAGAAGACCGCCGTCGTTTCGACCATCAACGGTGACGCCAACGTTCCCTTCTACAAGGAACTCGCCAACCAGGGCATCAAGGCCGAAGACATTCCGGTCGTTGCCTTCTCCGTCGGTGAAGAAGAACTTGCCGGCCTCGATACCGCTCCGCTCGTCGGCCATCTCGCCGCCTGGAACTACTTCCAGTCCGTCGATGCCCCGGTCAATGCCGAGTTCATCAAGACCTGGCATGCGTTTACCAAGAACGACAAGCGCGTGACCAACGACCCGATGGAAGCCGCCTATATCGGCTTCAACGCCTGGGTGAAGGCCGTCGAGGCCGCCGGCACCACCGACACCGACAAGGTGCTCGACTCGATCATCGGCGTCTCCGTGCCGAACCTGTCGGGTGGTTATTCGACCGTCATGCCGAACCACCACATCACCAAGCCGGTGCTGATCGGTGAAATCCAGGCCGACGGCCAGTTCGAAATCGTTCAGCAGACCCCCTCCGTCGTCGGCGACGAGTGGTCGGACTACCTGCCGGACTCCAAGGACCTGATCTCCGATTGGCGCAAGCCGATGTCCTGCGGCAACTTCAACGTTGCCACCGGCAAGTGCGGCGGCAAGGGCAGCTGATCGCTCGGTCGGGTCCAAGACCCCTCCCAACCCTCCCCACAAGGGGGAGGGCTTTAACCCAGCCAACCCGCCGAAGCCGATTGAAGCCCGGGCGGGTGCCGCGAAGTGTCTCCCCCCTTGTGGGGGAGATGGCCGGCAGGCCAGAGGGGGTAGTGCTTTGTCTGCCTCGTCGTAACGCCGGTTCCGTCAGGAAAAGGTGCTGGCAGGCGGCTGAGGGGGCCTCAGACACAGCCGCCCGCCAACCGGGGACAAAAAAATGCTTATCCGTTTCATCACACTCGTTTTCCTCCTTCTTTCCATCGCCACATCCTCGTTTGCCCAGTCCGATCCGAAGGCGTTGATCGACCAGCTCGGCAAGGCGGATTTCAAGCAGGCGGAAGAGCTGATCGGCCAGATCGCCGCGACGGGGGACCCGCGGGTCGTGCCGGCGCTCAACGCGTTTGGCGAGGGCGATCTTTACGCCCGCAAATCCGATGGTGCCGTGTTCATCACCAAGGCCGCGGGCGCCAATTTTGCGCTGATCGATCCGCTGACTGGTGAAAGCGCCGGCGAAGCGCCGAAGGCGGCGATGGTGAAGCTCAAGATCAACAACAATCTGCGCCGCGTCATTCGTTCGGCGATGGGCGGCCTGACGCTGCTGAGCCCGGACCGCACCGTTCGTCTGCAGGCGGCTGATGCCGTTTTGCGCTCGCCGTCGGCGGAAAACCTCGAATTGGTCGAGGCAGCCCTCGCCAAGGAAACCGACCGGGAGGTGAAGGCCCGGATGGAAGAGGCGCGCGCCGCATCCATCCTGATTTCCAACCGTTCGGTCGAGGAAAAACGTGCCGCCATCGAAACCGTCGCAAGCCTCGGCGGACGCGGTGCGATCAGCATCCTGATGTCGGCGTCCTCCTCGCTTGATGCCGCGCTGAAGCCGGATGTCGATGCGGCGATTGCCAAGATCGAGACGACCCAGGCCTTCTGGGACATGGGCCAGAATGTCTGGTACGGCATCTCTCTGGGCTCCGTGCTGCTGCTCGCCGCCATCGGCCTTGCCATCACCTTCGGCGTGATGGGCATCATCAACATGGCGCATGGCGAAATGGTCATGCTTGGCGCCTATTCGACCTTTGTGGTGCAGGAGGCGATCCGCACGTCCGCGCCGCATCTCTTCGACTGGTCGCTGGCGATTGCGCTGCCTGTTGCCTTCCTGGTCACGGCCGCCGCCGGCCTCATCATCGAGCGCGGTGTCATCCGTTTCCTCTACGGCCGCCCGCTGGAAACCCTGCTTGCCACCTGGGGCGTTTCGCTGATCCTGCAGCAGCTCGTGCGCTCCATCTTCGGTCCGACCAACCAGGAGGTTGGCAACCCGTCCTGGATGTCCGGCGCCTTCCAGCTCGGCCAGATGCAGATCACCTGGAACCGGCTGTGGATCGTCGCCTTCTCGCTCACCATCTTCCTTGGCCTGCTGCTCCTGATGAAACGCTCCGCCTTCGGGCTCCAGATGCGTGCCGTCACCCAGAACCGCCGCATGGCCTCGTCCATGGGCATCCGCACGCCCTGGGTCGATGCCTTCACCTTCGCGCTCGGCTCCGGCATCGCCGGCATTGCCGGCGTAGCGCTCAGCCAGATCGACAACGTTTCGCCGAACCTTGGCCAGTCCTACATCATCGACAGCTTCATGGTCGTGGTCTTCGGCGGCGTCGGCAATCTCTGGGGAACGCTGGTCGGGGCACTCTCGCTCGGTGTGCTCAACAAGTTCCTCGAGCCTTCGGTCGGTGCCGTTCTCGGCAAGATCCTGGTGCTCGTTCTGATCATCCTCTTCATCCAGAAGAGACCGCGCGGCCTGTTCGCGCTCAAGGGAAGGGCGATCGAAGCATGATCACCAGCTTTATTCTTCGCGCGCTCGAAGGCCGTATCGTGGCGGCCATTGCCATCCTGCTTGCCGTGGCCGTGCTCGTGCCTGCCAGCAACCTCCTGACGCCCCCCGACAGCGCCCTGCATATCCCAACCTATGCCATGTCGCTGATGGGCAAGTATCTGTGTTATGCGCTGCTCGCGCTGGCGCTCGATCTCGTCTGGGGTTACTGCGGCATCCTTTCGCTCGGCCACGGCGCTTTCTTTGCGCTCGGCGGTTACGCCATGGGCATGTATCTGATGCGCCAGATCGGCTCGCGCGGCGTCTACGGCGATCCTGTCCTGCCGGACTTCATGGTCTTCCTCAACTGGAAGGAACTGCCGTGGTTCTGGCATGGCATGGACATGTTCTGGTTCGCCATGCTGATGGTGCTTGTCGTGCCCGGCCTGCTGGCCTTCATCTTCGGCTGGTTCGCCTTTCGCTCGCGCGTCAACGGTGTTTATCTCTCGATCATCACGCAGGCCATGACCTATGCGCTGATGCTCGCCTTCTTCCGCAACGACATGGGCTTCGGCGGCAATAACGGCCTGACCGACTACAAGGACATCCTGGGCTTCTCGGTTCAGGCGGACGGCACGCGCGCCGTGCTCTTCGCGCTCTCGGCGATCCTGCTGTCGCTTTGCCTGCTGCTCGCCTCGGCGATTACCCGCTCGAAATTCGGCAAAGTGCTGGTCGGCGTGCGGGATGCGGAAAGCCGGGTGCGGTTCCTCGGCTTCCGGGTGGAAAACATCAAGCTCTTCACCTTTGTCGTCTCGGCCATGATGGCCGGCATTGCCGGCGCGCTCTTCGTGCCGCAGGTCGGCATCATCAATCCGGGCGAGTTTGCGCCTGCGAACTCCATCGAAGTCGTCGTGTGGACGGCGGTCGGCGGGCGCGGCACGCTGATCGGCCCGATCATCGGCGCGGTGCTCGTCAATGGCGGCAAAAGCTTCTTCACCGGTGCCTTTCCGGAATTCTGGCTCTATGCGCTCGGCGCGCTCTTCATCTGCGTCACGCTGTTCATGCCGAAAGGCATTGTCGGCACGGTGCAGGGCATGCTCGCCAACCGCCGTGCGGCACAGGCGGCGGCAAAGGCCGAGGCCGGGCAGAACGATGACCGTGCCACCCCACAGATCCAGGCAGCGGAGTAAGAGTGATGGAAGTCAATGACGGCAAGGCCAAATCGCTGCTGTATCTCGACGGGGTCTCGGTCTCCTTCGACGGGTTCAAGGCGCTGAATTCGCTCTCCTTCGTGGTGGAGCCCGGCGAACTGCGCGCCATCATCGGGCCGAACGGTGCCGGCAAAACGACGATGATGGACATCATCACCGGCAAGACGCGGCCGGACAGCGGCACAGTGCTTTTCGAGGACAGGATCGACCTGACGAAAAAGGACGAGGCCGACATCGCCCAGCTCGGCATCGGCCGCAAATTCCAGAAGCCGACCGTGTTCGAAAGCCACACGGTCTGGGACAATCTGGAACTGGCGCTGAACCGCAAGCGCGGCGTGTTTGCCACCCTGTTCTATCGGCTGACGGCGGAGGACAGGGACCGCATCGAGGAAATCCTCGCCACCGTGCGTCTCGGCCATCGCCGCGACGAGCTGGCCGCCAATCTGTCGCATGGCCAGAAACAGTGGCTGGAGATCGGCATGCTGCTTGCCCAGGAACCGAAACTGCTCTTGGTCGATGAGCCGGTGGCCGGCATGACCGATGCCGAGACCGCGGAGACCGCCATCCTGCTGCGCGAGATCGCCAAGAGCCGGTCCGTGGTGGTGGTGGAGCACGACATGGGTTTCATCCGCGACCTCGGCGTCAAGGTGACGTGCCTGGCGGAAGGTTCGGTGCTGGCGGAGGGATCGATCGATTTCGTCTCGAATGATCCGAAGGTCATCGAGAACTATCTGGGGCGGTGAGGGGGATGCGGAATTTGCTGCCTTTAACCCCCTCTGGCTGCCGCCATCTCCCCCACAAGGGGGGAGATCTTTCGCGGCACCGCCTCGGCCCAATAGGGGCGCAGACGATGAGGCAGGGTAAGTCCCTCCCCCTTGTGGGGAGGGGTTGGGGAGGGGTCTTTTTACCCAATCCCGTGGCTCACATCGTTGCAGAGATACCCGGCAGGGCAGAGGGGGGTAACCTCGGAACTAAGCGGATCACCGGAGGCACTCCATGCTGACAGTCAACAACATCAACCTTCATTACGGCGCGGCACAGGCGCTGCGCGGTGTTTCCATCGAGGCGCCGATGGGCAAGATCACCTGCGTGCTGGGCCGCAACGGGGTCGGCAAGTCGTCGCTTTTGCGTGCCATCACCGGGCAGCATGCGGTCTCCGCCGGCACGATCGCCTTCAACGGCGAAAGCCTCAACGGCCTTGCACCCTTCAACCGGGCCAAACACGGCATCGGCTACGTGCCGCAGGGACGAGAGATCTTTCCGCTGCTCACCGTCAAGGAAAACCTGGAAACCGGGTTTGCGCCGCTGCCGCGCAAGGAGCGCTTCATTCCGGATGATATTTTTGCACTGTTTCCGGTGTTGAACTCCATGTTGTCGCGCCGCGGCGGCGACCTGTCGGGCGGCCAGCAGCAACAGCTTGCCATCGGCCGCGCTATGGTGACCCGGCCGAAAATTCTTGTGCTGGACGAACCGACGGAAGGCATCCAGCCGTCGATCATCAAGGATATCGGCCGGGCGATCCGTTACCTGCGCGATTCCACCGGGATGGCGATCCTGCTGGTCGAACAATATCTCGACTTCTGCCGCGAACTCGCCGATCATGTCTACATCATGGATCGCGGCGAGATCGTGCATGAAGGGGCAGCCGAGACGCTGGATACGCCGGAGGCGAGGAAACATCTGACCGTGTGAACCTGTGTCATTTATGATAGCTCATCACTTTTTGCGGCTCTGCCGCCTGCGTGCGGGGTTTATCAAGGGGGGTCTAATATGTTAATCGGGCGGCGCTTTTCATCCAAAGCATGACACCCTTTTCCGCACGCTCTGTCACGAGGCGCTTGATGGCATTTGGACTTTCGACTGGCACCGTCGCCCGCGCTCTTGCTCGCCTGACCGCCGCAGGGGCCTTTTTATTGGGCGCAATCGCTGTTGCCCAGGCCGCAGGATGCGGGGTTCCGGTCGAACCGGGCTACCACGACGTGACGCTTGATGTCGGCGGTCACAGCCGCTCGGGGGTCGCGTTCATTCCGCCGGGTTATACGGGCACGCAGAAGGTGCCCCTCGTGTTCGACCTGCATGGCAGCAACAGCAATCCGCGTGGGCAGATGGCCCGCAGTTCCTGGGACAAGGTGGCGGCGAAGAACGGTTTCATCGTTTTTGCGCCGCAGGGTAGCCTCTCCGGCACCACGCCGGGCACGCATGCCTGGAACGTTCCGGGCGTCACCTTTCGCGAGGGCGGGCTGGATGAGGTCGCCTTCCTGAAGGCTGCCGTCGAGCGGGTGAAGGCGGACTATTGCGTCGATCCGGCGCAGGTCTTTGCCTCCGGTTATTCCGGCGGTGGGCGTATGCTGTCGGCCTATGTCTGCTCCGGCGCCGATGATTTTGCCGCAGCCGGTTTCGTCAATTCGCTGCGCGTCGGCCTGCCGGTCGAAAGTCGCGATGGTCGCTGGCGGCCGGACCCGACCACCTGCCGCCCGGCAAAGCCGATCTCGATCATGGCATTTGCCAGCGTCAAGGACGAACAGAACCCCTATGCCGGCGGTGGCAAACCCTATTGGCAGTACAGTTTCAAGACGGCGCTGCAGCGCTGGCTGGAACTCGACGGCTGCAAGCCGGCGGCCAAACCCGAAACGGTCGACGACGTGACCTTCAGCCTGTTCGAGACCTGCCAGAACGGCGCACGTGTTGCGTCTTACGAATTTGCCGAGGGCAATCACGACTGGCCGAAGCCGAGCCAGAAGGCGCGGGTGATCGCCGCCGCCACGGACGGCCAGGCGGCCGGTGTGGTGCAGGTGTCAAATGCCCGCAAGCCGAGCTTTGATCCGAATATTGATCCGGCGCCGCGGATGTGGGACTTCTTCCGCAAGGCCGACAGCACGGATGTCATTGCCACCGCAACGCCGCCCGCGACCAAGGTCAAGGCGTCGGCAGCGTGCGGCGGTGATCCGGCATCGGCCGTACAGACAGTCGAGGGGATGACGTGCAGCAGCAATCCGCCGCAAGAGCCGCGCCGCAGCGGGCTCGGGGCAAAGGGTGCCTTGTAACCAAACAACTGGCGGGCCGCACGCGGCTTGCCGAACTGTACCAGGAGGGCTGCGGCAAGATCCGCCTGCCCGAAACCTTCGATTCCTCCCTCGAAGCCATCCTCATCAACAGTTCCGGCGGGTTGACCGGCGGCGACCGGCTGGACTGGTCGCTCGCTGCCGGCCCCGGCACGGACGTCATCGTCACCACTCAGGCCAACGAGAAGATCTACAAGGCCGCCGCCGATACGGCTTTGCTCTCCAGCCGGCTCGAGGTGGGCGAGGGGGCAAAGGTTGCCTGGCTGCCTCAGGAAAGCATTCTGTTCAACCGCGCCTCGCTCACCCGCGAGCTTTCCGTCGATCTGGCGCCGAGTGCCGAATTCATGGCGGTCGAAGCGATCATTCTCGGGCGGACCGCGATGGGTGAACGTGCCGAGACCGGCCTTTTCCGCGACCGCTGGCGCATTCGCCGCGGCGGCAAACTCATCCATGCCGAAGACGTGCGGCTGGAGGGCGAGATCGCAAGACTTTCGGCCGAACCCGCGGTGCTCTCCGGCAAGGTGGCCTTTGCCACCGTCATTTATTCCGGACCTTCCGCCGAGCTGTTTTTGGCGCGTGTGAGGTCCGTTCTCGACGGCCACCATGCTGGCGCAAGCCATTGGCAGGACAAGCTGATCGTGCGCGTTGCCGCAACGGACGGATTCTCTTTAAGAAAAATTCTTGTTCCGGTCATTTCGCTCTTGCGAAACGGCGCGCCCTTGCCGAAAGTCTGGAACACATGACAGCAAAAGATTTGGGGAAGCCATGAATCTCAGCCCGAGAGAAAAAGACAAGCTTCTGATTTCCATGGCGGCCATGGTGGCGCGCCGGCGGCTGGAGCGCGGCGTCAAGCTTAACTATCCGGAAGCCATTGCGCTGATCACGGATTTCGTCGTGGAAGGTGCGCGCGATGGCCGCGCCGTGCCCGATCTGATGGAAGCCGGCGCCCATGTCATCACCCGCGACCAGGTGATGGAAGGTGTGGCCGAGATGATCCACGACGTGCAGGTGGAAGCGACCTTTCCGGACGGCACCAAGCTGGTGACCGTTCACGAACCGATCCGCTGAGGGGGAAAACGCATGATCCCGGGTGAAATCATTGCCGCCAGCGGCGAGATCGAACTGAATGCCGGACGCCCGACGATCACGGTCGAGGTGTCCAATACCGGCGACCGTCCGGTGCAGGTGGGCAGCCACTATCATTTCTACGAGACCAATGCCGGCCTCTCGTTCGACCGCGAGAAGACGCGTGGCATGCGGCTCGATATTCCGGCGGGCACCGCCGTTCGTTTTGAGCCCGGTCAGACGCGCGAGGTAACGCTTATTCCGCTGTCCGGCAAACGCGAGGTCTACGGCTTCCGCCAGAAGGTCATGGGCAAGCTGTGAGAATAAGGAAACGGGCGGTGATCAAGGCGGGCCTCGGCATACTGTATCTCTGCGGCTGCGTGCTCCTGATGGATGCGCCGTCCTCCGCGGAGGACAAGCCTTCGGTGGCCTGTGACCAGGCGGTGAGCCAGACCGACATCAACATCTGCGCCGATCTCGATTACCGCGCTGCCGACAAGGCGTTGAACGCCCAGTGGACCGCGACGAAGAAAGTGCTGACCGGCTGGGACGCGGAGCTTGAAGCCCACAACAAGGGCGCCGTCGAGGAACTGACGAAGGCGCAACGCGCCTGGATCACCTATCGTGATGCCCATTGCAATGCGGTCGGTTACAGCGTGTGGGGCGGCAGCCTCTATCAGGCGGTGATCCTTGGCTGTCTTGCCGAGGTGACGCGCAACCGCACGGCGGAATTGAAGCAATTGGCGGACGGCATCCAGTAGGGTGCCGACCGCCGCAATGATCCGCGTGAGTGCTGCGGCAAAGCCTGCGTGCGCTCCGCATAAGACTTGGACGTACCCGTTTGCAGTCACCGGTCTCCCGCCGGATCTGCTGCCGAAATTCTCCCGCCTCGAAGGAGTCTGACCCGATGCCCTACAAGATGTCCCGCGCCGCCTATGCCTCGATGTTTGGTCCCACCGTTGGCGACAAGGTGCGGCTTGCCGATACCGAGCTTTTCATCGAGGTGGAGAAGGATTTTACCGCTTACGGCGACGAGGTGAAGTTCGGCGGCGGCAAGGTCATCCGTGACGGCATGGGCCAGAGCCAGGTGACGCGCGCTGATGGCGCCGTCGATACCGTCATCACCAATGCGGTGATCGTCGATCACACCGGCATCATCAAGGCGGATATCGGGCTGAAGGACGGACGTATCGTCGCGATCGGCAAGGCTGGCAATCCGGATACGCAGCCGGGCGTCAACATCATCGTCGGGCCGGGCACGGAAGCGATTGCCGGCGAGGGCAAGATTGTCACCGCCGGTGGCATGGACGCCCATATCCATTTCATCTGCCCGCAGCAGATCGAAGAGGCGCTGATGAGCGGCCTCACCTGCATGCTGGGCGGCGGCACCGGCCCCGCGCACGGCACGCTTGCCACCACCTGCACGCCCGGCCCCTGGCACATCGCCCGCATGATCGAGGCAGCCGACGCCTTCCCGATGAACCTTGCCTTTGCCGGCAAGGGCAATGCCTCGCTGCCCGGCGCGCTCGAAGAAATGGTGCTCGGCGGCGCCACCTCGCTGAAACTGCACGAGGATTGGGGCACGACACCCGGCGCCATTGACTGCTGCCTGTCGGTTGCCGATGAGTATGACGTGCAGGTGATGATCCACACCGACACGCTGAACGAAAGCGGCTTCGTGGAAGATACCGTCGGCGCCATCAAGGGCCGCACCATTCATGCCTTCCACACCGAAGGCGCCGGCGGCGGCCATGCGCCGGACATCATCAAGATCTGCGGCCAGCCGAATGTCATCCCGTCGTCGACGAACCCGACGCGGCCCTACACGGTCAATACGCTCGCCGAACATCTCGACATGCTGATGGTCTGCCATCATCTCTCGCCGTCGATCCCGGAAGACATCGCCTTTGCCGAAAGCCGTATCCGCAAGGAAACCATTGCAGCGGAAGATATTCTCCACGATATCGGCGCCTTTTCGATCATCTCGTCGGACAGCCAGGCCATGGGCCGCGTCGGCGAAGTGATCATCCGCACCTGGCAGACGGCCGACAAGATGAAGCGCCAGCGCGGCAGCCTGCCCGGCGAGACCGGCGACAACGACAATCTGCGTGTGCGCCGTTACGTGGCGAAATACACGATCAACCCGGCGATCGCGCATGGCGTCAGCCACGAGATCGGCTCGATCGAAATCGGCAAACGTGCCGATCTCGTGATCTGGAACCCGGCCTTTTTTGGCGTGAAGCCGGATATGGTGCTGATGGGCGGCGTGATTGCGGCTGCCCCGATGGGCGATCCGAACGCCTCCATCCCGACACCGCAGCCGGTGCATTACCGCCCGATGTTCGGCGCCTATGGCAAGGCACGCACGAACTCCTCCGTCACCTTCGTCTCCCAGGCTTCGCTCGACGCAGGTCTTGCCGGAAGACTCGGCGTTGCCAAGCAGCTGGTGGCGGTAAAGAACACCCGCGGCGGCATTTCCAAGAAGTCGATGATCCTCAACGACCTGACCCCGCATATCGAGGTGGACCCGGAAACCTACGAGGTGCGTGCCGATGGCGAACTCCTGACCTGCGAACCGGCAACCGTGCTGCCGATGGCGCAGCGGTATTTCCTGTTCTGAGGAGCCCTTTGGCAGGCGGATGCTCTGTGATAGGATGTCGCCATGAGCACCAAGGAGACTGTCAGCATCGACGGTGACTTGAAAAAGCGTCTCGCTGTCATCGCGGAACGCGAAGGTTCGACCGTGTCCGAACTGGCTGAAGACGTTTTGCGGCTTCATGCGGAGGATGTTGAACGCCAGGAGGCCGAGTTTGCCGAGGATGATCGCCGCTGGGCGAAATATCTGGAGACGGGCGAATCTATCGCGTTCGAAGATTTCATGTCGGAGCTTCAGTCTTTGGCTGACGAGGCAGGTCGCAAGGCGGCGGGCGCTGCGTGAAGATTGTTGTTCTGCCTGAAGCGAGGCAGGATCTTCTCCGCCTTCGCAACTTTCTCCTGGTGCGGAATCCGCTGGCGGCGCAAAAAGCTATATTGGCGATCAGAGGCGGCTTTTTTTCGTCTACAGGACAATCCGAAACTTGGTGCGGATGTGGAAGGACGGCCTGGAGACCGGCAGCTCTTCATCCCCTTCGGCAATAGCGCATATGTTCTGCGCTGCAGACTGGACGAGGCGCGGGATATTCTGATCGTGGTCCGGATCTGGCATGGGCGGGAAAGTAGAGACTAAGACGCGGAGTTCGCCTGCTTCTTCCATTCGTCGCCCACCTTTGTTCCTTTTGTTGACCGGTACGACAATGACCATTGAAGTCCGAAGAATGACTGCGGCGGATCTTGACGTTTGGTCCCGCATGCGTGCCTGCCTGTGGGGCAGCCTCGATCTCGACGGACATCGTGCGGAGATCGCCGCGATGGTCGGCAATGCCCGTCATCGTGCCTATCTTGCCGTTGGGCCGAATGGCGAAGCCTGCGGTTTTGCCGAGGTGTCGATCCGCGATTACGCGAATGGTTGCACACAAACGCCGGTGCTGTTTCTCGAGGGGATCTGGGTGGAGCCGAAGACGCGGCGATCTGGTGTGGGTGCGTCTCTTCTCTCCCGCATCACCTCCGATCTGAGGGGCGAAGGACATGTTGAACTGTGTTCGGATGCCGGGCTTGAGAACCTCACCTCCCACGAGGCGCATGCGGCCTGGGGTTTTGACGAGACCCAGCGGGTCGTCTATTTCCGCAAGCCGCTGTGATGGCAAGTGCCCGCGTTTGGTGGTAGATTTCGGTCCTGTCACGTCAGGGTGGAGCCATGGCTGAAGACATCAACAATCTTGTGCTTGAACACCTGCGCGCTGTCCGCGCGGACATCCGCGACATGCGGGATATCCTGCGTGAGCAGGGCAGCCGTCTGACCCGGATCGAATTGGGGCTCGCCGGTCTTCGCCGAGATCAGGGAACTGATGCAGAAGGCGTTGCAGAGATGGGGCTGCGGCTGGATCGTCTCACCGACAAGATCCACCGGATCGAGCGGCGGCTCGACCTCACGGATTGATGAACGAACGTGCTGCACCTGTGCCATGACCAAGGCGCATAACCGCTATGCATTGCTGTTAAAATCACCGTTCCATGCTGCACTGCACGCAAAGACCGGGTAAAATCTCTCCTGTGTTTTCGCCGACTGGCGTCCGTGAGGCGTCGGGGCGCCTATGTGTTTTTACAGGAGACGATCCATGTTGATTGGCCGCAAAGTGCCTGATGTGACCTTCCGCACGCGCGTTCGTGATGAATCGATCGGCGGCCCCAATCCCTTCCGCTGGCAGGATGTCACCTCGGCGGATTATTTTGGCGGCAAGCGCGTTGTGCTGTTTTCGCTGCCGGGCGCCTTCACGCCCACCTGCTCCACCTATCAGCTGCCGGATTTTGAAAAGCTCTATCCGGAATTCCAGGCGGAAGGCATTGACGAGATCTACTGCATCTCCGTCAACGATGCCTTTGTGATGAATGCCTGGGGCAAGTCGCAGGGTCTCGACAACGTCAAGCTCATTCCGGATGGTTCCGGCGAGTTCACCCGCAAGATGGGCATGCTGGTGCGCAAGGACAATCTCGGCTTCGGCCTGCGCTCCTGGCGGTATGCCGCCGTCATCAACAACGGCATCGTCGAACAGTGGTTCGAGGAAGAGGGCTTTTCCGACAACTGCGAAACCGACCCTTATGGGGTTTCCTCGCCGCAGAACATCCTGGAAACCCTGCGCCGCAAGGAAGCTGCCTGAGTTTTGGGAGGGGCGGGCTCTTTTCCTGCGCCGGCCCCTCATCTCGTGCATCGCAAAATCCTGCTTGTCATGCGGGACGGGCTTCGCAATGATGGCAGCGAAGTCACAGGAACAGAAATCCCATGCAGCATGTCCATTCCTACCGCCCGGCTGGCGAGATCAGCGATCCGCCCGTCGATACCGTCACGCTCCCGCATGACCTGCGCCATCTGCGCCGCAAGCTCCTGCATCTCTCCAATGGCGACATGGTGATGCTGGACCTGAAGGAGGCCGTGCTGTTCCATGACGGCGACCGGCTGGTGCTGGACAATGGCGATACGGTGGAAGTGAAGGCGGCGGCGGAAAAACTGTTCGAGGTGAAGGCGCGCAACACGCTGCATCTCATCGAACTCGCCTGGCATCTCGGCAACCGGCATCTCTCGGCACAGATCGAGGAAGGGCGTATCCTGATCCTGCGCGATCACGTGATCCGCTCGATGCTGGAAGGTCTGGGTGCCAGCGTTAGCGATGTGGAGGAGCCCTTCCAGCCCGCCCGCGGCGCCTATCACAGCCACGGTTCGCATGGTCATGCTCATGATCACGGGCACAAGCACGACCATGGCCACGATCATTCCCATGGACACGGGCACGATCATCATCACCACGATTGAGACCCGATGAGCGGTTCCTCTGAGATGCAGGCCCTGCTGCGGCTGATGGCTTGGCTGTCGCCGGCCTTTCCGGTCGGCGGTTTTGCCTATTCCGGCGGACTGGAGCGGGCGGTACATGATCGTCTGGTGACGGATGCCGTCGGGTTGGAGGCCTGGTTTTCGACGCTGCTGCGCCATGGCACGCTGTGGAACGATGCGGTTCTCCTCTCCGCCTCCGCGGCGGCAAAGGGGGAGAGCGAGGTGCTTGCGGAAGTCGCCGAACTGGGTCTGGCCCTGGCGGGTTCCGCCGAGCGGCATCTGGAAACGCTGTCCTTGGGCAAGGCCTTTCTTTCCGCCGCAACCGCCTGGCCGCATTCGGTGTTTGCGGCGCTGCCGAAGGATTGTCCCTATCCGGTCGCTGTCGGTGCGGTCGCCGCCGCGCATGGCATCGACGCGGTGCAGGCGCTCGCCGCCTTCCTGCATGCCGGCCTCTCGCAAGGTGTGTCTGCCGGCATCCGGCTGGGCGTCTGTGGCCAGCAGCAGGGGGTGGAGATCCTCGCCCGGCTGGAATCGCTGATGGCGGCGACCGCCGAACGGGCGGCACGCGCCAGCCTCGATGACCTTGGCACGGCGACTGTGCAGGCGGATATCGCCTCGCTCCGGCACGAGACGCAGGTTTCGCGCCTGTTCCGGTCCTGACGACCGTTCAACGTTTTGTCGCCTTGTGCGGCGCAGCGGCGGCGTTATGCTGCCGCCATGATTTTCTGGAAAGGCATGGACATGACATCGGCAAACGGACCCCTTCGCGTCGGCATCGGCGGCCCGGTCGGCTCCGGCAAAACGGCGCTGACGGAAAAGCTCTGCAAGGCGATGCGCGAGACCTATTCGGTCGCGGTCGTCACCAATGACATCTACACCAAGGAGGATGCCGAGGCGCTGGTGCGGATGCAGGCACTCTCCTCGGACCGGATCGTCGGTGTGGAAACCGGCGGCTGCCCGCACACCGCCATTCGCGAGGATGCGACGATCAATCTGCAGGCGATTGCGGGCCTCAACGATCGCTTTCCGGATCTCGACGTGGTCTTCATCGAATCCGGCGGCGACAATCTCGCCGCGACCTTTTCTCCGGACTTGGCCGACATCACCATCTACGTGATCTCCACCTGCCAGGGCGAGGAAATCCCGCGCAAGGGCGGGCCGGGCATCACCCGTTCGGACCTGCTCGTCATCAACAAGAAGGACCTCGCGCCTTATGTCGGGGCCGATCTCGACGTGATGGACCGGGATGCCAGCAAGCAGCGCGGCGGCATGCCCTTTGTTTTTACCGATCTGAAGCGCGGCGAGGGGGTCGATCATATCGTGCGTTTCCTCGAAACGCATGGCGGGCTGCAGCATGCCTGAGACGAAGCGTTTCGGTTCCTATGATGTGACGGTTCTGATCGACGGCGTCTACAAGGCGCCGATCGAGCACCTCGCGCACGCGAGCAGCGAAGGGGTCCGCGATGCGGCTGTCGCCGCCTGGGGGGCGCCGACGGTGGACATGGACGTCAACCTGTTCCTTCTCACGGGACCGGACGGCGTGACGCTGGTCGATGCCGGCACGGGACCGTTCTGGGGGCCGCAGCTCGGGCTTGGCCGGGCGGCACTCGCCGAAGCGGGCGTTCGGCCGGAGGATGTGGTGCGCGTGCTTGTCACCCATCTGCACGGCGATCATGCGCTTGGGCTGTTTGCCGATGACGGCGCCTATTTTCCGAAGGCGGAGATCTTCGCGCCGAAAGCCGACCTGGACTTCTTCGGCAATTCAGCCCTGAAGGAGACGGTGCCGACTTACCGGCGCGGTGGCTTTGATATTGCCGCACGGTTGCTGGCAACCTACGGCGAGCGGGTGAAACCGGTGGAGGAAGGTCCCGTCTTGCCGGAGATCGAGGCGATCGCCATGCCGGGCCACACACCCGGCCATTTCGGTTATCTGATCGGCGAGGGGACCGACCGGCTTGTTCTGTGGGGTGATCTGGTCCACGCGCCGGCACTTCAGCTCGATGATCCGGATTTCTGTTTTATCTATGATGCCGATGCCGCACAGGGAGCCGCCAGCCGCCGGTCGATCTTTGCACGGGCAAGCAAGGAGGGCTGGACGGCCTCCGGCGGCCACGTTTCCGGCTATGTGCGTGTCGAGCGTGCCGGTGAGGGCTGGCGTTTTACCCCGGCCTGACCGTCAACCGACAAGCCGGGTGAGTAAGGCGCCCGGCAGATGTCAGACGTCCTTCAGCGCTTCCACATTGCCGATCTGGATCACCCGGCCGCGTACGGTCACGCCGGTGCGGCGCAGCGACGAGAAGGCGCGCGATAGCGCTTCGGGCGCCAGGCCCAGCATGCCGGCGAGAAGACTTTTCTGGTAGGGCAGGCGGATCGAGGTCGGGCCGTTTTCCGTCGCGCAACGGGTCAGGAGATAATCGGCCACGCGCTGCGGGGCGGTGTGCAGCCGGTCGTTCACCACGCAGTCCATGGTTGACAGCAGGTGGTCGGAGAGCGTCGCCATGATCGCCTTCGCCACCGTCGGATCCTGTTCGGCGAGTTCGCGCACATCCTGCATGTCGAAGCGGGCGAGGGTCACGTTTTCCGCCGCCTGGGCATTAAAACGGTATTTGTCGCCGCCATAGATCAGGCATTCTGCAAACATGTCGCCCGGGCCGCAGATGCGGATATCCGCCTGCCGTCCGTCGCGGCTGACCCGGTAGAGACGAACATAACCGCTCAGCAGGCAATAGAAGGAGAGTGCCGCTTCGCCTTCGCGGAAGATCGAGGCGCGCGCCGGCATGGTCGCGATATGCGCGCCGTCCAGCATCTTTGATGACGCCATCGGGGACAGCGCTCGGATGAAGCTCGTCTTCGACAGAAGAGTCCGCTCGCGTTGATTTGCCCTGTGATTCCTGTCCAGCATCGCCTGTCGCTCCCCTTGCACGTCATTGTCCCTCGGACTGCGAACGGGAGTGAAGGTAACACCACGCGGAAAGGCCCAATTTGACGTCGATCAAACTGGGCCCCTCGAAAGATTAATTTTGTTTGTGCTTATTCAGCTGCAAGTGGTGGCAGTCGAAGCACATTGTTGCCCGCGGAATGCGAGGCGCGCGGGTGCTCCTCATGGGCCGATTTTGCGGTAAGGCTGTCCAGCCTCTCCTGAAGTGCCGCAATCTTGGCCTCGTTGTCGCGGGCAACGCGGCTCAGCTCCTCGTCGGAGAGGATTGGATCCTCCTCTTCCTTCTGGCCGACGAAGCGGCTGAAGATGCGGCCGAGCAGGCGTGACACGTCGTCCATGATCAGGAAGAAGGCTGGCACCACCACGAGGCTCAGCACCGTCGAAACGATGATGCCGCCGATTACGGCGATCGCCATCGGCGCGCGGAAGGAGCCGCCTTCACCAACGCCGAGCGCTGAGGGCAACATGCCGGCCGACATGGCGATCGAGGTCATGATGATCGGGCGGGCACGCTTGCGGCCGGCTTCGACCATGGCTGCGACACGTTCCATGCCATGACGGCGCATCTCGATGGCGAAATCGACCAGCAGGATGGCGTTCTTCGTCACGATGCCCATCAGCATGAGAATGCCGATCAACACCGGCATGGAGAGCGCATTGTTGGTGACGATGAGCCCCACCGCCACACCGCCGATGGCGAGCGGCAGCGAGAACAGGATGGTGAAGGGCTGGATCACGTCCTTGAACAGCAGGATCAGCACCACCAGCACCAGAAGCAGGCCGAGCAACATGGCATTGCCGAAGCCCTGCACCATTTCCGCCTGGATCTTGGCGTCACCGCTTTCGGCGAGCCGTACCGTCGGCGGCAGATCGGTTTCCTCGACGATGCGCTTGAATTCGGCGGTCGCCGTATCGAGCGCGGTGCCCTGCGGGATGTCGGAACCGATCGAGACGACGCGGCTGCGGTTGTTGCGTTTGATCGAGCTCGGACCTTCCGAATAATCGATATCGGCAACACTCGACAGCGGAACGGTGGAGCCGGTGGCCGTCTTGATCTTCAGGTTGCGGATCGCCTGCAGGTCACGGCGCACGTCGAGCGAGGCCTGCGAGCGGATCGGGATCAGGCGGTCGTCGAGTGAGATCTTCGGCAGGGCGGCGTCCACGTCGCCGATCGTGGCGACACGCACGGTTTCCGAGATCTGCTGCGGCGTGATGCCGAGGCGGGCCGCCTCGTCCTTGCGCGGACGGATCTGCAGCTCCGGACGCGGCAGCGCGCCTTCAGAGGAGACGTTGGCCAGGACCGGCGAGGCGCGCAGCCGGCTTTCGAGCTTGGCGACCGCATCATCCAGCTCTTCGCTGTTGCTGGCGAGGAAGTTGAACGTCAGTTCGCGTTCGCCGCGATCATTCAGCTTGGTGATGCGCACATCCGGCACGGCGCGGACTTTTGCGAAGATTTCCTCCTCGATCTCCCACTGCGGACGCGTGCGACCCTCCACCGTCATCTTCGGCACATACTGGCCGATGAGCGGCAGCGAGCCGAGGCCCTTGTTGACCAGCGTCTTCACAAGCGAATGTTCGATATTGCCGAGAATGACGTTGACGGTTGCGCGGCGCAGTTCGAGGTCACCCTTCGGCGAGGCGCCGCCGAGGATGAAGACGCTTTCCACGCCTTCCATCGGCTTGATGATGTCGTAGAGCGCATTCGTCGTGGTCGAGGTCTCGTCGAGCGTCGCATTCGGCGGCAGTTCCACCGAAAGCGTGATACGCGAGCGGTCTTCCGGCGGCAGGAAGCTGCCCGGCACCTGCATCAAAAGCATGATCGAGCCGATGAGGAAGGCGATGGCGCCGACCAGCGTGGCGTAGCGCATGTACCAGCGCTTCGTCGTGCCCGTCACGAGCCGCGTATAACCCTTCATGATCCAGCCGTCATTGTCGTGATGGTCGTCCATCGCGTCTTCGGCCCGCATCAGGTAGGCGGCCATCAGCGGTGTGATGAGGCGCGCCACAAGCAGCGAGAAGAAGACGGAGATCGCCACCGTCAGGCCGAACTGGATGAAGTACTGGCCCGGAATGCCCGGCATGAAGGAGACCGGCACGAAAACGGCGATGATGGTGAAGCTGGTGGCGATAACCGCCAGGCCGATTTCGTCGGCGGCTTCCAATGCGGCGCGGTACGGCGTCTTGCCCATCTTGATGTGGCGGGCGATGTTTTCCACCTCGACGATCGCGTCGTCAACGAGAATACCCGTCGCGAGCGTCAGGGCCAGGAAGCTGACGAGGTTCAGCGAGAAACCGAGCAGATCCATGACCCAGAAGGTGGGGATGGCCGACAGCGGCAGCGCAATCGCCGAAATGAGCGTGGCGCGCCAGTTGCGCAAGAAGAGCAGGACCACGATGACGGCGAGGATTGCGCCTTCGATCAGAGTGTGGATCGCCGCTTCGTAATTGCCATAGGTGAAGTAGACGGAGTCATCCACCATCTGGATGTTGACGTCCGGATGAGTTTGACGGATCTCGTCGAGCTCGGTGGCGACGGTTTCGGCCACCGAGACTTCGCTGGCGCCCTTGGCGCGGAAGACGGCGAAGGTGACGGTCGGCTCGCCATTGAAGCGCGAGAAGCTCTTCGGTTCCTCGTAGGTGTCCGTCACGGTACCGAGATCGGACAGTCTGACGAAACGACCGTTGGAGAGCGCAATCGTGGTGTCGGCAAGTTCGGCAACGCTGCGGGCGTCGCCCAACGTGCGGATGCTCTGTTCGTTGCCACCCACCTGACCGCGGCCGGAGCCGAGATCGACGTTGACGCTGCGCAGCTGCGCGTTCACCTCCGGCGCCGTGATGCCGTAGGAGTTCAGTTTGGCCGGGTCGAGCGCCACGCGCACTTCACGGTCCGCGCCGCCGTAACGGTCGATACGACCGATGCCGGGCTGTCCCTGCAGGGCGCGTTTGATGGTGTCGTCGACGAACCAGGAGAGTTCCTCGAGCGTCATGTTGGGTGAGGAGACGGCAAAGGTCTGGATCGCCTGGCCTTCGACATCCACCTTCGAGACGATCGGTTCGTCGACGGAGGCGGGAAGATCGCCGCGAATACGGTCGATGGCATCCTTGACGTCCTGCACGGCCTCTTCCGTCGGTTTTTCGATACGGAAGAGCACGGCCGTGTTGGACTGTCCGTCGGTCACGGTGGAGGTGATTTCGTCGACGCCGCTGATCGAGGCGACGGCGTCTTCAACCTCCTTCGTCACCTGCATTTCGAGTTCCGACGGCGATGCGCCGCTCTGGGTGACGGAGATGGAGACGACGGGAACGTCAATGTTCGGGAAACGGGTGATCGGCAGCGTGTTGAACGCGCCGATGCCGAGGAAGACCAAGAGCGCGAAGCCGAGCAACGGCGCGATCGGGTTGCGGATGGACCAGGCGGAAAAGTTCATGACGATCTCGTCTCCGTCAGTTCGATGCGGCGGCCGGTTCTTCCGGCTTTGGCGCGATGCGGTCGCCGTCGCGAACGAAGGCACCCGCCTTGGCAACGACGATGTCGCCCTCAGCAAGGCCGCTCAGGATCTGCACGTAACCGCTGTCCTGGATGCCGATCTCGACTTGAACCTGCTTCACGACATTGTCTTCGACCTTGCGGGCAATCGTGCCGGCCCGTTCTGTCGTCACCGCCGATTGCGGCAGCGAGGGTGCCGTTACCTCATTGATGATGATCCGGGCGCTGGCATACATGCCCGATTTCGCACCGGTGCTTTCGTCCACGACGATATGCACCGAACCCAGCCGCGTGGCGGCATCGACAACGGGCGAGACGAGGCGCACCTTGCCCGGCAGCTGATCGCTGCCGCCGGCGACCGTCACCTTGGCCGGCATGCCGGCCTTGATGCGGCGGATCGCGCTTTCCGGCACATCGGCAACCAGTTCGATGGCGCCGTCGCGGATCATGGTGAAAAGCGGCGTGCCGGAGCCGCTCGCAATCGCACCAACCTTGGCATCACGCGCCGAAATGACGCCATCAACGGGCGCCTTGACCTCGGTGCGTTCCAGCTTCAGATCGATGTCATCGATCTGCGCCTCGACAACCTTGATATCGGCTTCGCCGGCGCTGACGGCCTGTTTGGCGGCGTTCAGCCGGGCAAGCGCCGCATCGGCCGAGGCCGTCAATTGTTCGACCTGCGAGATCGACACGGTACCATTGCGGCTCAGTGTCACTGCACGGTCCCGCTGGCGCTCGGCGTCGTCGGCGTTGGCCTGTGCCTCGATCACCTGGGCCCGGTATTGTGCAAGGGCGGCTTCGGCCTTTGCCCTGTTCGCCTGCAACTGGCTTTTCTGCAGAAGCAGGCTGTCGCTGTTGAGTTCGGCCACCACATCGCCGGCCTTGACCCGGTCGCCGACATCCGCATGCAGCGTCTTGATCGACAGACCGTCCACCAGAGGCTGCACGAAGATCTCCTGGACCGGGCGGACGGTGCCGCTTGCCACGACGCTGTCGACCATCGGACGGGATGAGACTTGCGTCACCACGATGGCGGGAAGGCGGCTCGCCTCGGCCTGTGGCCGGGCGGGGGCTGCCTGCTCCTGTGCATTGACGGAAACGGAAAGCCCGGCGGAAAGGGCAATCGCAGCGATGACGGTGGCAAGCTGTGTGTGTCGGGTAATCATTCGTATTATCCGGCCTATCGTGGCAGTTCCAACTATGGGTACGGGTACTTGCTGGGGCAGTGGCGGTCTTTCGTTGCTGCACGCACCAGTCGGCAACGCAACGAAGAACGCTCCGGGCATAGTAAAAGGGCACTGGCCTCCCGTCCCTGTGCCCCGTTTCGCTTGCCCGATCGGTCTCAGCCATAGGTGGCTACGGTTCCTCCTGCCCGCAAGACCACGGCACAACAAATCGTGATCAGTCTAGTCGCACTGCACAACCGGATCAATGACCGGATGTTGCTGCCGCTCATCACTTCTTTTATTGCAAAACAGAAAAACGCGCAGCCTGAGACTGCGCGTTTCTGGAACGTTTCGGTACTGTTATTTTGTTATTTCAGAGCCGCAGCGGTGATGTCCAGCGTGTAGGCGCCCTTCGGCTCCTTGGTGATGACGGGATCGGAACCGCCACCGAGCAGCGTCTTGACCGTGCGGTCATAGTCCGCCTTGTCGAGCGCGCCGTTCGAGCCGGCGGTCAGCTTGGCGATTTCGCCCATCATACGCTTCTGGTGCTTTTCCGTCTGGGCGCCGGAGGCATCGTTGTCCAGCACGATGCCGGCTGCTTCATCGGGGTTCTTTTCGGCATATTTCCAGCCCTTCATCGAGGCGCGGACGAACTTGACCATCTTTTCCTTGAAGGCCGGGTCCTTCAGCTTGTCTTCCAGCACGTAGAGACCGTCTTCAAGCGTGGCCACGCCCTCGTCCTCGTACTTGAAGGTGACGAGCTGGTCCGGCTTGATGCCGGCATCGATCACCTGCCAATATTCGTTATAGGTCATGGTGGAAATGCAGGCGGCCTGCTTCTGCAGGAGCGGATCGACGTTGAAACCCTGCTTCAGTACCTTGACGCCATCAGCGGAGCCATCCGTCTTGATGCCAAGTGTCGCCATCCAGGACAGGAACGGATATTCGTTGCCGAAGAACCAGACGCCAAGCGTCTTGCCCTTGAAATCGGCGGGCTTGGTAATGCCGGTTTCCTTGAGGCAGGTCAGCATCATGCCCGACTTCTTGAACGGCTGGGCGATGTTAACGAGGGCTACACCCTTTTCGCGGGTGGCAAGTGCCGAGGGCATCCAGTCGACGATCACGTCGGCACCGCCGCCGGCGAGCACCTGCGGGGGCGCGATGTCCGGGCCGCCCGGCTTGATGTCGACGTCGAGGCCTTCCTCCTTGTAGAAACCCTTGTCCTTGGCGACGTAATAACCGGCGAACTGCGCCTGGGTGACCCATTTCAGCTGCAGCGTCACCTTGTCGGCGGCAGCGGCCGACATCGCCGTCAACGAGACGGCTGCGGCCAGCATCAGCGATGCGAGTTTCGTTTTCATGGTGTGAGTTCCCTCTTTTTTGGTTGTTACCTCCGCCCACCGCGGACGGAGGGATGCCAGAAGGTGACGGCCCGTTCACTGAGCGCCACCAGACCGTAGAAGACCGAGCCTGCCACCGCGGCGACCGCGATTTCGGCCCAGACCATGTCGATATTCGCGCGCCCCACTTCGGTGGAGATGCGAAAGCCCATGCCGACGATGGGCGTGCCGAAGAATTCCGCCACGATGACGCCAATCAGCGCGAGTGTCGAGTTGATCTTCAGTGCGTTGAAGATGAAGGGCCAGGCCGCCGGCAGGCGCAGCCTGACGAGCGTCTGCCACCAGGAGGCGGCATAGGTGCGCATCAGGTCGCGTTCCATGTGGCTGGCGGCTGAAAGCCCCTGCACCGTGTTCACCAGCATCGGGAAAAAGGTCATGATGACGACGACGGCCACCTTCGAGGGCCAGTCGAAACCGAACCACATGACCATGATCGGTGCGACGCCGACGACCGGCAGCGCCGAGACGAAGTTGCCGATCGGCAGCAGGCCCTTCTGCAGGAAGGGCGAACGGTCGATGAGGATTGCGACCAGAAAACCGAGCCCGCAGCCGGCGACATAACCGGTGATGACCGATTTCAGAAAGGTCTGCTGGAAATCCGCCCAGAGCACCGGCACCGAGCCGGTGAGTTTTGCCCAGATGGCGGAGGGGGCCGGCAGGAGGATCGGCGGGATCTCGAAACCGCGCACCAGGCATTCCCAGATGACGAGCAGGGTGACGCCGAAGATGAACGGCACGGCAAGGCCGATGGCACGCGAGACCGCTAGCGAGCGCGGCGTCTGCCGCACCAGCCATTCGTTGAGCGCCCAGGCGCAGAGCCAGACGGCAAGCGCGAGGAACATATAACCGTTCATGGTTTCACCCCCATGCGCTTCAGAACAAGGCCGTGCGCCGCGCCGACAATGGAGACGAGGACCGCGGCAAGGCCAGCGGCCATGAAGAGGGCCGCCCAGATCTGGATCGTCTGACCGTAATAGGAGCCCGAGAGCAGGCGGGCACCGAGCCCCGCCACAGCGCCCGTCGGCAATTCACCGACGATCGCCCCGACCAGCGAAATCGCGATCGCCACCTTCAGCGAGGTGAAGAGATAGGGCATGGCCGCCGGCCAGCGCAGTTTCCAGAAGGTCTGGCTGTTGCTGGCATTATAGGTGTGCATCAGGTCGATCAGCAGCGTATCGGGGCTGCGCAGGCCCTTCACCATGCCCACGACGACGGGAAAAAAGGAAAGATAGGTCGAAATCAGGGCTTTGGGTAAAAGACCTGAGATGCCGATCGAGTTCAGGACGACGATGATCATCGGCGCGACCGCAAGGATCGGGATCGTCTGACTGGCGATCACCCAGGGCATCAGCGACTTGTCCATCGCCCGGTTGTGCACGATGCCGACGGCGAGTGCGATGCCGAGCACGGTGCCCATGCCGAAGCCCATCAGCGTCGCCGAGAGCGTGATCCAGGCATGGTAGACGAGGCTGCGTTTGGAGGTGACGGGCTTGGCGACCGTCGTATCCCAGAGTTCGGCAATGATCTGATGCGGCGCCGGCAGGATCGGCCGTTCCTGGTTGAAGGTCTGCGGAATGATTTCGCTGAGGGTGACGGTGGTCCCCGCCCGTGCGGCCTGATCGCGCACAAAGGGGGCGTTCAGGTAGATGACGAAGACATGCCAGATGACGAGGATCGCCGCGATGACGGTGAGGACGGGGAGGATGCGGTCGCGGAGGAGGGAGGTCATGGGGTTTCTCCCACCAACGCGGTAATGCCCCTCATCCGCCTGCCGGCACCTTCTCCCCGTTCTGACGGGGAGAAGGGTGTATGCCGCGCCGCCTCGGCCGACTGGAAGGCTGACATGAGGCACGTCCCCTCTCCCCGTTTTGATGGGGAGAGGGTTAGGGTGAGGGGCCGCAAGACAAGCCCGGATAACGGCCCGCTCCTACTCCTCATAACTATGTCCCGCCTTCAGGCCCTCGCGGACGCGGTGGGCGATTTCCAGGAATTCCGGTGTGTCGCGGATCTCCAGCGGGCGATCGCGGGGAAGGGTGGATTCGATCACGTCGGTCACCCGGCCGGGGCGCGGGCTCATCACCACGATGCGGGTGGAGAGGTAGACCGCCTCGGGGATCGAATGGGTGACGAAGCAGATCGTCTTGTTGGTCTTGTCCCAGAGTTTCAGCAGTTGTTCGTTCAGATGGTCACGGACGATTTCGTCCAGCGCGCCGAAGGGTTCGTCCATCAAGAGCAGGTCGGCATCGAAGGCGAGCGCGCGGGCAATTGAGGCGCGCTGCTGCATGCCACCCGAGAGCTGCCACGGATATTTCTTGCCGAAGCCCGCAAGGTTGACGAGGTCGAGCATGGCGGCGATCCGCTTCTTCTGCTCGTCTGCGCTGTAGCCCATGATTTCGAGCGGCAGCGCGATGTTCTTTTCAATCGTGCGCCAGGGGTAAAGCGCTGCTGCCTGGAAGACATAACCATAGGCGCGCGCAAGGCGGGCATTTTCCGGAGTCATTCCATTGATTTCGATCGAACCGCTCGTGTGTTTCTCGAGGTCGGCGATCACCCGCAGGAAGGTGGTCTTGCCACAGCCGGACGGGCCGATGAAAGAGACGAAATCGCCCTTCTTGATATCGAGGTTGACGCCGGTCAGCGCATGCACGGGGCCGTCGCCGGTCTCGAAGGTGAGGCCGAGATCGCGGGCGGAAACGACGGAGGCGGGGCTGTTCATGCCAACGTCTCCCGTCGAGAATGCGATATGGAAAGGGGCATTTTATCTGGTATCTTCTGTGGCTGTTGCCGCACCGGCCGGCCTTCAGAGCCGCCGCCGGCAGGGCTGTTGGAGGAAATTTCACATGGACGCATCATCGAAGCCCACCTGCCGGCTGGTGAAGCCGGGCAATACCTATGACGGCAAACAGGGCCTCAGCTATTTCGAGGGAATCGCAGCGGAAACCGTAGGGTCGAAGGGCATCTGCATGCATATCCTGACGATGCCGCCGGGCGCACGCGCCAAGGCGCATCTGCACGAGAACCACGAGACGGCGATCTACATGCTCGCCGGCCGGGCCGACACCTGGTACGGCGACAATCTGGAACATCATGTGGTGGTGAGCGCCGGCGAACTCTTCTACATTCCGGCCGGCGTGCCGCACCTGCCGGCGAACACGTCCGACGAACCGGCGACCGCGATCATTGCCCGCACCGACCCCAACGAGCAGGAAAGCGTGGTGCTGCTGCCAGAGCTGGATGCTTTGGCGCGGTGAGTACATATGCGGCGGCAGGGGCGGCGTGCCGGAGGCACCCCCCTCTGGCCTGCCGGCCATCTCCCCCTCAAGGGGGGAGATCGGCAGAACGGCTTGTCGCTCATTCCCTCGTTCACGTCGGGCAGCAACCGCATGTCCACGAAAGGCCAATGGAGATCGAGACGGTGCAGCAGTCCGATCTCCCCCCTTGAGGGGGAGATGCCCGGCAGGGCAGAGGGGGGTATGCAACGCGCCCATGGCTGCCGTCATCGGACCGATCACACCCCGCTGGCCGGAATGCCGGTGCGTTCCACCTTCCGGGGCGCCGTCAACTCCTTCCAGGTCGAGAGTGCCCTGGACACCGCCGGGTAGGGTTCGCGGGCGACGAACTGGCCGTGGCCCTCGCGGGTCTTGATGGCGCCGTCCTCGATGGCAACCACGCCGCGGGTCAGCGTGTAGCGCGGCAGGCCCTTCACGGTCTTGCCTTCAAAGACGTTGTAATCGATCGCCGATTGCTGGCTCTTGGCGCTGATCGTCTTGGTCAGCGTCGGGTCCCACACCACAAGATCGGCATCCGCGCCGACCAGAATGGCGCCCTTCTTCGGATAGACGTTGAGGATCTTGGCGATATTGGTCGAGGTCACGGCCACGAACTCGTTCATGGTGATGCGTCCGGTCGCGACGCCATAGGTCCACAACATCGGCATGCGGTCTTCCAGGCCGCCGGTGCCGTTCGGGATCTTGCGGAAGTCGCCGACGCCGTAGCGTTTCTGGTCGGTGGTGAAGGCGCAATGGTCGGTCGCCACCACCTGCAGAGAGCCGGCGGCCAGGCCCGCCCAGAGGCTGTCCTGATGCTGCTTGTTACGGAAGGGCGGGGACATGACGCGCCTTGCGGCGTGATCCCAATCAGGGTTCGAATATTCGGTTTCGTCCAGCGTCAGGTGCTGGATCAGCGGTTCACCGTAGACGCGCATGCCGTTCTGGCGCGCGCGGCGGATGGCTTCATGTGCCTGTTCGCAGGAGGTGTGCACCACATAGAGCGGTGCGCCCGCCATGTCGGCGATGATGATGGCGCGGTTGGTGGCCTCGCCCTCCACCGTTGCAGGGCGGGAATAGGCATGCGCCTCCGGGCCGTTATTGCCTTCGTCCATCAGCTTCTGTTGCATGGCGGCGACCACATCGCCGTTTTCCGCATGCACCAGCGGCAGGGCGCCAAGCTCGGCGCAGCGGGAAAACGAGGCGAACATCTCGTCGTCGTTCACCATCAAGGCGCCCTTGTAGGCCATAAAGTGTTTGAAGGTGTTGATGCCCTTTTCCTCAACCACCGTCTTCATGTCGTTGAACACCTGTTCGCCCCACCAGGTGACGGACATGTGGAAGGAATAGTCGCAATTGGCACGCGTCGCCTTGTTGTCCCAGCGCTTCAGCGCATCGAGAAGCGACTGGCCGGGATCGGGCAGACAGAAATCAACGACCATGGTCGTGCCGCCGGCAAGGGCCGCCCGCGTGCCGCTTTCGAAGTCGTCGGCCGAATAGGTGCCCATGAACGGCATTTCGAGATGGACATGCGGATCGATGCCGCCCGGCATGACGTAACAGCCGGTCGCATCCAGCACCGTATCGCCCGTAAGATTGGGGCCGATCTCGACGATCTTGCCGCCCTCGACCTTCACATCGGCCTTATAGGTGAGATCGGCGGTGACGATGGTGCCGTTCTTGATGACTGTGGTCATGGGTTCGGTTCCCTCCGCTGGTTTTGGGAACCTCCGGCAGCATCGATGCCGGAGGCCCGATGCCTATTGTGGTATTGTTGGTGAGGTTGCGTGACGGTTGTCAAACCTCGACGAGATCGAGGCGCCGTTCAATCCGATCCAGCCGCTGATCGATCCGATCGACGCGGCGTGAGATGCTGGCATATTGCTGCTCGAGGAATCCGAGCCGCTCTTTCGCTTCAAGGTGAAACTGCGTGTGCAGGGCAAGTGTTTCCTGCATGCGCTTGAGCGTATCATAGATGAGTTCGTTCGTGACCGTGTCGGACATGACATCATCTCTCGATCCATCGAATATAGCGCCAACACGCTCACCCCACAATCTCCGCCGTTTCAATCACCGCGTGAAACAACACGTCGCAGCCGGCGGCCGCCCAGTCCTTGGAGATCTCTTCCGCTTCGTTGTGCGAAAGCCCGCCGACACAGGGGCACATGATCATGGTGGAGGGCGCCACCTTGGCGGCCCAGCAGGCATCGTGACCGGCGCCGGAAATGATGTTCATGTGGCTGTAACCCAGCTTTTCCGCCGCCGTGCGCACCCGCTCGACCAAGGTCGGATCAAAAGTCACCGGATCGAAATGGCCGACCGCTTCCACCGAACAGCCGACGCCGAGCGCCTCGCAGATTTTTGCCGCCTCCGCCTCGATTTTGGCGCGCATGCGGTCGAGTTTGTCCTGCGACGGCGTGCGGATATCGACGGTGAACACCACCTTGCCGGGCAGCACGTTGCGGGAATTGGGGGAAAAGAACACCTGGCCCACGCCGCCGACGGCGCCCGGCTGTTCGGACATGGCAACCGCCTGCACCATTTCCAGGATACGGCCGAAGGCGAGGCCGGCATTGACGCGCAGGTTCATCGGCGTGGAGCCGGTATGGGCTTCCTTGCCGGTCAGCGTGAATTCCAGCCACCAGAGGCCCTGACAGTGGGTGACAACGCCGATCTGCTTGTTCTCGGCTTCCAGGATCGGACCCTGTTCGATGTGATATTCGAAATAGGCGTGCATCTTGCGGGCGCCGACCTCTTCTTCGCCCTGCCAGCCGATGCGCTTTAATTCCTCGCCATAGGTCTTGCCGTCCGGATCCTTGCGCGAATAGGCGTAGTCCAGAGAATGCACGCCGGCAAACACGCCCGATGCCAGCATGGCGGGCGCAAAACGCGCGCCTTCTTCGTTCGCCCAGTTGGTGACGACGATCGGGTGTTTCGTCTGGATGCCGAGATCGTTCATCGTGCGGATGACTTCAAGCCCGGCCAGCACGCCCAAAACGCCGTCATATTTGCCGCCCGTCGGCTGCGTATCGAGGTGGCTTCCGACATAAACGGGCAGGGCCTCCGGATCGGTGCCGGGGCGGGTCGCGAACATCGTGCCCATCTGGTCGACGCCCATGCTGAGGCCTGCCGCCTCGCACCAGCGCTGGAAGAGGTGGCGGCCTTCGCCATCGGCATCCGTCAGCGTCTGGCGGTTGTTGCCGCCGGCAATGCCGGGGCCGATCTTTGCCATCTCCATCAGGCTGTCCCACAGCCGATCGCCGTTCACGCGCAGGTTTTCGCCTGGTGCTGCCACCATACGTTCATTCCTTCATCTGGTCAGCCGTTGGATCGAGTGATGCGGCTGCTGTTCCCGTGACGGTCCGCCCATCTTCTTGTGACCTCGGCTCGCGCGATGGCTTGCCTTTGTCGGATGGGTCATTGATAAATTGACCGATTGGTAAAAGCTTACAATGTCCGCGCCGGTACTCAAGCCGAAAAATGCCGGGACGATGAAAAAATGAACACAAATCCGGCAGTGGGTTTGCGGGGATAAATTTTGTGCATCTGCGTTTCGTGTTATGCGGATGCGAGAGGGAAGTCAGGACGCAATGATTCCAAGGGCGGCGAAAACACAGCGGCGCACCCGCATTCAGGAGGAAAAAGAGGAGAAGATCCTCGAGGCGGCACTCGACGTGTTTTCCGCCTATGGTTTCCGGGGCGCGACGATCGACCAGATCGCCGAGGCCGCCGGCATGTCGAAACCCAATCTTCTCTATTATTTCCGCACCAAGGAAGCGATCCACCGCACGCTGCTCGACCGGATGCTGTTTACCTGGCTGGAGCCGCTGCGCGCCTTTGATGCGGCAGGCAATCCGGAAAGCGAGATCCGCTCCTACATCCGCCGCAAGCTGGAAATGTCGCGGGATTTCCCGCGCGAAAGCCGGTTGTTTGCCAATGAGATCCTGCAGGGCGCGCCGCATATCGAGGACGAGTTGAAGGGCCCGCTGAAGGAACTGGTGGATGAAAAGGCGCAGGTGATCCGCGCCTGGATCAAGGCCGGCAAGATTGCCAAATGCGACCCCTATCACCTGATCTTTTCGATCTGGGCCACCACCCAGCATTACGCCGATTTCGACGTGCAGGTGCAGGCGGTGCTGGGCGACAAATCCGGCGAAGGGCGTTTCGAGGATGCGGCCCGTCATCTGGAAGAACTGTTCCTGCGCGGGCTGAAGGTGGAAAAACCGAGTCTCTGAGCAGGGTTAGGGCGTTGTGCAGAAGTGCCGTTCGAGCACCGCCATCAGTTCCGCCACCGCGGCGTGGTGAATGGAATAATAGAGCGTGCGGTGATCGCGGCGAAAAGCCACGATGCCCTCGTCCTTCAGCTTCGCGAGATGCTGCGACATGGAGGTCTGGGCAATGCCCGTCTCCTCGATCAGCTGCGTAACTGAGCGTTCCCCCCTGATCAGCGCGCAGAGGATCAGCAGACGGTGCGGGTTGGCGAGCCCTTTCAGGAAACCTGCGACATCTTGCGCCATGCTCGGCAAATCATCGGCCATCGCCATTCCACTTTCTTCTCGCTACAGGTTTTTCTGATATCATGGAAACATGAATTGAAAAATCGCAAAAAGTCGAAAAGGAGCGGGCATGTCAAAGGATTTCAAGCAGATCACCAGGGATATCAGCGCCTATACGGCGGAGATGCGCAAGCTGACGCCGGATGCGGTGAACGGCTTCTACGCGCTCGCCAAGGGGGCCACTGCCGATGGCGCGCTGTCGAAGAAGACGAAGGAGCTGATTGCGCTGGGGATCGGCATTACCCAGCGCTGTGATGGCTGCATCGGTTTTCACGTCAAGGCGCTGAAGGATCTCGGTGCGACGCGCGAAGAGATTGCCGAGGTGGCGGCCATGGCGACCTATATGGGCGGCGGGCCAGCCATGATGTATGCGGCGGATGCGCTGCGGGCCTGGGACCAGTTCAACGAGGCCTGAGCGTTCCCACGGCTCCGGCGGAGGGCTCAAAAACCCGCCAGCCGCACCATCAGATAACCGAAGCCGGAGATGAACAGCCAGCCGAAGGCGCCGAGTGCCAGCGGGCGAAAGCCTTCGGCGGCCAGTTGCTTCATGTGGGTTTGCAGGCCCATGGCGGCGAGACCGCAGGAGAGCAGGAAGGTGCCGAGCAGGCCGGCATCCTGCGAGAGGGCCGGCGGAAGCGTGACGCTGCTGTTCAGTCCGACCATGGCCAGAAAACCGATGACGAACCACGGGAAGGGCGCGGCCCCGGCCTTCACCGTGCCTGTGCCACCTGAGCGAAACAGCGTCAGCGCGAGTGTCAGCACCAGCGGCGCCAGGAGCACGACGCGGGCGAGCTTGGCGATGGTGCCATATTGGCCTGCCACGTCGCCGGCCTGGAAGGTGGCGGCCACCACCTGCGCCACTTCGTGGATGGTGGCGCCCGACCAAAGGCCGTAGGCGACGGCGTCCAGATGCAAGGGCAGCATCAGGAGCGGAAAGAGCAGCATGGAAAACGAGCCGAAGATTGTGACGCAAGCGACCGCATAGGTCACGTCCTCATCACGCCCGCGCACCACGGCATTGGCGGCAATCACGGCAGAGGCGCCGCAGACGGAGGTTCCGGCCGCAATCAGCCCCGTCAGGCGGCGATCGACGCCAAGCAGGCGCCCGACGAGCGTCACCGCGGTGAAGGTGGCGGCAAGCGTCACGATGACGACGGCAAGGCCCGAGAGGCCAAGCGAGAGGAGCTGTGAAAGCGTGATCTGCAGCCCGAGCAGGATGATGCCGAGCCGCAGGAGACGTTTCATCGAAAAACCGATGCCGGGTCGGCAGGCAACGGGCGGTCGGCGCAGATTGCCGATCAGCATGCCGATGACGATGGAGAGAATGAGCGGTGACAGTGCCTGGATGCCGGTCAGCGCGCGAAAACCCATGGCGGCAGCCGCGATGCCTCCGGCAAGCGCAAGGCCGGGGATCAGCGACAGAAGGGGCGACAGCGCCAGACGGGACAGGCCGGCTGCTGGCAGGGTCTCCACGGGTTTCGTCTGGTGCAGCATGGCATGCCTTCATTGATGTCTGCGGATCATGGCAGACACTTTGCACGCCTTCTTTTCATCGATCCAACAAATCGATATGATTATTTCGATCGATAATGACGATTGATTGTCCCATGACGCTTGAACAGTTGCGGATCTTTCTGGCGGTGGCGGCACAAAGCCATGTGACGCGGGCAGCGGAAGAGCTGCACCTGACGCAGTCTTCGGTGAGTGCGGCGATTGCGGCGCTCGAGGAGCGGCACGGGGTGAAACTCTTCAACCGGGTAGGCCGCGGCATCGAGTTGACGGAGGCAGGGCGTCTGTTTGCGCCGCATGCCGAGGCGGTGCTGGAAAAGGCGGCGGCTGCGACGCGGCTGCTGAAGGATCTGTCTGGCGCCCCGGCGGGACACCTTGCCATCCATGCAAGCCAGACGGTGGCGAGCTATTGGCTGCCCCAGAGGCTGATCGCTTATCGCGAGCGCCACCCTCAGGTGGATCTCACCATGCATGTGGGCAATACGCGGGCGGCCGCCGAAGCGGTGCTTGGCGGCCAGGCCGATCTGGCGGTGGTGGAAGGGCGGGTGGACGAGCCGGCGCTCTCGGTGGCGCGTGTCGGCGAGGACCGGCTGGTTCTGGTGGTCGGCCGCCGCCATCCCTGGAGGCAAGGGCAGGGGATTTCCCCGTCCGATCTTGTTCAGACCAGCTGGATCCACCGCGAAGAAGGCTCTGGCACCCGGGCGGCGCTGGAACAGGAATTGTTGCGGCTTGGTATCGCCCCTCAGGCGCTGACGGTCGCGCTGGAACTGCCTTCCAACGAGGCGGTGATCGCTGCCGTCGAGGCCAGTTCCAGCGCCGCCGTGCTCTCCTTCCGGGCGGTGGAGGCGCATCTGGCGCAGGGGCGTCTGGCCATGCCGGATTTCCCGATGCCGACACGGCCCTTCTTTCTGCTGATGCACCGCGAACGGCACGTCACGCGGGCGATGAAGGCGATGGTGGAGGTGCTGGTAGAGGCCTAGGATTGCACAATGAGCTGATGGTCGCCCAATCACCCTGCTTGCGGGGAGAGTGTGGCCGAGCGAAGCGCAGGCCGGGTGAGGCATGCTGTCGGGCAAAGGCTCTTCTCGTCGCCCCAGCCGGTCAGCCGTCTGCGGTCACATCCGGCGGGCTTCCAGCCGCTTGCGGTCACGCTCCAGATGCTGCACGCCAAGCTCCGTCAGGCGCATCTGGCGTTTCTGAAACTCGCCGCGCACCTGGATCAAACCCTGTTCCTCGGCCTCACCCAGCGTTTTGAGGCTGGTTCCCTTTGGTGGAGACTGCCAGCCGGCGCCGACTGCGCTGTGCAGCAAGACCATGATCTTGATCATTTATTCTCCGGGGTTGGATAAGGGAAGGCGGCTGCGTGGCCGTTGTGTATTCTGCTGTTGTTAGCCGATCTTGCGCGGTCTGTAACGGGGAAGCAGGGTTATGGTTGATATGGTTTGTGCGTCATCAACTTATGGTAATGCTCTGGCTGAGTGTTCCACCCGGCAACACTTCATCCGATCTTTATTTCTGTAGTTCAATGGCCTATATAAATGGTGGCATGGACGCTCGAAAATGTAAGCTTTCTATTGCAGGACGACGGAACGGATCATCCGGTGTGCACGGTGGTCATTCAGACGCCCGCCGGCACCTTCTCTCTGATGTGCGAGCCACACCTGGACAGTGATTTGCTTTGCTTGGCTGGATTGCATGTGCAGGGAGAGGATATTTCTCCCAATCAACTTGGCCCCTCCCGTTTGCGGATGTTGGCCGACCTGGTGATGAAGGAGATGCGGTGCGATGAAATCGTCATTGAGGGAGCGTTTCGAACGACTGGGGCCGGTCGAGGTCGTCACCCCCGGCCAATCCGGTTCGCGCGCCGTCGTCACCCTGCATCTTGATCCTGCTGTTGCGGCAATCAAATCCATCACGGTCGTTCGCTTGTTGGTAGAGAACGGCATGACCATGCTGACGGCCAAGCGGGCTGTGGAGAAGGCCATGGAGACGGGGCAGGCGACATTTGTCGTTCCCGGCTTGCGGGACGCAGAGGCCTTCGCCGCTATCATCGCCGATTGCGGTTTTACGGCCAAGGCCGTTGCCGCGCGCCCGGTTGATATTACTGCCTTGCGCGCGGAGTTGAAGCTGACGCAGGAGCAATTCGCGCTCACCTACGGCATCGATGTCGAAACCCTGCGAAACTGGGAGCAAGGCAAGCGCCGCCCGGATCGCGCCGCCGAGGCCTATTTGCGGGTAATCGAGCGCATGCCTGACGCGGCAAGAGTGGCGCAGGAGGATGAGTTGCGCAGGTTGGGGTGAGGCGATGTCATCCCTCGTTGCGATTTCGGGGCGCGGCTTCGGCATCGGGCATGGAGCCTCCCAGCGCGATAAGACGGTTGCCGGACTCGATGCGGACCAGCATCTCCAGCGCCTGCCGAACAAGAACTGCGGTCTGATGAGTTCCTGTCAAAGAGCGGGCTTGCTCAAGGAGATGGTCGTCAAGGTTGATCGTGGTCCGCATCCCGTGCTCCCTTGTCCGGGCATCAAATTATCACCGCTCGGTGCAAGATGCGATGCTCCGGTGTTGTCCACCAAGACCAGGACCGGCTGTTTTCCTTCCTGTCTGGACTTGGCGGCGCAAGCTGGCTACTTACAGTTGCCGGCGATGAGATACCCCCATGGCGCACAACGAGAGTTCTGACTTCATCCGTGAGGCGGATAACCGCCAGGTTTTTGCGGCGCAGTTGCAGCGTGGCCGCTTTACGGCGGCGCGTATCTCCGTCGGTTTTGCCGCCGATGATCGTTTGACGGATCCGCATGCCCTGGAGGATGCATTCCTGATTGCCTACCAGAACCGCGATTATGCCGGTGATCTCTGGGTGGATGGCGCTCACGTTCCAACGCAGATGATGCCCGGCGGCAGTTTTACCTTCTATGACTACCGGCGGCAGTGGCAGGCCAATCTGCGGTCGGAATTCGACTGCCTGAACTTCCATCTGCCGCGATCGCTGATCAATGGCCTGCTCGAAGAGGAGGACGGAACGGCGGTGGAGACATTGGTGCTGGCGCCCGGGCAGAACGTGTCCGATCTGACCGTGACCTCGCTCAGCCAGGCCATGCTTGCGGCCGTTGTTCAAGACCAGGGCGGAAGCCCGCTGCTGCTCGACCAGATCGCGCTCGCCTTCTGTACGCACCTTGCCGCAACCTATGGCAACCGGCAGCAGCGCATCTTTGCCGCAAGCCGTCTTGCGCCCTGGCAGGAACGGGTTGCGCTCGAGTTTCTGGCCGCCAGCGAGGACGATGCCGTCTCCATCAAGGCCGCCGCCGATCACTGCCGCCTGTCGCAGACCTATTTCGTGCGGGCCTTCAAACGCTCCTTCCACATGACGCCGCATCAATGGCTGATGCGCCGGCGGCTTGAAAAGGCACGGGATCTCTTGAAGAACACCACGCTGCCGGTGTCTGAGGTGAGCCGGCTCTGCGGTTTTGCCGATGCGGCCTATTTCTCCCGGCTCTTCCAGTCGCGCATGGGGATCTCACCATCGGCGTACCGGCGGCGTTGCCAGGAGTGAGGGTTGTCTCGCCCTTGCCGGGTGGTCCAAATCCGCCTCTTTGCCTAAAGCCGGATCGCTTGCCTGCTATTGCTTGCAGGCGATCTCCCGATCCTTCTTGTCCCAGATGTAGCGCCCCGATGTTTCGTCCGCGCATCGGTCGATGTGATCGTTGAGAGCATCGAGAATTTTTCCGCCGAGGCCAGCCCCCAGGAGAACGATCAAGACGAGGGCGGTTGCAAAGTATCTCAAGCCGGTGCGCATCAAATCTCCAGCTTTCTATTTCCTCACTTACACGAACTTGTAGGGCAGGAACACTTTATCTTGGAATGTGTGAATAACGGAAGTCAGTCTGCAAACCCGGGAGGGGGCACCCGCGTGCCCCGCCCCATCTCAATCCCCTCACTCCGCAGCCACCTGCGCCATCGGGTTGTTCGGATGCGTGGTCCAGTTTGCATAGGTCGGATCGACGATCTTGCCGGTGCGCTGGTCGAGGGTGCCGGGTTCTAGCCCCACCATGGTGATGCAATTTTCGACCGGGCAGACGTTGACGCAGAGGTTGCAGCCGACGCATTCGTCTTCCATCACCTCGAAGTGCCTGACACCATTGACCATGCTGGTGATCGCCTGGTGCGAGGTGTCCTCGCAGGCGATGTGGCAGCGGCCGCATTTGATGCAGGCGTCCTGGTCGATATGGGCTTTGGCCACATAGTTGAGGTTGAGGTACTTCCAGTCGGTGACGTTCGGCACGGCGCGGCCGCAGATGTCGTCAAGCGAGCGGTGGCCCTTCTCGTCCATCCAGTCGGAAAGGCCGGAGATCATTTCCTGAACGATCTTGAAGCCGTAGGTCATGGCGGCGGTGCAGACCTGCACGTTGCCGGCGCCGAGCACCAGGAATTCCGCCGCATCGCGCCAGGTGGTCACACCGCCGATGCCGGAGATCGGCAGGCCGTAGGTTTCCGGATCGCGGGCGATTTCGGAGACCATGTTGAGCGCGATCGGTTTCACCGCCGGGCCGCAATAACCGCCATGGCTGCCCTTGCCGCCGACGCTTGGGATCGGGGCAAAATTGTCGAGATCGACCGAGGTGATGGAGTTGATCGTATTGATCAGCGAAACCGCATCGGTGCCGCCGCGTTTTGCGGCACGCGCCGGGTTGCGGATATCGGTGATGTTCGGCGTCAGCTTGGTGATCACCGGCATGCGGGTGTACTGTTTGCACCAGCGCACCACCATTTCGATATATTCCGGCACCTGGCCAACGGCCGATCCCATGCCGCGTTCCGACATCCCATGGGGACAGCCGAAATTGAGCTCGATGCCATCGGCGCCGGTTTCTTCCACCAGCGGCAGGATCGCCTTCCATTCTTCCTCGACACAGGGCACCATGATCGAGGCGACGAGCGCGCGGTCCGGCCAGTTCATCTTGACCTGCTTCATTTCCTGCAGGTTGACCTGAAGCGGGCGGTCGGTGATCAGCTCGATATTGTTCAAGCCGAGAAGACGGCGGTCGGCGCCCCAGATCGCGCCGTAGCGCGGGCCGTTGACATTGACGACCGGCGGACCTTCCGAGCCGAGCGTCTTCCAGACGACACCGCCCCAGCCCGCCTTGAAGGCACGCTCGACATTGTAGGCCTTGTCGGTCGGCGGCGCAGAGGCCAGCCAGAAGGGGTTGGGCGACTTGATGCCGACGAAGTTGTTTCTGATATCAGCCATGGTTCATCCTCCCGTTCTCAAGCGACAGCCACAGCCGGCTGACCGGCGGAAGCAAAGGCAAGATGAATGGCGTCTGCCGCATCGCGGCCATGGGCGACGGCTTGCACGGTCAGGTCCTCGCCGCGGCTGGTGCAGTCACCCCCGGCATAGACGCCGTCCATGGAGGTGCGACAGTGTTCGTCGATGACGATGCGGCCGCGGTCCATGGCCAGTGCGCCCAGACCGCTTGCCCGGAAGGACTGGCCGATCGCCTTCATCACCTGATCGCAGGCGATGACGCCCATTTCTCCGGTGCCGGTCAGATGACCGTCGCGCAGGGCCGTATATTCCAACTCGATGCCGGCCACGGCCCCATCGCGGCCGAGGATGCGTTTCGGCGAAAGCCAGTGGCGGATCAGCACGCCCTTGGAGGCGGCGAGATCCTGCTCGTATTCGGAGGCGTTCATCTGGTCCTTGCCGCGGCGATAACAGATGGTGACCTCCTCGGCGCCCAAAAGCTTTGCCTGCACGGCCGCGTCGATGGCGGTCATGCCGCCGCCAAGCACGACGACGCGCCGGCCGATCGGCACGTTTGCCTTGTCGTCGGCCTGGCGAAGCGCCGCGATGAAATCCACCGCATCCTCGACGCCGGAGAGATCCTCGCCTTCGATGCCGAGACCGTTGACGCCGGCAAGGCCGAGGCCGAGGAACACCGCGTCATATTGCGCGGTCAGATCCGACAGCGAGAAATCCCGGCCGAGCGCCATGCCGGTGCGGATCTCGATGCCGCCGATGGCGAGCAGATACTCCACTTCCTTCTGGGCAAAATTGTTGGTCGCCTTGTAGGTGGCGATGCCGTATTCGTTGAGGCCTCCGGCTTTTTCGCGGGCGTCGAAGACGACCACCGTATGGCCATTCATCGCCAGGCGATGGGCGCAAGCCAAGCCCGCCGGACCGGCGCCAACCACGGCAATGACCTTGCCGGATTCCGCCGCGCGATGAAAAAACTGGCGGCCCTGGTCCATGGCGATATCGGTCGCATACCGCTGCAACCGGCCGATCTCGACGGGTTTGTCTTCCGCCGTGTTTCGCACGCAGGCTTCTTCGCACAGCGTTTCGGTGGGACAGACGCGGGCGCACATGCCGCCCAGAATGTTTTGCGAGAAGATGGTGCGGGCGGCACCGAGCGGATTGGCCGTCGATATCTGCCGGATGAACAGCGGGATATCGATGGCGGTGGGACAGGCCGTCATACACGGCGCGTCGTGACAGAAATAACATCTGTCGGAAGCCACCAGCGCTTCATGCCTGTCGAAGCGCGGATGAAGGTCGGAAAAATTCGTCTCGTAATCTGCAGGCGAAAGACGACCGCCCGCAATACCGCTTCCCAGTCTGTCCATGTTGCATCCCTCTTTTATCATGGAATTCTTACGCAACTGAGGAAGCGTAACACGGGATAAATTTTTATCAATCGGTCAAATTTTGGATTTGCGCTTGGTCAAGCCCTCACAATTTGAGGGGGATATCGGCCTTTTTTGCGCCATTGGTTGTGGCGATTGCAGCCTTTGCCCGCTTGTGTTGACCTTTGGCCTGAATTATATGGCTAACAATTCGTTAACGTATGATTTTCGGGCATTCACCATGGCCAACCCGCAGAAGACTCGTCACTATCTTTCGCAGTATTACGCGCCTGCACCGCAGGAAGAGGCACAGTTTCGCAAGGTCAACCTGGTCGCGCGTGCTGTCTATCCTGTTGCCGGGTTGAAGACGTTCGCAACGATGCAGGTTCGCATCGTCGGGATCACCGACAAGGGCGCGCTGTTGCAGTCGAGCATGATCGAGCACCTGTCGGACCATTTCTATCTCTGCCTTGGCGAACGCGAGATCTTTATTACCTGTGCCAAGCGCAATATTCATGACGGCGGTATGGTCGTTGGCTTTTCGGAACGCGAAAGCCCCGCTTTCGTCGATGCACTGGCCCGCATCCCCTTTCCGCTCAGCACGCTGAAGCGCATGCGAGGCGCCTGTGCGCCGGCCATCGAGCAGAGAATCACACGTCGCCACCACAACTGATCCGTCGCGCCTGATCCGTGTTGGGCGGCGGGAAACCGGCGTCTATTTCCCGTTTCGTGACGCCGGCAAGGCGGGGGCGGGCATCGTTCTGCGCCCTCGATCGTGGATGTTAATGTTCCGTTTACCCTGATGCGGGCTTCGGCTGGTCGTTTCCCGCGAGAGCCGTAACAGCGCGTTTCGCTTAACCCGAAACGTGAGGTGTGATCATGCACGATCAGGACGACGAGACGCTGGCGGGATTTTCCAGCGGGACAAGGGACGGACACGCGCCTGCCTTTTCCGCGGATCTTTCGACGCCGATACGCGAGGTGCGCATGCCGGTCGAGACGGTTGCTTTGCGGTCGGGCGAGGGGCAGGGGCACACTGGCCATGCCAATCCGCGCGTCAACGACATCCCCGTCGAGATCCAGGTGGTCATCGGGCGGGCTCGTTTATCGGTCGCGCAGCTGATGAATGCCGGTCCGGGTGATTGCTTCCGCCTCAATACGCGCTTTGGCGAACCGGTCGAACTGCAGGTCAACGGCAAGTCCATCGGGTATGCCGAACTGGTGGCGGATGATTTCGACAATCTGATCGGGGTCCGGCTCGTCTCCATCGCACCGCAGGTCTGAGGTGGCACCGGCGGATCGGCTGCAGCAAAAAATATGATGGATTCCCTCAAGTTTATTCTTTACTCAATTTATCATGTTATCTATGGTCCGGCTCGCACAGACCCGCAAGGGCAGACTCGCGAACGAGGGAAAAACGAGCCGTGGCCAAGAAGGACAAGCGCAAGACATCCAGCAAGCCGGGACCGGTGGACCGTGTCGAAAAGGTCGAGGAGAGCAGGGGCGTCAAGAGCTTTCTTTATGTCGGCGGACGTGACTGCCAGGTGGCGCACCTGCGCGAAATCGCCAACAATTTTGGCGCGGAACTGATCCATCACGACGGTGGTTTGAGAGAGGCAGTCTCGCGCATCGATACGCTGCTTCCCTCCGTGGACTGCGTCTTCTGCCCCATCGACTGTATCAGCCATGATGCGTGTCTGAGGGTGAAGACCGGCTGCAAGAAGTTCTCCAAGGCCTTCATCCCCTTGCGCAACGGATCGAAATCCAGCCTGGAGCGTGCGCTCCAGACCATGCAGGAACGGAATGCCACACGATGAGCGATGATCGCCGCGACGCCACCCTTTTCATTGGCCTGCACAAGCTTGCCCAGCAGAACGGTGACGGCCTTGTGCCGGAACTCTACGATCTTTTGACCCGCCGTCCGGACGAACTGCCGGAAGGAAACGGTATCGTGCGGTTTCCGATCGGCCGCACACGCCCGCCGGCGGCGGACGCCCGTGTCGATGAGGTTGGCAAGCCGGCGGATGTGATCCCGCTGCGGCGCGCCTGACCGGGGATCTGCAGCGCGGGCGTACCATTCCGGCACATCGCGCCGTGCCAAGATTGCCTTCGGGCGAGTCTCTTTGCCGCTCTTTAACCGACGGGTTAAACCAGAATTGAACATCTGCCGCTGCTGACGCATAATCACATTCAGCGGAGACATGATCCATGCGGCGGACCTTAGCATTTTTCATTCTGGCGGCGCTCGCCGGCCCGGCCGGCGCTGTCGAGAGCGGGCGCAAACCGCTCGTCGATTTTGCAGCCTATTCCATTTTTATCGTGGCAAACGACAATTGCGGCAACCTTCATTTTGACGCTGAAAAACTGCGGCTCGGCATGGACCGGTTCGCCAACTCCCTGAACTGGGGCGAAAAGAAGCGGCGCCTGCAGGCCCGCGCGATGGTGAGCGACAACCAGAAGAAGTTCGAGGCGGATCCGCAAGCGTTCTGCGCCTCCGCCCAGAAGATCGTCGGGACCTACGACAAAGACGGCATCCGCTACTGACGTCCGCGCAGGGCAGAACGGCAATCCACGGGCGGCGATCCGCCGTAACGGGGTGATATATCCCTCGTGCCGTGTGTTGATCCATGCCGTCCTGCCGCCATCTCATTTTTGTCCTCGGCGACCAGCTGAGCCCGACGCTTACCAGCCTCTCTGATGCCGACCCGGCGCGCGACGTGATCCTGATGGCGGAGGTCATGGCGGAAGCGACCTATGTGCGCCATCACAAACAGAAGATCGCCTTCATCTTCTCCGCCATGCGGCACTTTGCCGACGAACTGCGTGCGCAGGGCTTTACCGTTCGTTACACGCGCCTGAACGATCCCGACAATGCTGGTTCGCTCAGCGGCGAACTGCGCCGGGCCGCCGAGGCGCTGCAGCCGGAGACGGTGATCGTGACGGAGCCCGGCGAATGGCGGGTGCTGGAGGACATGAAAGGCTGGGGACAGCTTCTGGCCCGTCCGGTCAAAATCCGGCCGGATACGCGCTTTCTGTGTTCCCATGCCGAGTTCCGCGCCTGGGCGGAAGGGCGCAAGGAACTGACGATGGAATTCTTCTATCGCGAGATGCGCCGCAAGACGGGGTTGCTGATGGAGGGCGACCAGCCGGCCGGCGGCCGCTGGAATTTCGACACGGAGAACCGCAAGCCGGCAAAACCCGACCTGCTGCGGCCCAGACGGCGCAGCGTCAGCACCGACGCGATCACGCAGGAGGTGCTGGCGCTGGTGGAAGAGCGGTTTTCCAGCCATATCGGCCGGCTCGACCGGTTTGGTTTTGCGGTGACGCGGGCCGAAGCCGAAGACTTGCAGGATGCCTTCATGGCGGATCACCTGCCGCAGTTCGGCGAGACGCAGGATGCGATGCTCTCTTCCGACCCGTTCCTCAACCATGCGCTGTTGTCCTTCTACATCAATATCGGTTTCCTCGATCCGATGTCCGTCTGCCGGGCGGCCGAGCGCGCCTATCTGGAAGGCCGCGCGCCGCTCAATGCCGTGGAGGGTTTCATCCGCCAGATCATCGGCTGGCGGGAATATGTGCGAGGCGTCTACTGGCTGAAGATGCCGGACTATGTGGAGAGCAATTTTCTGGACGCCCAGCGTCCATTGCCGGACTTCTTCTGGACGGCGGAAACGGACATGGCCTGCCTTTCGACGGTGATCGGCGAGACGATCGACCATGCCTATGCCCACCACATTCAGCGGCTGATGGTGACCGGCAATTTTGCGCTGATTGCCGGGCTTCATCCGCATCAGGTGCATGAATGGTATCTGGAAGTCTATGCGGATGCCTATGAATGGGTGGAACTGCCGAACGTGATCGGCATGAGCCTGTTTGCCGATGGCGGCGTTTTGGGGTCGAAACCCTATGCGGCGAGCGGCAACTACATCTCGAAAATGTCGGACTACTGCAGCCGCTGTCGGTACGACGTGAAGAAGAAGACGGGCGAGGGCGCCTGTCCCTTCAATGCGCTCTACTGGGATTTTCTCGATCGCAACGGCGAAAAACTGTCGGGCAACCGGCGCCTGGCGCAACCCTATGCCACCTGGCGGCGGATGAGCGAGGCCCAGCGGCAGGATTATCGTGCCAGTGCCGCCCGTTTTCTCGCGAAACTTGAGGCCGGCGCGCGGGTGTGAGGAAAACCGGTCGCGGCTTTTATGCGTAAAACCTTGCAGATCAACGGAGGAGCCGCCCATGAGCCTGATGACATCCCTGCCGCACGGTTATCGTGCTCTGGTGATTGGTGCGAGCGGCGGTATCGGCAGCGCCATGGCCGAAGTGATCGAGGCCGACGACAACTGCGGCGAGGTTCTCCGCCTGTCGCGCAGTGCCGGTGGCCTGGACGTGACACGCGAGGAGAGTGTGGCGGCCGCCGCCAGCGCGGTCTCCGGCGAATTTCACCTGATCTTCTGCGCCACCGGCGGGCTCACCATCGATGGCATCGGCCCGGAAAAATCGCTGCGGCAGATTTCCGGTGAGGCGATGATGAAGCAGTTTTCTTTGAACGCCGTCGGCACCGCGCTGGTGACCAAGTATTTTGCGCCGAAGCTTGTGAAACGCGAACGGGCGCTGATGGCCTTCCTGTCGGCCCGTGTTGGTTCGATCGGCGACAATCACCTGGGCGGCTGGATCTCCTATCGCGCCTCCAAGGCGGCGCTGAACCAGATCGTCCGCACCGCCTCGATCGAACTGGCCCGCAGCCATCCGGAGAGCGTGCTTCTGGCGCTGCATCCGGGGACGGTCGCCACCTCGTTGTCGGAAAAATACTCCGGCAACCACGAACGCACGGAGCCTTCCGTCAGCGCCCGTAACATGCTTGCGGTTCTCGACCGGATGAGCCCGGCAGAGACGGGGCGCTTTTATGCCTATGATGGTCAGCCGATCGAGTTCTAGGCCTCAGACGAGAATGATCTTCGCGAGATAGGCGATACAGACGAGGGCCGTCACCCGTGTTCTGAGGGTCCAATACCAGGGTTTTTCCAGATTGGCGGAGGCGAGCTTTCGATCGGCCGCAAGAAGTGCCGCGAAAATGACCAGCTGGACGGTCAGCGCCGCGCGTCCGGGCTCGATCAGCAACGTGGCCCAGGCGGCAAGCGCAAGCACGTTGCTGGCAATCAGCTGGCCGACGGCGGCGGTCTCCCGGCCCTGCACGATGCCCCACAGGGTTCCAGCCATGAACGAGGCGATGACTGCGCCATAGGCGAGGAAACCACGCAGCGCATCGAAGGGCTCCAGGATCGCCAGCGTCGGCGGAAGCAGCAGGAAAAACGGCAGCGCGCCGGCATAAGTGAGGGCCTGGGTCAGCGGGCGAGACGAAAGGGTCATGAGAACACCTTGGCGAACTTTGATTGCAGGGCTTCTGCGAGGGCTGTGCCGCTTAGAAATGCCGCTTCGACCCGGTTGCCGAGGCACCAGTCGCCGCAGGCAGCGATCTGCCGGCCCGCATCGAGAAGGAAGGGCTGTCCGAGCGGTCGCGCCACATTGGCATAACGCCAGCGGTGAAGGTCGATCGACAGCGCCTCCTGCCAGCCGATCGTCGGATAGAGGTTTTGGCAGGCTTCCAGCATCAGATCGCGCACCGCCTCCGGTGGCACCTCCAGATGCCGGTCCGACCAGCCATTCTCGGCATGCACGACAAGCGTCGGTGCCGGATCTCGATCCGGCTTGCTGTTGTTGGCGGCGATCCAGCTGATGACGGGATGATCGACCCGGCTTGCCGCAAAAGGAAGGGCGGCCCCATCCGGCAGGCGGATCATCAGCGTGAAACAGCCGTTCATCTCTACTTTCGCCAGCGCCTCCCGTTCGTTCTGATCAAAGGGCATGAGTTTGGCGGTCTGCGGTGCCGGTGCCGAGGAGATCACCCAGTCGAAGGGGCCGAAAGGCCCGGTCTGGGTCATCAGATACCAGGCGCCCGGCTCTCCTTCGACGGATTGCACGGGCAGGCTGCAGAGCACGGCAAGGCCATCGGCCAGCGCGCGCGACAGCGCCGTCATGCCGGGAACTCCGACGAAACGGGGCGAGCGGTCTTCCAGCCGTTTCATGGCGCCGCTCGCATCGGTTTCCATCAGGGACGCATCCCAGGTCTGGATCACGCCGCGCTCCAAAACCTCTTCCAGAGCCGTATGGAAGCGCGGATCGCGGATGGTGAAATATTGCGCCCCGTGATCGAAAGTCGCCTCGGGGCGCCGGCGTGTCGCCATGCGTCCGCCAAGCCCGCGGCTCTTTTCGAAGATGGTCACGTCTGCTGCGCTGGCAAGGGTTCGCGCCAGGCTGACGCCGGACATTCCAGCGCCGATGATGGCGATTTTCGGCTGTCCCATCAGCTGCTTCCTTTCGATCTGCGGCAGCGCTCCGAACAGTATTTGACCTGCTCCCAATCCCGTTTCCATTTCCTGCGCCAGCTGAAGGGGCGGCTGCAGGCCGGGCAGGTCTTTGTGGGCAACAGGCTTTTCGGTGTCTGCTTTGGCATGGGTCACGCATGTTTCACATAACCGACATTACGCGCCCTTCGGCCGTGCGGATCAACCGGCGAGAGCGGTCTCGACGGACCCAATGTTTACCAGGTCATTGAAATATATGGTTTCTCAAATATTAACGCAGTTATCCGATATTAACTCGGCATTAACCATCAGTGGATCAGATCAGGGCCTCTTCGCCCGCTTATGACAAGCCCCCACCCCTGATTCTCGGACGAACTATGACCAGTATTCTCACGAATGCGGGCGCAATTTCTGCGCTCCAGTCCCTGCGCGGTGTCTCGAGTGACATGCTCGATGCGCAATCGGCGACATCCACCGGCATGCGCATCGATGCGGCGGACGACAATGCCGCCTATTGGTCGATCGCGACCACCATGCGCTCCGACAACAAGACCATTTCCGTCGTTGTCGATTCCCTCAACCTGTCGGATGCCAATGTCGGGGTGGCATATGAGGGCATGCAGTCGGTGATCGATGTGCTGGACGACCTGAAGTCCAAGATCGTCGCGGCGAAGGGCGAGGGGGTGGATCGCGGCAAGATCCAGAAGGAGGTGACGCAATTGCAGGAACAGATCCTCTCGATCGCTCAATCCGCAAGCTTCAACGAGGTGAACTGGCTGAACACCGATATCGACCTGTCGGATCCGGCGCAGAACCGCACCGATCTCATCGCCTCCTTTTCGCGCGAGAAAAATGGCGTGTCCGTCAGTACCATGTCGGTCGAGTTTGCCGAGACCTCGCTGTTCAACACACAGGGTGGCGGCCTCCTCCAGGCCGATCCGAGTGATCCGGAGACGAACGGGCAGGCCCTGCTCGATATCGATGTCGCGGCAAATCCGGACATGCTGGAGAGCTACATCGCCTATGTCGATGTCATCAATGAACGGGTGATCGACAGTGCGGCCACGCTGGGTGCCCTGCAGAACCGGTTGACGATCCAGAGCACTTTCGCCGAGAGCCTCATGGACAGCATCGATTCCGGTGTCGGCAACCTGGTGGATGCCGATATGAACGAGGTGTCGACGCGGCTGAAGGCGCTGCAGACGCAAGAACAACTGGCGACCCAGGCGCTGTCGATTGCCAATTCGGCCAACCAGAACATTCTGCAACTGCTGCAGTAACCGACCGGCGATCCGGTCACCCCATCGCCGGGGCGCTGCGGTTATCGCGATGCCACGGCGTTTTGCGGTTTGGCGAAAACCTGCATGGTCCTCAGCTTCATGCCGTTGACATTGCGACCGATGGCGGTCGCTGTGGGTGAGACGGGGGTGCCGCGGCGGGCCAGGTCCGTCTGGAAGGCGGCGCTGTTTTCCTCCGCCACCACGGCGACGGCGCAGTCGGCTTCACTGAAAAGTGCCGCCGCCTGCGGCCCATCCACCAGCCGGGTGCGGGTTCCGAGCCGGAAAACGATGCTGGGTTCGGCATAACCGACGACGATCATCTGCGGATCAGTGCAGGTGCGGGCCGATGCCACGGCCTCGGCAATCCGGTCGGAGAGCCAGAAATCGCGCGCCTGCGGCAAAAGCACGGCATAGGCCATGGCATAAGCAAGGCCGGCGCTCACCGTCATGGCGGCAAGTCCGGGCATCAGCCGGTTGGCGAGGAACAGGCGCCAGGCGACGATGCCGGCCGCCGCCACTAAGAGGCCAAGCGCCACACCCGCAAAACTCACATGGCCCTGCAGGTGATAGAGAGCGACATTCAGGCCGATGCCGAGGATGAGGCCGCCCGCCGCCATGCCAAAATAGGTGAACCGGAACCACCAGGTGTCGCGGCGAAGTCCGCCCTGCGTCAGGGCCACGCCGGAAAGCACCGCCAGCGCCGGCATCATCGGCAGCACGTAATTCGGCAGTTTTGTCGCCGTCAGCTCGAAGACCAGCCAGGCGGGTACGGCCCAGTAAAACAGGAACTGCACGGCTTTTTCGCGCCGGTTCTTCCACGCGAAAACAAAAGCGAGCGAGGCAAACACCGAAAGCGGCCAGAAGGTGCCGAGCGCGACGAGAAGATAGGTGCCGGGCGGCGCGCCATGGCTTTCCTGCGCCGTGGCGATCTTGCCCAGAACGTCGCGGCCGAGCGATTCGCGGAAGAAATCGCCACCGGAAATCACGCCGATGGCAATCAGCCAGGGCAGCACGACCGCCGCCATGGCGAGCATCCCCCGCACGGGCGACAGCGATCGCAGCAGCGAAAAGGACCTTTCGGTCAGCGTGATGCCCAGCCCCGTCAGGCCGATGATCAGCGGCGCCATCGGTCCCTTGATCAGGATGCCGAGCCCGAGCGAGAGCCAGAACAGCGCATTGCGCCAGAAGACCTGTTTGCGTTCCGGATCGAGACAGGCGTGGATGAGGGCGAACTGGCTGGCGACGATGGTGGCGCACAACATCGCGTCCGTCTTAGCAATGCGCGCCTCGAGCGCCAGTTCCACCGTGGTGACTGCAAAAAGCCCGGCGATGAGCCCGGCTTTCGGACCGGACAGACGGTTGGCGATGCCGTAGGTGAAAAGGCCGACGAGGAGCGCCCCCAGCAGCGAGGGCAGGCGGTAGACCCACAATGGGCTCGTTTCACCGTGCCCGGTCGCAAGGCCCGTCAGGCCCTGCAGCCAGTAGATCCCCACCGGCTTTTTGTAACGCGGATTGTCCTGGAAGCGGATGTCGACCCAGTTGTGGCTCTCCATCATTTGCCGGCTTGCCTGCACGTAAAGTGCCTCGTCGCGGTCGGTCAGCGGCAAGAGGCTGAGGCCGGGCAGCAGCACGCACAAGGAAACGAGAAGCAGGATTGCGAGATGGCGGAGGTGGGAACCTGTTCCGGAATGCGCCGGCGCCGCATCGGGCGACTGCCCCTTCTGTCCCGCAGGTTCTACCGTGACCATCATCTCGTCCGCCGTTTCATTCAGCACCGGCAATGACGGATCGCCGGAATTGACTGCGGCGCACACAAATCCGCGCCATCGGCAAAGTCAATGGCAAGAGCGCTGCTCGTGTGTGAAACGTCTGTCATACGGCCGCGGATTGCGCGGCGCAGTCAATACCGCGTGCTCGGGCGGCCGGCTGATCGGGATTGGCGGATCGCGGCGTGGTTGGCTTCGGCCCAGTCCTTCATCAGGTGGAACGGCACCAGCAGGGAATGGCCAAGCGCGCTGAGCTCGTATTCCACCCGCTGCGGCACGACCGGGTAGACCCGACGTTCGACGAGGCCGTCCAGTTCCAGCCGTCGCAGCGTCTGCGACAGCATGCGTTGCGAGATGTCGGGAATGCAGCGTTTGATCTCGGAAAAGCGCAGCGTCCCGCCTTCCAGATGCAGAATGATCAGCATGCTCCAGCGGTCGGACACCCGGTGCAGCACATCGCGTATCGGGCAATTTTCAAGATTGTTTTCCAGTGTTTCCATCAGGTTCTTCAAGCGAGCGGTTACCGCGCGGTTACCAGGTAATTTCTCGCTCCCTTTCTTGCGCGGCTCTTTGCCGCTTCATAATTTCGCGCCGTTGGTAACCAGATGAGAGCAGGTTCAGGAATGGATGTAAACAACAACACCCGCGTGGCTGACCACCCGATCGCGGATTTCTTCAAGGATCGCTGGTCGCCGCGGGCCTTCGGCACGGAGACGATGTCGGGGGATGACCTTTTGGGTCTGCTCGAGGCTGCGCGCTGGGCACCGTCCGGACTTAATGCCCAGCCGTGGCGTTTCGTCTACAGTTTTCGCGGCGAGCCTCAGTTTGACGCGCTGATTGCGGCGCTTTGGGAGGGAAACCGGGGCTGGGCGCAACACGCGGCTGCGTTGATCGCCATCACCACAAAGACCACCCTCGTTCTACCGGGCAGCGAGACGGAGGTGCCCAATCCTGGCCATGCCTTCGATGCCGGTGCGGCCTGGAGCCATTTTGCCCTGCAGGCGCATCTGAACGGCTGGTCCACCCATGCCATGGGCGGTTTTGACCCGGCAAAGGCTGCTGCCGCGCTGAAAATGCCCGAAGGCTATGCCATGCAGGTGGTCATTGCGGTTGGCAGGCGCGCAGATGCCGATCAACTGCCCGAAGCGCTGCGCGGCCGCGAAAGCCCAAGCCCGCGCCGCCCGGTCCTCGACCTGGCCTTCCACGGCACATTTCCCCTTTAATGCTCCCAGGAAAGGAAACAGCATGAAAGAAGACAAGAAGGCGATCGTGCGAAAGCTGATCGAGGACGTACAGGTCGGCGGCGATTACGCCGTTTTTGATGCCCTGATGCATCCGGATTTCATCGACCACACACCGGCGCCAGGGTTTGCGCCGGACCGCGACAGCGTGCGTGAGTTTTACCGTGCCTTTCACGCGTCCTTTTCGGAACCGGCCTGTGTGATCGATTTCCAGACGGTGGAAGGCGATCTCGTCACCACCCGCAAGACCTATACCGTCACCCATTCCGGCCCGTTCAACGGCCTTGCGCCGACCGGACGCCGGGTGACATTCGATGTCATCGACGTGCTGAAGGTAGAAGGCGCATTCATAACCGCGCATTGGGGCATTCTCAACATGATGCGCATCATGGGGCAGATCAGCTAAGCGTCAGCCCTGGACGCACACACTGGTCCGTTCCGACAGGCCTTGTGCCGGCCGAGGTTTCGTCCGGCACAAGGCGGCGATCGCCGCCGCCGAAACGGCCGGCGCTGCCACGATCCTCAGCAGGCCGGCCCGCTTCGTGCCCGGGTCGGCTCTCGCCACCGTCAGCCAAATGCTCGATAAATGCCGGGCAAAATGCGTGCGAGGTGGTTGAACTCTGTCATGTCGTGCACCGACATTTCATAGGCCGTCGATTCCACAACCTGCTCGTTGAACCCGATCTTTTGCAGCATTGCCGGAGCCTTTTCCGCATTGGCGAAACGGGCCATGTCCGGATGGGCTCCGATCCAGTAGCGGCTCAGCAGTTCCATGCCGGCGCTCGTATCGCGGGCAATGTGGACCATCAGCGTGAACGGGATATCGGGCGCCGGTGTTGCATAGCAGACGGCGCTGGCGCTCGCGGTAAACCCTTCCCGCGCCAGGGCCTGGGCGTCGAAGCCGAGCACTGCCGGTTCGGAGAAATGGATGATGGCGTCGAGACGGCTCGGCCCGATCCATTCCTGGATGCGATTGGGGTTGTTGAAGAGCCGCTTTTCGTAGCTCAGCGAGGTATCCTTCAGGCGGGCCGGGTCGGCGACGCTGGTGTCGATATGCGCCTGGGGAAACCAGAGCATGTAGCGTTCTTTTTCGACGGGGTGCCATGTGAACCACCACTTGAACATGTCGGTGGTCACGCCGGGCATGACAATGCGGCTTTGCGCATAGGCCATCTGCCCATCCAGCACGGCATAACCATTGTCCTTTGTCTTAAAGGACGGGTCGAGCAGGCGGTTGAGGTTCTGTGCACTCGGTGACGGCGCCTCGCCGGGAGCGAGCGGGCCAAACTGGATGGCCTTTGCGGCGGCCGACGGGACCGAAAGGTCCGTATCGAGGAAGGGCGCATAAGGGCTGGTGCGCACGGCCTGTTCATTGGCGGTGCGCTGCTTCTGGCATTCCAGGGAAAGATAGGTAACCGCGCTCCAGTCCCCGTAGGCATCGCGTAGCGCCGCGGCTTCGGCGGCCGACTTCGCTTGCGCCGCGGCCTGGCCGGGCAGGAGGGCGGCAGACGTGGTTCCAACGATTGCGACTGGGGCACTCTTGAGAAGGGTGCGACGGGATAGCGAATGGGTCATGAGCGAGCTCCTTGGTGAAAATTCGACGCTTGACCCTGACGTTACGCCATGCTCCTCATCAATCAAATCGATCCAGAGCATGAGGGGAATTGACGTGGCTGATATTGCGAACATCGATCTCAATTTGCTGATCTCGATGGAAGCCCTTCTGGAGGAAAGAAATGTGTCGCGCGCGGCGCGGCGTCTTTCTCTCGGCCAGCCCGCCATGAGCCATAATCTGGCGCGCCTTCGACGCCTTCTGGGGGACGAATTGCTGGTGCGCAGTGCCGGCGGCATGGTGCCGACGGCAAAGGCCATCAGTCTCGAAGTCGAACTGCGTGCGACCATGCGCAAGATCCGCATGTTATTTGAGGAGCAGATGCCGTTTGACCCTTCAACGGCGCAAATGTCCTTTCGACTGGGCGTGACCGACAGCGCTGAAGCCATCCTTGTCCCGGCCGTCTCGGCCCTGCTGCTGGAAAAGGCGCCCGGCGTGACGCTCAAATTGATCCCCATCGACGGGGTCGATGTCGCCGATGGTCTGGAAACGGGCGTCTATGATCTCGCCATCGGCACCTTCGCCGGCGGGCGAAGTTACCACAAACAACGTGTGATCTATCACGAAGGTTATCACACGGTCTTTAATGCCGCTTTGGTCGCGATCGGTGACACGATGACGCTTGATGACTACAGACGGTTTCCGATGCTGGTGGTCGAGGGACCAGATGGAGACGCGGTTCTCGATGCGCTGGGACGTCTGGACGTGTGGCCTCATATCGCTCTGCGAACGCCCCATCTGCTGACGGTGCCTTCCATCGTTTCTCATGCCCCGATGATCGCAACCGTCCATACCCAGGTGGCGGAACGGTTTGCGGAGCATTTCAATCTGTCCGTCCGTCCGCTTCCAGAAGAGGTCGCCCTTGCGCCTGCGCAGCTGATGCTGATGTGGCATGCGGCGAGCGACAAAGCCCCGGCCCACCGCTTCATGCGCGATCTCGTCGTCGAAGGCCTCAGATGTCTGCGGGGGATGAAACCGTAGACTGCCGCTTTCGCCCGGCTTTTGCGTTTCTTGCGACACTGATCGTGTGCGCTCAAAAATGCGAAATGGCGCGCCGTGGCGGGGGAAGACGAGAACTGTGTCTACGCCGCCGTCCTCCTTTAAGCCCAATTCATCTGGCAAAGCGTCTGCAGAACGCAACGCACCCGGATTGGCAGCTGCGGATGCTGCAAAAGCGGGTCGCATGTATTCACGGGCAGGAATAATCGCCGAGAGCCGTTGTCCCACCCCAGAAGCGCGTCCCCTGTTATGCCTTCTGTTTCAAACGCATAAGGGACCCGGTGGAGCGAAACGGTGAAGTCTGCCCGAAAAGATGAAGCCAACTTCAGCCGGCAAAGGCTATCGCAATGCACACATCATCTGAAGGCTACAAGACCGGTGCACAGGCTTATGTCAGTGGTCGGCCGAGCTATCCGCCCGAGGCGCTCAACTGGTTGCGCGACAGTGTGGGTATCGGACCCGGTCGGACGGTCTTGGAATTGGGGGCCGGCACCGGAAAATTCGTGCCCCTGCTGCGGCAATGCGGAGGAACGCTGCTTGCCGTCGAGCCCATCGATGCCATGCGCGCGCAGCTAACGGCCAAGTTTCCGGAGATCAAGGCTCTGGCCGGTTCGGCGGAAGCCATCCCTTTGCCTGACGCCTCCGTTGATGCCGTCGTCTGCGCGCAGGCCTTTCACTGGTTTGCACATGCCGCCGCCTTGCAGGAGATCAGACGGGTTCTATCGCCAGGTGGCGTGCTGGGGCTCATCTGGAACGGCCGGGCCGAGACAGTGCCATGGGTCGCTGACTTGTCCGCCATCACCGACATCTGGGAGGGACATACGCCCCGCTATGTGACGGGGGAATGGCGCCGCGTTTTTCCCGCTCCCGGATTTGAATTCATAGAGGAACGTCATGCCCGCAACGCGCATGTTGGTCCGGCAGAACAGGTCATTGTCAAACGCACATTGTCCGTCAGTTTCATCGCTGCCCTGCCTCAGCAGCAACAGGACCACGTCGAAGACCAGGTGCGGGCGCTGATTGCGCGAACCCCTGAACTCTCAAAGGGCGGTGAGGTTTCCTTTCCTTATCAGACGAGCATGTTTACCTATCGCAAGATCTGATCAACCACGCCATTCGGCACTGGACGTGCCGACCTGGACGATCGATAACTCATTATCGGAATAATATCTTGGATCATCCGCATGGACCCTTTCGGTGATGTGATTGCATTGCTTCGGCCGAACACCGCCATCGCCAAGCCCATTTCCGGTCGGGGCGTATGGGCCGCGCGCTATGCAGCCCATGATGCCCCCGGTTTCACGATCATCCTGAAAGGTGTGTGCTGGGTGACATTTGAGGGCGAGACGCCCTTGAAGCTTGAAACAGGCGCCTTTCTGCTGTTGCCCACAACGCCCGCCTTCACGCTCAGCAGTCGTCCCGGCATGGACGGGACCCCGACAGAGCCGATGGATGCGCCGGTTCGTCACGGAGATCAGGAGGGCGAGGCGGATTTCGTTGCGCTGGGCGGCACGTTTCGCATCGAAACGGCGAATGCGCCGCTGCTTCTCGCCCTGTTGCCGCGCATGATCCATGTGCCGCCATCCGAGGGTCGATCGGCACGGCTCGGTCGGCTGATTGATCTTATTGCGGAGGAATGTCTTGGCGACGAACCGGGCAAGGACATGATCCTCCAACGTATGCTGGAAGTTCTTCTCATCGAGGCCCTTCGCGCGCATGGCAAGACGATGGATAATGACCACGTCGGCCTGCTTCATGGCATGCGTGATCCGGCTTTGGCGCGTGTGCTTGCGGCCATGCACGCCGATGTGCGCGGCGACTGGACGGTGGCCAGTCTTGCCCGCATCGCCGGGCAATCGCGTTCCGCCTTTGCGGCACGCTTTGGCGCGGCGCTCGGCTGTGGCCCGATCGAATATCTGGCCCGCTGGCGGATGGCTCTTGCGAAGGACGCGCTGCTGCGGGGCGCCAAGACACTTGACCGGATTGCCGATGAGATCGGTTATGAATCCGCCAGCGCCTTCAGCACGGCCTTCCGCAAGCGGCTGGGTTGCCCGCCGGGTCAATTCGCCCGGATCAACGCTTGTGGTGATCATGCCCGAGACCAGGGCGCGCGCTAGAGTGCCATTCTGGACGGTTGGACAATGATTACGGATCCTGAATTATAGGTCGTCCCGCGGATCAGGGCTATCAGGGAACCATCCGAAACGAATGGAGGTACCCATGCAAACGATCCTGATTACCGGCACATCCTCTGGCTACGGCCTGGAGACGGCGCGGCATTTTCTCGACAAAGGGTGGACTGTCATCGCCACGATGCGCCGGCCCGATGCAAGCCTTTTCCCTGGTTCTCCGAAGCTGCGTCTTTTGCCGCTCGACGTCACGAGTGACGAGAGCATTGCGGCAACGGTCGCGGCGGCCGGGCCGATCGACGTGCTGGTCAACAATGCCGGCATCGGCGTTGTTGGCGCATTCGAGGCGACACCCATGGCGCATATCCGCAAGGTCTTCGCCACAAACACGTTTGGCGTCATGGCGATGTGCCAGGCGGTCATTCCGCACATGCGTGAACGCCGGTCCGGCGTGATCGTCAACGTGACGTCGAGCGTGACGCTGGCCGCCATGCCGCTGGCGGCCGCCTACACCGCCAGCAAACAGGCGATCGAGGGCTTCACCGGATCGCTCGCGCATGAACTGGGCCACTTCAATGTCCGGGCGAAGCTGGTGGAGCCGGGTTATGGACCGACGACGTGTAGGGGGGTGTTACCTTTGGCACAGAGTCGATGATCTCGCACAATGTGTTATCTAATTGATATGCATTACTATTCGGCGTCAAATCCATGCTTGACCGTCGGATTGTGATGAAATTAGGCCGCCGAAGTACAGACGAAATCGCGCATGGTTCGCGCACTATCTGCCGTTTCGCTAGCAGAGTTGTGACAAAAGGCTTTCATGCTCGCCTATCTGCGGAGAAGCTTGTCCGCATGGATGTTTTCATCCGGCGACGCCTCTTTCTGAATGCGGACCTGCGGTTGGTTTCGCAGTTAAGATTGGCATGGCGGAGGATGCAGGTCCGAAAATCGTTCGGACCTGCCTTATGCCGTTCGGACCTGCCGCACACCTTTGAATTCAAACGCATTTCGATTGTGGCTTGCGCGTGATGCGGTGATCTGAGGTCCGAACGGCAAAAATCAATCCTGCAAATTTCCAGCGTGCTATTTCACCATGGCCAGCACAATGATGACGACCAACCCTCCGAGGGCCATGAAGAAGCCTGTCCGAACGATCCGACCAAAGGACGGCGAAGCGGAACCCTCATCTGCTGTCTGCAGAGACTTATGCTTCCGTTTTCTGCCAGGTGTCAGTTGCTTGCTGACGTGAACGCCCGTGCCTGGGACACCCGCGCTGACATGCTGGCTGCCGTTCGTATTGACGGTATAGCCGGCACCTTTGGTCCCTACTCTTGCCGATACACCACGATGTGTCAGGTTCAGGCGCAATCCTGGCGCAATTTTCAGCGTTCTGCGAAACTTAAATGCCATGTTATTTTCCTCCCACCCCCTCAACGTCCCTATGGCCGGGTTTTCCGCAACATCGACTGCTTTCACTAGTGCGTCGGCAGCGGCGCGTGCCCCACAAAAACGATACGTCCCCCGACGTACAATTCACTAACTCTATCAGCGTCGAACGATTCATCAGGGTAGCCGGCCGCCGCATTGTCGGAAGTCAGATATAGTCGGCCATCCAAACGCCACCGCGCGCGTTTGACGAGTACGCGTTCATTGACGTTGAAGTGGTAAATTCGACCGTCATCGACGATAACTTGCGATGCATCCCCTATAAGCATGGCGCCATCTGGAATGGTGGGATGCATTGAATCGCCACGCGCCTCAAGCACATAACAGAAGTCCGGATTTGCCCCCAGATTGCGCAAGAAGTTTCTCGCGAACGCCATTTCCCCAACCGGAGCTTCGCTTGAAGCGACCAAGCCGTTACCTGCAGATGCTCTTGCGTCGAACGTCGGCAGGTAAACTAACTCCTGAGACTGTGCAATTTCCTTTGACGCACGACCTCCACTCGTGGAGCGATGATGCTCTCCCTGAAGCTCTTGCGGAATGACGCCAGAATAAAGGGATTGAATGTCACGTGCCTCGTAAGAATCACCATGGTCCACGGTCACGTAACGCGAGTCACCCTCCGCCCCTAAAACCTGTTTTCCTTCGGCCAACTCTTCAAGAGTCAGACCAATTGCACGCGCGATCTTGAGCGCATTCATGGCCGAGGGCGCGGAGCGCAGCGACACGTACTTGTTTAACGTGCCGACCGGGATGCCGGTCTTTACCGACATCACACCAGATTTGCCGCCAGCCTGGATCGCGTCACGGACATGTTCCCGGAACAGCCGTTCGTGCTCATCCTCAATTTCGGTCACTATCGCGCTCCTATGCCCAATTGGGAATTGACGAAATTCCCAATTGGGCATATCTGTTTATTGCAGCCTGCTTCGGCAGGCCGCGATTGTCCAAAATCAACCGAAAGAAAGCGGGCGTTGCAGCACCCGCTTCCATCAGGAGTTAGTCGTATGAGCAAAGCCATCGCCTGGACCTCGAAGAGGATCCTTTGCGAAATCCACGAACGCGGAATGACGCTCGAACAGCTCGCCCTTCGCAACGGCCGCAATCCCAGCTCTTTCCGCAATATCTGGACCCGTCCCAACAGCATCAACGAGGGCATCATTGCCGAGTTCATCGGCATCAGGCCTGAAGTGCTGTGGCCGAAACGCTATCCCAAGACCACCACTCGCATTTACGATAGCTTGAAATACGGACCGTTAGAAAGTCAAAAATCTAACTCTGCCTCTGACATGCAGGTGGCGGCATGACCGCGATCCTGTCAGCCAAGCGCCCCGCCTCAGACAGGAACGCTGCCGTTTCAATTCCGTTCTTTGACGACTTGCCGATTGCCGCCATTTCGGCCACCCAACGCCTTTATGACGAAGCCATCGCCCCAGGCTTCAGCGTGCCCGCCGCCTATTCCACCTTCGTGTCACAGTTGAATTCCACGGGTGCCGATGCGCCGGCCCGAGCGCATTTTAAGCGCTGGATTGCCGGCGTGCAGGCGGGGCTGATCGAACGCCCGGTGCTTCCGGACGCACACATGGCGATCTCCGCGTCGGAGCAGAGCTATTTCGAGACCTTACCTGCTGCCGCCATGCCGGCTTTGTCGGAGCTCTGGGACGAGGTTCAAGCCTCGACGGGTTCTAACGATGAGGATGCCGAGGACGAGAAGACATTCGATCTCTTCTTCGAGGCGATGCGGGCCATCGGTCATCGCGAGCCGCAATGGAAGCAATTCGTCGCCTATGCCGGGGCAGTTCGTGCGGGGCAGGTGGAGCGGCCAGCACGGCAGATCGATGTCACCGAGACCTTCATTGCGGATGCGGAAACGATCGGCACCGAGCCACGCCAAAGCGTCGCGGCGGATGTCCTGACACAGCATCCTGAAACCGGAATGCCATCGCGGCCGGAAATCACGCGGCAGAAGATCCTCTCCGCCCTGATATCTGCGCCGCCTTTGTCGACTGCGGTCGTCAACAAAACAGAGATCCGACCGGCTCCTGCCATTCTCGCCATGCAGGCAGCAGCGGGGCGCCTTTTGGAAGAAAACATCATCCATTTGAGCCGGCAGATCGAGCAATCTGCGCGGGCGACGACCGCCCGCATGTTGCGGATGATGGCCGATGAAATGGAAGGCGCGAATGCTCCTCGCATGCCCTGCGGGCCGGCCCCTCAGTCCTGATAGCTCGAACTCGACCTTCAGACCTTCGCCTGCCGATCCGGTCTTGCGTCCGGCGGGAAATAGCGGGGTCGCCGTATACCCCTCGCGGCGGCTCCGCTGACCATCATTTTTGCATCACAGGTTCAGCATGACCAAAACTAAGACGCCCACTATCTCTGATGTTGGCAACTCGGAAGCGCAAAGCGTACCCCTTGCCTGGATCGACATTCCCGAAAATCGCGCGCGTTCCTTTGATCCCGATGAAGCCGCCGCTCTTGCGCCCGCTATTGCTGCCGCAGGCCTTATCCATCCCATTCGTGTTCGCATCATCGGCAACAGATATTGCCTGGTTGCTGGCCGAAAGCGGCTGGAAGCCATGCGGCTCCTGGGATGGGATGCCATCCCGATCACCATTTCCGCTGCGGACACCGACGACGAGGCCCGCCTTGAAGAGGTGATGGAAAACCTTGGCCGTTTTGATCTGACCAAGCTCGATCGCGCCCAGCATCTCTACGAACTGAAACAGGTTTATGAGCGGCTGCACCCGGAAAAAAAGCATGGAGGCGATCGTAAGTCGGAGATCAAAACGCAAAATTTGCGTCTTGATGCTGACGCTTCCGAAGTTTTGGGTTTTGCAGCAGCGACGGCGGAAAAGATCGGTCTATCGCGCCGGTCCATCGAACTCGCCGTCAAACTCTGGACCGACCTCACGCCCGATAGCCGCAAGCGTGCTGCCGGAAGCTGGCTCGCGGATCATCAATCAGGCCTGAAAGAGCTGTCCGAACAATCGCCCGCTGATCAGGCGAAGGTCTTGGACATGGTGCTGGCCGATCCTCCCTCGGTCGCGACCATTTCCGAGGCTGTCATGCGGCTCGAAACCGGCATTGCCCTGACGCCAACCGAGAAGAAGATCATCAGCGTCAGCAAGGGCGTCCAGTCCTTGGCCAAACCAGTAGCCGCCGTGATTGGCGATCGATCTCGCATCGACGACCTTCAGGAAGGTATCGCCACCCTCAAGAAGTTCCTCGGCAGGCTGGAAGACCACGAGCTGGATAGCGTCATCGTGGAGCACGAAGAGCGGATCATTGCGTCCCTGAAGCGTCGGGGACGCATCTGATCATGAGCCGCCGCCGCGACCCCCTCACGAAAGATCTGTTTACCTGGGAGCCGCCGAAAGTGGCCGTAGGCTACAGCCCCGACGTGGTCGGTCGCGGACGGCTGGATGCCAAGATTGCGAGGCTGATATCGCATGCTCTTCGCGATGCTCGCGAAGAGCAAGGCCTTAGCCGGGAGGCGGTGGCGCAACGGATCAGCGACTTCCTCGGCCGGAAGGTCTCAGCCGACATGCTCTACAAATGGACGTCTGAAAGCTCGGAAGATCCCCGACTAACAGGCAGGCACCGATCCTTGTTCGGGCGCCGATCACGATCGATCTGGCTCCAGAGGCGCGCAAGGCCTGTCCGCCGCTTTCGTCCAAGCCCGACCGGGACATGACGCAGGCCGAAGTTTTTAACGGCTGGGCGGGTGACCGTGCCGCCCGAAACATCTGCGAAGCGCGGCGGGCCGCTGCGGTCGCAGCCATCGACGCTGCCAATACGAAGGACCTTCCGTGACTGAAATTCCGGGTTTCCCTGCCCTTATCGCCCAGAGGGTCGATAATGCCCATACGCGGATCGACGGTGTCGAAGGGCGCGTTAGCCAGCTTGAGCTTTCGGAGGCGGTTGCTGCCGAGCGGGCCAAGAATATGCAGAACAGCCTTTCTCAGATCGAGGCGAACACGAGCCGCGTGGTGTGGCTTGTGGTGACGGGCCTTGTCGGTGCGCTGGTTGCCTTCGTCATCAAGGGAGGCCTCAATGTCCAATGAGCAGGACACCCGCCGCAAAGCGCGCTCCGATTACGTCTATCGCCGCATGACTGGTGCGACGATCTCCCTGGCGCTGAACATCTCCCAGGCGACATTCGGACGCTGGAAGAAGGCCGCCAAAGCCGCTGGCGATGATTGGGACCTCGCACGATCCGCCTCGATCATCGCAGGCGAAGGTATCGAAACCGTCGTTTCTTCCGTTGTCGAAGACTTCATGATCATGGCCCAGGCGCTGCTTGAGGAGATCAAGAATGGCGAGCTGACCATGGACCAGAAGGTGAAGCACCTGGTCGCGCTGGCGGATGCCATGACCAAGATGCCCAACTGGATCAATCATGGCCTCTGGATGCGTGCCCAGCGCATTGCCAAGGGGGACACGGCCAAAGCCCAGGCCGCCTTTGTGGCAGAGGCGGTGATGTTCGAGGGCGAGAAGCTGACCATCACCGATCTCGCCGAACTCGTGCCGGCCGGCGACGTGCTGCAGCTCATCGGCGAAGTGTTCGGGAAGGACGGCGGTGCTGAAACCGAAGACGGTGATGAGGGAAACGGCGTGACAGCCCATTGAGGCTGTCGGCGCCCGTCCAGCACCTGTTCATGATCGAGCGGGGCTGGGATGCCGCCACGCTCGATGCCATGGCCGAAGATGAGTTCGGGTTCTGGTTTGATGAGGCGATTGCGCTGGAGGAGGCGAAGGCGGAGGCAGTTCGGGAGACAGCTGGCACGCGATAAGTGGAACGCGCCAATAGCGGTTTCGGCTATTTGCCAATGGATGTCAGCTGGTTCTTGGCGTCCGCATCTGCCTCAGCAGCGTTAAGTATTGGCAGTCCAAACTGAACTGCTAGCTTGCTCTGCATACGGACGCTTCCAGTTGATCGAGTAAACGGCCGACGCTTGCGGAGTCGCCGCGTCTGGATCGAAAAGAACGATGTTAGCTGCTCGAACGTGATCCTCGTGAGGGCGATCATTTTTCTCACGCCAGCCCGGCGACCAGAAAGAAGTGCGATACACTAACCCGTCAAAGCCGCTCTCCAAGAATGCTGAGGCAATTAGGTTGCAAGTTCTGTAGTGCAACTCCCGATCGCTGTCAGGCACACGACGGGACACAAATTTGGCTGTTTGAGAAAGCAGCCACTTGTCACGATCTTCGTCGGTAGGTTCTTTGCTTAGAAAAACACCTAAAGGAGTTCCGAGCTTCAAGAGCTTGGCGAGTCTGATCGGCCGAACCGTTTGGAATGTTGCGACAGTGCAAGTGTCGGAAGACAATGCGCGAACCTCTGCTAAACAGACTTCCATGCTGGTGGAAAGGTAAAGAACTGGCTGGTTTGGAGGATTAAACCTGCCAAGAGAGGTTTTCTCCTTCGGCGGTGCCCCTAGGTCCTTACCCGCTAACGGACAAATCTCAATCCGACCGGACTCGGGGTCGTCAAATACGATATAGTCATTTCGAGCTCGGAATGCCTTGAAACCCGTTTTTAGGGTCTCTTCATCTCCTGCCTTTGCAACGGCAGAAACTATCCGCTCAGCAGAATCACAAGCGGATCTTAGATCACTCTTGCCGCCACGGTTTATCGCAGCTTTCATTCTCTCAGGATCGTCTTTGAATGTTTCCACGATTCGGAATTCCTTCTTCGCATTTAACTGTCTGGAGTCTGTATTGCGGACATTAGTTCAACTGTCAGAGGGTCTTGTTTCGTTACATCTTTATCATTTGCTGTATGGTGACCACCATCCGCTTCGGGCTGAAAGGGACGTCAAATTCATCAGCGTGAGTGTCTTTCATTGATTCAGACTGACGCCAGCACGGACCTGACGTCCGCTCTTCCCCCTCCACACGCGCGCGTAATCTCCGCTCCACCACCGAGCCGGAGCCGCGCGCATGAAGTTCATGATGATATTCGAGGGGGTCGATCGAGCCACCAAGGTCATGCACAAGATCATGGCGGCCGAGAAAAAGGCCGCCGCCTCGGTGAAGGCTGGCGCCAAAGCCTCCGAACAATCCAACAGCATGGCGACGCGTGCCGCCGAGAAGATGGCCGCTGCCTATGCCAAGGTAGCGTCAGGTGGACGAAAGGCGTTCAATGCCGTCGTGTCCGGCGCCCAAGCGCACGATCGAAGAGCTTCGCGCGGCAGGCGCCCCGGACTTTTTCGAACGCAATCCTTCCGTTCTGAAGGCGCAATTCAAGGCGAAGTTCGAGGCCGTCTCCGGCCGCACGCTTTATCCGGCACAAACCGAAATGTTCCTGATCGAGGTCGCGGCCTATGCGCTTTCGCTGCTGAACGAGGCGGCCCAGAACGGCGTGCTGCAAAACACCATCGTGTTTTCCGAAGGACGGCATCTGGAAGAACGTGCCGCCAATGTCTCGACCTTCAAACTCCTGGCGCAACCGGCCGTGACCACGCTGGAATTCCGGCTGTCTGCTGTGCGGCTGGTCGACACGGTGGTTCCAAACGGAACGCGCGTGGGTGCCGGCACGATCGTGACCTTCGCCACGGACGCCGATCTCACCATTCCATCGGGCATGCTTGCGGCCTCCGTTGCCGCAACGGCCGAGACGGCGGGAGCCACCTGGAACGGTCTCAGCATCGGCACGGTGAGCGACATTCTCGATCCCGTCGCCTTCGTCACCTCCGCCGCCAACACGACCGTGGTGTCCGGTGGCACCGATATCGAGGAGACCGAGCGGTTTCGGCTTCGCGCCGCCAATGCGCTGTTCACGATCGCCAAGGCCGGGCCGAAGAACGGCTATCGGGAACATGTAAAGGCGGTCAATCCGGAGATCGTCGATGTCGAGGTGATCCGACCGGAGCCGGGTTATATCGACATCTATCCACTGATGAAGACGGGCCTACCTTCGGCAGAGCTGAAGGCCGACATTCTGGCCTATCTCGATCCGGAGACGCGTCGGCCGATGGGTGATCATGTCACCATCCACGATCCCGAGCCCGTTAGCTTCGATGGCGTTCTAACGGTGCGCGTCAGCGAGGCGGCGGCCGGTCAAAAGGCCTTGTTCGAAGAGGCGGCAGCGCTCGCCTTCCTTCCCTGGACGCAGGAACTCGGACCCCATGTGGCGCCGTCCGTCATCACAACGGCGGTCAAGGCACTGCCGCGTGTGGTGGATGCCGCGCTGGCGGGATTCGCCTTCACTAAGCTGGAACGCCACCAGTTCGCGACCCTCGGTAGCCTGACTGCCAACATTGTGGTGGTTGCCGATGACTGAGCCAATGATTCCGCTCACATTGGTGCCACCCGGCATCAACGACCAGCGCGACCGTGATTTCGTCTCGGCATTGTCTGAGACGCTGTCCACCTTCCAGCCTTCGGCTCTCGTTATCCAGGACGCTTTGACCGCGCCAAGCGACCTTCTGCCCATCATGGTCGTCGAGGCGGGCTTGTCCGACTTCGTATCGGCCGACATGCGTGAAGACCTGCTCCGCGCCATGATCTCGGCCGCTCCCGAGATCCACGCGCTCAGCGGCCTGATCGCCGGCACACGCCGCGCCCTGGCGGCGCTGAATATCTCCATCCGCTGGACGCAGTGGTGGCAGGAGGTGCCGAAGGCGCACCATGACACCCACAAGGTCGTGCTGTTTCTGAACGACACCATCATTCAAGGTCGTGCGCCGCTCGATCTAGAAAACCAGCGGGCAGCCGCCCGCGTGATTGCCGCTACCAAACGCTACAGCCAGGACATCGCGGTCCAGTACGGCGTGCGGGGTGACGGCGTCATTTATGCCGGCGCCTCCTCCAGGCGTGGTCGATCCGTTCGCATCAACGCGCCTCAGCTCGGCAACGCACGCTTCCCTTTGTCTTCCTTTTTCGGCACGGCCACCCGCCATCTGCGCGTGGTCCGTATCAACGCTCGGGAAACCTGATCCATGGCCCAGCCTTATTTTTCGCTTGTCACGACCCTTGGTCGCAACAAACTCGCCGCGAGCGCTTCGGGCGGTCCGGCCGTCGTGATTACGCATTTCGCCATCGGCGACGGGAACGGTGCGGAAACGAGCCCCACCGCCGCCAGCACGGCCCTTGTGCGCGAGGTCTGGCGCACATCGGTGGAAAGCGTTGTCATTGATCCGGACAATCCTTCGGCTGTCCTGGTGACGGCCATCATCCCCACAAATGCCGGAGGATGGTGGATGCGAGAGTTCGGCGTGTTCGATCAGACCGGCGTGATGATCGCCGTTGCAAGGCCTGTGAGCCAGTACAAGCCGACCGCGACTGAAGGGCAGCTGGAGGATATCCGCTACGAGTTCCAGATCGTCATCGGCGAAACCGCCAACGTAACGTTGCTGGTAAATCCGAGCGTGCTGCTTGCCTCCCGCGAATGGGTCGAAAACCGCAAGGTACCTATGGGACAGCTCAGTCGTCTGCCTTGGTTGCCGGTAATCTCCATGACGCTGTCCAGCGCGCCGGGTGCACCTGCGCTCGGCGATGCCTATGTGATTCCGCCTGGAGCGACGGGCATCTGGGCAGCCAATGTGGGGAAACTTGCCGAGTGGACAGGCGCGTCCTGGTCGTATCTGACAACGCCCCCCGGCCACGGCATCAGCCTTCCCGATGGTCGCATCTTCGAGAAGCTCGGCGGCAGTTATGTTGAGATGCTGGCGACAGAAAGCCGCTCGGGCCTGGTCGAGCTGGCAACGATTGCGGAGGCGCTTGCAGGTGCCGACGCCTCGCGCGCCGTGACCTCGGCCGGACTGTCCGCAGCGATTGCGGCCATCATGCCGCCGCGCCCGAACCTCTGCCCCAATGGCGGCTTTGAGGATGGTCTGACCGGTATCAACCTCCTCAAGTCCGGCGTTGGCGCCTGGAACGGACAGATCGTTGATAATGATTGGGGGCGGTCAATCTCTCTGACCGTTGGTTCCAGTGGCACCTATGTCGTTCTCTGGCCAAAGTTCCCGGTCAACGCCGGCATGACCTACACGGTCTCCGGAGACGCGGTTCTGCTCGCTGCCGGCGGCACGGTCGGATTTGATCTGGAGTGGACTGACGCGTCGAACACGGTCATCTCCTACGTTGCCCCGAAGCCGCGCGCTCCAGGTGATTTCGATGACGGTGCATCCGGCCGCCAAAGTATGGCGGTTTCCGGCATCGCGCCGGCCGGTGCGGTCTCGGCACGGGTGCGCTGTGTCTTCTTCGATACGGTCGATCCCGTGGCGATGTATGCCCGCTACGCCAAGGTCGAGAGAGGAAATCTGCCGGCCACGGCATACACGTCGCGCGCCAAGCAATCTGCCATTGCCGGCAACGGATACATCGATTTTACCGGTGGTCTGACCATGCAGTGGGGGACAGGCTGGACGGCAGACGGCACGGCCCTCATCAGCTTTCCGAAGGCGTTTTCCGCCCAGCCCTACGTCTCCGTCGGCTGGGATGTTGGCGCCAGCACGTGGACGACTGCGAACGCATCCTTCGTGGGTGCCGGTGACGTCACCCCCACCACGGCAGTGATCCGATCGGTCAACTGGACTGGCTCGGCGATGCGGCTGCACTCGGCCAACTTCTCCTTCATCGCACTTGGTCCGACCTGACAGAGGTAACCGGAATGTTGAACGATCCCGCAAAATTCTATTTCGCACCCTCGACCCGGGGGTTTTACATCGACGCTCAGGCAAGGCCCGAGGATGCGGTCGAGATCACACAGGCGCAGCATGCGGAATTCCTCGGCGTCCTCAATGCCGGGGGCAGTGTGCAGACGATCGACGACGAGCTCGTTGCCGTGCCGCGCGGCGTGTCGTTTGCAGACCAGCAGGTCGACAAGCTCCGGCTGATCGAGGCCAAGGCGAACGATCTCCTGAACGGCGGCTATGCGACCGGCGGCCTGCACGTCGCTCTGACCGACGCCTCCCGTGCGGACCTGACCGCGATGGCGACCACGGCCGGCTTTGCGGTGTCCGGCGTGGTGCCCTGGCCGGAAAGCTATCAGATGGGCTGGATCTCGATCGAGAACGTTAGAATTCCGCTGCCGACACCTGAGGAGGGCATCCTGCTCGCGGCCGCCATCGGTGACTTTTATGCGCGCATCAAGCAGCACGCCCGCTCGCTGAAAGATGCCGTCAATATTGCTGAAGACGCTGACGACCTAGCCGCCATCGATATCGAAAGCGGGTGGCCGCAGTGATGCAATCAGATTGCCGCCCGGCATAAGTCGGGTGGCCGGGGAGCGTCATGCTCTCCGAGCGACGGGCCTTAGTTTGGCGACCAGTCCCGTCCGACAGCGATATGCATAACCGTCGCACCCGTACCCTGCAGGGCGGGGCATGTGTGACTGAGTCGCGAGCTTCTTGAAATGGTAAATCTCACTCCGGTTCATCCGGTCACGCCCGCCGCAGCCTATATCGGGGGCAAGCGTATCCTGGCGAAGACCATCATCGCTCGGATCAATGCAAAGCCGCACGAGGTCTATTGTGAGCCCTTCGTCGGCATGGGCGGCATTTTCCTGCGCCGCTCGATGGCGCCGAAAATGGAGGCGATCAACGACATTAATGGCGAGGTCGCCAATCTCTTCCGCATCCTGCAGCGGCATTACCCGCAGTTTATGGACACGCTTCGCTTCCAGGTCACCAGCCGGCGTGAGTTCGAACGGCTGTCCAGGACAGACCCGTCCACGCTGACCGACCTGGAGCGCGCGGCACGCTTCCTCTATCTCCAGCGCCTGGCATTCGGCGGCAAGGTCCGTGGACAGACCTTTGGGGTGACAATGGATGGTGGCCGCTTCAACCTCATGAAGCTTGCTCCGCAGCTCGAAGAGATCCACGAACGGATGGCCGGCGTGGTGATCGAGAACCTCGGCTGGCGCGCCTTCATCGAACGCTATGACAGGCCATCGACGCTCTTCTATCTCGACCCGCCTTACTGGGGCTGCGAGGACGACTACGGCAAAGCGGTCTTCAGCCGCGAAGACTTTGCGGAGATGGCAGAAGTGCTCGGCCGCATTCGAGGCCGCTTCATACTGTCTTTGAACGCCGTTCCTGGCGTCTTCGAAACCTTCTCGAAATTTGAGATCGAGGAGGTCGATTGCAGCTATTCGATCCAGGGTCAGGGGCGATCAAAAGACGTGAAGGAGGTCATCATATCCGGCCAAGCAATAGAGTAATGCGTCGGCTTCAACCTTGGCCTTTGCACGCCGGACAAATTTTCTGTCCAGAAGCTAACGCACGTCCGTCCAGAAGGCAGCGCCGCGCCACAGAAAAGAATAATTTTTTGTGCCAAAGCTAACGCACGCCCGTGCCAAAGGTCGCGCCGCGCCACACGACGCGGTTTGCGCAGAATACGGATGTGCGGATCGAAGATCTGATCCCACCAGCCTATGCCGGTTTTGCAACGCCCATCTTCGAGGCATTCGCGCACCCGGCCGTGACGACGAAGGAAACGGATGTCGCAGAGGCGGTCTGGCAGGCCGTTCACGATACATCATGCCAACTTCAGTTCCCCGCCGGTCCCGACGCGGTGGCTCTGTTTGAAGCCCGCCGGGCATAATGCAGGAAATGGCGCACCCGACAGGATTCGAACCTGTGACCTTTGGAATCGGAATCCAACACTCTATCCAGCTGAGCTACGGGTGCGTGCTTTTGGAAGAATCGAAGCCAAGGGCTGCGATCTCGCCGGTGGAGGGTTCATAACAAAGGTCGGCGCCCGCATCAATCGGCAAACGTCATAAAATGCAATCGCCGTGCACAGGCGCTGTTGCTCAGCGGAAGAAGGTGAGCCGCTGGGCGCGGTCCACCAGCATGTTGGCGATCGTCATGCGGATCGTCGCCTGCCGGCGAAAATCGGGATGGACGAGGTCCGGGTGGTTGAGTTTTGCAAAACTGCGGCGTTTTTCCGCCAAAATCTCCGATGTATCCGTCAGTTCCAGGGCGAGATCCTCTTCCACTTCGGCCTCGCTGAGGCGGGCAAGGAAAGCGGGCATTGGCGGCGGGGTAGGCGTGTCCTGCGCCGTGTCCGGCGCGGTTTCGGCCTGATCTGCAGCAGGCAGGTCGGCCAGGAGATCGAGATAGGCGTGGTTTGCCCGCACCGGGACTTCCGCCGTCTCGATCGGCGCGACAAAACCGGCATTCAGCCCGGAAATGCGAAAGGACGCGTTTTCGACAACGGGTTCCTCGTCCGGTGCCTCGTGATCGAGCCGGGTCAGGATGGACTGAAAGACCGATTTGCCAAACAGCATGCGTTCTCCCCTGGGTGGGCAGGAGAAAACCACGCAAAGATGGCGCCGGGCTTGCGGCGCAGCGCTTACGGCGGCACGCCGGCGCCGATGCGCTGTGGGTGCAGCATCGAGGCGGTTGCGCCGGGGAGCGCCGGTTCGTTTGGCAAGGACCAGCCATCGTGCGACGGACACCGTCCTTTCCCCGGACAGGTCGGGTCAGGGGAAACGGTAGCGCAAACAGGGTGTGCGAGGGGTTACGACTGGTTCTGGCTCTGGCCGTTCTGATCCTGCATCTGGCCATCGGCTGCGACCGTCAGGCTCACTTTGAGGTTTTCGCCGGCAGCCCCGATGCGCATGCCCGAAACGGGGGCGGCATCGCGGTAGCTGAGGCCGGTTGCGATGCGTACATACCGTTCGTCCGGGCAGATCTTGTTGGCGGCATCAAAACCGACCCAACCGAGACCCGGCACATGCACCTCCGCCCAGGCATGGGTTGCCACCTGTTCCACAAGCCCTTCCATCAGCAGATAACCCGAAACATACCGGGCCGGCAGACCGAGAAAACGGGCCGCGGAGACGAAGATATGGGCATGATCCTGGCAGACGCCGCTCTTCGCCTCGAGCGCCTGTTCCGCCGTGGTTTCGGAATCGGTCGTGCCGGGCAGGTAGGCCACCGCCTCGTGGATCGCCTCCATCAGCGCATGCATCTGTGCCAGTTCGCTGTCGCCCTTGACGCTGCGGGCGAGGTCCTTGACGAGTTTGCCTGCCTTGGTCAGCGGCGTGTCGCGTAGGTAGAGCCAGAGCGGCACGAAGCCCTGGTGCGGGCCGACAACGCCGGCTTTATCCTGCGTTTCGATCTCGCCGGAGGCGACGATACGGATCAGGTGCTCGCCGCCTTCGACGGAGACGAGGTTGACCATATTGCCGAACTGGTCCGCATAACCGGCCTCGATCGTGGCGCCGTCGACGGTCAGATCCCAGCTGATGACGGTCTGGTTCGTGCCGCTTTGCGGGCGAAGCCTGAGCCGCTGCAGCGCATAGGCCACCGGTTCGTCGTAGAGATATTCGGTCGTGTGAGAAATCTTCAATCGCATTGCGGCTGGTCCGTCCCCCGGTCCGCTTCAGTGGTAGAAGCGGTAGCCTTCTGAAATTTCGGCGCTGAGCTGGTTGTTGCGGCTGATGAAATCCTCCAGGAATTCATGCAGGCCCTGGTCCATCACGTCGGCGATCGAGCCGCGCGTGAGCATGGACTTGATCGCGGCCGCCGTATCATGCGCGGTGTGGTGCTGGCCGTATTCCTTTTCCAGATAGCCCAGATTGCTGACGATCTTTTCGTAACAATAGGCAAGCGAGCGCGGCATGCGCACGTTGAGGATCAGGAAATCGGCTATGTTGGAGGGCCGCAGTTCCGCATCATAAACCCAGCCATAGGAGCGGTGGGCCGAGACCGACCGCAGGATCGATTCCCACTGGAAATTGTCGAGCGAGGAGCCGACCTGGCTGACGGCCGGTAACAACACGTAATATTTCACGTCGAGAATGCGGCTGGTATTGTCCGCCCGCTCGATGAAGGTGCCGATGCGTGAGAAATTATACTGGTCGTTGCGCAGCATCGAGCCGTGGAAGGCGCCGCGGATGAGGCCGGCGCGCCGCTTGATCGTGTCGATCACCTGCGGCAGGTCGGCGGCCTTCACCTTGCGGCCGAGCAGCTGTTTCAGCTCGATCCAGCACTCGTTCGTCGCCTCCCAGGTCTCCCGCGTCAGCGCCGTGCGCACCATGCGGGCATTGTTGCGGCCGGATTCGATGCAGGACATGACGCTCGACGGATTGGCGAGGTCGCGCAGCAGGTAATCGATGGCGTTGGCCGCCGTCACCGTGTCATGCACCTCGCCGAAGGCATCGCGTACGCCGGCACTTTGTAAAACGCCATCCCAGTCCTCGTCCGTCGAGCCGGAGCGGGTCAGCGAGACCCGGAGGCCCGCATCCACCAGACGGGCGATGTTTTCGGCGCGCTCGATGTAACGGAACATCCAGTAGAGGCCGTTTGCGGTTCTTCCCAACATTGTTTTACGCCCTCAATCTTCCAGTACCCAGGTGTCCTTGGTGCCGCCGCCCTGGCTGGAATTGACCACCAGCGAACCCTGCTTCAGCGCCACGCGGGTGAGCCCGCCCGGAATGATCTTCACCTTGTCGGAGACCAGCACGTAAGGCCTGAGATCCACATGCCGGGGCGCGATGCCCTTGTTGACGAGGATCGGCACGGTGGAGAGCGACAGCGTCGGCTGGGCGATGTAGTTGGCGGGCTTCGCCTTCAGCTTGTCGGCAAAATCCGCCCGCTCCTTTTTGGAGGCGGTCGGGCCCACCAGCATGCCGTAGCCGCCGGAGCCGTGCACCTCCTTCACCACCAGTTCCTCCAGATGCTCCAGCACATATTTCAGGCTGTCGGCCTCGGAACAGCGCCAGGTCGGCACGTTTTCCAGAAGCGGCTTGCGGCCCGTGTAGAACTCGACGATCTCCGGCATGTAGGAATAGATCGCCTTGTCATCGGAAATGCCGGTGCCGGGCGCATTGGCAATCGTGATGTTGCCGGAGCGGTAGACATCCATGATGCCCGGAACGCCGAGTGCCGAATCCGGCCGGAAGGTGAGGGGATCGAGGAAATCGTCATCGACGCGGCGGTAGAGCACGTCGATCGCCTCGTAACCGCGGGTGGTGCGCATCTTCACCTTGCCGTCGATGACGCGCAGGTCCGAGCCCTCGACCAGTTCGACACCCATGGTATCGGCCAGGAAGGAATGTTCGTAATAGGCCGAGTTGTAGATGCCGGGGGTCAGCACTGCCACACGCGGTTTGCCCTTGCAGCCGGGCGGTGCGAGCGAGGCGAGCGACTGGCGCAGAAGATAAGGGTAATCCTCCACCCGCTGCACCTTGTTCATGGTGAAGAGTTCCGGGAACATCTGCATCATGGTTTCCCGGTTCTCCAGCATATAGGAGACGCCGGAGGGGGTGCGGGCATTGTCTTCCAGCACGTAGAACTGATCTTCGCCGGTGCGCACGATATCGGTGCCGACGATATGGGTGTAGACGCCACCCGGCGGCTTGAAGCCGATCATTTCCGGCAGGAAGGCAACGTTCTTTTCGATCAGCGCGCGCGGAATGCGGCCGGCGCGGATGATTTCCTGCTTGTGATAGATATCGTCCAGGAACGCGTTGAGCGCGAGAACGCGCTGTTCGATGCCCTGCGCGAGTTTGCGCCATTCGCGGGCGGAGATGATGCGGGGGATGATGTCGAAGGGGATGAGCTTTTCGGAGGAATCGGCATGGCCGTAGACTGCGAAGGTGATGCCGGTCTTCCGGAATATGTTTTCCGCGTCCCTGGATTTCTGGATGAGATGCGCAGGATCCTGTGCGTCGTACCACTCTTGGTATGTCTGGTAGGGCGGTCGCGGAAGGTTGTCCGCAGTCAACATTTCATCAAATGCCAATGGTGTATTCCCCGGTTTTTGTTCATAAGAGTACAAGGTTTGCAGCATTGCAAGGACCCTGCGCAGGCAAGAGGCAATTTAATTGCCGCCGGGGAAGAGGACTGCATGAGGCCCTCTGGCAACCGCACAAAGCTTGTGCAAATGCCCGTTTGACGCGTTCTTTCACTCCCCTTCCTTTTCAGGGTCTTGGCTGTGAGATTTTCTGTGCCAAGGCTTCAGTTTTTATCCTTTGACTGAATTTCAGCCAGGCTTTACCGCTCGCCTGCACGCTTCATCGGCATTTTCGGCAAGGCTCATATTGGCAATGTTCTTCCGTCTGGCTCCTCTCGTCTTCGTGTTTTTGTGGTCGACCGGCTGGATCGTTGCCAAAATTGCCGCGACCCATGCCGATCCGTTGACGTTTCTTGCGATGCGCCATGCGCTGGCGGCGGCGGCCTTTGCGGGAATGGCCGTGCTGGTTCGCGCGACCTGGCCTTCCTCGCGCCTTGCCGCGGCGCATGGCTTCGTCTCCGGCATCTTGCTGCACGGGCTTTATCTGGCAGGTTTGTGGTGGGCGATCGGGCAGGGCGTGCCGGCGGGCCTTTCCGGCATCATCGCCGGCCTGCAGCCACTTCTGACCGGGCTTTTTGCGCTTGCCCTGCTTGGCGAGCGCCTGAGCCGTGGCCAGAGCGCCGGCCTCGTGCTCGGTTTTTCCGGTATCGTGATCGCCGTTTCGCCGCAGTTTGCCGGACTGTTCTCGACAGGGCTCACCGGCCTTGCCTTTCCGGTGCTCGTCAATCTTGCCGCCATGCTCTCCGTCACGCTCGGCACGCTTTACCAGAAGCGGTTTCTCGGCGCCGGCGATCTGAGAACCATTGCGGTGTGGCAATATCTCGGCGCCGTTGTGGTGACGCTGCCGCTGGCGCTTTTGCTGGAAGACCTGCATTTCGACTGGACCCTGGCTGCGATCGGCGCCATGGCCTGGTCGGTGTTCGGCCTGTCGATGGGGGCGGTCGGCCTGCTGCTTTATCTTATCCGCCGCGGCCAGGTCTCGCGCGCCGCCTCGCTCATCTACATGGTCCCGCCGCTGGTGGCGGTGGAAGCGACCGTCATCTTCGGCGAACCGCTGAGTGTGCCGATGATCGTCGGAACGGTGATCGTTGTGATGGGCGTGTATCTGGTGAACCGACGGTGAGGATGCGGATGATTACGTAACCGAAGGTCACCCCGACGCCCGCGGTCATAATCTCTTCCGTCTACTCGACCGCCATCCGGAGGAGATAGACCGCCTCAAACGAGCATGACTGTTTCCGCATATACACGGATGTCTGCCTTTCGATCACGGTCGGCTCGCGGATGACTCCTGAACTGGTCCTCGCCTGGCTCTGGATGCAAACATAAACCCAAACGCGGCGCCGAGCAGCATGGCCACGGCATGGCCCGGCTTTGGATAACCGACTGCTGTGATGTCCAAAAGCAGACCGGGCATGAGGACGAATGCGGCAAGACCCTGCAGCCAGCGCGAGGCCTGTCTCTCAACGATCGCGATGGCCAAGGCGGCACTTGCAAACGCAAAGGTGGCTTGAGACGCTCCCGTCCCGATGTTCCAAGGGGCCTCAATACCCCAGGGGCTCATGGCTGTCGCGATGCCTCCGGCGAAAAACCAGATGACAAGCAGCCGTCCCGCGCCCAGGCGTGCCTCCAACAGCGAGCCTAGTAATAGAAGTCCGGCAAGGTTGAGCAGCATATGCAGTTGCTTGACATGGACCAACTGCGCGGTGGCCAGACGCCAAAATTCTAAATCTGCCAGGCGTTCGAACGACGTGCCGCCATAGGCAAGAAGCTGTGTCACCTTTACCGTTCCCATGGGATTTCCGGTGACGCGCAGCGCGACGAACAGCGAATAACCAAGTGTGAGTGTGCAAAGGAGGATGGTGGCGTGGTTGTTTCGTAACCAGCCAGCAGGTCGGAATGTCACGCGTTTGTCCCCCATTCGGCGTTGTTGAGGCCAGACACCTTCAAAACCTTGGCCAAAATACGACAACACCCGCCTGCGTTGCTGCAGGCGGGTGTCTAATATCACGCGATGTGCGATTGATCAGGCGCGGTCGCGGCGGCGCTGGCCGCCATTGTCGCTGCCGCCGAACTTCACCGGGCCGCCATTGGCGGGCTTGGCGCCGCCGCGGTTGCCGGACGGTTTGGGGCCGTTGCGGTGGTTGCGCTTCGGACCGGCTTCATGCGGTGCATGGGGAGCGTGACGGTTTTCGCCGCCATTGCCGCGCTTGCGACCATCACCCGGCTTGCCGCCAAACGGCTTCTTGCGCTGCTGGCCGAGATCCGACGTTCCTGAGAGATCCATGTCGCCGTCGAAGGCCGGAGCCTCGTCACGCGGGCGGTCGAACCGCGGGGCGCCGCCGCGGCGGGCATTGCGGCTGTCACCACGGCCGCCATTGCGGCCTGCACCGTCACCACGGGCACCGTTTTCACGCGGCTGGCCATTGCCACGACCCTGGCCACCACGCGCCTTCTGAGGACGCTCGGGGCTGCGCAGTTCGGAGGGACGTTCGCCCGATGCCACGGTGATCTCGATGTTCATCAGGCGTTCGATGTCGCGCAGCAGGCGGGTTTCGTCCGGTGCGCAGAAGGCGATCGCGATACCGTCGCGGCCGGCACGGGCGGTACGGCCGATGCGGTGGACATAGGCGTCCGCCACTTCCGGCAGGTCGTAGTTGAAGACGTGGGTCACGCCCGGAATGTCGATGCCGCGGGCGGCGACATCGGTTGCCACCAGAACACGGATCTCGCCGTCACGGAAAGCCTTCAGCGCGCGTTCGCGCTGACCCTGGCTCTTGTTGCCGTGAATGGAGGCCACCTTGAACTCGACCTGTTCCAGATGTTTGGAGAGCTTTTCGGCGCTGTGTTTGGTGCGCAGGAAAACCATCGCGCGGCCATCCGGATTGGCGCGCAGCGAATCCTTCAGCAGCGTCGTCTTGTCGTTCTTGCCGGCGACGAAGTGGACATACTGCTCGATCTTGTCGGCGGCCTTGCCGGGCGGGGTGACTTCCACCTTCACCGGGTCGCTCAGGTAGTCCTTCGCGAGTTCGGCGATTGCCTTCGGCATGGTCGCGGAAAACAGCAGGGTCTGACGGTTCTTCGGAACCATCTTCGAGATCTTGCGCAGGTCATGCACGAAACCGAGGTCGAGCATCTGGTCGGCTTCGTCGAGCACCAGGTAACGCACGGTGGTGAGACCGATCGCCTTGCGGCTGATCAGGTCAAGCAGGCGGCCGGGGGTTGCGACGAGAATGTCGGTGCCCTTTTCCAGCATCTGCTGCTGCTTGTTGATCGAGGCGCCGCCGACGACGGAGTTGATCTTCAGGGGCGTGCCGCGCACATAGCTCTTCAGGCTGACGGCGATCTGGTTCACCAGTTCGCGGGTCGGGGCCAGGATCAGTGTGCGGGTGGTGCGGTTGTCGGGACGCTTGGGGTCCTTCAGCAGCATTTCGATCAGCGGCAGGCCGAAGGCGGCCGTCTTGCCGGTGCCGGTCTGGGCAAGGCCCACCATGTCACGGCCTTCGAGCAGAAGCGGGATGGCCTGGGCCTGGATCGGCGTCGGCGTGTCGTAACCGAGCGCGGCAAGCGTGGATACGATCTGCTTGGACAGGCCAAGCTCTTGGAAATTCGTCAAGTCGAATACCTTTCGGGGGCGCCAAAAGAGGTCGCCCGCACGGCACCATGCCGTTCGGTCTGCCTTTGGCGTCAAGAACCCCGCGTGAAATGGGAACTTGTCAGTGGGAAACTGCTTTCCGGCGCAGGCCCGTTTCGGGCCGTGCATTGCGTGCGCCTTGTTCCTTCTTCGCGAACCATTTTCGTCGCAGGGCCAGCTCACGCGGCAGCCGGAAGGTGAAAGCTGGACTGCATGTGCTGCTTTGCACACAAAAAGTCAAGAGCCCGCGTCGAAATCGCCGCGGGCCAGGCATCGATGCAGTCGCATGGGATGGGCTCAATAGACGGGGCAGACCTTGACGCGGAAGGCATCGCCCCAGTCGTTCTCGCGCCATTCATAATGGCAGCGGGGGCGCGGCGGTGGCGCCTCGCGGTAATAGGTCTGGTGGTAGACGACCGGGGGCGGTGGCGGCGGGTCGATATAGACGCGTTCGCGATAGACGGGGCCCGGAGGCTGCGTTGCGATGGCGCCACCGATGATGCCGCCGACGGCGCCTGCTGCGACACCTGCCCAGAAGTCGTCGCGGGCCTCAGCCGCCGGTGCCGTTGCAGCAAGCGCGCCGGCCAGCGTCAACGAAACAAGACCGGCAGTGATGGACTTTCTCAATACGGTCATGGCTTTTTTCCTTTCACCCTTCAATCCTGATGGGTACTCCATGAGGATCATTCGCGAAGCGGGCAAAAAGATGGAAAAATCAGCGGGATAAGTCTGAACATCCGTTCATCTGGCGACAGCCGGGAGCTGAATTTGTCCCGGCCTCATGCGTCGAAAACGGGTATCGCGGCACAATTCGGCCGAATCTGTGGCGCAGCTGCGGCCGGCCCGACGCGGCATCGCGAGCCGGCACCTATCCCTGAAGTTGGTTGATCGAGCGCAATGGCCCGTTAACGACAATCGTGCCATTTCCTTGCTAACATAGAATTATGCGAATCACGCCGGTGGCGGCTGATTCGTCGGGGTATGGTTTGACGAACGACGGCGAACTACTGCAGCGCGCCTGCGAGCGCATCAACGATCTGGACGTGCCAGCCTTCATCAAGGACGGTGCGCTTCGGTATGTCGCTGTCAATGACGCCTTTGCCCGCCTGCACGGGGCCGAACGCAACCAGTTTCCCGGGCGCCTCTCGCAGGAATTCGGTCTGCGCGTGGAAGACGAGGAATGCCACGACCGCCAGCGGCGGGCGCTTGTCTTCGGCAGCGACGAGATCGCATGCGTCCGTGACCGGTCGGGGCGCCGGCTGCACGACATCCGCATCGAGCGTTTCATCTCCGAAAACGACAAGGCCTATCTGTTTGCCGTGTTCGAGCAAGACAAGACACAGGCCGTTGCCGCAACAGAAGCCGGCAGCGGGCTGCGGGACTTCTCGGATGCAGGCGTCAATCTGCAAATGCTCGGTTCGGCGCTTGACCTGCTGGATGCGGGTATCGGCATTTTCAGCGAAACGAACAAGCTTCTCTATTTCAACGATGAGCTGGCCAACTACTACCGCTCGCTCGGTTTTGAACTGAGCATCGGACGTGAACTGCGCGACGTGCTCGAAGGGATCTACGATCACCACAACAAGGTCGATCAGGCGCAGCAGGATGCGGTCGATGCGCGCCGGGAGTGGGTCGACGGACGCATGGAGATCCTGTCGAGGCAACACTGGCAGGCCACCGAACCTCTGCCGGACGGGCGCTGGCTTCGCAGCGTCAACAAGCGGCTGAACAACGGCTGGCTGATCATCCTGCGGCTCGACGTGACCGAGTTCAAGGTGCAGGAAATGCGGCTGGGCAAAAAGATCGAGGAGGCCGAGATCTATCGTGCCGCCTTTGAGGACCTGCCTGTCGCGGTGTTCCTGCGCGATAGCCAGCGTCGGCTCGTTTATGCCAATGCCGCCTATGAGGTGATGCTGGGCGACAAACGCGAGCGCTATCTCGGCCAGACGGAAGAGGAGATGTTTCCTGGCCCGAGTGCGCGTTTCCGGGCGGAAAACGAAAAGGTCCTGGCCGAGGGCGGATCCATCGAAAAGGCAGAGGAGGTTCCCTTTCTCGATGGCCGGTCGATCTCTGCCATTACCCGGCTCGGTCGCATCTCATCTCCTGCCGGTGAACCTTACATTGTCGGTTCGATCACGGATGTCACGCTGGTTCGCGATGCACAGAGAGAGGCGGAACGCCTGCATGCCGAACTTCAATCGATCCTGGAAGCTTTGCCGGTCGGTGTTGCGATCTTCGATCGCGATCTGCGCATCGAATATGCCAACCGCATGCTCAACGAGTTCTGGCGGCTGGAAGGCGAGGAATACCGCAACTGGAGTGGCGAAACCTATCGCTCGTTCCTGCAGTTCAATTTCGATCGTGGCGCCTATGTGCATGAGGGCGTGGATTTTGAAACGCTGTATGAACGGCGCGTGGCGCTTTGGCGCGACACGGGTCCGTTCAAGCCGTTCGAACTGTCCAACATCGACGGTCGCTGCATCCTTGTCGATCGCGCGCATGTCGCCGATGGCAAGATCCTGATCAGTTGCGTCGACATCACCGGTATCCGAAAGCATCAGCAGGAAGTGCAGGAGGCGCGTGAGGCGCTCGATCGCCATGCTCTGATGATGCATGAAGCGACGAGCGCGATGTCGCAGGGTCTCATGGTGTTGCGCAACGATACGGTGTTCTTCGCCAATGATGCACTGATCGACATGCTGGAGGTTCCGGCGGACACGCTCGAGCAGGGCAAGGACTGGCTGGAAGCATTCAACTATCAGGCCGAGCGTGGCGATTTCGGAACGCCGGAAAACGCCGAGCGCATCCGTTCGCAGCTTTTGGGACAGAACGAAAAACGGAAGCCTCTCAAGCTGTCGATCTGCATCGGCGGTCGCCGATGGGTGGATATCGAAGGCAAGCTTAGCGGAAGCAGCAATACACTCGTCGTCTTTACCGACGTTACCGAGGTCAGGCAGCGCGAACGCGAGCTCGAACGCCTGCTGAAGCGGGCCGAAGCGGCCGACCGTGCGAAGTCGGAATTCCTGGCCAATATGAGCCATGAGATCCGCACGCCCATGAACGGCGTGCTCGGCATGGCCGAACTTCTGTCGAAATCAAACCTCGATACGCGCCAGAAGACCTTTACCGATATCATCATGAAGTCCGGCAATGCGCTTCTGACGATCATCAACGACATCCTGGACTTTTCGAAGATCGATGCCGGCCAGATGAGCCTTCGCCAGGCGCCCTTCGATCCGGTGGATGCGATCGAGGATGTGGCGAGCCTGCTGTCCTCTTCGGCCGCGGAAAAGGATATCGAGCTCATCGTGCGGGGCGCCGATGTGCATCATATGGTGCTGGGGGATGCCGGGCGCTTCCGGCAGATCATCACCAACCTGATCGGCAATTCGATCAAGTTCACCGAACGCGGCCATGTGTTCATCGATATCCAGTCGGAGCTCCGGGGGGATCGCGAGCTCGACCTGACGATTCGCATTGAGGATACCGGGATCGGCATCCCGGCGGACCAGTTGGAGCGAATCTTCGAGAAGTTCTCGCAGGTTGATGGTTCGTCCACACGCCGCCACGAGGGAACCGGGCTTGGCCTTGCCATCACCTCCGGCCTCGTCGATCTGTTCGGCGGACGGATGGCGGTGGAGAGCGAAATTGGCAAGGGGTCGGTCTTTACCGTCTCTGTCACGCTGCCGATTGCACGGCAGCGCCTTCCGAATGATCAGATCGCCCACAGCGTCCAAGGTGCGCGGGTGCTTGTCGTGGATGACAACGAGGTCAACCGCCGTATTCTCACCGAACAGCTGCGGCTCTGGGGTTTTGACTGTGTTGCCGTCGACAACGGCAGGGATGGTATTGCTGTGCTGCGCGCCGCTGCCGACCTGGGCGTCAGCGTCGATGCCCTGATCCTCGATTACCAGATGCCGGAGATGAACGGGTTTGCGGTGGCGAAACTGATCCGCGAGGACAGCGTGCTTGGCGATCTGCCGATCATTTTCCTGACCTCGATGGATACTGCCAGCAGCGAGGGCGCGTTCGACACGCTGAACATCCAGGCGCATCTGATGAAACCCGCCCGCTCGCACCTGTTGCGCACGACGGTGGTCGAGGTCATCCGGTCCGGACGGGCGCAACTGCGCGAAATGGCGCGTCCTTCCTTGTTTGTTGGTCCGGCAGAGCCGCAGCCGGTGCAAGAGGTTCAGAGTTCTGCGGCAGATCCGCAGAGGGAAGGCGGCGGCCTCGACGTGTTGGTCGCCGAGGACAATGAAGTGAACCAGATCGTCTTTACCCAGATCCTGCAGGGCATGGGTGTCGATTTCAAGCTTGTCAGCAATGGCGCGGAAGCGGTCGAAGCCTGGCGCCGCAACCGACCGAACCTGATCCTGATGGATGTGTCCATGCCGGTGATGAACGGCCATCAGGCGGCACGACGCATTCGCGAAATCGAACGGGACGAAGGTGGCCACGTGCCGATTATCGGCATCACGGCGCATGCGCTGGAAAGCGACCGCGATCTGTGCCTGGCCGCCGGTATGGACGATTACCTCTCCAAGCCGATCAGCCCGGAGATCCTGGAAGCCAAGATTGCCGAATGGCGCAAGGTGCCGCCTGCCGTCGAAGCGTCACGCAGTTAAAGACGGTTTGAGGCCGCACAGCATCTCGCGCTTGCCGGCAAAGCCCGGTCGCCGCTCGACGATGAAACCGGCGGCCTGCAGGTTGCGTCGCACGAAACCGGCCGCGGCATAGGTGGCGAAGCTGCCGCCCTCCTTCGTCTTGTCATTGACGGCCCGCATCAGCTCGAGCGACCACATCTCGGGATTGCGCGAGGGGGCAAAGCCGTCGAGATACCATGCGTCGAAGGCAAGATCGGCTTTTGGCACCGTTTGTTCGGCCTTGCCGCAGATGACGGTGAGCCGCATCGTTTGCGACAAAACGAGGTCGATCATGCCGCCGGGCTCCTCGGGCCAGGCCGCAACGAGCGCCTGGCGCTCCCGGTCAATCTCCGGCCAGTGCGAGAGCGCCTTGTCGATGTCCGCAGCCGCCATCGGGTAAAGTTCAAAGGATGTCATGTGCAGCTGCGCGTCGCCGCGTGCTTCCAGCTGCCATTGCCGCCAGGTCTCGCAGGCGTTGAGCCCCGTGCCGAAGCCCAGTTCGCCGATCCTGAAAATCCCCTCCTTTGGCCACCGCTCCGGCAGGCCGTTGCCGGAGAGGAACACATGGCCGCATTCCAGCCGCCCGTCCGTCTGGCAATAAAAGTGATCGCCAAACTGCGTCGAATAGGGCATATCGCCCTCGCGCCATTCCAGCGCTTGTCCTTCCACCGTCATGTCGGGATCTGCCATGGGCCATTTCTCCTTGGGGCAAGCCGATAGTCCCGCAAACGCCGCCGGTCAATCGAAAGACGCGGCGAAAGACCTGCCGCAGTCGATCGAACTTTTGATCATCGGCGGCGGTATCATGGGGCTCTGGGCGGCGGTGAAGGCGGAGCGGCTGGGCATCAAAACGCTGCTTCTCGATGCGGTGCGTCCGGCAGCCGGCGCCAGTGGCGGTCTGCTTGGCGCCCTGATGGCGCATATGCCGGACCAGTGGAACGACAAGAAGCGGTTCCAGCTGGAAGCGCTGATTGCGCTCGAAACCGAGGTGGCGGAGCTTGAAGCGCAGACGGGCCTTGCCTGCGGTTACCGCCGTTCCGGACGTCTCATTCCCTTACCGAAACCGCATCTGCGGCCGCTTGCCGAACGCCGCGCGCCGGCTGCGGCAGAAAACTGGGTGTTTGCCGGTCGTCGTTTCTCCTGGACGGTTCGAGACTTGCCGTCCGATCCTCTCTGGCTGTCGCCGGATGCCTGCGGTGCCGGCGTGGTGGAGGATACGCTGGCTGCCCGGATTTCACCGCGGAGCCTGACCACAGCGCTCGTTGCGGCGATCGATGCGGGGCGGCATGTGCAGCGTGCTGACGGCCTCTCCGTCCGGCGCCTCCTGCCGCGCCAGGCCGAACTGTCGGATGGCCGTCGGATGTCCTTCGGTCATGCGATCGTTGCCGCCGGCACCGGTTCCTTTGACCTTCTGGCGCAGCTTGGCCCACCGCTCGCGCGACCGCTCGGAGCCGCCGTCAAAGGGCAGGCGGCGCTGCTGGAGGCGGATGTCGATCCCGCCCTTCCGGTTGTCTTTCTGAACGGGCTTTACATCGTGCCGCATGAGGACGGGCGAATCGCGATCGGCAGCACCAGCGAAGACACCTTCGACAGTCCAGAGGCCACGGATCATCAGCTGGATGCGCTCCTTCGCCGCGCCATGGAGGTTTCACCAAAACTTCAAGGCGCACGCGTGGTTGAACGCTGGGCGGGCGTGAGGCCGAAGGCGATCGACCGCGAGCCGATGGTGGGGCCGCATCCGGACGCACCGCAAGTCTTTGCTTTGACAGGTGGTTTCAAGGTCAGCTTCGGCCTTGCCCATAAACTTGCCGATGCAGCGCTTGGCCTGCTTGGCGGGCGGGACCTTCTCCTGCCGGACGGCTTTCAGATGTCGCATCATCTTCAGGTTGCACAAGCCTCAGGCTAACCACAAATCCGTGTCGTCAATCTGTCACGCAAATCACCTAGATCCTCGCTCAACCAAAACGACGGGGGTCCAGGGCAGGGCGACAGGGAAGGTGACGGATGCGATACGCCATCAATTTTACGCCGCCAGCGAGCGACCCGCTGACGATTGCTGCCTCTCAGTGGCTCGGACGCAACGCCTTCTCCGGCGAAGCGACGGAGCTGCCCCCGATCCGTGGTCTCGACCTGCACGAGATCGCCTTCAACACGGCTGTTCCGCGGCGTTACGGTTTTCACGGCACGCTGAAACCGCCTTTCCGTCTCGTCGAAGGTGTGGCCGAACCGCTGCTGTTGCGCAATCTGATGCATTTTGCCGGCCAGCATGAGCGCTTCCGCCTGCCGAAGCTGGAGGTGGCACGTCTCGGCAACCGGTTTGCCCTGATGCCGAGCGAAGTCAGCGAACCGCTGCATCACCTGGCGGGCGCGGTCGTGCAACATTTCGACGCCTTCCGTGCACCGCTGACCGATGCGGAGCTGGAACGCGCCGATCCCGGCCATCTCTCCGCCTCCCAGTTTGCCAATCTGCATCGCTGGGGCCATCCGCATGTGATGGACGAATTCCGGTTCCACATGACGCTGACGGGGGCCGTTGCGCCGCATCTGATCGGCCGCCTGGAAGAGGTGCTGCGCCGTTATTTCGAGCCCTATCTCGAGCGGGAACTGGAGATGGCCAACCTGGCGCTGTTCGTCGAGACGGAGCCGGGCGCACCCTTCCTCGTCCACTCCCTGCATCCGCTCGGAAGTGTCGCCTCGCGCCGCATCGCCTGAACCAAGCCTGTTTGCAGTGCATCACGGCATCTCGACATCTGGTGCGAGGATGCTACCGTCGGCTCACTGTTTCAGAAGGTGATTTTCGATGGTGGCAGACGCTTATCCGCGCAATCTCGTTGGTTATGGCCGCAATATCCCGGACCCGAAATGGCCGGGAGGTGCGCATGTGGCCGTTCAGTTCGTCATCAATTACGAGGAAGGCGGCGAAAGCTGCATCCTGGATGGCGATCCGGCCTCGGAAAACCTGCTGTCGGAAATCGTCGGTGCCGCCGCCTGGCCGGGCCAGCGCAACCTCAACATGGAAAGCATCTACGAATACGGCTCGCGTGCCGGCTTTTGGCGCCTGCACCGTCTGTTCACGGGCCTCAACGTGCCTTGCACGGTCTATGGCGTGACGCTGGCCATGATGCGCAACCCTGATGCGGTGGCAGCGATGAACGAAGCCGGTTGGGAAATCGCCAGCCACGGTTATCGCTGGCACGAATACAAGGATTATCCGGAGGAGCTGGAGCGCCAGCATATTCTCGATGCCGTGCGCCTGCATACGGAAGTCGCCGGCGAGCGCCCCTATGGCATGTATCAGGGCAAACCGTCCATCAACACGCTGCGGCTGGTGCAGGAGGAAGGCGGTTTCCTCTATTCCTCCGATAGTTATGCGGATGACCTGCCCTTCTGGGTGAAGGGCGTGGACGGCAAGCCGTTCCTGATCATTCCTTACACGCTGGATGCCAATGACATGCGTTTTGCGACACCGCAGGGTTTCAACTCTGGCGACCAGTTCTATACTTACCTGAAGGACACCTTTGACGCGCTCTATGCGGAAGGCCAGGAAGGCGCACCGAAGATGATGTCCGTCGGCCTGCATTGCCGCCTTGTCGGGCGTCCAGGCCGTATCGCCGCGCTGAAGCGCTTCATGGAATATGTGCTCGGCCACGAGAAGGTATGGATCCCGAAACGCATCGAGATCGCCCACCACTGGCACCAGCACCACAAGCCGGACAGTATTTGACCGATGACACGCAATGACTTTGTCGACCGCTTCGGCGGCGTTTTCGAACACTCGCCCTTTATCGCCGAACGGGCCTATGATGATGATCTGGTGCGTGGCGAGACGCTGACGGTGGACCGTGTGCATGCGGCACTCGTCGCTGTCTTCCGTGTAGCGTCAGAGGAGGAGCGGCTCGGCGTGCTGCGCGCCCATCCGGATCTCGCCGGAAAGCTCGCCATTGCCGGCGAGTTGACGGAGGACAGCCGCAAGGAACAGGCCGGCGCCGGGCTCGACCGGCTGAGCGCGGACGAACACGCCCGCTTCACCGAACTCAACACCGCCTATGTGGAGAAATTCGGCTTTCCCTTCATCATCGCGGTCAAGGGGCTGACGAAGGACGACATCCTTCAGGCCTTCGAAAAACGCATCCACAACAGCCGCGAGGATGAGTTCTCGACCGCCTGCGGGCAGGTGGAGCGCATTGCACTGCTGCGGCTTCAAAGCATGCTGCCGTCGGCGTGAGAATGATGTAGGATCCGCGACAGGAGTTCATCATGCGCCCATCGGACGTGCTGGAAAGGAACAGGGAGCGTATTCGCCAACTCGTGGCTCAACACCACGCGGCGAACCCGCGTGTGTTCGGCTCCGTCGCACGGGGAGAGGATCGGGAGGACAGTGACCTCGACATTCTGGTCGATACTTTGGAGGAGACGACCCTTTTTGATCTCGGCGGCTTGCAGCATGATCTGGAAAGCCTGCTGCAGATGCGTGTCGATCTTGCCACCAGCAAAGGGCTGCGACCGAGGGTCAGAGACCGTGTTCTGGCCGAGGCCATCCTCCTGTGAGCCGCGATCTGGACCGTCTGCTGGATTCGATTAACCATATGACGGAGATGTTCACCGAGACCGGTGCATTCATCGAGGGAATGACGGCGGAGGGTTTTCGTGCCGATCGCCTCCTTCAGCGTGCGGTCAGCATGGACCTGGTGATCATTGGCGAAATCGCCTCCGACATCCTGAAGCGCAGCCCCGATTTTGCAGCGGACCATCCGGAGATCGGATGGACGGAACTCGTCGGTCTGCGCGATCACATTCAGCGGGACCTTTCGAGCGTCGATCCAGCGGTACTATGGTTTGCGGCCAGCGATACGGTGCCCCAACTTCTCTCCCAGCTGCGCGCTCTGCGCCATTTCCATGCCCAAGGTGAATAATCCGAAATGCCCAAGACACTTCCCATCCGTCCGCTGACGCGCGACGCTTTCCTTGCCTTCGGCCATGTGATCGAGGCCGATCCTTCCTCCATAAAGCTCATCAACGGCGGCAATACCGAGCGGTTTCATGGTCTGGCGGAAGCGGAGGCAACAGGCGAGGGCGCTCGCGTCATCCTCAATATTTTCCGCGGCAAACCGCGCGCCTTCCCTTACGAGCTCACGATGATGGAGCGCCACCCCTTCGGCAGCCAGAGCTTTTCGCCGCTGAACGGTCGGCCTTATCTCGTGGTGGTATCGGAGGACCAGGACGGCTGTCCGGGCGAGCCGCAGGTGTTTCTGGCGCAGGGTGATCAGGGTGTGAACTACCGCGCCAATGTCTGGCATCATCCGCTGATGACGATCGATGCCGTCTCGGATTTTCTGGTTGTCGATCGCGACGGGCCGGGCAACAATCTGGAAGAATTTTTCTTTGATGAACCCTTCGTCATCACCGCACCCAGCATCAGCGAGTAGGCCATGACCGGACTGACCACCCATGTTCTCGACACCGCTCTCGGCAAACCCGCCGAGGGGCTCGTGATCGATCTTTATCACCTGGAGGGTGATGGCCGTTCGCATCTGAAGACGGTCATCACCAATGCCGATGGCCGTGTGGATGGCGGGCCGATCCTGATTGGCGACAGCTTCCGCAAGGGGACCTACGAACTGGTCTTTCATGCCGGGGATTATCTGCGCCGCAGCGGCGCTGCGCTGGCGGAACCGGCTTTCCTCGACGTGATTCCCATCCGTTTCGGCATTGCTGATGAGAGTGGCCATTATCATGTGCCGCTTTTGATTTCGCCCTACGGTTATTCCACCTATCGCGGCAGCTGACATGCGGTTTGCCGCCATCGCCGATATTCACGGAAACTGCGCGGCGCTGGAGGCGGTACTGGCGGATATCGCCGCCCACGGCATCGCGACCGACAGCATCGTCAATCTCGGCGACTGCCTGTCGGGGCCGCTGGAAGCCGGGCGGACGGCGGATCTCCTGCTGTCGCTGGATCTGGTGAGTGTGCGCGGCAACCACGACCGATACCTGATCGAGCACGAGGCGGGGAACATGCATGCCTGGGAAGCGGATGCCTTCCGGCAGCTGACGCCCGCGCATCTTGACTGGCTGCGGAGCCTTCCGTTCTCGCGCGTGTGGCGGGACGCGGTGTTTCTCTGCCATGCGGTGCCGAAGCATGATCACACCTATTGGCTGGAGGAGGTCAAGCCGGATGGCGCGGTCTGCCTCAAGCCGCTGGTCGAGATCGAACGTCTGGCCGATGGCATTTCCCAGTCGCTGATTCTTTGCGGCCATTCACATCTGCCGCGCGCCGTGCGCCTGCCGGATGGGCGGCTGATTGTTAATCCCGGCAGTGTCGGCTGCCCGGCTTATGATGACGACACGCCCTATTATCGCCGTGTCGAGGCGGGATCGCCGATGGCGTCCTATGCGATCTGCGAGCGCCAATCCGGCGTGTGGTCTGTTACCTTCCGGCTAGTGAATTACGACCATATGAGCCAGTCAAGGCTGGCGGCCGCGAACGGCCGCCCCGCCTGGGAAGCGGGGCTGGCGACGGGATGGCTGGGGTAGGCCTTCAATACGGGCAGTGCGCGATCACGCTGCGATCGACCGCCTTGATGTCCCGCTTGCCGCAGAGCGCCATGGTGATGTCCATCTCCTTGGCGATGATAGTCAAGGCCAGTTCGACGCCTTGCCTGCCCATGGCGCCGAGGCCATAGAGGAAGGGGCGGCCGATATAGGTGCCCTTGGCGCCAAGCGCCACGGCCTTCAGCACGTCCTGGCCGGAGCGGATGCCGCCGTCGAGATGCACCTCGATGCGGTCGCCGACGGCCTCGACGATTTTTGGAAGCATGCTGATCGAGGAGGGGGCGCCGTCGAGCTGGCGGCCACCATGGTTGGAGACGATGATCGCATCGGCGCCGGTATCGGCGGCGGCACGCGCGTCCTCCTCGTCCAGAATGCCCTTGATGATCAGCTTGCCGTTCCAGCGTTCCTTGATCCAGGCGATATCGGCCCAGGAGAGGCGCGGATCGAACTGTTCCGCCGTCCAGACGCTGAGCGAGGAGAGGTCGGAGACGTTCTTGGCATGGCCAACGATGTTGCCGAAACCGTGGCGTTTGGTGCGGGCCATGTCGAGGCACCATTGCGGGCGGGTTGCCATCTGCCAGATGTGTTTTGGCGTGAATTTTGGTGGCGCGGAGAGACCGTTGCGCAGGTCCTTGTGGCGCTGGCCGAGAATCTGCAGGTCGGCGGTGACGACGAGTGCCGAGCAGCCGGCCTTTTTGGCGCGGTCGATCAGGCTTTCGATGAAGGCGCGGTCCTTCATCACGTAAAGCTGGAACCAGAAGGGTTTCGAGGTGACAGAGGCGACATCCTCGATCGAGCAGATGCTCATGGTCGACAGCGTGAAGGGCACGCCGAATTCCTCCGCCGCCTTGGCGGCCAGCATCTCGCCATCGGCATGCTGCATGCCGGTCAGCCCCGTCGGTGCCAGCGCCACGGGCATGGCCACCGGTTGGCCGATCATTTCGCTTTTCAGCGAACGGTCCGTCATGTCCACCAGCACGCGCTGACGCAGCTTGATGCCTGAAAAATCCGTCTCGTTTGCCCTGTAGGTGCCTTCGGTCCAGGAGCCGCTGTCGGCATAATCGAAGAACATTTTCGGCACGCGGCGGCGGGCAAGGGCTTTCAGATCGCCAATCGTCAGTGGCTTGGACATGGGGTGGTTCTTCCTCCGAAACATTCTCCGACAAGTAACACATGGAAGGCGGGAGGAAAGCGAATTTCGGCTCGGTTGTGCCTCCTGTGCGGCTCTGTCACAGGCGGTAAAGAGATGATATAAGGTGCTTAATTCAGTGCTGAAGAAAGACCTTTCATGCAGCGTGTCGAAGCGGAAATCGCCGTTAGCGTCTCCGATCTGAAAAAGAACCCGACCGCCATCGTTGAAGGTGCGGATGGTCACGCCGTCGCGGTGCTGAACCATAACCGCGTGATGGCCTACATGGTGCCCGCCAGCACCTACGAAGCCATGATAGACGCGCTGGACGATCAGGGGCTTGTCGATCTGGTGCAGAAGCGAAAGGGAGAACGCGGAATCCCGGTTTCTCTTGATGACCTATAGGCTGGAATTTCTTCCGAGTGCTCTGAAGGAATGGGAGAAACTGGGCGCGACCCTTCGCGAACAGTTCAAGAAGAAACTCGCCGAGCGTCTGGTGACGCCGCACGTCCCGGCAGATCGCCTGAGCGGGCTGGCTGACCATTACAAGATCAAGCTGCGTGCTGCGGGTTACCGGCTCGTCTATCGGGTGGAAGACGAGCGTATTACTGTTGTCGTCGTGGCCGTCGGAAAGCGCGAGCGTTCCGAAGTTTATAAGACAAGCCGAAAGCGGTCATGACTTTAAATCAGGCAGCTTCATCAATGGTTGTCTGGTAATCCTGTAGGCTTTGCAGAGTCCGGATCGTATTGATGGCTTTCTCCCGGGAGGTGAATGGCGAGGAGTGAAACATAATTTCGCCATTCGGAGCTATCAGCTGAAACATGTACTGTCCGTTTCTGTCTTTTATCAGTACAAACCGATAACTGTCATTGCTGGTCTGCGCGCCCGCCTGACTGCCATTCTGGTCCGCCAGAAATTGCCGGATGCTCTCTTCATCAGGCGTTCCCATCGGGAAATGCTCATCCTCATACGCAACAATGCGATCAACAAGGTTGTTCAATCGTTCCCCATCGGCCGTGCCGGGTTTTGCGCCCCAGAGTATCGTCAGGTCGCGCAGCGCCTTCTCATAGTCTTGCTCGGACTGAATTGTCTGGAGTTCATCCATGCTGCACCTTCGTCACATCAATGTGGTCATAGTCCCCGTGTGAGCCAATCCACTTTATCCAAACGAGGCCGTTCTCATAGTCAATGGCGGCCACGAGTCGGTAGTGGTTGCCCTTGATGTTGAACACCACGCGCTCGGCGTTCACGATACTTGCCGCCGCGAACGTCTTCTTTACCTCTGCAGATGTCTTCCATTCGGCTTTGAGCGTCAGATGATACCAGACATCCAACGCTTCAGCCACGCTATCCTGTTCCCTGCGGCTCGCAAGGTTCTCGACGAAATGGCGTAGCGTTGAGCGCGCTATGATCCTCATGTCGCGATCGTAACAGTGCGCAAGGAAAACTCAACCCAGGGCTGATTTTGCCGCCGCGCCCGCCACATAAGTCTCCACCACGCTGCGGTCGTCGCCCAGCGTCTGCAGCAGGAACAGTTCCTCCGGCAACGTGCTCACCGTTTCCATGCGCAGCCGCATGGCTGGTGTCGCGCTCGCATTCAGCACGACGAGGTCGGCGTCGGTGCCTTCCTCCAGCGTGCCGATGCGATCGACAAGCGACAGAGCCTCGGCATTGCCGCGGGTCATGCGGTAGAAGCTGTCGAGCGGATTCAGGCGTTCTCCCAGCAATTGCTGGATCTTGTAGGCCTCGTCCAGCGTCTTCAGCATGGAATAGCTGGAGCCGCCGCCGATATCGGTGGCAACCCCGATGCGCACCGGCTTCTCCCGGCGCGCCAGCGCCTTCAGGGGAAACAGGCCGGAGCCGAGGAAGAGATTGGAGGTCGGGCAATGGACTGCGACCGATCCGGTCTCCGACAGAACATCCGCCTCGCGTTCCGACAGGTGGATGGCGTGGCCGAGCAGCGTCTTTTGGCCCAGCAGGCCGTAGCGGGCATAGATGTCCGTGTAATCGATGGCCTCGGGATAGAGTTCGCAGGTGTAGCGGATTTCCTCATGGTTTTCCGAGAGATGCGTCTGGATATGCAGGTCGGGGAATTCCTTCGCCAGCGCCTCAGCCGCGCTCATCTGCTCCGGCGTCGAGGTGATGGCGAAGCGCGGCGTGATGGCCACATGGTTTCTGCCCTTGCCGTGCCACTCTTCGATGACCGCGCGGGTCTCGTCATAACCCATTTGCGGCGTGTCGAGCAGGCCCTGCGGCGCATTGCGGTCCATCATCACCTTGCCGCCGACCATCAGCATGTTGCGGCGCATGGCCTCGGCAAAAAAGGCATCGGCGGAGGTCTTGTGCACGGAGCAATAGGCGACGGCGGTCGTTGTGCCCTGGCGCAAGAATTCGTCGTAGAAATGCGTGGCGATGCGCGCCGCATGCGCACTTTCCACAAAGCGGCATTCCTCCGGAAAGGTGTAGGTGTTCAGCCATTCCAGAAGGTTGGCGGCATAGGAGGCGATCACCTGCATCTGCGGGAAATGCACATGGGTGTCGATCAAGCCCGGCAGGATCAGATGCGGGCGGTGATCGATCTCCTGAACATCCACCGGCGCCGCGGCCTTCACTTCCGAATAGGAACCGCGCTTCAGGATGCGCCCATCCTCGATCAGCAGGCCGCCGTCCTCTTCGTAAGAATAGCTTGCCGTATCGGCGAGATTGTCCGGCGCGCGGTGGAAGGAAAGCAGGCGGCCGCGAAGAAGAAGAGAGGTCATGTCAGCGTGTTGCTCCGGCGCCGTTCGTGGCGCTTTCGTACCAGGCCGTCAGAAGCTTGCGCTCTTCCGGCGTGATGGCGGTGATGTTGCCGGGCGGCATGGCATGGCTGCGCCCGGCCTGGATATAGATCTCGTGGGCGTGCTTGGCGATCTCGCTGTCGGTTTCCAGCTTCACAGCCTTCGGCGGAAAGGTGATGCCTTCCCAGACAGGCTCCTTCGCATGGCACATGGAACAGCGCCCCTGGACGATGTCACGCGCTTCGGCAAAATGCACGTCCGCGGCAAATTTCTGCTGCACGGGGGACAGCGCGGTGTCCGTCTCGCCGGTCAGCACCTTCGGCACGGTCGATAGCCACATGATGAGGATGAAGAGGATGACCGTCACCAGCCAGGTCCAGGTGGGGTGTCCCTTGCGGGCATGGGTGGTGTTGAACCAGTGGCGGATGGTGACGCCCATCAGGAAGACGAGTGCCGCAATGACCCAGTTGAACTGCGTGCCGAACGCCAGCGGATAGTGGTTCGACAGCATGAAAAAGATGACCGGCAGCGTCAGATAGTTGTTGTGCAGCGAGCGCTGTTTGGCGATGCGGCCGTATTTCGGGTCCGGCGTGCGCCCGGCAATCAGGTCGGCCACGACGATCTTCTGGTTCGGGATGATGATGAAAAAGACGTTGGCCGACATGATGGTCGCGGTAAAGGCGCCCAGATGCAGGAAGGCGGCACGGCCGGTGAAGACCTGCGTATATCCCCAGGCCATGGCGACCAGCACGACGTAGAGCAGCGCCATCAGCCCCCAGGTGTTTTCGCCGATCGGTGACTTGCAGAGTTGGTCATAGATGATCCAGCCGACCGCCAGCGATGCCAGCGACAGACAGATGGCCTGCCAGGGGGAGAGTGGCAGCACGCCGTGATCGATCAGGAAAAGATCGGCGCCGCCGTAATAGACCACGGCCAGCAACGCGAAACCCGATAGCCAGGTGACATAACTTTCCCATTTGAACCAGGTGAGATGCTCCGGCATCTGGGCGGGCGCCACCAGATATTTCTGGATGTGGTAGAAGCCGCCGCCATGCACCTGCCATTCCTCGCCGTAAGCGCCCACCGGCAGATGCGGCCGTTTCACCAGGCCGAGATCGAGCGCGATGAAATAGAAGGACGAGCCGATCCAGGCGATTGCGGTGATCACGTGCAGCCAGCGCACGGCAAAGTTCAGCCATTCCCAGGCCACGGCATATTCATACATCCGGCAGATCCCTTCACATTCCCCGAACGGTCACATTGCGAAAAATTTCGTCCGTTGCATAGGCGGAAAGCATGCACCGCAACATGCCAACCGATGCCATTTTGGCAGCGCAAATGGACGGCGGACCTGACGCGAGGCTGTCCTGGGCTATCAGTTGTGCATCGCGAAAACTTGCGGATTCGCCGACTCATTGGTCTGCGCTAATATGACGATTGCAAGACAGCCGGTGAAAGGTGGGTATTGCGGGTTCACCGGTGGTGATGCATTCATCAACGGAGAATAAGCTCATGCGAAGCATTCTGGCGCTTGTGATGATTGCGTATGCGTCTGCGTCCCCGTCCAGCCTCAGCGCACACGAGGCCCATGCCGGTTGGAAATACGAAGCTTACTGCTGTAATGGCAACGAGCACACCGGCGATTGTCAGATGATCTCGACGAAGAATGTCCGGGTCACATCGAATGGCTACGAGATTTCTCTCAAGGCCGGCGAACATCGGCTGGTGACGAAAAACCATGCCTTCAGCGTGCCGCAAAGCGAAGCGCGCCGCAGTCAGGACGAGGAATATCACCTCTGCCTCTATCCGAACGAGGATACGCTGCGCTGCTTTTATGCGCCCGACATGAGCTACTGAGCGGCACCCGACGGCAACAAGATCTGGGGCGGCAGGGTCTTCAGCAGCCACTGGCGGAAGGTCTGTACCTTGACCGATTGGCGGCGGCTTTTCGGGGAGATCAGCCAATAGCTCCGGTCGTCCTTCTTGAAGACCTCGAAGGGCATGATCAGGCGGCCGGCCTCCAGTTCTTCCTGGTGAAGAAACGGGCTCAGCAGTGCCACGCCGTGACCGGCAATGGCGGCGCTGCCTTCCAGATCCAGCGCGCCGTCGGCATCGATCGTGATCGTGCCGGGCAGGGGGATGTCGATGCCGTTCGACTGAAACCACATTCCCCACCATTTGCTGCTGGCGCCGATCAGCGGCAGTTTCAGAAGATCCGCGGGGGTCGTCACGCCGCCGATTGTTTCGGCCAGCTTCGGGTTCAGCATTGGCGCGAAATTGAGACGGAACAGCTCCTGGCTTTCCATGTTGGGCGGCGGTGCTTCACTGCGCAGAATGGAAATATCGGCGTTGTCGCTGAAGAAGTCCGCCGATCTGTTCATGCGGAGAATACGAATGCCCAAGCCCGGATGCTCTATTTGGAACGCGCCGATATGACGGGCAAGCCAATGGGATGCGAACGTCGGTGTGGAATGGATTGTCAGGATACCGGCATCCTGACCGCGGGCCTCGGTCACCGCCTCGGTCAGAAGACCGAATGCTTCCGTGACCTTGGGCAGCATCCGTTCGCCCGTTGATGTCAGCTCGATGCGCCGTGCCTGGCGCAGAAACAGCATCTCGCCGACATGTTCCTCCAGCAGCTTGATCTGATAGCTGACGGCCGTCTGGGTCATGCCCAGTTCCTCGCCGGCTTTGGTGAAACTGCCGAGCCGCGCAACCGCCTCGAACACTCTGAGTGCATTCAGCGGCAGTTGGCGCGATAGCTTCATCGATAAGTTCTCTTTCTGGATCGCTTGTCAGATTGAATTGGTATCTGGCTGCAAACCGGCGCATTTGTCGATCCGGAAACGACAAAAAAATCAACAGATGACGGAGGCCATCATGGCGGTCTGGACCACTGGTTCTGTCCGGAGGAGAAGCGCGTTCTGGGTTTGGGCAAAACGGCTTCTGCCGGGCCGCAACCGACCCGCGGCGTTGCGGCTCGACGATCTGCCGGATGCGTTGTCCCGGGATGTGGCGGCACCACAAGCTCCGTTGCCGAAACCGAGGGATGATGTGTGGGCGCGCATAGCAGCTGCGAAACTGCCGCGGTTTTGACGGACACCGTTCTACATGATGCCGCTGTCCGGGCCCTTGTCGAAGCTTGGCAGGGTTTTCTGCAGGAAGGCCCGGAAGGCGCGCAGCTTGGCTGTCTGGCGCCGGGCCTCCGGATAGACCAGCCAGTAATGCGAGCCGTCCTCGCAGGTGAGGTCGAAGGGCTGGATCAGGCGCCCCATCGCGACGTCATCCTGATAAAAGTCGGGCCTCAGAATTGCCACGCCATGGCCGGCAATCGCGGCGGCCGCTTCCACCGCCTGTGAGCCAAGCCGGTTTCTGGAGGCGCTTTCGAGCGGCGCATCAGGGTGCCCCGCCGCGGTGAACCAGAGGCGCCACCAGGGGTCGCCCGGATCGATGATCTTCAGTTTCAGGAGATCCAACGGGTCGTGCACGCCACCGATCGTGTCGGCAAGTTTCGGGCTCAGCATCGGGGTGAAATGGTTGCGCATGACGAAATGCGACTTGAGGCCTGGCCATTCGCCGGTGCCGACGCGGATCGCCAGATCGGCCTCGGTTTTGCTGAAGTCGATCACCGCCTGCGAGGTTTCAAGCCGCACGGCAATCGTCGGATTGTCGAGCTGGAAGATGCCGAGATGCCGGGCCAGCCAATGGCTGGCAAAGGTATGCGTCGAATGGATGATCAGCGTACCCTCGGCCACGCCCTGCATCTCGTTGACGGCGGAGGCCAGGATGTCAAAACCTTCCGTGACCTTCGGTGCCAGTCGCGCACCGGCTTCCGTCAGAAGGATCTTGCGCGGTTGGCGGAGGAACAGCGTTTCCTTCAGCGTCTCTTCCAGCAGCTTCACCTGATAGCTGACGGCCGTCTGCGTCAGGCCGAGCTCTTCGCCCGCCTTGGTGAAACTCAGGTGGCGGGCCACCGCCTCGAACACGCGAAGCGCATTGAGTGGAAATTGCCTCGACAGTTTCATGCATCAGTCCTCTTGATCCATAGAGACGAAGCTTCGATTGGATCGAAGCGCCCGCATTCGGCATCATGTCATCAGATACCGTCGCGCGTGGAGATGCAAGATGCAAAGGTTACAGGCTGTTGTGCCCCTCTATTTGATCCGCAGCCTATTTTCTGAAGAGAGTGGCACGCGTTTCCTCGCCATTCTGGCGGGGAAGTTCAGGAGCAGAAAATTTGATGCAGAGGCGATGCCCGAGCATCTGAAGCAGGATCTCGGGCTGACCGATTTTCATGATCGGCGCCACCCTCCGCGCCGCTCGCCCAGTGCCTTCGATGCGGCGCGCGACGTGTTCCTGCGACGGCCGCTTTAGCTGGTCCCGGCGAGCCGAGTCACCAGTTCGGCGGCCACCAGCGCCGCAATCACCGCCGGGCGTTTGTCGCGCACGGCTCTTCCGCCGATCGGCAGTACAAGGGCCTCGCTTGATACGGTTCCTTCCGTTTCGCGCGCCAGCCAACTCTTGAAGGTGGCGCGCTTGGTGGCGGAACCAATCATGCCGACGTAAGCGAGGTCGTCGCGCGCCAAAGCCTCGCGGGCGATCAGGAAATCCAGCGCATGGTCATGCGTCAGGATGACGACGGCGCTGCCGGACGGGAGATCCTTGACCAGTGCTTCCGGCATTGCCACATGCCGTGCCGTGACCGTATCGGGCAGGCCATCGAGCGCATCGGCGCGTGTTTCCACCACCGTCACCCGGAAGGGCAGGGGCGCAAGCGCTGCCGCCAGTGCGCGGCCTACATGCCCCGCGCCGAACAGCATGACGGCGGGATAGGCGGCGGACTCTGCGGCAGCCCGTGACTCAAGGTCAGCCGCCACCGGTGGCGTCACCTTGCCAAACGACAGGAGGGTCCGCCCGCCGCAGCATTGGCCGATCTCCGGCCCAAGCGGCACATCCATCTGTGTTTGGCCGCTGCCGGACAGCAGGGCCCGGGCATTGTCGATCGCCAAAAATTCCAGCTGACCGCCGCCGATGGTGCCGAAGATCTCCGTGACTGACACCAGCATGAAGGTCCCTTCCTCCCGCGGCGTCGAACCCTTCGCCTGCGTGATGGTGACGAGGACGGCGTCAGGGTGTTGGGCGAGGAAGGCTGTGAGGGCGGTCATGATGGCCGACCTCTGTTTTGCCGTGCCGCTTTACCCCCCTCTGTCCTGCCGGACATCTCCCCCTCAAGGGGGGAGATCGACTCGTGGTGAGCTTCCCAAGCTTTCCCAGACTGTAGAGATTGCGGCATCCATGGAGATAGAGAGGTGTACAGAGGCTGCGTCTTGCTGATCTCCCCCCTTGAGGGGGAGATGTCCGGCAGGACAGAGGGGGGTGCGGCCCACACATGCAGACGGCAGGACTGAGGGGGGTGGGCCACAACTGTCAGCGCTAATGTCTGAGGGTTACTCAAAGCGGTCGATCCCGATGACCCGTAGAATGTGCGCGCAGGCATCATCGAGGTCCTGCATGATGTCCGTACTGGTGAACCGAATGACTTGCCAGCCAAGCTTTGCAAGCGCCACATCTCTCTGCTGATCTCGAACAATCTGCCGGTCCAGCGAATGTGTTGCCCCGTCGATCTCGATGATCAGTTTGTGATCGGGACAAGCGAAATCGGCAATGAATCCACTGATCGGCATTTGTCGCCGAAAGCGCAAGCCCATCAGCCGATGGGCGCGTACCGCATTCCAGAATTTCAACTCCGGCTCCGTCACCGCGCGGCGCATGCGCCGTGCGTTCTGACGATTGTGAGCTGGAACCTCGAAATGCGGCATCGCCATCCCCGTCACAGGGCCTTCAGGCGCTCCACCGCCATCAGCACGCGCTCCGGTGTGGCGGGGGCATCGAGACGCGGGCAGACGCTATAATCGGCGATCGAGGCGACCGCCATGGAAAGCGCCTCCAGCACCGAAATGCCCAGCATGAAGGGTGGCTCGCCGACGGCCTTGGAGCGGCCGATCGTCTGTTCGCGATTTTCCGACCATTCCGCCAGCTTGACGTTGAAGATCTTCGGTCGGTCGGAGGCGAGCGGGATCTTGTAGGTGGAAGGCGCATGCGTGCGCAGGCGCCCCTTGGCGTCCCACCACAATTCCTCGGTCGTCAGCCAGCCCATGCCCTGCACGAAGGCGCCTTCCACCTGGCCGATGTCGATCACCGGGTTCAGCGATTTGCCGACATCGTGGAGGATATCGGTGCGGTCGACCAGATATTCGCCCGTCAGCGTGTCGATCGAGACTTCCGAGCAGGCGGCGCCATAAGCGAAGTAGAAGAAGGGTCGGCCCTTGCCGGCCGCGCGGTCCCAATGGATCTTGGGCGTCTTGTAGAAACCGGCGGCGGAGAGCTGCACGCGGTCGAAATAGGCGGCCTTCACCAGCGCGTCGAAGCTCACCGTCTCGGTGCCGATGCGCACGCGGTTGGGCAGGAATTCGACGTCGCCAGCTTTCGCCTGCCATTTGCGGCAGGCGAAATCGATCAGCCGGTCCTTGATCTGGCGTGCGGCATCGTAAGCCGCCATGCCGTTCAGGTCCGAACCGGAGGAGGCGGCGGTGGCGGACGTGTTTGGCACCTTGCCGGTGGTCGTCGCGGTGATCTTCACCCGTTCGATATCGACGTTGAAGGTATCGGCCACCACCTGCGCCACCTTGGTGTAGAGCCCTTGGCCCATTTCGGTGCCGCCGTGGTTCAGGTGGATCGAGCCGTCCGAATAGACATGCACCAGCGCGCCGGCCTGGTTGAAGGCGGTCATGGTGAAGGAAATGCCGAACTTGACCGGCGTCAGCGCGATCCCCTTGCGGATGACTGGGCTGTTCTCGTTGAACTCCAGGATTGCCTGGCGGCGGGCGCGGTAGTCGCTGGAGGTTTCCAGCTCCTCCACCAGCCGCATCAGGATATTGTCCTCCACCTCCTGGTGGTAGGGCGTCAGCGTGCGGCCGGAGCCGGGCTCGCCATAGAAATTCAGCTTGCGGATATCGAGCGGGTCCTTGCCCACCGCATAGGCGATCTCCTCGATGAAACGCTCGCCGCCGACCATGCCCTGCGGGCCGCCGAAACCGCGAAACGCGGTGTTGGAGCAGGTATGGGTTTTCAGCGGCTTCGAGGTCAAATGCACATGCGGGTAGAAATAGCTCGAATCCGCGTGGAAGAGCGCGCGGTCGGTCACCGGGCCGGACAGGTCGGAGGAGAAACCGCAGCGCGCCGCAAACGTCGCGTCCACCGCGTGGATGCGGCCCTCGTCATCGAAGCCCAGTTCGTAATCGACGCGGAAATCATGCCGTTTGCCGGTCACCATCATGTCTTCGTCGCGGTCCGGGCGGAATTTGACGGCACGGTTGAGCTTCTTGGCGGCCACCGCCGCCAGGCAGGCAAAATGCGCGCCTTGGGTTTCCTTGCCGCCGAAACCACCGCCCATGCGGCGTGTGTTGACGGTCACCGCATGGCTGGCGCAATTCAAAACATGCGCCACCATGTGCTGCACCTCCGTCGGGTGCTGGGTGGAGGACCAGACGGTCACATCCTCGTCTTCGCCCGGAATGGCAAAGGCGATCTGGCTTTCCAGATAGAAATGCTCCTGGCCGCCGACATAAAAGCGTCCCGTCAGGCGGCGAGGCGCTTTTGCCATCTCCGTTTCCGGTTCGCCGCGCTTCAGCGTCATCGGCGTCACCACCAACGGCGCATTGTTCTCCAGCGCGCTGTCGATATCCGTCCAGTGCGGCAGGTCGCGATACTCGATCTTGGCCAGACGGGCGGCCCGGCGGGCCTGGTCGCGGGTTTCGCCGATCACGACGAAGATCGGCTGGCCGTGGAACTCGACCTTGGTGGTGGCGAGCAGCGGCTCGTCATGGCTGCCATTGGAGGAGACGTCGTTGATGCCCGGAATGTCATCCGCCGTCAGGACCATGACCACGCCGGGGGCGGCTTTGACCGCCGAGAGATCGATCGACAGGAACTCGGCATGGGCGCGGTCGGCAAGGCCGAGGGCTGCATGCAGCGTGCCGGCGGGTTCGGGAATGTCGTCGATGTATTCGGCGCTGCCGGTGACATGCTTGTGCGCCGAATCATGGCGGAGCGAGGCATGCATCGGGCCGTTTATGGTGTCCTTGGTGTCGAAGGTGGTGGTATCCATCAGCGGGCTCCTTCGATTGATGTTTGTCGGGAGGCGGCATTGATTATGCCCCTCACCCTAACCCTCTCCCCGCATGCGGGGAGAGGGGACGCGCCCGACGCAAGGCTGCGATGGGCGGAGGCGGTGCGGCAATTCTCTTCTCCCCGCTGGCGGGGAGAAGGTGCCGGCAGGCGGATGAGGGGCAAAGCCACGGCGAACTGCATCATCTCACGCCTCCTCGGGCTCGAAGCGCGCCAGTTCCTGTGGCTGGCCGGCGGTTTCCAGGAAAAAGCGGGTGAGCAGGTTTTTTGCCGCCAGCGAGCGGTATTCGGCCGTCGCCCGCCAGTCGGAGAGCGGCTGGTAATCCTCATCGAAGGCGTCGCGCACGGAGGCAACCGTGTTCCAGCTCCAGGGACGGCCGATAAGCGCCGCTTCCACGGCCTTGGCCCGTTTCGGCGTTGCCGCCATGCCGCCGAAGGCGATGCGACAGGTTTCGACGCAGCCTTCCGCATCGAGCGCCAGATAAAAGGCGCCGAGCAGGGCGGAAATGTCCTCGTCGCGACGTTTGGAAATCTTGTAGACGGCGAAGTAGGCGTCCTCCGGCGCATGCGGCACGGTGATCTTCTCGACAAACTCGCCGGGATTGCGGTCCTGCTTGCCGTAGGCGATGAAGTAGTCCTCGAGCCGCATCGTGCGGCTGCCGGTGGCGGAGCGCAGGGTCAGGTCGGCACCCAAGGCGATCAGCGCCGGCGGCGTGTCGCCGATCGGCGAGCCGTTGGCGATATTGCCACCGATCGTGCCCATGTTGCGCACCTGCTGGCCGCCGATGCGGTCGATCAGCCGGCCGAGCGCCGGGTGGCGGCCTTCCAGAATGCCGAGCGCCTGCGCATAAGTGACGCCGGCGCCGATCACGATGCCGCTCTCGTCTTCGGTGATCGTCTGGAGGTCGGTCAGGTGGTTGATGAAAACGACCGGGTTCAGCGGCCGCATCTGTTTCGTCACCCAGAGACCGACATCGGTGGCGCCCGCAACGATGGTGGCGGCGGGTTCTGCGGCCAGCACCTCGGCCAGCGCATCGAGCGTTCCGGGAATGATCGCCCGATCCTTGCCCTTGGTTACGGTAATGGTGTCGGAGGAGGCGCGGATGGTCCAGAGTTTCGCCATGATCTCGGCCCGGTCGCGCTCGATCGGGTCGAAGAGGGCGCTGGGGCGTTCGGTCGCCACCTGTTCGGCTGCCTTGATGATCGGCTCGTAGCCGGTGCAGCGACAGAGATTGCCCTGCAGCGCGATCTCGATTTCCGCCCGGCTCGGAGTGTCGTTCGTCATCCACAGGCCGTAGAGCGACATCACGAAACCCGGCGTGCAGAAACCGCATTGCGAGCCGTGACAGTCGACCATCGCCTGCTGCACTGGGTGCAGCTTGCCGTCCTTGGCGGCCAGGTGTTCCACCGTTACCACATGCGTGCCGTGCAGGGAGCCGACGAAGCGGATGCAGGCATTGACCGCCTCGTAGCGCAGCGCGCCGCCGATCAGCCGGCCGACGAGCACCGTGCAGGCGCCGCAATCACCCTCCGCGCAGCCTTCCTTGCTGCCGGTCAGCCGCCGCCTCAGCCTCAGATAATCCAGAAGCGTTTCGGTGGGCGAAAAATCCCCGACGGAAACCTCTTCGCCATTGAGGATGAAGCGGATGGCTGACGTCATGCGTGTTCCCTTGCCAAGGTTTATTGGGCGGTCCAGCCGCCGTCGATGGAGATGTGGGTGCCGGTAATCTGTCGTGCCGCGTCGCTGGCGAGGAAAAGCGCGGTTGAGGCCACTTCCTCGATGGAGACGAATTCCTTCGTCGCCTGCAGGCGGAGCATGACGTCCGTCTTGACCGCCTCTTCCGAGATACCACGTTCGCGCGCCGTGTCGGGGATCTGTTTCTCCACGAGGGGCGTCAGCACGTAGCCGGGGCAGATGGCGTTCACTGTAATGCCGAATTCGGCCAATTCCAGTGCGGCGGTTTTGGTCAGGCCCAAAACGCCGTGCTTAGCAGCGACATAAGCCGATTTGAACGGGGATGCAACAAGTCCGTGCGCGGAGGCGACGTTGATGATGCGGCCTTTGCCGGCCTTCTTCATCAGCGGAATGGTGTTGCGCATGGTGTGGAAGGCCGACGAGAGCAGGATCGCGATCAGCTGATCCCATTTTTCGATCGGGAAATCCTCGATCTTCGCCACATGCTGGATGCCGGCATTGTTGACGAGCACATCGACGGTGCCGAAGCGTTGTTCGGCAAGGCTGATCAGGTCGGCGATCTCGGCGGGTTTCGTCATGTCGGCGCCGTGATAGAGCACCGTACCTTCGCCCAGGCGGTCGAGCTCGGCGCGGGCGGCCTCGATCTCGTCGGCCTTGCCGAAGCCGTTGATTACCACATTGGCGCCATCGGCGGCAAAGGCGCGGGCAATGCCGAGCCCTATGCCGCTGGTGGAGCCGGTGACGACGACGGTTCTTGCCATATTCTTCCTCCCCTTCGTGTGGCTGCATGCTGCAGCGCGTCAGGGAAGGTTATGCGCAAAAGGGCAGGGCTGGCAATGGTTTGTCACAGCCCTGCCTCTGGCTTGGTCCGGGGGCTAGTCCCGTCCTGCCGCGAGCAGTTCAGCGGCAGTTGCGCACCGCCTGCAGTGCCGCCGTGACCCCCTTCAGGGAATAGGTATAGCTGGTATTGGTGCCACGTGCGGAGGTCGCCTTCAGCGTCATGTCCGAACCGCCGCGCATGGCCGCCACCAGTGCCGGTTCGCGGGCCGGGTCGCGCACCCAGGCGGTCTTGTCCTTCGGCACCAGCGTGAAGGTCTCATTGCCGATGGTCAGCGTGATGCGGCTGTCGGTCTTCAGGTCATAGGCCATGATGGCCTGCGGCATATAGGAGGAGGCGCCGGCCTGGGGTGCGACAAGGAAGAAATTGTCGCCGTGGTTGACGCTCGTCGGCAGAGCTGTGGTCGGCACCGAGAGAGCATAACAGCTCTTGTTGTTGCCGCTGCCATAGGAATAGACGCCCCATGCTCCGAACTGTTTGACGCGGGTGGGCTGTGCACTGGCGCTGAGTGCAGTCAACAGTACGGCGGAAACGGCTAGGGCGCATGCCTTGGCGGACATCGAACTCTCCTGATCATGGCAGATGGATACATCCCGCACGCGAAACGAGAGCGGGTGTGACAGCGCGTGATTGTTCGGGAGGAGAGTTACCGAATGGTTAACGGTGGGATCAACCCTTTCCGAGACAAGCTCACAAAGGGTTGATTGCCCGTGTGCGGCGGCGCAAAACCGCCGCTCGGGCGTCACTTCAGGGGCGGGCGGGAATGTCCACGCCGCGCTGTACGGCAGGCCGCGCCATCATCCGGTCGAACCAGGCCGACAGGTTTTTGCGCGTGTCGTATTCCACCATCTCGCCCGCTTCGTAGAAGCCGATCAACGAGCGGATCCAGCCGACAATGGCGAAATCGGCGATGGTGACGTCACTGCCCATGATGAAGTCGCGGCCATCCAGCCGCTGGTCGAGAACGCCGAGCAGACGCTTCGTTTCGGTGAGGTAACGGTCGCGCGGACGTTTGTCCTCGATGTCCTTGCCGGCAAACTTGTGGAAAAAGCCGAACTGGCCGAACATCGGGCCGATGCCGCCCATCTGGAACATCACCCACTGGATGGTTTCATAGCGGGCGCTCGCCTCAGTCGGCAGAAACTGACCGGTCTTTTCGGCGAGATAGATCAGGATCGCGCCGGATTCGAACAGCGCCAGCGGTGCGCCGTCCGGACCGTTCGGATCGAGGATGGCCGGGATCTTTCCGTTCGGATTCAGCGACAGGAATTCCTCGCCCCAGGTCTCGTTCTGGCCGATATTGATGAAATGCGGCTCGTAGGCGAGCCCGGTTTCCTCCAGCATGATCGAGACCTTCACGCCGTTCGGCGTTGGCGTCGAATAAAGCTGCAGGATATCCGGATTGGCGGCCGGCCAGCGGCGGGTGATGGGGAAGGCGGAAAGATCGGCCATGATGTCCTCACGTGGCAAAGGAAGGCCGGACTATAACGCGCAAAGGACATTGCGCCAGAGGTGGGGGAGGGGAGGTTTCGCCGAAACCGGATTTACCAGCGTCTCGGACGGGGCGGTCGAAAAACCGCGAATGGTTTGAAGAGGATGCTGCCGGTCTTTGACAAAACGATTCCGTTTCTTCCTGAATCTCTTGAGGTTTTCCCGTCGGATGACGATCCTTGTGAAGCGTCGCATGAGCGGAAACGGGCAAGACATTGGGGGGGGATTCATATTAGCAACGCACCCTCATCGAGTTTTTCGAAGGAGCTCTTCGAAACTTTCCGGTTTCAACACGGGACGCCGGTCCCTATCTAGCGAGCAAGAACAGAGGGATGACCGTTATGGAACTCGGCCTTTACACGTTTGCGGATGTCGATCCGAACATTGCCAGCGGCAGCCGCGGCCAGGATGCGGCCACGCGGCTGCAACATCTCATCGAGGAGATCGAGCTTGCCGATCAGGTGGGGCTCGACGTCTTTGGCCTCGGCGAACATCATCGTCCGGATTATGCCGTCTCCTCGCCGTCGACCGTGCTTGCGGCCGCGGCAGTGAAAACGAAGAATATCCGGCTGACCAGCGCCGTCTCGGTCCTCAGTTCGGATGATCCGATCCGTGTCTTCCAGCAGTTTTCGACCGTTGATCTTCTTTCCGGTGGCCGGGCGGAAATCATGGCGGGGCGTGGCTCCTTCATCGAATCCTATCCGCTGTTCGGTTACGACCTCAACGATTACGACCGGCTGTTTTCGGAAAAGCTCGATCTGCTTCTGACGCTTCGCGATAACGAGATCGTCGAATGGGCAGGTGAACTCAGGGCGCCGATCCAGCGGCGCGGCGTTTATCCGCGTCCGCTGCAGGACAAGCTTCCGGTGTGGATCGCGGTCGGCGGCACGCCGCAATCGGTGGCGCGTGCCGGTGCGCTCGGCCTGCCGCTGGCGGTGGCGATCATTGGCGGCGACTATGCCCGGTTTGCGCCCTTCTTCGAACTGTACCGCGAAGCGGCCCGCCGCTCCGGTCACGATCCGAAGACATTGAAGACGAGCATCAACGTGCATGGTTTCGTTGCCGATACGACCGAGCAGGCGGCAGACCAGTTTTATGGCCCGCAGGCCGCCGTGATGGATAGGCTCGGCCGTGAGCGCGGCTGGCCGCCGACGAACCGCGCCCAGTTCGACCGCGCCCGCTCGGCGCCCGGCAATCTCTTTGTCGGCGATCCGGAAACGGTGGCGGAAAAGATCGTCGCCGCCCACACGGTGTTCGGCAATGACCGGCTGCTGATCCAGATGGCGATCGGCCTGATGCCGCACGATCAGATCATGCGCGGCATCGAGCTTTTCGGCACGAAGGTGGCGCCGCTTGTCAGAAAAGCGTTGACGCCTGCCCAAGATGGGGCGAAACCCGCCGCCTAAAACGGTAGCCGGATTTCGCCCATGATCATTACCTCCGACGACGAACTTCAGAAGCTGAAGGCCATCGGGCGCATCTGCGCCCAGGCGGTCGAGGTGATGGCGAAGGCACTGGAGCCGGGCATCACCACGCTCGAACTCGACCGGATCGGCCGCAAGGTCTTGGAAGAGAATGGCGCGCAGTCCGCGCCGGAATTCTGCTACCAGTTTCCGGGGGCGACCTGCATCAGCGTCAACGAGGAAGTGGCGCACGGCATTCCGGGAAGCCGGGTGATTGCGGCGGGCGACCTCGTCAATATCGATGTTTCGGCCGTGAAAGACGGCTTCTTCGGTGACACCGGTTCCTCCTTTGCCGTGCCGCCGGTCAAGCGCGAGATCGAGAAACTGGTGCGCGACGGGCGGCGCGCGCTGTGGACCGGGCTGCAGCAGGTGAGGCCGGGCAAACCGATCGCCGGCATCGGCCAGGCCATCGGCGCCTTCGCCAAAAAGAACCGCTATACGCTGATCACCAATCTGGCGAGCCACGGTATCGGCCAGTCACTGCACGAGGAGCCGGCGGAAGTGCCGACCTGGCCGGATCCCGATGAAAGCCGCATGATGGAAGACGGCCTCGTTTTTACCGTCGAACCCTTCCTGTCGCTCGGCGGCGAATGGGCCGAAGACGGCGGCAATGGCGATCCGTGGACGCTCTACAGTGACCCGAAGGCGCCGACCGTGCAGTTCGAACACACCATCGTCGTGACCCGCAACGGCCCGTTGATCCTGACGCTGGCGGAGTAGGGGTTCAGGCTCCACTGTCACTGTTGGCCCAATTGACAACGGCCTGTCGTTGCTGCCTAATGGTGTGATGAAGGCCGTCAAGCTGATGCATGACAAGCGCGTCTTCGCGGATGGTTCGATCGTTGAGATGGTGCTCTGGCGTGTCCCGACACCCGTACCTGCCAGCCAGCACCGGTTCAAATACAGTCTCTACTTCGGCCGTCATGGAATACGCCTCGTCGGGTTCGACAATGAGCGGGGGAAGGGAGATCACTGTCACCTCGACGGGCAGGAATACCCGTACCATTTCACCAGTGCGGAACAGTTGATTGACGACTTTCTCCGGGAAGTGATGAGGAGACTGGATGATGACCAAAGCCTTGATCCGGATCAGGCGAAGCGATGAGGTCAGGGCTGATCTGCAGGCCATGGGCGAACGGTTCAGCCAAGCCTGGGCGAACGAAAGGGCGTGTCAACCTCTTGCCATTTTAACCTTTGAGAGCCCGGCGCAGCTTTTTTCCGTTCTGTCGCCCAAACGTTGGGAACTGGTGGAGCAATTGCAGCGATTGGGCCCCTCAAGCCTTCGCGGACTCGCCCGCTCGCTTGAGCGCGACGTCAAGCGTGTGCACGAGGACGTCGCCCTGCTGACCGATTGGGGGCTGGTCGAACGGAATGAGGCGGGCCTGCTTTTTGTGCCCTATGAGGAGATCGAGGCCGATTTCGTGCTGAAGGCAAGCGCCGCTTGACCGGTGGCGCCTGACGCAGCCCCTGCATCATCAACTCTGATGGGTTGCGTCAGAATTCCTGCATTGCACCGGCCCCGCTTTGCTGCGACGAAAGGGCATGTCCTTGTCTCTTGCCCTCGAACGTCCGCTGCTTGCCGGTTTCGCCGGTGCCGTTGCCATGGCCGCCGCCATGGGCTTCGGCCGCTTCTTTTTCACGCCCGTCCTGCCCGGCATGATGAGCGGCATTCCGCTGTCTGCTGCCGATGCAGGGCTGATCGCCGGCGGCAATTTTGCCGGTTATCTGGCCGGCGCGCTGCTCGCCAGCCAAGCCTGGGCGGCCGGGCGGGAGAGGTGGCTGGCACTTGCCGGGCTTTCTGCCACCGCTCTGCTTCTGGCGGCGATGGCGGTCACGACCGCGCTGCCGCTTTTCATCCTGATCCGCTTTCTCGCAGGGTTGGCCAGCGCCTTCGCCATGATTTTTACGTCTTCGATCGTGCTGCCATATGCGGTGGGGCGAAGCGCGGTCCAATCTGTACATTTCGGCGGGGTGGGGGCGGGCATCGCCTTTTCCTCCGTCGTTGCCTTCCTGATCCAGAGGGCAGCCGGCGATGCCGCGCATGGCTGGCGGCTGGACTGGATCGGCGGGGCCGTGATCGTGCTGATGGCCGCCCTTTTTGTGGCCCGCCATCTGCCGAAGCCGGTGCATGGTCGGCAGGCGGCGCCCGAGCCGCCGATGGCCTGGACCCGACCTCTGGTTCTGCTCACCCTTTCTTATGGTCTGTTCGGTTTCGGTTACGTGGTGACTGCCACCTTTCTGGTTGCCATCGTGCGTATGGCCGCAGCCGGGCCTGCGGTGGAGGCGGGCGCCTGGCTGGTAACCGGGCTTGCCGCCGCCTTCGCGCTGTTTCTCTGGCAACCGCTCGCGCGGCGTCTTGGCCTCGGGGTGTGTTATCTGCTCTGCCTGCTGCTCGAAGCGGGGGGCGTGTTTGCCTCGGTGCTGTTGCCGCCGGTGTCCGGCGCGCTGCTCGGTGGGCTGCTGCTGGGGCTGACCTTCATGACGGTCACCGCCTACGGTCTGCAGATCGCCCGCGCGCTTGCGCCGGATAGTCCGCGCCGGGCGCTGGCACTGATGACGGCGGCCTTCGGCACGGGCCAGATCGTCGGGCCACTCGTTGCCGGCTGGGCGACCGAGTGGAGCGGGTCCTTCACACTCGCCTCCGTGCTGGCGGCGAGCGTTCTCCTGATTTCTGCCGTTCTGATGATGCCGGTGGTTCGCCACGCCTGAGATCTGCTCGAGTTGAGGGTAACAGCGCATCAAAGATTTCTGCGATACCGCCACCTGAATGCGCTGCCGGGGCAATAAGCGTTACAATTGCGTAAGATGGCGGCTTCGCCATTGCTGGAGTTTTGGAACTGGCTTAGGTTCCGGGCAAACCAATCGCCTTTGGCGTCCCATCGCAACAAGGGATATCTGCCCCCGTGTTCCATTCCTTCTTCCCAAAACCCAAACTCTTCTTCACCTCGGCAGCCGTGTGGGCGCTGATCTTGATCCTCGGCTGGTATGCTGGCGGAGAAGCTCTGGGTGCCTCGATCGGTCTGCCGCCATTGCCTGATGGCCAGAGCCCGGTCATCGGCGTTTCGGTGTTCTGGTCTACCCCGTTCCTGTGGTTCTATCTGTATTATGCGGTCAGTGTTGCGATCTTTTCCGCCTTCTGGTTCTGGTTCAGCCCGCACCGCTGGCAGATGTGGTCAGTGCTCGGCTCGGCGCTGATCATCTTCACCACATATTTTTCTGTCCAGGTCAGCGTTGCGATCAATGCCTGGTACGGACCCTATTACGACCTCATCCAGCAGGCGCTGGCCCGCACTGCGCCCGTCACGGCGGAACAGCTTTATGTCGGCATGCTGGGCTTCGTCGGGATCGCCTTCGTTGCCGTCACCGTCGGCGTGTTGAACCTGTTCTTCATCAGCCACTATATCTTCCGCTGGCGCACCGCGATGAACGAGTTCTACATGGCGAACTGGAGCAAGCTGCGCCATATCGAAGGCGCCTCGCAGCGTGTGCAGGAAGACACGATGCGCTTCTCCTCGACGGTGGAGGGTCTCGGCGTCGGTTTCGTGCGCGCCATCATGACGTTGATCGCCTTTCTGCCGGTCCTTTTCACCTTCTCCGAGACGGTGAACGAGCTACCCTATTTCGGCCAGGTGCCGCATGCGCTGGTCTGGGCGGCCATCATCTGGTCGCTGTTCGGCACGGTGTTTCTGGCGCTGATCGGCATCAAGCTGCCGGGGCTCGAATTCCGCAACCAGCGTGTCGAAGCCGCCTACCGCAAGGAGCTTGTCTATGGCGAGGACGATGAAGGCCGTGCGCAACCGGTGACGGTCAACCAGCTCTTCGCCAATGTGCGCAAAAACTATTTCCGTCTCTACTTCCACTATATGTATTTCAACGTCGCGCGCATCTTTTACCTGCAGGCCGACAACATCTTCGGAACCGTGGTGCTGATCCCGTCCATCGTCGCCGGCAAAGTCACGCTCGGCCTGATGAGCCAGATCATGAACGTGTTCGAGCAGGTGCGCGGGTCTTTCCAGTATCTGATCAATTCCTGGACGACCTTCGTGGAACTGATGTCGATCTACAAACGCCTGAAGGCCTTCGAGGCGGCGATCGACGGCGAGCCGCTGCCGGTGATCGACCAGCACTATCTGGAACGCGAGGCAGAGGGCGGGGAAATCGCCGCGGACAAACCGACCTGACCAGACGCATTCTTTCTTCGAAGAGCCCGTATCATCGTTGATGATGCGGGCTCTGCCGTTTCAGAGGCCAGATCGATGTTCGGACGCTTCGCGACCGTTGAGCATGTCGATCGCTTCGGCATAGGTCACGCAGGCGACGTCTGGCATGTGGCAGACCTCCGTCACCAGCCGTTCCATGGCCCGCCAATAGGCGCCGCCATTCATTTCGACGAAATGGAAACCGAGCTGGAGCGGTATGCGGTCGCCTTTATATTCCCGGTCGAAGGCGGCACGGAAGGCGGCATAGCTGCGCTCCTCGAATTCCGTTGTCCGGCTCGGGTTTTCAACGCCGGCCGAGTGGCGGATGAAGAGATTGTAATCCATCGCGATGATCCGGCGGTTTTCCGGTCCTTCCGGGATCAGCGGCAGGCCGAAGTTCAAAATGCCCTTGCTGGCCTGCGGCAGAGACGGGCCCTTGGTGATGCCGCTCGCATCATAGGTAAAACCCTCGCGCCGTTCGGCCTCGTTCAGCGCATCTGAGGTCGATAGATACGGCGCGCGAAAACCCTGGATGGATTGCACGAAACCACGCCATTCGGCGGGTTCGCGGTCCACGGCGCCGAGATCACTCCAGGCGGAGGTGAGCACCGTGCGGAAGGCCTGCATTTCCTGACGCCAATCCGCGACACTCCAGTCCTTGCCGTCGAAATGGCCGCAGGTATGGCTGGCAATCTCGTGGCCTTCCTGGTGCGCCTGCCAGATATGGTCCAGCCGGGTGACCGCCTCGTCCTTCGTCTGGGCAAAACCGACATTCGACCGGCCCGCCTTCTGCCTCGGTCCCTGATAGGTTTTGGCCCGGTCGCGGTCGATCACCAGCGTGCAGGAGAGGAAATAGGTGAAATGCGCGCCGGTCCGTTGCGCGACATCCCGGCTTCTCTGCCAGAGTGCGTTGTTGCCGGCGCCATCAAAGGAGATCAACAGAAGCTGTTTCGGCCTGTCCGCAGCTTGGGAAAGGGTTGTGGAGGCAAAAACGGCAGCGACGAAGACGGAAAAGAAGCGCAAAACAATTCCTTGGCATGGGGGCAAAGCTGGTTCTTGTCTGTGGTGAATGCGGCAAAGGCGGGGCGAGGCTGCTGACGGGTGTTTTTTGCGCGATGGCGACGGTCACTTCTGGCTCTGTCCCTCATTCGTGGCAGCATCCGCCGATCGTGTCTGCGCCACGCGACTGCGCATGGGGCGTTACCTCCCTTGTGTCTCGCCTGACATGCGGCCTTACATTCCCCCTTACATCCTGGGCAAAATAGGTTAGAAGGCTGGCTTTCGAGATCAGGGGCCGCAGTGCGGCCGGAGTTTGGCATGGCACACGATAACGACAGCTTTATCCGCGAAGTGAACGACGAATTGCGCTCCGAGCAGCTGACCAGCTTCTGGCGCCGCTTTCGGCCGTTCATCATCGGCGGCGCTGCGTTGATCGTGCTCGGTACCGCCGGTTACCGCGGTTATGAATACTGGCACACGCACAATGCCTCGGTCTATGGCGATGCCTTCCTTTCGGCACTGAACCTTGCCAAGGAGGGCAAGACGGACGAGGCGCTGACCGCGCTGCAACAGCTGGAAAAAGATGGCGGCGGCGCTTATCCGGTGCTGGCGCGCCTGCGGGCGGCAACGCTCCTTTCGGAAAAGGGCGACAAGGCCGGTGCCGTTTCCGCCTTCAATGCGGTCGCGTCCGATAGCTCCGTGCCGCAGGTCCTGCGTGACCTCGCCAAGATGCGGGCCGCCTGGATCCTGATCGACACCGGCACCTATGACCAGGTCTCCGCCGAAGTCGAGGTCATGGCGACCCAGAACCAGGCTTTGCGCCATTCGGCACGCGAAGCCCTTGGCCTTTCGGCCTACAAGGCCGGCGACATGGCGAAAGCCAAGCAATGGTTCCAGGAAATCGCCAATGATGCGGAAACCCCGCGCAACGTTGCCAATCGGGCGCAGATCATGCTCGACACGATTGCCGCTACCGGCAAGGCACCGTAATATTTGAACAAGAAGGCCCAGAAAGGGACCCCTCCATGAGTTTCACCGTCGCCATTGTCGGGCGCCCCAATGTCGGCAAGTCCACGCTGTTCAACCGTCTGGTTGGCAAGAAGCTGGCGCTTGTCGATGACACGCCGGGGGTTACGCGCGACCGTCGCCCAGGTGACGCGAAGCTTGTGGATCTGCGTTTCCGCATCATCGATACCGCCGGTCTCGAAGAGGCCGGGCCCGAGACGCTCGAAGGCCGCATGCGCGCCCAGACGGAAAAGGCCATCGACGAGGCGGATCTGTCGCTGTTTGTCGTGGACGCCAAGATGGGTCTGACGCCGGTCGACCAGTCGCTGGCGGAAATGCTGCGCCGGCGCGGCAAGCCGGTGGTGCTGGTGGCCAACAAATCCGAAGCGCGCGGCTCCGATGGTGGCTTTTATGACGCCTATACGCTGGGGCTCGGCGAGCCTGTACCGATTTCGGCCGAACACGGCCAAGGCATGATCGACCTGCGCGATGCGATCGTCGAGGCGATCGGCCCGGAAAAGGCCTTCGGCGACGACGAGGACGACGAGGCGATCACCGACATCGATGTGCGCTTCTCGGACGACGAAGACGACGAAACCGAGCCGGCCTATGACGACACCAAGCCGCTGCGCGTTGCGATCGTCGGCCGTCCGAATGCCGGCAAGTCGACGCTGATCAACCGTTTCCTCGGCGAGGACCGGCTGCTGACCGGTCCGGAAGCCGGCATTACCCGCGATTCCATTTCGGTCGAATGGGACTGGCGCGGGCGCACCATCAAGATGTTCGACACCGCCGGCATGCGCCGCAAGGCGCGCGTGCAGGAAAAACTCGAAAAGCTGTCGGTTGCCGATACGCTGCGCGCCATCCGTTTTGCCGAGACCGTCGTCATCGTCTTCGACGCCACCATTCCCTTCGAAAAGCAGGACCTGCAGATCGTTGATCTTGTGCTGCGCGAGGGACGCGCCGCCGTTCTCGCCTTCAACAAGTGGGATCTGGTGGACGATCCGCAGGCGGTGTTGGCGGATCTGCGCGAAAAGACCGAACGGCTTCTGCCGCAGGCGCGCGGCATCCGTGCCGTGCCGATTTCCGGCCAGACGGGTTATGCGCTCGACAAGCTGATGCAGAACATCATCGACACCGACATGGTGTGGAACAAGCGTATCTCGACCGCCAAGCTCAATCGCTGGCTGGACGGCGTGCAGGTGCAGCATCCGCCACCGGCAGTCTCCGGCCGTCGCCTGAAGCTGAAATATATGACGCAGGTGAAAGCCCGCCCGCCGGCCTTCATGATTTCCTGCACGCGCCCCGATGCCGTGCCGGAATCCTATCTGCGTTATCTGATCAACGGCCTGCGCGCCGATTTCCAGATGCCGGGCGTGCCTGTTCGCATCCATCTGAGAGCGGCGGAAAACCCGTTCGAGAACAAGCGCAAAAAACGGTAAAACGCACCGGGCGCATGCTCTCCCTTCGATTTACGACGGTAGTGCGGCGCGAAAATTGCGCTTGCGGCCGGGCAGGGCCTTTTTGCCCTGGGCGATCAGCACATTGTTGAGGAACTGTTTCGACGCGGCTTCCCAGGTGAAGTTGCGCGCCAGGCGGCGGGCATTTTCGCGCGGGCAGGAGAGCGCGTCGAGGCAAGCCTGGCGGAGGTCTTCGTTGAGCGCGCCAGCGCCGGACCCCTCTTCGATGATATCGACCGGCCCGGTGACGGGAAAAGCGGCCACCGGCACGCCACTTGCCAGTGCTTCGAGGATCGTGTTGCCGAACGTGTCGGTCTTTGACGGGAAAACAAAGACATCGGCCTGGGCATAAGCGCGTGCCAGATCCTCACCGGTCTTCATGCCGGTAAACAGGACGTCCGGATAACGCCGCTGCAGGGCTTCCCGTTCGGGACCATCACCGACCACGACTTTCGAACCCGGCAGGTCGAGATCGAGAAAGGCCGGCAGGTTCTTTTCCACCGCAATGCGGCTGACCGTCATGAAGATCGGCCGCTTGAGGCCAAACGGTTCCTCTTCCAGCGGACGCGGATGAAACAACGTCTGGTCGATGCCGCGGCTCCAGCGCAGGAGATTTTTCAGGCCGAGCTTGGAAAGTTCGCGTTCCAGGCTTGCGGTTGCCACCATGCAGCCATTGCCGGCATTGTGGAACCAGCGCACGAAGGCGCGCATCCAGCGGATCGGCACCGGAAAACGCGCCGCCACATATTCGGGAAAGCGCGTGTGATAGCTGGTGGAGAAGGGCAGGTCGTTCTTCAGGCACCAGCGGCGGGCGAGAAGCCCGAGCGGTCCTTCGGTTGCGATATGCACCGAGGTCGGCCCCTGGCTTTCCAGCAGTTTTGCAACAGCGGAATAACTGGCAACCGAAAGCCGGATTTCCGGGTAGGTGGGGCAGGGGACGCTCGCGAAATTCTGCGGCGTGATCATCGACACCTCGACACCCATCCGCGTCAGTTCGCGGTTGGTGTTCTCGATGGAGCGAACCACGCCATTGACCTGCGGATACCAGGCATCGCTCACGATGGTGATTCTGGTCATGCACCCGACCCTCGCTTGTATCGGAAACGACTCAACCGCCGTCCCCGCAACGCCGCCCTTATCGGCGATCCGTGTTACACGGTGATGTCAGGGGCGGTTGCGCGATCCGTTGATTAGCCTCTGCTGTTCGGACGAGATTTTATCCGCTGCCCGGGCTTCGTTCAGGGCGTAGTCAAGCCATTGGAGTCTTTCAAGCAAAGGATCGACCAGACGTGCAGGCTGGCGAAGTTCATGCTCACTCGCCCAGCGCAGAACCGCCTTGAGTTTTTCGTTCAAAACTGCGGTGAGACGCGCGAACCATGCAAGCGCATAGGCTTCCGCAGGATCTTCGTCCAATCCCGCAAGCCAGCCGCCAAGCTTGCGTAGCTCTTCGACTTCTGCCGTATCCACGTCATAGATGGGGCCGCCGGTTGCCCGAAACAGCAGAGGCAGGGCAGACTGGACGGCGTCCACCACGGAACGGCTTTCCATTGCGAGACCTTGGATGCGTGCGCCATAGGCCATGGAGATCGGGTATTCGGCAGCGGCTTTCACCGCGTAGGTTGAGATCGCATGAAGCGACAGCAGGATGCCGTGAATGTCGTCGGCTGTATCGGTCATCGGCAAGGATCTAAGATCGGCGATGACACTGCCTGTCGACCGCAGAGGCGCATCTTGGCGCAGGGCTTTGGTCTCCGCCTTGCCCTTCGCCTCGAGAAGGATGCGCGCATCCTGCAGAAGCTCTTCGTCTGTCGGCTGATGCGTCATCGCACACTAGACCTCATTCAAGATCACTATAACACCATCTTGGGTCTCATCCAAACGAGACACCCGGAAGCGCGTATTCGGTTGGAAAATCACTTCGTCTTCATCGGGATTGGCCGAGAAGTGACCGATCCGGCGACCTGTTTTGCTGCGCAAGGTCAGCCAGTCACGGCCGCCGAAGAGATTCAAATCGCTCCTTGTCGTGCAACTCAGGAAACCGGCATCCGCGAAACTGCCGGCCCTTACCTCTTCCAACATGTCCGCTGGCAGGTTTGTTCTGCGATGCACCGGACCCGCCCAAACGGGCAGTTCGTCTAGGGCCGCGATGAGTGTGAAGATCAGTGCATCCAGCGGTTCCACCGCAGAGGTTTCCCGGGCACGAAACCGCAAATGCTTGTTGATACGCTGGAAAACCGTCAAACCCTCTCGTTTCCGGCTGATCGTGTAGGCACGCAGGCAGATGATCTGCGGTTTCGTCAATCCATTCAGCTGCGCCGAAGCCAGAACGGGCTCGGAATTTCCCGATTCCAGCAGTTCATAAGCTGCGGCATCGCCCAGACAGTCACACAAGCCGTCATACCAGGTTGCCACACAAATTGTTCCGATTGCATCCTATGGATGATCGGATTGGCGGCTGCCTCTTGTCAATCAGCGATCGTCACCTTGGCAACAGCGCAAAATCAATCAGCGCGCCGTGATGGGCGATGACGACGGAGGCTACGGCGGCGCCGTGGGCGGCGGCTTCCGGCAGGGAGCTTCCGGTCATCAGCTTGCCGATCAGGCCGCCGTTAAAGCTGTCGCCGGCGCTTGTCGTGTCGACCAGGCTTTCCGGCCGGGCGGCCGGCACGAAGATGGTCTGACCGTCCTCGCCGACAGTTGCGCCTTGTGCACCGCTCTTGACGATCACCTGGCGTGCGCCGAGCGACTGGTAGCGCTCGATGCTGGCTGCCACGTTCTGATCGCCGAAATGGGTGTTTTCGTCGTCGAAGCTGGGCAGCACGATGCTGGCGGCGCGGGCACCGGCGCTGATCGTGTCCAGCATGACCTCGCGGTTTTCCCAAAGCCGCGGGCGGATATTGGGGTCGTAGGCGACCGTCTTGCCGGCGGCCTTGGCGCGGCGCAGTTCCGACAGAAGGGTTTCGCGCGCCGTTGGCGTCAGGATCGCGAGCGTGATGCCCGAGAAATAGACGACATCCGCCGTCTCGATCGCCTGGCGCAGATGATCGGCATCGTCGGCCAGCGCGCGGGCAGCCGAGGTGTCACGCCAGTAGCTGAAGGTGCGCTCACCGTCCTTCAGGGAAATCAGGTAGAGGCCGGGCGTCTTGCCGGGCATGCGGCGGATCTGCTCGGTGCCGATACCGGCCTTTTGCATGAAACCCAGCATCTCGTCCGAGAGCGCGTCGTCGCCGAGGCAGGTCAGGTAGTCGACGGCAATGTCATCCGGCAGGCTGGCGCGTAAATACCAGGCGGTGTTGAACGTATCTCCGGCAAAACCCTTGCGCAGCAGGCCATTGCCCGCCTGCGACAGTTCCACCATGCACTCGCCGATCGAGAGAATGCGTCTTGTCATCGGATATTACTCTCTCCTTCTGCCCCGCAAGCGGCATAGGCCGAACCGCAGTCCAAGGCAAGCCGGAGGTCGTGCACTCACGTCATTCCCCCGGCCGATCGACTGATCAGGTTCTTCTTCATTTGTCTTTTGCTGCAAGGTCACTAGGTTGTCGTCTGGACAGAAACACAGATGGAGCGAAGACGGCATGGCAACGGGAACGGTACGCAAGGGCGATCCGAACTGGTGGCGCGGCGCGGTGATCTACCAGGTCTATCCGCGCTCTTTCCAGGACACGTCCGGGGACGGCATCGGCGATCTTCAGGGCATCACCGCCCGCCTGCCGCATATCGCCTCGCTCGGCGTCGATGCCATCTGGCTGTCGCCCTTCTTCACCTCGCCGATGGCGGACATGGGCTATGATGTGTCCGACTATTGCAATGTCGATCCGATGTTCGGCACGCTGGCCGACTTCGATGCGATGATGGCCGAATGCGAGCGCCTGGGCCTCAAGGTGATCATCGACCAGGTGATCTCGCACACCTCCGACCAGCATCCCTGGTTCGTCGAAAGCCGGGCAAGCCGCACCAATCCGCGCGCCGACTGGTACATCTGGGCTGATCCGAAGCCGGATGGCACGGCGCCCAACAACTGGCTGTCGATCTTCGGCGGCCCGGCCTGGGAATGGGATGGCGTGCGCAAGCAGTATTACATGCACAACTTCCTCTCTTCGCAGCCGGACTTGAACTTCCACAATCCGGATGTGCAGGATGCCGTGCTGGCGACGGTGAAGTTCTGGCTGGACCGCGGCGTGCATGGTTTCCGCCTCGACACCGTGAACTATTATTTCCACGACAAACAGCTGCGCAACAATCCGCCGATGGTCTACGATCCCGACTCGACGGGGCTCGAGACGGATACCAATCCCTATTCGATGCAGCATCATCTCTACGACAAGAGCCAGCCGGAAAACATCGACTTCCTGAAGCGGTTGCGCGCATTGCTCGACCGCTACGATTGCCGCACGACGGTGGGCGAGGTGGGCGATGCGGATCGTTCGCTGACGACGCTTGCGATCTATACCAGCGGCAATGATAAGCTGCACATGTGCTACACCTTCGACCTCCTGAGCCCGCGTTTCACGGCCGATCATATCCGCGGCGTGGTGTCGAAATGCCAGGAGATCGTCACGAACGGTTGGGTCTGCTGGGCCTTTTCCAACCATGACGTCGTGCGGCATGTCTCGCGCTTCATGCAGGCGCCGGAGGAGCGCGAGCCGATCGCCAAGATCGCCATCAGCGTTCTGTCTACCCTGCGTGGTTCGATCTGCCTCTATCAGGGGGAAGAGCTTGGACTGCCGGAGGCGGAACTTTCTTTCGAGGACCTGCGCGATCCCTACGGAATCCGCTTCTGGCCGGCTTTCAAGGGTCGTGACGGATGCCGTACCCCGATGGTCTGGGAGGCGGATCAGCCGCTCGGTGGGTTCAGTGCCGGACCGAAAGCCTGGCTTCCGGTGCCGCCCGAGCATCTGCCGCTTGCCGTCAGCGCGCAGGATGGGATCGAAACCTCGATCCTCGCGCATTACCGCGAGACTCTTGCCTTCCGCCGCGCGCATGGGGCGCTGCTGGACGGTGACATGACCTTCCTCGACACACAGGCCGATCTTCTGGCCTTCGTGCGCGAAAAGGGTGGCGAACGGCTGCTTTTTGTCTTCAACCTCACCCGCGAGGCGCAGGATTACCTGCTTCCGGTGTCGCTTGCCGATTGTTACCCGCTGCCCATGCCGGGTTACAATCCGCCGGTGGAAGACAAAGTGGTGCGCCTCGCGCCGTTCGACGTGTTCTGTGCCCGTCTCTGACGGTGCGGTTCAGGCGGAGGCCGGCGCATAGGCGGCCGGCTCTGCCTTCAGCCGCGACACATCCTGGATCGGTGGTGCACCGAACAGGCGCCGATATTCGCGGCTGAACTGCGAGGGGCTGTCATAACCAACCCGGTGGGCGGCACTGGCTGCATCCAGCGCTTCGGCGAGAATGAGGCGGCGCGCCTCCTGCAGGCGCAGCTGTTTCTGGTATTGCAGCGGGCTCATCGCCGTCACTTCGCGGAAATGTTCGTGCAGCGAGGACGTGCTCATGCGCGCCTCGCGGGCCACCTGATCGATGCTGAACGGGCGGTGATAGTTCTGCCGGATCCAGGCGATCGCCCGGTTGACCTGCGACAGCCGGCTTTCCGGCATCAGCATGCGCCGAAGTTTTGCCGCCTGGTCGCCGCGCAGCAGCCGGTAGAGGATCTCGCGTTCGATGAGTGGCGCCATGACGGGAATATCGTCCGGCGTATCGAGCAGGCTGACGAGACGCAGGGCGGCATCCACCAGCTTCGGATCGGTGCGGCTGAGGCAGATGGCCTTGCCGCAGCTTTTTGATGGCGACGCGGAGGATGAGGCAATCGGTACCTCCATCACCAGGGCTGCCAGCGCGTTCATGTCGAGATCGAGCTTCAGGCTGAGATAGGGGACGCCCGGGCTTGCCTCAAGCACCTGGCCGGTGACCGGTAGCTCGGCGGAGGCGATCAGATGGCGCGCCGGCCCGTATTCATAGACCTCGTCCGCCAGCACGACCTGTTTCGATCCCTGTGCGATCAGGCAGAGCGCCGGCTGTTGCACGCCCTGCATCGGTTCGGTCGGTTTCGACATGCGCACCAGGTTGAGGCGCGGAATGGCAGTCTCCACCACTCCATCCACCTCGGTGTGTTGTGCAATCAAGCGAGAAAGATCCTGCAATTGCTGCATCATCCTGCCTTTCCAATTCCTTCCAATGGCCTGGAAAACCGGGCCTTGTGCAGTGTCAATTATCAGCCGCGGCCCGATGATGCCAGTGGAATTGCGCAAGCTCCGGATTTTTGTGCAATCATCTCGGAGTCCTGATCTACCGCGTCTGCGGTTTGCCTTGGCATATTGCCCCTGCAACGCAAAACGCACATTCCATAGAAAGGAGACGGAGATGCAACATTTCCAGCGGCTACTCGAAAGCCCATTCAACTGGGTGGTCCATTTGATCGAAACGACGAAGACGCAGCACCGCATGTCCGTCGAGCGTCGCAAGCGCGCCGAGCTTCGCCGTCGATATATGAACGGTTGAGCTTTCCTGAAAGGGGCGGGACCGGTGGTTCCGCCCGGATTGCTGCCGATTATCATGCAATCCATTCCCATCATGTCCATGCAGGAGAGATCCATGACCAGCCATGCCTATACCGGGCTGTGGATAACCGACGACGGTTTCATTCGCCACGAACTCTTGCCGAACGGCCGGTATGTCGAAGGCCGGGGTCATCGGGAACGTGCCTATCAGGGCCGTTACGAGATCCGCGGCAACCAGATCGACTACAAGGACGACACCGGCTTTTCTGCCGATGGCGAGTTCCGTAATGACATTCTCTATCATGCGGGCATGGTGCTTCGGCGCGGTTGACACATTTTCGCCACGTAACACGATAACGTCTGCCGGGACTTCAAACGGAGCTTCGGCGGATGGCGATAGCGGCACTTCACGCAGGATCGGACGACGCGGATTGCCGGTTCGGTGCCATTCATCCTCGCCAGCATGTGATTGCTTACTCCGTCCGCGCGCATTGGCGCATTTCGCTGGCACTTCTCCTGCTGGCGGCGGGTTCGACCTGTCTTCTGACCGAAACGATCACCCATTCGGTTGGCCATCTGCCGAAACCGCAGAAATCGGTGGTTCTTGCCCGAAGCCGGCGTCAGCCTGTGGCCACACCGAAGGCCGGGCGTGTCTGGATGCCGGAGATTTCCAGCGCACCGCGCAAGCTCGATCTGATCGAGCGCATGGATGACGGCTCGCTTGCCCATTCCTCCTATTTTAATGTCTCGCTTGATCTCAGCGCTGCCGACGAGAAGGCCTCTCCGTTGCTTGCCGCCTATCAGGATGGCCGCAGCGAGGATGATCCCTTCGGCCTGGTGCTGCGCGCCTCGCACGGAGACGGGAGCGCAGCGAATGCTCCAGCCGATGTCGCGACGAAACAGCGACGTTTGGGCCCGGTGCTGGGCGAACCGATCAATGTGAGTGTCGCGCCGGTCAAGCCGGCCGGTGCGGTGCGACGGCTCGTGTCCATGCCGGCCCACGACGAACCTCTGATCAACATCGAGGGTGCCGTCGATATTCCCGCGCAGGAATTTGCCGCACTGGCGGCCGATCTGGGTGCCGGCAGCGTCAAGGCGGGCGAGGAACTCGATCTTCTGGTGCGCGAAGGTCGGGAGGGGTCGGATAGCCTGCAGATCATCTTTGTCCGGCACAAAAGCAGAAACGGAACGGAACGCCTGCTTGCCCGGCGCGACAACGGCCATTTCCAGGCGGTGAGCGACCGCCGGCTTTATGATCGTCTTCTGGCCGAAGCTCTCGCGGCGGAAGACGCGAAACGCTCAGCCAAAAGCACGGCCAAGCCGCAGGATGTGAAGGCGCTGTCGCGGGCGCAACAGGATTATCCCAAACTGGTCAGCCACCTTCGGCACTCGAATGTTCCGTCACGGGTCGGCGTGCAGGTCGTCGATCTCCTCCGCAAGAACGGCATCCAGTGGGAGGGCGAGGAAAAGGAGCCCGTCATCGATGTCGTGTTCCGCAAGACGGAGGATGGCCTCGAAGATCTCGTCTCGGTGGCGGTGAACGAGGGCGGACATGTCCGGCACTTCTACCGTTACGCCGCCTCGGACGATGGAGAGGTGGAATATTTTGATGACCGGGGCCGGTCCGTGTCCAAACAATTGATGCACAAGCCGGTGCCGGCCGGCAAGCTGGGCGATGGTTTCGGCTGGCGTGTGCATCCCATTTTGAAGGTGCGCAAGTTCCACAATGGCGTCGATTACCGCGCGCCGCAGGGATCGCCGATTCTGGCGGCTGGCGATGGCGTTGTGATCAAGATTTCGTCGGAACCCGGTTACGGCAAATATGTGCGCATCCGCCACGATGGCGGTTATACCACCACCTATGCCCATATCGCCGGAACGCCGAAGGGTCTTAGCGTTGGCCAGCATGTGTCGCAGGGAGAGGTGATCGCCTATGTCGGCTCGACGGGCCTTTCGACCGGGCCGCACCTCTATTACGAATTGCGGGTCGGCGATCGTTATGCCGATCCGACCAAGGCGCAAATGTCGGCCGGCACGACACTGAAGGGGCGGGCGCTCGACGAGTTCCAGTCGCAGGTGAAGCGGGTGGAATCGATCGCCAATGCCATTAAGACCTCCGCCACTTCTGCGGCGGAGGCGGTTGCCCAGGCACTGCGGCCCGGGGCACGCCAGAGGGCTGACTAGGCTCAGTCGAGCAGCCGGAACTGGTCCACGTCCACCATGCCCATGTCGGAAATCTTCAGGTGCGGAATGACCGGCAGCGGCAGGAACGCGACCTGCAGGAAGGGTTCCGCCAACGTAGTTCCGAGCGCATAAGCCGCTTTCCGCAGGCTGGTCAGCGTGTCGCGTACCACCTCATAGGGTTCAAGGCTCATCAGGCCCGCGACCGGCAGGGCGATCTCGCCGGTGACCTTGCCGTCCTCGACCACGACGAAACCGCCACGGATCTCCGACAGGCGATTGACGGCAAGCGCCATGTCATCCTCGTTTACGCCGACGACGCAGATATTGTGGCTGTCATGGCCGACGGTGGAGGCGATCGCCCCTTTCTTCAGGCCGAAACCCTGGACAAAACCATTGGCATGGTTGCCGTTCTTGCCGTGGCGTTCGATGACGGCGACCTTGATGATGTCGTTGGCGAGATCGACGCTCGTCTGGTTGCCGGCCGACGGCAGGCGGTAACGGCGATGTTCGGTGATGATCTTGCCCGGCAGCACGCCGATCACCGGCAGTTCCTCGCTTTTCACCGGCACGGCAAAATCCGCCGCCTTGACGAGGCGCGCCTTGACGCTATCGAGGCCGACCGGTTCGACCGGCTCGCGAGTGGCAAAGAGCTCCGGTGTCACGCGCCGGCCTGCGGCAAACACCATCTCCGCCTTGCAGTTTTCCAGGCTGTCGATGACCACCAGATCGGCGCGCCAGCCGGGCGCCACCAGACCGCGGTCGCGAAGCCCGAAGGCACGTGCGGCGGAAATCGAGGCGGCGCGGTAGATTGCCAGCGGCTCGACGCCATGGGCAATCGCCGTGCGGATCATGAAATCCAGATGGCCTTCCTCGGCGATATCGAGCGGATTGCGGTCATCGGTACAGAGCGCCAGATAGGGCGACAGGCGCTCGGTGATGATCGGCATCAGGGCGTGCAGGTCCTTGGAGACGGACCCTTCGCGCACCAGGATATGCATGCCCTTGCGGATTTTTTCGAGCGCTTCGGTGGCACTCGTTGCCTCGTGTTCCGTGCGGATGCCGGCGGAGAGATAACCGTTCAGCGCCTGACCGGAGAGCAGCGGTGCGTGGCCGTCGATATGGCCGCCCTGGAAGGCCTCGAGCTTGGCAATCGCCACCGGGTCCTTGTGGATGACGCCCGGAAAATTCATGAATTCGGCAAGCCCGATCACCTTCGGATGGTCGCGGAAGGGCAGAAGCCGCTCGATCGGCAGGTCGGCACCGGAGGTTTCCAGATGGGTGGCCGGCACACAGGAGGAGAGCTGGACACGCATGTCCATGATCGTCTGCTCGGACGAATCGAGGAAAAACTGGATGCCTTCCGTGCCGATGACATTGGCGATCTCGTGCGGATCGCAGATCGCGGTCGTCACACCATAGGGCAGCACGCAGCGGTCGAATTCGTGCGGGGTCACCAGCGAGGATTCGATGTGCAGATGTGTGTCGATGAAACCCGGCACGACGATCTTGCCGGTGATGTCGATGACCTCGCGCCCCTGGTAACCCTCGCAGGTGCCGACGATCGTCTGGCCGCAGATGGCAATGTCGGAGGCGACGAGTTCGCCGGTCGTCAGGTCGAAAAAGCGTCCGCCCTTCAGAACGATGTCGGCCGGTTCGCGGCCCGTGCCCTGGTCGATACGTCGTTCAAGATCGCTCATCGTGTCGGTCTCCGATTCATGCTGACCGCACAGTAACCGTGTGCGGTGCGGCACGGAAGGGCATAGCTCAATGCCGGGCCGAGAAGGCGGGCTCACGCTCTGTATGATTTGCGGGTGCCGGCAAATTTCCATCAGCACCGATCGCCCGCGCCGTTTGTCGAATTTTTGTCATCTGGTCGGCGTAGCGTCGTTTTCGCAACCAGAGGGGGAATGTTCATGGATATTTACCAGCAGATCTGGAATGCCGATCAGGCGGGCAATGGCGTGGAAACCCATTCTGCCCGGGCAGACCGGCGATGAGGAGCGCGGTTATGTCCGCGTCAACAATAGCGGCAGCCGCGACGATACGCGGGTGATCGAAGCGGTCAAGATTCCGCCGTCCAAACGTTTCACCTATGAGCGGGTGCTGGCGCTGTTCGACAATTATGCGCTGGACGAGCAATCGCCCGAAATTGAAACGCCGGAGGAACGCCAGGAAATCCACGATCTTCTGGAAGCGGTCCTCGATACGCCGCCGATGCAGATCGCCCGCGAATATGTGGCACAGGCAAGCGGCAGCATCATCTCGCGTGACCGCTGGTATGGCGTCCTGCTGGAGCACTGGTTTCGCTCCTTCTCGCAGAAGGGCGATCCCGCGCTGACCGGTTTCGAACATGTGTTTGTTGGCGAGCAGGAGGGGGCAAAGGTTCAGGGTTACCACTTCTGGTACAAATATTACCTGGATGACGGCATGGCGACGGAAATCGACCGCCAGCGGTTCCCGGGTTTTGCCGATGACCGCATCGTCTACATTCGCGGGCTCTACGACGACGGCCAGACATCCTTTCCGGAATCGGTGACGATTTCCTATCGATGGAATGCGCCGGATTACGAACGCTGGACGAAAGAAGGTGATCCACAGGCCATCATCCGCCCGCTGACCAAACCGAAGGGCGGCTTTTTCGTGGGCTGCAGCGTCGAGGGGCTGATGGCGATCGGTTCGGTGCGTGCACATCTTGGCGCCCGCGCGCCGAAGGAGGCTGTCATCAATGGTGCACGTTACGATCTCAAAGTGTTTCGAAGCGCCAACGAACAGCATATCCGCACATTCTACCCGGTCTTCATGGGACCGGCTGGCACCGGTCCTGCACCGGACGCGGGAAGTGTAACGCCCTCCGGTCCGCAGCGGCCCGATCCGGCGCGGCCACCGGTGCCGCCCGTCATCGACAGTCCGGTCCGGATCATTGCCGCGCTGGTCAACCCGGTCGGGGACGATCAGGGCCATGAGACGGTGACGCTGATGAACACAGGCGCCCGGGCGCAATCGCTCGAAGGCTGGTTCCTGGTGGACAAAGCCGGACTGCGTTTCGGCCTGTCGGATGTGACGCTTGCCCCCGGTATTGCCCAGACCGTGCGGCTGCCGGTGAAATCGATCCAGTTGTCGAACAAGGGCGGGGAGATCCGCCTCGTCAACCGAGACGGCCATACGGCGCATCTCGTTCATTATTCCAAGGCGCAGGCCAAGGATCAGGGAAGGACCATTCTCTTCTAATCCCGCCGCGACCAGCGCATCGCCTCTTCGGCGCAGAAAACATCGTGCCGGGCAGATCATTCTGCCCGGCCTTTCGATCTTTCGGCGGTGCTTATTCCACCGGAACCATCTTGCCGTCCTTCCACTGGAAGAGGGCAAAGGTCTGGGAGGTGAGGTCGCCGGTTTCGCCATAGGTCAGATCGCCGATGACGGTCTTGACCGGCTCTCCGGATTTCAGCGCCGTCGCCACGGCGGTCGCATCCTCGTCAGTGCCCGCCCGTTCGATGCCGGCCTTGATGACTTCCACGGCCGCATAGGCATTCAGCGTGAAGGCCTCCATCGGAATGTTGCGGGCGGCAAGCGCGTCTGCGGCGATCTTGGCATTCGGGCCCTTGCTGGCATCGGCGGCGGTGGTGAAGATCGTGCCGTCGGCGGCAGGACCGCCAATGCTGGCAAGCTCGGTGTTGGACAGACCGTCGCCGCCGATGAACAGCGGCTTGATGCCGAGATCGGCAAACTGGCGCACGAGCAGGCCGGCTTCCGGATGATAGCCGCCAAAATAGACCACATCGATGTTCTGCGCCTTGATGCGGCTGGTCAGGGCGCTGAAATCCTTGTCGCCGGGGGTGAGTGCCTCGTTGAGGACCTCTTTGACGCCGCCTTTGTTCAGCGCCGCCTTGAAGGCGTCGGCGAGACCTTTGCCATAGGCGCCTTTGTCGTTGAGGATGGCGATCCGCTTGTCCTTGGCGGTTTTCAGCAGATAGGCGGCGGCCACTTCTGCCTGCTGGTCATCACGGCCGCAGGTGCGCAGAACGGTCGGCAGGCCGCGGGTGGTCAGTGCCGGCGTGGTTGCCGTCGGGGTCACCATCAACACGCCGTTTTCGGCCAGTGCATCGGAGGCCGGCATGGCAACGCCAGACGTGACGGGGCCAACGACGAAGCGGATGCCGTCACCGATCAACTGGTTGGCGGCGGACACGCCCTGTTTCGGTTCACCGGCATCATCGGCAATTTTCAGGGTGATCTTTTCGCCCTTGATACCGCCGGCCTTGTTGATGACGTCGATCGCGGTTTCAACGCCGTTCTTGACCTGGTTGCCATAGGCGGCAACGGGGCCGGTTACTGGCGCGATCAGGCCGATGACGATATCCGCCCGCGCAGCGGATGCCAGGGACAGGGTGGCAAGGGCGGTGGCGCCCAGCAAAGTTCTGAGGTTCATGTGGCTCTCCTTGGGTGGCCGATGCGGGTGCAGGGCCTTTGCGCGCCGCGCAACAGCTACCTTTGCCGACGTCCTGCAGAACAGGATGTGCCAAGCGGCGAAAGGAATGCGCGGTCGATGCCGGTCGCGCCATGTTTGGCTGCGAACCGTCTCAAATGTTTAGAAATTTGCCCGGGCATGCGCAAGGAAATATCCGATTCGGCATCATTTTTGTGCAGATGCCTATGTCAAAACCTCTCTTTCCGTAAGATTTGGCTGTTTGACCGTGATCCGTGCGGTGCAGAAGGGCCTCTCCTTGCGGTTGCTCCTATGCGTCTCTATCTGCGGAGAATGGAACAGGATCTCGACATCGGCCCGGTCATCGTCTTCGACGGCGATTGTGTGCTGTGTTCGGCGAGCGCCCAGTTCGTGTTGCGGCATGATCGGGCGGCGCGCTTTCGGCTGGCGGCCATGCAGAGCCCTGCAGGCGCAGAACTTGCGCGTCGGCACGGCATCAACCCGGAGGAACCGCAGTCGATCGTCCTCGTCGCAGGACCAAAGGCGTTCACCGACAGCGATGCCATCATCGCGATCGGGCAGGGGCTCGGCTGGCCGTGGAAGGCCGTGTTGGCGCTGCGGATCGTGCCGAAGCGGCTGCGCGATGCCGCTTATCGCTTCATTGCACGCAACCGCTATCGGCTGTTCGGCCGGCGCGATGGCTGTTTTGTGCCCGCGCCGGAACACCGCTCCAGGATCCTTTGACGGTCAGGCCCGGGCTCAGTTCGACGGTGGCGTCACTTCGAAGGAAAAACCGTCGCGGCTGCAGCGGCGCACCTGTTCCGGCCCGCTTCGTCGATCACGTTCGGCACCGGGCCGTTCCCAGGACATGCGAGTGACCGTGTCGCAATCAAAACCGCTGTCCGGCAGGTCCGGTTTGGTGGCCTCCTGTGGCGGATGTGCACTCGGCGGCTTGAAGGCCTGGGATTTCTGCGCGTCTCCCTTGCCGGCGTTGCCCCAATCGATCGCATTGGCATGGGATATGGCAAGAGTGGTCAGCGCGGCGCAGACCAGCGCCAGCCCTGTCATCATCTGTTTCACGGATCTGCGGCTCCTTGACCTCGTTTTCCGGTTGCGTTGTCAGATGGTCCCCGCGGCATGGAAGAACAGGATCGCGCAGAGGTCAAGCCTCGACGCACCAGGGTCAGGCGGAGGGGAACCGGAGCCGGGGATGTCAGGGGACGCGAGCCAACTGTCGTTTTAAGAGCCAGAGGGGTGTGCCGGTCCGTCTGTCGTCGTAATGGCCGCAGAGGCGGCAATGTGGCAGAAGTCTTTGATTTTGAATGCTGGCTTCGCATCGTTCGACCGGAGGCCGGTCATCGTGGTGACCGATCGGTCCGGCGCCAGCGATCACGCACCGTCCCTTCGGCTGTTCTATTGCCGAAGGTTTCCGGCAGGACGAGGTGCAAGATAAAAAAGCAGGATGAACACACCTTGGGTATGCGTCCTTCCTGCTTCCTTCAAGTCCCGGATCAGCGCGATGATTGCGCTGTCATCAGGCCGCAGATTTTGCCGGCTCTGCTTCGCAGTACAACTCTTCCAGAGTTTCGAGAACCTTCATGACGGATTCGGCAGAGCTGGAATAATAGATGGTCTGGGCGTCGCGACGCGTGTTGACCAGCTTCTGAGCCCGCAGTTTGGAAAGATGTTGCGAGAGTGCCGACTGGCTTAACCCGACCTTCGTTGCGAGTGCGCCTACGGCAACCTCGCCCTTGACCAGGCAACACAGGATCATCAGCCGCTTGGGATTGGCCATCGCGGACAGCAGATTGGCTGCGGCAGCCGAGTGCTCAGTGAGTGTTGTCATTTCTTGTTCCTCAGTCGTCCCCTAGTAACACGTTACCGGTTTGGGAGCGGTAACAATGTATCACAAATCTAGCAAGTCGCAGTAAGGATTGTATATCCCTAAATTTTGCGTATCCGGTATACAGCGTCAAGTATTTGTGCAAGCTGGGCTTCTACTGGCAACGGTTCGGCCATTCCGAGTAGAAATTCGTACCGGAATGATACACTTCCGCTGACCAAGTTGAAGCCGGCTGGATCCAGCCCTGCCAAATGGTAGCCTGACGCCTTCGGAGCGCCAACCACAGCAGCAAGCTGAGTCGCATCCCGATACTTTATCATAATATCTTCTTCCAGCCGCAGCCAGTCCTCCGGGGCGCCTGGTACAGGGATTTTGAAGGCCTCGCCGTCGAGCACATAGGCCCGGCCGAACCCTCCGTTGAGCGAGGCGTGCTGCGGCTCCAGCCGGAAGAAGCTGAAGTCGGGAAAATCGATGTAGAGGGAGGCCTTCGGGTGCCGGTTGAGAAAGCGCTGCCGCGCCCTTTTGTGCTCCGGCGTGTCGCGCGCCACCTGTTTTGCCGTGGCGAACAGGGTGATGCGCGGGTGGGCGAGCGGATCCCCCTTGCCGACCTCGCCGGCGAGCAGCGAACAACGGGGATCGGCGATCAGGCTTTGTGTGTGCGAGGCAAGCGCCGACACGAGGATCAGCGGCGTGCCATCGAGATCGGTCGCCATCAGGGCCCGGCTGACCGCAGGGAAGCCTGAGTCCCGGTCCTGCACGGCAAGCGAGACGAAGCGGGCGGAGCGAACGAGCTTGCGGGCAAGGCTGAGGCCATCGGGATCTAGCTCCCGCAAGACGTTCTGCTTTTCTGTCACGGTTTCACCCTTCGCGGCGCCGGTGACGGGTCAGACCGGCGATGATGTCGTCTGCACCGATGGTGCCGATCACGGCGCCGTTGTCAACGATGCCGATGACGCCCGGTTGTCGCGCCAGTGCGTCCATCACGTCGATCAGCGGCGTTTCCCGGCGTGCTGTCGCAGTCACCGGTGCCTGGGCGGTTTCGTCCGCACCGGCACGCATGATGTCGCCGGCCGTCAGCATGGTGATCGGGTTCAAGTGCTGGACGAAATCGGCAACATACTGGTCGGCCGGCTTCTGGACGATCTCCTGCGGCGTGCCGCACTGGACGATACGACCGCCTTCCATGATGGCGATGCGGTTGCCGATGCGGAAGGCCTCGTCCAGATCGTGGCTGACGAAGAGAATGGTCTTCTTCAGCCGGCTCTGGAATTCGAGAAGCTCATCCTGCAGACGCGTGCGGATGAGCGGGTCGAGCGCCGAGAACGGCTCGTCCATCAGGAGGATCGGCGCGCCGGTGGCAAAGGCACGCGCAAGCCCGACGCGCTGCTGCATGCCGCCGGACAGTTCGCCCACCTTGCGGTCTGCCCATTGCGACAGGTTCACAAGTGCCAACTGCTCGGCAACCTGTGCCTTGCGCTCCTTTTCGGGCACGCCCGCCAGCTCCAGCCCGAAACCGACATTGTCGGCGACCGTGCGCCAGGGCAAAAGACCGAACTGCTGGAAAACCATCGAGACCGTGTGCATGCGCAGGTCGCGCAGCACTTTCTGCGAACAGCGGTAGGGATCGACCGCACCGCCCTTGCTCATGACGGTCACGGAGCCACGCACCACTGGTGCCAGGCCGTTGACGGCTCTGAGCAAGGTCGACTTGCCGGAGCCGGAAAGCCCCATCAGCACGAGGATCTCGCCTTCGCGAATGGTGAGCGAGGCTTTCGAGACGCCAAGCACGAGGCTGGTGGCCTTGCTGATCTCGTCGCGGCTTTTGCCGTCATCCATCATGGCAAGGGCGCGATCCGGCTGGTCGCCGAAAACGATATCGACGGCGCCGAAGATGATTGCATCCGTCATGCGCCTTCTCCTTCGCTGTCGGCCCGGAACATGCGGTCGAGGATGATCGCCAGGATGACGATACAGAGACCCGCCTCGAACCCGCGTGCGACATTGACGGTGTTGAGGGCCCTGACCACCGGCACGCCGAGGCCATTGGCGCCGACGAGGGCTGCGATCACCACCATCGACAGCGACAGCATGATGGTCTGGGTCAGCCCCGCCATGATCTGCGGCATGGCAAAGGGCAATTCCACCTTGCTCAGTACCTGTGCCGGCGTTGCGCCGAAGGCAACGGCGGCTTCGGTCAGCGCGGAAGGCGTCGAGATGATACCGAGACGGGTGAGGCGGATGGGCGCTGGAATGGCGAAGATAACGGTGGCGATCAGGCCAGGCACCATGCCGAGACCGAAGAGGATCAGCGCCGGAATGAGATAAACGAAGGTCGGGATCGTCTGCATCAGGTCGAGCATCGGACGCAGAAGCTCGTAGAGCCATGGGCGGCGGGCGCAGGCAATGCCGACCGGAACGCCGATCGCCATGCTGACGGCGGCCGCGGCCACGACCAGCGCCAGCGTTTCGGTCGTTTCCTTCCAATAACCTTGGTTGATGATGAAAAGCAGTCCGAGACAGGTGAAGACTGCGACGCCCGCCGAGCGGCGAAAATACCAGGCGATGCCGGTGAAGGCGGCCACCACCGCAAGCGGATGCGGCCACTGGAGAACGAGGAGAAGCGCATCGATGATGTGCTTGAGGACGGTGGAGAGCCAGTCGAAAAACCAGGCGCCGCTGAGGGTCAGCCAGTCGACGAAGTGTTTGGCCCAGATCCCGACCGGGATTTTGTGGTCTGTCAGAAATTCCAAAGGACGTCTTCCCGTGTTGGACAGATTGCGCGGGAGCGGCATGAGCTTTGCCGGAGGCAGGACTCAGCGCCTGGCGAATGCAATCGTGCGAGCGCATTCCCCGCACGGCACCAATCAGCACGGAACGGACGATCGCCTCCGCAATGGAAAGCGACCGCCCCGGTTCCGCACGGGCCTTGTCCCCTTAGAGACCGAGCTTTGCCTTGACCGCAGCCAGTCCATCCTTGCCGTCGAGCGTGGTGACGCCCGCAAGCCAGGGGGTGACGGCCGAGGGATTGTCCTTCAGCCAGGAGAGGGCCGCCTTCTGCGGGTCCTGGCCGTCGTTCAGGATCTTGCCCATGATGACGTTTTCCATGGGCAGGCTGAACTTCAGGTTGGTGATGAACGTGCCGACATTCGGGCAGTCCTTGGTGAAGCCGGCGCGGACATTGGTGTAGATCTGCGCGCCGCCGAAATCGGGGCCGAACACCTCGTCGCCGCCGGTCAGATAGGTCAGCTTGAAGTTCGCGTTCATCGGATGCGGTTCCCAGCCGAGGAAGACGATCGGCTCGCCGGCCCGGTCGGCGCGGGCGACCTGCGCCAGCATGCCCTGTTCGGAGGATTCGACGAGTTCGAGCTTCTTCAGGCCGAAACTGTCCTTGGCGATCATGTCGAGGATCAGACGGTTGCCGTCATTGCCGGGTTCGATGCCGTAGATCTTGCCGTCCAGCTCCTTGGCGTGGGTGGCGATATCCTTGAAATCCTTGATGCCGAGCGCGGCGCCCTTGGCATTGGTGGCAAGCGTGTATTTGGCGCCCACCAGGTTCGGGCCGAAGGATTCGACCGACTTGTCGTTCAGGAAGGGACGCACATCGGCTTCCTGCGTCGGCATCCAGTTGCCGAGGAAGACGTCGATATCCTTGTTCTTCAGCGACTGATAGGTGACCGGCACCGACAGAACCTTGACTTCGGGCGTATAGCCGAGTGCATCGAGGAGCACGGCTGCGGTCGCCGTCGTCGCGGTGATGTCCGTCCAGCCCACGTCCGAAAAACGAACGGTGCTACAGCTTGCCGGATCGGCGGCCAGCGCCTGACCCGTGGCCATCGCGGTGATGAGAGCCGCGACCGATAATTTCAGCGAAGTCGTTCCTGGCATGAGATTGCTCCATTTTTATGTTCCCCGGCCATTATCAATATATGGAAAGGGCAAGCAAGCACGCCTATTCGCGCCGGAAGATAGGGGGTGTTTGCGACAATGTGTCCAAAATGTGGTTTGACTTCGGTCAAACCATAAGCGTTGGCGGCAGCGTATCAGCAGGTCCGAAACAACAGTGACGACCGCACGAGGCGGTGCGTCCACAAGGAGCCTGACGATGAAATGGACGACCCTGATTGCAGCCGGCGTGATGATGGCCGGCAGCGCCCTGTGCGGTACATCTGCCGCTGCCGCAGAGTTTGAAGTCAAGATGCTCAACAAGGGGTCCGATGGCGAGGCCATGGTGTTCGAACCGGCTTCCTTAAGGGTTGCCGTGGGCGATACCGTCCGTTTCCTGCCGGTCGACAAGGGGCATGATGCCGCTGCGGTCAAGGAACTCATTCCCGAAGGTACGGAGGAGTTCAAGGGCAAGATGAACCAGGAACTGGTGGTGACCATCACCAAGGAAGGCGCCTATGTGATCAAGTGCTCGCCGCATTGGGGCATGGGCATGGTGGCGCTGATCGTGGCAGGCGAGGGCGCGCCGGCCAATCTGGAGGCCATCAAGACGGCGAAGATGGCCAAGAAGACCCGCGAACGCCTCGACAAGGAGATCGCCGCGCTCGGTCTTTGAGCGTTTGCGCAGTTGCCTCTGTGCTTTATGAGGCAAGTCTCCTACATTGATCCCACGCGGCGACGAGGGGGCGGTGATGGGCGGACAGGCGCTGACGGATGGCACGGCGGTTGGCGAGACACTGGCCGCCCTGCGTGCCAGATTGTCGATGGTGGTGAGCCGTCTGCTGACCGGCGGGCGGCTCAGCGGTCGTCTTGTCCGCCACGATCTGCTTGACGGGGCGCATGAGGAGATGGACCGCGTCGCGATCGAAGCGCGTCAGGTGGAAAGTCAGCTCGTCCGGCGCATCTTCGATATGGATCAGGAGACGCAGCGGCTCCTCGCCTCGCTGCAGCAGCAGACGGAGACGGCGCGCCGCTCCGGATGGCGTGCGCGTTTCGGCCTGAAGAGACCGGAGCGGATGGATGCCGAGGCGGATCGCCGCGCGCTCGTTGCACTGGTTGCCCTGGTGCGGGAAACCGACACGATGCTGGGGGCCCTGGAGGACCATCGGAGCGTCCTGCGAACGCTGCTTGTCGAGAGCGAACAGGCGCTGGACGAGGCGCTCATGCGCCTGCGCTCGCTTGCGGCAAGGCCGGAAGGGGATCACATGACGGAGGGCCTGCAGCCGGCCATCGATCTGCTGCAGGAACTCGTCGACAGGATCATCGGGCTGATCGGTGCCGTCAGCCTGCTGATCAACAAGCTGTGGATCGATGCGGAGGAGCAGATCATCGCCCTGTCGGGACTGAAGCTTGTCCTGAACGATGCGGAGGAGAGCCTGCCAAGGCTTGCCGAGCTGTTTCGGCGGGCGGAACGCGGCCTGCTCAGCGTGCGCGGATTGTCTTCCCGCCAGGAGCGAATCAACGACGCGTTCCGCTTTCGGCTGAACGCGTCTCGACAAGCCGCCACAGGATAACTACGTGGAAGGCGGTCTTTGGAGGGCCTGTTGATGATGGATGTCGTTTCCGCCTTTTTCCGCCGGGCAGGCGCTGCCGTGTGGCGGGCTCTTCAGCTTGGATTTGCTGCCATCGCCTGGCCGTTCATGGCGGCCCATGGCTGGTATCGCCAGCGCCATCTGATGATCAAGCTGCCGGTCGCGGCGGCGTTGCTGTTCCTGGTCGGGCTCTACGGTTATTTCATCTGGCAGACGCAGGTCTGGACCGGCTTCGACCCGAACTTCACCGACCGCTACCAGCTCTCCGAACGGACAGTCGCGGCCGGCCAGCCGCTTGCGCCGCAGACGGCGTCCGCCAGCGATCCGGTCCGCAGCTGCCAGTCCTCCGCGATCGTCGATACGGTCGCCGACCTGACGGACCAGAACGTCAACCAGAATGCCTGGATTTCCTCCATGCTGCTCTACCGTCTCGGCCTGTTCGGCATGGACTGGGACCGCACGCCGTTTCTCGACAACAAGGCGTCCTTCCAGCGCGGGGTGAACCAGGCGGTGCGGCGCACGGCAGTCGAACTCGTCGATACGCTCGGCCGGGTGCGTGGCACCTCCGGCATCAACAACGATCTGCAGGATGCGCGCGGAAACCTGCAGTTCGACGAATATTCGTGGTATTTCGGCCTCGATCCCTTCGGCTTCAAGACGCCGACGCCGAGCTACTACCGTGCGGCGATCAACAGCCTGCGCAAGTTCAACGTCGATCTGGCCGCCTGCAACGCGCTGTTCGATACCCGCGCCGACAATCTGGTGCAGTTCGTCGACCGTATCGCCAATGATCTCGGCTCGACCTCGGCGATCCTGCGGGAGCGTTCGGAAAATCACAATGCCGGCTGGTTCGACACCCGGGCCGATGACCGGTTCTGGTTCGCCTATGGCCAGCTCTACGGGTATTCGGCCGTGCTGTCCGCTGCCGGTGCAGACTTCGCCCAGGTCATTCGCGAGCGCAATCTCGGTTCGCTCTGGGGCGAGACGCTGTCGCAGTTCCAGGCGGCGCTTCGCATCCAGCCCGCCATCATCTCGAACGGCAGCGAATCCGGTCTGCTCATGCCGACGCATTTGGCGACGATGGGGTTCTATATCCTGCGCACCCGTTCGAACCTTGTCGAAGTGCGTCAGGTTCTCGACCGCTGAGAGGCGCCGGAGCGGTCAGTGCTCTGTCATCAGCCGGTGCATGCCTTCGCACCGGTGCGGCACAACCTCCCAGGTGATGCCGACGACCTCGCCGCTCGTGCCTTCCTTCGCGCGGAAACGGCCGGTCGAGCAATACCAGCGATAGCTGTCGCCCTCTTTGCGGATGCGGTGGATCTTCTGATAGGACATCGGCTGCGCGGATGCACCTTCGTGCGCTTCCATGACGCGGCTCAGATCGTCGGGATGAAGCCTTGCCGAAATCTCCATCATGTTCACAGGCCCCTCGGTCGAGGGCAGGCCGAAGAAGCCGAGAAGCGTCTCGCAGAAATAGGTATGGCCGGTATCCAGATCATGCCGCCAATAGCCTAAGGCATTAAACGTCGAGAAAATCTCGACCACATCGGCGTCCGTCATGTCAAACGGTCGTTTTGCGGCTTTTTCATCCATCGATCGAACACGACATGTGTTCTTGACGCAACATGCCGCTCCCTCACTCGCACTTCAGCTACCTGAGCGGATCGAGCGGGATTTAGCTGATCAGCCGCAGGCGAATGGCTTTGGCTACCAGCTGAGTCCGATTCACGCAATCGAGTTTCTTGATGGCCTTATTTAGGTAGGTGTTGACCGTGTGATCCGACAGCGACAGGATGTTTGCGATCTCCGCCGATGTCTTGCCCTGCGATGTCCAGCGAACCACTTCCAGCTCGCGGGCGGTGAGCAGATTGCGATGCAAAGGCTCGTCGCCGCGCAGTCTGTCGAAGCTTCGAAACGACTGGAGAAAGAGCATTCCGAGTTCGTTGAGCTCGGGCAGCGTCAACAGGGCGCGATCGCCATCCAGACGCATGACGAAGACCGATCCGTTCGACGAATAGAGAGGCATCGCAACGCCCGTTGCAATGCCCCAGATCTTCAAGATGCGGGTCATGGTGTCGGGAAACGCGAGGCGCAGGTCTTCCTGACGCTCGTTGCTGTAACTCCAGCAAAGCGGCAGTGCCATGTTCTTGAGGAGCGGGACGAGTGGACAATGCACCAGCAGGCGCCGTGCGTCGAAGTCCTGGATCAGGCGCCGCGGGAGTGTGGTTTCGATGATGAGGGACGAGAGCGTGTGATCGCTTGGCGCCGGGGCCGTCATCAGCGTGAAGAAACGAAAGCCAAACTGTGCTGGCAGTTTTTCCATCGCAGCAACGATGGCCGCCCGCGAGTCCGCCGACGAGATTTCTTTGCTGAGGACGGAATGGCGTTCCAGTGTAATCATCAGGTGATCTTGTCACACATGCGAAGCAGTGACCCCTCAGGCAAACCGAGGAATGTCGCAGACGGGTGGAGAGAATGTTTCAATGTCTTCTCTTATCACGGGGCCAAGATAAAGCGAACGAATATTCAGTTCCACTTATTTTATGGAATACAACTGGAATCACTTTTTTCCGTTAATGTATCGGAAAATCCCATGTACTTGCTTTTCACAGAGACAGAAAACGTACTGTCGGTTGTTTCTTGATTAGCTCTTTGGGCAATGCGCAATCCGCAGTTGATTCACTGTTGTCAAATCGCCTCACCGGACAGGATCCCACCTAAATATGATCATTTAAATCATGTTTAATGTTGACAATATAAATCATGTTTTTTATGGGGCTTAAGTGAGGCGCGCCCGCGTCAGCCCATCATATCAAGACCGCCAGGACCCCTGCGGCGCGCAAGCGCCGTTGCGTGCTTTGGCGTGCCAGCCCGAGGAAAGATCGTACATGTTGCTCCGTAATCATACCAATCTGCTGGCTTGCACCGCGCTTGCCCTTCTGGCCCTGTCGTCGGGAGCCACAGCACAGGAGCAGCAGACAACAACCTCGGAGGCGACCGTCCTGCCGCGCATCACCGTCAAGGGCCAGCGGGTCAATGCGCCGAAGGGGTCCGCCACGGACACTCCGCTGACCACGGAGACGACCCGCGAGGAGCTGGACAAGAAGCAGATCACCAGCATCGAGGATCTTGGCCGCGTGGCGGAACCCGGTGTGAACTTCAACCGCTCGAACGGTGCCGTCAACATCCGTGGCCTGGAAGGCAGTCGCGTGCTGACCACGATCGACGGCATTCCGCTGCCCTACCTGTCGGATGCGACCCGCAGCGCCAGCGGCGGCGTCGATACGGTCAATTTCAGCTCGCTGTCTGCGGTGGATGTCATGCGTGGCGCCGATTCCAGCCGTGCCGGCGGCGGCTCGCTCGGTGGCGTTCTTGCCTATCGCACGCTGGAGCCGGAAGACCTGATCGGTGAGGGCAAGGATTGGGGCGGGATTGTCAAGACCACCTATGACAGCGCCGACAAGAGCTGGCGGGGTGCGGTTGCCGTCGCCAAGAAGATCGACAACACCTCCGTGCTCTTCCAGGGCAGTTATGCAAAGGGCAATGAGCGCCAGACGAACGGTTCGGTTGGCGGCTACAGCACCACCCGCACGGAAGCCAATCCGTCCGATTACAAAGAGAACAACCTTTTGTTCAAGCTGCGGCAGGAACTGGAGGGCGGCCACACGATCGGTCTCACGGCCGAGCGCTATCGCAAGGACCGCGATACGGATGCCATGACCAACCAGACGCTCACCGGTAATTATCGCCCCGGCGGCTACAACACGCAGAAGGATTCCGACCGCGACCGTGTCTCGATCGACTACAAGTTCGAGAGCCAGGACAAGGACAGCTTCATCGACAACATGTGGGCGTCGCTTTACTATCAGAAGACGCGGACGTTGGACGGCTATACGGGTTATCGTTGGACCTCCGTCATCGGCCCGATCGGTCGTGAAAATACCACGGAAGAGAAGGATTTCGGCCTGATCGGCTCCGCCCAGAAGAGCGTCGAGATCGGCGGCAACAACCACCTCTTCACCTTCGGTTTTGATCTCGTGACGCTGACCAGCGAACAATATTCTGCCGGTTACGACAATTGCGGCACGAAACCCGCGAGCGGCACCTATACAGGCACGCTTTCGGCCTGCAACAACCTGCACACCAACCAGGCTGACACACCGAAGGTGGATGGCAACCGCATCGGCTTCTACCTCGATGACGAGATCGCGCTCGGTCAGACGGGGCTTCGCCTGACACCCGGCGTGCGCTTCGACTGGGTCAGCTACGAGCCGAAGATGACCGACGCTTTCGCCCGCAATGCCTCGAAGCCGTCGCTGCCGGCCTCCTTCGAGGACACAGCGGTTTCGCCGAAGCTGCGGCTTGCCTATGATCTGGCTCCGAATGTCGAGCTGTTCGGCCAGTGGGCGATGGGCTTCCGTGCGCCGACCACCGGCGAACTCTACAGCCGTTTCGGCGCCAGCGGCACGTATTTGCGCATGGGCAATCCGGATCTCGAATCCGAAACCAGCAACGGTTTCGAACTGGGCGCCAATCTGGGTGACGAAAGCTTCGGCGGCCGCATCAACCTCTTCTACAATCGCTACAAGAACTTCATCGACACGCGCAGCCTGACATCCGCCGAAGCTTCCGCCATGGGGCTCAGCCTTGCAGATTACCGCCAGGGCGGCATCATGAGCTACCAGAACATCGCCCGCGCCGAGATCTATGGTCTGGAAGTGTCGGCGCAGAAGATCTTCGCCAACGGCTTCCGTATCGGCACCGGCATTTCCGCGATGAAGGGTAACGATCTCGACAACGACACCTTCCTGCGCTCTGTCGCGCCGATGAAGGCGGTCGCGAGCTTCGGTTACGACACCGAAACCTGGGGCGTCGGCGTCGACGTGATCGGCGTGGCGGGCTCCAAGGACGATGACGGCAAGGGCGGCACCTACTTCCAGACGCCCGGTTACGGCGTTGTCGATCTGACCGCCTGGTGGGAGCCGGAGCAGGTCAAGGGCCTGCGCATCAATGCCGGCGTCTACAACGTCTTCGACCGCACCTATTATGATTACAGCAGCGTGCGCACCAACGGCGCCACCCAGGCGCGCGAATTCTACTCCGAGCCCGGCCGGACCTTCAAAATCTCTCTGACACAGCGCTTCTGATCTCCAGTCGCCGTGTTGAGACGGGGGGTGGCACTGCGTGTGCCGCCCCTTTTCTGTTTGCATCCTCGAACGTCTGTCGATCCGTCATTCACAGGTCGCCTGCCGATGGTCTATGCAGGGAGGAACTGCCGCCCGCTTTTGACGAGGAACATGCATGGGACCTGTGCCGTCGGACATCGAAATCGCTCGTGCCGCCAAAAAGAAACCCATCCAGGAGATCGGCCAGCGGCTTGGCATCGGGACGGAAGACCTCATTCCCTATGGGCACGACAAGGCGAAGATCACCGCAAGCCTGATCTCGTCTCTGGCCGATCGTCCGGACGGCAAGCTGATCCTGGTGACGGCGATCAATCCGACGCCGGCGGGTGAGGGCAAGACCACGACCACCGTCGGTCTCGGCGACGGACTGAACCGCATCGGCAAAAAGGCGATGGTCTGCCTGCGCGAACCCTCGCTCGGTCCGTGTTTCGGGGTGAAGGGTGGCGCTGCCGGCGGCGGGTATGCCCAGATCGTGCCGATGGAAGACATCAACCTGCACTTTACCGGCGATTTCCACGCCATCACCTCGGCGCACAATCTGCTCGCGGCGATGGTCGACAATCACATTTACTGGGGCAATGCGCTCGACTTCGACCTGCGCCGGGTGACCTGGCGGCGTGTCGTCGACATGAACGACCGGGCGTTGCGCCAGATGGTCGGCCCGCTCGGCGGCGTCTCCAACGGTTATCCGCGCGAGACCGGCTTCGACATCACGGTCGCCTCGGAAATCATGGCGATCCTGTGCCTCGCTTCTGATCTTTCGGATCTCGAACAGCGGCTCGGCGCGATCGTCGTGGGTTACCGCCGCGACAAGAGCCCGGTCTTCGCGCGTGACCTGAAGGCGGATGGCGCCATGGCGGTGCTGCTCAAGGATGCCATGCAGCCGAACTTCGTGCAGACGCTGGAAAACAATCCGGCCTTCGTGCATGGCGGTCCGTTTGCCAATATCGCGCATGGCTGCAATTCGGTCGTGGCGACCCGCGCCGCGCTGAAGCTTGCCGACTACGTGGTGACGGAAGCCGGTTTCGGCGCCGATCTGGGAGCCGAAAAATTCTTCGACATCAAGTGCCGTGAGGCGGGTCTGAAACCTGCGGCGGCGGTCATCGTCGCGACCATCCGGGCGCTCAAGATGAATGGCGGCGTCGCCAAACCGGACCTGTCGAAGGAAAATGTCGGCGCGCTCATCGATGGCTGCGCCAATCTCGGACGGCATATCGAAAATGTCGCGAAGTTCGGTGTGCCGGTGATCGTGGCGATCAACCACTTCTCCTCTGACACGGATGCCGAGGTGGAGGCGGTCCAGACCTATGTCCGCTCGCTGGGCGTCGAGGCGATCCTCTGCCGCCACTGGGCCGAAGGTTCGGCCGGCGTCGAGGAACTCGCCAACAAGGTGGCAGCACTTGCCGATTCCGGCACGGCGGATTTCAAGCCGCTTTATCCCGACGACTTGCCGCTTCTGCAGAAGATCGAGACCGTTGCGCGCGAGATCTACCGCGCCGGCGAGGTGACAGCGGAAAAGGCGGTGCGCGACCAGTTGAAGGCGTTTGAGGAGCAGGGCTACGGCCATCTGCCGGTCTGCATTGCCAAGACGCAATATTCCTTTTCCAGCGATCCGGACCTGCTCGGCGCGCCGACCGGCCACACGCTGCCGGTGCGCGAGGTGCGCCTGTCGGCTGGTGCCGGTTTTGTCGTGGCGATCACCGGCGAGATCCGGACCATGCCCGGCCTGCCGCGCTCGCCGTCGGCGGAGCGCATCCACCTCAATGAGGCGGGCTATATCGAGGGCCTGTTCTGATGCACTGCCCCTTGCGGCCGGGCTTCTGTCGCAGATCCGCACAGGGCGTCGAGCGATCGGGGGGCATTCCGGCCGACTTCAAGAGTGACGTGCGGACTTGCACGCGGTGGCTGTATTTTCTGGAAATACTTTAACCTTTCCCATGGAAAGGCAGGGCTTTTCTCTTTTAGGGACTGCTATTTGCAGGTTTCTCAAAACATCTGTGTGTAGAAGGCGGCAACGATATGGAGCCGTCATGCAGACACATCTGGAAAGGCTGAGCGACGAGGCGCGGCTGTGGCCACTGACCTGGCTCACGGACATGAGCAACGCGCCAGGCAGCGAGTTGCAGCGTCGCCTGCGACTGACGCTGACCGCCTCCATGATGCCCATGATCCTGGGGTGCGCCAATACGGCGACGGTAACGTTGATTGCCTATTTTCGATCCGGCAATTCTATCTTTCTTTGGTTCGCCCTTCTGGACCTAGCGTTGATCGCTCTGCGTGGTGCAATCCGCCTGCCCAGGTTCCGGCCCTGGCACACCGATGGCGTGTTTCTCTGCGGAACCCTCTGGGCGGCCACCAATGCGGCTTCGACCCTGATGATCAGTCTCGGCAGCGACATGCCAATGATCATCCTGGTCACCGCCTCGGCCTTCGGCTCCTGTGCCGGTATCATCTCGAACAACTTCGTGGCGCCGCGTTATGCGATGATGCAGATCTTGATGATCGATGCCGCATTCAAGATCTCCTTCGCCACGCGCGTGCCGGAGTTCATTCCGCTGCTTGTGCCGCAGGCGGTGATTTTCATTGCCGGGCTGAACTGGATCATGCACCGGCAGCGCGACACCACCCTTCGCGCCATCTCGGCAGAGATCGAAAACCGTAACCACGCCCTGAGCGATCCGCTGACCGGAGTGTTGAACCGGCGCGGCCTGCAGGCAAGGGCCGAGGCGATGATGACGGAGAACCAGTCGCTGCAACTGTTCTGTCTCGATCTCGACGGCTTCAAGACGGTCAATGACCGGTACGGGCACGCGGTCGGAGACGACGTGCTGAAAATGGCGGCGGAGCGTCTGCGCGACTGCCTGCCGGACGCTGCCATCTGCCGTCTGGGAGGCGATGAGTTTCTCATTCTTACCGCCTCGCTTGACCGTCGCGCTGCAGAAACCATGGCCTCCCGTATCATCATAGCGCTGTCTACGCCTTATCCCGTCGCCGGAACGGTGGTCCGCATCGGTGTCAGTGTCGGCCTGTCGGACGTTGCTGCCGACCATGGCGATCTCACGCAGTCGATGCTGTCTGCCGATCAGGCGCTCTACCGGGCCAAGGCCTCCGGCAAGGGGCGTTTCGTCTCCGCCGAAGACATGCCGATCGGGCTTGCCGGAACGGCGTGAGAGGTCACCGGCAATACCGGTATCCGGCCTTTCTTTCGAGCACGTCCAGATGCAGGTGATCCTGGTGGGTGGCGTCGCTGCCGGGCGACAGCACGGTGGTGAAATGCAGGCAGGCGCCGGCGGTGATCGTCCGCTGGAAAGCGCCGGTCATCGTCGGATCCTCCGTCTTCGGGGTCATCGCCACCAGCTCGCCCTTCGATAGATCCAGGCCGATGATGTCGATGGCATTGCCGCGCGCATGTTCGGAAATCTTGCCGGTTTCGGCACCATTGCGCTTGCGGCAGGTATAGGCCGGGGCGTTGCGGACGCCGGTGAGCTTTTGGTCCGGCAGGGCGAGCGCCAGCGTCGGCTGAACCGTGTCCTTCAGCCAGTGCGAGAGGGCGAGCGCCGCCTGACACCGCATCGGTGACGGATCCGAGAGTGCCACGCCGGGTAGCGGTTGTGTCACGACGAGCGGTTTTTCGATGCCGCAGATACCGTCCTCGTCCCGGATCGGATCTTTTGTCTCGAACTGTGCGCCGATCGCTTTCAGGTCGCGCAGGCAAGCCTCGAGTTTTATGGGATCCTCCGCCACGATGGCGCTGACCTTCGGTTCCGGCTCGGGTTCGGTTTTCGCCGCGGCGGGGTCGTCCGCCTGTCTGTCACCGGTGTCATCCGGGGTGGTTTCGGGAGCCCCGGTCTCGCGCCTTTCGTCGGATGGCGTCTGGGTGGGTGCCGGAGCGTCGGGTGCCGGTTTGGGGCGAGGCGTGGCAACCGGCCTGTCCGGCGGGGTCTCTGCCTGGAGGTTTGCCGGTTTCTGCGTCGGCAATGGTGGGCTGTCCGGCAGGCTGGCCGCTGTCAGGACCATGGCCGAAAATGTTGCGGCCAAGGATCGGGCGGCCCAACTTGCCGCCCATGCTGTGGATCGTCTCATCTCGCCGTCCTCGCGATCTGCTCCTGGAGAACTCGCTTGGAGCGAGGTCCCTCAAGGGCAGGTAACGCATGACGGCCGGATTGGTCGCAGACGGAGGCGGATCAGGCCGCCCTGCGGCGCGGCCGCGGATCGAGCGCCACTTCGTCTTCGCGACTGACGAACTGGTTGACCAGCGCCACCATCTCGCCCACCTCTTCGGTCAGCGAATGGCTGGCGGCGTTCATCTCCTCGACCATGGCAGCGTTCTGCTGGGTGATCTGGTCCATCTGGTTGACGGAGGTGTTGATGGCCTGCAGCACGTCGCTCTGTTCGCTGGTGCCGAGTGCGATGGTTTCGATATCGCTGGCGATCGAGGCGATGTCGTTCTCGATTTCCTTCAGTGCCTCGCCGGTGCGGGAAACCAGCGCCACGCCACCGGCCACTTCGGTGGTCGAATGAGTGATGAGCGCATGGATTTCCTGCGCTGCGTTGGCGGAACGTTGGGCGAGCGCACGCACTTCCTGCGCGACGACGGCAAACCCCTTGCCGGCTTCGCCGGCGCGTGCGGCCTCGACGCCGGCGTTCAGCGCCAGCAGGTTGGTCTGGAAGGCGATCTCGTCGATCAGGCCGGTGATCGAACCGATGCGCTGCGAGGCGTCTTCGATTCGGCTCATGGCATCGATCGCCTGGCGGACGATTTCGGCAGAGCGCCCGACATTTTCGCGCGCATGGTTGCTCTTCGTCATCGTGTTCTTCGTCAGGCCGCTTGATGCCGCGATGTTGGAGGTGATCTCGTCGAGCGCCGCGGCCGTTTCTTCCAGCGCCGCGGCCTGCTTTTCGGTGCGGTGGGCCAGATTGTCGGCGGAACCGTCTAAGCTTTCGGCATTGGCGCGGATCTCGTCCGCCTTGCCGAGTACCCGGCGCATCGTCTGCTGGAAGACGGCCAGCGAGCGGTTGAAGTTGTTGCGCAGCACCTCGAATTCCGCGTCGAAGGGTTCGTCGAGGGTGACGTGGATGTTGAAGCGCGACAGGCGGTCGAGACCGGCGCCGAGATCGTCGATGACCTTCTTCAGCGTGGCGGCACGCTCCGTTTCCAGGTGAAGCTGGCGGTTCCGCTCCTCGCTCGTCTGCTGTTCGTGGCGGTCTGCTTCCTGCTCCAGTCTTGCCTTTTCCAGCGCGCCGGCGCGGAAATGCGCCACAGCCTTTGCCATGTTGCCGACCTCGTCCTGCCGGTCGGCATGCGGCACGGGGCTTTCGAAATCACCTGTCGCAAGAGCTGCCATGTATCGCTCCATGTCGCGCATCGGCGTGATGGCGCGCCGACGGAACAGCACGATGCCCCCCAGAAGGACTGCGATCGCCACACCGCTTGCGGCAAAGGCCATCGAACGGTAGACCGCACCAGAGGCCGAGGCGCGCGCTTCGACGGCGATCATGTCGTTTTTCGCCAACGTCACCAGCTGCACGACCGCGGCGCGCTGGACACGGAAACGCTGCCGAAGCTGCGTCAGGTCGGTTTCCTTGCCGTTGACGGCGGCGATCTTGAATTGCGGAACGACGACGTCGAACAGTTCCTTCCAAAAGGCTTCCGAAGCCGCCTTGTAATCGCCGAAGACGAAGGAGGCGGTTGCCGGCGGCAGCGGTTTGGTGGCCCACACCGTCATCCGCTCCTTGTAATCCGCATGCAGCCTGTTCAGCACCTCGATATTGGCGCTTGCTTCTTCCGGATAAGCGGCCGTTTCCGTTGCCGTCAGATAGGCCTCCACCACAAACATCGGCGGCGGCAGGATATCGGCCACCAGGTCCTTGGCGTCGATGATGAGGCTGTATTCCGGTCCGTCGATCTGGAGTTGCCGCAACGAATAGAGAAGCGTGCCGACCGCGACCGAAAGCCCTGCCAGGAGTGTAAACCCAAACAGCACTAGAAAGCGCGATATTGTCATCTGCATGCGGGTGAGCTCCCGTTTGTGGCTCAAAGACTCGTGGTTCGGGCACAGGTAAAGTTGGTTAACCCAAGATTAAGGAAAGCATAAATGTGTTATTCAAATGCTAATGTGTCGCTGGTATTCTTCCATCATGACTTGTATGCCTCCTGTTTTTGTGGCGCAGATTTACCCGTAAACGTGGTTTTGCAGACGTGGTGATGGCAGGTTCGGTGACGCTGCGGTCTCGGCAGGGGAGGGTGGTGACGTCGCCCGCGACATCGCGCAGAACCCGCTTGTCAGAAACACAGGCCCACGCTATGAAAGACGCCATGAAAACGTCGAGCAACATGATGATCTGGTGGTGGGCACGCTAAACGCGGCCTTGACCAGTCATGTCCAGAGACGAGACAAAGCCGCCCGAAACTCCCGAGGCGGTTTTTTTATGTAAAAACCTCCTCCAGAACCGGGCTTGATGGGAAAGTGGAAGAGGTTAAGAGCATGGTAACCATCATCGAAGACGACGGCTCGGAGGTCTACGAGACCCGTGGCGGCATTTCCGTCAGCCGCAAGCGCAGGCCGACCCCTTACGCCAATGCCGTGTCCAGCTACGTGGACAAACTGGACGAACGGCGCGGCGCGGTCTTCTCTTCCAACTACGAATATCCGGGTCGTTATACGCGCTGGGACACGGCCATCGTCGACCCGCCGCTCGGCATCTCTTCCTTTGGCCGCTCTGTCTGGATCGAGGCTTATAACGGCCGCGGCGAGGTTCTGCTCGAATTCATTGCCGAGCGTTTGTCGAGCGAGCCGGACCTGACGCTGGGGGCACGCTCCGCGCGCCGCCTCGATCTGTCGGTCAACAAACCCGCCCGCGCCTTTACCGAGGAAGAGCGCTCCAAGATGCCAACGGTGTTTACCGTTTTGCGCGCGATCGTCGATCTCTTCCATTCCGATGCCGACAGCGCCATCGGGCTCTTTGGCGCCTTCGGTTACGATCTTGCCTTCCAGTTCGATTCGATCGACCTTTCGCTCACCCGTCCCGACGATCAGCGCGACATGGTGCTGTTCCTGCCCGACGAAATCCTCGTGGTGGACCACCACGCCGCCAAGGCCTGGATCGACCGCTACGATTTTGCCCGCGATGGCAAGACGACGGTCGGCAAGTCGGAAGAGATTGCGCCCGAACCCTTCCGCACAACGGACACGATCCCGCCGAAGGGCGATCATCGCCCCGGCGAATATGCCGAGCTGGTGGTGAAGGCCAAAGAAAGCTTTCGGCGCGGCGACCTGTTCGAGGTCGTGCCCGGCCAAAAGTTCATGGAACGCTGCGATTCGAAACCCTCGCAGATCTCCAACCGCCTGAAGGCGATCAATCCCTCGCCCTATTCCTTCTTCATCAATCTCGGAAACCAGGAATATCTCGTCGGCGCCTCGCCGGAAATGTTCGTGCGCGTCTCCGGCCGGCGGATCGAGACCTGCCCGATTTCCGGCACGATCCGCCGCGGCGAGGATGCGATCTCCGATTCGGAACAGATCCTGAAGCTGCTCAACTCCAAGAAGGACGAGAGCGAGCTGACCATGTGCTCGGACGTCGATCGCAACGACAAGAGCCGCGTCTGCGAGCCGGGCTCGGTCAAGGTCATTGGTCGCCGCCAGATCGAGATGTATTCCCGCCTCATCCACACGGTGGACCATATCGAAGGCCGCCTGCGTCCGGACATGGACGCTTTCGACGGCTTTCTTTCCCACGCCTGGGCCGTCACCGTCACCGGGGCGCCAAAACTCTGGGCGATGCGTTTCATCGAAAAACACGAAAAGAGCCCGCGTGCCTGGTATGGCGGCGCGATCGGCATGGTGGGCTTCAACGGCGACATGAATACCGGGCTGACGCTGCGCACGATCCGCATCAAGGACGGCATTGCCGAGGTGCGGGCCGGCGCAACCCTGCTCAACGACAGCGACCCGCATGAGGAAGAGGCCGAAACCGAACTGAAGGCATCCGCCATGATTGCCGCGATCCGTGATGCCCGCACGGGCAATACCGCCAAGATCAGCCGCGACGTACAGACGGTCGGGCAGGGGGTGAAAATCCTGCTGGTCGATCACGAGGACAGCTTTGTTCACACGCTCGCCAACTACTTCCGCCAGACGGGGGCCGAGGTTTCCACCGTGCGCACGCCGGTGCCGGAAGAGATCTACGACAGGATCAAGCCGGATCTCGTGGTGCTGTCGCCCGGACCCGGCAATCCGAAGGACTTTGACTGCAAGGCAACCATCAAGGCGGCGCGCGCCAAAAATCTGCCGATCTTCGGTGTGTGCCTCGGCCTGCAGGCGCTGGCGGAAGCCTATGGCGGGGAGCTTCGGCATCTTGCGGTTCCTATGCATGGCAAGCCGTCGCGCATCCGCGTGCTCGAACCGGGCATCGTGTTTGCCGGCCTTGGCCGCGAGGTAACGGTCGGCCGTTATCACTCGATCTTTGCCGATCCGGCAACGCTGCACCCCGATTTCATCATCACGGCGGAAAGCGAGGATGGCACGATCATGGGCATCGAGCACGCCAAGGAACCGATCGCGGCGGTGCAGTTCCATCCCGAATCGATCATGACGCTCGGCGGCGACGCCGGCATGCGGATGATCGAAAACGTGGTGGCGAACCTCTCGCGCCGGGCGAAGGAACAGGCGGCGTAAAAATCTGCGTCTCGGACTGCCGGACCCTCGCATGCCGCCTGGTGTGCGAGGGTTTTTGACGGGCATTTTTCTGGAATATCAACGCGGGTGGCATTTGCCGAAACACTAGCGGATTTGCGGCGGGGGTCCCATCAAGGCATCAATAAAAGGCGCTTTCTGCGCAAGATACTCGCCGATGCCCTCCCGGTTATTGGCCTCCAGCCGAAGCTTCAGATCTTGATATTGCTGCCGAATAGCAGGATCAGCTCGTAAAAGATCGCGAAAGCGGATCATTCGCTCAATCTGCCAATGACCCATGACGCAGATATGTACTTTATGTGTTCGAATTCCTCCAACATCGCGACGGAAAAAATGGTGGCCTTCTGAAAGATTGCTTCCACGTACATAGCCCAGATCCCGCATGGCTGCGTCGCGAATTGCCTCGTTTTGATGCTCGGATAATTCAACCAGTAGGTCTATTTCAGGTTTCGCCGCAAGATCTGGAACCGCTGTGCTTCCGACATGATGAATCCCGCGAAGTTCCGAATTAAAACATTTTGCAATCCGCTCTGCTTCGACTGAGAATTGAAAAGGCCATTGGCTGTTGTAGAGAGAGATTTTGCTGGTGAGCGCCATTGATGTCTTTCCTCGAAATCTGAACAGTCGCAAACAACAGCAATCGAGTCAGTACCCTGCTTCCTTCTGATGCCGAAAGGCCAGAATATAAACCGCGTCCTCTGCCGGCTCGTGACGATAGAGAGCCACATAGCCTGTGTCTCCAAAGGCAATCACCAATTCGCGCAGTTCTGGTTTTTCCAGCAGTGGTCTGCCCATATCGGGTGATGTTTCAAGCTGCCGAAATTGACGTTTAATCGCCGCCGCCGCCCGCGATGCAGCCTCCGGTGCCTTGGCGGCAAGAAAACGCTGGCAACGTTGTAAGCCTTTGACGCCGCCTTCCGTCACGATCAGTCGTGGCACTCTGGCACCGGCTTCTCGTCGTCGCTGCCCCAGGTGCTGAGCCAGGCGCTGACCTCTTCGCCGGTCAGGTGGCGACCGGTTTGCGTGTAGGCGGCCCAGGATGCCATGGCTTCCTGTTTGAAACTCTCGCGGGCTTCTTCCCGCTCGACATATTGCTGGATGGCTTCGAGCATGATCCAGTGCGGCGAGCGGCGACGCTGGCTGGCAAGCTGCTGGACGCGACCCTTCAGCCTGTCGTCAATCTTCAGGGAGGTTGCCATCAAAGCTCCATATTACCGAGTAATACCTGATGGTAATTTAATCCTCTGCCCCACTCGTGTCCATAGCGGGCTCTCGGCGGTTCGAATACCACAACGGCAACTGTGGCTGCCGCTATCTCAGCTCGGCAATCCAATCAGCTTTTCAAAGTCTTCCCAGGTGTCGTCCATGGCGTAGGGGCCGGTGAAGGGAATGTTGAGGTGGCCGAAGAGCGGCGTCAGCTGCCATTCGGCGGTTTCCTCGTCCACGTTCGCCACCTGTTGCAGGTACATGACCGAGGCAAGGCCGGTGCGGTCGGCGCCGCTCTTGCAGTGCACGAGGATCGGGCCTTGCGCATTGCGCAGGAGGCTGACCAGCTCGAAACTTTGTTCCGGGGTCAGCGCCTTGCGGGCGGACATGGGGAAATCGATATGGGTGACGCCATGCGCCTTCGCCGCAGCCAGTTCGTCCTCATACCATTGCGCGCCGGGTTTTCCGCCACGCAGGTTGATGACCGTGCGGATGTGGTAGGTCTCGATGTAATGATCGAAACCCTCCTTGGAAAGCTGAGCGGATCGGTAGAACTGGCCGGGAACCACTTCGTGGAAATTGCCGGTCAGCTGCAGGAAACCGAGATAGGCGCCGAGCAGAAGCATCGACGCGGCCAGACAGAGGCCGGCGCGCTTTGCGACATGTGATAACTTCATGATGTCCCCCGTCGGACCGAAGCAGATACACCCGGACCTGCTGGAACATGATCAATTTCCGATCCATGGCAGATTTGTGGCAGGGCGTAAAAGCTTGCCGAAGTGCTTTGACATTCCGGTCAATCCGAGCGATAGACCGCACGAAACCGAAACCGCCGAGCGCTATTATACGCTCGGCGGTTTCGCCGTTTTCAGGCTTTTGCAATTCATTCGCATGCGCACGGAAAGACGATGACCGACGACGAAAAACAGCTTGTGCAACGCCTTGCCTTATGGGGCATTCCGCTTTCGCTTGGCGTCATGGGCCTCAAGCTTCTGGCCTGGTGGGTCACCGGATCGGTGGCGCTTCTGTCCGACGGGCTGGAAAGCTTCGTCAACGTTGCGGCGGCCTGTATCGCCTATTTCGTCATTCGCTACGCGCAGCGCCCGGCCGATCACGACCACCAGTTCGGCCACCACAAGGCGGAATATATCTCCGCGGTCATCGAAGGCGTGCTGATCGTGATCGCCGCGCTTCTCATCGTCAAGGAGGCCTGGGGCGGGCTGGTCGCGCCGCGGCTGCCGGAGGCGCCGGTGCTGGGTCTGGCGATCAATGCGGCTGCCGGCGTGATCAATGCCGCCTGGGCGACGCTTCTCATCCGTTACGGCACCAGCCATCGTTCGCCGGCATTGAAGGCCGACGGGCAGCACATCATGTCGGATGTCGTCACATCCGCCGGCGTGCTGGTCGGCCTCGTCCTGGCGCTTGTGACGGGTTATGCCATTCTTGATCCCATTCTCGCCATCATCGTTGGTATCAACATCCTCTACCAGGGCTCCAAGGTGATTTCCCATTCGCTCGGCGGGCTGATGGACAAGGCGGTGGAGCCGGAAGAGGAAGAGGCGATCCGCGAGGCGATCCGCACACATTCCGCCGGCGCGCTCGGCGCGCATGATCTCAGAACCCGGCGGGCCGGGGCTGTCGCCTTCATCGATTTCCATCTGGTGGTGCCGGGCAAAATGCCGGTCGGCGAGGCGCATGCGATCTGCGACCGCTTGGAAGATGCGATCAAGGCGGCTATTCCCGGCGCATCACTCGCCATTCATGTGGAGCCCGAGGGCGAACGCCCGCATGGGCTCAAGGTCAAGGTAGAAGGTCAATAGTCATGAGCATGACGGATGTCAGCGGGCTCTCGCAGCTCGGAAAACAGGTGGAGGCTCCCACCAGCCCGGAAACGGCGGTTCTGGAAAAGGTGCCGAACAGCAATGCCGGAACCGATTACGTGGTGCGCTTCACCGCGCCGGAATTCACCTCGCTCTGCCCGATGACGGGCCAGCCGGATTTCGCCCATATCGTCATCGACTACATTCCGGGCGACTCGCTCGTCGAATCGAAGTCTCTGAAACTGTTCCTTGCATCGTTCCGCAATCACGGCGCCTTCCATGAGGATTGCTCGGTCTATATCGCCAAACGACTTGTGGACCTGCTCGCGCCGAAATGGCTCAGGATCGGCGCCTACTGGTATCCGCGTGGCGGCATTCCGATCGATGTCTTCTGGCAGACGGGAGCCGTGCCGGAGGGTGTCTGGTTGCCGGACCAGGGTGTGCCGACCTATCGCGGCCGCGGCTGACCGGCCGGATTTCGACAGAGAGCCTTTTGCATCGCGGGGAAGCCTCAGCTTTCCCGCGATGCCGTTTCTGCCGGCTCAGACGAAATCGCCGCTGTCGTCGTTGCCGAAATCGGAGTCGTCGTTCCAGCCGGCATCGTTCGTGTCCAGATCGGCCTGCTGCAGACCGTCGTCCGGGTCCAGGTTGGCGCTGGCATTGGTGCCGGTATCGATCTGCGGCGGATCATTGTTGGGATCGCCGAAATAGTTGTTGATGACGGTTTCCTCGACCGGGGCACTGCCAAAACCTTCGCTGAGCGGCGAACCGAGCCCGAGGCCCGCCATGTGGTGGCCGAAGATGCCGCTGAGCGAATTGGCTAGCAGCATGCCGCCGGCAACGCCTGCGGCGGTTCCAAGCGCGCCCGTCAGGAAGCTGCTGCCGGCAGAGGGTGTGGGCATGGCCTGCGACCACGGTCCCGTCGGAGCCTGGGGATAGGCGGGTGCCTGCGCATAGCCCTGCGGCTGGCCCCAGGGCGCGCCGCGATTGGTTTGCGGATAGGCGGGACGCGGCTGTGCGGCGGGTGCTGCGCGCGGCGGCTGGCTGGAGCCAAAGATCGAGCTGAGGAAACCGCGTTCTTCCGGCTGCGGCGCGGGTTTTGCCAGGTTATCTTCCAGTTCGCGGACCCGGTTTTCGAGATCGTTGATGTGTTTGGAGGCGGCTTCGAGCCCCTTTTCCTGCACGATGACGGCCTGCGCCAGATAATAGGGCGCGGCCGGTTCGGCGCGCACCGCATCGGCAATCAGCCGTTCGGCGTCGGCATCGCGCGGGGTGCCTGCGGCGGTGCGAATACGGTCGAACAGGGCGGTCAAAAGCTGGCGTTCTTCCGGTGACATCGGGTCTCTCCTTCGCTCAAAGGCTCTTTGCCTGAGCCATGAAAAAGAAATGGGGCCGGATTCGGTCCGTGTCACCGGGGTTCTGCCTTAATTCTTGGTAAGGCAGGCGAAGGAGGGAGGGGAGGGCGCAGAAGCGCCCACCCGATGGTGTTGTCAGCCGCCGAAGGCAAACGAGAGGCCGGCCAGTGCGGCAAGCCCACCGAGCATGCGCGGCACGACCGGTGCCGTGCGGCTGACCAGCAGGCCGAGCACCAGACCGGCGGCATGCAGGAGGGCGGTTGCCGCAATGAAACCGAGGCCGAAGGCCCAGGCACCGGCCTCACCCAGTTCGGCGCCATGCGCATGGCCGTGGAACAGCGCAAAGACCGCAACAACGGCGGCCGATGCTGCGACCGGCAGGCGGACCGCAAGACCGACCAGCAGGCCAAGGCCGATGACGGAGGCGAGGATCGCCGGCTCGACGAAGGGCAGGTGGATGCCGAACACCGCCAGCGCGAAACCGAACGCCATGGTGGCGACAAAGGCGGCGGGAACGGCAAAGAGCGCGGCACGGCGGCCGGGCGTTGCGGCAATCTGCGCGGCCCACAGACCGACGGCGACCATGGCGAGAACGTGATCGGCACCGAAGACCGGATGCGAGAGGCCGGCGGCAAAGGAACCGTGGGCCAGCGGATCGAGATGAGCGAAAGCCGGAGCGGCGGCGGCGGCAAACAGGCCGGCGGTGAAAGAAAGACGTTTCAACATAAAGGGTTCCCCTGACAATCGGCAGCGGCAGGCAGGGTCCTGCTGCACTGCGTCAGGCGCAAGATTAGGCAGTGCCCAAAAATCTGTCCATCCGCAAAATGACGGTGATTGGATTCACCTTGCCGGAAGTTCAGGCCGGCTCTTGCCGTTTCGCTCATTGTCTTGCGCGCCCGAACGCATTATGTCCGGTGACATGCACATCCACATTGGAGATCGCTCTATGCTTGATGAGAATGACGACGACAAGACGAAGGAATTGCCACTGGGGAAGGAAACGGAGGCGAACCTCTTCAAGTCGCGTTCGATCTTCATCTATGGCGGCATTACCCAGGAACTGGCGCAGAAGGTCTGCACCCAGCTCGTCGCGCTTGCCGCGGCCTCCGATGAGGATATCCGCATCTACGTGAATTCGCCGGGCGGCCATGTCGAATCGGGTGACTCGATCCACGACATGATCAAGTTCATCAAGCCGAAGGTCTGGATCATCGGCACCGGTTGGGTCGCGTCCGCCGGCGCGCTGATCTACGTCTCCGTGCCGAAGGAGCGTCGTATCTGCTTGCCGAACACCCGCTTCCTGCTGCACCAACCGTCCGGTGGCACGCGCGGCATGGCGTCCGACATCGAGATCCAGGCCCGCGAAATCATCAAGATGAACCAGCGCCTGATCAAGATCTTCTCCAAGGCCACCGGCCAGACGGAAGAGAAGATCGCCAAGGACATCGACCGCGATTACTGGCTGTCGGCAGAAGATGCCGTCTCCTACGGTCTGGTTTCGAAGATCGTCGAAAGCCAGTCCGAAATCGGCTGATCGTTTCGGCCATCGTTGCGACATTTGCCCCGTCGGAAACATCCGGCGGGGTTTTCCGTATCCATCTCCGACGCAAGGCGCGTGTCCTGCGTCGGCGGCACGTCCAGAACCGGTGCATCACATGAGCATTCCGACCGAACATCCCTTCGAATTCGACCCGACCTACGGTTACAGTCTGGAGGCGCTTCAGGCACTTCAGGCGCCGGAGGCCCCGGAGGGATTTGATGCGTTCTGGGCCGGCCGCTATCAGCGGGCGCTTGGCGTCGCGCCAAAGCCGGTGCGTCGCCCGAGCCCTTTGTCGCATCCGGCCTGGCAGGTGGAGGAGATCCAATTCACCTCGACCGATCGCGTGCGGATCGGTGGCTGGCTGCTCACGCCGAAAACGGGAGAGATCCGCCGCGGCATCGTGGTCGGCCATGGTTATGGCGGGCGCGACGCGCCGGATTTCGATTACCCGGTCAGCGATGCCGCGCTTCTTTTTCCCTGCTTCCGCGGCATGTCAAAAAGCCCGCATCCGCCGATTTCCGGCAATGCGGTCTGGCATGTGTTGCACCATATCGAGAAGCCGGAAAAATACGTGATCGGCGGCTGCGTTGAGGATCTTTTCGTCTCGGTGTCGGTGCTGCTGGCGCTGTTTCCCGGGCTTGAGGGGCAGATCGGTTATAGCGGTATCAGTTTCGGCGGCGGCATCGGCGCGCTGGGTATCCCCCATGATCCACGGATCGATCGCGGATTTCTGGAGGTGCCGACCTTCGGCAACCGTCCGCTCTGGCTGACGCTGCCCTCCACCGGCAGTGCGGCGTCGGTCCAGATCTATCGCAAGACCCATCCGGGCGTGGATGCGCCGCTGCGCCTCTTTGATGCCGCAACGGCTGCAACGCGAATCACCGTGCCGATGCTGGTGGCGCCGGCGCGGTTCGACCCGGCCGTGGCGCCGCCCTGCCAGTTTTCCGTCGCCAATGCCGTGCCGCAAAAATTTAATCAAACCTTCATTCTCGACGCGGGCCACTTCGACTATCCTGACGCTGCGGCGCAGCATAACCTTCTCTCCGAGAAGGTCAGGACATTCTTCGGAGATCCATGAACCGGGAATATTTACGCTGGTACAGTCCTCGCCTCCATCGAGAGATGGAGCTTTTGATCTTTGGACATGCTGGCGCAAAGGTCCTGATGTTGCCGACCCGCGAGGGTCGCTTCTTCGAATACGAACAGCTCGGCATCGTGGCGAGCCTGGCCGACAAGATAAAGGCCGGCCAGTTGCAGCTCTTCTGCATCGAGGGCATGGCGGGCGAGACCTTTTACAGCTGGTGGCGACATCCCGGTGACCGTATCCGCCGCCATGCGCTGTTTGAGGACTATGTGCTCAGCGAGGTTCTGCCGCTGATGAATGCGCGCAATCCGCATGACTGCACGATCATCCAAGGCTGCAGCCTGGGCGCTTTTCAGGCGGCGAGCCTCGCCTTCCGCCATCCGCATCTCTTCCGCAAACTCGTCGCCTTTTCCGGTCGTTACGATCTGACGCTGAAGGTCGAGCATTTCGACGACCTGCTGGGCGGTTATTACGATGACGACGTCTATTTTCGCACGCCCACCCATTTCCTGCCCAACCTGCCGCAGGGCGACCATCTCGACCACCTGCGGCGCATGGAGATCGTGCTGGCGATCGGTGCCGAAGATCCCTTCCTCGACAACAACCGCCACCTGAGCCAGCTGCTGGCGGAAAAGGGGGTGGCGCACCAGATGTTTGTCTGGGAAGGGCGCGCGCACCGGGCCGGTGCCTGGCGGCGGATGGCGCCGCTCTATATCTGACGGCCGCAGTCTGACAGCCGCTGGCGTAGTCAGACGATTGCCGGCTTCTGCACCGTCTTCGTGTCGGAGATGAGCCGTCCTTCCTCCATCACGAGAATGCGATCGGCCAGATCGACGATCCGGTTGTCATGGGTCACCATGACGGTGGTCGTGCCGCGCTCGCGGCCGAGCGCCTTCAGCAGTGTGACCACCTGCAGGCCGCTTTCCTTGTCGAGTGCTGCGGTCGGTTCATCGGCGAAGATGATCTTCGGGCCGCTGACGAGTGCGCGGGCAATCGCGACGCGCTGCTTCTGGCCGCCGGATAGCGAGCCCGGCAGATAATCGATGCGATGCTCAAGCCCGAGGAGGGCGAGCATGTGTTCGATCGCCCGCTGCCGTGCCTGGGCATTGCCACGACCATGCACTTCGAGCCCCATCATGACATTCTGCCGCGCGGTCAGGCTTTCATGCAGATTGTGCGCCTGGAAGATGAAACCCACCTCGCGGCGCAGCGCCTCGAGACGTTTGGGACCGGCACCGTGCAATTCCTCGCCAAGCAGCAGGATGGAGCCGTCCATCACCTCGCGCAGGCAGCCCATCAGGGTCAGCACGGTGGTCTTGCCGGAACCGGACGGTCCCATCAGCACGGTCAGGCTTCCCGGCGCAATCGACAGCGAAATGTCGAAAAGCGCTTGCTTGCTGGCTTCGCCCTTGCCGAACCAGTGGTTCAGATGACGGATGATGATGGGGCTGTCTGTCATCAGAAAAGATCCGCGGGATCTGCGCCATTGAGGCGGCGGGTGGCGAGCGTGCCGGAAATCACCGATGCAGCCAAGGTGCCGACGAGCACCATGACGGCGCGCTGGAGGTTCATCTCGACGGGAAGCGCAGTCACTCCCGACAGAAAGCCGTAGACGAGGTTTGACAGGAGGAAGCCGGGCACGAAGCCGAGGAGGCCGAGCACCAGCGCCTCTTCCAGCACGATGCCGAAGAAGAAACGTTGCGGATACCCCATGGCCTTCAGTGTCGCATATTCCTTGAGGTGGTCGGCGACATCGGTGGACAGCACCTGGTAAACGATGACGATGCCGACGAGGACGCCCATGAACACGCCGAAGCCGAAGATCACCCCGGTAGGGCGCTCCGTCGTCTGGTATCGCACATCGTCGGCGATGGCATCGGCGGTGGAGCGGACCAAGACCGGCTCATCCTTCAGCATCTCTCGCAATTGCGCCACGAGCGCCGGGATTGCCTTTTTGTCCTCGACCTGCAGGAGGATATGCGAGGGTGTCCCGCCGATCCGCTTCGGAAACAGCGACAGGAAGGTCTGGTCGGATGCGAAGATCACCCCATCGGCGGAAAAGCCGGCTCCGACGCCTAGCGTTCCGACGGCTGTCACCGTGCGGTCCTGCACCTCGAAACGATAGGGCGTCTGTTGTGTCACGCCGGCAAGTTCCTGCGGATCGACGCCACGGATCGAGCGATCGATCAGGACGTGATCGGAGGGTGTGAGGCGCGCGAGGGCGGGCTGCACCTGAGGGCCGGCGAACGATCCGGCTTCGATGGGCAGCGCATAGACCATCAGGTTGACGGTGTTGCCGTCCGCCCGCTTCCAGTCCAGCTTGCCCATGTAGAGCGGCGCTGCGGCGCTGATGCCCGGAACGGAAAGCGCCCGGAAGAGCAGGCGTCTGGAGACCGATGATCCTTCCGTCAGCGTGTTGCTGTCGTAGGACGAGATCATGATGTCGGAGACGATCGGATCGTAACTCGTCTTGATCGTGCCGTTGAGGACGCCGAGGATGCCGAGCTGGACAAAGACCAGCATGTTGGCGAAGGCGACGCCCGCAAGGGCGGCGGCGAGACGGGCCGGATTGTGCCGCAATTGCAGCCAGCCGATCGGCAGCCGGCCAAACAGCTTTCCGAGAATGTAGCTCATGAGGCCGAGCCGGTAATGGTGATGCGGCCGGTGACTTCAAGGCCGGTCAGGCCGCGGGCGCGGTCGGATGAGGCACGATCGAGATCGCCGGTGACGCGCACGATCCGCGCATCGGTATTGGCGACCGGATCGGAAGACAGGACTGTCTGGCGTTCCACCTCCAGGCCGACCCGGCTGACAGTCGCTTTCAGTGGGCTGGCGAGCGCCGGGCTGGTGATCTCGATCGACTGGCCGGGGGCGATGGAACGGATGTCCGTCTGGTATACTTCGAGCTCTACCTGCATGTTCTCGGTATCGCCGAGCGTCGCAAGCCCGTTGGTGCTCGGCCTTTCCCCGACGCGGCTGATGAGCGAGATCACCGTGCCATCGATGGGCGAAAGGATGGTTCCCTTGCTGAGATCCCGTTCCGCCGTGTCGAGCTGGATCTTGGCAACCTCCACATTGCGGGTGGCAAGGGCGATATCGGCCTGTTCGGCGGGATTGGCGGCGTCGTAACGGGCAACAGAGGAGCGCGCCTTCAGGAGGTCGCTGTTCGCCTGGGCAAGCTGGGCCTCCGCCGATTGCAATGTCGAGGTGGACGAGGCGCCGCCCTGCTGCAGGCTTCTGGCGCGGGCAAGCTCCTTTTCGGCAAGCTCCAGCGCAGCCTTGGCGCTTTCCTCGGAGGCCTTCGCTTCGGCAAGGCTGGTCGAGACCGTCAGCTTCGTCTGTGACAGCGTTGCCTCGCTGGCGGCAAGGTTGGCTCTGGCGCTTGTGACGGCAGCCCGCAGCGACGGCAGATTGTCGAGTTCGGCGAGCACCTGGTTTGCGGTGACGTGATCGCCTTCGTCCACCAGGATCTTTGCGATGCGCGCATCGCTGCCGCCATAGGGCGAGGAAACCGTAATGGTCTTGCCACGCGGCAGCAGATGCCCGAGTGCGGTGACCGACGCAACATCGCTTGCGGCCACTGGCAGTTGCGGCGGTGGTGATACGGCAATCGGCGATGATGTGCCGCCGCCGGGTTTCAGTCCGGTGACGCCAAAAAAGGCTTTGAGACCCGGCGGCTGGAAATAAAGGCCGATGACGGCGCCGGTAAACAGGATCACCATGAGGACGGGAAGCCGCCAGAGACGGCGGATCACCTGCAGAGGCGGAGGGTCTGCCGGTCGCGCGGCCGGGACCACCAGCGTTTCGCGCGGCACGGGAAGCGAGACCGGCGTCGCAACAGCTTGCGCGTCTTGCTGCGTCTCTGACATGATGACCCCTGGCGATTTAATGACTCTATGGTCATTAATAGCGGAATGGCATGAGGAAAACAACATGGATGTGGAACAAGGTCCGCGCCGGCGTCAGCGCCGAAAGGAGGCGAGACCCTCCGAGATCATTGATGCGGGGCTTTCGCTGTTCAGCGAACACGGATTTGCCGGCACACGCCTTGAGGACGTGGCCAAGCGCGCGGGCATCGCTAAGGGCACGGTCTATCTGTATTTTCCCTCCAAGGAGGCGCTTTTCGAAGCGGCGGTGAAGGAACGGATCGTTTCAAACATGGACGCCATGGGGCAACTGGTTGCCTCCTTCGAGGGGACGACGGCGGAGCTTCTCAGGCGGTTCTTCGAAACCATCTACACGCATATGATGGAGGGTGATGCGGGAATCCTGATGCGCATCCTGATCGGCGAGGGGGCGCGGTTTCCGCATCTGATCGAACTGCATCGGAAAATCGCCATGCAGCGCGGGCTGGAGACGATGAAGGCCATGCTGAAACGCGCCGAAGCGCGCGGTGAACTGCGCATTCCGGCCGAGGATATCGACCCGCGCATGATCGTTGCGCCGCTTGCCCTTTTCGCCATTGCCAAGGATATCTTTCCAAGGGACAGCATTGGCACTCGGGAGGATTTCATTCGCCGACATTGCGACCTGATGCTGAACGGCATGCTGGCGAGGTGAGTTTCAGTCGCCGATGACCAGCCGGGCGGCGATGCTCCACATGACAAGTGCAATGATACCTTCGAGGATCCGCCAGCTGGACGGGCGCGCAAAGAGCGGCCGAAGCCAGCCTCCACCATAGCCCAGCGAAAAGAAAAATAAGAAGGAGCCGCTGGTGGCGCCGAGCGCGAAACTCGCTTCCTGTCCGGGAAACTGGGTGGAGATCGTGCCGAGCAGCACGACGGTGTCCAGATAGACATGCGGATTGAGCCAGGTGAGTGCCAGACAGGTCAGCATGGCCTGTGACAGGGGCGCCGGGGTGCCGCCAGCTGTCGCCAGCGCCGCGGTGGAGGTGATGGCGGAGCGCAGGCTGAGCGCGCCATACCAGATCAGGAAGACGGCGCCGGCTCCGCGCATCACCGGATCGAGCCAGGGCAGCAGGCCGACGATCTGGCCGAAGCTTGTCACGCCGAGCGTGATGAGGAGCGCGTCGGACGTGGCGCAGGTCAGGCAGACGAGGAAGACGTGTTCGTTGCGAAGCCCCTGGCGCAGCACAAAGGCATTTTGTGCGCCGATGGCCAGGATGAGGCTGAGGCCCATGCCGAGCCCCGTGACGTACACGGCGAAATCCAACAAAGATACAATCTCCCTGACTCATTTTCGCATTTGTTAAATGCAGTGAGGCTAAAGATCGAACGAGAATTCCTTGTGCTGATTAAGTGGAGCTAATGAATGCTGGACTACGCAGCCCTTGCGGCCGTCGCAGCAGTCGTTCAGACGGGCAGTTTTGAGCGGGCGGCAAACCTGCTGCACGTGACGCCCTCTGCCGTGTCGCAAAGGGTGAAGCAACTGGAGGAACGGCTGGGTACGGTGCTGATCATCCGCGGTCAGCCCTGCAGTGCGACGGAACAGGGCGCGTGGCTCTGCCGGCATGTCGAGCATGTGGGCATGCTGGAGAAGGAACTGCTGCAGAACCTGCCGCCGCTGGCCGACCGCGAGGCGCCGGCCCTGAAGGTGACGCTGCATCTGGCCACCAATGCCGACAGCCTGGGGACCTGGTTCCTGAGCGCGATCTCCGATTTTGCCAATGCTTCCGATTACCTGCTGAAGATCGAGGTGGATGACCAGGAGCACACGGCGGAATGGCTGCAGAAGGGGCGGGTGCTGGCCGCCGTGACCGGCCACGGCAAGCAGGTGCAGGGTTGCCGCATGACGCGCCTTGGCAGCCTGCGTTACCACGCGACCGCAAGCCCCGCTTTTGTTGCCCGTCATTTTGCCGATGGTGTCAACGCCGCTTCGCTGTCGCAGGCACCGGCCCTGACCTACAACCAGAAGGACCGATTGCAGGAGCAGTGGATCCACCAGGTCTGCGGCCGGTCCGTCAACTATCCGACCCACTGGCTGCCTTCGACCCATGCCTTTGTCGAGGCAAGCCTTATCGGCACCGGTTGGGGCATGAACCCGGCGGTGCTGGTGAAGGACCACCTGAAGAGCGGTCGTCTCATCGATCTCTCGCCTGGAACGGTTCTCGACGTGCCGCTTTATTGGCAGGTCAACCGCATGGTGGATGATCAGCTTTCGGGGCTGACACAGGCGGTGATTGCGGCGGCGCGAGCGGCTCTGGTGTGAGGGCCTTTCCTCTCCAATTTTCGAGGGTATATCAACTTATTTGCAACGGTTAATCGATAAACTCGCATCTAACGTGCAGTTTTTGACACAATTTCTTTCGCGGCGGAGCGCTCAGCGGTCCGTCCAGTATGCAGCTGCTTTAGCCATTGCGAAACGCGCCGGAATACGGGCAATGGCTCGGGCATCATTGGGGACAGCAGTACTTTTGTCCGGTTTCCTGAATCCGATATTTGCCTATCTTAGCCCCCGTCTTGCGCTCCGCCGGGATCGGGTGGAATGGACGTCTGCCGAAAGACACGAGCAGCGTGTCCGCAATCTCATCCTGGTTGGCGGTCTGCTTTGTGTTGTCATCAGCCTGATCTGGTCGATCGTTTATCTGCAGATGGGGGATATCTGCAGGTTTTCGGTCACGATGTTGACGGTGCTGGCGGGGGGCTTTCTGTTCGTCCTGGTTCTGCAGGAGCGCATGCGGGTTGCAGCGGTGTTCATGATCCACATTCTGGTGGTCACCGTGACGCTCTCAAGCCTCGCCGAGATGCCGCCTCCCGGTATCCCACGATCCGTGCACATGAACTTCCTGCCGGTGGCGACCGCCGCCTTCCTGATCTTCTACCGTGAGGGGATCTACCTGCGGATCGTCGTGCCGCTCGTCATCCTTCTGATTTTTCTGGTGTTCCAGATGCATCTCGTGCCGCCTCCGGCGACGCAGGCATTGCCTCTGCCGCAGATTGGCTGGCTCGGCGTCTGGGCCAACAATATCACCGCGATCGGTTCGACCTGTGTCGTGATTGCCATGATGCAGACCAACATATCGCTGCGGCGCGCGCTGGAAAACGACATTCGCCAGGCGATTGCCCGCGGCGAGTTTCATCTTCACTACCAGCCGCAGATGGATGGCACGGGCCGGATGATCGGCGCGGAGGCGCTGTTGCGCTGGCGCCATCCGGTGCGGGGCAATGTGCCGCCCGGCGAGTTCATTGCGCTCTCCGAAGAAACCGGCCTGATCATTCCGATCGGCGAATGGGTGCTGCGCAGCGCCTGCGCGCAACTGCAGGCCTGGGCCAACAATCCGGCGACACAGCACCTGACGATTGCCGTCAATGTCAGCGCCTCGCAGTTCCGCCAGCCGGATTTCGTCGAGCATGTCCGCTCCATCCTGTCGCTCAGCGGCGCGCCGGCCTCCCGGCTGAAACTGGAACTGACGGAGAGCGCGCTGGCCGATGACGTGGCGATCGTTGTGGCCAAGATGAGAGCGCTGAAGGAAATCGGGATCAGCTGGTCGCTCGATGATTTCGGCACCGGTTATTCGTCGCTCAGTTCGCTGAAACGGCTGCCGCTCGACCAGCTGAAGATCGACCAGTCCTTTGTGCGCGACCTGCAGACCGATCCGCGCAACATGCCGATTGTCGAGGCGATCCTCAGTCTCAGCGAGACGCTGGACCTTTCGGTGATTGCCGAGGGCGTCGAGACCGAAGCCCAGCTTGCCGCTCTGGCCAATGCCGGCTGCCGGTATTTCCAGGGTTATTATTTCAGCCGGCCGATCCCGATCGCCGAGCTGGACCGTTTGCTCGCCACACAGGCATGAGCGGTTTGTTCGGCGTCACGCGACGCCGAGCGCTTCCGCCGAAATCCAGAAAACCGCATCCTGCGACTGCGCGGTCTCGATCCACGAGAATTCCAGCTGCGGGAATTCTTCTTCCAGGATTTCCCGGCCCGAGCCGATCTCGCACAACAGACCGCCGCCAGGATTCAGGAACCGCGGTGCGTCCGCCAGGATCCGGCGCACCAGATCCAGCCCGTCCTCGCCGCCGTCATGCGCCAGGCGCGGTTCGGCCTGGTATTCCGGCGGGTAACCCTCGAGCGCGGCATGATCGACATAGGGCGGATTGGTGATGATGAGATCGTAGGTGCGGCCTTCGAGTGGGGCAAACAGATCGCCCTCCAGAAGCTCCACCCGGTCTTCCACCTCGTGCGCTTCCACGTTGATGGCCGCGACGGCCAGCGCATCGGCCGAAAGATCCACCGCATCGACCCGGGCATTGGGGAAAAACTTTGCCGCCAGCACCGCGAGGCAACCGGAGCCGGTGCAGATATCGACCGCGCTTTCCACCAGCATCGGTTCCGGCAGGAAGGCGGAACCGCTTTCGTTCAGATATTCGGCAAACAGGATCTCGCCGATATGCGAGCGCGGCACGATGACCCGTTCGTCCACATGGAAGCGCACGCCCTGGATGTAGGAGCGGCCGGTGATGTAGGCCGACGGCTTGCGGCTCGTCACGCGCCTCTCGATCCGTTCGGCCAGCATGCGGCGTTCGTCGGGCAGGAGTTTTGCATCGAGGAAGGGATCGAGCACGTCGATCGGCAGTTCCAGCGAATCGAGGATCAGGAAAGCGGCGTCGTCGCTGGCCGTATCGGTGCCGTGGCCGTAACTCAGCTCGGCGGCGTTGAAGCGGGAAATCGCGTAACGCCAGTAATCGCGCACGGTGACCAGTTCCGCGATGACCACAGTCTGGTCGATGATCTCGTTCGGGTTCATGGGCGCCTCTCTTCCAAACCGTCGGGCTCTCCTTTATGGGCAAAGCATGGTTTGGGCAACGGGGTCGGAGCGGGGATCAGCATGGTGAAGAACAGCCGCAACCGCCCGCCACCTAAACCGGCCCGGACACCGGACACCTCCCGTGGCAGGCAGGCCTCGCCGCGACAGGCGGAGGCCGGCAAACGTGCCACCCTGCCGCGGGCGCTCTCCAAGCTCGGTTTCTGCTCGCGCGGCCAGGCGGAGGCGCTGATTGCCGAGGGCAGGGTGCGGATCGGCAGCCGTCTCGTGACCGATCCGGAAACCTGGGTGGATCTTGCGACAGACGCGATCTTCGTCGACGGCAGGCGGGTCGCGGCGGAACAGCGGCTCTACCTGATGCTGAACAAACCGCGCGGGCTCGTCACCACACGGCACGACCCGCAAGGCCGCCCCACCGTCTTCGACTGCCTGAAGGAGATCAAGGCCACGCACCTTTCCGCCGTCGGCCGGCTGGACAAGGCGAGCGAAGGCCTGCTGCTCTTCACCAACGACACCGATTTCGCCAACCGCCTGATGGACCCTGAGACCCATGTGGCAAAAACCTATCACGTTCAGGTGGAAGGGTCGGTAAACCCGGAGACGCTTTCCCGCCTTGCCGCCGGCGTGGAGCACAAGGGCGAATTTTTAAGTGCCGAGCGTGTGACCCTGATCCGCGAGGGCGAAAAGAACAGCTGGCTGGAATTCGTGCTGACCGAAGGCAAAAACCGCCAGATCCGCCGCATGCTGGAAGTGGAGGGCATCGAGGTTTTGCGCCTCATCCGCATCGCCATCGGCAGCCTGGAGCTGGGGACGCTGGAGAAGGGCGCGGTGCGGGAACTGACGGAGGCGGAGCTGCGGGGGCTTGGGGGGTAGGGCTTTGCATGAATTAACCTTGCAATTCTGGAATGTCGATCCGCAATTGCGAGGATGATGCCGCTACGAAGACCGTCTGAGTTCGTCGATGAGGCGGAAGCGGCAGAGCTTTTCCTTTTGGTGGACCTGAGGCCATTTCTCAAGTCGTTGCAATCAATGATCGTAAGAGTCAAAATTACATGATAGCTCATTTCTGTTCCGTTAGAGGGTTTGATGATGCTTCTTGTGCTCGCTCACATCTTTCTCGCTCTAGTGTTATTTCGCTTGGTGAATTGGCTCGGTGAGCATGCAACTGATTTTGGTTACGCAAGCACCACATTGTTCGAGGAGCCGACAGAGTCTCTTGCGCTCAATTTCTTGATACGTGCTCTAGCTCCATCGGTGTACCTGGTTGCTTTGGGCGCAAGCGCCGTTGCGTCAGGATTTCCTGAGCTTCGTATCGGAGTGTATTGGATTGCAATCTATTATTATTGTATCCGAGGGGCTTACATATTTGCTGTTAATATGCAGCTCCTCGTAAATTGGTACCGCTTTTTTCGTCACACAGTTGTTGGCCTTCTAGCTGCGTGGCTAGCCTATGAAGCGCTAATCCTGCCAAATCGTTCGCTATTGCCCGACCTAGATGCAGCTGGCAACGAACTGTGGCTAGCGATAATTGCGTTCCTCTATGCTGCTTCCAATAGAGTTACGGTGTCAGATGGTGGTGGTGCTCGTAGACGTAATGCGTTTGTGAAAGCCAGCTTCGATCGCGCTAAGAAGTCCTTCGGAGAATTGATCGATGGGCAGATAGCAGACGAACGGGTGAAGCTAATGGCATACTCAATTCTAGTTTACGAAGATTACTGTCGTCCGCCGACGGTGCGACTGCTGGAGCGTTTGATCTTTTGGAGAGAGCAAGTGACAACCGGTGTGATGCAGGTATCGTCTCGCGCTCGTCTCACTGATGCAGAGAGCGTTCAGCTTGGTGTCAAGAAACTGAGTGAGTCTTGGCTCCACCACTCTGAAAAGGAGCCGTATCTCCGCGTCAAGGAGACTATCGCTGACTACAATCGAGATGACGAGTACGTTTGGAAAGTGCTCGATGTGATGGAACTTGTTGCCAAGAGAGCGGCGCCAGAGTTTTGGGCCGTCTACAACGGACTCTACGAAGACAATACTACCGTTGATGGAGGCGCATCTGAATAAGCGCCGCTCTATAGTCTATGTAGCAGTCATCATGCTCGGGCTTGTGCCGACATATATCGTGATATCCGCAATCTCGACCCCACCGTCTTCCGCCGACGGCAGTAGATCCTCGGGACTGCGCCCGAGGATGACGGCGGTGGCCCTTGTGGCCAAAGAAAAACCCCGCCAGATCGCTCCGGCGGGGTCCGATTTCCTCAATCCTCAAGCGCTGACCCGCGCTCTCAGAACTCCACAGCCCGATCACCATCCTCGTCTTGGATGCGGGTCGGCAGGCCGATCTTGTTCAGCAGGTTGATGAAGGGCTTCGGCGGCAGTTCTTCGACGTTCGCCATCTTCTTCACGTCCCATTCGCCGGTGGCGACCAGCATGGCGGCTGCGACCGGGGGGACGCCGGCGGTGTAGGAGATGCCCTGGCTGCCCACTTCGTTATAGGCTTCCTTGTGGTCGGCGACGTTATACAGGAAGACGGTCTTTTCCTTGCCGTCCTTAAGACCCTTCACATAGTCGCCGATGCAGGTCTTGCCTTCGTAATTGGGGGCAAGCGAGGCCGGGTCGGGCAGGCAGGCTTTTACCACCTTCAGCGGCACGACTTCGGAACCGTCGGCGAGCTTGACCGGCTGTTCGGACAGAAGGCCGATCGACTTCAGGACGGTGAAGACGTTGATGTAGTGATCGCCAAAACCCATCCAGAAGCGCACGTCGGCGCCTTCCATGTTCTTGGCCAGCGAATGCACTTCGTCATGGCCGCAGAGATAGGCGCGACGGGTGCCGACGACCGGCAGGTCGTAATCCTTGCCGATCTCGAACATCTTGTTGACCTTCCATTCGCCGCCCTGCCAGGAATAGACGACGCCGGTGAACTCGCGAAAATTGATTTCCGGGTCGAAGTTGGTGGCGAAGTATTTGCCGTGGCTGCCGGCATTGATGTCGACGATATCGACATCGGTCACCTTGTCGAGATATTCGTCCTTGGCAAGCCGTGCATAGGCGTTGACCACGCCCGGGTCGAAACCGGCGCCGAGGATGGCGGTAATGCCCTTGTTCGCGCATTCTTCGGCGCGCTTCCACTCGTAGTTTCCGTACCACGGCGGCGTTTCGCAGATCTTGTTCGGCTCTTCGTGGATCGCCGTGTCGATATAGGCCACACCCGTATCCATGCAGGCGCGTAAGACCGACATGTTGAGGAAGGCCGTGCCGACGTTGATGACGATCTCAGTGCCAAGCGTCTTGATCAGCGCCTTGGTGGCCTCAATGTCGAGCGCGTCGAGCGCATGGGCTTCGAGAACGCCCGGCTGCTTCATCGCCTTCTTTTCGTGGACCGAGGCAATGATGGCGTCGCACTTGGCCTTGGTGCGCGAGGCAATGTGGATATCGCCCAGCACGTCGTTGTTTTGCGCACATTTGTGCGCCACGACCTGTGCCACGCCGCCCGCGCCGATGATGAGCACGTTCTTTTTCATGATGGGGACCAACTCCTTGTCCAATCGTCAGAAACCTTGACCCTGAGGAATTTCAGGACAGGCTTTGTTCGTAGTCCGCGTAAGAAAATTCACGGACCGTCCTGAGGCTGCCATCCAGTTCGCGGATGGCGATTGCCGGCATTTTCACGCCGTTAAACCAGTTTTTCTTGACCATCGTGTAACCTGCGGCGTCCTGGATGGAGATCCGGTCGCCCACATTCAGCTCGTTCGGAAAATCGAACTCGCCAAAAATGTCGCCGGCCAGGCAGGACTTGCCGCAGACCATGTAACGATGTGGTCCCTGGTTGGGGGGAACCTTTGCGCTTTCACGGTAGATCAGAAGATCCAGCATGTGCGCTTCGATGGATGAATCCACCACGACAAGGTTCTTGCCGTTGTAGAGCTTGTCGAGCACGGTGACTTCCAGCGTCGTCGATTTGGTGATCGAAGCCTCGCCGGGCTCCAGGTAGACCTGCACTCCGAACTCGCCGGCAAACCGCTTCAAGCGTTCGGCGAATTTTTCGAGCGGATAGTGTTCGCCGGTGAAATGGATGCCGCCGCCGAGGCTCACCCATTCCGCCTTTTTCAGAAGCGGCGCGAATTTTTCCTCGATCTGGCCGAGCATGGTGTCGAACAGGTCGAAATTGCCGTTTTCGCAATTGTTGTGGATCATGAAACCGGAGATCAGATCCATCACCGGCTCGACCTGTTTGACGTCCCATTCGCCAAGCCGCGAGAAGGGGCGGGCGGGGTCGGCGAGGTCGAAGGAGGAGGAGGAGACGCCGGGGTTCAGTCGCAGGCCGCGAATGATGCCGGCCGATTGTTGTTCAAAGCGTTGCAGCTGGCCGATCGAGTTGAAGATGATCTTGTCGGCATGGGACACCACCTCGTCGATCTCGTAATCGGCATAAGCGACCGAATAGGCATGGGTTTCCTTGCCGAACCGCTCGTGGCCGAGGCGCACTTCGTTCAGCGAGGACGAGGTCGTGCCGTCCATGTAGTCGCGCATGAAATCGAACACGCCCCAGGTGGCAAAACATTTCAGCGCCAGAAGCGCCTTGGCGCCGGAGTGTTCGCGCAGCCACGCGATCTTCTCCATGTTGGCAAGGAGCTTCGACTTGTCGATGAGGTAATAGGGAGTCTGGATCAAGGCTTTATCCTTCGTGAACCCAGCCGTTTCCGGCGGAAGTGAACGGGACGCCCCGAATGCGTCGGAGGGGGTCCTATGCAAAAGGGGGGCGCAAAGCAAGAGGCAAAGCGGCTCAAACGCCGTGAACGGCTGTTCAAGGTAAATCTTCCGGCATCTCGGCTGGCAAACATTGGGCCGATGCCAGCGCAAGGCCTTCGAAATCAGGGTGAGCAGCGAGATTGTGGGTGACTAGGGCAGGGGAGGTGCCGGGTGCTTAACTGCGCCAGCAAACCGGTTTGGCCTTCTTTGGAATTCCGTAATGCGTCTTGGTTATTCCTGAAGCGCCACCCTTGCTTGGAACTATTCATGCATCTCGACCTTGCCACCGTCCTTGTCCTGCATCCCGCGGCTCTTGTTGTCGGTGCGCTCTGCTTCCTCTCCTTGCGCTGGCGGGCACCGCAGATGACGGGGCTTGGGGTTACCCGTTACCGTCAGCATCGGGGTTGCGGTTGCAAGGGAGCCCGAACCTCTGGCGAGCTTGATCGGTCGCGCGGATGATGCGCTCTATGCTGCCAAGCGGGCCGGGCGCAATCGTGTGGTTAGCGGTCCGCCGGAGCGCGCGCCCGAAGAGCCCGGTACCGCCACCGTGGCCGCCGCCGAATAACACCTCTTGCGCTCTCTTCTCTCTCGCGTTATCTCTCGATCCATGAAGATTTCGGGCGACACCATTTCTGCTTCATACGCTGCGGGCCATGTGGCTTTCCGCACGTCTTCGTTCGCCCTAAACTCGCTTCTTCTCCTCGGCCTTATCCGCGGTTGCCGGGTCCGTTGAGGAGCGCCCGGCGGCCGATCAGAGCCTGCCGGCGTCAGCTCCTCGCACACAATCCCCGTTTGAAGACCAAAAGCCTCATCTGAGGCCTTGATCCACCGTCACGGCGCTGTCACAGGCTTGAGCCACAAGCGCCGACGCTGGACGCGAAGGAGAAGAGATTATGGACGCCAACAATTCCGCTGCCGCAAACACCGCTTCCGGCAAAAAGGGCATGCCCGACGCATCCCGCAAATATCGTCCTTACCCCACCATCAACATTCCGGACCGCACCTGGCCGTCGAAGGTGATCGACAAGGCGCCGATCTGGTGTTCGGTCGACTTGCGCGATGGCAACCAGTCGCTGGTCAACCCGATGGGCCATGACCGCAAGGCGCGCATGTTCAAGCTGTTGCTCGACATGGGTTTCAAGGAAATCGAGATCGGTTTCCCGTCCGCCTCGCAGACCGATTTCGATTTTGCCCGCTGGTGCGTGGAAGAGGGCGGCGTGCCGGCGGATGTTTCCCTGCAGGTGCTGGTGCAGTGCCGTCCCGAGCTGATCACCCGCACGTTTGAATCGCTGCAAGGCGCACACAAGCCGATCATCCACTTCTACAATTCGACCTCCGAACTGCAGCGCCGCGTCGTATTTGCCAAGGATGTGCCGGGCATCAAACAGATCGCCGTCGATGCGGCGAAGATGATCATGGACATGTCGCAGAAGGCCGGTGGCGGTTACCGTTTCGAATATTCGCCGGAAAGTTTTACCGGCACCGAGCTGGAGGTGGCGCTGGAGATCTGCAACGCGGTGATTGCGGAAGTGAAGCCGACGGCCGACAACAAGCTGATCCTCAATTTGCCGTCCACCGTCGAAATGGCAACGCCGAACATCTATGCCGACCAGATCGAGTGGATGTGCCGCAATATCGACAACCGCGAAAACGTCATCATCTCCCTGCATCCGCACAATGACCGGGGCACCGGGATCGCTGCCACCGAGCTCGGGCTGATGGCCGGCGCCGACCGCGTCGAAGGCACGTTGTTCGGCAATGGCGAGCGCACCGGCAATGTCGATGTCGTCACGCTGGCCCTCAACATGTTCACGCAAGGCGTTGATCCGGAACTGGATTGCACTGATATCGAGCGCATCAAGGCCGTCTACGAATATTCCAACGAGATGACGATCCCCGAGCGTCATCCTTATGTCGGCGAGCTCGTCTATACGGCGTTTTCCGGTTCGCACCAGGATGCCATCAACAAGGGCATGAAGGCGATCAAGCAGGCCAACTCCCCGGTCTGGGAAGTGCCGTATCTGCCGATCGACCCGCAGGATGTCGGCCGCACCTACGAGGCGATCATCCGCATCAACTCGCAGTCGGGCAAGGGCGGCATCGCCTATATCCTGCAGCAGGATCACGGCATCAACCTGCCGCGCAACCTGCAGGTGGAATTCCGCGAGGATATCCAGCGCATCACCGACGAGGAGGGCAAGGAGCTTCCGTCGAAGCGCATCTATGAGCGGTTCATCGAGCGGTATGTCGAGCAACCGGAAGGCCGGATCAAGTTTGTCGATCACCACACCTATCCGGCCGGCACCGACCAGAAGGGCATCCGCGTGGTTGCCGCCGAAATCACCGACAAGGGCGAAACGAAGCGCATCGAAGGCAAGGGGACCGGCCCGATCGACGGCTTCATCAATGCGCTGTCGATCTATCTCGGCACGGAACTCTCGGTCGCCGATTATTCGGAGCATTCGCTGCAGCATGGCTCGAATGCCTCGGCTATCGCCTATGTCGAGGTCGAGCATGCCGGCGGAAAGCTGTTCGGCGTCGGCATCAACAAGAACATCGTCGCCGCCTCGCTGGAGGCCATCGTCTCGGCGGCAAATCAGGTGATTGCGGGCAAATAATCCGCCTTACGGTGAAATGAATGAACGCCCGGTGTCCGAAGCGCCGGGCGTTTTTCGTTCTCAGGCACTCTCCCGCAGGGCTTGCGCCAACACCATGTCGATCCGCCGGTCCTGCATCTGCGCCACGTTGAAGCGCATCAGGTTGGAGGCCGTCTGGGTGAGGCTGAAGACATTGCCCGGCGCCAGCACCACGCCCTGTGACAAGGCCCGTTGCGCAATCATGGCGGCGTCGGTTGCGTCGGGCAGTCGGCACCAGAGATAAAAACCGCCGCGCGGGCGCAACACGGGCTCGATGCCGAGCTCTGCCAGGCGTTTTTCGACGTCCCGCCGCGCATGCGAGAGCCGGCGGCGCAGGATGTCCAGGTGCTTGCGATAGCCGCCGCCGGAGAGCACCTGGGCGATGATGTCTGCGGCAATCGGGCTCGGGCCGCCAAAATTGGTGGCGACCTGCAGGTCGACGAGGCCGTCGATCCAGTCGGCGCGCGCGGCAATGTAACCGCAGCGGATCGAGGCGGAGAGTGTCTTCGAAAAGCTGCCGATGCGGATGACACTGGCCAGCCCGTCAAGGGCGGCCAGGCGCACGGAGGTCTCCGGTTCGAAATCGGCAAAAATGTCGTCCTCGACGATCGAGACGCCATGGCGGGTGGCAAGGGTCAGCAGGCGATGCGCAACCTGGGCGGACAGTGTGGCGCCCGTCGGATTGTGGAGCGCGGAATTGGTGAGGTAGAGGCGGGGTCGTTCCGTCTCCAGCACCGTTTCAAACGCATCGAGATCGGGTCCGGCAACCGTATAAGGCACGCTGACGACTTTCACCTGGTGTGCCTTCAGCAGCGCCTGGAAATTGAAGTAGCATGGATCGTCGATCAGCACCGTATCGCCGGGCCTCAGCAGGAAACGGCAATTGAGATCGAGCGCCTGGGTTCCGGTGCTGGTCAGCATCAACTGATCCGCCTGTGCGACGAGCCCCTCTTCGGCAAAGCGGGAAAGCAGCAGGCGGCGCAGCGCCGGCGAACCGCGCGTGCTGCCATAATCGGCCAGCAGTGCCGGGCTGGAACGGGCCACCTGCCGCATGGCGCGGCTGAGCGCCTCCTGTGGCATCCAATCCGCCGGCAACCAGCCGCAGCCAGGGCGAAGAACCTCGTCGCCCGCATCGAGCGACTGGCGCGAGACCCAGAAGGGATCGACGGCGCGTGCCTGCGGGGTTGACGACTGCATGAGTGTCAGCGGCTGCAACAGGCCGTCGGCGACGTAGAAACCGGAGCCGCGTTGCGCCCGGATCAGTCCCTCGGCGACCAGCCGCTCATAAGCGTCCACCACGGTTGCGGGGGAAACCTTCATCGTTGCCGCGAAACCGCGCACCGAGGGCAGCCGGTCACCGGGCAGCAACGTGCGCGCTTCGATGCGGGTGCGAATGGCATCCATGACCGCGTGTCTGCGTGTGCCCATGTCCATGTGTATCGCCCAATGTGTCAGTACAGTTTCTGGAAATTGTATATGTCTGTGTCTGTGATTGCCAGTGGCGAAGCCTATAACCGATGCCGAAAGCGAGGGATCATGAAGGCTTCAGTGGATGGATGGCTCAGCGGCTTGGTGGGGGTGGTGATTTTCAGCGGATCGCTGCCGGCAACCCGTGTGGCGGTGGCGGATCTTTCGCCGCTGTTTCTCACCTCGGCGCGGGCGGTGATTGCAGCCCTGCTGGCTGCAGCCCTGCTGGCGGCGCTGCGGGAAAAACGTCCGGCCCGCAGCGACCTGATGTCACTCGCCGTCATTGCGTTCGGGGTTGTTGTCGGTTTTCCGCTGCTGACGGCGCTTGCGCTGCAAACCATCACCTCGGCGCGCTCGATCGTCTTTATCGGCCTGTTGCCGCTCGCCACCGCGATCTTTGGCGTGCTGCGCGGAGGGGAAACACCGAAGCCGCTGTTCTGGCTGTTTTCGTGCCTCGGAAGCGCGGCGGTCGTCGGGTTTGCAGCGCAATCGGGCGGAGCGGGAAATCTGGGAGGCGATCTCCTGATGCTGGCCGCGATCATCGTCTGTGGCCTGGGTTATGCGGAAGGCGCCCGTCTGTCGCGCCGGCTGGGCGGCTGGCAGGTGATTTCCTGGTCGCTGATCGTCGCACTGCCGCTGATGCTGGTCATGACGCTCACCCATCTTCCGGCCGATTGGTCTGCCATCGGCGCCGGCGCCTGGGGCGGGCTTGCTTACGTCTCGGTGTTCAGCATGCTGGTCGGGTTCGTGTTCTGGTATCGCGGCCTGGCGATCGGCGGCATCGCGGCGGTCGGTCAGCTGCAATTGCTGCAGCCGTTTTTCGGGCTTCTGCTGGCGGCACTGCTGCTCAACGAGCCGGTCAGCCCCGCAATGCTGGCGGTCACGGTCGGCGTGGTGGTGTGTGTCGCACTCGCGCGCCGTTTCGCGCGCTGACGTGGGTGGCTCCGCTCCGGATCAGATGATCCTTGCGACCTTCGCGGCCAGCGTATCGAGAAAGGCGTCCGAGGAGGGGCCGGTCAGGACATAACTTGCCTGCAGGCCCTGCCAGGTGACGAGCCCGATATCGTCGCGGATCACTTCACGCATTTCCGTATCGGTCGGCGCGAGGCTCTTTGCGAAGGAGATGGCAATCACTTCGGAGTCCCGGTTGCGGTAGACAAGTTGACCAACGGGGCGGCCACCGGCCGAATAAAGCCGGGCGCCGATGAATTCCAGCCCGTCTTCCGTCAGATCCGGAATGCGGAACGATACGCCGGTGGTGGCCATCAGCCATTCGACGATATGGGCCGATTCATTGGCCGGAAGTTCCACCAGATGGCGTGATTGGCGGGAAAACAGCCGGTAGTGCGACGTCACGTCATCGAGCCAGGCCTTGCTCGGATCGCCGGCGATGTCGGCATAGGTCATCATGCTGGGACGTGCGCCGAACATATATCCGGCACCCGCACCGAGACCGAACATCAAAAGAGACGAGGCAACCACCGTCACCAGCGTCGGCTTCAGCCGCACCTTGCGGCGTGGTGCCTCGGGAAACTGGACGGCGCGGCGTGGTTCCGATGCCGTCTTGATGGAGCGCACGAGATCGAGCGATACCGGCTCCTTGAGCAGAGCATCGAATTGCTGGCGTCCTATCTCGTTTGCCTGACGCAGCGCCTCGACCTTTGCTCGTGCCTGCGGATCGCTCTCAAGAAGTGCATCGAGTGCCGCGCTCTCGGCCTCGGAGAGCTGACCGTCCAGCTGCGCCGAAAACTGCGACTCGGGGTTCTTGCGATTGTCCGCCATCAGGCCCTTCGCTCTTTGGTGTTGGTTGCCAGCGCAGAGAGCGCACGGCGTGCGGTAAACATGGATTTGGCGATCGTGTCTTCCGTCGTCCCCATAATGGCAGCCGCGTCCCGGTAACCCAGGCCCTCGACCGCACAAAGAAGGAAAACGGCAGCAGAATCGTTCGGAAGCGTGTCGATTATGAGGCGAGATGTCGGACGATTGTGCGTGACGTTCGGCCGTGCGCGGGTCCCCTGTTCGCCGGCCTTGCGCTTTTGTGCATCCTTGCGTGCCAGGAGACGCAGCCCGGTGAACAAGCGTACCTCCAGAGGCACGTCGCCGCGCCAGGCCGAGGACTTCAGCACGGCATCTTCACAAGCACGGGTCACCAGGGTGTCCACCCTGCTTTCGTCCCGGCAAAGCGCCAACGCAAAACGTCTCAGTCGCGGCAGAATGGCGACGAGGTCGCGTCGGATATCCGGTCGTGCGGGCGCGGGTTCCATGTGCTCGTCTGTCTTCTCTCGCTGGTTGTTTCGGGGCATCTTGGAAAGCAGGTTTGCACTTAAGCATATCGGGCTTTCGCCAAGCTAGCGGAATATTGGCGTGAGCAACATGGCAGTTGTGGCAAATATCGCCTGTCGCAACAGACAGGATAGTGCCTCAGGTTTTACTGTGCCATTCACAGATCGAGCGTCAGCGGCGGCGGTTGCGGAATGGCCTCCTCCGTGCCCCAGAGAATTCGCCGCTGTTCGTGTGCGATGGCGTCCGCCGTTTCGGTGAGACCATACCGATCGCAGGCAAGGTTCCAGGCGCCGGGTTTGCCGGAGAGCGTAAAGAGATTGTAGGCGGCCGGTGGCTTGTGGCCGCCCGGACCCTGCGAAGCCGAGGCGATACCGACCACCGGCACGTCGCCATGATGTGTTTTCAGCGTATAGACCGTGTTGAGATGCGTATGCCCATGCAGCACGAGTTCCGCACCGCCGACCGAAAGGGCGGCGGCAAAACGCCTTATCCCGATCATCCGCTTGTGCGAGGGGGCCGCGCCGCGGATTGGCGGGTGATGGATGAGGACGACCCGGAAGAGACCGTCCTGCTTGGCCCGTTTCAGGAGATTGGCCGTTTCGCGCGCCTGGCGAGCACTGAAATAACCGCCGGCGGAAAAGGGTAACGTGGCATTGGATGTCGAGCAGCCGATGATGGCGATCGGTCCGCGCCGGCGATAGGTCGGGAAGACATGTTCTTCGTCCGGCCAGTCTTCCGGTGAATCGTCGCCGGCGATGAAGGGATACCATTCCCGGACGGAGCGATGATGGGCACCCGGCACATAGGCATCGTGATTACCCGGCACCACTGTCGTTTCCAGCGGTTTGCCGATGCTTTCGAGCCACTCGCCCGCCAGCTTGATTTCGATCGGCGTCGCGAGATTGACGAGATCGCCCGTGATCATCAGGTGTTCCGGGCCCCTGAGGCGCATGTCGCTCAACAGGAGATCCAGCGTGTTGACCAGCAAATGCTTGCGTCGGTTCCGGTGCCAGTTGATAAAGCCGGTAATCCGTTTCGATGCCAGTTCACGCAAGGTGAGGCGCGGCAGCGGGCCGAGGTGAATATCGGAGATATGCGCGAACGTGAACATGGGCGCAGACATAGAGCCAAGAGGCCAAAGGGGCAAGGCGCATGGCGGATGAAGGCATACCCGAGATCAGCGGCATCAGGACGCGCATCACCGTCTTCCTGTTGCATCGTCTGTTCGTGCTGACGCGCGGTATGACGATGGGGGTGCGCGCGGCCTGTTTCGACGAAGCGGGGCGTGTGTTCCTGGTGCGCCACACCTACGTGCCCGGCTGGTACATGCCGGGTGGCGGGGTTGAACGTGGCGAGACGGTGACGGCAGCCCTTGCCAAGGAATTGCGAGAAGAGGGCAATCTCGAAATCATCGGGGAGCCGGAACTCTACCACGTCTACCAGAATGCCAGGGCAAGCCGCCGCGACCATGTCGTCTTTTACAAGGCGATCGTCCGGCAGGTGGCGCCACGCAAGCCCGACCGGGAAATCGCCGAAAGCGGATTTTTTGCGCTCGATGCGCTGCCGCCGGATGTGACGGCGGCAACGCTGCGGCGCATCCGCGAGCTTTCGGGAGAGCAGCCGAAAGCGGATATCTGGTAGGGGGCGGCCGTTGCCGTCGCTTAACCGAGAGCCTCGCGGTTGTGGGGGGCGTCGAGGTCCAGTTGCGGTCCAAGCGGTACCACGCCGGTCGGGTTGATCGTTTTGTGGCTCCGGTAATAATGTTCCTTGATGTGGCGCATGTTCACCGTCTCGGCGATCCCGGAAACCTGATAGAGATCACGCAGATAGGCGGACAAGTTGCGGTAGTCCGCGATGCGGCGGATGTTGCACTTGAAGTGGCCGACATAGACAGCATCGAAACGCACCAGTGTCGTAAACAGCCGCCAATCAGCCTCCGTCAGACGGTTGCCGACAAGGTAACGCTGCGTGGCGAGGCGCGTGTCGAGCATGTCCAGCGTGTCGAAGAGCGTGGTCACGTTCTGCGCATAGGCCTCTTGCGTCGTCGCAAAACCGGCCTTGTAGACGCCGTTGTTGACGCTGTCGTAGACCAGCCGGTTGATCTCGTCGATCTCGGGCAAAAGGTCCGCCGGACAGAAATCGTCGGTCGAGCCGGTCAATCCGTCGAAGGCGGTGTTGAACATGCGGATGATCTCCGACGACTCGTTGGAGACGATGGTGTTCTTCTGTTTGTCCCAGAGGACCGGGACGGTCACCCGCCCGCTGTAATGCGGGTCGGCATTCACGTAAACCTGCCAGAGGGTTTTGGCGTCGAAGAGCGGGTCCGCGGTCGCGTCCGCATCGTCCTCGGGTCGAAATTCCCAGCCTTGTTCCAGCATCAGCGGATGAACGACGGAGACGGAAATTGCGTCCTCCAGCTTCTTCAGTTTGCGGAAGATCAGCGTGCGGTGCGCCCAGGGGCAGGCGAGCGACACATAGAGATGGTAACGCCCGGCTTCGGCCTTGAAGCCGCCGTCACCGGTCGGGCCGGGTGCGCCATCGGCGGTGACCCAGTTGCGGAAGCTTGAGTCGGCCCGCTTGAAATGGCCGCCCGTCGATCGCGTGTCGTACCAGACGTCCTGCCAGACGCCATCCACCAGCCTGCCCATCGGTGTTTCCTTCTTTCTTTATTTACGTGACGGGCAATGTGGCAGCAGGGTCGTGAAATTTCGACCCCCGCAACGGTAGACAGTGTGTTTTTCGTGGACGACCGAAAAAAATCTTGGTATTGCGCTCCGTCAATTGGAGACACTCATGACTGAAGCCCGGACCCTTCGACGACGCTGACAGAGCCTGACGGTGCAAAATCGCACCGCGCCGAACCGTTGTCTTGTCCGCTTTCTGGTTTCAGCCTTCCATGCACGCTCACGAACTCGTCTACCTCACCGAGGACGCGTCGCACGACGCCATCATCGAAATCATCAATGCCGAGGCCTTTGGTCCGGGTCGCTTCACCAAATCGTCTGCCCGTATTCGCGAGCAGGGACCGCATGACCGGTCGCTGTCCTTCGTCTGCGCCGATCGGGGCGAAACGATTGCATCGGTCCGGATGACCCCGGTTCGGGCGGGTGATGTGTATGGCCATCTTCTCGGACCGCTCGCCGTGCGCCCCTCGCACAAGAATATGGGCATCGGCCGCGAACTCGTGCGTATCGCCATAGAGGCGGCGCGGCGGAAAGGTTCGGAGGCTGTCATCCTGGTCGGGGATCCGCCCTATTACATGCCGCTCGGTTTCGAGAAGGTGCATCACGGCGCTTTGACCTTCCCGGGCCCGGTCGATCCCGGCCGGGTTCTGGTGGTGCCGCTTGCGCAGGGTGCTCACGACCGCCTGAAGGGCGTGATCGCCTGGCATGGCTGGCAGCCGCAGGCGGTCGCCGCGGCCGCCGAATAAGGGATCACGGTTTCGTCCATTCCATCAGATGCGCATAGGGCACGCGGTTGTAGGCCTCGCGTGCCGCAGGAGGGCCGCCGATCGCCGGTGGTTCCTCGAAGCGAGTCAGTCGCAGGCCTGCCTCCAGAAGAAGCGTCATATACCGGCTCATCGGGCGGTGATGGTTGAGGATGCGGATACCGCGCCAGGCCTGCCAGTCGGCATGTTCTTCGAGATAACGATCCACCCGCACGAATTGCTTGCGCCCCGCTCCATCTTTCACCCAGGCGGTGCCGCCGCACGCGGTTATGAAGGGGTTGAGATTTGCGATCAGCAGCGTTCCTTGCGGACGCAGGACACGGGTCATTTCGGCGATCGCCTTGGCGAGGTCCGGGATGTCGATCAGCGTCAGGTAACTCACCACCAGATCGAAGCTTTCCTCGGGAAAGGGCAGGGCCTCTGCCTCTGCCCTGAGATAGGTGCCGTGCGGATCATGCTTGCGGGCCGCCGCCAGCAAGGGTTCCGTCGGATCGATGCCGGTCACCGTACCGATGCCGTAGTGCGTGCGCATCCGCCGGCAGAAACGGCCTTCGCCGCAGCCGACATCCAGCGCGTGATCAAAACGGCGTTCCGCCATGATCCGGTCGATGGCAGGATCGAGCACGAATTCGCGGCTGAAATCGCCGTTGTCGCCCTGGCTTTCGATCCAGGCCGGCGCGGATTGCGACCAGCCGTTTTCCTCTTCGTTCATCGGGCGTCTCCCGTCTCGAAGCGCTTGTGCAGCCAGGAGATCGTCATGTCGCCGGTCAGAGGTCCGTGTTGTCCTATGAGCGCATAACCGCAACGTTGATAGATCTTGAGCGCCTGCGGGTTCATCGTGTCGAGATAGGCGCCGATGCAGCCACGCCGTTTCGCCTCATCTTCGGCCAGTTGCAGCAGCCGGGGCGCAAGACCCTGGCCGCGCATCGCCTCGGGAATGAACAGCAGCCGGACATAAAGCCAGCCACGCGCGGTATAACCGACCAGCCCACCCTCGACGTTGCCCTCCGCATTGCGCAGGGGGATGGAGAGGTCACGTTTGTCGCTCTTGCCAAAGGTCGCGATATTGTAGGCGACGAGCGGCGCTTCGATCGCCTTTTCGTCCTCCGGTGTGATCGCGTCGGTCACCGTCAGGTCGTAAGCCATGCGTTGTCTGCGCCTCCGTGAGATCGGATGCGCGGTTGTTGGCGGCTGTCCAAAAGCGCGGATAAATGGTGCCGAGGATTGAGAACTTTGAAAGCGGCTGAAGAAGCCGCCTTCAGTGTTGCTAATCTTGATTATCGTCGGAAGCTTGTTGGTTTTGGACCATGTGCTGGATGTCAGGGGCGTAATGGTTCCAGATGGCGTCGCGCAGATCATCGAGGAGTTCGAAGACGGCCCATGCCTGCTCGGGGGTCCATTCGGCACTGATGAGGATTGGCAGGCCACGCTTGAGACCTGAAGAGTGGTGCGTCTTTTCGGTCATGATGCGGGCTCTGTTTCGCCGGATTGGTGACTGGCGCGTTGCTGACGCTGGGCTATGGAGCGCTCGTTGGCTTCCTTGAAGCGATAGGAATCTCCTTCGATCGCGACGACTTCGCAGTGGTGGACGAGACGAGCGACCAGGCTGACGACGCACGCGGCGTTCGGAAAGACCTCCGACCATTGCGCAAAGGGTTTATTGGTGGTGACGATGGTCGAGCGTTTCTCGTATCGGCGGCTGATGAGCTCGAAGAGCAGATCGGCATGGCGGTTGGAATAGGATAGGTAGCCGATCTCGTCGATCAGCAGGACGTCATGGGAAGCATAGTACTGAAGCTTGCGGCGCAGCAGGGAATCGCTGTCGATGGCGGCGAGTTCGCCGAGCATTTCGCTGGCGGTGCGGAACAGGACCGAATGGCCCCGGATGAGTGCCTGGTAGGCGATGTTGAGGGCGAGCGTCGATTTGCCGACGCCGTTCGGACCGATGAAGACGATGTTGGTGGCATCCTTCATGAATGCCAGCGTCATCAGTTCCTCGACGGTGGCGCGGTCGATGCGGCGCGGCCACTTCCAGTCATAGTCGGCCATTTGCTTGAAGTGGCCGAGCCTGGCGGTGCGCATGCGTCGCAGCAGCGAGCGGTCGGAGCGCTCGTCTTCTTCCCACCGGATCACGGTCGGCACCCAGTCCTGTGTGGCGATCTCGTCCCAATGGGCCGTCAGGCCATAAAGGCGCAATTGTCTGGCGCGATTGAACAGGGTGTCGATCTTATTCATCGTCGTTTCCTTTCAATGTGAGTTGATCGTAACGGTCGAGCTTGTGGGGAATGACAGTCGTGTCCTTCTTGCGGACATGCTCGGGCAGCCTGGTTTCGACCGGGGGCGGAGCGCCCCGCGCAATCCGGCGGCGTTCGAGCACTGATCGAACCGCCTTGGAATGCGAGGCGCCGGCGCGCAAAGCGTCTTCGACGGCCGCCTGGAGTTCCTGGGCGCCGTAGAGGTCGAGCAACGTCAGCATGGCGTTGGTGATTGCGCCGATATTGGCGCCACGTTCTGCGGCATGCATCATCAGCTTCTGACAAGCCGGCACGGCCCGCGTCAGGCTATTGAGGCCGCGATGCTGGCGTGCCTCGCGCTTGACGGCGACGAGTGCCTTCAGGTGCTGAGGATCCTCGATCTGCTGGCCCCTATCGAAGCTGCGACGGTGGCTGGCGATCATCGTGGCGGCGTCGAATATCCTGACCTGGACGAGATCGGCGCGAACGGTGAGTGTTCGTTGGACATGCGTATGAGGGACCGAGTAATCGTTCAGATCGAAGCGCACGTAGGGTGTCTTGCCAACCTTCACGGCCACCTGCTCCTCGACGGGATAGGGATTGGCCGGCAAGGGCAGAAGCATGGGCTGTTCTTTTGAGAACGCCTCACGCACCGTCATTGCCCGGTCCTCCGGGCATGGCCTGTCGGCAGCCTGGGTCCGGCACCAGTGTTCGGCCTGGGCATTGAGATCGTCGAGGTCCTTGAAGGTGCGGGCGATGAAGAAGGCTTCCCGGATGTGGCGAATGGCGCGCTCGACACGGCCTTTCTCGTTGCCCCGTGCTACCGCGACAGGACGGGGTTCGAAGCGATAATGAGCCGCGAAGGCCAACAATGTCGGATGGAAGCGGATGGCATCGCCCTGCCGTTCAAGGACGGCGGACTTCAGATTGTCGTAGAGCAGCACTCTGGGAAGGCTGTTCCAGTCGTTGAATGCGCCGACATGGCCGCGCAGGAAGTTTTCCATGCGGGCATCAAGGAAGAAGCGCAGATAGATGTCGCGCGAGTAGGATAGCACCATGACGAAGGCCATCAGCGGGCGGCGGGCCCTGCCGATCTCGATGTGGCCAAAATGACCCCAGTCGACCTGGCCCTGCTCACCCGGCAGGGTGCGTAGTCGTAGATAAGCTTCCGCCGCCTTCCGTGGTCGGTGCAGCGCCACCATGTGCCGGAAGTGGTCGGGCGATCCCTTATAGCCGCGCTCCTGCACCATCCCGTAAAGGCGGCTGGACGTCAGGTCAGGATATTTGGTCAGCGTCTGCTGGATAAACGGCAGGTACAGGTCGATCTCGGCGGGGCGGATCACCGGCCTGTGTCGAGGCAAGCCCGCGTCCTTCAGGACCCTGAAGACGGTGGTGTGATGGCAATGCAATTGCTTGGCGATCGTGCCGCAGCGCCACTTCTCAACGTGGTACAGGCGCAGGATCATCGCTTCCTTCTCGGCAGATATGGTCATCGGTTCGATCTCCATGGTCGAATGGACGCACGTGTGTCCCCCGGCGACGCACGAAGCCGCGGCGAAAGAACAGCGGCACAGAGCTGCCGCAGCGCCGGCACCACGGCTCGATCGATGACACCACGCCAGCGGTGCCATCGCCCGGTGCAACGATGCCGCCGTTTGTGGACGCCTTCAGTCGTGAACCCTCTGGAACGACGGGTGGAGAGTGATGCGTCACGTTTTTGCGAGCCTGCCGATATCGGCGGGAGCGATCGGCATGGGCAAAGCGCCCCGGCCGGGTGCTCTGGTAGCGCCGTCCGGCTGCCCGCAGGCTGGTCACGGCGCGCCGCATGGGCGCAGGCAGAACCGCAATAGCGCTGACCCCGATCGCAATGGCGGCAAAGCAGAACCTGCGCGCGACACCGCCCGCAGAGGAAGAAACGAGCAGTTTGCATCGCGGCGGCGCACCTTTCGAAGCGCCGTCGGGATTGATCGGAGAAGCTCGACGGAATGCGCCAATACCATTATAATGACGCTCACCGTGAACCAGTCGGCAGTCCTGCGTGATGACAGCCACGTCATCTCACAGATGCCTGAGGGATTGGACATCGAATTGGCCTGGTAGCTTTGGTCGATGTCTGTTTGCGGCGCTCCGCCAGTCTATCATTGACGGACGCAGCGCGGGATGTGCCTCAGTCGCCCTCCGGGCTCCTGACGCCACATCCCGCGCTCATCTCCCCCATCAAAACCTTTGCAATAATCTCAGGGCCCTGTCCGCCGCGTCCAGATTCGCCGTAATCCCGTCTCGGCACCAAATATGCGCGGTTCTCAACAGCCACCGACAGCGGTTTAGCAGACGCATGCACGGGCGGAAAGTCGGGAGGGGTCAGGTCTGTGAGGTGGTTTCTTCCAGAGGACGGACGGAAAGGCGCAGCCCCATGCTGCGCAGGAGGGCGCTCAGGCTGCGCAGTTCCGGATTGCCGCTCTCCGACAGGGTTCGGTAAAGCTGGGTCGGGTTCAGCTCGGCTGACCGCGCCACAGCCGGCACGCCGCCGAATGCCTTCGTCATCTGCCGAAGCGTCACAAGCAGTTCGCCCTGATCGCCCTCGGCCAAGATCGCATCCAGCGTTGCCGCGGCAAGATCCGGGTCCTTTCGGAAGATCTCCTCCATCGACTCGTCATGACTGCGGTCCTTCATGATATTCGTCTCCTAACCATCAGTCCGGTCGCTCCAGTCGCGCCAGAAGGCATGCGCGCGCATGATATCGGCGTCCTGTGTGCGTTTGCTCCCGCCACAGAGAAGCAGGATGACCTGTTTGCCGGTGCGCGCGTAATAGACCCGGTAGCCAGGACCGACGTCGATACGAAGTTCATGGATACCGTCGCGCAGGAATTTGCTGTCGCCGAGATTGCCCTGTTCGATCCGGTTCAGCCTGCGAATGATCGCGATCTTGCCCTGCACGTCCCGCAAATCGCGCAGCCATTCGGCAACCACATCTGCGCCGTCTCGCGTAACGTAATGCCTGACATCCAGCATCGTCACAAATTCGTTTAAAAACGATTATTAGGGTCATTCTGTCCTGTCGTCAATGATGACAGGGACAAGCCCGAAAGGAGAAAGCTTCTCCTTTCGGGTCTTTTTACACGTCACCGTCCCTCGCGCCACCACATCGCGGAGATGGCCATCAGCAGCACGGCAAGGCCGGCGAAACCGGCAAACAGCGGCGTGGTATCGATGCCGCGCAGCACGGTTTCGTCGGTCATGCGGATGACCATGCGGTTCGGGTCGTTGATGCGGACCTCGCCGCGCACCGGCAGAATGTCGGGCAATTGCACGCTGTCGCCGTCCTCGATACGGGTTACGAGGCCGCGGGTCTTTTCAGCATAGGGCGCAAGCGTTTCCGTGGTGGAAATCATCGCCTTGAACTCCGGGGCGTCCACGGTGCCGATATGCACGAGCGTGGAAAACTCGCCGTTCGAGACTTCGAACAGGCCGGTTTCCTCCATCCGCTTTTCGATGCGATACAGACCGGGGCCGGCGGCGGTGAAGGGAATGCTTTCGGTGCGGCCGGACGGATAACGGATCGTTGCGGGACCGGGATCGTCGCCGATTGTCTGGCGGGTGGCCTCCAGCGTGCGGCCGACGGCGCGTGCGGTCAGCGCCTCTTCCTCCAGTTCCGGTTCCTTCATCAGCCAGTGCGCGATGCGGCGATAGAGCGCCACATGCGGGCCGCCGCCTTCGAAACCGCGGGCCCAGAGCCAGCCCTGGTCGGAGAGAAGCATGGCGACGCGGCCTTCACCCTCGCGACTGAGCACCAGAAGCGGGCGGTTGCCGTCACCTTGCATCACGGTTTCGCCTTGCGGCTGGGTGACATCGATGGTGCGGAACCAGCGGCCCCAGGCGGGCGGTTCGCTGCCGGAGCCATCGAGACCGCGGGTGACCGGGTGTTTTTTGCCGAGATCGGAGAGGCGCGGGAAGAAACCGGCCTGATGTACGTCGCCTGTTGGCGCTGCCGGCAGGACGGTCGCGAGCGGCGTGGACGCAATCGAATCGCGACCGGCATGTTCTGGGCCTGCGGCGATCAGCAGTGCGCCGCCGTTTTCGACATACTGGGCGATGTAATCGTAATAGAGAATCGGCAGCACGCCGCGGTGCTGGTAGCGGTCGAAGATGATCAGGTCGAAATCGTTGATCTTTTCGACGAACAATTCGCGTGTCGGGAAGGCGATCAGCGACAGTTCGTTGATCGGGGTGCCATCCTGTTTTTCCGGCGGACGCAGAATGGTGAAATGCACCAGGTCGACCGAGGCGTCGGATTTCAACAGGTTGCGCCAGGCCCGTTCGCCGGCATGCGGTTCACCGGAGACGAGCAGCACGCGCAGGTTCTGGCGGATACCGTCGATCACGTGGACGGCGCGGTTGTTGGCGGTCGTCACCTCGCCCGGCAGTTCGGCAACGGAAAATTCCATCACATTGCTGCCGCCGCGCGGCACGGTGAAGCTGAACGGGATCGGTGCGCCGGGTGTCGCCTGCAGGTTGGCGATGATCTCGCCGTTCATGCGCACGGTGACGGGTGCTGCGCCACCCTGGGCACGACCGTCATCAAACACCCGGAGCGTCATCTGCTGTTCTTCGCCGACAATGCCGAAGCGCGGCGCGCGCACCACCTCGACACGGCGGTCGAATTCGTTGGCGCGGCCGGTGATCAGGCCGTGGATCGGTGCGTTGAAGGGCAGGGTCTGGTCAACGCCCGGCAGATCGTGGATCTGGCCATCGGTGAGAAAGACGGCGCCTCCGACGCGGCCCGGCGGCACATCGGCGGTCGCGGTCGAAAGCGAGGAGAACAGTCGTGTGGAGGGCGTGTCGGAATTTTCGTCGTCCCGCACCTCGACGACGCGGGTTTCGATGCGTGGAAAACGCGAGAAGCGGTCCTGAAGCTGTTTCAGGGCCTCGTCCGTCTGCGCCACCCGTTCCGGCGTGTCCTGGCTCTGCGACCGGTCGACAATGACGGGAACGATGGTCGACAGCTGTTCGCGGTCTTCCTGGGTCAGCGTCGGATTGGTGAGTGCAAGCAGCAGCGCCGCCAGTGCCAGGGCGCGCAAAAGACTGCCGCGCAGGCCCCGCCACAGGGAAAGGACAACGAGGATCGCCGCGAATACGGCGAGCACGGCGAGGACGGGCAGCGGGAGGAAGGGCGCAAACTGAATGTCCATCATCGCGCTCCTATTGTCCCAGCCGTTCAAGCAGCGCCGGCACATGCACCTGGTCGGCCTTGTAATTGCCGGTCAGCATGTACATCATGATGTTGACGCCGGCGCGGTAGGCATATTCGCGCTGCATCTCATCCGGCGGCACCGTTGGCAGCACGGCACGACCCGAGTCGTCGATCGCCCAGGCGCCGGCGAAATCATTGCCGGTGATCAGAAGCGGCGTCACGCCATCACCGGTCGAGGAAAGCTGGCTGCCGGAATTGCGGGCATCCTGACGTGCCTCGACCCAGAGCGGGCTGCCGGAATAACGGCCGGGGAAGGACGACAGGAGATAGAAGGTGCGCGTCAGCACATGGTCTTCCGGCGTCGGCTCCAGCGGCGGGATGTCGATATTGGCAAGAATTTCCTGAAGCCGCTGGCCGTTGGCACTCGGCGCTCCGCCGGCATCGAGCGTGTTCAGCTGGTCGCGCGTGTCGAACAGCACGGTGCCGCCATTGCGCATATAGGCATCGATGCGGGAAATCGCCGCCTGGGTCGGCATCGGCGCGCTGGCCGAAATCGGCCAGTAGATGATCGGGTAGAAGGAGAGCTCGTCCCGGCTGATGTCGAGGCCGACCGGGGCGCCGGGTTCCAGCGTGGTGCGGTAGGTGAGGAACTGGCTGAGACCTTCCAGCCCCTGTTCCGACAGGCGGTCGACATCGGCTTCGCCGGTCACGACATAGGCAAGGTGCGTGGTATCCAGCCGCTCCAGCGCCTGTTCATCGCCCGGCTTCAGATCCTGCGCCCGGCTTTCGTTCGGCGTGAGGGCGAAGGGAAGGAGGGCAAGCATCAGCATGGCCGCCGTGGAGCGGGCCGCCCGCGGGGTGCGGGCAAAGGCGCCGTTCATGACGAGCACGATCAGGCTGTCGATCAGGAGCATGATCAGGGCTGCGGTGAAGAGGGCAGGGCGCAAGGAGATCGCCTCGCGTCCGACCAACGCCTCGCGGGCAACGTTCATTCCGGCTCCGTCGAGAGCGACCGGGTTCAGCTGCGCATCCGCAGGCAGAAGATTGACGGCGGTAAATCCGTCTTCCGAGCCGTAAAGACCGGGCGGATGGTCAAGGCTTGCGACAGGCACCTGGCCAGCACTCACCGTGATCGGTTTTGCCGCGGCCGTTTCGGCTGTCAACACGCCGGTCGCGTTCAGCAGTCGATAGGGCGGCAGGGAGGCGGCGGTTTCCGATGTCTGCGCATTGCTCTGTGCGCCGCCGGCGCGGGACAGCTGCACGATCCGGCGCAGCATCTCGACGAAGGTGCCCGACAGCGGCAGGTCGGACCAGGTCGCTTCCGCACTGACATGGAAGAGCACGATGCGGCCTGCATCGATCTGCTGCGTCGTCACCAAGGGCGTGCCGTCGGCCAGGCTGGCCCAGGTCCGTTCGGCAAGATCCGGTGTCGGTTCGGCAAGAACCTGCCGTTTCACGGTCACATCTGTGGCGCGCGGCATGCCGGCAAAAGGCCCGAAGGTCGGGAAATCCGCCAGCGGTTGCGGTTCGGCCCAGGAGAGTGCGCCGCCGAGCGCGCGTTCGCCGCGGCGCAGGATGACCGGCACCAGCGGATCATCGGTCGGGGCAGCGGCGAGGCGCGGGCCGGCAAACCGGATCAGCATCCCGCCGCGGGCAATCCAGCGCTGCAGCGGCTCATAGGTCTCGGCCGGCAGACGGCCGATATCGGCCATGATGATCGCGGACGGGTTCTGCTGCAGGATATCGGGGATCGAGGCGGAGAGATCGGCGCTCTTCGGTTCGATGAGATCGGCATAAGGCTGCAGTGCGCGGCTGATGTAATAAAGCGGCAGGAGCAGCGGCTGCAGGTCGTTGCCGCCATCGCCGGCAATCAGCGCCACACGACGGCGCTTGAAACCATCGTCCAGCAGGTGGACGGCTCCGGCGCTTGCGCCGTTGTCGATCGAAAGCCGTGCAAAATCGTTGCGCAGTTCGAAGGGCGCGGCAATCTCCGCTGTTGCCGTGGCGGCGCCTGCGGCAAAAGACAGTTCACCGCTTGCCAGCGAGCGGCCCTGCTGGTCGAGCGCGTTGACGGTATAGGTCGCGGACGCGTCGCGCGTCAGCCGCGCGGCCGTAACGCTCATCGCGCCGGCATTGTTGGTGGCGCCTGTTAGCGCCAGTGCCTGACCGCCATCGCCCTCGATCAGGCGCAGGTCGGCAGGCGAGAGGCTTTCGAGAGCGGACATCATGTCGGTATCCTGTGGCGTCGCCACACCATCCGACAGAAATGCGACGGTACCGGGGCGGGTACCGTTGAAGGCTTCGGTCAGCGCCGCGGCGGCCCGTTCGCGCTCCGGCACCAGCGGTTTCGGTCGTGCCGCCATCAGCTTTTCGCGGGCGGCGGCGGCACTCCCTGGCACGGCGTCATGGGTGGGATCGGCGGTGAAGACGATCGCGACCGGCAGGTCGGCATTTTCCGCGTCGCCGATCATGATGTCGGCGGTTTCCACCCGCCGTTCCCAGTCGCGCGCCGTCGACCAGCTGTTGTCGACGATGATCGCCAGCGGTCCGGCGGTCGACAGCGAACCGGTGCGCGGGTTGAGAACCGGATCGGCAATCGCAAAGATCAGGGCCGCGGCCATCAGCATGCGCAGGAGCGTCAGCCACCAGGGGCTTTTCGCCGGGGTTTCCTGGCGTTTCAGCACGGAGGCAAGGATGGCAAGCGGCGGAAACACTTCGGCCTTCGGGCGCGGCGGGGTGAGCCGCAGCAGCCACCAGATGGCTGGAAGCGCCACGAGCGCGATCAGGATGGCGGGGCTGGCAAAGGCGAGGGCACTCATGCGCGCGCTCCCGACAAAACGGGTGGATTGCCCGACAGATAACCGTGAATGGCGGCGAGTGCCTCGGATGCGAGATGATCGGTGCGATGGAAAACGAAGTTCCAGCCCATGTGGCGCAGCGACTGACCGAGGTTTTCGCGGCGCGCCAGATAGGCGCGCTGGTAGTCTTCCTTCAGCGTCTCGGCGCGGCCGGAGACCAGCTTTTCGCCGGTTTCCGGATCGGTGAACTCGGTGCGGCCGCTATAGGGGAAGATCTCTTCGGCGGGATCGGCCACCTCCACCACATGTCCGCGCAGGTTGCGGCGGGCAAGCGGCGTGATGCGCTCCATGATCCGGTCGGCATCATCGAGAAAATCGCCGATCAGCACGATATCGCTTGCCCCGCGGATCATGCCGGTCTCCGGCATGCCGGCGGTCGGCGGGGCATGCATGATGGCGGTCGCCAGGCGTTCGGCGGCATTGCGGGCGGCGACCGGCTCCATCACGCCGGGGCAGCCGATGCGTTCACCGGAGCGCGCCAGGATTTCCGCCAGCGCCAGCATCAGCACCAGCGCGCGGCTTTCCTTCGACACCGTGCCATAGGTCGATTTGTACATCATCGAGGCAGACATGTCGGCCCAGAGCCAGACGGTGTGGGCGGCCTCCCATTCCCGGTCGCGGACATAGGTATGGTCATCGCGGGCGGAACGGCGCCAGTCGATGCGGGCCAGGCTTTCACCTTCCGAATAAGGGCGGAACTGCCAGAAATTTTCGCCGATGCCGCGTTTGCGACGACCGTGCCAGCCGGCAATCACGGTATTGGCAATGCGGCGCGCCTCGACCATGCAGTCCGGCACCAGGATGGCCCGCTGCCGTGCGCGTGCCAGCACCTCGCTGCCGGGGGTCTGCGGAACGATCTGGCCGATGGATGATGCCACGCCTGCTCCTTTGATTTCGTCTGTTCGTATGGGCCGCGCCCGGCGTTAGCCGCGCGCCTGCTTGACCAGTCCCTGGATCACGTCACGCACGCTCATGCCTTCCGCGCGCGCCGCAAAAGCCAGCGCCATTCGGTGTTCGAGCACCGGCTCGGCAAGGGCGTGCACGTCGTCGATCGACGGTGCGAGTCGTCCCTCGTAAAGCGCCCGGGCGCGGGCACAGAGCATCAGCGCCTGGCCCGCACGCGGGCCGGGGCCCCAGGCCACATGCCGGTCGGTCAGCGTGTTGCCCTGGCCGGGACGCGCCGAGCGCACGAGCGAGAGGATCGCATCGACGACGCTGTCGCTGACCGGCATCTGGCGGATCAGGCTCTGGATCTCCTGCAGCCGTGGCGCATTGATCACGCCGCGCGGCTTGGCTTCGGAAATGCCGGTTGTTTCGAGCAGGATCTGCCGTTCGGCTGCGAGATCGGGATAAAGCACATCCACCTGCAGCAGGAAGCGGTCGAGCTGGGCTTCCGGCAGCGGATAGGTGCCTTCCTGTTCCAGCGGGTTCTGGGTTGCCAGCACATGGAAGGGGGCGGGCAGATCATAACGCTGGCCGGCCACCGTGATGTGGTATTCCTGCATGGACTGCAGCAGCGCCGACTGGGTGCGCGGCGAGGCACGGTTGATTTCGTCGGCCATCAGCAGCTGGGCGAAGACCGGCCCTTTCACGAACCGGAAGGAGCGGCGGCCCGTTTCGTCTTGGTCCATCACTTCCGTGCCGAGAATGTCCGACGGCATCAGGTCGGGCGTGAACTGGATACGGTTGGCATCGAGCCCGAGGACTGCGCCGAGCGTCGTCACGAGTTTGGTCTTGGCAAGGCCCGGCACACCGACGAGCAGCGCATGGCCGCCGGAGAGGACCGCGATCAGGGTGTTCTCCACCACCTGTTCCTGGCCGAAGATGACCTTGCCGACTTCGGCGCGAATGGCGGCGATATCGGAGAGAGCCTGTTCGGCCGCGGCAATGATCGCCTTCTCGTCGAGTGGAGTTTCGGTGGAAGTCATGACGCCCATGTCGGTCTCCATCAGGCTTTCTCACCGGCGTCCTGCCGGGGATCGCGAATCGCTTCTGTGGCACGATCACATCGTGCTCTTGAACTTATTCCCACGCCAGCCGCTGACAAGAACGATCGAAATGACTATCTCGTGAGAGAGACGCGCATACATGGCAACCATGAATGAAATTATGGCAGGCGAAACGATAAACACCGCGACGGATGCTGCAGGCCTTGCTGCGATGATTGCGCGTGCGGCCGAGCAAACGGGTGACGGCAAGCGGGGTTTGCCCCCCGTAGAACGTTGGAATCCCCCGTTTTGCGGGGATCTGGACATGGAAATCCGCGCGGACGGTACCTGGTTCTATCTCGGAACGCCGATTGGCCGGCCGGCGCTGGTGCGCCTGTTTTCCACCGTCCTGCGCAAGGACGAGGATGGCAAAACCTATCTCGTCACGCCTGTGGAAAAAGTCGGAATTCGCGTCGAGGATGCACCTTTCCTTGCCGTTGAAATGACCGTGACGTTGCGTGAAGACGTTCCCGTGATCACCTTCCGGACCAATCTCGGCGATGTCGTCGAGGCCGGCGAAGAGCATCCGTTGCGTTTCAAGATCGTCGGCGAAGAGCGCCAGCTGAAGCCCTATGTGCATGTCCGCGGCCGGCTGGAGGCGTTGGTGTCACGGGCCGTGATGTATGATCTCGTGGAGCTTGGCGAGGTGATCGAGGTGGATGGCGTGGCGATGTTTGCCCTCCGCTCCGGTGGCGCCGTCTTTCCCGTCATGCCGGCGGACGAACTGGATATAGCTGCCCGATGAGTGATGTCCTTGTGCAGCCACCGCTGTTTACCGCTGCGGATTTTCGCCGCCGTGCCCAGAACCAGAGGGGTGCGGCGCTGGCGGATGCCGTGCATGATCATGGCGATCATCTCCTGAACCCCGGCATCGTCCAGCATGTCGAGGGGCTTGCGCTGAAGGATGCGGCGGTGCTGATCCCGGTCGTCGATGACGAGGATGGCGCAAAGATCATCCTCACCCAACGCACCACGGGGCTGCGCAAACATTCCGGCCAGATCGCCTTTCCGGGCGGAGCGATCGATCCGGAGGATGGCGGGCCGGAAACCGCGGCACTGCGCGAGGCGGAGGAGGAGATCGGTCTTGACCGCCGTTTCGTCGAGCCGGTCGGCCGGCTGCCGGATTATTTTGCCGCGAGCGGTTTTCGCATCACCCCGGTGCTTGCCGTCGTCCAGCGCGGTTTCGATCTGACGCTCAATCCCACCGAGGTGGAACACGCCTTCGAGGTGCCGCTCTCCTTCCTGATGGATCCGGCCAATCACAGCCAGGGCAGCCGGGAATGGCAGGGCGCGATCCGGCATTTCTACGTCATGCCCTATCGCGACTGGCATATCTGGGGCATTACCGCCGGAATCCTGAGAACACTTTACGAAAGGTTATACCGATGACGAGCCTCGCCGGTCAGACCTGGCTCACCGATCCCGCCGTGCAGGCGGTGTTTTCACTCCTGAACGCCGATGGCGGGGAGGGGCGGATCGTCGGCGGCGCTGTGCGCAACGCGCTGATGGGATTGCCGATTTCGGATGCCGATTTCGCTACCACCAATTTGCCGGACGAGGTGATGGCACGGGCGAAAAAGGCCGGCATCAAGGCGGTGCCGACCGGCATCGACCACGGCACCGTGACGCTCGTCATCGACGGCCGCGGTTTCGAGGTGACGACGCTGCGCAGCGATGTGGCGACCGATGGACGCCACGCGACGGTCGCCTTCGGGACCGACTGGCAGGCGGATGCGGAGCGACGCGATTTCACCATGAACGCGCTCTATGTAACGGCGGACGGCGCGGTGATCGACCTCGTCGGCGGCCTTAAGGATATCGAAAGCCGCACCATTCGGTTTATCGGTGACGCCTCTGTCCGTATTGCCGAGGATTACCTGCGCGTTCTGCGCTTCTTCCGCTTTTTTGCCTATTACGGCTCCGGACGGCCGGATGCCGACGGGCTGCGCGCTTCGGCCAAAGCGAAGGATCGGCTGGATCATCTGTCGGCCGAACGTGTCTGGACCGAAATGCGCAAGCTCTTTGCCGCGCCCGATCCGGCACGCGCCTTGTTGTGGATGCGCACCTCCGGCGTGCTGACCGTCATCCTGCCGGAAACGGAAAAATGGGGCATCGATGCCATTCACGGGCTGGTGGCGACCGAACAGGCGCTGTCCTGGACGCCGGATCCGCTCTTGCGGCTGGCCGCGATCATTCCGCCGGATACGGAACGTGTGGTGGCGCTTGCCAAGCGTCTGCGGATGTCGAATGCCGAAAGCGAGCGGCTGCTGCAATGGGCACAGGCGCCGCAGGTAACGGTGGACCTGGCCGAAACCGCGCTCGATCGTCTGCTTTATCGGCATGGCAAGCCGGGGCTTTTGATGCGGCTCAGGCTCGCTTTGGCGTCGGCGCGAGCAAGCGCCGTCGGCAATGATCAGGACATGCTGAAGGCAGCGAAACTTTCGACGCTTCTGGCGCGTGCCGAACGGTTCGAAAAGCCGAGTTTTCCGCTCGGCGGCAGCGATGTGATGGAGGCCGGCGTGCCGGCCGGCCCGCGGGTTGGCGAGTTGCTGCGGGAGCTTGAGAGCCTCTGGGTGGAGCGCAATTTCGCGCTTAACCGGGCAGCGCTTGCCGCCCGGCTGAAGGACATGATCGATCAACAGGCCTGAGAGGCCCGCAATGGAGCGTCGCCGATCCGGTTCAGGCGGATGCCTTGGCCGGATCGTCGCTGCGGATCCGCGCCTTGATGTTGTCGATCATGTTCTCACGGATATAGGTCTCGCCGTGGACCGAGCGCATGTGCTCGACCGCGCGGCGCACCACTTCCGCATCCTCATCTGCCCGGGTGTGCCAATCGCATCCCGGGACCAGAGTTCCACATTCGAAACGTCGCATAGGAGCCTCCATCCGTTGATGATGGGCATTCCGTTTCCTCCAAACGGTCCGCCCCCATGGCTCAACGGATCAGGATCGGCTGTGTTCCCGTGGCTGATGCCGCAAACGGTCTAATCCGACAGGGCCCAGGCGTGAAAGACCGACGGATGCGCCTGGCCGGCGCGTTGATCGGCCGTTCCGGCGTCATTGGCCGCAGCCGATGTCGTGCGCGCCTCGCCGGCCACTTGCCGGCGCACCTGCTCGACATAAAACGAATGTGGCAGGTCGGTGTCGCTGCGGGCACGAAGCTCGGCGGCCATCCTGTCGATCATTTCAGGGGTTTCGATCAAACGCGCCTTATCTGTACCCGTTGGTACTGGCGCGGTGGATACTGGCACGCTCCTCGATGTAACCATGACATCCTCCTCCGGTGCAGTTCGTTGAAAACTACCACCGGAAGCTTGATTCGGATATGTCAAATGTCAACTCAACAGAGTGTCACATTTTCGCCGGATGTGCTCTTTTGGCCAGTTCTTACGGCCAGCGCACGAGGGGCGGCAGGGATGACAGGATCGACTCGACATTGCCGCCGGTTTTCAGGCCGAAAATCGTGCCGCGGTCGTACAACAGGTTGAACTCCACGTAGCGCCCGCGCCGCACCAACTGCTCGTCCCGGTCCGCGTCCGTGACCGGCGTGTCGAGGTTGGCGCGGACGATCTTCGGATAGACGGCGTGGAAGGCGCGTCCCACATCCTGGACGAAGTCGAAATTGGCCTGCCAACCGCCTTTGTGTTCCTCGGGATACAGCCAGTCGAAGAAAATGCCACCGATGCCGCGCGGTTCGTTGCGATGCTGCAGGAAGAAATATTCGTCGCACCAGGCCTTGTACCGGTCGTAATCGGCAACGGTCTCGTGCCGTCGACAGACCTCCTCCATCGCGCTGTGGAAGGTTTGCGTGTCGATGTCGTCCTGCGAGCGGCGGCGGTTCAACATGGGCGTCAAGTCCGCCCCGCCGCCAAACCACAGGCCGGTGGTCGCCACCATGCGGGTGTTCATATGCACGGTCGGGACGCTGGGATTGACCGGATGGGCGATCAGCGAGATGCCCGAGGCCCAGAACCGCGGATCTTCGGTCGCGCCTGGCATCTGCTTGCGGAATTCCTCGGAAAACTCGCCATGGACGGTGGAGGTGTGCACGCCGACCTTTTCGAAGACGCGACCCTCCATCATCGACATCACGCCGCCGCCACCCTTGCCATCCTCCCGCAGCCAGGCTTTGCGCGTAAAGCGGCCGGCCGGCCGGTCGGAACCGGAGAACGCATCTTCCAGTGCCTCGAAGGTGGTACAGATCTCGTCACGCAGGTGTTCGAACCAGGCGCGGGCGGAAGCCTTCTTCTCCTCGATATCATCCGGCAGGCCAACGGGGATCTGCGGTCTTTCCATGGGCTTCCCATCCTCTGATATCTCAAGACGGTCCGGGCCGGCCGCCTCTGTGTTCGTGTCACGCTCTGGGCTTTAGCCAAGGCTTGGTCCCGGTGCAACCGGACAGGTTGGCACAGCCGATTCGACTCATGCCGCTGCTTGTGCCAAACTACCTGCCATCCTCAGAGGTAGAACGTATGGCAAAGTTCTCACCACCGCCGCTTGCCGGGCTGAAGCGCAGGATCGATCGCCACCGCCAGGAGAAGGCCGGTGATGCGCAGGGACTGTTCGTTCGGCAAACCTACACGCTCCCCCGGGACGATGCGCGCCAGAAGGCGCAGGAATGGTTCGATGCCTTCCCCAAGGCCGCCTACTGGACGGAAGTGGAAAGCTGGCGGCAGCTGGACGGCGACAAGATCGAATTCACCATGCGGCGGTTGCCGACCGCCGACTGATGGCGAAATCCGATAGCCGGCTTGTGCCCCGCCGATTCTGATGGAATTACGGCCTTTGCTAAAATTCTAAGATCTCGTGAAAGCGAACCGCAAAACCTGCACGTTAAAACCTGTTCGTGTGGGCGAGAAACATTCTCGCTTTAGGACAGGTTTAAGGGGTGTAGATGGTATCGACCTCAGTCAATTCGACAGCAGCTTCCGCGCTCTCCCTGCTGGGCGGGACGACGCGGGCGTTGAGCGAAAGCACGACGCGTGTCGCGTCGGGACGAGAGGTGCAGTCGGCATCGGACAATGCGGCTTACTGGTCGATCGCCACGACCATGAAGTCGACCAATCTCTCGCTGTCGAGCGCCGAGGATGCGCAGGCCTTTTCCGCCGCGATCGCCGATACGGCTGCCGTCGGCATGGCCCATGCCAGCGAGATCATGTCGGAGATCCAGTCGAAACTGATCCTGGCGAAGACGCCGGGCGTCGACAAGGATGTGCTGAATTCCGAAATTACGCAGCTGAAAGAACAGCTTGGCACGGTCGTCGACTCGAGCTCCTTCAACGGTCAGAACTGGCTGAAGACATCGGCGAGCGAAAGCCCGAAGATGGAGAGCATGGTCGGTTCCGTCACTAGCAATGCGCGTGGGGATGTTTCGGTCAATGTCATCAACTTCGACCGCAGCCAATCCAACCTTGTGGCGGAAGGTGATGCAAGCGACGGTCTTTTGACGCGTTCCTATTCCGGCATCACCAAGTCCGGGTCGGCTTACGATTATTACCTCCTCGATGCCGGCTCGACGACGCCGGCCGGCGGTTCTGCCCGCGAGATCGGCCTGTCGAGCACGACGACGGATGACGAGATCGACGGCATGATCTCCGCCATGAACAGCATGATGAAGGGAATGACGGATGGAGGGGCTACGATCGGCGCAACAAGCAGCCGGATCGACACGAACGCCGATTTCCTCGCCAACCTTCAGGACGTGACCCAGATCGGGATCGGCACGATGGTCGATGCCAATCTCGAAGAGGAGTCTGCTCGCCTGGCTTCGCTTTCGGTGCAGCAGCAGTTGCAGACCATCGGTCTCAACATCACCAACACATCGATGGCGGCAAGTCTGAAGATTTTCGCCTGATGTGAGCAGTTTGCCTTGGCGGGTGAGAGAGGGAAGACTTTCTAGTCCCTTGTCGTCTCTTCCTCTCGCCCGCCAGACCCGAAAATGCCGGTGGGGAAACCCGCCGGCATTTTCACGTTCATCATCCGTTGATGGAGGCCCGGCTGATGGAGGCCCGGCGAGTGAACGACCGGGCCGGTGTTCAGCGTTTGCGGCTGCGCGCGGCCCGTCTGGTGGCCGCCGGCTTGTCTGCCGGCGGCGGTGTGAGCACCGGTTCGGCTGCGATTGGGACGGGCATCTCGGTCACAGCCATCGGCAGCACGTCTTCCTCGACGGTGTCCTGCATGTCGGGAGGCGATGCGGGTTCGGGCAGGGGCGCGGCAAACACGGGCGCCGGAACCGAGGGCTCGGCAACCACGACCGGCAACGGTGCTTCCTCGACGACGACCGGAAGCGATAGCGGGGCTGCTTCGCTCATTTCCGGTTCGGCGGGCAGCGGTTCGTTTGTGTTGCTCGCCGTGCGATTGATCGCCCTTGCCATGATCTTGTGCACCACGTCGGTCACCGGCAGGTGGTTTGGCAGGTCCGTATTGGTGTGATGCAGGGCGTTCGGCACGATCTCGTCGGTATCGAGGAAACGCCGGGAGTTCAGTTCACCGAACCAGTCCCATTCGCCCATCACGTCGATCACCGACTTGAACATCGGCGGCATGGCGATACGGGCGCTGAGCGTGATGACGGTTGCCCGCGCGGCGAGCTTTTCGGCCGCGCTCCGTTCTTCCTTGACCAGATTGTAGAGCGCCTCGGAAATGACTAGGTTGCCCTTCGAATGGCCGACCAGCAGCGAAAATGACAGGCGGGGATCGCTGAGCAGCGCGCGCACCGTCTGGGTGTCGAGGCTGCGCTCCTGCAGGCGTTCCGACGAAAGCCGGGTGGCGGCGCCAAATTGCGGCCGTCCGAAGAATTCGTCGAGGATCTCGAAAGAGTGGCGAACGCTGTTCAGCGCACCGAACAGGAAATAGCCGCCCATCGCCTCGGTTACCACGTCGGCGAGACCGTAGCCGGAAATGACGGCCGCGACCGGTTTGCCGATCGCATCGGCGACATTGCGGGCGAGTGCTGCGGAACCGAGCGCCGAACTGCCGACGCCGGCTACCACCAGCGCGTCGATCGTACGACCGCCGCCCATGATGAAGTCGTCGATCGTGTCGCAGAGCGTCAGGGGCGGGCCGCCGGTGGGCGGCACGATGAGGATCGCGCCCTCGGCGGCAAGACAACCGCTGATATAAAATACTTCTTCCGCCGTGACCGTTTTCACGTCGTAGAACATGGCGTCCAGCGAGGTATTGCGGCGCCGTAATGCCTCCAGGGTCAGATTGCGCACGGGGGAGTGCTGAATCCGTTCGGGAAGGCTTAAAGTTCGGGCAAACTGGGTGACGCCGTGGGTGAATGCGGTGGGGAACATGATCCGTCTCTCTTAAGGCTGGGAGTGTTCATGGCATGCATTCGTTTCAGCATCTTTGCATAAAGATCGGGATCTGCCAACGCCACTTCAGGCTGTATCGTCAGCCCCAGGCGATTTGCCGCATGGCCTCGCCGGCCATCATTGCCGCCGACATCGCCACGTTGATCGATCTTTGCCCCTCCACCATGGGAATGATCAGGCGGGCATCGGAACGGTCGTGGACGTGGTCGGGCACGCCGGCACTCTCGCGGCCGAAGAGCAGGATGTCGTTGCTTGCAAAGCGGAAATCCGTGTAACGCGCGGCGGCCTTGGTGGAGGCGAGAACGAGCCGGCGGCCCTCTTCGCTGCGCCAGGCATCGAAGCTTTCCCAGTTGACGTGGCGCGTCATCGCAACGCTTGCGAGATAATCCATTCCGGCGCGGCGGAGATTTTTGTCCGATAGGACGAAACCTGCGGGTTCGATGATGTCGACCTTGAGGCCGAGACAGGCGGCAAGCCGCAGGATCGTGCCGGTATTTCCCGGAATATCAGGCTGATAGAGAGCGATGCGCAACTGGTTCATCAGGACCTCTTGAGGGATCTTGGCGGCTTTTGCGCCGCTATCTCATCCACAGGCGGTGTGATGCAACCGTCACATTCGCTGCCGCACTCGAAAAGCGCAGCCGATTGGCTCTTTTCAAGCACAATGGTTGCTGGTAATGCGGGATCATCTGAAACGCCAGCCAAGGAGGCAGACATGGATATGACCGTGATGACGCGCCTCCGCCGCCCAGCCTGGTTGCTGTTGGCCTGAGGCGTTCGCGGTTTCCGCACATCTCCTGCAAAAATTATCTTTCGTGGCCGGCACCCGGCCTCGTCCTTTGAATTTCCTCCGTTGACGACCATTTCTTTTGGCGCGCTTGCGCGAGGGTCGGTCGCGACGGTCCCGATTGACGGAGCATCCTGATGTTTGCCTGGTTTGAACAGCGCGTGAATCCCTATCCGACAGACGCGCCGCAACTGCCGCCCAAGGGCCTGTTCGCCTTCTGCTGGTATTATACCAAGCCGGTCTGGCCCTGGCTGGTGGTGCTCGGTTTCTGCTCGATGGGCATCGCCGTGATCGAGGTGTTTCTCTACCAGTTCCTCGGCAATATCGTCGACTGGCTGAGCAATGCCGATCGTGCCACCTTCCTCGCCAATGAGGGCTGGCGGCTGGCCGGCATGGCGGCACTTTTGCTGATCGGTCTGCCGCTCATCGGTTTCATCCATACGCTGACCATGCACCAGGTGCTGGCCGGCAGTTTCCCGATGATTGCCCGTTGGCAGATGCATCGTTTCCTGCTGCGCCATTCGATGACCTTTTTTGCCAACGAATTTGCCGGGCGGGTCTCGACGAAGGTGATGCAGACGGCGCTCGCCGTGCGCGACGTGGCGATGAAGATCATCGACGTCTTCGTTTATGCGATCAGCTTCTTCGTCTCGATGCTGGCGCTGGTTGCCGCCGTCGACTGGCGTCTCGGTCTGCCGCTGCTCGTCTGGCTGATCTTCTACATCCTGATCCTCCGACACTTCATCCCGCGGCTGCGCCGGCTTTCGAGCGCCCAGGCGGATGCCCGCTCGATGATGACGGGCCGGATCGTCGACAGCTACACCAACATCGCGACCGTGAAGCTTTTCTCGCATGCCGGTCGCGAGGAGACCTATGCCAAGGAAGGCATGGACGAGTTTCTGGGTACGGTGCACGGCCAGATGCGGCAGATCTCGCTGCTCAACATCGCAGTCGACATCAACAACGTGCTCGTGCAGTTCTCCGTGGCAGCCCTCGGCATCTGGTTCTGGTTGAACGGTGAGGTCAGCATCGGTGCGCTGGCGGTCGCCATCGGCCTGTCGATGCGCGTCAACGGCATGTCCAACTGGATCATGTGGGAAGTGGCGGCGCTGTTCGAAAGCATCGGCACCGTCTATGACGGCATGGGCATGATGACCAAGCCGCACGATATCCTGGACAAACCGCAGGCCAAGCCGCTTGCCGCACCGCGCGGCGAGATCGTCTACGAGGATGTCCGCTTCCATTACGGCAAGCAGAAGGGCGTCATCGAGGACTTTTCGCTCACCATCAAGGCGGGCGAAAAGGTTGGGCTCGTGGGCCGGTCCGGGGCCGGCAAGACGACGCTGATGAACCTGCTGCTGCGTTTCTATGACGTCGAGAAGGGACGCATCCTGATTGACGGCCAGGATATCGCGCAGGTCTCGCAGGATAGTCTGCGTGCGCTGGTCGGCGTGGTGACGCAGGATACCTCGCTTCTGCACCGCTCGATCCGCGACAACATCGCTTATGGCCGTCCCGAGGCCACCGACGAGGAGGTGATCGAGGCCGCCAAGCGGGCCAATGCCTGGGATTTCATCCAGGGGCTTGCCGACCAGCAGGGCCGCACGGGGCTCGACGCGCATGTCGGCGAGCGCGGCGTGAAGCTTTCCGGCGGCCAGCGGCAGCGGATCGCGATCGCCCGTGTCTTCCTGAAGGACGCGCCGATCCTGATCCTCGACGAAGCCACCTCGGCGCTGGATTCGGAAGTGGAAGCGGCGATCCAGGAGAGCCTGTTCAAGCTGATCGAGGACAAGACGGTGATCGCGATTGCCCACCGGCTGTCGACGCTGACCCAGATGGACCGGCTGATCGTGCTCGACAAGGGCCGGATCATCGAGGAGGGCACGCATGGCGAACTCGTCTCGCACGGCGGCATCTATGCGGACCTGTGGAACCGCCAGTCGGGCGGTTTTCTTGCCGACCAGACCACGCAGGAGACGGAAGCGGCGGAGTGATCCGCCGCATTTCCGGCCCTTCCGAGGGCCATCCGTTGCATTTTAACGAAACGTTTAAACTCTTGGATCGGTCCGGAGCCTACGATGAGCCGGTCACGATTCGGGAGTTTGCCTATGTCGACCACTTCGTACGGGAGCACCAAGGAGGCCTCGATCGGCCGTCAGGCGATGGTCGTTTTGACCCGCCTGGGTCTTGATCTGACGCCCGCCAATTTTCACCTGGTCTCGCTTCTCTTGAAGGGTGAAAACGCCGAGCTCAAGCGGAGCTTTCAACACCTGAAGCGGCCGGTGTCGCAGGCAGACCTCACCGATCTCGCGCATCGTTTCCTGCCCTTCCTGTTCGAGCCCGCGGAACAGGTGGTGGAGGCGCTGGCGCTGGCGCCCGTCCTGCCGAAGGTCGAGACGTCGCTCAAGGACATGCAGGTCTCGCTGCAGGCGTTCGAGGAACAGCTTGCCAAGGCGCAGGCGGTGATGGCGGCGACGCCCGAGCCGGCCGCCGCGCCGTTGGCGCATATGGTCAATCTCCTGAAACAGTCGGCCGGCGAGCAGGTCAATGCGGTTGCCGAACTGCAGGCCTCGTTGTCGCAATGGCTGGCGGACATGGCTCCCGCCGGACAGAAGGACGACGCGCCGGACGCAGTGATCGCGCCGATGCACGCCCTGTCGCCGACATCCTCCATGCCGGACAACATCATCAGCCATGGGCTTGGTGAACGCGCCACCATGATGAGCCGTCTGCAGGCCCTGCATTCCGGTGAACAACACCTGGATGGTTACAGCCTGATGTTGTGCCGCGTCAGCGGTTTCGATGCCTATCGCAGTCCCGCGATGGCCAAGGCGCGCGACTACCTGCTCGATACGATCGGCCAGCAGACCGGTCGATTGATCGGAAAGGATGATAGCGCTTGCTGGATGTCGGTCGATGAACTCGGGCTGCTCTTGAATTCCAACAACGAGATCCACCTGATCGATGTGAGCAACCGGCTCCGCCATGTGGTGGATGGGGCGCTCGGCCACGCTCGGCGAACCGTCAAGGATCTGCCGGCGCTCAACTGCCGTTTCGGTTGTGCGACGGCCTACGGCACGGCATCGCCCGCGCAGCTTTACGGCAGCGCACGGCTCGCGCTACAGCGAGCGGAACTGACCGAGGACGAAAAGCTGGTGATCAATGCCGTTGCCCCGCTTGCTGCCAACCAGCGTTACCACGCGATTTACGGTCGCCATTATCAATAAACCTGTCGCGGTCGGATCGAAGATTGCAAAGATTTAAGGCGGGGGCCGGCTTGTTGCAGGCGCGAAACGGCCTATACCCATCTTATGATCGACGCCCTGTTCCGCTTCTTTGAAGACCGTATCCAGCCCTTTGCGCCGCGTGCCGATCTGAGGCCGCCAAAGGGCACCATCGCCTTCATCTGGTTCTACGCGCGCCAGGCCAAATTCCCCTTCCTTGCGATGCTGGTGCTGGGCGGCATGACAGCGGCCATCGAGGCGGCGCTCTTCTGGTTCGTCGGCCGGCTGGTGGATATCCTGGCAACCGTCAACAAGGCAGACGGCTGGAGCGGACTTCTGGCCACGCACGGATGGGAACTGGCGGGCATGCTGGTGCTGATCGGCCTCGTGCGCTTCCTGATTACCATGGCGACCGCGCTGGTGGACCAGCAGATCATCACCCCGGGCTTCTACAATCTCGTGCGCTGGCAGTCGTACCAGCATGTGGCGCGGCAATCGATTTCCTTCTTCCAGAACGATTTTGCCGGCCGCATCGTCACCAAGGTGTGGTCCGGAGGGCAGTCGGCGGGCGATCTCGTCACCTCGCTGATGGAAAGCGTCTGGTTCGTCCTGATCTATGCGGTCTCGATGCTGACGCTGATCGGCGGGCTGGACTGGCGCTTGGCGATGATCGTCGTCGCCTGGGTGGTGATCTTTTCCTTCCTCGCCCGTTATTTCGTGCCGCGCATCCGCTATCATTCGCGCGAAACGGCGGAGGCCGCTTCCATGCTGAACGGCCGCATGGTGGACAGCTACAGCAACATTCAGACGCTTCGGCTCTTCGGCCGCGACGAGGTGAACGACCGCTATATGCGGGAAGGCTTCGACACCTTCCAGTCGACGACGATGATGTTCACGCGCTTCATCACCGGCGTGCGCGCCTCGATGGCGCTGCTCTCCGGCATCATGATCACCAGCATGGCGGCACTTTGCATTCATCTCTGGCTGGATGGGCGCATCAGTTCCGGTGCCGTTGCCTTCACATTGGCGCTGGTGTTGCGCTTGAATTTCCTGCTCGGGCGCCTGATGACGCAGTTCAATGGCATCATGCGCAATTTCGGTACCGTGCAGAATGCCGCCGAACTGATCTCCCAGCCGATCGGCCTGACGGATGCGAAGGATGCGACGGATCTCGTCGTCACGCGTCCGGAAATCCGTTTCGAGAATGTCAGTTTCCACTATGGCCGGGGCAAGGGCGTGATCGACACGCTGAACCTGACGATCGCGCCGGGGGAAAAGGTCGGCATCGTCGGCCGCTCCGGGGCCGGGAAATCGACGCTCGTCAACCTGCTTTTGCGCTTCTACGATGTCGAGAGCGGGCGCATCCTGATCGACGGGCAGGATATCGCCAAGGTCACCCAGGAATCGCTCAGGGCGCAGATCGGCATGGTGACGCAGGATACCTCGCTCCTGCACCGGTCCATTCGCGACAACATCCTGTTCGGGCGGCAGGACGCCACGGACGCGCAGCTTCTGACGGCAGCACGGCGCGCGGAGGCGGAAGGTTTCATCCGCGCGCTGGAGGACCAGCGCGGCCGCAAGGGATTTGACGCGCATGTCGGTGAACGCGGAGTGAAACTCTCAGGCGGCCAGCGGCAGCGTATCGCCATTGCCCGCGTGATGCTGAAGGACGCGCCGATCCTGGTGCTGGACGAGGCGACGTCGGCGCTCGATTCGGAAGTCGAAGCAGCGATCCAGTCCAATCTGGACGAACTTATGAAGGGCAAGACGGTGCTGGCGATCGCCCATCGCCTGTCGACGATTGCTGCGCTCGACCGGCTGATCGTGATGGACAAGGGCCGTATCATCGAACAGGGCACCCATGCCGAGCTTGTCGCTTCCGGCGGGCTTTATGCCGAGCTATGGTCACGCCAGTCCGGCGGTTTTCTCGCGGTCGACGAGCCCGCCTGAGGCGGTTTTTCAAAAAGAGATGCCGGTATCGGCGCGAATCATGTTCAACTCCCGCCGTAACGGGGGATCAGGCATGGCATGATGGAGTGCCGCGGGCGGCAAGATCCTTCATGTTGTCGCGCCAGTGATGCTGTTTTTCCTCCAGCGCCGCATGAATGCCATGATTTCTGGCCTTCGCGCCGAATCGGCAGCTCCTGCGTGCAGTGCAACATCCGGGCTGCGCCTTGATCTGGCGCAAGGCAAAAGGGGAAAATCTCTGCATATGCAGGCCTTCCGAGCTTTATTGACCCGCGACAATGTGCCCATAGGCTGTTGGGGAGGCTAGACTTATTGTTGAGCGACGCTTAAAAATTTTAGCGGGAGATGAGAGGCCGGTTGCGTCCAGACCGGCTTCATGAGGGGCGAGGGGCAATGCAATATCATCACATTTCTGTGCAGAGGATGGTTTCACCGTGAGCGAGCACGACACGACGAGCGGAACCGTGGGCGAGCCCACTCGCCGCGATTTCCTTTACCTGACGACCGGCATGGCGGGTGCGGTGGGGGCCGCCGCCGTTGCCTGGCCATTCATCGACCAGATGCGGCCTGATGCCTCCACGTTGGCGCTTGCCTCGATCGAGGTGAATGTCGCGAGCCTCGAGCCCGGCATGTCGTTGACGGTGAAGTGGCGGGGCAAGCCCGTCTTCATCCGCAACCGCACGGCCAAGGAAATCGAAGAGGCTAAGGCCGTTCAGCTCGCCGAGCTGAAGGATCCCGTCGCCCGCAACGCCAACATCGCGGCTGACGCGCAGGCGACCGACCTTGATCGCTCCGCCGGCGAAGGCAAGGAGAACTGGATCGTCATGATCGGCTCCTGTACCCATCTCGGCTGCGTGCCGCTCGGCCAGTCCGGCGATTTCGGCGGATGGTTCTGTCCCTGCCATGGCTCGCACTACGATACGGCGGGCCGCATTCGCAAAGGTCCGGCGCCGCAGAATCTGGCCATCCCGACTTTTACTTTTGCAAGCGATACCGTGATCCGGATCGGCTGAGGGGACTAATCAATGAGTGGGCATTCCAGTTATCAGCCTTCCACGGGCTTGGAAAAGTGGATCGACGCACGGCTTCCCCTGCCGCGCATGATGTATGACAGCTTCGTCGCCTATCCGGTGCCGCGCAACCTCAACTACGCCTACACCTTCGGTGCCATGCTGATGGTGATGCTGGTGGTGCAGATCCTGACCGGTGTCGTGCTCGCCATGCATTATGCGGCGGAAACGACGGTTGCCTTCAATTCCGTCGAAAAGATCATGCGCGACGTGAACCACGGCTGGCTGTTGCGTTACATGCATGCCAACGGCGCGTCCTTCTTCTTCATCGCCGTCTACCTGCATATCGCCCGTGGCCTCTATTACGGCTCCTACAAGGCGCCGCGCGAAATCCTCTGGATCCTCGGCGTGGTGATCTTCCTGCTGATGATGGCGACCGCCTTCATGGGCTATGTTCTGCCCTGGGGCCAGATGTCCTTCTGGGGCGCAACCGTCATCACCGGCTTCTTCTCGGCCTTCCCGCTGGTGGGCGAATGGATCCAGCAGTTCCTGCTCGGCGGGTTTGCCGTCGATCAGCCGACGCTGAACCGCTTCTTCTCGCTGCATTACCTGCTGCCCTTCATGATCGCCGGCGTCGTCATCCTGCACGTCTGGGCCCTGCATGTGACCGGCCAGACGAATCCGACCGGCATCGAGGTGAAGACCAAGACGGACACGGTCCCCTTTACCCCTTACGCGACGCTGAAGGATGCGCTGGGTCTGTCGATCTTCCTGATCGTCTATGCCTGGTTCATCTTCTACATGCCGAACTATCTCGGCCATCCCGACAACTACATCATGGCCGACCCGCTGAAGACCCCGGCGCATATCGTTCCGGAATGGTATTTCCTGCCGTTCTACGCCATGCTGCGCGCCATCACCTTCAATGTCGGCCCGATCGATTCCAAGCTCGGCGGCGTCCTCGTGATGTTCGGTGCCATCATCGTTCTGTTCTTCCTGCCCTGGCTCGATACGTCCAAGGTTCGCTCGGCGGTCTATCGTCCGTGGTACAAGCTGTTCTTCTGGATCTTCGTGGCCAACTCGATCATGCTCGGCTGGCTCGGCGCCATGCCGGCGGAAGGCGTCTACGTCATCCTGTCGCAGATCGGCACGGCCTATTACTTCGGCTTCTTCCTCGTTCTGATGCCCGTTCTGGGCCTGATCGAGACGCCGAGGCGCATCCCCAACTCGATCACGGAGGCCGTGCTTGCCAAAAATGGCAATGTCACCGCCGACATGCGCGCCTGAGCAGAAGACGGAGAGGACCAAACGATGAATAAGCTTGTAAAAAGCCTCCTGTCTCTGGCGCTGCTCACCGGTCTTGCGACCGGCGTGCAGGCCGCCGAAGAGGGTGCGCATGCCGAGGGCGGCACGCCGCATTACCCGATCCACAAACCGCACAACCTGGATTGGAGTTTTGCCGGTCCCTTCGGTCATTATGACAAGGGCCAGCTGCAGCGTGGCCTGAAGGTCTACACCGAGGTCTGTTCGGCCTGTCATTCGATGAACCTCGTTTCCTTCCGCACGCTGGAGGGGCTTGGTTATTCGGAAGCGCAGGTAAAGGCCTTTGCCGCCAATTACGAGGTGCAGGACGGCCCGAACGATGATGGCGAGATGTTCACCCGCAAGGCCGTGCCTTCGGACCATTTCCCGTCGCCCTTCCCGAACGTGCAGGCGGCGGCTGCTGCCAATGGCGGAGCGGCCCCTCCGGATTTCTCGCTGATCGCCAAGGCGCGCGGCGTGACCCGCGGTTTCCCGCAGTTCGTCTTCGACATCTTCACCCAGTATCAGGAAGGCGGACCGGACTATATCTATTCGCTGCTGACCGGTTACCAGGAGCCGCCGGTCGGTGTCGAAGTCTCGCCGGGAACGCATTACAACCCGTATTTTGCTGCTGCCGCATCTCTCGCCATGGCGCCGCCGCTCTCCGACGGACAGGTGACCTATGAGGACGGTTCGCCGCAGACCCTCGACCAGTATTCGAAGGACGTCTCCGCCTTCCTGATGTGGGCCGCCGAGCCGCACCTGGAAGACCGCAAGCGCACCGGTTTCATGGTCATGGTGTTCCTGGCGATCTTCACCATTCTCATCTACCTGACGAAGAAGTCGGTCTACGCCAACAAGGAGCATTGAGCTTCCGGCGCAGGATGTTTCTAAAAGGCGGCTTTCGGGCCGCCTTTTTCATAACAGGATGTTGGCGAGTTCCCGCTCGCAGGCGAGCCTGTCGAGGCCCGAGAGCGATCCCAGCCGCCGCAGCACGAGTTCGTTCGGGATGGTTGCCAGCCGCCAGCGGATGACGCACGCTGCGTTGAGGCTCGCGGACTGCAGGTCACGGATCAGGATGTCACTCGGCCAGGCCGTTGCCTTTGCGGTGGTGATCATCGCCACGACCGTGGCGTCGTTGCGCTCGTTGAAGTGGCGGCCGGACAGGATGACGACTGGTCGTCGTTTCAGGACCGGTTGTTCGGCAAAGGGGAAGGGTACGACGGCGGTATCGTAACGGTCACAGATCACGAAATGCCGCCTCGTCCTCGGCGCTTTGCCATTCCGGAAACAGCGAGACAGCCGACAGGCGGTTTCGTGGCTCTTGCGGAACCTCGCGGACGGTCAGGCGGTCGCCGCGCTTCGAGCCATACCATTCGCTCCAGACGTCTCGCATGGCGCCGCTGGGCTTGATGCCATCGGTCGGGCGTCCATCGGCGCCACTTTTCATGCGCTTCCAGCGCCCGACGACACCGCCAACCTCGAGATGGATTTCCTCTTCTGCTTGCAATGCCGTCAAGCGTTCCAACAGTGTCTCGCCTTCGATATGCTTGAACCAGATGACCTGATCCGTTAATCGAACGTGCTGCATCTGCGACCTCCAGTCCTGCGCGATGATAATCGATCTCGGCGGCGGGTTCCAGCGGGCGCCAGGTGCCAAAACTCATGATGTCGTCGTGTTGCGACGCAAGGATAACGATCGCCGCCTTTCTGCGAACACAGGAATTGGACCCGATGACTACTGCCGAGAAAACGCTTGCCGCCTCCATCCGTGCCATCCACGATTATCCGAAGCCCGGCATCATCTTCCGTGACATCACCACGCTTCTGGGGGATGCCAAGGCCTTTCGGCAGGCGGTGGATGAGTTGGTGCGTCCCTATCAGGATCTTGCCATCGACCAGATCGCCGGCATCGAGGCGCGCGGTTTCATTCTCGGCGGCGCCATGGCGCATCAGCTGTCGGCGGGTTTCGTGCCGATCCGCAAAAAGGGCAAGCTGCCGCACACCACCGTCAGCGTCGCCTACAGTCTCGAATACGGCGTCGACGAGATGGAGATGCATGTGGATGCGGTGCAGCCGGGCGAGAAGGTGATCCTGTGCGACGACCTGATTGCCACCGGCGGCACGGCGGAAGGGGCGGTAAAGCTGCTGCGCCAGATCGGCGCCGAGGTCGTGTCGGCCTGTTTCGTCATCGACCTGCCGGAACTTGGCGGTCGCAGGAAACTCGAGGCGCTCGGCGTCGAGGTGCGCACGCTCGTCTCCTTCGACGGCCACTGAGCCCATCCTGTCCGTGCCTGACCCCTGTCCGGTGCCGGTGCTTGCCAGCGCCTCCACACGGGCGTAGCGTTGACCCCCGGAACAAGACGGGGAACGACAATGGATCTTTCGACACTGGTCGCCTTCGGGGCGACGTTTTTTGTGTTTGCCGCCAGTCCCGGCCCGGACAACATGACGATCCTGGCGCGCACCGTGCATGGCGGTGCGGCCTCCGGCATTGCCTATGGCCTTGGCACCGTGACCGGCATCCTGATCTTTCTGGGGCTTGCCGCTTTCGGCCTCTCGGCGGCTGCGGCGGAGATGGGGGCAGGCATGACCGTGCTGCGTTATGCGGGGGCTGCCTATCTGATCTGGATGGGCATTCGCATGTGGACGGCGCCCGCCACGGTGCCACAAGCGCGGGCGATCTCGGATACGCGTGATCTGCGCCGCGGTTTCCTCACCGGCGTCGTGCTCAACCTCGGCAATCCGAAGATGCCGCTCTTCTATCTTGCGCTCCTGCCGCATGTCGTGGGCCCCGATCTGTCGATCGGCGACTTTTTGAGCCTTGCCGTGGTGATCCTTCTGGTCGAGGTGCTGGTGATCGGCGGGCATGTGGTACTGGCCAGCCGGGCGCGGCGCCTGCTTGGCACGCCGCGCGTGGTGCGCAATGTCAATCGCGGCGCGGGCACGCTGATGGTCGGGGCGGGCGTGGCGGTGATTGCCACGCGTTGAGCCTTCGCCTGCGTTGCCGGTCGCATCGCAGGCGAAAGGACCGGTGCCTCTCAGGTGAATTCCATTACGCTGCTGTCGAATTGCAGAACCTTTTCGCCGTTCTGGTTCACGCCTTCATTGAAGGTGGAATTCAGCCAGGTTCCCGGTCGGGAGGCGAGTTCGCGCGCCTCGGTCAGCGTGACGAAATAGGTGACCTGGTCGCCGGCATAGACCGGGCGGATCCATTTCAGGTTCTTGAAGCCGGGGGAGGGGCCGAGCTTGGGCGGATCGATGCCCTCCCGTGTCAGGCGGATGTGCTCCTCCTTCCAGTGGGCGAGGAACATCTTCATCCAGCCGGCGCAGGTATGCCAGCCGGAGGCGCAGAGCCCGCCGAAGACGTAGGATTTTGCCGCTTCCGCATCCATGTGGAAGGGCTGCGGATCGAATTTTGTGGCGAAGCGGATGATATCGTCTGCCGTAAATTCCAGCGTGCCGGTTTCGATGCGGGTGCCGATCGGGTTGAGTTCTGCGAGCCTCATGCGGTTGTCTCCCCGGTGTCGCGCATGCCGAACATGATGACCTGTTCGGCGGCGCAGACGGCCTGTCCGCGCTGGTTCTGAAGTTCGGTGCGCATGCGCACGAGACCGAGGCCGGGGCGCGATTTCAACGCGCGCGCTTCCAGCACCGTTGCCTGGCCGGCCAGCGTATCATCGGCGAGGACCGGCTTTTTCCAGTCCATGAATTCGATGCCGGGCGAGCCCTGACAGCTGGAGTTTGCGATGTGCGAATCGACGATCATCCGCATCAACATCGACGATGTATGCCAACCGGAGGCGGCAAGGCCGCCGAGGATGCTGGCTTTGCCAGCCTCTTCCGAAAGATGCATCGGTTGCGGATCGAATTCCGTCGCAAATTCAATGATCTCCGCCGCGCTGACGGTTTTGGGGCCAAGGGGGAATTGCCGTCCGGGGACGAAGTCTTCAAAATACAATCTGTCTGCCTGCATCCGGTGTCCAATCCTCCCTCAGAATGTACGCAGTGAGTCTTATGCCCCCAAATGGAGAGAGGGTCCATGATGAGTTGGCTGCGTGATGCAGGCTTTCTTGCCGCACTGGAACCGGAATGGCGGCGGGAATTGGAGGGCCTCAAACCCGTGCATGTGCCGGCGCGGACCACGCTGTTTCGCCCCGGAGATGCGGCGCAGAGTTTCGTCATCCTGCTGTCGGGGCGCATCGGCGTCTACCTGACGGGGCGCAACGGCCGCGAACTCCTGCTTTATGCCGTGTCGCCTGGAGAAACCTGCGTGCAGACGACGCTTGGCGTGCTGGGCGGTGCGCCTTACACCGGGGAAGCGATTGCCGAAACGGACCTCGTGGCGGTCATGGTGCCGCCGACCGTCTTCGAACGGCTGATGGCGGGCTCTTCCTCCTTCCGGCAGTTCGTGTTCAGGGCCTTTGCCGCCCGGCTCGGCGATCTGATGTTCGTTCTGGAGCAGGTGGCCTTCGTCAAGGTGGAACAGCGCCTTGCGCATGTGCTTCTCGATCGTGCCGATGCGAGCGGGGAGGTGTCGGCCACTCACCAGGACCTCGCGGTAGCAATCGGCACGGCCCGCGAGGTGGTGTCGCGCCGGCTGGAGGCTATTGCCTCCAAGGGGTGGATTGCCAACGAGCGCGGGTCGATCCGCATCCTCGACCGGGCGGCGCTGACAAAAATGGCCGCACAACCCTGACATCCTGCCGGATCCGGTGACTTAGTCACCGAGCGGCAGAAAGCGGCGCGCTAACCTTGTGATCATCCACTCAAAGATCCCAAGGGAGAAGGTCATGTTTGCCAAGAATGTCGGATCCATCGATCGGTTGCTGCGCATCGTCGCCGGTCTTGTCCTGCTGTCGCTGTTCTTCATCTTCCCGGACGCTTCCTGGCGGTATTACACGCTGATCGGCGTGGTGCCGTTGCTGACCGGGCTGATGTCGTCCTGCCCGCTCTACAGCCTGTTCGGCCTGTCCACCTGCCCGGTCCGCAAGGCCTGAAACGCCACCGGGACCGGCAGGCGCCTCTGGTCTCCCTGCTGGTCCCCGCTTGTATTCGAGGGGATAGACGGTTCATGACATCGATCGATCATTCACAGGCCGGGCTCGGTTCACCCGCGCGCGGCAGCCTGCAGCATTTGCCGCTGCCGCTTTTTGCCGTGCCGATGGGGCTTGGCGGGCTGGCGCTCGCCTGGCGGGACGCCGCAGTCGTCCTTGGTGCGCCGGTCATGATCGGCGAGGCGCTAATGGCGGTTGCGGCCATTGCCTGGCTGGTGATCCTGGTGGCGCATGCCACGCGCACGTTTCTCCACCCCTCCGCTTTGGCCGGTGATCTCGTCCACCCGATCCGCAGTGCCTTTGCCGGCGCGATCTCGATCGGCCTGCTGATCCTGTCCGGTGGCGCCATTCCCTATTCGACGGATCTCGCCGCCGGTCTCTGGTTGACCGGTGTCTCTCTGCATCTGGTGGTGGGCGTGTGGATCGTGCGCAGCCTGCTTCTGTCGCCGCGCGATGCCGCAACGCTCACGCCGCCGCTTCTGATTCCACTGGTCGGTAATGTCCTGGCGCCCATCTTCGGGGCAAAACTCGGTTTCGTCACAGCGTCCTGGATGCTGTTCGGCCTTGGTGCGCTGCTCTGGCTCATCGTCCAGCCGCTGATCCTGCTGCGCCTTGCCACCGGCCCGCAGCTTCCGGCCAGAATGCGGCCGACGCTTGCCATCCTGCTCGCCCCGCCGGCGGTCGGCAGTATTGCGCTGGCCGCGCTGACCGGCGGTTTTGGCCCCGGTCCGCTTGCGGTCTATGCGCTGGCCGCGCTGATCGCCGTGGTGCTCCTGACGCTTGTTCCGGTGTTTCGCACAGTGCCCTTCGCCATGTCCTGGTGGGGTTACACCTTTCCGGCGGCCGCCTTTTCCATCGCCTCTCTGAAAGTGGCCCATCATTCTCCAATGGACTGGCATGGGCCGGCGTTATGGGTGCTGCTTGTCTTCGTCAGCGGCGTCATCGCGACTGTCTCTATCGCGACACTGAAGGCCCTCTGGAACGGCCATCTGCTGCAGCCGGAATGAGGCTCCTGCAACGGCATCGGCAAGGAGCGGTGCCGCCACGGCACATGGCGGTTGTCACTCCGCCCGACGCCCCATAATGTCCGGTGGACCCCGAACCAATCCGGGGCTGGCGGGAGCGGCATTGAGATGACAGGTCTGCGTGGTGCATTGGAAACGGCGGTCGCAAGGGGTCTCGTTGAGCCGACCAAGCTTGGTGCGCTGGAGGCGCATATCGAGGCGGCATTGCCGGGCCTCAGGGAGGCGCCGCGCGCTGCAGTCGATGATCCCGCGCGGCCTGCCGTCATCGAGACCGAGACGCCGCGTTTCATCCGCGGTTTCCACGACGTTTTGATCACGCTCGGCCTGACGGTTCTTCTGATCGGCGTCGGCGGGCTTGGTGCCATCATCGGGCTTTTGCCGGTCGTCCTCATTCTGGCAGAGATCCTGGTGCGCCGGCAGCGGCTGGCGCTTCCGGCGGTGGCGCTGACCATTGCCATGGCGATCTGGGCGGTGGTGATCTGCCAGTTGGTTGCAGATGATATGGGCTGGTCCGGTGACAGCTATCTGCTGCTGGCGCTGCGCTTCCTGGCTTTTCCGCTGATGATGCTCGCCTTCTACTGGCGCTACCGGATCCCTGTGGCGCTCGCCTTCGTCATTCTGTCCTTCTTTGCCGTGCTGTTCCTGGGGCTGGTAGGCCTCCTGGAGATCGGGCTTCGCTCGACGAACATCCTGATCGATCACCCGTCGATCGTGCTGGTCATGGGTATTCTCGCCGCACTCGGCCTGTTTGCCGTGGCGATGACCTATGATCTGTCGGACCCGGCGCGGCAGAGCCGCCGCTCCGACATTGCCTTCTGGCTGCATCTGGCGGCCGCACCGGCCCTGCTTTATGCGGGGCTCGCGACCCTCTTCATCGTCTCGTTCGGCACGCTGTCCGATTTCGACGACCAGATGCGCGACGCCTCGACGCCGGGCGTCATTGCCCTGGTTGCGATCCTGATGCTGATCGGTGTCGTCATCGACCGGCGCGCCTTTGTCACCTCCGGCCTCATCACCCTGATCGTCACGGTGACGACGCTTTTGCGCAACAGCGCGATCGAGATGGACAATGTCATCTTCCTGGCGCTGATCACCGTTGGCGTCATCGTGCTGTCGGTCGGCATCGGCTGGCAGCCGCTCAGGCGCGTCGTGGTCGGTCTCTTCCCGCCGGAACTCAAACAAAAACTGCCGCCCCTGCAATGAGGGACGGCAGACAAACGATTTTGAACTGAAGGCTGTGGCGATCAGGTGTTGAAGCGGAAGTGGATCACGTCGCCGTCCTGGACGACATATTCCTTGCCTTCGTCGCGGCCCTTGCCGGCTTCCTTGGCGCCCACTTCGCCCTTGAAGGCGATGTAATCGTCATAGGAAATGGTGAAGGCACGGATGAAGCCGCGTTCGAAATCCGTGTGGATCACGCCTGCGGCCTGCGGCGCCTTCGTGCCGCGCACGATCGTCCAGGCACGGCATTCCTTCGGGCCGACGGTGAAATAGGTGATGAGGTCGAGCAGGTGGTAACCGGCGCGGATCAGGCGGTCGAGACCGGCCTCTTCCAGGCCGAGGGCCGACAGGAACTCGCGGGCTTCCTCTTCCGGCAGCTGGGCGACTTCCGCCTCGATGGCTGCCGAGATGATCACGCATTCCGCACCCTGCGCCTCGGCCATCGCCGCAACCGCTTCGGTATGTTTGTTGCCGGTCGAAGCATCACCCTCGGCGACGTTGCAGACGTAGAGAACCGGATGCGAGGTCAGAAGGTTGAGGCCCTTCAGGATCTCGATCTCTTCCGGCGGAAGCGTCTTCAGAAGCAGGCGGGCAGGCTTGCCTTCGTTCAGGAGCTTGACGACCGCTTCCATGATCGGAAGCTGCGCCATCGAATCCTTGTCCTTGCCGGTGGCGCGCTTGCGGGTCTGTTCGACGCGGCGCTCCAGGCTTTCGAGATCGGCAAGCATCAGCTCGGTGTCGATCGTCTCGGCATCGCCGACCGGATTGATGCGGCCTTCGACGTGGGTGATGTCGTCATCCTCGAAACAGCGCAGCACATGCACGACCGCATCGACTTCGCGGATATTGGCGAGGAACTTGTTGCCGAGGCCTTCGCCCTTCGAGGCGCCGCGCACGAGGCCGGCGATGTCGACGAAGGAGATGCGGGTCGGAATGATTTCCTTGGAGCCGGCGATGGTTGCCAGCTTCTGCATGCGCGGATCCGGCACCGCCACTTCACCGGTGTTCGGCTCGATGGTGCAGAAGGGATAGTTGGCTGCCTGCGCTGCGGCCGTCTTGGTGAGCGCGTTGAAGAGGGTCGACTTGCCGACATTGGGCAGGCCGACGATACCGCATTTGAAGCCCATAAGGGTTCACCCGTCCTTGAGTTTTCGATTGTGCTGTGGCTATGGGGGAAAGCTGCCAGACGGTCAAGGGTGGGAAGAGTGTCGGATGCCGTTTCGGCGCTTGCGGCATTGGCGGAAGGCTCCGTTTGTCCTATCTTTCACGAGACTGGCACATGGTTCTGGCAAGCCTGCCGCCAAACAAGGGCTCTCGCCGTCACGGTGGCGGCGATCCCGATGGTCCCAGGGAATAATCGGTCATGGCAAATCAGGTCGGTCTCAAACAGCAGACGGTGACGAAACCCAAGGTGGAGCGGCCGAAGCTCTACAAGGTGCTTTTGCACAATGACGACTACACGCCGCGCGAATTCGTCGTTCTGGTGCTGAAGGTCGTCTTCCGCATGGGTGAGGAAGCAAGCCAGAAGGTGATGATCACCGCCCACCGCATGGGGTCCTGCGTGGTGGTGGTCTGCCCGAAGGATGTCGCCGAAACCAAGGTGAAGGAAGCGATGGATCTCGCCAAGGATGCCGAGTTTCCGCTGATGTTCACGGCCGAGCCAGAGGAATAGTCGCCGGTCGCCGACGTTGCGCGGTTCAGTCGTTGCGGATCTGAAAGCCCGTCTTGTCCTGCACGAAACCGCAGCCTTCGTAGAATCGGTGCACCGCTTCGCTGTGCCGGCCCGTCAGCAGCATCACCTTGTAGCAGTTCGCCGCAAAGCCGACGCCGATCGCATGGCGCACCACCGCGCGTCCAAGCCCGCTTCCCCGCATTTCCGATAGCGTCACCACATTCTCGATCAGGCCATAGGGCCTGGCAGAGCGGGTGAGGTTGGGGATGACGATGAGTGTTGCCGTCGATACGATCCCATTGTCCTGTTCTGCCACGAAAACAGTGAGGCCGGGCTGCGTGAGCATCTGCTGGAACGCGGCATCCGCCTGGGCAGGCGATAAGATCGGATCGGCGGGATTGAGTTCGCGGTAGAGCGCCAGCAGATCGTCGAGATCACCGGCGGCAGCCGGGCGGATGCTCACGTCCGGCCGCATGGCGATCACCCTTCATCCTTCTTCGAAAACATCCGCTTCAGCATGTCCGCCATCGGGCCGGTTGTCGGCAGCGCCTTTGGCTGGTTGAAATGGCGGGCCTGACGGATATGCGACTGGCCGGCTGGCTTCGGTTCCTTCGCTGCCTTGGCGGTTTTTGTCGTCTCGTCATCCGCCTTGCCGCCGACGGCGAGCGCCAGCTTGTTCATCAGCTGGCTGTCCTCGTTTTTCACCAGCATCTCTGCATTGTCGGCAATCGCATCGAGAAGCGGTTCCAGCCAGTCGCGGTCCACCTTGGCAAAATCGCCGAGTACATGATTGTGCACCAGTTCCTTGGCGCCTGGATGGCCGATACCGAGGCGCAGGCGGCGGTACTCCTTGCCGCAATGAGCATCGAGCGATTTGACGCCGTTATGCCCGCCATGTCCGCCGCCGACCTTGATGCGCGCCTTCGCCGGGGGCAGGTCGAGTTCGTCATAGATGGCAACGATGTTCTGCGGCCCGAGCTTGTAGAAGCGCATGGCCTCGCCGACGGCTTCGCCCGACAGGTTCATGAAGGTCTGCGGTTTCATCAGCAGCACCTTCTCGCCCGCCAGTTCGCCTTCGGAAATCTCGGCCTTGAATTTCTTCGACCAGGGCGAAAAGCCCGGCTTGCGCTGGATGGCGTCCACCGCCATGAAACCGATATTGTGGCGGTTGCCGGCATATTTGCCGCCGGGATTGCCGAGACCTGCGATGATGAGCATGGAAAACGATCCTTCTGCCGTCCGACCGCCTTCCACCGCGAAACCGGGGTGAAGTCAAGCCGTTCCCTTACGGGCTTTTCGGCAGGCCAAAGCGTGTGAGGATGCGGTTCTGTTCGCCCGACGCACGCAGTCGATCAAGCGCGGCCTGCATCTGGGCAATCAGCCTGTCCGAAACGGACTTGTTGCAGGCAATGCCGAGATCCTGTCTTGACAGTTCGCCAAGGACACGGATTGGCGTGCCGCCGGCGGAGAGTGTGTCGAAAACGCCCTGAGACATCGGCATCAGGTCGATGCGTCCGCTCAGAAGCTTGGCGAGGGTCAGGTCGAAGCTGTTGCTGAGGTCGATCTTCGTGAAGCCCCTGGCGCGCAACAATTGTTCCGTATAGTCCTCGCGCTGCGTGCCGATGGAGAGGGAAACGGCCTCGTCCACCGATTTTGCCTTCAGGTCAGCATCGGCGCGGGCCACCAGGAAGTTGATGTCGCGGAGCAGGGGGGTTACCCACTTGAAGCGTTTTTCCCGCTCCGGTGTGCGGGCGGCAGCGAAGGTGCAATGGTTTGGCCGGGTTTCGGCCAGTGCGATGGCACGCGCCCAGGGCATCACGTCAATCGAATAGTCCGTTTTGGTCTCGATCCCATGCATGATCGCGTGGACCTGTTCGACGCCGGCGCCCCTGGCCGTTCCGTCGTCGTCCGCAAAGGAATAAGGCGGATAGGGCTCCGTCGCGAAACGGATTTCCGCCGCCTTCGCGCTCAAGGAGATCAGGGCAAATGCCAGGGCCAGAACAAGATGCGTCATGTTCCCCTCATCCACAGATGTCGGTTGAGTATGACGCTAACCTGCACGCGTTTCCAGCTGATTTACGTTTTTGCTGATATTCGCGACAATATCGTTGATCGCCAGCGGGCGGGAGAACAGGTAACCCTGCGCGCAGTCAATGCCGATCTCCTTAAGAAGCGAAAACTGATCTTCCGTTTCCACTCCTTCTGCAACGACCAGGCAGTTCATCTTGTGTGAGATGGCGCTGATACCTTCCATCAGCATGCGGTTTTTATGCTGAACATCCGTGGCGTCCAATCCGATGGAGCGGATGAAGGACTGGTCGATCTTGACGATATCCACGGGGAAGCGGCTCAGATAGCTCAGCGACGAATAACCGGTTCCGAAGTCGTCGAGGGCGATGCGGTATCCAAAGCCGTGCAGTGTGTCCAGAACGGTGCGAATCTGCGGGTTGTCGTGCATCAGCACCGCTTCGGTGATCTCGATGACGAGGCGCTGCGGCGCAATCCCATACCGTCCCGTCAGCGAGGTCAGTCGGATCGGCAGGCTCGGCTCGAACTGCAAGGGCGAGAAGTTGACGGCAACATAGGCATTCGCCATGTCGGGCAGACGCGACAGCTGGGCGAGGTTGGCAAGCGAATCCTCGAGGATCAGGTTGCCGATCTGGCCGATGGATCCCGTCTCCTCGGCGACGTCGATGATGCCGGCCGGTGACATCAGTCCCTTGCGCGGATGGCGCATGCGCATCAGGGCCTCGAAGCCGACGATTCGACGTTCGGCGACATCCATGATCGGCTGGAAATGCGCCTCGAACCAGTTCGCGGCGATCGCAACCTCGATATCGCTTTCGATTTCCGCGCGCTGGCGCGCGCGTTCCGAGATCGAGTTGTCGTAGATGTTGGCGCCGTTCTTGCCGTCGCGCTTGCGTGCATACATGGCCATGTCGGAGCGCTGCAGCAGTTCGCTGGCGCTTGTTGCGTGGCGGGGGTAAAACGCAAGCCCGATGCTGGCGCTGAGGCGGACGCTGGTGGTCTCCGTGCGAAACGGCAGTTCGAATTGATCGACGATCCTCTGGCCGATCTCGACGGCGCGCCGTTCTGCGCCTTCGCCGGTGACGAGGATGGCAAATTCGTCGCCGCCGAGACGGGCGGCCGCATCATCCTCGTGGATCAACGGCCGGATGCGCTCGACGAACTGGCACAGCACGCTGTCGCCGGCGGCATGGCCGAGCGTATCGTTGATCTGCTTGAACCGGTCCAGATCGACGAAGAGGCAGGCCACTTCGCCCTGCACACGGTCGGCTGCGGCAATCTTCTCATCCAGAATGGCTTCGAAACCCTGGCGGTTCAGAAGGCCCGTCAGATGGTCGGAAATCGCCTGACGGCGGTTGCGGGTTTCCGACTGCTTCAGTTCCGTCACATCGGTCATGACGCTGAGCGAGGCCGGAAGGTCGTTGCCCGAGGAGGTGAGCGCCGTCTCGAGGATGAGGACGTCCATGGTGCGTCCGTCGGCGCAGAGGAAGCGCACGGTGACCTCGCAGACACCTGCGATGGAGCGCGTGCGCCCCTTGCGACTCCGGTAGGTTTCATGGTCCTCCGGCACCACGAGTTCGACGAAGGCGCGGCCCAGCACGTTCTGGCGGGCATAACCCGTGGCAAGCAGCCAGTAGTCGCTGACGGCAAAGATCATGTCGTTGCTGTTCAGCGAAAACAGCATGGCCGGCGTCAGGTTGTAGATTTCGGTCGTCTGCTGGTGCGCACGCTTCAGTTCGCGCTCTTCGCGCTCCAGCTGGATCTGCATCTGGTTGAAGCTGTCGGCAAGCCGGCCCATTTCGTCGGTGGAACGCCAGTCGACATGGTGGCGCGATCCAAGGCGCCGCGTGGCCTCAACCGCCGCCGTCAGACGCATCAGCGGGCGGATCACCATGGTCCGGTTGCCGAGAATGGCGGCGCCGACAACGGTCAGGATCGCCACCGCAAAGATGGAGATGAAGGCAATCTCCATGCTGGTGAGCGCGGAGAACAGACCGACCGTCTGGTAACGGACAACCAGTGTTCCGACCGTCTGATACCCTTCGTTCGACCGGTAGAAGATCGGCCGGCTGACCGGCTGCAATTCCTGGGAGGCGTCGCGGACACGGCTTTCCACCACGTCGAGCTTGCCAAGCGTATCGGTGACCTGAACGACCTGAATGCCACGCTCGTTCAAAAGCGCGCTCGTGATCTGGCGGATGCTTTCGACATCGAGATCCCAGAGCGGTTTGGCAAGGGCCTGTGCATTGGCTGCAATCACGATCTCGACGTGTTCGTGAAGGCTTTCGGCAACCTGCCTGGAGGAGAGCGCGAGAAACAACGTAAAGAGCGGCGCAACCACGATGAGCAGCGCCGCGATGATGATTGCGATGAAACGGCTCTCGACTGAACGAGTCACTTTATGCCTCATTCAAGCATCCAGACATTGCGGCTCACTTCCTCTGTGAATGGCCGCTATGCTTTCACTCATTCATTAAACATTGTTGAACCGAAGATGCGAGAACTGAAACTCTTGGCCTGGAAAATGTGCTGTTTCGGAACTTTGCGGCGTCAGGCCGCAGCTTTCGTCGCTGAGGGACGGTTTCCCGTTCCTTTTGTGCTGACGGAAGGGGTGCTCGCAAGCCGAGCGGCTGTCTTCGTCTCGGGAAGGGGAGACAATAAAAAACCCGCCGCGGTTTCCCGGGCGGGTTTTCAGTGAACCGGAAGGTCTTATTCGGAAGCGGCGTCTTCCGAGGTGCCGCCAGCCGGAGCAACGATCGTCGCGATGGTGAAATCGCGGTCCGTGATCGTCGGCTTGGCGCCCTGCGGCAGCTTGACATGCGAAATGTGAATGCTGTCGCCGATCTTGAAGCCGTCGAGGTCGACGGTGATGAATTCCGGAATGTCGTTGGCCGGAACCATCATTTCGACTTCGTGGCGCACGATGTTGAGAACGCCGCCGATCTTGATGCCGGACTTTTCTTCGTTGATGAAGTGAACCGGAACGTCAACGGTCACCTGGCTGTCAGCGGACACGCGCAGGAAATCGACGTGCAGGACGAAGTCGCGGACCGGATCCAGCTGGTAGTCCTTCGGAAGAACCGAGATCTTGCCGCCGTTGTAGTCGATCGTGGCAACCGTGGTCATGAAACCGCCGGCATGGATGCGCTTTGTCACTTCGTTGGCCGACAGAGCGATGGAAATCGGGGCCTGCTTGTCACCGTAGATGACAGAGGGAATCAAACCGTTGCGGCGAAGTTCACGGGAGGACCCCTTACCAACCCGTTCGCGCGCCTCGGCCTTGAGCTCGTAAGATGCGTGGCTCATGGCATATCCTTTCGAGGTTATTGGAGAAACCCATCGGCAGCACAGGGGCTGTCAGATGAATTTGAAGGGCATCATCCGATGCGCTTCATCCGCGTTGCCTCCAAGGGTGTCTACGCGGACGGCGCTCCATAGACCATAAGGGTCTTGCTTGCAAGGCATTTGCCGCCCGCCGCTGAAGCGACGCCTCATGGCTGGCATCCGGTTTGCCAAGTTTCCCATGTATTCCTAGAGCCCGAGCATCTCCAGTCCCCACGTCAAAGAAACGCCCGCCGGACCGAGGGGCCGGCGGGCGTTGTGATGCGCCTCACATCGTGTGGTGCTGCCGCCTTATGCGACGCGGCGATGGGGTTCCTCACCGGACAGGGCGAAATGCGAGATGCGGTTGCCGAGTTCATCGGCCTCATGGGAGAGCGAGAATACCGCTGCAGTCGTTTCCTCCACCATGGCGGCGTTCTGCTGGGTCATCTGATCGAGATCGGTGACCGAGGAGGAGATTTCGCGCAGGCGCCCCGACTGTTCGCGGGAGGCTTCGGCGATCACGCCGATCGTCTGGTTGATCGAGGTGATGCTCTGCTGGATCGTGGTCAGGCTGTCGCCGGTCTTCAGCACGAGTGCCACGCCGTTCTCCACATCCGTGGCGGATGTGTTGATCAAGGTGTTGATGTCGCGGGCGGCGCCGGCGGATTTCTGCGCCAGTTCGCGCACTTCCTGGGCGACGACGGCAAAACCCTTGCCGGCTTCGCCTGCGCGGGCCGCTTCGACACCGGCATTCAGCGCCAGCAGGTTGGTCTGGAAGGCAATCTGGTCGATCACGTCGATGATCTGGCGGATCTTTGCAGACGAATCCTCCAGCCGTTCCATCGCCACGATGGCGTCCTGGACGATGCTGGCCGAGGATTTTGCACTGGTGAGCGCGGTCGCGGCCACGTCGACGGCTGTATCGCACTGCTGCAGCGTCTCGGTGACCGAACCGCTCATTTCGGCAAGGGCGGCGGCGGCTTCTTCAAGCGAGGCTGCCTGGCGCTCGGTGCGATGCGCGAGGTTTTCGGAGGCGCTGCGAAGATCGACGGCGCCCGCACGGATCGTGTCGGCGCTGGCCGTGACCGACTGCATGGTGGCCTCCAGCTGCCGGATAGATCCGTTGAAATCGATGCGCAGCTGGTCGAGGGTGCCGGCGAAGGGTTGGTCGATCGAAACGGTCAGTTCGCCGTTGGACAGGCGCCGGAGGCCGCCTGCCAGGGCGGAGATCGCCCGCTCCAGTTCTTCTGCACTGCGGGCCTTTTCCGCCTCGCGGTCCCGACGCTCGATGTCGAGTTCCTGGTCCCGCTCTCTTGCGGCCGCCTCTATCCGTTCCTTGTCCAATGCGCTGTCACGGAACGATGCCAATGCCCGCGCCATGGTGCCGATTTCGTCGCCGCGGTCGGCAGCATCGACCTCGATCGATTTGTCGCCGTCATTGAGGCGGTTCATCAGGTTGGCGAGACGGGTCAGCGGTTTTGTCAGCGAGGAGGAGACGATGACGCCCACGAGACCCATCGCCAGCAAGATCGCCACCGTTGCGAGCGTTGCCCAATAGGCAAGATTGTTGGCCGGCGCCAGGACCTTTGCTTCCTTCTGGCCGACCGCCAGGAGGTTCGGCTGGCCGAACATCGACACCGGCAGATAGGAATAGAAAAGGCGACCATCGCCGGATCCGGCAAACGCCGCGCCAGCCTGCGAAGCCTTGGCGGCTTCGATCAGTTCCGGCGGAACATCGCTGGCCGCGCCGGTGCCGGCCCGGACGGTGCCGTCCGAGGCGATGAGGTAGGCGGCATCGGTGCCGGCGCCGTCCGGAATGACGACCGGGCCAAGCTTGTTGGGGGCAATGCGGAAGATGATGGCGCCCTTGACCTTGATCTCGCCCCAGTTGCTGACTGCAAGCGCCCGTCCGACAAAGGCGGAGACCTTGGAATCCTCGGAGGCAAAGGGCGCGAAGCCGGTCGCATAGGTCTGCCCGACGGTCCCCTTGCTGATCTGGTCGTAGATCGCCTTCAGGCTCGCGTTTTCGGCCTCGCCGACATTGGTGGTGAATTCGCGACCCTTGGTGACCGAATAGATGACGGTTCCGGTCGTGTCGATCACGTAGATATCGCTGACACCGGTGTTGCGCCAGGCGCTCGACAAGGTGCCGTGAATGCCGGCATGCTGAACGCCGTAAAGAAGCTTGGTGCCGTTGCCGTCGAAGGCGGCGCGCTGCTCCGGCGTCTTTGATTTGTCCTGGAAGGCCTGGATAATCTTCGGGCCTTCGATCTTCAGGAAGTTGGCAACCAGATCGGATGCGTCACCGATCGCCGTGTTCTGCGACAGTTCGGCGAGACTCTGGTCGATCCGTGCCGAAAAACGTTGCAGGGCCTTCGACTGATTGTCCGCCACCGATGCCAGGCGCAATTGGCTGGCGTCGATCAGGCCGCTCTTGCCGATCTGGTAGCTGACGATACCCACCGACAGGCAAGAAATGAGTGTGGCGCCAAGAACGAGCGAGGCGACCTTTGTCTTGACGGTCCAGAACGACCGCTTTGAACCACTGGATAAAACCGACGAAACCATGTGAAACCCCTCCGAAGTGGGGGGATTTTACGGTGACGCAACTTTATATCTGATTAACCTACGCAAGGAATAGCTGTGCAAGCTCAATCGAAGAGGCTGGAGACCGATTGTTCCAGGGCCGTCCGATTGATCGCCTCACCGAGCAGGCCGGCGGTCGAGACCACGCGGATGTTCGGTGCGGACTGGACTGCGGTCGTCGGCTGGATGGAATCGGTGATGACAAGTTCGCGCAGCTTCGACGAGGTGATACGGGCCACCGCGCCGCCGGAGAGCACGCCGTGCGTGATATAGGCCGTCACGCTGGTCGCGCCGTTCTTCAGGAGCGCTTCGGCGGCATTGCAGAGCGTGCCACCGGAATCGACGATGTCGTCGATCAGCAGGCAGTCCTTGCCGGTCACGTCGCCGATGACGTTCATGACTTCGGATTCACCAGCGCGCTCGCGGCGCTTGTCGACGATGGCCAGCTGACAGTCGAGGCGCTTGGCCAGCGAACGGGCGCGCACGACGCCGCCGACGTCCGGGGAGACGACCATGACGTTCTTCAGGTCGTAATGTTCCTTGACGTCGCGGGCGAGGATCGGAACCGCATAGAGGTTGTCCGTCGGAATGTCGAAGAAGCCCTGGATCTGGCCGGCATGCAGGTCGAGCGTCAGAACGCGGTCGGCACCGGCCTCGGTGATCAGGTTTGCAACGAGCTTGGCGGAGATCGGGGTGCGCGGGCCGGCCTTGCGGTCCTGGCGGGCGTAACCGAAATAGGGAAGAACGGCGGTGATGCGCTTTGCCGAGGACCGACGGAAGGCGTCGATCATGATCAGCAGTTCCATCAGATGGTCATTGGCAGGAAACGAGGTCGACTGGACGACGAAGACGTCTTCACCGCGCACGTTTTCCTGGATTTCGACGAAGATTTCCTGGTCTGCAAACCGTCTGACGCTGGCTTTTCCGACTGGAACATTAAGATAGGAACAGATCGCGTCGGCCAAGTGCCGGTTCGAATTCCCTGCGAAAACCTTCATTGGGGCCCGCCTGTTTTTACGCTGGATGCGGGCCTTTTACCGTGGACGAGCCCGAATGCAAGGCCTCTCAACAAAAGCCCTGAGTTTTTTGTGAATACTGCGTGAAGGCCAGCATCATCAACCGACGCCATTCAGCCGTTGCGGCTCTGGCGCCACTGCACATATTCCGACATGGTTTTCTGGCCGATCAGCTGCATGGTCGCGGCCGGGACGGCGGCCCAGGGATCACCACCGGAGGCGGGAACGGTCTCCTGACCCTGGATCCGGTGGAGGCGGGCGCCGGCGGAATCCAGCACGTCCCAGACATAAACGACCGTGACCTTTCCTTCGTTGTCGAAGGCGGAAAGGTAACCCTTCAGGATGTGCTCGCTCGACGTGTCGCTGGAGGATTTGATCGTCAGCCCACCGGCGCGGGCCGATGCGCCAAGCTGGCGCGACAGCGGCGTAACGGCCTGCACCGGCGCGCCGATGATCGGCAGGAAGCGGATGGAGGCCTGTGACGGCGCGGCAGAGGCTGCCGGATCGAGCGCTGCCGTTTGTGAAGGGCCTGCCGGCGGTTCGCTTCCCGGTGCCGGCTGCTGTTGTGTGACAGCTGGTGCGGATTGTTGCGCGGATGGTGTCGTGGCGGCGCTCGGCGGCGGCAGGGGGGAGGACTGGACCGGTGACAGATCGCCGGAATCCAGCGCCTGGGCCTGCGCTTGCATCGTGTTTTGCGGCGGCGTGCGGTTTGTCGCGGCAGACGGACCGCTAGAGGTTCCATAGGCGGAGGCGGGCGGATCGGCGGTTGCCGCCAGGCGGCGCGCCTCGTCCTGCGACACGGGGGTGGATCGGGTCGAGGAGGGAAACAGTCCTCCGCCCACATCGACCTGCGGGGTCAGCGCATCGGTGGTGTTGCACCCTGCCAGAACGGCTGCCAGGGTGGCGGTCAGAAGTGCAACTCCCCAACGGTGCATCCGACGTCCTTTCCGTTCCTCCCGGCCAAAGCCAGATTAGGGGCGGCCTTTCCGTGGTGTCAACCTCGGGTGGCTGTCAGCGTGCGATCAGATCCAGATCGTGCCGGGAAAGAGAGAGCGGCGCCCCTTCGGTCGTCAGATAGGTCTGGCCGAGCGTCATGGCCGCACCACTGTCGGAATCCATGATGATCATGTGCACGAAGAGCGACATGTCGGGCAGGATCTCCTGCGGATTGCCGGCGTGGAACATCTGGTGCTCCATCCAGGACGGCGAAAAGCGCGCGCCGAGCGAATAACCGCAGGCATTGAGGCGATGTCGGGTCAGCCCCCGTTCGTCGATGATGCGGGCATGGGTATCGAAGACATCGCCGAAGGTATGGCCGGGCGTCAGCACCGCCTCGATCGCCAGGATGGTTTCCCGGCAGGCATTGTAGAGTTCCCGGTGGCGGCCCGTCGGTTCACCGACCAGCACGGTGCGCATCATGGCGGCATGATAGTGGGCGCTGACGCCTGCCCATTCGAGCGTCAGCTGGTCCCGGGCATCGAGCGTACGCCGTCCGGCCTTGTAGCGGCAGAGAAGCGCATCCGGGCCCGAGCCGATGATGAACTCATTGGCGGGATAGTCGCCGCCGCCGGCAAAGATCGCGCCCTGCATCGCCGCGAGGATATCGGCCTCGCTGCCGCCCGCCGTGATGAAGGGGAGTGCTGCATCCAACGCATCGTCGGCAAGTTCTGCGGCCCGTTTGACGTGGACGATCTCCGCCGGGCTTTTGCGCAGTCTCAGACGGCTGACGAGGTAGGAGGTATCCGAGACCTGGCAGAAGGAGGAAAGCTGATCATCGAGCAGGCGGGCAACCCGGCCGGTCATGCCGTGGGTGTCATATTCGACGCCGATCTTCGCGCCGAGCAGATCCATCTCGCTCAACAGGTTCTTGAGATCGACGGTCGGATCGGCGTTCACCCGGTCGACCCAGATATGGATCTTCTCGAGCACCGAGGTGTGACGGGCCTGACGCAGGTCGGCGGAACGGGTCAACAGCGCCATCTCGCCATCGGCCTTCACCACCAGGCATTGGAAGAAACAGTAGCCGAAGGTGTCGTAGCCCGTCAGCCAGTACATGCTCTCCTGCGCGAAAAGCAGCATGGCGTCGACTTTCTCCACGCGCATGGCTTCCTTCAGGCGGTCCAGGCGTTCGGCAAACTCGCTTTTGTCGAAATGCAGGCCCATGTCAGTCCTCCGTGATCGCGATGGCGGAAATCTGGCGCCCGTAATCGGGTTCGGCCAGATGGGTGGTGCGGCGATAGGAAAAGAAGCGGCCCGTATCCGGATAGGTGTCGAGCCCGAGGTTTTCCGCCCGGATGCCGGCTTTCAGCAAGCGTTCCGTCGTCAGCGCCGGCAGGTCGAACATCGCGTGACCCGGCTTTGCAGAGGGCGAGAAAAAGCGGCGGTAATCCGGGTTCTCGGAGAGGAAGCGATCGACGAATTCCGGGCCGACCTCATAACTTTTGCCGGCAATCGAGGGGCCGAGGCAGGCGACGATCTCGGACCGTTCGGCGCCAAGCGCCAGCATCGCCTCAATGGTGTTTTCGGCAACGCCGTAGAACGCACCCTTCCAGCCGGCATGGGCGGCGCCGACGATCCGGTTCTTCGGATCGGCAAACAGGATCGGCCCGCAATCGGCGGCCAGCACGCCCAGCACCAGGCCCGGCGTTTTCGTCACGAGCCCGTCGGCGCTCGGGCGCTCGCCCGCATAGGTCTCGTCCACCGTCACCACATCCGGGGAGTGGACCTGGTTGACGGTCGCAAGCCTTTCCAGCGGCTGGCCGAACCAGGCGGCTACACGTCTGCGGTTTTCCAGCACGTCGCGTCGCACATCGTTGGAACCGAGGCCGACATTGAGGCTGGCGTAAAGCCCGCCGGAGACGCCGCCCTGGCGGGTGAAATACCCGTGACGGATCGTGTTGCCGCAACTAGCCTTCAGCAGGGGGCTCTCTATCGGCGTCAGCGCGGGGTCGTGCATCATCTCGTCGCTCTGCTGTTCGGGAGGGGCTGGCAGCGCCAAATCGGCGCAACAGAGGCCGGGACTTGATCCGGCTGCTTCGTTTCGGCGCAAATGTGGACCGAGGGCAGCCGCGATGTCAACGCCTCACCCCGCGGCGGATGCAAGCCTCGGCGATGTGCCGATGACATCAGGCGCACGCGTGCTCTTCAGCTTCTCACGGGTCGAAAGGGGGCGAGCGTCACGCTCGGGCTCGAGACCGCCATGACCTTGAACAGCTCACCCATCTTGCCTTCGCCGGCGCCCGCAAGCCGATCGACGGCTACCGCGATGGCGCGTTGCTCGGCCTCCGCTTTGCCATTTGCAAGCCGGCTTGCGCGTTCTGCAAGACCGAGGCCGAAAAGGAAATCGCCCTGGTGCATGCAGCCGTTGATCTGGATGCCGGAGGCGCGGGCGATCCGGGCGAGATCTTCGAAATCGACGTGGCTCGTCAGATCCGCCTGTCCGGGATGAGCCAGCGGAGGATCATAGTCATGGTGCAGCACGGCCTGCAGCGTGTCGCCGAAGGAGGTCGCCATGTGTCCGTAATCGATGATGAGCGCCGAGCCACCATTCTGCTTCAGCCGTGAACAGAGCGCGTTCATCACCGCCTGGCGGGCGGGGGCCACTTCGAAGACGGTGCCGTCCGGTTCCGCGCCGGAGCCCGGCGGCAGGAGTGCCGGATCGATGGTCGCAACGCCGATGCCGAAAGCAAGGTTGTCGTCGGCATCAAGCCCCACCAGCCGCTCGCGAAAACCGGTCGGCGTCCGGACGAACTGGCGGATCGGGATCGCGTCGAACAGCTCGTTGGCGGCAATCAGGGTAAAACCCTCCGGCACTTCCTCGAAAGCGGAATGCCAGGTGATCTTGGACGAAAAGACTTCGAGGGTGACACGCTGAACGCCGCGCAGGCGCTCGCTGGTTTCCACCATGTGGACGTCGAGGCTGTCGTAAAGGGCTGGCGCCAGCTTGCGGATGACCCGCAGCATGTCGAGCATCATCGTGCCGCGGCCGGGGCCTATTTCAACAAGGTTGACCGGTGTCGGGCTGCCATGCTGCTGCCAGGCATGCACCATGAAGATGCCGGTCATTTCCCCGAACAGCTGGCTGATCTCGGGCGCGGTGATGAAATCGCCGCCGGCACCGAAGGGTTCTCGGGTGCGGTAATAACCGTAGTCCGGATCGGCCAGGCACAGGGCGAAATAGTCGGTCACGCTGATCGGCCCGTTCATGCGGATCAGGGTCTTGATTTTTTCGGCAAGCGGCGTGGTCAAGGTCAGCCTCGTCGTCGCGTCAGGATGTTGGTGCGGCGCGGCGGGCGCGCCAGATCGCCCAAAGGCCGAGGAAGAACATGGGAAGCGACAGCACCATGCCCATCGTGAGCCAGCCAAAGGCGAGGTAACCGAGTTGCGGATCCGGCTCGCGGAAAAATTCCACGAAGATGCGCGAGAGAGCATAACCGCAGACGAATATACCAGCAACTACACCCGGTTGGGTGAGCGCCTTCATCCGGTGAGTCATAACGCGCAACACGAGAAGCAGGACAATGCCTTCGAGCGCTGCCTCGTAAAGCTGGCTGGGGTGCCGCGCAAACGGGCCGCCGGTCGGAAACACGAAGGCCCAGGGCACGTCGGTGATCCGGCCCCAGAGCTCGCCATTGACGAAATTCGCGATGCGGCCGAACAGAAGGCCGAAGGGAGCCACCGCCGCCACTGTATCGAACAGGCTCCAGACCGGGATCGCGTTGCGGCGGGCAAACACGATCATCGCCAGCGTCGTGCCGATCAGGCCGCCATGGAAGGACATGCCGCCATTCCAGATCTCGATCGCCCGGATCGGGTTTTCGATCACGGCAGCCATATCGTAGAAGAGGATGTAGCCGATGCGCCCGCCGAGGACGACGCCGCCGGCCACCCAGACCAGGAAATCGTCGAGCTTTTCCGGCGACATGGGAGAGGTGCCGCCCGGCCACAAATCCGCGCGCGCCACCATGCGCTTGGCATAATACCAGCCCAGCATGATGCCGACGACATAGGCCAAGCCGTACCAGTGAATGGCAAGCGGCCCGATCGAAATGGCGATCGGATCGATGTTCGGGTAAGGCAAGATCGCGAGGAGACTGGGTGCTGAATACAAATGAACATACCTCGGCAGACAGTGCCGCTACTTGGCGGAACATGGCGGTCTGCCCCCCGTCCGGTCAAGACGAATCTCCGTTCAGATGTCGTCATCCTCAGGGAAGTCACAGGAAACAGGCGTGCGATGCTTCCGATTCTTCTTGCAAGACAATCGCCCTGACCCTACCTCATCTCTATCGGAATAAAGTTCGCCGCCTGGCCGGCGAGAGTATGGAGAGCGATGCCATGTCGACCGGAACGAACCGTATGCTGGATGAGTTTGCGCGGCTGATGACCGATGCAGCGGGTGCGGCGCAGGGGCTGCGCCAGGAGGCGGAAACCGCCATGCGTGCCCAGATGGAGCGCTTCATGAACTCCATGGATCTGGTCAAGCGCGAGGAGTTCGAAGCTGTCCGCGAAATGGCCATCAAGGCGCGTGACGAAAACGATGCGTTGAAGGCGCGCCTTGACGCACTGGAAGCCAAGCTGACCTCGGGACAGGCCTGATCCGTCCCGAAACGACACGGCGTGCCCCCGATTTTTAGCGGGGACGCGCCTTTTTTGATGTTGACCGCCTCTTCGGCCCGTCTTTGTCCGCAACTAATTTGATGGCTGTGGACACATCTGAAAAAGCCTGTCCGCAGAGTCAGTTAATCCGAGTCGCTGACATGGTTTTCGAAGCTTGCGGTTGAGTCGTCCCCGCAAAATCGGGCCCCAGGGGCTGGCGCTGTGACTCTTCGCCTATACACTGATTTTAAATGATGATTCTAAACGGCGACCGCAAGCTCCAGGCAGGGGATGGGCGGTAGATTAAGAGCTGCGCAGGATCATCGGAAAATGAATTTCCGGTATAGTGTTCGCGTCTGGCTGTCCTCGCACGAATGTCGCTTCATCCCGGTTGAGAAGGTGCCGCATGAGCCTGATAGATATCGATATGGAACGTCACTCGAACCCGGTCGACATGATCGAGTTCGTTGCAGCCTCGAATGACTGGACGTTTGAACGTGCGGGCGAGGACGAAATTGCCATGACGGTGGCCGGTCACTGGGCCGATTACCACATCTCGTTTTCCTGGATGGAAGAGTTCGAAGCGCTGCATCTTGCCTGCGCTTTCGATATCCGGGTACCGGATGCACGCGTGAACGAGGTGATCCGCCTTCTGTCGCATGTCAACGGTCAGGTGCTGATGGGGCACTTCGATCTGTGGCGCCAGGAGGACGTCGTGATCTTCCGCCAGTCGCTGCTTCTGGCCGGCGGCGCCGAACCGACCAACCAGCAGGTCGAAGTGCTGCTGTCGAACGCGCTCGAAACCTGCGAGACCTATTATCAGGCATTCCAGTTCGTCGTCTGGTCCGGCATGGACGCCAAGAAGGCGATGGAAGCGGTTCTGTTCGAGACCGTCGGAGAGTGCTGATGTCGATGTCGTCTGCGGCGCCGCTGGTTCTCATCGGCGCCGGCAATATGGGCGGAGCCATGCTATCCGGCTGGCTGAAGAGCGGTGTCGATGCCTCGGCGATCCTGGTCGTCGACCCGTCCCTGTCCGAGGCCCGAAAGGCCGAGATCGAGGCGGCTGGTGCTGCCCATGCGTCTGCTGCGCCGGAGGGGCTTGAGGCCGGTATTCTGTTTCTCGCCGTCAAGCCGCAACTGATGGGCGCCGTTTTGCCGCCCTTGAAGGGGCTTGTCGGAGCCGAAACCGTCGTCGTCTCCGTGGCGGCCGGTACGACGCTTGCCTTCCTGCAGAACCATCTTGGCGAGGCCGGCATGGTGCGTGCCATGCCGAACACGCCGGCGATGATCGGCCGTGGCGTGACGGGGGCCTATGCCAATCCGAAGGTCAGCGAAGCCCAACGCGCCGCCGTGCATGATCTGCTGAAGGTCAGCGGGCCGGTGGAGTGGGTGGCGAGCGAAGCCGATATCGATGCCGTGACCGCGGTGTCCGGCAGCGGCCCGGCCTATGTTTTCTATCTCGTGGAATGTATGGCGGAAGCCGGCCGGAAGCTCGGCCTTCCCGCCGATCTTGCCATGCGGTTGGCGCGCGAGACCGTGTCCGGTGCCGGCGAACTGCTGCACCGGTCCGAAGACGAGGCAGCGCGCCTTCGCCAGAACGTCACCTCGCCCGGCGGGACCACGGCGGCCGCACTGTCCGTGCTGATGGCCGATGACGGCATGCAGCCGCTGTTCGACACGGCGCTCGCCGCCGCCCGCAAGCGGGCCGAGGAACTGGGCAGCTAAACTACAAGGAAGACAGGGCGTGGCGGAGATTACCTGGGACGATTTCGAGAAGGTCGATATTCGTGTCGGCACGATCATCGAGGCCGAGACCTTTCCGGAGGCACGCAAGCCCGCCTACAAGCTGAAGATCGATTTCGGTCCCGAGATCGGCATAAAACGGTCCTCCGCGCAGATCACCGTTCATTATACGCCGGAGACGCTCATCGGCCGGCAGGTGCTCGGCGTCGTGAACTTTCCGCCCCGCCAGATCGGCCCGGTCCGTTCCGAAGTGCTGACGCTCGGTTTTGCCGATGAGGCAGGCGCGATCGTTCTGGCCGGCGTCGAGCGGCCGGTGCCAAACGGCATGAAGATGATGTGAGCCTCAGGCCGGAACCCTGACCACAGCACGAAGACCGCCCTGCGGGCTGTCGGCCAGCGTGACATTGCCGCCATGCGCGCGGGCAATGTCGAGCGCAATGGAAAGCCCGAGGCCGGTGCCGGAGGCGTTGAGGTTGCGGGCCTGATCCAGGCGGTAGAAGGGTTTGAACACATCCTCGCGCGAGGCTTCCGGAATGCCGGGGCCATCGTCGTCGAAGGTGAGTGTCAGCCATTTGGCGCTGTGGCGCGCATCCACATGCAGGGTCTTGGCGTAACGTTGCGCATTCTGCGCGAGATTGCCGACAAGACGGGCAAAGGCGCCCGGCCGCACCGCCAGGAGATCCTCGCCCTCGATGCGGTACGTCATCTGCTTGCCGTTCAGGGCAAAGTCGGCGCGGATCTTTTCCAGAAGCTCGCTCAGCTTCAACTCGCCGAAATCCTCCTCCGCCTCGGTGCGGGCAAAGGCGAGATAACCCTCCAGCATGCTCTGCATGTCATCGACATCGGAACTCATGCCGGCGAGATCGGGATTGTTGCCGGCGAGCGCCAGTTGCAGCTTGAAGCGGGTCAGGATGGTGCGCAGATCGTGGCTGATGCCGGCGAGCATCGCGGTGCGCTGTTCCATCTGGCGTTCGATGCGTTCGCGCATCTGGATGAAGGCGTAACCGGCCCGGCGGATCTCGTCGGCGCCGCGGGGCACGAAGGGGCCGGCGCGCTGGCCCTTGCCGAAACTCTCCGCCGCATGCGCCAGCGCCAGGATCGGCCGGATCTGCCCGCGCAGGAACAGGATCGAGATGCTGATCAGCAGCAATGAGGTGCCGAACATCCAGACGAGGAAGATATGGGTGTTGGCGGCATAGGTCTGGTTGCGCACGGTGAAGACCCGGAGCACCTTGTCGCCAAGCTGCAGGCGGATCTCGACGAGACGGCTGTCGCCCACCGTGTCGATCCAGAAGGGCAGGCGGATTTGCTCGTTGATCTGGTCGGCCAGGATGTCGTCGAGGATCGAGAAGAAGGGTTTCGGCCGTGGCGGCGGCAGCTGCCCGCCGGGCTCGATTGCGACGTTCATCGTCAGCTGGTCGCGGGCGATACGGATGACATCGGCATATTCGCCATCGGGCGAGGGGAAGGTGCGGATCATCTCGATGATGGCCGCGATGTCGCGGGTGGTGCCCTGGGCGAGCCGCTCGGTGACATTGCGCCAGTGCCGCTCCATGAAGACGGCGGAGACCACCGTCTGGGTCAGCAGCATCGGGATGACGACGATGAGGACGGTTCGCAGATAAAGGCCGGTCGGCATACGGCGTTTCAGCCAGCGGCCAAGCGGCGCCCAGCCGGGCGGCGCCTTCACCAGATCGCGCTTTTCGCGCAGCCAGCCAAGGTCGCGCTCCAAGCGCTCGCGGATCACGACCGCATTTTTCCTGGCAGCCTCTGCGACGCCCTTCATGCTCGTCCTTCCGGTTGCCCCGATCCGATGCCTATTTCCGCTCAATCTATACTGAGACGGTAACCCACACCACGAACGGTCTGCAGGTAGACCGGGTTGGCGGGATCATCCTCGATCTTGCGGCGCAGCCGGTTGATCTGGACGTCGATCGTCCGCTCGCCGACCTCCGCATCGTCGCCGATCAGTTCGTGGCGGGGAATGGTGTCGCCGGCACGGAGCGCAAACAGCAGCATGATTTCCTGCTCCCGGTCCGTCAGCCGGATGGTTTCGGCGGCGCGACGCAGTTCCTTTCGGGCGATCGAAAAGGTGAAGGGCCCGAACATGATCTGGTCGATCTTCGGTGCGTCCGCCTGCACATTACGGCGCAGGATATTGTTGATGCGCAAAACGAGTTCACGCGGATCGAACGGTTTTGGCAGGTAATCGTCGGCGCCGGCTTCCAGTCCCTCGATGCGCGATTCCGCTTCCGCTCTGGCGGTCAGCAGGATGATCGGGATTGCCCGCTTTTCGCGCATTGCCTGGGTCAGCGCAATTCCCGTCTCGCCGGGCATCATCACATCGAGGATGATCAGATCGAAATCGAGGCCCTCCAGCTTGCGCCGGGCTTCGGCGGCATCGCCTGCCACGGTGACGCGGAACCCCTGATCCATCAAGTAACGATGCAGGAGATCGCGAATGCGGGTGTCATCATCCACCACCAACAGGTGGGCTGCGTCATCGGAAAGGGACACGATACCATTACCCATCTCAGTCGCCCTCGGTTTCGACAGTTTCCAGACCCTCTTTACGTCCGCGCATGGCGCGCAGGAATGCCACGACGCCGTCCCGCTGTTCCGGCGACAGATCCTGCATTGCATCGGATATGCGGCGGGACTGAGGCTCGGACAGGGCAAGCGCCAGTTCACGGCCCGCCAAAGTGGGATAAAGGCGCCGCTGGCGGCGATCCTTGGCGCCGGCCATCTGGCGAATATAGCCGCTATCGATCAGCTGCTTCAGGACGCGCGCCAGGCTTTGTTTGGTGATCTGCAGGATTTCCAGGAGATCCGTCACCATCATGCCCGGCTGCCGGCAGACGAAATAGACCACACGGTGGTGCGCGCGCCCCATCTCGATCTTGGCGAGGATGGCATCCGGATCGGACACGAAATCTCGGTAGGCGAAAAAGAAGAGTTCGATCGTTTCGAAGTCGATCTTGCTTTCATCGACAGCCGGCATCGGCGCAAGCGCCTTCTTGACGGCTTTGGCGGTCGATCCCGATGGCACCTGTCATTCCTTTCATGCCTTCATGCGCCGGCAAGCTGGCCCCATCGCCAGGCTGCCGCCAGCAACGCTTCCAGATGCGCTCTCTGATTAATCGCGAAGCGGCCCAACAATCAACCGGATTGTCAGCAAGACACACAGGCCCGCCCTTCTTTCGCACCCCCTTCTTTCACACCGTTGTGGGCAGACAGGCGGGCAGGGGAACCTTTCCTGGCGCACCTCGTTGCGAAGCTATCGGAATTCGGAGAGATAACATGGCCTTGGCATCGTTCACGGAAGAGCTTCAGCTGCGCGATGACGCACGTCAAGAAGCGAGCGAACATCCGTTGCGGCCCGTCCTGATCACGGTGTTCAGCCTGAAACTTGTCGTGGCCGCCGTTCTCCTCGGTTGCGTTTCGTTGGCGCCGCCGGTCTCGGCGCAGGGCGGCTATTTCTTCGCGGAATGATTTTTGCTGCGTGCCCGGACGAACGGTCTTATATCCGAAGACCATTCTCCAGAGTCAGCGAGGCATCATGGGTCAGCTCCAAGCCGGTATCATCCCGGTCACGCCATTCCAGCAAAACTGCACCATTCTCTTCGACAGCGAAACGAAGGATGCCGTGGTCGTCGATCCGGGCGGAGACGTATCGCGCATCGTCGAGGTGGTTGGCGAGCAGGGGCTCAGCGTCAAGGAGATCTGGATCACGCATGGTCATATCGACCATGCCGGCGGTGCCGACGAGCTGCGCGAAGCGCTGGGCGTGCCGGTCGTCGGTCCGCATGAGGCCGACAAACCGCTCCTCGACATTCTCGATACCCGCGCCGCAGCCCTTGGCTTCGATATCCCCGCCCGCAAGCTGGTGCCGGATCGCTGGCTGAACGAAGGCGACGTCGTTTCTCTAGGGGAGCACACTTTCGAGGTCTTCCATTGCCCGGGCCATGCGCCCGGCCATGTCATCTTCTTCAACCGCGACATGCGCTTCTGCATCATGGGCGACGTGTTATTCAACGGATCGATCGGTCGTACCGACCTGCCGGGCGGCAATCATCAGCAGCTTCTGGACAGCATTCGCGACAAGGTTCTGCCGCTCGGCGACGATGTGGGTTTTCTGTGTGGCCATGGGCCAGGCAGCCGGATCGGCGACGAACGCCGCAGCAATCCATTCCTGCGCGGGCTCTGAGGCGGCGCCGAGGAGAGTTGAAAAACACTGAGGGGCGGGCTTGAGAGGTTCGCCCCGGAAACAGGCAAGCATTCGTCGTGCCGTCGAGCACGACGTTGCATATGCACAAAAAAACCCGGCACGACTGCCGGGCTTCAACTCGAAAAGAAAGCCGTAAGGGATCAGCCAGCAATCTGCAGATTGACTGCCTTCGGGCCCTTGCCGCGACGATCCGGTTCCGTGTCGAAGCTTACTTTCTGGTTTTCTGAGAGACCGGACAGGCCGGAAGCCTGTACGGCAGAAATGTGGACGAAGATATCGGCTCCGCCATTGTCAGGCTTGATAAAGCCGAAGCCCTTGTCGGTGTTGAAGAATTTTACAGTGCCAGTCTCGGCCATGCATCAGGTCCTTTTTCCTCTGTCCGTGTTCAGCGGCGGACAGCATCACGATGTTGCCCACGAGGGGCAGGCGGCAGGCATTTCGAAAATTGAGGAAAGGGGCCCGTGTTACCGCGTGGGATGAGAGAAGCCATCATGCCGATATTTCTTCCTTCTTCCCCCGCTCGGAAGTTTTGGCGCTTCCGAAACGCTTATTATAGCTCTTCCCATGCTCGCAAATTGCCCGAACATCCACAGAGTGCTGTGTTTATCGAAAATTGGCAAGAAAAAGTTTTCTAACCTTGCGCCGAAGACAGCGAAAAGGTGTAAAGGCCGCCCGCAAAACGGCGGTTTTGGGGAGAAGGCGGCCTTGAGCCCCCTGTCGAAGGGCCGGTTTCTCGACCACAGGTTGTTTTGCGTCGTGTCCGGAGCTGCGCTGGAAGGTCCGGTTTTTCATCGGCGGCTATCTAATATGCAGAGTTTCGCCGTTTCAGCAGTTCAGGCACCAGTTCTACGGTCAGCATGGCAAGCAATATCAGCGCGCAGCCGAGATAACCTGTGGCCGGCAAGGTTTCGCCAAGCAACGCGGCGCCGAAAAAGGCACCGAACAAGGCTTCCGAGGACAAAAAGATCGCTGCCTGAGGCGCTGTCGTGTAACGTTGGCCGATGACCTGAAGCACGAAGGCAAGTCCGGACGAGACGAGGCCGACATAGAGAATTTCGGCCGCCGCGTTTTCGACCGCTGCCAGCGAAACGGGTTCCAGAGCAATCCCGAACGCCATGGACAACAGCGCGCAGGTGGCAAATTGCGTCGCCGACAGCGCAAGCGGGCGGGAAGAGCGGGCAACGAAACGTCCGGCCAGCACGATCTGCAGCGCCCAGAAGACGGCACAGGTGACGCTCCACAGGTCTCCCGTCGACATGGCGGTGAAGGTACCGCCGCTCAGCAGGAATATGCCGCAGAGTGCAATCAGCGCTACCGGCCAGATGATCCAGTGCGGTGCCTGGCGGAACAGGAGGACGGAGATGACCGGCACGAAGACCACGTAGAGGCCGGTCAGAAAGGCGGAGTTCGTCACCGTCGTCGTGGTCAGGCCGATCTGCTGGGTGATAGCGCCACCGAACAGCGCCGTGCCCACGAGGATGAAGGAGAGGAGATCCCCTTTGCCCGGCGCGGCGCCGAGGCGCTTCTGCTCGAGGAGGGCGAAGGGAAGAACGGCGATGGCGGCAATGGCAAAACGCAGGCCGACGAACCAGAAGGGGCCGATCGCATCCATGGCGGTCGCCTGTGCGACGAAACCGCCACCCCAGATGGCGGCGGCCAGCAGTAGAACAAGGTTCGCCTGGAGGCGGGTCATGTGGTCGATCCTGGCGTGAAGGAGCCTGACGGGGAAGGGCGGTCAAACGGCAAGTGCCGCCCCTCTACCAGCAGACCGGCACCGTCGCAAGACGAAGAGGCCGGCCCACCTGTCGCGGTCCTGCTCAGGAGCGGCTGATGCGTCCGCCATGGCTGCGGGCACGGTCTTCGCCAGACAGGGCCTGGCGAAAGCTGCGGCGCCACAGTCCGGCCGCGGCAATCGAGAAGGTCAGGATCAGCCCGGCGTAGAGGAGACGCTGATCCGGGGTCGGTGTGCGATCAAGCAGCAGCTGCGGGCTCACGATCTCGGACCAGTTGCGGATTTCGGCAGCGCCTGCGGTATCGACGAGAACGAGCATCATGACGGCACAGGCCGCAAGGGCCGTGATGGCAACCCACAGGCTGATGCCCTTGCGCCGCAGACGGATCCGCGTGGTGGCCTCTTCGTCATCCAGGAACATGGTCGTTTCCTCTTTCGCTGCTCTTGCCGTGCTGCAGAGAAAAGCCCCGGAAAGCGACGCCACAAGGACCGATTTAAGGCAGTCACCGGCATTTATTGAGGCGAAAACAAGGCGCTATTAACAGTGGTTAATTTGTCACGTCATGCTGTTGTCACATCAGCTCTTCCTCATCTTTGCGGGGAATGCCGAATGCTCTCATATGCGGTGCCGGAATCTGGTCTGTTGGCCTTGAATTTGCGGGTTTCTTTCGACATAGAAGGCGACGGCAGAACCAGACTGGTCTGCCGTTTCAACAGCTTCAGGATCCCACCATCATGGCCTTTCTTGCCGATGCACTTTCCCGCGTAAAGCCGTCCGCCACCATCGCCGTCTCGCAGAAAGCCCGTGAGCTGAAAGCGAAAGGCCGCGACGTGATTGGCCTCGGCGCCGGTGAGCCGGATTTCGATACGCCGGACAATGTGAAACAGGCGGCCATCGATGCGATCAATCGCGGCGAGACGAAATACACGCCGGTCTCCGGCATTCCGCAGCTGCGCGAGGCGATTGCCGCCAAGTTCAAGCGCGAGAACGGTCTCGACTACACGCCTGCCCAGACGATTGTCGGCACCGGCGGCAAGCAGATCCTGTTCAACGCCTTCATGGCAACGCTGAACGCCGGCGACGAAGTGATCATTCCGGCCCCTTACTGGGTGTCCTATCCGGAAATGGTATCGCTGTGCGGCGGCACACCGGTTTTCGTCGCGACCACGCAGGAGAACAACTTCAAGCTCCAGCCGGCCGATCTCGAAAAGGCGATCACGCCGAAGACGAAGTGGTTCGTGTTCAACTCGCCCTCCAACCCGTCGGGTGCGGCCTACAGCCATGACGAGTTGAAGGCGCTGACGGATGTGCTGGTCAAGTATCCGCATGTCTGGGTGCTGACGGACGATATGTACGAGCACCTGACCTTCGGTGATTTCAAGTTCGCAACGCCGGTTGAAGTCGAGCCGAAGCTCTACGACCGCACGCTGACCATGAACGGCGTGTCGAAGGCCTATGCGATGACCGGCTGGCGTATCGGCTACGCGGCAGGTCCCCTGGAACTGATCAAGGCCATGGATATGATCCAGGGCCAGCAGACCTCCGGCGCCTCCTCGATCGCCCAGTGGGCGGCTGTCGAAGCGCTGAACGGCCCGCAGGATTTCGTCGCGCAGAACAAGAAGATCTTCGAAGGCCGCCGCGATCTCGTGGTCTCCATGCTGAACCAGGCCAAGGGCATTTCCTGCCCGAACCCGGAAGGCGCCTTCTACGTCTACCCGTCCTGCAAAGGGCTGATCGGCAAGACCGCACCGTCGGGCAAGGTCATCGAAACCGATGAGGATTTCGTCACCGAGCTTCTGGAGACGGAAGGTGTGGCCGTGGTGCATGGCTCGGCCTTCGGCCTCGGCCCGAACTTCCGCATCTCCTACGCGACATCGGAAGACCAGCTGGAAGAGGCCTGCCGCCGCATCCAGCGCTTCTGCAACGCCTGCCAGTAAGCAGATCGGTCTGTTCTGTGTGAAGGGGCTCGCCAGCGATGGCGGGCCCTTTTGCCGTCCTGCCGGCCATTGTTGACGGTCTCACGGCGCGGGCGTAGACTTTCATCCATGAAAACCGTGTCCATCGCCGAAGCTCAGGATCGTTTTGACGAACTCGCGCAGGATGTCGAGAGGGGCGAGACCGTGACCGTGACGCGTGACGGAAAACCGGTGTTCGACATCGTGCCGCGCGAAGGTGTGACGCAGAAGAGGGGCGGGATTGACCTGGATGCTCTTCATGCGCATTTGCGGGCACTCGGTGTCAAAGACCCGGTCCCCTATATCGCGGACGATTTTGATGATCCTCTGCCTGAGGATTTTCTGCTGCGACCTTTGCCTTGAGCAGCCGATATCTTCTCGATACCCACATCATCCTCGCCATCTTGCGAGCTGACGTTTATGAACGCTTTCCGTGGCTCGCGAGGCTGGTATCTGCTCCTGATTTTGTGGGCGTCGTCAGCGTTGCCAGCCTTTGGGAAATCGCGATCAAGACCCGCCTGGGAAAGCTTGATCCGGGAATTGCGCTTGAGCGCATGAGGTCCAGTCTTCAGGATGCGGGCCTGACAATCTTGCGCATCGACATCGAACACGTCCTGACCGCCGCCGAGCCTGAGCCGCCGACGCGCGATCCTTTCGACCGGCTGTTGCTTGCGCAGTGCCAGGTGGAGGGATTGCAGCTCGTCACGATCGACCGGGCATTGGTCGGCCATCCCCTGGCGTTCCGGTTCTGACCCGTCGTGGGGCCAGAACCGGAGCTTTCGATCATGCCTTGGTCAGCTTGACGATGGTCGAGCCTCCGCCGCCGCGCTGTTCGGTGACGGCGTAGACGGCGCCGTCCGGTCCGACCTTCACGTCACGGATGCGGGCGTCGAGCGGTAGGCGTTCCTCGAATTTCACGCGGTCGCCCTCCATGTGCAGGACAACGATGCCCTGGCTGACCAGTCCGCCGACGAGGAAGGCGCCCTTCCATTCCGGAATGGCGTTGCCATCGTAATAGGCCATGCCGGAAGGGGCGATGACCGGATCCCAGTAATAGACCGGTTGTTCGGTATTGGACATGCGGGTGATGCCCTGGCCGACCGGGGCGCCGCTGTATTCGACGCCGTAGGTCACCTCCGGCCAGCCATAATTCTTGCCAGCCTCCGGCAGGTTCAATTCATCACCGCCGCGCGGGCCGTGTTCCACTGTCCACAGCCGCCCCTCGCCATCGATGGTCGCGGATTGCAGGTTGCGGTGGCCAAGCGACCAGATCTCCGGCTGCGCATTGTTCTGGCCAATGAAGGGATTGCCCTTGAAGGGTTCGCCCTGTTGCGTGATCCGGAAGATCTTGCCGAGGCCACTGTCGAGATCCTGCGCCTGGACACGCGGTTCGCGGTCGGACCGTTCTCCGACCGTCACATAGAGTTCACCCTGTGGCCCGAAGGCGAGGCGAGAGCCGAAATGTTTATTGCCGTCATAACTCGGCATCTGGCGGAAGATCACCTCGACATTCTCCAGCCGTCCGCCGCCATTGTCATCGGGCACCAGCCGCGCGGAGGCGACAGAGGTGCCATTGCCGTCTTCGCGTTCTTCCGAGAAGGAGAAGAAGATCCGGCCGGAACTCCGGTAATCCGGCGCAAGCGCCACGTCGAGCAGGCCGCCCTGGCCGCTCGCCAGCACCTTCGGCACGCCGCCAATGGCGGGGCCCGCCTTGCCATCCTTGGAGATGATGTGCATCGCGCCCTGCTTGGCGGTCACCAGCATGCGACCGTCGGGGAGGAACTCCATGGCCCAGAGATGCGGTAATCCCTTTGCCACCGTCTCGCGTTTGATCTCAGGCATCTTTGCAGGCTGCGGTGCGCGCGTCTGGTTTTCGAAGGCCGGTTCCTGGTTCGGTGCGTTCGGCGGACCGCGCTCGGCCGGCTGGCCGGCTTGCTGCGCCAGTGCCGGCAGGGCAAGGGCTGCGGAAAGCATGGTGCTGGCAAGGATGATGGGCAGGCGTTTCATGATCTTCTCCCGAAATCTATGTGACGCTCATCAGGGTATCGCGTCGAGTCCGGCCGCCTCCGGCGACCCTCCACCCATGCATGTAGGGCGAGATGCTGACGCTTGCCGCAGGTTCGCCGGTTCAAGTTTGCTTTATCGACAGTTGATGTCGTTTGTCATGTGCCTGTCAACGTGAGTCCGCCCATGCTGCCAAGTCTTTGGGTTCGCTGAATTTTTATAGACCGAGTAGGGTCAGAACGATGAAGGTGGCAAAGAGCACAAAATGTGTCATGCCCTCGATCGCATTGGTCTCTCCGTCGTTGAGATTGATCGCTGCGGCAATCAGTGTGATCGTCACCATCACCGTCTGGACCGGCGTCATCGCCATGATGAAGGGCTGGCCGGTATAAAGCGCGATCGCCTCCATGACCGGCACGGTCAGGATGACGGTCGAGAGCGAGGCGCCCATGGCGATGTTGACGACTGCCTGCATGCGGTTGCGTAGCGCTGCCCGGAGCGCCGTCAGGATTTCGGGGGCTGCGGAAATCGCCGCGACGATGACCGCCATCAGGGCCGGCGGCGCGCCGGTCCCCACCAGCCCCTGACCCATGAAGGCCGACATGAATTCCGCCAACAGGCCGATCAGCACCACGCCGATGAGGATGATCGTAATCGAACCCGCCGTCGAACCATGCTCCGGTTCGGGTACTGCGGTGCCGTTTGCTGCAGGCGCCTTCTGTTTCGGGTAGCTGTAGGAGAAAAAATAGCTGTGTGCGCCCACCTGCATGCGCAGGAACAGACCGTAGAGCGCGATCATCGCGACGATGGTGAAGGCGGAATAATAATGCCAGCGATCCTTCGGCACGAATTCCGGCACCACCATGGATATGCCCATGGCGGTCAGGATCATCACGCCGTAGGTCTTGCCGGAATTGTCGTTGTAGGGCTGCTCGCCGTGGCGCAGGCCGCCCAGCAGGGCAGCAAGACCCAGGATGCCGTTGATGTCGAGCATCACGGCCGCATAGATCGTGTCGCGCACCAGCGTCGGGGAACTGCTGTTGTTCATCAGGATGGCAAGGATCAGCACCTCGACGGCCACCGCCGAGAGTGTCAGGATCATCGTGCCATACGGATCGCCCACCTTGTGGGCGAGAATTTCTGCGTGATGCGCGACGCGGGTCGAGGTCAGCACGATGACACCGATCAGTGCTGCGGCTGCCGCAAGTGCTGCGATCTGGCCAGCGGCCAGAACATGATGTTCGGTGAAGAATGCAACGATGGCTGTGAGCACAGCCACCAGAAGAAACTTTTCTCGTCCGATGACTGATGGCATGCTTGAACCCGTGCGCTGGTGAGAAGACGCCATTTATGGCGGCACGGCACTCTATCAAGTTCCAGCGTGGCCGCCGTGGTGCATTGGCGTTCCTTCGTGCAGTCCTATGCGCTTTTCTGCCGCATCATCGGCGGAACCGAATGTCGGCTTTGCGAATTGCGTCAGCGGACGGGCGGAGAAGCCCCAGCTTGAGCCAACAAAAACACAGGAGGAACTGATGACCAAGGTGACGTACAAAGTCGTGCAGCATGATGGCGGCTGGGCGTACCGGGTGGATGACGTCTTTTCGGAGACCTTTCCCACCCATGATGCGGCACTGGCGGCTGCCCGGATCGCGGCGGCCGAACAGCAGGTCGGCGGCGAGCCGGAAGAGATCAGCTGGCAGGATTCGGCCGGCAATTGGCATATCGAACACAGCGATGGCGGCGACCGGCCTGAGGCCGAAGTGGTGGACGAGGCCACGCCCACTCGCTGACAATCGGTTCTAAACCGGGCGTACGCCTTGCGGGGCGCTGTTTCCGATCAGGCGGAGGGGCGAGCTTCATCTGCCGGGACGGGCTCGCTGATCGCCGTCTGCGGGGCTACCGCCTTGGGTGCCTTTCCGAGAATCTGACGCGCCCCCTTGCGGGAAAACGGCTGCACCAGCTGTCCGAGGAAGTCTGGTGCGACACGGCCGGTGATACCGATATCGCGCGAGGGTTCGCGCGGCGGGTTAAAATAGGTCCCGAAGACCTGGTCCCAGAGGATAAGGTTTTCACCGTAGTTCGTGTTGCCTTCGGCAATCACGCGCGAATGGTGCCAGCGGTGCAGGCGCGGCGTGCTGAAGACGAGGTCGAGAGGGCCGGTCCGCACATCGATGTTGCAGTGGGTGAGGATGCCGATGAAGGCGGTCACCGCGCCGATCCAGAGAAAGACCGGCAGCGGTGCGCCGAGCAAATAAAGCGGGATCTGGCTGAGCGCGATCTTGAAGCCGGAATCGATGAAGTGGAAGCGACCGGTATTGACCACCCAGAGCCGTGTGACGCTGTGATGCAGTGCGTGAAAGCGCCAGAAGAACAGGCTTTCGTGGGCAAACCGGTGGGCGGCGTAAAGCCCGAGTTCAGCGATGATCAGCCCGAGCACCACCTGCAGGGCAAGCGGCAGCGCATGTGGCCATAGATCGAACTGCGGATGGGTGAGCGGCTGCACGAGGGTGGCGATGCCCATCGGCAGCGAGGCCCCGATCGCCGCGCAAAGCTGAACGGCCCCTTTGCTGAGCAGCGTATGCGCGAGGTTGTTGATGGTCTCGCCATCCGGAGCCAGCCAGTCCCGGTCGTAGGGCATCAGCCGTTCCGCAAGCGCAATCAGAGCAACGATGGTCAGGTAGACCACATTGAACCAGAAGAGCGGCGCCTCCGACTGGAAGGCGATATCGCTGCCGATCAGTCCCGTGACCAGGAAGAACGGCCAGAGGCTGTAGGAAAGAAGACTGTATAACACCCGAAAACCCCGATCCGGCTGCCGTCAATGCTCCTTGTATAACCAAGGATTTCGGCGTCCGTCCACCGTTATCGCCGCGTCGCGATATAGTCTTGCAGGCCGGTGACAAGCGCGTCGAAGGTCCTGCGGTAGCGCGGGGTCGTTTTCAGGTCTTCGTGCATCGCGACGAAGGTCGGCAGCGTCAGGCGGAAATCCGGAAAGAGGCGCACGAGATGCGGGTCGCGCGCAGCCAGTCTCGTCTGGCAGAAGCCGATGCCGACGCCGGCGCGGATGGCCGCCAATTGCGCCAGATTGCTGTCGGCACGGAAGGACCAGCAGGGCTGTTCCGGATCGGGAAAGTCCGGCGCCTGTTTGCGGATCTCGCCGATCATGGCGCGGATGAAGGCGGTGCGGCGGTCATAACCGATGATACAGTGGGTGCTCAGTTCCGCAAAAGAGACCGGCCTGCCGTGACGGGCAAGATAACCGGCATGGGCATGCAGCCCCAGCTCGATTTCACCCACATGGCGGACCACCAGCGATTCCTGTTTCGGCTGGGTCATGCGCACGGCAATATCGGCCTCCCGTCGCAACAGATCCTCCACGGCATCGGACAATGACAGTTCGATGCCAAGTTTTGTGTGTTCGCTCTGCAGGGCTGCAAGGATGGGCGGCAGAACCTCCACGCCGATGACGTCGCTGGAGCTGATCCGGACGGTGCCTTCGATTTCGTTCAGCGCGCCTGTGGCCTGGCGACGCAGCGCAGCGGCTGTCGAGGCAAGCGACTGGGCGTAGGGCCTGAGCGAAAGCGCGAGTTCCGTCGGCATCAGGCCTTGCTGCGAGCGGGTGAACAGCACATGGCCGAGCGCCTGCTCCAGTTCATCCACATGCCGACCGACGGTTGGTTGTGTCAGTCCCAGTGCTCGAGCGGCCCCGGAGAGCGAGCCAGACTCGAGAACGCCGAGAAATGTGCGGTAGAGGTTCCAGTCCGGATCATTCATTTTTGAATATCATCCATCTACATTCAGCGAATTCCTTATACTGAGATCCTGCGGGATATTCCAGGCATCGAAACCAAGGAGATGCCGTCATGCCCGTCGAAAATGCTGTGATGATGATTGAAAAGCCCCTCGTACTCGTGCTCGGCGCTACGGGTGGGATTGGCGGGGCGGTGGCCCGCCGGCTGTTGCTGAAGGGCTGGAGGGTGCGGGCTCTGAACCGCAACGCGGCCGAGGCGGCGCGCCGGGAACCGGCCTTCGAGTGGGTGCAGGGTGACGCGATGAAGCCGGACGACGTGGCGCGTGCGGCGCAAGGTGCCGGCTTGATCGTCCATGCGGTCAATCCGCCCGGTTACCGGGATTGGGAGAAACTGGTCCTGCCGATGCTGGACAACACGATTGTCGCGGCAAAGCAGAACGGTGCGCGCATTCTTCTGCCCGGCACCGTCTACAATTACGGCCCGGATGCCTTTCCGCTGATTACAGAAGACAGCCCGCAACGCCCCCTGACACGCAAGGGCGCCATCCGCGTCGAGATGGAACGCCGGCTGAAGACTGCCTCGGAAGAGGGAGTGCGGGTCCTGATCGTCCGGGCCGGGGACTTCTTTGGTCCGGGGGCCATCAACAGCTGGTTCTCTCAGGGCATGGTCACCACCGGGCAGCCGCTCCAGTCCATCAAGCGCATCTCAAAACCCGGTATCGGGCACCAATGGGCCTATCTGCCGGATGTCGCCGATACCATGGTACGTCTGGTGGAGCAGGGTGATCGCCTGTCCCGCTTCGAGCAATTTCACATGGATGGGGTGTGGGATCATGACGGTCTGCAAATCATCGGCGCGGTCGAACGCGTGATCGGGCAGCCGATCCCCATTCGTCAGTTCCCGTGGTGGGTGCTGATGCTTGCGAGCCCCTTCGTGCCCTTGGCTCGCGAGATCCGGGAGATGCGGTATCTGTGGCAGCGGCCGGTACGCCTGTCGAATGCAAAACTTCGCGGTTTTCTGGGGCAGGAACCGAGCACGCCGCTCGATACGGCGATGCGCGCAACGCTGGAGGCTTTTGGCTGCATGCCGGGTCACCAGGCTCCCGTTCCGCGCAAGCGGCGCACCGAGACCGGGCGCGTTGAAAGCCTTGCTTGAAGCAAACACGGGGTGCGGCGTCTTCAAGACGGCATCGAAACGAGGCCCGTGGAAACACGGGCCTCGCTGTGTTGATCAGGCCAATTTATTCGGCAGCGTCGAGTGCCGGATAATCGGTGTAACCTTCCGCACCGCCGCCATAGAGCGTCTTCGGGTTCACCTCGTTCCAGGCGGCCCCGTCCTTGATGCGGCGGACGAGGTCGGGGTTTGCGATGAAGGGCTTGCCGAAGGAGACGAGGTCCGCCTTGCCGCTCTCAACAGCTTCCTTGGCCGTTTCGGCGGTGTAACCATTGTTGACCATCCAGGCACCCTTGCCGCCGGCAGCGACGTACGCCTGCTTGAAGGCGGCGTAATCGAAGCTGGTGCCTTCATACTGATGGTCGCGCGGACCGCCGGTGGCACCCTCGATGACGTGGATGAAGGCGAGGTTGCGGCTGGCGAGCTGCTCTGCCACGGCATTAAAGACGGCCTGCGGATTGCTGTCGCGGATGTCGTTGGCCGGTGTGGTCGGCGACAGGCGGATGCCGGTCTTGTCGGCGCCGATTTCTCCCGCCACGGCATCCACCACCTCAAGCGTCAGGCGGATGCGGTTTTCGATCGAGCCGCCATAGGCATCCGTCCGCTGGTTGGCACCATCCTTCATGAACTGGTCGAGCAGATAGCCGTTGGCGGCATGGATCTCGACACCATCAAAGCCGGCATCCACAGCGGCGCGGGCCGCCTTGCGGAAATCCTCGACGATGCCGGGAAGTTCGGCCAGGTCGAGGGCGCGCGGTTCGGATGTTTCGGCAAAGCCGCCGGTGCCGTCATCATTGATGATGTAGGTCTTCGATTTCGCGGCAATCGCGGAGGGCGCAACCGGCGCTCCCCCATTCGGCTGCAGCGAGACGTGCGAGATGCGGCCGACATGCCAGAGCTGCGTGACGATCTTGCCGCCGCGGGCGTGCACGGCATCGGTCACCTTCTTCCAGCCGGCGAGCGCCTCCGGAAGGTAGAGACCCGGGACATCGGCATAGCCTTGTCCCTGATGGGTGATGGCGGTGCCTTCCGAAACGATCAGGCCGGCGGTCGCGCGCTGCTCGTAATAGACGACGTTGAGGTTGTTGGGGATCGCTTTCGGCGAGCGGTTGCGCGTCAGCGGGGCCATCACGATCCGGTTCTTCAGGGTGAGGTCGCCAAACGTGACGTCATCGAACAATGTCGGCATCAGAATATCCTTTTGGTAGGCAGGGAAGGTGGGATGAGAGGGGAGGCTCAGAGTGTCTCCCCGAGATGAGCAAGGAAGGCTCGGATGGCCTCTTCGTCGCGGTGGTAGAAGGTCCACTGACCAACCTTGGTGATCTTCACCAGGCCGGCCTTTTCGAGCGTTGCAAGATGCGCGGAGACGGTCGACTGCGACAGGCCACAGCGCTTTTCGAACTGGTTGGCACAGATGCCCATGTCGAGCGGATGGGCCTGCGAGGAAAAATGCGCTTCCGGCTGCCGCATCCATTCCAGGAACTCGACACGAACCGGATGCGAAAGCGCTTTCAGGATTTCAGTCTTGTCCACAGTGCAATCCTTAGATCGTTCTGGACCGATATATGGATCGAAGAAATACGATTTAAAGGGGGTGACATGCTGCAGGGCAAAAAAAAGGGCCGCAGATTTCTCTGAAGCCCGAAGGTGTGAAGGTTGTTAGAACCTCCAGAGGGGAACAGCCAACGCGGGCAACGAGGGGATGTCGCCAATGTGCGCCAGCTGTCAGGAATATGGTGCCAAGGGGAAAGCCTCACAAGGGGGAGCGGGTGTTTCGATTGGATTTTTTAGTATTTAAGGAAAATGGCGGGTAAAAAAAGAGGGCCACCGGATTGCTCCAGGGCCCTTATAAGTTTGAAGGTCAATAAAACCTCCAGAGGGGAACAGCTGCTGCGGTGGAACTGGGAGGAAAAGCCACCATGTGCATCAGCTGTGTGCGATATGGTGCTTTCTTGTGCAGTGAACAATCCATTTTTGTGCATCACAGCCATGCAGTGGAAGCAGGGCTGTGCGAAAGCATTCGGCAGAGTTCATCGTTCTTCAGATATAATCAATGAAAAACAAAGGCTTGCCTCGGGTCGTCGCTGCGATCAGAAACTCCAGTTGCGTGCCTTGGCGACGATGAAATCACGAAACACTTTCAGCTTCGCTGCATTTTTCATCTCGTCGGGATAGCAGAAATAGGTGTCGAAGGACGGAATGTCGGCATTGATGGCGAGCTGAATCAATCCCGGATCGCGTCCGACGATGTAATCCGGCAGCACCGCGATGCCTATCCCCAGCAGGCAGGCGCGCTTGATCGAGGTCTGGCTGTTGATCTGCAGGTGCGGCAGGCGCGGATTGTCGGAATTGCGTCCGGCATATTCCAGCCAGTTGACGTCGAGCAGGTAGTTCGGTGCCGGTTCACCGAAGGTGATGATGCGGTGCTGGTCGAGATCCTCGATCGTCTGCGGTTCACCGAACCGATTGATGTAGGAGGGTGCTGCATAGACGTGCATGTGCACCGTAAACAGCTTGCGCTGGATGAGATCCGACTGCTGCGGCTGGCGCAGGCGGATGGCGCAATCGGCATGGCGCATGTTCACGTCCAGTTCCTCGTTGTCGAGGATGAGCTGGATCGACATTTCCGGATAGAGCTGCAGGAATTCCTGCACCTTGTCCGTCAGCCAGCCCTGGCCGAGGCCGACGGTGGTGGTGACACGCAGCTTGCCGCTCGGCTTTTCCGTCGTTTCCGTCAGCTGTACCTTGACGGTTTCCAGCTTCAGAAGCACGTCGTGCGCCGTGCGGTAGAGGAGTTCCCCCTGTTCGGTGAGGATCAGGCCGCGCGCGTGGCGGTGGAAGAGCTTGACGCCCACATCCTGTTCCAGCGCGCTGACCTGGCGGCTGATGGCCGACTGGGACAGATGCAGCTTGTCGGCTGCATGCGTGAAGGAGCCGGCTTCCGCGGCGGCGTGAAAAATGCGCAGCTTGTCCCAGTCGAGTGGCACTACCATTGTTACTCCGCAGCCTGCGCGACGGGCTGGATGCCCGCGAGATAACGTTCCGCCTCAAGGGCGGCCATGCAGCCCATGCCGGCAGCCGTGATCGCCTGGCGGAAGGTGTCGTCGGTCACGTCGCCGGCGGCAAAGACGCCCGGCACGTCGGTTGCCGTCGAATCCGGCGCCGTCCACATGTAACCGTTGTCCTTCAGCTTCACCTGACCCTTGAAGAGTTCGGTGGCCGGCGCGTGGCCGATAGCGACGAAAACGCCGTCGATAGGCCGTTCGGTGATCTCGCCATTCAGCGTGTTGCGCAGCTTGACCCCCGTCACCGATGGCGGCATCGGCGGTTTGGCAGGCGTACCGGTGATCTCGGCGACTTCCGAGTTCCACAGCACCTCGACATTCGGGCGCTGGAACAGGCGTTCCTGCAGGATCTTTTCCGACCGGAAGCTGTCACGGCGATGCACAACGGTGACCGATTTGGCGATGTTCGACAGGTAGAGCGCTTCTTCGACGGCGGAATTGCCGCCGCCCACCACGATCACGTCCTTGTTGCGATAGAAGAAGCCATCGCAGGTGGCGCAGGCGGATACGCCAAAGCCCTGGAAATGCTGTTCGCTCTCGATGCCCAGCCATTTCGCCTTGGCGCCGGTGGCGATGATCAGCGTGTCGGCGGTCCAGACCTGGCCGGAATCGGTCTGGATCACGAAGGGGCGCTGCGACAGCTGCACTTCGGTGACGAGATCATTGACGATCTCGGTGCCGACATGCACAGCCTGGTTCAGCATCTGCTCCATCAGCCAGGGCCCCTGGATCGGATCGGCAAAACCCGGATAGTTTTCGACATCGGTGGTGATCATCAGCTGGCCACCCTGTTCCATACCGGCGATCAGCACCGGCTTCAGCATGGCGCGGGCGGCGTAGATGGCGGCGGTATAACCGGCAGGGCCGGAGCCGATGATGAGAACATGGGCATGGCGGGCAGACATGGAACGGATCCTTTCGCGTGGCGCCGTGGGCGGATACAGCCGAACGTGACAAGGCCTACAGGCGGCGCCTTTTCAGCTCATTTATGATCGTTCCCTGCGGCAATTCAAGGTCACCCCGACCCCGACGGACAAGCTTGGCGAGTTACGCACAATAATGGTGCGCCGGCGCGACATAATCTTGCGCGTTTTCCTTGCGTTCGGGATGACTTCGGCTATTAGCATGGCAAAAAGCGATATGAGGTTTCCCGTGCTCAGAGCCGAACTCGACGCCATCGACATCAAGATTCTCCGAGAACTGCAGCGCGACGGCCGCATGACCAATGTGGAACTGGCCGAACGCGTCGGCATTTCCGCGCCGCCCTGCCTGAGACGCGTGCGCAAGCTGGAGGAGGCGGGCGTCATCGAGGGGTATGCGGCGATCCTCAACGGGCCGAAACTCGGCTTCGATCTCGTCGCCTTCTGCCTCGTCGGTCTCAAGCACCAGTCGGAGGCGAACCTGAAGGCCTTCGCGGCGCTCGCGCAGAGCTGGCCCATCGTGCGCGAGGCCTGGATGGTCTCCGGCGACAGCGATTTCCTGCTCCGCTGTACGGCGGAAAATCTCACAAGCTTTCAGGATTTTGTCATCGAGGTGCTGGCTGCCAATGAACACGTCGATACCGTCCGAACGATGCTGACCATCCGCCAGGTGAAGAAGCTGGGGCTGGTAGAGGTCTGAGGACCTGACGTTTGTGCGGTAAATGGCGACCCGGGTGATGCAAAAGACGTCCCCCGATCCGTTGTGCGGCCGGTCCGTGATTCATCCCGGCGTCAAGGCGGTTGTGATCCTGCACGGCGGCAGACGAATGACGACAATTGATATGAAACGGAGCCCCCGTTGAAAACTCTTATCTATCAGTTCTGGAAAGGCAGCGTTCCCGCCTATGCCCGGTTAAGCGCTCGCCTGTTTGCGGACTATGCGAAACGGCATGGCGCGGACTATCGCTTCGATGAAAATCCCGATTTCTTCAAAGGCAAGTATTCCGAATATTATCATGCACTTCGCCCGATTTATGATGACAGTTTTCTCGCCTATGATCGCGTCATATTCGTCGACTGCGATGTCTATCCCAAAGCGGCCGCCTCTGCTGATCTCCTGACCTGCGACGTTGGTCATATCGGCATGGTCGAGGAGGTGGCGCCGGAAATTCGCGAAGACCGTCCCCGCTGGCTGAATGACCGGAACGATCGTCGTTGGGCGATCGTGTGCGCCGGCATATTCCGCGCCACGCTTCCACGTTCGTCTGCCGGGACAGCTCGAATCTTCAACTCCGGCGTCATCGTCTACACCCGGGAGGGTCTCCAGGCGGCACGACGGCATTTTCCCAGCCTGAACGTCTATTCCGCGGTGATGCGCCTTGTGTTCCTGCCGCGCTTTTATCGCCTGGACCAGAACTATCTGGGGATGGCCTGCTTCCGGAAGGGGATGGAGTTCACGGTTCTCGATCACCGATGGAATCGCATCGTGAAGGCCCGTTCACTCGACGAGAACCGTCTTCTCAAGGCGCCTTGGGGCGATGCGGAATTTGTCCATTGGCAGGTCCGCGACAGACGCGACTATACGGAAAGCCAGATCATCGCGATGGTCGAAAGCGCCTGAACCTCCCACTTTGTCGGAGGTCGAATTGCTGGAGCGGCGTGTCGCCGAGCCGCGGCCATCCGGCGTCACGATGGCTGCATTCCGAGGATGTCACGCCGGAAACTTCAGTTTCACGTTTTTCCGCGAGCCGAAGATGTTGATTGATGAGCCCGCGAGCGCGAAGCGCGTCTGACCGTAAAGCCGGTGAAGCTCTCGAAGCATTTTTTGCGGCAGGGACTTTTTCTTCTCGCGTTTCCAGGCGCGTTCGATCTCGCCCCCGAGGCCCAGCGTCGAATTGGGTAGAAACTGATCCTGGATGCACAAAGCCGGAATGGTCTGGTAGATCGTGCAATCGTGAAAGATCGTCGAGCTCGGGTCGAAGACCACATGATCGATTGCGCGCTCGACAAAACGTGTCGCGTGCAGCAGGCGTGTGGCTGCGAGAGGCGTGATGATGTAGCCTGCAAAGCCCAGATGGGCCGACAGCAGGCGAGCGAGACGCCGCCTTGCGCCGATCGAAACGATCTGTCTCGATACCGCAATCGTCTTGCCGGTCGTTTCGAATTTCACGATGTCCGCATCGTGCGGTAACCAGTCGGCTTCGCGCAGCCACTCATGCGCCGATGGGGCGAGGTGGATGTCGTCCTCGACGACTGCGCCGGGTTCTCCGCTTGCCACAACCATTTCCCAGAAGCGGCGATGACTGAGGAGAACGCCAATTTCGCCTGGGGTCAGGATAAGACTTCCGTCTTCCCGGGTGGCGGACCAGCGTGCCTGCTCTTCCTGCGACAGCTGACGTCCATCCACGGCAGGCAAACGCACCCAGTCGAGACGTTGAGCATCCAGGATCTCGCGCATGCGCTCCATCCGCTGCGTCGCCCGATCAAGGTTGATGACATAGACTTTCATGAGTTTTTACCGTTCCGCGAGCAGATCCGCATAGACCTTTCCGATCGCCTCTGCCTCGCGTTCGATGGAAAAATTCGCCTGCATGTGCACGAGCGCTGCTGCCCCCTGGCTTTGACACAGCGATGGGTCGGCGAGATAGGGGCGGATACCGGCGACAAAACTGTCGAGGGCGCCACGCTCCACCATGCATCCCGTTTCGCCATCGAGGATGAGTTCGGCAAAGGCGCCGACATCGGCGGCCACCACCGGCACACCGGTTGCCATGGCTTCCAGCGGCGTCAGCCCAAACCCTTCCCAGCGCTGCGGGGCAACGAAGAGATTGAGGGCCCGGTACCACGCGTTGATATTGGTGTGTTCGCCGACGAAGAGAATGCGCTCGCCAAGGCCGGCTGCTTTCACCTTTGCCTTCAGTTCTTCCTCGAAACCGATGTGTTTGGCCGTCGCGCGCCCGGCGATCACGGCCTTCCAGTTCGGGTGTTCAGGCAGCAGCCGGATCATCGCGTCGACGAAAAGATCGGTGCCCTTCTGGTGACGCACCCGGCCGAAGCAACCGACATAATGGAATGCCGGATCAAGTCCGATCGCGACCTTTGCAGCAGCCTTGTCCGGTGCGGGCGAAAAGCGGCCAAGATCGATGCCGTGCAGGATGACGGTGCTTTCGCGCTCCAGATAGGAGGCGGTCTTCTGGCAGACGGCAATCACCCGGTCCATCTTCGAGATCAGCCATTTCGTCCAGCCGGTGTGCCGGCGCTGCGAGGCAGAGGTGAAAACGAGTTTCAGCGGCATGCGCAAAACGTCGCGCAAGATGATGCCGGGCAACATTTCGATGTTACGGCGGGCATGCCAGACGCGCACCTTGCGACCCTCAGGCGGGCGCCAGAGCGCGGGCAGGGCGGTGTAGTCCATCGAGGGCAGATGGCCGGGCAGGCCCGGCCCGAAGGTGATGACCTTCTGGCCGAGCCGGTTCTGTATCGGTACGAGCTGGATGACGGTGGAGGTGACGCCCGAAAGCCGCCGCTTGAAATGCGGCGCAATCACCTCGACCTCTGTGAGATCACTGGACACGGGGGCTCGACCGCTTCTGTTCTTCAGCCCCAGGAAACCTGCAGAACCTCATAGGCCTTGGAGCCGCCCGGCGCATTCACTTCGATGCTGTCGCCGACTTCCTTGCCGATCAGCGCACGCGCAATCGGCGACGAGATCGAGATGCGACCTTCCTTCACGTCGGCTTCCTGGTCGCCGACGATCTGGTAGACCTTCTCCTCATCGGTATCTTCGTCCACCAGCTTGACGGTGGCGCCGAACTTGATCTTCGAGCCGGACATCTTGGTGAGATCGATCACCTCGGCGCGGGCCGTCAGGTCTTCGAGCTCGGTGATGCGGCCTTCATTGTGGCTCTGCGCTTCCTTGGCGGCATGGTATTCGGCATTTTCCGACAGGTCGCCATGGGCGCGCGCCTCGGCAATCGCCTCGATGATCCGGGGACGCTCTTCCTGCTGGCGCCAGCGCAGTTCCTCCTGCAGCTTGGTAAATCCGGACGGCGTCATCGGTACCTTGTCAACCATGTGTCTTCTTCCTCAGTCTCATGGCCGCAACGCGCGGCCACAAAAAGAAACAGGTCCCGGAGCGATACTCCGGAACCATGCGAAATCCTCAATTCCTCGAATCATAGCAGAAACGCGGCGCGAATTTCCAGAAAATTCGAAATAGGGCAGTGGCGCTGACCTGCAAGGTGGTCCGGCGGCGGGGAGCGCGCGTATTGACTTGCGAAGCAAGAACATATAGTGAACAAACTAATGAAGAAGTCGCTGAAAGAACGTCTCGCCATCCTCTCGGATGCCGCCAAATACGATGCCTCCTGCGCATCGAGCGGCACCACGAAACGGCATTCGGCCGGCTCCGGCGGGCTTGGGTCGACGGAAGGCTCCGGCATCTGTCATGCCTATGCGCCGGACGGGCGGTGCATTTCGCTGCTGAAGATCCTGCTCACCAATTTCTGCATCTATGACTGCGCCTACTGCATCAACCGGTCGTCCAGCAATGTGGAGCGGGCGCGGTTTACACCGGAAGAGGTGGTGTGGCTGACGCTCGAATTCTACCGGCGCAACTATATCGAGGGACTGTTTTTGTCCTCCGGCATCATCCGTTCGTCCGATCACACGATGGAGGAGATGGTGCGCATTGCCCGTGAGCTTCGCACCACGCACAATTTCCGCGGCTACATTCATCTGAAAACCATTCCGGAGGCGTCCGCGGCGCTGATCGAGGAGGCGGGGCTTTATGCGGATCGCCTGTCGATCAACATCGAACTGCCGACCGATACCGGCATCGGCCAGTTCGCTCCGGAAAAGAAACCTGACAACATCCGCCGCGCGATGGGCGATCTGCGCCTCAAGATCGAGGATGCGTCCGAACCAACGCTCCAGACGAAGAGGCGCAAGCATTTCGTGCCCGCCGGCCAGAGCACACAGATGATCGTCGGGGCCGATGGCGCAAGCGACGCCACCATTCTCGGCACCAGTGCCAGGCTGTACGGCAGCTACGGCCTGAAACGTGTCTATTATTCCGCCTTCAGCCCGATCCCGGATGCCTCCTCCAAGCTTCCGCTGATCAAGCCGCCCCTGATGCGCGAACACCGGCTTTACCAGGCCGACTGGCTCTACCGTTTTTATGGTTTTGAGATCGGCGAAATCACCTCGGTGACGCAAGACGGCAATCTGGATCTCGACCTCGACCCGAAACTGTCCTGGGCGCTCGGCCATCGCGACCGGTTTCCGGTCGACGTCAACCGCGCACCGAAGGAAATGCTGCTGCGCGTGCCGGGCTTCGGCACGAAGACGGTGAAATCCATCCTCTCGTCACGTCGTTTCCGCCGCATCCGCCTGGAGGATCTCGGGCGGCTCGGCGTCTCCTTGCGCAAGGTGCAGCCCTTCATCGTCGCGGACGGCTGGACTCCGCATCGGGTACTGGAACGTTCGGATCTGAAGGCGATGTTTGCGCCGCAGCCGGAACAGCTGACGTTGTTCTGATGCAGACGGTATTCCTCAACGGCCGCGGTGACTTTGACGAGTGGCGGGACGCCGCGCGGGTGCTTTTGCTGAGCGAGGTGGAGCCCGAGCGTATCGACTGGCGCATCGCCGGGGAGGGGGCGGATCTGGCCGGTTTTGCCGAGACGCCGCTGCCGGTGCCGCCGCCGGGCAGAAAGGCGGTCGCCGTGCCGCCGGCCTTCCTGGAGCTTGCCGAGAGTATCGTCTGCCACAGCGATCCGGCCCGGTTTTCGCTGCTTTATCGTCTGCTCTGGCGCATCCGCGAGGATCGAGCCCTGCTGCAGGTGGTCTCGGATCCGGATGTCATCGCCGCTCGCAAGCTGGAGAAATCCGTGCGGCGCGACAGCCACAAGATGAAGGCCTTCGTGCGGTTCAAGGAGGTGACCTCCGACGATCCGACCGGGCGGCGGCGTTCGTTCATCTCCTGGTTCGAGCCGGATCATTTCATCGTCGCGCGCATGGCGCCGTTTTTTCGCCGCCGCTTCTTCGACATGGACTGGGTGATTGCCACGCCGAAGGGATCAGCCGCCTGGGACGGTGAAAGCCTGACCGTCTCCGATCTGCCGGCGGAAAAACCCACGGCCACCGATGCGACCGACGATCTGTGGCGTATCTATTATGCCAACATCTTCAATCCGGCGCGGCTGAAGGTGAAGGCAATGACGGCGGAAATGCCGAAGAAATACTGGAAGAACCTGCCGGAGGCCGCCCTCATCCCGGACCTCATTGCCACTGCCGAAGCCAAGGTGATCGAGATGGCTGCGCGGGCAGCCTCGCAGCCGCCCGCCTTCCATGCGCGGCTTCAGGAGCGGATGGCCGAGGAACGGGCGGACCCCGCTCCACCGCCAGAGGGCCTCGAGGCGCTGCGCCATGCGGCAAGCCGCTGCACGCTCTGTCCGCTGCACTGCCATGCGACGCAGACCGTGTTCGGCGAGGGCAGTGTCACGGCAAAGGCCATGATCGTCGGCGAACAGCCGGGTGACCAGGAGGATCTCGCGGGGCGTCCGTTCGTCGGTCCGGCTGGAAAACTGTTCGACGGCGTGCTCTCGGAGATCGGGCTCGACCGCTCGAGCCTCTACGTCACCAATGCGGTGAAGCACTTCAAATACGAACCGCGCGGCAAGCGGCGTATCCACCAGAAACCGAACCAGTCGGAAATCGAACAATGCCGCTGGTGGCTGAAGCAGGAGGTAGAACTCGTCCAGCCGAAGCTGATCGTCGCGATGGGGGCGACCGCCTATTTTGCGCTCACCGGTGAGAAGGAACGGCTGACGGATATACGCGGCAAGATCTTTTCCATGACGGAGGGGCGCAGGCTGTTCGTCACCGTGCATCCCTCTTTCCTGCTGCGTCTTCCCGACGAGAGGCGCAAGGCGAGCGAATTGTCGCGCTTTCGCGAGGAGATGGCCGTCGTCCGGCAGCTGGCCGAAACGGGCTGTCCCGATTATCCGTGACCGGCAAGGGCCGTCTCGTCGATATGCGCCTTGGCAAAGATATGCCGTGCGAGGACGGCAAGCAGGATCAGAGTGACGGAGGCGACAAGGCAGCAGGCGGCAAAACCGAGACCGAAGGCGGCCCGTGCGTCGAAAAGCCAGTCGGGTTGCACGGAGGGCGAGACCAGTTTGGCCACGTCGACGGCGCCGGCAAGCGTCGCCGTGATCGTTTCGGCGGTCTGTGTATCAAGCCCCGACAGGTCCGCGTCCCGCATCATCAGCCGGTAGACGACCGTGCCGAGACTGCCGAGGACGGCGACGCCGAGCGCGCCGCCGAATTCCGCGCTGGTTTCGGAGATGGCGGAGGCCGAACCGGCACGCTCCGGTGGTGCCGTGCCGACGATCAGGCCGGTTGTCGTGAGAATGACCGGCACGAAACCGAGGCCGACCAGCATGCTGGCAAACAGGATGGCATAGAGGTTCTGGTGATAGGCGGCGAGCGCCATCACGGTGGTGCCGATGGCATTGACCACAAGGCCGGCAAGCACCGTCTTGACCGGACCGAGCCTATTGGTGACGCGCCAGGCCTGCAACGACATCAGCGTAAAGACGAGCGCCGAGGGAACGGACCAGAGGGCGGCCTTCAGTGGCGAAAGGTCCAGCACCAGCTGCAGGTAGAGGTTCTGGAACAGGAAGACACCGAACACGAAAAAGACGCCGGCAAGATTGACCAGCAGCGAGGCGGTGAAGGCGGGGATGCGAAACAGCGCCAGATCGATCACCGGGTGTTCCAGCCGCTTCTGGCGGCGGACGAACAGGATACCGATGACAAGGCCTGCGAGGATGGCGAGAAGCTGGTCATGGGCATAACCATAGGCCGCCATGTGTTTCAGCCCGTAGATGATCGGCAGCACCGTTGCGAGCGACAGCAGCACGCTTGCAAGGTCGAGGCGGCCACCGTCTGTATTGCGGTATTCCGGCAGCAGGAGGGGTGCCACCGCCAGCAGCGCCAGCATGATCGGAATGTTGATCAGGAAAACGGCGCCCCAGTGGAAATATTGCAGCAGAAGCCCGCCAAGCAGCGGCCCGACGAGACCACCGAGCGCAAAGGCGGTGCCCCAGATGCCGATGGCGCGGTTGCGCTCGGATTCGTCCTGGAAAAGGTTCACGACAAGCGAGAGGGTGGAGGGCGCAATCGTGGCGCCGGCGATGCCAAGCAGCGCGCGCGCCAGAATCAGCTGGCCGGAGGTTTCGGCAAAGGCCGCAAAGGCAGAGGCGAGGCCGAAAAAGAAGGCGCCGATCAGAAGCACCCGCCGGCGACCGATCCGGTCCCCGAGCGTACCCATGGTCACCAGGAAACCCGCCACCATGAACCCGTAGATGTCGTTGATCCACAGGAGTTCGGCGGGCGAGGGATCGAGATCCCGTACGATGGCCGGAATGGCAAGGAACAGGACCGAGAGGTCCATCGAATACACGAGGCAGGCGATGGAGAGGACAAAAAGCCCCGTCCATTCGCGACGTGTGGCGCGCTGCGGCGCAAAGTTCTGGTCCGCCATGGCGGGCCACCTCCCATTCCCAATGGTCCTGATGTTCCGTGCGTGGCCCCGTATCGCCTCTGATCAGGCGTCTTCGCCATGCACCTCCTCCGGCGGCGACACTTGGTTGCCGCCTGCATTTTGGCAAGGGGACAAGGCGTTGAGCGGGTTCGGTTTTGTAAGCGAATGCTGATGTGGTGCGCGGTTGCAACAGAACGGCCGAGGCACAGGATCTCAATCGACGAAGAGGGCGTCGCTCGGCAGGTTCGGCGGATTATAGGGACCGGCGGCCTGTCGAAGCTTGACCGAGGTGTGCACCAGTGCCGCGGACGGAATAAGGCGATGATCCTGGCGCGGAAGATAGATGCCGCCCGCCGGTTTACCGGCATTGCGGAAGGAGGTGGCGGGGATCTTGCGCGGCAGCCATTCGATCGCCGGCCAGAACTTCGTCATGGAGTCATGCAGCGGCACGGTGGCATCGGGTGCCACATATCTGGGATTACCCTTGCCCTCGACCAGTTCATTCACCATGCGGCTGCGATAGACCAGTCCAGCGGGTTTCGTTTCCTTGATCATCCAGCAGAGCGGGATCTTGATCTGCTGGCTTTCCTTTTCCGGATAACCGCCGCCCACATCGCCATGCACGCCGGCAAACCAGACTTCCTTGACATCCTGGTCACGGATTCCATCCTCGTTCCTCGGTTTGAACGGGCCGCCCCAATAGGCTTGACCCGGCGTCCACAGTTCCGGCTGGAACATGGTGCGGCGTTCGTCGATGGCCACCGCGTGGCGAACCATCTCGACGCTGGCATTGCGATCAGTAAAGGGGTGCGTCTTCAGCTGCGGCCCCCATTTGCCGGGTTCGATCACCGAGGCGACCGTATCGAAGAGCCCGAGCAGGCGGATCGGCGGACGATCATTGCGCAGCGTGCGCTCGTAAAGGCGCATGGTCTCGAAGGCGGACGGGGCCTCGCCGACCGCCTGGTTCTGAGCCTGCTGTTCGTGGTCGGGGATGCCCTTGTAGGTGCGATAGGCGTAATCGAGCAGGTTCAGATGGATCTTCTTCGTCAGGCCGAAGGCGTGGATAAAACCCGCCAGCACACGGGCGGTATAGGCGCCACGGCTGAAACCGAAGATGAAGATGCGGTCGCGGTCGCTATGGCGGCCATTGGCATCGACGGGGCCGGCATCATAATGCTCGACCAGCATGCGGTAGGCTTCCTTGACATTTTCGTCCAGCCCCCAGCCGGTGGCCAGCCCCCAGACTTCCGAAGCCTCACGCTGCAGCTTCGACCAGGCATTGGCCGCGCCGAAGGTGCCGACGCCCGGATCGTAATAAACGATCTGTTCCGGCGAACGCTTGAGGCAGCCGAACAGGCGCAGGATATTGGTGCGGTCTGCGGAAATCTCGTTCGAAGTTCCGTCGAACAGAATGACAATGTTCTTGGACATCCACTTCCCCCTGATCGCCTCATGCGACGGGGTATTGTGGTTGCGTCAGGCGGAATCTTCAACCAAATTCCGCCGACCCGCCAGCAAACGTTCCAGCCGGTCGAAATTCTGCTCGTTGGCGAGCGCAATGAATTTCGTCAGGGTCGTGTTGTCCTCGTTCGGCTCCATCCGCATCAGCCAGGTCAGCCGGCTTGCGTTGTCGCTTACCACCTCGAAGCGCATTTCCATGTCGAAGACATGGATCGGGTCGTGATGAGTAAAGGTGATGCGTTCCGGCACGATGATCTCGCCAAAGGTCGAGCGGTTGAGGAAATCCGTGCCGTTGGACGCGGTCATGGTGATCAGCCATGTGCCGCCGGGCTCAAACTCAAAGCGGTGGATCACATTGGTGAAACCCTCCGGCCCCCACCAGAGCGCCAGCTGTGCCGGATCGGCAAAGGCCTGGAAAACCTCGGCTGAGGGAAAGGCGAGGACGCGGGAGCTCTCGATTTCAACGGGGTCTTGGATGGGCATGGGCGGATTCGATCGATCTGATGAAAGTCTTCAAAGATGAGCCGTTACGCGGCCCGCGGGGTGATGGCATTCAGTTCATCCGCAATGATGCGCCGCCGTTCCATGAGGTCGTGATCTGCCTGAAGACCCAGAAAATAACCTTCGCTCATGCCGAAATAACGGGCCAGCCTCAGATCGGTATCGGCCGTGATCGCCCGCTTTCCCTGGACGATTTCGTTGATCCGCCGCGGAGGAACGCCGATGGCGCGCGCCAGGGCATTCTGGCTGAGCTGCAGCGGCGCCATGAATTCCAGCGCCAGGATGTCGCCCGGCAGAGGGTTTGGAAGCAGATCCTTGTCAGTCATGGTAATCGACGATTTCGACATTGTCGGCGCCTCCATCCTTCCAAACGAAACAGATCCGCCACTGGTCATTGATGCGGATGCTGTGCTGACCTGCGCGATTTCCCTTCAGAGCTTCCAACCGGTTACCGGGCGGAACTTTCAAGTCCGAGAGCGTGCGCGACTGGTTGATCATTCGAAGCTTGCGCAGTGCTGCGACCTGGATGTCAGCTGGAAGCCTGCGGCTTCTTCTGCCGTCCCATATGCCACGTGTCTCGCTGTCACCGAAGCTGCGTATCATGGCCGACGGTAGCAAAAAGCCACCCATAACGCAATGCGCTATGGGTGGCCGTCATTATGTCAAAACCTCAGAAGTAGCTCTGCAGCGGCTGGACTTCGAGCTGGCCTTTCTTCAGCGCCTCGATGGCCTGGGCGGCGGCCATGGCGCCGGCCATGGTCGTGTAATAGGGCACCTTCTGCATCAGCGCCGCACGGCGCAGCGACTTCGAATCCGAGATCGCCTTGTTGCTATCCGTCGTGTTGATGACGAGCTGGACCTGGCGGTTGCGGATCGCGTCCTCGATATGCGGACGGCCTTCGAGCACCTTGTTAACCTTGATCGCTTCGATGCCGTTTTCGGCGAGGAAACGTTGCGTGCCGCCGGTGGCGAGAACCTTGAAGCCGATCTGGACCAGAAGCTTGATCGCCGGCAGGACGCGGACCTTGTCCTCGTCGCGCACCGAGACGAAGACCGATCCGTCGCGCGGCAGTTCGACGCCGGCGCCGAGCTGGCTCTTGGCAAAGGCCAGCGCGAAGTCGCGGTCGAGACCGATGACTTCACCGGTCGAGCGCATTTCCGGTCCGAGCAGCGTGTCAACGCCGGGGAAACGGGCGAACGGGAAGACCGCTTCCTTGACGGCAATGTGCTTCAGGTTGCGCGGGTCCGGCTTTTTGCCATAGGCGGCGATCGCCGCATCCAGCTTTTCGCCGGCCATGATGCGGGCGGCGATCTTGGCGATCGGCGCGCCGATGGTCTTCGCCACGAAGGGCACGGTGCGCGAGGCGCGCGGGTTGACTTCGAGAACGTAGATCGTGCCGTCCTTGATGGCGTATTGCACGTTCATCAGGCCGCCGACATTGAGTGCCTTGGCGAGTGCCGTCGTCTGACGCTCCAGCTCATCCAAAAGCTCGGCTGAGAAGGAGCGGGAGGGCAGCGAGCAGGCCGAGTCACCCGAATGGATGCCGGCTTCCTCGATATGCTCCATGATGCCGGAGACGAAGACGCTCTCGCCGTCGCAGAGCGCATCGACGTCCACCTCGATCGCATTCGTCAGGTAGCTGTCGAAGAGCAGCGGGTTCTTGCCGAGGAGTGTGTTGATCTGGCCGGTCTTGTCGTTCGGATACCGCTGCTTGATGTCTTCCGGCACCAGTTCCGGCACGGTGTCGAGCAGGTAGCTCTGCAGCATGCCCTCGTTGTGGATGATCTGCATCGCGCGGCCACCCAGAACGTAAGAGGGGCGCACGACGAGCGGGAAGCCGATTTCAGAGGCCACCAGGCGAGCCTGTTCGACCGAATAGGCAATGCCGTTGTTCGGCTGGGCGAGGTCGAGCTTCATCAGCAGCTTCTGGAAGCGGTCGCGGTCTTCGGCGAGGTCGATCGCGTCGGGTGCGGTGCCGAGGATCGGGATACCGTTCTTTTCCAGCGCTTCGGCAAGCTTCAGCGGCGTCTGGCCGCCAAACTGCACGATGACGCCGACGACTTCACCCTTTTCCTGTTCGGCGCGCAGGATCTCGATCACGTCTTCGGCCGTCAGCGGCTCGAAATAGAGGCGGTCGGAAGTGTCGTAGTCGGTCGAGACCGTTTCCGGGTTGCAGTTGATCATGATCGCTTCAAAGCCGGCATCCTTCAGCGCGAAGGCGGCATGGCAGCAGCAATAATCGAACTCGATGCCCTGGCCGATGCGGTTCGGGCCACCACCGAGGATGACGACCTTCTTGCGGTCGGAGACTTCCGCTTCCGAGCGGGCGGCGCCGACGAAGGGCGTCTCGTAGGTCGAATACATGTAGGCGGTCGGCGAGGCGAACTCGGCGGCGCAGGTATCGATGCGCTTGAAGACCGGGCGAACGTTCAGGCTGTTGCGCAGCATGGCGACATCCTTCGGCTTGCCGTTCGTCAGCGAGGCGAGGCGGGCGTCGGAGAAGCCCATGGCTTTCAGCATGCGCAGGTTTTCTGCGTCCTTCGGCAGGCCGTGCTCGCGAATGCGGGCTTCCATGTCGACGATCGCCTTGAACTGGGCGATGAACCACGGATCGATCTTGCAGCCTTCATGCACTTCGGCTTCCGACATGCCGAGGCGCAGGGCCTGGGCGACCATGCGCAGGCGGTCCGGCGTCGGCGTGCCGATCGCGGCGCGGATGGCGTTCTTGTCGTCGCCCTGGCCAACGCCGGGGATCTCGATTTCGTCGAGACCGGTCAGGCCGGTTTCCATGCCGCGCAGCGCCTTCTGCAGCGATTCGGCAAAGGTGCGGCCGATTGCCATGACTTCGCCGACCGACTTCATGGCGGTCGTCAGGACCGGCGAGGCGCCCGGGAATTTTTCGAAGGCAAAACGCGGGATCTTTGTGACGACGTAATCGATCGAGGGTTCGAACGAAGCGGGCGTTGCGCCGCCGGTGATGTCGTTTTCCAACTCGTCCAGCGTGTAGCCGATGGCGAGTTTCGCCGCGACCTTGGCGATCGGGAAGCCGGTCGCCTTCGAGGCGAGCGCCGACGAGCGCGAGACGCGCGGGTTCATTTCGATGACGACGAGGCGGCCGTCCTTCGGGTTAACGGCGAACTGCACGTTCGAACCGCCGGTCTCGACGCCGATCTCGCGCAGCACCGCAATCGAGGCGTTGCGCATGATCTGGTATTCCTTGTCCGTCAGCGTCAGCGCCGGCGCAACGGTGATCGAATCGCCGGTGTGGACGCCCATCGGGTCGATGTTTTCGATGGAGCAGATGATGATGCAGTTGTCCGCCTTGTCGCGGATCACTTCCATCTCATACTCCTTCCAGCCGAGCACTGATTCCTCGATCAGCACTTCGGTGGTCGGCGACGCATCGAGACCGCCATTGACGATGTCGAAGAATTCCGAACGGTTATAGGCAATGCCGCCGCCGGTGCCGCCGAGCGTAAACGACGGGCGGATGATCGCCGGCAGGCCGACATGGTCGAGCGCTTGGGCGGCAATCGCCATGGCATGCGCCATGTAACGCTGCTTGCGGTCGGTCTCGCCGAGGTTCCACTGGTTTTCGAGCTCGTCGAGCGCCTTGTCCAGCGCATCACCCGACAGCGTTTCGCGCAGCTTGGCGCGTTCGGTTTCGTGCGTCTTGCGGTCGGCATCCTTGATCTCGGTGGCGTTCGCCAGCATCGAGCGGGGCGTTTCCAGGCCGATGCGGGCCATGGCCTCTCGGAAGAGGGCGCGGTCTTCGGCCATGTCGATGGCGGCAGGTTTGGCGCCGATCATCTCGACATTGTAGCGGTCGAGCACGCCCATGCGCTTCAGGGAAAGCGCGGTGTTGAGTGCCGTCTGGCCGCCCATGGTGGGCAGAAGCGCATCGGGGCGCTCCTTGGCGATGATTTTTGCCACCACTTCCGGCGTGATCGGCTCGACATAGGTCGCATCCGCCAGACCCGGATCGGTCATGATGGTCGCCGGGTTGGAGTTGACCAGGATGACCCGATACCCTTCTTCCTTCAGCGCCTTGCAGGCCTGGGTGCCGGAATAGTCGAATTCGCAGGCCTGGCCGATGACGATCGGCCCTGCGCCAATGATGAGAATGGACTTGATATCTTGGCGCTTCGGCATGTCGTCTTTCCGCTTATATCTGCCTGCGCAGAAAACCGGCCGGGTGAGGCTTCACCGGTCGGGCGCAAGGCGTGGGTTCTTTCAGGCTAGAAGCGGCTTATAGGGAAATGTGGGAGCGGAAGGAACCCCCAATCTTCGTGAATCTACAGAAGCCGGACACACTTGACCCAACTGCGCTGGATGCCGCCGGACCATGCGTTTCTGAGCGTGCACTGATGTTCTTTCGGAGAGATTTGTGTTAGCCGTTGCCGAGGGCAGGTATTGGTCTGCAGACGGAAGCCGAAGATGATGCGCGGCGTTCTGAGTTGCTTCTGAGTTCAGGGAAATATCACATGGAATGGCGGGGCCGGCGGCAGTCTGACAATATCGAGGATCGGCGCGGGCAGTCGGGCGGCATGCGGTCCGGGTCCGGCTTTCGCATTCCTGTCGGCGGCGGCGGACGGCGCGGTGGCGGCATCGGGATCGGCGGTCTGGTGATGATCCTGATCGTCTGCGCCGTGCTCGGCATCAACCCGCTCACACTTCTCTCCGGTGGCGATATCGGGCTGGGCGACGGCTCCTCCGGTTCGCAGCAGCAGCAGCAATCGGCACCGCGCAGCGCGGCGGATCAGGAGATGCGGGCGTTCGTCGGAACGGTGCTTGCCGAGACGGAGGATACCTGGAACCGGATCTTTCAGCAGAGCGGTGACCGGTATCAGGAGCCGACGCTCGTCTTGTTTTCCGGCCAGACGCAGTCGCAATGCGGCTTTGCCTCGGCGGCGACCGGTCCCTTTTATTGCCCGGGAGACCGCAAGGTTTATCTGGATACAGCTTTCTTCCGCCAGCTCTCCGGACAGTTCGGTGCATCGGGCGATTTTGCCCAGGCCTATGTGATCGCGCACGAGGTCGGTCACCACGTGCAGAACCTGATCGGGGTTCTGCCGAAGTTCAACCAGATGCGCCGCTCGATGAGCGAGGCGGATGCCAACCGCATGTCGGTCAGGGTCGAACTGCAGGCCGATTGTTTTGCCGGTGTCTGGGGCAAGACCACGCAGCAACGGGGGCTGCTCGAACAGGGAGACCTGGAGGAGGCGCTGAATGCCGCTCAGCAGATCGGCGACGATACGCTGCAGAAGCGCGCCCAAGGTTATGTCGTGCCGGAAAGCTTCAACCACGGCGCCTCGGCGCAGCGCATGCGCTGGTTCCGCAAGGGCTTTTCGAGCGGCAACATGCAGGCCTGCGATACGTTTTCGCCGAGTTATCAGCAGCTCTGATCGGCGGCGAGCGGCGGCCGCGCGCCGCCGAAGCGGGCGCGAAGGTCGGCCTCGTAAGGGCGGCTGACGGGAAGCAGTGTGCCATCGGCGGTTTCGACGAAGAGCTTTCCGCGTGCGCGGCTTACGGATTTAACATGTTCGTCGGCCACCCAGTGGGACCGGTGGATGCGGCGGCCGCTCACCTTTCCCGTCTCGTTCAACGCATCGGAGAAACGCAGGAGGATGAGTTCGCGGCCGCGCGAGGTCACAACCTCGGTATAGTGGTCCTGGACCGAGAGGCGCAGCAGCCGACCGCGGTTCTGCGGGTTCAATCGTTCCACGAGAGGCGGTGTCGTTGCGGCTGGTTCCGATGGGGCGCGCGGCTCGGATGACGCCGAGCCTTCGGGTGCCGCGACGGGGTGCGGACGTGCCGGCGCGGCATTGCTGCTCGTCAGATAGGTGAGAAGACACAGCAGCAGGCAGAGCGGCAACGAGATTCTCGTCTGTTCCAGGACTTCGCCGAAGGTGATCGGATCGCCGGTGAAGCCGGCCTGCAGAAGCGTGATGCCGAACCCGATCGGCGGTGCCGCGAGTGCGGAACCCAGCAGCATGCGGGCGAGCCTTGAGGGGATCTGTGCCTCCAGCAGGACATCGACGACGGTGGCGAGCACGACGGCAATGGAAAAGGCCATGACGTGCAGCAGCATCCAGAAGGACAGCCGCTGCAGCAGCGGCATGGACTGGCCGGTGCCGAAGGGGCCTGTCACCGTAAACACCAGCACGACCACGAGAATGGTTGCCCAGTAACGCCCGGAGATCAGGAACCCGCGCAATTCACGAAGCGCGAATTGCAGCTTTGCGTCATCCACGAATGCTTCTCCCTGCTTCACGTTTTTGCCGTTTCGTCGCAGGAAGTCTTGCCGGAGAAAAAGCTGCGTTTCAATCGGGGGCTGATTTCGCAATGACACTCGAACCACTTTACACCGCACCGCTTGCCGTGCAGATCCATGTGGCGACGGTCATGCCGGCCGCCGTGATCGGCGCCTTCCTGCTTCTGTGGCGGCGCAAGGGCTCTGCGCTTCACCGCCTTCTCGGCAAGCTCTGGATGGTGCTGATGGTCACCACGGCCATCTCCACCTTTTTTATCCACTCCTTCAATCTCTTCTTCGGCTTCAGCCCGATCCACATTCTGTCGGTTCTGACGATCGTCAATTGCTGGGCTGCCTATCGTATGGCGCGTCGCGGCAATATCCGCGGCCACCGCATTGCGGTCACACAAGCCTATGTCTGGGGCATCCTGGTTGCCGGCGGCCTGACCCTGTTGCCGCACCGGATCATGAACCGCGTCGTCTTCGAAGGAAGCTCGTTTTTCGACCTCGTGTTGCTGGCCGCGCTTCTCCTGTTGCCCTGGTTGCTTTTCCATTTGCAACAGACCAAGCTGAAGCACGTTTAGCCGCACGACCGTCTGTCATTGGTTCAGGATTTCCATGATCATCGTTCATTATCTCAACAATTCCCGCGCCCATCGTATCCTCTGGCTGCTGGAGGAACTTGGGCTTGCCTATGAGGTGAAGACCTACCAGCGTGGGCCCGACATGCGGGCACCCGCCAGTCTGAAGGCCGTTCATCCGCTGGGAAAATCGCCGGTCATCGAGGATGGCGGCCGCATCATCGCCGAAAGCGGGGCGATCATCGAGTATCTCGTCGAGACCTATGGTGAGGGCAGGGGCCTGAAACCGGCGGCCGGCACCGATGAGGCGCTGCGCTATCGCTACTGGCTGCATTATGCCGAAGGCTCCGCGATGCCGCTTCTGCTGCTGAAGCTGCTGTTTCTCCGGCTTCCCGGCCAGCTGCCGTTCTTCCTGCGGCCGGTCGCCAGCATGATTGCCAACGGCGTGCAGGGCAAGCTTGTCGACCCGCAGCTTGCCGATCATCTGGCCTTCTGGAACAGCGAGCTTTCGCGGGACGGCTGGTTTGCCGGATCGGCCTTCTCCGCCGCCGACATTGCGATGAGTTTTCCGGTCGAAGCCGGCATGACGCGGATGAAGAGCATGGGGGATGTCAGCGCCGTGCGGCGTTATCTGGACGCCATCCGTGCCCGCCCGGCCTATCAGCAGGCGCTTGAGAAGGGCGGGCAATACGATTACGCGACGAGTTGAGCGAAGGCGGTCTGGATCCGCCTCCGCCTGGCGTTGATCAGCGCTCGCTGTCGAGATGCGCCATCTGCTGATCGGCGTAGCGGCTGCCGAAGGCCGCCCCTTTCGGCACCGCCCGTTCGATGGCCGACAGATCCTCGGCCGTCAGCGTGACGTCAAGGGCACCAAGCGCTTCCGTCAGACGGTCGCGGCGACGGGCGCCGACGAGCGGCACGATGTCCCGTCCCTGGTGAACCACCCAGGCGATCGCCACCTGCGCCACGGAAACGCGCTTCTCTTCGGCAATCTGGCGCAGCGCCTCGACGAGCGCGAGGTTCTGTTCGAGATTGCCCTCCTGGAAGCGCGGGCTCATGGCGCGGAAATCGCCCTTTGCCGTTGATCGGTCCCTTTGCCAATGGCCGCTGATCAGGCCGCGCGACAGGACGCCATACGCGGTGATGCCGATGCCGAGTTCCCGGCAGGTCGGCAGGATCTTGTCCTCGATGCCGCGCGAGATCAGCGAATATTCGATCTGCAGGTCGGAGATCGGATGCACGCTTGCGGCGCGGCGGATCGTCTCTGCGCCCATTTCCGAAAGGCCGATGTGGCGGACGTAACCAGCCTTCACCATATCAGCGATGGCGCCGATCGTGTCTTCGATCGGCACGTCCGGATCGAGGCGCGAAGGGCGGTAGATATCGATGTAATCCACCCCGAGCCGGGTCAGCGTGTAGGCAAGTGCCGTCTTGACCGCCTGCGGGCGCGCGTCGTAACCGAGCCAGCCGCGATCCGGCCCGCGCAGCGCGCCGAACTTGACGCTGATCTGCACCTTGTCGCGCGGGACCCCCTTCAGCGCCTCGCCGATCAGCATCTCATTATGGCCCATGCCGTAGAAATCGCCGGTATCCAGCAGCGTGACGCCGCTGTCGATCGCCGCATGAAGGGTGGCGATGCTCTCGGTGCGGTCGGTTGGACCATACATGTCCGACATGCCCATGCAGCCGAGACCCAGTCTCGATACCTGCGGGCCAGTCTGTCCCAGTTGATGCATATCCATGATCGTCGTCCTTTTCGTCAAAGCCTTGTCTCGATCGGCTGGGGACCTTTTACGATGTTCGGCGTTGTGCGATAATCCGATCTCATTTGCACAGCCTGTTCGGAATTTCGTACAATGGCCGATCTCCCTCTGACAGAACTCGATGCCTTTGCCGCCGTTGCACAGGCGCGAAGCTTTCGGGCTGCGGCCAAGCTGCGCGGCGCATCCGCCTCCTCGCTCTCCGATGCCCTGCGGCGCCTGGAGGAACGGCTCGAGGTGCGGCTCTTGAACCGCACGACGCGCAATGTGTCGTTGACGGAAGCGGGTGCCCGGCTTCTAGAGCGGTTGCGGCCGGGGCTTGCGGAAATCGAGGCGGCGCTCGACGGCGTCAACAGTTTTCGCGATACGCCCATGGGACGGTTGCGGCTCAACGTGCCGGGTGTCGTGGCGCGGTTCGTGTTGCCGGAGATCGCCGCCCGGTTTCTTGCACGTTATCCGGACATCACGCTCGATGTCGCGACCAATGATGCCTTCGTCGATGTGATCGGCGAGGGGTTCGATGCCGGCGTGCGTTACGAGGAATCGCTGCAGTCGGACATGATTGCGATCCCGATCGGCCCGCGGACGCAATCCTATGTCGGAGCGGCCGCGCCCAGTTATATCGAGCGGTTCGGTGTACCCGATCATCCGCGTGATTTGCTGCAGCACCAGTGCATCCTGCACCGCTTCTCCAGCGGTCGCGTCCTGCCGTGGAGTTTTGAGGAGGAGGGGCGGGAATTTACCATTCTGCCGCCTGCCCGTGTGATCGGCGAGACCTCCGACCTGGAGGTGGCGATGGCGGTTGCCGGACACGGCATCATCTTCACCTTCTCGGAATTCCTGGCCGAGGCGCTGAAGCAGGGGACGCTGGTGCCGGTCCTTGCGCCCTGGACGCAGAGCTTTTCCGGGCCATTTCTCTATTACAACAGCCGACGGCACATGCCGGCGCCACTGAAAGCCTTCATCGAGTTTCTCAAAACGGAGAACCGGCGCGGCAGTTGAAGCGATCGATCACGGCGATTGAGGGGTTGCAGCAATAATATTGCTGGGTTGCGCAAGCGGCTTGTTTAATCGGCCGCCATTCACTAGAGAGTTTCAAGGCCGTCTGCCCATTTTCCGGGCAGCGGCTTTTTTGATTTTGGAGTGCAAGTCATGGCGAAGCTCGATGCTGCGCGCCTCATATCCTCCGACAATTCCTGGGGCGCGCATCTGCGCGGCACGCTGGTGCTCGGCCTTCCCTTTGTCGGCGCGCAACTGGCGCAGATGGCGATCAACACCACCGATGTGATCATGGTGGGCTGGCTCGGGACGACGGAACTCGCTTCGGTCGTTCTGGCGACGCAGATGTTCTTTGTCGTCCTGATCTTCGGCACGGGCTTTTCGAACGCCGTCATCCCATTGGTGGCCCAGGCCGTTGGACGTGGCGATACGGTGCAGGCCCGCCGCTCGGTGCGCATGGGCATGTGGGTGGTGATTGCATACTGCGTGCTGACCGCGCCGCTTCTGTGGTTTTCCGAACCGATCCTCCTGTCGCTCGGTCAGGATCCTCAGGTAGCGTCACTGGCGCAGGATTATCTGCGCATCCTGCAATGGGGCATGTTTCCGGCGCTTCTCCTGATGATCCTGCGTGCCTTCGTCAGCGCGCTGGAGCGTGGCGGGATCGTGCTTTACGTCACGATCGGCATGTTCCTGCTCAATGCCTTCCTTGATTACGGCCTGATCTTCGGCAATTTCGGCCTGCCGCAATGGGGGCTGGAAGGGGCGGCTGTCGCCTCCCTCGGCTCGAACCTGCTCGGCCTCGCTCTGATCGTGCTTTATATCGAAAGCCGCAAGGACATGCGCGCCTACGAGATCTTCGTGCGTTTCTGGCGGCCCGACTGGGTGGCCTTCCGCGAGATCCTGAGCGTCGGGCTGCCGATCAGCTTCACCATTCTTGCCGAAGCGGGCCTGTTTTCGGCGGCATCGCTGCTGATGGGGGTTCTCGGCACCCAGGAACTCGCGGCCCACGGCATCGCGTTGCAGCTCGCCTCGATCGCCTTCATGATCCCGCTCGGCCTTGCCCAGGTCGCCACGGTCAGGGTGGGTATTGCCCGTGGCCGGCGTGATCCGCTCGGCGTCAAACGCGCCGCAATTGCGGTGCTCGTAGTCGGGCTCGGCATTGCCGCGGTCGGCAGTCTCCTGTTTGCCCTTATTCCCGCAGCCCTGGGACGCCTGTTCCTCGATACCAGCCAGCCCGATGCCCAGGCCGTTCTGCTGCTCGCCGTGCCGCTGATTATCGCTGCCGGGGCCTTCCAGATGTTCGATGGCCTGCAGGCGGTGGTGGCCGGGCTTCTGCGCGGCCTGAAGGATACCAAGATCCCGATGGTCCTGGCGCTGATCGCCTACTGGCCGATCGGATTCTTCTGCGCCTGGCTGTTCGGTTTCGTCTTCGATCTGCGCGGACCGGGGATCTGGATCGGGTTTGTCACCGGCCTGATGGCAGCGGCCGTGATGTTGTCCATCCGCTTCTGGGTTCTGGTACGCCATACCTGAAGACGAGCGGGGAGTGTTGCGGCATGTCCCCGAGAGCGGCCTTGGCCACACATAAAAAGGCCCGCGACGAGCGCGGGCCGGATCTGTCAAGAAGTTGCGCGATCAGCGCTCGGCGAGTGCCGGTTCGCCCTTCTTTTCCCGCACCATGTTGATGAAGCGGCGGAAAAGATAGTGGCTGTCCTGCGGGCCCGGCGAGGCTTCCGGGTGATGCTGCACGGAAAAGACCGGCTTCCCCGCAAGACGCAGGCCGCAATTGGTGCCGTCGAACAGCGAGATGTGGGTTTCTTCCACGCCATCCGGCAGCGACTTCGAGTCGACCGCAAAACCGTGGTTCATCGAGACGATCTCCACCTTGCCGGTGGTGTGATCCTTGACCGGATGGTTACCGCCATGATGGCCCTGATGCATCTTTTCGGTCTTGGCGCCGAGTGCCAGGCCGAGCATCTGGTGGCCGAGGCAGATGCCGAAGGTCGGCGTCTCGCTCTCGATGATGGCGCGGATCACCGGCACGGCATACTCGCCGGTTGCCGCCGGGTCGCCCGGGCCGTTCGACAGGAAGACACCATCCGGCTTCAGCGCCATGATGTCTTCGGAAGAGGTCTGGGCCGGGACCACGGTCACCTTGCAATCGAGGCCGGCAAACAGGCGCAGGATGTTGCGCTTGACGCCGTAATCGACGCAGACGATGTGGTATTTCGCATCGTCCGGTCCGAGCGTGCCATACCCTTCGTTCCACACCCAGGGCGTTTCCGTCCACTGCGACGACTGGCCCGAGGTTGCTTCCTTGGCGAGGTCGAGGCCGACGAGGCCGCCCCAGGCACGGGCTTCCGCCTTCAGCGCCTCGAGGTCGAAATTGCCGCTCGGGTCATGGGCGATGACCGCATTCGGGGCGCCGTTTTCGCGGATCCAGGCGGTGAGCGCGCGGGTATCGATGCCGGAGAGGCCGATGATGCCGCGCGAGGTCAGCCAGTCGTTCAGGTGACGGGCGGCGCGGTAGTTCGACGGGTCGGTGATATCGGCCTTGAAGATCGTGCCGACGGCGCCACGGCGGGCGGCGGGCGTCAGGTCCTCGATGTCTTCATCATTGGTGCCGATATTGCCAATGTGCGGAAAGGTGAAGGTCACAATCTGGCCGAGATAGGAGGGATCGGTGAGGATCTCCTCGTAACCGGTCAGGGCCGTGTTGAAGCAGACTTCTGCCGTCACCTTGCCCGTGGCGCCAACCCCGTGGCCTTCAATCACCGTTCCGTCGGCAAGGACAAGAACGGCGGTCGGCTTGCGGGTGGTCCAGGGTGCTGTCTCAGTCATGTCGGTTCGTCTCCGCCCGAGCCCCACCACTTGCAGCGGCAGGACGGTGGGTCCATCTATGGTCGCAGAAAAGGGCGCGCGGACAGGTCTCGCGCAATGCTCAGCGTGTTAATGATCGTGCAGGTCCCCGACATAACGAAAGCCGAGGGGGCGGTCAATCGCGCACTCTGGCCGGGAGGTGGATTTCTCAACACCGCTTGTCAAGGCGCGAGTGCTTGATTGATCCGCCTTTCAGCCTGCGCTATGACGGCAGCGCACAACAGGGAAGGACAAGCGGCGGCCGGACGGGCCGAGCTTTTCGTTCCGAAGGAGAACAATAAGATGATGCGTGACAAGCTTTCCAATGCCATGAAGGATGCGATGAAGGCGAAAGAGGCAAGGCGCCTCTCGACCGTGCGTCTCATCCAGACGGCGATCAAGGATCGCGACATCGCCAATCGCGGCGCGGGCAAGGACCCGGTCAGCGACGACGATATCCTGCAGATCCTGCAGAAGATGATCAAGCAGCGCGAAGAATCTGCCAAGATCTACACCGAAGGCGGCCGGGCCGAGCTTGCCGATCAGGAGCTCGCCGAAATCGAGATCATCCGCGATTTCCTGCCCGAACAGCTGTCCGACGAGAAGGTGCGCGAGATCATCGCCGGCATCATTGAGGAAATCGGCGCGCAAGGCCTGCGCGACATGGGCAAGTGCATCGGCCTGTTGAAGGACCGTTATGCCGGCCAGATGGACTTCGCCAAGGCCTCCGGCATGGTCAAGGACATGCTCAAGTAAGACGACGGGCGTTTATCGTGAGAACGGCTGGTGCGGGCAACCGCGTCAGCCGTTTTTGCTTTTCTGCTCGGTCACGAAGTGACGGAGCACGGCATTGATCCGCGTCTGGTAACCTTTGCCGGTCGCCTGGAAGAAATCGACAATATCGTCATCCAGACGAATGGAGATCGCCTTCTTCCGACGCGGCTCCACCCATGTGGCCTCGGACCAGTCGATGTCGATCAGGTCCTGCCAGTCGGGATCATCACGCATGGAGGCGACAATCTCCTCGTCGGTCAGGGCGTCCACGCGGGCTCCGTCCGTTTGGCTCTTGATACCCTGTAGCCGCTTGCGGCGAATTTCATCCGCTGTGACGCGCGTAATATTTTCTTCGCTCATTGTGTCTCGCAACCCGCGCTGAAATAATCCTGCATGCGTTACCTCTCATGGTGAAGACAACGGTAATCAAACGCTCATCATCCTGACAGACGGCTATCCAGCGTTCTTCTTCGCGATATGCAGATCGGAAGATGTAGGCATTTTCATCCAACGCCAATACGACATCCTCGAAGTCAATGCCGTGCTTGTTCAGGTTGATAAAGCGCTTCCGGTGATCCCACTCAAACTGTCTGAACGCATAGTTTTCCATGCTGGGCATCCGCGCGTCCGAGTCATTCTCCCGTGCGCCTCGTGTTTGATCCGGATGCCTGTATCGCGAATTGTATATACAGATTGACGGATGTCAATGTCGAGGCTCTGCGCGCCATAGTTGAGAAATTCGACGGATAACGCAACCCTCTCTTCTGCCTCGTAGGCAAGCGAGGCAGAGCTCGGGATTGCTCTGCCTCTTACGCCTGGACATGCATTGCCATCCGGGGGCGGGAGGGCAATGCGTCCGGCACCTCGTTGGGGGGCAAGGTGCCGTACTTGAGCTTCCTGTTGGAGAGTGGGACATCAGGAAGACAGGAACATCCAAATCCCGTTTGAGCCCGAGTTCAACTTACAAATTCGTAATTATTGTACTGGCCAGTTTGCCCCAAAAATGACGCAAGTCGGGCCGCCTATATCCGGTTTTGCAGGCGGTGGTCACTGTGGATATCGGGTACCCCTGTCGGTGGCCGTGGTGTTTGCGGGCAAGCAGGCCTATATGGATGACTTGTCCATGAGGTGACGATGCGGTTTTCCAACAACTTTCTCGACGAAATACGCGATCGCGTGCCGATCTCGGCGGTGATCGGCCGTCGTGTGACCTGGGACAAGAAAAAGACCAATGTCTCCCGCGGTGATTATTGGGCCTGCTGCCCCTTTCATGGCGAAAAGAGCCCGAGTTTCCACTGCGAGGACCGCAAGGGGCGTTACCATTGCTTCGGTTGCGGCGTGTCCGGCGATCATTTCCGCTTTCTCCAGGAAATCGAGGGGATGAGTTTTCCGGAATCGGTGCAAACCATTGCCGATCTGGCCGGCATTGCCATGCCGCAGCCGGACGTGCAGGCCGAGCGGCGCGAGAAGGAGCGGGCAACCCTTGTCGATGTCATGGAAATCGCGACGCGTTTTTTCCAGGACCAGTTGCAGAGTGCCGCCGGCGCAAAGGCGCGCGCTTATCTGCGTGACCGCGGGCTGACGGCGCGTACCATCGAGACCTTTCGCCTGGGTTATGCGCCGGAAAGCCGCAATGCGCTGAAGGAACATCTGGCCTCCAAAGGTGTCTTAAAGGAGCAGATGGAGGCCTGCGGGCTCGTGGTGCACGAGAACGTGCCGGTCTCTTATGACCGGTTCCGTGACCGCATCATGTTTCCGATCCTCTCGTCGCGCGACAAGGTGATTGCGTTTGGCGGGCGGGCGATGTCGCCGGATGCGATGGCGAAATATCTGAATTCCAACGAGACCGAGCTCTTTCACAAGGGCAATGTTCTCTACAATTTCACCCGCGCGCGCAGAGCCTCGCAGGCGGCGTCCAAGGGACCGGACGCGCAGCCGCCGGTCGTGATTGCGGTCGAAGGTTATATGGACGTGATCGCGCTGCACCAGGCGGGTGTGGAAAATGCGGTGGCGCCGCTGGGCACGGCGCTGACCGAAAACCAGCTGGAATTGTTGTGGCGCATGTCGCCGGAGCCGGTTCTCTGCTTCGACGGTGACGGAGCGGGCCTTCGCGCTGCGCACCGCGCCGCCGATCTGGCGCTGCCGCACATCAAGCCGGGCCGTACGGTGCGTTTTGCGCTTCTGCCGGATGGCAAGGACCCGGACGATCTGGTGCGCCACGAAGGCCGCGCCCCCTTCGACCAGGTGATGGCGCAGGCCAAACCGCTTGCCGAGATGATCTGGATGCGCGAAGCCGGCAACGGCAATTTCGAGACGCCGGAAAAGCGGGCGGAGCTGGAAGCGCGGTTGAAGCAGGTGGTCGCGGTGATCGCCGACGAGGGTGTACGCCGCTTCTATCAGCAGCATATGCGCGAACGGTTGAATGCCTTCTTCCGGCCGGAGACCGGGCAGGGCGGTCAACGCCAGCCGTTTGCGCCGCGCGGCGGGCGTGGCCAGGGTGGTGCTGGCGCGGGCGGCCAGCGCGGCAACGGGCCGGGCGGTTTCGGTGCGTCGCGCCCGCTCGGCGTGTCGGATCGGCTGGCGCGCTCCGGGCTGGTGCGCGGTTACCAGGAACTGCCGGCGCTGCGCGAGGTGGTGCTGGCGATCACCATCGTCAACCATCCGCAGCTTCTGCTGGAAGAATATGACGAGATCGCCGCGATTGATTTCGAGAACAAGGATCTGCAGCGTTTCTGGTCGGCGGTGTTGCCGGCGGCCGCGACGGCGGGTCCGAACCTGTCGCGCGCCTATCTGATCGAAAAGCTCGGCGCGCAGGGGTTTGATCCGCTCGTCCAGGCGCTGGAACAGCAGGTGCGCAATGCAAGGCTCTGGACCGCAACGGAACAGGCGGCGATGGAAGATGCCCGGGAAGGCTACCGCCAGGCGCTTTCGCTGCACAAAAGAACCAAGGCGCTGCGGCTGCAGAAGATGGAACTGGAGCGCGAGATCGCCGCGGCAACCGAGGCCGGCGACGAGCAGATCATCGATCCGCTGCTGCGGGCGCTGGCGGAAGTGCAGTTCGAGATTACGCGCATGGAGAACCAGGAAGCGATCATCGATGGCTTCGGTGTGATGTCCGGGCGCGTCAAGGGCGCAGCCGTTAGTCACGGCACATGAAGAGGCAGCTTTTTACCATGGATTTTTCGCGGCGTCGCAAAGCCTTGTCATTCGGCGGGAGCTTCCTAAATAAGCGTCAACCGCAGTGCTGGCCGATCAAAGCTGCGTGCTGCTCCGAATTTTCCACTTTTAACTGCGCATTGCCTTCATAAAGGCTTGACGGAAAGGAAAATTGTGGGAATCACCGTTCCAGGCAGAAGAAGGCGGAGCAAAGCAGATCAGCCACGAAAATCAGAATCGTTGGCGTGAGGGCGGCGAATGCCTCTTGCGGCGTAAACTCCCGACTGGTTAAGCGGGAATAAAGGTCCACCCGGTACGTGAGTGAGTGTGATTCGCAAGCGCGGCAGCGGTTGACGAAACGCCGCTGAAGACGTCCAAGGAAAGACGAATACATGGCAACCAAAGTCAAAGAAAACGACGAAGCAGAGAACGAACGCGACGGCGCTACGGACGGTCCGCTTCTCGATCTTTCTGACGATGCCGTCAAGAAGATGATCAAGCTCGCCAAGAAGCGCGGTTACGTGACGATGGACGAGCTGAACGCCGTGCTGCCCTCCGAAGAGGTGACCTCCGAGCAGATCGAGGACACGATGGCCATGTTGTCCGACATGGGCATCAATGTCGTCGAGGACGAGGAAGCCGAAGAGCAGGCCGCCGGCGAGGATGACGCCGAAGAAGACGGCGAAAGCGAGGGCGGCGAACTCGCCCCCACCGGCAGCACCGCCGTTGCCACCGCCAAGAAGAAGGAACCGGCCGACCGCACGGACGATCCCGTTCGCATGTATCTGCGCGAAATGGGGTCTGTCGAGCTTCTGTCGCGCGAGGGCGAAATCGCCATCGCAAAGCGCATCGAGGCCGGCCGCGAAACCATGATCGCCGGTCTCTGTGAGAGCCCGCTGACCTTCCAGGCGCTGATCATCTGGCGTGACGAGCTGAACGAAGGCACGACGCTGCTGCGCGAGATCATCGACCTCGAAACGACCTATTCCGGTCCCGAGGCGAAGGCCGCGCCGCAGTTCCAGAGCCCGGAAAAGATCGAGGCGGACCGCAAGGCTGCCGAAGAAAAGGAAAAGACGCGCAAGACCCGTTCGGTCGGCGAGGACGACATCACCAATGTCGGTGGCGACCTGCCGCCCATGGAGGAAGAGGAAGAGGACGACGACGAGTCGAACCTCTCGCTTGCCGCCATGGAAGCGGAACTGCGCCCGCAGGTGATGGAGACGCTCGATTTCATCGCCGAAACCTACAAGAAGCTGCGCAAGCTGCAGGACCAGCAGGTGGAGGCGCGCCTCTCCTGCACCGGCACGCTGTCGTCCGGCCAGGAGCGCCGTTACAAGGAACTGAAGGACCAGCTGATCACGGCGGTGAAGTCGCTGTCGCTCAACCAGAACCGCATCGAAAGCCTGGTCGAGCAGCTCTACGACATCAACAAGCGTCTTGTGCAGAACGAAGGCCGCCTGCTGCGTCTGGCTGAATCCTACGGCGTCAAGCGCGACAGTTTTCTCGAACAGTACCAGGGCGCCGAGCTTGATCCGCACTGGATGAAGTCGATTGCCAACCTGTCCGCCCGCGGCTGGAAGGAATTTGCCCGCGCCGAAAGCAATACGATCCGGGAGATCCGCCAGGAGATCCAGAATCTCGCCACCGAAACCGGCATTTCGATCACGGAATTCCGGCGCATCGTCTCGATGGTGCAGAAGGGCGAGCGCGAGGCGCGCATTGCCAAGAAGGAAATGGTCGAGGCGAACCTGCGTCTCGTCATCTCGATCGCCAAGAAATACACGAACCGCGGCCTGCAGTTCCTCGACCTCATCCAGGAAGGCAATATCGGCCTGATGAAGGCGGTCGACAAGTTCGAGTATCGTCGCGGTTACAAGTTCTCGACCTATGCCACCTGGTGGATCCGGCAGGCGATCACCCGTTCGATCGCCGACCAGGCCCGCACGATCCGCATTCCGGTGCACATGATCGAGACGATCAACAAGATCGTGCGCACCTCGCGCCAGATGCTGCACGAGATCGGCCGCGAGCCGACGCCGGAAGAACTGGCCGAAAAGCTCGCAATGCCGCTCGAAAAGGTGCGCAAGGTCCTGAAGATCGCCAAGGAGCCGATCTCGCTCGAAACCCCGGTGGGTGACGAAGAAGATTCGCATCTCGGCGATTTCATCGAGGACAAGAACGCGCTTCTGCCGATCGATGCCGCGATCCAGGCGAACCTGCGCGAGACGACCACCCGCGTTCTCGCCTCGCTCACTCCGCGTGAAGAACGCGTGCTGCGCATGCGCTTCGGCATCGGCATGAACACCGACCATACGCTGGAAGAAGTCGGCCAGCAGTTCTCGGTCACCCGCGAACGTATCCGCCAGATCGAGGCGAAGGCGCTCCGCAAGCTGAAACACCCGAGCCGCAGCCGCAAGCTGCGGAGTTTCCTGGATAGCTGAGGCGGTCGCACGTTCGAAGACAATCAGGACCCGGCGGGAGCAGTTCCGCCGGGTTTTTTGATGGCCTTACACCGGTTCGACCAGAGCCTTGACGGCACGGCGTGTGACCGGCAGGGCGCAAAGCAGCGTCGGGAAGGCAATGATCCAGGACAGGCCCCAGGCGTGCATCCATTTGCCGAGGAAATCGGCGCCCGGTCCCGTGTTCGTCAAGGTGGCGACCGCCGAGACGACAAAGGTCATGAGGATGGACAGGATGAACGGCAGGAGAAAGCCCGCGGCACGCGCGGGAAGTCGCTTCATGGTCATATCGGTTCTCGTTTGGAGATGGAGCGGCACTGAACACAACATGGGCACCCCGCATTGAGCGTGACACCTTCGCCCAGTGACGGTCCGAAGGGTGGTGCGTTGCTTCTCGTGAGACGCTTACGGCCGATGGAAGTTCGACGAGGAGCTGATAGCGTGAAACCTTCCGCCTTGCAAGATCACGGCCCGCACCTGCCGCACGGATCGGGCCGATGGCCAGACGCGCGAGACCAGCGCAGAGGGGTCACGGGCGCCCCGCATCGCCGCAGCACAATGTTTTTCATCTCTGTTGCTGATCCCCTCTCGATCCCGCCGGCATTCGGGCCTACATCGGAGAAATGCAGGAGATGCCGGATAGAGACGAGATGAGGGCGGATGAGCCGCTGGCAAGCCGGATGCCGGGCGTGCGGCGTACCTTCGGCATTGCGGGTTCGATTGCCCTGCATCTTCTTCTTGTTGCACCCTTCCTGGTCAACCTGACTTTGCCAAACCACGACAAACCGCAGGAGGAGACGGTTTCAGTCGAGATCGTGCCGCCGCCAGAACCGGAACCTCAGCCGGAACCCGAGCCCGAACCAAAACCTGAACCGGAGCCGCCTCAACCGGAACAAGCCGAACCACCGGCTCCGGAACCCCCGCCGCCCGCACCGCAGCCGGAGCCCGAACCGCCAGCGCCGCAGCAGCAGGCGGGTGCACCGGCCCCGCCCATTCCCACCCTCAGGCCAGTCTTCCGCTTTGGTGAAGAGACCCGCGGGCCCGAACAGACGGCCGATGGCAACAGCGCCGAGGAGACGGCAGAGGCGCCAAAACCGGCAGAGCCCGCCGAGGATCCGAAACCTGCCGAGACCGCGGAGGCAAAACCTGCGGAGGCGAAGCCCGCCGAAACGCCCGCCGAGCCGAAAGAGACGACGGAGGTGCAGCCTGAGGCGCCGGCTGACGAACCTCCGGCCTCACCCGAGCAGCCGGTGGTAGACAGTGCCGCGATTGCGCTCCTGACGGCACCGACGCCCTCCGATATGCAGGCTTCAGAACCCGGCGCAGCAGACGTCGTGCTGCCGGAGACGGTCGTGCGGCCGACGCCGCGTCCGGCCTCTGCCGCTGCGGCGGAACGGCCGATCCCGGAGATGGAGGAGGTCAAACGGCTCTATTCCTCCTCCAGCACCGGCGACCAGCGGGCGATGACGGCGATGGCCGGCATTCCGCGCGGTGAACGCGCCGGGCAACTGTGTGCCTCGGAGCTGCAGGCGCAACTGCGCAATGGCTCGCCTTCTTACCGGCCGGAGCTCATCCCGGCCTATACGCTCGCCCCCGGCGCCACGGCGCTGAAGGTCGGTCGCGGCGCCTTCCGGGCAGCGGGTGTCTGGTACGATGTCAGCTTCTCCTGCCAGGTGAATGCGGATGCGACCGAAATCCAGTCGTTTTCCTATGCGGTGGGCAGCCGTATTCCGCGCAGCGAGTGGCGTGCGCGCGGTTTTCCGAATTTCTGAGGCGACGATTTCAGCATTGGAGGCAGCCATGCCGCAAACGGTTCTTTCGATCTCCACCCGCGGGCAGGGGCTTTACGAGTTTACCGATCAGGTCGCGCACTTCGTGCGCGCCTCCGGCGCGGGCGAGGGGCTCTTGACCGTTTTTGTGCGCCACACCTCCTGTTCGCTGCTGATCCAGGAGAATGCCGATCCGGATGTGCAGCGCGACCTGAAGGAATTTTTCCGCCGCCTGGTGCCGCCGGGCGACGATCTCTCCATGCGCTGGATGGCGCACACCACGGAGGGGCCGGACGACATGCCGGCGCATATCAAGGCGGCATTGACGGCAACCTCGCTTGGCATCCCGGTGATGGGCGGGCGGCTTGCGCTTGGCACCTGGCAGGGCCTCTACCTGTTCGAACATCGCGACCGCCCGCACCGGCGTGAGGTGGTGCTGCATCTTTCCACATGAGACAGGTGCTTCGTTCGCGCGTCTCCTTCGACCTGAATTGTCCCTGAACGTACGGTTCGGTGGCGGTTCAGGTGCCGTGTCCTAATTTGACCTCCATCAGCCGACGCCAAGTTTGGCGGCAGGTTTCAAACTGTATGGAGGAACGCCCATGTCAAACCTCATCGCCAAGGTCGGCCTTGTTGCCCTGATGGCCGTTACGGGCCTGGTGGCGCCGGTATCCGGCGCTTCGGCCGCCGATGGAGGCCTGCGGGGCCCGGATCTGCGTGTGGAGGTGCAATGGCACGGCGACAACCGTGGCCCCGACCGGGGCCGGCCCGACGGGGACCGTTATGACAGGGATCGGCACGGCCGGCGCGACATCTGCGCCCCCTGGCTTGCGGAAGACAAGGCCAGCCGTATGGGCTTGCGGCGCGCCCGGGTGGTGGATGTCAACCGCCGGGTCGTCGTGGTGGCCGGTTTCGACCGCGGCGGTCGTGACCGCGTCGTGTTTGCCAATGAACGCGGCTGCCCGCTGATCCGCCGTTGATCGTACCAGATCCTCCTCCATCAACGGATGGAGAGGTGGAACCGCCGTCGGTGCTCCCCTAGTGCGCCGGCGGCGGTCTCTTTGTGTCCGGAAGGGGGCGTCGAAGGACAGTCTTCCGCCTGTCGATCCCGATCGAGGGTTTTCGCGGGCCGCCCCCGGTTCCGCAGGGATCCGGCAGAGCCGCGATCGTCACCATGGCTGCCTGATGAAAAAAACCGCCGCCGGCTTGCCTCTGCCGGCGGCGGATCTGTTGTATCGATGTCCGGCCGGACAACCTGCGAAGGCGTCCAGGCCGGCGGCCGACCGAGTATTCAGGCGAGCATTCAGGGCCGCGGTTTGAGGTCGAACCGCATGTCGACGGTGACGGTATAACTGTTCTCGCCGCCGGCGATTGGCACCGGGGATGCCTCCTTGGCCATGGCCATGGTGCGCATCAGCGGCATGGGCTCCGGCTGGGCCGTATTTTCCGAAATCGACATCACCGGCCCGAGGGCAAGCCCTGCCGCTTCCGCCAGAACCTTCGCTTTTGCCATGGCATCGGCCACCGCCTGGCGGCGCGCCTCCTCGACCGTCTTTTCCGGATCGGCATTGGTGAAGGTGATCTGGCCGCCCTGGTTGACGCCAAGCGTGACCGACCGGTCCAGGATGGCGCCGAGCTTGGCAATGTCGCGCACCCGGAGTGTCAAGCCGTTCGAGACCTGGTAACCGATGATCTGCGGCTGCGGATCGCCACTGCCCTGGCGGTTCGGATCGGGCTGGCTGTAGCGCGGATAGATCGAGAATTCGCTCGTCTGCATGTCGCGTTCGGCCAAGCCATCGGCCTTCAGCGCCTCGATCACCGCGCGCATGGCGGCCGAATTGGAAGACAGCGCGGCCTGCGCAGTTTCGCCAACGCGCGTGACCGTCAGCGACAGGACCGCCATGTCGGGCGCGACCGCCGCACGGCCTTCGCCCGTTACGCTGATAAAGGGATGCGGCGGAGGCGGTGGGCCTTCGGCGCTGGCCGGCTGCGCAAAACCAAGGCCCGCCGCAAGAAGCGCGACCGGAAGCGCCATGCTTCTGAGCGTGAGATAATGAGCCGTCATGGAGATCCTCCGCAAGGTGTTGATGTGCCGGCCGCCAGCTGCGTGCACCGGTTCAACGATAGCTGCCTGCTGATTGTGAAGCCAATACGGCGAGACTTGTGAAGGCGCAGATTTTGCGTTAGAGCCCACAACACGCCGGGTGTGCCATTGCCCCGGTTGGCCGCAACACGCTTGCGCGCCGGGCCTGTAGCTCAATGGTTAGAGCCGGCGGCTCATAACCGCTTGGTTGGGGGTTCGAGTCCCTCCGGGCCCACCATTTCTGTCTTCGGACGTTGTTTTTCCATCATTTTTTCCTCGATTTGTCTCACCGGAATCCCGGCTCGATGAAAGTGGGACATTTTTGCGGGCCACGTAGGTTTTACGGCGCTCGAAACCGGCATCAATGATGCGCTTGGATTGGGCGGCTTTCGTGTAGTGCTGAGCCATCTTGGAATCAGACCAGCCAAAGATCGCCATCAACTGATGTTCGGTAGCACCTGCCTCGGCGAGGATCGTCGCGGACGCCTTTCTGAGACCGTGCGACGAGCATTCCGGTAAATCGGCATCGTTGCACCACTGGCGCATCTTATTGCCGAAGCCGTTCCCGCTGAACGCCTTGCCGTATTCGGTGGCAAGGAAGGTCGGCTGATCATGCGTAATCGCGTCCAGCGCCTCGCGAAGCTCGTCCGTGACCGGCAGGCTGAGGGACTGTGCATATGTGCCCGAACCCTTCTCCGGCATGAACTCGATACGGTCGGCGACCAGGTTCCGCCAGCCGAGCTTGACGAGGTCAGAGCGTCTGACGCCCAAATTCAGCATCAGTTCCATTGCAAGCCGGGCCATGGAGCCGAACGGATAAGCTGCGCGATAGCGTGCCAGCTCCGCTTCGCTCCAAGTATGGAAACCGGGAGATTTATGGATTTTGGTGACGCCGTTCGCGGGGTTGAAGGTCGCAAGTTCTGCGCTGATGGCCCAATTGAACAGCGCCTTCAGATACTTGACCAGCTTGTCAGCCGCGCCGGGCGTGCCAACACGCTTCATCTGACTGGCTTCGATGTCGGATTTGCGAATCTTCTTGAACGGCAGCTCGCCCACATTGCCGCAATAGCGATTGAGAACGCTCTTTTTGTCCTTCTGCGTGGCCGGCGACTGGCTTTGAAACGCCTTCGAGCGATAATAGGTCTCGACCAGCCAACGAACCGAGCCGGGCTCCAGTCTTGAAATCGGGACGGTCTTTTCACCACGATCACCAGCCATGACGCGGTGATATTCCTCGGTAAACGCCTGGGTGACGCTGCCGGCCTCGTCCAGATAGGCGGACGTCATCCGGTACTTCGGCATGCCTGGCAGGCGGAGATAGAACCGCTCATTGCCATGCCGATCGACATCCCGTGAGCAGAATTTAAAGGGGACGCGCTGATTACCCGACCGCATGATCAAACGGGTTTTCGCCATCGTCTTCGTCTCCGCTCAAGCCCTGTTCTTTGATATCGTACCAGGACGCGCGGATTTCCTCCGCATCCCAGCGGCGCAGTGCGCCGATCTTCACGCCTTTCGGCATAAGGCCACGGCGAACCCAGTCGTCAAAGGTGCCCGTCGAGACATCGAGAAGTTCCGCCGCACGAACGCGGCTAACCGCGACTTTGTAGATGGGGCGTGGGGCCAGCGCTTCAGCTTGCTGCTTCATGTGCCGCTCCTCACGCTCTGGAGGCGCTGTCAGCCAGCGCCAAAGCCTTCTGCTTGGGCTCGACCATATTCGCCGCAAGATACTCATCCACGGCGTTTTCCGGCAGGAACAGGCTTCCACCGATCCGCACATGACGGATTTCCTGCTTGGCGATCAGGTTTCGGATGCGGGCAACCGGCCATCCGGAACGGTCTGCAAGTTGTTTAGGGGATAAGAGTTGCGCCTGCATTGGAAATTCACCTCCAACTGATGATAGAATGATACGAACCCGAAAGAATCACATCAAGCTCAAAAATGCAACGCGATTATCAGAAAAATAATAACTCGATGCAAGATACGCTGCTCATTCAGATGGGCAAACGTTTGGCTATGATCCGGGAAAACTCGGGATTGAAGCAGATCCCGTTTGCGGAAGCGCTTGAGGTCTCACAGGGCGGCTACAACACCTATGAACGCGGCCAACGAGAGATCCCCGTTCGCGTGCTGCGCGCGCTATACACGAAGTTCAACGTCAATCCAGTCTGGATGATGACCGGCGAAGGCAGCCCCTACAATCGAGACACCGTCGATCTGTATCACGACGTCACGAACCAAGTTGATGCCTTTATCGTGCGGGAAAACTGTCAGGTGGAACCGGACAAGCGCTTGAAGCTCATCCGGTTCCTGATCGACTACGCCGAACAACACGGCGAATTCACAGAGGAAATTGCAGAGAAATATCTGAGGTCAGCGATATGAGTAAGTCGAGCTTTGAACAGAAAATCGAACAGGGTTTTTACACTATCGGCCGCCAGCGCGATCAATTGGCATCCGAAAAGCGAAGGCTGGCAAGGCAATTGCGCTATGCCCAACATTCGGCCCGGCTCGCGAGCCTTTCAAAGCAATACGATTTTGGGATGGTCTTCTTCGCAGCGATCGGAGCTGTCTTGCTCATTGTGTTTGATGGGAGAGGCGACTCCGATGCTTGGTTGACACCTGTGCTGAGCCTGTCCCTCATGCTGTTCGCTAGCGGTAGCGCGTTGCGTGGTCGGAAGATGGTCAGCCGGATCAGAAGCTTCAATGATCGGTTCGGTAGCTGGCAATTCTGACGGAAAATATTCAACCCACTTTGATGGGATGATTAATTTTGAACAGCGCACTATTTGGTCCACTGAAAGGGTCAATTAATGCGCCGGCTCCCATCACGCTGCGACGCCGGAATTCAAGGGCGGCCCGGCCAGCTACTCGGGCTCGTCCGTTGGTAAGTGATCATCTCGGCATCGTGCCGCAGGAGTAGGGACCGCGAATGGCGCGTTGGAAGAAGCCATCGAAAGATGAAATCCTGGAGAACCGTCGAGCGCTGGCGGAGCGAGCACGCTGCGGTGATCTACGGCTGCCTGGAGGCGTTGCGGAACTCCGCAAGGGTATCGGCATGAACCAGGAACAATTCGCCACGATCCTTGGCCTCACCCGAAGGCAAATTGCTGACATCGAACGGGGTTACGGTAATCCTACGTATGCAACGCTCGAGAAGATCGGTCGCCTGTTCGGCTTTTCGCTTGGTTTTATACCCAAAGCCGAAACCGAATGAATTCAAGAAATTCTTTTGGACTTTGAGATTTTCTTGGGTTTCCAGGAAATGCCTGATATCGGAGGGCATGCTTCGTAAAGTGCGGCCGATTGAATCACCAGGGGCATGTCATGCAAAGCGCCCTGGAATTTTTTGACGAATTCCACCCGGTCGATGGGAGCAAACTGTGCGACATATACAAATTGGCGCTTAAGCTCAACTACTGTTGCCGCGCCTGGTCTACGCACCACCTGAATTACAATCGGAATAATTGCGTCGATTGCATCTTCACCGGTCAAATCTGAGGTAAATGAGAATGCAACACCCACCTGCTCTCTAATCTGATGCTCAAGAATACGCTCGCCGAGCTGTTTAGCCTCAACCGTGACATAGGCGCGTATTTTCTTTAATTCAGCAGAACGGATTGTGGCGATGAATGTCGCATCAATTTCTGGCTGAGTCTTGACGGAAACTTGTAGGTGAGCAAGCGTTTCAACTGAAAGGCCGAACTCACTGGCGCGAACTGCAAGGTGTGTTTCTATCAATCGTTGTGAAACGGCAATTTGAATCAACCAGGGTTCATCCTGGCGACCAAGTGTTCGGGCTTCGACTGGTATACTAAGAGATTCAAAACGAAAAATAGGTAGATCGGCCGTTGGATCAAATCGGTCAGGGAAAGGCTCTGTATCGCTGGGCTCGAAGGGTACAAATTCGAACACCTGCATGTTGCCGTAGACTTGCCGCGCAGTGATACGCATTGAAGCTAGCCGCTTAGGCCAGTTTCTGTTGCAGGTATGCTTACGAATAAAATCTTTGAGGAAATTTGCTGCATTTCCTGTGCTAAGTTGTTTTTTCTCCCCCTTGTGGCGACGGTTACGCTCTGTAATTGCATCGACAAGCAAAGAGCGATCTACCACAAGTCTCCTCTCTACGGGCCAGGAATCCGAGCCTAAAAGCCTATCATATAGAATCTCAATTACTTCGGGCTTCATGGATTGAACCACGGGATCTTCTGAATCCGGTTCGTCCCGCTTGCTGTCGGTGTCGTCGATCATAAGCATCTTACCTGTTTCTAAGTATGCTATGACCCGATTCGGGTGTTAATGGTAAGAGTCAGACATAAGAGCGTATAGCATCCCGATCTAGCTCCGAGGCCGGCATGAGCTTGTAATGGCGCTCTTCAACTACCTTGACCTGGCCTTCGTCCAAAGTAAGCTCGAACAACGCTATGACACTGCCTGACATAAATTGGGCTGCCACCGGTCGACATCTAACGCCCGGAAACTTTTCAGCAGAGAAGGCGAGGTCTTGGCCAGTTTGAACAACACCTATTTGATCCTTGCCGCCTTTGGCCTGCACGGGAATGACATAGTGACAACCATATTTATCGAGGCCGATGTAGAGTTCATCTATCTCGATTTGCCCCACACCTTTGACGGTAGTCCTCAGATGATTCTGAAGACTATATGTAGTCAACCCTAGGAACGTGTCGATCAGGCGATTGTACCTGACAATAGCTAGCAGCGCTTGCTCGTCATCCATTGCGTAAGCCCTAATGATTTCGGGCGTCGAGTCTGGTATCGCAATAGTAACTAAGTTCTCATGAGGAACAATTCGGGTTATCTTCACCAGTCGAAAGCGGTAGCGAGCTTTCCCCGCTCCCTCAATAACCCATTCGAGACCTTCAGGCTGCGTCGAGGTAATTGTTTCGGGCAATGGTATTCTAAAGCGGAAGGAGTAAATCAGGTCTCCAATGTTTTTCGGCAGAGCAATTTCGAGTTCAGCGGCAAAAGATTCGATTTCCTCACGAGCAAACTCGAAACCGGATACGTTTTCGGACCAATGGGCGAAAAAGACACGCTCGATCAAGACCTTGTATCGATTTTGGGCAGGATCTGGTCTAGCCATTTACAACGCGTAGCAAAATCCGCGCCTCCTCGATCTCGGATTGCTTACGTTTCTTGGTCCCGCTTTTTCTGTCTCGTTTAGAATTTGGTTTGGCGACCCCAAAATGCTCGGCCGCTTCCGCAAGCTCCAAATAAAGCAGCGCTTCGTCTCCGAGTGTAATTACTTGAGGAGGGCGTGCAGGTTTTATTCCTAGAGCCCTCATTACTGTCGCGGCGACAGCGCGTGCCAATGGAGGAGGAACTGAATTTCCTATCTGCCGCGCACCGTGCCATTTTGTCGAGTGCAGGCGAAACCAGTCGGGGAAACCGTGCAATCGCGCCATCTCTCGGACAGTGATGCAGCGGTTGTGCAAATAATGAATGGGACGGGGGCTTGTGAACGCCCCGCGCGCACCATCGGTGCCAGCTCGCAAAGTATTTGAGAGGCCATCCGGCGACAGCTTAAAAAAGCGGCTAATCGGCTCAATGCAACCAGGTTCCGTCTCAGAGAACCGCCTTCTAGATATATCGGTATGAGTGGTTCGCGCGCTGGAAGTGAGAATTGCTGGATTCCATTCACGGACATAACCATAATGCCAAGCGTCATTGGTTGTGCAACGCATCTCCGCTGCAAAGTCTGACGCTTTCTTGAAGGCCGTTGTTCTGACTGCGTCAACCTCTATCAGTGTTTCGAATCGATCAGCGTCAGGTAGATCGCCTATCGCTTGTTCGCAGGACGGCCCGAACGGAAGGCCTTGCATCTGCCGCTTACCGTCCGCCGGATTAGTTTTCGGCAGCGGGTAGTCTGGAAGCTCGCGTCCAGTTTTCGCGCCGAGCAATATTAGACGCTGACGATGCTGAGGAACCCCGTAATGTGCGGCGTCAAGTACCCGCCATGGCAAGCGAATTTGGTATCCTTTTGCGGCAAATGCCTGAACCAACTCATCGAGAAAAGCACGCTGCTTACCTAAGGTTAACCCTTTGACGTTTTCAAAAACAAATGTATCGGCGTCAAGCTCAGCTACAAGCCGAACGAAATCCATTACCAGGCTGTTGCGGGGGTCATCGAGTACGCGTTGCCCAATTAATGAGAAGCCCTGACAAGGAGGGCCGCCAAACACACAATCGATGCGCCTATCTCCAAGGCCTGCTCTTTCTCGAATTTCTTTACCGGACAGGCCCGCGACCGATTGTGGGATCACTACGGTATTGGGGAAATTGAACTTGTGGATCGCGCAGTGAATTGGATCGATCTCTACAGCTGCTGCCACCTCAAAGCCGGCCTGTTCAAAGCCAAGACTCATTCCGCCAGCGCCCGCGAAAAGGTCTATGGCAAGTGGTCGAGCGTGGGGCTGAACTGTTGGCGTATCTTGATTCTTCATGTGCTCACCCTAGAGGGGTTCACTGATTTTGTCGATCGGATTTTTTGGGTCCACCGAGGAATGTCCCCAGTCTTCTCAACACGTCTGCTACCTCTTTCAACTCGCATTCCCAAATGACAATACACTCCCACCCCATAGCGTCTAGCGCATCCAGATTCCGTCTATCCCGTATCTTGTTCGCTTCCAGCTTAGGCCCCCAGTATTCGAGCCGCGATTTTGAGCCGCGACCTTTCCGACAATCGTGACCATGCCAAAAACAACCATGCACGAAGATCGCTTTCTTGCGCCCTGGGAACACAATATCAGGTGAACCCGGTAGGTCCTTTCTATGTAGCCTAAAACGATACCCGGCTTCGAAAAGTATTTGGCGTACTTTCCGTTCTGGACCGGTGTTTTTGGTTTTGACGGACTGCATAATCCGTCGTCTCTGTTCAGGTGATCTTGTGTCAACCATTGGCCGACCACCGATCGCAACGACTAGAAGAAATGCTCATGTTTCCATACTCGTGCCACCCATAGTGTCAGGTAGCCGTCTGCGCTCGCCGGGGAGCAGGATATCTACGGAGCAGCCGAGCGTCTGCAGAACGTGCAACACTTTTCCGATCTGTGCTGTCGGCTTACCTGCTTCGAGATCGACAATGAAACGGACCCCAACGCCGGAGACGCCAGCAAGCTCGTCCTGCCGTAGGTTTTGCTCCTTACGCACGCTCCGCACCAGGGCGCCGATATCGTTTGAAGTTCTGACTTGCTTTGCCATCATGATCTTCCCGCTCGGGAAATTATTAAAGATATTCGCCTGGTGTCGAGCACAAATTTCCCGAGCGGGAAGATCATTCGAATCTCGACTGGCAAACCGACCTTCGGCAGATTGGGAGTTGTCGCGCCGCTAATTGGAAGCCGCAACGATACCGATCAAGCGCCTTGCATACGAACTACACCATCGGGTTCCGATCCAGCTTCCCACGATATGCCGGATGCCGGTGGGAAACGATCGCGTCAATCAACGCTGGAGGTTTCGACCCCGTAAGCAGCAGCATCTTGCCGGTCTTCATCTCCAAAAGCTGATCGGCGGTCATGAGCTTCTGGCGCTGCTCGGCGGTGGAGGTCTTGCGGCTCTCACCGAACTTCGCGGATGATTGCTTGGTGCGGGTCAGCACTGTCTGATCGCCAAGCGCGCTCGCGGCCCAATTGGCGGTTTCGAATTCGGCGCGACCGAGACCGAAAATTCGGGTTGTAACGCATGAGCCGAGAATGCTGGCGGTGTCGCCCTTGCCATACACGCTTTCGATCTGGCCCTTGTCCTGGGTGATGAATAGCGCCTCGATGCCGCAGCCGGCGGCAACGTTGGCGATGTTAATCAGCTTTTCCATGCGGCCGAGACGGACGAATTCATCCAGCACCAGCAGCACATTCTTTTTCGGCTTCTTGGCACCCTCAAGGCGCACGGCCATGCCGAGAATGATGTTCGTCAGCAACCGGAGAAAGACGGCCTGGGCGTCCACTTGGTCGAGCGGCACGACCATGAAGAGGTCGGCGCGACCCTCGAACAGGTTTTCGAGCGAGCATGTCGATGCGCTGAGGAAACTGCGCAGTTCGTCGGAGCGCGCCCAATCGAAAGCCTTTTTAATGGTCGTCTTTATCGCGCCGCGCTCGTTTTCCCCGGCTGCAAGGAAGGTGGCAGCGGCGGCGGCTGGGCGGGTTGCGAATGTCTCCGGCGCGCTTGCCCATTCCGTCAGTGTCTTTTCAAAGCCGGCGGAAAACAACAGGTCCATGACGGTGATCAGGTTGCGATCGGCGTCCACGCGCCTGGTCATGACGACCTCGATCACGGCGGCGATCATCGATTTCGCCATTTCGGCGAAATGCGAGCCGTTTCCGCCTTCCGGTCGAACAAGCCCCTCGGCAATGACTTCGATGTCGCGGACAAGGTGCGCTTGCCGGATATAGTCTAGCGGGTTGAACTGGTCCTTCGACGGCTCGATGACGCCGAATGGATTGAGAACCACGACCTGGCGGCCGAGCGCCTGCCGATAGCGGCGGGTCACGGCGAAGTTTTCGCCCTTGATGTCGAGAACCGCGATCGGCCCGTCATGGTCGATGATGGCGGGAATGACGACGGACACGCCTTTCCCGGCGCGGGTGCCGGCGATGGCGACATGGTGGCCGGCGCGCCATCCGGTCTTCGGGTTGGGGCGGTAGCGCAGCATTGCGCCGCCGGAGAGACCGAGCGGCAAGCCTGCATCGTTGTGGCAGAGCTGGCGCAATTCCTGGCGATTCATCCATCGGGCGCGCCATGGGCCTTGTTTCGAAATGCGGCTTGACGAAGCGGGGGCGGCAATCGAGATCGCTCGCAGAATGAGGAACAGCGGCACAGGCAGGCCGATGGCGAGGCTGGTTTGCACGCCAAGCTTTTGCGCCTCTGTGAAGCGGTCCCATGTCGAAACCATCCCACGGACGCTCTCGATTCCGGAATAGCCTGCGTTTCGCCAAGCCTTGAAGCTGTCGAGCAGGACGCCGGCCGCAATGGTGGGGTCGGTAAGGGCGAGAGCAGACGCGGCAAGGAGGGCAGCCCCCACAGCTAAGCCCGACGCGCTGCGGATGCGGCCCTGGGTGTCTCCCACCAAGGTCAGCAGCGCAAACCCTAAAAACATGACCAGGATCGCGGCGCGCGCGTTTTGGTAGATGGGTGGCCAGAACAACGGCGCTGTCTCCATCAGCAGGAAGCCGGCGGCAACGACGGCAATGGAAAGGGCATAGCGATAGGGCTGAATGATCAAATTCATGGATCGAAACTCCAGAAGGAAATGAGGATCAGTTGCGACCGCGACCGGGTGCGGGTGATCGAGTTGTCACGTCTGCGGCGCGACCGCCTCCAGCATCGCTTCGGCTTGCTCCAGCAGGGCTAACGCTTCTGTCAGCTCGGTCGAGGCCGTGCCGTTGGAATGACTGTTTGAGGCGAGCCAGGCGTTCATGAAGGTAGCCTGTGACGCGATGAGCGATTTCAGCGATCCTTCCAAAGCCGCTTGCCGATTTTCGATCATGTCGGAAGAGCGTTTCTCCAGCGCCTCGAATTGCGCGGTCCCGCTCTGCAAGGTGTTCATCAACGTCTCGACGTAACCCAGCAATTCGCGTTCCAGCGGCGAAAGGCTCTCGGGCGTTGGTGTTCTGGTGGTTTCGGTCATCGGTCAATCTCCCTGGACGATCTTCAGGCATGGCGTTTTGTCGGTCCCGGCCTGGCAGGTGATCAGCTGAAGGCGGTTGACGTCCCAGGTCAGGACTTTGCCGCTGCTGGTCTGGTTGATCTGCAAGCCCATCTGCCAGAGGCTGGCGCTCTGGGCGCGGTCGATCATCAGGCCCGCCCAAAACCAGCTCGCGGTGAAGCTCAACAGGACGATCAGTAGCGCCACCGCGCCCATGGTCAGGAAGAACGGCTGCACCATCGACCGGAGCCGGTTCACGTCCGCCTCGGTCGTCGCCAGTGCCTCGCTCAAGTGCTGGCGGTTCGCGTCCGTGAAGCTGCGGATATCGGTCTCGATTGTAGCTTGCGCGCGCTTCAAGGCTTCGCTCCAATCGGTCTCGAAGCTCGTCGAGGGCGATGGCGTCGAGCCGGCTTCCGGAACGGCTGGGCTCGCCAGCCGATCTTTCAAGCGCTCGCTCAAGGGTATTCTCTCGGGTCCAGTCTTCACGGAACAGGTCTCCTTTCAAACGCCAGCGCACGTCGGTCTCGGGGTCGCGCACGGTGATGTAATTTTTGCCGGCGCGCGGCAGATCGAAACCTGCCGCCGTCAAAGCCTCGGTCATGCTCGGGCGGTTGCGGATGTCGCCGGTCTCGATGCGCTGGACGATCCAATCATGGATCAGCTCGCGGGCATCGCCGCGCCTGACGCTCTCGATGAGGCTGACGGTCTCGCGGGCGCGCTCCGGCGCCATCGGATCGTTCCAGCCGTGTTCCTTGTTCAGAACATCGCGCAGGGCGTCGTAGTGCTTCTGGTAGCCGGGGGGCGCGATGTTGAGGCTGCGCCCGCTCACAAGCTCCATGCGCGGCGTCACGAAATGTAGCTCGACGCGGCCCTCATGGGTGTGGCGGACCCACAGCATATCGCGCTGGTCGGCTTCGAGGCCGGCAAAGGCAAGGCTCTCGAAGGCATCCATCACCTGCCGTTGCTGGGCAGGGTTCGGCGCGTCTTCCGCCGTGAAGGCGATGACGCCGGCGCGATAGGTCCACTGGTGCGGGCAGGCGTCGATCAGTGCGCGCATGCGGTCGCTGTCGCCGCGCAGCACCTCCGGCAGAGGCTCGCGGGCAAACAGCATGACCTCGCGGCGCTCATCGCGGATCGCATTGCGGTTCTGGTCGTAAGCGACGACGTCGCGCTCGACCAGGTAGTCAACCGGTCCCGATCCGCCGCCCTGGCCGTTGCGGAAGAACTTGATCAGCACGGCGCGCCATCCTTGGCCGTGAACTGCTCAAGGGTTTCCGATAGCGCCCGCTCGATGGCGACCAGGCGCGCGGCAACCGTGATTGCATCGATGGCGGACACCTGGCCCTGAACTTGGGCCGTGTTCAGCCATCGCGCAATCTGGTTGAGGTTGCCGCCGATCCGCGCGACGGCGCGCACCAGCTCCGGGTCCACCTTGGGGACCGGACGGCGGCGGCGCGCCTCGGTGAGGCCAAGCGCTTCCCGCATCAGCGTGGCAAAGGGCAAGCCAGCCCGCGCCGCGCGTGCGGTCAGCGCCTGCTTTTCCGATGCTGTGCAGCGGAAAACCACGACGGCATTGAGGTCGCCTTTGGGCGATCGCCGGGTGCTCTTGGTGGGGTTTGAAGGGGAGGCTTGCCTCCCCTCACAAGGCTCCCTGTCGGACGGCTCGCCGTATGACAGGGGTCGCCTTGCTCCTTTCAAATCGCCGTCCGTCATGACGCCCTCCGAAGGTCGGTTTGTCGGGCAGTTTCGGTGGCAATGTGGTCACGGCGGCGGCTGAAGAAAGCGATCCAATCCAGCGCACTCGGGCTTGTGTCGTCCGGTGGCCAATAGCTGGGCAAGGCATAGCCTGGTTTCCCGGTTTTCACCGTCCGCATGCCCAAGGCGTCGATCGAAGGAAAGCCGTGACGACGTAGCCAATCGCGCCACTGCTCGACCTGATCTGCTTTGGTTTCGGCCACGAAAACGAGCGGGACGGCTCGCCGCGTCTCGACGCGCGGCGGGGCGTCCTCGCGCGGGTTAGGTTTATTTATTTTTTCTTTTTCTAAGTTTGGTGGACATATTTGTCCCCCTTTGCCGGACAAATCTGACCGCCTTTCCGGACGAATTTGACCGCCTTTGTCAGGGTAAAGGGTGACAACTTTGTCCGTCTTTTCGCGGGCGTCCGATGCGCGTAAAATCGACGCCGCTGAGGGACGATATTCCGTGTTGTGCCCGACGCCATTTCCGCGCTGGACCTCGAACCATCCTTTGACCTCAAGTTCACGGACGGCGCGCTGTATGGTCTTGACGCTCTTGCCGGTCGCGTCGGCAATCGTTTGATAGGACGGCCACGCCTTTTCGGTGTGGCCGTTCAAATGCGTGGTGATGATATAGAGCGCCACGGATCGCGCGCTGTCGCTCAAATCCTTGTCGCAGCTCAACTGTTGAAGCCATTGCAGCTTCACGTCCCGGAATGGCCGCACCCCGCTCATGCGCGCCTCCCTGGTCGCAATACAACCGGGAAAGAAGGGCCGGAAACGGCCGGAAAAAGTGGGACGGCGGCTTTACTAACCCATTGATTTTTATAAAATGGGGTCTTCGTCCCACACGGGGTTAAGCTGCTGATTTTCCTGGAATTCGGCAGGCCCTCCGGGCCCACCACCTCAATCTTCTGACGTTTGTAGCTTGACGCGGATTTCCGGAATTTTGACACCAAGATCCGGAAAAATGAAAATTCCAGTTTCGATGACAAATTTCCCGCTATCGTTTCGGAGACTTGGGGGCGCCAAAGCTGAACGAATATTGCCGGTGCACCTCGATGAAGTCTTCGCGAGAGGGGTTGCTCGCCCTCCTCAGTTTGCCGTCTTTGTCTAAGATGGCGAGTCTGCGCGACTGGGTCAGCGAGCCAAAGGTGGCTTCGAGGTCCGATAAGCGTGCGGGAGTTTCATTGACGATGCGATCAATGAACTGGCCGTAATTGATTTGCTGAGCATCACCACTGAGCCTTCTCATCACATCTTCTTCTAGTCTTTTCAGCATTTGTTCGCGCTCGTAATCCGCAAACATGAATTGAGGAAGGTTGTCGATCTGCGGATTGAACCCGTTGATTTCTAGACCGCCTCTTCCTTGGTGGACCGAGTGATTTTTGACGGCCCAGTGACTGTCTACCATGACGTTACGGGCTGTCGCATGGCGTGACAGATGAACAAGCCATAGATCTTTGGCCGCTTCCTGGGATCTGATAAAGAACGGTGTCGCGAATTCGGCGCTGGTCGAGCGCTGCAAATGGCTGAGCAGTATTCGCTGGACGGCATATCTCCCGCCATCTGTTCCTCTGAGCCTTACAAAGTCACGAACCTGCTCAGGCATCAATCCAATTGGCACAACGGCTTTGAGATTTTCAGGTCGATCGGACAGGTAGTCGATCAGAAAGTCGACCGCGAACGTGAGGATGCATTCTGCGCGTTTGAACTGCTGGAAAATCGAGCGGATGGTCGACACTGGGGCAAGCGTATAACCCTTCTGATCTAGAAGAAATAATGATCGACCAACGTTGTTGGCCGTCCGCTTCTTTATGATCTCCTGTATGTCTACGGCGGCCGCCTCGAATGGCTTCGTGTGGATGAATATGTCTTGACCAATCCTAGAGCCGTACCCGTGATTGTGTAACTGCTCTAATAGGAAGGCAGTGGCGGCAGGGGATTTGTCCACAAAATGGAATTGAGCATCAATGGCTAGCGGTTTTGCCCTGGCCGCATTTAGTCGAAGATGTGCTTTTGAGACGGCGTTCAAAAGCAGGAATGGCGTGCCCTGCACATGACGCCCATTATCATCAAACGCCCCACCACCGCAAAAGCCGTCAATTAACGTGATGCGAAGACGGTCAATTGAAGGCTTCCGGACGACAGCGTCAAAGTAGGCATCAAGGTAATGCTCAATCAGTCTGAGCTTTGCTCCGCTGTGCGAGCGGAGTGCCGGGGGTGGTGAACCGATTTTCCATTCGAATTTTGCTATGACCTTGCCCTCCGGTTGCATAACTCAACCTCAGGCACAAGCGATTCGTCAACGCGCTTATGCTGCATTCTCCGAACGAAACATCACGTTGGGAAATTCTCTTATGAGTTCGCCATCCAATAGGCCCCCACCTTTCCCGTGAGGATCTATTTCTTTCACTATAGCTGCAGCCAATCCCTCTTCTTGGACCAAGGGATTGTTGGCCAAAGCTCCCCACTGCTTATGAAAAGGCGCGACATTAAAGCGGCGGCAGTCTGCAATCACATCTCTGACCCACTGCGGGTCCATCGGGCGAGCACCATGACCGCTCTCGCCCCCGCTAATCAGCCAATCTGGCTTCGGATCACCTTCCGTGAGCCGCAGTGACCCGATTGCAGGCTCATAGGAGACGAACCATACTGCTGCGGGCACTTCGGAGATGAACCGTTTGCGCTGATCGAAACGCGTTTGATCTTCGGCTGTGAAGCCGAGCCAAACATTGTGGTAGCCGTGGGTGCCCCAGTCTGTTGGAAGCATCTTCTTGATATTCTGTGGCCTTTTCGTTAGAAGCTGCCAATCCAAGGCCGGTGTTGCCTTGATCACTTCGAAGAGATCCGCACGCCATTGCGGGTCTGCTTGGTTGTCAAACACATCTGCCAGCGAAGCACAAAATACACGCTGCCTTCGGCCATGCTGTGCGGCAAATTGAGCCGCTTTCTGCTGCCAAATGTGAGGGGCTTTCCAGTAAGCCTCGGTTGTTCGCTTTCGCGGTGAGTTACCCCATTTGACGTGGCCGGACCGCTTCGACCAGGCCTCTGCATAGCAGTTATCACAGCCAGGGCTGATATTGGTGCAACCGGTCCAGGGATTGAACGTGTGGTCGGTCCACTCAATAGCTGAATTCATGGCCATCACACGTCTCCCTGCACCAAATCACTCGCATTGTACCTTCAACTTTTATCCTGACCAAAATCTTAATCCGGCAATCTGAAGTTTGAGATAAGAACCTCTTTCACCTCCTTCGCCCGCCCTTGGCCCTGGATGGAATAGCTGCAGTCCACCTCCTCGATCTCGAACTTCGAGAAGGTTTCGAAGACGCCTGGAACGGCGTTCAAAGACAGGATGAAGCGGCCTCGAATGCGGCCGAGCACCTCTGCCATCTCGGCGAAATCCTCGCGGCTGAAGACGGCTTTGCCATAGTCGTCCTCGCAGCCCCAGTAGGGGGGATCGAGATAGAAGAGCGTCGTCGGCCGGTCGTAGCGTTCGATGAAGGCGCGCCAGCCGAGGTTCTCGATCACCACGCCCGATATGCGCTCGTGGATCTCTTCCAGCTGCGGTGCAAGCTTCATGAGGTTGAACCGGCCGCCGTCCATTGTCACGCCAAAATTCTGACCGCGAACCTTACCGCCGAATGCCAGGCGCTGGAGGTAGAGGAAGCGCGCCGCGCGCTCCAGGTCCGTCAGTGTGGACGGGTCTGTCCTGGACAGCCGTTCGAACTCGCGCCGGCTGGTGACCTGGAAGCGGAGGGTGTCCATGAACTGCGGATAGTGCCGCTGCAGGATGCGGAAGAGATTGGCGACCTCGCCATTGATGTCGTTGATCGCCTCCATCTTCGGCGCCAGCGACCGGCGCAGGAAGATGCCGCCCATTCCCACGAAAGGCTCGCAATAGGCCTCGTGCGGCGTGGCATTGATCCGGGCGATGATGGTCTTCGCCAGGATGCGCTTGCCCCCGATATAGGCTGCGGCGGGTGTCGCCGGATGAACCGGAGTGAGATTTACCATTTCAAGAAGCTCGCGACTCAGTCACACATGCCCCGCCCTGCAGGGTACGGGTGCGACGGTTATGCATATCGCTGTCGGACGGGACTGGTCGCCAAACTAAGGCCCGTCGCTCGGAGAGCATGACGCTCCCCGGCCACCCGGCTTATGCCGGGCGGCAATCTGATTGCATCACTGCGGCCACCCGCTTTCGATATCGATGGCGACCAAGCCGTCCGCGTCTTCAGCAAGAGTGACGGCATCTTTCAGCGAGCGGGCGTGCTGTTTGATGCGCGCATAAAAATCACCGATGGCGGCCGCGAGCAGGATGCCTTCCTCAGGTGTCGGCAGCGGAATTCTAACGTTCTCGATCGAGATCCAGCCCAGCTGATAGCTTTCCGGCCAGGGCACAACGCCGGACACCGCAAAGCCGGCCGTGGTCGCCATCGCGGTCAGATCCGCACGGGAGGCGTCGGTCAGAGAGACGTGCAGGCCGCCGGTCGCATAGCCGCCGTTCAGGAGATCGTTCGCCTTGGCGTCGATCAGCCGGAGCTTGTCGGCCTGCTGGTCTGCAAACGACACGCCGCGTGGGACGGCAACGAGCTCGCCGTCGATCGTCTGCACACTGCCCCCGGCATTGAGGACGCCGAGGAATTCCGCATGCTGCGCCTGTGTGATCTCGACGGCATCCTCGGGCCTTGCCTGAGCGTCGATGTAAAACCCCCGGGTCGAGGGTGCGAAATAGAATTTTGCGGGATCGTTCAACATTCCGATTACCTCTGTCAGGTCGGACCAAGTGCGATGAAGGAGAAGTTGGCCGAGTGCAGCCGCATCGCCGAGCCGGTCCAGTTGACCGATCGGATCACCGCCGTGGTGGGCGTGGTGTCACCGGCACCCACGAAGGATGCGTTCGCGGTCGTCCAGGTGCTGGCGCCAATATCCCAGCCGACGGAGACGTAGGGCTGGGCGGAAAACGCCTTCGGAAAGCTGATGAGGGCCGTGCCGTCTGCCGTCCAGCCTGTCCCCCACTGCATGGTCAGACCACCGGTAAAATCGATGTATCCGTTGCCGGCAATGGCAGATTGCTTGGCGCGCGACGTGTATGCGGTGGCCGGCAGATTTCCTCTCTCGACCTTGGCGTAGCGGGCATACATCGCCACGGGATCGACCGTATCGAAGAAGACACAGCGCACCCGTGCCGAGACCGCACCGGCCGGCGCAATGCCGGAAACCGCCATGCTTTGGCGGCCGGATGCACCGTCATCGAAATCACCTGGAGCGCGCGGCTTCGGTGCAACGTAGGAGATGACCGTGTTCGACGCGTCAGTCCACTCCAGATCAAATCCGACCGTGCCGCCAGCGGCCAGCAGGACCGCGTCTCCAGAGACCGTGTAGGTTATGCCGGCGTTGACCGGAAACTTTGGCCACAGAACGACATAGGTGCCGCTGGAACCAACGGTCAGAGAGATGGACCGCCCCCAATCATTATCAACGATCTGTCCGTTCCAGGCGCCAACGCCGGACTTGAGGATGTTGATACCAGTCAGGCCATCCTCAAAGCCGCCATTGGGGCAGAGGTTCGGGCGCGGCGGCATGATGGCCGCAATCGCTGCGGACAGTCCGGCCGATGTCACGGCGCGCAAGACGTCGGCACCTGCAAGTGCCTCGGCGACAGTTGCCAGCTCGACCAGACCTGAGCGGCTTTCTGTCGCCAGCATCTCACCATAACTGCCTCCGACTTTCTCAAAGACGCGGCCGTCCGGAATGCTGACGGCGTGGCCGTTTGGCGTGGTCAGATAGGACCAGGATGCGCCTGTCCATTCCGCGATCTTGCCCTCGTTTCCGGCCCAAATGCCGGTGGCACCAGGGGGAATGAGATAGGCATCGCCCTCGGCCGGCGAACCGGGCGCGCTGGACAGCGAAACGGAGTTGACCGCCATCCATCGGCGCGCGCGCGAGCCGCCGTTAAGGCCGAGGATCTTCAGGGCCTGGTAGAGCTGCGACCAGTCGCCGGCGTTGGGGGCGAGGCCCGCTTCGGAGACGATCCGCAGGATCTCTTCCTGGATGCTGTTCAGCCAGAGTGCCGTCACCTCCGTTCCGAAGATGCCCGTTTCGAGGTCCTCGTCGCGGAAGCCTCTGCGGCCAGCGCCGATATCAACCGTGCCTGCGCCGTTGACGCGATCCATCATGCCTCTCCGTAATTGAAAACAACGTGTGTGTGGGCGGGCTTCAGGCGCCGGATCTCGCATTCGATCGACGACAGCTCGAAGGTGCCGAGCCGCTGGCCGGCACGGGACACGCCCGCGCGGAAATTCGTCACGGTGACGAGGCCCGGAATGTTGACCCGCCAGGTGAACTGGCAGCCCTCTGGTCGCAGGCGTTGGCCTGCTCGCAAACCTCCCGCCCTGGACGGCCAGAACTCATCGATCGTGATCTCGACGCCGAGCGCGCGTGCTAGTGAAATGAAAAAGGGGATCGACTGGCCGCCGCGTGCCGTCCAGCGCTGATGGGCCAACCGCCGACGCTGCTCGATGGTCAGGGCCGCCTTGTCACGGCCGCAGGGGTCCGGGCCTAAGCACCGCTCAAAATCCGTCAGCAGATTATTGGCGGATCTTGGATCGGTCTCGCGCATCAGCGCCTCGGCCTGATCTTCCGCTTCCTTCAGTGCAACAGCGACCCCTTCGAGAATGGCGTCAATCAATCCGTCGCGGACGCCGAGCGCCCAGCCTGGCATAATCTTGCCGATCAGGCTTTGAAGGATATTCGAAACAGTTCTGGCCATGCTTCAAATCCCTCTCAATCCAGCCAGGTGATGGCGCCGGCGACCGGGCATGCGGCCCTGTCGAGCGTGAAGGGTGCGGCTGGCGACGTCAGGTCATGGGCATATTCGCCAGACGATGAGGAGATCGCCTCGGAGATGCGCGAGGGTTCGATCAAGGCACCGATCGGCGACGTGTTCTGATCATCGTCCTCGTCACCAAGGGTCAGGATGAAGCGCTGATATGCTGCCGAGACCGCCGCCCTTGTGACGGACGTGTCCGGCCGCAGACGGACCGAAATCGGGATGGCGGCAAGGCTTGCGGCAACCGGGATCGTCCTTGCTGTCACCGGCCTCACACCGGTCTGACTGCCGATCAGCCCCAGATGCGCGCCAATCGTCTCAAGCTCAGGCGTGGTCGGAGTGCGCGGCGTCCCATCGGCATTGGCAAGCGCAACCACGACCCCAACGGACCCGCGACCGATCCAGTCCTCGACGGGCTTCACCGCATAGACATCGGCCACCTCAGCCACCCATGCCGAATAGTCCTGTGCAGCACCGCCCATCGGCGGCGTGCGGATGCGGCGCAAATAGGCGACCTGGATCTCGGCCGGCGTTTCCGCATCGGCGCCACCCGAGAACGGATTGGCGACCGAGACGCGGGTCACACCGTCGATTACAGCATCCGTTGACAGCACAATGCCGGCGGCCAGGTTGCCCCCGGCACCTGCCGTTACCGCCTCGGCCGAGAGGGTGATCGCGCCACCGCCTGGGATCGTCCCGCCGGCCGTCGTCACATAGGCCTGCCCATTGCCGGCCGTCAACGGAATGCCGGAGGCCAGGACGGTTCCTGCGGCGCCCTCGAACATCACATCGCCAAGCGCCTTGATGGCGGCACGACCCTCGACGCCCCAGATGTTCGCATGCCGGAGGATCATCTCCTCATCATCGGCGCTGTCCGGCATGTACTGCCGCCCCCACCAGGCCTGATGTTCATGCACGCTGCGGATCTCGCCGGCGATCGGCGACAAAAGATTGGCAATGACACCCTGGGCAGAGCGCACAGCGAGCGAGACCTTGGCAAGGGTAACGGCAAGGCCACGCGCCTGGGCAAGCGTTAGAATGCGTTGTTCGACGCGCGAGGCCATGCGTCCAAAAATGGTCGAGGCGGTATCGATTGGCCAGGGCATCAGTCCGCCACCCTCTTGGTCAGAGACAGCGTCTCGTCATCCACCTGAATGCGGTAGCCCAGCGTGTGCTCCCGGACCCAATCCACCTCGATCGTCGCTGGTTCGCCAGTCTCTTGTTCTACCCAGGCGAAGCCTTCCTGCAGCCAGTATTCGGCGAGTTGGCGGGTTGCCTCGGTTTGTTTTGCCCGGTCGAGCAGCCACATCTTGCATCCACCGGGCCGACCGATCGGCGAGAGCGCGTCGATGATGCCGCCCCGCCGCTCGGAGAAGCTCGCGGGCGCCAGAAACTGCGTGCGCCCCTCCGGCAGTTCGTCATCCGGATCGGCGCGCCGATCGAGACCTGCCGTCACCAGCATCGCCGGGACTGGCGACGTATCGAGCACCAGATCGAAGTCCTCGCCGAGCGAGAGATCGCAACGACGGGTGAGTGGATCAAAGGTGAGGCCAAGGTCGATGAACATGGGCGCCACGCTATCGCGCGCGCGCGGACCTGATCATGCCCGCCGTCGCGGGCGCTACTCGATCGGCGGATCGGTCTCTTCGCCGCCGCGCACCACAGCCCCGTGCCGATGCGTCTTGTCGATCCGCACGCCATCGTGCCAGATCCCGCCGCCGGTGACGTGAACGCCGGCCGCGTCAACCTTGAACGATACACCGCCGACCGAGATGTCCGCCTCGACGGCAGCCTTCACCGCGATCTTGCCGTCAGCGCCGACGATGACCCGATCTCCGGCCTTGTTGGCGACGCCGACGTCGCCCTTCCTCAGTCCGCCCATGCGCTGCGATGGATTGGAAGGCGGCAGCACCCACATATCGCCTTCATCGCCACCGATCGCGATCGCCAAACTGATCGCGCCATCGGTGTCCGGCACGCCGACGAGGCCATAAGGTTGCCAGACTTCGACATTTTTCCGCTCAATGCCGTCCGCCACTTCAACGGTTGCGGTCTGCATCTCGCCGCTATCGTCGATCGACTTGACGGAAACGCGGCGGATCATGCCTCGCAGCTTGTCGAAGATCTCCTTGCTCATAGGGCCTCCGCCGTGCCGTCAAGAGTTGTTGTTGCTGGTGTCTTGCCAGCCTTCTTGCCCTTCCGATTGGTGCGGCGATTGCCGACCGGCTCCGCATCAAAGGCTTCCGGGCTGCAGACAGTGATGTCGGTAACACAGCCCGAATAGTCCTCGATCCAGCCGACACGCGAGATCAACAGGTCGCGGTAGACATCGAGATAGGCATCGCTCACCTCGACCAGCTGATTGACGGTCCATAGCTGGCCGCCGACCTCATGGCCTTTGACGGTCAGTGTGAACTCCTCGCTTTCGCCGCGGGCCGTGCGCATGCGCCGTTCCGCCTCGGCCTGGGTAGAGGTGCCGTCTGCCTGAGAGCGGGCCAGATGCACGACCGGGCGATGGCGGGTGATCTCGTCATCCACCGCGCGTCCCGTTGCCGCGATGCCACGTCGCTCACGCGTCGTGGCGCTGCCGTCACCGTCCTGTCGATCCTCGGCGCCGATCGGCTCTGCCGTCGCGTCGAGGCGGGCCTCACCACGGGCTTTCGCCGCGCCTTCCGATTGGCCTCGCACGGTGGTGTCCGAATGACGGCCGCTGTAATCGAAGGTGCCGCGAGACCGCAATACGTTGCCCGGCAGGGTGAGGGCTGCTGGCGCTCTGGTCTTGCCGGTCTGGGTGATGACGATGCCGCCGATGCCATCCGAGAGCACCAGCGCATGGCGGGAGCGCGCACCCTTCTCGATGGCGGAAAAGGCCGTCTCGGCCAGATCGATCGAATAGCGGGCGAAGGGCTCGCCGGTATCGATCTCGCTGCGGACTGTCAGGCCATAGGGTTTGGCTATCCGTGCGACGGCGTCTTCCAGCTTTACATTGGCATATTCGGCCTGATCGGCCATTGCGGCGCAATCGATCAAATCATTCGCCACGTCGCGTCCGGAGATGGTAACGCTCGCTTGGCCGTCACCGATGTCCGGCTCCACCTTGTCGATCCATCCTTTCAGCACTGTGCGGCGACCGATCTTGATTGTGACGGTTGGCCCCGGCCTGAGCTTCAGGAGAGGGCCGGTAATCGAAAACAGCGGGGCTGTGGCGAATGGCAGGGATAAGGATGAGCGGGCACCGTCGCGAAAGGTAAAGGAGAATGCGCCGGAAAAATCCTTCAGATCCCGGCTTACCTCACAGGAAAGCCACTGATTGTGTTCCGTGCCTTCGATGAAGAAGCGGATGCTTTTTGCCATCAGGTCAGCTCCCGAACTTCAATCGAAGCGGTGTCGAGATAGGAGGGATGGCGCGGACTGTTGCGCGCAACGATATCGGCATAGACCTCCTCCAGGCGCGCCGGATCATTGCCGGCAATGTGTTGCGCCAGAGCCCAGGCGTCGAGCGGCCGGCCCGGGCGGAACGTCATCACTGCCGGCAGCTCGCCGATGACCTCGTTGAGGTAGGCCATGGCGGCGGCCGTGGCATCGTTTGCCGCACGGATCAGCACGCTGGTCTCGGCCTGAAGGCTGGTTTCGCCGATCTCTTCCAGCTGCTCGACCAGACGACCGGCGCGATCCGAAACTGCAGCACGAACGGTCAGCGCCTCCTGGCTGCTGGCATATTCCGCGTAAGGGATCTGCCAGCCGCCAGAGCCAAGCACATGAGCGGCCATGCCAACGAGCAGGACTTTGTCGGCAAGTGCCGGCGCCGCGTTCGCCTCGGTCAGGAGCCGATCGGAAAGCAGCATGCCGATCTCTGTGAGGCTTTGCGGCGACGGGCCGCTTTGTGCCGCGATAGCGGGTGCGACGGCTGGTTCCTCTGTCACCACTTGCAGGACCGCCGTTGCCGTCAGCCACCATGTGTCGAGCGCCGCCGGTGTTTCCGGCGCCGAGGCTGCAAGGCCGGCACGCATGGTGCTGACGGCCGAGACCGAACCGCGCGGTGTCTGAAGCGACGATAGGGTCGAGGTGGCAATCCGGCTCGACCGGCGCACCGATGCGGCAACAGAGTTTGATCGAACAGCCGCGATCAGTGACGATGTCGCACCGATCATGGAGGAGAGAGCCGACAGGAGAGCGGAAAATCCGCCGGCAGACAGCGAGCCGAACGAGACACCGCGCCGCTTGAACCGGGCGCTGATGCGCACCATGCGCAGCTCGCGCGATGAGAACGATATCCGCGCCGGTTCCTCCAGGATGACCGACATGGGGCCAAGCCAGGGATGGATCAGCAGCCCGGCGCCAGGCGTTTCGAAGACGGCTTGAAGGCGCTTTGCCTTTGCACGGTAATCATCGGCCAGGATGAAGGCCTCAATGCTGACGATCGAGGGGAGCACCCCGAAATCGTCATACGCCGCCTGATCGACGCCGGGGAACAGGTATTCCAGGACACGACGGCCGACCTCGGAGGATGTGTCGACGATCGCGATCTCGATGCCGCGATATCGGCCAGGAAAGCAACCAGGCAGCGCATTGAGGCTGTCGAGGATCATCAGTTCCTCCCGATGACGCGGCCCGTGTTGACGTTGGGTGACGGCGAGGAGACGTTCGTCTCCTGCTCGACCACACGGCCGGGGCCTTCGACCTTGACGGTTGCCTGCGTGGCCACGTCGATGCGCTGCGGCGGCGCCTGGGCCGGCATTGGCGCTTGCGCGGCGGCGATGGGGTTGGCCTGGATGTTTACATTGGCCGGTGTGCGATCATATCGCCCGATACGTGTCTTCGGCGCGTCCTGGACGGACGGCAGAAGATCCATGACGGACTTGATGCTGCTGGCCAAGGTGTTCCAGGCTCCCGTCACGCTATCCGGCAGAAGCCCGCCCCAGTTAATTCCCTCGGCGACGGCGTCAGCGACCTTTGCAATGCCTTCGGCGACCCTCGCCAGAAGATCGGCAAGCTTGGCGATCAGATCGACGGCAAGTCCGAGGCTGCCACCGGCGAGGTCGCCGAGCCCCTTGAAGAAATTGCTGACGGTTTCCGGCTGGTACCCAAGCATTCGACCGATCGCATCGGCGATCTTCACGAAAGCCTCGCCGATGCGCACAAGCGAGTTGACCGTGCCGCCGATATTCTTGCCGATCCCTTCGAGGTAAGGAGCAAAGCCGGACCCGAAATCCTTCAGCGCCTGCCAGCCAACCCCAATGCCCTTGAGAGCAGCATCCAATGCCTCGAAGGCTGCAATCTTGGCATTGTCGATCGTAAGCCCCGAGAGATCGACGTCGAGAGCCAACCCTTCCGAGAAGCCGCTCAACAGCTTCTTCAGGTTCTCCCACCCCGCCGACACGTCCGTTAGGGCCGCGCCCATGCCTTCCTTAAGGATAGGGCCATAACGATCCACCATCTCCTGGCCGGCGGTGACCAGCTTGGCGCCGGTATCAGAAATAACCGACCATGCCGAAACCGCTGCGGAAGAGGCCCACTCCCAGGCTTTGCCAATGCCATTCATGACAACAGGGCCATAACGACCCACCATCTCCTGACCGGCGGTGACCAGCTTGGCGCCGGTATCAGAAATAACCGACCATGCCGAAGCCGCTGCGGAAGAGGCCCACTCCCAGGCTTTACCAATTCCATTCATGACGGCAGGACCGTAGCGATCAACCATCTCCTGGCCGGCGGTGACGACGCGGCGGCCAATGTCTAAGGCCAAGGCTCCGAAGGCGGAAAAACCGGACTTGATGCTGTCCCAGATGCGCGACAGACGCGAGCTGACGGTCGACCAGTTGCGGTAGACGAGATAGGCTCCGGCTGCGATGGCCGCGAGTGCGATGCCAACCGGGCTGACGAGGGCGGCCAGCGCCGAAAGACCCGCGCCGATCACAGGCAGGACCAGCCCAAGCGCACCGATGCCAGCGGCAGCGATGACGCCAGCGCCAGCGAGCGACAGCGCCTGGCGTACCATGCCGCCGGTGGCCTTGTCGGTTTCTCGCAGCCACTTCAGAAGCGCAGCGAGGTTCTCGTTGATCATGGGAAGCCAGGAGCCAAAGGCAAAGCCGACCTCGCGTCCGGCCTGCGTGCCGATCTCGTTGAAGATCGTCAGCTGCCGGTTGAGGCCTTCCATCTGCGTCTCGAAATCCTTGTCGATGACCGAGCCGGTGGCGTTTGCAACCTCTTGCCTGATCCGCTTGTACTCATCGATATTCGCGAGCATCGGGATCAGGAAATCCATGACCTGCATGTCGCCAAAAATCGAACCGAGCTTGCCGGCGCCGTAGATCTTCTCCAGCTGCTCGCGGACGGAAGCCAGCGCATCGGCGCCCTCAAGACCGTTGTCCTTGGCGGTCTTCAAAAGCCCGGCGATTTCCTTTCCGGAGATCCCCGTCAGTTTCGAGATCTTCTGCACGACGGCCTCGATCGGGTTGATGCCCTTCGTGGCAGCGTCCTTCATCACGGCTTCGATATCGACGCCAGCTTTCGCGAAGTTCTTGATGGTCTCGGGCGCCAGGATCTTCGAGAGGAAGTTCTTGAGGTTGTTGGCGGCTTCCGCCGGATCGCTCGTGCCTTTGCGGGCGATCTGCAGGGCAGCACCAAGGGTGTTGACAGCTTCGCGGCCGGTCACACCAAACTTCGCCATCTGGCCTGTCAGCGTCGGGAAGTAGCGTGCCATGTCCTTTAATTCGAAGGCGCCTTCCTTGCCGGCCACCACGAGGCCGGCCATCGCACCCTCCAGCTGATCGGCGGGCATGCGTAGTGTGGTTAGGAGCGAGGTCGCCACGCCTGCCATGTCGTTGAACTCGGCATTGGCCGCGGTCGCAGAGCGACCGATCAAACCGATCGACTGATCGACCAGCGTCGGATCGACACCGGCTGCGATCATCTGGCCGGCACCCTTGGCAATGGTGTCGGAATACTGGCCGACGACCAGGCTCAGTTCCTCGTATTTCGCCTTGGAATTTTCGACGAGATCAAAGGCAGCTTTGCCGACGAGATTGGACGTGCCGGCGATATCGAGGAGCTGCTGCTGGAACGCGGCCGCTTCCTGGATCGGACCCATGAACGAAATGGCGGCAACGGCGCCGCCGACGAGACCGATCTTTCGGGCCATGCCGGCAATGCCGTCGAGCGTCGAGCGCAGGCGGCGAAGCGGACCTGTGAGCAGATCCTTCAGCCGGACGATGACGTCCAAGGCCATATTGCGATTGGACATGGGCGCGCCTCGTTCGAAGATAGCCGCCAAGCTATCGCGCGCGCGAAAAAACGATCATGCCCGCATCGGCGGGCATGATCTCGTCAGGGGGTGTTGAGTCTAGCCACTTCCTGGCGCCAGGCCATCACCATGTTCCACCAGTAGGTCAGCGTGCGGGCGTCGAATGCGTCGATCTCGGCAGCCGAGAAACCGGTACCATCGGCCAGCGCGCCGATCATCACCGGCCAGTTTTGCGGCCACTCGTCAAAAAAGAGTTGAGCACCCGCCCGCAGTCGGCAATGTCGGCCGCATCCATCTTGTCGAACAGCTTGTTCATCACCGCCTGGCTGATCTTGGTCGATCGCGCGAAGGCGACCACATTCATCATGTCTTCGCTGGCGGCGGCAATCGCGCGCTGATCGGCGCCGGTCAGGCGATGGAAGGTGAGCTGCTTGAACACGCGTTCGCGGATCTTGCCGTCCTTTTTCGACGCGAACGTCTTCGGATAGAGGAGCGGCAGGATCACCGTGCCGTCTGCATTGACGATCGCGCGTCTCGGCAGTTTGTCGAGGTCGCCGGCATCTTCATCGACGATGTCGTTGTCGTCGAGGTCGTTGTCCTCATTGACGATGTCATCCTCGCTGGAGACCTTGGGGGCTTCGACGAGAGCATCCTCGTCCAGGTCAATATGGGTCGTGCGACCAATCTTCGTCATGCGAGGATCTCCTCGGCTACGCCGCCCATCCATTTGAGCGGGATCTTGCCGCCTTCGCCGCCGGTGATCACCGGACGATCGCCTTCCAGGAAGGCGTCGTTGATGACGAAGGTCTGGCCGGTATCGCAGCGCACCTGCAGCTCGCCCTCCGTCTCGTCGAAGAGGTCGGTCGCCCGCTGGCCGCGCTGCAGGTTGGTCGTCGCATTGACTTCCGAACCCTGGAATTCGCCGGCGCGGCCGACCGTGCGTCCATAGGTAACGCCGGTGTTCTTGATGCCGCCGAGGCGGATGGTGGCACCCTTTTCGACAGGGATCGTCCGGCCGCGCCAGACGATGTCGATGATGCCCAGAACCTGTGTCATGGGTCAGTCCTCCTAAGCGTCGAATTCAAGCGAGCCGGCAAGCACCATCAGGTTGCCGGCGATGCTGATTTTCTGGCGACTTTCCAATCGCTGCCTGTCGTCGGTCGAGCGTTGGAAGACGCTTTCCCTGATCTTCTGCGAGACGTTCTCGATCCACACCTTCTCGCCGTAGAGCTTGCAGCGCGCACCCCAGGACGCATGCATGCGCCCAGGCGTGACGACAGCCGTTCCCGGATCGGTGTCGTCGTCATCACGCCGCACGAGCGCCGCAACGTCGTCGTCATCGACCAGCTTGGCGCGCGGATACAACAGCGAGACATAGAGCGCCCAGTCGTAGCGGATGCGCGATGCCGTCGCCGGCACCATGATGTCGAGCCAGGCACGATCGGCAGCGCCCAGATTGGACGTCTTGTAGGTGGTGATCATCCGGCTGATCGTGGTCGTGCCATCCGACAGATGGTCGAAGGTCGAGATCCCGCGATTGAGCAGCAGGTTCTTTTCCTCGTCGGTGAACTGGTCAGCCGCCGCCGGCGCCATCACGCCCGGAAGCACCAGCGAGCGCAGCTGGCGCGCCGGATCGTTGGTGAGGTGGAAGCTTGCAATTGCCATGGCGGTCGCGGCAATCGTGTAGGCCGGCGTCGGCGAAGCCTTCATGCCGCCGCAGGTAAGGAAGGGGCAATTGGTGAGATTGCCGAAGGTGGACAGTTCCCCGAACGTACCACGCTTGAAGGTGAAGCCATGGCAATCGAGCTTCGACATCGCCGTGTAGCGCGCGGTCAGCCAAGTCGCGAGCAGACCGAGATTGGTGGCATCCGCCCAGGGCGTCACAAGCTTGGTGATCCAGGTGTTGGTCAGCAGATCGAGCACCGACTGGACCGACGGATTGCCGGCGCCACCCGCCATGGCGGCGACCGTGATCGTGAGGCCCGAAGGCACCGGCTGGACGTCGGTATCGACGCGCAGGTCGATCTCGTTGCCGACCTCGCCACCGTGACGCGCCGTGCAGGTAACGACGCCGGCAGCCGACGCGGCGGTCACTTCCATGTCGAGATCCGCGTTGATCGCGGCGGCAAGCTTGGTTGCCATCGCTGTCACGTTGTCGGAGGTCAGCGCGGTAAAGCGCACCTGGCGTCCACCGATGCGGAAGCGCAGCACGACAGCCGAGGAGGCTGCTCCGACGAAGGTAAAGGTGCCGGTCGATTTGACCGCGCCTTCGGCATCGGCAAGCGCTGTAACATAAAGCGGCGTGACTTTGTTGGCGTCGCGGAAGGCCTTCACCATCTTGGCGCCGACCGAGCCACGGCCGAAGAGCACGTCGCCTTCGGCAGCGCGTGTCACTTCGATGATCTGGCCGGGAGCAAGCGTTCCGGCCGCCAGCTTCTGGCCAGCGATCATTGCCTTTTCCGGCCAGGCGAAGACGCCGGCATTGCGGTAGTTCGGCTTCACTTCCAGGAAGGTGCCGGGCTCCAACCAGTCATAGGGGATTTCGTCGAAATCCATGGTCACTTGCCTCCTTTGGGCTTGGTCGTCTTGGCGGGGGCTTCGGCCTCGGCCGTTTCGGTTTCGGTTCCGTCGTGGGGCTCGGCCTCAGGCGCCGATGCGGCGCTTGGCGGTTCTGCCTCGATAAGATCGCCATCGGCCAGGCGCCGGCGGCGAAACAGGCTGTCCTCGATGTCCATGCCGGCTGCCGGGATTTCGGTCCCGTCCGGCAGATGGACTGTGCGGCCCGGTGCGGGCTTCAGGAATTTCATCATGGGGCATCGTCCAGGGTGAGGGTGTCGGATACGGGCACGGCGTCAGGATCGGGCTCGACCATCCAGTCGATCGACAGCGCACGGAAATCGTCGGGTGTGATCAGATCGAGCTTGCCCGGATGCGCGGTGCAGTAGATCTCGAAATCCACCTGGGCGATCACGACCGCCTCGTCGCTCCAGCCGTCGGCGATCACGCTGTTGGCGCCAGTCACGCTCACAGGCCCCGCGTCCGGAACGGTCCAACCATGCATCAGGGCGATCGCGACGTCGGCCATGGCATCAAGGCCGATCCCCTTCACGTCACCCTTGAAGCGGGTTTCAAGGCCGTTCGAAGCCTTGAAGATGAGGATCAGCCGCCAGAGCATCCGGCCGGAAAGCATCCGGCCGCTATTGGCATCGGCCCGGAAGCCAACCCAGGCGAGACCGATGAAGGGAGAGAGCCGCGCCAGGCGCTCGAATTCCTTGACCGTCATGACCTGCGGCACGCGCTCGATCGCAAACGTCTTTTCCGGGAAGGCGAGCCGCAGCCGCTTCGTCAGCAGCGGCTCCATCTTGCGGATGTTGGTGTATTGCAGGGTGAACCCCATCAGAAGCCTCGCAGACTGTCGAGCGACATGATGCGTGACCGATCGGACATGCGCGGCCCGGAGCCGACGGCAGGACCGGCGGGCAGGGCAACCGGCACGTCGAGATTGATCAGCTCTTTGGCGATGTTCTCCAGCCAGGTGATCGTTTCCTTGCGCGCCTTGCCCATCTCTTCGGAGGGCTCCATGTGCTCGCCCTGGGCCAGCTCGTAGCGCGCCAGAACGCAGGAAGCGCGGACGATCTCCGCCGGTGGAGCCGCAATCGGCACCAGGTAACGACCACGGATGTAGCCGTCGATGACCGATGACGCGTCGGAAAGTGCCGTCTCGATCTTCACCGCATCCACCGTCTCGGCTGTGCGATCCTCCGGCTGCGAGAGCCGGATCATGTGTGTCTCGCCGAAGCGGGCAATCATGTCGGTGACGGTGGCATACATGGGTGGTCCTTCGGCTTTACTCTCGTAGCGTCGTCTTCAGTGCGTGGGGTTACTTCTTGGTCGAAGCCTTCTCGGTCGCGGCCTGTTCAGAGGCCCGCAGCTTGGTTTCCAGTTCTTCGACCTTGGCCTGCAGTTCGGTGATCCTCTCGGCCGCCTTGTCGCTGACGGCCTGGTCAAAACTCTTCTGCAGTTCGTCGATCTGGATCTGGACGCGCCGGTCCACCTCGGCCGTCACGCGCGCCTCGAAATCGGCTTGCGTCGTCGTGCTTTCGCCGTCCGCTACATCCCGCACCGTGAAATTCGGATCGGCCTTGAAGGCGTTGATCTCGTCCGCGCTCCAGCGATCGGCGTCATAAAAGGCGCTTGCCGGATGGGCGATACCGTTGCGGCGCATGCCGGGCGACGTGCAGATGATCTGGATTTTCTTCGCGCTCATGCTTCTTCCTTTCGGGTTTCGAGAAAGCGGCTGGCATCAACCGTTTTCCGGAGACCCGCCGCCGGCGGGGAGGCGCGCCGGCGGCGGCAGGCGACGCGGGTGGTGTGCCCCGCGTCGGGGCAGGTCAGGCGAGGTAGGGAACCTTCACGACCTGCACCATGCGGGCCATGATGTTGGTCTCGCCGCCATTGGTGAGTTCGGCCTCGACCAGCTTGCGTGCGGTGATTTCAAGGGACGGTGGCACGAGCAGCTTCTTGGCGGAAATGTTCAACACCTGGCCGGAACGGCGGCGGATCGTGCTCATCGCAGTCAGCGCCGCCGAGAGGTTCGCTTCGTTCAGCGTCGCCTTCGATTTGTAGGCGGTCTGCCAGAGACCGAGGCCGGCATTTGAGCGCCCATCGACGCCCCAGACGAATTTGCCCTGGTAAAAGACGTTTGGATCGTCAGGCGACTGCATCGGGGTAAGAACGAAGGGACGACGGGTCTGATACACCAAGGGCTTCACTGCCTGAGCATCATCGACCAGGTACCAGGCGGGACCGGCGCCATCTGTGAAGTTGGCAACAGAGATCTGATTGCCCTGCTCGTTGTAGCCGGGATGGTCCGTGTCGAAGAAATACTGGCCGTCGTAGCACTTCAGCGTCTCGCCGGTCTTGAAGAGCGGCCAGCAGAGAAGATCCGGGAATTCGGCAGCATCCTGACCCATCTGTCCGGCGACCGGCGTGAAGATGCCAAGCTGATCATCCTCGATCTGTTCACGCTTGATGGCGATCGTCTTCTCGAAGGTCTTGTTGCGGATGGTGTAAGTCAGCGCGCCAAGATCATGGATCATGCGATCGCCGATCCATTCGCGGAAGCCGGGCAGATCGTCCAGGCGCGGATATTCGTTGATCGCCGAGGTCGAGGGGACGGGCATTGCCACCATCGTGTAGAGCGGCGAGATCGAAGCGAACCGCTGATTGAAGGCGGTCGAAAGCCCGGTATAGATGGCGCGCAGCGTGCTGGCGTTGATATCCATGGTCAATCCTCAGAGGGTTGCGAGCCAGACGCCGTCCGCGTCGATGGCGTCGATGGTGCCGAGTGCCAGCAAAGAGCCGGCCGTCAGCGTGAAGGTGTCGTCGGCCGAGGCGTAGACGGTGGCGCCGATATTCGAGACGGCAGCACCGGCGAGCGGGATCAGCCGCACGTCCTTCTCGACCGTCACGAACAGATCGCCGGTGGCGCCGCCGCTGTTGTCGGCGCGTTCCTCGGCAAAGCCCATCAGCTTGACGGCAGAGGCATGGCCTGCCGGCACGGCTTCTTTGTTCGCGGTGATGCCTACGGCGGCGCCGCCGTAGATCTTCTGGCCGCCCAGAACCGGATAGCCATAACGGCGACCAAGGCCGGGCTTCTTTTTCGAGCGGATGTCGTCGGTCGCAGCCATGTCAGAGATCCTTTCCGTGCAGCGCCTTGGAGCGATCGGCGAAGATCTTTTCGTCGATGCCCATCATGGCGGCGATCTGCTTGTCTTCGGCAGACAGTGCAGCGCCGGCTTCCGGCTCGCGATGTCCGCCAAGGCCGCCGGCATTGATCGACGGCAGGAGAGCGATCTCCTTCTCGACCTCTGCCGGGTCCTTCATGTGGCGGGCGATCATGTGATCCTTCAGCGCCGGCACGATCTTGCCGGCCTTGACGGCCTCTTCGACCACCGAGACCGCCTTGTCGCGGGCATGGGTCGAGATCAGCGTCGTGAGCTGGCTCTGCAGCGACGTGACCGTCGTCTTCAGCTCGGCGTTTTCCGCCTCGGCGGCGGTGACCTTGCCGCGTGACTGCAGCGCGGTGACAAGCGCGTCACCGGTCACATCAGCCGCCAGCCCGGTCGCCACACGGATCTTGCCCATCAAAGCCGTCTGCGCCTGGTGTTCGGCATGCATGGTCGAGATGGCGCTGAGGGCTTCCGCCTCGGTTGCCGTCTCGGGAAGGCCAAGCGCCTTCCGGAGCTGTTCGAGCATATCGCTCTCCTGTTGATGATGGAGGGAAGTCAGAAAATCGAGGTTCGGATCGTTGGTCAGCGCCACACGAAGAACCTTGGCGATCTTGTAGGGCTTGGCGGCCGAATGCAGGAAAACCGGCGAGAGGTAGCCGTAGGACTTGCCTCTGACGATAGTCTCGCCTTCGGACGTCCACTCGACACGACCCCACAGGCCGTCCTCGCGCGCCTGCAGCTCGACGATCCAGCCGCGCGCCGGCGACGGATGGCCGGACTTGCCTGCCAGATCGATCGAATGGTTCTCGTCCACTGGCAGCTTGCGCCCTTCGGCAGTGAAGGTGGCAATTAGCGCCGCCAGATCCGGAGCGGCATAGGGGCCGCGCCCATCGACCCCCTTGAACTCGGTGGCAGGCAGAAGGTGCAGCCAATCCGGCACAGTGCCGTCGGCAGACTGGATAGCGATGAGGAGGGCGTTGATGTTTTTCAGCATGGCCGGAAAGTGCCATGCGCCGCACGATCAGATCATGCCCGCCACGGCGGGCGGCATGTGCGGCTCAGGTGGTATCAGCGGGGGAGATAGCGCTCGACGAAACCGAAGACGATCTCGGCGATCGACGTTTCATCTTCGGCAGATATACCGAGGTAGCGGCGGGCGGGCAAGGTGACGCTCTTGGCCTTGACGAGATCGCCGCCGATGAAGAAGACAAGCGCCGAAGCATTCTTCGGCACGATCGCCGCGCCTTCCTGGTGAACGCGGGCGTAAATCTTACTCGTTCCGACGTGAACCACGTCCTGGCCCGCCTGGGAATTGATGCTGTCGCGCAACCCGCCGCTTTCAGTGAGGATGCGGGTGTTGCGTTTGGTGGCCGCATAAGCGGTGTTCAACGCCTGCCAGGCATTGCCCTCCGGATCGGTCTGGGTGACGAAGCGCATATGCGTCGAGGCGACCAGTTCCGTGCCGATCGCCGCCATGACCGGTTGCGTGTTGCCCATGCGGAAAGCGAGGGTGCGAAAAGCGTCCTGGACGGCGCGGTCCTGGATCGTGACGGAAATGGAGACGCCGCTCATCGACGCGCCTTCTTGAGGGAGACGAGATCGAGCCAGCGCCGATCACCGTCCGCGATCGGGCGCACGGCCATCGTCCAGGCACCGCCATCGACGCGACCGGTGACAGTCACCGTGCCATCCTCCGCCGTCCGGATGCGGGCGCCCTTCTTCAGCAGCCGCCCCGGGATCGTGGCGAAGACATCAGCCTCGGATTTGCCCGCATCCGTGCGGATACGATCCGCTGTCAGCCGCAATTCGTCTCCAGCCTTGACCGAGGCGATGTCGAGACCGTCCTCGACGACGGCAACCGGCGTCCAGGACCCGTCCGGCCATTTGCCCTTCAGCGCCGATAGAACAAAGGCAACGATATTGGCTTCTGTTGCCGAAACCGCCTTCGGACCAGGTGCCGTCTGTTTCAGCCAGGCCATGCCGGGATTGTAGGCGAAGGATGGATCGACCCCGAGCGGCTGATCGGTGCCCAGCTGGTCAAGGTCCGGCGCGCGATCGGGCCGCTTTTGCCCAGGCGCTTCAACCGCGCCCGAGAAATCGGAATGACGAAGCAGCCGCACCGGAACCCGTTCGGCGGATAGGCCGTCACCCAGAACGGATCGTCGGCCGGATAGATCTTTTCGTCCCATGCCTTGTGCTGCAGGCGCGGATGAAGCGCGCCGGAATGGCGATATTGCCAATAGGGAAAGGTCGCGAGCGTGTCCGGCTCGGTCATCTGGGCATAGCGGCCGGCAGCATAGGCGGTCGCAAGATTGGTTTCGAAGATCGTTCGCGTGCGCCAGCCGCGTTCGCCCTGATAGGACCAACCGTGCGTTTTCACGATCTGGTCGAAATCCTTGCGGAACTCCTCGATCGCCGTGCCTTGCGTCAGCGCCTTCTCGATCGATGCCCTGAAGTCATCGACGAGCGCCACCGTATTGGCGCCGGCGACCATGAACATCTTCGAATGCGCCGCATCCCAGACGTCGCGCCAGCTCTGCGTCGGGATGGAGACTTTCTGCCGGAAATAGGCTATAGCTTCGTCGAACGGCAGATCGAGCGATGCACCCGCTGCCGCCATCCTTGCCATCAATCCTGAAATCGAATTTGAAGCCGTTTTGAAGGCGATAGGCGCGGTTCGCGACTTTGCCCGCTTCTGCGTTACCTCCAGGCAGGCGAAGCGCGTCAGCGGGCCGCTATTCATGACCGCCCCTTCAGGTCGTCGATCAGTGACGCCTGGCCCGCCAGATGCGCCAGTGCCATGCCGCGGGCCATGGCTTCCGTCAGGTCGTCGGGAGACAGATCGAGCTTCGCAAGCCGTGCTGCGGCATCGCGCAGATCGGTCGCCTGCATCAGTGCCTCGCGCACCTCTGCTATCATACCATCCATCGCGTCGGCCGCTTCCCGCTCAAGCCGGTCGGTCAGGATCTCGATCTCGTCGCGAGGCTCCGTCGCGTGCGCCGAGGCGAAGAGGCGATCGAGCGCGGCGTTGGCGGAAATCGGCTTTGCCGGCGGCTTGGCTGCAGGCGTTGCGGGATCTGCCGTTGGTACCGGTGTTCGTCCACCGATCAGCACCGCATCCGGCTTCGGTGTCGGGATGCCAAGGCGGTCGCGCAAATAGGCTTCCTCGGCGGTCAGCCCGTGTTTTGCCAGCTTGTCGAAAGCCTCGGCAAATTCACCGAGCGGCACTTCGTCCGGACGGCCGATCCGCACATGCGGGTAGCGCTCCTGCGGCCCGAAATTGAATGCCACGATGTTCGGGATGAGCTGCTGGTTCAGCGTCGAAGTCGCCATGCCGGCATCATCGCGCTCGATATCCTCCTGCACCAGACGATGCTCCTGGCTCACCGCATGGCCGCCGGAGACCGCATCCGTCGTCGTCGTCTGGCCGAGCACCAGCTTCGACACCTGCCGATCAAGCCAGTCGGCGCGCCGCTCATACATGTCTGTCGAGCTGCTCTTGGAGCCGACCTCATGCAGTTCGATCAGCATCTCGCGGGGAATGATGGCCGCGCAATCGCCGGCAATGCCGGATACCGCACGCCTGAGCACATCCTTTTCCGCCTCGGTGGCGCCACGGCCTATTCGCGATTCGGATCGGTTGGCCATAGTTCTGGCAGAAGATCGCCCAGTCCTTTGTCGTGAAGCTTTTGAACATCCGGCGTTCTCCCGAGCGCCACGCGGGCAATGCCTGAGCGGATGGTGAGACCCGACTTCGAGTTGATAAGTTCACGCGGCGCCATGATCCCGGACTTGTACTGCCAGT
>NZ_JAPPRJ010000009.1 GCF_026672545.1 Rhizobium sp. SL86
GACCTTCATCTCGGTCATCGCCGGTTTCTCTTTTGTCGGCATCATGCTGGGGGTTGCCACGCTCATCATCGTCATGGCGGTGATGAACGGTTTTCGCACCGAACTCATCTCGCGTATCCTCGGCATCAACGGCCATATGATCATTCAGCCGGTCGATCAACCGCTCACCGATTATGCACAGCTTGCCCAGAAATTTGCCGCCGTGCCGGGTGTCACCATGGCCCTGCCTTTGGTCGAAGGCCAGACGCTCGCGTCGGGCAAACAGGGCGCTGGCTCCGGCGCTTTGGTGCGCGGCATCCGCACCGAAGACCTGGAAAAGTTGAAGGAAGTCTCCGGCAATATCCGTTCGGGTGATCTCACCGGTTTTGCCACCGGCGATGGCGTGCTGGTCGGCTCCAGGCTTGCCGCCTCGCTCGGCATAGGGGCCGGCGACCGCATCACGCTCGTGTCGCCGGAAGGCGACGTGACCCCGATGGGCACCACGCCACGGGTGAAATCCTACCAGGTCTCCGGCATTTTTGAGATCGGCATGTCGGAATATGACGCCTCGATCATCTACATGCCGCTTGCCGAAGCGCAGGCCTATTTCAACGCCGATGGCATCGTGCAGTCGATCGAGCTCTTCGTCACCAATCCCGACGACATCGATGCGCTGCGCCCGAAGGTGGAAGAGGCGGCCGGCCGCCAGATCTTCATCAGCGACTGGCGCCAGCGCAACCAGACCTTCTTCTCCGCCCTTCAGGTGGAGCGCAACGTGATGTTCATGATCCTGACGCTGATCGTGCTCGTCGCCGCGCTCAACATCATTTCCGGCCTCATCATGCTGGTGAAGGACAAGGGCAGCGATATCGCGATCCTGCGCACCATGGGCGCCTCGTCGCGCGCCATCATGCGTATCTTCTTCATGACGGGGGCCGCCATCGGCATCGTCGGCACGATTGCCGGGGTTCTGCTCGGTGTCATCGTCTGTCTTAACATCGAGTCGATCCGCCAGTTCTTCTCCTGGGTCTCGGGCACGGTGCTGTTTGATCCGGAGCTCTATTTCCTCAGCCAGCTTCCGGCGGAAATGAGCGTCAGTGAAACCGTCTCCGTTGTTGTGATGGCGCTCACGCTGTCGTTTATCGCCACCATCTTTCCTGCCTGGCGGGCCTCAAGGCTCGATCCGGTGCAGGCGCTGCGTTACGAATAGGATCGCGATCCGCTCATGCCCCGTAAAACCGTCCTGAAGCTCACCGGTATCGACCGTCACTACGGCCAGGGTGATACCGTGCTGTCGATCCTGAAGGCTGCCGATTTCGAACTGCATTCCGGCGAGATCGTCGCGCTGGTCGCCCCCTCCGGCACCGGTAAGTCGACGCTTCTGCATTTGGCGGGCCTCCTCGAACATCCCGATTCCGGCGAGATCTTCATCAATGGCGAGGCCTGCGGCAATCTGCCGGACGAACGGCGGACCGCGATCCGCCGTGGGGATATCGGTTTTGTCTACCAGTTCCACCACCTGCTGCCGGAATTCACCGCGCTCGAAAACATCATGATGCCGCAGCTGATCGCCGGCCTGCCGAAAAAGGAAGCCGCCGAACGGGCCTCCCAGCTGCTCGATTACATGCGCATCGGCCACCGTGCCGATCACCGCCCCGCGGAGCTTTCAGGCGGCGAGCAGCAGCGTGTCGCGATCGCGCGCGCGGTCGCCAATGCGCCGCTCCTGCTTCTCGCCGACGAACCGACCGGCAATCTCGATCCCGAAACCGCGTCCTATGTCTTCGATGCGCTGGAAGCTTTGGTGCGCCAGTCCGGCCTTGCCGCGCTGATTGCCACCCACAACCACGATCTCGCCGCCCGGATGGACCGGCGCGTGACGATCGAGGGCGGCAAGATCCGGGATTTCTGAGGTATCTTCCCTTCTCCCCTTGAGGGGCCGAAGGACAGGTCGAGACGCGTGGCGCGACCCCGGTCGGTGCCCGAAGGACGGATGAGGGGGCGCCTCACACCTCTTTCCGATCGCCTCAGACTGCCGCCTACCAGCTCCCCACCAGCGCATGCCCGGTCAGCGCAATGCTGCGCTTCGCCCCGCTCTGGTCGCTGACGCTGAGTGCTGCCTGCATCTTCTTCGGCGAGGGGCGGAACCACTGGCTGGCGATCGCGGCGAGATCGCCGATCATGCCGTGCGCCTTCCAGTCGGCAAAGCGCCGGGCCATCGCCTCCGGCTCCGACCGGTAAAAGAAGTCGCCGGACGAGGAGAGATCGTTGATCGAGCCCGCCATCGCCGAGAGCGGCTTCTGGAACATGCGCGAGGCCACGGGTGCGGTCGTGATCGCATCGGCAAAGGCCGGAGCCATGAAATCGAGCGCAAAGCCCTCCGCCTCCACCCAGCAGTGGAAGTTTTCGCCCGCGCCGGACACGGACCCGTCCTCCCGGTGATCGGCAAACAGAACCCGCGTGCCATCGAGATGATAGGCGGCCAGCCCACCCTTCGGCACCGCCTGCAGCTTGAAATGCTGCTTCAGGATAAAAGCGCCGAAGCTCGCAAAATACATCGTGGCGGTGGCCGGATCGGCATTCTGCGCCAGAAGCAGGCTGTTGATGACCTTGTAGATCCGGTGATAGTCGCTCTGCTTGATCAGCATGGTTCTGCCTTACCCGTCTGGAGTGTCGCGTTCCAGTAGGCGAGGTGAGGGCGGATGTAAACGCTGGAGCCGGAATGTGCGTGTCAGGCCAGCTTTTGTGCATGCACCAGCAGCACGAAGGCGGCAAGGTCCCGCCAGCGTCGGAACCGCGGAAAGGCGGCGCAGACCTCGGCACTCGGCTGGGGTTCCTCGATCCGGCGGATCTGAAAACCGGCGGCAAGGACGGGGTTTAGATAATCGCTCAGCGTGCGGGGAAAACGCGGCACGGAGAAGGGTAGCACATCCGCCTTGTCCGGGTTGTCGCCGAACGTCCAGTGTTCGACAAAATGTCCTGTCTCAAAATAGCCGGCAGCGCCGAGTGCCACCGTCTCTCCCGCCTCGTTTTTCACCCAGCGCAGGCCGGGTGTGATGAAACAGGGATGCAGCACACTGAAGGCCAGAAAGCCGCCCGGAACCAGAAGCCGAAAGGCTTCGCGCATGGCGCCGGCAAAATCCGGCCCGTCCATCAGCGCCATGGTGGAAATTACCGCATCGAAGGACTGGTCCGGCAGGCCGCAATGGCCGCTGAACGAGGCCTGATGATAGCGTATGCCGAGCGGGTGTGCCTCCTCGTCGCGTCTGGCAAAGGCCAGCATTTTCTCCGACAGATCGATCCCGGTGATCTTTGCCCCGAGTGCGGCGAGCCGTCGTGTATTCGTCCCTTCGCCGCAGCCGAAATCCGCCACCCGCAATCCCGCAAGATCCGGCAGGAATTGAGCGAAGGCGGGGAAGGTGAAAACATCGCGGTAGGCATCGAAGCCCGCCCGCACATCCTTGGCCCACTGTTCGGCGTTGGTGTCCCAATGATCGGCGACATCGTGTTCGGAGAAGGTCGTCATGGGTTTCGCTCCGGTACGTTTGGTGGCGGGAGGGATAACACCATGGGCGCGCGCCGGAAAGCTGGTGGGTGGATCGATGTCTGGCGTGCCGTCCCACCCCGCTCTGCCCTGCCAGGCATCTCCCCCCTCAAGGGGGAGATCGCATCGCGGCGCCGCTTTCCCGCCCCATGACCGTCGCCATCGAAGAAACCGCTCCGACCTCTCCATAGACCGAGCGGCCAAACACTCTGCCGATCTCCCCCCTTGAGGGGGAGATGTCCGGCAGGACAGAGGGGGGTATCGTGCCGGCACGCCGTCGCCATCGGATCGTCAACCCGCTGTTGCAAAACATCTTTCCGCAAATCCTCGGGTCAACCACAAGCGCCACGTCAAAAAAATCGCCCGCGCAATTTCCCCACCCTCATCCCCCATGCCTACAATCCCCCCGTCCCGCAGCGGATACACCGGCAGGCGTGCCGGCGATGCGGGGCCGGTTCGGGTCATGAGGACAAGACGCAAAGCCTCATGACCTGAGTCCGTCAACAGGATCCCCCTCCGGCGACCGGGTGGAGGCAATGCGCGTCGGACGTCAGCGCAGTGTCTCCAGAGTTCCCAGCGTTGCGCGCCGGACGTGCCTTATGGGGCACACAAGGGGATGGAGGTCGGGGGTCGCATCGCCCGTTGTCCGCCCGCGTCGTCCGATCAGGAATGACGCCGGGAACGGTGATGGCAACGTCTCCCGCCCATCCATCCAGTCAGAGGGATCGACCGGCGGATAAAAATGCCGAACGGGGCGCTGAGAGGTGCCACATTATTATTTGCTTACGAGGCAGCTTTCAGCGCCCCGGCCGATGCCATCTCCGAAGGGGGATGTGGAGAGAAACAAGGATCAAACCACGGGCCGACAGGTCGCGTGAGGGCGACACCGTGCCCTGTGGAAAGCGGGCAAAGGTTCTTCTGTTTACCCTTCGTTCAACAAAATCGTTCCGCTTTCGTTCTTTTTCTTGACGCGAGAACAGGAATGGAACAAAATAAAAACATAACGGAAAAGGAGAATGCAGATGACCGAAATTCTTCGCGATGTTGCCGCTTTCGCCTCCATCATGACCTTCGTTGCCAGCATCAGCGTTTTGATGCTCGCCATGTGACGCTTGGCGCCGGTTCCCCTGGCCGGCCCCCTGGCCAGCTCGTCGCTGGCACACTTCACAGCTTTGCGTCCCGCCGGTCACGCTTCGGCTGGACTTCACGGTCCCACTGCCGGACAATGCGCCTTCAGACTCGTAAGAAGGCACAGGCAGCATGGCAGAGATGATCGACGGCACGGTAACGGACGGCGCGGGACGGGCGGAACAGAGCCCGCAATTCGTGCATCTGCGCGTGCATTCGGCCTATTCTCTGCTCGAAGGCGCGCTGCCGCTGAAGAAGATCCTCGGCAAGGCCACCGCCGACGGCCAGCCGGCGATCGCCATTACCGATACCAACAACCTTTTTGTCGCGCTCGAGTTTTCGCAGAAGGCGGTGGATGACGGCATTCAGCCGATCATCGGCTGCCAGATGTCGATCGATATGCAGGATCAGGGTGACGAGAAGCGCGGCGGCAATGCCGGTTTCGTCAAACTGCCCTCGCTCGTGCTGCTGGCGGCCAACGCTGTGGGTTATGAGCGGCTCGTCGATCTCGTCAGCCGCGCCTATCTCGGCGGTGAGGGCTCTCACCAGTCGGTGCACATCGCCATGTCCTGGCTGGAGGAGGGTGGTGCGGACGGCATCATCGCGCTGACTGGTTTTGCCTCGGGTCCGATCGATCCGCTGCTGAAGGAAGGCCACCATGCCCAGGCGCTCCAGCGTCTCCTGCGACTGAAGGCCGTCTTTGGCGACCGGCTCTATGTCGAACTGCAGCGCCACGGCAACTATGACCGCCGCCACGAACGCCGTCTGATCGAGCTCGCTTATGAGCACGACCTGCCGCTGGTGGCGACGAACGAGGCGTTTTTTCCCTCCAAGGGGGAATACGACGCCCATGACGCCCTGATGGCGGTGGCCCACAATGCCATCGTCTCCGACGACACCCGCTTCCGTCTGACGCCGGATCATTATCTCAAGAGCCGGGCGGACATGGCAAAGCTGTTCGCCGATCTGCCGGAAGCCTTGGAGAATACGGTCGAGATCGCACGCCGCTGCTCCTTCGTGCTCAAGACGCGCAAGCCGATCCTGCCGCGTTTCACCGGGGCGACGGATGATGCGGAGGAGGCCGAACGCGCCGAGTCGGCGGAATTGCGCCGCCAGTCGGTCGAAGGCCTGGAACAGCGTCTGGCAGCACTCGGTATGGCGGCGGGTTATACCGAACAGGATTACCGCGAGCGGCTGGATTTCGAGCTTTCGGTCATCGAACGCATGAAGTTTCCGGGTTACTTCCTGATCGTTTCCGACTTCATCAAATGGGCGAAAACGCAGGATATTCCGGTCGGTCCGGGCCGCGGTTCGGGGGCTGGCTCGTTGGTCGCCTATGCGCTGACCATCACCGATGTCGATCCCTTGCGGTTCTCCCTGCTGTTCGAACGCTTCCTCAACCCGGAACGTGTCTCGATGCCCGACTTCGACATCGACTTCTGCCAGGACCGCCGCGAAGAGGTGATCCGTTACGTGCAGCAGAAATACGGCCGCGAGCAGGTGGCGCAGATCATCACCTTCGGTTCGCTGCAGGCGCGTGCGGCGCTGCGCGATGTCGGTCGTGTGCTGGAAATGCCTTATGGCCAGGTCGACAAGATCTGCAAGCTGGTGCCGAACAACCCGGCCAATCCGACGCCGCTCTCGAAGGCGATCGAGGAGGAGCCGAAACTGCAGGAGGAGGCCGAGCGCGAGCCCGTCGTCGCACGCCTGCTCGATATCGCCCAGAAGATCGAGGGGCTTTACCGCCACGCCTCGACACATGCCGCCGGCATCGTGATCGGCGACCGGCCGCTGTCGAAGCTGGTACCGATGTACCGCGATCCGCGCTCCGACATGCCGGTCACCCAGTTCAACATGAAATGGGTGGAACAGGCGGGCCTGGTCAAGTTCGACTTTCTCGGCCTGAAGACGCTGACGGTCTTGAAGACGGCGGTGGATTTTGTCGCCAAACGCGGCATCCATGTGGATCTGGCGACGATCCCGCTGGATGACACCAAGACCTACGAAATGCTGTCGCGCGGCGAAACGATCGGCGTGTTCCAGGTGGAAAGTGTTGGCATGCGCAAGGCGCTGCTCGGCATGAAGCCGGACTGCATTGAGGACATCATCGCCCTCGTTGCCCTCTATCGTCCGGGCCCGATGGAAAACATCCCGGTCTACAATGCCCGCAAACATGGCGAGGAGGAGATCGAATCGATCCATCCGACGATCGATTACCTGCTGAAGGAAACCCAGGGCGTCATCGTCTACCAGGAACAGGTCATGCAGATCGCGCAGGTCCTGTCCGGTTATTCGCTTGGCGAAGCCGATCTCCTGCGCCGCGCCATGGGTAAGAAGATCAAGGAGGAGATGGACAAGCAGCGGGCCCGTTTCGTCGATGGCGCGATCAAGAACGGCGTGTCGAAGGCCCAGGCCGACCTGATCTTTGATCTGCTCGCCAAATTCGCCAATTACGGCTTCAACAAAAGCCATGCGGCAGCTTACGCCATCGTCTCCTACCAGACGGCCTATATGAAGGCGCATTACCCGGTCGAGTTCCTCGCCGCGTCGATGACCTATGATATGGCCAATACCGAGAAGCTGAACGATTTCCGGCAGGATGCCGCCCGTCTCGGCATCAAGGTCGTGCCGCCGTCGATCCAGACCTCGTTCCGCAAGTTCGAGACCGGTGAAAACTGCATCTTCTATTCGCTGGCCGCCATCAAGGGTGTCGGCGAATCCGCCGTCGAACATATCGTTGCCGTGCGTGGCGATACGCCCTTTGCCAGCATCGAGGATTTCTGCCTGCGGATTGACCCGAAACAGGTGAACCGCCGTGTGCTGGAAAGCCTGATCTATGCCGGCGCCTTCGATTGTTTCGGCAAGGACCGCGCCGAGATGGTGACCGGCCTCGACCGCATCATCGGTTATGCGCAGCGCGCCGCCGAAGGCAAGACGAGCGGCCAGCATGACATGTTCGGCTCCTCATCGGCGGCCGGCCCGGAAAAGCTGATCCTGCCGGCCTTCGATCCCTGGACCGCGTCGGAAAAACTGATGCGTGAATACCAGGTGCTCGGTTTCTATCTCTCCGCCCATCCGCTCGATACCTACAAGGATGTGCTGGCCAAGATGCGCGTGCAGAACTACGCGGAATTCTCCGCCGCGGTGAAGGCGGGCGCCAGCGCCGGCCGTCTTGCGGGCACGGTGACGTCGAAACAGGAGCGCAAGACCCGCACCGGCAACAAGATGGGCATCGTCACCTTTTCCGACGCCACAGGCCAGTTCGAGGCGATCCTGTTTTCCGAGGCGCTGAACCAGTACCGCGACCTGCTCGAACCCGGCAAGTCGCTGGTCATCACCGTGCAGGCGGACGAACGGCCGGAAGGTATCGGGTTGCGCATCCAGACGGTGCAGTCGCTGGAGGAAAAGTCGGTGCAGATGCAGAAGGCGTTGCGCGTTTATGTGCGCGATTCCGGACCCTTGCGCACCGTGGCACGCCACCTCAATGCGAGAGGCGATGGCCTTGTCTCCTTCGTCGTCATCAAGGATGACGGCAAACGCGAGATCGAGGTGGAACTGACGGAGAAATACCGCATCTCGCCGGAAATTGCCGCCGCGCTGCGCGCCGCGCCGGGCGTTCTCGACGTGGAACTGGTCTGAGACCCGTCGCCAGCGCCGTGCGAAAACGTCAGCCGCGCGGCGGGCGGTGGGTCACGGTGATGAAATCCGTGCCCTTGGTCGTCTCCGGGCCGACGCCGGTGTCGGAGATGGTCAGCGATGTGCCGGTCGAGATCATCGCGCCGATGCGCTGACGAAGATCCTCCGGCACATGAATGCGGTCGAGCACCGCTTTCAGCGCATCCGGCCCTTCGACGGCATCGGAGGTGATGCCGAGCCGCTTGCGTGTGGCTTCGGGCAGGTGGTTTGCGAGGCTCAGCCCCTGCCATTCCGCCGTGCCTTTGTCGCGATTGATCGCCGTCACGGAGAGGAAATGCGTGCCGAGCGCAACATTGGGGTCTGCAAGGACGATCGGCTCGGACAGCACCTCCTGAAAGCCCTGGCGGACCAGCAGCTGGCCGGTCGGCGGTTCGGCGCGTCCACTGGAGGCATACAGCGCCGAAAGCACCTCGGCGGTCAATACGGGGCCTTTCGTCGCAAAACCCTTCCAGCGTTTGTAGGCATCGATCGCGCTGCGCGTGGCCGAACCGAGGATGCCGTCCACCGTCCCCGCATCGAAACCGAGTTCGGTCAGCATCGCCTGCACATCGGCAATCGTCTCGCGCTCGCTGCGGCGGGTAATCAGGATGCGCAACGGCGCCGGTTCATCGGCGGCAGAGGCCGCCTCCTTCGGCAGGGGCAACGAGACCGGCGAGGCCGGCATGTTCATCGCCACTTCCACCTGGCGCACGGCCTGATCGGCTGAGGAGGGCCGCAGCGATGCATCGGAGAGCACATTGCCGGCAGGGCGTTCGGCCGGCGGGGCAAACAGGGCGGCATGGGTGATCGGCTGAGGCGAAACGGCGGCATCGCTGATGATCACATGCACACCGCGCGTCGTCATCTGGTAGAGCGATTTGGCAAAGGCGGCGGGCAGGCGCACGCAGCCGTGCGAGGCGGGATAGTTCGGCACGCTGTTTGATTCATGCAGCGCGATGCCGGACCAGGTCAACCGCTGCATCCAGGGCATGGGCGCGTTCGAATAGAGGTTCGATTCGTGATACTTGCGCTTTTCGAGAACGGAAAAGATGCCGGTCGGCGTGTCGTGACCTTCCTTGCCGGTCGAAACCTTCGAGGTCGCGATGACCGTGCCGCCGTCATAGACGGCCAATGACTGGCTGTCCTTCGAAACGATGATCTGCAGAGTCCGTGCATTGTCCGCGGCGGCGACCGTCGTCGCGCAACTCGACACCAGAGCGAAGATGATCGCCGCACGCTTCAACATGACACATGAACCCTTAACGCAGTACCAGATGCGGGAGAATATGAGAGGAAGTTTAAAGAAGGCTTAGGTATGCCGGGAGCCGGTTAAACCTCGCGAAAACGTGATGCCTGTTCAGCTTGGTTTCTTCAGGGTGCCGAAGGTGAAACCGGTTTCCACCGCCGCCTTGCCGAACTTGTCGCGCAGCCGGTCCATGGCTGCTTCGGCGGCCGCCCGGCGGGCCGCCTGCGGATCGACAAGGTCCGGCGGATCGGCACGGTCGGGATCGCAAAGATCCGTCACCCCGATGCCGATCAGGCGGAATTTCGTGCCGTCGGTTTCCTTGTCCAGCAGGCTCAAACCGGTGCGGAAAATGCGGTCGGCGAGCTGCGTCGGGTCTTCCAGCCGGCGATTGCGGGTCCGGCTCTTGAAGTCGGCCGTCTTCAATTTCAGAACGACGGTGTGGCCGGCAATCGCCTGTTTCTTCAGCCGGTGCGAAACCTTCTCTGACAACGCCCGCAGGATCGGCACGAGATCCTCATGGCGGGAAATATCGTCGAAAAAGGTGGTTTCGGCGGACACGCTTTTGGCCGGATCGTTCGGATGTACGCTGCGGTCGTCGATGCCGCGCGACAGGCGGTAGAGGCGCTGTCCCATGGTGCCGTAACGGCGCATCAGGTCGCCCTCATCCATCCCCTGCAGCTGCCCGATGGTGCGGACGCCGTCCGCCTGCAGCGTCGCGGCAAAGGCCTTGCCCACCCCCCAGATCGTCGTGACGGGGCGCGGCGCAAGAAAGGCCAAGGCCTCCTCGCGGCCGATCACGGAAAAGCCGCGCGGTTTCTGCAGGTCGGAGGCGACCTTGGCCAGGAATTTGCAGTAGGAAAGGCCGACCGACAGTGTGATGCCGATCTCGTTTTCCACCCGCCGCACCAGTTTGGCCAGGATGCGGGCCGGCGGATCGTGATGCAGCCGTTCGGTGCCGGAAAGATCGAGAAAGGCCTCGTCGATGGAGAGCGGCTGGACGAGCGGTGTCAACTCCTGGAACAGCGTGCGGACCTGCCGGCCGACGGCGACGTATTTTTCCATGTTGGGCCGGATGACGACGGCGTCCGGACATGCCTCCAGCGCCTTGAACATCGGCATGGCGGAGCGCACGCCGCTGATGCGGGCGATGTAACAGGCGGTCGAGACCACGCCGCGTTTGCCGCCGCCGATGATCACCGGTTTGTCGGCAAGTTCCGGATTGTCGCGTTTTTCCACCGAGGCATAAAAGGCATCGCAGTCGATATGGGCGATCGACAGGTCGTAGAGTTCCCGGTGGTAGAGAAGCCGCGGACTGCCGCAACTGCGGCAACGGCGCCTGCCTTCCGGTTGGCCGGTCAGGCAGTCACGGCAGAAGCCCGGATCGTAAGCGGCAAGCGGCGGCATGGCACGGAACAAAGGTTGAACGAACGCCACCATAAGTCCGCACCGCGACCGTTACAAGCACCTGTTTGCGATGAACGTCAGCGGCGAAGACCTGATGTCAGGCGCCGGCAAAATGCCGTTGCACCTCGCGTTCGGCCGCCTGCCAATCAGTGACCTGCACCACATGCGGGCCGGGTTTCGGGGCATGTTTGTGGATATCCGATTGCGGCATCAGATGAACGAGCAGGCATTCCGGCACGCTTTCGGCAACGGACACATGGTTGTGCGCCATGTCGTCGATGAAGGCGAGGGGAAGGCTGCGCCGGCCGTGCATCTGCCGGACGACGGGCCCTTTCGGGCTTTCGGTCGCCAGCAGCGGGAAGGTGAGGTCCAGACGGTCGAGCAGGCGCCGGCGCATCTCGGTATAACGCGGCGGCATGGCGGTGAGAAACACCACATCGGCATCGTCGCCAAGCGTCTTGAGACTTTTGACGGCATCACCAAACGGCGTCTGCCAATCCTCCTGCGCCTCGAAGAAATCGAGGATCAGCTGGGTCACCAGTGCGTCCGCCAGTGGCCGCTGGTCGATGGTGGAGATGATGTTGCCGTGCAGCCGATAGGAGCGCGGTTCGAGCCGGTGTCCCAGGCTTTCGAGAAACCGCTGGAAGGGCATCACGAACTCGAGAACCACGTCATCGACATCGCAGACGACAAGCGGCCGGTCGGTCAGGCGCACATGCGCAAGGTCGACGATCTCGCTCATTCGATCTGTCCGGAATCGAGGCCAGGGCCGGAATAGTGATGCCAGGCGCGCACCACCGCCTCGGGTTTCCACTGGCTCGCCTCGCAGAAGGTCATCAGCGTCGGTTCGTGCGCCATGATGAAATCCACCATGCCGGCCAGAAAACCCGGATCGCTCACCGCACTGCGCATTTGCGTCGGCTGTACGCCGGAGAGCGCGAGGAAACGCCCCAGCATGTCGGGTTCGCCAGCCAGCCATTGCAGGATCGCTGCCGCGGTTTCATCCGGTGCCGGAAGGACCTGCGATTTTCGGGGGTCGGGATGCATGCGTTGATAAATTTCCTTTTCCTCAACCAAATGGCTCTAGTGTCGCGACAGCTGATGATGGAATCGGCCTCTCGCAACCTTATATACTGCTAGGTTGCCGACAAGGCAGGATTTAAGGATGTGCCGATGCCCAAGAGGGTCATGATTGTCGAAGATAACGAGCTCAACATGAAGCTCTTCCGCGATCTGATAGAAGCCTCCGGATACACGACCATCCAGACGCGCAACGGAATGGAAGCGCTTGATCTGGCGCGCAAGCACCGCCCGGATCTCATCCTGATGGATATCCAGCTGCCTGAGGTCTCCGGTCTTGAAGTCACAAAGTGGCTGAAAGAAGACGACGAGCTGCATGTCATTCCCGTCGTTGCCGTCACCGCCTTTGCCATGAAGGGGGACGAGGAGCGGATCCGCCAGGGCGGTTGCGAGGCTTATGTCTCGAAGCCCATCTCGGTGCCGAAGTTCATCGAGACCATCAAGACCTATCTGGGCGACGCATGAGCGGGGGCTGTGAGCGATGACAGCACGGATCCTCGTCGTCGATGACATCCCGGCGAACGTCAAGCTGCTGGAGGCACGGCTTCTGGCAGAATATTTCGACGTTCTGACGGCCGACGACGGGTACAAGGCGCTGGACATCGTCGCCAATACCAATGTCGACATCATCCTGCTCGACATCATGATGCCGGGCATGGATGGTTTCGAGGTCTGCGAGAAACTGAAGGCCGATCCGAAGACCGCCCATATCCCGGTGGTCATGGTCACCGCACTCGATCAGCCGGCAGACCGCGTGCGCGGCCTCAAAGCTGGCGCCGACGATTTCCTCACCAAGCCGGTGAACGATCTGCAGCTCGTGTCGCGGGTAAAAAGCCTGGTCCGGCTGAAGACATTGAGCGACGAGTTGCGCATCCGCTCCGAGACGGCGCGGCAGATCGGATTTGAGGATTACCTGCGCATGGACAACCTGGAGGCGCCGGGGCAGGTGCTTCTGATCGATGGACGCGCCAGTTCACAGGAGCGCATCATCAAGGCCCTGAAGCCGGTCGCCGAAGTGACCGCGATGTCCGATCCGCAGGCGGCGGTTTTCGAGGCGGCAGAGAACCCGTTCGACCTCGTCATCATCAACGGCAGCAGTGAACACTACGATCCGCTACGGCTGTGCGCGCAATTGCGTCAGCTGGAACGTACGCGTTTCCTGCCGCTGCTGCTGGCCACCGAACTGGGCGATGAGGATACCATCGTCCGTGCGCTCGATCTTGGCGTCAATGATTACATCGTCCGGCCGCTCGACCCGAACGAACTCGTGGCGCGGACGCTGACCCAGATCAAACGCAAGCGCTACAATGACCGGCTGCGCTCGAGCGTGCGCCAGACGATCGAACTGGCGGTAACTGACGGCCTGACGGGCCTCAACAACCGGCGTTATCTCGACAATCATCTGAAGGTGCTGTTCAACCGCGCGGCGGCCAGGGGCCGCGCCCTGTCGGTCTGCATCACGGATATCGACCGGTTCAAGCAGGTCAACGATACCTATGGGCACGATGCCGGCGACGAGGTGCTGAAGGAGTTCGCCCGGCGTATCCGCTCGACCGTGCGGGGCGCCGATCTTGCCTGCCGGTATGGGGGCGAGGAATTTGTCGTGGTGATGCCCGACACCGATGCGGCCGCGGCGGCAACGATCGCCGAGCGCCTGCGCGATATCATCGAGCGGACGCCGTTTTCCTTGCCGGGCACGGATCTCGATCTGACCGTCACCGCTTCGCTGGGGATCGCCACCAATGTGCCCGGTGTCGAAACGCCCGAGCAACTGTTGAAGAAGGCGGACAAGGCGCTTTACGAAGCCAAAAACAGCGGCAGGAACCGCGTCGTCGCCGCTGCGGCGTGATGTCGCGTCCCGAGCAGTCCGTGCGCTTCGCGAAGTAAAAACGGCCAAATGGTCACCGCGGTGTCATCCAGCAGAAGTTATAGTGCCGCGAACGATCTGCTGGGCACCTGCCATCAGATGACCGGGCGACTGATCTGCCGATTCGCACTTTACTGCGCATGCAACCGAACTGCCGACGCTCTGACGGATGCCTCGTTGGGGAGAGGTGACTTCCCTAACGGCATGCAAATACTGAATAATGCTCACCTTTGCACAGTTGAGACTGCGCGAATTTTAACCATGGCGCACGAGTTCTGGGCTTGCGGTTAAGAATAGGTTGATTTCTGAAAGCTTTTACGCAAGTTTAGCGACAGCGAACCTGTTCCGTTCGGAACATGAGATACCCCATGATGCTCAGGTCCGCCGCATCTCCTGGGTCGTGGGGTCGGTCGGTCGGTATGCATATCCGCGGTTCCTCGTGCCGCCTTGCATGCCGACCGGCCCCCAAATCCCGTCCTGAACGGCGATTTCCCGGCTTTTTTCCCGACATACAATGCACTGCAGCATGCTCGACAGTCCCGCGTTCTGCGCCGCGAACCCGATTGGCCTCCTGTGTCGATTCGAGCCAAGCGGCTTGGCGTTGTCGTGCAAGAGAAACAAAAAAAGGCGCGGTACCTGAGAGTACCGCGCCTTTAACTGGAACGCTGATCAATTTTACTTGATCTTGGTTTCCTTGAACTCGACGTGCTTCTTGACGATCGGGTCGTACTTGGTCTTCGTCATCTTGTCCGTCATCGTACGGCTGTTCTTCGTCGTGACGTAGAAGAAACCGGTATCGGCCGTCGACAGCAGCTTGATCTTGATGGTCGTAGCTTTCGCCATGGTCTTCCTGCCTCTAAATAAAAATCAAGCCGCGGACGCCTGAGCTGTCCACGGCGAAATCTGGCGCGAAACTACAAATCGCGCCCGAAAAGTCAAGCCCGTTCTCGTCCGAAAAGCAGCCGGCCTATGGATATCAGCACATAAAGGGCAAAGAAGCCGGCAAGCGCATAGGCAAAGCCGTTGTTTCCGGTGATGTCGATGGCAGCGCCGATCGCCTGCGGACCGGCAACGGTACCCACCGCATAACAGAAGACGAAGGCGGCATTGGCGGCTGCAAGGTCCGAGCCGGTGAGTCGCGAACCGAGATGGGCAAGGCCGACCGTGTACAGGCCGGACACACAGCCACCCCAGACGAGGAGAAGGCCGGCCATCAGCCACCAGTGCTCGATGAGGAAAGGCAGCGCCAGTGCCCCTGCCAGCCCCGCCAGCGCCATCAGGAAGAGCATGGGGCGCCGATCCTTCAGCTTGTCGGAGATCATGCCGAAGGGGATCTGGAACACCATGTTGCCGATGCCCATCACCGTCAGCAGCAGGGCGGCATGCGATTCGTTGAGGCCGGAACGGTTGGCATAGACCGGAAACAGCGAAAGCCCGCCGGCTTCCACCGCGCCGAAGACGAAGACGGCGGCGGTCGCCGTCGGCACGAGGTAGACATAACGCAGAAAGTGTTTCTGCGGTTTTTCGTCGAGCACCGGGCTTTCGTCGCGGGCGATATAGATCGGCACAAAGGCCAGCATGATCGCAGCTGCGCCGATCAGGAAGGGCAGGATGCCCTCGCTGCCGATGGCGGAAAAGATCAGCGGCCCCATCGCAAAGCCGACGGCAAGGACGGTTGCATAGATGCCGAGCACCAGCCCACGGCGTTTGGGTGGCGCTGCGGCATTGATCCAGAATTCCGACAGGATGAACAGCGTCGTCGTGGCGCCATGGAAGGCGACCCGCAGCGGAAACCACATCCAGAAGGCTTCGGCATAATAGAAGCCGAGCGCGCTGATAGCGGAGATGACGACCGCCCAGAGCATGGTGCGGGCCACGCCGAAATCATGGGCGAGCCGGGTGGTGATCGGCGCGGCGATCATCGCGGCAACCCCGGCCATGGCCGAGTTCAGCCCGATCAGCGTGGAAGAGATGCCCCGCTTTTCCAGGATGATACTGAGCAGCGGCAGCCCAAGGCCAATCGCAATCCCGACGGCGCTGATGGCGGAGATCGCGGCGATCAGCGATGGCCAATGGATATCTTCCCGGTGGCCAGTGTCACCGTCCGTCCGTTCGGACATCGTGGGATCCTTCGAGTGCAAATCCATGTCTACAGCCGACTGCGCAGAAACTGACCGTTGCGATTGGAGTATGTGTAAACATCGCTTCCAAACGGCAAAGACGGATCAGACTCAAGCGAAATCTTCAGATCCCGCGCAACGACCGCAACGATTTCCGGCAGACGCACCGAATCGAGCGCTGCAAGATCCAGCCAGCGGAAATCCGACAATTCGTCGCTTTCGCGCAGGCTTTGAAGGTCGATGGAAGCTTCATCGACGAAAGTGGCGAAGAAGCGGTTGTCGAAACGGCGAACGGCACCCGGCGGCGTGACGGCGCGCGCAACGAAGCGCAGGCTGGAGAGGTCGGGGCGATACGGTGTTTCGGAGAGGGAGGCCGCACCCAGGAGCAGGCCGGTCTCCTCGTACAGTTCTCGGAGTGCGGCGAGCGCCAGGGCCCGTGCCCCGCTTGCGCCCATCGAAGGCGGACAGCGGCGCAGAAGCAAATCCATCACGGTCGGATTGAGATCCTGCGCGAAGGGCAGGGCATGGTCGCGCTGGTCACGGCGACCGCCGGGGAAAACGTAAAGGTCCGGCATGAAGGCGTGGCCGCTGCCGCGCCGGCCGACCAGAACATGCGGCGAGGGGTGGCTGCGATCGATGAGAATCAACGAGGCGGATGCCTTGGGTCTCAGCCGAAGCGGAGAACCGGGCCGCGCGCGCGCCTCGGCAGGGAGCAAACGATCCGCGGAGGTCATTCGAGCGGGCCACCGCGACCGGGATCGAAACTCTCGTCCTCATTGCCGAAGCCGTGCATGCGCAGCGCCCATTGCAGGCCGATGACACCGCCCTTGATCGGCTGCATGGATAAAAGCGCCGTCAGGATGGTGATCGGCACCCAGATGGCGAGATGTGTCCACATCGACAGCTGCCAGACCATGTCCGTCATCATGAAGCCGCCGACCGTGACATGGCCGATGATGAAGATGACGAGATAGGGCGGCAGATCGTCGGCGCGGTGATGGAACATCTCCTCGCCGCAGGCCGCACAGCGATCGACGGGCTTCAGGAAGCTCTTGAACAGACGCCCGCTGCCGCAGTTCGGGCAGGTGCATTTCAGGCCGCGCAGGATCGCTTGTCCAAGCGGGCGTTCGGGACGTTCCGATCCGCCGTAGCGGATCGGTTGTGTGTGGTCATGGGCATGATTGCCAGAGACCGTCATCTCATTCCTCCTAGCGTCCGCGACGCGGTGGCCGTGTACCCGGTTTGCGCGGCGCCTGCCGGCCCCTGCGGCCCGACTTGTGGAAGGACCGTGTTGCCGTTCCCATTTTCTGCCCCTCGCTCAGCATTTCGAAGCGGAGCGCTCCGGCCAGCGGTATGGCTTCGGCCAGTTTGACATCGACTGCGTCACCAAGTTGATAACCGAGACCGGTTTTTTCGCCGATCAGTGCCTGGCGGCTTTCGTCATAATGGAAATAGTCGTTGCCAAGCGTAGATATGGGCACGAACCCGTCGGCGCCATAGGTGGGCAGCGTGACAAAAAGTCCTGCCTTGGTCACACCGGACACCCGGCCCTTGAACTCCTGGCCCACCCGTTCGGCCAGGTGATGGGCGATCAGCCGGTTGATCGTGTCGCGTTCGGCGGCCATGGCGCGTCGTTCGAAGGTCGAGATTTCGGCGGCGATATCGTCGAGCTGGCCTTCTTCCTCCGGCGTGATCCCGCCTTCGCCAAGCCCCAGCGAACCGACGAGCGCGCGGTGCACGATGAGGTCGGCATAACGGCGGATCGGCGAGGTGAAATGCGCGTATTTCATCAGGTTGAGGCCGAAATGGCCGATGTTCTCCGGGCTGTAGACCGCCTGGCTCTGGCTGCGCAGCACCATCTCGTTGACCATCACCTGATGCGGCGTGTCTTCGGCCTTGGCAAGGATTCCGTTGAACGAGTTGGAACGCATCTGTCCGCCCTTGGCCATCGAGATGCCGAGCGTTGCCAGGAACTCGCGCAACACCTCCTGCTTGGCAAGCGTCGGTGCGTCATGGACACGGTAGACCAGCGGCTGGCGTTTCTTCTCCAGCGTTTCGGCCGCCGCCACATTCGCCTGGATCATCATTTCCTCGATCAGCTTGTGGGCGTCGAGGCGTTCGGGGATGATCACCTTGTCGACGGTACCGTCGGCTTTGAGCAGGATCTTGCGCTCCGGCATGTCGAGTTCGAGCGGCTGGCGTCGGTCGCGGCCACGCTTCATGATGGCGTAGGCGTTCCACAGCGGCTTCAGGATGGGTTCGAGCAGCGGGCCGGTCTTGTCGTCGGGTTTGCCGTCGATTGCGGCCTGCGCCTGCTGATAGGAGAGTTTTGCAGCACTCTTCATCATGATGCGGTGGAAGGTGTGGCTCGCCTTGCGGCCCTCTCTCGAGAAGACCATGCGCACGGCAAGCGCCGGCCGGTCCTCGCCCTCGCGCAGCGAGCAGAGGTTGTTGGAGATCCGCTCCGGCAGCATCGGCACGACGCGGTCGGGGAAATAGACGGAATTGCCGCGCTTCAGCGCCTCGCGGTCGAGCTGAGAGCCGGTGCGGACATAATAGGAGACGTCGGCAATCGCGACGGTGACGATCACGCCGCCTTCATTGTCGGGCGAGGGGTCCGGTTCGGCATAGACGGCATCGTCATGGTCCTTGGCGTCCGCCGGGTCGATGGTGACGAGCGGCAGGTCGCGCCAGTCCTCGCGCTTCACCATGCTGGCGGGCTTGGCGTCTTCCGCCTCGTCCATCACCGATTTCGGAAAGATATGCGGAATGCCGTGCGAATAGATGGCGATCATCGAGATCGCCTTTTCCGAGGCGACCGAGCCGACAACGGAGAGGACCTTGGCGCGCGTCAGGCCAAACCGATTGCCGCGCAGCACGTCCGCCTCGATCAGGTCGCCGTCCTTCGCCTCGCCGAGATCGGCGGCGGCGATCTGCATTTCCTCGCCACGCCGGTCGATCGGCAGAAGCCGCGCGCCGCCCTCCGGCATCATGCGGATGACACCGAGTGCGGCATTGCGGTGTTTGTCGATGACCTTGACGACGCGGGCGGTATAGGCGGGGCCGGACCGGTCCTTGTTCGGAAAGATTTTCGCCAGAACCCGGTCGCCGAGCCCGGCCGCCGGCGCTTTTGACTTGCTGCGGTTGTCGGAGGACTGGCGGATCAGCACCGCCGGCGCCACGCCCTGGTCCTCCATCCATTCGGCGGGACGGCCGATCAGATCGCCGTCCTTGTCGCGGGTGGTGATGTCGAGAACCGTCATCGGCGGCAGTGCGCCCGGCCGCGTCAGCGCCTTGCGGCTCTTCTGCAGCAGACCTTCGTCCTCCAGATCGCGCAGCAGATCCTTGAGTTCGACACGGGTGTCGCCCTTCAGGCCGAAAGCCTTGGCGATCTCGCGTTTGGTGGCGCGATCCGGATTGTCGGCGATGAATGCGAGCAGCACCTCGCGCGGCGGTACCACGCCCTGCACGATGACCGACGGATCACCGGAAGCGGCCAGTTCCGCGCGAAGGGCAGCCTTACGGCTGAGCGGTGGGGTGGGCTTTGCTTCGCGCGGTCTCTTGGTCACGTTCCAGTCTTCTTTGTCTTGCTGGCCGCCTTCGGTTTGGCGGCGGTCTTCGTCTTTGCGGCAGTCTTTTTAGCCGGCGCGGCGGCGCCATCCGCGGCCTTTGCTTTGGCCGGCGATTTGGCCGCCTTGGTCGCCTTCGCCTTGGCGGCAGGTGTCTTGCCGGCCTTTTCGGCAATCAGCGCCAGCGCTTCCTCGACCGTCACGCTTTGCGGGTCCTTGCCCTTCGGCAGCGTGGCATTGACCTTGCCCCAGTTGATATAGGGCCCGTAGCGGCCTTCGCGTACGGTCATTGCACCGCCCTGCGGATGGTCACCCAGTTCCTTCAGCGCCGCGACTGCGGTGCGGCCACGTCCGCCACCCTTACTCTGCTTTTCCGCCAGAACCGTGACGGCCCGGTTGAGGCCGACGGTAAAGACGTCCTCAACGCTTTCGAGGTTCGCATAGGTGCCGTCATGCAGCAGGAAGGGCCCGTAACGCCCGATGCCGGCAGAAATCATCTTGCCGGTTTCCGGGTGTTGACCGACATCGCGCGGCAGGCTGATCAGGGCCAGCGCCTTTTCGTGGTCGATCATTTCCGGCTTCCAGCCGCGCGGCAGGGAGGCACGTTTGGCATCCTTGCCGTCGCCGCGCTGGATATAGGGTCCGAAACGACCCGAGCGCAGCGTCAGTTCCTCGCCCGTCATCGGATCGGTGCCGAGCGCCTTCGGTTCATTCAGCGTCGAGGCTTCGGCTTCCGCGCCATCGGCCGTCAGCTGGCGTGTGTAGTTGCACTCCGGATAGTTGGAGCAGCCGACGAAGGCGCCGTATTTGCCGAGCTTCAGCGACAGGTTGCCGCTGCCGCAAACCTGGCAGATGCGCGGGTCCGAGCCATCTTCGCGCTTGGGGAAGACGAGCGGGGCCAAAGCCTCGTTCAGAGCATCCAGCACGTTGGTGACACGCAGTTCCTTTGTGTCCTCGATCTGGGCAAAGAAGTCCTGCCAGAAATCGCGCAGGACCTGTTTCCAGTTGAGTTCACCGGCTGAAATCCGGTCGAGTTTTTCTTCCAGGTCGGCGGTGAAGTCATACTCGACATACTTCGTGAAGAAGTTTTCGAGGAAGGCTGTGACCAGCCGGCCCTTGGAATGCGGGATCAGCTTGCGTTTGTCGATCACGATGTATTCGCGGTCGCTCAGCGTCTTCAGCGTTGCGGCATAGGTGGAGGGGCGGCCGATGCCGAGCTCTTCCATCTTCTTGATCAGCGAGGCTTCCGAATAACGCGGCGGCGGCTCGGTGAAATGCTGGCTGGAATTGACCTTGTTCTTGGCGAGTGTCTCACGCGCATTGATTTCCGGCAGGCGGCCGTCCTCATCGTCCTCGCCGGCTTCGCCGTCCTCGCGCTTGTCCACATAGGCTGCCAGAAAACCGTCGAAGCGGACGACAGAGCCGACGGCGCGCAGACCGGCACGATCTGCACCATTGACGGCCGCGATCTCGACGGTCGTGCGCTCCATTTCGGCTGAGGCCATCTGGCTGGCAATGCCCCGTTTCCAGATGAGTTCGTACAGGCGCAGCTGATCGCCTTCGAGGAAACGGCGCACCTTGTCCGGCGAGCGGTTGAAGTCGGTCGGTCGAATGGCTTCGTGCGCTTCCTGGGCGTTCTTGGCCTTGGTGGAATAGAAGCGGGCCTTTTCCGGCAGATAACGTTCGCCGAACTGGTCGCCGATGGCGCGGCGTGCCGCATCGATCGCTTCTGGTGCCATCTGAACGCCGTCGGTACGCATATAGGTGATGAGACCGACGGTCTCGCCGCCGATGTCGACACCTTCGTAAAGTTTCTGCGCCACCTGCATGGTGCGCGACGCTGAGAAACCGAGATTGGAGGAGGCGGCCTGCTGAAGGGTCGAGGTGGTGAAGGGCGGGCCGGGATTGCGCTTGACCGGCTTTGCTTCGACCGTATCGACGCTGTAGGCCGCGCCGTCGAGCAGCGCCTTCAGGCGACCGGCATCCTCGCCGTTCTTGACGCCACGCGCCTGCAACCGCTTGCCATCGGCCGAGACGAGCTTGGCTTCGAATTCGTCGCCGCGCGGTGTCTTCAGCAGGGCTGAAATGTTCCAGTATTCTTCCGGAACGAAACGTTCGATCTCCGACTCACGGTCGCAGACGAGCCTGAGGGCGACCGACTGGACACGACCGGCGGAGCGGGCGCCGGGCAGCTTGCGCCACAGAACTGGCGACAGGTTGAAGCCGACGAGATAGTCCAGCGCGCGGCGGGCGAGATAGGCATCGACCAGAGCGATATCGATGTCGCGCGGGTTTGCCATGGCATCCAGCACCGCCTTCTTGGTGATGGCGTTGAAGACGACGCGCTTGACCGGCTTGCCGCCGATCACCCGCTTCTTTTTCAAAAGATCAAGCACGTGCCAGGAAATCGCTTCTCCTTCGCGATCCGGGTCGGTTGCGAGGAACAGGCCATCGGAGCCTTTGACGGCGTCCGCAATGTCCTTCATGCGTTTCGCCGAGGCGCCGTCCACTTCCCAGGACATTTCGAAATCCTGGTCGGGAAGCACCGAGCCGTCCTTGGCGGGAAGATCACGGACGTGTCCGAAGGATGCGAGAACCTTGTAGCCCGGCCCAAGATACTTGTTGATGGTCTTGGCCTTGGCCGGAGATTCTACGACGACAACATTCATAATGGCTCTCTAGGGCGTGCGAAGGGCGGCAGGCAGGAATGCGCCACCTCAAATCTGACCTCTCGACATGGATGGCCTTTTGTCTGCGGTCAAGAGGCTGCCCCCATTTTTGCCATCACCACCATATGCAACCAAAAGAGGAAGTGTCGTTAGTTGCAATCAAAGATAATCTATGCCAGTTTGCGTGCAAGGGTTGGTGATGCTCGTTTAAATGTATCTGTGGTTGTTGGGGGGCGGGATGGCTATGACGGATCGCGACGGTGCCAATCGCTCTGGTGGAGAGGGGCCGGGTGCAAACCTCGCCTTTATTCGCCAGATGCTCGGGCAACTGCGTCAGGTGGCGTACCAGGAAAGGGCACAGATGCTCTGCTACCTGATCGAAATGGCCTATATCGAGGCCGGTGAACTGCAGAACGGGCCGAATGGTGGCTCAGATCAGCATCGCGAGCGACACTAGGCCGCCGGGGTGACGGTGCAGCCGCCCGGCAAGATCGAGTTCCAGCAGAACGAGATAGACGACGGCGGCCGGCAGCTCCGTATGGCGGATGATGTCGTCCACATCGACCGGTGTCGGGCCGAGCGCATCAACGATCCGGGCGCGGTCGCTGTCGTCGGGCGGTTGCAGGGGAACACCCTCTCCGGGGTCCTCCGGCTCGTCGACGGTCGGCGGGTCTAAGAGATCGAGATTGGTGAGAGGGGCAAGGGCCTCCAGCACATCGGAGGACCCGGTCGTGACAATCGCGCCCTGTTTCAGAAGCCCGTTCGTGCCATGGCAGCGGGGATCGAGCGGCGAACCCGGAACGGCAAAGACCAGCCGGCCGAAATCCGTGGCCATGCGGGCGGTGATCAGCGAGCCGGAACGATCGGCTGCTTCCACCACGACCACGCCAAGCGAAATGCCGGCAATCAGCCGGTTGCGTCTTGGAAAATCGCGTGCGCGGGGTTCCCAGCCGAACGGCATTTCACTGACCGCGAGCCCGCAGCCCTGGGTAATCTCGTTGAGGAGGCCGAGGTTTTCAGGCGGGTAGGGCTGGTCGATGCCGCCCGCAAGCACCGCGATCGTGCCGGTCTCGAGGCTGGCGCGATGGGCGGCCGTATCGATGCCACGCGCCAGACCGGAGGTGACCGTATAGCCGGCACGCCCGCAATCGCGGGCAATCATCGCCGCGAACTTCGAGCCACTGATCGAGGCATTGCGCGAGCCGACGATGCCGACCGAGGGACGGGGGGCAACGGAAAAATCGCCCATCATGGCAAGCAGCGGCGGTGCGCCATCGATTTGTCTCAGCGCTGGCGGGTATTCGGGTTCGCCGATGCCGATCAGCCGGGCGCCGAGGCGGGCAGCCTCTTCCAGTTCCCGTTCCGCCTCCGCAATGGTTGCTATGCGGATGGAGCGCGCGGCGCCGCCGCGTCGGGACAGGTCCGGCAGCGCCGCAAGGGCCGTCTCTGCCGATCCGAAATGGTTGATGAGATCGCGAAAGGTGGAGGGGCCGACATTGTCGCTGCGGATCAGCCGGAGCCAGGCGATCCTCTGCTTATCCGACAGCGCAATTCCCTTTCGTCGTGCGCCGTCGGTTGCCACAGCGGAGACTACCCCTTCTGGCCGATCTTGCCTTCGGTGCCGTTGATCAGCCGCTCGATGTTGCCCTTGTGCTTCCAGTAGGAAATCACGGTCATGACAGCCATGATGAGCGCAACCTTCGGCTCGCCTACTATCCACAATGCAACCGGAATGACAAGTGTTGCAACCAGTGCGGACAGCGACGAATACTTGCTGAGCTTGGCGACCGTCAGCCAGACAAAGGCGAAGACCAGAACCATGGCGGGTGCCACGCCGAGCAGGGTGCCGATATAGGTGGCAACGCCCTTGCCGCCCTTGAAACCGAGCCAGACCGGGAAGAGGTGGCCCATGAAGGCGGCAAAACCGCCAAGGATGCCGGCTTCCGGTCCCCAGAGCGCCTGAGCAAGAAGGGCCGCCGCCGTCGCCTTGAAGGCATCGAGGAACAGCGTTGCGGCGGCCAGTTTCTTGTTGCCGGTGCGCAGCACATTCGTTGCGCCGATATTACCGGAGCCGATCGAGCGGATGTCGCCGAGACCGGCCGCCTTGGTCAGAAGCAGGCCGAAGGGGATCGAGCCCAAGAGATAACCGAGGCCGAGAGCGGCAAGCGCGATCGGCAGGGTGATGGACCAGGTGAAGAGATCAGCCATGCGGGTTCCTCCTCAGAGTGAATGAACGAGGCGGCCGGCGACATAGGTCGCGACGGCACGTCCGCTGAAGCGGGCCTCGTCGAAGGGTGTGTTCTTCGAGCGCGACAGGATCATGTCCTTCGACACCAGCCAGGGCTCATCGAGATCGATGAGCGTGATATCCGCCTTGGCGCCCGGCTTCAGCGTGCCGGCGTCAAGGCCGAAGATTTCCGCCGGTCGTGTCGACAGCGCATGGATGAGCCGCATCAGCGGCACGCGGTCGGCATGATGCAGACGAAGCGCTGCCGACAGCATTGTCTCCAGCCCGATCGCGCCATCGGCGGCATCGGCAAAGGGCAGGCGTTTGGTGTCGACATCCTGCGGATCATGCGAGGAGACAATAATGTCGATCGTGCCATCGGCCAGCGCATCGACCATGGCCTGCCGGTCGTCTTCGGTTCTGAGCGGCGGCGACAGTTTGAAGAAGGTGCGGTATTCGCCGATGTCGTTTTCGTTGAGCGACAGGTGGTTGATCGAGATGCCGCAGGTGGCCTTGGCGCCGCGGCCTCGTGCAACACGGATCGCCTCGGCCGATTCCGGCACCGAGATCTTCGCCGCATGGTAATGCGCGCCAGTCAGCGCCGCGATGCGCAGGTCACGTTCCAGCGGGATGAGTTCCGCTTCGCGCGGCGCACCGGACAGGCCGAGCCAGCTGGCAAACAGGCCTTCGTTCATCACGCCGTTGACCGCAAGATAGGGATCGCGCGCCTCAAGCGAGACGACAGCGCCGAACTCGCGGGCATAGGTCATGGCGCGGCGCAGCACCTGCGTGTCGGCAAGCGCATGGCGCCCCTGCGTGAAGGCGACCGCACCGGCAGCCTTCAGCATGCCGATCTCGGTCATCTCCTCGCCGTGCAAACCGCGGGTGAGGGCTGCGGCCGGATAGACGTTGACGACCGCCTTGTCGCGCGCCGTCTTCTTGACGAATTCGATGAGCGCGATGTCGTCGAGCACCGGATCGGTATCCGGCATCATGATGAAGGAGGTGACGCCGCCGGCGGCGGCCGCGCGGCTTGCCGATTCGATCGTCTCGCGGTGTTCAGCCCCCGGTTCGCCGACGAAGACACGGGCATCGACGAGGCCGGGTGTTGCGACGAGACCGCTGCAATCCTTCACCTCGGCGCCCTCGGGCGTGCCCTGGTTCAGCGCATCCGCGCCGGCAGCAAGGATCTTTCCGTCGCTGCCGACCATGATCGTGCCGATCTGATCGAGAGTGCGGGAGGGATCGAGAATGCGGGCATTCTTCAGGACAAGCGGCTTGATCATGCGCCCACTCCTTCGCTGCGCGGGCCCTGGTTCTGCGAGACGAGCAACGTTTCCAGCACCGCCATGCGCACGGCGACCCCCATTTCCACCTGGCTTTCGATGACGCTCTGCGGTCCGTCCGCGACTTCCGAGGCAATTTCGACGCCGCGGTTCATCGGGCCCGGATGCATGACGAGCGCGTCTTCCTTGGCCGCCTTCAGCTTCTCGGCATCCAGGCCGTAGAAGTGGAAGTATTCGCGCACCGAAGGCACGAAGGCGCCGGACATGCGCTCGCGCTGCAGGCGCAGCATCATCACAACATCGGCATCCTTGAGACCCTCTTCCATGGAGTGGAAGACCTCGACGCCCATCTGGGCGATGCCGGAGGGAAGCAGCGTTGCGGGTGCCACGACGCGCACCCGCGCGCCCATTGCGTTGAGCAACAGGATGTTCGAGCGGGCGACGCGCGAATGCAGGACATCGCCGCAGATCGCCACGATGATACGCGAGAGTTTGCCCTTGGCGCGGCGGATGGTCAGCGCATCGAGCAATGCCTGCGTCGGGTGTTCGTGCTGTCCGTCGCCGGCATTGACCACCGAGCAGGCGACCTTCTGCGACAGGAGGGCTGCGGCCCCGGCACTGGCGTGGCGGATGACCAGCACGTCCGGACGCATGGCATTCAGCGTCATGGCCGTGTCGATCAGTGTCTCGCCCTTCTTGACCGAGGAGTTCCCGACGGACATGTTCATGACGTCGGCGCCAAGGCGCTTGCCCGCAAGCTCAAATGAGGATTGGGTGCGGGTGGAGGCTTCGAAGAAAAGATTGATCTGTGTCAGGCCGCGCAGCGTTGATGTTTTCTTTTCGCGTTGCCGGCTGATCTTGACCGCCTCGTCGGCCCTGTCGAGAAGGAATGTAATGTCCTGCTCGGTCAGGCCCTTGATCCCGAGGAGATGGCGGTGGGGGAAGAAGACCACGTAAAACGTCCTCCGCTGGTGTCACGCGGTCTATAGAGACAGGCAGGCCAAGGGGCAAGCGGATGCTTTCAACGAGAATCCGAGATCCCCATGCAATTTCCGCCAATTTCGATTACAAGCACCCCATGAATCAGATGACCCGGACCGACGATACATTCAACGAGCTGAACCAGCCCAGCCTCTGGTCCGGTATCAATGCCTACAGGACAGACCCGCTGATGGTGGATCTGACCGCCGGGCTGCACCGTGCCGCGCGCGAGGAATTCGATGCGCTCGGGCGTTACGTGACCTCGCCCGAGGCGCAGGAACTGGCGCGTATGGCCAATGAAAGCCCGCCGAAACTGAAGACGCATGGTCCGCGCGGCGAACGTCTGGATACGGTCGAATACCATCCGGCCTGGCATGCGCTGATGCGCCGCTCGATGGCGAGCGGCCTGCATTCCTCGATCTGGGAGAACGCGCCGGAAACACGAAACGCCCAGCACCGGGCGCGTGCGGCACGCTTCTATCTGACGGCGCAGCTCGAATGCGGGCATCTCTGCCCGCTGACGATGACGAGTGCCTCGGTTGCCGCCATGATGGCCTCGCCGCGTGTCCACAAGGAGTGGGCGCCGCGCATCCTGTCGCGCAAATATGACAGCTCCAACCGGCCGGCCTTCCAGAAGAGCGCGATCACGCTCGGCATGGGCATGACGGAAAAGCAGGGCGGCACTGATGTGCGCGCCAACCGCTCGACCGCCGATCGGGTGGGCGAGGGCGTCTACCGTCTCTCGGGCCATAAATGGTTCATGTCGGCGCCGATGAGCGATGCCTTCATCATGCTGGCCCAGATGCCGGAGGGGATCGGCTGTTTCCTGGTGCCGCGTCTGCTGGAGGACGGCACCGCGAACGGCCTGCAGTTCCAGCGCCTGAAGGACAAGCTCGGCAACCGCTCGAATGCCTCCTCCGAGGTCGAATTCGCCGACGCCTTCGGTTACCTTCTGGGTGAGGCCGGCGGCGGTGTGCGCACCATCCTCGACATGGTGACGCTGACCAGGCTCGATTGCGCGCTGGCATCCGCCGGCATCATGCGCGCGTCGCTCGCGGAAGCCGTGCATCACTGCCGTGGCCGCAGCGTGTTCGGCAAGAACCTGATCGACCAGCCGCTGATGACGCGGGTTCTGGCCGACATGGCGCTCGACGTGGCCGCCGCGACGGCTCTTTCCTACCGGCTGGCGGAAGCCTTCGACAAGGCGGGCAGCAATCCCTCCGATGCGGCCTATGCCCGTGTCATGACGCCGGTGATCAAATACTGGGTCTGCAAGATCGCGCCCTCGGTGATCTACGAGGCGATGGAGTGCCTCGGCGGCAACGGTTATGTCGAGGAACGCCCGCTGGCGCGCCATTACCGGGAAGCGCCGGTCAATGCGATCTGGGAAGGTTCCGGCAATGTGATGGCGCTCGACGTGCTGCGGGTCTTGAGCCGCGGCCGCGATCTCTTCGACATGGTCTTTGCCTCGCTGGAGCGGGATCTCGGCCCGAGCGGCCGCAAGACGACGGATGTGCTGAGAGCCGCCATGGCGCTCGCCGAGCGCGACGAGGGGGCAGCCCGCCTGCTCGTGGAGCAATTGGCGCTTGCCGCGGGGGCGGCCGAACTCTTCCGGCTCGGTGCCGGCAAGATCGCCGACGCATTCCTGGAGACGCGGCTTGCCGGCGGTTGGCGTACCACCTACGGCATGCTCGATTCGCGCTTCGATGCGTCTTACGTGGTGGATCTGCTCTATCCGGCCGCCACCTGAGTTACCCACAGCGCAAGCTGTTGTTTGCAGCATCTTTCAGCCCGGCGTTAACCATAGCGCCGGGTTTCGTTTGCGCTTTCTTGGTTGATCTCTACGTTTGCGGTTAACGAAATGTTAACCATGCGCCGAAGGGTCGAGCCGTGCCGGGAAACCGCGTCTACAGTCTTGCGTTGCTTGTGACGTCGCTCGTCGTCTTTGCGGTTCTGCCGCTGGATATCGCCGTGCCGGCGATTGTTCTGAGCATGATGGCTCTGGTCCGTTGGAGCGTTATCCCAGTGGACGACATGGCGATGAAAGGAGAGGCCGCATGAAGTGGTTTCTGATCCTGTGGGCCGGCCCCGTAGCTCTGCTCGGCGCCTGGTATGGCCTGTCCTATTACGACATGAGCTTCGGCTTCTTCATGCTGACGCGCCAGACCCATGATCTGGTCTTCCAGATCTACGGCAACATCCTCGGCATCCCGCCTGCGGATCTGCCGCCGCTGGTGGCACGCGCGATCGCGTTCGACAGCCTGATCGTGATGGCCATCCTGGCCTTCCGCCGCAGAAAGGCGATCCTGGCCTGGTGGCAGGCGCGTCAGGCGTCCCGCGTATCGGCACCCGCGGTCAGCAGGGAAAGCCTGTCCAGCGCGCCCTGAAGGATGAAGCTCGCTGCCGCCGAATCGATGCGTTCCTTGCGCTTGGCTCGCGAGACATCCATCTCCAGCAGCGCCCGCTCTGCCGCAACGGTCGACAGGCGCTCGTCCCAGAAGACGAAGGGGATCTCGGTCTTTTCGCCCATGGTGCGCACGAAGGCGCGGGTGGCCTGAACGCGCGGGCCGGCGGAACCGTCCATGTTCATCGGCAGGCCGATGACGAAGGCGGCGACCTTCTCCCTGGCTGCGAATTCGAGCAGCACCTCGGCATCCATGGTGAACTTCACCCGCTTGATGACCGGGCGCGGCGAGGCGAAGCGGCGGCCGAGATCGGACATGGCGAGACCGATCGTCTTGGTGCCGAGGTCGAGGCCGGCAATCGCCTGGCCGGGCTGCAGTACGGCTGCCAGCTCCTCGATCGTCAGTGTCGCCATCTGTCTTGCCCTCTGGTTGTCTGCTTGTTTTTGAACGGCATGCGCCGATGCTTCCCATACGCAGGCCAGGACATATATGCTAGCCCGTGGCCAGACAGATCCACGTCCCGTCGCACTGCGTAAGTCGGACGTGCGGCCCGACGCGTTCACCGCTCGGTCCAGCCGAGCCTTCATACCAAATCACATAGGAAAGACGGAGATTTTTCATGAAGATCACCTGGCTTGGCCATTCGGCCTTCCGGATTGAAACGGCGGATGCCAAGATCCTGATCGACCCCTTCCTGACCGGTAACCCGTCGTTTGCAGGCCATGACCGCAAGATGGCAGCCGACGGAATCACCCACCTCCTGCTCACCCACGGCCATGGCGACCATGTGGGCGATACGGTGGCACTGGCAAACGAGACGGGTGCCGTGGTGCTTGCCAATGCCGATCTCGCCGCCTGGCTGGGTTCGAAGGGCGTCAGCCGGCTGGAAATGGGCAATACCGGTGGCACGGTAAGCTTCGGCAGCTTCACCGCCACCTTTACCCAGGCGCTGCATTCATCGGCGCAGATCACCGAGGATGGTGTGTCGCACGCGCTCGGCAATGCCAACGGCCTGATGCTGCATTTCGAGGGCGAACCCTCGCTCTTGCATATGGGCGATACCGACATCTTCACCGACATGGGCCTGATCAACGAACTGCACCAGCCGGATATCGGCCTGGTTCCGGTCGGTGACCGTTTCACCATGGGCGGTGCCGTCGCAGCGCTAGCCTGCCAGCGCTTCTTCGATTTCAAACATGCAATCCCCTGTCATTACGGTTCCTTCCCGATCATCGAGCAGACGCCGGAGACCTTCGTGAAGGGCATGGAAGGCCTGAAGACCCGGGTGGAGACCCCTAAGGTGGGCACCGTCCTCTCCTTCTGATCCGCAAGGGCTTGAACCAATCGAGGGCCGTGGTCGCGCATGCGGCCGCGGCTTTTCCATATCTGCGGGCAAAGCCCGAACCAAACCCGTTGCGAAGGCCGGACCGGGCCATTATAGCGGGAGGGAAATCCAGAAGCCGGAGAGAGATCATGTCCGTCGACCTTGCCACCGTGAAGCGCGTTGCGCGTCTGTCCCGTATTGCCGTCACCGATGAGGAGGCAGAACGGATGATGGGTGAGCTGAACGGCATTCTCGGCTTTGTCGAACAGCTGTCCGAAGTGGATGTGTCGGGCGTCGAGCCGATGACCTCGGTCACGCCGATCACCATGCGCCAGCGCGAGGATGCGGTGACCGATGGCGACAAGGCCGCCGATGTTGTCGCCAACGCGCCGAATGCCGACCAGAATTTCTTCCTCGTGCCGAAGGTCGTCGAGTAAGCGCTTCACCTCGCGCCTCCGACCTTTATCCGCCGCCTCCGAATTGAGCTGATTGACCATCATGACCGACCTGACAAGCCTCACCATCGCCGCTGCCCGTGACAAGTTGAAAGCCCGCGAGATTTCCGCGGTCGAACTGACCGAGAGTTATCTGAACGCGATCGATGCCGCCAATGGTGCGCTGAACGCCTATGTGGCGGTGACGCCGGACAAGGCGATCGCCATGGCGAAAACCTCCGACGCACGGCTTGCCGAGGGCAAGGGCGGTGCGCTGGAAGGCATTCCGCTCGGCGTGAAGGACCTGTTCGCCACCGAAGGCGTGCACACACAGGCCTGCAGCCACATCCTCGACGGTTTCCAGCCGAAATACGAATCGACCGTTACCGGAAAGCTCTGGGGCGAAGGCGCCGTGATGCTCGGCAAGCTCAACATGGACGAGTTCGCCATGGGCTCCTCCAACGAGAGCTCCTATTACGGCCCGGTCGTCAACCCGTGGAAGGCGGAAGGCTCCGACGAGAAGCTGGTGCCCGGCGGCTCCTCCGGCGGCTCTGCGGCTGCCGTTGCCGCGCATCTGTGCGCCGGCGCCACCGCCACCGATACCGGCGGCTCGATCCGCCAGCCGGCCGCCTTTACCGGCACCGTCGGCATCAAGCCCACCTATGGCCGCTGCTCGCGCTTCGGCATCGTCGCTTACGCGTCTTCGCTCGATCAGGCCGGCCCGATTGCCCGTGATGTGCGCGATGCGGCGATCCTTCTGAAATCCATGGCCGGTGTCGACAAAAAGGACACGACCTCCGTCGATCTGCCCGTGCCGGATTATGAGGCAGCACTTGGCCAGTCGCTGAAGGGCATGAGGATCGGCATCCCGAAGGAATATCGCCTCGACGGCATGCCGGAAGAGATCGAAAAGCTGTGGGCGCAGGGCGCCGAGTGGCTGAAGGATGCCGGTGCCGAAGTGGTGGAGATCTCTCTGCCGCACACGAAATATGCCCTGCCGGCCTATTATATCGTCGCACCGGCGGAAGCCTCCTCCAACCTTGCCCGGTATGACGGCGTGCGTTACGGCCTGCGCGCCGAGGGCCGCGATATCGCCGACATGTACGAAAAGACCCGCGCGAGCGGCTTTGGCAAGGAAGTGCAGCGCCGCATCATGATCGGCACCTACGTGCTTTCCGCCGGTTATTACGACGCCTATTACCTGAAGGCGCAGAAGGTGCGCACACTGATCAAGCGTGACTTCGAGAATGCCTTCCGCGCTGGCGTCGACGCGATCCTCGCGCCGATCACGCCGTCCTCGGCCTTCGCGATTGGCGACAAGGAACTCGCCGCCGATCCGGTGAAGATGTACCTGCAGGACGTCTTTACCATCACGCTGAACCTGGCTGGCCTTCCCGGCATTTCCGTCCCCGCGGGCCTCGACAACAAGGGCCTGCCGCTCGGGCTTCAGGTCATCGGCAAGCCGTTCGAGGAAGAGACGCTGTTCAAGACGGCCCATGTGATCGAACAGGCCGCCGGCACGTTTTCGCCGAAGGTTTGGTGGTAAGCGGGTTCTCCATACGCCCCATGGCGGCCGCCGATCAGTTGGCGGTCTCCGCGGTCGGCTTTGCCGCATGGCAATCGAGCGATGCGTTTCGCGAGAGCGGCCTGCCGCTCGACCGGCTGGAACAGGTGAGGCTCGCCTATGAGCGCTTTCCCGCCGATGCCACAGACAAGATCACGGTCGCGGAACTCGACGGCCGGATTGCCGGCTGGACGGCGCGGGAGACGGAGCCCGACTACATTTCCGATCTGTGGGTCGATCCCGCCTGCCAAGGCAAGGGTATCGGCCGAGCACTGGTCGAGCATCTGCTCTCTGTCATGCGCCGCGAGGGCCTTGAGCGGGCGCGCATTCACACCCACGGCAGCAATGCCGGCGCCATCCGGCTCTATGAGCGGTGTGGCTTTTCGATCGTCTGGCGCGGGCTTGAATATTCCACAAGTCTCGGCATGGAACGTGAGAAGGTGCATATGGAGAGGGTGCTGGGTTGAGCGCGGGTGATTGTCCGAAGCTCAACTCCGCATGGGCGGATAGAGTTTGCGCTGGTGGATGACAGTCAGAATGTCGAGATCCGCCTCCGAGGCTAAGCTATACACGATGGTGTAAGGGAGCCCGGGAATGGCAAACTCCCGCGTTCCCTCGACGCTGCCTTCCCGTCCCAAGACGGGGAAGCTTTCCAGCATGACGGTCACCTGGCGTATGCGAGACAGGATCCGGTCTGCTGTCGGCTCATCGGCTTCGGCAATATAGCGATGGATGTCGATCAGATCGGCCAGTGCTTGCGGTGTGAACCTAACGTTCGAAGCCAAACTGCTCCCATACATCGGAAGCCGGTATCAGCGTGGAACGATCGTCAGCTTCAGCAAGCGCGGCGCGAATTTTTGCCTCTTTCCAGGCAGCATATTGCTCCGGCGTCACCGACTTTTCGGTGGGTGGCGCTGTATCTGTTTGTGCTGAACTTTTGCGAAGTCTGGCCATGGTCGGACAATAACGCAGCCATGGCTGAAAGGCAAAGGGCCGGCGCTCCGCTTTGCCTTTGCGCCGGCCCATTGTTCTATCGGTTATCCTGCTCTGCACGCACCAGAACGAGGCCGCGTTCGGTGATGCGGTAGGGCTGGCCGCCCTTCGAGGCGATGGCGCGTTTCTGTTTCAGCTTGCGGAAGGTTATCAGGTCGAGGCCGCTAAAGAACCAGCCTTCGCGGGTGATGAGATGCACCCTTTCGATCTTGCGCTCATCGTTGCGAAAAAGTTCGATCCTGCCGCCCTGTGCGAGCAGGTGGAGAATGCGCTGTTCGGCGCGGGAAATGTCCATGGTCGTGAAGTCCGGAAGGTCCCTTTGGGACGCGACAAGATGGGTCCGGACGCAAGGAAGTTGCGCCGGGGCTCGGTCTTGTTCGGGCAACCTGCGATGCTTTCGACAGGTCGCCCCTTAGCGGGACTCGGACGAGTTGGACATCAAAACTCCTGTTACAGTCGCAGATTATCGAGAAAAAGCCGCGCTATCAACCTGTTGGGATGAAGGTTTTGCTTGGAAAGCGGCCGCACCGGTGTTCTACTTGCTGGAGAAACCAGACGGGACGAGTATGCTGACGATCCGCAATGCCCGTGAAGACGATGTGGCGATGCTTACCGAAATCGGTCTCCGCGCCTGGGCGCAGGCGATGGGTCCGATCGGCGGCAATGACGACATTCGCCAGAACGCCGTGATTGCCTTTTCCGGTTTCGTCGAATCGTCCTGGCTCACCATCATGGTGGTCGAGGAAAACGGCGTGCCGGTCGGCTGGGCCGCGCGCGAGAACCTGGATGAGGTGATCACCGATTTCTGGGTCGATCCGGATCATCAGCGCCGCGGTATCGGTACCGCTCTGCTGCAGGAAATGGAAAAGGCGATCCGCGAACAGGATTTCGAGATGGTGAAGCTGGAAACCCACGCCCTCAACAATGACGCGGTGTTGTTCTTCGAAAAGAACGGTTTTCACATCAACTGGCTGTCCGTCGCCTATTCGCCGAAGCTCGACCAGGACGTCCAGTCTGTTGGCATGTCGAAGTCGCTGGTCGAAGAACAAAACGGCCTCTACGGCGCCGAGTTCTGAGGGCCGGCACAGGATCGCCGCGCAAGCTTGTCCGTCGGAAAGCTTGCACCCCCTCGCCATTTGCTCTACCTGACGATCAACCAAACAGACTGCATGAAGAGCCATTCCGATGACGATTGTCGATGTCCGCACGCCTGACCCGAAACGCTTCATTCCCGGCGCCACCGGCGACTGGGAAGTGATCATCGGCATGGAAGTGCACGCCCAGGTTCTCTCCAAATCCAAGCTGTTTTCCGGTGCCTCCACCGAATTCGGCAAGGCGCCGAATTCGAACGTTTCGCTGGTGGATGCCGCCATGCCGGGCATGCTGCCGGTCATCAACGAGGAATGCGTCCGCCAGGCGGTACGCACCGGCCTTGGCCTGAAGGCGAAGATCAACAACCGCTCGATCTTCGACCGCAAGAATTATTTCTACCCGGACCTGCCGCAGGGCTACCAGATCTCGCAGTTCAAGGATCCGATCGTCGGCGAAGGCAAGATCGTCATCTCGCTCGGACCCGACCGCCAGGGCCAGTTCGAGGATATCGAAATCGGCATTGAGCGCCTGCACCTGGAACAGGATGCCGGGAAGCTGATGCACGACCAGCATCCGACCATGTCCTATGTGGATCTGAACCGTTCCGGCGTGGCGCTGATGGAAATCGTCTCCAAGCCCGACATGCGCTCGTCGGATGAGGCCAAGGCCTATATGACGAAGCTGCGCTCCATCGTGCGCTATCTCGGCACCTGCGACGGCAACATGGACGAAGGTTCGATGCGCGCCGACGTCAACGTTTCCGTGCGCCGTCCGGGCGAAGCCTTCGGCACGCGCTGCGAGATCAAGAACGTCAACTCGATCCGCTTCATCGGCCAGGCGATCGAATATGAAGCCCGCCGTCAGATCGCCATCCTGGAAGAGGGCGGCACGATCGACCAGGAAACCCGTCTGTTCGATCCGGGCAAGGGCGAGACCCGCTCCATGCGCTCCAAGGAAGATGCGCATGACTATCGTTATTTTCCCGATCCGGACCTGCTGCCGCTCGAATTCGACGATGCCTTCGTTGAAGAACTGAAGGCGCATCTGCCGGAACTGCCGGACGACAAGAAGGCGCGCTTCGTCGCCGAACTCGGCCTGTCGGTTTATGACGCCTCCGTGCTCGTCTCGGAAAAGGCCATCGCCGATTATTTCGAAGCGGTTGCCGAAGGGCGCGACGGCAAGACGGCGGCGAACTGGGTCATCAACGATCTGCTGGGCGCCTTGAACAAAGCCGGTAAAGGCATTGAAGAGACCCCGGTTTCGCCCGCCCAGCTTGGCGGCATCATCGACCTCATCAAGGCGGAAACCATTTCCGGCAAGATCGCCAAGGACCTCTTCGAGATCGTCTTTGCCGAGGGTGGCGACCCGGCGGACATCGTCGAAGCGCGTGGCATGAAGCAGGTGACCGATACCGGTGCCATCGAGAAGGCCGTTGACGACATCATCGCCGCCAACCCGGACCAGGTGGCCAAGGTGAAGGCCAAGCCGACGCTTGCCGGCTGGTTCGTCGGTCAGGTGATGAAGGCAACCGGCGGCAAGGCCAATCCGCAGGCCGTGCAGGCGCTCGTGAAGTCCAAGCTCGGCATCGAGGACGAATAAGGGGCGGGACCGCCTCTGCGACGGCGTCTCGCCTGAAGGCGAAACGCCCCCGAGGTGCCAGCAAGGCCGCAGGGCCATCCCGGAGGGATCATGGTGTTTTTCGTCCGCAGTGCCAGTGAGAAGGATGCCGAGGCCATCCGTGAGCTTCTCGTGGAAACCTGGCACGCCACCTATGACGGCTTTTATGGAGAGGCCAAGGTCAACGAGTTGATTGCCGCCTGGCATTCGCTGTCGGCGATCAAGGCCAATATCGGCAAACGTGACGGCGAATATCTGGTGGCCGATGACGGTCGGCAGATCGGTGGTATCGGTTTTGCCGCCATGTCGCAGAAGATGACGAAGACGGCGCTGCTGCGCCAACTATACGTGCACCCGTCCTTCCAGGGCCACGGTATTGGCCGCGACATTTTTGCCGAACTGGAAACCTGCTTTCCCGATGCCGAGATCATGCGGCTCGAGGTCGAGCCGCGCAACGAGCGGGCGATTTCCTTCTATAACCGTCTCGGTTTTGCCGAGGTCGACCGCACGAAGAACTGCGGCGGCGAGGCGAGCGGCATCGAAGCGATCATCATGGAAAAACGGCTGTTTGCCTGACAGCCTGCCGCATCACGGCTCGTATTCCCGGCCGTTCTCGTCATAGAGAAGGGCGGCCCCGCATTCCATCACGTCGCCGCGAATCTCGCGGTCGCAGGCCGCCTCCGCCGCTTTCAAGGCCAGCTCGCGGTTTGCCCAGCCGCAGTGGAACTCGGTCCATGACGGTCCGTCACTGGGCTGGATGGCGACGACCACCGTCCAGTTGGCCGGGAAGCAGGCCGCCACATCCAGGCAATCCTCCTTGGTACCGCCCTCGGCGATGCACTTCTTTTTGGCGCAGGCCATGGCGCTTGCCACGTCGCGTCCGACACATTGCCCCATGCTCATTTCCGGCGCATAGGAGAACGCAATCGCCTTGCGCCTGTTTTCCGCCGCGGCCGCCTGGCTCGAGGCAAGGATAAAAAGCGTGCAGAAGCACAGGATCAATCTTGTCAGCATCAGAAACATCCCCCGAAATTTCTGAGATCCAGTAGTGCAGACTCTGCAGCCGAGGGCAAGATGGGGATGGACACGATATGCGGCCCTGAGGGGTGCTGGAGGCGCGCCATCATGTCACGAGTGGACGGATGGTAACTTCGCAGCGGAGAGCGTCTGATTCTCACTCTGATGCCGGGACCAACACGAACGGTTCCTCTCGGCACCGTTTGCGACTAACCTAATCTTCTATCGGAAATCGTGGGAGGACAATGCAATGACGTCAGACGAGATCGTGATCCGCCGTGCGCGGGAAGAGGACCTGCCTCACCTGATTGCGCTGTTTGCGGATGATGCCGTCGGCGGTCATGGCGACACCACCGATCCTGAGGCCCATCACGATTATCTGCGTGCCTTTCATGCGCTTGATCAGGCGCCGAACGAGCAATTGTTCGTAGCAACGCTGGAGGGGGCCGTCGTTGGTACCTTCCAACTGACATTCCTGCGCACGCTTGCCGGACGCGGCGCGCTGAACATGCGCATCGAGGCGGTTCAGACCCGGTCTGATCTGAGGGGTCGGGGAATCGGTGCCCACATGATCGCCCATGCATTGGAGGAGGGGAGGCGGCATGGCTGCAAGGCCGCTTACCTCACCTCCAACCTTGCGCGCACCGACGCCCACCGTTTCTATGAGCGGCTCGGGTTCGACCGTTCGCATGCCGGCTTCAAGATGGCCCTCAAATAGCGGGGAGGCGCAAGCGAAGCGCTGGACAAGACCGGTCCGACATTGCATAAGCGGGGCAAGGATACATTCCTTGTCTCTCGCGAGGACGTTGGAAACTCATGAAAACTCTCCTTCTTCAGATCTTCACCTGGTGGAACGGCCAGACGGTCGGCACCCGCTTCTTCACCTGGCGCAACGGCAAGCGCGTCGGCGAAGACGAGTTCGGCAACGTATATTATGAAGGCGGCACGACCTCCTTCGGCCTGCCGCGCCGCTGGGTGATCTACAAGGGTTATGCCGATGCCTCGGCCATTCCGCCCGGCTGGCACGGCTGGATGCACTACCGCACCGACACCCCGCCGTCGAAGGATAACTATGTCGCCCGCGAATGGCAGAAGCCGCATGTCGAGAACATGACGGGCACGCCCTATGCCTACCGTCCGAAGGGGTCTCTGGAGGCCACCGGCGAGCGTCCGCGCGTCACCGGCGATTACGACGCCTGGACCCCGAGCGCCTGACGCTCATCTCCGCGCTGACGCCACATTTGCGATATAGCGCATACTGGTCCCACGTCTGTTCTGGGACCAGGTCAGCCATGTGGTGGGATTGTTGATGCCGAAACTTTCTGTTCGTCCGTTCGTCATGGCTCTGGCTGCCGGCGCGCTGGTTCTGCCGGTCGCCCATCCGGTGATGGCAGCGCGCATCGACAATCCGGTGGCGGAATTTGCCGGCATCGACAAGATCACCGGCCGCATCACGAAATTCGACGTCTACGTCAACGAGACGGTTCAGTACGGCGCACTCCAGGTGACGCCGAAAGTCTGCTATTCGCGTGACGATACGGAAGCCCAGCGGGTGGACGGTTTCGTCGAAGTCGACGAGATCACGCTCGACCGAAAAATCCGCCGCATCTTCACCGGCTGGATGTTTGCCGACAGCCCGGGTCTGAATGCCGTCGAACATCCGATCTATGACGTCTGGCTGACCGGCTGCAAGCAGAAATCCGACGTTCCGCCGCCAGCGTCTGCAAAGAAGTAACCGACGGCGGGCAAAACGCCCTCTCAGGGAAACGGCAGGTGCGGCGATTCGGTCGCGGCCTTCAGCATCATCAGATAATCCTGCTTCGGCACGTCGATGGCTCCGAACGTCTTCAGGTGTTCGGTGGTAAACTGCGTGTCGAGAAGCATGAAGCCGTTGGCGTTCAGCCGATCGACCAGATGCACGAGGCAGATTTTTGAGGCGTTCGTCCGGCGGGAAAACATGCTTTCGCCGAAGAAGGCGGCTCCCAGCGATACACCGTAAAGCCCGCCGACCAGTTCACCGTCCTCGAAGGCTTCCACGCTGTGGGCATGGCCCATGCGGTGCAGCTCGGTGTAGAGCTGGCGGATGGTGGCGTTGATCCAGGTGCTGGGGCGATCATAGGTTTCTTCCGCGCAGCCGGTCATCACGGCTTCGAAACAGGTATCGATGCGGATGTCGAAGGGTGCGCGTTTGATGGCCTTCTTCAGGCTCTTGGAGACATGGAAGGCGTCCAGCGGCAAGACGCCCCGCATTTCCGGCTCGACCCAGAAGATTTCCGGGTCGTCTGCCGATTCGGCCATGGGAAAGAGGCCAATGGAATAGGCGCGCAGCAGAACATCCGGTGTGATGGACGGATAATATCTGCCGCGTCGCCCTGCCATGCCTATCCTTTTGACGTGTCGCTGGCCAGATACTTCTCCAGCCAGTGGATGTCGTAGTCGCCGTTCGCGATATCCTGGTTCGACACCAGGTCCTGGAACAGCGGCAGCGTCGTCTTGATACCGTCCACGACGAATTCGTCGAGAACACGGCGAAGACGCATCATGCATTCGACGCGCGTGCGGCCGTGCACGATGAGCTTGCCGATCAGGCTGTCGTAATAGGGCGGGATCTTGTAGCCGGCATAGGCGCCCGAATCGACGCGAACGCCAAGACCGCCCGGAGCGTGGAAATGCGTGATCGTACCGGGCGACGGCACGAAGGTGCGCGGATCCTCGGCATTGATGCGGCACTCGATCGCATGACCGGAGAAGGTGATCTCGTCCTGGGTGACCGAAAGACCGGCGCCGGAGGCAACCCGGATCTGTTCGTGCACGAGGTCGATACCGGTGATGGCTTCGGTGATCGGGTGCTCCACCTGCAGGCGGGTGTTCATTTCGATGAAATAGAACTCGCCGTTTTCGTAGAGAAATTCGATCGTGCCGGCGCCCCGGTACTTCATCTTCTTCATGGCGTCGGCGCAGATCTGGCCGATCTTCATGCGCTGCTCGACATTGAGGGCAGGGGAGTTTGCTTCTTCCCAGACCTTCTGGTGACGGCGCTGCAGCGAGCAATCGCGTTCACCGAGATGGATAGCATTGCCGGCACCGTCGCCGACCACCTGCACCTCGATATGGCGCGGCTTGCCGAGGTATTTTTCCATGTAGACGGCGTCATTGCCGAAGGCGGCGAGCGCCTCGGAACGCGCCGTCGATACGGCTTCCTCAAGGTCTGCTTCGGTCTTGGCCACTTTCATGCCGCGACCGCCGCCGCCGGCGGTGGCCTTGATGAGGACCGGGAAACCGATCTTGCGGGCGATTTCGAGCGCGTTTTCCGGCAGGACTTCGCCATCGGAACCGGGAACGACCGGAATGCCGAGCTCAACCGCCGTCTTCTTGGCGGTGATCTTGTCGCCCATCAGGCGGATGTGTTCTGCCGTCGGCCCGATGAAGGTGATGCCGTGCGCGTCGAGAATGTCGGCGAACTTGGCATTTTCCGACAGGAAGCCATAGCCGGGATGCACGGCATCCGCGCCGGTGATCTCGCAGGCCGCAACGATCTGGTGGATGTTGAGGTAGCTGTCGCGCGACGGCGGCGGGCCGATGCACACGCTTTCGTCGGCGAGCCGGACATGCATGGCATTGGCATCGGCCGTCGAATGGACGGCGACGGTTGCAATGCCGAGCTCCTTGCAGGCGCGCAGGACGCGCAGGGCAATTTCGCCGCGGTTGGCAATGAGGATTTTCGAGATCATGATGACGCCTTACTCGATGATAACGAGCGGCTCGCCATACTCGACCGGCTGCGCATCGTTGACGATGATGTCCGTCACCTTGCCGGAGCGCGGCGCAGGAATCTGGTTCATGGTCTTCATGGCTTCGATGATGAGAAGCGTCTGGCCTTCCTTGACGGTCGCACCCACTTCGATGAAGGGACGTGAGCCCGGAGCCGGCGACAGATAGGCCGTGCCCACCATCGGTGCGGTGACGGCGTTCGACAGGTCACGGGCAGCAGGCGCAGCAGCGGCGGCAGCAGCAGCCGGCGCCGGGGCGGCAGCGGCCGGAGCGGCGTGCTGCGGAACGGCGGCCTGGATATATTGCGGTGCCTGAATGTTGCGCGAGACGCGGATGCGCAGGTCTTCCTGCTCGACTTCGATCTCGGTCAGATCGGTATCCTTGAGGATGTTCGCCAGATCGCGGATCAACCCCTTGTCGATACCGGTTTTCTTCTCAGACATGGTCAACCTATATGTTCTGTTGTTCTTAGTTGGTGATGTCGCGCAAGGCATGCAATGCCAGCACGTAGCCTTGCGGGCCCAATCCGCAGATCATGCCCTTGGCCGCGGGTGCAATCATCGACTTGTGACGGAATTCTTCGCGGGCGTGGATGTTCGAGATGTGAACCTCCACCACCGGAACGGATATCGCGCGAATGGCATCGTGCAGGGCAATCGAGGTGTGGCCGTAGGCGCCGGGATTGATGACAACGCCGACCGCACGGTCGTTCGCCTCATGCAGCCGGTCCACCAGCACGCCTTCGTGATTGCTCTGGAAACATTCGACCGAAAAGCCCAGTGTCTCGCCGGCGGCGATGCAGTCGCTTTCAATGTCCTTCAGGGTCTTGCCGCCATAAATGCCCGGTTCGCGTTTGCCCAGCATGTTCAGGTTCGGTCCGTTGAGGACAAAGATGGTCTTGCTCATGAAAATCCCGTCATCAGATCACGGCAACCTATAGACCGGCGAGGCCGCAAGGGAAAGCCCCCGGCTCGGAAACCCGTTGATAACCGGGGATAGATCGCCCTGGCGGTAAACGGATCAGCAGGTCGCCTTGCCGCAGGCGCGGATATTGGCGATCTTTTGGGACAGTTCCGCGTGGCCGACGGCACCGAAGACGGCCTCTTCGCCGACGACGTAGAAGGGCGTGCCGGTGGCGCCAAGCGCATTGGCAAGTTCGTAGGTCGCCCTGACCTGCGGATCGTTCGGCTTGTCTTCCATGGTCTTGCGGATATCCGCCTCCTGGACCCCAAGCATCGCCGCCACCTGCAGCGCCGTCTGTTCGGTCGCCCGCGTCTGGCCGCCGAGCAGCGCGCGGTGGAACTGCGGATATTTTTCCGGGGCGAGGATGCGAACGGCATTCGCCACACGGTGCGCGGCCATCGAATCCGGCCCCAGGATCGGGAATTCCTTCAGGATGAAGCGGACATTCTTGTCCTCCGACAGGATCTCCTCCATGTCGGCAAGCGCGCGTTTGCAATAACCGCAATTGTAGTCGAAGAACTCGACCACGGTCACGTCGCCCTTCGGATTGCCGAGCGTGATGTCATCGGCGGATGCGAAGATCGCCTGCTTGTTGGCGACAATGCCACTCGTCGTCTGGGCCGCGCGCAGGGCCTCCTGCTTCTTTTCCAGCGCCTCCTGCACCTCCAGCATGACTTCCGGATTGGCGATCAGGTACTCGCGGATGAAGGCGCCAAATTCCTTCTTCTGCTGCTCGTCCAGCGCATGCGCCGGGAGCCCGAGCGGAAGGAGGCTGCCGCCTGCCAGCAGGAGCGTGGTGAAAAGCTTCGGAAGCGACGTCATCTTGATCCTCTTCGACGGGGCGTGGCAGGAGCCAGGCGATTCTGCCGTTTGGCGCAGCATATACCCGCAGACGGGCCGTATCAAAAGGCGCATCGGCGAGCGTGGTGAGGCAAAAGCTCGCAAAGCGGGCAAAAGAAAGACGGCCGCACGATCCGCACGGCCGTCTTTGTCATTCACAGGATGCTGTTGCGGCTCACAGGAAGCCGCGACGCTGCCACCAGCCGGCCTTCTTTGGCTTCGACGGATCCGTGCCGTCGCCATCCGTTGCGACCGCCGACTTCACCACCGGTTCGGACGTGGTGATCGTCGAGGCGCGGTTGGCGCGGACCTGGCGGTCTTCCTCGGCGGCAGTGTCAGCCTCGGCTGCAGCCGTTTCGCTGGCGCCAGCTTCTTCTGCCACGGTTTCCGCCTGCGGTGCGGCAGCCTGCTCGACAACCGGTTCCTCCGAAGCGCTAGGAGCAGCAACCTCGGCGACCGGTTCTGCCGGAGCCTCGGCGGCAGCGACCTCTTCCGGTGCGGCGGAGGCCTTGCCACGGCGCGTGCGGCGCGGCTTGACCGGCTTTGCCTCGGCGGCGGGAGCCTCGTCGGCCTCGACCGCTTCGGCAACGACGTCCTCGACGGCTGCGACCGGTGCCTCAGCATCTACCGTTGCGACCGCGTCAGAGGTTTCGCCAGCCTCGTCATCACCGTCATCTTCGGCGCCGTTCTCACCTTCGCCGCCGGCAACGAAACCGTCTTCGCCCTGGCGATTGCGGCGGCCGCCACGTTTGCCGCGGCGACGGCGCTTGCGGCGCTGGCTTTCTTCGCTCTCGGCATCGCCGTCCTGGTCGGACACGCCGGCGGCGGTTGCAACGCCGTTGTCCTCGTCAGACTCGGCTTCGCCGTCGTCTTCCTCATCCGAGGTGTCGTCGCCATCCTCGTTCTGCTGAGCGGAGGTTTCGCCGTTGCGATTGCGGTTGCGACGGCGGCGGCGGCGCTTGCGTTTGCGATTGCCGTTCTCTTCGTCGCTGCTGCGGCTTTCCTGAGGCGCGGCGGCAGCTGGTGCGGCCTCGATCTCTTCCTCTTCGTCCTCCACGATGTCGACGATATCGTCGTCGTCATCGTCCGGCACGGGGGCAAACTGCATCAGGCTTTCGATGCGGATCGGGTTGGCAACCGGTTCGCCGCGGTCGATGGCGAAATGTACGGAGCCGAGCGAGCCGTCGGATTCGATGAAGATCGAAACGCCAAAGCGCTTTTCGTAATCCACCACCGTCGCCCGCTTGTGGTTGAGCAGGTAGAGGGCGATATCCGGCGTGGTGCGGACGGTGATGTCGTGCGTCGTGTTCTTCAGCAGATATTCCTCAATGCCGCGCAGGACATGCAGGGCAACGGAGGACTGCGAACGGACATGGCCCGTGCCGCCGCAATGCGAGCAGACCTGGGTCGTTGATTCCAGAACGCTGGCACGGATGCGCTGGCGCGACATTTCGAGAAGGCCGAAATGCGAGATGCGGCCGACCTGGATGCGGGCACGGTCGTTCTTCAGGCAATCCTTCAGCTTCTTCTCGACCGCGCGGTTGTTGCGCTTTTCTTCCATGTCGATGAAGTCGATGACGATGAGGCCGGCCAGGTCGCGCAGGCGAAGCTGGCGCGCCACTTCTTCGGCGGCTTCCAGGTTCGTCTGGAGTGCGGTCTCTTCGATCGAATGTTCGCGGGTCGAACGGCCGGAGTTGACGTCGATCGCCACCAGCGCTTCGGTCTGGTTGATGATCAGGTAACCGCCGGACTTCAGCGTCACCTGCGGCTGCAGCATGCGGTCGAGCTGCGCCTCGATGCCGGAGCGGGCAAAGATCGGATGCAGGTCGCGGTAGGGCTGAACCACCTTGGCGTGGCTCGGCATCAGCATCTTCATGAAGTCTTTGGCTTCACGATAACCGTCTTCGCCGGCAACGATGATCTCGGAAATGTCCTTGTTGTAAAGGTCGCGGATCGAACGCTTGATCAGCGAACCTTCCTCGTAGACGAGGCACGGCGCGATCGAGTTCAGCGTCAGCGTGCGGACGTTTTCCCACAGGCGCATCAGATATTCGAAGTCGCGCTTGATCTCGACGCGGGTGCGGTTGGCACCGGCGGTGCGCAGGATCACGCCCATGCCCTGCGGAACCTCGAGCTCGCGGGCGATTTCCTTCAGACGCTTGCGGTCCGTCGGCTGGGTGATCTTGCGCGAAATGCCGCCGCCCCGCGCCGTGTTCGGCATCAGGACGGAATAACGACCGGCCAGCGACAGGTAGGTGGTGAGCGCCGCACCCTTGTTGCCGCGCTCTTCCTTGGCGACCTGCACGAGCAGGATCTGCCGGCGCTTGATCACTTCCTGGATGCGGTACTGCTTGCGGGGCTTGCGGTAGACGCGGTCCGGAACCTCTTCCATCGCATCTTCGGCGCCGACCGATTCGATCTCTTCCTTCTCGTGATCGTCGTCGTCGTCATCATCGTCGTCATGGCCACGACCGCGAACGTCTTCCGAGATGGCGTCGGTTTCGATCATCGCCGCCATGCTGTCCGGCGTGCTGTTGTCCTCGGCATCGACGGTGGTTTCGGCAATTGTCTCTGCCGGTGCGTCGGTGGCGGCGTCTTCGGCAACCGGTTCGGCTGCCTTCTTGCGGGCGCGGGTCCGGCGCGGTTTTGCCTTCGGCTTTTCCGCCTCGGCGGCAACGGCCTCAGCTTCGGCGGGTTCAGCTGCCGGCTCTTCGGTCAGGGAAACGTCTGCGGAGGGGGCCTCTTCGCTCTCGCTTCCGAGAGCCGCCTCGACCTGTGCAACGATGCCAACGTCGGGCTGTTCCGCCTTGGAAAGATCGACGGCCGGTTCGGCGTCGTGATCCCCGTTGTCCGACTGCTTGCGCTGGTCTTCCATCTCCGCCTGCAGGAGAGCCTGACGGTCGGCGAGCGGGATCTGGTAATAGTCGGGGTGGATTTCGGCAAAGGCCAGGAAGCCGTGGCGGTTGCCGCCGTAGTCAACAAAGGCTGCCTGAAGCGACGGTTCGACGCGCGTCACTTTCGCCAGGTAGATGTTGCCGCGGATCTGCTTCTTGTGTTGTGATTCGAAATCGAACTCTTCAATCCGGTTGCCCCGGACGACGACTACGCGTGTCTCCTCTTTGTGAGACGCGTCGATAAGCATTTTGTCTGCCATTGAATATGTGCTCCTCGGCGCGGACGAGCATACGCCGAGGAGCCCGTCATCATGACAGGCTGGTCGTGTTCCACGTCCGGTGCGCCGGATAAGAAAGTTCCCGCTGGGTTGTTTCGCGGCAGCGCGGACTGAATGCTTAACGAAGCCGTGGGCTCCATCCGCTCATTCAGTTTATGCAATTGGTGCCGCAACATCAAAGACCATACGAGAAAGACGATACAGTAGACCCGCCAGGGGTCCGATGAATTTGCTCCCAACGAGCGTGGGTGGCGAGCCACCCGGTACTGTGCCGGCCACCGCCGGAGTCGGATAGTTTCTCGGGTCAAAGTGTGATGACGGCAGATGCCTTCGGTCAGCGGCGCCAGAACTGTTACGCTGGCAGCCTATCGACAGACTATCCCGTCGTCACTTAAACCCTCAAAAGCCTTGTAAGTTTTATCTGTCATAATAGCAAGGGGAAAGCCTGCGCTGCCTTATTATGGATCAAATTCAGCGTCTAAAGACGGCGCCGCTCAGGCTGTGATGGCGCACGCACGCCGCGTGCCGGCTGTGTCGAACATCCGGCGGCTGCTATACAGCGGCGGTACGGTGAGAATCGGTGGCTCGCTGCAACAGGTGCGCGGAGCCGTACCGGCACAGCAAGCACAGGATGAGACAGGCGATACGGTGGACGAGGGGACGGATAGAATGACGGAGCCGCGGACCGGATGGATGCGCAGGCTGGCGGTAAAGGCCGTGGTTGTCACGCTTGCGTTGCTGGTGCCGATCCTTTCTGCCGCCGTGCCCGTCCGGGCGACGGAGACGGTGGAAAAGGACGCGCTGCTTGCCTTTTCCGCCCGCATTGCCGGTGATGATGCCCGCACGCGGGTCGTCATCGATTTTGATGGCCGCCCCGACTTTTCCGTTCATTATGTAGCGTCTCCCGAGCGCATCGTTGTTGAATTGCCTGCAACCGCCTTCGGTTTTCCGGCCGCGGATCTGAGCCCGCGCGGACTGTTCAAGGATATCCGCTACGGCGCGATGGGCGAGGGGAGTGCGCGCATCGTCTTCACGCCCCACAAATCGGTGAAACTGGTGCTGGCCGAAGTCCAGAAGAACGAGGGCCACGGATACCGCCTGGTGCTCGATGCGGAGATGACGACGCCGGAAGTGGTGGCGGAACTGGTGCGCACGCAGCGCTGGACCCAACCCGATCCCACGCCATCGGGAAGTCTCGGTACCGATCCGATGGTCGATGGCGCGCGCGACAGCGTCTTCACCATTGCTGTCGATGCCGGCCATGGCGGTATCGACAGCGGCGCGACGGGCGCCAAGTCGGGCACGGTCGAAAAGGACCTGACGCTCGCTTTTGCCAAGACGCTGGAGGAGCATCTGAACCGCAAGCCGGGCGTGAAGGCCTTTCTCACCCGCCGCAACGACACGTTTCTGTCGCTCTCCCAGCGCGTGACGCTTGCCCGCCAGGGCGGCGCGGATCTGTTCATCTCGCTGCATGCCGACACGCTGGCGCAGAAGAACATTCGTGGCGCGACCGTCTACACCCTTTCCGACACGGCCTCCGACCGCATGGCGGCAGCACTGGCAGCGCGCGAGAACCTTTCCGACGAACTGGCGGGTTTTTCCATCGAAAGCGGCCCGCCGGAAGTCGCTGACATCCTGCTCGATCTCGCGCGGCGCGAGACGCAGGCCTTTTCGATCTCGCTCGCCAACCGGGTGGTCGCCTCGTTTGACGGGCAGATCGGCCTCATCAACAATCCACACCGCTCGGCTGGTTTCCAGGTGCTGCGGGCGCCGGACATTCCCTCGATCCTCGTGGAGCTCGGTTTCCTCAGCAACGAGGAGGACGAAAAACAGCTGCTCGATCCGCAATGGCGCGAAAAGGTAGCGGAACGCCTGACCGATGCGGTGATCACCTATCGGCAGCAGACGGTGGCCGGTGGCGGCTGATCGGGGCAAGCGGCTTTTCCGGCAAGCGGGCCGCTTGGCCAGGAAAGAAAGCTGTGTGTTGTGATGCTCTCGTCCCGGTTGGGACGAATAGACTGGCACGGGCCCTATTTTTCTCACATTCGCACGGTTACTCCGGTGGGGGCGGACGTGAGGCGCGAATCTGTCGACACCGTCCTCGGGGTTGCGCAACGGAAAGCGACCGTGCAAAAGGCCTAGAAACATGCGAAAGTGCTTTGAAATGAGGTCAAACGGCCGGACGCGCAGACGATCTGCGCATCGCGCCAGTTGAAACCAGTTCAGAGGCTTGACGATACCGGTCCGGAAATGCGGAACAACAGCGGGACTTCTGTCTTGTTGGGCTCTCAGCAGAGAATAAGCGGTAGTAGCGAATGATCAGATTGATTGGATACCTGTTTGGCCTGGCCTGTGCTGGCTTTCTTGCGGTGGCGGCGGTTGTTGCCGTCTACCTCAGTGGCGTATCCAGAGATCTGCCGAACTACGAGGTGCTGGCCTCCTATGCGCCGCCGGTTGCCACCCGCGTGCATGCCGGCAACGGCGCCCTGATGGCCGAATACGCCCGCGAAAAACGTCTCTTCCTGCCGATCCAGGCGATCCCCGATCGGGTGAAGGCCGCCTTCCTTTCGGCGGAAGACAAGAATTTCTACAACCATCCCGGCGTCGATTTCTGGGGCCTGGCGCGTGCCGTGGTCAACAACGTGCAGAACATCGGCTCGGGCCGCCGCCCGGAAGGCGCCTCCACCATCACGCAGCAGGTGGCGAAGAACTTCCTTCTGACCGCCGATCAGACGATTGACCGCAAGGTCAAGGAAGCCATCCTGTCGTTCCGCATCGAACAGGCCTATTCCAAGGACAAGATCCTCGAACTCTATCTGAACGAGATCTTCTTCGGCCTGAACTCTTACGGCATTGCCGGCGCAGCACTCACCTATTTCGACAAGTCGGTGACCGAACTGACGATTGCCGAAAGCGCCTATCTCGCCGCCCTGCCGAAGGGACCTGCCAATTACCATCCCTTCCGTCACGAAAAGGCGGCGATTGAGCGCCGCAACTGGGTCATCGACCGCATGGCGGAGAACGGTTACATCACCGTCAGCGACGCCGAGGATGCCAAGAAGCAGCCGCTCGGCGTGCAGCCGCGCCGCTCGGGATCCACGCTGTTTGCGTCAGATTATTTCTCCGAGGAAGTTCGCCGGCAGATCATCGAGAAGTATGGCGACAAGGCGCTCTATGAGGGCGGCCTGTCGGTGCGCACCTCGCTTGACCCGCAGATGCAGGTGATGGCACGCGCCGCCCTGCAGAAGGGGCTTGAGGATTATGATCAGCGCCGTGGTTTCCACGGTCCGATCCAGAAGATTTCGATGGACGGCGACTGGGGCGAGCCGCTGGCAAAGATCCCGGCCTTTCGGGACGTGCCGGAATGGAAGCTTGCCGTGGTTCTCGCGGTCTCCGCCTCGCGCGTCGATATCGGCCTGCAGCCGCAGACGGTGGGCGGCAAGCTGGAAGAGGAACGCAAGCGCGGTTTCATTGCAGCCGACCAGATGCGCTGGGCCTTCCGCGACGCCAAGGGCGAACGCAAGACCTCCAAGACGCCGGAAGGTGTCGTGGTGCCGGGTGACGTGATCTATGTCGAACCGATCGAAGGGGAGGACAATGCCTACCGCCTGCGCCAGCCGCCGAAGGTACAGGGCGGCATGGTGGTGATGGATCCGCATACCGGTCGCGTGCTCGCCATGGTCGGCGGGTTCTCGTATGCCCAGTCGGAATTCAACCGCGCCACCCAGGCGATGCGCCAGCCGGGCTCTTCCTTCAAGCCGCTGGTCTATGCGGCAGCGCTCGACAACGGATATACGCCCGCCTCGGTGATCCTGGACGCGCCGATCGAAGTGGTCTCCGGCGGCCAGGTCTGGCGTCCGGAAAACTATGGTGGCGATTCGGGCGGTCCGTCGACGCTGCGCACCGGCATCGAGAAATCGCGAAACCAGATGACCGTTCGTCTTGCCAACGACATGGGCATGGACCTCGTCGCCGAATATGCCGAACGGTTCGGCATCTACGACAAGATGGCGCCGCTCCTGTCGATGTCGCTCGGTTCCGGTGAAACGACGGTGCTGCGTATGGTCTCCGCCTATGCGGTGATCGCCAATGGCGGCAAGCAGATCAAGCCGACGCTCGTCGACCGGATCCAGGATCGTTTCGGCAAGACGATCTTCCGCCATGAGGAGCGCACCTGCGAAGGCTGCAACTTCAACAGCTGGGCCAATCAGGACGAACCGACGCTGGTGGACAACCGCGAACAGGTTCTCGACCCGATGACCGCCTACCAGATCACCTCGATGATGGAAGGCGTCGTGACCCGCGGGACTGCCGCCGGCAAGATCCCGGTCAAGGATCGTCCGGTCGCCGGCAAGACCGGCACCACCAATGACGAAAAGGACGCTTGGTTCGTCGGCTTCACGCCCAACCTCGTCGCCGGCCTTTATATCGGTTTCGACAATCCGGCACCGCTCGGCCGTGGCGGCACCGGTGGTGGTCTTGCCGCACCGATCTTCGGCGATTTCCTGGCGCAGGCGGCAAAGGTCACGCCGCCCAGCAAGTTCCAGGTGCCGGAAGGTATGCAGTTCATCGCCGTCAACCGCAAGACCGGCATGTTTGCGCTCGAAGGCGAACCGGATACGATCATCGAGGCCTTCAAGCCCGGCACCGGTCCGGCCGATACCTTCTCGGTCATCGGCATGGAGGATCAGGTGGCGCCCGAGGAGATCCTGAAGTCCTCGCCGCAGGCGCAGCAGGCCGTCACCTCCGGGGCGGGCGGCCTCTTCTGATACCGTCGTGACGAATGTCCGTCCGCGGGGTCTTCGCACCCCCGCGGGCTTTACATCGTGCGCCCCTGCCACTATGCACGCCCCCATCTGGCCGAAAGGACAAAGACGACACTATGCGCAATGAAACCCTGAATATCATCGACGACATCAAGCAGGCCGTAAGCCTGCTGAGGAGGCATCTTTGACTGGGACCAGGCGATAAGACGACTGGACTGGTTGAACAACAAGGCAGAGGATCCGAACCTCTGGAACGATGCGTCCGAAGCTCAGAAGCTGATGCGCGAGCGCCAGCAGCTGGACGATGCGATCAGCGGCGTGAAGTCGCTTGAGCAGCAGCTGAAGGACAATGTCGAGCTCATCGAACTCGGCGAAGAAGAGGGCGACGACAGCGTCGTACGCGATGCCGAGGATGCGTTGAAGGCGCTGAAGACGGAAGCCTCCCGCCGCCAGGTGGAAGCGATGCTCTCCGGCGAAGCCGATGGCAACGACACCTATGTGGAAGTGCATTCCGGCGCCGGCGGCACCGAGAGCCAGGACTGGGCCAACATGCTGTTGCGCATGTACAGCCGCTGGGCCGAGCGCTCCGGCTTCAAGGTCGAAGTGCTGGAAGTGCATGACGGTGACGAGGCCGGCATCAAGTCCGCGACCATTCTCGTCAAGGGCCACAATGCCTATGGCTGGCTGAAGACCGAGTCCGGCGTGCATCGCCTGGTGCGGATCTCGCCCTATGACAGCAATGCGCGCCGCCACACGTCGTTCTCGTCGATCTGGGTCTATCCGGTCATCGACGACACGATCCAGATCGAGGTGAACGAAAGCGACTGCCGCATCGACACCTACCGGTCGTCCGGTGCCGGCGGACAGCACGTCAACACGACCGATTCGGCCGTGCGCATCACGCACTTGCCGACTGGCATCGTGGTGGCCTGCCAGCAGGAACGCTCGCAGCACAAGAACCGCGCCAAGGCCTGGGACATGCTGCGCGCCCGTCTCTACGAGCAGGAGCTGAAGAAGCGGGAAGACGCCGCCAATGCCGAAGCCGCCTCCAAGACGGATATCGGCTGGGGTCACCAGATCCGCTCCTACGTTCTCCAGCCCTACCAGCTGGTGAAGGACCTGCGCACAGGCGTCGAAAGCACGGCGCCGGGCGATGTGCTGGACGGCGACCTGGATGAGTTCATGGAGGCCGCACTCGCCCACCGCATCAATGGCTGTGCCGGCGTCGAAGTCTCCGACATCGATTGAGACGAGAGTCTCTATCCTCATCGAACGACAAAAACGGCGTGTCCCTTGGGCGCGCCGTTTTTGATTCGGGAAGCGCTCAGTAGGAAAACTGTTCCGCCAGAATACGTTCCGACCAGGAATGATCGGGATCGGACAGGATGCGGGCGGTCTTCACCGTCGATTCGGCGATGCGGACGGAGAGCACGCTCTTGATCTCCGTATTGTCGGCAACCGCGTTGACCGGTCGCTTTTCGGGTTCCAGGATGTCGAGCTCGACACAGACCTTGTTGGGCAAAAGCGCGCCGCGCCAGCGCCGCGGGCGAAACGCGCTGACCGGCGTCATGGCGAGAAGCGGCGCTTCGAGCGGCAGGATCGGCCCGTGGGCGGAAAGATTGTAGGCGGTCGAGCCGGCGGGCGTCGCAATCATCAGGCCGTCGCAGATCAGTTCGTCGAGCCGCACATGGCCATCGATGGTGACCCGGAGCTTGGCGGCCTGGTAGGACTGGCGGAAGAGGTAGACCTCGTTGATGGCAAGCGCGATCGAGGTGCTGCCGTCGGCATTTTTCGTGCGCATCTCCAGCGGATGAAAATCATTCTCCACCGCCTGTTCGATTCGCTGCTCGAGATCCTCGACCCGATAGTCGTTCATCAGGAAGCCGACGGAGCCACAGTTCATCCCGTAGATTCGTTTGCCGCTGTTGATCGTCTGGTGCAGCGTCTGCAGCATGAAACCGTCACCGCCGAGCGCGACGATCACGTCGGCCTCGCCGATCTCGTGGTTGCCGTAGAGCCGGGCAAGCTCGTTCAGCGCAAGCTGCGCCTCGGGCGCGGACGATGCCAGGAAGGAAAGTCTCATGCTGTTCAAAGACATCGGCGCCCCTTTCGCGTCAAAGCCTTGGTACAGGAAAAGCCAAGGCCGCGACAAGCCTTGACAGCGCCATCGCCGCCCTTCGCTCACATGCGTTTGTTATTTGTCACGTTTTGCCCTTTACACACGGGGAGAATATGCTAACTCCCTCGCCACATGCCCTTGTAGCTCAGTTGGTAGAGCACCTGATTTGTAATCAGGGGGTCGCGGGTTCGAACCCTGCCGGGGGCACCATCCTTCTTTTTCAAAATTCGCCTTCCGGTCGCGGTTTTCCGCCACTTTCGCCTGCGTTGTATTAGAAAAAACGAGAATAGCTTCAAATTGAAGTAATTCCTTCAGCGGCGATTACACTCTCTATCCTAGATTTGGGGTGCCCGGAGGATGCAGTGGCATCGCAACTGAAATGACCTCGGATCCGGGACATGGCGTCTTGTCGCTGACGCGCTGATGGCGGTTGACCGCCCGGGCTGCCGACGACGCTCTTGCACATTTCACTGTTGTCGTTGCACCGCACCGGGCTGCTTCTGCCGGGGTCCCGTTTGGGCCTGGCTCGCCGCAGCCGTCCATGCCGTGTGCCGATACGTCCGGGAGGCGATCGATGTCCACACCTGCATTCAGCAATGTTCTCGAAATCATCGCATTTCGCCTCGGCGAGCAGAATTTCTGCATCCGCACCACGGCCGTGCGGGAAATCCGTGGCTGGGCACCGTCGATGCCGATCCCGAATGCGCCGGGTTTCGTGCTGGGTGTGATGAACCTGCGTGGCAACGTCATCCCGACCATCGATCTGGCTCACCGGCTCGGCATGGCGCCGGCTGAACGCAACGAACGCAGCGCCATCGTCGTGGCGGAAGCGGGCTCCGTGGTGATCGGCCTCCTCGTCGACCAGGTCACCGACATGCTGAGCGTGCCCGTCAGTCAACTGCAGCCGGTGCCGGAGATCTTCACCTCGTTCGACGGACGTTATTGCGACGGCATCATCACCCACGAGACGGGCATGATCTGCTTCATCAATCTCGCCCGGCTCTTCGAAAACGACGAGATTCCGCAGGCCGCCTGATCCGTTCCAATCTGTCAGACCCATTCGTCTCTTTTGTGTGGAGGACACATGATGAAAAGACTGAAACCGTTGCTGACCTTTCTCGCGGTGGTGCTGACCGCCCCGCACGCCCTGGCGCTCGATGCCCCGAAGGGCCCCGTGATCCTGACCGTTCGCGGCACGCTTGCCACTCCCAATGTCGATGGCACGGCCCAGTTCGACCTCGCGATGCTGGAAAAGCTCGCCGGGCGCAAGGTGGTGACCGAAACACCCTGGACCGAAGGCAAGACGGAGTTTTCCGGACCTCTGCTGCGGGCGATCCTGGAGGCGGCAGGCGCCAAGGGCAAGACGCTCCTTGTGCGCGCCATCAATGATTATTTCGCCGAAGTGCCGATGGAGGACGCCACAGCGCTCCAGACCATTCTGGCCTCGCGCATGAACGGCAAGGTTATGTCCGTCCGGGACAAGGGGCCGTTGTTTCTGATCTATCCCTTCGATCTCGACCCGAAGCTCTACAACGAGAAATATTTCTCCCGCTCCGTTTGGCAGATCAAGGAGATCGAGGTTAAATCGTGACCAGCAAGACCCCCTTCGGCGGCGACGAGATCCGCAAGGCCAGCCGCACAACCGCGGCCATTCAGGTCTTTTCGGTATTTCTTCTGGCGATCCTGGTGTCGGTTTATGTCGACATCTCCCGCCGGCAGAGCGACCTTCGCGACGCCGTGCGGGAAAATGCGATGTGGTCAGTCTACCAGTTCAACCGCGAAGCCCACGACCTTCATCATCGGCTGGAGCTGATGATCAGTTCGGGGCGGACCGACCGCGCATCGCTCGAGGAGCTGTCGACCCGTTACGATGTGGTCTATTCGCGCATGAAGATTTTGCGGGAAACGAAGTTCGAGCAGAATTTTCTGTCGGATCCGGCCGTCATCGAACAGGTCGACAAGATCCAGCGTCTCATCTTCAACAATGCGCCGATCTTCGATGCGATCCTTGCCGGCGAGGAGATCTCGCAGGCCAGCCTCACCTCCCTGGATTACGAGCTGGCGATCCTCTCCCGCGAGACCGCTGACCTTCTCGTCTACACCAACACGACGATCAGTGCCGAACGTGCCGAGGGGCGAATCGAACTCGAATCGCTTCAGCGCAAGTCGATGGGGCTGATCGGGCTTCTGGTGCTGTCGGTCGTCCTCCTCATTTTCACCCTGCAGCGGCAGCTGAAGGGCGTCCAGGCCGCAGGCGTCAGCCTGGAGGCGATGGCCGACAAGCTGACCGTTTCCTATCAGGCGGCCGAGGCGGGCAATCGGGCCAAATCGCAGTTCATGGCGACGATGGGCCATGAGATCCGCACGCCGCTGAACGCCATCCTCGGCATGGTCGAGCTTCTGGAGTTGACCCGCCTCTCGCCCGAATCGGCTGCGCATGTGCGCACGATCCGCCGTTCCGGCGAAGCGCTGCTCGACATCATCAACGAAATTCTCGACTACGCGAAGATCGAACACGGCAAGCTGGAACTCGAACAACGCTCCGTCGATCTTTTGACGCTTGCGGAAACGAGCGCCGAGATGATGCGTGGCCGCGCGACCGAAGCCGGGAACCGCATCGTCGTCGATCTGCCCTATCGCTGGCGTGCCCGTTACGTGCTGTCCGATCCGACTCGCCTGCGGCAGGTGATCCTCAACCTGATGAGCAATGCGGTGAAGTTCACCGCGCAGGGCACGGTCACCTTGCGCCTGCGGCAATTCCGGGCACATTCTAGCCTGTGGCTGCGCATCGAAGTGCAGGATTCCGGCATCGGCATCGGCGAGGAAGGCAAAGAGAAGCTGTTCCGTCCCTTCTCCCAGGTCGATGCCAGCATCAGCCGTAAATATGGCGGCACCGGGCTTGGCCTTACCATCTGCAAGGAAATCATCGACCGTTTCGGCGGCCGGATCGGCGTCGACAGCGTCACAGGCCAGGGCAGCACGTTCTGGTTCGAGATTCCGGTCGAGGCGGCGGCGGCACCGCACCTGGAGGTCGCCCTGCAGCAGAGCAAGGTGCTTGCCGACCTGCCCAAACTGAAGATCCTCGTGGCCGAAGACAACAAGGTCAACCAGCAGGTCATTCTGGGTTACCTGAAACACCTGAAGCAGACCGTGGTCATGGCCGACAATGGCGAGATTGCCCTGGAGCGGGCACGCGCTGAGGCCTTCGATCTCATTCTCATGGACATGCAGATGCCCGTGATGGATGGAATCGAGGCGACCACCCGCCTGCGTGCCTCCGGAGGTGCAAGTGCCGACACGCCGATCATCGCTCTGACGGCCAATGCCTCGGAGGAAGATCGCCAGCGGTGCATGGACGCTGGCATGGCGGGTTTCCAGGCAAAACCGATCAGCATCGCCATGCTGCACAGGCTGATCTCCGACGTCGAACTGCATCCGGCGCGAGGGCAGGCGGCAGAGCCGGATGCCGCGGTCGCAACGGTGGTCCCGACGGTGCCGGCGGCTGCCCCGCAGGCCACAGAAACGAGCCCGCCCGCAGCCGTATCCGTCGCCGCTCGGACGGAAAAACTGGATGCCCTGGCTGCCCGGCGGCAGGAGATCGCCGACATCCTCGGCCCCGAAGCCTTCGACGAGCTGATGGAATCCTTCTTCGACGATGCGGTGGAGCTGCTCGACAATCTGCGCCGGGAAATGAGCAACGGTCAGCCGGACAGGCTCGATAAGTTGCTTCACAATCTTAAAGGTTCTGCAGCTAATGTAGGTTTAGCTGATATCGCGGAGAAGTCTCAGGCGCTGCGTCAAACGACGCCAACGCTCAAGGATATCGAAATGCTGAGCAAGGACATCGACGCGGCAAAGCAATCGATGGCGGCTTAAGGAGGAGTTGACATGAAAATACTCGTCGTGGACGACAACAAGACCAATCTCACGCTCCTGAAGAAGCTGGCTACCAGCGTTGAAAACTGTTCGGCGGTCGGTTTCATCAGCCCGGAGGAAGCGCTTCACGCGATGCCGGAACTGGACTTCGACATCGGCGTCATCGACTTCCAGATGCCTGTCTATAACGGTGTCGATCTTCTGATGGAGATCCGCCGCTTCGACAAATACCGTGACAAACCCTTTGTGGTGGTCACGGCGGACAATGATACGGAAACCAGGATGACGGCGCTCAACGCCGGCGCGATCGATTTTCTCACCAAGCCGATCAATCCGCTGGAGTTCCAGGCCCGCATCCGTAACCTCGTTGCCCTCATCGACGCGCGAAACCAGCTGGCCGAAAAGGCGGATTGGCTGCGCAACGAAGTGGACAAGGTGATGCGCGAGCTGCGCGAGCGCGAACAGGAGATCATCTACCGCCTGACGCTTGCGGCAAGTTACAAGGATCCGGAGACGGCGCTTCACACGCTGCGCGTCGGTGCCTATTCCGAAGCGATTGCCAGAGCCTACGGCCTTCCGGCGGAAATCTGTGCCGATATCCGGCTCGCAGCGCCCATGCACGACATCGGCAAGGTCGGCATTCCCGACGCGGTTCTTCTGAAGCGCGGCGTCTATACCGAAAATGAACGCGAGCAGATGCAGTGTCATACCTCGATCGGCAGCCAGATCCTCGGGCAATCGCGCTCGGGTCTGTTGCAACTGGCCGCCGAAATTGCCGGCGCCCACCACGAGCGCTGGGACGGGCAGGGATATCCGCGCCGCCTGTCGGGTGAGGAAATTCCGCTGGCCGGACGGATCGTCGCGGTCGCCGACAGTTTCGATGCGCTGACGACCGTGCGGCCCTACAAGGAGGCCTGGAGTGTCGACCGGGCGGTGCAGCACATCAAGGAGCGCGCCGGTTCGCAATTCGATCCGGCCTGCGTCGATGCCTTCCTGCGGGCGATGCCGACACTGTCTTCGATCATCTCCGGGCATGGCGAGCCTGCACGCGAGCCGGTTCAGGCCGCGGAGTGACGGCCGGTGACAGCGTCATCTTCTTCTGCTGCTGAGGAACCTTCTTCGCGCATTCGCGTTGTTGGCGACATTGGCAAGAATGAGGGGGCCATGTCTTGTAAGGTTCTGGTGGTCGAGGACCAGCTTCTGATCGCGCTTCATATTGAAGAGGCGGTGCTGGCGCTCGGGCACGACGTGGTGGGCATCGCCGCCAATCGACGCGATGCGCTGGCCCACGCGGACGACTGCGACGTCGCCTTCGTGGACGTGCAGCTGCAGGACGGCCCGACGGGCCCCGAGATCGGTCGGGCGCTCGCCGAGAAGGGTATTGCCGTCGTGTTCATGACGGCAAATCCCGAGGCGCTGGCTGACGGCGTGCCGGGCACCCTGGGCGTCATCTCCAAACCGCTCTTCGACCTGGAACTGATCGGCGCCATTCAATATGCAGTCGAAGTGAGGGCAGGCGGAAGCCCGCTTCCGCCGGAGCGTCTGCGCCAGTTTCCCCAAACGCGTCCCGTGTGAAACGGGCCTCGCCGAAAAACTCCGATTTCTCTATCGTGCAATTTTCGACAGGTGCTGGCGGCTGGCGTAAAGCGCGATCGCCGCAGCATTCGAGACATTGAGCGATTTGATCGCACCCGGCATGTCGAGCCGTGCCAGCGCGGTTACCGTTTCGCGGGTCTTCTGCCGCAGTCCCTTGCCTTCCGAACCGAGTACGAGCGCGACCTTTTCCCCGGCAAAGGTGCCTTCGAGCGGCGCGGGGCCTTCCGAATCGAGCCCGATCGTCTGGAACCCGAGTTTGTGCAGTTCCCCAAGCGCGTCGGCGAGATTGGTCACCTGGATATAGGGAATAAGCTCCAGCGCGCCGGAGGCGGATTTGGCGAGCACGCCCGATTCGGTCGGGCTGTGGCGCTGGGTGGTGATCACCGCGCCCGCTTCGAACGCCACCGCCGAGCGCATGATCGCACCGACATTGTGCGGATCCGTCACCTGGTCGAGAACGAGCAGCAGGGGGGTATCCGTCAGCGCCTCCAGCCGGCGCACGGGAAGCGGCCGGGTTTCCAGCATGACGCCCTGGTGGATGGCGTCCGGCCCGAGCTGCCGGTCGATCTCCTGTGGTGCGACGATTTCCACAGGGCAGTCGAGCGCTTCCGGCGAAGCAAGCTCCAGCCGGGCGAGCGCATTCTGTGTCACCGAGAGCTTGATCAGCTTGCGCTGTGGATTGTCGATGGCGGCGCGCACCGTATGCAGGCCATAGAGAAACACCTGTTCAGGGGCCAGTTGCGGCGGCGTCCAGTCCCCGGCATTCCGGCGCTTTTGCGGGGCCGGAGTCGGGATTTCGCCGCGTTCGCGCTTGGCGTCGCGGACCTGTCGGCGCAGCGTTGCGTAGTGCGTGTCGCGCGCGGTTTTGTCAGTCGGATCTTTCTTGCTCATGCCGCCTTATATCGAGCGGCGCGCATCAGGCATAGTCCCGGGCGATCCATGACAGGTCGATGACGCGATTTCTTTTTTCCCAAAATTTTCGTCACAGGTCGTGTTGACAGCAGCGAAACTCGCAGTCATATACGCCGCCGTGACTGCAGCGGACGACGCGGGTCGCAAGCTTGGTCTTCGGTCCAGACAGAATACTGGAGGGATGCCCGAGTGGTTAAAGGGGACGGACTGTAAATCCGTTGGCTCAGCCTACGTTGGTTCAAATCCAACTCCCTCCACCATTCTGATCTTCGACCGAACAAGCCCGCGGGTATAGCTCAATGGTAGAGCAGCAGCCTTCCAAGCTGAATACGCGGGTTCGATTCCCGCTACCCGCTCCACTTCTTTACGCGTTGACAGGCATCGGCACCGTTGGACGATTACGGTCGCGCCCCTGTCGTGACCACCATCCGCCGTCGCAATTATGTCTTGCGTATCGCACGCGAAAGCCTTAAACGGCGACACCAAATCCGCGCCCGCGGATCCACCATTCTTTTCGATCACAGGAAGCATCAATGGCAAAGAGCAAGTTTGAGCGTACCAAGCCGCATGTGAACATCGGCACGATTGGCCACGTTGACCATGGCAAGACGTCTCTGACGGCAGCGATCACGAAGTTCTTCGGTGAATTCAAGGCGTATGACCAGATCGACGCTGCACCGGAAGAAAAGGCACGCGGCATCACGATCTCGACGGCGCACGTTGAGTACGAGACGGCCAACCGCCACTACGCGCACGTTGACTGCCCCGGCCACGCCGACTACGTGAAGAATATGATCACCGGTGCTGCCCAGATGGACGGCGCGATCCTGGTTTGCTCCGCTGCTGACGGCCCGATGCCGCAGACGCGCGAACACATCCTGCTCGCCCGCCAGGTTGGCGTTCCGGCACTCGTCGTGTTCCTGAACAAGGTCGACCAGGTCGACGACGCAGAACTTCTCGAGCTCGTCGAGCTGGAAGTGCGCGAACTTCTGTCGTCCTACGACTTCCCGGGCGACGATGTTCCGGTCGTCAAGGGTTCGGCTCTGGCCGCTCTTGAAGACTCCAACAAGACGATCGGCGAAGACGCAGTTCGCGAACTGATGGCCCAGGTCGACGCCTACATCCCGACGCCTGAGCGTCCGATCGACCAGCCGTTCCTGATGCCGATCGAAGACGTGTTCTCGATCTCGGGTCGTGGTACGGTTGTGACGGGCCGCGTTGAGCGTGGTATCGTCAAGGTTGGCGAAGAAGTCGAAATCGTCGGCATCCGCGCCACCTCCAAGACGACCGTGACCGGCGTTGAAATGTTCCGCAAGCTGCTCGACCAGGGCCAGGCCGGCGACAACATCGGCGCTCTGATCCGCGGTGTGAACCGTGACGGCGTTGAGCGTGGCCAGATTCTCTGCAAGCCGGGCACTGTCAAGCCGCACAAGAAGTTCAAGGCTGAAGCCTACATCCTGACGAAGGAAGAAGGCGGTCGTCATACGCCGTTCTTCACGAACTACCGTCCGCAGTTCTACTTCCGCACGACGGACGTGACGGGTATCGTGACGCTTCCGGAAGGCACGGAAATGGTTATGCCGGGCGACAACGTCACCGTTGACGTCGAGCTGATCGTTCCGATCGCGATGGAAGAAAAGCTGCGCTTCGCAATCCGCGAAGGCGGCCGTACCGTCGGCGCCGGCATCGTTGCCTCGATCATCGAGTAATCTTTGAAGGTCCGGGCGAGGGGTTCTCTTCTCGCCTGACGTCTGAAAAGATAAAGGGTCTCGCCGGAAACGGCGGGGCCTTTTCGTTTTTAAGGTCTTCGGAAAAGTGGCGCCCTGTCGATGAAGCCGCAAGCGAGGAGGTGTCTCTTGTCTGGTTTCGGCGGAAACACGCAATCGGCTGGGGCAGGGCGATTCGTCCGCATGCGAATCGCGCGACCGCGAATCATTCTTGGCCGGGTCATCCTGCTTATCGGCAGCCTGATACCGATCGCCGATCCGGCGTCTGCCCTTGCCGCCTGTCCCGAGCGACCGGCCTGTCGCGGATGTGGCTGCAAGGGTGGGCCGGGTTACCGCGGGCCGGATGGGCGCTGCGTCGGGTTTCAGGCGCTCGACAAGGTCTGCGGTCGTCCACCGGAGACACGCTGCAGCTTCGAGAACGCGCCGGGCACCGGAGCCAACCGCGATTGCGCGACGGGTGAGGGCGAGGCGAAGAAATCACGCTAACATCTTCCACAGCTTGATGGAAATTCTGGCGCCTGCGTCGAAATTCACTTGCCAAGCCGGCAATCCCATCTTAAAGGGAGCGCCATGCTTGCAGCGAGACGCTTCGCAGGAAGCATGAAGGGGTATAGCTCAGTTGGTAGAGCGGCGGTCTCCAAAACCGCAGGTCGGGGGTTCGAGCCCCTCTGCCCCTGCCAGTTCTTTTCACGGCGACATGTCATCTTCATAGAACCGTGATAATGGGTCGTTGACCCTTGGCGTCAATTTTCGGGAAATGTCGTTTTTGCTCTTGTGAAAGGCGAAGGCGGCGTTTATGTAGGGTTAAACAGACACGCGGTGCGTGGGGCTGATCTATTCAGCTTTACGCGCCGTAATCGCGTGGGCAGACATGGCATCCAAAACCAATCCATTTACGTTTCTGCAGCAGGTTCGCGCCGAGACGTCGAAAGTAACCTGGCCTTCGCGTCGTGAGACGATGATCTCCACGGCCATGGTGCTGGTGATGGTTATCTTTGCTGCGCTGTTTTTCTTCGCTGCCGACCAGTTGATCGGCTGGCTGATCAGCCTCGTGCTGAATATCAGCATCTGAATTCTGTGGAGATGAAAATGGCGGCACGTTGGTACATCGTCCACGCGTATTCGAATTTTGAAAAGAAGGTTGCGGAAGACATCGAGAACAAGGCTCGCCAGAAGGGCTTGGAGCATCTGTTCGAGAAGATTCTGGTGCCGACCGAAAAGGTTGTCGAAGTGCGCCGCGGCCGCAAGGTCGATAGCGAGCGGAAGTTTTTCCCCGGCTATGTTCTGGTGCGCGCCAACCTGACCGATGAGGCTTATCACCTCATCAAGAACACGCCGAAGGTCACCGGGTTCCTCGGGTCCGACAATAAGCCTGTTCCGATTCCGGATTATGAAGCCGACCGAATCCTGGGCCAAGTCCAGGAGGGTGTCGAGCGTCCGAAGGCGTCGATCTCCTTCGAAATCGGCGAGCAGGTCCGTGTTTCGGACGGTCCCTTCGCTTCGTTCAACGGCATCGTTCAGGATGTCGATGAAGAGCGTTCGCGCCTCAAGGTCGAGGTGTCCATTTTCGGCCGCGCGACGCCGGTCGAGCTTGAATACGGTCAGGTCGAAAAGGTCTGATCCGACGCGGGGAGAAATCCCCGAATCGCGCGTGGGAGGTGCCGCCTGATAGCCGGGCGCGTTAATCCGAACCACGCAACCGCAGCCGTCACCCCAGTCGGGTGGCACATGGGCCGGGCAACCGGTCTGATTAGAAAGGCAGAGAAATGGCTAAGAAAGTCGCCGGCCAGCTCAAGCTGCAGGTCAAGGCAGGGTCCGCTAACCCGTCCCCGCCGATTGGTCCCGCACTTGGTCAGCGTGGCATCAACATCATGGAATTCTGCAAGGCGTTCAACGCCGCCACGCAGGAAATGGAAAAGGGTATGCCGATCCCGGTCGTCATCACCTATTACCAGGACAAGTCCTTCACCTTCGCGATGAAGCAGCCGCCGGTCACCTACTGGCTGAAGAAGGAAGCGAAGATCCAGTCCGGTTCCAAGACGCCTGGCAAGGGCGCCAAGGCCGGCACCATCACCAAGGCTCAGGTCCGTGCGATCGCTGAAGCCAAGATGAAGGATCTGAACGCGGCTGACGTCGAAGGCGCAATGCTGATGGTTGAGGGCTCTGCCCGCTCCATGGGCCTGGAAGTGGTGGCTTGATCATGGCAAAGCTTGCAAAGCGTATTCAGAAGACCCGCGAAGGCATTGATCCGACGAAGCTGGTTGCTCTTTCCGACGCCATCTCGCTCGTCAAGGACCGCGCAACCGCGAAGTTCGACGAAACCATCGAAATCGCCATGAACCTCGGCGTTGACCCGCGTCATGCCGACCAGATGGTTCGCGGCGTTGTCAACCTGCCGAACGGCACCGGCCGCGACGTTCGCGTCGCCGTCTTCGCACGTGGCGCCAAGGCTGACGAAGCCAAGGCTGCCGGTGCAGACGTCGTTGGCGCCGAAGACCTCGTCGAAATCGTCCAGGGCGGCAAGATCGACTTCGATCGCTGCATCGCGACCCCGGACATGATGCCGCTCGTCGGTCGTCTCGGTAAGGTTCTCGGCCCGCGTGGCATGATGCCGAACCCGAAGGTCGGCACGGTCACCATGGATGTTGCCGGTGCGGTAAAGGCCTCCAAGGGCGGCGCCGTCGAGTTCCGCGTCGAAAAGGCTGGTATCATCCATGCCGGTATCGGCAAGGCCTCGTTCGAAGCCAAGGCTCTGGAAGAGAACATCAAGGCATTCGCCGATGCTGTTCTGAAGGCAAAGCCGGCTGGCGCCAAGGGCAACTACGTCAAGCGCGTTGCGCTGTCCTCGACCATGGGTCCGGGCGTGCGCGTCGAGCCGTCGACGGTCCTCGCTTAAGTTTTTCGCGGCAAGGCTTTCGGGCCTTGTCGTATGAGCAAGAATTTCCGGGCCTTCGGGCCCGGAAAGATCCGGGGAAACCCGGATACTCCTGTCCGAGATTGTGGGTGGTTTCGACCTTAATCGTATGACCTGCATGAGACGGGTAAGACCTGGATTTTCAACAGGCGCGCGTGATGCGCCCCTGAGGGTTCCGGTTCGAACCTGATGTGCCTTGTGCCATGAGCCTTCGGGCTCAAGTGCGGGGGGACAGGATCCTCGAGCGCCGCTCGGGATCTTGAAAATGAGATCCCTTGGGGCAAAGGCAACCCGGCAGGTCCCGATCCTTCGATCGGTCCTGTCAACTGGAGACAGACAGTGGAAAGAGCGGAAAAACGCGAATTCGTCACGGAGCTGAACGAAGTCTTCAAGGCTTCTGGTTCGGTTGTCGTGGCCCACTATGCTGGTGTCACCGTTGCGCAGATGAACGACTTCCGTTCGAAGATGCGCGCGGCTGGCGGCACCGTCAAAGTCGCGAAGAACCGTCTGGCCAAGATCGCTCTTCAGGGCACGGAGTCGGAAGGGATGATCGATCTCTTCAAGGGCCAGACGCTGATTGCATACAGCGCCGACCCGATCACGGCTCCCAAGGTCGTCATGGATTTCGCCAAGACCAACGACAAGCTCGTTGTTCTGGGTGGCGCCATGGGCTCGACCACGCTTAACGCGGAAGGCGTCAAGTCGCTTGCGACCCTGCCTTCGCTGGACGAACTGCGTGCAAAGCTGCTGGGTATGATTCAGACCCCGGCAACCCGCATCGCAGGCGTCGTTCAGGCACCGGCAGCTCAGCTCGCCCGCGTTTTTGCGGCCTACGCAAAGAAGGACGAAGCCGCTTGAGGCGGTTTTTCGCTGTAACAAACCAACCAGTTCGAACCGAACATACAAGGAACTATCAAAATGGCTGATCTCGCTAAGATCGTAGAAGACCTCTCCTCGCTGACCGTTCTGGAAGCTGCTGAGCTTTCCAAGCTGCTCGAAGAGAAGTGGGGCGTTTCCGCTGCTGCTCCGGTAGCCGTTGCTGCTGCTGGCGGCGCTGCTGCTCCGGCTGCTGTTGAAGAAGAAAAGACCGAGTTCGACGTCATCCTGACGGATGCCGGCGCCAACAAGATCAACGTCATCAAGGAAGTCCGCGCCATCACCGGCCTGGGCCTCAAGGAAGCCAAGGACCTCGTCGAAGGCGCTCCGAAGGCTGTCAAGGAAGCCGTCTCCAAGGGCGAAGCTGCTGACATCAAGAAGAAGCTCGAAGACGCCGGCGCTAAGGTCGACGTTAAGTAATATCGAAATGCGGTGGAAGAGGGCACTTTTGCCCTCTTCCATTGTTCATTTCTCTGGACCTGATTACCCAAAAGCCGGTGAAACGGCTTTTGGGTAATGGGTTCTTCAAGAGGATGGTTTCGCTTCGTGATGCACGGCAATCCGGCCGGCGGACCGAGTGACGGAACGAGATTGAACAAAACCCATGATAGACGGGGTCGACTGGCCAGCGTGCCCCGTCCGTTGCAGGCCCGGATGCAATTTTTGAAGGAGCGACGATGGCTCAGACCCTTTCGTTCAACGGTCGCAGGCGCGTACGCAAGTTTTTCGGAAAGATCCCCGAAGTTACCGAAATGCCGAACCTCATCGAGGTTCAGAAGGCATCCTATGATCAGTTCCTCATGGTCGAGGAGCCGGAAGGCGGTCGCCCCGATGAGGGGCTGAATACCGTTTTCAAGTCGGTGTTCCCCATCACCGATTTTTCCGGCGCCTCCATGCTGGAATTCGTGTCCTACGAGTTCGAACCGCCGAAGTTCGACGTGGAAGAGTGCCGCCAGCGCGATCTCACCTATGCGGCTCCGCTGAAGGTGACGCTGCGCCTCATCGTATTCGATATCGATGAGGATACCGGCTCGAAGTCCATCAAGGACATCAAGGAACAGTCCGTCTATATGGGCGACATGCCGCTGATGACCGACAACGGGACGTTCATCGTGAACGGCACCGAACGCGTCATCGTGTCCCAGATGCACCGCTCGCCGGGCGTGTTCTTCGACCACGACAAGGGCAAGAGCCATTCGTCGGGCAAGCTGCTGTTTGCCGCCCGCGTGATTCCGTATCGCGGTTCCTGGCTCGACATCGAGTTCGACGCCAAGGACATCGTCTACGCCCGTATCGACCGCCGCCGCAAGATCCCCGTGACCTCACTTCTGATGGCGCTCGGCATGGATGGCGAGGACATCCTGTCGACCTTCTACACGAAGGCCACCTACGAGCGGTCCGGCGACGGCTGGCGTATTCCCTTCCAGCCGGAAGCGCTGAAGGGTGCCAAGACGCTCTCCGACATGATCGACGCCGATACCGGCGAAGTGGTTGTCGAATCCGGCAAGAAGCTGACCCCGCGTCTGCTGCGTCAGCTCTCCGACAAGGGCCTGAAGGCTCTGAAGGCCACCAACGACGATCTCTACGGCAACTTCCTGGCCGAAGACCTCGTCAACATGGCAACCGGCGAAATCTACATGGAAGCCGGCGAGGAGATCGACGAGAAGAACCTTCCGAAGATCCTGGAAACCGGTTTCGACGAAATCCCGGTTCTCGGCATCGACCATATCAATGTCGGCGCCTACATCCGCAACACGCTTGCTGCGGACAAGAACGAAAACCGCCAGGACGCGCTGTTCGATATCTATCGTGTCATGCGTCCGGGTGAACCGCCGACCATGGAATCCGCGGAAGCCATGTTCAACTCGCTGTTCTTCGATGCGGAGCGTTACGACCTCTCCGCCGTTGGCCGCGTCAAGATGAACATGCGCCTTGATCTCGATTGCCCGGACACCGTGCGCACGCTGCGCAAGGAAGACATCCTGGCTGTCGTCAAGATGCTGGTCGACCTGCGCGACGGCAAGGGCGAAATCGACGACATCGACAACCTCGGCAACCGCCGCGTTCGTTCTGTCGGCGAGCTGATGGAGAACCAGTACCGTCTGGGTCTCTTGCGCATGGAGCGTGCGATCAAGGAACGTATGTCCTCGATCGAAATCGATACCGTGATGCCGCAGGACCTGATCAACGCGAAGCCGGCAGCCGCTGCCGTTCGCGAATTCTTCGGCTCCTCGCAGCTGTCGCAGTTCATGGACCAGGTGAACCCGCTGTCGGAAATCACCCACAAGCGCCGTCTTTCGGCTCTTGGCCCGGGTGGTCTGACCCGCGAGCGCGCCGGCTTCGAAGTCCGCGACGTTCACCCGACCCATTACGGCCGTATCTGCCCGATCGAGACGCCGGAAGGCCCGAACATCGGTCTGATCAACTCGCTTGCCACCTTTGCCCGCGTCAACAAGTACGGCTTCATCGAAAGCCCGTACCGCAAGATCATCGACGGCAAGGTGACCAACGACGTGATCTACCTCTCCGCCATGGAAGAGGCGAAGTATTACGTTGCACAGGCGAATGCCGCGTTGAACAGCGATGGGTCCTTCGCGGACGAATTCGTCGTCTGCCGTCATTCGGGCGAAGTCATGCTCGCACCGCGCGACAACATCAACCTGATGGACGTCTCGCCGAAGCAGCTCGTGTCCGTTGCCGCCGCTCTCATTCCGTTCCTGGAAAACGACGACGCCAACCGCGCGCTCATGGGCTCGAACATGCAGCGTCAGGCCGTGCCGCTGGTGCGTGCCGAGGCTCCGTTCGTCGGAACCGGCATGGAACCGGTCGTGGCCCGCGACTCCGGTGCTGCCATCGCTGCCCGTCGTGGCGGTGTGGTCGACCAGGTCGACGCGACGCGTATCGTTATCCGTGCGACGGAAGATCTCGATGCCGGTAAGTCCGGCGTTGACATCTACCGCCTGCAGAAGTTCCAGCGTTCGAACCAGAACACCTGCATCAACCAGCGCCCGCTGGTGAATGTCGGTGACGTGATTGCCAAGGGTGACATCATCGCAGACGGTCCGTCGACGGACCTCGGCGATCTGGCGCTCGGCCGCAACGCGCTCGTCGCCTTCATGCCCTGGAACGGCTACAACTACGAAGACTCGATCCTGATGTCGGAGCGTATCGTTTCCGACGACGTGTTCACCTCCATCCACATCGAGGAATTCGAAGTGATGGCGCGCGACACGAAGCTTGGTCCGGAAGAAATCACCCGCGACATTCCGAACGTTTCGGAAGAAGCGCTGAAGAACCTCGACGAAGCCGGTATCGTGTACATCGGTGCGGAAGTGCAGCCGGGCGATATCCTGGTCGGCAAGATCACTCCGAAGGGCGAAAGCCCGATGACGCCGGAAGAAAAGCTCCTGCGCGCCATCTTCGGTGAAAAGGCCTCCGACGTCCGCGACACCTCCATGCGCATGCCGCCCGGCACCTTCGGCACCGTCGTCGAAGTTCGCGTCTTCAACCGCCATGGCGTGGAGAAGGACGAACGTGCGATGGCGATCGAACGCGAGGAAATCGAACGCCTCGCCAAGGACCGTGACGACGAACAGGCGATCCTCGACCGTAACGTCTACGGCCGTCTGCTCGACATGCTGCGCGGTCAGGTCTCGGTTGCCGGCCCGAAGGGCTTCAAGAAGGGCGTCGAGCTGAACAACGCGGTCATTTCCGAATACCCGCGTTCGCAGTGGTGGATGTTCGCCGTCGAGGACGAGAAGGTCCAGGCCGAGATCGAAGCCCTGCGTGGCCAGTACGACGAATCCAAGTCGCGCCTTGAACAGCGCTTCATGGACAAGGTCGAAAAGGTCCAGCGTGGCGACGAAATGCCTCCGGGCGTCATGAAGATGGTCAAGGTCTTCGTCGCTGTGAAGCGCAAGATCCAGCCGGGCGACAAGATGGCCGGCCGTCACGGCAACAAGGGTGTCGTCTCGCGTATCGTGCCGGTCGAAGACATGCCGTTCCTCGAAGACGGAACCCATGTCGACATCTGCTTGAACCCGCTTGGCGTTCCGTCGCGCATGAACGTCGGTCAGATCCTCGAGACGCATCTGGCCTGGGCTTGCGCCGGCATGGGCAAGAAGATCGGCGAGATGCTCGAAGAGTATCGCAAGACCATGGACATCAGCGAGCTGCGCAGCGAGCTGACGGAGATCTATGCGTCGGAATCGCACGACGAAGTCGCCCGTTTCGACGACGAATCGCTGGTGAAGCTCGCCGAAGAAGCAAAGCGTGGCGTATCCATCGCAACGCCGGTCTTCGACGGTGCCCATGAGCCCGACGTCGCTGCCATGCTGAAGAAGGCTGGTCTGCATGAATCCGGTCAGTCCGTGCTTTATGACGGTCGTACCGGCGAGCCCTTCGACCGCAAGGTCACGGTCGGCTACATGTACATGATCAAGCTGAACCACCTGGTCGACGACAAGATCCACGCCCGTTCGATCGGTCCTTACTCGCTCGTCACGCAGCAGCCGCTGGGTGGTAAGGCGCAGTTCGGCGGTCAGCGCTTCGGGGAAATGGAAGTCTGGGCACTCGAAGCCTACGGCGCCGCCTACACCCTGCAGGAAATGCTGACGGTGAAGTCGGACGACGTGGCTGGCCGTACCAAGGTCTACGAAGCGATCGTCCGCGGCGACGACACCTTCGAGGCCGGTATTCCGGAAAGCTTCAACGTTCTCGTCAAGGAAATGCGCTCGCTGGGCCTTTCCGTCGAACTCGAGAACTCGAAGATCGATCCGTCCGACGCTGGTTCGCTGCCGGACGCAGCCGAGTAAGCAAAACGACTGGAGCGCGCGCCTTGACGGCGCGCGCTGCCCCACCCGCTGGAAACCATTCATCGGGCAGGGGAATTTCGCCGCATTTCGCGGCTATGACCGTTTTAGGCAGTGGCCGGCCTCCCGGGATCAATAGGGCCGGACCATCTGCAAGCTGAGGGCTGATCGCCCCATAAGGAGATAGGCATGAACCAAGAGGTCATGAATCTTTTCAACCCGCAGGTGCCTGCGCAGCAGTTCGACTCGATCCGTATCTCGATCGCGTCCCCTGAGAAGATTCTCTCCTGGTCCTACGGCGAAATCAAAAAGCCGGAGACCATCAACTACCGTACGTTCAAGCCGGAACGCGACGGCCTGTTCTGCGCGCGCATCTTCGGGCCCATCAAGGACTACGAATGCCTGTGCGGCAAGTACAAGCGCATGAAGTACAAGGGCATCATCTGCGAAAAGTGCGGCGTGGAAGTCACGCTCTCGCGCGTTCGCCGTGAGCGTATGGGCCATATCGAGCTTGCCGCTCCGGTTGCCCATATCTGGTTCCTGAAGTCGCTTCCCTCGCGTATCGCAACGCTTCTCGACATGACGCTGAAGGATGTCGAGCGGGTTCTCTACTTCGAAAACTATATCGTCACCGAACCGGGCCTGACCGCGCTCAAGGAACACCAGCTGCTCTCCGAAGAGGAGTACATGCTGGCGATCGACGAATATGGTGAAGACCAGTTCAGCGCCATGATCGGCGCCGAAGCCATCTATGAAATGCTGGCTTCGATGAACCTCGAAAAGCTCGCAGGCGATCTGCGCTCGGATCTCGCCGACACCACGTCGGATCTGAAGCAGAAGAAGCTGATGAAGCGCCTGAAGATCGTTGAAAACTTCATCGAATCCGGTAACCGCCCGGAATGGATGATCATGAAGGTCGTTCCGGTCATCCCGCCGGACCTGCGCCCGCTGGTTCCGCTCGATGGCGGCCGTTTCGCGACGTCGGACCTCAACGATCTCTACCGCCGCGTCATCAACCGTAACAACCGTCTGAAGCGCCTGATCGAATTGCGCGCGCCGGGCATCATCATCCGCAACGAAAAGCGCATGCTGCAGGAATCTGTGGACGCGCTGTTCGACAACGGCCGCCGTGGCCGCGTCATCACGGGCGCCAACAAGCGTCCGCTGAAGTCGCTCTCCGACATGCTGAAGGGCAAGCAGGGCCGTTTCCGCCAGAACCTGCTCGGCAAGCGCGTCGACTATTCCGGCCGTTCGGTCATCGTGACCGGTCCGGAACTGAAGCTGCACCAGTGCGGCCTGCCGAAGAAGATGGCGCTCGAACTGTTCAAGCCGTTCATCTACGCCCGCCTCGACGCCAAGGGTTACTCCTCGACCGTCAAGCAGGCCAAGAAGCTGGTTGAAAAGGAAAAGCCGGAAGTCTGGGATATCCTCGACGAGGTCATCCGCGAGCATCCGGTTCTCTTGAACCGCGCACCGACGCTGCACCGCCTGGGGATCCAGGCCTTCGAACCGATCCTGGTCGAAGGCAAGGCCATCCAGCTGCACCCGCTCGTCTGCACGGCCTTCAACGCCGACTTCGACGGTGACCAGATGGCTGTTCACGTGCCGCTCTCGCTGGAAGCCCAGCTGGAAGCCCGCGTGCTGATGATGTCGACCAACAACATCCTGCACCCGGCCAACGGCGCGCCGATCATCGTTCCGTCGCAGGACATGGTTCTCGGTCTCTACTATCTGTCGATCATGAACCAGAACGAGCCGGGCGAAGGCATGGCCTTCTCCGACATGGGCGAACTGCACCATGCGCTCGAAAACAAGGTCGTGACGCTGCACGCCAAGATCCGCGGTCGCTTTAAGTCGGTCGACGAAGAGGGCAAGCCCTATTCGAAGATCTATGAAACGACGCCCGGCCGCATGATCATCGGCGAGCTCCTGCCGAAGAACGGCAAGGTGCCCTTCGACATCTGCAACCAGGAAATGACCAAGAAGAACATCTCCAAGATGATCGACACGGTCTACCGTCATTGCGGCCAGAAGGACACGGTCATCTTCTGCGACCGCATCATGCAGCTCGGCTTCACCCATGCCTGCCGCGCCGGCATCTCGTTCGGCAAGGACGACATGATCATTCCGGAAACCAAGGCGAAGATCGTCGGCGAGACCGAAAGCCTGGTGAAGGAATACGAACAGCAGTACAATGACGGCCTGATCACTCAGGGCGAAAAGTACAACAAGGTCGTTGACGCCTGGGGCAAGGCCACCGAAAAGGTCGCCGAAGACATGATGGCCCGTATTAAGGCCGTCGAATTCGACGCCGAGACCGGTCGCCAGAAGCCGATGAATGCGATCTACATGATGTCCCACTCGGGTGCCCGCGGTTCTCCGAACCAGATGCGCCAGCTGGGCGGCATGCGCGGCCTGATGGCGAAGCCGTCGGGTGAAATCATCGAGACGCCGATCATCTCGAACTTCAAGGAAGGCCTCACCGTTAACGAGTACTTCAACTCGACCCACGGTGCCCGTAAGGGTCTGGCCGACACGGCTCTGAAGACTGCGAACTCCGGTTACCTGACCCGTCGTCTCGTCGACGTGGCACAGGACTGCATCGTCAACATGGTCGATTGCGGCACCGACAAGGGCCTGACCATGACGGCGATCGTTGACGCCGGTCAGGTCGTCGCCTCCATCGGTGCGCGTGTTCTTGGCCGCACCGCGCTCGACGATATCGATCATCCGGTCACCGGCGAGCGTATCGTCGATGCCGGTCAGATGATCCTCGAGCCGCATGTGGTCGAGATCGAGAAGGCCGGTATCCAGTCGATCCGCATCCGTTCGGCGCTGACCTGCGAAGTCCAGACGGGCGTCTGCTCGGTCTGCTACGGTCGCGACCTGGCGCGTGGTACGCCCGTCAACATGGGCGAGGCCGTCGGCGTCATCGCGGCTCAGTCGATCGGCGAGCCGGGCACGCAGCTCACCATGCGTACGTTCCACCTTGGTGGTACGGCAAACGTGGTCGACCAGTCGTTCCTGGAAGCCTCTTACGAGGGTACGATCCAGATCAAGAACCGTAACGCGCTTCGCAATTCGGAAGGCAATCTTGTGGCCATGGGCCGCAACATGGCCGTCACGATCCTCGATGAGCGTGGCGTCGAGCGTTCCTCGCAGCGCGTCGCCTACGGTTCGAAGCTGTTCGTCGACGATGGCGACAAGGTCAAGCGCGGTCAGCGTCTGGCGGAGTGGGATCCCTACACCCGCCCGATGCTCACCGAAGTGGCGGGTACGGTCGAATTCGAAGATGTCGTGGACTCCGTCTCGGTTCTGGAATCGACCGACGAATCCACCGGTATCACGAAGCGTCAGGTTATCGACTGGCGTTCGACCCCGCGTGGCAACGACCTGAAGCCGGCGATCGTCATCAAGGACGCCAGCGGTTCGATCATGAAGCTCGCCCGTGGTGGCGAAGCCCGCTTCATGCTCTCCGTCGACGCGATCCTGTCGGTCGAGCCGGGCAACAAGGTCAGCCAGGGTGACGTCCTTGCGCGTGTTCCGATGGAAAGCGCCAAGACCAAGGACATTACCGGTGGTCTGCCGCGCGTTGCCGAACTGTTCGAAGCTCGCCGTCCGAAGGACCACGCCATCATCGCAGAGATCGATGGTACGGTTCGCATGGGCCGCGACTACAAGAACAAGCGTCGCGTGATGATCGAGCCGGCGGAAGACGGTGTCGAGCCGGTCGAGTACCTGATCCCGAAGGGCAAGCCCTTCCACCTTCAGGACGGCGACTATATCGAAAAGGGTGACTACATCCTCGACGGTAACCCGGCGCCGCACGACATTCTGGCGATCAAGGGCGTGGAGGCACTTGCTTCCTACCTCGTGAACGAAATCCAGGAAGTCTACCGACTGCAGGGCGTTGTGATCAACGACAAGCACATCGAGGTGATCGTTCGCCAGATGCTGCAGAAGGTCGAGATCACCGACTCGGGCGACAGCCAGTACATCGTGGGCGACAATGTCGACCGCATCGAACTGGACGATGCCAACGAGCGTCTCATCGAGGAAGGCAAGAAGCCGGCCTTCGGCGAGCCGGTTCTGCTCGGCATCACCAAGGCATCGCTGCAGACGCCGTCCTTCATCTCGGCCGCCTCCTTCCAGGAAACCACCAAGGTTCTCACGGAAGCGGCAATTGCCGGCAAGATGGACACGCTGCAGGGCCTCAAGGAAAACGTCATCGTCGGCCGCCTCATCCCGGCTGGTACCGGCGGCACCATGACGCAGATCCGCCGCATCGCCACCGGCCGCGACGAGATGATCCTCGACGAGCGCCGCAAGTCGACCGGAGCATCGAGCGCAACGCCGATGCTGCAGAACATGGCCGGCTCGGACACTGTTCCGGCTGCCGAATAAGGAAAGGCGAGGGCGGTCTGCCGCCCTGCCATCCAACCGACATCAGAAAAGCGCCTGGAGAAATCCGGGCGCTTTTTTCTTTGTCCATTGCGGCTCGTCACAAAAGAAAACGCCGCCGGGAGATCCGACGGCGTGACACCACAGGGGCGGCTGGTTGGGGGCGGGCGGCGTTTGCGCCGAAAGCTTATCCGAACCGGATGATCGAGACTTCGCCCTCCAGGGCGCCCTGATAGGCCGCTGCGTGCGGCTCCTCGACCGGTTCCTCGGTCAGGACACCGATCTGGTCGAGATCGGCTTCGATGAAACCTTCCTCGGAGAGTGCGTTCAGCGCCTCGCGAACGGCCGTGTCGTCGTCGGGGGCGGTCAGAAGGATGTGCAGCTCCGTGCCGGCGCTGTCCTTCGTCTCGTATCCCTTGCCGATGATGATGAAGACCATGGGCGAATCGAAGTTGTTGTCATTGTCGGGCGAGGTGATCATTCCGATTCACTCCTGGTTCGAGAACGGGCCGACTCAGGATGTAGCCGACTTCTGTCAGGGATACTTATACCAAGAGCCGATGATGGAAACCCATGCGGTCGAGGGGATTTCGCGCCAAGTCGCTGGCTTGGGCGGGGGTTGCACGGAAATGCGGCGGGGAATCACACGTTCAGCCCGGGACACAGGGACATCCGGCACGTGCGCGGACGGGCCAGGGCGGGCGCTCGGACTTGCCAATCCAGTGCCAATGGTTAATGATCTCTTGTGACGAAAACAGCGAGCAACAGGCCTAGGCTGGTTCGAGAGCGCTTGTATCGCAGGCGCTTCGGGGACTTTCTTTGCGGCCGGCCCTTGACGGGACCGGGGTAAAACAGTAAACGCCCCGCATCGGAAGCTATGTGAGGCTTGCCCGTTTGGAACGCCTGTTCCTCTCTTGGCCTCAAACAAGCGTCCAAAACGCACGTTGAAGACAGGTATGCTGCACGCATGACGCACGTGATGCGTCCTCTGCTTTATGTGGTCCACCGGAAAGATCCGGCTGGGCCACGTTTCGCGCATGTTGAAATGTGTGCCGTGGCCGGAGACGGCGAAACAGTGGCTCTCCCTTGTGGAGGGTCTTGAGACAAGATTTTGCAAGGGATGGGTATATGCCTACCGTAAACCAGCTGATCCGTAAGCCCCGCCAGGCACAGGTAAAGCGCAACAAGGTGCCTGCACTGCAGGAAAACCCGCAGAAGCGCGGCGTTTGCACCCGCGTCTACACGACGACCCCGAAGAAGCCGAACTCGGCTCTGCGTAAGGTCGCCAAGATCCGTCTGACCAATGGCTTTGAAGTCATTGGCTACATTCCGGGTGAAGGTCACAACCTGCAGGAACACTCCGTCGTCATGATCCGTGGCGGCCGCGTAAAGGACTTGCCGGGTGTGCGTTACCACATCATCCGCGGTGTTCTCGATACCCAGGGTGTCAAGAACCGCAAGCAGCGCCGCTCGAAGTACGGCGCGAAGCGTCCGAAGTAATTCACCCAGATCCCGGCGCCGCGCGAGGTCCTCCGCGTGTTAAGGCGCCTTCGTCGCATTTAAAGAGACAAACATATGTCCAGACGTCACAGAGCAGAGAAGCGTGAAATCAACCCGGATCCGAAGTTCGGTGATCTGGTTGTCACGAAGTTCATGAACGCCATCATGCTGCACGGCAAGAAGTCGGTAGCAGAAAGCATCGTTTACGGTGCCTTCGACTCGGTCCAGGGCAAGGCCAAGCAGGAGCCGCTGCAGGTTTTCCATCAGGCGCTGGAAAACGTCGCTCCGCACGTTGAAGTTCGTTCGCGCCGCGTTGGTGGTGCTACCTACCAGGTTCCGGTCGATGTTCGTCCGGAGCGCCGCCAGGCTCTCGCCATTCGCTGGCTGATCGCAGCTGCACGCAAGCGCAACGAAACCACCATGATCGACCGTCTGTCGGGCGAACTGATGGATGCCGCCAACAACCGTGGCAGCGCCGTCAAGAAGCGCGAAGACACCCACAAGATGGCCGACGCGAACCGCGCATTCTCGCACTACCGTTGGTAATTAAGATCCGATCGAAATTCGAAAGGCAGTCCTATGGCTCGCGAGTATAAAATCGAAGACTACCGTAATTTCGGTATCATGGCGCACATTGACGCCGGCAAGACGACGACCACCGAGCGTATCCTCTACTACACCGGTAAGTCGCACAAGATCGGCGAAGTCCATGACGGCGCCGCGACCATGGACTGGATGGAGCAGGAGCAGGAGCGTGGCATCACCATCACGTCCGCTGCGACCACGACCTTCTGGAAGGGTCGCGACGGCAAGATGCGTCGCTTCAACATCATCGACACCCCCGGCCACGTCGACTTCACCATCGAAGTCGAGCGTTCGCTGCGTGTTCTCGACGGTGCGATTGCTCTGCTCGACGCCAACGCTGGTGTTGAGCCGCAGACGGAAACCGTCTGGCGTCAGGCCGAGAAGTATCATGTTCCGCGCATGATCTTCTGCAACAAGATGGACAAGACCGGCGCTGACTTCTACCGCTCGGTTGAGATGATCAAGACCCGTCTCGGCGCAACGGCTGTTGTCATGCAGCTGCCGATCGGCGCTGAAACCGAGTTCAAGGGCGTTGTCGACCTGATCGAGATGAATGCTCTCGTCTGGCGCGACGAATCGCTCGGCGCCCAGTGGGACGTCGTCGAAATCCCGGAAGACATGAAGGCGAAGGCCGAAGAATATCGTGAAAAGCTGATCGAGACGGTTGTCGAGATCGACGAAGACGCGATGGAAGCCTACCTGAACGGCGAGATGCCGGACAACGACAAGATCCGTGAACTGGTTCGCCGCGGCACGATCGACGTCAAGTTCCACCCGATGTTCTGCGGCACGGCTTTCAAGAACAAGGGCGTTCAGCCGCTCCTCGACGCGGTTGTCGACTACCTGCCGTCGCCGCTCGACATTCCGGCGATCAAGGGCATCGACTTCAAGACCGAAGCCGAGATCGAGCGTCATGCCGACGACAGCGAGCCGCTCGCCATGCTGGCGTTCAAGATCATGAACGACCCCTTCGTTGGTTCGCTCACCTTCGCCCGCATCTATTCCGGCAAGCTGGAAAAGGGCGCATCGGTCATGAACACGGTCAAGGACAAGCGCGAGCGCGTCGGCCGTATGCTGCAGATGCACTCCAACAGCCGTGAAGACATCGAAGAAGCCTTTGCAGGCGACATCGTTGCTCTCGCAGGCCTGAAGGAAACCACCACGGGTGACACGCTCTGCGATCCCCTGAAGCCGGTTATCCTTGAGCGCATGGAATTCCCCGAGCCGGTCATCCAGATCGCGATCGAGCCGAAGTCCAAGGGCGACCAGGAAAAGATGGGCCTCGCGCTCAACCGCCTGGCAGCCGAAGACCCGTCCTTCCGCGTCAAGACCGACACGGAATCCGGCCAGACGATCATTGCCGGCATGGGCGAACTTCACCTCGACATCATCGTCGACCGCATGCGTCGCGAGTTCAAGGTTGAAGCCACCGTCGGTGCTCCGCAGGTTGCCTACCGTGAAACCATCACGAAGGCCCACGAAGAAGATTACACGCACAAGAAGCAGTCCGGTGGTACCGGTCAGTTCGCGCGCGTCAAGATCATCTTCGAACCGAACCCGGAAGGCGAAGACTTCAAGTTCGAATCCAAGATCGTCGGTGGTGCAGTTCCGAAGGAATACATCCCGGGCGTTCAGAAGGGTATCGAAAGCGTTCTGTCGTCGGGTCCGCTCGCTGGCTTCCCGATGCTGGGTGTCAAGGCGACCCTCGTTGACGGTGCCTTCCACGATGTTGACTCGTCGGTTCTCGCCTTCGAAATCGCATCGCGCGCCTGCTTCCGTGAAGCGGCCAAGAAGGCTGGTGCCCAGCTTCTCGAGCCGATGATGAAGGTCGAAGTCGTGACGCCGGAAGATTACGTCGGTGACGTGATCGGCGACCTGAACTCCCGTCGCGGTCAGATCCAGGGCCAGGAAAGCCGCGGTATCGCCGTGGTCATCAACGCCCACGTGCCGCTGGCCAACATGTTCAAGTACGTCGACAACCTGCGCTCCATGTCCCAGGGCCGCGCGCAGTACTCGATGGTCTTCGATCACTACGCTCCGGTTCCGACGAACGTCGCACAGGAAATCCAGGCAAAGTACTCCGGTCAGAAGTGACCGGGGTAACCCTGACCTACAAAAAGACCTAGGAATAGCTCCGCCCTTCGCGGGGAAACAGATGGAGAGCCTGAAATGGCAAAGAGCAAGTTTGAGCGTACCAAGCCGCATGTGAACATCGGCACGATTGGCCACGTTGACCATGGCAAGACGTCTCTGACGGCAGCGATCACGAAGTTCTTCGGTGAATTCAAGGCGTATGACCAGATCGACGCTGCACCGGAAGAAAAGGCACGCGGCATCACGATCTCGACGGCGCACGTTGAGTACGAGACGGCCAACCGCCACTACGCGCACGTTGACTGCCCCGGCCACGCCGACTACGTGAAGAACATGATCACCGGTGCTGCCCAGATGGACGGCGCGATCCTGGTTTGCTCCGCTGCTGACGGCCCGATGCCGCAGACGCGCGAACACATCCTGCTCGCCCGCCAGGTTGGCGTTCCGGCACTCGTCGTGTTCCTGAACAAGGTCGACCAGGTCGACGACGCAGAACTTCTCGAGCTCGTCGAGCTGGAAGTGCGCGAACTTCTGTCGTCCTACGACTTCCCGGGCGACGATGTTCCGGTCGTCAAGGGTTCGGCTCTGGCCGCTCTTGAAGATTCGAACAAGACGATCGGCGAAGACGCAGTTCGCGAACTGATGGCCCAGGTTGACGCCTACATCCCGACGCCTGAGCGTCCGATCGACCAGCCGTTCCTGATGCCGATCGAAGACGTGTTCTCGATCTCGGGTCGTGGTACGGTTGTGACGGGCCGCGTTGAGCGTGGTATCGTCAAGGTTGGCGAAGAAGTCGAAATCGTCGGCATCCGCGCCACCTCCAAGACGACCGTGACCGGCGTTGAAATGTTCCGCAAGCTGCTCGACCAGGGCCAGGCTGGCGACAACATCGGTGCTCTGATCCGCGGTGTGAACCGTGACGGCGTTGAGCGTGGCCAGATTCTCTGCAAGCCGGGCACTGTCAAGCCGCACAAGAAGTTCAAGGCTGAAGCCTACATCCTGACGAAGGAAGAAGGCGGCCGTCATACGCCGTTCTTCACGAACTACCGTCCGCAGTTCTACTTCCGCACGACGGACGTGACGGGTATCGTGACGCTTCCGGAAGGCACGGAAATGGTTATGCCGGGCGACAACGTCACCGTTGACGTCGAGCTGATCGTTCCGATCGCGATGGAAGAAAAGCTGCGCTTCGCAATCCGCGAAGGCGGCCGTACCGTCGGCGCCGGCATCGTTGCCTCGATCATCGAGTAATCTTTGAAGGTCCGGGCGAGGGGTGATCTCCTCGCCCGGATTTGCAAGGCTTGAAAAAAAGTTCGCGGGTTGAGGGGTAAAGCCCCTTGCTTGTGACACAAAAATGTAGCAAATGGCGCGCGAGCGCGATTTGCCGCCTGCTTCGATTTATTCAGGCAGGCAGACCAATCCAAAAGGTGGGCTTCTGGCCCGAAGAGTGGATGGGGATACGGACCAGCGGAGCTGGATCCGGTGTCCCCCTCGATCTTTGACACCGGTGGTCCGCCTTTGAGAGAGAAACGCCCCTGTGCCGTCGTTTGGTGCCGGGGAAGAAAACAGAACAAGGATAACGTCGAATGAACGGCCAAAATATCCGCATTCGCCTGAAGGCGTTCGATCACCGGATCCTCGATGCTTCTACGCGCGAGATCGTGTCGACGGCGAAGCGCACCGGAGCAAGTGTCCGGGGCCCCGTTCCGCTTCCGACTCGCATCGAGAAGTTTACGGTAAACCGGTCCCCTCACATCGATAAGAAGAGCCGCGAGCAGTTCGAGATGCGCACGCACAAGCGCCTGCTCGACATCGTTGATCCCACCCCGCAGACGGTAGATGCGCTGATGAAGCTCGATCTCGCCGCCGGCGTCGACGTGGAAATCAAGCTCTGAGGTCTGCCCTCGGGCTGAGTGAGAAGGATTGAACCGATGCGTTCAGGTGTAATTGCACAGAAGGTCGGCATGACCCGCGTCTACAACGACGCCGGCGAACATGTTCCGGTAACGGTTCTGCGCGTTGACAACTGCCAGGTTGTCGCGCAGCGCACCGTTGAAAAGAACGGCTACACCGCCGTTCAGCTTGGCGCAGGCCAGGCCAAGGTCAAGAATACAAGCAAGGGTATGCGCGGTCATTTCGCGGTTGCCCAGGTTGAGCCGAAGCAGAAGCTCGTCGAGTTTCGCGTCGATGCCGACAACCTCATTGATGTCGGCGCGTCGTTGACGCCGAGCCACTTCTCCGCCGGCCAGCTGGTCGACGTGACGGGCACGAGCATCGGTAAGGGTTTTGCCGGCGCCATGAAGCGTCACAACTTCGGCGGTCTGCGTGCCACGCACGGTGTGTCCGTTTCGCACCGCTCGCACGGTTCGACCGGTAACAACCAGGACCCGGGCAAGGTTTGGAAGGGCAAGCGCATGGCTGGCCACATGGGCCAGACCCGCGTCACCACCCAGAACCTCGAAGTCGTCTCGACGGATGAAGACCGCGGTCTGATCCTCGTCAAGGGCGCCGTTCCCGGTTCGAAGGGGTCCTGGATCATCGTCCGCGACGCCGTCAAGTCGGCCGCGAAGTAAGGGAGCCTTAAGAACATGGAATTCAACGTCACGACCCTTGAGGGTAAGGACGCAGGCAAGGTCTCCCTCTCGGATGAGATCTTCGGCCTCGATCCGCGCCAGGATATCCTGGCTCGCATGGTACGCTGGCAGCTCGCCAAGAAGCAGCAGGGGACTCACAAGTCCAAGGGCCGCTCCGAAGTCGCACGCACCGGCTCCAAGATGTACAAGCAGAAGGGTACGGGCCGCGCTCGTCACCATTCGGCTCGCGCTCCGCAGTTCCGCGGCGGTGGTAAGGCTCATGGCCCGGTTGTCCGCAGCCACGAGCATGACCTGCCGAAGAAGGTGCGCGCTCTGGCGCTCCGTCACGCTTTGTCTGCCAAGCTGAAGGCTGAAGAACTGATCATCGTCGATCAGCTCGTTGCAGCCGACGCAAAGACCAAGGCTGTTGCCGGCACGCTCGCAACGCTCGGCCTCACCAACGCGCTTGTTGTTGGTGGTGCGGAAGTCGACACCAACTTCAAGCTCGCTGCACAGAACATCCCGAATATCGACGTTCTGCCGGTTCAGGGCATCAATGTTTACGACATCCTGCGTCGTGGCAAGCTCGTGCTTTCCAAGGCTGCGGTTGAAGCTCTCGAGGAGCGGTTCAAATGACGGATCTTCGCCACTATGATGTGATCGTCTCTCCGGCGATCACCGAAAAGTCGACGCTGCTTTCTGAGCAGAACCAGGTCGTCTTCAACGTCGCCAAGGACGCGTCCAAGCCGGAAATCAAGGCCGCCGTGGAAGCTCTCTTCGGCGTCAAGGTCAAGGCCGTCAACACGCTCGTCCGCCTGGGCAAGACCAAGCGTTTCCGCGGCTTCATCGGCAAGCAGAAGGACGTCAAGAAGGCGATCGTCACGCTTGCTGAAGGTCAGTCCATCGACGTGTCGACGGGCGTCTGAGGTAGGGAAGAAGTACAATGGCATTGAAAACCTTTAACCCGACGACACCGAGCCAGCGTCAGCTGGTCATTGTCGACCGTTCTGGCCTCTTCAAGGGCAAGCCGGTCAAGGCACTGACCGAAGGCCTGTCCTCCAAGGGTGGCCGTAACAACTTCGGCCGCATCACCGTCCGTTTTCGTGGCGGCGGTCACAAGCGCACCTACCGCCTGATCGACTTCAAGCGTCGCAAGTTCGACGTCGAGGGCACGATCGAGCGTCTGGAATACGACCCGAACCGCACCGCGTTCATCGCGCTCGTATCCTACGCTGACGGCGAACAGGCCTACATCCTTGCTCCGCAGCGTCTGGCTGTCGGCGACAAGGTCATCGCGTCTGACAAGGCTGTCGACGTGAAGCCCGGCAACGCCATGCCGCTGCAGTACATCCCGGTCGGCTCCATCATCCACAACGTGGAAATGAAGCCCGGCAAGGGTGGTCAGATCGCCCGTTCGGCTGGTGCATACGCCCAGCTCGTCGGTCGTGACCAGGGTATGGCGATCCTTCGTCTGAACTCCGGCGAACAGCGCCTGGTGCACGGCACGTGCCTTGCATCGATCGGTGCAGTGTCCAACCCGGAACACACCAACATCAACGATGGCAAGGCCGGTCGTTCGCGTTGGCGCGGCAAGCGCCCGCACGTTCGCGGCGTGGTCATGAACCCTGTCGACCACCCGCACGGTGGTGGTGAAGGCCGCACCTCCGGTGGCCGTCATCCGGTTACCCCCTGGGGTAAGCCGACCAAGGGCAAGCGTACGCGTTCGAACAAGTCGACCGACAAGTTCATCATGCGCTCGCGCCATCAGCTGAAGAAGTAAGAGAAGGAAGTCAGGTATGGCTCGTTCAGTTTGGAAAGGCCCGTTCGTTGACGGATATCTTCTCAAGAAGGCTGAGAAGGTTCGCGAGGGCGGCCGCAGTGAAGTAATCAAGATCTGGAGCCGCCGCTCCACGATCCTGCCGCAGTTCGTCGGTCTCACCTTCGGCGTCTACAACGGCAGCAAGCATGTTCCGGTCAGCGTCAACGAAGACATGGTCGGCCACAAGTTTGGTGAATTCTCTCCGACCCGGACCTATTACGGTCACGGCGCGGACAAGAAGGCGAAGAGGAAGTAATCATGGCGAAGGCTAAGACCGAACGCCGGCTGAAGGACAACGAGGCCCAGGCCGTTGCCCGCACGCTCCGCGTCAGCCCGCAGAAGCTGAACCTGGTTGCCGCCATGATCCGCGGCAAGAAGGTTGACCGCGCGCTCGCAGAACTCGAGTTCTCCCGCAAGCGCATTTCGGATCAGGTGAAGAAGACTCTCGAGTCTGCTATCGCCAACGCCGAAAACAACCACGACCTCGACGTCGACAGCCTGATCGTGGCGGAAGCTTACGTTGGCAAGTCCATCACCATGAAGCGTTTCCACGCTCGTGGCCGTGGCCGTGCATCCCGCATCGAAAAGCCGTTCGCGCACCTGACGATCGTCGTGCGCGAAGTCGAGGAAAAAGGGGAGGCCGCATAATGGGTCAGAAAATTAATCCGATTGGCTTCCGCCTCGGCATCAACCGCACGTGGGACAGCCGCTGGTTCGCAGACAATGCAGAATACGGCCAGCTGCTGCACGAAGACCTGAAGATCCGCGCTTACCTGATGTCCGAGCTGAAGCAGGCCGGCATCGCCAAGGTGGTCATCGAGCGTCCGCACAAGAAGTGCCGCGTTACGATCCACTCGGCTCGCCCGGGTCTGATCATCGGCAAGAAGGGCGCCGACATCGAAAAGCTCCGCAAGAAGCTTTCCGACATGACGTCCGCCGAAACGCACCTCAACATTGTTGAAGTGCGCAAGCCGGAAGTCGACGCAACGCTCGTTGCTCAGTCGATCGCCCAGCAGCTGGAGCGCCGCGTGGCGTTCCGTCGCGCCATGAAGCGTGCCGTTCAGTCGGCCATGCGTCTCGGCGCCGAAGGCATCAAGATCACCTGCGCTGGTCGTCTCGGCGGTGCGGAAATCGCTCGTACCGAATGGTACCGCGAAGGCCGCGTGCCGCTTCACACGCTGCGTGCAGACATCGACTACGGGACGGCGGAAGCCGAAACCGCATTCGGTATCTGCGGCATCAAGGTCTGGATCTTCAAGGGCGAAATCCTTGAGCATGATCCGATGGCTTCCGAACGTCGCGCTCTCGAAGGCGATGCGCAGGGTCCGGCTAGCCGCGACCGTGACCGTCGCCGCGAAAACGCTTGATTTGCGCTGGCGAAAGATAAGCTCGGAGAAGTAAGAAAATGTTGCAGCCAAAGCGTACCAAGTACCGCAAGCAGTTCAAGGGCCGTATCAAGGGTGTGGCCAAGGGTGGCTTCGACCTGGCATTCGGTGAATTCGGCCTCAAGGCTCTCGAACCGAACCGCGTCAACGCTCGCGAAATCGAGGCAGCACGTCGTGCGATCACCCGCTACATGAAGCGCGCAGGTCGCGTTTGGATCCGCGTCTTCCCGGACACTCCGGTCACGGCAAAGCCGACCGAAGTACGTATGGGTAAGGGCAAGGGTTCGGTGGAATACTGGGCATGCAAGGTCAAGCCCGGCCGCATGATGTTCGAGATTGACGGTGTATCCGAAGAAATCGCCCGCGAGGCGATGCGTCTCGGTTCCGCCAAGCTCTCGGTTAAGACGCGCTTTGTACAGCGCATCGCAGAGTAAGGGGTCAGGCACATGAAAGCCGAAGAAGTACGCGGCCTGTCGGCCGACCAGCTCAAGGACAAGCTTGCGGAGCTTAAGAAGGAGCAGTTCAACCTGCGCTTCCAGAAGGCCACCGGTCAGCTTGAGAAGTCCTCGCGCGTCACTGAAGTTCGCAAGGACATCGCTCGCGTGAAAACCATTGCCCGCCAGAAGGCGGCAGAAGCAAAGGCCTAAGGGAAGAACAATATGCCGAAGCGCATTCTGCAGGGCGTCGTGGTCAGCGACAAGAACGACAAGACGGTAGTTGTGCGGGTCGAGCGTCGATTCGCTCACCCGCTGCTCCAGAAGACCGTTCGTCGTTCCAAGAAGTACAAGGCCCACGACGAAAACAACCAGTATAAGACCGGCGATGTCGTCTCCATCCAGGAGTGCGCGCCGATTTCCAAGGATAAGTGCTGGACGGTCATTTCCGCCCAGGCTTAAAAAACGCAGAGAACTGCGGCGGGCCCTTGCGTCTGCCGCAGAAATCTGTATGAAGCAGCGCATTGGCGCAGAACGCTCGCACGGCGGGCGTTCTTTTGCTTTGAGAGCGCAGGGAAGGTCCGGCTTCGGAAACCACCTTGGCAAGACCCCACCCGCGCACGAAAAAAATATGTCCATGAGCCGGAAAAGGGGGCTTTGGCCCAACCGTTCCGGTCATTACGAGAAGGCGACCTGACATGATTCAGATGCAAACAAACCTCGACGTTGCCGATAATTCCGGCGCGCGTCGTGTCATGTGCATCAAGGTGCTGGGCGGCTCCAAGCGTAAGTATGCTTCCATCGGCGACATCATCGTTGTGTCGATCAAGGAAGCTATCCCGCGCGGCCGCGTCAAGAAGGGCGACGTGATGAAAGCCGTCGTTGTTCGCACCGCCAAGGACATCCGCCGTCCCGACGGCAGCGTCATCCGCTTCGACAACAACGCAGCGGTCCTCATCGATAACAAGAAAGAGCCGATCGGCACCCGTATCTTCGGACCGGTTCCGCGCGAACTTCGCGCCAAGAACCACATGAAGATCATCTCGCTGGCTCCGGAAGTACTGTAAGGGAGCGGGATAGCGATGCAAAAGATCCGCAAGGGCGACAACGTCGTCGTACTCACCGGCAAGGACAAGGGCCGCACCGGTGAAGTGATTCAAGTGATGCCGAAGGAAGATCGCGCGGTTGTCCGTGGCGTGAACATGGTAAAGCGCCACCAGCGCCAGACCCAGAACCAGGAAGCCGGCATCATCAACAAGGAAGCTCCGATCCATCTGTCCAACATCGCGATCGTCGCGAAGGACGGCAAGCCGACCCGCGTTGGCTTCTCCGTCGTTGATGGCAAGAAGGTCCGTGTAGCCAAGCGTACGGGAGATGTCATCGATGGCTGAGGCAAAGTACGAACCGCGTCTCAAGACGGAATATGTATCCCGCATTCGCGCAGCGATGCAGGAGCAGTTCTCCTACGCCAACGAGATGCAGATCCCGAAGATCGACAAGATCGTCATCAACATGGGCGTGGGTGAGGCAACTGCCGATTCCAAGAAGCCCACGGTTGCTGCCGCCGATCTCGGCGCCATCGCCGGCCAGAAGCCGGTCATCACGCGCGCTCGCAACTCCATCGCCGGCTTCAAGGTCCGCGAAGGCATGCCGATCGGCGCCAAGGTGACCCTGCGCGGCGCTCGCATGTATGAATTCCTGGATCGCCTGGTCAACATCGCGCTTCCGCGCGTTCGCGACTTCCGCGGCCTGAATCCGAAGAGCTTTGACGGCCGTGGCAACTTCGCCATGGGCATCAAGGAACACATCGTGTTCCCGGAGATCAACTACGACAAGGTTGATCAGATGTGGGGCATGGACATCATCGTTTGCACGACGGCAAACTCGGACGACGAAGCTCGGGCTCTCCTGAAAGAGTTCAACTTCCCGTTCCGTACGTAACCGTAACGACGAGCGTAGAAAAGGAACTCGATATGGCGAAGACAAGCGCAGTCGAAAAGAACAAGCGCCGCCGCAAGACGGTTGCCAACCAGGCCGCCAAGCGCGCTGCCCTGAAGGCAATCATCATGAACCAGGATCTGCCGATCGAAGACCGCTTCAAGGCTACCTTGAAGCTGGCTTCGCTGCCGCGTGATGGTTCCAAGACCCGTATCCGTAACCGTTGCGAAGTGACTGGCCGCCCGCGCGCCTTCTATCGCAAGCTCAAGATGTCCCGTATCGCGCTGCGCGAACTGGGCAACCTGGGCAAGGTTCCCGGTATCGTGAAGTCCAGCTGGTAAGGAGACGGTTCAATGACCATGACTGATCCTCTGGGCGATATGCTCACCCGCATCCGCAATGGTGCAGCCCGCCGCAAGTCGTCGGTTTCGACGCCGGCTTCCAAGCTGCGTGCACGCGTTCTCGACGTGCTGCAGGCCGAAGGCTACATCCGCGGATATTCCCAGGTCGATTACGGCAACGGCAAGTCCGAGTTCGAAATCGAACTGAAGTACTACGAAGGCGCTTCGGTCATCCGTGAGATCGGCCGCGTCTCCAAGCCGGGCCGCCGAGTTTATGTCTCGGTGAAGTCCATTCCGCAGGTCGCGAACGGCCTCGGCATCACCATCCTTTCGACTCCGAAGGGTGTGATGGCCGATCATCAGGCGCGCGAACAGAACGTTGGTGGTGAGGTTCTCTGCTCGGTCTTCTAAGATCGGTCAGAGCCCTCCTTAACGAACAGACAGGATTGAAACATGTCTCGTATCGGTAAAAAGCCCGTTCAGGTTCCGGCAGGTGTGACGGCCTCTGTCGAAGGACAGAAGGTGACTGCCAAGGGCCCGAAGGGCGAGCTGGTCTTCGTTGCGAATGACGAAGTGAAGCTTTCTTTCGACAACAATGCCGTTTCGGTGGTTCCGGCCAACGAAACCAAGGATGCTCGCGCAAAGTGGGGCATGTCCCGCACGATGATCGAGAACCTGTTCAAGGGCGTCAAGGACGGTTTTGAGCGCAAGCTCGAAATCAACGGCGTTGGTTATCGCGCCGCCATGCAGGGCAAGAACCTGCAGCTGTCGCTCGGCTTCAGCCACGATGTGGTTTACGAGCCGCCGCAGGGCATCACCATTGCCGTTCCGAAGCCGACGGAAATCGTCGTGACCGGCATCAACAAGCAGCAGGTCGGTCAGGTTGCCGCGGAAATCCGCGAATACCGCGGTCCGGAGCCCTATAAGGGTAAGGGCGTCAAGTACGCCGAAGAACGGATCGTCCGCAAGGAAGGCAAGAAGAAGTAAGGGTGACGCGAAATGGCTAGCAGGAAAGAAGTACTGTCAAAGCGCGCGAGCCGTGTGCGCCGCCAGCTCAAGGCGGTTGCCAATGGCCGCCCGCGTCTGTCGGTTCATCGCTCGTCGAAGAACATCTATGCCCAGATCATCGATGACGTTGCCGGCCGCACGCTGGCTGCCGCTTCGACGCTGGACACCGGTCTGCGTTCGTCTCTGAAGACGGGCGCCGACGTTGCAGCCGCTGCTGCTGTCGGCAAGCTCGTTGCTGAGCGCGCCACTGCAGCCGGCGTGAAGGAAGTCGTGTTTGATCGCGGCGCCTTCCTCTATCACGGCCGCGTCAAGGCTCTTGCCGACGCTGCCCGTGAAGGTGGTCTGAGCTTCTAAAATCGGATGCCGGGCCTTGCGGTCCGGCATTCAGGCGTTTAAACGCCTTCACCGGCCGGCATGCCCCATGGCGGGTCTGCCGGCTTTTCAAAGTCTGCCGTTCGCACCCGGAAAAGAAAAAGGAACAGGACAATGGCACAGGACAAGAGAGGCTCGCGCGAGGATCGCTCGAGCCGTGAAGAGCGCGACAGCGAGTTTGTTGACAAGCTGGTCGCCATCAACCGCGTTGCTAAGGTCGTCAAGGGTGGCCGTCGCTTCGGTTTTGCTGCCCTCGTCGTCGTCGGCGACCAGAAGGGCCGCGTCGGCTTCGGCCATGGCAAGGCACGCGAAGTGCCGGAAGCCATCCGCAAGGCGACCGAAGCTGCCAAGCGCGATCTGATTTTCGTACCGCTGCGCGACGGCCGTACGCTGCATCACGACGTCAATGGCCGCCACGGCGCCGGCAAGGTGCTGCTGCGTTCGGCCAAGGCCGGTACCGGTATCATCGCCGGTGGCCCGATGCGCGCCGTTTTCGAAACGCTCGGCGTTCATGACGTCGTTGCAAAGTCGACCGGTTCCTCGAACCCGTACAACATGGTTCGTGCAACGTTCGACGCCCTGAAGCACCAGGTGCACCCGAAGGACATCGCAGCTCAGCGCGGCCTGAAATACGCCACGCTGCAGGCTCGCCGTGCCGCTTCCGGCAATGCATCGGAAGAATAAGGAGCTACACTGATGGCCAACGAAACCAAGAAGACGGTGACGGTCGAGCAGATCGGTAGCCCCATTCGCCGGCCTGCTGTTCAGCGTCAGACGCTGATCGGTCTCGGCCTCAACAAGATGCACCGGGTTCGCACGCTGGAAGATACCCCTTCCGTTCGTGGCATGATCCGGTCTGTCCAGCATCTCGTTCGCGTCGTCGACGAGAAGTGAGCCGGGAGTTAAGATCATGAAACTGAACGAAATCAAAGACAACGAAGGCTCCACGAAGGACCGTATCCGCGTTGGTCGCGGCATCGGTTCCGGCAAGGGCAAGACCGGTGGTCGCGGCGTCAAGGGTCAGAAGGCCCGTTCCGGCGTAGCGATCAACGGCTTCGAAGGCGGTCAGATGCCCATCTACCGTCGCCTGCCGAAGCGCGGCTTCAACAACATCTTCAAGTCGGACTTCGTCACCGTATCGCTCGGCCGCATCCAGGCCGCGATCGACGCGAAGAAGCTCGACGCTTCGGCCACGATCGATGCAGCAGCCCTCAAGGCTGCCGGCGTCATCCGTCGCCCGAAGGACGGTGTACGCGTTCTGGCCGACGGCGAACTGACGACCAAGGTTTCGATCGACGTTGCCGGCGCCTCCAAGGCCGCCGTCGAGAAGATCGAAAAGGCCGGTGGTTCGATCAAGGTCGCCGCAGTGGCAGCCGCCGAATAATCTGATATGGAATCGCCCGGAGTGCTTCACTTCGGGCGATTTTGCTCCCATATGTGAGCCTCACGGGCCTGGGCCGCACCAACGGTATCAACCGGGCTTTCGCGGAAAATGGGGTGAGGCACAAGGTTGCATGGCAGCCGTTCCGTCTCCCGGTTTTCTGAAACTGAATTTGGACTGCTTTCCGGCTGGGCCGATCGTTTGCCGCCGGAATTGGTCAGGCGGAGAAATGCATGGCTTCTGCAGCTGAACAACTGGCCTCCAATCTCAATTTTTCGACATTCTCGAAGGCCACCGACCTCAAGAAGCGCCTCTGGTTCACCCTGGCAGCTCTTCTGGTCTACCGCCTCGGCACGCATATTCCGCTTCCAGGCCTGAACCCGGAAGCCTATGCGCAGGCCTTCCGCGGCCAGGCGGGTGGCATCCTCGGTCTCTTCAACATGTTTGCTGGCGGCGCCGTCGAGCGCATGGCGATCTTCGCGCTCGGCATCATGCCGTATATTTCCGCGTCGATCATCGTTCAGCTGATGACCTCCGTCGTTCCCTCGCTCGAAGCCTTGAAAAAGGAAGGCGAGCAGGGCCGCAAGATCATCAACCAGTACACACGTTACGGCACAGTTCTGCTCGGCACGCTGCAGGCCTATGGCATTGCGGTGGGTCTTGAGAGCGGGCAGGGGATCGTCGCCGATCCCGGTATCTTCTTCCGTGTTTCGACGGTCGTGACGCTGCTTGGCGGCACCATGTTCCTGATGTGGCTCGGCGAGCAGATCACCTCGCGCGGTATCGGTAACGGCATCTCGCTGATCATCTTCGCCGGTATTGCCGCAGGCCTGCCGAAGGCTCTTGCCGGTACGCTGGAACTTGGCCGCACGGGTGCGCTGTCGACGGCCCTCATTCTGATGGTCGTTGTCATTGCCATCGGCGTCATCGCGCTGATCGTGTTTGTCGAGCGTGCACAGCGTCGCCTGCTGATCCAGTATCCGAAGCGCCAGGTCGGCAACCGGATGTTCCAGGGCGATACGTCGCACCTGCCGTTGAAGCTGAACACCTCCGGCGTCATTCCGGCGATCTTTGCATCCTCGCTGCTGCTTCTGCCGGCAACGCTTGCAGGCTTCAGTGGCAACACGAACCTGCCGGGCTGGGCAACGATGGTTCTCGGTTCGCTCCAGCATGGCCAGCCGCTGTTCATGCTGTTCTATGGCTTGCTGATTGCCTTCTTCGCTTTCTTCTACACGGCCATCGTCTTCAATCCGAAGGAGACGGCCGACAATCTGAAGAAGCATGGCGGCTTCATTCCGGGTATCCGTCCGGGTGAGCGCACCGCCGAATACATCGATTACGTTCTGACGCGAATCACCGTCGTCGGTGCGATCTACCTTGTCTTCGTCTGCATCCTTCCGGAAACGCTCATTGCGCGCACCGGTATCCCATTAGCCCTTGGTGGTACTTCGCTTTTGATCGTTGTCAGTGTTACCCTCGATACGGTAGCACAGATACAGGGGCACCTCATTGCCCAGCAGTATGAGGGCCTGATCAAGAAGTCCAAGTTGCGTGGAGGAAAGAGGGGACGATGAGACTGATTTTTTTGGGGCCGCCAGGCGCGGGTAAGGGGACCCAGGCAAAGCGTCTGACGGAAAAATACGGCATCCCGCAGCTTTCGACCGGCGACATGTTGCGCGCCGCCGTCAGCGCGGGCACGGAGATTGGCAAGCGTGCCAAGGCCGTGATGGATGCCGGCGGTCTCGTCTCCGACGATATCGTCAACCAGATCGTGGCCGAGCGCATCGAAGAGGCGGACTGTGGCAAGGGGTTCATCCTGGATGGATACCCGCGTACGGTTCCGCAGGCGATGGCATTGTCCGAGGCGATGAAGGCAAAGAACCTGACGCTTGATGCCGTCATCGAGCTGAAGGTCGACGAGGAAGCGCTGGTGCGCCGAATCGAATCGCGGGTTGCCGAAACGATTGCAGCCGGCGGCACGGTCCGCTCGGACGACAATCCGGAAGCCTTCCGCAAGCGTCTTGCCGAATATCGCGCCAAGACCGCACCGCTTTCGGCCTATTACGAAGAGCAGGGCGAGCTTGTGGCACTCGATGGCATGGCCGATGTGGATGCGGTGACGAATGCCATTATCGGCGTTCTGGAGAAGTCGGCCGCCTGATCGGTGGATCGTTTTCCAGCTGTTAAAGAATCTTGGCGGGGCCGGTTGCAATTTTGGACCGATTCCGCTAAACACCGCGCCAACTCGCGACATTTGACAGCGATCGGCGCGGATTTTCCCGTGAGGGAGATCCGACCCGGTCGTGTTGACTTGTCTCGGATGAGATTTGAACTGGCGGCCTCAAGTGGCTGCTCTCATGGAAGAAGTACCACTTGCCGGATGGCAACTGGAACCAAGGAGAATAGGCGTGGCACGTATCGCTGGCGTCAACATCCCGACTGCGAAGCGCGTTGTTATCGCGCTGACCTACATTCACGGGATCGGCCCGAAGTTTGCACAGGAAATCATCGAGAAGGTCGGTATCCCGGCTGATCGTCGCGTTCATCAGCTGACGGACGCGGAAGTCCTTCAGATCCGCGAAACCATCGACCGCGACTATCAGGTCGAGGGTGATCTGCGTCGCGAAACCGCGATGAACATCAAGCGTCTGATGGACCTCGGCTGCTATCGCGGCCTGCGTCATCGTCGCGGCCTGCCGGTCCGCGGTCAGCGCACGCACACCAACGCCCGCACCCGCAAGGGTCCGGCGAAGGCGATTGCCGGCAAGAAGAAGTAATTTTTCGGGCGTAGCCAATAGGCGGTAGGCGGTAGCAAAGGATGCTATTGGCTGCTGCCTAATTTCTATTGCCTGAAAAGGTGGAGCCGCTGGAGTTACGGCGGTGACGATATCAACGAAAGGAAGACCATGGCCAAGGAAGCCACACGCGTCCGCCGTCGCGAACGTAAGAATATCTCGTCGGGCGTTGCACACGTCAACTCGACGTTCAACAACACCATGATCACCATCACCGACGCACAGGGCAATGCGATTGCCTGGTCGTCTGCTGGTGCCAAGGGTTTCAAGGGTTCGCGTAAGTCGACCCCGTTCGCTGCCCAGATCGCTGCCGAAGACTGCGCCAAGAAGGCCCAGGAGCATGGCATGAAGTCTCTCGAAGTCGAAGTTTGCGGCCCGGGTTCCGGTCGTGAATCGGCTCTGCGCGCCCTCCAGGCTGCCGGCTTCATGATCACCTCCATCCGCGACGTCACGCCGATCCCGCACAACGGTTGCCGTCCGCGCAAGAAGCGCCGCGTCTAATGTGATGCTTTCGGCGGCTGTGACAACACAGCCCCGGTTCGAATTCCGGTTCTGCCGCCTTACTTCGTTGTTTCGAGGTTTGGCGGCTTTGCCGTAACGCCAAGACAGGCTTCTCTGCTTGGCGCTTCTCATGCTCGGTTGCCACGATTGGATAGTGGCAGCGAATGGAAGGTTTGACACACATGATCCAGAAGAACTGGCAGGAACTGATCAAGCCGAACAAGGTGGAGTTCACCTCGTCCGGTCGCACGAAGGCCACGCTCGTCGCAGAACCGCTGGAACGCGGTTTCGGTCTGACGCTCGGCAACGCCCTTCGTCGCGTTTCGTCGCGTTCTCTTGTCGTCGCTGCGCGGCGCGGCTGTGACCGCCGTTCAGATCGACGGCGTCCTGCACGAATTCTCCTCCATCCCGGGCGTTCGCGAGGATGTGACGGACATCGTGCTGAACATCAAGGAAATCGCCATCAAGATGGATGGCGATGATGCCAAGCGCATGGTCGTGCGCAAGCAGGGTCCGGGCGTCGTGACCGCTGGTGACATCCAGACGGTTGGCGATATCGAGATCCTGAACCCCGACCATGTGATCTGCACCCTCGACGATGGTGCGGAAATCCGCATGGAATTCACGGTCAACAACGGCAAGGGTTACGTCCCGGCCGAACGTAACCGTGCAGAGGATGCCCCGATCGGTCTCATTCCGGTCGACAGCCTCTACTCCCCGGTCAAGAAAGTGTCCTACAAGGTGGAAAACACCCGTGAAGGCCAGGTTCTCGACTATGACAAGCTGACCATGACCATCGAAACCGATGGCTCGGTCACGGGCGAGGACGCCGTGGCGTTTGCCGCTCGTATCCTTCAGGACCAGCTGTCGGTCTTCGTCAACTTCGACGAGCCGCAGAAGGAAACGGAAGAGGAAGCCGTTACCGAACTCGCGTTCAACCCGGCGCTCCTCAAGAAGGTCGACGAACTGGAACTTTCGGTCCGTTCGGCGAACTGCCTGAAGAACGACAACATCGTCTACATCGGCGACCTCATCCAGAAGACCGAGGCGGAAATGCTGCGCACGCCGAACTTCGGTCGCAAGTCGCTGAACGAGATCAAGGAAGTTCTCGCATCCATGGGCCTGCATCTGGGCATGGAAGTTCCGGCCTGGCCGCCGGAGAACATCGAAGATCTCGCCAAGCGCTACGAAGACCAGTACTAACCATTTAAACTGCAGGCGCATGCCTGCAAGTAAAGGAGACACGAGATGCGTCACCAGAATTCCGGCCGCAAGCTCAACCGCACCGCCAGCCACCGCAAGGCAATGTTTGCCAACATGGCTGCTTCGCTCATCACCCATGAGCAGATCGTCACCACGCTCCCGAAGGCGAAGGAAATCCGCCCGATCGTCGAGAAGCTGGTTACCCTCGGCAAGCGTGGCGACCTGCACGCTCGCCGTCAGGCCATTTCGCAGATCAAGGACGTCGACGCAGTTCGCAAGCTGTTCGACGCGATTGCCACGCGTTATGCCAGCCGCAACGGCGGTTACCTGCGCATCATGAAGGCCGGCTTCCGCCAGGGCGACAATGCCCCGCTCGCCGTCATCGAATTCGTTGAGCGCGACGTCAATGCCAAGGGCGCAGCCGACAAGGCTCGCGTTGCCGCCGAAGCAGAAGCTGCTGAAGCCGCATAAGTCATTCCCGCAAGGGATTTGGATAAAAGGCCGGGTGAGAAATCGCCCGGCCTTTATTGTTTTGCGCGACAGAGCGTGGTGATTTTAGCGCCGTTCATATCCGGCACCGCGTGAATGCAGGTTCATCATCGCCCGAGCGGTTTCTGCATCCATGGGGAAGAATGCCTCGATGGTGACTTCGGACAGCGTCACGTCGACGGCGGTTCCGAATACCGTTGTCGTGCTCAAAAAGGACAATGGTCCGGCATCGCTCTTTATCCGCAGAGGAACCGCGATATCCTGATGTTGTTTCGGAGTTGAACGGCGGTGACGTCCCGACGTTGGGAAGGGATATGCGCTCAATTCGTCCATCAGCGTCGACAGCTTCGGATCGGCCGAGCGTTCAATCTCGTGGCCGAGGCGCGCCAACACATGGCTCCGCCACTCCTCAAGATTAAGGATGCGTGGTGCCAGCCCTTGCGGATGCAAGCTAAGCCTCAGGACGTTGGGGTTCTCTTCCAGAAGGTGAGGGGCGACACCGGACATCAGGGCGGTTGCCGCCGCATTCGCGGAGATCAGCGTCCAATGCCGGTCCACTGCCAGCGCCGGATGGGGGAGATGACCATGCAAGATCTGTTCGATCGCCTCCCTTGCCGCCTGAAGCGCTGGCGCCGCCAGCGGGTGTTGTGGGAAATGAGCGGCATAGCCTGCCGCGTTGAGGATCACATTGCGATCCCGCAACGGGACCGCAAGCCTGTCTGTCAGCTGCATCAGCACTTCCCGACTCGGCTGCGAGCGACCGGATTCCAGGAAACTGAGATGGCGTTGCGATATTTCGGCATCGACTGCGAGGTCAAGTTGGGTCAACCGGCGGCGCTGTCGCCACTGCCTAATGAGGCTTCCGACGCTGTTGTTATCCTGATCCATGGCGTTTGATACATCGCTACGCGAGGTAGCGCCATTACCTGTGAGGTAATTGATGCGTGTCCTTTGCTGTCAGATGATGATGACGCACCGGCACTTGCGAACAGGGGCCATCACCGAAGGAACATGTCATGACCGATCGTTTCCGCCAAAGCTCACTGCAGTCCATCCTTGCTTTGGACGCAGCAACCTGCGCCATCATGGGTGCGCTGCTGGTCTTCGCGTCTGGATTTATTGCGAGCATCACGTTGGTGCCCGCGGCCCTGCTGTTCTGGGCCGGGCTCCTCCTGTTGCCAATTGCTTGCTTCATTGGGGTCTTCGCTCGGACCCCGATCGTCCCGACCTTTGCGGTTCAGATGATCGTTCTTGGAAACGCGCTTTGGGTCTTGGTTAGTGTAGCCCTGCCAATGTTCGGATTGATCTTCCCGAATGGCTTTGGCTGGATGTTCATCCTCTCACAGGCGATGGTCGTGGCTGCCTTTGGTGGCCTCGAATGGTTCGCGTCACGCCGCGGCGGCCTGATCGAGATCTGAAAGGAAACACGATGACGTGCTATGCCATTGGTTATCTGCACCATGTCGAGATGGGGGCCGCGATCGTGTCCTATCTCGAAAGTATCGACGCCACGCTGGCTCCGTTCGACGGGCGCTTCATCGTTCACGGCGGGCAGAAACACATGCTGGAAGGAACGTTCAAGGGTGACCTGATCGTGATTGCCTTCCCCAATTTGGCTCTGGCGCAATCTTGGTACGCATCGCCCGCCTATCAGACCATTCTGCCGCTGCGAACCAAGAACGCTGACGGTGCTGTTTTCCTGATCGAGGGCGTGGACGAAGATCATCATGCGACCGATATCCTTTCGCCGAAATGACGGCGTGAGGTCTGCTGACCGCAGATCCGTCAGTTCGCCGGGTTCACCTTGTCCCGCTGAGCAGTCATACGACACGCCCCTTCACCCAATTTGCCACGATCAGCCCCGGATCATCGGTTATAAAATGTCGGCAAAATCCTCCATCTCGTAGAGGGGACGGATCTCGATTTCGCTTGGTCCCGGCATCGGGTTGGGGCAGCGTTTCACCCAGGCGACCGCCTCGTCCATGTCCTTGACCTGCCAGATCCAGTAGCCGGCCACCAGTTCGCGCGTCGCTGCAAACGGTCCGTCGATCACCCGACGGGCGGCACCGTCAAAAGCGATCCGTTTGCCGAGCTTTGATGGTTTCAGGCCGTCGCCGGACAGCATGATACCGGCCTGCACCAGTTCCTCGTTGAACCTGCCCATTGCCTCCAACAGATCCGGTTCCGGCATGATGCCGGTCTCGCTGTCCTCGGTTGCCTTGACCAATACCATCACGCGCATGTTCGTCTCCTCCTCAGGGGTGTTCTGGCAACGTCTGGCGCTCCCACGCCGGTAATGAACGGAGCTTGGCACACTCGACATCACGAACGAGAAAAATCTGCGCCAGTTGCGACAGAAGGTAAATCAGCCGGGGAGGAAAGGAAGGTGGTCCGGGTGAACTATCGCGCGACGGGTGCCCGCCGCCCGCGTTTCCAGTCCATCAGCCGAGGCCGTGCAAGCCGGTACCCGAGCAGAGCCACGACGATGACGATGTAGATCACCGGCTCCAGCGTGATCGACTTGATCGACAGGATATAGTGCAGAAGCCCGGCCAGCAGGATCGGATAGGCAAGCTTGTGCAACTGGTTCCAGCGTGGGCCGAGCTTGCGGATCGACCAGCGATTGGAGGTCAACGCGAGCGGGATCAGCATCAAAAGCCCCGCCATGCCGAGCATGATATAGGGCCGTTTCAGGATGTCGCCGAGGATCGACGAAAGGATCAGACCTCGGTCAAGCGTCAGGTAGACCGTGAAATGCGCCAGCACGTAATAGAAGGCGAGGAGCCCCAGCGCCCGGCGATAGGCGATCAGGTTGACGCCGAAAAGATCGCGCAGCGGTGTGACGGCCAGCCCGAGACAGAGGAAGCGCAGCGCCCAGAAGCCCAGCCGGTGCTCGAATTCGCGCACCGGATCTGCACCCAGACCGCCGTTGATGCCGAGGTAGAAGGCATAAAGGCCTGGAAGCAGGCCAATCGCATAGAGCGCCCAGACGGAGTGGGCGCGAAAGCGGGGTGGTATGGAAAGCGCTGCCATGTTCAGTAGAACTTCTTCAGATCCATGCCGGCATAGAGGTTTGCCACCTCATCGGCATAACCGTTGAAGGGGAGCGTGTTCAAACGCGCGCCGCCGAACAGGCCGTTTGCCTCGCCGATCCGCCGTTCGGTCGCCTGGCTCCAGCGCGGGTGGTCGACGGCCGGATTGACGTTGGCGTAAAAGCCATATTCCTGCGGCGCCATCTTGTTCCAGGTGGTCGGCGGCTCCTTGTCGGTGAGCGTGATTTTGACGATCGACTTGACGCCCTTGAAACCGTATTTCCACGGCACGACGAGCCTTAGCGGTGCGCCGTTCTGGTTGGGAAGTGTTTCGCCGTAAAGGCCGGTCGCGAGGATTGTCAGCGGGTGGCGGGCTTCATCGAGGCGCAGGCCTTCGACATAGGGCCATTCCAGCGGCTGGAAGAAACCGCTCTGTCCGGGCATTTCCTTCGGCCGCACGACGGTTTCGAAGGCCACGTATTTCGCACTGCCGAGCGGTTCAACACGGTCGAGAAGGGCCGACAGTGGAAACCCGATCCAGGGGATGACCATCGACCAGGCTTCGACGCAGCGCATGCGGTAGATGCGCTCCTCCATCGGGATCTCCTTCAGGATGGTCTCCATGTCGATGGTCTGCGGTTTTGCCACCATGCCGCCGATCTCGACCGTCCAGGGCGTCGGCTTGAAATCGCCGGAGTAACGTGCCGGATCGGCCTTGCCCGTGCCGAATTCGTAGAAATTGTTGTAGGTCGTCACGTCCTGTTTCGAAGTCGGTTTGTCCTCGACTTTGTAGGCGCTGGGGCTGGCCTTCAGGGGGGCGGCGAGCGCACTGCCGGCACCGGCAAAGGCAAGGCCGGCGGCGGCCGTTCCGAGGAAATGCCGTCGGGAGAGATAGAGGTTTTGTGGCGTGATCTCGGACGAGGCAATGCGGGGCGGGCGGTAAAGCGGCATGGATCGATCTCCTGCGCGGGATAAAAAGGGGTCTGATGTCTGATACGCAGACCGGATGGAAATAGTTTCACCGCGACACGGCAAAAACAAACCCACGTTCACGTGATCGCCCGGTTGGGCCCAGCGTACCGCTTTGGCGTCTCCTGATAGTGACACCTCCCGGTGTTTGCGGTAGGAAAACCTCAAAACAGGGCGCTTTTTCAGCATTTCCACGCACAGCGCCGACAATTCTGACCCGAGGATAACACCATGCCTGCTTACCGTTCCAGAACGACCACCCACGGCCGCAACATGGCCGGTGCACGCGGTCTCTGGCGTGCCACGGGCATGAAGGATAGCGACTTCGGCAAGCCGATCATTGCGGTCGTCAATTCCTTCACGCAGTTCGTGCCCGGCCATGTGCACCTGAAGGATCTCGGCCAACTGGTGGCTCGCGAGATCGAGGCCGCCGGTGGCGTGGCCAAGGAGTTCAACACGATCGCCGTGGATGACGGCATCGCCATGGGCCATGACGGCATGCTGTATTCGCTGCCGTCGCGCGAGATCATCGCCGATGCCGTGGAATATATGGTCAATGCCCACTGTGCCGATGCGATGGTGTGCATCTCCAACTGCGACAAGATCACCCCCGGCATGCTGAACGCTGCCATGCGCCTCAACATCCCGGCCGTTTTCGTCTCCGGCGGCCCGATGGAAGCCGGCAAGGTTGTACTGCATGGCAAGACGGTGGCGCTCGACCTCGTAGATGCCATGGTGGCGGCCGCCGACGACAAGGTGACGGACGAGGACGTGCAGGTGATCGAACGTTCGGCCTGTCCGACGTGCGGTTCCTGCTCCGGCATGTTCACCGCCAACTCGATGAACTGTCTGACGGAAGCGCTCGGCCTGTCTCTGCCCGGCAATGGTTCCACTCTTGCCACCCATTCGGATCGCAAGCGCCTCTTCGTCGAGGCCGGTCACCTGATCGTCGACCTCGCCCGCCGGTATTACGAGCAGGACGATGATAGCGTTCTGCCGCGGTCGATCGCGACGAAGCAGGCCTTCGAAAACGCCATGGCGCTGGATATCGCCATGGGCGGTTCCACCAATACGGTTCTGCACATCCTGGCCGCGGCTTATGAAGGCGGCGTCGATTTCACCATGGACGATATCGACCGGCTGTCGCGCCGTGTGCCGTGCCTGTCGAAAGTCGCGCCGGCCAAGCAGGACGTGCACATGGAAGACGTGCACCGCGCCGGCGGCATCATGCGTATCCTCGGCGAACTGGAGCGTGGCGGTCTGCTCAACACCGACTGCAAGACCGTGCACGAGGCAACGCTGGGCGACGCGATCAACCGCTGGGACATCACCCGCACCAATTCGGAAAGCGTCCGCACCTTCTTCAAGGCAGCCCCCGGCGGCGTGCCGACGCAGGTGGCGTTTTCGCAGTCCTCGCGCTGGGATGATCTCGATACGGACGGCAGCAAGGGCGTCATCCGCTCGGTCGAAACGCCCTTCTCCAAGGACGGTGGTCTGGCCGTGCTTTACGGCAACATCGCGCTCGATGGCTGCATCGTGAAGACGGCAGGTGTGGACGAATCGATCCTGAAGTTCACCGGCCCGGCCAAGGTCTATGAAAGCCAGGATGCCGCCGTGAAGGCGATCCTCGGCAACGAGGTGGTGGCGGGCGATGTCGTCGTTATCCGCTACGAAGGCCCGAAGGGTGGCCCGGGCATGCAGGAAATGCTCTATCCGACGAGCTATCTGAAGTCGAAGGGCCTCGGCAAGGCCTGCGCGCTGATCACCGACGGCCGTTTCTCCGGCGGCACGTCCGGCCTTTCCATCGGCCACGCCTCGCCGGAAGCGGCCAATGGCGGCGCCATCGGTCTTGTGAAGAACGGCGACCTGATCGAGATCGACATCCCGAACCGCACGATCAATCTGAAGATCAGCGAGCAGGAACTGGCGGCTCGCCGCGCCGAACAGGACAAGCTCGGCTGGAAGCCGGCGGCTCCGCGCAAGCGCAACGTCACGACCGCCCTGAAGGCCTATGCGGCCTTCGCCTCCAGCGCCGACAAGGGCGCGGTGCGCATCCTGCCGGAATAACGGCAGCCCCCATCATTTCCGCGGACTGCGCGGTTTTGGGTTCGTCTCGTGGTTTGATACCACGAGACTGACTGGCGCATGGTCGCTGGTCTTGGCCTTCTCCGGCAGCGTTGCGTTGATCCGGTCGTGGATCTCGTGTTCCACGACACCGGACCGCGGTTGAACGATGAGCGGCCCCAGGCCCCGCCGGCTCAGCGCCTCGGTAAAGGTGATGTGGTCGAGCAGGATGGTCGGTGCGCGGGTCGGATCGAGCTTGTCCTCGAAACGCGCCGTCCAGCGCAGATCCTGCGGATAATCGAACAGCGCGTGGTTGAGGAATTTCCGGGCGAAAAACACGTCCCCCTGCAGCACGCCGATCAGATCGTGCAGCAGATATTCCCGCTCCAGCAATTCCTTGCCCGGCCCGTCGTTCAGATCGCCGATGACGAAGATGATCGGGATCTCCTCCTGCGCGAACCGCTTGTCGATATAATAGCGCACATCACTTGCCTCGGTGGTCAGTTTGGCGCGCGCCACATGCGCTTTGGCCATGAACCAGGTCACATCAGGCCGCGCGAAATAGGCCTCGTTGCTTTCGGAGGCCTTGCGGGTCGGGACGTTCTCGCCGATGTGCTTGCTCTTGAAGTGGCAGCCGACGATCTCCACCCGGCGCCCTTCATAGGTCATGACCAGCACTTGCGGGTGGCGGTAATGGTCATGCTTGTGGCGGATATTGGCGCCGACAGTCTCGGTCTCCTCATCGAGTGAAGGGGCGGAAAAGAACCATTTCCCGTTGCTGTGGCTGCCGAATGACGCGTCCTGCGTATAGGATTTCCAGACCGAGAGATCGAGAAGATGAACATTGCGCCCGTCAGCCAAAGCCGGTTTGACGAGGAACCACATCCATTGGTGACCCTCTGTGCCATAGGCGCGGTCGTCGGTGCCCGGATGGCGGATGAGGCGGTATTCCTTCAGATATGTGTCCACGAATTCCTGCATGGCCTCGGCGCCGGGTACGCCCTCGACGAGAAAGAGGATATCGGCATCCATTTCGAGGACCTCAAGCCGGAGGGCATCAAGTTTCGCCCTGGCATCCGCCATGCTGGGACGACGGCCGGCAAAGCCCTTCGAATTCTCCTCAAAGCGGCCGCTCACAACGCCGAACGAATCGACCAGCCATTCCACATTCCACGATGTCAGTTTGAATGCCCGCGACATGTCTTGCCCCCGAGGTTTACCTTGAGATCGGTGCGGGAGAGCCTAGCACAAACACACGATAGACGTGTGTCATGATTGGGGAACGCGGTCGAAAGATCGTCGGGTAGCAACTGCAGATATGCGTTTTATTCTTGAACACGAAAGAGACGATGAATGTTCTTCGATATGTAGAGGAAAGATGTGGATCATTCATTCATGCAGCATTCATTCGACGGAAATAGTATAGGTTATGCGGGTGAGTGGAGGAAAAGCTTGCCTGTGCCAAATCTTCTCTTTGTCTCACATTTTATATCGGGGTCTGTCCAATGAAGACGCTTGTTCTCGCGCTCGGCCTTGCCGTGTGCGCAGCAATTCCTGCATCCGCCAGCGATTATGCATTTCGCCTGCACAATCGCGCCGAGGGTTACACCATCAACGGATTTTACACCTATCAGAACGGCCAATGGAGCGATAACTGGCTGAACAGCCGCATCCGGCCGGGCGAGGCCGCCGATATGGACTGGTTCAGCAATGAGGGCGATTGCGTCGTGCCCTTCCGTGTCAGCTGGGACAATTACGGCGCCGATGACTTCAAGATAGACTGGTGCAAGGGCGTCGACAACATCTACATGAAGGACAAGGGCTTCAGCTGGGATTGATCCCGCACCGAAGTGCTTGTCCTTCAGGCGTGCCGGTTGGGGGGCTTGCCGGCACGCCACTTCAAACATCGGGGGTCAAAGGGGCTTGATCAGGCCCTTGTAGGCCTCCTGCAATTGCTGCATGCGAACCGCATAGGCCTTTTGCAGGCAGTCGGCATCACCGCCGCAGGCCTGGCGCGTCTTCAGCCAGGCCGACTGGTCGTCGCGCAGGATGTCGCGATTGCCCATCGGCATCAGGCCGGTCAGAAGCTCGAAGGTCGTCGCCATCTTCACGTCCATGTCGTTCAGGCCACGGTCCTCGCAGATCACCTTTTCATCCGCGGCAAGATCCGGGCGGTCACAATCGAAACTCGCCGCCTGCGCCTCCGGTGCTGGTGAAGAGAAGGATGCCGCAGCCGCCACCAGCAGGGTGAGCGCGGTTGCCCGCAACGTGATGGAAATCATGCCTGTCGTCTCCGTTGTCGCGGATGACTACGCAGCAGCCGGGATTCGGTTCCAGAGAGCGTTTTGACGGCGCCCGGTCGCTTGGCTTTGGCCAACAGCCTTCCTATCTCTTGGCGCACTGCCGGAGGAATCTCTCCATTTTCGGCCATCTTTCATTTCTAGCCTACCGCGCTAAAAGTCCAACTGCCGGTCATTCAAGAGGAATCATATGCCAAGCCTGCAAAAGAGCGTTACCGCCTGTCTGCTTCTTCTGACGATCGTGCTGCCCTTGCCGGCGCTGGCTCAGGACAAGTCCGTTCCGGCGAGCCGCGCCGAGATGCAGCTCTCCTTTGCGCCGCTGGTCAAGCAGACGGCCGGTGCCGTCGTCAACGTCTATGCCGAGCGCGTGGTTCAGCGTACCAACCCCTTTGCCGGCGATCCCTTCTTCGAGCAGTTCTTCGGCCAGCGGATGCCGAACCGTTCGGAAAAACAGTCGTCGCTCGGCTCCGGTGTCATCGTCTCCCACAATGGCCTGGTGGTCACCAACAACCACGTCATCCAGGGAGCGGACGACATCAAGATCGCGCTCGCCGATGGCCGGGAATTTCCCTGCGAGGTTCTGCTGAAGGATGAAAGCGTCGATCTCGCGGTATTGAAGATCAAGGCGAAGGAAGATTTTCCGGTGCTTGCGATCGGCAATTCCGACGCGGTCGAGGTGGGGGATCTGGTGCTGGCCATCGGCAACCCCTTCGGTGTCGGCCAGACGGTGACAAGCGGCATTGTCTCGGCCCTTGCCCGCACCCAGGTGACCGACGGCGATGTCGGTTTCTTCATCCAGACGGATGCCTCGATCAATCCGGGCAATTCCGGCGGCGCGCTGATGAACATGAACGGCGAGCTGATCGGCATCAATACGGCGATCTTTTCGCGTGGTGGCGGTTCGAACGGCATCGGTTTTGCGATTCCGGCCAATCTCGTCAAGGTGTTCCTGACGGCTGCGGAACAGGGCAAGAAGAGTTTTGAGCGGCCATATGTCGGCGCGACCTTTCAGGCGGTCACCTCCGATGTCGCCGAGGCGCTGGGCCTCAAGGCGGCGCGCGGGGCGCTCGTGGTGGCCGTGACGCGCGGCAGCCCCGCCGACAAGGCGGGCGTGAAGCCCGGCGAAGTGGTGCTTGCCGTCAACGGCATTCCCGTCGAACACCCGGATGCGCTCGCTTACCGGTTGACGACGGTCGGGCTCGGTGGAACGGCGGCGCTGACGGTCGCCGAAGGGCGCCAGGAGCGGCAGCTGGAGCTCGCGCTTGGCGCTGCACCGGAGACCGTTCCGCGCGATGAGCGGCTGATCGATGGCCGTAATCCCTTTGCGGGCACGAAGGTCGCCAACCTTTCGCCGCGCATCGCGACCGAACTGCATCTGCCCTCCGACAAGACGGGCGTCGTGATCACCGATGTGGTGCGCGGTTCGCCCGCCGCACGGCTTGGTTTCCAGCCGGGGGACATCATGGTGGCGATCAACGGCGATCCGGTGCCGTCCACCAAGGCGATGGAAGCGCTGGTGGCCGATAATCCCGGCTTCTGGCGGGTCGAGATCGAGCGGGGTGGCCAGCGCATCCGCCAGTTCTTCCGATGAGCGGCGATCTGTTTGCATCGCGCATTCCAGACGCGGTCGCGAGCCGACGGCCGCTCGCCGATCGCCTGCGCCCGACGACACTCTCCGAGGTCACCGGCCAGCCGCATTTGACCGGCGAAGACGGCGTTTTGCGCCGGATGATCGCTTCGGGGTCGCTCGGTTCGATGATCTTCTGGGGACCGCCCGGCACCGGCAAGACGACGGTGGCACGGCTTCTCTCCGGCGAGGCGGGGCTGGCCTTCGAACAGATCTCGGCGATCTTTTCCGGTGTCGCGGACTTAAAGAAGGTGTTCGAGGCCGCCCGCATGCGCCGCCTCGAGGGCCGCCAGACGCTGCTCTTCGTCGACGAGATCCATCGTTTCAACCGCGCCCAGCAGGACAGTTTTTTGCCGGTAATGGAAGATGGCACCGTCATCCTGGTCGGCGCCACGACGGAAAATCCGAGTTTCGAGCTGAACGCCGCTCTTCTGTCGCGCGCCCGTGTTCTGACATTCCGTGCCCATGACGAAGAAAGCCTTGCGGAACTTCTGTCCCGTGCCGAGCAGGCGGAAGCACGGCCGCTGCCTTTGACCGGTGAGGCGCGTGCGGCGCTCGTGCGCATGGCGGACGGCGATGGACGGGCGGTGCTGACGCTTGCCGAAGAGGTGTGGCGTGCAGCACGCGATGGCGAGGTCTTCGATACCGAGGGCCTCACACGCATCGTGCAGCGCCGGGCGCCGGTCTATGATAAGGCGCAGGACGGGCACTACAATCTGATTTCCGCCCTGCACAAGTCGGTACGTGGGTCCGATCCGGATGCCGCACTTTATTACCTCTGCCGGATGTTCGATGCGGGCGAGGATCCGCTTTATCTCGGCCGGCGGCTGGTGCGTATGGCGGTGGAGGATATCGGCCTTGCCGATCCGCAGGCGCTTGTCATCTGCAATGCGGCGAAGGACGCTTATGATTATCTCGGTTCGCCCGAGGGAGAACTGGCGCTCGCCGAAGCCTGCGTTTATCTCGCGACCGCGCCGAAATCGAACGGCGTCTATACCGCCTACAAGGCGGCGATGCGGGCGGCCAAGGAACACGGCTCGCTGCTGCCGCCAAAGCATATCCTGAATGCGCCCACCAAACTGATGAAGGGCGAGGGGTACGGCGACGGTTACCTCTACGATCACGATCAGCCGGATGCCTTTTCCGGCCAGGATTATTTTCCGGAAAAGCTGGGCCGGCAGACCTTCTACGATCCGCCGGAACGTGGTTTTGAACGGGAAATCCGCAAACGCCTGGACTGGTGGGCGAAACTGCGCCGCGAACGCGGCGGCAGCTGACGGCTCAGCCGGTCAGGACGCCTTCTGCTGGCGGGGTGCTGCAGCCGCCGGTGCGGCGATCATCTTGACCGAGGATTCCGCCAGGCCCGCATGACCTTCCGCATCGACGATCAGGTGCCAGTGACCGCTTTCCGGGATCACGATGCGCACCGGCGATTTTTTCGCGACGCCGCCCGTGTACTTGAAATCCAGTTTTTCGGAGAAGCGCTGGAAGTTGCCGGGCGTCAGCAGACGCACATTGTTGACCGCCGACAGCGTGACTTCGACCGTGGTCCCAGCGCGGAGCTGCTTGAGATCATAATGGGTGAAGCGGAAAGTCTGAGCTGCCATAAAAATCCTCCGTGGTCTGCCATGTTGCGGCGAGATTAGATCCCGGAAGTTAAGGAACGGTGGAACCAAACCACCAAGCTTTCGTTGATTGTTTGAGCGACGGCAAAGAGCCTCGCGCAGAATACGGACCCGGTTCCCCTGCTACGGTCCACAAAAACGAGAAGAATGACTCCAGTCTACTACCCCCGTTTGCGTCTCCCCTGCGCAGGCGGGGGTTTTCTTGTTGTGTCGCCGCCTGCAACCTTGAAGCCATCGCCCGGATGACAACGAGGGAAGGGATTCCCGCCTTCGCCGTCCGCCGATCCGTTTCCGCCGACCTCTGGCGGATAGAGGCGTGGCTGCCCTATAAGGATCGCCATGTTCGATCAATCTCGCCATCGGCCTGTCGCGGTCTTCTGTCGCCTCTCTTGTGTCGTGCTTGCCAGCGCATGGGCGTGTGCAGCGCCTGCCATTGCCGCCGATGTGGAGAAGGGCAGGGCGACCTATCGCACCGCCTGTGCGTCCTGCCATGCCGTCACCGACGATGCGAACATCTTTGGCCCGCACCTGAAGGGCGTTTACGGTCGCCCGGCCGCAAGCGTGGCGGACTATGCCTATTCGGACGCAATGAAGGCCGCGGGCGAGGGTGGTCTCGTCTGGGACGAGGCGGCGCTGTCAACCTTTCTGTCAAAACCGTCGAAGCTGGTGCCGGGCACCAAGATGCGGTTTTTCGGGTTCTGGTTCCAGTCCGAGATCGATGACGTGATCGCCTATCTGAAGGCCAATCCGTAAGGCGCAACGGCACGTTTTCCACAGGCTCACGCGGGCGTGACCGTCGAAGGCGGCACTTCCTTGTGGCCCGGCCCGTCTGGTTAAGGATGTGTTTATACATTCGTGAAAAATGAATGGGTCAGGTGCGGGACATCTCTGCGGTGAAGGGGCCAAGTGGGCCGCAGACCGTGATCCCGGGGCGGCAAAGCCCGATGTTTCGCCTGCGCGTCCACCGCATGCAGGCTGTGTATGGAGTTTTCGACATGAACAGATACCCGCTTGCCCTGGCCTTCGCGGCCACTCTTCTTTCCACTGCGTCCTTCGCCTCGCTTGCCTCCGCCGCCGACCTCACCTCCTATCAGGCGCCGCCGAGCTACAGCGAACCCACCTCCTCCGGCAGCGACTGGACCGGCGCTTATGTCGGTGCGCATGGCGGTGTTGCCTCGCGCAAACTCAACCTGTTTTCCGGCGGCAATGGCGGCGTCGTTGGCGTCCAGGGCGGCTACAATGCCGATGTCGGCGGCATGGTCGTCGGCGGTGAGGGCGAAGTGTCCTACCTCGGCGATACCGAGGTGAAGGTCAACGGCGGCAGCCTGAAGGAACGCCACCGTCTTGCCGTGAAGGGCAAGGCCGGCATGCCGCTCGACCAGACGCTTGTGTACGGAACGGCCGGTGTGGCGATGACCAACATGCGCGACAACGGTGCGGTGTCCGGTCCGGATGGCTGGAAGCCCGGTTACATCGTCGGTGCCGGCATCGAGCAGAAGCTGAACGAGAAGATTTCCGCCAAGGTGGAATACAACTACACCAGCACGCCGAATGTGCGCAGCACCGTTGCCGGCGTCAGCTCGGAAAAGGACGTCAGCGATCACGCCGTCCGGCTGGGCCTGAACTACAAGTTCTAAGTGCCCGTCCGGTTTCGGACGACTGAGTTCCGCGGCTCTCCCGGTTTTCCGGGGGAGCCGTTTTTGATGAAACGGGCCTGCCGGCCGTATTTTTGCCATACACCGCCGCTGACTGCCCCTTTCGCCGCGGCGCTGCCTTTTTGCCAGTGTTAGTCTTGCGCGCGATTCGCCGCCTCCGGGGTGGAGGGGTGACGCGCGGTTTCGATCGAAGGAGAATGGAATGACCGACGCCAAGAGCGGTATTTCTGCATTGCGGCCGCACATCACCGTCATTGGCGTGGGCGGCGGCGGCGGCAATGCCATCAACAACATGATTACCGAGGAACTGGCGGGCGTGGAATTCATCGCCGCCAATACCGACGCGCAGGTGCTCGCCACCTCGAAGGCGACCCGCCGCATCCAGCTCGGCGCGCATGTGACCGCCGGTCTCGGCGCCGGTTCGCATCCGGATGTCGGCCAGGCGGCGGCGGAGGAATCGATCGAGGAGATCATGAACGAGCTCGCCGGCTCGCACATGTGTTTCGTCACCGCCGGCATGGGTGGCGGCACCGGCACGGGGGCAGCCCCGGTGATTGCGCGCGCCGCCCGCAATGCCGGCATCCTGACGGTCGGCGTGGTGACAAAACCCTTCTCCTTCGAGGGCAACCGCCGCATGCGCATGGCCGAAGCCGGCATCGAGGCGCTGCGCGAGGCCGCCGATACCGTCATCGTCATTCCGAACCAGAACCTTTTTCGCATTGCCGATGCCAAGACCACCTTTTCCGACGCCTTCATGACCGCCGACCGCGTGCTGTTTGCCGGTGTCGGCTGCATCACCGACCTGATCGTCAAGGAAGGCCTGATCAATCTCGATTTTGCCGACGTGAAATCGGTCATGCGCGGCATGGGCCGGGCGATGATGGGCACCGGCGAGGCGGAAGGCCAGAACCGGGCGATGCGCGCGGCGGAAGCGGCCATCGCCAACCCGCTGCTCGACGACATTTCCGTCCACGGCGCCCGCGGCGTGCTGATCTCGATCTCCGGCGGCTCCGACATGACGCTGTTCGAGGTGGACGAGGCGGCCAGCCGCATCCGCGACGAGGTGCAGGACGAGGCCGACATCGTCGTCGGCGCCATCTTCGACCGCAACCTCGACGGCCGCTTCCGGGTGTCCGTGGTGGCGACGGGGCTCGAGGGCCGGCTCGCGGCCTAAGGGCTTTCGGGGGCGGTGTTTGCCCCTCACCCTAACCCTCTCCCCGTCTGGACGGGGAGAGGGGACGTGCCCCGCGCCGGGGTATGGTTTCCCGGATCGCTCGGTGCCTGATCCGGTGAACGTTTGCCTTGGTCGCAGGATTGCCATCGCGCGTATGGCAACGGATTCTCTTTCCGGTTTGCTTGCGTATTTGAGAGAACGGTCAACGCGCACCACGATAGCGCAAGACGGTTGACCGCCCTGACCGCCCTGATCGCGCTGGCGGCTTGCTCCGCCGCCGTGGCTCACCCTAACCCTCTCCCCGCCTGCGGGGAGAGGGTTAGGGTGAGGTGCTTTACGGATGCAGAGGGAGCCGACCTGGCTCAAACACCAGCGAGTGTCTCGCCCTTGCCCAGCGCCGCAGCCGTGTCCTCCGGATGGGCGGCAATCACCTTGAGGTAAGCCCGCGCCGTATGGTCCGGCACGGAGCGGCCCTGTTCCCAGTCACGGAGCGTGCCGAGCTTTCTGAAGGGGAACGTGCAAATTCACCGTTTCAGTGTCGTCGTCATGGGGCTCGTGTCGCGCATTATCATTTTCCACATTTTCTCCCTCTCTAGGAGAACGAGTTCATAAAGCCTAGCTTCCCATTCGGCGTCGTGGCTAATGCAGGCATCCTTGAAGCGTTCAAGATCGTCGTGCCTCTGCTGAAGTGTTGCGGGTTCCTCCTGGAAAGTGGACATTGCGTGGGCATTGACTGCGCGCAACTGATTGATCGTGATGTAGTTTGTCATAACTGCCGATATCCTGTTGAGGTCTGAGTGGTGCGGCCTAGAGTTCAGCATCGATTTGGAGTTGCCGCTCCTCCGCTCAGGAGGAGCTAGCCATCCCATTATTCTATAGTGCACCAGATTATATCTGTTCTCTTTATGTTCTTTTCAAGGGAGTAACCGCGGATATGGAGGCGCCTATCGGCGCCATTCCTTCCACTGCGCTGTCTGAATTCTCTACCAAAGCTCCGGATACAGATCTCGCCAGTCCGGATTGAAGCCTTCGATCAACTCGATCTTCCATTTTCGATACCAGCGCTTCAGGGATTTTTCCCGCTGGATCGCCGTGGCGATACTGTCGTGTTCCTCATACCACACAAGAAGATTGCATCCGTATTTGCTGGCGAAGCCCGGAGCGATCGCTTCGCGATGTTCCCAGATCCTGCGCTCGAGGTCGGAGGTTACGCCAATGTAGAGCGTTCCGCGTTTGTGGTTGGTGATGATGTAAACATATCCCGCCATACGTGCATCATGCTCGTGCGTGGATCCTCGGGTCAAGCCCGAGGATGACAACCGCGTGAGGCTTGCCTGAGGATGGCGAGAACGTTGGGCCCCGAGGATGATGACCGCATAAGGTGTTTCCATGGATGATGCTCTCTAAAGTCTCTGCCGTGGAGCATCGTCGTTAGAGATCTGGCGGAGGATGATCCCTGCCGAGGCGAACTGCAGGTATCTCCCTTTTGGCGGATGAGGGGCATGTCTTGGGTGGGTGGCATCTCCCATCCTCCGTCATCCTCGGGCTTGACCCGAGGATCCACACACAAGCCGCCGTTCGTCCCATTCGGTTCACCCGCGCTGGGACTCGCGCTCAAGGATATTTTTGATAGAATCAAATCGGCCCGAGGTTTCCCCCGGGCCGCATTTTCGTCAATCCTCAGCCAATCAGCTGCACCCGCTCGTGGCACCACAAGTATCGCACTTCTCGCACGTCCCATTCCGCACCATCGTAAAGTTCTGGCACTCGGAGCACATGTTGCCCGTGTAGCCCTGCGCGATGGAGCGCATGCGGCGTTCGGCTTCCACCTTCTTGGCTTCCGACTTGGCGGTTGCGGCGTCGGCGGCGGCCTTGTCGGAGAAGAGGGCGGTGGCGGCCTGCTGGCTTTCATCGGCAACCACCTCGTCGGCGATCTCTTCGGCCAGTTCTCGTGCCCGCTCTTCGTAGTCACGCTTGAAGGAGACGACTTCCGAGGTGGAGATGGCGAGCGTCGGTTCGAGCTTGCGGGCGGCGGAGCCGGCGAATGCCGTCACATTGCCGCCGACGGAGGCCTTGGCCGGTGCCGCGCTCAAGGAACCTTTCGGTTCGTTGGCCGCGATCCGGTCGGCGCCGCCGGAGACCAGCATCGGCTTGTGGCCGCGGGTCCAGCCGGTCGAGACGAGGTTGGTCTTGCCCTCCTGGATGCCCTTGCCGAGCGCCGTGTTGGAAAAGTCCGACGTATCGACATGTGCGAGATCGTGGCGGCCGAGATAGGAGACGGCGAGTTCGCGGAACACGTAGTCGAGGATCGACGTGGCGTTCTTGATCGCGTCATTGCCCGTCACGATGCCGGCCGGTTCGAACTTGGTGAAGGTGAAGGCCTCCACATATTCCTCCAGCGGCACGCCGTACTGGAGACCGAGCGAGATCGCGATGGCAAAGTTGTTCATCATCGCACGGAAGGCAGCGCCTTCCTTGTGCATGTCGATGAAGATCTCGCCGAGGCGGCCGTCGCCGAATTCGCCGGTGCGCAGATAGACCTTATGCCCGCCGACATTCGCCTTCTGGGTATAACCCTGGCGGCGGTTCGGCAGCTTTTCCCGCTCGCGGGTCACGCGCTCGATCACCCGTTCGATGATCTTTTCGGTGACCGTGACGGCCTGGGCCGCGGCCGGAGCCTGGATCAGATCCTCGAGCGCATCCTCCTCGTCCTCATCCTCGATCAGCGAGGCATTCAGCGGCTGGGACAGCTTCGAACCATCGCGGTAGAGCGCGTTGGCCTTCAGCGCCAGCTTCCAGGAGAGCATGTAGGCCGCGCCGCAATCCTCGACGGTTGCCTCGTTCGGCATGTTGATCGTCTTGGAGATCGCGCCCGAGATGAAGGGCTGGGCGGCCGCCATCATGCGGATGTGGCTTTCGACCGAAAGGTAACGCTTGCCGATCTTGCCGCAGGGGTTGGCGCAATCGAAGACCGGCAGATGTTCGGCCTTCAGGAAGGGCGCGCCTTCCAGCGTCATCGCACCGCAGACATGGATATTGGCGGCCTCGATGTCCTTCTTGGCAAAACCGAGATGCTCTAGGAGATTGAAGCTCATGTCGGAGAGCTGATCGTCGGAAACTTTCAGCGTGTCCTTCAGGAAGTCGGCACCGAGCGTCCACTGGTTGAAGACGAACTTGATGTCGAAGGCGGCCTTCAGCGCGCCGTTGACGGCTTCGATCTTCTCATCGGTAAAGCCCTTGGCGCGCAGCGTCGAAGGATTGACGCCCGGCGCCTGGTTGAGGTTGCCGTGGCCAACCGCATAGGCCTCGATCTCGGCGATCTGGCTTTCGGTGTAACCGAGCGAACGAAGGGCTTGCGGCACCGCACCGTTGATGATCTTGAAATACCCGCCACCGGCAAGCTTCTTGAACTTCACCAGCGCGAAATCGGGCTCGATGCCGGTCGTGTCGCAGTCCATCACGAGGCCGATCGTGCCGGTCGGCGCAATCACCGTCGTCTGGGCATTGCGGTAGCCGTGCTTTTCGCCGAGTTCCAGCGCCTTGTCCCAGGCAGCCTTGGCATGGGCGACGAGATCCTGGTCCGGGTTTTCCGCATGGATGAGCGGCACCGGATTGACGGAAAGGCCTTCGTAACCGGTGAATTCGCCATAAGCCGCGCGGCGATGGTTGCGCATGACGCGCAGCATGTTGTCGCGGTTCGGGGCAAAACCCGGGAAGGGGCCAAGCTCGGACGAAATTTCCGCCGAGGTGGCATAAGCGACACCGGTCATGATCGCGGTCAGCGAACCGGCAATCGCGCGGCCTTCCGCCGAATCATACGGAATGCCCGAGGACATCAAGAGGCCGCCGATGTTCGCGTAACCAAGGCCCAGCGTGCGGTACTGGTAGGAGAGTTCGGCAATCTGGCGCGAGGGGAACTGCGCCATCATGACGGAGACTTCGAGAACGACGGTCCACAGGCGAACGGCGTGTTCGTAATCGCCGATGTTGATGCGCTTGGTCTTGGCATCCTTGAACTGCAGCAGGTTCAGCGAGGCCAGGTTGCAGGCCGTGTCGTCGAGGAACATGTATTCCGAGCACGGGTTCGAGGCGCGGATCGGGCCGGCCGCCGGGCAGGTGTGCCAGTCGTTCATCGTGGTGTTGAAGTGCAGGCCCGGATCGGCAGAAGCCCAGGCAGCGTAGGAGATCTTTTCCCACAGGTCGCGCGCCTTCAGCGTCTTCATCACGCGGCCGTCCTTGCGGGCGGTCAGATTCCACTCGCCATCGTTTTCGACAGCGCGCAGGAAATCGTCCTTCAGCGAGACGGAATTGTTGGAGTTCTGGCCGGCAACCGTCAGGTAGGCTTCCGAATCCCAGTCCGTGTCATAGGTCTTGAACTCGAGGTCCTTGTAACCCTGCTTGGCGAACTGGATGACTCGCTTGACGTAGTTTTCCGGAACCTGGTCCTTTTTGGCGGCGCGGATTTCGCGCTTCAGCGCCGGGTTCTTCGTCGGGTCGAAGCAATCGTCGCCATCCGCCTCGCAGTTGACGCAGGCCTTCATGATGGCCTTCAGGTGCTTCGACACGATCTTGGAGCCGGTGACGAGGGCTGCCACCTTCTGTTCTTCCTTGACCTTCCAGTCGATATATTCCTCGATATCCGGGTGGTCGATGTCGACGACGACCATCTTTGCCGCACGGCGGGTGGTGCCGCCCGACTTGATGGCGCCGGCGGCCCGGTCACCGATCTTCAGGAAGGACATGAGGCCGGAGGAACGGCCGCCCCCGGAGAGCTTTTCGCCTTCGCCACGCAGATAGGAGAAGTTCGAACCGGTGCCGGAGCCATATTTGAACAGGCGCGCTTCGCGCACCCATAGGTCCATGATGCCGCCCTCGTTGACGAGGTCGTCCTCGACGGACTGGATGAAGCAGGCATGCGGCTGCGGATGTTCATAGGCCGACTTGGACTTGGTCAGCTTGCCGGTGAAGGGATCGACATAAAAATGGCCCTGGCCGGGGCCGTCAATGCCATAGGCCCAGTGCAGGCCGGTGTTGAACCACTGCGGGGAATTCGGGGCAACGCGCTGGGTGGCGAGCATGTAGGCGAGTTCATCGCGGAACGCGGCCGCATCTTCTTCGGACGAGAAATAACCGCCCTTCCAGCCCCAGTAGGTCCAGGTGCCGGCGAGACGATCAAAAACCTGACGCGCATCGGTTTCCGAGCCGTAACGCTCGTTTTCCGGCAGATCCTTCATGGCCTTCTCATCAGCCACCGAACGCCACAGGAAGGAGGGAACATTGTTCTCCTCAACCTTCTTCAGGATCTTCGGAACGCCGGCCTTGCGGAAATATTTCTGCGCCAGAACGTCGGTCGCGACCTGGGAAAACTGCGCCGGGACGTCGATGTCCGCGAGGCGGAAAACGACCGAGCCGTCCGGGTTGCGGATCTCGCTGGTCGCCTTGCGGAATTCGATCTCCGCATAGGCTCCTGCGCCAGGTTGGGTGAAGCGACGTTCAATGCGCATGTCTCTCGTCCTCGTTGCCGCGCCCCGCTAGGCGCAAAAAATCCTGTCGGCGGCGATCGCTTCAGCGACCCGCAGCCGTGTCCATGTCAACTCGAATGGCAAATCATCCGTGGATGGTCGACCTGTATCTTGTAGGCATCGTGGCTGCAAACACTAAATATAGCGTAAAGACAGTTTTCCACCAAGCCCTTTGCTGCGCCGGGAGATCGAAATCGGCACGCCGAAACCCGCACCGGCCGCCGCCATCATGGCAGGCCCGCCGGTTGAACGCGGGTGGTTGATTTCGCTGTCGGAACCGGTCTCGTGATTCCCGGTCCAGTCGCCGCCGCAACATGAATACCAATCTTGTTCGAACGGGTGATTCCGTCAAGGCGTAGATTGCAATGGATTTTTAACCACAAGATATTGTGGCTCTTGCCTGTGGAAAACGGGGAGAAGCGAATCAATAAGGCATCTCAATGGCTTGGCGCTCAAGCCTCACCTTGTCCTGCACAATGTGTGCCGTAACGGGACGATCCTAGAACGACACGGCGGCGCAATCACTTGACGTTTCAAGCTGGGTCAAAATGTTAACGTTCGAACGTTAGCATGCAGGCAAAGGAAGCGGTTTCACCTGAGGGGTCGGGGAGGCCGCGTGTGTCCTTGTGACGAGGTTGGAGCCTGCACATGAATATCCGCAACCTATCGATATTGAAAAAGATCAGTCTTGTCGTGGTACTGATGGGCGCAGCCGCAGCGGCAATTGCAGCCGTCGGCACCAACGGCCTGTTTTCGCTCGGGTCGGCGCTGAAGGATACCGGTGCGCGCGAAGAAGTGGCGCGCGAGGCGATGGACCTGCGCATCGACATCATCGCCATCAGCCGCATGACCTACCAGCTGGCGCTGGCCCCGGAAAAGGCTGCCGATTTTGCCGCCGAAACCGAAAAGCGCGCCAAGGAAATGTTGGACCGGTTGCCGAAGATCGCCTCCACCGCCGATGCGGAGGAGCAGAAGCAGCTCGCCGATATCAAGACCAGCCTCAACGGCTATTTCGAAACGATCCGCGCCATGGTCAAGACCGCGGGCACCGAGGCCGGCAAGGATCCGAAGGTGATGGCCGAGGCGCTGAACAAGGCGCTGGACGGCCAGAAGGCGGTGACCGCCGCGGTGAAGGTCTACAGCACCTATTCCGCCAAGACGCTCTCGCACTCGCGTGATTATGCGATTAGCGAATCACAGTTCACCGTCTACATTCTCGGCATCACAGCCGCCGTCTGCATCATTGCCGGCATGGCGCTCAGCCTGCTCATTGCCCGCCGCGAGATCGCCAACCCGATCCGCCGCATGACGCTCGTCATGACGGCCATGGCCAAGGGCAATTCGGAGATGGCGATGACCGACACCGACCGCAGCGACGAGATCGGCGAGATGGCACGCGCACTCGAAGTCTTCCGCGCCAACGAAATCCACATGCGCGAGATGGAAGCACAGGAAGCGGCACTCAATCGCCAGAGCAAGGACCTGCAGGTCTCGATCAGCGGCATCGTTGCGGCCGCCGCCGCCGGCGATTTCAGCCAGCGCATCACCAAGTCCTACGAGGACCAGGACCTTGCCCGTTTCGCCTCCGGCGTCAACGAACTGGTGGAAAATGTCGACCGCGGCATCAACGAAGTCCGCCGCGTGATTGCGGCCCTGGCCGAGCAGGACCTGACCCAGGACATGCGCGGCCAGTTCCAGGGCGCCTTTGCCGAACTGCAGAAGAACGTCAACGCCACCATGGCAACGCTGCGCGCCACGATGGAAGACGTCCGCGCCGCGGCCGGCACGATTTCCGACAATTCTGGCGAACTGTCGTCTGCCGCCAACCAGCTGTCGCGTCGTACCGAACAGCAGGCGGCAGCGCTTGAAGAAACGGCTGCAGCACTCGAGGAGATCACCACCACGGTGCGCATGTCGACCGACCGCGCCAACGAGGCGACAAAGCTTGTCGGCGATACCAAGGTCAGCGCCGGCCGTTCCGGCGGCATCGTCAAGGATGCGATCGATGCCATGGAGCGGATCGAACAGTCGTCGCAGAAGATCAGCCAGATCATCTCCGTCATCGACGAAATCGCTTTCCAGACCAACCTGCTGGCGCTGAATGCCGGCGTCGAGGCAGCCCGTGCCGGTGAGGCCGGTCGCGGTTTCGCCGTCGTCGCCCAGGAAGTGCGCGAACTCGCGCAACGTTCCGCAAACGCCGCGAAGGAAATCAAGGCGCTGATCAATGCCTCGGCCGACGAAGTGAAGGGTGGTGTGTCGCTCGTCCTGTCGACCGGCGAGGCGCTGAAGGAGATAGAAAGCTTCGTCAACCGCGTCAACGACCAGGTGGTGATGATCGCCCGTGCCGCCTCCGAACAGTCGGCAGCACTCGGCGAGATCAACACCTCCGTCAACCACATGGACCAGATGACGCAGCAGAATGCCGCGATGGTGGAGGAGACGACGGCGGCAAGCCAGGTACTCGCCTCCGAAAGCCGTCAGCTCAGCGAGACCCTGTCGAAGTTCCGCCTCAGCGGTTCCGGCTCCGGCGGGCAGACCTACCGCACGGCCGCCTGACAACGGCAAGTCCTTTGCTTAATGAACGAAGCCCGCCATTGGCGGGCTTCATGCATTTCAGAGGAGTATGTCTGACGATCAGAACGTCGTGCCGAGACGGAAGACGACGCTGCGCGGTTCACCGTAGAAGTTGAACACCGAGGTGCCGCCGACGCGCTCGTAATACTTCTTGTCGAAGACATTGTTGACGGTGAGGCTTGCGGTGACATGTTCGTTGAACTTGTAACCGGCCTGCAGATCGACCACGCCGTAACCGGGTGCTTCGATGGTGGTCGCACCACCGGCAGCGGTCCGGGACACGTTCTTGAAGGAGCTGAACACCTTCAGGCCACCACCGATGAAGAAGCCGTCGAGGACGGGCGTGCGGTCGTCGAATGTGTATTTGGTCCAGACCTGCACCATGTGTTCCGGCGTGTAGAATTCCGAACCGGCGGCACGCGTCGTGTTCTTGAATTCCGTGTCGGTATAGGTGTAGGCGGCGGTCGCTTCCCAGTTGTCGATGATCGTGCCGGAAATTTCCAGCTCGATCCCCTGCAGGTTTGCCTCGCCATTGGCGAGATAATAGCCCGTATTGCTGGGGTCGCTGACGGCGCGGTTCTTGTCCTTCAGGTTGAAGTAGGCCAGCGTCGCGTTGACATTTTCAAACAGATCCGCCTTGAAGCCGAGTTCATACTGTTCGCCGGTACGCGGGTCGAGGATATTGCCGGAAACATCGGTGACAGACTGCGGCTGGAAGATCTCGGTATAGCTGCCATAGGCGGTCAGCCAATCCGTCAGATCATAGGTGATGCCGGCATAGGGCGTGAACTCGCCGTTGACGTTCACCTCGCTCGAACCGGTCTCCGCATCGTACCAGCTGAAGCGGCCGCCGGCGATCAGCGTCAGCTTGTCGACCGGCTTGATGCGCCACTGGCCGTAGACACCGCCCTGGCGCGATTGTGTCTCGGTGGGAGAGCCGTAGGTGACGGTCGGCCGGGCAAGATGGGTATTCCAGTTGTAGAGGCTCTGCGCGCCGCTGATGACACCGGTCGCCGTATAGAGCGTGCTGTCGGTGCCGCGATAATCGACGCCGGCGATGATGTTGTTTTCCAAGCCGAACAGTTCGAACGGCCGGCTGATATGCGCATCGAGGGCGAAGGAATCCTCGGTATAGTCGCGGGCCAGCCAGCGGGTTCCGCTGGTCACGACCCCGGCGGAATTGGCTGCGCCGGCGGCATAGGCGTAGAGGAAATCCACATCCACATGCGAATAGAGCGCGGAGATTTTTGCGTGTCCGCCATCCTCGAAGCGATGCTCGATCTCGGCGATGTAATTGGTGACATTGTTGTCGAAGTAGTTCCAGTCGGCACCGGTGAAGGTCGAGCGGTCCAGGTTGAGCAGCGTTCCGTTCGACAGCGTCGGCAGTCCGTTGAACGGGGTGATGTCGCGCTCGTGGTGGCTGATGGAAACGGTTGCCGTCGTGTTGTCGGTCACATCCGCCTGCAGCGTGCCGTAGATCACGCCGACCTTGTTGTCGACATTGTCGATGAAGCTGCCTTTGGTGCCATAAGCGCCGACCAGGCGGCCGCGCACTTCGCCGCTTTCGACGAGCGGGCCGGTGATATCGCCCTCGATGCGGCGATTGTCGAAGGAGCCGACGATCGTGTCGATGCTGGCCTTGTATTCGTCAGAGGCCTGCTTCAGGCGCATGTTGATCGCGCCGCTCGGTTCGCCCGTGCCGCCGAACAGCCCGGAGGGACCGCGCAGGATTTCCACGTGGTCGACGGTGACCATGTCCGGCTGCGTGCCGTTGATGCTCGAAATCGGTGTCGGCAGGCCGTTGAGGTAGAGGTTGTCGAATTCGAAGCCGCGCGAATACAGGCTGGAGCGGCCGTCATCATTGGTGAGAACCACGACGCCGGGCGTTTCTTTCAGTGCCGTATCGAGCGAGGTGTAGTTGCCGTCGCGAAGCCTTTCGCGCGTCAGCACGGTGGTGGATTGCGGGATCTCCCGCAGCGGGCGCGTATCCTTGTCGCCGACGCTGATGAGGTCGGTCGTGTAGCTGTTCGTGGTTTCCGTCTCGTAGGTCGAGCCCTGGATCAGAACCGTCGGCAGCACGGTCGTTTCGCTGTCGCTCTGGGTGGCGTCCTGGGCAAGCGCGGCACCGGTCAAACCGGCAAGACCGGCCAGGGCAGTGGTCGCAAACAGAAGGCGTGCCAATGAAAAATGATGGGGAAATCTGCGCATACGCAAGGGTTTGGACATGAAAGGCTCCCGGTCCAATGCAAGCCAGTACGGCTCTGTTCTAAAAATTAACTTGAGCGTTTAAATCAACAAAAAGTGAGCCGTGCAAGTGCAGATATGCCGCACTTGCCGTTTTCCTGTCGAAATTCAGTCGATCGTTTCCGGGATGAAACCGCCGGTCTGGCGCCGCCACAGGCGGGCATAAAGTCCGTCGCCTTGGGTAAGGTCGCCGGGAGCACCTTCCTCGATGATCCGCCCCTTGTCCAGCACGACGATCCGGTCCATCCGGGCGATGGTGGAGAGCCGGTGGGCAATCGCAACCACCGTCTTGCCCTGCATGATTCGGTCGAGCTGCTGCTGGATGGCGGCCTCCGCTTCGCTGTCGAGGGCAGAGGTTGCCTCGTCCAGCACCAGGATCGGCGCATCCTTCAACAGGACGCGGGCAATGGCGACGCGCTGACGCTGGCCACCGGAAAGCTTGATGCCGCGGTCGCCGACAAAGGCCTCATAACCCGCTCGGCCCTCCTTGTCGCTCAGATCGGCGATGAAGGCATCCGCCTGTGCGGCGCGGGCGGCGGCCTCGATCTCGGCCTCAGTGGCGTTGGCGCGCCCGTAGCGGATATTGTCGGCGACGGAGCGGTGGAGCAACGCGACATCCTGGGCAATGACGCCGATATTCCGGCGCAGGCTTGCCTGCGTGACGTCGCGAATGTCCTGGCCATCCACAAGGATGGCACCCGAATCGATCTCGTAGAAACGCAGCAGCAGGTTGACGAGCGTCGTCTTGCCCGCGCCGGAAAGGCCGACAAGCCCAACCTTCTCGCCCGGCCGGATCGTCAGCGAGACATCGTCGATGACCGACCGCCCGCTCGTATAGGCATAACGGACATGGTCGAAGCGGATCTCGCCGCGCGTGACGCACAGGTCCTGAGCGCCCGGCCGGTCGACGATGGTCGGCGGCGTCGTCATCACCGGCATGGCGTCCCTGATCGTGCCGAGCGTCTTGAACAGTTGCTGGCCCATCTGGATGAAGTTGAAGGATCCCGCCGAAAGCCGTTGCAGGATGTAGACGGCGGCGACGAAATCGCCGACGGTCAGGAATTTGTCATAGAGGCCCCAGAAGCCGATGCCGAGCATCGAGAGCCAGAGCGCCATGTTGGCGGTGATGATCACCAGTTCCGACGTTCGATAGGCACGCTGCTCGTGATGCATGGTGGAAACGGCCTTCTCCATGGTCCGGCCAAGCGCGCCCGCCTCGCTGTCTTCGGCGGCAAACTGTTTCACCATCTGGATATTGCCGTAGACATCGGTCATGGCGCCGGAGACGAGACTGTTCTGTTTTGCCGAGCGGCTGCCGCGGGCGGAAAATTCCGGCACCACCTTAACCGTATAGAGGACGCTTGCTGCCACCCAGACGGCGACCGGCAGGGCAAGGTGCCAGGACATGCTGAGCAAGAGAGCGATCGAGCCGACGATCTGCAGCAGAAAGCGCGGCGCCGTCTGGAAGGCGATCAGGATCTGCTGCTGAACCGCATTGGCAACCTGGTTCAGGCGCGAAGCCACCTGGCCGGCGAAGAGGTCGTGAAAGAAGGCAAGATCCTGCCGTTCCACCGCCTTGTGCCCCTGCCACTGGATGGCGATCGGCAAGCTGATGCCAATGGTGTGGGAGTTCAGGATATTGGTGATGTAGAAGGCAATCGGCAGAACCGGGAAGATCAGGAAGGCGAGACCTGCCAGAAGCCAGAAACGCTGGTCGACGAACGCCTCGACGCCCTGCGATGTCACGCCATCGACGATCACCGAAAGACCCCAGATGATCGACAGGTTGATGGCCTCGACCATCATCGAGGTGAGCGCCATTGCGATGATCGCGCCGCGAAACATCCGGATGAAATGAAAGAGAACCGAAAGCGGGCCCCGGCTTGGCATCGGACGATAGGGAATCTCCAGCGGCCGGATCATCCGTTCGAAGGGGCGGTAGATGCTGTCGGAAATCGTCATGGGCTATTTGTCGGGAAGCGTTTGCAGAAAGGGATCGTCTGGAAAAGGCAGGAACATCGGACGCAACACGCAATCGAACGTCAGTGGAGCATCTTCCATGGCCGCGCGCCATCAAAAATTGAGCATGTGTCCGGTTCGACGGTGACGGAAATTGCGAGGCGGAGAGGGGCTTTCCCGGTCAAGCCATTGGTCGCCAACGAAAATGGCCGCCCGGAAGGGGCGGCCGGCAGGGGATGCGGAAAACTGCCGCTCAGAGCGCGTCGAGATTGACGCCGATGGTGATAGCACCGATCGGGGCGCCAGTCTCGTCGCTGATCGTCATGGACGCCTGCGACTGGAGCGCCTGGGTCGATTCGTCCTTTTCGGCACCATCGACGAACAGCGCATCCTTGCCTGCCCCGAAGCTCTTCTTGAACTTGGCTTCGTCACCCTGCCAATAGTCGGAGGTGACATCGCTCTGCCCGACGTTCAGGCCCTTGTTGTCCATGACGAAGACCTCGGAAATGGCACCGGCAGAGGCCGCCTGCTTCTCTTTCAGGAAGGCCGAGACGGCATTGCCAAGTGTTTCGGTGATCAGGGGCTTGTCGGCCCCGTCGACCTCGGCCCGCCACTTCTTGTCGAGGGCGATGATCTCGGCCTCGCCGAGTGCGGCATGTTTGCTGTTCTGCGCCTTGATGGCGTTGACGATCACCGGATCGTTGACCCAGGATGCGACGTTGGTCTTCACATAGTCCGTCACCGGCGCCACATGCGCCTCCTCGGCAAAGCTCACCTGATGGGACAGGGCAAGTATGGCGGCTGCGGTGAAGCAGTTACGCAGATATTTCATGGGGTGTTCCTCTCAAGAATAAGGGCGCGTTTTCGGGACCATTTTGCCAAACCCGCCGCGCCGGTCCCCCCGCGCAGGCATCGACATGCAAGGCATGGTTACGCGACGCGACGCTCAGGCTGGACACCGATCGCATGCTCAAGCTGGAAGCGGTCGGATGCGTTCTGCATGATGCGGCTCTGGGACAGGAGGTCGTGTGAGGCGGCGCTGACCTCTTCCACCATGGCCGCATTCTGCTGTGTGGTTTGATCCATGCTGTTGATGCTGGCGTTGATTTCCTGAAGCCCGGACGCCTGCTGCCGGTAGGATTCGACGATATCGACAATGCCATCGGCGATCTTGGTGATGTGCTCTTCGATCTTCAGCAGGGCATCGCCGGTCTGGTTCACCAGCTGCACGCCGCTGGTCACCTCGCTGTTGGACACCTGAATGAGCTGCTTGATCTCTTTTGCCGCATTGGCGGAACGTTGCGCCAGTTCGCGCACCTCCTGGGCGACGACGGCAAAACCCTTGCCGGCCTCGCCTGCGCGGGCTGCCTCCACGCCGGCGTTCAGCGCCAGGAGGTTCGTCTGGAAGGCGATTTCATCGATCACCCCGATGATCTGGCCGATCTGGGACGACGAATGCTGGATGCGTGTCATGGCGCCGATGGCATTGCGCACGACCTGGGCCGAATGCGCTGCTTCCGATTTGGCGTCGCCGACCATGGCTCCGGTTGCGGCGGCATTGTGGGAGGAGGTGCTGACGGTGACCGTCACCTCGTCGAGCGCCGCTGCCGTTTCCTCAAGCGCTGCGGCCTGCTGTTCCGTGCGGCGCGCCAGCTGTTCGGCCTGACCGGAGAGTTCCACCGCCCCGGATTCCACCGTCCGGGCGGCGCCCTTGATTTCGGTGATGGTGGCTGCGATGGACTGGACCATCCGGTTGAAATCCAGCTGGAGTTTGTCGAAACCCGGTCCGAGATCTTCCAGCTGCGTGTTCAGATCGCCGGCAGCCAGCCGCTCCAGTGCTGCACCGACGCGGGACATGATGCGCGCCTGGGTCGCGGCATTGTCTTCGGCCAGACGGGCGTTACGGGTGCGTTCACTGCTGATGGTTTCCTGCTGTTCTTCGGCGAGCCGCCGCTGGGCCTGTTGTTCGATGGCGTCCCGGCGAAACCCTTCGATGGCGCGTGCCAGAAAACCGATCTCGTCACCCTTTTGCTGGAAGACGACAGGTGACTGCAGGTCTCCGCTCTGCAGGCCGGTAATCCGGTTGCTGAGCTGGTTCAGCGGTTGTCCCACCATGCGCCTCATCGTGGCGATGAAGGCGATGATCGCTATCAGGATGACCGCCGATTCAAGCGCGACCGATGTCAGCACCTGCATACGGATCTGCTCAAGAATCGGCCCTGCCGTCCAGGTCGTGACAACGTAACCGGTCGGCTTGCCGCTTTTGTCGGCCGGCAGCGGCGCGGCGATCGTCACATAATGGCTATCCGCGCCGGTATCGATGACCATGGTCTTGTCCGGCTTCGTTCCGGCCGCCTGAGCAATGGTCGCGTCGGCGGGAAGGCCTGCGACCTCGGACCGGTTCCAGCTGTTGACCGGCTTCAGATCGGCACCAAAGGCCGCAAACTGCACCAGATTGAGCGCCGGATTGTCGCGATAGAGCGCATAGGCATCGGCCACCACCTCGGACTTGCCCCATTTGACGCCGCCGGCGGCCAATGTCGCGAACTGGGCGGTGTCCTTGCTCCAATTGCCGGACACCATGGACAGCATGGCCTTACTTTCGTTGCTCCAGGTCACCACGGCAAGACCCGCTACACCGAGAAGGTTGATGGTGACAATGATCGCCGACAGCTTGGCTGTCAGCGAAATTGACTTGATAGAACGCAGCATGGATACCCTCACTCCATGGATCGCTGAACAGCGATCCCCCTCACGGTTCTATGCGATCAGGATGGGTCCCTCATGGTCCGCTCTGCAGCCAAAATGCAGTGACGCATTTCCTTCATAATATTAGTACATTACAAAATATTAAAATAAATCAATCAACTTCCGTCTATGTGTTTTGCTAGGGCAAAGCCGCAAACGGTGGGGCTGGAGACGGACTACATCCAGAATTGTCCGCACATTCCAACGGTCAATCCTTGGATGTTCTGGCGCTGGAGCAGGCGGCCGCTCGTGATGCCAGCATGACGTGTGATGCGGTCAGCAAACCTACCGTGAAAAGGCCCGTCGTCACGACAACGACGGACCTTTTTTGGGGGGGGGCGGCGGGGACGGCAAGGCGGTGGTCCGGCACTGATGGGTGCCATTCCGCTTGCCCGCAAGGCCTTCTCAGCCCTTGTGTCCCTTGGCAATCGGTTCCTGATAGGTGAACCCCATGTCCCAGGGGAAATAGATCCAGGTGTCCTGCGAGACTTCGGTGATGAAGGTATCGATGGTCGGCACGCCCTTCGGTTTGGCGTAGACGCAGGCGAAATGCGCCTTCGGCATCAGCGTGCGGACTTCGGACGCGGTCTTGCCGGTATCGGTCAGGTCGTCGATGACGAGCACGCCGTCGCCCTCGTTGGCGGTCAGTTCCGGCGCAATGCCCTTCAGAAGGTGGAATTCACCCTGGTTGACATAGTCGTGGTAGGAGGCGACGCAGACCGTGTCGATCAGGCGGATGTTGAGTTCGCGCGAGATGATCGCCGCCGGAACCAGTCCGCCGCGGGTGATACAGACGATGGCGCGGAAATCCCGGCCAAGGCCGGCAAGACGCCAGGCCAGCGCCCGGGCATCACGGTGGAACTGATCCCAGGAAACGGGAAAGGCTTTATCGGGTAGAGACATGCGTGGGCTCCAGACGGCGCGGAAACGAAAAAAAAAGGGCGCGCCGAGGATGCGGAGCAGCCCGCGGGCCACGCGTGTTCCACGCGAGGTCCGTTGGCCGTTGCTATTAGCGGCAAGTCATCGGATTAGGCAAGCGGCACGGTGAATGTTCACCGCGATAGCAGTGTCACCGCCGTCATGCTTTCAAGAACGCTGCGGGTCACGCCGCCAAACAGCATCTCCCACCAGCGGGAATTGCCATAACCGCCCATGACGAGAAGATCGACACCTTCCTCGGTCAGACGGTTCTCGATCGCGGCAGCCGTCGGGATCTGGCAGTTCTCTTCGGTGCGCAGGTTGACGTGGATGCCATGACGGGAGAGAGCTGCGGCCAGATCGGTGCCGGCAAGCTCCGGCGCCTGGCGCGGCATGCCCGGCGGATCGACGGAAAAGATCTCGACGCTCTCGACGGACTTCAGGAACGGAAGTGCGTCGAAGGCGGCGCGCGTCGCCTCCTTCGATCCGTTCCAGGCGATCAGCGCGCGGCGGATCGGCTGCGCCTCCATCATCACATGCGGCACGAGAAGCAGCGGACGACCGCTTTCGAACAACAGCGTCTCCAGGCTGGCGCTGTTATCGGCTCCGGTGCGCTCGTCGGTCTGGTAGGCGATGATCAGGTCGCTTGCTCTGACGCATTCCAGCACGCTGTCGGAACCGTAACCGGCGGATGAGACGTAACGTCGGAATTCATAAGAGAGCCCTTCCGGCTCCATCCGGGTCCGAAAAATGTCTTCGATGCGCGTGCTCTCGGCCTGCGCTGCCTTCTGCAGGGCTTCGACCGCCGTCGGATCGGGGATCTCCATCGGCGCAATCAGCGGGATGGTGGCCAGCGTCTCCGCATGCAGACCGACGACATGCGCCGAAAACTGGCGCCCGAGCGCCGCCGCAAAATCGCTGATCGGCCTCGCATTGTGTTCGCTGTCCAGAATGGCGACGATCGTCCTGTAGCCCATGGCGGTCACTCCTCAGTGCATGCCGGAAGATGATGATGCATCATCTCCTTCAAGACATGGGAGGTCTTTGAGATGGGTCAAGACACAAGGCGAGCCTCAGATTTTCGCTCGGCGCCCGTCATCAGGCCTCCGGCCCGGGATTGCTTGCTGCCGCCTTGGCGGCGGTGATCTCGGCGATCATCGCAAGAATGGCATCCGTCGCCGCCTCGAGGGCGACCTGTTCGCGGGCGCGCACCACAAGTTCGGTCGAAAACCGCTGTCCGTCATATTTCGGATACGAGCCGATGCTGGTCTCAGGATGCGCCTTCTGGATCGCGCCGAGCAGTATTCCGATATCACCTTCGCCGTACGGGCAGGGGAGCGCCCGGGTCAGCATCCGGCTGCCGGTCTTCAGGTCCGGCAGGATATTGTCGACCATTGCCTGAAAGACCTGCGGCACGCCCGCCATCACATAGACATTCTCGACGATGAAGCCCGGTGCCGTGGAGACGGGATTGGGAATGTGACGGGCACCGCGCGGCATGCGCGCCATGCGCTGGCGGGCTTCGGTAAACTCCATCTCGCGGCGCGCATACATGTCGCCGAGAAGCCGCATGGCCTCGGCATCGTGTTCGCAGGGCAGGCCGAAGGCTTTCGAGACGGCATCGGCCGTGATGTCGTCATGCGTCGGCCCGATGCCGCCGGAGGTAAAGACGTAGGTGTAGCGGGCGCGCAGCGCATTCAGCGCTTCGACGATCGCCTCCTCCTCGTCCGCCACGATGCGGACTTCCTTCAGATCGATGCCGGCCAACAGAAGAACATCCGCCAGATGGCCAATGTTCTTGTCCTTGGTGCGGCCGGAGAGAAGCTCGTCGCCGATGGCAAGAATGGCGGCGGTCACGATCTCGGATGTCATGGGAACCCCTCTTCAGGACAATGCGGTCTGCCACCCGTGCTTTAAGCCAAATTCCGTCGTCCCGGAAGCAGACTTCGGTGGTGTTCGGTTGTTACGGATTTGTGACCGATTTGGATCGGTCGTTCGTGGATGATGAACAGTGCGTGCGCGAGTTGGGCACTGGCAACTTTCGAGATTATGCATAAATCTCTTCTCGCAACGCAGGCACCTGTCGGGCCGCGTCATTCAACGGAGAGAGACATGGCAAAGGTTCTGGTTCTTTATCATTCCACCTATGGTCACATCGAGACGATGGCTTATGCCGTTGCCGAAGGCGCCAAAGCCGAAGGCGCGGATGTCACCGTCATGCGCGTTCCCGAACTGGTGCCGGAAGAGGTCGCCAAGGCATCGCACTACAAGATGGACCAGGCCGCACCGGTCGCCAAGGTCGATGACCTGCTGGACTATGACGCGATCATCGTCGGCGCTGGTACCCGCTTCGGCACGGTTGCCTCGCAGATGCGCAACTTCTGGGACCAGACGGGCGGCCTGTGGTTCCAGGGCAAGCTGATCGGCAAGCTCGGCTCGGTCTTCACCTCGACCGCCACCCAGCACGGCGGCCAGGAATCCACCATCCTCTCCTTCATCCCGACCTTCCTGCATCATGGCATGGTCGTGGCTGGTCTGCCCTATGCGTTCCAGGGACAGATGGGCACCGAAGAGGTGAAGGGCTGCTCGCCCTACGGCGCATCCACCATCACCAATGGTGACGGTTCCCGCATGCCTTCCGCCATCGAACTGGAGGGTGCACGTTTCCAGGGCGCCCACGTGGCAAAGCTTGCCGCCAAGCTCGCCGGCTGATCGATAGACAAGACGAAACAAAGGCGCGAACCGCGGTTCGCGCCTTTGTCGTTTCAGCCTGCGTTCTGTCAGGCAAATGTCGAGCTGATCGGCTGGAACAACCGCAAACGGGCCGGCGGTTGCCGTCGGCGGCCATTTTTCCAGTCGATGACAAAATCGATGACATCGGCCGCGGCCTGATGGGTGAGGGGTTTCGGGATCACGCCGAGCGCACCCGCATCGCGTCCCTCGAGCAACATCGGATTGCCGGTCACGAAGATGACGAGCAGCCCGCGTTCCACCAGCATCCGCGCCAGCCGCGGTCCCGTCTCGCCATCGGCAAGCCGTACGTCGACGAAGGCGATATCCGCCTCTGGCGCGTAGTTGAGGGCAACCCGCATGTCAGGCGCAATGCCCACCACCTCGTGGCCGGCGCGGCTGACGGCTTCTTCCAGATCCATGGCGATGAGGAGACTGTCCTCAACGATGAGAAATCGGTGTTTCACGAGCCATGCCTTTGTTCTTGCGCTCGGATATAGAGTGCCCGCGAGCGGTGGCAATGGTTGTTAACGTACCGATCGCGACGGCCCGCTCACCGTTCCCAGATCGGCCTGAACCGGCGGTCGATCAATTTCAGCGAGCGGTCCGGCTGAAGCACATAGGTCTCGATCGCCACCCGACCGTCGCTGTAGAACTGATGGGTGAGAAGGCTGCCTGCCGGTGACTTCGTCAGTTTCGTGCGCGGCTGGCCACCATAGGTGATGCTGCCCGGAATGGGCTCGACCTGGGGTGTGGTGCAGCCTGCAAGCAGAACACCGGCAAGGGCGGCTGCAATGAGCGTCTTCATGGATCTGGTCCTCTTTCTGGACGTGGGATAACGGGCAGGCAAGGAGCGGGTTCCCGACCGGGTCAATCGTTGATTGCGACGACAGATGTCGTGCTGCGGCCTGCCGTCATCAAGGCGGGCCGAACGATTCTTGTGCAACATGCCCTTGCATTTTTTGCGCAACCTGCTGAATAAGGCCCTCGATTGCGGACGTGGCGAAACTGGTAGACGCAAGGGACTTAAAATCCCTCACCTTCGGGTATACGGGTTCGACCCCCGTCGTCCGCACCACTACAAAGAAAACCCTTGTAGTTTCAGATTGTTGATTGATATCAAAGCTTTTCAGACGCCCATCGCTACAAAGGGCGCTACAAAGCATGGTTCAGATGACGACGTTGAGCAAAGCCACAAACGGAGATTGGTTCGCCAGAAAAGCGATTCCCGCTGATGTCCGTGAAGCCTATCAGGCAGCCTATAAAGTGCGTCGAGAGGAGCGCTTCCGTCGATCCTCATCTCTGCCTCAGGGACATGCCAAGGCCGACTTCAGGGATTGGGATGCTGAGATCACCAGCAGAATCGAAGCGCTCAGGGCGAAGGCGGCTGACAGCGAAATCCGTCTGACGCCTCGGAAGATCAGTGCCCTATCAGGGCAATGGTACGCGTGGTTCGTTGACCAGCACAGTGACGAGCCGGGAGAACCGGAGGACTGGGACTCTCGCGACGAGATGCTGACGGCTGTCTATGATCGCTTCAACATCGGCTTTCCCGGTGAGGGTCGCGACACGATCGGTGCAGCCGCGAAACGACACATTCACGCCAAGCTCGTCGAGATGGGGAAGGTGGAGACGTTCCTCGCGGAGCATTCGCAGAAGCTGGACATTGAGACACGCAGCGCCTTCCTCGATGTCCTTGAGCTGGAGCTGCCAGCTGCCTTTGGTTTGCTTCGTCGTCGTGCTGGGGGAGACTTTTCGCCTGACGAGAGGCTGGCACGTTTCGCCCTGGCATCCGCTCACACGCCAACCAGAGGGCAGAAGCTGGCTGGTCTGGATTGCTGGCAGGCATTTGAAGCGTGGGTCAAGGAGCGTCAGCCGGCACCCGCAACGGTGGACCGCTGGAGAAGCGTCTTCCTCGGACTGAATACCCATTTCCACAGGCGCGATGTTGCCACTATCACCGCTGACGATGCGGTGAAGTGGAAGGACACTCTGGTCACCGAGAAGCGGTCTGGACAGGTGGCCAATGACATCTGGATCACGGCAGCGGTCACCATCTTCAATTGGCTCAAGGAGAACCGGAAGATCAGCGAGAATCCGTTTGCTGGCGTTCGTGTAGCGACCGCAAAGAAGGTGAAACGTCGGGAGAGGGCCTTCACCGATGAAGAGTGGAAGAAGATTTTGGCGGCATCACTTGAGCCCTCAACCGGACGTCTGAAGGCGCAAAAAGCCGCTGCACGTCGATGGGTGCCGTGGTTGTGTGCCTATACAGGATCGCGACCGGGAGAGATGACGCAGCTCAGAGGGACCAGTGTCCGTCGCGAGGGAGCGATCTGGATTATCGACATCACGCCGGAAGACGGCACGGTAAAGGGTGCGTCCTACCGGAAGGTGCCGATCCATGAGCATCTGATCGAAATGGGTTTCCTTGAGTTCGCTCGATCAGCCGGCGAGGGGCCGCTTTTCTACGATCCCAAGGAGAAGAGGGCTGCGAGCGACGACCCGACAAAGCCAGTTCGTGAGCCGTATGTCATCGCTCGCAACAAGCTGGCTGAATGGGTGCGCAACAGCGTGAAAATTGTCGACCCGGACATCAGCCCCAACCACGCATGGCGTCACACCTTCAAGCGAATGGCGGCACGACACGGGATGGAGAAGCGCTTCAGGTTCGCGTTCTGTGGGCACGAGTCGGATGACGTGGGCGACATCTATGAAACTCCCACGCTGGAGGACATGGCGGAAGAGCTGAAAAAGTTCCCCCGCTATGTTCTCGACGGAGACAGCGTTGACCCTGATGAAGATGAAACGGCCTGACAGAGCCAACCTTGCTGTCAGTCTGCGTATTTTTTCGCTGTCGCCCTCAGCCGATCAGTGAAGTCATAAATCTGGTCGAGGCTGTCAACGATAACGCGCTCCTCGTTCTCGCCATCGAAAAGTCCGATGTATTTGACCGATCGGTTGAACCAAAGCCGGGCGAGGGGCTTGCGATTGTTGTTGTCGATGAGGATGCCGCAATAGGACTTCTGGTCCCTCATTACGACACGCTTGGGAGCGATTGTGTCCCGCACGATGGCCTTCACGATCATGTAGCCTTCACGCTCTTCCTCGGTCGTGACGACATCTGGTTCCTCTTCAACCGGGACATCTATCTTCTCGATCACTTCCTCGGTGTCAGCCAACGCGCTGGATAGCCGGCTCTTCACGGTGTCCATAATGACCTCTCGGAAAGCCGCTCTGACCACCCCGGTGAACATCTCACGCACTTGCGCGGTCATTCGGCCTTCGTAGACGCTTGCCGAGACGAGGCGCACGAAGTCCTCTGTCGGCTCCTCCACAAGTTTGGAAATGACCTGCTTCACGCCAGACGTGTACTTCAGCCGCTCCGCTGTCGCCAAGATCGCATTCACATCGAACGCGGCCTTCTCAAATTTCTTCAGCTCGCTGAGGATGCCCGTGTTGAAGTCAGCTATGTCGAAGATGAAGAATGGGCGCGTGTCCAGTTTGTTTGGGGCGTCGAGGTCCGTGTAGAAATTAAATGTGCGCCCGTTCGTCAGGATCGCAAACTTGGCATTCGTGACGCTGAAGTAGCGATAGAGCTGGTCGAGGTGCTTCTTCTCCAGTGTCACCGAGATCGGTTTGCACTCGATCAAGATACGAATTTCCCCGTCAATCTTGATCGCATAATCGACTTTCTCCCCCTTTTTGCCAACCGCATCAGCGGTGAACTCAGGGACGACCTCGGAAGGGTCGAATACGTCGTAGCCCAACGAGCGCAAGAACGGCAGGACCACTGCTGTCTTCACCGCTTCCTCGGTCGCCATTGTGCTGGAATGGGATTTCACGCGTTCCGATATGGCGCGAAGACTCTCTTCTAGTGTGCTCATCAAGCTCCCCTCACGTTATTCGTGCATGGTTGCCCAGCGCTGGTCCTGCGTCAACTGCTCGGAAGGGGGATTACCACCCACTTAAGCAAACCGAAATCGCGACCCTGATTGGGCGCTTGTCAGGAACATTAAAATGACCAACGAACTCACGCTTCACACCGTCAATGAAGAGCCCCGCGTGTTTGATGCCGACCTAGCCGAGCGGCTGGGCATGGATCGCTGAACGAATATCCGCGGTCAGATCATTAAGTCCGACCGACCTGAACTGCCAACCTGCGGTGAGCTTTGCACTTGTCGGTGGCTGTTGAGAACCGCGCATATTTGGTGCCGAGACGGGATTACGGCGAATCTGGACGCGGCGGACAGGGCCCTGAGATTATTGCAAAGGTTTTGATGGGGGAGATGAGCGCGGGATGTGGCGTCAGGAGCCCGGAGGGCGACTGAGGCACATCCCGCGCTGCGTCCGTCAATGATAGACTGGCGGAGCGCCGCAAACAGACATCGACCAAAGCTACCAGGCCAATTCGATGTCCAATCCCTCAGGCATCTGTGAGATGACGTGGCTGTCATCACGCAGGACTGCCGACTGGTTCACGGTGAGCGTCATTATAATGGTATTGGCGCATTCCGTCGAGCTTCTCCGATCAATCCCGACGGCGCTTCGAAAGGTGCGCCGCCGCGATGCAAACTGCTCGTTTCTTCCTCTGCGGGCGGTGTCGCGCGCAGGTTCTGCTTTGCCGCCATTGCGATCGGGGTCAGCGCTATTGCGGTTCTGCCTGCGCCCATGCGGCGCGCCGTGACAGCCTGCGGGCAGCCGGACGGCGCTACCAGAGCACCCGGCCGGGGCGCTTTGCCCATGCCGATCGCTCCCGCCGATATCGGCAGGCTCGCAAAAACGTGACGCATCACTCTCCACCCGTCGTTCCAGAGGGTTCACGACTGAAGGCGTCCACAAACGGCGGCATCGTTGCACCGGGCGATGGCACCGCTGGCGTGGTGTCATCGATCGAGCCGTGGTGCCGGCGCTGCGGCAGCTCTGTGCCGCTGTTCTTTCGCCGCGGCTTCGTGCGTCGCCGGGGGACACACGTGCGTCCAGACACGGCGACGACAAGCTGGTTGGGGATGGCGAGGGACGTTTCCACAGTGGGGGTGTCAGCGAGCCTTTTGGTGGGCGTCAGCTACCTAACTGGTACCTGTGCAGCAATTGGTTGGCACACCTTCGGTTATCTGACTGCAACCGATATTGCGAGAAGCGCGCTCAGGGTTAGCCCTTGGTTGGTCCTTGCGTTCGCGGCGGGGCAGCTTCTTCGCATACTGATTCCGGCGCTAGATTTGTTGTCTCCAATTCCGCGCGGTGACGGATCACGTGGACAGCTTCGCTTCCTCCGGTTCCAATTCGTTGTTGTTCCCATCTTTCTGCTCCCCGCCTACCTCTTCCTAAGTGATCGTTCATTTAATGCGGTCGCCCCTCCACTAGTGATGGCGTTGTCCTTCGCCCTTTCGGACTATGTGAACGATCTCTACAGGGAAGGCGCACTCGATGCGGCAACACGGATAGCCTCAAACATGGCAATCCTCTGCGTATGCGTCGCAAGTTTCGGATATCTTGGCACCGCCAACACCGTCTTTGCGGAGAGGAAAACGGTACGCGAGGTCGTCTGTCTCAACTCGGGTTGTCGAGATGCGAAGATCATCGCCCGCTTCTCCGAAGCTACGTTTCTTCAGTGGGAGAAAGATGATGACATCACCATTTTGATGAATGGCGAGATAATCGGCATCACCCTGAAGCAAGGGAGGCCAGGCGGGCCGATAATCGACCTTCGCCCTTACTTCCGTGCCTTAAAAGTTCGGGTCCAAGCGTGGCTCAATCTTTGACGTGTCTCACACGTGCAGGGTCTAATGACTCCCCTGAAAACCATCACCTGATGGTGTCACACAAGTGGGTATTGCATTTTGACACTGATGGTGTCACAAGGTCTAAGAACCTTTTGGCCCTCAGGAGATCAATGTGCCATCCACCGTTATCGGCTACGCCCGCACCTCCACCCTCGATCAGACCTATGGCCTCGACGCCCAGCTCAGAGACCTGACCGCTGCCGGCTGCGAGAAGATATTTCAGGAGCAGGTGTCCTCGGTCGACAAGTCTAGACCCGAACTGGAGAGGGCGCTCGATTACGTTCGCGAGGGGGATGTCTTCGTCGTTACCAAGCTCGACCGTTTGGCGCGATCCATGGCCGATCTGGTCAAGTTGCGGGATACGCTCCAATCCAAGGGTGCGACACTAAAAGTCCTGGCACTTGGGATTGATACCTCCACCCCGACAGGCAAGCTGATGATGAACCTCCTCGGCTCCATCGCTGAGTTCGAACGGGACATCATGCTGGAGCGTCAGCGTGAAGGGATCGCCAAGGCGAAAGAGGACGGCAAGTACAAGGGCAGGGCACCGACCGCGCTTCGTCAGGCCGATCAGGTCAGGCAGCTCAAGGGGGAAGGCAAGACAGCCGATCAGATTGTCGAAATTCTGGGGATAAGCAGGTCCAGTGTTTTCCGCATCTTGCGCCAGGAATAGGTCCGCTGAGACCTGAGCTTTGGAGGGGGCGATAATGAGTTTTCGCGATCGCGGATTGCTACCAGTTTCTGCTGAAGGCACTTGTGGTGGGGAACCGGTCGCGATTCGTTAGCGGCACCTTCCGGTGCGACTATTCCTCGTCGGTCTCGCTCGGACTTTGTAGGGAAGAGGGATCTACAAGTTCGTGTCTTACGAGCTCCTTAAGAAGCTCCTGCTCACCCATTCCGTACAATAGGCCCTCAACTATGAACCCGCGCCTCAGTCGGTTCAGCCGGTCGTTAGAGGCCTGAATCGCCGCTTTGTAATAAATGCTTGCGAGCTGCGCACTTCCAAATCGTTGAGCGTCTACCTCATCAAAGAAGTCTGATAGGGTTTCGACCACCGTCGTGGGATTGAGCGGCCCCTTCGACTCAAGGTGTCGATCTAGTTCAATGAATACGGTAAACAAATCTGCCTTTCTCCAAACCCGACTTTTCGGCGGGAAACCGCATTCTTCAATAAGTCCAAGAACTGCATTGATGCGACGCGCTATTTCTCCCTCGCGGACGAACGCGTCATTGTTCAGCTTAAGCACATCCTCAAGCTCTTCATCTCTGTTGAAATAGTCCGCCATCATAGTCGCGATGATTGTAAGGCCGAACCTCAAGTCACCCATGCGCCTGTAGTCGAGGCTCGAGAATACCTTGTGATCAGAGAAGACGTGGTTATCTACGAATTTCTGAGCAAATTTGTTTATCTCTCCCGAGTATACGGCGTTATTTATTTCTATATCTTCAAGAGAGTACTTTGTGGCGTTTATGCGCTGGAATGCCTCAACTATTTCTGAGCGTTTGATATTGCCCAGGTCTCTGACGGCTACGTCATATTGAAGGAACGCTTTTTTCTGGTCTTCATCGAGTTCCTTGTATGGCGGGATGGTGATTAGTTTCAGCGAAGGGTCTCCGGTAAAATACTGAACCAATGTGTTCACCCGCTGAAGTCCATCAACAAGAAGCTGTGTTCCCTCACCAGAGTCGAGGTCTACGTCCCCATCTGCCACGTATATTTCTGGAAATGGGAAGCCCTTCAACACTGAGTCTAGAAAGAAATCCTTGTCTTTATTCGTCCACACCAGCCTTCTCTGGAACTCAGCGCGGGGGACGAGCCTGTTTTCTTTCACAATCGTAATGAGTTCGCGTATTTTCTTATTGGACGCCGAGGTCTTCATTTCATTTTCTCCAAAGACTGGCAGGCTCTTACCGAGCGCTCAATGTACTGTTTTAGGTGGTCGGTCGAGTAGAACAACCCGCCGGCGATCTTATGAAAACCCACGACCCGATTTTTGGTCAGGGTTGAAAAGCAATCCCACCATACGTTCCGATAGTAGAGGTCAATTGGTAGTTTGTCGGGCCGAAGCCATCCGTAGATCATGTAGTTTCCGAGGCCGTCGATTGAGTTGGGCCATGGGGCCAGTCCGTGTCCGTGACGGGAGACTTCCCTCCACAGCATCGTGAACAAGCGCGCCGAGACGACTGCGCAGTCTATGTCTGATTCAGCACTAAACGGGCGATATCGGGCAAGGCCGAGTTTCGGCTTTTCTACGAGCGAGAAACCAAGGTGCGCTGAGCCAGTGATGTGAAGGCGTAGATCGTGGGACTTGAGGCCATAGGCAGATCTCACTTCTTCTACTATCCTCTCCTTCTGGGTTATCGATACTTTCTGTGACGGCGTGTCGAAGAAAAACTCTTGGACTATGGCGTCACATTCCTCAGTCGCGAGCTTGGAGATGAAGTCTTTAAGTGTCGCCATCTGCACATTTCTAAGTCAACGAGAACGTGTGTCCTCAATTGACACTCAATCCTCCCCGGCAGTCAAGATAGAGCTTGAGCAGGGCTGGAAATCCCCGTTAATGGAGTTGTCTAGGCCCGGGCAACTTGCTACAAACAGCGCTACAAAACGAAATCAGGGCGTTCAAAATAGCTAAATGATATCAGTGCTTAAGGCGGCTTCATCCGGTCCCCCGTCGTCCGCACCAAGTTACAGCAGAATTGTTGTTGGTTGAGGCCCTGCGTCGTGGGCCGTGGACGAATTGTGCCTTGTTACCGGCGCCAGAAGATTGGCGTGATCAGCACCATCACGGTCAGGATCTCCAGTCGGCCGAGCAGCATCATCAGCGATAGGAGATAGAGCGCCGGTGTCGTGAGCGTTGAGAAGTTGCCCGCCGGGCCAATGATGTTGCCGATTCCCGGACCGACGTTCGAGAGGCAGGTGATGACGGCCGACACCGAGGTGATGACGTCATATCCGAGCATTGCCATGCACAGGCTGCCGAAGGCCCACAGCAACACGTAGAGGCTGACGAACAGGAAGATGCCGCGCAGCACTTCCGGATCGACCGTCGCATTGCCGTAGCGAACGGGATAGATCGCGTTCGGGTAGATCAGCCGTTTGGTGCCGGCCCGGATCACGTTGAAGATCACCACAAGCCGGTAGGCCTTGATGCCGCCGGCCGTGGAACCGGAGCAGCCGCCGAGGAAAGTGGCGAAAAAGGCGAGCACCACGAGGAAGGGCCCCCAGAGTGTGTAATCCTCGCTGGCAAAGCCGGTCGTCGACAGGATCGACGAGATGTTGAAGAACGAATGCGTCATCGCCACAGAAATGTCGACGCCGTTTCTGACATGGTTGTAGAGGCCTGCCAGAATGGCGAACAATACGAGATAACCGAGAAAGAATCCCACCTGCGGATCACGCAGGCTGTCCAGCCGTCTGCGAATCGCAAACAGGATGAGGATCGAGAAGGGCAGACTGCACAGGGTCATGAAGAAGGTGCCGATCCACATCAGTGGCAGGCTCTGGAAATACCCAAAGGATGCGTCATGCGTGGAGAACCCGCCCGTGGCGACGGTCGCCATCGCATGGTTGATGGCGTCGAAATGGCTCATGCCGAACATGTCGTAGCTGACCGTGCAGGCGACCGTGATGCCGACATAGACAGCCATGAAGGCCCGGGTGAAGCTCGCAATCTTGGCGAAGGGTTTGTCGTTCGTATCCGAGGATTCCATCTTGAAGAACGACATGCCGCCAACCCGCAGGAACGGCAGGACAAAAAGCCCGAGCGCGACGATCCCGATGCCGCCCAGCCAGTGCAGCAGCGAGCGCCACATCAGAACGCCGGGCGGCATCGAATCGAGGCCGCTCAACACCGTGGAGCCGGTGGTGGTGATCGCCGAGATTGATTCGAACAGCGCCTGGGCAAAGCTCAACCCGATCGGCGACAGGTAGAGCGGGATCGCGCCGATCAGCGAAAAGACCGCCCAGAGAAGATTGACGATGAAGAAACCGAAGCGTTTGTTGAACACCGGCGGCGTGCCGCGTGTTGCCATGGCGGCGGCCAGCGACAGACCGCCGACCATGGCGGCCGACAAAGCGAAGATCCGCCAGTCCGGATTGCCGTAATACAAATCGGCAAGCGCCGGGATCAGCATCGCCGCCGACAGGTAAAGTCCACACAGCCCCGAGATGTAAATCGAAGAGCGGAATAGGTTCGCGTTCAAAAGCTGAATGTCCCGAAAGCTGGATGGCCCGAATTGTTGGCTGCGAAAAGAAGCTTTTGTCTCTCTCGATCAGCTATGGCATAGCGGGCCTTGCTTTGAAATTCAACGGACGGACAACAATGACGATGCAAGCTGTGGATGAGGCAATGCTGGCCATGCGGGAGATTTTTCCGGAAACGCCATTGCAGTTGAACGAGCATCTCAGCAGCCGCTTCGGTGCAGACGTCTGGCTGAAGCGCGAGGATCTGTCGCCGGTCCGCTCCTACAAGATCCGCGGCGCCTTCAATTTTTTCCGCAAGGCGATTGCTGAAGGCGGTGGCGACCGTGTGTTCGTCTGCGCCTCCGCCGGCAATCATGCGCAGGGTTTTGCCTTCGTCTGCCGGCATTTCAAGGTGCATGGCGTGGTCTTTATGCCGGTGACGACACCGCAGCAGAAGATCGACAAGACCCGCATGTTCGGTGGCGAATACATCACCATCCGCCTCGTCGGCGATATTTTCGATCAGTGCTATGCCGCAGCGCGTGCGCATGTGGAGGAGATCGATGGTGCCATGGTGCCGCCCTTCGATCATCCGGACATCATCGAGGGTCAGGCGACCGTCGCGGCCGAAATCCGGGCGCAGTTGCCGGAAGGCGTGAGACCGGATCTGGTGATCATGCCGGTCGGCGGCGGCGGCTTGTCCTCCGGCATGACGGGTTACCTGCGGGCGGATCTGGGAGACGAGGCCTTCCTGATGGTGGAGCCGGCCGGCGCGCCGAGCCTGAAGCAAAGCCTTGAGGCAGGCCGGGCGGTAACGCTGTCCAAGGTCGACAATTTTGTCGACGGTGCCGCGGTGGCCCGCATCGGCGACCTGAATTTCGAGGCACTCAAGCATTTTCCATCGACGCAGGTGATGGCGGTGCCGGAGAATGCGATCTGCGTGACGATCACCGAGATGCTGAATATCGAGGGTGTGGTTCTGGAGCCGGCCGGTGCGCTGTCTCTAACGGCGCTTGCATCGCTTGATCCGGAGACGGTGCGGGGCAAGACCGTGGTGGCTGTCGTCTCGGGCGGCAATTTCGATTTCGAGCGCCTGCCGGATGTCAAGGAGCGCGCCATGCGCCACGCCGGCTTGAAGAAATATTTCATCCTGCGCCTCGCCCAGCGTCCGGGCGCACTGCGCGATTTCCTCAATCTGCTGGGACCGGACGACGATATCGCCCGGTTTGAGTATCTGAAGAAATCGGCTCGCAACTTCGGTTCGATCCTGATCGGTATCGAGACCAAGCGTTCGGAAAACTTTGCGGATCTGCTGCAGCGCTTCGAAGCGGCAGGCCTTGGTTATCAGGACATCACCGAAAACGAGATCCTGGCGAACTTGATCATCTAACAGGGTTTGAAGTATCCCGATAACCACGCGCGGGCCTTTCTTGAGGCTCCGGCGATACAGGAGAGGCAAAGCCCATGGCGTCGATTTTCTCAAAATTCTTTTCCATGCTGTCCGGTGGTGGTGCCGAACCGAAGGCCGAGGCGAAGCTGGAGCCGCAGGACCATGCCGGCTGCCGGATCTTTGCCGAACCGATGCGGGAAGGTGCGCAGATCAGGCTTGCCGGCCGCATCGAGAAGGATGTCGATGGCAAGACGCTGGTGCGCACCTTTGTGCGGGCGGATATGTTTACGACAATGGAGGATGCCGTCGATTGCACGTTCCGCAAGGGACGCCAGATCATCGACCAGAACGGCGCCTCCCTGTTTGGCGACGGCCAGGAAAACCGGCCGGCCTGAATGTGAGGATATGACATCTCCCTGATGGACGATCACTGAATTTTAAGGGGTTTTCTCTAGGGTTGGCGGATATTTTGCCTCACCCGAGTATTCCCCGGTGTATTGATGTCTTTACGCTCCAGCATTCATGTACTGATCGGTGCTGGTATAGCGTTTCCGTTTTGCGGTCCGAGATCCGCATTGTCAGCGGATATGCTGCAGTCCTTGAGTTTCAACATCGATTTGACCTGGCTGATGGCCGCAGCCGGGCTGGTCATGCTGATGCAGGTCGGTTTTCTTCTGCTCGAAGCCGGCATGGTCCGTTCGAAGAATTCGATCAACGTCGCCCAGAAGAACCTTCTGGATTTCGTCTTCGGTGTGGTCGCGTTTGCGGCAATCGGTTTCATGCTGGCCTTTGGTCGCTCCGATGGCCTGCCGTTCGGCTGGGATGCGGACTTTCATTTCCTGAAGGACCTTGATGCGTGGGAATCGGGTTTCTTCGTTTTTCAGATGATGTTTTGCGGGACGGCCGCCACCATCGTTTCCGGCGCCGTTGCCGAACGCATGCGGTTATCCGTCTACGTCTTCGGATCGATGTTCCTGTCTGCGGTCATCTACCCCATCTTTGTGCACTGGGCCTGGGGATCGGCGCTGACAGAGCAGACCTCCGCCTTTCTCGGCAAGCTCGGCTTCGTCGATTTCGCCGGCTCGACGGTCGTCCATGCCACCGGGGGATGGGTGGCGCTGGCCGCCTGCCTGGTCATCGGCTCTCGCATCGGCCGTTTCGATGAGGAGGGCCGGCCGGTTCGGATCGCGGGTCACAATCCGGTGTTGTCGACGACCGGCGCCTTTCTCCTGTTCATCGGCTGGATCGGCTTCAACGGCGGCTCGACACTGCATGCCAATGCCGACATTGCGCCGATCATCATGAACACCGTGCTGGCGGGCGGCATGGGAACCTGTGTCGGTTACCTGATCGGTTATTTCCAGGATGGCGCCATTCTGCCGGAAAAATCGAACGGCGGCATGCTGGGCGGGCTGGTCGCGGTCACGGCCGGCTGTCACCTGCTGGAGCCCGGCGGCGCGCTGATGATCGGTGCCATCGGTGGTGCGGTGGCGCTGTTCGGCAACGCCTTCGTCGAGCAACGGATGAAGGTGGACGACGCGGTGGGCGCAATCGGCATCCATGCCTTCGCTGGCGTGGTGGGAACGCTGGGGCTTGCATTGCTCGCACCCGTCGAAAGCCTGCCCGCCGGTAGCCGGCTGGCGCAGCTTTATGTGCAATTCGTCGGCGTCGGGATCAATTTCTACTGGGCCTTCGGTCTCGGTTACGCCTTTTTCTGGGTTCTCGGCCGCACGATGAACCTGCGTGTGACCGCGGAAGACGAGGAGGCCGGCCTCAACACCGCCGAACATGCAACGCGGCTGGGCGTCGGCCATGTCGAGGACGCGATTTCCGATCTGCTGGACGGACAGGCGGATCTGGAAAAGCGCCTGACCGTGGTGCGCGGCGACGAATCCGAACGGTTGACCCGCCTGTTCAACCGGTTGATGGACAATATCGAAGAGGATCAGCGCAATCGCGGGGAGCTTCTGGAGCTCAAGCGGAATCAGGAGGAGACCGAGCGCGTCACCGCGCTTGCCAACTCGACCTTCGAGGCGATCGTCATTCATATCGACGGGCAGATCGTCGATGGCAATCAGCAACTGGAAAATCTGATCGGCCTGCCGCTGTCGGAGATCGCCGGGCGGCCTCTCCAGGATTTTCTCGAAAGCGGGATTGGGCCTGATCTAGCAACGCTGATGACCCTTAACGACGACAGTGTTCACGAGGTCATGCTGCTGCAGAACAATGGCGAGCGTATTCCCGTGCAGGTGAGGGGACGCGACATCCGTTACCGCGGCGAGAAGGCGCGGATCGGGTGTCTTGTGGATCTACGCGAACGCAAGGAAGCGGAGAGACGGATCCGTTTCATGGCGCTTCACGATCCGTTGACGGAACTGCCGAACCGGACCCTGTTTGCCGAACGCCTCGAAAGTCTCATCCATTGGGCCGATCGCGGTGCACGCTGTGGCGTGGTGCTGGTCGACATCGACCACTTCAAGGACATCAACGATATCCATGGCCACCAGGCAGGCGACGCCGTGATCCGCGAGGTCGGATTGAGACTGCAGGCAGAGGCGGGACCCGCGGATGTCGTGGCGCGCCTCGGCGGTGACGAATTCGCGGTGATCCTGACGAAGGCCGCCTTTGCCAGCCAGTTGGAGGATTTCGCCCATCGTGTCCTGAGGGCCATGATGGCGCCGGTGATCGTCGGCCAGCGTGACAAGGTACATGTCGGTGTCAGCATCGGCGGCGCGCTTTGCCCCGATCATGCCAACGATGCCGATACCCTGATCGGCTGCGCCGACATTGCTCTCTACAAGGCGAAGGACGGCGGACGCAGCACGGCGCGCATCTACAAGCCTGGCATGAACGAACTCATCGAAAAACGCCGTGCGCTGGAAGCCGATCTGGAACTTGCCCTCGAGCGCGAAGAACTGGAGCTCTACCTGCAGCCACGCGTTGATACGGCGACGGCGCAGATATCGGGTTACGAGGCACTCGTGCGCTGGCGGCATCCCAAACGAGGCCTGATACCACCCTCGGATTTCATCCCCGTGGCAGAAGCCTCGGGCCGCATCATTCCGCTTGGACGGTGGGTGGTGGCGGAAGCCTGCCGGATGCTGCCGCATCTGGGTGGACGCCGGATCAGCGTCAATGTCAGCCCGCTGCAGTTCCGTCATTCGGACTTCGTGTCGAACCTGATGGATGTGCTGAGGAGCGCGCATGCCAATCCCAAACTCATCGAGCTGGAAATCACCGAAAGCATGCTGCTGGACGACGACAAGCGTGCGGTGCAGATCCTGAAGGATCTGAAAAACATCGGCTTTTCGATCGCACTTGATGATTTCGGCACCGGTTATTCGTCGCTGAGCTATCTGTCGCGATATCCGTTCGATTCGATCAAGATCGACCGCAGCTTCGTCTCCAATGTCGATGCCTCGGATAAGGAGCAGGCGATCATCCGCACCATCATCGGCCTCGGCACCAGCCTCGGCATGAAGATCGTCGCGGAAGGCGTCGAGAGGATCGAGGAGGCGCGGTTCCTGTGCGAGGCAGGCTGCGACGAACTGCAGGGCTATCTTCTGGGGCGTCCGGTGCCTTTCCCGGACAGGATCATCAAGGTCGAACCGACGATCGTTGCTCAGATGATGTCGGCAGCCGTCCCGGACGTAAGGCGCAGTGCCGATGTCAGCGACGTTGTGGCGATGGCGCGCCGTTTCTGACGGGACGCGAAAAGGCCGCGGTTTTGCCGCGGCCTCGAAGTTTTGGAAGCTTGTCTTTCCGGACAATCAGGCCGCGCGAGCGAGTTCCTGCGTGCGGTTCTGAGCCGCGGCCATAGCCTTTTCCACCGCTTCCGGACCAAAGGCGAGGCCTTCCACGTACAGAACTTCCACATCCGTCATGCCCAGGAAACCCAGAACCGTCTTGAGGTAGGGAACGGCATGGTTCATCGATGCGGCCGGGCCATCCGAATAGACGCCGGCTGCGGCGAGAACGATGTAGACCTTCTTGCCGGTGACCAGGCCTTCCGGGCCATTGGCCGTATAACGGAAGGTCACGCCGGCGCGCGCGATGTTGTCGATCCAGCTCTTCAGGCCGGAATAGATGTTGAAGTTGATCAGGCCGGTGCCGATGACGATCTGGTCGGCGGCAAACAGTTCGGCGATCAGTTTGTCGGACATTTCCGCCGCAGCCGCTTCTTCCGGCGTACGGTCGGCGGGTGCCTTGCGGATGGCCGAGGTGGTGACAGTATCAAGATGCGCGATCGGCGCGGCGCCGAGGTCGCGCTGGGCAACGGAAGCGCCGCTGGCCGAAGCGAGTGCGGACGCGAGATCGGTCGCGACCTTGGTGGAAACGGATTCGGCACCACGCGGGCTGGAGGTAACGAGAAGGATCTGAGACATCGGGTTCTGGTCCACTGTGTTGATGGGAGGCGGCAGAAAACATCTGCGTCGCCCGATTACTTAGGAATGGACACCTATCGAGAAAATCCGGATAATGTCGAAGAAAGCAATCGAATTACTGGATGAACTAATGGATGCGAATCCGACGCTGGATCAGTTGCAGGTTTTTCTGGCCGTGGCGGAAACCGGCAGCTTCACCGCGGCCTCACGCCAGATGAACCGCGCGCAATCCGTGATCAGCTACACGATCGGCAATCTCGAGGCCCAGCTCGAGGTCTCGCTTTTCGAACGCAACGGTTCGCGCCAGACGAAGCTGACGGAGGCCGGCAAGGCGCTGCTCGCCGACAGCCGCCGTATCGTGTCCGATCTCCAGGTCATGCGGGCTCGCGCCAAGGCTCTCAAACAGGGGCTGGAGGCGGAGGTTTCGCTTGCCATCAGCAACATGGTGCCGACCGATGCCATCGTCGATACGCTCGCCGAATTCGGCAGCCGATATCCGTCCGTTTCGCTCAGCCTGAACTCCGGCGAACTCGGAATGGTCATGGACATGGTGCTGAGCGGCAAGGCGTCGGTTGGGGTCGGCGGTGCGCTGCTGAAACCGGAAGATACGCTGACTGTCCAGAAGATCGGTCATACCTACATGATGCCGGTTGCCGCTGCCGACCACCCGCTTGCAAAGCTCGACAGGCCGCTGATGCGGGCGGACGTACGCGAAGAGGTTCAGTTGGTCGTGACCGATGCTTCGGGCATCACGCATGGCCGGAACTTCAACGTGCTCTCCTACAAGATCTGGCGCGTCAGTGACATTGCCACGAAACATCAGCTCATCCGCGGCGGGCTTGGCTGGGGCGGGCTTCCGGCTGCACTGGTGCGCGAGGATCTGGCGAGTGGCCGGTTGCGGGCACTCGAGATCGATGCCTATGAAACCAGCGAATATCCGCTCTATGCCATTCGCCGCATCGCAAATCCGCCTGGACCTGCGACACAATGGCTGATCGGATCGCTCGCCGAACGGTTGAGCCGGTGCCCGAGCCGAGAGGATTTCGATCAGATGGTGAAGGGCAACATTGCCTTTGAGCGCAACCTCGCGGCAGAATGACGAACGGTGTCCTGCACCGGGAGCACGATCGATTCTCGGCCAAGTGTTTGATTTTAGAAAACGTGGCAGTGAACCGAACTCGACCCTCGGCGTACTGTTAGGCAGTCGTGCAGTGCCTAGGAGGGTTTCATCGGGTGCAGAATTTCGAGCTGATTGTGATCGCCAGTCCTGGCATCGTCAGCGATGATGTAAGGCGGGCCTGGCATAGGGCCGGTGTCATCCTGACGGGACCTGTGGAACCGGATCTGGTGGATTTTGAAGTGGTACGCCGCACAGGTGGTGTGTTGATGGACCTGTCGCTGGATTCGGCGACGCTTTTCACGCTTTCCGAACGCTTGATGTCGCTGAAGGTGCCGTTCCTTTTTGTCGTGACAAGCGACGAGACACGCAGCGCCGTTCATCCTTTCGTGTTGTCAGAGGATGGCGAGGCACGCGATGCGATCCTCGACGCCTTGGCGCGGGAGGCGGAGGAATATCACCCGAATATCCTGCATTAACATCCTGCATAGACCGTATGTTTATCTTGGGATGCCGTCCGTCATGATCGCGCCTGCATCAGGGCGTGGATGAGGCAAAACAACATGCGTCGCATCTGACCGTGTTGCAGGACGTCTTCGCCGGCCGCCCGGACGATCTCCTGGGTCTGGCGAAGCGCTTCTTCCACCAGACGCCGTGCTTCTGCCTCCTGCGGGCAAAAATGCCGGACCAGATCGGTAATCTCGGCTTCCAGGCCTTTCGGCAAGGTGCCCGGCAATGCCTGGCGATCCGGCGGAGACGTTATTGATCCCTTACCCACGTCAACCTCCCCTATGGCTTTTCCGATAGTGGGAATGGGGCGAATAGATCGAAGTTCCAGTACGTTCCCGTACGAAGCGGCCTTGTTTTACGTGCGTCTTCTGGAACAAGGACGCCCGTTTCTTGTTCCTTCTCATAACGTGACGGCGGAAAACGCGGCATCGGACGTGTGCCGGACCGCCAGTCAAGAACAATGTTAGGAGCCTAGGTGACCGATCCGGCAGCCCTGATGCAATTCAATCGCCTTCTGTCGCTCCTGCCGGAGCGGGAGATGTTGGAACTGAAACATCACGGGGAACTGGTGCATCTTGAAAAAGGCAGCCTGCTCGTCCGGTCGGGTGTCCCCGTCAGCCACATCTATTTTCCGGTTTCCGGGATCGCATCGGTGATTGCCGTGTCGTCGTCCGGCAAGCGGGCGGAAGCCGGCCTTGTCGGACGCGAGGGTTTTTTCCCTGCCGTTGCGGCCGTGGGCGCCGAGCAGGCGCACAGTGATATCGTCATGCAGCTTGCCGGGCGGGGCTGGCGTTTTCCGATCGCTGCCTTCGATCAGCTCCAGCATGAACAGCCCGTGCTGCAGCACTTATTGCTGAAGGCGGTGATTGCCTTTTCCGCGCAGGTCGCAGCAACCGCGCTCTCGAACGCTGTTCATAGCGTGGAAGAGCGCCTGACCCGCTGGCTTTTGATGTGCCATGACCGGGTCGACGGCAATGAGATCGCCCTGACCCATGATTTCATCGCTTTGATGCTGGCCGTGCGGCGCCCGAGCGTGACGTCGGCGCTGCATGTTCTGGAAGGCCACGGTTTCATCCGGTCCGAACGCGGTCGCATCACCATCCGAAACCGGCTGGCGATGGAACAGTTCGCCCACGACGCTTATGGCAAGGCGGAAAAGGACTATCGTCGCCTCATGCAGGGATCGTTGAAGGGCGCGGATCTCCCGCCGGCCTAGGGACAGATTTTTAGGCGCGGATTTTGTCCTAAAACGCGCCGATCAGCCGAAAATGCTCCTTTTCCGGCTTGCCAGCAGATCGTGGCACATCGGCAGCGAACGGTTTCAAGACCCCAAACGAAAAGATCGCCGGCGTTTCCGCCGACGATCTCCAACGTCCTGATTGCCCGGGCTGCCGATCAGAGCACCAGACGGAACTTCGCGAAACCATCCGTGCCGTCGCCGGCATCTTCGATCTTTGCGCCCTTGATGTCGGCAAGATACTGACGCCCCTTCGGTCCGCTGTCGAACACGGCGGTTGTTCCGGCCATCGGCTTGAACGACCAGTTGGCGTCGGCCGACGGATTGATCGTGCCCTGCTGGATGATGTAGCGGACGATCACGTCGCGATTGGTATCGGGGGCCACGAGGATCACCTTGTCACCGGCGATCTCCGGGAACTTGCCGCCGCCGCCGGCGCGGTAGTTGTTGGTCGCCACGACGAATTTCTGCGCCGGGTCGATTGGCTTGCCGTTGAACATCAGATCAACGATGCGATGCGCATCCGGATTGGCAAGCTTGCCGTCGCCATCGAAGCGCGGCGGCTGCGACAGGTCGATCTGATAGGTGACGCCGTCGATCACGTCGTAATTGTAGGACGGGAACTTCGGATTGAGCAGTGCCGCATCCTTGGCGCCAGGCTGGACCTGGTTGAACATGCCGGCCGACATTTCCAGCCAGTTCTTGACCTGTGCGCCGGTAATCAGCACGGCCTGCACCGTGTTCGGGTAGAGGTAGAGATCGGCGACGTTCTTGATGGCAATGTCGCCGGCCGGAACGTCGGTGAAGTAGTCCGGACCGCTACGGCCACCGGCCTTGAACGGTGCGGCAGCCGACAGCACCGGGTAATCCTTGTATTGCCCGTCCTTCAGCAGGTCCTTGACGTACCAGGTCTGGGCAATCGAGACGATCTGCACCGACGGATCATCCGCCACGAGCGCGAAATAGGAATAAAGCGGCGCAGAGGTCTTGCCGACCGGACGGCGGACATAAGCGAGCGTCGCCTCGTGTTCCGCCTTTACGGAAGCGACCACTTCCGGCTTGTCCTTGACGTCGGCGATGACCTTGCGGTTTTCGTCGCGGTGATAGATCGGGCGTGCCTCGGTGGTGAAGTCCACGACCTTCCAGCCCTTGCCGTCCTTTTCGATCAGAAGATCGATCAGGCCCATATGCGAGCCCCAGAAACCGGCCATGACGGCGGGCTTGCCCTGCAGCGTGCCCTTCTTGGCATCGACGCCGGCAATGCCTTCAAAATCCTTCGGGCCGGGGAAAACCAGGTGCTGGTGACCGGTGAAGATTGCGTCGATCCCCGGAACGCCGGCGAGATAGAGCGAGGCGTTTTCCATCCGCTCGCTCTGGGCTGAGCCGTCGATGCCGGAGTGGGACAGCGCGATGACGATGTCGGCGCCCTCTTCCTTCATCACCGGCACCCAGGCCTTGGCGGCATCGACGATGTCACGGGTCTGCGCCTTGCCTTCGAGGTTCTTGGCGTCCCAGACCATGATCTGCGGCGGCACGAAGCCGATGAAGCCGACCTTGATCGGGCTGGTATTGCCGGCGCCGTCCTTGATCTGCTTTTCCACGATCACGTAAGGCTTGAACATCAGTTCATCCTTTTTCGGATCGGAGGCGAGCTGGCCCTTGGTGACGTTGGCGCAGACAACCGGGAAATTTGCGCCGGCGAGAACATTGTTCATGAACTCGAGGCCGTAGTTGAACTCGTGATTGCCGACCGTTCCACAGTCGTAACCGAGCGCGTTCAGCGCCTTGATGACCGGATGCAGATCACCGGCCTTCATGCCCTTTTCATAGGCCATGTAGTCGCCCATCGGGTTGCCCTGCAGCAGGTCACCGTTATCGACCAGCATCGTGTTTCCGGCTTCGGCGCGGATCTGGTCGATGATGGTTGCCGTGCGCGACAGGCCCATCGTGTCGTTGGGTTTGTCACCGTAATAGTCGTACGGCATGATGTTCACATGGATGTCGGTCGTCTCCATGATGCGCAGGTGTGCCTGGTTGGCCTGCGCGCGGGCTGCGAAGGGATGCAGCATCACGAGCGCCGATCCGGCGGCGATGCCGCCCAGCAGAGACCGGCGCGTCAATGTGGGTTGCGTGAACTGGAATGACATGGAGTTCTCCCTCAGTCGTTGCGGTGAAACTCTAGGGCGAATGTCATGCCAACGCATCAGGAAAATGACAGGCCGCGGGAAATGAAACAGCCGCTGCCGTGACAGGGTGACGCTATCCCATCACGGCAGCATGGGGCGGCTCGACAATGTCATCGCCTGCCATTGACCATCAAGGTGTGCGGCGGGGGAGCGCTAGGCGAGTTTGCCGCGATCTGCTTGTGATAATGCTTGAAATAGGAGTTGATCTGAGCCGTCGTATTGGTGGTCTCGGTGAGCTTGATGCCCATCTTGCCGGCCCGGTACCAGCGGATCGTGCCTTCGATGAAACCGAGCTCGTTGGTCCTCAAGCGGACGGTGCTGCCCGGTTTTGCGCCGATCCAGTCCTTCAGGCTGATGCAGATGCCGGTTCTCGATATATCGATGAACCGGACTTCGACAACATCGTCGCCCGAATAGAGAAACGCTGCGAAGTGACAGCGGAGGCGTTCCGCACGACGGTTATCTCCTGACTTGGTGACCATTTGCTGATAGTTCCCCGGCATTGCAATCTGGAAGGCCGGGATATCAGCACTCGAATCCGTTGCACGGAGGTTGCTCGAAAAGGTTGCATTTTAAATATGATGACGTATCAGTTTATGTGTATATGTGCAGGAAAATGAGAGGTCTATCCGTGTGGCGGACGGCGTGGTGGTGTCGGTTCTGCTGCGTGATGTAGGGCCGCCAGCCGGTGTCGCTGACGGCATCGACGACGGATTAGCGTTCGCGCCCGGGGCGATTGTGGAAGAAACGGAAATAGGAAGCGACCTTCGCCCAGGCGTTCGAACTGCGGTCGAATTGCAGACCGAGGCGGGTTCCCTGGCACCACTGGATGGTGCCGTCGATCAGGCCGAGTTCGGGGCTTTCCACAAAGATCCTGGATCCGGTACGGGCCGAGATAGGGCGGGATAACTCAAGCGCCAAACCACTGCCGGAAAGGTTCAGGACACGGCCTTCCGTGTGCTCGTTGAAGTAGCGGACCTTGGTCTCGATGCGGCAACGGCTGCGCGGAACCTTTCGTGCCTTCAGCATCAGAGCCTGCATCAATCCGCCTCCCTCGAGCCACCTCGTCTTGGTTGCATCCTGCAATGGGGGCGGTTGCGAAATCCTTACCGGACCCCTGTGCAAACTGGCAGCCTCTGGCCCGAGCACCTGACCTGAGGGCCGACGAGGACAGGGGCTCAGTAAAGGCAGCCGCGACCCTCGAGGCGGAATTCGCCCGTGCCATCGTCGACAATATGCGCGTCGCATTTGCGACCGGCAGGTGCAGCGATCGGCCCGAGGCAGACGGACCCATCGGGCGTATAGATCTCGATATACCAGTCATGCCCGGCGTAGGTATCGTAGCTGTAGCTTTCGTCGGGTTGCGCAATGGCATATTCAGCCAGGACACCATCGAAATTCGACCAGTAGATGCGGTAGGCAAACATGGTCTCGTTGGTGAAGCGGATCGACGCCTTCTGGCGGTTCCTGGGTGACGCCGGCTGTTCGATGCCGCAGGCATCCCCCACGCCCTGAGCCCGAGCAACAGAGACCGGTGCAGAGGGCAGGGGCAGGGCAAGTGCAAAAGCCGCCGGTATGGCAATAAAAATCTTCCGCACGGTGGCGCGCATACCAGTTTCCCCTTGCACATCTCTCGGAATTGTTTGCTCGGGAAGTATTGCTAGAAAGAGGCTGTGTGTTCGTCAAGTAGAGTTCGGGGAATTATGAGCGACGGCTGTCTCAGCTCCGGTCGATGCGGCACTGATAACAGTTGTTGCGGGCCGAACGCACATGCAGATAGGCGATATCGGCGCGGGCGAGGAGTTGTGCCGCCCGGTCGGTGATCCGTTCCGTCGGCGTCACGGCGCCGGTGCCGTAGACGATCCGGTCGTCCTCTCCATAACCGCGCAGGATGTAATCCGGGCTTTCCAGCATCGGCGGCAGAACCTCGCTTGCGGCATAACGTTCGCATGGCTGCGCGTGCAGGAAGACTGGTACGGTCTCGGCATAGGGCTGCAGGGCCGGGAAGGGGCGGTAGGCGACAAGCAGCATCTCCTCGCCCGCCTCGATCATTCCAAGACAATGGCGGCACGGCATGCCGCCCGGCGAAATCATGCGTTCGGGTGTGCTGCCATAGGCGTCCGGCTGGCCGGTGCGAAAGGCGCTGGCATCGTGTTCCGGCATGGCGGTGAACTGAAGGGCGGGCATCACATCTCTCCTCGGCTTCGGTTGGCAGAAGAGACCATGGCCGGGTGGCGAAATATCCGCCACCCGATTCCTGCGGGGCTGAGGCCGTGCTCAGTCGCGTTTGGCAAGCGCCAGCAGTTCGGCATCCGACATCGGCTCGACCCAGGCTTCGCTGGTGCCGACCGGCGCAAAACCCATCATCTGGTAAAGCGGCAGTGCACGGGGATGGTCGAGCGTGTTCGTCGTTACCGTCACCTTCTTCGGGTTCATCTGCCAGGCGGAATAGAGTGCCTGCAGCAGGAACCATTTGCCGATGCCGAGCCCCAGCGCATGTTCGAACAGCCCGAAATAGGAGAGTTCGACAACGGTATCGTTCAGCCGGTTGAGTTCAAAGAAGCCGGCCGGCGCGCCGTTGACATACAGAACGGTCACCGACACGCGCTCGTCGCGCAGGATCGTCTGCAACTCTTCGTCCGACAGCCGCAGACGGTTGTACCAGTGCCAGCGCTTGCCCACCTGACGGTAGAGATAGCGGTAATAATGCAGCGGAATATCCTTTGCCACGATGATCGCCGTGTGCAGGTTGACCGGCATCGGCAGGCTCTGGCGGGGCGGAGACGTCATTTCCAGCCGCGTCACATATGCCTTGACTGGTCCGTGTTCCGGCTGTTCGAGCTTTTCGGCCGGGCCCGTGACCACGGGCGTATCGGCGCGGCCGCCCCATTCGGACCAGGAACCGTCATAGAGCGAATTGTTGGTGTGCCCGAGCGATTCGAGCGCCAGGGTAACAACCGCCGCCGTGACGCCGGAACCACAGCTGGTCACGACCGGCTGCGACAGGTCGACGCCCGCTTCGTCCATCAGCGCCTTCAGGCTGTCGAGGTCCTTCAGGTGGCCGCCCTCCGACAGGCTGGCGGCCGGCAGGCTGCGGGCGCCCGGCATATGGCCGGAGCGCATGCCCTCGCGCGGCTCGGGCTCCTCGCCGGTGAAGCGGCCCGCACCGCGCGCATCCACCACCTGGGCCGAACCGCTGTCGACGATGGCGCGCATCTCGTTCAGCGTGGTGACCCGGCGGCCGCGGAATTTCGGGGTGAAGACGGCAGGTTCCGGTTCCGGAAGCTCGGTTTCCAGCGGCCGTCCGTCTTTTTTCCAGCCATCGAGGCCGCCATCCAGCACATAGACCTTCTCGGCGCCCATGGCGCGCAGCATCCACCAGACACGCGGCGCGGAAAAGAAACCGGGGCCATCATAAACGACGATCACGTCGTGTTCGCTGATCCCGAGCTTTCCCATCTCGTCCGCAAAAAATTCCGGTGAGGGCAGGGAGTGCGGAAGACCGGTGGAATGATCGGCGATCGCATCCTGATCGAAAAATACCGCGCCCGGAATGTGCCCTGCGGCATAGTCGAGGGCGCCGTTGCGCTTCTGGGCCGGCAGATACCAGGAGGCATCCACCACACGAAAGCCGGGTTTGCCCAGCTGCTGTTCGACCCAATCGCCCGATACGACGAAACGGCTTTTGCCGGTGCTCATGCTGTCCTCTCCATGTGTCGGCAGGAGAGGGACCGTGCCGTTCATGCGTCCTCGGCGCCTGTGCCGAACCGGATGCGGAAGCGACGGTTCTCCTTGCCCTTCTTTTCGATCTTGGCGATGTGAATCGCGCCGACCTCCTGGGTTTCGGAAACATGTGTGCCGCCGCATGGCTGGCTGTCAACGCTCAAGTCTTCGCCGATGCAGACGAGGCTGACGCGCCCGAGCCCGACCGGCGGGCGGACATTCTTCGATTTGACAATGTCCGGATTGGCAATCAGCTCCTCATCGGTGATCCATTTGACGAAAACCGGATGGTTTTCCGCAACGAGCTGCATCAGTCTGTCGGTCACGTCTTGACGATCGATCGTCTCGCCCATGTCGAAATCGACACGCGATTCCTCCTCGCCGACGGCAGCACCGGTGATCGGATAAGGGCAGACGACGGAAAGCAGGTGGCAGGCGGTGTGCATGCGCATCAGCCGGTAACGTCGCGCCCAGTCCACATGTAGCACCAGTTTTTCGCCCAGCACGGGCGTCGGCTGGTCGTCCAGGGGGATGTGAAGGATGACCTCTTTCGTCGCCCCGTGGCGGGTCTGGCCGAGCAGGATGCGTGTGCCGTCGGCCCGCTCGAAAAAGCCCGTATCCCCCGGCTGGCCGCCGGAGGTGGCATAAAAACAGGTCTGGTCGAGTTCGATTGCACCATCTTCATGGATGGCGGTCACCACGCCCTCCGCCGTCGAGAGATAAAAATCGTCGCGGTAGAGGGCCTTGGTCATCAGAACTCGCTTTGCGTCAGACAGTCTGGAAGGGAACGGTGATGTCCCGCTTTTCTATCAGCCAGGCCGGCACCGGCAAGCCCTTGGACGTAAGGAAGTCCGGATTGAAGAGCTTGGACTGGTAGCGGTTGCCGTAATCGCACAGAATGGTCACGATCGTGTGGCCTGGACCGAGATCCCTGGCCAGCCGGATGGCGCCGGCAATGTTGATGCCGGAGGAGCCGCCGAGGCACAGACCTTCGCGCTCGACGAGGTCAAAGACCAGCGGCAGGGCTTCGGCATCGGAAATACGATAGGCGAAATCAGGCGTGAAACCGTCGAGATTGGCGGTGATGCGGCCCTGGCCGATGCCTTCGGTGATGGAAGAGCCTTCCGATTTCAGTTCGCCATGCGCGTAATATTCATAAAGGGCGGCGCCGTCCGGATCGGCGAGACCGATCTTGATCGCGGCGTTTTTCGCCTTGAGACCGATGCCTGTGCCGGCTAGCGTGCCGCCGGAACCGACGGCGCAGATGAAACCGTCCACCTTGCCGTCCGTATCCCGCCAGATCTCTTCTGCCGTCGTATCGATATGCGCCTGACGATTGGCGACATTGTCGAACTGGTTGGCCCAGATGGCGCCGTTCGGTTCGCTCTTGGCCAGTTCCTCCGCGAGCCGCCCGGAGAGCTTCACGTAGTTGTTCGGGTTCTTGTAGGGAACAGCCGGCACCTCGACCAGTTCGGCGCCGAGCAGCTTCAGCGCGTCCTTCTTTTCCTGGCTCTGGGTTTCCGGAATGACGATCACGGTGCGATAACCCAGCGCCTTGGCGACCAGCGTCAGCCCGATCCCCGTATTGCCCGCCGTGCCCTCGACGATGACGCCGCCCGGCCGCAGCAGACCCTTGCGTTCCGCATCGCGGATGATGAAGAGCGCCGCGCGATCCTTCACCGACTGGCCGGGGTTGAGGAATTCCGCTTTGCCCAGGATCTCGCAGCCGGTGAGGTCGGACGGCCCCTTCAGACGGATGAGGGGCGTATTGCCGATCGTATCCAGGACGGAGGAATGAATGGTCATGAAGCTGCCCTATCTTGCAAAACGTGCTTGTGCGCTTTTCCTACGTTGTCGCGTCGCGGGCAAGGAATTCCGTTCCGTCAGATGCTCATCCCCGGCAAAAACGTGCTGCAACTTGGTGGGAGATCGTTTGCCTGCCCGGACGGCAGAAGGGCCGGCTTTCCAGCCGACCCTTGTCAAATGTGCCTATGTCAGATGCGGATAGCGTCTGACGATCAGTCGCAGAGCTTCGGAGCCGAAGCCGACTCGTTGATGTCGCGCTGGTTCTGGTTCGGCGTGACATTGCTGCAATCGCCGCTGATCGTCTGCGACGTGCCGGACGATGTGCCGCCCGAAGCCGAGGTGCCGCCGCTGACCGAGCCAGTCGTGCCGGAATCAGTGCCGGAGCCGGCGGTGCCGGAACCCGTGGTGCCGGACGACGTTCCGCTCTGGCCGGAAGAGCCACCGCTGGAGGTCTGTGCGACAGCGCCGGTGGCGAGGCCAAGAGAAAGGGCTGATGCCAGCAGAAGTTTCGAAATCATGTGTTTCCTCCATGTTATCTGGATTGTCTGCTTGGGAGTGGGCTGTTCTTGTGTACCCGCTTAACAAACAGCTATCCGCGGCACTTGTTCCGCAAAAAAACATGGAGCCGCCGGAGAAAATCTTGCCGCCTCAGCTGAGGTTCAGCGTCAATTGCACGCCCTTCGGCACGTAAAGCGGCTTGCGGCTCGCAATCTCGATCCGCTGGAACGTCTTGCGTCGCTCCGCTGCCTCGCGTTCCCGCAAGGCGCGCGCCACAGCCACCGCTTTCAGGGCATTCTGCACGGTCTGTTCTGCACTGGTCATGAGCACCTCCGTGTTTGTTCTTGTTATGTTCTAATCAAAAACAACCGAGATGTCAATGCGAACATCAGCGATGGGTGATGAAGGACGATTGAGGGAGAACGGAAAAACAAAAGAGCCGGTTCGAAAAACGAACCGGCTCGATTTATGTCAGCATAAACGCTGAGGAATTTGGCTCCCCGGGCCGGATTCGAACCGGCGACCTGTCGATTAACAGTCGAATGCTCTACCGCTGAGCTACCAGGGAACACCGCTCGCCGCGGCGTGAGCGGGGTAATACTCAGGACCGTTCGATTTGCCAAGCGGTTTTTTCAAAAAAATTTCGCGTGCTTGTCTTATCCACACTCCCTTCCCATCTGCAGCAGGAGTTTTGATGGGAAAACCAATTGGAACAGAAGGCAAAAAAACGCAGGTTCGGTGTTGATCCCGCAACCGGACGCCTCAATCTCGGAATCGTCGAGACGCCTCTGCCACGCTCGAAAGCCGGGCGTATCGTCATCGGTGCCGGACTGGTCGGAGGAGGGGTGCTCGGTTTCCTGCCGGTGCTCGGCTTCTGGATGGTGCCGGTCGGCCTGCTGGTCTTGTCGCAGGACCTTGGTTTCGTGCGCAGAGGACGGCGGCGCGTGACGCTGTGGTGGGCTCGCCGGCGGCAGGGCCGGCGAGGGTAGTTTTCACGTCCGAGGTTCGGTCAGCCGAAGACCTCAGCCGAAGATCGATGCCAGGCCCTGACCGGCACTGACCGCCAAGATGGCGAGAACCGCGAAATAGATCACGGTGATCACCAGGAACAGGTAGCCCGCGAGAACCACGAGGCCGTCGCGCTGGATCATGCCGGTGGCAAGAAGCAGGATGGCGACCGCGGGAAGCGTGTTCGAGAAGGGCACGAGCCCGAGCGGAAACATCAGCAACACGCCGCCCGCCGTGATGCCGAGCGCATTGACCCGGTTCATCGTGCCGGATGCCGTCAGTCCGCTCATCCGTGGCTTCAGCAGTCGGTCGATGCGCGAGACGATGCCGACGCCCTTTTCGAGCGCCGGAACGAGCTTGGCCGTCTCCAGCCTGCGGTCCAGGATCTTTTTCGGCAGCCATGGCAGGCGGTTGAGGAAAATCGCGATGCCGACCAGAATGATGGCGGCGCCGAAAACCGTGCTGACGCCGGGAATCGAGACCGGGATCAGGAAGGGCAGAGAGGCCAGCGCGCAGATCAGCAGCAGCCCCTGTTCGCCCACTGCATCCATCAGTTCCCGCAGCGTGACGGTTTCGCCCTCAATGCCATCGATCAGGCCCCTCAGTGTTTCACTCAAGGGTTTCGATGTGTCTTTAAACTCGTAAGCCTGCTGCAATCTGCCTCTCCGCCTTCAGGTGGCATCGCCACGATGGTTGTGGTGCAGCATTAGCAGCGATTGAGCCAAGGTTGAAGGCAGCAGAACGGCTCCGCACGCGGCGTGCGCTATCCTGTCTGCCGTGTAACCTTTGTTCTCAGTGCGTCTTGATCCACCAGTCGAACGCCCCGCAGGCAAGCACGGCGGCAAGAATGGCAAAGACGTATGGATTGAGGTCTGTCAGAATGCTCAGGTAGTGCATGGCGGTCTCCTCCAACCGGTCTGCTCTGGCCATTGTGGCCGCTCCCGACGGCCAACGGGACGATCATATCACGTTCAGGCGGGATTACCCATCGAAAACATGTGCATCTCCAAGGCGCCTGTCGGACAGTGCGACAGAGCGCGCACTGGTCCGTGCACGATTAAGTATATCTTCGGAATTATTCCGCAACCTGGTGAGTTTATGCGAAAATCTGGCCTCGTAAAATCCAGTTCTATGTGTTGTGTCTCATGAAGATTGTTTACAAACTGAATTTAAAACAAGGTCTGAAGGCTGACACGCAGCAGCAGGATGATGCTCTGCAGACGATGCTGGACTGGAAAAAGAGCAAAGCTCCGGAGTTTTCCGCAACGCTGCGCCTCTACCTGTCCGCTCGACGTTTTCTTCGATCCATCCAGGAGAAGCGCCTGTTGATGCTGACCCTGCTCACCGGAGCCGCGGTGCAAGACGTCGCTCTGCTGGTGGTATAGGTCGGCTGGTAGTATGGGTGCGACGGGACTGCGTTAGAACAGTCTTTGCAACTCTCTGCGCGGCGTCTCCGCTAGGGGTGCGAGCGCCCTGCATAATAGCCGGCTGGCATCAGTCTCGCTCGTAGCTCGGTCGCCATCCTCGCGTCATGCCGGTACTCATCGCACCTTCTGCCAATGCTAGCTGTTGGCGCAGAAATCGGAGGTCTTCCAACAATGTGGCGATCGTCGCCTCAGCATTGCCGTCATGGTAGGCCAGCGCTGCTTCGACCTCGTTGACGTAAGATTGTTCGGGATAGGCCTGCTGTGCGGACATCGGGTCTCCGTCGCGCGGTGTGCACGTTGCTGGAAGATGATATACGAATTCACACCCCTCACGGGACGACGTTCCTATTATGTTCTCTTGATGGGGCGAGTCAATATGGCTTCGTCGTCACCGATTGGGGTGAACTGTCTAACCACCGCAGTCCGGTCTGCTTTCCACTTCTGATTAAGGGAGTCGTAAAAATTCACGTCCTAGTCTGGCGCGGGACGAACTCTGTCGAACCTCGGGAACACCGTCATGTATGTTTACAGAGAGAAATCCGTTCAGATGGCAGCGGTAGGGTGGATGGCCGCGCACTGGTCCTATCGTGAGTTGACGTCCGATGAAGAAGCGACTGGCGACCGGATGGACACGATCGGCCTGCTTGGCCAGGACTTGATTGCGATCGAGGTCAAGCCAAGTGTTCACAAAGGGATTGTCTTCCATCGGGACGGACGGGGAGGATCGCTGGAAGCCAAATTAGCCTCCACACTGTCTGATCTATATGCCGGCGTGACGGGCCGGCAACAACTTCATGTGCTCCATGCTCATTGGGATCGATTGGAACCGCTGGAGAAATGAAGAGGCTGTTCGAGATTATTTCTCTGAGGGAAAATAAAAAATGAGATTGTTTCTATTTTTGGTTGGAATGGGTCTTATTCTGGCGGTCGGCCTGCCATTTGCTGCTTCCATGGTGGGGCAACGAGCGTTCGCTGCTTGTGTGAGTAGGCTTGGGGAGGACCCACCCAATCTGCCCACCGCTGTTGAGGCTTTTGACGCATGCGCGATGGAAGAGGGAGCGAAGCTTCGTGCGGTCGAAGTTCCACCAATGCCGCGCAGGCCAAATTCCTACACTGCCAGTTGGGCATTCTGGGACTAAATACCTGCCCGGTCGGCAGCAGTATCTCGCATAGGCGCCACGATCGGCTGCTGAGCAGGTACGCTGGCGAGCGACAGCTTTTGTGCCTTCATGTCGGTCGTAGAGGCAATCTCCTGTGGTGCTCGAAAGCAGACATGCCTCTATGACGACTTCACTTCACCTGTGCGCCAATAGGAGACATGGACTGCTTCGACGTTAGAGGCTGGAATGGGGCCGATACCGGACTGATAGCTTGCGACTCATTCTGAGGTTTATGGCCATCGAGACCGATCCGTTTGACCGATGCGTTTCACCTTTTATTTGCCGAACTTTGTAATGCGTGTTTGTTCATCGGCGCAGATCATTGCTAAGAAGTTTGTGCGCCCGAAGAACTGGAGTACCCACGCGGAAAGCATCCCATCGACACCACCCAATGAAAGGAAAGCATAGGCGCAAATATCTGAATCAGTAGTGCCGATTTCAAATCCTGCCAGCGTTTGTTCAGGAATTTCCTCCCGTTGAACATCAGCGAAGACCTGGCCATCGGCAACAACAGGCGACAAATTGTGATATCTCGACAATCCCCGTACTATTTTGCGGACACTCCGCAAAATCCGCTCGTCTTCTGCGGGAAATATTCGATAGCGCTCAGGTCCCGCGTCCGGCGCCGGCCGCATAATCGCAAACATATCGAGCGCCCTACGACGGCCGTCGATTTGAGCGAATCCTCTTCGAATAGGTCCTTCCCAGAGTTCTTGGACCGCATCTGTCGCGTCACCTGCAACGGACATAACATTGCGAAAGTGCGCGTCATCATCGGAAGTCCCACTGTTGCATGCCGTGCAGTCTGGTATCGTGATCCTTTGAACCTTACTGGTCGCACTCGATAGCGGATAAATACCGCGAGGAAATATGTGCTCCCGCGTCGTCAATTTGTATCTGCCGCAAAAGCTACAATCGCCCCAATGCCCCTTCTTTTTTGACAAATTCTCAAAACCTCTTTGCCGAAGTGCAAGCCGAATCGGTCCTTATATTGGACCACATTTACCTTTCCGTCGCCTACGTCTTCGATATTCCCGAAGAACTGCGTGTCATGACGCTTCCTGATTTCGACGCGCCCGTCTAGGAAGAGACCAGCAACGGGGGAGCGTCATGGAAGATTGGACAACGAAGGAAATTGTCGGCACCATCATTGCCACCGGTTTAGTGTCGGCAATCTTCACGACGGCTATGGGGTGGATCGGCAGTGCATTTTCGTCGTGGCTCAAGACAAGGCAGGAGCGTTCCTATCTTGCAAGCCGTGTCGCCGCCGCACTCGAGAACTACGCGGCACAATGCTCGTCGCTCTCGGGCGACGTGAGCAGTGAATACGATCGGTACCAGGAAGTTTCGTCATTGGCTCTGCCGCGTCCGCCACAGTTTCCCGCAGATGCGGACTGGCGGTGCATGAAGGTCGGATTGGCCTACAAGGTGCTTACGTTCCTGAATGAGATCGAGGCCGAGGACAGGTATGCGAACTACGCCCGGCACTTTGAAAACAACCCGTTTCAGGTGGCATCTGGAGCGCGCGCCAGCGGCGAACGGGCACTGGCACTCGCCGCCGAAGTCCGGCGGTCCATCGGCCTGAGAATTGATCAGGACCATGAGGCGGCGCTGGCCAAACTTTTCCCGAAGAAGTGAGCGCCGCAGCTCATCTGCCAACAACTGACCCAAAGTCGGTGCCGGCCCGAGCCACGTCTGGGAGCCCCAAAAATTGCCCGATTACGGTCTGCTTTTGAGGAGGTCGCCAAAGGAGCTGAACGGCTGACTTGGAAGCAAAGCTGCCCATTCAGATTCGCTCGGCAACGTCCGCTTCGGGCCGAACTGAGACGCTGGCACTCCAACCTCTAATGTCCGCTATCGCCTTTCTACGCTCGACTTCGGACAGTCCCCTCCCAGCCCCATAGTGACCGCTGGCAACTACAAGGCTAATCACCGCTACCGGCCCCTTTGCCGTCGCTGTCACTCTGCGAATCGGTTGCTGTCCAAATTCCGCATTTCATCCCCTGCGGTTTTGAGCCGATCGCCGTCGATCGTGTTTCTGGAAATGGTTGCCGCCTTTGTGACCAAACAGGAACACTTTGCCACACCTCAGAGAAGTGTGGCGGAACGGTTCAAGTCCAAACTGCCACACCTTTGAAATTGTGTAGCCACTTGAAGCGGTTATCTGTCTGATTTGGGTCGGTTGGAGGCCTCGCCCGGAATTGAACCGGGGTACAAGGATTTGCAGTCCTCTGCGTCACCACTCCGCCACGAGGCCAACCGAGATTTTGTAAGTGCGTGTGGTGACGGCGCATTTAGAATGGATCTCGAAACTGTGCAAGCCCCTTCCTCCGCGCCGTCACTCTTTTTTCATGTGGAGAGGAAGAGGGCGGTGACGGCCCTCCTCCTCTCCAGCGCTTAAGCCGCCATCGTCTTGGTCAGTGCCGCGATCTTGCGGCGGAACAGGTCGGTGCCCTGTGTGATATGGTCCAGCACCGCTTCCGTGCCCCAGTAACGCTCGTGGATGTCGAAGGGGATGGCGCGGCTGCTCGTGCCGGAAAATGTGCCGAGCCGGCGATGGAAGATTTTTGCGAGCTTGGGGTAGCCCATCGGTTCGGTCTGCGCCGAAAGGACTAGGAAGGTGGAAAGCTCCGCGGCAAGCTCGGGATGCTCGGCGCCGTGGTCCTGAAGCCAGCGATAGAGATCCGGATGAAAGTTGTTCATGACGCCGCAGAAACCGGCCTCGGTCACCTGCATGGCCGGATAGGCGATGGCGGCATGTGCATTGCAGATCTTGAGCGGCGACCCGGCAACCAGCGCCGCGCGGCGCTTGATGGTGTCGAGGTCGCAGGAGACGTCCTTGATCAGCACGAATCGGCCGGACTGGGCGCAGAAATCCATCTCGTCGTCGCTCAGCAGTCGCCGGTAGGGGGCCGGGCATTCGTAAAGGCCAAGCGGCATGTCGTGCGGCAGGGCCGACAGCAGCCTGTCGAGTGTTGCCCGCACCGTGGCGGACGGCTCGGCATCGGTGGCCAGCCTGTTGGTGACGAGGATCACCGCATCCGCGCCGGTGTCGGCGATGGCGGTCAGTTCCGCGATCTGGTCCTCGATCGGATCGGAGACATGGCCGGAGGAGACGACGGGGATACGCCCGGCTACCTGGCGCACGGTGAAGCGGGAGAGCTCCACCCGCTCCTCAAGCGAGAGGAAGCGCATCTCCGAGGACTGGCAGACGGCAAACAGCGCTTCGGAGCCGTTGTCGATGTACCATTCGATCAGCGCCTCGTAACCCGCCCAGTCGATCGTGCCGTCCTCCTGGAACGGCGTGATCATGACAGGGATGATGCCCGTGATCGGAGCGGAAGAGGGAGGTGTCATACGGGTCTCCATAAACATGGGTCAGCCGGCGTAACCGAACAGGCGCGGCAGCCAGAGGACGATTTCGGGAAAGACAATCATCAGCACCAGCGCGAAGACCAGGGCGGCGAGGAAGCCCCAGATTTCGCGGATGATCTCGCCGAGCGGAATGCGCGCAGTGGCATTGATGACGAACAGCAGGATGCCGTAGGGCGGTGTGATGAGGCCGAGCATGGTGTTGACGACGGCGACGACGCCGAAATGGATGAGATCGATGCCGAGTTCGCGGCAGGCCGGTAGGAAAAGCGGCAGAATCACCAGAATGATCGTCGTCGCATCCAGCACGCAGCCGAGCAGCAGAAGCAGGATGTTGATGCCGAAAAGGAAGGTCAGCGGCGAGACATTGAGACCGGTTAGCGATTGCGCGATCTGCACGCCGATATTTTCCGAGGCGACGATATAATTGAGCACCAGGGCGCCTGCAATCACCAGGCCGACGGCTGCAGAGGGGCGCGCGCTCTCGACCAGAATCTGGTAGAAGGCCTTCAGCGATAGCGACCGATAGACAACGGTCGAGAGGAACAGGGCATAGGCGGCGGCGATGGCGGCCGCCTCCGTCGGCGTCGCGACACCGCCGTAGATGCCGTAAAGCAGGATCGCCGGCATCAGCAGCACGGGAAAGGCCTGGACGGTTACCCGCGGAATCTCTCGCAGTGGAATGTCGCTTTCCGGCGGCAGGCCGCGGCGGCGTGCATAAAGGGCGTTCATCACCATCAGCACCACGCCCATCACCAGTCCGGGAACGATTCCGCCGAGAAACAGGAAACCGATCGAGGTGTTCGAGACGAGTGCGTACAGCACCATCGGGATCGACGGCGGAATGATCGGACCAATCGTCGCGGAAGCCGCGGTGAGGGCTGCCGCATAACCGCGCGAATAGTGGCCGCTCTTGATCATCATGTCGATGACGATGCGTCCGACGCCGGCGGCATCGGCGACAGCCGAACCTGACATGCCGGAAAAGATGAGCGACGAAACGATGTTGACGTGGCCGAGCCCGCCGCGGAAGCGGCCGACGGTGGCCACACAGAACTTCAGCAGCCGTTCGGATACGGTGCCGGCATTCATGATGTTGGCGGCGACGATGAACAGCGGCACGGCCAACAGCACGAAACTGTCATACATGCCGGAGACCATCTGCTCGCCGGCGAGAGCCAGATCCTGGCCCTTGACGCCGAGATAGATCAGAGAGCCGGCAATGATGGCATAGGCGATGGGAGCGCCGATTGCCGCCAAAAACAGGATCGACAGGAGGCACAAGGAGAGGGCAAGGCTCATGCGTCCGCTCCTTCGTCCTCGTCGAGGCCCCGACGCAGCAGCGTGACCGTCCGCCAGAGGCAGGCGGCAATCACCGCGACGAGGAAGATCATGTAGACGGAAAAGATATCACGCATGGGAATGCGCAGGGTGGCGCTGCGTTTGATGCGCAGAAAGTCGATCCAGTCCCATGTCGGCAGGAAGGACCAGATGAGCAGGGCGGCAATCGACAGCGAGGAGATGATCGCCATCACCCGCCGCGGGCCTTTCGGCGCGGCCAGGTAGAGAAGATCGAAGGTGATGTGGTCGGTGCGCCGCACGATGAAGGCGGCGCCGAAAAACACGATCCAGACCCAGAGAAGGAGGCAGAGTTCGAGCGTCCAGCCGAACGGCGCGTTCATCGCGTAACGGGAAAAGATCTGCAGCAGAAACGTGGCAAACAGAGCCAGCATCAGCAGGGCGCCGATCGCTTCCGCCCCTTTGCGCAGCCAGTGGGAAAAGGCATTCATCAAAGATCTCCGGTCCTGAGGCCCCGCGCGCCGGCATACAGACGGCGCGCGGGAGGAGGCAGTCGAGGGCGGCGCGTCAGGCGCCCAATGCGTTGATCTTGTCGATCAGACCCTTCGGCCAGGCGGCGGCGAGATCACTGCCGAGGAAGGCCTTCTGCACATGCGAGCGGAAGGCCGAAAGATCGGGTTCGTAGACATCGAGCCCCTTGCCTTTCAGGAAGGCGACCAGCTCCTCTTCCTTCTTCAGCTGGTTCTGCCGGCCGAATTCGGCCGTCTCGTCGGCGGCCTTCTGCAGGGCCGCTTGTTGTTCACTGCCGAGCTTGTCGAAGACCTTTTTGGAGATGGCGAGATAGTTCAGATCCACCAGATGCGAGGTCATGCAGATCTGCTTCGTTACTTCGTAGAACTTCGCGTCGACCACGGTCGGCAAAGGATTGTCCTGCGCATCGATGGCACCGGTCTGCAGGCCGGTATAGATTTCGGTGAAGGCCATCGGCACCGGGTTGGCGCCGAGTGCCTTGCCGAGGAACTGCCAGGCATCGGTGCCGGGCATGCGCAGCGTCACACCCTTCAGATCTTCCGGCTTCATCACGGTCAGTTCGGATTTCGGCTTGCGCAGGTTGAGCTGCCGGCGGCCGAGATACATGACGCTGAGCAGCTTGACGCCGAGCTCGTCCTCGACCTTCTTCTTGAACGGATCCATCAGTGGATCCTTGAAGACCTTGACCTGATGCGCCGCGCTCTGGTGCACGTAACCTGCCGAAAAGATCGAAAACTCCGGCATGAAGACGGCAAGTTCCTGGGCCGAGGTGATCGACATTTCCAGGTTGCCGCGGGCAATTGCCTCCAGTTCGGACCCCTGCTTGAACAATGTTGCGTTCCAGTGCGGCTCGAAGGTCGCGAAGGACGAAACCGCGGGCCCGAACTTCTGCATCAGCGCCACGGCGCGCTGGTCCGTATCGGAGGCCGGCGTTGAAAGCCTGAGCGTTACCTTGTCGGCAGCATTGCCGCGTCCGGCGAGTGGCAGCGTCGCTGCGGCCGCGGCGAGCGACAGCATCGTCCGGCGGGTCAGTTGTGTGGTCATGACTTCCTCCCAAGAGTGTTGACCGGCGTGGTCAAGGCTTGACCCGCCGCTTTCGAAATGTCTGAGGACGGACGCGCATTTCCTCCCGCAACGTCATCCCGGGGTGGAGGATAACGAGATTTCCTGCCGTGACAAGTGGGTAACATGTTAGTAGTATGTCAGTGAATGAGGTGACCATGTCCAACGACCAGACCGCCCGGCCTGACGATCCGACCGCTGACCGAGCCGCCGTGACGGCCGCTGGTATCGTGCCCGTGGAGCCCGTGCGCGGGTTCGGGCGTGAGGCGCCGGCTGTACCGCTGCGCCAGGCAGCCTATGAGAAGATCGAGGCCTACCTCAATGAGGGGGATCTGATTCCGGGGCAGGTGGTGTCGCAGCGTGAACTGGTGGAAAGAACCGGCCTCACGCTGGGGGCAATCCGCGAGGCCATTCCGCGCCTCGAAGCCGAAGGCCTATTGCAGACGCTGCCGAAGCGCGGCCTCATCGTGCCGAGCCTCGATGTGTCTTTCGTCCGCGAAGCCTACCAGATGCGGCTGATGATCGAGATGACGGCCTGCCCCATTGCGGTCCGCTCCATCCCGAAACAACAGGTCGAGCGCTGGATCCACGAGCACGAGGAGGCTCAGCAAAAACTCTCCGTCAGTGCGGATCCGCAGGTCGCCATTGCATTCCAGAGGCTGGACTGGGCGCTGCACGATGCAATCGTTGCGGCGCTGGGCAACAGGCTGATTGAAAATGTCTACCGGGTGACGGCGATCAAGACCCGCATGGCCGTGCAGCGCCACATCAAGGTGACGCCGTCGAATGCCGAACGTGTCATCCGCGAACATCTGGTCTTCCTGACGGCGATGCGCGACGGACGGCTGGAAGAGGCTGTCGAGGGGCTGAGGACACATGTGACGAATTCGCAGACGCTGGCTTTGGGCGGCAGTCTCGACGCAACACGCTAGACGAGGTCTGCGATCGCAACCGCCACCGAATCGACCGCCCGGAGCGTTGGCGCCGGGCGGTCCAGATCAATTGAGGTGCCAGATCAATTCAGGCACAAGGGCCGGCCTCAGGCCGCGCCCGCGGGATCGCCGATCGGCAGAAGAGCCGGGTTGAGCGGCGGATCGTTCGGGTTCTTGGTGTCGGCCGGATCCTGCGCCGGTGTCAGTGGCGGTTTTTCCTGAACACGGTCCGGAACGCCGGGGGCCGGGGTTGGTCCGCGCGGTGTATCGACGGGGTTATCGCCGGGAATTGTCGTCGGCATCGAAGCCTCCCTTCGTTGCTTGGGTTCGATAGCCAACTCGCAAGGTCCGGGCTTTGTTCCGGATCTGCGGACCCGGTCGCGAACGATTCCGGCGCCGGACTGACGCTGCGGTCTTGAAAGCTTGGACCGGCACCAGTAATACGGACGCCAGACAGACGCTTTGACGGGGCGAACAACAATGATCGATTACGAAGCAGCACGCATCAAGATGGTGGACAATCAGGTGCGCACCACCGATGTCACCTCCCATTCCGTGCTGCGCGCTTTCCTGACGGTGCCGCGCGAAGCATTCGTGCCGGAAAACATGAAGAGCCTGGCCTATATCGACAACGACATCCAGGTTTCGCCCGGACGCTACATCATGGAGGCGTCGCCGCTGGCAAAGCTGCTGCAGCTGGCCGCGATCACCAAGAATGATCTCGTCCTCGAAGTTGGCTGTTCCACCGGTTATGCGACGGCACTCCTGTCGCAGGTGGCAAGTGCGGTTGTCGCAGTGGAAAGCGATGCGGACCTCGCCGCCAAGGCGACCGCGACGCTCGCAAGCCTCGGCTGCGACAATGCCGTCGTCGTGACCGGCGATCTGGAACAGGGACATGCCGCTGAGGCGCCCTATGACGTGATCTTCATCAACGGTGCCGTCGAAGAGGTTCCGGACGCTCTCTTCGGACAGCTTCGTGATGGTGGCCGCCTGGTGACGGTGGTCGGTTACGGCAACGCTTCCACGGCGCGGATGTACCTGAAAGAGCACGGTGTGGTGTCGGAAAGTGTCTATTTCAACACCAGCGTCCGGCCATTGCCGGGCTTCCGCAAGGCTGCGGAATTTGTATTCTGATGCAGGAGGGCGGCCGCTGAGCCGCCCTTCTCGTATCCGGCCTCCGACAAAGCTGTGCATCCGGCGAACCATCTTGGCGCATGCAATTGTGGTGTGCCCCATGCATCGCTTACACTGATTCCCGATTCGGCCGTCCGGGATCAAACAGACTGCGGCGGCTCCAAGGCAGATCGGGGATGAATATGGCTCAGCCAAGTGTCGCGCGTGAACCGTCCATGGAAGAGATTCTCGCTTCCATCCGCAGGATCATCGAGAGCAATGACCCGATCACCGAGAGCATGGGGGCATCTGCTTCCAGCGAGGTCGAGTTCGAGGATGAAGAAGACGCGTTTGAACTGACCGACGAGGTCGACAATCCCTTCCTCTCGCAGGTTCCCGCCAATGATCCGGGTTCTCCCATGACGTCTGAAGCACCCAGCCTTCGCCCGACCCACGAACCGGCGCAGGTGCAGCGGGTTGAAACGCCCGAACCTGAGGAAAAGACCCTGTCGCTTGCCGATGTCGCAGCACGCGTCCGGGCAGCGGCCGGCCGCGTTCCGGAGCCGGTGGCGCAACGCCCCGCAGCGCCGTCGTCCGGTCCGAACCCTGCAGTCCCGCAGATGCCGTCGGCTGCCGCACCGCGCCAGCGCGTTGTTGCCGTTGATGCGCCGGTGCAGCCACGCGCATCGGAGCTTTCGCCGGTTCTGCGCGAATTGCACAACATGCGTGCCGACACGCCGTCCGACAACCGTCGCGCCGAACCTGTCCTGTCGGCTGGCGAGGCGCAGCGAATGTCCGGTGCCGAGAGCGCCCAGATGCATCTGTCCGAGATGCGGGCGCCCGAACCGAGAGTGCCGGAAACAAGAATGTCGGAAACAGGAATGTCCGAAACGCTGCCGATCCTGCATGTGGCCGAAACCGCGGAAGAGCCGATGACCCTTCCGGTGAAGATCGAGGAAGCGGCATCGCTGATCTCGCAGGAAGCCGGTGAACAGGTGGCGCGTTCCTTCAAGCAGCTCGCCGATGTCTTCAACGGCATCGAGCGCCAGTCGGTGGAGGACATGGCCCGGGAAATGCTGAAGCCGATGCTGCGCGAATGGCTCGATGACAACCTTCCGACGCTCGTGGAGCGGATGGTGCGGGAGGAAATCGAACGGGTGGCGCGCGGCCCGCGCCGCTGAACGCATCGCGTTGCCACTCCCGAAGGGCCGCTTTCCGGAGCGGCCTTTTTTATTGACTCGTCTTGGTCAGTCCTATTTACAGCCAAGCAAAGCGAACTCGAAATTCTGGTCGGAAAATGCTCGAAAAAACCTACGATTCCGCCGCCGTCGAACCCAAGATAGCAGCCGCATGGGATGAGGCCGATGCCTTCCGCGCCGGCGCGAACGCCAAGCCCGGCGCCGAAACCTTCACCATCGTGATCCCGCCGCCGAACGTGACCGGTTCGCTGCACATGGGCCACGCGCTGAACAACACGTTGCAGGACATCATGATCCGCTTCGAGCGTATGCGCGGCAAGGATGTGCTGTGGCAGCCGGGCATGGACCATGCCGGCATCGCCACTCAGATGGTCGTCGAGCGCAAGCTGATGGAAGCCCAGCAGCCGGGCCGCCGCGAACTGGGCCGCGAAGCCTTCATTGAGAAGGTCTGGGAATGGAAGGCCGAATCCGGCGGCTTGATCTTCAACCAGCTGAAGCGGCTGGGTGCTTCCTGCGACTGGTCGCGTGAGCGCTTCACCATGGACGAGGGCCTGTCCAAGGCCGTTCTGGAAGTTTTCGTGACCCTCTACAAGCAGGGCCTGATCTACCGCGGCAAGCGCCTGGTCAACTGGGACCCGCATTTCGAGACGGCGATTTCCGACATCGAGGTCGAGAACCGCGAAGTCGACGGCCATATGTGGCATTTCAAGTACCCGCTGGCCGGCGGCGAGACCTACACCTATGTGGAGAAGGACGCCGACGGCAATATCGTTCTGCAGGAAGAGCGTAACTACATCTCGATCGCCACGACGCGTCCCGAGACGATGCTCGGCGACGGTGCGGTCGCCGTCCATCCGTCGGACGAACGGTATGCGGCAATCGTCGGCAAGCTCTGTGAAATTCCGGTCGGTCCGAAGGAACACCGCCGCCTGATCCCGATCATCACCGACGAATATCCGGATCCGACCTTCGGATCGGGCGCGGTGAAGATCACCGGTGCGCATGACTTCAACGACTATCAGGTTGCCAAGCGCAACAACATTCCGCTCTATCGCCTGATGGATACGCAGGCGCAGTTGCGCACCGACGGCGAGCCTTATGCCCGCTGTGCCGAACTGGCCCTGGAGATCACCCGCTCCGGCAAGCTTCCAACGGAAGCCGAGGTCGATGACATCAACCTCGTTCCGGAAGAGTATCGCGGTCTTGATCGTTACGAGGCGCGCAAGCGCATCGTCGCCGCCATCAATGCCGAAGGCCTTGCCGTCACCGTCAAGGATGCCGAAGGCAATGACGTGCCCTACGTCGAGAACAAGAAAATCATGCAGCCGTTCGGCGACCGTTCGAACGTCGTCATCGAGCCGATGCTGACCGACCAGTGGTTCGTCGATGCCAAGACGCTGGCCGAGCCGGCCATGGCGTCCGTGCGCGAGGGCCGCACGAATTTCGTGCCGAAGAACTGGGAAAAGACCTATTTCGAATGGATGGAAAACATCCAGCCCTGGTGCATCTCCCGTCAGCTGTGGTGGGGCCACCAGATCCCGGCCTGGTACGGCCCGGATGGACAGGTCTTTGTTGAAAAGACCGAGGAAGAGGCGCTCGATGCTGCCGTCCAGCACTATCTCGCCCATGAAGGCCCGTGGAAGGCCTGGGTGCAGGAAAAACTCGAAAACTTCGAACCGGGCGCCATCCTGACCCGCGACGAGGACGTGCTCGACACCTGGTTCTCGTCCGCGCTCTGGCCCTTCTCGACGCTTGGCTGGCCGGATGAGACGCCGGAGCTTGCGCGCTATTATCCGACGAACGTGCTCGTCACCGGCTTCGACATCATCTTCTTCTGGGTCGCCCGCATGATGATGATGGGCCTGCACTTCATGAAGGACGAGGACGGCAACCCCGTCGAACCCTTCAACACTGTCTATGTCCATGCGCTGGTCCGCGACAAGAACGGCCAGAAGATGTCGAAGTCGAAGGGCAACGTCATCGATCCGCTCGACCTGATCGAGGAATACGGCGCCGACGCGCTGCGCTTCACGCTCGCCATCATGGCAGCGCAGGGGCGCGACGTGAAGCTCGATCCGGCCCGCATTGCCGGTTACCGCAATTTCGGCACCAAGCTCTGGAATGCGACGCGTTTTGCCGAGATGAACGGTGTCAAGCGCGACCCGCATTTCCTGCCGGAAGCGACGGTTCTCAACGTCAACCGCTGGATCCTCACGGAACTCTCCCGGACCATTGCCGACGTGACCGCGGCAATCCAGAGCCAGCGTTTCAACGATGCGGCGGCGAGCCTCTACCGTTTTGTCTGGAACCAGGTCTGCGACTGGTATCTCGAGCTCTTGAAGCCGATCTTCTCTGGCGAGGACGAGGCCGCCAAGGCGGAAGCCCAGGCCTGTGTCGCTTACGTCCTGGAGGAGACCTACAAGCTCCTGCATCCGTTCATGCCGTTCATGACGGAGGAATTGTGGGCGCATACCGCAAGCCGCGAGAGCCTTCTGTGCCATACGGACTGGCCGGTGGCCACGTTTGCGGATGACGCGGCAGCTGCCGAGATCAACTGGCTGGTGGACCTCGTCACCGGCCTGCGCTCGGCGCGTTCGGAAATGAACGTTCCGCCTGCCGCCAAGGCTCCTTTGATCGTCGTGGGCGCCACGGCCCTGACCGAAGGCCGTCTGCAGCGCCACGACGCCGCGATCAAGCGGCTCGCCCGTGTCGAGACGATCGAACTCGCTGACACCGCACCGCGTGGCGCGGCCCAGGTGGTTGTCGGTGAGGCCACCGCCTGCCTGCCGCTCGGCAGCCTGATCGATCTGGTCGCCGAGCGTGCCCGTATCGAAAAGTCGCGTGCAAAGACCGAGGTCGAGATCGACCGTGCGGAAAAGAAGCTTGGCAACGAGAAGTTCGTCGCCAATGCCGATCCGGAAGTCGTGGCCGCCGAGCGTGAGCGTCTTGCAGAACTGCTGGTGCTGAAGGCGAGCCTGGAGACAGCACTGCAACGAATCGACGAAGCCACCTGAAGCGACAGCATTTTTTCGTCTCGTGGCCCTGCAGAGTCGCCCTCTGCAGGGCCATTTGCATTCAAGGTCTGCATCCGGCCGGGCTAAGGCAGGCAAATGTGGCAAAAATTCGCGTTTCGGCACATTGTTGCGGAATTGCAACGTTTGTTTCTGGTTTGAAACAAATTTCCCTGAAATCGTTCATGTGAGCCACAATGAGGAAATCCGTTCCTCTGAGTCGGTTTTTCGGGCCGTTGGTTCAGAAGTTTACGTAAAATAATAGAATTGTTGTTGCGGTGCGGTATCTGTTTCGGAGATTGTCTTTTGATTCTGCGCAGTTACGCTGTGGCAGTCACTTACCTGGGAGTGGGAGAATTATGGTAAGAAACACGATTATGCGGGGGCTGCTTGCCACGGCAGCTGTCTGCGCGGTTCACACCTCGGCCACGGCGGGCGGCCTTGAGCGTGGCGGCTACAACATCGATCTCTTGTTCGATCCGTCTTCCGTTGCGGTGGAATCAAGCGCGACCTACGTGTCGCCACAGCGCAAGCTGAAGAACGTTCAGGACATTGACCGGACGGATGGGCTTGGGTCCGACGGGCGCAATGGCGGCACGACGACGGCCGATGACGCGGAGGGCTATTGGGTGCCGCGCGTCGGCGTGAAGGCTGGTTTCGGGGACAGCGTCGACTGTATGGCTGATTATTCTCAGCCATGGGGTGCACACACAAAGCCGGGCGCCAACTGGCGCGGCGCCAACGAAAATATCGAGACGAAGGTCGAGAGCGACAACTACGCTGTCACCTGCTCTTACAAGTTCGATCTGGGCAAGGGTCAGTTGCGTCTGATCGGCGGTGGCTTCTACCAGGAAGTCAGCGGCTTCAAGGAGCGTCTTGTCGTGCCGGCAAGCGCAACGCCGTTCGGCAACGGGATCGGTCGCCTGGAACTGGCCGGTGACGGTTGGGGCTGGCGCGCTGGTCTCGCTTACGAGATCCCGGAATATGCCTTCCGGACGAGCCTCGTCTACAACAGCGAAGTCGATCTCGACGACATCACGGGAACGCTGGATCTGCGCACCGTCAACGGTCGTCTGCTCAACGTGTTCGGCGCCCAGAAGATGCCTGATACACTTGAACTGAAGATGCAGACCGGCGTCGCGCCGGGCTGGCTGGTGTTCGGTTCGGTAAAGTGGGTCGACTGGAGCCAGCTCTCGACGATCCCGTTCTGTGTCGTTGGTACGGTGTCCACCTGCACGACCCGCAGTCAGGTGACGTCCCTCGATCTCGGTTATCGCGATGGCTGGACGATCAGCGGCGGTGTCGGCCACAAGTTCAACGATCAGTGGAGCGGTGCGCTGAGCCTGACCTGGGATCGCGGCACGAGCCAGGGATATGGCACGCTGACTGACACCTGGACGGTTGGTGCCGCAGTCTCCTATTCGCCGAGCCAGAACGTCGAGCTGCGCCTTGCCGGTGCTCTTGGTGTCCTGACGAGCGGTTCGTCTGGTCCGGTGACGATCGATGGTATCAGCTACGGTAGCGATACGCGCTATGATTTCGAAGATGATCTCGTGGCGGCCATTTCGACCTCTCTGAAGATCAAGTTCTGATCAACCATGTTGATATCTGAAGGGCCCGGTTCCAACGACCGGGCCCTTCTTTGTTTAGACTTGCCGGTGGCCAGACCTTCGTGACGAATCTGCAACAGTTTTTTTGCACATTCATGCCTATCGTTTCCGTCGAAGGTTTTGTCTACTTCCCGCCACAAACGAGGCGCAGCGAAGAGAGCAGCAAAGTGTGCGGACCTGCGGGGGCGGGGCGCGTGACGGGTAAAAATGGGCGAATTCTCTTTTGAAATGGCAGGGATGGCCGCGGTCGATACAGTCGTATCGTTTCGACGGGCTTCCAGTTCATGTGTCGCAGACAGGGGTCGCAGTATTGCCGAAAACGCAGCCTACAGTCGTTTTGCCTTGCGATCGTCCGCAAGGCTGGCGGCACGGCCAAAAATGGTCCGTTTTACTGGTTCGGTTGAGAATAGCGTGTTCGGAGTACAAAAGATGACCCGTCATCGGAATTGCAATGGCTTCCTCACAGAAGCCGATGGAACGTCAATGGACCGCTTATTCTCCCGTACTCTAACCACCGGCATGGTTAAGGAAATCTGAACATGCCGCAATTATCCTTGCCCGGTGCCGGGATGCTCGCATTCGGCCTCATGATCGGACTGCTGCCGGCGCAGCCCTGTTTTTCCTTCGACATAAATTCCGGTGTCAGCAAGGAGTCGGGTCCCTTCGATCTCTTCAAGTTCGGCTTCAAGGCCTATAAAAACGGTCAGAAGCAGGATGCCGTGGAAGCCTATCGTTATGCGGCGGAGAAGGGCCATACCGGTTCGCGCTGGGCGCTGGCCAATATGTATGCCGATGGCGATGGTGTCGCCCAGAACGATCTGGAAGCCTTCAAGATCTACAGCGAGATCGCCAGTCAGGGTGTCGAGCCCGGTTCGGAAGACACCGGCTTTTTCGTCAATGCGCTTCTCGCTTTGGCTGATTATTACCGGCACGGCATTCCGGGAACGGCGGTGAAGACCGATCTGACCCAGGCGCGCCAGATCTATTTCCAGGTTGCCTCCACATTCGGTGTGGCCGAAGCGCAGTTCCAGCTTGCCCGTATGATGATGACGGGTGAGGGTGGCAGCGCCAACGTGCAGCAGGCAAAGAAATGGCTGAACCAGGCCCGCAAGGCGGGTCATCCGGGTGCCATGGCGATCTTTGGCAACGTGCTCTTCCAGGAGGGCCAGACCGTGCGCGGCCTTGCCTTCCTCACCGCAGCGCTGGACCGTTGCAGCAAGCGGGATTGCCCCTGGATGGAAGAAATGCAGGAAAACGCCTTTGCGCTGTCGAGCGAAGGTGACCGCCGCAGCGCCGTGGCGCTTGCCCAGCAGTTTGCCGCCGGCGCAACGGAATAGCCGGAAGACTGAGGGCGCGATCGCCAGCCGTCAGCAAACCCGCCACAGGTTATCGTGCTGTGGCGAGGGCTGCTCGCTCAGAACGAAAAATAGCCGACCACCGGTACGTGGTCCGATGGTTTTTCCCAGGCTCGCACATGTTTTTCGATGCTGGTGGAGGTAAGCCTGTCGGCGGCTTCCGGTGAGAGCAGCAGGTGATCGATGCGGATGCCGTTGTTCTTCTGCCAGGCGCCGGCCTGATAATCCCAGAATGTGTAGAGTTTTGTCTGGTCGGTCGTGGCTCGCACCGCATCGGTCAGGCCGAGCTGTTCCAGCCGGCGGAAGGCCGCGCGCGTCTGTGGCAGAAACAGCGCGTCCGTCTCCCAGGCGCGCGGATCGAAACAATCATGCGGCTCGGGAATGACATTGTAGTCGCCCGCCAGAATCAGCGGTTCTTCCAGACGCAGAAGCGCCTCGGCATGCCGGCGAAGCCGTTCCATCCAGGCGAGCTTGTAGGGATATTTCACCGGATCGTCGGCGGGGTTGCCGTTCGGCAGATAGATCGATGCGACCCGGATGACGCCGGATGGGACCGAAAACACCGCCTCGATATAACGTGACTGCTCATCGTTCTCGTCACCGGGAAGCCCGCGCATCACCTCGTCCGGTTTTGTTTTCGACAGGATGGCGACGCCGTTGAAGCCCTTCTGGCCATGCGTTTCGACGTGGTACCCGAGCGCCTCGATCTCCAGGCGCGGAAAACCTTCGTCGACCGACTTGATCTCCTGGAGGCACACGATATCCGGCGCGGAATCGCTCAGACACTGGCGGAGATTGTCGATGCGTGCCTTGACGCCGTTGATGTTCCAGGTGGCAATCTTCATGAAAAAGGGATTCCTTGATGCGGATCCCTTTTTATCGCATGGGCGGCCCTTGGGAAGCCTCAAATGCCGCTTTCCTCAGATGGAAAAGCTGGTGCCGCAGCCGCAGCTCGCCACCGCATTCGGGTTCTTGATCTGGAACGACTGACCGAGCAGGTTGTCGACGAAATCGATCTCCGAGCCCGTCATGTAGACGAGCGACAGGCTGTCGATCAAAACCTTGGCATCGCCTTTGGCGATCACCAGGTCGTCGTCCTGCGGGGCCTCGACCAGATCAAATTTGTAGGAAAAGCCGGAACAGCCTCCGCCTTCGACGGAAACGCGAAGGGCCTGCTTGGAGGCGTCGGCGCTGACGATTTCTGCGATCCGCTTGGCGGCCGCTTCGGAAAGGGTAACGGGTTGTTCGCTCATTTTCTTGCCCTTCTGCCGGGGTCAAGGCCCGGAGATTGCCGTGATCGGCTTTGCGCTGTCACGCTCTATAGGTATGAAGGGTGAAATCAAGCGTCAATGGTGCTTCGCATGTGCCGGGCGCAAGACCTACATGAGTGCAGGGGTTCCGATGACGATCGATACACGCAGTCTGGGATTTGGCTCCGGAGAGCGGGCCGTCTACGCCGCCGATCCCTGGGCGACCCGCGGGCGGCTCGTTCCGGAAGGCTCCTCGCTCACGCGGTCCGAATTCCAGCGCGACCGCGACCGCATCGTCCATACCACCGCCTTTCGCAGGCTCAAGCACAAGACGCAGGTTTTTATCGGCGTCGACGGTGATCATTACCGCACGCGCCTGACCCACACGATCGAGGTGGCGCAGATCGCCCGTGCGCTCGCGCGGGCCTTGAAGCTTGACGAGGATCTCGCCGAAGGCGTGGCACTTGTCCATGATTTCGGCCACACGCCCTTCGGCCATACCGGCGAGGATGCCCTGCACGAGTGCCTGCAGCCCTATGGCGGCTTCGACCACAATGCGCAGTCGCTGCGAATCGTCACCAAGCTCGAGCGGCGTTACGCCGAGTTCGACGGCATCAATCTCACCTGGGAAAGCCTGGAGGGTCTCGTCAAACACAACGGTCCGCTGGTGGACAAGATCGGCGCCGGAACGCGCGGACCCGTGCCGCAGCCGATCCTCGATTATTGCGAGCTGAACGACCTGGAACTGTCAAGTTTTGCCAGCCTTGAGGCGCAGGTTGCGGCGATCGCCGATGACATCGCCTACAATACGCACGACATCGATGATGGTCTGCGCTCCGGTTACCTGACATTCGAAATGCTGGAGGATGTGCCGTTCCTCGCGGCCATGATGCAGGAGGTGCGGGCAAAATATCCGCACCTGGAACCGGCCCGTTTTGCCAACGAAATCATGCGCCGACAGATCACCCATATGGTGGAGGATGTGATTGGCGTGGCACAGGACCGATTGTCGCTGCTAAAACCCCAGAGCGCGACCGATGTCCGGCAGGCCGATCACGTCATCGCGACCTTTTCGCCTGACATGATGGAAACCGATCGCGCCATCAAGAAGCTTCTGTTCTCACGTATCTATCGCCATCCGGACATCATGGAGATCCGGGCAGGGGCGGCACGCATCGTCACCGACCTATTCCACGCCTACATGGCAGATCCCAGCCAGATGCAGAGCCATTACTGGGTCAGCCACATTGCGGGGCTGAGCGAGGCGGCCAAGGCCCGGCATGTGGGCGATTATCTGGCCGGCATGACCGACACCTATGCGCTGAAGGCGCATCGCCGGATGTTTGACCATACCCCGGATTTGGGCTAGGCACCCCACCAAACGAACCTTGACGGGCCGTTCCACGGGACGGTCCGCATGCTGGGATGCAGCACATGAACCTTTTTGCCGAATTCGAAGTCCGCATCAAAGCCGCTCTGGAAGCGATCGATATCGTGAAGGAAAAGCGCGACAGCGTCGATTTCAGCCGCGTCACCATCGAGCCGCCGCGTGATTCGAGCCACGGTGACGTCGCAACGAACGCTGCGATGGTTCTGGCAAAGCCGCTCGGCACCAATCCGCGAGCGCTCGCCGACATCATTGCCGCAAAGCTGAAGGAAGACGCCGACATCATCGAGGTGACGGTCGCCGGCCCGGGCTTCATCAACATCCGCCTGTCGTTGTCCTATTGGCAGAACCTGCTGGCCGGCATGATCAAGGCGGGCACCGATTACGGCCGCTCGAGCGTCGGTGCTGGCAAGAAGGTCAATGTGGAGTTCGTCTCCGCCAATCCGACCGGCCCGATGCATGTCGGCCATTGCCGTGGCGCCGTTGTGGGCGATGCGCTGGCCAACCTCATGGGCTTTGCCGGTTACGAGGTGGCCAAGGAATACTACATCAACGATGCCGGCTCACAGATCGATGTGCTGGCGCGCTCCTGCTTCATTCGCTACCGCGAAGCGCTGGGGGAGACTGTCGGTGAGATCCCGGCTGGTCTTTACCCGGGCGATTATCTGGTGCCGGTTGGCCAGGCGCTCGCCAAGGAATTCGGTACCCGTCTGCACAACATGCCGGTCGAAGACTGGATGCCGCTCGTCAAGGAGCGCGCCATCGATGCGATGATGGTCATGATCCGCGAGGATCTGGCCGCTCTCAACGTGCATCACGACATCTTCTTCTCCGAGCGGACCCTGCATGCCGATGGCGGCGCGCCGATCCGCCAGGCGATCAACGATCTGACCTTCAAGGGCCATGTCTATCGCGGCACCTTGCCGCCGCCGAAGGGGCAGCTGCCGGAAGATTGGGAAGATCGCGAACAGACGCTGTTCCGCTCGACAGATGTCGGCGACGATATCGACCGGCCGCTCATCAAGTCCGACGGCAGCTATACCTATTTTGCCGCCGACGTTGCCTATTTTAAGGACAAGTTCGAGCGCGGTTACGACGAGATGATTTACGTGCTCGGCGCCGACCATGGTGGCTATGTCAAGCGGCTTGAGGCGGTTGCCCGCGCCGTCTCCGGCGGATCTGCGAAGCTCACCGTGCTTCTGTGCCAGCTCGTGAAGCTTTACCGCAACGGCGAGCCGGTCAAGATGTCGAAGCGCTCCGGCGACTTCGTCACCTTGCGTGAGGTGGTGGAGGAAGTGGGGTCGGATTCGGTCCGTTTCATGATGCTCTACCGCAAGAACTCCGAGCCGCTGGATTTCGATTTCGTCAAGGTGACCGAGCAGTCGAAGGACAATCCGGTTTTCTACGTGCAGTATGCCCATGCCCGCTGCATGTCGGTGTTCCGCCAGGCCGCAGAAGCGTTTCCGGATCTGGATTTCGAATCACTTGATCTTTCCGAAGCCGTTTCGGAGATCAAGGATCCTGCTGAAATGCAGCTTGTTGCCAAATTGGCCGAATATCCGCGTCTGATTGAGGCCGCTGCACAGTCGCAGGAGCCCCATCGGCTTGCTTTTTACCTCTATGATCTGGCAAGCTCCTTCCATGCGCATTGGAATAAGGGCAAAGATAATCCCGACTTACGGTTTGTTAAGGATAACGACCGAAAATCCAGCATCGCCAGACTTGGGTTGGTGCGCGCCGTAGCGTCTGTTCTGAAATCTGGTCTTGCCATAACCGGCACGACCGCTCCGGACGAGATGCGATAAGCACGCCACCATTTCCCCACAAAGCGCTGGCATTGGTGCGTTGGCGTAGGTGAGTGGACGAGGGAATGGCAGATAGTAGCGTTGCACGTGGCCGTATCGGCGGAGCGGACTTCTTTGCAGATGACGATCCGTTGGCGGAACTCGCTCGCATTGCAGGCTATGAGGAAAAGGTCGTCGCGGTCCCGCAGGCCTCCGTTTCCGCTCGTCGCGAGCCGAGCTTCAACCTGGAAGACGAGCTTCTCCGCGAATTCGAACAATATGACGAGCCGCGGACGGAGCCTGTTGCTCCGGTCGCTCCGGTTGCCGCTGCACCCGCTCGGTTCGTCGAACCGGAGGCGCCTGTTGCGCGCGTCGAGGCCGATCCGTTTGCGGATGTCGAGCCCACGGAACAGCCGTCGGTGACGTTCCGTGCGTCTGGTGATCAGTCGCTGGCTCAGGCTCCCCTCGTTGATAACTGGCAGCAGCCTGACGGGATGTTGCTGGTCGAAAATCTTCCTCCGTTGGCATCGGCCTTTGCGCAGCCGCCGTCGCCTGATGTCGAAGCTGAGCCTGATTTCAGCGGCTTTGATGCGGATCTGATCGCGGAGCTGGAGACATCGATTGCCTCGCCGGCCCTGTCGCAATTGGCGGCGCGTGCGCCGAGCCGCGGTGCCTACGAGCCCGGTTTTCGGATGCCGTTGACGAATTTCGTTGTGGCTCCGCCGCGTGCGCGGCCGCACGATGTCGATCCGGTTCTGGATGGCGGCGCAGACGTTCAGCCGCAGCCGGTTGCCTCGACCTGGGCCACGGATTTTGCCTCGGACGTCGCTGCCGTTCGTGCACGGCCCGTTTCGCCGGAGCCGAAGGTTCCGACGCCCGTGCCGGTGCCTGAGGTTGAGCCGGTCTTTGCCCAGCCCGTCGTCGATGTCCTGTCGCTTCAGGATGAATTGGCGCAGGTCTTCGAAAGAGCGGACGAGCCCGTTCGGACGCCGGACATCGAGCCTGTCCCTGCCGTGCAGTCTGCGGCCCCCGTGATCAGTGAACGTCGCTCCGAGCCGGTTTTCGAACCGGTCGGTCGGCAGGATCTGGATGTCCAGCTGAAGGAGCCTGTTGCGGTAAAGCCCGCGCAGGCACCCGATATGATGGATGATGACTTCGAGCTGATGCTCGATGATCTCGAGCTCGATCTTGCCGACCTGATGCAGGACGAGAAGCCGGCGCAGGTGGCGCAGGCAGAGGTGGCGCGCCGGGAGCCGGTTGCCGAACCCGTTGTCGAACCGTCGCCGGCGGCTTTCGTGCCGCGCACGCAGCCCGTGCCGACGCTTGCCCCGGAAATCCCGGCCTTCCTTGCCCAGTCGCGGCTTGCGCCGGAGGCGGCGGTGAAGCCGGCGGTGCCCGTTGATCCCGTCCCGTCCGCGGTGCCGGCTCCGGCGGTGCAGCCCGCCCCTCTTGTTGGCGACGGCGATGCGTTCGATCCGACCCTGCTCGCGGATGCCGAGGAAATGCCGGAAGCGGTTCCGGACCTCGACGTACCCGAAATTCCGGTACACGAGCCTGAAAAGCCCGTAGCACCCCCGTCGGATTTCGATCTGGATCTTGATTCCGAGCTTGCCAGCTACCTCGATACGGCCGGCATGTCTCAACGTGCTGTGCCCGCCCAGACTGCGGCAAAGCCGCAGGAGCGGACGCTCGGCCGGGCAACCGCCGTCGCCTCTTCTCCGTCTGCTGCGTCTGCCGCCCCGGCTCAGAGCCCGGCTGCGACCGTGACGAAACAGAAGCCGGACGACGGGCTGGATGATTTCGAGCGTGCGCTGGAAGAGGATTTCCGTCGCAGCCTCGCCACTCCCTTGCGTCCGACGCCGGTCGACGAAGCCTATGCGGACGAAACGCCTGTCTATGAGACCGGTCGCCGGTCGCTGGCTTCCTTCGCCATGCCGCTGTCGATCGCCGGCTTCGTGGGGATCGTCGGGATCTCCGCCTATGCCTGGTACGCGACCGGAAAATCGACTGCCGGCAATGACGGAAGCCCGGTGGTCATCGCCGCCGATTCCGAGCCGGTGAAGGTGGTCCCGGAAAATCCGGGCGGCAAAACCGTCCCGAACCAGGACAAGGCCGTCTACGATCGTGTGGCCAGCGGCTCGCTCAGCGATCCGAAGCAGCCGTCGCTGATCTCTTCCGAGGAGCAGCCGGTCGACGTGGTGCAGAAGACCCTCACGCCGGAAACCCTGCCGCTTGAAGGCGAGGATGAGGCGCAGTCGGAGATGACGCCGGTTGGCGATACGCAGGACGCGCGGCTTCTGCCGACCAACGCTCCCACCGGGCAGGCGAAGTCTGCTGATTCGGAACAGCTGGCCGTTATGCCGCGCCGTGTGAAGACGATGATCGTGCGTCCTGACGGAACGCTGGTGGAGCAGGTGACCGAGGTGCCGGCGACCCAGCCGGTGAGGACGCCTGCCGCGAGCGTATCGACTGAAAAGGTTCCGGCAGCCCCGGCGCTTGCCGAGCCGACGCAACTGGCGGGAACCGGACCCGCCGCCAGCAGCACGCCGACGAACCTTGCCGATGTGAATGTCGCGCAAACCACCGCTTTGACGGGCGCGACGAACGTGGCGCAAACTACGCCTTCGACGGCACCCGCCGGGGTTCCTGCACCGAAGGCACCGGTTCCGACGGCTCGTCCGACCGACCAGCCTGTTCAGGTCGTGGCCGCCGTCACCAGCCAGGGCAATGTCCGCAACGATCTGAGGACGGCAACGACGCCGGCTGCTCCGGCCCCCGCGCCGGTTGCCGCGGCAACGCCGGCTTCGGTTCCGGCCTCGGCTCCGGCTGCCCAGGCGGGTGGTTATTTCATCCAGATCGCCTCTCTGCCGTCTGAAGCCGACGCCCAGAAGTCCTATCGCAACCTGTCCTCCAAGTTTGCAGGGGTGATCGGTGGCCGCGGCATGGATATCGCCAAGGCGGAGATTGCCGGCAAGGGGACATTCTACCGGGTGCGGATTGCTGCAGGCAGCACGCGCGACGAGGCTGCCGCTCTCTGCGAGCGTTACCGCGCCGCCGGTGGCACCTGCCTGATCGCCCGCTAAGGGTGGTCTTATCCGATCCTGAAATGCGGGGCGCTGATGACGCCCCGTTTTCGTTTCCGCCCGCCACGGGCTCCGTTTTCACATCCTGACGAAGAGTTTTTCCATGAGCCAGTCGAAGGCAATGATCCTCGGGTGCGCCGGCCTTTCCCCGACGAAGGATGAGCTTGCGCTCTATCGTGATGAACGCCCCTGGGGTTTCATCCTGTTTGCCCGCAATCTCTCCGAGCCGGAACAGATCAGGGATCTCGTGGCGAGCCTGAAGGACACGATCGGCCGGCCGGATGCGCCGGTGCTGATTGACCAGGAGGGCGGGCGGGTTCAGCGCATCCGCGCGCCGCATGTGGAAGCCTATCCGCCGGCCGCCCGGCTTGGTGAGGTCTATGAGGCCGACCGCGGCGCCGGCCTTCGCGCCGCATGGCTGATGTCGCGTCTGCACGCCTTCGATCTGACCCGGCTCGGCATCACCGTCAACTGCCTGCCGGTGCTCGACGTTCTGGTGGAAGGCTCCACCCAGGCGATCGGCAACCGTTCCTATGGTCGCGACCCGGCCATGGTGACGGCCCTCGGGACTGCCGCCTCGGAAGGGTTGAAGGCGGGCGGCATGTTGCCGGTGATGAAGCACATCCCAGGGCACGGGCGCGCCATGGTCGATTCGCATCACGACCTACCGGTGGTGACAGCCTCGCTCGAGGACCTGGATGCGCAGGATTTTGCGCCCTTCCGGGCCCTGAAGGACGAGGTGATGGCGATGAGTGCCCATCTGGTCTTCACCGCCGTCGACCCGGACCGCCCCGCCACGACCTCGCCGAAGGTGATCGAGGAGATCATCCGCGGCCGGATTGGTTTCCACGGCCTGCTTCTCTCTGACGATAGCTCGATGAACGCCTTGAAGGGCACGCTTGGCGAACGCGCTGCGGATATTGTCGCGGGCGGCTGCGATATTGTCTTGCATTGCAATGGGGTGATGGACGAAATGAAGCAGGTGGTGGCCGAGGTGCCGGAGCTTGCGGGCGAGGCATTGCGGCGCGCAGAGGCGGCACAAGCGGCCTTCCGTCCGGCAGATGGCACGGATGAGCGGGCGGCAAGGGCCGAGTTCTGGGCACTGGTCAGCCAGGCACAGGCATAAGCGGGAGCCTTGAACGGCCCCGGGAACAGGGGCGGGGATGGCCGTTGAGACATCACAGCCTGCCATTCCGATGGACAGGCTCTGGCAAGACAGCGACGCGCGGGGTGTCAGCGAGCCCGCGCTCGTCATCGATGTCGGCGGTTTCGAAGGTCCGCTCGACCTGCTTCTGCATCTTGCCCGCACCCAGAAGGTCGATCTGCAGCGGATCTCGGTTCTGGCGTTGGCTGAACAGTATCTGCTGTTCGTCGAAAGCGCCCGGCGTGTGCGTATCGAGCTTGCCGCCGATTATCTGGTGATGGCGGCCTGGCTCGCTTATCTCAAATCGAAACTTTTGATCCCGCAGCAGTCGCGCCAGGATGATGGCCCGACGGGCGAGGAAATGGCCGCGACGCTGGCCTTCCGGCTGAAACGGCTGGAGGCGATGCGCGAGGCGGCAACACGGCTCGTCAACCGCAACCGGTTGGGACGCGAGATTTTTGCGCGCGGTGCGCCGGAACATATTGCCGAGCGGAGCGGCGCGACCTTCGAGGCTGAGCTTTACGATCTCCTGAAGGCCTATGCCAACCTGCGCCAGCGCCAGGCGGTAACCCAGGTGACAATCGAGCGGCGCAAGGTCTGGTCTCTGGTGGAGGCCCGCGAATTGCTGACCACGATGATGGGCGACATCGGCGACTGGACGGCGCTGCAGAGTTATCTCCTGGAGTTTCTTTCGCCTTCGGACCGTGTCACGGCAACCGCCAGCGCCTTTGCGGCATCGCTCGAACTGGTGCGCGAAGGCAAGATCGAGATGCGTCAGGAGGGTGCCTTCGGCCCGCTGTACCTGCGGCGCGGTGCAGGCCGAACGCATCTGGCTGATCGTGATGCGACCGCTAAGAGTACAGGCGACAAGGCTGGTGATCGTGCGAGTGATAAGGAATGAGTGGCGTGCCGGTCGAGGATGACGATCTTTTTACGGAAGACAGGCAGGACATGGCTCCGAGCGCGCTGGAGCTTGAGGCGGAACGTATCGCCGAGGCGCTGGTGTTTGCCTCGGCGGAGCCGGTTTCGGAAGGCTTCCTGATGGAGCGCCTGCCACGCAACGTCGATGTGAAGACGATCATGTCGCGGCTCGTGCGCCTGTATGCCGGGCGTGGTGTGAACCTGATCCGGATCGAGGACAGATGGGCCTTCAGAACCGCGGCGGATCTTTCCTTCGTCTTCCGGCGCGAGGATGGCGAAGCCAAGAAACTCTCCCGTGCCGCACTCGAGGTACTGGCGATCATCGCCTACCACCAGCCGGTGACGCGGGCCGAGATCGAGGATATTCGTGGCGTGCAGACCTCCCGCGGCACGCTTGATGTGCTGATGGAAGCCGGCTGGGTGCGTTTTCGAGGACGCCGGCGGACGCCAGGCCGGCCGGTGACGCTCGGCACGACATTGCGGTTTCTCGATCATTTCGGCCTGGAGGAAATCCGCGACCTGCCGGGTCTTGAGGAGTTGAAGGGGGCAGGGCTGCTGTCCGGCCGTATTCCTCCGGATTTCCGCATCCCGCTTCCCGCGAGCGCCGACGAACTCAGCGAGGACGAGGACCCGATCACGCAGCTTGATCTGGAGGAACTCGGCCTCTTGACACCGGGCGGCGGAGCGGACGAATAGCATGCCGTTTGCCGTGGACGGCGTTGCGCGGCGTTCGATGGGACCATCGATCGACCGTTCGGCGGCAGCACAGGGCGATAAAGTTAGGCCGGAGAGCATGACCCATTCCACGCCCGCTCGGGCATCGACTGCCATTCGTCGCACCGCGGGCGTCACATTCGCCTCCAGCCTTTCCTTCGAGGCGATCGAGCACAGCTATCACGGCAAGGAGACCATCCGGGGCATCGATCTCGAAGCCAAACATGGCGAGGTCCTGTGCCTGTTGGGACCGTCCGGATCCGGCAAGACGACGCTCTTGCGTATTGCTGCCGGGATCGAGGTCCAGACCGGTGGTCGTGTGTTGATCGACGACCGCGAAATGGCCGGACCCAACGTCTTCGTCCCACCGGAAAAACGCGGTGTCGGGCTGATGTTCCAGGATTACGCGCTGTTCCCACATCTCTCGGTCGTCGAGAACGTCCGCTTCGGCCTCACTGCTTTGCCCGCCCGGGAGGCGGTTGCCGAAGCCATGGTGGCGCTCGAACGGGTGGGGCTGTCCCATTACGCGGACAAATATCCGCATGCGCTGTCCGGCGGCGAGCAGCAGCGTGTGGCGCTTGCCCGTGCGCTCGCCCCCCGTCCCAATGTTCTCCTGATGGACGAGCCCTTCAGCGGGCTTGATTCGCGCCTGAAGGATACGATCCGCGCCGATACGCTGGACGTGCTGCGCCAGACGCGGGCGACCGCCATCGTCGTCACCCATGATGCGGAGGAGGCCATGCGCATGGCAGACCGGATCGCGCTTCTGAATGACGGCAGGCTGGTCCAGGTCGGCCGCTCGCAGGACCTCTACCGGCGTCCGCAATCCTTGTTCGCGGCCGGCTTCTTCTCCGAGATCAACCGTCTGGAGGGAAGGGTGGTCGGCGGTCGTGTCACGACTCCGCTGGGGTCTTGCGGTGCAGGCGACCGCAAGGATGGCGAGGATGTGGATGTGGCGGTGCGTATTTCCTCGATCTCAGTTCTGCCCGAGGGCGGCGCGGTTGCCGCCCGTATCCTGACGCGGCGGTTCCTCGGCGTCGTCGAACTGCTGACGCTTGCGGTCGACGGACTGTCCGAGCCGTTGCGCGCGCGCATCCGCGCCGACCAGCTTCCGGACGGTCTCACGGACGTGACCGTAAAGGTTCAGCCGGACGACATTTTGGTGTTTGAAAAAGATCCCTAAACGTCTTACATCGAACACGACGCGCAATCATGGAGTGGAGTCATGGGTTCTTTTAGTGTTTGGCACTGGCTGATCGTTCTGGTCATCGTGCTTATCTTCTTCGGACGCGGCAAGATCCCGGAACTGATGGGCGACGTCGCAAAGGGCATCAAGAGCTTCAAGAAGGGTATGTCCGACGAAGAAACCGCCGATACCACGGCGACGAAGACCGTCGACCACAAGCCGGAAGAAACCAAGTAACCTGATTGGTGCCGCGCCCGAAACGGCGCGTCTTCCGAGGAGCATAACATATGCTGGACATCGGCTGGACCGAGCTTTTAGTCATCGCGGTCGTCTTGATCGTTGTCGTCGGGCCGAAGGACTTGCCGCCGATGCTCCGCGCCTTTGGCAAGATGACGGCCAATCTGCGCAAGATGGCGGGCGATTTCCGCACCCAGTTCGATCAGGCCCTGCGCGAAGCCGATATGGATGACGTACGCCAGACGATTTCGGATGCGCAGCGTTTCCACCCGGCCAATGCGATCCGCGAGGCGATCAATCCGCTGCGCGAAATGGGCAACGAGATCCGGAGCGATCTCCAGAAGGCCACAACGATGACGCCGCTTGCCGAGGCGAAGGCTGAAGACGGGGAGGCATCCGCTTCTCCGCTTGAGGACCTGATCCCAGCGCCGGAGCTTTCGCTTCCGGAAAGCGCGCCGGCCTCGGTTGCCGCAACGCCAGCCCCATCGCCGGCTCAGGGCTCGACGACGGCACCGGTTGCTGTCACGGCCACAGGCTCTTCCGCCGCTGCCGGCCAGCCGTCCGTCACCGCGTCGGGTCCACAGCAGGCGGCGCCCTCCGGGTCGTCGTCCGCACCTGCGGCAGGAACACCGGCCGCCGAAAAGAAGCCGCGCGCGCCGCGCAAGCCGAAGGCGAATGCAGCTGCGGAACCAGCCGTCGACGTGGTTCAGGCCGAAGCGTCGACCAAATCCGCCCCGAAGAGAACCCGCACGCCCGCCAAGGCTGCAGACACAACCGAAACCTCGGTTGTTGCTGCCAAGCCCGCGACCCGCGCCCGCAAGAAGCCGGCGACCCCCAAGGATAACGCATGAACGGCGAAATCGACGACAAGCCTCAGCCGCTCATCGAGCATCTGATCGAGCTGCGCACGCGCCTCATCTGGTCGCTTGCGGCCTTCTTTGGGGCCTTTCTGGTCTGCTTTTTCTTTGCCAAGCAGCTGTTCAACCTGCTCGTGGTTCCCTACAAGTGGGCCGTGGTCTGGGCCGGACTTGATCTCGCAAAGTCGGAACTCATCTACACCGCGCCGCAGGAGTTCTTCTTCACGCAGGTGAAGGTTGCCATGTTCGGCGCGCTGGTGATTGCCTTCCCGATCATCGCCTCGCAGCTCTACAAGTTCGTGGCGCCCGGCCTTTACAAAAACGAGCGGGCGGCTTTCCTGCCGTTCCTCGTCGCTTCGCCCATCCTCTTCCTGCTCGGTGGTGCGCTCGTCTATTTCTTCTTCACCCCCATGGTGATGTGGTTCTTCCTCGCCATGCAGCAGGCGCCGGGTGAAGGGGAGGTCGCGATTTCCCTGATGCCGAAGGTCTCGGAATATCTGTCCCTGATCATGACGCTGGTGATGTCGTTTGGCCTCGTCTTCCAGCTGCCGGTCGTCACGACGCTTCTGGCGCGGGTTGGCATTTTGACCAGCGACTGGCTGCGCGAGAAGCGGAAATACGCGATCGTCATCGCCTTCGTTGTCGCAGCAGTGCTGACGCCGCCCGATCCGCTGTCTCAGATCGGCCTTGCGCTGCCGACCATCCTTCTCTACGAGATTTCCATCTATGCTGCCCGACTCGTGGAGCGCAAACGTGCGAGCGAAGAGGCCGCTGTTGCTGCCGATTCCGGCTCCAACGTGGCCAGTTCGGACCAGACATAGCATTCGTTCCGGCAGAACCGGGTTCGGGGGTCGGAACACCACTCTTTCGGCCGCCGGTTTGCTGTGCGGTCCAACGCAGGCAATCTGGAACGACGATGCTCGATATCAAGTGGATACGTGAAAACCCCGCGGCTCTCGATGCGGCTCTTGCCAAGCGGGGCGCCGAGCCCCTGGCCGACGCCATCATTCAGCTCGACGAGACCCGCCGCTCCGTCATCCAGAAGCTGCAGGACATGCAGTCCCGCCGCAATGCCGCCTCCAAGGACATCGGCGCGGCGATGGCGCAGAAGAATTCGGAGTTGGCCGAGAAACTGAAGGCGGAAGTGGCAAGCCTGAAGGACGAAATGCCGGTCCTCGAGCAGGAAGAGCGCGACGCGATCGCGGCACTCGATGATGTCCTGTCGCGCATTCCGAACATCCCGCTCGATGACGTGCCGACCGGCAAAGACGAACACGACAACGTGGTTGCCCGCGTCGTTGGCGAAAAGCCGCGCTGGAACCACCCGGCCAAGGAACATTTCGAAATCGGCGAAGCGCTCGGCATGATGGATTTCGACCGGGCGTCGAAGCTCTCCGGCTCGCGCTTCACGGTGCTGACGGGCCAGCTTGCCAAGCTGGAACGCGCGCTCGGTCAGTTCATGATCGATCTGCACACGACGGAACACGGTTATACCGAAGTCTCCTCGCCGCTGATGGTGCGGGATGAGGCCATGTATGGCACCGGCCAGCTGCCGAAGTTTGCCGAGGACCTGTTCAAGACGACGGATGGCCGCTGGCTGATCCCGACGGCGGAAGTCACGCTGACCAACCTCGTCTCCCAGGAGATCCTCGAGCAGGAACAGCTGCCGCTGCGCTTTACGGCACTGACGCCGTCCTTCCGCTCGGAAGCGGGGTCTGCCGGCCGCGATACCCGTGGCATGCTGCGTCAGCACCAGTTCTGGAAGTGCGAGCTGGTGTCGATCACCGATGCGGAAAGCTCGATTGCCGAACATGAGCGGATGACCGCCTGTGCCGAAGAAGTGCTGAAGCGCCTCGGCCTGCATTTCCGCACGATGATGCTCTGCACCGGCGATATGGGTTTCGGTGCCCGCAAGACCTATGACCTGGAAGTCTGGCTGCCGGGACAGAACACCTACCGCGAAATCTCGTCCTGCTCCGTCTGCGGTGATTTCCAGGCCCGTCGTATGAACGCGCGTTACCGCGTGAAGGATGAAAAGGCGCCACGTTTCGTCCATACGCTGAACGGCTCAGGCACGGCCGTTGGCCGCTGCCTGATCGCCGTTCTCGAAAATTACCTGAATGAAGACGGCTCTGTCACCATTCCGGACGTCCTTGTGCCCTATATGGGAGGTCTGACGAAGATCGAACGGAGTGCATGAGGCCGATGCGGATCCTGCTGACCAATGATGACGGCATTCACGCCGAGGGCCTTGCGGTCCTCGAGCGGGTTGCCCGGACCTTGAGCGACGACGTCTGGATCGTTGCGCCGGAAACCGATCAGAGCGGGCTTGCCCATTCTCTGACTTTGTCCGAGCCGTTGCGGCTGCGGCAGATCTCCGACAAGCATTATGCGGTGCGCGGTACGCCGACCGATTGCGTGATCATGGGCATCCGGCATGTGCTGGACAGCAAACCCGATCTCATCCTGTCCGGCATCAATGCCGGTTCCAACATTGCCGACGACGTCACCTATTCCGGCACGATCGCCGGGGCGATCGAGGGAACGATCCAGGGTGTTCGCTCGCTGGCGCTGAGCCAGGCCGTGTCCCATGCGGACGGCAAACGCAGCATTCCGTGGGATGTCGCCGAAACCCATGCGCCGGCGCTGATCCGCCGCCTTCTCGATTGCGAGCTTCCGGCCGGCACCTTCCTCAACCTCAACTTCCCGGCCTGTGCGGCCGATGCGGTGGAAGGAACGGATGTCACCGCCCAGGGCAGGACGGATTTTGCTCTTGTCGTCGACGAGCGGCAGGATGGCCGCGGCAATCCCTATTTCTGGCTGCGTTTCGGGGATCGCACCGGTCAGTTCGCTGCCGGAACCGACATTCACGCCGTGCGTGCCAACCGCATTTCCGTCACCCCCCTGAAACTGGACCTCACCGATCACGCTGCGATCGATGCGGTGACACATGCTTTGGGAGAGCCTGTTTGAAATCAGGCATGGTCGAGAAGGAAGGGTTTGCCGCGCTCGTGCTTCGGCTTCGGGCCGAGGGATTGACGGATCTCGACCTCCTGACGGCCACAGAACAGACGCCGCGATCGCAATTCGTGCCGCCTCAGTTTGCAACGGACGCCTATTGCAGCCGCACCATTCCGATTGATTGCGGATCCTTCATGGAAGGGGCCGACCTTGCCGTGCGCATCCTGGCCCGTCTTCAGGTGAAGCCTGGCCATCGTGTGCTCGAAATTGGCACAGGCAGCGGTTTCATGACGGCGGTGATGGGGCGCATCGCCGAACGTGTGTTGTCGGTGGAGCGTTACCGCACGCTGGTGACGGCGGCGCAGGGGCGAATGGATACGCTTGGTCTGCGCAACGTCATCATCCGCCAGGCGGATGGCAGCAACGGCATGCCGGGCGAGGGGACTTTCGACCGGATTCTGGTGACGGCGGCCTTTTCCACCATGCCGCGCTTTTACGCCGAGCAATTGGTGCATGGCGGCTCGATGGTAGCGCCCCTGCTGCAGGAAGACGAAAGCTGCATGATGGTACGGCTGACCAAGACCGGCAGCCGTTTCGAGCGCGAGGACCTGTTTCCGGTTCCCTATCTTCCGCTCGTTGCGCACATGGCGGCACATTTGTGATCAGGCGTCTTCTGTCTGATCTCATGGTTAGCGATTTGCGAAGAAAATGACAGTTGGTCCCGTCTCTTAACCGGGCGGTAAGACTAACACGCTTTAATGACTCGTACTTTGGTTGCGTCGTGTAGGTCGAGTCATGCGTGTGAACAGTTCCTCAACTATGAAGAAGTCAGCCGTGCGCATCGCCGTGGCGGCTTTGCTGGCCAGTACCGTTGCCGGTTGCAGTTCGGATGCCACGCGCTTCAGCGGACTTTTTTCCAATCATGATAATCTAACGACGGCCTCGATCCCGCAACGGCAGGGGCTTGGCGCCTATGGCCGTGCTCCGGTTCCGTCCGAGGATGTCGGAACGACGATCAATACGGATTACCAGTCGCGGGGCGCTGCCATGGCGCAGCCCTATCCGCAGGCCAGTGCCGCGCCGAGCTATCCGGCCGCCACGCAGGCGTCACCAACCCGTTCCGCCGTTGCCCCCGTGTCCGTCCAGCGCGCCTCGCTTGCCGCGCCGAGTGCTGCTCCGATGGCGCCAAGCCGCGATCCGCAAAGCCGCGCGGAAGCCCTGTCGCAGCCGATGCCGGTGGCCGCCGCCCCCCAGACGGCAGCGGTGATGCGTCCCGCCGCTGTCGACGCGGACAAGGTAACGACCGGCTCGACCGGTGTCTCCGGTTGGTCGACCGCCAATGCACCGAAGGTGACGTTGCGCCCCGGCGAAACGGCTGCCACGCTCTCCGCCCGTTATGGTGTGCCGGAGCGCGAGATCCTGCGCGCCAATGGTGGGGCGATGACGGCTGGCCAGATCGTGGTGATCCCGACCTATGCGGGCGGCAACAAAGCCCGCAACGCCGCCGGGGAAGTCGATCTTGCCCGCACCGGCGACAAACCGGTTCCTGCTCAGCCGCAGCAGGAAAAGGTAGCCATGCTGCCGACGCCCACCCTGCGCGACAAGTCGCAGGCGGAAGCGGCGAAGGTTGTTCCGCCCGCCGGTGGACCGAAGCCGGATGGCAGCGCGACCTATACCGTCAAGGCAGGCGATACGCTTGCCAAGATCGCCCGGGAAACAAAGACGCCGATCGACCAGCTGAAGGCGGCCAATGGCATCAAGGACGGTGGCATCCGGATCGGTCAGACGCTGAAGGTTGGCGCGTCTGCCAGCGACAACGTCAAGACGGCCTCCATTCCGCAGACGGCGCCCGCCGCACCGGCAGGCCAGCCGAAGGCGGAAACCGTCGCCATCAAGCCAAATGCGCCGGCACAGCCCGCCGCCACCGAAAAGCCTGCCACCCAGACGGCAAGCCTGTCCGAGGTCGAGAAGAAGTCGGACGTCAATGTCGCGGCACCCTCGGCCACCGGCATCGGCAAGTACCGTTGGCCGGTCACCGGTGCGGTGATTGCCTCCTATGGCCAGAATGTCGAAGGCAGCCGCAACGATGGTATCAATATTTCGGTTCCGGAAGGCACGCCGATCAAGGCTGCGGAAAACGGTGTGGTCATCTACGCCGGCAACGGCCTGAAGCAGCTTGGCAACACGGTGCTGGTGCGCCACGACGATGGCAAGGTCACCGTCTACGGTCACGCCGCCAATATTTCTGTCACCCGCGGCCAGAAGGTGCAGCGCGGTCAGACGATCGCCACCTCCGGCATGAGCGGCGACGCGAAGCGGCCGCAGGTGCATTTCGAGGTGCGCAAGGATGCAACGCCCGTCAACCCGATGACCTTCCTCGAGTAATCGGCGTCCCGTCCCTTAGAAATTACGTTCCTCGAAAAGTAGTGCGTATGGGGAATGCGAAAGAGCCCGGTTCAACAGCCGGGCTCTTTTGTTTGTCGTGTGGCTTGGCCTCAGTCCCTCGAGAGAGGCTTGCGCAGACGCCCCGCGAGATCCTGAATATATTGCCAGGCGACACGTCCCGAGCGTCCGCCGCGCGTCGTTGCCCATTCCAGCGCTTCGCGATGCAGTTCGTCGCGCGAGAGATCGAGCGCAAAATGGTCGGCATAGGCGTCGATCATCGCCAAATAATCATCCTGGTTGCACTTGTAGAACCCGAGCCACAGTCCGAATCGGTCGGAGAGCGATACCTTTTCCTCAATCGCTTCGGAGGGATTGATGGCGGTCGATTGCTCGTTTTCCATCATGGTGCGCGGCAAAAGATGCCGGCGGTTTGAGGTCGCATAGAACAGCACATTGTCCGGCCGCCCCTCGATCCCGCCGTCGAGGGCCGCCTTCAGCGACTTGTAGTCGGTATCGTCGTGATCGAACGAGAGGTCGTCGCAGAAGACGATCGCCCGGCAGTCGGACGCCTTCAGGATGTCGAGGAGGGCAGGCAGCGTGCCGATCTCCTCGCGGTGCACCTCGACAAGTTTCAGCTTTGCGCCGGTCGCGGCACGCACATCTGCATGCACCGCCTTGACGAGCGAAGACTTGCCCATGCCGCGCGCACCCCACAAGAGGACGTTGTTGGCCGCAAACCCCTCGGCAAACCGCAGGGTGTTTTCGTGCAGGATGTCGCGAACGTGATCGACGCCGCGGATCAGCGTCAGCGCCACCCGGTTCGGTCTTGCGACAGGCTGCAGATAGTGGTTGGCCGGAACCCAAACGAAACAATCGGCAGCGTTGAGGTCATTATGAGCGGGTGCAGGGCCTGCCAGGCGCTCGACGGCATCGGCCAGGCGACGCACTTCGGCCAAAAGCAGGGCGGTTGTATCGACGGTCATCATCTTCTCCCGCGTGCGGCGACGGTTGCCGCCTCCGTTTTTCTGCCGCCTAGCATGGCCTTTTGCCGATCGAAAGGGTAAGACGCCGCAAATCGGTACGCTGGCGACCGTGTGTCTGTTGCATTCCGACCGTTCGCAATTATATTCCGGCGGCTTGAAACGGGGGCTGCCTCCGTAACCGCAATCTCTGGGAGTTCTCGATGTTCATTACTGAAGCATTCGCCCAAACCGAGGGTGCAGCACCGTCTGCCTTCGGCTCCGGCCTGGAAATGCTTTTCCTCTTCGCCCCTCTGATGGTGGTCTGGTACTTCTTTCTCATCCGGCCGCAGCGCCAGCAGATGAAGAAGCGTCAGGAAACGCTCTCGAATATCCGTCGTGGCGACCAGGTCGTGCTCGGCGGCGGCATCACGGCCAAGGTGTCCAAGGTCATCGACGACAACGAACTCGAAGTCGAGATTGCCGAAGGTGTCAAGGTCCGCGCACTGCGCACCTATGTGGCCGAGGTTCGCGTCAAGGGCGAGCCGGTCAAGACCGAAGCCCCCAAGTCTTAAGGTCCGGCGCCGCCAAGCAGGCGGCGCTTTGTGATCACGCCAGGTATCGAGAGCGCAATGCTATACTTCTCCCGCTGGAAAACCCTATTCATCTGGTTCGTCATCGCCGTTGGCGCGATCGTCGCGGCACCGAACATTCTCAGCAATGAGCAGTTGGCAAAGCTCCCGAACTGGTTCCCCGCCAAGAAGGTCACGCTCGGTCTTGATCTTCAGGGCGGTTCGCACATCATGCTGAAGCTCGAGCGTGCGGACATCGTCAAGGAACGCCTGGAAACGGTGGTCGGCGACGTGCGCAACGTGCTGCGCGAAGCCAATGTCCGTTACACCGGTCTGAGCGGAACGGGCCAGCAGATCCAGGTGCGCATCACCGATCCGGCGCAGGTCCAGGCGGCCAAGGACGCGCTCAATCCGCTGCTGCAGCCGGTCTCCGCAGGCACGTTCGGCGGAACGGTGACGGAGGTCTCGCTTTCCGACGAGGGCAATGGTCAGCTGCAGCTGACGCTGACCGATGCCGGCATCGGTTACCGTGTTTCCTCGGCTGTCACGCAATCGATCGAAGTCGTGCGCCGTCGTGTCGACGAACTCGGCACCACCGAACCGCTGATCCAGCGTCAGGGTGACGACCGCATCATCGTCCAGGTTCCGGGCCTTCAGGACCCGCAGCGCCTCAAGGCACTGCTGAACCAGACGGCGAAACTGACCTTCCATATGGTCGATTCGTCCATGCCGGTGCAGGAGGCGTTGAACGGACGTCCGCCGGCCAGCTCCGAAATCATGTATTCGATGGACGATCCGCCGGTTCCGTACCTGGTCGAACGTCGGGCGCTCGTCTCTGGCGAAAGTCTTGTCGATGCGCAGGCGAGCTTTAACCAGCAGACCAACGAACCGGTCGTGACCTTCCGTTTCGACAGCCGCGGTGCACAGCGTTTTGCCCAGGCAACGCAGCAGAACGTCGGGCGTCCTTTCGCCATCGTGCTTGATAATCAGGTCATTTCGGCACCGGTGATCCGTGAGCCGATCGTCGGCGGTTCGGGTCAGATTTCCGGCAATTTCACGGTGCAGTCGGCCAATGATCTTGCCGTTCTCCTGCGCGCCGGCGCCCTTCCGGCAACGTTGACCGTGGTGGAAGAACGCACCGTCGGTCCGGGCCTTGGTGCGGACTCGATCCGTGCCGGCGTCGTTGCCAGCATCATCGGCGCTGTCGCAGTTGCCGGCTTCATGTTCGCCTTCTACGGCTTCTTCGGTTTCCTCGCCAACGTCGCGCTCGCGGTCAACATCGTCCTCATTCTTGCGACGTTGACGCTGATCGGTTCGACGCTGACGCTGCCGGGTATTGCCGGTATCGTGCTGACCATGGGTATGGCGGTCGATTCCAACGTTCTGATCTACGAGCGTATCCGCGAAGAGGTGAAATCGGGCCGCTCCCTGCTGCCGGCCATCGACAGCGGTTTTAAGCGCGCCTTTGCAACCATTATCGATGCGAACCTCACGACCCTGATCGCCGCCGTCGTGCTGTTCTATCTGGGGTCCGGCCCGGTCCGCGGTTTTGCCGTGACGCTGGCCGTCGGTATCGTCACGACCGTCTTTACCGCCTTCACCTTCACCAGCTGGATGTTCTCGCTCTGGGTCAAGCGGTCCAAGCCGAAGCAGCTGCCGAAGGGCATTCGCACCGGGATCTTCGACGGGCGCGGCCTGCCGTTCATGTCGATCCGCAAATACACCTTCCTCGCGGCCGCAGCCTTCTCGATTGCCTCGGTCATTGGTTTTGCCACGATTGGCATGAACCTCGGCATCGATTTCCGTGGCGGCTCGATCATCGAGCTGAAGGCGCGGCAGGGTAATGCGGACATTGCCGATATCCGCACGCGCCTCGATCAGCTGAATCTCGGTGACGTGCAGGCTCAGGGTTTCGGATCTCCGCAGGAAGTCCTCGTCCGCGTTCAGGCGCAGGGCGGCGGCGAAAATGCCGAACAGTCGGCACTGGAACGGATCCGCAACGATCTCGAGCAGGATTATGAATTCCGCCGCGTCGAAGTGGTGGGCCCGGCGGTCTCGAGCGAGCTGACCTACACGGCAACGCTTGGCGTCGGCGTGGCGCTCCTCTTCATCCTCGTTTACATCTGGTTCCGCTTCGAATGGCAGTTCGCCGTCGGTGCGATCATCGCGACGATGCACGACGTGATCTTGACGATCGGTATTTTCGTGCTGACCGGGATCGAGTTCAACCTGACGAGTATCGCGGCCATCCTGACGATTGTCGGTTATTCACTGAACGACACCGTCGTCGTTTATGACCGAATGCGCGAGAACCTGAGGCGCTACAAGAAGATGCCGCTGACGGAACTGATCGACATCTCGATCAACCAGACCCTCTCGCGCACCGTTCTGACGGGTCTGACGACGATGATTGCGCTGAGCGCGCTCTACATCTTCGGCGGCGAAGTCATCCGCTCCTTCACCTTCGCGATGCTGTTTGGTGTGGCCGTCGGTACCTTCTCGTCCATCTACATCGCCGCGCCGGTGCTGATTGCCTTCAAGCTGCGCACGGACGTCTTCACCAAGGAAGACGAAAAGCCGGCCAAAAAGGGTGCGGCCTTGCCTAACGGCAAGCCGAACGTCTGATCGTGGCTCGCCCGACACATATCCGGGACGCGCATTTTCCAGGACGCGTCCCGATCGACACCTATGGCGATGGTGGTTTCCGGTTTGCCGACATGTCGCATCGCGGCTCCCTGCTGCTTTTGCCGAGTGGCGTCTACGGCTGGGATCTAACCGAAGGCGATGCGCTGACGGTCGACGCCTTCCAGAGGGTGCTGGACGAGGCGGGCGAGATTGAATTCCTGCTCGTCGGCACCGGCAAGGACATCCGGCCTTTGCCGGCCGCCTTGAAGGCTGCCATGCGCAGCCGCGGAATATCCTCCGACCCGATGGGAACCGGAGCGGCCGTTCGCACGTACAATATCATGCTGGGAGAATCGCGGCCGGTGGCTGCGGCTCTCATTGCCGTGTGATCGTGACAGAAGCGGAGAAAAAGACCGTGACGGCAGGTGCCGCAGACCATTGGGACATCTGCCTTTCGACGTTGCGCGACACCGACCGCGACCGTTATCTCGCCTGTCTTCTGTCGCCTGCGGACAAGCGCGGACCGCTTGCCTCGCTTTATGCCTTCCATGCCGAAATCGCCCGCATCCGCGACGTGATCCATCAGCCGCTCGCGGGAGAAATCCGGCTGCAGTGGTGGCGCGATCTTCTCTCCGGCACGGCTGAGGGCGAATCGAACGCCAATCCGATCGCCGCAGGCGTGCTCGCCACCATCGACGCCTATCGCCTGCCGCGCGATGTGCTGGTCAATATGACCGAGGCGCGCATCTTCGATCTTTATGACGATCCGATGCCGGACCGCAACGCGCTGGAAGGTTATGCCGGCGAAACGGCGGCGGCACTGATCCAGCTTGCTGGTCTCGTTCTTGATGCGCCTGCCGCCATGCAGCGCTCGGAGGCTGCCGGCCATGCCGGCGTCGCGCAAGCCATTGCCGGGATCCTGCTGCTCTTGCCGCTGCATCGCAAGCGCGGTCAGGTCTACCTGCCGCTCGATATTCTCTCCGCCACGGGGCTGGACCGGGACACATTTCTGGCGGAGCCCGAAGGCGCGCAGCATCGTGCGGCGATCGAGGCGTTTGCCGGCCTCGGTCTGGATCATCTCTCGAAGGCCAAGCGGGCTGACGGCATCCCCGCCTCGCTTCTGCCGGCCTTCCTGCCGGTGTCGCTTGCTGAACCGGTTCTGAAAGCCGCGGCGCGTGCGCCGGACAAAGCGCTGTCGGGGGCATTGCAGTCACCCCAGTGGCGCCGGCAGCTGCGCATGTTGCGCACCCTTGCCGTCAAGCGTCTCTAGGCCCATTTCTTCAGAGTCACATTCGCGCAAGCCTCACGCGGTAATGAGCAGGCGCGAAGGAATGGGAAGGGTGATCCGGTGAGCCTTGTCGTGTGGTCGATCATTGCGGTGCTGGTCGTTGCAACGGGCTATTATGCCACGCGCATGAGCAAGGATCGCGACGAACTTGACCGCCACGATGCCGGTCTTGCGATCATCGAGTTCGGGCGTGCCTATCCGACGGAAGCGATCCGCAGCCTGCATGTGACGGAAAGCGGCAATGCAGTCTTCGTGCGCCTTTACGACAACAAGGCCGGTTTCATGCGCAATTACGGCGCCCACTACGCCTGCCACCTGATCGAGCCCGGTCGTGTCAGGGTCACGCCGCTCGGCAATGGCCGCGGTTTCCACGTGGATTTCCTCGACGCGCCGACGCAGAGCGGCGATTACGTGTTTTCATCCGCGGCAGAAGCCGCGGAAGTGTCGCTCTGGCTGCTCGGCAACTACATCGGTCCGGACGAACGCCACCTACTCGGCGGCGCTCACACCGAGCTCGGCGACAGCCGCGTCTGATTCTGTTTCGAAGACCGGGGCGGGGACACCCAGCCAACCGGCGCAATCCGTCAGTGCCCGCCGTGCGAGAAGCTTGCGCTTCATCACCGTCTTGTCCTTGCCGCGAAAGCGCTTGACGCCTTCCGGCTTGACGATCGAGCCCGGCGCCAGCTCCGGAAACAGCCCGAAATTCACATTCATCGGCTGGAAGGAGCGTTTACCTGGTTCGTCGTCCGAAACGAGATGGCCACCGGTGATATGGTTGAGCAGCGAACCGAGCGCGGTCGTTGCCGGCGGCAGCGAGGGCGTTTCACCCTTGGCGTCTGCCGCCGCGAAACGTCCGGCGAGCAGGCCGATGGCGGCACTTTCGACATAGCCTTCGCAGCCGGTGATCTGTCCGGCAAACCGTAGCGCCGGCCGCGATTTCAGCCGGAGACTTTGATCCAGCAGTGTCGGGGAATGGATATAGGTGTTGCGATGCAGGCCGCCGAGGCGGGCGAATTCCGCGTTTTCAAGCCCCGGAATCATCCGGAAGATTTCGGCCTGGGCGCCATATTTCAGTTTCGTCTGGAAACCGACCATGTTGTAGAGCGTGCCGAGTGCATTGTCCTGGCGAAGCTGTACGACGGCATAGGCTTTGACGGTCGGGTTATGGGCATTGGTCAGCCCCATCGGCTTCATCGGGCCGTGGCGCAGCGTTTCGCGCCCGCGCTCCGCCATCACCTCGATCGGCAGGCAGCCATCGAAATAGGGCGTGCCTTCCCATTCCTTGAAACCGACGGTATCGCCTGCGATCAGCGCATCAACGAAGGCGTCATATTGCGCCTTGTCGAGCGGGCAGTTGATGTAGTCCTTGCCGTTGCCGCCAGGGCCGACCTTGTCGTAGCGTGACTGGTACCAACAGATATCCATATTGATGGACTCGCGGTGCACGATCGGCGCAATCGCATCGAAGAATGCGAGCGAATCCTCGCCGGTCTCCGCCTGGATGGCGGCGGCCAAGGATGCCGATGTCAAAGGCCCTGTGGCAAGGATCGTCAGACCCCAGTCAACCGGCGGCAGGCCCTGTACTTCCTCGCGAATGACGGTGATCAGCGGATGGGTATGGAGCGCCTGCGTCACGGCCTCGGAAAAACCGTCGCGATCGACCGCCAGCGCTCCGCCGGCCGGAACCTGATGCCGATCGGCACAGGTCATGATCAGCGAGCCGGCCAGCCGCATTTCCGCATGGATGACGCCAACCGCATTGGCGGTCGCATCGTCGGAGCGGAAGGAGTTCGAGCAGACGAGCTCGGCAAGGCCATCGGTCTTGTGCGCATCCGTGCCGCGCACGCCGCGCATCTCGTGTAGGATAACAGGCGTGCCGGCTTCAGCCAGCTGCCAGGCAGCTTCGGAACCGGCAAGTCCGCCGCCGACCACATGAACGGGTTTTGAAGAGATCTGTGTCATGGGGCGGCTCATTACCATGAGCCGGCCCCGCATCCAACATCAAAGCGTCCTCAGGCCGTCTGCTGCGCGGCAACCAGCGCATCGTCCAGTTCGGTCGCCTTCACATGAGCCGGCCTTTGCGCAAGGCGGGCGACATAGGTTTCGAAAGCCGGACGCTTCTCGATACTGCCGAACTGCATGCCCCACATCAGATGCGAACCGAGATAGACATCGGCGCCAGTGAAACGGTCACCTGCGATGTAACTCGTTTTCGCCAGAGCCGCCTCCAGCGTGCCGAGGACTGTCTCGAAGCTGCCATAGCCCACCATGCCGCGCTTATCGTCGGGAACGACGAAGCCGAGGTTTCGGTTGACGGTGGCAGCTTCCAGGGGACCTGCGGCAAAGAACATCCAGCGGTAATAGGCGGCCCGTTCCGCATCGGTCTTCGGGGCAAGATCTGCTTCCGGGAAAACATCGGCGAGGTATGCGATGATCGCAGCGCATTCCGTCACCACGTTTTCGCCGTGCTGCAGGGCAGGGACCTTGCCCATCGGATTGACCGCAAGATAGTCGGGGCTCTTCATCTGCGGCCCGTAGGGGACCACCTTCACCTCGTAGGGAACACCAACCTCTTCGAGCATCCAGCGGGCGATACGGCCGCGCGACATGGGGTTCGTGTAGAGCAGCAGCGATGTCATGTTGTCCTCCAAAATGTTCTCTTTATGTTCCTATAATGGCGCGATGACGTCCGGATGACAAGAGACAGGCGGCCAAAGAAAAACCCGGCCGCAGTGCGGCCGGGTTTCCATGTCATTCCCGCAATGGATGGGCTTACGCGCCCATGGCCTTCTGCAGGTTCTCATCGATCTTGTCGAGGAAGGCGGTGGTGGAGAGCCACGGCTGATCCGGGCCGATCAGGAGCGCCAGGTCCTTCGTCATGAAGCCATCTTCGACGGTCGCGACGCAGACGGTTTCGAGCGTCGCTGCGAACTTCGCGAGGTCTGCATTGTCGTCGAGCTTGGCGCGGTGTGCGAGGCCGCGGGTCCAGGCGAAGATCGAGGCGATCGAGTTCGTCGAGGTTTCCTGACCCTTCTGGTGCTGGCGGTAGTGACGGGTCACCGTGCCGTGCGCAGCTTCGGCTTCCACCGTCTTGCCATCCGGCGTCAAGAGAACCGAGGTCATCAGGCCGAGCGAGCCGAACCCTTGCGCAACCGTATCGGACTGCACGTCGCCGTCATAGTTCTTGCAGGCCCAGACGTAACCGCCGGACCACTTCAGCGCCGAGGCGACCATGTCGTCGATCAGGCGGTGTTCGTAGGTGATGCCGGCGTCCTTGAACTGATCCTTGAATTCGGTCTCGTAGACTTCTTCGAAGATGTCCTTGAAGCGGCCGTCATAGGCCTTCAGGATGGTGTTCTTGGTCGAGAGATACACCGGCCACTTGCGCATCAGGCCGTACATCATCGAGGCGCGGGCGAATTCGCGGATCGATTCGTCCAGGTTGTACATGGCCATGGCCACGCCGGCGCCGGGGGCGTCGAAGACTTCCTTCTCGATCACCTGGCCGTCTTCGCCGACGAACTTGATGGTCAGCTTGCCCTTGCCCGGGAACTTGAAGTCGGTGGCACGGTACTGGTCACCGAAGGCATGGCGGCCGACGACGATCGGCTGCGTCCAGCCCGGAACCAGGCGCGGAACGTTCTTGCAGATGATCGGCTCGCGGAAGATCACGCCGCCGAGAATGTTGCGGATCGTGCCGTTCGGGCTCTTCCACATCTGCTTGAGGTTGAATTCCTTCACGCGGGCTTCGTCCGGCGTGATCGTCGCGCACTTGATGCCGACACCATACTTCTTGATGGCGTTGGCGGCGTCGATCGTCACCTGGTCGTTCGTCGCGTCGCGGTTTTCGACCGAAAGGTCGTAATAATCGATGTCGAGGTCGAGATACGGATGGATCAGCTTGTCTTTGATAAGCTGCCAGATGATGCGCGTCATTTCATCGCCGTCGAGATCGGCGACAGGGTTGGCGACCTTGATCTTCTTCATGTATCTGCCTCTTGCATGGGCGGGAGCCAAAAGCCCCCGGTAGGGTGGACGGAAGTCCCGAGGGCTATAGCATTGCCGTGGCAGAACGCAAAGGCGTGTTGCCAGATTTGCCATTGCCAAACCGCGGGCTGCGGATAATCTCAGGTCTCAAATTCAACAAGGAATCGTCATCCGCCATGCGCCGTTTCCTGCGCCCCATTCCGCTCGCCGTCGGGCTTGCTCTTTTCGCCGCCGCCGCGCCTGCAGCAGATGTCACCGCCCCGGTGAAACAGGTCATGGACATGACCAAATACAACTGGGGCACCGTCGATGCCGAATGGAAGTACATCTTCGATCCGGCGCCGCTTTCCAGCCTCTACAGCAAGCGCTTCCAGGGCGCCTACAAGGAGGCGGCCAAACATCCGGCCTATGATACGGAAAACAACGAGCCCGGCGACCCCTTCGGTTATGACGTCGTCACCAATTCGCAGGACGGCTGCCCGCTGGAAGAGATCAAGATCGCGCCCGGCGCCGTCAAGGACGGAATGACCGATGTCACTGTGACCTTCAAGATGTGGACCTGCATCGACGAGCCCCAGATCAAGAATGCCGTCTCCGAGGTTCACTTCGACGTGCTGGTCGAAGACGGAAAGCCGGTGATCGACGACATTCACCGTGTGGCCGACGGCGAACGCGATTCGGTGCTGGCCGAGATGCAGGCGATCGCCAAGGGCGGCCAATAACGCTGCCGGATGACGATCGCAGCCGGTGCGGGGGCGCCAATGGATCGTCTTTGTGGTCCGTCATTCTGATGATGAGCAAAGGGGGAAACATGCTCAGGAAATACCTTGGTCTCGGCGCAGCTGCGATCATGCTCGCGACGGTGCAGCCGGCACTGGCCAACGAACCGCTCGATCCGGTCAAGGCTGTCATGGAGGTCACGGCGAAAGGCAAGGCCGAATATTTTGATCCGGATTCGCTGATGGCTCTCTACAGCGTTGCCTTTACCCGCGATCTGGTCGCCGCCGTTCTCAAGATGAAGGCGAATGACGAGCAGATGTTTCTGGGTTTCGAGCCGGTGATCGGCGGGCAGGACAATTGCCCGGTCAAGAATGTCAGCTACAAGGCCGGGCCGCAGAAGGGCAACCGGCTGACGGTGCGCGTCGAGTTCAGCGCCTTCTACTGCATGGGCAACAAAGCAAAGTCGAAGGTCGATTTTGATCTGGTGCAGGAAGGCGTCGGTGATCCAGCACCCTGGTATTTCGTCGACGACATCCGCCATATCGGCGAGGATGGCAAGACGGCATTGTCCCTGCGCCAGCAGTTCAAGGAACTCGCGGGCAATTGAGACCGGCACCGGCGATGGCGCGTGCCCAGCGCGACAGGCTTTGATTTTTGCCGGTGCCTGTGTCAGGGAGGCCGGAATTTCTATCCGGAAGACCGCAGGTTAAGATCATGGCAGGAACCAACAGTGAGCGCGAACTTTTGGCCGAAGGCCCGGCGATCATTCTCGTCGAGCCGCAGCTCGGCGAAAATATCGGCATGGTGGCCCGCGCCATGGCAAACTTCGGGCTCGCCGAACTGCGCCTCGTCAACCCGCGGGACGGCTGGCCGAGCGAGAAGGCGCAGGCCGCCGCCGCCAAGGCCGATCACGTCATCGAACGGACGACGGTTTTTGCCACACTCGAAGAAGCGCTGACCGATCTCAATTTCGTTTATGCCACGACCGCTCGCCAGCGCGACGGGTTCAAGCAGGTTCGTTCGCCGGTGACGGCGGCGCAGACCCTGCGCCAGCGTTTTGTCGCAGGCGAGAGGACCGGCATTCTCTTCGGCCGCGAACGCTGGGGCCTGACCAACGAGGAGGTGGCGCTGGCCGACGAGATCGTCACCTTCCCGGTCAATCCCGCCTTTGCTTCCCTCAACATTGCCCAGGCCGTGCTGTTGATGTCCTACGAGTGGATGAAGAGCGGCATGGAGGATGAGGCAGCGACACCGTTCCAGGCCGTCGACCAGAAGCCCGCCACAAAGGAACAGCTTTTCGGTTTCTTCGAGCAGATCGAGGAGGCGCTGGATTCGCGCAATTATTTCCACCCGCCCACAAAAGTGCCGAAGATGATCGACAATCTCCGCGCTGTCCTCTCCCGGCCGGGTTTCACCGAACCGGAAATCAGCGTGCTGCGCGGCGTGATCTCCTCGCTCGATCAGTTCCAGCGCCGCTGGCCAAAGGGGCAGAAGCCGCAGGTCGAGGATAAGGGGCACGATGGGCATGGAAACGAAGGGCATGGAAACGACGACAACGGCTGACCTGAAACCGGTTCTGGTCTTCGATTCCGGCATTGGCGGACTGACAGTGCTGCGCGAGGCGCGCGTGCTGATGCCCGAGCGCGGTTTTATCTATGTGGCCGACGATGCCGGCTTTCCTTATGGCGGTTGGGAGGAGGAGGCGCTGAAGGCGCGTATCCTCGCGCTGTTTGGCGAACTTCTGCAGCGTTATGCCCCGGAACTCTGCATCATCGCCTGCAATACGGCCTTCACGCTCGCCGGTGCCGACCTGCGTGCCGCTTTCCCTGGGATGACCTTTGTCGGCACCGTGCCGGCGATCAAGCCGGCCGCGGAGCGCACCCGCTCCGGTCTCGTGTCGGTGCTGGCGACGCCCGGCACGGTGAAGCGCGCCTATACGCGCGATCTCATCCAGTCCTTCGCCTCGCAATGCCATGTCCGCCTGGTCGGTTCGGAAAATCTGGCCCGCATGGCGGAAGCCTATATCCGCGGCGAGACGGTTTCGGACGAGGCGGTGCGCGCCGAGATCGCGCCCTGCTTTGTGGAGAAGGACGGGGTCCGAACCGACATTGTCGTTTTGGCCTGTACGCATTATCCCTTCATGGCCAATCTCTTCCGCAAGCTTGCGCCCTGGCCGGTCGACTGGCTCGATCCGGCTGAAGCGATCGCCCGACAGGCCCGGCGGCTGGTGTCGATTGCCGAGCATGCCGATCATCCCGACGCCTATGATTTTGCCGTCTTCACCTCTGAGGCGCCGGATTTTTCCACCCGACGGCTGATGCAAGGTTTTGGTTTGCGGGTTATGTAAGACATCGCGACATTGTGGCGCAGGCGCAACAGTGGTTGCCGTTTTTCTGCAAATCCAGATTGCAGACTTGCGAGCCGGAAAAGCATGTGTCACCTTTCCCTCGTCCGTAACTCTCGAAGAGAAAGGAGGCGCAGCATGACCGATTTTACCCCGCAGATGCGCCTCGCCGGCGGACATGTGGCCATCCGAGCACAGGTGCTATCCGGCACATTTGAGTGCGGCCATTATCAGGCGATTTTCGCCTGATTTCCCAGCCACTTGGCGCTTTAACCTCAACCTGACCGACGCAACGGAACCATCGTGCACGTCCGCGTGACGTCACCATGCCTTTCCGCGCGTTTTTTCCAACCCGAAAAGGACCCGCCGCTGTGATGCCGCGGGAATGAAGATCTATGTCCAGGATACACTCTTTGGTTGCCGACGCTGTCGGCGATCTGCATCGCGAATACGGCTTCTGGCGCGTTGCCCGCGCGCTCGTCGCATCCGCTCTGAAGGAGCGCCGCAAGCAAAACGATCTGAGGTACTTCTCCGATCGCATGCTGCGCGACATCGGCGTGCCCGACAACGAACTCTCCAGGGAGTATCGGATGATCAAGGAGCCGATGGTCTATTGGCTGGGGTTCCGTCTGTGACCCGCGCCCCTCCCTGAAGGGGAGGTTCCGATCGGCAACCCTCCCGCCGCCGTCGCGGCGGGAGGGTTTGCTCGTTTCTTCTGACAGGAGCCCAGCCATGACCATTTTCACATTGCGACAGCTTGGCCCGGATGATTCGGCCGAGGCGGCCCGTGTGCACCGCGCCTCCTTTAACGATCGACTGCCATGGCTTTCCGACCTGCATACTCCGCAGGAGGATCACGCTTTCTGGCGGGATCACCTCCTGACGGGGTGTTCCGTCTACGGCGCCTTTGGCAACAGGCATTTGCTCGGTGTCATTGCCTTCCGGTCCGGTTGGATCGATCAGCTTTACGTCTTGCCCCCGCCCAGGGGCAGGGGATCGGTGCGGCTCTTCTCAGCAAAGCCAAGCTCGGGCAGATCAGCCTCGATCTATGGACCTTCCAGACGAACGGACCGGCCCAGCGCTTTTACGAATCGCACGGTTTTATCGCCGTGGAAGAGACCGACGGGCAAACCAATGAAGAGCGCGAGCCGGACGTGCGTTATCGTTGGCTGGCGCCGGGTCAGGCCGGGTCCTGCGCCACATGATACACCCGCAGACGGTGTCCGTCCGGGTCGGCAGCCGTGAAGGTCCGGCCGAAGTCCATGGTGGTTGGCGCCTGCAGGATCGTCACCGCCTTGTTTTGCCAATCCTGATGAACGGCATTGACCTCGTCGTCCGTCTCACAGGTCAGAACGAATTCGCTGGCGCCGGTTGTTCCTGATGTGGTCGGTTCGACCCCGCGCCGATCCCAGAGCCCCAGTTTGAAGCCGCCCGGCAGGACGAACATGGCAAAGGTGGTCGAGGTTTCGACCGGCGGCGTGTTCATGAGGGTCTGGTAGAAGCGGCTGCTTTCGGCAACGCTGTTCACATGAAGAAGAATGAAGTTTGCGGGTTTCAAGATGTTGGCCTCCTGTGTTGAGGCCGAAGAACTATCGCCGTCGGCTGTCAGATTCTGTCAGTAGTCACGGCCGGTGCGCCGCCTTTCTGCAAGGCCCGCCATTCCTGCAGAAGCACGGCCTTGCGCCGGGGATAACGTTCGCCGTTTGGGCTGAGATCGCTGATCCGATCGGCGCGGAAATGGCGAAAATCCTGCCGCGTCTCGCACCAGGCGATGAGAACGCGCACCTGATCGAAGTATCCGAGTGCGAATGGCCAGACGGTACGCCGCGTCGCCGCACCGGACAGATCCCGGTAGTCAAAGGTCAGCTTTCGCCCGTGCCGGATCGCCTCGCGCAGCGGCTTGAGATCTGCCGGGAGATGCGGCTCGGCGGGCGAGGGGCCAATGAGAAGCTGGTTGTCATCGAACTGCGTGCGCAGGCTTTGGGGCAGGACGGCGGTGATGCGCGAAAGCGCGGTGTTCGCGGCCGTTGCCAGCGAGTCGTCGCCGCGCGCCGACACCCAGCGCATGCCCAGAACGAGTGCCTCCAGTTCCTCTTCCGAAAACATCATGGTGGGCAGCAGGAAGCCGGATTTCAGCACGTAGCCAAGCCCGGGTTCGCCGCGAATATCGGCGCCTTGTGCGCGCAGTGTCGCGATGTCGCGGTAGACGCTGCGAAGGGAAATGCCGAGATCCGCCGCCAGCCTCTCGCCGCTCACCGGATGGCGATGCTGTCTGAGCGTCTGCAACAGCAGAAGAATCCGGTCCGATCTTGCCATTCATCAACCTCGTGTCGCTGTCCGATCTGTCCTAGAGACCAGGCCGATCCCCTATAGCGCAAACCTGCTTGCCAAGTCGCGCGATCGGTGGCTTGCTCATCACACAGACAGAAAGGGGATGCCCATGCCGATCGAAAACTGGCTTGCCTTTGTTGCCGCCTCCGCCGTGATGCTCGCCATTCCGGGGCCGACCATCCTGCTCGTTATCTCCTATGCGCTCTCGCACGGTCGCAAGGTGGCGGCGGCGACGGTGGCCGGTGTGGCGCTCGGCGATTTCACCGCCATGACCGCTTCCATGCTCGGGCTTGGCGCGCTGCTCGCGACCTCCGCCGCCGCCTTTACCGTGTTGAAGTGGATCGGTGCGGCCTATCTGATCTATCTCGGCATCAAGTTGTGGCGCGCGCCGGTCGGCGAGGCAAATGATGTCGATGCGCCGGCAGAGACCAACGAACCGGCCTCGCGCATCTTCCTCCACACCTATGTGGTGACGGCGCTGAACCCGAAAAGCATCGTCTTTTTCGTCGCTTTCCTGCCGCAGTTCTTCGATCTGACCCATCCGCTGCCGTTGCAGATGGTGATCCTGGAAGCGACCTTCCTCGTGCTGGCCACGCTGAACGCCGCGCTTTACGGCCTGCTCGCCTCCATGGCGCGCGAAACCGTGCGCAAGCCGAAGGTTCGCCGCATCGTCAACCGCACCGGCGGCTCGTTGATGATCGGCGCCGGTCTTCTGGCTGCCGGTTATCGCCGCGCGGCCGGCTGATTGCCTGTTGATCACGCGCTCTTCGGGCGCGCAGAATCGCCGGAGATCTGTTAGAGCAATGCCGGATGGGCTTGGGATGCGCTCGCGCGCTCGGCCCGCGGCATGTGAGAAGAGGTCAGTGCAGTGCAGGTAGGCATCGATATGGGAACTGTGTCCGGCGGGCAGCCGGCCAAGCTCGATATCGAGGAGCTTCTGGCCACCCGCCTTCTGGTCCAGGGCAATTCTGGCTCCGGCAAGTCGCATCTCTTGCGCCGCCTGCTCGAACAGTCGGCGCAATGGGTGCAGCAGGTCATCATCGATCCAGAAGGCGATTTCGTCACGCTGGCGGAAAAATACGGCCATGTGGTTGTCGATGGCGAGCGCACCGAGGCCGAACTGATCGGCATTGCCACCCGCATCCGCCAGCACCGCGTCTCCTGCGTCCTGACGCTCGAAGGCCTCGATCTCGAAGAACAGATGCGGGCTGCCGGCACCTTCCTCAATGGTCTCTTCGATGCCGACCGCGAATTCTGGTTTCCGGTTCTGGTCGTGGTCGATGAGGCGCAGATGTTTGCGCCCTCCGTCGGCGGCGATGTTTCCGAAGAAGCGCGAAAACTCTCGCTCGGCGCGATGACCAACCTGATGTGCCGCGGACGTAAACGCGGGCTCGCCGGCGTCATCGCCACACAGCGTCTGGCAAAACTGGCCAAAAACGTTGCGGCGGAAGCTTCGAACTTCCTGATGGGCCGTACCTTTCTCGATATCGACATGGCGCGTGCCGCCGATCTTTTAGGCATGGACCGCCGCCAGGCGGAAATGTTCCGCGACCTGAAGCGCGGCAATTTCGTCGCCCTCGGCCCTGCTCTGTCGCGCCGCCCGCTGCCGATCGTCATCGGCAATGTGGAAACCTCGGCACGCTCGTCTTCCCCCAAGCTGATGCCGCTGCCCGATGCGCCGCAGGATGTCGAGGACCTGATCTTCACGCCCGATCCGGAGGAATTCATCCGGCCGATCGTGCGCCGCGCCCCGCCGGCGCCGCGCCCGACGACGGATATTCTCGCCGAACTCTCGCGCTCGACGCCGGCCATGACTGCCGCGCCGCCGGAGCCCAGCCGGCCTCAGCAGCCGGAGCTTTCGCCGGAGGAACGGGAGGAGCGGCTCTCAGCCGTGCTCTCAGAGATCATCGACGATCCGCAGGCCGCCTATCGGACCGATGCCGTGCTCTACCAGGATTTCCTCGTGCGCGCCCGCATGCGCCGTATTCCCGGCCAGCCGATGTCGATGCCGGAATTTCGCCGGCGCGTTGCGATATCGCGGGCAGGGGTGGACGAGGATACTGCCGCGAGCCCTGGCTGGCAGACGGCGCTGGAGCTGTCCGCCCGCGTCTCCGACGATCTGCAGGGCGTGTTCCTGCTGATGGCGAAGGCGGCGTTGACGGGCGAGCCTTGCCCCTCGGATATGCGTATCGCCAAGGCCTACGGCACCCATTCGGCCCGCCGCGCGCGCCGGCTTCTCGGCTATTTCGAGGAGCAGAACCTGATCGTGGTGCATGCCGACTTTTCCGGCAAACGCATCGTCGCCTTCCCGGATCTCGACGTGCAGACGGCACCCGGTGCCGCCGATGCGACCGATGACGAACCGGTGCGTGTGGACCGGTTCGCTGCGGAGTGAGAGGTTCACCAACGGCTGAGTGCCAACTCCGCGCGAATTTCTGACACCTTGCGATCTCGGACGGGCAGAATAAATGCCGTCGTGCAGGGGCGTTGCAGAACATTCATCCTTGTCCGGTCCGGTGCCGGCTGATAACGCGCGTTTGTTCCTGGCGGCCCCCAGATTGTCAACGGGGAGTCTGGTTTCAAGAGAGCGACCAAATGCAGCCCGCTCATCATTTTCCGGTTGCCGAAGGTGGAGTTCGTCCACCCGACCGGAATGATGGCCGGTGGATTCCCTTTGAGGACGCTTTCTACGGCCAGCTCAAAACGCGCGTAACCATCAACCACCATGTAGTTCTGCACATCGGCTATGACGACGCTGTCTGCATCAGCAACATCGGTTGGGACGAGTTCATGGTTGAGGAGACATGCTTGTGCCGTACTGAGGGTGGCTAGGAGTAAGCCGATGACGATCGCACTCTGTTTAAACCACATCGCGATGCCTTACCTTCGGTTCAACTGCACCTCAACTGTGGACGGTCAGGCATGTGCCCGTTCTTCCCACACCTTCACCAGTTCCACGATCGCCTTCACCGAGGTCTCCATGTCCTGCACGCTCACCCATTCGAGCGGCGAGTGATAGGCATGGCCGCCGGTAAAGATGTTGGGGCAGGGCAGGCCCATGAAGGAAAGCCGCGAGCCATCCGTGCCGCCGCGGATGCTGGTGATCTTCGGCTCGAGCCCGACTCGGCGGGTGGCTTCGATCAGGTTCTCCATCACCTCCGGGTGCCGGTCGAGCACGATCTTCATGTTGCGGTACTGCTGCTTGACCGTGAAGCTGTGCGTGGAGCCGGGATAGGCTTTCATCACCTCTTCGGTGATCGCCTTCAGCAACTCCTCTTTCTCAATGAGGCCCTCCTCGGTGAAATCGCGAATGATGAAACCGAGATCGGCACTCTCCATGGCGCCGCTGATGCCAACGGGATGGATGAAACCCTGGCGGCCTTCGGTCGTCTCCGGCGCCTGGTCCTTCGGCAGGCGGGCGACGATGTCGGCGGCGATCTTGATGGCGTTCTCCATCTTGTTCTTGGCGGTGCCGGGATGGATCGCGATGCCCTTGATCGTGATCGTGACGCCATCGGCGGAAAAGGTCTCGTTTTCGATCTCGCCGATGGTCGAGCCGTCGAGCGTATAGCCGAAGGCGGCCCCCAGTTTCTTCAGGTCCACCTTGTCGGCGCCACGGCCAATCTCCTCATCTGTGGTGAAGAGGATTTTGACTGGCCCATGCGGGATCTCCGGATGGCGCACGAGATGCTGCGCTGCCGTCATGATTTCGGCGACACCCGCCTTGTCGTCGGCGCCGAGCAGCGTCGTGCCATCGGTCGTGACGATATCGTGGCCGATTTGGTGCGTCAGTTCCGGATGTTCGGCTACCCGGATGACCTGGCTGTCATCGCCGACGAGGCGGATATCGCCGCCCTGGTAGTTTCTGACGATCTGGGGCTTGACGCCTGTGCCGGAAAAGTCGGGCGCCGTGTCCATATGGGAACACAAACAGATGGCCGGTACCGCCTTCGCGCTCGTCGCCGGGATCGTTGCGTAGACATTGCCGTGTTCGTCGAGATGGGCGTCTGCCAGACCGAGCGCCTTCAGTTCCTGCTCGAGGATCCGACCGAGGTTCTTCTGCTTTTCCGTGGAGGGCTGCGCAGAAGAGGTCGGGTCGGACTGCGTGTCGATGACGACGTAACGAAGGAAACGGTCGAGGACGGTGTCGGTTGGGAGAGACATGGACAATATCCGATTCTGTACAGGTAAAACGTAATCTTAGCCTGCTACGCGCAGAAGGGAATGCCACAAACGACAACCGCGCCGGGCAAATGCCGGCGCGGCGGGAGGTTTGACGGTTCGGATCACTCTGCCGGTTTGGCGACGTCCGGCTTGTCGTTGCGGGTCGCCCAGAGCGAGCCGAAAATACCGGCGGCCAGGATACCAAGCGTGATCGTCAGCGACACCACCGGCGGGATCTTTGCCAGACCCAGCATGTCGGCCAGGAAGATCTTCGAGCCGATGAAGATCAGGACGACCGACAGAGCGTATTTCAGGTAGGCGAAGCGGTGGATCAGCGCCGAGAGCGCAAAGTATAGCGCACGCAGGCCGAGGATCGCGAAGATGTTCGAGGTGTAGACGATATAGGGGTCTGTCGTGATCGCAAAGATTGCCGGGATCGAATCGACGGCGAAGATCACGTCCGCCAGTTCCACCATCACCAGCGCCAGGAAAAGCGGCGTGATGAACGTCTTCAGCCTGCCGCTTTTCTCGTCGGTTTCGCGTACCAGGAATTTTTCGCCACGCAGGCCATCGGTCACCGGCAGCTTCTTGCGCAGAAATTTGAGGACCGGGTTGGCTGCGACGTCATATTCCTGGTCTGCCGTCAGCAGCATCTTGATGCCGGTAATGATCAGGAAGGCTGCGAAGAGATAGAGTACCCAGCTGTAGTTCTCGACGATCGCCGCACCGGCCGCAATCATGATGCCGCGCAGCACGATCACGCCGAGAATGCCCCACAGCAGCACGCGGTGCTGGTAGGCGCGCGGAATGGAGAAGTAGGTGAAGATCATCGCGATGACGAAGATATTGTCCATCGCGAGGCTTTTTTCGACGACAAAGCCGGTCAGATATTCCAGACCGGCCTGCTCGCCGCTCTGGAACCAGATCCAGCCGCCGAAGGCGAGGCCAAGCGCGATGTAGAAGGCGGAAAGCGCAAAACTCTCCTTGATGCCGATTTCGCGGCTATCCTTGTGGAGAACGCCGAGATCCAGCGCGAGAAGAAGAAGAACGACGGCAACGAAGGTCAGCCACATCCAGACGGGCTTACCCATGAGATCGACAAAAAGAAAATCCATGACGGTTTTCCGATGCCGGATCAAAGTTGATGGGAATAGCACCGACATCACGGTCGATCCGGCGATACACGTCAGAGGGGCCCGGTGCTGGTCGCAGAATTGGGAGCCCGCGCCTTGACGTTCAAGAGACCAGATGAACAAATTTTAATGTGGACGACATCCTCTTGCCGATGCGACAGAGAGCCATCCCGGCAGCTTCGGCAGGTCCAATGCCGCGCCGATGTTGACAATTCCATGACTTCCCCCTAAAGACCGCGCCAACGCCGGGTGGAAACGCCCGGTGTTTCATTTGACATGTCCCGTGGTTGTCTCCGGACGCTCCGTGAGAAACCTGTCAGAGGCACCGCAAAACGGAGCCTCTTAGGAGGGCGTGTTTCCTTGATCCGGTTTGGCAACAAACCGGTTGAAACCTATGAAGGGAAATACGATGAGCAAGCGCGCGTCGTCCAAGTACAAAATCGATCGCCGTATGGGCGAAAACATCTGGGGTCGTCCGAAGTCCCCGGTCAACCGTCGTGAATACGGCCCGGGCCAGCACGGCCAGCGCCGCAAGGGCAAGCTCTCCGACTTCGGCGTGCAGCTGCGCGCCAAGCAGAAGCTGAAGGGCTATTACGGCGATATCCGCGAGAAGCAGTTCCGCGCGATCTACGACGAAGCCAACCGCCGTAAGGGCGACACCGGCGAAAACCTGATCGGTCTGCTCGAATCGCGCCTCGACGCGATCGTCTACCGCGCCAAGTTCGTGCCGACCGTCTGGGCTGCTCGTCAGTTCGTCAACCACGGCCACGTCACCGTCAACGGCGTTCGCGTCAACATCGGTTCGTACCGCTGCAAGGCTGGCGACGTGATCGAAGTGCGCCAGAAGTCCAAGCAGCTCGTCACCGTTCTCGAAGCCGTTCAGCTCGCTGAGCGTGACGTTCCGGACTACATCGACGCCGACCACAACAAGATGGTTGCCACCTACGTTCGCGTTCCGACCCTGTCGGACGTGCCGTACCCGGTCATCATGGAACCGAACCTGGTCGTCGAATTCTATTCGCGTTGATCTGGTCGGGTTAATCCGGTTTACGAAAAAGGCGGCCTCCGAGCCGCCTTTTTTATGTCCGGTATGTTTACCGCCAGAGGGACGCACGTCCCCCCAAGTGGGCCGCCTCAGTTCGAGGCGGCTTTTTTCTTGGGTTCGGCAACGGGAAGAGGCTCGACGGATGCGGTCGCGGCATCGGTGGATTGTGCGGTCGCTACCGGCGCTTCCTTCGGCCCTTCACCCATGCGGTTCCAGGCGTCGAGACCGGCGATCTTGTAGGCTTCGGCGAGCGTCGGGTAGTTGAAGGTGTTTTCGACGAAATATTCGACCGTGCCCTTCAGGTTGAGAACCGCCTGGCCGATATGCACGAGTTCGGTTGCGCCTTCGCCAACGATGTGAACGCCAAGCAGCCGGCGTGTCTTCAGCGAGAAGATCATCTTCAGGAGACCGGTATCGAGACCCATGATATGGCCGCGCGAGGTCTCGCGGAAATGTGCGATCCCCGTCTCGTAGGGGATACCCCGCTGGATGACCTCTTCTTCCGTCAGGCCGCAGGTGGAAATTTCCGGCACCGCATAGATGCCATAGGGGAAATATTGCGGCGGTTCGCTGGCCGGTGCACCCACGGCGTGGCGGGCGGCGATACGGCCCTGTTCCATCGAAGTGGAGGCAAGGCTCGGGAAACCGACCACGTCGCCCGCAGCATAGATATGCGGCACAGCCGTCTGGAACGTCTCCGGGTCGACCTTCAGCCGGCCACGGCTATCGGCTTCCAGTCCGGCAGCGGAGAGGTTCAGCGTATCGGTCGCGCCGACGCGGCCGGCGGCAAACAGCACCATTTCCGCCTGCAGCGCACGGCCGCTCTTCAGCGTCACACGGCATTTACCGGTTCCGTCCTCACGGACAACGGTTTCCACCGTCTGGCCGAAGATCAGCTTCATGTTGCGGTCGCGCAGTTGATAGGCAAAATCCTGCACGATCTCCTTGTCGATGAAATCGAGCATCGTGTCGCGCGGTTCGACGACGGTGACCTGCGTGTCGAGCGCGCTGAAGATCGTTGCATATTCGATGCCGATAACGCCGGCGCCGACGACGATGAGCGAACGCGGAACCTGCTTGATCTCCAGAAGCTCGTCGCTGTCGAGGATGGCGTCACCATCAAAGGGAATATGGGCGGGGCGATAAGGACGGGTACCGACGGCGAGCAGCACCGAGGCCGTCGTGACGCGCAGCGTCTCGCCGTCGCTCTTTTCGATCTCCAGCGTATGTGGATCGATGAAGTGCGCCCGGCCGCGCATCTGCTGCACCCGGTTGCGGGCAAACTGGTGCTCCAGCACCTCCACCTCGTGGTCGAGCGTGATCAGCAGGCGGCGGCGCAGGTCGTCGGCGCTGATATCCTGCTTGACGCGGTAGGAGCGACCGTAGAAGCCGCGCTCACGCCAGCCGGTGAGGTTCAGCGCCGTCTCGCGCAGTGTCTTCGAGGGGATCGTGCCGGTATGAACCGAGACGCCGCCGACGCGCCGGCCCTGCTCGACGACCAGAACCTTCTTTTCGAGCTTGGCTGCCTGAATGGCCGCACGTCGCCCCGCCGGGCCGCTGCCGATGACGATCAGATCATATTGGTACATGGAGTGTGCCTCGTCTTGGGAAGAGAGAAGTCTATTGCAGCGCAACAATAGAGGATGGTCAAATCATAACGTCGATTCCTGACCAATTTCCTGTCAGCCCGCGACGTTCCCAAAATTTTGACGCTGCGGCGCAACACGGGGGGCGGACCTGCGATCTTCCTGACGCGGAAGCGGGCAATACGTCATCGCCGAACGGTCCTCGCGAGCCCGAGCGCATAGCTCTCGATCAAGTGCGCCTTTACCCGCTCGAACCAATCCGTTGGCAGCTGTCCAATAACGCAGGTACCCCGTGCTGTCGGCAAGGTGGACAGGTGTTCGGCGGGGCGAATGTCCGGACCGGGCCACGAGAAGATATTGAGTTCATCCGTATAGATCCAGGACAGCTCGTCATCCAGACCAAGATGTCGTTTCAGCTTGGAGGGGACTTCTATCGCACGTTGGCCTGGTCGTGGGGGCGTGTGTGAAATTCCCAAGACATAAGCGACTGGAGTGGGTCCGATATCGCCTCTGGCGAGCACGACGGCGGCGGGATACGTCTTTTCCCCATCTTCGCGGGTGCCGAGCTTCGAGTGCCAGAGATACTCATAGGCAATCAGGTGACCGACAGGAGGCGCGACAGGGACCTTCACCTGTCACCCTTCTAGCCTACAGGCTTGTTGTCATGATCCGGGAGATCGTCGAGCGTATAGGGCTGTTCGCTCTCCACTTTCGACCTTACGATCATTTCGATTTCAGCTTCAGTCAGAGATTCCGCGGGGAGTGTCCGCCTGTACGACGCCCACATGGCCTTAAAGAGCGTGGCCGAGACAAGGAATGCAGACGTCCGTCCGTATTTGGTGATCTCGACGGGCTCCTGAAACGCGCGATCATGCCATTCACCGAAATTCTTCTGGATCTCTGAAGCTGGCACCGACGCCATAAGCACATCTCCGCTTTTATCCACATGTTACGTAACATAAGGCATCCGTCAAGAGCGTGCCTCTCTTGGGCTTGCTTCAGACGCTTGCCGGCCGCTCCGTCAGATCAGCCGCAGGCCCTTGAGGCTCGCATGTCCATCCTTGCCGATGATGATGTGGTCGTGGACGGTGATGCCGAGCGGTTTGGCCGTATCGACGATGGTCTTCGTCATGTCGATATCGGCGCGCGAGGGTGTCGGATCGCCACTTGGATGGTTGTGGACCAGGATGATGGCGGTGGCCGAGAGTTCGAGGGCGCGGCGCACCACTTCGCGTGGATAGACCGGCGTGTGATCGACAGTCCCGCGGCCCTGCACTTCGTCGGCAATCAATACATTGCGCTTGTCGAGAAAGAGGATGCGGAACTGCTCGCGCGCCTCGTATGCCATGGCGGCATGGCAGTAATCGATGACTGCGGACCAGGACGACAGCACCTGTTTTTCGCGCAACTCGCTTTTCAGGATGCGCTGTCCGACGCTCGCGATCAGCTTGATGTCGAGCGCCACCGTTTCGCCGATACCGTTGACCTCCTGCAGCAGCGCAAGAGGGGCGCCGAACACGCCGGCCAGATTACCGAAACGTTCGATCAGCGCCTTGGCGATCGGTTTGGTGTCCTTGCGCGGGATGAGCCGGAACAGGAGCAGTTCCAGCACCTCGTAATCGGCAAGCGCCGTGTCGCCATGCTCGCGATAACGTGTCCGCAGACGGTCGCGATGGCCGTGGTAATGCGCGATCGGCTCCACCGTTTTGCCGGTGGTGCCGTTCTTTTTCAAGCTGGCGGGTTTTGCCGCCTGTTCGGAAAAGAAACCGCGCTCATCGGCAAACAGTTCTCCCGGGTTCTCCGACTCGTCCTGCATGCTCTGCTGATGGGTCGGGGGAACCGGAGAGGACATGGATCATCCCTTGAGTGGAGGAAGTCCTGGACGGTCGAGGCCGCCCGGGGAAAGCGTGAAGATTTCGCAGCCATCGGCCGTCACGCCGACTGCATGTTCGTATTGCGCCGACAACGACCGATCCCGCGTCACCGCCGTCCACCCATCCGCCAGCACTTTCACATGCGGTTTGCCGAGGTTGATCATCGGCTCGATGGTGAAGATCATGCCCTCTTTCAGCTCCGGACCTTCATCGGCGCGGCCATAATGCAGGATGTTCGGGCTGTCGTGGAACAGCTGGCCGACGCCGTGGCCGCAGAAATCGCGCACCACCGAGCAACGCTCCGCCTCCGCATAGGTCTGGATCGCCTGGCCAATCGCGCCGGTGCGCACGCCGGGTCTCACGACGGAGATGCCGCGCATCAGACACTCATAGGTGACTTCCATCAGGCGCTCGGCCGCCCGCTTCACCGGACCGACCGGATACATGCGGCTCGAATCGCCGTGCCATCCGTCGAGGATATAGGTCACGTCGATATTGACGATGTCTCCCTCGCGCAGAGGCTTGTCATCCGGCATGCCGTGGCAAACGACGTGATTGATCGAGGTGCAGACGGAATATTTGTAGCCGCGATAGTTCAGCGTTGCCGGCAGCGCGCCATTGTCCATGCCGAATTCGAAGACGAAACGGTCGATGGCATTCGTCGTCACGCCGGGTTTGACGATCGCCGCCAATTCATCCAGGCAGCGTGCGGTCAGCTGGCAGGCCGCATGCATGCCGGCGAAATCGGTCTTCGTGTCGTAGAGCCGGATTGCTCCCGTGTTCTTTTTGGGCGCGGATGCGGCCTCGATATAGGTCACCATGGAATTCTGCTTTCGTGCTTAGTCTGCCGAGTTTTAAACAGCAGCGTCGCCTTCGTCTATCGGGATTGGCCGGCTTGGCGAAATTCCCTGCGGCGTGATGCGGCAGGCAATCGCAAAGGCCTCGACGCCGCGAGCCCGCGCCCGTCGGAAAGCGGCGCCGTAGATGGGGTCCAACTCCTCGCAGATCCTGAGCACATCACAGTCGTCGCGCTGGATCACATAGAGCATTGCGGCCCGAAAGCCGGTTTCCACCATGTCGCCCAGCTCGTCGAGATGTTTGGCACCCCGCGCCGTGACCGAATCGGGAAATTCCGCGAGTTTCGCCGTCCGCGTGAAGTGGACATTCTTCACCTCGATATAGGCGGACGGCCGGGCCTGATCCAGAAGCAGGATATCGATCCGGGAATTGGCACCGTAACGTTGTTCGCGCTTCAACGTGTCGTAGCCGGACAGGCTTTCGATCATGCCGGTGCGGATGGCCTCCTCCGCCAGCCGGTTCGGCATTCCGGTATTGATGCCGACGAGCGTGCCGTCCGCCTCGACCAGTTCCAGCATGTGGCGGAATTTTCGCGTCGGGCTGTCGTGTTGCGAAAGCCATATGCGCGAACCGGGTGCCGTCAGCCCGCGCATCGAGCCGGTATTCGGGCACGAGCCGGTGATCGGCGTGCCGTCCTCCAGGACAGCGTCGAACAGGAAACGTTTGTAACGGCTGATGAGCCGGGCCGGCACGAGGGGCGGATCAAACTGCATGCGAGTGCGATCAGCTGCGGACCATGACATAGGTGCCCGGCGCATCGCAGAGCGGCTCCAGCTCGCCGCCGCCGACCGGGCGGGCCGGCACGCGCTTGCCGTTTTGTGCCTCCATCCAGCCCTGCCAGTGCGGCCACCAGGAACCGGGTGTCTCCTTGGCATCCTTCACCCAGTCTGCAAGCTCGCCTGCGACAGGTCCGTTCGTCCAGTACTGGTATTTATGTTTGTCGGGCGGATTGACGACGCCGGCGATATGGCCCGAGCCGCTCAGCACGAAGGTCACGTCGCCGCCATAGAACTGGCAGCCGCGGAAGACCGAGCGGGCAGGGGCGATGTGATCCTCTTTTGTCGCCAAGCTGTAGATCGGGATTTTTACGTCCGCGAGCGAGATCGGTTTGCCGAACAGCGTCATCTCGCCGGCGGTGAGGCGGTTCTCGAGATAGCAGTTGCGCAGGTAAAAGGCATGGTTGGCCGCCGTCATCCGCGTCGAATCGGAGTTCCAGTAGAGCAGGTCGAAGGCCGTCGGCTCCTGGCCCTTCAGGTAGTTGCTCACGACATAGGGCCAGATGAGTTCGGAGGCGCGCAGCATGTTGAAGGCGCTCGCCATCTTCGAGCCGGCGAGGTAGCCGGTCATGTTCATCTGCCGTTCCAGCGCCTCGATCTGCTCCTCATCGACGAAAACGAGCAGTTCGCCGGCGTAGCGGAAATCCACCTGCGTGGTGAAGAAGGTAACGGACTGGATGGCCTTGTTGCGCGTCTTGGCGTGATAGGCGAGTGCCGCCGACAGCAAGGTGCCACCGACGCAGTAGCCGATCGCGTTGACTTCTGCTTCGCCGGTCGCCGTTTCGATCGTCTTCAGCGCAAAATCGATGCCGTCGCGGATGTAGTCCTCCCAGGAAGCGCGGGCGAGGCTTTCGTCCGGATTGACCCAGGAAATCACGAAGACAGTGTGCCCCTGGTCCACGCACCACTTGATGTAGCTTTTCTGCGGGCCGAGATCGAGAATGTAGAACTTGTTGATCCACGGCGGGACGATCAGCAGCGGCCGCTTGAACACCGTCTCCGTCGTGGGGCTGTATTGGATCACCTCGCAGATCGGGCTGCGGGCAACGACCTTGCCGGGTGTGATCGCGACGTTGACGCCGAGTTCGAACTTTGTCGTATCGGTCTGGCGCACGCGCCATTCGCCGCGGCCGGCGGCGACGTCTTCGGCAAGGATGCGCATGCCCTCGACGAGATTGGTGCCGTTGCTTGCCACTGTCTGCCGGTAGACCTCCGGGTTGGTGAGGGCAAAATTGGCGGGCGACAACGCCGACGTCATCTGCTTGACGTAGAAGGCAGCCTTCTGGCGCGTATGGTCGTCCAGCCCTTCGGACCGCTCGACGAGCTTTTCCGCCCAGGTGGCGGTGACGAGATAGACCTGCCGCAGGAAGGCAAAGAACGGGTTGCGGCGCCAGTCGTCGTCGGCGAATCGCTTGTCCTTCGGCAGGTCGTCGGGGTCGTCGACATTGGTGTCGCCGGCCAGCCGGTGCAGCGTGTTCATCCAGATGCCCATATAGGACGCCATCAGCAGGCTTTGGGCCTCCAGAGTCCGCTGCGGTTCCGACATCCAGTATTCGATGACCTTGGACAGTGTCTTGACCATGTCGGTCAGGGGATCGATGGCATCGATGATCTCGCCCCGTTCCCGGGGCCCAAGCCATTCGGATGCGGCCTTGCCGAGATTTTCGGCAGCCTTGGCGATATTGACGGCCAGCGTCTGCGGATCTTTGACCACGTAGGCTTCAAACACCTTGGGATCAAAGCCCGTGGAGTCTGCGCCCGCATGGCTCGACTGACCTTTGCCGTCCATGTATGTTCCGCTCCCTGAAAGCCGGGTGCAACCGACCGATGCTTGTTTTGGTTTTTACATTGTGCCTGAAAAAGAATAGAAGTTCCAGCGATGAAGGCCGAGCGCGGCTCATTCGAAAGTCAAGGGTAGGATTGCGAAATGCTAAAACGAGCGCAGCATAAAGCGGGTTGGCCGATGGTAATCTGCGCGCTTGGCATCACGGTTCTGCTGTCGGGATGTTCAGGCACCAGTTCCATGTTTGCGCTGGACGACGGCATTCCGAACACCGCGCCGCCCGCCGTCATCGTCGGTCCGCGCACCGTCGCGCGCCCGGAAGCTCTGACAAAGCTTGATACCGGAACCTATCCGAGCCTCGGCAAGCCGCTTACGGCGGCCAACACGCAGATCGGCGATCAGGAATACACGACGCGGGAGGCGCAGCTTTCCGCGCTTGCCTCTGCCCGCGCGAGCGGCGCCATCACCGAAGCGGAGTACCAGCGCCGCATCGACGGACTTCGCCGGCTCGCCAACGATCATGCCGCCGAAGCCGAACGGCAGATCACCAATTAGCCCTTGCCTTCCTGCGGTTTTGGTCGCAAAGCAACGGCGTGACGGAGCCTCCGGATGCGCTCCGTTTTTGCTCTCAATGCCCCATGAGGTTCGTGATGGAAGAGTTTCATAAGGTCCGCAGGCTGCCGCCGTACGTCTTCGAACAGGTCAACCGTTTGAAGGCCAGTGCACGAGCGGCCGGCGCGGACATTATCGATCTCGGCATGGGCAATCCGGATCTTCCCACCAACAAGTTCATCGTCGACAAGCTGGTGGAAACCGTTCAGCGGCCGGACACGCATGGTTATTCCTCCTCGAAGGGCATTCCGGGCCTGCGCCGCGCACAGGCGGCCTATTATGCCCGCCGCTTTGGCGTGAAGCTCAACCCCGACACGCAGGTCGTGGCAACGCTGGGCTCCAAGGAAGGTTTTGCCAACATGGCGCAGGCGATCACTGCGCCGGGCGACGTGGTGCTCTGCCCCAATCCGTCCTATCCGATCCATGCCTTCGGTTTCCTGATGGTCGGCGGTGTGATCCGTTCGATTCCCGTCGAGCCGAACGAGGAGTTCTTCCGCGCGCTCGAGCGGGCTGTCGCCCATTCGATCCCGAAGCCGATCGCGATGATCCTCTGCTATCCGTCCAACCCGACGGCGACCGTGGTCGAACTCGAATTTTACGCGGAGGTCGTCGCCTTCGCCAAGAAGCACGGCATCTTCGTCCTTTCGGACCTGGCCTATTCGGAAATCTATTTCGACGGCAAACCGACGCCCTCCATCCTTCAGGTTCCGGGTGCAATGGATGTGGCGGTTGAATTCACCTCGATGTCGAAGACCTTCTCCATGGCCGGCTGGCGCATGGGCTTTGCGGTCGGCAATGATCGGCTGATCTCGGCGCTGACGCGGGTCAAGTCCTATCTCGACTACGGCGCCTTCACGCCGATCCAGGTTGCGGCGACGGCAGCCCTCAACGATCCGGACATCGAGCAGCATATCGATGAGGTGCGCCAGACCTACAAACGCCGCCGCGACGTGATGGTGGAGAGTTTTGGCCGTGCCGGCTGGGACATCCCGCCGCCGGCGGCATCGATGTTTGCCTGGGTGCCGGTGCCGGAAAAGTTCCGTCCGCTCGGTTCGCTCGAATTTTCCAAGCTGCTCATTGAAAAGGCGGATGTCGCCGTCGCGCCGGGCATCGGTTTTGGCGAACATGGCGATGACTATGTGCGCATCGCGCTCGTCGAGAATGAACACCGCATCCGCCAGGCGGCCCGCAATATCAAGCGTTTCCTCGGCACGGCGGACGACACGCTTCACAACGTCATTTCATTGAACGCCCATCGCTGATTTTCACTGACGCAACGGACGGCGTTCTGCCGTCCGATCTTTATCGACAGGAATGGACACTATGGCAGACGCCCTCAAAATCGGTATTGCGGGTCTGGGCACCGTTGGCGCTTCTCTGGCGCGCATCCTCACCACGCGGGCAAACGAACTTGCGGTGACCTGCGGTCGTGCCATCGAGATTACCGCCGTCACGGCACGCGACCGGACGAAGGACCGCGGTGTCGACCTCTCCCGTATGGCCTGGTTCGATACGGCGGAAGAGATGGCGGAAAAGGCCGATATCGACGTCTTCGTGGAACTGATGGGTGGCGCCGAGGGATCGGCAGACCGGTCGGTGCGCGCGGCGCTGGCGCGTGGGCTGCATGTGGTGACGGCCAACAAGGCGTTGCTTGCCCGCTGCGGCGTGGAACTGGCGCGGATTGCCGAAGACAAGGGTGTGCTGCTGAACTTCGAGGCAGCGGTGGCCGGCGGCATTCCGGTCATTAAGGCGCTGCGGGAATCGCTGACCGGCAATTCGGTCAGCCGCGTCTATGGCATCATGAACGGCACCTGCAACTACATCCTGACCCGGATGGAGAAGGAGGGGCTGACCTTCGAGGCCTGCCTGAAGGAAGCGCAGCGCCTCGGTTATGCCGAGGCCGATCCGACCTTCGACATCGAGGGCAATGATACGGCTCACAAGCTCGCGATCCTGACGACGCTCGCTTTCGGCACGGAAATCGCGGCCGACGAGATCTACCTGGAGGGCATCTCCAACATCTCGATCGAGGATATTCATGCGGCTGCCGATCTCGGTTACCGTATCAAGCTTTTGGGCGTCGCGCAGCGCACCGAAAGCGGCATCGAGCAGCGCGTGCATCCCACCATGGTGCCGCATGATTCGGTCATCGCTCAGGTCGATGGCGTCACCAATGCGGTGGCGATCGAATCCGACATTCTGGGCGAACTTCTGATGGTCGGCCCCGGTGCCGGCGGCAATGCCACGGCATCGGCCGTGCTGGGCGATATCGCCGACATCGCCAAGAGCCAGCCGGGCGCACAGCGCGTTCCTGTGCTCGGAACACCGGCTGCGCGGCTGGAACCCTATCGCAAGGCGCAGATGCAGAGCCACGAGGGCGGCTATTTCATCCGCCTCACGGTCCTGGACCGTGCCGGCGTTTTCGCAAGCGTCGCGACCCAGATGGCACAGAACGGCATCTCGCTGGAATCCATCGTGCAGCGCGCCAATGGCGGCGCCTCCAGCGACGCGAAGACGATCATCCTGGTGACGCATGCCACGATGGAGGATTCCGTGCGCAAGGCGGTCGACGGCATCAAGGCCGGCAATTATCTGTCCGGCGAACCGCAGGTCATCCGTATCGAGCGCCCGAAGGCCCTCTGAGCCGCGTCCAGTCGCTGTTGGTCTGAAAAGCCGTCCATTTCGGGCGGCTTTTTGCTGCTCTGGTGCGAACAGGGATTCGGGTCTACACTGTGGTCTCTCTTCACGAAGCGAGGGAGGCGCCAAGTGACGACGATCATTCCATTCAGGCAGAAGGGGCCCAGTGGCCTGCCGGTGCCGACCATAGATCCGGATGACATCCGGCCGCTGTCGCAGCGCGGAGCAGATGGCGAGACGACCGACGAACAGCTGGAGAGCGAGATCGAACGCCATTGGGGTGTCGCGATCGCTTTGGCATCCTGGCCGTTATGCCTCGGCGCATCCGTGGTGCTGGCGGCGCTCTGACCGTTGATTCAGGACCTGTTCCCCTTGGGCTTTTGATGCGGGTGCGTTAGAAGCGGTCAGATCTTGCGACCAAAGAGCTTCATGACCGAACCGGTTGATCCAGTCCCGCGTGCCTTCCTCGGTGTCGAACACTCCGTCAGCGGACAACGCTGGGTGTCCCGTCTGGACCAGGCGGGCCAGAACCGCGCGCTCGCCATGGCGCAGGTGCACGGACTTCCCGAGCTGATCGCGCGCGTTTTGGCCGGCCGTGGTGTTGGCGTCGATGAAGCGCCAGCCTTTCTGGATCCCACCATCCGCTCGCTGATGCCGGAACCCTTCACGCTGACCGATTGCGAGACGGCGGCGAACCGCCTGGCCGACGCGATCCAGCGCCGGGAGAAGGTGGCGATCTTCGGTGACTACGATGTGGACGGCGCCTCGGCCTCGGCACTGCTGTGGCGGTTTCTGGCCCACTTCGGCATCTCGGCTGAGATCTACATTCCCGACCGGATTTTCGAGGGCTACGGACCGAACCCGGCGGCCATCCGTCAGTTGATTGCCGGCGGCGCTCAGCTGATCGTTACCGTCGATTGCGGCTCGACCAGTCAAGAGTCACTGGCAGCGGCGGCTGAGGAGCGGTGCGACGTGGTTGTGATCGATCACCACCAGATGGGGCCGGACCTGCCGCCCTGTGTGGCGCTGGTCAATCCGAACCGCCAGGACGACCTGTCGGGGCAGGGGCATCTTTGCGCCGCGGGTGTTGTCTTCATGGTGCTGGTGGCGACTGCACGGTTGATGCGCGAGCGCGGAGATCCGCGCGCTGCCTCACTTGATCTGCTGCGGCATCTCGATCTTGTGGCGCTCGCCACCGTCTGCGATGTCGTGCCGCTGAAGGGTTTGAACCGTGCCTATGTGGTGAAGGGGCTGCTGGCCGCCCGCCACATGGGCAATGCGGGTCTTGCCGCGCTGTTCCGCAAGACGGGACTCGGCGGGCCGGTGACGCCTTATCATCTGGGTTTCCTGATCGGACCACGAATCAATGCCGGCGGTCGGATCGGCGACGCGGCGCTCGGCAGCCGTCTTCTGACGCTGGACGATGCGCCGCAGGCCGACGAGATCGCCGCCCGGCTCGACGACCTCAACCGCGAACGCCAGGCGATGGAAGCGGCCATGCTGGCCGAGGCGGAGGCGGAAGTGGTGGCCGAATATGGCGACGGCGAAAACGCCAGCGTCATTGTCACTGCCAGCAATGCCTGGCATCCGGGTATTGTCGGCCTGATTGCCGCCCGTCTGAAGGAAAAGTTCAAGCGCCCGGCCTTTGCCATCGCTTTCGATGCCTCCGGCAAGGGCGCCGGCTCCGGTCGTTCTATCCCCGGTTTTGATATGGGCAAGATGGTGCGTGGTGCCGTCGAGGCGGGGCTGCTGATCAAGGGCGGTGGCCATGCCATGGCGGCCGGCCTGACGGTAGAGCGGGAGAAGCTCGGCGCGCTGCGCGCCCACTTCGAATCGATTGCCACGGCACAAGTGCCGTCTCTGGTGGCAAATCACGTGCTGAAGATCGATGGCGCGCTCGCCGCCTCCGGCGCGACGCTCGCTCTTTTTGACCAGCTGGAACAGGCGGGCCCTTATGGTTCGGGCCACAGCCAGCCAATCTTTGCCATCCCCGCCCACCGGATCGTCGATTCGCGGTTGATCGGCACCTCACACGTCAAGGCGACCCTGCAGGCGATGGACGGCACGCGGCTGGAGGCGATTGCGTTTAGAGCCGGCGACACGCCGCTCGGTCAGTTGCTTCTCTCCTCCCGCGGCCAGCAATTGCACCTGGCAGGGTGCCTCAGCGCCGATCACTGGCAGGGAAGTCGCCGTATGCAACTGCGCATCCTGGATGCCGCCAAGTCGATCTAAACGACCGCGTCATGATCACACGACCAAACGCAGTGCTATACCCAGGCGACGCTTGCTGACCTGTTGCGACGATCGTTTTTTAAGGGGAGAGGGTGGCACGCCCTAGGGGAGTCGAACCCCTCTTTTCAGAATGAAAATCTGACGTCCTAACCGATAGACGAAGGGCGCGTGCCGTGGCGCCCTTATAGGGGCGAGCGCTTTGTCATGCAAGCGTCAAAATGACATTTGGATGACCAATTTTGCAGATTTTTTCGCGCCCGTGTGACGATGGGAATCGGCAATCAATCATCGACCAAAGGCGACACTAAGCTTCTGAATTATGAGGAGAATATCGGAGAGAGGTGGCACGCCCTAGGGGAGTCGAACCCCTCTTTTCAGAATGAAAATCTGACGTCCTAACCGATAGACGAAGGGCGCGTGTGGGCGCCCTTATACGCGCAGATTTTCGCGATGCAAGGGGAAAAATGAGGGAGGTCGCAGAAATCTGAAACGCGCCGAAAAATCCGCCGCAATACAAGCATGAGGACGGCGAAAAGCAATCGACCCTTGCCGTTTAGGTTCGGTATTTCAATGATTTGGGAGAGGGGCGGGTGGCACGCCCTAGGGGAGTCGAACCCCTCTTTTCAGAATGAAAATCTGACGTCCTAACCGATAGACGAAGGGCGCGTGCCGTGGCGCCCTTATAGGGAGGAGGTTTGGGCAGCGCAAGCGTCTTTTTCGCGTTCCTCGAATTTTTTCGATGCCTGGCCGCAACTGTGGATGAGTGCCTATTTCTCCACCTTTTCAAGTGCTTACCGGATATTCCGGTGCGTCATCATCTACCAGAGCCCGTCATTGCCGGCGCCAGCGGGTGCGGGGACCGGGGCTGGTGCGGTGCGGGCGCTGAAGACGCTGCCGGACATCGGATTGATGCCGCGCGCCGGCACATAGGCGGGCACGCTGCCATCGGCCGTTGCCTGCGTGTTGGCATTGGCAAGCGCGAAGATGCTGTTCTGGTAGGCGTGGACGCCGGTCGGCTGATTGACGACCTCGCCCAGATTGTTGGCTGCCGTCTGTTGGATCGGCTGGCTCGTTTGCGCCGGCTGGCTGGGGTGGGTGGGCGTCGATGGTGCGCGCGCCATCACCGGCTGCGAAGGCGGCACCGTGCCACCCGGTGGTGTGTGCAGCGGCAACTCGCGACGTCCGGGTTTGGCCTTGCCGGCCGAGGCCAGCATCGGATCAACATAAAGCCGTGTCGCCGGTTTGGCGGCAGCGGTTTGCGTTTCTGGCTTTGTTACGGGTTCGGCGGGATCGGCCTTCGCCACGGCGGTCTCGGCTTTCGGCGCATCCGTTTTGCTCAGGAGAGAAAGGCTGCAGCCGGACAGCGACGTTGTGGCAACGAGAAGGGCAGGCGCAAGCCACCTGCTGCAGGCTGGAAAAGAGAACTTTGTGGTCGAGCTGTTCGCCATGGCATCCGTCCATTGGACTGTCGTTTGAGACAAGGATGCCGCATGAAGCCTGCGTCAGGCTGGGGAGGTGGTGTTCCGGCGCCGCGAAAGCCTGGCGCCGGAATAAATTCGGCGAGTGTTACCAGCTGCCGGTGTTCGGCATGGAAACCCAAGGTTCTGCGGGCGCCAGCGCCGGACCCTTTTGCAGGAGTTCGATTGAGATGCCATCGGGCGATTTAACGAAGGCCATGTTGCCGTCGCGGGGCGGGCGGTTGATCGTGACGCCCTTGTCCATCAGCTGCTGGCAGAAGTCGTAGATATTATCGACCTCATAAGCGAGATGGCCGAAATTGCGGCCGCCGTTATAGTCTTCCGTGTCCCAGTTATAGGTGAGTTCGAGCAACGGCGCTTTCGCATTGGTGCCGGCCTCGACATCCTCGGATGCGGCGAGAAAGATCAGCGTAAAGCGGCCTTTTTCGTTTTCGATGCGGCGGACTTCGGTGAGGCCGAAAATGCGGGTGTAAAAATCGAGCGATGCATCGAGGTCCTTGATCCGGACCATGGTGTGCAGGTAACGCATGGGTCGCAATCCTCCAAAAAGCATGAATCCGCGGGCTTTGCCGAGGATCGGTTGGATATGCGGCACTGGCCAGCTTCAGGCAAGCAGCAAGCGCTAGAAAGGGTGGGATAAAGCGTGGGCGGGGGCTTGCGCTGGACGAACGGCGCGATGTTAACATATCTTATAAGAATCAGTTAACCGTGCCACCGTGACGCGTAATCCAGGGGCAGACAGAATGGCGGACAGAATGTCATCGAAGGGCGTTGCGAGTTTCGAGGAACTTGCGGGCGAGCCGGTTGAGCTGACCGAGATCACCGGCGTGGTGAAGTGGTTCGATGTGGCCAAGGGATTTGGTTTCATCGTCCCCGACAACGGAATGCAGGATGTGCTGCTGCATGTTTCCTGCCTCAGGCGCGACGGTTATCAGACGATCCTCGAGGGAACGCGCATCGTGGCGCTCATCCAGCGACGCGACCGAGGTTACCAGGCCTTCCGTATTCTTTCGATGGATCAGTCGACCGCGGTGCATCCGTCACAAATGCCGCCGGTGCGCACCCATGTGCAGGTCACCCCGACGAGCGGTCTCGAACGCGCGCTGGTCAAGTGGTTCAACCGCACCAAGGGTTTTGGTTTCCTGACCCGCGGCGAGGGCACCGAGGACATCTTTATCCACATGGAAACGCTTCGTCGGTTCGGTTTGACGGAGCTTCGCCCGGGCCAGGTGGTGCTGGTGCGCTTCGGGCCCGGCGAAAAGGGCCTGATGGCGGCGGAAATCCACCCCGATGGGCCGGTGGCCCTGCCGCGGGCGCATTGATCATGGTTTTGCCGCGGCTGAAACTTGTCCTGAGCGCCGTTCTGGCGCTCTTTCTGTTTGCCGGACTGCTGGTCGGGGCGGGGGCTGCGGCTGATGTCACCTTCTCCAAACAACCGCTGGTGATCGAAACCGCCAGCGGCCAGCGCCATGTTTTTACGGTTGAACTTGCGCTCGATTCGCCGCAGCGCCAGCAGGGGCTGATGTACCGCAAGGAGATGGCACCGGACGCCGGCATGCTGTTCGATTTCGAGGCGCCGCGCGAAGTGACGATGTGGATGCGCAACACGCTGATCCCGCTCGACATGCTGTTCATCGATTCCGAGGGCCGTATCACCCATATCCATGAAGGGGCAGTACCTTTGTCGGAAACGGTGATCTCGTCGCGCGGGCCGGTGGATTTCGTGCTCGAACTGAATGCGGGCGAGGTGAAGAAGCGTGGGATCGCTGTGGGCGACCTGGTGAGAAGCGCTGAGATCGGCAACGCCCCGTGAGGCGCTTAACCTCTTCTTGAAAGAGTGATTTTAGAGTTGCGGCCAAGGGGCGAAGCGTGTATCTCGCTTTTCATCGTTGGAACGGAGTGTAGCGCAGTCTGGTAGCGCATCTGGTTTGGGACCAGAGGGTCGGGAGTTCGAATCTCTCCACTCCGACCATCGCCGCCGATCAGGTGCTGGGGCTTGCTTCCCACCTCGATCGTCCGGTCAGGCGATCCGGAGACGGACCTGGCGGGGATCGGCAGCGGATACAGGCACCGCCGCCGTGCTGATGAGCCTGTAGCGCGCAAGGGAGCGTTGACTGAAATGACCGCGAAGATTTATCGTCCTGCAAAGACCGCCATGCAATCCGGCAAGGCCAAGACCCATCTTTGGGTGCTTGAATTCGATCAGGAAGAGCCGCGGCGCATCGACCCCATTCTCGGTTACACCTCGTCCTCGGACATGAAACAGCAGGTGTGCCTGACTTTCGATACGCAGGAACTGGCGCAAGCCTATGCCGAGCGCAACGGTATCGATTACCGCGTCATTCCGCCGAAGGAAGCCAAGCGCCAGACGGTGTCCTATTCCGACAATTTCCGGTTCAACCGCACCCAGCCCTGGACCCATTGATCCCGAGCCTGAGGCTCGCGATGAAAGACGGCCCCTTAGCTCAACTGGATAGAGCAACTGCCTTCTAAGCAGTAGGTCGCAGGTTCGAGTCCTGCAGGGGTCGCCACAAATTCGATTGTCCGGCCAGGAGAGATGGGCGACACCTCGTACAGGAGACATAGGTAACAACCTCGTGCCGAACGGGTTCTCGATGGTGTGCTAAATCTCCCCTACCTCTATCCATCACCGCGCTGATGTCGGAGTTCTTCCGATCTCCATGGAACCACAGCTTTGCTGCCGCAGTTCGACTGCTGTCATGGTCACAGCATTGGACACGTCATGGACGCTCGAGAGAAGCAGCCGGAACCGCCGAAGCGAAAGCTTTTGGGCAGTACATTGATCCTCGTCGGGGTCTGCGGCGCGGTGGCAATCCTGGGCATCTTTATTGGCATCATCGTGGTCTACGGGGGTATCAACGCCGTTCAAGGTGGGTGATGCCGCCGGCCGCTCGCCTGCCATTTGGCCGGAGGGATAAGATCGACAGTCTTCATTGCCGAAAAAAACGCCGCATCAAATCATGGGGCGCCAACGTTGACAGCAACGTGCAGACCTGAATCGTTGATCGGCGTGACGTGCCAAATACAACAGTTTGTCACATCCTTCATCGAGCGGTGAATGCGTCCTTGATACTTCGATACTTCGAGAGATTGTATATTCGTATGTAATAAAAGCCTCGCGTAAGCAACGTGTTTTACGCATGACGCTCCATGGGGGCGCGATCATGCCGAAATCGATGTTTGCCGATACCATTTGCTTGGAGCGCTACGTGGCGCGCGGGGTGCCGGACAATGTCGACCAGGATCGATGGCTCGCGACGGTTGCTCTTTGCAGCCTTGTCGCAACGGGCGTGCTGCTTGGAAGCAAGGGGACGGCGACGGCTCAGTCCGTGGTCGTGATGAAGAACGTCAATGGTGGTGATGTTGTTCTGAACAACCAGCAAGACGTGACCCTACCTTCCAACGCGACGCAATCCGCCGGAACCTCGGGCCTCGTTCAAGGCGAAAGTCTCGGACATGATTGGAAATTGCTAGGAAGAGTAACGAACGGCGGTGCGGTCACCATCACCAACAGCGGGCGCCTTCTCAGCAACGTGCCGCAGACAGGTGGACTTTCGGCGCTCAGTCGGGGCGGAGAAGGGGCGATCTTGCCGACGAACAGCGGGGCGATCGCTCTCAGTCTCGGGGGAAGCGCCGGGGCCGTCACCGTCTATAATTCAGGGTCGATCACCACCACGGGCGCTTCTGCTGCTGGCATCAGTGCATCAAGCGTGGGCGGTACTGGCGGCGATGGCTTCAGGACCGATTTGGAGAACTGGCCACCCTTGAAGTCCGGCGGACCCGTCAGCATCGTGATGCAGCGCGATGCCGCCCAAACCGCACCGGTGATCTCCACCGGCGGCGACAACGCGGCCGGTATTCGAGCGCTCAGCGCAGGTGGCGGTGATCTGGCAGAATATCAGCGCAGAACCGGCCGCATACAGGCCGTGTCGGGCGGCAACGCCGCGGGCGCCAGCGTCGATCTGGGCAGCGCTGTGGTCAGCACGAGCGGTTCCCAGTCACCGGGTGTTCTTGCCCAAAGTATCGGCGGCGCATCCGGTCGTTCGCTGGAGGGCAAAGCGGGTCAGCATGGCGGCGATGGATCCTCGATCAGCCTCAGCGGCGACGCGGCGAGTTCCGTCACCACGCAAGGCACCCAATCAGATGCTCTCCTGTTGCAATCCTTCGGGGGAAGCGGTGGCAATGGTTCGTCCGCCACGGGTCATGTTGCCGTCGGCGGTGATGGCGGGCGAGGTGGTTCGGGAGGTTCCGTCACCGTAAACTTCCGGGGGGCGCTGCGAACCTATGCCGACCATGCCCTGGGCCTTATGGTGCAGAGCATCGGCGGCGGCGGTGGTCGGGGTGGAAATGCAACGGCGGAGGGATTGTTTTCGGCCGTCGCTATCGGCGGCGCCGGCGGCGATGGCGGCCGAGCCGGTGCCCTTGATCTCGCCTTCGGCAACATCACGACGGCCGGTCGCTTTTCGCATGGCGTGAATGCGCAGAGCATCGGCGGCGGTGGTGGCCATGGGGGTTCGGCAACTGCGCGAGCGACCTCCCCGATCTTTTCCTCCAGCGTCGCCATTGGCGGCAGTGGGGGAGAGGGTGGCGATGCGGGTACGATCAACTTGACCTCCACCGGCAATGTGCAGACGTCGGGCACGCATTCCTTCGGCCTCTTTGCCTCGAGCATTGGCGGCGGCGGCGGCACGGGCGGTTCCGCCGCCACCGTCTCGGCGGCAGCCGGACCGGTCTCGCTCACCTCCGCGGTCTCCGTTGGTGGCAAGGGCGGCAAGGGCGGCAAGGGCGCGCGTGTCACGATCAGCCAGGAAAGCGGAACGGCCGTCACGACAAGCGGCGATTTTTCAAGCGCCGTGGTGGGACATTCGATCGGCGGCGGTGGCGGGACGGGTGGCGATGCCCGCAGCATATCGGTGGGGGTGTCGAACGGTGCCGGCTCGATTTCAGTGTCTGTCGCGGCGGGCGGTTCCGGCGGCGAGGGCAATGGCGGCGGCGAGGTATCGGTCACCACCAGCGGCATCGTTTCCACCCGCGGCAGCTTCGCCAATGGGATCGAAGCCCTGAGCGTTGGCGGCGGGGGCGGTACCGGTGGCAGTGCTACGGCGATATCCGGTGCCGTGTCCTCCGGTATTGCCGTGCCGATTTCCGTTTCGGTTGGCGGCAGCGGCGGCAAGGGCGGCAACAGTTCGTCGACGTCGATCGTCGTGGAACGGACTTCATCGGTGGTGACGGCCGGAGACCACGCGACGGGGGTGCTCTCCCAGAGCATCGGCGGCGGCGGCGGCAATGCAGGCTCCGCCGTGTCGCTATCGGGCGCGATCTCCGAGGGACGATCCATCAGTCTCAGTGCCGCGATCGGAGGAAGCGGCGGCAGTGGCGGCAGCAGCGGTTATGCGGGCGCGAATGTCTACGGCCGCGTGACGACCGCCGGTTCGTTTTCCAACGCCATTCTTGTGCAGAGCATCGGCGGCGGGGGTGGTAAGGGTGGCAGTTCGCTGAGCATCGCTGCCGGTGCCTCAACGAGCGGCAGCACGCCGCTCAGTACCTCGGTCGGCGGGACGGGGGGCGCTGGCGGAAATGCGGCAGGCGCCATTGTATCGACCTCTCCATCATCCATCCTGGCGACAACCGGAGACCATTCCATTGCCGTCCTGGCGCAGAGCATCGGCGGTGGCGGCGGCTCGGGCGGCACCGCCCTGTCCGGCACGCTCAGCCTCGGGGAGGTCAACAAGCCGAGCGCTTCGGTTGCCATCGGGGGCTCAGGCGGCAGTGGCGGGCAGGGGAGCCTGGTTCAGGCTGAACTGGGCGGTCTGCTCATAACCGACGGTGTTCTCGCCCATGGCGTTCTCGCTCAATCGATTGGCGGCGGCGGTGGCTTTGGTGGCAATTCCGTCTCAGCCGCACTCTCGGCCGCGGCCAGCGAAAAGGCCTCGAAGAATATAGCGCTTTCGATTGCAGGCGCAGGAGGAGCCGGTGGCGCAAGTGGCCCGGTGAGGGTCACGAACAGTGGCAATCTTCAGACACTCGGTACGGGTTCGAATGGCATCATCGCCCAGTCTATCGGCGGAAGCGGGGGCTACGGCGGCAACGCCCTGGCAGTCACGGCGTCCGTGCGTCCGGCCTCGGAAGGCACCGGCAAACTGTCTGACGGACGCACCGTCACGCTCTCCATCGGTGGAAACGGAGGGAATGGCGGCAATGGCGGGACGGTACAGGTCATCAACACCGGATCCGTGCAGACTACAGGGCAGACGGGCACAGGGATCTTTGCCCAGTCCGTCGCTGGCGGCGGCGGTGCTGCAGGACACGCCACATCAATCTATCTCTCGGCTGAAAAGAAGACGACCTTCAGCAGCCAGGACGGACAACTGACGACCAAGGATCTCAGCAAGCTCATCTTGACCTCGGGCGGTGTGAATGGCGGTTTCGGGATTGGCGGTGATGTCCGCGTGCAAGCGGACAGCGGCTCTGTCCGAACAGAGGGGGATGGTGCAATCGGCATCCTCGCACAATCAGTCAGCGGCGGCGGCGGCACCAGTGCGCTCGCCGATCCGATTCACCACGTTAGTTCGATCTTTTTTGGAACCCAGGGAAGCTCGCCCTACAATCATGCCGGGCAGGCGACTGTCGCCAATTGGGGCGAAGTTAGCACAAAGGGCATGTTCTCGTCGGCCATCGTGGCGCAGAGCATCGGCGGTGGCGGCGGTGCCCATCTGTCCGTGCAAAACCGTCGCAGCGAGTTGCTGGGCGCAAACGCGCTGGCAAGCGATACCGGCTCCGTTCATCTCGGCGCTTTGAACGGCAATGGCAGCGGAAATCCCGTCACCATCACCTCGGGTGGTGCATTGAGCACCACCGGCGACTTTGCCCTCGGCATTCTGGGGCAGTCGATTGGCGGCGGCGGTGGCCTCGTCACGCTCGACAACGACGCCTCGACGACACTGGTTGATTTCGGCGGCAGTTGGGACCGGGTCAACCGCTCTGATGCCGTCACTATCGTCAATGGCGGACAAATAACGACGCGCGGCAAGGGCGCGATTGCGGTGCTTGCGCAGTCCGTCGGCGGCGGTGGTGGCCTCGTACAGGCGGACAGTCCGATCACCTATGCCGAGACGCCCATCACGATCATCGCCAACAAGGAGGATCGGGACCGCTATAGCTGGACCTACGGGTTGTCGGATCCGTTTCACCACGCAGAGCGGCTTCTCAATTTCGGCGGCGACATTCGTGTGACATTGACTCCAATGAGCGACATCCGGACCTATGGCGATGGAGCCGCCGCAATCTATGCCCAGTCCATTGCCGGGCCGGGCGGCCTGGTGCAGATGCCGGACGGCAGCCTGTTGTCGAAGACGTACAATCGGGGCGACCGGGCAGGCAATGTCACGATCAACGCGGATGGCCGGGTGGAGACGCATGGCAATCAGGCGCCCGGCATTCATGCCGCGATGCTCGATGGCGACTATTCGTGGCGGCGCGAACAATCGCATCGTCAGATGTCGGTGAATGTCGTCGGCAGCGTGAATACCTTTGGTGCAGCTTCGCACGGCATCGTGGCGGAACTGTCCGGCAATGCATCTCTGTCGGAAAAACAGACAGCGGTGGATATCGCCGTCGCGCCCGGCGCGACTATCGCGGTGTCAGGACAAGGGTCGGATGCGATCCGCATCACCAATGCAACGCCCTCTCATATCGCGACCACCACCATCACCAATGCAGGGATGGTGTCGAGCAGAAGCGGCTTTGCCGTCGTCAGTGATCAGAAGACAAGCGTGGTCAATTCCGGAACCTTGACCGGCTCGATCAAGGCGTCAGGCCCGGTCTGGGCCTTTAAGGGCGATATGCGCGGTATTTCCGTGACCAATACGGCGAGTGGTTCGATGCTGTCCGGCTCGGCGATCGATCTCGGCGTCGATAACCTCGCGGCGGCGACCCTGCCCGATTACGGTCGCCTGCAGAATTTCGGCCTTCTGTCGCCGGGCGGGCGGGGTGTGCTCCAGGTCACGAACCTGCAAGGCGTCTATGTTGGTGCTTCCGGCTCGACGCTTGAAGTCGATCTCGATATGCGCGGCGGCGGATCCGACCGGCTGGAGGCAAGCAGCACAGTTCATTTGGGTGGAGCAGTGCGTCCGCGATTGACCTCGTTTGGTCCCACGCGACACTTCAGTGTCGTCCAGGCGCCCGCGTTGTTCGGGATGGCAATGAATGCGACTGCTCTCGATACGCCGGTTGTTGATTATTCTCTGAACGTTCGCGAACGGGGCTTCGGAGCGGCGGACGCCGTCGTTGCGGTCAACAGCGTGAACTTCGATGCAGCAGGTCTTTCCGATCATGATGCCGCCACCGGAGCCTGGCTCAACCGGCGTCTGGCAAGCGATGATACGGATGCTGACATGGTGACACTCGCCAATGCAGAGAACCTGGCAGATTATGAGAACCTGCTCGATTCCTACGCCAGCGAGCACGCGACGCAACAGGTCGCCGGACTGCGCGCGTCGGCATCAGGTTTCCAGTCGGGCATGCTCAGCTGTGGCCAGATCGGTGCAGGCAGCACCGCAATCGACGAAGGCGAGTGTGCCTGGGGCAAAGTCTCTTCCCGCTGGTTGGAGTATGGTGGCGGGTATTCCGGTGACGGTCGCGATGACCATTCCGTCCTGATGTCACTCGGAAGCCAGTATATCGTCGATGATCACTGGCGGGTGGGTTTTGCAGCGGGCTATGAAACGCTGACATCACAGGCCAGGCTTGCGCAATCTCAGACGGAAACTGCGCATGTCGGTGCCATTGCCAAATATGTGGAAGGCCATGCGCTGTTCGCCGTCGGTCTATCCTATGGTCATGGCTGGACGGACTCCAGCCGCTCGATCCCCCTGTCTCCGGGCCTCACCGCACGCGCCAGCCACGATACCGACTGGGTACAGGCCCGCTTCCGGGCAGCCTATCTTCTGCCCGCGGGCTCGCTCTATCTCAAGCCCAGTGTGGATCTGGACATCAACTACATCCGCAGCGGCGGCTACGGGGAAAGCGGCGCGCCGGGATACAATCTGGATGTCGGTTCCTACGATGACGTTATGGTCTCTGTGGCGCCGGGCATCGAAATTGGCACTGACCTGACCCTGTCCGAAAGCCTGCAGATGCGCGCTTTTGTATTCGGTGGGACTCAACACAGCACGGATACGCAGGTCTCGAACGAGGTGAAATTTTCACCGGCTTCCGACCGCTACACACGATGGTTCGAGACCGACAAGTGGGTTGCCAACTTCGGTGCAGGCGTCAGTCTGTTTTCGGATGACCGGGTTTCCCTGGATCTGCGCTACGATGGGACCTACGGAGATAACGTCCGGTCCCACGCGATCACGGCCAAGCTGAGGATCGACTTCTAATAATGGGCGTCACGAGGTGACGTTGGATCAAGGATATTGCTCCCGACGTCGGCCTGTTCTGCATTTCCGGATCTTCTCAGATATCCGGATCACGAAAAGGGCGAGCCGGCCGAGAGCCCTTTTTCATTTAACATTTTCAAAAAACGCAGCCGCGCAAGCAACGTGACCAAGATCAGGCCGGCGCACCGATGGCCTCTTACCAGCCCCCGGTCTGGCGCCAGTATACCAGAACGATCACGATACCGGCCATGGTCATCAGACGCGAGACCAAACGGCCTGAAGCGACAGTTCCTGAAGAGCGAATGATGGTGTCGAGGAAGGAAGGAGCCGTTTTTCTGTCGAAAGATCTGTTCGTCATGGATCGAAGTTTCCTTGTTTCCTGGCTCAATGCTGGCTTTCGATCAACGCCAAACGAAGAACGACTAAAAAACGATCGGTTGCGGCAACAGCCTGTAAGGCAATGCGGGTGGAAGGACAGCGCTCGTGCATCTTTTCGTTTCTCCCTAATCAAAGCCTAATCAATGGGCAAACGGAACGTCATGCAACCCCAATTAGGACGACTTCAGATAAGGTAAGGGGGAGATGACAAGTTCGTTTTTTGCTGTTGCAGGAATGCGACTGTGTGTTTTAGGTAACCCTAATTTCATTGCTGAATCAGATAGTGGTACTATAACGTACAAATTATATGCTCTATCTTGTGCCTGAATTGCGATCGGCGAGGAGGATCGTTCTGTCGGCGGCAACGGCGAAACGGGAGGCAAGAGACGATGTGGAAATGGCATGTTTGCAAAATTCACGCTTCTGCGCTGGGTGATTCTGATGACGGTTGCGATGCCGGTGCAGCCTGCAGGCGCCAGTGACGGTCTGCTGATCTGGACCCCGACGAAGACCTCTGACACCAGCTATAACGCGCGCCTTGGCCTGCGCGTTCCAGGCTGGTCGCTTGCAGCTGCCGGCGTTGATGTGGGTGTGACGTCGTCGGGGAAGGGCGGGCCGGTGGAGGTGCCGGTCAAACTTTGGGGGCGCATTACCGCGCAATCGGAACAGACGCCCGCCCAGATCCTGCTGCGCGAAATCAATATTCGCGCCAATGTCGAAACGGGGGACGCCGTCGCAGAGATGCGCGTGCGTGACGTGGAGATCGTTTCGTCCGATTTTGATCTCGAAATGAACCGCAACATCACCATCCATTACGACAATGCCGGAGAGGCTTGGGACGGCGTGGAGGTCCACCAGGCGGTCAGATGGTCCGATCCGGTTGACGGTGTCTCGCTGACGGCGAGGCTCGGAGCGCTCGACAGCTTCAAGCGCATCGGCGCCGGCATCACCGTCGAACAGAAGCTCGCAGACGACCTCAGCCTGTCGGCGCGGATCGGCAAGGCAGCCGGCGCCGATCTGACGGCGGGTGTCAGGGCGCATTATTCCGTCACCTGGTAGCCGGGACACACAAAAAAGAGCGCCCCTTTTGGGAGCGCTCTAATTTTCGCAGGCATGGAAAGCCTCGAAGGCTCGCCGGTGCGTCTTAGTGCAGGATCTGGCTGAGGAAGAGCTTGGTGCGTTCGTGCTGCGGATTGTCGAAGAATTCGGCCGGCGAATTCTGCTCGACGATCTGGCCCTGGTCCATGAAGATCACCCGGTTGGCCACCTGGCGCGCGAAACCCATCTCGTGGGTCACGCAGAGCATGGTCATGCCTTCTTCGGCAAGGCTCACCATGGTGTCGAGCACTTCCTTGACCATTTCCGGGTCGAGCGCCGAGGTCGGTTCGTCGAACAGCATGATCTTCGGTTTCATGCACAGCGAGCGCGCAATGGCGACACGCTGCTGCTGGCCGCCAGAGAGCTGGCCCGGATATTTGTGCGCCTGTTCCGGGATCTTGACGCGCTCGAGGTAGTGCATCGCGATCGCTTCGGCTTCCTTCTTCGGCATCTTGCGAACCCAGATCGGCGCCAGCGTGCAGTTTTCCAGGATCGTCAGATGCGGGAAGAGGTTGAAGTGCTGGAAGACCATGCCGACTTCGCGGCGCACTTCGTCGATCTTCTTCAGGTCGTTGGTGAGCTCGATGCCATCCACGACGATCTGGCCCGACTGGTGTTCCTCCAGGCGGTTGATGCAGCGGATCATCGTCGACTTGCCGGAGCCCGAAGGCCCGGCAATGACGATGCGCTCACCGCGCATGACGGTGAGGTTGACGTCGCGGAGCACGTGGAAATCACCGTACCACTTGTTCATGCCGGTGATCTGGATGGCCACATCGGTGCTGGATACCGCCATGGCCTGCGGCTTGGTGTTCGTTGCAGACATGATTTACCCTTATCCTTTTAACGCTTGTGGCCGGTGTCGAGGTGGCGCTCCATGAACAGGGAGTAGCGCGACATGGCAAAGCAGAAGATCCAGAAGACAAAACCGGCAAAGACGTAACCGGTGATCGGGGTCACGGGGGAAGACCAGTTCGCATCCGACTGGTTGAGCGTGACGATACCGAGCAGGTCGAACATGCCGATGATGTAGACGAGCGAGGTGTCCTTGAAGAGACCGATGAAGGTGTTGACGATGCCCGGAATGACGAGCTTGATCGCCTGCGGCAGGATGACCAGCCGCATTTTCTGCCAGTAGCTGAGGCCAAGCGAATCGGCGCCTTCGAACTGGCCCTTCGGCATGGCCTGCAGGCCGCCGCGGATGACCTCCGCCATATAGGCGGACGAGAACAGCGACACACCGATCAGCGCGCGCAACAGCTTGTCGAAGGTCCAGCCGTCGGGCAGGAACAGCGGCAGCATGACGCTCGCCATGAACAGAACCGTGATCAGCGGAATGCCGCGGATGACCTCGATAAAGAGGACGCACAGCATCTTGATGACCGGCAGGTTCGAGCGGCGTCCGAGCGCGAGCAGGATGCCGAACGGAAGCGATACGGTGATCCCGAAGAAGGAGAGGATCAGCGTCACCATCAGGCCGCCCCAGAGCTGGGTTTCAACCGGCTCCAGGCCAAGACCGCCGCCGAGCAGGAAGAAGGAAACGACCGGCAGGACGATGAAAAGCGCCAAGGCGTTCCAGCCCTTGTACGGAGCCTTTGGCATCAGCATCGGGATCAGCAAGGCGATGAAAAGCACCATCACCAGAAGCGGGCGCCAGTAGAGTTCGGAGGGATAACGACCGAAGATGAACTGGTTGAACTTTGCCGAGACGAAGGCCCAGCAGGCGCCGGACTGGCCGTCCGGCAGCACGCCGCCCTGAGAGACCGTGGCGCAGGCGCTTCGGTCAGTCCCGGTCCAGGACGCATCCAGGAAAAGCCACTGGATGAGGCCGGGCAGGGTGTAGACGAGGAGCGCCAGCCCCGCGATCGTCATGATCGTGTCCGTGACGGAGGCAAACAGGTTTGTCCGCAGCCAATGGACGACGCCGACCTCGCTGGACGGAGCCGGTTTCGGGCCCGCCATCTCCTGGCGGACGTAGGAAAAATCGGTGACAGCCATCTTATCTCTCCACCAGCGCCATTTTCGCGTTGAACCAGTTCATGAACAGAGCGGTGGTGACCGACAGCGACAGGTAAATAACCAGCCACAGTGCCACGATCTCGACCGCCTGGCCGGTCTGGTTCAGCATGGTGCCGCCGACGGCGACGACATCCGCAAAACCGACCGCAACCGCGAGCGACGAATTCTTCGTCAGGTTGAGGAATTGGCTGGTCAGCGGCGGAATGATGATGCGCATTGCCTGCGGGATGATGACGAGGCGGGTGGTGACGTTCGGGCGGATGCCGAGCGCGCTTGCCGCTTCCGTCTGTCCCTTCGGCACGGCCAGGATGCCGCCGCGCACGATCTCGGCGATGAAGGAGGCCGTGTAGAAGGACAACGCCAGATACAGCGAGATGAATTCCGGACCGATCGTGCTGCCGCCGGTGAGGTTGAAGCGGCCGGCGATCGGGTAATCGAAGGTGACTGGCGAACCGAGCACCAGGAAGGTCAGCATCGGAAGCCCGATGATCAGACCGATTGCGGTCCAGCCGGAGCGGAACTGCTGGCCGGTGGCCGCCTGGCGTTTGCGGGCCCAACGGAAGATCACGATGGATGCGATGATCGCGACGAGGAGTGCCACGCCGATCATCCACGCGCCGTCACCCCAGATCGCCTTCGGGAAAAACAGGCCGCGGTTGTTCAGATAAGAGGACAGCGGCATGGCGATGGAATCGCGGGCCTGCGGCAGGACGGAGATGACGCCCTTGTACCAGAACAGGATGACGAGCAGCGGCGGGATGTTGCGGAAGATTTCCACATAGACCTGCGCAAGCCTTGCAATCAGCCAGTTCTTCGACAGGCGGGCAATACCGACGACGAAGCCGAGGATCGAAGCCGTGATGATGCCAAAGAATGCCACTTGCAGCGTGTTCAGAAGACCGACGATCAGCGCGCGGCCGTAGGTCGAATCGCTGCTGTAGGGGATGAGGGATTGCGCAATGTCGAAACCAGCGCGCCCTTCAAGAAAATCGAAGCCGGAGGCGATGTTCGCCTTCGCCAGGTTGTTGATCGTGTTCTGCGTCACCATCCACACGAAGAGCGCAACCAGGGCCACGGTCAGGACCTGGTAGAATACGCCGCGTACCTTCGGATCGTAGATGAGTGATGACGTGGATGATCGTTGCGTTTCTGGTTTTGCCAAATTCAGCGCGAAGCCTGCCATCAGCGCCTTTCCCTCTTGCCATGCTCTTTGGAGCTGTTCTTGCCCGTGTTGGGGTCTTTTATACGTAGAAAGGCGAGGTATTCCCCCGCCTTTCAGGTTTTCCAGTTTTGGAAAGGCGGCTTAGCGGATCGGCGGGGCGTACTGCAGGCCGCCCTTCGTCCACTGTGCGTTCAGGCCGCGCTCGATCTTGATCGGGGTGTCCGGGCCAAGGTTGCGGGCGAAGACTTCGCCGTAATTGCCGACGGTCTTGATGACGTTATAGGCCCAGTCGTTGGTCAGGCCGAGGTCGGTACCGATCTTGGTGCCTTCTTCGGAGCCGAGCATGCGCTTGATGTCCGGACCGCCGCTGGTCTTCATTTCGTCGACGTTCTTCGAGGTCACGCCAAGCTCTTCGGCGCCAACCATGGCGTAGTGAACCCAGCTGACGATGTCGAACCACTTGTCGTCACCCTGGCGAACGGCCGGGCCAAGCGGCTCCTTGGAGATGACTTCCGGCAGAACCATGTTCTCGTCCGGGTTCTTCATCTTCAGGCGGATTGCGTAGAGGCCGGACTGGTCGGTGGTGTAGACGTCGCAACGGCCCGAGTCATAGGCGCTGGTTGCGTCGGCTTCCTTTTCGAAGACGACCGGGTTGTACTGCAGGTTGTTGGCCTTGAAGTAGTCGGCGAGGTTGAGCTCGGTGGTCGTGCCCTGCTGGACGCAGACGGCAGCGCCGGAGAGTTCGAGAGCCGACTTCACGTTCAGGCCCTTCTTCACCATGAAGCCCTGACCGTCATAGTAGTTGACGGTACGGAAGTTGAAGCCGAGCGAGGTGTCGCGGCTGATGGTCCAGGTCGTGTTACGGGTCAGAACGTCCACTTCGCCGGACTGCAGGGCCGGAAAACGGTCCTTGCTCGACAGAGCGACGAACTTTGCCTTCGACGGATCACCGAACACGGCAGCGGCGATCCCGCGGCAATAATCGACGTCAAGACCGGACCAGTCGCCCTTGTCGTTCGGGTTCGAGAAGCCCGGGATGCCCTGGCTTACGCCGCAGGTGACGAAGCCCTTTGCCTTCACGTCGTCAAGCGTGGCAGCGGATGCAGCCGAGGCAGTGCCAAGGACTGCCGCGCCAATCGCGGCTGACAGAATCGTCTTTTTCATTTTCCCAACCTTTGTCTGTGTTTTTTAGATCGACCCAAAGCTCCGTCATCGCGCCAACGTCACGACAGGCCGGAACCGCTCGCGTAAGGCCTCCCAAACGAGCTGTGCCTATCTCAGTCGCAAATATGGGCAGGGGTCAAGTCTTGCACTTTAAATTAGCGCCTTAAATCCGACAAAATGGCGTGTGCTGCTGATATATTAGGCAGAGTGTGAAATTCTGGGCATGCAATGCTGAATAGAGCGTCAGCCGAACCTGGGTGTGCGGGGGCACGGCGCAACGGCGCCGGGAGAGGGGTTGACCCTTGGTCATCCTGGTTTAACAACAGTGCGGCATCCATCAATCGAAAGCCGCTTCCCGATGAAAAACAAACAGCTTTCCCTAAACCAGGCTGGCGACAACACGCGCCTGGCCCATCTCGGTCATGACCCTTCGAGTTTCCATGGGTTCGTCAATCCGCCGGTCGTTCATGCCTCGACCGTCCTGTTTCCGGATTGCAAGACCATGGAAATGCGGGGGCAGAAATATACCTACGGGACACGCGGAACACCAACGACTGATGCCCTGTGCGAGGCTCTGAACGAGCTTGAAGGCGCGGCCGGAACGATCCTGGTGCCGTCCGGGCTCGCCGCCATCACCGTGCCCTTTCTCGCTTATCTCTCGGCGGGCGATCACGCCCTCATCGTCGATTCGGTCTATTCGCCCTGCCGGCATTTCTGCGACACGATGCTGACCCGCCTCGGCGTTGCGGTCGAATATTACGACCCGTCGCTGGGCGCGGACATCGAGGCCCTGATCCGGCCGAACACGCGGCTGGTACACACCGAAGCGCCGGGCTCCAACACCATGGAAATGCAGGATATTCGCGCTGTCGCCGAAGCTGCCCACCGGCATGACTGCGTCGTGACCATGGACAATACCTGGGCAACGCCCTTGTTCTTCCGGCCCCTCGATTTCGGCGTGGATGTTTCGATCCATGCCACGACCAAATACCCGTCCGGCCATTCGGACATCATCATGGGCTCGGTCTCTGCCAATGCAAAACACTGGCCGAAACTGCATGAGGCGCAGATCACGCTTGGCACCTGTGGCGCACCGGATGATTCCTACCAGATCCTGCGCGGGCTGCGCACCATGGGTGTGCGTCTGGCGCATCACCAGGCAAGCGCGCTCGACATCGCCCGCTGGCTTGAGGGACGTGATGACGTGGCGCGCGTGCTGCACCCGGCGCTCGAAAGTTTTCCCGGCCACGCGATCTGGAAACGCGATTTCAAGGGCGCAAGCGGCGTCTTTTCCTTCGTGCTGAAGGCAGACAGCCAGGCGCACTTCAAGGCGAAGGCGCATGCCTTCCTCGATGCCCTGTCAATCTTCGGTCTGGGTTATTCCTGGGGCGGCTACGAGAGCCTCGCGGTCCACGTCAACCTGAGCGACCGGACGATCTGCAAGGCACCGTCGGAAGGCCCGGTCATCCGGCTGCAGATCGGCCTGGAAGATGTCGCAGACCTGAAGAAGGATCTCGAAATCGGTTTTGCCGCCGCAAGCGCCGTCTGATCAGACGGTGCTTTCGTAGCCGTAGAGCCAATCCAGATCCGCCGCGAGCGATTGCGGCGGACGAAGGGCAAGAACGATGTCTCGGCCAAGCCGCAGCGGTCCACGCAGGTGATAGGCGAAGCGGTTGAAGTTGCCGCGCCGCCGAACCTTGTCGATCCGGGCCTTGCGGATTGTCTCGTAGGCGGCAAGCCCCTGCGGCAGGTCGGCGACCGGGCGGCTCACCTGCTGTGCCAGTTCCCAGGCATCCTCGATCGCCATGGCAGCCCCTTGCGCGGCAAATGGCATCATGGCATGCGCCGCATCGCCGATCAGCACCTTGTTGTGCCCGTTGTGCCAGTTGCCGTTGCTGACCTGGTAGAGCGGCCAGAATTTCGCGTTTTCGCATTGCCGCAGCATCTCGATGATCTGCGGATTCCAGCCGCGGAACTGCCGGAGCAGCATGCTGGTTTCCTCGGCGGTCGCACTCGCCTCCCAGGTTTCCCCGGGCGTCACGCCGGCGGCAATGGCGACGATGTTGAAGCCGCCGGTTTCCTTGAGCGGATAACAGACGATGTGGGCGGATGGGCCGAGGAAGGCCGTCACCGATTGCGGCGACAGAAATCCCGGCGCCCGATGCCCCTCGACCATGAAGCGCCAGGCGACATTCTGGGAAAAGTCCGGCTCGGGCGCAGATGCGATGGAATCGCGCACGCTCGACCACACGCCATCGGCACCGACGATGAGGTCCGCCGGCTCGCCGATCACATCCGCGATGATTGCAGCATCGCCGTGGTTGATACGCCGGCCAAGATGCAGGGTGCACATCGGATTGGCTTCGACGGCATGCCGCAGCACGCCTTGAAGGCTTGCGCGATGCAGCACGCCATAAGGGGCTCGCCAGCGTTCCCGTGCGGAACGTCCCACCGGCACATGCGCGACCCGGCCAAGCGTGCGGCCGGAGGCGAGCGAGATGCGGTCGGGCTCCGTCCATAAAGCCTCAAGGCCGGACAGGACGCCGAGTTTGGCGAGGATCCGCGAGGCATTGGGGGAAATCTGCAGGCCGGCGCCGACTTCGGCAAGGTAAGGTGCCTGTTCGAGCACATGCACCCTGACGCCGCGTTGTGCCAGCGCCAGAGCAGCCGTGAGGCCGGCCATACCGGCGCCGATGATGGCGGCATTCCTGATCGTCATGTCGTGGTGTCTTCGGTCAGGCGGCCTTGACGTGGAAAACGCAGCCCGGCGGGTTCGTTTCTTCCGCCTTCAGTGTCGGATTGTAGCGGTAAAGCGTCGAACAGTAGGAGCAGACCTTCTCGTTGTCGTCGCCCATGTCGATATAGATGTGCGGATGGTCGAACGGGACATTGGCGCCGGTGCACATGAATTCCTTGACGCCCACCTCGATGAGGCGATGTCCACCGTCGTTCTGGAAGTGAGGAATGCCGTGACCGGCCATAGTCTTCTCCATGCTTTGAATTTCTGGCGCGGACATTATAGAGGCAGGTCGTGAAAGTGTAGTGGGAAGACGGCGAGGCCCGTCAAAAAAATCCGGCCCGCGCCGATCGATCCCAGAGGATCGGAGGGGGCAGACGTGATCAGGAAGGCGACATCATGAATCTCAACACGCCGCAGTTTTCGACCTTCACCCATCAGGGCCTTCGGCTGGCCTATTTCGAGGAAGGCGATCCCGCCGGCGAACCGATCCTGCTGATCCACGGTTTTGCCTCGACGGCGAACGTCAACTGGGTGCATCCTGGCTGGCTCAAGACGCTCGCAGATGCCGGCTACCGGGTGATTGCCCTCGACAACCGCGGGCATGGCGCAAGCGACAAGCCGCGTGAGGTGGATGCCTACCGGCCCTGGGTGATGGCAGAGGATGCGATGGCCCTCCTCGATCATCTGGCCCTGCCGGATGCCCATCTGATGGGCTATTCGATGGGCGCGCGGATCTCGACCTTTGCGACGCTCGCGCATCCGGGCCGCGTGCGCTCGTTGGTTCTGGGCGGTCTCGGTATCGGCATGACCGATGGTGTTGGCGACTGGGATCCGATCGCCGATGCGCTGCTGGCGCCCTCGCTGGAGGATGTCACCCATGCCAGGGGTCGGATGTTCCGCGCCTTTGCCGACCAGACGAAGAGTGACCGGGAAGCGCTTGCCGCCTGTATCCGTGGCTCGCGCGATCTGGTCTCCCGCGCCGACATGGGCCGTATCGACGTGCCGACCCTGATCGGTGTCGGAACGAAGGACGACATCGCCGGATCGCCGCAGGAACTCGCGGCACTGATGCCGAATGCGCGGGCGCTCGACATTCCGAACCGCGACCACATGCTGGCGGTCGGTGACCGGGTGTTCAAGGCTGCGGTTCTGGAGTTCCACCGCGAGATCGGCGGGCGCTGAAAAATGCCGGCCGTTCCGCCGCCATTGGTGTTTGTGTAATACTGTTCTATATAATGCGCTCTGGCGCGAACGAGGATATTGCCATGGTGGCACGCACTGACATTCGTTCCGCGGAGCCTGTGGCCTCCGTGGATCCGATCTGGGACACCCTCCGTCAGGAGGCAAGGGCAGGGGCCGAGCGTGATCCGCTGCTGGCGGCCTTCCTCTATTCGACGGTGCTGAACCACCGGTCCCTCGAAGACTGCGTGATCCACCGGATCTGCGAGCGTCTCGACCATCCCGATCTCCAGGCGGTGCTGCTGCGCCAGACCTTTGAGGAAATGCAGGCGGACTGGCCGGAATGGGGTGCCATCCTGCGGGTGGACATCCAGGCCTATTACGACCGTGATCCGGCCTGCATGCGTTTCCTGGAGCCGGTTCTCTATTTCAAGGGCTTCCATGCGATCCAGACCCATCGTCTGGCGCACTGGCTGCTGAAGCGCGACCGGCGCGATTTTGCCATGTATCTGCAGAGCCGTGCATCGAGCGTCTTCCAGACGGACATCAATCCGGCAGCCCGGATAGGTCGTGGCGTGTTCCTCGACCATGCGACGGGTTTCGTTGTCGGCGAGACTGCGGTCATCGGCGACAATGTCTCCATCCTCCATGGTGTCACCCTGGGTGGCACGGGCAAGGAAGGCGCGGACCGTCATCCGAAGATCGGTAACGGTGTGTTGATCGGTGCGGGCGCCAAGATCCTCGGCAATATCGAGATCGGGCATTGCTCGCGTGTGGCGGCCGGCTCCGTCGTGCTGAAGCCTGTTCCGCCGAAGACCACCGTTGCCGGCGTTCCGGCCAAGGTGGTGGGAGAGGCAGGGTGTTCGGAACCGTCGCGGTTGATGGACCAGATGTTGCGTTCGGAGGATTGATAGCGCCTTCGCGCTCGCCTTTGCGCAGCGGCAAGTCGTGCGGGGATGACGGGCCGTTGCGCTTTACTTTCGCACTTGTCCCGTGCCAAAAGCCACCGCAATGCGAACGCTGACGGAGAAAAACCAGTGAAAGCCGAAGAGATCAAGAAGCTGGACGCCTATTTCAAGCGGGTGTTCAACCCTTCGATGAGCGTGAAAGCGCGCCCGAGAAAGGACGATTCCGCCGAGGTCTACGCCGGCGACGAATTTCTCGGTGTTGTCTATGTCGACGACGAGGACGATGATCGGTCCTACAACTTTTCGATGGCGATCCTCGACGTCGATCTGTGACGTCGATCGGTCGGCAATCGACAATGACTGTCCTGGGGCCCTTCGTGGCCCCATTCTTTTTTGTGTTTCGTCAAAGCTCTCCCCGCTTTTTAGGGGCTACGAAAATAAATCGAAAATGTTAACGCTTGCACAGCCTTGCGCGGGTTGACTTTCGCACTGCGGAATCATTGTATTCGCAACTGCGAACCAACCCCTCAGGAGGCGGAGAATGTTCAATCTCGACGAAGCCAGCCGTAAAAGCAAAGAAACGGTGGACGGCATGATGCGCAGTTATTCGGACATGATGAAGGGTTTTCAGGCGATCGCCTCGGAAGCTGGCGATTACCAGAAGAAGTCCTTCCAGGAGATGGTGAGCTATATGGAACAGCTCACCTCCGCCCGGAGCGTTGAAGCTGTCTACGAAGTGCAGACGAAGTTTGCCAAGACGGCCTACGAAAGCTTCCTGGCGGAATCCATGAAGCTCAGCGAAATGTATGCCGATCTGGCCAAGAGCGCCTACAAGCCTTACGAGGCACCGATGATGAAGGCGACAGCCGTCGTGTCTTCGCAGGCGGCCTGACGCGCACGCGTCTGCCCGCCACCAGGCGACAAAAATTCGAAGGGCCGGTCGGCACGCAACGTGCGACCGGCCCTTTTTGATTCCGGCGCCTCTCCGGGAGGTCGATTTTCCTGTTCCGGGCAAGGCTAGTCATGGAATAGTGATTGCGCCTTGGAGCAAGGGGCTTAAAATCAGCGGATGGCGAACTAAATAAAAGCGTCTGATGTTCGGTTTCACATGGCTGCTGTGTCCGCGAAGCCGGATGATGGGGAATAGAAATGATGATCGCAGAGCCGATCTTAATGCAGAACGAAAAGGACGATCACGGCGACAACGGCAATCGGGGCACGTCGGTCATCACCCGCACGAAGCCCAAGACGAAACGGCCGAACCTCTACCGCGTCCTTCTTCTGAATGACGATTACACGCCTATGGACTTCGTCATTCATATTCTGGAGCGTTTTTTCCAGAAAGACCGCGAAGCGGCCACCCGCATCATGCTGCACGTGCACCATCATGGCGTCGGCGAGTGTGGGATCTTTACGTATGAGGTTGCTGAGACCAAGGTGAGCCAGGTCATGGATTTTGCCCGCCAGCACCAGCATCCGCTGCAATGTGTCATGGAAAAGAAGTGAGGACCGCACGTGCCAACATTTTCGCCGAGTCTTGAAAAGGCGCTGCATCAGGCACTGACGTTCGCCAATGAGCGGCACCACGAATATGCAACGCTGGAACACCTGCTCCTGGCCTTGATCGACGACGCTGACGCGGCCGCCGTGATGGGAGCCTGCAATGTGGATCTCGAAGCCCTGCGCAAGACGGTTTCGGACTACGTTGATAACGATCTTTCCAACCTCGTGACCGGTTATGACGAGGATTCGAAGCCGACCTCCGGTTTCCAGCGCGTCATCCAGCGCGCCGTCATCCACGTTCAGTCCTCCGGTCGCGAAGAAGTGACCGGTGCCAACGTGCTGGTGGCGATCTTTGCCGAACGCGAAAGCCATGCCGCCTATTTCCTGCAGGAGCAGGAGATGACGCGCTACGACGCCGTCAACTATATCTCGCATGGAATCGGCAAGCGGCCGGGCGCATCCCAGGTCCGTCCGCCGCGTGGCGTCGACGAGGGTGAAGCCGATGCGAAGGCTTCGCGCGGCGATCAGGACGAAAGTGCCGGCAAGAAGGCGCCGGACGCGCTGAAGGCCTATTGCGTCAACCTGAACGAAAAAGCCAAGAATGGTCGGATCGATCCGCTGATCGGCCGCCACGATGAGGTCAACCGCACCATCCAGGTCCTGTGCCGCCGGTCAAAGAACAACCCGCTCTACGTGGGTGACCCGGGCGTCGGCAAGACGGCGATCGCCGAAGGTCTCGCCAAGCGGATCGTGGAAGGCAAGGTGCCGGAAGCGCTCGCCGATGCGACGATCTTTTCGCTCGACATGGGCACGCTGCTTGCCGGCACGCGCTATCGCGGTGATTTCGAGGAACGTCTGAAGCAGGTCGTCAAGGAACTGGAAGAATATCCGGGCGCCGTGCTGTTCATCGACGAGATCCACACCGTCATCGGTGCCGGGGCGACCTCCGGCGGCGCGATGGATGCCTCGAACCTGTTGAAGCCGGCGCTCTCCTCCGGCGCGATCCGCTGCATCGGTTCGACCACTTACAAGGAATACCGCCAGTTCTTCGAAAAGGACCGGGCGCTCGTTCGCCGTTTCCAGAAGATCGACGTCAACGAGCCGTCGATCGATGACGCGATCGAGATCATGAAGGGCCTGAAGCCGTATTTCGAGGAATACCACAAGCTCCGTTATACGAATGAGGCGATCAAGTCGGCCGTCGAACTCTCGGCCCGCTATATCTCGGACCGCAAGCTGCCGGACAAGGCGATCGACGTGATCGACGAAACAGGGGCGGCCCAGATGCTGCTGCCGGCCTCCAAGCGGCGCAAGCTGATCACCGAAAAGGAGATCGAGGTTACGATCGCCACCATGGCCCGCATTCCGCCGAAGACGGTGTCCAAGGATGACGAGATGGTTCTCGCCAATCTGGAAAAGGAACTGCGCTCCGTCGTCTACGGTCAGGACAAGGCGATCGAGGCCTTGGCCACCGCGATCAAGCTGGCGCGTGCCGGCCTTCGTGAACCGAACAAGCCGATCGGCTCCTACGTCTTCTCCGGCCCGACCGGCGTCGGCAAGACGGAAGTGGCCAAGCAGCTTGCCTCGTCGCTTGGCGTTGAGCTGCTGCGTTTCGACATGTCGGAATACATGGAGCGGCACACGGTTTCCCGTCTGCTCGGTGCACCTCCCGGTTATGTCGGTTTCGACCAGGGCGGCCTGCTGACCGACCAGGTCGACCAGCATCCGCATTCGGTCGTGTTGCTCGACGAAATCGAGAAGGCGCATCCGGACATCTACAACATCCTGTTGCAGGTGATGGACCATGGCTCGCTGACGGATCACAACGGCAAGAAGATCGACTTCCGCAACGTGATCCTGATCATGACGACCAATGCGGGTGCCGCCGAAATGGCCAAGGCCGCAATCGGTTTCGGTTCGTCGAAGCGCACCGGTGAGGACGAGGAGGCGATCAACCGCCTGTTCACGCCGGAATTCCGCAACCGTCTGGACGCGATCATCCCCTTCGCGCCGCTGCCGACCGAGGTCATCCATCAGGTCGTCCAGAAGTTCGTCATGCAGTTGGAGACCCAGCTCTCCGAACGCAACGTCACCTTCGACCTGCACCAGGATGCCGTCGCCTGGCTCGCCGAAAAGGGTTACGACGAACGTATGGGCGCCCGTCCGCTCTCGCGTGTCATCCAGGAACACATCAAGAAGCCGCTCGCCAACGAGATCCTGTTCGGCGCGCTGCGCAAGGGTGGCGTGGTCAAGGTCACCGTCGGCAAGAAGGACGATGGCAAGGACGGACTTGTTCTGGAATCGATCCCGGAAGCGGTGCCGGTAAAACCGAAGCCCGAGGTGGCGCCGGAAGTCGAAGAAACGACCGTTAAGGCGAAGGCCGGCAAGGCCAAGACGGACGGGCCGAGCGCGAAATCGCCCGCACGCGACAAACCGGCGCCGAAGGCAAAACTCGAGACCGACAGCGATGTGCTGACGGAAGAGCCGGATGAACGCAAGCCCCGCAAGGGCTCCACGGTTCCGCGGGTTCCGAAGAAGAAATAAGCGTTTTCAACGCTGACAGAGATTGCCGGGGAGAGATCCCCGGCATATTTGTTTTGTGCCGTCCGGTTGCAGGCGGCATTCCTTCGGACATTTCCATGCCTTCTTCCGATTCTGACATGCGTTCCGGCCTCTTCTGGTTCATGACCGGAATGCGCGGTATCCTTTCTCTTCCCGCCCTCATCCTCATGACATCCTTCGTCGGCTTCAGCGCCTTTGCGCTGGAATCGGGCGTCACCCGTGACCAGGCGGTGTTCATGACGCTGGCCGTCTGGGCGCTGCCGGCCAAGATGATCCTGATCGGCACCATGGCTGGCGGGGCGCCACTGGCGGCGAGTTTTCTCGCCGTCACCTTGTCATCGATCCGTATGATGCCGATGGTCGCCTCCATCATGCCGGACATGAAAAACGACAAGAGCCCGACCTGGCTTTTGCTGTTTCTGTCGCATTTCGTCGCGATCACCTCCTGGGTGTTTGCGATCCAGCATCTGAACGATGTGCCGCGCGAACGCCGTACTGCCTATTTCGGCGGCTTTGCCATCACGCTGACGCTCGTCAACGCGCTGATCGTCGGCGTCTGTTACGGCATCGTCGCACAGTTTCCGCCGATCGTTGCCGGCGCGCTGTTCATGATGACGCCGGTCTATTTTTTCGGTTCCATCTGGGCGAGCGCCCGTCATTCGGTCGTGAAGCTCGCCTTTGTGATGGGCGTCGTTCTGGGGCCGGCCTTTGCGCTCGTGTCGCCGGAATTCGACGTCGTTTATGCCGGGATCGGCGGCGGCACGCTTGCCTATCTCGTCGACCGTTTTGTCATTCGCAGGCGCAAGCCGCCGGTCGCAGCATCGCCTGCCGGGGAGATCGGCCATGAGTGAAAACGGCTGGTGGGTCTATGTCGTCATCATCGTGGCCGGCTGGCTGGCAACGGATGTCTGGCGTTATCTCGGCGTGATCATCGGAAACCGGCTGGATGAGGATTCCGAAGCCTTGCAGTGGGTGAGGGCGGTTGCGACCGCGCTTGTGATGGCGGTGACTTCGAAGCTTGTCGTGTTTCCGACGGGGACTTTGGCCGATACGCCGCTCTGGCTGCGCCTGGGCGCTTTGGGGGCGGGATTCCTGGCCTTCCTGCTGTCCGGTCAGCGGGTCATCGTCTGCGTGGTCGTGTCGATCTCGCTGCTGATCATTGGTCTTCTCACCCTCTGACCGCCAAAAGGTCTCAGGCAACCTGATCGATCGCGACGTCGGAGAATTCGACGATCCCGCGACCCTTGCGTTTGGCCTCGTAGAGCGCGTGATCGGCAGCAACGATCAGCCGCTGAGGTGTTTCCTGCGTGTTGTCGGTCGCGGCAACACCGACGCTGGCGCCGATCGTCACCTCCACGTCCATGATCGTATAGGGTTGAGAGAGCGACGCCGTGATCCTTTTCGCAAGGCGGACGGCATCCAACGACGCTGCAAGATTGGGCTGGATCACCAGGAATTCGTCCCCACCACGCCGGGCCGCGATCCCGTCGGACGGCAGAAGCTCGTTCAGACGTTGGGCAACCTCGACCAGGATCGCATCGCCCACCGCGTGACCGTAGGTGTCGTTGGCGGCCTTGAAGTGGTCAAGGTCGATGAAGTGCACGGCGACCGCATGGCCCGGGCCCACCTGCTGGCTGAGGAAGAGCCGCTGCAATTGCTGATCGACGGTGAACCGGTTGGCCAGTCCCGTCAGCGGGTCGCTGCCGGCAAGCGCTGCCAGTTCGGCACGGGTGATCAAGACATCGAAGGTGAGCCGATAGCTGGTGCGGATCAGTTGCAGGCTCGCAAGCGACATCAGCAGCAGGAACAGCGCCAGCATCTGATAGAGAAACAGCGGATGCATCAGCAGGATGATGATGTAGGGCAATGCTGCGATCTTGACGCAGGCAATGGCAAGCTTGGGGCGTACGGCAAGCCGGGTGACGATCCCCGTACAATAGCTGACAAGGAAGACGGCCGAGAACAGCTGTGCTTCGCCCGAGGCCCGCCAGAAGGTGTAGGCGCCAATGGCGCCGACCAGCACGGAAAACATCAGGCTGCCGGCCGAATGGGCGCGTTCCCAGAATTGCGTCGAATGGCTCTGCCGGTAGCGTCTATAGGCCCGGTCGATGGCAAAACGGATCCCCGCGATCAGCAGGGCCAGCACCGTGAAGGCACCGAAGACCGGATCTCCGGCACTGCGGGCGATCAGGCTGCAGAAGAAGGCTGCGGCAAAACCGATGAAGACCACGTTGAAGGTGGATGCATACAGCAGATCCACCAGCTCCGCCCGGATCGGAGCCTCCTTGTCCACGGCGGGACGCCGGTCGGTGGAAATGCGAGCAATCATCTCGTCTGGATGCCTGATGGAAAAAACAGTCTGACCGGACCAGTGACCGGCGCACCATCATAGATGCGCCGAACTTCTTATGATTTCATTCCAAAAATTGACGCAAATTCTCCAATTTTGCCGGTTTGCCCCTGAAAAATCGGGGTCCAGGAGGCGGAAACGGAGCTTAGAGGTGCGCCCGAACTTTTTCGGCATGCGCGGCCAGCACCGCGTGATCTTCCATCTTGCCGGAATGTGGTTTCAGCGGCTCACCTTCCTTGCGGGGAATGACGTGAACATGCAGATGAAACACCGTCTGGCCGACGGCCGCCTCGTTGAACTGCGAGATCAGCACGCCATCGGCCTCGAAGGCATCCCGTGCGGCAACCGCAAGCTTCTGCACCACCGGAAACAGTTTGGCGAGAACGGCGGGATCGGCATCCAGCAGGTTGCGCGAACCGGCCTTTGGGATCACCAGAAGATGGCCGGGCGCCTGCGGCATCACGTCCATGAAGGCCAGCGTGTCGTCGTCCTCGTAAACCTTGTGGCAGGGGATCTCGCCCTTCAGGATTTTTCCGAAAATGTTGTTTGCGTCATAGGTCAGGTTCGTCATGGCCGTCTGAATCCTTCCTGATAGAAATGCCGTCTTGCCGCTCTCCCTTGCGGAAGGGGCTGTGTTCGGTCAAGACCTCGCCGGTATATTCCACCTGCCGCCGCTCCTGTTTCAGGTAATCGGCAACCGCGCGGCGAAGCCCCGGATGGGTGATGTAATGGGCGGAATGGGTGGTGATCGGCAGATAACCGCGCGCCAGCTTGTGTTCGCCCTGCGCGCCGGCCTCCACCCGTTTCAGTTTGTGCGCCAGGGCAAAATCGATCGCCTGGTGGTAACACACCTCGAAATGCAGGAAGGCATGGTCCTCGATGCAGCCCCAGTGCCGGCCGAACAACGTCTCTTCGCCGATAAAATTGATGGCGCCGGCAATGTAGCGGCCATCGCGCTTGGCCATCACCAGCAGGATGTCGTCGGCCATGCGTTCGCCGATCAGCGAATAAAAACGCCGGTTGAGATAGGGACGTCCCCATTTGCGGCTGCCGGTATCCATATAGAAGGCGAAGAACTGGTCCCAGATCTCTTCCGTCAGGTCGCTGCCGGTCAGCCAGTCGATCGTAATACCGTTCTCCAGCGCTTGCCGCCGTTCCTTGCGCAGGTTCTTGCGTTTGGATGAGGAGAGTTCGCCGAGGAATTCCTCGTGGCTGGCATACCCCTTGTTGATGAAATGGAATTGCTGGTCGGTGCGGTGCAGGAAGCCCGCGTCCTCGAAGGCCGGCAGTTCCGTTTCCGGCAGGAACGTGACATGCGCGGACGAGACGCCTGACTGGCGCGTGACTTCCGCCAACCCGGCGGCAAGTGTTGCCTGAAGGGTGGCCACATCATCGGTTAGGCCAGTCAGCAACCGCGGCCCGGTCGCCGGCGTGAACGGGATGGCGCACTGGATTTTTGGGTAATATTGCCCGCCCGCCCGCTCGAAGGCATCGGCCCAGCTGTGATCGAAGACATATTCGCCCTGGCTGTGGCTTTTCAGATAGCCGGGTACGGCACCGATGAGCCGACCGTTTTCATCCTCCAGGAGCAGGTGGTGGCCGAGCCAGCCGGTCCTGGACGAGGCCGACCCCGATTCCTCCAGCGAGGACAGGAAGGCATGCGAGAGGAAGGGATTGAAGGGCAGAGCCCCTCCGCGTCGTGTTCCGGAAAGCTCGCCCCAGCGCTCAGGCGCTATGGACGAGAGGGAGTTTTCAACGCGGAGGGTGAGCTTTTCGGTCATGCGGCAGAGGGACTGCTTTCTCTGGGGTCGAAACCCTCGAACGTCATCTGGTCTGCATGAGTATAGGTATGGGCGCGCGCCTTTTCATCCCTGACCGTCCAGGTAATCACCGGAATGCCGAGCTGACGCTGTGCCGTGATGAAACTGTTCGGCAGATGCGCCCAGTGGTAGGAGATGAAATCGAGCCCGAGCTGCATCGCTTCGTCGTGTTTGAAGAATTCTTCTGCCGTATCGCCCATGGCTGTCAGGCCGACCGGGTAGGGTGCTCCGACCCGTTTCAGATCCTTCAGCAGATGATGATCGAAACTCATCAGCGCCACGTGGCCCTGATAACCCTCGAGCACCTCGAGCACGGTTTCGACGAAACCCTCGTCTTCCTCGGCGCTGCGGCCCTTCAGTTCGATGACCAGCGGCACCTTGCCTTTCACGAGGTCGAGCAACTGCTTGAGCTTCGGAATGCGGTCGGAGGTGCCACCGACCGAGAGCAGACCGAGTTCGGACGCCATCTTTTCCCGCACATCGCCCTTGATCGCGCAGAGCCGCTCCAGCGTGTCATCATGGAAGACCATCGGCACGCTGTCGGCGGACAATTGGATGTCGCATTCGATGGCGAAACCCGCTTCGACCGCGCGGCTGAAGGCGGAGAGCGTGTTTTCCCAGACGGCCTTGTTGAGATCGTGATAACCACGATGGGCGACCGGGATCTCCTTGATCCAGCTTGCGTCGGTGCTCATGCGTCGACGTCCAGGATCGCGTCGACCTCGACGGCGGCGTTGAACGGGAGGGCGGCCATACCGACGGCGGCGCGCGCATGTTTGCCGGCATCGCCCAGAACATTGGCGACGAGGTTCGAGGCGCCGTTCATCACCACGTGTTGTTCGATGAATCCGGGCGCGGACGCGATGAAGCCGTTGAGTTTGAGGACACGGCGGACGCGGCCAAGATCGCCGCCGAGCGCGGCCTTGACCTGGGCCAGAATGTTGATCGCGCAGAGCTCCGCAGCGCGCTGGGCAGTTGCGACATCGACGTCACCGCCAACGAGGCCGGTCACGGCAACCTTGCCGCCTTCCATGGGCAGCTGGCCGGAAATGTAGAGCGTGTTGCCGTTCAGCACATAGGGAACATAGTTGGCGGCCGGTGCCGCCGCGACGGGCAGGTCTATCCCCAGCTCTTTCAGACGGGCTTCGATCGCATCCGACATTTCATTCTCCAGCTTGATTGTAAAAAAGACTTGATTCCGTCACACAGGACGAGTGGGGTTATCACCCTACGCATCACTCGATGGCGTACATATAACAATGGCCATTGAGTCCCATAGGAGATTGTGGATGTCGCGACCGAAACTGGGAACCCTGCTTCTTGTGAGCGCATCGCTGACGATCGGTTCCAGCCCCGCCTTGGCCGGTCTGGAAGCTGCCCGCGCCCTGGTGCCGCACCGCGCCGTCTATGACCTGAAACTGCGCGACGTTTCCGAGCGCTCCGGCATCGAAGGCATGTTCGGTCGCATGGTCTACGAATTCACCGGTTCGGCCTGTACCGGTTTCACCACGAATTTCCGATTCGTGACAAAGATCGACACGGGCGAGGAAATGCGGCTGACAGACCAGCAGACGACGACCTTCGAAAATGCCAATTCAGGCCAGTTCCGCTTCGATACCAAAAGCTACACGGATGAGAAGCTCGACAAACAGGTGACCGGCGAGGCGAAGGACGATGCGAACGGTCTGAAGATCGCGCTGGCCAAGCCGGATCCGCGGGAAGTGGACCTTACGCCGGCCAAGTTCCCGACGGAGCACATGCTGGAAGTGATCGAGAATGCTCGCGCCGGCAAACGCTTCTTCGAGGCCCGCATTTTCGACGGTTCCGAGGACGGCGACAAGAGCCTGATGACGAGCACGGTGGTTGGCTTGCAACAGACGCCGGCTTCCGATGATCCGGATGCGAAAAGCGCCGGGGAGTTCTCGGCCAAGCCCTACTGGCCGGTCACGATCGCCTATTTTAATGAAGATGCCAAAACGGACGCACTTCCGGTCTACCGCATGTCGTTCAAGCTCTACGACAACGGCATCACCCGCGATCTGACGATGGATTACGGGGATTTCGTCCTCTCGGGCACCTTGTCGAAGCTCGAGCTTCTCGACAAGCAGCCGGAGACCTGCCGCTGATCGGTGGGTTTCGGTATTGCTCCATCAGCGGCAGGTGAGACTGCCGCCGGCCTTCGTGTCGAAACTCTGCTCACAGGTTTTGACCTTCGTCTTGATCTCGACGAACACCGGCTTTGCCTCGCCCTTGTAGTGGCAGCCCAGAACCACATGGCGTCCCTGTGTATATACGCCGGCGACATCGAACCGGTTTTTCCCCTTGTTCGCCGTGCCGGTCGAACTGTCCGGTGCCAGCACCGCATTGTCTTCCACCGGCCCATCATAGACCTCGGACTGGATCAGGATCGATCCGGGGCGGGCCGGGCAGGCGGTCCCGGTTGCGAGCGCTGGCGATGCGACCGACATCACCAAAATTGCGCTGACGGTGACATGCAGTTTCAAGTCTGACCTCACGGAAAAAAAGCGCCAAGACGGATCTGTTCCTTTGGAGGTTGCTACAGGCGTCATGCGCTGTAAAGTGGCCGCAAGGCTTCTTCAGCGCCGCTATTCTTGATCTTCCGATGAAATTCGCAAGCGCGAAGGCTTGCATTTGCTGGGCAATGCCGTTATGCGCAGCCCATTCCACACGCGAAACTTGGGATGGTCCGGGAGAAATCCGGGCGGTTCCGCCGGTGGTCGATCGAAGATCGACTGTTCGTTTCGCGGGGGTTAAACCGGAAACAAGGAGAAAAAGGCATGGCATTGCCTGATTTCAGCATGCGCCAGCTTCTGGAAGCTGGTGTTCACTTCGGCCACCAGACTCATCGCTGGAACCCGAAGATGAAGCCGTACATCTTCGGCGATCGTAACAACATCCACATCATCGACCTCGCGCAGACCGTTCCGATGCTGTCGCGCGCCCTGCAGGTGATTTCCGACACGGTTGCCCGTGGCGGCCGCGTTCTGTTCGTCGGCACCAAGCGTCAGGCGTCTGAACTGATCGCCGACAGCGCCAAGCGCTCGGCTCAGTACTACGTCAACTCCCGCTGGCTCGGCGGCATGATGACGAACTGGAAGACCATTTCGAACTCGATCCAGCGCCTGCGCAAGCTTGACGAAATCCTGGCCTCCGACGCCCAGGGCTTCACCAAGAAGGAGCGCCTGAACCTCGAGCGCGAACGCGAGAAGCTGGACAAGGCTCTCGGTGGTATCCGCGACATGGGCGGCACGCCGGACCTGATGTTCATCATCGACACGAACAAGGAAAAGATCGCTATCGATGAAGCCAAGCGCCTGGGCATCCCGGTCGTTGCCATCATCGATTCGAACTGCGATCCGGACCTGATCGACTACCCGATCCCGGGCAATGACGACGCTTCGCGCGCCATCGCTCTCTACTGCGACCTGATCGCTCGTGCCGCCATCGATGGCCTGGCACGCCAGCAGGGCGCTTCGGGTCGCGACATCGGCGCCATGGCCGAGGCTCCGATCGAACCGGCTCTCTCGGAAGAAACCGAAGCCTGAGCATGACGATGTGCGGGGAGGGCGCCTGTCCCTCCCCGGCATTCAGAAGGCTGTCGAGAATGGCCTTCGACGAATTTGAGGCGTCCGGCGCCGGCGGAACCCGAGTTTCGCCAATCATCGCGTGAGATCGCGCGGACGGTTATTCATCACGCTGTCACACTTACGGGTACATTCGTGCCCCAAACGGGCGCCCGCCCACCGATTCCGGCAGGCGCACCCCTGATTGGACAAGAGGCAAACAATGGCTGAAATCACTGCTGCACTGGTTAAGGAACTGCGCGAGAAGTCCGGCGCAGGCATGATGGATTGCAAGAAGGCTCTCACCGAGACCGATGGTGATATCGAAGCCGCAATCGACTGGCTGCGCGCCAAGGGCATTGCCAAGGCTGACAAGAAGTCGGGCCGCACGGCCGCTGAAGGCCTGATCGGTATCGCCGGCGCCGGCCACAAGGCTGTCGTGATCGAGCTGAACTCCGAAACCGACTTCGTTGCCCGTAACGATGCCTTCCAGGACCTCGTCCGCGGCGTGGCCAATGTCGCGCTCGGCACCGACGGCACGGTTGATGCCGTTGCTGCCGCTACCTACCCGGCAACCGGCAAGTCCGTATCCGACACGATCAAGGACGCGATCGCCACGATCGGTGAAAACATGACGCTGCGTCGCTCCGCTCTGCTCGAAGTCGAGCATGGCGTTGTCGCCACCTACATCCACAACGCCGCCGGCGACGGCATCGGCAAGCTCGGCGTGCTCGTTGCGCTGAAGTCCGAAGGTGACAAGGCTGTTCTGACCTCGATCGGCCGCCAGGTTGCCATGCACATCGCTGCGACCAACCCGCTCGCCATCCGCGCCGAAGAAGTTGATGCCGCCGTTGCCGAGCGTGAACGCAACGTGTTCATCGAACAGTCCCGCGCCTCCGGCAAGCCGGACGCCATCATCGAAAAGATGGTCGAAGGCCGCATGCGCAAGTTCTTCGAAGAAGTCGCTCTTCTGTCGCAGGCTTTCGTCATCAATCCGGAGCAGACCGTCGGCGAAGCCGTCAAGGCTGCCGAAAAGGAAGCTGGTGCGTCCATCGAAGTGACCGGCATGGTTCGCCTCCTGCTCGGCGAAGGCGTCGAGAAGGAAGAAACCGATTTCGCGGCCGAAGTGGCTGCAGCCGTCAAGCACTAACTTTCATACGCCAAAACTTGTGAATGCAGGGGGCATCGCGTGACAATGCGATGCCCTTCGTGTATCCGGCTGTCGGTGTGATCCTCGAAGGAGTTTCCATGTCTTCCTCCCAACCCGTCTATAAACGCGTGCTGCTCAAGGTCTCCGGCGAGGCTTTGATGGGCAGTCAAGGTTTCGGCATCGACGTTGCCGTGGCCGATCGGATTGCCGCCGACATCGCAGAAGCGGTGCGTATGGGGGTTGAAGTCGGCCTCGTTGTGGGCGGCGGAAACATCTTTCGCGGCGTGGCCGTGGCCTCGAAGGGCGGCGACCGGGTGACCGGCGACCATATGGGCATGCTGGCGACCGTCATCAACGCGCTGGCGCTTGCCACCTCGCTGCGCAAGCTCGATATCGAGACCGTGGTTCTGTCGGCCATTGCCATGCCGGAAATCTGTGAAAGCTTCTCGCAGCGCCGCACCCTGCACCACATGGCCCAGGGCCGCGTGGTGATCTTTGCCGGCGGCACGGGCAATCCGTTCTTTACCACCGACTCTGCCGGTGCGCTGCGCGCCGCCGAAATCGGCGCCGAGGCGATCTTCAAGGGCACGCAGGTCGACGGCATCTATTCCGCCGATCCGAAGAAGGATCCGACCGCCACCCGTTTCGACACGCTCACCCACAGCGAAGTGCTGGAAAAGGGCCTCGCCGTGATGGATGTTGCCGCGGTTGCGCTGGCACGCGAAAATTCGATCCCGATCATCGTCTTCTCCATCCACGAGAAGGGCGGTTTTGGCGAAATCCTGACCGGCGGTGGCCGCAAGACCATCGTGACGGACATCTGATTGCAGGTTGCGGCAGGGATGCGCCGGCCGCTTTTTTGATAAGAACGGAGTGGAACATGAGTGGACCCGTTGATCTGAACGACATCAAGCGCCGCATGGACGGCGCCATCTCGGCCTTCAAGAGCGACATTGCCTCGCTGCGCACGGGCCGCGCATCGGCCAATATTCTCGATCCGGTGACGGTCGAAGCCTATGGTTCGCGCATGCCGCTGAACCAGGTGGCCAACATCACGGTGCCGGAGCCGCGCATGCTGGGCGTCTCCATTTGGGACAAGTCGATGGTCGGCGCCGTCGATCGCGCGATCCGCGAATCGAACCTCGGGCTCAACCCGATCGTGGATGGCCAGAACCTGCGTATTCCGCTGCCGGAACTCAACGAAGAGCGCCGCAAGTCGCTCGTCAAGGTTGCGCATGACTATGCCGAAAAGAGTAAGGTCGCCATCCGTCACGTCCGTCGCGACGGCATGGAAGCGCTGAAGAAGGCCGAAAAGGATGGCGTGATGGGGCAGGACGACAGCCGCGCCCAGTCCGAGCGGGTCCAGAAGATGACGGATGATACGATTTCCGAAGTCGACCGCTTGCTTGCCGAAAAGGAAAAGGAAATCATGCAGGTTTAAGGCCTGCGGTTTCGTATTGTCTCCAATCGGACGAAAGTGAGCGGTTTAGGATGGTCAGCGGTGAATTGCCACCAGTGCCTCAGCACGTCGCCATCATCATGGATGGGAATGGGCGCTGGGCGAAGGAGCGGGGCCTGCCGCGCACGATGGGTCATACCAAAGGCGTGGAAGCCGTCAGGCGCGCTGTGCGTGCCGCGGGCGACGCCGGTGTGAAATATCTGACGCTGTTTGCCTTTTCCTCCGAAAACTGGTCGCGGCCCGAAGATGAGGTCTCCGATCTCATGGGGCTGCTGCGCCGTTTCATCCGCCGCGATCTTGCCGAACTGCACAAAGCCAATGTGCGCATTCGTGTCATCGGCGACCGGACGAACCTCAGGGGCGACATCCTGCCCCTGTTGCTCGAAGCAGAAGAGACGACCAAGGCGAACAGCGCGCTGACCCTGATCATCGCCTTCAACTACGGTGCGCGCGACGAGATCACGCGCGCCATGCAAACTCTTGCCAGAGAGGTTGCGGAAGGCCGGCTGGCACCCGAAGCCATCACCGCCGAACTCATCACGGCGAAGCTCGACACGGCCGGCATTCCCGATCCGGATCTCATCATCCGCACGAGCGGTGAGGAGCGCCTGTCGAACTTCCTTCTCTGGCAGGCGGCCTATGCCGAATTCGTGTTCATTCCGGACTACTGGCCGGATTTCACGGCCGAGACCTTTGCCGAGGCTCTTCGGATCTACGCCGTGCGTGAACGACGTTTCGGTGGGATTTCCGCCACGCCGACGGCGGTGGCGGGCTGATGTCGCCGGAACTCAAAAAACGGATCGTCTCGGCCATCGTGCTGGCCATCGTCACTCTGGTGGCGACCTGGTTCGGCGGCATGTCGTTCCGTGTGCTGGCAGCGCTCATCTCGCTACTGGTCTATTACGAGTGGTCGAGCATGACGCGGCTTGCCGATCGCGATTTCCGCGGCAATGCGCTCGGCTGGCTTGCAGTCGCCTCGGTGTCCCTCAATCTCGTCCTTGGCGATGAAGGAATGGGCGTTCCGCTGATCGGCGGCTTCACCGTGACGGCCATTCTCTGGGTTCTGGCGCGGGGCGGCACGATGTGGCTACCGGGTGGCATCTTCTACGCGACAATGAGCGGCGTTTCGCTTGCTGCCATTCGCGGCGCCGACCAGACCGGTTTTGTCGCCATGTTGTTTGTCTTCGCCGTCGTCTGGGCGACCGATATCCTTGCTTTTTTCGTCGGTCGTGCGCTGCGGGGACCGAAACTCGCCCCCCGGATTTCACCCGGCAAGACCTGGTCGGGCGCCATCGGCGGCACGGCCTTCGGTGTCCTGGCCGGTGGCCTGATATCGCTCGCCTATTTCCCGATTCTGTCGCTGCGCACGGTGTTCATCGCCCTGTTCCTGTCAGTGGCGAGCCAGATTGGCGATCTTTTCGAATCCTTTATCAAACGTCGTTTCGGCGTAAAGGATTCCAGCCATCTGATTCCGGGCCACGGCGGCGTGATGGATCGCGTCGACGGACTTGTTTTCGCCGGTTTCACCGCTTTTCTACTTGCAATCATGAATGCGGCGTGGTCCGACAAGGCAACGGCTTCGGTCGCAGCCTTTCTGTTTGGTCTGTGACTGGCGAATGATGGAGGATATGGCCTGAATGGCGATACTGGGTTTGATTACCGGCTACATCATTCCGTTCATTCTCGTTTTATCCTTTCTCGTCTTTATCCATGAGATGGGGCACTACCTTGTTGGCCGCTGGTGCGGCATTCGCGTTACGGCCTTTTCCATCGGCTTCGGCCCGGAACTGATCGGTTTCACGGATAGCCATGGCACCCGCTGGAAGGTGAGTGCCATTCCGCTTGGCGGTTATGTGCGCTTCTTCGGCGACGAGGATGCCGCAAGCCGGCCCGATGGTTCGCAGATTGCCCAGTTGTCCTCCGTTGAACGTGCGCAGACGCTGGGCGGCGCAAAGCTGTGGAAACGCGCTGCAACTGTTGCCGCGGGCCCGCTTGCCAATTTTCTGCTGGCGATCGTCATTTTCGCAGCGGTTTTCAGCATTTACGGTCGCATGGTGGCCGATCCGGTGGTGGCAGAAGTGCGCGCTGGCAGCGCCGCGGCTGAAGCGGGCGTCGAGCCGGGCGATCTGCTGGTGGCTCTCGACGGCGAGGCGATCCGCACCTTTGATGATGTGCGTCGTTATGTGAGCGTGCGGCCGGAAACCCCGATCGTCGTCACCGTCGAGCGCGGTGGCCGTCCGCTGGATCTGCCGATGGTGCCGAAGCGGGTGGAAATCACCGACCAGTTCGGCAACCGCGTGGAGATGGGTCAGATCGGCATTGTGACCGACGAGCAGCGCGGCAATTTCCGCCGTGTGACCTATACGCCTGTGGAAGCGATCGGGCAGGGTGTCGCCGAAACCGGGCACATCATCACTGGAACCTTCCGTTATCTCGGCAATATCTTTGCCGGCAAGATGTCGGCCGATCAGATCGGCGGACCGATCCGGATCGCAGAAACGACAGGGCAGGTGGCGACACTCGGGTTTGTCGCCGTGTTGAATTTTGCCGCTGTCATTTCCGTTTCGCTAGGATTGATGAACCTCTTTCCGATTCCGGTGCTTGATGGCGGCCACCTCGTTCTGTATGCGCTTGAAGCGGTGAGGGGAAAGCCGCTGAATGAGCGTCTTCAGGAGATCGTTTTCCGCATTGGATTTGCGCTTATCCTCACTCTGATGGTGTTTGCGACGTGGAATGACACCATCGGCCGTTGGATTGGATGATATTGGGTTAGAAACCAACTGTTTACCTTGTTGAGAAGTCGCCGTGGCGATTGGGTCACGCCTTCAAAGGAAGTAAATAGAAATTAACAGGATACCTTGCTTGTAGGTCAAAAGCAGGTAAAACGACACACGTGGCCGGAGTCGGGTGCCACCCGCCGAGGGACAACGGGAAAAGGTAAGATTTGAAAATGAAAGCTGGTTCAAAGTTTTTGAACGCAGTCTCGGCGTTTGCGCTGTCTGCTGGTGTTGTCGCGTCGGGTGCAGGTGTTGTCGTGATCGCCTCGCCTTTGGTTGCCGAGGCCGCCGTTATCCAGCGCGTCGATGTGCGCGGGGCGCAGCGTGCCGGGCAGGAAGCTGTTCGTTCCAACATCACAATTCGTCCCGGCGTCAGCTTCTCGAATGCTGACATCGATGAATCGGTCAAGCGTCTTTATGCGACCGGTTATTTCTCGGATGTGAAGATCTCCGTCTCCGGCAGCACGCTCGTCGTGACCGTCAATGAGAGCCAGCTCGTCAATCAGGTGGTCTTCAACGGCAACCGTAAGATCAAGGACGACAAGCTTCAGGGCGTTGTCCAGACCCAGCCGCTCGGTCCCTACAGCGAAGCGCTCGCCAATGCCGACATCCAGCGCATTCGGGAAGCCTATACGCAGATCGGCCGCAGCGACGTTCAGATCACCACGCAGGTGGTTCCGGTTGGTCAGGGCCGCGTCAATATTGCCTTCGTGATCAACGAAGGTGAACGCACGAAGATCGCCAATATCAATTTTGTCGGCAACCAGGCCTATGGTGACCGCCGCCTGCACGATGTGCTGGTGACGAAGGAATCCGGTCCGCTGTCCTTCCTGACCCGCAAGGACGTCTATACGGACGACAAGCTGCGCGCCGACGAAGATGCTCTGCGCCAGTTCTATTACAACCATGGTTATCCGGACTTCCGTGTCGTTTCCTCTGATGCGGTCCTGGATGAATCGAAGAACGAATACACGATCACCTTTACCGTTGAGGAAGGTCCTCGTTATCGGTTTGGCGATATCTCTGTCGAATCCACCGTTCCGGGGATTGATGGTTCGCAGCTGAACGGTCTCGTCGAAACGAAGAGCGGCGACACCTATAGCGCCCGCGACGTCCAGAAGACGATCGAAGCGATTTCGAAGCAGGTTGCTTCGGCCGGTTATCCGTTTGCCCGTGTCACCCCGCGCGGTGACCGTAATTTCCAGACCAACACGATCGGTGTGTCCTATCTGGTCGATCAGGGTGAGCGCGCCTATGTCGAGCGGATCGAGATCCGCGGTAACACGCGTACCCGTGACTACGTCATTCGCCGCGAGTTCGATCTCAGCGAAGGTGACGCTTTCAATCAGTTGGCCATCACGCGGGCAAAGCGTCGCCTGGAAGCACTCGGTTACTTCAGCAAGGTCAATATCGGCACACAGCAGGGTTCGTCTCCTGACCGCGTTGTGATCGTCGTGGATGTTGAAGATCAGTCGACGGGCTCCTTCGGCATCGGCGCCGGTTACGCCGCCAATGACGGTGTCGTTCTCGAAGCTTCGATCGAGGAAAAGAACTTCCTTGGCCGTGGTCAGTACATCCGTCTTGCCGCAGGTGCTGGCGATAACGATGCGCAGACCTACTCGCTGAACTTCACCGAGCCTTATTTCCTCGGTTACCGTCTGGCCGCTGGTTTCGATGTGTTCAAGAGCCAGTCCTCCTCGGAGGATTATTACGAATACAACGAGCAGGGCTTCACGCTGCGCGTGACGGCTCCGATCACCGAAGAACTGGCGACAACGCTGCGCTACACCTACAAGCAGGTTGAATATTCCGGCGAAGGCAGCTGGACGACCGGCCTGTCGCAGCCGTACATCGATCTCGTCAACGGTGGCAAATACGAACAGTCGATCATCGGTCAGACGTTCACCTACAACACGCTCGACAGCATGACCCTTCCGCGTGAAGGTATCTATGCGACGGTGACGCACGAATTCGCAGGCCTTGGTGGTGATTCCGAATACTACAAGGTCTACGGTCGCGCCCGTTATTTCCACCTGCTGTCGGATGAGATGGACCTGATCGGCCAGATCGCAGTTGGTGCCGGCCATGTGGTTGCCACCGGCGACAAGCTGAACGTCTTCGACCAGTTCACCATCGGCGGCAAGCAGATCCGTGGCTTCGAAAGCGATGGTATCGGTCCGCGCATGCCGAATGGCGATACGCTGGGCGGCACGACCTATTTCACCGCATCGGCTGAACTCAGCGTTCCCATGCCGGCCCTGCCGGAGGACTTCGGTCTTCGTGCTGCCGTCTTCGCAGACGCAGGCACGCTTTACGGCAACGAAGTGGCCAACAGTGCTGGTGCACTTGGTGGCGACAGCGCCTTGCGCGCTTCGGTTGGTGCGGGTATCACCTGGGCTTCGCCCTTCGGTGCTCTGCGCTTCGATTATGCCGTCCCGGTCGTCAAGGAAGATTACGACCAGGAACAGCGTTTCCGCTTCAGCATGGCGAACCAGTTCTGATATCTGGCGTCCAGAACTGCGTGTGAAAATCTGTTCTGGAGCCTTGGCTGATGGACAACAACGACTTCTTTCCGCCGCATGACGGGGTGAGCCTTCGTGAGCTTGCACAGGTCATCGGGGCGGAAATGGTGGACGAAATGTGTGCGGACCGGTTGATCCGGTCCGTCGCCCCGGTTTCGCGGGCGAAAGACGGCGAGATCTGTTATATCGTCTCGCGCAAGCACAAGGCGGATCTCGCAACCTGCCGCGCCTCTGCCATCATTTGCGAACCGGCCCTCCGGTCGGTCATCCCGGACAATATTCCGATCCTGTTGACGTCGAGACCGGCTGCGGCCTTTGCCCTTGCTGGGCAATATCTGCATCCGACGGCAGCCCGTATCCCGGCGGTCACGGGCGTTGCCGGGATTTCGCCTGCGGCCTATGTGGATCCGACGGCACGGCTGGAAGCGGACGTGACCGTGGAGCCGATGGCCGTGATCGGTGCGAATGCGGAGATCGGTTCGGGCACCTATATCGGCGCTGGTGTCGTCATCGGTGCGGGCGTCAAGATTGGCCGCAATTCCTCGATCGCGGCCGGTGCCTCGGTTATCGCGGCGCTGATCGGCAACGGCGTCATCATCCACAATGGTGTGCGGATAGGCCAGGACGGTTTCGGCTTTGCGCCCGGACCGCGTGGCATGATCAAGCTCGTCCAGATCGGTCGGGTGATCATCCAGGACAATGTTGAGATTGGCGCCAATACGACGATCGACCGTGGCGCGATGGATGATACGGTGATCGGTGAGGGCACCAAGATCGATAATCTTGTGCAGATTGCCCACAATGTCTGCATTGGCCGGCATTGCGCGATTGCAAGTGGCGCTGGTATAGCGGGCTCGACGAAAATCGGTGACGGTGTTCAGATCGGTGGTGCCTCCGGCATCAATGGTCACATCACCATCGGTGACGGCGTGCAGATTGCGGCGATGAGCGGCGTGATAGCCTCGCTTCCGGCGGGCGGTCGTTTCGGCGGTATCCCGGCAAGGCCGATGCCGGATTTCATGCGTGATATCGCGGAAATCATGGCGAGGTCGGATGAGCGAGCAAGGAAAAGAGGAGACAGAAATGGTTGATCAGGAAAAGGCGGTGCTTGGCTCCGTTGAGATCCTGGAGATCATGAAGCTGTTGCCCCATCGGTATCCGTTCCTTTTGGTTGACCGGATCATTGATATCGATGGCGATAACAGCGCGACTGGTATCAAGAACGTCACGGTGAACGAGCCGCATTTTATGGGCCACTTCCCGGAACAGCCGATCATGCCCGGCGTTCTTCTGATCGAGGCCATGGCCCAGACGGCCGGCGCGATCTGTGCGCGCAAGCAGGACGAAGGCGGCAAGCTCGTTTATTTCATGACGATCGACAATGCCCGGTTCCGCAAGCCTGTCGTTCCCGGTGACCGGGTTGAAATTCATGTCGTGAAGCAAAAGCAGCGCGGCAATATCTGGAAGTTTCATTGTGAAGCCAAGGTCGAGGGCGCGCTGGTCGCCGAGGCTGATGTTGGCGCCATGATCCGTCCGAAGGAAGATTGATGAGTACAATTGCCGCCACAGCGCGGGTTCACCCGCTCGCCGTCGTCGAAGACGGCGCGGTGATCGGAGAAAACGTCACCGTTGGGCCGTTCTGCCGGATCGGCGGACGTGTCGTCCTGCATGACGATGTCGAGGTGATCTCGAACGCCGTTGTCACGGGACTGACCGAGATCGGGCGCGGAAGCCGCATCTTCCCGATGGCCGTGATCGGTGGCGTCTCGCAGAGCCTGCACGAGGCCGGTGAGGATTCGCGTCTGGTGATCGGCGAACGTTGCACGATGCGCGAAGGCGTGACGATGAACACCGGCACGGTCGGTGGCGGCGGCATTACCAGCGTCGGCAACGACTGCCTGTTCCTTGCCAATTCCCACGTCGCGCATGACTGCCGGCTTGGCAACAACATCATCCTGTCGAACAACGTCATGCTGGCCGGCCATGTGATGGTCGATGACCGTGCGATCCTGAGTGGCGGCTGCGCCGTGCATCAGTTCACCCGCATCGGTCGGCAGGCCTTTATCGGCGGTTTGGCGGCGGTCAATTACGACGTCATTCCTTATGGCATGCTGAACGGCAATCCGGGCGTATTGGGCGGTTTGAACGTGGTTGGCATGACACGCGCCGGCATTGAACGTGCGATCATTCATCAGGTTCGACGCGCCTACAAGCAGATCTTCGAGGCGGAGGGGTCCGTGCGCGCGAACGCAGCCGGCATCCGTGAGGAATTCCTGGACTGCAAGGAAGCGCTCGAAGTCATCGATTTCATCGGCGCCGACAGTGATCGCCCGATCTCCTCACCCTATCGCGGCAAAGCCTGACATGGCCACGGCCGCTCCCGTTGCGACGAGGGAAGGCCGGCTCGCCATCGTTGCCGGCGGCGGATATCTGCCGCTTTATGTCGCCGAGGCCGCGCGCGCTGCCGGGGACGACCCGGTCGTGATCGCGCTTCGGAACGAGGCCGACCGCGATTTTTCCACCTTCGATCATATGGTCACCGGCGTTGGTGATTTTGCCGGCATCCAGCAGGTCCTCCGGCAAAAAGGGGTGCGGCGGGTCGTGCTCTCCGGTGGTGTCAAACGCCGGCCGGAATGGCGTGATATCCACCCGACGTTTCGTTCGCTGCTGAAGATCCCTTACGTGATCCGCACCTTGCTGGCAGGCGGCGATGATACCGTTCTGCAGATGGTGATCGGCCTGTTTGAAAGCATGGGGTGCCGTGTTGTTGGCGTGCAGGAGATCGTTCCCGGGCTGCTGGCCGAAACCGGATGCCTCACCACAACGGCGCCGGTTGTCGAAGATCTGCGCGATATCGAGACGGCGGCGCAGGCCGCACATCTGCTCGGGCAGCTGGACGTCGGCCAGGGCGCCGTCTGTGTCGGCGGGCGTATTGTGGCTCTCGAAGGCGTCGAGGGAACCGATGCCATGCTGGAGCGTGTCGCATCACTGCGGGCCGCCGGTCGTATTTCGCGCAAACGGCGCGGCGTACTGGTCAAGCTCTGCAAGCCGCAGCAGGATGTCCGTGCGGATCTGCCGACCATCGGTCCGTCCACAGTCAACAGTGCGATCGCAGCCGGACTGGCGGGGATTGCGGTGGAGGCCGGTCGCGCCCTGGTGGTCGATCGCGACGAGATGATTGCGCTGGCGGAACGGAACGGTCTTTTTGTCTGCGGCATTGACCAGGGCGTAAATGGGAGCGGTTTACGATGAGCCTTCGCCCGTTGAAAATTGCCGTCGTGGCCGGCGAGGTGTCTGGCGATCTTCTGGGTGCCGATCTGATCGCCGCGCTGAAATTGATTTATCCGGGTCCGATCGAATTGATCGGCGTTGGGGGTGAAGGCCTGCAGGCGGAAGGTCTGCATAGTCTTTTTGATTTCTCCGAACTGTCGATCATGGGCATCACGCAGGTCCTCAAACGGCTGCCGCTTTTGTTGCGGCGGATCCGCCAGACCGCCGACGCGATCATTGCCGCGCGTCCCGATCTTCTCTTGATCATCGACAGCCCGGACTTCACCCATCGTGTTGCCAAGCGTGTACGTTTGGCGCTGCCGGATCTTCCGGTGGTCGATTATGTCTGCCCGAGCGTCTGGGCCTGGAAGGAATACCGGGCAAAGAACATGCTGGCCTATGTCGATCTGGTGCTGGCACTGCTTCCCTTCGAGCCGGCTGCCATGCGCCGGCTTGACGGACCGAGAACGGAATTCGTCGGTCATCGTCTGACGGCGGACGCAAACGTCCTTGCGGTTCGCGAGCGGCGAAAAACCCGTGCCGCGGGCGACGGCAACAAGACGATCCTGTTATTGCCCGGCTCCCGCTCGACCGAAATCAAGGCGCTGATGCCGGCGCTGAAGGATACCGTGACGCTGATGCTGGAGCGTAATCCGGCGACGCGTTTCCTGCTGCCGACTGTTCCGCGCCAGCGGGCACTCGTCGAAGCGCTCCTGGCGGAGTGGCCGGTCAAGCCGCAGCTGACCTCGACAAGCGCTGAAAAATGGGACGCGTTTGCGGCGGCCGACATGGCGATTGCCGCCTCGGGAACCGTCACGCTGGAGCTTGCCCTTTGCGGCGTGCCGACAGTCTCCATCTACAAGGCGGATCTGCTGATCCGCCTGATGGCAAATCGCATCAAGATCTGGTCTGCGGCACTGCCTAACCTGATTGCCGATCAGCCGGTGATCCCCGAACATATCAACGATCTGGTGCGGCCCGGTTACCTGGTGCGCTGGGCGGAATGCCTCTCCACCGAGACGCCGCAACGACAGGCCATGCTGTCTGGATTTGCCGAGGTATGGGACCGGCTTTCGACTGCCGTGCCGCCGGGCGAGGAAGCGGCAAGTCTGGTGCTCAAGCTTCTGGCGGAAAAGGGTCGCGTCTGACGCGCAACTGTTGAGGCAACAGCCTTGTTGCCGTCGTTTGATATGATGGATGTCTCCCACAAAAAAGGCCCGCGTGAAGCGGGCCTTTTCCGTAGACGGTATCTGCGATCAACGCTTGGAGATCGGCAGGTAGTCGCGCTTCGGTGCACCGGTGTAAAGCTGGCGCGGACGGCCGATACGCTGCTGCGGATCTTCGATCATTTCGGCCCACTGGGCGATCCAGCCGACGGTGCGGGCGAGTGCGAAGAGCACCGTGAACATCGTCGTGGGGAAACCCATCGCCTTCAGCGTGATGCCGGAATAGAAGTCGATGTTCGGGTAGAGCTTCTTCTCGACGAAATATTCGTCGGTCAGTGCAATCTTTTCCAGCTCCATGGCAACCTGCAGCAGCGGGTCGTCCTTGTGGCCGAGTTCGCCGAGAACCTCATGCGTGGTCTTCTGCATGATCTTGGCGCGCGGATCATAGTTCTTGTAGACGCGGTGACCAAAGCCCATCAGGCGGAACGGATCATTCTTGTCTTTCGCGCGGGCAATGTATTCCGGAATACGATCCGGCGTGCCGATTTCCATCAGCATGTTGAGCGCGGCTTCGTTTGCGCCACCGTGGGCCGGGCCCCAGAGGCAGGCAATGCCAGCGGCGATGCAGGCGAACGGGTTGGCGCCGGAAGAACCGGCGAGACGAACGGTCGAGGTCGATGCGTTCTGCTCGTGATCGGCATGCAGGATGAAGATGCGGTCCATGGCGCGCGCCAGAACCGGGTTCACCTGGTATTCTTCACAGGGCACGGCAAAGCACATGCGCAGGAAGTTTGCCGAGTAATCAAGATCGTTCTTCGGGTAAACGAAGGGCTGGCCGATATGGTACTTGTAGGCCATGGCGGCGATCGTCGGCATCTTGGCGATCATGCGCAGCGAGGCAACCATGCGCTGGTGCGGATCGGTGATGTCGGTCGAGTCGTGGTAGAAGGCCGACAAAGCGCCGACCGTGCCGACCATGACGGCCATCGGATGCGCATCGCGACGGAAGCCGGTGAAGAAGCGGCTCATCTGCTCGTGCACCATCGTGTGGTGCGTCACGCGGTAGTCGAAATCCTTCTTCTGCGCAGCCGTCGGCAGTTCGCCGTAGAGCAGCAGATAGCAGGTTTCGAGGAAGTCGCCGTGTTCGGCGAGCTGCTCGATCGGATAGCCGCGATGGAGCAGCACGCCCTCGTCGCCATCGATAAAGGTAATCTTCGATTCACACGAAGCCGTCGACGTGAAGCCCGGGTCGTAGGTGAAGGCGCCGGTCTGCTTGTAGAGCGAGCCGATGTCGATCACGTCGGGACCGATCGTCCCTTTGCGAACGGGAAGATCGACTTTGCTTTCTCCCAATCCAAGATGTGCGCTTGTTTCCGTCATGCTGATCCTCCGATGGTCGGAATGGCGCAAAATGCGCCGAGAAATGAAGCGTATGAACTTGCTATATGATCTGATGCGAGCTGCCAAGCACTCCTGATGGCTAATTGTGCAGCGCGAAATTTAGGCGGAAAAAGTCTCCAGGTTGAGGCGCGCGCGCCCATTGGCCGCTTTGGCGCAATTAAATCGATGCAATGGCGTTTTCGACCGGCAGGCGGACGTTCGCGGCATTGACCATGCGACATAAGCAGGTGCAGGTTGTTGATCAGTTAAAGGCGATGCGGCAATTTCACCGGGGGTTCGAATTGTCGCCAGGAGCACATCGGGCCGCAGAATCAGTTGCACTTCACTCTCCTCCTTTGGAGGACGGGGAGGCGCTGCCTGTGCGGCGTCTGGCGGATGATATTTCATCCGCAGGCTCCGGCCCGCGATGGTCCCTGCCGTTCAGATTCGACCTCCACACGCTGACATTCGTGCCGCGCCGTACCCCGCTGTCCCAGCAGTTTTTGCGCGCCTGCCAGGACGAGATTGACCACGGACGGCTGTTTTTATTCGCGCCGGTTCTTCTCGGGGCGGGGATCGTTCTCTGGTTCTCCCTGCCGCACGATCCGCCGTTGGCATTCTTCGGACTGCTCGTGCCGCTTCTCGTTTTGTGGGCTGTGCTGTCGGTATCCGGTCACCGTCTGGCTGCGGCCTTGTGTATGGGGGCTTCACTCCTCCTTGCCGGCATGGGGCTTGCCGCGCTGGAGACCCGGCTTTTTCCAACGACACTGCTCGACAGCCCCGTCACGACCCAGATCGAGGGGGTGATCGAACGTCGGGAGGCGGCTGGCGAGAACCGGTGGCGTTATATCATCAAGGTTCACCAAACCGAAAAACCGCGGCTTTCCCGTCCGGTGGAGCGCGTGGCGATCTCGGTTCGCAGCACGGCGGCACCTTTGCCAGCGGGCGGCTGGTTCTCCGCCAGAGTGCGGCTGTCGCCGCCATCCGGACCGGCTCTGCCGGGGCTGACGGATTTTGGTTTCTCCTCCTTCTTCGACGGGATCGGCGCGATCGGTTACGTCTACGGCAAGGTCGGGATTTCGACGCGGCCGCTGGACCTGACCGTAGTCGAACGGCTTCAGATGGGCGTCTTTGCCTTGCGGGGCAGGATCGGTGACCGGATTCGCGGGCTGGTGCAGGGCGATGCCGGTGCCTTTGCCGCCGCAATCGTGACGGATGAGCGCCGCGCGATCAGCCGCGAGACGCTGGAGGCGCTGCGTCTGTCGGGGCTCGCCCATATCGTCGCCATTTCAGGGCTCAACATGGCGCTTGCCGCGGGCATCTGTTTTGTTGGGCTCAGGACAGGCCTCGCACTCATCCCACGCATAGCCCATGCGCTGCCGATCAAGAAGATTGCGGCCATGGGCGCGCTGCTGATGGTCAGTTTCTATTACCTCATCTCCGGTTTCGGGGTCTCCGCCGAGCGCGCTTATGTGATGATGGCGATCATGCTGATGGCCGTGCTGGCGGACCGGCCATCGATCAGCCTGCACAACCTGGCGCTTGCCGCGCTTTTTATTCTGATCAAGTCACCCTCTGCGGTGATGGGACCGAGCTTCCAGATGTCCTTTGCCGCGACGGCTGCCCTGGTCGCCGGGTATACGGCATGGACGAGCCGTACGCGCGATCACGGAGAGAAAATGCCATCAACCCGGTCGCAGTCCCTGATCTGGGCCGGCCTCAAGGCCGTCTGGCTGCTGCTGGCCGGAACCTTCCTGACTTCGCTGATCGGCGGTGCCTCGACCGCCATCTTTTCGATCGCGCATTTCCACCAGTTCACCACTTTTGGGCTTGCCGCCAATCTGGCCGCCATGCCGCTCATCTCCTTCGTCATCATGCCCGCGGCGCTCGCGGGCATGATTGCCATGCCCTTCGGTCTCGATGCGCCTTTCTTTGCAGTGATGGGTTACGGGCTCGAATGGGTCATCGTGATCGCAAAGGCCGTCGCCTCCTGGGGCGGCGAGGTGTCGTTCGGCCGTAAACACGACCTGTTCCTGCCGCTTGCCTCGGCCGGCTTCATTCTGCTCGTGTTGTCGAAGACGGGGTTACGCTGGATCGGGATCATGGTCATCGTGGCAGCACTTGCCGTCGATCGCATGGCGCCGGCGCCAAAAACGCCGGACCTTCTGATCTCGGAGGATGGAAGCCTTCTTGCGCTGCTGCACGACGGAAAGGCCTATGTGAACCGGCCGCGTCCGTCCGATTTCCTCTACCGGCAATGGCAGAGCGTACATCCGATCCGCGAGACGATCACGCCGCAAAAGGCCGAACTTGTCCGTTTGGGGGCGACTGACGCGAAGGCTCCACCTGCGGCATCTGCCGCAGAGACCGAGGAGGCGGCAGATGCGCCGTATCGGCGGGCGCCCTTGGCATCTGAAGAGCTCCAGGAGGCCCGCAAGGTCTTTGCCCTATATTTTTCCAGGCGCGACGGACCACGGTTCCACTGCCAAACGTCGCTCGCCTGCCTTTCAGTCACAGGAGAGGGGACCAGAATTCTTGCCCTCCAGGATGCCCGTTATGTCGGTCCGGCCTGCGATGAAGCCGATCTGGTCGTCGCGCCGACATCGCGGCTGGCCGCCTGCCGGTCCGGCGCAATTCTCATCACCGGCGAGCACCTGCGCCGCACCGGAGCCGTCGAACTCTCCTTTACCGCAGTTGGCCGCGACCGCACATCATGGTCGCTGACACCATCCTTCACCGGTGAAACGCGGCCGTGGCAGATCCACCGCGCGTATTCCTGGCGTAGCGGTCGGGACGACAACCATGTGCCGCCCCACCTCTTGCGCCTCATCAATGATAACGACGGATAAGCCCGACGAGCTTGCCCTGAACCTTCACGCGATCAGACGAGAAGATGCGCGTCTCGTAAGCAGGGTTGGCCGCTTCGAGCGCGATCGAGGCCCCCTTGCGGCGGAACCGCTTCAGGGTGGCTTCCTCGTCATCCACCAGCGCCACCACGATGTCGCCGGGGCTGGCCGTGCTGCCGTTGCGGATGATGACCGTATCGCCGTCCAGGATGCCGGCCTCGATCATCGAGTCGCCCTTGACCTCGAGCGCGTAATGTTCGCCCGATCCCAGCATATCGAGCGGCACGCTGATTTCATGGGTGGTGTTCTGGATGGCCGAGATCGGCACGCCAGCAGCGATCCGGCCCATCACCGGAATGGCGGCCGACGAGGCGCTATCGTCCTGCACCGGTGCAGGAGCGGGTTTTGCCGGCTGCGGTTTGCCGAGGCTGCCTTCGATGACGCTCGGCGAAAAGCCGCGCCGCGGTTGCGGCGCCGGCGTATAGGCTTCCGGCAGCTTGATGACTTCAAGCGCGCGTGCCCGGTTGGGCAGGCGCCGGATGAAACCGCGTTCCTCGAGCGCTGTAATGAGCCGGTGAATGCCCGACTTCGACGCCAGATCAAGCGCATCCTTCATTTCATCAAAAGACGGGGGGACCCCGGACTCCTTCATGCGTTCATGAATGAACAGAAGAAGTTCCTGCTGTTTGCGTGTGAGCATGACGACGATCCTGATGGAAACAAATCCAGAACAGACACTATATGTTCCATATGTGTTCCGCAAGCCCTTAAAATCCCCTGAATTCTGGAGGCGCGATAATTAACCGGGAATGGCGCGCATAATTATTCTGGAATGAAAACGGCTCTGCGGCCTTGAATTATAAAGGCTTTTTGCGTCAAACCGGGGTTCCTCAATGCGCCAATAGCGTCCACATACTTCGGTGTTCCAGCGTAAACGTCATCATATTGATTCCGCTGCGATTCTTGGCGCAGTGCCGTCAATCTCCACTCGGTCTTTCGGTTGATTGGCGCAAGGATTGGCGCAAGTCGATTAGGTCGGGCGAACTTGGGTATTGAGGCTCACGATTAGCTCAAGGATATCTTCCGTGGGAGTGTTCCGAAACTCTTCGATAAGCGCCTCTAGCTCAGTTGCCCAATCACTGTCGTTGATGTTGACATTGGCGCCGATTACATCGTCCAGGTGCTCGGCTAGCTTGGGTAGAACGTTGGCCCATATTCTGAGTCGCTCCACTTCGGATTTGAGCAAGAATGAGCCTCTCATTTTCTCGAAAATGAAGAGCGCCACGATGTAACCCTCTTCAAGATGCGTATCACTGTATATCGTGTCTACGATGAAAGGGTCCTTTGTGGCTTCGACACCTGTTAAAATATAAGCCGTTGTATTTCCCGTGGTGCTGGCAATTTTTTCTAGTGTTTGACTGCTCGGTAGACGCCGTCCTGCTTCGTAGTTTGCCAATACCGTACGTCCTACGCCGATTTTTCTTGCAAAATCTTCCTGCGTAGCCGCTCCGCGCGCAGCGCGTATGCGCTCACCTATCTCACGCAGTGTTTCGGCGCCGAATGCACCCCTTGACAGACGTTTCATTTGCGTGACATATCCTTTTCGATATCGTGACATAATGTTTCGGTAAAAAGGATATAGAGATGATGCAGCGTGAGCAAGTGATCGAGCGTTTCGAGGCCGAGGGTGTCTCTATCAAGGAATGGGCGCAGCGTCGGGGCTATAACCCCCGAACAGTCTACGCCGTGCTGAATGGTTCGCTGGGGGGAAAGAGGGGCATAAGCCACAGGATCGCGGTGGATCTTGGCTTGAAAAAGGTTCCTCAAGATAAGCGATTCTCTTGAGGCCGGTTCGATGTGGATAGGTTCTGAGCAATTCGCGAAAGTCGCTGGCATTAAGGCACGGGCTGCTCAGACGGCTATCATGCGAAGCGTTACAGGTCTCGCATGGTATGGCCACCTCCTCGAAGTCCGAACCTTCCACGGTCGCGGCGGTCGATCCGGCATTCAATATCAGGTCAAGGTTTCCAGCCTTCCGCCGCATCTCCAGGAGCGTTTGAAGGCCCTTCAAATGACCGATGAAGCCGTTTCACGGCTTCGTCTTGGCGATGATACGGCCCGCTTCGAGCGCGCCTGGAAATACGAGATCATCGCCCCGGCATTGGCTCACCCCTTCCGTAGCCCCGAACGCAAGGCGGAAATCGACAAGCTCGACGGAGAATGGAGGCTCGATTGGAGCGGATCGCGGCGCAAGCTGACGAAATCCACGCTCTACAAGTGGATCGAGATTTACGAGAACGAGGGCATTCACGCGCTTGCGCAGAAGGTCCGGCGCGACAAGGGGCAGAAGCGGGTATTCATCAACCAGTACTGGTCGAACGCCGTTCCCTTTGACGATTTCGCCAAGGAAACCATTGCCGAGGACATCGTGCAGTTCATTCGCGGGCTGATCGTGAAGGGAACGACGCGCAAGATCATCCGGTTCATGGCCTCCGCCGAATTGCGCCGCCTGACAGCGGCCTACGGTTATCCGGTGGATGACGATGCACAAGCGGAAAAGCTCTTCGGCATTCCCGATGCTCTGATTACGCAAGAGGCGCGCTTCAAGGCCGTCTACCGGCATGATTTCGACCGCAAGGCCAGCGAGGATAACAAGCCCCGTATCCGCCGCACGATTGCCGGTCTCCAGCCCATGGAAATCGTCGTGATGGATGTGCACCATATCAACGTCATGGTGCGCCGGGAGAACGGCACCTGTGCCACGCCGAAATTTCTCGCCTTCCATGACGTGGCGACGAACCGCGTGTTCGGCGATCTGGTATTCCTGAATGAGCGGGGCGGGGTGCGCAACGTCGATGTCATCGACGCTTTCAAGCGCATGTGCCAGCATCCGGCCTTCGGCATGCCGCAGAAGCTTTATTGCGACAATGGCTCGGAATACGGGTTCGCAGACTACCTTGAAGACGCCTTAAAGCTCAATTGCAGCGTCACGGCCTTCAATTCCGAGGATCGCGCCCGCGTCATCCGAGCCAAACCTTACAACGCCTCTGCCAAGGTGGTCGAAGGCTTCTTCCGGCAGATGAACCAACAGTATTTCCGGCATATTCCAGGCTGGATTGATGACAACCGCATGAACCCGAAACGACGCGAACTCGGCAAGCCGATGCCGCCGTTCGAGGACGGTTTCGATGCCTTTTGCGAAACGGTTTTCGGGCTTCTCAGTGCCTACGAGCGTTTGCCGCAAGGCGGTGCTTTGGGCGGAAAATCGCCAGAACAGGCATTTGCCGCACATGTGAAGGATGGATGGGCGGCAACGCTGATCGATGAAGCTCAGTTCTATATGGCGTTCACCAAGCCGGAAAAGCGCAAGCTGAACAAACATGTCTTCAGCCTGGGCGGTCGGGAATGGACATGCGAGGAACTCGACAGGTGCTTCGAAAACACGGTCATCGTGCGCGTGCCAGCCTATCACGGCTTCAATGAGCTGCTGGTGGAAACGCTCCAGGGCGAACGGATTGGCTGGGCAAAGCCGAACGTTCAACTCCCGTACGACGATCCGCGAGGCGCACAGACCAGTGCCGCCCGTGACAAGAACCGCAAGCGCGCTCTTCGCGAGATGAAACGTTCGGTGCCTGACATCGATCCGCTGGAAAAGCTGATCGACATCGGCAAGTCAACGCCGGATGTCGTCCCCAACCCGCCTGCCGCCCTGATCTCGGTCGATGTCGATTGGAACCGGGAACGGGCCATCGTGCCGACCAAGACGGCAAAAAAGACGCGCCAGCAAAGGGAAGAAGAACAGCAGCGTCTCCGTGAGGCTCGAATGCTTATGATCAATACCGCAATCAGTGGAAAGGGCCTCTAATGCGTCTCTCCAAGCCAAAAGTCCCGGATCGTAGCCTCTTCGTTGAAATCGCGCCGGTGCACGATATCCGTGGCGGTATCGCTTATGCGCGGAATTTCGGATGGCCCACACGTATTATCAGCCCTCCTGGCTGCGGCAAGACCACCGCCTTGTACTACCTATCGCAAGAGCTTGGCGGGGTCTATTGCCACGTAGGGCAGGCACAGAACAGCACGCCGGATATGTACCGCATGCTGCTAGAAGCGGCAGGGCGTATTACCGACAAGAAGTTCACCCGCGACTTGTTCGCGGAAGTCATTTCGACGTTTGAAGATAGAAATTGGGACGGGTTGGCTCATGAGCGACCGCGAAAGCTTCTGGTCGTAGATGAAGTGCAAAACCTTGTCGCAACGGCACAGCGTGAATTGCTGAATATCCAAGAAACCTGCAACCTCGCGCTCGTGATGAGCGGTAATGGTGTACGCCTTGCGGGGTCGCGTATTGACAAAGCCGCATGGGAACAAATTGACAGCCGGGTAGGGATGGAAATCGTCCTCAACCCTCTGACAGAACACGACTGCCAGCTAATTGCCTCCGCCTACGGCGTCGAGGGCATGGACACTTACAAAGCAGTCTCAAATTACGGCACTCAGACCAGCGCCCGCCTCCTGGGCCAACTGCTCGAGAGCGCGAAGCTGCTGACCCATAGCGGCGGCGGCATCAAACTGGCCCATATCCGCGCAGTTTTGGAAGGTAATCCGAAGCTCGGATCACCGCAGTTACTGAAACCCGAAGCGGCCTGATCGCCGCTTTCTGAAAGTTCACATCACCTGAAACCTGAAGCTTCGCACCTTTGTGCGGCGTAGGCGGAGCTTTGCCTTAACTATGGAGAGACTGCAATGCCCGCAACCCGCACTGAAACCTACGAAAGCTACCAAGAGCTTCTGGACGGCCTCGAAACAACCAACTCGGCCATTGAGGCCGCTGCCGCTTTGGTTGAGATCGCCTTCCGCCATCAGGAGGAACTGAATGTCGAAGCCCACGGGATCTACGTGCTGTTTAAAAGGCAGTGCGATGATGCCGAGTTCTTTCGCAGGGCTCTTCGTGATGAAATTGCCGAGATCCGGGCCGCGAAGCTGGAAATTCGCAATTCCGAGCGGATTGCCGAGTGGGCCGGAACGTCGAAGTATGTCGTCAATCGTGTCATTTCGATTGCCACCGGCATCAACCTTGGTCCGCCGACAGAACGTCATTCTGAAGAGCCGCCATATGTCTTGAAGAAGGTGACAGCCGATGCGTGAGCCAGCATCACCAACGGCAGTCACAAAAAAGCAGATCGCCCTTCTTCATGTGGCGAAGCGCGATCTCGGCCTTGATGATGATGTCTACCGGGCAGTTCTTGCCCGGTATGGAAAGGTGGATAGTGCCGCCGATCTCGACCTTGCCGGCTTCAACCGCGTGATGAAGTATCTGACGGCCTGCGGCTTCCGTTCCACCTGGACGAAGCGGACCTATGGTTATCGGCCCACCATGGCAACGCCGCCTCAGGTCGATCTCATCCGCTCGCTTTGGGTCAAATGGCGCGGTGCGGATGATCCCGATGACGCCGAACTGAATAAGTGGCTGGGGCGGTTCCACAAGGTCGGGGCTTTGCGCTTCGTGGACAACAAAAAGGCGGCGAAAGTGATTTCGGCACTCCGGGCAATGATCGCCCGGAGACAGGATCAAAATTGAAGGGGTTTTGAAGGCCGTGGGGCGATTTTGTCGGGCCGGGGCGTGTCACTCCTTCAAATCGATTTCGAAGCCGCTTCAAAGCCCGTAGACGCGAATTTGGAACATGTCATGCGGTATGGCTCACAAGAGCCGATCATCAACACCTGAGAGCAAACCGAAGGATAGCGCGAATGGACACGCAAATTGACCTGAACACACTTTCGAAAGAGCAGCTTTTCTTCCTGGTGCAGGTACGCGGGCAGGCGCTGCAAATGCATCGCGCGGCGGATGACAGGCTGTTTGAGATTTTCGAGGCTGGAGAGCTGACGAAGGACCAGGCGCACCGCTTCATGAATGCCAAGCTGGAGATCCTGGGCTCTCTGGCGATTGCGGAAGAGCAAATCCTTGCCGGATACCAAGCGCCGCCAGTTGCGAACTGAGAGAAAACTCGCAAAGTGGACATGTGCCGAGCAGGACGCGCACCCCTGTTGAGAGTGATTGGGATAAGTCGATTTCCGGCCCCCCGGCACACTCCCGCCCTATCGGGCCTGAACTTCGTTTGCCAAATCTGCGATAAGCCTATCAACTGTCTATGATCCGCCCGCCATAGCGGGCATGACCTTTTGCGGCATTCGGTGACACTTTTGGCCCGTTACGGGGAAACGTCACGTGTCGGCGGCATTACAATCATCCAGCGCCCAACCTTTGGAACTGAAGCCAGTCAGCAGCGAAGATCGCCGCCAGTGGGTTCAGCTTGTCACCATGGGCGCGATGAAGACGGTAGACGGTCGCGGCCCCTACGTGGTCGAGGATGCTCCCGGCCTCGTGGCCAACTCCTTCCGGAACATCAGCACGGACAAGCTGCCGATCGATTATGAGCATGCCATCGACGTCGCGGCACCGAAGGGGATCGCTGCACCTGCAGCCGGTTGGATTTCCGAAATGAACGTCCGCAGCGACGGCGTCTGGGGTCTTGTCGAATGGACCCCGCGCGCGGCGCAACTGATCCGGGACAAAGAGTTTCGTTTTCTGTCGCCGGTCCTGCTGCATACCCCCGACATGAAGGTGAAGAAAATTCTTCGCGCTTCGCTCACCAACAATCCGAACCTCACGTTGAAGTCGCTCAACGCGGCTGAGAAAGGCTCTCCCGTGGATCACGAAACTTTCATGCGCGATCTTCGCGCCGCCCTTGGCCTTCCCGAGACTGCTGATGAAGCTGCGGTCATCGACGCGGTCAAAACCAGTAAGAGCGCGCAAAGCGCCGATCCTGCGCGGTATGTGCCCATCGACCTTTTCCAACAGACGCTTGCGGAGTTGCACAAGACCCGTTCCGGGATCTCGCTTCAGGCGGCGGAATTCGAAGTCGAACAATTGATCAAGGCGGGGCGGCTTTTGCCGTTCATGCGGGATTGGTCGGTCAGCCTTTGTCAGGTCAACAAGGCCGCGTTCGATGACTTCATGGAAGGCGCTGGAAAGCCGGTCGGTGAGTTCATCTCCAGCCTTCAGTCTCCTGCCTATGACTGGTCGAAGATGCGGGAAAAAGACGTGGGCGGCTTTGCTGAGCTGACGGACATACACAAGAACCTTGGCCACTCGGCTGAGGATGTAAAGAACTTTGGCGGAAAGACTGAACGATGAACATCAATGCAAGCTCCCTTCGTGACCTGTTCACCGGGTTCAACGTCTCTTTCAACAAGGGTCTGAAAAGCGCCACATCCCATTGGCCGAAGATCGCCATGAAGGTGCCGTCGGTTCATGCGGCGGAGAACTATTCATGGCTTGAAGATACCCCCGGCATTCGTGAATGGCTTGGGGATCGCATAATCCACAATTTGTCGGCAGCGCGCTACGTCATCTCGAACAAGAACTTCGAAGAAACGATCTCGGTCAATCGCAACGATATCGAGGACGACACGTACGGCATCTATGCGCCTCGCCTGGAGAAAATGGGCTATGATGTCGCGCAGCATCCCGACGGTCTGGTGTTCGATCTGCTGAAGAAGGGGGCGGCGCTGAAGTGCTTCGATGGTCAGTATTTCTTTGATACCGATCACAAAGGCTTCGATGAAGCTGGTGAGGAAATCTCGGTCTCCAATTTCACCAGTGGCGAAAATCCGGCATGGTACTTGCTGGATTGCAGCCAACCCTTGAAGCCGCTGATATACCAGGAGCGTCGCGCCTTCCAGTTCGTGTCCATGACCGATACCAACGACGCGAATGTGTTCTTTCAGAACCAGTACGTTTACGGCGTGGATGGACGATGCAATGTCGGTTACGGCCTGTGGCAACTTGCCTACATGTCGAAGGCCGTCTTGAACCCCGCAAACTACTCGACAGCGCGTGTTGCAATGGCCAATCTTCGCCGGGCCAGTGGCAAGCCGCTCGGCGTCATGGGAACACACCTTATCGTTCCGCCTACTCTGGAAGAAACCGCACGCACTCTCTTACAGGCTCAATTGATCGGGAACGGCGCGAGCAACGTTTGGGCCAGCTCGGCCGAGCTGATCGTCACGCCCTACGTTTCTTAAAACCGAGCCGAGGTACCAGGGCGGCGCAATGCCAATATGACCTCGATACACAATCGGTAGCCTATAACTCATGTGGCCGTGCCAGTCCGGCCACCTCGTCACCGGCAGCGTTGGCTGCATGGCGCTGCCGGTGACACTTTCTGGAAGGGACCGTGTGATGGCGAATTCGAGCAAGACGGTTTTCGGTCGGTCCGAAAAGTCTATCGCCGCTATGGCTGTTGCCGAGCGCCTGGGCATTCCCACGGGCGATGTTCTGACGGCGCTACGGGAGGACTGGACGCAAAAGGGAACGCCCTACGTCAAACGGAAAATGAAGGGAATCCTTCAGGTGGCCGAACTGATGGGCCTGAGCGGCGTGGTGAAGGCGAAGGACATCGCTATCGCTAGGGGCCCCACGAGAGAGTGGACGGAAGACACAGTAACTTCCGAGCGGCTTCGTAGCATACTCGGCGCCAAAGCCTACTATCTTCTGATCGAACACCACGGCGGCACGCGGTTGTATGTACCTCAGAACGTGGATGGTTCGGAGATCTTGCGCGCCCTTGATTACGACGATGCCCTCAAGCTTTCGAAGCTTTATGGCGGCAGCTGCATCCGTGTGCCGCTGGACAGGGAATGTCTCGCGGCGAACTACTTTGAGCAAGGACTGACTGTGCGACAGGTTGCCATCCGTCTGCGAGTGACTGAGACCGGTGCCGACAAGCTGAAGGCGCGTATCATCAGAAGGCTGGGCTGACGCCTTCCGCCTCGGCAGATCAGGAGCGAGGCCTTACCAGATGCCGGTAATGCGCTAACGAGGAAAATTGAATGTCTGAGCCAAAACAAGATCCCGCGGTTCAAGGGATGAGTGAAACCGAAGACAGAGCCGCCGCCGTGACGGTTGCACTGGAGAAGTGCGACAGGTGCAGCCGGTACGCATTCCCTGAAGGGAACGTGTCAATATCGATTGCCGAATATACCAAGCTGAAAAGTGATGCCGCAGCCTCTCGGTCACGAATCAATATTTCGGCCTATCGGGCGGCATCGCGCTACGGCATCGGCCTCAATCCCGAACTGGCGAATTTCATCATGACCTCGTATCAGACAATGACCGTCGCTGCCGTCCACGCGGCTTGTGTCGAGAAGTTCGGAGAACGCTCGCCGTCGCGTTCGTCCATCTATCGCTTCGTTGATAAGATGCGGAAGGCCGGATTTTTCTGATTGGCCTCGTCACCAGCTGTCAGATGTGGCTGAGACTGGTCGGACATAGTCGGGTAATGGCGGATATTCCGAGATAAATGCCTACGTTCCAGATTATTGATATTCAGCACAATAGGTGGGTTTTCTGCGGTCCGCATGTCTCCCTTGAGTAAAGAAGGGCATCGACAGCGTCATGGTCGTCGCCATTCTATCTGCTTTGCCGGTCGATTCGCCATTCCCGCGCCAACGGGCTTGCATTTGCTGCAGCCGCATCCGATCTGCCGGTGACAGCGGTGCAAAGCACTGCTAATCAGCGTGCCATCACGGACAAGGCTGCGCGCCTTTGTCGAAACACCGGCCCAGGGGCTGGTTTCCTTCAGGTATCGAGGAGCAGCAGATGTCGATGAACGCCAATCCGAAAGTTGTGGTCGGTGAGGGCGCCTCCCGCGTGGTGTTTTCCAACAGCGCGCCCTTTTCGCTGATCTGCGGCCCCTGCCAGATGGAAAGCCGCGACCACGCCTTCATGATGGCGGGTGCCATCAAGGAGATCTGTGACCGTCTGGGCATCGGCCTTGTCTACAAATCCTCCTTCGACAAGGCCAACCGCACCTCGCTGTCTGGCAAACGTGGCATCGGGCTCGACAAGGCAATGGAGGTCTTTGTCGACCTGAAGAAGGAATTCGGTTTTCCGGTTCTCACCGACATTCACACCGAAGAACAGTGCGCGATCGTGTCTGAGACGGTCGACATTTTGCAGATCCCGGCCTTTTTGTGCCGGCAGACGGATCTGCTGGTTGCGGCGGCGAAGACCGGCCGTGTCATCAATGTGAAGAAAGGCCAGTTCCTCGCGCCCTGGGACATGAAGAACGTGCTGGCCAAGTTCACGGACAGCGGCAATCCGAATGTGCTGCTGTGCGAACGCGGCGCCTCCTTCGGCTACAACACGCTGGTTTCCGACATGCGGTCTCTGCCGATCATGGCGGGCATGGGCGCGCCGGTCATCTTCGATGCGACCCATTCCGTGCAGCAGCCGGGCGGGCAGGGTGGTTCGACCGGCGGTGAACGTCGTTTCGTCGAGACGCTGGCGCGTGCCGCCGTTGCCGTCGGCGTTGCCGGCCTCTTCATCGAAGCGCATGACGACCCGGACAATGCTCCATCCGATGGTCCGAACATGGTCCGGCTTGCCGATCTCGAACGTCTTCTGGAAAAGTTGATGGCACTCGATGCCGTCGCGAAGGCGCCCTGATACCGGAAGATCGCGAGGGCGAAGCGCTCGCCCTCGGATCGCCACCGAAAGGACGTTAGGACGCCATACGAAGTGTCGTCTTTGGACCCGATGTCTTGCTGATCTCGAAGCGGGACATCTGGCGGCTGAGATCCTGCGCCTGTTCGGCCAGTTCCTGGCAGGAGGCGTTGGCTTCTTCAGCCATGGCGGCATTACGCTGTGTGACCTGATCCATGTCGTTGACCGCGTGGCTGATCTCGGCCAGCGCCGTCGATTGTGTGCTGGCAAGTCCGACGATCAGCTCGATCAGACCCGATACGGCGCCCATCTGCTCCTCGATGACGCTCAACGTCTCGCCGGTGCGATTGACGAGCGTGACGCCCGTGTCCACCTGGGTGGTCGATGTATCGATGAGCTGACGGATTTCTTTTGCGGCGCTGGAGGATCGGCCGGCCAGTTCACGCACTTCCTGCGCGACGACGGCAAAACCCTTGCCGGCCTCGCCGGCACGCGCCGCTTCAACGCCGGCGTTCAGCGCCAGCAGGTTCGTCTGGAAGGCAATTTCGTCGATGACACCGATGATCTGGCGGATTTGTGCGGAGGATTCCTCAATCTTCGACATGGCCGAGACCGCTTCGCGGACGATGCGCGTCGATTTCTCCGTCCCTTGTTTTGTTTCCGTCATACGGGCATTGGCGTTTCGGGCATGATCGACCGTTGTTCTGACGGTCGTCGTCACTTCGCCAAGAGCGGATGCGGCTTCTTCCAGTGAAGCGGCCTGCGTTTCGGTTCTCTGCGACAGTTCGCTGGTTCCCGCCGCGATGCTGGAAACACCGGCGCGCACCACGCTCATCGTCTCGGAAATATAGGCCAGTGTCTGTTCCAGCGCCTGAAGGCTGCTGTTGAACTGCGCCCTCAATCGTTCGTAGTCCGGGGAGAATGGCTCTTCGATGCGCGCTGTCAGATCACCGCGCGACAGGCGCTCCAGCCCGGCGCTCAGTGTTTCGATGACGCTGGCGCGATCCGCATCCTCCTTGCTCCGGCGTGCCATTTCTGCGCGTTCGGCCAGAAGCGCGTTTTCCCGATCCGTTTCCTGGCGTTTGCGCGCCGCGATTCGCTCCAGGGCGTTTTCGCGGAAGACGGTCACGGCATCGGACATTTCGCCGATTTCGTCACCGCGGTCGTTATAGGGGACGGGCTGCGTATAGTCGCCCTTGGCGAGAATGCTCATATAGTCGCGCATGCCGGTCAGCGGACGGATGGCGCGACGGTGCATGCCGTAGAGCCCGAGCACGAGCACCGTGGTCGCGCCAAGGGCGGCAATCAGTGACAACGCTGTCAACCAGCTTGTTTCACTCGCCGCCTGCTTCTCCGCCTCTGCGAGAAAGGTGTTGGCGCTTGCGACAAGTTTGACGACTTCTTCCTGGTGTTTGTGGAAGGCCGTCTGCAGGGCCGTTACCGCTTCGCGGACCTGATTTGCGTCGCCGGACGCGATCGCTGCGGAATAGGGACCGTCTATGATCCGCCAGAAGGTCTCCGATGTGGGTTCGACGGATCTGGCGAGCTGATCCTTGAGGTTGACGGCAAGATCCGTTGCCGGCCAATAGGCCTTCCGTTCCTCATAGCTTTTCTTCAGATCGGCAATCTTCTGAATATTTCCCTTCGCCGATTGAGGGTGATAGGCACCCTCCGTCGCCAGAAGATAAGCTTCGACAAGAAAAAGCGGCGGCGGAAGAATATCCGCGACCAGATCTTTTCCGTAAATGACCTGCTGATAGACTGGACCGTTTACCCGTAGACGCTCGAAGGCCCGACTTTGGATGCCGACCGCGGTTGCAAGACCGGCTCCGACGAGACAGCCAAAGAGAATGAGACTGCGGGCAATCGTTATTTTCATCAGGCTGTTCCCACCGAATAAAATCTGACTCAAACGAATCAGGCATTGTTTCTCCAATGGCAGGGAATTTGAGATTACTTTATTGAGAAACAATGAATCTTCTTCTGTGTGCACTGCGTAACCAGCAGAAGTTGTTGCGTTTTTCCGATTCTGATATTTTTTGGATATACGAACTGTATTGTTTACTCGCCAGATGACGTGCCGGGTGCAGAGCGCACACCGTAGTTGTCATCCTCCTGCCATTGTATTTTCTGTAACCTCGGCTAAGACAGGCGGTAATTTCCACCGCACTTATCAGCAGGAAAAGCCATGACAGCCATTACCGATATCATCGCGCGCGAAATCCTCGACAGCCGCGGAAATCCGACCGTCGAAGTCGATGTCCACCTTGAAGATGGTAGTATGGGCCGCGCTGCCGTCCCTTCGGGTGCCTCCACCGGTGCACACGAAGCTGTCGAGCTTCGTGATGGCGGCAAACGTTATCATGGCAAGGGCGTTGAAAAGGCGGTCGAAGCCGTCAACGGCGAGATCTTCGATGCGATCGGCGGCCATGATGCCGAAAACCAGATCCTGATCGACAACCTGATGTGCCAGCTGGACGGCACGCCGAACAAGTCGCGTCTCGGCGCCAACGCCATCCTCGGTGTCTCGCTCGCCGTTGCCAAGGCTGCCGCCGAATCGTCCGGCCTGCCGCTGTTCCGGTATGTCGGCGGCCCGAATGCCCGACTTCTGCCGGTTCCGATGATGAACATCATCAATGGTGGCGCGCATGCCGACAACCCGATCGACTTCCAGGAATTCATGATCATGCCCGTTGGCGCGGACAGCATCCGTGACGCCGTGCGCATGGGCTCGGAAGTGTTCCACGTTCTGAAGAAGGAACTGGCAGCCGGCGGTCACAACACGAACGTCGGCGATGAGGGCGGTTTCGCACCGGGTCTCAAGAGCGCGCCGGAAGCCCTCGACTTCATCATGAAGTCGATCGAAAAGGCCGGCTACCGTCCGGGCGACGATATCCAGCTCGCGCTCGACTGCGCTTCGACCGAATTCTTCAAGGACGGCAAATACGCCCTGGAAGGCGAGGGTCGTACGCTGGAGCCGGAAGCCATGGCCGATTACCTCGCCGAACTGGCCGCCAAGTATCCGATCATCTCGATCGAGGACGGCATGGCGGAAGATGACTGGGACGGCTGGAAGTACCTGACCGACAAGATCGGTTCCAAGGTCCAGCTCGTTGGCGACGACCTTTTCGTCACCAATTCGGCCCGCCTGCGTGACGGTATCAAGATGGGCGTCGGCAATTCGATCCTCGTCAAGGTCAACCAGATCGGTTCGCTGACGGAGACCCTCGACGCTGTCGAGACCGCCCACAAGGCCGGTTACACCGCCGTCATGTCGCACCGCTCGGGCGAAACGGAAGATTCGACGATCGCCGATCTGGCGGTTGCCACCAATTGCGGACAGATCAAGACGGGCTCGCTGTCACGCTCCGACCGGATCGCCAAGTACAACCAGCTGATCCGTATCGAGGAACTGCTGGGCCCGCAGGCCAGCTATGCCGGCCGGTCGATCCTGAAGGGTTGATCGGGCGAAATCGTCCTTTCCGAGTTGATGGCGGCGCTGCGAGGCGCCGCCATTTTTGATTCCCGAGCAGTCGTCGGTTTCGGTGTCCGGTCAACGATTGCTTAAGCATGTTCTGCCATCGTCATCAGACGTAATGCGTTGCAGGGCACATTCTCGCATGTGGACGAGACATCATAAAAAACGAAAATTCGGCCGCCTGGTTCTTCCCGCCATCACCGTCGCCTTCGTCTCCTATTTCGGCTATCATTCCGTGCATGGCGATCTTGGTCTCGTCGCGACCGAGAAATTCGAGCGCATGCGTCTTGACCGCGATGCCGAACTGGCCAAGTTGGTCAAGAAGCGGGAGGCCTTGGAGAGGCAGGTCCAGCTGATGAGCGACGGATCGCTGGAAAAGGACATGCTGGATGAAATCGCGCGATATCAGCTGAATGTCTCGCGTGACGATGAAATCGTGATCTTCAACAGCTACTTCTGAATTAACCGAATTCTGGTTAATTCAGTGTTTTCTCCATGATTTCATAGGTTTAATAATCATGTGAGCCATGCATTTATGGCATTGCTGGCCTATGCTTTCTTGCCTATGGTAGTCGCAACCAAACAAACTCGCAGGGAGGTTATGAATGGCGCCCAAGCAAGCCGCGTCGGCAGCCGGTCGCAAGACGGCGGCAAAGCCTGCAAAATCCAATGGTGGAGCAATCGCTGACTTCGACAAGGCCGAAGAACTGAAGGCCTATCGCGAGATGCTGCTCATCCGCCGCTTCGAAGAAAAGGCCGGCCAGCTGTATGGCATGGGCTTCATCGGCGGTTTCTGTCACCTCTACATCGGTCAGGAAGCTGTCGTTGTCGGCATGCAGATGGCGCTGAAAGAAGGCGACCAGGTCATCACCGGTTATCGCGACCACGGCCATATGCTCGCCTGCGGCATGAGCGCGCGTGGCGTCATGGCGGAACTTACGGGTCGTCGCGGCGGTCTTTCCAAGGGGAAGGGTGGCTCGATGCACATGTTCTCCAAGGAAAAGCATTTCTACGGCGGCCACGGCATCGTTGGCGCCCAGGTCTCGCTCGGTACCGGTCTCGGTTTTGCCAACAAGTATCGCGGCAATGACAATGTCTCGCTCGCCTATTTCGGCGACGGTGCGGCCAACCAGGGCCAGGTCTATGAAAGCTTCAACATGGCGCAGCTGTGGAAGCTCCCGGTCATCTACGTGATCGAGAACAACCGCTACGCTATGGGTACCGCCGTATCGCGTGCCTCGGCTCAGACGGATTTCTCGCAGCGCGGCGCCTCCTTCGGCATTCCGGGCATGCAGGTCGATGGCATGGATGTGCGCGCCGTCAAGGCGGCGGCCGACGAGGCTGTCGAACATTGCCGCTCCGGCAAGGGTCCGATCATCCTGGAAATGCTGACCTATCGTTATCGCGGTCACTCGATGTCCGACCCGGCGAAGTATCGCTCCAAGGATGAAGTGCAGAAGATGCGCTCCGAACATGACCCGATCGAGCAGGTGCGGTTGCGTCTGGTGGAAAAGGGCTGGGCCTCGGAAGACGAGTTGAAGGCCATCGACAAGGATGTCCGCGACGTCGTGGCCGACTCGGCCGATTTCGCCCAGAACGATCCGGAGCCGGATGTATCCGAGCTCTACACCGACATTCTGCTCTGATTTCGGGGAGGGAACCTCATGCCGATCAATATCCTCATGCCCGCCCTCTCTCCGACCATGGAAGAAGGCACGCTGTCCAAGTGGCTGAAGAAGGAAGGTGACAAGGTCACCTCCGGCGACGTGATCGCCGAAATCGAAACCGACAAGGCGACCATGGAAGTGGAAGCTGTCGACGAAGGCGTCATCGGCAAGCTGCTGATCGATGCCGGCACCGAAAACGTCAAGGTCAACACGCCGATCGCCGTCCTTCTGCAGGAAGGCGAAAGCGCCGACGCCATGGCTGCCGCACCGAAGGCCGATGCCGACACTCCGGCGGCAACCTCCGATGCCGCGGGCGGCAAGGCGCGCGAAGCCGCCGACGAGCCGGCCTCGTCTGCCGACAACAAGGTCCCGGCCCAGCCGAAGACCGAGGTTGCAGCCGATCCGGACATTCCGGCTGGCACCGAAATGGTGATGACGACGGTGCGTGAAGCGCTGCGTGACGCCATGGCGGAAGAAATGCGCCGCGATCCGGACGTCTTCGTCATGGGTGAAGAGGTCGCCGAATACCAGGGCGCCTACAAGATCACCCAGGGCCTGCTGCAGGAATTCGGCGCCAACCGCGTCATCGACACCCCGATCACCGAACACGGTTTTGCCGGCGTCGGTGTCGGTGCGGCCATGGCCGGCCTGAAGCCGATCGTCGAATTCATGACCTTCAACTTCGCCATGCAGGCAATCGACCAGATCATCAATTCGGCTGCCAAGACCCTCTACATGTCGGGCGGCCAGATGGGCGCACCGATGGTGTTCCGTGGTCCGAACGGCGCGGCTGCCCGCGTTGCCGCCCAGCACAGCCAGGATTATGGCGCCTGGTACAGCCACATTCCGGGTCTCAAGGTGATCCAGCCTTACACAGCGGCCGATGCCAAGGGTCTCCTGAAGGCGGCGATCCGCGATCCGAACCCGGTCATCTTCCTGGAAAACGAAATCCTTTACGGCCAGTCCTTCGAAGTGCCGAAGATGGATGATTTCGTGCTGCCGATCGGCAAGGCGCGCATTCACCGCGCCGGCAAGGATGTCACGCTCGTCTCCTGGGGCATCGGCATGACCTATGCGGTCAAGGCTGTCGCCGAACTGGAACAGGCCGGCATCGATGTCGAATTGATCGATCTGCGCACGCTGCGTCCGATGGATCTTCCGACCGTCATCGCCTCGGTCAAGAAGACCGGCCGTCTGGTGACGATCGAGGAAGGTTTCCCGCAGTCGTCGGTCGGCGATTTCATCGCCAACACCGTGCAGCGCGAGGCATTCGATTATCTCGACGCCCCGGTTCTGACGATTGCCGGCAAGGATGTACCGATGCCGTATGCGGCCAATCTTGAGAAGCTCGCTCTGCCGAATGTCGGCGAAGTGGTCCAGGCCGTCAAAGCCGTCTGCTACAAGTAACGGGAGGGCAGGCTCATGCCGATCAACATCACCATGCCCGCCCTCTCTCCGACGATGGAAGAGGGCAATCTCGCCAAGTGGCTCGTCAAGGAAGGCGACACGGTCAAGTCCGGCGATGTGATCGCCGAAATCGAGACCGACAAGGCGACGATGGAAGTCGAAGCCGTCGATGAAGGCGTTGTCGCCAAGATCGTCGTGCCGGCCGGCACCGAGGCCGTCAAGGTCAATGCGCTGATCGCGATCCTTGCCGCAGACGGCGAGGATGTGGCAGCCGCTGCCGCTGGCGGTGGTGCTGCCGCGCCCGCACCGAAGGCCGAAGCGGCTCCGGCCAAGGCCGAGGCGGCGCCCGCCGCGGCTCAAACGCCGGCGGCTGCCCCTGCGGCTTCTCCGGCTCCTGCCGCCGCCTCTGGCGAACGCGTCTTTTCGTCGCCGCTCGCCCGTCGTGTGGCCAAGGAAGCCGGCATCGACATCACCAAGGTGTCCGGCTCCGGTCCGAAGGGCCGCGTCGTGAAGTCGGATGTCGAAAAAGCCGTCGCTGGCGGTTCCGCCAAGGCCGCACCGGCGGCTGCGCCGGCCGCTGCCGCATCGGCGGCTGCTCCGACGCTTGCCAAGGGCATGTCCGAGGATGCGGTTCTGAAACTGTTCGAGCCGGGTTCGTACGAACTCGTGCCGCATGACGGCATGCGCAAGACGATTGCCAAGCGCCTGCAGGAAAGCAAGCAGACCATTCCGCATTTCTACGTCACCGTGGACTGCGAACTGGATGCGCTGCTCGCCCTGCGTGCCCAGCTGAACGATGCTGCTCCCCGCAAGGATGGCGCGCCGGCCTACAAGCTTTCGGTCAACGACATGGTCATCAAGGCCATGGCACTGGCCCTGCGTGACGTGCCGGAGGCCAACGTTTCCTGGACGGATGCCAACATGGTGAAGCACAAGCATGCCGATGTCGGCGTTGCCGTGTCGATCCCGGGCGGTCTCATCACCCCGATCATCCGCAAGGCAGAGCTCAAGAGCCTGTCTGCCATCTCCAACGAGATGAAGGATCTCGGCAAGCGGGCGAAAGACCGCAAGCTGAAGCCGGAAGAGTATCAGGGCGGCACCACCGCCGTGTCCAACATGGGCATGATGGGCGTGAAGAACTTCGCCGCCGTCGTCAACCCGCCGCATGCCACCATCCTGGCGGTCGGTTCGGGCGAGGAACGGGTCGTGGTGAAGAATGGCGAGATGAAGATCGCCAACGTCATGTCGGTCACGCTCTCCACCGACCACCGCTGCGTCGATGGCGCGCTGGGAGCCGAACTGCTCGGCGCCTTCAAGCGTTACATCGAAAACCCGATGGGCATGCTGGTGTAATCGGCAGATCCGCTGCCGTGCGGGCGTGAATTTGCGTCGGATTGGCCCTATTTATAAAAGGGCCAATCACGCACAGCGAGGGTAGTGACGATGACGAAGGAACCGGGTCAGATGATCCTGCCGATGCTGCGCGAAATGCGCACGGAAATGCAGGAGGGCTTTGCTACTGTCAATCAACGGCTTGAAAAGCTGGAGGAGGGGCAGAAGAGCTTCCGCAACGCTCTTTCGGCAGACAGTCTGATGTCCAAATTCGTCATCGGCGATTTCGAGGAACGGCTTGCCACTCTCGAACGCAGGTTCGATGATTTCACGAAGGCGAAGTGACCGAGACATGAAATCCATCCTCGCCTTCGGTGACAGCCTGACCTGGGGATATGATCCCGTGTCGCTCGGTCGGCATGCCTATGAGGACCGCTGGACGAGCGTGCTGCAGAAGGGCTTGGGCCATGGTGTGCGGGTCATCCCGGAAGGATTGAACGGTCGCACTACGGCCTATGACGATCATCTCGCCGATTGTGAACGCAACGGCGCGAAACTGCTGCCGAGCGTGTTGGAGACGCACAAGCCGCTGGATCTGGTCATCCTGATGCTCGGCACCAACGACATGAAGCGGGGCATTGCCGGGTCTGCGGCACTCGCGGCAAGCGGCATGAAGCGGTTGGTGCAACTCATCCGCCATCACGCCTGGGGTTTCGATTTCGACGGACCGGATATCCTGATCGTCGCGCCGCCAAAGACTTGCGAGACGGCGAATGTGCAGTTTGCCGCGATGTTTCGCGGTGCACTGGACGAATCGGCGATGCTCGCCAGCCTCTACCGTGATCTCGCCGACGAGGCAGGCTGCGGTTTCTTCGATGCCGGATCGGTGGCGAAGACGACACCGCTCGATGGCATCCACCTCGATGCGGAGAATACGCGGGCCGTTGGCCGCGGTCTGGAGCCCATCGTGCGTATGATGCTCGGGGTTTGAGACGCGACCGAACAAGGGAAGATTGATCAGGGTCAAGGAGAACAGGCAAACGGTGAGAGTAGCATGACACTCGATGTCACGAAGACGGAGGGACGATCATGTCGAACACGCCACACCATCTTGCAGAGGAATTTCCGGAGCATCTCGGTCAGATGCGCCACCTGCGGGAGACGGACGGTCACTTTCACCGGCTGGCAAGCCAATATGAGGACGTCAATCATCGCATCCATCTGGCTGAAACGGATCTGGAGCCTTGCGACGACGTCCACATGGCAAACCTGCGCAAGCAGCGCCTGGCCCTGAAGGATGAAATACACGGGATGTTGACGCGGGCGGAGCCGCTGGTCGAAGAGGCCGAAGCCTGACCAGTCCGCCGCTTCCACTCCCGATACGAACAAAGACGACGGCCAAGGGCCGGTTCGACAAATTCTGGAAGGAGTGGAAGCGCCCATGGCTCAATCCTATGACGTCATCATCATCGGCTCCGGCCCCGGCGGTTATGTCACCGCCATCCGTGCAGCACAGCTTGGCCTGAAAACGGCCATCGTGGAGCGCGAGCATCTGGGCGGCATCTGCCTGAACTGGGGCTGCATCCCGACCAAGGCACTGCTGCGCTCGGCTGAAATCCTTGATCATGCCAATCACGCCAAGGCTTACGGCCTGACGCTGAACGGCACCATGACCGCCGACGTGAAGGATGTCGTCGCCCGTTCGCGCGGCGTATCCGCCCGCCTCAATGGCGGCGTGGCGTTCCTCATGAAGAAAAACAAGGTCGACGTGATCTGGGGTGAAGCGAAGCTCACCAAGCCCGGCGAGATCGTCGTTGGCCCGTCGTCGAAGCCGGCGGTTCAGCCGCAGAACCCGGTTCCGAAGGGCGTGCTGGGCGAGGGCACCTACACGGCCAAGCACATCATCGTTGCGACCGGTGCCCGTCCCCGCGCGCTGCCCGGCATTGAGCCGGACGGCAAGCTGATCTGGACCTATTTCGAGGCCATGAAGCCGGACTTCATGCCGAAATCGATCGTTGTCATGGGGTCCGGCGCCATCGGCATCGAATTCGCGTCCTTCTACCGCTCGATGGGCGTCGATGTGACCGTCGTCGAACTGATGCCGAACATCATGCCGGTTGAAGACGTTGAAATCTCTACCTTCGCCCGCAAGCAGCTGGAAAAGCGCGGCCTGAAGATCATCACCGAGGCCAAGGTCTCCAAGGTCGAGAAGGGCGCGAATTCAATCACCGCCCACGTCGAGACGAAGGACGGCAAGGTGAGCCAGATCACCGCAGATCGCCTGATCTCGGCTGTCGGCGTGCAGGGCAATATCGAAAACCTCGGTCTCGAGACCCTGGGCGTCAAGACCGACCGTGGCTGCATCGTCATCGACGGTTACGGCAAAACGAATGTGCCCGGCCTCTACGCGATCGGCGATGTCGCCGGTCCGCCGATGCTTGCCCACAAGGCCGAGCATGAAGGCGTCATCTGCATCGAGAAGATTGCAGGCGTGCCGGGCGTTCACCCGATGGACAAGGCAAAGATTCCGGGCTGCACCTATTGCAACCCGCAGGTCGCCTCTGTCGGCCTGACGGAAGCCAAGGCAAAAGCCGAAGGTCGCGAGATCCGCGTCGGCCGTTATTCCTTTGCTGCCAACGGCAAGGCGATCGCGCTCGGCGAGGACCAGGGCATGATCAAGACGATCTTCGACAAGAAGACCGGCGAACTGCTCGGCGCCCATATGGTCGGTGCGGAAGTCACCGAACTCATCCAGGGTTTTGTCGTCGCCATGAACCTGGAGACGACGGAAGAAGAGCTGATGCACACCATCTTCCCGCATCCGACGCTCTCGGAAATGATGAAGGAAAGTGTGCTCGACGCCTATGGTCGCGTCCTGAACGCCTGAGTTCGTCTTGTACCGCGCTCCGCCATTGTGTCGGGGCGCGGAAGCGACCATATGAGTGTCCAAAACGGAGGGCGGTCATGGAAGGTTTGGGTTTCTTCGGCACGATCATCATCGGCGGTCTCGCCGGATGGCTGGCCGGCATGTTGATGGATCTACGCTTTGGTGTGTTCATGAACATCGTCATTGGCGTGGTCGGGGCAGCGCTTGCCAGCGCGATCTTCCAGCGGGCCGGCATCTGGGTTGAACCCGGTGTGTGGGGCGGGCTGGTCAGCGGTTTCATCGGCGCCTGTGCTCTGTTATTTGTCGCCAAACTCGTCAGACGCTAATTCGCCGGTCTCGGCCGGCCTTGAAAGCAGGTTATCATGGTCACCATTCTTGATCGCACCGCCTTGCCGGATGATGCAAAGCGCGTTCGCCATCCGGAAAAGGCGCATCGTCCGGATACGGAAGTCATGCGCAAGCCCGAGTGGATCCGCGTCAAGGCGCCGACGTCCAAGGGCTATCAGGAAACCCGTGAACTGGTGCGCAGCCACAAGCTGGTGACCGTTTGCGAGGAGGCCGGCTGCCCGAACATCGGCGAGTGCTGGGACAAGAAACACGCGACCTTCATGATCATGGGCGAGATCTGTACGCGCGCCTGTGCCTTCTGCAACGTGGCGACAGGCAAGCCGAACGCGCTGGATCAGGACGAGCCGGAAAACGTGGCCAAGGCCGTGCGCCAGATGGGGCTCAGCCACGTCGTCATCACCTCCGTCGACCGCGACGATCTGGAGGATGGCGGCGCCGAGCACTTTGAGAAGGTGATCTGGGCGATCCGCGCCGCCTCGCCGATGACGACGATCGAGATCCTGACGCCGGACTTTTTGAAGAAGCCGGGCGCGTTGGAGCGTGTCGTCGCCGCCAAGCCCGATGTCTTCAACCACAATATGGAAACCGTGCCCGGCAATTACCTGACGGTACGCCCCGGCGCGCGCTACTTCCATTCGGTGCGCCTGCTGCAGCGGGTGAAGGAACTCGACCCGACGATGTTCACCAAGTCCGGCATCATGGTCGGCCTCGGCGAAGAGCGCAACGAAGTCCTGCAGCTGATGGACGACCTGCGCACCGCAGACGTCGATTTCCTGACGATCGGCCAGTATCTCCAGCCGACCCGCAAACATCACAAGGTCGAAAAGTTCGTTACGCCGGAAGAATTCAAGTCCTACGAGACCGTCGCCTATACCAAGGGCTTCCTGATGGTCTCGTCGAGCCCGCTCACGCGTTCCTCGCACCATGCCGGTGATGATTTCGCCCGGTTGAAGGCGGCCCGCGAAAAGAAGGTGCTGGCGGCAGCCGAATAAGGGGCGCCGGTGACGGCGCTTTTATCGGCCGCCGCCACCGAATGGCCAAGCGCAGCAAAACCTGTCGCGGATTCTTTTCTGGAAGGCAAAGGCGCGCGAGGCAAACAGAAAGACCTGTCAGGTTTCCTTGTGACAGACGGTCCTGGTTTCTCCGTTCTTCCTTTCTCGCAGGGCAAAACGGTGTGCCCGTGCTTCTTCCTTGGCAACGCCGACGAGGTAGGCAAGCACCGGCAGCTTGTTCATGTCCGCAAGTTGCCGAGCCCCCTCGAGCAATTGCATGATATGCGTGAAATCATCCATGTCGTATGTCCTGTACTCTATGCAACGCCGGACTTTGTCTCTCTGCCGATGTGGGCATCTCTTTTCGCCCTTGATCACATTCGTGACGTTGTTTCGTCAAGACTTTGCTGAAAGACAATTTTAAGCCGAGGGAAGAATAGTAAATGCGGTACATCTGCTCTATGCCGGGCGAGCGCTGTTTTGACGCTTCAACACCAGTGCGTCGGGGAAAGGCTGGTGCAGCGACCAACTGTCACTTGCCAATGATCCTGTTCGCCATTAGCTGAAACCCATGCCGAAGTTTGAAAATCACCGCCCCGTCAGACATTCTCCGGAAGACATGTTCGCGCTTGTCGCCGATGTGGAGAAATATCCCCAGTTCTTGCCGCTCTGCGATGCGCTGACCGTGCGCTCGCGCAAGGAACGTGATGGGAAGACGCTGCTTCTGGCCGATATGACGGTCGGATACAAGGCGATCCGCGAAACCTTCACCACCCAGGTCCTGCTCAATCCGGCGGAACTGGTCATCGATGTGAAATACATCGAAGGTCCGTTCAAGTATCTCGACAACCGCTGGCGGTTCCAGCCGGCACCGCAGGGCTGCGTGGTCGACTTCTACATCGACTACGAATTCAAGAGCCGCATTCTTGGCGCAGTGATGGGCTCCATGTTTGATCGTGCCTTCCGCATGTTCGCCGAAGCCTTCGAGGCGCGTGCGGACAAGATCTACGCCTGAACAAGCTCCAGCAGAAGTTCGAGCGCGGTGTGGATCGTGGCGAGCCGCACGCGGTCTCGGCCGAGATCACCATACCGCATCTCGCGGTGGATCATCCTGCCGCCGCGGCTCAAGGCTGCGAGATGGACGAGCCCGACGGGCTTCTCGCTCGAGCCGCCGCCAGGACCGGCAATCCCCGTCACTGCAACGGCGCAATCGGCGGCTGAGCGCCAAAGCGCACCCTTGACCATCTGCAGCGCCGTTTCGCATGAGACTGCGCCATAAGCGTCGAGCGTTACGGGCATCACGCCCAGAAGATCCATCTTCGCTTGATTGCTGTAGGTGATGAAACCGCGGTCGACCACGGCGGAGGAGCCGGCGATTTCCGTCAGCGCCCCGGCAATCAGGCCGCCGGTGCAGGATTCTGCCGTTGCGATCATCCAGCCCCTGTCGCGGTAGGCGGCAATGACCTGTTCGGCGAGCTGAACACTATCCGGCGGGAGGGCGGTCATGAGGACAGCACCCCGTAGACGACGGTTGCCGTGGCGATGGCGGCAATGCCTTCCTTGCGACCGATGAAACCGATCTTTTCGTTGGTCGTCGCCTTGATCGAACAACGGTCGATCGAAATGCCGAGGATATCCGAGAGGTTCTGTCGCATCGCCTCACGGTGCGGGCCCACCTTCGGGGCCTCCGCGATGATCGAGACATCGGCATTGGTGATGATGCCGCCGTGCTGGCGGACGATCTCCGCCGCATGGGCGAGGAAGATCCGCGAGGCGGCGCCTTTCCACTGCGGGTCGGATGGCGGGAAATGATCACCGATGTCACCCGCGCCGCAGGTAGCGAGCAGGGCATCCGTCAGCGCGTGCAGCGCAACATCGGCATCGGAGTGGCCGCTGAGCTTCTGGTCATGCGGCATGAACACGCCGCAAAGCGTCACGCCATCACCTTCGACGAGCTGGTGGACGTCATAACCATTGCCGGTGCGGACATCCGGCAGGGCAGGGTGGCGGGACAGTTTTTCATCGGCCATGGTGATGTCTCGTCTAAGCGTCAGTTTCACATTGTCGGGCGAACCTTCGACCAGTCGCACCGGAATTCCTGCCCATTCGGCAATCGATGCGTCATCGGTGAAGTCGTGGCGGTCCGAAGAGGCCGCCCGTAGATGGGCATCCAGGATCGCAGGCAGTGCAAAACTCTGTGGGGTCTGTGCCGCCCAGAGGCCGGCGCGCGCGACGGTGGTTTCGACGGTCGCGTCGAGGCCCGCCCGCTTCAGCGTGTCCGTGACGGGAAGGGCCGGAAGCACGGCGGCCTCGCCGCTCTCGAGTTCGGCTGCGATACGGTTCAGAAGGTCGTGGCCAATGAACGGTCGTGCGGCATCGTGGATCATCACATGCGTGGCGTCCGTCTGCGAAAGGCAACGCAGGCCTTCGAGGACCGATTGCTGCCGCGTCGCGCCGCCGAACGTCGTCAGGATGCGCCCAGCCTCAGCCAGGTTCTCGCACGCCTCGGCAAACAGCGTCTGGTCATCCGGGTGGATGACGACGACGATCGGCCCGGCCTGCTGCCAGGTGAGGAACTGGCGCAGGGTGTGCCGGATCACCGGCTCGCCGCCGATCCGGCGATACTGTTTCGGCCCTTCTTGCGGCGTTCCGGCGCGTTCGCCGCGTCCGGCGGCAACGATGACTGTTCCAATGATCATGCGTGGTTGGATCCGGGCACCCTTAGGGATTTGATTGACATGAGGAATTGACAGTCGAGAACTATAGACTCAAAAGCACCTTTTCCAGCATGTCGCCTAGAAATAACGCACACTGGGATTAGCTCTTGGCAAACGCGCAAACACTGAATAAAAATAGTGCACAAATCTCATGTGCCCGAAAGATCATCAATTGAGTCCCTTCGATCTTGCATCGCCTGTTGCCATCGGGTCGGTCGTCATCCGCAACCGCATCGTGCTGGCGCCGATGTCCGGCGTGACGGACCTGCCGTTTCGCCAGCTCGCCTGGCGCTATGGCGCCGGTCTGGTGGTCACGGAGATGGTCGCAAGCCGCGAACTGGCACACAACAAGGGTGAATCCTGGGAACGCCTGAAGGGCACCGGCATTCGTCCACACATGGTGCAGCTTGCCGGGCGCGAGGCGCACTTCATGGCGGAGGCGGCCCGCATTGCGGAAGCCAATGGCGCCGATATCATCGACATCAACATGGGGTGTCCGGCGAAGAAGGTGACCGGCGGCTATTCCGGCTCGGCGCTGATGCGCGACCCCGATCATGCGCTGTCCCTGATCGAGGCCGTGGTGGCGGCGGTGAAGGTACCGGTCACCGTCAAGATGCGCCTTGGCTGGGATGAGAACTCCATCAATGCACCGCACATCGCCGCGCGGGCCGAACAGGCCGGCGTGCAGCTGATCACGGTGCATGGGCGCACGCGCATGCAGTTCTACGAAGGCCGTGCCGATTGGGATGCGATCCGCCCCGTCCGCGATGCCACCCGCATTCCGCTGATCGCCAATGGCGACGTGGAAACGGAAGCAGACGCCATCAGCATCCTGCAGCGATCGGGCGCCGATGCGGTGATGATCGGCCGCGGCGCACAAGGACGGCCCTGGCATTGCGGCGTGCTGGCGGGACGGCGCGAGCCGCCGGCGGCCGAGCGGGCGGCGGTTGCCTGTGAACATTACGAGATGATGCTCGGCTTTTATGGTCGCGAGGCCGGCCTGCGCCATGCCCGCAAGCATGTGGCCTGGTATCTCGACCGCAACGCACCGGATATGGATCCGCAGGAAAAGGCGGCATTGATGACAGAAAAGAACCCGGAGCAAGTGCTGAAGATCCTTCAGCGCGCGCTCTCAGAGGCCACCGGCGAACCCTGCAAGGAGGCCGCATGAGCGCGAACCACGCCGATCAAGGCGCCAATGCGCTGGCCATGGCGGTGCTGAACTCGGTTCAGAACCCCGTGGTGCTGGTGAACCAGGAGGGCATGATCGCTTTCGCCAATTGGGAGGCCGAGGCCTTTTTTGGCGCTAGCGCCGCCCATCTCGCCCGCAACAAGATCTCGACCTTCATTCCCTTCGGCAGCCCGCTGCTGGCTCTGATCGATCAGGTGCGCGACCGCAAGGCGCCGGTGAATGAATATCGCGTCGACCTCTCGTCGCCACGCCTCGGCCAGGACAAGCTGGTCGACCTCTACGTGGCGCCGGTCGTCAGTGAGCCGGGTTCTGTGGTGGTGGTCTTCCAGGAACGCACCATGGCCGACAAGATCGACCGCCAGCTGACGCATCGCGCCGCCGCCCGCTCGGTCACCGGCCTTGCCTCCATGCTGGCGCATGAGATCAAGAACCCGCTGTCCGGCATCCGCGGCGCCGCCCAGCTTCTCGAGAGCTCGGTGGCCGATGAGGACCGTTCGCTCACCCGGCTGATCTGCGACGAAACCGACCGGATCGTCTCGCTGGTCGACCGGATGGAGGTGTTTTCCGACGAACGCCCGGTCGATCGCGTGCCGCTCAACATCCACTCGGTGCTCGATCATGTGAAGGCGGTCGCCAAGGCCGGTTTCGGCCGCGACATCAAGATCCTCGAAAACTACGATCCCTCGCTGCCGCCGGTCTATGCCAACCGCGACCAGCTGGTGCAGGTGTTTCTGAACCTTATCAAGAATGCCGCCGAAGCGATCGGCGGGCAGCCGGACGGCGAGATCATGCTGACGACGGCCTATCGGCCCGGCATCCGGCTTTCGGTTGCGGGAACGCGGGAAAAGATCTCGCTGCCCTTGGAATTCTGCGTCATCGACAACGGGCCGGGCGTGCCGAGCGATCTTCTGCCGCACCTGTTCGATCCGTTCATCACCACCAAGACGAATGGTTCCGGCCTCGGTCTCGCACTGGTTGCCAAGATCATCGGCGGCCACGGCGGCATTGTCGAATGCGACAGCCAGGCGCGCCGGACCATTTTTCGCGTATTGATGCCCATGCACAAGGATGCAGGCTCTTTTGACGAGGGCCGTCCATGACCACGACAGGAAGCTTGAAATGACCGCTACGATCCTTGTCGCCGACGACGACGCGGCCATCCGGACCGTCTTGAACCAGGCCTTGACCCGCGCCGGCTACGACGTGCGCATCACCTCAAATGCCGCCACGTTGTGGCGCTGGATTTCGGCGGGTGAGGGTGACCTCGTCGTCACCGACGTGGTGATGCCGGACGAAAACGCCTTCGACCTTCTGCCGCGCATCAAGAAGTCGAGGCCGGAGCTGCCGGTTCTGGTCATGAGCGCGCAAAACACCTTCATGACGGCGATCAAGGCCTCGGAAAAGGGCGCCTATGACTATCTGCCGAAGCCGTTCGACCTGACGGAGCTGATCGCCATCATTGGCCGTGCACTCGCCGAGCCGAAGCGCAAGCCCGCCAAGCTCGACGACGACACGCAGGACGGCATGCCGCTCGTTGGTCGTTCGGCAGCGATGCAGGAAATCTACCGTGTGCTGGCCCGCCTGATGCAGACGGACCTGACGCTGATGATCACCGGCGAGTCCGGCACCGGCAAGGAACTGGTGGCGCGCGCGCTGCATGATTACGGCAAACGCCGCAACGGCCCCTTCGTCGCGATCAACATGGCGGCCATTCCGCGCGACCTGATCGAATCGGAGCTGTTCGGCCACGAAAAGGGCGCCTTCACCGGCGCGCAGAACCGCTCGACCGGCCGTTTTGAGCAGGCCGAAGGCGGCACGCTGTTCCTCGACGAAATCGGCGACATGCCGATGGATGCGCAGACGCGCCTGCTGCGCGTTCTCCAGCAGGGCGAATATACGACGGTTGGCGGGCGCACGCCGATCCGCACCGATGTGCGCATCGTCGCTGCCACCAACAAGGATCTGAAGCAGCTGATCAATCAGGGGCTTTTCCGCGAGGACCTCTATTATCGCCTGAACGTCGTGCCGCTGCGCCTGCCGCCGCTCAGGGATCGCGCCGAGGACATTCCGGATCTGGTCCGCCACTTCATCCAGCAGGGTGAAAAGGAAGGTCTGGACGCCAAGCGTTTCGATACCGAAGCGCTCGACATCATGAAGTCCTATGCCTGGCCCGGCAATGTGCGCGAGCTGGAGAACCTCGTGCGGCGCCTGATGGCCCTTTATCCACAGGATGTTATCTCCCGCGAAATCATCGATCAGGAGTTGCGCGCGGATGTGCCTGACAGTCCGATCGACAAGATGGGTGCGCGTCCCGGCAACCTGACGATCTCCCAGGCGGTGGAAGAGAATATGCGCACCTATTTCGCCAGTTTTGGCGACGGTTTGCCGCCGCCGGGCCTCTATGACCGGGTTCTGACGGAAATGGAGTACCCGCTGATTCTCGCCGCTTTGACCGCCACGCGAGGCAATCAGATCAAGGCGGCCGATCTTTTGGGCCTCAACCGTAACACGCTGCGCAAGAAAATTAGGGAACTTGGCGTTTCCGTTTATCGCAGTTCGCGCACGGCCTGACCGTCGGGCGCTTGACACCCGATCCGGGCTCGTTGCATTTTCGCCACAAAGTGTTGCTCCACAGTCACGCAGGCTACATGTCGAACGGACTGGGGGAGACATGCGGCAGAAACTTCAATCCGATCTTGCGTCGGCTCTTCCCGGGCTGACGCCAGACCTCCGGGGCGGCGACGCCCGGTGGAGAGGGAAGACAGCGTATGACGGAAGGATCGCCGACAACGGCCAGTGACGACCTGGCGGTGTCCGTGCAGGATCGGCGCGCGGTCTTCGCGCTGCCGGGCCTCGTGCTCGCCGGCGGAGCGCTCTCGTGCGCTGTCCTGACGCTATTCGTACTGATGGGGGTGACGCCCGTTGCCCCGACGACGAATGTCGTGATCGCCTCCGCCGTCCTGAACGCCTTCTTTGTCCTTGGGCTGATCTACCTGATCGGTCGCGAGGTCGGCCGTCTCCTGAAGGCGCGCAAACGTGGCCGTGCGGCCGCGCGGTTGCATGTGCGCATCGTTGTCCTGTTTTCGATTGTCGCGATCACGCCGGCCGTTCTGGTCGCCATTTTCGCCAGCGTCACCCTGAATGTCGGCCTGGACCGCTGGTTCTCGCTCCGCACGCAGTCGATTGTCCAGTCGTCGCTCGACGTGGCGCGCGCCTACATGCTGGAAAACGCCAGCTACCTGCAGGGCCAGACGGTCTCGATGGCGAATGACCTCGAGCGCAATCGCGCGATGTTCTACCTCGACCGCACCGGTTTCGTCGACATGATGACACGCCAGGCGAAGGGCCGTGGCATGCTGGGCGCCTTCCTGGTCCGCGAGGACGGTGCAGCGATTGCCCAGGCCGATATCGAGACGGAACGGCCGCTGCCGGCGGTTCCCTCCGACGCCCTGGCAAGTTCGGCCGCCGGACAGCCCACACTCATTCCGCCGGGTGTCACCAATCTCGTTGGCGCCATCATCAAGCTCGATGCCATACCGGGCGCTTTCCTCTACACCATTCGGGCGGTTGATCCGAAGGTCATGGCGGCCATGCGCCTGATGGAGGACAACCGGGCAGAATACCAGGCGATGGAAGCCGGGCGCATGAGCCTGCAGGTCGCCTTTGCGGTGCTGTATCTCGGTTTTGCGCTGATCGTGCTGCTTGCCGCCATCTGGACGGCCATTGCGGTCGCCGACCGTATCGTGCGGCCGATCCGCCTGCTGATCTCGGCAGCCGACAACGTTGCGACAGGCAATATGAATGTGGTTGTGCCGGTAAGGGCCGCCGATGGCGATGTCGGCAATCTGTCGCGCACCTTCAACAAGATGATCTCGCAGATCCGCAGCCAGCGCGACGAAATCCTCGTTGCCAAGGACGAGATGGATGACCGTCGTCGTTTCATCGAGGCGGTGCTTTCCGGGGTGACGGCTGCTGTGATCGGCGTCGAGGACGATCACCGGATCAGCATCGTCAATCGCTCGGCCGAAGACTTCCTGGGCCTGCCGACCGATGCGTTGATCGGCGCGCAACTCGTCGATGTCGCCCCTGAGATCGAGCAGGTGCTGCGCGAAGCGACGGTGCGTTCGCGCAGCGATCTGCGCAAGGAGGTCAACCTGATGCGCGGCGGCAAGGAGCGGACGCTCTCCGTGCAGGTCACCCGCGAGGAAAGCCGCAGCAGCGCCGAATCCTACGTCATCACGCTCGACGACATCACCGACCTGGTGATCGCCCAGCGCTCCACCGCCTGGGCGGACGTGGCGCGGCGAATCGCCCACGAGATCAAGAACCCACTGACGCCGATCCAGCTTTCGGCTGAGCGCCTGAAGCGGCGCTACGGCAAGCAGATCGACGAAAATGACCGTGCGGTCTTTGATCAGTGCACCGATACGATCGTGCGCCAGGTGGGCGATATCGGCCGCATGGTGGACGAGTTCTCCTCCTTTGCGCGCATGCCGAAACCGGCCAAGGAACAGTCGGATCTGCGCGACATCCTGCGCGATGCGATCTTCCTGCGCGAGATGGGCGCAAGCCACGTCAAGTTCCTGCGCGAGCTGGGTGACACGCCGCTTGTCGGACTGTTCGATTCGCGCATGCTCGGCCAGGCGTTTGGCAACCTCATCAAGAACGCCGTGGAGGCGATCGAGGCGGTGCCGAGCGATGCGGAGCGGGATGGCCGCAAGGTGCTGGTCCGGGCGCGGTACGACGAGGCCCGGGAGCAGTTCTGCGTTGATGTTATCGACAACGGCAACGGCCTGCCGGTGGAAAACCGCCACCGCATTCTGGAGCCCTACATGACGATGCGCGAGAAGGGCACTGGGCTTGGCCTCGCCATCGTCAAGAAGATCATTGAAGAACACGGCGGGCAGCTCGAGCTGCATGACGCACCCGTGGATTTCGATCATGGCAAGGGCGCCATGATCCGGGTTGTCTTGCCGCACGCCCAAGGGGCTGGCTCTGCCGAAACAGGCAATAAGGAAGTGGCATATGGCGTCTGATATTCTGGTCGTGGATGACGAGGCCGACATCCGTGATATCGTGTCGGGCATTCTGTCCGACGAGGGCCATGAAACCCGTGTCGCCCATGACAGCGACAGCGCGCTGGCGGCGATTTCGGATCGCGTGCCGCGCCTGGTCTTCCTCGACATCTGGATGCAGGGCAGCAAGCTGGACGGGCTGGCGCTGCTGGACGAGATCCGCTCGCGACACCCGGACCTGCCGGTGGTGATGATCTCCGGTCATGGCAATATCGAAACCGCGGTTTCGGCGATCAAGCGCGGTGCCTTCGATTTCATCGAAAAGCCCTTCAAGGCCGACCGCCTGATCCTGATCGCCGAGCGCGCGCTCGAGAATTCGAAGCTGAAGCGCGAAGTGACTGAATTGAAGAAACGCACCGGCGATGCCGCCGAGCTGATCGGCACATCGGTTGCTATTTCCCAGCTGCGCCAGAACATCGAAAAGGTCGCGCCGACCAACAGCCGCATCATGATCTTCGGACCCTCCGGTTCCGGCAAGGAACTGGTGGCGCGAATGATCCACAAGAAATCGAGCCGGGCGGGCGGGCCCTTCGTTGCGCTGAATGCGGCGACGATCACGCCGGATCGCATGGAGATCGCGCTGTTCGGAACCGAAGGCGGTCCGGGTCAGCCGCGCAAGATCGGCGCGCTGGAAGAGGCCCATCGCGGGATCCTCTATCTCGACGAAGTGGGCGAAATGCCGCGTGAGACGCAGAACCGCATCCTGCGTGTTCTCGTCGATCAGCAGTTTGAGCGGGTCGGCGGTTCCAAGCGGGTGAAGGTGGATGTGCGCATCATCTCCTCGACCGCCTACAATCTGGAAAGCCTGATCGCCGAAGGCGTGTTTCGCGAGGACCTCTATCATCGCCTCGCGGTGGTACCGGTCAAGGTGCCGGCGCTTGCCGAGCGGCGTGAGGACATTCCCTTCCTCGTCGACATGTTCATGCGCCAGATTTCCGAACAGGCCGGCATTCGCCCGCGCAAGATCGGTGAGGACGCCATGGCGGTTCTCCAGGCGCATGACTGGCCTGGAAACATCCGTCAGCTGCGCAACAATATCGAGCGGTTGATGATTCTCGCCCGCACCGATGGGCCGGATACGCCGATCTCGGCAGACATGTTGCCGCAGGATCTCGGGGATATGCTGCCGAAGGTCTCGACAAAGGGCGATCATCACATCATGACACTGCCGCTTCGCGAAGCGCGTGAAATGTTCGAGCGGGATTATCTCGTGGCGCAGATCAACCGTTTCGGCGGCAATATCTCGCGTACCGCCGAATTCGTCGGCATGGAACGTTCGGCATTGCATCGCAAGTTGAAGTCGCTCGGCGTTTAAGCCATCTTCGCCGGGGCACGTGAATCGCATCGCCCGGCGGAGGAAGACGGAGAATGAAGGTCATAATTTGCGGGGCGGGGCAGGTCGGTTACGGCATTGCCGAACGTCTGTCGCAGGAAGACAACGACGTCTCGGTCATCGATACTTCGGCGGCGCTGATCAATGTCATCACCGATACGCTCGACGTGCGCGGTTATGTCGGCCACGGCGCGCATCCGGACGTCCTGTCGAAGGCCGGTGCGGAACAGGCCGACATGATCATCGCGGTGACGCTCTACGACGAGGTCAACATCGTTGCCTGCGAGGTGGCGCATGCCCTGTTCAGCGTGCCGACAAAGATCGCCCGCATCCGCGCGCAGAGTTACCTTCTGCCGGAATATGCCGACCTGTTCAGCAGCAAGAACATGTCGATCGATGTCACGATCTCGCCCGAGATCGAAGTCGGCAAGATGGTACTGCGCCGCATTTCCTTCCCCGGTGCGACCGACGTCGTCCGGTTTGCTGATGACAATATCGCCATGGTGGCGATCGAGTGCATGGAGGATTGCCCGGTCATCAACACGCCGCTCGAACAGCTGAGCCAGCTGTTTCCGGATCTCATCGCGACGGTCGTCGGCATCTTCCGACAGGGGCGCTTGACGGTGCCGCGCTCCGCCGACCAGCTCCAGGCGGGCGATCTCGCCTATGTCATCTGCCAGCGCGACCACACGCGCCGCACGCTTGGTCTCTTCGGGCACGAGGAGCAGGAGGCGGCCCGGATCGTCATCGCCGGGGCGGGCAATATCGGCCACTATGTGGCGCGGCGCATCGAGGAGATGCAGCCGAAGACCCGAATCAAGATCATCGAAAGCGACCGTGAACGTGCCGTGACCGTGTCGGAGCAGCTGCGCCACGCTGTCGTCCTGCATGGCTCGTCGCTCGACCAGAACATCCTGCAGCAGGCCGATATCCAGGACGCCGACCTGATGGTGACGCTGACCAACAATGATCAGGTGAACATTCTCGGCGCCGTCATGGCCAAGGCGCTCGGCTGCAAGTCCAATCTCGCGCTCGTCAACTCCTCGTCGCTCGGAGAGGTGACGCGCTCGCTCAACATCGATTCGCTGATCAACCCGCGTGCCGTGACGATCTCGCGCGTTCTCCAGCACGTCCGCAAGGGCCGCATTCGTTCGGTCTATGCCGTGCAGAACGGTGCGGCCGAGGTGATCGAGGCGGAAGCGCTGGAAACCTCGCCGCTCGTCGGCCGTCCGTTTCGCGAATTGCAGATGCCGGCCGGTATCCGCATCGGGGCGATCTATCGAAACGGAACCGTCATCCGCCCGAGCGGCGACACGAAGATCAAGGCGAAGGACCGCGTCGTCCTGTTCTCCACCGCTAAATCGGTGAAGGACGTGGAACAGCTGTTCCGGGTTTCCATCCAGTATTTCTGATCGAACCCTGCGAAAGGCCGAAAACGGGTCGTTTGACAAGAAATCTGTGGATGACGTCGCAGTCGTGGCAGCCGACACGCGGTCGGTCAAGGCGTGGCTGTCCGACACCTGATCAACCCCTCTATTCGGCGTTGCGAAAAAGACATCGATTTGCTAACCAAGCTTGCGGACTACGGAGGCAGGAGAGGGTTTCCGTTTCCTCTTTTCCGAGCGTGATCAATATCCCGACCGCCCTGGTCGGCAAAAAAGAAAGAAGCGGCGCTATGGCGGAACGTTCTCAGAATCTTCAGGATCTGTTTCTCAACACGGTGAGAAAACAGAAGATCTCTCTCACCATATTCCTGATCAATGGTGTGAAACTGACGGGGGTTGTGACCTCGTTCGACAATTTCTGCGTGTTGCTGCGCCGCGATGGACATTCGCAGCTGGTCTACAAGCACGCAATCTCGACCATCATGCCAGGCCAGCCCCTGCAGATGTTCGAAACCGAAGAAGGCGCGGCCTGAGGTCTCGAAGCCTCCCGACACGGAGCGGGCCGGTTGAAACATGCCGGTCGAGCAACCACTTATGTCGGGACGAGGGACGTGTGTTTTACGTCCTCACCGCAACGAATTGAAACCGCCGGCCCTGTCGGCGGTTCTGCCGTTTGTGGGTCAGTCATCGCCCATGCGCTGCCCGAACGGTCGGACAACGCCGGAAAGATAGAGGAAGACGGCAATAGCCACACGTGACACCACACAGGAAACCCTGATCCCCGAACTGGAGCGCCGCCGCGACGACATGCGCGCGCTCGTTCTGGTGCCGGTTCTCAAACAACCAAGACAGGCGAGCCCGGCGGCTGGTGAGGTCCTTGCGCCCCCGCCGCGCCGCTCGGACGAAAGCCGCCTCGAAGAGGCGATCGGCCTTGCACGCGCCATTGACCTGACGATCGTGCAAGGCTTGATCGTCCAGGTCAGCCAGCCGCGCCCCGCGACACTGATCGGCACCGGCAAGATCGAGGAGATCAAACATCTGCTCGACGAACACGATGCGGGTCTCGTCATCGTCGATCATCCGCTGACACCGGTCCAGCAGCGCAACCTCGAAAAGGAATGGCAGGCGAAGGTCATCGACCGCACCGGCCTCATCCTCGAAATCTTCGGCCGCCGTGCCTCCACCAAGGAAGGCACGCTGCAGGTCGATCTCGCTCATTTGAACTACCAGAAGGGCCGCCTGGTGCGCAGCTGGACGCACCTTGAACGCCAGCGCGGTGGTGCAGGCTTTATGGGTGGTCCAGGTGAAACCCAGATCGAAGCCGACCGCCGGCTTCTGCAGGAACGTATCCTGAAGCTGGAGCGTGAACTGGAGCAGGTGGTGCGAACGCGCCAGCTGCACCGGGCAAAACGCCGCAAGGTGCCGCATCCGATCGTGGCACTCGTCGGTTATACCAATGCCGGCAAGTCGACCTTGTTCAACCGCATCACCGGCGCCGGTGTACTGGCGGAAGACATGCTGTTTGCCACGCTCGACCCGACGCTTCGCCGCATGAAGCTGCCGCATGGACGCACGGTCATCCTGTCGGACACCGTTGGTTTCATTTCGGATCTTCCGACGCATCTGGTTGCCGCCTTCCGGGCAACGCTCGAAGAGGTGCTGGAGGCGGACCTGATCCTGCATGTGCGCGACATGTCTGACCCCGACAATTCGGCGCAATCCGCCGACGTTCTGCGGATCCTCGATGATCTCGGCATTGACGAGAAGGAGCGCGACGAGCGCATTCTCGAAGTGTGGAACAAGATCGACCGGCTGGAACCCGAGGCACATGATGCGGTGGCGGAGAAGGCGGCGGGCCGCACGAACGTCATGGCGGTCTCGGCGATCAACGGCGAGGGCATTGACGCCCTGATGGCGGAGATTTCGCGCCGCCTGTCCGGTGTGCTGACGGAAACCACCGTGGTTCTGCCGCCGGAAAAGCTGTCGTTGATGTCCTGGGTCTACGAAAACGCCATGGTTCAGGCGCGTGAGGATCGCGAGGACGGATCGGTTGCCTTCGATCTGCAGCTTTCGGAAGAACAGGCCAATGCGCTGGAGCGAAAGCTCGGCCTCTTTCCTGTGCCAGCCAAGGAAGACTGGGAGCGCTGAGTGCTCCCGTCAGGCCTCCTGGTCGCGTTTGATCGCATAGATGAAGAGGTGCGTCCTGCGGCGGTCGGACAGTTCCCATACCTCGTCCGGCTCGACGCCGGGCACGGCAAAGCTGTTGGAGACGAGGTGGCTACCGGTCTTCATCTCGCGGCGCGCCTTTTCCCAAAGTTCTGGCATCGGCTCCGGTGACAGGAAGGCGTAGACGATATCCTCCTGAGAGAGGTCCGTCGACCAGAGGTCCTGCCGCAGGATCGTTCCCCGGCCGGAGAGTTTCGACAGACACCAGGAGACGAGCCAGGAGAGGGGTGCCGTCTCGACACCGCGGGCGATACGACCGCCTCCATCCAGCGCACGCACGACACCGCCAAGGCCTGACCCGAGATCGATGAACCGTGTCGCCTTCTTTTCCGTCATCAGAGCTGCAAGTGCCTCCGCCGTCGCCCGGTTCGTCAGGTAAAGCGGCACCCGCTCGCGTGCCGTGTTGGAAAAGACGAGCGCCAGAGCCACGAAGGCGATACCGAACGGCCAGGCCGGCAGGTTGTCGAGCGACAGTCCGACCTGGAGCGCCAGCGGAAACAACACGGCGATCCATAGCCACCAGGATGGCAGGCGAAACAGCAGGGTAAAAGCAAAAGCCACAACGCATTGCAGACTGAGCGCCAGCCCCCGCAGCAGGCCGGGTTCAAGCGTTCCGGCGAGGCTCCACGTAAGCGCCAGACCGAAGGCTGCCGCCAATACCTGGGCAAGACCGGCTGCCAGAACGGGAATGCGCCGCAGCACCGACATCAGCGTCACTCGCGCCCGTGCGGTACGGTCTTCGCTTCCTGCCAGAGCGCTTCCATCTGGTCGAGATCTGCCTCTTCAAGTGATACATTATCTGCTTGAAGAGATGTCTCGATGTATCTGAATCTATGTCGGAATTTTGTATTCGTTCCGCGCAGCGCCTGTTCCGGATCCGCCTTCACATGCCGCCCGATATTGACGAGTGCAAAGATCAGGTCGCCGAGTTCGTCCTTGACCTTCTCCGGTGCGCCCGCCTTCAGCGCCTCGCGCAGTTCGGCAATTTCCTCCTCGATCTTGTCGAGGATCGGTTCAGCCTCCGACCAGTCGAAACCGACCTTGGCGGCCCGTTCCTGCAGTTTGAGTGCCTCGGTGAGCGCCGGCTGGCTGCGCTGGACGGAGCCGAGGAAGCCGGCCTTGAAATCCTCCGTGATGCCACGGCGCGCCCGCCGCTCAGTCCGTTCGCGTTTTTCCGCCGCCTTGATCTCGTCCCACTGCACCTTCACCGCGTCCGGCGTCGAGACATCGGAGCGGGCAAAGACATGCGGATGGCGGCGGATCATCTTGGTCATCACCGCCTCCACCACGTCGCCGAACGAAAATTCGCCCGCTTCGGAGGCCATCTGCGCGTGGAACACCACTTGGAACAAAAGGTCGCCCAGCTCGTCCTTCAGGTCGTCCATGTCATTGCGCTCGATGGCATCCGCCACCTCGTAGGCTTCTTCGATCGTGTAGGGCTTGATTGTCTCGAAACTCTGCTCGATATCCCAGGGGCAGCCGGTCTCGGGGTGGCGCAGCGCTGCCATCAGGTCGAGCAGGCGTGCGATATCCTTGGAGGGTTCCATCCTCGTTCCTTTCCGGGGCAGTGCGTCAGTTGAGCGGAATCTTGTTGTCGGCCTTGTTCGCCTGGTAGGTGTCGGACAGCGCATTGTAGCGTGTCTTGATCGCGGCGATCCGCGCCTTCAGCGCATCGCGTTCCCCCGGCTCTTCCGTCTCCGCCAGGTCGGCTATCGCAAAGGAATTCCAGAAGGCGTTGTTGCGACGATAGCCGCCGGGTTCGAGATCGAACACCTCCTTCAGGATCTTCAGATCGTGCGGAATGGCGAAGGCATCGCGCGAATCCTCGTGGCTGAAGAAATAGTAGAAATTGTCGAAGCCCGCCCAGGTGATCGCCGACATGCACATGGTGCACGGTTCGTGGGTGGAGAGGAAGATCAGCTCCTTCGTGTCCGGAACCTCGCCCATCTCGTAGAAACGCTTCAGCGTGTGCACCTCGCCATGCCAGAGCGGGTTTTCCAGTTCGTTATTCGTTTCGGCCAGCACCAGAGACAGGTCGGACTTGCGCAGGATCGCCGCCCCGAACACCTTGTTGCCCTGGGAAACACCCCTGGCCGTCAGCGGAATGATATCCTCTTCGATCACATCCAGAAGGCGGGCGGCGATGGTCTTGGTGCTCACAGGCGGTGATCCCTTGGAAAGGCGGTTCGATCGCTCCACCTTATGCCGTGTGTGCGATGCAGGAAACAGCATTTGCCGCCGAGCGGGCAAGCCATCCTGTGGATGACCATGCGCCAAGAGCAACCGGGTGCATTTTCTCAAGCCTTCGCCATTGCCGGAACAGAAATACGCGAGGAGCAAGGAGCAAGGATTGCCGTTTCTTCAAGCGGAGGAGCCGTTCTGTCATAATCATCGAAAATGAGTGACACGCACGGCCGTTGCCGCGCGCAGACTGACAGGGATCAAGAGGCAATGACAGACAAGGTTCTGACCGCCAACCGGTTGACCGACGGCATTGCCGTCTGGCTGAATGCCAGCGGTGAATGGACGGAGCGGCTGCAGGATGCGCTGGTCGCCCGTCACGCGGAGGCGGAAGCCTCGCTGGAAGCCATCGGCAAGCGCGATTTTTCCGCCAATCTCGTTGTTGACGTGAATGTCATCGAGGTGGAAGAGGTCGCCGGCCAGATCCGGCCGCTGCGCCTGCGCGAGCGCATTCGCGTCGCCGGCCCGACCATGGATTATGCCAGCGGTTATGCCCCCGCTGATCCCGCCTTCATCGCAGCCTGAGGAATTTCATGTACCGCTACGACGAGTTCGACCACGCCTTCGTGTCCGCCCGCGTGGAACAGTTTCGCGACCAGGTGGCGCGCCGCCTGTCGGGCGAACTGGCCGAGGACGCCTTCAAGCCGCTGCGCCTGATGAACGGCGTTTATCTTCAGCTGCATGCCTATATGCTGCGGGTTGCCATTCCCTATGGCACGCTGAATTCCAGGCAGATGCGCATGCTGGCCCATATCGCCCGCAAATATGACCGCGGTTACGGCCATTTCACCACGCGCCAGAACATCCAGTACAACTGGCCGAAACTGTCGGACACGCCGGACATTCTGGCAGAGTTGGCCTCTGTCGAGATGCATGCGCTGCAGACCTCCGGCAACTGTATTCGTAACGTCACGGCCGACCATTTTGCCGGTGCGGCCGCTGACGAGGTGGCCGATCCGCGCCCCTACGCGGAAATCCTGCGCCAGTGGTCCTCCGTGCATCCGGAATTCTCCTTCCTGCCGCGCAAGTTCAAGATCGCCGTGACGGGCGCCGAGCGCGACCGTGCGGCGATCCAGGTGCATGACATCGGTCTGCATCTGAAAAAGAACGAGGAAGGTGAGATCGGTTTTGCCGTTTATGTCGGTGGTGGCCAGGGCCGCACGCCGATGGTGGCGAAGAAGATCCGCGACTTCCTGCCGGAAGGGGACCTGCTTTCCTATACGACTGCCATCATGCGCGTGTACAACCTGCACGGTCGGCGCGACAACAAATACAAGGCACGTATCAAGATCCTCGTGCACGAGACGGGTACGGAAGAACTGGCCCGTCAGGTGGAGGAAGAGTTCGCCCACCTGCAGGGCACCGAACTGAAGCTGCCCGAGGTCGACATCCAGGCGATCACGGCCTATTTCGCACCGCCGGCGCTTGCCGAACGGCCGGAAGGCTGGGCGCAGCTGGCCGGCTGGAAGAAGGCGGACGAGGCTTTTGCCCGCTGGGTGGACCAGAACGTCCAGCCGCACAAACATCCGGACTATGGCATGGTGACGATTTCGCTGAAGCCGATCGGCGGTATTCCGGGCGATGCGACCGACGTCCAGATGGAAGCGATTGCCGACATCGCAGAAGAGTATGCCTTCGACGAGATCCGTATCAGCCATGAGCAGAACGTCATCCTGCCGCATGTGGCGCTGGCCGACCTGGAGCCGGTCTACCGCGCGCTTGTCGCGCAGGGGCTTGCAACCGCCAATGCCGGTCTGATCACCGATATCATCGCCTGTCCCGGCTTGGACTATTGCGCGCTTGCCAATGCCCGTTCGATCCCGGTGGCACAGGCGATCTCCTCGCGCTTCGGCTCTGCCGCACGCCAGGCGGAGATCGGCGAGCTGAAGATCAAGATCTCCGGCTGCATCAATGCCTGCGGCCATCACCATGTCGGCCATATCGGCCTGCTCGGGGTCGAAAAGAAGGGCGCCGAACTCTACCAGATCACGCTCGGCGGTTCGGCAGATGAAAACACCTCGATCGGCGAAATCATCGGCCGCGGTTTCGAGCCGGACAAGGTGACGGATGCCGTGGAGAAGGTGGTCGATACCTATCTCGGTCTTCGCCTATCGAAGGAGGAAACCTTCCTGGACGCCTATCGTCGCGTCGGGCCGCAGCCGTTCAAGGATGCGCTCTACGGCGAAGCGGCAAAGGCGGCCTGAGGGCAGGGGATAGACACATGACACGCATCTGGAAAGAAACCGGTTTCGTCGCGAACGATCCCTGGGTGATCGAGACGGACGAGAAGAAGGCAGAAGGCGAGGAGCGCCCGCTGCTCTCCATCGATCAACTCATCGAGTTGGCCGATACCAGCAACGAAGTTGGCTTCGGCGTTGTGGTCAAACCGGCCGACGACGTCCGTCGACTGGAGCCCTATCTTTACCGCCTGGAACTGGTGGCTGTCGAGTTTCCGGCCTTCAACGATGGTCGTGGTTTCAGCCATGCCTCGCTGCTGCGTGAGCGGCTCGGTTACAAAAACGAGCTGCGCGCTGTCGGCGACGTTCTGATCGACCAGGTGCCGCTGATGCTGCGCTGCGGTTTCGACAGCTTCGCCGTAACCAATGCCACGGCACTGAAGCGGCTTTCGGAAAACCGGCTGCCGGGCATTTCCGTGCACTACCAGCCAACGGCCCGTACGGCAGCGGCGGGCGAGGCCTATAGCTGGCGCCGTCGGTCGGCCTGATGAAAAGCTGAGTAGGAAAAGCATATTTTTCCAGTGCATCCGCGGCATATGAACGCGGATGCCTTCAAATGTGCGTGCGCATGGTATATTTCGCGGACGCAACCAAACCGAACGAGACGAGACGACCGGCATGAACGTTTCCGCCAAGACCGAAGATTTTGCCCCGAAGGCGACCGCAGCCATTCCGGACGGCGTCTATGCCGAGACCGTTCTTTCGGTTGAGCATTACACCGATCGTCTGTTCCGTTTTCGCATGACACGCCCGGCCGGTTACCGATTCCGCTCCGGCGAATTTGCGATGATCGGCCTGATGGTCGGCGAGAAGCCGATCTACCGTGCCTATTCGATTGCAAGCCCATCCTGGGACGAGGAACTCGAATTCTTCTCGATCAAGGTACCGGATGGTCCGCTGACCTCGCACCTGCAGAAGATCAAGCCGGGTGATACGGTTCTGATGCGCAAGAAGCCGACGGGCACGCTGGTGCTCGATGCGCTAACCCCCGGCAAGCGGCTCTACATGTTCTCCACCGGCACCGGCATTGCCCCCTTTGCCAGCCTGATCCGCGACCCGGAAACCTATGAAAAATTCGAGGAAGTGATCCTCACCCATACCTGCCGCGAGGTGGCGGAGCTGAAATACGGCTTCGACCTGATGGAAGAGATCCGCAACCACGAATTCCTGGCCGAGATCGTCGGCGACAAGCTGAAGCATTATCCGACCGTGACGCGTGAGGACTATCCCTTCCAGGGCCGCATCACCGACCTGATGGAAAGCGGCAAGCTCTACACCGATCTCGGCGTGCCGCCGCTCGACCCGGCCATCGACCGCGGCATGATCTGCGGCTCCTCGGCTATGCTGAAGGACACCAAGGAATTGCTGGAAAAAGCAGGTCTCACCGAAGGCGCCAACAACAAGCCGGCCGAATTCGTCATTGAGCGGGCTTTCGTGGGATAAAATAGGTCCGGCGGGCCGCAGTGTCCGCCAGGTCTTGCCCATGTGCTCCTGATCTTCAGATTGTTCAGTTGCGGGTGGCGATTGCGGCAGCGGCCCCGCCAAGAGCGATCGCGCCGATCCGGTTGGCGAGCCGTGTGGCCCGAGGTGTCCGCAACAGAAGCCGCGCCTTGTGGGCGAGGAAGATCCAGGTGAGGTCAATCGCTGCCAGTGTCACGAGCGTGACCATGGCAAGGACGGACCATTCCCGCAGACCCGTGGTCGACAGGTCGATCAGGGATGGAAGAAGGGCGAGGTAGAAGACGGCAATCTTCGGATTGCCCAGCGTGAGCGCCATGCCCGCACCGAACATGGACAATGGCGAGGTGCGATGGGGAAGATCATCACCGCTCGCGTCTGCCGGCTTTTGCCACATCTTGAACGCCAGCCAGCAGAGATAGGCCACACCCAGCCATTTCAGAATGTGGAAACCCAGCTGGAAGGTTTGCGCCACCGCGGTGAGCCCGGCCATCGCCATGGAGAGCCAGACGACTTCTCCGACCCACATGGCGGCAACGAAAGGAATGACGTCGCGCCAGCCACTGGTCATCACACGCGATACCAGCGCGGCAATGCTCGGACCGGGAGTGCCTGCGTTCAGCAGCAGGGCTCCGGCGAAGATGGCGACCGACCACAGATCCATAAGCATTCCCAGAGGTTTGACAACGTTGGCACTATATACAGAAAAAAACGGCTTTGCGTCAGCTATAGAGTTCAATCGCGGTGGGTCGGACGCAGTCAGTCGCGTTTGATGGTGGCCAGCGCCTCCCACAGATCCGCGCCGGTTTCGAAAACCGCTGCATTGGCCTTGAACGACAGGGAGGCGCCGATCAGGTCGGTCATTTCCCCGGCAAGGTCGATCGTGGTGCTGTCTGGCGGTACGGTTGTATCCTCGGTGACATGCGCCTGAACGCCGCCGGTCGGGGCGGTGCTGAATTGGGCGGAGAGGGGCGAATAGCCGATCGTATCGGCATTGGCGATGTTGTTGGCCGCAGTGGCGATCCGCACAGTATTTGCCTGCATGCCTGACAGTGCGGTTGTGGTCACGGCGCTGATCGTCATCTCTTGCCACCTCTCCAGGCAAATATGCCTGATCACGTATTATAGGCACGGACGAAACCCTGTCCCGCAGTCTGACCGATCAGGATTGATGACGGGTAAAGGCTTTGAAGTCTCGACAGACCGGATTCATCATTCCGCAACCAACCGTCCATTGGCGGCACGGCTTCGTGTTTTCCGCGCGGTCGCTGCAGCCAGGGGAGGTACCATGCCTTCGCAAGCGCAACGAAAAAGCTCTCCCCCGGAGGTCGAGGGAGAGCTTGTTTTTCTTCGCGATCGATCACGGCCGGTCGTTATTCAGCCGCTTCCTGATAGTCACTCATCGGCGGGCAGGTGCAGACGAGGTTGCGGTCGCCATACACATTATCGATGCGGTTGACCGGCGACCAGTATTTGTCGACGCGGAAGGAGCCCGGCGGGAAGCAGGCCTGCTCGCGCGAGTAGGGCCGCGTCCATTCGCCGACGAGATCCTCGACCGTATGCGGGGCATTCTTGAGCGGGTTGTTCTCCCGGTCCATCTTGCCCTCTTCGATCTGGCGCGCTTCCTCGCGGATCGCAAGCATGGCGTCGCAGAAGCGGTCGATCTCGGCCTTGGTTTCGGATTCGGTCGGCTCGATCATCAGCGTGCCGGCAACCGGCCAGCTCATGGTCGGGGCGTGGAAACCGCAGTCGATCAGGCGCTTGGCGACATCATCCACCGTGACGCCGGCCGACGCCGCCAGCGGGCGGGTGTCGATGATGCATTCATGCGCCACGCGTCCGGCAGCGGACTTGTAGAGCACGTCATAGGCACCTGCGAGACGGGCGGCGATGTAGTTGGCGTTGAGGATCGCCACTTTCGTCGCCTGGGTCAGGCCTTCGCCACCCATCATCAGGCAGTAGGACCACGAGATCGGCAGGATCGACGGCGATCCGAACGGGGCTGCCGAAACCGCGCCCTCACGTCCATCCCATTCCGGATGACCGGGCAGGTAAGGGGCGAGATGCGCCTTGACGCCGATCGGACCCATGCCGGGACCGCCGCCGCCATGCGGAATGCAGAAGGTCTTGTGCAGGTTGAGGTGGGATACGTCGGAGCCGATATCGCCCGGACGCGACAGGCCCACCATGGCGTTCATGTTCGCACCGTCGAGATAAACCTGGCCACCATGCTGATGGGTGATGGCGCAGATCTCGCTGACGGTTTCTTCGAACACACCATGCGTGGACGGGTAGGTCACCATGCAGGCGGCAAGGTTTGCGGAATACTGTTCCGCCTTGGCGCGGAAATCGTCGAGATCGACGTCGCCGTTGTCCTTCGCCTTCACCGGCACCACCTTCATGCCGACCATCTGGGCGGAGGCCGGGTTGGTGCCATGCGCGGAGGTGGGGATGAGGCAGACATCGCGATGTGTGTCGCCACGCGCGATGTGGTAGTTGCGGATCGTCAGAAGCCCCGCATATTCCCCTTGCGCGCCGGAATTCGGCTGCATCGAGAAGGCATCATAACCGGTGATCTGGCAGAGTTTGGCCGACAGATCCTCGATCATCTCCTTGTAGCCGGCAGCCTGTTCAGCCGGGGCAAACGGGTGCATGTCGGAAAATTCCGGCCAGGTGATCGGCAGCATTTCCGCGGTGGCATTGAGCTTCATGGTGCAGGAGCCGAGCGGGATCATCGCCCGGTCGAGCGCCAGATCGCGGTCCGACAGCCGGCGGATATAACGGGTCATCTCGCTTTCCGCGCGGTTCATGTGGAAGATCGGATGCGTCATATAGGCGGACGTCCGCAGCAGATCCTTCGGCAGGCGATAATCTGCCTCGAAATCCGAGACCTTGAAGTTGCCGCCAAAGGCGCGCCAGACGGCTTCGAGCGTCACCGGCCGCGTGCGTTCATCCAGCGACATGCCGATCTTCGTCGTGCCCACCTTGCGCAGGTTCACGCCTTCGGCAACGGCGGCGCGCAGGATCAGGCCCTGCATGTGGCCGACCTCGACGGTGATCGTGTCGAAGAAGGTTTCCGGCTCCACCGTGTAACCGAGCTTTTCCAGGCCCTTGGCCATCAGCACGGCCTTTTTGTGCACCTGCTGAGCAATCGCCTTCAGGCCCTCCGGTCCGTGGAAGACACCGTACATGGAGGCCATGACGGCGAGCAGAACCTGTGCCGTGCAGATGTTCGACGTCGCCTTTTCGCGGCGGATGTGCTGCTCGCGAGTCTGAAGCGACAGGCGATAGGCGCGGTTGCCGCGCGCATCGACCGAGACGCCGACGAGACGGCCAGGCATCGAACGTTTGTGCGCATCCTTGACCGCCATGAAGGCCGCATGCGGACCGCCGTAACCCATCGGTACGCCGAAACGCTGCGAGGAGCCGATGGCGATATCGGCGCCCATTTCGCCGGGCGACTTCAGAAGCGTTAGCGCCAGAAGGTCGGCGGCGACGGCCGCCACCGCGCCGGTCTGGTGCAGGCGGGCGATCAGGCCGGAGAAATCATGCGCCTGGCCATGCGTACCGGGATACTGGAAAATGGCGCCGAAGACATCGACCGGGTCCAGATCGGTGAACGGATTGCCGACAACGACCGACCAGCCGAGCGGCGCGGCGCGGGTTTCGATCAGCGCAATTGTCTGCGGGTGGCAGCTGGCGTCGACGAAAAAGGCGGTCGCCTTGGACTTTGCCTGGCGCTGGCAGAGCGCCATGGCTTCGGCGGCAGCGGTTGCCTCATCGAGCAGCGAGGCATTGGCGACGTCGAGACCGGTCAGGTCGCAGATCATCGTCTGGAAGTTCAAGAGCGCTTCCAGGCGGCCTTGGGAAATTTCCGGCTGGTAGGGCGTGTAGGCCGTGTACCAGGCCGGGTTTTCCAGGATGTTGCGCTGGATGACCGGCGGCGTGATCGTGCTGTAATAACCCTGGCCGATCAGCGAGGTGAGCGGCTGGTTCTTGTTGGCGGTCTCGCGCAGGCGGTCAAGCGCCTCCCGTTCAGTGAGCGCCGCCCCCCAGGCGAGCGGCTCGCGTTGGCGGATCGAGGCGGGCACTGTCGCATCGATGAGGGCATCGAGCGAGCGGTAACCGATGACCTTCAGCATCTCCGCCATTTCGGAGGGCGAGGGGCCGATATGACGCCGGTTGGCAAAATCATAGGGCTGGTAGTCGGTGAAATGGAAATCGCGGGTGTCGGACATCAGCCAATCAGCTCCTTGTAGGCGGCTTCATCCAGCAGCTCGTCGGCATCGGCGACGTTGGCAAGCTTCAGCTTGAAAAACCAGCCCTTGCCCTGCGGATCGGAATTGACGAGCGCCGGATCGGCGGTGATTGCCTCGTTGATTTCGACGATTTCGCCGGCCAGCGGACAATAGACGTCGGAGGCCGCCTTGACGCTTTCGACGGTGGCGGCTTCGCCGTTTTTATCGAAGGTGGCGCCGACCTCCGGCAGTTCGACGAACACCAGATCACCCAGCTGGTCGGCGGCGTGCTGGGTGATGCCGACGATCGCGACATCGCCCTCGAGCTTCAGCCATTCGTGTTCAGCGGTGAATTTCAGCATGGTTTTGAGTCCTCTCTGGAATCGACGTGTTGGTGTGATCTGCCCCTCACCCTAACCCTCTCCCCGCAGGCGGGGAGAGGGGACGTGCCTGGCTCAACCTCTTGGATGGGATGAGTGGGCGCGGCTTGCTCCTTCTCCCCGTCCTGACGGGGAGAAGGTGGCGGCAGCCGGATGAGGGGCAGCTAAAAACATATGTTTACCGCTTATAGGTCGGCGTGATGAAGGGCAGGGCGGCGACCGTGACCGGAAGATACTTGCCGCGCACTTCCGCAAACACCTGTGTTCCGGCGCTGGCAAAGGCGGTCGGTACATAACCCATGGCGACCGGACCCTCGACCGACGGACCGAAGGTGCCGGACGTCACTTCGCCGATCTCGTTCTTGCCCTCCGCATCGGCAAAAAGCTTGGCATGCGAACGCACCGGAGCCTTGCCGTCCGGCTTCAGGCCGACGCGGCGGCGTTCGGTGCCGTTTGCGAGTTCCCCCAGGATGCGGTCCGCGCCCGGAAAACCGCCTTCGCGCTCGCCGCCGGCCTTGCGGGCCTTCTGGATCGCCCATTCGAGCGAGGCTTCGATCGGCGAGGTCGTCGTGTCGATATCGTTGCCATAGAGGCAAAGACCGGCTTCGAGCCGCAGCGAATCGCGGGCGCCGAGCCCGATCGGTTCGCAATCCTCATGGGCCAGAAGCGCGCGCGCCAGTTCCTCGGCCTTGGTCGCCGGAACGGAGATTTCAAAGCCGTCCTCGCCGGAATAACCGGAACGGGAGACGATGCAGGCGGCGCCGACGAGCGTGACGTCACGCACATCCATGAACTTCATCGTCGCGACTTCGGGAGCAAGCGAAGCGAGCACGGTTTCCGCCGCCGGACCCTGCAGCGCAATCAGCGCCCGATCATCGAGAAGCGTGACGGAACAGCCGGCAAGGTGCGCCTGCATGTGGGCAAGGTCTGCACCCTTGCAGGCCGCGTTGACGACGACAAGCAGGTGGTCGCCACGATTGGTGATCATCAGGTCGTCGAGGATGCCGCCGTTTTCGTCGGTGAAGAAGCCGTAACGCTGGCGGCCTTGCTTCAGGCCGAGAATATCGACCGGCACGAGGCGCTCGAGAGCAAGGGCGGCATCGGCCACCGAGCCGGAATTTGCCTTCACCAGAACCTGGCCCATATGGGAGACGTCGAACAGGCCGGCCTTGGCGCGCGTATGCAGATGTTCCTTCAGCACGCCGGCGGCATATTGCACCGGCATGTCGTAACCGGCAAACGGCACCATGCGGGCGCCAAGCGACAGGTGTAGCGCATGCAGGGGCGTGGTCAAAAGGGGAGCGTGGTCGGTCAATAAAGCCTCCAGGTCATGTGCGGATTCCGGCCGCACGAGCTCAGTTGATGGCGCTTGTCCACGCCGTTTCATGAGCCCCCTCTGTCCTGTGCGCCTGAGATTGTTATCCCTTCGGCGAGCCCTTCGCGACTAGGCGGGCTTCTCTCCAGAGTCCTGCAGGTCCCGCTGGTCCTTTTGCCTGAGAGTTTCCGGGGCGGTTGCTCCTTCGGCGCCGCATCGAAGCGGTTTCTCCCAGCGGGGTCGCGCTCATTATGGGGGAGACCCCCTGCTTGGCAAGGGGCAAATGTCGCAACCGACATGAATTTTGTCGCGCCCTCGCAGGGCATGACGCGGACACCGCCAAGGCGCGACAATCCGGCTTTTGCAGAGCCACCCGGACTCGGCTATGAAAACATCGACAGGGGAGTTCAAGATGCATCTGAGGCAAGCCGGTCGGGAGAGGGTCCTGCGCATCATCTGCGCCGTCGTCTTCCTGTCGCTCGGCCTTGCTCACCATGCCCCGCCGGTAGCCGCAAGCGCTGCGCCCTGGACAGACGACGCCTTCCTGCTGCCCGATGGCACGATGCCGACGCTGTGCGTCGGCATGGAGGATCATGGATCACACCTCAAGCCGGTGCGCTGCGAGGTGTGTCTGCTCTGCACCTCCGCTCTGCTGCCGGCGCCGGATGATGTGTCCTGGCTGTCCATCCATCTGGCCTTTCTTTCCAATCCTCTTCGCCAGGAAGCAGCCGTCGCCGGCACGTTGTCGATCCCGTCGCCACGCTCGCGGGCACCACCCGTCCTCGTCTGAGATCGTCGAATAATCCCCTATGAAACGATCATGCGGCTGAAGGCCAGGCGTGCCTCGCCGCGAGAGGAAAAACCGATGAACACGACACGCATTCTTGTGATGAGCAGCCTTTTGTTTGCCGCCATGTCCGGCAGCGCCTTTGCTCATGTCACCCTGGTCAATGGCACGGCAAAACCGGAATCTTATACGGTCGTTCAGCTGCAGGTGCCGCATGGCTGCGCCGGCAAACCGACGAACGAGGTCCGGGTCACGTTGCCGGAGGGTTTTTACGGCGCAAAACCGCAGCCGAAGGCCGGTTGGGAGCTGGAGATCATCAAGGGCGACTATGCCAAGCCTTATGACAACCACGGCACAAAGGTCAGCTCTGGCCCCGTCGAAATCCGCTGGAAGAACGGCAATCTGCCGGACGACAATTATGATGTCTTCGCGATCCAGGGAAAGATTGCCGGTGTGGCCGATGGCGCAAGTCTCGCTTTCAAGACCATCCAGGTCTGCGGCGACGCGACCGAACGGTGGGACGAGGTGGCCGCCCCCGGCATCGATCCGCACAGCCTGAAGGATCCGGCACCGCTTCTGAAAATTGCCGGAGAAAAACCGGCCGACGAAATGGATCATTCCGCCATGGGGCATGGGGCGATGAACCATGACGCGATGGGGCAGGCTGCCGCGACCGATGCGGCAGCGCCGGCCATGAAACCTGTCAAGCTCGGCGCGTTGTCGCTTTCGGCGGGATATCTGAAGGCCATGCTGCCGGGGCAGCCGGTCGGTGGCGGTTACGTGACGATCGCCAATGGCGGTGCAGAGGCAGACCGCCTCGTCTCTGCCTCCACGCCACGCTCTGGCACGGTGGAACTGCACGAGATGTCGATGAACGGTGATGTCATGGTCATGCGACCGCTCGCAAACGGGATCGAGATCCCCGCCGGCGCGGCGGTGGAACTCAAGCCCGGTGGCCTGCACCTGATGTTCATGAAGGTGAAAACGCCCTTCGCCAAGGGCGACACCGTGCCGGTGACCTTCGTGTTCGAAAAGGCAGGCACGGTTGAAGTGGAGATGCCGGTCGCAGCGGCAGGTCCAGCGGGTCATCAGCACAATTGATCGACACAACTCCTGGCCGGCAGCGGCTCCGTTGCCGGCAGGGCGCTACCGATCGATCTCAGATCTCGCGATAGGCGTCTTCCGCCTGCTGCTGGCTCATCTGATGCTGCGGCGGGCGCTGGCGGCTGCTGGTCACGTCAAGTGCCAGGGGCACGGCGGGAATAAGCCCTGCTATGTCGTCGGTATCGGCTCCAGCCTTGCGCACTTCGTTGCGTTCGGAACTGATACGGGTGTCCTTGACCTGATCGGCCGTTGACAGACGGCGAGCGGGTTTCGCCGCCTCCATCGCATAGGCGGCCGTGTTGGCCGAAACGGAAACCACTTGAGTCATGACACGCACCATCTCCTTCGACTAGAAGGATAGGGTCGGCCTCTTGGTCGCCCCTTAAACGACTTGTTCAGATTTGAACGAATGCTGATTTTCCCAAGGCTGGAATCAAAGATGGTAAATATCCTCATTGTCGCCGTCGGTGGCGCCCTCGGCTCCGTCTGCCGTTACCTCACCGGCCTCCTGATGACCCGCCTGCTGGGCATGGCCTTTCCCTGGGGCACGCTGACCGTCAACATCGTCGGTTCGTTTGCCATCGGTTTCCTGACCGAACTCGTGGCGCGCAGGCTGAATGCCTCGATGGAAATGCGGCTTCTGATCGTCGTCGGTTTCCTCGGCGGTTTCACCACCTTCTCCTCCTTTTCACTGGATACCATGGTTCTGTTCGAACGCGGGGCGACGACTGCGGCGCTGATCTATGTGGTCGGCAGCGTGGTCCTGTCCTTACTCGCGGCTTTCGCCGGTCTGAGCGTCGGCCGCACGCTGCTCTAAGGAAATCGGTCGGATTTCTGCTTTCCCTTCGGCCTCGAAATCATCTAAAGGCTGGAGCAAAGGCCACATGGCCATTCCGAACATGAAAGAGAACAGATGGCAGGCATCGAGCATATCCGCGTCGAGGCGGACGAAGCTGGCATGCGCCTCGACCGGTGGTTCAAGGTGCATTATCCGGGCCTCGGATTCGGGCCCTTGCAGAAACTGCTGCGCTCCGGCCAGGTGCGCGTCGATGGCGGTCGCGTCAAATCGGACGCCCGTGTGCAGCCCGGCCAGATCGTCCGTGTGCCGCCGCTCGACGTCGATGCCAAGAAGGGCCCGATCGCCGGCAAGGACCTCAAACACTCCGGCGATTTCGAACTTTTGTCCCGCATGATCCTGCATGAGGACGACAAGGTGATCGTGCTGAACAAGCCGGCCGGCCTTGCCGTGCAGGGTGGCTCGGGTGTCACGCGTCATATCGACCAGATGCTCGAGGCCTTCATCAGCCCGAAAGGCGAGAAGCCGCGGCTCGTGCACCGGATCGACCGCGACACCTCCGGCGTTCTCGTTGTGGCCCGCACACGCGGTGCGGCGCAGAAGCTGACGGCGGCGTTTCGCGAACGCGACACCAAGAAGACCTACTGGTCCCTGGTCAAGGGCGTGCCGCGCAAGCACGAGGACAAGCTGTCGACCTGGCTCGTCAAGGAACAGACGCCGGACGGAGACCGCATGCGCATTGCCAAGCATGGCGAGGAGGGCGCCGATCACGCCGTCTCCTATTACCGCGTTCTGGAAACGGCGGCGCAAAGCCTCGCCTGGCTGGAGATGGAGCCCTATACCGGGCGCACCCATCAGTTGCGTGTCCACGCGCTGCATCTCGGCCATCCGATCATCGGCGACCCGAAATATTTCATCGACGATCCGAACTGGGATTTTCCCGGCGGCATCCAGAAACGCCTGCATCTGCATGCGCGCCACATCGACATTCCACACCCGTCCGGTGGCCGCCTGAAGGTCACGGCGCCGCTTCCGCCGCATATGGTGCAAAGCTGGAACCTGCTCGGTTTCGACCAGAGTCTCGGCGAAGGGGATGACGAATGAAACTGGTGCTGTTCGATTGCGACGGCACGCTGGTGGACAGTGCCGCGCTGATCCACGAAACCATGCGCCGCACCTTCGCGCATTTCGGCAAACGGGAACCGCTCGTTGAGGAAACGAAGTCGATCATCGGGCTCACGCTCGATATCGCGATTGCCCGCATGCAGGGAAAGCCGCATGCCGATGACGAGGCCGTGCAGATGATGGCCTATTACAAATCGCTGTTTGCGACCGTGCGGACGGACATGAATTTCCGCGAACCGCTGTTTGACGGCATCCGCGATGTGATCGAGACACTCGGGCCTCGTGACGACCTGTTGCTCGGTGCCGTCACCGGAAAGTCCCGTCGCGGGCTGGATCTGGTGCTCGACACCCATGACTTTCGCACATGGTTCGTCGTCGGGCGCACGGCGGATGATTGCCCGTCGAAACCGCATCCGGCCATGGTGACGGAGTGCTGCGACGAGATGGGTGTTCGTCCTCGCGATACCCTGGTCATCGGCGATGCTATTTACGATATGCAGATGGCAAAGGCCGCCGGAGCGACCGCGATCGGCGTCTCCTGGGGCTATGCATCCGTTGCGCAATTGCGTGATGCCGGTGCCGACGTGATCGTCGATCATCCCCGCGACTTGTTGAACCATATCCTCTGAGGATCACTGACGTCATGCGAGAGCTTTTTGACCTGCCCGAAGGGTTGAGCCATCCTGATCCCACGCGCCGCGCGCAGATCCAGATGAAGAAACCGCTGCCGAAGCGGTTCTACACTGAAGCGAGCGTTGCCTCGTCCGAGAACGGACACGCCATCCATCTCGACGGACGGCCGGTCAAGACGCCGGCCAAGCGTGCGCTGTTGGTGCCGACGAAGGCGCTTGCCGAGATCATCTGCGGCGAATGGCAGGCGCAGGGCGAGGTGATCGATCCCTCGACCATGCCGGTGACCCGGCTCGTCAATACCGCCATCGACGGCGTGGCCGACGATCAGGCCGCCGTCTTCGAGGACATCCTGAAGTTTTCCGGCAGCGACATGCTGTGTTACCGCGCGGATTCCCCCGTGGAACTCGTCGATCGCCAGGGGCAGCGATGGGACCCTATCCTGGATTGGGCAGCGAACAGGCTCGGTGCGCGCTTCATCCTGATCGAAGGGATCATGCCGCAGGATCAGCCTCCTGAGGCAATCGAAGCGCTCGGGCGTGCCCTTCGCCGTTATGAGACGCCGCTCGAACTCGCGGCCCTCCACACGGTCACCACGCTGACGGGCTCCGCCCTGTTGACGATTGCCTATGCGGAGGGGTTCGTTGATGCGGACGAGGCTTGGAGCCTTGCCCACCTCGACGAGGACTGGACCAACGAACATTGGGGCACGGATCTGGAGGCGGAAGCCCGCCGACAGAAGCGGTTGCTCGAATTGCAGGCAGCGGTTGCCGTTTTTTCTGCATTGCGCCCTGCCGCTTAACCAAGTTCTAACCCTGTTTTCAGATCATCGGAAAAAGTGTTCCGGTGATCCATGTCCTCGCTGTCTGTCCGCGTTGCCTTCCTCTTCACCAGCTGGCTGCTGCTCAGCAGCTTCCGCATGACCGCCGGTGACCAGCCGTCAGAACCCTTGCTCTACGATGTCCGCGGCGCTTTCGTCACGGCGCGTGCGGATGTGTCTCCTGGATTGATCGCTCGAACGGACAGGCTCGTCGACAGTGCCATCCGGGCGACCGTGCGCCAGAAGGCTCTGCCCCGCACGATCCTGACCGTGCGCATCAGCGAAGCGGGTTACCTGCCATTGGTGGTTGGTGCACGTTTCCGCGCCAAGGTGACGATCGAGGCAACGGCTGTCGGCAACGGTGAAAAGATTGCCGTCGGCGGCTTCACGGTCTCAACATTTGCACTCGATGCCGAACATGCCGATGCGCGCCTGGCCGAACGGATTGCGGAACGGGTGGCCCGCGAATTCCGTCTGCAGAATGCCGGCCCCTCCACCTTGGCAACGGCGCTTTTTCCCTGACGGTTCCGCAGGCGCGGTCTCTGCGGGTGTGGAGGATGATGCTTTTCCCTTTTCGCGGGCGACATCTGGTCTATCTTCTCCGGCACTCGGAGAGGAGACACCATCCATGAAACCTGCCAGGTTTGCCCTAGTCATGACACTGCTTTTGCCGACGACGACGCCCGCCGAAGAAAACCGCGTTGACCGTATTCGTCCGGACGCGCCGGAATTGGCGGCCTATGGGCCGCATGACATTGGGGTCCGGACGATCAGCCTGTCGAATCCGGATCAGCTTGATGTTCTCAAGGTAAAACCCGGACAGGACGGCCCCCGTTATGACCGGCCGCTGACGGTCGAGGTCTGGTATCCGGCGCGCGTCGGTCAAGCCGGAGGCGTCTACCGTGTCTTCATGCGGGACGGAAAAACGGAGGTTTCGGTCGCCGGCCGTGCCGTGCGCGATGCTGAACCGGCAAAGGCTCAGTCGGGGGAGCGTTATCCGCTCGTCATCGTCTCCCACGGTTATCCGGGCAATCGTTATCTCCTGTCGCCGCTGGCGGAAAACCTGGCGAGCAAGGGGTATGTCGTCGCTTCGATCGACCATACCGACAGCACCTATAATGATCGAGCCGCCTTCGGCAGTACGCTCGTCAACCGGCCGCTCGACCAGCATTTTATCCTTGGCGAGATTGCCCGACTGTCGAGCACGCCGGACAGCTTCCTTGCCGGTCTGGTGGATGCCGAGCGCGTCGGACTTGTCGGTTATTCCATGGGGGCTTACGGGGCTGTCATCAGTGCTGGCGCCGGTGTGTCCGACGCGGCCGTGAAGGCCGACTGGAGTGCGCCAGACGGCCTTCTTGCAAAGCACCAGGCCGGCACGGAAAGCCATGCGGGTCTCTTTGATCCGCGCCTGAAGGCCGTCATCGCCATCGCGCCCTGGGGCATGCAGCGTGGCATGTGGGACGAGAAGGGCCTTGCGGAACTGAAGGTGCCGATCTTCTTCATGGCAGGCAGCTCGGACGATGTATCCGATTACGACAAGGGCATCCGGCCGCTGTTCGAGGGGGCAAAGAAGGTTGACCGTTATCTTCTGACCTTCGACAACGCCAAACACAATGCGGCGGCCCCCATGCCGGCCCCGGTCGAATCCTGGGCCTTCAACAAGGATCTCGGATTCGCACCCTTCGAACATTACGCCGACCCGGTCTGGGATTCGGTCAGGATGAACAACATCGCTCAGCATTTCGCCACCGCCTGGTTCGACAGGATGCTGAAGGGTGACGCGACGAAGGACCGTTATCTCGATCTGGTCGAGCGCTCGAAGGATGGTGTCCATGCGATCGAGAAGGACGGTACCGTCAAGCCGGAGCATAGTTATTGGGCAGGCTTCCGGAACCGCACCGCCGAAGGTCTGAGGCTCGAGCATCGTTTGCCACAATAAGATCCCCGGCAAGCGTCCTGGATGCGCATCTGCGGCAATATGCGCATCCAGATCAACGGAACGTGATGAGGCGCGAACGCTGTTGATTGTTCTTTGCTGCGGTGCAGCGATAACCCTTTCGCCGTTCAATTTGTGAACGGAGAGGGTTTATGTCGATTTCCGAACGTCTCAACGCATTTCAACCGCAGGCGCTCGCCGTGCTGCGTATCATGGCGGCGCTTCTGTTTCTGGCGCATGGCACCATGAAACTGTTCGCTTTCCCCGGACCACAGCCGGGCCTGCCGGATCCCATCCCGATGTTGTTCCTCGTGGGAGCCTTGATCGAACTCATCGGCGGCGCACTGGTGGCCATCGGCCTCTTCACCCGGCCGGTTGCCTTCATCCTGTCGGGGCAGATGGCAGTTGCCTATTTCATGTTCCATTTTCCGAAAAGCTTCTTCCCGTCGCTGAACGGCGGTGATGCGGCAGTGCTCTACTGCTTCATCTTCCTGTTCTTCGTCTTCTCCGGGGCCGGGGCATGGTCCGTGGATAACCGCAAGGCGTGATCGCATCCGCGAACTGAGAAAACGCCTCCGCAGGCCTCGCCGGCGGAGGCGTTTTCATGTCGATCAGCCGGCCAGCTTCAGGCCGATGATGCCGGCAAGAATGAGGGCGATGCAGAAAAGGCGGGGCAGGGTGGCCGGGTCGCCAAAAAGGACCATTCCAAGGATGACGGCGCCTGTGGTGCCGATCCCGGTCCAGATCGCATAGGCCGTGCCGACCGGCAGATCCCGGATGGCAAGGCCGAGCAGGCCGATGCTGACCGCCATGCAGGCAAGCGTCAGCAGCGAAGGGACGAGGCGGGAAAAACCTTCGGTGTATTTGAGGCCGATCGCCCAGCCGGTTTCCAGCAGACCGGCAATGATCAGGTAGAACCAGGGCATGGTTCGCTCCGTGTCAGGAGAGCGAGGTCGTCCCCACCCGGAAATATGTCGCCAGTTCGGCTGGCCACAGCGGTCGTCCGCGCAAGACCTATCTGGTGCCTTGCGCGAACCGTTCAAGGGCTGTCCGTGTGGCTTTTTGCTTACGCAAGCCGTTCGGCATGCCAGCGCAGATGATCGTCCATGAAGGTGGAGATGAAATAATAGGAGTGGTCGTAACGCTCCTGCATGCGAAGCGTGAGCTTGATGCCGGTATCCCTGACGGCCTCCTCGAACAGCCAGGGCCGGAGACCCTTTTCCAGGAAACCATCTGCAGTTCCCTGGTCGATCAGGAATTCGGGGAAACGGGCGCCATCCCGCACCAGCGCGCAGGCGTCATAGGCACGCCAGGCGGCCTGATCGGGTCCGAGATATTTTTCGAAGGCCGGTGCCGACCAGTCGGCGGTCGAAGGTTCGACGATAGGCGCAAAGGCCGAGCAACTGCGGAACCGCTCCGGATGTTTGAGCGCAATCGTCATGGCACCGTGGCCGCCCATGGAGTGGCCAAAAATGCCCTGCCGGTCCATGTCCGCGCGGAATTGCTCGGCGATCAGGGCCGGCAGTTCTTCAGTCACATAGGTGTACATCTGATAGTGCTCGGCCCAGGGCGCTTCCGTCGCATCGAGGTAAAAGCCGGCCCCCTTGCCCATCTGCCAGTTCGTCTTTTCATCCGCCACGTCGTCGCCGCGGGGGCTGACATCCGGGCAGACGATGATGAGGCCGAGTTCGGCGGCGAGACGCCGGTATTCGCCTTTTTCCATGACATTGGCATGGGTGCAGGTGAGGCCGGACAGATACCAGAGCACCGGCCGCTTTTCATGGATCGCCTGGGGCGGCACAAAGACGGCGAAGGTCATCTCGCAGTTGCAGGCCTGAGACTCGTGCTGGAAGACACCCTGCATGCCGCCAAACGCCGTGTTCTGGGAAAGGATTTTCATGGCAGATGGTCTCCTGTTGGACGGTCAGCCGGCCAGCGAAACGACCGCATTGACGGCGGCGGCAACGAGGACGGTGTTGAAGAAAAAGGACAGAAGGCTGTGCAGCAGGTTGATGCGCCGCAGGGCCGTGGTGGTGATCGTCACGTCGGAGGTCTGCGCCGTCATGCCGATGATGAAGGAAAAATAGAGGAAATCGGTGCCGGTCGGTTCCGCCGTCTCGGGAAAGGCAAGCCCTCCCTGCAGATGCAAGGCGCCTTGCGCATCCGGCACGCGCCGCCAGTAATGATGGGCGTAGTGCATGGCAAACATCGTGTGGATCGTCAGCCAGCCGCCGATCACCGAGAGGAAGGCGAGGGCGACTTCGAAGAGGCTCGGATCATGCGCCCGGTTGAGTGCGTTAAAGAGCGCGCCGATGGCAGCGACCACCGCCAAGAGGGTGACGATCATGATCGTATAGGCCGGCGCATCGTCGCGCTCACGACTGGTCTTCAGGCGGTTGACGGTCAGATGCGGGACACGCCTTGCCATCATCGCCAGATAGACGAGAAAAAACAGGATGGCGGCAATCTCGATGGCAAGGCGCGGCGTCAAAGCCAGGAGCAGCGGAAGCGCGGCACACCCGGCCACGCCTGCCGCATAAAAGGGACTGTGGCGGCGATGGCGCCAGCCAGTCAGCACTTCCGGAGACGTCCGTTTTTCCGCCTCGCTCATGATGCCGGGCCTTCCGGCGGTTCTGCCGCGATCACCTTTGCGCGTCGGCAGAGGCGGTCGAGGGTCGACAGGAAACTGGAGCGGTCGCGGGGCGAAAAGGCGGCGTTGTAACCCTTGCTTTCGCCGGTTTCGCGCAGGTGCGCGCCAAGGTCGCGCATGGCGCTTGCCATGCCGATATTGGCCTCGTCGAACACGCGGCCCGTCGGCCCCGTCACCTGTGCACCGGCGGCAACACAGCGCGAGGCAAGCGGCACATCGGCGGTGACGACGATATCGCCGGTCGCAGCGCGTTCGGCGATCCAGTCATCGGCGGCATCGAAGGCGCCGGAGACGATGACGTTTTTCACCATCGGATCGCGCGAGGGGCGCAGGCCGGAATTGGCAACGAAGGTCACCTCCAGCCCATGCCGTTCCGCGACCTTCAGGATCTCGGGTTTCACCGGGCAGGCATCGGCATCGACATAGATCATCGGGTCACCAGTCGAGATTCGGAATGTCGCCGTTGAAGCAGGCCGGCTCCAGCACGAAATCGACACGGGCGGGCAGATAACGACGAAGACTGACGAGAGGCGGCAGCGGCGTGCCCTCCACCCAGGGATCGATCGTGTCCTTTTCGATGATCACCGAGATCTCCTCACCCTGCGTCAGGACCTTGACGCTGGAACAGTTGAAGCCGGCAAGAACCAGGTGATACAGCACCAGGCCCGGGCTCCAGATCGACAATTCGCCGTGTAGCATGGGGTAACGCAGCGCCGGAACCGTCAGCACCAGGATCGCGCATTCCGGCAGCAGGTCGTGCAGCCGCCGCAGGAAACGCTGCGGATCGCGCTGGCGGTGCAGCATGTGGGCGGCGATGATGCAATCGAACGTGGTCGGCAAAAGGGCGGTGTGAAGATCGCCCCGGCGGACGGTGATGTCCTCCGGCAGCCTCTCGATCTCCTTGTCAGGTGCCACCAGCGTCGTCACCATGCGCCCGACGCGGAAGAGCGCAAGGCTGCGCTCCTCGGTGCCGGGGCCGAAATCCAGCACCGTTTCGAATTCATAGGCCGAGAGAAGCTTCGCAAGCGCCATCGCCGCCGGCAGCCCGTAGGTGACGGGCAGCAGGTCGCTTGCCGGCGGCGCTGCCTGTCCCTGGGCCTGCTTCAGCAGGTCGAGCCGAGAGCGCAGCATCTTGTTTTCCGCCTGCAGCGGCTGCAGCACCTGCTGCATCATCTTCTGCAGGCGGTGGATCTGTTCCTGCTGCGCGGCGATCACCGGATCAACCTGTGCCCGGTTCATCGGCTCCCGCGGCGCCTGGCCCTGGGGCGGCGTGCGTTCCGGCTGACGAAAGTTGAGGACGGGCTGGGATGGACTGCCGATCGCCGGATCCGGCAGAACGCCGGTCGGATCGCTCGCCACGCCGGGCACGCCGGCGGCCTCCGGATGACCTTCACCGGAAAAAACGAAGGAAAAATCGGCGTCGATTGCCGAACCATCGGCAGACCGCACCTCCACCATGGCGTGGAGCCCGTCGAAGGAACGCAGGCTGGCTCCGCAGGAAGTGCCGCCCTTGTCGCCCATCAGCTGCACATCCCCCCGCATCACGGTGACGAGTGGCGGCTGGAAGATAATCAGGTACTGACCTGCGGACTTGCGCGACACATGGAAGCCGTTGCCGCGTGCGACCTGGCCATCTGCCTTCACCAATCCCGATAATACCCGTTCCGACATGCCTGCTCCTGTGCCGCGCCGCTTACGTTCGTCGCGAATGTATGGGCAGCACGTTCGCGCTGCCCATCCTGACAGAAGGCAATACGACGCCCGTCAGTAGATCACAACCGAGCGGATGCTTTCCCCACCATGCATCAGCTCGAAACCCTTGTTGATGTCTTCGAGCGGCATCGTGTGGGTGATCATCGGATCGATCTCGATCTTGCCTTCCATGTACCAGTCGACGATCTTCGGCACATCCGTGCGCCCGCGCGCACCACCGAAGGCCGTGCCCATCCAGGTCCGGCCCGTGACGAGCTGGAAGGGACGGGTGGAGATTTCCTGGCCGGCGCCGGCAACGCCGATGACCACCGACTTGCCCCAGCCGCGATGCGAGGATTCCAGCGCCTGGCGCATGACCTTGGTATTGCCCGTGCAGTCGAAGGTGTAGTCCGCGCCGCCGATCTGGTCGGCTCCGCGTTTCGTCATGTTGACGAGATAGGGCACGATGTCATCGCCGACCTCTTTCGGGTTGACGAAATGCGTCATGCCGAAGCGTTCGCCCCAGGCCTTCTTGTCGTTGTTGAGATCGACGCCGATGATCATGTCGGCACCAGCAAGCCTGAGGCCCTGAATGACGTTGAGACCGATGCCGCCGAGACCGAAGACGATGGCGGTCGAGCCCATCTCAACCTTGGCCGTGTTGATCACGGCACCGATGCCCGTCGTCACGCCGCAGCCGATATAGCAGATCTTGTCGAAGGGGGCGTCGGGGTTGACTTTGGCGACCGCGATCTCCGGCAGAACCGTGTAGTTGGCGAAGGTGGAGCAGCCCATGTAGTGATGGATCTTGTCCTTGCCGATCGAAAAGCGGCTCGTGCCGTCTGGCATCAGGCCCTGGCCCTGCGTGGAGCGGATAGCGGTGCAGAGATTGGTCTTGCGGGAGAGGCACGAGGGGCATTCGCGACATTCCGGCGTGTAGAGCGGAATGACATGGTCGCCCTTCTTCACCGAGGTGACGCCCGGCCCGACATCGACGACGATGCCCGCACCCTCGTGGCCGAGGATCGCCGGGAACAGGCCTTCCGGATCGGCGCCGGACAGCGTGAAATCATCCGTGTGGCAGATGCCCGTGGCCTTGACCTCGACCAGCACTTCGCCGGCGCGCGGGCCTTCCAGCTGCACGGTCATCACTTCCAGCGGCTTGCCGGCCTGAACGGCGACTGCGGCGCGAACGTCCATATCTCATCTCCCTGAAATTCTGATTCCGGAGATGGTTGTGGCATGGGCAGCCGCCTGCCTCAAGTGACAAAGGCGACATGAACCGTCTCCCGTTTGCGATCGGCCAGGTCGTCAGGCGACGGTTTCCTGCATCCGGTTGCGCTGCTGTTCCCGCCAGATGATGAACAGGCCGGAGGCGACGATGATCGCGATTCCGAGCCATTTCGACGGTGTCGGGAAATCGGAAAACAACAGGTAACCGAGCACGGTGGCCGAGATGATCTCGAAATACTGGAAGGGGGCGAGCAGCGAGACCGAGGCCATGCGGAAGGCGCGCACCACAAGCAGATGCACGTAGCCGGAGAGAGAACCGAGAATGAGGAGCAGGACGATACCGAGGCTGGAGGCGGGCAGCGACATGTCGAAGTCGGCGATCCCCAGTCCGTCGCCGGCCAGCAGCACGCCCCCCATGAAGGCGGTTCCACCGACGCCGGACATCATCTGCATCGTCAGCGGCGAATCGGCGTCACCGAGCGCCCGGTTGAGGAAGAGGTAAAGCGTGAAGAGTGCCGCGCAGGCGACCGGCAGCAACGACGTCCAGCCAAAGATCTCGAAACTCGGCTGGATGACGATCATCGCGCCGCCAAAGCCGACGAGAATGGCGAGCCAGCGCCGCCAGCCGACCTTTTCGCCGAGGAAGAGGGCGGACATGATCGTCAGCATGAAGGGTTCGACGAAATAGATGGCAAAGACGTCCGCCAGCGGCATGTATTTGACGGCGGTGAAAAACATCAGGCTGGCGCCGGCATGCAGCGCGCCGCGCAGCATGTTCATCCAGGGCCGTTTGACCTGACCAAAACCGCCGACCGTCCAGAAGAAGAGCGGCGCGAGCACGATGAGCTGCACCAGGAATCGGTAGAAGGTCACCTGACCCGGCGACATGGTCTCGAAGGTCGCCATGTATTTGGCGATCGCGTCCATCATCGGCAGCACGATCATGCAGGACGCCATCAGCGCCATGCCTTTGACGGAGGATTCGGGGGCAGGCGGGTGCGGGGGCATGAATCACGTTCCTGTGGTTATCCCTTGAACCACAGGCGGCGCTTCCCTGACAAGCAGGCCCGGTCCGTAACTACGCTGCTGGTGCCGTCAGCTTCGCTCCAGAACCGTCGGGCCGAACACCTCCTCGAAGGCCTCGCGCAGGCGCATGTCGACGTCCTGCATCATTACCAGCATGCCGAGATCCTCAAGGCTCGTGACGCCATAGGCGGAGATGCCGCAGGGCACGATGCCGGAGAAGTGCGACAGGTCCGGATCGACGTTGAGCGACAGGCCGTGGAAGCTTACCCAGCGGCGCAGGCGGATGCCGAGCGCGGCAATCTTGTCCTCGGCTACCGTTCCGTCCGGCAGCACCGGTTTTTCCGGCCGGCGCACCCACACACCGACGCGGTCCTCCCGCCGTTCGCCGCGCACGTTCATCGAACCGAGACAGCGGATGATGACCTCTTCCAGCGCAGCCACATAAGCGCGCACGTCCTGGCGCCGGCGTTTGAGGTCGAGCATGACATAGGCGACCCGCTGGCCGGGGCCGTGATAGGTGTATTCGCCACCGCGCCCTGTGGAAAACACCGGGAAGCGGTCCGGCTGGATGAGATCTGCCGAATCGGCGCTGGTGCCGGCCGTATAGAGCGGCGGATGTTCGAGCAGCCAGACGAGTTCGTCGGCGCGCCCCTCAGCGATCGCCGCCACTTCGGCATCCATGACCGCAAGCGCCTCCTCATACGGCACCAGGGAATCGGAAATGCGCCAGCGCACCGGCGGAGAATCCTCTCTGGCGAACATGGTGTGGTCGAGATCGGTGCGGGTCAGCATGGCGTCTTCTTTTCGTCGAACTTTTTTGAACGCGGTATCCACAGGCGCAATACCTGCAAATCCGGGCTTTCCCTATATAGGAAATCGCTGAGGAGTTTTATCTTTCAAAAAACTGTCACGGCACACTTGCGCCGGGGAAAACGCTTTGCTAGATGCTCCCTCGCCGACGCAAGACGGCCTACCACGATGCGGTCGTGGCGGAATTGGTAGACGCGCAGCGTTGAGGTCGCTGTGGGGCAACCCGTGGAAGTTCGAGTCTTCTCGACCGCACCAAACAAACCCGGCGAAAGCCGGGTTTTTTGTTGTCTGGCAATGGTTTGGACACCGGCGCCAGCGGCGCGAGCCGGCTTCACGTCACCAACTGCAGTGGACAATGGTCGGAGACTTCCGGATCGGTGACGATCGTGAAGTCACGCGGGTCGACGGCGGCATTGACCAGCATGTAATCGGCAAACCGTCCTTGTTTGGTATAATGCGACGTGCGCGTGCTCTTAAAACCGCGCGTGGTGACGAGATCGACCAGTCCCAACGTCCCGAGAATATCGAAGGTGATGCTGCCCGGTTCGACATTGAAATCACCGCAGGCGATCAGCCCATCATCCGGGCCGGCGACCGAGCGCAGCAGGTCGGCAAACCGCTCGGCCTGCACCGTGCGTTGTGGCGTATCCATCTTTCCGCGAAGATCCCGCAAACCGTGCATGTGGCCGATGGTCAAGACGCGATTCTGCTTCCTGTCGTAAAGGCGCACGACATGCGCATTGCGGGGGCGTGGATGTTCCCCGTAACCATGTGCCGAAAAGGCGCCGTGAACAAAGCCGACTGCCTGCCCGATGACCGGGATATCCCGGCGTATGAAGGTTGCCAGGCCGAACTGCGAAGCAAAGTCGGTGTCCTTTCCATGGAGCACGCCTTCGGCATTCGGTGAGAAGATCGCCGCGTGTTCAGGCAACGCGTCACAGAGGTCGCGGAAGAACCGTGCACGCTGGGGCAGAACATGGTCGCCGTCACGGTAGGTCAGCCAGTCATCCGTGGCGAGAGGCGTATGCACCACCTCCTGCAGGCAGAGTACGTCCGGATCGGCCTGCCGCAGATAAGGCATCAGCACGTCATGCAGCTTGCCGCCCCAGGCATTCAGCGAAACAATCTTCAACGGCTGCAGGCCTCATCTCATCATCAACGAGGATAGGCTGCCCGCGCGGCGTTGGAAATGCAATGCCCTGTGGGATCGGTGTGAGGGCCGTGCCCTTTACGCCGGTGCCGCCCAGAACATTGGCCCGCCCTTATGTGCGGGAAAACCGTAGCCGTTGATCATCACCAGATCGATGTCGCTTTCGCGCGCGGCAATGCCTTCGGCGAGCAGCGCGCGCCCTTCCGCCGCCATGGCGGAAAGCAGCCGATTCAGGATTTCTTCGCCGGAGAAGGTTTGCGGGGTGATGCCCTTTTCCGCGCGACAGGCTTCGATCAGGGCCGTCACCTGCGGATCGACCTGGCGTTTGCCGTCCGGATAGGCATACCAGCCACGACCGGCTTTCTGGCCGAAGCGGCCAAGCTCGCACAGTCGGTCGGCGATCGGCACATAGCGATCGGCAGGATCGCGGGTTGCCGCCTGGCGCTTGCGCCGCGCCCAGGCAATTTCCAGCCCCGCCATGTCATAGACGGCAAACAGGCCCATCGGGAAACCGAAATTCTCCAGCGCTGCGTCGATCTCGTGCGGCAGGGCGCCGTCTTCGATCAGGAATTCGGCCTCGCGCCGGTAGGCGGAAAAGATCCGGTTGCCGATAAAGCCTTCGGTGACGCCGGTAACGACGGCCAGTTTCTTCAGCCGTTTGGCAAAGGCAAGTCCGGTCGCCAGCACGTCCGGCGCCGTCTTTGCGCAGCGCACCACCTCTAACAGGCGCATGATATGGGCGGGCGAGAAGAAATGCAGGCCAAGCACGCGCTGAGGGATGGCGGTCGCCGCAGCGATCTCGTCCGGGTTCAGATAGCTGGTATTGGTCGCCAGAATAGCCTCCGGGCGCAGCACCGCATCCAGCCGGCGGAAAAGATCGATCTTGACGTTAAGGTCGTCGAACACCGCCTCGACGACAAGATCGGCATCCGCGAGGTCGGCATCCACGGCCGTGACCGAAAGGCGTGACGCCTGTGCGTCGGCAGCCTCGCGCGACAACCGGCCGCTCGCGACCGATTTTTCGATGATTCCCAGAATGCGTTCACGCCCCGTGGTCGCCGCCTCCGCCGTCTGGTCGAGGCCGATCACGGCGTAACCGGCGCCAAGAGCCGCTACCGCAATGCCGCAGCCCATCAGGCCGAGACCGGCAATGCCGAGCGTCTCGACCGGGCGTGGCGCAATCTCGGCAAGATCGGCCACCTTGCCGGCCTCGCGTTCGGCAAAAAACACATGTCGGAGCGCCTTGCTCTCCATGCCGTCGCGCAAGGACAGGAATGTCTGACGTTCCGCTGCAAGTCCCTCCGCAAGGGGAGCTTCGCAGGCGAGACGGACAAGCCGCACCGCCTCTGCGGGCGCTTTCTGGCCGCGGGCCCTGGCGGTTATCTTGGTTGCGGCTTCCTCAAACGCAGACACGTTCAGCGCCGGCGGCGCGAGGTCTCCGGTACGCCGCAGCGTCTGGCCCGCCAGAGTGCGCGCCAGCGCGATGGCCTGAGCCGGGAGATCATGATCGACAATGTCATCGATGATGCCGCAGTATTTTGCTTCGCCGGCCTTTACCGTCCGCCCGGAAGCAATCATCTCCAGTGCGCCGAGTGCCCCGATCAGGCGCGGCAGTCGCTGCGTTCCCCCGGCCCCCGGTACCAGGCCGAGCTTCACCTCCGGCAGGGCGACGATAGCGGAGGAGAGAGCGAGGCGCGCGTGGCAGGCAAGCGCCACTTCCAGGCCGCCACCAAGGGCCGCACCGTTCAGCGCCGCAACAACCGGCTTCTCATGGGCCTCGATCATCTCGATGACGAAGGGCAGGATCGGTTCGACCGGCGGAAGGCCGAATTCGCGGATATCCGCCCCGCCGATAAAGGTGGTGCCGGTGCTGGTCAGCACGATCCCGGCAAGATGCACATGGTCGCGGCTATGGGCCAGCGCTGCCATCAGCCCGGCCCGCACGCTGGCCGATGTGGCATTGACCGGCGGATTGTCGATCGTCACGACGAGGATGCCGTCCCGTTCCTCACCCTTGACCGTGTCGGAAAACGAGATCCTCGTCATGGCAACCTCCCTTATTCCGGAATGACGGCGATGGCCTGGATTTCGATCTTCGCCCGGTCTTCCATCAGCGCGACGACCTGAACGGCGGCCATGGCGGGGTAATGCCGGCCGATCACCTCGCGGTAGGCGGCACCGATCCCCTTCAGATTGGCGAGGTACTCCGCCTTGTCGACGAAATACCACGTCATCGTGGTGATGTGTTCGGGCCGTCCGCCGGCCTCCGCCAGAACATCAATGACATTCTGCAGGGTCTGGCGAACCTGATCGACAAGGTCGTCAGTCTCAAACTGGCATTGAGCGTTCCAGCCGATCTGTCCGCCGATATAGATCTGCCGCCCGGTGGCTGCGATGCCGTTGGCATAACCGATCGGTTTGGCCCAGCCTTCCGGCTGCAGGATGGTGTGCATCTCTTCGGTCTCCCGTTTACCGTCAGTTCTTATTTCATAAGCTCGCGCGCAATGATGAGCTTCTGCACCTCGGTGGCGCCTTCGTAGATGCGCAGCGCCCGGATTTCCCGATAGAGGCTCTCGACGATCTCGCCGCGCTGGACGCCGCGCCCGCCGAACATCTGCACGGCCCGGTCGATCACCTTCTGCGCGTTCTCCGTGGCGACCATCTTGGCCATGGCCGCCTCCTTGGTGGTCGGCAGGCCCTGCACGTCGCGCCGCCAGGCCGCCCGGTAGGTCAGAAGGGCCGCCGCATCGATCTCCGCCGCCATGTCGCCAAGGGCTGCCTGCGTCAGCTGCAGGTCTCCAAGTGTCGCGCCGAACATCGGGCGTGCTTTTGCATGCGCCAAGGCTTCATCAAGCGCACGCCGGGCGAAACCGAGCGAGGCTGCAGCCACCGAGGCCCGGAAGATGTCGAGTGTGCGCATCGCGATCTTGAACCCTTCGCCCGGCTCGCCGAGCAGGCGATCCGCCGGAACCCGGCAGTTCTCGAAGCGGATGGTTGCGAGCGGATGCGGCGCGATCACATCGATGCGCTCGGCGATCGAAAAGCCTGGATCGTCTGAAAAAACGACAAATGCCGAAATGCCGCGCGTGCCGGGCGCTTCGCCCGTGCGGGCAAACACCGTGTAGACATCGGCGATCCCGCCATTCGAGATCCAGGTTTTCTCGCCGTCGAGCACGAAGTGGTTGCCGTCACGTCGCGCACCACACTGCATCGCGGCGACGTCTGAGCCGGCGTCCTTTTCCGAAAGCGCGAAGGCCGAAATCCAGTCACCGGCCTGCACCTTGGGCAGGACGAGTGCCTTCAGTGCGTCGGAGCCCACAAGGCCGATGGCACCCGTGCCCAGCCCCTGCATGGCAAAGGCGAAATCGGCAAGACCGTCATGCCAGGCAAGTGTCTCGCGGGTCAGGCAGACGGCACGGCTGTCGATTGGCGCCTTGCCGCCCCCGCCTGTTGCGGCATCCAGCAGTCCGGCCTCGCCAAGCACCTTCACCAGCGATCGGCAGGTTCTGTCCGTGTCGTCGTGGTCGATGCCGGAGAGGGCGCCGGAGGTTGCAAACCGATCGAGCTGTTCGGCGAGTTCCAGGTGTGTTGCATCGAAGAACGGCCAGTCGAGATGATCGCGGGAAGGGCCCGCAAGCCTGGTGATGCTGGCCATTGTCAGTTCCCCTCGAAGACCGGCTTGCGCTTTTCGGCAAAGGCTTCGAAGGCACGGCGGAAATCCTTCGTCGCCATGCAGATCGCCTGAGCCTGGGCTTCCGATTCGATGAGTTCCTCGATCCCCATCGCCCATTCCTGGTTCAGCATGGTCTTGGTCATCGTGTGGGCAAACCAGGGGCCGTCGGCGAGCGATTGCGCCAGCTTCAGCGCTTCCGCCTCAAGGGAAGCAGCCTCGTGCAGGGTGTTGAAGAAGCCCCAGGTATGCCCCTCGGTCGCACTCATGGCACGACCGGTGAACAGCAGTTCCGCGGCGCGGCCCTGGCCGATGATGCGCGGCAGGATCCCGCAGGCGCCCATGTCGGCGCCGGCAAGGCCGACGCGGGTGAACAGGAATGCCGTCTTCGCTTCCGGGGTGGCGAGACGCAGATCGGAGGCCATGGCCAGGATTGCACCGGCTCCGGCGCAGATGCCGTCGATGGCCGCAATGATCGGCTGCGGGCATTTGCGCATGGCCTTCACCAGATCGCCGGTCATGCGCGTAAACGCCAGAAGGTCGGGCATCGCCATCTGGGTGAGCGGTTCGATGATCTCGAAAACGTCGCCGCCGGAGGAGAAATTGCCGCCCGCACCGGTCAGTACCACCGCGCGGATATCGGAGGCATAGACGAGATCGCGAAAGAGGTCGCGCAGTTCCGCGTAGCTATCGAAGGTCAGCGGGTTCTTGCGCTCCGGCCGGTTGAGCCGGATGGTGGCGACGCGCGACGTCTCGTCGACCTCGAGGAGAAAGTGCCGGGCCTTGTAATCCCTGAAGGGCTTCAGGTGTGATGCCATCGACGGCTGATCTGTGCTCATCCCGAAAAAACCTCCCCACCGGCGACCGCGATCGCCTGACCGTTGATTGATTGCGCGGATGGCGAGGCCAGCCACAGAACGGCGTCTGCGACCTCCTCCGGGCTCACCAGCCGGCCTTGCGGATTGTGTTTCGTCAGTTCCTTCAGCGCATCCGCTTCGCTGCGGCCTGTCTTGTCGATGATCGTCTGGATCGCAGCACGCACCAGCGGCGTATCGGTAAAGCCGGGGCACACCGCATTAACGGTCACGCCGGTCTTCGCCAGTTCCAACGCCAGCGACCGTGTGAGGCCGATCACGCCGTGTTTGGCGGCGCAATAGGCGGAGACATAAGCATAACCGGTCAGGCCGGCGGTCGAAGCAAGATTGATGATGCGGGCGCCAGGGCCCCGCTGTTTCAAGTCCGGCAGCACCGCCTGCGTCACGTTGAAGACACCGGTCAGGTCGACGGCCAGCACATGGTTCCACATCTCGAGCGTCGTTTTGTCGAAAGGCGCGGTCGGCGCTTCGCCGGCATTGTTGACCAGGATGTCGACCGGCCCGAAGACCGCATGTGCCGTCTCGAGCCCCACCGTGATCGCCTGCGGATCGGTCACGTCGAAACCGGGCACGGCCAGCGCGTTTTCCGTCCCGAGCATTGCTGCGAGGTCCTGCAGCGGTTCGTGCCGGCGGCCGGCGAGTGAAACGTGCGCGCCCGCTTCCGCAAGCGCCGTCGCAATCGCACGCCCAATGCCGGAACCGGCACCGGTGACGAGGGCATGGCGACCGTCGAGACGTTTGGTGACCATTATCGGCAATCCTATTTCACCGGCTGCTGGGCACGGGCGAGGTTTGTCTCGTATTGGCTCTTGCCGGAATAATACTGCTTCGGCCAGGCGATGTCGGTGAGCCCGATCTTTGCCGCCTCATGCAGCGTCCAGGCGGGATCGGCAAGATGCGGACGGGCAACGGCGCAAAGATCGGCGCGGCCGGCGGCAATGATCGAGTTGGCGTGGTCGGCCTCCGAGATTGCCCCGACGGCAATCGTCGGAATACCCACCTCGTTGCGGATCTTGTCGGAAAACGGCGTCTGGAACAGGCGGCCATAGACCGGCTTTTCCTCCTTCCACACCTGGCCCGACGAGCAGTCGATCAGGTCGGCACCGGCCTCCTTGAACATCATTGCGAAGATCGCCGCATCGTCCGGCGTATTGCCGCCGTCGAACCAGTCGTGGCAGGAGAGACGCACCGAAATCGGCCTGTCCTTCGGCCAGATGGCGCGCACGGCCTTGAAGACTTCCAGCGGATAACGCGCCCGATTCTCATGGCTGCCGCCATATTCGTCGTCGCGCCGGTTGGTGAGCGGCGACAGGAAGGAGGAGAGCAGGTAACCGTGCGCGGCGTGGAATTCCAGCCAGTCGGCGCCTGTCTCGATTGCGCGGCGGGTGGCCGCCTCGAAATCCGCCGTCACGCGGTCCATATCGGCGCGGTCCATCGCCTTCGGTACCGGGCTGTGTTTGAGGTAGGGCAGGGCAGAGGCCGAGATAAGGGGCCAGCCGCCATCTTCCAGCGGCTGGTCGATGCCGTCCCAGGCAAGTTTCGTCGAGCCCTTGCGGCCCGCATGGCCAAGCTGGATGCCGACCTTGGCGGCGCTGTTCTGGTGAACGAAATCGACAAACCGTTTCCAGCCGGCGATCTGCCCGTCGTCCCACAGGCCAAGGCAGCCGGGGGTGATGCGCGCGTCCGGCGACACGCAGGTCATTTCGGCAAAAACCAGACCTGCGCCGCCCATGGCGCGGCTGCCCAAATGTACCAGATGGAAATCATCAAACCGGCCGTCGGTGGCGGAATACATCGCCATCGGCGAGACGACGATCCGGTTCGGCAGGGTCACACCACGGGCGGTAAACGGCGTGAACATCGGCGGCGGCACCTTGCCGCTGCGCCCGGCCGTGGCACCGGCCTGGCTGGCGAACCAGGCCTCGAAACCTTCCAGCCAGCTCTTGTCACGCAGGCGGAGATTTTCGTGGCTGATGCGTTGCGAGCGGGTCAGCATGGAATACATGAACTGTTCCGGCGGCAGCGTATCGGCATAACGGGTACCGACCACCTCGAACCATTCCATGGCGTTGCGGGCGGCATTCTGGATGCGTGCCACATCGACGCGGCGAATCTCTTCATAGGTATCGAGGACCGCGGGGATCTTGTCGCTGCCGTGGCCGGCCTTGTTAAACTGGTTGGCAAGCTCGATCGCATCGTCGATCGCAAGCTTGGTGCCGGAACCGATAGCGAAATGGGCGGTATGAGCGGCATCCCCCATCAGCACGACATGGCTGTTACCGTTGAAATGGCTCCACTTTCCGCAGATCAGCCGCTGGAAGTTCAGCCAGGACGAACCGCGCAGGTGCCGCGCATTGGTCATCAGCGGCGCACCTTCCAGCACTTCCGCGAACAGGTCCTGGCAGAAATCGATCGAACCCTGCTGGTCGAGTTCACCGAGCTTGTGGGCCTGGTAGGCTTCCTCCGTCGTCTCAACGATGAAGGTGGAGGTGTTTTCGTCGAACTTGTAGATATGCGCTTGGAACCAGCCGTGTTCCGTCTTACGGAAATCGAAGGTGAAGGCATCAAACAGCTTGTTGGTGCCGAGCCAGATATAACGGTTGGGACGCACCAGCATGTCCGGTTCGAACACATCGGCATATTTCTGGCGGATCCGCGAATTCACCCCATCCGAGGCAATGACAAGGTCGGCATCGGGAAAATCCTGATCGCCTTCCGCATCCGTTTCGAAGACCAGTTCGACCCCAAGCGCCTCGCAGCGGCGCTGCAGGATGTTGAGGAGTTTCTTGCGGCCAATGCCGACAAAGCCATGACCGCTCGTGCGCTGCCTTGTACCCTTGAACAAGACCTCGATATCGTCCCAGTGATTGAAGGCCTGCTGTATTTCCGCGGCACTCTCTGCGTCCCACGCCTGCATCGACACCATCGTTGCGTCGGAAAACACGACGCCCCAGCCGAATGTGTCGTAGGGGCGGTTTCGCTCGACGACCCGGATGTGATGCTCCGGGTGCAGCTTTTTCATCAGGAGCGCGAAATAAAGACCGGCGGGGCCTCCTCCGATGCAGACGATGCGCATGTTGTCCCGTCCTTCCCTGGATCTGTCGAATGCTGTTCCGATTATTATTTTAAGTTTAAAATAGTCTCAGCATGGCGGAAGCGTCAAGCGCCAAATTGCCTCAGGCCGGCATGCACGAAGGCAGGGGACAGTCACCTGAATCCGTATCAGATAAGTTGACAAACGCATTCATATTAGTAGTTATGGCGCCGCGACATGTAACCCGTGCACGTCGGTTGAGGGCAGATGCGGCGCCCGCATCTGTCTGAATGAATTGCCGTGCAGTCAAAGGAGGCCGCAATGGCCGAGCAATCCTCTCTCGAGCGCCGCTCCCAGGGTGCGCAGAGCGATTTTCGTCTCGCAACTCCCGAATTTCTCCTCCAGACCCAAGGCCTTCGGCAGATCCTGCCGCAGGGCCCGCTTGCCAGTCTCGCCAAACGCACGACGGATTTCTTCTCCAGGTGCGACGAAGGACCGGCGCTTCTCGTCGGGGCCCTGCCATTTGATGTGGAAGGCGACGATCACCTCTTCCAGCCGGAACGCATCGGCGGCAGCGAACAGATCGCTGCTGCAGAGCAGGCCGCCTTTGGCCGCCATTGGCTGGTTGAACCGGAACCATCGGCGGCCGGTTATGCGGCGGCGGTCGCAAATTGCCTTGCGGTCCTCAAAGCCGAAGACGGCGTGACGGGCGGGCTGTCGAAGGCGGTCCTCTCGCGCAGCCTGCGGCTCGAATCGGACCAGCCGATTTCGGTTGCGAGCCTCTTGCGCCGCCTGAGCATCGATCCATCCGTGACGGTCTTTAAAACGCCTCTGCCGGAACAGGCTGGTCTCGCCCCCGTCATGATTGGCGCCACGCCCGAACTACTGGTTTCCAAGAAGGGCGATCAGGTCGTCTCCCATCCGCTCGCCGGCTCCGCGCGGCGCTCCTCCGACCCCTCTGCGGATCGCCAGGCCGGCCGCGATCTGCTGAATTCGGAAAAGGACCAGCGCGAACATCGCGCCGTGACCGAGGCGATCTTCGATGTGCTGTCGCCTTATTGCATGGAGCTTGGTGCGCCGGATGGCACGACACTGCGTGCCACCGCGACCATGCTGCATCTCGGCACGCGCATCGTTGGCCGGTTGAAGGACCGCGACACTCCGGTCGGCGACCTTCTGCGCCTTCTTCACCCGACGCCCGCCGTCTGCGGCATGCCGCGCCGGCGCGCCGCAGACGCCATCCGTTCGCTTGAAACATACGACCGCGGTTTTTATGCCGGTGCTGTCGGCTGGATCGACGCTCGGCAGGATGGCGAATGGTACGTGTCGATCCGCTGCGCCGAAGTTGCCGGACGCCGCGCCCGCGTCTTTGCCGGTGCCGGGATCGTTTTGGGCTCCGACCCGCAGAAGGAAACCGAGGAAACCTCAGCCAAATTCCAGGCCATGCTGAATGCCTTCGGGATCGATGAACATGGCCGCCCGTTCCAGGAGAATGCCGCATGATACCGCTCGTCCAGCCGTTTCCGCCGGAATTCGCCGAACGTTATCGTGAGGCGGGTTTCTGGCGTGGCGAGACCTTTCCGCAGATGCTGCGGGACCGGGCAGCACGTTTCGGTGACCGGCTTGCCGTCATTGGTGGCGATCAGCGGTGGACCTATACGGAGCTTCTGGCGCGGGCCGAGGCGGCGGCCTGCGGTTTCCTGCGGCTTGGCCTGAAACCCGGCGACCGCGTCGTCGTCCAGTTGCCGAACATTCCGGAATTTTTCTCCACCGTCTTCGGCCTGTTCCTCGCGCGCCTTGTTCCCGTCTATGCGTTGCCTGCGCACCGCCAGACGGAAGTGGTGCATTTCCTGCGCCGTTCGGAAGCTGCAGCTTACGTTGTTGCTGCAACGCATGATGGGTTCGATTATCGGGTGCTGGCCCGTTCTGTGCGTGAGGAACTGCCGGATCTTGGCCATGTCGTGGTCGTCGGAGAGGCGCAGGAGTTCACGGCCTTTTCCGGATTCACGTATGATCCGGAGAAGGCATTTTCCGATCCGGAGCCGTCATCCGTCGCCTTCCTGCAGATTTCCGGCGGCAGCACCGGCCTGTCGAAACTCATCCCACGCACTCATGACGATTACATCTATTCCTTCCGGGCGAGCGCCGAGATCTGCGGTCTGACGCACGAGAGCGTCTACATGGTCGCGCTTCCCGCGGCCCATAATTTTCCGATGAGTTCGCCGGGATATTTCGGTGCCTTTTATGTCGGTGCGACTGTCGTGCTCGCGCCTTCACCAAGTCCCGAAACCGCCTTCCCACTGATCGAGCGGGAGAAGGTGACGATCACCGGGCTCGTGCCACCGCTGGCGCTGCTCTGGTTGCAGGCGGCGCCAACGTCGAAATACGACCTCTCCAGCCTTCAGGTGCTGCAGGTTGGCGGCGCGAAATTCATGCCGGAATCGGCCAAACGGGTGCGCCCGACATTGGGCTGCACGCTGCAGCAGGTGTTCGGCATGGCCGAAGGCCTTGTCAACTACACGCGGCTTGATGATCCCGAAGAGATCATCGTCGAAACGCAGGGGCGGCCGATCAGCGAGGCCGACGAAGTTCTGATCGTCGATGACCAGGGCAATCCGGTGGCCGATGGCGAGGCCGGCAATCTTTTGACGCGCGGTCCTTATACGATCCGCGCCTATCATAACGATGCGGGTGCCAATGCCCGCTCCTTCACCGAGGACGGTTTCTACAAGACGGGCGACGTGGTGAAGCGGACGCCCGAAGGCTACCTCGTGGTCCAGGGGCGTGCCACCGATCACATCAACCGCGCCGGCGAAAAGATCTCGGCCGATGAGATCGAGGATCATCTGCTCGCCCATCCGAACGTTTTCGATGCGGCGGTGGTCTCGATCCCCGACCAGTTTCTCGGCGAGCGCACCTGCGCCTTTGTCATCCCGCAAGGGGAAAAACCCAAGGCGCCGGCGCTGAAAGCCTTCATGCGCACCCGCAAGGTCGCCGACTTCAAGGTGCCGGACCAGATCGTTTTCGTCGAGGCCTTCGATCTGACGGCCGTTGGCAAGGTCAGCCGCAAGGAACTGCGCGCCCGATTGCGCGCCCAGTTCCTCGCCGACGAACAGCTGAAAGCAGGACAATAACATCATGGCATTGCCGAAAATCGCTCCTTATCCGCTGCCGACAGCGGAGGAACTTCCGGTTCCCAAAGGCACCTGGATGCTGGAGGCCTCTCGTGCAGCCTTGCTGATCCACGACATGCAGAACTATTTCGTCAACATCTTCACGCCGGATGCCGCGCCGATCACACCGGCCACGGCAAATATCGTAAAGCTTGCGGCCTGCGCCCGCGCGCGCGGCATTCCGGTGTTCTACACCGCGCAGAATGGCGATCAGGACCGGCGCGACCGCGGCCTGCAGGCCGATCTCTGGGGGCCCGGCATGACGTCCGCGCCGGAACATCAGGCGATCATTCCCGAGCTTTTGCCGGAATCTATCGATTTCGTGCTGGTCAAGCACCGCTACAGCGCCTTCCAGCGCTCGAACCTTGAGACCATGATGCGCGCCCGCGGCCGCGACCAGCTGATCGTCACCGGCATCTACGCCCACATTGGCTGCATGATGACGGCGGCGGAAGCCTTCCAGCGCGATATCGAAGCCTTTTTCGCTGCCGATGCGCTCGCCGATTTCTCCCGCGACCAGCATGACATGGCCATCGCCTGGGTCGCAGGCCGTTGCGGCATTCCCATGACGACCGATTCCATTCTCGAACGCCTTGCCGCAACCGGAGCCTGACCGATGACGATCACCTTGGAGCGTATGCGCGCCGATGTCGCCGCCATGATCCACGAGGCGCCGGAAGATGTCGGCCTGGACGACAACCTGATGGATCTCGGTCTCGATTCCATGCGGCTGATGAACCTGATCCTCGCCTGGCAGGAAGCCGGCGTTGATCTCGATTTCGGCAGCTTTGCCGAAGAGTTCACGCTGTCCGGCTGGTGGCGCGCGATCGAGGCGAAGCGGGCACAGGGATGACGGCACAACGAAGAGACGGTACCGCGATGACCCTCATCGACGTCGCGGGAGCAACGGAGGATCGGTCTCCGCTGACCGAAGCCCAGGCTGGCCTCTGGTATGTTCAGAAGATCGACCCGGACAATCCGATCCTGAATGCCAGCCAATATGTCGAGCTGAAGGGCGAGCTGGATCTCGCGCTTTTCCGGCGTGCCTTCGAGACGATGGTGGACGAGGCGGAATGCCTGTCTCTGGTGTTTGAGGAGACCGCTTTCGGCCCCGCGCAGCGGCGCGACATGTCCACGCGACCCGCGCTGACAGTGGTCGATCTGACGGCTGCAGCCGATCCGATGGCCGAAGCTCTGGAGGCTATGGCGAAGGATACCGCGACCGCGGTCGACCTCGCCAAGGGACCTGTTTCGGCCTTCGTGCTCTACCAGCTGTCGGACAGCCATTGCCTCTGGTACGAGCGGATCCATCATCTGGCGATCGATGGCTACGGCATCGTGCTGGTGACGAACCGTGTCGGCGAAATCTACTCCGCCTTGAAAACGGGCGCCACGCCATCTCCATCCTTTGCGCCGATTTCGGCGGCAATTGCCGAGGACCAGGCCTATCTCACGGGCGAACGGCGCGAGAAGGACCGCGAATTCTGGAAAAACGCGCTTTCCCGCCTGCCGGAAGTCGCAAGCCTGGCCAGCGGCCGTGCGGTCTCCGGTCACACATTCCACCGCAAGACCACGCATCTGCCGGCATCGCTGTTCGAAGCATTGACCGCACGGGCTCAGGCCCTCAACGTGACCTGGCCGGACCTTCTGACGGTGTTGGTGGCAAGTTATTGCCGCCGCTTCGCGGCTGCGCCGGAGATCGTCGTCGGATTGCCGTTCATGGGTCGGCTCGGCAGCAAGGCTGCGCGGGTGCCCTGCACCTTGATGAACGTGCTGCCCGTGCGGTTTTCCGACCTCGAAAACCTGTCGTTACAGGAGGCTGCGGTCGAGGGAGCCCGCACGCTGATGGCCTGCCGGCGGCATGGACGTTACCGCAGCGAACAGCTGCGCCGGGATCTCGGTCTGATCGGCGGCCAACGCCGCCTGTTTGGCCCGCTCGTCAACATCCAGCCCTTCGATATGCCGCCGGCCTTTGCCGGTCTCGATGTGACCTTGCACATTCTGGGCGCGGGCGCGGTGGACGACATCACCTTCACCTTCCGCGGCGATGCGAAGACGAAGCTGATGATGGAGGTCGACAGCAATCCGGCGCTTTATTCTGCCGCCGACACCGCGGCCCATGCCGACCGGCTTTTCGCTTATCTCGAGGCCGCTGTCTCCGCTAAGCGGCTGGCGGACGTGCCGCTTGCGAGCCCGTCCGAAGTCCAGCGTTATCTGTTTGATGCCAATGCCACGGCGCATGCCGTGCCCGAGGTGACGCTGGTTGATCTCATCGAACGGTCGATGCGGGAGACGCCCGCGGCACCGGCTGTTTCGTTTGGCCCGGAAGTCCTGTCCTATGCCGAGCTGGATCGGCGCAGTCGCGCGCTGACCGAACAACTGACAGGGCTCGGCGCTGGAGGCGACAGCGTGGTCGCCGTGGCCCTGCCGCGATCGCTGGATCTCGTTGTTGCGCTTTTTGCGATTCTCAGAGCCGGCGCCGCCTATCTGCCGCTCGACACGCAACACCCGAAGGAGCGGATCGGCCGGATCCTGGCGTCTGCAAAACCCGTTGCCGTGCTGGCGGGCCTTGAAGACGGCCACCTGTTCGAGCAAACGATCCTGCCGCCCGAAGACTGGCAACGGGACCCCATCGGCACCACCTTGACGCCGCCGGAACCGGGCAACCTCGCTTATGTGATCTACACCTCCGGTTCGACCGGCGAGCCGAAGGGCGTGATGATCGAGCATCGTGCCATCGTCAACCGGCTGGAATGGATGCGCGAGCATTACGGTTTCGGCCCGGATGACCGGATCCTGCAGAAGACACCGGCGACTTTCGATGTCTCCGTCTGGGAATTTTTCCTGCCGGCGCTTTCCGGTGCGACGCTCATCGTCGCGCCACCCGATGCCCATCGCGATCCGCAGGCGATCGCCCGGCTGATCCGCGAAGAAGCGATCACGACGCTGCATTTCGTGCCGTCGATGCTCTCGGCCTTCCTGGCTGCACCGGAGTCCGAAGGGCTACAGGTTCACCGCGTCTTCTGCAGCGGCGAGGAGCTGACGCCGGATCAGCGCGACCGGTTCCACCAGCGCATTGCCGGCGAACTGCACAATCTCTACGGGCCGACGGAGGCGGCGGTCGATGTCAGTTTCTGGCCGGCCGGGCGCGATGATCGTTCGGCACCGTTGCCGATCGGTTTTCCGGTGTGGAACACCAGCCTTTATGTGCTGGACGACAATCATCTGCCGGTGCCCCCCGGTGTCGCAGGACACCTTTTCCTTGGCGGCGTCCAGCTCGCACGCGGTTATCTCGGCCGCGAGGACCTGACGGCGGACCGTTTTCTCGCAGATCCGTTCCGCCCGGGCGGACGCATCTACAGGACGGGCGATCTTGCGCGTCTGCGTGAAGACGGCGCCGTGGTCTTCCTCGGTCGCTCCGACCATCAGGTGAAGATCCGCGGGCTGCGCATCGAACTCGGGGAGATCGAGGCGGCTGTCATGGCCTCCGGCCTTGTGCGCGAGGCGGTGGTGATCGCCAGGGAGGGCCGCGCCGGCGACAAGCGGATTGTTGCCTATGTCGTCGCAGCCCCTGACTTCGATGGCGACGCTTTGAAGGCGGCAATCCGGGCGCGTCTGCCGGATTACATGCTGCCTTCGGCAATCCTGCGCCTGGAGGAATTGCCGGTCACCGCCAATGGCAAGCTCGACCGAGCCGCCCTGCCGGCACCGCATCTGGAATTGGGCGGGGGCCGGCCGGCGGAAACGCCGAGCGAAAAACTCCTCTCGCGGCTCTACCACGACCTCCTCGGCCTCGAGAGCCTGCCGGATGCGGAGGCCGACTTCTTCTGCCTCGGCGGCGATTCGCTTCTGGCGGTGCATCTGGTTCTGCGCATCAAGGAAGAGACCGGCCGCGATCCGGGACTTGGCGCCATCTTCGAGCAGCCGGCGATTGCGGCCCTTGCCGCCGTGCTCGACCGGGCCGAAATCGATCATGGCCTGGGTCCGATCATCCGGCTTGCCGACGGGGATGCGCGGCGTGCGCCGCTGTTCCTCATCCATCCCGCCGGCGGAATTTCCTGGGGTTATCGCCATCTGGCCCGTGCGCTGGGCGGCGTAAGAACAGTCTACGGCCTGCAATCGCCGGCGCTCGACCCGCACGAGGCCCTGCCGGACAGTCTCGAGGTGCTGGCACAGACCTACGTCGACCGGATGGTCGAAACCTGGCCGAGCGGGCCGTACCATGTGGCCGGCTGGTCGGTGGGCGGCATCCTTGCCCAGGCGATGGCGGCAGAGCTGGAGGCGAGGGGGCTTGCGACCGGTGTCATTGCCATGCTGGACAGCTATCCCTGCGAGTGCTGGCGGGCGGAGCCGGAGCCGGATCAGACCGCTGCCCTGCGGGCCTTGCTTGCCATTGCCGGCCATGACCCCGAAGCGCATCCGGAACTGACGACACGGGCCGCGATCACCACATTCCTGCGCAAGGGAAAGAGTCCCCTCGGGAGCTTGCCGGATGCCGCACTCGACGGGGTGATCCGCGTGGTGCTCGATACCAATCGCCTCGTGCGGGGCCACTACCATCGGCGGTTTGGCGGAACGGTCATCCATGTGCGAGCCGCGCTCGATCACCAGGGACGCGGACTGACGCCGCAGCTGTGGGACCCGCATGTCGGTGCGATCGATCGTATCGACGTGCCCTTCCTGCATCCGCAACTGACCTCGCCGGACGCGACAGCGCAGATCGCGCCGGAACTTGCGCGGCGTCTCCAGCCATTCGACAGATCTGAGGATACATGACATGCGCCTGACAGGCATTGAGGGAAAGATCGCGCTGGTCACCGGCGCGGGCGGCGGGATCGGGCGTGCGGTGGTCGATCTGCTGGTCGAAAGCGGCGCAAGGGTCGTTGCCACGGACCATGAAGCGGCCATGCTGGATATGCATCGCCACCACGCACCGGAACAGGTTGTGTGCCATGTTCTCGATGTCCGCGACAGCACCGCGGTCGATGATCTGGTGGTGGAGGTGGAACGTGACCTCGGGCCGATCGATCTCGGCATCAATGTCGCTGGCATTCTCTCCACCACGACGGTTGTCGAGACGGACGATGCGAACTGGCGCAACGTGTTTGCCGTCAATACCGATGGCGTCTTTCACGTCTCACGCGCGCTGGCGCGTGTCATGAGCCCGCGTCGACGCGGGGCGATCGTTACCGTCAGTTCCAATGCCGCCGGCGTGCCGCGCCATGCCATGGCAGCCTATGCCGCCTCGAAGGCGGCGACGACCATGTTCACCCGATGCCTGGGGCTGGAACTCGCCCCGCTCGGCATTCGCTGCAACATCGTGGCTCCGGGTTCGACGCTGACCCCGATGCAGACCGGCATGTGGGCGGATGAGCGGGGGGCGCAGCGTGTGATTGCCGGCGTACCGGAACAGTTCAAGGCCGGCATTCCGCTGCAGAAACTCGCGACGCCGCAGGATATCGCCCAGTCGGTGCTGTTCCTGCTGTCCGATCAGGCCGGGCACATCACCATGGCCGACCTCTATGTGGATGGCGGGGCGACGCTGCGGGCCTGAGGCCGTGAGTTCGACGACATGAGAAACGGACGTCGAGATTTATCTTGAGAAAGTAAATCATGTTATATAGTGCTCGCAGCCGGACACGTTGCCCAAGCGACGCACCAAGACCCTCGAAAGCAGGACAAGCACCATGAAGCAGCAGACGACATCGACCGCAGCGCTCCCCTTCAAGATCGGGCTCAGCCGCCTGGCCCTCATCGCAGGAACTATGGCGCTTGGACTGACCGGCGCGCATGCGCAGAGCGCTTTCGATACGCTCGACAAGGACTACAAGGGACAGGTCCGCGTCAGTGCCGCCCAGCGTGGACAGCCGCTCAACGCCGGTGGCGAAGTTGCCGTCCAGGGTCAGAACTTCAAGCCTGGCCAGAAGGTTCAGCTGCTGCGCGGCACAACGGCCCTCAGCGATTTCACCGCCGATGCCGAGGGCAAGATCCAGGGCAAGTTCAGCCTGCCGGCCGATGCGGTCGTCGGTACGCATCCCCTGATCGTCACGACGGAATCTCCCTATTTTGCGGATGTGGTGAAGTTGAAGATTTCTCCGAAGGTGCCGCTGTCGGGCGAAGACAAGTTCGCCATGAAATCGGAAAAGCCGGGCTCCGGACTGTATCAGGTTGCCTTCAGCAAAAAGAACAATGCGCTGTTCGTGACCGCCTCATCCGGCCGCCCGCCGGTCAAGAATTCCGAGCTCATCAAGCTCGATCCGCAGACACTTTCCACCATTGCCAAGGTGACGCCGGCTGAAGCCCCGGCGCAGGGCGAGCGCGGCGGCGGTGTTTTTGCCGTCTATGGCATCGGCGTCGATGATGCCAATGATACGGTCTGGGTCACCAATACCCGCCAGAACACGGTGGCCGTCTATAAGCAGTCGGATCTGTCTCTGGTGAAGCAGTTCGCACCCGGTGCGGCAGAACATGCGCGTGATGTGAAGGTCGATGAAAAGAACGGCAAGGCCTATGTGAGCCAGGTAGGGGTGCCGGAAGTCGCCGTCTTCGACACGAAGACGCTGGAAAAGCTTGCGTCCATCCAGATCCAGTCGAAGGTCCGCGGTGAACGGTTCTCGCCTGCCAGCATGGATTTCGATCCGGCGAGCGGCAAGCTGTTCGTCGTCAGCCTGTCGTCCAACGAAGTGGCTGTCATTGATTCGGTTGCCGGCAAGGTTGAGAGCGTCTTCCCTGTGAAGGGCGGTCTGTCGACCATCGGCGTTGCCTACGACGCCGCCGACAATCGCATCTTCGTCGCCGGTCAGGGCAGCGACGACCTGCTGATTCTCGACGCCAAGACAGGCGATCTCCTGCATGACGTAGCCGTCGGCGCTGGCGCCCTCAACGTGACATTCGAACCCGTGTCCAAGACCGCCTATGTCTCGGCGCGTGATGCCGGCACAGTGACGGTGGTCGATGCGGACGGCAAGATCGTCGCGAACCTGTCCGTCGCGCCGTTTGCCAATCACGTTGTTTCGGACGGCAAGGGCGGCGTCTACGCGGTCAACAAGTCGCTCAATCCGGAAGACGACAAGGGCGACCGTGTGACCCTGATCACGCCGGCCAAGTAACTCGTCCTTTCATCAAAGTGACGCGCCGCGCATTCCTGCGCGGCGCGTTCCGTTTGTCTTGGCGAGACGTCGATTCAAGACCTTCGGCATCTGCTTGCCTGGCTGGTGAAGCAAATTCGCCACAAAGATGATTATTATATTCATATTTTAACAGGTCATATTGAAGACAAGTTGACTCCACTTTTCTGCCTCAGTTACTGGAGTGACGAAGGCAGGTTTTCGGCGGCTCCATGGGGAAGCTTCAACTGAAAACCGGAACCGCTGATCCTTGCGGTAGGCCTCGCATGTTTCAGGAGTGGGCTATGTTACAAGAAAAGACGTTTGGGCCGCTGCGGCCGCTGATTTCCGGCGCTGCGGCAACCGCCGGCCTTGCCATGACGGTCTCGGGTGTGCCGGCTGTCGCCAATGCGCAGACCGCCTCGGCAGGCTCGACAACGGCGACCGCGGATAACGAGACGGTACTGAACCGCGTCACGGTCTCCGGCCAGGGTGCTGCGTCCTCCGGCAATACCAACCAGACGACGACGGGCATCGCCCGCCTTCCGGCGACGATCAAGGAAACCCCGAAGATCATCAACGTCGTCTCCGAAGAAATCATTGAGCAGCAGCGCGCCACGACGCTCGAGCAGGTGCTGCGCAACGTGCCAGGCATCACGCTCTCGACCGGCGAAGGCAATGGCGGCCAGAACGGCAGCCAGTTCCGTATCCGCGGTTTCCAGGCCCGCTCCGACGTTTATGTCGATGGCCTCAAGGATTTCGGTGTCTATTCGCGCGACACGTTCAACACGGAAAGCGTCCAGGTCTTTAAGGGCCCGGCCGGGGACAATTTCGGCGGCGGTAATACCGGTGGCCTGATCAACCAGACCAGCAAGCGCGCCAAGCTCGAAACCTTTGCCAAGGTGGACCAGGCGATCGGCAGCGGCCCGACTTACCGCACGACGGTGGACGCCAACTACCAGGTCAACGAAACAAGCGCGGTGCGCTTCAACGGCGTCTTCCACAAGCAGGATGTGGCCGATCGTGACAACGTCACGGCCGACCGCCGCGGCTTCGCCGTCGATTTCGGCACCGGCATCGGCACCGAGACGGAATGGCACCTCAGCTACAGCTACCTGCATGGCGACGGTGTGCCGGATTACGGCCAGCCGATGGTGCAGGGGTCCAATGGCATCTACCTGCCGGCCGCCGAATACGGTTTCGACCCGTCGATCTCCTATGTCCGCTCGACCAACCAGGACGTGACCAACAACCACATGCTGGGCTCCAGCCTGCGGAGCGAACTGACCGACTGGCTGACGTTGACCAATGACACGCGGCTGACCTTCTACAGCCGTGACTTTGGCGGCACGCCGCCGGGCTCTTGCTCGATTAGCAATGGCTGCGCCGCAAACTTCTTCAACCGCAGGCTCTCTGCCACCTATTCGCTGGGTGCCGGCGGCGGCCTGACCTATCAGCAGGACGGCTGGGCGATCCAGAACGTTACCTCGGCCCAGATGGAATTCGAGACCGGCTCGATCCGCCACAAGGCCGTTGTGGGCCTCGACGTGAGCTACCAGAACGATGAGCGCGTCAACGGTTCGTGGCCGACCTGGAGCAACCGCAGCGTCGAATCGCTGTTCAGCCCGCGCTATTATTACAATTTCTCGCCGGTCTACGATTATGCCGCCAAGCGCACGCTGGATGCGACGAATGTCGGCCTCTTCGCCAGCGACCGCATTTATCTGAACGACGCCTTCTCGGTCCTCGGCGGGCTGCGGATGGATTATTTCAAGACGGAAATGCAGCAGAGTGGCGCCTCCGTCGATCAGAGCGACACGAACTACAATCCGTCCTTCGGGGTGATCTGGGAGCCGACGAAAGACTATTCGCTCTACGCCTCCTTCTCGCGCACCAACAAGCCGGTGGCGACCGACATCGCTGCCCTCACAGGCAACGCTTCGGAGCTTCCCTCCGACACGGCACCGCTGTCTCCGGAACGCTCCGACGTCTGGGAAATCGGCGCCAAGGCTGATCTTCTCGACGGTCGTCTTGGCCTGACGGCGGCCTTTTTCCAGGTCGACAAGGACAATGCCTACAATGAAGTGACCGGTCTTCCCGGCGGTGCGCTGGATGCGCCCACCAGCCGCCGCGTTCGCGGCGTGGAAGTTGGCGTCAGCGGCAAGATCACCGACGCGTGGACCATTCTTGCCAACTACGCCTACATGGATGGTGAAATCACCTCCTCCACCACGGCCTCGCAGGTCGGCAAGACGGCTCCGGACGTCTCCGAGCACACCGTCAACCTGTGGACGAACTACACGATTGCCGAAGAACTGTCCTCGGCTCTGCCGGGCAAGGTCTCCGTCGGTGGCGGCGTCACATATGCAAGCTCCTATTGGCTCGATGCGAACAACACCTACAAAATCCCGGAAGCCTTCTCGCTTGATGCCGTTGTTGCCTACGAGACGGACAAGTTCCGCATCTCGCTCAACGGCTACAACCTGACGGATCACCAGAACTATTCGTCCGGTCAGTCGGGCCGCGCGGTTCCGGCCTCGGGTCGTACCTTCATGGTGAACATCGGCACGACGTTCTGATCGTCGGTCCCGTGTTGAAAACCAGCCATGCGCCGGAGGACGGCGCATGGCATTTTGCATGACAGACAACAGGCCAATCCCATGCTCATCCAGGTTCCAGATGTTCTGACTGCGGACGAAGTCCGTCATTGCCGCGCCGTTCTGGAGGCTTCGCAATGGGTCGACGGACGCGTGACCGCCGGCGATCAGGCCGCCAAGGCGAAGAACAATCTGCAGATCCCGGCCGAAAGCGCCGAAGCGCAACAGCTCGGTGATCTCATCCTCAACGCGCTTGCTCGAAACCCGACCTACAATTCCGCCGCTCTTCCGCTGCGTGTGCTGCCGCCGATGTTTAATCGTTATGATGTCGGCATGACGTTCGGTGCGCATGTGGACAATTCGATCCGCACTGTTCCCGGCACCGGCGGCATGCGGATGCGCGCCGATGTCTCCACCACCATCTTCCTGTCCGATCCGGAGGATTATGAGGGCGGGGAACTGGTGATCGAAGACACGTTCGGCACCCATGCGGTGAAACTACCGGCCGGCCACATGGTGGTCTACCCGTCGTCGAGCCTGCATCGTGTGGTGCCGATCACGAAGGGCAGCCGCTGGGCGAGTTTCTTCTGGGCCCAGTCGATGATCAAGGACGATGGCCTGCGCGCCATGCTCTATGATCTTGATGTCTCGATCATCCAGATCCGCCAGCAGCTCGGCGACGACAATCCGGCTGTTCTCGGTCTGGTGAACCATTATCACAACCTGCTGAGACGCTGGGCCGAACTGTGATGAAGGCTGAAACAACGAGCCTTGATCCGGACACGCTCGTCGAGACGCAGTTGGCGCTTGGCCAGATGCATCTCGATCGTGGCGAACCGGACAAGGCGCTCGAATGGTTCCGTGCCGCGGCCCGCAGTGGCGATGCGCGTGCGCTCAACATGTTGGGCAGGGCCTACGAGCGGGGTTGGGGGATCGCGGCCAATACGAAAGAAGCAGCCGTCTATTTTCGCGAGGCGGCCGAGCGTGGTGATGTGTGGGCGATGTTCAACCTTGCCGATCTTCACTGTCGGGGCGAGGGCGTGGAACGTGACGAGACTGCCGCCTATGCGCTTTATGCCGAGGCGGCGAGGCGCGGTCACGCCAAGTCCCTCAACATGCTGGGTCTGTTTCATGAGGATGGAGCAGCTGTGCCGCGTGATCTCGACAGGGCGTTGTCCTTTTTCCAAGCGGGCGCCAAGGCCGGTGATTGCTGGGCGCAGTTCAATGCGGCTCGCCTTCTTCTGTCGAGGGGCACGACCGACGAGGCCATTCGTTGGCTGACGGCATCGTTTGAAACCGGTTTTCCCGACTATTTCCGTCATCTGGCGGAGGCGCTGGAGGGAAATGCTGATCCCCGCCTGGCGGCAATCGGTGCAGAGGCGCGGCGTCTGCTTGCGGGCGTTCGCCCATGACGGTTCCGCTAGACACAGTGTCCCTGGCCGATTACGAGCGGCATTTTCTGAACCGCGCAGACGAGGGTGTGATCGGTTACATCGCCGGGGCCGCCGCCGACGGCCTGACGCAGGCGGCCAACCGCAAGGCCTTTGATGCCTTGCGCCTGATGCCGAAAAGCCTCGTCGATCTGCGGCAGGCCTCCGCCGCCTGCACCCTGCTGGGCGAGAGCTTGCCCTTTCCGATCCTCATCGCACCGACCGCCTATCATCGCCTTGTCCATCCGGCCGGCGAACGGGCAACCGCCGAAGCCGCCCGTCTTACCCGCACGCCCTATGTCGTCAGCCAGCAGGCGTCTCTTCGCCTGGAGGAGGTGGCTGAGGCCGCAGGCGACGCCATTCTCTGGTTCCAGCTTTATCTGCGCCCTCTGCGGGAGGAGACGCTGACCTTGGTGCGCCGAGCCGAAGACAGCGGGTACCGCGCCCTCGTGGTCACGGTGGATGCGCCGGTCACCGGTATCCGCAACCACGAGCAGCGCGCGGGTTTTGTGCTTCCGCCGGATATTTCCGCGGTCAACATGGCCGGTATGGTGGCGACCGATCCCGTGGGCGGGGCGGGAAGCCCAGTGTTTCGCGGCATGTTGCAGCATGCGGCGCGCTGGGAGGACATACGCTGGCTGAGGTCGCAGACGCGCCTGCCGATCCTGCTCAAGGGTATCCTCAATCCGGACGACGCGGGCAGGGCCGTTGATCTGGGTGTCGACGGCATCATCGTCTCGAATCACGGTGGCCGCACGCTGGACACCCTGCCAGCGACCATCGAAGCCCTGCCGGCTGTCGTTTCGGCCGCGAGGGGACGGGTGCCGGTATTCCTCGACGGCGGCATCCGGCGCGGAACGGATGTCCTGAAGGCCATCGCATCAGGGGCAGCGGCTGTTCTCGTCGGGCAGCCGGTGCTGCATGCCCTGGCGGTTGGTGGCATGGTCGGGGTTGCGCATATGCTCACCATCCTGCAGACCGAGCTGGAGGTCGCCATGGCGCTGGCCGGGCGGCCGACACTGTCCGATGTCGATGCCTCCGTCCTCTTCCGGCCCTGAGACGAAATCGTCTCGATCCAACGCATTTTCCACATGCCGAGGCGCTTTCGTTAAAGAAACTGCTCTCTAATCGGTCCATAACAGGTCAGAGCCTCCAATCCGGGACACGATTGCAAGGAGTTTGCCCATGGTCGAAATCAAGATGAAAACGCGCGCCACCGGCGCGACGGCAACGATGGCCGCACGCGGGCAGGCGAGCCTGCGCACGGAGACGGGCGGCACGCTCGACGTGGTGACATCCGTGTCGGACCCTGGGTTCAATCCGCTGGATCTGCTCTATTCGTCGCTCGCGGCCTGCCTCGTGCTCAGCGTCAAGGGTGCCGTCTCGCGGCTGCAGCTCATGGAACGTTTCGAGGGCGTCTCGGCGCATGTGACCGGCGAAAAGGCGCATGACGGCCCCTCGCGGGTCGAGACGATGCACTGCGTGATCCGGATCGGCGGCGATTACAGCGACGAGGAACGGCAGGATATCGTCCGGCTTGCCAAGGAGCTCTGCACCGTGAGCAATACCCTGACCTACCTGCCGTCCGTCCAACTCGTCGCGGAAAAACTTTAAGGCTCAGTCGTCGTCGGGAATGAGGCTGTCGATGCCGAGCAGCGTCAGTTCGTTCTGGACGCGGCCCACACCCGGCACGCGCTTGACGGTTGCGATGATCTTGCGGGCCGTCTGCTGATCATCGACTTCGCCTTCGATCGTCACCGTGGTGCCGTCGGCCCGGATGTCGATCGTCTCCATCGGCACCAGGTCGAGTTCATCGATCGCGTTGCTGATCCGCTCTTCCAGATCGTCGCTTTCTTCGAGCCCGGCCGTGGCCGGTGTGCGGCGATCGGAGATGGGTTCCTCCAGCCCATCGGCATCGGCGCTGTCCACGCTGTAGCCTTTGTTGCGCTCGCGGTCGAAATTGGCGCTCGGATCGCCATAGGCGGCATTGTCGACAGGACCCGCTCCGGCACCCGCCTGGTCCGCATAGGGCCAGCCGTCATCGATGTTGCGGGTGTCGTAGTCGCGGTAGTCTTCTTCGCGGGAAATTTGATGGACGGGCTTCTTCGTGGCCATGACGGTCTCCTGACTGTGGTCGGCGAGATAACGCGCCAGTCGGCCAGAAGTTCGAGGTTGCCCTCAACGCGTGTGCTTCTCCCATTTCTTGATGAGCCGGTCCCGTTTCAGCCGCGACAGACGTTTGAGCCAGAAGAGGCCGTCCAGCTGGTCGATCTCGTGCTGGATGCAGGTGGCTAGGAAGCCTTCGGCCTCGCCTTCGTGCGCTGTTCCGCTCAGATCCTGAAACCCGAAGCGGATGCGGGCCGGCCGCTCCACCTCCTCGGTGAAGCCGGGCATCGAGACGCTGCCCTCCGTAAACCGCTGCAGCTCGGTGGAGGCAGAAATGATGTGCGGATTGATGTGGATGAGAAGCGGCTCGTCCGGCGCCAGCTGGATGACCGATACCCGGACCAGTTCACCCACATGCGCGGCGGTGATCCCGACGCCGGGTGCTGCACGCATCGTCTGAAGAAGATCGTCGCACAGGTCCTGTAATGTGTTATCGAACATCACCACCGGCTGGCAGGGTTCGAGGAGGCGGGGGTCGGGATAACGCAGGATCGGTCGGATCGTCACGGGCACTCGCAAGGGTTCGACAAGAAGGCGGTGCCGGCCTGTTCAGCATGGCTAGACCGGCGCTTCAACTTGTTCTAGCAGGGTTTCGGCGGGCGTGCAGGCCTCTTGCATCGTTCCAGCTATCTAATTGTTGACAATCGGTTTTTGCCCGTCATCCTGCAGGCGCGAGGATACGGGCGGCAGGTGATGCGAGGAGCGGCGGCATGACGAATATCGACGAAGACCGCGTTCGCCCGCATCACGATGACGTGCATGACGACATTTACGGCGAAGACGGCTCCGTGCGCGGCGATTTCCTGGCGCTCGTCGGTGCGGCCATTGCCGACCGCGATCTGCTGTTCCTGCGGCAGGAAGTGGCGAGCCTGCACGAATCCGAGCTGGGCGACCTCCTGGAATCCATGCAGCCGGATCAGCGCCTGGCGCTCGTCAAGCTGCTCGGCAATGACTTCGACCTGACGGCGCTCACCGAGGTGGACGAGGCGATCCGTCTCGAGATCGTCGAGCAGATGCCCAATGCGCAGATCGCTGCCGCCCTTGGCGAACTCGATTCGGACGACGCCGTCTACATTCTCGAAGACCTCGACAAGGAAGACCGGGAAGAGATCCTCGCGCAGCTTCCTTTCACCGAGCGTGTCCGTCTGCGTCGCGCCCTCGATTATCCGGAAAGCTCGGCCGGTCGTCGTATGCAGACGGAATTTGTCGCCGTGCCGCCGTTCTGGACGGTGGGGCAGACGATCGACTACATGCGCGAGGACGACGATCTGCCCGACAGTTTTACGCAGATCTTTGTCATCGATCCGACCTTCAAGCTGATGGGCGTCGTCGATCTCGACCGTATCCTGCGCACCAAACGCCAGGTGAAGATCGAGGCGGTGATGCGGGAGACGAATTATCCGATCCCTGCCGACATGGACCAGGAAGAGGCGGCCCAGCTGTTCGAACAGTACGACCTTCTTTCCGCGGCCGTCGTGGACGACAATGGCCGCTTGGTCGGTGTGCTGACCATCGATGACGTCGTCGACGTGATCCAGGAAGAGGCCGAGGAAGACATCATGCGCCTCGGCGGCGTGGGTGACGAAGAACTCTCCGACTCGGCGCTCGATACCTCGCGCTCGCGCGTGCCGTGGCTGCTGGTCAATCTCGTCACCGCCATGCTGGCAGCATCCGTTATCTCGTTGTTTGAGGCGACCATTCAGCAGATCGTGGCGCTCGCCGTGCTGATGCCGATCGTCGCCGGCATGGGCGGCAATGCCGGTTCCCAGACGATGACGGTAACGGTGCGCGCGCTTGCGACCCGCAATCTCGACATTCACAATGCCTGGCGCGTCGTGCGCCGCGAGGCAGGGGTCGGGTTGCTGAACGGTGCGATCTTCGGCGTGCTGATCGGCCTGTCCGCCGGCCTGTGGTTTCAGGACCCCAACATCGGCGGCATCATCGCAACCGCCATGTTGATCAACATGATGGCCGCAGCACTGGCCGGCATCATGATTCCCTTGCTGCTCGACCGGATCGGGGCGGACCCCGCCGTCGCCTCCGCCGTCTTCGTCACGACGGTCACCGATATTACCGGCTTCTTCTCGTTTCTCGGGCTCGCGACCTGGTGGTTTGCCATCAGTTGAACCGGCCACCTTGCCGGCAAACGGCCTTCGAAAAATTGACTTATACGTAAAAGTCAATTAGCCTTCCCGTCACAGAGGAAGCTGGCGTGCAAAAATACTATACCATCACTGAGCTGACACGAGAATTCGGCGTTTCGACCCGGACCCTGCGTTTTTATGAAGACGAAGGTCTGATCCACCCGGAGCGCCGGGGCAGGACACGCCTGTTTCGCGCCGCCGATCGCCGATTGATCCAGGAAATCCTGCGCGGTCGCCGTATCGGTTTCACGATTGCTGAAATCCGCGAAATCATCCAGGTCTACAAGGAGCCGCCCGGCGAACTTGGCCAGCTCAAGATGCTGATGAAGCACGTCGATCAGAAGCGCGACGAATTGCGTCAGAAACGCAAGGATATCGAGGAAACGCTCGCCGAACTCGATCAGGTCGAAGAGGCCTGTCTCACCCGGCTGGCGGAAATCGGCGTCGGGACCTGACGACCCCGAGCACCAGAACTAGTTTTCCATGCTGATTGCCGTGCATTGCCCGGCAATATCCAGCACCCGCTGATCCTTCGACGGATTGATTTCACCCTTTTGCATTGGCTGGAACAGCGACTGGGCCACCAGCCGATCCGCCGTACAGGCGCAGAAACGCTGGCAAAGCCCGGCGTCATTGCCGCCGGCCGTGCAGGTTGCCTGGCAGCTTCTGTTGTAGCCGGCAATCGGGTCCGGTGCGGGCGGGGGCGCAACGAGCGTCGCCAGATAAACGATCCCGATCAGCACCGGCTGGTGAACCAGGTAGAAGGCGAGACTGTGTTGTCCTGCCCGGGTCAGGATGTTTTCCTTCCGCTGCCATGTCTGCAGGCGTGCGAAGCCGCCATGGCGGCGAAGCAGGCCCGCCACGGCCACACCGGCCAGCACGGCGGAAAGCCAGGGAAACAGCGGCACGAAATCATTGGATCGTGGTGGCGTCTCCGCAAGCCCGATCCAGGCGATGAGGCGCGAATCGAAGAGGGCCGAACGCACCACGCCCGGCATCACCCAGCCGTCGATAATGAAGGCGACGAGAATGGCGATGGCCGTCCCCGCCGTTACCAGCGGCGGCAGCGGCAGGAAGAGAAGTGCGATCAGGCTTGATACGACAATCGCATGCAGGATGCCGAAGAAAATCCATTCCTGCGGCAGCGCCACATAGGTTCCGACGCTGATCACGGCAGCGGCAGCCGCGACCATGCCGAGCCGGCGCACGTACGGTTTCCAGCGGATCGCCGGCCGGTGGGCGAGCACGAGGCTGACACCGACGAGGAACAGGAAGCTCGAGGCGATCAGCCGCGCATAGATCTTCCAGCCGCCCTCGGTCGCTGTACCCGGTTCCAGGTAACCGAAGAATTCGAGATCCCAGGTGAAATGATAGGAGGCCATCGCAACAAGCGCGATGCCGCGCAGCGTATCGATCAGCGGGATGCGCGGCGTGCGGAACATGCCGGAAGACGTGTCGGGAGAGGACAACGGATTTCCTTACTTCTTGGCGCGGCTTTCGCTCTCGTCCATCAAGGCAAGCCGCGCTTCGGAGAAAAACTGCCTTCGTGTCAGAACGATGATCACGAAGAGGGTCGACGCCATGAACATGTAGGGCCCGATAAACCAGCCGAGATAGCCGATGGACAAAAAAATCGTCCGCAGGCCGGCGTTGAAGTGACGCGCGGCGATGATGTTCATCCGGATCACCCGCTCGGCATCGCGTTTGGCGGTCTCCGGGTCGGCCCGGTATTCCGCTGCCATCGGCAGGCCGCCGAACAGGATCGTGCAGTAGTTGAACAGCCGATAGGACCAGCCGAACTTGAAGAAGGAATAACCGAACAAGGCCGTCAACCCGACGACCTTGGCCTCGAAGGCGGCGCGGCCGCTGTAGCTGACGAAGGCGAGGTCCCGGAACACGGCATCCACCTGGTCCGTCGCACCAAGCAGCGCAAAACAGCCACCGATCGCAAAGATCGAGGTGGAGGCGAAAAAGGCGGTTCCGTTCTGCAGGCCCGCCATGATCTGCGTGTCGATCATCTTGAGGTCGCGGCCAAGCGAATTGTAGATCCAGAGGCGGCGTCGCTCCGCCATGGCCTGGTTGAGGCTTGGGCGTGGCAGGACCGGCTCGCCGCTCGTCAGCCAGGAGTAGCCGAACCACAGGAAAGCAAACAGGCCAAGCGCAAGATAATCGGCAATGGTCATGGAAGGAGCGCCAGAATGAGGTCCAGGGACAAAGGAACGGGTTGGATCACGATCATCCTATGCGTCAGGTCGGCCGCGATCTCAAGCCGCGTCGTTTACCATCTGGGCGGGATTGAGGCGCTTGCACCCTTGCAATGCGTGAACAGCTGTGCACAAAGGCCGGCGCAGCTGTGAATGTGTCGAATTTTGCAGTTGCGAAATGTGAACGTGATTAATATACGGTTAAGGGCTTGCGCGGCACAATACGCCGCGGCCGCAACTGGAGCAATTATGGAAGACACTGTACAGAAGTCCTGCTGGGGCGTAACCGTGAAGGCACTGTGTGGCTTTGCCGGTGTACTGGCATTGGCCTATCTTTTCGGTACCATCTGATCATCCGTCATACGCATTCCTGCCGTTTCCCAATTCGCCCATGACCGATGCTGACCTGGAAAGGGTCCGTGTCGTTTCCGCTCCCAGCCCATGTCGGTCGAGCGGCTGGACAGTCGAGGGAGGCGAGGTAGTCTAGACCCGTCTGCCACCCAGGAATCGTGCCTCATGTTTCTTTCCGTCTTTGACGTCTTCAAGATCGGCGTCGGTCCATCGAGTTCCCACACCATGGGGCCGATGTCGGCCGCGAACCGTTTTCTCGATCTCGTCCTCTCGGATGAATGGCCAAGGCCGGCAGGTGCCCGAGTGGAGGCGTTGCAGGTCAGCCTGCATGGCTCGCTGGCGTTTACCGGCATCGGTCACGGAACGGGCAGGGCGGTCATCCTCGGCCTGACGGGTGAGCGACCGGACAGCGTCGATCCCGATCGTATGGACGCCATCATCGAGGCGGTCGAGCAAAGCGGCCGCGTCATGCCACCGGGCCATCCGCTGACGGGCTATCGTTTCCAGCCGGCGACCGACCTCATCTTCGACAAGAAACAGGCCCTGCCGGGGCATGCGAACGGCATGAGCTTTTCCGGTCTCGACAAGGACGGACGCCTGCTGTTGAAGCGGATCTATTATTCGATCGGCGGCGGTTTTGTGGTGACCGACACCGAGCTGGAGGCGATGCGCCGCAGCACCCAGGCCGGCAGCGACCGTGTCCCCTATCCGTTTGCCACGGCCCGTCAGATGCTGGACATGGCACGAGCCTCCGGCCTCGGCATTGCCGACATGAAGCGGGCAAATGAACTGACCCGCATGAGCGAGCCGGAGTTGAACGACGGCCTCGACCGCATCTGGGACGCGATGAACAGCTGCATTGACCGCGGGCTGAAGGTCGAGGGCATTATGCCGGGCGGTCTGAAGGTGCGCCGGCGGGCAAAGTCGATCCACGACAAACTCAAGGCGGACGTGAGGAGTAACCGGCTCAATCCGCTGCTCGCCAATGACTGGCTGTCCGTCTATGCCATGGCAGTGAACGAGGAGAATGCCGGTGGCGGACGGGTGGTGACGGCACCGACCAATGGTGCCGCCGGCGTCATTCCCGCGACCATCCGTTATTTTCTCCACTTCCATGACGATGCGAGCCAGGAGGATATCCGCACCTTCCTGCTGACGGCGGCAGCCGTCGGCGGCATCATCAAGCACAATGCCTCGATCTCCGGTGCAGAAGTCGGCTGTCAGGGCGAGGTGGGATCAGCGGCGGCGATGGCTGCCGCAGGCCTTGCCGCCGTGATGGATGGTTCGCCCGAGCAGATCGAGAACGCCGCCGAGATCGCGCTTGAACATCATCTTGGCATGACCTGCGATCCGGTCGCCGGCCTCGTGCAGGTGCCGTGCATTGAACGCAACGCACTGGGGGCGGTGAAGGCCGTCACGGCCGCCTCGCTTGCGTTGAAGGGCGACGGCGCTCATTTCGTGCCGCTCGACGCGGCTATCGAGACGATGCGGCAGACCGGAAACGACATGAGCGAGAAATACAAGGAAACCTCCACCGGTGGCCTTGCGGTCAATGTCGTGGAATGTTGATGGGCCAGGCGCTGCTTGGCCCTTGACCAGAGGCGCGGATCGGTTTTCAACCGCGCCATGACACTTCATCTGTTGAAACTCTGCGTCGGCGCCGATTCGCTTCAGGACCTCCGGGACTGGGTAAGCGAACGTTCGCTGACCGCCATGGCGGCCGGGCTCGAACCGCACACGACCCACACCACCCGTATGGTGCCGAAGCGCGTCGACGAACTGCTGAACGGCGGTTCGCTCTATTGGGTGATCAAAGGGCAGGTGAGTGCACGCCAGCCGCTTCTCGGCATCGAGACCTTCACCGGCGCCGACGGGATCGGACGGTGCAATCTCGTGCTTGGGCCGGACATCATCGAGACTGTTCCGCAACCGAAGCGGCCGTTCCAGGGCTGGCGTTATCTGACGGCGGAGGATGCGCCGAGGGATCTATCCTCGATCGGCGACGATGCAGCCGCCATGCCGGAAGACCTGCGGCGGGAACTGGCCGATCTCGGTCTGCTCTGAGCACGTCGAGCAAAAGCACCTAGCGGCTTTTCCGGAAGGTTATGTGTGACCACAACGACAAAAGGCGCCCATGTCGGCGCCTTTTTCGAAAGCTTTTGTGGCAGGTTCACCGCAGCTTCAGCCGGATCGGCAGGCGCCCGGCTTTCGGAGACAGGTGCATGTAGATGCGCGCCTCCGGCTGTGAATGGCGCCATGCCCGTGCCCCATGTGACAGAAGCATCGTCACCAGATCGCGCGTACGCTCCTTCGGACGATGGATGCCAAGCCCGGCCAGCCTCAATGCGGCTTCGTGCAGCGGATGCAGGCCGCTGCCCCTGATCTTGGTCTCGCTCCCCGCAGGCAGCGGGAAATCGAGATTATTCTCGTTCATTGCCATTTGATGACCTCGTAACGCAAAACAAATCGAGGGTCGTACACACGGGTAAAAACCCGACAGACGGGCCGGTCGACCGGCCCGTCTGTTCATTCAGTCACTGTTGTGATGCCCAGCAGGAGACGCCCTTTTTCTTCAAGGCATTGCAGGCATTGATCGCATCCTTCTGGTCACCGAAGCCACCAAAGCGGGCGCGATAGAGCTGGCTGCCGCCGCTGTTGACGGCAACCGCGAAAGGTTTGGCGGTACGCAATACCTGACCGCCTTTATCCTGCGCACTGTGCAGGAGTTCCATGGCCGAGCCGTGGTCGGCGGATACGCCGATCTGGATGACCCAGCCCGAAGGTGTTTCTGTCTTGACGTCGCTCTTGCGGGTCGATGCGGTGGTGACCTTGTCGGTCTCGACAGCGGCCTGATCGCGAACCGGTGGCATATAGGCCGGAGCCGGCGTCGGAACACCGACATTCGGAGCGGTCGTCATGGCCGCGGTCACGGCAGCGGCCGCACCATTACGCTTCGGTTCCGAGGCATAGGCCGAGGCGCCGGCAAGCTTGTCGTCGTAGCGACCGGCCGGAACCGGAACCGTCGCCGACGGATCGATCGATGCCACTTCCTGGCTCGCTGCCTGGACGGCAGGCGAAGTCTGCGGCTGGACGGGAACCGGAACCGCAGTCGCCGGAAGCGAAGGCGTACGAACTTCGGCGATCAGGTTGCTGCCACGACCGGTGGAAGCCTTCGGCATGTATTCGGCAATCAGCTTTCGCATCTGCGCATCACGTGCACCGCCGCTCGTGCCACCCATGACGACACCGACGACGGAGCGGCCATCGGCCTGCGCCGAGGTGACGAGGTTGAAACCGGATGCCCGGGTGTAACCGGTCTTGATTCCGTCGACGCCCTTGACCGAGCCGAGGAGGCGATTGTGGTTGCCGATCGTCTGCTTGCCGAACTGGAAGGAGCGGATCGAGAAATACGGGTAATATTGCGGAAAATGCTGGCGCAGCGCGATGCCGAGGCGAGCCTGGTCGCGTGCGGTGGTCATCTGGGCGGTGTTCGGAAGGCCGTGTGCATTCCGATAGGTGGTACGGGTCATGCCAAGGGCGCGGGCCTTGTTGGTCATCAACTGCGCGAAACGGGCCTCGGAGCCACCGACATATTCGGCAAGCGCAGTCGCCATATCATTGGCGGAGCGGGTGATCAGGGCCTTGATCGCCTGTTCGACCGTCACGGTCCCGCCAGGGCGCACGCCAAGCTTGGTCGGCGGCTCCGACGCCGCATGGGCGGAAACGGGAACGCGGGAATCGAGCGAGATACGGCCGCTTTCCAACGCTTCGAAGGTCAAATACAGCGTCATCATCTTCGTGAGCGACGCCGGATAACGAAGCGCGTCTGCATCTTCGCTGTAAAGAACCTTGCCTGTCTTGGCGTCGACCACGATGCCGGCATATTTCGCATTTGCCAGCGCGGGACTGCTCGCAACCATTGTGAGGACGATTACGCCAACAAGATAACCCATGGCCTTCTTGAAAAACGAGGCGCCATCCTTGGGGCAGGACGTTGTGTTGAGATTGTTCAGCACGGTGCACTCACTCACTGCATTTCAATTGTCATTTCCGGAGCGCCCCCGCGAACTTCCGTTCTCGCCATAGTAGGGAGGGGGCGTTACCAAGTGGTTTATGATGAACGGGAGCTTCAGGAATTCGGTTGGATTTTAGGCATCCGCTCCTCCGCAAGATGCGTCCCGACAAAGGTTGCAATCGCGGCATCAATATGGTCCCAGGCGGGAAGAAGGGTGGATGAGAAGCGGTAAAGCACGCTCAACCCCTCTCCGAGATGGATATCGCGCTGGCAGTCGCCGCTTCCGGCAGGAGCGCCGGATAAAGGCAGGACACACCGGACGACATAGTCCGGCGCACCGGCCCGCCTTGCGGTCAGCACCGCCTCTCCACCGTAACCGCTGTCGGCGCGGAGCCGGTGCAGCGTCAGGCCATGACCGGCATCTTCGGCCTCGCCGTCAAAGAGCCGCGTATAGATCGGCTCCAGCCTGCCAGACATGTCGCGTGACATGGTGGCTTGGGTAATCTCGAGAAAAATCAGGTTGTTGGCGAGGTTCAACTGGTCGAAGCGGGCGCTCAGCGCCTCGCTGTAGCCCTGCATTTCGGGCCAGGCGAGATAGAGGTTCAGGCGCTCAGCCGGCCCATCCTTCCGCTGCTCGTGGAAGCGGATCATGTTGACCGGGACCGTGACGGTGTCGCTGCCGATCGCGATGCTGGCGTTGCGGGTGCTGTCGGTATGTCCGGCAAGAGCAAGTGTGCGGCCATACCAGTGGCCGGCGTAACTGATGCCGGTAGCCAGAAGTGCAAGCGCGGCAATCGCTCCGGTCACCTTGGCGATCAGGGCATTCGACAAAAGGGGCTCATGCTCGCTGACGTGTGATGCGTGGCCCTGGCGCATAGGCTTCTTCCGAAGGAGGTGACGATGCGGGACTCACTGACGTCCCGTATCGTCATCATTCGGCGAGCTTGGTTAATGATCGGTTAAAATCCGATGAGGGATCACGTTCGGCGGGCGGCGATGGTTACTTGCGCACACTCGCCACCGCATTCGCGCGGCCATCCTGAAGCTTGACCCAGGCTGCCGGGTCCGAGGAGGACTGGCGCTTCAGATAGGTGTATTCCGTGTCGGACCAGAGCAGGACCTTGTTGCGCATGTTGTCGAGCACGAAATCGCCGCGGTCGGTGCGGACCGTCAGCACCGCATGGCCTTCGCCGTTCGGCTGCAGCACGACGGTGATCAGCAGGTCGGCCGGGCTGAACCCCTGGCTGATGAGCATCTTGCGCTTCAACAGAACGAAGTCTTCGCAGTCGCCGACAGTGCGCGGATAGGCCCAGCGCTCCTCGACGCCATAGATTTCCTGGTCGGTCATCGGCGTAATCGAGGTGTTGACGGAAAAGTTGACGTCAAGGATCTTGCGCCACTTGTCTTCGGTCAGCGTCATGGCGCCTTCATCGGAGACCGTCGGAACGCATTCGCTGCGATAGGTCTGACAGAATTCGTAGTGACCGATCGGCGGGTTCGCCTTGCCGGTTATTTTCATTGCACCGGCTGCCGCGAAGGCGCCACTGGTGGACATCAGGGTCATGCAAAGGGCGGCGAGGCCGGTTCCGATCATCTTGGCGTGAGACATTCTTTTTTTCTCCCCGTTCGATGGGGAAAAGCTCTCACAGACGCCTTGATTGCTCGCGAAATTTACCAGTCAAAACAATGGCTTGTTTTATTAGAACATGTCTCGAATTCGCGTTGAATTCGATTGGAATTTGACTCAAGCTTGAAGGCAATTCGAGGCGTATTTGCCTCAAATGCGATGCAAAATCGGATAAAATGCCGATCTTCAGGCGGCAAGCTATTGAGACGAGCGGGCTTTTTCGGACGGGCTTCGCGCCGTCGCGTCACTGTTCCTCCGCGCTGCCGGAGGTTTCGGTGTTGGCGCACGCCGCCGTCCTCGACCGTCGAACAGCATTTCGACCGCCTCCGGAGCGTCAAATCGTGCGAAATCGAGGTCGAAAAAAGTGTGCCGGACCGAGAAAAAAGTTTCGGGGGGCGCTTCTTTTTCGCACAGGGGGCAAAATTGGGCCGGCAAAGTGGCCGTCAGTGATGCGGTCTGAGGCGGTGGTCAGCAGGCCCCATCCATCGCTGGACCCGCGTCTGGCAAGCGGGACGGCCGTGACAAACGCAGAAACGCCCGGCGGAAGATCCGGCCGGGCGTCAGGTCGACAAAAAACAGGGATGGATCAAAGGAACGCGCGCAGGCTCTCGCGGGTCTGCACATGGGCGAATTCAATCGCGACACCTTCGGCGAAGTGACGCACGACGCGCCCGCGCATCTGGTTGAGGCTGACCACCGTGCCGATCGGCGGACGGAACTCGATATCGACGGCAGCGCCGGATAGAGACAGGTCCACCAGACGGCAAGGATAACGCGTACCGTCTTCGAGGCTCAGTTCCGCACGGGTGATGCGTGGGGTGAGGCGATCGTGGCGGCGGTCTTCCGGCAGGCCGAGCTCATGGCGGTTGGCAAGCCAGGTTAGCTGCGCGGCGAGTTTCTCGCGTTTGCGGTCCGTCGCCGTCACCGACATGATGAAGCCGGTTTCGTAGAGCTGGAAAGCCTGGCCCTCCAGACGGCCAAGATGGTCGATATAGGCAATCACACGCTCGCCCACCCGCGGCAGGCCGACACAGGAAATCACCACGTCGCCGGGGGACATTTCCGTTGCGACGCACGGATATTCCTCACGGTTTGCCAGCATCAGGCGCCCCGTCATGTTCACCGAGACACGCTGAAAGCTACGCGGTGGCGGCGGTTGTGTGGAAGGAGTGGCGGCCTGGAAAGAAAACATCGCAGTCTTTCGTCTGTCGTGTTGCAGTCCAGACATACAGCCGGCGAGTTAACATATGGTTCTTGATCTAGCGTCTGCGCGTCATACGTGCAGCATCGACCAGGCGCTGAAGAAGAGGGCGGATGTCGGGGCGGGTCAAGCCGGTGGACACTGCCTCTTCGGGCACATGGGTATCCGTTGCCGGCAACCAGTACTTCGCCTGCATGGATCCGAGCGAAAACACCTTGCCGATGGAAACCGATGTAAGTGGCAAAAGACAGCCCAGCAGACGGTCGGCGAGCTTGCCGGACGAACGGATCGGCATCAGCAGCATCTCGCACGGCGTGTCGCCGAGAGCGTGCCGCATGGCTAGGCTGATAACGACGGCCTCCTCGGTTCGCAGCGCGGCCAGCGCGGCTTCAAGAGCCTTGTCGCGATCCGCCACCTGCCAGAGGGACAGAAACCGCTCATGACGCAGTTCCCGCCGGTAGAGTTCGCAGATCCGCGTGCCGGCCAGCCGAAAGAGAAGGTCCGGGCCGCGAAGTTCGAGCATGAAGAGATCCGGCAGGCGCCGGCGCAGGACAGCGGGGTCGAAATCCGAACGCAAGGGGGCGGACTGGCCGTGTCTCAGGCTGTTCCAATACTCATAGACGTCCTGCGTACGTTCGCTCTGCATCGATACCAACTGTCTCGTTCCGGGCCGGTTTCGGTCATCATGACCTTAACCATTCGTAAAGGAGCGAAATGCGTGCCAGTTGGCGGGTGCGGCGGTTTGCCGGAGCAAACCGCCGCATGGAGCGCTTAGCCGTCGATGCGCAGGCTGAGGCCGGTCTTGCTGTAGATCGGGGTCGTCTTGTAACCGTCGAGCACGATCTCGTCGAACGTGCCGTCAAGGGTTTCGGCCTTGATCAGGTTCAGCGTCTCGCCGGCCGCAGGCTTGTAACCCTGGGCAAAGCTCAGCATCAGGCGGCCGCCTTCGATGGTTGCAGCCTTGGCAACGGTGATGCCGCCGTTGTCCTTGCCGGCAAAGGCGACTTCGACAGCACCTGCCTTGCGGACGGCAAGATTGCCGGCCACGGCAAGCGGCTGTTCGGCGGAGATCCTGCCGCCGGCGACGTAAACGTCACCCTTGCCGAAAGCCGACTCGGAGGCCGCGACCACGGCGCCGTCTTCGACCAGAAGACCGCCGGTAAACGAGTTGCGGCCAGACAACGTCAAGCGGCCGCTGCCCTGTTTGTCCAGACGTCCGGCGCCGGCGATATCGTTCTTCCAGCTGTCTGCGGCATGGAAACCACCCTTGGCAGCGTCCATGGCAACCGTCACGTCACCATCGAAGGCGCCGTAGCCATCGGCGGCAGCAAACAGGTTCAGGCATCCCCAGCCTTCCGGATCGCTCATGATCGGGAAGCCGGAAGGCAGCGCCGTCGACTTCAAGACGACACGGCGCTGATCGGCCGAAAGATAAGGCAGGCGGGTTTCGAGCAGGGTCTCGGCGCCCTTCGGCACCACCGCAGGCTGATCCGCCTGGCCGATGCGCGGCAGGCCATAGGTGAAGCGCGGCGCGACGAAGGCGGCATTGGCGGCACGATCGGCAAAACGATCCGCACCGGCCGGCGCCGAATGCGCAAGCTTCATCAGCTCGGCAAAACTCGTTGCACCGGTCTGCTTGGCAATGAAGGTCTGCGTCTGCTCATACGCCTCGGTCTTCAGCGTCGCATATTGCGACCGATTGAGGTTGTAGGAGACGACGGCCATCGCCTGGATGCGACCGCCGATCACGTCGAAGGGCTGGTGCATGCCGGCCCGGATGCGGTTTTCACCCATGCGAACCGCACGGGTCACCATTTCCTGGTAACGCTGCGGCACGAGGTAGGCCATGATCAGTGCATCGCGCCAGGCTTCCGCCGTATGGCCGCTCGGGAAACCGCCGTCGCCGGCCGGTTTGCTGCTCTTGGCGGGCACCAGCTGCGGCACCACCCGTACCTCTTCGCTCCAGCGATAGGGGCGGGCATATTTGAAGTAACGTTTTGCCGGCTCGGTGGAGCCGTCCTCGCTGCCGGCCTTCACGAGATCGACGGCCTTGCCCATCTCGGTATTGCCCTTGTCGGAGCCAACGCCGCGATTGTTGCCCTTGTCGTCATATTTGACGCTGGTGGCATCGGCCGGCATCTCGGTGATCGTGGTGGTCTGCTGCACGCCCTTGCGCCAGGCATCCGCCAGCGGGCCGAGGCCGTCGCTGATGCTGACATTCTTGCCGCGGCGATCGTCCAGATAGGCTTCCTGATCGTCTTCCGGGGTGTTCGCCTTCGTCGTCTTGATGACATAGGCAAGGTTGGCTGCATGCACCTCCGGATGTTTCATGGTGCCGTCCGTGGCGCTCTTCGGCACGCCGTCCCAGTCCGATTTTGCAACGGCGGGGCAACCGTCCTTGGCTGGAGCCTCCTGATCGGCATCCACGAAGGGCGAGCGCGGCGTCCAGATGTCCAGGAAACCGGAGAGAAGGCGGACCGCCGCATTGGTCTCGAGCGTCGAGAGGCAGGCATCGCCACGCTGGTTGCTGGCACCCGTATCGACATAGGCCGGAATGCCCTGCTGAACCGGAGCCGTATCGGCCTTGCCGAGACCAGCGGGCACGGGGGGAAGCGAGACCGGATCTGCGAAAGCGGGGCTCAGCGCAGTTGCCATAAGCAGGCTGGCTGTGAGGGAAGAAAGCGGAAGACGGATCATGCCGAGGTCCTTCAGGATTGGCTATCGGGGCGAAAGGTCAATTAATTTATTCGTCATGGTGCCGAATGAATCTGGATGGAGCAAGACCGAGCTTTGCTGCACACTGCTCCCATTCGGGCGGACGCGGCCTTGCGCATAACGGAGGAACACGACAGTTTTTCAACAAGCCGATTGTTGTTCATATTTTTCATCGCCGGCGTGTGCCTCTCACGGGCTTGTGGCCGAATGCGGGATTGTCAGACAGGGAGGCTGCTGTATGTCTGGACGCCAGACGCAAAGGAACATTCGATGGACGACTCGCCAAAGACACCGGGGCCGCATGCACCGGAAATGCATTCTGCCGGTGGCCGTGGCGTCGAACGGCCGACGGTCAACGAACCGGTGATGCGCGCGCGGCAACCGGCCATCAATCTGCCGCCGCTTCTCATTGCCGCCCTGGCGCTGCTCATCGGCCTTTATCTTGTCGAAACCTATCTCCTCAATGACGAGACCCGTTACCTTCTGCTCTACGAACTCGCCTTCACGCCGCTTCGTTACATCTATCCGCTGTCCTCGCAGGGCATGGAGTGGCTGTGGACGCCGGTGACCTATTCCCTGCTGCATGGCAGCGCCGAACATCTCGCTTTCAACAGTCTCTGGCTGGCAGCCTTCGGTGCGCCCGTGCTGCGTCGTCTGGGCGCGCTGCGCTTTCTCGTCTTCTGGGCCCTTTCGGCGGCCGCCTCGGCCTTCTTCCATGCCTTCCTCAACTGGGGCCAGGAGACGGTGCTGATCGGCGCGTCCGGGGTGATTTCCGCTCTGATGGCAGGTGCCTGCCGCTTCGCCTTTCCGCGCCAGGGGGGAGGGCTTGCCCGCGCCGACGTTCATCACCTGCCGCGCCAGGGCGTGATCGAGGCACTGACGAATCGCACCGTCCTTGTTTTTACGCTGCTCTGGTTCCTGGGCAATGTCCTGATCGCCGTTGGTGTGCCTCTGGTGGGCGATGGGACCGGCGCCATCGCCTGGGATGCCCATATCGGCGGCTTCCTCTTTGGTTATCTGCTGTTTGCCGCCTTTGACCCTCCGGTCGCGGTTCGCCCGCGGACAGGTGTATGAGTAAGTCGTTAACCACCCACGGAAACCTGTTGCATTTGACCGATCTGAGGCGCACCATTTGAAGGCGCCGGTGCCGCCGGCTTGGGGGAGCGAAGGCGGTGCGGTGCGAAGGGTTCGTCAATAGGAGGAATTGATGCCTGTTTCCGTCAGACACATGCTGGATGCCAAGGGCCGGAACGTCATTGCCGTCACCCGCGACAAGACGATCGAGGAGGTGGCAACCATCCTCAATGAAAACCGCATCGGCGCGGTCGTCATCACCGCCCTGGAGGGCCGCATCGCCGGCATCTTTACCGAACGCGATCTCGTGCGTTGCGTCGCCGAAAAGGGCGCCGGCGTTCTCTCGCAGCCGGTCTCCTCTGCCATGACCACCACCGTCACCCGCTGCCGCGAGGAAACCACGCTCAACGAGCTGATGGAGATCATGAGCAGCGGCCGCTTCCGTCACGTGCCCGTCGAGGACCAGGGTCGCCTGGTCGGCATCATCTCGATCGGGGACATCGTCAAGGCCCGCATCCAGGAAGTGGAAGCCGAAGCCGAGCAGATCCGCGCCTATATCGCGAGCTGACCATCGACGGTCCAATCGCCGGTCATTGCCCCAAAGCGGCGTGCGCGGCCGAAAGCTCCGCACGCCCTCAGGCGAAGGCGAAGACTTCCTGCATGCGCTTCAGTTCGGCAATCCGCGTCTGTGCTTCGTTGTAACCGCGTTCGATCGCTTCGCCGGCACGGTGGAACTCCGAAAGCCCGATGTCGCTGAGGCGCGGATGCAGCGCCAGATCCGGCGGATCGCCGGCCAGCCGCGCGCGTGAGATCCGCTCCTGGATGATGTTGAAAGCCTGCACCATGACGCTCGGCATGCCGAGTTTGGCCTCATGCACCTTCGTGTGCTGGCCTTCGATCACCGGCTGTACGCTGGCATTGTGTTTGACGACGGCGGACCGGCCGAAAATATCGTAGTTGAGGTTGACCGCCACAACGAGCGGCTGCTCGTAAGCGCGACAGACAGAACTCGGGACAGGATTGACCAGAGCGCCGTCCACCAGGGTGCGGTTGTTGCATTTGACCGGCTCGAAAATGCCGGGGAGCGCGTAGGAGGCCCGCAGGCCCGTGATCAGGGAACCGCTGGTGATCCAGACCTCGTGCCCGCTGTGCAGTTCCGTCGCAACGGCGACGAAGGGGCGGTCCAGGTCTTCGATGGCGATGTCGGACAGGTGTTCCTGCATGCGTTTTGTCAGGCGCATGCCGCCGAGCAGGCCGCCGCCGCCGATCGTCAGGTCGAGTAGTCCTGCAATACGCCGCATCGTCAGCGACCGGGCAAACCCCTCGAGTTCATCAAGTTTGCCGGCGAGATAGCAGCCACCGACCAGCGCGCCGATCGAGGTGCCCGCAATCATGCCGACTTCGATCCCCGCCTCGTCGAGCGCCTTCAGCACACCGATATGAGCCCAGCCCCGTGCCGCACCGCCACCGAGCGCCAGCGCCAGCTTTGCCTTTCGCTGAGGTTTGGCCGGAGCCGTCTCCGTGCCCGTCGGGGTTCCGGCACCATGATCGTTCGTGTTGCCTTGTGGTTCGCTGCGATTCCAGGTCCAGTTCAGCATTTCGTTCCCGTCCTCAAGGCGAAAAGCGCCGGACGTTCATTTAACGCCGACATTCGTTTCCAATCCGTTGATCTGCAGCGGGAGTGACAAAATACTAGGCAAATGCCTAGGAAACCTTCCCGTCGCCGTAGATCTGGCCGGGATCAAAATGTCGCGCTTCATCGGTAACTTCAAGGACTGCCGTGCCATCACGGTATTCAACTGTTCGATAAAAGCACGACCGGCGGCCCGTATGGCAACTCGCATCATGGCCGGCGACCTGGACTTTCAGCCAGACGGCATCCTGGTCGCAATCGGTGAGAAGCTCCACCACCGTCTGCAGATTGCCGGAGGTTTCGCCCTTCTTCCAGATCTTGGCCCTGGACCGGCTGTAATAATGGGCAATGCCGGTCTCGATCGTCAGCGACAGCGCTTCGCTGTTCATGTGCGCGACCATCAGCAGGTGGCCATCCCGCGCATCGGTCACGATGGCGGTGACGAGGCCAGCCTCGTCAAACCGCGGAGTGAAGGCCCCGGGGCCTTCGAGCGCCGTCTTGTCGGCGGGCGCGGCCGGAAAATCGATCGTCATTGAAATCAGTCCAGGAAGAGGGGCGCCTCAGCGCCGGATCATCATGAGGAAACGTGCCTGTTCAGCGGCATTGGCATCAAATTGGCCGGTGAAGGTCGTCGTCAGGGTCGAAGAACCCTGCTTCTGAATGCCGCGCATCGACATGCACATGTGTTCGGCCTCGATCATCACGGCAACGCCACGCGGCTCGAGCACGTCCTGGATGGCATGCGCGATCTGCGCCGTCATGGCTTCCTGCGTCTGTAGCCGGCGGCCATAGGTCTCGACGAGACGGGCGATCTTCGACAGACCCAGCACACGCCCCTTCGGCAGATAAGCGACATGCGCCTTGCCGATGATCGGCACCATGTGGTGTTCGCAATGTGAGAAGAAAGGAATGTCGCGGACCAGCACCATGTCGTCGTAACCGGCGACCTCCTCGAAGGTGCGGCCAAGCACCTCTTCCGGCGTTTGCTCGTAACCGGCAAACAGCTCGCGATAGGATCTGGCCACGCGTTTCGGGGTGTCGAGAAGTCCTTCGCGGTTCGGATCGTCGCCCGCCCAGCGCAAAAGCACGCGCACGGCCTCTTCGGCCTCCTGCTGCGTCGGGCGCGCCTCTTTCTGGCCGGCGGGGAAATTTTTCACGATGGCGTCCATAGCTTCATCTCTCCTGATGCGGAACCTGGCCGCATCCGACCAGCCGAAGGCTGTGGCGGTCTTTGTTCAGCCGTTACATCATTACGGGCTATCTGGCCCGGCGGATCTTTTTTTACAAGATAGCGCCTGCCAATTTCGGAATGGTTTGGGGTACATCTTTCCGTCTTGATGATTGCCCGCCGGCCCATCATATAATGTCGGTGAGCCGACATGACCACCCCGTAACAGCCCGTGGTCGCCGTGCAATCCGGTCCGCCGCGTTGACAGTGCGTTTCGTAATCGCGAGACCGGGCAGGCGTTATTCAAGTGAGCAATCTGCATGGACGATATCTACAACGCGCGAATCCTTCAGTTGGCCGGCAATATCGAACGGGCAGGCGTGCTGGAAAATGCCGATGCGACGGCTGAAAAACACTCCAAGCTGTGTGGCTCCAAGGTTCGGGTCTTCCTGAAGATGGAGGACGGCGTCGTCAGCGATTTTTCCCACCAGGTGCGGGCCTGCGCACTCGGCCAGGCTTCATCTTCTGTGATGGCGCGGCATGTGGTCGGCGCCACGGCAGAGGAAATCCGGAACGCCCGCAACGCCATGCTTGCCATGCTGAAGGAGGGCGGCGACGGCCCGGACGGCCGCTTCGAGGAGATGCGGGTGCTGATGCCGGTGAAGGATTACAAGGCTCGTCACGCCTCGACCATGCTGACCTTCGATGCCGTTGTCGACTGTCTCGACCAGATCGAGGCGGGGCAGGTGGCAAGGACGGGCTGAACCATGTGCGAACAGTGCGACGCTGCGGGAGACGATGACGACGAGCGGCCGGTACGCCATGGCCGCAACTGGAGCGGGCCTTTCCGCAAGACGCCCGGCCGGCTTTTCGGCATGGGCCTGATCCGTCTGTACCAGCTGACGCTCTCTGGTTTCGTCGGCAATTCCTGCCGGCATCTCCCCACCTGCTCGGAATTCGGCTATGAGGCGGTCGCCCGCCACGGCCTTTGGTACGGCGGCTGGATGGCCGCCTGGCGTTTTGCCCGCTGCGGCCCATTCGGCTCCTCCGGCCTCGATCCGGTGCCGGAGGTTCTCTCGGCGCGGCAAAACTGGTGGAGGCCCTGGGCCTACGAACGCAACGGCTCGACGCGGCACGGAATCGTCGCCGAAGAAGTGCGCTAAGTCATGCCGATCCCGATGGAATATCATCATGCCTCGCGGGATTTCGAGGCTTTCATGGACGATCTCCTCGAGATCTCGCTGCTGAAGACCCGCCACCAGGCTTACACGATGCTGCAGGCGGTGTTGCAGGTGTTCCGCCGACGGTTGACGCTTGCCGAAGCCATCGGCTTTGCCGGTCTGCTGCCGCCCGTGGTCAGGGCAATCTTTGTCAGTGACTGGGACACGCAGGAACCGGTTCTGCCCTTCGCCGATCGCGACAGCCTGATGGCGGAGGTGCGGCAGCTGCGGCACAATCACAACCTGTCGACCCCGAGCGCCATTGATGACGTGACGGCGGCACTTCGCCGGCATGTGGACGAAACGAAGCTGCAGGCCTTTCTGGGGAAGCTGCCAGCCGGCGCTCTGGACTTCTGGGGCTTGCGGACATAGCCCGCCGTTGCTGTCGCGGCATTCCCTTTACTAACAGCCCTTTCACGCGTATCTACGCGCGCGTTGCACGCCGTCTTCAGACGGCAAGATCAAACCACCCGCATTCGTTGGCGGGACTGGATAACATGGAGCATAAAATGTCCGTTTCCCTGACTTTCCCCGATGGCTCGATCCGTTCCTATGAAGCCGGCACAACCGGTCTGGCGGTCGCCGAATCCATTTCCAAGTCGCTGACCAAGAAGGCGGTCGCCATCGCGATCGACGGCGAGCTGCGCGATCTCTCCGACCCCGTCACCGACGGCCGGATCGAGATCGTCACCCGCACCGATGGCCGCGCGCTCGAACTGATTCGCCACGATGCCGCTCACGTGATGGCCGAGGCCGTCCAGGAATTGTGGCCCGGCACGCAGGTCACCATCGGCCCGGTGATCGAAAACGGCTTCTATTACGACTTCAAGCGCGTCCATGATGACAGCGGTGAGGACTGGCCCTTCACGCCCGACGATCTGCCGAAGATCGAAAAGAAGATGAAGGACATCATCGGCCGCAACAAGCCGTTCATCAAGGAGGTCTGGTCGCGCGACAAGGCCAAGCAGGTGTTCGGCGAAAAGGGCGAGCGCTTCAAAGTCGAACTGGTCGATGCGATCCCCGCCGACCAGGACGTGAAGATCTATAGCCAAGGCGACTGGTTCGATCTCTGCCGCGGTCCGCACATGGCCTCCACCGGTCAGATCGGCACCGCCTTCAAGCTGATGAAGGTTGCCGGTGCCTATTGGCGTGGCGACAGCAACAACCCGGTCTTGAGCCGCATCTACGGCACCGCCTGGGCGACCCAGGAGGAACTCGACCAGTATCTGCACGTGCTGGCGGAAGCCGAAAAGCGCGACCATCGCAAGCTTGGCCGCGAAATGGATCTGTTCCATTTCCAGGAAGAGGGTCCGGGCGTCGTCTTCTGGCACGGCAAGGGCTGGCGCATGTTCCAGACGCTGACGGCCTATATGCGCCGTAGGCTTGCCAACACCTATGAAGAGGTGAACGCGCCGCAGGTGCTCGACAAGTCGCTGTGGGAAACCTCCGGTCACTGGGGCTGGTACAACGAGAACATGTTTGCGGTGAAATCCGCCCATGCCTTCGTCAACCCCGATGACGAGGAGGCGGACAACCGCGTCTTCGCGCTGAAGCCGATGAACTGCCCGGGGCACGTGCAGATCTTCAAGCACGGTCTGAAGTCCTACCGCGAAATGCCTGTTCGTCTTGCGGAATTTGGCCTCGTGCATCGTTATGAAGCCTCCGGCGCATTGCATGGCCTGATGCGCGTGCGCGGCTTCACCCAGGACGATGCGCATGTCTTCTGCACGGAAGAGCAGATGGCGGCGGAATGCCTGCGCATCAACGACCTGATCCTCTCGGTCTATGAGGATTTCGGCTTCCACGAAGTGGTGGTGAAGCTGTCCACCCGTCCGGACAAGCGCGTCGGCTCCGACGACCTCTGGGATCGCGCCGAAAGCGTGATGATGGAGGTTCTGAAGACCATCGAGGAACAGTCCGGCGGTCGCATCAAAACCGGCATTCTGCCGGGCGAGGGCGCTTTCTACGGTCCGAAGTTCGAATACACGCTGAAGGATGCCATTGGCCGTGAATGGCAGTGCGGCACCACGCAGGTGGATTTCAACCTGCCGGAACGGTTTGGCGCCTTCTACATCGATCAGAACTCCGACAAGAAGCAGCCGGTGATGATCCACCGCGCCATCTGCGGCTCGATGGAGCGTTTCCTCGGCATCCTGATCGAGAACTTCGCCGGTCACATGCCGCTGTGGTTCGCGCCGCTGCAGGTGGTCGTCGCGACCATTACCTCGGATGCGGACGATTACGGTCGCGAAGTGGTGCAGACGCTGCGCGATGCGGGTCTGATCGTTGAGGAGGATTTCCGCAACGAAAAGATCAACTACAAGATCCGCGAGCACTCCGTGACCAAGGTGCCGGTCATCATCGTCTGCGGGCGTCAGGAAGCGGAAAACCGTACGGTCAATATCCGCCGCCTGGGGTCTCAGGCGCAGACGCCGATGTCGCTTGCCGATGCGGTCGCATCGCTGACCGACGAAGCAACGCCGCCGGACGTCAAGCGCCGGCAAGCGCTGCGCAAGGCGGCTGCGGAATAACACCGGACAGCCCCTGTTCCTGGCGGAACAGGGGCTGTCAGAAAAGCTTCGCAAAAATGTAATAAATGTGCCGAGGTTTGGGCGGTCTGGCCCGGTGAGGGGAACTTGCGTTTCAAGGAACTGTCTTATGCCAACGACCGCGATCCGCGGCTGAAACGCTGGCTCATCCGCTCGATCGAAGGTCTTTCCGGCCGCGATCGTTATATCCGTCTGTATGATATCTGGCGCCATGACGTGGTCGGACGGTCCGACCGCGTGTTTGGACGCATGCTGGAACTGATCAAGGTCCGCCTGGATATCGAGGGCGAATGGCCGCCGCGCGATCTGCCCGACACGCCTTTGGTGATTGTCGCCAACCATCCCTTCGGAATCGGCGACGGCATTGCCATTCTCGCACTTGCCGAACAACTCGGCCGCCCCTTCCGTGTGCTGATCAACAACGAACTTCTGAAGGTGCCGGAGATAGCACCTTATTCGCTACCGGTCTGCTTCGAGGAAACGAAGGAGGCGCTGGCGATGAACATGGAGACGCGGCGAGAGGCGGTGCGTTTGCTGAAGGAAGGTGTCACCATCATCATCTTCCCGGCCGGTGGTGTCGCGACCGCAAAACGCGGCTTCGGTCGCGCCGAGGACCTTCCGTGGAAAATGTTTCCGGCCCGGCTCATCCAGGCGGCCAAGGCCAATGTCATTCCGGTCTATTTCCGCGGCCAGAACGGCCGGCTGTTTCACCTGGCAAGCCGGGTCTCGCTGACCTTGCGCCTGTCGCTTCTCATTCGTGAGTTCAAGCGACTGTCCGGCACGGCCATTCACGCCAAGATCGGCCCGTTGATGACCTGGGAGGACATGTCGTCGACCTCCGACCGGAAGGATCTTCTGGCGCAGCTGCATCACGCCGTGTTTGCGATGCGTGATCCCGTCCGCTCGCGGTTTCGCCGCGCTGGGTAACCCCGCGAGGCGCAGAGTTCTATGACGGCGGATCACGGAACGCCGGAGAGCGCTATTCGGTATCGTTGACCGAAACGGCCTGCTGTTCCTTCATCAGCACCTCGACATCGACATCCCTGCCGGCTTCGACGTTGAAGTCCTTCTGGTAGATCTTTTCCTTGTTGCGCGCCACGACCGTATAGTCGCCCTCCGTGAGCACCATGGAGGTGAAGGCGCTGACGCTTTCCGCCACGACGTCGCCGCCGGCCGTCAGCACGGACCAGGCCGTATCGGCAACCGCTTCGCCACCGATCTGCGAGACGAGCTTGAAACTTACCTGGGCGGCATGGTGCTGCAGTGTCGCTTCCGTCAGCTTGCCGGCCTCCACCTGCACATCGGCGCGCACCGACGCGTTCACATCCCCGTATTCGGAGAGGATGTGGTAGTTGCCGGCATTGAGCCGCACGATCGTGTTGGGTTTGACGTCGGCCATGACCAAGGGACGTTCGCCGTCTTCGCGCACCTCGGAAGAGTAGATGGAAAACTTAAGTTTGGTTGGCGGGACACGATGATCCACACCGGACACTGCATTCAGCACAATGCCGCCAGCATCGAGCACGAGCAGTTCCGCCGGCACCTCACCGCTCGCGGGCACGTTGAGGCGCTTGGTGACGCCCGCCCGCCCGAAGGCGACGTTGACGAAGTAGGAGCCGGGTGTGAGCTGGAAATGCGCGTCACCACCCTCGGCGGAAGCGACCAGCGGCAGCTTGCCATCCGGCCCGGGTTCGGGACTGAACACACGCCAGCTGAGACCGGTCTTCATCGACGGTCCGTCCGCCGTCAGCTTCGCCTGCATCTTCACATCGCGCGCCACGGGAGCAACCGTGCCGAGGGCCGGAGAAAACGCGTTCAGCTTCGGCATCTTGGCCGTGCTGTCGAGCTGGCGAAAGGTCTTGAACGCATCCTGAGACTGGACAGGCTGAGCCGCCCAAAGAACGGAGCCGGCTACCAGAACCATTGCAAGACCGGCCTTCGAATACGCGCTCATACCATCCTTGACCGTTGACTCTTCTTTGTCCAAAGGCCACTTGAAAACCAACCTCGCGGCAATTTCAAGATGCTGCTCGTCGTAAACGCCTCAGACAGCGTGATATCATGGCCAAGAACCAGCCTCTTTTCGATTACCTCAGCACACGTCGTTCGATTCCGGCGCTCCAGATGAAGGGCGACGGGCCGAATCGCGACGAGATCCAGTCCATCCTGACGTTGGCCACGCGTGTGCCCGATCACGGAAAACTCGCCCCCTGGCGGTTCATCGTCTATCGCGGCGACGAACGTCTGGCGATTGGCGAGCGGCTGGCGGCAATCGCCGCGGCCGCCAATCCGGCGATCAGTGACGACATGCGCGAGATCGAACGCACACGCCTGGCGCGGGCGCCGGTGGTGATTGCGGTCATCAGTACAGCCGGTGAACATGTGAAGATCCCGGTCTGGGAGCAGGAACTGAGCGCTGGCGCGGTCTGCCTCAACCTGTTCATGGCCGCCAACGCGCATGGTTTTGCCGCCAACTGGCTCTCCGAATGGATCGCCTACAATGACGAGGCAAAGTCCGCGCTCGGGATCAAGTCCGACGAAAAGGTCGCCGGTTTCGTCTACATCGGCGAAAGCGATTTTCCGCAGACCGACCGGCCGCGACCGGACCTTTCTGCCATCGTCACCTGGACCGGCGGGGACGAGGCCTGATGTTTTATACGACCGATACCAATGAGCACGGCATGCGCCACGATCCGTTCAAGGCGATCGTGGCACCCCGCCCGATCGGCTGGATCGGTACGAAGGGCCGTGACGGTTCGCAGAACCTGTCGCCCTATTCCTTCTTCAACATCGTTTCGGATCACCCGAAGATCGTCATGTTTTCCTCGAGTGGCCGCAAGCACAGCCTGAAGAACGCCGAAGACACCGGCCAGTTCACCGCCAGCCTCGTCAGCCGCCATCTGGTGGATCAGATGAACGCCTCGTCGGCTCCGGTCGATTATGGCGTCGATGAGTTTGCTCTGTCGAAACTCACCCCCAGGATGGGGAGAGTGGTCGATGCGCCGTTTGTCGAGGAGGCTTACGCAGCGCTCGAATGCAGGGTGACGCAGATCCTGCAGCCGCCGACGCTGGAGGGTGGGCTGGCCGAATCCTTCATGGTGTTCGGTCAGGTGGTTGCAATCCATATCAGCGAGGCGATCATCCGCGAGGGGCGCATCGACATGGGCCTGGCACGGCCGATCGCCCGCATGGGGTATATGGATTACTCGGATGGCGGTGCGGATGTCTTCCAGCTCAGGCGACCGAACGCCTGAGGGCCGCACGCGGGCGGCGCTCGTGCGGCAAGTGACTGTTATCTCATACGGCGTAGAAGCTTAACGGGTATGGTGAACGGATCATAAACCATTTCCGCCTAACCTCACGGACAAGGGAAAACTGGTCGTTCAGACCCCCTGCGAGTGAGGCGTATCAGTGATCATCAAGGCATTTCTTCGGTGGGCGGAAACCGCAACGGCAAGTGACCGCGCCAAGGCGGCGACTGCGCTTGCCAAGGCCTTTCTCAGAAGCCCGCCGACCGATGAACAACACCGCGCCGCGGTGCATGCGATGATCCATCTTCTCGATGATCCTTCCGCCCTGGTCCGCCAGGCACTCGCCGAAACTCTGGCGCCGTCCCCCATGGCGCCGCGCGCGGTCATTCTTGCCCTCTCGGAGGATCAGCCGGATGTCGCCTGTCACGTCCTGACCTTTTCACCTGTGCTGACCGATGCCGATCTGGTCGACCTCTGCGGACGTGGCAGCGCCATGGCCCGTGGTCTGATCGCGGCACGGCCAAATCTTTCGCGCAGTGTCGCCGCCGCCATCGCCGAAGTAGGTGACATTGGTGAAATTCTGATTCTGCTGGAAAACTCCAGCGCGCATGTCAGCCGCTACAGCCTGAAGCGGCTTGCCGAGCGGTTTGGCCGGGAAGCCTCCGTGCGCAATCTTCTGCTTGCCAGGGAGGCTTTGCCCGCAGAAGCGCGCGATCTCCTGATCGGTCATGTCTCGGCGCTCCTTGCCCAGTCCGGCCTCGTGCGGTCCACCATGAGCCCGTCGCGAATTGCCCATGTCACCCGCGAGGCAAGCGAGCTGGCGGCCCTTACGCTGGCCAAGGAGACCCAAAGCGAAGACCTTCCGCTGCTCGTCGAACATCTGGCAGCTTCCGAGCGTCTGACACCTGCCTTCCTGATGCACGCCCTGTGCAGTGGCCGCATCGAATTTTTCGCTGCCGCGATGACCTACCTGACGGGGCTTGAAGAGCGGCGCGTCCGTTCGCTGATGGCGACGGCACGGCACCATGCGGTGCGCGCCCTTTACGAATCGGCGGGCCTCGAGAGGGCCATCTGCGAGGTCTTTGCCGAGGCGACCCTGCTTTGGCGTGATCTGAGCCATCGTGGCGGACAGATGGGCGGCGAAAGCATCTGCTCGGCGTTGATGCAGAAGTTCAAGCGCAACCCCGACCGTATGTCGGCCGTCGACGAACTTCTCGATCTGGTCGAATCACTGCAATTGAGCGAAGAACGTCAGCTGGCGCGCTCCTTCGCCAGCGAGGCCGCCATCGCCGCCTGACGCCTGCCAGGCGGATGCGGCATCATCCACCGCTATCGAAGTTTGCGGATCACCCAGGTATAACCGTCTTCGACCAGGTGCACAGGCCGTTCCACGATATTGCGCATGTTCTTCCGGCTGGGCAGAACCGTCTTCAGCCGGGTCAGGGCCTGGCGCGCAAGCGATTGTTCCTCGGCCCGTTCCTCTGCCGGATCCGGTGTGGTTGCCTTCGGCAAGGGCAGTGCGTCGCCCGCCGCAAGCGTGTCGGCCTTGACGGTTGCGGAAGTCGGATCCTGGCAGACGGCAACGACCGTCGGAAACGAGATATTCGTGAAGGCAGACAGTTCTTTTTCCGACACCGCATTGCACAGTTCGATTGTCGGCCAGCGCTGGTTGATGGTCGCCACGTAGTGGCAATCCGTCGCGGAATCGTCGCAACCAAGAATCGTCATCATCACAAGTGCAGTTCGCATGTCGTCATCCTTGGCAACGGGCCTGTCATCCCTTTAAAGAAACGATCATGACGCCGGCAAGGCAAGTGACAAATCAGCAAGGCTTGAGATCATGGAGCAGACAGTCGTCATTCAGCGCGAACCGCCACGCCAGCCGGGCGTCATCCGGCTGCTCGAGCTGTCGAGTGCCTACGCCGCCTCGCTTTATCCCGCGGAAAGCAATCACATGCTGCCGCTGGAAGAACTTGAGGAACCGAGCGTTTCTTTCTTCGTCGCTCGTCGCGGCACAGACGTTCTTGGTTGCGCCTCGCTGGTCCGGTATGAGGACGGGACCGCGGAGATCAAACGTATGTTCGTCGACAGCGAGGCGCGTGGCCTGAAGCTCGGCAAGCGGCTGCTGGAGACCCTGGAAGACGAGGCACGCCGGCTCGGCATCGGCGTGATCCGCCTGGAAACCGGGATCTACCAGCCGGAGGCGATCGGACTCTATCGAACGGCAGGGTATGTCGAGATCGAGCCGTTCGGCAGCTACAAGCCCGATCCCTTGAGCCTTTTCATGGAAAAGAGAGTGACTGAGACCCAAACCGCCTGACCGCTCGGTCAGGCGAGCTTTCTGACCGGCGAACTGTCGTCGCTTCGTGCGCTATCGTGCTCGGCGGCAATCTCGATCTCGCGCATCCATTCGCGCCAGATTGCGACGAGCAGCGCCATCAGCACCGGGCCGATGAACAGGCCGAGGAAACCCATCGTCTTTACGCCGCCGACAAGGCCGAAGAATGTCGGCAGGAAGGGAAGCTTGATCGGGCCGCCGACCAGGCGCGGGCGAAGTGTCTTGTCGACGATGAAGAGTTCGACTGAACCCCAGACGAAGAGCGCTGCACCGGCAACATAGGAGCCGCTGGCGACGAGGTAGATGGACACCAGCGTGAAGGAGAGGGGCGCACCGCCGGGGATGAGTGCCATCACGCCCGTCAGCACGCCCAGCGTCACGGGCGAGGGCACGCCGGCGATCCAGTAGGCGACGCCGAGGACGATGCCTTCGCCGATCGCGATCAGCGTCATGCCCGTCACCGTCGAACTGATGGTTGCCGGCACGACGCGGGAAATCCGCTCCCAGCGGCTCGGCAGGATGCGTTCCCCCAGCATGTCGATCTGCCGTGAGAAGGCCGCTCCGTCGCGGTAGACGAAGAACAGCGCGATCAACATGAACAGCAGGGTCAGCAGCAGGTGGAAAGCGCCGTCGCCGGCCGCGATCACCGCGCGGTAGATGTTGCCAATATTGGCGCCGCTGACGAGCTGCACGAGCTGGCCGATGGCACCCGGTTCACCCACATGGCGGACCCACATGGACCCCAGCCATTCGCCGGCAATCGGCAGACCCATGATCCAGGCGGGTGGTGGCGCGCCATAACGGTTCACTTCGAGTGCCCAGGCGATCCACTGGCGCAGCTCGCCGATCGTGTAGGAAATCGCAAAGCTGATCGGAACAACGATGAAGGCGACGACACAGATAATGGCGATCGTCGCGCCGAGCGTGCTGTTTCCGCCGATACGGCGCAACAGATCACGATAAAGCGGCCAGCTGGCAAAACCGATGACGAGCGCCGCGAGAACCGGCACAAGGAAACCGTGAAAGAAGTAGATTCCGGCCAGCACGATGAGAACGAGCAGCCAGCGCGCTGCCGTCAGCGGTGGAATGAGGGCAATCCGCATCGGGGCCACCGGGCCAAGCCACCGCGGTCCGACGAAATTCTTCTCTTTCTCAGTCACGGTACAACGTCATCCTTATGTCGCGCGCCGGATCAATCCAAAACATATCCCACCAGCTATCGCAGCGACCGATTAATACATCGACACTCTTCATCGTCTAGCGACTGACAAACTGAAAGCAAAGTAAATAGTGCTTGGCGCTGTGAAGCTGCAATGACACCGGAACCATGACGGGAGTATGACGCAGCAAAGCGCCCGGAACCGCGAAAGGCTGCCGGGCGCTGGTGCCTCAGATGTCGAGATTGTCGGCGAAGGCAGCGCGATCCTGGATGAAACGGAACCGTGCATCTGCCTTGGTGCCCATCAGGTTGTCGACTGCCTCGCGTGTGCCCTCGAAATCCACCACGTCGATCTCGACGCGCAGGAGCGTGCGTTTGCCGGGATCCATGGTGGTTTCCTTCAGCTGGGCCGGCATCATCTCGCCAAGACCTTTGAAGCGGCCGATCTCGACCTTCTTGCCCTTGAACACGGTCTCCATCAGTTCGGCACGATGGATGTCGTCGCGGGCATAGACAGTCTTGGCGCCCTGGCGAATGACGTAGAGCGGCGGCACGGCGAGGAAGAGGTGACCGCCACGGATCAGTTCCGGCATTTCCTGGTAGAAGAAGGTGATCAGCAGCGAGGCGATATGGGCGCCGTCGACGTCGGCATCGGTCATGATGATGACGCGCTCATAACGCAGGTCTTCTTCGCGATATTTCGTCCGCGTGCCGCAACCGAGGGCCTGGATGAGATCGGCGATCTGCTGGTTGGCGGAAAGTTTTTCGCGGCTGGCGCTGCCGACGTTGAGGATCTTGCCGCGCAGCGGCAGAATCGCCTGGTTCATGCGGTTGCGGGCCTGCTTGGCGGAGCCGCCAGCCGAATCGCCCTCGACGATGAAGAGTTCGGCACCTTCGGCAGTGTTCTGCGAGCAGTCGGCAAGCTTGCCCGGCAGGCGCAGCTTGCGCACCGCCGTCTTGCGGTTGACTTCCTTTTCCTTGCGGCGGCGCAGCCGTTCTTCCGCCCGTTCGATCACCCAGTCGAGCAGTTTCGCCGCCTCGGCCGGATTGCCGGCGAGGTAATGGTCGAAGGGATCGCGCAGTGCGTTTTCCACGATGCGCTGAGCTTCGACGGTCGCAAGTTTGTCCTTGGTCTGGCCGACGAATTCCGGCTCGCGGATGAAAACCGACAGCATGCCGACGGCCGAAATCATCACGTCATCGGTGGTGATGTCCTTGGCGCGCTTGTTCTGCGTCAGTTCGGCATAGTTCTTCAGGCCCTTCAGCAGGGCGATGCGAAGCCCCGCCTCGTGTGTGCCGCCTTCCGGGGTCGGGATGGTGTTGCAGTAGGAATGGATCTGCGGATCGCCGCCATACCAGGTGATTGCCCATTCGAGTGCGCCATGGCCGCCGGTCTTTTCCGTGCGGCCCGAGAAGATCTCCCGGGTGACGGTGAAGTCCTTGCCAAGCGTCGCCGCCAGATAATCCTTCAGGCCGCCCGGAAAGTGGAAGACCGCCTTTTCAGGGATCTCGCCGCCGGCCGGCACGACGCCCGGATCACAACTCCAGCGGATTTCGACACCGCCGAACAGATAGGCCTTCGACCGCGCCATGCGGAAGATGCGCCCCGGTTCGAAACGGGCGTGATCGCCAAAAATCTGCGGGTCGGGGTGGAACCGCACCCGCGTACCACGGCGGTTGTGCACATCGCCGAGTTCTTCGAGCCCGCCCTGCGGCACGCCGCGCGAAAAGCGCTGGCGGTAGAGTTTTCGGTTGCGCGCCACCTCGACTTCAAGGAGGTCGGACAGCGCATTGACCACCGATACGCCGACGCCGTGCAGACCGCCGGAGGTCTCATAGGCCTTGCCGTCGAACTTGCCGCCGGCATGCAGCTTCGTCATGATGACTTCGAGCGTCGATTTGCCGGGGACCTGCGGATGGTTTTCGACCGGGATGCCGCGGCCGTTGTCGGTGACGGTCAGGAACCCTTCGGCATCGAGATGCACCTCGATGAAATTCGCGTGGCCTGCGACGGCCTCGTCCATCGAGTTGTCGATGACTTCGGCAAACAGATGGTGCAGTGCCTTCTCGTCGGTTCCGCCGATATACATGCCGGGACGCATGCGCACCGGTTCAAGCCCTTCGAGCACGCGGATCGAGGAGGCGTCATAGGTATCGCCTGCGGCGGGGGAGACCGGGGCCGGCTTCGGCGGTGCTGGCTGGGCCTTGGGTTGCACCTCCGCCGGCACATCGGAAGCCTTCGCGGCTGCGGCGGGGATGCTGGCAAAGAGGTCGCTTGTATCGTCCATGGGTTCCGTTCTAATCCGCATGTCGGCCACGCCGCCGGGGCCGGGGAGGGAAGGGCCGGCAGCTCTTGGCTATCGAATCGGTTGCGAGTGTGCCAGATATCCGGCTTTTTCGCGATGCCACAGCCGTGGCACCTTGTCATGACTGGATTTGCGCCGCCCCATGCTGCAAGGCAAGGCGGCGCGTTACGGGTAACTGAGCGAAGGGCCGCATGTCCACAGATCATTTCGTCGTCCGGGTCTTTCTGCTGGCCGTCAGCCTTTTCGTCGCCACCGATGCGGTGGGGCGCGACGGGCCGATTCGCCCGTTCAAGGACGAGCTTTTTTCCCGCCAGGGTGTCATCGAATCACGGGATGGCGGTGCCTTCCAGATCATCGACTACATCGAGGAGCGTGACATCAACGACCGTGACGAGGAACCCGAACGGCGGGTGAAGTCGCAGTATGTCGATACCCGCGTGCGCCGGTTCCAGGTGAACGAGACGCTGCATCTGCCGGGGGGGCGTCTGGATGTGGCCCGCGTCGGACCGGCCGAGAACGCCGCTTTCACGGTCATCTTCATCCACGGACGGGGCGGCGACCGCAGGCTCGGAGTCAACGACATGACCTTCGGCGGCAATTTCAACCGCCTGAAGAACCTCGCCGTCCTCAACGGCGGCACCTATTACGCACCTTCGATCAAATCCTTCGATCCGAATGGTGCGGCCGATGTCGCAGCCCTCATCCGTTATGTGTTCGAACTCTCGAAGGGCCGGCCGGTCATTCTTGCCTGTGCCTCGATGGGCGGTTTCATCTGTCAGAGCGTCAGCCGCGACAAGGAGGCGGTGCGTTATCTGAAGGGGCTGGTCATGATGGGTGGTCCGCCCGATCCGGGTTTCCTGACGACGCCGGCCGCCCGGCTGAAGCTGCCCGTCTACATGGCGCATGGGAGCGCCGACAAGGTTTATGCCGCAAGCGAGCAGATCGCGCTCTATCAGAAGATGGCCGCGAAGAAATATCCGGTGCAGTTTCGCCTCTATAATACCGGGGGGCACGGCACACCGATCCGGATGAGTGACTGGCGCGACATCCTCAACTTCATCCTGACGGGAAAGTGAGGCGGCTGGCGTTTTTAACCACGCTTCTGAACCAAAGTGGCGGTTTCTCATACCATTTGGATCAGTTACCGTCTAAGAGGCATGGTGAGAAAGACAATTTGGGGTGGACAATCCCGTCCGGGGCTGTCCGGGAGCTGAAGGATAGATGAGGAAATGACGCCAGATGTTCGCCCGCTCGTGGCGGGAAACTGGAAGATGAACGGCACGCGCGCGTCGCTCGACCAGATCAAGGCGATCGCCGCCGGCGTGGATGGCCCGCTTGCCGCAAAGGTCGAGGCGCTGATCTGCCCGCCGGCAACGCTTCTCTACGTGGCGACGGCCTTGTGCACGGACAGTCCGTTGGCGATCGGCGCGCAGGATTGCCATCAGAATCCGTCGGGCGCCCATACCGGCGACATCTCCGCCGAAATGATCGCCGACTGCTTCGGCACCTATGTGATCGTTGGCCATTCCGAGCGTCGCAGCGACCATGCCGAGACGGATCATCTGGTGCGCGCCAAGGCGGAAGCCGCCTATGCTGCCGATCTGACGGCCATCATCTGCATCGGCGAGACGGCCGACGAGCGCAAGGCCGGCCAGACGCTGGACGTGCTGAAGCGCCAGCTTGCGGCCTCCGTACCTGACAGCGCTACCGCCACCAACACCGTGATTGCCTACGAGCCGGTCTGGGCGATCGGAACCGGCCTGACGCCGACGGTTGACGATGTGGAAAAGGCGCACGCCTTCATGCGTGATGAACTGGCAGCCCGTTTCAAGGACGAAGGCAAGCGCATGCGCATCCTGTACGGCGGTTCGGTAAAGCCGAGCAATGCCAGGGAGTTGATGGATGTTGCCAATGTCGATGGCGCTCTTGTCGGCGGTGCGAGCTTGAAAGCTTCGGACTTCCTTGCCATCTATCGGGCTTACGAGGCACTGACCGCCTAAAACGGCGTCAGGCGTCCGATTCTTGTTTTAGCCCTTGGAATGCTGGTCAGGCTCAGGTAAAGAGCCGGCCAGATTTCGTATGTATGCCGCCAGACGGGCGCGCAGGACTGGACTGATATGCAGACCGTATTGATCGTTATCCATCTCATGATCGTGCTCGCCCTTGTCGGCGTGGTGCTTATTCAGCGCTCCGAAGGTGGCGGCCTTGGCATTGGCGGCGGCTCCGGTTTCATGTCCGCCCGCGGCACCGCGAACGCGCTGACCCGCACGACTGCGATCCTCGCGACGCTGTTCTTCATCACCTCGCTCGCGCTCGGCATCCTGGCGCGCTACGAGTCGCGTCCGACGGACATTCTCGACCGTATTCCGGCCACCCAGCAGGGAAGCGGCAACGGCATCCTCGATTCGCTTGGCCCGGCGCCCGCCCAGCAGGCACCGGCCAATGGCGCGGCCGCACCGGCAGCGCCTGCGGATCCGGCCGCTGTTCCGACCGGTCAGTAACGGTCGTACACCATCCAAGCTTCCGGCAGGTGGCAAACCTGCCGGTTTTCTTTTGTCCAGATTTCAACAGCTTTAACCGACCGATGGCATTTTTCGGCTGGTGGAATCGATCGTGAAAAGGTATGCGGTGACTCCCATGGCGCGATATGTATTCATCACTGGCGGCGTGGTTTCCTCTCTTGGCAAGGGAATTGCGGCTGCAGCCCTCGGAGCCCTGTTACAGGCCCGCGGTTACCGGGTCCGGCTCCGCAAGCTCGACCCTTACCTCAACGTCGATCCGGGCACGATGAGCCCGACGCAACACGGCGAAGTCTTCGTCACCGATGACGGCGCTGAGACGGACCTGGATCTCGGTCACTACGAGCGCTTTACGGGTCGCTCGGCCACCAAGACCGACAACATCACCACGGGCCGCATCTACAAGAACATCATCGACAAGGAACGGCGCGGCGACTATCTCGGCGCAACCGTCCAGGTCATTCCGCACGTCACCAACGAGATCAAGGATTTCGTCGTTGAGGGCAATGACGATTACGACTTCGTCATTTGCGAGATCGGCGGCACGGTGGGTGACATCGAGGCCATGCCCTTCGTCGAAGCCATCCGTCAGCTGGGCAACGAACTGCCGCGCGGTTCCGCCGTGTATCTGCACCTGACGCTGATGCCCTATATTCCGGCTGCCGGCGAGTTGAAGACGAAGCCGACGCAGCATTCCGTCAAGGAACTGCAGGCGCTCGGCATTGCGCCGGACATTCTGCTGGTGCGCGCCGACCGGGAAATCCCTGAGGCCGAGCGCCGCAAGCTGTCGCTGTTTTGTAATGTCCGCCCGTCGGCTGTCATCCAGGCGCTCGACGTCGCCAACATTTACGACGTGCCGATGGCCTACCACAAGGAAGGTCTCGACTCGGAAGTGCTGGCCGCCTTCGGCATCGAACCGGCGCCGAAGCCGCGCCTGGAAGCCTGGGAAGAAGTCTGCAACCGCATCCGCACGCCGGAAGGCGAGGTGACGATCGCGATCGTCGGCAAATACACCGGCCTCAAGGACGCCTACAAATCGCTGATCGAAGCGCTTCATCATGGTGGCATCGCCAACCACGTGAAGGTGAAGCTGGAGTGGATCGAGTCGGAGATCTTCGAAAAGGAAGATCCGGCTCCGTACCTGGAAAAGGTCCACGGCATCCTGGTTCCGGGCGGTTTTGGCGAACGCGGCGCGCAGGGCAAGATCAACGCGGCGAAATTCGCCCGCGAACGCCAGGTCCCGTATTTCGGTATCTGTTTCGGCATGCAGATGGCCGTTCTCGAAGCGGCACGCAACCTGGCCGGCATCGAAGGGGCCTCATCGACCGAATTCGGTCCCTCGAAGGAACCGGTCGTTGGCCTGATGACCGAATGGGTGAAGGGCAACGAGCTGCAGAAGCGATCCGCGTCCGGTGACCTCGGCGGCACGATGCGCCTCGGTGCCTACAAGGCGGCCCTGAAGCGCGAAACGAAGATCGCCGACATCTACGGCTCGACGGACATTTCCGAACGCCATCGCCACCGTTACGAGGTGAACGTGGACTACAAGGAACGTCTGGAAAACTGCGGCCTCGTCTTCTCGGGCATGTCGCCGGACGGCCTTCTGCCGGAGACGATCGAATATCCGGATCATCCGTGGTTCATCGGCGTGCAGTATCACCCGGAACTGAAAAGCCGGCCGCTCGATCCGCATCCGCTCTTTGCAAGCTTCATCGAAGCGGCGCTTGAGCAGAGCCGCCTCGTTTGAGGCATCGTTGAACGACGATCCTACGAAGGCCGGGTGCTCTCAAGAGCGGCCGGCCTTCAGCGTTTTTGTCCACCAGGACAGCTCATCCAGCATCCCGCCCGCCGCCTTGGTCAGCGCGTCGAAATCGGACAGCTGCTTTTCGCCCTTCATGACCGGACCGAACTGTTCCCGGCCGATGTGGACCGCGTTGCGCAGCGGGGCCATCTGCAGTTCCACGCAGACGAGCCGCAGCTGTTCGACAGCCCTGGCGCCACCGACGCCGCCGTAAGCGACGAAGCTTGCCGGTTTGCGGTTCCATTCCGTGTAGATGTAGTCCATCGCGTTCTTAAGGACGCCGGAATAACCGTGATTGTATTCCGCGGTGATGAAAATGAAGCCGTCCAGACGGCCGATCTTTTCCGCCCACTGACGCGACACCGGGTGTTGCGACGGCTGCGAGGCGGGAGATCCTTTTTCGTTGAAGAACGGCAAGGGGAAATCCCTGAGATCGATCAGTTCGAACTCCATGTCCGACCTCTGATCCGCAATCGCCTTCAACCATCCGGCCGGTTTGTCGGCGAAGCGTCCTTCCCGCGTTGTGCTCATGATGATGCCGATCTTGAAGTCCGCCATAGATGATGCTCCCTGTGTGCTGACTGATGTCGTCAAGTAAGGCACGCCGCCGTCCCGGCAAGGCATCCGCTAGTCGCGTGGGTCGGCTTCGGAACTTCGGCCCGTGACATGCGCATAGGCTGCCAGCGCCTCGTCGCGGGCGATGCCATGGTCGACGATCGGCCTCGGATAGGTCGTGCCGAGTTTTACGCCGGCCCTGTGCAGCACCTCGAGCGGCGCGTCGAAGGGTTTGTGGATGTATTTGTTGGGCAGTTTTGCCAGTTCCGGCACGAAGCGGCGAACATAGTCGCCGTCCGGATCGAATTTCTCGCCCTGCAGGATCGGGTTGAAAACCCGGAAGAAGGGCGAGGCATCCGCGCCGGATCCCGCCACCCATTGCCAGTTGGCAGCGTTTGAGGCGGGATCGGCATCCACAAGCGTGTCGCGGAACCAGGCTTCGCCGCGCCGCCAGTCGATCATCAGATCCTTGATCAGGAAGGAGGCGGTGATCATCCGCACGCGGTTGTGCATGTAACCGTGCCGCCAGAGCTGGCGCATGCCGGCATCGACGACCGGGTAACCCGTCATGCCCTTCGTCCAGGCCTTGAACTGGGCGGCGTCGAACCGCCAGGGAAAGGCATCGAAACGGTCGTTCCAGTTGGCCTCGCCAAGCTTCGGGAATTCCACCAACAGATGGTAGGAAAATTCGCGCCAGACCAGTTCCTTGCGGAAATGAATAAGGTCTTCCGTCGCTGGCAGCCCCCGCGTCGCATGCCAGATGCGCGCCGGGGAAATCTCGCCGAAGGCGAGGTGCGGCGAGAGCATGGAGGTTGCGTGCTCCAGGCCCGGGAAATCGCGGTCTTTCTTGTAGGTTGCGATCGGACGGTCGACGAATTCCTTGAGCCGTCGATGGGCGCCGTCCTCGCCTGGTTGCCAGAGTCTTTCGAACTCCGTGGCCCAGTTCGGGCGCGTCGGTAACAGGTCCCACTCGCTTAACACATCCGAGGCTGGCAAGCGTGCTGGCGCGGGGACGGCTTTCGGCGTCTCCACGGGCTCGCGCGGTTCGCCTTCCTTCTCCAGCGCCCGCCAGAAGGGCGTATAGACCCGGTAGGTCCCGCCGCTGCCGGTGCGCATCGTCTTCGGATCGTGCAGCAACTGTCCCTTGAAGCGTTTGACCTCGAGACCCTTGCAATGCAGCGCCTCGAGAATGAGGGGGTCGATCTCGTCGCGCTCGTACAGCCGGTTGAGGTAAATGGCCTTTGCCCCCATCTCGTCCGCGAGCGCGGACAACACTTCGACCGCCCTGCCGCTGCGAAGAATGAGCCGGTTTCCCTTTTTCCGAAGCGCCTGGTCGAGAGCCTCAAGAGAATGGTGCAGCCACCATTCCTGCGCAGCACCCAACGGGCCGACCTTGTCCGATGCCGGCTCGCGCAGATAAACGCAGACGACCGGCGCCCCGCTCTGCACCGCAGCTGTCAGCGCGCCATTGTCGTCGAGCCGCAGGTCCTTGCGGAACCAGAGAAGCACGGGCGCCTGATCGGACATGCGGAAGCTCCAAATCTGTCAACTGATACCGCATGTTACGGGTTGACGCCGCTCGCGGATCACCTGCCTGTCGGGCGTAGCAGAAGGACCGGGCAGGGGGCGCCGGCGGGCAATTCCGGCGCGTGCGGCGGCCGGATGATCAGCGCATCCGATTGCGCAAAGATCTTCATCATCGACGAATCCTGTTTGCCGAAGGCTTCCGCCACCAGCCGTCCCTGATTGTCGCGCGACAGCGTCGCACGCAGATAATCCTGCCGCTGGTCATTGGCCGACAGGCTCGTTGCGGTCACGGCAGAACCGGAACGGTCGCGCAAGGGGCGTCGTGCAAGCGTCGTGATCAGCGGCTCCAGGAAAAGGAGGCCGCAGACGAGGCTGGCGACCGGATTACCGGGAAGTCCGAGTACTTGCATGCCCCTGAGCGAACCGACCATCAGCGGTTTTCCCGGCCGCATAGCGATCCGCCAGAAATCGAGTTCCATACCCTTGGCCTTCAGGCTTGCCTGGACGAGATCGTGATCACCGACCGAGGCACCGCCGAGGGTGACGAGCACATCCACCTGCGCCTCGATCGCACGGCCGATCGCCGCCTCGATGAGAGAACGGTCGTCACCGACAATGCCGAGGTCCAGCACCTCGCCACCGGCCGCCCCGATGAGCGCCGCGACACCAAATGTATTGGAGGCGATGATCTGGTCGGGACGCGGTGCGCCACCCGGCGCGATCAACTCGTCGCCGGTTGCAATCACCGCCACGCGGGGCCGGCGGTAGACGCTAAGGCCGGGATGGTTCATGGCCGCGGCAACGGTGACATGGGCCGCATCGAGCAGGGTACCCGCGGAAAGCACCACCTCGCCCTCGGCAAAGTCCTGACCTCGGGGGCGGATATGCCGGCCTGCGGTTACCGCAAAGGTGGTGCGGATGCGGTTGCCATCCAGCGTTTCCGCATCCTCCTGGATCAGCACCGTATCGGCGCCCTCCGGCACCGGCGCACCGGTGAAGATGCGCACGGCCTCGCCCTCGCCGACGGAACCGGCAAAGGCATGACCGGCCGCCGACTGGCCAATGACGCTGAGCACCGAGCCGATCTCGGGCGCATCCTCGGCGCGCAGCGCGTAGCCATCCATGGCCGACGCATGAAAGGGAGGTTGGGTCAGACGCGCGGCGAGATCCCCCGCCAGTACGCGTCCCGCAGCCTGCCGAAGAGGAACCGTCTCGGTTGCCGTCATCGGCCGTGCGCGTGCGAGAAGCCGGCTCAGCGCCTCGGAAACGGGAAGAAGCGGGCCGGCCATGGTGTCATTCCTTGTTGTCAGCCTTGCTGTCGGCGTCGGCGCGGTGCCAATCGCCGGATTTCCCGCCGCTCTTCGCCAGAAGCGTGATGCCGCCGATCTCCATGCCTTTGTCGGCGGCCTTGGCCATGTCGTAGATGGTGAGGCAGGCAACCGAAACGGCGGTCAGCGCCTCCATCTCGACGCCGGTCTTGCCGGTGAGCTTCACCGTCGCTTCGACGCGCAGGCCGGGCAGGGCGGCATCTTCGGTGATCTCGACGGCGATCTTGCTCAGCATCAGCGGGTGGCAGAGCGGGATGAGGTTGGCGGTCTGTTTGGCGGCCATGATGCCGGCAAGCCGTGCGGTGCCGATCACGTCGCCCTTTTTGGCATTGCCGTCCCGTATGAGGGCCAGCGTCTCTGGCTGCATGCGGACGAAGCCGCAGGCGGTGGCAATCCGCACCGTGTCCGCTTTGTCGGCCACGTCCACCATATGCGCCTCGCCGGAGGCGGTGATATGGGTGAGCCGCGCCTCCTCGGCCATCATTCTGCCGCCTGGCTGGCGGTTTCCCCGAAGAGAAGCGCGCGGGTTGCCGTCGTCACGTCATCCTTGCGCATCAGGCTTTCGCCGACGAGGAAGGTGGAAATGCCGCTCGCCTTCAGCCGCAGGCAATCCGCATGCGTGAAGATGCCGCTTTCGCCGACAAGCAGCCGATCCTCTGGCACCATCGCTGCCAGTTTTTCGCTCACGTCCAGGCTCACCTCGAAGGTGCGGAGATTGCGGTTGTTGATGCCGACGAGCGGCGAGGCAAGTTTCAACGCCCGCTCCATCTCTTCCGCGTCGTGCACCTCGACCAGCACATCCATGCCGAGCGCAAGCGCCTCGTCTTCCAGGCGTTTTGCGAGGTCGTCGGAGAGCGAAGCCATGATCAGGAGGATGCAGTCCGCGCCCCAGGCACGCGCTTCATGCACCTGATAGCTGTCGAACATGAAATCCTTGCGCAGTGCCGGCAGATGGCAAGCCTTGCGGGCGGCGGTCAGGAACTCTGGTGCCCCCTGGAAACTGGGTGTGTCGGTGAGAACCGAAAGACAGGCAGCCCCACCGGCCTCATAGGCCTTGGCGAGCGCCGGCGGATCGAAATCGGGACGGATCAGACCCTTCGAGGGGCTCGCCTTCTTGATCTCGGCAATCAGGCCGAAAACACCCGCCGTCTGTTTGGCCCGCAGCGCAGAATAGAAGCCGCGCGGCGCCTCCTGGTCGGCGGCCATGGCCTTCAGGTCGGACAACGAGACGCGCGCCTTGGCCGCCTCGATCTCCTGCAGCTTGTAGGCCTCGATCTTTTTCAGGATGTCGCTCATGACCACCTCAGATAGGCTCGTTGGAGACCGCGACAAGGCGGTCGAGCACGGCCGCGGCATTGCCGCTGTCCAGCGACTGGGTGGCAAGGATCATGCCCTCCAGCACATCGGTTGCCTTGCCGGCCACGACCAGCGAGGCGGCGGCGTTGCAGAGCGCGATGTCGCGATAGGCATTCTTGGCGCCGGACAGCACGTCGCGCAGTGCCTTCGCATTCACCTCGCCGTCGCCGCCCTTCAGCTCGTCGATCGTCGCCCGGGCGACCCCGAAATCCTCCGGTGTCAGCTCGAAGCTGCGGATCGCGCCGTTTTCCAGCGCACAGACATGGGTCACGCCCGTGGTGGTGATTTCGTCCATGCCCTCGCCATGCACCACCCAGATCGTTTCCGATCCGAGATCACGCATCACTTCGGCGATCGGCTGCAGCCAGCGCGGCGAAAACACGCCGAGCAGCTGACGTTTGGCGCCGGCGGGATTGGAGAGCGGGCCCAGCAGGTTGAAGATGGTGCGTGTGCCGAGTTCGACGCGGCTCGGGCCGACATGCCGCATGGCAGCGTGATGCACCTGTGCGAACATAAAACCGATACCGGCGTCTTCGACACATTTCGCAATCAGCGCCGGCGGAATATCCAGCTTGACGCCAAGCGCGGTCAGCGCATCCGCCGTGCCGGATTTCGACGAGAGCGCGCGGTTGCCGTGTTTGGCGACCTTGACGCCGGCACCCGCCACGATGATCGAGGCGAGTGTCGAGATGTTGTAGGTGCCAAGACCGTCGCCACCCGTGCCGACGATGTCGATGACATCGGCCGGCGCATGCACCGGCAGCATCTTGGCACGCATGGTGGAGACGGCGCCGGCGATCTCCTCGACCGTTTCGCCCCGCACCCGAAGCGCCATCAGGAAACCGCCGATCTGAGACGGCGTGGCTTCCCCCGACATCAGGATGTCGAAGGCGGCGCGCGCCTCATCCCGCGACAGCACTTCGCCGTTCGCGACCTTGGCAATGAAGGGTTTCAATTCCGGCATGTTCTCCTCCCCAGGCCGTCAGCGCACCATGGCCTGCTCGGCAAGCGCCTGGTTGATCGAGACACCGTAGTTCTTCTGCAACTGGTTGACCACCTGATCCAGCATGTCGTCGCCGCTCGCACGGGCGATCTGGCGGACCTCCTGGTCGCCATCGCTCAGCGCATCGCCGGGCTGCTGGTTGACGGCGGTCACCCGCATCAGAAGCTGCGTTTCGCCATCGGCGCCAAGCGCTGCCACGTTGAGACCGACAGGGCCGGAGAAGGCGGCCTTGATCGCATCGGCACCAAAGACGGCATCCGCGCCCTGACGGCGCAGCCCGGTCTTCGTTTCGACCGCTAGGCCCAGTTCGCCGGCAATCGCGGCAAGTGTTTCGCCCTTGTCGAGACGGGCCTTCAGTTCGGCAGCCTTGGCGGCAAGTGCCGTGCGCTGCTGTTCGTTCGTCCAGTCGGTTACGGCCTTTTCGCGAACCTCCGACAGCGCCCGGTCGCGCTCCGGAATAACCTCGCGCACATCGAACCAGACGTAACCATCATTGCCGAGATTGACGGGGAGTGCCTCGGCACCGACATCCGTACGGAATACTTCCGTCAGCAGGTTGCGGCCCGCCGGCAGGTTTGGAAGCGGCTTGCCGTCGCCGTCATTGCCGCTGCTGTCCACTGTGACGACACTCGACTTGAGGTTCAGCTGTTTGGCAGCCTCTTGGAGCGACGCACCGCCACCGCGCACATCCTCGAATCGGTCGTGCACGGACTGGACGGCCTCGGCGGCGGCCGAGAGCGACAGCTGGTTGCGCAGTTCGTCCTTGACCTCGTCAAAGGTCTTCGTCGTTTCGGGACGGACATTGGTCACGCGCAGGACGACCGGGCCGAAGGGGCCTTCGACAACCGGCGTCACACCGCCCTGGGGGCCGAGTGCGAAGGCGGCATTGGCAATGGCCTGATCAGGCACCTGTTCCTTGGTGAAATCGCCGAGCATCACGTCGGCGGGCGTCTTGCCCTGATCCGCAACCAGCTGGTCGAAACTCAGCTGGCGTTCCTTCATCTGCGCCAGCGCGGCATCCGCCATTTCCTTGCTCGGGAAGCTCAACTGCTCGATCGTCCGGGTCTCCGGCGTCTTGTAGCTGTCCTTGCGGCGGTCGTATTCGGCCCGCACCTGCGCATCCGTCACGCTGTTCGGATCGGCGACGTCGGTCGGCTGCAGGGTGACATAGGCGAACTTGCGCAGTTCCGGCGCGCGATAACGGCTCTTCTTGTCGCCGAACCAGGCGGCCAGGACATCCTCCGTCGGCGCCTTGATCGGATCGATATTGGCGTAGGAGAGCAGGATGTAATCGAGATCGCGTGCCTCGTTGCGATAGGTCTTCAACGCATCGACGAGCACTTCGGGCGCCTGGAAGCCATCGGCCACCGCGTCGACGATCTGGCTGCGTACGGCGACCTTGCTGCGTTCGTTGATATAATCCTCTTCGCGCAGGCTGGCATTGCGCAGCCGGGCGGAGAAGAGCTGGCGATCGAAACGACCGTCATTGCCGCGGAAGGCCGGATCTTCGGCGATCAGGTTGGCGAGCCGGTCCTGGGACAGGCCAAGCCGCATATCCTCCGACAGCTGGTCCAGCGAAGCACCGGCAGCGAGCTGCGCAAAGGCCTGCTGTTCGACGCCGAGCGCGCGCGCCTGTTCCGTCGTCAGCTGCATGCCGAACTGACGGCTCAACGACGAAAGCTGTCGCTGATAGGCCAGGCGGAACTCTTCCGGCGAGATCTGCTGGTCTCCAACCGTCATCACGGCATTGCTACTGGGCGACAGGATGGATGCGGACACGCCCCAGATGGCAAACGAGACCACGAGCAGCATAAGGAGCAGTTTCGCAACCCAAGACCGGGCAGCGCTTCTGAGGGAATCAAGCATCGATCGACAATACCTTGCAAAGGGTAGAATTCCGCCTCCGGCGGGTTTGAAGGAATGTCTCTAGAACAAACTTCACCGGAAATGAAGCTGTTCCGGCTCAAAAGAACGATAGCTTTGCCTGACCGTCGCCACTGCGATGCCGATTGGCTCTTCGGGTGAGTGTCAATGGGAAACCGGTTTTCCCTTCGTGTCTCCCGTGTTATCCAGAGGAAAAGGAACGAAAGACGAACATGACAAGACGAGCCGGCAGCGCGGATCTACCGCTTCATTCAGGACGCGTTCCCGCCTGGCTTGGCCAGCGGATGACGCGGCTTGGCGCGTTGATCACCGAAGCCATCGTCCAGCATTATGGCCGCGACGAATTCCTGAGGCGCCTCGCCAACCCGTTCTGGTTCCAGTCCTTCGGCGCGGTGATGGGCATGGACTGGCACTCCTCCGGCATCACCACCAGCGTGATCGGTGCGCTGAAGCGGGGCCTCGCGCCACTTTCCGGTGAGCTCGGCGTGCATGTGTGCGGCGGGCGCGGCCAGCATTCCCGCAAAACCCCGGACGAGTTGATGGCGATCGGTCACCGCATCGGTTTCGACGGCGCGGGCATGGCACGCACCAGCCGACTCGTGGCGAAGATCGACAGCGCCGCCGTACAGGATGGATTTGATCTCTACTTGCATGGCTTCATCGTCGCCGATGACGGCAAATGGGTGGTGGTGCAGCAGGGCATGAACGATGCGCGGCGCCAGGCGCGCCGGTACCACTGGATGTCGGAGGGCATGACGAGCTTTCTTGATTCGCCGCATGCGGCAATCGAAGGCGAGGGGCAGGGGGATATCGTCAATCTCGCCGATCATCGTGCCGCCCGCTCGCGCGACGGACAGCTCGACCTGCTCGCCGATCTGGGCCCGGACAGGATCATACGGGAACTGGCAGCCTTGCGTGCCGAGACGGCCCTGCCGGTTCCCCAGCCCTTCCTGCCGCATCTCGTCATGCCGGATCATCACGATGTGCGGGAGAAGGACGTGCATATGCGCCGCCTGCACGGGGCGCTCGCCGCCGCCGCCGATCGCGGTCCGCAGGATTTCCAGGACCTGCTTCTGACGCCGGGCGTCGGTGCCCGCACCGTCGAGGCGCTCGCCATGGTGACGGAGGTGGTGCACGGCGCACCCTGCCGCTTCACCGATCCCGCACGCTTCTCCTTTGCCCATGGCGGCAAGGACCGTCATCCGTTTCCGGTTCCCATCAAGGTCTACGACGAGACGATCCGCGTGATGAAATCGGCTGTCACGAAGGGGCGGCTTGGTCGCTCGGAAGAGCTTGATGCACTGAAGCGGCTGGACGATCAGGCGCGCATGATGGAGCGTTACGTGACCGGGCCGGACTTCAAGGAGATCGTGGCCGGCGAATTCCGCCGCTCGCCTTCTTATGGCGGCCGCAGCGTGTTCGGCTGGGAAGAAGATCTGCAGGCGAGCCAGACACACGGGCGGAAGACCCAGGGTTAGATGGAAGGCGCCCGGACCGCCGGCGTCACGTCGCGGTCCCCATGGCCGGCTTCTCCGGAGCGTCTCGCCTTGCGCGCGCGGAACACGGCCTCGCTGATCAGCGAAACGGGCAGCGCGATGAAGAACGGAATGAAGAAATAGATCACCCGGAAGGCGACCAGCGCACCGATCGAGGCCTGATCGCCCATCACGCTGCGGACAGTCACCTCGAGCACGCCGAGACCTCCCGGCGCATGGGTGACGAGAATCGCGATATTGCCGAGCACGAAGGCGGTCGCGGCCTTGAGGTAGCTGACGTTTTCCGTCGCCTGCATCAACTCCATCAGGCAGGCCGAGACGAGCGCGAAATTCGCCGTGCCGATGACGATCTGTGCCATGGCGATCCGGGCGCGCGGCATCTGGAAGGACCAGCTTTTGATATTCAGCGGTGTGCGCAGGAAGGCTGCGAGAGCCACGTAGCCAGCGGCCGCAAGCAGAAAAGCGGCGCCCAATATCAGCACCGCGGACGGGGCGATCCTGAGTATTTCGGCAGTGTCCTGCGGATTGAGCACCATGACGATGCCACCGAGCACCAGAAGCCCGAGCCCGACGGTGACGCCCGAGAGCAGCACGATCTTCGCCACGTCCTCGGTCGACATGCCCCAATGGGCATAATAGCGATAGCGGATCGCGCCGCTGCTCAAGCCCGCAAGCCCGATGCTCTGGCCAAGACCCAACGCCACGAACGAGGCAAGCGCGATCTTCGGATAGGCAAGATCGTTCTTCACATACCGCACGCCGGTCCAGTCGAAGCCGGTGAGGCAGAGATAGGAGAGGGCGCAATAGATCAGCGCGAGCGTCATGTTCCAGGCTGGAATGGCACGCACCGACTGGACGATCTCCTCGAAGGTGAACTGGCTGAGGCCGACATAGAGCAGGTAGCCCGCCAGTCCGAAGCCGAAGATCATCGTGCCATAGGTAAAGAGCTTGCGGCGTCCGGAGGTCATCGGCATCTCCCGCTCTGTTGCGAGCGGCGGCCGCCTCTGCTGGTCTGTCGGGATGGAGGGGAAGTGTGTCTGCCAGTGGCCATCATCGTCTACCTGAGGAAGTGGACGAGAACGCGGCATCGGGGGCTTGGTTCCCACGCGGGGCAGGGGCTTACAAAAAACCCGGCGGGGCCGTGCCCGCCGGGTTTGGTTGCGATGGAATATCCGAAACGATCAGTCTTCGTCGGCCGCCATCTGCGACAGCACTTCACCGCGGCCGCGGGCACGCAGGATCAGCGGCACCGCCAGCGCAAGAAAGGCGACCGTCAGAAGACCGGCGGCGATCGGTGACGTAAACAGCACCGTGAAATCGCCCTGGCTGATGGCAAGCGCCCGACGCAGCTGCTGTTCGGCCAGAGGACCGAGAATCAGCCCCACGACGACCGGCGCGATCGGATATCCGAACACACGCATCAGGTAACCGAGCAGACCGAAGGTAAGCAGCATGCCGAGTTCAAAGACCGACGGGTTGGCGCCGATGGTGCCGAGCGTCGCAAACAGCAGGATGCCAGCATAAAGCCAGGGCTTCGGAATGGTCAGCAGCCGCACCCACAGACCGACGAGCGGCAGGTTGAGCACGAGCAGCATGAAGTTTGCGATCAGGAGCGAGGCGATCAGGCCCCAGACCAGCTGCGGATTGGTCGCAAACAGAAGCGGACCCGGCTGCAGGCCGTACTGCTGGAAACCGGCAAGCATGATCGCGGCGGTCGCGGTCGTCGGCAGGCCAAGCGTCAGGAGCGGCACAAGCGTGCCGGCCGCCGATGCGTTGTTGGCAGCCTCCGGGCCAGCCACGCCCTCGATCGCACCATGGCCGAATTCCTCCGGATGCTTGGAGAGCTTCTTTTCGGTCGCATAGGAAAGGAAGGTGCCGATCTCGGCGCCGCCGGCCGGCATCGCACCGATCGGGAAGCCGATGAAGGTGCCGCGCAGCCAGGGTTTCCAGGAGCGCGCCCAGTCGGCGGCATTCATCCAGACAGAGCCTTTGACCGCTTCCACCTTGTCCGGCCCCTTGTCGCCCTGAGCGGCGATGAAGAGCGTCTCGCCGATCGCGAACATCGCAACCGCCATGGTGGTCACTTCAATCCCGTCGAGCAGATCCGGCACACCGAAGGCAAGCCGCGTCTGGCCGGTCAGCTGGTCGATGCCGACGAGCGAAAAGGCTAGGCCGATGAACAGCGAGGTGAGACCGCGCAGCGTCGAATCGCCGAAGGCGGACGAGACCGTGACGAAGGCCAGCACCATCAGCGCAAAATATTCGCGCGGACCGAAGACTAGAGCGAGCTTGACGACGAGCGGCGCGATGAAGGCAAGCCCGATGGTGGCGATCAGGCCGGCCACGAAGGAACCGATGGCCGCCGTGGCCAGTGCGGGTCCCCCCCGCCCGGCGCGTGCCATTTTGTTGCCCTCGAGCGCGGTGACGATCGAGGCGCTCTCGCCTGGCGTGTTCAGCAGGATGGAGGTGGTCGAACCGCCATACATGCCGCCGTAATAGATGCCGGCAAACATGATCAGCGAACCGGCGGGATCCAGCCGATAGGTCACCGGCAGAAGAAGCGCCACGGTGAGCGCCGGACCGATGCCGGGCAGAACGCCGACCGCCGTCCCCAGCGTCACGCCGATCAGGGCATAAAGCAGGTTCATCGGCTGGGCCGCGGTCATCAGGCCCTGAAGAAGAAATTCAAACGTGCTCATCGCTCATCCTTCACTGGAAGAGGCGCTCAAGCGGCCCGGCGGGCAGGGAGAGCTGGAGAAGACCGGCGAAGATAAGCCAGACAATCAGACAGAGGACCATGCCGACCGGCAGCGAGATCCAGAAACGGCGCTTGCCGAAACCGGCAGCGGTCGCGGCAAACAGAACACCGGTGGCGATCGAGAAGCCTGCGGTGTTGAGAAGCAGCATCTGCGCGGCAAGTCCGCCGACGATCCAGGCGACCGGCTGGACCTCCTGTTTTTCCCGCTCGGGGAAATCGTGCCGGAAGGCGGCAAACACCGTCCAGACGGCCAACAGGATCAGCACGAAGGCAATGACCATGGGAACGGTCGCGGGGCCGACCGGCGAATATCCCATCACTTCCCGGAGGCGCGAGGCATCGGCGAAGATGACGGCGGCTATGACGACGAGAACGGCGGCTATGACAAGCGCCGCCCAATCGGGGCGGCGCTCCTCTGCCTGTTTCACAGGTTCTTGGTTCATTTCACCAGTCCGATTTCCTTCAGGACGGTTTCCGTCGCGGAAATGTCCTTGGCCAGCTGCTGGCTGAAGGCATCACCATCAAGATAGGTGTCCTGCCAGCCCTTGGTCTTCAGCGTTTCCTGCCAGGTCTTGGAGGTGGCGAGCTTCTTGACGTCGGCGGTGATGGCTGCCTTCTGCTCGGCCGTCAGGCCGGGACCTGCGGCGACCATGCGCCAGTTCTGCACGGCGATATCGAGGCCGGCTTCCTTCAGCGTCGGAGCGTCTGCGCCAGGAACGCGCTTTTCACCCGAGGTGGCGAGCAGGCGCAGCGTACCGGACTTGATCTGCGATTCGAATTCGCCATAACCGGAGATGCCGACCGTGACGTACGAGCCGAGGATGGCCGCGAGCGCTTCGCCGCCGCCGGCAAACGCGATGTAGTTGACCTTGGTCGGATCGACACCGGCAGCCTTGGCAATCAGGCCAGCTGCGATGTGGTCGACGCCGCCGGCCGAACCACCACCCCAGGTTACCGAACCCGGATCCTTCTTGAGGGCAGCGATCAGGTCATCGATCGACTTCAGCGGCGAAGCGGCCGGAACCACGATGGCTTCGTCTTCACCGGTCAGGCGGGCGATCGGGGTGACGTCCTTCAGCGTAACCGGTGCCTTGTTGGTCAAAATGGCGCCGACCATGACGTAACCGCCAACGATGAGGGCGTTTGCATTGCCCTTCTGCTGGCTGGCGAACTGGGCAAGGCCGATGGTGCCGCCGGCGCCCGGAACGTTGAGAACCTGGACATTCTTGGAAATGCCCTCCTGCTGCATGGCCGCCTGCAGCGAGCGGGCGGTCTGGTCCCAGCCGCCGCCGGGGCCTGCTGGGGCCATGATGGTGTAATCGGCAGCGGCGGCTGGCAGGGCCATGGCGCCGGCAACGATCGATGCGAGAATGAAATGTTTCAAGGGTCGGTCCTCCGTTGGCGTCGAATGACGCGTTATTCCTCACTCAGCCGGGAGGACGTGGCCGAGCGGTGGGTCTTCCAAGACCTTGACCGTGCCCCCTCCCATGCTGTCCGGGCAAGCCTCCTCAAGCCCGAATGCCACAAAGCCATCACATTATGCTGTCATTTACCTGACGTGTGCAGTGCGCAATCCGCCTTTGGCCCCCAGAATCTACTGGAGACGAAGGGCATCATTCCATTTTTCGATCAGCCTCGCACGTTTTACCTGATCCAGATAGACCATGAGACCCGGGCTGACCGGAACCGGTTTCAGCTGTCCGCCCAGCAATTCGCGCATGGCGTTTGCCGTATTTCCCTGCGCCACGTCCGGGCTGACCGCCGGGATCTGCAATTCCTGGGTCAGGATCGTTTGCCCCTCCCGCGACATGAAGAAGGCGAGGAAACGCCGGCCGAGTTCCGCCGACCGCGCAGCCTGTGGCACCAGGCCGATTCGCGACATCACCACCGTATAGTCCTTCGGCAGCACGATCCCGACATCGGGATGGCTGGAGGCCCAGTCGGCGGCATAGGAACCGAGAATGTTGTAGCCGAGCACGAAACGGCCATCCGCCACCCGTTCGAGGATCGCCTGGCTGGTCGAATAGAGTTTGACGCCCGCGGCCCCCATGGCCCGCACCACCGACCAGATATCATCGAACTGTTCCTGGTCGCGTGACATAAAGAGAAATCCCACACCCGACCGTTCGATGTCATAGGTCCCGATCCGCCCGAACACCGCTTCGTCCTTGCGCGACAGGTAATCGACAAATTCCGCCCGCGTCGATGGCGGCGCCTCATCGGCAAAACTCGGCTTGTGATAGACGAAGACCGCCGGCTCGAAGGTCAACGCATAGGCCGTGTCGCGCCAGTTCGCCCAAGTCGGCCAGCGCGCGCTCATCGGCAGGTGGCTCACCTGCGCATATCCGTCATTGGCGAGCTTCACCTGCAGATCCATGGCGGAGGAAAAGGCGAAATCCGCCGTGCCGCCACCTTTGTCGGTCTCGGCCACCACCCGATCGAAGATCTCGCCCGTCAGCATGTCCTCGTAACGCACCGCAACATCCGGATTGGCCTTCTGGAAGGCCTTGATCATCGGTCGGGCCAAAGGATCGTCGAGCGAGGAATAAACGACGAGTTCGGCCGCATCCGCGCGCCCGGATGGCGCCGCATAGAAGGTAACGTCCGCCCGGACGAACGGCGCAAAGCCGAGAAGGCAAAGGACGGTGGCGAGGGGAAGTTTCATGGCGCCATGATGCCGCATGGGACGGGCACACACAAGCTGCAATGCCATCCGCCATGCAGCCGTCGCAGACGCCAAAGTCCAGGGCAGATCAACGCGGATGACAGTCTGCCAATTCCCCATTATCTTCCGCCGCGAATTGGGGGAAAATTTCTTGCGCATTCTGTTGGTTGAGGACAACGACACGCTGGCGGATGGCCTGTCCGCCATCCTGCGCGGGAGCGGTTATGCCGTGGACACCGTCTCGGACGGGTTATCGGCCGAGGCTGCCGCCGCCGCCCAGAACTTCGACCTGATCATCCTCGACCTCAACCTTCCCGAAATGGACGGGCTCGATGTGCTGCGCTCGATCCGGGCGCGGCAGAACCAGGCTGCCGTCATGATTCTCACCGCCCGCGGCGCACCGGAAGAGCGGGTGAGGGGGCTCGACCTCGGCGCCGACGACTATCTGACGAAGCCCTTCGAGATTTCCGAACTGGAGGCGCGCATCCGTGTTCTCCTGCGCCGCCAGGCGGGGCTTCGAACATCGCGGGTGGAATTCGGAGCACTCACCTTCGACCTCACCTCGCGCAGCTTTACCGCGGCCGGACGTCCGATCGATATTCCTGCCCGCGAACTCGGCCTGCTCGAGCTGCTGTTTCTGAGGGCCGGCAAGGTGGTCTCCAAGGACACGATCATCGATTCGCTGACGGGGTTTGACGAGGATCTGTCCGCCAATGCAATCGAGCAATATGTCAGCCGGCTGCGAAAACGCCTGCAGAGCCACGGCCTGACGATCCGCACCGCCCGCGGCATCGGTTATTATCTCGATCTTGTGGCTGCCGAGGGATGAGGGTGATCACCCGCTCGCTTCGCGGACGCCTGCTCGCCTGGCTTCTCGCGGCTACGGCAGCTCTCGGCGTGGCGGCGCTCGCCGACACATGGCGGGAGGCACAACAGACGGCGGATGACGTCTCGGACCGCGTCCTGGCCGGTTCGGCGCTGGCGATTGCCGAGCGCGTGGTGGTGGCGGAAGACGGGTCTCTTGAAGTCGACATTCCCTACGTGGCGCTGGAAATGCTGACATCCGCGGCACAGGACCGTGTCTTTTACCGGGTCGACGGGCCGCCTGGAACCTTCATCACCGGTTATCAGACCCTGCCGGCCCTGCCGCGCGGCGAGGGCCAGTCCACCGCCTTTGCCGATGCGGTGTTTCGCGGCGAACCCATCCGGGTCGCGACACTGGCGCGCTCCGCCTCGACCGGCGTCTCCTCCGTCCCCTTCACGGTCACGGTTGCGGAAACAACGATCGCTAGGCGCCAGCTTGCGCAGTCGATCCTGCTGCATTCGGCAGCGCGGATCGGCCTGATGATCCTGGGCGCCGCAATCATCGTCTGGATTGCCGTGTCGATCTCGCTGCGGCCGCTCTACCGGTTGAGCGGGGCGATTGCCCGACGCAGCCCGGATGATCTCCAGCCGATCGGCGAAAGTGTTCCAAGTGAGGTGGAGGGCCTTGTCGAAACCGTCAATTCCTTCATGCTGCGGCTGCAATCCTCGCTCGAAGCGTTGCGCCACTTCACCGGAAATGCCAGCCATCAGCTGAGGACCCCGCTTGCGGTCGTGCGAACGCAATTGGCGCTGGCGGAGCGGGCAGGCGACGCCGCCGATGTCCAGGCTGCGATCCACCGCGCCGATTCCGCCGTCGCCCATGCGGAACGTGTTCTGGCGCAGCTTCTGATGATGTCGCGCATCGATGCCGCCGCCCGTAATGCGCATGGTGGCATGGAAGAACTCGACATCGCGAGGCTCGCACAGGAGATCACCGCCGATCATGTTCCGTCAGCGGCGGAAGCCGGCATTGATCTCGGTTACGAAGGTGACACGGAGGCGCGGGTGCGCGGCGAGACCTTGCTGCTTGCCGAAATGCTGAAAAACCTGATCTCGAACGCCATCCTGTATGCCGGCAGCGGCGCGGAGGTCACGGTTCGGGCGCGAGCGGAACAGGCCGCCATCCTCATCGAGGTGGAAGACGATGGCCCGGGCATCCCCGAGCACAAGCGGGCCGACGTGATGCAACGGTTCCACCGGGCCGATGCCAAGGACAGCCGTGGCACCGGCCTCGGGCTTCCGATCGTCGAGGAAATTGCCGTCCTGCACAAAGGAACTATACTTCTGTCTGAAGGGCGCGATGGCAGAGGATTAAAGGTCACGGTGACGCTGCCACGCTCCGAAATGCCCGACAGCCGTTAACAGCGTCGTCAGTGCAGCGTATCGCGTGCGGCATCTTCCTGCAGCAGGCGCAGCGCATCGTCGAGCGCCGCGACCAGGATGTCCGTCAACTGGTCCGGATCATTGTTTTCGAGGAAGAGTGCGATTGCTGCTTCCTGGCTGTCCATCGTCTGGTTTTCCATGTCGTTCATGTCATGCCCCCAAGATTCGCCGTATCCATTTCGGCTTGCACGACCAGCCATAAGCCGCGTCGCTTGCGTCTGGCTGGATCGCGCCTGAAACCGGCCAGGGGTCTGACCGGACGCTCATGATGACGGCGAACCGTTTCGGCACAGCGCCGTTCCCATTGTTGATGCAAAATGGGGCAGGGCGACGACCGGAACCGGGAGAGAAATTGACCGAACATCCGCCAAGGTCAATGGCGGAAGAAGAAGATTTTCAGAAAAATGGCAGGTGCGCGGTAATGGCGATGCGAAGAAAGGCGTGCCTTGGAGCCTGGCGGCCCTCGTCAGCGTGCGCTCTGCGAGGGGCTGCCGGACGGGCGGGAGCGGGCGAGATTGTCACGCGGCAGTTCGGTCAGATCGTCCCAATTCGGACCATGGCCGAAGCCGGTCATCAGCCAGGAGGCCGCCACATCCAGCGCATCGGCGATGATAAGAAGCCTGTCGAGACTTGGTGCCGCCCGGTCGTTTTCCCAGTATCGCACCGTATCCGGCGTGGAGTTGATGGCATGCGCCACCTGCTCGACCGTCAGGTTGCGGGCCTCGCGCGCGAGCGACATGCGCCCGCCCAGCGTATCGTCGGCATCGAAGCTCCAGCCGAACTCGTCGTTTCCCATGGGAAACCCTCCATGTGACATGGCCACTCTAACAGTCGATGGTATCCATGGCCGGTCGCGAAACGACCGGCCATGTCGCGCTTGGTTCAGTCTTCGCCGACCCAGGTCTTGATCTGGTCCGGATGGTCCTTGATGTATTTGGCCACAGCCTCTTCGTAAGAGGTCTCCTGCGCGTTGAACATCGCCTGCTCCAGGTCGGAGATCGGCAACTTCATGCGGGACAGGAAGTCGGCAACCTCTGGATTTTCGTCCTTGAAGCCGGTGCGTGCCAGGATGTCGACATGTTCGGCTTCACCGAGCGCCTTTTTCGGGTCGTCGAGGTAACGCAGCTTGTATTTGCCGAACATCCAGTGCGGGCTCCAGGAGGTGGCGACGAACCAGTCCTCGGACCGATAGGCACGATCGACGGTGGTCAGCATGCCCGCTTCGCTGGAGATCTGCAGTTTGTAGTCGGAAAGCTCATAGGCCTTCAGCGCCTCCTGCGACAGGCGGGTGAGGCCGGCGCCGGGATCGATGCCCTGAACGGTGTTGCTGAGCTTTTCCTTAACCTCCGGCTTGTTGAGATCGGCAATCGACGCAATCTCGCTTTCCGGCACATAGGAGGGCACGACCCAGCCGAGTTTTGCGCCGTCATACACAGTGCCGAGCGTCTCGACCTGGCCTTCGACGCGCTTGTAATAATCGGCATGTGTCTGCGGCAGCCAGGCCATCATCATAAAATCGAGGTCACCGCGGCTGACCCCTTGATAAAGGGGGGCGACATCGGTCTGCACCAGTTCGACCTTACGGCCGAGATCATCCTCGATGATCTTCGCGGCGAGCTTCGTGGCGAATTCCGCGTCCGACCAGGCCGACCAGCCGATCTTCACCGGCTCCTTGTCCTGGGCGACAGCGATGGTGGCGGTTCCGCTGGCGAGAACCGCAGCGAGCCCGATGGTTGCGCCGAGCGACGCGATTGTCTTGAACATGGTTGCTCCTTTTCTTCAAAGGTTCGCATTCGGCGGGGTCCACCCCGCCCTCGATCAGACGGAGGTCGCGGTGCGCGGCTGCGCAACCTTGGTCTCCGCTGGTTTCCAGGCAAAGAGCGAGCGCAGGCTGCTGCGTTCCTTGCCCAAACTCTGGGTGATGCGGTCGAGGATGACCGCGAGAATGACGACGGCAAGGCCGCCCTCGAAGCCGGTGCCCACATCCAGCCGCTGGATGCCGGTCAGAACCGTGTTGCCGATGCCGCCGGCGCCGATCATCGAGGCGATCACCACCATCGACAGAGACAGCATGATCGTCTGGTTGATGCCGGCCATGATGGAGGGCAGGGCGTTCGGCAATTGCACCTTGAACAACAGCTGTGACGCGGTGCAGCCAAAAGCCTGGCCCGCTTCGATGAATTCGCCATGCACCTGGCGGATGCCGAGATTGGTAAGCCGCACCACAGGCGGCATGGCGAAGATGACGGTCGCAATCGTGCCGGGCACCGCGCCGAGGCCGAAAAACATCGCGGCCGGGATCAGGTAAACGAAAGCCGGCATGGTCTGCATCAGGTCAAGCACCGGACGTATGCCGGCGGCAACCGTATCCTTGCGCGCCATGGCAATGCCGAGCGGTAGGCCGATGATCATCGCAATCAGCGTCGAGGCAATCACGAGCGACAGCGTTTCCATGGTCGCCGCCCAGAGCCCCATATGCTGGACGAGCCAGAGCGAGATGCCGGTAAAGACGGCAAAACCGAAACCGACACGCCATAAGGACAGCGCAACGAAGATCGCAATGCCGAGCGGCATCGGCAGGGCAGCCAGCAGATCAAGGATGCCGCCTGTGACGAAGCCGATGGCGGCTGCGATCGCGTCGAGGGCAGGCGAAAGGTTGTCGAGAATGTAATTGACGATGGCATCGACACCGTCACCGATTTCGAAGTTCATGAAGGTCACCTCTCTGTGTCGCGATCAGCTTGCGCGATCGAGCGTTTCAAGCAGGGCGGATTTGCTGATGGAGCCGACATAACGGCGGCGGGCATCGATGACCGGCACGGGCCAGGGGCTGGAGGCGACACGCCCCAGCACGTTTGACAGCGGCTCGTCGGCCGGAATGGCCTCAACCTCGCTGAGGAAGGCGGCACGGTAGGGGTCCGGATCCTTGTCGCGCAGCTTCTCGATGAGAGAGGTGCGGCTGACAATGCCGTGATAACTGCGATCACGGCCAAGGATGATCGCATAATCGCGATCGTAGCTTTTCATGCGCTCCAGCGCGGCGGCAGCCGAAACGCCCTGGCGTTCGATGATCGTCACCTGCGTCTGGCGTGCCACGTCGCCGGCTTTGAAGACTTGGCTGACATCCACGTTGCGGAAGAAGGAGCGCACATAATCGTTGGCCGGGTTCATGACGATCTCGTCCGGCGTGCCGACCTGGATGACGGCGCCGTCCTGCATGATGCAGATCCGATCGCCGATCCGCATGGCCTCGTCCAGATCGTGGCTGACGAAAACGATGGTGCGGCTGTGCTCCGATTGCAGGCGGACAAGTTCATCCTGCATCTCGGTTCGGATCAGCGGATCTAGCGCGGAAAAGGCCTCGTCCATCAGAAGGATGGTCGGTTCGCTCGCCAAGGCGCGAGCGAGTCCGACACGCTGTTTCATGCCCCCGGAGAGCTGGTCCGGACGGCTGTCGGCATAACCGGACAGACCGACGGCTTCGAGCGCGGCGAGCGCGCGTTTTTTGCGCTCCTCTTCGCCCATGCCCGCGATTTCCAGGCCGAACGCCGCATTGTTGATCACCGTGCGGTTGGGCAGCAGCGCAAAGGACTGGAAGACCATGCTGATGTCGCGGCGGCGAAGCGCAATGAGCTCCTGCCGCGACATGCGCGTGATATCCTTGCCATCGATCTCGATGACACCGTCCGTCGGCTCGATCAGACGGTTCAGCAGGCGCAACAGCGTCGATTTGCCGGAACCGGACAGGCCCATGATGACGAAGATTTCGCCGGGGAAAATGTCGAAGCTGGCGTCGACGACGCCGATGGAATTGCCGGTTTCGGCGTGAACCTCGGCCTTCGACTTGCCGGTTCTATAAAGGTCGAGCGCCTTTTCCGGCCGCTCGCCAAACACTTTGAAGACGGATTTCAGACTGATCTTGGGCGTTCCGGCTTTCGCCGTCCCGTCGGTTTCAGTTGTCATAGCCATAAGCAATCAAGCCCCCGGCTCGGTAGCTGGGGAACGCTCCTTTATTGGCGAAAGGTTCATCACCGGCGGCCCTTGCGAGCAGCCGGGAGAACGCGATCTGTTTTCGTTCACGGCAGAACTGCCGCAGTGTCCGTGCTGGTAGGCTGCCGGGGCATGAAGCGCTCGATCCGGCAGCAGAATAATCACAAAAGCGCCTTTCGACCGAATGTCACGGCAAGACAGCGCTTGTGTGTCTCTAGATATAGTCCGAAAGTTCCAAAGTCCATGAAAAAATCTAGATTTTGTGTGTTGGGGGCGGGTAGGTGGGGCCACCATGTCGCTTATCGGCCAGGAATCCTGCCGCAATTACAACACCTTCCGGCACGCGCGCGGGAGAGACACAAGCAAGGACGGGCTTCGGAACTGGCGACGAATCCTGTATCTGCCTAGGCAGAAGATCTTCGAATCTGTAATGGATCGGGTATGAGCAACGTCATCAAATTCGAAAAGCCGAAACCGGAAAAGGCGCCCAAAACCGGGGCGCCGAAATCCGGTCCACCGAAATGGCGCCCGCCGCAGATCGGGCGGTCCCTGGCGATCGTCATCATTCTGGCGCTGTTTGCCGCGGCCTGGGCGTATTTCCAGTTCGTCGAACCGCAACTCGGCGGCTCGATTCCCGGCGCATCGTTGTGACGTCGGTGAGAAGCGGTGACACCTCGACCACGGCGGACATCCTGTTGCCGGTCGAACGGCAGCTAGACGCTTACAATGCCCGCGACATTGACGCCTTCATGCTCTGGTGGGCGGACGACTGCCAGTACTACGCGTTTCCCAATACGCTTCTGGCCTCCAGCGCCGCCGAAATCCGCGCGCGCCATGTCGAACGTTTCCGCGAACCGGACCTCTACGGCAAACTCATCCAGCGCGCCTGCGTCGGCAATCTCGTGATGGATCATGAGGTCGTCACGCGCAATTTTCCGGAGGGCAAGGGCGAAGTAGACGTGATCTGCCTCTACGAGGTGTCGGAGGGCAAGATTGCCAAGGCCTGGTTCAAGCTAGGCGAGCCAAGGATCTTTTAGCAGCAGGGCATTCGACGACCGTGCTGCACTTGGGAATAGAATATACCCTGTCCAGATCCAAATGCAGGATAAGGTAGATTATGGAACAAAGCCATATCTGCAACCCACAGAATGGCTTGCCGCCGCCGCCTCAGGTCAGGTCGAACTCGAAGCACATCCCGTCATAGGCCGGCTCCACATGCGCCGGTGTCTCGTCCAGCACCGTGCGGTAGTCCAGCGGAATATGCATGTGGGTCAGGATGGCGCGTTTTGGCTTCAGCTGATCAATCCAGGTCAACGCCTGGTCGAGCGATAGATGGCTCGGATGCGGCCGGTACTGAAGTGCATCGATGATCAGCACGTCGAGATCCTGAAGCGCTGCGACACTCTCGTCCGGAAAGTCGCTCACATCGCTGCAATAGGCCACGTTGCCGATGCGAAAGCCGAGTGACTCGATATCGCCGTGCACCTGTCGATGCGCCTTAAAGGACAGCGCGCCGCCCGGCCCGCTGACGGTGATCGGCTGCGCCAGATCCTCGATCAGCCGCGGTTCGACGATCGGCGGATAATTGCCGCCCGGCGGCGTTTCCAGGCAATATCCGAATCCCTGTCGGATGCGCGCCATGGTGACTGGATCGGCGAAGATCGGGATGCGCATGCGCTGTGAATGAAAATAGCCACGCACGTCATCGATCCCGTGCAGGTGATCGGCATGCGCATGCGTGTAGAGCACGGCGTCGATCCGGGTGACGCCGGCGGAAATCATCTGCTCGCGAAAATCCGGTCCCGTGTCGATGACGACCGTGGTCGTCGCGCCGTCCGGGGCGATCTGCTCGACGAGGAAGGCAGCGCGCCGGCGGCGGTTGCGTGGCTCGGTGGGATCGCAGGCGCCCCAGTCGCCATCGAGCCGCGGCACACCCGGCGACGAGGCGCAGCCAAGGATGGTGAACCGCTGCCGCAGACCCGCCACCGGTCTCACACCCTGGTCATCTTCGAAAAGCAGCGGAAGGCATTCTCCGTGGTGATGCCGGCCATCTCCTCGTAGGAAACGCCCTTCACCTCCGCCAGAACCTCTGCCGTGTTGACCACATAGGACGGCTCGTTGCGTTTGCCGCGCCAGCGTTTCGGCGCAAGATAGGGTGCGTCGGTCTCCACCAGCAGCCGGTCGAGCGGCACTGTCTTGGCGATCTCCCGGATCTCTTCGGATTTCGGAAATGTCAGGATGCCGGAAAAGGAGATGTAACCGCCAAGCGCCACACCACAATCGGCCAGCGCCTGGCCGGCGGAAAAGCAGTGCAGGATGAAGGGGAAGGCGCCCTTCCCCGTTTCCTCGGTCAGGATCGCCGCCATGTCCTCGTCGGCGCTGCGGCTGTGGATGACGAGCGGCAGCTGCGTGCGCCGCGCTGCCTCGATATGCCGGCGAAAGCCTGTCTGCTGGTCGGCGGGCGTCTGCGTGTCATAGAAATAATCGAGGCCCGCCTCGCCGATTGCGACGATCTTGTCGTGGTTTTCGGCGAGTTGCACCAGATCGTCGGCGGTGACGTCGAGTTCCTCATTGGCATTGTTCGGATGCGTGCCGACCGAACAGAACACCGAGGGATAACGTTCCGTCAGGGCCAGAAGCGTCGGCAGCTTCTTCACGCGCGTCGAGATCGTCACCATCTGGGCGACACCCGCCGCATGGGCGCGCGCCACCAACGCGTCGCGTTCGGCGTCGAAATCGGCAAAATCCAGATGGCAGTGGGTATCGATCAGCATAATCTCAGGCCTTGTCGGCGTCCGGCGCCACATAGCGCGGGAAAACCGGCGAGGGAGCCGGCAGTTCCGTGCCGGGTTTCAGGCGACCCGCCTCGCCCAGCTTAGAAAACACACGGTCTTCCTCGGCAACGGCCACCAGATCGAGAATCTTGGCGGCGGATTGCGGCATGATCGGCTGGAACAGGATGGCGATTTCGCGCACGACCTCGGCGGTCACCCACAGCACCGTTTCCATGCGCGGCACATCTGTCTTGCGCAGCACCCAGGGCTCCTGGGCGGCGAAATAGCGGTCGGCCTCGTTGACGATGTTGATCACGGCTGCCACCGCCTTGTGGATCTGCTGGCGGCCCACTTCCTCGCGGCAGATGGCGATTGCCTCGTCGGCGGTGGCGAGAATCGCCTTGTCGGCCTCCGTCAGCGCGCCCGGCTGCGGCACCCTGCCCTCGCAGTTCTTGTTGATCATCGACAGCGAGCGCGAGGCAAGATTGCCGATGCCGTTGGCGAGGTCGGCGTTGATGCGGGTGGCAATACCTTCTTCCGAATAGCTGCCGTCCTGGCCGAAGGAGACTTCGCGCAGGAAGAAATAACGCACCTGGTCGAGGCCGAAATGGTTCACGAGGTTGACCGGATCCACCACGTTGCCCAGCGACTTCGACATCTTCTCGCCCTTGTTGAGCAGGAAGCCGTGGGCGTAGACGCGTTTCGGCAGCGGCAGGCCGGCCGACATCAGGAAAGCCGGCCAGTAGACGGCGTGAAAACGGATGATGTCCTTGCCGATGATATGCGCATCCGCCGGCCAATATTTGGCGCGTGGGCCGTTCTGGTCTTCGACATAACCGGTGGCGGTGATGTAGTTGGTCAGCGCATCGACCCAGACATACATTACGTGCTTGTCGTCGTCCGGCACCTTGATGCCCCAGTCGAAGGTCGTGCGCGAGATCGACAGATCCTTGAGACCCGACTTGACGAAGGACATGACCTCGTTGCGGCGCTCGGAAGGGCCGATGAAATCCGGCTGATCCTCGTAGAGCTTCAGGAGTTTGTCTTCATAGGCCGAGAGCTTGAAGAAATAGCTTTCCTCTTCCACCCATTCGACCGGCGTGCCCTGCGGTCCGTACCGCACGCCATCGGCGCGCAGTTCGGTTTCCTCTTCCTGGTAATAGGCCTCGTCGCGGACCGAATACCAGCCGGCATAGCTGTCCTTGTAGATATCGCCATTGGCGGCCATCCGGCGCCAGACCTCCTGCACCGTCACGTGGTGACGCTGTTCGGTGGTGCGGATGAAATCGTCGTTCGAAGCGTTGAGCAACTTGCCCATGGCGCGGAATTCGTTCGAATTGCGCTCGGCAAGTGCCTCCGGGGTAATCCCCTCGTTGCGGGCCGTCTGCTGCATCTTCTGGCCATGCTCGTCCGTCCCGGTCAGGAAGAACACATCCTTGCCGTCGAGCCTTTGGAAACGCGCCATGGCGTCGGTCGCAATCAGCTCATAGGCATGGCCGATATGCGGCTTGCCGTTCGGATAGGAGATGGCGGTCGTGATGTAATAGGGGGTCTTCGTGGACATTGCGGCCAGCATTACCGTTCTTGTTCAGGGTCTCAGGTCCCGCGTCTTAAACCAAGTTTCGCGGATGCGAAACAGCAAGTTTCCGTTTGCGCCACCGACCGCCCTGCCCTGGTCAGCGGGCGATGTCTTCAAGGAGCGACAGGATCGTTTGCTTGCGGTCGAGATTATAGGCCTGCGAGATGCCGATCCGCTCGCCGATCTCGGACGAGAGCCGGGAGGCGCGGTCGGCGGCCATCAGATCGCCGGAGAGTGCCGCGTGGCGTGCCCGCTCCATCAGGTGATCGCGCAGGTGATCGAGGAAAAAGCCGAAGATCACGTCATTGTCCTTGGCCGACAACACATCGGAGAGACGGTGCATCGCCCGCCGTGCCGCAGGGCCCGAGGCGCGCAGCATCTCGTCGAAGGCGGAAATGATCTCCGTGCCGCCATAATTCATCAGCTTCAGCGCCTGTGCCACGCTGCCGCCGGCCGCGTTCAGCACTTCTTCCGCCGTCCGCCCGCCATCGGGCGCAAGGCCAAGGGCGGAGAGCGCCAGCGTCAGATCCTCCCTGCCGAGAGGAGCAAGCTTCAGCGGCAGGCAGCGCGAGCGGATCGTCGGCAGAAGTTTTCCCGGCGCATGGCTCAGCACCAGGAACAACGAACGTTTCGGTGGCTCCTCGAGGATCTTCAGGATGGCGTTCGCCGCATTGCGGTTGAGATCGTCCGCCGGATCGATGATGACGATGCGCCAGTTGCCGGTGCCGGAGGTCTGCGAGAAGAAATGTCCTGCCCGGCGCACTTCGTCGACGGTGATGGCGGTCTTCACCTTGCCGGTCTTTTCATCCACAGGGCGCGTCAGATGCAGGAGGTTATGCGAGGCGCCCGAGGCGATCTGCCGGCTGACGGGCGACTGCGGATCCGGATCGGCAAGCTCTTCGGGCGCGGTGGCGGGATCCGGATGGGACAGCACATGATTGGCGAACCGGAAGGCAAGCGTTGCCTTGCCGATTCCTTCCGGCCCCTCGATCAGGATGGCATGATGGCTGCGGCCGGAACGGTAGAACCGCGACAGGAAGGCTTCCGCCTCTTCATGCCCGAACAGATGCGAATTCAGTTGCGGCGGCACCGCACCGTCGAGAACGCCAGGCAATTGTTCGCTCATGGCGTCGGCGCCGCCTGTTCGGCCCGCACGTCAGCCTTCCCCGTCAGCGTCGGCAGAACCGCCTCCACCTGCGCCAGAATTTCCGCGGCAATGCGGCCGACACTCTGATCCGCATCGATCACGCGGCAGCGCTGTTCGTCGATTGCGGCAATATCGAGAAAGGCCTGGCGGCGCATTTCGTGCACCTCGAGTTCCTCCTTCTCGAAACGGTCGGGAGCTGTCCCCTCGCCGGCCTCGCTGCTGCGGCGCCTCGCCCGCGCCAGCCCCTTTTCGGCCGGCAGATCGAGGATCAGCGTCAGATCCGGACGAAGCCCGTGGATCGCCACCTGTTCCAGCGCATCGACGAATTCGACTTCGAGGTTGCCGGTGATCCCCTGATAGACACGCGAGGAATCCATGAACCGGTCGCAGAGCACGATCTTGCCCGCCATCAGGGCCGGGCGGATGACTTCCTCGACATGATCGTTGCGGGCCGCGGCAAACAGCATGGCTTCCATACGCACGCCGAAATCTTCCGCTGCACCGGACAAAAGCACATGCCGGACGGCTTCCGCGCCGGCCGACCCGCCGGGCTCGCGCGTCACCAGCACGTCGTATCCCCGTTGCGACAGCGAATCGGCAAGACGGCGGATCTGCGTGGATTTGCCCGCCCCTTCCCCGCCTTCGAATGTCACGAACAGACCGGTTGGTCGTGCGTCCGACGATAATGCTCCGGATGATTTCGCCAATGTGCCTACATCTGTTTGCTCGGTTCTTGCGAACCCTTCTACCCCATCACGATGACGAGCGGAACGCGCAATCCGCGTCGGAACGGGTCAAATCCAGAAGAACAGCAATTCGAAAAGCGCATCGGTCGCCTTCGAAACAAGCGTGCCTTCCGCAACGTCGGCTGCGGCCTGAAGCGGGACTTCCTTGATCTGCCGTTCGCCCTCGAAAAGCCGGAGCGTCCCAACGGGCTGCCCCTTCCTGACCGGCGCGCGCAGCGGCCAGTCGTAGACGATACGACCCGTCAGCCGCTCCGGGTTGCGGCTCGGTACGTAAACATCCACCGGCTCTGCGGCGATGAGCGCCACATGCGAAGCGTTGCCGCCGTAAACCGCCGCCTCGCCGATCGTCTCGTCCGGCTTGAAGATCAGCTTCGTCTCGAAGGAGGACAGCGCCCATTCCAGCACCCGGCGGGATTCCTCCAGCCGCTCCTTTTCGCTCGCGAGCCCGCCCATGGCGAGGAAAAGCCGCGTGCCGTCCCGTTCGACCGAGGCGACGACCGCAAAGCCGTGCCCTTCGGCAAAACCGGCGCCCAGGCCATCAACGCCGATGCCAAGCTGCAGCAGCGGGTTCTTGTTGCGCTGAAAGATCTTGTTCCAGGTAAAGTCCGGCGCCGAATAGAGGCGGTAATAGTCCGGATAGTTCGTGTAGATGTGGCGCGCGAGGATGACGAGGTCATGCGCCGTCGTCACGCTCACCTGCTCCGGCAGGCCGGTCGCATTGGCAAAGCTGCTGCGCATCATGCCGAGATCGCGGGCACGCGCCGTCATGCGTTCGGCAAACTGTGCCTCGGTGACGGCCATGCCTTCGGCGATGATGATGCAGGCATCGTTGGCGTTCTGAATCACGACGCCCCGGATCAGGTCGTCGAGCGGCACCTCGGATTTCAGCGCGGCAAACATCGTTGTGGTGCCGGAAGGCGCGCCGCCGGTGCGCCAGGCAAATTCCGAAACCGGGAAGGCTGTTGCCGGTGAGACCTCGCCCTTGCGGATCGCCTCGAAAACGAGATCCATCGTCATCAGCTTGGCAAGCGAGGCCGGCGGAAAAGCCTGGTTCTCGTTTTGCGCCAGAAGAACGGTGCCGGTCTTGGCTTCCACCAGATAAATCTGCTTGGCCTTCAGATCGGACAGTTTCTGTTCCGCCGCCAGGCTAGCCGGCGGCATCGCCCAGACACACAGGGCCATCAGGACGGAAAGGCTTGACGTAAAAGGCCGTGGGCGCATGAAGGTCCTCGTCAACCGGATGCGCCCCTGACTAGCAAGCACCATTCTGCAGTGCAACCACCCAAGCTTACCGGGTCGGTGCTTTTCCGGTAGGAGCCTGGTCGGTCTTTTCGATGACACCATCACCGCGCAACACGACATTGCCGAAAATGACACGCGGTTCGTTGCGGCTGGACGGCTGTGCCGCATAGGCGGTGGCAACCGGCGCAGGAGCCGGTGCCGGACGAACAACCTGAACAGCTGCGGGCGCCGGCTGGCGCGCCGCAACGGCAGGTTTCTGGACCGGGGCGACAGCCGGAAGCGGAGTTGCCACAACCGGCTTCTGGAGAGGTGCAACATTCTTCGGTGCCACGGCGACAGGGCGCGCCGCCGGCAACGATGCCACCTGATAACCGGTGTTCTTCGGCGCGGCTGCCACAACGGTGGTCGGGCGCTCGACGGGCATCGGTGCGGCAATCGTCGGATTGGCGGGCCGCGCGGTCGTTGTCGGAGCCTTGGTCGGCACGCGGTTGGCGGCGCCGGCACGTGCCGGTTCCGGCAGGCCGTTACCAAAACTCTGCAACTGGTCACCGAGCGACTGGTTGGAAGCAACCATCACGCCGGTTGCGATCTGGCCATCGGGATGGATGCCCGGCAGACGCTCGCCCTTGCGGACATAGGAGGCCATCAGGAACGGCATGTCGCGGCCATCCATACGGGCGCGGCCGACATACTGCACATTGACGCGCGCCGTGCCGGTGCGTTTGAAATCAAGCAGTTCCGCAGCCTTGCTCGACACGTCGATGATACGGCCCTCGTGGAAGGGACCGCGATCGTTGACGCGCACGATGACCGACGAACCGGTATCCATATTGGTCACGCGCGCATAACTCGGCAGCGGAAAAGTCGGATGGGCAGCCGAGATATGGTCGCTGTCATAGACCTCGCCATTCGCCGTCACGCGCCCGTGGAAGGCAGAGCCGTACCAGGAGGCCAGGCCACTCTTGTTGTAGCGCGGATCTTCCTTGGGAACGTAGGTCTTGCCCTTCACCTGGTAGGGATCGCCCACCATGAAACGGCCGCCACCCTTCGGAACGGGCTGACCATCGGCAACGACCCGCGGGCTGGCTTTGACGCCATATTCGCTCTCGGCAAAATATTCCTTGCTCTTCGGCTTCGGCTTTTGTGTCGTCGCCGTCTGTGTCGATGCGCAGGAGGTGACGGCAAGACAAACGCACGCCACTCCAAGCCACTTCACCCCAAGAAGGAGCCTATCCTTGCCAGATCTCAATGTATGCCCCACGCCGCTCTCGTGGCCGCCTCGGCCGCAACTCAAACACTTGCCCCGGCAGGTATGGTTAACCGGGCCACGCGTCCACTTTTGCCCCCAAGATGGCTAAAATGCGAACCAAATTCGTGGATAAATGGAATTTCTATTCCGTATGGTTAATATACTGTAAAAATAGACTTGGCCGCGGCGGACAAACAAAGTCGGGTTTGGCACAACGCCAGGCGACCGGCGCCGGCACACAGGAGTTGACGTGACGCCCGCGCCCGCTATAAGGCCAGCACCAGCGATAGCGCTGTTCTTGGCATTGGAAGAGTGTCCGAGTGGTTTAAGGAACCGGTCTTGAAAACCGGCGTGCGGGAAACCGTACCGTGGGTTCGAATCCCACCTCTTCCGCCATTGCCGCCTATAGCCGCCCTTCGCCAGACGGGCATCGCCACGTCCGGCGAGGAAGACGGACAACGGCAATCGGCCGATCATTGCCCCTTCACGGTCCTACGCAGGCCCGCGATAATCACCCCAGGCAAGGCGGGTAGCTTTGTTGGGGTCGCGGTCTTCGCGGTCTTCGGCGTCAAAAATCCGCGTCCTGCGAAGATCCGTGTCATAGCAGCTCCAGCCAGGTGTCCGCCCGTGCACGAAGTCGAGAAAAGCACCCTGGAAACGCTGGCTGACCGCTTTGGATCGCTTGCGATAGAAGAGGTCGAGTTTGCCCAGCTCCCCCTCGCCGGTGCTGCCGAACACCATTGGCAGATCAAGGCCGTGGGTCGCTGCGCCAAACAACAGACGCGTGAGCGGCGTGGCATAATCGAAGCGGTAGACCCAGCAATCGGCAAAGGCCGAATGGCCTTCGGCGATGCGCAAGGCGGGCAGCCAGAAGGTGAAATCGCCGCCCATGTCGATGGCGGTCGCTTTGGAGGGAAAGCCCGGATAGGCGGCGACAAGGCGCTGGCGCAGACCGTCCGGCGCGGCCTTGGCGAACATCGCTTCGAGCTGGCTGACGCGGGTGCTGATCACAGGCAGTGCCTTGTGCAACATCGCGCCTTCGCGCTTCATGGTGCCGATCACCAGCGGCAGGCGTGTCGCATGCCCTTGGCTGAACGCCTCGATGGGGTGGAGCGGCAGGAAATCGCCGTCGATGACCGGCGATGTCGGCAGCAGGCCCGGATACTTGTCGGGCGCGACATCGTAGAAGAACTGGCTGGCCCTTGCGTTGAGCTGTTCGCAATCCAGCCGCTTGAGGGCCGGCCCCGTCGCCTGCCGGTCGTCCGGATCCAGCCCCAGCGTGCGGATGATGTCATCGGCGAAGATAGCATGGCGGTGGCGGTCATAAACGCTGAAGCCCGCCGGACTCATGGCAAAGGCGCGGTGGAACAACCCTTTGGCGCTGGGCACGCACATCAGGAACACGACCGATGCGGCACCCGCCGATTGACCGAAGATGGTGACGTTGTCGGGATCGCCACCGAAGGCGGCAATGTTCTGCTGCACCCATTGCAGCGCGGCCACCTGATCACGCAGGCCGAGATTGCTGTCGATGGGATCGTCGGTCGTCGACCAGTTGCTGAAATCGGTAAATCCGAACACGCCCACCCGGTAGTTGAAGCTGACGAAAACCACGTCGCCGTTTTGGACGAGATCTTTGCCGCGATAGAGGGGCGTGCGCGTTCCACCCAGCGAGAAGCCGCCGCCATAGATCCAGACCACCACTGGCCGGGGCCGATCCGACGGGTCGGCGGGCGCCGAGATATTGATCGTCAAACAATCTTCCGACATCGGGGTCTGCGCGCCGGCTCCACCGATGGCCTCGAAGCCTCGCTTCTGAATGGGAAGCGGGCCGAACGTCTTGGCCTCACGCACGCCCTGCCACGGCTGGGGCGGCTGCGGCGCCCGAAACCGTAAGGGGCCGACCGGCGCCTGAGCATAGGGAATGCCGAACCAGCTTCGCACGCCGTCGGCGACCACACCGAGAACATCCCCCTGATGCGTGCGGCAAATGAGGCTGGCCGCGTCCGATGTCACCTGCATGTTTTCAGTCCTTTCGTGCCGCATGTTCGAAGTTCAGGCGCTCAACCCCGGAATCGGTCTTTTGCAGGGTCGGCAGCCCACCGAGAAACAGCGTGACGCGCTGGGCGACGAACTGTTCCATCGCCAACTCCGATCGCGGCCAGAGTCCGAGGGCTGCGGCCCTGACCGGTGCGGCCACGACCAAGTCCCAGAGTATCTGCGCCTGATCGCGGGTTGCCGCCTCTGTCGGGCCGCAGCCGAGCCTCAACAGGACCGGATAAAAGCGTTCCATGGCGCTCAGCCGTGCCGACTCGAGAATGGGAACGATCTCCGGAAACCGCACCGCTTCGGCCACCACGACCCGTTCGATGGCGATGACATCCGGCTCCAGGAACAGCCGCAGGGTATCCAGACAGACGCTCTGAAGCTGCTCCGACAGCGGGCGCTCATCGACCACGACCGGCCCCAACTGACGAAGGCTCTGTTCGGCATAAGTGGTGGTCACCAGCCGAAAGAGATCGGCCTTGTCGGTGAAGCGGCTGTAAACGCTGCGCTTGGCTGAACCGAGGCGCCGCGCCAGTTCGTCGATGGTCGTGCCAGCGTAGCCTTTCTCCAGAAACAGGCGCGTAGCGACAGCGACCATCCGGTCCGTCAGATCTTCAGACTGCTCTTTTAATGGACGGCCGGGCTTGGGCATCGCAGGAACCTCTAGATTTCCTGCGCCAAGATAGGTCACTCAAGCCATTAATGCAACGGTGTCGTTTCATTAATCCGGCAGGCTAACCGGATTGCTTGACTGGCGGCGGACGACCTTCGCACCGAGCGGTTTGACGTGGTGCCAAGTCCCACCCTGCGGAAGACGTCCCCATGACTGCGCTCTGGCCGCGCTCGCGCGACCTCACCACCAAAGTGCGGTGATGATGGAGGCGCTCATAAAGGCGGTGAAGACCAACAACCTCACCCTCTCCTAGGTGCGGCGTTAGAGGGTTATAGTGTAGGCATAGTGCTCATCATTGTCGGGCACGGCCCGCCATCAATGCCGAGTATCCCCTGTCAATCCGGCGGCATTTTCGTTGCCGCACCCGGCACAATCCCGCCGGCTGGACGTGCCCCCTCCCTCTTGGCTTCGCGCATCGCCACCTCGTGCTCTGCGGCCTCGCGGGCCATGTCGTGGCGTGGTTCACCTGGGCTGCGGTCTCTGCCTTCTTCCGAGCGCTGGATATCGTGGTCCTCGCCCAGCACCGCGGTGCCGCGGTCCAGCGGCGCATCGGTATCCGCTTCCCTTGGTTGCGCCTTGTCGGCGGGCACAAGTCCCATTTCGGCGGCAAGGCTGGTCAGGGTGCTTTTTGTCTTGGATGGTTCGGCTGTCATGTCGGTTCTCCTTTGCCTCCCAACACAGGCCACTCGCTCTGGTTCCCGATCGCGTTCGGACACGGGATGGCTGCAGACGACACCAGTCTCGCGCAAGCTTCGGGCTCTAACCGATATGGTATCGGAAATTGCAGCCATGATGGCTTGGCCGAGATCATGAGGATCGAAACGAATGCTGAATGACGATCACGTTGTCCTGGATTGGCAGCAGCGCGGCATGCATGCGCGCGTCTTGGGCCTGAAGCCGCAACAGAACCCACTGTTGAAGCACCGTCCGCGCGACGGGCGTCATATGAGAGAATGGCAGGAGAAATGTGATGCCTGGCTGTTCGGCTGGAGCATCGAGGATGCCTGTCGCAACTAAGATTGTCGCAACTAGGATTGCGGCGGATGTGCCAAGCTGGGGCAAAACATCCGATTCCGTCATGGCAAAAATGACGCCTGTTTCGTTTCGAAACGTTCTATTTGGCACATTAACCCTTATTTAACCAAGGACTTGCAGACCTGAGAACATGTGTCATGCTCGAATTCGGGCAAGGGACCATAGGTTCATGACACAGAGACATTCCAGCGCAGACGATGCTTTCGAGCCGAGCATAGGGTGCCGCTTCAAGGTGGAGGCGGCGATGCTCTCCATGATCGAGGACCTGCGGCGGCAAGGTCTGAGCACCGCGGAAATCGCCCTGTCGCTTGCGGATGCAGCCGAGGATTACGTGCTGCGTCTCGCCAGCTGCGCAGACGAGGACGAACTCGCGGCGCGCCAGAAACCGCTCGGCCATTAGGCCGCGCGGCAACCACCGCCCTCTCCTGCAAATCAAATTCCGATCCGTCTTCGGGCCGGTTTTTCCATGCCACAGATCTGGGCGACTATTCCTGGAACGAAAATGCCGGTGGCGGGTTCGCCAAACGAACCCGGACCGTGTCAAGCGGACGCGACAGGGATGGAGAACATGGGTATTTTTCCGCTTTCTGCCCATGGCCAACGAAATGGCAGGCGAGCTTCCCACCTGTCCGGTCCGGGGTCACAGCATTCCCGTCCGAACGGGCCGATCAGCGATCATTCCGCCGCTTTCTGCGGTTCCGCTTCCAGCTCGTACGAATAACCGTCCAGCATCGCATAAGCCTGCTCGATCACCTTGATCTCGTTTTCCGCCTTGCCGATGGCATCGGCGATCGCGTCACAACGGGCCGTCAGCATGCGGCCCAACACATCGCTTTCCGGCCGCCGCGCAATGCGGTCGAGGTGGTTGCGGATGCGGCCGCGGTGGCGCTCCAGCTCCAGAATGTGGAAACGGGTATTCACCACCTTGTCGGTCAGCTTGCGGCGCATGGCCGCCACGGGATCAAAACTTCCCGGCGCCCGTTCGTCGAGGATGATGTCGTTGACCAGCGTATCGAGGACCAGCAGTCCTTCCAGATCCTTCGAATCCGTCAGTTGCGGATCAAAACCGGTGTCGTCGTAGATCTTGCGGCGCACGGGGTCGAGCAGCAGTTCGTAAGAGGTCGTGAGTTTCGCAAAGGCGTCCACGTCGCCGCCGGTGTCCGGGTGCGAGGACTTTGCCTTCGTGCGATAGGCGGACTTGATGGCCGCGCCATCCGCATCCCGCGGCACGCCCAGCAACTTGTAGGGGTCGATCACGATTCCACCTGGTTTCGAATGCTCCAAGTCCAACCTCGTAGGCTTATCGGCAGGAAGGCTCAACCCCTCGCCGCATCTTGTGGCGAAACCGGGGCCGGCTGCTCCTTATCCCCATCCTTGGGCCCTTTGATGGCCCCGCGCAGGAAAGACGGCACGCGGCCCTGGGCGACCGGTGCCATGATGAAGCTGAGGCCGAGAAACGGCAAGAGCACCATGAAGCTGACCGTCAGGCTCGCATGTTCGGCAACGAAGCCGAGCATCGGCGGCACACCGATATTGGCAATCAGAAGCGTCAACGCGAGCGCGGCAAGATTGTCGGCCATCGAACCGCGGCCGAGCGTGATGGTGGTCGCGACCGCCAGCGGGAAACCGAGCGCCACGCCGCACCCCATCAGAAACAGCGCGACGGCAGCGACGGCAAGGCTGCCGGTGGAGAGAAGCAGCACGAGACCGAGGGCCACACAGGTGGCCGACCCGCGCACCAGGGTCATGGTGCCGAACCGTTCACGCAGACTGTCGCCCACCATGCGCGTCGCACCCATGCCGATGGTAAAGCCTGCATAGAGGATGCCGGCGGTCGCCGCATCCGCATTCAGCACCTCGCGCAGGTAAAAGATGCCCCAGTCATAAACGGCGCCCTCGCTGATACCGATGCCGAACACCATGACGCAGATCAGGATGATGATCCGGTCCGGCAGGACAAACACTTTGCGCCGGCCGGTGGCAATCCGCGGCATGCGCTCCTCCTTCGGTGCGATCTTCAGGACGATCAGGCAACAGAGGACGACGATCAGCGCAGCGCCCAACTGGTGGTGAAAGGGCGAGACACCGTGTTCGGCCAGAAAACCGGAGGCAAGCGAACCGACGAGAAGCCCGACGGACCAGAAACCGTGACTGCGGGAGAGAACCTTTTGCCCCGTGCGCTGCTCGATACCGGTCGAGATCATGTTGGCCGCCACATCCAGGATGGTGCGAAAGAAACCGAACAGCAGGAAACAGAGGAAGAAACCGAGGATCGGCATGATCGTCAGAAGCGGCGTGATGAGCGCCGCAATCGACAACATCAGCGGCGCAGCAACCCGTGGCGTCAGGTAATCCGTGACCCGTCCGGCAATCGGCAAAGCGAGAAAGGTCCCGGCAGGTGCACCGAGCAGGGCGAGCCCCAGTACTGCCTTGTCGATGCCGAGCCTCCTCCTGGATCGACGGCAGACGGGTGAACAAGGAAACGAAGAGAAGCGCGTTGCAAAAGAACAGCAACGCAGGTGGCGCGAGAATCATGCTGGTTTATCCGGGGGCGGGAAGATCGCCGGCACCCTTGCACCACACTTCGGCAAGAACAAGGACGAAGGCCTCGCGTGCGGCTGATCGCTTTCGCGAAACCGACCGTAGTGACCTTCAGGAAACAGTTGCCGCAGGCTCCACGCCAGTCTGCCGTGCGAATGCTTCACAATTCTGTGGACTGCGTTATCCTGTTGTCACAATCGGGGAGAATGCGCATGCTTTTCCGTTCCGCCTACGCCCTGCTCTGTCTGCTGTGTGCCGCCCTGCCTTCGGCAGCCGCCGAAGATCCGGTTTCGGACGCGCAGAAGATCATCGCCAGCCAGATCAGCGCGCTGATGAGCGGCGATGCCGCCGTCGCCTATTCCTTTGCATCACCAGCCATCAGAAGCCTGTTTCCGTCGGAAATCCGCTTCCTCGACATGGTGAAAAAGCAATACGCGCCCCTTTCCAGCCCCGGCCACTACGCCTTCGGCCGGTCGAAACTGGTCGGCGGCGGCGAACTCGTACTACAGGAGGTGATCGTCACCGGACGGAACGCCAAGGACTGGAGCGCCATCTACGAGATGCGCCTGCAGGATGATGGCAGCTACAAGGTCAATGGGGTTCGGGTGCTGGCGAAAACCAGCAGCACCGGCATCTGACAGCCGCAGAAGATCCGCCGCTCAGTCGTCGCCGCGCGCCCAGGCTTCCTGGGTTTCGGCCATGAAATCCTCGTAACGCCCTTCGGCAATCGCCTTGCGGATGCCCTGCATCAGTTCCTGGTAATAGGAAAGATTGTTCCAGGAGAGCAGCATGCCGCCCAGCGCCTCGTTGGAGCGCACCAGATGGTGCAGATAGGCACGCGAATAATCGCGTGTCGCCGGGCAGTTCGACTGCTCGTCGAGCGGGCGCATGTCCTCGGCATGTTTGGCATTGCGGATATTCACCTTGCCCTTGCGGGTGAAGGCGAGACCGTGGCGGCCCGAACGGGTCGGCATCACGCAGTCGAACATATCGATACCGCAGGCAACCGATTTCAGGATATCGTCCGGCGTGCCGACGCCCATCAGGTAACGCGGCTTTTCGGTCGGCAGTACCGGCAACGTGATGTTGAGCATGTCCAGCATCACCGCCTGCGGTTCGCCCACCGCCAGGCCGCCGACGGCATAACCCTTCAGATCCAGCGCCTTCAGTCCTTCGGCGGAGCGCACGCGCAGCGCCGGCTGGTCGCCGCCCTGCACGATGCCGAACATCGCCTTGCCCGGCTGGTTGCCGAAGGCGATCTTGCAGCGCTCTGCCCAGCGCAGCGACAGCTCCATCGCCCGTTCGATCTCCTTCGGCTCGGCGGGAAGCGCCACACATTCGTCCAGCTGCATCTGGATGTCGCTGTCGAGCAGGCCCTGGATCTCGATCGACCGCTCCGGAGACATGTGGTGCGTGCTGCCATCCACATGGCTCTTGAAGGTCACGCCCTTCTCGTCGAGCTTGCGTAGGCCGGAGAGCGACATCACCTGGAAACCGCCGCTGTCGGTCAGGATCGGTTCCGGCCAGCGGATGAGTTCGTGCAGACCGCCAAGTCGGGCAACGCGCTCCGGACCGGGCCGCAGCATCAGATGGTAGGTATTGCCGAGAATGATGTCGGCGCCCCCCTCGCGCACCTGATCGAGATACATGGCCTTGACCGTGCCGACGGTACCGACCGGCATGAAGGCCGGTGTGCGGATCGTGCCGCGCGGCATGGAGATTTCGCCAAGGCGCGCCTTGCCGTCGGTGGCCTTCAGGGTGAACTGGAAGTTTTCGGTGGTCATCAGGAGGTCTTCCGGAAGAGCAGGCTGGAATCGCCATAGGAATAGAAGCGATAGCCCGTGGAAATTGCGTGGGTATAGGCAGCGCGCATCGTCTCAAGTCCCGCAAAGGCGGAGACCAGCATGAAGAGTGTCGAACGCGGCAGGTGGAAATTGGTCATCAGAACGTCAACCGCCCGGAAACGATAACCCGGCGTGATGAAGATATCGGTCGCCCCGGACCAGGCTTTCAGCGTGCCGTCCGGCTCTGCGGCGCTTTCGAGAAGCCGGAGCGAAGTGGTGCCGACGGAGACGATCCGCCCTCCCCGCGCCCGAACCGCATTCAGCGCGTCGGCGGTGGATGCGGGCACATGGCCGATCTCGGAATGCATCTTGTGTTCGGTGGTATCGTCCGCCTTGACCGGCAGGAAGGTGCCGGCTCCGACGTGCAGCGTGACGAAATGCCGTTCGATGCCGGCCGCATCCAATGCCGCAAACAGATCCGGCGTGAAATGCAGGCCGGCAGTCGGCGCCGCAACTGCGCCCTCTTCGCGGGCATAGATCGTCTGGTAGTCGCGGCTATCCTGTTCATCTTCCGGGCGCTTGGCGGCGATATAGGGCGGCAGCGGAATATGCCCGACGGCCATGATCGCCTCGTCGAGCGAAGGACCCGAAAGATCGAACCGGAGCGTGACCTCGCCCCCCTCGCCCTTCTCCTCCAGCACCGCATCGAGCGTGCCAAGAAAGCAGGCGCTGCCGGAATGACCGAAGCGAATGCGATCGCCGATCTTCAGCCGCTTGCCGGGTTTGGCAAAGGCCTTCCAGGCATCCGGGGCAATGCGCATGTGCAGCGTCGCCGAGACATGCAAATCCGGCGCACCGTCGCGCGAGCGGATGCCTTCCAGCTGGGCCGGAATGACCTTCGTATCGTTGAAGACCAGCGCATCGCCGGCTTTCAGGAAGGACGGCAGGTCGCGAACCACATGATCGGCCAGCGTCTGCGCTCCATCCGGCCGAACGACGAGCAGACGGGCGCTGTCGCGCGGGCTTGCGGGCCTCAGCGCGATATTCTCCTCCGGCAGGTCAAAATCGAACAGGTCTACACGCATCGTGGGTTCCGGGTGTTTTTGAATACCATCAGGCTGTCATCGCCGTGTCATGTCGTCGGTTCGGGCACGCTGATAAAGGTTGGGGCGCAAAAAGAAAAGCGCCCCGGAGAACCCGGGGCGCCCGTTTTCGCTCATGATGTCAGGATCAGGCGGCGATATCGGCCGCGACCTTCATCGAAACGATCGAGTCCGGATCGGAAACCGGCTCGCCCTTCTTGATCTGGTCGATGAAGTCCATGCCGTCGATGACCTGACCCCAGACCGAGTACTGTTTGTTCAGCCACGGAGCATCGGTGAAGCAGATGAAGAACTGCGAATTGGCCGAATTCGGGCTCTGCGAGCGGGCCATGGAGCAGGTGCCGCGCACATGCGGAACAGCCGAGAACTCGGCCTTCAGGTCCGGCTTGTCGGAACCGCCCATGCCGGCGCGGCCCGGGTTGAAGCTCTCGCCACCCTTCTTGCCGAACTTCACGTCGCCGGTCTGCGCCATGAAATCGGCAATCACGCGGTGGAACACAACGCCGTCATAAGCACCTTCGCGGGCGAGTTCCTTGATGCGGGCCACATGGCCGGGCGCGAGATCCGGCATCAGGGCGATGACGACCTTGCCCTTGGTGGTTTCCATGATGATGGTGTTTTCCGGATCCTTGATCTCGGCCATGTTATTCTCCTTGGTGTTGGGGCGTTTTGCCCATTATTTCCCAACGGTGACCTTGATCATCCGGTCGGGACTGGAAACTTCGCCATTGCCGCCCTGGCCACGCTTGATCTTGTCGACATTCTCCATGCCGGACACGACCTTGCCGATGACGGTGTACTGGCCGTTGAGGAACGAGCCCTTGTCGAACATGATGAAGAACTGCGAGTTCGCCGAGTTCGGATCCTGCGAGCGTGCCATGCCGACCGTGCCGCGCTCGAAGGGCACCTTCGAGAACTCGGCCGGGATGTCGGGGAGCTCGGAGCCGCCCATGCCGGCGCGCCGGGCATCAAATCCCTTGTCCATATTGCCATACTGCACGTCGCCCGTCTGGGCCATGAAGCCGTCGATCACGCGGTGAAAGGCAACATTGTTGTATTTGCCCTCAGCGGCCAGTTTTTTCACCTGGGCAACGTGCTTGGGCGCAACCTCCGGCATCAGCTGGATGACAACCGGACCATCCTTCAGCTGGATGGTGAGGAAATCATCGGCTGCGGCCAGCGCCTGCGAGACGAAGGAGGCGGCAGCCAGTGCACCGGCAAAGGCAAGGGTCATCAATTTCATCGGACAACTCCGTTTGGGAATGAGGACAGTCAGCGTTTCAGCTTCTGTGTCAGCGCATCGAGAACGGCGCCCGGCACGAAGGCCTTCACGTCGCCGCCCATGGAGGCGATCTGGCGGACCAATGTGGCCGTAATCGGTCGCGAGGCAGTACCTGCCGGCAGGAAGACCGTCTGGATGTCCGGCGCCATCTGCGCGTTCATGCCCGCCATCTGCATTTCATAATCGAGATCCGTGCCGTCCCTCAGCCCCCGGATCAGGATTTTCGCGCCCTGATCGCGTGCAGCGTGGATGACCAGATTGTCGAAGGCAACAACCTCCAGGGTCTCCAGACGTTCCGGCAGCGCTTCGGCGAGCGATCGGCGGATGAGCTCTGCGCGCTCCTCGAAGCTGAACATCGGCACCTTGCCCGGATGAACGCCGATGCCCACGACCAGCCGATCGGCCACATTCAGCGCCTGGATCAACACGTCCAGATGGCCGTTGGTCATCGGGTCGAAGGAACCGGGATAAAAGGCGGTCGTCATGATACCTCTCGGGGCATTCTGTCTGGCGATTCCACCGCCTTGTGTCATGCCGGCGCCGGCTTCGCAAGCGCGGTTGCCCATGAACCGCGGATGAATGGCCCGTTCAAGCCCGTTTCAGCCCGACAATGGTTTAGTGCCATCACTGACCGGAAGGAAAACCTCCAGGCCCGGTCGGATGGAGATAAACGATGCTTGCCGTTCTCGTTCTTGCCGCTGTGCTGACGTCCTTCGGGATCGAATGGATGTTCGACCTGTCGTGAGACAAATCCTTAAAGATTCCTGAACGCCAGATGAACGGCGCTTTCAGGGTGGCTTCAGAGGGAAAAGGTTAAAGCTCTTTCATACTGGTGCGGAACCTGTTCGCATCGAACGCGTTCTTGAGAGAAGAAGGAACTTGGAAATGTTCGCCAAGAGGAAAACGGCCATGCCGGACACGATTACGATGATCAATCTGGTCTGGACCGCAATGATCGCCGTCATGATGACTGCAACTTTCACTCTTTACCAGGGCAAGTCCGAAGCGCCTCAGTTCAACTATACCCAGCTCACGGGTCAGTATAACGAGCAGCCCTACTACTGAGGGCTGACGCTCACAGAGACAGGAGTTACTGCCATGTATGTTGCTATGATTGTGCTTGCCGGATTGATTAGCACCATGTTCGTTGCATCCGTGGCAACCTCCATTACCGAACTTCGGCGCGAGCGCGAAAATCTTCGCGAGTTTGCGCGGCGCCACAGCGCGTTCTGATCTTCCCTCCCAGGACCAAGACGCTCCTCAAGAAAAAAGCCGGGTCATGAACCCGGCTTTTTTCGTTGTCGTCTGACGTTCAGAAACCTGAACAGACACTGAAGCCGAGGGCGGCGGAAAGTCCCGCCACCCGATCGGCGCTTCCGTCGTCCTATTCCGTCTCGCCGCCCGGCGCCGGTTCGCCCAGATCACCGGTTTCCGCTGTGATCTCTTCTGCCAGCACGCCGTTTTCGTCGTCGCCTTCCGGCTCGCTGATGCGCTCGACGGACACAACCTTCTCGTCCTTGGCGGTGGAGAAGATCGTCACACCCTTCGTCGCGCGGCTGGCGATACGGATGCCGTCCACCGGCACGCGGATCAGCTGGCCACCGTTCGAAACGAGCATCAGCTGGTCCTTGTCATCGACCGGGAAGGCGGCAACCAGTTCACCAATCTCGTTGGTCTTCGACGTATCGGTGGCGCGGATCCCCTTGCCGCCGCGGCCCGAGGTGCGGAAATCGTAGGACGAGGAACGTTTGCCGAAACCACGCTCCGAGATGGTCAGAACGAACTGTTCGTGCGCCTTCAGATACTCGTAGCGCTCGTCGCTCAGCTGACCTTCCTCGGTCACTTCTTCGCCGACGAGAGCGATATCCTCTTCATCCACGCCTGCGGCGCGACGCTCGGCAGCCGACCGCTTGAGATAAGCCGCACGCTCCCACGGTTCCGCGTCCACATGGCCGACAATGGTCATGGAGATCAGGCGATCGCCGTCGGCAAGCGTGATGCCACGCACGCCGATCGAATTGCGGCCAGCGAAGACGCGCACGTCGTCCACGGGGAAACGGATGCACTGGCCAAGTGCCGTCGTCAAAAGCACGTCGTCACCCGGCATGTTGAGATCCGGATTCGGCGGCGAACAGGTCTCGACGGAGAGAATCTCGTCACCCTCTTCTTCCAGCTTCATCGCGATCTTGCCGTTGCGGTTCACCTGGATGAAGTCGGACAGCTTGTTGCGGCGCACCGTTCCACGCGTCGTCGAGAACATGACGTCGAGATTTGCCCAGCTGTCCTCGTCCTCGGGCAGCGGCATGATCGTCGTGATGCGCTCGCCGGGCTCCAGCGGCAGCATGTTGATGAGCGCCTTGCCGCGCGATTGCGGCGTGCCGATCGGCAGGCGCCAGACCTTTTCCTTGTAGACGATGCCGCGCGAGGAGAAGAACAGCACCGGTGTATGGGTGTTGGCGACGAACAGGCGCGTGACGAAATCCTCGTCGCGCGTTGCCATGCCGGAGCGACCCTTGCCGCCGCGGCGCTGCGCCCGGTAGGTGGTGAGCGGCACCCGCTTGATATAACCAAGGTGCGAGACGGTGACCACCATGTCCTCGCGGGCGATGAGGTCCTCATCGTCCATATCCGGGCCGCCATCCATGATCTCGGTGCGCCGTGGCGTGCCGAACTCGTCGCGCACGGCGGCCAGTTCATCCTTGACGATGGTCTGAATGCGCAGGCGGGACGACAGGATATCGAGATAATCGCTGATCTCGGCGCCGATCTTGTTCAACTCATCCGCGATTTCGTCACGGCCGAGAGCGGTCAGGCGGGCCAGACGCAGTTCGAGGATCGCGCGGGCCTGTTCTTCCGAAAGATTATAGGTGCCGTCCTCGTTGATCCGGTGACGCGGGTCGTCAATGAGCCGGATAAGGGATTCCACATCCTTGGCCGGCCAGCGGCGTTCCATCAGCTGTTCGCGGGCAGTTGCCGGGTCCGGAGCCCTGCGAATCAGGCTGATCACCTCATCGATATTGGCCACCGATATGGCGAGACCGACCAAGACATGCGCACGGTCACGCGCCTTGCGCAGCAGGTATTTTGTTCGCCGGCTAACGACTTCCTCACGGAAGGTGACGAAAGCCTTCAGCATGTCGATCAGCGTCAGCTGTTCCGGCTTGCCGCCGTTCAGCGCCACCATATTGCAACCGAAGGATGTCTGCAGCGGCGTGTAACGATAGAGCTGGTTCAGGATGACATCGGCATTGGCATCGCGCTTCAGCTCGATGACGACGCGGTAGCCCTGGCGGTCCGATTCGTCGCGCAGGTCGGAAATGCCTTCGATGCGCTTCTCGCGCACCAGTTCGGCGATCTTCTCGATCATCGTCGCCTTGTTCACCTGGTAGGGAACTTCGGAGATGATGATCTGCTCACGGTCGCCGCGCATCGGCTCGACGCGGGCGCGGCCGCGCATGATGACGGAACCGCGGCCGGTCTCATAGGCCGACTTGATACCGGAACGGCCCAGCACCAGCGCACCGGTCGGGAAATCCGGGCCCGGAATGATCTGCATCAGTTCGGGCAGTTCGATCGCCGGATTGTCGATGAGCGCAATACAGCCGTCGATGACCTCGGAGAGGTTATGCGGCGGAATATTGGTCGCCATGCCGACGGCGATACCGCCTGCACCATTGACCAGAAGGTTCGGAAATTTGGCAGGCACCACGACCGGCTCCGACAGCGTGCCGTCGTAGTTGTCGCGGAAGTCGACGGTTTCCTTGTCGAGATCGTCGAGCAGCGAATGCGCCACCTTCTGCAGGCGGCATTCCGTATAACGCTGGGCAGCCGGCGGATCGCCGTCGATCGAGCCGAAATTGCCCTGACCGTCGATCAGCGGCATGCGCAGCGACCAGTCCTGCGCCATGCGGGCCAAGGCGTCGTAGATCGCCGCATCGCCGTGCGGATGGTATTTACCCATCACGTCACCGGTCACACGCGCCGACTTCACGTATTTCTTGTTCCAGTCCAGCCCGAGTTCGTTCATCCCGTAAAGGATGCGTCGATGAACCGGCTTCAGACCGTCACGCACGTCGGGAAGCGCGCGGCTCACGATGACGCTCATGGCGTAATCGAGGTAGGAGCGCTGCATCTCCTCCATGATGGAAATAGGTTCGATGCCGGGAGGCAGCTTTCCGCCGCCGGGGGTGCTCTGCTCAGTCAAATCGGATACGATCTCTGTTCGGAATCAGTTGTTTCTTTATAGCGGAACGGCTGTGCGAACGCCAATTTGCGCGATGGTTTTGAACAGGCTTTTGCGCCATTTGCAGGGCATTTCACCAGAATGCCCCCTGGGCCCTCAGTCAAGAGCTGTTTGTTCATGCAATGTGGTCTATCCTTGCCGGAGACGTTCGGCAAGCACGCGAACAGGGAGAAACGGCATTGGCGACGGCAGACAGCATCATGAGCGCGTTCACCACGCTCCTCGTCACCCTGGATCCGCCCGGCCTCGCGCCGATCTTCCTCGGCCTCACCGCAGGGCTCGATCGCGCCCAACGGCGCCAGGTCGCGCTCAGAGGCACGCTGATCGCCTTTGCGATCCTCACCGTGTTTGCGCTGTTTGGCGCCGGCATCCTTTCGGTGCTCGGCATTTCCATGGGCGCCTTCCGCATCGCCGGCGGGCTGCTCTTGTTCTGGATCGCCTTCGAGATGATCTTCCAGAAGCGCAACGATCGCAAGGAAGAGACCTCGAAGACGGCGATCACCATCGACCACATCCAGAACATCGCCGTCTTTCCGTTGGCCTTGCCGCTGATTGCCGGCCCCGGCGCCATTTCGGCAACGGTCCTTCTCGCCGGTTCCTTTGCCGAACCGCTCGACAGGGTCATTCTGATCGGCATGCTGGTTGTCACAATGGCGATCGTACTCGCGGCGCTTCTGGTGGCCGACCGGCTGGACCGCTTTCTCGGCGTGACGGGCCGCGCGATTCTGACACGCCTGCTCGGCGTTCTGCTCGCCGCTTTGTCGGTACAGTTCGTCGTGGATGGTGTCCGTTCGGCCTTTGCGCTCTAGAGAACGGGGGCTCCACGCCAAAACTCGTCACGATCCTTCAGAGCCGCGACCGCGCTTTAGGTCTTTGTTTTTTCAGATGTCGTTATCGCAAAACCGCCGCCCGCTTTTGCGCGACATGCTGTCAAAGACAAACGACCGGCAGCTGCTGATCCCACACACCTGCCGGCCGACACGTCTGAACATCCCAAACGGCGAACGATACCGCGAAAACCGCCCCGTTCGCCGCCTCTGGAAACGCCGTTCTCAGAACGGGATATCGTCGTCCAGATCGCGCGCAAAACCGCCGCTGCCGCTGCCGGAGGACTGGCTGCCGCCACGGCCGGCGCTTGCCGGCGCGCGATCGTAATCGTCATAACCACCGCCGAAATCGCCGCCAGCATTGCCGCCGCTGCGACCGCCGCCATACCCGACATTGCCACCACTCATGCCCTCGCCGCCGCCACGGCCATCGAGCATCGTCAGCGTCGAGTTGAAGCCCTGCAGCACGATTTCCGTCGTGTAGCGGTCATTGCCGTTCTGGTCCTGCCACTTGCGGGTCTGCAACGCGCCTTCGATGTAAAGTTTGGCGCCCTTCTTCACATATTGCTCGACCACCTTGCAGAGGCCTTCGTTAAAGACCACGACATTGTGCCATTCGGTCTTTTCGCGCCGTTCGCCGCTGTTGCGGTCGCGCCAGCTTTCCGACGTCGCGATGCGAAGATTGGCAATCGGCCGGCCGTCCTGCGTGCGGCGGATTTCCGGATCCGCCCCGACATTCCCGACCAAAATCACTTTGTTGACGCTGCCAGCCATCTCATCACCCTGTCTGCCGCCTCGCGCGGCCATTCGCATTGGTTTGGGGCGGCAGTGTAAACCATCACCGCCAGCCGCAGGAAATCATGCTGCCTTAATCCACAAGCAAATTTGTTCTTTATTTGTTCTAGTATTTCGCTATGATCCTGTCAACAACCTTGGACGTAGGGATCGAATCGAAAGCCGCAGTCACGGCAAGTCTCGGCTCGACACCAGCCGAGGGATCACTAAATAAGGGGCTTGTCCTCCCAAAGAGCCTTTTCACGATGAGCGAACTCAAGACGATTTCCATCCGCGGTGCCCGTGAGCACAATCTCAAGGGCATCGATCTCGATCTGCCCCGCAACAGCCTGATCGTGATGACCGGTCTTTCGGGGTCGGGCAAGTCCTCGCTCGCCTTCGACACGATCTACGCGGAAGGCCAGCGGCGCTATGTCGAAAGCCTGTCGGCCTATGCACGCCAGTTCCTGGAAATGATGCAGAAGCCGGATGTCGACCAGATCGACGGACTGTCACCGGCGATTTCGATCGAACAGAAGACGACCTCGAAGAACCCGCGCTCGACGGTCGGTACCGTTACCGAGATCTACGACTATATGCGCCTTCTTTTCGCCCGTGTCGGTGTGCCCTATTCGCCGGCCACGGGCCTGCCGATCGAGAGCCAGACGGTCAGCCAGATGGTCGACCGGGTACTCGCCTTCGGCGACGGCACCCGCCTCTACATCCTCGCCCCGATGGTGCGCGGACGAAAGGGCGAATACAAAAAGGAACTGGCGGAGCTCATGAAAAAGGGCTTCCAGCGCGTCAAGGTCGACGGCCAGTTCTACGAGATCGCCGATGTTCCGGCGCTCGACAAAAAATACAAACACGATATCGACGTCGTGGTGGACCGCGTCGTGGTGCGCAGTGATATCGGCGCGCGTCTCGCCGACAGTCTGGAGACCTGCCTGAAGCTGGCCGATGGTCTGGCCGTGGCGGAATTTGCCGACAAGCCGCTGCCGCCGGAGGAAACGGCTGCCGGCGGTTCGGCCAACAAGTCGCTGAACGAGACGCATGAACGCGTGCTGTTTTCGGAAAAATTTGCCTGCCCGGTGTCCGGCTTCACCATTCCGGAAGTCGAGCCGCGCCTGTTTTCCTTCAACAATCCCTTCGGCGCCTGCCCGACCTGTGACGGTCTCGGCGCGCAGCAGAAAGTGGACGAGAACCTGATCGTTCCTGAGCCGGAACGCACGTTGAAAGATGGCGCGATCGCGCCCTGGGCCAAATCCACCTCGCCCTACTACAACCAGACGCTTGAGGGCCTCGGAAAGGTGTTCGGCTTCAAGCTGACGGACCGCTGGTCGAAACTGTCGAAGGACGCGCAGCGCTCCATCCTGCACGGAACCGAAGAGAAGATCGAGTTCAGTTACGCCGACGGCGCGCGCTCCTACAAGACGACGAAGACCTTCGAGGGTATCGTGCCGAACCTCGAACGCCGCTGGAAGGAAACCGACAGCGCCTGGGCGCGGGAAGAGATCGAGCGGTACATGTCGGCCGCCCCCTGCCCTGCCTGTGCCGGCTACCGGCTGAAGCCGGAGGCTCTGGCGGTCAAGATCGATCGGCTGCACATCGGCGAAGTGACAGAAATGTCGATCAAGGTGGCACGCGACTGGTTCGAGGCGCTGCCCGACAAGCTGACCGCCAAGCAGAACGAGATTGCCGTGCGGATCCTGAAGGAGATCCGCGACCGGTTGCGGTTCCTCAACGATGTGGGCCTCGATTATTTAAGCCTGTCCCGTTCCTCCGGCACGTTGTCAGGCGGCGAAAGCCAGCGCATCCGGCTCGCCTCGCAGATCGGTTCCGGCCTGACCGGCGTTCTCTACGTGCTGGACGAACCCTCGATCGGCCTGCACCAGCGCGACAATGCGCGCCTCCTCGATACGCTGAAGCACCTGCGCGACATCGGCAACACGGTGCTGGTCGTCGAGCACGACGAGGATGCGATCCTGACGGCCGATTATGTCGTCGATATCGGCCCGGCCGCCGGCGTGCATGGTGGCCAGGTGGTGGCGGCCGGCACGCCGAAGGAGGTCATGGCCAATCCAAAATCGCTGACTGGCAAGTATCTCTCCGGCGAACTGGGTGTCGCCGTGCCTGCCGAACGGCGCAAACCGAAAAAGGGCAAGGAGATCAAGGTCGTCGGCGCCCGCGGCAACAATCTGAAGAATGTCACCGCCTCGGTGCCGCTTGGTCTGTTCACCGCCGTCACCGGTGTCTCCGGTGGCGGAAAATCGACCTTCCTGATCGAGACGCTCTACAAGGCGGCGGCGCGGCGCGTGATGGGCGCCCGCGAGATCCCGGCGGAACACGAGCGCATCGACGGGCTGGAATTCATCGACAAGGTGATCGACATCGACCAGTCGCCGATCGGCCGCACGCCGCGCTCCAACCCGGCCACCTATACCGGCGCCTTTACGCCGATTCGTGACTGGTTTGCCGGCCTGCCCGAAGCAAAGGCGCGCGGTTACCAGCCCGGTCGCTTTTCCTTCAACGTCAAGGGCGGCCGCTGCGAAGCCTGCCAGGGCGACGGCGTTATCAAGATCGAGATGCACTTCCTGCCGGATGTCTATGTCACCTGCGATGTCTGCCACGGCAAACGCTACAACCGCGAAACGCTGGACGTGCTGTTCAAGGGCAAGTCCATCGCCGACGTGCTGGACATGACGGTGGAAGAAGGCGTGGAGTTCTTTTCCGCCGTGCCGGCGGTGCGCGACAAACTGCAGGCGCTGTTCGAGGTCGGCCTGGGCTACATCAAGGTCGGCCAGCAGGCGAACACGCTGTCCGGCGGCGAGGCGCAGCGTGTGAAGCTCGCCAAGGAACTGTCGAAACGCTCGACCGGCAGAACGCTCTACATTCTGGATGAGCCGACCACCGGCCTGCATTTCCATGACGTCGCGAAACTTCTGGAAATGTTGCACGAACTGGTCAACCAGGGCAATTCGGTGGTGGTGATCGAACACAATCTGGAGGTCATCAAGACCGCGGACTGGATCATCGACATCGGCCCCGAAGGCGGCACCGGCGGCGGCGAGGTGGTGGCGACAGGCACGCCGGAAGATGTTGTGAAGGAAAAGCGGTCCTATACGGGTCAGTTCCTGAAGGAACTTCTGGAGCGGCGGCCAATGCGGAAGGTTCAGGCGGCGGAGTGATGCACCTCACCAGATGGTGCCGATGGGAAAGGTACGGAAGGCGGCATCCACTGTGACGAGCGGGGCATCCTCGCGGGCCGGCACGATCTCCTCGCCCGCCTCACGCTCATCGAAACGTCAATCTAGTCCTTTCACCTGCGGGTCTCAATGGGAGCTTCACATGACATCAAGCGGCATCATCCGCACCGGCATCGGCGGCTGGACCTTCGATCCCTGGGAGGGCACCTTCTACCCGGAAAAGCTGCCGAAGAAGCGGCAGCTGGAATTTGCCAGCCGTGAACTGACGGCGATCGAGGTGAACGGCACCTATTATTCCAGCCAGAAGCCAGAAACCTTCGCCAAATGGGCAGCCGAAGTGCCGGAGAATTTTGTCTTTTCGCTGAAGGCAAGCCGGTATTGCACCAACCGCAAGATACTGGGCGAAGCGGGCCCGTCGATCGAGAAATTTCTGGGCCAGGGTATTGCCGAACTCGGCCCCCATCTGGGGCCGATCCTCTGGCAGTTCATGGGAACGAAAAAATTCGAACCGGAGGACTTCGAAGCTTTTCTGGCCCTGTTGCCGAAAGAGCTTGAAGGACTGCCCCTGCGACACGTGGTGGAACCACGTCATGAAAGCTTCTGCAAGCCGGATTTTGTGAGGCTGCTTTCCAAATACAACGTGGCGGCGGTCTGCGCCGATCATGCCGATTACCCTATGTTTGCCGATGTTACCGCCGATTTCGTTTATGCGCGGCTGCAGCGTGGCACGGATGACACTGCGACCTGTTATCCGGAGGCCGAGATCGGCCGATGGGCGGACCGGCTGGAGACCTATGCGAAGGGCGGCGTTCCGGCCGATCTGCCGCTGAACGCTCCGGACCATCGGGCTCCTGACAGCCCGCGCGACGTCTTTGCCTTCTTCATTACCGGCGGCAAGGTCAATGCGCCGAATGGCGCGCGCCTGTTGCAGAAAAGAGTGGCGGGCTGAACAGACAGGTCACGCCTTAACCGAGGCGTTGCACCGCCTCGGCAATGTGCAGGATCAGCGTTTCCGCGGTCAGGCCGCGGCCACCCAGTTCACCTGCCTCGCCGTGCAGCCAGACGCCGGCGGCGGCCGCCTCGAAGGTCGGCATGCCTTGCGCCAGAAATGCGCCGATGATGCCGGCCAGCACGTCGCCGGAGCCTGCGGTGGCAAGCCAGGGTGGTGCATTCTCGTTGATCAGCGCCCGCCCATCCGGTGCCGCAATGACGGTGTCGGCGCCCTTGTAGACGATGGCGGCATGCGCCCGTTTTGCGGCCGCCTGCGCGCGTCCCACCTTTCCGAGGCCGCCATCGGCCGCAAGGTCGGGAAACAGGCGCGCGAATTCTCCCTCATGCGGCGTCAGGACAAGGTGCGGATCGCCCGCGGAAAATGCGTCGAACAGACGGTCCGGGTCTTCGGCAAAGGAGGTGATGGCATCGGCATCGACAACCACCGGGTAGGAGCTGACGCGCTGCGTAAAACGCCGTGTCCTGTCACCGATGCCAAACCCCGGGCCGATGACGAAGGCGTGCAGTTTCGCAGTGGACAGAAAGCCCGATAGTTCGGCCTCGGTGTCCGTCTGGCGCAGCATGACGGCCGTCAGCGCCGGCGCCTGCACCGCCATCGCATCGGCCGGCGAAGCAACGGTCACCAGCCCGGCACCCGCCGTGAGGCCGGCTGCGGCCGAAAGCCGCGCCGCCCCGCTTTTCTCCGCACCACCACTGAACACGGCAAGATGGCCGCGACGATATTTGTGGACACCGCTGTCCACCCGGGGAAACGATGCGGCCCAGATCTCTGGTCCGTTGACGGCGATCCTGCCGGCCGACGCCCGGATGATCCGATGAGGAATGCCGATATCGAAGACCTCGATCGGACCGCAGAGGTCGCGTCCCGGCATCAGCAGATGCCCCGGCTTGCGCGTCATGAAGGTCACCGTGCGCGCCGCCTGGAATGCCGCACCGAGCGCTCTTCCCCGCAGACCGCAGAGGCCGGAGGGCAGGTCGATGGCAAGTACCGGCAATTGTGCGGCCTCAACCCGTGCGATGATGGCTGCCACTTCGGGCGGCACCTCTCGTGAAAGCCCGGCCCCGAAGATGCCGTCGATCACCACATCGCCTGGTCTCGGCGTGTAATCGACAAGCGGAAGTACCGGCAGGCCGCACCGCCGAAAGGCGGTTAGCGCATCGCCCCTCAGCCGATCCGGATCACCGAACGAAAACAACGCGACGTCAGCCCCGGTTTCCGCCAGCGCACCGGCCGCGACATAGGCATCGCCGCCATTGTTGCCCGGGCCGCAGAGAGCCACGAAGCGGAGAGCACCCGGCCAATGGCGAAGGGCTGCGGCCGCCACCGCCCGGCCTGCCCTCTCCATCAGGTCAAATGAGTCGAGCCCGGACGCGCTTGCCGCGGCATCCGCCGTCGTCATTTCGTCCGGAGTGAGCAGAATTTTTGCAATTGCCGACATGCAATCATTGAAGCCGCCGCCGGGCGAAAAGACAAGCGGCTTTCCAGAGGTCGATGTGCATAAACTTTCAGCTTTTGCATTGAAAATAATCAATAACTGCAGGCCGATGGAAAATCCTGGGGCACTGCAGCTGCCGCGTCATCCAGCCTCTTGCCAGCGACCTCGCGAAACCATAGCCTGCAATGCGGCAAGCGGGGAGACTGCCGGCTTTAAGCCAGTCACGGCGGGAAGCATCAGCAGGAACCTGTGCGCGTTTGGCACGATACCTGCATAACGACGGGCGGACGGGACAAAGCCCGTCCCAAGGGAGAAGCGGAGAGATATTTTCTCATGAAAAAGATCGAAGCGATCATTAAGCCTTTCAAACTGGATGAAGTTAAGGAAGCGCTTCAAGAGGTCGGACTGCAGGGCATTACGGTGACGGAAGCCAAGGGTTTCGGTCGCCAGAAGGGGCATACCGAGCTTTACCGGGGTGCCGAATATGTGGTGGATTTCCTGCCGAAGGTGAAGGTGGAAGTCGTTCTGGCTGACGAGAATGTTGATGCCGTGATCGATGCCATCCGTAATGCGGCACAGACGGGCCGTATCGGTGACGGGAAGATCTTCGTGTCCAACATCGAGGAAGTCGTGCGTATCCGCACCGGCGAAACGGGCGTGGACGCCATCTAAAAGAACCCGGATTTCCTAAACACCGGGCAAGCAAACCAATCTTAAAAGTTCAAGGGAGCTTCCATGACGACCGCAAGCGACATCATGAAACAAATCAAGGAGAACGACGTCAAGTTCGTCGATCTGCGCTTCACCGACCCCAAGGGCAAGCTGCAGCACGTCACGATGGACGTTTCGGCCGTGGATGAAGACATGTTCGCCGATGGCGTCATGTTCGACGGTTCGTCGATTGCCGGCTGGAAGGCGATCAACGAGTCCGACATGGTCCTCATGCCCGACACGGCGACGGTCCATATGGACCCCTTCTTCGCCCAGTCGACCATGGTGGTCATCTGTGACATTCTCGATCCGATCTCGGGCGAAGCCTACAACCGCGATCCGCGCGGCACGGCCAAGAAGGCGGAAGCCTATCTCAAGGCGTCGGGTATCGGCGACACCGTTTTCGTCGGGCCGGAACCGGAATTCTTCGTCTTCGACGACGTGAAGTACAAGGCCGACCCCTACAACACCGGCTTCAAGCTCGATTCCTCCGAACTGCCGTCGAACGACGACACGGATTACGAGACCGGCAACCTTGGCCACCGTCCGCGCGTCAAGGGCGGCTATTTCCCGGTCCCGCCGGTCGACAGTCTGCAGGACATGCGCTCTGAAATGCTGACGGTTCTCGCCGAAATGGGCGTTGTCGTCGAAAAGCATCACCACGAAGTGGCGTCTGCCCAGCACGAACTCGGCGTGAAGTTCGACACGCTGGTGCGCAATGCCGACAAGATGCAGATCTACAAGTATGTCGTGCACCAGGTCGCCAATGCTTATGGCAAGACGGCCACCTTCATGCCGAAGCCGGTCTACGGCGACAACGGATCGGGCATGCACGTGCATCAATCGATCTGGAAGGATGGCAAGCCGACGTTTGCGGGCGATGAATATGCCGGCCTGTCGGAAAGCTGCCTCTATTACATCGGTGGCATCATCAAGCATGCCAAGGCCATCAACGCCTTCACCAACCCGACGACGAACTCCTACAAGCGTCTGGTTCCGGGTTATGAAGCGCCGGTTCTGCTCGCCTATTCGGCACGCAACCGTTCGGCCTCCTGCCGTATCCCGTTCGGCTCCGGCCCGAAGGCCAAGCGCGTCGAAGTGCGCTTCCCCGATCCGGCCCAGAACCCCTATCTCGGTTTTGCCGCCATGCTGATGGCTGGCCTCGACGGCATCAAGAACAAGATCCATCCGGGCAAGGCCATGGACAAGGATCTTTACGATCTGCCGCCGAAGGAACTGAAGAAGATCCCGACGGTCTGCGGCAGCTTGCGCGAAGCCCTCGACAGCCTCGACAAGGACCGCAAGTTCCTGACCGCCGGCGGCGTGTTCGATGACGACCAGATCGACGCCTATATCGACCTGAAGATGCAGGAAGTCATGCGCTTCGAAATGACCCCGCATCCGGTCGAGTTCGACATGTATTATTCCGCCTGACCCCTTCCGTCAGGTCAGACACCATCCGCACCGGCAGCCCAGGCTGCCGGTGTTTTACGTTGAAGCATACCCCGTGTCCCACACCCGGTGAGACCGGCGGATCAGGAGAATGTGATGCCCCGAAGCACAAGCAAGCCCCGTCCGCTCGACTGGGTCCTCTTCCTGCTCGTCCCGGTGTTCTTCTCCTCCAACATCATCTTCGGCCGGGGAATCACCGGCGATATCGGCCCTTTCATCACCGCCTTCCTGCGCTGGTTCGGTGCAACACTGATCATGGTGCCCTTCCTCTATCGGGATCGAGACGCCTGCCTCGCCTTCGTCAGGCAGCACAGCCGCCTGTGGCTTCTCCTTGGCGTGCTTGGCATGGGCATCTGCGGCGGGTTCGTCTACTGGGCGCTGACGCTGACGACGGCGTCGAACGCCACGCTGATCTACACGACATCCTCGCTTTTCATCATCCTGTTCCAGTGGCTGTTCGAGGGGCGCCGCCTGAACGGCCGGGAAATCCTCGGCATGATCATCGCCTTCGCCGGCGTCGCCGTCATCGTCCTCAAGGGGGATCCGGAAGCCGTCCGGCATTTCCGCTTTAATGTCGGCGATTTCGGCGTTCTCGTCGCCGCCGTCGCCTTTGCGGTCTATTCCATGCTGCTGCGCAAACCGGCAATCGCCACCATAAAACCGATCTCGCTCTTCGGGCTTCTGGCCGCCTCCGGCGCCTTGGTTCTGCTGCCGCCTGCCGTGATCGAGCTTTTTTCCGCAGCCCCGTTGCCGGACAGTGCCGACGACTGGCTGAAACTCGCCGGCATCATCGCTTTTGCCTCGCTCTCGGCCTTCTATTGTTTTCAGCATTCCGTGCGGGTCTTCGGCCCGGCAAAAGCCGGCATGACGCTTTATATGATGCCGCCGGTTTCGATCCTGCTGGCCATCCTGTTTCTGGGCGAAAGTTTCGAGGCCTATCATGCCGCGGGCATCGTGCTGGTCACCGGCGGGGTCGTTCTGGCAACCGCGCAGAAGCGGCAGGCGCTGAAGGCAGCCGGGTGAGCGTCCAGATTCTTGCGCTGTCTGAAACACTCACCCTTGATGTCAGTTTTGTGAATGCCCACATGGGATGCGAAAGGAAATTCGCGCCATGAAACAACGAAACGCAAAATTCACGATCGGCGAAGTCGTTCGCCACAAGGTCTTTCCGTTCCGCGGAGTTGTGTTCGATGTGGACCCCGAATTTGCCAACACCGAAGAATGGTGGAACGCAATCCCGGCCGAAATCCGTCCACACAAGGACCAGCCCTTCTACCATCTGCTGGCGGAAAACGACGAGACGGCCTATGTCGCCTATGTCTCCGAACAGAACCTGGAGCATGATGGCAGCGGCATTCCGCTGAAGAACCCGCAGATCGCCCAGATCTTCGAAGAAGCACCGTCGGGCCAGCTGAAGCCGAAGGCGATCCTCGCCCACTGATCCTCCAAAGCCTGAAACGCAGAAGGACGCCCGATGGGCGTCCTTCGAATGTGTACTGGTCTGATCAGCCTGATTACTGGCCGGCCTTGGCGGCGTTCTGGGCGTCTTCCAGCTTCTTGCGCGCTTCTTCGGCCTTCTTCTGCATGCTTTCCTGCAGGCTGCGCTGGCTCTCAGCAAGCTGCGACTGCGAAATCGGCTTGCCATCGAAAGCGCCGGTGAAGCCGTTCAGCGAAACCTTGATCGGGTTTGCAGCGCGGCGGAAGTTGACCGAGGTGAAGACCACTTCCGTGCCCTTCTTGAGGCTGGCGATCATCGGGTCCGTCAGCGGAATTTCGGCCGTGCAGCGGTCCGGAATGCACAGAACGTAGTCGAGCTTCTGCGCCTTGGCGCCGTCGATCTGCATGGTGATGCCCGGCTGGATCAGGCGAGCCGAGGGAACCGACACCTGCATGATCTTCCGGTTCACCTGGCCTTCGACCGTGATGAGGCCAACGGCCGTGATCAGCTGGCCGTTCTGCGACAGAAGCACGTTCTGCACGGCGCAGACATCGCTATCGCCCTGCTTGTCGCAGGTCTTGAACCAGCCGAGCGGCGGGGCGCCGGCCGATGCGGCAGCGTCCTGCGCAATCGCAGCCACGGGGCCTGCACAGATGGACAGGGCAAGGGCGGACACAGCCGTCCTGATAACTTTGTGTGCGTTGATCGTCATACCGAGATCCGTCTCCTGAAAGCGGTTTTCCGAAGCCTGCAACGGCTGCTTCGTGCCGGGGGTCTTTCGCCACCACCTGTCGTTTAAATGAGGCAATTGAATGACCCGCCCGTTCGCCTCACCTGTTACATCGCCGATCCTTCGATATCCAGTCTTAACTTCATCGATTTGGCGTTTGCTTTGAAGTTTCGTGGATCGGCAATTGGTTTTTGCCACGCCGATACGTTAGCTTTACGCGAATCACGCTTCCAACGTTTGACACGAGGTGACCATGCGCCGCCTGACATTGTTGTCCCTGACCCTTGTTCTTTTCGCCGGCCAGACGCTGGCCGACCCCGTCCACGGCATTGCCATGCACGGCACACCGGCCCTGCCTGCCGATTACAAGCACTTTCCTTACGTCAATCCGGATGTGAAGAAGGGCGGCAAGATCGCCTATGGCGTCGTCGGCACCTATGACAGCCTGAACCCCTTTAACCTGAAGAGCATCCGCACCACCGCACGCGGCATGTGGGACAACATCTTCGGCAACCTTGTCTACGAATCACTGATGGTGCGCTCGTCCGACGAACCGTTTGCGCTTTACGGTCTGCTGGCGGAAAGCGTCGAATGGGATGAAAACCGCACCTTCATCCAGTTCAATCTCAACCCGAAGGCAAAATGGTCGGACGGCCAGCCGGTAACGCCGGAGGATGTCATCTTTTCGCTGGAGGTCCTGCGCGACAAGGGCCGCACCCCGTTCAGCAACCGTCTGAAGCCGGTCGACAAGATGGAAAAGGTTGGTGCACACAGCGTGCGCTTCACCTTCAACAACAAGGTCGATCGCGAGTTTCCTCTGATTCTCGCCTTCGCCACGCCGATTCTGCCGAAACATGCGATCGATGCGGCAACCTTCGACCAGTCGACGCTGAACATCCCCGTCGGCTCCGGACCGTACAAGGTGAAGTCCGTTACCCCCGGCCAGAAGATCGTCTACGAGCGCGATCCCAACTACTGGGGCAAGGACGTGCCCGCCAAGGTCGGTTTCGACAATTACGACGAGATCTCCGTCGAATATTTCCTGCAGGAGAACACGCTGTTCGAAGCCTTCAAGAAGGGCGCGATCGACGTTTATCTCGAGGGCAATCCGACGCACTGGTCACGCGCCTATGATTTTCCGGCCGCCAGCAATGGCGACGTGGTGAAGGACGTCTTCAAGCCGGAACTGCCGACCGGCATGCTGGGTTTCGTCTTTAACCTGCGCCGGCCGATCTTCCAGAATGCCGGCGTGCGCGAGGCCCTGTCGATGGCCTTCGATTTCGAATGGGCCAATCGCAACCTGTTTGATGGCGCCTATACGCGCACCGAAAGTTTCTGGCAGAACTCGCGCCTCTCCTCGCTCGGCCGTGCAGCCGATGAGAAGGAACTGTCCATCCTCGGATCGGCAAAGGACCGGATCTCGCCGGATATTCTCGCCGGCAAACCGACCCTGTTGGTATCGGATGGCTCGGGCGGCGACCGCAAGATCCTCAAGGAAGTGGTCGAGACACTGAAGAAGGCCGGTTATGGAATCAAGAATGGCAAGATGGCGGACGCCTCCGGCACCCCGCTCGCCTTCGAGATCATGACGCAGAACCAGGACCAGGAGAAAGTCGCGATCGCCTATCAGCGTACGCTGAAGATGATCGGCGTCGAGGTGTCGATCCGCACCGTCGATGATGCGCAGTACCAGAGCCGGTCCGGCTCCTTCGATTACGACGTGATCATGAAGTCCTATCCCTCGTCGCTGTCGCCGGGCATCGAGCAGGTCGGGCGCTGGGGCTCCGATTCGAGGGACCGTCCCGGTAGCTTCAATTTCGCCGGCCTTGGCGATGCGGATGTCGATCGCGCCATCCAGGCCATGCTGAATGCCCGCAGCACGGAGGATTTCACGGCGGCTGTCCGCGCTTATGACCGGCTGCTGCTCTCCGGTCACTATCTCGTGCCGCTTTACCATATCGGCGAACAATGGGTTGCGCGCTGGAAGCATATAGAGCATCCCAGCGCAACGCCGCTCTACGGTTATCAATTGCCGACCTGGTGGGATGCCCGCGCCCAGAAGTAAGCGCCGCCCTCCAACAACCCGAAAGGACAAGACCATGGAAAGACTGACGATCGACCTCGTATCCGACGTGGTCTGCCCCTGGTGCTACCTCGGCAAGGCCCGTCTCGAACTGGCGATTGCCGAGGTGCAGGATACGGTCGGCATCGACATCAACTGGCGGCCCTACCGTCTCAATCCGGATTATCCGCCGGAAGGCGTCGACCAGAAGGCAGCGCTGGAAGCCAAGCTCGGCGGGGCAGAAGCCGTCTCCCGCGGGCATGCCATGTTGTCCGAGCTCGGCCGGGAGGTCGGCATCGCTTTTGATTTCGACGCAATCAAGATCGGCCCGAACACGCTCGATGCGCACCGCCTGATCCATTGGGCGATGACGGAAAGCCGCGAGCACCAGGACCGTGTCGTAACGCTGTTGTTCAAGGCGAATTTCGAAGAGGGCCGCAATGTCGGCGACCATGCCGTGCTGCTCGACATCGCCGAACAGGCGGGGCTGGAGCGTTCGGTGATTGCCGCCCTTCTCGCCTCCGAGGCCGACAAGGATCTGGTGATCGGCGAGATCGCCGCCGCCCAGAAGATGGGCGTCAATGGCGTTCCCTTCTTCATCATCGACCAGCAATATGCCGTCAGCGGCGCACAGACGCCAGATGTGCTGGCCGATGCCTTCCGGCAGATCGCCGCCGCCAAGGCCGAAGCGCGCGCAAATCTCAACTGAGCGCGGCGACACAATTGACGCATCAGTGCGACAGGCCTAATTCCGTCTAAAGTCTCCCACCTGACGGAATGCCCGCGTGTCCTCCTCCTCCGATACCACTTTCAAGGGCGTCGTCATCGCCCTCCTCTGCTTTGCCGCCTATTCCTTCAGCGATGCTGCCGTAAAGCTTGTGGATGGCCGTGTGCCGCCCTTCCAGGCCGGTTTTATTGGAACGCTCGTCGGATTTGCGGCCGTGCCCTTCCTGCTGAAGCGCGGCGACAGCTGGCGCGACATGCTGCGCACGACGAACCGGCCGCTCTGGTTGTTGCGCTTCGTCTGCTCCTCGATCGGCACCGTCGGCAGCATCATCGCCTTTACCGAACTCTCCATGGCGGAAGCCTTCTGCCTGATCTTCCTGCTGCCATCCTTCGCCACCATCATGTCGGTGATCTTCCTGAAGGAACAGGTGGGGATGAAACGCTGGGCCGCCGTCATCGTCGGCTTTATCGGCGTACTGATCGTGTTGAGGCCGGGTTTTCGCGAACTCTCGATCGGCCACCTGACGGCACTCGCCTCCGGCTTCACCGGCGCCGTTTCCGTCATCATCTATCGCTACCTGGGGCCGAGCGAAAAGAACATCTCGATGTATGGCGCGGGTCTGCTCGGCGGCCTGATCGTCTGCGCCGTGGCGATGATCCCGCAATGGACGACACCGACGTTTTACGACCTCTCGCTTCTCGTCGTCTTCGGCCTGCTCGCCGCCGTCGGCACGGTTCTGTTGATGATCGCCTCCTTCTACGCGCCGGCCGCCATCGTCACGCCGCTGCAATACAGCCAGATGCTCTGGGCGATCCTGCTCGGTTATCTGATCTTTGGCGATCACGTCGATCTGTGGATGGGCGTTGGCATCGCGCTGATCGTCGGCTCCGGACTGCTGACATTGGTACGGGAGCGCAAGCGCGGCACGCCCCTTCCGCCGCCAGTCGCCGGGCAAACGGAAGCGGCATTGGCGGTGAAGCCGGAAGAGGAACGGTAAGCCCCTCGCCCGGCTTGCGGGAAGAGAGGCTTTTGCGACGGAAAAGCTTGTGAATTTGCCCCTCATCCGGCCTGCCGGCCACCTTCTCCCCGTAGAACGGGGAGAAGGAGAATCGCTCAACCGCCGCCATCACCGCAGAGAAGTGCGTCAGCCCTGTTTCGCCAGTTCCGATAGCTGCGCCATGATCTGCGCCGCCGTTGACAGCCGCTTTTCCGGCGTTGGCAGGTCGCGAGTCAGGAAAACGCTGTGGTCGGGGCGGATCTTTGCCATCGTCCCCTGCTTGGCGATGTAGCCGACCAGGCCCGCCGGATTGGGGAACTGCTTGTCGCGGAACTGCAGCACGATGCCCTTCGGTCCGGCCTCCAGCTTCTCGACATTGCCGATGCGGCAGAGCGACTTGATGTAGACGACCTTCAACAGGTTCTGCACCTCGACCGGCATCGGGCCGAACCGGTCGACCATTTCCGCGCCGAAACCATCGATCTCGGAGAGTTCGGTCAGCTCGCCAAGGCGGCGGTACAGCCCCATGCGCAGATGCAGGTCCGGCACGTAATTGTCCGGGATCATCACGGTGATGCCGACAGAAATCTGCGGCGACCAGCCGGTATCGAGCACCTCGTCCTCGCCCTTCACTTCGGCCACGGCCTCTTCCAGCATCTGCTGGTAGAGTTCGAAACCGACCTCCTTGATGTGGCCGGACTGTTCTTCGCCCAGCAGATTGCCGGCGCCGCGGATATCGAGGTCGTGGCTCGCCAGCTGGAAACCGGCGCCCAGCGTGTCGAGCGACTGCAGCACCTTGAGGCGGCGTTCGGCAGTCTGCGTCAGTTGCTTGTTGACCGGCAGCGTGAAGAGCGCAAAGGCGCGCACCTTCGAGCGCCCGACGCGTCCGCGCAACTGGTAAAGCTGGGCAAGGCCGAACATGTCGGCGCGATGGACGATCAGCGTATTGGCCGTCGGCACATCGAGGCCCGATTCCACGATCGTGGTGGAGAGAAGCACGTCATATTTGCCGTCGTAGAAGGCATTCATGATGTCTTCCAGCTCGCCCGCCGGCATCTGGCCATGGGCGACCGCCACCTTCAGTTCCGGCACATCGGATTGCAGATAGGCCTGAATGTCGGGCAGGTCCGCCAAGCGCGGGCAGACGTAAAAACTCTGGCCGCCGCGATAATGCTCACGCATCAGCGTTTCGCGGATGACCAGCGGATCAAACGGCGAGATGAAAGTCCTGACTGCCATGCGGTCGACCGGCGGCGTGGTGATCAGCGACAGTTCGCGCACCCCGGTCATGGCGAGCTGCAGCGTGCGCGGGATCGGCGTGGCCGAGAGCGTCAGCACATGCACGTCGCTCTTCAGCTCCTTCAGCTTTTCTTTGTGCTTCACGCCGAAATGCTGCTCTTCGTCGATGATCAGCAAACCGAGATTGGCGAAGGTGATGCCGGTTCCGAGCAGCGCATGGGTGCCGACAACGATATCGACCTTGCCTTCGGCCAGATCCTTCTTCGTCTGGTTCAGCTCCTTGGCGGTGACGAGGCGCGAGGCCTGTTCCACCCGGATCGGCAACCCGCGAAAACGATCCCGGAAGGTCTTGAAGTGCTGGCGGGCGAGAAGTGTCGTCGGCACGACGACGGCCACCTGCGCGCCGTTCATGGCCGCGAAGAAGGCGGCACGCAAAGCCACCTCCGTCTTGCCGAAACCGACATCGCCGCAGACGAGGCGATCCATCGGCCGGCCGGCGGCAAGATCCTCGCGCACCGAATCGATGGCATTTGCCTGGTCTTCCGTCTCGTCATAGGGGAAACGCGCGGCAAATTCGTCGTAGAGCCCTTCCGGCGTGGCCAGCACCGGCGCACGGCGGGTAATGCGGGTGGCCGCGAGCTTGATCAGCGCATCCGCCATGTCGAGCAGGCGTTTCTTCAGCTTCGCCTTGCGCGCCTGCCAGGCGCCGCCGCCGAGCTTGTCGAGCTGGGCTTCCGCAGCGTCAGATCCATAACGCGACAGCAGGTCGATGTTTTCGACCGGCAGGAACAGCTTGGCCTGGTCGGCATAATGCAGTTCCAGGCATGCGCGCGGTGCACCCGCCGCTTCAATGGTCACGAGGCCGACAAAACGACCGATGCCGTGTTCGGCATGCACGACGAGCGAACCTTCGTCGAGGCCGGCCACTTCCGAGATGAAATCGGCACCGCGCTTGCGGCGTTTGGAGCGGCGCACCATGCGGTCGCCGAGAATATCCTGCTCGCCGATGATCACCAGATCGCCGGTCTCGAAGCCCCCTTCGAGGCTCAAGACCGCCGAGGCCGCCTCGCCCTTTGCGAGGTTGCGGATATCCGAGAGTTTTTCGATCGGTTTGATGCGCTTCAGGCCGTGCTCGTCCAGCACCTGCAGCAGGCGGTCGAGCGAGCCGGCGGACCAGCCGGTGATCAGCACCTTGGCGCCGCCTGCCCGCTTGTCGGCAATGTGCTTGACCACGAGGTCGAAGATGTTGACGCGCTCGTCGCGGTTCTGCTGCTCGGCCTCGGCCTGGGCGCGTGCCCAGCGCGGACCGGACTTCGCCTCCAGCATCACGACGCGTTTGGCCTGTGCATCGATCTCGTTGAACGGCGTCAGGCGGATGGCGCATGCCGAATCCAGCTCCTTCACGAAGACCGAACCGTCGAGATAGAGCTGGCCCGGCGTCACCGGCTTGTAGGGCGTCGATTGCGCCATGCCGGCCTTGCCCGAATGCCCGGAAGTCTGCCGCGCCTCGAAATAGTCGTAGATCAGCTTGGAGCGTTCCTGCGCCGCCTCGCGCGCCGTGTGATCCGTGATGATGCGGAAGCCTTTGAGGTAATCGAAGGCGGTTTCCAACGTCTCGTAAAACAGCGGCAGCCAGTGCTCCATGCCGGCATACCGCCGGCCCTCGGAGACGGCCTGATAAAGCGCGTCATCGCGCGTCGCGGCACCGAAGGTGGAGAGATAGGATTTGCGGAACCGGCTGATCGTGTCCGGCGTCAGCGTCACCTCGCTCATCGGATTGAGATCGAGCGCGCGGGCCTGCCCCGTGGTGCGTTGGCTCGCCGGATCAAAGGTGCGGATCGATTCCAGCGTGTCGCCGAAGAAATCAAGGCGCACCGGTTCTTCCGTACCCGGCACGAAGACATCCAGAATGCCACCGCGCACGGCAAATTCGCCGACCTCGCGCACCGTCGAGACCCGGTCGAAGCCGTTGCGCTCGAGGCGTGCGGCAATGTCGTCCATGCGGATCGTGTTGCCGGGCTTGGCAGAAAAAGCGAGGCTTTCGATCACCGCCGCTGGCGCGATCTTCTGCATCATCGCATTGACGGTGACGAGCACAATCGCCGGATGCGGTTTCTTGGCATGCGCGATCAGGCCGGAAAGTGCGGCGAGCCTGCGGGCGGAGACATCCGCACTCGGTGAAACGCGGTCATACGGCAGGCAGTCCCAGGCCGGCAGCGTCAGGACCGGAATGTCGGGGGCGACGAAAGAGAGCATCTGCTCGATATCGGCCATGCGCTGGCCATCCGACATCACATAGGCGACCGGCTGGCCGGACCTTGCGAGTTCCGCCAGAATGAGCGGCTCCATGCCCGCCTGGACATTGGCAATCGTGAGCCCCGCCGGAGAAGCGGCGACAGCCTTCGCGCTAAACCCTTCGATCATTCGCCGCGCCCGAATTTCTCGTCGAGGCTCGCCTTTGTGACGATGTCGAAATCGGGCCGATAGGCGGCAATCCGCTCGAACATCGGCGTCTGCAGGTGTTGCGGCACCGGATCGGCGCCGGTGATCCAGCGGTTGAGATCCTGGTCCTCCTCGGCCATCACGGCCTCGAGTTCGTCCAGCTCGGTTTCGGACAACGTTGCGATCTGCTCTTCGGCAAACTGGCCGAAAACGAGATCCATCTCGCGGATGCCGCGATGCCAACAGCGATAGAGAATTCTGCGGCGCCGGGGATCGAGATCGGCGCTGGAGCGCGACAGTCCAGTCATGAGCGTAAAACCTTGTTGCGCGGCTGATATAGGATGAATTCTCTTGAATGTCAGCCTTGCCAAGCAGGCAAATTCCGACGCATTTTGCCGCCCATGCGCCCTGCTTTGCTCGATCCCCTGTTCGCTTCGGTCTCCAGCCTGCCCGGTATCGGGCCGAAACTGGCGGATCTGATCGCCCGCGTGACGAATCGCGAGGATGCGGAAGACTGCCGGGTGGTGGATGTGCTGTTCCATGCCCCCTCCTCGATCATCGACCGGCGCAACCGGCCGGGCATCGCGTTGGCACCCCAGGGCGCCATCGTCACCATCGAAGGCCGGGTCGATCGTCACCAGCCGCCACCGGCACACACCAACCAGCCCTACCGGGTCTTTTTGCATGACGAGACCGGCGAACTGGCGCTGACTTTTTTCCGGGTTAAAGGCAACTGGCTGGAAAAGGCGCTGCCAATCGACGAGCAGGTGATGGTGAGCGGCAAGGTCGACTGGTTCAACGGCCGCGCCTCGATGGTCCATCCGGACCTGATGGTGAAGGTGTCGGAAGCGGGCGAGATGCCGCTGGTTGAGCCGGTCTATCCGTTGACGGCGGGATTGGTGCCGAAGGTGATGCGCCGCGCGGTCGAAGGTGCGGTTGCCCGCCTGCCGCGCTTTCCCGAATGGATGGATGCGGCCCTTCAGGAACGCCAGGGCCTGCCGGATGTGGCAGAGGCGTTTCGCCAGTTGCACGATCCGCGCGACGGTCACGATCTTGATCCGCAGGCGCCGGCAAGACGAAGGCTGGCTTACGACGAGTTCCTCGCCGGCCAGGTGTCGCTGGCCCTGGTGCGCCAGCGCATGCGCAAGGCGTCCGGCCGCCCGGTGCGGGTAGAGGGTCGAATCGGTGCGACGATCCGCGCCGCCCTGCCCTTTTCGCTGACCGGCAGCCAGGAGGTGGCGATTGCCGAGATCCGGGCGGATATGGCGAAAAGCGAGCGGATGCTGCGCCTCGTCCAGGGCGATGTCGGTGCCGGCAAGACACTGGTCGCGCTGATGGCCATGGCCGATGTGGTGGAGGCCGGCGGCCAGGCGGTGCTGATGGCGCCGACGGAAATTCTCGCCCGCCAGCATTTTGCCACCATCAGCCGTTTTGCCGCCTCCGCCGGACTGACGGTCGAGGTGCTGACCGGACGGGTGAAGGGCAAGGAGCGGGACGAGGTGATGGCCCGCATCGCGTCGGGGGAAGCGCAGATCATCATCGGGACGCACGCGCTCTTCCAGGATGCCATCACCTATCACGATCTGATGCTCGCCGTGGTCGATGAACAGCACCGGTTCGGCGTGCACCAGCGGCTGAAGCTGACGGCCAAGGGCATCGCCCCGCATATGCTGGTGATGACCGCAACCCCCATTCCGCGCACGCTGGTGCTCGCCGCCTTCGGCGACATGGATGTTTCCAAGCTCACCGAAAAACCTGCCGGCCGCAAGCCGATCCAGACCGTCACCGTGCCGACGGAACGCACCGACGAGATCATCGCGCGGCTCCGCGCCGCCATCGGCGACGGCAAGAAGGCCTACTGGATCTGCCCGCTGGTGGAGGAGTCGGAAGAGTCCGACCTGATGTCGGCGGAACAGCGCCATGCAGTTCTGACAAAGGCGCTTGGGGCCCAGATCGGCGCAAAAGTCGGCCTCGTGCATGGCCGAATGAATGGCGCCGACAAGGACGCCGTGATGGCCGCCTTCAAGGCCGGTGATCTGCGCCTGCTCGTCGCCACCACCGTTGTGGAGGTCGGAGTCGACGTGCCGGATGCAACGATCATGGTGATCGAACATGCCGAACGGTTCGGTCTCGCCCAGCTGCACCAGTTGCGCGGGCGTGTTGGCCGCGGCGACGAGGCCTCCACCTGCATCCTGCTCTACAAAGGTCCCCTTGGGGAAACGGGACGGGCACGGCTCTCCATCCTGCGCGACAGCGAGGATGGTTTTCTGATCGCCGAGGAAGACCTGAAGCTGCGCGGTGAAGGTGAACTTCTCGGCACCCGCCAGTCCGGCACACCGGGCTTTCGAATCGCAAGCCTGGAGGCACATGCGGATCTGCTGGAGATCGCCCGCAAGGACGCCGCCTACATCATCGAGAAAGACCCCGAACTGGTGAGCGAGCGCGGCCAGGCGCTGCGCGTACTGCTCTATCTGCACCGCCGCGACGAAGCGATCCGTTATCTGAGGGCTGGTTAACCGCAGCGCACGCCGGTTCGGCAGCAGACCCATGCGTTTGCCGTGGAATAAGGCAAGACTTCGCCGCAATCCGGGCTAAATATATGACATCCGTCAATTTAGGGCCGTCTCGCCCGACCTTCCCAGCATCGGAGTCAGCATGTCCAGCAATCGCCCCCGCGGTATCGAGCCCTATGACGCACCGGCCGGTGGCTGGGGGGCGTTGCGCGCCGTCGCAAAGACCTTGGCCCACCAGCAGATTGTCACCCAGGGCAGCTCCACGCTGCTGAAGGCGAACCAGCCGGACGGATTCGATTGCCCCGGTTGCGCCTGGCCGGACCCCAAACACACCTCCTCCTTCGAATTCTGCGAAAACGGCGCCAAGGCGATCACCTGGGAATCGACCGCAAAACGCGTGCCGCCTGAATTCTTCGCGCTGCACAGCGTGTCCGAGCTTTGGTCATGGCACGATCACCAGTTGGAGGACCAAGGCCGCCTGACCCACCCGATGGTTTATGATGCGACAATCGACCGCTACAAGCCGATCGAATGGGACGAAGCCTACCGGTTGATCGGCGAGCGCCTCAACGCGCTTGCAAACCCGCACCAGGCGGAATTCTACACCTCCGGCCGCGCCTCCAACGAGGCGGCCTTCCTGTTCCAGCTTTTTGTGCGGGCCTATGGCACCAACAATTTCCCGGACTGCTCGAACATGTGCCACGAGGCGACCAGCGTTGGGCTGCCGAAGTCGATCGGCGTCGGCAAGGGCACGGTGCTCTTGGAGGATTTCGACCATTGCGACGCGATCTTCAGCTTCGGCCACAATCCCGGCACCAACCATCCGCGCATGATGGCAACGCTGCATGAGGCGGCCCGCCGCGGCGTGCCGATCATCGTCTTCAACCCGCTGAAGGAACGGGCGCTGGAGAAATTTGCTTCGCCGCAGAATGCCGTGGAAATGGCAACCCTCTCCTCCACGCCGATTGCCTCGGCTTATCACCAGGTGAAGGCCGGTGGCGACCTGGCAGCGCTGAAGGGCCTGATGAAGGCGATCTTCGAACGTGACGACGAGGCGCGCGCAGCAGGCGGTGCGGGCGTCCTCGACCGTGCCTTCATTGCCGAACATACGCTGGGGCTGGACGACCTGCGCCGCGACATCGACGAGACCTCCTGGGAGGCGATCATTGCCAAGTCGGGACTCTCGCGCGAGGCGCTCACCAGTGCTGCCGATGTCTATATCAAAGCGGAACGGGTGATCGCCTGTTACGGCATGGGCATCACCCAACACGCGCATGGCACGGAAAACGTCCAGCAGCTGGCCAATTTCCTGTTGCTGCGCGGCAATATCGGCAGAGAGGGCGCCGGCATCTGCCCGCTGCGTGGTCATTCCAACGTGCAGGGCGATCGCACTGTCGGCATCACCGAGATCCCGACCAAGGCCCTCCTCGACGGCATGGAACGCGCCTTCGGTTTCCGCCCGACGGCGGAAAAAGGCCATAACGCGGTCGAGACCATCGAGGCCATGTTGAACGGTTCATCGAAGGCGCTGATCTGCCTCGGTGGCAATCTGCCGGTCGCCATGCCCGATTCAGATCTCTGCCTGGAGACCATGCGCAAGCTGGAGCTCTCGGTGCATATCGCAACCAAACTGAACCGCTCGCACCTGGTGCCGGGCCGCGTCACCCTTCTCCTGCCCTGCCTCGGGCGCACGGATCTTGATGTGCAGGAAGGTGGGCCGCAATCGGTGACGGTCGAGGACTCCATGTCCATGGTGCATGCCTCGCGCGGCTTCCTCAACGCGCCGGCCCCGACGCTGCGCTCCGAACCGGCCATCGTCGCCGGTATGGCAAAAGCGACGCTCGGCGATCGTTACGGCATCGACTGGGACGGCATGGTGGCAAATTACGACCGGATCCGCGACAAGATCGAAATCGTCTTTCCGGATTTTCGCGACTACAACCGCCGCGTCCGCGTTAAGGGCGGCTTCCGGCTCACCGTCGGCGCCTCCGACCGGCACTGGAACACCGAGACCGGCAAGGCGATGTTCCTCACCGCACGCGGCCTCGAGGAAGACCTGCCGGCTGATGACAAAGCCCTGCTTTTGACGACGCTGCGCTCGCACGACCAATACAACACGACCATCTACGGCATGGACGATCGTTACCGCGGCGTCTTCGGCCGGCGCGACGTCATCTTCATCAACGAAAAGGACATGCAGGCGATCGGCATTGCGGATGGCGATCTGATCGATGTCGCCTCCGTCTGGCGGGGCGACGACCGCGAGCGGGTCGTCAAGGCCTATACCGCCGTCGCCTACGACATCCCGCAAGGGGCCATCGCCGGTTATTATCCGGAGATGAACGTGCTGGTGGCGCTTGGCGATCATGACCCGAAATCCGGCACGCCGGCCTACAAGGGCGTTCCCGTCAAGGTCACACCGTCGCAGGGCGCCTGACGGCGGACGATCGCAGGATGAGACGAGGGTCTCATTCCTGCGGCAAAGCCGGGGGAGCCGTCGGTTTCGGTTTCCAGTTCGGCGTGATGAGACCGCCCGAGATCAGAAGTTTCGCCGCATCTTCCGGCGTCATGTCGAGCATGATGATCTTGTTTTTCGGCACGAAGATCAGGAAACCTGCCGTCGGTACCGGCGTCGGCGGCAGGAAGACCGCCATCATCTCTTCGCCCATCTCGTCGAAACGGGAGGCAAGTTCGCCCTGCGCCTCGGTCGAGATGAACACCAGCGCCCAGGTGCCGGGGCCGGGAAATTCGATCAGCCCGACCTTCTTGAAGGAGGTGGACTGGTCCTTCAGCACCGTCTCGAAGATCTGTTTGAGGCTTTTGTAGAGCGTGCGCACCAAAGGCGTGCGATGCAGCACCGATTCACCGACATTGACGATCGACCGGCCGATCAGGTTCTTGCCGAGGAAACCGATCATGGTGATGCAGACGACCGCGATCAGCAGGCCGAGGCCGGGGATCGTGATGTCGAAATAATATTGCGGATTGTACCGCTGCGGAATGTAGGGCGTCACCCAGCTGTCCGCCCAGTCGATGAAGGCGAAGGTCAGCCAGATCGTGATGGCAAGTGGTGCGCAGATGATGAGGCCGGTGAGGAAATTATTCCGCAGGCGGCCAATTATGGTGATCCGTTCCGGAATGTCCGTCATGCCTGCCCGTCACTCATGCTGCATTGCCGTAAAAGGCCGGGTGAAACCGGACAATGCCGGAGGGCATCTCCCCCCGCAAGAGCAGAACCATGAAATATTCGACAGGAAGACCGGGATAGACGAGCTCCCGGCAGTGCCGGAAGCCGAATCGCGGATAGAATTTCGGACTGCCGACCAGCACACAACCGGAAGCGCCAAGCCCCGCAAGATCGGCAGGCCCCCGGCGGATCAGCGCCGAACCGATGCCCTCGCTTTGGCGATCCGGGTGAACGCTGACGGGGCCAAGGCCATACCAGCCGGTGGCACCATCCTCGATCTCCACCAACGAGAACGCGACGTGGCCAATCACCTCCCCGCCGTCCTCGGCGACCAGCGACAGATCGAGCGCGCCGGCCACACGAAGCCGTTCGATGATCTGCGGTTCGGTCTGGTCGCTGTAAGGTTTTCCGGTAAAGGCGGCGGCGGTCACCGCGCGGATGGCCGCCTCATCGCCTTGTCGTTCGCCGCGAAGGATCACTCCACCGTCACCGATTTCGCCAGATTGCGCGGCTGGTCGACATCGGTGCCCATGAAGACGGCCGTGTGATAGGCAAGCAGCTGGATCGGCAGCGCATAAATCATCGGCGTGATCACCTCGTCGACATTCGGCAGCACAATGGTCGCCATGGTCGGAAGCTTGGAGGCGGCAGCCCCCTTTTCATCGGTGATGAAGATGATCTTGCCGCCGCGTGCCGCGACTTCCTGCATATTGGACACGGTCTTTTCGTAGAAACGGTCATGCGGGGCAATCACGATCACCGGCATGTTTTCGTCGATCAGCGCGATCGGCCCGTGCTTCAACTCACCCGCCGCATAACCCTCGGCATGGATATAGGAGATTTCCTTGAGCTTCAGCGCGCCTTCGAGTGCCAGCGGGAAGCTCGTGCCACGGCCGAGATAGAGCACGTCCTTAAAGCGCGACAGATCGCGCGACAGGGTCTCGATCTGCGGCTGGATGAGGTTCAGCACCTTGCTCATCACCCGTGGCATTTCGATCAGGTGGCGCACCAGCGCCTTTTCTTCCGCCTCCGTCAAGGTGCCGCGCGCACGGCCCGCCTGGATGGAGAGCGCCGCGAGAACCGCAAGCTGGCAGGTAAAGGCCTTCGTTGAGGCGACCCCGATCTCAGGACCGGCGAGGATCGGAAACACCGCATCGGCCTCGCGGGCAATCGTTGATTCCTTCACGTTGACGATCGCGCCGATCGGAAGCCCTGCCTCCTTGCAATACCGCAGCGAGGCGAGCGTATCGGCGGTTTCGCCCGACTGCGAGATGAACAGCGCCGCCTGGTCCTTGGAGAGCGGCATTTCGCGGTAGCGAAACTCGGAGGCGACATCGATCTCGACCGGCAGGCGCGCATAACGCTCGAACCAGTATTTGCCGATCAGGCCGGAGAGATAGGCCGTACCGCAGGCGGAAATGGCAAGCCCGCGCAGTGTGGCAAAATCGATCGCCTCGCTCTGGCTTTTCACCGCACCGGTGGCGAAATCCACATAGTGGCTGAGCGCATGCGAGATGATCTCCGGCTGCTCGTAGATTTCCTTTTCCATGAAGTGGCGGTGATTGCCCTTGTCGACCATCAGAGCGGCCGCCTGCGAGATCTGCACCGGACGCGAGACCGGCTTGCCGGCATAATCCATGATCTCGACACCGGTTGCCGTCATCACGGCGCAATCTCCATCGACCAGATAGGTGATGCGGTTGGTGAAGGGGGCGAGCGCAATGGCGTCTGAGCCCAAAAACATCTCGTCCTTGCCGTGGCCGATGGCCAGCGGCGGTCCGAAACGGGCACTGAGAATGGTGCCTGGATCATCGGCAAACATCACCACCAACGCATAGGCGCCGGAAACGCGGTTCAGCATGGCAAGCATCGCCGCCTTATGATCCATGCCATCGCGGGTGTATTTTGCCAAGAGATGCGCCACGACTTCGGTATCTGTCTGGCTGGTAAAGACCGCGCCTTCGGCGAGAAGTTCGTCGCGCAGTTCGGAAAAATTCTCGATGATGCCGTTGTGGACGACGGCCACGCCCTCGACGAAATGCGGATGCGCGTTCGTTTCGTTCGGCACACCGTGGGTTGCCCAACGGGTATGGGCAATGCCGATCGTGCCCGGAAGCGGTTCACCCGCCAGCTTCTTTTCGAGGTTGAACAGTTTGCCTTCGGCGCGCCGGCGCTCCATCATGCCGTCATGGATGGTGGCGACACCAGCGGAATCGTAACCGCGATATTCCAGCCGGCGCAGCGCATCGACCAGCCGCTCCGCAACCGGTTCTCTGCCGACAATACCAACGATCCCGCACATATGAGCCTCATCTTCTGTTGCGAATGCGCAATGTCCTACCGCACCGCACGCCTTATGCAACGGCAGCGGGGGTCAATTTCAATTTCTTACAGTAACCGACAGAACGTTACCGTTCCGCTTTCTTGGATGCTTTGAGGGCAAGCGCCCGCTCGCGCACCACCTTGGCCCGCTCCGGCTTCACCTCCTGGCGCGCCCGGCCGAAAGCCAATGCGTCATCGGGAACGTTTTCGGTAATGACGCTGCCGGAGGCGATATAGGCGCCATCGCCAATCGAGACGGGCGCCACCAGTGCCGAATTCGAACCGATGAAGGCGTTTTCGCCGATCCGCGTCTCGTGTTTGTTCACGCCGTCATAGTTGCAGGTGATGGTGCCGGCGCCGATATTGGTGCCCGCGCCGACAAAGGCATCGCCGATATAGGTCAGATGGTTGACCTTGGCGCCGGCGCCAATCTCGGCCTTTTTCACCTCGCAGAAATTGCCAACCTTGGCACCTTCGCCAAGATTAGCCCCCGGACGCAGCCGCGCGAACGGTCCAACCGTCGCGCCTTCCGCCACATGCGCGCCTTCCAGATGCGAAAAGGCGTGGATGACAGCGCCCGTTTCGACCGTTACGCCGGGACCGAAGACGACGTTCGGCTCGATCAGCACGTCGGGTGCCAGCACCGTGTCATGCGCGAGGAAAACCGTCTCCGGTGCGATCATCGAGACGCCCGACAGCATCAGCTCGTGCCGGCGACGCGTCTGCCAGCTCGCCTCAAGGGCCGCCAGTTCGGCGCGCGTGTTGCAGCCGGCAAGCTCCGCTTCGGGCGCATCGATGGCCACGACCCGGCCGCCCTCGGCCCGGGCGATCTCGACGATGTCGGTCAGGTAGAACTCGCCCTTTGCGTTTTTATTGTCGATCTTTTCCAGCCAGGAGAGCGCCCGGGCGCCGTTGATCACCATCAGGCCGCTGTTGCACCAGGTGACCTTGCGCTCCTCCTCCGTCGCATCCTTTTCTTCGCGGATCGCGACGAGTTCGCCGTCCTTGACCAGCAGGCGCCCATAACCAAAGGGATTGGCAGCGTGGAAGCCGATCACGACCACATCGGCGTCCTCCGCCAGTTTGGCGCGTGCCGCAAGAAAGGTCTCCGGTCGCACCAGCGGCACGTCGCCATAGGTGACGAGCACATCGTCATAACCCTTGGCAATCGCCTCGCGCGCCGTCAGCACCGCATGGCCTGTACCTCGTCGTTCGGTCTGCAGCACGGCAGACACCACCATGTCCGCAATTGACCCGGCCTTTGTCACCTGCTCCGCATCACGGCCAACAACAAGCACCGCATCGCGCATGCCGGCCGCACGCACCGCATCGCGCATGCCGGCCGCACGCACCGCCGTCATCACATGCGCGATCATCGGCAGCCCGGCGATCGGGTGCAGCACCTTCGACATCGAGGATTTCATCCGGGTGCTGTCGCCGGCGGCAAGGATCACGGCAAGGCAGGTTCGGGTCATGGGATCTCCCTCAAATCAATCGAGCGCTTCTTATCAGCAGTCATGCGCTTTCGCCAACGGCGAACAGCATGTGACGCAAACGCAGAAGGCGCCCGAAGGCGCCTTCCATTTCCTGTTTCTCGGACGAAGCGCTTATTGCGGCAGCTTGTCGTCCACGCCTTCGACGTAGAAGTTCATGCCGAGCAGCGTGCCGTCATCGGCCTTTTCGCCGGCCTTCAGCCAGGCCGAACCGTCCTGCTTGTTGATCGGACCGGTGAAGGGATGCAGTTCGCCGGACTTGATCTTGGCTTCCGTCTCTTCCGCCATCGCCTTCACGTCATCCGGCATGTTGGTGTAGGGCGCCATGGTCAGGATGCCGTCCTTCAGGCCGTCCCAGACCTGTTCGGACTTCCAGGTGCCGTCGAGCAGGGCCTTGGTACGCTTGATGTAATAGGCGCCCCAGGTATCGACGATTGCCGTCAGCTGCGTCTTCGGGCCGGCGGCGATCATGTCGGAGGCCTGGCCGAAGGCGAGAATGCCGCGTTCGGCAGCGACCTGCATCGGCGCGGTCGTGTCGGTGTGCTGCGTCAGGATATCAACGCCCTGGTCGATCAGCGCCTTGGCGGCATCGGCTTCCTTGCCCGGGTCGAACCAGGTATTGGCCCAGACGACCTTCAGCTTGAAGTTCGGGTTGACCGACTTCGCGCCGAGTTCGAACGCGTTGATGCCCATGACGACTTCCGGGATCGGGAAGGAGGCGATGTAACCGGCCAGCCCCTTCTTCGACATCTTCGCGGCGATCTGGCCCTGGATGTAACGGCCTTCATAGAAACGCGAATTGTAAGTGGCGAGGTTTTCGGCCGCCTTGAAGCCGGTGGCATGCTCGAACTTCACCTTCGGGAATTTCTGCGCAACCTTCACCGTCGCATCCATGAAACCGAAGGAGGTGGTGAAGATCATCGCGCAGCCGGAACGGGCCATACGCTCGATGGCACGTTCGGCATCCGGGCCTTCCGGCACACTTTCCAGATACGGCGTCTCGATCTTGTCGCCGAGCGCCTTCTGCAGTTCCTGCCGGCCGAGGTCGTGTGCCTGCGTCCAGCCGCCGTCGGTCTTCGTGCCGACATAAACGAAGCAGACCTTGGTTTTTTCCTGGGCCTGGGCGCCGCTGACGAAGCCGCTGAGGGCGGCGGCCGTTGCGGCCAGTGCGATGATGAGCTTCTTCATATTCAACCTCTGTTTGGCTTGAAGCTGCGAATGGGGCGGCCGCGTCAGCGATCCGGAACGAAGGGTTTCCCCAGACATGCCGGCGTATTGATGAGCGTCGTGCGGCGATTATGCGAAATGATGATGAGAACGACAATAGTGACGGCGTAAGGCAACATCGACAGGAACTGCGAGGGAATGCCCACGCCAAATGCCTGCGCGTGCAACTGCAGTATGCCGACCGCGCCAAAAATATAACCGCCGATCAGCACCCGCAGCGGACGCCAGGAGGCAAACACCACCAGCGCCAGCGCGATCCAGCCGCGGCCGGCGGTCATGTTTTCCACCCATTGCGGTGTGTAGACGAGCGAGAGCTGCGCGCCGGCCAGACCGGCGCAGGCACCGCCGAACATCACTGCGAGATAACGGGTGCGGATGACGTTGATGCCCAGCGCATGTGCCGAACCGTGGCTGTCGCCGATCGCGCGCAGCTTCAGCCCCGTCCGGCTGCGGAACAGGAACCAGTTCACGCCGATCACAAGCGCGATCGACAGATAGAAGGTGATGTCCTGGCGAAACAACAGCGGGCCAATAAACGGAATATCCGAGAGAACCGGAAAGACGATCGGCGACAGTTTTACGCCCGGAATGCCGACAAAACTTTCGCCCAATTGGCCGGACAGGCCGAGGCCGAGAAGCGTCAGCGCCAGACCCGTCGCCACCTGGTTGGTGACGAGCGTCAGTGTCAGGAAACCGAAAAGAAGCGAAAACAGCGCGCCGCCGAGAATACCAGCCAGCACGCCGAACAGAGGCACGCCGGTGAGGTAAGAGCCGGCAAAAGCGCAGACGGCGCCCATGATCATCATGCCCTCGACGCCGAGGTTGAGGACGCCGGCCCGTTCGGTCACCAGTTCGCCGATGGCGGCGATGACGAGCGGCGTCGCGGCGGTGATGATGGTCAGAAGAATGGCTTCGATCATGATCAGGACCTCGCCGCCGGGGCACGGCCCGCACCGAAGATGACGCGCACGCGGTAAAGGATCAGCGTGTCGCAGGACAGCACGAAAAACAACAGCAACCCCTGGAAAACGCGCGTCACCTTGTCCGAAACGCCGATGGAAAGTTGCGCCGCTTCACCGCCGAGATAGGTCAGCGCCAGCACGAAACCCGAGGCGATGATGCCGAGCGGATTGAGGCGGCCGAGAAAGGCGACGATGATGGCGGTAAAGCCGTAACCCGGCGAAATGCTCGGCTGCAGGTGGCCGATCGAGCCCGAGACTTCCGAAATGCCGGCAAGCCCGGCAAGCGCGCCGGACAGCATCATCGAGAACCAGACCATGCGGCGACCGGAAAAACCGGCAAACCGCCCTGCCCGTTCCGAGCGTCCGAGCACGCTGACTTCAAACCCCTTCAGCATGAAGCGCATCATGAACCAGATGGCCACCGCCGCAACGAGTGCAAAGACGATGCCCCAATGCGCGCGGCCGGACGACAGGATCTCCGGCAGCACTGCCTCAGTCGAAAAACTGATCGATTGCGGGAAATTGAACCCCTTCGGATCACGCCAGAGGCCGCGTACCAGCCAGTCGAGAAACAGCTGGGCGATATAGACCAGCATCAGGCTGACGAGGATCTCGTTGGTGTTGAAACGCGTCTTCAGAAGCGCCGGGATCGCGGCAAACACCGCACCGCCGATGGCGCCCATGATCAGCATCAGCGGCAGCACCAGCACGGAATGCCATTGCGGCACGAGGATCGGCAGGATCGAGCCGGTGATCGCGCCGATGGTGAACTGCCCCTCGGCGCCGATATTCCAGTTGTTCGACCGGTAACAGACGGCGAGCCCCACCGCGATCAGGATCAGCGGTGCCGCCTTGATCGCCAGTTCGTGCAGCGACCAGACTTCCAGCAGCGGTTCGATGAAGAAGCTGTAGAGCGCATGCCCCGGATTTTTGCCGAGCATCCAGAACATGATGGCGCCGAAGATCAGCGTCAGCGCCAGCGCCAGAAGCGGGGAGACGATCGCAAACAGGCCGGAGGCCCCGGCGCGGCGTTCGAGCTCAATGCGCATGGACGCCTCCCGCGTGAGGGGCTGTCGGAGAACCGGCATGACCGGTCGAATCGTGGATGCCGCCCATCAAAAGGCCGATCCTTTCCAGCGTCAGTTCGGCGGCCGGATAGGGTTTCGACAATCTGCCCTCCGAGATGACGGCGATGTTGGTGGCCACTTCGAAAATCTCGTCGAGATCCTGGCTGATCACGATGACCGCCGAACCGGCACGCGCGAGATCGATCAGCGACTGGCGGATGCGGCTTGCGGCCCCCGCATCGACGCCCCAGGTCGGCTGGTTGACGACGAGAACGGAGGGCTGGCGATCAAGTTCGCGGCCAATGATGAATTTCTGCAGATTGCCGCCCGACAATGATCCTGCTGCCGGATCCTCGCCGCTCTTGCGCACATCCATCACCTGACAGATGCGCTTGGCGGCAGAGCGGATCACATCGTGGCGGATGATCGCGGCAAACCCGCCGGTCAGGAAGGCCGCGCGGTCCGACTGGCTGCGCGACAAAAGCAGATTGTCCGACAATGACATGTCGGAGACGGCCGCATGGCCGTGCCGTTCTTCCGGCACGAAACCGGCACCGAGCAGCCGGCGTCCGTTGATGCCGGTACGCCCAACGGGTTTGCCCCGCAGGCGGATCGCTTCGGCGTCGGCGACGGGATATTCGCCGGACAGCGCGTCGAACAGTTCTCCCTGTCCGTTGCCGGCCACACCGGCAATCGCCATCACTTCGCCGGCGCGGACCTGAAGGCCGATCTCGCGCAGGGTGACGGCAAAGGGTGTACGGGCGGGCACCGACAGGTTCACGACATCGATCAGAACATCGCCGAGGTTTGCCGCAGCCTCGCGATGAACGGAGGCGACATCCGACCCCACCATCATGCGGGCCAACGATGCCGGTGTCTCGCCTTTCGGGTCACAGGCGCCCGTCACCTTGCCATGGCGCAGAACGGTCGCCCGATCGCAGATGCGCTGAACCTCTTCCAGGCGGTGACTGATATAAAGAACCGAACGTCCTTCCGAACGAAGCTTGAACAGCGTCTCGAACAGCTTGTCGGCCTCCTGCGGCGTCAAGACCGAAGTCGGTTCGTCGAGAATGATCAGCTTGGGGTTCTGCAGCAGCGCCCGGACGATCTCGATGCGCTGGCGCTCGCCGACGGACAGATCCGCCACATGCGCGTTCGGATCAAGCGGCAGGCCATAGGCTTTCGAGAGCGAGGCAGCTTCTTCGGCGATCTTGGCGAGCGGGATTTTGGGATCCATCGAGAGCGCGATATTTTCGGCAACCGTCAGCGCCTCGAACAGAGAAAAGTGCTGGAACACCATACCGATGCCGAGCTGGCGCGCCTCGCCGGGCGAGCCAATCGAGACGGGGCGCCCGTCCCACAGGATGCGGCCCTCGCTCGGCTGAAGAACGCCGAACAGCATTTTCACCAGCGTGGATTTTCCGGCCCCATTCTCGCCCAGCAAAGCGTGAATCTCACCCGGCTGGATGGCAAGGTCGATCCCGCTGCAGGCGGCAAACGTGCCGAAATATTTGGTCAGCCCCTGAATCTTGAGAAGCGAACCCGTGGCAGGAGCCTCGACGTCAGTCACACATATCCCCTCATTCTCCCCGCACCCACCTTCTTTTGAGGCTTTCGGCTGCGATATGTCCCATAACACAGCACCGGCGCGGATCCCGATTGATACCCGTTTTGTTGCCGTGCACAACAAATAAGTCGAGCCGTGGAGAGAGTTTAACGGCTTTTTCCGAGATTGGGGAAGAGTTGCAGGATACCGCCGATGCAAAAGAGATAGATGCCGGTGATCACGACGCCCCACACCAGCCAGGTCGGGGAATCGAAATGCAGCAGCAAGGAATAACCGGAGAGCGCACACCACAGGAAAAAGATGCCGAGATTGAGGCCACGCAACCGCTTAACCCGCACCGGATGCAGGAAATGGATCGGCAGGAAGGTCATGAAGACGGCAGCCGTGACCACGATCAGCGCCGTCGTTTCGCTTGCCTTGATGACGAAGAGCGTCAGGATCAGCATGTTCCAGACGACGGGGAAGCCGGAAAAGAAATACTCATCCGTCTTCATGCCCGTATCGGCATAATAAATGGCACTGGAGACAACAATCATGCCGGCGGCAACAAAGGACCAGGTCTCACCGATCATGCCGCTCTGATAGAGCGCAAAGGCGGGCAGAAGCACATAGGTCACGTAGTCGATGATGTTGTCGAGCGTATCACCGGACCAGTTGGGCAAAACTTCCTTGACGCGCACCTTGCGGGCGATCGGTCCATCGATTCCGTCGATCAGAAGCGCAAGCCCGAGCCACCACCACATGTCGACAAACCGGTGTTCGGCGGCTGCGACCACACCGAGAAAGGCGAGGAAGGAACCGGACGCCGTCAGCACATGCACGGAAAATGCCCTGATTTCGGCATAGGGCACTTTGCGGTAGTTGAAGATTCGCCTGATCACGCCCTGCTCCGAAATCCGTGTTGCAAGGGAGGATATGCGGCCAATCGGCGCGCTTTGCAACCATTCCCCATCGCTTGATCAACAGCCCATGGATTACGGCGGCAAGTTTGCCTACATAGACCTCCAATCAGAACCGACAGAGAAGAACGGATCATGCAGGACATCGAGATTGCCGTCGTGGGTGAAGGTCTGGCCGGCTCCATCGCCGCACTCGCCCTGGCCCGGGCCGGACGCAAGGTCGCCGTCGTCGCACCGAAGGTCGACCGCAAGGATGAACGCACCACGGCCCTGATGGACCAGTCGATCCGCTTCGTCGATTCGCTCGGTATCTGGGATGAGATCGCCGCCGAATCCGCCGCGCTCTCGACCATGCAGATTCTCGACGGGACAAAACGCCTGTTTCGCGCGCCGCCGGCACAGTTCCGGGCTGCCGATGTCGGCCTTTATGCCTTCGGTTACAACATTCCAAACAAGGTGCTGCTATCCGTCCTGGCAAATGCGCTTGCCGATGAACCGAATATCAGCCGCATAAACGCCAGCCTTGCCCAGATCGACCTGTCCGGCGATGCCGTGACACTGACGCTGTCGACGGGCGAGACCGTCACGGCGAAAGCCGTCATCGGCGCGGATGGGCGTGGTTCGAAGGTGCGCGAGGGTGCCGGCATCGGCACACGCCGCTGGTCCTATCCGCAGACGGCCGTTGTGCTGAATTTTGCACATGAACAGCCCCATAACAACGTCTCCACCGAGTTCCACACCGAGACCGGGCCGGCCACGCAGGTTCCGCTTCCCGGCAACCGCTCCAGCCTCGTCTGGGTCGTGCGTCCGGAAGAGGCCTCGCGGCTTCTCTCCCTCGACAATAGCGCCCTGTCGCTGGCGGTCGAAGAGCGCGTCCAGTCGATGCTCGGCAAGGTGACGGTCGAGCCCGGCGCCGAATCCTGGCCGCTTTCCAGCCTGATGGCCGAACGTTTCGGCAAGGGACGCGTGGCGCTTATCGGCGAGGCAGCACACGCCTTTCCGCCGATCGGCGCGCAGGGCCTCAATCTGTCGCTGCGCGACGTGATGGAACTGGTCGATTTGCTGAAGACAAGCGGCGACAGCCCGATCGGCGCCGATTTCGGCGACCGTTTCAACCGCAAGCGCCGGCCGGACATCATGACCCGCACCTTCGGTGTGGATCTCCTCAACCGCTCGCTGCTCTCGGATTTCCTGCCCATGCAGGTGGCACGCGCCGCGGGCCTGCATCTGTTGACCGCGGTCGGCCCCTTGCGCAACGTCCTGATGCGCGAAGGCATCGAGCCTGGCCGCAGCCTCAAGGATCTGGCCGAGACCTTACGGCATCCCTTCAGCCGGAAGCAGGCCGGCTGAGATCAGGTAAAGCACCACCGGCAGCGTCAGGATCGACAGCACCGTGGTGATCAGCACCGTGGCGGAGGCCCGTTCCTGCCACACGCCGTAATGCTGGCTGATGACGAAGACATTCGTCGCGGTCGGAAGTGCGGCAAGCAGCACCGCCGAATACATCCAGATCGGTTCGATGCCGCCGACGGCACTGAGCGCCCCGTACATGACGGCCGGCAACAGCACGAGCTTGGCCAGAGCGATGTAACCGATCTCGACCGGCACACGTTTCAGCGGCCGAAGCGCGAGTGTCACACCCATCGCAAACAGTGCGCAGGGCGCTGCTGCCTGCGCCAGATAATCGACCAGCCGGGACGCGGCGTCGGGTAACTGAAAATCAAGCGCCGCCACTGCAAAACCTGCCGCCGTCGACAGGATGAACGGGTGCAAAACGACCCGTTTGACGACATCGGCTGCGAGAGTGAGCGGCGGCCGCTTGTCGCCACCGGCAAGCGCCATCATCGCCGGTGCCGTGATGAAATGCAGGGCGTTTTCGAAACAGACGATCAGCGCCACCGGCACCGCCGCCTGGTCGCCGAGCGCGAGCAACGCAAGGCCCGGCCCCATATAACCGATATTGCCATAGGCGCCGCCGAAGGCCTGGATCGTGCAGTCGCCAAAGCTGGCGCGCCGGATGACGAAGCCGACAAGGAAGACCAGCGCGTAGACCGCATAGGTCGCCGCAAGTTGCGTCAGGATAAAATCGACGCGCGTGAGATCCTCGATGGGCGTGCGCGACACCAGTTTGAAGAACAAAGCCGGCAGGGCCGCATAGACGATAAAGATGTTCATCCAGCCCAGCGCTTCCGCCCCCTGCCGGGAGACCCTGGCGGCGACATGTCCGATCAGGATCAGGCCGAAGAAGGGAAAAAGAAGCGCGAGAATGGCTGCCATGATATTCCTCCGCTCCCGCACCGGTTGCGGCGGGGCGTCGTGTGCTGGCTTAACCGATTTGCATCAGGATTGGAAAGGTCTGCTGGAACCAGATCGCCATGTCGCTGACGAAACCAAAGATGAAGGCAAGGCCGGTGGCGACCAGAAGCCCGCCCATGATCTTTTCCACGGTGCCGAGATGCCGGCGGAAACGCGACAGGAACCGCATGAAGGCGCCGGAAAACGCTGCGGCGATCCAGAAAGGAACGGCAAGCCCCAGCGAATAGATGGCCAGCAGGATCGCCCCGTCTCCCACCGTCTCGCGCGAGGCGGCAATGCCGAGTATGGCGCCCAGCACCGGACCGATGCACGGGGTCCAGCCGAAGGCGAAAGCCAGGCCCATCACATAGGCGCCGGAGATCGTCGCCGGTTTTCCGCCCGACTGGAAACGCGCCTCCCGCGACAGAAAGCCGATGCGGAAGAGGCCAAGAAAATTCAGCCCCATGATGATGATGATCAGCCCACCGATCTTGGAGAGAAGATCCATGTGCTGGCGCAACAACACGCCGATCGAGGTGGCGCCAGCCCCAAGCGCCACGAAGACGGTGGCAAAACCCAGCGTGAAGAACAGTGACGAGAACATCACCGCCCGCCGTGCCGTGACGGTCTCTACCCGCGCCTCACCCCGGAACTGATCGACGGAAATGCCGGCCATATAGCAGAGATAAGGTGGCACCAGAGGCAGCACGCAGGGCGACAGAAACGACAGCGCTCCGGCCAGAAGCGCACTCAGCAGGGAAATTTCGGCAATCGACAAGGTCTGCTCCGCATCACGTTCGCCCCCTCATACGGTCACACGGCACGGCCTGCCAATCACCTTTTGCTGTAGAGGACAGAGGCATGATGCCGCGCAACGCCCGCCGCCGGCACTCAAACATCTCTGCGGCCCCGCCACCAGAGCAGAAACAGAAGCCCGCAGCAGACCACCGCCACCGGCCAGAAATCCGTCATCTGATCAAAGGACCAGCGCCACAAGGCATAGGCGTCAATCTGCGGCGGCGGCATGGCGACGCTCACCTCGTAGTCCCGTTTTTCACGGCCGTGGAAATGGCCGATCGCAAAAACGAGACCGAGCGCCAGCGCCGGGCGCGTCGCAACCCAGGGCCGAAAGAGAAGGGCAACCACAAGGGCGATGGCCAGCGCCTCGACAATATGGCCGGCCCAGTCCCACTCCGCCTGGATATAACTCCAGTCGATCATCACCGGTCTCTCCGTTCCCGTGACGTCAACCCGCAGAGGCCGGCCTTCGTCGCTCCGTCAGTAACCCGGCACCGGCAACGGCGCCTTCGGATTGGCGCGGAACCAGTCGACATCCCGCTGCGCCTGATCGACATCATACTGGCGGTCGGAGATTTCCCGCTGGGCACGGCGGATGTCGCGGTCGAGATCGTCGATCTCGTTGCGGATATTGCGTCGCTGGTTGTCGTCCTTCGCCTCTTTCAGGGCGCGATAACGCTCATCCATGCGGCTTTCCTTCGAGCTGATCTCGCCCCGCAACGAATCAAGCCGCGACCGCGCGTCGTGAAGCTTGCGGCCGAGACCGTAACCGCGCAGAAAACCCTCGCTCGTCTGCGGTGGGCAGACGCTGTAATAGGTGTCGCCTGCCTCGCCGCGCGCCAAACCGTTGAGCGGCGTGCAATAGCGCTGCAGGCCCACCTGATATCCTTCGTTCCATTTGGTCTGGTCCGGTACGATCTTGACGCGGGCACAGGATTCGACATGCGCGCCGAACCGATCCTGCGGGCTGTAACCCGCCGCGCCATCAGCATCACCAATCACCCGCCAGTCGGCGGCCATGCATTCCTCTTTCGACATGGAATGGCACGAGGCGAGAATCAGGAGCCCGAAAAGCCCCACGCAGAAAACAACCAGACGCATCATGAAAACCCCCGAAGTCACGTAGCGTCAGGGTTATAGTAAATAGTTTCTGAATACGCCATGAAGCGTAAGGGCAAACGCCCAACGGAAATGTGGAAAGGCCGGTACGAAGGTCGATTTATCGGGGAGAAAGTGGTGAGAGCGCAGGGATTCGAACCCTGGACCTACTGATTAAAAGTCAGTTGCTCTACCGGCTGAGCTACGCTCTCACGCAACGGAGCAAATCAGCCCCGCCGAAAGTGCGCGGAACATATTCGTGGTGTTTCCCGCGGTCAACCCGCGAGAAACAAAAAACTGCCGGTTTTGTCCACAGGCGCTGTTCGCGCGGATCCTGTTTGGACGGACCCCTAAACTCAGTGGGTCGCCTTGCCGCCCTCTTCCTCTTCGAAGCTCACCGCATCCGCACCCTTTGCCGAAAGGCGCACACGGTTTGCCTCGATGTCGGCAACAAGCGAAAGCGGGATGAAATGGTGGTGCCCCTCATGCGCACCTTCGCCGCTATCCGTCTTGGTCAGCTTGATGCGCCCGCCTTCGACGCGGTCGACGGTGCCGACATGTGCACCATCCGCACCGATGACTTCCTGATGTTCCCGAATCTGGTTCTGGTCGATCATGACACTCTCCTTTTGTCAGTCTCCAACAAGAACGATCGGACAGAGCAAAAGATGCGGAGGCGGTGAAGAAAAGCGCAAGGGGCGGTGTGTGGTCGGGCCAGCCAAACACCTTACCGTTTTTTCATTTGGAGAGCGGCAATGAACATGCCATTTGCACTCCACACACCAGAGCGCGCATTTTGCCGCCAGGGCGCCCGCTTGGGCCGCCTCGTTCAACTCATGATTACGGGTGACGCTTTGAACCAACAGACTGGGGAACCGGGCCAACACAAGCCGCAGACGGCACCCGACCTTGCCGCCATTCTGGCATCCTCGCGCGGCAAGCGCCGGCGCTCGCGCTGGTTCGTGTGGCCGCTGACCCTCGCCATCCTGGCAGGCGGCGGTGCAGGCGCCTATTTCTACCTCAACCAGGATGGCCCGGCCTTCACCTACACGACGCAACCCGTCAAGCGCGGCGACCTTTCCGTCATCGTCACGGCCACCGGGTCGCTGGAGCCGACAGACCAGGTCGACATTTCGAGCGAGTTGTCGGGAACGGTGCGTAAGGTCAACGTCACCTATAACAGCCCGGTCAAGGCCGGCGAGGTGCTCGCCGAACTCGACACGAACAAACTGCAGGCGGATGTGCAGAGCGCCCGCGCCAAACTTGCCTCCGCCAAGGCGAACGTTGTGAAGGCCGATGCCGAACTGAACTCGGCGCGCATCAAGCTCGAACGGCTGAGATCGCTCGTCGACAAGAGCATTTCCAGCCAGCAGGACCTCGACACGGCGCAATACGCCTATGATTCGGCGGTCGCGACGAAGGAAATGAACGAAAGCTCGGTTCTCTCCTCCGAAGCCGACCTGAGGCTCGCAGAAGTCAACCTGGCCAAGGCAAAGATCGTCTCGCCGATCGATGGCGTTGTACTGACCCGGGATGTCGATCCCGGCCAGACGGTGGCCTCGTCGCTTTCCGCGCCGGTGCTTTTCACCATTGCCGGCGACCTGAAGCGTATGGAACTGCAGGTCTCCGTCGACGAAGCGGATGTCGGCCAGGTGCGGGAAAACCAGCCGGCCACCTTTACCGTCGACGCCTATTCGGAACGCACCTTCCCTGCCCGCATCAAGACGGTCCGTTTCGCTTCGGAAACGGTCTCGAACGTCGTGACCTACAAGGCGATCCTGTCGGTCGACAACGAGGATCTGCTCCTGCGTCCAGGCATGACGGCCACGGCCGACATCACCGTGCAGGCGGTCAAGGACACGCTGCTGGTGCCGAACGGCGCCCTTCGCTATTCACCGCCGGCCACCACACAGCGCAGCAGCGGCAGCATGCTGAGCCGGCTCTTTTCGCCGCCGCGTCCGCCCGGCGGTTCCCGAAACCGGCAGCAGGATCAGGACCAGAGCAGCCAGACCAGACGGCCGGTCTTCGTGCTGACCGACGGACAGCCACGCCGCGTCATGGTGGAAACCGGCGCCACGGACGGTCAGTTCACCATCGTCAAATCGGGTGACATACAGGAAGGGGATGCGCTCATCACATCCGCTTCCACCCGTTCGAACTGAGGAGCTGCCCGACATGCAGGAGCACCCCCTCATCGAGTTTCGCAAGGTCTCCCGTTATTACGGGCGCGGCGAAGCGACGATCCGCGCGCTCGATCAGGTGGATCTCTCCATTTCCGCCGGCCAGTTCGTTTCGATCATGGGGCCGTCCGGGTCGGGCAAATCGACTGCCATGAACATTCTCGGCTGTCTCGACGTGCCCTCCTCCGGCGACTACCTGTTCCAGGGTGTCCCGACCAGTGGCTTCGACCGGCAGCAACTGACGCTGCTGCGCCGCCATATGCTGGGTTTTGTCTTCCAGGGGTTCAACCTGCTGGCCCGCACATCCGCCGTGGAAAACGTCGAACTACCGCTCGTCTATCGCGGCATGGAAGGCCGCGAACGCCGGACGCTGGCACTGGCCGCACTCGAGCAGGTCGGGCTCAAGGGGCGTGAAAACCACACGACACAGGAACTTTCCGGCGGCCAGCAGCAGCGCGTTGCGATTGCACGCGCCATCGTCACCAGCCCTGCGGTGCTGCTTGCCGACGAACCGACCGGCAATCTCGATACGAAGACGAGCGTCGAGATCATGGAGCTCATCACCCGGCTGAACCGCGACCAGGGAATTACCGTGATCATGGTCACGCATGAGGAAGACATCGCCGCTTATGCCGAGCGGCAGCTGCGTTTCGTCGACGGCAGGCTTGCCTCCGACAGCGCCGCCGGACAGGAGCCTGCCCATGCTGTTTGAAACCATCCGGCTGGCCTGGCGGGCAATCAGCCGCAACCTGCTGCGTTCCTTCCTGACCGTGCTCGGCGTCGTCATCGGCGTTGCCGCCGTGATCGCCATGGTGACGGTAGGCAATGGCACGACCGCGCAGGTGCGCCAGGAACTGTCACGGCTCGGCACCAACACGCTCTTCGTGCGTCCCGGCCAATGGGGTCCCGGGCGCGCCAGTACCGAGGCCAAACGGTTCAGCGATTCGGACGTGGAGGCCATCCGTGACCAAGTAACGGGTCTGAGGGCCGTGGCCCCGATCAACCGTACGACCGCCACCGTGATTGCCGGCGGCCAGAACCGCTCGACCAGCATCATCGGCACGACCAATGACTATCTGGTGGCGCAGGACTGGCCGCTGGCGCTCGGCCGCGAATTCCTGCCCTCCGAGGAACGCGGCACCGCTGCCTGCATCGTCGGCCAGACGGTGCGCCGCGAACTGTTCGGTTCGGCCGATCCCGTGGGCCTGATGATCCGTGTCGGCAATGTCGCCTGCCCGATCATCGGCGTGCTGACCACCAAGGGCCAGTCCGGCATGGGCGACGATCAGGATGATACCGTGCTGATGCCGCTCAAGCTGCACCAGCGGCGCCTCGGCGGCACGACCACGATTTCCACCATTACGCTCTCGGCGGAAGACGGGGTGTCGACATCCAAGGTGCAGGCCGATGTGGAAAGCCTGCTGCGGGAACGCCGACGCATCGCCATCGGCAAGGACGACGATTTTTCCGTTAACGACATGACCCAGATCGCCTCCGCCATGACCGGCACCACGACGCTGCTGACCGGCCTTCTGGGTGCGGTCGCCGCCGTCAGCCTGCTGGTCGGCGGCATCGGCATCATGAACATCATGCTGGTCTCGGTCACGGAACGCACCCGCGAGATCGGCATCCGCCTGGCGATCGGCGCCCTGGAAGGCCAGGTCCTCACCCAGTTCCTGGTGGAGGCCGTGATGCTCTCCGTCTTCGGTGGCGTCACCGGCATCCTGACCGGCCTCGGCCTGGCCTATGGCGTCGTCAGCCTGCTCAACGTGCCCTTCGTGGTGAGCCCGACGATCATCGCCATCGCTTTTGCCTTTTCCGCCCTGATCGGCGTCGTCTTCGGTTATTTCCCGGCCCGCCGTGCAGCCCAGTTGAACCCAATCGAAGCCCTGCGGCACGAGTGATCGAGGAGCCTGATATATCAGATCCCAACCGATCTGGATTTGTACCGGGTCTCGATCTGATATATCAGAAAAGGATGGAGATTTTCGACACGCCACCGTCGTCCAATTCGCTTGCCCGTCAGGCTTATCGTGCGCTCGAGCAGATGATCGTCACTCTGCGGATCGCGCCCGGCGCGCTGGTGACGGAAAAACAGCTGATCGACCTGTCGGGCCACGGCCGCACGCCGGTGCGAGAGGCAATCCAGAAACTTGAATGGCAGGGGCTGATCACGGTCAGGCCGCGTATCGGCCTTCAGATCAGCGAAATCGTCGCGTCCGACCACCGGGAGATTCTGGCGGTCAGGCGCCGCCTGGAGCCCTATGCGGCCTCATTGGTCGCAAGTCACGCTGACGAGCGCCAACGGGAGCGCCTGATCGATTGTGCGCGCGAGATGGGAGCCGCCGCCGCGATGGCGGACATGCAGGCTTTCCTCGCCGCCGACAAACGTTTTGATGACCTCGTGGAGGAAGCCTGCCCGAACCGCTTCCTGACCGGCTCGCTTGCCGCCCTGCAGACCCATTCGCGGCGCCTCTGGTTCGCGACTGCCACCATCGAGGCGATGGACCGCTCGGTCAGCCTGCATGTCAGCGTCATCCGCGCCATCCAGAAACGCGACACAACGGAAGCTGCCGCTGCGACCGAACGGCTGCTCGATTATCTGTCTGAAAAATTGTGACGGAGGGGACGACGGAGCGCCGCTGTCCTCAGGCCGGCGTCGCCTCGCCTGCCCGTTCGCGCGCCAAAGCCGCCAGATCCGCCGGTTTCAGCTCGACCGATTCGCCGCAGCCGCAGGCCGATGTCTGGTTCGGGTTGATGAAGGTGAAACCCGACCGCATCTTCGTCACCTCGAAATCCATTTGCGTGCCGAGGAGGTAAAGAACCGCCGACGGCTCGATCCAGACCTTCGCACCTGCGTGTTCGATCAGATCGTCCTTGGCATTCGGTTCGGTCACCAGATCGACCGTGTATTCCATGCCGGCGCATCCGCCCTTCTTGATGCCGACGCGAATGCCCTTCGCATCGGGGCCGGATTTTTCGACGATCGCCTTCACGCGGTTCGCGGCGGCATCGGTCATGGTCATCACTGCAAAGCCCATGGGCTCATTCTCCTTCACGCCATCCGGGTTCAAGGCCCGGCGGTTTCTCTTGTCAATGTAGGCGCAAGGCGGCGCTCGATCAATAACCCCGCGTCAGCGCCCCCTGGAGGCACTGTGACGCTCAAACTCCACCTCAATGCGACGACACGTCTTCGGTCAGTTCGAGACGAAAGGGATGCGCGCGCCATGATGCGGATTCCGCGTGCATGCGGAAAAACACGAACGCATCGGCCGGTTCAATACCAGCCGACGGCCACCTGCGCCTCTTCCGACATGCGCTCCGGCGTCCACGGCGGATCAAACGTCATCTCGACCTCGACACCGGACACGCCCTCGACCGCACTGACGGCATTTTCCACCCAGCCCGGCATTTCGCCGGCGACCGGGCAGCCGGGCGCGGTCAGCGTCATGACGATCTTCACCATGCGGTCGTCCTCGATGTCGATCTTGTAGACGAGACCGAGTTCGAAAATATCCGCCGGGATTTCCGGATCATAGACGGTCTTCAACGCCGCAACGATGTCATCGGACAGGCGGGCGAGTTCGTCCGCCGGGATCGGCGAGTTGATGATGCCTTCGCGGGCATCCCACTTCGGAATGGTTTCTTCGGTCGACATGTGTCTGTCCTCAGGCAAAGAAGTTGCGCGCATAATCCAGCGCATCGGCCAGCGCGTCCACTTCGGCGCGCGTGTTATACATCGCAAAGGATGCCCGGCAAGTGGAGGTCACACCGAACCGTTTCAAGAGCGGCATGGCACAATGGGTCCCGGCACGCACCGCAACGCCCTTGCGGTCGATCACCATCGACACGTCATGGGCATGGATACCGGCGAGTTCGAAGGAGAAGATCGCCCCCTTGCCCGGCGCATTGCCGATGATGCGCAGCGAATTGATCGCCGTCAGCCGTTCGGTCGCATAGGCCGTCAGATCCGCCTCGTGCGCGGCAATCGCGTCGCGTCCGATCTTCTCCATGTAGTCCAGCGCAAACCCAAGCCCGATCGCCTGCACGATCGGTGGCGTGCCGGCCTCGAACCGGTGCGGCGGATCATTATAGGTGACGAACTCCTGGTCGACGTCGATGATCATCTCGCCGCCGCCCTGGAATGGCCGCATCTCGTAGAGCCGCTCCTTCTTGCCGTAAAGCACGCCGATGCCGGAGGGGCCGTAAAGCTTGTGGCCGGTCATCACGTACCAGTCGCAGCCGAGATCCTGCACGTCGACCGGCATGTGCACGGCGCCCTGGCTGCCGTCGACCAGCACCGGAATGCCGCGCTCATGGGCGATGCGGCAGACGTCCTTGATCGGCACGACCGTTCCGAGCGCATTCGACATATGCGTCATGGCGATCAGCCGTGTCTTGTCCGTCAGGCATTTTTCGAAATCTTCGAGATGGAAGGCGCCCTCGTCATCCACCGGCACCCAGACCAGCTTGACGCCTTGTCGTTCGCGGAAAAAGTGCCAGGGCACGATGTTGGAATGGTGCTCCATGATCGTCAGAACGATCTCGTCACCTTCCTTCAGATGCGGCATGGCCCAGCCATAAGCGACCGTATTGATCGCCTCGGTCGAATTTTTGGTGAAGACGATATCGTCGATGGACGGCGCATTGAGGAAACGGCGCACCTTTTCGCGTGCCGCTTCATAGGCTTCGGTGGCGGCATTCGACAGGTAATGCAGGCCGCGATGCACATTGGCATATTCATGCGAATAGGCATGCGAAATCGCGTCGATCACGCTCTGCGGCTTCTGCGCGGAGGCGCCATTGTCCAGGTAGACGAGCGGCTTGCCGTGCACCATCGTGGTGAGGATCGGAAAGTCGCGACGGATCGCTTCGACATCATAGGTCATGGATGGCCATCCCGTAAATTCGGCGGCACGCTCTGCCTGCCGGGAGAATGCCGGCGGCGACTGAACGTCCCGCCGGCATCGTATCAGGCATGTTTTTCCAGCCAGCGGCTGACGATCGCTTCGAGTGCCTCGACGAGCGCCTCGTCCTCCAGCTCCTCGACGATCTCCGCCACGAAGGCGTTGACCAGCATGGCGCGTGCCTTGTTGCGCGGAATGCCGCGGGCCATCAGGTAATAAAGATGGTTGTCGTCGATATCGGCGACCGTCGCACCGTGACCGCACTGCACGTCATCGGCAAAGATCTCGAGCTCCGGCTTGGCGGCGAACTCGGCATCGTCCGACATCAGAAGCGTGTTGCAGGCCATACGCGCATCGGTCTTCTGGGCGTCGAGGGCAACCTTGATCATGCCCTGGAACACGCCGCGGGCGCGATCGAACACCACGTTGCGGAAGATTTCCGTCGAAGTGGTGTTCGGCACATTGTGACCCAGCACCAGCGTCACATCGGTATGTGTATCGCCGCCGAGCAGATTGACGCCTCGCAGCTGCAGGTCAGAGCCCTCGCCCGCCACGTCAATGCGCAGCTCCTGACGCACCAGCTTGCCGCCGGCATTGATGACGAAGAGACGCAGCTTGGCATCTGCCCCCACGCGAATGCGCACTTGGCCGAGATGGGTATCGGACGCACCCTGCTCCTGCAGCACGATCCAGGTTACCTCGGCACCATCCTCCAGCGAAATGTCGCTGACGGTGGAGACAAGTGCCTGGCCCTCGGTGCTCGCCATATGGCGTTCGATCACGGTTGCCTTGGAGCGCGCACCGAAGCTGACCGGGAAGCGCGTATGGACCTGGCCCGCACCGTGCAGCGCCTGGATCTCGATCGGCTGCTCGATCTCGGCGCCTTCCGGGAATTCCAGTACATAACCGTCGCGCACGAAACTGCCATTGATCTTGCCGATCGTATCATCGCGGTCGATGACGGAAAGGCCGGGCGCCGCGGTGCCCTCACGCAACATGTCCGCAAAGGAACCGAGGACAATGCCGTCGACGGCGGCCCTGGAATCGCTTCTGCCATCCCGCATCACGATCACGGAAGCCGCCTCGACGAGCGCCGCGGGTGCGGCGAACGTCGATGCAGGCTGCGCTGCCGGAACGGCGCGCAGCAACGTCTTCAGGTCCGTGTAATGCCAGGCTTCCACCCGGCGCGTCGGAAGACCATTGGTCTTCAGATCCTCCAGCAACCGATCGCGTGCACTAATCACGGCACCATTGCCCGGCAGGTCGCCGACCTGCTGGTTATAGGCCTCGATCAGCGCAGATTCCGCGGCAGTCAGCCGGCTTGTCGTCTGCATGTTCATGCCAATAATCCTTTCGCCACTGCCCTCAGGCCGCTTCGCCGATGATGTCGGCGTAGCCGTTGGCTTCCAGTTCGAGCGCCAAACTCTTGTCGCCCGTGCGGATGATCTGGCCCTTGTAGAGAACGTGGACCGTGTCCGGCACGATGTAGTCGAGCAGGCGCTGGTAGTGGGTGATGACGATCACGGCACGATCCGGCGACTTCAGCGCATTGACGCCATCGGCGACGATCTTGAGCGCGTCGATGTCGAGGCCGGAATCGGTTTCGTCAAGAACGCACAGCTTAGGCTCCAGCAGTGCCATCTGCAGAATCTCGGCGCGCTTCTTCTCGCCACCGGAGAAACCAACGTTCAGCGGGCGCTTCAGCATGTCCGGATTGATCTTCAGTTCGGCGGCGGCTTCCTTGACGCGGCGCATGAAGTCCGGCGTTGTCAGTTCCGCCTCGCCGCGCGCCTTGCGCTGCTCGTTCATCGCCACCTTCAGGAACTGCATGGTGGCAACGCCCGGAATTTCGACCGGATATTGGAAGGCGAGGAAGATGCCCTTTGCAGCACGCTCGGCCGGGTCGAGTTCCAGGATGTTCTCGCCGTTGTAAAGGATCTCGCCCTCGGTGACTTCGTAGTCTTCGCGGCCGGAGAGAATGTAGGAAAGCGTCGACTTGCCCGAGCCGTTCGGCCCCATGATGGCGGCCACTTCACCGGCCTTCACGGTCAGGTTCAGACCGCGAATGATCTCGGTGCCGTCTTCGGCGATGCGGGCGTGCAGGTTCTTGATTTCAAGCATCTTCATGTTCCTGTTCATAGGGCGGTTCAAAGCCGCCTGTCTTCGTCTGCGCCATCCCGGCGCCCAATTCGTCATCCTCGAGCTTGTCCCGAGGATCCATAAATTCGCGTTCTCTGCGCAAGCCTCAAGCCGTGGATCCTCGGGTCAAGCCCGAGGATGACAACACCTGACGGTCAGCCAACCGATCCTTCCAGCGAAATCCCGATCAGCTTCTGCGCTTCCACGGCGAATTCCATCGGCAGTTCCTGGATGACTTCCTTGACGAAGCCGTTGACGATCAGCGCAATCGCCGCCTCTTCCGGAATACCGCGCTGCAGGCAATAGAACAGCTGGTCTTCGGAGATCTTCGAGGTGGTCGCCTCATGCTCGAACTGCGCCGACGAGTTTTTCGCCTCGATATAGGGCACCGTATGCGCACCGCAGCGGTCGCCGATCAAAAGCGAATCGCACTGCGTGAAGTTGCGGGCATTGGTCGCCTTGCGATGCGCAGACACCTGGCCGCGATAGGTGTTCTGCGAGACGCCAGCGGCAATGCCCTTCGAGATGATGCGGCTCGACGTGTTCTTGCCGAGATGGATCATCTTCGTGCCGCTGTCGATCTGCTGGTGACCGTTCGACACGGCGATCGAGTAGAACTCGCCGCGGCTGTCGTCACCACGCAGGATGCAGCTCGGATATTTCCAGGTGATCGCCGAACCGGTTTCCACCTGAGTCCAGGAGATTTTGGAACGATCGCCACGGCAATCGCCACGCTTGGTGACGAAGTTGTAGATGCCGCCCTTGCCCTGCTTGTCGCCCGGGTACCAGTTCTGCACGGTCGAATACTTGATCTCGGCATCGTCCAACGCGACGAGCTCGACGACGGCCGCATGCAGCTGGTTCTCGTCGCGCTGCGGCGCCGTGCAGCCTTCGAGATAGGACACATAGGCGCCCTCGTCGGCGATGATTAGCGTGCGCTCGAACTGGCCGGTGTTCTTTTCGTTGATGCGGAAATAGGTCGACAGTTCCATCGGGCAACGAACGCCCTTGGGCACATAGACGAAGGAGCCGTCCGTGAAGACCGCCGAGTTCAGCGTCGCGTAATAATTGTCGGTCGTCGGCACCACGGAGCCGAGATATTTCTTCACCAGATCCGGGTATTCGCGGATGGCCTCCGAGATCGACATGAAGATCACGCCGGCCTTGGCGAGTTCCTTCTTGAAGGTCGTCACGACGGAGACACTGTCGAACACGGCATCGACGGCAACGCGCGGCTTGTCGACGCCGGCCAGGATCTCCTGTTCCTTCAGCGGAATACCGAGCTTTTCATAGACCTTCAGCAGTTCCGGATCGACCTCGTCCAGCGACTTCGGACCAGACGTCGTCTTCGGCGCCGCGTAATAATAGATGTCGTTGAAATCGATCTTCGGGTAGTCGACGCGCGCCCAGCTGGGCTCTTCCATTGAAAGCCAGCGGCGATAGGCGTCAAGACGCCATTCGAGCATCCAGTCCGGCTCCTGCTTCTTGGCGGAAATGAAGCGGATGATCTCTTCCGACAGCCCCTTCGGAGCCTTGTCGACTTCGATCTCGGTTTCGAAACCGTATTTGTACTGGTCGACATCGATCTGGCGAACCTGATCGATGGTTTCCTGCACGGCAGCCATGGTCATTCTCCAATCTTGCCGGAATCAAGGGTCCGGCAGCTTGTCAGTTCTTGGCGGGATCCGCCTTCATGTAGGCGCCAGAAGGCGGTTTTCCCACCTTTTGGCAAGCAGATTTTTGCGTTTCCGCAATTAAGGTAACGCTTATGCCGCCCTGCCGGCGCCAGTGCGCCGGGCGGCAATTTTTGTGAATGCGGCCAGCGCCGCATCGATGTCATCGTCCGTTGTTTCCGCTCCCAGCGAGATACGCAGCGCGCCCATGTCCGGATCGCAGCCCATGGCCGCCAACACATGGCTTTGCCCCACCTTGCCGGACGAGCAGGCCGAACCGGCCGACAACGCAACGCCTTCGAGATCGAACGCGATCTGCCCGGTCTCCGACTTCAAACCCGGCAGGGTGAAGAAGGTCGTATTGGCAACCCGCGCCACATCCGATCCGTGAACGACGACGTCCGCCGCCGCGTCTCGCATTCCCTTCTCCAGGCGCGCCCGCAAGGCACCGATCCGTTGATTGCGGGCATCAAGGTCTTGAGCGGCGACCTCTGCCGCAGCTCCGAAACCGACAATGCCCGGAAAATTCTCCGTGCCCGAGCGATGTCCCTTTTCCTGGCCACCGCCGTGGATCAGCGGGCGCGGCATCATCACCTCGCCGCGCGAGACAAGCGCGCCGACACCCTTCGGACCACCGATCTTATGCGAGGACAGGATCAGGAAGTCCGCGTCCAGCACGGTCATATCGACAGCAATACGCCCCACCGCCTGCACCGCATCGACCACCAGCAGTCCACCCTTGGCATGCACGATCTTCGCCGCCTCTGCGACCGGCTGGATGACGCCGGTCTCGTTGTTGACCAGCATGAGCGCCACCATCGGCAGTCCGGTTGCGCCATCGTGGGCATCCAGAAGCGCGGCCAGAGCGCCAAGATCAAGGATACCTTGCGCCGTCACCGGCACGTCCACCACATCGGCCTTGGCGAATCGCCCGCCTTCGCGGATGGCGGGATGTTCGATTGCCGAGACATAAAGCCGGCTGACGGCAAGCGGCGCGCGGCCCATGCGGTAGTCCGGGGTCAGCACGAGATTGGCGGCTTCGGTCGCGCCACTGGTAAAGGTTACATGCTGCGGATCGGCACCAACGAGAGCGGCCACCTGCCGACGCGCCCGGTCGATGCCGGCACGCGCGGCACGTCCTTCGCCATGCACGGAGGAGGCATTGCCGGGCAGCTCATAGGCCTCCATCATGGCGCGCCTTGCCGCATCACCAAGTGGCGCGGTCGCGTTCCAGTCCAGATATGCCCGTCTTCTTGCCATTGTCCGCCACGGTTCCAGGTCTAGATCAGCGGCAGCGACGCATTTCCCTTGAAATTTTCGTCGTGCATGCCGTATGAGACGACCAACTGGGCGGCCTTACCGCCTCAAGTTTCGAATGGTTCTAAACTGTTTCTAGAAAAGGTGACCGGCTTCGTCAAGTCAAAGCCGTCATGAAACGGTTGGAAACGTCAAAAAGCTGACCGGAGTCACGATGCCCGAAGTCATTTTCAACGGCCCCGCAGGCCGTCTCGAAGGCCGCTACCAGCCGTCGAAGGAAAAAAACGCACCGATCGCCCTCATCCTGCACCCGCACCCGCAGTTCGGCGGCACGATGAACAACCAGATCGTCTACCAGCTTTTCTACATGTTCCAGAAGCGCGGTTTTACGACGCTCCGCTTCAATTTCCGCGGTATCGGCCGCAGCCAGGGCGAATTCGACCATGGCGCTGGTGAGCTGTCGGATGCGGCGTCCGCCCTCGACTGGGTGCAGAGCCTGCATCCCGATTCGAAAAGCTGCTGGGTGGCCGGTTATTCCTTCGGCGCCTGGATCGGCATGCAGCTTCTGATGCGCCGTCCGGAAATCGAAGGTTTCCTGTCGATCGCGCCGCAGCCGAACATCTATGACTTCTCCTTCCTCGCCCCCTGCCCCTCCTCCGGCCTGATCATCAACGGCGATTCGGACAAGGTGGCACCGGAGAAGGACGTCAACACGCTCGTCGAGAAGCTGAAGACGCAGAAGGGTATTCTCATTACCCACCGCACGGTCGAAGGGGCGAACCACTTCTTCAACGGTCAGGTGGAGCAGTTGATGGGCGAATGCGAGGATTATCTCGACCGTCGCCTGAACGGCGAACTCGTGCCGGAACCTGCCGCCAAGCGCATTCGCTGATCCGGTTCAAATCGCATCTGGAAAACGGTCCTTCGGGGCCGTTTTTTTGTTTCTGCTGCGTCAGAGTACGACCAGCGAGACACCGCTGCGTTCCCGGTGGCTGCGCACGCAGTTACGCCCGGAGGCCTTGGCATCGTAGAGCGCGCCATCGGCATTACGGATCGCCGCCGAAAGCTCCACGGCATTGTGGAATGTCGCGACACCGAAACTCGCCGTCATGCGAAAACCGTGCGGCATGTTCGGCATTGCCTGTACGGCGAAGGATCCCCGCACCGCCTGTGCAAACATCAGCGCCGCATCCATCGGCACCCCGGGCAGCATCACGCAGAATTCCTCGCCGCCCAGCCGGCCGATGACGGCAGTGTCCGGCGCGCTCGCCTGCAGCAACTGGGCAAAGGCGCGGATGACGCAGTCTCCGGCATAATGGCCATAGGTGTCGTTGACCTTCTTGAAGTGGTCGAGATCACACAGCACGACGGCATGCGGACCACGGATACGCCTCAGTGCCAGATCGCAATGATTGTCGAAACCGCGCCGGTTCAGCACTTCCGACAGCGCATCCACCTCGGAATTGCTGCGTTCCTCGGCCATGATTTCCAGCACAAAGACAGAGAGCAGCATCAGGCCGATGATCACGACGAAGACGCCGGTCATGCTCTGCGAGACGAGTGCATAATAGGAATGCACATAATCCGCCGCCGTTCGCCCCGCCCCCACCAGCACGGCCGTCACCGCCTTCAAGAGGAACTGAAGGCCTGCCGCAAGAAGAAGCACGGCCATGGCGCGGTCAATGGCCGTGCGACGGGAGGAGCGCAGAACCGCCGCGGCGCTGAAGAAGACCGCCAGCGCAAACGGCGTCTGGTAGGTGAGCGAATGCACCCAGGTACCGCGCGGCAGGTCGTAGATGGCAAGATCAAGCCCGATCGACACACAAAAGAGCGAGATCAGAAGTCCGGGGCGCGCCGGTACGCCGTAGAGGCGCCCGATCCCGACCCTGATCAGCAGCAATCCGGCCAGCACCGTCGCAAAGGCGGCAACGGCAAACAGCTTCACCCAGTCGGTATGGGCCACAAGCAGTTCGGAAATCGTCGAGAAGGAGGCAACGGCATAAGCCGCGGCAATCCATTGGGCGGCAATGCGCGACCGGCTGCGGGTGGAAACGATCAGGAAGACGACCGCAAACGACAGACCGATCAGGAAGTTCGTCACCAGGAAAAAGTCGGCTCCGTTCACCCCGGCCTCCCCATATGCGCATCGATGTTGAATCAGTCACCGTCGATCGTAGCGCTCCGAAAAGAAGGAAGCGTTAACGTTTGACGGCCTCGTCACGGCGCGACACCGCGTCCAACCGAAGGGCGCGCGCCTTAACCCACACTTTTGGGGTGATTCCACTGAAAAACAGTGTTAGAGGCCGGCCTCACACAGTTCAGCCAACACCTGCCAGAGATTGATTATGTCCAGGTTCAAGTCCGATTTTCTCCGCACGCTCGACGAACGCGGTTTCATCCACCAGGTCTCCGACGAGACTGGCCTGGATGACCTGCTGACCAAGGAAACCGTGACGGCCTATATCGGTTACGATCCGACGGCCTCCAGCCTGCATGTCGGCCACCTGACACAGATCATGATGCTGCACTGGTTCCAGGCGACCGGCCACCGGCCGATTTCGCTGATGGGTGGCGGCACCGGCATGGTGGGCGACCCATCCTTCAAGGAAGAGGCCCGCAAGCTGATGACGGTCGACATGATCGAGGAGAACATCTCCTCGATCAAACGCGTCTTCGCCAACTACCTGAACTACGAAGCCGGCCCGAAGGGCGGCGCGCTGATGATCAACAATGCCGAATGGCTGCGCCCGCTGAACTACCTCGAGTTCCTGCGTGATGTCGGCCGCCATTTCTCGGTCAACCGCATGCTCTCCTTCGACAGCGTCAAGACGCGCCTCGACCGGGAGCAGTCGCTGTCCTTCCTGGAATTCAACTATATGATCCTCCAGGCCTATGACTTCGTCGAGCTGGCCAAGCGGTATGAATGCCGTCTGCAGATGGGCGGCTCCGACCAATGGGGCAACATTGTCAACGGCATCGATCTCGGCCACCGGATGGGCACAGAGCAGCTTTACGCGCTGACATCGCCGCTTCTCACCACCGCCTCCGGTGCCAAGATGGGCAAGTCGGCCTCGGGCGCTGTCTGGCTGAACGCCGAACTGATGCCGGTCTATGATTTCTGGCAGTACTGGCGCAACACCGAGGATGCCGACGTCGAGCGCTTCATGAAGCTGTTCACGACGTTGCCGATGGACGAGATCGCAAGGCTCGCTGCCCTCGGCGGCTCCGAGATCAACGAAGCCAAGAAGATCCTGGCAACGGAGATCACCGCGATCCTTCACGGACGCGAAGCGGCCGAAGGGGCTGCGGAAACGGCGCGCAAGACCTTCGAAGAGGGGGCCCTCTCGCAGAACCTCCCCTCCGTCGATGTTCCGACGACCGAACTGGATGCCGGGATCGGCCTTCTCGCGCTGATGGTCCGCGCCGGCCTTGCCGCATCGAACGGCGAAGCACGCCGGCACGTCCAGGGCGGCGCAGTGCGCATCAACGATCAGCCGGTGTCGGACGAACGCCAGTCGATCGGCAGCGCCGAGGTGACGGCAGACGGCGTCATCAAGCTGTCGCTCGGCAAGAAGAAACACATCCTCGTCCGTCCGGCCTGAAGCCAGACGGTTCTCACGGGATGAACGGAAGGCCTCGCCGACAAGGGCGGGGCTTTTTTATTGGAACTCGAAGATCTGCCGGAACACGCCGGGCGCGATGATGGACAGCGGATTGATCGCCAGTTTCGGCTGGTCGAACGGACCGGTCAGTTTGAAGGTGATGCCGAGCAGACCGCGGTCGCGTCCGTTGCCCAGGATCGATCCGATGATCGGCAATTCGGCAAACAGCCGGTTCAGCCCGTAGGCGGGCATGAAGGTCCCGGTCATGTCCATGTTGCCGGCCGCGTCGCGCAACATCCCCTGGAAGGTCGCGCCGATCTGCTCTCCCCGTACAACACCATTTTCCAGCGACAGCGCCCCGCGCCTGTAGACCACCCGGGCGAAACCGCGCTGGAACTTCGCGGAGCTGACGTCGATATCGCGTTTGACGGCAGCATTCAGGCTGCGTCCGTCTTCGCCGACCGGCGTCGAAACGATCGATTGCAGGCGGCTTTCGTTGACGAGCGAAAAACCGCGCAGGTCGATGTAACCACTCCAGTCACCGGCCTCTTCATTGGTGAGGCGGATGTTCAAAAGGCCGCCCCGCATATGGTCGTAGAGATTGGCGAACCGGGCGACCGCCCCGGCATCACCGCTGGTGAGCGTGATCGTACCGGCACTGTCACCACCGAGCGTCTTGCCGACGATCGCCTGCCCGCTCGCTGTCACCGCCGCGAGTTCAATGGATTTCATGTCACCGTTGCTCACGGCACCGCTGAAGTTGACGGAGCGCAGCACTTCGTCGTTGAAACCGATCACCCGGTCGAGCTTCGCCTTGATGCGGGCGCTGCCGTCGTCATCCTCGCTCGGCCCACTGCCTTGCGATTTCATCTTGGTGAGGATCAGCCGCAGATCGGCCGAACTGCCGGAAACGGCAATGTCGTAACTGGACTTTGACCGCTGCAGCGACAGCGCAAAATCATCGCCGCTGGAAAGCTGCACGCGTGAGAACTCGGCCGCCTGCAGTCCTTGTTTGTTCAACGACAATTTTCCGGCAACGCCGAAACCATCGCCGCTGACATTCAGCTTGCTGATGTCGGTCACGCCGTCCTTGGCGCGCACTTCCAGTTCGGCCTTTGCCGGCACGCCCGGCCCCTTCTGCCAGCCGACCCACGGCGCCGAGAGGGTTGCGCGCGTCAGATCAAGCTGCACCGACTGGCGCTCCGCATCCAGGCGCGACATTTCCACGTCCACCGGGCCGTTGACCACGTCGCCAAGCCCCGGCGCCAGCTGATCCCGCTGCTGATTGTTGAGCGTTGCCTTGACGTTGAGTTCGCGCCCGACCGTGGATGCCGAACCGATCGGCTCGACGAGCCGGACATCCGCCGGCACATCATCGATAGCAGCCTTCGCATGCAGCCGCGCGGCCTTCTGGTCGATATCGAGCCTGCCCGTCACATCCATGATCTTGCGGCCCTCGATCGGCGCCGCCAGATCGACATCCTTGAGGTCGATCCCCGCCGTGAAGACCGGTGCCGGCGGATTCTGGTCGCGGATGAGGCCGAAACGCGCGGTGACATCGGCTGTCGCATCACCGGAAAAATCCGCCGCCTTGAAGGGCGTGTCTTTTAATCCATTGATGGGCGGGAAACTGGCCAGTTCCGCCAAAGCATCCGCATTCCCGGACAATCGCAGGCTGAGATCCGCCATCAACGGTTTGGTGTAGGTGGAGGCAATCGTGAACGCGCCCCCCTCGGCCGTGATACTGCGCCCCGAACCGAAATAGGAACGGGCGCTTTTGATGTCGACCTTCAGCCGCTCACCCTTGAGGTCGAAATGGCCGCTCAGGTCACGCACCGGCGGCATGCCGTTCGTGATGTTCAGCCGGTTGTCGGCAATGTCGAAACTGATGAGCAGTTCGTCATCGTTGAGCTCCAGCGGAATACCCGGCCCCTTCATCTTGCCTGCCGGAATGAAGACGGAGATCGACCCGTTCGTCACGGTGCCGCCAAACATGTTGGCCGTCACCCAGTCGCGCGGCTTGCGCGCCATCCAGAACGGCCAGAGCTGCTTGACGGCGGCCACATCCATGCGCGGCAACTGGCCGCCGAAACTGATTTCCGGCGAGACATTGCCGAGCAGGCGCAGTTTCAGCGATGCCGCCATCTGTCCCATCGGGCTCGAGACGAACATGTCGTCGAATTCCAGCACCCGCTCGCCAGAGAGATACCGTCCATTGGCCTTCAAGTCGAAGAAGACCGGCGCATCGGCACCGGAGGCACCCTGCGCGCGTGCGCCGCTCACCAGAAGGTCAAGCCCGAAACCGGGTCTTGTCTCGTTGGCATTGATGCGGTCGAGATCCACCACCGCGCCGCTCAGCGGCAGGACGGTCGGTCCGAACCGAAGTTCGGACGGCAGGATCTCGATCGAATGCTTGGCAAAGTCATAGGCCACCCGCACCTCGGCGCCCGTCAGGTCCTGGGCGATACCGTCGAAATAAAACACGCTCGGTGCATGGTCGATCTGCGCGCGAATGGCGGGTTCGGTTTCCACCGTATCGCGGGAAGCGGAGAGGTTCAGCGTCACCGCCCCCTGCAGCCCCTCGCGCGGTGTCCCGTCCGCCGTTCGCTGCAGCAGGAACGGCGTCAGATCGAGACCGGATACCTTGGCCTCCAGCGAACGGGTCACACCGTTGACCGACGAGGCATTGACGACAAGTCCGGCCGGCCGGCCATCGAGTTCGACGGTCCCCGTCAGAACCACCTGCCGGCTTTCCGACATCGAAAACACCAGGTCGTCCACCACCAGCGTCGAGACATTGCCCTCACGGTCCGGCGGAAACTGGATATGGATCCCTGAAATATTGATCGAACCGGTGCCGGTGCGCTCGATGACGCCGCGTGCCTCATCCAGCCGCTGGAAGGCCTGTTCGAGCCAGGCCGGCAGCCTGTCGATGCGCATCTGGGCGAGATCCATCGGATCGCCGGCCGGCAGGAGCGCCGTGTCGAGGTTGATGTTTTCCGCCTCGATGTGGCGAATGGACACCTGACCGCGCAACAGGGCCAGGGGATCGATCGCAAGGCGCAGCGCACCGGTGCGCGTCAGGTGCGCGCCGGTCGCCACCTCGGTAATGTCCACATCGCGCGCCTCGATGGCGATCCGCATGTCCGAATCAAAGCGCAGGGCCGTCGATCCGACCGTCGCCTGGTAACGCGGGCCGATCGCGCCGCTAAGGGCCGATTGGGCCCGCGCCTGCAGCGTGCTGTCGATCGTTCCTGTTTCGATGGCAATGAAGATGCTGGCGCAGGCGAGCAGCACCAGAAAAACGAAGAGTGTGAGGTAGCGCAAAACACCGCTCGCCCGCGAACGGGGCGGCGGACAATGGACGATCAACGGATCATGCGCCTGGGCCGACGGCAGACTGTGCAGATCAATAACGTCCTTGCGGCGGAAAATGACCTTTTCCCCTCTGATTTCCGCCATTTGCCTCTGTTTCCGAAACGATGCGCGCACGCGGGTGATCTGGACCCGTCAGGTGCCAGTATATAACATTCGACACAATCCTCTCCCAAGATGCTGGCGAAAGAAAGGAAAACCATGTCTGAAATCACAATCGGCACGCCCGCGCCCGATTTTTCCCTGCCGCGCGACGGTGGCGGCACCGTGTCGCTGTCGGATTTCGCAGGCAAACCCGTGGTGGTCTATTTCTATCCGAAGGACGACACCAGCGGCTGCACGACGGAGGCCATCGACTTCACGAGCCTGGCCGATGCCTTTGCCGCGGCTGGCGCCACGGTGATCGGCATCTCGCCTGATTCGGTTGCCAAGCACGACAAGTTCATCAAGAAGCACGAGCTGAAGGTGGTGCTCCTTGCCGACGAGGAACAGCTGGCCGCCAACGCCTATGGCGTCTGGAAGGAAAAGAGCATGTACGGCAAGAAGTACATGGGCATCGAGCGCTCGACCTTCCTGATCGGCGCCGACGGCAAGGTTGCGCAGGTCTGGCCGAAGGTGAAGGTGGCCGGTCACGCCGAAGAGGTACTTGAAGCCGTCAAGGCGCTGTGACAAGGACGGGGGCATGACCCATGCTCCCGCATCCTCAACCCTCAAGATTGCCTCGTTGCGTGGCGGCACGATCGAGGCGATCGCCTCTGCCGATCTCGACCGCAAGACCGCGCTGGCACAGGAAACGGCCACCCGCTGGTTCGAGCGCCGCCTGTCCCTGCGCTCGCCGCTCGACCCGCCGCTGCCGGATCGTCCGGGCCGGCCGGAGAAACCCGAACTGGTTCCGCCGAAACTCGTCGAGAAACGCTCGCTGCACACCGTCAAGGGACGCATCGCGCTGCTGCATGCAATTGCCCATATCGAGCTCAACGCCGTCGATCTGGCGCTCGACATCGTCGCCCGTTACGCATTGGAACCCGTGCCACATTCCTTCTTCGACGGCTGGATGCAGGTCGCCTTCGAGGAGGCGAAACATTTCCGTATGGTGCGCGAGCGGCTGCGCCAGCTTGGCGCCGATTATGGTGACATGCCCGCGCATGACGGGCTGTGGCAGGCCGCACACGCGACCCGCAACGACCTGACGGCCCGGCTTGCCGTCGTGCCCCTCATCCTCGAAGCACGCGGCCTCGACGTCACGCCGGCACTGCAGGAGAAGATGCGCGAGACCGGCGATATCGAGACTGCAGATGTCCTGAACGTCATCTACACCGACGAAAAGGGGCATGTGGCGATCGGCGCCAAATGGTTCCGTTTCCTCTGCGCCCGGGAAAAGCGGGATCCGGCCGCCACCTTTCAGCAACTGGTGCGCGCCAATTTCCGCGGCGCGCTGAAGCCGCCCTTCAACGACCTCGCCCGCGCCGAAGCCGGCCTGACCCCCTCCTTTTATCGCGCGCTTACCTCCACCAGCAACGGCTGAAACCGCCACAATTAACCGCCCATTAACCTTAACATTGTGTAGTCAGTTTTAGTGGTGACCGGGCGGCGGAACAGGTGCGGGAGAGACAGGTGGCAGGCACAGGCGATCATCGCGTGTTTGGCAAACGCACAACCCAGCATGTGCTGATCCTGGCCTCCGGCGACCGCTTGCGTCACATGGTCATTCGTCCGTGGATGACGGCCACGGCGATCTGCTTCATCGCCCTCTTCACCATAGGTTATCTCGCCGCCACCACTTATCTCGTCCTGAGGGACGATCTGATTGCCGCATCGATGGCGCGTCAGGCACGAATCCAGCATGATTACGAAGACCGCATTTCGGCGCTGCGTGCCCAACTCGACCGAATCACCTCCCGCCAGTTGCTCGATCAACAGGTGGTCGAACAGAAGGTCGAAAAACTGCTCGAACAGCAGAATGCGCTTTTCTCCCGGCACGGCAAGCTCGGCAACCTGATGGAACGCGCAGAAGAACAGGGGCTGACGGTGGATAGCCCGCAGCCCGTCAACGCATTCCAGCCTGTGCCGAAGGAAAAACAGGCAGGGCTGGCCGGCGGCCTGAAGGCCATCGACCGTCTGTTGGCGACCGACCCGCACGCCGCCGCACGATCCTCGGCCTCCGCTTTTGCGCCGGCGGGAGAAAGTGTGGCCGACCGCGCCGACCGGGTCTTTTCCAAGGTGACACTGTCTCTGAAGGCGATCGAGCAGGAACAGTTCGCCCGCATCCACGAGCTTACGGCCAATGCCGACCGCAAGGCCGACGCCATGGCGTCCATCATGCGCCGCACCGGTGTTGCCCTTCCCGCAGAGGATGCCGACAACGGCGCGAATGGCGGCAAGAGCAAGAACGGCCTCGGCGGCCCCTTCGTCGAGCCGATCGGGGTCAATGCCTTCGACGCTTCGCTCGACCGGCTGGATACGGCACTCAACCGTCTGGACACGGTGCGCCAGACCGCCAAGGAACTGCCCTTTGCCAATCCGGCGCCGGGCCGCGACATCACGAGCCCGTTCGGCAACCGCATCGATCCTTTCCTCGGCCGCCTCGCTTTGCATGCGGGCATCGACTTCGAGGCCGATGTTGGCACGGCGGTGCGCGCGACAGGCAGCGGCAAGGTGATCTCTGCCGGATATTCGGGCGGTTACGGCAATATGGTCGAGATCGACCACGGCCAGGGCATCACCACCCGCTTCGGCCATCTGTCCAGCATTCTCGTTTCGGTCGGTGATCAGGTCGAGGCCGGCGCCGTCATCGGCCGGGCTGGCTCCACCGGGCGCTCCACCGGCCCTCACATCCATTACGAGGTGCGCCGCAACGGCGATGCCATCGACCCGATGCGGTTCCTCAATGCCGGGCTGAAACTCACCACCTACATGTAAAACTTTATTCTTACTTGGCTGTTGACCATGCGCAGGCGAAATTCACCATTCACGCCTCTTCACGGCTGCTTTTCTTGACTTTGCCGGCTATTGCGCTTATGTCGCGCCCATCGTCGGACGAAATGTAGATCCGATTCACGGTGTTCTTCTCCGGAACCTAACGGAAATAGTTTTCTCTTTGACCACATTTGCTGATCTTGGCTTGAGCCAGAAAGTCCTTTCCGCTGTAACCGACGCGGGCTATTCGACGCCCACGCCGATCCAGGCTGGCGCGATTCCGCCCGCCCTCCAGCGCCGCGATATTTGCGGCATCGCACAGACGGGGACCGGCAAGACGGCCTCTTTCGTGCTTCCGATGCTGACCCTGCTCGAAAAGGGTCGTGCCCGGGCACGCATGCCCCGCACGCTCATTCTGGAACCGACGCGCGAACTCGCAGCGCAGGTTGCGGAAAACTTCGAAAAATACGGCAAGAACCACAAGCTGAACGTCGCTCTTCTGATCGGTGGCGTCTCGTTCGAAGACCAGGACCGCAAGCTGGAGCGCGGTGCCGATGTGCTGATCTGCACGCCCGGTCGCCTGCTTGACCATTGCGAACGCGGCAAGCTGCTGATGACGGGCGTCGAAATTCTCGTCATCGACGAGGCCGACCGCATGCTCGACATGGGTTTCATCCCGGATATCGAGCGGATCGCCAAGATGATCCCGTTCACCCGCCAGACGCTGTTTTTCTCGGCCACCATGCCGCCGGAAATCCAGAAGCTGGCCGACCGCTTCCTGCAGAACCCGGAGCGGGTGGAAGTGGCACCGCCGTCGTCCACCGCAAAGACCGTGACACAGCGGCTCGTTGCCGCGCACAACAAGGATTATGAGAAGCGCGCCGTGTTGCGCGATCTCATCCGTGCGCAGGACGACCTGAAGAACGCCATCATCTTCTGCAATCGCAAGAAGGATGTCGCCGACCTGTTCCGCTCGCTGGAACGCCACGGCTTCTCCGTCGGTGCGCTGCATGGCGACATGGACCAGCGCTCGCGCTCCAACATGCTCGCCGGTTTCAAGGACAACCAGATCACGCTGCTCGTCGCCTCCGACGTTGCCGCCCGTGGCCTTGATATCCCCGATGTCAGCCATGTCTTCAATTTCGACGTGCCGATCCATGCGGAAGACTATGTCCACCGCATCGGCCGTACCGGTCGCGCTGGACGTTCCGGTCGCGCCTTTACCCTGGTGACCAAGTCCGACGCCAAATATCTCGACGCGATCGAAAAGCTGATCGGCGAAAAGATCGAATGGGCGAACTGCGACCTGTCCGCCCTGCCGGCTCCGATGGAGAGCCAGGACAGCGGCCGTGCGCGCGGCAAAGGCCGTGAGCGCGACAAGGACAGAGACAGAGACAGAGACAGAGACAGAGATCGTGGCCGCGGCAAGCGTGGTCACAAAGCAGACATCCGCGTGGAGCAAGATGCGGATGACGTCGCAGAGATCACACCCCGGGAAACAAGGACGGACAGCGTGGCAGCAGAACCTCAGAAGGCGGAACATCGCAAGCAGCAGCATGGCGGCCGCAATCCGGGACGCCCCTATCCGGCCAACGACGACCATCAGCGCCGTCGCCGCCGTGACGACGATGACGGCCCGACACCGGTCGGTTTTGGCGACGATATCCCGGCATTCATGCTGATCGTTGCCAACGCCAAGGGCTGAGCCCGGCGATGGGCCTGCCCGGCATTGATTTTCCGGGCTTCGGCACGGGTCTCGTGATCCGGCGAAGCGATGGGAAAATCCTGCTCTACAAGCGGATGAAAGCACCGGAAGCCGGCCACTGGAACATCGTGGGCGGCAAGGTCGATCATATGGAGCATTCCGCCGACGCGGCGCGTCGCGAGGCGGAAGAGGAGACCGGCCTGTCGATCGGGCCGGTGACATTTCTCGGCGTCTGCGAGCAACGCATCGAGGCTGACCGCCAGCACTGGATCTCGATGCTTTACCTCACCGAGGAATTCAGCGGCGAACCGGCTCTGACGGAGCCGGACAAGCTCTCCGAATTCGGCTGGTTCGCAACCGACGCCCTGCCCTCCCCACTCTCCGTTTTTACCCAGGAAGCCATCCGGCTTCTGGAAAGATCGTGAGCCGGATCAGCTTTTGGCGTTCCGCAGTCCCGCCTCGAAGGCAAGCCGGCTCCAGCGCGCCATGATGTCAGGGTCGTCCAACGCTTCATCGGGGATCGTCCAGTAGGGCATCAGCACCGGCTTGCCGGATTTCCCCTCATAGGACCACTGCCGGGCACCCGCTTCGGCAAACAACGGCGCCGTCTCGGCATCCGCCTTCAGCATGATCTCGTCATAAAGTTCCAGCGCGAAGATCACCCCCTGGTGGTAAATGCCCTTGCCGCCGAACATACGGCGGTTGCTGATCGTCCCAAGGCTCTCGAACATTTCTTCGATGGCGGCATTGTCCATCACTCATCCCCTCAGAATACCACCGGCGGCCTGCACCGCCTCGGGTGTATCGACATCCACATGCGCGGCCGCCCCAAGCTCCACGTCGATGATCGGCAGGCCACAGGTCTCGATCACATGCCGAGCGCCGACATCCCCCTCCAGCAGCATCAGATCGGCGAAGGTGGCACGCGGCAGGATGACCGGATTGCCACGTTTGCCGTTGGCGACGGCCCGCACGATCGCACGTCCCTCCGCCTCCAGGAAGGCGACGGCTAGCCGCTCGAGATCTTCGACCTTGAGCCCCGGCATGTCGGCCAGCAGCACCATGACGCCCGCGACATCGGCCAGCACCGGCGCAGACAGACCCGCCTTCAGTGAACTCGCCATGCCGGTCGCAAAATCCGGATTGTCGACGATGGTTAGCGGCAGGTGCGTCAAAGCCTCTGACACCTCCGCCGCCCGATGCCCGGTCACCGCCACGAGCGGCCCCTGAAGCGCATCGAGCGCCCGCTCGGCGATGCGGCGGACCAGAGGAACGCCCTCGAACTCGGCAAGCAGCTTGTGGCCCGCCTCGCCCATGCGGCTCGCCCGCCCGGCCGCCAGAAGAACAGCGCCCAGATCCCGCTCGGACAACGTCGCGCGTGCCGCCTCGCGCGGCCGCGGCCGGCTTGGAATTTCCATCAGCAATCCTCCGACACCCAGACCGGCCAACACCGCATCCTCCGGTGTTTCGCCGGCTAACAGCCGACTGAGAACCCAGTCGAACCCATTCTCTTTCGGCGAGCGCGCGCATCCGGGCGCAACGATCACCGGCACCGCGCCGACATGGCCGAGAACCAGCAGATTGCCGGGATCGACCGGCAGCCCGACCCGATCCACCACGCCGCCGGCCAGCCTGATCGCCTGCGGCAAAACATCGAAGGCATCGCAGACGGCGGAGGCGCCGAAGAGGATCACCATCCGCGCACTTCTGCCGCCATCCGCCTGAAGCGCGGCGCGGATCGCCTCTGCCACCTCATCCTGCCGATGCACCACTCGCCGTTCCGACACAATGACGCTGCCCGACGCATCGAGGCGGCGACGCAGCAGTTGCGCTGTCTTGTCGAGCACCGAGGCCTTCATCTGCGGCAGTTGTGTCTGGATCAGCGAGACGGAATGCGACTTGTAGGGTTTCACCCTCACCGCCGCCCCGCCGGCCAAAACAGCCCGTGCCGCCTCGACCGTCTCGGCACGAACGGCAAGCGGAATGATCTTGATGGTGGCCACCATGTCGCCAGCCTGGACAGCCGCATGATCGGCAAGACAGGCAATGGTGATCGCCGGATCGATCCTGTTGAACCGGTCGATCAGCTCGCGGTCGGCGCGAAACAGGCCGTTGACGGTCGTATAGACATTGACACGCCCGGTGCTTGCTTCCGTCTTGCGCAGGCCGGTCAGGTCGAGTGCGCCGGCGAGGCGCTCCGCTGCCGCGTCCTCGGTCAGATCGCCGGCCTCCAGGCGTGCAACGATGACGGTCTCGATGCCGTCGGCCTGAAGCTGCCGCACGTCGTCCGCCAAAAGCAGCGTGCCTTTGGCCAGTTTCCCGCCGGACAACAGGATGCCGTGGGCGAGAATCGCCCCTTCCGCATTTTTGACCGGCACCGGGCCGAAGATCATGCGGCCTCTCCCGACAGTGTGCGGCGGCGGAAGGCCTGTACGATCTCGGCCATGATGGCGAGCGCGATCTCCTCCGGGCTGGAGGCACCGATATCAAGGCCGATCGGCGCCCGGATGCGGGCAAGCTCAGTCTCGGTGAGCCCCATCGCCGCCAACCGTTCCAGCCGTTTGCCATGCGTCTTGCGGCTGCCCAGCGCCCCGACATAAAAACAGCCGCGGCGCAGCCCTTCCGCCAGAGCAAAATCGTCGATCTTCGGATCGTGGGTGACGGCCGCAAGCGCCGTATAGGCATCGAGCGGCCGCTGTGGCAAAACATCCTCCGGCCAGTCGGCGATAAGATCGACACCCTCGAAGCGTTCGGGTGTGGCAAAGGCGGTGCGCGGATCGATGATGGTGAGATCATATCCAACGATCGGCGCCAGCTTCGCCAGCGCCTGCGTGATGTGCACGGCACCGATCGCCACGATCCGTGGCGGCGGCAGGTGGACGTTGAGAAATACGGTTTCGCCCTCGATCTCCACCGTGCCGGATTTTCCAGCACGCAAGGCCTTTTCCGCCGCCTCCCTGAGCGTGTCCGGCCAGGCCTCGCCTTCCGTCAGAACCACGGACCGGCCGGTCAAAAGATTGGTCGCAAGCAGGCTTCCCTGGCGGGCCCGGCGCGCGGCGTTCAGAGCGGCAAGAACCGAGAGATCCATCAGGTGAGCCTTTCGACATAGACGCGGATGCGCCCGCCGCAGGAAAGCCCCACTCGCCAGGCGGTTTCGTCCGCCACGCCAAATTCGAGCAGTCTCGGTGTGCCGGAGGCGATCACGTCGAGCGCCTCGGAAATCACCGCCCCTTCGACGCAGCCGCCCGAGACGGAGCCTTCGAAATTGCCGTCTTGGTCGATCACCAGATGGCTTCCCGCTGGTCGCGGCGCAGAACCCCAGGTCTCGATGACCGTTGCAAGCGCCACGTTGCGACCGTCGCGTCGCCAGCCTTCTGCCGTCAGCAGCGGATCGATGGTGCCCGTCATGATGGTCTCCCGGAAAAATGCCGGCCGGTCAGAAAGCGGCGCGGATCTGCTGCCTTCGATGTATGTCCGGAAAGGGCTGCCGCAAGATCTGCCAGCGAATTCAGGGTGTGCACAGGCCGAAATTCGTCGACATGCGGCAGCATGGCCCTCACCCCGCGCGCTCGCGCCTCAAAACCCTCGAAGCGCAGCAGCGGGTTGAGCCAGATCAGCCGTCGACAGGAACGATGCAGACGATCCATTTCGAGCTCCAGTTCCTCCACGCCGTCGCGCTCCAGCCCGTCGGTGATCAGAAGCACCACCGGCCCGCCGCCAAGCACCCGCCGCCCCCAATGGCGGTTGAAGCGGGCAAGCGTCGCCCCGATGCGCGTGCCGCCGGACCAGTCGGAAACCTGCGCCGTGCAGGCGGCCAGCGCCTCGTCCGGATCGCGCTGGCGCAGGGCCCGCGTCACATTCGTCAGCCGTGTGCCGAATAGGAAGACATGGCAGCGCCGCCGCTTTTCCATCACCGCGTGACAGAACGACAGGAAGATCCGGCTGTATTGGCTCATCGAGCCGGAAATATCGAGGAGCACCACCAGCGGCGGTGTCTCGCGCCGCCGGCTGCGGAATTTCGGCAGCATCAGATCGCCGCCGGTGCGCATGGCGGCGCGCAGCGTTGCGCGCGGGTCCAGCCGCGGCGGATGCGACGAGGCCCGAAAGCGCCGTGTCACCACCGTCTGAAGCGGCATGACGAGTTTCGCGATCTCGCGGCGCGCCAGCGCCAGTTCGGCGGCGCTCATCTGGGCGAAATCCGTCTTGCGCAACACTTCCGAACCGGAGGCGGTAAAGCGTGCATCGGTTTCGATCTCCGGCGGCGCCTCGCGTTTCGGCGGCCTGGCCTGATCGGCCACCAGCGAATCGTTGACACGCGAAGAGGCGGGTTTCGGTTTTTGCTTCTCCCGCGTGTCGGCGATTTTCGGCGACATCATCTGAATCATCTTTTCGATGAGATCGCGCTTGCGCCAGAACAGCCGGAACGCCTCGTCAAAGACCGGAATGTCCTCGCGCCGCTTGACGAAGACGGCCGAAAGCGCGGCGTGGAACTCATCCCGTGCACCAAACCCGATCGCCTCGGCGGCAGCCACTGCGTCGAGCGTTGCCTGCGGCGAGGTTTTCAGGCCCGCCCGGCGCAGCACGCGGGAAAAATAGAGGATGTTTTCCGCCAGGCGCCCATCGCCGGTGGGAACAGGGGGCAGGACGGCACCGTCGCGGGACAGGCTCATGAGATCAGCCCGCCGCCAGCAGTTCCGCCTTCACCTCGGAGAGGATACGCTCGCCCTCGCCTCCCCGGATGCGGGCAATATCATCCTGGTATTTCAGAAGCGTGCCGAGCGTATCGGAGATCGTTTCCGGGTCGAGCGCGATCCGGTCGAGTTCGGTGAGTGCGGTCGCCCAGTCGATGGTTTCCGCCACACCCGGGTTCTTGAAGAGATCGACGGTGCGGAGCTTCTGCACATAGGAAACCACCTGCCGCGACAACGCCTCGGCGGCACCGGGCACCTTGCGGGTAAGGATCGCCAGTTCCTGGGCCGCATTGGGGTAATCCACCCAGTGGTAGAGGCAGCGGCGTTTCAGCGCGTCGTGGATCTCGCGCGTGCGATTGGTGGTGATGATGACGATCGGCGGTTCCGCCGCCTTGATCGTGCCGAGTTCCGGGATCGTCACCTGAAAATCGGAGAGCACTTCCAAGAGATAGGCTTCGAAGGCCTCGTCGGCGCGGTCCAATTCATCGATGAGGAAGACAGGCGCCGCCTCCCCCGCGTGCCCCAGCGCCTGCAGCACGGGACGCCGGATCAGGTGGCGTTCGGAATAAAGATTGGCCTCCAGCCGGTCGCGGTCCTCGAGGCCGGCGGCCTCGGACAGACGAATGTCCAGCATCTGCGCCGGATAGTTCCATTCGTAGACGGCAGACGAGACGTCGAGCCCCTCGTAACACTGCAGGCGGATCAAAGGCCGGTTCAGCCCCTTCGACAAGGCTTTCGCGATTTCCGTCTTTCCGACGCCCGCCTCGCCCTCCAGGAAAAGCGGCCGTTTCATCTTCAGCGCCAGAAAGATCACTGTCGCAAGTCCGCGGCCGGCAAGATAATCCTGCGCCTCCAGGAAGGTGATCATCTCGTCGATGGATTGCGGCAGATGCGGCGCGGTCTCTTCAGCCATGGTGATCCTCCCATGGTGGTGATGCTACAGCGCGTGGAAGGCCCGGTCCAGATAAAGAAGCGGCGGATTGTCCGGCCCGAAATGCATGGCCACCACCGTTCCGAACAGCACGAAATGCGTCGACATGCGGCGAATGTCCAGAAGCCGGCAATCGAAGGCCACGAGCGCATCGGACAGAACCGGCGCACCGGTTGCAAGCCGCTGCCAGGTGCCGAGCGCAAAACGGTCCTCGACCGGCAGTTCGTCAAAACCGGCCAGTGCACGGGCCAGCGGCTGATGATGGGCGGCGAGCGCATTCAGCGCAAAACGGCCGCTCTCCTCGAAAATCGAATTTTTTGCATTGCTGGCATTGAGGCAGACCAGAACGGTCGCCGGGTCATCGGAGACGGAGCAGGCCGCGGTCGCGGTGACACCCCGCCGAACGCCCTCCCATTCGGTGGTGACCGCCTGCACATGGCCGGCATAACGTGCCATACCGTTGCGGTAGATGGCGGGATCGACGGGCACCGGGACGGGTTTTTCGGATAAGGTCACGCAATCTCCTCCCTTGCGGCCAAGGACAGGCCACATCCGAAGCATATGGACAAATGGTTGACGCTTGTCCACCGGCGCAGCAGCGAAGGGGCCTGAAGACCACATTCCTGCGTCGGCCTGTCGCGCACCTCCGGCCGGCTTATCGCCAGCCTGCCGCGGGACGGTTGCGGAATTTCTTTGACCCACGCTGCAGCGCAGCTAAATGTGAGGCAATGATAGGGAAAATCGCCGCATGATGCCACGTCCGTTTCGCTTTGCGCTTCCGCTCGTCTCAGCCCTGCTTGCGGCAGATACGACCTGGGCTGCCGTGATCGGCGTTGTGGCGCCGCAGCAAGGACCTTATGCCTCGCTCGGCGCGCAGATCCTGGCTGGCGCCCGGGCCGCAGCGGGAGAGGCCGACCAGATCATTGCCCTCAACGAGACCTGCGAACAGGGCAATGGCACAGATGTCGCCGACCGGCTGATGGCGGCCAATGTCGCGGTCGCGATCGGATTTCTCTGCGTCGAAACCGCGGCGGAAGCGCTGCCCCGCCTGAAGATGGACGCCATCCCGGCCATCTCCGTCTCCGTCCGCTCGAAAATCCTGATGGAGGACGCGGAACGTTACCAGTGGCCCTTCTTCCGGCTGGCCCCGGTCGATGGCATGGAGGCGAAAAAGATCGCCGAGGTGATCCTCAGCCGCTGGCAGAACCGCCCGATCGCGCTCGTCGATGACGGCACCATTTATGGCCGCGAACTGTTGAGCGCGGTACGCCAGCAGATCGAGGCCGGCGGCATCAAACCGGTCTTCACCGATACCTTCCGCCCCGGCCAGGAACAGCAGCTGGCGCTGGTCCGCCGTCTCGTGACCGCCGGTGCCAGCCACGTTCTGGTGGGCGGTGACCGTAATGATGTGGCCACCATGGCCCGCGATGCGGCCCACGACGGCGCCTCCCTCACCTTTGTCGGCGGCGACGTGATGCGCGCCGCAGACCGCCCGGTGCCGCTGACGGATGGCACACTGGCCGTTGCGCTGCCGCCTTATGCCGATCTTCCGGCGGCAAACGAAACCTCCGCAAGGCTCCGAAGCCAGGGCATCGAGCCGGAAGGCTATGTGCTGCCGGCCTATGCCGCCGTGCAGATCGCAAAGGCAGCGCTGGCAAAGTCGCCTCAACCGCCGGCAGAAGCCCTGAAGAACCTTGCGGCAGAGACGGTCATCGGCCGCATCCGGTTCGGTGACGACCGGGAGCTCGCCGAAAACCCGTTCCGCCTGCAGGAATGGCGCAACAATGCCTTCCATCTGGTGGAACCGGAAACCGAATAAGCAGAGCGAGCGCCAATTGTGTGCAGGCAAAGGGAGTGTTAAGCGGGCGCAAAGCACACTGCCGACCCGGAGGAACCCCATGCCGTCGCCGATCCTGATTGCCCCGTCCGTTCTCGCCGCCGATTTTTCCAAGCTCGGCCAGGAGGTGCGCGATGTCGTGGAAGCGGGCGCCGACTGGATCCATCTCGACGTGATGGACGGCCATTTCGTGCCCAACATCTCCTTCGGCCCGGATGTCATCAAGTCGCTTCGCCCGCACACGGACGCCTATTTCGACTGCCACCTGATGATCGCGCCCGCCGATCCCTATCTCGAAGCCTTCGCCAAGGCCGGCTGCGACAGCATCACAGTCCATGCGGAAGCCGGCGCCCATCTGCACCGCTCGTTGCAGACCATCCGCGCGCTCGGCAAGAAGGTCGGCGTCACGCTCAATCCGGCAACCCCGCTTTCGGTTCTCGAAAACGTCATCAATGACGTCGACCTGATCCTGATCATGAGCGTCAATCCGGGTTTCGGCGGCCAGAAATTCATCCCCGCCATGATCGACAAGATCGCCGCCGCAAAAAGCCTGATCGGCGGCCGGCCGATCGATCTGCAGGTCGATGGCGGCATCACCGCCGACACGATCGGCGCCGCGGTCAAGGCCGGCGCCAATGTCTTCGTGGCGGGCTCCGCCGTCTTTAAGGGCAACAGCGTTGCGGCTTACCGCAGCAATATCGATGCGCTGCGTGCCGCATCAGAAAGCATCGTGGTTTGATCGAAGCGCGCCGCTCCCGACCAATCCTGCGCCTGCCGGCCATTCCGGTGCTGGCCGGCGCAATCGCCTGGAGTTTTGCCGCGGGCCTGATTGCCGCCCTTCATCTCGCCCAGACCGGCCGTTTCGACGGTTTCAACCTCTCCGCCATCCTGACGGTCTATGCCGCGGGCGGGGCGCTCTCCTGGCTCATGTCGGTCGTCTGCCTGGCGCTTCTGCGTCCCCTTCTCGTCACATCACCGATCACACTCGTTCTGGTGGCTTTCCTCGGGCTTGGCCTTGCCACCATCACGGTCACCGCCGGCCTGTTTGCCCTCGATTACCGCGCCTTCTACGCCCGCTGGCATGCCGATGCCTTCAGCCGGGACTGGTTCCTGCAGCAGGCCTTCACCACCGCCTCCGCCGTCTACCAGTTCCTGGTTATCGGTCTGCGCATGTACCTGCCCTATGGACCGCTCGTTCTGGCAGGCGCAACGGCGCTGCTTTTGCGCACGACGCGCTGAGGTCCCAAGGGGACCCAATATCGAGGCTTGGTATTGCCCGCTCTTCTTGCTAAAGCGGGCGCAAATCCTCCGAAAACCGCCAAGGAAACCTCGATGATCCCCCGTTATTCCCGGCCAGAAATGGTCGCCATCTGGTCGCCCGAAACCAAGTTCCGCATCTGGTTCGAAATCGAAGCCTATGCCTGCGACGCACTGGCCGAGCTCGGCGTGATCCCGAAGGACGCGGCAAAGACCATCTGGGAAAAGGGCAATGCTGCGGAATTCAACGTGGCGCGCATCGACGAGATCGAGGCCGTCACCAAACACGACGTCATCGCCTTCCTGACCCATCTCGCCGAATTCGTCGGTCCGGACTCGCGCTTCGTGCACCAGGGCATGACCTCGTCCGACGTGCTCGACACGACGCTCAACATCCAGCTGGTGCGTGCCGCCGACATCCTGATTGCCGGCATGGACCGCCTGCTCGCCGCGCTGAAGACCCGCGCCTTCGAACACAAGGACACGATCCGCATCGGCCGCAGCCACGGCATCCATGCCGAACCGACGACCATGGGCCTCACCTTTGCCCGCTTTTATGCCGAGATGGCCCGCAACCGCGCCCGTCTCGTTAATGCCCGCGCCGAGATTGCAACGGGCGCAATTTCCGGCGCCGTCGGCACCTTCGCCAACATCGATCCGCGCGTCGAAGAACATGTCTGCGCAAAGCTCGGCCTCGTGCCGGAACCGGTTTCGACCCAGGTTATTCCGCGCGACCGCCATGCCATGTTCTTTACCACGCTCGGCGTCATTGCCTCCTCGATCGAAAACGTCGCGATCGAGATCCGCCACATGCAGCGCACGGAAGTGCTGGAAGCGGAGGAATTTTTCTCGCCGGGCCAGAAGGGTTCGTCGGCCATGCCGCACAAGCGTAACCCGGTGCTGACGGAAAACCTGACCGGTCTTGCCCGCCTGGTGCGCATGTCGGTGGTACCGGCGCTGGAAAACGTGGCGCTCTGGCACGAGCGCGACATCTCGCACTCCTCCGTCGAGCGCGGCATCGGCCCGGACACGACCATCACGCTCGATTTCGCGCTGAACCGGCTGGCCGGCGTGATCGAGAAGCTGGTCATCTATCCGGAGAACATGCTGAAGAATCTCAACAAGTTCCGTGGACTTGTTCATTCGCAGCGCGTCCTGCTTGCCCTTACGCAAGCCGGCGTGTCGCGTGAGGATGCCTACCGCCTCGTGCAGCGCAATGCCATGAAGGTCTGGGAACACGGCGCCGACTTCCTGGAGGAACTGCTCTCCGACCAGGAGGTGCGCGCGGCGCTGTCCGAAGAGACGATCCGCGAAAAATTCGACCTCGGTTACCACACCAAACACGTCGACACGATCTTCAAGCGCGTCTTCGGCTGATCCGCGACCAGGGTCCGCACAATTGTCAATCGGCCGGGACGGATCGCCGTCCCGGCCGATTTTTTCTGTCGACGCTTATTTGCAGGCGAACCGGTCTTCGCCAGACCCCGCGGCACCGGTCGCTCGGGTCACCTCGGGATAGGGGCAATAAAGGAAACGTGTCTCCTTCAGATGTTCGGCCTCCTTGTTGCCAGCCGTCACACCAGCCGCAACCGCACCCGGCGCCTTGCCCTCTTCCACCCAGGCAACCAACGGTGAGAAGAAATCGAAGTCGTCATAGGACGGACCGCCTGCCCCGTGCGGCATGCCCGGCACGCGGTAGAGTTTGACAGAATCGCCCGCCTTGCCGCCGTTGTTTTCGTTAAGTTTCCGGTACCAGTTGACCGTGTCGACCACGGAAAACACCGGATCGGCGTTACCATGGAAAACAATCATCTTGTGGCCGGCATCACGAAACGCCTTGAGGTCCGGATTGTCGGCACCGGGCGGGATCATGAAATCAGCGGCGGATTCGGTAAAGGTCGCGTCCTTGGCAAAGACCTTGGATGCCTGTCCTTCGATGTCGAAGTTCAGCAAGAAACGTTGCAGGTCCTCCGGCGTCCCGCCAACCGGGACCGGTGGCGTGATGAAGACCTGCGCCAAGGAAGCAGCACCCATCACGCCGATGATCGGCCGCTTGCCCCAGGCCTCCACCGGACTTTCGAGCTTCCAGCCGCGCCAGTTGTTGGACGCCATGCCGGGATCCCAGACCCAGCTGCTATAGAGCTGCTCGCCCTTGGCATTCAGCGGTCCCTTGTGGCTTGTGACAAGCGCTGCGATCTGCGCGGTCGACAGGCAATCCTTGTCACCCTCCTTGGCGCAGGCGAGGCTCTCCGGTTTGAACGCCGCTTCGCATCCATCGGAATCGGCGACGATGCCGTCCTGCAATCCGTCGAGAGCATCGCAGGCCTTCAGAATGCCCTTGGCCAGCACCTGCATGTCCTCGCGCGAAAAAGCCTTCGCGATCTCGGGGTTCACCTTCGACCAGGCCTGCACGTCGAGCGCATGTTGAAGGGCAGCCTTGGGCAGGTTGAGACCGGGGTAACCCGCCAGAATACCGTCGAACATCGCCGGCGTCCGGGTGGCTGCCACCAGACCATGACGGCCGCCATTCGAACTGCCGATGCCGTAACGGAAGGCGATCTTCTTGCCATAATGGGTTTCGACCAGCGCCTCGGCCAGCGGATTGAGGGTCGCAACCGCGCCATAACCGTAATCGCGGCGTGCCTGCGGGTCGAAACCGAATGCCGCGCCTCCGGCAAGCCCCTTGTCCGGATTGGCTTTTCCATCATGGCCGGCATCGCTCGAAACGACCGCATACCCGCGCGCCAGTGCCGTATCGGCCTTGTTGCCGCCCAGGGTCGGCCCCAGCGCAGGAACGACCGCACCGTCATTGCCGCCGTTGAACTGGTGCACGAAACGGCCGTTCCAGGCCTTCGGCAACCGCAGCTCGAAACGGATGGCATAGGTCTTGCCGTCGACGCCCGTGCGGTCCGGCGTCTTGCCGCGCACCAGGCAATGTTCCACCGGGATCTCCGGCGTCGACGCAGTCTCCGCAGCCTCGGTGATCTCCACGCCGGCAGGGTGAGCGCCGCTCGTCTTGAGATCGGCACATGCCGTCGCCGCAGCCGCAAATGACGGCACCTGCAGCAATGCCATTGCTGCCGCGCCGCACCAAAAGGTTCGTTTCATGAGGTCCTCCCGCTCAGATTCGACACCGCAACTTTCCTCCCATGCGGTGTCGCGGAAAGATTAACATTCGTCGCGGAGGCAAGATAGTATGTGTTGCATATTATTTTTCACGCTTCGGCCCGGTCAGAAACTCTTGACGCGGCCCGCCGTCAAACGCAGATAGGAGGCTATGAAGGCTTCCGACGCAGACATTCTCATCATCCCCGGTTACACCAATTCCGGCCCATCCCACTGGCAGACCCGCTGGGAAACCAAGCTGCAGACCGCGCGGCGCGTGGAACAGGCAGAATGGTCGAAACCGGTCAGGGAGGACTGGGTTGCGCGTGTTGCGGAGGAGGTCAACGCATCGACCCGTCCCGTCGTGCTGGTGGCCCATTCGCTGGGCGTTCCGACGGCGATCCATGCGATCCCGCATTTCCGCAACCGTGTGGCCGGCGCCTTCTTCGTTGCGCCGCCCGATGTCGCCAATCCGGCGATCCGGCCGAAACACCTGATGACGTTCGGCCCCTATCCGCGTGATCCGCTGCCGTTTCCATCCATGACAATCGCCAGCCGCAACGATCCCTTCGGCTCCTATGAGCATGCCGATGAGATCACCAATGCCTGGGGATCACTGTTGGTCGATGCCGGAGAAGCTGGCCATATCAATGCGGATTCAGGCCACGGCCCCTGGCCGGAAGGCACGATGGTCTTTGCAAAATTCCTCGCAGGATTGAAAGCGTGAATCGCAAAAACAACCCAAGCTTGCCACATTCTGGCAATCGTCCCGCACGGCGCGCATTTCCTTAAGTTTCATTTAATACAGATTCGTCAAAATAGCCTCCGCACAAGGTGTTTGTCGGAGCGATCTGGTCCGTGTTTCCAAAGCTGAAATCCCATCCATTGCGGGCCGATGAACTTGCGGCTCTGGCAGTCAGCATCGACCATCTGCCCTTGCCAGCGGCTGTGCTGGAACCGGACGGTGGACGTTTCGTACATGCCAATCACCTGTTCCGCACGGAATGGCTCGGACGGCCTGCACGCGATCTCGCATCGCTTGTGCATCAGGATGACCTCTGGCAATTGCAGGATGCCTTTCGCCACACCGATCCGCCCTCACCGCTCGGCACCACCTGCATGCTGCGCCTGCCGCGTCCGGACGGAACCGTTCGCTGGGCTGAACTGCATGCGCGTGCCTTCGAACCGGAAAAGGCACCGGGCGCCCAGCTTTTCGTTGTGCAACTCGTTGATTTTACGGTCCAGAAGCGGCTGCTCGACGATGTGATCGCACGCGAGACACGCTGGAACGCGGCCCTCGTCAGTTCGGTCTCCGGCGTGTGGGACCACCACTATGCGATCGGCCAGAAATATTACTCACCGATCTGGCGCCAGATCCGCGGCATGGACCTCGAAGATCCCTTGCCGCCCTCGAAGGAAGCCTGGCTGGCCCTGCTGCATCCCGACGATGTGGAACATACGCTTTATGCCATGCAGCGCCAGGAAGAAGGAGACCCGGCCTACCAGGTCTTCGAATACCGGGAGCGGCACAAGGACGGGCACTGGGTCTGGATCGAATGCCGCGGCGCCTGCATCGACCGCGCCGAAGATGGCCGCCCCTTGCGTGTCGTGGGCACCGATACCGATGTCACCGAGCGCAAGGAGGCTCAGCACCGCGCGGTGCAGGTCTCGCGCCGTCTCGAAATGGCGCTTGCCATTTCCGGCGTCGGTGTCTTCGAAGCCGACCTGGTGACCGGTGTGGTCGACTGGGACAGGCGCATGCACGAAATCTACGATGTGTCGATGGATACGGAAATCCGTGTCGGGGAGACCTGGGAGAGTTTTCTGCATCCGGACGACAAGGAGGCCGTTCTCGCCAATGTGGCCCGCAGAACCGAACACAATCGCTGTTTCTCGGACCAGTACCGGATCCTCCTGAAAGACGGTCGCGAACGCTACGTCCGCAGCTGCAGCATGACCTTTATCGACACCGACGGGCATGTGAAGCTCGTTGGCGCCAACTGGGACATCACCGAGGACGTCATCCTGCAGCGGGAGCTGGAGCGGGCAAAATCGCTCGCCGAGGCGCGCAACATCGAACTCGAGACCGCCCGGGTGCGCATCGAACACAATGCGATGCACGATTACCTGACCGGGCTTCCCAACCGCCGTTATCTCGACGAGATGCTCGGCCTTTATGCCAGCGAATGTGCGGCCAAAGGCCAGGCGCTGGCGGTCCTGCATCTCGATCTCGACCGCTTCAAGCAGATCAACGATACGCTCGGCCACAATACCGGCGATGCGGTCCTCAGGCACGCGGCGCGAATCATGCGCGACAACGTCCGGGCTGAAGACTTTGTCGCCCGGATCGGCGGTGACGAGTTCGTCGTTCTCGCGCGCTTCGAAGGCAATCCGCGCCGGCTGTCGAACCTCGCGGAACGCATCATCCGCGACATGCGCAAACCGGTCTCCTGCGAAGGCCGTGAATGCCGTTTCGGCGCCAGCATTGGTATCGCCTGGGCAGACGCCGGCATCCTGGATCCCAAGCAGATCCTGCTGAATGCCGATATCGCCCTCTACCGCGCCAAGAACAACGGCCGCAACCGCCACGAATTCTTCTCGGCCGATACCCAGATCGAAATCGCCAAGACGAAAGCGCTCTCCGATCAGATCCTGCAGGCGCTCGAACGCCGCGAATTTTTCCCCGTCTATCAGTTGCAGTTCGACGCACGCACCCTGGATGTCTGCGGTGTCGAAACGCTGGCCCGCTGGCGCCACCCGCACGAAGGCACGCTCAGCCCGGACAAGTTCATCCCGACGGCCGAAGATATCGACGCCATGGCGACGATCGACGCGCAGATTCTCGAACAGGCTCTGGAGGATTTTTCAGCCTGGCAATCCGCCGGCGTCGCCATCCCGAAACTGTCGGTCAATGTCTCCTATCGACGGCTGCGCGATCCTGCCCTGACCAAGACGGTCCGGCGGCTGTCGATCAGGCCGCAGACGCTGGCCTTCGAACTGCTCGAATCCACCTTCCTCGACGACTGCGAGGAAAGCGTCATGATGAGCCTCAAACGCATCCGCAAGCTCGGGATCGGCATCGAGATCGACGATTTCGGCACCGGCCACGCCTCGATCGTCAGCCTGATGCGGCTGTCGCCTTCAGCCCTCAAGATTGATCGGGAACTCATCCGCAGCCTGCCGGAATCGCGCGATCAGGTACGGCTGGTGCGCGCCATCATCGACATCGGCAAGTCGCTCGGCATCCGCGTCGTGGCCGAAGGTGTCGAGACCATGCAGCACGCCCGCATCCTCAAGGAGATCGGCTGCGACGTGCTCCAGGGATATGCGCTGGCAAGACCCATGCCCTACGCGCAGATCGCATCCTTCATCCGGACGGGAAGCTGGCGATCCGACGACTGAATACGAAAAGGCGCAGCACGGAACATCCGCTGCTGCGCCTGAAAAAACAAAGGCACCGATGACGTAGGGCCGGTTACCCCTGCTGAACCTGCATGGCAGCCTGCGCCATGAATTCCAGCATTTTCGCGCGGATCTCTTCTTCGGAGACCGCCACACCTGCGGATGTCAGATCGCCGGCAACCTTGCGCAGCACGTCGTCGTCGCCCGCCTCCTCAAAATCAGCCTCAACCACGCTTTGCGCATAGGCCTCGGCATCGGCACGTCCCATCAACTCGGCCGCCCAGCTTCCCAGCAGCCTGTTGCGCCGGACGATGGCCCGAAAACGCTGCTCTTCATCCAGTGCGAATTTGGCCTCGAAGCTCTTCTCGCGTTCCTTCATGTTGCTCATCAGAACTCTCCCTTCCGGATGGACATTCGAGATTTGGGAACATCTGCGGGAACCTGCAAGAGAGCCCTCATGAAAATCAGGCGAAGCGCATGTCGTGAAGGACGTCACCGAGCAGTGCATGCATGCGTTGTGTCAGACAGTCGAGGTCGAGCTGTTGGCCGGCACGGTCGAATTCCTGGCACAATTTGCTGATCAACTGTTCGTCGGAAAAATGTTCGACGGACCAGTCACAGAGCGACTGTGCATAAGACTGCGGATCGCTTTCACCCAGCTGCTCCGCGGCCCAAAGGCCGAGCAACCGGTTGCGGCGTGACTGGGCACAGAACAGAAAGCTCTGCTCATGGGCGAATTGAGTTTCAAAAGCATTGGCACGATCACGCAACGAAACCATCGAATTCTCCTGATTTATTGTCCCTGTTCTTCGGTCTTCTGCCGATATGCGCAACATAATGGGAAATACTTGAAATAGAGTTCAGCAAAAAGGTGAACGAATTGAATTGCAGCGATCTGGGGCAGGTCGATCGCGTCAAGCCACATTGTTAAACGTGCGGTTTTCCGTTATTGGACCGCTCAAACCCCATCCACGGCGTCCAGGGGGACGCCCGAACAAATGAGAAACAACAATATGAACCGTCGCCGCCGTATCTACGAAGGCAAGGCCAAGATCCTGTACGAGGGTCCGGAACCGGGCACGCTGATCCAGTTCTTCAAGGATGACGCAACCGCGTTCAACAAGAAGAAACATGACATCATCGATGGCAAGGGCGTCCTCAACAACCGGATCTCGGAATACATCTTCACGCATCTGAACAAGATCGGCATTCCGACCCATTTCATCCGCCGGCTCAACATGCGCGAGCAGCTGATCCGCGAAGTCGAAATGATTCCGCTGGAAGTCGTCGTGCGCAACGTCGCCGCCGGCTCGCTCTCCGATCGCCTCGGCATCGAGGAAGGCACCGTTCTGCCGCGTTCGATCATCGAGTTCTATTACAAGTCCGACCAGCTCGGCGATCCGATGGTCTCCGAAGAGCACATCACCGCTTTCGGCTGGGCCAATCCGGCCGAACTCGACGACATCATGGCGCTTGCCATCCGCGTGAACGATTTCCTGTCCGGCCTTTTCCTCGGCGTCGGCATTCAGCTCGTCGATTTCAAGATCGAATGTGGCCGCCTGTTCGAAGGCGACATGATGCGCATCATCCTGGCGGACGAAATCTCGCCCGACAGCTGCCGCCTGTGGGACATCGAGACGAAGGAAAAGATGGACAAGGATCGTTTCCGTCGCGATCTGGGTGGCCTTCTGGAAGCCTATTCGGAGGTGGCCCGCCGCCTCGGCATCATCAACGAAAACGAACCGATCCGCGGCACCGGCCCGGTCCTGGTTCAGTAAGACCCCGAGGAGCAGTCAGTGATCAAGGCACGCGTCACCGTCACGTTGAAGAACGGCGTTCTGGACCCGCAGGGCAAGGCGATCGAGGGCGCACTCGGCAGCCTCGGCTTCGAGGGCGTCCACCAGGTCCGCCAGGGCAAGGTCTTCGATCTCGAACTCGAGACCGCCGATCGCGCCAAGGCGGAAGAAGAGCTGAAGGCCATGTGCGAAAAGCTGCTGGCCAACACCGTCATCGAGAACTATTCTATCGCCCTGCTCTAGGCTTCTCCAGCGGAGGATGCACGCATGGCCGGTGAGATGACGCAAGACATGCTGTATGCCGAACTCCTGAAGCTCGATGAGCGGTCAAGAGAGCTGGCGGAATCTTATCACGAGCTCGTCGTGTTCATGAAAGACATGAACCGCGAGCTCGCCGAAGGCCGGGCCAAGACCGACGCCTTGAAGAAAGCCCTGTTCGGCAACCGCTTTGATAGACAAGGTGCTGTTCTTGGCTGACGTTTCGCAGGACCTGATCAACGAATTACTGCGTCGGCTTCATCAGCGTGCTGACAAAGCTGACGTGATTGCCCGGGAACTGCGCAATGAGTTAACTTCGGTGCGCCTGCTTCTTCAGGCACATCAAAACGACATCAACAACCTCTATGGCGCGCTTCATGAACTCGATGCACGCATGGAGCGGATAGAGAACCGTCTCGAGCTCCGAGAACTGTCAGAAGCACAAGCAAGGTTTGAGCCTCACCCATGAAGTCCGCCGTCCTCCAGCTGCCCGGCCTGAACCGCGACCGGGACATGATCGCCGCCCTCACCCGCATTTCCGGACAGGCTCCGGTCACCGTCTGGCAGACCGAAACGGAAATCCCGGATGTCGACCTGATCGTCATCCCCGGTGGGTTTTCGTATGGTGACTACCTGCGCTGTGGCGCGATTGCCGCCCGCATGCCGGTGATGCAGGCCGTGCGCGAGAAGGCCGAAAAGGGCGTCAAGGTTCTCGGGGTCTGCAACGGCTTCCAGATTCTGGTCGAAGCCGGCATGCTGCCGGGCGCCCTGATGCGCAATTCCTCGCTCAAGTTCGTCTGCAAGGAGGTCAAGCTCGAGGTCGTCAACGCCGACACCGACTTCACCCGCGCCTATGCCGAGGGCCAGATCATCCGCTGCCCGGTTGCCCATCACGACGGCAATTATTTCGTCGAGGATGAGACCCTGAAGGCCATGCAGGACAAGGGCCAGGTGGTCTTCCGTTATGCAGACGGGACCAACCCGAACGGCTCCATGTTGGACATTGCCGGCGTGGTCAACGAGCGCGGCAACGTGCTTGGCATGATGCCGCATCCGGAAAACCTCATCGAAGCCGCCCATGGCGGAACCGATGGCCGCGGCATCTTCGCCTCCGCCCTTGACGTCATCGCCGCCTGAACGCCAAGCCAGACGCTGCGGCGGGAGCCTCTCCATGCACAACTTCACCCGATATGCGCCGCTTGCCGGCGCAGCCATTCTCGTCGTGCTGACCGGCTGCCAGTCCAAATCGCCGGCTCCGACGACGAACCGTGCGGCACTTCCGACGATGGAACGGGTCGCACTTGCCGCCAATGCCTGCTGGTTCAAATCGGGCGATCCGGTATTTTCCGCCTATCGACTGGCCCCGGAACTCAACTCGTTTTCCGGACGTCCCCGCATTCTGGCCGTTCCGAAGGCGAGCCCCGAATCACGGCCGCTCCTCGTCGTCCAGGCGGAGGGCAATCCCGCGCGGCTCGATGCATTCGGGCCGATGATGGACGGCGCTGCCGGCAGCCGGATTCGCCAGGACGTGGTTCGCTGGGCGAACGGTGACAAGCGCTGCTGACAGGGTTGCGTACCCTTAACGCAACAGATCGCGGTCGCGCGCAGATCGCGCCACCTTTCGGCCATTTTCGCACTTGTCATCCGTGTTTACGAAGGTTTAGTTTCCGTCACCGAGGTGCTTCGGCCAAGGCCGCTTCGCCCAGATCCGATTCGGAGACCATACCGGAATGTCGAATTCATCATTGCTGACGCGACTTGCCCTGTCCCTGTCGGTGTCAGCCAGCATCCTTGCCGGCTCTGCAACCGCCTCCTTCTCCCAAGACCAGATTTTTGACGAGGCGCGGTTCGGCGTTTTCGGCGCGATCGACAACACCTATCTCAACGACGAGAAGGGTGCCTTCATCACCGGCATGTTGTTCTTCGATCCATTCGACAGCAAGTCGGCCACGGGATGGGAGCGTCTGGCACGGCCCCGCGTCCATATCGGCGGCGATCTGTCCACGGCCGGCGAAGCGAACCAGCTTTATGCGGGCTTTTCCTGGACCGCCCATCTTAACGAGCGCTTTTTCCTGGAAGCCGGTTTCGGCGGCGCCGTTACGGATGCCAAGAAGCACAATGACGGCACCCGCGGCCCCTTCGTCGGCTGCGCCACGCTGTTCCATGAATATCTGGCGGCCGGCGTCAATCTCGACAAGAACTGGAGCATCGTCGCCCAGGTCGAACATTCCTCGCATGCGGATCTGTGTGGCGACGACAACAGCGGCCTCACACGAGCCGGCGTGCTGGTCGGCTACAAGTTCTGACCGGCCAAGGGCCAATTGCACACAATCAGCAGGGCGCGACGGGAAAATTCCTGTCGCGCCCTTCGGCCTTCTGGGCTAAAGAGACGCCATTCCGGACCGCCACTAGAGAAGACGATGACCATTTCCAACACGATTGCGATCACGCCCGACCTCATTGCCGCCCACGGCCTGAAGCCCGATGAATACCAGCGGATCCTCGATCTGATCGGTCGCGAGCCGAGCTTCACGGAACTCGGCATCTTCTCGGCCATGTGGAACGAGCACTGCTCCTACAAATCGTCGAAGAAGTGGCTGCGCACCCTGCCGACCAAGGGAAAGCGCGTCATCCAGGGTCCGGGCGAAAACGCCGGCGTTGTCGATATCGATGACGGCGATTGTGTCGTCTTCAAGATGGAGAGCCACAACCACCCCTCTTACATCGAACCCTACCAGGGGGCTGCGACCGGCGTCGGCGGCATCCTACGCGACGTCTTCACCATGGGCGCCCGCCCGGTCGCCGCGATGAATGCGCTGCGTTTCGGCGCGCCGGATCACCCGAAGACGAAACACCTCGTCTCCGGTGTTGTCGCCGGTGTCGGCGGATACGGCAATTCCTTCGGTGTGCCGACGGTCGGCGGCGAAGTTGAATTTGATGCCCGCTACAACGGCAACATCCTCGTCAACGCCTTTGCCGCAGGCCTCGCCAAGACGGATGCCATCTTCTACTCCAAGGCCGAAGGCGTCGGCCTGCCGGTTGTCTATCTCGGAGCCAAGACGGGCCGTGACGGCGTCGGTGGCGCCACCATGGCCTCGGCCGAATTCGACGAGTCGATCGAGGAAAAGCGCCCGACCGTCCAGGTTGGCGATCCCTTCACCGAAAAATGCCTGCTTGAAGCGTGCCTCGAACTGATGGCAACCGGCGCGGTGATCGCGATCCAGGACATGGGCGCTGCCGGCCTCACCTGCTCGGCGGTCGAAATGGGCGCCAAGGGCGACCTCGGCATCGAGCTTGACCTCGACAAGGTGCCGGTGCGCGAAGAGCGCATGACGGCCTACGAGATGATGCTGTCGGAAAGCCAGGAGCGCATGCTCATGGTTCTGCGCCCGGAAAAGGAAGAGGAAGCCAAGGCGATCTTCGTCAAGTGGGGCCTCGACTTTGCCATCGTCGGCAAAACCACGGACGACCTGCGCTTCCGCATCATCCATCAGGGCGAGGAAGTCGCGAACCTGCCGATCAAGGATCTCGGCGACCAGGCCCCCGAATATGACCGCCCCTGGCAGGCCTCCAACGGGCGCCCGCCCCTGCCGGCCGACGCGGTCGCCGCCCCTTCCGATTACAACGAGGCGCTCCTGAAACTCGTCGGCTCTGCCAACCAGTCCAGCCGCCGCTGGGTCTACGAACAGTATGACACGCTGATCCAGGGCAATTCGCTGCAGCTTCCGGGCGGCGATGCCGGTGTCGTGCGCGTCGAAGGCCATCCGACCAAGGCGCTCGCCTTCTCCTCCGACGTCACGCCGCGTTACGTCGAGGCCGATCCGGTCGAAGGCGGCAAACAGGCGGTGGCCGAATGCTGGCGCAACATCACCGCGACCGGTGCCGAGCCGCTCGCCGCCACCGACAACCTGAACTTCGGCAACCCTGAAAAGCCGGAGATCATGGGCCAGTTCGTCGGCGCCATCCAGGGTATCGGCGAAGCCTGCCGGGCGCTCGATTTCCCGATCGTCTCGGGCAATGTCTCGCTCTACAACGAAACCAACGGTATCGCGATCCTGCCGACGCCGACGATTGCGGGCGTCGGCCTGCTGCCCGACTGGTCGAAGATGGCCCGTATCGCTTCGGCCAAGGACGGCGACGTGCTGATCATGATCGGCGTCGACGGCAGCCACCTCGGCTCGTCTGTCTATCTGCGCGATCTGCTGGGCTCCACCGATGGCCCGGCGCCCGTTGTTGACCTTGCTGCCGAACGCCGCAACGGCGATTTCGTCCGCACTGCCATCCGCAACGGTCAGGTCACCGCCTGCCACGACATCTCGTCCGGCGGTCTTGCCGTTGCGCTGGCGGAAATGTGCATGGGTGCCGTGAAGGGCGCGAAGCTGTCGCTCGGCGAGTGCAAGGGCGCGCCGCATGCGCTGCTCTTCGGCGAGGACCAGGCGCGTTATGTGATCGCAGTTCCCGCCGATCTTGCCAACTTCGTGCGCGCCAATGCCGAATCGGCCGGTGTTCCGTTCCGCACGCTGGGCACGGTGGGTGGCGAGCGCCTCGTCATCGACGAGATCGTCGATGTCGCGGTGGTGGATCTGGTCAATGCCCACGAAAGCTGGTTCCCGACCTTTATGGCGTGAACAACCCGTGGAAGCGCTTTGACAATCGCGTGCTTTTTGGCACTCTGATATAAAAGCATGCTGTGATTGACAGGAAGGAATGACCAAGATGCCGATGCGCCCGGGTGATATCGAAGACATGATCAAGGCAGGAATTCCGGGTGCCAAGGTCACGATCCGGGACCTCGCCGGTGATGGCGATCATTATGCGGCGGAAGTTGTGGCCGAAGCATTCCGTGGCAAGAGCCGCGTGCAGCAGCACCAGATGGTCTATGAGGCGCTGAAGGGCAATATGGGCGGCGTCCTGCACGCCCTGGCTCTGCAGACCTCTGCCCCGGATTGAGACGCGCGCCACAATTCCGATCCCATCAGGGCGATTTGATCCATCAACACGCCTGCAGTGGCTGGAAATTACGGCGCGCCATGTTATCTAAAGGCTCGAAAACCCCGGACCTTGAACCCGGGAAGGAAAGGATTGGAGCCATGAGCGGAATTCACGAATTGATCGACAGCGAAGTGAAGGGCAATGATGTCGTGCTCTTCATGAAGGGTACGCCCCAGTTTCCCCAGTGTGGGTTCTCCGGCCAGGTCGTGCAGATCCTCGATTACCTCGGCGTCGATTATAAGGGCGTGAACGTTCTGGCGGACCAGGAAATCCGCCAGGGCATCAAGGATTACTCCAACTGGCCGACGATCCCGCAGCTCTACATCAAGGGCGAATTCGTCGGCGGCTGTGACATCGTGCGTGAGATGTTCCAGTCCGGCGAGTTGCAGAGCCATTTCCAGGAACAGGGTATCGCCGTTCGCGGCGCTGCCTGAACGGGCCTCTTGCCGGATCTACCGGCTTTAATCGATAAAGATCGAGGCGCCGCCATCCCGCGGCGCCTTTGTATTTTCAGGATTTAGAACGTGACCACCGTAACAAACGCGGCGCCACCCCGGCTGAAAGGCATGGGCAAGGCAGAATTCATTGCAATGATGGCCATGTTGATGGCCCTGAATGCGCTCGCCATCGATATCATGCTGCCGGCTTTGCAGCAGATCGGCGAAGCGCTCAAAGTCGAGGATGTCAACCAGCGTCAGTTCATCGTCTCCTCGTACCTCTTCGGCTTCGGTTTTGCGCAACTGCTTTACGGCCCGATCTCCGACCGGTTCGGCCGCCGCATGCCGATGATCTTCGGGCTGTCGCTATATATCATCTGTGCGCTCGCAATCGTTGCGATCCCCTCCTTTGGCGGGCTGCTGGCACTGCGCTTCATCCAGGGTGCGGGTGCAGCCTCCACCCGCGTCATCACCGTCTCGATCGTGCGTGACGTCTTCGGTGGCCGCGCCATGGCGGAAGTCATGTCGCTGATCATGATGGTCTTCATGATCGTGCCGATCATCGCGCCGGGAACCGGCCAGCTGATCATGCTCGGCGGTGACTGGCACCTGATTTTCCTCTTCATCGGGGTGATGGGCATGGCCATCCTCGCCTGGATGATGATCCGGCTGCCCGAGACATTGTCTCCGAACGACGTGCGGCCCCTGACCTTCTCCTCGATTATCGGCGGCTTTCGCATCGTCCTCACCAACCGTATCGCGTTGTGCTACACGATCGCCGCCACCTTCATCTTCGGTGCCCTGTTCGGCTTCATCAATTCGGCGCAACAGGTCTATGTCGGCATCTATGGCCTCGGCCCCTGGTTCCCGGTCGCCTTCGCCGCCGTCGCAGCCTTCATGTCACTCGCCTCGTTCATCAATGCCAAGCTCGTCGGTCGCTTCGGTATGCGGCGCCTGTCACATGCCTCGCTGCTTGCCTTCATCGTCATCAACGCATTGTGGCTGTTCGTCCAGCTCGTTGGACCGCAGCCGATGCCCTTCCTGCTGTTCATCAGCTTCTTCGGGCTTGCCATGTTCATGTTCGGCTGGATCGGTGCGAACTTCAATTCGCTTGCCATGGAGCCGCTTGGCCACGTGGCCGGCACGGCCTCGTCCGTCCTCGGTTTCATGAGCACGGTCGGCGGCGCCGCAATCGGCGCCGTCATCGGGCAGGCCTTCAACGGTACGGCGCTGCCCATGGTGGCCGGTTTCTGTTCCGTCTCATTCGTCGGCCTGCTGTTCGTGCTGATCGCCGAAAAAGGCAAGCTTTTCCAGGCGCATAACCCGCGGGTCTGATTGATCCGCCCTCAACATCAAAAAGCCCTGGCATCGAACCGATGCCAGGGCTTTTGTCGTTCAGCAATTGGCCGAGAAACGCCCCTCAGGCGATGATCTCATCACGCAGAATACGCCAGCTCTCCGGATTGCTCGCCACCAGCAGGCCGCCTTCGAGATCGGTCGGGCGATAGGGGCTGCCGTCGAAACGTGCTGCGTGGCCGCCGGCCTCCTGCGCAATCAGCGTCCCGGCGAGATGGTCCCAGGGCATCAGCTTGTTGTACATGACAAAATCGACATGGCCGCCGACCAGCGTGCGATATTCATGCGCCGCACAGCGATAACAGGCGAACATCCTGACCTTGGCGAGGTTGCTGAGAATCTTCTCGCGCTGCTCGCCGAAGAAATAACCGGCGGATGCCATGCCGATCATTGCCTCGAGCGGTTTTGCGTCGGCAACCGACAGGCGCATGGCCTCGCCATCCGGCCGACGCAGGAAAGCCCCGCTGCCCTTTTCCGCGATCACCCAGTCATCACCCATCGGATCGTAGATGATGCCGGCCACCGTCTCGTTTCTGTAGACGACGGAGGCCATGACCCCGAAGGCCGGGATGCCGGAGGCGAAGTTGAACGTGCCATCGACCGGATCCACGATCACCGCCAGTTCCGCATCCTTCAGCTTCGACAAAAGCGCCGGATCGGCCGCGACCGATTCCTCGCCGATGAACAGGGCCTGAGGCGCAATCCTCTCGATCTCGGCCCGGATCACCCGCTCGGCATTCACATCCGCCTCGGTCACCAGATCGGTGGCTTCCGACTTGGCGCGCACATCGCCCAGGTTGAGGCGGCGAAACCGCGGCAAAATTTCAGCCTTGGCCGCCCGTCGCAAAACGTCCGCCAGCGCCATCACATCAATCGGCATTGAAAAACCTCAGTCTTTTGGAGAGGGGGAAAGGGAGGCAAAATCAAACAGTTTCGGATCGAGCAAATGCGACGGGTTCACGTGGCCGAGCGCCCGCAGCATCCGGTCCTTGCGGCCGGGCATCTGCGCTTCCATCGTGGACAGCATCTGCTTCATCGCATTGCGCTGCAGTCCGTCCTGCGAACCACAGAGATCGCAGGGGATGATCGGAAACTGCATGGCCGCGGCAAATTTCGCCAGATCCTCTTCCGCGCAATAGGCAAGCGGGCGGAGCACGAAAAGATCCCCCTCGTCGTTCAAGAGCTTCGCCGGCATGCCGGCGAGCCTCCCGCCATGGAAGAGGTTCATGAAGAAAGTTTCGAGAATATCGTCGCGGTGATGGCCAAGCACCAGCGCTTCGCAGTCCTCTTCGCGCGCCACGCGATAGAGATTGCCGCGTCTCAGACGCGAACAGAGCGAACAATAGGTGGCGCCTTCCGGCACCTTTTCCTTCACCACCGAATAGGTGTCGCGATATTCGATGCGGTGTTTCACGCCGATGCCGGCGAGATACTCCGGCAGGATGTGTTTGGGAAAATTCGGCTGGCCCTGATCGAGGTTGCAGGCAACGAGTTCGACCGGCAACAGCCCGCGCCACTGGAGATCCATCAGAAGCGCGAGCAGCGAATAGCTGTCCTTGCCGCCAGAGAGGCCAATCAGCCAGCGGCGCTGGTCCTTCAGCATGCCAAAATCGTCGATCGCCTGGCGCACCTGGCGCAACAGCCGCTTGCGCAGCTTGTTGAAGGCCGTCGTCTGTGGCGCTTGGGCATACAGCCCATGCAGGAAACCATCACCATCCGCAGGCAGGCCATCAGGCCCACCAACGGTGTCATCGCCCATCCCGCTGCCGATCTCATCGGTCATACCATCCAGCGTCACAGACTTCTCCTCATCGATTGCCGGACCGGATCAGCCACCCGGTCCATCGCACATTCCATCCGGGCTGCGCTGGCGATCAGCCGGCGATCGCCGCAGCGACCGCCTCGATCGCGGCATCCGCCTTGTCGCCATCCGGCCCGCCGGCCTGGGCCATGTCCGGACGACCACCGCCACCCTTGCCACCGAGCGCCACAGACGCGACACGCACCAGATCAACGGCGCTGAGACGCGCCGTTAGATCCGCCGTGACACCGACCACGGCACTGGCCTTGCCGTCTTCGCTGACCGCGATCAGCAGGACCACACCGGAGCCGAGACCGGTCTTCGCTTCGTCCACCAGACCCTTCAGGTCCTTGGCATCGACGCCGGACACGGCCTTGCCGAGATATTTGACGCCGGCAACCTCGCGCACCTCCTCCGCACCACCGCCCTGGGCGCCGCCCATGGCAAGCTTGCGGCGCGCATCCGCCAGTTCCTTCTCGAGCTTCTTGCGCTCTTCCATCAGCGCCTCGACGCGCGGCAGAAGCTCGGCCGGCTGCACCTTCAGCACGGAGGCAAGCGCCTTCACCCGTTCGTCCTGTTCGGACAGATAGGCGCGCGCGCCCTCACCCGTCACCGCCTCGATACGGCGCACGCCGGAACCGACGGCGCTTTCGCCGAGAACCCGCACGATGCCGATCTCGCCGGTGGAGGCGACATGCGTGCCGCCGCAGAGTTCGATGGAATAGGCCTTGCCGGCCTTGGAACCTTCGATGCCAGTGCCCATCGACACGACGCGCACTTCGTCACCGTATTTTTCGCCGAACAGCGCCATGGCGCCTTCAGCAATCGCGTCATCGACGCTCATCAGGCGGGTGGTGACCGGCGCATTCTGCAGGATGATGGCGTTCGCCATATCCTCGACCTTCTGCAGTTCTTCCGCCGACATCGGCTTCGGATGCGAGACGTCAAAGCGCAGGCGCTCCGGTGCCACCAGCGAGCCCTTCTGCGCCACATGGGTGCCGAGCACCTCACGCAGCGCCTCGTGCAGCAGGTGGGTCGCCGAATGGTTGGCGCGCAGCTTCGAACGACGAGCGTGATCGACCGTCAGCACCACCGCATCGCCGACCTTGAGAGAGCCTTCGGAGACAGTTGCCGAATGGACGAAGATACCTTCCCCCTTCTTCTGCGTATCCGTCACCGACAGCTTGGCGCCATCGGTGGACATGATCCCGGTATCGCCCATCTGGCCACCGGATTCGCCATAAAACGGCGTCTGGTTGACGACGATCTGCACGGTCTCGCCAGCCTTGGCCTCGTTCACCACGACGCCATCGCGCACGATCGCCTGCACCACGCCCTCGGCGCTTTCGGTGTCGTAACCGAGGAATTCGGTGGCGCCGAACTTTTCCTTCAGTTCGAACCACACGCCTTCTGTCGCCTTTTCGCCGGAGCCCGCCCAGTTGGCGCGCGCTTCCGCCTTCTGGCGCTGCATCGCATCGTTAAAGCCGGTCAGGTCTACGCCGATGCCGCGGGCGCGCAACGCATCCTGCGTCAGATCGAGCGGAAAACCATAGGTGTCATAGAGCTTGAAAGCGGTTTCGCCGTCGAGCGAATCGCCCTTGTTGAGCGTCTCCGTCGCATCGGAAAGCAGCGACAGACCCCGCGCCAGCGTCGTGCGGAATTTGCCTTCCTCGAGCTTCAGCGTTTCTGAGATCAGCGCCTCGGCGCGGCCAAGCTCCGGATAGGCACGGCCCATTTCGCCGACAAGCGCCGGCAGCAGGCGATACATCAGCGGCTCGCGCGCGCCGAGCAGCTGCATGTGGCGCATGGCGCGGCGCATGATTCGGCGCAGCACGTAGCCGCGGCCTTCATTCGACGGCAGCACACCGTCGGCAATCAGGAAGGCCGACGAGCGCAGGTGATCGGCAATCACGCGGAAGCTTGCAGCCTGGTCGCCTTCGGCCTTCACGCCGACGACGTCCTCGGTTGCGGCAATCAGCGCCTTGAAGAGGTCGGTGTCGAAAACACTCGAAACACCCTGCAGGATGCAGGCCATGCGCTCCAGGCCCATGCCGGTATCGATCGACGGGCGCGGCAGCGGCGTCCGTTCGCCAGGCGCCGCCTGATCGAACTGCATGAAAACCAGGTTCCAGAATTCGAGGAAGCGGTCGCCATCCTCCTCCGGCGAACCGGGCGGGCCGCCCCAGACATGCTCGCCCTGGTCGATGAATATTTCCGAGCAGGGGCCGCAGGGGCCGGTATCGCCCATCTGCCAGAAATTGTCGGAGGTCGGAATGCGGATGATCTTGTCGTCCGACAGTCCGGCGATCTTCTTCCACAGTGCGGCTGCCTCTTCATCCTCGGCATAGACGGTAACGAGCAGGCGCTCCTTCGGCAGGTCGAACCCCTTGGTGACCAGGTTCCAGGCGAGTTCGATCGCCCGATCCTTGAAATAATCGCCGAACGAGAAGTTGCCGAGCATTTCGAAGAAGGTCAGGTGTCGTGCGGTATAACCGACATTGTCCAGATCGTTGTGCTTGCCGCCGGCGCGCACGACCTTCTGCGAGGTGGTCGCCGTGGAATAGGGCCGCGATTCAAGACCGGTGAAGACGTTCTTGAACTGCACCATGCCGGCATTGGTGAACATCAGCGTCGGGTCGTTGCGCGGCACCAGCGGGCTCGAGGAAACCACCTCGTGACCGTTTTTCCGGAAATAGTCGAGGAAGGTCGACCGGATTTCATTCACGCCACTCATGCAACAGCCCTTGTTCCCCCGCCCGCCGGGCGGTTTTACCGCGTCAAAAACCACTGGCTTTTATCGTTCCAGCCGGACCCTGTCCAGCACGACAAAAAGCCGGCCGTCCATCTTCCTGCGATGCACGGCCGGCTTGCGAATTCGAGGGATGAATGAAGCGCCCGATCAGGCGTCGGCGTCCCCATCGCCATCATTGGCATCCGGACCACCATTCTCCAGGAAACGCTCGGCGATCAGGCCGGCATTCTGGCGCAGCGCCATCTCGATCTCGCGTGCCAGTTCCGGATTGTCGCGCAGGAAGGTCTTTGCGTTTTCACGCCCCTGCCCCAGCCGCTGGCTGTTGTAGGAGAACCAGGCACCGGACTTTTCCACGATGCCCGCCTTCACACCGAGATCGACCAGTTCCCCGGTCTTCGAGACACCTTCGCCATACATGATGTCGAATTCCACCTGCTTGAAGGGCGGCGCCATCTTGTTCTTGACGACCTTGACGCGGGTCTGGTTGCCGACAACCTCTTCACGTTCCTTCACCGCACCGATGCGGCGGATATCGAGGCGCACGGAGGCATAAAATTTCAACGCATTGCCGCCTGTCGTCGTTTCCGGCGAGCCGAACATGACGCCGATCTTCATGCGGATCTGGTTGATGAAGATGACCATGCACTTGGAACGCGAGATCGAGGCGGTCAGCTTGCGCAGCGCCTGGCTCATCAGGCGCGCCTGCAGGCCCGGCAGGCTGTCGCCCATTTCGCCTTCGATTTCGGCGCGCGGCGTCAAAGCTGCAACCGAATCGACAACCAGCACATCGACCGCACCGGAACGCACCAGCGTATCGGTGATTTCCAGCGCCTGTTCGCCGGTATCCGGCTGCGAGATCAGGAGGTTCTGCAGATCCACACCGAGCTTGCGGGCATAGACCGGATCAAGCGCATGTTCGGCGTCGACAAAGGCGCAGATGCCGCCCTTCTTCTGGGCTTCCGCGATCGTCTGCAATGCCAGCGTCGTCTTGCCCGAGCTTTCCGGGCCATAGATCTCGATGATACGGCCCTTGGGAAGGCCACCAATGCCAAGTGCGATATCGAGGCTAAGCGAGCCCGTCGACACCGTCTCGATCTCGACCACGCTCTCGTTCGCGCCGAGTTTCATGATCGAACCCTTACCGAAGGAACGTTCGATCTGCGAAAGGGCCGCCTCCAGCGCCTTGCTTTTATCCACCGTCTTGTCCTCTACCAGCCGCAATGAATTCTGTGCCATCTGATCCACCTTTAGGTTATTGCAGCCCGGCGGGCAACAAACATCCGATGACTGATATGTACTCTTTTTGTTCTCGTTTTGCAAGGCCCGCCTAAGGCCCTGAAATTTCGAACAAATCTCACGAGTGTTCTCTTTTCGTCCGCCCGTTGTTCTGAATCAGGCAGCATTGGCCGAAGCCACGGGACCAGAGCCCCGTTTCACTCCGTCGATTCGCCAGCAGCAGAGATCAATCCTTGCGGTCCAGCATTTCGCGCACGGCCACCGCCAGCTGCTTCAGCGAAAACGGTTTTGGCAGGAATCCGAACTTCGCATCGGCGGGCAGGTTCCGGGCAAAGGCATCCTCCGCATAACCGGAAACGAAGATGAACTTGAGATCCGGATAGGTCTTGCGCAGTTCGCGCAGCAGGCTCGGCCCGTCCATCTCCGGCATCACCACGTCGGAGACGACGATATCCACCTTGCCGTCAAGTTCCTCCATGATGTCGAGCGCTTCCGTGCCGGAACCGGCCTCGTGCACGGTGTAACCGCGTGTCTCGAGCATGCGTTTTCCGCCGCGACGCACAGCCTCCTCGTCCTCGACGAGCAGCACGACGGCGGAATTGCCGGTCAGGTCGACATCCTGGCTGGCCGGGGTCGCGGCCACGGCGGCAACCGGCGGCTGTTCACCGGCGGACGCGTTTCCGGCCGAGCTTTCCTCGATCGGTTTCACCTCCGGCACATGGCGCGGCAGGAAGACACGGAAGGTGGTGCCCTTGCCGACTTCCGATTCGGGATAGATGTATCCGCCGGACTGCTTGACGATGCCGTAGACCATCGACAGGCCGAGGCCGGTCCCCTTGCCCACTTCCTTCGTGGTGAAGAAGGGCTCGAAAATCTTGTCCATGATTTCGGGTGGAATGCCGGTACCGCTGTCGGCCACTTCCACCATCACGAAATCTTCTGCCGGAAGGCGGGCATTGGCAAACCCTGCCGCTTCCGCAGCCTCCACATTGCGGGTGCGGATGCGGATCTGCCCACCACTCGGCATGGCATCGCGGGCATTGACGCAGAGGTTGATCAGCACCTGCTCGAACTGCGACAGGTCGGTGCGCACCGGCCAGAGGTCGCGGCCGTAATCCACCTCCAGCTTCACATTGGTGCCGGAAATCAGCCGGTCAACCAGCATACGCAGGTCCCCCACCACATCGGTGAGGTTGAGGACGGCGGGCCGCATCGTCTGTTTGCGCGAGAAGGCGAGCAACTGGCGCACCAGAACGGCGGCACGGTTGGCATTACGCTTGATCTCCATCAGATCGGCGAAACTCGCGTCGGAGGGCCGCGCCTGCAGGAGAAGATGGTCGGACGACAGAAGAATCGCCGTCAGCACATTGTTGAAGTCATGCGCGATGCCGCCGGCCAGCGTGCCGACCGCATTCATCTTCTGCGTCTGCGCCATCTGCGTCTCGAGCGCCTTTTGCTCGGTAGTCTCGACGGCGTAGACGATCGCCACCTCTTCCGGTGCCTCGTCGCTCTCGTCGATCACGGCATTCACGTAGAAGCGCACGTGGCGGGTCTCGTCGCCGGGATGGCGGCAGTCGATGGGCGCGATATCGCCCTGGCGGTCCTTGGCGGCGGCCAGCGCCCGCTCCAGATCGGCGCGCGCGCTGTCATGCACGATGGCGTCCAGCGTCACGCCGGTCTCCACCTCATCGCGGGAGACAACGCCGGCAAACAGGCGCAGGAACGGCGCATTGATGCGCAGGATCCGGCCGTCGCGGCCGATCGAGGCAATCGCCATCGGCGTGTTGTTGAAGAAACGGGTAAAGCGCATGGCCGAAGCGGACTGGTCCGCCCCCTCGCCCTTCGGCCGCGCCAGAACGATCGTGCGGCTTTCGCCGGGCGCGCCGTCGCGCATGGACGACACGCTGTGCACCAGCCGCACGGGCAGGCTCTGGCCATTGGCGCGGCGAAGGTCGAGATCGAGCGTCTCGGTGCGCGTCTGGCCGGGACCGGCCTGCACGGACTGGATCAGCGCCATGCCCTCGCCCGCCACCATGTCGGCAATCGTCATCGATCCGGCGGCGAATTTGGTGAGGTCGAGGCCCAGCCATTCGGCAAGCGTCGCGTTGAGATAAAAGACCTCGCCCTTCTTGCCGGCGGAGAAGAAACCAGCCGGCGCATGATCGAGATAATCGATGGCGTTCTGCAGCTCGCGGAAGAAACGTTCCTGCTCCTCGCGCTCGGAGGTGATGTCGGCGATCTGCCACACATCGAGCGGTGATTTCTGCTGCGGCGAGGTCAGAAGCCTCGCCTTCAGTCGGTACCAGTGTGCACCGGAACCGCTGGCGGAATTGCGCCCGAGCGGTTTCAGCAGGCGAAATTCCTCGTGGCCCTCGCGCCCTTCGCGCAAGGCGGCCGTCAGCCGGTAGAGCGCTTCCGTCGCCTCGCGGTTCTTGGAAAGCAGCGCCTCGAGCGATTGCGCGTTCGCGGCCTTCGTCGCCCCGGTCAGCCGGCCATAGGCGGCATTGGCATACAGAATACGCCCGCGCGGATCGGTGATCAGGATACCGTCCGGATGGCTTGCCAGATAACCACCGGCAAACTCGTCGGAACGCGATTGCGGCATCACCTCGACAAGGCCGATGATGGAGGAAACGACAAAAAAGATGCCGACCATGGCCAGAACGCCGAGGATGCCAAGCACCACCTCGTTGTCCATGGCACCCTTGAAGATGACGAAGGCGATGGAGACGCCAATCAACACCAGCGCCAGCACAAGCAGGCGCAAAACGGTTCCGCCCCGCCTGCCGCGGTCCACCAGTGGGGCATCGTAGCTGCCGGCCGGCTGCGACTTCGTCATCATACCTCGCATTTCGACCAGTCGCGAAGGACGGCCATGGAATCGGTCCACCAGTCTTCCTTAGCAAGTTGCGGGGCAGGCAAAAAGCGCCACGACGCAGAAACCCGTTGAAGATGCCGCAACTGCTCTTGCTCCGCCCGCCGCACCGTCCATATTCGTGCACGAATGCCGTCTTTGCCGCGCGAAGACCTCAATCTCCGGTATCCTCGCGCTGGCTTGCCGCAGCCTTGCGATGCGCGTGACGTGTCTCCAGGTGTTGCGGATGACACAGAAGACGGGAAGAAACCGGGCGGCTCTGGCATTTTCGCCGAAAGCCCGGCAAGAGTGACGAGGATACGAAGGAGAACGAGCGCATGATCGAGGATCTGATGAGCGATTACGGCAGCAGGCTGTTCATCGCAATCGCCGGCGTCGGGCTCGGTCTGCTCTGCCTGTTCGTCGTTTTGATGATGATGCGCCGCAGAACCGGCCCGGCGCCCTTTCTGCGTGGCGGTAAAAACCGCCAGCCGCGCCTGCAGGTTCTCGATGCCGCAGCGGTCGATGCCCGCCGCCGCATCGTGCTGATCCGCCGCGACGACGTCGAACATTTGGTGATGATCGGCGGCCCGACGGATGTGGTGATCGAAAGCGGCATTGGTGCCATGCCGGCAAGACCCGTCCCGCACACGCCGCAGGATCAGGAAACGGCAGGTTTTGCGCAACCGGCGCCGGAGCCACGCCTGCAGGCGCCGGCCCGCCAGCCGCAATTGTCGGCGCCGACTGCCGCGGCCATGCCTGCCCTTGAACCGGCCGCAACGGCCTCGCTGCGCGAGCGTGTGCTTGCGGCGCCCGCCTCTGCCACCGCGTCTGTCGCCGCAGCCCCCCGCCGCGAGCAGAAATCCCCGGTCGCCACCAAGGTCGAGCCGGCCATCGCGGCCTCCGAGCGGTCAAACCCGGCGCCGTCCGCCATGATCACCGCCCCGGCCACGCCGCAGCCGGAACCTCGCCTGCCAGAACCGCGTCTGGCAGAGCCGGCCCAACCGCCGAAACCGGAACCGGCCCGCGAAACCGTCACCGAGATCGAACCGCCGGCACCCGCCCGACAGGCCGCACCGGCGGATGTGCCCGATATCGGTGCGGCAAGCGATGCGCTCGATGCCGCGCGCCGGCGGGTCTTCCAGCCGGCGCTCGACCGCACACCGCAACAAACCGCCCCTATGCCTGCAAACGTCGGGGCAGAACTCGACCGGCCATCCCCCCCGGCCACTCAGCCGGAACCCCAGGCCCCACGCGGGCTCGGCAGCGATTTCGACCGGATCCTCGAAGAAGAGATGGCCAACAACCTCGCCGAGGTGCACGCCGCGCCTGCCGGCGCGCTTCCCCGCCGCGACCCCGCCAATCCGCGCCTCACCGGCGCCTCGCCGGAACCATCGCTGCAGCAGGAAGTGGCGCGCATCTTCGGCGAGATGTCGGTCACCCGCGACGACCGCCCGTGACGGCTCTGCCGTGCAACTCACAACAAAACCTTGACGGCTCTGCCGTGCAGCCGACAATAAAAAAGGCACGCAACAAGGGCGTGCCTGGAAATTTCTGAGGTCGGATTATCTGCCGACCGGGCCTATTCGTCCCGGTAGACCTTTTCCCGACGTTCGTGGCGTTCCTGCGCCTCGATCGAAAGCGTCGCGATCGGCCGTGCATCGAGTCGCTTCAAACCGATCGGTTCGCCGGTTTCCTCGCAATAACCGTAGGTACCATCTTCGATGCGCTGCAGAGCGGCGTCGATCTTGGAGATCAGCTTTCTCTGGCGGTCGCGGGCACGAAGTTCGATGGCCCTGTCGGTTTCGGAGGATGCCCGGTCGGCGAGATCGGGATGGTTTGCGCTTTCTTCAGCAAGGTGGTCGAGCGTTTCGCGCGCTTCTCTCAGGATATCATTTTTCCAGGCTATGAGCTTGGCTCGGAAGTATGCCCGCTGATTGGCATTCATGAACTCTTCATCTTCCGAGAGGACGTAGCTGCTAAGGTCGATCTTCTCACTCAACGCGATTCTCCTGAAGAACAGCTCTCACGCCGGGTCCTATACTCCATTCCTACCCGCTGATTCAAGCCTTGGGACCAGCATTTAGGCATTTTTAAAACTGACACAAAAATCGGCTAACTGGCTATTCCTTATGCGTTTTCAGTAAAACTGACAAATGTTCAGGCTGACATCCGTTCGCCTTCGGGAAAAGTTGCGCCCCATTTCGGGACGGTTGACGGACATCGGCACAACAGGCTACTCGAAGCTCTTGGCCACCGTGCGCGAAGACCAAAAAATGCTCGTTCTTGATCCACCTCCGTTTCGCATTTTTCTGCTCCGCCACGCCCGTGCGGCCTGGCCTCAACCCGGCGGACGCGATTTCGACCGTCCGCTCGACGACCACGGTTTCGCCGAGGCGGAGCTCGTGGCGGTCAAGGCGGCCGACCGGCACCCCGCCCCGGACCTCATCCTGTCGTCGACCGCGCTGCGCTGCCGGCAGACGGCGGACGCCATCCACAGGGCGTTTGGCGAGGATCTGGAAATCTCCGCCATCGACAGCCTCTACAACGCCCCGCTCGATGTGTATCTCGAAGTGCTGACGGGCCAGAAGCACGTCCGCTCCGTGATGATCATCGGCCATAACCCGACACTCGAGGAGCTTCTGGAAGCACTTCTGGGGCCGGACCGCATGGCGGCCCTCATTCCGAGCGGTTACCCGACGGCGGGCCTTGCCGTGCTGGAGCACGGTGGCCCCCACCAGGCCATGGCCGGCACCTGGACGGTGAAGGATTTTATCACCGCCTGACCGGCACCAGACCAAGTACTGTTGCAAGATCCGGCAATTCACGACGCGCCAAGGCCATGACCACATCAACGCCCGGCCCCTCGATCGGCGCCGGCGGCGTACGTTCGCAAAATTCGCGGGTCACATACAGCGTCAGATCCGCTCCATCTGGCGCATGCCCGAGATCCGCCCGGCGCAAACCGTCCAGCGCCCGGTAGCGAACATCCTGCAGGAAAGCCTGCTCAACCCAGCCATAGACCGGTATCGCGTGAAAATGCACGGCAAAGCCGGGCGTATGACCGAAACGTCCGAGATAGACACGCCCCGCGCTCAGCCGTTCCCGTAAAAAACGCTGGACAAGGGCCAGAAGCGGACCAAGCTCGGCCAGCGCTTCCGGACAAAGAGCCGCCAGATCATCTTCGTCCCGCTTCGAGCCGATCATCAGATAACCGGGCAAGGCCGAGTTCATACGGTGGTTGACGAGCCAGTGCTCCGTTTCCATCAGATGGAACTGCCGGGGGATCTCCACTGCGGGCGCTCGCAAACCTGCCTCCTGACGTCGGAAGGCCCGGTCCGATACCGGGCCAAGACGATCCTAACATGCGCCCCCCTAAACGCCACGCCGCGCCGCCTGCGTCCTGCCGCCATACCCCCAGGCTTCGGCATCGATCTCGTGGATGACGACATAGGTCGCGAGCGGCAGGCTCCCACCGCAGAAGCGCTCCAGAAGCGCATGAGCCCCGGCGATGAAGGTTTGCTTTTCCTCATCCGTGTTGGTCCCGCGCGTGATGTAGGCGTCGAGATGCGCGCCAGCCTGAATTGCCTCGCCGCCGATTGACCAGCGGGAGACATCCACAGGATCGACCAGCACCGACGTCAGATCGGCGCGTTTGTTCAGGACATCGGCGATCAGGGCCGTCACATCCTTCTGCAGCCTACGATAATCCTGCCGCGCATCAGTTTCGCCGGCAAGCCTGATATGAATGAAGGGCATCTCATCTTCTCCTCGGTCCGATTGACGCGATGACCTTACGCGGGCACAGTCACTTCGAAAATTTGAAACCATGGAACTCTGGGTTTGGAAAAACTGAACAATTGGTCGCGACAGACCTTCGAACTCGATGTGCTCCGCACCTTTGTCACGGGCCTGGAACTCAACAGCTTTGCGCGTGCCGGCGACCGGTTGGGCCGTTCCGCGTCCGCAATCAGTCTGCAGATGCGCAAGCTGGAAGAACAGGTGGGGCAACCTTTGTTGCGCAGGCAGGGACGCGGACTTGTGCCGACCGAAACGGGCGAACTCTTGCTCGGTTACGCGCGGCGCCTGCTAACGTTGAATGACGAAGCCTTTTCCGCCCTGTCGCAGGTAACTGCCCTTGATGGGCAGGTTCGTCTCGGCATTCCGGAGGATCTGGCCGAGACCTGGCTGCCGCCTTTGCTCGCCCGCTTTGCCGATATGCATCCCGCCGTGCGGCTGGAGGCAAGGGTGGACAGCGGCGCTCACCTGCAAGCCGATTTCCAGAGCGGCAAACTCGACCTCGCACTCACATGGGCAAACCCGGACGCGCCTCAAGCCCGGCCCGTCGTCGAACAGGATATGGTCTTTATCGCGGCGTCCGACTGGCGCCACGATGCGTCGAAACCTCTGCCGCTCGTTTTGTTCGATCCGCCCTGCGGCTTTCGCGACCGTGCAACGACAAGCCTTGATCGTGCCGGAATTGCCTGGTGGCCCGCCTTCACCAGCCGAAGCCTGAGCGGACTCTACGCCGCGGTCCGGGCCGGTCTTGGGGTGACGGCCAGAACCTGCGAAAATCTTCCCCCCGCACTCGCGCCTCTGTCCGCGGGCCTACCGGATCTCGGAAAGATCACGCTCGTGCTGCACGCCAACACCAAAACGTCGCCGGGCCGCCCGGGCCCTCGAACGAGAGATCCTCGAGCGTCTGCCTGCAAAGCGCTGACGCTTACCTTTTTCCCGCCGCCATGATCTCTATATAGGGATCAGAAACAGCACCGGGTTCCTGCCTTGCCGCCATCCCTCACCTCCTTCAAAGACGATGCCCTGATTGCCTTCGACAACCTGACGGATCGTGCCGCAGGCCTTGTGCATCCGACGATCCGGCTGGGCGTCACCGGCCTGTCGCGCGCCGGCAAGACGGTGTTCATCTCCTCGCTCGTCCACAATCTTCTGCATGGCGGCCGCCTGCCGCTGTTCGAGGCGCTGCGCTCCGGTCGCGTCTCCTCCGTCAGGCTCGAACCGCAGCCGGACGATGCCATCCCGCGTTTCCAGTACGAGGACCACATCCAGGCGCTGGTGCGCGAACGTGTCTGGCCGGATTCCACCCGAGCGATCTCCGAACTCAGGCTGACGATCGATTACCAGAGCGCCAGCGGCTGGGGCCGGCTCTTCTCCGCCGGGCGCCTGTCCATCGATATCGTTGATTATCCGGGCGAATGGCTGCTGGACCTGCCCCTACTCGGCCAGGATTACCGGACGTTCAGCGCCGCAACGGTCGATCTCGCCTCCCGCGGCATCCGCCGGGAACTCGCCGAACACTGGCTGGCGCTGGCAAAAAGCGTCGACCCCTCCGCCCCGGCCGACGAGATGACCGCCAAACGGCTGGCAGAGGCCTTTGCCGCCTATCTCAGGGCCTGCAAAGCGGACGAACGCTCGCTCTCCACGCTGCCGCCCGGCCGTTTCCTGATGCCGGGTGATCTGGATGGCTCGCCCGCCCTCACCTTCGCACCGCTGCCGGATCTCGGCGAGGCGCGCTTCGAAAAGGGCACGCTCGGTGCCATGATGGAACGCCGCTTCGAGGCCTATAAGTCGGTGGTGGTCAAACCCTTCTTCCGCGAACACTTTGCCCGGCTCGACCGGCAGATCGTGCTCATCGATGCGCTGCAGGCGCTGAACCGCGGGCCGGAAGCGCTGGCCGATCTCGAACGGGCTTTGTCGGATGTGCTCGCCTGTTTCCGCCCGGGCTCCAATTCCATCCTTTCGTCGCTGCTCGGCCGGCGGATCGACAAGGTGCTGGTCGCAGCCACCAAGGCGGATCACCTGCATCACGAAAGCCATGACCGGCTGGAGGCGCTCACGCGTCGGCTGGTGGATCGCGCCATCCATCGCATCGGCATGTCGGGTGCCGGCATCGATGTCATGGCGATCGCATCGGTCCGCGCCACCCGCGAAGGCACGGTGCGCCATGGCGGCGAAACGCTTCCCGTCATCACCGGCACGCCGATGGCGGGCGAACGCATCAATGGCGAAATCTTTGACGGAAAACGGAAAACAGCCATATTTCCCGGTGACTTGCCGGAAAAACCGGATTCACTTTTTCAGGTACCGGACTCAATCTCTGAAGATATGCCGTTACCGCATTTGAATATCGTCCGTTTCCGGCCTCCGGAGCTGGAGGAATCGGGTGGCGCGACGCTCTCGGTGCCGCATATCCGGCTCGACCGGGCCCTGGAATTTCTGTTCGGAGACCGGCTGGCATGAGGAACAACGACAAGACACCGGGCACACGAACCGAGACCGGCACCCGCCGTCCCGGCGCCTTCGACATCGATGCCGGCGGCGAGACAAAATCCGTCCGGCGTGCGCCACAGGCCTTCGATGACGGTTTTGAACTGACCGCCGATGCCGATGATCCTTTCGTCACACCACCGGAGCTCAGCGAAGCGGAGCTTGCGATTGCCAAACCCAGGCGCCGCGGCTTTTCCTGGGGCAAGCTGGCGCTCGGCGCGCTGACCGCTTTTCTCTCCATGGCCTTTTGGCTCTGGGCCGACCAGGTCATCCGTGACCTGTTTTCACGCGCCGACTGGCTGGGTTATCTGGCAATCGCCGCCGTCTCCCTCGCGGTCGTCGGACTTGCCGTTGTCGTCGGGCGGGAAATCATCGGCCTGATGCGGCTCGGCGCCGTCCAGTCGCTGAAGGGGGAAGCGCTTGAGATTTCTGCCCGAACGGCACCAAAGGCGGCACGCCATCTGGTTGGCCGGCTGGAAGGCCTGCTTGCCCACCGGGCGGAAACCGCCAAGGGCCGGGCGCTGCTCGCCGAGACGAAGGACGACGTCATCGATGCGCCGCAGCTGCTGGAGCTTACCGAACGCGAGTTGCTGGCGCCGCTCGACCGGCAGGCGCGCCTTCTCATTCTCGGCGCCTCCAAACGCACCTCCGTCGTCACCGCCGTCAGTCCGCGCGCCGTGGTGGATCTCGCCTACGTGCTGTTTGAGGTCACGCGGCTGGTGCGCGCCATGGCAGAACTTTACGGTGGACGCCCCGGAACGCTCGGCCTGTTGCGCCTCCTGCGCGACGTGATCGCCCATCTTGCCGTCACCGGTTCGATTGCCGTCGGCGACAGTCTGGCCCAGCAGGTGCTCGGTCACGGCCTGGCGGCAAAACTCTCCACAAGGCTCGGCGAAGGCGTCATCAACGGGCTTTTAACGGCCCGAATCGGCATTGCCGCGATGGATCTCTGCCGCCCGCTTCCCTTCAAGGCGCTGAAGCGTCCAGGCGTCGGTGACTTTCTGTCCGATATCGCACCGGGCGTAAAACGAACGCCCTGAGCGGCGCCGAACCGTGTCCGAAGGCGAGACTTCAACCGCTCATTAACCATTCCGGGGCTATTGTTAACGCTGTTCAGCACGCCGCTCGCCCAAGGAAAGTTTTATGGTCTCGCGCATCTTTTCGCCGAAAGTCGGGCTCATCGCCGCCACCTCCATCGCCGCTTTTGCCGCTACGCAGCCTGCCGGCGCCGCCTCGCGCGACAAGGTCTTCTTCGAAAGCGCAGCCGGCGCCTGGAAGGGTCCGGGTGAAATCGTCGCCGGCAAATACAAGGGCACCAAGTTCACCTGCAACCTGATCGGCGAGCCGACCACGGATGGCGATGCCGGAATCAAGCTCGACGGCACCTGCCGCGTCGGCGTCTTTAAGCAGCCGATGAGCGCCGTCATCACCCAGACGGGCAGCACCTACAAGGGCAAGTTCCTCGACGGCGCCGACGGCAAGGGCCTCGACATCGTCTCCGGCGCCGTCAATGGCGACAAGATCGTCGTCGGCATCAACCGGGCGAAGCTGAACGGTGCGATGATCGCCCGCATGCAGGACAACAATGCGCTGAACGTGACGATTTCCGTCAAGGTCGAGGACCAGATGGTGCCGGTGATTGGCCTGGCGCTCACCCGCGACATGGACCAGATGGCGGTCGGTTCGATCAAGCCGTAATCCTACCGCTGACGCCACCAGTCGTTGGTGGCATCCGCCACGACAATGCCCGATCGATCGGCCTGGCTCAGCCAGGCCGTTATCGTTTGGCCCATCACCGGAAGATCCGGGGCGATATCGGCAAGCGGCATCAGCACGAAGCCACGTTCCACCATGCGCGGATGCGGAATGTCGAGCCCCTCCTCGTGCACGGTCTTTTCGCCATAGGTCAGAACGTCGATATCGATCGTGCGCGGCCCCCAGCGCTCGATGCGCACCCGCTTCATGCCGCGCTCGATGTCGAGACAGAGGTCGAGGAGCGCCTTCGGCGAAAGCTCTGTATCGATCAAGGCGCAGGCGTTGAAGAAATCCGCCTGGTCTGTCTTGCCCCAGGGCGGCGTGCGGTAGAGCCGGGATACTGCCACGACGCGACAGTCCGGCCGGCTATCAAAAATCCGTAGCGCCTCGGCCATGGCTTGACGCGGATCGCCCAGATTGCCGCCAAACCCGAGGGCCGCGCGGATCATGCCAGTCTCCTCACGGGCGGTGCTCAACGCGCACCTCCACGTAATCGAGAATGCCGGGGATCGGCACGCTCGGTTTGCGCACGGTAATCGCTGCGCGCCGGATGACCGGGAATCGGGCGCACAGTGCAAGTGCGATATCGTTGGCCAGCGCCTCGATCAGCGCCCGTCTCGTCTTCGTCACCACCTCTTCGATCACACCGAAGGCATGGCCGTAATGCAGGGTGGCGGAGAGATCGTCATCGGTGAGCGCGGCACTCACCGGCACATCGAGCTCAGCGTCGATGAAGAAGCGCTGGCCGAGCACCGATTCTTCCTTCAGCACGCCGTGGCGCGCATAAAAGGCGCAATTTTTCATGGTGATCGTATAGGTTGTCACGAATGTCTCTCCTGCCGCAGGCTGGCGGCGAGCATGGCATCGGCCATCAAAAGCGCGTCCCGATTGGGCGCTATCGCATGAACACGGAAGATATGCGCGCCCTTGATGCGCAACAGCGCCGTCGTGGCAGCCGTTCCCACGTCGCGGTCTGCCGGCACGTCACGCCCGGTAATCGCACCGATGAACCGCTTGCGCGAGGTTCCGGCGAGCAGCGGAAATCCAAGCGCCTGCAGCGCCTCGAAGCGCGCCATCAGCGCCAGATCCTCCTCGCGGTCCTTGGCAAAACCGAAACCGGGGTCGAGCACGATGCGCGCGCGGCCGATGCCGGCCTCGTCCGCGATCTTCAGCGAGGTCGAAAAAAACAGGTCCTGGTCGGCGATCACGTCATCCAGCTTTTCCGCCGCGCGGCCGCGGCCGGTATGCATCATGACGAGCCCGGCGCCGGAGGTCGCCACCACCTCTGCCATCCGCGCATCGTAGCGAAGCCCATAGACGTCGTTGACGATATGGGCACCGGCAGCAACCGCCAGCCGTGCCGTCTCGGCCCGGTAGGTATCGATGGAGATCAGCGCTTCGGTTTGCCGAGAAAGCGCCTCGATCACCGGCAGCACACGGGCCTGTTCCTCTTGCGCCGAGACCGGCTCAGCGCCCGGCCGGGTCGATTCGCCGCCGATATCGAGGATCGATGCCCCCTCTTCGACGCAGGCGAGCGCATGCGCAACGGCAGCCTCCACCCCCGCATGCCGCCCGCCGTCGGAGAAGGAATCGGGCGTGCAGTTGATGATGGCCATCAGATGGCCGTGCGCGCCAAGCGATAGGCTGCGGCCATGGCCAAGCTGCCAAACTGTCTCACCGGCAAGGGTCAAGGAGAAAGGTTCCAATCGATTCTGGTCACGAACATTTTCGCAAGGTTCTGTTGCGATGTTATGCGCTATGCCCCAAGCTCTCGCCAAACTCAATCTCGCAAGGCCCACTATGTCTGCCGTCCGCCCCCGCCAAGCCTTTCTCTGGGCTGCCGTCGCGCTTGTCGTGCTGCCGGGGATACCCTCTGCGAGCCCCCTGATTTCCAAGAGCTATTCCTATTTCACCATTGCCGGACGAACGGCGGAAGATCTCGACAATGAGCTCAGCCGCCGCGGCCCGCTCACCAAGAGCACCGGCTTTCGCCATCCCGGCGCAACCGAGATCAAGTTCGGCGGCGAGATCACCTATCTGGAGACGGATCGGCGCTGTTCGGTCGGCGAGGTCAAGGTTACGCTCTCAACGAAGATCATCCTGCCGCGCTGGAAGAACCGCTCACAGGCGAATGGTTCTCTCGGCGTGATCTGGGACACACTGGCCGCCGACATCAAACGGCACGAGGAACGCCACGCGGAGATCGCCCGCACCTATGCGAGAACGCTGGAAGCCACGCTTCGCGACCTCGCTCCGGCCTCCGACTGCACACAGATGGAAAAACGCGTGTCGGAAACCACACGCCGCATCGTTGATGATCATGACAAGGAACAGCTGCGATTCGATATCATCGAATCGAAGAACTTCGACGCCCGGATGATGCGTCTCCTGAAAAACCGGGCCGGCCTCACGGATTGACACCGATTGCACCGCCCTTCCCTCCACCGAAACGGTGGCTGCCGCACGAAGCTTGCGCGAAACCTGCGCCTCCTACGGTGAATGACCGGTGACTTCTTCCAATAGCAAATGTGATCCGACGCTAATATATTCGAAATCACTGAAGCAGCTCGAGAGACGAGGTCTTCGGTGATCGGGTCGGTTGCCGCATGTGAGGCGGCGCATGCGGCAACGACCAATCCGGTTTCGGCAGCCATTGCCAGGTCCAAGCGTTCGGCACCCAGGTGGTGCGAAAGTCAGTCGAGTGTTGCTCCGGCGTTCTCCCGGCGTGTCTTTGTGCCACAGGTGACTCCTCCCGCGCCTGCAGGCGATACGCCCACCTCAGCCTCGCTCGACGCTCTCATCAGCGCAGCGAGGCTATTTTTTGGCGCAGAGGCAAACAGGAACAGGAGTCAGCCCTGGCGTTCCGGCACGTGGACGACCAGGCCGTCCAGCGCCGGCGTGATTTTGATCTGACAGGAGAGCCGCGACGTCGGGCGGACATCGACGGCGAAATCCAGCATGTCCTCTTCCATCGGCTCCGGTCCGCCGACGATGCCCGTCCAGGCATCGTCGACATAGACATGACAGGTGGCACAGGCACAGGCACCGCCGCATTCGGCATCGATGCCCGGCACGGAATTGCGCACCGCATTCTCCATGACCGTGGAACCCTGTTCCGCGTCGAGGTCAAAGCGGGTGCCGTCGAAGGCAACGATGGTAAGCTTGGTCATGTCTTCATCCTGAAACTGAACAAAAAGCGGCGTCCGTCTTCCGACAAATCGCCGCCTCAGTCAATCTATGGGGATGTCGCGTGCTTTGGCAATCAAGCGCATCTGTCAGGTGCGCCAGAAGGGTTTCACCCGCCGCTCGTCTCTTCAGCGCATCAGCTTCAGGATGAAGTTTTCCGCGTCCAGCACGGCAGCCGCCACGGCTGCACGCAGTGCAGCATCACCCGGCGACGCCTCGAGCTTGCCGGCCGCCGCGGCCACGACGAAGGCACCGACGCCGTTGGCGGCACTTTTCAGCCGATGGGCGCTTGCCGATACACCGTCATTGTCGAACTGCGCGATTTCATGCAGCGCAATACGGGCCTGCCGGGTAAAGAGGTTGAGCACCTCCACCTCAAGCACCTTGTCCCCCATCGTCTGGACGGCAAGATGCACCAGATCGATCGGTCGTGCCTTGGGCGTGTGGGCGCCGCGTGCATTGTCGGGAGCCTCGAACGCGATAGTGGCCGCAGACATGAAATCTATCCCTTGTTCCAACAGGACCCGATGCTGACCGGGCTCCCGTGCCTATTCCGTTAAAATTCGGCACAAACGCGGCGGAATTTCTCCAGCCATGGTTAATTTTCGTTAAACACCTACAGAATCGATGGAATCGCCGCGGATGCCGGTTTAATTTCTGTTAACAAGACGCCCATGCGGTAGAGCCCCCAAGCCTCAGAATTGTGTCGCAGGGCCGAATGTGCCACTACAGTACGACTAAAACCAGTGTGGACATGAGGTCCTGATTGGTGGGAATGCGGGTGTAAGCCTTTATTACGACTGGTTTGTCATGAAGGAGCTCCCCGACTGGAATGACATCGGACAGGAATGCGGCTTGCCGCCTCTGTCCGGTACGGCAGATCGCTGGTCCGTCCGCAGGCGGCATGATGGAACGGCGATCGGTCGAGTGGTGTGTAACGAGGCGTATCCATATGGCGAAGAAACCGCACGGCGAGTCGATCGATGAGACCGCGTTCCAGGCGTTGGAAGACGCGCTGAAGATCGATTTCAGCGACGACCCGCAGCCACGGGCCACGCCAAAGACGCCGAAAGCAACGTCGACTTCTCCTTCCCGCGAGGCCTCAGTGCAAGAGACGCCGGAACAGCGCGGCCAAGCCGCTCCACGACGGACCCGTACGCCCGAGGCTTCCCAGCCACAACGCGCTCAGGCGGCCGAAGCGGTCGCGCCGAAATCTCCTAGCTTCGAACCGGCCAATGACAGTGGTCGCCGGGCAACGACTGCGATCCTTCGTTCGCTCGAAAGCGGCTCGATGCGCTCAGCGCTGCGGAATGCCGGCATCGTGTCGCTGCTGTGGACGATCGGCGGCATAGGCTTCGCCCAGCTTCTCTATGGCGGGCAGATGTGGAGTGTCTCGTCGGTCGCCGAACTCGTGTCCATGCCGGGTGTCGTGGCGATCTTCGTCGGCATCCTCGTCCCCGTCATGCTGTTCTTTGCCTTTGCCATCATGATGGCGAGAGCCCAGGACCTGCGCAATGCGGCGCGTTCCATGGCGGAAGTCGCCCTGCGTCTTGCCGAACCGGAAACGATTGCCACCGACCGTATCATGTCGGTCGGCCAGGCCGTTCGCCGCGAAGTCTCGGCGATGAACGAGGGCATTGAGCGCACGATTGCGCGCGCCACCGAGCTGGAAACGCTGGTCCATTCGGAAGTCAGCGCGCTGGAGCGCAGTTATGCCGACAACGAGCTGCGGGTGCGCGGCCTCGTCCACGAACTGGGATCCGAACGCGACGCGATCGTCAATCATGCCGAACGCATCCGGTCCTCCATCGTCGATGCCCATGACCAGCTGAAGGAAGACCTGTCGCTCGCCACCGAAGAAATCGCGGTTCGCCTTGCGACCTCCGGCGAAGCCTTCGCGTCAATGATCGAGACGCGCTCCGCCACGATCATGGAAAAGTCGAATGCCGCCGGCGAAGCCCTGGGCTCGCTGCTGTCGGCCAAGACGGATTCGCTGATCAAGGCGCTGAACGCGTCCGGGTCTTCGCTCGCCAACGAATTCGACACCCGTCTCGCACAGCTTGGCAGCACGCTCTCCAGCCGCGGCGACGAAATCCTCAAGAGTTTCGAGACCCGCGCCTCGACCCTTGATGCCAGCACCGAAAAGCTCAATGCGGCGCTTGCCGACCGCACGCGTATGCTCAACGAGACGCTGCTCGCCCGCACCCGCGAGATCAACGACACCCTGACGAGCGGTGAACGTACCATCGGTGGAACGCTGGGCACGGTTCTGACCAACCTCAACCGGTCTCTCGAGGAAAAGGGCGCAAGCTTCCGCCAGAGCCTGCAGAGTGCCGCCGACGACACCATCATGGATCTCGATCTGCGCACCGGCATGTTCGAGGAGCGCCTCCAGGGAACGATCGGCCAGCTGAGCGCCACCTTCGACCGTGGCCTCGACGATTTCACCCAAGCCTTCGACAGCCGCGCCGGCAGCCTCGGTTCCAAGCTGACCGAAAGCCTGCAGCGCATCAGTGCCACCGTCAACGGTGGCTCCGATTCGATCGAAGGCATCCTCTCGACGAGCATCGAACGCCTCGGCTCCACCCTGACCGATCATTCGCTGACCCTCGCCACGACGCTCGGCACCAGCCAGGAAGTGCTGGAAGCGACCATGAAACGCGGCAGCAGCCAGATCGACGAGGTTCTGGACAGCCGTACCCGCAAGTTGACCGCCGAACTCGAAGAGCGAAACCGCACCCTCACGGAAGGTCTCGACACGCGCAGCCGCGCTCTCGTCCAGGATTTCGATACACGCTCGCGTGCGCTGATCGACGATCTCGACGACCGCAACATCCAGCTTGCCAGTTCGCTCGCCGCCCAGTCGGCGGTCCTGACGGAAAATGTCGCCTCCGCCCATGAGCGCATCGACGCCGTGATGAGCGAGCAGACACAGGCCTTCACCAGCGCACTCGACCAGAGCCAGTCCCGTTTTGCCGAAACCGTCTCGAACCGCTCCGCAGCGATTGTCGATGCCGTCACCGGCAGTCAGAAGCAGTTCGCCGATGTGCTGGATGCCAAGACCGCGGCCCTTGAAAACGCTGTCGTCGGCGCACCGGAGCGTCTCTCCAGCCTGCTCGACAGCCGCATCGACAGCATGTCGAACGTCCTGTCGCGCGGTCACGACCGGATCGAAACCGATCTCGGTCGCCGCATGAACGAACTCGGCGAGATCGTCGGCGGCGCCGGTGATCGCATCGCAGAAACGTTTGACGATCGCACCATGGCGCTCACCACCACGCTGTCGGTCAGTGAGGATCGCCTGTCGGGTCTCATCGAAACCATGTCCGACACCCTCAGCCGGGGTCAGAAACAGATCGAGGACAATCTCGGTCGCCGCGTGAACGAACTCGGCGAGATCGTCGGCGGCGCCGGAGAGCGCATCGCCGAAACGTTCGACGACCGGACCTTTGCCCTCACCACCACGCTGTCGGTCAATGAGGATCGCCTGTCGAACCTCATCGATACGCGAATCGAGACCATGTCGGAAACGCTGGCAAAGGGCCACGACCGGATCGAAACCGATCTCGGCCGCCGCATGAACGAACTCGGCGAGATCGTCGGTGGCGCCGGCGAGCGCATCGCCGAAACGTTTGACGACCGGACCTTTGCCCTCACCACCACGCTGTCGGTCAATGAGGATCGCCTGTCGAACCTCATCGATACGCGCATCGAGACCATGTCGGAAACGCTCGCAAAGGGCCACGACCGGATCGAAACCGATCTCGGCCGTCGTATGAACGAGCTCGGCGAGATCGTCGGTGGCGCCGGCGACCGGCTTGCCGAGACCTTTGACGACCGCACCATGGCGCTCACCACCACGCTGTCGGTCAATGAGGATCGCCTGTCGAACCTCATCGACAAGCGCATCGAGACCATGTCCGAGACGCTCACAAAGGGTCACGATCGGATCGAAACCGATCTCGGCCGCCGCATGAACGAGCTCGGCGAGATCGTCGGTGGCGCCGGCGACCGGCTTGCCGAAACCTTTGACGACCGGACCATGGCGCTCACCACCACGCTGTCGGTCAATGAGGATCGCCTGTCGAACCTCATCGACACGCGCATCGAGACCATGTCGGAAACGTTGGCGAAGGGCCACGATCGGATCGAGGGCAACCTCGGTCGCCGCATCGATGCGCTCGGCGACATCGTCGGCGGAGCAAGCGAGCGTATTGCCGAGACGCTGGACGACCGGGCCCTCACGCTCTCGACCTCGCTGGCGATCGGCGAGGAACGGCTGGTTTCCGCCCTGGACGACAAGACAAGCTCGATCCTTTCGACCATCGATACCGCCGACAATCGCGTTGCCGAAAGTTTTGCCGCCCATGGCGACGCGCTGCGCGCGACCTATGATCAGAACCAGGAGCGTCTCGGCCGCACGCTTGCGGAACGCAATGCGGAAATCGCACGCACCCTGTCCTTCGGCAGCGAGGTCATCGACCGCAGCGTCGGTTCGGCCGCCGGCCGCATCGAGAATGCCCTGTCCTCCAGCACGCAGCGTTTCGAAAGCAGTCTCGGCGATGGCATTGCGCGCGTCGAAGGCCTGCTCGGCGACGGCGAACGCAAGATCTCGACCGTGGTGTCGTCCGCGCACGAACAGATGGCCGAAACGCTCGATCAGCGCCACGACCAGTTGCGCGCCACCCTGGATGAGCGCCGTCAGATGATTGCCGGCACGCTCGCCGACGCCAATGAGCAGATCAACGACCTGCTCTTCGACCAGGCGACGAACATCGGCACGACGATCGCCACCAGCGCCGGCATGCTGGAATTGTCGCTCGAAAACCAGCAGGACGTGCTGCGCGGTGTCATCGACACGGCCGGTCAGGATCTCGACGCACGTCTGCGCACGACGGCCGGTGATATTGCCGGTCGCCTTGGCGAGGCTGCCCGCGAAATCTCCACCTCGGCCGACACCTTCTCCAGCCGTGTCGAACAGACGGTCGGCGGCGTGTCCTCGACGCTGGACGAAACCGGCCGGCGCATCGAAGGCACGTTTGCCGGCCTGGAAGACCGGATGCGCGTTCAGGTCGAGGCCGTCAGCGGCGTCGTCGATACCGCCGGTCGCACCCTCTCCGAACGCCTGGCCGAACGCGCCAGCGAACTGGAGCGCATCAGCAACACCAGCGTCGGCCGCCTGGCGGAAACCGTCGAGCGTGGCACCTCCGAATTCGAACGCATTTCCGGCGAGGCCAACGAGCGCATCACCGGCGCCTTCGACAGCGGAACCGCCCGTGTCGACGAGCGCCTCACCACCATGGACAAGGCGATCACCATCGGCCTCGACAACGTCTCGCGCACCATCGAGGGCAAGGCGTCTACCCTCGCCTCGTCGCTGCGCGATGCCGTGACGACGGCCGCCCGCGAACTCGACACGGAAGCCATGCGCTCTGCCGAGGAACTGTCGCGGCTCAGCGCCCAGTTCTCGGCGGACGTCGAGGCACGCAATGCCGATTTTGCCCGCGCCCTGGAAGAACGCTCCAGCGAGATCGCCGGTCGCATCGGCGAGACCCAGAACCGGTTGGCCGGACAGGCCGCCGCCGTGGCCCAGGCCTTCTCCGAAGCCGGCAACTCGATCATGCACAAGGTTTCCGAAGCGGAAAACCTGGTCCGCCGGCAGGTCGGCAACATCACCGGTTCGCTCGACGAAGCCGGCCGCGAACTCGATGCGCGTGGCGAAGCCATCCGCACCTCGCTCGCTCAGACGGCAGACAACGTGAACGCCGCCCTGCAGTCCGTCGATCAGTCTCTCGCCGGACACAGCGAGAGCCTGCGCTCCTCGCTGTCGCAGACGGCTGGCGAGATCAACGCCGCCATGGCCGCCGTCGACAAGGCGCTCGAAGCCCGCGGCGAAGCGATCCGCGCAAGCCTCGACAACCGCTCGCGTGACCTCAATTCCATGCTCGCCTCCCGCTCGGCGGAACTGTCGCGCCTGATCGACGAAAAGGCCAAGCCGCTGGTCGACCAGTATGCCGAGACCGGCCGAAGCGCCGCCGAACGGCTGGCATCGGCTGCCGGCGAAAGCACGGAACGGCTGGTGGCCGCAGCCCAGCTCAACGCCCAGCGCCTGCGCCAGGAAAACGGCGCACTGGTCGAAGCGATCACCGCCCGCACCAACGACACGCTCTCGGCGATCAGCGAGCGCACCCAGCAGGCCGCTGGCGCGCTGCGCCATGTCGAGCAGGGTCTGGCCGCCAACGTCAACGATCTCATCACGCGTCTGGAAAACAGCAATACCGGCATTGCGGCGCTCGTGGAAACCGCCGCACGCGAAATCGGCGTCACCATCGACCGCGCAACGGAGCAGCTTTCCGCTGCCGACCAGAAGCTCGATGCGACGGCGAACCGCTTCAGCGAAAAGACCAGCCAGGCCGCAGACATGGTCTCGAGCTCCAGCCGTCTCCTGGAAAACAACGTCGATCGCCTGTCGCACATTTCCGGCCAGACGCTGACGCAGGTCGGCGGCATCGTCGGTCGTTTTGACGAATATACGAAGGTGCTCGATCAGGCGGCGGAGCTTCTCGGGGCTGCGCAGTCCAATCTCGCCAGCACACTCAGCGAACGCCAGGATGCGCTGCGCAACCTCTCCGTCGGCCTCGTCAAGCGGTCGGAAGAGATCGAAGCCAATATGCGCAATCTCTCGGTCGTCGTGGACGGCGCCTTCCGCCAGACGGAAGAGCGCACGATGGAAGTCGGCCAGCGCCTGCGCGCCGATCTGCAGGGCTCGCTCGCCGAAATCGGCCGTGGCCTCAGTGAAACCGAACAGCGCGCCGCAAGAACGGCGGAAGGCATGCGGGCGGCCCTCATGGGTGCCGGCGAGGAGGCAACCCAGTCCATCGAGAGCACCCTCTCCTCGGCGGAAAAGCGCTCGCGCCAGCTCGCAGACAATATCCGCAACGGTATCGCCGGCTCCCTGACCGATGTCGAACGGCTGCTCTCCGATGCCGCCGGCAAGTCGGATCTTGCCGCCGCCCACCTGCGCGATGCGCTGCAGCAGGCCGTCGAGGACGCCATTTCCCGCTTTTCGGGCGCCACCGACGAGATCCGCCGCTCGGCAAACGAGATCCGCCGCGAACTGGACGACACGCGCCAGGAACTGAAGCGCGGCGCCTTCGATCTGCCGGAAGAGGCAAAGGAAAGCGCTGCCGCAATGCGCCGCGCCGTCTCCGAACAGATCAAGGCGCTTCAGGACATTTCGGCGCTTGTCGGAAAGTCCGCGCAGACGCTCGAAATCTCGCAGCCGGCTCCGGCCCGCCCGGCGGCCCAGGTCGCTCCCCAGCCGGCCCCGCAGCCCGCGCCCCAGCCGGCACCCGTCCGCCAGCAGGCGCCGATCGCCCCGGTTGCGGCACCCCGTGCACCGGTTGCCCCGCCGCAGCCCGCCCCCCGCTCAGATGTTGCAGGCAATGGCCTGCGTGGCAGCCTGCCGGCAGAACGCACCGTCGCGGTTCCCCCGCGCCAGCCGGAACCGCCACGTTCGGAAACCGGTGGCTGGATCAGCGATCTCCTGCGCGCAGCCTCGCGTGAGGAGCAGGACGAGGTTCAGCCGGTACGCCAGCAGGCTCCGCGTGCCGCCGAAGCGCAGCCGCGCGCCACTGACCAGCGCAATCCGCGCCACATGGTCGAATCGCTAAACTCGCTCTCCGTCGATATCGCCCGCGCCATCGATCACGATGCCTCGGTCGACCTCTGGCGGCGTTACCAGCGCGGCGAACGCGACGTCTTCACCCGTCGCCTCTACACGCTGAAGGGTCAGCAGACCTTTGACGAGATCCAGCGCAAGTACCAGCGCGAGCCGGAATTCCGCACCGCGGTCGACCGTTACATCGCCGATTTCGAAAAGCTTTTGGCCGACGTCGCCCGTACCGACCGCGACCGCAGCGTCACGCAGAGTTATCTCACCTCGGACACCGGCAAGGTCTACACCATGCTGGCCCACGCTTCCGGTCGCTTCAACTGAGGCGCTGACGGCACACCACCCAGTCTTGCGACGGCCGCCCCAAACGGGCGGCCGTTTGCGTTGGGGGGCACCGTTGGGCTGGGGGCGGCCGTGCGGCACCGGTAGCGACGGTCTCCTGAGGCGGAAAACAGGGAACAGGATGCGCCCACAACACGGGCAGCCAATGGAGGGTATCAGTCGGCCGGCGGATGTCAGCGCATAACGGTCGAAGTCAATCGGGCCTCTTCTACGCCCGCCTAGTGAAGGCCAGCATCCCCGCCGCACCAAGCATCAGTGCGCCTGTCATCCGATTCAGCAGAAGCATCCGCTTCGCGGATGGCTGCAAGGAACGAATAATGCTGCCAGCTAACGCCCATCCCATTGCAGCGATAAATTCCAGGGCGATATAAATCGCCCCCAGCACGATAAGCTGCACCGTGAAGGAGCTTTCGCCGCCCCGTGTGATGAACTGTGGCACGAACGCTGTGAACAACAGGACAGCCTTGGGATTGGTCATGGCAACTAGAAACTCGCGCCGCGCCAAATCGTAGGTTCTCTGCGCACCGCGAGTATCGTCTGCGGACCCGTGATTGCGGGCGATTATCATCGTGACGCTGAGGTGAACAAGGTAAACCACGCCCGCCCATTTGATGATCTGGAACGCAATTTCGGATGTCTCCAAAAGTGCACCGAGGCCCACGATGACGATGGCGATCATGATAACGAAGGCGAGGCATCGCCCGAGGAGAGCGATAGCCGATGGCAGAAAACCTTGCCGACTACCATTGGCAAAAGCGAGAAGGTTGTTCGCGCCCGGGGAGGCTGCTACGACTGCGGCGGCAGGCAGAAAAAGTAGGATTTGAACGAGTGTCATAGCCAAATCCTGCCTCTGCTGATGACGGCGGAAGCGCCTGTCCCTGCGAATCAACAAGACCGCCGCCTCAGAGCGATTTCAGCGTCCAGTCGACAATCTCGGCCCCCACCTTGGCAAAGGCCGTGTTGATCGCCGCCACGAACTGCGCATTCTCCGAACCGCGCACCGGCACGGTCGCCTGGAACACCTTCTGGGCCCTGACGCTGCCATTGCGGTCGTTGAGGATTTTTGCCGAAATCTCGACCCGGGCGACATCCGCCCCGCTGGTGTCAATCTCGAAGGCGCGGATGTCGGTCACCACCTGGTAATCGATCGCGAGCCCCTGCCCCGGCTGGCCGACGCCGCCGAGCTTGCCGGTGTTTTCGAAGGCCTCGACGAGCTTCGACTGCACCATGCGCGGCAGGCTGTCGCCCCATTGCGAATTGGCGAGGTATTGGATCTCGGACGGCGAGACGCGCACCAGCACTTGCGAACTGTCGAGCGACTTCAGGGCGGTTGGCACCGGTACCAGGATCTGCCGGTTGCGGGCGGACGGCCCGTCGGCAATCGGCGACACCGACAGGTCGAAAGTGTCGTTGTTGGCCGCGGTACCGCAGCCGGAAAGGAGTGCCGCGGTCAGCGGCAGCACGAGCAGGATCCGCGGGATCGAACGGTTGTCGAGTTCACTTGCCACGGTCTTGTCCCTCATGGTCGTTATCCTGCCTGGCTTCATCAACGGCGCGTCCTGCCGTCATATTCCTTGACGGTCTCGCCGCCGAAGATCAAGCGCTGCGGGTTTTGGTCGAAATTGGTGATCGTGCGGTTGAGATTGTCCACCGCCTGCCGGGTATCGGTGATCAGCGACTGGACGTCCCTGAGACCGGTGCCGGAGAAGCGGGTCAGGTTGTCGGCAATCGGGCCGATGCGGGCGTTCAGGTTGTCAGCCGTCGCGCGGATCGATTCGAGCGTCTTCTGGGCTTCGGCAAACAGACCTTGGGAATCGGTTCCGCTCACCATGCCGTCAACTTTCGCCAGAATGCCATCGACACGGTTGGAGGCCTGGTTCAGCTTCTGCGCCAGTTCGGTGAAGTTTTCGATCGCCCGGTTGATCTCGTCGCGTTTGGCGGCAACGCCATCGACAACGTCACGCGCCGAGGCGATCGCGCCGCGGGCATCGGCAGAGGCTGCCGTGATATCGGACACGGCGCGGTTCACCTGATCCGGATCGACGGCCGCCAGCAGGCTGTCTGCCCGCTTCAGCACCACCTGCGCATCGGCACTCGCCTGGTTGAAGCCCGAGGCGGCGTCCTTCACCTCGGTCATGATGTCGCCGAGCTGGCCCGTAGCATTGGCGACGTCACCCGACACCTTTTCGGCATTGGAAAGGATATTGTTGACCTTCTGCGCATCCACGGCGCGCACCAGACTGTCGACGGCGCTGAGTGTCGAATCGAGGCGCTCTGACACCGTGTTGAACGTGCCGGAGAGCGACGACAGGCTCTGCAGGAATTCGTCGATCGCGCCGGAATTTTCGCTGAGCGCCGCCGTGAAGGTTTCCGCATGGCGGATCGTCTGCGTCAGCGGCCCGCGCGCATCGGTCACGAACCCCTGGATCTGGCCGATGGCGTCGTCGGCGCGCTGCAGGATCTTGTCGGCGGTCGCCAGAAGGTTGGTGACGCTCGACTGGTCGGCGATCAGCACGGCAGGGCGCCCGGTCTCCTCCGCCTTCCGCAGCAGGTTCTCCTCGCCCGTCTTGCCGCCGGAGAGTTCGATATAGGCGGCCCCCGTCAGGCCCTGCACTTCCAGCACCGCCTTGGTGGACGGATAGACCGGTGCCGTCGTCTGCACCTCGGTAAAGGCGATCGAATAACGCGGATCGTCGGGATCGATCCGCAGGCTCCGGACGGTACCCACCGCAATGCCGTTGAAGCGCACAGCGGATCCCACCGAAAGACCGTTGGCAGAGCCCGGAATGCGGATCGCGAGTTCAGCCGTCGGCCCACCGCGGCCATACTGGGCCATCCAGTAGACGAAGCCGAAGGCGGCAAGAACGACCAGCAGCGTGAAGAAGCCGACAAGGGCGTAATTGGCTTTAGTTTCCATGGCTCTTACTTTCCTGGCGCCGCGCTGTGGGAGGCGTCGTCGGTTACGATTGACCGGGCCCGCTTGCCCCGGAAATAGGATTGAACCCACGCATCATCGCAGGCGAGCATGTCATCGAGCGTGCCCTCGACCAGAACCCGCTTCTGTCCCAGAACCGCGATCCGGTCGCAGACGGAAAACAGGCTGTCGAGGTCGTGCGTCACCATATAGACGGTGAGGCCCAGCGTGTCGCGCAGCCTGGCGATCAGCTGGTCGAATTCGGCAGCGCCGATCGGATCGAGGCCGGAGGTCGGCTCGTCGAGGAAAACGAGATCCGGATCGAGCGCCAGCGCTCGGGCAAGCGCTGCACGCTTGATCATGCCGCCGGAGAGTTCGGACGGATATTTGTCGGCCGCATCGGCGGCAAGCCCCACCATCTCGATCTTGAGATAGGCGAGTTCGTCCATCAGCGACTGCGGCAGGTCGAGATATTCGCGCATCGGCACCTGGATGTTTTCCTTCACCGTCAGCGAGGAGAACAACGCGCCGTGCTGGAAGAGCACCCCCATGCGCATGTCGAGCGACATGCGCGACTGATCGTCGGCATTTTCGTAATCGATTCCCAGGATGCGGATGGATCCGGAACGGTGCGGCACAAGCCGCAGCACGGTGCGCATCAGCACCGACTTGCCGGTTCCCGACGCCCCTACAAAGCCGAGAATCTCGCCGCGATAGATATCGAGATCGAGATGCTCAAGCACCGTCTTCGATCCGAAGGCGACCGTCAGATCACGCACGGACAGGACCACCCGGTCATCGTCGGGATGGTTCTTCTCGGCAGTATCGGTCTCAACAACGGCCATGAGGCTCCTAGAAATCAATTGCGGAATAGAAAATTGCAAACAAGGCATCCATGAGGATGACAACGAAAATGGCTTTCACCACGGAGGAGGTGACATGCTGCCCGAGCGATTCGGCACTGCCGCCCACCTTCATGCCTTCGACCGCCGACACAATGCCGATGGCAAGCGCCATAAACGGCGCCTTGATCATGCCGGCCGCGACGGAGGTGTAATCCACCGCCTCGTGCAGGCGTGTGACGAAGGTGTCGAAGGTGATGCCCGAATAGGCCCAGGCAACGATGGCGGCACCATACAATGCCGCGAAATTGGCGATGATCGTCAGAAGCGGCAGCGCGATCGTCAGCGCCACCAGCCGCGGAAACACCAGAACGCCGATCGGGTTCAGCCCGATCACCGTCAGCGCGTCGATCTCCTCGCGCATCTTCATCGAGCCGATCTCGGCGGTGATGGCACTGCCGGAACGTCCCGCGATCATGATGGCGGTCAAAAGCACGCCGATTTCACGCAACTGCAGAATGCCGACGAGATCGACCACGAAAAGTTCGGCGCCGAAATAACGCAGCTGGAAAGCCCCCTGCTGTGCAATGATCGCACCGATCAGGAAGGACATCAAAACGATGATCGGCACGGCGCGCACGCCCATGCGGTCGATATGCGTGACGACGGAAGCCGGCGACACACCGGATCCGCGGCCGAGTTTCACCTGCGCACCGGCAACCGCCGAGCCGAGGATATGCATGCCGGCCACCGCGTCATCGGCAAGGCTGACGATCACCTTGCCGGCCGGCTCAAAGATCTTCTGGAAGAGGGAGCGGTCGTCCTGCGGCTCAGTCGGGCCTTTTGGCTCGTGTTCGGGCAAAGCATCGATCAGCGCGGACAGCGTTTCCGTGGCGCCGGTCAGTTCCACGTCGCGGCCTGAGGCCTGCTGGCGCAGGATCATCCGGCGAATGAGCCAGGCACCGGAGGTATCGACCATGCCGACACCGGAGGCATCGACCACCAGCCGCCCCTCGACATGGCTTTTCTCGAAACGGGTCAGCTCGGAAACGACAGGACCGATGCCGCGATTGCGCCAGTCGCCGGAGAGCACAATCCGTTCCGCGCCATCGGCAGCCGTTGCCATCTCGATTGTCGCGGGCCGTTCATCGGCCGCCTTACGCTTCGCACTCATGTCATGTCCGAACACACGGTTGAACCTTCCGGTCAGACCGGCAATATAAACACCCATTGCCGAATTGCCATGCGCCGCCCAAGGATTTCCATGCCCCGTCACCTCAAAGTCACAACCGAAATCTTCCCGATTGCCGGCGTCTTCACCATTTCGCGCGGCGCAAAGACCGAAGCCCGTGTGGTGACCTGCACGATCGAGGAGAACGGTTTTGTCGGTCGCGGCGAATGTGTGCCCTATGCGCGTTATGGCGAAACGATCGAGGGGGTAACGGATGCCATCCTCGCCCTTTCGGAGAGGATCGAAGGCGGGCTCGAGCGGGCATCCCTGCAGCAGGTCATGCCGCCGGGCGCTGCCCGCAATGCCGTGGATTGTGCGCTTTGGGATCTCGAGGCAAAAACGAGCGGTAGGCGGGTTGCCGCCTTGATCGCCCCCGGTGCCGTACCGCTCGTCACGGCCTATACGATTTCGCTGGCAGCACCCGAGGTAATGGCCGAACACGCCGCAAAAAACGCCCATCGCCCGCTCCTGAAGGTCAAGGTCGGTACGCCGGACGACAGCGCCCATATCCGCGCCGTCCGGGCGGCAGCGCCAAACGCCGCCATCATTCTCGATGCCAACGAGGGCTGGAGCGACGAGACGATCGAGCGGCATCTGGCGGTCGCAGCAGAAGCCGGTATCGCGCTCATCGAACAGCCGCTTCCCGCCGGCCAGGATGCGATCCTGGCAAACATCCACCGGCCCGTCCCCGTCTGCGCCGACGAGAGCGTGCATGCGACCAGCGATCTGAAAAACCTCCGGGACCGTTACGACGCCGTCAACATCAAGCTCGACAAGACCGGCGGCCTCACCGAGGCGCTCGCCATGAAACAGGAGGCCGAGAGGTTCGGTTTTTCGGTGATGGTGGGCTGCATGCTGGCGAGTTCGCTTGCCATGGCACCCGCCGTGCTTCTGGCGCAAGGGGCAGCCTTTGCCGATCTCGACGGGCCGCTGCTCTTGAAGACCGACCGGGACCCCGCCCTGCGTTACGACGGATCGCTGGTCTTCCCGCCGGAGCCTGCGCTCTGGGGCTGAGCGCGCGCCGCCACCCAACAGATCAGAAGACCGATGCCGGCAAGCAGCGACATCGCATAATAACTCTCCTGCCCGAACGACCGGTACAGCACACCGGACAGGACGGTGGAGATCGCCAGGAACAAGCCGCTGTAGAAAAAATAGGTGCCCTGCACCGAGGATTCGCGGCTCTCATGCACCAGCTCGACGATCTTCTGCTGCATGCCGAAATGCAGGAAGGCAAAGGTGAAGGCGTGGCTGCACTGCAGCAGTAGCGCCGGCAGGAAATCGAGCGGCTGCACGAACAGCGCCCAGCGGATGACCGCCATCACCCCGCCGAACAACATCAGCGCAATCGGCGAAAAACGGCGCGCGACATGGCCGGCGAGAAAAAAGAACAGGATCTCCGCCACCACGCCGGCCGCCCACAACAGACCGATCTGCGAGCCGCTGAACCCGAGCGTCTGCCAGTGGATACCGGAAAAACCGTAATACATGCCGTGGGTTGACTGGACGAGCGTGCAGCCGATCATCAGAAGCAACAGCCCGCCGGTGACCGAACCGGAAGGCATCAGCGCGCCACTCCCCGCACCCACCGTTTTCGCCGCCCGCCCGAGGCGCGGCACGATGAGGGCCGCACCAAGCGTGAACAGAAAGGCAAGCGCTGCCGCCACCGGAACGATCGAGCCGGAAAAGCGCGAGACCGCCTCGCCCGCAACAAGCGTCGTGACGACGAAACCGATCGAACCCCAGACGCGGATCGAACCATAACGAAAACCCCAGCGCCTCACGCCCATGACGGTGATCGATTCCAGCACCGGCGTGAACGGCGCAAAGGCCGCCCCCTGCAGGGCAAACAGCACCAGCACCGGCCAGAACCCCTCGACCTTCGTCAGCGCAAGCGCGGTTGCAATGGAAAGACCGGCGGACAACAGCAGCACCCGCGCCCGCTCCGCCATCCGGTCCGCCCAGAAGCCGAACACCGGCCCCGCCAGGATACGCAAGAGGATCGGCAAGGACAGGATCACCCCGATCTCCACATCGCTGAAGGCAAGCGATTTCAGCCAGACGGGAAAGAACGGCAGAAGAATGCCGTTGACGCCGAGCGCTGCCGCATAGGCCAGCGAACAGCGCAGCGCAAACCAGGCAGGAACCGGCAGGTGAGAGGAAGGCTGGGCCACGAGGGCTCCGGAATCAGATGACGGATGCGAAAGAGGTTGTCCTCATACACGCAAACCGGGCGGCTGGCCATGGCGGATGACCGGACGCTGGAAGTCAGGAACGGCGGATTGGCGCCGTCATTTCGGACGTAGGCGCGGCAACGGGCGCCCTGGACAAGCGGACATCTGTTCAGCTTGCGGGGTGATACTTTCGCGCCGAGAGCGGTCATCATTTCGGTCATTGCCGTCGCGGAGACTTGCGCAGGATCAACGCACGTGCGGAGGTAATCATGTCCTCTGTCGGGAGACCAACGGGAGGGGTTGAACGATCGTGGCTGTTCCGCAAAACAAGGACGAGTTGCTGAAAGCAATAAACGAAAATTTCGGTAAGCTGATAAAAGACCTGCGTGCGATCCCGTTGGCGATCGTCGATGAATGCAGCCTAGAGGGCCACGCCAAGGGCACTATGATGAGCGTGGCGAACCTTGCCGCCTACCTTTTGGGATGGAACGAGTTGGTGCTGAAATGGCTCGATCGATACGCAGCCGGTGAGCCAATCGATTTCCCTGAAAGCGGCTTTAAATGGAATGAACTTGGCCGCCTCGCTCAGAAATTCTATCGCGATTATGAAGCGATCTCCTATTCGCAGCTCCTTGATCGACTGGAAACCGCCAATCGCCGGATCATCGCGGAGATCGAGGCCCGCAACAACGACGATCTCTATGAACGCCCCTGGTATGAAGGGAAATGGACGATGGGGCGCATGATTCAGTTCAACACGTCATCGCCCTATGCGAATGCGCGCGGCCGTCTGCGCAAGTGGATGAAGGCTAGGGGCGTTTAACTCTGTCCGACGCCGGAAGCTGCCCGTATCAAAACCAACAAATAACGCCGTTCGCCAGTCGCGAAAGTCGGAAAGAGCGTCCGATTTTTCCGAGTATCGTTGTCCGCTCTCGCTATTCGGCACCCGCTATCGGACTATCCCCTCACGGCCCCACATCGGCCATCAACGACGCACGCAAAAACGCAGCCGCTGCACTCCGCGCAGCCGAGACGCCATGCCTCATTCGCGCGTCGGCCGAACAGGCGGCCGCGATACGACGGTTTACGCTGCCTGCACCTTGCCGACCGGCGTGCTGGGTGCCGGAAGCGCCATGATTTCGGCGCTCTGGCTGATCTTCTGCCAGGAAATCAGTTCGAATGTGCCGTCCATGTGCTCGGCGATCGCCGTGCAGCTTTCCACCCAGTCGCCGGTGTTGATGTAGCGGATCCCTTCGATATCCTCCATCACCGCATGGTGGATATGGCCGCAGATGACGCCGTCGACATTGTTGCGGCGCGCCTCTTCGGCGACCACCTTCTGGAATTCGCCGATGAAGTTGACGGCCTGTTTGACCTGCAGCTTGGCCCAGGCGGAAAACGACCAGTACGGCAGGTGAAGCCGCCGGCGCACCGCCGCCAGCACCACGTTGATGGCAATCGCCGCGTCATAGGCCCAGTCGCCGAGATAAGCGAGAAGGCGGATGTTGCGCACCACGACGTCGAATTCGTCGCCATGCAGCACGAGATATTTCTTGCCGTCGGCCGCCTCGTGGATCATCCGCTCCGCCACCTCGATCCCACCGAAATGCACGCCCGGGAAGGAGCGCAGGAACTCGTCGTGATTGCCGGGGATATAAACGATGCGGGCGCCCTTGCGCGCCTTGCGCAGAAGCTTCTGCACCACGTCGTTGCAGCCCTGCGGCCAGTACCAGCTGCGCTTCAGGCGCCAGCCATCGACGATGTCGCCAACGAGAATGATCGTATCGGCCTCGTGATACCGCAGGAAATCCAGGAGGAAATCCGTCCGGGCCGCTTTCGAGCCCAGATGAACGTCGGAGATGAAGAGAGTCCGAAAATGCCTCGTTTCCACTGCGTCTGTCACGTCCGTCGCCCTTTCGCCGTACCGCCCCTCACGTTCTGAAAAACAGACTCGTTTATCAGGAAGATGACAGCCGGCCCTGATAGGGAACTTTCGGCGGAGGCCGGGAGGAGAATCGCGCAGCTTTTGGAGGATGATCCTGTCGGGATCGTCGAAATCCCTGCTGTTCCTCCGGCCGGTTTGATGTATGACACGGCAAAACAAAAAGATCTGAAAGGAGATGGCGATGGGCGAAAACGCGAACGGTTCTTCGGACAAACAGGCACCGAAGGCGGATCTCGACGAGCAGGCGCTGTTTTTCCACCGTTATCCGCGGCCCGGCAAGCTGGAGATCGTGGCGACCAAACCGCTCGGCAACCAGCGGGACCTGGCGCTTGCCTATTCTCCGGGTGTTGCCGCCCCCTGCCTTGCCATCCGCGACAATCCGGAAACGGCCGCCGATTACACCGCGCGCGCCAATCTGGTCGCGGTCATCTCCAACGGCACGGCCGTTCTCGGCCTCGGCAATATCGGCCCGCTGGCCTCCAAGCCGGTGATGGAAGGCAAGGCCGTCCTCTTCAAGAAATTCGCCGCCATCGATGTCTTCGATATCGAGATCGATGCCGAATCCGTCGACTCGATGGTTTCGACGATTTCGGCGCTCGAACCCACCTTCGGCGGCATCAACCTCGAAGACATCAAGGCGCCGGAATGTTTCGAGGTGGAGCGCCAGCTTCGCGAAAAGATGAACATTCCGGTCTTCCACGACGACCAGCACGGCACGGCGATCATCGTCGCCGCCGCGATCCTGAACGGCCTGGAACTCGCCGGCAAAAAGATCGAGGACGTCAAGATCGTCACCTCCGGTGCCGGTGCCGCAGCGCTCGCCTGCCTCAACCTTCTTGTCTCCCTCGGTGCCAAGCGCGAAAACATCTGGGTGCATGACATCGAGGGCCTCGTTTATGACGGCCGCAACGTACTGATGGACCCGTGGAAGGAAATCTACGCCCAGAAGAGCGAGAAACGGGTGCTGGCCGAATCGATCGGCGGCGCCGATGTTTTCCTCGGCCTGTCGGCCGCCGGTGTCCTGAAGCCGGAACTCCTGGAACAGATGGCGGAAAAGCCGCTGATCATGGCGCTCGCCAACCCGACGCCGGAAATCATGCCGGAACTGGCACGCGCCGCCCGCCCCGACGCGATGATCTGCACCGGCCGTTCGGATTTCCCCAACCAGGTCAACAACGTCCTCTGCTTCCCCTACATCTTCCGCGGCGCACTCGATTGTGGTGCGACGACGATCAACGAAGAAATGAAGATGGCGGCGGTCAAGGCGATCGCCGGTCTCGCCCGCGAGGAAATCTCCGACGTTGCCGCGCGTGCCTATGCCGACGAAACGCCGGTCTTCGGGCCGAATTACCTGATCCCCTCGCCGTTCGATCCGCGCCTCATCCTGCGCATTGCGCCGGCGGTGGCCAAGGCTGCCGCCGAGACCGGCGTTGCCTCGCGCCCGATCACCGATTTCGAACAGTATCTCGACCAGCTGAACCGTTTCGTCTGGCGCTCTGGCTTCGTCATGAAGCCGATCTTCACCAGCGCCAAACAGGCGGAAAAGAAGCGGGTGATCTTTGCCGAAGGCGAAGATGAACGTGTGCTGCGCGCCGCCCAGGTGCTGCTGGAAGAAAAGACCGGCGTGCCGATCCTCATCGGCCGTCCCTCGGTCATCGATGCCCGTCTCAAGCGTTTCGGCATCCGCCTACGGCCCAACGAGGATTTCGCCGTCGTCAACCCGGAAGACGATCCGCGTTACCGCGATTACGTCGACGAGTATTTCGCGCTTGTCGGCCGTCTCGGCATCAATCCGGAAGCCGCCCGCACCATCGTGCGCACCAACTCCACGGTGATTGCGGCACTTGCCGTCAAGCGCGGTGATGCGGATGCGATGATCTGCGGCGTGGAAGGCCGTTTCGACCGCCACCTGAAGGATGTCGGCCAGATCATCGGCAAACGCCCGGGCGTCAAGGCCTTCTCCGGCTTGAGCCTGCTGATCACCCAGAAGGGCCCGGTCTTCTTTACCGACACCTTCGTCAACGACAATCCGACCTATGAAGAGATCGCCGAGATCGCCGCTCTCGCCGCCCAGGAAATCCGCCGTTTCGGCATCACGCCGAAGGCCGCGCTGATTTCGCATTCGAATTTCGGCTCCCGCAATTCGGACAGCGCCCGCAAGATGCGCGCGGCCCTCGAACTCATCCGCCAGCGCGCGCCCGAACTGGAGGTGGATGGCGAAATGCAGGCAGGCTCGGCGCTCTCCGAGGCGCTGCGCAAACGCGCCATGCCGAACAGCAGCCTGTCCGGCGAAGCGAACCTGCTGGTCTTCCCGAACCTCGATTCGGCCAACATCTCGCTCGGCATCGTGCGCACGATGATGGACGCCCTGCATGTCGGCCCGATCCTGCTCGGCGCGGCCCAGCCGGCGCATATCCTGTCGACCTCGGTCACCTCGCGCGGCGTCGTCAACATGGCGGCCCTTGCCGTTGTCGAAGCCTCGCACAGCGATTTTGCGACCATGCCGGCCTAAGGCGAAGGCCTGGCTGGAACGGATGGCGCCTTATCACATTGTGAACCCGGAGGACGTATCCTCCGGGTCAGACATCTGAAAGACGAGAGCCTTTCATGCCGGTAAAACCGTTCCTTTCCGCCCTCCTCCTGTTCGTGCCGGCAACCGCCATGGCCGCCAGCGATGTCGCGGCCAATGCCGAACGCTGCATGGCGCTTGGCCGCGAAATTGCAGGGACAACGCAGGTGATTGGCGATACGGACGTTGCGCGCAGTTATGCGGACGTCCTGTCCCAGCAGGCGCAGGAAATCCGCAAGATCCGCCGGGAAATGTCCCGCATGCGCTGCAGTTCCGGCAGCATCGTCGAGATCGGCGCCCCCGCAGACGTCTGCGAGGATTTCCAGGCGACGCTATCGGCCATGGAAGACAACCGCCGCGCCATCATCGAACAAAGACAGACATCCATGAAGGTGGTGAATTCGCTCGGCCGTGACGAGGCGGCCCTTCGCGAGGAGATGCGCCTCCTGCGGTGCGGCGAGATCGACTACGCGACCATTCCCGCCTCGATCGCGCCGGATGGAAGCCTGCGCCCCAGCACCAGCCTGCCCCCTGCCCAGTCGATCATCGAGTTTAAGCCGAAACAGCAGGAAGCGCGACGTGATCCGACACCAGCCGTGCCGGAGCGCGAGTGGAAGCCCGACCGTCCGGTGCGTATGGTCGGCCCACAATTCTTTCCCGATCAGAGCCGCATCGATCTCGCCAATCCCGCAACGCCGGGCGCACAACCGCAGCAGTAGGCCTGTCCGTTACTCCGACGCCTTCGCATCGCCCCAACGCCCCTCGAAGACGAGATCCTCGAGCGGCAGGCGCTGGCGCCAGCCCTTGATGGCAAGTTCCGGCTCGACATAAAGATCGCCGACATAACCGAGGCAGAGCCAGGCGACGATTTCCACCCGTTGCGGAATGCCCAGCAGCGCCCGCACATCCTCGTCGCGGAAAATGCTGACCCAGCCGACACCGACCCCTTCTGCCCGCGCCGCAAGCCAGAGATTCTGTACGGCACAGACTGTGGAATAAAGATCCATCTTCGGATTGTGCGTGCGCCCCAGCACCACGGGCCCGGCGCGATCGGGATCCGAGGTGACGACGATCGAAAGCGGCGCCTTGAGGAGGCCTTCTAGCTTCAAGTTGCGGTAAAGCGCCTGCTGTTCGCCGGCAAACATCGCCGCCGCCTCGTCATTGGCACGCTGGAAGGCCGCATGGGCTTTGGCCTTCGTCTCCCCATCGCGGATGAGGATGAAGCTCCAGGGCTGCATGAAGCCCACCGACGGCGCCGCATGCGCCGCCTGAAGCAGCCGCAACACCAGATCCTCCGGCAGCGGATCGGGCAGAAACTGGTCACGCACATCGCGCCGCGTATGGATCGCCCGATAGACCGCCTCGCGCGCGGCAGGCGCGAACGGACCGGCGGGCATCAGCGCCTCGCCTTTGGAAGTATCACAGGGACTGTTCATGGCTGGACCGGCGCATACCGCACATAGGCGAAGGCGGAACCGTCCGGCGCCCAGTTCGGCGAATTCATCGTGCCCTGGCCGCCAAACAGCTCGAACAATGTCTCGACGTTTGCGCCGTCCGGATCCATCATCCGGATGCGCACGTCGAGATCGCGCGGATGGTCGAACACGTCACCGTCATAGGACAGGAAAACCACCTTGCGGCCATCCGGTGAGGGATGGGGAAACCAGTCGCCGTAAGGACTGTCGGTGATACGCTCGGCCTCACCACCGTCAGCCGGCACACGCCAGATCTGCATGCGCCCGCTCCGGCTGGAATTGAAATAGATCCAGCGGCCATCGGCAGAATAGTCCGGTCCGTCATTGCGACCCTCGCCCTGCGTCAGGCGGCGCTCGTCGGTCCCGTCCGTGCGGATCGTGTAGATGTCGAAAACATCGTTGCGGATGCCGCAATAGGCAAAATGCGCCCCGTCCGGCGACCATCCGTGCCAGTAGGACGGCAGGTCGCGTGTCACCAGTGTCGGTACGCCGCCGGCAACCGGCAGGATGTAGATCGCCGACTTGCCGAATTCAGACTTGTCGGAAACCGCGATGAACCGGCCATCCGGTGCAATGCCGTGGTCGTTGTTGCACTGGATGGCAAAACCGGTGTCGATCCGTTCGGGAGCCATGCGTCCATCAACGGGCAAACGATACATCCGGCCCTCGCTGTTCAGCATCAGCCAGTTGCCTTTCGGCGACCAGTTCGGCGCTTCGAAAAGGGCCTCGCTCTGCCAGACAATGCGCGAGGACCGGGTCTTCAGGTCGTAGATCTCGATCGAACTGCGCATGTCTTGCTCCCGCTCGTCTGACTCCGCTTGTGGCGTGCGAAGGATGCGGTTACCGATCCCGGAACCGGTTGGTGATCGGATACCGCCGGTCACGGCCGAAATTCTTCTTGGTGATCTTCACACCCGGCGCCGACTGGCGGCGTTTGTATTCGGCGAGATAAAGCAGGTGTTCGACCCGGTGCACGGTGGCCGCATCATGCCCGCGCGCCAGAATGTCGTCCACCGCCATCTCGCCCTCGACCAGGCATTCCAGGATGTCATCGAGCACCGGATAGGGCGGCAGCGAATCCTGGTCGGTCTGGTTCGGCCGCAGTTCGGCGGATGGCGCCTTGGCAATGATGTTTTCCGGGATCACCTCGCCGCCCGGCCCCAGCGCCCCCGTGCGGCACATTCCGGTTGCGCCATTCGGCGATCGCATAGACCTGCATCTTGTAGAGGTCCTTGATCGGGTTGAAGCCACCGTTCATGTCGCCGTAGAGGGTGGCATAACCGACCGACATTTCCGACTTGTTGCCGGTCGTCACGACCATGGCGCCGAACTTGTTGGAGATCGCCATCAGGATCGTGCCGCGCGTGCGGCTCTGCAGGTTTTCCTCGGTAATACCTTCCTCGGTTCCCTCGAACATGTCGGAAAGTGCCGAAAGAAACCCCTCGACCGGCTCCATGATCGGCACGATGTCGTACCGGCAGCCGAGCGCCGTGGCGCAATCGGCCGCATCCTTGAAACTGTCCTCGGACGTATAACGATAAGGCAGCATCACAGTGCGCACCCGCTCCGCGCCCAGAGCATCGACCGCAATCGCGGCGCAAACGGCCGAGTCGATACCGCCGGACAGACCAAGCACGACGCTCTTGAAACCGTTCTTGTTCACATAATCACGGAAGCCGAGCAGGCAGGCGCGGTAATCGGCCTCCTCCTGTTCGGGGATCGCCGCAACGGGCCCGTCGGTGCACACCCAGGTCTCGCCCTGCCGCTGCCATTCGGTGAGGCAAAGCGCCGTCTCGAACTCCGGCATCTGGAAGGCGAGCGTCTTGTCGGCATTAAAGCCGAAGCTCGCACCATCGAAGACCAGCTCGTCCTGGCCACCCAACTGGTTGACGAAAATCAGCGGCAGCCCGCTTTCGATCACCTGGCGCAGCGCCACCTGATGGCGCACATCCACCTTGCCGCGATGATAGGGCGATCCGTTCGGCACGATCAGAAGCTCGGCGCCGCTTTCGGCCAGCGTCTCGCAGACACCGAGATCGTTCCAGATCTCCTCGCAGATCGGAACGCCGATCCGCACGCCGCGAAAATTCACCGGTCCCGGCATCTCGCCTTCGTCGAAGACACGCTTCTCGTCGAATTCACCGTAATTCGGCAGGTCGATCTTGTCGCGCAGCGAGAGGATCTTGCCGCCATCGACGATCGCCGCCGAATTGTGCCGGCCCTTGTCGCTCTGGCGCGGCAGCCCGATGATGATGCCGGGTCCGCCATCCTTGCTGTCCTCCACCAGCGCTTCCAGCGCGCGCCAGCAGGATTTCAGAAAGGCGGGCTTCAGCACCAGGTCCTCCGGCGGATAACCGGAGAGGAACAGTTCGCTGAACACGATGAGTTCCGCGCCCTGCTGCGCTGCGGTTTTGCGCGCCTCGCGCGCCAGCGCCAGATTGCCGGCGACATCGCCGACAATGGGATTGAGTTGGGCAAGGGCGATGCGGAGGGTCTGGGCAACAGCTTGGGTCATGAGATTGATTTAGCGTGCACCTTGGGCCGGAGCAACGTCGGACGCCGCGAAATTTTTGCGACGGTGTGACGGGGAAATCGCCGCTACGCCTGCTGCGGATAGGTATCGTACTGCGGCAGGCCATCGGCAATCACGTAAAAATCACCCTTGTCCCGGCAATAGATGTGGTGGTCCATCAAGAGACCCGAGGGCTGATCGAAGAGACCGGCCATGACGGAAATCTTCGGCGACCCCACGGCCGCCCAGAACAGCGCCGATCCGCAGCGGTTGCAGAAACCGCGCGCCGCCTTGTCGCTCGCATGATACCAGGAAATGAATGCCTCGCCCTCGATGGTCAGATCGGCACGCTGTACGTCGGCGCTGGCAAAATAGAGACCCGTCTGACGCCGGCATTGCGAACAATGGCAGGCAATCACCGGCCCGACCTCACCGTTGATCTTAAGCCTGACAGATCCACAAAGGCATTGTCCGGTCCGCATCATCTCATAGGCTCCCGAAAATTGAACCAGGGCAGTGTGGTCGCCGGAGCGGATAATCACAAACACATTCTGTTGATCGCAATCATCAATAGTATTGAGCGACCCCTCACGCGGAAACGGACAAACACCAGAAAATTGCGGAAAAATTTTTTGTCGCGCGTTAACCTGCCGTTAACCGCAACCTGTGATTATATTCGCAGATAAGCAAATAGGAATTCGCCGGCGCGGTGTTCCCCCAATCGCCCGGCACGTTTGAATACCCGTCATCCCTTCAGCACGTCGGACGGGGTAATGGAAAGGCCGGCATTTCCCCCCAATGCCGGCCTTTCTTCTTTTCTCGATGGAATGGACGTCGCGTCAGGTTCAGCCGTTGGCGACCATACGCTTTTCGTCGCGGCCGCTCTTCATGCGCTCGGCCAGCAGGAACGCCAGTTCCAGCGCCTGATCGGCGTTCAACCGCGGATCGCAATGGGTGTGGTAACGATCCTGCAGATCACCGGCGGTGACGGCGCGCGCGCCGCCCGTGCATTCCGTCACGTCCTTGCCGGTCATTTCAACATGGATGCCACCCGGATGCGAGCCTTCGGCGCGGTGGATCTGGAAGAAGCTTTCAACTTCCGACAGGATCCGGTCGAACGGCCGGGTCTTGTAGTTGTTGAGCGTGATCGTGTTGCCATGCATCGGATCGCACGACCAGACCACCTTGCGGCCCTCGCGCTCGACGGCGCGGACGAGGCGCGGCAGATGATCGGCGACCTTGTCGTGGCCGAAACGGCAAATCAGCGTCAGGCGCCCGGCTTCGTTGGCCGGGTTCAGGATGTCGATCAGGCGCAAAAGATCGTCCGCCTGCAGCGACGGGCCGCATTTCAGGCCGATCGGGTTCTTGATGCCGCGGCAGAATTCCACATGCGCATGGTCAGCCTGGCGGGTGCGGTCACCGATCCAGATCATGTGGCCGGAGGTCGCGTACCAGTCACCCGAGGTGGAATCGACGCGCGTCAGCGCTTCCTCATAACCCAGAAGCAGCGCCTCGTGGCTGGTGAAGAAATCGGTTTCGCGTAGCGCCGGATTGTTTTCCGAGGTAATGCCCACAGCCTTCATGAAGTCCATGGTTTCGGAGATCCGGTCGGCCAGCTTGCGGTAACGTTCGCCCTGGGGAGAATCCTTGACGAAGCCCAGCATCCACTGGTGCACGTTTTCGAGGTTGGCATAACCACCCATGGCGAAGGCGCGCAGAAGGTTCAGCGTCGCTGCCGACTGGCGGTAGGCCATCAGCTGGCGTTCCGGGTTCGGAATACGCGCATCTGCGGTGAACTCGATGCCGTTGATGATGTCGCCGCGGTAGGACGGCAGTTCCACGTCACCCTGCTTCTCGATGTTGGACGAGCGCGGTTTGGCGAACTGGCCGGCGATACGGCCGACCTTCACCACCGGCTGCTGGGCGCCAAAGGTCAGCACCACGGCCATCTGAAGGAAGGCACGGAAAAAATCGCGGATCGTGTCGGCGCCGTGCTCCATGAAGCTTTCGGCGCAGTCACCGCCCTGCAGCAGGAAACCATTGCCTTCGGCAACCTGCGCAAGGCTCTTCTTCAGCCGGCGGGCTTCACCGGCAAACACCAGAGGCGGAAAGGTGGCGAGTTGCGCCTCGGTTGCAACGAGTGCCTCCGCATCCGGATAGTCCGGCACCTGCTGAATGGGCTTCTGCCGCCAGGTGTTCGGGGTCCAGTTCTGTGCCATGTCCGTATTCCGTCGTTCATCGAGCCGGTCGGGCCGGGATTGTTAGAATAGGCGCGGCTTATACTCCTTCGACACCCGTTTGCATAGGCCAAGCGTCGCGCAGCATTCGAAGCTGTCCCGCAGCCGAAAATTTACCTTGCATCTTATCAGATTGCTGAGGCTTTGCCGTTATTGTGGTCGGCCAAATGAAGGCGGAATGACGCCGTCTAAGGCCTGCATGCGGCAGGGTATCGCCCGTGGATCGTATTCTATTTGGTGTCCGCAATGATTTTCAGAGATTTCTTACGCGACCGTACCGGAAACTTCGGCATGATGACGGCATTGCTCGCCGTCCCGTTGATCGGCGCCGCCGGCATGGCCGTCGATGTGAATTATGCGTTCGAGCAAAAGGAAATGCTGATGAAGGCCGCCGATGCAGCCGCTGTTGGCGCACTGGCTGAAAAGTCGGCAGGTGTCGCGGCCGCGCTCGCGATGACATCGGACGGTGCCGTCGATGTCGCCGATGCCGATGCAAAAACACTGTTCCTGGCCCAGGTGCCGGAAGAGATGCGCGACCGCATCCTTTCCACCAATATCAGCATCCTGCGCACCGGCAACGAGATGACCTCGCAGCTGAACTTCGAGGCGCGCGTGCCCACCTCGTTCATGAACATCTTCGGCAAGGACAGCGTCACCGTTTCGGGAAGCGCCACGGCCAGTTACCAGACAAATGCCTTCGTCGATTTCTACATGCTGCTCGACAACACGCCGTCGATGGGGCTTGCGGCCACGCAGGCCGGCATCACGCTCATGGAAAAGAACACTGGTGACGACCCTTGCGCGTTCGCCTGCCATGCCACCGCTGATGCGGATCAGAACACCTACCTGATCGCCAAGAACCTCGGCGTGAAGATGCGCATCGACGTCGTGCGCGAAGCAACCCAGGCGCTGACCCATGACGCGACCGAATATATGCGCGTGACCAACCAGTATCGGATGGCCGTTTACACATTCGGAGCAACGGCCGATACAGCTGGCCTGACCGAAATCATCGCGATGAACAGCGACATGGCCAAGGTTCGCACCGCAACCGATGCGGTCGATCTCATGACGACTAAGAAGAACAACTATCTCGCCAATCAGTTGACGGATTTTAATGCCGCACTAACGTCCATGAAGACGAAGATCGGCACCGGCGGCGCCGGCTATTCCAGCACAGACCGCCAGAAGGTCCTGTTCTTCGTCTCGGATGGGGTTGCCGATTACCAGACGACCAACTGCACGCGAAGCATGCCGGAAAAACAGCCGACCCGCTGTCAAGAACCGCTACAGCCGAGCTACTGCAAGGCGATCAAGGACAAGGGTGTGAAGATCGCGGTGCTTTATACGACCTATCTCGATCTGCCGGACGACAGCTGGTGGAAGAACTGGATCAAGCCGTTCAGCAGCCAGATTCCCACCAATATGGAAGCCTGCGCCTCCCCCGGCTATTATTTCGAGGTCTCGCCGAGCGAAGGCATCACGGAAGCGATGCAGGCCCTGTTCCGCAAGGTGATCAGCGCACCGCGCCTGACGGGCTGAGCGGCGCACCGTCTTCCAGATACGTCAAAGGGCCAGCTTTCGCCGGCCCTTTCTTTTCTCTTCACCGTCACGCTGGTCCTTCAACAGGACACATCAGGCGATGCGCTCGCCACCCTTGACCCGGTAGCTCGGCTTGTACATCGTCACCAGTTCTTCCGCCGCGGTCGGATGCACGGCCATGGTCCGGTCGAAATCATCCTTCGTCACGCCCGCCTTCAGCGAAACGCCGAGCAGCTGCGCCATTTCGCCGGCGTCGTGGCCGAGAATATGCGCGCCCACCACCTTGCGGTCGGCGGCGTTGACGATGAGTTTCATGATCATCTTTTCGGCCCGGCCGGAGAGCGTCGCCTTCATCGGACGGAACTCGGCCCGGTAGACCTCGATCTCGTCGAACTTGGCCGAAGCCTCCTCCTCCGACAGGCCGACGGTGCCGATCTCCGGCTGCGAAAAGACGGCGGTCGCGATGAGGTCGTGGTCCGGTGCGGTCGGGTTGTTCTTGTAGACCGTCTCAATGAAACACATCGCCTCGTGGATCGCGACCGGGGTCAGTTGCACGCGGTCGGTCACGTCGCCGAGCGCAAAGATGTGCGGCACGTTGGTGCGCGAATAGGCATCGACGACGACGGCGCCACGATGGTCGACGGCGACCCCGGCCGTCTCCAGCCCGAGCCCGACCGTATTCGGATCGCGGCCGAGCGCCAGCATCACCTGGTCGGCGGCAATCGTCGCACCGGCCTTGGTGCGCGCCGTGAGCCCACCAGCCGGCGACTTCGTCACTTCCTCGATCACATCGGTCAGCACGATGCGGATGCCCTTGTCCACCATCGCCTTGTGCAGCCCCTGGCGCATGTCGATGTCGAAACGCGACAGGATTTCCTTGCCGCGATAGATCAGCGTCGTGTCGACGCCAAGCCCATGAAAGATGTTGGCGAATTCGACCGCAATGTAACCGCCGCCGGCAATCAGGATGGATTTCGGCAGCTCCTCGATATGAAACGCCTCGTTGGATGTGATGCACAGCTCATGGCCGGGCAGAGAGGCATGCGGATTGGCCGTGCCGCCGGTTGCGATGATGATCGTTTCCGCCGTCACGGTCTTTTCCGTCTTCAGAAGACGGATTTCATGCGGGCCGGTCAGAACAGCGCGCGTGTCCAGAAGTTCGGCGCCGGCATTTTCCAGCCCACGGCGGTAAAGCCCTTCCAGACGCGCAATTTCCTTGTCCTTGGCGGCGATCAACGTCGGCCAGTCGAACCGGCTTTCACCGACAGTCCAACCGTAACCGGCGGCATCCTCGAAATGCTCGTGGAACTGCGAGGCATATACAAAGAGTTTCTTCGGCACGCAGCCGCGGATCACGCAGGTCCCACCGAACCGGTATTCTTCGGCAATCGCCACGCGTCTGCCCATCGAAGCGGCAAGCCGCGCGGAACGAACCCCGCCGGAACCTCCGCCAATCACGAACAGATCATAATCATAGGCGGTCATGGCAAACTCCTTGCATCAGCGGTTCGGATGGCGAGGCGGCGACAAAGCCTCGCCACCGCATATAGGACGCGCAAGCGCCCATTGAAAAGCCCGGACAAGCCGGGCCAATCACGAGATCTCAGGATCGTCCAAACCGCTCAGGGTTTGGCGGCCGGGGCCTGGCCACCAACATCGGCAACCGGCGGCTGAACGACGGTGGCGTCCATGACGCTGCGCAACTTCGCGCCGCTGTTGTTGGTGAGGTCGCGGGAAATGCCGTTCGCCCAGATTTCGGCGGCACGCACCGATTCACGCTGGATCAGCGGCAGTGTCTGAAGATATTTCTTGCCAACATCCGAGCTGTAGAAGGCGGCGATCTGCTTCAGTTCCGCTTCGGTGAAGGAGCGGGCGAAGGTGGAGGCCACTTCCTTTTCCAGGTCGGCACGACGCGGCGCCAGAGCCAGTGCCTCGGCATCGACCGTCTTGCTGATCTGGTCGACATAGTTCGGCGAAGCGAGCGTATATTCGTTCTTCAGCCGCTCGGCGAGGTTCGGCAGGATGGCGTCGTAACGGGCGGTCGCATTGAGGGCGGTGATCACGTCGCGCGCCGCCTTCAGGTGTTCGGGGGTGAGATCCTGAGCACCGGCAGACGCACCAAAGGCGGTGCCCGAAAGAAGGATTGCGAGCGCGGCGACACGGCCGAGAACCGCTTGTCTGATCATGGTTTCAATGCTCCTGTTTTAATTCGCCTTCAGCGTCCGCGCACCCGCCGGTCCGGCAATGATCGCGAAGGACGCCATGTTGATGAACAGCCCGTGTTCGACGACGCCGGGAATGGAATTGAGTTGGCTCGCTAAGGCCTCTGCATCAGGAATACGGCCAAAAAATGCGTCATAGATATGGTGTCCGCCATCGGTGGTAAACACCCCGTCACCGGACTTGCGCAGCTTGATGTCGCCCGTCAGGCCAAGCTTTCCGGCGAGCTTTTCAATGGCGATCCGCGTGGTTGCCATGCCGAAGGGATTGATCTCGATCGGCAGCGGAAACTTGCCGAGCGTGTCGACGACCTTGCTCTCGTCGGCAATCACGATCATGCGCGCCGATGCGGACGCGACGATCTTCTCGCGCAAAAGTGCGCCGCCGCCGCCCTTGATCAGCCGCAGGCCGGCATCCACTTCGTCCGCGCCGTCGATCGTCAGGTCGAGTTCCGGCAGTTCGTCGAGCGATTTCAGCGGAACGCCGAGCTCCAGGCAGAGCCTTGCGGTGCGTTCAGAGGTCGGAACCCCCTCGACCTTCAGGCCGTCCGCCACCTTTTCCGCCAAAAGCCGCACGAATTCCTCGGCCGTCGAACCGGTACCGATGCCGAGCCGCATTCCATCTTCGACATGCGCGAGGGCCGCCTCGGCCGCCTTGATTTTCATTTCCCGGGCGTCCATGCGCCGCAAGCTCCCGTCTGTTTCGCCGAGGTGCTGTTTACACGCCCCGTCCGCCAAACAAAAGTCCCTCCTCCAAGCAATCTGACCGAGATTGTCAGGATAGAGCGGCAGTAAATTGCAAATGACAGGTTCTGCCGCTAAGTCAGGCGGGGTCTTCCCCATTCCTCCATGCCAGCCAGGGACATGCCGTGATCCATCCGTCATCCGTCAAGCCACTCGTCGTCTTCGATCTCGACGGCACCATGATCAACACCGCGCCCGACCTGATCGACAGTCTGAACGACACCATTGCGCTGCGGGATCTCGCCCCTGTCACCTTCGACGATCTCACCCACCTCGTCGGCCAGGGCGCGCGTGTGATGATCCGCCGCGCTTTCAAGCTGCGCGAGGTGCCGATCGACGACACCGAGGTGGAGCGGCTGCTTGGCCATTTCCTGGATCATTATCTGGCCCATATGCCGGGCAAGAGCGAGGCCTATGAAGGGCTCGACGCCTGCTTCGACCGGCTGGAAGAGGCCGGCATGCGGCTTGCCGTCTGCACCAACAAGCTGGAACAGCTGGCGCTGCCGCTGCTCGACAGGATGCAGCTGTCGGCGCGTTTTGTCGCGATCACCTGCGGCGATACGTTTGCCGTGCGCAAGCCCGATGCCCGCCACCTGCTCGGCACCATCGAACGCGCCGGCGGCGACCCGGTGAGAAGCATCCTGATCGGCGACAGCGTGAACGACATCATGGCGGCAAAAAATGCCGGCATCGGCTCCGTCGGGGTGACCTTCGGGTATTCCGACGTCCCGATCGCCGACCTTCAGCCCACCCGCATCATCAGCCATTTCCGCGAGCTGACCCCGGATCTGGTCGATGCGGTGATTGCGGAAAACGCCGGCTGACCGGCGCGCTGTAGCACACGCGCCCCGGATCACACCGCCTTGCGGCTGAGGAAGAGACCCCGCTCCTGCTCGGTCTCGATCGCCCCGCCGCCTCTCGCGAAGGCCTCGTTTATGGCATGCCGGAAGGCGAGGAGATCCGCCTCCCCGGCATCCTCGCAGGGAGGAAAAGACGTCATAGCGAGGAAGATGTCCTCGGGTCCGGTTACCCGCATGCGGGACGGATGTCGCCGGACGGTGACCGCGCCAAAAGTCTGTCGCATCAGGTTTTCCGCCTCGGCAAACCCGAAACGGGCAGCGGCCGGGTCCATTGGCAGCCCGCCAAGCACGGTCGTCAGCGCGTAGATCTCCCGCATGTTGCCGATGCCATTGGTGGTGACGGCCAGGAAACCGCCCGGCTTGAGAACACGCGCCATCTCGGCAATCGCCCGTGCCGGATCGTCCAGATGATAGAGCATGTGCATGGCGATCACGCCGTCAAAGCAGTCATCGGCAAAGGGAAGGTTTACGGCGTCGGCGGTTTCGCCCGAGAGGCTGCCAAGGGCAAGCGCGGAACAACGCTCCCGGGCATCCGCCACCATGAACGCCGAACGATCCGTCAGCGTGAGGTTAAGATCGGCTGGCAGCGGACCGCAGGATCTCCAGAACCAGCCCGGCCCGCATCCGACATCGAGGAGGTGCGCGCCATCAAACATCGGCAGTTGCGCGGCAACCCAGGGAAACCAGCCAATGTCCGCAATCGTATAACGGGTGTGAAGTCGAGCCCGTGCGGCGATCTTGTGGACATCGCCATACTGTCTGGCATTTTCCGCCTCGGACACTGTCAGTCCTCCTGCCGCTGCCTTGCCAGGCAGCAGGCTGTCGGATCTGGCGTATCGGTGCAACCCGCGAAAACTGACAGTTCCGGTCACACCTTCGTCATCGGGCGACCGGCGCACAAGCACGCTGACGCCTAACTCTCGTCGAACAGCCGTCACGGTCTGACCGAAACGTCCTTCGTGGCACCGTGGACGCTCTCTATAAAAAAGGGGCCAGACGGATGCTGGCCCCGATTGCTGCAAGCGCAAAATGGATCAGGCGCCGCGGGCCTTGCTGGTTGCCGCGAAGGCCTTTTCCACCGCTTCGTCGCGGCCGTAGACGTCGTCGAAGAATTCCACATGCCCGTCCTTGTTCGGCCAGGCGGTGAAATAGGCGACATAGACCGGGATCTTCGCCGTCACCGGAATGGCGGCGTTTTTGCCCTGGGCGATCCGCTGTCCGACCTCTGCCTCGCTGACGCCGAGCACGGCAGCCGCCATCTTCCGCGGTTCGGCCAGACGCACGCAGCCATGGCTCAAGGCACGCATGTCGCGCTTGAAGAAGGCCTTCTGCGGGGTGTCATGCATGTAGATCGCATGGCTGTTGGGGAACAGGATCTTGAGTTCGCCCAGCGCGTTGTCGCTGGACGGCGGCTGGCGCACGGAGACCGACTGGGTCGAGGAATACCAGTCGACAGCCGTGGACGAAACCGCGCGGCCGGCAACCTCGACCTGGTAACCAAGCCGGTCGAGATAACTCGGATCCTGCCGCAGCTTCGGCAGCATCTCGTTGATGATGATCGACTGCGGCACGCCCCAATAGGGGTTCACCTCGACCGTCTCGATCTGGTCCTGGAAGAAATAGGTCTGGTTGGAGCGCGAGCCGACGACGACCCGCATGGCGAACTGTTCCTGGCCGTGCTCGTGATAATAGACCTGGAATGCCGGCTGGTTGATGAAGACGTAACGGTCGCCCAGATTGTCCGGCAGCCAGCGGGCCTGTTCCATGGCCACGATCAGCTTGTCGATCTTGCTTTCGCTCGTGTGGCCGGTCATGGCGCGCACCGTCGCCGGACCAACGACGCCGTCCGGCTTCAGGCCGAGTTCCTTCTGAAACCCTTTCACCAGCTCCACCAGCTCCGGCGCATAGTCCGGCGTATCCTGATAGGCGGCAAGCGTTGCCGCATGTTCGCTCTTCAGCTGCTCGGAGGCCCGGCGTTCGATGACCTCGACCACCTTGGCGAGTTCGGCGTTCTTTTCACCGGGCTTGAGAAGCAGGTTGTCCGGCAGCTGCACGGGCTGTTCGGTCGCAACCGCCTCGCTGCGCAGGCGCTGCAGCTCGGTCTTCAGCGCCAGGAATTGCGGGCTCTGCGGTGCAAAACCTGTGAGATAGGCGCCGGCATCCGGTGCCGTGCCGATCGCCGGCAGGATAGCGGCGAGATCGACGTCCTTGCGTTTCAGGTCGTGAAAACCGGAAATCCGGTTGGGATCGATACGGCCGCGCACCATGTCCTGCGCAAACATCAGGGCTTTCGCCGAGAGCGCCAGCTCGAACTGCATCAGATCCTTCTGCGGCTGGTCAGCCGGTGCAGCAGGCGTTGCAGGCGGCGCAACGGCGACATCCGGCTGAGCTGCGGCAATGGTGGTGACCGGGGAAGCGGTCTCGCCGGCGGCAACGGGTGCCGTGGGCTCCGTCACGCTTGCGGTCGTCAGCGCCGGAACGTTAACCCGGTAATCGGCCGGATCGAGACCGTAGTCTGCGGCCTTTTCGAACGCCGCCAGAACGGCGCGGGCGCGCTCGTTCACATCGCCCTGCTCCACCCAGAGCGGCTTGGCAGACGTGCGATAAAAGGCTTCCACCGCAGCGGCGATATCGGAGGGTGCTGCAACCTTGGCATCCATCAGGAAGCGCGTGTCATCGGTGGCGGAGGCCGCCGCAAAACCGGCCGTCTTCAGGGCCCGCATGCTGTCGGTCTTGTAGGTATAGTATTTCGGACCAGATACCTTCGGCAGCGGCTCCGGATCGCTCATGTCGATCGCGCGCTGGTCGGTGGGCGACACCGCAGCCGCGCCGGCCCGGCCTTCCACCTGCTCCTGGATGCTCTGGCGCTTGCCGCGCAGCATCTCCATCAGGGTCAGCGCATTCGCCGATGGAACGGCGAGCGAACAGACGGAAATGCCCGACATCAGGGCGAGCATCAGCGAAGTCTTCTTCTTATGGGCGTGCGGCAATTGGGTCCCCGTCACCTTGTGAGCCTTGAATCAGTGGGCTTCTGGAATTCTGTCGCGCCTGTCTAGCGGATCACGCGCGGCGTGAAAAGTAAACGAAAGGCAGCATGTCAGTCGCGCTTACGGGCAGCGGCCACCGCCAATCGTTTCCAGAACCTTAAGAAAGCATTCGTTAAATTTTTACTGACGCGGCGTGGTCATCCAGCCGGGACTTGCCCCGAGCAGCACTTGGCATCGCACAACTTTTTGCGAGCGTGACCGGAAAAACACGGCTGGCGCTCTCGGCCTGACACCTTCGCAGTGCTTGCAGTCGCCAATCATTCGTATAGTAATTCGCGCGCCCGGGCTTGCGGGAGGCATGGCGGCACGATCCAGCCAGACCCGCGAGACCTTATCCAGATCCCGTGTCACACAGAGGCAGAACGATGACCACGCGCACCGAAACCGATACCTTTGGCCCGATCGAGGTCGCAAGCGACCGCTACTGGGGCGCCCAGGCCCAGCGCTCGCTCGGCAACTTCAAGATCGGCTGGGAGAAGCAGCCGCTCTCCGTCGTGCGTGCGCTCGGCATCGTCAAGCAGGCGGCGGCCCGCGCCAACATGGCGCTTGGCGGCCTCGACGCCAAGATTGGCGAAACGATCATCGCAGCCGCCCAGGAAGTCATCGACGGCAAGCTCAACGACCACTTCCCGCTCGTCGTCTGGCAGACCGGTTCCGGCACGCAGTCGAACATGAATGCCAACGAAGTGATCTCCAACCGCGCCATCGAGATGCTGGGCGGCGTGATGGGCTCCAAGAAGCCGGTTCACCCGAACGACCACGTCAACATGAGCCAGTCGTCGAACGACACCTATCCGACGGCCATGCACATCGCCTGCGCCGAGCAGATCGTCCGTCACCTGATCCCGAGCCTGCAGCACCTGCACGCGGCGCTCGACGCCAAGGCCAAGGCATTTGCCCATATCATCAAGATCGGCCGCACGCACACGCAGGATGCAACGCCGCTGACGCTCGGCCAGGAATTCGGCGGTTATACCGCCCAGGTCGCATCCGCCATCAAGCGCCTCGAAATCTCGCTTTCCGGCCTTTATGAACTGGCCCAGGGCGGCACGGCCGTCGGTACCGGCCTCAATGCGCCGGTCGGTTTCGCCGAAAAGGTCGCCGAAGAGATCGCCAAGATCACCGGCCTACCCTTCGTCACCGCGCCGAACAAGTTCGAAGCGCTCGCCGCCCACGACGCGATGGTCTTTGCGCATGGCGCGATCAACGCCGCGGCCGCAGCTCTCTTCAAGATCGCCAACGACATCCGTTTCCTCGGCTCCGGCCCGCGTGCCGGTCTTGGCGAACTGGCCCTGCCGGAAAACGAGCCGGGTTCCTCGATCATGCCGGGCAAGGTCAACCCGACCCAGTCGGAAGCAATGACCCAGGTCTGCGCCCATATCTTCGGCAACCATGCCGCCATCACCTTTGCCGGCAGCCAGGGCCATTTCGAGCTCAACGTCTACAATCCGATGATGGCCTACAACTTCCTGCAGTCGGTCCAACTGCTCGGCGATGCCGCCGTTTCCTTCACCGACAATTGCGTCGTCGGTATCGAGGCGCGCGAGGACAACATCAAGCGCGGCGTGGAAAACTCGCTGATGCTGGTCACCGCCCTCAACTCCAAGCTGGGTTATGATATCTGCGCCAAGATCGCCAAGACCGCTCACAAGAACGGCACGACGCTGCGTGAAGAAGCCGTCGGCGGCGGTTATCTGACGAACGAAGAATTCGATCAGTATGTGCGCCCGGAAAACATGATCGGCCCCAAGTAACGCCGAACGATGGGAAAAGGGCGGCCCCGGCGGCCGCCCTTTTGCTTGCTTTCCCGTCAATCGATCCCGAAAAACACAACTCAAAAGTTCCGAAAAAATTTTCTGCACGGTGTCAATTTCGTGCAAGCGGATGAAATCGCGTCTATATTAGCGAGACAAAACATCCACAACAATCCGAACAAGTTGTTGAATCTAACCAAATTTAATCATTTTCAAACAATTACGGTCTAATCCTACGACATCTAATCAAGTAAGACTGTCGGAGTTGAGGGATGACAACGGCTGTTGCACCAAAGGTGCAGGTCCCCGATATCACAAGTCAGATATTGCACGCTATGCGGGCAATGGGTGCGTCACCTATCCCGAGAAACTATCATCTTTTTTACGAAGCCTATGTCGGCACCAATCCGGATCTGACGCGCGAACTTGCACTTCTCGGCAATCGGGCAACGCAGGCAGAGCTGGACGAACTGTCCGCCACCTTCCTCGGCTCGGCCCAGGGCCAGGTGGTGGAAAAGGCGCATGTCGAATTGCTGGGCCAGCTCGATGCGCTGCTGAAGCTGCTTCAGCAGGAGCAGTCGTCGCTCGTCACCTATAATCGCCTTCTCGGCGAGACCGCCAACCGGATCAGCTCGAAGAGCAACGCCTCTTCCGATCTTCTGCGCAACGCGATCGTGCTTCTGACAAAGGCGACCGGCGAAACGATTGCCAGCGGCGAACGCACTGTCGAAGGCGTGGCGCAGAAGTCGCACGAGATGGAACAGGTGCGCCGCGAGCTCGACGAATACAAGCGGATCGCCAATACGGATTCGCTCACGCGCCTGTCGAACCGGCGTGCCTTCGACGAGAAGCTGAGTTCCCTCTACGACGACCCGATGCGCCTGCCGCTGACGGCGTTGGTGCTCGCCGACATCGACAATTTCAAGAAGATCAACGACACCTGGGGCCATCCGGTCGGCGACAAGGTGCTCGCCTCGGTGGCCTCCGTCATCCGCTCGAACGTGCGCAAGGACATCTTCATCGCCCGCACCGGCGGCGAGGAATTCGCCCTCATCATCGAGGGCAACACGCCGGACGAAGTGATGGCCATGTGTGAGCGTGTCCGCCGGGCGCTCGAGACCAGACCCTTCCGCAATTCACGCACCGGGATCGACTACGGGCCGATCACGCTGTCGCTCGGTTATGCCACCGGCAGCCAGGCGGAGGATCCGGGCGATCTCTACGCCAAGTCGGACACGGCGCTTTACGCCGCCAAGAATGCCGGCCGCAACCGCTCCGTCCTCTACGAGGACGGCATGCGCAAGGATTATGCCGGCAAGGGCTGGCTGATCTACAAGAAGTAGAAGCGGGCGGCCTTCTGGTCACCACATGGTGGCGGCGGCACGCGCCGCCCATTGGTGATCATAGGTGTCCTTGTCGAAATCCGCCTTGGCCGCCTTCAGCATGTCGCCGGGGGTCGGCAGGTTCGCCGGGTCGATGAAGTGTTCCGGATTCCACAGTTCGGCCCGCATCACCGCCCGCGCGCACTGGAAATACACCTCGTCGATCGTCACCACCGTCACGGAGCGCGGGTGTTTGCCATCCATTTCGAAACTTTGCAGCAGGTCCGGGTCGATCGAAACGACGGCGCGGCCGTTGATGCGCATCACCGTGTTCGATCCGGGGATCAGGAACATCAGTGCGACCCGTGGATCGCGCACGATGTTGATCAGCGAGTCGACGCGGTTGTTGCCGCGCCAATCCGGCAGAAGCACCGTCTTTTCGTCGTCGACGCGCACCACGCCGCCAAGATCGCCGCGCGGCGAGCAGTCCAGCCCCTCCGGCCCCACCGTTGCCAGTGCCACGAAAGGAGAGGCTTCGATATAGGCACGGTATTCGACGGTCAGTTGCGGCGTCACCTTGACGAGCGCTGCTTCCGATGCGCCGGCGTAAATCTCGCGCAACTGTTCGGGGCTGGTGATGATGGACATGGCGTTCCTCCGGTTGGGGCGGGCGGCACGCTAATCCGGTTCCGGTCGACGCTCAAGCCACGCTACTCGCCGTCCAGTTCGCCAACCTCGTCTGATGCGTGTGGTGTGCGCGCAAGGCCGCGATATTCGAGGACGGCCACCAGCAGCAAAGCGCCAAGCCCGACAAGCCCCGTCCAGAAGGTGTGAAGCCAGAAGCCGGCGGGAATGAACAGCACGGCAAGTGCCATGCCCGCGAGATGGGACCGCGGCAACCTGCCGGTCGTCACCCGTTTGACGAAGAGGTTGCCGGCGAGAAACAGGATCGGGCCACCGAGGATCACCAGAGCACGGGCCGCATCGCCGGTCTCGCCCGGATGGGCGAGCAGATGTTCGGCGGAGATTGCGACCAGGATGATACCGGCCACCACCGGCATGTGGCCATAGGTGAAGACGTGCAGCGCCAGTTCGCCCGGCTCGTCCGTCTCCTCCATCTCCCGTTTCGTCTTCGCCTGGCCGAAATGGAAATAGATCCACCACATCGTAACGCTGGCGAAGAAAGCGGCGACGAAGGTCGCGATCACCAGCGGCGAGAGGTCTTCGTCGGCGAAGCTGCGGCCAATGGCAAGGATGCTCTCGCCGAGACAGATCATCACGAAGAGAGCGCAACGTTCGGCCATGTGCTCGCCGGAAATGTTCCAGTCGCTGGCATGCGAGCGGCCGAGCCCCGGCATGAAGAAACGCACTTCCGGCGCCGCATATTCGATGGCAAGCGCCGAAAACCACAGGATGAGCCGCATCTCCTCGCCGCTGAACGCCCCCCACAACCAGAAGAGGGCCGAAAGGCAGAACCACAGGGACACCCGGGCGAAATTGCGCCGGACCGCCGGCAAAACGTTGCGGAAGGCATAGACGGCAAACAGCGACCGCCCCAGCTGCATGGCAATATAGGCGCCGGCAAACATCACCCCCTTGTCGCCGAAGGCGTCAGGAATGGCCGACGACATCAGCAGGCCGAAAAACATCAGGCCGAACAGCATGGCGCGGATCGGCATGCGCGCCGGATCGAGCCAGTTGGTCACCCAGGCCGTATGGTTCCAGACCCACCACAGCGCAAGCGCGATCGCCGTACCTTCCAGCAATCGTGGCAGGGAAAATTCCTCGACGATGAAATGCGAGAGCTGGATCAGCGCAAAGACGAAGACGAGGTCGAAGAACAGCTCGGGAAACCCGACCTGCCTGTCTTCCTGCTCTTCATGGCGCAACCAGTGCCGAGTGCTGTCCACGCCCTTGGTCATCGGGTCCTATCTGGCAATTGCCGGGTTGTCGCGGTTCATGCCCTTTTCGGCAAGCTCGGCCTCATAGGCGGCAAACAGCCGCGCGCCATCTTCGCCGAGTTCGCGCAGGTAACGCCATGTGAAGATGCCGCTGTCATGTCCGTCGTCGAAGGCGATGCGGACCGCATAATTGCCGGCCGCCACCACATTGCGGATCGCGACCATGCGTTTTCCGGGCACGGTCACCTTCTGGCCCGGCCCATGCCCCTGCACTTCCGCGGAGGGCGACAGCACCCGCATCGTCTCGGCGGGGATTGCAAAACGCGCGCCGTCATCGAAGGTCACCGTCAGGGTGCGGCGGTCCTCCGAAACACGCAGTTCGGTCGGCCAGACGTTTTCGGCAGCCGGAGCATCCAAGCTTTCCATTGTCGGAATCCATCCATTCTGAGCACACTACATGGCGCGCAAACGCGACACTGCAAGAGCGACGGACGGCAGCACGCCTTCCCTTCGTATCCGCCTTGACGGCAACCAGTTCAAGACCCATCTTGGGCGGATGGAGAGATTGCCTTGAACAGCCTCGTCAACACCCCCTCGCCCGCCGCGCGCCTGATCGCCGATCAGGGGCCGATGATCGACCCGTTCGGCCGTGCGGTGACTTATCTGCGCGTTTCGGTGACGGATCGCTGTGATTTCCGCTGCACCTATTGCATGGCGGAAAACATGACCTTCCTCCCGAAGAAGGATCTTCTGACGCTGGAAGAACTCGACCGGCTCTGTTCCGCCTTCATCGCCAAGGGCGTGCGCAAGCTCAGGCTGACCGGCGGCGAGCCTTTGGTGCGCAAGAACATCATGTTTCTGGTGCGTGCGCTGGGTCGCCATATCGAGGCAGGCACGCTGGAGGAGCTGACGCTCACGACCAACGGCTCGCAGCTCGCCCGTTATGCCGACGAACTCTACGACTGCGGCGTGCGGCGCATCAACGTCTCGCTCGACACGCTGAACGCGGAGAAATTCCAGGCGATCACCCGTTGGGGCAATTTCGACAAGGTGATGGAAGGCATTGAGGCGGCGCAGAAGGCCGGCCTGAAGATCAAGCTGAACGCGGTTGCGCTGAAGGGGTTCAACGATCACGAGATCCCCGAGATGCTGCGCTTTGCGCATGGCCGCGGCATGGATCTGACCGTCATCGAAACCATGCCGATGGGCGAGATCGATGAGGACCGCACGGATCAGTACATGCCGCTGTCCGATCTCCGGCAAAACCTCGAACAGGAATTCACGCTGGCCGAGATCCCCTACAAGACCGGTGGTCCCGCCCGTTATGTCGAGGTCGCGGAGACCGGCGGACGCCTCGGTTTCATCACGCCGATGACGCATAACTTCTGCGAGAGCTGCAATCGGGTCCGCCTCACCTGCACTGGCACGCTCTATATGTGCCTCGGCCAGAACGATGCCGCGGACCTGCGGACCGCGCTGCGTGCCTCGCCGGACGACGGTTATCTGTCGGCCGCGATCGATGAGGCGATCACCCGCAAGCCGAAGGGCCACGATTTCATCATCGATCGCAACAACCGCCCCGCCGTGGCCCGCCACATGAGCGTCACCGGCGGCTGAACGGTGACGCCGCACAGCCTGTCACACGATGTATCCGGATCGCCCGGCCGCAGCTGCGCCGGATGCACCGCCTGCTGTGTGCTGCCGGAAATCGGCGCGCTGCAGAAGCCGGCGGATCTGCCCTGTCCGCATTGCAGCGTGGGCCAGGGTTGCCGCGCCTACGATCTGCGCCCGCAGCTCTGCCGGGACTTTCTCTGTCTCTGGGTGACCGACGATGCACTCGGTGCGCATTGGCAACCATCGCAAACCGGCATGCTGGTCTACCGCCAGGGCGCGCAGCTCACCGTACTCGTCGATCCCTCCCGGCACGGCATCTGGCGGAGCGAGCCCCATGCCGCGGATCTCTTGCAGATGGCGCAGAAGACCGAGGCAGAGGGCGGCTACCTCATCCTCTTTTGTGGCGAGACGGTCGAGCGCATCCGCCCCTTCATCTCGACTGCAGCGCAAACATAGAAAAGCCGCCCCGGCGTCAAACCGGAGCGGCTGATGATGGTTCCTCGACCAGCTCAGGCAGCGCGGAAGCGTCCTGCCGAACCCTGACCCTCGCCGAAGGACTGGCCGGTCTTGAAGTGCTCGATCTTGTCGGACAGAGCCTCCACCCGACCGCGCAGGCCGTGGATTTCAGCGGTGTTCTCCTCGACCATCGCCGCATTGCGTTGCGTGATCATTTCCACCTCGCCAAGCGCCTGCGACACCTCATTGATACCGACCGACTGTTCGCCGGTGGCTGACGAAATGTCGGAGACGAGCTTTTGAACCGTGCCGATATGGGCGATGATCTCGGAGAGCGCCGTGCCCGTCTGCTCGACGAGATGTACGCCGTTTGAAACCTGCTGGGCGCTTGCCGAGATGAGGCCCTTGATCTCCTTGGCGGCATTGGCGCAGCGCTGGGCAAGTTCCCGCACCTCCTGCGCCACGACCGCAAAACCACGACCTGCCTCGCCGGCACGCGCGGCCTCCACGCCGGCATTCAGCGCCAGGAGGTTCGTCTGGAAGGCGATCTCGTCGATCACGCCAATGATCGTCGAGATCTTTTCCGACGAGCGGCTGATTTCGCCCATGGCCTGGATCGCACTGGTCACGACCTGGCCGGACTGGCTGGCAAAGGCCTCCGTCTGGTTCACCGACTGGGCGGTGCGCTGGGCGCTGCCGGCAGTGGTCTTGACGAGATCGCTCAGCTGGCGAAGGGCGCGGGTCGATTGCTCCAGCGCCGCCGCCTGCTGTTCGGTGCGGCGTGCCAGATCATCGGCGGAAGCGGCCAGATTACCGGTGCCGCTGTTGATGTCATCGGCGACGGCCCGCACATCGGCGAGCGTCGCACGCAGCGTCCGCACTGCCTGATTATAGGTGCGCGCCATATCAACGAAGTCGGCCGGCAGGTTGTCGCTCATCTCGCGCTCGAGATCGCCGTCAGCCAGCAGATGCAGCACGTCGGAGAGCGCCGACAGCGCCTGGCGCTGTTCGTTGGAGATGCGGGCCCGTTCGGCCGCCCGCTGCTCCTGTTCGGCAGCGGAGGCTTCGCGGGCGGCATTTGCCTCCTGCTCGAGGCGTACGTTTTCGAGAGCTGCATCGCGGAACACGCTGACCGAGCGCACCATGTCGCCGATCTCGTCGCCGCGTTCGCGGCCGTCGATCTTGACCTCCAGGTCGCCACTTGCAAGCCGCGTCATGATCTCGGTCACGCGGCGCAGCGGTCCGCGCAGCGTCTCGACCAGCATCAACGCGCCGACGATCGCCAGCAGCGTTCCGATCACGGTGGCGGCAACCGAAAGATTGGCAGAGCGTTCGCTGTCCTGCTTGCCGGCCTCCTGGGCTTCCGCCACAAAAGTCTTCAGGCCCTGCATGCCACCCGCCAGCCTGTCTTCGGCAACCTTGCGGGCCGCCTTCCACTTGGCGGAGAGATCGAGAAGCCCCTGCGACTTGTTCGTCAGGTCATCCAGGATCGGCAGCAGCTGCGGCGCAAAATCCTTCATCGTCTGGTTCTTTTTGCCAAGCTCTGAGACCTGCTGGCTTGCCGCCGTCAGAGCCCGCACCGTGCTCATGAACTCTTCGCGCGCCTCGTTGGTCAACGCGGTCCGCAGACGCTCGGTGTGAAGCTGCAACATGTCGTTCAGGCGAAACGCTTCGCCAAGTGCTGTCAGCAGCTTGCGGTTCAGCTGCAGGTCGTCCTCCAGGTTGGCGAACCGGTCGGCAGCCGTCGAGGTGCTTTTGTCCATTTCCTTGAGGAAGACCTCGCGCACCGGCACCATGGCGGCCACCACCTCGCGAATGGCGGCAGCCTTTTCCGGCGCGGGCTTGTCGCTTTTGATCAGCCCGTCGATGGCCGCGACCTGTTGTTTGACGGCATCGAGCATGCGCAGGACACGCGACGATGCCTTGCCTTCGACCTTGGTGAATTCCTTCTGCAAAAGCGCAAGATAGGTCGCAGTCGCACGCGGCAGGGTTTCGTCCTCGGTGACGTTCTTGGCCGCATCGGTGATGGCGTCGATCCGCGCGGCAATGCTTTTCAGGACATAGGCGTCAAAGAGCGAGCCCTTGGCGAATTTTTCCTTGCCCTCGCCTTCCTTGCGCACGGTCTCGAACTGGGTGCTGACGGCGCTGCCCAGCACGCGGATCTCGTCGACGCTCGCTTCCATGGCCTGTTCGGTGCGCGTCAGGCTGCGCTCCAGCTCCCAGAGCGTACCGGTCGCCTCGCGAAGGGCGGGACCTGTCTGCTGCACGATGGCCAGGCGCTGTTTGTCCTCGGCCGTCGTCACGAGGTCTTCCAGCGTTTTGATGCCACCTTCCTGCGCCTCGATCGACTGGTTGAGCGTCTTCAGCGTGGTATTGGTTGGGGTCGCCAGGAAACCGAGCAGGGCTGCCTGCAGCCGCTCGAAGTCGCCGATGTTTTCAATGGTCGCGCGCGTGACCGTCATGTGCCCGTTCAACATCCGTGCGGTATAAAAACCGGCAAGGCCGACGCCCGCGATCAAAAGGATCAGCGGTACAACGAACAGAAGAACCTTGGTGACGATCCTGCGGCTCTGCAGCAGACGATCCAGGAACGACATTGCATCTCCCCCATGCCATGCCGGTCGCTCCACAGTCATTGGGCACGGGTCAGGCATCGTCCCACCTCATGCGGGCACTCCTGCAAACTGACCAAAACATGTTGAACATGCGTTAACGAAATCGAACCGATGCGCCGCTTTTCGTGCCACCACGCTCCAGTACGCGCTCCGGTCCGCCGCCGGACAAAGCAACTGGCCGTTCTGCAATCTATGCTTTAAAGCTCGGGTAAAAATAGGTCTAGGGAATCGGAAATGAACTTGTCGCAGAATGCCCGCGGTGCGTTGATGATGACGCTCGCCATGGGTGTGTTCACCACCAATGATGCATTCGTGAAAATGGTCACGCCCGACATGAACACGGGCCAGATCATGTTCATCCGCGGCACGCTCACCACCATCATGCTGGTGTTTCTGGCGCGGCACTACGGCGTCCTGCACCAGTGGCGCATGATGTTCCAGCCGAAGGTTCTATTGCGGTCGGTTTTCGAAATCGGTGCCGCCATCACCTACATCTCGGCGCTGGCCCATATCGATCTGGCGGTCGCGGCCACCATCCTCCTGTCTCTGCCGCTCGCCGTCACCTTCGGCGCCTGGCTGATCTTCAAGGAAGCGGTCGGCTGGCGGCGCTGGCTGGCGATCCTGGTCGGTTTCGCCGGCGTCATCATCGTCTTGCGGCCGGGTCCGGAAGCCTTCGTGCCCGCCTCGCTTCTTGCCGTCAGCGCCGTTTTCTTCACCTCCGGGCGCGACCTCGTCACCAAACGGATCGCCAGCGGCACGCCGACGCTGATCATCTCGCTGTTTGCCGGGCTGACGAACACGCTGGTGGGCGGCCTTCTGATCCCGGTGATGGGCGGCTGGAACCCCGTCAGCCTGTCGGCGCTTCTCTACCTCGCACTGGCCGCCATCCTGATCCTCGCCGGTTATCTGTCGATCATCATGGCCATGCGTTCGGGCGAAATCTCCTTTGTTGCCCCCTTCCGTTATACGAGCCTGATCTTTTCGCTGAGCCTCGGTTTCTATTTCTTCGGCGAGACCCCGGACAGCTACATGGCCGTGGGCGGCAGCCTGATCGTCGCCTCCGGCCTCTATGCCTTCTACCGCGAAAAGGTGCGCGCCCGCACCATCGCGGCGGAAACCCTGCCGCGCACCCCGCAATGACCGGGCAAGGAACACGACCGTGACGAAGCCCGACATCATCTATCTCGACCGCAGCACGCCGCCGCACATCTCCACGCTCGTCCTCGTGGCGGGGCTTGCAGCGCTCACCATGAACATCTTCCTGCCGTCTCTGGCCAGCATGGCCACCCATTTCGGCACCAGTTATGCCGTCATGCAGCTTGCCGTCTCCGCCTATCTTGCAGGAACCGCCGCCCTGCAGCTCGTCATCGGCCCGCTGTCGGATCTCTTTGGCCGCCGTCCGGTGATGCTTGGCTGCATCGCGCTTCTGGCACTCGGCTCGCTGATCTGCCTTTTTGCGCCCAACATCACCGTCTTCATGGTCGGCCGTATCCTGCAGACGGCGATCGTCGCCGGTTTCGTCCTGTCGCGCGCGATCGTGCGCGACATGGTCTCCGCCAACGAGGCCGCCTCGATGATCGGATACGTCACCATGGGTATGTCGCTCGTTCCGATGGTCGCGCCGGCGCTCGGCGGCGTGCTGAACGATGCCTATGGCTGGCAGGCGAATTTCGTCGTCATGATCGTTTATGCCCTCGCCTGCCTGCTGATCACCTACCTTGATCTCGGCGAGACGAACCATCACCGCTCGGCCAGCATCACGGCACAGTTCAAGGCCTGGCCGGAGCTTGTGCGGGCGCCGGCCTTCTGGGGTTATGCGCTCACCTGCGGTTTCGCTTCCGGCATCTTTTATGCCTTCCTCGGCGGCGCGCCCTTCATCGGCACCGTCATCTATGGCCTGACGCCTGCCATGCTCGGCCTGCAGTTCATGCTGCTCGCCATCGGTTACACGCTCGGCAACTTCATTTCCGGGCGTTATGCGAGCCGTTTCGGGCTGCTCACCATGATCACCGCCGGCAATCTGCTGTCCGTCCTTGGCGTCGCCATCTCGCTTGCCCTGGTCGGATCGGGCAGCGACAGCGCCTTTGCCTTCTTCGGCCCACTTGTGCTGGTCGGACTCGGCAACGGCGTGACGCTTCCGAGCGCCAACGCGGGGCTGGTCAGCGTGCGCCCGCATCTGGCCGGCTCCGCCTCCGGTCTTGGCGGCGCGCTTTATGTCGGCGGCGGTGCGGCGCTCTCCGTGCTGGCCGGCTGGATGCTGACGAAAGAGACGGGTGTCATGCCGGTGCTTTTCCTCATGCTGATCTCCGCTATCTTGGCGCTTGTCTTTACCGAGATGATCCGCCGCACCAGAGAAAGTGATCCCTCCGCATGAAAGGTCAGGAACCCCTCAACCCACCGGCGGTCATTCTCGCCGGCGGCCTCTCACGCCGCATGGGTCATGACAAGGCCGGCGTCATGCTCGGCAACCGATCGCTGCTGGATCATGTTGTTGCCCGCCTCCTGCCGCAGGTCTCGGCCATTGCGCTCAACGCGCATCCCGACGTTCACGCCCCGCACGGCCTGCCGGTGATTGCCGACGTCGTTGCCGGCCATCGCGGCCCGCTCGCCGGCATCCTGACGGCGATGCGCCACGGCGCCGAACAGCACGCGCATGCCTCGCACGTTCTGACCGTGCCGATCGACAGCCCCTTTCTGCCGCATGATCTGGTCACGCGCCTGGCCGAGGAAGCCCATGCTAATGACGCAATCGCGATTGCCGCTTCGGCAGGTGCGATGCACCCCGTCTGCGGTCTTTGGCCGGTCTCGCTCGCCGATGCGCTGCAGGCCTTCCTCGACGGCCCGGACGAACCCCGCGTCAAAACCTTCCTGGAGGGGCAGAAGACCGCGCTGGTGGATTTCCCGCTGATCGAGACGGCGCAAGGCCCGCTCGATCCGTTCCTGAACCTTAACACGCCGGACGACCTGAAGAGCGCCGAAACCTTCCTGTCGGAGGCTGGATGACACAGCCGCCCAAAGTCTTCGGCATCGCCGGCTGGAAAAATTCCGGCAAGACCGGCCTGATGGTGCGGCTCGTCACCGAACTCACTGCCCGCGGGCTGAGGGTCTCGACGATCAAACACGCGCACCACGATTTCGACATCGACAAGGTTGGCGCCGACAGCTACCGCCACCGCCAGGCCGGCGCGCATGAAGTGGCGCTCGTCTCCGGCACCCGCTTTGCGATCATGCACGAATTGCGCGGCGCCGCCGAACCGAGCTTTGCCGAGATCCTCGCCCGCCTAGCGCCTTGCGACCTGGTGCTGATCGAAGGTTATAAACGCGAACCGGTGCCCAAGATCGAGGCACGCCGCCGCGAGGCATCCAAAACCGAAGCGCTGGCCCCCACCGATCCGCACATCTGCGCGATCGCCGCCGATCATCCGGTGGACGGCACCGACCTCCCCGTCTTCGACCTCGACGACACGAAGGCGATCGCCGATTTCGTGCTGGCAAAGACGGGGCTTGCGGAAACGTTCAACAGGTAAAACGCAAAGACACCGCCGGAACCGGTCCGGCGATGCCTTGTCGTGATCTCGACCTTTACCGGTTCTGCGCCACCGGCTTCACCAAAGGCGTGATCCGGCGGATCGTCACGCGGCGATTGTCCTGCGACGGGCCTTCGGTCCTCACCTTCAGATAGCGTTCGCCATACCCCTGGGTGGCCAGGTTTTCCGGCGGGATGCCGAAGACTTCGGTCAGTGTCACGGCAACGGATTCCGCCCGTCGGTCGGACAGGACGAGATTGCTGTCGTCGGAGCCGACGGCATCGGTATGGCCCTCGATCAGGAAGGTCTCGCTTGGATCCTTGTCCAGCACCGCCTTCATCGCCTCGGCCACCTTGCGCAGTGACCGGGCCTGCGTCATCGGGATTTCCGCACTCCCCGTCGCAAAGGTGATCGTATCGAGGTCGATCCGGCGCACCTTGTCGCGGATACGGGCCGAATAACGCACCTCGTCCAGCGAATAGACCCGCTCCACCCGCTCGACCGGCGGCTGTTCCAGGAATTCGTAATAGTCCCGGTCCGGTTCGGTGGAGGTGTCGATGATGTACTGGTCGACCGGCACGGTCAGGCGCATCGGCGGCAGGTCAATGCCCGGGTCGCGCCAGACATAATCCGGGTCGCGGCGCTGATCCGTCAGTTCCGGCGCGTAATAGAGCACATATTCGCGCCCGTCGCGGCCGATCCGCGAACGCTGCACGATATCGCCGTAGCGGTTGCGGATGGTGACGATCCGCACGCCGTTGTCGCGTTCGATCACCTCGCGCGTCCGCTCGCCGCGCAGCTGCTCATATTGCGGCCGGTAACCCTCCTCGTAAAACCGGCGGCTGTCGTCGTGGCGGACGATCGTACGGTTGTCGAGCGAGATGATGACACGGCCGTCCCTTTCCTCGCGCTGCTCCTCGAAGCCGCGCTGCCGTTCATACCGAGGGCGCTCCCGCAGACGCTCGCCGCGTTCTGCCGTTGCCGGTTCGATACGAAGCGGTCGAGCCGCTTGGCCGGAGAGAGGCGCCTGGGCCTCGGCATCCGAGGTCGGTGCCGGAGCCGGCGGGGCCGCCGGTTGGGCCCCAGGAGGCGCTTCCGGGGATGCTGGCGGTATCTCGCCCTGCTGCGGATTTCCGCGTGGTCCGTCACGTCGCTCGCGTGGACCGGTGCCCGGTGCCGGCGGTGTGCCGGTCCCTTCCGGCTGGGCCGCGGGTGTTTCCTTGGCACTGTCCAGCACCGCAGCGCCATTTTCGACCGGCAGAACCACCGGCTGGTCGCTGGAAGCTGGGTCCTGCGCAATGCGGCGCGCACGTTCGATCTCTTCCGGCGTGGTGGGAGAGGCAACCTCAGGAGCTGCAGGCGCTGCACCTGGCGGAGGCGGAGCCGCTGCGGCATCTGGTGCTGCCCCCGGTGCGGCCGGTGCTGTGGCGCCATCGGCGCCCGGCGCACCGGCAGCCGGCGGAGATCCGACCGCACTGCCGTCGGCGGGCGGGCCACTGGGCGCCGCGCCCTCGGCGGGCGCTGTCCCAGCGGGTGCCGTGTTCTCCTGCGGCGAAGGCGTCGCCTCTGCCGGTGGGGCGGCAGGCTGTCCCGGTGACGGCTGGTCCCCAGAAGGCTGGTCGGTAGAAGGTTGGTCGGCGGGCGCCGGCGGCTGAGCCTGGGGTGCTGGCGTTGTCGCGTCCGGCGCAACGTCCGGGGCTGGCGCGGCAGGTGCGGGATCCGTCCGTTCAGCGTCGGCAGGTGCCGGCTCCTCGGCCTTCGGCTGTTCGGCGGGCGGTGCGGTGGTCTCCGGAACGGGTGCTTCCGCCGGCGGGGCAGCCGGCGCGTCGCGAGCGGGCTCTTCCGCAGGTGGTTTCACCGCCTCACTTTCGGGTTGGGGAGCCGCAGGCGCGGGCGGAGCCGCCTCACGCGGCGGTTCGGGGGCGGCTTGAGGCTCCGGCTCAGGCGGTGCTTCTGCCGGTGGCGCTGTGGGGGCGGTCTCCGCCGGCGGTTCCGCCCGTTGTTCGGCCGGCGGCTGTTCCGGTTCAGCCCCGGGCTGTCCGCCGGGTGGCGGCAGGATCTGCGCCTGCACCCGCACCAGCGGCAGTTCGGGTATTACCGGCGCCTGCGGCATACGCATCTGCGACAGCGCGGGCTCGGCCAGCAGGCTGAGCGACATCAGAGGCAGGGCAACACCGGCCAGAAGTCCGTTTCGCTTGGGCATGTTCTCTCCTTGAGGCGCGGTGCCCTCTTCCTGTGCAGAAGGGGCACCGTCATCGTCCATGGTCGAGGCGACCGGCATCGCTAACGTTTCGCACCGGTCACGGGTTCCGTCGCCAAGGAGAGGCGGTCCTTGATGAACCTTGCCTGAAGCAGCGTGGCAGCAATCATTCACATTGAGTGCTAAACATCTGAATTTTATGGAGAAAGCGCCGTCATAAATAGCACATGTTAAGCCTCGGTTAAGTCCCAGCTGGTGCAATTCCCTTGGCGGCTCAAAGACGCCGCCCAAGGTCAACTCCGAGGGACAAGACGATGGCAACACAGATGGCAGCCGATATGGAGATGATGCTGAAAGGTTATGGCATCACCACCGCGCAGATCCTCTACCGCATGCCGGACCACCCGGTTTTGTTGCAGAGCTTTCTCTGGCAACATTACGACCTCGCCCCCGATTTTCCGGAAATGCAGGGGTTTCTGAAATTCTGGCAGGAAAAGCTCGACGGTCCGCTGCATTCGGTACGTTACGTGCACCGCAAGCTGATCGCAGCCGGCGAATGGCGGGCGCTGAAGGGAGAATTCATCCTCCACTGACCACCGGATCCACCCGCCCCTGCTTGCCAAGCGGCCATGCCCGGCTTAAACCCGCGGCACCACGGACAACCAGAGGCGGCCATGACCAAGATCGACGAAGAAGCCCTTGCGGAGGCCTATAACCGCGCGCTCGCCCACGAAAAGGCCGGCGAGATCGATGCCGCGGTCGCCGCCTATCACGAGGTGCTGGAGATCGACCCGGAAGACCACGGCGGCGCCGCCGTACGGCTGGCCTCGCTCGGCCGTGGCGAAACCCCGCCCAAAGCGCCGGACGCCTATGTCGAAACCCTCTTCGACCAGCATGCCGAAAGTTTCGAGGATATCCTCGTCGAACAGCTCGGTTACGCGGTGCCGGTCCTGGTGCGCCAGCGCCTGCAGGAGCTGAAGCTCGGCCCCTTCAAGCGCATGCTCGATCTCGGCTGCGGCACGGGCCTGACGGGTGGCACGCTGCGCGACCTGGTGGACGACATCACCGGCATCGACATTTCCGAAAACATGGTCGAGATCGCCCATGAAAAGGATCTCTACGAGACGCTTTACGTGGCCGAAGTCGAGGACTTCCTCGAGGACAATGACGACGAGCCCTTCGACCTCGTCACCGCCACCGATGTGTTGCCCTATCTCGGCGCGCTGGAGCCGCTGTTCTTCGGTGCCGCCGAAAACATGGTCAAGGGCGGCCTTTTCATCTTCTCCTCCGAAACCCTGCCCGCGGACGTGCTGGACGGTCGCCCCTATATGGTCGGCCCGCACCAGCGCTTCGCCCATGCCGAAACCTATGTCCGCGAACGGCTTTCCGATACCGGCTTCGACCTTGTCGAGATCACCGAGATCAACGTACGCATGCAGGACGGCAACCCGACCCCCGGCCACCTGGTGATCGCCCGCTTCCGGGGGGCGTGAGGAAACCCTTGTGCCGCGACGCGACAGGCCATTCCCAATCGGGCCGCGGCACACTAAGTTCCTTCCCGCATGAGGGAGGGGTTTATGACACCGCAACGTTATCTTCTGGCCCAGGCCTATAACAATGCCTGGGCCAATCATCGTCTGCTCGCCTGCTGTCGAAGTCTGTCGGCCGAGCAACTGCACGCGGAACGCACCAGCTTTTTCCCGTCGATCATCCACACGCTGAACCATATCCTGACGGTCGATTGGTTTTATGTGAGCGCGCTGGAAGGCCGGCCGATCGGCCTTGCCGCCTTCGAGCCGGAAATCCCGTTTGCCCTTTTTGCCGACGTGGAGCGCGAACAGCGCGCCATCGACCGCCGCCTGATCGATCACTGTCGTCAGCTCGATGCACAAACGCTGGCGCAGGAGATCGACATTCCCCGCCGGGAGCATGTGCAGGTGGAGCGCACCGATCGGATTCTCCTGCACCTCTTCCAGCACCAGATCCACCATCGTGGCCAGGTGCATGCCATGCTGTCGGGCACCTCCGTCCGACCGCCGCAACTTGACGAGTTCTTCCCCGCTGATCCCGCAGAACAGGCGTTGCGGCGCGCTGATTTTGCCGAACTCGGCTTTTCCGAAACCCTGATCTGGAGCTGACCTTACATGCTGTATTTCGTCATCAAGGGCCTACACGTCGCCTCCGACATTCTCTGGGTCGGCGGCATGCTGATCAATGCCTTTGTGATCGGCATGGTGCCGGCACCGATCCGCACCGGTGTCATTTCGGCGCTGCGCCGTTACGACCGGCTGGTCACCACGACCGCGCTCGGCGGCGCTTGGGTGTTCGGCCTCATCCTCGCCTTCGGTTATGTCGGCTTTTCCGGCGGCTGGTTGCACCTGAAGCTTCTGATCGTGATCATGCTGTCCGCCCTGCACGGCATGCAGAGCGCCTGGCTGCGCCGCATGGAAGCCAATCCGCTCCTCGATCCGCCGGCCTTTGTCGCGAAAGGCATGCCGATCGTGCTCGTTTCCACCGTCGTCGTCGTGCTGCTCGCCATCGTCAAACCCTTCTGACGGCAACGGACAGGCGGGTTTCCATCCGCACCAAAAGGCAATAGACCTCAGGTTTCGGTTACTGGAGGATTTTTGAACAATGGCGAAAGTTGCGTTTATCGGTCTCGGTGTCATGGGTTTCCCGATGGCCGGCCACCTGAAGACCAAGGGCGGACACGATGTCACGGTCTACAACCGCACCACCGCCAAGGCGCAGAGCTGGGTGGAAAAATTCGGCGGCGCCTATGGCAAGACCCCGGCTGAAGCGGCGCAGGACGCCGATTTCGTCTTCACCTGCGTCGGCAACGACGATGACCTGCGTTCGGTGACCACCGGTCCAGGCGGCGTTCTGGAAACCATGAAGCCGGGCGCGATCCTGATCGACAACACCACCGCCTCCGCCGAGGTCGCCCGTGAACTCGACGCCGCCGCCCGGAACAAGGGCGTATCCTTCATCGATGCCCCCGTCTCCGGCGGCCAGGCGGGTGCCGAAAACGGCGTGCTGACAGTGATGTGCGGCGGCGAAGAGGAAGTTTTTGCCAAGGCAAAACCCGTCATCGATGCCTATGCCCGCATGGTCGGCCTGATGGGCCCGGTCGGCGCCGGCCAGCTGACCAAGATGATCAACCAGATCTGCATTGCCGGCCTCGTGCAGGGGCTCGCCGAAGGCATCCATTTCGGCAAGAAGGCCGGCCTCGACATCGAAAAGGTCGTCGAGGTGATTTCCAAGGGCGCTGCCGGCTCCTGGCAGATGGAAAACCGTCACAAGACGATGGCGAGGGGCGAATACGAGTTCGGTTTCGCCGTCGACTGGATGCGCAAGGATCTCGGCATCGTGCTGAACGAAGCCAAGCGCAACGGCGCGACGCTTCCAGTCACCGCCCTGGTCGACCAGTTTTACGGCGAGGTTCAAAAGCTCGGCGGCAATCGCTGGGATACCTCGTCCCTGCTCGCACGACTGGAAAAGTAACTCCCCCTCTTCCGATGCCTGATATGTCCGGCGCAGACCAACTGCGCTGGACGAGTCGGTCAATTCAGGATTTTCTCCGCCCAGGACACCCGCCTCCCGCGCCCTAAGTGGCTGTCCCGCTCTGGAACCGGCCCACCCACAGCTCGACTACTTACAGTATAATTTTAACCATCCATTTCCAGTTTGGAACATAATCGCAAACAAAAAGGTGCTTGGCGCCTGACGATTAAATGAAAAAGATAAATCTAAATTAGGATTGTTCGCGATGGGAAATCTGCCGATACTTGCAAAATTTTTCATCATCATGGGGATGTTTGCGCTTTTTGCCTTGGGCGTCACGATCAACGCCTCGATCGCGATGAAGGATGTGGATGCGGACTATAACGCCTTGATCGATCACGATTCGACGGCGTCGGTGGCGATCGCCCGGGCCAACCGCAACCTCCAGTCCATGCGTGCGGCCATCGGCGATATCATCATGGCCACCGATCAGGCCGTCCTGAACCGCTCGCAGGAGGAGTTTACCGACACACGTGCCCGATTTGCCGAGATGATGGACAGCGCCATCGCGGCCCTCCCTCAGGAGCGGCAACTGCAGGATCTCAAGGCCGAAGGTCTCCGCATCGTCGACGTCTCGTGCCGGGCCGTGATCGAGGCCGGCATGGCGACAACCGATCCCGTCCAGAACCAGAAGATTCAGGCGCAGTTCTACGAAAAGTGCCAGCCCGACTTCCTGCGACTCGGCGACACCATGACGCAGAACACCATGCGCATTCTGAAGAGCGCCACGGAAAAGGGAGATGCGCTGACCGCAAAAACGTCATCCACTGTGATCACCATGCTCGTGATCATCAGCGCCGGCATTGTCGCTGTCTGCGCCTTCGGATTTATGATCATCCGCCTCTCGGTCATCAAACCCATCCATACGCTGGCCTCCACCATGGGCGTTCTGGCGAATGGCGATCTGACGGTGACGGTGGAGGGTGCCGAGCGGCGCGACGAGGTGGGCACGATGGCGCGTGCGGTGCAGGTCTTCAAGGATAACGGCACGAAAGCCCGCGAACTCGAGGTAAGGGCCATTGAGGAGCGCGCCGTCACCGAAGCGGAACGACGCAACAATGCCGAAGCGGACCGCGCCCGTGCCGCGGCCATGGAACAGGCCACCGCGGGGCTCGCCGAAGGCCTCCACCAGCTCGCCGATGGCAATCTTGCCGTCCAGCTGCCCCACCCCTTCTCGGCGGAGTTCGAAGGCCTGCGTAACGATTTTAATGCGGCCGCCACCCGCCTGAAGGACACGCTCACCCAGGTGGCAAGCTCCGCCGTCTCCATCGACAGCGGCTCGCGCGAGCTGAGCCAGAGCGCCGGCGATCTGTCCAAACGAACGGAACAGCAGGCCGCCTCGCTCGAACAGACCGCCGCAGCGCTCGATCAGATCACTGCCAACGTCTCCAACGCCTCCAAACGGACGGACGAGGCACGCACCGTCGCCGTCGAGGCCAATCGGGCCGCACACCAGTCCGGCAGGGTCGTGGCCGACGCGGTCGATGCGATGCAGCGCATCGAACAATCGTCCAACCAGATCTCCAGCATCATTGGCGTCATTGACGAGATCGCCTTCCAGACCAACCTGCTGGCGCTCAATGCCGGCGTCGAAGCAGCCCGCGCGGGCGAAGCCGGCAAGGGCTTTGCGGTGGTCGCCCAGGAGGTCCGTGAGCTGGCGCAACGCTCTGCCCAGGCCGCCAAGGAGATCAAGGACCTCATCCGTACCTCGGCCGATCAAGTCGATAACGGGGTGCGCCTGGTCAAGGCAACCGGCGAAGCGCTCAAGGTCATCGAGGGCCATGTCGTCTCGATCAATACGCAGCTCGATGCGATTGCCACCTCCGCCAAGGAACAGTCGGTCGGCCTCTCAGAGGTGAATACAGCGGTCAACCAGATGGATCAGGTCACCCAGCAGAATGCCGCCATGGTGGAAGAGGCAACGGCCGCCAGCACCGGCCTTGCCGGCGAAGCGGAAAAGCTGCGCCAGTTGATCTCCCGCTTCCAGCTGCAGGGCGGCGCTGCCGCGCATGCACCGTTGGTCGCATCCGCCTCCCGCAATTCCCCCGCCCCCTCGCCGGCACGCCGGCTGGTGAGCAAGGTGGCACGGGCCGTTGGTGGCGGCGGTGCGGCAGCCGAAAGCTGGGAAGAATTCTGATCCCCACGCAAACAAGAAGGCCGGTGACGCGACCCGCGTCACCGGCCTTTTCCTGTCTGAAGCGGCTGAGGACCTCTCAGTCCTCACCGGCCTTCTGGTTGTCGAGCATCATGTAATCGAGCGGCAGTTCCGTCGTGTATTTGATCTGCTCCATCGCAAAGGCCGAGGACACGTCGCGGATCTCGATGCGGGCGATCATCCGTTTGTAGAAGGCATCGTAGGCGGCGATATCCGGCACCACAACGCGCAGCAGGTAATCCACGTCGCCGCTCATCCGGTAGAATTCCACCACTTCGGGGAATTCCGAAATCACCTCGGAAAAGCGCTTCAGCCACTCGATCGAATGGCTGTTGGTGCGGATCGACACGAAGACCGTGACCTTCGTGTTGACCTTGGCCGGATCGAGCAGCGCCACCCGCCGGCGAATGACGCCATCCTCTTCCATCTTCTGGATGCGCCGCCAACAGGGCGTCGTGGAAAGTCCGACCTTCTTGGCAAGATCGGCGACGGCGAGCGTGGAATCTTCCTGCAGAATGCGCAGGATCTTGCGGTCGAGGCGGTCCATCTCAACTCCTATGGGGAAACTATATTCTACATATCGCGATTTTCGGGCCCTGTAACCGAAAATCCTTTCAGCGGATCAGGCTGTCCACATAAGCGCGGAGCGAAGGCAGCAACTCTGCCTCGAACCAGGCGTTTTTCTTCAGCCAGCCGCTGTTGCGCCAGCTCGGATGCGGCAGCGGCATCACCCGCGGCCCCTCATTGCTGAAAAACACGGAGCGCCAGTCGCGCACGGTCTCCGTCATCGTCTTCTGGCGCCGCCCGCCCAGATGCCAGGCCTGCGCATGCTGGCCGATCGCCAGAACCGTCTCGATCTGCGGCATGGCCTCGATCACGCGTCGCCGCCACAGCGGCGCGCATTCGACGCGCGGCGGCAGATCGTGACCGTTCACGTCATAACCGGGAAAACAGAAGCCCATCGGCACGATGGCGAATGTGTCCGGATCATAAAAGGTCTGCCGGTCGACGCCCAGCCAGGCGCGCAGCCGGTCGCCGGAGGCATCGTTGAACGGCAGTCCACTCTCGTGGACGCGCAAGCCCGGCGCCTGACCGGCAATCAGGATGCGCGCGACCGGCGAGATAACCACGACCGGACGCGGTTCATGCGGCAGACGTCGTTCGGGCCCCTTCAACGGTGTATCCCGGCAGACACGACAGTGCCCGATCATCTCGCGCAGGGTTTTCAGGTGGTCCGGTCCTGCCATTTGCCCGGTCACAGCCAGGCCAGCGACAGCAGATCGTAAATGCTCTGCCAAACGCCCTCTCCTTCCTGCTCTTGATCGATCAGCCCGGCGCGGTCTCGAAACACCCGCGGATGGTCGAACGGTCCGCGCCAGATCCCGCGATGCGCCGTCTCGGCGGCACTCTGTTCCCGCCTAAATGTGAGGGCGCCGGTTGCGAGCGCAAAACCGGAGGCCACCATGCGGCCGTTCACCGTCTGCCCGCCGCTGACGCAGGATACAAGCACCCGCCGGTAACGATCGCGTGCCTCGCCCCGGCATTCCGCTTGGGTTTCGTGCATCAGCCGGACGAGCGCCGCCCGCGCCTCTTCGCCGCAGGCCCAGGGTCTTTGTGTTTCGTCGAGGCAGGTCTGCTTGAGTTCCGGCGCATCGATGCCCGAAAGCCTGAGACGTGCGGACCCGACGGCGAGCGTGTCGCCATCGATGACAAAAAAGGGGCCGGCAAAGACGCTCTCCTCACCCGGACCGGCCAGTCTTGCGGCGATCAAGACCAGCAGGAACAGGAAGGAGACCGTCAGCAGCAGGTCCTTCAGCCGGCTCATCCGGCGATATCGTCGGGCACGCGTCACGTTTCGGTCCAAAGTCCAAACGGAAGATTGGGGAAGATGGCAAACAAAACCTTGCTTGGCAGGATCTTCTTAAGATTTCGCCCCTAGTCTGGCCAGCATCGGTCAGAGTAACCCATGGTCATGAGTAGCGGCGTTAGCACCACAACCGACAAGAACATTGTCGACAAGTCGCGTCAACACCGCAACAAGGCGGTGTCGAAGGCAGTGCGCGTGACGCGTGAGCGGTTGCAATCCACCTCCGTCGGCAGTCAGGTCTTCGAAAAGGAAACCTTGTCTCTGCACGTGCACACCGTGCTGCAGAGCGCGCTTATCCTGCCGCTGTTCGTCGCGCTGGTCGCCGCAGCCGGCATCTACATCACCGGTGATGCCCGTTACCTCACCTGGGCCCTGCTGACGCTGGCGGTCCACTCGATCAATCTTCTGCTCGCCAAACAGGCCTCCCGCCGGGACCTGACGACAACGAACACGCCGCGCTGGCGCCGTATCCTGCTGGCTGGCCAGATCCTGCTGGGCTGCTGCCTGGCGCTGTTTGCCGCAAACGACTGCATGGCGTGCGGCGGCGACGGCTTCTATTTCTACAAGGGCGCCGTGCTGTTGGTGGCGATTTCGATCTCCGCCATGGGCAATATCATGCTCAGGCAGGCGACACTCCTGTCCTTTGTGCCGGTCATCCTCGTGCTCTCCGTCTCGGCCTATCTGTCGCGCGATGTCCTGGATGTCGGGTTGATCGGCATGTGCGCCACGGCCCTGCTGCTCTTCCATTACATCGCCGACCGGCTGCACCGCTCCAGCCTGACGCTGATGGCCTACCAGTCGGAAAAGGACGATCTGATCGCCGAGCTGGAGGTCGCCAAATCCGTCTCCGACGAAGCGCGCAGGCGGGCCGAAGAGGCCAATCTGGCCAAATCGCGTTTCCTCGCCTCGATGTCGCACGAGTTGCGCACGCCGCTGAACGCCATCCTCGGTTTTTCCGAAGTCATGGCGCAGGAGGTGCTGGGGCCGCTGCAGAATGCAACCTACAAGGAGTATGCCGGCGATATCCACCGCTCCGGCCAGCACCTTCTCAACCTGATCAACGAGATCCTCGACCTGTCGCGCATCGAAGCCGGCCGTTACGAACTTTCGGAGGAGGCTTTGTCGCTTCTGGAAGTGGCCGAGGATTGTATCGGAATGGTACAGCTTCGCGCCCGCGCCAAAAACATGACCATCCACCAGCAGTTCGAGCCGAACCTGCCGCAGGTCTGGGCCGACGAGAAGTCGATCCGCCAGGTGATCCTGAACCTGTTGTCGAACGCCGTGAAATTCACCAGCCAGGGCGGCGAGGTGACCGTCAAGGTCGGCTGGACCGCCGGCGGCGGCCAGTATGTGGCGATCAAGGACAATGGTCCGGGCATTGCCGAGGAAGAAATCCCGATCGTGCTGTCGGCCTTCGGCCAGGGCTCCATCGCGATCAAGAGCGCAGAGCAGGGCACCGGGCTTGGCCTTCCCATCGTGCAGGCGATCCTTGCCAAACACGACGGCCAGTTCATCCTCCGCTCGAAGCTGCGTGAAGGCACAGAGGCAATCGCCATCCTGCCCAAAACCCGCGTGCTGCAGTCGGTGGCCGCCGTGGCGGATGCCAAATCCGTGGAACCGCGCCGCCGGAGTTTTGCCTGAGGCACGGGCAAACCGGGCTTACCGCAAAAGCGTCCTGAACTCCTCGTCCTCGCGGAAATCCTGAAGATCGTTGTCGATTGCTTCCGGCTCGAGCATGGCGGCCAATGTCGCCTTCATCCGGGGATCGCGTTTGAGCGCTTCCTTGACGGCATTGAGCGCCGAACGGCGGGCAACGGCAAGCTCAGTCTTGGGCACGTCCGGACGATTCAGCAGCGCATGGTGCCGCTGGCCGAAGGCCGCCGCCATCAGGAACCAGTAACGCGCCAGTTCCGTCGCCGCTGTACTGGCCAGGCTGTAGCCAAGAGCAATCGCACGGTCATGACCCCCCTCTTCATAGAGCGCACTCGTGATGACATTGAGACTTTCGCCGACCGAGATGGTCGGAGCGGCTGCGACCTGTCGCATCACAGGATCTTCCCAGGCATCGGCAAGGCTCGCCGCAGCCGTGCGAAACCCCTCCTCGGCCTGAGCCTCCACCGCCTCCTGCTCGACTTCACGCGCCAGAATATCCTCCACCTCCAGGAACAGCGGCGAGAGCGCCAACCGCGTGTAGAGATAGAAGAACAGGAAGCCGCTGATCACCCCGAAGGCGAGCAGCAGGGGTGCGGCCATGGGAAGTACGCCGGCCGAGGCTGGCTGGCCGTTGACACCAGGAAAGACGGCAGCATTGGTGCGGACGAAGTCTGAGAACTTTGCCGCATAGGTGAAAAGCGACGGGATCTGCGTCAGGCCGACGCCGACCAGCATGGTGGTCAGCCATTCGGAAATCCGCTCCAGATTGGTATTGGAGCCGAGCAGCCTCGCTCGTTTGCGCGCGCGGGTTTCCGACGACGTGACAGGAGGCCCGTCTTTTCCCTCGCCCGCCGCATCCACCGGGGACGGATCGCCGGATAGGACCCTTGGCAACGAAAAAAGGAAACCGACGAGCCCGCCCACCGCAGCACCGGCAATGGTGATCAGCACACCGATCCCGATGGCGCCCCCCATGCCACCTGACTGCGACAGGCCATGCGCAACCAGGGCGGCGAGGATGGCCATCCAGGCGACATGGATGACGGCGAGCGGCGGCTCCGCGTCCTTCGCCGCGTTAGAGACATTCGGTAAAAGCCCCCACCCTTTGTTCGATCCTGCCAACCCCGCCCCCTTGGAATAACTGAGCGGAGGCTAGCAAATTCAACATTTAGTTGCAATATGCACGCGATTGTTGATGCAAGATTCCGCGAGCCGCACGGGAGAGTTTTGCCTGAAACACCTTCCCTCGGCGGAAAACCGGGCGCATAATAACGCCCATGACCACTCTGTTCGACCTTGCCATCGAGACTGCCCGGCTGCTTCCTCCGGAAAAGCAGGACGAGATTGCGCGCCTTGTGCTGGAAATGGCGGAAGAGGGCGAGAGCCTTTTTCTTCTCTCGCCGGACGACATCGAAGGACTGAGACCCTCGCTGGAACAGGTGAAGAAGCGTGAATTTGCCGATGAGAGCGAGGTCCGCACGATATGGTCCAAGCACGGCCTTTGAACCTGCGCTACACACCGCTCGCCGCCGCAGAACTGGCGGCGCTTCTCGATTATATCCGGCATCGATCCCCCGCCGCGGCAGACAAGGTCGCAGCCCGCCTCAAACCGTTGATCGACCTGCTGCCGTCCCATCCGTGCATGGGACGCCTGTCGCAGATCCCGAAGCTTCGGGTTCTGCCGGTGCGGCCTTACCCGTACCTGGTCTTTTACGAGGTCGGCGACGAGGACATCGTCATCCTCGCCTTTCGCCACGCGGTCCAGGATCCGAGCACCTTCCCGGACCTCTGAGCCATCAATGCTGATGTGGTGTCGGCTCGCTGGCCGTCGTCACGCCCGCCTGTGCAAAGGTCGCCATGCCGGAATGGCAGGCGGCGGCCGCCTTGACGATGCCGGCGGCAAGTGCCGCCCCCGTGCCTTCGCCAAGCCGCATGCCGAGTGCCAGAAGCGGCGTCTTGCCGAGCTTTTCGGTTGCCTTCAGGTGACCGGGTTCGGCCGAGACATGGCCGATCAGGCAGTGGTCGAGCGCCGTCGGATTGGCGGCCTTGAGGATGGAGGCGGCAGCCGTTGCCACATAACCATCGATCAGCACCGGGATTTTTTCCACCCGGCAGGCGAGGATCGCACCGGCCATGGCAGCCACTTCCCGGCCACCCAGCCGGCGCAGGATTTCGAGCGGATCGGAGAGATGATCCTTGTGGAAGGCGACCGCCTGTTTGACCGCGGCAATCTTGCGGGCGAGCATCTCGCCATGCGAACCGGTGCCGGGCCCGACCCAGTCTTCCGCCTCGCCGCCATAAAGCGCCAGGTTGATGGCAGCCGCCACCGTCGTATTGCCGATGCCCATTTCGCCGATGCACAGAAGATCCGTGCCGCCGGCAATCGCTTCCATGCCAAACGCCATGGTGGCCGCACAATCGCGTTCGGAGAGTGCCGGCTCGACGGTGATGTCGCCGGTCGGATAATCGAGCGCCAGGTCAAAGATCTTCAGGCCGAGATCATAGGTCGCACAGATCTGGTTGATCGCCGCACCGCCGGCGGCAAAGTTTTCCACCATCTGCTGCGTCACCGATGGCGGATAAGGCGTGATGCCGTGGCGGGCAACGCCGTGATTGCCGGCAAAGATCGCCACCAGCGGACGATTGACCGCCGGCGCCCGGCCGCTCCAGGCGGCAAGCCAGAAGGCGATTTCCTCGAGCCGCCCCAGCGAACCCGCCGGTTTCGTCAACTGTCCATTGCGGTCGCGCGCCGCCACCAGCGCATGCGCGTCGGGGCCGGGGAGGTCCCGCAACAGGGTGCGGAAATCGTCGAAAGGCAGGCCGCTCAAGCTCATCGGATCACTCTTCCTTGTGCGTCGTCTCACGCCGCCTTTGTTTCGGGCGGCGGAATCTGATTTGGTGTGCCTCTCTTTATCAGGCATCGACGGAGGAACAACTGCCAAACGCGCGTGAAGGGTTTTCCGCTTCCATTTGCGACCTCGCCCTTGATCTTGCGCGGTCGCTCGGTTTTCTGTCCCGCCTGCCCGTCCCGGCCCGTTTTTTCGATGGCGATGACGGTAGCATGGGCCGGACCGCGCGCGTCTTTCCGCTGGCGGGCCTCGTGATTGCGGCGCCCTCCGCCGTGCTCCTCACGCTTCTGCCGCACCGTGCGGAAACCGCCCTGCTCCTGGCCTTCCTGGCGTTCACCCTTTCGACGCTCCTCTCCGGTGCGCTGCACGAAGATGGCTTGGCCGACAGCGCCGACGGCCTGTTCGGTGGCCGCGACCGGGAACACGCACTTACCATCATGAAGGACAGCCGGATCGGCGCTTATGGGGTGATCGCCCTGATCCTCTCGTTTGGCCTGCGGACCGCAGCGCTGGCCGCTCTCGTTGTGATGGCCCCCACATCGCCCCTTGCGCCGCTCGCTCTTCTTGCCGCCGCCTGTCTGTCGCGGGCGATCATGGTCTGGCACTGGCAGGCGCTGCCGCCCGCCCGCCCCGGCGGAACCGCCGCCGCCGTCGGCCAGCCGTCACCGGCCTCGCGCAACGCGGCCCTCGCCCTGGGCGGCGTGTTCGCGCTCGTCCTGCCGCTTCTCGGCGGTGCGCCGCCGCTGCCCCTCACGTTTGCCGTCGCCACCGCGGCAATGGCGGCCATCCTCTTCGCGCGCAAGGTCCGCCAGACGATCGGCGGCCATACCGGCGACACGATCGGCGCGATCCAGCAGATCACGGAAACGGCATTTCTCTGTGCCCTTGCGGTTGTGCTCTGAGGCCATGATATAAACGCCATGATCACACCTTGTATCCGCGTCTGCACGATTCATGAGGAAACGGCGCTCTGCCTCGGCTGTGGCCGCACACTCGGCGAAATCGCCAGTTGGAGCAGCTATACCGACGACGGACGAACCCGGGTGATGGCGGAACTGCCGGCGCGCCTGACCGCCCTGGCCGCACAGGGCCTCATTTCGTCGGAGGACGGATCGACCGAGATCAAGGGACGCCGACGGGAGGAGAAACGCGCATGAACATGCTGACCGTTCTGCTGGTCATTCTCGCCGGCGGCCTCGCCCTCCTGATCTTCAACCACGACTCCGGCCAGATTTTCGGCATCGGCACCGATGATTTCGGCCATCTGGTGCAGCTTTCGGCGCTGGTCGTGTTGCTGTCGGCGGGTGTGCTGGCCGGGAGGCGCGGACGGGCCGGCGAAGTCCTGCGCAACATCGCCGTCTGGCTGTTGATCGCACTCGTGCTTGTTGCCGGTTATCTTTACCGCTCGGACCTGCACCAGTTCGCCGCCCGCATCACCGCGGGCCTCATCCCCGGAAGCCCGGTCGTCATGACCACCAGTGAAGGCAGTGAGGAAGTGGTGATCTATCGTGGCCGCGGCGGCCATTTCCAGGCGCAGGTCACCGTCGATGGTCAGACGATCCCGATGCTGGTCGATACCGGCGCCAGCGCCGTTGTGCTCGCTTACGATGATGCGCTGCGCCTCGGCCTTGATCCGCAGAACCTGAGTTATTCCGTGCGCGTCCAGACCGCCAATGGCGAGGCCCGCGCCGCGCCCGTCAGATTGGAGACCATCGCCATCGGCCCGATCACGCGCAGCAATATCCGCGCGCTGGTGACGGAAGACGGGCGTCTTGCCGAAAGCCTGCTCGGCATGAGTTTCCTCTCCACCCTCGGCTCGCTGCAGATCCAGACCGACCAGCTCAGGCTGCGGGACTGACCGCCACCCGGCGGAAGACGCTCGGCGGCGCGCCGATGATCCGTTTGAAGGCGCGGGCGTCGTGCAGCAGTCAGCCGCAGGCGTCGTGGCTGTGGGCGCGCGGTTCTGCCCGCCAGTCCCGTCCGATCTCCACAACAAGGCGGGCAAGCCGAGACTGGGCCCGGACAAGGCCGGCGAATTTGCCGAGCCCCTGACCAATGGCGACAGCAAGGAAAAGCCACAGGCCATGCCAGCCGGTCAGTGGAATGCCGGACAAAACCTGCGCGGCGATGAAAATCAGAGCCGCCAGCAATCCGACCACAAGGCCCAGCGAAGCCTCGCCGCAGCCGCAGGCCGCATAGGCCCGGTTGAGATCTTTTTCCCACCTGGAGCGCACCTCATCCGGCAAGGACTTGTCCTGCAGGACCAGCCGCCCGCGCGGATTGGGATGCATCAGGGGCATGACCGAGAGGCCCTTCAGGTCGTCCGGATGGGTGACGGGGCGCAGCACCCGCCCTTTCGGCATCGGCGAAGTTTCGATCTGCTCCATGACCTACACCCTCCTTTAGAAATAACTGACGTGCTTGGAGGCACGCACCAGCAAGACCTGCCAATCGTAGAACCGAAACTGCATGACGTCAGGAAGCATCGGCCGAGGCACGGACATCAGGTTGTCGCCATTGCTCGCCACGGGAACATGCCAGAGATTGGTCGCATGACCGATTTCATGCGTGGTGATACGACGCAGATCCGGTTGCACCGGCATGGTACGGCCCACCACGGTCACGAAATCGGTGATCCACAATCCGCATCCCTCGGCACCCCCGACACTGCGGACGAAGAACACCGCAACCGGCGCACCATAACCAGTCAGCCGTCGCCAGTTGCCGAAGAAACAGTGGGTTGTCATCAGCAGGTTGAACTTCGAACCGGCCTTTCCGAGATCGTTGCCGAACCCCTCCGCATTGCAGCTCGGATCCAGCGTATCCGGGTCCCCCACCTCGCGTGACAGCACCTTGATCCATCCTTCGGTCACCTGAGGCGCGCCATTGAAGCCCGTGGAATACTGAAAGGGACCGCTCGGCACCAGCCGGATATTGCAGTCGCGCTTCAGCATGTCGGCTGCCACCTGCAACTGATCGACAGCATGGGCAAGATTGCCGACCGGCCGGGAAAACTCGTCGGCAAGGATGACCGGGCACACCCGCAGGATCTTTTCCGGCCGGATGCCGACAAGGCCGGCGAGAATGTCGACGATGCTGGCAACGATGTTGATGACGGCCGTCACAAGGCTGATCACCCAGCGCAGGATGGCCCCGATGATGGGGATCGACAGGATGATCTCGACGACCGCCGCAATCAGCGACAGAACCCATCCGATCAGGCCCTCCAGCGTCACCAGCACCGCATTGACGATGGTCGTCACGACATCCCACAGCACGCAGATGGCGGTCGTGACCACGGTCCAGCCCACGCAGACCCATTTGGCAATCCAGACAGCGGCGATGCAGACCCAGCTCGACACCCACACGGACGCCACGCAGATCCAGCTCACCAGTTTGCAGGCCCAGCTGCACGGCCACCAGTCGCAACAATCGGCCTCGTAGGCGGTGCAACTGCTGTAGCCGTCATCCCGCCATTGTGTGCATTCGCTGTGGCCCTGATCGGCCCAGCTCGTGCAGCTTTCCACGCGTTCTTCACCCCATTGCAGACACGTTGGCATGCGTCCCCCTTCCGTCCCCCGGACGGTCTTGCGGTCAGACAGGCACAGCACTTTCAGGCGTGAGAAATGCGCAACTCGGCCCGGATCGGGCGTCGGATAGATCGAATTATCGGTTGTAAATATATAATTGCACAACTCACCGGCGGACGCAAGTTCATCCCAGCCGAACGCGGCCGGATGGCCGTCCGCGCTGGAGTCGGTTGTCCTACTTCCGCAACCGGTACCCCGTCTTGAAAATCCGGCCGAGCGTCAGCATGCCGGCGGCCAGGAACACGCCGATCATCACCAGGCTGACCAGCGGATTGACATCGGAAATGCCATAGAAACTCCAGCGGAAGCCGGAGACGAGGTAGAGCACCGGATTGAGATGGCTGACGGCGGCCCAGAAGGGCGGCAGCATGTCGATCGAATAAAAACTGCCGCCAAGGAAGGTCAAGGGCGGCACCACCAGCATCGGCACCAGGTTCAGCTGCTCGAAATTATCCGCCCAGATGCCGATGATGAAACCGAACATCGAAAAGGTCACGGCCGTCAGCACCATGAACATCAGCATCAGAAGCGGATGTTCGATCGTCAGGTCAACGAAGAAGGAGGCGGTGGCGAGAATGATCAGCCCGATCATCAGACCCTTGGTCGCAGCCGCGCCGACATAACCGATGACGATCTCGACCATCGAGACGGGCGAGGACAGAAGCTCGTAGATCGTACCGGTGAATTTCGGGAAATAGATGCCGATCGCGCCATTGCTGATGCATTGCGAGAGCAGCGTCAACATGATCAGTCCCGGCGTGATGAAGGCGCCGTAGGAGACACCGCCCACCTCGTTGATGCGCGAGCCGATCGCCGTGCCGAACACGATGAAATAGAGCGAGGTGGTGATGACGGGCGAAATCACGCTCTGCAGCAGGGTTCGGCCGGTGCGCGCCATCTCGAAATAATAGATCGCCTTGATCGCTTCGATGTTCATCATCAGTGCGTCTCCACCAGCGAAACGAAAATGTCTTCCAGCGAACTCTGTCGGGTGGAAATGTCGGAGATCGACAGTCCTTCGGCCTCGACAGTGGCCAGCACCTGGCCGATGCGTGCGTCGCCGGCGCCATTGCCGTATTCGTGCACCAGCTCGCGGCCATCCGCCCCGAGCGTCACGCCGAGCGCGGCAAGCGCCGGCGGCAGCAGAATGATCGGCGTCTTCAGCTCCAGATGCAGCGCCTTGCGGCCGAGCGTCTGCATCAGTGCCCGTTTTTCCTCCACCAGCAGAAGCTCGCCCTTGCGGATCACGCCGATCCGGTCGGCCATCTCCTCCGCCTCCTCGATGTAATGGGTGGTGAGGATGACGGTCACGCCGGTCTCGCGCAGCCGCTCGATCGCCGCCCACATGCCGCGCCTGAGCTCCACATCGACGCCCGCCGTCGGTTCGTCGAGGAAGAGGATGCGCGGCTCGTGCGCCAGCGCCTTGGCAATCAGCACGCGGCGTTTCATGCCGCCGGAGAGCTCCCGCAGTTTGTTGTCCTTCTTCTCCCAGAGCGACAGATCCTTGAGGATCTGTTCGATCAGCGCCGGGTTGCGCTTTTCGCCATGCAGGCCACGCGAAAAACTGACCGTGTTCCACACCGTCTCGAACTGGTCGGTGGTCAGTTCCTGCGGCACAAGACCGATCAGTTTTCGGGTCGCACGGAAATCCTTGACCACGTCATGCCCACCCACCAGCACCGTGCCGGAGGACGGCATGGCAAGCCCGCAGACAATGGAAATCAACGTCGTCTTGCCGGCGCCATTCGGCCCCAGCAAAGCGAGAATCTCGCCCTCGCGGATCTCCAGATCGACGCCCTTCAGCGCCTGGAATCCATTGGCATAGGTCTTCGTCAGGTTCTTGATGGATACGATGGAGGACATGGTTTCCCGGAATGCTCAAGGAAGAGGCAGGTTGAAGCCATCTATATAGGCATGCCGGGGAGATTGCGAGGGCCGCGCATCCGCTGAAGGCGTTAGGCCTGCGCCTGGGCTCCGGAAAAATCCAGCACCGCCTCGAACACCGTGTCCTCGCCCGCCTGGCGGGTGGCAAGCAGAAGCCTGCCCCCCATCTGCAGCATCAGCCGGTCAACGATGGCGAGCCCGAGCCCGGACCCCGGCGCGCTGGAGGTGCCGCGGCGGAACCGCTGGCGCAGCAGGTTGACGTCGCTTTCGGCAAGCGGCTGCGTGGCATTCGTGACCGAGATGCATCCGTCTGCGGTCAGGCGGACGTGGACGGGATAGCCGGGCAGATGATAGCGCACCGCGTTTTCCAGCAGGTTCTTGAAGACGATCCCGAAAGCGTCCGGATCGATGTGGCGCATGACGGCCGCACCGGCGGCGCTGCGTTCCACCGCAAGATCCAGCGCGGGATGGGCGCGCCGGACATCGGCGAGAACCAGATCAAATAGACCGCCCAGCGCCACCGGTTCCTCCGCCATGCCGATGCCCGCCTCGGCGCGCGCCAGTTGCAGCAGCTTTTCCAGCATCACCGAAAGCCGGCGTAGCCCCTTCAGCACCTGCCGCGCCCGCGGCTGGGCGGAACTGTCCTTCAGTTCATCGACCAGAAGCTCGGTCTGCGCCAGGGCACCGGCCACCGGCGTGCGCAGTTCGTGGGCGCTGTTGGACGCGAGTTCCCGCTCCGCCAGCAGCGCGCCGTGCAATCTCTCGAGCAGCCGGTTGATCGAGGCCGGGATGGGCGCCAGCTCGCGCGGCAGGTCCGCCACGCGGATAGCCGTCATATTGGTGCCGTCGCGCTCGGCAATCGCCACCAGCAGCCGCTCCACCGGCGCCATCGCCTGGCGCACCACCCATAATACAGCCAGCATGCCGAGCGGCAAAAGCAGCAGGACCGGCAGGATGAGCGACAGCGCGCCGCCGCGATTGGCCTCGGCCCGGTGGTCAAGCGAATCGGCCACCTGCACGAAGAGGCTGCCGCTGACGGTCGCCGCGGTGAAGAAGCGGTAGTGATCATCACTCCAGAAGCCGGGCGTCAGCGGGGCGGCAAAAGCAGTCGCAGGCGCATACGAGGAATGCAGCAGCACGCGCCCGCTTGCATCGCGCACCTGATAGCCCAGCTGCCCGTCGTCATCACCCGGGGGAAGATCTTGCAATATCACCGGCTCGGCATTGGCATCCCGGTGGAAAAGGTCGTTCACCACCAGCGGCACCAGCCGTTCTGTTGTCTCCTGCAGGGCGCTGTCGAAGACGTCGTCGAACTCTTCGCGCATCGCATGAATGGCAAGCGCGGTCGCCAATGCCCAGAAGAGAACGAGCAGGATTGCCAGCGACAGGATGAGCCTGCGCGACAGGCTGAAGGATTTGTCACGCATCGCCGGCCACCCTGTAGCCCAGGCCGCGCACGGTCTCGATCACGTCCTTGCCGAGTTTGCGCCTGAGCCGGCTGACATAGACCTCGACCGTATTGCTCTCCACCTCCGCGCCGAACTCGTAGAGCGCATCTTCCAGCTGCGTCTTGGAGAGGATCGCCTGGCGGCGTGCAACGAGCCGTTCCAGAACCGCCCATTCGCGCGATGACAGGCCGATGTCCTGGCCGTCCGGTCCGACCACCCGTCGCTCGGAAGGCAGCACCCGCAGCGCACCGATCGCCACCTCCGGCAGGGCCTGCGCATGGTAGCGACGCGACACCGCGTGAATGCGCGCCTGAAGCTCGTTCAGATCCACCGGCTTGACCAGATAGTCGTCGGCACCGGCATTCAGCCCGGCGATCCGGTCGGAGACCTGGTCATGCGCGGTCAGGATGATCACGGGTGTCACGTCGCGCCGAACCCTGAGGCGCTTCAAGATGTCGAGGCCATGCCCATCCGGCAGGCGCAGGTCGAGCAGAATGAGATCGTAGCGGCTGGCGTCCAGGCACGCCTCCGCTGCCGCGCAGTCCTCGGCCCAGTCCACCGCATGGCCCTGGCGCGCCACATGCGTGCGCACGGCATCTCCCAGAAGGTCGTCATCCTCGACCAGCAAGACTCGCACAGACAGGCTCCCCCTCCACCGATTCCGAAACGACGGCTCTGGCAGTCAAAGCTGACAGCCTGCTGAAGCCAGCGCAAGTTTTGCCCGGCAGACGCGTTCAGCAGCGCGTCAGGTTCTGCACCCAGCTTGCATCATCCACAACGGAAAGGACGACGAACATGCGTATTTTTGTTGCAGTACTTGCAACCACCGCCCTCCTCGGATCGAGCGCACACGCCTCCGACAAGTGTTCTGTGCCGATGAACGACTGGCAACCCCGGGAAGCCCTGAAAACCAAGCTGGAAGGCGAAGGCTGGAAGGTGCGCTCGATCAAGACCGAAGACGGCTGCTACGAGGCCTATGCCATCGATGCCAAGGGCAAGAAGGTGGAAGCCTACTTCAATCCGAAGACCTTCGAGGCAGTCAGCACGAAGAGCGGCGACTGATGGCGACCGCCACTGTCAAGGTCTGGGACCCGCTGCTGCGGGTCTTCCACTGGGGACTGGCGACAGCCATCGTGACGGCATGGCTCACCGCCGACGAATTGCAGAACCTGCATGAATTCGCAGGTTATGCCGCCGGCAGCCTGATTGTCGTGCGGCTGGTGCTCGGCATCGTCGGCAGCCGCTATGCGCGGTTTGGCCAGTTCATCCGCTCCCCGCGCCAGACATGGCTCTATGCCAGCGACATGCTCAGACACCGCGAGGCGCGCTATCTCGGGCACAACCCGCTCGGCGCCGCCATGGTGGTTCTGCTGATCGCCCTGACGGCGGCCGTCGCGTTGACCGGCTGGCTGCAGACGACGGATGCCTATTGGGGTGTCGAATGGGTGGAAGAGACCCATGAGACGCTCGCCAACATCTTCCTCGTCGCGATCCCGCTGCATGTGCTGGGCGTCATCCATGCCAGCCGCCGTCACCGGGAAAACCTGGTGGCCGCCATGATCACCGGACGCAAGCGGGCGGCCTCGGGCAGCGACCTCGGCTGACCTCTGACACAGTGATCACCGCCGCGGCGCTGTTGCAAGGCCGCGGCAGCGGAAAGCGTTCAGCTGTCTGTCAGGAAAGAAGCCCAGACAGCCATCACCGCCACCCACCATCCGATCCGTGCCGAAGGCTTCCGTCGAATGAACACAAGAACACTGCAGACAACCGGGAACAACCGCATCGACCAAAAGCTGCTCGTCGCAGTTTTTTCGCGGCTGCTGCTCGCGGCACTGCTGACGCTCGGCGTGATCGGCGCCTATCTCGGTTACCTGCAGCTTTTCGGCAATTTTGCTCCCGTCATTCCGGGCGAACTCTATCGGTCCGCACAGCCGACACCGGCCAGACTGCAAAGCTACGTCGAGCGTCACAAGATCCGCTCGATCATCAACCTGCGCGGCGAGAACGAGGGACGCGACTGGTACGACGACGAAGTCGCCACCGCGCGCGAACTCGGCATCGTCCATATCGATTTCGGCATCAGTGCCAGAAAGGAGCTGACCCGCGAGAAGGCGGAGCAGCTGATCGACCTGATGCGCGATGCCCCGAAGCCGCTCCTGATCCACTGCAAGGCCGGCGCCGATCGCTCAGGCCTTGCCAGCGCTCTCTACCTCGCCGCGCTTGCGGGACAGAGCGAAGCGGTCGCCGAGCAGCAGCTCTCGCTCTACTTTGGCCATCTGCCCCTGCCCTTCATCGCCGAACAGGCCATGGACCGTACCTTCGAAGCGCTGGAGCCTTGGCTGGGCTTCACAGGCCCGACGACCAGCCATCACCCCCGCTTCACCCCGAATTCGATCGCCACGTCGATCCAGCCGGAATAGCTCACGCCGCATTCGGCAAGCGCCAGCGGATACATCGAGCGGTTCGTGCAGCCGGGCATGGTGTTGATCTCGTTGAGGTAGAGGCGGCCGTCTTCCAGCAGGAAGAAATCGACGCGCGCGATCCCCTCGCAGGAGAGCGCCCGGAACGCCTTCCCGGCCATCGCCTTGGCGCGCTCCACCACATCCTCGCCCACCTCGGCGGGGATGATGATCTTGGCGCCGTCGGGGTCGAAATATTTGGCCTCGTAATTGTAGAAGTCGTGCGACTTTGCCGTCACGATCTCGCCGGGCGGCGAGATCGTCAGCCGGCCGTCGGCATGCTCCAGCACCGCGCACTCGATTTCGCGGCCGGGCAGGAACTCTTCCACCAGCACCTTGGTGTCGAACTCGAAGGCTTTGGTCAGCGCCGGACGCACCGCCTGCGCGCCATCGACGCGCGAGACGCCGAAGGAAGAGCCCTGCCGCGCGGGCTTAACGAAGAAGGGATAACCGAACTGTCGCTCCAGAGCATCGGCATCTATGGTCGCGGGTGCATCGAGGCAGATCGACCGCGCCACCGGCACGCCCGCCTCCCGCAACAGCCGTTTGGCGACATCCTTGTCCATCGCCGCCGCAGAGCCCAGGATGCCGCAGCCGGCATAGGGCAAACCCGCCATTTCGGCATAACCCTGCACCGTGCCATCCTCGCCGAAACGACCGTGCAGGACAGGAAACAGAACATCGAGTTTGGGCAGGTCGCCGGCGCCGGGCTGATCGACTGCGACCAGACGGCCCTTGCCGCCCGGCACGAGCGCCACCTGCACGCCGCCACCCGGCTGCGCAACCGCTCCATCGCCCGCATCCGCATTCAGCCACCAGATCCCGTCGCGGCCGATCGCGATCGGCACCACCCGGTAGCGGGCACGATCCATGGCCTTCATCACATTGGCCGCCGACATCAGCGACACGTCGTGTTCTGCCGACTGGCCGCCATAGAGAACGCCGACGGTAATGAGGCTCATGCGGAAAATCCTTTCTGGGAGGGTGTGGCGAAGAATTTGGAATGAAATGAGGTGGCTTGGAATCAGCAGGCGAGGATGCGCCGGCGCGCCAAGCATCAATGCCTCTGTGTCGACAATGAGACCGGGCACCGGCGGTCGCAGCCACCGTGCCGTGTCCCAAAAAACTCAGTCGCAGTAACGGTTGCCGGACGCCCGGTCACGCAGGTCGAAGTGAAAATGGTTCCAGTGTTCGGGATTGCTGCCCGGACCCAGCACCGTGTTGAAATATTTGCAGCTGTCGGTGCGCACCGCCTTCAAGAGACCCTTTTCGCGGAAGGCAAAGAAACCCTTCTTGCGCACATCGATCTCGTGGCCGTTCTTCAGCGTGAAACGGCCGATATCGATGGCGTTCCCCCGCGCATGCTCCGACATCGGGTTGTAGCGCTGGCGGCTGTTGTTCATCCTCCGGCAGGAATAACCGCCCATCGGCTGGATCGAGCCGATGCCGGTCAGATAACGGGCCCGTGCCGAGGGCGCGAGTTCGTTCTTGACCCATTTCGCGAAGGCCAGCGTCGTTTCGCAATTCAAGGTCACGGCAGGGCTGACCGAAATATTGCCGGAAAGCCCCGTCAGCGACACCGGATAATCGATGCCGCAGCTCGGCCCGTCGTAAATCCGCGGCTTGTCGGTGAAGATGACACCCATCCGTTTCAGCTCACGGCGGCAGGCGAGTTCCGAGGCCGGCATCGGCTCGTCGAAACGCGGGCTCAGTGGTGGCGCGTCGGTGCTCGGTTTTTTCGGCATCAGCATCGCCACTTCCTGCGTCTGCGGTGTACTCGGCGGTGTCACCAGCGACTGGTCGGCCCAGCGCGGCTGCTGGCCGAGATCGCTGCGCTGGTTCTGCCCGCTGCGTTTCGGCGGGATCGTGATCACATCCGGGGTCTGTGCCACCGGCGCGGATACGGGCGCCGACATGGGTTGCGCCACGGGATAAGCGGGCCGGCGCCCGACGGGGCGCGGGTTATCGGTCCCGATCCCGTCCACCACCGGCTGGTTGCTCACGCCTTCCGCGATGTCGGCATTCTGTTCTTCCGCCAGACCAACGACCCGCGGGGCGGCAGCCTCGCCGAGGCCGAGTTCGGAATCGATGTTCACGCCATTGGCGGAATAGGTCAGCGTGCCGAGATTGCTTGCCGGCGCGCCCATCACCCGCGGCGCATGATAGGCAGGCGCCTGCATCTGCGGCTGGGTCAGGGCCAATGCTTCGTCGCTGTCGATCATCGGTTTTGCGGCCTGGGAGGACTGCGGAGGCAAGGGCTGCGGTTCAACGGGATAGGAAGGGGCGGCCTCGATCGGCTGCGGAGCGATGGCGGAGACACGCGTGCCCCGATCGATCGCGGCCGGCGGCACCAGGCCGTCAGCGGTACAGCTCACCACGAGCGTCGATATCATCAGGAAGGCTGCTGCCCGCCTTGCGAAAAAAGCATACGCCATACAATCTGCCCAATCCCGGCGTGCAGAAATGCCACACAGGACAAGTGTAGGCGGACACGGTAAACGAACACTTTCACGATCAAGGTCATTTCAGGGCGATGTCCCGGCCTTTCGGTGACGGATCAGGCTGCGTCACCGCCAAGTTTGGCCATCCGCATCAGCCAGCCATCCGCATCGAAATCCTTGGCCCCCACCATGCCGATCAGCGTGGCCCGCACCGGCTTGATGCCGACGAAGTTCAGGATGCCGATGCGCAGCGCCGCAAGGCTCGCCGCCCGATAGACGACCCGATACCACCAGGCCGGCATGCCCATGGTGACGATCACCCGCGCCGAGCGGCCGGAGAGAAGTTTGCCGCCAAACGGGCCCTTGCTGGGATCATAGGCAAAACCCGGCCGCGCCACCTGCTCGAGGAACGCCTTCAGCAGCGCCGGCATGCCGCCGAGCCAGAGCGGATAGACGAAGACCAGATGCTCCGCCTCGCGGATCTTGTGCTGGGCAGACAGGATGTCCTCGTTCGGCATGCCCTCCTCCTGCTCCGCCTGGTTGCGCAGGAACTCGATCCTGAGCTGGGCAATATCGATGTGGGTCACCGAATGCCCCGCCTCCTCCGCCGCCGCGCCATAGGCGCCCGCCAGCGCATGACACAAATGGTCGCCCGCCGGATCCGGATGGCCCTGGATGATCACGATCTTCGTCATTGTCCGTCTCCCCGTGCCAAACAGCAGGTTGCGCTCCTGTATCGCCCGGACGAACAGGCCCTTCCTTGCGGCGGATCAACGCGGGATCAACAAAAAGCCCGCCGTTCTGCACAGCGGGCGTTCTGTATGCTTGGGCGCTGGGTCAGCCGCCTCAGGCCGCCCTGGAACTCTGGACAAAACCGCCCTGCCCCAGCTGGAAACCGGCGAGCAACGCCTGCAGCTGCCGGCTCTGTTCGGCAAGCGTCTGGCTCGACGCGGTGGTCTCCTCCACCATGGCGGCATTCTGCTGCGTCATCTGGTCCATGTGGTTGACGGAGGAATTGATCTCCTGCAGGCCGGTTGCCTGTTCGCGCGAGGCGGTGGCAATGCCTTCCACCTGCGCATTCACCCGCTCGACCAGCGTGACGATCTCGACAAGCGCCTCGCCCGTCGTGCGCACCAGCGAGACACCGGCCTCCACCTCGCTGGTGGAGTTCTGGATCAGCGACTTGATTTCCTTAGCTGCATTGGCGGACCGCTGCGCGAGTTCCCGCACCTCCTGGGCGACGACCGCAAAACCGCGACCCGCCTCGCCCGCCCGCGCGGCCTCCACGCCGGCATTCAGCGCCAGGAGGTTCGTCTGGAAGGCGATCTCGTCGATCACCCCGATGATCTGGCCGATCCGGCTGGAGGAATCTTCGATCCGGCCCATCGCGGTGATCGCCTTGCTGACGATCTCGCCGGAGCGGCCGGCACTCTGCTTCGTCTCGGCCACCATGGCGCGGGCTTCGGCGGCCCGTTCGGAGGCGGTCTTGACGGTCGCGGTGATTTCTTCCAGCGCCGCGGCCGTTTCCTCGAGGGCTGCCGCCTGCTGTTCGGTCCGGCGCGACAGGTTGCCGGTCGCGCTCGAAATGTCGGACGCGCTGCCGTGCACCACATGGCCGGTCTCGGCGAGCGCGGTGATCGTCTTGCGCAACGAACCGACGGCGCGGTTGAAGTCGTCCCGCACCTTGGCATAGTCTTCGCCGAGATCACCAAGCGTCACCGCAAGATTGCCGCGTGCCAGTTCCTCCAGCGCATGTCCCAGCTCGTGCATCGCCCGTTCCTGGCGCAAGGCATTGTGCTGCGCTTCCTGCGCCGTCCGCTCACGGTCCGCGGCAATGGCGCGCTGCTGGTCGGCATCGCGTGCCTGCAGCTGCGCCCGTTCGTTCACCGCATCCCGCAGCACGATGACGGAGCGGGCGATGTCGCCCAGCTCGTCACGGGCCTCGGCGCTGGCAATCTCCACGTTCGCATCACCGGTCGCCATCCGTTGCAGCGCAAGACGCAGCTGGCCGACCGGACCGGTAACGCTCTTGACGATCAGGAAAGCGGCGGCGGCCAAGATGAGCAGGCCGGCGGAGGAAATCAGGCCGAACCGCAGCGCCTTCTGCCAGAACAGGGCCTCCAGGTCGTCGACATAAACGCCGGTACCGACCACCCAGCCCCAGGGCTCGAAGCCCGCCACATGCGAATATTTCTCGACCGGCTGGTCAGCACCCGGCTTCGGCCAGTCATAATCGACAAAACCCTGGCCGCTCGCCTTCACCGTGTTGACGAACTCGACGAAAAGAAACTTGCCGTTCGGATCCTTGTTCTGGGTCAGGTCCGAGCCGTTCATTTCCGGCTTGATCGGATGCATCACCATCTTCGGATGCATGTCGTTGATCCAGAAGTAACCGCTACCATTGTCGTAACGCATGGCTGCGAGGATCGTCTTGGCCGCCTCCTGCGCCTGCTGGCGGGTCAGCGCGCCGGACTTTTCCTGCTCATGATACATCTTCAGCACGCCGAGCGCGTTCGCATTCATGAAAGCAAGCGCTGATTTTCGTTCCTTCTCAAGTGCTTCGTAGCTTTGTGACAGACTGATCGTCATCGCGCCCGCCAGGATGACCACGGCGAGTGCGACCAGGAAGTAGAGGCGAGTCGAGAGTCGCAAGTTGTTCATCAGCAGTCCCCCAAAAAATTCAGCATTTGAGCTAATAACATTTACAATCTTTAGGACTGGTAAATGCCGATACACACTCTGTTTTCTTCGCATTCCGAAACGAAGCCGATTGCCAGCACGGATCGGCGGCAATACAGTCGCGTTGTTTTGCAACGCAACATAAGTGCGGATCCCATGACGAAGACCAGCGATGTACCTGAAGGTGAACTGACGCTCAGAACATTGGCGATGCCGGGTGATGCCAATCCCGCCGGCGATATATTCGGCGGCTGGGTCATGGCGCAGATGGACTTGGCGGCCGGCATTCGTGCCGGAGAACGGGCCCGCTGTCGTGTGGTGACCGCAGCGGTGAAGGAAATGGCCTTCCAGCGCCCGGTCAAGATCGGCGATACGCTGAGCATCTATACGGAACTCACCCGCATCGGCCGCACGTCGCTGACCCTGCAGGTCGAGGCCTGGGTCAACCGTTCCCGCATCGGCAACAAGGAGAAGGTCACGGAAGGCACCTTCATCATGGTTGCGCTGGATGCCGAGGGCAAGCCGGCACAAGTGCCGCAGGACTGACCTCGCCTAGAGGCTGAGAACGTCGGACGCCTGCGACAGGTCGAGCCCGGGGAACACCCGCCCGGCAAGATTGGAGTGGCTGATGTCGAACTGGCGGTGCAGAAGCGCCGCAGCCAGTGCCCGCACGTCCGTTGTCGGCATCAGGTCGCGGCCCTCGTACAATTGCTCCGGCGCAAGGCCCGGCCAGGTGCCGAGCACACGACCACCCGACACCGTCCCGCCGGCGACCAGCGCCAGGCTGGCCGTCCCGTGATCGGTCCCGCCGCCGGCATTCTGTGCCACGGTGCGGCCGAACTCCGTCACCGCCAGGACAACGGTCGAGGCCCAGATGGCGGGGGACACGGCCGCCCGCAAGGCGAGGATTGCGGTCGCAAGCTGGCTGATCGGCGTGGCAAGCAGCGTTGCCTGATCGGCATGCGTATCCCAACCGGGCAGGGACAGGCTTGCCAGGCGCGCCTCGCCGGTCAGCCGCTCCACGACCAGGCCCATCACGCTGGCAATCCAGTCGTCGCCCTGTTGCAAAGGCCCGACGTCACGCAGCGCATCGCGGAAACCGGCATCATCACCATAAAGCCGCTCGAGGAAAGCGATCTCATCGACACCGAGCGGCGGGATCTGCGGCCTCGCATTCACCATGTTGTCGTTCGGTCCCGACAGCAACAGGCCGTGCAGGCCGTCGAGATTCTCCGCCTTGCGGGCGCCGGCACGGGGAATGGAGGAGAGAGCGCGGTTCAGCCAGCCCGTCGGCAGCGTCGCGCCATGCGCCTCCCCCGCCTCCAGCATGTCCTGCGCCTCGAAATGCCGGGGCGTGGCACTGCGATAGGACGAGGCAATGGCGTGCACGAAGGCCAGTTCCCTCGCATGCCACAAGGCAAGAAGCGGTGACGCCGCCGGATGCAGGCCGAACTGCCCGTCGAGATCCAGCAGTCCGTCGTCAAGGGTCAGCGCCAACTCCGGCCGAAGCACCTGAAGATGCGGATCGTCCAGCGGCTGCACCAGGCTGAGCCCGTCCATGCCGCCCCTGAGCAGGATGACGACGAGACGATTGTCGCCCGGCACGGCGGCAAACAGGGGTGCCGGCATCAGCGGCAAACTTGCGGCGCCCCCCAGGAAGGCGCGTCGGGAAAGGCATGCAAACAGGGGCATGATCATCTCCTGTTGAAGGCCGGCGAAACGAGAACCATGGTCAGCGCCTGCGACCGGCTCGGCGCCTCGCGCACCAGCCTCACCAGATCGTCCGGCACCGCATCCGCCAGTGCTGCCTGCAACAGGTGTTCCGGATCGGGTGTGATCGGCAGTACCCGTGTCGCCAGCCGCGCCCAGGCAATTCGTTCGTCGAGCAACGGCCCCGTCAGCCATGACGTTTCCTCCTCCGGCGGCCCGTCCAGCACCGGCGGCTGCCAGATCGGCTGGCCCATGCGGCGCAAACCGTCCAGCGTGAGTTGCGCGGCGACACCTGGCGCAAGCCGCGCGCCCGTCTTCGCCTCCGGCTCCGCCGAACTTTCAATCGGCACGCCGCTCGCCTGGGCAGCAATCTCGTCCAGTTGCCGTGCCGGAAGGCCGAAGGCGCGCAAGGCGGAAACGACGACATCGAACGGCCGCAGCAAGACCCGCGGTTGCGGCGAAAACGCCGCCGGATGCGCCAGCATCGCCCGGTAGACGGCACTCAGCGTTCCGCCGCTCGCCACCCAGGCTGCTCGCATGCCGTCCGTCACCTCACCGGCCACCTCGGCGCCGAGAAAATGCGTCGCGAGCTTGCGGCAGATATGGTCGATCGTCTCCGGCCGCGAGGCAAGATCCTCGATCAGCCGCAGGTGATCGTCGGGTTTGCGCCCCTCCGCGCCATAGGTCTTGCCCAGCACGGCCTGCGCGACAGGATCCGCCTGCGCCGGAACATGCGTCAGCGAAAGCGTTGCCGGATCGACACCAACCCCCGCCAGCAGGAGCGCGGCACCCCGCACGTCCTCCTCGGTGACGCCGGTCCCGCCCATGGTCTGGTGAAACAGGAGATAACGGGCCAGATGATCCCGCAGTTCGGCGCCAGCAGCGGCACCGGACGGCGATTGAGGACTTGCGGAGCGTGTCTGGTCGAAGGCGATCAGCATAGTCGGGTGCAGGGTTGCCGAGCGGAGCAGATCCGCAAAGGCACCCCCGAGATGCGGCCGAACGGCTTCCGCCTCGAACAGGCCGATCATCAGCCGGGTTTCATAACGGGCGCGGGCATCAATGGCGAAGTGGTCCATCCAGAACGAGACCAGCCGTTCATAGAAGCCAAGTTCCGATTGCACCGCCTGGAACAGCCTGGCAAGGGCGTCGCGGGCAAACATCCGCTCGGCCTCGCGTTCGCTGTCCTGCCGCAGCGCGGTGTTCGGTCGCCCCTGCTGCGCCGCCTTCGCCTCGACAGTGCGCACGGCGACCAGACGGCCGACCGCTTCCTTGCGCCCGGTCAGACCTTCCCGCGGAAAGACCGGTTTGGCGGCCAGCCCCACGGGTGACCTGCCGCATGAGTGCATCAATGTCGCCCGGAGGTGTTTCGCCCGGGCAAAGGCCGTAACCGTAGCGCCGCGCCGCCACTGTCGCAAAAGATGCCGTCATGTGGCCCTGGGCTCCTCTTCCGGCGATGCCCGTCCGCCAGCCCGCCGGCCTGCGCTCGACACCCTCGCTCGACATCAGCCGTGTCATCACGTCCTTAGAGGTGCCTGAATGAGGCCATTTTCCGGCATCGCCAGCAGGAAGTTTCTCCCATCCCGCTGGGGATCGTCGGGATCAGCCGGCCCGATCCACAGATTTTCGTCTTCTGGTTGCCCCGGACGGCCTGTGTTTAAGGGAATTTTATCAAGAGCCTGTCAGTTTTTCTAATAAAGATGCAGGTCGGTCATGCCACGACCGGGGAGGCCTACGATCAAAGCAGACAAACCCTCCATTCAAGAGGTCCACCGCATCCAGGCGGAAACCTTGCTGCAGCGCCTGCCCTCGACGCTGGTCACCAATATGCTGGTGTCGTTGTCGGCCTTTGCACTTGTCTGGTTGCGTGCACCGGGCGATAAGGCGGCGTGGTGGTGGCTCACCACGGTGCTTGCGACACTCGTGGCGCGTGCGGTCCTCAGGAGCCTGATCCTCCGTAAGCGGCTTCAGAACAGCAATCCGGAACGCTCATTGACCCTGCTCGCCTCGGGTGCGGGCAGCAGCGGTTTCGCCTGGGCCTCGCTTCCCTTCGTTCTCAACGACTTCAGCGTTTATAGTGTCGACGGCGGCTTTTATCTGATGATCCTCGGCGTCGCCACCGGTGCCGTCCTGATGAGCATCGGTTATCGCTGGAACGGCCTTGCCTTCGCGCTCCCCTGCCATTTGTCCGTCGCCCTGTCGCTGCTGCTGCAGGATGGCCTCACCAGCATCATCCTGGCCCTCAACGTTGTCGCGCTGACCATCATCCTGCACCGTAGTGCCATCATGGGCGAGAGCATCTTCATCGAAAGCACCAACCGAAAGCTTGAAGCGAATGCCATGACAACCTCGCTTCAGGAGGCCAACCACGACATTCTGCAGGTCAATGCCCGTCTGGAACTTCTGGCCAATTGCGACCCGCTCACCGGTCTTGCCAACCGCGCCGCCTTCAACGAGGCGCTGCGTGACGGCATTGCAGAGGCGGCGGCCTCGGAGCAGAAACTCAGCCTGCTGGTCATCGATCTCGACCGCTTCAAGCACGTCAACGACACCATGGGGCACAAGATCGGTGACGAGCTTCTGACGGAATTCGCCACCCGCCTGCGCAACAATCTTCCGCCGGCCCATACCGTCGTTGCACGCCTGGGCGGCGATGAATTCGCCATCATCGTGTCCGGCCGCGATCCGGCGGCGGAAGGGCCGCGCGTTGCCGAAGCGGTGCTGCGCCAGGGCCGCAAACCTTTTGTGCTGAATGGCCAGACCTGTATGGTCGGCACCTCCATCGGGCTGGCGATCTATCCCGACCATGCCACAACCGCCGACGAACTGTTCGTCTCCGCGGATATGGCGCTGTACCGGTCGAAGGATCAGGGGCGTGGTCGCTGGCGCAAGTTCGATCCGAAACTGCGCGCCGCGGCCGAACGCCAGCGGCAGATCGAGACCGACGTGGTGCCGGCGATCGAGACGGGCCAGGTGGAGGCCTGGTTCCAGCCGCAAGTCTGCCTGAAAACCCAGCGCATCACCGGTTTCGAGGCGCTGGTGCGCTGGCACCATCCGACGCTCGGTTTTATCGCCCCGCCGGAAATCGTGGCGGCCGCGCATACGGTGCACCAGTCGGACAAGCTGACGGGCGCGATTGCCGATGCATGCTGCCGGCTGCTCATCGACCTGCCCGGACTGGGCCTGCCGGAGGCAACCGTTGCGGTCAACGTCTCGCCGCGCGAGTTTGCCCTCTATTCGGTCGCCGACCTGCTGGATGCGACCGTTGCCCGCCACGGCATCGATCCGCAACTGCTGGAAGTCGAGATCACGGAAGAGGCGCTGCTCGACACGGTGATTGCCGGCGAACAGCTGAAACGGCTCGAACAGTCGGGTTTTGCGCTTGCCGTCGACGATTTCGGCGCGGGCCATTCCTCGCTGACCCGGCTGATCGACCTGAAGGTCGACCGGCTGAAGATCGACCGCGGCATCATCGCCCACATCGCCGCCTCCAAACGCAACCAGGCGATCGTCTCCGCGCTCATCAGTCTTGGCGATGCGCTGTCGATGGAGATGCTGGCCGAAGGGGTGGAAACGGAAGCAGATGCCGAGGCGCTGCGTGCGCTCGGCTGCGAACAGGGCCAAGGTTATCTTTTTGCCCGGCCCATGCCGGTCGAACGTATTGCCGGCTGGATCGCCGAACGGCAGGACAAGGAACAGCGCACGCGCCTGATCGGCTGAACGAAGGCGGTTCTCACAACCGCTTCAGGCAGTAGGAAAAATGCGCATCCGGATCGAGCGTCAGGAACTCGAACTGCCAGCCATACTCGACGCAAAACCGGTTGACCGCCTGCACCACGCCATAGACGACCGGTTTGATCACATTGCCGGTGCAGAAATCATGGCCGCAGATGCGCCCGTGCGGTTTCACCTTGGTCTGGCACAACACCAGCTCGTTCCAGCTGTTGGCATAAGAATGGTCGGTGTCGATATAGACCCAGTCGAAGGTCGCATTGGCAAAACCCGCCAGTTGCTCGGTCGAACCGCCGATATGCAGCTGCACCTGCCCGCCCGCGATCTCCTCGGCGAAACGGCTGGTCACCCGTTCATACCCCTCGTTATAACGGCTGAGATCCCAGGCATCGATGAGATGCAGCCGGGCGGGGCGGTTGTGGGCGAGGATCTCGGCGGTGTAATCGCCGAAGGCAACACCGATTTCCGCCGCGACGCCGCCTTGCGGCAGGCGATGCAGCAGGTCGGTGCGGTTCGGCAAAACGCGGCAATGTTCGGTGTGCTGCGGGGACAACATGGTGCGCGGCGTGCTGGTTTTCAGCGCGATCCGCTGGTCAAGCGATAACATCGGTGGGAGACACTCCATGACAGATGCGCCTAACCTAGTACTACAGTTGTGTTTTGGGGTAAATCATGATTCCCTTCCGCTGGTTGGCGAATAGGGAGATACGCAATGTCTGTTTCATCCTGGGCGGGCGGGCTTGTCGATTGGCGGCGTACACTGACGGAAATAAAGAGGTTCATTGCCCCCGCATTCAAGCGCATTGAGCAGAGGCAGACCGCTGGAATTTTCATCGATGGGCTTTTATCCCGCGCTGAACGTAAGACGGGCTGGATGCTGGCGGAAGAAGCCGGCCTGGATCGCCCCTATCGTATCCAGTCATTATTGGGAAGGTCCTTGTGGTCTGCGGATGAGCTCTGTGAACGTGTTCGCCATTATGTGATCGAGGCGCTGGGGGACCCTGACGGAGTTCTTGTCGTTGATGAAACGGGGTTCTTGAAGAAAGGCGATCAATCTGTCGGTGTCGCACGACAATATTCCGGGACAGCAGGTCGGATTGAGAACTGTCAGGTAGGCGTATTTGCCGGCTATGCCAGTCGTTTTGGTCATGCTCTCATCGATAGGCAACTCTACCTTCCCAAGGAATGGGCCGAAGATCCGGAGCGTCTGCAAAAAGCGAGCGTTCCGGAGGATCTTGCCTTTGCGACCAAGCCTACGATCGCGCGCATGATGATTGAACGGATTCTTGACGAGGGCGTCCCATGCGCCTTCGTGCTGGCGGATGCTCTTTATGGCTCGGACAGCAAATTCAGGAGTGCACTGGAAAGGCGCAAACAGCCTTATGTCCTCGCGGTTCGCTCGAACCATACACTGCGGATCTTTCGCGAAGAACAGCTCATCCTCACGGATACGGAAACGATGATCGATGAGTTGGATGCACAGGCATGGCAGGCACTGTCTGCGGGAGAAGGAACCAAGGGGCCGCGCCTTTATGAATGGACACGTCTGCCAATTGCCCGACCCAATGAAGATGGCTTTCAGCGCTGGCTTCTTGCGCGGCGTAGTCTGCGTAATCCAGACGCTATCGCCTACTACTTCGCAAACGCTCCTGCTGAGACGACATTGGCTGAACTTGCGGCCGCTGCCGGATTGCGCTGGACAATCGAAGAATGCTTCCTGCGCGCCAAGGATGATCTAGGTCTCGACCATTGCGAGGCGCGCTCCTGGCATGGGTGGCATCGTCATATGAGCCTGGTGATGGTTGCAGCTGCATTTCTCGTGAAGATCAGTGCTCAGCAACGCCGCCACGCATTCGGGAAATGGAACGAAACGAGTCCAGACGATCAGGTGATGGCTGTGGCGTGATCCATAGGCTCAAGCAGTCCTACACGACTACGGAAATACTGCATCTGACGGCGATGATTTTATCGCGATCGGTTTCCGTTCCACTCATCTGGCAATGGTCCCGATGGCGAAGACGCCATCAGTTGAAAGCGGCGATAGCTCATCGAAAGGGATTGCAACAACAAAAAATCCAACTGTAGTACTAGGGTAAAGCCCGCGTCTGGCCAGAGCCCATGCTGCGGTGCAGCGTTCAAAATCGCGTCAACGGCGCCCGGTTCTGTTCCCAATTTGTTTCGCCGCCACCCTTCCATTTCCGCCGGACTCCCTCCATATTCCGGCCATGTCGAAAGCGCCGAAACCATCCCCGTCCAAGGCCCCCGGATTTGCGGAGGCTCCCCAGTCCTCGTTCGAGGGCGCCCCCCTCTCCGGCTCCGTGGCCGATTGGGTGAAACAGCTGGAGGCGGAGGCGGAAGCCTCCTCCGTCGAGACCCAGCGCGAGATCGCCTCGAAGGCCGGCAAACACCGCAAGAAGATCGAGATCGCCGCCCGCGAACAGGCGATCCGCGAGGCGAAGGAAGAGGAAGCCGCCAGAGCGAAGGAGCAGGCAGCCGGAGCGAAGCGCAGCGGCCAGGCGGCAAAATCCGGCACAGCCAAAAACACCACCTCGCAAAAAACCTCCCGCGGCGTGTCGATCGGCGCCTCCTCCGATCCGAAGACGCGCGCCGCCGCCGGCCTCAACCCGGTCGCCGGCATGGATGTGTCGCTGGAAGAGGCCCAGTCTCTCGCGCCGGGTGCGGTCACCGCCACCGTCGATGCGCTGGCAAAACTCATCGAAAGCGGCAATCCGCTGTTCAAGGACGGCAAGCTGTGGACGCCGCACCGCCCCGCCCGGCCGGAAAAATCCGAGGGCGGCATCCCGATCCGCATGGTCTCCGACTACCAGCCGGCCGGCGACCAGCCGACCGCGATCGCCGATCTCGTCGAGGGCCTGAACTCCGGCGAACGTTCCCAGGTGCTGCTCGGCGTCACGGGTTCCGGCAAGACCTTCACCATGGCCAAGGTGATCGAGGCGACCCAGCGCCCCGCCGTCATCCTCGCGCCGAACAAGACGCTCGCCGCCCAGCTCTATTCGGAGTTCAAGAACTTCTTCCCCGACAATGCGGTGGAATATTTCGTCTCCTACTACGATTATTACCAGCCGGAGGCCTATGTGCCCCGCTCGGACACCTATATCGAGAAGGAAAGCTCGATCAACGAGCAGATCGACCGCATGCGCCACGCCGCGACGCGCGCCATCCTCGAGCGCGACGACTGCATCATCGTCGCCTCCGTCTCCTGCATCTACGGTATCGGCTCGGTGGAAACCTACACCGCCATGACCTTCCAGATGTCGGTCGGCGACCGCATCGACCAGCGGCAACTGCTCGCCGATCTCGTCGCCCAGCAATACAAACGCCAGGACATCAATTTCGTCCGCGGCTCCTTTCGCGTCCGCGGTGATACGATCGAACTCTTCCCCGCCCACCTGGAGGATGCCGCCTGGCGCATCTCGCTGTTCGGCGACGAGATCGACAGCATCACCGAATTCGATCCGCTCACCGGCCACAAGACCGGTGACCTGAAATCGGTCAAGATCTACGCCAATTCGCATTATGTCACGCCGCGCCCGACGCTGAACGGCGCGATCAAGGCGATCAAGGACGAGCTGAAGATGCGGCTTGCCGAGCTGGAAAAGGCCGGCCGCCTCTTGGAGGCGCAGCGCCTGGAGCAGCGCACGCGTTACGACATCGAGATGATGGAGGCGACCGGCTCCTGCAACGGCATCGAAAACTATTCGCGGTATCTCACCGGCCGCCGCCCCGGCGAACCGCCGCCGACGTTGTTCGAATATATCCCCGACGACGCGCTGATCTTCATCGACGAAAGCCACGTCACCATCCCGCAGATCGGCGGCATGTATCGCGGCGACTTCCGCCGCAAGGCGACGCTCGCCGAATACGGCTTCCGCCTGCCCTCGTGCATGGACAACCGCCCGCTTCGCTTCGAGGAATGGGACGCCATGCGGCCGCAGACGGTCGCCGTCTCCGCCACGCCCGGCGGCTGGGAGATGGACCAGTCCGGCGGCGTCTTTGCCGAACAGGTCATCCGCCCGACCGGCCTCATCGACCCGCCGGTGGAAGTCCGCTCGGCCCGCACCCAGGTCGACGACGTGCTCGGCGAAATCCGCGAGACGGCGCTGAAGGGCTATCGCACCCTCTGCACCGTGCTCACCAAACGCATGGCCGAAGATCTCACCGAATACCTGCACGAACAGGGCGTGCGCGTGCGCTACATGCATTCGGACATCGACACGCTGGAGCGCATCGAGATCATCCGCGATCTCCGCCTCGGTGCCTTCGACGTGCTGGTCGGCATCAACCTGCTGCGCGAGGGCCTCGATATTCCCGAATGCGGTTTCGTCGCCATCCTCGATGCCGACAAGGAAGGTTTTCTGCGCTCGGAAACGTCCCTTATCCAGACCATCGGCCGCGCGGCGCGCAACGTCGACGGCAAGGTCATCCTGTACGCGGACACCATCACCGGCTCGATGAAACGGGCGATGGAGGAAACCGCGCGCCGCCGCGAAAAACAGATGGCCTACAACACCGAACACGGCATCACGCCGGAATCGGTCAAGGCCCGCATTTCCGACATCCTCGACTCGGTCTACGAACGCGACCACGTCCGCGCCGACATTTCCGGTGCCGCCGGCAAGGGTTTTGCCGATGGCGGCCACCTCGTCGGCAACAACCTGCAGAGCCATCTCAACGCGCTGGAAAAACAGATGCGCGACGCCGCCGCCGACCTCGATTTCGAAAAGGCCGCCCGCCTGCGCGACGAGATCAAGCGCCTGAAGGCCGTCGAACTGGCGTCGATGGACGATCCGATCGCCCGCGAAGAAACCCGGGCCCAGGAAGGCGTGCGCCGCAGCGCCGAAGCCACCCGCCAGTCGCTCGACCCGTCGCTGGCGCAAACGGGCGGCAACAGCCCCTCATCCGCCCTGCCGGGCACCTTCTCCCCGTCAGACGGGGAGAAGGGACAAGCCGCACGCGCGTCGCTCCCCCTCTCCCCGTCAGAACGGGGAGAGGGTCGGGGTGAGGGGCAGCCGCAGGCCTCCTACTTCGCCAAACCCTCGCTCGACGACATGGGCCCGGGCACGGACGCCAGTATTCCGTCATCCCCGGGCTCGACCCGAGGACCCCTGTTCCGCAAGAACACCCTGGACGAAATGACCGTCGGCCGCACGGAAAAACCTTTGCCGGGAAAACTGCCGGAAAAGCCGGTTTCCCCTTCTCCCCGTGGGGGAGAAGGTGCCCGAAGGGCGGATGAGGGGCAATCCCGCGACGACCCCCGCCCCCTCGTGCGCGGCAAAACCGGCATCGGCTCCTACGAGGACCCGGCCGAGGTCAAACGCAAGGGCCGCACGAAGGGCAAGACGGGCCGACCGGGGCGGTAACCCCGAGTCCCTTCTCCCCTTGGGGAGAAGGTGCCCGGCAGGGCGGATGAGGGGCCGGGGCGCTCCCGCCTTACGCCGGAAGCAAAGCAAGCACATCCATCCGCCGCCAATCGCAGCAAGAACCTGAAGACGATGGCGACGACGCCAAACGCACTGGAGAAAAGGTCAGCAAATTTGAAAATTTCCAAATTACGCGCGCGCTTAGTTTAAAGATTAACTTACGGTTTCCACATATGGTTGTATATTGAAATCATAGACGATTCTGGAGAAACCGAAATATGAGCATACGACTACCGTCTCGGTATGAAGATCTGGATAGCGTCCGTCAATCTGGTGTAAATTCGGGCGCTGGACCGGGCCGTCATGATCAGGCGGCTTTTGGTGTCATCTGAAGGGGCTTTTCCTCCTCAATTCTTGGTGTGTTGAGCTCTGCCATGCCCTCGATCTGCATGTAGCGGTGCTGAAGCTGCCATTCGTCGTTGGCTTCGAGGAGCACGGCTCCGATGAGCCGGACAATGCTGTCCTCGTTGGGAAAGATGCCGACGACATCAGCGCGGCGCTTCACTTCCTTGTTCAAGCGCTCCAGAGGGTTCGTGCTGTGGAGCTTGGTGCGATGCTGGGACGGGAACGCCATGTAGGCAAGTACGTCAGTCTCTGCATCGTCCATGAAGGCTCCGAGCTTCGGCCATCTGGCGCGGAGCTGGTCAGCGACATGCCGCCAGGTCTGAACGGCTCCGTCATGGTCAGGCTGGATGAAGGCTTGGCGGATCGCGGCGGCCACCATGGTGTGCTGTCCCTTGGGCACATAGGCGAGTGCATTGCGCATGGCGTGAACCCGGCATCTCTGCCACGTCGCGCCGAGCACACGGGTGATGGCGGCCTTCAATCCCTCATGAGCATCGGAGATGACGAGCTTGACGCCCGTCAGCCCTCGGCGCACCAGATCACGCAGGAAGCTCGTCCAGAACGGTTCGGCTTCGGAAGGGCCGATATGCAGGCCGACGATTTCCCGCTTGCCGTCCGTGTCGACAGCCACCGCGATTATTGCCGCGACAGAGACGATGCGTCCGCCTTCGCGCATCTTCAGATAGGTCGCATCTAGCCAGAGATACGGCCAGGCGCCGGAAAGTGGGCGTCTGAGGAAGGCGTTCACACGCTCATCGATATCCTTGCACAGCTTGGAAACGGAGGATTTGGAGATACCGGTCATCCCCATGGCCTGCACCAGCTCATCGACCTTGCGGGTCGATACACCATTGATCCAGGCTTCTTGAATGACGGCCACCAGCGCCTTCTCCACCGTCTTCCTCGGCTCCAGAAAGCCGGGAAAATAGCTGCCGGAGCGCATCTTCGGGATCTTCAGGTTCAAGGTGCCGAGCCGCGTGTCGAGCGTCCGGTCGCGATAGCCGTTGCGCCAGGTCTGGCGGCTTTCGCCACGCTCGTAGCGTCCGGCTCCGATCAGGCCGTCCACATCGGCCTCCATGATCATTTGCAGCACGCTTTCGGCAATCAATCGAAGAAAATCCGGATCGCCGCTCTTCGCGGCAAGCTCGGCAAGAGGTAATCTGTCGTCGGTCATCGGGTCTTCCTTTCGGTCAGGTTGAAGTCTCGCAACTCCACCTTCTCCGACGGGCCCGGTGCCCACCTGACGTCTCGCGGAAAACCAAAGCGAAATCTCCACCGCTTTCTCCACGAAAATCGCCCCCGAAATTACACCAGCTGCGCGGACGTTATCAAGATCTGGATCTGGCATTCAGAGGACGGCTGAAGCCGAACCGCTCACTTATAACGATTACTCAGCAAGCATTTAAATCCATGGAGATAAGCGGTGGAATCCGATTTTTACCAGTGTTCGGGAGCAGTGGAAGCGGGAAGACTTCAGCATCATTAGAGATTGCAACACATCTTCCCGAACTTCACGTATTTTTGCTGCCGAGAGAGGCAATAGAAAAGCCCGAAACTTTAAACGCAACCTTGTTGTCAGAGATCAGAAAGGGCAGAGATAAAAAAATTGTTGCCGTCATTGATCAATATGAAGAAGTAGCCGCTCAACGCACAGCAATTCCTTCTAACTTCGTTGAGGCACTTAGCCTGCTAGACAGAAACAAAAATATATCCACCCCCATATTATTTATATGGTTAACAACTAGTCGCGAATTCCAGTCTTCACTGTCTCAGGCAACGAGTAGAAATCAAAGAATACTATTGTCACAAGATTTTGAGATTTCGAGCATCGATCGAAATGAATGGCCTGAAATTATTCAGGAGACTTTTCAGTTTCACAATCAAGATAAAAGTCTTTCAGACTACGAAATTCTGGATGTTGACGTCGAGCAAATTACTTATAATGAAAACACACTTGGTAGCTCAATAGAGCGGGTCGGTAGCAAGCTGGCAAACTATGCAAGCACTCTTCACGACCTTTCGACTTATCAGGTAATAATGCTTTGGCCAGTTACCGATGGACTTAGAATATCAAGGATACAGCAGTTCACAGATCCTCGCCAAGGATACAAACTTGACTGGAATTCATGGTATAGACAATTAAACTCCGATGATCAAAGCCAACTACCATTAAGGGAATTCAATAGAGCAAGGCTTTATTTTGATTTCAGACTCGTGCCGATTGCGGCTGCTGACATACACCCATTATGTAGAGATTTAGAAGATGATGACTATGATCTTGGCGATAGTTACTTGGAGCGCCTGAAGAAAACGCATTTTTTCTCGATTATAAACGGGAGTTGGCTTCCGGAGAATTACGCACCTCTTCGCGAGCGTACTTCGAAACGCGCCACCGCAGCAAGAGAATGGTATGAGACTGTCACTTCAAAGCCGACACTGCTTGGCAAGAGATTGGCTACTTGCCTAAACAGATCCGGCGTGTCTGCAGAATACGAAAAAACAATTTCCTCAACTCACGGCAAAGTTCGGGCGGATATTCTAGTAAATAGGACGCATACATCGCCCCCCAACGTTATTGTGGAAATAAAGGCGTTTAGTCCAGACAACACAATGCCTTCAACGATAGCATCTGCAGTCCAGGTAACATTGAAGCGGCACGCGCAGTTTGCTGGCTTTCTGCCAAGACAGTAGTCAGCGTTTTCGCTGTGTTTCTTCCCAAGGGGGCGTTAAGCTCCGGGAGGCGCATTCCCCGCCCCCCTCTGCCCTGCCGGGCATCTCCCACAGGTGGGGAGATCGCATCGCGGCGCCGGCTTCCCGCCCCCTGACCGTCGCCATCGAAGACACCGCACCGACCTCTCTATAGACCGAGCGGCCAAACACTCTGCCGATCTCCCCCCTTGAGGGGGAGATGTCCGGCAGGACAGAGGGGGGTGCACCACCGCAAGCGCTCACCGTGAGATAGACACCCCAATGATCTCACGACGCTTTCCGCAGATCCTCGGGTCAAGCCCGAGGATGACGACCGAGAGGCTCCTGCCCCACCACGAATACCAGCGTCCACCCGGGAACCAGCAGCTCAATCTCTTGTGGCACCACCTGCCCCCACCAACGCCGTCATCCTCGGGCTTGACCCGAGGATCCATATCACCGCCCACCCCCCGCCAGCCCCCCCCTCTGCCCTGCCGGGCATCTCCCCCACAGGTGGGGAGATCGCATCGTGGCGCCGGTTTCCCGCCCCATGACCGTGGCAATCGAAGAAATCGCGCCGACCTCTCTATAGACCGAGTGGCCAGCCACTCTGCCGATCTCCCCCCTTGAGGGGGAGATGTCCGGCAGGACAGAGGGGGGTGCGCCACCCGCAAACGCTCACCGTGAGACAGACACCCCAATGATCTCACAACGCTTTCCATAGATCCTCGGGTCAAGCCCGAGGATGACGACCGAGAGGCTCCTGCCCCACCACGAATACCAGCGTCCTCCCGGGAACCAGCAGCACAATCTCTTGTGGCACCACCTGCCCCCCACCAACGTCGTCATCCTCGGGCTTGACCCGAGGATCCATGTCACCGCCCACCCCCGCCAGCCCCCCCTCTGCCCTGCCGGGCTGACCGGGGTTGAGCCACGGGTCTCAACCCGTCCTTCGCCCCCCAAGGGTGGGGAGATCGCATCGCGGCACCGGCTTCCCGCCCCATGACCGTCGCAATCGAAGCACCGCACCGACCTCTCTATAGACAGAGCGGCCAACCACTCTGCCGATCTCCCCCCTTGAGGGGGAGATGTCCGGCAGGACAGAGGGGGGTGCGCCACCGGCACGCCAACATATGTTGTCATCAAGCACCAAAAGACCCCTCCCAACCCTCCCCACAAGGGGGAGGGCTTAACCCGGCCGACCCGCCGGAGCTGATTGAAGCCCGGGCGGGTGCCGCGAAGTGTCTCCCCCCTTGTGGGGGAGATGGCGGCAGCCAGAGGGGGACTTTCTAAACCCGCTCGGCAGCCAGAGGGGGTGTTTTTGCCGACGCACCGACTTCGTTAAGACACTGTTGCAAAACAGCTTTTTCTAGATCCTCGGGTCAAGCCCGAGGATGACGACAAAAATAGTTCATCCCCGCCCCCAACACCTGTGCCTACAATCCTTTCGTCCCGCAGCGGATACACCGGCAGGCGTGCCGGCGATGCGGGGCCGGTTCGGGTCATGAGGACAAGACGCAAAGCCTCATGACCTGAGTCCGTCAACAGGATCCCCCTCCGGCGACCGGGTGGAGGCAATGCGCGTCGGACGTCAGCGCAGTGTCTCCAGAGTTCCCAGCGTTGCGCGCCGGACGTGCCTTATGGGGCACACAAGGGGATGGAGGTCGGGGGTCGCATCGCCCGTTGTCCGCCCGCGTCGTCCGATCAGGAATGACGCCGGGAACGGTGATGGCAACGTCTCCCGCCCATCCATCCAGTCAGAGGGATCGACCGGCGGATAAAAATGCCGAACGGGGCGCTGAGAGGTGCCACATTATTATTTGCTTACGAGGCAGCTTTCAGCGCCCCGGCCGATGCCATCTCCGAAGGGGGATGTGGAGAGAAACAAGGATCAAACCACGGGCCGACAGGTCGCGTGAACGGGAGGGGCTGCGCGGCAGCCGGCGGAGGATTTTGTCGCTGATGAGCAAGGAGCCTGGCAAGGACACCGATGTGGCGTCCGTCATGCGGTGGACGATGGAGGCCCTGGCCGCCCCGGCGCTGGCCTGCGGGCGACGATCCTGCCGCCGCCATCGCCGCTGCGCCGGCAGCGGACTGGAGATGGAGGACACTCCCTGCTACGGGCGCCTGCCCAGCGACGCCCACGACCAGTTCCTCGGGATCCGCGACCTGCATTCCGTCATCGGGGGCCATATCCTGAGAGGCGAACCGATCGATCGGCTGAAGGCGGCCGATCCCGCCGAAAGCGCCATGGCCGTCACCCTGTTTCTCCGCATGATTCCAAAACGCCGATGGCGCTGGGTCCGGCGGGCGCTGGCAAAAGCCGGCATCCCCTCCCCCTTGCCGTCGCGGCGCAAGCCGACATCGAAGCGACACAAAAACGCGGCGCGTTAAACCCGCGTCAACCCGGCCATGCCAGAACATGTGTTTGCACGCATAGTCGAAACTGCAGGAATACGATGATCGGCTTTATCAACACGCACAACCAGCCCGTCTACGTCAACCCGGCCCAGGTGCTCTATGTCACCGTCTACGAGGCCGAGGTCTCGATCATCGCGCTCGCGGTGATGGGCGGCGCCGGCAAACCGGTCACCATCTATGTGCGCGGCAGCGTCGACGAGGTGCAGGCACGTCTCGTGAGCCGCGCCGCCGCCTGAAAACCGCGCGGCGGCCAGCCCCGGCCGACGACATCGAGGCCGATGCCGCGCTCAGCCGGCCAGCCGTGCCGCCTCGGTCGCCCCGTCCCGCACCGCCGGTTTCGGTCCCGCCGACAGATCGACCGCCGCAAAGGCCTCCGCGATCAGTTTTGGCCCGACGCCCGCTTTTGTCGCCTCCGAGGACAGGATCTGCCGATAACGCCGGGCGCCCGAAAATCCCTGGAACAGGCCGACCATGTGGCGCGTGACATGGTGCAGCCGCCCGCCGTCCGCCATCACCCGCTCCGCATAGGCCATCATCGTGTCGCGCAGCGCGAGCCAGTCGAACGAGGCTGTCCCTCCCCCCTGCGGGGAGGCATCAGGGAGGGGTGTTTCCCCATAAATCGCCGCATCGACGCCGGTCAAAAGTCCGGCATTCTGATAGGCGGCGCGCCCCAGCATCACCCCGTCGACATGCGCCAGCTGCGCCACTGCCGCATCGAGATCGGCAATCCCACCATTGATGCCGATGAAGGTCTTCGAAAACTCCCGTTTCATCGCATAAACGAGATCGTAGTCGAGCGGCGGGATTTCCCGGTTCTCCTTCGGCGACAGCCCCTGCAGCCAGGCTTTTCGCGCATGGATCCACACCGCGTCGCTGCCCGCCTCGATGACCCGCGCAAGGAACTCCGGCAGCACCTGTTCCGGCTGCTGGTCATCCACCCCGATGCGGCATTTGACGGTGACGGGAAGCGTCGTCACCCGTTTCATCGCCGCCACACACTCCGCCACCAGCTCCGGCGTCTTCATCAGGCAGGCACCGAACGTGCCGCTCTGCACCCGGTCCGACGGACAGCCGACATTCAGGTTGATCTCGTCATAGGCAAAATCCGCCGCAATCCTCACCGCCTCGGCAAGTTTTGCCGGATCCGAGCCCCCGAGCTGCAACGTGACCGGATGTTCGGCCGCATCATGCCCCAAGAGCCGCTCGCGCGGCCCATGAAGGATCGCATCCGCCACCACCATCTCGGTAAACAACACCGCCCGCCCCGACAGCTGCCGGTGAAAATACCGACAATGCCGATCCGTCCAGTCTATCATCGGCGCAACGGCAAACACGGGAGCCTTGAAATAATTGATGTTTTGTTGTTTTACAGACACTTACGGCACTTTCTTCATCGTCTCGTTTACACTCATTCGGGTCTATTTCCGCCGATTTTAGCACTGGATTTGGTCCAGTGGACCAAATACAATAATCCGTGGACCAAATTAGGAGCCGGCCATGGGCACTATCAGCGCGCGCAAGCGCAAGGATGGCAGCGTCGCCTACCGGGCGCGGGTGCGGGTCATGCAGGATGGCGTGACTTATCACGAGACCGAGACCTTTGACAGACGTCCTGCGGCTGCTGCCTGGATTTCAAAACGCGAACGGGAACTCTCCAAACCAGGGGCAGTCGCCAAATCTAAAAATGATGATCCGACAACATTGGCCAAGGTCATCGACCGCTACATTGAGGAGACCGTCAAGGAGATTGGTCGGACAAAAGCGCAGGTCCTAACGGCGATCAAGAACTATGACATCGCCAACATGCCCTGCTCTTCTATCAAATCGAAAGACATCGTTGAATTCCTGCAGGCACTCACGTCAAAGCCGCAGACCGTCGGAAACTACGCCAGCCATCTCGCTGCGATCTTCGCGATCGCGCGGCCAATGTGGGGCTATCGGCTTGACGAGCAGGAGATGAAGGACGCTGTCAAGGTTGCCCGCCGGATGGGTATCATATCCCGGTCAGCGCAACGCGATCGAAGACCCACGTTGGATGAACTCGATCGTCTGATCGGCTATTTCATTGAACGGCGGAAGAAGGTCCCGCAAGCAATGCCGATGCACAAAGTCATCGCTTTCGCGCTGTTTTCGACCCGTCGCCAGGAGGAAATTACGCGGATCAGATGGAAAGACTTCCAGAGAGAGCACAAGCGTGTCCTTGTGCGCGATATGAAGCATCCTGGAGAAAAGATCGGCAATCACACCTGGGTAGACCTTCCCGATCAGGCGATCCAGATCATCGGCAGCATGCCAAAGGACAAGTCAGAGATACTCCCCTACTCGACCGACGCCATCTCAGCGAATTTCACGCGAGCCTGCAAGTTGTTGGACATCGATGATCTCCGCTTTCACGACCTGCGCCATGAGGGCATTTCACGGTTGTTTGAGATGGGTTGGAATATCCCGCATGTGGCTGCTGTCAGCGGGCACCGTTCATGGATCAGCCTCAAGCGATATACGCACATTCGCGAGACGGGCGATAAATATGCGGGCTGGGATGGGCTCAAGATGGCGATCGAGACCAAATAGAGAACTTACCATATCCTTGGCAGATCACATTGGCCGACGCTTCGCATCAGGAAACGGTAGACACCAGGCCGCTCATTTGCCCCGGTTCGCGGCTACAACAGCATGAGGCATCAGGAATGCAGCGATATCCGTGATGACAGCCATCAATTCACCTGGATTATGGGCAAGTTCTTCAACAAGCGCTCGCCATTGCCGTTGCTTTTGCTGATCCTTGCCAAATGCTTCCGTTAAAGCATCCGGTATTAACGTTGGGATCGGCGTCTCACGCCGATCGAAAGTGGCGGTAATTGCCCGTACCAACCTGTCCTGGTTGAAATCAAACGACCTGCTGAGAATCCAGATGTCGTAGAAATCCTTCATCCGAGTGTTGGCTAGCCCGAGCGCCACCATCGCCTGGAATTTCTCAGCAATGACGGTTTCCCGCGCATAGCCCCGCAGTCGGGGTATTGGGAAATCAAGCATTGAAGGATAATCCAATTCTTCGGCGCCAGGCTCCAGCGCATCACCAAAGCCGATGTCGATCGCCACACTGATTCGGGCGCCGCTGATCGAGGCCGTCGTCCGTAGCCTGAGCCCGCCATATTCCAGCTCCTCTCGAATGCGGTCAACGCGAAGTGCATCAGCGTCGAATTCCACGCCGTCACCGGCGTCCTGCATCAGGATCTCACGAAACGTCGCCAGCATTGGCTCGGCGCTGGGATCGCCGAAGCCCAGCAGATCAAGATCGCGCGTGCCGCGGTGCGGATCATCGAACCAGCTCATCATTAGCATCGCACCTTTCAGTACGAAGCGGTCTGCGTAGGGTGATTGACTGAGCCGGAAAAGCAAGCGTTCAAGAGCGAAGCGTGTCAGAACCAAGTCGAAGCTCTGGCCACCTGCCTTGGCGAGTTGCAGTAGGCGTGCGCGCACCGACGCGCCGATGTTCTTGATCTCCTTAGCCATTTGCGGTCAGCGCCTCAAGGTAAGGCCGGATCACCGTAATGACGCCGCCGTGCTCTGCCTGTTTTGCAATTTCGCCGGGCGTGGCCTTGCGCTGCCGAAGCGCTTCCTGGAGGCCCTCGATCGCCACCGACAGGCCGATCTTATTGCGATATCGGAAACAGTCCGCGATCGTTTTGACGATCCCAAAGACCTTTACGGGCACACCCTCGACAACATGGCTCTCTACGCTTTCATTGAGCAGCCTCTCGGTAAAACGCACGATACGGATCGGCGTGCTGTCGGGTTTCGGAGTCCAGTCCTTTTGGCCGATGGCCAGCCATACCTGTCTTGGAAGCTGGTCGGTCAGGCCGTGGAACGCGAGGGCCGACACAAGGCAGACAACCCCCTTGGGTACCCGTTTGGCGGCCTCAGCCAGGCTATGATTGGAATCAAGCGGGGCGTCGGAAAGCTGATAAAGGCCCCGTGCAAGCCGGAGCACCTCCCCATCCCGCTCCATGCGGCTCATCGTAGCGGCCGTTACGCCAGCGTCGCGCAGCTCTACAAGCCGCGCAATTCCACGCGCCTTCAGAAGGTCTTGGGCTATTTGACGCTGCGAGATGGATGCGGGCATTGATACGATAGCTCGGAACTAAGAATTCACTCTCCGAGGATTTGTATCAAAAATCGACCGTTAAGGGAAGCTTTGACGCTCTAGAATTTTTCAACAAGGCACCAGATCATAATCACAACGCCGCGTCTGGAGCGAGCTGACGCAGTCGAAAAAGCAATTGCCCTACAAAGATCACCTCAAACGACGTCTCGGAAATTCCCGCAGCTATCTGATCGTCAACCGTCCGAAACATCTGCCTGCGTTTAAAAGCATCGTGGACATGACATCAACGATGCCTCCAGAAACCTCACGTCCCGCTGCACGGTGACCCGGTGGGTCAGGCTTTAAAATTCGAATCAATTCTCCCACAATGGGGCAGCACGCTTCGCCTTGGTGAACCCCTTATCCGTCGCCATAAACCTCTGAAGCATCGGAGGGACGAGTTTGGCTGGGTCGGGTGGAGCAGCTTCGCCAGCGGTATGCGCGAGGATCGCGGCATAGGCCTGCAAATCCCTGAACACCGCCGCCGGAAGCTCGACCGTAATCTTGACTGGCCGGTCATCGGGAATACTGGATAGCCTTAGTTTCGTCATGTCGGCTCCCTCGCCGCTCCGTAGGGCTTCATCACAAGATCGCGGTTGACGATCACACGGACAGGAAAACCCGGCCGGATCGTCAGCGTCGGCTGGATGTTGAGCTGGCGACCAACGATCTGCTGGCCGATGTCGGATGCACTGTCCTGGGCGCTCTCACGGATGGCGCGAGCGATGTCGCTTTCGTCATCGGCCGAGAGTTCCACGCCGATACCGAGAAGCGTCGAAAGCGCTGCGGCCCTGAACAGCTGTCCCCAGTGATAATCCACTTCGTCCTCGAGCCCGGAGAACCCTTGAGTGTCGGCGCCCTGCAGACGCTCCAACACGATGAACGAACCGTCCGGCATGATGAGGCGGTTCCAGACCAGCAGCACACGACTCTGCCCGAAGGCGACCTGGCTGTCGTACTGGCCGATCAGGCGCGTGTCTTGCGGAATGAGGAGATGCGAACCGGTCGGGCTGTCATAGACGTGTTCCGTCACCTGTGCGGTGATCTGGCCGGGCAGATCGGATTTAATGCCGGTAATCAGGGCCGCGGGAATGACGGTACCCGCCTGCACGACATAGGGAGAAACCTTCTCCTGCACGCGGTCGGCACTGACGGTTAGCCGGTCAGTCGCGCCATTGAGGAAGGCGAGCTTGCGATCTTGCATGTTCTGCGCGGACCCGGCGTCCAACGGCAGCGTTTCGGACGGAATCGACATGCCGGTGGAGGGATCGACGACAGAAGCGGGTGAAGTTGCCGATGGGCTTGTCTGGGCTCCCGTCGTTCGCTCCCCACGACTGTCGGTGAACAGCTTTGCAAGACGGGCGGCCTCGATCTCGGCAAGACGGCGCTGCTCCTCGGGATCGACGCGCGGTGTCTGGATGCTAGGTGTTACGACCGGCTTGCCCGCCTCCTGCGCCCGCAGGATCGGCCGGCCGAGGTCCCCCGGCAGCGCCGGACCCAGTTTCGGAATGTTGGTGTAATCTCTCGGCAGGCCGGCCAGGCCATCGGCTGGTGTCGTGTTGTCGACATTATAGAGCTCCGTCGCGGATTGGGTGCCGCGCCGGTTGGTGTCGAGCGCCCAGAACAGCGCCGCCGAAATGGCGATACTGGCAACGCCGCCGAGACCGATCAACACCTTACGAGACAACCGCGCGACACGCCGCGGCTCCGGCCGCAGGCGCAGTTCAGCCCTGAGGCCCATATCCGATGATTTTGCAGCCCCTGTCATCGGCTGCGCTCCGAGGAGAACAACGTGGTCCGCTTAGCCACTGTCCGGCCATCGGTGCGGACGATGCGAACACGCTTCTGGCTGTCCTTGTCGCCCAGCCGCAATTCAGCCGCAGCAAACAGCCGATCGACGACATAGTAGTTCTGACGGGCGCGGTAGTTGACCAGTTCGGAATTCCCGGACTGTCCTATCACGAACAGCGGCGGCATTTCGCCTTGTCCGATCCCGGACGGGAATTCGATGTAGACTTTTGCACCATCGTCGAAGGCGCGCATTGGCCGCCATGGTGCTGGATCGCCCTCGATGCGGTAACGGAAGTTCAGTTTCGAGATATCGACGCCGGTGGCGACCGCTTGCGTCTCCGTCGCCCGCGCATTCTGCCGTCGCAGCGCGATCAACTGGTCCTGCGGATATTGCCATGAGACCGATGCCATGTAGGTCGAAGGGGTGGAACGCAGTTCCAAATGGTAGGTGCGCCGGTCGGTGTTGATGACAAGATTGGTCTGGAGATCGGCGCGCGTCGGCTTCACCAGAATATGTACCTGCTTTGAAGCTGCCATACCGCTCTCGGTATCGCCGATGATCCACCGCACGGTGTCACCGGCAGCCACAGGGCCTGAGCCGACCAATTGCTCGCCGGCCTGGAGGGCAATGTCCGTCACCTGTCCCGGTGCTGCATAGACCTGATAGAGCGCGCCGCCCGAGAAGGGATAGACCTGCACGGCGTTGATGAAGCCGTCGCGAACCGGCTGGATGCGGGCGGCTTCGTTGGCCAACGTAATCCGTGCCTTCGGATCGACAGGCTCGGCCTTCGCCTTCTCCCCGTTGATCGGCTTCAACTGGCCGGGTAGCGGCAGGGGTTTCGGCAGTTCTACCACCTTCACGGGCCCGACCGGATCGGCAGTCAGCACGGCGGGTGCCGCATCATCGTAGTCGATCTCCGGCGGAATGTACTTTTTCGCGCAGCCGGCAAGCGCCGATGTGGATATTAGCGTTGCCAGCAGCAGCGATGCACTTTTCCTGTATGCCCCCTTCATTGCGAAAGCTCCTTCGACCAGTTGATTGCGTTGACGTAGACGCCGAGTGGATTGGAGCGCAGCTTTTCAGCGGTGCGCGGCGGCTGGATCACGACGGTCAGGATGGCGGTCCAGCGTTCGGTGGCCGAAAGCTGACCGTTCTCAAACTGTCGTTCGGTCCAGGCGATACGGAAGCTGTCGGGCGAAGCACGGATGACGCTGGATATCTCGACGGCGATCTGGTTCTTGCCAACCTTCGTGAACGGGTCATTGGCACGGGCATAATCATTGAGCGCGATCGCCCCGCGATCGGTGGTATAGTCGTAGGCGCGAAGCCAGTTCTGCCGTACGATGACGGGATCGACAGGAATGCTGCGAACCTGCTCGATGAAACGGGCGAGATGCCAGGCGATCTGTGGATCAGTCGGTCGATAGTCGGTCGCGGCAGAGGCAACGGCCTGCGCCTCCCCGAATTTATCGATCTGCACCACCCACGGCACCACGGTGCCGCGCGTCGATTGCCAGACCAGCGCCGATGCAAAACCGGTAGCTAGAAACAGAGACCCGAAGGCCATCAGCCGCCAGTTTTTCGCCTGCACACGAGCGGAGCCTATGCGCTCGTCCCAGACCTGCGCGGCCTTCTGGTAGGGCGTTTCGGGTTCCGGGGTGCGTGCGTAACGCACGGAAGGTCGTCTGAAGATGGTCATCAACGGTCATCCTGATTGAGAGAGACGGACATGGAACCGCCGCCGTGATCGGCAGAGCGGACCGTATGGGCGGCGGTGCTGACACCGTGACTGACGGTGCTGCTCCGCTTCATCCACTGCGCCCATTCGGGCGGCGTCGAGGACGAAATGTCGGAGCCGGACACGGTGGCGGAGGTTGCGGACTGTGAACCGGCAAACGATGGATCGTTGGTGGCTTCGGGCATGCCGGCGTCGTTCTTGCCGCCGGTCGCTTTCCATGCGGCGGCCTGTCCATTGCGATAGCTGGAGCTCATGGATTGGGATGCGCCTGATGCCATGGCCCTGCCCTTGTTCATGGCAAGACCCGCGGCTGCTTTTGCGACACCGGCAAAAGCGGCAGCACCACCGCCGGTCCCTGTCGATCCGGCGGTTGCGTCACCAAGACCGTATGCGGTCCTGGCGCCGCCGGCGAGTGTGGCCCCTCCCCTTGCCGCACCGCTGGCAGCACTTGCGGCAGCACCAAGTCCAGCCCTGGCACCCATATAGCCGGCGGCTCCGAGACCGGCCGCTGCAAGACCGGTTCCGACGGCAGCGCCTGCTCCGAGTTGCGGGGCGCCCGACACGAGACCGTTTGCAATGCCGGGACCGAAGATCGACAGGCCCATTAAAGACAGCGCGCCCAGCACCAGTGACAGTGCTTCGGTGATGGTCGGCTGCTCGGAGAAACCGGATGTGAATTCGTCGAACAGGCCGGAGCCGATGCCGACGATGACGGCCAGCACCAGTATCTTGACGCCGGAGGCGACGATGTTGCCGAGCACCTTCTCGGCGAGGAAGGACGTCTTGTTGAACAACGCGAAGGGGATCAGGACGAAGCCCGCAAGCGTCGTCAGCTTGAACTCGATCAGCGTGACAAAGATCTGGATGGCGAGAATGAAGAAAGCGACGAGAACGATGACCCAGGCGACCATCAGCACGAAGATCTGCACGAAATTCTCGAAGAAGGCGATGTAGCCCATCAGCTCACCGGCCGCCTTGAGTATTGGATTGCCGGCGTCGATACCGACCTGCGCCACACGGCCGGGCTGTAATAGGTCCGAGGCCGACAGTCTGGAGCCACCGGCCTTGAGGCCAAGCCCGGAAAAGCTTTCGAAGACGATGCCCGCGAGCTTGTTGAAGTTGCCGATGATGAAGGCGAAGAAACCGATATAGAGAGTCTTCTTCACCAGCCGCTGCAGGACGTCCTCATCCGCGCCCCATGCCCAAAACAGGCCGGCCAGCACCATATCGATGACGATCAGCGTCGAGGTCAGGAAAGCCACCTCCCCGCCGAGCAAGCCGAAACCGCTATCGATGTAGGCGGTGAAGGTTTCGAGGAAACGATCGATGATGCCGGTGTTGTTCATGGCGACGGCACCTCGCCGGTCTTCGGCGCGACCGGCCGATCGGTTGCGAAGAACCGGCGGCGATTTTCCGCCCAGGCCTTGCGGCAGGCGGCATCATCGGCAGCGGCCACGCCAAGGTCACGGCAGCGAGAGAGCCCGGTACTGACAGGCTCGCCGCCCGGACGCCCGATGCGGGGGGTATCGGCATCGGTTGCGTCTTCTTCTCGCAGGGCCGCGATTGCGGCGGTCAGCCCTGCACCAAGTGCAAAGACGGCAAGTATTCGGGCGGCGATCTTCAGGTCCATTGTCTCCGTGCCCCTCAATCGTGGAACATGCGGACGCTGGACGGACTGTAGGCTGTGCCGGTCATGAAGCGGCTGAACTGCTCACGGGCCTGTTCCTGTGCTGCCGCAGCCCTCGCCTGCTCCAGCGAACTGGCCCTGCCCTGCGCAGCGAGCATGGCGGTCAGATCGGCGATCTGTTTCGCCTGCACGGCCATGAGCTGATTGCCGGCCTGGGTCGCCTGCAGCACGCCGACTGCCGACTGGCTGGCATTGACCAGTTCGCTGGTCTGCTGTTGAGTCCCCTCGATATTGTCGACTGCCACGGCTCCCGCCTTTAGCGAATGCTCGAAAGCGGAAACCGATTGCTGCCAGCGCTGTTGCGCGGCGGATGCAAGCTGAGAGGCCGACCGATCGCCGGCAGCGAAATCACGATAGGTGGCGTTGAACTGCTCTTCGATAATCTGGACGCCATAGGCAAGCTGGTCCGCTTCACCGAGCAGGCTTTTCATCTCAGAGAAATTCCCCTCGATCTCAGACAGCATCGAGGTTGGCAGGCTGGTGAGGTTCTTCGCCTGATTTATCAGCATCTGGGCTTCATTCTGAAGCGATGTGACCTGGTTCTGGATCTGCTCCAGTGCCCGCGCGGCCGAAAGCAGGTTCTGGCTGTAGTTTGTCGGGTCGTAGACGATCAGCGCCGATGCGGGTGTGGATGCCAGTGTGACGGCAAGAACGCTGGTTGAAAGGACACGGCACCAGCTGACGCTCAGGGATACATGGTTCATGGGGCAATCTCCTCTTCTGGTGACGGGGGGATGGAGGCCGGACCAGCCGTCTTTTCCGCCGATTGGTCGACGACGTTTGTGAGGTGGGGGACAAGGTCGGCTGCCCAGCGCAGGCCTTTGGCCTCGAGCCAGGCTTCCAGGAAGTGAGCGCGCGCGCCGTCGCGGATCAGTTCATCGATCAGCGCATGGTCAACCTTTGTGGATGCAGCACAAAGCGTCAGCGCAACGGAGCCAAGGCCAAGCTCGAACAGCCGGTTGCCCCGCCGGCTCTGGCAGTAATAGTCCCGCTTCGGGGTCGCCCTTGCGATGATCTCGATCTGGCGCGCATTGAGCCCAAACCGCTCATAGATAGAGGTGATTTGCGGCTCGATGGCCCGCTCGTTGGCGAGAAAGATGCGCGTCGGGCAGCTTTCGACGATGACGGGCGCGATCGGCGAGGCTTCGATGTCGGCAAGCGATTGGGAGGAGAAGATAACGCTGACATTTTTCTTGCGCAGCGTCTTCAGCCATTCCTTGATTTTCTGGGCAAAGCCGCCGTCATCCAGCGCCCGCCAGCCTTCGTCGATGATCAGCAGGCTTGACCGTCCGTCGAAGCGGGATTCAATCCGGTGGAACAGATAGGAAAGAACGGCGGGCGCCGCTCCCGTGCCGATCAGTCCTTCGGTCTCGAACGCCTGGACCTGCGCGTCCCCAAGCCATTCCATTTCTGCATCGAGCAGGCGACCGTATGGGCCACCGATACAGTAAGGCCGCAAAGCCTGCTTGAGCGCCGACGACTGCAACAGCACCGTCAGGCCGGTGATGGTCCGCTCCCCGACCGGTGCAGAAGCCAGGGACGTCAACGCCGTCCAGAGATGTTCCTTGATGTCAGGCGTGATGGTAACGCCCTCTCGGACGAGGATATCGACAAGCCAGTCGGCGGCCCATGCACGTTCCGGCGTGTCCTGGATCCCGGCGAGCGGTTGGAGTGATACGGTGTTAAGAGGCGATGTATCGTCGGAGAGCGAGCCGCCCAAGTCCTGCCAGTCGCCATTCATTGCGAGCGTTGCTGCCCTTATGCTTCCGCCGAAGTCGAAAGCGAAGACCTGGGAACGGAGATAGCGGCGGAACTGCAGGGCCATCATCGCCAACAGCACGGACTTTCCGGCACCCGTCGGGCCGACGATCATGGTATGACCGACATCGCCGACATGCAGAGAAAACCGGAACGGCGTCGATCCTTCGGTGCGGGCATAAAACAATGGCGGCGCCTCGAAATGCTCGTCCTTCGCCGGCCCCGCCCAGACGGCGGACAGCGGGATCATGTGGGCGAGGTTCAACGTCGAGATCGGTGGCTGGCGGACATTGGCATAGGTCTGGCCGGGAATGCTGCCGAGCCATGCCTCGATGGCATTGACGCTTTCGAAGATCGCCGTGAAATCGCGTGACTGGAAGACCTTTTCCGTCAGCCGCAGTTTCTCATCGGCAATCGCCGGATCGGCATCCCACACGGTCACCGTGGCGGTGACGTAGGCTTCACCAACCTGATCGGAGCCGAGATCCTGCAGGGCTGCATCGGCATCTGCCGCCTTGTTGGCGGCATCGCTGTCGAGCAGCGCCGATTGCTCGTTGGTCAGGACTTCCTTCAGGATCGCGGCAATGGATTTGCGTTTGGCGAACCACTGCCGCCTGATCTTCGTCACCAGCCGTGTCGCGTCGGTCTTGTCGAGCATGATCGCCCGGGTGCTCCACCGATAGGGAAAGGCCAGCCGGTTGAGATCGTCGAGGATGCCGGGAAAGGTGACCGTCGGAAACCCGATCACCGTCAGCGTACGCAGATGGAAGTCGCCAAGCCTCGGCTCCAGACCACCGGCCAAAGGCTGATCGGCCAGCAGCGCGTCGAGGTGGACAGGTGTTTCCGGAATACGGACACGGTGGCGTTTGGTGGAAATGGTCGAATGCAGATAGGTGAGCGTCTCAGCGTCATCCAGCCATGCGGCTTCCGGCACGAAGCCCTCCACGAGATAGAGGACACGGTCCGTGCGATCGACGAAACTGTTCAGAAGCTCCCAAGGATCGACCCCGCTAATCTCCCTGCCCTCGTAGAGCCAACCTTCCATGCGCGAGGCTTCTTCCGCAGGCGGCAGCCAGACGAAGGTCAGGAAATAGCTGCTCTCGTAGAGAAGGCCGGATTCCTCGAACTGTTCACGCCGCTCAATGTCGAGAAGCGCAGATGCGGAATCCGGAAACAGGCTTTCCGGATAGTCGGTGGCCGGATTGCGCTGTGCTTCGACGAAGATCGCCCAGCCGGAGCCAAGGCGACGCAGTGCGTTGTTGAGCCGTGCCGTGGTGCCGACCAGTTCGGCCGGCGTAGCGCTATCGAGATCGGGACCCCGAAACTGTGCAGTGCGCTGGAACGAACCGTCCTTGTTCAGGACGACACCCTGTGCGACCAGCGCCGCCCATGGCAGGAAGTCGGAGAGGTGGGAAGCGCGTTTGCGGTATTCGGCTAGGTTCATCATCGGCAAGACCTCACACGCCCATATGCGCCGGATAGCGCAGGTGCCTGCGCCCGACATCGACGAACTGCGCATCGCGTTTCGCTGCCCAGACCGCCGCGAAATGGCCGATGGCCCAGATCACCAGCCCGGCAATCCAGAGACGAAGACCGAGACTGACAGCAGCCGCAAGCGTGCCGTTCGCAATGGCAACGGCACGCGGAGCACCACCGAGCAGGATCGTCTCGGCGAGCGAACGGTGGACGGTGGCGAAGTAACCACGCACCTCACCTTCCTCATGAAAACCGCCCGCCATCAGACCAGCGCTCCGCCGCCGAAGGAAAAGAATGATAGGAAGAAGGAACTGGCCGCAAAGGCGATGCTCAACCCGAAGACGATCTGGATCAGCTTGCGGAAGCCGCCGGACGCGTCGCCGAAGGCAAGCGCCAGGCCGGTGGCGATGATGATGATCACCGCAACGATCTTGGCGACCGGTCCTTCGATAGATTCCAGGATCTGCTGCAGCGGCTCCTCCCATGGCATGGACGAGCCGGAAGCGCGGGCGGGCGCCGCCATCAACAGGGTGATCGAGGCGAGTGCTGTTGTATGGACAAAGCGATTGCGAGCACGACGAAGGACAGACGAGACAAACGTATTCATTGCTGGTCTCCTTTCGGGAGTGGTTGGTGAGCGGGAGGAAGGTGAGCGTTGAGGGTGCGATAATCGCCGGAGACGGGATCGAGCCCGTCGACCAGGGCGATTTCCACAAGGCGGCGGTTGGCACCACGGCCGGACAGAACGGCGATGACGTCGATGGTTTCGGCGATCAGCGCGCGCGGAACCGTGACCACGGCTTCCTGTACGAGTTGCTCCAACCGCCGCAGCGCGCCTATCGCCGTGTTAGCGTGGATCGTGCCGATGCCGCCAGGATGACCGGTGCCCCAGGCCTTCAGGAGGTCGAGGGCTTCAGCGCCGCGTACCTCACCTACCGGAATGCGATCAGGTCGCAGGCGGAGCGATGACTTCACCAGAGAGGAAAGCGAGGCCACGCCATCCTTGGTGCGCAGCGCCACGAGATTGGGAGCGGCGCATTGCAGCTCTCTGGTGTCCTCGATCAGCACGACGCGATCGGACGTCTTGGCGACTTCCGCCAGCAGCGCATTGGTGAGTGTCGTCTTGCCGGTGGATGTGCCACCGGCGACAAGTATGTTCTTGCGCTTCACCACCGCCAGCCGAAGCACCTCAGCCTGGTGCTGCGTCATGATGCCAGCGGCGACATAATCGGAGAGGGTGAAGACAGCGACAGCAGGCTTGCGGATGGCAAATGTCGCGGCGGCAACGACCGGCGGCAGCAGTCCCTCGAAGCGTTCGCCGGTTTCGGGCAGCTCGGCCGAGACGCGGGGCGCGCCGGCATGAACTTCGGCGCCAACATGGTGGGCGACCAGCCGCACGATGCGTTCGCCATCAGCCGGGATCAGTATTTCGTCCGTTGCGACAAGACCTTCCTTCAGACGATCGATCCACAGACGCCCGTCCGGGTTCAGCATCACTTCAACGATGCTGGGATCTTCGAGATAGCGGGCGATGGCAGGACCGAGCGCCGTGCGGAGCATTCGCTCGCCGCGTGATACAGACTGCCCTTGGTGATGATGGTTGGCCATGATGTCCCCGTTCGGGCCATCCGCAAAACGGTCGGATGGCAACAGGGACAATCAAGAAAGGCACAAATTAAGCGCCCGCAACACTATTCTCTCAGGCATCGCAGGCCGGCGTAGACGAGCGAAAAAATACTTGCAGAGCGCGGCACCTCAAACTCCCGAAGGTCCGCTAGTGAGACTGAGCAGGTCCGTCATCGCAGCCCGAATCTGCGGCCACGGAAACTCATCGGCTGGGCCCTCTTCTCCCATAGCAAGTACTGCATGCAGCTTGGCGGCCACACCAGCAACCGAGCAAGCCCGCATCGCAAACAGCCCATCCAATCGTTCTGCCCGCAGCGCAAAGGCTTCTTCCTCCGCCCGCTTGGCACGACTGTATCCAAGCCGCTCGTCCAGCGCGTCCCAGGCAGCCTGCCGATCTGCCAAAACCGCCGTCGCCTTCTCCTCGGCATCTTCCGGCAAACCCGCAAAACGACGATCGATTTCCTCCGCGGAGAACGCCGCCACCACACAACCCTTATCGGGCAAGGCAATTTCGACATGGGGAAACCCGACAGCAGCGATCAGAGCAGTTTCAAGGCGCTGCTGTTTTCGGCAGAGCTTCTCGACAAGCTCATGGACTGACCACCATTCCTGCCACAACATAAGCGCCGGATCGGCACGGTCATTACGACCGCCGGCGAAATGGAGCCCCTCTCCCACACCACCAACCAACCCCGCCAGCCACGTCGCAGAGACGGAAAGCAATCTGCGTCGCGTGACGACAGGCAAAGTTCTGCTATTGTCGGAATCAGCCATGATCCGAGTTCCTATCAACTTGGGTTACGGTCAGGCCAACAGGATGCTGACACATGCTGTTGGCCGCTAGTTCTGGGCAAACGATACACTAGGGCGAGTCATCAGATCAACAGCTATGAACATATTATGGCGATTTAGAAAATGAACTCGATGCAATGCCGCATGGCGCGGGCCGCTTTGCAGCTCGGCGTTCTAGACCTCGCCAAGCTTGCAAAGGTGTCGACGAATACCATTGTGAGATTCGAACGTGGAGAACCGCTGCGTGCAGCGACCAAGGAATCTATTGCGACAGTTTTTCGGTCCGCAGGCATCGAGTTTATAGACGAGATCGATGGCAAGGGCGTGGGTGTTCGGCTAACAAATTCATCCCGGCCGCATGGTAGAGATGGGACGGAATAGGCCTACCTCGCAGCCACGGCCCAGATCTCGTGCCCGAACTCCAATCTACCCCACCCCAGTCTCTGGCGTTGCCAGTAAAATGCTCGCCGGCCCGTTAGTCGAACGCGCTTGCCGTGGAACGGCTGATGCGCCAACTCCTGCACTTCAATGGCTCGAACCTGGAGGTCCCTCGCCTTGAGCGGATTCGCTCCACCGACCCGTAATTATTAGAGTCATCGCAATCACCGAACCATCTGATTCCGCTTATCGAATCCGCAAAGCGGAAAACAGACGACGTTGCGTTAGTAAGGACGTTTGGCCCTGTATATCTCACAACCGGAACGTTCTAAAAGCCTGAATGAAAATGCATCATCGACGCTGAAGGCGCACCACTAAATCAGTGATCTTTATATACTAAGTATATTCAAGTGACAGACGCCTGGAACGTTCATCGACGAGGCGGTGAAGAAAATTTCTTCGCAGTGCATTAGCATCTTTTTGTGGCGCGCCCATGTAATACCTGATCATCAAGCGCATAGATCATGCGTATATTATACAACATCGGGATTACCGTCTTCCGTTGTGACATTGAAACGCTGGCGTTCAATATTTCACGATTTTTCTCCCTGCGAAGAAATACTTACGCCCAATTTTCTGTGAGGCATCAAACATAATAGTTGCGCAAAACCCGAAAAACCACTCTTCTGGTTGCATTGTGTAATGACAAGGGAGAGTCCCTGTGGAGCGCCTGCTTCCTTGGGGAAAGTCGTCGTTTGGTTTGACGCACCATCTCGCGCACCATTGTGCGGATGTAGCCGCATGTTTTGAGGCTTTGACAAATCTTTCAGTCGTGCGTAGCCGAATGGAGCAATCGGCGGGACGCGTCCTCACGAATACCGATATCTCCCGCCTTTCAGCACTGACCTTTCTGCATGATTGCGGCAAACTTCATCCTGGCTTCCAGGCCAAGGGAGATATCGACGGGATCTCATGGCCACCGCTCACCCTCCACGGTCACGTCCAGGAAGGCGCGGCGATCTTTGACAGGATCCAAGATAGTGCCTTGGCCGAAGCGCTACACTTCGCTGAGTTACGAGCATGGAACGTTAGTCAGGGTCTTCTCTGGGCGGCAATCGCGCATCATGGACGGCCGTTTTCCGTAGAGCCGAAAGCCAAAAAGGGGTGGGAGCAGGTATTGCGGCCTGCCTACGCACCCCTTGCCGCGGCGCATCAACTGGGCGGCTTGATGCGCACATGGTTCCCGCTTGCCTTTTCGGAAGGGGGCGCCGCGCTTCCAGTTCGTCCGGACTTCCAGCATCTGTTTTGCGGGCTGGTGTCGCTGGCGGATTGGCTGGGGTCTACTCAATCCCTCTTTCCATTCGTGGCCGAATGCGATCCCGGTTACATGGAGCGTGCCAAACAACAGGCGGTCCGTGCGGTGAGCGGTATCGGGCTGGATGTCCGGCACTGGCGAGATGCAATTCAAGGCAAGGCAAGTTTCGGCGTGCTTTCCGGCGGAAAACCTGCGCGTCGGGCACAACAGGTAACCGGTGAGTGGTCGCTGGATGATCCGCTCGTTATTCTCGAAGCGGAAACGGGATCCGGCAAGACGGAAGCAGCGCTCTGGCGGTTTGCACAACTCTTTGAAGCGGGGAAAGTGGATAGCCTCTATTTCGCGCTGCCGACGCGCGCCGCTGCGCGCCAGATCCATCAGCGGGTGAATGATGTTTTGAAGCGGCTGATGGGTGACAATGCGCCCGAAGCCGTGCAGGCCGTGCCAGGCTATCTTCGTTCGGGCAAAATTTCCGGCAAAAGGCTACCAGCCTTTGAGGTCTTGTGGGACGACGACCCCGATGAAGCCCGGCGCATTGCTCGATGGGCGGCTGAAAGCGGGCGACGCTATCTGGCGGCAACTGTTGCCGTTGGCACCGTGGATCAAGCCATGCTGGCGGCACTTCAGGTGAAACATGCCCACCTGCGCGCAGCCGCCCTTTCCCGTTCGTTGCTTGTCATCGACGAAATCCATTCGTCCGATCGCTATATGAGCAATATCCAGACCCATCTGTTGAAGATGCATCTGGAGCGTGGCGGTCATGCCATGCTGATGTCGGCCACACTTGGCGCCGAGGCCCGAGTGGCATGGCTGGGAACCGATCGCAGAAGTCGGATACTACCAACGTTGCAGGATGCGATTGCCGCCCCCTATCCCGCAGTTTGGGGCCGCCGCGATGGCGTGCGCGATGCCAGGCAGGCAGAGCAGCCCGGCAAAGAGGTTGCGATGACGCTGGTGGACGAATGGTCGGCGGAAATCGCCGCAAGCCGCGCCATAGAAGCAGCCCGTTGGGGTGCCAAAGTTCTGGTTATCAGAAACACGGTGCGCGCGGCGCAGGAGACGTTCGAAGCCGCGCGCAGCATGGGTGCTGAGGCCCTCCTCATGCAGGTGGTGGGTGGGCCGGCGCTGCACCATTCACGCTTTGCCGCGGAAGATAGGACGCTTCTCGACGCGCATGTGGAACACCTGCTGAGCCCTGACGAAAGTGTCCGCGACAGAGAGGGAGCGATCATCGTCGGTTCGCAGACGCTCGAACAGTCTCTGGATATTGATGCCGATCTGCTGATCACTGATCTCTGCCCGGTGGATGTGCTTCTTCAGCGCATTGGCCGGCTGCACCGTCACAGGCTGGCCCGTCCGGCAGGTTTCGAAGTGCCGCAATGTCTGGTGCTGTCGCCACAGGATGGGCTGGAACGACTGGCAAAGCCCGCCTTCGCAAACGGTCTCGGACAGTTCCGTGATGGCGGCGGGGTTTATCGCAACCTGCATTCCTGTGAATTGACGCGCAGATTGGTGCTCGATCATCCCACCTGGAAAATTCCGGAGATGAACCGCTTTCTCGTGGAAAGCGCGACCCACCCGGAACGCATTGAAGCGCTAAATGGGGAACTGGGGCCGCTGTGGCAGACCTATTGGAACGGCGTTTACGGCAAGGATGTCGCCGATGCTCAATCAGCCAAGCATCTGCGGTTGCCAGTCGAATGCGATTTCATGAGCCTGCCGCCCTTTGCGGATGTGGAGGAAAGGATTCGCACCCGGCTGGGCGCAGAAGGCGCGCGCGTGGAATTTGCCACGCCCGTCACCAGCCCGTTCGGGCAGCAGATCACCGGCATCAACCTGCCCTCGCACTGGCAGGGTGTGTTTTCCGAAGAGCCGGTCGAGGCCGTCACGGACAGCGGGTCAATCACATTCAGGATCAATGACGCGGCCTTCCGCTACGGGCGGACTGGTCTGATGCGGGAGGATTAAATTTGGTCACAACGAATCTTCTTCAGGAGCCGCTTATCACCGTCTCACCTTCTGCCAACCTCACGCTTCCCGACGTTCTGGCAGCACTGGCGCGTGACGAACTCGAGAGCTTTACATCCCTTCGGCCCCATCAAGGGCCAGCCTGGCATATGTTTCTGGTGCAACTGGCAGCGCTTGCGCTGCACAAGGCCGAACAGGAGGATATCCCGGACCGTGAGGACGAATGGTTAGCGCTGCTGCGGGGCCTGACACCGGCTTACCCGAACGACGAGCCTTGGTGCCTGAGTGTCGATGACTGGTTGAAGCCCGCCTTTCTGCAGCCACCCGTGCCTGAAGGTGTGAAGCTTGGCAACGATGTCGCGACCGCTGATGGGCTGGATCTTCTGATCACATCGCGCAATCATGATTTGAAGCAGATGATTGCGCGCGAAGGATCGGCAGAGGACTGGCTGTTTGCACTTGTCTCGCTTCAGACCGGCGAAGGTTACGGTGGTGCTGGCAATCAGGGGATTGTCCGAATGAATGGCGGCTCCTCGTCCCGCGCTATGCTGACCTTGGCACCTTTGGCGACGGCCAAGGCAATGGTCGTCCGGCCCGGTGCATGGTTTCGCCGGGATGTGCGGGTTCTCCTGGAAACGCGTGAGCGCGTTCTTGAAGCCACCCTAATCCCATATTCGGATAACGGGATTGGCCTGACTTGGCTGGAGTCCTGGGCAGAGGGTGATCAGCTTCAATTGAAGGATCTAGACATATGGTTCATCGAAGTGTGCCGAAGGGTACGAGTTTTGAACCGCGACGGGGTTATGACGGCGGTCAAAAGCACATCGCGTGAAACCCGCATTGCGGCCAAATCGGCCAAAGGCAGTTTGGAAGATCCTTGGGCGCCCATCCACAAGGCGGAAAACAAGAGCCTGACGATTGGAGACGAAGGCGAGCTCGATTATCGAACACTGACCAAACTGCTCTTTTCCGGGGAATGGGTGCTTCCGCTTCTTGCTGCTCGCGCCTCCTTTGAGGGGCCGGATACGCCGCTTGCCATTGTTGCCCAGGCCTTGGCGCGCGGCAATTCGAAGACTGGCGGCTTTCGCTCCCGCATTGTTCCCCTTGAAAGCCAGCAAATTATACGCGGGTGGGGCGCTGCCCGATCGCAGGAAGTTTTGCGACTGTTGGCACAAGAGCAGACAAAGGCGATCGACCGCTTCGGCAAGGCCTTGGCCTATTCGCTGGTGCTTGCGGCGGCCTCTGGCGAGAAAGAGCGCATCAACCGAGACAGCTATCAACTCACAACATCAGCCAGAGCCGCGCTGGATCGCTTTGCCGATACGATTTTCTTCGAACATCTCTGGCAGCGCTTCGAGGTTGAGGAACTGGACGAGGCTGCCAGAAAGGCGGAAGCGCTTGCCTTTGCCTCCCGCCTTTGGGAGCGCACGCAGGCAATTTTCGAGCAGTTCCTGCCGGATATGCCCTGCCATTCCCTCTATCGGCTGAGAGCCGAAGTGCGGGCACGGCGGGCGCTTCGATCACAAGACCTACGGGAAAACTACCCCGAATTGTTCACGGCTCACAACGCGAGAGAGGTGACGGAAGATGCATGACGCCGTCCAAACACAAGATGACGATCTGAAGTCCAATATCGCCGCTGTCGTCGGCAAGATGATGAAACTCGATCCCGGCGAGTTGGCCCGGTTACGCCGCATGGATACGGATGGCCCCGGCGAACTGGAATTCTGGCGTCTCGTGCACGGCACCAGCATTCGCAGCGATACATCCGGCATGCAGCTGGTGAAGATCCTCGCACTGCTGGCACCGCGTGGCGACGTTGGATCACGCGCTCCCTTTCACAGGCTGGGCGAACCGCTTGGCGAGGTTCTGGCCGAAGCTGGTTTCTCCGAAAAGCGGCTGGCAAGCTTCATGGCCCTGCCCTTTGCCCGGCGCGCAGAGACGCTGGAAGGCATTGCACGCTTCATCACGCGCAAAATGGAAAGCGGCGTGAACTGTGTCGATATCGCCCAGCTTCTCTTCGTGGACGACGTCTGGCCGCTGCGCCAGCTCGCAAGACATTATTACACGGCATCTGACCGCATTGCCGCCGCTGAGGCCAAGGGAGACGACAAATGACCAAGCCCCGCTTTCTGCAAATTCATACTCTTCATACCTATACGGCAGCCCTGCTGAACCGTGACGATACCGGTCAGGCCAAGCGTCTCGTATATGGTGGCACCACGCGCACCCGCATTTCCTCCCAAAGCCTGAAACGCCATTGGCGCAAGGCAGAGAACGACCCGCACGCGCTGAAACAGCTTGCCGGCTATGTGGATTCCTTCCGCTCCCGCGAACTGGTAACGGAAAAGGTCATCAAGCCGCTGCGTGGCCGTTTTGCCGATGAGGTAGTTAATGCGCTGGAGCCAGCCTTCCAGAAACTCGTCTATGGCGACAATGGTGCAAAAGGAAAAAAGAGCCGCCAGACGCTGCTGCTCGGTGAGCCGGAAATCACTTGGCTCGCCGCACGCGCCGAAGACATTGCCGCATCGGCCACAGATGCCAAGGCTGCCGAAAAGGCCGTCGCGGAATGGGCAAAGGACAAGAACTTCAAAACCATGACAGAGGGCGCAAGCCTGCCGGGCGGTCTGACGGCCGCTCTCTTCGGCCGCATGGTGACATCTGATCCCGCCGCTAACATTGATGCGCCGGTGCATGTGGCGCATGCCTTCACTATTCACCCGGCGGAAAGCGAGGACGACTATTTCACCGCTGTGGATGATCTGAAGCGGGATGATGACGATAGCGGCGCTGATACCATCCAAGAAACCGAACTCACCTCCGGCCTCTATTACGGCTATGTGGTGATTGATCTGCCAGGGCTGATTAAGAATTGCGGCGGGGATCGCGAACTGGCCGCCCGCGTTGTTCACAATCTCCTCTATCTGATTGCGGAAGTCTCGCCGGGTGCCAAGCTCGGTTCTACGGCACCTTATGGCCGCGCGGAACTGATGCTGGTGGAGGCGGGAGATCGTCAGCCGCGTTCACTGTCGACGGCCTATCGCAAGGCCGTGGGGCACAGCTTTGCCGAGGGACGCGATGCATTGGCGCGGCAACTGGCCGCCTTCGATCAAGCCTATGCCACCGGCGAAGCGCGCCGTCATCTGAGCGTCGAGGGGAAGTTGCACGACATCGACAAAATGCCGCTTTCGGATCTGGCAGCCTGGGCAGCCGAACAGGTGAAGGATGCGGTCGATGCCGATAACTGAGAAGCGGTGGCTGATCCTCGATCTTGAAGCGCCGCTGCTCGCCTTTGGCGGTGTCGTGATCGACCAGATCGGCGCTACGCGTGACTTCCCGGCAGCCTCCATGCTGACCGGGCTGTTTGCCAATGCGCTGGGGTGGAAACGCACAGAGGCGGAAAAGCATCAGGGGCTGCAGGATCGGCTAGTCTTTGCCGCCCGCATTGATCGGGAGCTTCCCGCCGGCACCTTAACCGACATGCAGAACGCCCAGCTGAAAAAAAACGACAAAGGCTGGACCACGTGGGGCATCGTTGAGGAGCGGGATGGAAGTGACGCCACATATAAAGCCCCTCTTCGCCGCAAGCGGGATTACCATATGGATGCACGTATGGTGATTGCCATCAGGCTCGAACCTGCCAATGGCGAACCCGATCTGGAAAGGCTGGCCGAGGCGCTTTATCGCCCGGCGCGACCACTCTTTATCGGCCGTAAGCCCTGCCTTCCTTCCCGGCCGATGCTCGCTGCCCGGCGCGACGATTGGTTCGTTGATGCCCCGACAGCCTATGCCGCACTGACACGCCTACCCGCTGCCGACAGACAGAGCCGGAAGGACAGGCTGCGCGCCTTCTGGCCGCCGGGAGAAGGCCCTGAAGAGGGCGAAGCCGTAGTACACATCTACGATCTGCCGGACTTGAGAAACTGGAAAAGCGGCCTGCACGGTGGTCATCGCAGGATCATCGAGGGTTTTGTGAGGCTGGAAGAGGTGGCACCATGAGCGCGCTACACCTGGCAAGCCTGCCAATAAACCTGCGTGAGTTTCGCCGGTTGGCCGCGTTTCGCGGCTTTGGAGCGGACGAAGGCCGTGCCTTGCACCACCTGCTCAGCGAAACCTTCGGCAAGGGCCTGTTGCAACCCTTCCGGCTGATGCCTGCGCCCAAGGGGACTGGCGGTGGGCATGGGGCAACGCTCTATGCCTATACGGGAACGCCGGAAGAGGTGTTGCGGGAAAATCTGGAACTCGCCGCACCGGAACTGTTGAACGCTTTGGGAACCGCGCATCTGGCGCTGCGGGAAATGCCTGAGACCTGGCGTGAAGGCAGACGCTTGGCCTTCGATCTGCGGGTACGGCCGGTTCGGCGGCTTTTGAAGCCGCTGGAGGGCTGGAGCCGCGAAGAAAACCGCAGAGGGCTGAAGGGTGAGGATCTGCGCGGGCCGATGAAAAAAGGCAGTGAAGTGGATGCCTTCCTGATTTCCCGGCTGCGGCAATTTCCCGAAGGTCTGCCGGAAGATGCGGAGACGGGCGAATTCTCTCGGGAAAGCATTTATCTCGATTGGCTGGCCGAGCGCTTTGAAGGTGCCGCAGTGCTTGACCGGCAAGCAACGAGAATGACGCGCTTTGCACGCAATCGGGTTCAGCGCAGCGCCGAAAATGGGAAGGAAGCAATCTCAGAAGGGCCAGACGCAACCTTCCATGGCGAACTGACGGTGACGGATGGGGACGCGTTTCAAAAGCTTCTCACCTCGGGTGTCGGGCGTCACACCGCCTTTGGCTTTGGGATGCTGCTGCTGCGCCCCGGAGGTTCCTGACATGCTAATCGGTCGTCTGGGTCTCGAAAAAGCCCGTATCCCCCATTCTGACAGGCACGGCCTCGTTTGGCTGGACCGCGGACGGCTTGAGGTGGAAGACGGTTGCCTCCGCTTCGTGACGGCGGGAGGCGGAGAGCTTGCCGCCGGCGACTATCAGATACCGCATCAGGCGATTTCGATCATCCTGCTGGGTCCAGGTTCCAGCGTCACGCATGATGCACTTCGCCTGTTGGCACGCCACGGCTCCGCGCTGGCGGCGATTGGCGAGGGTGCGGTGCGCTTCTACACCGCCTCTCCCCTGATGCCGGATACCTCTGCGCTGGCCCGCGAGCAGGTACGCCGATGGGCAGACCCCGCGAAACGCATGGAGGTGGCGCGCGCCATGTATGCCATCCGCTTCGATGAAATCGTGCGCACGCGCGATATCGACGTGCTGCGCGGGCAGGAAGGTGCGCGGATCAAACGCAGCTATCAGCTGGCAGCGGAGCGTCACGGCGTGCCTTGGAAAGGGCGCAACTACGATCGCAACAACCCCAATGCCGGTGATGTGCCCAATCAGGCCATCAACCATGCCGCAAGTGCCATGCGGGCCGCCGCAGCGGTTGCGGTGGCCAGCGTCGGTGCCATTCCGCAACTGGGTTTCGTGCATGAGGATTCCGGCCAATCCTTCGTGCTCGATATCGCCGATCTCTACCGACATGATGTGACGCTGGACATCGCGTTTGGAGCGGCGAAGGAGGCGCTGAAATCAGGAGAACCGGTGGAACGCCTGACTCGACAACGCGCGGCAAAGCTTTTTCGCCAGCGAGATGTCATTCCCACAATGATTGACCGCATCAAACTACTTGTGGGGCCTGAGGCGGACAAGGCCGAACCGCCGAGCGAGGACGAAGACTGATGCCGATGGTGGTGATCATGACCCGCGATGTGGAAGCCCGCTACCGTGGCTTCCTCGGCTCAATCATGCTCGAACTCTCTTCCGGTGTCTATGCACACCCCCGCATGAGCGCCGGCGTTAGGAACCGCATCTGGGATGTCATGGTGGATTGGCATGGCCAGTTGCGGCAGGGTAGTATCGTCATGACCTGGGCCGACAGCGCCGCTCATGGCGGCCTTGGTTTGTCCACCCTTGGCGAGCCGCCCAAGCAGATCGTGGCGCATGATGCGATGTTGCTCGTTCGAAGAACGATTGCCAACGCAAGCCCGTAATCGCGAACTGTTCTTTGACATTGTTAAATTCTTCAGGCACTTAACTGCAAGAGGTTCCTCCGCACCCGCGGAGATAGACCCTTCAGACGCCGGTGGTCGAGGTTCCAGCCTCCGGTTCCTCCGCACCCGCGGAGATAGACCCTTCATGAAGGTGATGGGGTATCTCTTCGAATGGGTTCCTCCGCACCCGCGGAGATAGACCCCACCCATTCCTTTTCGACTTTGCCGTTGACGGGGTTCCTCCGCACCCGCGGAGATAGACCCGCGTGAGTTTGATGGTTTGCGCGTCACAGTGAGGTTCCTCCGCACCCGCGGAGATAGACCCCCAATCGAGCGACTGTTGCGCCTTTTCCGCGCGGTTCCTCCGCACCCGCGGAGATAGACCCGCTTTCCGCGCCGTGGTCGACATGCGCAATAAGGTTCCTCCGCACCCGCGGAGATAGACCCAGCAGTCAGCGCCGCCGATCCGATGTTTACCGGGTTCCTCCGCACCCGCGGAGATAGACCCCTGACGCATGACCAGGCAAAGGCCGTAGCGCCGGTTCCTCCGCACCCGCGGAGATAGACCCCGTCACAGCACTGCCTCAAGTTCGGCTTGGCTGGTTCCTCCGCACCCGCGGAGATAGACCCGCCAAAAAGGTGGCCTGCCTGGTTTGCCCAAAGGTTCCTCCGCACCCGCGGAGATAGACCCGCCGCGCCCGAAAGATCCTCCGCCGCCACCACGGTTCCTCCGCACCCGCGGAGATAGACCCGTCACCGCCTGTCCCGGGTCAACACCCACACCGGTTCCTCCGCACCCGCGGAGATAGACCCCTGGCTGGTGCGGACTTCAGCAAACGGAATGGGGTTCCTCCGCACCCGCGGAGATAGACCCAAAGAATGTCGCTCGTTTCGGGCTTATGTTCGGGTTCCTCCGCACCCGCGGAGATAGACCCGCCTATGACAGCGACTGGTACTTCCTGACCATGGTTCCTCCGCACCCGCGGAGATAGACCCGCCATACCGACACGTTCGTTGCCACGGTCAAGGGTTCCTCCGCACCCGCGGAGATAGACCCGCGCCAGGATGGTGACAACGCGGAAATGCTTGGGTTCCTCCGCACCCGCGGAGATAGACCCAGGCTTACACGATCACCGCATCCCCGATGCTGGGTTCCTCCGCACCCGCGGAGATAGACCCCGAGATGACCACCCGCACCATTTCAGGCATAGGGTTCCTCCGCACCCGCGGAGATAGACCCTGCTTTGAATCCCCAGGCGAGGTGCAGTTCCCGGTTCCTCCGCACCCGCGGAGATAGACCCGAAGCGCAGGACGTGTCTTGCATGGTCGGATGGGTTCCTCCGCACCCGCGGAGATAGACCCGGTCGCGAGATCCGCGGCGAGACGTTCGAAACGGTTCCTCCGCACCCGCGGAGATAGACCCACGACGCCCATGGTGGTGTGCACCGGCTGCTTGGTTCCTCCGCACCCGCGGAGATAGACCCCTGATTGCCGGCAACAGTCGCGAGACGCTGCGGGTTCCTCCGCACCCGCGGAGATAGACCCGCTCACAGAAGGCCAAGGAAGCGGAAAGCGAAGGTTCCTCCGCACCCGCGGAGATAGACCCCTCAAGGAGATCCGCGAGGACATCCGCGAGATGGTTCCTCCGCACCCGCGGAGATAGACCCCAGTTCGTTGACGGCATGCGCAAGCTCTGCAAGGTTCCTCCGCACCCGCGGAGATAGACCCCATGCGGCTCGATCCGGTGAATGCGGGTAAAGGGTTCCTCCGCACCCGCGGAGATAGACCCCCGCTGGATATCTTTGCGGGCCTTGCCAAGGTGGTTCCTCCGCACCCGCGGAGATAGACCCCGGTCGCCTGCAGATTGCCCTGCACCGTCACAGGTTCCTCCGCACCCGCGGAGATAGACCCCTGGCGCGGCATGAAGGTGCTTCCATTTTTGCGGTTCCTCCGCACCCGCGGAGATAGACCCCGAGCAAGGACGCAGCCCCATGACAGCCCGCCGGTTCCTCCGCACCCGCGGAGATAGACCCCTTGTTTCGAGCGTCTGGGACGATCTGCTGAAGGTTCCTCCGCACCCGCGGAGATAGACCCTACAAATACATAGGCGGCGGCAATTATGTTGTGGTTCCTCCGCACCCGCGGAGATAGACCCCCTTCACCTCGGAGACAACCGTCACCACCAGGGGTTCCTCCGCACCCGCGGAGATAGACCCGTCACCGCCTGTCCCGGGTCAACACCCACACCGGTTCCTCCGCACCCGCGGAGATAGACCCGGCAACCAAACAACGGCGGCAGAGGCCCTTGGGGTTCCTCCGCACCCGCGGAGATAGACCCCCAGAAGCCGCGTGGGAGAGCCAAGTAGCGGGGTTCCTCCGCACCCGCGGAGATAGACCTTTATGGTATTAATCGGCTTCGGCAGGCGGCGCGGTTCCTCCGCACCCGCGGAGATAGACCCCCTGAAATCGTCCAAACCAATCCCGCCAACGCCGGTTCCTCCGCACCCGCGGAGATAGACCCCTACTGGATTGTGCGCGTGACGGATCTTGCCGGGTTCCTCCGCACCCGCGGAGATAGACCCCATGAAGCCGGGGATACGCGTTTTATCAGAGCGGTTCCTCCGCACCCGCGGAGATAGACCCACCACGTCGCAGCCTTCCCGTTTGGCAATGGCGGTTCCTCCGCACCCGCGGAGATAGACCCCCTCGACGGTGAAGTTCTGGCCGCCGATGTCGGGTTCCTCCGCACCCGCGGAGATAGACCCGGCACACCTAAGTTATTGAAATAACACAATTCGGTTCCTCCGCACCCGCGGAGATAGACCCTGGCAAGATAAGCGCGGAGACGGCACGGAAACGGTTCCTCCGCACCCGCGGAGATAGACCCCAGCCTGTTCGTCCGGTTGTGCTTTGTCAGCGGGTTCCTCCGCACCCGCGGAGATAGACCCGACATCCGCAATGATCCCGCAAAGGAATGGGGGGTTCCTCCGCACCCGCGGAGATAGACCCCGGCCAAGGCATTCCGACCAGTAGAAGCCGGAGGTTCCTCCGCACCCGCGGAGATAGACCCCTTGATAATCTCGTCATCAGAGATCTTTTCCAGGTTCCTCCGCACCCGCGGAGATAGACCCCTGCGCCAGCACCACATCTCCGGTCTTTGCCCGGTTCCTCCGCACCCGCGGAGATAGACCCCGATCAGGCGGAGGCGATTGCATCCGTATGGCGGTTCCTCCGCACCCGCGGAGATAGACCCTGTCGCCCGGCCAGCCGCGGTTTTCCACGCCAGGTTCCTCCGCACCCGCGGAGATAGACCCCATATCTTCCCGGCGTCGGTGACACGCAATTCGGTTCCTCCGCACCCGCGGAGATAGACCCTTGTCGTCAAAGGCGCCGAGGATCCGGCCGATGGTTCCTCCGCACCCGCGGAGATAGACCCCGGATCGGCAATCCGCTGAAAATCATGGACCGGGTTCCTCCGCACCCGCGGAGATAGACCCAGCGACGGCCGGACGATCGGTGTGCCGACACCGGTTCCTCCGCACCCGCGGAGATAGACCCTCAGCAAACCAGACGCGCGAAATGTGCGGCCGGGTTCCTCCGCACCCGCGGAGATAGACCCTGGCTGCCGCCTTTGCCGGCCAGACGCTCAATGGTTCCTCCGCACCCGCGGAGATAGACCCGTATGGCGTCGTTGTGCTGTAGAAATCCAATGGGTTCCTCCGCACCCGCGGAGATAGACCCGCAAAAAGCGCATGAAAGGGCGGCTTTCCCGCGGTTCCTCCGCACCCGCGGAGATAGACCCAATCAGTTTCGCGACGATGCGAAAGCGATCGGGGTTCCTCCGCACCCGCGGAAATAGACCCCGCACACAGGAGATCATGGCGGCGGTGGAATGGGGTTCCTCCGCACCCGCGGAGATAGACCCATCAGCTTCGACCGACAGCGTCACTTCGAGGTGGTTCCTCCGCACCCGCGGAGATAGACCCTCCTCATAGAAAAGCCGGGCGCGCACCATGCGGGTTCCTCCGCACCCGCGGAGATAGACCCTTTGCCATCCCGGAATGGATCATTCGTCCTGGGGTTCCTCCGCACCCGCGGAGATAGACCCATGGTCGAGTTTGTGCGGATGGGCCGCGTGTTGGTTCCTCCGCACCCGCGGAGATAGACCCGGAAGGACCCGGTACTGTTCGACCAGTACCGGGGTTCCTCAGCACCCGCGGAGATAGACCCACGTTTTGGGACCTTGGCCGGAATGACTTCAAGGTTCCTCCGCACCCGCGGAGATAGACCCTTGTCGGCGGGGAGCCGAGAGGCCGATTGGCTGGTTCCTCCGCACCCGCGGAGATAGACCCTCGGCACCCTAAAGGGGAAGCGAGCTAGTGTAGGTTCGTCCGCACCCGCGGAGATAGACCCGGAGCGATGTTCCCCCCGGCCCAGCCTTGACGGCTCCTTCGCGCTTCTTAGGTTTCGTATTTAAATAGCTTCGTCTTTAAGGTGTGAAAAGAACAACGCTTTCCTGCTAAGAATCCATCCCTCACCGCATTACGGAGGCGTTAGGTCAAATCGCATGTCGGATTTTTGGCTCAGCGCTTCAATTGAAATTGGCAGCTAAAATCCACAGGATTAGCCCCGCTTACCCCGTCCTCGGGATTTTCGAAAAGTAACAAGGCGTTGAATTTATAGTAAAAAATTTATTAAATAGACCTTTTTTGATCATTATTGTCCGTCATCTCACCCATCCTGATATGAACACTCTCACTTCCGATATGTAACCCGAATATGTCAGTTCGAAGCTGGTCGAATGAGCAGAGAAGCAAGGGATCGCATTGAACTACATTCAGCCCGGCAAGCCTCAGCAGAACGCCTATGTCGAGCGCTACAACCGAACTGTTCGGCATGAATGGCTCGATCTGTATATTTTTGACAGCATAACGGAGGTGCAGGAGATCGCCACGGATGGCTTTGGACGTATAACCACGAGCGGCCCAACGTGGGCATTGGCGGCATTACACCCGCTCAGAAACTGAAAATGGCCGCGTGAATTCTACCGCTGAACCCCGTTAAAACGGGGAGGATTACCAACCAGCCGACCGTCAGCAATGCACTCGGCCGGTTGAGAGGTCAGTTCGATGATCCTTTGTTTCAGCGTGCGGAAAAAGGCGTTGCGCCGACCCCCTTCGCCGAAAGTCTGATCTTTCCGATCCGCCAGGCGCTGTCGATTTTGCGAGACACTCTTTCGATGAACCGGGATTTCGATCTCGCCAACGCGGTGCGCACCTTCCGCCTGGCGATGAACGACTTCACGGTGGTCGGGCTCATCCCGGATCTTCTCAACCAGATCACCCGGCGCGCCAGTGGCGTCAAGCTGTACGTGATCGGTCATGAGGTCATGCCGCCGATCGACGCGCTGCTGGCGGGCGAGGCAGACGTGGCACTCGACAGCTTCATGAAGGAGGTCCCCGGTGTCGATTTCATTCCTCTGCACATTCCGCAGGGCGTGATCGTCGCCCGCCGTGGTCATCCGATCCTGCAGGGCGAGATCAGCAAGCAGCAGTTTTCCGAACTCGGGCACGTCGTGCTCAGACAGGATTCACGCATGCGGGCGCATGCGGAGGCGATCCTCCTGTCGCAGGGTGTCACACGACGCATCATCTGCGAAGTCTCGAACTGCATCATGATCCCGTCTCTGATCACCACGACGGACCTGATTGCCGTTCTGCCGGCCCCTTTTGCCAGGAATGCGGCGCGGCATTACGACCTACAGGTCCTGCCGCTGCCCTTCCAATCATCCGGGCCGCGGCTGCAGATCGCCACGCTTTCCGACAAAACGACGGATCCGGGCATCCAATGGCTTCGCCTCCAGTTGCATCAGGCCGCCAGCCAAAACGCCAGCGAGGAAAACTGGCTCTCTACCGCATAGATTCCGATAACCATAGCGTCGATCATCCGCACCCAGACACCCTCTCAATGGTTCATCGTTAAAATTGCACAGACTGACTTAAGCGCCCTCACAAAGGTCAGAGCGTACCACGGTCTCATGTCCACTTCGGAATGGGACGATGATGGTGAAGGTCGGTAAAAATCTTGGATCTCTGTTTGTCTCGAGCGTGATCGCCCTCGGTTTGACTGCAGTTCAGGTGGCGGCAGCAGGACCTGCAGGACTTGCCCGGAACGCAGATCCCGATCTGTCGACGAGCCGCATCGCAACCTCGCAAGCAACGCTGGCGCCCTTTGCGCATGTCAGGTTCTGCCTTAAATCGCCGCAAGAATGCGCGGTCGTTGACGCCCCCCCGCTTGCGACGGTGGACAGTGCGAAGATGGATGACCTGAAGGCTCTCAACGCCCGCATCAATGCCGCCATTATCCCGGCCAACGATACCGGCCCGGATGTCTGGAGCCTATGGCCGCAAAGCGGTGACTGCGAGGATTACGCCATTACCAAACGGGCTGCCTTGATCGCCGCCGGATGGCCGGCACCGGCTCTTCGCCTCGCCGTCACCCGCACGCTAACCGGCGAAGGTCACGCCGTCCTGGTGGTGAGCACGACGGATGGCGACTGGGTTCTGGACAACCGCACCGATGACATTCGGGATTGGCGGGAAGCGGGACTGCAGTGGCTGAAGATCCAGTCCTCGGAGGATCCACGAGTCTGGCTGGCCGTGGCAAAGCCGGTGCTCGCTCCCCTGATCATGTAGCTCATGGAATTGGACCGTTCGACATCATCATGCGGTCTTCCGGCCAGATGATCGCGTCAGGACGGTGAATGGTGTTGGCGGCTGTCCAAAAGCGCGGATAAATGGTGCCGAGGATTGAGAACTTTGAAAGCGGCTGAAGAAGCCGCCTTCAGTGTTGCTAATCTTGATTATCGTCGGAAGCTTGTTGGTTTTGGACCATGTGCTGGATGTCAGGGGCGTAATGGTTCCAGATGGCGTCGCGCAGATCATCGAGGAGTTCGAAGACGGCCCATGCCTGCTCGGGGGTCCATTCGGCACTGATGAGGATTGGCAGGCCACGCTTGAGACCTGAAGAGTGGTGCGTCTTTTCGGTCATGATGCGGGCTCTGTTTCGCCGGATTGGTGACTGGCGCGTTGCTGACGCTGGGCTATGGAGCGCTCGTTGGCTTCCTTGAAGCGATAGGAATCTCCTTCGATCGCGACGACTTCGCAGTGGTGGACGAGACGATCGACCAGGCTGACGACGCACGCGGCGTTCGGAAAGACCTCCGACCATTGCGCAAAGGGTTTATTGGTGGTGACGATGGTCGAGCGTTTCTCGTATCGGCGGCTGATGAGCTCGAAGAGCAGATCGGCATGGCGGTTGGAATAGGATAGGTAGCCGATCTCGTCGATCAGCAGGACGTCATGGGAAGCATAGTACTGAAGCTTGCGGCGCAGCAGGGAATCGCTGTCGATGGCGGCGAGTTCGCCGAGCATTTCGCTGGCGGTGCGGAACAGGACCGAATGGCCCCGGATGAGTGCCTGGTAGGCGATGTTGAGGGCGAGCGTCGATTTGCCGACGCCGTTCGGACCGATGAAGACGATGTTGGTGGCATCCTTCATGAATGCCAGCGTCATCAGTTCCTCGACGGTGGCGCGGTCGATGCGGCGCGGCCACTTCCAGTCATAGTCGGCCATTTGCTTGAAGTGGCCGAGCCTGGCGGTGCGCATGCGTCGCAGCAGCGAGCGGTCGGAGCGCTCGTCTTCTTCCCACCGGATCACGGTCGGCACCCAGTCCTGTGTGGCGATCTCGTCCCAATGGGCCGTCAGGCCATAAAGGCGCAATTGTCTGGCGCGATTGAACAGGGTGTCGATCTTATTCATCGTCGTTTCCTTTCAATGTGAGTTGATCGTAACGGTCGAGCTTGTGGGGAATGACAGTCGTGTCCTTCTTGCGGACATGCTCGGGCAGCCTGGTTTCGACCGGGGGCGGAGCGCCCCGCGCAATCCGGCGGCGTTCGAGCACTGATCGAACCGCCTTGGAATGCGAGGCGCCGGCGCGCAAAGCGTCTTCGACGGCCGCCTGGAGTTCCTGGGCGCCGTAGAGGTCGAGCAACGTCAGCATGGCGTTGGTGATTGCGCCGATATTGGCGCCACGTTCTGCGGCATGCATCATCAGCTTCTGACAAGCCGGCACGGCCCGCGTCAGGCTATTGAGGCCGCGATGCTGGCGTGCCTCGCGCTTGACGGCGACGAGTGCCTTCAGGTGCTGAGGATCCTCGATCTGCTGGCCCCTATCGAAGCTGCGACGGTGGCTGGCGATCATCGTGGCGGCGTCGAATATCCTGACCTGGACGAGATCGGCGCGAACGGTGAGTGTTCGTTGGACATGCGTATGAGGGACCGAGTAATCGTTCAGATCGAAGCGCACGTAGGGTGTCTTGCCAACCTTCACGGCCACCTGCTCCTCGACGGGATAGGGATTGGCCGGCAAGGGCAGAAGCATGGGCTGTTCTTTTGAGAACGCCTCACGCACCGTCATTGCCCGGTCCTCCGGGCATGGCCTGTCGGCAGCCTGGGTCCGGCACCAGTGTTCGGCCTGGGCATTGAGATCGTCGAGGTCCTTGAAGGTGCGGGCGATGAAGAAGGCTTCCCGGATGTGGCGAATGGCGCGCTCGACACGGCCTTTCTCGTTGCCCCGTGCTACCGCGACAGGACGGGGTTCGAAGCGATAATGAGCCGCGAAGGCCAACAATGTCGGATGGAAGCGGATGGCATCGCCCTGCCGTTCAAGGACGGCGGACTTCAGATTGTCGTAGAGCAGCACTCTGGGAAGGCTGTTCCAGTCGTTGAATGCGCCGACATGGCCGCGCAGGAAGTTTTCCATGCGGGCATCAAGGAAGAAGCGCAGATAGATGTCGCGCGAGTAGGATAGCACCATGACGAAGGCCATCAGCGGGCGGCGGGCCCTGCCGATCTCGATGTGGCCAAAATGACCCCAGTCGACCTGGCCCTGCTCACCCGGCAGGGTGCGTAGTCGTAGATAAGCTTCCGCCGCCTTCCGTGGTCGGTGCAGCGCCACCATGTGCCGGAAGTGGTCGGGCGATCCCTTATAGCCGCGCTCCTGCACCATCCCGTAAAGGCGGCTGGACGTCAGGTCAGGATATTTGGTCAGCGTCTGCTGGATAAACGGCAGGTACAGGTCGATCTCGGCGGGGCGGATCACCGGCCTGTGTCGAGGCAAGCCCGCGTCCTTCAGGACCCTGAAGACGGTGGTGTGATGGCAATGCAATTGCTTGGCGATCGTGCCGCAGCGCCACTTCTCAACGTGGTACAGGCGCAGGATCATCGCTTCCTTCTCGGCAGATATGGTCATCGGTTCGATCTCCATGGTCGAATGGACGCACGTGTGTCCCCCGGCGACGCACGAAGCCGCGGCGAAAGAACAGCGGCACAGAGCTGCCGCAGCGCCGGCACCACGGCTCGATCGATGACACCACGCCAGCGGTGCCATCGCCCGGTGCAACGATGCCGCCGTTTGTGGACGCCTTCAGTCGTGAACCCTCTGGAACGACGGGTGGAGAGTGATGCGTCACGTTTTTGCGAGCCTGCCGATATCGGCGGGAGCGATCGGCATGGGCAAAGCGCCCCGGCCGGGTGCTCTGGTAGCGCCGTCCGGCTGCCCGCAGGCTGTCACGGCGCGCCGCATGGGCGCAGGCAGAACCGCAATAGCGCTGACCCCGATCGCAATGGCGGCAAAGCAGAACCTGCGCGCGACACCGCCCGCAGAGGAAGAAACGAGCAGTTTGCATCGCGGCGGCGCACCTTTCGAAGCGCCGTCGGGATTGATCGGAGAAGCTCGACGGAATGCGCCAATACCATTATAATGACGCTCACCGTGAACCAGTCGGCAGTCCTGCGTGATGACAGCCACGTCATCTCACAGATGCCTGAGGGATTGGACATCGAATTGGCCTGGTAGCTTTGGTCGATGTCTGTTTGCGGCGCTCCGCCAGTCTATCATTGACGGACGCAGCGCGGGATGTGCCTCAGTCGCCCTCCGGGCTCCTGACGCCACATCCCGCGCTCATCTCCCCCATCAAAACCTTTGCAATAATCTCAGGGCCCTGTCCGCCGCGTCCAGATTCGCCGTAATCCCGTCTCGGCACCAAATATGCGCGGTTCTCAACAGCCACCGACAAATGGTTCACCGTTCGCGAAACGCCGTACTTCCGATCTTCGTCAGCGGTTTGAAGATGTAGTCGAAGATCGTGCGATGTCCGGTGGTGATGTTAACCACTGCCATCATGCCGGGAATGATGTCGAGTTCTTGTCCATTCGCGGCTGCGGCATTGGTGATGCGCACGACGACCGAATAATAGCTGTCGCCATCCCGCGTCACCAGCGTATCCGCCCCCACCCGTTCCACGACAGCCGGCAGCGAACCGTAGATCGATGAATCATAAGCGGTGAGCCGGACGGTGGACTCCTGGCCCGTGCGAATGAAACCGATATCCTTCGGACTGACATGTACCTCGATCAGCAGGTCATCCCTGGTGGGCACGAATTCCGCAATGGTGTCGCCGGGTTTGACGACTTCGCCTGGGGTCGTCACCTTGACCTGCTTGACGATACCTTCCACGGGCGCCGTAATGAGGCTGCGGGTGACCTGATCCTTGGAGGCAATCACTCGCTCGGCCATGCCGGCCAGTGCGGTCTTCTTTTCCGACAGATTGCCATTGGCTTCCGCCACAAACTTGGCGCGCGTCGCCTGCATTTGCGCTTCGATCTCATGTGCTTTGCGTGTTGCCGCATTGATGGCCGCCTGCAGATCCGCGCGTTTGAGGGCGGTATCGGCTAGTTCTCGCTGAGCCTTCAAAAGTTCCGTCTCGGACACCAGTCCCTTCGCGACCTGCGGTTTCAGCATGTCGATCTGCTTGGCGACCAGCGCATCGATCTGTGAGAGTTTCTCGTCCTGGACGGAAGCATCCTCGGCCGACTGCAGTTGATCGGTCCTCTGGCGGTCATACACGCTCAGGGTCGAGTTCAGTTCCTGACTGCGCGCGGCATAGGCTGCACGCTCCGCAGCAATTGCATTTGCAGCGCCGGCAGACCCATCCTGCAGATCGGCCGGAAAAACGAGCGGCGTTCCATTCGCTTCAGCCTGAAGCCGCGCGACCAGCGCCGACAGACCCTGCCATGTCACCAGATATTCCTGGTATTTCGACTGCGCCTCTATCGCCTCGATCCGTGCCACCGGTTGCCCGAGATGAACGAGGTCCCCTTCCCGCACGAAGACTTCGCGCACGATCCCCCCCTCCAGATTCTGGACGACCTGGATCTGGCTGGAGGGGATGACCTTTCCGGGGCCGCTTGCCCAGATTTCCAACGTAGAAACGTTTGCCCAGACGAGCATGGCGAAAGCCAGGAGAACAATGGTCACGACCACGAGGAGGCTGGCGCGCCTTGGCCCGGACGAAGGTTCGGCAACTGCCGACATATCCGTCATGGCCTGGTCTCTTCCGGACGTGCTTGCAGTGGATGCGAAGCTCATGACAGCGCCTCCGCCGATGGTTTCGCTGTCAGCCGCGCGATCACCTCATCGCGCGGCCCGTCCGCAACGATCCGGCCCCCATCGAGCACGAGAACACGCGGCGTAAGTCGCAGCAGTTGAAGTTTATGGGTTACAATCAACGTCGTCCTGTTGCGCCGCCGCTCGGCAAGCTCCGCAAGAAAACGCTGTTCGGTCGTTGAATCCATCATGCTGGTCGGCTCATCCAGCAGCAGGACGGGTGGGTTCATGAGGAGTGCCCTCGCCAGGCCGACGGCCTGTCGCTGCCCGCCGGAAAGATTGCCGCCCCTCTCCCCCACAGGGGTTGCAAGTCCCAGCGCCGAGTTGCCGATCACATCCAGGAGTGCCGAAGCCTTGGCCGCATCGAGGATCTCCGCATCTGAGGCGGACGGTTTTCCAATAAGGAGGTTCTCCTGGATCGTGCCGTGAAAGAGGACCGTATCCTGCCCGGCATAGCCAAGCTGCCGGCGCAGTTCGGCCGGATGGATCTGGCGGATGTCGACACCGTCGAGGCGGATGTGCCCCTCCTGCGCATCCATCAGCCGCACCAGAAGCTTGAGCAACGTGCTCTTGCCCGAGCCGACCCGCCCGATCACGCCGACCGCTTCTCCCTCGCCGATCCGCACCGAGAGGTCCGTCAGCGCGGCCATGTTGCCCGCCGCAGCCATGCCTTCGGCCAGATAGGTGAACCGCACGGCGTTGAATTCGATCGCTCCTTTCACCTCAAAGTTTTGCAGGGCGTGCTGTCCCGCCGCAACGTCCGTTGGCGCCTGCATGAAGCGGTTGAGCGCGCCAACGGCAAGCCGGACCTGCTGCCAGCGTGCCATCAACCCGGCCACCTGGGTGAAGGGCGCGATGCAACGACTGGACAGGATGACGGCCGCGATGATGCCGCCGCTCGTCATTTCCGAATGCGACGCCAGCACGGCGCCCAAAGCGACCGTTGCCACCCAGGCGATCTGCGACATCGATGCCGTCAGAATGCCGAAACCAAGCGACAGGCCGCGCGTTTCCATGCTGGTTGCCGAACTCTGGGCAATGAAGTGCTCCCATTGCCGGCGTGCCCAGGCCTCGGCATTGGACGCGCGCAGCGTATCAAGGCCGGAGACCACCTCGTGCAGAAACGCAGCCTTCTGGTTGCTTTCACGAAACCCCTTGGCGAGACTACGCTTCATCGGCCACTGGATCACGACGCCGGCGAGGATGAGCAAAGTGATGGCGGTCAGGGTGACGAAGAAGAGATAGCCACCGACGAAGGCGATGATGGCCAGGTAGAAGAAGACAAAAGGAAGATCCGCCAGCACCAGCAAGGTGGCGGATGTGAAGAAATCACGCACGGAATCGAATTCGCGCACCAGCTGCGCAAGCGCACCGGATGAAGCGGGTCTAGCCTCGGGACGGACCGACAGCATCTGCGAAAAGACCCGCGACCCCGCCTCGACATCGAACCGTCGGCCGGCGACATCGACGAGATAGCCCCGGGTTATCTTGAGCACCAGATCAGCGGCGATGATGATCAGAACGCCGCTGGTCAGCCCGATCAGGCTGTCGAGCGAATTGTTCGGCAAAACGCGGTCGTAGACGGCCATCGAATAGAGCGACGTGGCAATCGCGATCACGTTGACCACAAGTCCGGCAAGCGCCGCATAGGCATAGGTCGAAGCATTGGCCATCAACGGGCTGATCAGCCAATGGCGCCGCTCGGGAAGATCAAAATGCACGCTGCGGTGGTCGAAGAAGAAATCCGGTCGGATGTACCAGGCCGCACGCGGCGCATTCCGTTTGAGTTCCTCGAAGGACAGGAAGCCCTCGGGCTCAGGGCGTCCGCCGCTTCCCGCCACATAGCCCGCCGTCTCCCGCTTCAGGAGCGTCAAGACACGTCCGTCAGCCAGTTCCACGATGACAGGAAGGCTGGCCTTCCCCAGCAGGGCAAGCCCGGCCAGCGGCTTGACCGAGAGCCGGGCATGCGACGCCGCCTCGGCCAGATGCTCGCGCGGCAACCTGTCCTCATCGAGCGGCAAATTGCGGCCAAGCGAGGCTATGCTTCCCCGGCGCCCATAAAACTGCACAGCATCCAGCAGCGCCGGCATGAAATCCGGCTGCTGCTTGCCAACGGACGCCCAGGTTCCCGCCTCTTCGGCGACGACCTCACTCGCGATGATATTCATGCCGCCAGAACCACATTTGCATGATCGTCAACGAGCACGGAGACATGCTGTGAGGCATTGTTGTAGACCGCATAATCGACACCGCCCGATGAAGTTGTGCCGGCGTTCGTCCAGCCGGTACCCGTCAGGCTGACGGTATCCCCGGTATCGGCATTCACGGTCAGTGTCGTCACCCCACCGGAAACATTGCTCGACATGTCGAGCACATCGGCTGCTGCGATCTGCAGCAGGTTGTCGCCGGATCCCGTGATGTCGATCGCTTCGATGCTCTTGACGGCGTCCTGCGCGACCTTGGTGAAGTCGAGAACGAGGTTGGCGCCATCGAGAGCAAGCGTATCGAAGCCCGATCCTCCGTCAGCAGAGACTAACGAGGAGTTTGCAACGCTGAACCTGTCGCTGTCATTGGTCCCGACATAGGTCTGGCCGCCATAGTTAGCACTGCCGTAGATGACAAAGGCTGCTCCGCTGTCCGTTCCTCCGGCGTCGCTGTCAGGCGCCCCGACGAGGATGTCGTCATAGCCATCACCATTGACATCACCCGCCGCCGACAACGTCTTCCCGAGCGAATCCCCGGTATCGCCCAGAACCTTGAAACCACCGGTGCCAGCCGCCACGTCGCTGAGGCTGATAGTGCTGAGGCCCGCCGCGTTTCCGAACACGACATAGGCGGCCCCGGCGGTCGTCCCACCCTCCTGGTTGCCGTAGGCGCTAACGACCAGATCATCAATCCCGTCACCGTTGATATCGCCGGCATCCGCTAGACTGTAGCCAGCATAGTTGAATGATCCCTCGCCTTCGATCTTGAAGCCACCGGAACCAGAGGCGACGTTGTCAAGATTAACGGTCGTCAGCGCAGTATGCGTTCCATAAACGACATAGGCAGCGCCTGCGCCAGTTGATGTTCCGTTGGCTCCAATCAGGACATCGTCATAGCCGTCATGATTGACGTCTCCGGCTGATGAGACCTTATAGCCCGCTTGATTGTTCTGTGATTCACCAAAGATCTTGAAGCCACCTATTCCGTTCGCGACGTCGGACAAGTATATCGTCGATGCTGCGGTTGCCGAGCCATAGATCACATAGGCCGCCCCGGCGTTCGATCCGCCGGTATCGTTACCGTAAGCACCGATGACGATGTCATCATAGCCGTCATGGTTGAAGTCTCCGACAGAAGACAGGCTGAAACCTGCGTAGTCTGTTGCATTTTCTCCCAGAATGCGGAGCGCAGTACCGTTACTGACGGCAGCCGAAATGTCGACATTCGTCGCTGGTGTGCTCGACCCGAGGAGGATATAGGCGGCGCCCGCGTCTGACGCGCTGACATCATTGAAGCGATCACCGATCAAGATGTCATCATGACCATCGCCGTTGAAGTCGCCGGCTGCCGCGAACGCGAAGTTGACGTTCTGGATCGAGAACCCGCCGACCCCGGCCTTGATGCTGCTCAAATCCACAGTCGATAGGTTGGAGGATCCGTAGATGACGTAACTGCTGTTGGTATCCGCGACGATGAAATCGTCTCGACCATCTCCGTTCACATCGCCCGCGTCGGACACCGCGTAGCCAAGTGTCCTGCTGGCGGTCAAACCGGTGATCTTGAAACCACCGGCGCCCTCGGTGATTGTGCCGAGACCTGACTGCACACCTGAAGACGAACCAAACACGACATACACCGCGCCGGCATTGGAGCCGCCCTCGTCGTCATAGGGGCTACCGATCAGGAAGTCGTCGTATCCGTCGCCGTTGATGTCCCCAACGGCGGACATCGATGTAGAGAGCTTGTCTCCGGCCGCAGTTCCAACATACTCGAGACCGACGCTGCTCGACAAGGATGCCGTGTCGATCTTCTCGCCTGGTTCCGCGGTGCCGTAGACGGTAACGGTCACGACGCTCGCAGCTGTCCCTTCCTTGGATATGACGGTGAACGTCTCGTTGACCGACTGACCAGAGGCCAGGGCCTGAGTGGCTGTGCGACTGTTATCAAGGGTGTAGGTCCACGTCCCTGCCGCAGTGATGGCGAATGTGCCATACGTCCCTTGCGTTGCGGTCTGGGCAATGAAGCCGAGCACGGTGGACCCGTCCTTGGCCAAAAGCGCGCCGGTCGCCGTCGAGAGAGTGTCCTCAGCCACCAGTCCGGTCAACGTACCCGTGATGACCGACGTGTCGTCCTTGCCGTTGATGATGATGGTCACCGGTTGCGTCGCGGTGCCATCAAAGGAGGTGACCGTGAAGGTTTCGGTGAGGGTCTCGCCCGTCTTCAGCATCTGAACGGCGGCGAGACTGTTTGTCAGCTTATAGGACCAGGCTCCCGCAGCCGTAATGGCAAATGTGCCATAGCTTCCGGTCGTTGCTGTCTGCACCACGAACGAAGCCTGTCCGGCGTCGGGGTCGGCATTGGTCAGCTTGCCGCTGGCGGTCAACGTTCCATCTTCCTCGACGGAACCGCTGGAAACGCCACTGATGACAGCATTGTCGTTCTTGCCGGCAACGGTGATGCTGGCCACTGCCGTACTGGTTCCGCCCCGCCCGTCGGAAACGGTGAAGGTGAAGGTATCCTCTATCGTTTCCCCGGTAATCAGCGCACCAATGGAGGTGGATGTCGACGTATCGTACCGCACGCTATCGTAGGTGCCGTTGCTATCCGTATCAAGCAGCGTGACTGTTGCGCCCTTGGTGCTTGTTGCGGATGTCGCGGTAACGGTCAGAGCGTCGCCATCTGCATCGCTGGCTCCCGCCAGCAGTTTCGAGACGGCAAACGTGGAAACCGTCTCGCTGCTGGGAACCTCCTGAACGCGTTGACCAGTGGCATCAAAGATCTGTGCCTTGATCTGGTTGCCGGCTTCGGCGCTGTACCAGGTCACGACGAAGCCTCCGCTGTCGAGTGCCGTAACGGAGGGGTCGAACTGCGAGCCGGTTATGACGGTGTTGACCAGGATCTCGTTTCCGACCTTGTTGCCGGCGGAATCGAATATCTGGGCCTTGATGCTGTCCGCAGAGGTGTCGACGCTGTCCGTGTCGCTGATCCAGGAAACTACGAATCCACCGTTTGTCAGCGCGGTGATGACGGGCCTTTCCTGAGTTCCGTTTTGGTAGGTGTTGACGAGGAACTCTGTCCCAACCTTCGCACCGGTTGCCGAATAAATTTGTGCTTTGATCGCGCCACCGTTCGTATCCAGGACCGTATCTGAACTGCCCCAGGTAATGACAAATCCGCCATTGGCGAGGCCCGTGACACTGGGTTGTATCTGATCACCAGCCGTGGTCGTGTTGATCAGCAGTTCACTGCCGACCTTCTGTCCGCTGGCACTGAATATCTGCGCCCGGATGCTGGCACCGCTCGTGTCAACCGTCCCGTCGTAGCTGTACCATGTCACGACGAAATTGCCGTTGGTAAGCGTCTCGACCTCGGGATCCATCTGGTCATACGCGGTCGTAGTGTTCACGAGGAACTCACCGCCCGATTTGCTGCCGTCGGCGTTATAGATCTGCCCCTTCGTGCTTGCGCCGAACGTATCGGTAGCATCACTGGTGCTTTGCCAGACAATGACGAATTTTCCGTCTTGCAGTGCCGCAATGCCCTGCCGGGTCTGGTCACCTGTCGTCACGGTGTTCACAAGGAACTCGGTACCCAGCTTCGACCCATCGGCCGCATAGCGCTGTGCCTTGATGCCGTATCCCGAATTGTCGCTTCCACCGTCGGTACTCTCCCACGTCACGACAAATCCACCCGTTGTCAGGGCGGCAACCTTTACATATTGCTGGTCGCCGGTCGTTACGCTGTTGACGGCGAATTCACTCCCGATCTTGTTGCCCACAGCGTCGTAGCGTTGGGCGGCGATATCTCCCACTTTGCTGGAATTGGCATTCTCCCAGGCGATGACGAAGCCGCCGTCGGCAAGCGTTGCGATGCTTGGCTGGAACTGATAGCCCGTATTGCTGGTGTTGACCCGAAATTCTGTCGTTGACAAGACGGGCGTGATATCGACATTCGTCGCGACCGGCGCCGTATTGGATCCGTAGATCGTGACGCTGACGGTTTTGCTGGCTGTTCCGTCGAGTGATGTGACGGTGAACGTATCCGTCAGTTTCGCCGTTCCAGCAAGAGCCTTCACACTGGCGTTGTTGCTGTCGAGGTTGTAACTCCAGTGTCCCTCCGAATCCGTTGTAAACGTTCCGTACTTGCCCGAAGCGTTGGATTGCGCCACGAAACCTGACTGGTCGGCATCCTTGTCGACAATCGTCAGCGTCCCGCTCGTTGAAAGCGAACCGGTCTTGACGACATATCCAGTTGTCCCTCCCCCGATGACCGGCACATCGTTGGCACCCGAGATTGTGAAGGTGAGTGGCTGGGCCACTGACGTGACCGTGCCGTCATATACCGCCACCTGATAGGTCACCGTCAGGGTCTGGCCGGTGGCGAGAAAGTCGAGGTTCGCCGCAGCCGGATCCCAGGTCCAGGCAATTGTCTGCGAAGTTCCGTTGGCAATGGCGCTGCTGCCGAGAGCGAGTGCGCCTGTTGCAAGAGCAGCCGTCAGCGCTGTCTGCTGTTCTGATGTCAGCGGACCGCCGCTCCAGGCAAGTGCCGGTGATCCGACGACTTGCGCAGACAATGCATCACCAAGATCCACATCGCTGATGGTCAAGTTGCCCTTAACCGCCGAGATATTCTGCGCCGCGGCATTTGCTGCTTCCGCGATGGCATTGGGTTGAGTGAGCGCAAGCACCGGCGCATCATTGACCGGTTCGACATCGATCGAGATCGTCGCGGGTTGCGATGTCGCACGACCGTCATTGGCGACGAACTGAAACGAAGCGCTTCCGTGGAAGTTCGCGTTGGGCACGAACGTGAAGGCACCGGTCGCCGAATCGAAGGCCGTCAAGGTGCCTCCCACGGCAGAGCCCGCAACTGCGGTGAAGGTCACCGTATCGCCCGCATCCGCATCGATCGCACCGACTGTGCCCGTCAACGCATGGTCCTCGTCAATAGTGACGCTTTGGCCGATCGCCACGGGCGCGTGGTTCGTGGAAATCACCGTCAACTGAACTTGGTCGGTATTAATCGAAGCTTTCACGCCGATAAGTGCAGTCAAATCTCGATAGTCGCCAGCGTACATAAGATCGTCGATTGCGCGAATGACGAGGCCATCCGCCATCGTGCCTGTGAATCCGGGATTCGGAACGAAGGCGATCCTTGTGAACGACGCGATAATGAGGGCGTGACTGTCCGAAACGGTCTCAACTGCTTGCCAGGTCTCGCCGTTATTCGATGAGACATACCACTGACCGTTCGCCGTATTTGTCCCGACGATGGCGGCGCCGAGGATAGTGCCGTCGTCGCTGACATTGTTGAGACCGCTTCCTCCGACAAAATCGACTAGAGCGGATAGCGAAATTCCACCGCCTGTTCCGGGAAGCTCGGTACCCTCCTCCACCGCTATGGCCAAATCGACAGACTGGTCGAGAAGGGGGGCGTCGTTGCTACCGCCTACGTTGATCGTCAGCGTGCTGCTCGAGGACGCGCCCGGATCGCCTTCCAGGCTATAGGTGATTGTGATCTGCTTACTGACGCTTTGCGGCAGAAGCTGCCACTTCGACCCTAGCGTAACATTCAGCCTGTTATCTGCTAGGATAGAAACCTGCACATCGTCCGCCGTCAAGCCGTACGGATTGTCCTCAATTGCGATCTCCGTCACGGATACGGTGTTCAACGCGGTCGCATCACGATCGAGCGTGTCATTTTCGAGAACTCTGAATGCGGTTGCCGGAGAATCTTCTGACATGTACGCCATATCGGCCACCGTAACCGGCATGTCATTGGTACCATCGATAGTGACGGTCACCGTCTGCGAGTTGGTGCCATCGGCGGAGGTGACGGTGAACGTGTCCGTCAGCGTATCGCCTAAGCCCAGCGCCTGAACATCGGATTTGTCGTTGTCGAGCGTATAGGTCCAGTGACCGGAGGCATCGACCGTGAAGGTTCCGTATTGGCCTAGGGCGTTGGTCTGGGGCACGAAACCGGATTCGCCGGCGTCCGGATCAACGATGGTGAGAGTGCCGCTTGCTGAAAGTGTCGTGTCTTCCGTCACCGACCCTGCGACGTCACCGCCCAGAACCGGCACGTCATTAACCGGCGCCACCGTGACATTGACCAGAACGGTGTCTGTTCCGCCATGGGCGTCGGACACGACAACCGTAAAGCTGTCGGCTCCATTGTAGTTGTCAACCGGCGTATAGGTGTACCGACTGCCGGTAAAGGTCACCGTGCCATGCGTCGGCGCGCCGCCGTTGGCAAGCGCATAGGTGAGCGCGTCGCCATCGACGTCACCGGCGACAATCGTGCCCGTGACCGCCCTGTCCTCGTCGGTCAACAAGATGAGAGACGAGGTCGCTTCGTCGATGGCCGGCACGTCGTTGGTACCATCGATAGTGATGGTCACCGTCTTCGAAGCAGTGCCATCGGCGGAGGTGACGGTAAACGTGTCCGACAGCGTATGGCCCTCGCCCAGTGCCTGGACGTCGGATTTGTCGTTGTCGAGCGTATAGGTCCAGTGACCGGAGGCATCGACGGTGAAGGTTCCGTAGTGGCCTGACGCGTTGGTCTGAGGCACGAAACTGGACTCGCCGGCGTCTGGATCGACGATGGTGAGAGTGCCGCTTGCTGAAAGTGTCGTGTCTTCCTTCACCGAACCTGCGACGTCGCCACCCAGAACCGGCACGTCATTAACCGGCGCCACCGTGACATTGACCAGAACGGTGTCTGTTCCGCCATGGGCGTCGGACACGACAACCGTAAAGCTGTCGGCTCCATTGTAGTTGTCAACCGGCGTATAGGTGTACCGACTGCCGGTAAAGGTCACCGTGCCATGCGCCGGAGCGCTGCCGGTCGCAAGTGCATAGGTGAGTGTGTCACCATCGACGTCCTCGGCGACAATTGAGCCGGTCACGGCCTTGTCTTCGTCAGTCGCGGCACTGAGCGTCGAGGTCGCTTCGTTGATGACCGGATCGTGATTGACATGATTGACGGTCACGGAGACGGTATCGGTTGCGGCGGAATAGCCCGTCGTCCAGCCATTGGTCGTGGTGTTCCAATAGCTACCATAGGTGGCGCCATTGCCGTCCCAGGCACGGAGGGTCAAACCAGCGTCCACCGTTCCGCTGAAACCCGCCGCCGGCACGAAGACAAGCCGGTCCTGCCCGCGCAGGATCATCGCATGACTGTCCGACACCGTTCCCAGCGCCTTCCAGGCAGTCCAGCCGCCATTAGTGTCATCATAGGTCGAGATGTACCACGTTCCATGACTGGTATCGGCGCCGACAATAGCGATACCGGTCACGAAGCTGTCGTCGGTGACATTCTCAGGCCCGCCGGTCCCAACCCGGCTGACAAGGCTGGACACGAGGATGCCGCCGCCGACACGGGGCAAAGTCGAGCCCTCGTCCAAGACGATGGAGAGATCCATGTCCGCATTGAGGACGGGGGCGTCGTTGCGGCCCAGAACCGTAAGCTGAAGCTGGTTGGTGGAGTAGTCGCCATTGTCGCCATTGAGACGATAGGTGATGGTTACAGGAATCTGCTCCCCATTCCACATCTTTTGCCAGCCAGCACCCGTGAGCGCCACCTGGATCCGATTGTCGGCGGTCACCGTCACGGAAAGATCAGACGCCGTCAGTCCGTAGCTGTTGCTATAAACAGCGACATTGCCGATGGTGACGGTGTTGAGCGCGCCCGCATCCTTGTCGAGCGTATCGGTGGCCAGCACATCGAACGAGGTCGCCGCGGCGTCTTCCGTCATCGTGCCACTATCGGCGAGCGCGAGCGGCTTGTCGTCGGTCCCGGTGATGGTGAAGGCAAGGGTCTTTGTCGCGGAGGCACCATGACCGTCGCCGACGGTTATGTCGTAGCTGACCGTCAGTGTCTGGCCTTTCGCCAGAAAATCCAGGTTTGCCGCCATCGGGTCCCAGGTCCAGCCAATCGTCTGCGTTGCGCCGTTGGCCGTCACCGGATCGCCGAAGGTCAGCGTTCCATCGGCGAGAGCCGCCGTCAGCGCGGCCACTTGCGCGCTCGTCAGAGGGCCGCCGCTCCAGGAAAGTGTCTGCGTTCCGGCGCTTGCCGTCAGAAGATCGCCGATATCGGCATCCGACACCGTCAGATTGCCGGTTACCGCAGCGATGTCCTGCGCCGAGGCATTCGCCGCCTCCGCAATCGAGCCCGGCTGCGGGAGCGTCAGAACGGGGGTATCGTTGACCGCCTCGACGGTCACGGTCACCGTATCACTTGCGACTGAGAAGGCGGTGGAGCCACCCGTGGCACCAGCGACGGTGAGATCGACCGTGTCTCCGGGCGTTCCAAAGCTGCGATCCCAGGCATGGAATGTCAGCGCGGCATCACCCGTACCGGAATAGTTGGCAGCAGGCTGGAAGTAGAGCCGATAGTCAGAAGAGAGCAGCAGCGCCTTGCTCTCCGACGCGGAAGTGATCTTTATCCAGGTCGTGCCGTTGTCGAGCGACCAGTACCAGGTGCCGTGATCGCTATTAATGCCCGACAAGGCGATCCCGCTAGCCGCAAACAGATCCGCATCCGAGACATTGTCGAGAGCGCCGCCACTCGTGGCAGGATCGATGATATCAGAGACCAGGAAACCGACGGCACCATGCGGCGCACCGGCATCCTCCGTGATGGTGACGCTCAGATCGGCGGAGGCATCCAGCACCGGAGCGTCATTGATGCCTGTCACCGTGACATCCAGGGTGCCTCCGACGCTCCCATGGTCGCCCTCAATGCTGTAGCTTACCTTCAGCACCATCGAGGCGCCTTTCGGCAGCTTCTGCCAGTCGGAACCGAGGAGTTCCACCAACAGTTTGTTGTCCTGATTGAAGCTCACTCGGACATCGTTGGCGTCGATCCCATAATAGGTCGGACCAACAACGCTAACCCCGCTGATCGACAATGCATTGCTCGCCCCCGCATCCTTGTCGAGCGTGTCGTTGACCAGAACGTCAAAAATCTGAGACACCGTATCCTCGGTCATCGTGCCCTTATCGGCCACCACAATCGGCACGTCGTCTGTCCCTGTGATCGTGAAGCGGATCTCTGCTGGTGTCGTTGCCGTGCCATCCGAGACGCCATAGCGGACCGTGAGCTCCGTCGTCTGGCCTGCCGCCAGCGACTGGTAGGCCGACACACTCGGATCAAGCCGGAAGCTCTGGCTTGCCACATCGAAGCTGACGCCGGCCGGAAGTTCGGACGGTGCCACCACCGACAGAACCGTCCCGGCATCCACATCCGAGGCATTGGCGAGCGCATTGACCGAGACCACCGCGCCGTCTTCCGTCGCAGAACCCAGCACCGCACCGCTCACCACAGGCGCATCATTCGTGCCGGTCACCGTGAAGCGCACCTCTGCCGGGGTCGTTGCCGTGCCGTCGGAGATGCCATAGCGGACCGTGAGCTCCGTCGTCTGGCCTGCCGCCAGCGACTGGTAGGCCGACACAGTCGGATCAAGCCGGAAGCTCTGCGTGCCCACGTCGAAGCTGACACCGGACGGAAGTTCGGACGGTGCCACCACCGACAGAACCGTCCCGGCATCCACATCCGACGCATTCGCCAGCGCATTGACCGAAACGGTTGCGCCGTCCTCCGCAGCAGACCCCAGAACCGCACCCGTCACCACCGGCGCATCGTTGACGTTGCCGACGGTAAAGGTGATCGTCTGGACGGCAGCACCGGCCCCGTCGCGCGCCGTCAGCGTCACCTTGAATGATCCGACATCACCATTCGCCGGCGTGCCGGAGAAGGTGCGCGTCGCCGTATCAAAGGACAGCCAGGCCGCCAGGCCAGAGGCCTCAAAGCTCAGAACGTCACCCGCATCCACATCCGTGAAGGCATCTTCGGGAACCACATAGCTGAAGGCAGAACCTTCTTCCGCCGTCTGGCTCACATGATCCGCAGTCACCACCGGCGCATCATTCGTGCCGGTCACCGTGAAGCGCACCTCTGCCGGTGTCGTTGCCGTGCCGTCGGAGACGCCATAGCGGACCGTGACCTCCGTCGTCTGGCCCGCCGCCAGCGACTGGTAGGCCGACACACTCGGATCAAGCCGGAAGCTCTGGCTTGCCACATCGAAGCTGACGCCGGCCGGAAGTTCGGACGGTGCCACCACCGACAGAACCGTCCCGGCATCCACATCCGACGCATTCGCCAGCGCATTGACCGAAACGGTTGCGCCGTCCTCCGCAGCAGACCCCAGAACCGCACCCGTCACCACCGGCGCATCGTTGACGTTGCCGACGGTAAAGGTGATCGTCTGGACGGCAGCACCGGCCCCGTCGCGCGCCGTCAGCGTCACCTTGAATGATCCGACATCACCATTCGCCGGCGTGCCGGAGAAGGTGCGCGTCGCCGTATCAAAGGACAGCCAGGCCGCCAGGCCAGAGGCCTCAAAGCTCAGAACGTCACCCGCATCCACATCCGTGAAGGCATCTTCGGGAACCACATAGCTGAAGGCAGAACCTTCTTCCGCCGTCTGGCTCACATGATCCGCAGTCACCACCGGCGCATCATTCGTGCCGGTCACCGTGAAGCGCACCTCTGCCGGGCTCGTTGCCGTGCCATCCGAGACGCCATAGCGGACCGTGACCTCCGTCGTCTGGCCTGCCGCCAGCGACTGGTAGGCCGACACAGTCGGATCGAGCCGGAAGCTCTGCGTGCCCACGTCGAAGCTGACACCGGACGGAAGTTCGGACGGTGCCACCACCGACAGAACCGTCCCGGCATCCACATCCGACGCATTGGCGAGCGCATTGACCGAGACCACCGCGCCGTCTTCCGTCGCAGAACCCAGCACCGCACCGCTCACCACAGGCGCATCATTCGTGCCGGTCACCGTGAAGCGCACCTCTGCCGGTGTCGTTGCCGTGCCATCCGAGACGCCGTAGCGGACGGTGACCTCTGTCGTCTGGCCCGCCGCCAGCGACTGGTAGGCCGACACAGTCGGATCGAGCCGGAAGCTCTGCGTGCCCACGTCGAAGCTGACACCGGACGGAAGTTCAGACGGTGCCACCACCGACAGAACCGTCCCGGCATCCACATCCGAGGCATTGGCGAGCGCATTGACCGAGACCACCGCGCCGTCTTCCGTCGCAGAACCCAGCACCGCACCGCTCACCACAGGCGCATCATTCGTGCCGGTCACCGTGAAGCGCACCTCTGCCGGTGTCGTTGCCGTGCCGTCGGAGACGCCATAGCGGACCGTGACCTCCGTCGTCTGGCCTGCCGCCAGCGACTGGTAGGCCGACATAGTCGGATCAAGCCGGAAGCTCTGCGTGCCCACGTCGAAGCTGACACCGGACGGAAGTTCGGACGGTGCCACCACCGACAGAACCGTCCCGGCATCCACATCCGAGGCATTGGCGAGCGCATTGACCGAGACCACCGCGCCGTCTTCCGTCGCAGAACCCAGCACCGCACCGCTCACCACAGGCGCATCATTCGTGCCGGTCACCGTGAAGCGCACCTCTGCCGGTGTCGTTGCCGTGCCATCCGAGACGCCGTAGCGGACGGTGACCTCTGTCGTCTGGCCCGCCGCCAGCGACTGGTAGGCCGACACACTCGGATCAAGCCGGAAGCTCTGGCTTGCCACATCGAAGCTGACGCCGGCCGGAAGTTCGGACGGTGCCACCACCGACAGAACCGTCCCGGCATCCACATCCGAGGCATTGGCGAGCGCATTGACCGAGACCACCGCGCCGTCTTCCGTCGCAGAACCCAGCACCGCATCGCTCACCACCGGCGCATCATTCGTGCCGGTCACCGTGAAGCGCACCTCTGCCGGGCTCGTTGCCGTGCCATCCGAGACGCCATAGCGGACCGTGACCTCCGTCGTCTGGCCTGCCGCCAGCGACTGGTAGGCCGACACAGTCGGATCGAGCCGGAAGCTCTGCGTGCCCACGTCGAAGCTGACACCGGACGGAAGTTCGGACGGTGCCACCACCGACAGAACCGTCCCGGCATCCACATCCGACGCATTGGCGAGCGCATTGACCGAGACCACCGCGCCGTCTTCCGTCGCAGAACCCAGCACCGCACCGCTCACCACAGGCGCATCATTCGTGCCGGTCACCGTGAAGCGCACCTCTGCCGGTGTCGTTGCCGTGCCATCCGAGACGCCGTAGCGGACGGTGACCTCTATCGTCTGGCCTGCCGCCAGCGACTGGTAGGCCGACACACTCGGATCGAGCCGGAAGCTCTGCGTGCCCACGTCGAAGCTGACACCGGACGGAAGTTCGGACGGTGCCACCACCGACAGAACCGTCCCGGCATCCACATCCGAGGCATTGGCGAGCGCATTGACCGAGACCACCGCGCCGTCTTCCGTCGCAGAACCCAGCACCGCACCGCTCACCACAGGCGCATCATTCGTGCCGGTCACCGTGAAGCGCACCTCTGCCGGTGTCGTTGCCGTGCCATCCGAGACGCCGTAGCGGACGGTGACCTCTATCGTCTGGCCTGCCGCCAGCGACTGGTAGGCCGACACACTCGGATCAAGCCGGAAGCTCTGGCTTGCCACGTCGAAGCTGACACCGGACGGAAGTTCGGACGGTGCCACCACCGACAGAACCGTCCCGGCATCCACATCCGAGGCATTGGCGAGCGCATTGACCGAGACCACCGCGCCGTCTTCCGTCGCAGAACCCAGCACCGCACCGCTCACCACAGGCGCATCATTCGTGCCGGTCACCGTGAAGCGCACCTCTGCCGGTGTCGTTGCCGTGCCATCCGAGACGCCGTAGCGGACGGTGACCTCTGTCGTCTGGCCCGCCGCCAGCGACTGGTAGGCCGACACACTCGGATCAAGCCGGAAGCTCTGGCTTGCCACATCGAAGCTGACGCCGGCCGGAAGTTCGGACGGTGCCACCACCGACAGAACCGTCCCGGCATCCACATCCGAGGCATTGGCGAGCGCATTGACCGAGACCACCGCGCCGTCTTCCGTCGCAGAACCCAGCACCGCATCGCTCACCACAGGCGCATCATTCGTGCCGGTCACCGTGAAGCGCACCTCTGCCGGTGTCGTTGCCGTGCCATCCGAGACGCCGTAGCGGACGGTGACCTCTGTCGTCTGGCCCGCCGCCAGCGACTGGTAGGCCGACACACTCGGATCAAGCCGGAAGCTCTGCGTGCCCACGTCGAAGCTGACACCGGACGGAAGTTCGGACGGTGCCACCACCGACAGAACCGTCCCGGCATCCACATCCGAGGCATTGGCGAGCGCATTCATCGAAACGGTTGCGCCGTCTTCCGCAGCAGAACCCAGCACCGCATCGCTCACCACAGGCGCATCATTCGTGCCGGTCACCGTGAAGCGCACCTCTGCCGGTGTCGTTGCCGTGCCATCCGAGACGCCGTAGCGGACGGTGACCTCCGTCGTCTGGCCTGCCGCCAGCGACTGGTAGGCCGACACACTCGGATCAAGCCGGAAGCTCTGGCTTGCCACGTCGAAGCTGACACCGGACGGAAGTTCGGACGGTGCCACCACCGACAGAACCGTCCCGGCATCCACATCCGAGGCATTGGCGAGCGCATTGACCGAGACCACCGCGCCGTCTTCCGTCGCAGAACCCAGCACCGCACCGCTCACCACAGGCGCATCATTCGTGCCGGTCACCGTGAAGCGCACCTCTGCCGGTGTCGTTGCCGTGCCATCCGAGACGCCGTAGCGGACGGTGACCTCTATCGTCTGGCCTGCCGCCAGCGACTGGTAGGCCGACACACTCGGATCAAGCCGGAAGCTCTGCGTGCCCACGTCGAAGCTGACACCGGACGGAAGTTCGGACGGTGCCACCACCGACAGAACCGTCCCGGCATCCACATCCGAGGCATTGGCGAGCGCATTGACCGAGACCACCGCGCCGTCTTCCGCAGCAGAACCCAGCACCGCATCGCTCACCACAGGCGCATCATTCGTGCCGGTCACCGTGAAGCGCACCTCTGCCGGTGTCGTTGCCGTGCCATCCGAGACGCCGTAGCGGACGGTGACCTCCGTCGTCTGGCCTGCCGCCAGCGACTGGTAGGCCGACACACTCGGATCAAGCCGGAAGCTCTGGCTTGCCACGTCGAAGCTGACACCGGACGGAAGTTCGGACGGTGCCACCACCGACAGAACCGTCCCGGCATCCACATCCGAGGCATTGGCGAGCGCATTGACCGAGACCACCGCGCCGTCTTCCGTCGCAGAACCCAGCACCGCACCGCTCACCACAGGCGCATCATTCGTGCCGGTCACCGTGAAGCGCACCTCTGCCGGTGTCGTTGCCGTGCCATCCGAGACGCCGTAAGCGGACGGTGACCTCTATCGTCTGGCCTGCCGCCAGCGACTGGTAGGCCGACACACTCGGATCAAGCCGGAAGCTCTGCGTGCCCACGTCGAAGCTGACACCGGACGGAAGTTCGGACGGTGCCACCACCGACAGAACCGTCCCGGCATCCACATCCGAGGCATTGGCGAGCGCATTGACCGAGACCACCGCGCCGTCTTCCGTCGCAGAACCCAGCACCGCACCGCTCACCACAGGCGCATCATTCGTGCCGGTCACCGTGAAGCGCACCTCTGCCGGTGTCGTTGCCGTGCCATCCGAGACGCCGTAGCGGACGGTGACCTCTATCGTCTGGCCTGCCGCCAGCGACTGGTAGGCCGACACACTCGGATCAAGCCGGAAGCTCTGGCTTGCCACGTCGAAGCTGACACCGGACGGAAGTTCGGACGGTGCCACCACCGACAGAACCGTCCCGGCATCCACATCCGAGGCATTGGCGAGCGCATTGACCGAGACCACCGCGCCGTCTTCCGTCGCAGAACCCAGCACCGCACCGCTCACCACAGGCGCATCATTCGTGCCGGTGATTGCAACGGTGACCGTTTGCGATGCTGTACCATCGGCAGAAAGCACGACAAAACTCTCGGTGAGGTTCTGGCCGGCGCCGAGCGCCTGGACTTCGGTGCGGCCGTTGTCGAGCACGTAGGACCAGCTTCCGTCGCTGAGCAGGGTGAACCGTCCGTAGAGACCGGCTTGATCCGCCTGTGCCACAAAGAGGGACTGCCCGTCATCGGCGTCGCTGATCGTTAGCGTGCCGGATATTGTCGGGGTCAGATCTTCGACCACAGTCCTACGCGCCGTACCGGCGATCACGGGGACGGCGTTCTGAACAAGGGTGCTCTCCCCCGCGCGTGTGCCGTCGCCGTTGACCAGAAGACCGGCGCCGGTCTGGATCAATGCGCTTTCAAACCCCGTTGCTATGGGCTGGCCGAACGTGTCGACGGACGTACCGGCAGATTGATAGGTCCACCCCAGAAGGCCGCTCATCGAACCGGACGTATCGTCAGACTGATCACCTCCGAGCGAAGCGGTTTCGACCGCGTTCGGATCAATCATCGGCTCCATTTGCTGGAGTTGATCAAGGGGGATGCCTGCCAGGACCACCTCGCCGTCAGAGAAGACGAGAACGAGCGTGCCATCTGCACTGATCGATGCCCCCTTCAACCCGTCGATCTGATCGATGCTGACAACGGTTCCTGGCGCGTAAGCGAGCCGGTCATTCCCACCCAGAGTGATGATTTCGGCGGTGCCATCGGCATGGACGATCTTGAGACGAAGCGACATGATCTCTCCTTGCGGCGCCTCCACGGGTCGCCTGCTCATGCGGAAGGTTCGTTTTTGTGTGTCGTTCTGGCGACGGTCGTCAGCCGGAGGCCGGCATCCGTCCCATGGCCGCCAGCAGCTTGAAGCCGGCGAGAATGCGGTCGTATCTTGCGTTGACCTCGGCCTTGCGCGCCTCGTTCTGTTCCTTCAACACGAAGAAGAATTCGAGAAGGTTGCGCCCGCCCGCGGCGAACTGCCCTTCATAGGCCCGCATCATCTCGTCGCTGTTGCGTTTGCGCTTGACGATCGTCTGGTAGTTCTTGTTTGCGACCTGCCATTCCGACCAGACCGTCAACACCTGCTTGCGAACCCGCAACTGCGCCTCAAGCACCTGATCCTTGCTGGCCTCGGCGCGCAGCGTCGAGGATCTCGCGTGCGCAATATCCCCTCCCCCCGTCGAAAACTTGAAGGACATTTTCAGGCCGACGAAGCTGGAATTGTCCCGCCCGATATTCCCGTCGAGGTTTTCACCGGCACGGATCTGGCCGACGAGGTCGATATTGGGATGAAGCCGGCTCCGATCTGCCTCCGCCTTCGCCATTTCCTTCTCCGCTTCAGAATTGGCGGAACGGACGGATGGATGATCGAGGGTCACGGTCTGCAGGACCTGTTCCATCGAGGAAGGTAAGGCCAGAGACCTGAGATTCACCTGGGTCAGGGCGTTCGGCTTGCGGCCGACAAGCTGAAGAAAGAGATCCGCAGCGAGCACAGCGTCCTGAGAGGCGATGTTGGCTTCGATTTCGGCCTCCGTCACGCTCGCCGCACCCAGTGTTATTTCCGAGCGCAAACCCGGGTCGCTCTTGGCCCGCTCCGCAAGCTTGCGGCTGAGATCGTTGACACGACCGACGTTGGCGCGGCTGACGGTTTCCAGCTCCCGCGTGCGCTGTACATCAATGAAGACCTGCGCTGCCTCGAAGGCAACCTTGACCTGCTGGTTCATGACCTCGAACGCGGCAACTTCCTGGCTGGCTTTGGCAGCTCTCGTCAGGTTGCGCGTCCGCATCCCGTCATACAGGGGTACGCTCACGCCGCCGGCGATTTCGGATGTGTGCGTCCCGCCATTGCCCGTGAGTTGATCAACCTTTGTCGTGCCGATCTTACCGTCGAGCGTGATGACCGGAAAATAGCCCGAACGCGCTTCCGTCAGATCCTCATCGGCGGAGCGTTGGAGCTTACGGACAGAGGATATCGACGGATGATTGGCAGTGACCGTAGCAATCGTCGAGTAGACCGTCTCGGCCGCAGCGGAACTTGTGGCAACGCAACAGGACAGGACAACCGTTGCGACGATGAGCGCGGAGCAATGCTTAAGCGCATCGAGCTCGCTCACTTTTCGCACGGAACTGTACCAGTTCCATACACTCATCCCCACCATTGCTACCCCCGTATACCAGTTCTTAACACTGGAAGCGGGTGTAGCTCAGCACGCACAGGTCAACAATTACGTTTATTCAAATATAGCATATTTCAAAACTGAATAGAGGCAGCCAAAGAAAAGAACGAAGTTCAATCAAAACAGGCTGTTAGGAAAAATATCTCGTCACCGGCGTGTTGCCTGCCTACGTCATTTGGCGCATGTTTCCGATCTCATGGTAAATTTTGGCACCGCCATTATTCAATATGAGAATACTTCACCTAAGCGCGAGAATTATCCGCGATAAAGGATCGCCATTGCGAGTGAACTGATGGGGTGGATGCCCCCTCCGGCCGGCATCGGAGTATGATGCCCGTCAAGCAGTTCATGGTGGAGGGTCGGTGATCGCCTCGACCTCCTGTCGTGGCATGAAAGGAGCCTGCTGCGCCGATGGGCTTTGTCCAACACTCCACAGCAGGTTTCTATGATACTGCTGCGCGACGGGACCGTTGCAGCCTCCAGCAGCGATAATCGCAAGGGAGTCACGATAGGGCTGAGCGATTTTCTCAGCCGCTTGCCGGATACGCGAAAAGTCGAAGCTCAAACGCTGTCCGCCAAAATTGAGTGCCGACAAGGCTTCAGCTGCCGGAAGTCGCGACTGGCGGCCGCGATCAACTGCCGCGGCAAAGCGGATATCGACATGAAATTCCTGGAGATGCGTTCGGCGATCGACTACCCGGCCGTAACCGTTGCGCCACGTGGTAACGACCGAGTCCTTGAAAACATATGTATTTTCGCCGAGGTATCGCCGGCATTGATCATCATAAGCGACAGACCAGCCGAGGATAAGGCGATCGTCGGCGTGAGACTTTCCATCAAACACCTTTCGAACAAGATCTCCATCGGTGAAGTTCTTCTCCCAGAACTCGGGCGACTTGTAGATATAGCCTTTCGCGGCGGCGGCCGCAGCCTCACGTCTTTCCCGCTCCGTGTCCTCCTTCATGCGGCGCTCGAGAGCCTGCAGTTGCTTTTCCCGCTGCTCCTCATCGAGGATGTCCCTGGCAATAACCTCCTCCGGGATGGCGGGCGATCCTCGATGACTAATGCTCCACTGGGCGGCTATCTCACCATCCGGGAAGATCTCGCCCCGCGCCGCATACACGGCATGCGCGACCGGTCTGGGCCCCTGGTCGATCGGCACCGGATGCCGATCTCTCGATCCTTCGACGAAGTGCATCACCTTAACAGATTGCCCGCCCGTGACCTGACGATGCTTTTGCTCACGCGCCCGGTTGGAAACAATATAAGGTGCAATCACCTTGCCGCCGATACGATCATGGACGGCAGCTATGGGGTCGATCATTATGCGCGAGAGATCGCGACCGGCCTGTTTGTGATGCAAGACAATCAGAATGGCGTCGCTTTTTCTGTTTTCCTTGTCAAACTGCAGGACGTAGGAAAAGTCTAGGGTCTCTCCGACCAGCTTCGCCAGTTGCAGCTGTTCGGCGGAGAAGCCATGCTTCGTGAGTTCCTGAAGCAGTTCGGCATCGGGCACGGGATAGCTGTCGACATCCGGCGCAACGGTTTCGTCCAATGATAGGTTTGCTGGAAGTGCCGGTTCAAATTTCAGCATTAGACGCTCCAGCTGTTCCACTGCGCAGTCAGAGTCCAGCGTATTGTCTGTCCGACATTTTCTCACCAAATACAGCGTATTGGCATAGCTCTCCCAATAAGGCTTCAGCTCGGAAAGAGACATGCGCTCGCTGATCATGGCATAGGCGTCGGCCGCTTTGCGCGTGAGCGTGCCGACTTCGGCGTAACCGCCGCATCTACCCGTTTCGCGGGGGACCCTGGTGCAGATGTCCGCTTCCCCGCTCCCGAAACTCGTCCCGACACGACAGGACTGCTTGAGTGCCGCGTAGGCTGGCCCCGCTCCCAGGTTGCGGGCCGCCGTGGCGCCGGTTCCTAACCAGATGACCTGGGAGTCTGCGAATGACCTATGCCGTTGCGTCATATTTTCTGGGATTGCGTTTCCGAGATACTCGTTATTGATCCCCAGATGCCTGCCGGTTCCGTCCACTCTCGAGTTGTAGTTCTCCAGCCAATCTACTGGTGTGCGGTCTTCCAGTTTGAGCGTTGCCTCAAACCGTCGATCCGTCGAAAAGTCCCCGTAGTCGCGGGGTGTCGACAATTCGCCCCGAGGGCAGGTGAAGCGAACAATTTCGCTCATTCCGTCGGTGAGAATGGCCTGAGGTGGGGAGATCCCTTCCCCACCCCGAAATACCCAGTAAGTGTCAAGAATTGTCGATGCCAGGGCGGCCTTGCGAACGCGGATTTCAAATGGATGTACCGCCTTCCGATAAGGATGTTCCTGACCCAATTCGGTAACCTCAATCCTCGCGTTTTGCGGGGTAATCTCGACAAGGTTGTTGAAGTCATCGCGAAGAAGCGTGTCACCGATCCAGCCGGTTAACTTATCGACCCGTGAAGACGTGATCTCAACCGACTTTCCGATCAACATTTTTAGATCGATGCACCCCTTGGCTGGTGCATAAGCCGTCCAGACGCTTTCGAATCTTGAGTCCAAACTTGGGCGGAGGTGAACTTGCTCTGGCGCGGTGCAGGCAGCATCGGCAGCCCAACCCAGCGAGCAGAAAAGAGAACATAACACTGTCAGTGTATATATCTTCACGTAAGGCCCTCCAGATCGTTCGATCTAATCCAGATTCGGACGCATTATTTCAATTCGCCTGGTACCAGTCTTAAGGAAGCACCTGAGACCGGGCTTTGCAATGGGCTGGCCATAGAACGGTGGTCGGTTTACAGCGTTCTTCACGACCTTACGAAGCTTTCGCCAGTCGGGAAGGTCGCCTTCGTTCACGCGTTCCTCGATCGCCGTCAAGATCCGCGAGAACTGGCTATCGAACCGCATCTTCAAATCCTACGACGACATTGTCGCTCACTGCTGCGATGCCTGGCGAAAGCTCGAAAGCCAGCCTTGGCGCATCATGTCCATAGGGCGCAGACAATGGGCAAATGGGTTCTAGTCAGTGAGGATGCGTATTAGGCCGGCCTACTCCGGATAGGCGCAGGATACCAGACCCCGGCTGCCTATGCCGGAACCATCGCCGCAACCGGTTCCAACGCTGCGCAATGTGAAAGCTACGCGTTTCCACCGGTTGCTCCCACCGCGCCACTTGGCGTATCAAAAAATCGCCGAGGCTCTAATCGCTGCCGGATGAAAGTTCAGTGGCAGGTGAGTGCTATTCATACCGTTTTACAGTCAAACATATTGCTGCGCTGCCGTGATCCAGAATTTAAGGATGCCGATTGTTGCAGCCTCTTCTCCCGAAACTAAAGATCGATATCAAGGGTGACCTTTTCCTCAACCCTGCGCTTGTCGAGCTCGATCGCGAAATTGAGATCGTGGATCCAGAGAGTGAGATCCACCTGGTCTCCGATCGTTTCCCGGACGCGGGCCGAGATGGTCGGTCCGCAATAAGGTAGAGCATTCTTTACGAAAGGCTCGGGCATTCCCTGGATTTCACGTGGCCAGCCGAAGATATTCCATGCCTCCGACCATATCCCGGTCTTGTCCTGGACAGTTTTATCCTTTTCATCGGGCATGGCCGTCGGCGCGTCGGAATGCACAAATTGCATCGGCCCGCCACACACTTGGTAGCCGTCGATTTCTTTCGACGGGATTCCCCAATAGAGTTCGCCTCGTTCCTCACGACTGGCCGCACCGTATTTTTTAACCAGACTGTCCCTGACAGCCTGGCTGGTTGCTTTGCCCGGCGCGAAGACGAGGTGACGCATCAGGCCGATGACCTGCTTGCCTTCCTGAACCGAGCGAGTGATGGCCAGAAACGTTTCGGTACCATCGGGTTTGACAACTGCCGAAGCCTCATCGAAAAGTCCGCGCCTTTCTCTGGCGATGCTGTGATAGGAAATACCATCAGGAAGTCGCTGCGCGGCAAGGGCCGTGAACTCCTCATATTTCGCGCCGAGTGTTAGCCCCAACATGTCCATAGCCGCCGCGTTTTGAGGCAGCGCCACCTGCCAGTCTTCCGGCTTGACGCTTTTCACGATTTTTGATGGCTTCCCATTCTCCTTGGACCATACGTCGATGCCTTCGACATGCGCGTCAAACACGAGCACGCCTCGGAATCCGGGAAGATCTGCATCACCCCTTTCGACGGGCTTGATGCTGACGTCCTCCAGCCGCAGGTGATAGTCAAAAGCGTCCGGGTGACCCTTTATCGATCCCGGGCTGGGAAGAGCCTGTGCTACGACGATGGCATCGACATAAGGTAACGTGTCGGTCTTCGACTTCGCTATCTTCTGGCCTATGTCGTTATCGGAATCGCTCCTCAGCCACTCGCAGGTCAGGAAATCCGTCAGCCGGGTTGTCTGGCTCGGCCTGCCCGACATGGCAAAGACCCTGTCGCCGCCGGGCAGGGGCGAAGAACCACTGACATACCGGCCGAACCCCTGCGCCAATGCATCGGCGCGGGCTCCCAGTATATCGTCATAGCGTGCGCTGACTGTAAGTTCGGTCTTGCCACGTTCCAGTTCGCGAAATTCCTGACAAGCAGTGACCGGATGGCGGCCCATGATTGAGAGGATCACCTTGTCTGGAAGAGCCGCCGCTCTTGCCTTCGTCCAGTCGGTGAAGGCGGGCAACAGTTCCGTCAAAATCTGGTCGGTCAGTTCGAGATGCGGGTTTTCGAAAAACATACCCCAGGGGGCCACGGCTTCGTTCTTCGCATAGTACCGCTCCTTGGCGATGCGCTCGAGCATCATCCGCCGGAAGGCATCGTCATCATAAAGCTCCGCAGCGCTTGCGAGGGCGAAAAGGTCTACCGTTTCATGGTCCAGATAAAACCGTTCGGGTGGAGAAATCATCTGTGGCGACGCAGCCCCGAATTGCGGTTTGGCGGCCATCTCGATTGTCAGTGCAATGCGTTGAAGAGCAGGGCCGCCTTTTAGCAGCGGGCCAATCATGACTTCGCTCGGTCGCGACACCACCAATTGATACCTGTCGATACCGAGTGGACGTACGCGCACCAGGGTCATGATCTCGTTGCCGCGCTGGAATGTCGCAATTCTGGCCGCGTCAATCGCGGTTGCCGGCAGGAAGGCATAGCCGTCACGATCGTTCGTTACCAAATCGGGTGGCCCCTCACGGAATCGGGTGACGTCCTGATCGTGGACCACGGGATAGAAGCCCTCGAGCCTGGCAGGAAAGCCTCCTCGTTCCTCGTCGTATTTGCCGAGGCTGAGCTTGGCACCGACCAGATAGGTTTCCCGGATCAGCGATGTCAAACGTTGAAGCTCTTGCGCGACAAGTGGTGGCTTGGCGCTTGGCGAGGCCTGGAAAATGCCCTGGTACTGCCCCACGCCCTCGGTCACGAGCTCCAGGCCGCCTTCAAAGTTCAGCATGGCCGCCCTGAGAGAATCGACTGATGTCGCGTAATAGTCGTCTGGAAAACCGGCATTTTCTGCTATCGCCTGCTGCTCGATTTGACGTTCCAGCAGGACTCGCGTGCCAGCAATGTCTTCCACGAGGGTCAGCCTTTCGGGCTTGATCGGAATGACGATGTTTTTCAGTTCGTCCTCGGTTATGGTCGTCTCTCGCTTCAGGACAGGCACCGAGATTTCCCCCACCTCGAAATCCAGGGCGAACAAGAGCCGTCGCGGATCATTCGAGGCAAGACGCAAGCGTTCGAGAAGCGCGAGGGCCGCCTCTTCGTCGATCTGCAGGAAATCGGGGATTTCCTTTATCTTGCGCTCTTAATCGGTCGACTTTTTGGTGTGTTTTCCATAATCGCAACCTTTCCTGCTGTTGATTAAAATCCATAATGTTTGACGTTGCAACACGCCACTGCCGGTGATCATCGGGGTCGGGTACGCCGTGCACTCTTGCGCACGCATCGAAGGCTTTTTCGGGCTGACCTTTGGCAGCGCTTTTGCCATCGCGGTGCATTTTACCATCGGATGGACGGGGCAACGTCACAGGCAGTCAAAACGTGGTCCACCCGTCTTGTCGTCGGTGCGGCCACAGGCAAGATAACGTGCGTCCCGTCTTCCTGGTCTGTACCTTTCCCATCCGCTCACGCGGAGCCGTGTTGTCCGTCACACCACCGTCAAAGCGGCGGTAAACTGTTCGCTCCCATCTGCATCCCGCATCATAGGCCGCGCAACGCCTGGGCACCCAGAAGCCTCAGCTCCTTGCCCTTTGCCCGCGCCGCCAGATCCGTCTCGCTCGCCGACGGGTCGCCGACATAAAACGTTCCGTCGCTCCACATGGCGTGCATGATCACCGCCAGCTTGCGCGCCACCGCGACCGTTGCCTTGCGGTGACTGCCGCGCTTGGCCAGGCTCTCACCCCATTGCTTCACCTTGTCCTTGCCGCGAAAGCGCGTCATCAGCGCCGACGCCGCCTCGTAGAGCGCGCGCCGCACGTCGGGGTCTCCGGCTTTCGATATTCGCCCCTGCACATCGATCGACGTGCCAGACTGCCATCGCCGCGATGTCAGCCCGAAGTAGGCTGCCACATCGCGCGAACGGCGGAACCTCGCCGGGTCCTCTACCGCCGTCATGAACGAAAGTGCCGCCACCGGCCCGACACCCGGTATCGCCATGAAGCGTCGGCAAAGCTCATGGCGGGCAACAAACTGCACGACAAGTTGGTGCAGCCGCTTGTACTGCTTCCACAACGCTGCGCGCGCCGACAGCATGGCATCCATCAGGTCGCGCGTCAGCTCATCCTGCGCCACCGCCTCTCTAACCGCCGCTTCGAAGCCGGTCCGACCCGTGCCTTTCAGGCGAATGCCGAATGCCTTCAGGGAATGGCGGATGGCGTTCTCCAGATCGAGAAACTTGCGCTTCAGGTTGCGCCGGTGCGTCAGAAGCAATCGCAGCCGGTAGCATTCCGGCGTCTTCACATGGGCACGGCGGAACCAGCCGGTGCGCATCATATGCGCAATGCCCAGCGCATCCTTCTGGTCCGTCTTGTTGCGCTGCGCCGCCATCGCCGCGCGCACATGCCGCGTTTCCAGGCAGACAGCCGGAATGCCAAGTTTGACAAGCTCCGGATGCAGCCACGGCGACAGCGAGCCGGCCTCGTGGCCGACACGCCGCAGACGGGAAAGGAACGGCTTCAGAGCCGCAAGCAAGGCCTGCGGATCGGTTGCCACCTTCACCTCCAGATGCACCTCGCCATGATCGTCAACGACGCAAACCGCCGTCTCCACCGTCGCAACGTCTAGTCCGCAAAAATACTCCATCATCCGCCTCCTGCATGGTTTCGAGGCGGCAATACTATCAGCGCCAGGCGCCTCAGTCGGCGCCGCGCACGCGACCTGCCGATTACGGGCGGCAGTTCAGCCCCACCTCCGCTGGCGGTACAGGCAGCCAATCCAGCCCGCCTTCGACACGAACGGGAAATCCGCCAAGCTCGAGCGAGTATTCTTCAAGCCTTGCGTTGACATAGCTTCGAACGGACAGAGGAAGTCGCGGCGCGGAGGCAAGCATTGCCTTCCGGATATACGGCTCCGCTTCCCTCAGTGCGATGCTCCACTCTAGGTCGTTCATCGACGAGTCCTGCGCCGTAGGCTGGAAGCCAACTGGAAGAATTGCATCACGCTCGGCCGGTAGCATGGCGTCGAACGCAAGCTTTACGGCCAGAAGCACGTCCAGCTTGCGTTCAGGATAGGCGCGGATCACGGCTGCAGCCCGGAGAGCCAGATCGGCCGCACGATTGGTGCTATCGCCCCACCCCCCCTTCTCTGTGCCAAGACCCAACTCCTTACGGAGAAAAGAATTGAGATGGATCAGTCTTCCGTCGTTGCTCGTCCCGAGATTGTAACGCGCGGCAACCTCCTCAAGACTGTCCAGACTCGCGACGGACATCGGCGCATCGGTGTTTTCAACCTCCCAGTGATGAACGATAATCTCGTCGGGACGCGCGCCTTTCTTCCCTCCCCATGGCTGGCGGATCAGGACGGCGTCGAGCACATGCATCTGGATTTCGGCGGCCACGTTGTGGTTGCCTGGGGCCCTGCCAGGAGCCTTGGTAAGTATGATTCGGCCTTCCCGAAGGGCCAGGGTAAAACGCACATAGACGTTGTTTTCCGGAAAGACATCCACCCATTGGTCGGGCTTCGACCCCAGGGTAACCTCTGTCTTGTCCTTGGCCAGGCCTTCGGGAAGCGGCAAGGGCACCGGCCTGACCTCCGTCAGCCTCGCCATTCCGGAATCGTAGGGAGACTGGATTTGAAGCGTGCGCAACGCCGCCGGGACCGTCTCTTCCAGTCCCATATTTGCATGGGGTGTGGAGACGTCGCTAAGTGTTAACCGGACCTGCGAACCGTCAACCTTCTGGGTCAAGGACACCCTGACATCAACCGCGATCCTGTCCGGTAACGCGTAGTCTGCCGCTTTCGCGGCGATCGCGTCGAGATACTGGTTGGTTACCCTCGCAATCTCCTCGCGGCCCTTGGCGCCATTGTAATTCATTGTTGGAAAATCCGGCGGCAATGGGTTGTTGCTGAACTCCAGATAGACGCCGGGTTCGCGCACGAGCCACGGACGCTGGCCGATGACCCAGAGGGCCAGATGCCTCGCAATCTCCTCATTGCCCTGAATGAAAACGCCCTCTCCGGCGCCCTGCTCGAGGCCGCCGGCGGGTGCACTACCAAGAGCCGCCGTGCCAGGATCACCCTGCCCCGACGCGGGTTGCTGTTGGGGTGCGGAAAGCCAACTGCCGGCAGGGTTCTTCTGCCGGGAAAACGGCCCCGGTAGAATGGGCTGCGCCGAGGACACAAGCGAGGATACGCCAGGGTTGTCGAGCTGTACGCTGACGGACTCGACCGTATCGGATAGCCCGTGCAATTCAACGCGAATGGCGACATCGCCCCCGGACAGAATAGCCTGCTCGGCGTCGGGTTCTACCCGGCCACGCGCAAGCAGCCGAGGGAGCAGGGTACGATTAACTCGGTCGCGAAAAAAGCTGTCTTCGCTGTCGCCCGTTTGCCGGATGCCGAACCGATGCACATTTGCCCGGTCCTGCGCCAGGATATCTGCGACCGAACGAAGAGACGCACCGCTGGAATTGCGTCGATCGGCTTGAGCAATGACGGCGGTATAAGTCTCGACAATATCCCCGGAGGTAGACCGCGTTTTGGTTTGGGCTTGTGTGCTTGCCCCTCCGCTCTCCGAGACCAGTGTGCCAAACCGCTCCAGCATGCTTTTGGACAAGCAATCTACGGTCGTGCAGGCATCGCGAGCGACAAGCCAATTGCGATGCGACTGCTTCAATTGCGATGCCTCGGCGGCGCCCGCCTTGCCCATGATGATCGCATAGAGCTCAGCGAGCTGACGGTCGAGAAGCATCAGTTGTGGAGAGCCGCAGATTGCATGCTCTGCTTTGCTCGTCGCGCGCTGGCAGTCGAAGCTCGGTTCCTGCGCGCGCACGTCAGGAATACCCATGCCGAGTGCGGCAACCACGCTCAGAATAGATCCAAGCAGCACTGCAGGAAATGTAGAGCGGGTTCCTGATGAGCCTGACACGATTTTCTCATTCTGAACGAAGGGTGTCATTCTGCCGTTCCTTCCTTGTTATCCGGGCATGGATGGCTAGGGTTTCATCATCCTGGCATGGATAATGATCTCAGGTCGATATTCAAAATGCATCCCGTCATAGTGGTGCCACTTGCCACCCCATATGAAGCCAAAACTCTCCATCGTGCGGACGATGGCTTCCGGTATGTGGTTGTCATAGCGACCGACTTTTCCGGGTCTAGCGCCCGACCAAAGCCAATAGCCTCCCAGTCTGGGATTGAGGTCGATGGCGATCCCGAAGCTGTGCGGGCTCAGACGATCTGTCCCGCTGACCTTGCGCCAGAAGAAGCCGCCACCAACCTCTCGAAAAAAGGGACTGAAATCCTGCTTCATATCGGCCAGTGCAGCGAGTGCCGCTGCGAGTTGGCAGGAGACATTATTGCGTGAAGTAACCTGGAATGAAGCGTTGCCGAGTCCCTCATGTCGCACCGATACGAGGCTGCGCCGGGAGCTTGCTTCCTCCGCGAAATAAAGGGTGGAAAAGAAGCCATGATTCCGTATTCGTCCCGGATCAAAGAAGGCCTCCTCCCGCTGGCGAAGATCAAATTCGAGCGGGTATATATAGCGAAATTGCTCGGCGACCGTCGGCGTTTCAAGCATCTCTTCCGGCACCACACTCCTCACTTCGCCCCAATCCAACCAGTGCTGGCCATCAAGCGTCAGCGTCCTGCCATCGGTGGAAAAACGGGACTGCGGATAGGCCAGTCGCACGGCATCTTTGGCAGGCGATGCTGACATTCTGACGATCGGAATTTCTGTAAAGCGCATGGCTTCGCATGCAACTGCGGACGCTACTGTCAATGACAGCCAAAGTACAAGCGCCAAAGGCAGAAAGTTCATTCCCGCCTGAACGCGCGATCGCATGGTCTTGGCCGGACCTGTCGCAGGCACGAAACGCGCTTTGCAAACAGGATGCGACACCACCAGTGCCATGCCTGTGGTTCGGTGTCGCTCGATCATGTTCAGATCCCAGTAGACAAAGACGGTCTCAGCGCTCGTCGGGCAAGAGGATAGCACACGTCCTCAGAACAAGGAACCTGACAATGTTGAGAGGTTGTAAGATGACCGGCAGTCGTAAGCCGGCTTTGCTGCATCGGCCCGCCCCAAAGGAAAATGCGACAAGTTTGCTGTTGATCGCGAACTGATGCCGATGGCTCGACTGCCCGGGCGCGGGGCAACCTTCGCCATGCTCGACCGGCGCATGGCGAAAGGCCCCGACTGACGCTTACGGCATCAAGTCCAATAGCCAATCGAATGCGTCAGCAAAACAACCAACGAAGCCGATCTTCAGCATCCTACCACGAGTTTCGTTAAAAGATGCCGTGATCGTTCAAGGTCTGCCGATAAAGCGGCTGATTGGGAGCCGCAACAAATGTATCGTTGGGTATACATACTGAGACATCATCCGTGAGACACGTATCGGCGTATCATTTGGGTTGATTTTGCCATTGTGAGACGCTCCTCAATCGAGGTCTAGAACCTAATGATACGTTTGATGGCGATTTATGAGTATGCGCGGGTCAGCACGATTGGTCAGGACTTGGCGGATACAAGAGGCGGCACTGAAGGCAGCTGGATACACGGTTATTCGAGCGGAGAGGAAATCAAGTGGACGATGCTACGAGATTTCCGGCGGCTAATCCGATGACAAACACATCGCATATGAAAGAAGATCACCGGTCGTCGTGGCCACTTTGCCCAATGTCTTCGGAAATCTCCTGTCTTAGCTTGGGACCTTTCGCCAGCCTGCGCCCCAAGGCGGTGACAAACGCCTCATAGCGCTCGCTTGATTTGGCTCGTGCAGCCTGTGCGGCAGGCTCTGGCAGGGCTGGAGTCGTCGACAACCAAAATCGCACGAACACTACCAACGTCTCGATGGAAATGCCGACATCGCGTTCAATGCGTGTCATGCGGCGGTCCAACTGGTCGAGCCGTTTCGTGGTAGCGGCCTCCTGTCGCTCGGCCGCGTCCGGCGACAGGAAAGACGCAATACCCGCTTCGGCGATCAGTGATAACGATTGATCGCGCCGCGCAGCATACGCCACAAGCGCCTTCATGACATCAGGATCGAGATAGACAGAAAGGCGCTGCTTCTTCGGAGATTTTATCACAATCTTCTCCTACATCTCGATACCATCACCTGGGTCGAGCGCGGCCTGCCGCGCCACCTGGCGTATGGTCTGGTTCATGCGGCTGAAACGGGCGGCGTCCTCTTCGACCTCATCGCGGGAATTGATCTCGAACTCGTTCTCGATCACATCCTTACGTTCGACGGTTTTCGTCCGGCTGAGTTCGGGCTGATGGCGAGGCTCGGATTCCGTCGGGTCGTCGTCTGCCACCTCCTGCGTCGCGATGAGCGTGTTCAGGTCGAGCGGCTTGGGCAGGGCCAGACTGCTCCAGTCGTCGGCTTGTCCTGCCTTTGGCTTGGTCAGCGTCGGCGGGGTCAGGATACGCTCCTGAAGTCGGCTATCCTCGTAGTACCGCGCCTTCTTCGCCCGGATCGGCGGGACGCCGGCCACCATGACGATCTCGTCCGAAGGCGGAAGCTGCATGATTTCGCCCGGCGTCAACAACTGCCGTGCCGTCTCGGAGCGTGAGACCATCAGATGCCCCAGCCACGGCGACAACCGGTGGCCGGCATAGTTCTTCATCGCCTTCATCTCGGTGGCGGTGCCGAGCGCGTCGGATACCCGTTTGGCCGTACGCTCATCATTGGTCGCGAAGCTGACGCGCACATGGCAGTTGTCGAGGATAGAGTTGTTCGGGCCATAAGCCTTCTCGATCTGATTCAACGACTGGGCAATCAGGAATGCCTTGAGGCCATATCCGGCCATAAAGGCAAGCGCAGTTTCAAAGAAGTCGAGGCGGCCGAGTGCCGGAAATTCGTCGAGCATCAGGAGAAGCCGATAGCGGTTGCCTTTCGCCTGCAGCTCCTCGGTCAGGCGGCGTCCAATTTGATTGAGGATCAAGCGGATCAGCGGCTTTGTCCGGTTTATGTCGGACGGTGGCACCACAAGGTAGAGCGTGGTCGGATGTTCTGCACCGATGATGTCGACGATGCGCCAATCACAGCGGCGTGTGACTTCGGCGACGACAGGGTCACGATAGAGCCCGAGGAACGACATGGCCGTCGACAGCACGCCGGACCGTTCGTTATCGGATTTGTTCAGCAGTTCCCTCGCGGCGGACGCGATGACGGGATGAGGCCCCGCCTCGCCCAGATGCGCCGTCTTCATCATGGCGGCCAGCGTCGACTCGATTGGCCGCTTTGGATCAGACAGGAAGGCCCCGACGCCAGCGAGTGTCTTGTCAGCCTCGGCATAGAGGACATGGAGAATCGCTCCAACCAGCAGCGCGTGACTGGTCTTCTCCCAGTGATTGCGCTTTTCCAGCGAGCCTTCCGGATCCACCAGAATGTCGGCGATATTCTGGACGTCGCGAACCTCCCATTCCCCTTTGCGAACTTCCAGCAGCGGATTGTAGGCGGCAGACTTCGCGTTGGTCGGATCGAAGAGCAAGACCTGACTATGGCGGGCGCGAAAGCCAGCGGTCAACGTCCAGTTCTCACCCTTGATGTCGTGGACGATCGCTGAGCCAGGCCAGGTCAGCAGCGACGGCACCACCAAGCCGACGCCTTTGCCGGACCGCGTGGGCGCAAAGCATAGCACATGCTCCGGCCCGTCATGGCGAAGGTAATCGCGATCGTGCTTACCGAGCACGACACCATCGGCGCCGAGCAAACCGGCCGCTTTGATTTCGTCGGGACCCGCCCAGCGGGCGGAGCCGTAGGTGTCGACATTCTTCGCCTCCCGCGCGCGCCAGACCGACATGCCGATCGCCGTGGCAACAGCGATGAAGCCCCCGGAAGCAGCAATCAATCCGCCTTCGACAAAGATCGGCGGTGCGTAGGCATCGTAGAAATACCACCACCAGAAGAAGGCCGGCGGATAGTAGATCGGCCAGCCCGCCAGCTCGAACCAGGGGATACCCAGTTGCGGCTGGAACCCCAGCCGCCAAGCGGTCCACTGTGTCGCCGCCCAGATCGTCATGAGGACGATCTGGCAGACGGTGATGATTTGGCCCCACAGGATCTTGGTCGCCGACATGGCGTGTTCCTTCCTTGGTTGGTTACATTCCGAGCCCGCGCTTGCGCCCGAAGCTCCAGTCGACACCACTATTGCCGCGCGAGACGCCGCAAACATGCTGGCCGATTTGCTTTTCGAGGGATGGCGTCCAGGGCACGAGCTGGAAGCCGAGTCCGTCGTCAATCATGGCAAAGCGGCCAGACGCGAGCGCAAAGCGCTGCCGATAAGTGCCGGCGACATACTCTCCGGCCTCGGCTTTGGTGAACGGCCGGCCGGTGTCTGTAACGAGTTTCTGGCCGAGAGCGTCCAACTCGCGTTGACGCAGCGTGTCAATGAGACCGCGCGAGAAGCTGACGCCGCGCGATTGCCGCTCGGCGAGACCCTGGCCAACGAGATGTTCGGCGCGCCTGTCCATCGCCTGGCGCACCTCCGCGCCGAAGCCACCGCCGCCGAGCGCCAACGGCTCGCGGGCGATCGCTTGCCTGTCGAGCCACGTCGCGCCGGACGCACTGACCTGCCGTTCGATGTCGAGATCGGAGCGGACCACGAGCGCGACGCGGCGGCGGCCCTGCGCATCATCGAACTTACGCAGTTCGACGATCGAGCCCGGCGCGCTGTCGCCAGCGGCATCAAGGTCGGGCAGCTTGATGTGATGGGTGCGCCCGTCGGTGCCATCGACCACGGCATAGGCCGTGCCCTTTAGCTCATCATCGAGACCACGATCGACCAACCGCCCAACGACGGACTCGTCGAGGCTTTCGCCGGCGAGCACATAGTTGGCCGTGCCTCGCTCGATGCCACGGTCGGTCAGGCCACGATGAATGCGCTTGATGATGTCGCCGCGTTCGCCCAGCTCGCGCAGCGTCGCCTCGGCATTGTCCGCCATCACCCACTGACCGGGACCGATCTGGTCGGCGAGGCCGAGCGTCTCCAGCTTCCGCAGCCGACCGACCTTCATCGCATGGAATTCGTCGGGTTGCTGAGCGGCGTGCGGGGCGAGATCGACGACGCCGGTGCGATAGCTGTCTCGAGCAAGCTGGCGATCGAGGTTGGTCCAACGCTCGGCCTCGATCTGGCGTTCCAGATTGCGGCGTATCTCGTGATCGGTGCGGGGCCCCAGTTCCTGGGTAACGAGATCCTGTGCGCGGGCGCGCATGCCTTCCTTGATGTAGTCGCGGGAGATGACGAGGTCCTGGCCGTCATCGGTGCGCCCGCGCAGAATGATATGGACGTGGGGGTTATCCGTATTCCAGTGATCGACGCCGACCCAGTCGAGGCGGGTGCCCAAGTCCTTCTCCATTCGTCCCATGAGCTCACGGGCGTATCTCTTGAGGCCGGACATCTCTACCGCATCCTCGGGCGAGACGATGAAGCGAAAATGATGCCGGTCGTCCTGGATCCGCTCGGCGAAGGCCTTTGGATCGGCGTCCTCGGTCTCCGGCCCGAACAGCCGCGCCTTCTCACCATCCTGGGTAACGCCCTCACGCCGGAGATAGCTGAGGTGGGCGGAGAACGGCGCGGCCCGAGCAGTGTGCCGGACGACGCGCGTCTTGATGACTGTGTTGCGCGATCGGCTGGTGAGCAGACGATTGGCCTGCACGGTTGCACGCTGGCCGCGCCCGAAACGCGAGCGGCTGCCCGAGCTGATCTTGCCGGAGCGCGAGACGCTGCCACCGGCCCGCTCCGCGGCCGCGAGCGCTTGGGCGATGAAGGGCCGCGCCTGTTGCGTTCGGGTGGAGCGGATACGGCCAGGCCGGAGGCGGAAATCGTCCTCACCGCTCATGTCCCCGGTCCCGCACATCGCGCAAGCTCCCGGAAATCCTTGCTAAAATGGCAAATAGACAGGCTGCGCCGATCAGGCGCACCTCGCGCAAATGCGCCATAAGCCACTGAAAACACACGACCGAACACAGGCGCACATCGCCTGCTTTTATCTCGCCCTCCCTCGGTCGTGTCTCCCGCTACCCCTCCCCACCCCGCAATCCCTACGATCCAGCCGCATGCAACAACAGAGACCACGACAATCATCGCAATGCCTCCTGTTCGACGTTGCGGGCCACGAACAGGCCATCGGACGGCGGTGTAAGCGCCGACAGATCGACAATCGCACGGTCGTGAGAAGGACGGTCGGAGGGGAGATTGGCGGTCCTGTTATCATCACTATTTCCGGCGGGAGAACGCGCGGCGAACAGCGGCGCAATCGACCATGAAGAGCGTGACGGCTGAACTCGCTTGCACATGACGGGCGCTGGATCCCCGTCGATCAGCGACAGGATCTTCGCAACGTAATCGACAGTCTCGGACGGAAGTGGTTCGTCTGAAACAAGGTGTTTTTCATAGCGACCTGGGCCGGCATTGTAGGCCGCGAGGAAACCCGGGAAGCCATAGAGATCATGCAGTTCTGCGAGATAGGCAGCGCCCGCGAGAATGTTGTCACGTGGCTGATAAGGATCGGCGCCAAGGCGATACCGGGTGCGTAATTCTGTCCATGTCGCCGGCATGATCTGCATCAGGCCCATCGCGCCTTTCGGCGAGACGGCAAGCGGGTCACGATCGCTTTCGGCCTGCATGACGGCGCTTATCCATCGTTCGGGAATGGCGAAACGGCTGGCAGCTTCATTGATATGCTTTGCCCATGGATCGGACAGCGAAGCGATCGTGACTGCGCGATCCGACAGAGCATCGGGTTTCAGGGGATCAGCCAACGCTATGCATGGCTGCGTGACGATCATGATGACCGCGACGAACATCGCCGTGATCGTCGGGACAGCAGCGTAAGCACCGCCGTCCAGAAACGCCATGAGCCTGCCATCGTGCTCGCTTCGGTCAAGGGCAAGGCTTCGCCGCCGACCACTATTTTCCGGACGGTCGACGCCTGATGACGTGTCCACTTCCCGGAAAACAGGCCACCGCCCCTGACCTGCGCTGCGCGCAACGGCTTGCTTGCAGGCGATCGGGTCGAGGGGATTGATCAGCGCTCGATCGATCAAGGGGATTACGCCTGAAGGTTCGCGGGAAGGACGGCAGCGCATGGCGGTCACCCCTGTTCATCGCGCCGCGTCTTGCGCGTCCAGTGAAGGGCCCAGACATCCTTCTCGGTGCCAGACTCGAACATCCGGGCGCGGATCGGCTCGACGAAGGACGGATCATCTATGGTCACGGACAGATACGCCCCTGCCCTCTCCCCAGTGCGATCCCACGCCGCGCCAACCTCAATTCCATCGCCGAATATGCGATGGTTCGGCGCATTTTCGGCGTCGGTCTCATCGGCTGGCAAAATGGTCACCTCGGCATCAAGGGTGAGCGTGCGAATGCGGCCGAAAAAGCCGTCACTGTTGCGGGTGAAGGTCCCGATCTGGGTCATGGATAAATCCTTTCGTTGGTGGGGGAGCAAGCCATTCACGGCTCGTCGGATACCGGCTCGTGGAAACTCTCTGCGGCCGGATGGGGATCGTCGGCCGTCCAGAGTGGGACCGCCCGGCCGACGACGGTTGTGAGGGGAAGCGGTCCGAAATAGCGGCTGTCGAAACTGTCGGGTGCATCCCAGTTCATGAAGAAGGCTTCGCTCTCGGCGATCTGCCGGCATCCCTGCCAGACGGGCAGCGATCGGCCCTGGCTGTCGCGCCCGCGAGCCTGTCCGTAACTCATGCCGTAAGCGGTGATGTCAGTGCCGGAGCGGCAAACTTCGGTGCCACCGAGCGCCAGCACGCGCTTGAGAAGCGGCAAGCCCTTCGGCAGATAGCGACGCTCGTCAAGGAAGTTTGCCAGCTCGTCGGGCGGCATGACCACAGCCAGATCGGTGACGTCGATGCGATCGACCGGAACGACTCGATAAAGCCCAACCGGCGCACTGGCGCTGGCGTTCCAGATCAGCATCTTTGGTATTTCGATAAATGCCGAAGCACCGGTGGTGAGTGCCGAAAAGTATGTCACCATCACCCATGCAAAGCGCGTCATGCTGTGCCTCCAGTGCGATCGTTGGCGGTGGTGTGGCCTGCGGTTGGGAGAAAGCTTCTACGCTTGAGCCAGGCACGATGCTGCTCGCGGGTGTAGGTCCGAAACGGCTCGTTGACGCTGAGGCGATTGTGGACATGCCGCCAGTGATTTGGCGCGACCTCGGCCGGATCGATGCCAAGTGCTTCGATCCCGTCGATGGTGTTGAGCACCGTCTCGACCTTCGGCCAACCATGGATGCGCAACAGGATGTCGCCGCCGGGACGCACGAAGGGAAGCGTCTGGAACGCTTCGCCTGCCGCCACCGCGCGCAGAATATCGATACGGGAAACGACCGTGCCGTAATCGTTCGCCGCCCAACGGACGAAGGCGAACACGCTACCGGGCGTAAAGCCGACGATGCGGCGGTGGCGATCGATGCGCTGTTCTTCAGCGATGCGACCGAAGCGGATCCAGTGCTCGATCCGCTTCTCGCGCCATGTCAGCTCAACCAGCGTTCGACTGGGCGAAATGCTGCCACTGTGCGTCCCCATCTTCATCGTCCCGCTCCCAAGGTGGAAGGCGAGAGGGGGACAATGAGGGTGCAGGCGTATGACGCTTCATGCGATCCACCGGCCGCCGATGCAGGGCGGTCCGTTAGAAAGATCCCGAAGGAATCCAGGTTAGGAACGTTAGGGGAGCGAATAACCGAGGGAATACGGAGGTTTAAGTCCGCTTTCGGTCCCGGATAGCACGGGAATCCGGTCCCCGGTAGCACGGACCTCGTGGTCCTCAATAGCACGGGTCTGTCCACAGCTTGCTCACAGTCTGATCGTCCGGCGACGCGGCGCGCGCAACGCAGCGATGCCAGACGGATCGGTTGAGGTGGGTTGAAAGGTCAGGCGGGTACGACCGTCCGGATCGGTGACGAGTCCCAGGCGATAGCCAGGCAGCGGCTGACGCTCGACGATGCCGCGCAGGTCATAGACAAAATGCTTGAGGGGCGAGAGGCTGCCGGACTTCAGATGCAGGTGCTTGAGATCGAAGCTCCAGCCCCCTGTCTGGCGACCGCCGTGCTTGCGCACCAGCCGGTAGAGCCAACGTTCAAAGCCGCCTCTGAGATCGAAATAGTCTCGGTCGATGGTGAGGATCAGCGCATCGTCGATGACCCCGGCGTAGAACCAGTCCGGCAGGATGAGCTCGATGCCGAGCGGGCGGCCCTGGGCATCAAGCCGCTCCTTCCATTCGGCGATCCAGGAGAAGCGATGCCGGCGCCGTTCGGATGGCTGGCGGATCGTGGTGGCGATCGTGGTGGATTGCAGCCGGTCGAGGGCTGCCTTCAGCCGTTCGTAGCTGCGGGCGGAATCGTCCCGGCGGATGAAGGTGAGGATTTCATAAGGGGTGGCCGCCATCAGCCGGGATGTGCGCAAGCCATTGTCGCGGGCTTCGACGATCTGCGACGCAGCCCAGATCAGGATGTCCGCGTCCCATATCGTCGCCATGCCGTGTTCGGCAGTCGCCTCCACGCGGATCGATACCTCGCCCATGCGAAAATCGATCGGTGTCACGCGGCGGGATTTGGCCAGTGAGAAGAACGGCCAGGACATGAGATCCTGCGCATCGCGGGCGGCGATATTGCCGCCACTTGGCTGAAAGAGCTCAAGCTGCTGTCCCTGATATGTCCTGTGCCCGGGCATCGCGGCCATCCGGGCGATCAACGCGTCATTCCAATGGCGCGAGCGGCCATCGACATTTGCGGCATGCGCGGGCTCGAAACGGCCTCCGACGTGGACCGCCGTGCGGATGCATCAATCCAGGCGTTGAGGTCGGTGACGGTATACACAACGCGGCCGCCGAGTTTGTGATAGATCGGCCCGGTTCCGTCGCAGCGATGCTTTTCGAGCGTGCGGGGCGAAAGGTCGAGAAGGCGGGCCGCTTCGGGGGTGCGCACGAAGCGCGGCCAGGTGCTGTCGGTTTTTTCCTGCATCGTCTGCCTCCATCGCGGCTGCCGTCAAAGCGGCGGGTCGGCTGCGACAGTGGCGAAAAAAATGCGGTCCGGCGGAGTGACAGAATTCGCTAGCAAGCAACCTGTCCCCCCGCGAACGAACGCCGGCCACACCGCCATTCATGCGGAGCTGGCGCGCTTATGAGCGGCGTTGCGGAAAAGCTGTCCCTTGGTCGGACTACCCCGCAAGATGCGACGGTAGTCACCGCCGACATAATCCCTGCCCTCAGCGATAAGACGAGCAAGGTGCCGTCGCGCAGAGGTATTTTGCCAGTCCACGGCCGAGATGGTCCGAAAGTCACGACTGAAGACGACACTGGCAATCTCACGCCTCGTTGCGCCGTCACGAAGCCCGTCCAGGATCCGCAGCATGAGAATGAAGCGATGGCGATGAAATGCTGAAATCTGTTGCTGGCGCATGGCAGGCCCCGCCTCTTTGCGCGTCAGCCATCCGTGCATTCGTCGCAGGCTGTGCAGACGAATATCGAGATCCGCGTCCATCGCCAGCATGACAGCCAGTCTGGAGGGTGGCGCGCTCCCGGCAAACCAGATCCGCAAACTGGCACTCACCTCAGTGGCTGGAACGTAGACCGCACTATCGCGATCCACTCCACTCACCGATGCCGGCAGATCTGTTGGATCAAATTCCAGGCATCCTGAAAATCCGGCTGGAGCGTCAGCAACGACGATGGCCTCCGGATCAAGATCGGGGCGCCAAAGAGGGTGCGCCAGCCATGCAGGGACATCAGGGTCCAGCGCGAAAGGCAATCCCCCATCGGGTCGTCAGGACCTGCCGGGCTTTGCGTGTCGAAACCGTGCCGCCTTCATTGGCAAAGGCAGCAAAGTCAGATCGATAATCGCTGTTTCGTCGGAGAAATTCGAAGGCAAACCCACTGCGATCAAGGGGCGGGAATTGAATGGCGAACTGCGGCGAGGACCAAACCGTCTCGGAAACCATGGGACACTCCTACGCGAAACAACAGGAAGCACAGGACCGCTGACGACACGGCCAGCAGCGGATCGGGACAAAACGGACCGATGAACAGACGAACTGGAGGGGAAGGTTAACTATGGCGTGACGTCAGATCTTGATCTGATTCCGCCGCACTGCTTCAACAATAGTATGAACGACATTCGACGTGTCGAGTTTGTCTTTCGAATTTCGAAGATGGGTGTTCACCGTGTTTTTCGAAATGCTCAGGATGACGGACACTTCCCAGGCCGTCTTGCCTTGCGAAGTCCAGGTGAGAACCTCGACTTCCCGGGGCGTCAGTTTTCTGAACTGTGAAATCGATAGACCCATCATTCGTCGTCTCACGAGCAAAAGGCATGAAAAGGCATTCATGAGCCTCGCCTGAGTGGTGAGGCCGATGTTCAATTCAGTTCTATAGCCGCAACAAAATGCGGAAATCTGCGATGTAAGCCGCCAAGGATCATCCGTAACGTTCTAAAGAACAACAATCCTTGAGCCGATTATCATCATCGAAAAGCGGCGACACAAGTCCCGGAGCTTGCGAATGATGACTATAGTATGTGGTCTATGAGGCCGCGATTTGATTATTTTTCCCCATGAAACTCACGGCGATTTTTGCAAGAAATCTTCGACTCTGTCGGCAGCAATGCGGGCTCTCGCAAGAACGCCTGGCTGTGTTCGCCGGGCTTGACCGAAGCTACATCGGCAAGCTGGAACGCGAGCTGAGTTCTCCGACGCTGGACGCGGTCGAGGCCCTGTCATCTGCCATGCAGATCGACTTCGAGGTTCTGATCCGGCGACAGCCTCCCGATGCCCCAAAAAGGCACTGAGGTCTGAAGAGCGTTGCGAAAGTCTCGCATAATAAATTGATTTAGTGAGAGAAAATCTAAGATCCGATCGTCGTCATTTACGAAACCAGATCCTTTACCTCGACGCCCAAGGCCGCTGCCAGGCGACTGAGCGACACAATCGTCGGGTTGCGCCGGCCTGCTTCGAGACCGCTGAGATAAGCCCGCGTGAGCCCAGAGCGATGCGACAGCTCTTCCTGTGAAAGAGCCCGCTCACGCCGGATGCGCAGAACATTGAGACCGACAATCGCCCGTATATCCATCGGGTGATTTTTCGGTTCGCGCACACTCTATGACGACACACTATAGTGAACATTCATCTTGACAGGACACGGTGCGGGTGCATTTAATGTGCACTATATGGAACACTGTTTCGATATTAGGAACACTAGATGTCTAACAGCCTTTCCCTCGAAAAGGGCCTTCACATCCTCGGCCTCCTGAAAAGTTCGAACGAAGCGCTCGGCGTCAGAGAGGTCGCGCGCCGGCTGGATCTGAGCCCGGCCGTTGCACAGCGGATGCTCAACACGCTGGCCTCGCAAGGCTATGTCGAGCAGGACGCAGATACCCGCCGCTATCAGATTGGTTACGCGGTTCTCGGACTGGCGCAGCATGTGTTTCAGCGCGGGCGGCTGCTGTCGCTCACAGAGGCTGAGCTGCAGACCATGGCATCGGAAAGTGGCTTCAACGGATTCCTGGGCGTGCGGCGAGGTGCCACCGGCGTCTATGTGCTGGCGGTGCAGTCCGACAGTCCGGTGGTCATTCGCGCCCAACCGGGGGAAGTGATGCCGCTGCATTCGACGGCGCTGGGAAAGGCGCTGTTGTTCAACCTGTCGGATGAGGCAGTCGCTAACCTCCTCGGGGAAGGTCCTTTCGAGTCCCGTACGTCAAGGACCCTGACGAACCTACAAGGCCTGATTGAACAGCTGCATCTCGCCAATTCGCTCGGCTATGCCACCGCAATCTCGGAAAATATCGAGGGTGTGATCTCCGTTGGGGCGCCGATTTACGATGCCGGCGGCGGCACCATCGCCGCGATGAGTGTCGCCTTCCCCCGCGCGCTCCAACCGAAGACCAAGATCACAGACATTGCGCAAAAAGTGCTGGGCGCTGCAGCCCGCATTTCCAAAGCCATGGGGTTCGACGAAACCACTTCGAGCAAAGGGAGGCCAGAAACCGATGTTGCTTAATCACGAGCGGCTGCGGTCTGCGATGTCCGCGCATCAACTCGACGTCATTGTCGCCACGGCACCTGAGAACGTGCTTTACACCAGCGGGTTCTGGTCGCTGCCACAATGGATACGGCGTGGCCCACAGGCCTTTGTCGTCTGGACATCAGGTGAAGGCGATGGGCAGCCTGTCGTCATCGCCGGCACATCGACACTGGACCTGGTGGCGGATCAACAGGTGGCAGCGCGAATACGCCGGTTTGGTACCTTCCCCATCGATCACGCGCCGTCGATTGATCTCGACCCGGTTAGCGCCCGTCAGGCGGCGCTTCATGCCCTTGGCGACGACGGTGATGCGATCAAGGCCCTTGTCCTGGAAATCCGGCAGGCCGGACTTGTGAAAGCCCGGATCGGTATCGACGAAATGGGGCTTCTCCCCGGCGACACCGAACGACTGCGCAGCGAACTGCCCGGTGTGACATGGGTCATGGCGACATCGATCTTTCGCAACATCCGTGCCGTCAAGACGCCGCTGGAGATCGACCGGCTTAGAACGGTCGCGGCCATCACGGAGCGGTCTGTCGCGGCGGCACTCGCTATAGCGACGGAGGGCGTGACCGAAATCGAGCTTGCCAGGGCATTTCACGGCCAAACGGTACGCGAGGATGCTGTCCCCGTTCTCGGGTGTATCGGCTTTGGCGAACGCAGCGCCCTGATGAACGTCCAGCCTTCCGAGCGACGGCTGCGCCAGGGCGACATCATTCGCTTCGACGTGGGCGGTCACTATGGCAATTACCGCGCCGATATTGCCCGCATCGCCAGCCTGGGTTCACCCTCCAAGGAGATCCAGATGAAATATGATGCCCTGAACAAGGGCGTTCAACGCGGCATCGAGTTGATCCGGCCGGGCCTCGCTGCCCGCGACGTCTTCCAGGCTGTTGTCGAGACCGTCCGGAGCGAAGGGATCGCTCAGTATCAGCGAAGCCATGTCGGACACGGCATTGGCCTTGACGGCTACGACGCGCCGCTGCTTTCGGCGACAAGCAGTGACGTGCTGGAGGAAGGCATGGTCGTCTGCATCGAGACGCCCTATTACGAGCTTGGTCGGATCGGCCTGCAGGTCGAGGACATGATCGTCGTCCGGGCCGATGGCGCGGAAATGCTGTCGAACAACGGCAACAGCATGACGGTGCTGGGCTAATGGCCCGCGCCGCGGCCTATGCCTGTTACCGATGTGGGCAGGAATTCCCGCTTGATCTGGTGATCGACTCCAGGGGATGCCCTACCTGCTTTGCCGAGGCGCCGTCGAACCTCCACATGGTCTATCGACATGCGGGTGGCGGTCCGCCGGTCAGTTCGAACAGGTCCCTGCCCTCGCTTTGGCGCTATGCTGACAGGCTGCCATTTGACAGGCGGGACGCGATTTCGCTTGGCGAAGGGCTCACGCCGCTGCTGCCGGGGACAAAGCTCGGCGCGGCAATCGGTGTCCCCGGTCTTCTCGTGAAGAACGAGGGTTGCAATCCAACCTGGTCGCACAAGGATCGCTTTTCGACCGTCGCGATCACGGCAGCTGTCCAATCGGGAGCAAAACTGATGGCCACCAGCTCGACGGGCAATGCGGGGGCATCGCTTGCCGCCTATGCCGCGCGAGCCGGACTGTCTTGTATCGTCGCAACGCTTGCCGGATCGGCTGGCCCGATGCTGACGCAGATCCGGAAATATGGAGCACAGGTCGTGCCCTTCAAGGACAAGTCGGACCGCTGGGCTTTTCTCGCGGAAGGCGTCGAGCGGTTCGGATGGTTTGCGACTTCACCCTATCGCCACCCTGTCGTCGGCAGCCACCCGATCGGCATCGAGGGTTACAAGACGATTGCGTTCGAAATCGTCGAACAGATGGGCGGCAAGCCCCCTGACTGGTGTGCCTTGCCGGTGTGTTACGGCGACGCCTTGGCTGGCACCTGGCTTGGTTTTCACGAAATGCTTCAGCGTGGTGCGATCGACCGGATGCCAAAACTGCTGGCGGCCGAAGTGCACGGGTCGCTGGAGCGGGCCATCGCGCAGCAGACGGATCGTATCCCGGATATGCCAGCAGCCTTCGACGCGCTGGCCGTTTCGATCGGCGCGACCCGCAGCACCTTCCAGGCGCTGAAGGCGCTGCGCCAAACCAAAGGCGCTGCCCTGGCCATCTCCAATGCGGGGCTGGTGGCCCTGCAAGAGAAAGTCGCAGCCACCGAAGGCCTGTTTCTCGAACTGTCCTCAACGATCCCGATTGCAGCGATCAGAGAGGCCAGACAGCGAGACGTCATCACCCGGGATGAAACGGTCGTGGCGGTGGTGACGGCATCCGGCCTGAAAGACATTGACAGATCCGCATCGCCGGACACGGCAACGCCCTTTGGTGATGTCGAAAGCGCCCTCGCGGTCTTCGCGAATGGAGGACTGCACTGACATCGGCCAACGATGGGCCGGCCACGCATATGTTTCAAGAATAAGGGGAACACCTATGCCTATGGAAAGAAGAAAATTTATAGCAGCCACCGCATTTCTGACGACAATTGCGCCGCGAATGTCCTGGTCGCAGCAAAACGGCTATCCACCGGAAAATCCAACTCTGATCGTCGGCTTTGCTGCCGGAGGCGCCGGCGATATCGCCACCCGCGTCGTTGCCAATTATCTCAAAGAGGCACGCGGCGTCGTGGCCACGCCAGACTTTCGTCCAGGTGCTGGCGGCACGATCGCGACGGATCAGGTGCGCCGCGCACCCGCTGATGGATCGGTCCTGTCACTCTATTCGGTCAGCCCCTTGCTTGTTGCGCCGCACCTTCAGAAGGTCCCTTACAATTCCACCCGCGATTTCACCTTTATCGCAAGCTATGCCGGGATCTCGGTGCCCTGCTTCGTGCGCAGCGACAGCCCCTTCCAAACCTGGGACGAGCTGCTCGACTATGCCCGCAAGGAACCGTCAAAGCTGCGATGGGCAACCGCTGCACCCCGGGGCCTAGCCCATATCGCAACCGATGCGGCATTCCGCACGGAGAAAGCAGTGGCGACCTTTGTGCCGTTTCGCGGAGGTGCCGATGCAGTGACGGCCCTGTTGGGCGGCCATATCGATATGGTCGTATCCTCCGACTTCGGACCGCATCTGGCCGCAGGCTCCGTGCGCCTGCTGGCGGAGACCAGCCCCAATCCGAATGCGGGACATGCCGGCATAGTCAGCTTTGCCGAGCGGGGTTATCCGATTGCCATTCCGGCCTCCTATGGCCTGTTTGGACCAGCGGGTTTGCCCAAGGACGTCATTGCCTGGTGGGAAGACGCGATCGGCGAGATGATCGCCACTCCGATGTATGCCGACTTCATCCGGGTCATCAACGGCTATCCGCTGTTCCTGAAGAGTGCTGAATTTACACAGATGGCCGGGCAAGCCTATACCCGGATCGGGCAACAGATCGACGAGATGGGGATCCGTCTATGAGCATCGCCCGCCTTGTCCCATACACACTGACGGTCCTTGGCCTTGGCGCGGCGGTGAACGCCGCCAATCTCCAGCTTTGGGCTTATGGAGAACCCGGCGCGGGCATGTTCCCCTTCCTGGCATCAATTCTCCTGATTTGCACAAGCCTCGGATGCAGCTTGGAGAAGACGGCGGCAACGGAGCCCGTCGAGCTTTCCCGTCTTTTGACCTATTGCACAGCGCTGGGGCTCTTCTGCCTGATGCTGCAGTTGATCGGATTTGCGCTTTCTGCATTTCTCTTTCTTGTCGCCGTCTTCAGGTTCATCGAACGAATGGGCTGGACCTGGTCGCTGCTTCTGGCCTTCGGCTTCGCCTTTTCGACCTGGGGCCTGTTCGAAGGGCTCCTGTCCGTCCCGCTGCCGCGCGGCGAATGGAGGCTGTGATGCTCGATTCCTTTTCGCAACTGGTCATGGGTCTCGGTATCGCGCTCGAGCCTACCCATCTCGCCATCGCGCTCCTCGGCGCAATCCTGGGAACAGCCGTTGGCGTTCTCCCAGGCCTTGGGCCCTCTGCCACGGTCAGCCTCCTGCTGCCGGTCACGATGATGCTCGACCAGACCGGCGCCATCATCCTGCTCGCCGGCATTTATTACGGCTCGCTCTATGGTGGGTCCATCACCTCTGTCCTGATGCGCGTGCCGGGCGAAGCCGCCAGCCTTGTGAGTTGCTTCGATGGGTATCCGATGGCGCAACAGGGCCGCGCGGGCGCCGCCCTTGGCATCAGCGCCTTTGGCAGTTTCATCGCCGGCATCAGTGCGACCCTTGCCATCACGATCGTTGGTCCGGCCTTCACCTCGGTTGCTCTCGCCTTCGGCCCCATCGAAAAGACATCCATCGTGGCGCTCGGCTTAGTGCTGGCCGCCAGCATCGGCGAAGGACCGCGCATCAGGGCCTGGACGATGGTCTCGCTCGGTCTTCTTCTGTCGACGGTGGGCGTCGACCTGATCTCCGGCGAGGAGCGCTTCGCCTTCGGGGTCAGCTATCTGCGCGACGGATTCAATATCGCCGTCCTTGCCATGGGTCTGTTCGGCGTCAGCGAAATGCTGATGCTGATCGAGCGGAAAGCATCGCCCGACACAGCCCCGATGCCGTCCTACCGTTTGCGGGACCTGCTTCCGACAGCGAACGACTGGAAGGTCTCAACCGGGCCGATCGCACGCGGGACGGTGCTCGGCTTCTTTCTCGGGCTGATGCCCGGCGGTGGCGCACTCGTTGCCGGTTTCGCCAGCTACATGCTGGAGAAAAAGATCTCCCGGTCGCCGGAACGTTTCGGCAAGGGCGCGATCGAAGGCGTCGCGGGACCGGAAAGCGCCAACAACGCCGCCGCCCAGGCAAGCTTCATTCCCATGCTTTGCCTTGGCATTCCGGCCAATGCGGTTATCGGCATCATCATGGGCGCGCTGCTGATGCAGAATGTCGTGCCGGGTCCGCAAATCATGACGGAACATCCCGAGCTTTTCTGGGGCATCGTGGCCAGCATGCTGGTCGGCAACGCCATGCTGATTATCCTCAACGTGCCGCTGATCCGGGTCTTCGTGCTGCTTTTGAGGATACCGCAGGCGATGATGGCGCCGCTCATCGTGCTCTTCTGCGTCATCGGCGCATTCAGCATGAACAACAGTCTGTTCGATGTCGGGGTGGTGATCGGGTGTGGCTTTATCGCCTATGGGCTGCGCAAGGCCGGGTTCGATCTGGCTCCGCTGCTGCTCGCCTTTCTGCTCGGATCGCTATTCGAAGAAAACCTCCGCCAGGGGCTGATCCTTGGCCTCGGCAATCCGCTGGTTTTCCTCGACAGTCCGATCAGCCTGACGGTGATCCTCTTCACGATCGCGGTCTTGATGGCCCCGCTGGCAAAGGGACTGAAAACCCGGATGGCGCGCAAGTCATGCTGACACAGAATGGCGCGATGTCAGGTCATCGCGCCATTGTCCGAGACACGGCTTTCATTCTCAGCCCAGCGACCCGCACGCCTGGCCTGATCTCAGAGCGTCGAATCCGAAGTCCTGCGCGTGCCAGCCGCTCGCTGCTGCAGCCCCCATGACATCTTGTCAAACCGAACCAACAATCCTATTGTAGGCTGTATCACTACTTTCTGGGGTTCATCATGGACGAAGCCGTTTCGGCCGCAGATGCCAATCGTCGTTTCTCCCTTATCCTGCGTGGTGTGCGGGAGGGAAACAGCTATGTGGTCACCAGCCACGGCAAGCCTGTCGCCCGTATCCTGCCGGCTGATGCACAGGAGGAAACGACATCCGGCGCGCGCTCCGCCCTGCTTTCTCGCCTTGCCAAACAACCGGTTGTCGATGCCGGACGCTGGTCGCGCGATGAGCTTTACGAGGACTGAGCGTGAAGGTCGCTTTCGACACCAATGTTCTCGCCTATGCGGAGGGCGTGAACAACAGCGACAAGCGGGATATCGCGCTTGATCTGCTGCAACGGATTTCCCAGACGTCGGTCGTGATCCCGGTTCAGGCACTCGGTGAACTCTTCAACGTCCTGGTGCGCAAGGCGGGCAAAAGCCACAGCGATGCGCGTGATGCGGTGCTTGGCTGGCGCGATACGTTTCCGATTGCGGCCACCACGGCCGAGACGATGGTGACGGCCATGGATCTCGTCAGCGATCACCAGTTCAGCATCTGGGATGCCGTCATCCTCACCGTCGCCGCGCAGGCCGGTTGCCGTATCCTGTTGTCGGAAGACATGCATGAGGGGTTCACCTGGGGCGGCGTGACAGTCGTCAATCCATTCGCGGACACGCGGCACGAACTTCTCGCCATTCTCCTGGGCGAACGATCTGGATAGGGCGGGTCGGAAGCATCCGGATACGTTCCATACCAAGGCCCTGCAGATGGCCGTTCTACCGGAGAAAAATGTAGAGCATCGGAGCTTTCAGCATAGCGGCGGGCCTGTCTGAAGGGCCGCGAAAGCGGGAATTCTCGACACGCTTTTTGACGGAAGCAGGGACGCCGCAGGAGGTTTAGCATCGCGCCGCGAAGCGGAAACCGGGATCGACGTCCCCCGGCAAAAACGTTCCGTATGGTGCGACTTTTCTGACTGGCCGAATGACGGCGTCACGCGCTGCCCTGCCGCGTGGCCCAACGCTCATCTTGGATCAGCCGTTTTGCAGCCGGCGCCGCGACCATTCGATATGCGTCCACGCGTCTTCGCTCGCCGGCGCGATGTGCAAGAGCTTCGACGGTGCGGTTCTCCTCACAGACGGCCATCCCTCAATGCTTTTTAGCCAGTCGTCAGAATAGACCGTGGACTGGTAGCGATACCCCTCGTCCGGCAGGATCACCGCAACAGTGTCGTCCGGGTGCGCTCTGGCGAACCAGTCGGCCACGAGATGGGCAGCGCCGCTGGTGGGTCCGACGAACATGGCATGATGGCGATACAGGTCGCGGGTGGCGGCAAAAGCCTGAAACGCACCGACCCAATGCACCTCATCGATCAGTGCATGATCGAGGTTCTTCGGCATAATGCTGTTGCCGAGCCCACGCAGCAGGCGGGGACCAGCCTGGTGCCCGAACAGAACGCTGTTGTGCGTATCCACCGCGATCGCACGCAACCCGGGAAACAACCGGCGCAGATAGGTCCCCGTGCCACACAGCGAGCCGCCCGATCCGACACAGCCAACCAGGCAGTCGATGCGACCGATCTTCTCGACAAGGATTTCCGCAAGCCGTGAATAGGCGGCAGGATTGTCGGGATTATCATATTGTTGCGGCCAGAACGCATCCGGACGGCTGTCGAGGACGCGGCGAAGTGCTGCAAGGCGGCCGCCCTGATTGCCAGTGCGCCCCTCGTCTTCCACCAGGATAACGGATGCACCCAATTGCTCCAGTCTCTCCTTAAACGACGCATCCATGAGGCTTGTGGCACTGACGATCGTCAGCGTGTAGCCGCGCTCGACCGACAGCATCGCCAGGGCCAGGGCAAAGGTGCCGGAGCTCGTCTCGACGATATGACTGCCGCGCTTCAGGAGCCCGCGCTCTTCGGCCCGATCCAGCATGAAACGGGCAGGCAGCAGCTTCATCAGCCGAAACTGCGCGGCATGGAGGTTTGGCAAGAGCGGCACGATCCGGGGCGTTTCGTAATCCGCAAGATAGCTTTCGATGGTCATTCCAGCACCCATGCTGGCGCACCGTCCGCATTCACCGCGAAGCGGATGATATCGGTGAACCCTTCCGTCTCAGCGGCACGCGCAATGCTCTCGGCCCGATCGGCTGCGCTGTCGTCGCGCGCATCGAGGAGGATGCCCATGCGGTTTCCGCTATGCGCGACCTGCACGCCAAGGCCGCCACCGGTCTGCGCCAGCCGGACGAGGTCGCCGAACCGCCGCTTCGGCAGATAGCCTTGGTTGATTCGGGCACTGGCTGTTGCGACGCGGCCGATCGATTTCGGATCCTGCTGCGCAATCGCTTGGCGCACATGGCCCCGCAGAACCCTGAAGGTCTCGATCTCCGTGCTGGTGTAACGCGCGGGCGGCATGCCGACCGTATCGACCGGTTTGTCCTCCGATGAGGAAAACCCGATGACGTAAAGCGGCGGATAATCGCCGGGGAGATAGTCGAGCACCCTCCCCTCGCGATGGGCAAACAGCACGGCCTGCCCGGCAAAGGCGATCGCATCTGTCGCGGTCTCTGCGGCGACGGCAAGGCGGCACAGAGTTGTGCGACTGATCTGCGCGCGGGCCGCCGCCGCAATGGCGTAAATACTCGCCACGACATCGGCCGTCGATGATCCGTAACCACAGCCCAGCGGTATCGAGCTTTCAATTGTCAGGCAGCCCTGGACATTTGGATGGCCCAGCGCATCAAGCGCGAGCCGGGCTGCGCGGGCCGCCTTGGCTCTGCCTTCGGGGCGGGTGCGAATGCCCGGTCCGTCATCAGGCCAGAAAGTGACATGCGATTGCTTGCCGGGAAGCGGGAGCGTCAGCAAACCTCGGTGAAGTCTGCCGTCATCGGCTGGAAAGACACCCTGGAGAATTTCGCCGTGATGGGCCATGGCCGTGCCGGAGCCAACCTGCAGGGACCGCGAAGTCGTTCCACCTGGCGTGATCGCCGCAGAAGAATGGTTCGCGTCTGACTGGGTCATGCCGCAATCTCCCGTGATCTTTCGCTTTCTCCGACTTTCCTACAAGTCGGCGCTTGCGTCCCTCCTCACATATCAGGAGTTGTCAGACCCTTGCGCCGCACTACGGCACGAGTGCCGACTGCCCTGGAAGATTTGATCGCTGGTCATTTCGCGGGGCCAGTGGGTGATCTTGCGAGCCGGGCGACGCCCGGCGAGCGGCGGCGGTGCATCAGGCACCGCCGCCGCCAGCGAGATCCACCCTTCGCGAACGGCATTCGCTCGGTCATAAATCGGAAGAACGCGCGTCTGGCCGGGGAAACCGGACGCGACGCCTATGCAACGCCGCGCCCGGTCCTGTCGTTTATACTGCGCGCTCCAGCAGGAGCTTTGCCTTCGCCTCCAGTTCAAGGCGCCCGTCCTGATGCGTTTTCGTACGGGCATGGGCAGTCAGACCTTGCACGAAATCAAAGATACTTTCCGGCGGGCGGCCTTCCTCGCGCAACACGGTCTCGATAATCCTGCCGGTTTCCGCTTTGGAGAAACCGCGTCTGCGCAGGAAGCTTTCGCGGTCCTCGTCCGTGCGGGCAACGATCTTTTCCCGCGCCGCCTTGATCCCGGCAACGAAAGGTGCGGCGCTCGAGTTGGCAAAGCTCATCAATGCGGGTGCCGCCTCATAGGCGAAGCGCTGCGCGGCGAACTTGCTGTGGCGGATGGTGATCTGCTCGAAACTCTCGACGCCCCACAGATTGCGGTTCATGCACACGGCGCGAAGATAGAAGGAGGCGATACCGAGCGTCTTGGCGCCGACTTCGCTGTTCCAGCAATAGAAGCCCCGAAAATACAGGTCGGGATCGCCGTTTGGCAGGCGTCCGGCCTCGATCGGATGCGTGTCGTCAACCAGAAACAGGAACACATCCCGGTCGCTGGCATAAAGGGTCGTCGTGTCCTTGGTGACGTCCACGAAAGGGTTGTGCGTCATCGACGCCCAGTCCAGCACGCCGGGCACTTTCCAGATGGTATCGCCGACCCCATTGCCGGCGATCTTCATCACCGCCGCCACCAGTTCATGGTCGAATATCCTGCCGTAGTCGGGACCGGTGACCGCCCGAAGCTCGATGCGCCCGCTGTCCGCCTCATAGGTTTTCACGAACTCGGAGCGGTGCGACAGCAGGCCGTGCTGCAGGTTGATGGCTGCCAGCGGCGCAGGCAGGTGGCGCAGATAGGTGGATGGTGCACCGACAAGGCTGCAGAGCTGGCCAAAGCTCCAATGGGTCGGGGCGATGGGTTCATCGCGTCCGGGCACGATCAGCGTCAACCGCTCGGCATTGTCTCGGCTTGCCTCGACACGCACCGCGCAGCTTTCCACTGTGCGGGCAGTGGCACGATCCGCCCTCGCCTTGACGTTGTCATAGAGGTCCGGCAACGACAGGTAGCGCTCATCATCTGGACGCGAAAACCATTCCGAAGAAACCCGACCGTCATGCACGCCACGCGACACGTCGACCCGAAACGCCTTGTCAACCTGCTGGGTGGTCTCCCTGGTATCGATTAAATTCATGACCTTGCTCCTTTTCTTTCCCGTTAATGCCGAAGGCATGTCCCTCGACATGCTTTCCGGGGGCGCGTGAGCGCGCGGGGATGGAGGGGGCAAATGCCGGCGAGCATGGCCGGCCTGCCAGGCTTAAGCGGAACCACATGGCGGAGATCGCATAGGGGGATCCGTGCCGTTCTGCGAAGCGGCGGGCCTGCCATGCGCAGGCGGCGTTTGCGGGGAGCAAGGGGAAAAGTTCCCCTTGGCTCCCCGCATCGATCAGCTGAACACCCGTGAAGCCGATCAGGACAATGGGAGCGCAGCTCTCCGCATATTCGAAGGGCGGCGGGCCTGAGCATGGCAAAGCCCCGCTTTCGCGGGGCCCGGCCGTTGACCATATCAGTTAGCCGTGCGGCGGCGCGACCAGATGAGGGACAGTTCCTCGCCTTCCGCCTCGACCAGGCTGGCATAGATCGGAGCGGCGAAGCTCGGATCGTCAAGTTTGACGGAGAGATAGGCGTTGCCCTTGTCGGACTGCTTTTTCCATGCGGCCCCGAATTCCACGTTGGATGCGAGGACGCGGTAGTCCGGGCCGTTGTCGGTGTCGCCCTCGGCGGGCACGAATTTCACGGACTTGACGTTGAGGGTGAGGGTCTTGACCGAGCCCGTGAAGCCGTTGTCGGTGCGGGTGAAGGTGCCGATCGTTGCCATGAGATTTAAGTCCTTTTTGCTGATCGGATCGCGCCCATCGCGACCTCGATGATGGTCGACGGACCGGAGACGATCGAGACGCACCCCCGGGGTCCCTGTTGCGCTTGGCGCAATGGGGTGGCGCGTTGGGCCGCAATGAAATGGAGGGCGTCGGACAGCCGCTATTTTGAATTCGCGATGCAAAGCGGGCCATCTGGCCGGCGGCGGAAAAAAGCGGATGACCGACGTTGCGGAACTGAGATCGAGGCGGCTGGCTTGCCGCCGGGCTTCGGTCAGACCAGATCAATCGAGTTCGTGTTGGGCGAAATCTGTTCGGTAAGACAGACAATCGCGTCACGGCCGATGTCGGCACCCTCGCCTGCCTCTAGACAAAGACGTTTCGGCTCACGCGGGGCAAGGCCTTCCGCTCATGCTGACCGTTGAACCTTTGCCGATCGGAGCGGCCCTTCCGCCCGGTATTTTCGTAGTTCGCTCTCATGCGTCACGGCATTCGAGTCGATACGGAACGTACTGCCATGGACACCACTTTCCATACCATCAAACTGAGCAATCCATCTTCGTCGCCGCACCCGCCAGCATGGCTCTGGTCAGGTTCGCAGGGCAGTCCATGCCTGGTGTGGCAAAGTGTTTCCCCTCTGATGGACGCCACCAGGCCCAGGATATGACGGGGCCGAGCAGCGCGATCGGTCTGTCGCCATTCGCCGCCCTTGCGCCAGCGCATTTTGTTGGTCATGGCGTGCGTGTTCCCTCCGAGGTACGGCCGCGTCCCATGGGCGCGGCCGATTTTTTTCGTCAAGACCATGAGGAAGGCCGGAGCAGTATGCCCCGGCCCGTGGCCTCATTCGGCTGCTTCCGGGAGAACGAGCTGGCCCAGATCCGGATCAGGTTCATCGGTGCCGAAGGCCGCACGGCTGCCGTTCGACCCTTGCGGTGCCAATGTCGACCCAGGCCACGCGGTGCGCAGCAGTGGCGGCAACCATCCGGTGCCTGCCAGCAACGGCTCTGCTGCTTCCGCCATGGGCTGCTTCTTCATGGTGGCGATCCGATCCGCCGCCTCGTCGCCCACCGCTTCCCGCACAGCTGCCAGAATATGCGCCTTGGTGACCCGCCCGAAATAGGTGCGCGCCGTTGGCGTCCAGTGCTGGTTCATGTCCAGCGCGAGCGCCGTCGCCAGCTTGTCGGCGGTCCGTAGCGCGCGGGGCCTTTGTTCCCATGGCAGCTTGAGGGCATTGACGGTCAGGGACGCGCAATGGGCGAAGAGTGCCATGATGCTCACGTGATCCAGTCCCGCGATGAAGTCCCAGAGTTCGCCCACGTCTCGCGGCATGTCTGCCGCCCACCCGTCATGACGATGCGCCAGCATCTTCGCCGCCGCCATGTCTTCGATTCCATCGGCATGCCCGCCAAGCGATACACTGCCGGGGCGGATTTCGAGAGCGTGGGCATCGACGCCGCGATAGAATGTCTGTGCGGCAAGAGCATGGGTGACGGCGATCAGGGCGATATCCGGCTGCTCACCAAGTGCGAGGCGAAGGCCAAGCGTCCGGTGCGCGGTCAGGTCGCGCGTCAGAAGATCGGTAAGCGGCTGACCCGCATCACCCTCCGCCTCTTCCTGCGGCGCAAGGTCGGATATGGGGTTGCCCTCCCCGTCATGCGCATCGTCTTCGATGACTTCGCCATCTGCGGTAACGCGGATACCATCGATGACGCCTCCTGTACCCACCTGTTCCGGTTCCGGGTTTTCATCCTCCGGGCGGACAAAGCCGCGTTCGAGCCGGACCGTTCCATCATGGTTCAGTGTGACGAAAACGCCGCCCCGGCTGATGTCGCCGGCATCATAACCTTCGCGCATGGCATCGATCCGCTCGATCTCGGCTTCAAGCTCGGCAAAACGTTCATCCACATCGGGCGGCGGGTCGTCGTCCGTGTTCTGCCATTCCGCCGTCAGGTGAGCGAACTCCTGCCGCGCAGTCGCTTGGGCCGCTTCGTCTTCCTCGGAAAGCGCCACCGTCTGCGGATAGACACGCCGCATACCATGGGCGTGCGGGAAATCGATGAAGGCTTGCACCCATTTCCAGCCTTCGGCTTCTCTGAGGCCTGCGGCGATTCCGCCCAGCTTTGCGATGACAAGCTGGTCCAAAAGTGCGGGATCGTCATAATATCCGCCGCGATCCTCGGTAAACAGGTCACGGATGATGGTGCCGCCCGCGTCGGTATAGGCCTCCGCTCCGACAAATATGGCCTTGCGGTCGTTCGCCTGCACATGTGTCCGTGTCAGGTCGCGGCGGATCATCCACGGCTCACGGTTATAGCCAAGCCCGGCATAGACCTGTTCCTGCCGCGCATGATCGTCGGTGACGGCAAAAGCGATCAACTGGTCCAGCGTCAGTTCGCCATCGCGGTAGACCTGCATGAGTGTCGGGCTGACGGCGCCGAGACGCATTCGCTGCTTCACAACATGCGCCGTCACCCCGAAACGGGCAGCGATTTCCTCGGCCCCCCATCCGCGATGTTCTGCAAGCGCGCGAAATGCCTCGAACTGGTCTGCCGGGTGCATCGCCTCGCGGGTGATGTTTTCGTCAAGGCTGATTTCCTGCGGATCGTTGGCGGTATCCAGCACGCACCGGACATGTTCCGACTTCCTTATCTCCTTGCGCCTCACGCGGAGCAAATGCGCCAGCCTGCGGCCTTCGCCGACCGTCACGAAATAGAAGCCGGTCGGCTGACCTACCTCGTCCACCTCCGGCTCCACCACAAGGTTCTGCAGCATGCCCTTGGCGCCGATGCTGGCCGCAAGCGCTTCGATATGCGCCTCGCTGTGCGGGGTCTTCCTTGCATTGCGTGGCGACTTTTTGAGCTTTGCGAGCGGAATGAAGAGTTCCGCACCGTTTGCGGCGCCCTCGACGGCGTCCATCACGGAGACGATCTCAGCAGCAGCGCCGGGTCCGGGCGAGGCTAGCATCACCTCTGCCACTGCTTCCCGAATGCTGCATACCTCCGCACGTGGTGCCACCGCCTCCACCACGTCCACCGGTGCAACCGTGACGACCTTCGTCTTCTTCTGTGTCCTTACCATTGTTCCAATCCTTTCGCGTTAATGCCGAAGGCATGTCCCCGACATGCCTCCCGGGGGCGCGCGAGCGCGCGGGGATGGAGGGGGCAAATGCCAGCGAGCACGGCCGGGTTGCCAGGCCAGGCGGGACGGATCTGAACTCTGGGATTGTCATGGCTATCGGGCGCCGGCCTGCGAGGCGGCGGCCCTGCCATGCGCAGGTGGCATTTGCGGGGGAGCAAGGGGTAAGACCCCTTGGCTCCCTCTCCTCCCCAGCGGGATCGACTTCAAGTTGCGAAGCTTTGCAATTCGAAAGTCGGTGCCGTTGAAAAGATGGGTCGGCGGCCGCTTTCCCGTGGTCGCCCCGACAGTGAGTGTCATCACTCCGCCCAGCGGTGAGCATGAACGATGAAACCCTTTGGGATACGACCCCACGCGCGAAACTGCGCGCGAACGCGCATTCCCTTCGGCGCGTTTCCATGAAAGTCTAGACCATCAGGAAACAACGCCGCCGACAGAGCCACTCTGAATCCCGAACCTGAGGCAAGAAAACGAGAACGGAAACATTATGGTGCCGCGACGTCCGAGAAGCGGTGTCGTCACAAAATCTGTCGACGACATACCGACAGCCTGCCGTGGAGAATTGCAGCCGTGCGGCATAGGTGGTTTTGGCGTCGCCACGAATGGAGCGCTATGCGCGCACCGCATTTTATACGCCGACTGTCCAAAAGGTAAGCATGCCGGGCATTCGGTCTGGCCCCAATTGGCGATCAGCACGACCCAGGACGTCATCAAAGCGAGTGTGAAATCGTGGACACGGCTTTCCTTTTGATGGCGATGTATTCCGGCCGACCGATCATACCGGCCGACGAAGTGGCGAAGAGCTTCTTCGGGCTGACAACTGACAAGTTTGTTCGCAAGGTGTCGGCCGGCGACATCGCCCTTCCCCTTGTTCGCATGGAGGCTTCGCAAAAATGTGCGAAGGGCGTGCATCTCAACGACCTCGCGGCCTATCTAGACGAGCGTCGCGCCGCCGCAGTGAAGGAATGCCAGCAGCTTCATGGCAAAGGGTGATTTGGATGATATCAGCATACGTTGTCGCCATGAATGACGGCGCGGTGGAACTCCAGAGCATCTTTCCCAATCGCTGTTCTGCTGCCGACTGCGGCTGCCAAGAGGGTGGATTGCTGCACCGAAAGATCGACACAGATTCAAACCGTTCATTCGCAATCCGGCACTTCGAACGCGTAACCACGCGTATCCGATCAGTTGATCTTCGTCTCCGTGCTATTTCCGAAGATGCGTGGTTGGCAGTGCGGTCGTATACTTGACCTGGCCCAGGGCAAAGCTGGACCGGATGTTGGAGACGCAGGGAATGGTCGTCAGCCGGTCAATGACGAGCGCCTGGTATTTCCTGAGATCCTCGACGACAACACGAAGAAGATAGTCCGCTTCGCCGGTCATCAGATAACATTCCATGACTTCAGGCATGGACCGCACAGCCTCGTCGAAGATGTCGAGGGATGCCCTGTCCTGTTGCTTCAACGAGATATGCACGAACACATTGACGGCGAGACCAAGGGATTGCGCGTCCACGAGCGCAACCGTTCCCTTGATCACACCGCTTTCCTTCAGGTCATTGACACGCCGCCAGCAGGGAGACGCCGACAGACCGGTCGCCAATGCGAGTTCCGCCGTGCTGAGTTCGGCATTGTGCTGCAAAAGATCCAGAAGCTTCAACGTCGCGGCATCATAACTGACAGCAGGCATGAAATTTCCATTCTCCTGATCAAGCCGGTAAATCTTACCGAAGAATGGAGAAAGAGCAAGCGAGTTAGACCAGTAAATCCCCATCATGGGTGATACCTTTTCACTGCAGAAGGGGAGGACCGCAGATGAAATCGAGCCTGTCGCAGGAAAAGCTTGAGATCCTGAAGAAACTTGAACGGCAGGTGCTTTGGCATGCGTGCTGGATGATCCACAACGCCAACCACATCCGCAAAAAGGGCGATGTCAAAGTGGGCGGCCACCAGGCGTCTTCCGCCTCGATGGTGTCGATCATGACGGCACTGTATTTCCACAGCCTGAAGCCGGAGGATCGGATCGCAGTCAAGCCCCACGCCTCCCCGGTCTTTCATGCGATCCAGTATCTGATGGGCAACCAGACCCGTGAAAATCTCGTCAATTTCCGTGGTTTCGGAGGCGCCCAATCCTATCCGAGCCGCACCAAGGATGTCGACGACGTCGACTTCTCCACCGGCTCGGTCGGACTGGGCGTGGCAATCACGGCCTTTGCCTCGCTCATCCAGGACTATATCGACGCCAAGTCCTTGTCATCGCCGCGCCCCATGGGCCGAATGATCGCACTTGCAGGCGATGCCGAACTGGATGAAGGAAATATCTATGAATGCCTGCAGGAGGGCTCGAAGCACGACCTGCGCAACACCTGGTGGATCATCGACTATAACAGGCAGAGCCTTGACGGCGTCGTGCGCGAGGGACTGTGGAAGCGCATCCAGGCCATATTTGCGGCGTTCGGCTGGGAGGTGAAAGTCATCAAATACGGCGCCTTGCAGGAGGCCGCATTTCGAGAACCCGGCGGCACGGCGCTGCGCGACTGGATCGACCATTGCCCGAACCAACTCTATGCCGCCCTCGCCTTCCAAGGCGGAGCGGCATGGCGAAAGCGCCTCACCGACGAGATCGGCGACCAGGGCGAGGTCACGCAACTGATCGACCGGCGCTCGGATGCGGAACTGTCCGAGCTGATGAACAACCTCGGCGGCCATTGCATCGAGACGCTGACGAACACCTTCGACAGCATCGACCATGATCGCCCGACAGTGTTTCTGGCCTATACGATCAAGGGCTGGGGCACGCCGCTTGCCGGCCATAAGGACAATCACGCCGGCCTGATGACCAAGGCCCAGATGGAGGCGTTCCAGAACCGCATCGGGGTCGCCGCAGGCGAGGAATGGGAGGAGTTCGGCGCTATCCCGAATCCAACGCCGGTCCAGACCTATATGAAGACCGTGCCCTTCTTCGCCAAGGGCACGCGCCGCTATGCCGCTGCTCGTGTTGCATCGCCGGGGCCAGTCTTCCTGGAGGATCGCGAACTGTCGACGCAGGCAGGCTTCGGCAAGATCCTGGATGCGATCGCAAGGCGCAACGACGACCTCTCCAACAGGATCGTCACGACAGCACCTGACGTCACCGTGTCCACCAATCTCGGGCCCTGGGTGAACCGGCGCGGACTGTTTGCGCGGGACGCGCTGGCGGATACGTTCCAGGACGAGAAAGTCCCCTCCACGCAGAAATGGTCCTTCGGGCCGAAGGGACAGCATATCGAACTCGGAATCGCAGAGATGAACCTGTTCCTGCTGCTGGGGGCCGCCGGACTGTCTCATTCTATCTTCGGGGAAAGGCTCATCCCGATCGGCACCGTCTATGATCCATTCGTCGCCCGCGGTCTCGATGCGCTGAACTACGCATGTTATCAGGATGCCCGCTTCATGATCGTCGGCACGCCATCGGGCGTGACGCTGGCGCCGGAGGGTGGCGCGCACCAGTCCATCGGGCAGCAATTGATCGGCATGAGCCAGGATGGCTTGGCGAGTTTCGAACCGGCCTATCTCGATGAGCTATCTGTTATCATGGACTGGTCGTTCGACTATATGCAGCGGGAAGGCAAAGGCGGGCATGACCCGCGGACCTGGTTGCGGGACGAAGCGGGCGGCTCGGTCTATCTGCGCCTGACGACCCGGCCACTGGAACAGCCGGTGCGCCGCGAGAGCGAGGCGTTTCGTCAAGGCGTCGTCGATGGCGCCTACTGGCTTCGCGAACCGCAACCGAATACGTCTCTGGTCCTGGCCTATCAGGGCTGTGTTGCGCCTGATGTGCTGACCGCTGCCGGACGCCTCGCGGAGCGCCATCGGGACGTCGCCGTATTGGCGGTCACGTCGGCTGACCGGCTCAATGCCGGCTGGACGGCAGCACAGCGCGCCAGGCGACACGGATATGCAGCGGCCCGCAGCCACGTGGAAAACCTGCTCGCCCCCCTGCCCCAGCACGCCCATATGATAACCGTGACCGACGGTCATCCGGCAGTACTCGGCTGGCTGGGTTCCGTGTACGGCCATGCGCTGACAAGCCTCGGTGTCGAGCATTTCGGTCAGACCGGAACGATATCAGATCTCTACGCGCATTTCGGCATCGATACCCATTCGATCGTGGAAGCAGCGGAGGCGACCGTTCGACACAGTCAGAGATATAACCCCGGATTTTCGGCTGTCGGTTGAGTGTCAAACGTGGTTGGATTTCGCCCTAATCAGTTCAAGCCGTAAAATGGTTGTTCCAGAAAACGTTTCGTGCAAATTTTCTCAGTGGCTCACAAACCCGCAGCGCTAGTTGCCGCCTAAACTCCATGGAGATCTGGCGATTGGCTTCTTTGCTGGGAAGGCGGCCAAACGCCGCTGCTTGGCCGGCACTTGCCTATCCCCATCGAGACCGTGACCTATGGTCGAGACAACCGCATACAGGTTCGCGCGCCGTATCGGTACTTGCTGTCGATAACCGGATGGTCTCAAATACGACCAGATTCTCGCAACGCTGCCAGGCGATAATGTCGAAAGGCTTTGCAACATGGCTCCAGCACATCGCTTCCGAGCAAGCCAGTCGAACCTTCACTGAGGAAAGCGCTCATTTCGGCGCACCTTTTCCCGTTGATCGCCCTGCCGCATGAAGCGTCCACGTAAAATAGGTGGACACTAAATTATGAGTGACGAAGAGCAGACACTGCGTGTGCGCCTTGTGGGGCGTGATGGCCGACGCCGCTATGACCCAGCATCAAAGGCCCGGCTTGTAGCGGCCTGTCTTGAGCCTGGCGTTTCGATATCAGGCATGGCGCTTGCCCATGGGATCAACGCCAACGTTCTGCGCAAATGGGTGAAGGATTCCAGGGAGGCTGGCTTGTCGGCAGCACCTGTCCGTTCTGCGTTCATCCCGGTCATCGCCGCAGACTGCGGCAAGCCTGTCGGGGCCCGTTCGCTGGATATGGCGGTCGCAGGTGGTGAAGACCAAGCGGCATCAGTGGAGAGGACGGCGGTGCTGCAAGGTTCTTCCAAAATCCGGGCTTTGCTGCCGAACGGCGTAAAGCTCTCGCTGGAATGTGGTGATGTGGACGCGTTGACGGCGATCATCGGCGCACTTGGTCGGGTTCAGGCGGTGCCATGTTCCGATTAGGCGCTGATCTCAAGGTCTACCTGCATCGCGAGCCCATCGACTTCAGGGCTGGGATCAACAGCCTTGCTGTCCTGGTCCAGGAGGATATGGAGCTGGATCCGTTTGCGCCAGCGGTCTTTGCCTTTTGCAACCGTCGCCGTGACCGGATGAAGCTCCTGTTCTTCGATCGATCCGGTTTTGTGATGGTGCTGAAGCGATTGACAGAAGACAGGTTCCGATGGCCCCGTCGGGAGACGGCCGTGGTGTCGCTTTCGACCGAGCAGCTCCATTGGATTCTCGACGGCATCGACATCGACGCGATGGTGCGCCATCCGGTGCGGCAATATCAGGTGGCTGGCTGACGCATCTCGAATCGAGGAGTTGACGTAGCGGCCTGCTTTCGATTCAAGAATTTGATGAATCGAACCGGCGAACCTGATGTTGCGGAGTTGATGGCGCAGTTGGCGGCGCATGCTGCCGAGATCGCCGCGCTCAAAGGCCGAGAGGCAAGCGCTTTCGCAGCGCATCGTCAAACTTGAGGAAGAGCTGGCGCTGGCGCGGTTGCATCGCTTTGCGCCTCGCAGCGAAAAGCACGTCGATCGCCTGTTCAATGAAGCCGAGCAGGTTGCCGTTGACGAGGATGCTGGTGACGACGGTGATCTCGTTGACCTGCCGGACACTGGCCTGCCGCCTGCGGAAAGGCCCGAAGGCAAGAAGCGTGGCCGTAAGCCCTTGCCGGAAAACCTTCCCCGCGAGCGTGTCGAATACGACCTTGCCGACGATGAGAAGGCTTGCCCCTGCTGTCGGCATCAGATGCATCGCATGGGAGAAGCCGTCACCGAGCAGCTCCATATCGAGGTGAAGGCCAAGGTCCTGCAGAATGTGCGGTTCAAGTACGCTTGCCGTCATTGCGATCGAACCGGCATCAACACGCCGGTTGTCCTTGCGCCGATGCCCGCGCAGCCGCTGCCTGGCAGCATTGCCACGGCTTCAACGCTGGCCTTTGCGCTGGTTCACAAATATGTCGACGGCACACCGCTCTACCGTCTGGCCCAGGCCTTCGAGCGTGCCGGTGTTCCCGTCAGCCGCGGCGCTCTGGGTCACTGGGTGATCGGCTCGAGCGAGCGGCATCTCTCCCGCATCTATGACGCGCTGAAACTGCGACTTCGGGCGCAGCCGCTCATCCATGGCGACGAGACGACGGTCCAGGTCCTGAAGGAAAAGGACAGGGAGGCCGCTGACACGTCTTATATGTGGGCCTATCGCAGCGGCGAGGACAGCGAGGAGCCGATCGTTCTCTTCGATTACCAGCCGGGCCGCGGCCAGATCCATCCGCAGACATTCCTTGGGCGTTATCGCGGCATCGTCATGAGTGACGGCTACACCGCCTGGCGCACCCTGGAGGGGGCAACCCATATCGGATGCATGGCCCATTCCAGACGACGCTTCGTCAATGCCCTCAAAGCGAGAAAGAAAGGTGGTGGTCCGCCGGAGCAGGCGCTGAAGTTCTTCGAGCAGCTCTACCGGATAGAAAGATTGGCGAAGGAGGAAACGCCGAACGAAGGCGAAACGCAAGACGATTGCATTCGCCGCGTTCGCCAGCTTCACAGTGTCCCCATCCTCAATGCCCTCAAGACATGGCTCGATGACATCAAGCCGAAGGTCTTGCCGGACAGCAAGCTCGGCGATGCCATCTCCTACACCTTGAACCAATGGGACTATTTGACCCGCTACGCGCAAGACGGCAGGATGCCGATCGATAACAACCTTCTTGAGCGTGACATCAGGATTTTTGCAACGGGTAGAAAATCGTGGCTCTTCAGCGACACTGTCGAGGGAGCCAAAGCCAGTGCTGTTGTCTACAGCATCATGCTGACATGCCGGGCGTGCGGCGTCGAACCCTTGGCATACCTGCGCCATGTCCTGACCGAATTGCCGCAGCGCGCCACAGACGCCGATATCACCGACCTGCTGCCATTCAACTTCGCCAAAACCGTCGCTGCCTGATCCGATACGACCGGATGACAGCGAATCCGGTCAAACACGCTGCGTCAATGTGCATGGAAACAAGCGCTTACTCACTGATCACTCGACGGCGTGTATTTTCGCGTCTCATTTATTCATAGCAGAAGGAAAATAGGGGGCCAGCGTTTCCCCGCCGAAGCCGCACCATCAAGCCACTACCTTGGCCCATATTTGCGCCGCCGCTCTCCGCTAGCAGTCGATCCAGAAGTGTTCTCCATGGAATGAGCTCGTCTGCGCCCGCAATTCGGCGTCCTGACGAACTTAAAATTGCGGTTGACGTGAAGTCCACCAGGGACATTATGTTCGTGCGACCCGCTAGAGATTTCAAGCTTGTGAGGATCGCCTATCGAAGCCTCATTGACCATCAAGATCGACAACATCCCGCACCAAACTGCCTGTTTCGGAAAGTCTTATAAATCCCCATTTCCCGTGGAGTTTGACCGGAGCTAGCCCCTCTTTTGGCGAATAGACATCCTCGAAGCGCGCCTTAACGGCCTCCACTATATCCACGGGCGACGACACCTTCAGAAAACCGCGCCGGTCCCCGACACGGAAAATCGCCCAACCGTCCCTGACCGGATATGCGTTGTCGTATCGTGGAGAAAGAACAACCTTCGCCTTCTTATCGATGAAACCCCACTTACCGCCAATCTTTACCGGCGCGACGCCGCCTACGAAGTCACGCGCGCCCTCATAACGGGCAGGTACTACCATCCTGCCCTCAACATTGGTAAATCCCCAAAGCTTGCCATCCACGCTCACCGCAGCAAGACCCTCGCTAAAGCCACGTGCACTCTTAAACGGCGTCGACATCACATCACCCCGAACCGAACTGAAATACCACGCACCACCGCTTTTCACCGGCGCCCAACCGTTATCGGCAAAGGCCCCTGCCTCGAAGTGCTCGGAGTCACTTTCCAGATATATATCCACCGGAACACCAGAGCCGGTGAGAATGCGGAATCCGGATTCGTCATCTTTTACAAACCGGAAGCCATTAAAGACTTCACCGGCGAATGTATAAGTTGGCTCCACCACCATCGTTCCAGCGGGGTCGATGTAGCCCCACATGCCGTTCTCACGCACGGTCGCCAAGCCGCTCGAGAACGGCTTGACCGCTTCATAAACCGGCTCTACCGCGACTTTTCCCGCGGTATTGAGGAATCCCCAAACATTACCGGCCCGCACACCGAAGCGCCCACCACTTCCGGTCTGAACCTCGTCGAACCTGGGCTTCAAAACCCATTTCCCAGACTTGTCTATGAAACCCCATTTCCCGGCAAACAGGGCCGGTGCGATTCCCTCGTGAAAATGCCCGACTTCATCAAAGGTCGGCGCAATGACCAATTCCTGCGCAAAGCCTCCGCCGGGCGGACACCAAAACAGGAAAGCCAATATCATCACGGCACTAATACGATTGACCGTCAGCCTGAACTGGAAGGGTTCTGTGCGTTGCTGCATGGCGTCTTCCCTTTTTCCTATCGCAAAACGGTGAATATCGTCATCGCCCGGACAGATTACGCCAGACGAAAGAAAGGAAAAGCGCAAAGTTGTGCCATCACGACAGCAAGACTATGATGATGCAACAATCATAGGTAAGACGCTTGTGATGATAAAACTGAGGCCATCGCGGGCTAGCGTGCTCGCCACCATTCTCGTGTGTCTTTTCACGGCTAAACCAGCGCCAGCCGCAGGACCGATGGACCAATTGCTTGCCCCCGTTTATGACAGGGCCCTGTTGTCCGGTGCTATAGCTGCCGAAAAACCGTCCTTTCCCGTGCCCACTGGCGTGACAGGAATTACGGTGCCGCACCACCTGCTCTCCGCCGATCTAATCGCCAGAGGGTTCTGGGCGGCATCGGAAAAGAGCTACAAACGCGTTATCGTGCTTGCGCCCGATCATTTTCGTTTGGTGAAAGGCCGTTTTGCAACCGGATATACTTCATTCAAAACCGTCTTCGGCACCCTCGACGCTGATCACGCCGCCGTAGAAAAGCTCCTAGAGGAAAAAAGCCTCTTCGAAACCGCCAGCTTTGACGCCGAACACGGGCTACTGGCGGAAATGCCGTTCATCCGTCATTTCTTTCCAGAAGCGAAAGTCGTGCCCGTGCTCGCTTCCATCTTCACGACGCCCGAGGACTGGAAGGCCGCAGCCGATCTTCTCCGCCGAACCATCGACGAAGATACGCTGGTAGTGCAGTCGACCGACTATTCCCACTACCTACCCCTCAGCGAGGCGGTGCAACGCGACCAAGAAACGATAGCAGCTATCACTGCGCGCGATCCAGCCGCGGTTGTCGCCATGCTCCAACCAGCGCATATGGACTCGAAAGCCGCGCAGTTCATCCAGATGCGCTTGCAGGAAGACGTCTTCGCCGCAGCGCCAACCATTCTCGCGAACCGGAATTCCGCCGAATATGGCGGATCGCAAGACAATACCACAAGCTACGTCGTAACGGTCTACCATCGGCAACCGGATGCGTTTTCCGCCGCGCGCTATCCGGATCATTCGGTCACCTACTTCGGCGGCGACACACTGGTGGGCCGTTTCTTCCTACCGTCCCTGACAGACGAAGCCGTCGTATCGAGGCTGGCAGATGCTGTCAGAACGAAAACCGCGGGCGGCGAGATTATCGTTAATCTCGAAGGTGTGCTGAGCGCCGAGGTCGTAACCAATCCGCCGCCGGGCGCACACCTTATGCATACCGATGTCGCCGCTCCCCTGTTTCGCGTCATGAACATTACCGCTGCCGGGTTGGCCAACAATCACGCTGGCGACTTCGGGTCCGAAGGGCTCGAGGGAACGGTCGCGGCTCTTGAAACAATCGGCGTGAAACCGTTGCGCGCAGGGCAGGTCAGCGATTTCGGAACCTTCCGTCTCATGCCCCTCACACTTCCGACAACCATACCCGGCGGCAAAAAGCGTGTAGAGGAAGCCATTGCCGCCGCCTGCCGCGCAGATGCAGCGCCACCCTTTATCGTCATGGCGCATTGGGGCGCGGAATACACCTCGCGAACCGGGCCGGAAGAGTTCAGCGCAGCCGAAGCGCTTGCGGCTTGCGGCGTATCGGCAATTATCGGTGCCCACAGCCATCTGGCCTCCGACAGGATCGACCTGATCAGCGGCCATACGCAATCCGTCTTCTCGCTTGGAAACTTCCTCTTCGATCAGAATGGAACACGCAGTTCCAGTGCCCTATTGGAATTGCGCAGCTTTCAGCAGGGTACAATCGTTACACGGCTGGTGCCGTTGCCGAATCTGTTCGATCTCGCCAATGCACTCCACAGGGATCGGAACTAACGGTAGGATGTATTTTATTCCTTTCCGTCGCCGTCATATTCGTCACCGTCATCGTCAGTCTTTTCCGGCTGGGGTCTCGGCTTGAAGTAGGTGAGATTCACAGGGCGCGTAGCAACGTCACGGCCATCGGCAAGCTGCAATACGATGCGAAAATCGTGAACGGCGCTCATGTCGGATTCAATCTGTACGCGCCAGCGCCCCGTAACGCCTGGAGGAATGTCGTCAGCAAGCTGGAGCGGGATGCGATAATTCTCGCCGTCCGCTTTCAGTTTGAACGGCTTGCGGAACTTGCCTTCTTCCGTACCACCCTCGCCGCATTCAATCATGGAGGGACTGTAGGCGATCTGGAAACTCAGATCGAAAGACGATGTCTTCATATGCGTCTCGCCATTCGCGTCCGCCCATTCATAGGCAATCTCCCCGTGATAGGGCACGACAAAGCTGCCATAATCGACGGTCACGATTTCGGCGAACTTCTCCAGAGAAGGATGCTCCTTGATCGCCTTCTGGCAAGCCCCAATTGTTTCTCTGTCGCATTCAAGCGCCACCTGATCTTCGATGCCGAATTGCTTGAAAAACGGCGCGTAGTCCACGTGTTGCAATTCCGCGATCTTCTCGAAAGCCTGCAGGGGAAGTTCGAATAAAACTTTGTCCTTGACGGCGAGCGTGCCTGTCACCTTGACCTTTGACATGTCGCTCCAACCGAAATTCTGCACGTCGAAGGCCGTCGTGAACTCCGGACCTTGGCAGGCTCCCGGGAACGGCCCATCGACCTGAACTGCCGGTTCGCGATCGGAAACGCTTCGGCTGACATCGATATAACCGCCAGCTATGCGAACCGTCTCCTCGGAAAGATTGCTCAAATCGAGAATGAACGGGGTTGGCTGGTAATATTCGATCGGACCTAGGAAGCTTAGTTCTGTGATGACCGAAAACCGCTCGTCTTGAGTAATCTGAATCGGAACCCTGCCGCGCCACACATCGAAAAGCCTTGCATTGTCTGGCAAAACCTTCAAGACTTCGCCAGAAGCCTGCGATGTGTAGCCGAGCGCCTGAACATCGGCGACGGGGTCGATCACCTGACGCCTATCGACCACAAGACCTGCCTCAATGTTCGCAGCGTTGTCGTACTTGGCAAGCAAGAGTTCCACCTGCCCCGGATCCGCGGGCATCACGCGCGACCCTTCGACTTCGTTGCCGGCCTGCCAGCGTGCATAAAGTGCCGGACCGTCGCCGATACGAATGCGTCCCATTCCGTCGCGCAGTCCAGCGGCGAACCCGCCTTCGTACACTATCCCTGTGCGGCCGATGTAGACACCGTTGCCATGACGCTTACCACTCTGGAAGAACCCCGCATACTCGTCTCCATTCGGTAATTGCAGGCGTCCATGGCCATCCATCAGACCATTTTTCCAACTACCTCTATAGCTGGCGCCTGCCCGGTGCAGGTATACTCCCTGACCTTCGGCATGCCCCTCGATCAGCGTCCCGATAAACCGTGCCACCGCCGCACTCTTGTCATAAGAGGCCGCTCCTTTTTCGCGCCAAACAAGACGACCGCTGCCAGTCACGGTACCGTCGCGGTCCGCGGTCACATCGTCAGCCAGCCACGTCAACGCGTACCCCTGCGCGGCCAGCGGGTCCCACACCCGATAGTTTCGACGAACGAGACGCTTTTCATGGCGGTCCCATACGAGTTGGACGAGATCACGCCACGCCCCGGCGGAAAATCCGGGAAGCACGGTGGCCTCCGCCGTTTCCTTCGCAGCCGCGAGACGCACAGCCGAACCGGCATTGGCGCTGCCGGATAGAGAAGTGGCGACAGCAAGCACAGCGTAGACCAACATCGCGCTTTCCCGAAAACCGGCAACGATTCCCTCAGTCTTCATGACCACCCCTCTTGTCTTGGCATTCATTTGAAATGGCGCAAGACAGCGCCGGCACGTTCTTCCCAAAGCACCGCATCAAGCGCTACGATCTCGACGTCGCCAGTCCCAGTCGCCACAGCGAGATGGCCATCGTCAAACCAGTCCAGAGAAACCGCCTTCATCACGCCGTTCTTCAGCTCCCCGGCGAACGAACGTTGCGGTACAATCCTTAGGGACAGTATCCGTTCATCATCAGCCAACCGCCAGACATAAAGATCCCCCTCCGTCGACAGTGCTGCAAGGCGGTCTCCTGCCGGTGAAAACGCCACGGTTTTCGAAGTTGGGCTGTTCGTTCGCAACGAACGCATGCCGCCGCCATCGACATCGACGAGCATAATATTACCCTTTTGTTCGGTCGTGGCGATCGTCCTTTCATCGCCGCTAAGCACAAGACTCTTCATACCGATCCGCTTGTTCGGACCGGCAGGAGCAGCCTCCAGAAGCGTCTCGAACGTCGCATCCGCGATAGCCCAGCGCCGCAGTGAACCATCGGTATAATTCGCGTAGAGCAGATCGCCCGCGGCATTCGCAATCGCGCCCCACGGCGCAACGGGCTCACCCACTTTAGGCAGAAGAACCGTCGGCGCACCGCCGCTGACAGCCGCAATTGCGATCTCGGAGGAACGAATCGGCATCAACGCCAATCGCTCGCCCCCCGCCCAAGCGATATTCTGCATTTCCCCCGCAACCTCAACAGCGCGGAAGGCGCCCGGCATCGACGTCGCTCCCACGGCGAAACCTGTCCGCCGGAAGAGCGCTGCCAGCCGCCCATCCGCGCCCCATGCGAGGCCGGAGACGCGGGCCTTAGGCGCATTCTCCACATCCCATCGCCCAAACGAACCATCACGGCTGACCAGCCAGATACATCCCTCTTCATCGCCGATGGCCGAGGTGCCTGTAGCGCGATTAAGGGCGAAGCTTTTCGGAGCGATATCGGGACCGGCAAGAGTTGTCCTGACACGGACGTCCGGCGTCCGGGTCCAGACCAGCAAGTTCTCGCCGTCGATAGAAGCAACGCGCTCTCCATCCTCCGCCCATGCCGCCTGAAGGATCATCTGACTGTGGCCGAAAAATGAAGCGGGCCGCTGCTCCTGACCCGCTCCGACCCGCCATAGGCATAGAGCTGTAGAGCCACAGGCGTATAGAAGTTCGTCACGCGCGGGCGACCAAGCAAGTAGAGGAACCCGCGAGCCATTAACCGCAATCCTCAGCGCCTGCCCTCCCCTCCCGATGTCCCGGTTTAGTACATAGACCTCTCCGTTTGCGCGGGCGGTGGCAAGATAGCGCCCATCTCTGGACAGATCCATAGCTTCGATCCCACCAGGAACGTAAGCGAATTCGGTATCGGTAATCTTGTCGCCGCCTATTTCGCGTATTATGCCATACGAGTCACCAGCTAGAATGCGCGTTCCATCGGCCCCGACCGTTACGGCGGTTACATTTTCAAGATCCGCTAGACGACGCTTGCACACGGGTGCCTCTTCCTGATCTTTTGAATGGCAAGACCACATCGCAGCCATGCCATTGGCGGTTACGGCGGCAATAACGTGCCCGTCCTGCGAGGCATCAGCCGCGACGCCACGCTGCTTCAAAGGCAAATCGTCGGCCTCCGTCGGTATTTCGACCGCCGAAGTCCGCCCGTCGTAGAAAAGCAGACCACCTTCAGCTAACAGGCCGAGCATACCGCCGAAGGCCGGATAGAGTCCGACCGTAATCGTAGAATCTTCGGGTGCATCACCCTTCCGCGCAAATCCACGACGAAAAGCGTCGCCGGCAGACGGCACGGTCAGTAGGAACCCCTGACGCGCAGCTATATCGAGCCTCCCGTCCGATCTCCATGCGATTGACATCGGCGCGGCGTTTGCCAGCGGATAGATGAAGTCAAGGTAAGGAGATATCTCCAGCGCGGCCCCGAGAAATGCCGAACGGGTTTCCTCGTTTTCCACACGTCGAAAAGCTGACAAGCCGCTTGAAACCGCATCCACAAAGTCGCCATCCAGAAGGGCATCCTGCGAGTGTATAACATCCAGTGCGGCCAACGCATTCGTCCGTTCAGCCTCGGCCTGCCGGTAAAGATAGAAAACGAGAACAGCGGCGACCGCGACGATTCCGGTTGTGGCCAAAGCTAAGTTCAGTAATCGCTTAAGCGTGCGGGCGATCCTGCGCGCCATGTCCGCTTCCTTACGTAGCGCCTCGGTCTTCGCGGCCTCAATCGCTTCCTCCATCGTGCGGCAGGCGTCGATGTATTCGAAATCAGTCGGCTCCAGAAGCTTATGAAAATCTTCTTTCTCCGCCGAGACTTCCGCATGCTTCAACCGGTCGCCGCGATGGGAAAGCCAGTTCTCGCTCCTTCCATTTGCCGCCCACTCCATCGCGGCGCGCTGCACGCCGTTGACAGTGCTGTAATCGGACAGCCGCTCCTTGAGCCATTCATCGAGATCGCTCCACTGCCGAAGCAATGCCTCGTGCGCTGGCTCCACTGTGACCTCGCCGTTTTCAGGATCCCGGTCACTGGAAAGCAGACGCTCTCTCAGCATGATGTCCATTAGCGGCCTCGCCTCCTCGGGGATTTCCGACATTCGTGCGATCCGCCGCCGCACGGCATTCGTCTCCGGATCGATCCCCGCCAGCCATGGAATGAGCCCCCGGCGCATGAGGACCATGCGCGCCTTGCGGTCGACCGGTATGCGACGGTCCTCATCGGCCAGTTCCATCACCCGCTCGATAGCCGCCGTGATCGAACCGCGAAGACGACCGAGTTTTTCATACCCCTCGAGCGTCATCGCCCCGCTATCCCCGAAACGACGGTACATGCGCTGCAACGTGAAGGCCAGAAGCGGCAGTGAATCCTTGGTTCCGCCATTCTGGATGTCGCTCAGCAACGCATCGATCAGAGCATCATCGATCGCAAGCGGTCTCCCGGCTTCCACCTGCCGACGCCCCGGTCCGCGGATAACTTCGCCGTACTCACCGATGGGCATGGGCGGGAGACTGAAATCCTCGCGCTGGATATCCTTTTCACGCGGTAAGGACTGAAAAGCGTCAAAATGATCGGTTCTTATCGTCATGAGCACAACGAGTTGGAACGCATTGGTTTCGTTCTCGCCACGGTCGCGCGTCATTAGCCATTCTATCAATTCAAGAAAGCGTCCCGCCTCACCAGTCGCGTTGGCAACTAACAGTTCTTCCCCCTGATCGACCGGCAGCACCAAAGTTGGCTCGGAGCTTGCCGTGTCGGCGAACACGTCGACAGGCCTTGCGGCGACAAGCGCCCACAGCATGTCATGCACATGTTGTGGGCCGGCTTCGACGGCGGCTTCCACCGCGTCAAGGCTGCGAGGTATTCCAGCCGCGCGAAAGGCCGCGACAAGCGCGGGAACGAGCCCGGTCTGACCTGTGAGCGGCCGCATCGCAGGGCGAACGGCTGGCAAACACAAAAAATGACGATCGTCGCGCTTCAGCCGCGGCAGCAGACCTGCCCGCATGAAGGAAGACTTTCCCGAACCCGATGCGCCTAGAATGACCATCATCTTTGAATTGCCGTCGGACCTGATCCGACGCAGCAGTTTCAAGGCATCACTGATCTTACCGTCTCGCCCGAAATATATCCCCGCATCCTCTTCCAAAAGAGGCGCAAGGCCGGGATAAGGCAGGCGGCCAGGATCACCGGGGGGCGGCCAAGTAAAATAACCCGCCTCGACGCCCATCGATTGCAAGCCGATCTTCAGCCGACGAAGTTGGGTCGAGGAGAACGCAACGGAAACTGGCTGATTGCCGTCGCCATAGGGAACTTCCACAATATGATCAAGCACACCCTGCGTCAGATCGACAATTTGCCATTCAGCGGTAAGCGCGGCGGGAATTTCATCGTAGGGAAGCGGCTTTACAATGCAGGCGATGACAGGCTTGTGCTGGAGACTGGCTGTATTGAGTTCTGCAAGGCACCATCTCGATGCGGTCCATGCGGGGGATAATAGGACCAGAACGGCATCACATTGCCTTATAGCATTCGCCAGTTCATCCCGCCAGCGGGTACCAGCTTTTATGCCCTCTACCTCATCTATATCCAGGAAAAGCCGTGACCATCCCTCATCTCGCAGCCAGTCCTTCAACGCCAGAGTTTCGGCGTTGTCAGCACTTGCGTGACTTATGAACAGCCGTCCCTGACCGGTCATCAAGCGCCTTTCCCGTCAATCTTGCATTCAAATCCTAATGCATGCCTTCGCGTACCATTTCACTAATGTCCTGCGCGCACGCGCCCATGGCGCACACCTATTACTTGCGGATCTCAATCTTTTCCAATGCGGCCGGCAAGTGCAAGAGGAAAAATTCTCCGTTACCCGCAGCAGGGAAAGCGGCAGAGCCGCCGGCTACGCAGCGTCGAGATCATATTGTGCCGCTGAAATCATTACTCACCAGAGACTTCAAGCATCATCAATGGTCATGTTCTGCGAATTGCAAATTCAGGTATCCAGCCACCATTTTCGCGCCCTAAGCCCGAAACCTCCTTCTCACCATCATCGCGCGAAAGCCGAACTTCTGAACGATGCGCCGCACCGCCTGTGGCGCGACATCAAGTGCCCTCGCCGCCGCGCCTGCCGAGATCAACGGCGTCGCCATCACAAGCTCTACAAGCCCAAACGACCTAGAAGACGTACGCCGTCCGTCGAGCTTCCGCATGAACTCACACTGCAACATCTGACGCGCCAGAGCCAGCCTGGCATGGTCCTTGAGACCAGTCTGGGCGGCTAGGGTCAGAGCATCGGCAAAGGCAGACCAACCAAGTCTGACGATCACGATACTTGTGTCGGGGCTCGAGCGGGCAGGAGTTTCCGCCCGACTTCGGCCAGGTGCCGTCAAAAAACGAGATGATGAGAAAGCCCCCCGTAAGAATAGCCCGTTCCATTCTCACGCGAACGGACCCCTCTAGTATCACACCCAACGCAGAATTGGGGTATACCCCTGCGAAGTTGCAGGGACAGCGAATTGCGGATATCGCGTCGTTTTAGCCGCGACATCCGCTAATCGATCTCGTGCGTCTTATGCCGGCTAAACGCTCGTCGAAGTCGAAAAGCCACGCGTCGTTTTGTCAATTTTGCAGAGACCAGGCGCGCCTCCCCCCTTGCTGCATCGACGACACGTCGGATCGCGGCGGACCGCGAGAACGCATCGCCGCGGACTTCGTCGCCATCGCCGCCCGGCCCACAGCATCAACAAAAACGACGGCTCCGTTTTGTTCGACATCCCACAAAAAACGCTTCCAAAACGATCTCGTGAACGCGAAGATGTCATTCACGCCTCTTATTGAAGTTGCAGACTCGTTGCTTGCGGAAAACCTGCCATGACCCATCTATTGGCACGCTATTCTCTGCCCGCCACGCCTCCATGCGCAGACATTGCGGATTGTTTTTCGCCGAGGCCAATCCTGCGCTGCCTCGTTCAGAAGGTTTAACGAATGGCCCGGATCTTCATTTCCCATTCCAGTCTGGACAACGAGGCCGCCGCCGACCTGAAGCTCTGGCTGGAAAGCAAGGGCTTCCAGCAGACCTTTCTGGATTTCGACAAGGACAGCGGAATCCAGCCCGGCGCCGAATGGGAAAGAACGCTGTATCGCGAGGTGGAGCGGGCGCAGGCGGTGGTGATCGTCGTCACCGATCACTGGCTGCGGTCGAAGTCCGCTATTCAAGATACAGCTTCGTTGCGACAATGATGTCGTGATGCGTCGATAAGAATTGCCTGCACTTCAATTTTGGGGGGAGCCGTTACATGGCAAAGGTCTTCATCAGCTACTCGTCCCGGCACCGCGATCTTACGCGGGACTTTGCGGCCCGTTTGGTTGCTGAAGGTCTCACCGTCTGGTGGGATCGCGAACTGGAAGCTTGGGGTGAATACGAACCCCAGATCAACGAGGCGCTTCTTGCTGCGGATGTTGTAGTCGTCATCTGGAGCCCGGGTGCCGTCGCGTCGCGATTCGTGAAGGCCGAGGTTGAGCGGGCGCTCCTGTCACGCAAGCTTGTCAATCTCCGCGCGCCGGACTTTCCGCTGAGTGACGTCCCCCTGAACTATGCTGCGGTGGATCATATTCAGACACTGGAGTTGGATGACCTCGCGCCAGTGCTCAAGGCGATCGACACGGTCCGCCGCGGCGAAACCCTTGTCGGCGCACGACAATTGCACGAGCACTACCGCGAGAGGTTCGGCGAGTCCTTGTTCGATCCACGCAGGCAGGCCCTGCCCAAGGACCCGGCAATGGTCACCCCCTCGGTGCTACTGCAGGCCCCATTTGAGGTGGCAAACTATGCCGATGCTGCGGGCGTCCTTGCCGATATGCTGGACTGGTGCCACGGCGCCGGGACTTATTCAGAAATCAATCGTCTGGCCGCAGGGCGCCTGCTGCATGGGCCGGGGGGCCTGGGCAAGACCCGGTTGATGATCGAGGCCGTGCGTCGCCTGCGGGCCGAGGGCTGGCTGGCGGGGTTCTACCCGGCCGCGCCCACGGGCGACCCGGCGCGCAGTGACATGCGGCGTCTGGCCATCCAGCAGGTGCTGTCGCATGGACCTGAATCAGGCGTCCTGATGGTGCTGGACTATGCCGAGTCGCGCGCCTCCGATGTGATCGAACTGGCCCGGATGGCGCGCAAACGCCCGGATGACGCGATCCGCCCGTTCCGCCTTGTGCTCCTTTCGCGGGGCGAGGGCTGGTGGCAGGATATCTACCGCACCGAGCCCGAGGTGCAGGTCGTCTTCAACAAGCGCGGCGCACCGCATGGCGACGTGATCGCGGCAGCGCCCTTGCCCGAAGGTCCCGAACGGTTGCAGGTCTTCGACGCCATGCGCGCCGCGCTAGCGCCCATCGTCGCGCAACAGGCCGCCGCCGGACGCTTTCCGCCGGTCAATGAGACCGCACTGCTACAGGACAAGCGCGACCGGTTGGCGACGAACACCGCCTATGCGCGCCCACTCGCCCTGCAGATGGAGGCACTGTTGTCGTTGGCCGGCGAGAGTGGCAGCGAGATTGCGGAACTTCTTGAAAGCGTGTTGCTGCTGGAGCGGAATCATTGGCGCAAGGTGATCGTCGGGCTGGCAGATGACGGGCGGCGCGAAATGGCGATGCGCCGGGGAATCAGTCAGGTTACCGCACTGGGCGGGGTGGATGCCAAGCCCGCGCTGCAACGCTTGATGCAGCGCGACCTCTATTTTGGGCAGCGTGCGCCCATCGACATGCCGCTGTCCGAACTCAACAGGCTCTATGGCCGGGGGCAGACCTGGGTGGCCCCGCTGGAGCCGGACCTTATCGGGGAACACGAACTCCTGTCCTCGGGCGACGAGGATATGCTGGACGCCTGCCGCGCCTGGATCGACGGACTGCCCGAGCCCGACCGCAGCCCGCGTCGCCGCATCCTGTTCACCATGCTGCAACGCGCCGCGCGGAGCGAACACGGGGCCAGCGCCCGGGTGGCGGAGGCGCTGTCGCGTCATCTGGTAGCCGGGCTGACCGAGGACGAGGTGCCGGACCTGATCGCGGTGGCGATAGAGACACAGGGGCCACTCGCTGGCGTGATCGAGGAGCTGGTTCCGACCGTGCCATTTGATGTGCTCGCAGCTATCGAAGCGTCCGTTCCTGCGTTAACGGTGAGGCTCGCTGGAGTAGCTGAAGCCATAGTCACCCGTCGCGAAAAGGACTTGCGCGCCAGCGAACCATCAACGAACGACGAAATTGCCCAAGCTGCGTTCGCAAAGGTCCTGCACGATCGGGCGCGGTCGCTTCACATGCTTGGCCGCTGGGAGGACGCTTTAGTAGTATGGGAGGAGGCCGTAGCAACTGGCAGACAGCTCATATCAACCCAGTTGGATGGCACCAAACCCAAGCTTGCGAAAAGTCTTAGTAATCTCAGTCTCACTCTCTCATGTCTAGGTCGAAGGGATCAGGCGCTGACGGCCGCGGATGAGGCTGTCACAATTCTACGCCATGTTGCATCCAACCGTGCAGACGCCGCAGAGCAGGATTTAGCTCATGGCCTTGATTGCCTGAGCATCTCTCTGGCGGAGCTTGGACGCCACGTGGATGCTGTCGTGGCATCTGAAGAGGCCGTGGCGATCTATCGCCGTCTCGCGGTTTCACGCTCAACCGTTTTCGAACCTGACCTTGCCTCAAGTCTATACAGCCTCGGAATCCGTCTTGCCGATCTCGGCCGGCGGGAGGAGGCGTTGGCGGCGACTGAGGGGAGCTTGACAATCTACAATCGCCTCGCCGCCGCCCGCCCGGACGCCTTCGAACCAGACCTCGCAAAATGCTTGGTCAACCACGGGAACTCACTTTCCAATCTCGGCCAGCTCGAAGCAGCACTTGTCGCAACTGAGAACGCAGTGGCAATCCTCCGCCGTCTCGCCTCAGAGCGTCCAGACGTCTTCGAGCCGGACCTTGCAAGAGGATTGCAAAACCTCGGGAACAGGTTTGGCCATCTTGGCCAGCACGAAATGACATTGGTAGCGACAGAAGAAGCATTGATGATTCGCCGCCGTCTCGTCGAAGCACACCCTGACGCCTTTGAGGCTGAATTTTCAGACAATCTCACTTGCTACGGTGTCCACCTTTACCATCTCGGTAGACTGGAAGCGGCGCTTGCGGCAACAGACCAGGCGTTAGAGATCTATCGGCGTTTGGCCGCAGCCCACCCCAACGCCTATGAGCCAAGCCTTGCACGAAATCTGAATAACCGTGGATGCTTTCTCGCTGCTGTCGGCCGCAGTGCGGAGGCGATAGTAGCGACAGAGGAAGCAGTTGCAATCCACCGCAGGCTGGCCGTCGCAAACCCAGCGGCATTCCAGCCAAGCCTAGCAAGTAGTCTTACTGACCTCGGAGTTGACCTCTTCAACCTCGGTCGTACGGTGGAAGCGCTGGCCGCCACCGAGGAGGCAGTGGCAATTGGGCGCCGTCTGGCTGCCGTGCATCCGGAAACATTCGAGCCGCGCCTCGCTGCAAGCCTCAACAACATGTCGGATCACCTCCTTCCGTTCGACCGCAGGGCCGAGGCGGCTGCTGCGGCCGAAGAGGGCATAGCCCTCTTAACTCCCCATCATGTCCGCCGCCCCGCCGCGCATCAGGCGCTGATGGATCTACTTACTGCCACCCTCGCCAAGGCCCGCGCTGCCGCTAACCCAGACGGAGCTACAGCATGAACATTCGCCGTCCGCGCGACTGGTTCGACATTGCGTTGGCCGTGCTGGCGGTCTCCAGCTTTCTGCTGGGGACCTGGGGCTTTCACGGCTTGCTTGATGAGGTTGATAAGGCGGGGGACGGGTCCTGGGTTGAAGCCGCCTATCGCTCGCTGCAACTGTTCTTCATGAATTTCGAGGACCCGCGTGAAAAGGTCGAGCCGATTTGCCTCCCGCTGCAACTCGCCCGCTTCGGCGCCTTCGTCACCACGGTCTGGGTCATCCTCAAGGCCTTCTTCCCGCAGGTGCGCCAGACCATCCTCCGCCTGATGCGCCGCAGTGGCACGAGCTGCGCCCTGATCCTCGGCTATGGCCCCGTCGGTCAGGCAATCGGCGCCGGCCTGCGGCAGACCGATAGCGGCATCCGTCGCATCACCGCCGTTGAACGCGCGCTGACGCCCGAGCTTGGCGCGCGCGCGGCGATGGATGGCGTTCTGCTTCTGGAGGGCGACCCTTCCGATCCGCGCCTGCTCGGCCATGTCTTTGCCCGCAAGGCGGAGCGGATCTATGTGAGCGACAGCGACGACCTGCGCGCCATCGACACGGCCGTTGCCGTGCGTGAACATGCAGGCGATGCCGGTCGGGATATTCGCGTGGTGCTCAATGACAGCGCCGTGGCCGGGCAGATGGCCGAGGCGGCGGGCAGCGGCTTTCTCGGCGTGGCGGGCCTTGCCTGGTTCTCGCTCGCCGATGAGACCGCCCGGCTGCTGATGGCCGAGGCGCGCTTCGACCGGGTGGCGGTGGAGACCGGGGCCGAGCGGCTGCATCTCGTCATCCTTGGCTGCGGCAGCCAGGGCGAGGCGATTGCCGTGGAAACCCTGCTTACCGGCTGGCGCACGACGCTTGGGCCCCCGCGCATCACCTTTCTCGATCGGGACAAGGCCGGGATCGAGGCGCGCCTGCGCCGCCGGATGCCGGCCTGGTTCCTGAAGGAAAAAGGCGCGGCCCTGCCGCAAGCCGCGCGGCCTGAGCTCGATTTCCGCGCCTGCGATGCCGAGACGCTGGATTTCGCGCGCGATGCCTGTCTTGAGGGTTTGCGCGATGGGGTGACGGCCTGGGTCTTCGCCACTGGCAATGATGCCTTGAACCTGCGCGCCAGTCTGTCCCTGCACCGGGCGATGGCCCAGCGCCGGATCGACCCGGCGCCGATCCATGTGCGCATTCCAAGCGGCCATGCCGAGGAAGCCCCTGACCTCGTCGGCCAGCCACTTGCCATGGCCCGCACCTTTGGCGCCATCGATGCGGTGATTGCCCGCTCGCCCTTGCTCCTGCCCGATCCAGATGCCATGCCCAAGGCGCTTCATGCCGCCTATGCGCAGGCGAGTGTCGCCATGGGTCTTGCCGCTGAGCCGGAAGAATGGGAGAGCCTTTCCGAGGCAAAGCGCAAGGCCAACCGGGCGCTGTTCCGCCATGCGGCCATGAAGCTCGAGGATTTCGGCGCCGAGGCCCAGCCGGTGCTGACCATGCCGCCCAAGGCCGATGCCGGCCTGCTGCATCGCCTGGAACGGGTGGATGCCGCGCTGGACTACGCCCGAATCGACCGCGACGGCGACCCGCGCGGCTGGGTTGCCGCTGGCAAGACCCTTGCGGACGAGGACGCCGAGACCGCGATCCGCCTGCGCGATGCGGCGATCTGCGAGCACAATCGCTGGACCATCGAGCGGGCGCTGGAGCAATTCGTGCCGACCGAGCGGCCCGACCGGGCGCTACGCGACGATACCCGCCGCCTGCACAACAACATGCATGACTGGTATGCGCTTCAGCAGGCGACGATCCGCCGCTACGATGTGGTAATGCTGCGGGGCCTTCTCTCCCGCTCCGGCGATGGCAGCCAGGCGACGGCGCGACGGCAGCGGGCCCGCATCCTGTTCCTGCCGGTCCTGGCCGATGGGCGTGTCGGCGCGCCTCATGTCTCGGATCTCGGCGCGGCGGAGGGCCGGGATGTGACCGAACTGCAGGTGCATCTCTGCCTGGCACGAGAACCCGCCGATCCCGACGCCTGTTTTGCTGCGCTTCTTTCCGCGCTGGAACGGGAATTCGACCCCGAGCGCCAGATCCCGCCGCGCCGGCTGCGCTTCGATTTTGCCCGGCCGCCGGGCGAACGCACGCTGGCGCTGGCCAATCGGCTGGCGACGGAACTGCTGAAGCGCCGTGGATCGGCGCTGAGGATCGAGCCGCTCTGGTCGTGGCGGGCCGAGGGCCGCACCGTAGGCGTGGTCGGCCACCGCGACCTCACCGGCTTCGGCGACCGCGAGACCCTTGTCGAACGCTTGCGCCAGGCCTTCATGTCGCTCATCGCACGCCACGGCGTGGAACACCTCGTCTGCGGCTATGCCCCCGGCGCCGATCAACTGGCGGTCAAGGCCTGGACCTCGCTCGGCATGCCCGCCCCCCGCCTGATCTTTCCTTTTGTCCAAACGGCCGAAGCCGGCGGCCGCATTTTCCACACCGACGACCCAAGCCAGGCGACGCCCGACACTCAGTTTGCCGAGACCGCCCTCAGCCGGATCGGCGCGCCGACCCTTCCGGACAGTGGCACCGGCCACCGAGCCCAGGCGGAAACGCTGCTGGCGCGCGCGGACTGGATCGTCGCGGTGGTGGACGAGAGCCGGGAAGCCTTGGCGGGTGGGACGGTGGAGACGGTGCGACGGGCGCGCGAGGGGGGGAAGAGGGTGATGGGGGTTGGGCCGGAGTAACCAGCGCCCGCGTGAAATGGGGCAGAGCGGCGCGCTTGAATTGCCCTGCGCGCGTCATTGCGACCCCAGCGGCGGGATCGGCGGGTTATAGGTGTCGCAGTTCTCCGGCAAGGTCAGGCCCGTCTGCTCAAGTTCTTTTACATGCACCTGAAGAAGCAGCTGGCGGCTTCTCGCCGAAATTCAGAGAATCCTTCAGTTTAGGGTTGATCACTCCTTTGCGCCCTTTGCATCCTTGGCGGTGTCTTTATCCTGTGCAGTACCCAAAGCATAGATCGCGAGGTCGGGGAATGAGACGTTATTCTTCTCGGCAATGTTCTCCAATTTAATGAACGAATCCCGCACATCCTGCGGTACAACCAAGTCCCTTTCCCGACGCAACCATTCCGCCTGATCCTCTATCCCCCGCCAAGGCCAACCAGGGGGACGATTGAATATATAGACGTGGAAAGGAAATGTCACAGAGGAGCCCGGCGCCGCGACCGGAACCGTAAATCGCTTAATCTGCGTATTGGCTGTCAGGGCGCGCACCCGTTCGGCCTCATCCATCGCAATTGGGCCGCCGGCACCGTTCTCTAGCATTTCGGCATAAGGCGCATAGCAACCGGAATGGTAGATTGCGACACAGTCGCGATATGCGCCTCTGGCGTCTTCTAGCCGTCCGAGGGCTACAAAAGCACTGGCACGCAACGCCACGGACCCAAACCATGCACTACGGACGTAAAAATCATCCGGGAACCGTTCCAGATAAGCGGTGCGGCAATAGCTTATGTTCTCGTCCAAGAGCGCAATTGCTGCATCAACCTGTGAGTCCGCAATCAGGGCGCGGGAAAGTTCACGACGGGCCTCGCAAAGTTGCTGAATGGGCTCCGAGAATCTTAAATAGTACGGATCAGCGACACGTCCTTCACTCAATTTCACGGCGTCGCGCAAGATCGCCACTGCCTCGGCAGTCCGCCCGTCCTTTAGAAGGCGCTTGCCACCGGAAAGGCTGGCAGTGCGCGCACCTGCACCACAATTTGCGCCGCCTCCCAACACATTTGCACAAACCATCAACCGCCGGTGTAAATCGAGGATTTCAGCTGTCACCTGAGCCGCTGATACACTCGAGTCTCCGGCAACTTCCAATTCGAGAAGTAAATTTACGACATCACCCGCGGCGTCGCCAGAATGGTCAAAACTGTTAGCGGTACTGGCCCGCTCAATGCCAGTTAGATAGGCATCGGTCGATCGACGGGCATAGTCAAGCGCGGCCTTTATGTCCTTATCGACATATCGCGCGATGAAATGGCGTTCGTACAGGATCTTTGCAATAGCATTTGAGAAGGTGCCAGTTGAATCGACATCAGTTACCGATTCCGCGATTTCTGTCGCTTGAGACAAAAGGTCAAGGGAATGATCGCGGTTACCCGAATCCCGCGCAGCTTTTGAACGGTCGAATAAACAAGAGAGAGTCTGGAGCCTGAACTGCCGGTTGCCTTCATACTCCACCAGACTGCCGATAAAGAAGTCGCATGCCTCGTCATTAATCTTGCGGGCTTCCTCAGCTCGACCCAGCAAGGTCAGGATAAGTGCATAGTTCTGACGCAACGTATTCAGGTCTACAACGGCAGCAGTGCCTTGCGGTGCCTTTGAAACCGCCGCCTCAGCAACTTCGATACTGCGGGCGCTGATCTCCAAAGCTAGCCTCAGATCCCCTCGGTTCTGGGCATCCCGGCGCGCCGAATCAAGACTCCAACTAATCCAGGTTACGTCGGTCGATGAAAAATTCTCCAGCAGAGGCAACAGCGGATCGGACAGCACGTTCAATATGTCAGCGACGACTTGCGTCTGTCGCGGATCGCCGATCAAGGACAAAGCCTGATGATAGCGATAGGACGCTCTGGCAAACAATCGAATATCATCGGGCCTGGGTTGAGAGACCAAAACAAGCGGTCGAATCCGCTGATACGCTGATTCGTACAGCGCAAGGTCGGCGAGCACGTTATCGTTTTCTGCCACGATTTCGGCCTGCCGCAATTCAGCAAGCGCCAGAACGCGAGCGTCCACCGCACTGTCGCCTGCCGCGAGATCGACCTGCGCCTTGCCTAGTTGGCTGACGATCCTGTTGTTAATTTTGTCAAACCCCCATACTTCATACATATCCGCACTCGAAATCTCTCGAAGGACCTGGTCAATGATGCCTCGTGCCGTTGCCAACCGGAGTTCCGAGATGCGAACAGCCGCGGCCAATTTAGTGTTGGTACGCTCAAGTGTGCCAAGCGTCTGGGTAAGCTCAGTGTTTGTATGGGCAAGCTCTACGTTCGCCGATTCGAGCGCGGTGTTTGCACCGGCGAGCTCACCGTTGACTACGGCAAGTTCGGTATTCCGTTCCTCCAACGCCCAACCGGTGCGCAGCGCGTGAATCCCAGACCCAGAAGCCATAACCAGTAATATCGTTGCAACTGCAAGGCCAATGCGTTGTGCACGGCTGCGGCTGCGTTCAGCTTCGGCCCGGCGGTTGGCTTCCTCGACAATACGCCGCGCATCTTCCAGCTCGCGGTCTCGCCGCGCATCGTCGGCTGCGCGGCAGGCGGCAAGATAGGCGCGCTCCTCACGACCCAGCTTCAGGCCGATCTGAGCGCGGCGGCGGTCGTCTTCACCGCTTGTTTCGTCCAGCATGTCGGGTCGCAGAAGGAGGTTTTCCGCATCCTCCAGGCGGCCCGCCGTATGGGCAAGCCAGTCGCTCCGCTTGTCGTTGGCAAGCCAGTCCCGCGTGGCCGAAAGCACCCCTTCAAGCGCGGCGAGGTGCGCCTGATCCTCCTGAAGCCAGCCGGCCAGCGCCGCCCATTGCCGGAGCAGCGATTCATGCGCCGGTTCAATGGTCGGTTCATCGGCGCCAGGGGCCTGGTCGGTGGACAAGAGCCGAGCGTCGATCAGATGGCGGATCAGGGGGCGCGCTTCCTCCGGGATCTCCGACAGGCGCGCAACTTTGCGGCGGGGCTGTCGGGTCTCCGGATCAATTCCCGCAAGCCAGGGGATCAGTCCGCGCCGCAGCAGGGCAATACGGGCTGCGTGATCGCGGGGCACCGCCGGGTCGCCATCGCAGGCCGCAAAGGCATACGCCACGGCGGCCTCGATGGCGCCGGCCAGTCTCCCCGATGCTTCATATTCGGCAAGAGAGAGATTTCCATCGCCGCCCTGCTCGGCAAACAGGCGCTGGAGGGTGAACGCCAGCAGCGGCAGGGTATCATTGCCGCCGCCATGCTCGATATCCGCCAGCAGCGCCGCCGTCAGAGCCGGTTCGATGCGCAAGGGCTTGCCGCCGGCGGCATTGAGGCGGCGTGCCGGGCCTTCGATCACCGTCTCGAACGCGCCCTTCGGCATGGGTGCAAGACTGAAGACGGACTGCGAGAGGCCTGACAGGGCGGGGGCGGATTGTAGCGATCCATAGCTGTCGGTCCTGATCGTGAACAGGACGATCGCTCGGAGCGGTTCGGCTCGCTCCATGGTCACCTGATCGATTTCGGTCAGATGTCGGAGCAGTTCCAGAAAGCGCGCTGCTTCTGCGCCGCCGTCGGCCAGAAAGAGTTCCTCTGCCTGATCAACCGGGATCACGATGACCGGCTGTCGCGCCTCTGCTTCGCCGGGCATGGTCGGAACCCGCCGATTTGCCGCGATGGCAGCAAGGCGGGCGGCCACGGCCTCAGGATCGTCCACAAGGTCGCGGATGGCCGCCCGCTTTTCAGGCATGCCAGCAAGCTCAAGAGCTTTCAGCAGTGATTCAGCAAGCCCGGTGTCGCCCGTCAGCGCGGCTCGGGCGGGGCGGATGACCGGCAGGGGGCAGAAGATGCGGTCTTGCCGTGCTAAGCGCGGCAAAAGTCCGGCCCGCAGAAAGGAGGACTTGCCCGCGCCGGACGCTCCCTGAATCACGAAAAGCCGTGGCGCTGCACGCTCGGACAGCGCGCGTAGCGCGTCCATGGCTTGAACCAGCGGGGCCTCGCGGCCAAAGAAAATGCCAGCATCAACCCCATCGAGCGGGGCGAGGCCGCGATAAGGGGACCGGTCTGGCTGCTCCGCAGGAGGCCATTCGAAAAAACGCGGATCCAGACCGGCTTTGACAAGACCGGCGCGCAGCCGCGTCAGGCCGCCCCTGGAAAAGGTAACATGCGCCTGTCGACCATCCGGTGGAACGGTGACAGGGAAGATCTCGTGATCCTCGCCAGCGTTGAGATCGGTGAACTGCCATGTTTCCTTGAACCGTAGCGGAATGGCCTCAAGGGTGATGTCGTCGATCAGGACTCCGAAAAGGCGCTTGGAAAGCCGTCTGGCCAGATCGAATTCCCGTGTGCACCATTCCGACCCTAGCCAGTTTCGACTGACGAGGAAGATGACCGCCTCGCAGCGGTTCGCGGCTTTTGTCAGCGCCTCTTCCCAGCGCTCGCCTGCCGCGATGCCACGCTCGGGATGAAAATCGACAAACACATCGTCCCAGCCGGCTTTGCGCAGCCAGCCGTCGATCGCCGCAGCCGCAGCGTTGTCAAGACTTGAATGGCTGACAAAAATCCGCGTCATCACCCCGCCCTGTCGATCTGTGGGTTTTGCCTCAGCAGTCTATCAGTCTTAAAAATCTTCCGCGAATAGTTTTAGAAATTATACTCGATCAATAGTGGAGTCCGAAAGGAATAATTCTATCCTTGATGTGTCGTTGACCCACGCTCACGCCAGCGCCCGCACATGTTCGCGCAGCGAGACCAAAGCGCGTTCGGCCACTTCGATTTCGCGCTGGATCACCAGGGCGTCGCGGTGGTCGATGCGGCCGTCGTGGATGGCGGTGTCGACGGCTTCCAGCACGTCGGCGGCTTCGAGCAAGATGCGGTGGGTGGCGCGGATGATATCGGTTTCGGGATCGTCCAGCGCGCCAGAGACCCGCTCGACGGCGAGATAGCGGCTCTGTTTGACCAGATAGGCCAGCGGGCGCGGATCGGGGATTGAGCCGAGCAGGGCGGCGATTTCATCGGCGGAAAACACCGTGCGTCCGTTCAGCCTGGCGTAAAGGGCATCAGTGCCCATGCCGATGGCGCGCGCCGCCTGCTCCACGCTCACGCGCTTTTCCACCACCAGCAATTGATAGATGAGCTGCGCAAATTCCGCCCCACGATCCGCCATGCTCACCCCTTGTCCCTGCCGCCCGGTTCCGTCCCCTGGCGGATTGAACAGGAATTGGCCGAGGTTTCAAGCCTGTCAGTGGGTGTTGGGTGGCGGCATGCGGACCCGAGATTATCCTACCCCTTGCACCGCCGGCCCTTCATCTGCTGCGCTATATCGCCGGTGGGATCGGGATCGTCGGGGCTGGCCTTGCGGCAGGTATCGGCCGTGTAGCTCTCGACTTCCAGCACATCGATACCGAGCTGTTCGGCCTCATCGAATGTCAGGCGATCATCCTTTTCTGGTCGCTTGAGGGCGGGTGGCGAATTCAGCGGTTCGCGGACGATCCGGGCAATCGTCGTTTCCTTGAAGCCGAGCCGGGCGAGATAAGCCCCTGTCAGCGCATAGCCCGTGGTGCTGGCGGCAAAACTTAAGTCCTCCTCGCCCGGCGCCGGCGGATTGGCCTGGCCGAAGCGAATGACCGCATCGCGGCCCATATAGCGCTTCACCCCGCCCAGCCATGCCAGCGCACAGCCGCGCTGGCAGGTGGCCTCCGAGAGAACGAAGGTCCAGGCGCGATGCTCCGAAATTGCCGCGCCGATGCGGGCGGCAAGGATGGCATCGCCACCAACCCCGTTGAAGGAGACGACATTCTGAGGATTCTCCCTCAGAAGCTGCTCGATGCGCAGATCATCGCCCCTGCCGATCTCGCCTTCGATATGGATGTGCTGGAAACAGGAGATGCGCCGCGTGGTGATCTCGGCTGCCACCGCCGGCACGGCGGCGAGGCTGGAGAGAAGCATGCCCAGCGCGATGCGCGAAAGGCGGCGCCTGCGGGACGAAACGTAGTCGTACATGCAATGATCCTCGTGTCTGGCGCATCAACGCGCATTGGCATAGAGCGGATTATCGTCGAAACGCCCGGCAAACAGCGGATGGTGGCGATAATCGAGTTTGGTGATGACGCGGCTTTTCTCGCCCGCCCTGCTGACCACCGCCTCCCGCTGTTTCAGCGCAAACAGGCTGTCGGCGGTGACATCGCCAAAGGCGGCTTCGCTGAGGCCCGCCGCCATGGAAAAGCTCTTCATCGGCCCCATGGCCAGCATGTCGCAATTTTCCAGGATGGCGCGGTAATCGTGGTGATAGGTCGCCTGCAACTGCGTCAGGCTCTGCAGCAGCCAGGCGATCCGCACACCATAACCGCGCCCAAGCGTGGTCATCGATACCAGCGCCGGCACATTGCCGAGCTGCGCCACCTCGTCAGCCAGCACCAGGGTGGGATGGGCAGGACGATGCCTGCGCCGGGTCATCAACTGCATCAGGCTGGTCAGATAGACGCGGAGCAGCGCCGCATGGGATTTCAAACGGTCGGGCGGGAAAATGAGGTAGATGGTATAGGGCTGATCCGCCGCCTGGATTTCGGCAGGCGTGAGGCTATTGAAGCTCAGACTGTCGCGGACATTCTGGCTGGAGAAGATCCTGAGATGCTGGACCACGGTGGACAGCACGCCGCCGCGGGTAATGTCCGGCAGTGACAGGAATTTGCCAAGATTTGACCCTGCCAGGCGATGGGCCGCCGGGTGCTCGTCCAGAAGACGGGCCAAGGCATAGACGGCGTCATCGGCGGAAAAGATTTCATAGGCTCGCCCCAGATGATGATGTTCAGGCTCCTCGCTTGACTTGCTGAAGGCCAGCATTCCGGAAATGACGATGGCAGACCACTCGTGCCAGAACTCGGCGTCGTTGACACCGGACCGCGAGGCCGCATCGCCAGTGCACAACATCGCAACCAGCGAATAGAGGCCATCCTCGAAATCGCCGTCGTCGATGCTCAGCGGCGACAGCGGATTGAAGCCGGAGCGCTCGACCTTGGGCAGCAGGCCGAATGGGTCAATGGCTAGCACCGGCCCGAGGGCACGGCGATACCGATGGGTGACGTTATAGAGTTCGCCTTTGATATCGATGGCGATCATCCCGTTGTCGTCGCAGGCAAGCAGGTTCGGAATGGCAAATGAGGCCGATTTTCCGGTACCGGTGGCCCCAACCACGATCAGATGCCCGTCATCCGGGCCCTGAGACAGGATCGCGCCGGACGCCCCGCCTTCAGCGGCACTGCGGGCCGAAAAGCCGATCGCCGCCCTTGGCACAATATCACCCTCGACACCGAGCAGAAAACCTTTCCCGGACATCAGCGCCGCCCTCCAAAGCTGTTCAGCGGCGTCAGCTCAATGCCGAACCACGCCTTGGTGCTTGCGATGAACTCGGCGGGGATTTCTCCGGTGTCGTCGAGATAGGTCGAGGCCAGGACCTCGCCATAGGTGCACAGGTCGATCATACCCACACCATCCACGGCCCGATGAAAGGCCGTCTCGCGGCCGGGCTTCAGCCGAACCACGTAGTAGGCCCAGCGCTCCGTACTGTCCTTGGCCTTGAGTTTGGCAACTTCCTGGCTGCCTTGCGCAATGAGCCGGCCTGTGAAGGTCATGACGGTTTTCTGCCTGTCCTCGATCATGGCGAACGACCTATGCCTCCTATTCCTGATGCCCGCGACGACGCTGAGCTACAATCCAGGAAAAGGTTATGCTGCCTTAGACATTGTATGCCATCAAAACGAATGGACCGATTTTGACGGCGAGCCACCCGCCTCTGGGATCATAAGGGTAAGATAACGATGTCACAGCAAGGATCTTCGCCACCATGCAGGCGGAGTTCAGAGGACGCGCTGTTGCAACCTCGATGGGTTCCGGCAGCACATATGACGTCCTCCGCACTCAAGCCTCGGCTGCATCATCTGCCGCGGCAGGGCCAAGCCGTCGTGCTCCTTCAACCCAGTCAGGGCGCAATGGTTGAAGCGAAGGCAAATACGTGCAAACGCACCCCAATCAACGGGGATGGTCTCCAGCCTCGATTCGATTGCCGCGAGATGTCCAGCTATGGTGATGCAGTCCGTCGCGAAGCATCCAGGCGGCAGACCTGTTACGAAAAATCGAAAATCGAAAATCGATTTTCCGATCACGATTCACTCAAGAAATAGTTGGTACTTGGTACATGCACATTGGCATATCATGCTGTTATATCTAAACAAATCGCGCCGATCCGTCCAGTCGATCATCGGCGCAACGGCGAAAACGGGAGCTTTGAGATGATTCTTTTTTTCTTTTGCTTCGGATTTTTGCAATGATTTCGTCTCCGTCTCGTCCTCCCGCCTGTGCCAAATCGATCTCTTCCGGAGCCCCTCCTGGCACTGGGGTCCAATGCAAGTCGCCATGCAGCAATTGCGCATACGTCGATGGACAGCATCACCGCGCAAGCGAAACGATCAAGCCTTAGGCTCTTGGGCACATGTAACCGTTAAGCGCGACGGCGTCACGTACCACGAGGCGCAGAGATTTGATAGCCAGATAGGCGGGCGGCAGTCACCGCGCCCTCGCTTCCCCGTATACCATGACATCTTGTCAGACAGGAGCGACCTTCTCCCCGGTGCACGATCCCGATCGGCGTCGTGACAGAGAAGATGGCCGTCATGCATGAAGAATTGAGATAAGGGGCCGGCACCGATCCGACAAACCGAACCAGCTCTCTCTCCATTGAACAACATGTCGATGATGATGTAGACAGGACTATAATAATCGGCACACCCCTGCCCCTTAGAAATGGCGAAGCGGAAGTGATGATAAGTACCAGGTTGAAACAGACACTATACAGCCTACAGTTACATTGTCGTATGATCACCCGCGTTAAGCCAGACACGAGATATAAATTATTGGACAGGGCCAATATCATTATGTTTTTCACTCGGGCCTGTCGCGAAGACAAAGTCCCAAGCAAAATAGGATGGCCATGCCGCAGAATATTGACCTAAGGAATATCGATCTCAACCTTTTGATCATTTTCGAGGCAGTTTACACGGCAGGAAATATCACACGCGCATCGCAGCAGCTCGGCATGAACCAGCCGACCGTCAGCAATGCACTCGGCCGGTTGAGAGGTCAGTTTGATGATCCTTTGTTTCAACGGGCGGAAAAAGGCGTTGCGCCGACCCCCTTCGCCGAAAGTCTGATCTTTCCGATCCGCCAGGCGCTGTCGATTTTGCGGGACACTCTTTCGATGAACCGGGATTTCGATCTCGCCAACGCGGTGCGCACCTTCCGCCTGGCGATGAACGACTTCACAGTGGTCGGGCTCATCCCGGATCTTCTCAACCAGATCACCCGGCGCGCCAGTGGCGTGAAGCTGTACGTGATCGGCCATGAAGTCATGCCGCCGATCGACGCGCTGCTGGCGGGCGAAGCAGACGTGGCACTCGACAGCTTCATGAAGGAGGTCCCCGGTGTCGATTTCATTCCTCTGCACATTCCGCAGGGCGTGATCGTCGCCCGCCGTGGTCATCCGATCCTGCAGGGCGAGATCAGCAAGCAGCAGTTTTCCGAGCTCGGGCACGTCGTGCTCAGGCAGGACTCACGCATGCGGGCGCATGCGGAGGCGATCCTCCTGTCGCAGGGTGTCACACGACGCATCATCTGCGAAGTTTCGAACTGCATCATGATCCCGTCTCTGATCACCACGACGGACCTGATTGCCGTTCTGCCGGCCCCTTTCGCCAGGAATGCGGCGCGGCATTACGACCTGCAGGTTCTGCCGCTGCCCTTCCAATCATCCGGGCCGCGGCTGCAGATCGCCACGCTTTCCGACAAAACGACGGATCCGGGCATCCAATGGCTTCGCCTCCAGCTTCATCAGGCCGCCACCCAGAACGCCAGCGAAGAGAACTGGCTCTCGACGACATAGATTCGATAACCATAAGGTCAAACCTTTGGAGAGAGACACACTCCTAAATAAGCCACCGTTGAAATTGTGCAGACTGACGTAAACGCCCAGACAAAACTGAGAGCGTAACAATGTCTCATATCCACCTACGGATGGGACCATGGCGGTAACAGTCAGATCGCAAAAGCACTGGTTCGCCTCGATGTGCTGATACTCGATGAACTCGGGCATCTTCCGGTCAGCGCTTCGGGCGGCCCATTGCTCTTCCACCTGAGGAGCAAGCTTTATGAGCGCAGCGGCGGCACCATCCCCACCAACCTCAGCTTCAGCGACTGAGCCACCCTCTTCGGCGACGCGAAGATCACGACCGCTATCGACTTCATGCAGCAGCTAGACGCTTACATCCAGTGGTACAATCAGCATCGCATAAAGCTCTCATCGGGCGGCAGTGGCCCAGCTAAATACCGCCGGAATCTCGGAATTGCGGCATAAGCAGTCCAAGAATTCGTCCGCACCTCCCAAGCAACATTCTTTAGTGATTATTGACTGAGCGCGCGGGATGCCCGCCAATAGAGGTAGGCCGACACCAGCCCGAACCCTTGCAGACAAACGAGGGCAAGATTGAGCGAGATCGGGCCGCCAATTGCCTCGCTCAGAAGCCCAACCAATGTCGGCCCGACGCCCAGCCCCAAAACCGTTGCCAAGGAAATCAGCATGGCGGATGCGACAGGGCGTTCCACCGGGGATACGGTTTCGTGCAACACTGTGAGCGTTGGCGGGTAAGTGGACAGCGACAGGGCCGCCGGAACGACGAAGGCGACGAGCGCAAGCATCGGATCTCCTGCGAGCAGAAAGACCAGACTGAACGGTTTGCCGAGCAGGATGACCAGCGAAGGCGCAAGGGACAGCCAATCACGGTCTCGATCCGTCAGGCGTGCAATGATGCGGCTTGTGGTAATCGTGCCGATGATGGCGAGAAGGCCGCCGACGGAGGCGGTTGCCGCTGCCTGGATCTGCGAAAAATCATGCTGGCGCACCAGAAAGGCCGGATACCAGGCAATGGCACCCGACAGGACGATCTGGTTGATCGTTTCGGCCGAGAACATCAGTCTGGCGCGGCGGTTGGCATAGATCGCCTGGAGAGCGGTGCCAAGAACCGTATAGCGGTACGGTTCGCCCGGCCGTCTCGCGGGATAGTCCCGCTTCGGCTCCGGCACCAGAAACAGCAGCAGACCCGGCAGGATACCCACAAGTCCAGCGCAGATCATGGCCACCCGCCAGCCATAGAAATGTCCAACGACGCCGCCGATCAGGACGGCAAACAGGCCTCCAACGGCGGAAGCGCTGGTAAAGTGCCCGAACAGTTTCACACGCCCGCTGGAATGAGTGGAATCCGAAAGGATCGAATGGGAGGCGGGGATCGAGGCGGCTTCCGCTGCAGCGATTGCCGCCCGCGCAACGAAGAGCTGAAAGAAGCCCGTCGCAAGTCCCGTCATCATGGTCATCAGCCCCCAGATCAAGGCGGAACAGGCAACGAGGTTGCGACGGTTGCCAATCGAAGCCCAGACCGCCGCCGGGATGGATGCAAGTCCGTAGGTGAGAGAGAAAGCAAGGCCAGACAGTAGTCCCATTTCCACATCGCCAAGGACAAGTTCCTGGCGGATCGCCTCGAGCATCACGCTGAAGATTTGCCGGTCAAGGTAGTTCGCCGCGTAGATCGCAAACAAAAGCCAATAGGTTAAGCGCATTCCTACTCCAGACAGCAATACGTCGGCATCGAGAGAGCAGCCGCATCCCTCCATCGCGAACAGCGTCAACTGTCAGTCTTCCGGGACTCTGATAAAAAATTACTCAATTTGCCTATATCGTCATTTTCCGTCTTCCCATACGCAATTTGGCCTAGGGATAGTGTGATGGGGCCGATATCGCGATATCCTGCGACCTGCCCTTCGGTAGCACCAGTGACATCACGCCGCGGTGTTAACTTTGCTGTCATTGTGGCCAGTGAGGCTATCTCGCAAGATAGCCGCCGGCGGTCACGAAATCGCAAGCAGCACGAAGCCCGTTGACGCGGAAACGTGCAGAAACCCGCTTCGGTAGTCGCGACGCCAACGGGTCAACAGTGACCGCGACAATCCATAAAGCCGCGCCGTCACCGCACCCTGCCGAAAGCCTTGCAGGCTCTCCTCGACGGTCAGAAGCTTCTCGTCATCCGACCAATCCCGTCGGCGACCAAGATCATCGGGCGGCAAGACCTCAATGGGCGAAATGATTTAGCGCATGTCATAAGGCATGGACTTAAAGACAATCAGCAATTCAGGGCAGACGATCTTCATGGAAGGGATACCACCGGGCGGGGCTTCCGCTGCTTCTCCGGATGAAGATCGACAGTGATCAGGCAAACGGGCGCCGGTATGCAGTTGCCCAATGCATATCGGCGCCCAATCTCGCTACACACATGTTGCTGGGCATTTTCAGCACAGCCTGGATGCCGCCGCCTGCGGGATATCAGTCGGCAAACGTATAATAAATCTTCTTTCTCTTTTCTTTCTTTTTGTCATCACTCAGCCAATCGACAAGGTTCGGCGGCTCGTGCTGGGACGCTGTGCCGGCGTTTCGCCTTGGCGTGTACTTTGTGCGGTAGACCTGTATCTGAGAAAGGCCCTCAAATTCATCGCCGTATTTTGCCTTTATGGATGATACCGTGGACCACCGTTTAGCACGCGCTGCCACAACGGCTTGTCCCATGACACCACCTTCCGTCGGCTCCCAGGCGACGGATTTGTTAAAGAGTTCACTGGCTTCAGCCGTCTTTTTCTGTGACATCAGGTACCATCCGAGGGCCTGGGCACCAAGCGCGGATTCCTGCTCCAGGACGAGACCCTTGAAGAACTGGAAGTCATCGCCCTTCAGCACCATAGGTGTCTCGTTTGTGAGACCGTCGGCAATCAGTTCGATGTAGATCTTGGTGATCTCCTTGCTGTCGGCAAGATGAGCTTTTGCTAGGGCGATTGCCTCGTCCAACTGGTCCATGTTACGCTTGTTCAATATGATGCCTTCGATATTCTTGGTGTCGTAGCCAAGTCGGCTGGCAAGATTGAACCACTGGTATGAGGCATTCCACGCCTTCTGACTGTAGTAATACCAACCGAACAGAGACGCGTCGTTCATCAGTTGCTTGCGCTGTACGAAATCGGCAAAGCGCTGCAATTCGTCATTCGAAACGGGATCGCTGAGAACATCGCCGCGGGCGATACTACCCATTTTTGCGCGCAATGGGTTGAAAGCGACATCCTCGAACTCGGAGGTTCCATCGGGAAGTCGCTTGCCCATCATCGCAAGGCTCATAAAGCCAGCCTCAGGGAGCACCAAGCTGGCCTTCTGGACGGTTGCAAGACGCTCATTGGCATTGTCACACGTGCTGATCACGTATTTGTAGAGATCAAACGATCGCGAAAAGTCCTGAACGCGGGCGAGTGATTCAGCCGTCAGCCAGATGGCGTTCATCTCTTGGCACACCATCAGGCCTGGTGTCGCTTCGGCAAGCATGATGACCTGGTTCCAGTTACGCTGTGCGAAAGATCGCTCCATCAGTGTTCGCGTTTCGGCAAGTGCAAGCTTGTTCTGCAGGTCGGACGAGGGTTTCCAGTTGACGTTATCGACCTGCAATCGGGCGATCTCGTTATGTACGCCCGCATAGTCACCGCGTGCGAACATGTCCCACAGGGGCTGCTCGGAAATATTGGTCGGTTGATCGAATAGGTCCTCCGGTGCCTCCCATTCCGGATAGAGTGCCTTCAGCCGTCGAATTTCTGCCCCCAGTCGCTTCAAGTCTCGCTGCGAGGCATAATAACGCAAGGCGGTTTCATCCACTGCCTTTTCCGGCTGATTTGCCGCCTCGGCGGGCGTGCGCGGTGCCGAAGGAGCAACGCTGAGCAGCTGTTGCTCATTCAGTCGCGGTTCCACTCCGACGGTCGTCTGGGCACGCGGCTGCGGCGAAAACGGGTTTTCGCCCGGCCTCAATGGAATTGTCTGAACCTGAGCCGGCACCGACGTCGCATTGGGGGCGATCGGCACGACAACCGGAGCGTTCGCTACCGGTGCAGCCGGCGCCACCGTCATGGCAATTTTGGTCGTGACCGGGTTCGCTTGAACCGCCCCGTTGGGCGCATAATCAGGTGACTGTACCGATGCTGGCAAGACAGCGCTTACATGGGCAGCATGCAGAGGGGATGTCTGAGGAGAAGCCGCGGGAAGGACGGTTCCAAGAGGACTGGATGTGCCGTTTTCGCCGGTCGCATAGCTGATTGGCAAGATCAGGCAGCAACCACCGAGTAGAACGGACTTCAGCGAGAGCCGGTCAAACATGTCGGGTACCTTTCTGCGATGACCATGAGACTGAGAACGTGGAGAGTTGAGGGGTAGTAATCAGTTGGCGTAAAGTTAGAGATCGCGTCGACATTCAAGGGTCTGCCTAAGCTGCATTCGACAACCTCGGCCACCGCCTTGTATCCGGCGTCTGTCAAGAACGAGGTCTGAGTCGCCGTTGCCAGTTCGACCACCGCCAGGCCGTTTGCTGGCGTCTTGCGCCACTGACGTGCAAACACCTCAAGCAGTTCAGGATATTCGGCGCTGTACCAGGCAAGATAGAGCGGCACCCGGATCGCATCGTATCCGAATTGCGACGGATATCCCTTTGCAGGCCTTGGCTCCCGTTGAGACAGGGAGATCCAGTCCGGCGGCAGTTGCGCCGGCCCAAAGCGGGCCTCCCTCATCAGCGACAGTCCGCTCCGCAACAGTGGCCGCGCCGGAAAAGCCTCCGACGTCAACCCCAGGTCATTGAGCGCCGGAAATACCCAGTAGGATAAATTGACGATCGGACCATCGGGCTGATCATTCGCCTTGAAACCGTGAACTCCCGGCATCAGCATCTTGCCGTAAGCCGTGTCGAGCGTTGCCTTCGCGGTAATGGCCTGTGCAATCTGAAGCGCCAGTTTTTTGTAGTCCGCACGTCCCCAGAGTTTGCTCGCGCGCAACAGCGCCCAGGCAATGAGCAGGTCGCCGTCCGTTGCATTGTTCTTGTCTTTGACGTGCGGTTTTTGTGATCCATCCCATCGCCATGATGCCAGTGCATCGTCGCGCGTCATGAGATTGGCGCGTGTCCACTTCCAGATCGACTCGAAGGATCTGCGGTCGTTTGCGATCACAGCCATCAGCATGCCATAACCTTGGCTTTCGCTATGGCTGATATCGCCCGCCTTGTTATCGATGACACGTCCTTCACCGGTCACAAATTTATGCCGGTAAAGTTCCCACGCTCCGGAGGCGAGGTCCGCCGCCGGGTTGTCGCCTCCCGAAGGCTGTGCCATCGAAACAGGCGGACCTAAACACAACATCATCGCCGCGAAGGGAATGATCAGCTTCTTTAATGCCATCATTGCTTGCGCCGACCTCCCCGAAGGACGAAGAACGAGGAGACCCCCAGCAAGATTGCTGCAACAACCTGTGCGATGGTGAATTCCAGCGGATTGTTCGCCAGCCAACCGGCCAAAATGAGCCTTCCGTTTCGCAGCGACATTGCCTGCGTTTCATAAAGCTCCTGGCTCTGTGCTTCTTTTCTTTCGATCAGCTTTCCGCCGCGGTCAAACGCCTGAACGGTACCGCCAATTTGGCTCCAGGCTTTTGCCTGCGTCATTGCGTTGACGCTTTCTTGAAGAACCGCCTCATCCCGTGCCGCCAATATCGTCCATGAGGACCTTGGCGCGGTATTGCGTTGAGCCAAGACAAGATCCGCCTGGACCGGCATTTCGTAGGTTTCGTCGTTTGGAAGGACCTGGGGGTTGCCGATCATTTGGAGATGGGCGGCCTGGGCCTTCAGACGCTCATAGGCATTTTCCGCAACAGTTTTAGCCAGATCGGCATATTGCTTCAGCTTACCGTCTTGCGCTGCGGGTATGTCGCTGGAACCATTGTCGCCGAATGCTGCAAAGCCCGTATCTCCCAACACAGTCATGGATGTGTTCGCTGCAGTCAGGTTGCCGAGCGTGGGAGTAAGATCGATGCGCAGGTCCGAGAGCACGTTTCGGCCGAGATCGCCGAAGGTGCCAACCGCCAGCAGAGGGGTCGTGCGATCAGCGGGCCATTCGCTGGTGGAGGTCACCTTTGTGGCCACACCGGAGAGGTAGGCTGACTTGGCAAGGAAGGTAGCTGCCGCCCCAAGCGAAGGCTTGTTGTAATCCCTGATATAAAGAGGGATCGCCTCGCTGAGGCTGCCACCGGCAAAGTTGCCGGCCGTGGCAACAGCCAGATCTGGCGAATGACCAACCCGCGCGAAAACCGGCATTTCCAGGGAGCTGTCCGCTTTCACATGCAGACGGGGTGCCACGGACATCAGGGTTTGGGGATCACACACGGTATCCGCACCAGCACTCAGATCAGCCTCGAAGCGGATAATGTTTTTGCCCGGACGCAGCTTGTTAAGCGGGATGGGGAGATGCTGGTCCACGATGCGGCCTGACCGTCCGTCGGCAAGGCTCACCGTGGCAACCGTGTCTCCGTTCGCTCGCACGAGCAGCCGCGCATTGGAGGACAGTCCGGCGGCGTAATCCGCATTGAGATTGAGGGTGGCTGCGCCATAATCGCCGGGATAGAAGTCCGCAGGAAGATTGAATGCGAAATCTTGATCATAATGCCGACCGGAGAACGGACGCGAAATGAAGCCGAGGTTGGAGAGCGCTGTGCGGCTACCGGAATTCAGTGTTTGACCGCGCCTGTTCTCCATTGCCCGGCGGCCCTGGATAGATCCGTCCTTGTAGTGCTGCCGACTGTCGAGCGCGAACTGGTCCACCAACTGGGCAAGTGCCTCGTCGGATCGGGCAGATGCAATCAGTCTGGCCTCCCCTGTCTCAGCATTGGTCTCGATGCGGATCCCTTCGGTAAGATCGCCTGCCTTTTCTCCCAGTGCCTGCCGTAGCGTTGCAAACGTTCCGACCGCCAGTTCAACACCAGGTTCTTTGGTTGGAGCGCTGGCGATGTTGATGACGGCTCGATCGAGCTGCCCGGCAATCACCAGAGATTGAACCATTGATATGGTTTGATCGACTTCGTTGCTGGATGCTGTACGCGGCAAGATGGCTCGCACAGCAGGACGACCCGTCATATTGCTGTAGGCCAGCAGGGCTGACAAATCGTCGCCTTTATCGCCGGAGGACTTGGTGAACGAAAAGCCGGTACCGGCAGGATCGATCTGGCTCCAGAGTTCATAGGTCGCATCGATCGAGCAATCGACCCGATGGGACTGGTCGGCCAGGATCACCAGAGAGTTGTAACCCGGCTGCAACACGCCCTTTGGCACGTCCAATTCAATGCGGCGGGCATTGCCCGAGAGTAGCTCGACATTGCCAATATCCTGGTCATTGACGAACAGGCGCAAGCGGGAGCGTTCCGGAGCAACCGAAATTGCCGTCTGCAGCTTGATGATGAGTTTTGTCGTTCCCGTCATTTCCGAGGGGAGGACGAGGAACGGGAACTCGCGACTTGTCGCTTCGCCAGCGAAAAACAGCTCATTGCTATCGGCCATGATGGGACGCAAGGATCGGTCGATTTGCGTCGTCTGAGGTGCCGTTGGCTGAGGGCGCGTTTTTGGCGCGAGAACGAAGCCGCCAGTGGCCGAGCTGGCGTGAGCAATTTCCGCCAGGATTGTCAGGATGAGAGCCGATGTGGCCAGACGCGAAAACATTCTCATTCTCCAATCTCCCGATGGCGCAAGGCAGCCGTGGCGACAACCGGAGAGGTGGAAACGGACTTCGTTTTGCGCTCGCCGACCGGCTGGTTCGGAGTACCGCTCAATGCAATCGACAGAGCGGAAAGCGGGCAGGTCACCGCCCAGCGGATGAAGCGGATGCTCCCTGCGATCAGGCTCTTGGGCTTCCGGCGAAGCTCCCTTTGATTTCGCACAACTGAAAGATCTCGGAACATCAGTTCAGCGATAATCGGGAAATGATGAGCTTCTGCTTCGAATTTCAACTCGATGCTGTTGTCGCCGGTGCCTGAAATAGCACCGATGTGAACCGGCAGGCTGGTGATGAGCATATTCGCAGATGGATCGAGCAGGCGAAGTCGGCCGTACTCACCTTTGCGCAACTGGCGCGTGGTCGCTTCAACCGGCACAAGGCGGCCAACACGTGCAGAGGCATTGATGATTGCCCCTTTCAGCACCGTCTCACCAAACTCGACTTCCACGGATGCCCGCACGGGCAGTTCGACCCCGGCAACATCTTGGCCTCGTTCCGTCACCACGCCGAGTGCTGCCCCGGCGATAACCAAGTTCATCCAGTTCCAGATACCAGCGATCAGTAGCAGGCTCGAAATTTCCGGCTCTGTATTGTAGCGGTAAGCCGCAACAAAGAGGGTGATGGCCAGAACCGCAAAGATGACGACGTAAGGCAATGCCAGCTCGGAAATGCTGTCATGTTTCTGCGAAACGCCCTTTGCCGTGACCTTGAAGGTTGGACTTTTCGGCTTGAGAATGACGCTTACGATGGCTTTGATGAGGTAGACACTCTGAACATATTCATAAAGCTCTGAAACCCAGGGCCAGCGTACATTTCCGTAGAGATACGTGCGAACCATTTCAGCAACGATGATATACATCACCGTATAGGCGATAAAATCTTCGAAGGATGCGACGAAGATCTTCATGTTGAACAATACAAAGAGAATGGGCGCGATCAGAAATGCCGCCCGTACGAACGGAAAGAACCAGAAGAGTGCACTGGATAGGTAGCTGACACGCTGTGGAAAGCTCAGGCCGCGCTTGAACAGCGGATTCTTCAGGAGAAGGATCTGGACCATTCCCTGACACCAGCGAGAACGTTGGCCGATGAAGCTTGCCAGGGTTTCCGGTTGAAGGCCGGAGATAAGCGGCTTGTCGATGTAGCGACTGTTCCAGCCGCGAGAGTGAAGCTCAAGGGCCGTTTCACAGTCTTCGGTGATCGTAATTCCGGAAAACCCACCGACTTCTTCCAAAGCTTCGCGCCGAAGAACAGCTGCAGATCCGCAAAAGAAGGACGCGTTCCAACGATCCAGTCCCTTCTGGATCTTGCCGTAGAACATTTCGTTTTCCGAAGGCATCTTGCCAAAAGTGCCAAGATTGCGTTCGATCGGGTCCGGATTGGAAAAGAAGTGCGGCGTCTGAACCAGGAAGAGCTTGGGATCCGTCAGGAAGTGTCCCACCGTCTGCCGCAGGAAGCTTCGCTCTGGTGCATGGTCAGCGTCAAAGACGACGACCAGTTCGCCGGTTGTGCGCCACAGGGCCGCGTTGAGGTTGCCTGCCTTGGCATGAAGGTTTTCCGCCCGCGTCAGATAGACGACGCCAAGGTCGCTGCACAGACTCATCAGATCCGCGGCCCTTGCATTTGCCTTTGCGGCAGTGTCTGGATCGCTGCTGAGCCGTTTGGCGTCCGTGCCGCCATCATCCAGCAGATAGACCGTGAATTTGTCTGCAGGATAGTCCATAGCTGCCGCGGACGCCAAAGTCAGCGCCAGAATTTCTCGATCCTCGTTATAGCTTGGCACGAAGACATCGATTGTGGGGCAGTCAGCGTCGTCGATCTCCGGCGCAGGAGGTTGCTCGATAGGATCGGCAATCACGAAGAGGCTGATGGCGAGCATCAGGATGCAGAACATCTCCGCAGCGTAGAGCAGAATACCCGGCACGAATGAATACAAGTCATCGACGGGCGGGATGGTGCTTGTGGTGCGCCAGTAGGCGTATTGCAAGATGACGATACTGGCCAAAGCCAGAAAGACATGCCGCCATACACCGCCAAGTCTGAAGAGCATGATCACCGCAAGAATGGCAATCACCAGCAGCGAGAGGCTGAGCCGCGTCGAATGCCCGACGGGTTGAGCGACCAGCAGGAGCATCAGCAAGGCAACGCAGAACCAAAAGCCAAATGTAAGGGCTTTAACCAAGATAACGCACTCCCATGTGGGTTACGAACATCACTTCGTGTGTGAGACGACAAAGGCTGTGCGTTCAGCAAGATCGACAGTCGAGGCGTGCCCACTTTCGTAAGGTAAAGGAGAGGTTAATCCGCAATGAAAGGCGTCTGTCTCAATTGTTGCGGCTTTGTCCGTTTTCTTATGCTTATTGTCCAGAATCGTACGCGTATAATTAAAGTATTGACCGAAAATTTACCCGTGAATATATATTCATACAAATATCCACACCGTAAGTTCGATCTTGATGCGCATATTGCTTCGAATTAATCGAGTGAGATGAAAAAATAGTCACAATTTCGTAGCAATATGTTCTTTTTTTGTGCGCTGCATGATGGAATTTAGATCATGAATTCCGCTTATATGCTTTGTTAATAGACGAGAAGGTTCGGCATGACAAAGAGGATTGGCGTCTTACTCTGGGACAATGTATCACTTGCCGAGATGGCTGATCTCGCGAAGTGTATCGAAATGGTCAATAAGCTTGCGGGACAGGAGATCTTCTCGCTGACAACCTTCGCAAAATCGCGAGGGGCCGTGTCACGTATTGGCACGTGGTTGGTGTGCAGTGCTGCCTATAGCTTGGAGGAGGTGCCTGATGATTTTGAGATCATTCTGATACCGCCGGCGGAGTGTTTGACCCCCAAAGCCTCAGACGCTGACTGCGTGACCTTTTTTGCTTCCCGCAACAATGTCCGTCGGGTCTGCGCATGGGGGAACGGTGTCGTCTTCGCGGCGGCATCCGGCGTGACCCAGGGGCGCAGGATTGCCTGCGACCCTGCGGACGTCCCAGCAATTCTGTCCATTGATCGTCGGGCAACCATCGAACCTTTTGCGGACTTTTGCGATGCTGGCTTTCTCTGGACCTGGACATCCAACAACAGGGCAAAGAACGTCGTATTGGCTTTGGTGGGGAGCGAATTCGGGCTGCCGTTCGCCCAGGAGCTTGCCAGGCGCATCGGAGTCTTTGAGCGAATGAGCCAGATGGTCAGTGGATCTCGCAATTCGGTGCGAAGTTCATCCATGGATAAGCTAAAGGACTGGATAGAGCAGAATCCGAGCGCTGACCTCACGGTTCCTGCGCTTGCCAAAATGGTATCCATGACCGAAAAGACGCTGTCACGGACGTTCAAGGATCGGACTGGTCAGACCCTTGGGGGCTTTATCCTATCCGTTCGCCTTGGGCACGCCTGCGATTTGCTTCTGAACTCCGACCGCAAGATCAAGGATATTGCACGTCTCAGCGGACTTGGAAGTCAAGCCAACATGCGACAGTTGTTCATTACGAAACTGGGACAATCACCCAGTAAATTTCGCATGAAGCAAATAGTGCCCATCGATATGTTTAGGAAATCCGACAGCATGCAGGACCGCCCTTCGGGTCTTTCGGCGCGCACCCATTAAATGTAATCGATCTGGAGACGCTTAGAGCATGACCACTTTATTCGGAGTGATATCCGCATGATTTGAAGTGATTGGCGTATTCTTGCAGTTCGAAGTAGTGTGGCGATCTGGCCGACAGCGTTCCATAAGAGACGGACTCGAAAAGGGATCGCGTCCCAGGACATTGTGTAGCTTCGACGACCACGGTTCGTCCCAGAGGGAGGGATGAGTGGCGGGTGGCAGACCGATCAACGGATCATCAGCTCATTGCGGCGATCGTTTCCAGTGTCATTTGGCGGGATCGTTGGACGGCCCTCGGCAAATCAGTGATGCGAGGCCGATCCAGCCGCGGGATATCGGCAGCAACGGCTCAAGCAGTGCGCAATCCCGGTCTGTGCTGTCGCTTGTACAGCTACCGTCGGCCGGGCAGAATGCCGACGGGCGATTTCTATTCAGGCCATCGTGACCTCGATCGAATCGTCGCAAATCCGAAGGAATCATAACCTTTCGAAATCGCCCATCTCTTTTTCAGGCAGCCTCTTAGCAATTGCCGGAATGGAAGGTCATGGCTCCCTGTCACGTCGTCCGTAGAGGACGATAAAGCGCTAGTGCAAACGCCGTAAGCGCCTCCGTTTTTTCAACCGAATTGACCATCTCTCCACTGAACAGGCGCCTGATCAGGCGGCGCCTCGTCGCCGCATCTGTTTCCAGACGGAGAACCAGACCGTCGCGGCCTTCCGGTTTCCCGTTCGTTTGTTCCAAGCGCGCAGGCAAAACGAAGTCTTCGACGTGCAAAGTCATTGCCTGATCAATGCATGGATCTTTCAGCGCCGGCCCTTTGACGATAGCGCTGTGCGGCGACAACGATGAGATGATGACCCTTTGCCTCTGCCCGTCCAGGACCAGTTCGCCGGGTCGGTCGAGGTGTATGAGATCGGTATGGGGCGAACGCGGCAGATCGATGCAGAGATAGATGGCGATGATGAGCATCAGAGAATTAAAGTAACACCAGGCGCAAATCACGATCATCGTTTCGGCATTGGCCACGTTCAACGGAAACTCGACAAGATTAAGATAGATGCCCACGCCGTATGCTATCAATGGCAGGGAGAGCACCATAATCTGTCGCCAGTGAAACACGCTTGCGGAACGTTCGACGCCCTTGGCAGTCACCTTGAACTTGTGACCCAGGGGTTTCAGTAGCCCCACCAATGCCGCCCGAAAGGTCGAGAAATATTCGACCGTGGTGATCGCCTCCGTCAAAATCGGCAGACAGCTGCCACGCGACAGCCAGGCCATCCCGACATAGTGGACAAACAGAAATGGGCCGAGATAGGCAAACAATTCTACCACATCGACCGACACCGGGAGCACGCCGAAAAACAGGTACAGGATCGGCGCCACGATAATCAGGCATCGCATGAGCGGAGAGATGACAGCCCCCATCAGCAGAGAGAGGAGAAACAGACGCGCCAGAACCGGCATGGAATGGCGGCTGAACGGGCCCCATTCGGATCGAACGATCTGCATGTTGCCCAGCGACCAGCGCCCCCTCTGCCCAAGCAGCTCGCCAATGCCCTCGACCGCCAATCCCTGGGTCAGGATCTCATTCAGGAACACGGTCTTTTGTCCGATTGTCCAGAACTTGACGGAGGTGAGTGTATCTTCGCAGACGCTTTCTGTCGGAAAGCCTCCGATCGCCTGCAGCGATGCGACCCGTACCAACGAGGATGTTCCGCATGAAGTTGCGATCCCCCAGGCATCCCGTGCCGGCAAATCCACTCCTTGTGCAAAACGCTGATCGTCCGACAACAGGCCCTCGCCTTTCAAGTTCACCTGCAAGGGATCCGGATTGAAGAAATGCTGTGGTGTCTGCACAAGACCGACATCCCCACGTTCAAAGAAGGGAACCGCCCGTGACAGAAAACGCGGTGTCGGGACAAAATCAGCATCGAGGATGGCAATCAATTCTGGGGGGCGCACGTCCGCCAAAACATGTCGAAGTGCGTGGTTCATGTTTCCAGCCTTCGCATGGGCATTGTCGGAGCGGCGCAGATAGCCGACGCCGAAGTCCTCCGCCAGGTCTCTTATCTCATCCCGTTTGCCATCATCCAGCAACCAGACACGATAGTTATCGTAATCCATCGCGGTAGCGCCGCATAAGGTCCGCTCCAGGATATATGCAGATTCGTTGTAGGTCGGAATAAAGACATCGACCAACGGCTGCCTTTCCATCAGACCTGCAAGCCGGGTGGATTCGGCCGAGCGATCAACATAGCGCGACTGAAACAACCAGGTCAGAAACGCGCCGCTGAGCGCAAGCCCCTCCACGACAAAGAAACCGACCTGCCAGCACACAACAGGCAAAGGCGTGCGCGTCAGATCGGGAAGCGTCTCAAAGCGCCAAACCAGATAACGCCCAGCAAGAAAAAGGACGAAACATGCCATCAGAAGTCGGATACCAGACCTCGTCGGCGACGTTGTGAGGCACATCACAAGAACGACGAGGATCAGCACGCCACGCCAATCAAGTCCGGCAAACTCGGTTATAAAACCGAAGTCAAGGAAAGATGTCACATCCCGCTCCTACAAGGGCTGATCCGATAGGCTTCACTCGAGGCGGTTTAGCCGCCGTCAGCGAGATGCATCAGGTGTTCCTGTTGCGTGGTCAGCAGGGAAGTTGCCCTCCTGCACCAGGGGGAAGGCCTGTGCTGTTGTCAGCCACATCTTGCCAATCCAGCCCTTGATCGCCACGGACAAGAGCTCAACTTCATCGCCGAGACGACTGCGAAACAGGATCTTGCCGGTCCGACCGATGCTGCAGACGTCCGGATCGTTTTCGGCCTGATCAAGACGCACTGCAATCCGGAATTCCTTCTTTTCGTTGGCACTGGAGCGGATGGCATAGCGCACCTCATCCACGCGTGAGGCAGGACCACTGGCCTGGATGATCACTCCTGGACGACGGATTCGATCGCTCTCCGCGACAAAGTCGATGGGTTGCCCCACACGGATCGTGTTAAAAATCCTTTCAGTCACCGTTGCGGTCACGACTTCCGCGGCACAGTTGGCAACCTCAATGAGGGTGTCGCCTTCCTGCACGAATTCGCTGTCGGTCATGGCGATCTGCCACACCCGCCCGCCGACCGGTGCCGTCAGCTCCACCTGCCGCAGACGCTCGGTGCGCAGTGCTTCCGCACGCGCTGATTTTTCAAATTGCGCCACCGACAGGGCAACGGCATCCCGCTCATTGCGCTTCTCCTCGAGCCGCTCGGTCATCTCACTTTCCCGAATACGCAAACTCGACATGGATGAATCGAAATCGGTAATTAGACGCGCCTTAACTGCCTCGATACGCAGCAATAGTTCGGCGGCTTCCTCGCGTGCGATTTCGGTACGAAATGCGGCAATATCGGCCTCACGGCGCGCCCTGATAGCTTCCGATCCGGACTTGATCTGCTGATGTGCAAGCCGCTCCGCACGCTGCGCCTCCTCAATCAGCAGATCACGTTCGGTCGCAAGTGCTGCTGCGTCGATCTGTTTTTGACGATATTGCGATTGAAGGCGCTCGACTGCACTGCCGCTGGACATCGCGATCAGGTCTCGCAAATCATCCAACTGGCTTTTTAGCCGTAGTATCTGATTGTCCAAGGAGAGCATCTCGGCACGGGAAGCAACAATGCTGTTGTTCATCTCCAGCAGGAATTTTTCATCAACGCGTTCATTCGCAATGCTGGCGACTCTTGTTCCGGAAGCCAGGAATTCGCCTGCACGCACAGAACGAGCGGAAACGCGGCCATCGATTGGCGCCCGCACCACCTCGATTGGTGCATTGATGATAGCCTCGATACTGCGGGGGAAGAGGATGGGGCTGACCGCAAAGTAGGACGCAGCCAGCACAACGGACCATACAATCGTGTACCGGATAATTTTCGACTTCATCTAACGTCAAGCCCCTGATTATGCTATGGCAAGATGTCGAAGCGTACCTGCAATTATCCTCCTCCGAGCAGGTGCCTTGAGATCCGAGAAATGCGTCCTATTCAGTTTTGATGATGGCCTGGACACGAAAGGCCTGGACCTAGCTTGCGCCGCCCCCACGACGCAGACTCGACAATAGAATGAACCCTCCCAATTTTCCGGCGTAACAGTGAGTGCTTCGCCGACGGTGATCATCGCGGCACGCGCCGCCAAGAGTGACTGGGCCCGAGCCGTCTCGAGTACTAACGTCTGGCCGGTAGAACGAGGTCAGGTTGGCCATAGGCGGAATATGCTCGTGGTTTACCAGTCGACATATTGCAGGCTGCTGCTACTCCCAGTGCAGCAAAAACATCGCGCCAATTGTCCCCAAGCCGGAAAAGCATGACTGCCGCAAAGATGGCAATCATCAGCAGAGGCAGGCTGAGCCTCGTGGAATGACCGACGAACTCGGCCACAAACAGGATATTCACGACGGTAATGCAGAACCAGAAGCCGATTGTCAGGACCCTAACCAAGGTAGCGCACTCCCCGTTGCAATTGCAGACTTCCAGCTAGGTCGCGCAGGCCAGCCCAGGCACAAAACACCCGACAGGGATGGTCCCAAACATGGCAACCGTTAACCAATATTAATGAACTATTGATCATCGACGAAAGATGGGCGTCCGGATCCTTGCGCCAAAGTCCGTGTTCTTGCGCTCTTTGTCTGAAGTCACATGCATAGATCTGCAGCGCTGACGGCATTCTGACGAATCCCGTAATTTGCATCTTTATAGATAGTTTCGACCTTGGATGGCGATTATGACCCCGCAATATCTAAGGACTAAAATGAATTCATAATTGAAAATATCTTGGACAAGATATTATATTTCAGCTGAAAAGACGAGTTACATAGAAATTTTCCAATAATAAGTAATACAAAGTCGCGACGACGACACATTTCATATTAAATTTGCGTATCATATAATGCTCGATGACGTTCGCCAAACAGCAAGGTGACGGTCAGTTTCACCGGGGTTCCGTCATGCGCAAGATCGGGGCGCGGTTGCTTGCCCATCTGACCAAGCCGGTTTCCTCATGCGCGCTGGTCGCGGTCGTCGACGTGGTGCTGAAGGTGCGCGGGCGAACTGGCCGGCCGGGGGCGTGATTAACCGCGCAGCCACGCCCGGCGCTCTGCGTCAGGCCGGGCGAACGCTGCCGCGCCAGACCGGGGGGACGGCAAACAGGTGATGCGCCTCGGTCCGCTCCGCCTCGCCGGATCGCTCCAGCAGGGCTGCGATGGCCTCGGCCATCTCGGCAAGCGGTTGGGCGAAGGTGGTCAGCCGGTAGCTCGACCAGCCGGCCATCTCGATGTCGTCGAAACCCACGACGCAGAGATCCTGCGGAATCGAGAGGCCGAATTCCTGGCGGGCAGCGTCCATGAAACCGCAGGCGATCAGATCGGTTGCGCAGAAGACGCCGTCCGGCCTGTCGCGGGCCGCCAGCAGCCGGCGGGCCGCCTCCACCCCGGTGGCATAACTGGTCGGACCGGCACGCAGCACGCGGCATTCGTGTCCCCCCGCCTCTGCTGCGGCCTGAAACAGGCGCTCGCGTGCTGTCAGGCTGGGCGAACCGATGGTGGAGGAGACGACCGCCAGCCGCCGGCAGCCGGCGCGCGCCAGCATGTGATGCGCATCCGCCATGGCGCCGGCATGGTCGACGGAAATATGGTCGGCGCCTGCAAACTGGCCGGCACGGTTGACCAGGATGACATGCTGGCCGCTCTTCACACAGGTATCCACCAGCGAGGCGGGCGGCGTGCCGGACAAGACGATGGTGGCGGAGGCGCGGTAGTTCAGCGTCTGGCGGAGTGCTGCACTGGCGGTCGCCTCGCCGCCGGCCGTATTGATCAGCATGACGGCGCGGCCGGCCAGTTGCAGACGCTGCGTCAGCGCATCCAACAGCTTCGACTGGTAGGGGGCGTTGAGATCGGCGCCGAGAATGCACACAGGCCGGCTGCGTTCGGTGGAAAGACCGCGTGCCAGATGGTTGACGTGGTAGTTCAGCTGCTCGGCGGCTGCCAGCACGCGCTCGCGCGTCTCATCCGACACGCTGGCGCCCGGCGTAAACGTGCGCGAGACGGCTGAACGGGACACGCCGGCAAGGCGTGCCACTTCGGCGGCGCTGGCAATGGTCTTCGGCGTCTTTCCGGTCATCCGCAGTCCGTCTCAGAGGCCGTAGCCTGCCTGTTTCAAAAGCTTTGCCATGGCGGCGGCCCGCTCGGCAAGATGCACCAGTTCCGGCTTCGGCGTCTCGTGCCATTCGTCCGGATGCAGCGCACGCGCCTGGCGCACATGGGCGATGGCATCGGCCAATGCCGGATAACGATCGGGAAACTCCAGATGCAGGAACAGCGCGACGAGCGAGACCGAACGGCTGCGTCCCCCCCGGCAATTCACCAGCACATGGCCCTTGTCGCGCAGCGGATAGGAGGGTTTGTCCGGCAGGTGCTGGTCGAGCAAGGAGCGAAGCATGTGGTAACCGGCCAGCATCATCACCTCGGGATTGCCGGGACCGTCGACGAGGCCGAGCTTGTAATAGCGGACATGGCCGGCGCCGTGCCGCAGCAGATGTGCGGCAACGCCGGTCTTCGCGACATCGACAAGGTCGATATCGAGATTGACGGCACAGTTCAGCACCACCTTGATGCCGTGTTCGGCGAGAAGTGCCGCATCGGCCGCACCGTCGGAGCCGCCGATATAGAGATTGATGCCCCAGCCGGGCAGGTTTTCGGCAATCAGGCTGATCGGCGGACGGGGATAATGTTTGGTGGCATGCGCAGACATCGTATTGTCGGCCTTTCAATTCGGTCAGGGGGCGGACGGAGCAAGCGGCATGGCAACAGCCGCCGAAAGCGCCTCCGCAATGGCGGGGGCCGCAGCGATGATCGGGCCGCCGTCGGCAATTGCAGCGTGCGACGCGGGAAAGAGACCGATACGACCGCCGGCCTCACGCACCATCAGCAGCCCTGCCAGACAATCCCAGGCATTCATGTGAAATTCCACATAGGCATCGCTGCGACCTTCGGCGACCCAGGCCAGCGCCAGCGCGCCTGAAGCACCGCGACGGATATTGGCGCCGCTATCAAGAATGGCGCCGAAGGTTTTTAGATAGGCGGCATTGCCGACACGCGGCGACCAGCCGAGTTCGACCGAAGCCTGCGCCAGTTCAGGCGTCGTGGCCGTGGAAAGCGGCTTTCCGTTCTTGACGGCGCCGCGACCGCGCCGCGCAAGGTAAAGTTCGTCCGTTACCGGATTGAAGGTGGCGCCGAGTTCGGTCACGCCATCCTGCACGAAGGCCATCGAGACGCAGAAGTGATCGATGCCCCGGGCGAAATTGGCGGTGCCGTCGATCGGATCGGCGACCCAGAGGGGACGCGCATCGACCGTTCCGCCGGTTTCTTCGCCAAGCAGTCCGTCCAGCGGCAGGATCCTTGCCAGCTCGGCGCGGATGAAGGTTTCCACCCGTCCATCGGCCTCAGTCAGGAAATCCTGCCGGCCCTTCAGGCTGAAATCGCCGGGTTTGCGGCTGCGGTAGCAGGAGAGCGCAAGCGCGCCGGCGCTGCGGATCAGGTCGTGGAGCACGGCCTCGCGCCTGTCGATCTCAAGGTCCGTCGGATGGAGATGTGTGAGGGTATCGATCAAGGGCTGTCTGTCCAAAAAAAATCATGTAATGGCCGTCCGGAGCCTCCGGACGGCCGATCCCTGAGGGAGATCACTTCTTGTAGTTCAGGCTCCACAGGTCCTGCCAATCCTGCCGGCGCTGCCAGTCGTCGGCGGCCGTCGCGGCGTCATACCCCATGATCTGGTTGCTGATCCTGGCGATGCCGGAAGGTTCGTCTGCCGGCAGCGTGACCTTGACATTGGTGGACATCTTGCCGTCGTCGGCCTGGGGCGCAATGCCCTCGGCGGTCATCATGTAGTGGATGAACAGCTTTGCCGCATTCGGGCTCTTCGAGCCGCTGGCAATCAGGCCGAGCGAGGGATAGCTCCAGCCGGCAAAAGGCTGCAGGCCGGCGCAGATGCCGAGCTTCATGCCGTTCTTGTTTTCGCGGTATTTGGCGGTGCTGACGAGGCCGACAAAGGCCTCCTTCACATCCGGGGCACCGACAGCATCGGCTGCCGCACCATCGGAATCGGTCAGCAGCGGGCCATTGGCGGCCAGTGCCTTGACGAAGGCGGCGGTGGCGCTTTCCTCACCGGCGGGCAGCGGCTTGCCGAATTCGGCCTCATAGGCCTTGGCCAGGTCCTTGTCGTGATGTTTGGCCATCTGGTTGAACCAGTCCGTATAGGAAGGCTTGCCCACCGGGTCCTGCATCGACACCTTGCCCTTCCACTTCGGCTCCGTCAGCTGCCAGATGTTGGTAACCGGGCACGACGCGTTCAGCGCCGTGTTGTAGGTCCAGACATTCGGCGCCAGGATCACGGTCAGCGGGTTCTGGTAGGTGGCCGGAATATCGCCGGCGAGATCACCGGGTACCCAGCTCGTCGCATAACCCTTGGCGATCAGCTGCTCCTGGGCGGCCGGCGCATCGGAGATGATCGCCACGTCCGCCTGCACGTTCTTGGCCTGTGCCTCGCGGCTGACGATTTCGAGGATGTCCGGCGCCTTGGCCTTGGTCCCGATCGCCTGAACGCCATACTTGGCGGAGAAGGCCTTCGCCTGCTCGACGATCTTGCCGGTGGAGTCGTAGACATGGATCGGGCCTTCCTTGCGGGCGGCGGCGATCAGTGCGTCGAGGTCGAAAGGTTCGGCGGCAGCGGCGCCCGAGACTGCGGAAAGGCAGGCCGCGAATGCCAGAAGGCTGGTCTTCATGGAAAAGGTCATGGTCGTCTTCCGTTGAGGTTGAAAAGGGGACTGACCGGATGCTCGGCCAGGTATTCTGGCGACCGCGGCACCCCGCGGCCACCATGTCAGGCGGCTTCGGAGAGGCCGTAGCCGGGAATGGCAAGACGCCGACCCTCGGCGTCGAACAGGTGCAGCGCCTCGTCGGGCAGCATGCAGCCGATCCGCTCGCCGGGTTTCACCTTCGGGCGGCTCTGGGTGGAGAAAAACAGGCGATCCGCGCCATATGCCAGTTCGATCACCCAGCTGCCGCCGGTCGGCATGATGCCGGCGACGGTGACGCACAGCGCATCGCCGGAAACCTCAGGGACGAGCCGGATTTCCTCCGGGCGGATGCCGCAGACGCTTGCGCCCGCGGCCTGCGGAAGGCGCGCGGCAAGATGGGCCGCAACACTCTCCCCTGCCCTTGCCGGCGTGTCCGCGAGGTTCACCATGTTGATGCGCGGATTGCCGATGAACTCGGCGACGAAGCGATTGGCGGGACGGGCATAGATCTCGTCAGGCGAGCCAACCTGTTGCAGGCGGCCGCGATCCATCACGGCAATGGTGCTCGCCAGCGTCATTGCCTCCCACTGATCATGGCTGACGAAGATGATGGTTGTGCCGAAGGTTTCGTGAATGCGCCGCAGTTCGGCGCGCATCTCCAGACGCAGGGCCGCATCGAGATTGGAGAGCGGCTCGTCAAGCAGCAGGACATCCGGGTTGATCGCCAGCATACGGGCAAGCGCCACGCGCTGCTGCTGCCCACCGGACAGCTGCGCGGGATAACGATCCGCATAGTCGGCGATCTTCAGCTTGGTCATCACGTCGCGGCAACGCGCCTCGCGCTCGGCGGGCGAGACATTCTGCAGGCGCAGGCCGAAATCCACATTGCGCGCCACCGTCATGTGCGGCCAGAGCGCATAGTTCTGGAAGACGAGGCCAACGCGGCGGCGCTCCGGCGGCACAAAACGCGCCTGATCGACACTGTCGACCGCCTCGCCATCCATCAGGATGGTGCCGCCCGTGGCGTGCTCGATGCCGGCGATCATCCGCAGGATCGTCGTCTTGCCGCAACCGGAAGGGCCGAGCAGGCACAGAAATTCGCCGTGCGGCACGGTGAGGCTGACGCCGTCGACGGCAGGGGCCGCGCCCTTGCCATAGGTCTTGGTCAGGCCTTCAAGAAGGATGTCCGGCATGTCAGCTCTCCAGTCCGCGGGCAAGTCCCGTGCCGCAGATCCGCTGGATCAGCACGGTTCCAAGCCAGGCAATCAGGGCGATCATCAGCACCACCGCATTGGCGGCCTGATCGTAGTTGTAATCCAGCAGGCGCAGCGAATAGGTGGTCAGCACGTCGGTGGCCGGCACGGCCAGGATGACGAACAGGCTGACGCCCTTGATGCCCGAGATGAAGGGCAGCAGGATTGCGGTTGCGAGCGGCCCAGCCTGGATCGGGATGACGATGCGGCGCATCCGGGTAAGGAAACCGGCGCCCGCGACGCGCGCCGCCTCTTCCGGCTCGCGGCCGAGCTGGGTCATGGCGGCGATGCCGGAGCGACTGGCAAAGGGCATGTTTTCCGCCACCAGCGCCAGGATCAGGATGAAGGGCGTGCCGTAAAGCGCGGGGATCGGGCCTCTGCTGACGGCAAACAACGACAGGAAGGCGGCGGCAAAGGCGATGCCCGGCACCAGATAAGGCAGGAAGGTGATCTGCCGCAGCACCTGGCCGATCAGCCGCACCGGGCTTCTGAGCACCGCATAACCGACCAGCAGGCCGAGCGTGCCGGAAATGGCCGCGGCAATGCCGACGATGCGCACGGTATTCCAGGCGGCAGCCCAGAATTCCGGTGTCAGCAGGATGCCGTTGCGCAGCGCGACCGTATGCAGGTTGCTGCCAATCCAGAAGTCGAGGGTGAAATTATCCGGCGTGAAGCGACCGGGCAGGATCATCACGGTGGAAAGAAACAACGCAAGCAGCGGCAACGCCACGCCGATCAGCACCACGGCGGCCGGCAGCAGGGCCGCCAGATGCCGCAGCCGGCCGAGCGACTGGCGCCGCATCAGGCCACCCTTGCCGCCGACGGTGACGAAACGGCGCGCCTCGCGCATCATCCGCAGGTCGATCATCAGCGTGACGACACCCATGATCATGATCGCGCCGGCGAGCACTGCGGCGACCCCCGTCTGGCGCGAGGAAAGCGCCCGGTAGAGCCCGGTGGACAGCGTGTCGTAATTGACCGGCAGGCCGAGAATATAGGGCACGGCGAATTCGCCGATGCAATCGGCAAAGATCAGCAGTGCCGCTGACAAAAGCGCCGGCCGCACCAGCGGCAGCACGATGGAGAAGGCGATCATTCGCGGGCCTGCGCCGAGAATGCGGGCGCATTCCTCCATCTGCACGTCGAGCCGGTGCAGCGCATTGCCGACGATCAGGACGACCAGCGGCGTGTAATGCAGCACCAGGATCACGATGATCGGCAGCGTGCCATAGGCCAGCCAGTTGGGCGTTGCAAAACCCATGGCCTGCAGCCAGCCCGGCTGACCGCCCACGACGCCGTTCTTGAAGATGGTGGTCCAGGCCAGCGCAAAGGTCCAGGTGGGCAGCATGAAGGGCACGACGAGGGCCGTGGCGAACCAGCCACGGCCGACGAGATCCGTCCGGTTGACCAGCCAGGCGAGCACGACCCCAAGGCTGACCGACAGTGCCACGGTACCCGCGGCAATGGTCAGCGTATGAACGAGCGGTCCCCAGAGCAGGATGCCGGACATGCGCGAGGCGAAGGCGCGGGCGAGATAATAGAGGGTGAATGCCCCCTCCCCCTGATGCAGGCGGGCCGAATCCCCCGGCTGCACCACGACCGCCTGCAGCAGGATCGAAACCACTGGCGCAACGATCAGATAAGCAAAGGCAAGGGTCAGAACAGCGCCGATGGCCAGTGCCGGCTCGTGCCGCATGACGGCGACCATGCGTGCAAGACGTTGAAGCGGTGCCGGATGGCGAGCGGCGGGTTCCAGCGCATGTACCATCCTCCGGCTCCTTCTCTTCGTGTCAAACATCTCGAGCGGCAGGGCGTCTTTCTTCGTCCGCCGGTCGAGGGACGGTTAAGGCTGCGAGATGACAGGGCGATGACAATTTGCACCTATGTGCAAATTTTAGATGTCATGGACGACACAAATAGACCAACTGTGGCGGGCAATACGCCCGTCTCACGGAGAGGTTCCACGGAAATCGGGTCAATAGGTTGCAAGCGTGTGCATCCCTATTGTTCAGCAACAGGATGGAGGAGCATCTCGGCACCGCGTTGGATGTGCGCTACGGCAAAGACGACACGGACGTGACCGTCATGGAGGATGCAGAGCGCGGCTGTTCTCGTCAGCGCAAACCGAGTCGCCAGGCGATCCAGCTGCCCGGACGTCCGAGGAACAGGTCGGCGAACTGGCGAATGTCGGAGATCCGTCGTCCGTCGTCGAGGGCAAGCGCCGCCCGCAGCGCCTGCCAGCGCCAGAAGGAAAGGCCGGGCGGCCGTTTCAGCGGTGTGCCGGAGGCCTGTGCCTCGGTTGCCGTGGCCCCGCCATAGGGTTTCTCCCCGGTCAGAGCCTGATAGACCACCACCCCCAGCGCATAGACATCGTCCCCGCTGCCGGGTTCTGCGCCCGCCAGCCGTTGCGGCGAGGCATAGGCCGGCGTCAGCGCACCCAGCCGGCCGAGAATGGCGATGGTGTCCTCCTCCTTCGCCTTCGGCCGGCGCGCCAGCGGAAAGGCGATGTTAAAATCGATCAGCTTGATGCGCCCGCCGCTCTCGAGGAAAATATTGCCCGGCTTCAGATCGGCATGCACGATGCCACGGTCATGGGCGAACGCAAGAGCGGCTGAGACCTCGACGACGATGCGGTCGATGCCGGCAATCGGCAGGCGATGCCCTTCGGCCTTGCGCAACAGCGCCGCCAGCGACTGCCCCTGCAGCCGTTCCATCACCATGAAATGCAGCCTGCCGTCCTGCTCCATGTCGAAGACACGCACGATGTTGGGATGGACGAGGTCGCGCAGCCGCCGGGCCTCGCGATGCATCAGGGCCACGAGATCGGGATCGACGCCCTCGTCCTCGGCAATGATCTTCAGGGCGACCATCGGTTCCGCCAGCCCGGCGCGCGCCGCGACCAGATCACGCGCCGCATAGACGCAGGTCAGACCGCCGCGACCGATCTCCTCGATGATCTCGAAACGGCCGCGCAGAACTGCCGGCACGGCCGGTGCTGCGAGCGGGCGGGCAACGGCAATATCCTCACCCGGCCCCCTCTCGGCCTCATCCATGACGACCGATCCAGGCCATGACGAGGGTAATGTCATCGTTGGAACCTCCGGAGACTGCCTTGGCGATCAACCGCTCGGCCGGATGACCATCCGGTGCCCCGATCACGGCCAGCATGTCATCCTCGCCGATCCCCTTCAACAGGCCGTCGGTGCACAGCAGAAAAACATCGCCCTCGGCGATTTCGATCACCCGGCGGTCGAGCACGAGATGCGCGCTGGCGCCGACCGCCCGGGTCAATGCGCCGCCGGCCGCCGCATGGTCCTCCGAGACCAGATAAAGCCGTCCACTGCGCACCAGATAGAGGCGGGAATCCCCCGCCCAGAGGCAACAGGCATAACCATCACCCACCAGAAGCACCACGACGGTCGTGCCGGAAATATCCAGACCGGGCACCGTCCGGGTCGGTGCGTGCAGCGCCTCGTTGACGGCAAGGATCGCCGTCTCCACGCCGCGGATCCTCTCTTCGAAACCGCCCTCGCCGGCTGCGGCTGCGTCAAGCGCCTGGATGAGGCTGCGGCTGGCTCCCTCACCGTCCCGATGCCCTCCCATGCCGTCCGCAACACAAAAGATGCCCCGCTCGGCGAGTACCAGATACCCATCCTCATTGACCGTGTGTTGAGTGCCCCTGCGGCTCGCGGCTTCGGCATCCAGAACGGTCAGATGGCCATGATCACCTGTCATCGAAGGCTCCCGGATCCGCCTGCCGTTCCTGCCAGTCGGACGTCAGGATCGGACAAAAGAGCGGGGCCGCGGATGCCACCGCCGGAAGTCCGCGCACCGCCAGGCATTGCGGCTCCAGCGTCTCCCCCAGTCCGTCATGCCACCAGAGCGTTTCACAGGCGTCGGCAGAATTCCTGTCTTCGCCACGATCGACACGCGCCAAGATCCGCGGCGCCAGATCGCCACGCCAGGGTGGCGCGCCGTGCAGGAGGAGCGCGGCCTGCTCGCCGCTACACAGCAGGTTCGGCAGTGGTGCGGTATCCGTGGATTGCTGCTGCAAGGCCTGCCCGGCCCGGAACACGGCCTGCACCAGCGCCTCCTGCTCACCCTGGCCGTCGAGATAAGCGAGCATCCGCGGTTCGACTGTATCAAGGATCTGGTCGAGCCAATCAAGCCGCGGCATCTGGCCGGATGAAGCGGTCCAGACAATCAGGACGGTGAAGGGAAAAAGGCGGCCTGCCCCGTCCATCGACCCGGCCATCACCCCGGCGAGAGGCGCACCGCCCGTTTCCGGCATGCCTTCGGGCAGGACGAAACGCCACACCGGTGAGCCGAGAAAGTACTGTTTCCAGGTCAGTTCACCGCTCGCCTGGCGGCCGGCCTGCATCCAGGCGGCGATGCGGGCCGACCAGGCTTCGGTCAGTTGCGCAGGAAGGTCACGGAAAACGAAGTCGCGCTCGGAGGGGAGTTTTCCGAAAAAACCTGCCGCTTCCACGAGTGCGCCTCCTCAAAGAGCCGGCGGGCAGCGGAAGGATGCCAGCAGTGCGCCGTTGAAGGGATTGACCACACTTGCCGCCCGCAGACGGAAGCTTGCCCGCACCTTGTCCTTCTCGATACCGAATTCGAATTGCTCCTGCCCCGCCGAGCGGGCAAGGCCGGTGGCGGTCAAGGCCCGGAACACCGCCCAATTGCCGGTCTTTTCCACGGTCTCCGTCGTGTTGTCGAGAAGCGTGATCCGCAGCGTTGCCGTGCTCGCATCCCGCTTGCCGGGCCAGGTGAAGTTCTGCCCGCGGATCGGGCCATGACGGTAGACGAGTTCCGTATCATCCAGCACAAAATTCGACCGGAGCGCCTTCGGGTCGAGATAGACCGGCTCGATGGTGAAGGTCACCTCGGGCGTCGTGCCGTTTGCGCCGAAGAAGGCGTCGCGGATCTGCTGGGCGCGCGCAAACTGCGACAACGACTCCTGAGACAGGCCGATGCCGCCCGTCTGCTCGCCGATCGGAATGACCTGACGCCCGCGCACCACCGTAAACGGAAGCAGATTGTCCTTGTAGAACTGGTCGAGCAGGCCACCCGGCCGGAAGACATCGGAGAAGTCCTGCAGCGACACCTCATCGGGTGACGCGGCCGCGAACGGGTAACGCCCGCGGAGCGTCATGTCGCAGACCGGAAGAACCTCCTGCTGCCAGCGCTGGTTCACATGGTTATAGGCAAGCCGCCGCAGGATCAGCCAGGTGCGGTTGGCGGCAAATTCCACCATCGGCCGCACCGGATTGGGTTTGGTCGAAGCTTCGGAGCGCAACCGGGAAAAGCTGTCATTGGTCGGGTTCTTGATCCGCTGCTGCACATAATCGAAGGCCGCAGCCTCTGGGCTCGGCGCCGCGGCGATGCTTGCCGCCGTTCCGTAAAGATCGGCAAACAGCTGCTGCACCTGGTTGAGATTCTGGCCGGACTGCGGATCGACAAGACGTGTCAACGGCGCAAAGGCAGAACCGATCGTCGTGCCCGGCCAAGGGGCATCACCAAAAGCCGTGGACAGAGCCGTGCTGGCAAGAGCGTCCTTGACTGCCCCCACCACCGGCTGCGCAACGCCAGGCAAAGGCAAGGCCTGCCCCGGCTGCGCCGCGGCCTGCTGTTTTTCGTCGCCGGGAAGCGGCAATTCGGTGTTCTCACGCAGACGTGTCAGCAAGGCCACCAGAGGTGACTGGGGGCTCGACAGGTCGCGCAACACGGTCTGGGCGCGGTTGAGGTTGTCGAAATCCACGACCCGCACCTGGTTGACCGCATTCCGCCAGGCCGCGATGTAGTCTTTGACATAGGCGGCGGCAATCTCCTTGGCGAGCTGCTGATACGCGTCGTTGCTGATGCTGTTGGTGCCGAGAACCCAGTCCGTGCCGGTCGAACTGCGGATATATTCCGGCAGTCGCGGCAAGAAAAACTGGTAAAAGCCGTTCTTCGTGTAGAACCCGGGCACGACGCCGCTGCCAGCGGCCGAGGCATCCACCTGCAGCGAACCGCCGCCAAGAATGTTGACGATGCTGATCGGCGTCAGCTGATAGCGGCGCTGCGCATCCGAAACCATACGCGCATAGATGTCGGCGGCTTGCGGGACCTCGTTCAGACGAATGCGGGCGGCCTGCACGGTGGGCGCATCGGAAGCGACGCGTTTGGGCAGGAGGATCGCGAGGCGCCCGGTGTGTTCGTCCATACGGCTGCGCGCATCCGGGGACAGAACGAAAGCAGCCTCACTCTGCCGGCGAAATTCCTCCTCGACCTTGGCACGGTCGAAGGATTCGCCGGAGGTGAGCATCAGATAGGCCTCCAGCTGATCGCGCAGCAAAAGATTATTCGGGTCAGCCGAGGTGGACAGCAGCTGGATCTGCGTCTGCAGCCGCGCAACGACGGCGGGCAGAAGATAGGCGTCCAGCAGCTTGTCATAAGCAGTTTCGGAAACCTCCCGCAGTTCGGGGCGCGCGTCGATCGACAGGATATCCGGCAGCGGTAGACCGGATCGTGCGATGCGACGCAACTCGCCCGCGCTGTCGAGCACCGGCAGAATGCTTTGCATCGAACGGTCATTGCCGGCCTGGGCGATGCTGTCCGCCATCTTGTCGACCGCGGCACTGGCCTGACGGATGACGTTCATCGATGTCTGCAGGCCGTAGAGCCAATATCCGATCATCAGCAAGGCAAAGAGCGCGATGGCGGCGTACGTACCGGATCGTGCCAGGATCAGTCGCCTCTCCAGCCGCTTGTTGCGACCGACCAGGTTCTGTTCGGCAAACACGATGTCCGTCAGCACCTTGCGGATAAAAAAGGCCTTGCCCTTGCCACTCATGGCCGGCTGCCGCCCGGCAGCAAGGCCGAAACTGCGGCCCATCGCCCCGAGGAGCCGGTCGAACGGTGTGCCTTCCTGCGTGCCGGAGGTGAAATAGACCCCCCGCAGTAGCGGCTGCGCCTCGTAACGATTGGGGCGGAACACATCGCTGATGAAGCCGCGCAAGGTATCGCCCAGCGATGCGAATTCGTGCGGGAAACCATAGATGCGGCAACGGCGGCTGTTGTTGCGCTCCGCAGAGAGCTTGGCCGGAAGCCGTTTTTCGATGCGCTCCACCAGATCGGCAAAACCCTTGTCGAAGGCCGAACCGAAGGTCACCTGATCGTCATCGCGCGGCAGCGTGATGCCCCAAACCTGCTCGCGGCCGGCATCCGTCGCGTCGTCGAAGAACTCCTCGAAACCGGCGATCAGATCGCACTTCGTCAGCATCACATAAACCGGCAGGCGCATCTCGAAATTGCGATGCAGTTCCCGCAGGCGCTGACGCAGGATTTCCGCGTGCCGTTGGCGTTCGCTTTCGCTTGCCAGCACGATATCAGCGACGCTGATGGCCAAAAGGACACCATTGATCGGGCGCCGGCTGCGGTTCTCCTTCAACAGCTTCAGAAAACCGTTCCAGGCAGCCGCGTCGATCCCCTGATTGACATCCTGCGTCGTATAGCGGCCCGCCGTGTCGATCAGCACCGCCTCGTTGGAAATCCACCAGTCGCAATACCGCGTGCCGCCAATGCCCTGCAATGCGACCGAATCCTGGTCGGCCAGTGGAAAGTCCAGCCCGGAATTCTTGAGAATCGTCGTCTTGCCCGTGCCGGGCGGCCCGATGATGATGTACCAGGGGAGATCGAAGAGATATTCCCGCTTGCGCCGCCCATCGAGCGGCCGGTCCCGCAATGTCGTCAGCGCGCTCTCGAACCGCTGGCGGATCATCTCGATCTCGTCGGACGACATCGAGCCGCTCATCGACACCAGCTCGTCGTTCTGCAGCATGGAGTTGATCAGGCGGGCATTGGCACGCCGCGCCAGATAATAGCGCAGGAAGGTGATGACGAAGAACAGCACGACGGCCGAGATGGCGAGGACCAGGCGCAGGAATTCGTCCGCGAAGGGTGCGATACCGCCGAACGAGAGTGCGCCCGCAAACAGCCAGAACAAGGTGGCGAGCAGCACCAGCAGCATCAGGATGATGAGGTTCGACGGGCGCAGCAGGTTGAAAAAATAGGTCCTCAGCATGCCGGCATCCTAACCGAGGTTCAGGGCGGCGATCTTCGCAAGCAGCGGAGCCATGACGCCGGAGAGACGGAATTCCAGGGAAAGATAGATGACCGCAAGCAGCAGCGCGGCGAGCGTTGCCGCCAGCCAGAGTGGCAGAAAGCTGCGGATCTTGCGCCCGCCGCCTGCTCCCCGGCTGACCGCCGAGAGCGGTGCATCGGCCGCCGTGTCGAGATAACGGCGGATCGTCCGCGACACATCGTTGCGCAGATCCTCCAACTGATCGCGACCGCGTTCCATCACGCGGTAACGCCCCTCGAAACCAAGCATGAGGCAGTTGTGGATGAGAAGCAGCAAAGGCAGTCGTTGAACCGGCTGCGCCGTCACCCGTTCCAGGATGGAGAAGACCTTCTCACCGCCCCAGGTTTCGTTGTGATAATGATTGAGCAGCGTATTGGAACTCCACTCGCTGCGGCTGCCCCACGGGGTCATCAGAACGGTCTCATCAATCAGCGCGCAGAGCACGTACCGTGCGGCGATGATATCTCCGGCCTCGGCGCCCTGTTTCTGCGACAGCTGCTGAAACCGGTCCATCTCCTCGATGACCTGGCGGCGCAGGGCCGTCACATCGGCGCGTTCTGTGGAGGCGCGCAACTGCGCCGCAATCAGCAGGAGCGGTGCTGCGGCCCGGACAAGCCGGCGCTCGGGCGATGCATCGAGCTGTTGCACCAGAGCGACGGAACTTTGCAGAGGAGCAGCCGCAGCAGCAGGCGCCGGCGTTGCGGCAGGCGGCGCCTGACGAACGACAACCGTCGGCTCATCCGCCGGTTCCCCGGCGGCGAGGGCCGTACGTGCGCGCGGGCTGAGCGGACGCAGCACGGTCGGCGGATCGTTGTCGTCGTCGCCGGGGGTCATCCGTTCGCCTCGCGCTGGATTGCCCAGATCTCAAGGACGAGGCCGGGATAGTCACCGCTGACATGCAGGGCGATGGCCGCGGATTCACGGAACCGCGCCCAGAGCGGGTTGCGTGTGTCCACCTCGAAATAGACGGCGTTCTGCAAAAAGGGAATTTCCCGCGGGGCCACCGACAGCGGCTGGATGGCAATGCCCGGAAGCTGGAGATTGACCAGATCGCGGATCTGCTCGACCGGACCGATCTTGATGTGGATCGGCAATTGCTGGCGAACCACTTCCTGCGCGACATTGGCGCGGGCGATCAGCACGAACCGGCGCTCGGCAAACGTCATCCGATCTTCGATCTGGCCGAGCCAAATCCCGAAATCCCGTTCGGTCAGCGCGATGGAGACGGCGTTGCGCTCGACGATGACGCTCAGCATCGTACGCAGAAGAGCCAGCAGCGGTTCGAACGTTGCGCGCAGGTCCAGATGCCGATAGGGCGGCATTTCCGGCGGCAGCCGCGTCGAGCCGGCATAGGCGGACAGCTCGCCGGCCAGGGCCACGAGATCGTGGTAGACGGTTTCCGGAGCATGCAGTCCAATCCGGCTGACATGCGCAAGTCTCGCCTCGAAGCGGTTGACGATGCCGAGCATCATGATGTCGAGCATGCCGGACCGGCTTTCGCCGGCCTGCCCAAGCGCACCGGCTGCGAGCGCCGCCGCACGGCTTCTCAGCAGTCCCCGGATCTGTTCGATGATGCCGGTCAGCCGGCGGCTTGCACCGGTGGCCGTCACCGGCGCGATGAAGGTCTCGGACATCGTCACATTGTTCAGCGCGTCGACCGCCTCGATCTCCGCGAGCGGCAGGACGGTCAGTTCATCGAGCGGCTGGTCGTTGAACAGGAGTCGCGCATTGAGAAGCCCCACCTGAATATCGACGGCGGCGCGCGCCACCTTGCTGTTGTCGATGACCTGCAAGGGAGCCGGGCGCAGGCGTTGATGCCCGGCCTCCGCCTCGCCAACCTCGACGCCGCCCGGCGTGCGGATCGGCAGGGTCAGATAGACCTGCTTGCCCTGCTGTTCGCTGCCGACGTGGACTGCCGGTGGCAGCGGCTGTTTGTCCGGAGCGGTATAGGTCGTTCCGTCCGGAAAGGTCGCCTCGATCTCCGTGATACGAAGCTGACCGACCTTCAGCGCCTCGCGATCGAATTCGAGCCTGCGGATACCCCAGGGGAATGGTGTCAGCGGCGCAACGCGCTGATCAATGGATGCCTCGATCCAGCGGTCATACTGCTGAAAATGCTGCGGGCGCAGAAACATGCCCTCGAGCCAGATGGGCTTGCCGTTCGACGTCAATGAAAACCTCCTTCAGGCCCGTGCTTCCGCGACAACCAGTAATGCTGACCTCCCGACCGCGGCTGCGCCATGTCAGCCTCCGAGCGAAAAGCGGGAATATTTCTGTATGCGGACCGCAAGACTGGTCACGTAGATGATGAAACGGTTCTTCGAGCCCTTTTCGAGCTCGATGCTGTCGCGCCATTTGGCAGCCTGAATGTCGCGGAAACTGACGACGATCCCGATATGCGCCGCCTCGCTGGAGATCTCGGAGTCGTATTTCCGCTCCGTTCCGGGCAGCAGTTCATATTCGCGGCTGGAGATGAGATCGGCACCGAGCAGCTTGGTATCGTCGTCGAAATCGAAGAAGCTGGCATTGTTGAAGGCCTTGATACCCTTCAGTTCGTAGATACGGACAACGACGGGGGATGGCTGGCCGGTCTCGCCCGGATTGATGTTGGCATCCGCATTGATGATGACATCGATCGGCGTCGGATCCGGGAGGCTGGAGCAGCCCGCCAGGAGGAACGGCGTCGCAATCAGCGACTTGGCACAGAAATCACGCCGGGTAAGGTTCATGGTCTATCCTCTCGAAACTGGGAAACGGCCTGACGTGCGTGTTCCTCCTGCACCTGTGCAAAGGCCTCCGCAATGATTTGCCGGGCAACGCCATCCAGGTTGGCGGAGAGGCGCTGGTGGATGTCCACGTAGCTTTCCCATTTGCCTTTCCGCGCGCCGAACCCGCGAATGCGGTCCGCCCCCTCGCCGTCTTCGCGGGCGATCAGCTTGGGGTCGAGGCGTTCGGCAAACAGGCGGATCGCCCGCTGCATCGCGGCCATGGTGACCATCACATGCGCCTTGACATCGTCGAGCGCCGCAGCAGCCGCCTCGCCGGGGGGCAGGAAACCGCCGGATCGGGTGAGGAAAAGTTCGTCCAGGGCGAGTTCGGCCATCCGGAAATGCTTGAAGGGATTGTTCTCCTCCGGCTGGACCTGCGTCTCATCCATCCGGAACTCGCTCTTGACCATGCGCCGCGCCGCCAGCAGCGAAACGAGGCCATCGGTCAAGGCCCGGACCATCTCCCCGACATCCTGCATGATGCGCTCTTCATCGGCACGCGACACCGCGGCGTCGGCAAACCCCATGCCGCGGAAAAGCGCGCGTGCGGCCGGGCTCATTGCCCCGTCCGCGCCGCCGGCTGTGCTGACCGGCGGCGCGGATGCGGAAACCTGCACGGCTTCGGCGGGCAGAAGACCACCGGCAGCCGCCACACTTGGACGAGTACCGACCGGCGTGACAACGGAGGCGGGCACACCTCCCCGCTGAACAAGCTTGTCCTGAAGGCGCGCCCGCCGTTCGTCGCTGCGCTGGCGCATCACCTGCGCGGGATCGAAATCTGCCGGCCCCTGCCCAGCAATCTCCGGCATGGGCGGTTCTGGCATGGGCGGTGCCGGAACAGGCGCGCGCGGCATCGCCGGCAACGGGGCCTGCCGTGGTTCGATCGCCATCAGATCCGCCATCAGTTCGGGACTGAGCGGACGGCGCACCGGCTGCGGTGACGGCCAGTTTCCGGCATCGGCAGGACGTTTTGGCGGTTCCGCCGCCGTGCGGGGCACGACACCCAGCATCGACAGCGGATCGAAATCATCCGGGATCAGTTTGTTTGACACCGGGCGATCAGCCGGCCTTGCGGGCGCTGCCGCCGCGGCAGGACCCGGGGCGGCAACCGGCGAGACCTCGATCAACGGCTGCGGCGCCGGAGGAAAGACTGCGGCATCTGCCGGCCGGTCCCTGTCGGGCAGAGGCGAAATGCTCGGGCCGCGCGGGACACGGTCGGCATGCCCGACGTTGGCTGCACCGTTACCGGCCGCGCCAGGCGGCGCGGACGCGTTTGCCGGGGAACGCGCCGGTGCAAGCACGTCGGGCGGCAGGAGAGAGCCACGCCCCACATCGACAAGCGGATCGGTCGCCACAGAGGCCGGGCGCCCTAAGGGTGCGGCCGCGCCGGAGAGATAGTCGAGCGGATCCTGCGAATGACGGCCCCACAGATCCCCCAGTTGCTCCCGCTCGCGAAGCGCGTTTTCCGCCTGCTGCGTTGACGAGAGACCGGTGGGCCGCAGGGGAGAGGACTGCAGAAGGTTGGACTGGGCCGCCTGGACCGGCAGTCCACCGGCCATCGACGCCGATGGCAGAACCTCGGCCTCGACCGTCAGCTGGCCGGCATGGAAGCGCATGCCATTCGTCAGCGGCAGGGCATTGCCGCGTCCGACCGGATCGGTTGCGCCCTGCAGAAAGATGCCGTTGGTGCTTTCGTCCATGAGGAGAAAACCACCATTCTGCATGATGATCCGGCCATGCACGGAGGAGAGAATGCGCTGCGGATCAGGCAGCACCCAGTCGCAGCGCGCGGAACGGCCGAACACACCGCCTTCCGGACCGAAAACATGCTCCATACGTTCCGTTGTCCCGACCGTCACAAGCCGCAGCCTCATTGGAGCCCTCCATCTGTCCCGGAAGCAGTCGCAGGCGACGGGTCGATGAAGATGACCACCGCATGTTCGACATCGGCGGATGCGGTCGCCGAAAGCCAGCTACTCCAGCCGAGCCGGGACGCGCCGAGCCGTGCCTGGGGAACCGTCTCCGGAATGAAATCGAACATCAGGTCGAGGTCGAGCGGCTCGCGAGTCACCATGGTCAGCAGATCGCAGAAGCGTCGGTGTTCCGATCCATGCGGCAGGAACCGAGCCAGGCGATGGAAATCCGCCTGGCCGATATGAATGCGGAACTTGCCGAGGGAATCGGAGAGTTCGACCCCCAGGATCGCGTCCTCCGACAACTGATTGTTGGCGATACCCAGGCAGAGCTGCGAGGTTTCCGGAATGTCCACCGTCCGCGCAATGAACTCCTCGATCCGGCAGGGAATGGCGAAGAAATTCGACAACGTGGCCCCGACCACATCGGCGGAATTCGAAAACAGCGAGATCAGACCCATATGCGGCAGAAGCGCAGCCCGCGAGATGCTGCCCATCGTGCTGCGGTCTTCGATCGGAAATCCGCACAGGGCAAGGAAACGCTGCGAAAGCGCATCGCTGCCGCCCGGCGCATATCGCAGATAATACCGGTTCTTGCGCCAGATCACATGCAGCAGGCTGATCAGACGATGATTGAAGAGATCGAGGAAATCCTCCACCGGATCGGGCGTGAGGTCGGCCTCGATAATGGCTTCGGTAAAGGCGGGCGGCAGGGGCGATGACGGCCCATACAGGCCAAAGAAGTTCACGCGCAGTTCCAGCCGGTCAGCCTCCGCATCATGGGTGACGCTGCGGATGTCCGAGGGGCCGAAACTGAGCGAACGCGCCGCGCGAAAGCGCAGATATTCGAGCGCCGGATCACCGATCTGACCGATCGCCGGCCGGTCTTGGCGGCGAAGTTCCATCAGCGCCACAAGTTGATGAAAACGGAACTCGTGAAAGGCCGCGGCATCGTCCGTCATTGCGGATGATCCAGCGAGAGGCCCGACGGCGGCCGCAAGGTCAAGCCCGGTCTTGCTCATAGCGTCGTCGCCTCGCCCCATTTCGGCGCCCAGCGGAACACCACATTGGCATCGATGCCCTGGATCGAGAAACGATGCAGGCTGTTGATGCTGGAATAGGACTTCAAAAAACGATCGAGGATCGTGCCGAACAGATAGACCTCCTCCTCGCCGCCCATCATCCCCTCAGAAAGGGAGAGCCTCAGCTCGAAGCCCCGCACCGGCCGCCCATGGCTGATCACATCGACGGCCTTGCGTTCGAAGGCCCGGAAACTCTTCAGCAGGGCGTCACGCTGAAGCGCGGCCTGACGGTCCGAACGCGCCCGGAAATCGTAGGCGGAAACGACCGTACGCAAGGCATCGACATCGACAATGGAGGCAAAATTTCTGGCGAGGTTGGCGATCAGCGTCCACAGAACACTGTCATCGATGGGCGGCGCGACCTCCGGCAGGACCGGCGTCACATTGGAGAAGGCAAGTTTGGCAGGCGTCGAGGATGTCGGCTGGTCGACGGCGCCGATCCCGAGGCGCTGCACCAGCGGCCCGTTCGAACACATCAGCTTCAGAGACACCGTTTCCGTCTCCGGCAAACCGAGCATTCCCAGCCGCGTGACGAAGGAAATGTTATGGTCGATCCCGTTTCCGACGATGGCGGAACGAACCTGCGTGCGGAAATACAGCTTCCGCTGGGTCTCGTCGGGAGAATCGTGCCGGAAGCTCTCAAAGGGCTCGTATTCGATCCGACGACCGCTGCCCTGGACCCAGCCCTCCACCTTTTCCACCGTGTGGATGCTGAAATGGCTGGCGTCCCCCACCGGCCGCACCGGGTATTCGGACCGCTCATGCGAGACGGTCAGCGCCCGGCCTTCGGTTTCCACGAGGTTGACGGCGGGCGTCGCGTTGAGGACGAAGAGCCCCTTGTCGAGCAGACTGGTTTCGGAAAAGGTCTGGTTGAATTCGAAGGACAGCGAAAAACCGTCGCCAGCCCGCTCCGCGAAACGTTCCAGACCACGCAGCCGCACGCACATGAACTTTTCCGGGCAGGCGAAATATTCCTGCATCAGGCGGAACCCATCGAATGACCCTTCGGGATAGGGCAGAACCGCCTCCTCCGCGGCAAAGCCCATCGGTTCGATCTGAAGGTCCGCCGCCTCCGGCGTTCCCGAACCGGCGGAAAACTGGATGCCGCGGCAACGTTCCAGGAAGAACAGAAACAGCCGTCGCGCCGTCCCCGGGTCTTTGACGCTGTTGAAGAACAGCGTCAGAGGAGCGAGCGCCAGCGGCTGGAGCCCCGCCCCCGCCAGCCTGCGGAAGGATAGGGTCAAACGGCTGGAACCCTTGCGGTTGTCCAGATGCGCGTTCTGAAGCTCGAACGGAAGGACGGTCAGGTCATAACAGGTCGAAAAGACAACCGGGACACCGTCGATCGGCCGCGACTGGATCCGGGTGTTGCGCGGAACCTGGATCGAGGCGCCTGCCGCCCCTTCGGCAAACCGCATCGCCATCATCGTAATGGGCGGCACCGGACGCAGATAATGCGGCCAGACGAGGCGCAACAGAGAGGTTGCAAGCTCCGGCATTTCGACATCGAGCCGCTGGCGCAACCGGCCGACCATGAAGGCGACCCCTTCCAGCAGACGTTCCACGTCGGGATCGGAGGATTCATGTCCGAGATGACGTGCCAGGCGCGGATTTTCGCGGGCAAACAGCGCACCGAGCTCCCGCAGATAGGCAAGTTCGTCGCGGTAATAGGTGTTGATCGCCATGCCGCCCGCCCCTACCCGTTGAACCGAAGGCGGCCGTCCGAACCGAGGACGGAATCGAAGCGGACCTTGACGACGCGCCCTTCATCCGCCAGCTCGGCCTCGACATGGAACAGGAATTCCGTCAGGCGCGATCTGTCTTCGACCGGCCGCACGGCAACGCCGCGCAGGCGGGGCTCGAAGGCACGGATCTGCCGTTCGACATCTCGGGCGATCGACATCAGGGCATTCCGGTAATCGCCCGTCGCATTGAAGTCCGACAGGCCGAAGTCGGGGCGTGTCTCGCAGCAGCCCTTCCGGCTGTTGAGGATCATCTGCAGATTGCGCAGAATGCTCTGCATCACGGCATAATCGCTGGTCACGTCAGCCATCCCCGCACTTGTGCTATCGAGCTCAAGACGCTGAAGAAGACTGACGGACACCATTGCCTACCTCGACTCTGCACTCTTGGCCGCCCGCCGCATGCGGACGACCAATCCTCCTGAACGCCGCATGCCTGTGACCTGAAACAGGTCAGGCCTTGTCCAGCTTGCCCTTGAGAGACAGCGTGAAGTCGGCGCCCATGTATTTGAAGTGCGGCTGCACAGCCATGCCGACGCTGTACCAACCGGGTTCGCCATCGACATCCGACACGGTGATCTGCGCCTTGCGGAGCGGACGGCGGGAGCGAACTTCTGCCGAGGGGTTCTCCTGGTCCGAGACGTATTGGCGGATCCAGTTGTTGAGTTCGGACTCGAGTTCGCCGCGGTTCTTCCAGCTGCCGATGTTCTCGCGCTGCAGCACCTTGATGTAGTGGGCAAGGCGGTTGACGATCATCAGGTAGGGCAGTTGCGTACCGAGCTTGTAGTTGAGTTCGGCAGCCTTGCCCTCCGACGTGTTGCCGAAGGCCTTCGGCTTCTGCACCGAATTGGCCGAGAAGAAGGCGGCATTGTCGCTGCCCTTGCGCATGGTCAGCGCAATGAAGCCCTGTTCTGCCAGTTCGAATTCCTTGCGATCCGAAATCAGAACCTCGGTCGGGATCTTGTTCTGCAGCTGGCCCATGGCCTCGAAGGTGTGGACCGGCAGATCCTCGACGGCACCGCCGGACTGCGGACCGATGATGTTCGGGCACCAGCGGAAATTGGCAAAGCTGTCCGAAATACGGGTCGCCAGTGCAATCGCGGCATTGCCCCAGACGTAATTGCCGGTCTCTCCGGCTGCCCGTTCCTCGTAATTGAAGCTCTTTACGGGAACCGTGTCCGCTCCATAGGGCGTGCGCAGCAGGAAACGCGGCAGAGCGAGGGCGAAATAGCGTGCGTCCTCGGTCTGGCGGAAGGCATTCCACTTTGCGTATTTCGGGCCTTCGAAGATCGATTCCATGTCCTTCAGGTTCGGGATTTCCTCAAAGGTCTCGACACCGAACATCGAAGGAGCCGCGCCAGCGATGAACGGCGCATGCGACATGGAGCCGACGCTGGAGCAATACTGCGCAAGCTTCACGTCCTGAGCCCCGGGACCGAAGGCATAATTGCAGACGACGGCGCCGACCGGCTGCCCGCCGAACTGGCCGTATTCTGCGGTGTAGATGTGTTTGTAGAGGCCGGATTTGGTCACTTCCGGACTGTCTTCGAAATCGGTCAGAAGATCGTCCTTCGAGACATTCATGATCTCGATCTTGATGTTCTGCCGGAAGTCGGTCCGGTCGACGGCAAACTTCAGCCCGCGCCACGCGGATTCCATGGCCTGGAAGTCCTGGTGATGGAGCACCTCGTCCACCTGGGCAGACAGTTTCTTGTCGATCTCGGCGATCATGTGATCGATCGCCGCGCTGTTGACGGCCTGATCCGCACGGGTGGGCTTCAACAGTTCGGAGATGAAGGCGCTGATCCCCTTGCGCGCGGTGTCGTACCCATCATCGCTGGGAGTCAGCCGGGTTTCCTGCAGGATTTGGTCAAGCAGCGAAACCTCGGTCTGTTCGACGGCCAGTTGCTGCTGCGCGGATTCTCTTTCTGCCATGAACGCAATCTTTCTTCAGAATGGACGGAGAAAGCCCGAAACCTGCATGGGGATCGGGCAGCGGGCGGCACGCCCTCACATCGCGGAAAATTTATTTCTCTTCCTTGGCGGCAGCACCGGTCAGCTCTGCGAGAAGCCGTTCCCGTGCGGCCTCGTCACCCAACACACCCTGGATGGCCTTGCGGAAGGCCGGCATGTTGCCGAGCGGACCCTTGAGAGCGACGAGAGCCTCGCGCAATTCGAGCAGCTTGCTCATTTCCGAGCTTTGGCGAACAATCGCTTCCGGGCTGAAATCGTTGATGCTTTCGAACTTGAGCGACATCGACATCTCGCCGGCATCCGTCTCTTCGGAGAGGCGGTTCGGTACTGCGAGGTCCAGGCGCAGATCGTGGCCCTTCATGACCTCGTTGAAATTGTCCTTGTTGACATTGACGAGTTCACGATCTTCCACCGGCGTATCGTCCGAGCGCATCGTATAGTCGCCCAGGAACACCATCTTCAGGGGCAGTTCGACCTCTTCCTTGCTGTCGCCCGTCGCCGGCTTGTAGCGAATATTCACCCGTTCCTTGGGCGCAACTGTCGAATCTTTCGTCATGCTGAAATCCCCCGCCAAAACAATGAATTCATGTCGCACGGGGTCGAAAGGGCAAACAGCCCGACAATTATGCCTTTTTCATCCCCATCGACACCATCTTGGCGGGTTTCCGTGTAACTTTTATAACGCGGGCCTAAACTAGCGCGGAAACTTCAAGACAACACGAGCCGCGCCGCCTGAACGACGTCAATACTGCCCAGGCGTTCGGCAATTTTCGCCTTGGCCTGAACGACGCCCGCCTCGCCGAACAGGCGCACGGCATTCTTGTGATCGTGACATTGCCACGACAGGACGAGCAGGCGTGACACAAGCGCCGGCTCCCACGCGGCAAGCCGCCACTCCTCCGCAATCCGCTCCAGCGCCGCAATCTGCGCGGCGGCCGGCTGGACGAGATCGTGACGCAGGCAGAAGGAAACCAGCGTGAGTTTTGCCTGGAAACGGCGGCGTCCATCGGCGGCCTGATCGGCAAGATCGGCCAGATGTTTCAGCCCCTCCAGGACCTTGCCGTCCTGCGCAAGCCGTTCGGCCTGCGCCAGCCCGTCCTCCAGTTCGCCACCCGGCTGCGCAGAGCTGCGCGAGACCAGAACTTCGGTGGCGATCCAGGCGCGGGTATCGGCGTCGGCAAAGGGCGTCCCGTCGGAAAAGCTGAGTTCGATGAGCGTCGGGATGCGCTCGAGCAGCAGCGCGAGGGACTGGTTGACCACCTGACGACATCCGTCATAGGGCGCGCCGAGCTGCAGCATCATGCGATTGATGGTGAACTGCATGGTCAACCAGAAGGGCGACGTGATGAAGGCACTTTCTGCTGCCATCAGCAGGCCCAGGTGATTGCCGGCGGCGGTGAGCGCCTGAAGCTCTGCCAGTTTCGTTCGCTGCGGCGGCGGAATGAGTGTCTTTCCCGCCCGCTCCGGCGGCGCCTGGCGCAGATTGCTCCAGGCGCCGAAACGCGATGCCAGATAGACGCGCGCATCCTGGGAGGCTCCCTCCCTCAAGGCGCCGGAAACGCGCAGAGCTGCCGAAAACAGTGCGTCGAAGGCAGCATCGACACCTTCCGCAACCGGAATGGCGCCAAGCGCCGGCAGCGGCGGCGCGGGCACCCCACGGTCGGCCGCGGGTGCCGGCTGCGGGGGCGTCGACACAGCGGTGTTGGCTGCCGATGGGCTGGCCTGCTCCGCTGCCGGTTGCGGCGGGCTGGCGGTGGTGTCCTGCGCTTTCACGTCTGCGACCGGAGGCGGCTCCTTCGCCGCGGCCTCTGCCGCAGCCTTCGCCTCCAGCTCTGCTCTTGTCTCGCGAGCAAAGGGACGCAGGGCCCGGATCAGCGGGCCGAGCGCCGGCTGAAACTTGGTCATGCGCTGGCTGACCGCATTGTCCAGATCGACCAGCCGGTCATGCGCCACAAGCGCAAACAGCTTCGCATCGGCAGAGGCCGGCGGTTGCCCTTCCACCACCTGCGCCAGACGTTCGGCCATCCAGTCGAGGCTGCCGGCCCGCGCCCGTTCCCGGTTCAAGCCGGGGAACAGTCCGTTCCAGTGGTCTTGTGCCATGCCTGCAAGGATCGAGGCACCAACGGCGAGCCCCTTATAACCTTCCGCGACATGCAGGCCGTAGACAAGCCGGCATGCGAGGACCAGGTCCTTCGACTGGCCCGCCAGGATTTCCAGAGTCTTGCGGTTGACGAGTTTCCAGTCGACGGCCTTCGGTCCGTCGCTTTCCATCTTGCGGACCTCGTTGTCCAGTTCATCGAAGGAGGCCTCGCCGCGCAGGTCGCGCCCGGACGGTTCATCGCCAGGGATCGGCTGCCTGCCAACCCCTGCGCGCGGATCATCGAGAAGAGCATCAAGGTCCAGATCCGGCATCCGCTGCGTGTCCTTCGGGTTGCGGCAGCAGCGCCGCCCTTGTGACATGGCGATGAACACTGCCTGATCGATCTGTTCGAAAATCAATACTTGGTCATAGTCGTGTAAATTGTAACTTCTATGAAAAGACGAGAGGGTCCGATCAGAGGCTGCAGAGCCCGCGGATTGGATCGGGGAAGGACGTCAACGGCATGATCGATATCACGGAACGCAGTGAGGAAGGCCTGGTGGTCATCGAGCCGAAGGGCAAGATCGACACACTGACCGCCAAGGCCTTCGAGGCGCATCTGAAGCGGCACATCGACGAGGGCACGGGGCCGGTCGTCATCGATATGAGCGGGGTCGACTATGTCAGCAGCTTCGGGCTGCGATCGCTGCTGGTTGCCGCCAAACAGCTGGCCCCCTCGGGCCGCAAATACATCCTGTTTGCGCTTCAGCCTCCCGTACACGATGTCCTTCGGATTTCGGGTTTCCTGAAGATCATCGCGGTGGTCGGTTCGGCGGCGGATGCCATCGCCCTCGCCGCTCCGCAAGCACAGGCTTGAGAGGAAAAAAGGCGATGACCAGTCGCGCCTGCACGATCGACGTCACCAACGACCTCGACGAGCTTGCGCGCGTGCAGACGGCGATCCAGAATTTTTCCCGCAGCAATGCCCTCGACGACCAGGCACAACACACCCTGCTTCTCGTGGTCGAGGAACTCTTCGTCAACATCGTCCGCCACGGTTATGAGCAAGCCGCGGCAGATACCGTCACGATCGGCATCAGCGTGATGGACGATGGCCGCCTGCGTCTGGAGATCCACGATCAGTCCGAACCCTTCGACGTGTCCAAACCACCTCCCTCTCCGGAAGAGGTAAGCCTCGAGGATATGAAGGTGGGTGGCCTTGGCGTCTTTCTGGTGCATCAACTGGCCCGCCAGATTTCCTGGGAGCGCCGCGACGGCATCAACCGAACGCAAGTGGTGCTCGATGGCATCTGAACCCGATCCACGCCGGACGGACGGAGGGCCGGCACCTCCGGTCGGCGGCCCCAATGGCCCCTCCATGCCGCGAAAGGACAGACATGCACTCCGATGATCAGCAGGCCCCGGCATCCCCCCACCGCACGGCGATGGAAAGCCTGGTTCTCACCTGCGAGGCGATCGCGCACGGTCGTTTCGACGACATGGACCAGCTGTTTTCGATCATCTCCGACGAGGCCCTGCCCTCGGACATCCGGGAACTGGCGGAGAATTTTGCCGGCATGGTCGTGCAGATCGAGGCACGCGAATTCCACGCCAATCAGCTGATCGAGGAGTTGCGCGAGACGCAGCGCCAGCTGGAGACGGCACAACAGGCGCTGAAGCGCGAGAACCTCGACCTGCGGGAAAAGCTGAAGAAGCTCGATGTCGATTTCGACGAGGAACAGGCGGAGCACGAAATCCAGGAAATCGTTCAGAGCGAATATTTCCAGGATCTTCAACAGCGGGCGAAGTCACTGCGCCAGCGTTTTAAGCGGGAACGGTAGACTTGCGTAATCGGTGCGTCCGCGCGGTCGCGACAGCGGACACATCACCCGACGCGTAATCCCAAATGCATTCCCCAGCGCATTCCAAAATGCATTCAATGTGAGCGGAACGGTAAGGCGGCATGACAAAGATCATCTCCACACATTCCTATCGGGGCGGCACCGGCAAATCCAACGTCACCGCCAATCTGGCGGCCGGCCTCGCCTTGCGCGGCCTTCGGGTCGCGGTCGTCGACACCGATATCCAGTCGCCGGGCATCCACACGCTTTTTCGCGTCGATCCACACAGCGTCCACTTCACGCTCAACGATTACCTCTGGGGTAAATGCGGGGTCCGCGAGGCAGCCCTCGATGTGACCTCGGGCGTTGTTGACGAGGCAGGTGTCTGCCAGGTGCCAGCGGGTGGACAGGTGTTTCTCGTGCCATCCAGTATCAAGACGGGAGAGATCGCACGCATTCTGAAGGAAAAATACGATGTCGAGGATCTGAACAACGGGTTCCACGATCTGTGCCACGAACTGGATCTCGATTTCCTGCTGATCGACACGCATCCCGGCGTCAACGAGGAGACGCTGCTGTCGATCGCAATCTCCGATACGTTAATGCTGCTCTTGAGACCGGACATCCAGGATTATCAGGGCACGGCCGTCACACTCGAACTTGCCCGCAAGCTGGAAGTGCCGCAGCTGCTTCTCGTTGTCAACAAGGCTCTGGAAAGCTTCGATTTCCGCGATCTCGCCCAACGGGTTTTCTCCAGCTACCGCACGCCGGTCGCGGCAGTTCTGCCGCTGTCGACCGATCTCGTGCGCATCGGCAGCACCGGCCTCATGCGCGTGCTTTACCCGGACCATCCCTTTTCGCAGGGGATCGAAAGCCTGGTCGAGGCGATCCTCGACTGAGCGACGGCGGCCGATGACAGGACTGTCACGGCCCGTCGCTTTCGAAGAAGGCTGAAACGAACAGCTCGACGGAGGCGATGCGCTCGCCGCGATCGAAGGCAAGCGCCCCTGCCAGCGCCGACCAGGCGGCCGGGTCCAGATCGGGGACCGGTTCGGGAACAAGGCCCCGATCGCGTGCCTCGTTCGCCGGCTTGAGGGCGAAGGGATGAAAGCCGGCAAGCATCTGGTAGGCGATGCAGCCAATGGCAAAGATGTCGTCGCGCGGATCCCGGATCGCCCCGTCGAACATTTCCGGGCTGGCATAGGCGGCGGTAAGCCCGCCGAGACTGCTTGCATCGAAGCCGGAGGCCGCCGTGGCGAGACCGAAGTCGATCACCTTGGCCTGGTTGCCCTCGCCAACAAACACATTGGCCGGCTTCAGATCCGAATGCACGACGGAATTGGCATGCGCATAGGCAATGGCCGAGCAGATCCCGCGCAGGATCCGGGCAATGGCGCCGGCCGGCATCGCCTGCCCCGTCGAGGTGGCCAGCAGCCTGTTGAGCGGCGTACCGCTCAGGAGCTCCATCACGATGAAGACCTCCGCCTTGTCGCGATCGAAATCGTAGACGGTGGCGATGTTCGGATGGGCAAGGCTTTGCGCCTTGCGGGCCTCTGCCTCCAGCGCTCGCAGCGCATTCGAATTCGACCGGAAGGCATCGTTCAACAGCTTGACCGCGACATAGGGCTGCGCACTGCCCGCCTCAAGCCGCCGACGATCGACCGCGGAATAAACGATGCCCATGCCGCCCCGTCCGATCTCCGCATCGAGGATGAAGCGGTCGCGCAGGATCGAGCCGATCCCTGCCCGCTGCTGGCTGTGATCGCTGAGCTGCGACAGGGACAAGGCGCTGCCCGCCCCCTGCCTGGCGATACGCCGCGCATCCGAACGAAACCGCGCACTGCGATAGGTGCCGAGCAGCGAATTCAGGCCATCCGGGCGTCCGGCGCCCGCTTCCTCCGAGCCTCGACCGCCACGCATGGATTTGTAGTCGCCGATCAGGCCGGACAGAACCGCATCATCGACCCGCGCCTGCAGGTGATGAAACTGCGGCAACGCGTCGGCCGCCGGTGAGGCCGATGGCGGCAGGACGCCCGCAGGCACAGGTGCCGGAACCGGCGGCAGAACCACGTCCGCCGTCTCAATCCGTTCTGCAGGCCTCGCCTGCTGAGCCTTCTCCGCCGCGCCCCAATCGCCCTTTGGTGCAAACGCATGTGGTATGGTGGCTTCGTCGAAAAGACTGTCTGCCGGCGAAGTGCCGGTGGGGGATCCGGCCGGCGGCGGGCTGAGCGACAGCGCGGAACGCAGCACGGCGGCCACGTCGTCCGGCAGACGTCCGGCATCGTTCAAGGTGGCGATCGCGGACCAGACTTGCCGGGCATCAAGGGCAGTTTCCGCCGCAAGGCGCTCCACCACGACGTCATAACTCAGCCGTCCCGCCAGAAACGCGGCAAGCACGGCCTCGGGACCGTTGGCCTCGGGTGTCTGCTTGCGTTCGCCGTTCCTGCCGCCAAAGAATCTCAGTTTTCGCTTCTTTCGACTGGGTACCGATCCGCGCTTCTCGGCTTGCGGATGGAGTACCGGTTCAGCTTCTCCACCATGGTCCGGCGGCTTACCTTGAGGTCGCGCGCCGCATGGCTCTGGTTCCAGTTGACCTCGCGCAGCTTGGTCTCGATCACCATCGCCTCGTATTGTCCCACAATCGTCTTCAGATCGCCATCCGTCACGAGTGGCTGGCGCACCGTCTGATCGTCGTTGCGGAAACCGGCGATTTCCGCCGGCAGGTGTTCCGGTCGGATCGGCTCGCCGCGATTGGCAAGCAGCACCGCTCGTTCGAGAATGTTCTTGAGTTCGCGCACATTGCCGGGATAGCTCCACCTGAGCAGGGTATCGAGCGTTTCCGGCATCAGTTCCGGCCGGTTTTGCGGGTCGTTTGCCGCCTCGCTGAGGAAATGTTCGATCAGCCTTGGAATGTCCGAGGGCCGCTCCCGCAGTGGCGGCACGATGATCGGAAACACATTCAGCCGGTAATAGAGATCCTTGCGGAACTCTCCCCGCTCGATCTTCTCTTCCAGGTTCACATTGGTTGCAGCCACGATCCGCACATCGACGATTTCGGTCTTGGTCGAACCGACGCGCCGGATCTCGCCTTCCTGCAAGAGGCGCAGCACCTTTGCCTGCAGGCCGGGCGGCATGTCGCCCACCTCGTCGAGAAACAGCGTTCCCCCATGCGCTTCGTGCGCCAGACCCGGCTTGTTGGCAACCGCACCGGTGAAGGCACCTTTGACGTAACCGAAGAGTTCGCTTTCCAGGAGGTTTTCCGGCAGCGCCGCACAGTTTTGCGCGACGAAGGGAGTGCCGCTGCGTACGCTCGACAGATGGATGTATTTCGCCAGCATCTCCTTGCCGGTGCCGGTTTCGCCGCGCAAAAGGATCGGCACGGAGGAGCCGGACGCACGCTCGACCAGGTCGAAAACCTTTTCCATCGGTGCGCTGTTGCCGATGAGGCCGCGCGGTTTGCCCGAGCGGCGGGCATTGCTGATCAGGCGGGTATTCTCCTGCTGGAGTTCCTCGTTCATTCGGCCCAGCTGGCGAATGAGACGCTGGTTTTCCTCGAAGAGCCTGGCATTGCGGATGGCCGCCGCCGCATGCGCCGCAAGTCCCTGCATCGGCCGCACCATCGACTTTGGCAATGTTCCAAGCAGATTGCCGCTGCGATCGGGCAGGTTGACGAGGACGAGCACGCCGATGGTCTCCTCTCCCTCCACGTTCATCGGCAGGACCGTGACCGAACGGGTGCGAAAACCGATCGTCTTGTCGAATTCCCTCAGGCTCGTGAAGTCGAAACCGGGTGCATTGTCGATGTCCGCCACGGCGACGATCGACGAGGTCGATGCGGCAAACGTCGCCGGATCCTTCAGGTTCGGAGCGAGCGAACGATCATAGAGCGCGATGCGGTTTTCCGAATGGCCGGAGACCGTCATGCCGCGATAGTTGAAGCAGACACGGTGAAGATGACGCGCGAGACGGTCGAGCGTGAAGATCGCCACCCCCTCGGCCTTGGACAGTCGCAGGGCAGCCTCGATAACATGCACCAGAAGGGCTTCCACCCGACGCTCCTTGGCAAGCCGTATCGTCAGTTCCAGAAGTTCCTCATAGGCCCCTTCGCTCATCGGCACGGTCCCCTTGCCAGTTGCGCAGTTTTCCGCCGGCATCGTCCCGGCGACGGGGCGCACCCGTGCTTGCCGGGGGTCAGATGCCTGGGCGGGACCGGGTGTTGCACCGACCCGCTCACGCAAGCTGATAGACAAACTGTCCCTGATCGCCGACATCGATCGTCACCCCATCGAAGACCTTGGCATCTTCTCCCATGTTGCTGAGAAGCTCCGTCGCCAGTTCCGGCAGCAGCGTGCGGTTGACGATGTGGTCAATGTTGCGCGCACCGGTCTCGACTTCCGTGCAGCGGGCCGCAATGGCGTCGACGACGGCATCCGTATAACGGAAGCTCATCTTCTGGTTTTCCGCCAGGCGCTTGCCGATCTTGTTGAGCTTTAGCCGGACAATGTTCTGCAGCGGCTCACCGATCAGCGGATAGAAGGGAACGATCTGCATGCGCGCGAGAAGCGCCGGCTTGAAGTGGCGGCTGAGCACCGGCCGGATTGCTTCGACGAGCTGATCGGGTGCCGGCCGATCCTCGCGCGTGCCAAGGTCCGTCAAGATGTCGGTCGCGAGATTGCTGGTCAGCACGATGATGGTGTTCTTGAAATCGACCAGCCTGCCCTCACCGTCGGTCAGCACGCCCTTGTCGAAAACCTGATAAAAGAGGTTCATCACCTCCAGATCGGCCTTTTCCACCTCGTCGAGCAAGACCACAGAATAGGGACGCTGGCGCACCGCCTCGGTCAACAGCCCGCCTTCGCCATAACCGACATAACCGGGCGGCGAACCGACCAGCTTCGAGACCGTGTGTTTCTCCTGAAATTCCGACATGGCGATGGCGATCAGGAACCGTTCGCCGCCGAACAGCTGGTCTGCAATGGCCGTGGCAAGCTCGGTCTTGCCGACACCGGAGGGGCCAACGAACAGGAAGATGCCGAGCGGCGCATCGGGGTTCTGCACACCGGCCTTCGCCACACGCACCCCATCATCGATAGCCTTAATCGCCTGATCCTGGCCGATGACCCGCTTCGACAGGTTGTCCGCCAGCGAGAGGATCGCGTTGGCCTCGTCCTTCACCATGTTGCCGATCGGAATGCCTGTCCAGTCGGCGATGACCTGACCGACCGAATCCGCCGTCACCTCGAAGGAGACGAGCGGATCACCCCGCTGCATCTCGGCAAGCGAGCGAACCGCCTGGTCGAATTCCGCACGCAGCGCGGCTTCATCGACCGGTTCGGCTGCGGCGTCCTCGTCGACGCTCGCCTGCGCATCGCCCTCCATGGAAAGCCCCAGGCTGCGCCGGATCTCCAGAATGCGATGGACGAGAGCCAGTTCCTCCTCGCGCTTGGCAGACAGCCGTTCGACCTCCGCCTCCAGTGCTACGATATCCGCCTCGATCTCGGCCAGCCTGGAATCGGTCGATGCGCCACCGGAATGGTGGTGATCGCGGCGCAGAGCTTCCAGCGCCCGCTGTTGTTCCGCCACCCGTTTCTGCTTCAATTCGATGATCGGCGGCGTCGACGACAGGGACAGCTTAACGCGGGCACAGGCGGTATCGAGAACGTCGACGGCCTTGTCCGGCAGCTGACGGCCGGAAATGTAGCGGGCGGAAAGTTTTGCAGCCGCCTCGACCGCCGTGTCGCGGATATAGACCCCATGGGCCTTTTCATAGGCGCCGCGCAGACCGCGCATGATCGTGACCGCCTGTTCCGGGCTCGGCTCGTCCAGCTTCACCAGCTGGAAACGGCGGGCGAGCGCCGGATCCTTTTCGAAATACTTCTTGTATTCGCTCCAGGTGGTGGCGGCGATGGTGCGAAGTTCGCCACGCGCCAAGGCCGGCTTCAGCAGGTTGGCCGCATCGGCGCCACCGGCCTGCCCGCCGGCGCCAATCAGCATATGCGCTTCGTCGATGAACAGGATGATCGGTTTAACCGATGCCTTCACCTCATCGATGATGCCCTTGAGCCGGCTCTCGAACTCGCCCTTGACGCCCGCGCCGGCCTGCAGCATGCCGAGGTCGAGACCGATCAATTCGACGTCCTTGAGGAATTGCGGCACATCCTGCTCGGCAATCTTCAGGGCGAGACCTTCCACCACCGCCGTCTTGCCGACACCGGGCTCACCCACGCAGATCGGGTTGTTCTTGCGCCGCCGACCGAGAATGTCGATCATCTGCTGAATTTCGCGATCGCGGCAGAACACGGCATCGATCTGCCCCTTGCGCGCCTGTTCGGTGAAATTGGTGCAGAATTTCGCAAGCGCGGAATCGCCGCTGATACCCGGTGCGGACGCACCCGCCGCCCGCTCGGCGCTCACCGCCGCCGCGGTCGTCTCCTGCGACATGTCGACGATCGCCTTGAAGTCCGCCTTGAAGCGGCCATAGGTGATCGCCTCGAGACCGGACAGCCAGCGATCGTCACCAAAGCGGTTGGGCTTGGCAAAAACGGTGGCAAACAGGGCGCCGGAGCGGAGCTGGTCGAGAGAAAATTCGACGGAGGCGACAAGCCAGGCTTCCGTCAGCCATTCGATGAGCAAAGGCGAGAAGACCGGCCGCCCCTGATTGCCGCTGCGCAAATTCTCCAGGATCGCCTGCAGCCGGCGCTTGAGGCCCGCCACGTCCACCTCGAAGTGGCGGCAGGCGGTCTGTACGTCATGCTGGGGATCTTCCAGAAACACCGCCAGAAGATGTTCGATGGACACTTCGTAGTGACCCCGCGAAACAGCCAGACCTGCGGCCTGCTCCAGGGCGCGTCGCGAATAGGTGTTGAGGCGGTTGATCAGGCGGCGAAGGTCGATATCGATCACAACTCATGTCCCGTGTTGGGCCGCAATCGGCCGGAAATTGACTCAAACAGGCAAAAATCCGAAGTCCTGGCGCGGACCCTTCCAAGGCCTGGACGCATGGCCGGTCCGCGTCATTCACGGCCCTGCACCCGTTCGGGGGCATATGACCGGCTTCATCCATTCCACGAAAATGCGCGTCCCGATCCTGTCCTCTCGCCGTCACATATGGCGCCGTGACGTATGGCCCGGCCGACGAGCGGATCTGCAAGTGTCCCCGCCCTAGGCGTAAGGCACGTCTGTGACAGTAATTTCTCAAACACGCATGATCGCTGCGTTGCGCCGAAAATCGGCGCCGGACGGACCGCCAACCGGCCCTTGCTCGCTATCGTTCGATGGAACGGCTTTCATCTCGGCAAGCCAAAGGGCGGACAGCTGTCCGCCCTTTGGCGTGAGGCCAAAAAATCAGGCGACCGGCTTGCGCCAATCGTCGGATGCCGAGGTGCCGGCCACTTCATGGGTCCAGTCGCAGACGCGATAGGTGAAGGACCACTGTTCCTGATGGCCGCGATTGGCATTGGCATCGTCGGTGGTGTCGGGCAGCATGATCTTGCCGCCGACGAGCACGGCGTCCGTCCACTTGATCGTGTAGTAGTGCTGCTGCTTGCCGTCAGTGCCGGTGCGGAAGAACTGCATCTCGATCTCGAGGTTCTCACCGGTGGAAAGGGCCTGCCACAGCATCGGCGACGCCTTGTCGAGCGGCTTGATGAACGTGGCCGGCTCGTGCCGGCGCGAACCGATGGCGGTGCCGGAATTGGGATCGCGCGGAACGATGGCATTGCTTTCGAAGGCGAAGACCATCGACTGGTCTTCATGGCCTTCCTGCCAGATGTTGCCGATCGACTTGTCGCTCGAGGCGTCCTTGGTGATCTCGCCCTGCGTCTTACCGCTGATTTTCACGTATGCGATGCTAGCCATGTTGCCCTCCAATGGGTGCTTGTGATGAGGAAACTCTATCAGCCGCAGCCGATGCCCCTCGTGCCGCAAACCGCGTGCCAGCCGGGCTTCAAGGCCGAAGCATTTTCGCAACCCCTTGACGCAACGGGGCAATTTTCGGGAAGGCACGTCCACCCGCCTGCTTCGCACTGAGAAGGAAAGCGCGCAGTTGCGGCCACGACAGCGCAGTTTCCCCCGCGCCGGCCGAACGGCTTTTCGTGTCAGCCCCTCCCTGCGGCGCGACGGTCATTGCACGCTTGCTTTGAAAGCATTGACGAATTTCCGCAGGTCTCGTGGGTCCTCCTGCTGCTGTGCAGAAAAGCGTTCATTGACGCCGACAACGCAGGATGGAAGGCTGCCAAGCCACGGGATGCGCCGGACTGTCGGCGCAGAAACCGGGGGGAATGGATGCCAGCGATCATCAAACCGACCAGTGTCGCCGCCGCGGTTCGCGCCGAACCGACGCCGGATGGCGGCCTGCTGACGGTCTCGGCCTTCCTGCTGTCGGACTTCGAGAGCCCCCGCCAGTTTCTGAGCGAGCAAGCGCTGTGGCCGATGGTTGCCGAACAGATGGGAGAGGCCATCTTCGACAAGGGCAGCCTGAAGCCGTGCGGTGAATGGATCATTGCCGGGGCGGCCCTGTCGCCCGGCGAAGATCCCGTCACCGGCCTGACGGTGACGGTGCGGCTCGGCGCTGTCGAAAAACGGCTTTCGGTGTTTGGTGACCGCTTCTGGCGGCGCACGGATCGCGGCGTCACCCTGCTGCCGGCCACCCCCTTTCACAGCATGCCGATCGACGACGCGCACGCCTTCGGCGGTCAGGCCTTCAAGGCCAATCCGCGCGGCAAAGGGCATGACGCAAGGGCTTTGCTCGAGGCAGGTTTCGACGCGCCGCTTCCCAATGTCGAATTGTCCGCGCATTTGATCCGTCAGCCGGACGATAGCGTGGTGCCTGCCCGGATCGGCCCGATGCCGCCAGATGCGGCCAGTCGGTTGCGCTATGCGGGCACCTATGACCAGGCCTGGCTGAAGACGCGGGCTCCGCTTAAGCCGGACGATTTCAATCCGCTGTTTTATTGCGACGCGCCGGAGGACCAGCGGCTTGCCGGTTACTTCACCGGCAGCGAAGCCTTTTCCGTGACCGGCATGACACGCGGCGGCTTTGCCGCGGGGGCTTTGCCGAACGCCGTCATGCGCTGTTTCGTGCACCGGCCAGCCGATGACAACCTGACGGAGATCCGCATGGTCTGCGACACGGTCACGCTGTTCCCGAATATCACCAAGATGTCGCTCGCCTTCCGCGGCCTCATCCGCTGCGACACCTCGTTTGCGGACGATATCGGCAGCGTCATGCTTGCCGCCGAGCATGCCGACGACGTGCCGCGCGATGCCGCCTATTACGGCGAGATCTTCCGCAAACGCACGCATCCCGACGAAGGCTACAAACATGCCCTCTCGGATTTCCAGTTGATGCCGAAGCGCGACGAGGCCGCCGTCGGTGAACGACGTAAGGCGCGTCTCGAGCGGGCACGCCAGGACCGCGAGCGCTTCATCGAGAACCAGAACTGGTCGATGTTCAAGATGGCAGCGGATCAGGGCCTGTCGCCGAAACTGCTCCGGCCGTTTTCGGTGGACGATGCCGGCGACGAACCGCTTGTCGCGACACCGACACGCGAGGAGATCGAAAAGGGCGATTTTGACCTGGCGGAAATCCTCGACGACCTGAAGAAGCTGAACGACCACAACCAGGCGCGCGTCCGCAAACACATCGCGGAGGCAGAGCTTGATCGACGCTGGCTCGAGACGAACATTCCCGAGCAGTTTCAGCCCGCAATCCTCAAAAAAGCCTTGGCGGATGACGAGGCACTCGGTGAATTCCCGGGTCTGACGAGCGGCCTTCACGGCCAGGCACCCGGTCATCAACTGATCACACCGCCAAGGCTTCAGCCCGGCGAATTCGAGGGTTTTGACAGTGCCGATCTCGATGCGCAAATTGCACAACTCATCGAATTGCCGAGGATAGACGACGAGGAAAAGGCAGAACGGCAGTTCCAGGAGGCGTGCGCGCGGGCTTTCGACCCGGCCGCGACCGGCCCCATGGCCGAAGCGCGCCGCACGCTGGAAGACATGAAGGCGCAGTCGTCCCTCACGCCCGTGGGTCTCGGCGACCTCGACAGCACTGATGACTTCGAGCGGCAATTCCAGGCATCGATCCCGGATCTGGACCAACTGGTGGCCGAGACCGCCGCACCGCGATCCGGGCTCAGCGATGGCCTGTCCAACGATTTCATCCCGAACGATGTGACGCTTCCGCCACTGCCGGGCGCGCAGGCGATCGCCGGCCTGCTTCCCAATCTCGATGCCGTCAAGAATGGCGGCGGGCTCGACGACATTCTGGCTGAACTCATGGCGACCGTGCCCAGCGATGAGGGCGCAAGCGGCGCGACCATGCGCGAACGGCACAACGCTGCCGTCAGCAGCAGCCTGGAGCGGCTGGACGGCATGCAGGAGGATGTCGAAAAGGAGATGCGTCAGGCCCGCACCGCCTCGCCGGCGCCCCTCTTCCCGATGGAACCTCTGACAGAGACCGCGGCCAGACGCTTCGGCGACTGGATCCGCATGCAGATGCAGGCCGGCATCAGTTTCGCCGGCGCCGATTGCGCCGGTGCGAACCTGCATGGGGCGGATTTTCGCGGCGCCGATCTGCGCGGGACATTCTTCGAGCAATGCGATCTGCGCGAGGCGGATTTCCGTCAGGCCAATCTCGATGGCGCCGTGTTTGCCGGCGCGCGCTTGGACGGCGCCATGTTTGCCGGCGCCAGCCTGGTGGGAACGAACCTCGGATCGACCTCCCTCGTCAAGGCCTGCCTGGACGGTATCCGGCTGGCCGAATGCCGCTTCATTCAGATGGACTTGAGCGGTCTGCAATGGCGGCAGGGACAGCTGAACAAAGTGACCTTCATCGAATGCAATCTCGAAGATGCCGATCTGTCGCAGTGCGCGCTCACCGATGTGCAGATCATCAAGTGCCGCGCCAACCGCCTCAATCTCTCGCAAGCCGAGATCAATACCACGACCATCATTCAGACCAGCCTCGGCAAGGCCCGATTGACCGACACCGCCTTTGCCCGCACGAGCTTCATCGAAACACAGGCCGATGGCGTCGACTTTTCACGCGCGCGGTTCAGCGGCTCGAGTTTTGTCGGCAAAAGCAGCATCAAGTCCGCCAATTTCGAGAACGTCACGGCACAGAGTTCGTCCTGGATGACCGCCGACATGACCGAAGTCTCCATGGCCCGTGTCGATCTGGACGGCTGCATGATCAATGCCTGCACCCTGACGGCGGCCGACCTGCGGCTCGCAAGGCTGCGTGCCTGCCGCCTGGAAAAGACCGGCCTCGTCGGCGCCGATCTCTTTGGCGCCGATCTTTTCGGCGCATCGCTGACCGGCAGCGATCTGACGAGGGCCTCGCTTCGGGGCGCCAATCTTTATGCGGGCGTCCTGCAGGACACCATCCTGGCCTCCTGCGACCTGACGGGTGCCAATCTCAGCGGAACGGCAATGGAGCGCAAAGCGCATGGTTATTGACGAACGCGCGCAGACGGATGTCAACGAGATCCTGGATTATCTGGCACACAGCGCGCCGGTCCTGATGAAGGCGGCGCGCGCCATCGATCTTAATGGTCAGGATCTCGCCAAAGGCCAGTTCATCGATTGCGATCTGATCGATGCGAGCTTTCGCGGCGCCAACCTCGTTGATGCCGTGTTCGTCAACTGCGACCTGACCGGTGCCGATTTCGCTGGCGCTGCGCTGACACGCACACGCTTTGTTTCCTGCCGGCTGACACGCAGCCGGTTCGACGGATGTGAGCTGGAAGAGACGATGTTTGCCGCCGGAACGGCCACAGCGGCACGGTTTTCCGGGGTGTCGCTTGATCGCACGCAGTTTGCCACGACGGAACTCGATCAGGCGGATTTCAGCGGCTCGACCGGCGAACGATGCGCCTTTCTTGACGCCTCGATCATCGGCGCCAGCTTCCGCGACGGATTGTTCAACGGACTGGCCGTCACGAAAGCGAAGATGAACAGGGCGGACATCGACAATCTGCGCGTCGATGGCGGCGTGTTCAGCGAGGCGGATTTTTCCGGTCTCGACCTCAGCGGCGGGCTCTGGCAGCGCTGCACCTTTCACGAGGCGGATTTGCGCAACACAAATCTCGATGGCGCGCGTCTCAGCGGCAGCGTCTTTAATGCCTGCGATTTTGCCGGCGCCTCGCTGCACGCGGTCACGGCACGCATGACAGCCTTCACGAAAAGCCGGCTGCACGGGGTCGACCTCGGCGGCAGCGATCTCTCCATGGCGAACTTTCACGGCGCGCAGCTGGCACAGGCAAGGCTGAACGGCAGCGCCCTCGCTTCCGCCGTTTTCAGCGAGACGGACTGCCGCAACGCGCAGTTGGAGAATGTCGATCTGTCGCAGGCCGAGTTGTCACATGCCGACCTTCGGGGCGCCAATCTCTCGGGCGCGCAGTTCAACAACACGAAGATGCATGCCGCACGGGTCGAAGGCGCGCTCACCTTCGGCGCATCCGGAACGACGATCGGCACCGACCAGCCGCGCGCCATCGCCGAGCTCTACGCCCCGCGCAAGGTCCTTTTGGACCGCGACCTGCCATCGGGAGGACACTGACATGCCGTTCGTCAACTCGCAGGGGCCGATCCCCGGCATCGACTTCTCCTTTCCCGATATCTATCTGCAGCCGACACCCGTCGGGCCAATCCCCATGCCCATGCCCTCCGTCGGCATGCGCCCGACCGAGATCCCCACCTGTTTCCGGTTCCTGATCAGCTGCATGCCGAGCCATAACCTGATGAACGCGGCTCCCGTTTGTATTGCCGGACCGGGACCAGGCGTTCTCTCCGGCATGGTTTGCTCCAAGACGGCCAACATGAAGGGGTCCGTCAAGCTGATCATCCAGGCGATGCCGGCGACACGCGCCCTGATGGATCCGACCGTCCAGAACGGCATGTCTCCCAATTCTTTCGGCACGACCATCGTGCCCTCGCAAATCCGACTGCTCAACCCGAGCGGTTAGCCGACTATCGCACCCCGTCCGTGGCGAGAATATCAAGGTGGATACGATGACGACTGCGCAAGACATCAAGATTTCGCTTCCCGGCCTGTCCGAGGATGCCGTCCATGCCGACCGGGTGCAGGGTCGCGAGGCAATGAACGAACCCTACAGTTTCGACGTCGACGTGATCTCGCCGCGCGCGCTCGATCTGCAGGCGATGATCGGAAAATCCGCCGCGCTGACCGTGCGCATCCTCGAGGAGAGCCTGCCGGTCAAGGGGATCGTACTGGCCGCCTTCGGTCTCGATGCCACGCGCAACCGGGAATTCTGTTACCGGCTGCGGATCGGTCCGCGCCTGTCGCTGATGGCACTCAGCGGCCAGAACCAGGTCTATGGCACGGATCGCGACATGACCGTGATCGAGATCCTCGAAGCCGAGCTCAATGACGCGGTCAAGACCGGCTCGCGCACCGGCGGCGCGCGTGTCGCTCGCCGCATCCCGTTCCAGATGCTCGCACAGGGCCAGTATCCGAAGCTCGATTTCGTCCTGCAATACCGGGAAAGCGACCTCGATTTCCTGTCGCGGCTCTGCGAAAAATTCGGCATCTTCTATCGTTTCGAGCACAAGGACGAGGGGGAAGAGATCGTCCTGTGCGACCGCAATGTCCACTTCACCCGTCTGTCCGGACAAAATCTGGACGAGGAACTTGCCTACCGCAGCGCCGAGCAACTGGCGAGCACCGGGGATTTCGCCATCCGCTCCTTTAATGCGCAATGGCAGGTGCAGCCCTCCCGCATCGAATTGCGCGAATACAATGATGAAACCCCGAGTGTCGATCTCAGCATATCCGCCTCGGCCCCGTTCGACGGCCAGGGTGTCCGCGTGTTTTATGGAGAGAACTATCCGGACACCCAGGTCGGCCAGATGCTCGCCAAACTCCGAACGGAACTGATGGCCGCCGAAAGACTGACCTTTGTCGGCCGCAGCAATGTGCCGCTGCTGCGGCCCGGCGTCTTTTTCAGGCTTGCGGATCACCCGGACAGTGCTCTCGACACAACCTATGTCGTGACCGAGGTGACGCACCGCATCACCGAACCGACACCGCTCGGCTTTTCGTCCGCCGACAAGATTGCCGAACCATACACCAACGAATTCCGCTGCATTCCGATGGACACGCCCTATCGTCCGGGCCTGAAGACACCGCGACCGGTGGTTCACGGCGTGCTTCATGCGCTTGTTGACGGGCCCGAAGATGCAACGAGGGCAGTAGTCGACGCGCAGGGCCGTTATCGCTTGCGCCTGCTCGATGACGAGAGCGGCCTGACGGGCGGCAATGCCAGCCATCTCGTGCGCAAGCTCGAGCCCTATGGCGGCGGCGATGGTTATGGTTCGCATTCGACCCTGCTGGTCGGTACGGAGATCATGCTGACCTTCGTCCATGGCGATCCCGACCGGCCGATCATCCTCGGCGCCATGTCCAACGCGGAAAAGACCAATCCGGTGCTGGATGCAAATGCCTCCGTCGCGCATCGGATGCGCACCGCCTCCGGCATCATCTTCGAATTCAACGATGGCGGTTTCTGAACCGTGTGAACCAATAGAAGCGCAAGCTGGAGGAACCCTTCGTGAGCACGAGATCGTCGACCAACCAACGCAGTTCCATTCAGGATGGCTCAGCCCATCTCTTCGTGCCCTACGATGCCGGCCGGACCCGGTCGACCTCGGACGACTCGAAGGAGCCGGGCGCAATCCTGCGCCTTGGCGGTTATTCGAGCGTCGAGCAGGCCGCGACCGATCTTACGAAATTTTATCCAGAGAACCACAACGCGGCGGAGGGCGGCAACAACCTGACGAACGCGGTCGGTCCCTCCTCCGGCGGTTATCGCGGCGGCATCCTTCTCTCCTGCGACGGGCGCATGCTGATGCGCACCGGCGAGAAATTCTACCTGCAATCCGTCGGCGACATGGACATCGATTCCAACGCCAACATGAAGATCGCGGCAACCGGCACGATGAATATCGAATCCGGCGACGCCATGACGATCAGGACCTACAATAAAAAAGGCATTACCATTTCCGCCGACGAAGGAAATGCAGATCTGACGATGACCACGGCGAAGAAGACGGAAAGGCATATCGGAGAGACATTCACGATCACGGACAAGAACGAGTACAAGCTGATCAAGGCCGACACGCACACTTACCGACTCGGGCAGACATTTGCACTGACCTGCAGCGACTCATGGTCCGTATTCTTCGGCTCGAACATCTCGATCACGGCCGGCATCGCAATATCCCTGAACCTGTCGGTGTCCCTGGCCCTCAAGGCTACATACGACATCACCCTATACCTGGGAAAAATCGATGTAGGCATTCAAAAGATCGACATTTGTCTTTGGAAAGGGGAGTTTAAAGACTTCAAGTGGTCCTACAAGCGACAGGTTTTCAAAGCGTCGGCCAACAAAACAGAGTTGAACGCCACCAAGAACGAAACGACCGGCGTTGATGCAACGACTACGGGCGTAGACACGGCAAACTCCGGTGTGGTCGCCAACAATGGCGGGGTCGACAGCGCCACCAATGGCATCAACTTGGTCAACTAGGGTCGGAGATTACTGATGCTCGAACGATCCCGGCCAAACCATGACGATCGGCCACCGCAGGACCTGACGGCGGCATCCCGCGGACAGTTTGATCCAGCTCCTGCTCCGATCCCGCTCAGCCGTGCCGTTGTGAAATTCCTGCTGACACCGAGCCAGTTCAAGCTCGATCTGCCGAACGGTGACACGGTGATGGCCCGCCAGGCGGCGAGCTGCCTGCTCGCGCCGGCCATCGGCGACACCGTACTCGTGCATATCGCGGCGGACGACTCCTACATCCTCGCTGTCTTGGAACGCTCCGCGGCGCGCACCGCCGAACTCGGCGTGCCGGATGCGACGGATGTGACCCTCTCGGTTGCCGGTCGGCTGAACCTGTCGGCGCAGACGGTGGGCCTTGCGGCAGGCGCGATCGAGATCCTGTCGAAAACGCTGCTGCTGGCGGGAGAGTCCCTGACCTCCCGGTTCCGGCGCATGACGGAGACCGTGAGCGACAAAATCTCCTCGGCGCGCTCCCTCACTGCGACCTTTCACAACCGCACGACCCTGGTGAAGGAGGTCGATATGCTGGAGGCGCGCATGCAGGTGCAGACGGTCGAGACCGTCTCGACGCACAACAGCGAAATCGCGCTGATCACCGCGTCGCGCGACATTCGCCTGGACGGCGAACGCGTCAGCGTCGGTTAGGAGATGACACTCATGCTTTCCGCCGACAGCAAGCTGGAAGAAGCCGCCCGCCACGCGCGCGAAGACCGGTTGGACGATGCGCTGGTCCTCTACCAGCTCGTCCTCGACATCAATCCGCGCAACAGCAAGGCCTTGACGGGCGCGGCGACCGTTCAGGCAAGACTGGGACAGCTGGATGCGGCGCTGGACGCGGCCAATGCGTCCGTTGCGGCACAGCCAGACGATGTGGAGGCATTAAAGCTGCTGGCGGACCTGAGTGCCGCATCCGGCGACCAGACGCGCCGTATGGCGCTCCTCGACCAGATCGTCGCGCTTGATCCTGACGGTCCGGCAACCGCCCTTCTGCGGGCCGAACGGGAAGCCTTGACCGGCGACCTCATGCAATGCGAACGGATCCTCGTCGATGCACTCCAGCAGGCGCCCGAGACGGTGGCGCTGATCCTGGCCCTGTCGCGTCTCTACTTTATGCTCGGCATGACGGAGGAAGGGCTTTCCCTGTCGCAAAAAGCCGTCAATCTGGCGCCATCGGATCTCACAGCCCTCGGCCATCTGGCCGGGCAGTTGGAGCTGCTGCACGACCACCGCTCCGCGCTGCACTGGCGGCAAAAGATGCTGCTTGCCAAACCTTCCGACCTGTCGATCATGGCCGGACTGGCGGACACGCACGCCAAATGCGGCGAACTGACGGAAGCCCGCCGGCTCATCGACCGTGCGCTGGCCCTGTCTCCCGATGCCCTGCCCGTCTGGCACGTTGCCATCCAGATCGCCGTGCTGGAAGGAAGGGCAGGCCAAAGCCTGAAGCGCTTTGCCGAGATCACCCGTCGGCACAAGGATCAGATGAGCGCCGTCATCTGCCTCATCCAGGGCTACCGCGCCTGCGGCGAGCTTGAAACGGCGGCAAGGCTGCTTGCCTCGCTCCGCAAATCGCCGAAACTCACCGAGGACCAGCGGCAGATCGCCGAGGCTCTGGACCGCGAACTGCAGCTTGCGCGAGGCAATGTCGGCCAGCCCGACCAGCAAACGGCGCAGATCGGCGTCGATGCGCTCCTTCTGCCGGATCGCATCGCGATTGCGGCAGCCACTCCGGCAACCGAGGTAATTCCTCTCCTTCGCCTGTGCCTGAGTTCGAAGGGCGAGGCGGGCATCACGCTGATCGGACCGCAGCCTCTGGCCGAATTGTTCGCCCTCGTCCCCGGATTGCACTTCGAGACCCTCAAGACCGGTGAGCCGTCTCCAATGGCACCGGGGCTCGTGCAACTGGCCGAACTGTCTCTCGCAAACCCCGAACGTGCCGCCTGGAACCGCCCCTATATCCAGGCGCCCCGCGATGCCGTGCAGCGTTGGCAATCGGCGCTGGCGGCTTTTCCGCGGCCCTGGATCGCGCTCGCCTGGAACGAACATCGGCCCGGCATGCTGCTGGCCGACCTGGCGCCCCTGCTGAGCGACCAGACGGGTACGCTGATCGGCGTCGCCTGGGACGACAGCCGGCATCAGTTGCGCGCGTATCCGCACATCGTCGACGCCGGCGTCCACATTCGCGGGCTCGCGGATCTGGCGGCCTTGTTGACCCTCTGCGACGCCGTGATCGGCCCTGATGGTCTGCCCTTGCACATGGCCGGCGCCCTCGGCCGCCCCGGTGCGGTCATGATCCAGCCCGGCGCCCCGTGGTACTGGCTGCACCGCGATGGACGATCGGTCTGGTACCCCTCGCTTCGGGTAATGCAGGCGCGTGACACCGGACACTGGGCGCTGCGGCGAGACGACCTTCGGCAGGAGATCACCGACTATTGCCGGGCCCTGGACGTCACCCTGTCCAAGGAGACGCCTGCTTCGCCCGTTCCGTTCGCAGAGGAGATGGCATAGCCATGACCGACTGGAGACCCATGGAGCGCGAGCCCGATCCGCTGAAAGCCGCACTTCTCGATTATCTGCGCGACCGTGCGGGCCTTGTTATGACCCGCCCGAACCAGGGCGCCTATCCGCTCGGCATGGCGCAAGTTGTCCTGGCCGATGCCAGCCGAATCGGTATCGACCTGTCCCTGACGCTGGAGGAGGAAACAGGTTACGGCGGGCGGCCTGCCCTCGTCTTCGCGGTTACCGGTCAGGCTGCCGATACGCGGGCCGGCCACGCGGTGACCGGAAAGGCCATAATTGACGTGGAAACCCGCAGTTTCCTGTTCCTCGACGTCTCTCTGCGCAGCGTCCTACGCGATCCGCTGGGGGCCAGGTAAGCGCCAAGGGTTTCACGGAAGTGTCAAGCGGCGATGTTACAACCCCTTGATAGCCAGGGGGAAGGGAAAGACGCCATGCGCGTGGGGTTGCGTGTCTATCTCTACAGCATGCTCGTAATCATCGCGGCGCTCGCGCTGCTCGGCATGATGAGCATTGTCAAATACGAGACCATCTTGACCGAGACGCTGGCCAAGCGGCTCTCCGTCGTCGTGGATGACACCGGCTCCTCGATCGAGAAGGCGGGAACCCTCGGCGTGACATTGCGCTCGCTGGCGCAGCAGCCGACAGGTCCGGTCGCCGGCGCACGGCAATTGCTGGCCGGCACCGCGACCGTTCTGGCCCTCGACATGACGGGACGGCCGATCGCCGTCGGCGGCGAACAGCAGCGTCTGCCGTTTTCGACCGAGTTGATGGCTGACCGGATCGCCGCCAAGGAGAAAAGCTGGCACCTGCGCGCCGAAGGTTTCCTGATCGCCGGCACGACCGTGATCAACTCCTTCGGCGAAGCGGAAGGGGCCATCGTTGCCCTCCTCCCGGATGCGGTCATCGAAACGCGCGATGACGCCATGCTTGCGCGCATCATTCAGTTCGGCGTGATCGTCCTCGTCCCAACAGCGATCCTGGCCGCCGTTCTGATCTTCTTCAGCATCCGCCCACTCGGACGGTCGATCCACGCCATGCGCAACGTCGTGGAAGAGCGTGAGCAGCCAGACGGCGTGAACCTGACGACGGGTCCGCTGGCACCCACGCTGCAGTGGTTCAGCCGCATCTTCGGAGATCTGGAAAAGCAGCGCAAGGAAGCGGACGAAACCCTCGACGCGATCGAGACCCTGGCGCGGATGGAGAGTGGCAAGCATGGTCAATGACACAGACAGCATGGTCAACAGCGAGCGTCTCGTTGACCATGCGGCGCAGCGCATCACCCGGCATATCGGCATTGCAGTCGCAACCCTCGTCGTCCTCGCCAGCTGCGGCCTGTTCATCCTGATGATCCAGGCCTTCCAGAAGGACCTGGAGCCGGATATCCGCGCGGCGAGCACCCAGATTGCCCAATCCCTGACGAACACGCTGGATTATGCCGCCAAGCTGGAGATCCCGATCGATCGCCTGACCGGCGTGGAAGCCTTCTTTCGCGACACACTCGAACACAATCCGCAGATCCGGTCGCTGACGCTGACGGCTCCGAACGGCAGGGTGCTGGCAAAGGTCTCCTACAGTCCGGAGCATCAGAGCACCATGAATCATACACCCGGGGCCTCGACGGAGCTGCCGGGCCTTGCCAAAGGAAGCCGGATCGAGCCAGAGGAAGACAGCCTGAGCCTCATGCTGATATCCGGCGCCGAGAGCATCCTCGGCATCCTGTCGAGCTCCGTTCCGGTGGTCCGCCAGCCCATTCTGCATCAGGGTGAGCTTTACGGAGCGCTTCTCGTGGAAGTCGCGCCGGACGTGATCAACCGCCAGTTCCAGGACATCCTGTTCGACATGGTCGTCATCCTGATCGTGTCGCTGCTGGTGGCCTTCGAGATCATGACGGCCTTCATTCTGTTTCATATTGTCAGCCCGATCCGCCGCCTGATCTTTCTCGTGGTCAATGGCGCACAGGGCCGCTTCGACACCTATATCGACCCCAAGAACAACGACGAGATCGGCCAGATCACCAAACGCGTTTCCGACGTGATCATCGGGTTGCACCGGCGTTTCGTGCATCTGATGTCCTCGCTTGGAACCACCGCCCCCGGCCTGCAGGATCGGCTGGCAGAGGCCTCGTCCCGTTACAACATCAATGCGGAGGGCCCTCGCCGTCTGTTCATCGGCAGCTTCGTCGACGTGCGCGTCCCGCTTTTCCTGTTCAGCTTCGCCGACGAATTGCAGAAGTCCTGGCTGCCGCTTTACGCCACGAGCCTGGTGGGATCCGGATCGATGATCTCGCAGGAGATCCTGATCGGCCTGCCGATTTCCGTCTACATGGCGACGATTGCCATCGTCACGCCCTTCGCGTCGCGCTGGTCCGACACCTATGGCGCCCGGACCATGTTCCTGTTCGGCCTGTTCCCCGCCATTGCCGGCTATGTCATCTGTGCTGTCGCGCCGGATGCCCTGTACCTGATCATCGGCCGCGGGGTGACGGCTTTCGGTTATTCGATCATCATCATCTCGTGCCAGGGTTATATCGCCGCCATCGCGACCAGCGAGAACCGGGGCCGGGCGATGGCGATGTTCGTCGGTGTCCTGATGAGCGCGACCATGTGCGGAACAGCGATCGGCGGCGTGCTGGCGGATCGCGTCGGCTATCGTGCCGTCTTCTGGATTTCGGTCGGCCTGTCGATTGCCGCCGGGCTTCTCGCCCGCTCCATGCTTTTGTCGGAGCTGGCGGGTGACAACTCGCCGAAGCTCAGCCTGATGCGCGGCATCACCGCCCTGATGCAGAACACCCGTTATACCGCCATGGTTCTGCTTGCGGCCATTCCGTCAAAAATCCTGCTGACCGGTTTCCTGTTCTATCTGGTACCGCTTTATCTCGCGAGCCTCGGCTCGAACGAGGCGGAAATCGGCCGGGTGATGCTGCTGTATTCGCTGACCATCATTCTGCTCGGATCCGCAAGCGGCCGGGTCGTCGACTGGCTGGGGCGCACCGGTTTCATGCTGGCCTTCGGGGGCGTTATTTCGGCGATCGGCCTGGTGGTCTTCTCCGGCTGGGAGAATATCTGGTCGGTGGTGCTGATGGTCTTCGTGATGGGGTTGGGCCATTCCGTCACCAAAAGCCCGCAGATCGCCTATGCCCTGGAGATCGCCGAGGAGGAGGCAACGCGGATCGGTCGCACAACGGTGCTTGGCGTGCTGCGCACGCTGGAGCGCGTCGGCAGCGTCATCGGACCGGTCATGGCGGCCTTCCTGGTGGTTCAGTTCGGTTTCCAGAACACGATCCAGATCGTCGGGATCGCGATCGTCGCATCCTCCGCGCTCTTCTACATCATCATTGCGCGGGAAGGTGCCGGCAAACCGAAACCGGCCGTTTCGACCTGAACGCGTTGCAAGAGGAGGTCCCGCCATGTTGCGGATGGTCATGACATTGCTGACAGGCCTATACCTGACCTTTGCCGGCATCGGTGTCGCGCTTGCGCAAGACAAGGCTGCGGCGACACCAACAAAGCCGTTCAGGATCTACATGGCGGCCTGGCGTGGATGTGAGGAAGCCTGCCAGGGCTTCATCGATTACATCCAGGAAAGCGGCGTACCGGCCGAGGTCATCGTGCGGGATGCCAAGACCGACAAGAAGGCGTTGACCGGCTTCATCGACGAAGTCAAACAGACGCGTCCCGATCTCGTCATCACTTGGGGGACGACCGTCACGCTGCAGATGGTCGGAACCTACGACGCGCCGGACCAGTCCCGTTTCATCGGTGACATTCCGAGCATCTTCATGGTGGTGGCCGATCCCGTCGAAGCCAAGATCGTGAAATCCTATGAAAGCTCGGGACGCCCTTATGTCAGCGGCACCCGCAACCGCGTGCCCGAGATCACGCAGCTGAAGGCGATGCTGGAATACAGGCCCTTCAAGCGGTTCGCCATCATCTACAACGAGGACGAGCTGAATTCCAAACTGAATGCCGAGGTGGTGAAACGTGCCGCAGACGAACTGGGTATCGACCTCGTGATGCTGCCCATGCCCCTGAAGAACGGCAAACCGGATCCGGCCGACATTCCGCAGCTGATCCAGGAGGCCGCCGACCGCGGCGCCGAATTCCTGTATATCGGCAGCAGTTCGTTCATCAGCGTTCATGACGACATCTACACCGAGGCAGCCCTCAAGGTCGGCATTCCCGTTGCGTCGAGCTACGAGACGTCGGTGACGGAAAGTGCCGCACTGCTGGCTGTCGCCTCGAAATACAGCATGGTCGGGCGCCTGGCCGGTTACCAGGCCAAGCGAATGCTCGTCGACAAGATGAAACCGATCGATCTGCCGATCGCGGCCCTCGACCGGCATTCCTACGTCATCAACATGAAGACGGCTGCGGCTCTGAAGCTCTACCCCCCCATGACGCTGCTGAGTTATGCGGAAATCGTCAACCAGCCTGGGCAGCCTGGGCAGTCTCCGCAGCCGGGACAGTCTGGCCAGCCATGAGCGCACAACACGCGAGCCCGTCCGGCAGCCTCTTTGCTCGAGCGCTGACATGGGTCGTCGCGGTCGTGCTTCTTATTGTCGGCGCGCTGGCGCTCGATGTGCTGGTCAACCAACGTATCGAAAAACGGCTGGAGCAGAGCCTGAGGCTGATGACGAATACTTATGTCAGCCACGCGCAGGCCCTGCTCGACTTCGGCCTGCCGCTTTCGGGCGAGGACAGCATTGCCCAGTCACTGCAATTGCCACCCTCGATCGCAACCGGCCCGAATGCGCTTTCGCTGTCCTTGAGAAAGGTCGGTCTCGGAGAAGCACGCGAACGGGAGCCGTCCTCCGCTCCGACGAACCGGGACGGCCAGCTTGTTGTCACCCAGCAGGTCCTCGACAGCCATGGCGAGCCGGTGGCGAACCTGTCTCTCGGACGTTCGATGCAAGGTCTGGAGACGGCGACCCGTTCGCGCCTGCTGACGGTTGCGGGCCTGATCCTTGTCGTCGCCCTGACGCTTGGCGCTGTGCAGGTTTACGCTGCTGCGCGACCACGCAGCGTGTTGGGCGTTGCGATGGCCGGTTTCGTGCTGGTGGCGGCCGTCCAGCTTGCATCGTTGTTTGAACAGTCCGCCGTGATCTTCCGCCAGGCAGCCACGGTTTCCGTCATGGAAACGGCGTCGGATTTCAGCCGCGCCGCCGAACTTGGCATCGGTTTCACCGATCTCGTCGGCGCCAACGACTATCTGACGGAAAAACTGCAGGCGAACCGCGCCCTTGATGCCCTGAGCGTGATGGCACCGGATGGGTATGTCTTTCTGGCGCAGGCAGACACCGGACGCCTGGGCAGCAGCCTGTTAGGGTCCCTGCCCTTTGCGCAGTGGCTGGCGGATCTGAACGTCAACCATGCGCTGCCCAGCGGCGTCCGGATTGACGCCGCCATCGCGGTCCAGCCGATCCTCACCGAGATGGGCGGTTTGGCCGCCTTGCTGCTGGTCTTCATCTGCGGGGCGGCGAGCCTGCTCTGGCTGGTCGCCTGCGGCCGGCGCGGTGACGGGGCTCTTGCCCCGGCGGCAATGGCGGCAGCGCCGGCGGCCCTCCTGGCCGCATTATTCGGCGCCGACCAGCTGGCGATGGGATCAAGCTTGGCGCAGGCGCCCTGGATGCTCGTGATCGGCGTCACTTTTGGTGTGTCATCGATGATACCGACCACCTGGAAAGGCCCGATGGCGGCTCTCGCTGCCGCGATGATGCTGAGCGCGCCCTTTTTCGATGCCGGCCTGCTTGCCGGTGGGCTTGGCCTGATGGGTGGCCTCTCGGTCAAGACCATCGGCCGTACCCTATCGGTCAAACACCTGATGGCGGCGACGCTGGCTCCCACCGCCGTCATCTATGCAGGAGTGCTTTCGGCACCGGGTCAGCCGGCGATCGTGATGGGCGTGTGCCTCGCCCTCGGACTGCTCGGATTGGCCGGCCTGATGGTCACGACGGCAGCACCGGCTGGCGGCGAAGCCATGGCCCGGGCCCGCGTCCGGATGGGTCTCATCGGCGGCTTCTGGTCCTGGATCTCGATCGGCGTCATTCACGCCTGCCTGCTGCTGCTCCTGATCGTCACGGCGCGCCGCGAGGCCGACATCACGGCGGCGAGCCCGCTTGCCTACGGGCTCATCGGCTGGATGCTCGCACTGATCGGCCAATTCCTGGCCGGCCTGACGACGGACTGGCGCCTGCGCATCCGCTGGATCTGTTTTGAACTGTCGGTGATCGCCGCGGTCATTCTGTTTGCCGGCAGCCACATGAATCTTCTGAGCGGCGCGCTGGCGGGCGCTATCGCAGCCTTTCTTTCCGGCAGCGCGCTCTCCTGGAGCGCCAGCCTTCCATTTGCCGCCCCGTCGCCGCGAGCCGGCGCAACCATCGCCCACGGGCTGCAACTGCCGATCCTGGCCGGTGCCCTTGCCTGTGGACTGTGGATCGACACGCCCGATCAGGCGGCTCTGCCAGCCGTCGTTATCGCCTTGATCGCACTTGCGCCGCTGGCATTTGCGGTGCTGGCAGCGGCCAATCCCTCCTGGCGCGTCCGCCGCAGGCATGAGGCTCCCGATGCCGCTTAGAACCCGAGTAGCGCTTTTCGTCGGCGTTGCGACGCTGCTGCTCAGCCTGATCTTCGTTCTCCAGGTCTTCCTCAGCGTGCGCGTGACCGATCAATCCGCAAAACGCGACATGAACGTGCTGATCGGCGCGATCTGGCAAAAATACGAGCGGGATGAGGCACAGGCGCAAGAGCAGCTGATTGCCACGATCCGGCGGGATACGGAAATTCTGAACGACATCTTCCAGCAGAAGAGCGAGGATCTTGCGGACAGGATGACGGAGGCCCTGTCTGGCCTCGACCGCGAGAGCCGGTTGGTCATTCTCGTCGATCAGGCGCTCAACCCGCTCTTTGTCAGCAGCGACCTGCCCCTCCCCACAGGCTTTCAGCCGGCACTGACGCGCATGGTGCGCGCCAGCGACGGCGAAGGTTACGCCGAATTCGATCTCGGTTCAGGCAATTCGATCTATCGGCTGAAGATCGCGCCCTTGCGCTTCCGGTTCGGGGTCGTCGGTTATGCGCTGGTGGCCACGCCGCTCTCCGGGCTTGTCCAGCAGTTCGACCATGGCATGTCGCTCGATGTGACGCTGTCGATGCCCGTCGCGCCGGATGTATCAGCCGTCGATACGGGCTCGCTTGACGCGGAAAAGGCGGTGATTGCCATTGCCGACGGTTTCACGCACGGACGCTCCCTGGCCTTGCTGCGCGTGACCGATGATCCGTCGGCCGATCTGGCGCAGGCGCGCTGGTTGCAATGGCTGTCGGGCGGTTTGGTCGTCGTTCTGGTGGGGCATCTGCTCGGCGGACTGGTCTGGATGATCAAGCGTGCCTTCGCACCCCTCGATGCGGCAATCGACGTCATCGACCGTCTGACCCACGGCGAGGAAGCGCCCCCGCTCGACACCAGCACCGGCAGCATCGAGATCCAGCGTCTCAGCCGCGCGGTCGAAGCGCTCCGGCATGCTCAGGCCAATCAGGAAACCCTGCACAAACTGCAGGCCGAACTGGCAATTGCCTCGGAACTCCAGCAGGCGCTTCTGCCGAATGCCCCGCTGCGGGCCGAAGGGGTCATCCTGCTTGGCCAGATGGTTCCCTCGCAGCAGGTTGCCGGCGATTATTTCGACTATTTCACCATCGACGACGAGCGTGTCGGTTTCCTGATCGCCGATGTCTGCGGCAAGGGCACGCCAGCGGCTCTCTTCATGGCCATGTCACGCACCATCATTCGTTCGCTCGCCATGACCGGCCGCCCCCCAGGCACCGTTCTCAGCGACGCCAATAACGCGCTGGCGGAATCAAACGACCAGAACCTGTTCGTGACGATCTTTTACGCTGTCTTCGACCGCAGTCGGAAAACGCTCTCCTATGCGAATGCCGGCCACGTCTCGCCAATCATCAAATCCGCTGCCGGCGAGGTCGCCTACCTGCCCGCCACCGACGATCTCGTGCTCGGCATGATCTCCGACATGACCTATACGACGACCGAGATCGATCTTGCGCCGGGAAGCATGCTGCTCTGCTACACGGATGGCATACCCGAAGCCCACAACGAACACGACGACCAGTTCGGCGACGACCGGCTGTTGCGCCTCGTCGGCTCGCTTGCGACGAAGGATCCGGCGACGCTCATGCAGGAAGTCCAGACACATCTGCTGACCTTCACGGGCAACCGGGAGCAATATGACGATATCACGCTCTGCATCGGCGCGTTTGGCCGGAGCGCGAGCCCGGGCGCGGATTGACACCCGGTCATTGCCGTACGCGGTTCACCCGTGATGAAGAGCCTCTCCAGTTCCTGACGTCCGCTCGGCCTCCTTGCGAACACTGCTGTCCTGGAGCAGATCAGGACGCGGGTGCGTCACAGAAGCGGGGCAGTTGCAGTTCGGCACGGGCGCCGCCGCGGGGGGAATCGAGAAGACGCAGTCTGCCGCCATGGGCTTCCGCCAGCGTGCGGGCAATGGCAAGGCCGAGGCCCGCTCCTCCCGTCTTGCGGGCCCGCGAGGCCTCAAGCCGCACGAAGGGTTCGAGCAGCAGGTCGCGTTGCTCTGCCGGGATTCCCGGGCCCTCGTCGTCGATGGTGACCGTCAGGACCGGTGTGCCCTCGTGAAGCGTCACCTCCGCGCAATGACCGTAGATCAGCGCGTTGTCGATGAGATTGGCAAAAACGCGCCGCAGCGCAAGGCGGTCGCCGAGCACGAGAGCCGCCATGTCGCCAGTGTCGCCTGCCGTGTCCGCCACGGCCTTGCTCCCCTGCCTGGCAAAGGAGACAGGTGCCCCGGTCGCGCGGCGATCCGCCACCTCCTGTTCCAGCAGCGTTGCGAGATCGAGCAGTTCTTCGTCCAGCGCCCCGACACCGGCGCGCCCGGTCAGCAGCGCATTGTCGAGAAGGTCGATCATGTCGCGGATATCGCAGACCGCCTTCTCCCGCACGGCCTCGTCCGGAATATGCTCAAGCCTCAGCCTCAGCCGCGTGGCAAAGGTGCGCACGTCGTGCTGGATGCCGCCGATCAAGGCGAGGCGTGCCCGGATCAGGACGTGAAGCCGGCTCTGCAGCCGCTCGAAGGCGGTTACCAGCGCACGGGTTTCCGGGGCCGCGCCCTTCAGCTGGGGCAACGGCACCGGCGCGCCGGTCGGGTCGATCCGATCGACCGCCTCCGCCAGCCGCGTGAGCGGGCGGATTTCCCGGTGCAGCAGCAGCAGGGCCACCACGCCGGACAGGGTGCCGATCAGCCCGGCGCCCAGTCCCGCAGGCAGGCCGAGGCCATTAAAGATGACGGGAGACCGCGTCTCGATCACCAGCACCCGACCGGCCTCCAGGCGGATGCGGAACTGCACCGGATTTCGGGCGCCCATATAGGGCCTGAGCCACCGCCGTCCACGGTCGGGCGCCAGCAGGCGGATCGACAGCAGTTGATCTCCCAGCATCTGCCGGTAGGCGCCGTAGTCCGGCAACCCTTCCAGATCCGTCGTGTCATCCGCAAGCGCACCCTCCGCCGTAACGGTGACGGCGAGATAGGGCGTGGCCAGTGCATCGATGAGCAACGGCCAGTCGTCGAGATCCTGCTGGCGAAACAAGAGGGTCATGGCCAGCAGCTGTTGCGGTGTCGGATCGACGCTGGCGCGGCTGTAGCCATTCGCGACATAATAGAGACCCAGCAGACAGAGCCAGAGGGCCAGCAGGCTCGCGCCGCCGATGGCGATCAGCCGACGCGACAGGCTGAGCGCGGCCATCACGGCACCTGTCTCACCGGTGCTGTCAGCAGATAACCGCCATTGCGCACGGTGCTGATCAGATGAGTGCCAGGGCTTGCCGTATCAAGCTTCCGGCGCAGCCTAGAAATCAGGAGGTCGACGGTCCGGTCGAAGGGATCGGCGCTGCGGCCATGGGTCCAGTCGAGGATCTGGTCGCGCGACAGCACCCGGCGTGGGCGCAGCACGAAACAGGAGAGCAGGTCGAATTCGCCGCTCGTCAACGCCAGCAGTTCCCGTCCGTCCACCTCCACCTGCCGCGCGTCGAGATCGACCGTGAAACGGTCGAAGGCATAACGGCGGCTTGGCGGACGCAACGTCTGCAACGAGGCCCGGCGCAGCAATGCGCGCACCCGCGCCAGAAGCTCACGCGGCCCGAAGGGTTTGACAAGATAATCATCGGCGCCGAGCTCCAGGCCGACGACCCGGTCCGTCTCGTCGCTTTTTGCCGTCAGCATCAAGAGCGGCAGAGCGGCCTGGCTCGCCCTGAGGCGGCGGCAGACGGACAAGCCGTCCTCGCCCGGCATCATCAGGTCGAGGATCACGAGATCCGGCAGGTGGCGGGCAAGCACCCCGTCCATGGCGGATGCATCCTCTGCGGTCTCCACCAGAAAACCCTCGCGCCGCAGCAAATCGCCGACGAGCTGCCGGATGTCGGCATCGTCATCCACGACGAGGATTGTCTGAGGCGTGTGGTCCATGGCGGGACGATGAACAAGCGGCCCCCGGAAATCAAGCGCCCGCGGGGCGGCGATACAAATTGCTACAAAGCGCCGACAAATCTCTACACATCGACACGCGCGCGACACAGGCAAACGACATGCGGGCCTCATTCTTTGCCCTGCGCCGGAACTGCCGTGGCCGGTTCTGCCCCGGTTCCGCCGGCTCTGGCGCAGGAACCCGAGACGCAAGGAATGAGCCCATGTTCAAGACAGTTTCCGCCAGTGTGTTCAGCGCACTTCTGCTGCTCGCCGCCACCAGCCCGGCTAATGCCTTCAGCCGCCAGGGCACCGTCTCCGGTCCCTACGGCAGTGCGAATGTCCACGCGCAAGGCAGCTGCGCCGGCGGCACCTGCTCGCGCTCCATCACCCGCACGGGGCCGCAGGGCGCCACCACCTCCCGCAGCGGTGCGGTGAGCTGTGCGGATGGTCGCTGCACCGGCAGCCGCACCACGACGGGCCCCAATGGTGGCGCCGTCAGTCGTTCCGGCAGCATTGCGCGTTACTGACAAGACGGCAGAGCCTGATCATGACGACGCCCCATCTCCTGTTTTCCCTCCTGCTGGCCGGCAGCCTTTCGAACGTGGCCTCTGCCCAGATGCAGGTAACCCCCGCCATGCGCGCCAAGGCACAGACGGTCGCACGGGATTGCCGCACCGATATCAGGACGCTGTGCGCCCGCGTCGAACCCGGCGAAGGCCGTATTGCCGCCTGCCTGCGCGACAACCGCGAGAAGCTCTCGCCGCCCTGCGGTGCAGCCCTCTCCGATCTGATGCCGCGATAGGAGGCTGCCATGTTGAAACACGTATTGAACCAGATACCGAAACGCGCCCTGATCGTTGCGGCGGCGGTGCTGGCGGCACTGTCCGCCACTGCCGCGAAGGCTGCCACCGCCGCGATTGCCGTCACCACCGTCAACCTGCGGGCCGGCCCCTCCACCACCTATCCGGTCGTCACTGTGGTGCCGGCGGGCAACGCGATTTCGCTTCATGGCTGCAATGCGAGCTACAGCTGGTGCGACATCGCCTACGGCATCCATCGCGGCTGGGTTTCTGCCGCTTATGTGCAGGTCATCTACCGCAGTGCCCCGGTGATCGTGACACCTGCCGTGGCGCCGCGTCTTGGGATTGTCGTGGTGAACTACGACCGGGCCTACTGGGAACGCCATTACCTGCGTTACCCCTGGTACGCGCCCTGGCCCTACAGACCTGTCTATCCACCGCCCTACCGCCCGCCCCTGCACCCTCTGCCGCCGCCGGGAACCACCGTCGACCGCACGATCCGGTGTGACCACGGCGCCTGCACCGGAGAGCGTGTGGTGACTGGTCCGGCTGGCCGACAGGCCGTCCGCGAACGGACCTGCAGCCGGCCGGACCAGAGCTGTTCGCTCAGCCGCACCGGCCCGCGTGGCAACAGCCATACCCGCATCATCCAGCGTTGACCCCGTGTTTCAAGACACCCGTGATTGGAGATACCCGTTCCATGGCATTTTTGCTCAATCGTCCGCCCCTCCTCGCCGTCCTTGTCCTGCTCACCGGAACGGCAGCGGCCGAGGCAGGCGACGCCGGATTTTATCTTGGCGCATCCGGAGCCCTGACCGGCGCCCGAACCGATTTCTCCCATGCCGGAGGCACCGATGAAGCCGAATACGATCTCGGTTACGGCCTGTCCGGTTTTGCCGGCTACGCCTTCGGACAGGGTCTGCGCGCCGAACTGGAACTTGGCATCCGGCAGAACGATATCTCCAACATCGACACCTCGATCACCGATGCGGATGGCGGCGAGACACGCGCCGATACCGCCTTTGCCAACATCATCTACGACATCGACACACAAAGCCGCTTCACACCCTATCTCGGCGCGGGCATCGGCGTTGCCCATGTCAGCCACGGGCTGGTGCAGCGCGTCGCCGGCGATACGGTGCATGACGACTATACGACGATCGCCGGCCAGGCGATCGCCGGTGTGTCGCTGAAGATCGACGACAAATGGGATGCCTTTGCCGACTACCGCCATGTCTGGACGGGTGAGCACGCAACCGTCAACTCGGCCGGGGTGGCGGTGGACAGCAGCTACCGCGCCCAGTCGATCAATCTCGGCCTCAAGCGTCGTTTCTGACGCGAGGCCTTCCGCCAAACACACAAGACAAGATCGGTGCCATACCGGTCTTCGGCGCCGGGCGAGATAAAAGCCGCGTTCACGGCACGCCGTCAGGAAAGGCAAGACAAATCAACGGACCTCCGTTAGGACAGGGATGAACGACAGATCATCATTCCGAGGGAGATTCCTTTGGCCACCCTGCCCGTCACCGTCATTCCCCTGCCCGCGCCCGTGCTTCTGCCCGTTGCCGGTTCGGACGCTGTCTTCCCGGTGCGCCGGGTCTATTGCGTCGGCCGCAACTATGCCGACCATGCGATCGAGATGGGGCATGATCCTTCGCGCGAACCGCCTTTCTTTTTCCAGAAGAACCCGCAGAACCTGGTGACGGACGGCCTTTTTCCCTATCCGCCGCTTTCGTCCAATGTGCATTTCGAGGTCGAGCTGGTGATGGCGCTGAAGGCCGGCGGCAACGACATTGCCGTGGACGACGCGCTCAATTGTGTCTGGGGGTATGGTGTCGGCATCGATTTCACCCGCCGCGACCTGCAGGACGGCTTGAAGAAGGCCGGCCGCTCCTGGGAGGCTGCCAAGGCCTTCGAAGCCTCCGCCCCGGTCTCGCCGCTGGTGCCGGCGGAGAAAATCGGCCATCCGCAGCAGGGTGCGATCTGGCTGGATGTCAACGGCAAGCGCAAACAATCGGGTGATCTCGCCCAGATGATCTGGAAACTGCCGGAAATCGTCGTTGAACTTTCGAAGCTCTTTACCCTGTCCGCCGGTGACATCATCATGACCGGAACGCCGGCGGGTGTCGGGCCGATCCTGCGCTGCGACCGAATCCTGTGCGCCGTCGAGGGCGTCGCGGAGCTTGAGGTCGAGGTCATCTGAAAACAAAAAACGGGAGGAGACGATAATGCCGCTCTATGCACTCGAAGACCAGGCCCCGAAGACACCGGAGCCTAATCGTTTCTGGGTCGCCCCCGGCGCCCATGTGATCGGCAAGGTCGAGATCGGCGAGGATGTCGGCATCTGGTTCGGCGTGACGATCCGCGGCGATAACGAGTGGATCACGCTGGGCGCCCGGACCAACATCCAGGAAAACACCGTGATCCATACGGACTGGGGTTTTCCGGTGACGATCGGCGAAGGCTGCACCATCGGTCATGGCGCCATCATCCATGGCTGCAGCATCGGCGACAATTCGCTGATCGGCATGGGCGCGACTGTGCTGAACGGTGCCCGGATCGGCAGAAACTGCCTCGTCGGCGCCAATGCGCTGGTGACCGAAGGCAAGGAGTTTCCCGACAATTCGCTGATCGTCGGGGCACCGGCCAAGGCCATCCGGACGATTGACGAGGCCGGTGTCGCAAAATTGCGCCTGTCTGCGGAAAATTATGTCAAGAATTGGCAACGTTTTGCTTGCAGTCTGCAGGAGATCTGACGCATTGGCTGTAGACCACTCCCAATAAGTGATCATTCATACTTTTTCGATACGATTCACTGCGCTTTCGCTGCCGCTCTGTCCGGACGGGTAGATGTATTCATGACCGATTTGCATCAGGACTCCTCTGCCTCCGCACATGAACTCGCGCCGCAGGTGGATCAGATTCTGGCGTCAGGCCGCACCAGCCTCCACCGGTTCCCGCAGCCTCTGGAGACGGCCTACCAAAGATATGCCGCGTCGGTGAAATCGCGTCAGGCGATGCGGGCAGCCATTGCCTGCCTGATCATCTTCAATCTGGGAATCTTCATGGATTACGCCGCGCGGCCGGACCTCCTCTGGGAGTTCCTGTTGCTGCGCTGCGTATTTGCCACCCTTCCCTGCCTGTTTCTCGTCTGGTTGAGCAGCAGGGTCTCAGCCGTTGCCCTCAGGGACTGGATCGCCGGTGCAAGCCTCATCTGGATCAGCTTCGGCGTCAACATTCTGGTTGCCATGCGCGGCGTGCCACCCGGTTACATCGCCTTCAGCGTCGCGATCCTGATCATTGTCACGAACATTGTCTTTCATCTGCGCACGACGGTCGCCATCTGCGTCTCGATTGCCGTCATGCTGGTTACGGCGGGCTTTTTGTCGTCGCGACTGGAAGGCCCTTCGCCGCAAGATGCCTTGGCGATCCTCTTTGTAGCCGTCACGGCTGTCGTGACACTCCTCGCCAACTTTCGCCTGGAGTGCACGATGCGCCATCTCTACCTGATGATCCTGAGGGAGCAGATCCGGACCGGCGACATGCAACGGGCAAACCAGGAACTCACCGCAATGTCGTTGACCGATCCGCTGACGGGGATCGCCAATCGACGCCTGTTCGACAAGCAGTTTGAAACCGCCTGCAGCACCGCATGCGACGGCCGCGCGACGCTTGGCCTACTGCTCGTCGATGTGGATCATTTCAAACGCTACAACGACACGCACGGCCATCTGGCCGGCGATGCCTGCCTGAAGCAGGTGGCGACGACGATTGCCCAGCAGGTGCGTCGCGAGCGCGACCTGCCGGCCCGCATCGGCGGGGAGGAATTTGCAGTCCTGTTGCGGGAAACGACCGAAGAAGGCGCTCGCAAGGTGGCAGAGCGCATTCACTCCGCTCTGGCGGTCTGCTGGCCGGAGGGGCTGGCGCCGGTCACCGTGAGTATCGGACTTGCGATCATGCGCTGCCCCGCGGCGCAAGCGATCATGGCAGCCGCCGACAAGGCCCTTTACGAGGCCAAGGACCGCGGCCGCAACTGTACCATCATCACCGCGACCGCCGCCTGAGGCAACCGCCCCTCCGCAACAGAGATCAGCCCATGCAGGCGCTGCAGAGACCGCGCAGTTCGATCGTCGTCTTTTCCGCCTTGAAGCCCTTCTGCTGCGCCCAGCCACGCAGACGGTCATCAATGGCATGGTCATGGAATTCGCTCACCTGACCGCATTTTTCGCAGATGGCAAAGGCGACGGTGCCGTGGTGCTGGCAGCAGGATTCATGCTTGTGCGAGCAGGCAACGAAGGAATTGAGACTTTCCAGCCGATGCACGAGGCCGAAATCCAGAAGTTTCTCCAGCGCCCGATAAACCTGCAACGGCGCGCGAAATCCATTGTCGCGCAGTTTGTCGAGGATGGTATAGGCGCTCATAGGCTGCTCCGAACGCGACAGGACGTCGAGCACCAGAGCCTGGTTCTTGGTCAAGTTCGGGGTGTTCATGGGCGGTCTCCCGGGAGGGCTTGGCGGCCTGCAAGTGTCCGGCCGGCGGAGGGAAGCAGGCTCGCGACAAAAAGGACAAGGGCGGCGACGACGATGGACGGGCCGGACGGCGTGTCGCCGTAGAGTGACCCAAAGAGGCCACCGACGACAGCCAGCGCGCCGATGACGGACGACAGCACCGCCATCATCTCCGGACTGGCGGAAAAACGTCGGGCGCTCGCCGCCGGAATGATGAGGAGCGCGGTGATCAGCATGATGCCGACGATCTTCATGGCGATCGCAATCACCAGCGCCATCAGAAGCATGAAGATCAACCGGGCACGCTCCGGCCTCAACCCCTCCGCCTCGGCCAGTTCGTGGCTGACAGTGGACGCGATCAACGAACGCCAGAGGAAGGCAAGGCAGGTGAGCACCAAGGCGCCGCCGCCCCAGATCAGCAGGATATCCTGCGTCGTGACGGCAAGGATATCGCCGAACAGGAAAGCGATGAGATCTATCCGCACCCACGACATGAAGGCCACAAGGACGAGGCCGATCGCCAGCGTCGAATGGGAGAGGATGCCGAGCAGCGAATCCGCCGACAGCGCCTGGCGCTTCTGCAGCAGGAGAAGCAGCAGGGAGACCCCGACCGCTACGGCGAACACGCTGACGAGCAGGTTGATCTCGAAGAACAAGGACAGGGCAACACCAAGCAGCGCCGAATGCGCCATGGTATCGCCGAAATAGGCCATCCGCCGCCACACGACGAGGCAACCGAGCGGACCGGTGGTCAAAGCCAAGCCGACACCGGCAATCAGCGCGCGCACGAAGAAATCGTCAAGCATGACGGCCGTCCTCGCGGTGATGATGCCCCGCTTCGTGATGATGTGCATGGTCATGGTGGTGATCATGATCATGCGCGTCCTCGGGATGCGAATGGCCATGGTCGTGATGATGCCCGTCGCCGGGATGGCAGTGATCGGTCACGCTGCCATCCGAATGCAGCACGCGGCCATCCGGCAGATGCGTATGGTCATGACGGTGATCGTAAAAAGCAAGGCCGGCCGGCGCCTGACCGAACAGGCGCTGGTAATCCTGGCTCTGGCTGACGGCTGCCGGCGTGCCGCGGCAACAAACATGGCCGTTCAGGCAGATCACCGTATCGGTGCGCGCCATCACCATGTGCAGGTCATGGCTGATCATCAGCACGCCGCAGCCCGTGCGGTCGCGGATATCGCCGATCAGCTGGTAGAGCGCGCTTTCGCCGGCAAAATCGACACCCTGCACCGGTTCATCCAGCACGAGGAGATCCGGATCGCGGGCGATGGCCCGCGCGAGCAGCACCCGCTGGAATTCTCCGCCCGAGAGATGCTGGACTTCGGCGTTGCGCAGATGCAGCACGCCGGCAGCCTCCAGCGAGGCTTCGAGCTTGGTACGGGAGAGCCGGCCCGTCAGATGCATCAGGCGCTCGACGGAAAGCGGCATGGTGCGGTCAATCGCAAGCTTCTGCGGCACGTAACCGATAACGAGCCGGTCGGCACGCTGCACCTTGCCCTCGTCTGCGGCCAGAACGCCGATCGCCATCTTGGCCGTCGTGGATTTGCCAGCGCCGTTCGGACCGATCAGGGTGACGATTTCGCCCCTGGCAATCGCGAGGTCCACCCCGCGCACGAGCCAGCGTCCCTGCCGGACGACCCCGGCTTGGCTCAGCGAGACCAGCAGCCCCTCGCGCGGTTCAACATGCATCAACATTCATAAAACCTCAGGCGGCATTGCCCTCTTGCTATGACACGCGTTATAGCGTAACGCAATCTATGTAATAACATAACACGACCATTCAAGGAGCGAACGCATGACGCGAACCGCAACCGCCCTTTTCGCATCGGCCGCCTTTTTCGCTGCTGGAACCATGGCAGCGACCAACGCCGCGGCAGCGCCGGATGTCGTGGTGTCGATCAAACCGATCCATTCGCTGGTCGCCTCCGTGATGCAGGGCGTCGGCGAACCGAAGTTGATCGTCGATGGTGCGGCCTCGCCGCACACCTTCTCGATGAAGCCGTCGAATGCCCGCACCATCGAAGGTGCCGACGTGGTGTTCTGGATCGGCCCGAACCTGGAGGCCTTCCTGGACAAGCCGCTCGATGCGCTGGCCGGCAAGGCCACCGTCGTGGCGCTCGGCGACGTGGCCGGTATCGAAAAGCTGCCATTCCGCGAGGGCGGCCCCTTCGAAGCCCATGACGATGGTGACGAAGACCATGATGACCATGGCGCCGAGAACCATGCCGACGCTGCGCATGCCGGACACGATCACGGCCACGACCATGGGGCGGAAAAGCCGGCGGAACAGGCAGCCCATGCCGATCACGATGACCATGGTCATGCCGGCCATGCGCATGAACACGAAGGTTTCGACGCCCATCTGTGGCTCGATCCGGAAAATGCCAAGGCCATGGCAAAGGCGATCGAGGCCAAGCTCGTCGCAGCCGATCCGGCCAATGTTGCCATCTACACGAAGAACACCGTGGCACTTCTGAAGCGCATCGATGCGATGAACGACGATATTGCCAGAACCGTCGCACCGGTGAAGGACAAACCCTTCGTCGTTTTCCACGACGCCTACCAGTATTTCGAGCATCATTACGGCGTAAAGGTCGCAGGCTCCATCACCGTCAGCCCGGAAACCGCCCCCGGTGCCGAGCGGCTGAAGGAAATCCAGGCAAAGATCACCGATCTTGGCGCCACCTGCGTGTTTGCCGAACCGCAGTTCACGCCGAAGCTCATCAATGTCGTGACTGAAGGAACGAAGGCCAAGTCCGGCGTGCTCGATCCCGAAGGTGCCACGCTGAAGGCCGGGCCGGATCTGTACTTCCAGCTGATGACCGGCATCGCCGCGTCGCTCTCGGAATGCCTCGGCCGCGACAGCTGAGAACCATGCAGGCTCTTGGAAAAGGCGGTCGACATCCGCCTTTTTCTGGATCACATTATGTAATGTTATAACAATTAGGATTTTCTCCCATGGATCAGCGGCTTCCCGTGACGGTCCTGTCCGGCTTCCTCGGCGCCGGCAAGACCACCCTCCTCAACCACATCCTGACCAACCGAGACGGCCTGCGTGTCGCCGTGATCGTCAACGACATGAGCGAGGTCAACATCGACGCGGCCCTGGTGCGCGACGGTGGGGCCGAACTGTCGCGCACACAGGAACAGCTCGTCGAAATGACCAATGGCTGCATCTGTTGCACATTGCGCGACGACCTCCTGAAGGAGGTGCGTCAGCTCGCCGAGCAGAAGCGGTTCGATTACCTGCTGATCGAATCCACCGGCATTGCCGAACCTCTGCCGGTCGCCGCCACCTTCGAGTTCCGCGACGAAAACGGCGACAGCCTGTCCGATGTCGCCAGGCTCGACACCATGGTGACGGTGGTGGATGCGGCCAACCTGTTGAAGGACTACGGGTCTTCCGACTTCCTGGCCGATCGCGGCGAGACTGCCGGCGACGGCGACAACCGGACGCTCGTCGATCTCTTGGTGGAACAGATCGAGTTCGCCGATGTGGTGATCATCAACAAGGTCTCGACCGCAACGCCGGACGAACGCGCCGCCGCGCGAGCGATCGTGGCTGGCCTCAACCCGGATGCGCGGATCATCGAGACCGATTTCGGTCAGGTCGCCTCCGGCGATCTCCTGGGCACCGGGCTCTTCGATTTCGCCAAGGCCGAAACGCATCCGCTGTGGTTCAAGGAGTTGCACGGTTTCAAGGAGCATGTGCCGGAAACGGAAGAATATGGCATCCGCTCCTTCGTTTACCGGGCCCGCCGACCCTTCGATCCGGCAAGGCTGCACGCCTTCATCAACCAACCCTGGCCGGGCGTCATCCGTGCCAAGGGTTTCTTCTGGCTGGCGACACGCCCCTACCACGTCGGCGAGATTTCCCAGGCCGGCGCGCTCATCCGCACGCAGAAACTCGGCCTGTGGTGGGATGCAGTGCCACGCGAACAGTGGCCGCAGGACCAGGGTTTCCGCGACGGGCTCGCCCGATATCTCGATCCCGTCTGGGGCGACCGGCGTCAGGAAATCGTCTTTATCGGTGCAAACCCGATGGACGAACACTGGATCCGCAACCAGCTCGACATCTGTCTCCTGCCAGACAGCCGCTTTCATCCGGATCGCTGGAGGGATTTGCCCGATCCCTTCGCCAGCTGGAGCCGGCAGGCTGCCTGAGACAGAGACGGCCGCCGGAGCGATCCGGCGGCCCGTTGTTTGCAGTCGGATGGCCTCAACGGCCGGCGATGATGCCAGCAATCAGGCCGCTCGCGGCGCCGATCAGCAGGAACTCGTTATCGGCGCGCACCCAGTGGTAACCGCGCGGCGGCGCCGACAGGCGGTAACGGCGATAATCGCGGATTTCCGCATAACGGGCGCGTTCGGCACGGCTGAGCCTCTGGCCCTTTTTCCAATGCCCGCGATGCACGACGACCTTCTTCTTTTCGATGATCACCTTACGCTCGACCGGCGCATGACGGCCACGGTCGTGTCCGCGATAATCCTGCGCCTGGGCCATGGGTGCGGCCAGAATGGTGGCGGCGGTCAGAATGGAAAGGATCGTTTTCATCGGGTGTCTCCTCGTGTTTGACACCCTGACCTTGCGATTTTCTGACTGAATGTCAGATGAACCGCACATTAAAAATTAGCAATAAAACAATGGCCTTATTCAAGGATCCTGCCTCAACTCGGAAAGATCCTGCCGTTACGTGAGACGGAAAAGCCCGGCACTAGGCCGGGCTTACCTGAAGAGTGAAAACGCTGCGTGTCCTCAGCGCGAGGGACCTTCGCGCTCGGCCGATGCCGCCCAGAGATTGATGTCGGCATCCTTGGCAAAGACGGCGATTTCGGCGAGTTCCGCATCGGTGAAATCGGGCTTGTCCAGCGCCTTGACGCAATCGACCACCTGTTCCGGCCGGCTGGCACCGATCAGCGCCGAAGTCACCCGGCCACCACGCAGCACCCAGGCAATCGCCATCTGCGCCAGCGTCTGGCCGCGCTTTTCGGCGATCGCGTTGAGGCCGCGCAGGTTTTCCACGTTGCGCTCGTTGAGGAAGGCCGGACGCAGCGACTTGCCCTGCGCCGCACGGCTATCCTCCGGAATGCCGCCGAGATATTTCGACGTCAGCATGCCCTGGGCGAGCGGCGAAAAGACGATCGAGCCGATGCCGAGATCGTCCAGCGTATCGAGCAGGCCATCCTCTTCCACCCAGCGGTTGATGATCGAATAGCTCGGCTGGTGGATGAGGCAGGGCGTGCCGAGGTCCTTCAGGATCGCCGCCGCTTCCCGTGTGCGCTTCGAATTGTAGGAGGAAATGCCGACATAAAGCGCGCGGCCGGAGCGGACGATGTGATCGAGCGCACCGCAGGTCTCTTCCAGCGGCGTATCCGGGTCGAAACGGTGCGAATAGAAGATGTCGACGTAATCGAGACCTATGCGCTTCAGGCTCTGGTCGCACGACGCGATCAGGTACTTGCGGCTGCCCCATTCGCCGTAGGGACCCGGCCACATGTTGTAGCCTGCCTTGGACGAGATGATCAGCTCGTCGCGGTAACCGGCGAAATCGGTCCTCAGGATCTCGCCGAAGGCCGTTTCCGCGCTGCCCGGCAGCGGACCGTAATTGTTGGCAAGGTCAAAATGCGTGATGCCGAGGTCAAAGGCGGTGCGGCAGATGTCGCGCTTGCGCTGGTGCGGCGTGTCATCGCCAAAATTGTGCCACAGGCCGAGCGACAGCGCCGGCAGCTTCAAACCGGAGCGACCGCAGCGGTTGTAGGTCATGCGCGAATAACGGTCTTCGGAAGGCGTCCAGGCCATGGTGTGTCTCCTCCATCATTATGCTTGGGTGGTTTTCGTTCCGGACGGGAACGGAAAGCCGCGCGCAGATCATGAGGGCGCGCGGCGAAGGGCGCGGCAGGCAACAAAAGGTCCTGCCGCGCGCGATCGTGATCAGGCGTTGAGGCCGCTGCCCCAGGGGCCATGATGTTTGTCGACGCCATCGACGCGGTCAAACCCGTGCGCGCCGAAGAAATCGCGCTGCGCCTGGATGAGGTTTGCTGTGCCGCGCGCGCGGCGATAGCTGTCGAAATAGGCCAGCGCCGAAGCAAGCGCCGGAACCGGAAGCCCGGCCATGACGGCGGTTGATACGACACGACGCAGCGACGCGTCGGTGTCCTTGACCAGCTGCGCGAAGGCCGGCGTCACGATGAGATTGGCCACATCCGGCTCCTTGGTGAAGGCCGAGGTGATCTCGTCGAGGAACTGCGAACGGATGATGCAACCGGCGCGCCAGATCTTTGCGATCGTCGGCATCGGCAGGTTCCAGCCATATTCCTTGGAGGCTGCCGCCATGACCGCGAAGCCCTGCGCATAAGCGCCAATCTTGGCAGCGAGCAGCGCGTTTTCGAGATCATGCAGGAAGGAAACGCCATCGGTGGCCGGGAAGGCGACCGTATCCGGCAGGCCGAGGATCTTCTCGGCTTCGATGCGTTCCGCCTTCTGCGAGGAGAGAATGCGGCCGGCGACAGCAGCCTCGATACCGGTTGCGGCAACGCCCAGATTCTGCGCCTCGATGACCGACCACTTGCCGGTGCCCTTCTGGCCGGCGGCGTCGAGAATGACATCCACCATCGGCTCGCCGGTGACGGGATCGGTGGCGGCGAGCACCTTTTCGGTGATCTCGATCAGGTAGGAGTTGAGGCGGCCCTCGTTCCAGCGACCGAAGACCTGGGAAATCTCGGCGGCCGACAGTTTCAGCCCGTCGCGCAGGATACCATAAATTTCGGCGATCATCTGCATGTCGGCATATTCGATGCCGTTGTGGATCGTCTTGACGAAATGGCCGGCGCCGTCATTGCCGAGCCAGGCGACGCAGGGGTCGCCGTTGAACTTGGCGGAGATGGAGGTCAAAACCTTCTCGACGCGCTTCCAGCTTTCTTCCGTGCCGCCGACCATGATCGACGGACCATGGCGGGCACCCTCTTCGCCACCGGAGACACCCATGCCGATGAAGGTGAGCGGGCTGTCCTTCAGCGCCTCGAAACGGCGCATCGTGTCGCGGAAATTGGCATTGCCGGCATCGATCATGATGTCGCCGGCGGACAGATACGGCTTCAGCAGTTCCATCTGCTGGTCCACCGGATCACCGGCCTTGATCATGATGATGATCGGCCGCGGCGGGCGGATGGCGGCGGTGAATTCCTCAAGCGTCTCGCAGGGAATGATCTGGCCCTGCAGGCTGCCGGCCTCGGCAAAGAATTTTCGTGTCGCCTCGGGGCTGCGGTTGAAGACGGCAATCTTGTTGCCTTTTTCCGCGATGTTGAGAGCCAGGTTGGAACCCATAACGCCAAGGCCGATAAGGCCGATTTCTGCCTGTTCCACGGGGGATGCCTCCAATACAGTTGCGTGGCTGTTTTGGCACTCAAACTGACGAACGGCAAGGTCAGAGCCGATCGAAACGGTTTAAATTTGCCGCCAGCATAACCGCCATGCATCAGACGACGGACAGGCGCGGCAACCGTACGCGGTCACGCCCCTTGCCTTTCCGGCAATCTGATCCATAAAGAACATTACATGAACATATAAGGAGGAAAACCCATGCCGCCGATGGAGGCGAAAGCCGTGCATCTATCGATCAACCGGGACTGGCGCGCCGTCTATGCCTTTGCCGGCAAGCCCGAAAACATGGCCCGATGGGCCTCCGGCCTCGGCAGTGGCCTGACCCGCGACGGCGAAGACTGGCTGGCGGATGGCGGGCCGATCGGCCAGGTGCGCGTCCATTTTTCACCGGCCAATGACTTTGGCGTGATCGACCATGTCGTGCACATGCCCTCCGGCCTCAAGGTGCACAACGCCTTCCGCATCGTGCCGAACGGCGATGGCGCCGAAGCGATCTTTCTCGTCACCCGCCTGCCGGAGCAGACGATCGAACAGTTTCAACAGGACGTCGCCCACGTCGCCAAGGACCTCGCTTGCCTGAAGGCGATCCTGGAGGAGGAAGGTGCTGCCGCGGAGGATTGAGGCGACTCCGCGAAGCGCGACGCCGCCCGCTCCCCGCCTGGCAGCGGGCTAAAGCGTATGGGAGGAAGCTCCCTCTGGCTGCCGCCATCTCCCCCACAAGGGGGGAGACTGCGTGAGGTAACGCCCCGCTTCAATCTCTGCGAAGAACACAAAGGGTCAGGTGCATCGAGGAACGGCGGGCGCGGCACGATAAGCCCCTCCCCCTTGTGGGGAGGGGTCTGGGTATCTCGTCAGCCCTTCAGGCTGTGTTTGATGTTCCAGCGGTCGTGATACCAGAGCCACTGTTCGGGATGTTCGCGCACCCAGCTTTCCACCTTGTCGTTGAGAAGCTGGCCCGTCGCCTGAACATCGACTGCGCCCTTGTCGTTGCGCGGAATGTCGATCTTCGGTTCGATCTCCAGCCTATAGCGATTGTTCGGCAGGCGGATGCAGCGGGCCGGGTAGACCTCGCAATCGAACTGCCGCACGAGCTTGGCGAGCAGCGGATTGGTCTGCACCGGATGGCCGAAGAAATCCGTCGAAAGCCCCTTCTGGAACTTCTGGTCAACGAGCACCCCGATCCCCCTGCCCGCTTCCAGCTGGCGCGCCAGCGCGAAGGAGGAGCCGGCATGCGAGGGAACGAGCTTGCCCATGCGCGCCGCACGGAAGGAAAACACCTTTTCCGCAATATAGGGATTGTTCGGCGGGCGGAACATCACCGTCACCGTCAGGCCAAACGCATTGCCGGCCACCGGCAACAGTTCGAAATTGCCGGTATGGGCGGTAAAGACGATGAAAGGCCGCGGATTGTCGCGCAGATCGAGGAAGATCGGAATGCCGTCCACCTCGATACGGCCGGGTTCGGTGGATTCCGGGTCGAAGTCGAACAGCTGATCGAGAAAGACATATTCCGCCGCAAGCCGGCCCATGTGGCCCCAGGACGCGAGCGCAATCGCCTCACGTTCGGCCTCGGATTTCTCCGGATAGGCATTGGCGAGGTTGACGAGCATCAGCCGGTGGCGGTTGGTCAGCGGGCCGATCTTGCGCACCAGCCAGTCGGCAAAACGGATCGCCGGATCGGCAGGCAGGATCTTCAACAGGTTGAGGAAACCGAACGCCGCCTGCGCCACCAGCCATTGCTGGAAGTGGCGCAAAGCCAAAACGATCCGCGTGATCAGCATCTTCAACGGATCAGTCCATCCTCAACACGATCTTGCCAAAGATCTGGCGGCCTTCCATACGCTCCAGCGCCTTGTCGATCTCGCCGAAGGTGACTTCCGTATCGATGACCGGATGCACGATGCCGCGCGCCATCTTCTGCATGGCGTTCGCCATGTTTTCCATGCGGCAGCCGAAGGAGCCGAGCAGCTTCAGCTGCTGCTGGAACAGCATCATCAGGTTGATTTCGGTCGACACGCCCGACGTGGAGCCGCAGGTGACGAGGCGGCCGCCGCGCTTCAGGCAGAGCATCGAACCCGCCCAGGTATCCTTGCCGACATGTTCGAAGACGACGTCGACGCCCTTCTTCTTGGTCAGCTTGCGCACCACGCCCTCGAAACGGTCGGTGCGGTAGTTGATGACGTGATCGGCGCCGAGTGCCTTGGCCTTTTCGATCTTGTCGTCCGAGCCCACGGTCGTGATCACGGTGCAGCCCATCTTCTTGGCGAGCTGGATCGCCGCCGTGCCGATGCCGGAGCCGCCGGCATGCACGAGGATCGTCTCGCCGGGTTCGAGCTTGGCATTGTCGAACAGCATGTGCTCGACGGTACCGAAGGTCACGGGGGCCAAAGCGGCTGCGACCGCATCGATGCCGGGCGGGGCCGGAACAAGCTGGCGGGCCGGGATATTGATCTTTTCCTGGGCAAAACCGTCGAGGTGGAAACCGTGGACACCGGCCACGTGTTCGCACAGGTTGTCACGGCCCTCGCGACAGGGCTTGCAGAGGCCGCAGGTGCGGGCACCGTAGACGGAAACGAGCTGGCCGGGCAGAACGTTCGACACGCCGGGGCCGATCGCTTCCACCACGCCGGAGGCTTCCGCGCCGATCGTCAGCGGCATCTTGCGCTTGGCAAAGGCCATGCCACGCCAGCCCCAGACATCGATGTGGTTGAGCGCAACCGCCTTGACCCGGAGCGTCACCTCGCCCGGTGCCGGCGCTTCCGGTTCCGGAATGTCGGTCGCTTCAAGACGGCGGTCATCGATCAGTTGCAAGGCGCGCATAAGTCTTTCCCTTCGCCCGGAGGCGTCAAAGAGTGTTTGGGCATGATAGCCGAATGGGGACGGCTTTTAGGCCGGCTCCGCCGTCATGACAAGGCTGGCATTCTGCCCGCCGAAACCGAAGGAGTTCGACAGAACTGCCGTCACCTGCTGATCCCGCTTCTTGTTCGGCACGACATCGAGAACGATCGCCGGATCCGGATTGACGTGGTTGATCGTCGGCGGCAGCGTGCCCGTCAGCATGGTCTGGATCGAGAACACCGCTTCGACCGCACCAGCCGCCGTCAGCGTATGGCCGATCATCGACTTGTTGGACGAGCATGGAATGGCATCCTTCAGCCGGTCGCCGAAAACGGCCAGCATCGCGCCATATTCCATCTTGTCGTTTTCCGGCGTCGAGGTGCCGTGAGCATTGATGTAGCCGATGCCGCTTTCGTCCATGCCGGCATCTTCGAGCGCGGCACGGATCGTCGCGATCGCGGGACCACCGTCCGGCGAGGAGCGCGTGCGGTGGAAATGGTCGGCCTTTTCGCCGCAGCCTTTCAGGATGCCGAGCACCTTGGCGCCGCGGGCAACCGCCGATTCCAACGATTCCAGCACGAGCGTCGCCGCCCCTTCGGCAATCACGAAACCGTCGCGATCCTTGCTGAAGGGTTTCGAAGCCTTTTCGGGCGGATCGTTCTGGGTGGAGAGTGCCGACAGCAGCGAGAAGCGGATGAGCGCCTCCGCGCTGACGGACCCGTCGGTCGCAACAGTCAGCGCCCGGTCGGTGCGGCCCTGGCGGATCGCTTCGACACCGAGCTGGATGGCGGTCGCGCCGGACGCACAGGCGGTCGACAGCGTTACCGGCAGGCCGCGCGTGCCGAAATGGTCGGAAAGACGCTCCGAGATCGAGCCGAACTGCACGGCTTCCAGGAACACCGGATCGGGGCGCTCGCGCATGGCCGCAAGAAACCGGTCATAGGCATCGGCTTCGGCCTGCGGCGGCGGCGCGCGGTCGGCAAGCTCGAAACGGGCGCTCCATTCCGGCTCGACCGGCGGTGCGGCCAGAAACAGCGGACCGGCGAAATCGCCGGAAAGCCCCGCCTGCGCCAAGGCCTCCGTCGTGGTTTCCCGCGCCATGGCAAAGGAACGCTCGACCGAATTCGGATGCGGCACGTCGATGAAATCCACCGTGCCGCAGATGCGGGTCGACAACCCTTCGGTCGGGAAACGGGTGATCTTGTGGATGCCCGAGGTGCCGGAGGTCAGCGCCGCCCAGTTGTCGGCAAGCCCCTGACCGAGCGAGGTGATGACGCCCATGCCGGTGATGGCGATGATGGGACGGCCAAGATGGTCTTTAAAAGCAGCATTGCTCATGATGTCGTCCTCAGCCGTTCTTCGAGAGCACTGCAAGCCCTTCGCCGCGCAGGTAACCGACAGTGGTTACCACGGCATGGGTCGCACCGCCGCTCATCGGCTTTTCGTGATCCGCATCGAACACCGGCACCCCAGTGCCCTGGTCGAGAGAAAGGGCGGCCAGCGCCAGCCCCAGCGGGAACTGCGCTTCCATGGCATGCCCGGTCATGCCGCCATAACCACGGATCGCCGCACCGGGGAATTCCGCTTCCAGCGCCGCCCGTTCGCGGGCTGCCAGATCGACAACACCGCTCGAACCGGAGAACACGACGAGATCGCCCGGAGTGGCATCGGCGGCGAGCGTGCTCATCCGGCCGAGACGCTTTTCGAGGCCCCGGTCGTCGCGGCTGCCGCGATCACCCTCGATGCTGTCCATGACCGCATAGATATGCGCGCCGCGGGCTTCCGCATGGGTGCGGCTTTCCATAACGAGAAAAGCACCGACAGAGCCCATAATCATGCCACCGCCGTTTTCGATGGCGCGCGACCAGAGCGGATGCCAGTCACCGGTCGCATGGGCACGGATGCCCTCGACCAGCAGGATGATATCGGCACGTTCAGCAACAAAAGCCCCGCCCACCAGCGAATGGGTGGACTGGCCGGCCTTGATGCGATGATAGGCGGTTTCGACGGCGGAAATACCCGCCGCCTCTTCGCCCATGAAGGTACGCGAGGAACCGGTGACCTTGTGGACGATGGAAATATTGCCGGCAAGCAGGTTGGACAGCTGCGCCAGGAACAGCGTCGGACGCAGCTCCGTCGTCAGCTTCTCGTTCAGCAGCATTTCGCGGTCGTTACGCTTCAGCGCCTCGTCGACGATCAAAGAATCGACCTTGATGTCGCGCTCACCGCCGCCGGCCGCGACGATCATGTCCATCGTGCCACAAGCTTCCGCATTGTCCTTCAGGCCCGCATCATCGAGCGCGAGGCCTGCAGCAAACACGCCGAGACGCTGCCAGTTTTCCATCTGGCGCTGATCACCACGCTTGGCGATCTGCTGCGACCAGTCGATGTCCGGCATGGGGTGCACGGGATAGGGTTTGAAGCGATCCGTCTCCACCGGCGGGCGGGCCGGTGCCGAACCGGTCAGAAGCGCGACATGCGGCTCCTTGCCAACGCCCTGGCACGTCACGATGCCAACCCCGGTGATCACGACATCCTTGTCTGAACTGCTCATTTCGAGATCATCCTTCTCACCCGTCCCGTTGGCCGATCAGGCGCGGGCGGCAAGTGCATCCAAAAGGCCGACTTCGCCGGCACGCTTGCGAACGATATCGGCAAGCGGGACCTGATCGAAGGGCATGGTCCGGAGCTTCAACTGCGCATCGCAGACCTTTTTGCCCGCCGACGAGATCTTCGCCTTCGTTACCGCATAACCCGATCCCTCATGCTCCAGAAACGCCTCGATGTCGAGCACCGCATCGGGCTCGACGAAGGTGCGCATCTTGGCGCCGTCGACGGACATCAGGAACGGCATGGCGGCGAAATTCGTCGCAGCCAGCACCAGAAAACCGCTCGCCTGGGCCATGGTCTCGATAAGGAGAACGCCGGGCACCAGGGGCATGCCGGGGAAATGGCCTTCGAAGACGGGGCTTTTGGAGGGCACGACGGAACGCGCCGAAAGTGTCCGGGCCTGAAGATCAACCGCTTCCACGCGGTCGATCATCTGAAAATATTCAAGAAGCATCAGGCTTCGTCAGCCGGCCGATCAGGCCTTGGCTGCCCTCAGCTCGTCGATCTTGGCGCAGAGGTTTTTCAGAACGAAGTATTCCTCGGTCGAAACCTTGCCTTCGTTGACTTCCTGCGTCCACTGCTCGAGCGGGATCTTGATGCCGAATTCCTTGTCGATCGCAAACACGATGTCGAGGAAGTCCAGGCTGTCGATGCCCAGATCGTCGATCGTGTGGCTTTCCGGGGTGATGGTCTCGCGATCGATCTCGCTGGTTTCCGCGATGATGTCGGCGACTTTGTCGAAGGTAGCGGTCACGCTGTTATCCTCTGAATTCTGATCGTTTGATGTTCCACATAGGGAAAACCGGCTTCGATGCCAATGGCCTGCGAAGCCGGGGGCGGAATTTTGCACCTTTACTGTTGCCCAACGGCAATCGGAAGCGAAAAGCGCTTAGAGAGCCCGGCCTTCCACCAGGGCGGCGCGGATGACGGACAAAACCCCGTCCGGATCGACACCGGTGGTGATCAGCTGGCTCGGATGTCCGTCCCAGGGACCGGGCGGGAATGTCTTGCCGTCCGGCTTCTGGATCGTCTGGCCATCGGCAATGCCGCCGCAAACGACACGGATCGGGCCGCTGCGCGTCTGAAACAGGTCCGGGCGGACGAGATAAACGCAGGCGCAGCTGTCATGCACCACCATGCCGTCGCCGACCCGCGACTTGTAGAAATCGATGTAGAGCTGCGAGATGTCGGAGAGCAGTGGGATCTCCGGCGCGCCCGTCGCCACCATCTCGGCAAGATAGCCGCTGGTCATGACGGTCTGCATCGTGACGTCGAGGCCGACGACCACGACGCGCCACGGCGCGGTAAACACCACGTCAGCGGCTTCCGGATCGCCATGGATATTCGCCTCCGCCGCCGGCGAGACATTGCCGTTCAAATCAAAGGCACCGCCCATGATGATGACCTGCTTGACGAGGGCCGCGACATCCGGATCGTGTTTCAGAACGAGCGCCAGATTGGTCATGCGGCCAACGGCAATCAGCGTCACCTCGCCCGGATGGGCGCGCACCGTGTCGATAATGAACTGGTAGGCCGGACGCGGATCCGGCTCACGCGCAATCGTGTCCGGCACCGGCACGTCACCGATGCCGTTGTGACCGTGAATGGCGGTCGGCCAATAGCTGCCGCCGCGCGCCGGATCAAAGGTCTGGTCGGCGCCGCGGGCGACGGGCGCCGCAATATTCCATGCCTCGCCAAGATAGAGCGCATTGCGGGTGGTGATGTCGATCGGCGCATTGCCGAAGACGGTGGTGACACCGATGAGATCGATTTCCGGGTGCTTGTGCAGGAAAAGCAGCGCCATGGCATCGTCAATGCCGGGATCGGTGTCGAATATGACCTTGTGCATCAGAAGTGTCCTGCAGGGTATGGAAAGCGGCGCACCATAACGCCGCGCGGCCAAGACGCAAGAGCGTGCTTTGGCGGACCATGCCGGATGTCCCTGAAGGACGGCTTGCCAGCGAGGATACGCGGTGCCAGAAGGGCCGGCCCCTCATTGCCACTCCTTCCTCGCCAGCCAGAGCCTTCCCGTGCAAGACCTTGCCCCTCAGATCCTGATGCTTCTGTTCCTCGTTGCCATCCTCGCCGGTTTCATCGATTCGATTGCCGGCGGTGGCGGATTGATCACCATCCCGGCCTTGCTGCTCGCCGGCATCCCGCCACTCGAATCGCTCGCGACCAACAAGGTCCAGGGTCCGTTTGGCGCAGCGTCGGCCACGATCGCCTATGCCAGACGTGGGCATGTGAACCTCAGGGAACAGGTGCCGATGGCGCTGATCGCCTTTGTCGGCGGTGGTGTCGGTGCACTGATCGCCTCGCACGTGCCGGGCCGTTTTCTCGGCGCCGCCATTCCCTTCCTGCTCGTCGGCATCGCGCTCTTTTTTGCCCTGAAGCCGAACCTCTCCGACGAGGACCGCACAAGACGCCTGACGACCGGCCTGTTTGCCGCCTTCGCCGTGCCGGCGGTGGCACTTTATGACGGCATTTTCGGCCCCGGCGCCGGCTCCTTTTATATGCTGAGTTTCGTGCTTCTGGCGGGGTTTGGCCTGCTGAAGGCAACCGCCCACACAAAACTCCTGAACCTCGGCTCCAACCTCGGTTCGCTGTGTGTGTTTGCCGTCAACGGCGCGATCTTCTGGAAGCTCGGCCTGATGATGGGCGTCGGTCAGCTGATCGGGGCGCAGATCGGGTCCAGGCTTGCCATGCGCGGCGGCGCGAAGATCATCAAGCCGCTCCTGGTGATCTCCTGCATCGCGATGGCGACGAAACTCCTGTCGGACCCGGCGCATCCGATCCGCATCTGGCTGGGGATCTGATCCTCAGCCCTTCATCTTCAGCGGCAGACCGGCGGCGATGAAGAACACCTCGTCCGCCGCCGCCGCGAGCGACTGATGCAGGCGCCCCGCATGATCGCGGAAAGCGCGCGCCATGCGGTTTTCCGGCACGATGCCGAGCCCGACTTCGTTGGACACGAAGATCACCGGACCGGAGAGCCGCGACAGGGAATCCACAAGCGCCCTCCCCTCCTCCTCCACGTCGGCTTCGGCCATCATCAGGTTCGTCACCCAGAGCGTCAGGCAGTCGACAAGCACGATGCGGTCAGGTCCCGCCACGTCGCGGAGCACCTCTGAGAGGCGCAGCGGTTCCTCATGCGTCACCCAGCCCTCACCGCGCTGCTCGCGGTGTTGTGTGATCCGCGCACGCATCTCCTCGTCGAAGATCTGCGAAGTGGCGACGTAGTGGCGCAGCAAGCCGCTCTCCAGGGCAAGGTTTTCGGAAAAGCGGGATTTGCCGGACCGCGCACCGCCCAGCACGAGGCTGATCCTGCGGGCAGACGTGCCGAGTGTACTGGAGATCATGGCTGAACCTGTGACGGGAAAAGAGAAACGGGGCCGGCCTGCGCGAAGGCATGTCCATGAAAAGCGGCGAATTCGTAGATCAAGAGGTCGCCGCCCGGCTGATCATGGTGCATTCGTGCAGGCCCCGGTTCAGCGAGGAGAAACACACCCGCCGCCCATGCGGCCGTCGGCACCTTCCACCTGCTGGCGCCATCAAAGCAAAGATGGCGACCGGTTGCCCGTCTGCCGCATGGCCGAAACCGACGCGGTAGTCGCGCAAGGGTGCGCGAAGAGCCGCAGTCTGTCAACGCCCCCGAAGGCCGGCGGAACGGTTGTGTTGCCGATTGTCGCACTATCGTGTTTGCGACAGGACCCGTCGCAGCCCCCACGCGCGGCGAGGCCGGGAAAGGCGTATCGGATGGCGCAAACAACCAAGCGCCGGAAACACCGTGCGCCACCGAGGAAAACCCATGCTCTACATCTTCAAGACCGGCGATGGGATCGCCATCGCCTGGGGTTCGAAGGCGCCCGTCCGGCAGCCAGAAAGCCGTGTGAATCAACTCGACACCCGCCGCCCCTGGCTTCGTTTCATTCGCACGGGAAATTCAGGCTGAAAGGAAGGCGGCGCCTTACGCTCGCGCATCGGCCTTTCCTGAACGGCCTCTCCTGCCACCCGGCGGGAGAGGAAAATGGGCTCCGGGACGCACTACCCATCCGGAGCCTTCGCGGCTTGGCCACGCACGACTGATAGCCGCTCATTTCTTACCGAGCCGTTATCTCGGACATCTTTTTCTGCTTCCTTCAAAAAAAATTTTGTCGCCGTACCGGCGGGCCGTCCGGCTTGCCGCGCCGCTTTTCGGACAGTGCTTGTCAAATGTCGGAGGTGACAATTTTCGCAGTGTTGATCCGCACCTCGATCCGCCGCGCAAGCCTGCCCAGATTTAGGGCAAACGCTCAAAAGATCACGCCGCCAAGCCCTCTCGATAACGCGTAATTCAGCGCCTACTCATGAAGAAGAAGCCTGCCAAGGTTGATTTTCCGCAAGGAAACCGTAGGCTTTAATGACTGTCACAACCAACGCGTAAGTCCGGCAGACACGGACGACGCGGACAGGTCTTGAACGGAGGCCGGGCTCAACCGGCCCAATAGCCGATGATGTTTGCCATGGGCGAACAATGACAGGGCTCTATGTTTCGTGAAGTCTGGTGTGCCCCGATGTAAATGAAGTCAAGTTAAGACTGGGAGGTCTTAGACGATGAAAAAACTCCTCGCTTCTACCGCACTCGTTGCAGGTCTTTACGCCATGGCGGGCTCGGCCCAGGCGGCAGACTGTGGCGATGTCTCGATCGCCGAAATGAACTGGGCTTCGGCAGGTGTTGCCGCCCATGTCGACAAGATCATCCTCGAAAAGGGTTACGGCTGTAGCGTGACGCTGGTGACCGGTGACACCATGCCGACCTTCACCTCGATGAACGAAAAGGGTCAGCCGGACGTGGCGCCGGAACTCTGGGTCAATGCGGTGCGGACCGCGCTCGACCAGGCCATTTCCGAGGGACGCCTGATCCAGGCCGCACCGCTTCTGTCCGATGGCGGTGTCGAAGGCTGGTGGATCCCGAAATTCCTCGCCGACGCCCACCCCGAAATCAAGACGGTTCAGGATGCGCTGAAGCAGCCCAAGCTGTTCCCGGCTCCGGAAGATCCCTCCAAGGGGGCCGTGACCAACTGCCCGTCGGGCTGGAACTGCCAGGTCTCCACCGCCAACCTCTACCGCGCGCTCGGCGCCGAAAAGGCAGGCTTCGACCTGGTCGACACCGGCTCCGCCGCCGGCCTTGACGGCTCGATCGCCAATGCCTTCGAAAACAAGAAGGGCTGGCTCGGTTATTACTGGGCGCCGACGGCCATCCTCGGCAAATACGACATGGTGCGCCTGTCGTTCGGCGTGCCGCACGAAAAGGCCGAATGGGATAAGTGCACGGCAATCCCCGACTGCCCCACGCCGAAGGTCAATTCCTATCCGATCTCGGATGTCTTCACCGTCGTGACGAAAAACTTCGCCGAAAAGGCAGGTGTCGCCATGACCTATGTGAAGACACGTCAGTGGGACAACCAGACGGTCGGAAAGGTTCTCGCCTGGATGGACGGAAACCAGGGGACGAACGAGGATGGCGCACGCCACTTCCTGAAGACCTATCCCGACATGTGGACGAAGTGGGTGGCACCGGACGTTGCCGAAAAGGTCAAGGCCGCACTCTGAAAAAGCCCCTAAAGCCAACAGGCCCCGCCCTCCCCGGCGCGGGGCCGCATCACCGTTTGCCGCAAGAATGACCGCAGCCACCGGGTGCTGAAAGAGCAGCGCATCGAGGTCAGGCGGTCCCAAAAGACGCGGCACGACGACACGACATAAAGGGGAAAACGATGGCCTCCTGTTCCATCCTGCCGGACGTGCTCTGCAGCTTTCCGGCCGTCAGCGACAGCTATATCCGCCTGGCGCGCAAGACGATCGACGACGGCTTTCGCGGCCTCGTGCGGGAATATTCTCACCTGATCGATGCCGTGGTCCAGCCGCTGCAGGTCTTTCTCAACGCGCTGGAACGGCTGTTCGTCAACTCGCCCTGGATCCTCGTGCTCGCCGTCATGCTGGCGATCGTCTACCTGGCGAGCCGCAGCATCGCGATCACCATCGGCACGGCCGTCGGCATGGTGCTGATCGGCCTGATCGGCCTCTGGCAGGATACGATGGTGACGCTGGCGATCGTTACCGTTGCGACACTGATCGCGATCCTGATCGGCATCCCGATCGGCATCCTGATGGCGCGCTCCGACCGGGTGCAGGGAGCGATCAACCCGATCCTCGACGTGATGCAGACCTTGCCGAGCTTCGTTTATCTCATCCCGGTCGTCGTCATCTTCGGCATCGGCAAGGTGCCGGGACTGATTGCGGTGGTGATCTATGCGGTGCCGCCGATGATCCGGCTCACCAATCTCGGCATCCGCCTCGTCGACCGCGACGTGCTGGAGGCGGCCGATGCCTTCGGTTCCTCGCCGGGGCAGAAACTGTGGAACGTGCAGATGCCGCTGGCGCTCCCCACCATCATGGCCGGCATCAACCAGACGATCATGATGTCGCTCGCCATGGTCGTCGTCGCGTCCATGGTCGGCGTCGGCGGGCTCGGCAAAAACACGCTGCAGGCCATCAACAACCAGTTCTTCACCTTCGGCTTCATGAACGGGTTTGCGCTGGTGGCCATCGCCATCATCTTCGACCGGGCCAGCCAGACATTCGGCAAGCGCCTGCAGAAACATACGGAGGTGGTGCATGGCTAGCCACGGCATCGAGATTCGCGGCCTTTACAAGATCTTCGGCCCGGAAGGGCAAAGGCACGTCCAATCGGTGAAGGAGGGCATGTCCAAGGCCGAACTCAACGAGAAGCACGCCCATGTGCTGGGGCTGAAGGACATCAACATCTCCATGCCCGGCGGCGGCATCACCGTCGTCATGGGCCTCTCCGGCTCGGGCAAATCCACGCTCATCCGCCACATCAACCGGCTGATCGAACCGACGGTCGGCGAGGTTCTTTATGACGGCACCGACGTCTGCCGTATGAGCGTCAAGGAACTGAGGGAATTCCGCCGCCACAAGACGGCGATGGTGTTCCAGAAATTCGCCCTCCTGCCGCACCGCACCGTGCTGGAAAATACCGTCTACGGCCTCGATATCCAGGGCGTGCCGCGCAGCGAAAGCACGAAGAAGGGCCGTTACTGGATCGACCGGGTGGGCCTCTCCGGTTTCGAGAACCATTATCCGAACCAGTTGTCCGGTGGCATGCAGCAGCGTGTCGGGCTTGCCCGCGCGCTCAGCAACGACGCCGACATCCTGCTGATGGACGAGGCCTATTCGGCACTCGACCCGCTGATCCGCGTCGACATGCAGACAGTGCTGCTCGACCTGCAGGCCGAGCTGAAGAAGACCGTCGTCTTCATCACCCATGATCTCGACGAGGCGCTGAGGCTCGGCGACAAGATCGCCATCCTGCGGGATGGCGAGGTGATCCAGCAGGGAAGCGGCCAGCAGATCGTGCTGAGCCCGGCGGATGACTACATCGCGTCCTTCGTCCGGGAGGTTAATCGCGGCCGGGTGATCCAGGTGCAGACGGTGATGACACCCTTGACCGGCCAGGCAGCTGCCGCATCGGGTGTCATGCCGATCCCGGTCGGGACGACGCTCGAGGAAACGGCAAAGGCCATGACGGCCGGCGGCGTCGCACTGGTGCAGATCGTCAGCGCCGAGGGCAGACCGGTCGGCCAACTCGACCTGCAGAGCCTGATCGGGGCGATGGTGACACCCGCCGACCACGAAAAGCCACCGAGCCTGGCGGCGGAATAGGCCGGGCGCCGTCCCGTGCAAGGCTGACGCAAGGCGGATCTGAGAAAGGCTGAAGCCTGTGCAGGCGGCAAATCACGCCGCCCGGCGCGGGAATGGCAACACGTGATCCCCGGATCCATGTCCTTTGGGCGCCACGGCAGCGGCAAGGGACGCAGACTGCAGAGGGCCTGCGGGCTGGTGATCACGGACAAAAGACGCGAGACGAACATGAGCAGCATGGCCACCATCGGCACCCGCGAATCCGTCGCAGACGCCCTCAACGGGTTCTCCGACGAGAACAAGTCCTGGCTTCAGTTGATGATGGAAAATCCGAAGTCCGACGACGTCCTGCTCGACGGGCTGCATCTGTTTCTCGACCGCGCCTCCGAAAGCCGATTCCTGAATTCGCTGAAGCTGCAGAAGACTGGAGAATGGATCGGAAACACCGCACCGGGCCGCATCCAGATCCGGCTGATGGAAGCTGCGAAATCGAGCCAGCATCCCGCCTATCAGGCCTTCCGCGAGGGGCTCGTGCGCTCCGGCGGCATGGAGCGCGCTTACCCGAAGGCTCCCGTCTGAGCACAAAAAAATAGCCGTCAGCGGCTGTTGATGTCAAACCGCTGACGGCACGGATATCGGCGACAGGATCGCCTGGGAGGATCAGTTGGCGGCCCGCTCGACGCGGCGCCCTGCATCCTGCGTGGCATTGACCGTGTTGGCCGTATCCTGGCCCATGCCGCGGATCGTGTTGCCGCAGGACGTCAGCGAGAGCATCGTGGTGGCGAGCGCAGCGACTACGGTGATTGTCTTGACCGTCATGTTGTAAACTCCAGAAGAATTGAACCAGATCCGCTTGGAAATCATGTTTCCGGCACTGGAACGTTCGAGGAGGCAAAAAGTTCACGAGGCCTCTTACGAGAACGTGATCGGGCATTCGCGTTCATTAACGGTTTCTTGCCGGGCGCAAGGCACACTCGCCGCCACAATCTTGGCGGCGATGGACGATGCAGGGCACGAGACAGGCAAGACTCGTGGTGCTGACGGCGGGCGGACCAAACCCGCAGGTCATGATCAACGCGCTCGCACGCCACTTCGAGACCGTTTTCGTGATCGAGGAAGCCTATGAGCCGAAATCCGTCCTGTTGCGGCGACGGGCTCGCAGGCTCGGCTGGCTGACCGCGATCGGACAGTTGGCGACCATGGTCGTCTCCCGCTTCGGCAAACGCCTGGCAAGCCGGCGCACGGCCGAAATCCTCGCTGCCTACGGTCTCTCGGCCGATGCCGACCCCGCCATTCCCGTGACGCGCGTGTCCTCGCTCAACGATGCGGCTGCGCATGCCGCCATCGCCGCGCTGAGACCGGATCTTGTCTTCACGATTTCCTGCCGCCTGCTGACGCGCGCCACGCTCGCCGCCATCCCCTGCCCCATCGTCAACTTCCATGCGGGGATCAACCCAGCCTATCGCGGCCAGATGGGCGGTTATTGGGCGCGGGTGGAGCGTGACGAGGAGAATTTCGGCGCCACCCTGCACCTCGTCGACGCCGGCACGGATACCGGCCAGACGCTTTGTGAAATCCGAGTCAGGCCCGCCCCCGGCGACACGATCTCGACCTATCCGCTGCTGCTGACGGCAGCGGGCACCGAGACGACGATACGGGTGCTGTCGGAGGTTCTGGATGGCACTGCGCGGCCCTATACGCCCGCAGGACCCTCGGTGCTGCGTTTTCCGCCACCGGTCTGGACCTATCTCTTCCACGGGCTGACACGCAAAATCTGGTAGAAAGCCTGCACCATCCGGGCCATCGGACACGATTTTTCGTCAGTCTCGCGCAGGTTTTGCCGCCTATATTAGCAATCAGGCGGAATGGACAGTCCGCCAGGACCACCGGCCCGTTCATGACGAGCCTGGGTGCGGCAGGTGGAAAGGCCGCAATATGCAATATGACTGGACCGGGAGTGATTACCGCCGTCGCATGTTCGTCCGCTTCGGCTTCGTGATCACATCCGTAACGGCCTTGCTCGCCATCGCAGTGATGGCTGTCGTTTGAGTTCTCCCGATCTGCAGCCGACCTCGCGCCCGGCCGGCTGCAGAGCATCTTTTCTGCCGGCGTCTAGGCCGCGGCCTTCTCGTAATCGACATAGGCATCCCGGATCCGCTCGGCGACGGCCTTTGCTGGCACCGACAGTTGCGGCGCCGACAGTAGGCGGATGTCGAAGGACATCAGCTCCGGCAAACCTTCCTTGGGGCCAAGTACGACCATGTCGTCGGTGATGTAGGAGCGCGGGAATGGCGCAATGGCGAGATCCGAGACCACTGCGGCGCGCTGCGCCATCGTGTTGGCGCTGAGATAAGCGATCCGGTAGGGGCGCTTCATCTGCTCGAGGCCGGTGACGGCCGCCTGGCGCCAGATGCAACCCTCCTCCCAGATCGAAATCGGCAGCGGATCGCGCAGATGCGCCGTACCGCATTTCGCCCCCGCCCAGACAAGCCGATCCTGATAGACCACCTCGCCCACCGGCATCTGTGACATGCAGGAATAGTTGACAAGGGCGAGGTCGAGCCTCTGCTCCTCCATGCGCCGGCGAAGCTTCATACTCATGTCGACGGTGACATCCACCATGATCCCGGGAAACTTGCCGGAAAAATCCTTGAGGATGCTCGGCAGCAGGCGCTCGGCAATATCATCCGCCGCACCGAGCCGCACCACGCCCGCGAGCTCCGGCATCACGAAACGCGACACGGCCTCGTTCGACAGCGCGATCATGCGGCGCGCATAGGACAGCAGCATTTCGCCATGCGGCGTCAGCGTCACCGAGCGGGCATCGCGCAGGAACAGCGTCGTGCGCAGCTGGTCTTCCAGTTTCTTGATCTGCATCGAGACGGCAGACGGCGTTCTCAGCACCGCTTCCGCCGCCGTGGAGAAGTTCCCGGTGTCGGCAATCGCGACGAATGTCCTCAGGACGTCATTATCAAGCAGCGGAAGCGCTTGGCGGAAGGGGGCGTTCATCGGGCTCTCTTTCAAAATAAATGAACTTAAGCACCATATCATTTCGTTTGATTGATCGTCAATGGAGGTCCAGGGTTTCATTGCAACGGAAAGATCACCGAATGTCATGAGTGATATAAAATTCATTCGCTTGATTGATCGATCCGGACGCAGCAATGCTGATGCCGTCACGCGCAGAGAAAGGAACCGCCATGACCCTGATCATCGAGCACCGTCCCCCCTCCTACACGCACCGTGCCCTCGTTTGGCTCGAAGTGCAGCTGAGTCAGCTTCAGGAGGACGTCACCCGGCTTCGGCGCGAGCACGCCGCCCGCCGGACCGCACGCGAACTCGCCAGCCTCCCGTTCGATGTCCGCAAGGATATCGGCTGGCCTGCCCACGACATGACTGCCCGCGAGAACCGCTGACATGCAGATGCCGTGTCCCGACAGGCCCTTGCCTGCCTGACCGCAAGCAAGGGCCTTTTTACGCTCTGCATCATTTTTATACGTGACACCGCCCAGCTTCCAGCCATTTGCGCAAACTTGCGGCATGCTGCGTCGCACAGGGAACAATGAAACCGAAGGCTTTCATCAGGCAGGCGCAGATACCGACTTATATGTCGCATATAGGACATTGAGAAACCGCAATTCCACGCGAGGAATATCGAGCCGCCACGGAGCCCGACCCTCGATGAACAAGTCCCCCGCCAAGAAGCGTACGCTCGTCTTTTTCCTCGTCCCGCATTTCACCATGCTGCCCTTTGCAGCCGCCGTCGAAACCCTGCGCATTGCCAACCGCATGTTGGGTTATCCCGCCTATGACTGGCGGCTCACGTCTGCCGATGGCGAGAAGGTCTACTCCTCCAGCGGCATCGCGATCGAAGTCAACTCCTCGCTCGCCGACGAGCGCCGTAACCTGAGCGGCGAGCATCGGCCGAACATGGTGCTGGTCTGTTCGGGCATTTATGTCGAGGAATTCAACAACAAGTCGGTCAACGCCTTCCTGCGCGAGACCTACAATCGCGGTGTGGCCGTCGGCAGCCTCTGTACGGGCGCGCATGTGCTGGCCCAGGCAGGACTGCTGAACGGCAAGCGCTGCGCGATCCATTGGGAAAACCTGCCGGGGTTTGCCGAAGCCTTCCCGCAGGTGGAGGTCTATGCCGACCTCTATGAGGTCGATGCCAATCTCTACACCTGTGCCGGCGGCACGGCGTCGCTCGACATGATGCTGAACCTGATCGGCCAGGATTTTGGCGAAACACTCGTCAACCGGGTCTGCGAACAACAGCTGACGGACCGGGTGCGCAACCCGCACGACCGCCAGCGCCTGCCGCTGCGCGCCCGTCTCGGCGTGCAGAACGGCAAGGTGCTGTCGATCATCGAGCTGATGGAAAGCCACCTGGCCGAGCCGCTGTCGCTCGTCGAGATCGCCGACCAGGTCGGCCTGTCGCGGCGCCAGATCGAGCGCCTGTTCCGCCAGGAAATGGGCCGCTCTCCGGCACGTTATTATCTGGAGATCCGGCTCGACCGCGCACGGCACCTTCTGGTGCAGTCGTCCATGCCGGTGGTGGAGGTGGCGGTTGCCTGCGGTTTCGTCTCCGCCTCGCATTTTTCCAAGTGTTATCGCGAGGTCTACAATCGCTCGCCGCAACAGGAGCGCGCCGAGCGCAAGCTGACAATGAACCCGTCGCGCACCGGCGTGGTGGTGTGACGGATCAGCTGAGGTAGAGAACGTCGCCGCCCGTCTCGAAGGGCTGCGGGCGGCGCGATTGTCCGGCCTCGCCCATCACCCGCATCCAGTGATCGGAGAAAACCCGGTCACGGCCGCTCTGTTTGGCCATGAACAGAAACTGGTCGGCTGCATTGAGATAATTGTCGAAGGTCTCGCGCGCCTCGATTTCGGCAACCCCGATCGAGACCGTGACGGAGACTTCCTGTCCCCCGGCGATGAAGCGCAGCTTGGCGAGCTCCTGACGGAGCATCTCGCAGAAGATCGAGGCCCGGGCGCCATCCATGCCATGCAGCAGCACAGCGAACTCTTCGCCGCCGAGCCTGGAAACGAGATGCTTGTCCGTGTCGAGAAGCTGCTGCACGCGCGAGGCGAGCCCGATCAGGATGGTGTCGCCCGCATCACTTCCATAGGTGTCATTGACGCGTCGGAAGTGGTCGATGTCGATCAACGCCATGGTACAGGCAATGCCGGTCTGCAGACATTTCTCGATGAGTTCGGGACCCATCATATAGAAGTAACGCCGATTGCACAGCCCGGTCAGGTAATCGCTGGAGGCCGCGATGCGCAGCTGCTTCATCTGCGACAGCGTGTCGATGGTATGCGCGACGCGACACTGGACCTCTTCGGCAAGCAGCGGCTGGTAGATCACGTCATTGGCACCGGCTTTGATGAAGCCGACGGACAGGAACCGATCGGCGGTCGACAGAATGCCGATCACGCGCAGACGATCGTCGCCATGTTTGCGGCGAATCCGTCGACAGAACTGCAGTCCGTCCATATCCGGCAGATTCTGGCCGATCAGCACGAGTTCGATGTCCGGATTGGTCTCGATCAGGTTTCGTCCCTGCTCGCCCGTCGCCACCTCGACAACGGTCAGGAGTTGTGCCCGCAGCAGTGTGGCCAGTTGGTCGCGCGCCTCACCGGGTTCATGCACCAGAAGCACACGTACATCGCGGTTGGCCAGCGCCCGGCGAACCGATTCCACGATCATGTCGCAGGCGCGCTCATTGTCCTTGATGACGTAATCGACGACATGTCGATCGAGAATCCGTTCACGCGCGGCAAGGTCGAAGCTGCCGGTGAAAACGACGACGGGAATACCGTAACGGATGACGAGATCGAGAACTTCGCCATGCGGCGAACCGGGAAGATTGAGGTCCACCACGGCGATGGGAAAATTCTGCTCGCCGCGCTTCAGCGTCTCTTCAAGCTGCAGCATTGAGGCGCAGTGGACGACAGTGCGGCCGATCTCTTCCCGGAAGCGATAGGAGAGGATGGAGGCAAAGGTGCGGGAATCCTCGACAAGAAGCACCGGCCCGTCATTGCGATCGCGCTTGGGTGCGACGATCTGATGAACATACGGCATTCCGGCCCCTTCCCTCGATTACGCCGGCACCGCGGCCTTTCCTGCGGGACGCCGTTCCTGGCTGGCCTGCATCGACTTAATCTGGACCAGAGTGTCTAGGTTCTGGTTAACGCGGCAGTAGAACTCTTCGTCGATGAATGGTCGCAACATGAAGTCGTTGCCGCCGGCCTTCAGGAAGCGTGCCGACAAAAGACGATCGGTGGAGGACGAAACGCCGATGACGCGCAGTTCATGCGAACCGCGCACGGAACGGATCCGCCGCGTCAATTCGAAACCGTCGATATCCGGCATGTTGTAGTCCGTCACGACGAGGCCGATGTCGGCATTCTTCTTCAGAAGCTCGATCGCCTTGGCGCCGCTTTCGGCGACACTGACGCGGAAATTGTAACGCTTCAGGCGGGTCGACAAGAGGGCCCGGGCGGTCGGGCTGTCGTCGACGATCAACACGTGGTGGCGATGATTGGTCAGGAAGCGGCAGACCGATTCGACCAGCATCTCGACGGCAAAGACGTTGTCTTTCAGGATGTAGTCGACGATATCCTTGGCGAGCAGTTTTTCGCGGGTCTGTTCCTGGAAGGTCCCGGTAAAGACGACCGTCGGGATGTTGAGATCGAGCAGATATTCCAGCGCCTCGCCGTTTTCGGCGCCAGGAAGGTTGATGTTGGAGATCGCCAGCGTAACAGGCTCCTCCGACAACTCGTTGGCCATCATCAGATCTTCGTAGGTCCGGCAAATCTCGGCTTCGATACCGAAGATCTCCTTCAGGCGCTGCCGAATCATCGAGGTGAAGACATTGGAGTCTTCCGCCACAATAATGCGGGCCTCCGGAAACTGTTCGCCAGAATACTGCATTCCAGATACGCCCAGATAAGTCATGGTCAACCTTTAGTGTGATCTCTGACGATACACCCTACACATCGTGACTTGCTGAAACATTAAGCGGAATTGCTTGCAATCTGGATTTGCAAGAAAAAAGCGGCCCGAAACGGACCGCTTTCTTGGCGTGGTCAACAAACGGTTTCTCAGGCTCTGAGCGCCGCATTCTCCGGGTCGAACGGGCTTTCGCCAACCACTTCCGCTTCGTAGAGCGTGCCGAGGATCTTGATCTTCAGCGCCGTACCGATGGCGGAACGCTCAGGCTTCAGCATGGCAAGCGCCAGCGACTTGCCGACACGCCAGCCATAACCGCCGCTTGTCACGCGACCGACCAGAGCCCCCGTCATGTCATAGATCGCTTCGGAGCCGCGGGCGTCGACCTCTGTCGTGCCCTTCACCTCAAGCGTCGAGAAGATCCACTTCAAGCCGTTGTTCTTGTAGGCGACGAGACCGTCACGGCCGATGAACGGCTTTTCCGGCTTCAGGAAACGGTCGAGACCGGATTCATAGGCATTGTATTCGATCGACAGTTCACGGCCCATGTTGCGGTAGGATTTTTCGACCGCCATCGACACCATCGCCCGGATGCCGAAGGGCTTGATGCCGAACTCGGCGCCAGCGTCCATCAGCCGGTCGAAGATATAGGCCTGCATCTCGATCGGGTGGTGCAATTCCCAGCCCAATTCGCCGACGAAGTTCACGCGAAGAGCATGCGCGGAGGCCACACCGACCGAAATCTGCTTGCCTGTCAGCCAGGGGAAATCCTTGTTCTCCAGGCTGCTACGCGTCAGCTTCTTCAGGACGGCGCGCGACTTTGGTCCTGCCAGAACGAGCACGCCGTATTTCTGCGTGATGGGCTGCAGCACGACGGAGCCATCCTTGGGCGCAAGACGCCAGAGGAGATCGTGGTCATGCGCTTCCAGACCGCCTGCGGACACCATGTAGAATCGGCCCGGCGCCCATTCATAGATGGTGAATTCCGCACGCACGCCACCGGCCGGCGTCAGGATATGGGCGAGCGCGATACGGCCACGCTTCTTCGGGATGGCATTGGCGAAAATCGTCTCCAGCCATTCCCGCGCGCCGGGACCGGATACTTCCATCTTGGCAAACGGCGACATGTCGAGCACGCCGACATTTGTCGTGACGTTCTTCACCTCGTTGCCGACATGTTCCCAATAGTTGGAGCGACGGAACGACCACTTTTCGACATAACGCCCGTCTTCGAGGGGGGCTGCATAATTGTGGTTGGTGATGACATCAGCACCAACACCCTTTTCGCTTTCCGGCAGTTCGTAACCTTCCGGGGCATACCAGTTGGCGCGCTCCCAGCCATACAGGGAACCGAACACCCCGCCGAGCTTCTTCAGGCGATCATAGATCGGCGTCGTCTTCAGCGGACGCGCGGCAGCACGCTCTTCGTCCGGATAATGCATGGTGAAGACGTTGGCATAGGCCTCCTCGTTCTTGGCGATGAGGTAACCTTCGGTCGCATAGGGGCCGAAACGGCGCGGATCGACGCCCATAAGGTCGACCGTCGGTTCACCGTCGACGATCCATTCGGCCAGCTGCCAGCCGGCACCGCCGGCGGCGGTGATGCCGAAGGAATGGCCTTCGTTCAGCCAGAAATTCTTCAGCCCCGGTGCAGGACCGACGATCGGGTTGCCGTCCGGCGTATAGGCGATCGCGCCGTTATAGACTTTCTTGATGCCGACTTCGCCGAAGGCCGGCACGCGGGCAATCGCCGTTTCGATATGCGGCATCAGGCGGTCGAGATCCTCCTGGAAGAGCTCGTATTCGCTCTCGTCCGACGGACCATCGACATAACAGACCGGTGCGCCGACCTCATAGGGGCCTAGAATCAGGCCGCCCGCTTCCTCGCGCATGTACCAGGCGGAATCGGACTCACGCAGAACCCCCATTTCCGGCAGGCCCTGCCTGCGGCGCTCCTGGATCGCCGGATGCGGCTCGGTGACGATGTACTGGTGCTCGACCGGGATGACCGGAATGTTGATCCCGACCATCTCGCCGGTCTTGCGGGCAAAGGAACCGGTACAGGAGATGATGTGTTCGGCGGTGATCTCACCCTTGTCGGTCGTCACCTTCCACTGGCCGTCGGCAAGCTGTTCGATGCCGGTGACGGTGGTATTGCGATAGATCGTGGCACCGCGGTCGCGTGCGCCCTTGGCGAGCGCCTGGGTGAGATCCGCCGGCTGGATGTATCCGTCATCCGGGTGCTGGATGGCGCCGAGCAGTCCGTCGGTTTCGCAGAGCGGCCAGATCTCCTTCACCTCACCCGGCGTCAGGATATTGACCTTGACGCCGATCGTCTCGGCAATACCGGCATAATACATGTATTCGTCCCAGCGATCCTTGGTACGGGCGAGACGAATGTTGGAAACCTTCGAGAAACCGACATTCATGCCGGTCTCTTCCTGCAGTTCCTCGTAAAAGCGGACCGAATATTTGTGCAGCTGCCCGACCGAATAGGACAGGTTGAACAGCGGCAGAAGACCCGCCGCATGCCAGGTCGAACCGGAGGTCAGCTCCTTGCGCTCGATCAGGACGACATCGCTCCAGCCCTTTTTTGCCAGGTGATAGAGCGTGGACACACCGACCACGCCGCCTCCGATCACCACTGCCCGCGCCTGTGTCTTCATCGCTTTCGACCCCTCTGGTACGAACCACCGGCCAAGGCATGTGCGCCAAGCGGTGACATCTCATTCGAGCGGACTATGCAATTCCCGTCGACGGTCCAAACGCCTGTTTACGACATGGGCGACGCTTTGCCGCGACGAGGTACACTTTGCCCCTGGCTGTAACGAGCCGAGGGCTTCCAGTCCCCGTTGCCATGTCATGGCGCGACCTCTCCAGCCGGTGCGCTTTCCGCTTCGCCCGCAGTCACCGTGCCACGATCGCGGGCCGGCACAGTGAACACGGTTCCGCTGATATTGACGTCCTGATGCGGATAGGGAATTTCGATCCCCTCCTCCTGGAAGCGGCGCAGGATCTCCGTCCGTACCGCGGCCCGCGTCGCAATCCCGTCGCTGATATCGGCCAGATGGAACCGGAGTTCGAAATCGAGCGAGGAGGCACCGAAGGCGATGAAATCGACATGCGGTTCCGGATTGTGCAGCACGTTCGGCGTGGTCAAGGCGATGTCGAGCAGGATCTCCATGACCTTGCGCGGATCCGAACCATAGGTCACGCCGACCGGAATTTCCGATCGCTGCATGCGGTTCTTATGGGTCCAGTTGCCGACCGATGCGTTGATCAGGTCGGAATTCGGCACGATGATGGTCTGCTTGCGGAAGGTTTCGATTTCCGTGGCGCGCACCGAGATGCGCTTGACGATACCCTCCGTCGTGCCGGTCACCACGTGATCGCCGACCTTGAACGGACGCTCGACGAGCAGGATCAGGCCCGAGACGAAGTTCGACACGATGTTCTGCAGGCCAAAGCCGATGCCGACCGACAGCGCGCTGGCGACCAGCGCCAGGCTCGACAGGTCGATGCCGGCAGCAGAGACACCGATGATCACCGCAACCGCAACACCAATGTAACCGATGCCGGTTTTGACGGAGTTGCGCACACCCGTATCCACATGGCTGCGCGCCATGACGTTGCGGTCGATCCAGCCCTGCACGAAACGCGTGACGAAATAACCGGCCGCAAACAGAAGGATACCGACCAGGATGCCGATCAGCGAGATGGAGATGCTGCCGATGGAAATCTGGGTGAACAGCCGGACCGCGGCGGTCTGGATGTCCTGGATCTGGAACCCCCAGGTCAGCAAGATGAGCGGCACGCCGAACGCAAGCGCCACCGCATAGATGCTGAGGCCCGCGCCGAGGCCGATCTGGTCAAGCGCAATCTCGCTCAGCTTGTAGCGGTTTGCGAGATAACGCCCGACGGCGGTTTTGGTGAAGGCCCCCTGTTTGCCGACCGCCCGGCCGGACAGGATGCCGATATACATCGTCACCACGATCGCGCCGGTCAGCACGATCTGCGTCGCACCGAACCGCGCCAGTCCGACATAACCGGACAGCACCGCCAGGATGAGGGCCGCACCGGCCAGCCGCAGCAACAGCGGAAAACCCCTCGGCCAGGGCCGGCCCGGCGCTTCGGGATCCTTGTCCTCGGCCAGAACCGGCTTCATGAACGACATCAGGATCAGGATCGTGCCGATCAGCACCGTCGCCACGACGCTTTTGGTGATGGTGAGTGCGACCGGCGAGTTCAGCACCTCGCTGATTTCGGCAAGCCAGTAGTCGAGGCTGTTGATGATCGCCATCATCATCGTCAGCCAGTAGAGGCGCCGCGCGCCGAGGTTCGACAGCCGGATCAGGCGCCAGTGCGGATGGGCCGGCGAAAAGATCAATCCGCCGAGCCTCGCCACAAAAACGACGACCCAGATCATGCCGAGGAAGGAGGCGATGATCGGCGCGATATCCGGCCGCAACACGTTGAAGCTCGACAGGAAAAAGAAAGTGGCAAGAAGGAAGGCCGACAGCGACACCGTCTGGATGATCAGCGACCAGAAGGCGAAGGACAGCCGCGTGATATAGGGCGGGTTCTCCATCGCCAGATCACGTGTGACCATTCTGCCGAACAGGCGGTAACCGCCGGCAAGAAACAGGAGGGCAGCACCGATCGAGAGCACCACCGCGCCGAGCAGCGACAGCGTCTTGAACTTCCAGGCAAAGGTCAGCCAGCTCTTCAGCGTCTCGCCAAAGGCACCCACCTCGGCCAGGAAGGCCGACGCGGCATCGGAAAAGACGGCCGGCGAAAGGTCCGTGTGCTTGAGAATGGTCGCCGAAAACAGGCGGCGGCGCTGTTCGGTAATCTTTGCCGACAGTGCGCGTGAGGTGGCTGCAAGTTGCCCCACTTCGCTGCTGATCGCGGTCAGTTCGGTGCGCTCGGCGGTCAGGCGGTTGCGTTCCTCCGTCACCACCGCAGCCTCCGGCGGCTGCCCCTCCTTCGGCGGCTCGCCGATTTCCGTCAGGCGCGCCAGGATCTGGTCCTGCCTTTGTTTCGTCTCGGCGAGAAACCCGTCCAGCTGTCCGCCCAATTCATCCGCCTGGACCTTGAAGTCGGCAAGTTGGACATCCTCGACATTTTCAGAGGCGGAACGCGCCGTCAGCGAGTCAAGCGTCTTGCGTGCCTGGGCCGTCAGGGCCTGCGCGCGGGCCGGAAGCGATTCCTGGCTGGCCGGCGCAGCGGATGGTGCCGGGGCGGTCTGTGCCGCGGCCGAGGCGACAAACATCGATCCGATACCCGGCGCAGCCACGGCGGACAGAGAAAGCACGAACAGGTAGGAGACGACCACGAGAATGGAGCGCAAGGACATGATCCGCACAATGAGAAACCTTCGACAGGGACATCACCAGATACCGGCAAGCGGCGTGGAAGAAAAGCCGGGCAACCACCGATCAGCCGGGCGGCTCATCAACAGAAAAGACCGGGCAGAACTAAGGCGATTGTTCCGAACCGGGAACTCGCCGGGAACCAAGACGCAGCTTCGCCGTTAACTGGCCGACACTGGAACAGAGGGAGTAAGGTTATGGAAAGCGCAGGAATCGGCTGGATCGCGGCGATCATCATCGGTGGCATTGCCGGCTGGCTCGCCGAGCAGTTCATGAAGAGCAACATGGGCATTCTGATGAATGTCATCCTCGGCATCGTCGGCGCGATCATCGCCAATGCCATTCTCAGCATCTTCGGCATCGTGCTCGGCGGCTGGATCGGTTATCTCATTGCCGGCTTTATCGGCGCCTGTATCCTGATTGCCGTTGCCCGCATGATCAGGCGATAGGCTTTCGGCACAGGATCGGACAAAAGGGCTGCCCCTCGGGCGGCCCTTTTTTGTCGGCACCGGCTAGCCGCCTTGTCAGGGATGACGCAGATCCTGCGGATCGAGCCCCAGATGCACCGCCAGCGCTTCAACGACCAGATTGTGGTCATCGCGTTGCGGAAGCCCGGAGACGGTAACGGCCCCGATGCAGCCGACGCCCTCGACCAGGATCGGAAAACTGCCGCCATGTGAGGCATAATCGGCGGTCGCAAGCCCCCACTTCTCCTCGAGCGTCGTCTTCTGCGCCGCAAGCTCGAGGCCTATGGCGTAACTGGGGCGCAGGAAACGCAAGGCAATGTTGCGCTTGCGGCGGATCCAATGCTCGAAATCGGGCCTCGCGCCCGGCATGGCGGCAAAAAAGGCCTGCATGCCGTTGATCTGGATATCGACCGAGAGCACATGGCCCGCTGCCGCCGCGACCGCGCGAATATGTTGCCCCACCGACCAGGCCGCCCCCAGATCAAACCGATCGAACCTCAGGGCCCGCTCCTGGTCCGCAATCCGTGCGATATCGCTCTTGATGCTCACAGCCTTCATCCTCCCGACAAAAATGGCTGTCACTAGATGGCTTGTGCCCTGGCGGCTGTAAAGGAGGTGCCTTTGCGGAACCGGTGCAGATTTTTTTGAGATATTTGTTTGCACTGCGAAGCGCGCAATTCCGGGGCTTTTCGCAGTCCTGGAAAGGCTGCGCCCAAAAAAGCCGAAAGTTTTTTTGTTTGGGTGCTGGACAAGCCGAAACTTCCTCTTTATACGCCCCATCACACCGGCGGCGCCGAGACAAACGGAAGCCAAACGGACGGGTGATTAGCTCAGTTGGTAGAGCAGCTGACTCTTAATCAGCGGGTCGTAGGTTCGAGCCCTACATCACCCACCACTTAACCGGTGACTTCAACAAAACATTCCAAGACGCTGATAACACGAGCATTGCAGAGACAACGCAATGTCGTCGTTCAAAAGACGCGTCCGTCCTCGCCATGGCAGATCCAGAAATCGCGACCGCTTTCGCTCGAACGGCCGAATCAGTGCACGGCACATGAAAAAGCCGTCGCTTTCGGCGACGGCTCAAGGCTTCGGCGCAGACCGATAAAAGTGTCAGGCCCAGGCGTCCAGTGCCTCGTCTTCCGCAAACAGATGCTGCAATTCCATCTGCACGGCGTTCATGAACAAGGCTGCCTGATGGGAAATTTCGGCAGGTTCGGCACCCTGGGCTGCCAGAGTACGGGCAAACACCGCCATCTCCTGGCGCCAGAAGAGATTTGCCTCTTCACCGTGAAGAGAAAGGAGCGCCTGCGCACACCGCCGAATGTCTGCCGTCCGCCTGTCGGCTGGGAAATGTGCAAGCGTCATACTCTCTCCTGATACACACATCTTCGAATCACTGACTAGACCGCAACAATCGCCGGAAGTGGTTCCCAAATTCTAAACAAAGCTTAGAGACTTCGAGTTGATTCCCGCGCCGGCACAACCGCGCCTTCCTTCAGCACCACCCTTTCGCCCGGTCGGATACACCGTGTACCAGCCCTTCGCGGATCATCTGTCCGCCGATCGACTGCCCGTTGCGCATCACCACCCGCAATTTGCGGCCGCGTGCATCCGTGTCGCTGTTCGGCCAGTCGACGAGATCGAATGCGCCGGCATTCAGCAGATCGCGCAACCTCACCTTTGCGGCGAACCCCTTGTCGCGCTCCGCCTGGCACCGTGCCTTTTCGGTTTCCGGCGCCACCACATCGGCAAGGTTGACCGCCTGTTTGCGGAACCAGAAGAGGTCGCCACTCTCCACGCAGTTGTCGAGGCCGGACGTGCCGCAGAAATAGAATGTGCCGGTCAAACCCTTGCCGGTCATCTCGTTCACCTCCGCCTTGGCCGGAGCCGCAGCGGGACGGGCCAGTGGCTGGGCCGGATGCGTCGGGAGCGCTGGCGCGGTTTTCTCACCCGCCGGCGAAGTGCGTTCGGTCACCGTCTTGGGTTTTGTGCCGAGCAGGCTGCTTGGGGGCAGCCACTGCAGGACGTCCTGTTTGTGATCGATAGCCGCAATCGCACCCGCCGTCGCAACAAGGGCGACGAGCCAGGGCCAGGTGCGGCCTTTCGCGCCGGCCTGCCGGCTGCGTCCCGATTTGCGCCGCGGACGGCGTCCTTTGCTTGCGGTTGCCTGTGCCATGAGCGTCCCATCCTGATGCAGCGCATCATCGGATGAGGAGGTTGCCAAAGTGTTTTCGACGCAGACTTTTTAACGGCTCGTTCATCGTATTTCCTGGAGCGGGCGGTCTTGCGGCGCGCGCATCGGGCGAATTTAGCAGTTGCTAACTCGCCGCTTATAAGGTGATCCGAGCTTCATGCTGGAACCGCCTGAGAATGACCGAACCTCGGAACCCTCTGCATATTCTGATCGTCATGCTCAGCGGTATCTTCGCTGTGGCCGGACTGGCGTTTTGGGCCGAACACACCAGCAGAAACGCCCATCTGGAGGGGCTCGACGAGGCGCTGCGCCAGTCGGCCCTTTCGCTCGGCAACAATATCAGCGACAGCATCGAGATCGCCGACCTCGTCCTGGTCGGCCTAGAGGCCGAAATTTCCGCCTATGGCGGGGTTCGGGAAATGGGCGGTCGGCTCGAACTGATGATCACCCGACTTGCGGAACATGCTGAGGATCTGCGCAACCTGCATGTGATCGACAAGGAGGGGCGGCTGCTCGCAACCACCGTTCCCAATGCGGATACGGGCAAGGGTTTTGCGGACCGCGCTTATTTTCAGTTCCACGCCGCCAATTCCACAGACGAGCCTCTGCTGGGTTCACCGATCCTCAGCCGATTGAGCGGTGAACGCATCGTCACGATCACCAAACGCCTGAACGACCCGGCAGGCGGTTTCGCCGGCGTGCTTGTCGCGCATCTGTCCATCGACCAATTTAACGCGTTGCTGGAGCGTTACCTGAGCGCTTTCGGTGATGCGAGCGCGCTGCTCGTCCACAGAGACGGAACGCTCCTGGCGGCAACCCGCGAATTTTCCGGACTGGTGGGAGAGAAGGTTTCGTTGAATGCCTCGTCCGTCCAGCCGGACGAAACCACCCTGTCGAAAGTGACGGAGACCACGTGGCCGCTCGATGACAGGCTGCGCCGGACAGCGAGTTTCGCCTCCGGTCATCCGCCATTCACCATCTTCATCGGCGTGACGACGGAGACCGTTGCGCAGCAATGGGCCTCCAAGAGCCGTAGCCGCTGGCTCATCGGCATCGCCATGCTGGTTGGGGCGGTTGCGCTCAGCCTGCGCTGGCACCAGCAGGCGAAACTCCACCATGCAAGCGTCGCGACCTTGCGCCAGCGTGAACAGGAATTGCAGCTTCTTGCCGATGCCTCCGGCGATCTCATCGAGCGCCTGAGTGTCGACGGGGTTCGAGAATACGTGTCCGCCGCCGCCATCGACGTGCTGGGCTGCCGCCCCGCCGATCTGATCGGCACCGGCGTGTTCGATCACCTCTCCGGCGCAGAGCGTAACACGCCGATCGAGAAATTCGTCGAGTTCAAGCGCGACGGCAGCGAGATCAAACGTGTGGTCACGCACTACATCCGCCCGGACGGAAGCGAGGCCTGGCTCGAGACGACACTCACACGGCTACAGGCCAAGGGTGTGTTGCGCGGGTTCGTCGCGATCACTCGGGATGTGACGCGCCGCAAGCAGCGCCACGACGAACTGGATGCGCTCGCCAATACCGATACGCTGACCGACCTTGCCAATCGCCGCGCCTTCGATACTGCTCTTGCCGCACGCCTGCAGACGGCCCGCGATACGGGAACGCCGCTTTCGCTGTTGATGATCGATGTGGACCGCTTCAAGCTCTACAACGACACCTACGGCCATGCGAGCGGCGACCAGTGCCTGAAGGCTGTCGCCACCGCGATCCGCTCCGCCGTGCGCCGCGACGATCTTGCGGCGCGTTATGGCGGAGAGGAATTCGCCGTCATTCTGGGGAAAGCCGATCGCGATACCGCGCGGGTGGTGGCGGAAAAAATACGTCGAGCCGTCGTCGCCCTGAGACACCCGCACGAACGTAACCTGCCCTGGGGTTATACGACCGTCAGTGTCGGCACCGCGACCGCGGATGCAACCGCAATCGCGGCCAATACGGCGCAGAAACTCTTCGAATCGGCCGATACGGCGCTCTACACGGCCAAGGAGACAGGTCGGAACCGTGTCGTCTGCGATGACGAACCGGGACACGGCCAGGATATCGGCAAGGTCGTCAACGTCTAAAATCCCTCCCAGAATCCCGTCCTGCGGCCGAAAAGATCCGAACGGGAACCTTTCGCGCCCCTCCGTAGTTTGCCTGCCGTATCAGGCAGCACATCGGGAGGAAGACATGCACGAGGCACATTGGCGCAAACCCGTCCAGGCGGGCGGACGAGCAATCCACAATCCGCTCGAGGCGATCCGTTTCATGGATCGCGAGTGGCCGGGCAAAAAGACCATGAGTTTTGCCGAGGCACACCAGGCCTGCCTCGCAGCCCTTGACGGCCGCGAGCCGGCGGATGGCGCGCGGGCAAGCTTCAAGGACGCCGTCGACGAAGCGCAGGTGCACTGAACCCAGACCGGGATCAGAAACGGAATCCGGGACCGTGGGGGCACAGGCATCCCGTGCCCTATCGTCTTTTGCCGTCCGCTCGAACGGACGGCGTTCGGCATCTCCCCGCGGAACCTCATGGTGTTCTGCGGGAACCTGCCCCTCCTCTTGGCGTTAGGCCCAGGCACACCCGCCAAGGAGGACGTTTCCCATGAATGCCGCAGAGCCGCTGTCGTCCAGGATCACCACCCCTTCCCGACCGCCCCGGCTGTATTACGTTCATCCGCTGATGTTTTCCGATGGCGGCGCCTGGGAGGCCCTGTTCCGGCACGCGAGCAGCCTCGGTTTCGACACGGTTTTGACCGCCCCGCTTTTTGCGCGCGCCGCCGGCGGCAGTGTCTTCGTGGCGCGCGACGCCACCCGTATCGATCCCGCCTACGGCCTCGGCGAGGAGCTTGAGCCGGGACTGAAACGTCTCTCAGAGCTTGCCGCCGCCCACGGGTTGCGCCTCATGATGGATCTCGTGATTGACCGCGAAGCGGCAGATGACACCGATCCTTCGCCCGTACTGGCCGATCCCCGCCTCTCCCCCAATGATCGGGGCAGCCGGTTGCCAGGGCAAACGGACGTCGACGCGGCACACCGTCTGGAAGAGAGCTGGCGTGCCCGTGTGGAGAGGATGGCGCGTGCCGGGATATCCGGCTTCCGGTGCCTTGGCCTCGACCGCGTACCGCAAGACACCTGGCGCCGGTTGATCGAGGCAGGCCGCGCCGCCGATCCCTCGACCGCCTTCCTCGCCTGGACGCCCGGCACCAGTTTCGAGCTGCGCCGGACCCTGCCCGGTCTCGGTTTCGACGGCTGTTTTTCCTCGCTGGCCTGGTGGGACCTGGAAAGCCGCTGGTTCATCGAAGAATACGAGATCCAGAGACGCTTTGCCTGGCAGATCGCCTTTCCCGAAGCGCCTTTCGGACGGCGTTTGGCGCATGGCATGGAGAGCACCGAAATCCGCTTGCGGCGGGCACACCAGGCGCTGCAACTCGCCGCAACGCTCGGCCAGGGTCTGATGGTGCCGATGGGTTTTGAATATGGAGCGACGTCGCCGCTCGACCCCACCTTTGGTGATGGCGAGGGGCTTCGGGGCCTCGCCGAGCGCCAGACCTATGACCTTTCGGCGGATATCCGCGCCACCAATGAGCGGCTCGACCGGTCAGACGACCGTTTTTCCCAGAAGCCGCTGCGCCTCATTTCCAGCACGCAGAGCCCGGCGCTTGCCCTGTTGCAGGCCGACAGCGAGGATACGCGGACGGCCGGCGGCGTGCGCCTCGTCGTCGTCAACCGCGACCTGCGCCGCACAGCCCCGGCACCGCTGAATGCGCTGCGCGAAGCGGCCTCCGCATTCCTGCCGCTGAAGCCCATCGATCAGCCCGAGGCCGACGCCATTCCGTCCGCGCTTCGCCTTCAGCCGGGAGAACTTCGCCTTCTGGAAGGCAGTGCCTCGCCGGCAATCCGCGACGCGGTTCCGGCGCAGGATGTGATGGAGGCCGCCGCCTCCCCTCGCCTTGCCATCGAGGCCATTACGCCTTCGGTGGATGACGGTCGTTTTCCGGTAAAAAGGATCGTCGGCGAGACGGTAACCGTGGAGGCGGATCTCTTCGGCGACGGGCACGACCCGATTTCCGCCGCCCTCGTCTTCCGCGCCGCCGACGAAACGGACTGGACCGAGGTCCCGATGCGCCTCGTCGAAAACGATCGCTGGCGAGCGGACTTCACCCCGCGCCGCATGGGCCGCTACGAGTTCGCCGTGGAGACCTGGCGCAATCCCTTCCAGATCTTCCGCTACGAGCTTTCCAAGAAACACGAGGCACGTCTCGACCTGGCGCTGGAGCTTCAGGAGGGATTGAACCTGATCCGTGCGACGCTCGACGGGACTTCTGGAGAAACGGCAGCGGCGCTGGAGGACCTTCTGACCCGGCTGGAGCAGGCGCCGGAGGCGGAGCGTATCGCGCTTCTGCTGTCGCCGGAAACCTATGCCTTGATGGCAAAGGCAGACCGGCGCCCGCACCGGGTGCGCTCCAAAGCCATCCCGCTTGATGCCGAGCGGCGGGAGGCGGCTTTCGCCAGCTGGTACCAGATCTTTCCGCGCTCGCAGAGCGGCGATCCGAACCGCCACGGCACCTTCGACGACGTCATCAAACGGCTTCCCGCCATCCGCGAGATGGGTTTCGACGTTCTTTATTTTCCGCCGATCCACCCGATCGGCAAGACGAACCGCAAGGGCCGCAACAATTCCCTGACGGCCGGGCCGAACGATCCGGGCAGCCCCTACGGCATCGGTTCGGAGGACGGCGGCCATGACGCGATCCATCCCGAACTTGGAACTTTCGAGGATTTCCGCCGGCTGGTGGACGCCGCCAAAGAGCACGGGCTGGAGATCGCGCTCGACCTCGCCATTCAGGCCTCGCCCGATCATCCCTGGCTGAAGGAGCATCCCGGCTGGTTCGACTGGCGGCCGGACGGCACCGTGCGATATGCCGAAAACCCGCCGAAGAAATACGAGGACATCGTCAATGTCGATTTCTATGCCAGGGATGCTGTGCCCTCGCTCTGGGCAGAACTGCGCGACGTGGTGCAGAAATGGGTCGACAACGGGGTTAAGCTCTTCCGCGTCGATAATCCCCACACCAAACCCCTGCCCTTCTGGGAATGGCTGATCGCCGATATCCGCAACCGCCATCCGGAGGTGGTATTCCTCTCGGAAGCCTTCACCCGGCCGAAGGTCATGTACCGCCTCGCCAAGGTCGGTTTCTCGCAGTCCTACACCTACTTCACCTGGCGCAACACCAAGTGGGAGCTGGAAACCTATATGCGCGAGATCACCACAGAGGCGCCAAAGGATTTCTTCCGGCCGCACTTCTTCGTCAACACGCACGACATCAACCCGGACTTTTTGCAGAACGCGCCGCGCTCGGCCTATCTCATCCGTGCAGCACTCGCCGCCACGCTCTCCGGCCTCTGGGGCGTCTATAACGGTTTCGAGCTTTGCGAAGGCCGACCGGATGCCAAGCGCAAGGAGTATGCGGATTCGGAGAAATACGAGATCCGCGCCTGGGATTACGACCGTCCCGGCAACATCAAGGGCGAGATCGCCCTGCTGAACCGCATCCGCCGCGAAAACCCGGCGCTGCATTCGCATCTGGGCCTCACCCAGCTCATCGCCTGGAACGACAACATCATGTTCTACGAGAAGGCGAGCCCGGGCCGCGAGAACGTCCTGCTCGTCGGGGTGAGCCTCGATCCGCACGCCGCACAGGAGGCCGATGTCGAGATACCGCTCTGGTCATGGAACCTCCCGGACCATGGCGCGCTTAACCTGGAAGACCTCGTCACGGGCCAGACCTTCGTGGCGACGGGCAAGTGGCAGAGGCTGAGGCTTCAGCCGCACCTGCCCTTTTCCATCTGGCGCGTGCGGTAACGGGAGGAGACAAGAATGAATATGATGCAGAGCGCACCGACGCAGCAGACCGACCAGAACTTGCTCTGGTACAAGGATTCGATCATCTATCAGCTGCACGTCAAATCCTTCTATGACAGCAACGGCGACGGGATCGGCGATTTTGCCGGGCTGACGGAAAAGATCGATCATATCGCCTCGCTCGGCGCGACCGCGATCTGGCTGCTGCCCTTCTTTCCCTCGCCACGCCGCGATGACGGTTACGATATTGCCGATTACGGCAATGTCTCCCCGGACTACGGCACGATGGAGGAGTTCCGCGCCTTCGTGGATGCGGCGCATGCCCGGGGCATCCGCGTCATCATCGAGCTTGTCATCAACCACACCTCCGATCAGCATCCCTGGTTCCAGCGGGCCCGCAACTCGCCGCCCGGATCGCCCGAGCGGGACTTTTATGTGTGGTCGGACACGGATCAGAAGTTTCCGGAAACCCGGATCATCTTTCTCGATACGGAAAAATCCAACTGGACCTGGGACCCGGTGGCCGGCGCCTATTATTGGCACCGCTTCTATTCCCACCAGCCGGACCTCAACTTCGACAATCCGCAGGTGCTGGATGAACTCCTGAACGTCATGCGCTTCTGGCTGGAGACCGGCATCGACGGTTTCCGCCTCGACGCGATCCCCTATCTCGTCGAGCGCGAAGGCACGATCAACGAGAACCTGCCCGAGACGCACGACATCCTGAAGAAGATCCGCGCAGCCCTCGACGCCACCCACCCGGGCAAGGTGCTTCTGGCCGAAGCCAACCAGTGGCCGGAGGATACGAGCGAATATTTTGGTGACGGCGATGAATGCAACATGGCCTTCCACTTCCCGCTGATGCCGCGCATGTACATGGCGATCGCCAAGGAGGACCGTTTTCCGATCACCGACATCATGCGCCAGACACCGGAGATCCCGGAAAACTGCCAGTGGGCGATCTTCCTGCGCAATCATGACGAACTGACGCTGGAAATGGTGACGGACGAGGAGCGCGATTATCTCTGGAGCATCTACGCGTCCGACCAGAGAGCGCGCATCAATCTCGGCATCCGCCGGCGTCTGGCGCCGCTGATGGAGCGCGACCGCCGCCGCGTCGAACTGATGAACGGCTTGCTGCTTTCCATGCCCGGCACACCCGTTCTCTATTACGGCGACGAGATCGGCATGGGCGACAATATCTATCTCGGCGACCGCGACGGGGTGCGAACCCCGATGCAATGGTCGCCGGATCGCAATGGCGGTTTCTCCCGCGCCGACCCAGCCCGTCTCGTTCTGCCGCCGGTCATGGATCCGCTCTATGGTTATGAGGCGCTGAATGTCGAGGCGCAGAGCGTCGATACGCATTCGCTGCTTAACTGGACGCGCCGCATGCTGGCGCTGCGTGGTCGCCATCCAGCCTTCGGCCGCGGTTCGCTACGCTTTCTCACACCTGGCAACCGAAAAATCCTCGCCTATCTGCGTGAATATGACGGCGAAACGATCATGTGTGTCGCGAACCTTTCCCGCCTGCCGCAGGCCGTCGAACTGGATCTGTCGGAATTCCAGGGTCGCGTCCCGATCGAACTCACCGGCATGTCGCCCTTCCCGCCGATCGGCCAGCTGACTTATCTTTTAACGCTGCCGCCCTTCTCCTTCTATTGGTTCCAGCTGGTGGCAGAGGCGGATGGTCCCGCCTGGCGTACCGAACCGCCGGAACAGCTGCCGGATCTCACCACGCTTGTCGTTCGCCGCGACCTGACGGAACTGGTCGACGAACCGCGGCTCTCCTCGGCGCTGTCGCGCGACGTGCTGCCGGCCTATCTCGCCAAACGCCGCTGGTTCGGCTCGAAAGGCGAGAAGCTGAAAAGCGCGCGGCTGGTGGCGGCAACGCCGATGGGTTTTACCCACAACATCATGCTGGGCGAACTGGAAGCCGAGCTGGAAGGCCACACCGAAACCTATCTTCTGCCGCTGACCCCGGTCTGGGACGAACAGCAGCCCTCCGCCCTTTCCCAGCAGCTGGCGCTCGCCCGCATCCGCCAGGGCCGCCGGGTGGGCTTTCTGACCGATGGATTTGCCGTGGAAGCTTTGGCGCGCGGCGTCATTCGCGGGCTTTGCGAACGGTCGGTCATTTCCGGCAGGGCCGGCACGCTCGAATTCCTCGGCAGCGATCATCTGGACTGCATGACGTTGAGCGACGAGATGGAAGTCCGCTGGCTTTCTGCCGAACAGTCGAACAGCTCGCTGATCATCGGTGACCTCGCGATGGTGAAGCTCATCCGCCACATTTTCTCCGGCGTGCATCCGGAAGTGGAAATGACCCGATATCTGACCAAGGTTGGGTACAAAAACACCGCACCGCTGCTCGGCGAAGTGGCGCGTATCGCACCCGACGGCACGCGTTTTACTCTCATCCTCGTGCAGGGCGCCATCCGCAACCAGGGCGACGCCTGGAACTGGATGCTCACCAACCTGCGCCGCGCGCTCGATGATATCGGACTGACACAGCCGGAAGACGAGGCCATCGACGACATGCTGCGCCCGCTCGTCACCATGGCCGGCATGATCGGAACGCGGCTCGGCGAACTGCATGCGGCGTTGGCCATCGACACTGACGACGAGGATTTTCGCCCGCTGCCGGCGAGGGCCGAGAATGTTGAACTGTGGCGGCTGAGTGCCGTCGGCCAGATCGAGAAGGCGTTGTCGATCCTTGAGGACGACAACGGCGAGTTCGATGCCGAGACGACCGCCATGGCGCAACCGCTTCTTGCCCGTCGCGACGAATTGCTGGGCCTTGCCGCCGAACTCGCAACGGCGGCCGAGGGCGCGATGATGATCCGCAATCACGGCGATTTCCACCTCGGCCAGATCCTCGTGGCGGAAGCCGATGCCTATATCATCGACTTCGAGGGCGAGCCCGCCCGCGACCTCTCCGAACGGCGTGCCAAGACGATCCCGCTGCGCGACGTGGCGGGTCTCCTAAGGTCGTTGAGCTATCTCGCCGCCACCGCGGATCTGGAAAACGAGGCTGTGACGGAGACGGAAAATCCGGACCGGACGGCACTGATCCGCCGTTTCACCGACCAGGCGGAACGGGCCTTCCTCGATGGGTATCTGGCGACCGTCGACCAGTCGGAGGCGCTCGCCGTCGATCCGGAACGCCGCCTTCGCATGCTCGACCTCTACCTCCTCGAAAAGGCCGCCTACGAGATCGGCTACGAGGCCAGAAACCGCCCGAAATGGTTGCCCATCCCGCTCGGCGGTTTTGCCGCCATCGTGGACCGGCTGACGGAGAAGACCGCATGAACATCGAACGCTCCGAACTGACGACCGGCCTCGACCGCGAGGCGCTCACCGCGCTGGTCGAAGGCCGTCACGGCGACCCGTTCTCGATCCTCGGCCCGCATCCGGTGCAGGGCGCAAGCATTATCCGCGCCTTCCTGCCCGGTGCCGAGGGGGTCGAGATCTTGAACCGCGACACCGGCCATGTGGACGCGAAGATGCATGCGATCCACCCCGGCGGCATCTTTGCCGCCGCGGTCGAAAGCGGCAGCCGTTATCGCCTGCGCATTCAGTGGCCGGACGCGGTGCAGGAGACGGAAGACCCCTATTCCTTCGATCTGTTGCTTGGTGACCTCGACCTGCACCTGATCGGCCAGGGCACACATTACGATCTCGGCCGCACGCTCGGTGCCCGCGCCATGGAGGTCGACGGAGTGTCGGGAGTGCGCTTCTCGGTCTGGGCGCCAAATGCCAGACGCGTTTCCGTCGTCGGAGATTTTAATGCCTGGGACGGACGCCGCAACCCGATGCGGCTTCGCCAGGCCTCCGGCGTCTGGGAACTCTTTGTGCCACGGCTGGGGCCGGGCGATCGCTACAAGTTCGAAATTGTCGACCGCAACGGCACCGTCCTGCCGCAGAAGGCCGATCCGGTGGCACGCGCCAGCGAGGCGGCGCCTGCCACCGCCTCCATCGTCGCCTCCAGCCAGCCCTTCCGCTGGACGGATGACGAATGGATGCGCGGAAGCACCGAACTCCGCTCCGGTGAAGGGCCGATATCCGTTTACGAAGTGCATCTCGGCTCGTGGCTCAGGATCGCCGAGGAAAACAATCGTTCGCTGGACTGGGTGGAACTCAGCCAGCGCCTGGTGCCCTATGCACAGAAGCTCGGTTTTACCCATATCGAACTGCTGCCGATCATGGAGCACCCCTTCGGCGGTTCCTGGGGTTACCAGCCGCTCGGCCTTTTTGCGCCGACCGGCCGTTACGGCACGCCGGAGGATTTTGCTTATTTCATCGACCGCTGCCATGCCGCCGGCATCGGCGTCATCCTCGATTGGGTGCCCGCGCATTTCCCGACCGATGTCTGGGGGCTGGCACGCTTCGATGGTACCGCACTCTACGAACACGAGGACCCGCGCGAGGGCTTCCACAAGGACTGGAACACGCTGATCTACAATCTCGGCCGCAACGAGGTGAAGGGTTTCCTGATTGCCTCCGCGCTCGAATGGCTCGAACATTTCCACATCGATGCGTTGCGCGTCGATGCGGTGGCCTCGATGCTCTACCGCGACTATTCGCGCGATGCCGGCGAATGGATACCGAACCAGTATGGCGGGCGCGAGAATCTCGAATCCGTGGAATTCTTCAAGCACCTGAACAGCATCATCCACCAGCGTTGCCCGCATGCCTTTACGGTGGCGGAGGAATCGACCGCCTGGCCGGGCGTCACCAAGCCTGTCGAAGAGGGCGGCCTCGGTTTCGATTTCAAGTGGAACATGGGCTGGATGCACGACACGCTGCACTACATGGAAAAGGAGCCGCTCTTTCGCCAGTATCACCACGGCATGATGACCTTCGGCATGGTCTATGCGTATTCCGAGCGTTTCATGCTGCCGCTGAGCCATGACGAGGTGGTGCATGGCAAGGGCTCGCTGGTCGGCAAGATGCCCGGCGATCACTGGCAGAAGATGGCAAACCTGCGCGCCTATTTCGGTTTCATGTGGGCCCATCCCGGCAAGAAGCTGATGTTCATGGGCGGCGAGATCGGCCAGATCACCGAATGGAACCATGATGGCTCCGTGCACTGGGACCTGCTCGACCGACCCGACCATGCCGGGCTTCAGCGTCTGATTTCCGACCTCAACCGGCTTTACGCCGCCGAACCCGCCCTGCAATACGGCGATCTGCACCCGGAGGGTTTCGAGTGGGTGATCGGTGACGATGCCGCCAATTCCGTCTTCGGCATGCTGCGCAAATCGGCCGACGGGAACGGTCTTGTTCTCGCCATCAGCAACCTCACCCCCGTCCCTCGCCCCGGCTACCGCGTCGGTATTCCCAAAGCCGGGTGCTGGCGGGAAATCCTCAACACCGATGCGGGCGTCTATGGCGGATCAAACCTCGGCAATGTCGAGGCCTGGAGCGAGGCCCAGCCGGCGCATGGGCACGAGCAGTCGATCCTGCTGACGCTCCCGCCTCTGGCAACGATCTACCTCAGATTTGACGCAGAGTGATGCCCAGCCTGTGCGGGGCGTCTAGACGTCCCGCATGCCTAATGCAGCTTAAACTCGCCGTTGACCTTGCGCCATTCATTGGGGCCGATCAGCCGTTTGTGCATGTAGCGGACGGAATGCAGGGCGCCATCGAGATTCTTTTCCCAGAAGCTCAGGAACTTTGTCATTTCCGGAAAATCAGGCGCCAGATCGTAATCCTGCCAGACATAGGTTTGCAGCACGGACTGAAAGTCCGGCATGCGATAGAAGATATGCGCCGTCGTCAGGCCGTAACCGTTCAGCTGAAGCTCGAAATCCGAAGAGGCTGCCATGCGGATGTCTCCTTTCTCCTTGCCACTGCATCTACCGACCATGCTTGCGCAAAAGACCGAATGTGACAAGATCAATGAAGATTTTTCTGATCAAATTCAGAGTGTTAGCAGCCAATAGGCGCGAGTGCTGATTTTTTCGCGCCCATCCTCTTGAAACGGAAAAATCGAAAAACCAGATGTTCTGCCGCCTGATGCCGGAGAGGGTCAGGCACCCGGCCGGGTTGGTCACCGGTCCGGCAGGGGAGATTTGTCCACGATTGTTTGTCCAGGAGGAAAACATGACGTTCAGACCGCTTCACGATCGCATCCTCGTCCGCCGCGTCTCGTCCGAAGAAAAGACCAAGGGCGGCATCATCATCCCAGACACCGCCAAGGAAAAGCCGCAGGAAGGCGAAGTCATCGCGGTTGGCCCCGGTGCGCGCAATGAGCAGGGCCAGATCGTCGCGCTCGACGTGAAGGTCGGCGACCGCATCCTGTTCGGCAAGTGGTCCGGCACCGAGATCAAGATCGACGGCGAGGATCTGCTGATCATGAAGGAAAGCGATGTCATGGGCGTGATCGAAGCCCAGGCGGAAGCCAAGAAGGCGGCTTAAAACCGACCGTCCTTCAAAAACCCAACAACACTCAGTCATCACAATGCTGCCTATTGAGGAGTAAGGAACATGGCTGCCAAGGAAGTCAAATTCCATACCGATGCCCGTGAACGCATGCTGCGCGGCGTCGATGTTCTGGCCAATGCGGTCAAGGTCACGCTCGGCCCGAAGGGGCGCAACGTCGTCATCGACAAGTCGTTTGGCGCACCGCGCATCACCAAGGATGGCGTGTCTGTTGCCAAGGAAATCGAGCTGGAAGACAAGTTCGAGAACATGGGCGCGCAGATGCTGCGCGAAGTGGCCTCCAAGACCAATGACCTGGCCGGTGACGGCACGACGACCGCAACCGTGCTCGCCCAGGCCATCGTCAAGGAAGGCGCCAAGGCGGTGGCCTCCGGCATGAACCCGATGGACCTGAAGCGCGGTATCGACCTTGCTGTCGACGCCGTGGTGGCCGATCTGAAGGCGAAGGCCAAAAAGATCACCAGCAATTCGGAAATCGCCCAGGTGGGCACGATTTCCGCCAATGGCGATACCGAGATCGGCCGTTATCTGGCCGAGGCCATGGAAAAGGTCGGCAATGAGGGTGTCATCACCGTTGAGGAAGCCAAGACCGCCGAGACCGAATTGGAAGTCGTCGAAGGCATGCAGTTCGACCGCGGTTATCTCTCTCCCTATTTCGTCACCAATCAGGACAAGATGCGCGTCGAACTCGACGATCCCTATATCCTGATCCACGAAAAGAAGCTGTCGAACCTGCAGGCCATGCTGCCGGTGCTGGAAGCTGTCGTGCAGTCCGGCAAGCCGCTTCTGATCATCGCGGAGGATGTCGAAGGCGAAGCGCTCGCCACCCTTGTCGTCAACAAGCTGCGCGGCGGCCTGAAGGTTGCCGCCGTCAAGGCACCGGGCTTCGGTGACCGCCGCAAGGCCATGCTGGAAGACATCGCGATCCTGACCGGCGGTACGGTGATCTCCGAGGATCTCGGCATCAAGCTGGAAAACGTGACACTCAACATGCTCGGCCGCTCCAAGAAGGTCTCGATCGAGAAGGAGAACACCACTATCATCGATGGTGCCGGTTCCAAGACCGAGATCAATGGCCGCGCCGCACAGATCCGTGCGCAGATCGAGGAAACCACCTCCGACTACGATCGCGAGAAGCTGCAGGAGCGGCTGGCAAAACTTGCCGGCGGCGTCGCGGTCATCCGTGTCGGCGGCTCGACCGAAGTCGAGGTGAAGGAAAAGAAGGATCGCGTGGACGATGCGCTGCATGCCACCCGTGCGGCCGTGGAGGAAGGCATTCTTCCGGGCGGCGGTGTGGCCCTGCTGCGCTCGGTTGCCGCCCTCGATGGCCTGAAGCCGGTCAACGAGGACCAGCGCGTTGGCATCGACATCATTCGCCGTGCCATCGAAGCCCCCGTGCGCCAGATCGCCGAAAATGCCGGCGCCGAGGGTTCGATCATCGTCGGCAAACTGCGTGAGAAAACCGATTTCTCCTACGGCTGGAACGCGCAGACCGGTGAATACGGCGATCTGTTCGGCCAGGGCGTCATCGATCCGGCCAAGGTCGTGCGCACCGCGCTGCAGGATGCCGCCTCCGTTGCCGGCCTGCTGATCACCACGGAAGCGATGATCGCTGAGAAGCCGAAGAAGGAAGCGGCTCCGGCCATGCCGGCCGGCGGCATGGACTTCTAATCGCCCTGACGCGTCGCGCCAGCATCTGGCCCGCTCCTCATCCGGGGCGGGCCTTTTCGTTTCGATCCTTCCGGCGGCGGATCCGGCCAGACGGCGGCAAAGGAGAAGCTGGAGACGAAGACCGGCCGCCCTTCCTCGTCCTTCACCATCAAAAAGACGGATGCGCGGTCGCGCCCGCGAAATTCGTCACGCGCCATATCCGCGAGGATACGTCCCGCCTCCTCGACGACCGCCTGCGGTGACGACAGTTCGACAATTGCCACATCCGTCGTCGCCACGACGTCGCTGCCCAGGCTGAAATGATAAAGGGCCATGCCAAGATCCTGATTTCAGATAGAAACTCCGGCTCGGCGCCATTGTTCCGTCCGTCGAGGGCGCCAGCCGCGGGACCTCGACGAGAAACAGGAACCACTGGTGCGTCAGGCGCGGCACTACGACAAGCCATTCATATGCCGTTATCTCAGGAAGTTTTTGATTCGCCTGTCTTTTGTTATGTCCCGAACGATGTTGGAAAAGCCGTTCGTCCCGCATCTGTACACTTGCAAGCTCTCATAGGGACCCCTAATACGCCTCCTCTTGGAAGGTGAAGTGCATGAATTTTGAGTCTCTCCTGAACAGCCAGGAACGCGGGGCGAATGCCCGTATCCTCGGCCTGTCAGCCGCCGATAACCCCTATGCTGATTCGGCGCCGGACTGTCGTCATGAGGAAGACCGTAACGCCCTGTACGAAGCCTGGGCATTCGGCTGGGCAATCGAGGACACGGTGCGCCAGATCGATACGGGTATTTACGGTTTCCTAAGGGTAGAGGCAGCTTTGGCGGGGCTTCGCGCGCCTCAGACTTGAGGAAACGCAAAGGGAACCGTTAGTTGGGCGCAGCCGGCATGATGCCGGTTAGGGGCTCGCGGACCCCCTGCTCGCAAGAGTTGGTGAGCCCCGTCCAAACACAGGACGCCCGCGGAACACAGCGTTCTTTGCCAAGACCTGGCGCCCACATCACGATCGGGCGCCAAGCTTTCCAGAGCCGCAACAGGCGGCTTTCTCCAATCAGCCCGACACGCCTGGACCACGGCCGATGACCGCGAAACGCGTCTATAGCGCCCGCACAGGGCCGTGAGCCCCTCTCCGCATCCCCTCCCGCGTCTTTCCCGTCACCGGCCGTCGTTCGCCGTATCGGATGGCCGCCGACGTCTTCCCCAAACGAAAAACCCCCGGCATTGCTGCCAGGGGTTCTTTCAATCTGTGTCTTGCGACGAAGATTATTCGGCGTCGCCTTCGGCGGCCTTCTTCTTCGGAGCAGCCTTCTTCTTCGGCGCTGCGGCTTCTTCGCCTTCAGCAGCTTCGGCGGCGTCAGCCTTGGCGGCCTTCTTCTTCGGAGCGGCCTTCTTCTTGTCCGACTTCACAGCGCCTTCAGCACCGTCTTCGTCGTCAGCCAGAAGCTCTTCCTTCGAAACGGTCTTGTCCGTCACGTCGATTTCGGTGAGCAGCTTGTCGATGACCTTCTCTTCGAAGATCGGTGCACGCAGCGAAGCGGCGGCGCCCGGCGTGTTGCGGAAGAAATCCAGGATTTCCTTCTGCTGGCCCGGGAACTGCTGCAGCTGGGCGTAAAGCGCGCGCTGCATTTCTTCTTCGGTCACTTCGACGCCGCCCTTCTCACCGATTTCGGAGAGAACGAGGCCGAGGCGGACGCGGCGTTCGGCCAGCTTGCGATATTCTTCGCGGGCTTCCTCTTCCGTCGTGTCTTCGTCGGCGAAGGTCTTGCCGGACTGCTGCAGATCGGTGTTGATCTGGCGCCAGATGTTGTCGAATTCGGCGTCAACGAGACCGGCCGGGGTTTCGAACTTGTACATCTCGTCCAGCTGGTCGAGGATCTGACGCTTGACCTTCTGGCGGGTGACGTTGCCGTACTGGCCCTGGATCTGATCGCGAACGATTTCCTTCAGCTTGTCGAGCGACTCGATGCCAAGCTTGGACGCAAGTTCGTCGTTGAGTTCGGTTTCGGCCGGGGCAGCAACTTCCTTGACGGTGATGTCGAAGGTGGCTTCCTTGCCGGCAAGGTTCGCAGCCGGATATTCCGACGGGAAGGTGACGGTGATGACCTTCTCATCGCCAGCCTTGACGCCGACGAGCTGGTCTTCGAAGCCCGGGATGAAGCGGTTGGAACCGATGACCAGATCGGCATCTTCGGCAGCGCCGCCATCGAAGGCAACGCCATCGACCTTGCCGAGGTAGTTCATCGTGACGCGGTCGCCGGTTGCGGCAGCGCCGTCCTTGGCTTCGTAAGCGCGGGCGCTTTCGGCGATCTTGAGGATCTGCTCGTTGACTTCGTCTTCCGAGACTTCAACGACCTCACGGGTCACCTTGATGCCGGAGGTCGGCTGCAGCTCGATCGGCGGGATGACTTCGTAGGAGAGGGTGAACTCGAAGTCGGCCTGTGCGGAGAGGATCTTCTCGGCTTCGGCTTCGTCTTCGGTCATCGAGATCGACGGCTGGGTGGCCGACTTTTCGCCACGCTCGGACAGGATCGCGCTCGGACGGTCACGAACGATTTCGTTGACGAGTTCGGCCATGATCGACTTGCCGTACATCTTCTTCAGATGACCAACCGGCACCTTGCCCGGACGGAAACCGTTGATGCGCACCTTGTCCTTGGCTTCCGCCAGGCGCTCATTCATGCGCTGTTCCATGTCCTTGGCCGGGATTACGACCTTGATTTCGCGCTTCAGCCCTTCAGCGAGCGTTTCGATAACCTGCATTGTCATACCTTCATATCATGCGGCGGTGCTCAGACAGCCGTGGTTTCCATGAGCACGACGCCGGAACCTGTCGCCGGTCGTGGCTTCGATGCAATCTCGTTTGCGCTGGGGCGAGAGGCCGCCAGCCGGATCAGACCTGCGGCAGAAGCTGCCGCGGAACTGGTGCGGGTAGAGAGACTTGAACTCCCACGCCTTGCGGCACCAGAACCTAAATCTGGCGTGTCTACCAATTTCACCATACCCGCGCCCCAAAGCCGCGTCGAAAAACACCTCGCGCAGAGGCCTCCCGGAGCGCGCGTCTCTATAACAACCGTTTTTTCCCCACGCAAAGAAAAAATGACAGTTCTCGCCCCTATCGTCCTCGGAGCGGCGGTTTTTACGGTTTTCCAAGTTCAGCGTCGCATCATGACGCAAATCGGCACTATTTACCACTTTCTAATAGACTTGTCGTAGCCTCGTTCCATGCCGTTTTCGAGCCATGCGTTTTTCGTATAGCTCACATGTTTTTATCGCACTGCACAAATCGGCAGCTGCGCGTATGATGGCGACAACAGCGGACGACAGTCTGCTTCACATATTCGAGGCACCGCATCTCCTCCTCCCAGCGGACCTCGATTGGACTGGCGACCCTCCTCCTCCCAATCGCCAGCCACCCCAAATGACGCTCACCGGACCTCCTCCCCCGGTGAGCGTTATTGTTTTTGGGCCATGCCTCATCACCGCAATCACCCGACACCGCCGAGGTGGCCGCCATGCGCGCGGACCATACGCATCCCACCTCACCCCACTTCGACCGCCGCTCAATTTTTCGCCACACGGGTTAACAAGCATCAACCAGCGATGCACAGAGCGCATGGGTGACATACGGGATGGGCGCTGTTCATTTGCGCAGTGCAGCATATATTAGACCTCAAGAGATCGAGAGACGGAAACGCTCCGCTCCGACGACACCAAAGAGGAAGATGACCATGAACATCGCACGCTCGCTGAACAACTGGCGCAAGTATCGTCAGACCGTAACCGAACTCGGCCGCATGTCGGACCGCGAACTGAACGACCTCGGCATCGGCCGTGGCGACATCCGTCGCGTTGCCCGCACTGCCGTCGGCTTCTGATCAAGCCGACCCGCCGCGGCACAACCGCCGCCCGGCCAAAACGCCTCCCAATCGGGGGGCGTTTTTTTGTGCACGTTTTCCGGCTGCGCACGCCTGCAGCAGCCCAGTTTGTGGCCACAGATGCTTTTTTCGGCATCACATTGCACATTTGCATAGCAGCACTCTGCCTTTTGCAGTGCACAACCTTGATGAGCTGGGCTATAAGAGTGCATCACAACCGATCAGATGTCGGTTGGCAAACAAGTTCGAGGAAACACCCAATGAACCCGATTCGTCTCGCAAAGAGCTGGATCAGCTATCGCCGCACGATGAACGAGCTGAGCAGCCTTTCCAACCAGGCCCTCAGCGACATCGGCCTGACCCGTTACGACATCCGTAACATCGCATCCCGCTCCTTCCGCTAAGGACAGGAGAGCGGCGTCTCCCACGGGATGATCGCCGCAGACCGACCAAAAGCATGCATGCAGCCCCCAGGCTTGGCCTTCGGGGGCTTTTTGCTGTCCGGCATCCACCAAGAAGAGCCGGAGGCAGTGGCCCTGAGGTGAAAACAACAAACCCGCCGGACCGGCGGGCTTATCCTCGTGATCTGTCCTGGAATTGGTTCCGGCGCTCAGCCGTCGATTGGCGTGCGGGCCACGAGCGTCAACGTGTGGTCCGGTTTCACGCGGTAGGTTTCCGCCACCCGCTCGCCGTGCACGACATCCACCTGCGACACGGTATCGCCCACCGAATGGATACTCAGTCGGCCTTCGCTGGCATGCGAAAGTTCCGTGGCGAATGCGATGGTTCCGGCACCCAGAAGAGCCACAAGGGCAAGAGCTGCAACTCGTTTCATCTCAGAAACTCCTTTTCGACAGGCGGGCAGCAAGCGGACCATCCGAGACAACCGGACGTCGGCCGATCCGAAGATCGCGCCGTCGAGCGGCAACTGTTCCTGCTGCCATGCACAATGATATGGGCAGCAGAAAATGGCGCATCAACGGCCAGATTGCCCCGTGGATGCTCACTTTTCCGCGACTGCGAAAGGATAGCCCTCGCCAAAAGAGAACCGGGATCAGTGCGCGAAGGGATCAGCCAGCGCCTGTTGCATGGCGGCGCGGTATTCCGCAATCAGTCGCTCGCAGAGCTCAGCCGCAGCGGGGATGTCGTCGATCGCCGAGACACCCTGCCCGGCTGACCAGACATTTTTCCAGGCTTTTGCCTCGTTCGCCATGTCCATCGGGCCATGCGAGACGAGATTGGCGGGATCGAGCCCGGCCGCGACGATGCTCTGGCGCAGGAAATTGGCATTCACGCCGGAAATGGCGTCGGTGTAGATGATGTCGCCGGCTTTCGCCTCCATCGTCATCCGCTTCTGCTCGTCGCTGACCAGGGATTCCTTGGTGACGAGGAAGCGCGTGCCGAGATAGGCAAGATCGGCGCCCATCATCCGGGCGGCGGCAATCTGGGCCCCATTGCTCATCGCACCGGAGAGCAGGATGGTGCCGGCAAAGAAGGAACGGATTTCGGGGATGAGCGCAAAGGGGCTGAGTGTGCCCGCATGGCCACCGGCGCCGGCACAGACCGCGATGATACCGTCGACACCCGCCTCGGCTGCCTTTTCCGCGTGGCGACGACTGATGACATCGTGAAAGACGAGCCCACCATAAGAATGCACCGCCTTCACCACATCCGGCACGGCACCGAGCGAGGTGATGACAAGCGGCACCTTGTTGTCGACCACCGCCTTCAGATCCGCCTCGATGCGCGGATTGGAACGATGCACGATGAGATTGACGCCATAGGGCGCGGCATTGGCGTGGGCACTCAGGCGCTCGTGGATTTCGGCGAGCCAATCTACAAAACCCTGCGTGGTCCGCTGGTTGAGTGCCGGAAACGTGCCGACGATACCGGAGCGGCAGGTTTCGACCACCAGATCGGGGCCGGAGGCGAGAAACATCGGTGCGGCAACGGCAGGCAGACGCAGGTTTGAAAAGCGCGACGGCAACGGCATGAGATCCTCCCCAGGATGATGATGAGCGCTCGCAAAAACGCCCGGCCTCGTGGGTTCGGTTATAAACCGCAGTTTACGTAAACGGCAAGTCTTCCGGTGTTGCGGCAGGCGAGACGGAAACAAAAAGGCGCGACCTCGATCAAGGCCGCGCCTGCGTCACGTCATGAGCGCGTCCGGTGTTCAATGGCCGCGGGCGGCCGCCACCATGTCGCGCAGCTGTTCTTCCCGCCGCACGCCCTGGCGATAGAGCTCGATGGTGATGGCGGCGAGACGGTTGATCTCCTCATGGTCCTCGTCGAGGCAGATATCGGCCTTGAGCCGTTCGAAGACCTGCTGGCAGCGCGCCAGATCCTCCGAATTCAGGGGCTCCTCGCTCGGTCTCTTCTCACTCCTGATCATGGGTACTCCTGCATGAAATGCATCTTGCGAATCACCTCTGCGGTGGATTCGGCCGGGCCATAGGCCCCAACAAGACGGCGACAATCTGGTGATTGGGAAAGGAGGTCTGCCGAAGGGACCGGCATGGGTCGAAACCCCGCTTGCGCAGTCCGCCATCCGGCCGATTAAGGGAACTGCAGCATCAAGATCGATCCCGCGCGACAAAGGTGGCGCGCGACGGGTCAAGCCGCGTCCCGCGTGGCCTGACGCACCAGTGGCGTATCATCTCGATAAGGGGCTGCATCGTCCTTCTCCCGCTCGCGCCCTATAACGGCGGAATTGGAATCCGGTTCCCTCTGTCGGATAAAATTTCAGAGGTGGAATTCGCCGCTGGCGATCCGGATTGCCTGACCGCCGATACGGGCCCTGGAGATTGCTCCATCCTTCACGTCGATGTGAAGATGAATGAAGGAGGGACGGCCCATTTCCACCCCCTGCTCGATCAGGATCGGGTGCAAGCCATCCGGCAACGCATCGAACTGGTGGATGGCACCGGCCAGTGCCGCCGCCGCACCACCGGTTGCCGGATCCTCGGCAATGCCCATGTCGGGCGAGAACATCCGCGCATGGAATTTCGCCGCATGGTGCACGCCGCCGCGACAATAAACATAGGCCGAGGCAAGCCGGCCCTCCACCAGCGGTGCCGCCTTTTCCCACAGGGTCACGTCGAATTCGACGCCTTCGACGGCGGCAAGGTTATGCAGCGGCAGCATCAAGAACGGCACGCCGGCACTCCAGATGGCGGGAACATGGTTTTCGAAACCGAGATCGGAGAGCTTGACGCCGAGCGCATCCGCAAGCCCCTGCCGGTCGAGATTGAGATCGGTGCGCGTCGGGTTACGCGGCAGGTCGAACTCGGCAAAACTGGCGCCGGTGTCCGACAGCTTCACCGCACAACGCACCGGGCCGACATTCTCCTCAAGCACACAGACGATATCGAAGTCCGGATGTTTTTCCGCATGGTTGACTTCGGAAATGGCGATCGCCGCCCCAACCGTCGGGTGGCCGGCAAAAGGCAGCTCGCGGGCGGGCGTGAAGATCCTGAGGCGTGCGGCATGCGCGGGATTCTGGGCCGTCTGGACAAAGACGGTCTCCGACAGGTTCATTTCGCCGGCCAGCGCCTGCATGAGTTCATCGGACAGCGCATCCGCGCCGAAAACGACGGCAAGCGGATTGCCGGCAAGGCGGGTGTCGGTGAAGACATCGTAGATCATGTAACGCAGTACCAACAAAACCTCCCGCCGCGGCATCCAACAAAGCTGTCCGAAACATGCGCGACAACCTGCCCGAGACAGGCTTTTGCATCAACCCGCCTTGTTCGTCTCGTCCCCGAAAAAGAAAGGCAGGATGATCCGGGCAAGACGATCGTAACGATGCAGGCCAAGGTCGGCGCTGGTCAGCGGATAGACGGCATCGATCTCCGGATCTGGATCGGCCACCATATGCGCCTCGACACGGCGGCACATCTCGGCGGCCGTCCAGGGGAACCGATGCAAACGGAACAGGTAGAACCAGTTGCCAGACGAGACCGCATAGACAACAGGATCGGCGGTCGCATCCTCCACCCGAAGCCCCGTCTCTTCGACCATTTCCCGGCCCATGCTGCCCAGAACATCCACCGTTCCGTCCGTCCTCAAATCCGAGGTATCCAGAGAACCGGCGGCGAAATACACCATACCGGCATTGGCGGTGTGCGACGCCATACGGATCGCAATCGCCGCACCATCAGACGAAATCGGCACCGCGCTTGCAACCAGCATCCGTCCGCTTCGCGGCGGCGTCTGTTTTCGCCACCACAGCAGCGTCGCGAAATTGCTCATCCGGGCCCGCGCCTGCACGGCACCGCCCAGAAGCGCAATCTCCTCCTGCAGGACGATCGGTCCGTTGAAGAGCGCCGGATTGGCGGCAATTTCGCGCTCCCAGTTCTCGGCAATCGCCGCTTCTTCGGCCTCTTCGAACGAATGCCGCCCGGGTTCGAGGCGCATGTCGATCCCCGAAATGGCAAACACCTGGCCATCCGCCGGCAAACCTGCATGTCCCCACATCACGCAATCTCCAAAGACGCGACGACCGGGCAATGATCGGAGGCTTTCGGCCGGTCCCAGCCAATGCGCGGAAACCGTTCCACCGTCTGGCCCGGCGGAAACACGGTTCGGTACGGCTGGCCGTTGCGGATGATCTGCGGCACCACGTCCGGATTGGCGCGTGACAGCGCCGGCGAGAGCCACAGATAATCGAGCTGGCAGAGATGCTGTTCCTCCGGCCCGCGGGCATGGTAGAGCGTCCAGCGGTCCAGTTCCGGGCGGCGACGCACGATGTTTTCGGCAAAACCGTCGCGGCTAAAAATGTCGAGCGCACTCATCTCGTCCTGCACCGGTTCGAACCGATACCCGTCGAGACGGTCGCCGATCACCTTCACCCGTTCCTGGTAATCGTTCATGTCGCCGCAGATGACGAAGTTGCGGTTGCCCGTGTCCCGGCCGAAACGCTGCTCTATGATGTGACGGACGGCGCGCACCTCCGCCTCACGCACCGGCATGGTGGCCATGCGCGCATCGCCATCCTCGCGCGAACCGGCCATCGACTTGAAATGCACGACGTAGAGGGTCAGTGGTTTGCCGCCGATCTTCACATCCACCTCCAGGCAGTCACGGCGAAAGATCCGGTCCTGCGGCTGGTTGGTCAGCGCGATCTGCGGGGTAAAAAGGTCGAGATCCTGATAGGTCAGCGTCGCATGGCTGCGCACGTCGACCAGTTCGATCGGCAGACCATCGCGTGTCCTGTCGCGCATCATCACCGCGACATCGATACCGCGGCTGTCATTGCCCTCGACGAGGATCTTTTGCCGGTAACCATAACCCAGCATACGAAAGAGATAACTTTCCTCGAAGGCCTGCAGGGCGGCCATGTCGTCCACCTCCTGCAGGCAGAGAATGTCGGCACCCGTCTCGGCAATCGCCAGCGCGGAGAGCTGGCGTGTATCGTCGGTCTCGGAAATCAGTCGCGCCCGTTCCAGATCGCGGTAGAGCTCCTGATCCTCCACATCGAACAGGCGGACGACCCGATCCTGCCGCCAATGCTTGCGGAAACCGGAGAAATCGAAGCGGGCCATCAGGTTTTCGATGTTGAAGGTGGCGAGGCGAAGCGGCATGGCAGGCTTTCAAGGCGACGGGACAAGAAGCATAGCGCGCCTGCCCGCTGTTACAACCGCCAACCGGACCGGATGACGGCCCGCACCCGGTCGCCCACTCCATGCGGGCGTCGGCTGAAGGCCCTGAGCCGCTGACCGTTTTCGAGCCTCAGGCGCAGCGCATGCCGTTCACCTTCGAAAACGGCGGCCTCGACCGTCGCGTCCAGACCTTCGTCGGAGAGGATGACATCCTGTGGCCGCACCAGCACATCGGCGAAGGACTGGGTGAACAGCGCCTGCGGCGAAAACATCTCCCGGATCACCGACCAGTCCGCCTCGCGCTCCGCGCGGTCCGGCCAGGGGAGAGACAGGATCGCCCCCTGCCCGATCAGCCCACCGACGATGCGGCCTTCCGGATGCGCATAGATTTCCTGCGGCGGGGCGACCTGCAAAAGTTTGCCCTCCGCCATCACGGCCACATCGGTGGCCAGCGCCATGGCTTCCGCCTGGTCATGCGTCACATAGATCATCGTGGCGCCGGAACGCGCGTGAAACTCACGGAAGGTCTCTTCCATCTCCTGGCGCAGATGCCGGTCGAGGTTGGCCAGCGGCTCGTCGAGCAGCACGACGTCGGGATCGGTGACGAGGCAGCGGGCCAGCGCCACACGCTGACGCTGGCCGCCCGACAAATCGGCCGGGCGGCGGTCGGCATAGGCGTCGAGCCTGACCGCCTCCAGCGCCTCGCGGATCTTGCGGTCGCGCAGATCACGCGAAAGCCCGCGCACCGTCAGCGGATAACCGACATTGTCGGCCACCGACATATGCGGCCAGAGCGCATAGGACTGAAAGACCATCGCCATGTTGCGTTTTTCCGGCGGCACCATGGCATTCACATCCGCCAGCCGCCATTCGCCGAGAAAAATCTCACCATCGCTCGGCTGTTCGAAACCGGCGATCATCCGCAGCACGGTCGTCTTGCCGCAGCCGGACGGGCCAAGAAGGGCCAGAAAACCGCCTTCGCGGATTTTCAGCGACACGCCGGTGACGGCGGGTTTGCCGGTGCCGAAATCCTTCGACAGGTGGTTGAGGATCAACTGCGCCACGGCACCACTCCTTTGGGCAGCCGGTTCGCCAGAAGTTCCAGAAGAAACATCATGACGACCACCATTCCCACCACCAGCACGGACAGTGCCGAGGCGAGATTGAAGCTGCCGCTGTCATCGAGATTATAGATCGCAACACCGAGGGTCTGCGTGCCCGCCGACCAGAGCAGCGCCGAGACCGTCAACTCGTTGCAGGCAATGAGGAAAACGAGGATCACCGCCGCGCCCGCCGCCGGCGCAATCAGCGGCACCAGGATGTCGCGCATACGCCGGGCAAAACCGGCTCCGGCAAGCCGCGCAGCCTCCTCCAGCGACGGATCGAGCTGGCGGAAGGCGCTGGCGATCGGCCTGAGGCTGACGGCGAGGAAACTGGAGAAATAGGCAAACAGCAGGATCCAGATCGTGCCGTAGATCGACACGCCGAACACCGGCAAAGGTGCCGCAAACAAAAGGATACAGGCGACCGCGAGCACGATGCCCGGCAGCGCATAGGGAATATCGGCAAGCGCACCGATCAGCGCCGCCAGCCGCCGTCCGCTGCGGGCAACGACATAGCCCATCAGCACCGTCACCAGCAGCAGGCCGAAGGCGGTGGCAAGCGACAGCCCGATCGAATTGCGGAAGGCCGTCTGCGTCACCGACTGGCGCAGCAGCACCTCTTCATAGGCGTGGATGGTCGCCGTCTTCAGGCTGAGCGGCACGCCGTAAGCGGGCGCCAGCGAACTGGCAACAAGGGCCGCAAACGGCAGGATGAGGATCAGGAGCAGGACCAGCCACAACAGGATCTCGCTGACCGCGCGCCACCCCTTCAGCTGGAAGACGGCCGTGCGACCCGACAGTCCGATAATGCGATAATCCCGGCCGCGGAGCACGCGCTCCTCGACCAGCAGGCCGGCGACCGAGAGCAATGCGATGAGGCCCGACAGCAACGAGATATCGGCAAAAGTGCTGGGGCCGAAGCTTGCGAACTTCGCATAAATCAGCGTCGGCAGCGTGTAGATCGAGGCGGGAATGCCGAGGATCGCCGGAATGCCGAAATTGCCGACATTCGAGACGAAGGCCATGGCGGCACCGGCGGCAAAACCCGGCAAAGCCAGAGGCAGGATGATGTCACGCAACACCTGCAGCGCCGAGGCACCGGAAAGCCGTGCCGCCTCGATGCCATCGCGCGGCAGCGCCAGAAGCCCGGCCCTGAGCGCCAGATAAACGAGCGGCGCATTCTGTACACCGAGCAGAAGCGCGATGCCACCGATCGAATACAGCGGTTGCGGGCTGCCGAGCGGCGGCGCCATGCCGATCGCCTTCAACAGCGTGCTGGACGGTCCCGTCAGCCCGACCCAGGAGAGCGCCGTCACCTGCGGCGGGATCATCATCGGCAGCATGAAGAGAAAACCGAGGATCCATTTGCCGCGAATGTCGAACAGCGTCAGCAGCAGCGCGAAGCTGCCTCCGATCAGGACGGAGACCAACATGCCGTAAAACGAAGTGGTGAGCGTGTTCCACAGCGCCGCCCAGAGTCCGGGATCGGACAGCAGTCCATCTCCGCCGCCACGTACAAGCGACAGGATGCCCGTTATGGCAAGCCGGCCAAGCGGCAGTATGCTGAGCAGAAACAGAACGCTCAGTACAAAAGGAAACAGCCAGCGCGGCTGGCTGTTTCCCAAGGTCAAAAAACGGGGCATGGCGCGCCGAAAATCAGCCGTTGCCGCCAAAGATCTCGGAGAAGGTCTTCAGATCCTTGTCAGTGTTCTTCAGGGCGTCGGAGGCGTTGAACGGCATCAGCTTGATCTTGTCGCGAGCCGGGAAACCAGCCGGAACCGGCATGCCGTTGCGGGCCGGAATATAACCGAGCTTCAGGAAACCTTCCTGGCCCTTTTCGGAGAGAACGTAGTCCACGAACTTCTTGGCGGCATCCTGGTGCTTGGTACCGGCCATGATCGCGACCGGTTCGGTGACGGCAGACACGCCTTCAGCCGGGAAGACGAACTCCACCGGCGCACCCTTCGCCTTTTCGCGGATCGGCATGTAATCGACGACGACGCCATAGGCCTTTTCACCCGAGGCAACCGACTTCAGCACGGCACCGTTGCCACCAGAAGCGGTTGCACCGTTGTCCTTCAGGGCACGGTAATAATCCCAGCCGAGGGCCGGATCGGCGGTCAGCGTCTGGGCATGGATAAGGGCAGCACCCGAGGTCAGCGGGCTCGGCATGGTGACGAGGCCCTTGGCTTCCGGCTTCGCCAGGTCCTTCCAGCTGGTCGGTTTCATCGAAGCCTGGGTGTTGTACATGATGCCGGTGGTGATCAGTTTGGTCGAGTAATAGAAGCCGTCGGCATCAAAGAGCGAGGCGTCATAGGCCTTGGCTTCCGGCGACTTGTAGGCCAGCAGGCGCTTGTCCTGCTTCAGGCGCTCCAGCGTCACGGTATCGGCGATCAAGAGCACGTCGGCGACCGGATTGCCGGCCTCGATCTCGGCCATCAGCTTGGCCATGATCTTCGTCGTTCCGTCGCGCACCCACTCGACCTGCAGGCCGAGATTAGCAGCCTTGAAACCGTCGACGGTTGCCTGCGCATCCTCGTTCGGCTGGCTGGTATAGATGACGAGATCGGCAGCGGTGGCGGACGTTGCCAGGGCGCCAAAGGCGACAACAGCGGTCAGGGCGGAAAGAAGCGTCTTCATGGGGCAAACTCCTCGTGAACGTTGCCCCCGCTAAATCATGGCTGTCTAACAGAGATGTGACAAAGTCGACCTGTGGATGCAGGAATAACAGCCGACCCATGGCACGATCCGTCAGAGACGCGAGAGAAGCTCCGTCTTCTTGGCCGCAAATTCCGCCTCCGTCAGAATGCCGGCCTCGCGCAGTGCCGCAAGCTTTTCGATGAGGGCAAGGATCGCGCTGCTGTCAGCCATTGGAGCCGCAACCGGCGATACAACGGGAGATGCCGAGGGCTGCTGCACGGCGGGGATGGCGACCGGCTCGGTTGCCACGGGTTCGGCCACCTCCGATGCGGCTGCCGCCGGAGACCAGGCATCGGCCTTGGTGGTGACGGCGTCGGTCACCGGTGTCGTGGATGGTGCCCCGTCATCGACGCGCCGCAGGCTGCTGACGGAAAACGATCCATACTGGCTGGAAAAGGTCAGGCCGGTATTCGAGCCCTGCTGCTGGCCGACACCCGAGATGAAATGGTCGCCCGTATCGTAGAGATGAACGCCGCCGCCATCCTTGATGGCGAGGCGCCGATGGCTCGGGAACACGGCATAGGCGCTGTCATTCTGCGCGCCGGTGCTGGAGGGGGAACCCAGCCATTGCGGCCACCAGGCCGAGGCGGCACCGGTGGCACTCGGCAGATGGATGCGCCCCGACGACAAAGCCTGCGACAAGGCATTGCAGAGCCCGTCCACCGTATTCTTCAGCCCGTAATTGAACATGTCGCCGACCATGGTCATGCCGCCCTGCATCCACTGGCCGCTACCGCCGAGTTCGCCGATATTGAACTGAGCCATGGTGCCCTGCCCGCGCTGCACCGCCCAAAGCATGGCAAGGGCCGCATCCTCGCTGACCCCGTATTGACGGGCAATCTCGCCCAGCACGCGGCGTGTATCCTCGGAAATGCCCTGCATCAGCTTGTTCTCCTGCCTTCGCGCCGGCATGCGAAAGCGCCCGGCGGGGCCATGCGCCTGTTATGGCACAGCCCCGCCGGGAAAGCGAAGAGATTGGAGAGGGAAGCCGTTTGCTTGCCCAAGCGGGCCTCAGGCGGCCTTCGCCTCCGCATTGCGGATCAGGCGGCCGAGACGCTGGATGCCCTCCTCGATCATCGCCTCGTTGGCGCAGGAGAAGGAGAGACGCAACGTGTTGGCGCCGGAGCGATCGGCAAAGAAGGCCTGGCCCGGAACGAAGGCCACCTTTTCCGTCTCGATCGAACGGGCGAGAAGTTCTGCACCATCCAGCCCCGCCGGCAGCGTGACCCAGATAAACATGCCACCTTCCGGTTTCGTCCAGCTGGTGCTGGCTGGCATATACTTCGACAACGCCGACAGCATCGCATCACGCCGGGCACTGTAGGCGGCCTTGATCTTCGCCACCTGCGCATCGAAGATCCGCTCGGCGACCGTTGCGATGGCGATCTGGTTGATCGTCGAGGAATGCAGGTCGGCGGCCTGCTTCATCAACACCAGCTTGCGGATGACCGACCTGTTGGCGACGACGAAACCGACACGCAGGCCGGGCGCCAGCGTCTTCGAGAAGCTGCCGGAATAGATCGTCCGGGTGTTCTCGATGCCGCCCTTGCGGGCAATCTCGATCGCCAAGAGCGGCGGGATCGGTTCGCCGTTGTAACGCAGCGACTGATAAGCGCCGTCCTCGATGACGGCGATGTCGAGTTCGTCGGCCAGATCCAGCACCTTCTCGCGGCCCTGGCGGTCCACAGTCTCGCCAGTCGGATTGGAGAAATCGGCCGACAGATAGGCGAACTTCACCGCGCCGCCGTTTTTGGCCGCCGTCTCGCGGTAAGTGTCGGGCGTGCGGTTGCCGTTCGGCGTCAGCTGGTCGTAGTTCGGCTCATAGGCATTAAAGGCCTGCAGCGCGCCGAGATAGGTCGGCCAGGTGACGAGCGCGGTATCCTTCGGCGACAAAAACAGCTTGCCGAGATAATCCAGCGCCTGCTGCGAACCGGAGGTGATAAAGACGTTGTCGACGCCGCATGCGATGCCGATCTTCGCCATTTCGCCGACCAGCCATTCGCGCAGAGGCTTGTAACCTTCGCTGACCGAATACTGCAGGGCGGCATTCACCTGGGGGCTCGAAAAGATCTCCGAATAGGCATCCTTGAACGCCACGTCCGGGAACAGTGCGGGATCAGGAATGCCGCCGGCAAACGAGATGATGTCCGGACGCTCCAAAAGCTTGAGCAGTTCGCGGATTTCGGAAGCGCGCATGCGCGAGGAGCGCGTCGCAAAAATATGATCCCAATCGAGCACCGGTGTTTCCTCTTATTTCAATCTTATGGCGGTTTTCTTAGCACAAACTCTAACAGGTCAGCAATACTGACCTATCGAGATTTTCCATCCCGCCGCCATTAATCCGGACGGATGCATTCTCCACGTCGAGACCGACGATCATACGGATCTTGCTGCTCCATCGCGATCTCGATCTAGCAGAGAGAACCGCCGGATGGGAAGCGGATGCGATCTGGCCACGCGTCTAATACTTTATTCAACCTTACTCTATAAGCTCTACGCATATTAGAGAAAAACGTAGCAAAAACATGAAATTATTGTGGTCAGACCTATTTCGAACGACCCTCTTCAAGACAGATGCGTCAGGTGAACTAACCTGGCAGATGCTGGATGAGCTGTTTGCACCCTGGCCGCATGTCATTGCCATGGCGGGGATCCTTCTCACGGCAGCCTTTACGCTCTGGGGCGGCGGCGGCACCTATGCCGGGCTCGCCATTACAGTGGCGGTCTGCCACCTTTTATTTCGATGGGCCGGCGGACAATGGTATTATCGACGCGCAAACCGGCAGAACCCAAAATTCTGGATGAACGTCTTCGTCTGGTCGGCACTCATCTCCGGCGCCGCCTGGGGCGCCTCGATCATGCTTCTTCTGCATGGCGCGACGCCAAGCGACCGTTATCTGATCCTGACCGTCGCCTGCGTCATCATCCAGTCGGCCACCGCACGCGCATTCATGGCGCCGCTGCCGTTGATCGGCCAGACCTCTCTCCTCATCATCCAGATCGTCGGCGTCGGTCTTTACCATGGAGACTGGATCATAGCGCCGGCCGCCATCCTGTTTGCCGGTTTCCAGCTGGGGCACATGCGAAGCCTGATCCGCTTTCGTCTGCGGCAGCTGCAGGCAGAGGCGGAAAAGGATGCCCTGCTGCAGCAGGTCGCCCGGACCAATGAGGACCTTCGCGTGGCAAACGAGCTGCTGCACAAGACGGCGCTGACCGATGTTCTGACCGGTTTGCCCAATCGGCGCGCCCTCGACCGCTGGATGGAGGCCCATGATCCGAGACGAGACCCGAGGCTGACGCCCTATTCTCTGATCCTCTTCGATGTCGACCACTTCAAGCCGTTCAACGACACGCACGGCCATCAGGCCGGCGACACCTGCCTTGCCGCGATCGGCGACGCCTTGCGCGCCCTGCCCCTGCCACAGGACCATCTGGTGGCGCGGTATGGCGGGGAAGAATTCGTGGTCATCCTGCCGCGGACGGATGGCCAAACGGCCATCGGGCTGGCGGAAAAGATCCGACAGAAGCTGGCGGCAATCGAGATTCAGGCCTCGGGCTCCAGCGCGCGCATCACCGCCAGCCTCGGCGTTGCGACATTGGCGGCGGGCGCGACGGACGACCGGTCGCGCCTGCTGATGAAAGCCGATACGGCCCTTTACCGCGCCAAACAGCTGGGCCGGAACAGGGTGGAGCATGAGGATCCCGACCTCGTAATGGCGTAAACCATCGTCGATGCGCGGAGGCTCCGTCTACCCGACCGTGCGTCGAACGACGATCAGGCCGCCGCCTGCAGGCCGAGGAACTGGCGCAGCTCCGGCGTCTGCGGGTTGGCGAATACCTCCTCCGGCGGACCGATCTCGTGCACACGCCCCTGATGCATGAAGACAACGCGCGAGCAGACGTCGCGGGCAAACTTCATCTCGTGGGTGACCATCAGAAGCGTCATGCCCTCCTTGGCGAGTTCGCGCACGACGGCCAGCACCTCCGACACCAGTTCCGGGTCGAGCGCCGAGGTGATCTCGTCGCACAAAAGCGCGATCGGCTGCATGGCAAGCGCACGGGCAATCGCCACGCGCTGCTGCTGGCCGCCCGACAGTTCATCCGGAAAGGCATCGAACTTGTGGGCAAGCCCGACCCGTTCCAGCATCCGACGGGCCATGGCTTCGGCTTCCGGTTTGGGCGTTTTCTTCACCACCATCTGCGACAGCATGACATTGCCGCCCGCCGTCAGGTGCGGGAAGAGATTGAACTGCTGGAAAATCATGCCGACCTTCAGCCGCAGCGCCTTCAGGTGTAGCTCGTCATCGAGAAGCTGGGCCCCGGCCACCTGGATCGAGCCGCTGCTGATCGTCTCAAGACCATTGATACAACGCAGAAGCGTCGATTTGCCCGATCCGCTCTTGCCGATGATGGCGATCACCTCACCCGGTTCGACATCGAGATTGATGCCCTTCAGCACCTCGTTGTCGCCAAAGCTCTTGCGGACTTCAGTGATTTCGATGAGCGACATTGAGCTTCCTTTCGAGGATCTGGCTGGATTTCGACAACGGCCAGCAGAGGGCGAAATAGATGAGCGCCACCAGCCCATAAACCGTGAAGGGCTGGAAGGTGGCATTGGTGACGATGGTGCCGGCCTTCGACAGTTCGACGAAGCCGATGATGGAGGTGAGCGCCGTGCCCTTGATGACCTGCACCGAAAAACCGACAGTCGGCGGAATGGCGATCTTCAGCGCCTGCGGCAGGATCACGTAGCGCATCTGCTGCAGCCGGCCCATGCCGAGGCTGGCGGACGCCTCCCATTGCCCCTTGGCGATCGCTTCGACGCAGCCGCGCCAGATTTCCGCGAGGAACGCCGCCGACCAGAGGACGAGCGCCACCCCCGCCGCAAGCCAGGCCGGCACATCGATGCCGAACAGGCCGAGGCCGAAAAAGGCGATGAACAGCTGCATGAGAAGCGGCGTGCCCTGGAAAAGCTCGATATAGCCTTTGGCGAGGCGGCGCAGCGCGGCCCGCGGGCTGATGCGCAGCCACAGAAGGCAAAGGCCGACCACACTGCCGCCGATGAAGGAGACGAGCGACAGCAGCAGCGTCCAGCGCGTCGCCAGCAACAGGTTGCGCAGGATGTCCCAGGTGGTGAATTCGGTCATCGTGCCGCCCTCCTCGGAAAGACAAGGCCGCCGAGCGCCAGCATGGCCTGCCGCAGCAGGATGGCGAGCGCCAGATAGATCAGGGTCGAGACGATATAGGCCTCGAAGGCGCGGAAGGTGCGCGACTGGATGAAGTTCGCGGCAAAGGTGAGGTCTTCCACGGCGATCTGCGAGACAACCGCCGAGCCCAGCATGACGATCACCACCTGCGAGGAGAGCGCCGGCCAGATGCGCTGCAGCGAGGGCACCAGCACCACATGGCGAAAGGTCTCGAAGGGGGTCATGGCAAGGCTCGCGCCCGCCTCGAACTGGCCTCTCGGCGTCGCCTGGATGCCGGCGCGGATGATCTCGCAGCTGTAGGCGCCGAGATTGATGATCATCGCCAGATTGGCGGCCGACAGCTCGCCGAGCTGGACCCCGAGCGATGGCAGACCAAAGAAGATGAAAAACAGCTGGATGAGGAAGGGCGTGTTGCGGATCAGTTCCACATAAGCGCCGACGACCGGCTTCAGGAAGCCTGGGCCAAGCGCCCGCGCCCAGGCACAGGCAATGCCGAGCGACACGCCGACCACCCCGCCGACAAGCGTCAGCTGGCCGGTGATGGCAATACCCTTGGCAATCTGCGGCCAGTATTCGCCAAGCCACAGGAAATCGAATTGGTAGCTCACGTCAGGATCCCCTTGCGCTGGCCGGAGAAGGTGCCATCCCGGCAGAACCGGGATGGCTTAGCGATGACGGGATCAGAGATCCTTCGGCAGGTCCTGGCCGAGCCACTTCTTGGCAATCGCATTCAGCGAACCGTCAGCCTTGGCAGCGGCGACCACGGCATTGACCTTCTCCAGAAGCGCTGCCTCGTTCTTGTTGAGGCCGATATAGCAAGGCGAGTTCTTGATCAGGAACTTCATCTCCGGGCGCTTCGGCGGGTTCTTGGCGAGGATGGCGGCAGCAACCACGTTGCCAGTCGCCACGACTTCCACCTGGCCGGAGAGGAAGGCGGAGATGGTGCCGTTATTGTCTTCGTAGCGCTTGATGGTGGCGTCCGACGGCGCAATCTTCGTCAGTTCCAGGTCTTCGACCGAACCGCGGGTAACGGCAACCGTCTTGCCCTTCAGGTCCTCGGCCTTGGAGAGCGCCAGATCGGCCGGACCGAACACGCCGTTGAAGAAGGGTGCGTAGGCGGTCGAGAAGTCGATGACCTTTTCGCGCTCGGCATTCTTGCCGAGGCTGGAGATGACGAGATCCACCTTGTTGGTCTGCAGGTAGGGAATGCGGTTGGCGCTGGTCACCGGCACCAGTTCCACCTTCACGCCCATTTTCTCGGCGATCATCTTGGCCATGTCGATGTCATAACCCTGCGGGGTCATGTCGGCGCCGACGCTGCCGAAGGGCGGGAAATCCTGGGGCACGGCCACCCGCAGCGTGCCGCGGGCGGTGATGTCCGCCAGGGCATCGGCATGCGAAACACCGGCAAAACCGAGCGAAGCGGCAAGGGCAGCGGCGGCGACAAAAAGACGTCTGGTCAACATGAATGCGTTCTCCTTTGAGGGTTATCTGTGGTTGGTGAATGGCATGGACGACAGGGACGAAAGACCCGCCTCCAAATCCGGTTGAAGGCTGCGGCGCAGATCGGCGAGCGGATCGGGGCGGCGCGTGAGATCCAGCCCCTCCTCCACCTCGTCGAGATGCTGGATTGCGAGTGCCGCCGCAGCCTCCGGCTCTCCGGCCTCCAGCGCGGTCACGATGGCGCAATGGCCCTCATGCGATTGCAGGGCGTGGAATTCCGACTGGTAGAGCAGCGAAATCAGGATGGTGCGCGCGGTCAGGTCACGCAGCACCTCGCGGAGCACCGGATTGCCGGCAATCTCCGCAAGACGAATGTGGAAATCTCCCATCAGGCAGGTGAGCCTCTGCCGGTCGCCGGCCGCAATCGCCTGGCGTTCTTCCTCCAGATGCTGGTGGAGTGCTGCCCGATCCGCCTCGGAAAGCGCCGGCATGGAGCGCAACAGCCCGTATTCAACGATGCGGCGAGCGCCATAGACATGCCGCGCCTCCTCGGCGGAGGGTTCGGCCACGAACCAGCCGCGCCGCGGGCTGACGGTGACGATGCAGCGCGCCTCAAGCCGCATCATCGCTTCGCGCACACGGGTGCGCGAGACGGAGAACAGCGTCGCGAGCTGGTTTTCGTTGAGCCGCGCGCCCGGCTGGATGCGCGCCGACAGGATGGCATCGACAATCGCCTTGTCGATCGACTGGAGCTGTGGCGGCGAGGTGGACAAATCTTGCATACAAGACTGGAAAGCAATCGGCGTGCCAGAACCGAAAACCCATCAGATCGGCGTTTTGGCTGCATGAGACATCAGGCATATGCCGATCTCTAAGGCGGACGACCGTAAAAAAGCAGGCAGAGCGCCAACGAAAGAGGCCGGGCAAATGACTGCCCGGCCTCGTTTTGATTGTCTGCCTTGTCCAGCCCGAACGGGCTCAGGTCTTCATTGACCGACCTGTCGACCAGCCTGGTCTTGCCGATCCTCGCATCGCCGAAGGCGTGCGAACCAGATGACCGGGATCGGCAAGCCGACTTAGTTGACAGACTTGTCGACCAGCTTGTTCTTGCCGATCCCGCATCGCCGAAGGCGTGCCACGGAGATGACCGGGATCGGCGAGCCGCCTTAGTTGACGGACTTGTCGACCAGCTTGTTCTTGCCGATCCAGGGCATCATGGCGCGCAGCTTCGTGCCGACTTCCTCGATCTGGTGGCTGTCGTTCATGCGGCGGATGCCCTTGAAACGGGCAGCACCCGAACGGTATTCCTGCATCCATTCCGAGGTGAACTTGCCGGTCTGGATGTCGTGCAGAACGCGCTTCATTTCAGCCTTGGTTTCGGCGGTGATGATGCGCGGACCGGTGACATATTCGCCCCACTCGGCCGTGTTGGAGATCGAGTAGTTCATGTTGGCGATGCCGCCTTCATAGATCAGGTCGACGATCAGCTTCACTTCGTGCAGGCACTCGAAATAGGCCATTTCCGGCGCGTAACCGGCTTCGACCAGGGTTTCGAAACCGGCGCGGATCAGCTCGACGAGACCGCCGCACAGAACGACCTGTTCGCCGAAGAGGTCGGTTTCGCACTCTTCCTTGAAGTTGGTCTCGATGATGCCCGAACGGCCGCCGCCGACGCCGCAGGCGTAGGAGAGCGCCAGATCAAGCGCGTTGCCGGAAGCATTGTGATGAACGGCAACCAGGCACGGCACGCCGCCGCCCTTCTGGTATTCGCCGCGAACCGTGTGGCCCGGGCCCTTCGGCGCGATCATGACGACGTCGACCGTCGACTTCGGCTCGATCAGGCCGAAATGCACGTTGAGGCCGTGTGCGAAGGCGATTGCGGCACCATCACGGATGTTCGGTGCGATATCGGCCTTGTAGATGTCGGCCTGCAGTTCGTCCGGGGTCGCCATCATCAGGAGGTCGGCCCAGGCAGCGGCTTCGGCAACGGTCATCACCTTGAAACCGTCGGCTTCGGCCTTCTTGATGGTCGGCGAACCGGCCTTCAGTGCAATCGCGACGTTCTTTGCGCCGGAATCCTTCAGGTTCAGCGCGTGAGCGCGACCCTGGGAGCCGTAGCCGACGATGACCACGTTCTTCGACTTGATGAGGTTGAGATCGGCATCCTGATCGTAATAGACGCGCATGTGAGTTCGTCCTTCCCTATGCGTTGTTATAAAGCTTGGTTTACCTGCCCGCAGACGCCCGCTGGGCGCCCCCGGTATCCGTTGAGACGCCATGCAGCTGCAGGAAGGCGTCGACCGCCCTCGCCGCCTGGCGTTGATTGTCCTTCAGCCCCGGTTCGCCGAGCAGCATGCGCACATGCAGATCCGAGACGATGAGGCCGTAAAGTGTGTGATAGGCGCTGTCGGCATCGTGGAAACGCAACAGCCCCGCCCGGCGCCCGGCCTCCATCAGGCCGATGGCGCGCCGGTCGATTTGCCGCCGGCCGTGCTCGATCAGCAACCGGCCGAGCTTGGAGCCTTCGCGGCTGGCCTGGCCGATCGCCAAACGGTTGAGCGCCAGCGACACCTCGCCGGAGAGCACTTCCAGCAGGTCACGACCAAAGGTTTCCAGATGCTCGCGCAGAAGATCGGGCGTCAGCCGCGCCGAACCCCGCTCGAAGGTGCGCACCTTGCTCGCCTGATGGGCGATCATCGCGGCCAGAAGACCGTCGCGATCGCCAAACCATTTGTAGAGGCTTTCCTTGGAACAGTTGGCAGCCCGCGCCAGGCCGGAGGTCGTCAACGCTTTTTCGCCGCCATCCACCAGAAGCTTGAGCGCCTGCTCCAGAACCTCGTTCTGGCGGGGCGAAAACTCCGGCATTTCTGACAGCTCGGCGGACACGTTGCAAACCCTCCCTCTTGCACATCATAACGCTGCTGAGCGCACATCGGTGCATCACGCAGTCTTGCGTACCGTACGGTACGGTTCCTTCCGTTTAAGCGGGCGGACCGAAGACGTCAAGAGGGGAATCGGAAGGTCTGGCAAGAATCGCAACAACATCTTATGCAAGGCGAAGGAAGTGGAGGGAGTGGCGACCATGCGGATGAATTTTCTTGCGCTGACCTTGGCGGTCGGCACCGGGCTTCTGGCATCGCAGGCAACGGCAGCGGAAAACCGCTGCGGCTGGGTGCAGAACCCGACGCCCGGCAATTACTGGCTGGATGATCGCGACGGATCGTGGACGATCCTGACCCAGGGCTCGGACCTGGAACCGGACGGCATCGACAACATGCCGGATTTTTCTGCCGGCCAGTTCGTGCAGACCAATGGTTATTACGGTTACGCCTGCGCCTGCATGTCGGTGGAAACCGACAAGGCGGAGATGCGCATCACCGAGATCCGCTCCGTCAAACAGCTTCCCTTGTCGAAGTGCAAGAACGACCGGACGCTGCCGAACCCGGAAGGCTGAAAACCGCTGGCACCGAAAGAAACGTCAGGCAGCGAGCTCGGACGCATCGAATTTTTCGCGCGCCGCCCGGATCTCCCCATGATGCGCAGCGGCCCAGGACATCACGCCTTGCAACCGCGAAAACAGCGAATGGCCGAGTGGTGTCATCTTGTATTCGACGCTCGGTGGTTTGGTCGGGAAAACCGTCCGTTCCACATAACCGTCGCGTTGCAGGTCGCGCAGCGTCTGGGTCAGCATGCGCTGGGAGATATCGGGGACGAGACGGCGCAACTCGCCGAAACGGTAGGGTTTCTCCGACAGCGCCAGTAGAAGAAGCGTCGCCCACTTGCCGGCGATCTGGTTCATGACATCGCGCACCGGGCAATTGTCGGCATTCCATTCCTGTTTGTCGCAGGATGAAAAACTCAAGAGTTCGCGAGGCGTGCGCTGATCCATGCTGGTTCCCTGAAGGTAACGATCTCCCGCAAAACTGCCTTCTTTACAGGCCGCAGTCAATTCATAGTCTAGTGCTACTCTCAAATTGAGAGCAAGTTTCAAGGCTGCATCCCGCAGTCTCCAGTGAAGGACATGACTGATGACGAAACTTCTCGTGACCGGTGCCTCCGGCCAACTGGGCAGCGCCGTGCTGGCCAATCTGTTGGCAAATGACGGCGTTGCCGCCGATCAGATCGTGGCTGCGAGCCGCAATCCGGCCAAGCTTGCCGACCTTGCCGGCAAGGGCGTCGAAACCCGCGCTGCCGATTTCGACGATCCGGCAAGCCTCGAAGCCGCCTTTGCCGGTATCGACCGCCTTCTGCTGATTTCGACGGATGAACTGGCGGTGCCCGGCAAGCGGCTTGCGCAGCACAAGGCAGCCGTTGCCGCCGCCGTCAAGGCGGGCGTGAAGCACATCTTCTATACGTCGATGCCGAACCCGGACAAATCGCTGATCAGCTTCGCCCCGGATCACCTGGGAACGGAAGAGGCCATCAAGGCGAGCGGCCTGCGTTACACGATCCTGCGCAATTCCTGGTATACCGACAACCATTTCATGGGCCTGCCGCACGCGCTCGAGGTCGGCAGCTGGTACACGTCGCAGGCAGGCGGTCGCCTGCCGAACATTTCTCGTGCGGACTGCGCGGCAGCGGCGGCCGCCGCACTGGTCTCTCCGCCGGAAGGCAACGCCCTCCTGACGCTGACGGGCGCGCAATCTCTGACCGCCGAAGAGATTGCCGAGATCGTCTCGAACCTGACCGGCAAGCCGCTCGCTGTGGTCCAGGTCAGCGACGAACAGCTCGCCGGTGGCCTGCGCGGTGCCGGCATGCCGGAATTTGTCGTCCAGCTGGTGGTCACCGCCGATGCCAATATTCGCGCCGGCAATTTCGACATGGTCACCGACGATTTCGAGAGCCTGACCGGCCGCAAGCCGCAGACCGTCGCGGACTTCTTCGCCGCCCACAAGGCAGCGCTCGGCTGACCACCGCCTGATCAGCCGGAAGAGCCGGTGGCGTGCGCCTTGCGCGCCGCCGGCATATAGTTGACTCAGTCAACGAAATAATGGACAAAGTCTCCTATATGGGAGGCGACCATGTCCGATCTGCTCGATACCATCCGGCGCTTCAACCGCTTTTATACCGACCACCTCGGCCTGTTGTCGCAAGCCTATCTGCAGTCACCTTATTCCCTGACGGAAGCGCGGGTGATCTACGAAATCGGTGCACGGCCCGGCGTGACCGCCGCAGATCTCACCCGCGACCTCACGCTCGATCCCGCTTATCTCAGCCGCATCCTGCGGCGGTTACGCGCGGAAAACCTGCTGCGCAGCGAACGCGACGCCAACGATCGCCGCAGCCAGAACCTGTTTCTGACCGACGCCGGCCAATCGGAGTGGCAAACGCTTGGCGACCAATCGCGCCGGCAGATCGAACAGTCGCTGGCGCCGCTTGATACCGACGCGAAAAACACCCTGGTGGACGCCATGAAGACTGTCCGGGATCTGCTTGATTTGGCAGAGAACAACAACACTCCGGCGATCCTGCGTCAGCACCGGCCCGGCGACATGGGCTGGGTGATCGAGGCGCAAACGCGATTCTACACCGAAACCTTCGGCTGGAATGACCAGTTCGAGGCGCTGGCCGCCGAGGTAGCAGGGCAATACCTGAAGAGCTTCGACCCGGCTCTGGAACGGGGATGGATTGCCGAACGGAACGGACGCCGTGTCGGCTCTGTCTTTATTGCCAACGGCGGCGAGGGCATCGCCAAACTGCGCCTGCTTTATGTGGATGGCACCGCCCGCGGTCTCGGCCTCGGCAAACTGCTCGTCGCCGAGGCGATCCACTTCGCCCGCCAGTGCGGTTATCGTCAGTTATCGCTGTGGACCAATGACAATCTGGAGGCCGCGCGGTCGATCTACCGGAAGGCAGGTTTTCGCCTGGTGTCCGAGGAGCGGCACAGGATGTTCGGGCCGGAACTGACCGGCCAGACCTGGGTGCTGGACCTCAGGCCCGCCTGAACGGCCTGCTAAGGTCAGAAGAATGGGGTCAGATTGCCTCGCCGCAGGCGCGACGGAAACGGCGCACGGTCTCGGCCATGCCGTATTCCAGCGCATCGGCGGTCAACCCGTGACCGATCGAGACTTCGGCAAGATGCGGAATGCGTTTTGCCAGCGCCGGCAGGTTGGCGACCGTCAGATCGTGCCCGGCATTGACGCCGAGACCCTCGGCCTTGGCCGCATCGGCGGTCCGTCCCAGCAGCTCCAGCATCTCCTTGGCCTTGTCCGGCGCATCGAAACAGCCGCCATAAGGGCCGGTATAAAGCTCGATGCGATCGGCACCGGTCGCCTTGGCAAGCTTCACCGCCTCTTCGTCGCCATCGCCATCGGCAAACAGCGAAACACGCATGCCCTTGGCTTTCAGCCGCGCGACGATCGGCTTCAGCATCTCGCCCTGCTGGCGGAAATCGAAACCGTGATCGGAGGTGGCCTGCGACGGATCATCCGGCACCAGCGTCACCTGTTCCGGCTCGGTGCGTTCGCACAGAGCGAGAAAATCCTCGCTCGGATACCCTTCGATATTGAACTCGGCATTGGGGAACGCATCATCGATCAATGCCCGCAGCACCGGAAGGTCGGAAAACCGGATGTGCCGCTGGTCAGGGCGCGGATGCACCGTCAGCCCATAGGCGCCTGCTTCCAGCGCGATCCGTCCGAGGTGAGCGACACTCGGCCAGGGCAGATCGCGGCGATTGCGCAGCATGGCGACGGCATTCAGATTGACGGAAAGCTTGGCGGGCATCGCGGTTGTTCCTTCGGCAGATGAGTAGATTGTCTAGACCAAACCGCAGCAGGCCGGCAACGGCACGCGCCGCCAGAACACATGCAAAATGCTGAAGCCTCTATGAATTCTTGTGGTGATGGAATCGCAGTTTCATTTATATCAAAAGTTGCTAATTTTAGAACAACTATAAGACGGCCAGAGCCGTCGCTGGGAAGGAAACGATAAAATGCCGAAAGCGGGCTTTCGGCCAGATGCGGGAGGTGTCAATGCAATCGGATTTCTTTTACGGCAAACCAGCCGAACCATGGGAGGGCCGGCAGGAAACAATGGTCTTTCTGCCCAGGTTCGCCCGGGCGGATGCAGCGCGCCACGCACCTCTGCCGATTGCCGATATGGCGGATCTTTTCGGCGTCACCCATCGAACCCTGCATTTCTACGAGGAAAAGCGGCTGATCAAGGCCGAGCGGCTCGGAACGATGCGGGTCTATGACGCGGAGAACATCCGCCGGATGGCCGTCATCTGCGCCTGCCGCGAGATCGGCATTTCGCTCGCCGCCATCCAGGACCTGATGGAGGAACTGGGCGACGCCCGGACCCAGGAAGAGGCCGACAATCTGTTCCAGCAGGCGCTGGAAGCGCGCAAACGGGAAATCACCGCCGATCTCTCCTCGATCAACCGCCAGATCCAGCAGATCCGGACCCTGATCGAACGCACAGAAGTCCTGTCGGGCGTGCGTGTCGAACATCGCCCCTCCGTATCGGATCTCGAACGGCGCTGCCTGATCCTGATGATGGAAGGTTACAGTGGCCGGGAACTGGCCGAACGGCTGGGGATCGACCTTGCGGCACTCGTCCGGCTCGAAGACGAGCTGATGGAGAAACTCGGCGCCAGCAACCGGTTTCAGGCCGCGGCCAAGGCCGTCATGATCGGCATCATGCCCCATTAGTTTCCGCTCCCAACCATGCGTGGGACAGGACCCAAGTTGAATTATGGCAAAACCATGATTGCCGTTTTGTAACGTGACGGCGGCGAGCCATCCCTTTAGGTTTTCTTCAGAACGATTCTAATCTGAAGCAGGAACCTGATGGCAAACCTTCTCCTTCGTTACGCGACACCGCTGATCACCGGTCTGTTTCTGGTGTCGCTGGTGTCCGGCATCGCACTGTTCTTTCACTGGGGACCGATGGCCTTCCACGGCATCCACGAATGGCTGAGCATGGTGCTGATCCTGCCCTTCGTGCTGCATCTATGGAAGAACTGGCGGCCGATGACGGCCTATTTCAAGCGGGCACCGATGGCGATTGCGCTTGCGCTGTCGCTCCTGGCTTCGCTGGCCTTCTTCATCCCGCTTGGCTCCGGCAACGGCCAGAAGGGCGCGCCGCCGCAGGTCGCCATCCTGCAGTTGATTTCCGCAGCAAAGCCCTCGCAGATCGCAAGCCTGGTCGGCCGGACGGAGGAAGAGGTGATCAGCTTCCTCAAAGACAAGGGTTTTGCCGCCGCCGCCGCGGATCGTTCGATGGGCGATATCGCGCAATCCTCCGGCAAGAGCGACCGCGACCTGATGGTACATGTCGCCTCGCTTCGCCGGTAACGGAGGTCGTCAGCGGACGATGGTGATCGTCTCGGCCGCGCGGGTGATGGCCGTATAGAGCCAGCGCTCGCGTGTATCGCGAAACGCCCAGCTTTCGTCGAACAGCACGACCTTGTTCCACTGCGACCCTTGAGCCTTGTGCACGGTCAGCGCATAACCGAAATCGAAATCATCGTAGCGCTTCTTGGTCGTCCAGGGGATCTCCCCCTCTTCTTCGAAGGCCTGCTTCAAAAGCTTGATCTTCGCCGCACCGCGATCCATGTCGTCGTCTTCCGGACGGATCATCAGGTTGATGCCGGGTTTGACGGTTTCGCGCGAAGAACTCATCACTTGCCAGAGCGAGCCGTTGAGCAGCCCCTTGGCCGGATCGTTGCGCAGGCAGACCAGCTTGTCGCCCGATTGCGGATAGGGCAGCGAAAACCCTTTAAGCTCGCGCAGGCGCTGATTGTAGCGCCGCCGTGTCTTGTTGGTGCCGACCAGCACCTGGTCCGCCTCCAGCACCAGTTGCTGGTTGACCTCGTTGCGGGAAATCACCTGCGCGGTTCCGTAATCGCCGTGCATGATCTCCTTGCCCTCACGCACATGCATGGCGAGCTGGATGATCGGATTGTCACGCGCCTGGCGGTGGATGTCCGTCAAGAGATAATCCGGCTCCTGTTCGGTGAAGAAGCCACCGCCGGAGACGGGCGGCAGCTGGCCGGGATCGCCGAGGACGAGAATCGGCGTGCCAAAACTCATCAGGTCGCGGCCGAGCTGTTCATCCACCATCGAGCACTCGTCGATGACGATCAGTGCCGCCTTGGCGACCGGGCTTTGCCGGTTGATGGAAAACATCGGCGAGACGGAGGTCTTGCCCGTTTCCTCATCTTCCACCGCTTCCTCGCCACGCGGGCGGTAGATCAGCGAGTGAATGGTTTTCGCATTGGAGGCGCCGCGTGACCGCAGCACTTGCGCTGCCTTGCCGGTGAAGGCGGCAAACAACACGTCGCCATCGACATTTTCGGCAAAATGCCGGGCAAGCGTCGTCTTGCCCGTTCCGGCATAACCGAACAGGCGAAAGACAGGGCTTCGCCCGTCCTTCAGCCATTTCGAAACGGCCTTGAGGGCCTCATCCTGTTGCGGAGCAAACTGCATGGCGCGACTTGGCAGGATTCTGCCTGCGGTGACAACCGAAAAAATCCGGGAAGGGCGGGAATAAACAGGAAGGCTGCGGTGTCTCCTGTTTGTCCGGTCACGACGACCGGTTCATTGAGGGAGAAAGTTTCATGTTTTCCAACCGCAACGCATTCATCGCTCTTGCCGGCCTCGCGCTTTCGCTCGGGATTTCCGGACCGGTCACGTCCGCATTCGCCGCCGGCGCTCCGGTAAAGACGGTCGATACCACCAAAGGAAAGGCCCTTGCCGGCGAAAACGGCATGACGCTCTACACCTTCCGCAAGGATACGCAGGGCGTTTCCAACTGCGAAGGCCAGTGCCTGGCCAACTGGCCGCCGCTGACGGCCGCCGCCGACGCGAAGGCAGACGGCGCCTTTTCGGTGATCACCCGCAAGGACGGCACCAAACAATGGGCCAAGGGCGGAATGCCGCTGTATTTCTGGATCAAGGACAAGGCCGCCGGCGATACAACCGGGGACGGCGTCAACGGTGTCTGGGACGTGGCAAGACCCTGATTCTCTGTTAGCGTCAGCACCATGACGGAGCCGCAGGATATAAGCTTCGAGGGCCAGTTGCTGGCCCTCCTCCCGGCGCTCAGGCGTTTCGCCCGCAGTCTGGCGCGGTCGGATGCCGAAGGCGAGGATCTGCTGCAGGATGGCATCGTGGCGGCCCTGTCCCGCCGCGCCCAATGGCGCGGCCTGAACCTGCGCAGCTGGATGCTCGCCATCATCAGCAATCGTTACCGCAACAGCCGGCGCAGCCATGGTCGCCACCCGACCGCGCCGCTGGACGAAGCCCTGGATGTGCCGGTGCCCCAGGCGGAACCGGACCCGATCGGACGAATGCGTCTGGAGGCGGCATTAAACAGCCTGTCGCCGGACCAGCGGATGGTCCTGATGCTGGTGGTCATCGAGGGCATGCCTTACCAGGAGGTGGCTGACCTGCTGCAGATCCCGCTTGGCACCGTCATGTCGCGCCTCTCGCGCGCCAGGCAGAAGATATCCGATACGATGGCAGCGGAAAACGTCATTCCGCTGAGGAGACAGACATGACCGCCCACCCTCCCGCACCCGATGAGGATGAACTGCACGCGTTCGCCGACGGTCTTCTGGATGAAGCGAGGCAGGCTGCCATCCGTCTGTGGCTGGCAGATCACCCGCACGCGGCAAAACAGGTCGCCGATTGGCAGGCCCAGAACGACGCCATCCGCAAGGCCTTTGCCGGCCATGCCCGGCGGACGCCATCCGACGCAGCCATGGTGCGTCAGCCACGCCCTTCGCCACGCTTCGCCTGGAACCGGGTGGCCGCGGCTTGTCTTCTGTTCCTGACCGGCTGCGGCACCGGTTATCTGATTTCCCTGACCCAGCATCCGGACGCTGCAGCACCTCTCCAGCGCACCAGCCTGCCGCAGGAGGCCGAAACCGCCTACCTGATCTATGCCAGCGAAAAACGCCATCCCGTCGAAGTGGCCGCGGAGCAGGAGGCGCACCTCGCCGCCTGGCTCGGCAAACGCCTCTCCTATGAGCGGCTTGCGGTGCCCGATCTATCGCGGCTTGGTTTTCAACTGGTCGGTGGCCGCCTGGTACCCGTCGAAGGCGGGCCTGGTGCCCTCTTTATGTACGAGGATCAGCAGGGGCAAAGGCTGACCATGCTGGTCGGTCGGAATGCCGAGAACCGGGAAACAAGCTTTCGTTTCGCGACCAGCGGATCGGTGGAAACCTTCTACTGGATCGACAACGGCTTCGGTTATGCCGTGACCGGGGAGATCTCACGCGATCTGCTGCGAGACGTGGCGGAGGAATGTTATAAACAGTTTCCCGCCTGACGCGGTTTTGCCATCGGATCGTTCGACAGTTCGATCGGCCGGCCATGCGGGGTGGCTTCTGCCGCCCGCTGCCAGCTTTGCTGCAGGGCAAACACGCTTGCCTCGTCGGCTATGCCTTTTTCGACGAGAAGATGGGTGAGTGCCGCGACCCAGGCCTCGAAATAATCCGATCCGTCCGCGGCCCGTTCCGGGCGATGCACCTGATGCGACAGATGACCCGCCCATTCGCTCCAGGAAAACAGCCCACGCTCGAACAGATGCACCGTGAGGCCAAAGGCCTGCGCCTGCCACGGTTCGGCAAACACCGGCTCCCCGTTCTCCGTGCTTGGCAGCCCCGGCGACTGGACAAGCGGGGACGACGTTTCACACTGGCTCAAGATAACTCTCCCAGGCATCGACCGACACCGTCAGCGTCGGGTCACTCCCCTCGCCCCAGATCTCCAGCCCGTCAAAAACGACGGTGTAGACCCATTGCGGGTTTTCGCCGTGGCCATGCGCATTGTCGTCGGGAAAAACGAAGGAGCCCTGCACCGCTTCGATGACACCTGTCTTGGCCCGGGCATAACGCGGCAGGCGGGTATGGGTCACGGGATTGAGGTTTTTCGTGCGCACCGCCTGCCCCACCACGAAACGCGGCGCCGCCTCGACCGGCCGGTCGCATGGCCCGCCGCGTGCGAGAACGCCCGCCACCATGTCGGCCTTGAGCACCCGCTTCGGAAGAGCACCTTGCGTCTCCGACTGGCCTGCTGCCAGCTCCCGAGGGGTCACGAAACCGTGGCGCGACAACAGCGTCTCCAGCGCGCGGATCCAGATCTCGTAATAGCTCGCCGAGAGATAAGCGGCCGGAGGAATATTTTCCCGTGCATGCCGGCTCTCGTCGATCGTCCAGGCCCCGAAGGCACCACAGGACAGAGTGAGCCCCAGCGCCCGTTCTTCCCATTCGGCATGAAAATAAGGCTCATCCGGCTCCGGCGCGACCGGGCCGAACCCCATCTGTCCGCCGAGATCATGCGGTCCGTTCATCGCAGCACCTCCGGCTGACGTGCAAGGCCGGTGCCGATCATGCTGTCGCGGGTGACGAGATCGGCGAGTTGCTCGACTGTCCAGCCCTTTGTTCCCTGAGGGCGCACGGGCACCACCAGATAACGCAATTCGGCAGTCGAATCCCACACACGGATCTTTGTTTCCTCAGGCAGATCAAGGCCGAATTCCGAAAGCACCCCGCGCGGATCGATGACGGCGCGCGAGCGGTAGGCCGGCGCCTTGTACCAGACCGGCGGCAGACCCAGCACCGACCAGGGATAACAGGAGCACAAGGTGCAGACGACGAGATTGTGCGTCTCCTCCGTATTAAACACCGCCCGCATGTGCTCGCCCTGGCGGCCGGTATAACCGAGACTGGAAATTGCTGCGGTCGCATCGCGCTTCAGCCAGTCGGCGAAATCCGGATCGCTCCAGGCGGTCGCCACGACGCGGGCACCATTGCGCGGGCCGACCTTCGTCTCGTAGGTCTCGACGATCGCATCGATCGCCGCCGGATCCACCAGCCCCTTTTCCGTCAGAAGTGTTTCGAGCGCCCGAACCCTCGCCTGCATGTCGGAATAGTGGTTCTCGTGGTCATGGTCATGCGCGTGCTCATGATGGTCATCATGAGGGTGATCATGGTCATGGTGGTGGTCTTGGCCGCTCATCACATTCTCCCGACGGATCACAGCTAGACAGCACCGAACGGCCAATGGGTCAAGCGGGCAACCAGGCAGGGGACGGATCGGGCAGCTGATTGGCAATCATCACGCCACGTCACCGGAGGTTGATTGAATTAACTCCTATACAATCGAAAGTTAATAGGATTATATTCCTTCCCACATTTCTCTTCCGGGGACATATGTGGGATCACGCGATCCGACCAGCACCGCATCTGTTGTTGCGTCCGAGCCGATGGAGCGGATTGCCGTCGGCGTGGCGGCCGCCGGAGACACGCCCGGCTGGCAGTCGCTGGTCAGCACGCTGTTCGACTGGAAACCGTTTCCCGCACGCCGCCGCATGGATGGTGCAGAAAGCCTGTCGGTGCATCATTTCGGTTTCTTTCTCGTCTGCCATATGACCGGTGTGACGGGCCGGTTCCGGCGGACGCCGATCCGGCTGAACCTCGATGATCTTGATCACCTTGTGGTGACGATCCCGTTGCAGGGATCGCTGGCATTCTGCGCGCCGCGCCCGCAGCGGCTGCGGCCGGGCGATGTGGCTGTGGCGGATCTGCGGGGCGAACTCGCCTTCTCGATGGGGCCGGGCGAGGCCGTCCATCTCATCCTGCCGCGCATGTTTCTCCCGGCATCGGTGGCACCGCCGGACATATCCGAGCTTCGCCTGCTGCGGGGAGAACGGCTTGCCGCCCGTTTTCTGATCGATCTCGCGCAGATGCTGATCCGCATGCCGGCCTATGCCGATCGAGGGGAAGCCTCGGGGCTTGCCGCAGTCTTGCGCACACCGCTCGCCTTCTGCCTTGCCGCTGCGGAGGGACCCGAGACGGCACGCGAGACACTGCGGCGCGGGCGGGACATCCGTCGCTTCATCGAGGACAATCTCGGCGATCCGGATCTCGTCCCCGCCAAGATCATCGCCCGGTTCGGGCTGTCGCGCAGCCAGCTGTTTCGCCAGTTCGACAGTGCAGGCGGCGTCGAAACCTATATTCGCCGCCGTCGGCTGCGCCGCACGCTCGTCGATCTCGCCGACCCGGCTCTGTCGAGCCGCAATATCGGCGAGATCGCCTATGCGGCGGGGTTTGCCGACGAGGCGCATTTCAGCCGGCTCTTCCGCGCCACCTATGGCACGACGCCGCGCGCCTTTCGCAAGGGTGGCAGAACCGGAATCCGGCCCGGCAGCCGAGAGGCGGGCGCAGCAGCCCCGCAGCCGGCGGAGCGTCTCCTCTCCTGGCTGGAACAATTGCGCGATGCCTGATCCGACGACGGTTTGGAACGCTGGTGCAAGTTTTTGGAACGCTCGCCACCGGACGCCGGGAAGCCGCTTGGCTAGTCTCACCCCAGTCGAGACGAGATGCAGCGGATCAACAGGAGCCGGGCACCCCAAAAGACACGGAACAACAGCTACCGACGCCGCAGACACGCCGCGTCCGACAAGATTTTCGCGCCGGAACCGCAAGGCCTTCGGCACGACCTGACATCCGCCCCTGCTGGAACCACCGCCCGCGACCAGCGGGGAACGGATGAGCCGACGCGTCTTGCCCGCCCCCTCGGCAAGAGCGTCGGCTCCCCACCCTCACCAGGGCGAACCCACCGAAACAGAAAGGTTAAACACATGACCACCTATTCGCTCACCTGCGTCAACGATTCCCAGCTCTCCGGCAGTTTCGCGGTCTTCCAGAAGCCGCTGCCGTCCACCATGCCCGGCAATGTCTTCTCGCTCGCCTGGTTTGCCCGCCCGACGGCACCCGGCACGCGGGTCACCTTCACCTGGGGGCTGGACTACAGCTTCACCTGGTCGGAAACCGGCATCCTGAAACCCGGCATCAATTTTGCCGCCTCGCAGGTTGTTCCGGCCGATCCGAACGCGCTCAACCAGATCGAACTGAAGAAGGACGATTACGGTGCGACGACCTTCTCCGGGCTGAGTGCCGGCGGTTCGCTCGGCTCGCTGACGATCAAGCAGCTCTCCAACGTCAAGCCGAACGAAACCTCCGTCGGCATCGGCATGGCCGGCTCCGGCACCTTTGCCGTGCAGGCACAGCCGAACATGACGGCCGTCTTCACCCCGCATCCGAACTACTGGGTGATCTTCGGCAACTTCGAGACCGGTGACGTGATGGACGTCGAAGACGTCACCAACGCTGTGGAAGTCACCTATGGCGGCGCCCGCACCTCGCGCAACGCCGTCCTCAACCTCGACAACATGATCACGGTTTCCTGACCGGACAAGGTGGCCACGCTGTCGGTGTGGCCACCCACACACTTGTAGCACCTGGAGGACCATGGAATGGAATACCGGCTCACCTGCATCAACAATTCGGACATGCACGGCAACTTTGTGCTGTATCAACGCCCCGAACGCAGCGAAGGGTCGGCACATATCCGCAGCCTTGCTTGGCAATCGCGCGCCACCGCGCCCGGAACCCGGGTGACCTTCTGCTGGCAGACCAGCACCGCCTTCATCTGGGGCGAACATGGAGAATATGGCGGGAGCCCGCGTTTCATCACATCGCAGGAGATTGAAGCCGATATCGACCGCGACAATCTCGTCGATCTGCGCGCAGGTCCGTTTGGTGCGCCGGCTTTCAGCAACCTGCGGGCGACGCCTTCCTCGGACGGTCTGACGATCCGTCAGCTTAATGCGCGATTTGATTACCCGATCTTTCACGGGATCGCCCGCGACAGCGCCCCATTATTGATCGCTCCGTTCCACATGAACGTCAGCACGACCTTTGTGGTCGACCCCGTCACCTACTGGGTCCATTTCAACGACTGCAGGGCCGGCGAGCTGCTTGACCAGGCCCAACTGGATGGGAGCCAACGTCTCGAGTTTACGGCGTCGCGGCCAGCCCAAACCGTCAGCATGGGAACAGACAACATCATCCGGCCGGTCGCCGAGGCGTCCTGGATACGGTCGCGACCCGGCAACTGACCTGCACGCTCTACGCAGCAACAGACTGCGTCATGGAACTCCGGCCTGGGCGGAGCCGGCACAGCCTCGCGGGCGACCCTTCAACCTCACATGGAGATAAGACCATGAACACGCACATCTACATGCTTCAGACGATGAGACGCCTGTTGGCCGTGACAGGATTGATGATGGCCCTGCTGTTTGCAGCAGGCCCAGCAGCGGCAGAATACATCTACCGCGGGCTGCTCATTGACGGACAGGGAGCGCTTGATCTGAGAACCAACCGCTTCCAGTTCAATCCGGCCTTGTCGTTCAACAAGGACCTCAATCAGATCGCCGCGGCACCTTCGAACTTTCGCTGCGCGCTTCGCATGAACACGACAGCGCCCATCCCGAACGTCGGCGATAGCTCGCCGCTCGCGGGCTTCGCAATCTTCACCGCAACTTTCGATCAGAACCCGCCTCTCCTTCCGATCGGGCACGTCAGTGTTCAGCCAAGCCCAGGGGTCCCTGTCGCCAATCCCGCGCAGGAATTCGCCAATGATCTGCGCGCGGAGGCGATCGACAACCCCGAGAGGTTCAACGATCGTTATATCGTCGGCGTTCCCGGACGCGACAGCGACGATGATTGCCGCGATCGCCCCAAATCCTTCAACTCCTTCAACTGATGCCGCAAGGCCGAGCGCTCCTGCCATCCGGCAGGGGCGCTTCAACTGTGAGCCCCCTCCTCCCGCGAAGCTGCGGCAGAATGAAGAGCATCTGCGACCCGACGCTTGAAATCGGAATAAGAACCATAGCTATCTTGGAGGACGTTTCCGCGCCGGTTGCACGTTTGAGTTCGAAGGATCCCGCCATGCATGAAGACATGCCCTCCGTCACCCTCCCCTCCGGCGCCGAAATTCCGGTGCTTGGCATCGGCACCTGGAAGATGGGCGAACATCCTGGCCAGCGCCGGGCGGAAATCGCGGCGCTGAGGGCCGCGATCGACCACGGCATGAGGCTGATCGATACGGCGGAAATGTATGGCGACGGCGCCTCCGAGGAGGTGGTCGGCGAGGCAATCGCCGGGCGGCGCAATGACGTGGTCCTGGTCAGCAAGGTCTATCCGTGGAATGCCAGCCGCCAAGGCACGATCAAGGCCTGCGAGGCGAGTCTGACGCGGCTCGGCACCGATCATCTCGATCTTTATCTCCTGCACTGGCGCGGCGAACATCCGCTGGAAGACACGGTTGCCGCCATGGAGAGCCTGAAGAAGGCCGGTAAGATCGGTGCCTGGGGCGTCTCCAACTTCGATGTCGATGACATGGAGGAACTGTTGGCGGTGCCGGGCGGCGAAAACTGCGCCGCCAACCAGGTGCTGTTCAACCTGTCGCGCCGCGGCATCGAGTTCGACCTGCTGCCCTGGTGCCAGGATCGCGGCATCGCCGTCATGGCCTATTCTCCGATCGAACAGGGAAGGCTTCTGCAGCATCCAGACCTCATCCGCATCGCCAAGGCCTACCAGGCAACGCCCGCCCAGCTGGCACTGGCCTTCGTGCTGGAACGCGACGGTGTCGTAGCGATCCCGAAGACCTCGAGCGTGGCACGCGTCGAGGAAAACCGTGGCGCCGTTGATCTCGACATCAGCGATGAGGACTGGGCCGTCCTCGACGCCGCCTTCCCGCCGCCGACACGCAAGCAGCCGCTTGAGATGCTGTGAGAACGGGAGGCTCGCCCGCCTCTATCGCCGCGATCTGCACCATCACTTCACCTGAAATCACAGGTTGAATTTAGGTAGAGATGTGGAATGATGACGGCAAGAGCAACGCAATAAAGCCGCAGACGCTACCAACGGAGCGGCTCGTGGGCGGGAGCAAGTTGATGCCGACCTATTCCCTAACGTTCCAAAATGATGACAAACTGAGTCACAGCTGGGCGATATTCCAGAAAAATCCGGCACTCTACCCACCAAACCATCCCTTCTCTCTGGCTTGGGTCGTAGGCCCCGGGCAAACCGGTGCAGGCAGCAGTTCAGCCTGGAACGCGGACTATCGTTTCAATCCAACGGAAACGACGGTGCTGAAACCGGCAACCCAACCGTTTTCCAGCGTGGCGCCGAACAACACGGCTGTCGGCATCGGAATGGCCGGCTCCGGCACCTTCGTCACGGAGGCGCAGCCAAACATGACTGCCCCCTTCATCCCGTATCCCACCTACTGGATGATCTTTGGCAACTTTGAGACCGGTGAGGTGATGGACGTCCAGGTCGTCGACGACAAGACGCCCTGAGATCGTTGGCAGGATCGCGCAATAGACCCGTTCCGGACAGATAAGGTTGGCAAGGGCGAACGATCAATCGACCATCCGCCCTCCCAAACAATCACATGCCCTGCGGGCCGCGGTTCATCGCGGCAATGCCGGTGCGGCAGACCTCGATCAGCCCGAGCGGCTGCATGACGGCGACGAACTGGTCGATCTTCGACGACTTGCCGGTGATCTCGAAGATGAAATGCGACACCGTCGCATCCACCACCTTGGCATGGAAGGCATCGGCCAGACGCAGCGTCTCGGCGCGGCCTTCGCCGGAACCGGCAACCTTCACCAATGCCACTTCACGCTCGATCGGCCGTTCCTGGCCGAGCTGGCTGGCGCGCACCGTCAGATCCACAACCCGGTGAACAGGGACGATGCGGTCGAGCTGCGCTTTGATCTGTTCGAGAACGGTCGGGGTTCCGGTCGTCACGATGGTGATGCGCGACAGATGGGCCTCATGCTCGGTTTCCGACACGGTCAGGCTCTCGATATTATAACCACGGCCGGAAAACAGGCCGATGACGCGGGCCAGCACGCCCGGCTCGTTGGTCACCAGAACCGAGAGCGTGTGCCGTTCCTGGCGCGCGGTTTCCGGCGAGATGAAATAGGCCGAGCCGGTGGGTTGAAGCTGTGCATTCATGGGTCTGTCCATTTCCTCTAACGTTCTTGTTCAGCGAGCCAGCTCGACGCTGACGGAATTGAGATGTGTGTTGGCGAACCGCACCAGATCACGGTCAAACGTGATGAAGGTGTCACCCGTGTTCATGAGGTAGAGATGCATGGCGTCGGCGAAATCCATGCCTTTCGAAAATGCGTCAATGGCCTTCAGCACGTTTTCCCTCTCGACGAGAACGACGTCCTGCGTGCTCGCCAAGTGACGAAACAGCACAACCATCTGCTCACGCGCAAACTGAAAACGGCTTCGAAGCACCCATGCCGTTTCGAGAAGGACAGTCGGCACGACCACGATACGGTAGTCCGCAGCAAGCCTTGCGGCGGTCGCCCACTGCTCGCTGTCGTCCCGCACCAGCAGGCGCACAAGAATGTTCGTATCAACCGTTCTTGTCGTCATCCCACTGGCGCTCCAGCCTCTGCCAATCCTCAATAACGACCTGATCGATGGCATGACGAAATGCCTCAGGCGACAGATCGAGCGGCGGCCCATCATATTTGGGGATGGACGCCAGAAATTCCGCCATCGTCAGCGTCTGCCCACCAAAAGGGGCCGGCAAGTCTGTCTCGAGCGGACGCAAGGTGATCGTCTCGCCACCGTCGATCACTTCGAACTCGCTGCCCGGTCTCAAGCCGTGCGCATCGCGCATCGATTTCGGGATCACCACCGCGCCGTCCTCGCTCATTCTTGCTCTGGCCATGGCACCGACCTCCATCGGAAAAGGGACAGGATCAGTCTAGCCTGTCCCCCACCGTCGATCAAACGAGCTGCCGCCCCTTGGCGTCGATCGCCGACGCGACAACCTCGTCGGTCGCCTCGTCGGGCAGCAGCATCTCGTTGTGAGCCTTGCCCGACGGGATCATTGGGAAGCAGTTGGCGAGGTTGGCAACCCGGCAATCGAAGATCACCGGGCGCTTGACCGCGATCATCTCGGCAATCTTGTCGTCCAGTTCCTTCGGATCGTCGCAATACATGCCGACCGCACCATAGGCCTCCGCCAGCTTGACGAAATCCGGCATGGCCTCCGTATAGGAATTCGACAGGCGGTTGCCGTGCAGCAGCTGCTGCCACTGGCGCACCATCCCCATGTACTGGTTGTTGAGGATGAAGATTTTGACCGGCAGACCGTACTGGATGGCGCAGGACATTTCCTGGATGCACATCTGGATCGAGGCGTCGCCGGCAATGTCGATGACAAGCGCTTCGGGATGCGCGACCTGTACGCCGATCGCCGCCGGCAAGCCATAGCCCATGGTGCCGAGGCCGCCGGAGGTCAGCCAGCGGTTCGGCGCCTCGAAGCCGAAGAACTGTGCTGCCCACATCTGGTGTTGGCCGACTTCCGTCGTCACATAGGTCTCGCGCCCCTTGGAGGCCTCGTAGAGCCGCTGGATCGCATATTGCGGCATGATGACATCGTTGGAGTTCTTGTAGGCGAACGACTTGCGTGCCCGCCAGCGATCGACCTGCTGGTGCCATTCGGCGGTCTGCGCCGCCTCCGGCTTCTTCGGCAGCGCCCGCCACAGGCGAACCATATCTTCGAGCACCCGGCCGACATCACCGACGATCGGGATATCGACGCGGACATTCTTGTTGATCGAGGAGGGATCGATATCGATATGGATCTTGCGCGAATTCGGCGAGAATGCGTTGAGGCGGCCGGTGATGCGGTCATCGAAACGCGCGCCGATGCAGACCATGACGTCGCAATCATGCATCGCCATGTTCGCCTCGTAGGAGCCGTGCATTCCGAGCATGCCGAGCCAGTTCTTGCCCGAGGCCGGATAGGCGCCGAGCCCCATCAGCGTCGAGGTGATCGGGAAATCGGTGAGTTCCACCAGTTCCCGCAGCAGCTTCGTGGCTTCCGGCCCGGAATTGATGACGCCGCCGCCGGTATAGAGGATCGGGCGACGCGCCGAGGCCATCAGTTCGATCGCGGCACGAACCGCGTTGAGATCGCCCTCGACCTTCGGCTTGTAGCTCTTCTGCGCAACGTGATCCGCCTTCGGCGTATAGGTGCCGGTAGCGAACTGGATGTCCTTCGGGATATCAACGACGACTGGACCCGGACGGCCAGACTGGGCGATGCGGAAGGCTTCGTGGATGGTGGCAGCCAGCTCGTTGACGTCCTTGACCAGCCAGTTGTGCTTGGTGCAGGGGCGGGTAATGCCGACGGTATCGCATTCCTGGAAGGCATCCGAACCGATCAGCGAGGTCGGCACCTGGCCGGTCAGGCAGACGAGCGGGATCGAATCCATCAGCGCATCCTGCAGCGGGGTGACCGCATTCGTCGCCCCTGGGCCCGAGGTCACCAGCATGACGCCGACCTTGCCGGTGGAGCGGGCATAACCTTCGGCCGCATGGCCGGCGCCCTGCTCGTGACGGACGAGAATGTGCTGGATGTCATCCTGCTGGAAGATCTCGTCATAGATCGGCAGCACGGCGCCGCCCGGATAACCGAAGATATGCTCGACCCCGTTATCCTTCAGGGCTTTCAGGACGATCTCCGCCCCAGTCATCCGATTGTCTGTACCCGTCATGTCAAAAAGTCCGTCTGCTCTGATTGTCACGAGGCCGTAGCCAGATTGAAGGCATAAAAAAAGGCCCCTTGAGGAGCCTTCGGTTTGCGCATGGGTGGCTATCGCCGGACGGTTACACCGTCCTGCCCATGCGCCTTCCCACCACGATAAGTGCGTTCGATACGATCATGGCGGGAACTGTTAGCCATAAAATTACGAAACGTCAATGCAACTGCGCAACAAAACGTCAGCCGCTGCTGTAACTTTCGGCATGCATACGGGTAACCGCTGTCGCAAAACCGAACTTCATGAGCGGGGCTCGGAAAGAAGTTGTTAAGTCGCAGCCTCTATGGTCCCGCTGTTATCGACAAAAATCGGTTTCGCCAGAGTGCCTTAGTTCCAGCCCGATGACAGGGGCGACGTTTGCGTAATCACGAGTTGCACCACTCCATATCTGCCGGCGAGCAGGATCGGCGTGATAGCATGCACCCGCGAAACCGGCTGCTGGGCCGCGTGGTCGCTTGCGGCGGCGCAAGGGCAACCATAGCCGCCGTTGCCGAAAGCGGCACCACCGATCTCACCGAACTCTGGTCCGTCGGGCGGCTGATTTCGATCAGCGTCGGTCACAACCGCGTGGTCGCCCTCACCTGCTCGATGTCGACCGGCTCGCAGGAATGGTCGGAAGGCCGCGACAACGAATTCCGTATCGAGGTGGAACTGCTCGGCGAGGTGCATGTCGGCCCGGATGGGCGCGAGGAATTTTCACGGGGCATTTCGAGTTATCCCTATCTCGGCGCCATCGCCCACCGGATCCGCTCGGCCGACCTCATGCGCATCTACGATACGGGCAAGGCCGATACCTGTGTCATCGGCAAGCTGACCCAGGATGATTCGATCGACGCAACGATCCACATCCCGTCCATGCTGTCGAAACACTTTGCCATTGTCGGCTCCACCGGCGTCGGCAAATCCACCGCCGTCTCGCTTCTGCTGCACAAGGCGATCGAGTCCGATCCGAAGCTGCGTGTCCTGATCCTCGACCCGCACAACGAATTTGCCGCCGCCTTCCCGGACAAGGCCGTCGTGATCGACACCGACACGCTCGACCTGCCCTTCTGGCTGATGCGGCTCGAAGAGTTTGCCGAAGTTCTGTTTCGCGGTCGCACGCCGGTGGCCGAAGAACTCGACATCCTGCGTGACGTGATCCCGGAGGCCAAACGCGCCTTTCGCGGCAACGATAACCCCCTGATGCGGCGCACCAGCGAGAAGAGTTCTGTCACCGCCGATACGCCGGTTCCCTATCGTATCGCCGACCTCCTGGCGCTGATCGACGAACGGATCGGTCGCCTGGAAGGTCGCTCCGAAAAACCGGCGCTGCGTTCGCTCAAAGTGCGCATCACCTCGGCGATCAACGATCCGCGCTATCATTTCATGTTCTCCAACAACACGATCAATGACACGATCATGGAGACGATCGCGCACATCTTCCGCATTCCGGGTGGAGATCGCCCGATCTCGACCTTCCAGCTGGCCGGCATTCCGTCCGAAGTGGTGAATTCGGTCGCCTCCATCCTCTGCCGCATGTCGTTCGAGCTGGCGCTGTGGAGCGAGGGCGCGATCCACATGCTGGTGGTGTGTGAGGAAGCGCACCGTTATGTGCCGGCAGACCGCGAGCTGGGTTTCTTCCCCACCCGGCAGGCCATCGCCCGTATCGCCAAGGAAGGCCGCAAATACGGCGTCTCGCTTGGTGTCATCACGCAGCGCCCCGGCGAACTCGATCAGACCATCCTGTCGCAGTGCTCTACCGTCTTTGCCATGCGTCTGGCCAATGACAGCGACCAGGAGATCATTCGCTCCGCCATTCCGAATTCTTCGCTGTCGACGATCAGTTTCCTGTCGTCGATCGGCAATGGCGAGGCCATCGCCTTTGGTGAAGCGATCAGCGTGCCGATGCGCATGAAGTTTTCGCGTGTCGAGGCGAACATGTTGCCGAAAGCGAACGGGGTATCGGACAAGGGCAGCGAAATCACACCGGACAATGTCGACCTGCGCACCGTAATTGCCCGTATGCGGGCCGTGTCAGGACCGGATATCACGGCCTTCCAGAAAAGCGTGTCGGGCAGCGACGTAGGTCCACGCCTGGCGCCGGATGCACCGGCGGGCAACGCCGAATTCGAACGCTGGCGGCGCGAACTGACCGGCGAGACCGAACGGCACCCCGTGGAAACAGCAGCAGAAGCGCCGCTGGAGCCCTACCGACCCGACATGCTGCCGGGCGCACGCCCGGATCTGTACCAGGCGCCACCGGACAACAGCCGCATCATCCGCCGCGACCCGCTTCCTTCGGCAGGCAGCGCATATGACGATGCCAGCGCCGCCCGTGGGCTCTCCTTGCGGCGGGAGGGATCCTTGCGCGACAGTCTTTTCAAGAAGCCGTTGAGCAGCCTCTACGACAAGGACTGAGACGTTTCGCGTAGCCAGGCTGCCGCTGATCCTGCCGGCCGATGCGCAGGCGCGGTTCGGCAGATCAGGACGGCTCCCCGGTCCCGACCGCAGCAAGCGGATCGTGGCGCCGCCAGCTCTCGTCCATCTGGTTGCGGAACCAGGTCATCTGACGTTTGGCATATTGACGGGTCAGGGCTGATCCGCGCTCGATGACGGCCGCAGGCGTCATCTCGCCACGCAGAAGCGCGGAAATTTCAGCAACACCGATCGCCTTCATCACCGGCATGTCCGGCGAGGGCGACAGCGCCTGAAGCGCCCTCACCTCGTCGATCGCGCCCGTTTCCAGCATGATCTCGAAACGGCGATCGATCCGCCGGTGGAGAAGCGCGCGATCCGGCAGCACCACGATCTTTTCAGCCCGATCCGGATCGACCAGTATCGGGCCCCGCCGTTCCTGATAGGTCACGATCGACTGGCCGGTTGCCTCGACGACCTCCAGCGCACGCACGATCCGCTGCCCGTCGCTCTGCTGCAGCCGACCGGCGGAAACCGGGTCACGGACGGCCAGCTCCCGGTGGAGTGGAGCCGGCCCCTCCTCGATCAGCCGTTGCCGCAGCCGCTCGCGGAGCTCGTCCGGGATAGTCGGCATGTCGGACAAGCCGCCGGTGAGCGCCTTGAAATAAAGCCCCGTGCCGCCAACGAAGACCGGCAGACGGCCCTCCTCGCGCAGCGTGGCGAGCAATGTCTCCACATCACGCAGCCAGTCGCCGGTGGAATAGGCCGTGGTGGCCGGCACATGGCCATAGAGCCGGTGCGGGATGCCTGCCATCTCGGTCTCCGAGGGACGCGCCGTCAGCACCCTCAGCGTATCGTAGACCTGCATGCTGTCGGCGTTCACGACCACGCCGCCATGCCGATCGGCAAGTTCCAGCGCAAGCGCCGACTTGCCGCTCGCCGTCGGCCCGGTTATCAGGATGGCCTCGCAATGTGTCCGAAGGTTTTTCATCATGGCTCTGGTTGCCACGCTCATCGCCCATCCGTCAAATCCCGTTCTCGATGGAAAGCTGGGAGAACAGGCGGCCGAAGCCGCAAAGGCTGCCGGCCTCTATTGGCTGGCGGATGGCATTGCCTGCGATATCGCGCTTCCCGACGGTACCGATGCGAAGGCTGCGGAGGACAATCTGCGCGCGGTGATCGCAAGCCTGCCGATCGATCTCGTGGTGCAGGATGCGGAAACCCGGCGCAAGAAACTTCTGATCGCCGACATGGATTCCACCATGATCGGCCAGGAATGTATTGATGAACTGGCCGACGTCGTCGGCCTGAAGGAAAAGGTCTCGGCCATCACGGCACGCGCCATGAACGGCGAGATCGCCTTCGAACCGGCGCTGCGCGAACGCGTGGCGCTGCTGAAGGGTCTGCCGATCACCGTCGTCGACGAGGTGATCGCAAAACGCATCACGCTGACCTCCGGCGGTCCGGCACTGATCGCCACGATGCGCGCCAAGGGGTTCCATACAGCCCTCGTCTCCGGCGGCTTCACGGTCTTTACCAGCCGCATCGCCGAGATGCTGGCCTTCCACGAGAACCGCGCCAACATCCTGATCGAGAAGGACGGCATCCTGACCGGCGAGGTGGCCGAACCGATCCTTGGCAAACAGGCCAAGGTCGATGCGCTGGAGGAGATTTCCGCAAGCCTCGGCATCACACCGGACGAGGCGATGGCGGTCGGCGATGGCGCCAATGATCTCGGCATGATCGGACTTGCCGGTTCGGGTGTCGCCCTGCATGCCAAACCGACGGTGGCAGCCCAGGCCAAGATGCGCATCGACCATGGCGACCTGACCGCGCTTCTCTATATCCAGGGTTATCGCAAGACGGACTTCGTGACACCGTGACCGAACAGCCGGAACCGCGCATCATCCTGGAAACGGACCGGCTGCGGTTGCGCAGTTGGACGGAAGCCGACCGCAACCTGTTTCGCGAGATCAATGCCGATCCCAAGGTGATGGAGTTCTTTCCGTTCCGGCGCACCTATGCGGAGGCGGATCTTTTGTTCGACCGGGTGAACGCCATGATCCGCGAGGACGGACTTGGCTTTTATGCGGTGGAGGTGAAGGAACTCGGCGAAGCAGTCGGCTTCTGCGGCCTGGCGCCGGCCAACATGCCGGCGATCTTTCCGGCCGAGACGATCGAGATCGGCTGGCGGCTGGCTACACGGTTCTGGGGCCATGGTTATATCACGGAAGCGGCAAGCGCGCTGCTCACCTATGCCTTCGAGGACCTGCAACTGAAGGCCGTCGTCTCCTTCGCGGTCGAGACCAATCATCGCTCGATCGCGGTGATGAAGCGGATCGGCATGTTCGCCTGCCCGGACATGGATTTCGACAGCCCCAAGGTGCCGGAAACCCACCCGCACCTGAAACGCCATGTGACCTACGCCATGGTCAACCCGAAGGCTGCCGGACAACAAGTCTGAACGGACCTGCCGCCGGATGAGGACAGGCGGTTATTCCAGCGGCAACGCAACGAAACGCAGCTCGCCCGCCGGGTTTGCCACCATGATATGCGCGTTGCGGCGCCCCTCGCCCTTCAGCTCCTCGAAACGGGCAATCACGTCGCCGGGGGTTTCCATGAAGTCCTGGCCGATCTCGACGATCACCTCGCCAGCCTTCAGACCCTTTTCCGCAGCCGGCGAGCCGGGAGCAACCGAGGTGATCACCACACCCTCGACGCTGTCGGCAATGCCGAGGCTCTTGTGTTTTTCGTCGCTCAGCATCTCGACCTTCATGCCGAAGGCTTCCGCCGGCGCTTCGGCCCTGGCCTGATCCTGATCGGTGGGCTCCTTCTGCTCGTCGCCCTGGGCCAGCGCCGGATCCTCGCCTTCTGCTGCCGCATCAGCACTGTCTTCAAGGCGACCGAGCGTAACCTTGACCGTCTGCTCCTTGCCGTCACGCAGGATCACCACATCGACTTCCTTGCCGACCGGGCTTTCGGCCACCGCAAGCGGCAGATCGCGCATTTCCTTCACCGGCTTGCCGTCGAACGTCAGGATCACGTCGCCGGACTTGATGACGCCATTGTCGACCGGACCGCCCTTGATGACACCCGAGACGAGCGCGCCACGCGCCGTCGTCATGCCGAGGCTGGCGGAAATATCCTCCGTCACCGGCTGGATCCGGACGCCCAGCCAGCCGCGGCGGGTTTCACCGAACTCGATCAGCTGCTGCACGATGTTCTGCGCAAGCTCAGTCGGCACCGCAAAACCGATGCCGATCGACCCGCCGCTCGGCGAGATGATCGCGGTGTTGATGCCGATGACCTCGCCCTTCATGTTGAACAGAGGACCGCCGGAATTGCCCTTGTTGATCGCCGCATCGGTCTGGATGAAGTTGTCGTAGGGGCCGGCATTGATGTTGCGGCCTCTGGCCGAGATGATCCCGACCGTCACCGAACCGCCAAGCCCGAAGGGATTGCCGATCGCCATGACCCAGTCGCCGATGCGCATGGTCTTCGAATCACCGAAGCGGACCGCCTTCAGCGGCGCCTTCGGCTCGACCTTCAACACCGAAAGGTCGGTCTTGGTATCGGTGCCGACCAGCTTCGCCTTCAGCTTGTTGCCGTTCGGGAAGATGACCTCGATGTCATCGGCGCCTTCGATCACGTGGTTGTTGGTCACCACATAACCGGAGGGATCGATGACGAAACCAGAGCCCAGCGAGTTGACCTTGCGGTTGCCCTGCTGGTTGTTGTCGCCGTCGAAGAAGTCGTCGAAGAACTCCTGGAAGGGCGAACCTTCCGGCACGACGGGCTTTGGCCCGCTGCCATTCGACTTGACACTTTGCGAGGTCGAAATGTTGACGACCGCATCCAGCAGCCCTTCCGCCAGATCGGCGACGGAGGCAGGCCCCGACGACATCGAGGCCGGCGGCGCCGGTTGCGCGGTCTGAGAGAAGGCGGGAGCGGCAGTGCTTCCGAGCAGCGTCAGCGCCATCACGGTTGCCAGGGAGTGTCGATACGACAATCGAAGGGAGTTCACCATCAGGCATCCTCGGTTGAAAAGACGGCAGCTTTGGACAAGCATAAGGCGGAATGAAGACGGTGGAAATTACCTTTTCGTGAGACCCCCAGAAGATCGCAATGGCGGGACCATCCGGGCCCAATGCAGAAGGGCGGCTTTCGCCGCCCTTCGTCCTGTTTGTGCCTTGATCAGGGCTGCGTCGCCTGGGGCGCCGTCCCCGGAGCGGTCGGAGCCGCGGGCGGCTGGGCAGCCGGCGCATTCGAACCCGCACTTTCGTTGAAATACCGGAAGAACTGCGAATCAGGGCTCAGGACCATGGTCGTTCCCGTGTTCGACAGCGCGCCGACATAGGCCCGCATCGAGCGATAGAACTCGAAGAAGCCCGGATCGCGCGAGAAGGCTTCGCCGAAGATGCGGTTACGCTCGGCATCGCCCTCGCCTCGCAGGATTTCCGAATCGCGCTGGGCTTCGGAGACGCGCTCGACCACCTGACGATCGGCGATCGCCCGGCGACGCTGGCCCTGCTCGTTACCGCGGGCGCGGATCAGTTCGGCTTCCGCCAGACGTTCCGCCTTCATGCGCTGGTAGGTCTGCTGCGAGACCTCCCGCGTGAGATCGGTCCGGCGGATGCGCACATCGCGCACGGACAGGCCAAGCGATTCGGCTGCGGCCTGCAGATCGTTGCGGACCTCCTGCATCATCGAGGAACGCTCATCGGAGAGCGCCGCGCTGAAATCGCGCAGACCGTAGACCCGGCGAAGCGCCGCATCGAGACGGGTACGCAGACGTGCCTCTGCCGAATCACGGTCACCCGATACCGTCGACCGGAACCGGCGGGCATCGGTGATCGAATAGACGACGAAGGCATCGACTTCATAGAAGGCACCGCCACGCACCTGGACGCGGATATTGTCGAGGTCGAGGCGCAGGGCCCGGTCTTCGACATACTGGACGCTGTCGGCATCCATGAAGGCGAAGGGCAGCTTGAAGTAGAGGCCCGGTTCGGTCTTGACGTCCTGGATCTGGCCGAAGCGGAGCACGATCGCCTGCTGCTTTTCGTTGACCACGAAGATCGACGAATAAACGAGAAAAAGGACGATGCCGAGGCCGATCAGGAGAGCGGGGAGACGGTTCGAGTTCATGGATTGCCTCCCCGGTTCGTTGCCGCGCCGGGCTGCGCATTGTTTTGGCGCAGCATCTCGTTGAGCGGCAGGTAGGGCACGACCCCCTGCTTGTCATCGAGGATGATCTTGTTGGAGTTCTTCAGGACCTGCTCCATGGTTTCCAGGAAGATACGCTCACGCGTGACATCCGGCGCCGTCTTGTAGGCATCGTAGATCGAGATGAAGCGCTGCGCCTCACCGGTCGCCTCGTTGACGACGCGATCCTTGTAGGCGGACGCCTCTTCGCGAACCTGAGCCGCCTGACCGCGTGCCTGACCAAGCTTCTGGTTGGCATACTGGTTGGCTTCTTCGACGAAACGGTCTTCGTCCTGCTCGGCGCGCTGCACTTCTTCGAAGGCATCGGCCACTTCGCGCGGCGGTGCCGCATCCTCGATCGGAACGGCGTTGATCGCTACCCCCGCACCATAGGTGTCCATGGTGCCCTGGATGATGTCGCGCACCTGCGTGGAAATCCCCTCACGGTTGTCGCGGAAGACATCCTGCGCCGGACGCCGGCCGACCACTTCGCGCATCGCGCTTTCGGCGACCTGCTGCAGCGTGGCGTTCGGCGTTTCCAGGTTGAACAGATAGGCACGCGGATCGGTCACGGTGAAGAGCAGCGAGAACTGCACATTCACGATGTTCTGGTCACCCGACAGCATCAGGCCTTCGCTGGAATTGGCATTGCCACGCGCGCCGATATTGATCTGCTGTTCGGTGACCTTGACGATCTCGACCGTCTCGAAGGGCCAGAAATGGAAGTGCAGGCCAGGGCCGGCAATCTCGTCCTTCGGCTTGCCGAAGCGCAGTTCGACACCACGTTCATCCGGCTGGACCGTATAGATCGACTGAAAGACGAAAAACGCGGCGATCACGACCAGAATGATGGCAAAGATGCCACCATTGAAGCCGCCGGGCACCACACCGCGCAGCCGGTCCTGGCTGCGGCGAATGATGTCCTCGAGATCCGGCGGCCCTCCGTTGCCACCACCGCCATTGCCGCCACCGCCACCGCGCGGGCGGTTCGGCCCCTGGCCCCATGGCCCCTGATTATTGCCGCCGCCCCCCCAGGGGCCGCCGCCATTCTGATTGCTCCAGGGCATCAAAACCTCTTTGTTCGAGTCACTCCCACCCCTCGACGCGCCGCGTCACAATTGCGGCAATCGGGTCATGCCCCGTTATAGGTATGAGAGGTGCGCCTTTCAACGCGCGATGGCGTCACTTCCCGGTGTTGGGTAACGAAATGTTTCAGTTTGCCGCAGTCCGCCGCCGATAACAGGCAAAACGGGTGGGAAAACTGTCCTTTTCCCCGGCCGGTACGGAGACTTCCTCAACCTTTTCGAAGATCGCGGGGTCGATCGCAGGAAACAGGGTATCACCATCCTCGATCACCGTCTCGACATGGGTGATGTAGAGCGCGTCCGCCCTGCCGATCGCCTGCGCATAGATTTCGCCGCCGCCGATCACGCAGATTTCCGACGCCCCCGTGTCGGAAGCGATCTGCCGCGCAATCAGCAGCGCCTCGTCGAGTGACGCCGCCATGCGGCACCCCTCAACCACGCGGGCGGGATCGCCTGTCACCACCACATGCGGACGCCCGGGAAGCGGCTTTCCGCCAAAACTTTGCAGCGTCTTGCGCCCGACGATGACCGGCTTGCCGAGCGTCATCTGCTTGAAGCGCTTGAGATCGGTCGACAGCTTCCACGGCATGTCGCCCTCGCGGCCGATGACATTGTTTTCCGACACCGCGGAAATCAGCACGACGGGAACGGCCGCAGCACTCATACCGCCACCGGTGCCTTGATATGCGGGTCCGCCTCGTAACCGACGAGCGAGAAATCCTCGAAGGCAAAACCAAAGATATCCTTGACCGCCGGATTGATCTCCATCACCGGCAGCGTTTTCGGCGTGCGCGTGAGAAGCAGTTCGGCCTGCTCGAAATGGTTCGAATAGATATGCGCGTCGCCGAGTGTGTGGACGAAGTCGCCGGGCTTCAGGCCCGTCACCTGCGCCACCATCATCGTCAGGAGCGCGTAGGAGGCGATGTTGAAGGGCACGCCAAGAAAGATGTCGGCCGAGCGCTGGTAGAGCTGGCAGGAGAGTTTTCCGTCCGAGACGTAGAACTGGAACAGGCAGTGGCAGGGCGGCAGCGCCATGTCGTCCACCTGCGCCGGGTTCCAGGCCGACACGATGTGGCGACGGGAATTCGGATTGGTCTTGAGGCCCTCGATCAGGTTGGCGATCTGGTCGACATGGCCGCCATCGGGCTTCGGCCACGAGCGCCACTGGTACCCGTAGACGGGCCCGAGTTCACCCGTTTCATCGGCCCATTCGTCCCAGATGGAAACGCCGTTTTCCTTGAGGTAAGCGATGTTCGTCTCACCCTTCAGGAACCACAGAAGCTCATGGATGATCGAGCGCAGGTGCAATTTCTTCGTGGTCAGAACCGGAAAGCCCTCGGCAAGATCGAAACGCATCTGATAACCGAAGACGGAGCGCGTGCCGGTGCCGGTCCGGTCACCACGGTCCGAGCCGGTCTCCATCACGTGGCGAAGAAGATCATGATATTGTTTCATTGGGTCCTGCCGATTCTTGTCGCGGCGCAATTATAGGCGCGTGTGGCCCGAAACGACAGCCTTTCCCATCCCCCGTCCCCATGCAATGAATGCCCCTCGGTTGAGGCGGGGCCTATCCCCGACAGATAAGGTAATGCCATGTCCCATCGTTTCACCCAGGTCGATGTCTTCTCGGCCAGCCCCACGCGCGGCAACGCGCTTGCCGTTGTGCATGATGCGGATGACCTGACGGACGACGACATGGCCGCCTTTGCCCGCTGGACCAACCTCAGCGAAACGACCTTCCTGCTGAAACCGACGGTGCCGGATGCGGACTACCGGCTGCGCATCTTCACGCCGCTGCAGGAACTGCCCTTTGCCGGCCATCCGACGCTCGGCTCCTGCCATGCCTGGCTCCGCGCTGGCGGCAAGGCGTCCGGCGACCGCGTGGTGCAGCAATGTGCCGCCGGCCTCATCGAGGTACGTCGGGAGGACGACCGGCTGGCCTTCAAGGCGCCGCCGCTCGTGCGATCCGGCGCGGTCGAACCGGAGATTTTTGCAAAAGCCCTGGACGGAACCGGACTGACGCCGGAAACGGTGGTCGATGCAGCATGGGTCGACAATGGTCCGGGCTGGATGGGGCTCCTGCTGCGATCGAGCCTCGACGTGCTCGCAATCAAGCCGGATTTCCCACGTCTGAAAGGGATGCGCGTCGGCGTCATCGGACCGGTCGAAACGGGTGACGGGACAGACTGCGACTTCGAAGTGCGTGCCTTCACCGCCGCCGGTTTCGAGGATGCCGCAACCGGCAGTCTGAATGCCGGCCTTGCCGTCTGGCTGACCGGGAACGGTCACGCGCCGAACCGCTATGTGGCCGCGCAGGGAACGATGATCGGTCGCAAGGCCCGCCTGCATGTCACCCGTGACGGCGGCGAGATCTGGCTCGGTGGTCACTGCCATACCGTGATTTCGGGCAAGGCAGAGTTCGAAACGGGCACCACCGCTCCTTGAATGACTGCGCAAGACCGCAGCCTGGAGTGTCCCGCCCAACAATGACAACGAGTTCGATGCTTGCCCCTTTTCATCGGCCTGCGAAAGACTTATATCACTCGTGCCGGGGCTTGCTCCGGCTATGGCAATAAACGGTCGGTGTAATAAACCTATTGGACCCGGGGGCGGTACCCGGCGCCTCCACCAAAAACCGGTCGGTCTTCCTGCACAGGGTCAGACCGGCTTTTGATGGGGGCGAAATAGGATCGACAAGGGCGTAAAGATCGAACTTTTGCTCGGCATGATACCGCCGTTATCGGGTCACAAGTGTAGTTGCAAACGACAACAACGCTAAGGAATACGCTCTCGCTGCCTAATGGCGGTGCGGGAATTCCGCTCTAAGTCCTCTTGGTTAGCCCCTTGAGGCGGGGTCCGAAGGCACCTGGCAACAGAAGCCTTCACCTTCTCCCTTCATCGGTTTTTGGTTATGATGGCCCGATAAGCTGTCAAGGTCTTCCGCGAGGACGGGACCTGCCGTATAACGGGCGGACAAATCGCCTGTGACACACGCAAATTGATTGGAAGAAAGCACCTATGGGGCAGGATCACATCCGTTACGATATCTTGGCGCAGGATGCTCTGCGCGGCGTTATCCGCAAGGTTCTGTCCGAAGTGGCAGCAACCGGCCGTCTTCCGGGTGATCATCATTTCTTCATCACATTTTTGACCGGCGCCCCGGGCGTTCGCATTTCGCCGCATCTGAAGGCGAAATATGCCGAGCAGATGACGATCGTCATCCAGCACCAGTTCTGGGACCTGAAGGTGCATGACACCCATTTCGAAGTGGGTCTGTCCTTCTCCGACACGCCCGAACGCCTCTCCATCCCGTTCAACGCGATTCGCGGCTTTTATGACCCTTCGGTGAATTTCGAACTCGAATTCGAAGTTCCGCTGATCGAGGAAGACGATCAGTCGGCGGAAATCACCGCCTATCCGGTCGAAGCCGTCGCCGCAAAACCGGAAACCGAGGACGAGGCTAAGTCCGACGAGGAAAAGAAGCAGGGCTCGGTCGTCTCGCTCGATTCCTTCCGCAAAAAGCACTGAACCGAACGAGGCTCCGATGAGCGCCGAGATCGTCAACCTTCGTCTGGCCCGCAAGGCCAAGGCGCGTTCCGAAAAAGAACGCCAGGCCGAGCAGAACCGCATCAGCTTCGGTCGGACGAAGCAGGAAAAGACGCTGACGAGGGCGCTGAACGAGAAGGCTGAAAAAAGGCTGGATCAGGGCCGGATCGAACGAACCGGCCCCTCCGACGGCACGGACGGAAAAACCGCGCCCGTCGAGCGGAAATAGCCGCAAAGGCTCAGGTGGCGGGCGCGTCGATGATCAGAAAACACTCCGCCACACTGCACGGACACCGCACGAGCTTCTCGCTGGAAGACGCCTTCTGGGACGAGCTGAAACTGATCGCCGCCGCCCGCAAGCTCAGCATCGCGGCCCTGATTGCCGAAATCGATGACGCCCGTCCCGCCGACAGCAATCTCTCTTCGGCGTTGAGACTGTATGTCTTGTCCTGGCTGAAACAGCAGGGCACCAAGGCTTAACACGATAGACCGGACAGCAGTGACCCGCCGCGGCACGGCCGGTCACCCCCCTTTATCGGCTCAGTTTCCAGCAGCGCCGGGTGCAAACCCGTTCTGGCGGAAGACATCGCCTGTCGGCGGAACACTCAGCTGCGGCACGGCCTCCTCGCGGCGCCGTTGCTCCTCGGCAGCACGCGCCTGTTCCTCCGCCGCAAGCCGCGCCTCTTCCGCTGCCCTCACCCGAGCCTCGGCCTCGGCCTTTTCGCGCAGGATACGCCGACGATTGTCCTCGAAGGTGTAAAGCGCCACCTCGCGGCGCAGGCGCTGCTTTTCGAGCACGCTCGCCTGCAAGGTTTCGACCCGCCGCCGTTCCCGTTCAAAGGCCCGCAGCGAAAGATAGTTGGTCAGCGCGCCGGCATCCAGCGTCTCAGCGGGATCCGAGAGAGCGCCGGCATAAAGCAGCCTCAGGGACGCATCGCCGCCGGCTATGGCGTCCTCGCCGGGCTGATAGCTCACCTGTAACTGCGCCTCCAGCGCCTCCTCGACCAGATCGATGCGCAGATCGGCGCTCAGACCGGTATCTCCGGCCATGGCCGCAATGTTTTGCGCACGCACCTGCCCACCGGTCATGGTGAAGGGAATATCCACCCGGCCGAGGCTCGCCGTGCCCTGATGGATGAGGTCTTCGAGCAGCGGTTCGACCTTCGTTTCGGTCACCTCCCCGTCGATACCGTCTGCGCGGGGCAGCAGCGACGGCAGGAGCGCGGGATTAAGCCGCGTCAGGGAAAGATCTGTCAGGTGCAGGGCGCCAGAACCACTGGCGGCGGACAGCAAACCAGCCGGCGTCTTTGCGGTCGCTTCCGCCGCAAGTTCGAAGGAGGCCCGCCCGGTCGCAACCGGCTTCCCCTGTGACTGCCAGACAAGCGGCGAAAGATCGGCATTCTCGACGCTGAGCCGTGTCTGGAACAGGCCGACACCTTCGCTGTTCGACATGGCGACACGCCCGGCAACCTGCCCGCCGAGCCACTGGCCCCTGGCTTCTTCGATCGTCACCCCGCCGGCGCGGCTGGTCAGCCGCGCGGTGAGATCCTGCGCAGGCGGCAGACCAAAACCCTTGAGCGTGCGGGCATGCAGGGTAAAGGCAAGATCGGTGCCGGCAAACATCGGCAGAGCAAAGGATTTCTGTGACAGCGCGCCCGTCTCGCCGTCCGTCAGCGGTCCATAGACCGCCTCGCCCAGCCAGCCGAGATCGACGAGATCGAGCGTCACCTCGCCGCTGGCCTTGGCCGTCGTCGCCGTGCGGTCGATCGTGACGGTGCCATTGACGCCATTGCCGCCGATCACGCCGCGAATGCCGTCGAAACGGGCCGCCTGTGGTGCGATGGCAAGCGTCGCGGACAGATCCGCAGCAAGGCCGAGCCCGAACTGCGGCAGGCCGATACCCGCCGTCAGAAGCGTCGGTTCCAGATCCTCGCTTTTCAGCGCCACCTCGAACTGGCCAACCCCAAAACCCTCGGCCGACAGGGCCGCCGTACCGTTCGCCGAGAGTTGCGTGCGATCCGTCGCATAAGCCAGGACCGTTCGGGCCGGCTTGCTGCCAACCTGATGCAGTTCGAGGGACAACGTGGCGTTGCTGTCACCGTCGAAGGGCAATGAATCGAGCCCCATCTGGCCAAGCAGCGTGCCCGCCTGGGGATTGGCGAGCTTGGCCGTCAGGTCCAGCCTGGTCTCGGCGGTGATGTCGAAGAGGTTCGGCAGGTCGAGATTGGCACTGACCTCGCTGCCATTGCTGCGGCCGCTGATATTGGCTGCCAATGCGCCGTCCTGCAGCGCGACATTGGCGGACAGATTGGTATCGGCATACCAGGCGGCATTGCGCAGCAGCCTGTCCAGCAGCGGATGGCGCGGCAGCTTCTGGTGCAGCATGGTGATGAACGGCGTCGGGTCGAAGGCGCTAAAGGTCACCGAACCCGTCCCCGAATAGGAGAGGAAGGAACCTTCCGCCGTGCCCTTTGCCGTGATGCTGGCGCCGGAGACGTTTCCGATCGTGAGCTTCTGCAGCGAGAGCTTGCCGGCCCCGAGTTCCAGCACCGTCTCGACCTTTTCGGCGGCGATGCCGAAGGCCGTCAGACGGCCCGCCTTGATCTGCGCCGCCAGGCGATGGTCGAGCACGTCCTCGCCCGCATCGTCGCCGGTCATCAGCGAGGCAAGCGCCCGCAGCGCGTCGAGATCGACCTCGTCGCCGGCGAGATTGATGGAGAGTGTCGGCGTCGCGTCCGCAGGCGATTCGCGCTCCACCCTGCCCTTCAGCGTCGCGGCGCCCACCGCCAGTTCCAGATTGTCGAACCGCTGCAGCGTCGGCGTCAGGTTGACGGAGGCAGAGAAACCGGCCGCCTTCAGCTGGCGGATCGCCGGATCGACCTTGCCGGTTAGCCAGTCAGACAGACCGGATGGCTGGTTGGAGGCAAGCAGCATACGCCCGGCAAACGAGGCAGCGCCGTCGAGCCGCAGCGCGCCTTGCGCCTCAACCTGGGTGCGGCCGGGCAAAGTTGCAACGGCATTTTCGACCCTCCAACCCTTGCCGGCCGGGCGCAGGTCCAGCCGCACGTCGCGGATCGTCGTTCCATCCGCGACGATCGCCGGCAGGCGGATGGTCGCCTTGCCCGGCACCTGCGGGATGGGCACGCGTGCCGCCATCGCGATCAAAGCATTCAGCCGCTGCTGACCGGAGACATGTGGGTTGCGGGCCGTCTTGCCCTTCACGAGATCGGCCGTCAGGCGGTTCACATCCACCTGCTGGCCCTCGGCCGTCAGCAGGAATTCCGGCTTGTCGCCGGTATCGAGCGTCGCCTCACCGGTGACCACGTAAGGATTGTCGAGCCCGCCGATCTCCGTTCTGTATTCGGCAATCCGGATGCGGTCATTGGTGAGTTCAAACTTGCCCTTGGTGCGCGGCGGCGGCACCGGCTTTTCGGCGGTGCGCGGCAGCACCGGATTGATCGGCTGGTCAAGGAAACTCAGGCTGAACTCGCCTTTGTATTCGGGCTTGGCCTCGTTGACGGCAAGCGCGCCATCGAGCTGCACTTCGACCGGCTGCACATCCGGCCAGATCCGCATCCGAAGCGGAACGCTGGCGGAGGCAGGATCGGGTTCACCGCTGGACAGCGTGAACTTCGCCTCATAACCGTCGAGCGTCGCATTGCCGTCGGCGCGCCAGGGGCCGGCAAGCGAACTGGCCGACATTTCCGCCGTGAGCCCCGTCAGCAGGCGCGTGCGGCCCGTCGCCTCGTCGACGAATTCGATCTCCGCACCGGTGACGTGCACATCCTCGAGCACGACATTGCGCGCCGGAAGCTCAGGGCGGCTACCGCGCATCCAGTCGAGCCTGCCATCCTTCAGCACACGAATGCGGGCCTTCGGCCGGTCGAGACGCATGTCGAAGATGCGCGCCTCACCGGAGAGGAAGGGCGCCAGCTCCATATCCATCGAAAACGCCGCCACCTGAACGATCGGCGTGCCATCGGTATCCTGCCCCACCCGCACATCGGTCATGGTCACCGAGGGGAAGGGCAAGAGCCTCGCATCCACCGTGCCGTTGACGGTGACCTTCTTGCCGAGAATGCGGCTTGCCTGTTGTTCGAAGTCGCGCCGGAAGCTTGACCAATCGACGAAGAAGGGCGCCAACAGGGCCGTGAACAAGGCGACGACCACCAGGCCGCTGATCACCAGCAATATCCGTCCGAGCACCGCACCATTCTCCTTGGGTCAGGGCGAAGAGTTTAATCCGACCTCTCCCTGCGGCAAGATCTTAGCACATACCATCACGCTTCGGGCGCAAGATCTTGCCCGGATTGAAGATATTGTGCGGATCGAGCGCCTGTTTGATGGTGCCCATCAGCGCGAGAGCCGCGCCCGCTTCCTGTTCCAGGAAGCTCATTTTCCCCTGCCCGATGCCATGTTCACCGGTGCAGGTGCCGTCCATGGCCAGCGCGCGCCGGTTGAGGCGTTCGACAAAGGCTTCCGTGCGGGCAATGTCGGCCGGATCCTTTTCATCGAACAACAAAAGAAGGTGGAAGTTTCCATCCCCTGCATGCCCGACGATCGGGGCGAGGAAATTGTTCTCGACGATATCCGCATGGGTTTCGGCCACGCATTCGGCGAGCCTGGAGATCGGCACGCAGACATCGGTCGACAAGGCGCCAAGATGCGGGGCAAGCGCGCGGGCCGCCCAATAGGCGTCGTGGCGTGCCTTCCACAATTTGGCGCGCGAGGCCGCGTCACCCGTCCACTGGAATTCGTCGCCGCCACATTCGGCGGCAATCATCGCAAACTGTTCCGACTGCATGCGCACCGTATCCTCTGTGCCGTGGAACTCCAGGAACAGCGTCGGTTTTTCCGCGTAGGCAAGGCCCGAATAGGCGTTGCAGGCCTTCATCTGCATGGAATCGAGCAGCTCGATACGGGCGATCGGAATGCCCATCTGGATGGTCATGATCACCGCATCGCAGGCGGCCTTGACACTCGGAAAGGCGCAGACCCCGCCGCCGATCTTTTCCGGAATGCCCTGCAACTTCAGCGTGATCGAGGTGATGACGCCCAGCGTGCCTTCCGAGCCGACGAAGAGCCGCGTCAGATCGTAACCGGCAGAGGATTTTTTCGCCCGCGTGCCGGTGGAGATTTCCTCGCCATCCGCCGTCACCACCGTCAGCGACAGGACGTTGTCCTTCATCGTGCCGTAGCGCACGGCATTGGTGCCCGAGGCGCGGGTTGCCGTCATGCCGCCGATCGAAGCGTTGGCGCCGGGATCGATCGGGAAAAACAGACCGGTGTCGCGCAGATAGGTGTTCAGCGCCTCGCGCGTCACCCCCGGCTGGACGGTCACGTCGAGATCCTCCGGGGACACCCGCAAAACCTTGTCCATGCGGGAAAAATCGATGGAGATACCGCCGGACGGCGCATTCACCTGACCTTCGAGCGACGAGCCGGTGCCGAAGGGAATGACGGGGACACGATGCGTGGCGCAAACCTTCACCACCGCCTTCACATCCTCGACGCTTTCGGCAAAGACGACCCCGTCCGGGATCTGCCGCGGCAGATAGGTGGTGGTGTGGGCATGCTGTTCGCGAAAGGCCTGGCCGGTCTGCAACCGTTCACCCAGCTGCTGCTTCAGGATCGAGAGGACGGTGGCAATCCCCTCCTCGTTGCGCGGACCGGGTTGCACGTCTCTCATTACCATTGCGATGTCTCCAGATCCGGCCATGACGGCCGACAGTCTCTGCAACGTTTGGTAAGCGAGACATCCGGGGTTGTCCATATGCGAAAGAAGGACGCTCCCGCGCCCTTCTCTTCACTGTTGGCAAATCCGCTCACTCTGCGGCCAGCAGAGGGGGCTTCTTCTCTTCGTTGGCGGCGCGGTTCTGTGCCAGTTCCAGCTCGTCATGCAGCCGTTGTTCCTCATGGGCATGCGGCTTGGCGAAGCGGGCAAGCAGCAGATAGGCGACCGGCGTGATGAACAGCGTCACCAGCGTGGCAAGCCCCAGGCCGCCGACAATGACCCAGCCGAGCGCGATGCGGGCTTCCGCACCGGCGCCCGCAGCCAGGACCAGCGGCACGCCGCCGAGGATGGTGGCGATCATCGTCATCATCACCGGACGCAAGCGCATGCTGCAGGCGCGCTCGATGGCATCGCGCACCCCTGCCCCCTGGTCACGCAGCTGATTGGCGAATTCGACGATCAGGATGCCGTTTTTCGCCATGACGCCGACAAGCAGCACAAGGCCGATCTGGCTATAGACATTCAGCGTCGAGCCGGTCAGCACCAGCGCGAAGACGGCGCAGGCAAGACCGAGCGGCACCGTTGTCATGATGATGATCGAGGACAGCACGCTTTCGAACTGGGCGGCCAGCACGAGGAAGATGATGGCGATCGCAAAGCCGAAGGTGATCGCCATGGCATTGGAGTTTTCGCCGAGCGTCTTGGCTTCGGCGAGAGGCATCACCCGCGCCCCCTCAGGCAGAAGCGGTTGTGCGAGCTGGATCACCTCGTCGAGCGCCTGGCCAAGCGGAACATTGTTCTTGAGCCCGGACGAAAGCGAAACCGCGGCGAGCTGTTGTTCGCGGTTGAGCTCCGGTGCGACTGCACCTTCCTTCAGCGTGGCGATCGTCGACATCGGCACCACGCGCCCGTCGCCGGTGCGCAGGAAGATGTTTTCGAGATCCGTCGGGTCATCCACCGGCTGCATGCTGGAGGTGAGCTTGACCGGGATCGCCTCGCCTTCAACGAAGACATCGACGATGGAGCGGCCTTCCAGGAGCGCCTGCATGGCGGTCGACAAACCCGTGATGTCGATGCCGAGATCAGAGGCGCGTTCGCGATCGATCGACACGGAGAGCTGCACCTGGGTCGGCTCGTTGTCGAGGCGCGGCGTCTCGAAGGACGGGCTCTGCTCCATGGCCTGGACGAGGTTGACGGCAGCCTCCGTCAGGCGGGCATGATCGGAACCGACAAGTGCCACCTGGATGCCGCTGCCGGCCCCACGGATGCGCAGGCTGTTGGTCTGGATGGCAAAACCGCGCAGCGCCGGCACCCGTGCTGCGGCGGCATTCACGTCGCTCGCAATGGCATTCTGACTGCGGCTGCGCTCTTCCCAGGGTGCCAGGGTCAGGACCATGAAGCCGCTATTGGTGGAGCCTCCCATGCCGGAGATGGAAAACACGTTCTGGATCTCGCCCGACTGCAACAGCGGCTGCAGGTTTTCCTCGATGCGCTTCAACTGGTCCTGCGTATAGGCAAGGCTCACGCCTTCCGGCGCGGTGAGCCGCAGTAGCACCGCCGAACGGTCTTCCTGCGGCGTCAACTCGCTCTTGATGGTGCCGAAAGTGACGAAGGCGGCAAAGGCAAACAGCAGCGAGCCGGCAATCACCACCAGCGGCGCGTTGAGGCAAAAACGCAGGCTTGAGGCATAAACGCGGGCAAACAGGGTGCCGAAGGAAGGCAAGAGCCCCTTCGGCTCGCTCATCGGCCGCGTCAGCATCCGCGAGGCAAGCATCGGGCAAAGCGTCAGCGCGGTGATCGAGGAGAGCGCGACCGCAAAGGCGAGCACGAAGCCGAATTCGCGGAACAGGCCGCCCAGCTGGCCGGGCAGGAAGGAGAGCGGAATGAAAACCGCGGCCAGCGTTGCCGTGGTCGCCAGAACCGCGAAGAACACCTCCTGCGTGCCAAGCACCGCCGCCGCGCGCGGCCCCATGCCTTCCGTGCGCCGCCGCACGATGTTTTCCAGCACCACGATCGCATCGTCGACGACAAGGCCCGTCGCCAGCACGATTGCGAGAAGAGTGAGAATGTTGATCGAAAATCCGACGAGATAGATGGCGGTCAGCGTGCCGATCAGCGCCACCGGCATGGTCAGCGCCGGAATGAGCGTCGCCCGCCAGTCGCGCAGGAAGAGATAGAGCACCACGACGACGATGAGCGCCGATAGGCCAAGCGCCAGCTCGACTTCGTGCAGGGCGCCGCGGATGAAGACGGCGTCATCGCTGGTGACGAAAATGCGCGTGCCCTCCGGCATCGCCTTCTGCAACTCGTCCACAACGGCCTTCACGCCCGTCGAGATGTTGAGCGTGTTCGACTGCGCCTGGCGGATGATGCCAAGCCCGATGCCCTGCACGCCGTTGGAACGCAGCGTCGTCGTGCCGTCATCGGCACCGAGCAGCACGTTGGCCACATCGCGCAGGCGAATATTGTCCTTCACCAGCACATTGCCGAAGTCCTCCGGCGTGGACAGGTTGGCGGTTGCCCTGACCACGATGTCCTGGGTGCGGCTGGTCAGAGAGCCGGCCGGAACATCGAGCGCCGCCGTCGCGAGCGCGTTCGACACGTCGGCAATCGTCAACCCGCGGCTGGCGAGCGCCGCCTGGTTGATGTCGACACGGAAGATTTTTTCCTGGTCGCCGTAAAGCTCGACATCGGCGACACCTTCGACGGCAGCGAGCCGGTCGACAATTTCGTTGTCGACGAGCTGCGTCAGGTTCTCCATGGACATGGTCTGCGAAGTCACCGCAACGCGCATGATCGGTTGCGAATCGGAATCCGCCTTGACGATCCGAGGGTCGTCGGCATCGTCGGGCAGCTGGCCGGCCACGCGGCCGATCGCATCGCGCACGTCGTTTGCCGCCTCAGCCAGATCGACATTGTCGGAGAATTCCATCGTCACGCGGCTGGAACCAAACTGCGATTCCGACGACAGCGCCTTGAGGCCGCTGACACGCGCAACTGCCCCTTCGATGACCTGGGTCAGTTCCTGGTCGATCGTCTGCGGCGATGCACCGTCATAAGTGGTGCGCACCGTGATGACCGGCTGGTCCACGTCCGGTAACTCACGCACCTCGACGCCGACAAAGGCGGCAAGGCCGGCCACGACGAGCAGCGTATTGATGACGGCGGCCAGGATCGGGCGGCGCACGAAGAGCGCGGTAAAGGTCGCCTTGGCGTCTTCCGTCGAAATCTCGTTGGTCTCGCTCATGTGCGCGCAGCCTCCGCCACCTTCGGCGCCGGCGCACCCTGGATCCGCACCGGCTGGCCCTGCCGCACCCGCTGCAGGCCCTCGATCACGATCATGTCCTCGGCCTTCAGGTCGGCATCGACCAGAACCCGGTCCGAATTGCGCTGGATGATGCGCACACGCACCTTTTGTGCCTTGTCATTCGCCACCTTCCAGACATACGCGCCTTCAGCGTCCCACTGGACGGAGAGCGGATCGACAGCCGGATAAGGTTCGCCGGCAAACCGCATGGTGACATTAAAGGACATGCCGGCACGCAACTGGTCCCTGGCATTGTCGATCTTGGCGCGCACGCGGATGGTGCGGCTTGCCGAATCGACCCGGTTGTCGATCGATTCGATTTCGCCGGTAAAGGTCTCGCCGGGACGGCTGACGGGATTGGCCTCGACAGGCTGGCCGGGCTTCAGCTGGGCGACAAAGCGCTCCGGCGCCCAGAAATCCACCAGGATCTTCGAACGGTCGTCGAGGGTCACAACGCTCGTCTGCGTGGTGACGTTGTCGCCGACATTGACGGCAACGATGCCGGCCACGCCATCAATGGGCGCCACGATATCGCGCCGGCGCAGGTCGAGCTCCGCGGTGCTGAGCGCCAGCTTCGCCGATTCCTCGGCAATCTGCGCATCCAGCACGTCAAGGCGCGGCACCGACTGGAGGTTCTTGTAGGACTGCGACTTCTCCTGGGCGCTGCGCAGCGCCACCTGCGCCTTGTCGCGTTCGATCAACTGTTCCTCATTGTCGAGCCTGGCAAGCAGGTCGCCCTTCTTGATGGCCTGGCCGGAGGCGACATGGATCTCGGTGATGGTGCCGCTCACTTGCGGCATCACCACGACCGTCTGGATTGCCCGGCCGTCGCCGATGGCCGCCAGCCGGTCATTCACCGTTCCGATGTCTGCCGCTTCGACCACCACGAGTGCGCCGCGCGGCGCACCGCTCTGCCCTGGCCCCTGGCCAGCCCCTTGGCCTGCCCCCTGGCCTGCACCGCTTTGTGCCGGCCGATTGCCGGACGGAGGTGCGGCGGGTGCCGGCTGGATCATCGAAACGAGAGACTGCGGCACGCCGAAACCAACAAGAGTGGATGCTGCATCCGGGCGAACGAACAGCCAGAGACAGAGGCCGGCAAACAGCACGGCAAGACTGAGGAGCACTTGCTTCCAGATTCGCATTCACAACTCCGAGGGGAGAACAATTTTCGGGCGAAGTATCATGTCTCTACGGTTGTTCGGCAATGGTCGGATGCGCAACCTTGCTGAATTGTAATCTGAAAACCATCACGCTGGCGTGAAAACGATGAGAGCGGCCTTAATCTCGCCGTTCGACGGGCGGGTTCTGTCGCATTTTACCGCAGTTGATCGCGTTTGCTGGAATAAAACCAGAACATGCTCTATGGCCATGTTCTCCCGGAATCATTAGATTGGCCTGATGACGAACAGTTTTGATGATATTCCGTTCTTCGATGAAGAGCCGGATCACGCCCCGCGCAACAAGCCCGGCCAGCACCCTGCCCCGCACCAACCGGCGGCGGGTGGCCTTGGCATTGCCGCGCGCGCCATGGCAGCCCGCGACCAGAACCGGGCGCCGGATTATCTCTCCGGCCTCAACCCGGAACAGCGCGAGGCGGTGGAAACCGTCGACGGTCCGGTTCTGGTGCTGGCCGGTGCCGGCACCGGCAAAACCCGTGTGCTGACCACCCGCATCGCCCATATCCTTGCCACGGGCCGCGCCTTTCCAAGCCAGATCCTGGCGGTCACCTTCACCAACAAGGCGGCGCGCGAGATGAAGGAACGCATCGGCGTTCTCGTCGGCGGTGCAGTCGAAGGCATGCCCTGGCTCGGCACCTTCCACTCGATCGGCGTCAAACTGCTGCGCCGCCACGCGGAACTGGCCGGCCTGCGCTCGGACTTCACCATTCTCGATACGGACGACGTCATCCGCCTCGTCAAACAGTTGATCCAGGCGGAAGGCCTCGATGACAAACGCTGGCCGGCCCGCCAGTTCGCCGGCATGATCGACGGCTGGAAGAACAAGGGTCTGACACCAAAGGATATTCCGGAGGGCGATGCCCGCGCCTTCGGCAATGGCAAGGGCCGCGAGCTTTACGCCGCCTACCAGGCGCGGCTGAAGACGCTGAATGCCTGCGATTTCGGCGACCTGCTGCTGCATCCGATCGATCTCTTCCGCCGCAACCCCGATATCCTGAAGGAATACCACCAGCGGTTCCGCTACATCCTGGTGGACGAGTACCAGGACACCAACACCGCCCAATATATGTGGCTCAGGCTGCTCGCCCAACGCCCGAAGGATGTTGCGCAGAATGTCTGCTGCGTCGGTGACGACGACCAGTCGATCTATGGCTGGCGCGGCGCGGAGGTGGATAACATCCTGCGCTTCGAGAAGGATTTTCCCGGTGCCAAGGTCATCCGGCTGGAGCGCAATTACCGCTCGACCGAACACATTCTCGGTGCCGCCGGCCATCTGATTGCCCATAACGAAGGCCGCCTCGGCAAGACGCTGTTCACCGAACGGCGCGAACCGGATGACGAGAAGGTGGTGGTGCACGCCGCCTGGGATTCGGAAGAAGAGGCCCGCGCCGTCGGCGAAACGATCGAGCAGCTGCAGCGCGGCGATTCCTCCGGCAAAAAGCACAATCTGAACGACATGTCGATCCTGGTGCGCGCCTCCTTCCAGATGCGCGAGTTCGAAGACCGGTTTGTCACGCTCGGCCTGAATTACCGCGTCATCGGCGGCCCGCGCTTCTACGAACGGCTCGAAATCCGCGATGCGATGGCTTACTTTCGCCTCGTCTGCCAGCCGGCCGACGATCTCGCCTTCGAGCGGATCGTCAACACACCGAAGCGTGGGCTCGGCGACACGACGGTGCGCGCATTGCACGATTACGCCCGTGCCCGTGACATTCCGATGCTCGCCGCCGCGAGCGATATGATCGAAACCGACGAACTGAAACCAAAAGCCCGCAAGGCGCTGTTTGACGTGATTCAAAGTTTTAAGCGTTGGTCGGAACTGCTTGAAACGACTCCGCATACGGAACTCGCCGAGCAGATTCTTGACGAGTCCGGCTATACCGACATGTGGAAGAACGACAAGTCGGCGGAGGCGCCGGGTCGGCTCGAAAACCTGAAGGAACTCATCCGTTCGATGGAGGCCTTCGAAAGCCTGCGCGGTTTCCTCGAACACGTCTCGCTGGTCATGGATGCCGAGCAGAACGAGGACATGGATGCCGTCTCGATCATGACGCTGCATTCGGCCAAGGGGCTGGAATTCGACACCGTCTTCCTGCCCGGCTGGGAGGAAGGCCTGTTTCCGCACCAGCGGGCGCTCGACGAAGGTGGCCGTTCCGGACTGGAGGAAGAACGTCGCCTCGCTTATGTCGGCCTCACACGCGCCAAACGCCGCTGCCATATCTGGTTCGTCTCCAACCGGCGTATCCACGGCCTCTGGCAATCCACCATGCCCTCGCGTTTCCTCGACGAACTGCCACCGGCGCATGTCGATGTGGCGGAGGCAGACAGCGGTTATGGCGGTTATGGCCGCGGCGGTTACGGCCAGTCGCGCTTCGACAAGGCCGATCCCTTTGCCAATTCCTATTCGACACCCGGTTGGAAACGTGCCCAGGCCAACAAGAGCGATGCGACGCGCGACAATTGGGGCAGCCGCTCAGGCCACGCGGTAGAGCGCATCGGCTACGGCGAGAGCGGCCCGCGCACGAAGACGATCGAGGGTGAACTGATCGCCAAGTCCGTGGCCGACCAGCCCTCGAAATTTTCCGTCGGCGACCGGGTCTTCCACATCAAGTTCGGCAATGGCAATGTGGTGACGGTGGAGGGCAACAAGCTGACCATCGACTTCGACCGCGCGGGGCAGAAGCGCGTGCTGGATGGGTTTGTGGAGAGGGTGTGACAGGGGGCCCGCCGCCCGGCAGTAATCGTGCGTTAACCACGTTGCGGCATTCTGACGTCGCATTGTGGCAACCATGCAGCCGTTCAACGACCACGCCTTTGCATGATGCGAGGGAGCAGGACTGCGTGCGGACATGCCCCCCGCCCGGCCAGTCGGCGAGACCCGCGATGACCGTTTCAGGCATCACCACCCAGAACGCAGCTCTCCTGATCCTGCAATCCACGCAGCAGGCCAACATCCAGTCCGATCAGGAAAAGGTCGAGCCGGATCTGGTCGCCGTTGCCAATGGCGCAAAAGTCAGCTCGCAGACGCAGCCCGACCCGTCCGCCTCGAAGATCTCTGACACCATCTTCAGCGTCAATCATGTCGACGCGCAGTCGATGAAGCTCGACCTCTACCGGAAGACGGGAGAGGCGCTGGGCGTCGATCAGGATGATTTCGAAGACATTGGCGAATATGCCGACGCCCTTCGGCAGGCCGTCGGGAAGCTGAAGATCGAAGGCAAAAGCCTGCGTCCCATCGAGAAAGAACTCGGTCTGGACAAGCTCGGCATCTCCCTGGAAGACCTGATCGATTCCATGACACAGCCGAACAGCGACGTAACCAAGAAGCTGGAAACGGCCCTGGCACGGGAAGCGGGCGTCGCCGAGGAAGACGATACCTCAAAGGCACTCACGGTCATATCGAGCGACATCGGCATCTATCAGGTGCAAAAAGGCTGAGATTAGGGCGATGCGATATAGCCCCGGGCGTTCCACTCATGAGACATCGCCCTGCACTTCAATACCGTCGATAGTCACGCGTTTTCCTGCGATTCGACGACCCCCGTGCCTCTGACAATCCGATCTTGCCGAAGCTTCACCAGATGCTCCTGGAACAGATCCCGCACAACCTGCATGACGGCGCGGACGCGCGGAACGTTTCGCAATCTTTCATGCGTGAGCAGCCAGATCTCGGCTGTCGGCGGCAGGTCGGGGCGGAAACAGAGGATAAGATCGTCGCGTCCGGCCGCAAGGATTTCGGAGAAAAAGCCGACGCCCACGCCACCCAAAATACTGGTGAACGCGGCCGGAATGGAGTTTTGGCGCACGACAATGGCCTTTTCGGGAAAGTTCCGGGCAGCCCAATCCACCGCATCGTGGTGACGACCGTGCGGATCAAGGCCTATGAGAGCATGATCGACAAGGCTTGCGAGGTCGTGAGGGATCCCATGTGCTGCAGCATAATCGCGAGAGCAATAAAGGTTCCACCAGTCCGAGGTCAGTTTGGAGCCGACAAGATCGGGCTGAGTCGGTGGCGGTGCGGCTCGAAGAGCGACATCCGCCTCACCGGCCTTCAGGTCGCGCAAGGCATTGGTGGTATCGACTTCCAGCCTGATGCCGGGATGAAGTCGCTTCAGGCGACCAATCAGCGGCGCCAGAAAAAGTCCGGCCATCACTTCATTTGTGGTGAACAGCACCGTTCCTGACACATCGCGTGCAAGGCTTTCCGCAGTCATCGAAAACTGGTGCGCGGCATCGCGCACGGCGCGCGCGCGTTCCAGCAGTTCCACTCCAGCGTCTGTCAGAACATACCCGCTCGGCCGCTTGTCGAAGATCTCAAGGCCGAGTGACTGCTCCAAAGCCAGAATGCGACGCGACACGGTACTCTGGCTCACACTCAGCATCTTTGCGCCGGACAGAGTGGATCCGGTTTCGGCAACGGCCAGCATGTAGCGCAGATCATCGTAATTCATGCTGCCCCTCGTTATGCAAATTTGCAGAAGTTCACGGCAATAACGGTGTTTGCTGGTTGTAGCACGTCAACTTACACGTCCTCCCGAAATCACCAAACGGTTCTCATCGGAACCCTCTCTGACAACATCGAGGAGATCGGTCATGCAGCAGGCGCTTGTCACCGCCAACACTCACATCACCAATGCCTACAACAAGGAAACCTTCGTCTTCACGCATCCCTATGACGGCGAAGATCCGGCCCGTTTCGACGTCATTCTGGGTGAAGGCGGCAGCGGCGGCGGGAATGCCATCGCGCACATTCACCCGGAGGCTGACGAGACCTTCCATGTTCAGGAGGGATGCCTTGAAGTGATGATTGACGGCACGCCGCACATCGTTGAGGCTGGCCATTCCGTGACGGTGCCGAAAGGCAGCGCGCACTGTTTCCGAAATGCCTTTTCGGGCGAGACGCGCGCGACCGTCTCCTTCCACCCTCCACAGCAGCAACTGCGCTTTTTTCTCAATCTGGCGATGTGGACGGCGGAAGAACCCCGCAACTTTTCGGCAAAGGGAGACGCAAAGCTCCTGCCCATGGCGCTGGCGCTCCATGCCTATCGCGATCATCTTTACATCGCGGGACCGCCCATCTGGTTTCAGAAGCTGCTTTTTGCCGTGCTGGCGCCGATTGCCGGGCTAACCGGAAGGCGCCTCGCCATCAAGCCGTCCGTCCGTCGGCAGCAACCGGCACCGGAGGCGAGCCGGACTCTGGCGCAGGTGCGAGGCAACTGACTCCCGAAATCGCGGCAAGGCTACTATTCTCCTGGTAGTTGATTCCAGGATTTTGCCATGCCGCTCACCGACACCGACCTCTCCGACCTCACCCTCTGGCGCCGCCAACTGCACGCGATGCCGGAGGTTTCGGGAGCCGAGCATGAGACGGCAGCCGAGGTCGTGCGTTTCCTGGAAAAGACAGAGCCGGATGTCATCGTCACGGGGCTCGGCGGCACCGGAGTCGCGGCAGTATTCAGCGGGCACGAACCGGGTCCGACGGTGTTGTTCCGTTGCGAACTCGATGCCCTGCCGATCGCCGAAATCTCCGACCTGCCCTACCGTTCGCGGATCGCGGGCAAGGGGCATATGTGCGGCCATGACGGCCATATGGCAACCCTTGCCGCCTTGGCCCTCGCCTTCCAGCGCAAGCGCCCGGCGCGCGGCCGCGTGGTGCTGCTGTTCCAGCCGGCGGAGGAAAACGGCGCGGGCGCCGCGGCCGTCCTGGCGGATGCCAAGTTCAAGCCGCTCACGCCCGATTTTTCCTTCGCGCTTCACAACATGCCGGGCATTGCGCTCGGCACCAGCTGGATCAAGGATGGACCGGCCAATTGCGCCTCCGCGGGCCTGACGATCCGCCTGACTGGCAAGACGGCGCACGCCTCCATGCCGGAGACCGGGATTTCGCCGGCCCCTGCAATTGCAGCCCTCATTCCGGCCTTTGCCGCACTAGCGAAGGGCACGCTGGAGGACGGCGACCTGACGCTCGCAACCGTCACCCATGTGGCGATCGGCGAAGCGGCCTTCGGCATCGCGCCGGGAGACGGCGAGATCTGGGTGACGTTGCGCACCGTCTCCGACGACCAGATGGCAGCCCTCAAGGATAAGGCCGAACGCATGGCGCGCGGAGCGGCAGAGGCGCATGGCCTTGCCGTCAGTTTCAGCTATCACGATCAATTCGGTCATTGCCGCAACGATCCGCAGGCCGCCAACATCATCCGCCGGGCGATCGCCGCGGAGGACCTGCCCTTCGAAGAGGGAAAGGCTTTTCGCGCCTCGGAGGATTTCGGCCGGTTCGGGACCGTCTCGAAATCCGCAATGTTCTTTTTAGGGGCCGGAGAGAAACACCCGGCGCTGCACAATCCGGACTATGATTTTCCCGATGCGCTGATCGGCATCGGTTCGCGCATCTTTCTCAGGATAGCGAGCGATGTTCTTGGCTGAGGCAAACCCTCAGCCGTCGTTCTTCAGGTAATCCATCAGCGTGCGGCGGCTGTCGCCATCGGACGAGACCGGCGTCGCCGCGACGTTGGACGAGGTGCTGGCGCGCGGGTTGATCTTGCGCAGTGCCGCCATCGGGATGCTGCCGTCGTGGCGCGGCACGATGATCATGTGCGTCACCTCGCCCCGCTGGAAGGCCTTCAGGAACTTGTCGTATTGGGCAAAGGCGACGCAGCCGTGCGAATCCCCGGGCGCGCTGCGCAGAAGATAGGTGTGGGCCAGCAGGCCGGTACGGCCAAGCGGTGCCACGCCATCGGTCGGCGTCAGGCGGATGGCGGCAACCCCGTGGAACGGCTTTTCACGCATCGACAGCTTGTAGGTGCCCGGCGGCGTCGGGCCGCGCATCTTCACATGGGTGAATTTCGGATTGTCGCGCATCGGGCCAATGCCGGAATGCGCCTCGAGAACGGCACCGCTCGGCATGTAGACCTTGGCGGCGGTGATGTCATAAACGGCGATCTTCGTGCCACGATCCGGCCACGGAACGGAGCGCGCCGTGCTCTTCATCGGGTTTTCCGGCTTGGCGAAAGCAAGTGCCTTCGGCGCCTCATCCTCTTCCTCATCCTCGGCAACAACGGGGGCACGGACGGCCGGTTTTGCCGCAGACGGCGCAATCGCCATGGCGAGCGCATTGACGGGCGGACGCCCGACCGGCAGCGGCCCGGCCATCGGCAGGCTGTTGTCTTCGGTCGGACCGGTGGCTTCGGCGACAGCCAGTTCCGCCGGGCTCTGCAGGTCGGCGACCTCCACCTGGCCATCCTCGGCATTGCCGGGCGGGTTGGCATCCCAGGCGGTCTCGCTCGGCGGTGCCACCAGAACCGTATCCTGGAGCGCGGAGGCCAGCACGCTCTTCACCTCGGAATCGGCCGGCCGTTTTTCGGCGAGCGCGGCAAAACGCTGTTCCGCCTGTTCGCGGGCAAAGGCGAGCGACAGCATATCCTTCACCTCGCCCTCGGACGGGCGCTGAGCTTCCAGATGCGCCAGATGCGCACCATCAAGCCGCGCCCCCTTCGGTGCGGCAACCGTCGACAGGCGGGAGAATTTGGCAATCTTGAGCGCCCGCTGTTCATCCGAAACCGGCGCCTGAAGCGGCTTCAGATCGAGCGAAGCACGCAGATCGTAGGAAAATCCACGCGGTTTGACGGAAGCGACGTTCTGGACGGTGGCCAGTGCGCCGATCATCCAGCCGCCAACGGCAAGGGTAAGGCCAAGCGCGGCGGTCGCCTTCAGCAGGCCGGATTGCAGAGACGTCTTCGAACGGGAAATGGACGGGCGGCGGGAAGGAGATGCGGCCTGCGCCGCTGCAAAAGCCAATGCCATGATACGCGTTACCCTTTACCCGTCATACACACACCCGGCACCAACTGAACCTGGCCGGAACTCTGCTGTCGGCACCACTGAGCAAGCCGCTGAACGAAGCGAAACCTGCATGCCGACGAGCTGATAGAATGACGGATTATGGTAACCAATGTGTTTACAAGCGCCCCTGTGTGTCCCTTTCATGCGATATATGTGCGGTGGGGCTAAACTTTAATGCGAATGCGGCAAAGCCGCGGCAGAAGGTCCAAAATGCCGCAGCTTCGCTTCACTTTTGTCAATTTCGGGGCGTTTTAGCCGTCCGCACGCCGAACGACCGAACGTTCGAAGAAGAACCAGGGGCGCAGACGTACCCCGATCACGTTTCCGGCAAAGGCGGCGATCGCCCAGAGGTAACCGTGCAGGCTGCCGGATGCGATGCCGGAGAAATAGGCCCCGATATTGCAGCCATAGGCGATGCGCGCGCCGTAACCGAGAAGCAGGCCGCCGACGACGGCTGCCAGCACCGAGCGCAGCGGAATATCGAAGGAGGGCGCGAACCGCCCCGCCAGCGCCGCCGCCAGCATGGCACCGGCAATGATGCCGAAATCCATGACCGAGGTGACATCGGCGAACACGCTGGCCGCCAGCGCCTTGGCATTGCCCGGCGTCTGCCAATAGGCCCACTGCGTCGGATCGATGCCGATCAGCTGCGCGCCTTTGGCCCCCCAAAGCGCAAAGGCCGAGGTGATGCCCCAGGGGCGACCGGCAATCGCGAGCGTCAGGAAGTTGAGGGCGACCAGCGCAATCGCGCCCGCCACCAGCGGCCAGGGGCCGCGCAGATAACGCTGCAGGCCATGACGGGGCGACGGTGCCTCCAGCTCAAGGCTGCCATGCCGGCGACGTTCGACATAGACGGTGAGCGCCGCAATCGCAGCAAAGATTACAAGCGAGACCGCAATGCCGCCAAGCGCCCCGAAGGGCTGGTAGAGCGAAACGGGGGCGAGCGACGGCAGGCTTGCCCACCAATCGAAGTGGATGGTGGCCAGAACCGAACCGACGATGAAGAAGAACAGCGTCACCAGCATGCGCGCATTGCCGCCGCCGGCGGTAAACAGCGTGCCGGACGCGCATCCGCCACCCAGCTGCATGCCGATGCCGAACATGAAGGCACCGGCGATCACCCCGATGCCGGCCGGCGAAATATTGCCGCGCACCGCATGGCCAAACAGCGATCCGCTCGAAAGCGCCGGGAAAAACAGGATGACGGCAAGCGCCAGAAGCAGCATCTGCACGCGCAGGCCGCGCCCCCTGCCCTCGGCAATGAACACCCGCCAGGCGGAGGTGAAGCCGAAGGCCGCGTGATAAAGCGAGATCCCGAGCGCGCCGCCGATGAGAAAGAGCGCGCCTTGCGCCGTTCCGTAAGCGCTGCCGAGCCAAAGCGTGCCGACAACCAGCACCACCAGCGCCGCCAGTCCCGGCGCGCCCAGCGGCGGAAGGCTCGACGCCCGGCCGGTCGGTGAAGTCTGTGCAATAGACATGATAAAATCTCCTAAAGTTTTGCGCCGAAGATAGACGGCTATCCCGTCCACTTCGAAGCATGCTGTACCAATGTTACCCTGCCTTCCCGGAATAGATTGCCCCGAGCGTGCCACGGAACCGCGAGACCTGCGGCTTGATTGCGCACGCAGCCCTTGGCATGGTGGATAACTGCGATTTGGAGACGAACATGAAGGCCCTGCTGATCATCGATGTCCAGAACGGTTTCTGCCCGGGCGGCAACCTGCCGGTGCCGGAGGGCGACACGATCGTGCCGATCATCAACCAGCTGATCGAGGACGGCGCTTATGATCTGATCGTCGCCTCGCAGGACTGGCACCCCGCCAATCACGGCAGCTTCGCCTCACAGCATCCCGGCATGAAACCCTTCGACATGGGCACGCTCTCCGGCCAGCCGCAGGTGATGTGGCCGGATCATTGCGTGCAGGGGACGCCGGACGCGGATTTCCACCCCGACCTCATCACGGATGCCTTCGATTACATCCAGCAGAAGGGCGAGAACCCCGCGGTCGACAGCTATTCGGCCTTCCGCGACAATGACCAGGCCGCCATCACCGGCCTTGCGGGTTATCTGAAAGCACAACTGGTGACGGAACTCGATGTCTGCGGGCTCGCGACCGATTATTGCGTCAAGTTCTCGGCGCTCGATGCCCGCGACATGCTGCCAGACGTCAAGGTGCGCTTCATCGAGGATGCGAGCCGCGGCATCGCGGCCGACGGCGTCAAGGCGGCGATCGCCGAGATGCGAGAGGCGGGCGTCACCGTCGTCCACAGCACGGAAATCCTGGCCGACTGAGCGACGCCCGCTTCAATTTCCGTCATTATTCCATCAGCTTTGCTGACTTGTCGTTGCGTCTCTGCGGCGTTACGAGCCGGGTTCACCGATCAAGGACGGCCGATGCTCGACACCATAACCTGGAAGGGAGCCCACAAAGGGCTCGTCATCGGCCTCTCGACCAGCCCCTTCGGCCTCCTGTTCGGAGCTGTGGCGGTGGACGGAGGCGTGACACCCCTGCACGCAACCCTGATGAGCGGCATCATCTTTGCGGGCGCAAGCCAGTTGGTCGGCGTGCAGATGTTCGGCAGCCATGTGCCTGCCTGGCTGATCATCCTGTCGGTCTTTGCCGTCAACTTCCGCCACATCCTTTATTCGGCGGCGCTTGCCCCGCATATCCGGCATTTCTCGCCGCTGACACGTTATGTCAGCCTGTTTTTCCTCACCGATCCGCAATTTGCCGAATCGGCTCGGCGGATCGACCAGCAGGGGGTGTTGGAGCCGCGCTTCTATCTCGCGATGGCGCTGACCATCTATGTCATCTGGGTTGCGGCATCGGCGCTCGGGGCGGTTTTCGGCAGCCTGATCGGCGATCCAGCCGCCCTTGGCATGGACGTGCTGCTGCCGGTCTATTTCCTCGGCCTCGTGCTCGGTTTCCGCAAACGGCCGCTCTTCCTGCTGGTCGTACCAGTCAGCGCCGCCGCCTCGATCATCGCGGCCCATACGGTCGGATCACCCTGGCATGTCAGCATCGGCGCGCTGGCCGGCGTGCTGGCGGCCGTCCTGTTCCACCGCGACGCACCGGCGAACGCGGTGCCGCGCGAGGATCAACATTGATGGATCTGCACACGACGCTCATCATCTTCGCGGCAGGGCTCGCCACCTATGTCACCCGTATTGCCGGCTACGTGCTCGTCACCCGCATGTCACGCATTCCGCCACGCATGGAAACGGCGCTGAACGCCGTGCCGGCGGCGGTTCTCACCACACTCGTCGCACCCGCCTTCTTCGATGGCGGCTGGGACGTCAAGGTGGCGATGATCGTGGCGCTTCTTGTCGGGCTCCGGCATCCCGGCCTGCTGCTGATTGCAGCCGGTTGGGGCGCAGCTCTGCTGCTGCGCCACCTGCCTTTCGTCTGAAACCGGATTCAGAGCGGCTGCGTCGCCCGCTCAAGCCAGGCCTGCACATCGGGCTCGGAGATGAGCGGCGAGAGCTTCTTGAACACCGTCGCATGATAGGCATCGACCCAGGCCAGTTCCTCGGCGGTCAAAAGATCCTTGAGGATCAGACGGCGATCGAGCGGGCACCAGGTCAGCGTCTCGAACGCCATCATCGGCAGGTCACCGCCCTCGATCATTGCAAGGTCCGTCACGTAGACGAGGTTCTCGATGCGGATGCCGAAAGAGCCGGGGCGATAATAACCGGGCTCGTTGGAGAGGATCATGCCCGGCAGGAATTCCTGCGTCGACAGGCGCGCGATCCGCTGCGGGCCCTCATGCACCGATAGATAAGAACCGACCCCGTGGCCGGTTCCATGGGCAAAATCGGCACCGGCCTTCCACAAAGCAATGCGTGCCAACGGATCGAGGTCGCAGCCGCGCGTGCCCTTCGGGAAACGGGCGACAGAGATCGCAATCATGCCCTTCAGCACCAGCGTGAAGAAACGTTTCTGCTCCTCCGGCACGCTGCCGATGGCGACCGTGCGGGTGATGTCCGTCGTACCATTAACGTATTGCGCGCCGGAATCGATGAGGAAGAGCTCACCCGGCTGCAGCGTGCGGTTGGTCTCCGTCGTCACCCGGTAATGCATGATGGCGCCATGTTCGCCGGCACCGGAAATCGTGTCGAAGGAAATATCCTTCAGCGGGTTCTGCAGACTTTCGCCGACGCGCGCGCGGCAGGCTTCAAGCTCCTTGACCGCGGAAATCTCGCTGACGCTGCCGGGTGCCTGGGCATCCAGCCAGTGCAGGAAACGCACCATGGCGACACCATCCTGCACATGTGCCTCGGCCGAACCGCGAAGTTCGACCGCATTCTTCACCGCCCGCGGCAAGCGGGCCGGGTCCATCGCTTCGACCACCACGCCGCCGACCGATTCGATCGCCTTCGACAAAGCAACCGACGTGGTGTCCGCATCCACCAGAACCTTCGCCCCATCCGTTGCCAGCGCCGCCAGCCGCCCCGTCAATTCCGCCGGAGCATGACGCGTGCAGAGCGCATCAAGGTGATCCGCCGCTTCCCCGGCCACCTTGCCGGCATCGATAAAAAGCTCCGCCTTGCCAGCAGCGGTGATGATGGCGCGCGCCAAAGGATGCGGCGTGTGCGGCACGTCGGCACCGCGAATATTGAAGATCCAGGCGACCGAGGACGGATCGGAAATCAAAACGCCGGCCGCCCCCTTGGCCGCCACACCCTCGGCGATCTCCCTGATCTTCTCTGCGGCTGACTTGCCCGCATGGCTTTCCTGCTGCACGACGACGGCGCCCATTGGCTGCGCCGGACGGTCGCTCCACAGCGCGTCGACCGGATTGGCCTCGACGAAGACGAGTGAACCGCCCTTCGCCGCAAGGGCCGTTGTGAGCCGGGCAACCTCGGCCCCGCTGTGCAGCCAGGGATCGATGCCAAGACGGAAACCGACCGGCGCATGGGCACTCAGCCATTTATGCGGAGGCTCGCCCACCAGATCCCCGGGCGTGAAGGTTCCGGCATCCACCTGCTGGGCAAGCTGCGTCGTGTAACGGCCATCGACAAACACCACCGCCTGGCGGCGCATGATCAGCGCCACACCGGCAGAACCGGTAAATCCCGTCAGCCAGGCCAGCCTTTCCGCCGAAGCCGGCACATATTCCCCCTGGAATTCGTCAGCGCGCGGCACGAGGAAACCGTCGATGCCCAGTTCGTCGAAACGGGAGCGGAGGCTCTCGACGCGGGCGGGACCGAAGGCAGGAGACGAGGTGGTATCGAAGGACTGGAACATGGAGCTGCTTTCAAACGCGATTCCGGACAGAGGGCGGATGTTAGCGAAAATCCTCGCCGAGGCCAGCATCTTGCAGGGCCGCCCACCCTTTGTGCAATTGCACAGGCGGCAAGAGACAAAAGACAGCGATCCATGCGCTCAATGCATAACACCATTGAGGCAAGCCCACTGACTAAGCAAACAGAGGACGCTTATATTCCAATCATCGGCGAGCAAACACGCATCGCCCCACGATCCAAGGACCACTCACATGGCAAACTCGTTCTTCCGCAATGCATTCGACCGCGTTGTCGCCGCACGCGAGCGCCAGGCCAGCCGTTACGTCAACGGCGCACTGATGTATCTCGACGACGAGAGCCTGAAGGCGCTCGGCACCTCCCGCGAAGAGCTGCACCGCAAGGGCGCAACCCGCTACGTGTTCTAATCACCGGGGCCGGTGGTTCTCCTCCTCCCAAACCCGCGGCCCTGACAGAACACGGCATGACCCGCTCGAGCCCTCCTCCTCCAAGGCTCGCGGGATCGGATCTGCCCTCTCCCGGCACGATCCAGGGCGACACCTCCGGGTGTCGCCCTTCTTGTATCTGCCCCCGAAATTGACTGCGCAGACATGCACAAGATGCAATGCTGCAATGCAAACAGACGTCAGGCCTCGTGCCGCAGGTGAATGGTGACCCAGCCATTGCGCCAGATGGTGCGGACATGGGCAAGCCCTGCGCCGTTATAGGCGGCAATCACCTTCCAGCGCTGTGCGGCCAGAATGCCCGACAGGATCACATCGCCGCCGGGAGAAAGATGCGTGGCAAGCTGCGGCGCCATCTTGATCAGCGGCCGCGCCAGAATGTTGGCGATGATCAGATCGAAGGGCCCGTGCCGCCGGAAGGCCGAGGAATGAAACCCAGGCGCCGTTTCCAGCACCAGGCTGCTCACGATACCGTTCAGCCCGGCGTTTTCCGCCGCCACACGCACCGCCACCGGATCGATGTCTGTGGCCAGCACCGGGATCTTCTTCAGTTTCGCAACGGCAATCGCCAGCACGCCGCTGCCGGTGCCGAGATCCAGCGCATTGCGCGGCGGATGTGCCCGCGTCACACGTTCGATCATCTCCAGGCAGCCGGCGGTCGTGCCGTGATGACCGGTGCCGAACGCCTGACCGGCATCGATCTCGATGGCAAGATCACCCATGCGCACCTTGTCGCGGTCGTGCGAGCCGTGCACCAGGAAACGCCCTGCTCTGACCGGCTTCAATCCCTCCAGCGATTTGGCGATCCAGTCGATCTCCGGCAAAACCTCGCGTTCGATCGGAAGGTCCGGATAGGCTTCGGCAATCGTCGCCTCGAAACGCGGACGAACCTCGTCCTCTTCGTCGAACAGCATGTAGACCGAAGCTTCCCAGCGATCGGCCTTCTCGTCCACCTCGGTGGTGCCGATTGCATAATCCTCCTCGCCAAAGGTGAAGGACAACATGTCCAGGATATCTTCGGCCTGCCGTTCGGTAACGGTGACGTAGAGGCGCAGCTCGCTCACGGTTCTTTTCTTTCCGACTGATGAATGTGCGGCTGCAATGCCACAGAAGGCCCCCTCGCTTCAACCGGCTTGACGGTAGGAGGCTGCACTCAGCCCTTGATCAGGTTCTGCAGCTTCTTTTCGGCCGTTTCCGTCGCCTCGCCATAAGATATGGTGCCGACGAAACGGCCACCATTGTTGAGCAGGAAGACGGAGGCCGTATGGTCCATCGTGTAGTCGCCGTTCGGGTTCTTTTCGTCGACCGGAACCTTGCGGGCATAAACGCGAAACCCTTTGACCATCTCGGCCACCTTGTCGGGCGAACCGGAGATGCCGATCACGCGGTCCGTCACGTTGGAGACGTAACGCCCGAGGATTTCAGGCGAATCGCGCTCGGGATCGACGGTGACGAAATAGGCGTTCAGTTTCGTGCCGTCGGGATCGACCTTGTGCAGCCAGCCATTCATTTCGAAGAGCGTCGTCGGGCACACTTCCGGACAATGGGTAAAACCGAAGAACACCGCCGTCGGCTTCTGCTGGAAGGCCGCTTCGGTGATCGGTTTGCCATCCTGTGCCACGAGCTGGAACGGCACGCCGAACGGTCCCTCGGCGATCTGGTCCTTCGTGCGGGTGACTTCCAGCGTCAGCCAGCCGAGAACCCCCGCCATGACCACGACGGCAGCCCACAGGATGATCCGGACGGTCTTCATGATAAATGCCTGGCTCCCACTTTACGTCTTGCGCCCATGGATACGCCGAGGCGTCCCCGCCCGCAATTGTCGATGCAAGATTGTGCGGAATTGTCACGCAGACGTGCGGTTTTGTCCCGTCCCGCGCCAGCGTCTGAGAGGCGCCGTCACATGCACCAGGCGGCCAAGCTTTCGGACATGGCAAGAAAGATATCGGTCCCATGCAGCATCCAGCCATAGGACGCGACGCCGAACAGCGCCGCGATCAGAAGGATGACGGCGCACCAGATAGGCAACAAACGGGGTTCGACAGGTAACGACATAGCAACAGTCTACTGCGACAATCGGAAAAATCCTAGCGATTCCCCGGTAAATACATGGGAAACAACGTATTACAGGATTAGCGAATGTTTAACCCCTGTTTGAGACAGTTTCGATGACGTGACACCATCCGCAAGGGCATGATGCCGCAGCCTTGAAGTCCGATCCTGACCGGCTTGCGACATGTCATCCAAACGATCCGCGACAACGGGAACCAGTGAACATCATGGCGAGCAATAACGGCAGGAAAACAATGTCGATCAGCCAGCGGCTGATGACGCTGGGGATTACCGCCTTCGCAGGCGTGGGCGTCATCGTCGGGCTCGGCTGGTACCAGCAGACGAAGGTTGACAGCGCGCTTCACCAGGTCAGCCAGATCGCCGGCCTGCTCGAGACGATCAATTCGCTGAAGGCGACCAACCTGGAACTGACGCTGACGGCCATGGACACGATCGTCGACAAGGACGAGAAGGCCGTTCAGCCGGAGCGCATCAAGACATTTCAGGACAGCAGCAGCTATCTGAAGCAGGAGATGACCTCGGTCGCGGCGCTGGCCAAGATCATCGGCCGCCCGGATCTCACGGAAGGTCTGCCGCGCGACATCGAACTCGTCTCCAAGCTCATTCAGACCGATCTCAGAACCCTGGTGGAAACCGGCGCGCCGGACGAACAGTTCGACGCGATCGACGATGCCATTGACGGCACGAGCGAGAAGATCGGCAATCGGCTGGACGAGTTGGCGACGCTTGCGACGGCACATAGCGAAGCAATGATCCAGACGACACAGGATCGGATCACCCAGTCCCTGTCGATGCAGCTGATCGCAGGCGCCGCAGCCATGCTGCTGGTCGGTCTTCTGCAATACACGCAGGGAACAGCCATCCGCCGCAGCATCAGCGGCATCAAGCACAGCCTGAGACGCATCGCCGATGGCGATTGCGACGCTCCGGTTCCGGGGGCCGAGGGCAGCGACGAGATCGCCGACATGGCCCGGGCAGCCGAGGTGCTGCGTGTATCGAGCCTCGACAAGATCCGCCTGGAACAGCAATCCGCCAGCGAACGCCAGCGTTTCGATGCGGAAGAGCGTCGGCGGATGGAGGCGGAACGCGCCGCCTCGGAAGCCGTTGGCAAGGCTACCCAGCAGCTGGCCCAGGCTCTCACGCGCCTCTCCGACGGTGACCTCAACGTCTCCCTCACCACCCCCTTCCCGGCCGATCTGGAACCGGTCCGCGCCGATTTCAATCGCCTGACCGGCAAACTTCAGACGGTCATCCGCGAAATCAATACCAGCGCTGCTTCCATTCAGGCCAACGCCCAGCAGATGCGCTCGGGTGCCGATGATCTCGCCAAGCGCACGGAACAGCAGGCCGCTTCGCTTGAGGAAACCTCCGCGGCTCTCGAACAGATCACCCGCACCGTGCGCACGGCAACCGAACGCGCCGAGACGGCACGCAAGCGCGTCAGCAATGCCAAGGATTTTGCCGAAACCTCCTCTGCCGTGGTCACCGATGCGATGTCCGCGATGCAGCGTATCGAGGAAGCAACCGGCGAGATCGGCAAGATCATCAATGTCATCGACGAGATCGCCTTCCAGACCAACCTTCTGGCGCTGAATGCCGGTGTCGAGGCCGCCCGTGCCGGTGATGCCGGCAAGGGTTTTGCCGTCGTGGCCCAGGAAGTGCGCGAGCTTGCCGGACGCGCAGCCGGCGCCGCCAAGGACATCAAGGCGCTTGTCACCCGGTCCAGTGCCGAGGTTCAGACCGGCGTCGACCTCGTCAAGGCAACCGGCGACGCGCTGACCCGCATCGGCGACGACGTTTTGAAGATCAACGACGATGTCAGCATGATCGCCACCTCGGCGCGTGAACAGTCGACCGGCCTCAACGAGATCAACACGGCCATCGGCCAGATGGACCAGACGACACAGCAGAACGCGGCCATGGTGGAAGAGACCAATGCCGCAAGCCACACGCTGGCGAGCGATGCTGACAATCTGACCCGCCTCATGAGTCAGTTCCAGGTCGACACAACACGACCCCGCGCCGTGGAAACGGCAGACCATGCGGCCCCGTCACGCCCCTCTCCCGCCCGCAACCTGATGAACAGGGTTGCGAGCGCCATCACCAGCAGCACCCCCGCCGCAAGGGCACTTGCGACGGCAACCAATGAAAAATGGGAAGAGTTCTAACCATGAGCAATGCAATCAAGCAGTCCGGCGCCTATCTCGAGATCGTCTCCTTCCACCTCGGTGATCAGGAATTCTGCATCGACATCATGGCCATCCGCGAAATCCGCGGCTGGGCCCCGGTGACCCCGATGCCGCACACACCGCCTTACGTGCTCGGCCTCATCAACCTGCGCGGTGCGGTGATCCCGGTCATCGACATGGCCTGCCGTCTCGGCATGAAAATGACCGAGCCGTCGGAACGCGCCGCCATCATCGTCACCGACATCGCCGGCAAGCTGGTCGGCCTTTTGGTCGAGCAGGTGTCGGACATGATGACGATCAAGTCGGAAGACCTGCAGCCGGCACCGGAAATCATTCCGGAAGCCCAGCGTGCCTTCTGCCGCGGCATCGTGGCGCTGGAAAAGACGATGGTCTGCTTCCTGAACCTCGACACGGTCATCGCCGACGAGCTCGCTCAGGCCGCCTGACCGGCCGAAACATTGCTGCTGGATGGTCCGGCCCCGGTCTTTGCGACCGGGGTTTTGGGCGTTTCTCGGTTTATTTCGGCTCGCCGTTCTTCCACGTGACGGACTGGTTGAAGAGCGGCACCGTGGAAATCGCCATCTTCGCCGACCCGTCGACGATCTGGCGCGAATGGACGAGATAGATCAAGGTGTTGTTCGCCTTGTCGTAGATCCGGTTGACGACCAGTTGCTTCCAGATCAGCGACATGCCCTGCTTGAAGACTTCCTCGCCTTCCTTCGACAGGTCGATGTCGCCGATCTCGATCGGCCCGGTCTGGCGGCAGGCAATCGAATTGTTCGACGGATCCTCGAACCAGTTGCCGTTCTTCAGGCGATCCAGCATGCCGCGGTCGAAATAGGTGACGTGGCAGGTCACCCCCTTGATCTTCGGATCGTTGACGGCATCAACGACGATATCGTTGCCCATCCAGTCGACCCCAACCTTGCCGACCTCCTCGGCGCGGACGGCGGCGGTGCCGAGACCGGTCAGAAGAGCGGCGGCAGCAAGAAACAGCGGGAAGCGGCGCATGGGATACTCCATCAACGGATCGTGATCCCGAGATAAGATCGCCGCACGCATTTACAATACGCCCGGCGTTGCAAAGCCCGCGAGCGCGTCAGCGCTTCCTGAGCGTGCAGGGCGTATAACCGCCGGCAAACAACCGGCCCGCCGTCATGCCGATCCGCTCAGCGATTTCGTGTGGTTTCGCAGCACCGACGGCCCGTGCCATCGCCAGCGTCGCTTCGGCGCAGACCAACGCATCCTCGCCCGCCCGGTGATGGGCAAAGCTCAGCCCCAGATGCGCCGCCAGCACGTTCAGCCGGTGCGAGGTGAGATGCGGCCAGATGGATTTCGCCATCTTGACGCTGCAGAGATAGGAGAGCGCCGGATAGGACTGCCGGTAGAGATCGAGCGAGGCGCGCCAGACGCTGAAATCGAAGGCGGCATTGTGGGCGATCATCGTCGCGTCGGCAAAATCGTCGAGGAACTCGTCCATCACCTCGGGAAACTCGCCGGCATCCTCCACATGTTCCGGACGGATGCCGTGAACGGCGATGTTGAACGAGGAGAAGCGCATCTCCTTCGGCCGGATGAGCCGCTCCTCCACTCTCACCACCCGCCCGTCTTCGATCCAGGCAAGGCCGACCGAACAGGCGCTGGCGCGTTGTTCGTTGGCGGTCTCGAAATCGATGGCAATGGTCTTCACGGCATGGGTCCGGTCAATGATGTGTTGTGGGTCGCGGCTGTCAGGCCTTCACCTCGATGCCGGCCTCCATGGCGGCGGCGATGAAGGCAAGCCGCGCCGCCTCGGGCGATTTCTTGCCCTTCAGCACCGCCTCGAACACGATCAGCGCCTTGTCGAGTTCCGTCCCGTCTTCCAGCGGCCAGTCCTCGATCAGCACCCAGGAGGCCTCCTGCACCGTCTCGATCGTCCGGAACTGGCCAGGGCCTTCGAGAGCCAATGTAACGCCCTTGTTCCAGTCCTTGCTCACGCTTCGTCTCCATCGTCCAGTCTGTCAATCACGAACCCGTCTCTTAACCGCAATCGGGGCGGCGTGCGAGGGCGAAGATGGAAGATCCCATGGACGGGAGGACTTGACCCGCGGCCACTTTTCCGGCCTTCTATGAGGCATGATCAGAACGGCAACCCATATGCATCTCGTGATGACCATTCGCCCTGCAGGGCGCGTGGACGATCGGTGTGCGGGTTCTGATAACCTGATCTGATCATTCCCCGCACGCCCTGCCGATCTGGCAGGGTTTCGGTTTCATCCGCTCTGCCTCGGCCACTCCGAAGGACAGACGCCATGACGACCATACTCCCCATCAATCCCGACGCCCGATGGCCGGACGGCCTCACCATCCGCGCTCGCTTGGCCTCCGATGCAGCCGGCATCTGCGCCCTGCACAATCTGCCCGGTTACCGCTACGGCACGCTGCGCACGCCCTATCACAGCGCCGAGGAAATCCGCAAAGGCATCGAAAACCAGTCGGCCACGACAACGGCGCTCGTCGCGATCCTGGACGACCAGGTGGTCGGCGACATCGGCTTGACGCGTCATTCCGGGCGCCGGGCGCACAGCGGCAGTTTCGGCATGGGCGTACACGACGCCTATCGTGGGCGGGGCATCGGCTCGGCCCTGCTCGGCGAAATCGTCGCGACTGCCGACAACTGGTACAATCTCAAACGGCTGGAAATGACCGTCTATGCCGACAACGATCCCGCCCTCGCCCTCTACAGCAAATTCGGTTTCGAGGTGGAAGGCACGCTGCGCAACTTCGCCTTCCGCGACGGGGCGTTTGTGGATGCACTGACCATGGCGCGGTTGAAGGCGTGAACACGGGCAGTCTTCGCCCCTCATCCTGACCCTCTCCCCGCAAGCGGGGCGAGGGAAAGCCAATGGTGCGGCCTATCAAATCCCCCTCTGGCCTGCCGGCCATCTCCCCCACAAGGGGGGAGACCGCATGTGGCACTCCCTGGCATCAATCGACCCGATTACGACCGAAGCCAGGTTTACTGAGGGACTGTATGCGCCACAGGTTAGCCCCTCCCCCTTGTGGGGAGGGGTTGGGGAGGGGTCTCGCGCCGCACACGGTTCCTCACCCGCCGATCAACGCCAGCCACTCATCCTCGTCGAGCGTCTGGATGCCGAGTTCGCGGGCCTTGTCGAGTTTCGAACCGGCACCGGGACCGGCGACCAGAATATCGGTCTTCTTCGACACAGAGCCGGAAACCTTGGCACCCAGGCTCTCCGCGCGAGCCTTCGCTTCGTCGCGGGTGAATTTTTCGAGCGAACCGGTAAACACCACCGTCTTGCCGGCCACCGGGCTGTCGCTGGCGGCAATCTGTTCCATCGCCTGCGGGGTCACCTCCATGAGCAACCGGGAGATCACCTCGACATTGCGCGGTTCCTTGAAAAATTCGACGATGGCCCGCGCCATGATCTCGCCAATGCCCTCGATGGCATTCAACTCCTCCCAGGCCTCGCCGGAGAAGGAAGCGGCCTGCCGCATGGCACTCTCGAAGGCTTCATAGGTGCCATAAGCCCGTGCCAGAAGCTTCGCCGTCGTCTCGCCGACATGGCGGATGCCAAGCGCGAAGATAAAACGGTTCAGCGCGATCTCGCGACGATTGTCGATCGCGTCGAAGAGCTTTTTCACGCTCACCTTGCCAAAGCCCTCGATGTTTTCGAGCTTGGTGAGGACTGACGCCTCCTGGCGCTTCTTCAGCGTAAAGATGTCGGGTGCCGTGCGGATCTGCAGAGACGGATCCTCGGCTTCAAAGAAGAAATCGATCTGTTTCGACCCGAGCCCCTCGATGTCATAGGCGTTGCGCGAGACGAAGTGCTTCAGGTGCTCCACCGCCTGTGCCCGGCAGACGAAACCGCCGGTGCAGCGGGTGACGGAATCGAGCCGCCCGGTCTTTTCGTTGCGCTCGCGCACCGCATGGCTGCCACAGACCGGGCACTTCTTCGGGAAAGTGTAAGCCACGGCTTCCGCCGGGCGCTTCTCCAGCACCACGTCGAGCACCTGCGGGATGACATCGCCGGCACGCTGCACGATCACCGTGTCGCCGACCCGGATGTCGTGGTCGTCGGGACGGATGCGATCACCGGAATTGCCGATGCCCTTGATGTAATCCTCGTTGTGCAGCGTGGCATTTGTCACCACCACACCGCCGACGGTGATCGGCGTCAGACGGGCCACGGGCGTGAGTGCGCCGGTGCGCCCCACCTGGATGTCGATCGCCTCCACCGTGGTAAAGGCCTGTTCGGCCGGGAACTTGTGGGCGGTCGCCCAGCGCGGCGAGCGCGAGCGGAAACCGAGCCGCTCCTGCAGCGCCAGTTCATCCACCTTGTAGACGACGCCGTCGATATCGTAGTCGAGGTCCGGGCGCTGCAGGCCGATCTCGTGGTAATGCGCGAGGATCTCCTCCACCGAGGACAGCCGCTTCATCAGCGGATTGACCGGAAAACCCCAGCGCTGGAAGGTTTCGACCATGCCCATCTGGGTCTCGGCCGGCATCTCGGACATTTCGCCCCAGGCATACGCGAAGAATCGCAGCTTACGGCTGGCAGTCACCTTCGGATCGAGCTGGCGGAGCGAGCCGGAAGCCGTGTTGCGCGGATTGACATAGGTCTGTTTGCCCTCGGCCTCCATCTGGGCGTTGAGCGCCAGGAAATCGCTTTTCGCCATATAGACCTCGCCGCGCACCTCGACGACGGCGGGCACGCCTGCCGGCAGCTGCTGCGGGATCTCGCGAATGGTGCGAATATTGGCGGTGACGTTTTCCCCCGTCGTCCCGTCGCCGCGCGTCGCGGCACTCACCATGCGACCGTTCTCGTAACGGATCGACATCGACAGCCCGTCGATCTTCGGTTCGGCGGTAAAGGCGATCGACCCATCCGGCAGGCGCCCGAGGAAACGATAGACGGAGCCGACGAAGTCAGCCACGTCCTCGTCGGAAAACGTGTTGTCGAGCGACAGCATCGGCCGGGAATGGGTGATCTGCTGAAAGGCGGATGCCGGCGCCGCGCCGACGCGCTGCGAGGGGCTGTCCTCGCGCACAAGCTGCGGGAAACGCGCCTCGATGGCATCGTTGCGGCGCTTCAGCGCGTCGTAATCGGCATCGGAAATCTCCGGCTGGTCGCCCTGGTGATAGAGAAGGTCATGGCGGGCGATCTCGGCGGACAACCAGGCAAGCTCCGCCTGCGCCTCCTCGGCACTCAGCGTGTCGACGGCTTTGCGATCATCGGCCATGGTCTTCGTCTCTCCATCCGCAGGCATCACCGCGTTTTAGACGAAACCGATCCGGTGCAAAATGGCAAAGCGTCTCGCGCGCCACTCATCCACACCGACGGGCAATGACATCAATGTGTGGCAACCGTGTCTGGACAGATCCGCACGCGTCTCGATAGTAGTGCCTTATAATCACCTTTTATATAAGCCCTGCCTCACGGAGATTTTCATGGCCCGCACCCATGCCCAGTCGGCACAAGACGCCTCCACCGCCCCCCGGCTTGGCCTTCGTGACGACGGATTGCGTTATGGCCTCGTGACACGCCTCCTGCACTGGACGATGGCGCTGCTGTTTGCCTGGCAGTTCACCGGCATGGCGCTCAGAATGGCGCTGGGGCGCCAGCCGCTTGTCGCCTTCTTCGTCGGCACCCATGGCGCGATCGGCGCACTTCTGATGGCACTCGCCGTGCTGCGAGCCCTTTGGGGTCTCTACAATCTGAAGCACCGCCCACCGCACGAACACGGCCTCCTTGGCCTTGCCGCACGCCTCGGCCATCTGGCCCTTTACGGCTTGATGCTGGTCGTGCCGCTGCTGGCGCTTCTGCGCGCCCATGGCTCCGGTCGTGGTCTCACCGTGTTCGGCCTGCCGATCGTGCCCGGCGCATCGGAAAAGGTCGACTGGATGGTGACGGCCGGAAACGCCGCCCACGGCCTGTTGGCCTGGTGTCTTCTGGGCCTCGTGGCGGGCCATGTCGCCATGGTGATCATCCACCGGCATGTCTGGAAGAATGACGTGTTGCACCGCATGGCCGGTCGGCGTGTGCCAGGACACCGCATGGCGGCCGTCGCGGCGGAATAACCGGATCGCTGGAGGCGGGATCAGCCGTTGCCGGCCAACAGGCTTGCCGCCGCTGCCCGCGCCTCGTCGGTCACCGAGGCGCCGGAGAGCATGCGGGCGATTTCTTCGGCACGATGCTCGGGCGACATGGTCGCCACCCGCGTCGCGATCTTGTCGGAACCGTCGCCCGCCGGCCCCTTGGAGATCAAAAGATGCGTCGCGGCCCGTGCCGCGACCTGCGGCGCATGGGTGACGGAAAGCACCTGCACCTTGTCGGAAAGCCGCTTCAGCCGCTGACCAATGGCATCCGCCACCGCACCGCCGACCCCGGTGTCGATTTCGTCGAAGACGAGCGTCGGGGCAGACCCGCGATCGGCGAGCGCCACCTTCAGCGCCAGCAGGAAACGCGACAGCTCGCCCCCGGAGGCCACCTTCATGATCGGACCGGGCCGTGTGCCCGGATTGGTCTGCACGTGGAATTCCACCGTGTCGATGCCTTCGGCGGCGGCATTCTCCGGATCGGGCGTGACGTTGACCATGAAACGCGCCCGTTCCAGCTTCAGCGCCGGCAGTTCGGCCATCACCGCATCGGCGAGCGCGGATGCGCCGTGTTGCCGTTTCTCCGAGAGCGCCCGCGCGGCATGGTCATAGGCAAGTTTTGCAACACCAGCCGCCTTTTCCAGCTGGCCAAGACGTTCTTCACCGGCATCGAGATCGGCAAGATCCGCCACCATCTTTTCGGCAAGCGCCGGAAGATCGGCAACGGCGACCGCATATTTGCGGCTGGCGGCGCGAAGTGCAAACAGGCGCTCCTCGACCCGCTCCAGCTCGCGCGGATCGAACTCCGTGCGGCGAAGGGCGGCTTCCGCCTCCATCTGGGCGTTGGAGAGATTGTCGAGCGCGGCATCCAGCAGCTGCACGGTGTCTTCCAGCAGGCCGGGAGCTTCCGCGCTCTTGCGCTCCAGCCTGCGCACCAGCGAGGCGATCAGCGGCACGGGAGAGGCATTGCCGTTGAGGAACTCGCAGGCCTCGGCAATGTCGCCGGCAATCCGTTCGGATTTCTGCATGCGCGCCCGCTGTTCGGCAAGCTCGTCTTCTTCCCCGTCACGCGGGCTCAACGTTTCCAGTTCCTCGACGGAGGCGCGCAGGTAATCGGCCTCGCGGGCCGCCGCCTCCACCTTGGCCTTGTGCGTCTTCAGCGCCCGTTCGGCATCACGCCAGCTGCGGTACAGGATAGAGACCTGGCCGACCTCGTCGGTAAGCCCCGTAAAGGCATCGAGAAGCGTGCGGTGGGCATCGATATCCACCAGCGCCCGGTCGTCATGCTGGCCGTGGATCTCGACCAGCAACTGGCCAACCTGGCGCATAAGCTGCACGCTGACCGGCTGATCGTTGATGGAGGCCTTGGTGCGCCCGTCGGCCGATTGCGTGCGGCGGAAAATCAGGTCGCCATCGTCATCCAGACCATTCTCACGCAGAAAAATCCGGGCAGGATGAGCACCGCCGACATCGAACACTGCCGTCACCTGCCCTTTGTCGAGACCGTGACGTACGAGCCCGCCATCGCCGCGTCCGCCAAGCGCAAGCGACAGGCTGTCGAGCAGGATGGATTTCCCCGCCCCGGTCTCGCCCGTCAGAACCGACAGACCACTTTCGAAGCTGAGGTCCAGCCGCTCGATCAGAACGATATCGCGGATCGACAACTGGATAAGCATGGTCTTCCTATCAGGCGCCGATCAGCTTGGCCCCGGCACGCGAAATCCACGACCCGCGATTTTCGCGCGGCTCCAGGCCCCCGCTCTTCAGGAGCTTATAGGAATCGGCATACCACTGGCTGTCAGGATAATTGTGGCCGAGCACCGCAGCCGCCGTCTGCGCCTCCTCCATCACGCCCATGGCGTAATAGGATTCCGTCAGACGGGCGAGCGCCTCTTCGACCTGGTTCGTCGTGCCGTACTGTTCGACGACCGCGCGGAAGCGCGAGATCGCCGCCAGATATTCCTTGCGTTCGAGGTAATAGCGACCGATCTGCATTTCCTTGCCGGCCAGCTGGTCGCGCGCGAAACGGATCTTCACCTGCGCGTCCTCGACATATTCCGACTTCGGATAGTTGTCGACGACCTTCTGCATCGCATCGATCGTGCTGCGGGCCGCCTTCTGGTCCTGCGTCACGTCGGCGATCTGCTTGGAATAGGCAAGACCGACGAGATACTGCACATAGGCGCTGTCGTCGGAGTTCGGGTACTGCTTCAGATACCGGTTGCCGGTCGCCACCGCTTCGTCATTACGACCGAGGCGATACTTCGTGAAGGTGCTCATGACGAGCGCCTTGCGGCCCCATTCCGTGAACGGGTTCTGTTTGTCGATAGCGTCAAACTTGCGGCTGGCTTCCGAAAGATTGCCGGCCTTCATGTTGGCGAGGCCCTGATTGTAGAGCGTTTCCGGCGGATCGGTCGCAAGGCCGAGTTTCGTGATGTCGATGTCCGGATCCGACTGGCAGGACGAGACCAGAACGCTGGTACCGACCAAAAGTAAGGAGACGGCTGCAATCCGCGCCGCATTCCTTATTGCAACAGACTTCGTCTCAGTCATTCGACAGTTCCCGATTGTCACGCGATGTTACATCGTCCGCCCGAGTTGGCGTTGTAGCCATAAAGGAAGCGACAGAGCAACGCAATGATGGCGGTTTGACGCAAATTTATGGCGAGGCAAGACCTGATTTACAAAAAGAAAAGGCCGCCTCAATGAGACGGCCAAGTTGGACTGGACTGTAAAAACCTCAACCAACCCAGGTTGCGAATTCCGGCGCATTCACCGCCACGAACTCACGCGCACGAACCCGCTGGCTGCGCACCGGGGCCTCGACAACCTCATAAGCGGTGCGATCCGAAAGAAGCGCCTTCAGCGCATTGGCATTCAGCTTATGGCCACCGCGATAGGAGCGATAGCAGCCGATGAACTGGGCGCCGGCAATCGCCAGATCGCCCACGGCATCCAGCGTCTTGTGGCGCACGAACTCGTCGGCGTAACGCAGGCCTTCCACGTTGACGACGGTATCGTCATCGGAAATCACGACGGAGTTTTCGAGCGACGAGCCAAGCGCGAAACCGGCCGCCCACAGGCGCTCGACATCACGCATGAAACCGAAGGTGCGGGCGCGCGACAGCTCGTCACGGAACACCTGTGCGGTCAGGTCACCCTTCCACGACTGGCGGCCGATGAGCGGCGATTCGAAATCGATCTCCACTTCGAACCGTGTGCCGTCATAGGGACGGAACTCCGCCCAGGACGATCCCGAATCAATCCGGACCGGCTTGACCACACGGATGTAACGGCGCTTCGCACCAAGGTTCACCACACCCACCTGCTCGATCGCCTCGATGAAGGGGAAGGACGAACCGTCCATGATCGGCATTTCGGCACCGTCGACCTCGACCATCAGGTTGTCGATGCCGAGGGCATAAAGCGCTGCCATGACGTGTTCGATGGTGGCGACAGAGCGAGCAAGCGAGGTGCCGAGAACGGTGCAAAGATCAGTGTTGCCGACATTGGAGGAAACGGCACGATATTCGGCGACCGAACCATCGGCGAAAGAACGGCTGAAGATGATGCCGGTGCCGGCTTCGGCCGGCTGGAAGGTGATCGAAACCGGGCTGCCGGAATGAACGCCGATGCCGGAAAGGGTCACCGGTGCAGCGATGGTCGTTTGAAAGCCCAGAAGTCCGATCGTCATTCTTTTTGCCTTTGTCTTGCCGGCCGGCCGCCTTCGACCGATCCGGTATTCTTGTGGCGGCGAACCTGATGTCGATTCCAGCCGCTTTCCTAGTTCGTACATACGGCGAGGCCCGTTCCAATCCAAATCACTGTTTCTTTCGGATTGTTACGAATGTGACGATTTAACCTACTCCAACACTTTGCGATAACAGGTTGATAAAAATCAAAAGCCCGGGCGCTGAACCCGGGCTTTCACAGTTACTTTTTGTGTAACGATCACGTGGACTGCCGGCGCAGGAAGGCCGGAATTTCCAATTGATCATCGTCGTGATGCGAGGCCTGCGGAACGGAACGACCATGATCGTCCAGGTTTCCGCGACGCGGAGCATAGAGGCTTGCCTCCGGCGACAGGGCCCGACGCTGCTGCGAGGCAGCCGCAGGAGCCGCCGTCATGTCGGATGCGACATTCTCTTCTTCATCACGGCGTCCGAGCGAATTGGTGATTCGCTTCAGGAGACCCATCGGCCCACGCTCCTCGGCGGCAGCCTGTGCCGGCTGGGTGCGGCTTTCCATCTCGGCCTTCACCACCGGCGGGAAATCTTCCACACGCGGCATGCGAACCTGCTCCGCCTGGTGACGGATCACGGGAGCGGACGGCTCGATCGGAGCGGGCGCGACGCGCGGTGCCGGCTGCGGGGCTGCGGCAGCGACGGGCTGCGGCGCCTGCGTCATGAAGCTCGGAGCCGACGGTGCCATCGACGGTGCCGGTGCAGGCGCTGCGACCGGAGCGATCGGCGCACGCGTGATGACCGGCTCGACCGGAGCAGGCGTTGTCGCCTGGAAGAGACGGCTCTGCGGACGGAACTCCTCTTCCGCCGGGGCCGCCGGACGGGCCATCATCGGCTGCGGTGCCGGAACCGGCTGGGCAACAGCCGGCTGGATGACCGGAGCGGCAGCCTGCGGTGCTGGGATCGACAGTTCACGTTCCATCGCGGCTTCCGCCTGACGGATGGTTTCGGCAATCGGATCAACCGGTGCCGTGCGGGGCGCCTGCGTCATGGCAGGCTGAGCTGCGGCCGGTGCCGAGGCAACGGCCGCCGAGGGACGGATAATCGGCTTCTGCGCGGCCCGCATTTCCGCGGCGCGCAGGTCGTTTTCCGCCATGGCGCGGTCGATGCCGGTGGCAACGACCGAAACACGGATGACGCCTTCCAGCGCTTCGTCGAAGGTGGCGCCCAGAATGATGTTGGCGTCCGGATCGACTTCCTCGCGGATGCGGGTTGCCGCTTCGTCGACTTCGAACAGCGTCAGGTCGCGACCGCCGGTGATGGAGATCAACAGGCCCTGCGCGCCCTTCATCGAGGTTTCGTCGAGCAGCGGGTTGGCGATCGCCGCTTCCGCGGCCTGCATCGCACGGCCCTGGCCCGAGGCTTCCCCGGTTCCCATCATGGCGCGGCCCATTTCACGCATGACCGAGCGCACGTCGGCGAAGTCGAGGTTGATGAGACCTTCCTTCACCATCAGGTCGGTGATGCAGGCGACGCCGGAATAGAGAACCTGGTCGGCCATTGCGAAGGCGTCGGCGAAGGTCGTCTTGTCGTTGGCGATACGGAACAGGTTCTGGTTCGGGATGACGATCAGCGTGTCGACCGTCTTCTGCAGTTCCTGGATGCCCTGTTCGGCAAGCCGCATGCGGCGACCGCCTTCGAAGTGGAACGGCTTGGTGACGACGCCGACGGTCAGGATGCCCTTGCTGCGGGCGGCCTGGGCGACAACCGGTGCCGCACCCGTGCCCGTGCCGCCGCCCATGCCGGCGGTGACGAAGCACATATGCGTGCTGGACAGGTGGTCCATGATCTCATCGAGGCATTCTTCGGCAGCCGCGCGACCGACTTCCGGCTGCGAACCGGCGCCGAGACCTTCGGTGACCTGAACACCCATCTGGATGATCCGTTCGGCCTTCGACATCGTGAGCGCCTGGGCATCGGTATTGGCGACGACGAAATCGACGCCTTCGAGGCCGGCGGTGATCATGTTGTTGACGGCATTGCCGCCGCCGCCGCCCACGCCGAAGACGGTGATCCGAGGCTTCAGCTCGGTAATGTCCGGCTTTCGCAGATTGATGGTCATGGTTACCGTTCCTTCTTTTCCTGGCCGCCTCGCCAAGCGAGCCAATTCTCAAACCTAAGCTGACACCCTTGCCCGAAACTAGAGCGTCAGAAACTCTCCTTCAGCCACTGCCCAACCCGGGCAATCCGGCTATTTCCGCCACCGAGCCCGGCCAGAAGCCCCCCCTGCCCGGCATGCGTTTCCATCTCGGCCACCTGCGGATAGATCATCAGACCAACCGCCGTGGAAAATGCAGGTCCCTTCGCCGCGGTCGGCAGACCGGAAACGCCCATGGGCCGTCCGATGCGCACGTTGCGGGCAAGAATGCGGCGCGCCGTTTCCGGCAGGCCCGTCAGCTGGCTGGCACCGCCGGTGAGGACGACGCGCTTGCCAACGATCGGGCTGAACCCGGATTTCTGGATCCGGTCGCGGATCAGTTCCAGCGTCTCTTCCAACCGGGCCCTGACGATGCGGGTCACGAGAGCGCGCGGCACCTGCGTCGGAAGATCCCGGTCATCCTCGCCGATCGGCGGCACGGAAATCAGGTCGCGCTCGTCGGCGGCGGTCGCAATGGCTGAGCCATGCACCACCTTCATGCGCTCGGCATCCTCGATGCGGGTCGACAGCCCACGTGCCAGATCGGTCGTCACGTGATGACCGCCAATGCCGATCGCATCGGTATGGACGAGCTTGCCTTCGGCAAAAACCGAGATCGTGGTCGTGCCGCCACCCATGTCGATTGCAGCACAGCCAAGCTCGACCTCATCATCGACGAGGGCTGCAAGCCCGCTGGCATAAGGCGTTGCCACCATGCCTTCGACGGAGAGATGCGCCCGGTTGACGCAAAGCTCGATGTTCTTCAGCGACGCGCGCTCGGCTGTGACCACATGCATGTCGACGCCCAACAGATCACCGTACATCGCAAGCGGATCACGAATGCCCCGTTCGCCATCAAGCGAAAAACCCGTCGGCAGCGAATGCAGCACGGCGCGGTCCTGGCGCAACGACTGGTGGCTTGCCGCCATCAGCACTTTGCGCAGATCGGACGCCACGACCTCCTGGCCGCCAAGATCGATGCTCGCCGTATAGACGTCGCTGGTGAGACGTCCGGCAGAGACGTTGACGATCAGGCTGTCGACGGTCAGACCGGCCATGCGTTCGGCTGCATCGACAGCCAGACGCACCACACTTTCGACGGCATCCAGATCGGCGATCACGCCGGACTTCACGCCGCGCGAACGCTGGTGCCCGATGCCGATGACTTCGACATTATGGGTGCGGTTTGGCAGGATCTGGCTTTCCTTGCGCGGCGTCAGCCGGCCGATCATGCAGACGATCTTGCTCGATCCGATATCCAGCACCGAAACGACATGCGCCCGCTTCGATGACAAAGGCTTCAGGCGCGGCAATCCGAAATGGGAAGAACCAAAGAGGCTCACGTCTGACCTCCCTGCTTCTTGAGGGCCTTTTCACGCGCCGCCAGGGCCTGCGCACGCCGCTCGGCCGCCCCTTCGGTGAGCCGGATCGTCGTGCGGTCGGGAAGGCGCAGATCGACGGACGCGATGTCGCGCTCCAGCACACCTTCCTTCGCTTCGTAAGCAGACAGTGTCTTCAGCGCCTGCTCAACATTGTCTTCCGGCAGGGAAACCACGACACCATTACCGAGATGCAGATCCCAACGGCGGCTTGCCACCCGCACATAGGCCTGCACCCGGCCTTCAATATCCGGCCATTTGGCCATTTCCTGCAAGAACTCCGCAGCAGCTTTCTCCGCGTCGCGACCGACAAACAGCGGCAGCGAGGCAAATTTGTTGTCGCGCAACGGCGCAATGACGCTGCCGTTCCGCTCGATCAGCGACAGTTCAGAACCGTGCTGCCAGATGGCGAATGCCTTGCGCTCCTGGAGCGTCACTTCGATCGTCTCGGGATAGATCTTGCGCACTTCGGCGCTCTCGACCCAGGGCAGTTCGATCAGCTTGCGGCGCGCAGCATCGACGTCGAGGGAGACCAGCGACGTCGTGCCATCCAGACCCAACAATTGCAGGATCTCGATTTCGGACGTCTGGGCATTACCCGAGACCTGAACCTTCTCGATGGCAAAACCAGCCGCCGAGGTCGTCGCCTGCGCCACCACCTGCGAATGACCGCCAAGTGACATGCCGTAAAGCCCGACGATACCAAACAGCGCAAAGACGGACGCCGTGCCCGTGTGGGCAGGCACATGGATGCGCCCCGTGGCAAGGCTCACGCAGAAACGGACGACACGCCGCATCGGCCGCGGCAGCACGACACGGTCTTCCGTCATCGCGGAGGACACGGCGCCCTGTCCGCGATGCGGACCGCCTCTTTTACCAATCAGCGAGAACACGAGGCATCCTCCACCATCCAGCGGACGAGTTCACCAAAGGAACGACCGGCATATGCGGCCATTTCAGGCACCAGGGAGGTCGGGGTCATGCCGGGCTGCGTGTTGATTTCCAGCCAGACAAGCTCGCCCTCGCCCGATGCGGTGTCATCGAAGCGGAAATCAGAGCGACTCACACCACGACACCCCATCGCCTGGTGCGCCTTAACCGCCAGTCTTTGAATCTTTTGGTAAATATTTGGTGAAATTTCTGCCGGGATGACATGCTTCGAGCCACCGGCCGCATACTTCGCATCGTAGTCGTAAAACGCGCCCGACAGCGGCACGATTTCGGTCACGCCGAGCGCCTCGCCATCCATCACGCCGCAGGTCAGTTCACGCCCGGCCACGTAACGCTCGACCATCACCCGGTCGCCATACCGCCAGTCCGACGACCCCAGCACCTGCGGCGGATGCGACTGCCCTTCGCGGACGATCACAACACCGAAGGAGGAACCTTCGCTCACCGGCTTCACAACATAAGGCGGGTCCATCGGATGGTGAGTACCGATCGCATGGCGATCCATCACCATACCGTCCGCAACCGGAATGCCGGCCGCGGCTGCAACCGACTTGGCACGCCCTTTATCCATGGCAAGCGCCGAGGCAAGAACGCCGGAATGCGTATAGGGAATCTGCAGATATTCGAGAATGCCCTGGATGGCGCCATCTTCACCGTACGGGCCATGCAGCGCATTAAAGGCCACATCCGGGCGCAGTTCCGCCAGAACGGCCGCAACGGTGCGTTCGACATCGATACGGGTGACACGAAATCCTTCGGCTTCAAGGGCATCGGCGCAGGCATTGCCTGAAGACAGGCTGACGGGGCGCTCGGACGAGATCCCACCCATCAAAACGGCCACATGCTTGCCACTCATCAAACGCTCCTTGAAAACCTGCGCGATACGGAACCGCGCTTGCGCGAAACTGATTCTTGCGCAGGTTCATTAGAAACCGAACATGGTTAATGAATCGTTTACTTTCGTTAACCAGGGGCACCAGAGATGGCGCAGGGGGAGGATGATGGCGGCATTGCCTCAACCGTCACGCAAAGACCCTGAATCGGATTCTGAGCAATAAAAAAGCCCGCCAAGTCCTTGAGACTGCGGGCTTATCCGGCATTCGGCGCAAAGCTCACTCGCCGGGGTGCAGGTTCGACTTGTGGCGCTGGTGCCGCTCATTCAGCAAGACGGCAATCCATCCCGCCCCCGCCAAAACGAAGGGAAGCAGATAGAGAAAAAAGAAGGCGGCAGAATTCATCCGATTAGCCCTCCGAGCGCTCGCCGTGCAGCCAAATGTAATATCAACGCACCGACAAGCCAAGCGGCGGTGGAGAGAATTGCCGCCAGCGACATCTGAAAAGCAGAATTGCCTGCAAAGGAACTCACGGGGGCAATGAAACCGGCCGCAACGCTCGCCGTCGAAAGACGATCAAGCGCATTGGCCAGCAGTTTCGTCCGCTCATTGTGGATCAAGGACATGGATCGTGATCCCAACAAGCCGACACTCCATCGCCTGCCCTTCCCGTTATTCCGTCGTTATCCCCTGGAACGGCCGCACCTCACGACCCGGCATGAAAATGCCAAGCCGCTTGATTTCCCATTCGAGCTTGATGCCGGAGGTTTCGAATACCCGCTGGCGAACGAGTTCGCCGAGATATTCAAGATCATAACCGGTGGCATGGCCGATATTGATCATGAAGTTGCAATGCAGCGACGACATCTGCGCGCCACCATTCATCAGGCCGCGGCAGCCTGCTTCATCGATCAGTTCCCAGGCGGAATGGCCGGGCGGGTTCTTGAAGGTGGAGCCGCCGGTCTTTTCCTTGACCGGCTGAACCGTCTCGCGGTGATGGCGCACGGCGTCCATCTCCGTACGGATCTTGGCGCGGTCGTCGGCATAACCTTCGAAGACCGCATGGGTAAAGATGAGCCCCGCAGGTGCCTGCGAATGGCGATAGCTGTAGCCCATCTGCTCATTGGTCAGCACATGCTTGTTCCCCTTGCGGTCAACCGCATGCACTTCCACGACGCGTGCCGAGGTCTCCCCACCATTGGCGCCGGCATTCATGCGCAAAGCACCGCCGATCGAGCCGGGAATGCCGTAATAGAAGGCGAAACCGCCGATGCCATTGTCCATGGCCATCGCGGCAATATACTTGTCCGGGCAGATTGCGCCGGCCAGGATGCGGTTTTCACCCGCCAGTTCCAGCTGGCCGAATCCCTTGGCGGACAGGCGCAAAACGACGCCCGGAATGCCGCCATCGCGCACCAGAAGGTTGGAGCCGACGCCAACGACGGTCAACGGCACTTCTTCCGGAAGAATTTTCAGGAAAGTCACCAGATCGTCGATATCGTGCGGCTGGAACATCAGTTCAGCAAGGCCACCGGCCTGGAACCAGGTGACTCGATCCATGGGGGCATCCGGCGTCAAGCGGCCCCGCAATTCGCTGACCTGCGGCCCAAGCGAGGCCAGCAGCTTTTCCCCATTCACCTGCTTCATGAATTCCGTCCCGATACGCTTTCCAAATCCTTGGGCAAAGACGCTGCCCATTGCGTGATATTGCCAGCACCTAGGAGAACCACGAAATCACCCGGCTTTGCAATGCCGGCGATGATGCCGGCGAGTTCCGCGGGCGTTTCCATGTAACGGGCATCCCGATGTCCGCCGGCCTTGATCCGTGACACCAGCACGTCCGACGTCACTCCCTCGATCGGCTCCTCGCCAGCAGCATAAACCGGCGCTAGAATAATGCTGTCGGCATCGTTGAAGCAGGTTACGAAATCCTCAAACAGGCTCGACAGGCGCGAATATCGGTGCGGCTGATGCACAGCGATCACGCGTCCCTGGCAGCTTTCGCGCGCGGCCTTCAACACCGCCCGGATTTCCACCGGATGATGGCCGTAGTCGTCGAACACCGATACGCCATTCCAGGTGCCCGTCAGCGTGAAACGACGTTTGACACCACCGAAAGAGGCAAGCCCCTTACGGATGCCGTCCTCCGAAATGCCGAGCCGGTTGGCGACCGCAATCGCCGCCGTCGCATTCGAGATGTTATGGCGGCCGGGCATCGGCAGGCTCAGGTCCTTAAAGGTGAAAATGCGGCCCGTGCGGCGGCGGCGGATTTCCACGTCGAAGATCGACCGCGTGCCTTCCATGCGCACATTCGAAAAACGCGCATCGGCCTGCGGGTTTTCGCCATAGGTGACGATCTTGCGGTCCTCGATCTTGCCGACCAGCGACTGGACCTCCGGATGGTCGATGCAGAGCACTCCAAAGCCATAGAAAGGCACGTTTTCGACGAACTGGCGGAAGGCTGCCCGCACCGCGTCGAAATTGCCGTAATGATCGAGATGTTCCGGATCGATATTGGTGACGACCGCGACATCGGCGGGCAGTTTCAGGAAGGTGCCGTCCGATTCGTCGGCCTCCACCACCATCCACTCGCCCTCGCCCATGCGCGCATTCGTGCCGTAGGCGTTGATGATGCCGCCATTGATCACGGTCGGATCGAGCCCGCCGGCTTCCAACAGTGTTGCGATCATCGAGGTGGTCGTCGTCTTGCCATGCGTGCCGCCGATGGCGATCGCATTGCGGAAACGCATCAGTTCGGCGAGCATTTCGGCGCGGCGCACGATCGGCAGCGATTTTTCGCGCGCCGCCATGAGTTCCGGATTGTTCTTCTTGATGGCGGTCGACACGACCACCACTTCGGCATCGCCAAGATTGTCCGCCTGATGGCCGACGAAGACCGGAATGCCCTTGTCGCGCAGGCGCTGCACATTGGCGCCGTCCGCCTGGTCCGATCCCTGCACCCGGTGGCCGAGATTGTGCAGCACTTCGGCAATGCCGCTCATGCCGATACCACCGATCCCGATGAAATGGACGAGGCCGATGGCCTTCGGCATTTTCATGGTGCAACTCCTTTATAGTCTGCAATCGTCTTGCCGCTTGCCATAGCCTCAACCAGGTTGCCGAGCAACTCGGTCGCATCGGTTCGCGCACGTCCCCGCGCAGACTTCGCCATGTCCTGCAGCCGCGACGGTTCATTCAGAAGCGAGGTCAGATCTTCGGCCAGGCTTACAGGCGTGATGGTCGGCTGGCGCCGCATCAGCGCCGCACCGGCGGACACGAGAACCTGTGCATTATGGCCCTGATCGTCATCCAGAGCATGCGGCAGCGGAACGAGGAGCGACGGACGGCCGATCACCGCAAGTTCCAGAACGGTCGATGCACCGGAGCGGGACACAACAAGGTGCGCATCAGCCATGCGCGCCGGAAGGTCGGAAAAGAACGGCGCGACATCCGCGCGGATGCCCAACCGGGCATAATCCGCCTTCAACGACTGCTCGTCCTCGGGCCGCGCCTGTTGCGTCAGGACCAACCTTTGGCGCAGGCCTTCATCCAGCAACGCAAGCGCCTGCGGCACCATCTCGGAAAAGAAGCGGGCGCCCTGGCTGCCGCCGAACACGACAAGGCGCAGTTCACCGGTGGCATCTGCGGCCGGATAAGGCGTCTCCGCAGCAACAAGCACAGCCGGACGCACCGGATTGCCGGTCTCGACGATCTTTGCGGCGAAAGGGCCCGCGACCGGCAGAAAACCGCCGGCAATTGCCTGGACGCGAGAGGCGAGCGCCTTGTTGGCGCGCCCCATCACCGCATTCTGCTCATGGATCACGCTCGGAATGCCGAGGCCGGTAGCCGCCAGCAGTGGCGGCACGGTCGGATACCCACCGAAACCGACGACCGCCTGCGGCTTCAGCCGGCTCATCAGCCGCCGCGCGCTGCGAAGCCCCGTCCAGAGCGTCCAGAGCGCGCGTGCCACCGCCACCGGATTTTTCGATCCGAAGGTGGCGGACGGCACCACATGGATTTCCTCGGCCGGAAAGTGCCCGGCAAACCGTTCGGCGCGTTTGTCGGTCACGAGATGCACGGTAAAACCGCGCTTCGTCAGTTCGTGCCCCAGCGCTTCCGCCGGAAAAAGATGGCCGCCGGTCCCGCCGGCGGCAAGCATGATCAGGCCCTTGTTCATGATGTGACCTATTCTGCGGGAATACCATGGGCGATGCGGAAGAGGCTGCGCTCCTGCGCACGCTTTTCCGGACGGTGACGCGTCAACGCCAGGATGAAGCCCGCCGTGATGCAGATGGCGATCATCGAGGAGCCGCCATAGGAGATCAGCGGCAGCGTCATGCCCTTGGCGGGCATCAGTTCCAGGTTCACGCCCACATTGATCATCGACTGGATGCCGATCTGCAGAACGAGACCGGCGACCGCAAAGCGGTTGAAGTCGTTGCGCTCACGATAGGCGAGGCTGAGGCCACGGATGACGATGAAGGCGAAGATCGCCACCAGCACCATGCAGAAAACGATGCCGAACTCTTCGGCCGCCACGGAGAAAATGAAGTCGGTATGGCTATCCGGCAGGATGCGCTTGACGATCCCTTCGCCTGGGCCCTGGCCGAACCAGTCGCCACGGATGATCGCCTCGCGCGCCGTATCGACCTGGAACGTGTCACCCTCACCGGTCATGAAGCGGTCGATGCGGCCCGCCACGTGCGGAAAGACATAATAGGCCGACACGAGCCCGCCGACGCCAAGGCTGCCGAGCAGGATGATCCACAGCCAGGGCATGCCGGCCATGAAGAACATCGCGCCCCAGACCGCACTCGTCAGGATCGTCTGACCAAGGTCCGGCTGGGCGACGAGAAGCGCACCGACAATGCCGAACAGGATGATGGCAAAGAGATTGCCCGGGATTTCCGGCTGGCGGGCATGCTCGGCAAACAGCCAGGCGCAGACCACGACGAAGGCCGGTTTCATGAATTCCGACGGCTGCAGGCCAAAGCTGCCGATATTGAACCAGCGGCGCGATCCCTTGATCTCGACACCGAAGAACAGCGCCAGCACCATCATCAGGATCGAGGCAACCAGGATGATGACGGCGGCCCGACGGACCTGCCGGGGGCTGAGGAAAGACAGCCCGATCATCACCGCAATCGACGGCAGGAGGAACATCGCGTGTTTTTCGACGAAATAGAAACTCGGCAGGCCAATACGTTCCGCAACCGGCGGAGATGCCGCAAACGACAGCATGAAACCGAGGCCCATCAGCAGGATGAAGGTCGCAAGGAAAAAGCGATCGATCGTCCAGAACCAGTCTGCAAGCGCTCCACGATCCGCACGGCTTACCATGTTCATTTCCCCTTTTCCGGCTCGACGAGCATGGTCACGCCCTCGAGTTCTGCAACGAGCGAGACGAAGGCATCGCCCCTGACCTCGAAGTTCCTGAACTGGTCGAAGCTGGCACAGGCCGGCGACAACATGACAACCCCAGCCTCGCCTGCCGCACGCGCATCGGCAGCCGCATGGGCGACGGCCCTGTCCAGCGTGCCGGAAATCTCGTAAGGTACGGCCTCGCCAAGCGTCGCGGCAAATTCCGGCGCCGCTTCTCCGATCAGATAGGCTTTCCTAATACGCGGGAAGAGTGGCGCGAGGCTTGTGATGCCGCCAGCCTTCGGCAGGCCGCCGGCAATCCAGAAGATCTGTTCGTAGCTGGAGAGCGCAGGCGCCGCCGCATCCGCATTGGTCGCCTTGGAATCGTTGATGAAGGCGACAGCGCCGATGCGCCCGACCGGCTGCATGCGGTGTTTCAGGCCGGGGAAACTCGCGAGCCCCTTGCGGATCTCGTCTTCCGACACGCCGACCGACAGGCAGGCTGCAATGGCCGCCGCCGCGTTCTGCGCGTTGTGGCTGCCCTTCAGCGTGTCGACGCCGGACAGATCGGCGACCTGACGTGCCGCGCCGGTCTCGGCCAACACGATGCCGGTCCCCTCGGCATAAAACCCGTCGGCCAGCACGTTGCGCCGCGAAATCCGCTTCACCGCGACACCGGCACGCTCGATTCGGTCGGCAATCAGCGTCGAATGGGTTTCGTCCACGCCAATGATCGCCACCTGGCTTCCGGCGACCAGACGTTCCTTGACGTCGGCGTAATGCTGCATGGTGCCGTGCCGGTCGAGATGATCCGGCGTCAGGTTGAGCAGGATGCCAGCCGTCGGATTGATCGTCGGAGCGAGGTCGATCTGGTAGGAAGAGCACTCGATGACGTAAAAGCGGCCCGGCTTCGGCGGCTCCAGCGTCAACACGGCGGTGCCGATATTGCCGCCGAGCTGTGTGTCGCGACCGCTGGAGCGCAGGATATGCGCAATCAGCGCCGTCGTGGTGGATTTGCCATTGGTGCCGGTGATCGCGATGAACGGGCAATCGGGGGCATGGGCACGACGCTCACGCACGAAAAGCTCGACATCGCCGATGATCTCGACGCCGCTCGCGCGAGCAAGATCCACCGTCCAGTGCGGTTTGGGATGCGTGAGCGGCACGCCCGGCGACAGAACGAAAGCGGCCTGGGCCGGCCAATCTATGCCGTGCAGGTCGGCCGTGACGATACCGGCCGCCGCAGCCTTCGCCACGCTGTCCGGGTTGTCGTCCCAGGCGATGACCTCGGCACCACCGGCCACCAGCGCGCTTGCGGTCGCAAGGCCGGAGCCCCCGAGACCGAACAGTGCCACCTTCTTTCCCGCAAACGTCGAAACCGGGATCATGGTCTCACCGAAGTTTCAGGGTCGACAAGCCGAGCATGGCAAGGCCAACGGCAATGATCCAGAAACGGATGACCACCTGGCTTTCCGTCCAGCCGAGCTTTTCGAAATGGTGATGGATCGGCGCCATCAGGAAAACGCGCCGGCCGGTCATCTTGAAGAAACCAACCTGGATGATCACCGAAAGCGTTTCCATGACGAAGAGACCGCCGATGATCGCCATGACGATCTCGTGTTTGGTGGCAACGGCAACCGAACCGATCAGTCCACCGAGCGCCAGAGAACCGGTATCGCCCATGAAGATCGCCGCCGGCGGCGCGTTGAACCAGAGAAAGCCGAGGCCCGCCCCTATGACCGCACCGAGAATGACGGCGAGTTCCCCCGTTCCGGGCACGAAATTGATCTGCAGGTAACCGGCAAACACCGCGTTACCGGCAAGATAGGCAATCACGCCAAAGGATGCGGCAGCAATCATCACCGGCACGATGGCAAGCCCGTCGAGACCGTCGGTCAGATTGACCGCATTGCCGGCCGCCACGATGACGAAACCGCCGAACAGGATGAAGAAAATGCCGAGATTGAGCAGCAGGTCCTTGAAGAACGGGAAGGCAACCGAGGTGCCGAGCGTCGAACCGACCGGGCTATTGGCAATCGACACCCGCATCATGAAATAGACTGCGATGCCGGCAATGACGAATTCGATCGCCAGGCGCGCCTTGCCGGAAAAACCCTTTTCCGTCTGCTTCGTCACCTTGAGATAGTCGTCATAAAAGCCGATCGCGCCGAACCCGAGCGTCACGAGCAGGGTCGCCACGACGTAGACGTTGGACAGGTCCGCCCAGAGCAGCGATCCGCCGACAATGCCGGTGAGGATCATCAGGCCGCCCATGGTGGGCGTGCCGGCCTTCTTGAAATGGGTCTGCGGCCCGTCTGCACGAATCGGCTGGCCCTTGCCCTGGCGAATGCGCAGCGAGGCAATCATGCGCGGCCCGAACAGGAAAACGATCAGCGCAGACGTAAAGAGGGCAGCCCCCGTCCGAAAGGTGATGTAGCGAAACAGGTTGAAAATCTGAAAGCTATTTGCCAGCTCGACAAGCCAGATCAGCATGATTGGTCTTTCTTCAGACGGGTCAAAGGTGGCGCTCCCTCTCGGGCAAGGCCGGATAGTTGTCAATAAGGGCCGCGACGATCTTGCCGAAGCCGATGCCGAGCGAGGATTTCACCATCAGCACATCACCCGGCCTGACGTTCTTGACGACATGATCAACGAGCTCGGCGGTCGTGGGGCGATATTCGACGGAGACACTGTCGGGAAGCGCATCGCGCAATGCCGCCATCTCGGCCCCGGCAAGCCAGACATGTTCGATCCCGGCGGCAAGCAGCGGCCCGGCCAGTTCTTCATGCACCTTGGCGGAAAAGGCACCCATTTCCAGCATGTCGCCGAGCACCGCGATGCGACGGCCCGTGGCTTCCGGCGGGGTTGCGGCCAAAAGTGCGATCGCCGCGCGCATGGAGGCGGGATTGGCGTTGTAACTCTCGTCGATCAGGGTCAGATGTCCCTCGCCGATCCCCAGCCGGTGGCGTTCGCCGCGTCCCTTGACTGCCCGCAGGCCGGCCAGCGCCTGTTTCGCCGCATCGAGATCGGCCCCGAACAGCGCAACGACACCGAGCGCCGCCATGGCGTTTTCAGCGATGTGGCGGCCGGGTGCACCGATATGCACCTCCATCGTCTCGCCGTTCACCACCGCCCAGATGGTGGAACCATCGGCGCCCCCTTCGAAATCGGCCAGCCGGAAATCCGCCTTGGCGTGCTGGCCAAAGGTCAGGATGTGCGGGATGCCCACGTCCTGGGCACGGTTTTCGAGGAAGGAAAACTGTTTGTTGTCACGGTTGAGGATGACCGCGCCACCCGTCTCGACACCCTCGAAGATCTCCGCCTTGGCAGCAGCGATCTCTTCGAGGTTCTTGAAATTGCCGAGATGCGCCGGTGCGATCGTGGTGATGATGGCCACATGCGGGCGCACCATCTTGACCAGTGGGCGGATTTCGCCCGGATGGTTCATGCCGATCTCGAAGACGCCGAACTGGGTGTCGGCCGGCATGCGGGCAAGTGTCAGCGGCACACCCCAGTGATTGTTGAAGGAGGCAACCGCGCAATGCACCTTGCCGGAGGGCGCAAGCAGGTTGCGCAGCATCTCCTTGGTGGTCGTCTTGCCGACCGAGCCGGTGACAGCGACGATCTGAGCGCGCGAGCGCTGGCGCGCGGCAACGGCGAGCCGCCCCAGCGCCACCAGCACATCCTCGACGACGATCATCGGAACCGTGACGCGGCCCATCGCCGGCAGTTTCGCCTCGGCCACCACGAGCAATGCCGCGCCATTGGCCACCGCCATGGTCGCGAAATCATGCCCGTCGGTGCGGTCGCCCTTGATCGCAAAGAAGGCCTCGCCCGAACCGATGGAGCGGCTGTCGATGGAAATACCCGTCACGCCCTCGGGAAGGTTGCCGAACGGCCGCCCTCCCATGACGGTCACCATGTCCGCACTCGTCCATAACCAGCTCACGCTTTGCACTCCTCCAATGCTCGTCGTACCTCGGCATGATCGGAAAACGGCAGCACCGTCGTGCCGATCGTCTGCCCTTCCTCATGTCCCTTGCCGGCAACGATCAGCGTGTCGCCGGCTCTCAGTTGCGAGACGGCGAACCGGATGGCCTCCGCACGGTCGCCGATCTCGCGGGCATGGGGCGCCGCGGCCATGATTTCGGAGCGGATCGTCGCCGGATCTTCCGAGCGCGGATTGTCGTCCGTCACGATGACAACATCCGCAAGCCGCGTTGCCACCTCGCCCATGATCGGGCGTTTACCCTTGTCGCGATCGCCGCCGCAACCGAAGACCACCATCACGCGGCCGGTGGTAAACGGCCTGACCGAGGTCAGCACATTGTCGAGCGCATCCGGTTTGTGGGCATAATCGACATAAACCAGCGCGCCCTGCCCGGTCTGGCCGACCAGTTCCAGGCGACCGGATGCGCCGATGAGTTTTTCGAGCGCCGCCATCGCGACCTTCGGTGAAACGCCTGTCGAGATCGCAAGGCCGGCCGCAACCAGCGCATTGGCCACCTGGAAATCACCGGCCAGCGGAATGTCCACCTCGAAGATCTGGCCCTCGTGATGGACCTCGATCATCTGCTTGTGGCGGAAATGCTCGACCCGCTTCAGCGACAGGAAATTGCCGGCGCGACCGACGGTGCGCACGTCGTGGCCTGCGGCGCGTGCTGCCTCGATCGCCTTCGCCGACCAGGCATCGTCGGCAAAAATCACAGCCGGACGCCCCTTGGGCAGCAGCGTGCCGAACAGCCGCATCTTGGCGGACATGTAGTCGTCCATCGTCGGATGGTAGTCCATGTGGTCGCGGCCGAGATTTGTGAAGGCCGCGGCAGCAAGCGTCACGCCGTCGAGCCGGCTCTGGTCGAGACCGTGGCTGGAGGCTTCCATCGCCGCATGCGTCACGCCCTCCGCCGCCAGTTCCGACAGAAGCCTGTGCAGCGCCACCGGATCGGGCGTCGTCAGCGAGCCGTATTCGTTGCGGCTGGGGGAAATCACGCCGGTGGTGCCGATCTGTGCGGCGGCAAGGCCGGCTTGCGCCCAGATCTGCCGGGTGAAGGAGGCGACCGATGTTTTGCCGGCCGTCCCTGTCACCGCCACCATGGTGGCCGGCTGGGCGCCATAAAAGCGACTTGCGGCGAGCGCCAGGAAACGGCGCGGATTGCCGACGCTCAGCACCGGAACCGCGACATCGAGCGCATGGCTGCCAACGACGGCGACCGCGCCGCGACCGATCGCATCGGCAGCATAACTTGCGCCGTCACCCTTCGTGCCGGAAATCGCAACGAACAACATGCCCGGCGTGATCTGCCGGCTGTCGGCAGAAATCCCGGTAACGGTCAGGCTGCCAGCAGGTCCGGCAAGCACGGTTTCGATCTCCGGAAAGTCCCCTCCGGAGAGTTCTCTCAAATTCATAGGCACCCTCTCTCGCGTTGCGGCCTGATCTAGGGCCGCGAATCGTCGGGTCCATTCATTATGTCCTAATAGGACACAAGCATGGCGGAGCCGTTCTCGCCGAAACGCGGTTTTACACCGAGAATCGCCGCCGAACGGGAAATGATTTCCTTTACCATCGGTGCCGCGCTGTTTCCGGCGAGCACTGCGCGGTCCGTTTCACTGCGCGGATCGTCGATAAAGGTCAGCACAACATATTTCGGATGGTAGATCGGGAAGGCCGCCAGGAAGGCGTTGAAGTTGTGGTCGTGGTTGTAGCGGCCGTTGATGACCTTGTCGGCCGTCCCCGTCTTGCCGCCCACGTCGAAGCCGGGAACGAGCGCGTTTTTGCCGGAGCCGTTCACGCCGTTCCACTCGAACAGCCAGCGCATGTTGTCGCTGGTGGTCGATTTGATCACCTGCGTCGACGCCGCTTCCGCCTGCACTTCGCTGCGCGGCAGGAAGGTCGGTTCGACAAGCTTGCCGCCGTTAACGAGAGCCGCCCCGGCAACCGCCGTCTGCAGCGGCGTGGTGGAAACGCCGTGACCGAAGGAAATCGTCACCGAGTTGATCTTTTTCCATTCGCGCGGCTGGCTCGGCATCGCCACTTCCGGCAGTTCCGTCTGCATCTTGGTCAGCAGTCCGAGCTTGGTCAGGAAGGCCTTGTGCCCGTCGATGCCGACGACATCGGCCATCTTGGCGGTGCCGATGTTGGACGAATACTGGAAGACTTCCGGCACGGTCAGGAAACGACCCTTGCCGTGGAAATCCTTGATCGTGAAACCGCCAATGCGCAGCGGGTAGCGCGCGTCGAAACTGTCGGTCATCTTCACCTTGCCGCTGTCCAGCGCCATGGCGAGCGTGAACGACTTGAAGGTGGAGCCCATCTCGAAGGTACCGTTCGACATGCGGTTCAGCCAGCCTTCCTCGCCGCCAGCCGCCGGATCGTTCGGGTCGAAATCCGGAACCGAGGACATGGCGAGGATTTCGCCGGTATGGGCATCGAGCACGACGCCGCCGGCGCCCTTCGCCTTGAACTTGGTGATGGAAGAGACCAGCACGTCGCGCAGGATCGCCTGCACCCGCACATCGATCGACAGCTTGACCGGCTCCAGCGGCTGGCTGCTCGTCATGCCGACGGCGGCGAGATCCGCAAGACCCTGCGTGTCGATGTAGCGTTCCATGCCGGCCACGCCACGGTTGTCGATATTGACGTAACCGACGATATGGGCCGCCGTTGCTCCGCCCGGATAAAAGCGCCGCTTTTCCGGACGAAAACCGATGCCCGGAATGCCAAGCGCCAGGATTTCGCTCTGCTGCTTCGGCGTCAGCTGGCGCCGCAGCCACTGGAAGCGCGAATTGGACCGCAGCTTGCCATAGATCTGCTTGCTATCGAGATCCGGGAGAACGGTGCGCAGCTTCTCGATCACCTCGTCCGCATCGACGATCTTGTGCGGCTCGGCAAACAGCGAGACCGTCCGGATGTCGGTCGCCAGCACCTCGCCGTTGCGGTCGAGAATGTCCGGACGCGAAGCCATCAGCCGGTCGGCGGGCATGATGCTCGACGTCGTTTCCGGTTCGCGAAGACCGTAATAGGTGAGACGCGCGCCGATCACGCCATAAAAGGCAATGAAGGCGACCATGATCAGGCCGATGCGCGTGCGGGCCTGGGTGGCCTTGCGCTTGCGCGAGCCTTCGAATTTCGCGCCGGTCGAACCGGCACGCATACCATTGGCACCGGCGGAAAAATGCGCCCTGCTCTTCAGCACCATGACCCGGGAAAGGAAAGCCATTAGTCCTCCACCGATCCTGTAGAAATGATATCGATTGCCGAGGCGCCGCGCGGCAGCGGAACGGGGACGGTCGAGGCCGCCTTCGTGGCCTTGACCTTGTCGACACCGCGGATGGCGGCGCGCACTTCCGGGTCCGCCCCGGCGATCAGTTCCTCGATCGTCGTTTCCGGCTGCGGCAGCTGCGATTTCGGCATCGGGAGCTCCTTCGGCATCGCAAGCTGCGTTGGCGCCGTCGGAACGAGGTTGAGTTCGGACTGATAGACGTTGATCAGACGATGCAGGCGGTTCGGCTGCGTCAGGAGCGCCCAGTCCGCTTTCAGAAGATCGATGGTATCCCGCTCGAGCCTGATCTCGCTCTCGAGGCGGTGCACCTCCTCGAGCTTGAGTTCAGCCTTGTGTTTGATCGTATAGGTCACCACCGCCGTTGCGGTCATGACGCCGATAAGGACGAGGTCGAAGCTTCTCAGCATGATCAGCCCCCCAACTTGTCGAGGCTGGCAAGTTCAGGCAGGTCGAAGATCGAAAAATCCGCCGGCCGGGCCGGGGCCGCGGTGCGGAAGGCGGCCCGCAGCTTGGCGGAGCGCGCCCGCGGATTGACCTCCGCCTCTTCCTTAGACGCCGACATCATGCCTTTGCCGACCGGCTCGAACACGGCGGGTTTTTCCTCCACCATCGGCAGGTGCCGCGAACCGGAGGCCTTGCCGGAACGATCGGCGAGGTAACGTTTGACAATGCGGTCTTCCAGCGAATGGAAGCTGACGATGACCAGCCGCCCGCCGGGTTTCAGCGCCCGCTCGGCGGCAAACAGCGCACGCGCCAGCTCGCCGAGTTCGTCGTTGACGAAGATGCGCAGCGCCTGGAAGACGCGCGTTGCCGGATGGATCTTGTCCTTGGCCTTGCGCGGATTGACGCTCTCGATGAGGTTGGCGAGATCGCGCGTGGTGGAAAACGGCTCCGTCGCGCGGCGCTTCTCGATGGCGCGCGCAATACGGCCCGCCTGTTTTTCCTCACCGAGAAAACCGAAGATGCGGGCAAGATCTCCCGACTTGGCGCGGTTGACGACATCGGCGGCGGACACACCGGAGGCCGACATGCGCATGTCCAGCGGCCCGTTCTTCTGGAAGGAGAAGCCGCGTTCGGCCTCGTCGATCTGCATGGAGGAAACGCCGATATCAAGCACGATGCCATCCAGGCCACCGGCCGGCGCATGCTCGGCAAGCGCGGAGAAACGTGTCGGGACGAGCGTCAGGCGCCCCTCGGATTCTGCAACAAGCGCCTGACCGCCGGCAATCGCATTCGGATCGCGATCAAGCGCGATCACGCTGGCACCGTGGACAAGAATGGCGCGGGTATAGCCACCCGCGCCAAAGGTACCATCCAGGATCACCTTGCCAGGCGCGGGAGAAAGGCCGGACAGCACCTCCTCCAGCATCACCGGAATGTGGCGGACCGGTCCGCCATCAGCCTCGGAAACTCCGTCGCCAAGATTCGCCGCCATTCCGGTCCCCTGTTTCAAGCGGACCGCACCCCGAACCGGGCCCGACCCTCTCGCGCCGCCGCCTGCGCCTCGTGAAACGCCTGCGGCTGCCAAAGCTGAAAATGATCCGACCGCCCGACAAAGGAGACCTCTGTCGTGATGCCGGTAAAGTCCCGGATAAAATCCGTGACCATGAGACGGCCCTCCGCATCGAGCCGCAGAAAAACGCCGCCACCGTGAACCAGAAGCGACATCGCATTTGCCTCCGGCGAGAACGGATCGGCAGAGGCGATCTGCCGCTCGTAGCGCTCGAGCAGATCCGGACCGCCGACGCTGATCGCCGGAAACACAAGATCCTGGAGACAATACAGCTCCTGGATATTCCGCTGCGCGAGGACCGCACGGAAGGGAGCAGGCACGGAGACCCGGCCCTTCGCATCGATCCTGTTCGTCGCATTGGACAAGAAGCGGTTCATGACGCCAAACATCCGCCCTCGAAACCGACAGGGCACTTCCGCGCCCCGCACCACGCAAGCCAAAGGGCACAACCCGACCGCTCAGGCGAAGAGATCTCCGCCCAATGTCCCGTGAAGGAACCGGCCCGATACTGTCCGATGAAAGGGCATCTGATTGCCCGCTTGCAGTATGAATTTGGGATACCATGGGACCATATGGGCGTCAATGGGATGGCGCCACACGGAGGCGCGGCAGCCTGAAATATTTATAAGCCGTTAAGTTTAACAAAGGGTTAGCGGCACAAGATCGACGCACGCGGTATGTGTGCGCTGCAACCGTCAAAATTTTTGACCTAACCCCTTGGGAACAGATACACATTAGCGTGATCATCTGCCGCAATGACAACCCGAAGAACACGCAGAGCGCGAATTTGGGATCGAGCGTCATGACGCAGATCCCGCGCCGGACACCCGTTCGACGCGCCAGACGAAACCGTCTTTCGGTTGTCTGCGCGAAGAAAATGAAATTGCCAGTTGGCCTGTAAGCCGGGTTCTGTATGGCACCGGCGCCAAAGCACCGGAACGTGGCAGCCATTCATCTGGGACAGCGTTTGCACGCTGCCTCACGCAACCCACCCGGATGACTGGCCCGGAGACAGGCTGTAGCGCCGCAAGCGGCACCCGCGTCATCCCTATTCGGTCTTGCTCCCGGTGGGGTTTACCTTGCCGTCCCTGTTGCCAGGCCCGCGGTGGGCTCTTACCCCACCCTTTCACCCTTACCCCGCCACCTCTCCTGCTCCAGATGAACGAGCAGGACAGCAGGCGGGGCGGTTTCCTTTCTGTGGCACTTTCCCTGGGGTCACCCCCGCCGGACGTTATCCGGCACCGTATTTCCGTGGAGCCCGGACTTTCCTCACCCTACCGCCTTTCGGCATTGGTAAAGCGCGGCTGCCCGGCCAACTGGCAGGGGCTCCTTAGACGGTTTGCCCGGCGATGGAAAGTGGCGCGGCGATCGGTTTTACGCAAAGCGCGCCGAAAACGGCACCGGATAACCCTGGCCCTCCATGTGACCGGCTTGCAGAAGCTCCGCGCCGAGCCGGCCGATCTCGTCGGAGCTCTTGGCGGCGGCGCCGCAGCCGCCGGTCAGAAGAGCGATCCTTGGCGATTGCGTATAGGCAATCACTGGATAGCCGGTCGGCGTCATCGAGACGACACAGGCAGCGGTCGAGACGCGGGTGCGGTCGATGTCCGGCACCAGATGCTCCATAACGGCAAGATGATGGGCACGCGCGCTGTCACGACCGCCGGAGCGGAACCAGGCCCGCATCTCGGCGTCACTTGTCAGCATCAGGTCGTCACAGTCGCCGCCGATTTTCAGATAGACCTTGCCGTCGGGATAACGCACCGGCGGCAGCATGTAGATGTGTTTGGACGGATCGCGTGGCTCGTAGATCAGCGACGGCATGCCGGCATAACGCCCGAGTTCGTCCTCGCGGATCTCGAAGAAGGTGACGGTGCGCGCATAAACCGACATCTGAAGCGATTCGCCCAAGAGACCTTCCGCAATAGAGAAACCGCCGGCGGCCACCAGTGCCTTTTCCGCCAAATAGTGGCCCCTTCCGCGGTCCGCACCACGACAAGACCACCCTCGTCCCGCACCGAGACGACCGTTTCAGCAATACGCCGTACGCCCTGACGCTCGGCAATCCGGCTCTGGGCCGCGACCAGTGCGCGGGGATTGATGTACCCCGCCTCGCTCGCCTCCAGCACGCCCTCGCATCCGGGCTCGAAACCGAAATAGGGGAAACGTCGGGAAAGATCGGCAGCGGAAACCAGTTCGGCTTTAGTGCCCAGCGTTTCGGCCGCCGCGCAGATCCTGCGGATATAGGCATGCCCGCTCGCCCGTTCCGGCGCCACCATCAGACAACCCGTCCTGTGGTAAAAGGAAATGCCGCTCTGGTCTTCGATCTCACCGTAGCGGGCAATGGAACGATTGGCGAGCAGCGCCCAGACCGGATCGGGATCGATGGTCCGGGTGATGCGGGCCTCGTCATAATGGCTGGCAAAGACGCCCTGATGTGTCTTCGGATCGGCAGGCTCGCCTGGACCGATCAGCGCGATGCCATCCGTCACCTTCGACAGATGCCGCGCCGCCGCCGCGCCCATCATGCCGCAACCGATGACGATAAATTTGAAATGTGCAGCCATGGCCAACTCGCTTCCCCTAGAGTCTTTCCGTTGGGTCAGTGGCTAGCCGCACGAAGAGCATGGGTCCACTGCAAACGTGACGAAAACCTCAGCCTTCGTCTGAGCCCTGGAACCTTGGCAGGGCGGCGAGCAGGCGATGCAGCGTATCGATGGTCGACATGTCCGCAATACCGTCCACTCGTTCAGGGCGGAAATGCCGCTGGAAGGCCTCCACGACGCCTTCCGTGCGATCGCAGAAGTCTCCGGTGATCTCGACGCCGTAACCGTAGAGCGCCAGCATGCCCTGCAGCGCCTCGATCGGCTGCCCCGCCTCACCGCGCTGGAAATAACGGCCGCTGCGGATCGGGCCCGGCTCCACCCAGTGGCCGATGCCTTCGCGGTGAAGCCGCTCCCAGGGAAAGTTCTCGCCCGGATCGACCTTGCGGCGCGGTGCCACGTCCGAATGACCGAGCACCCGTTCCGGCGCAATCCGCCAGCGTTCGATGAGGTCGCGGCAAAGGCCGATCACGGCTGCGATCTGCTCTTCGGGAAAAGCCGGCAGCCCACCCGGATGCCCGGCATTGGCGATCTCGATGCCGATCGAGCGGGAGTTTATGTCGGTCTCGCCGGCCCAGACGCTCTTGCCCGCATGCCAGGCGCGACGCACCTCCGGCACCATCTGCACGATACGTCCGTCCGGCCAGACGAAATAATGCGACGAGACCTGGCTTTCGATGTTCTTCAGCCAGGAGAGCGCCTGCCCATGGTCCGGCATGCCGGTGTAATGGAGAATGATCATGTCCGGGGCATCGACGCCCACGCGTTCGCCGTGATTCGGCGAGGGATCGACTCTCGCACCGGCATAATCGGGAATGAGTTTCATGCGGCCTTGCGTTCCTTGGCAATCGCCGCATAGGCGGCGTTGAGCGCGGCCATACGCTCGTTGGCGGCGGCATGCAACGCTGCCGGAACACCGCGCGCAATCAGTTTGTCCGGATGATGTTCCGCGACCAGCCGGCGATACCGTTTGCGGATCTCGGCAAAATCATCGGACGGCGAAACGCCGAGCACCAGATAGGGGTCGATGCCTTCGATGTGCACGTGACGCGCCATGATGCGGCGGAAATGCGCTTCATCGATGCGGAAGATCTCGGCGATGCGCAGCAGGAAGGCGAGTTCCTTCTCATGCACCATTCCATCGGCTTTCGCGATATGGAACAGGCCGTCGATCACGCTTTCGAGCATCGGGCAATTGTGTTCGCCGGAGCCGCACAGATTGGCGAGCTTTTCCGCATAGGCCTCGTAACCCGCGACATCCTGGCGGGCGAGATTGTAGAGCCGCGCGACGTTTTTCGCTTCTTCCTCGGGAAAATCGAAGATCTGCCGGAAGGCATCGACCTCGGAGGCGACGACGGCACCATCCGCCTTGGCCATCTTCGCCGAGAGCGCGATGATCGCAACCGAAAACGATACCTGGCGGCGGGTTTCCGGATCACCTTCGAACAACGTGCGGATCGCTTCGATCACCCGCGACAGGGCATTGTTGGCCGCGTCGCCGACGCTGCCGAGCAGCCGCTCCCAGAACGAACTCAGGTGAAGACAGGCGAAATCTAAAATCATGCTGCACCTGACCAAATTCTCGGACCGATGGCAAGAACCAGGGAACCGGAGGACGATTAATCTTTCGTCATGTTACGCACGATTGGTAACCGCGGATTGGCAGCCGGTCATTCTGACGCAGCCGGCCTTCCGCCGGGATGGTCACTGTCCACAGGCCGGCGACCCGGCTTTGCCATCGCTTTCGAGCGTCCTTCGAATTTGAACCGATTGAAACGTCAGGCGTTCCAGAATTTCCGCGAAATACCGGATTTTCTTGAGAAATTCACTTTACAGCCGCGACGGGCTGTCGCATCCATTTGCCGGTTTTGTTGGCAAGGCGCAGGGTATGCGCGAAGGAGGTTCGATGGCCAAGAAGAAAGTGGGATTGCTGACCGCGGGCGGGCTTGCGCCCTGTCTGTCATCGGCGGTCGGCGGACTGATCGAGCGCTACACCGACATCGCGCCCGAACTGGAACTGGTGGCCTATCGCTCCGGTTACCAGGGCCTGCTGCTTGGCGACCGAATCGAGATCACGCCGAACATGCGTGAGCGTGCACATCTCCTGCACCGTTATGGCGGCTCGCCGATCGGCAACAGCCGCGTCAAGCTGACCAATGTCGCCGACTGCGTGAAGCGCGGCCTGGTAAAGGAAGGCGAGAACCCGCTGAAGGTCGCGGCCGACCGTCTGGCCGCCGACGGCATCAGGATCCTCCACACGATCGGCGGCGACGACACCAATACGACCGCGGCGGATCTTGCCGCCTATCTCGGCGCCAACGGTTATGACCTGACCGTCGTCGGCCTGCCGAAGACCGTCGATAACGACGTTTTCCCGATTCGCCAGACGCTTGGCGCCTGGACGGCGGCCGAAGTCGGTGCGCATTTCTTCGACCATGTCAGCAACGAGCAGAGCGCGGCGCCGCGCACCCTCGTCATCCACGAGGTGATGGGCCGCAATTGCGGCTGGCTGACCGCCGCCACCGCCCGCGCCTACATCCAGGACACCCGGCACAATGAATATGTCGAGGGCCTGATGATGAACACCCAGATGAAGAACATCGACGGGCTCTATTTGCCCGAGATGCACTTCGATCTGGAAGGCGAAGCGGACCGCCTGCGCAAGATCATGGACACCTGCGGCTTTGTGACGCTTTTCGTCTCGGAAGGCGCCGGTCTCGACACGATCGTTGCCGAACGCGAGGCAGCGGGCGAGGCGATCAAACGTGACGCCTTCGGCCATGTGAAGCTCGACACCATCAACGTCGGCTCCTGGTTCCAAAAACACTTTGCAACCCTTCTGGATGCCGAACGTTCGATGGTTCAGAAGTCGGGTTACTATGCCCGGTCGGCGCCAGCCAATGGCGACGACCTTCGCCTGATCCAGAGCATGGTGGACCTGGCTGTCGAAAGCGCGCTGAACGGCGTTTCCGGCGTCACCGGTCATGACGAGGACCAGAATGGGAAATTGCGCACGATCGAATTCCCGCGTATCAAGGGGGGCAAGCATTTCGATCTGTCGACGCCGTGGTTCGGTGAGGTCATGGACTTCATCGGCCAGCCTTGGCGGGCGGCATAAACGATCGGAATTGACGGACAGGGATGGATGGGAGACAACCTTCCATCCACCAGGGAGGAGTGAATGAGCATCGAGACACTGCTGGCATTTGCCGCCACCTCCCTGCTCGTCCTTCTGCTTCCATCCGCCCAAGGCAAGCTTCTGCGCGATTATGGCCTGGCTCAGGGTCGCGCACGGGCCTGCCTGCTGATCCCGGCGCTCTGGCTCGGTTACCTGACCGCCGGCGCCCTTGCCGGCGCGCTTTATCTTTCCATCCATTCGCTGGCGCCGGCCATGGAGCGCCCGTTTGCCTGGCTCGGCGTTGCCGTTCTTGGGCTTTACCTGCTGCGCTCGCAACAGAGACGGCTGGTCCAGCGGCTCGCTGACAACGACAACATCCCTGCCCGCAAGCCGGGTCTCGCGCTTCTGGCCATGCTCGCGACTTGCGTGCGGCCGGGGCTGATCATCGTTGTCGCCAGCCTCTTTTTCCAGATGTCCGATTCGCTCGGCAGTTCCGGCGAATCCGCGGCACGGGGATTTGCCGCCTATGGCATTGCAGCCCTTCTTGCCCCCTTCATCCAGTTGCTGATCGCGGAACCGTCTGCCCGCAAGATCACCCGCGCGCGACAGCTTAATCCAGCCTCGCGCAAGCCCCGCACGCGATTTATCGCCAGCCGTGCGGTCAGCGCTGGCTACCGCCGGATTGCTGCATGACCTGCCCTGTCTTGATGACAGGCCTGTCATGCGTTAATGGAATGTATTAACGGTCTGATACCGGCGGGACGAGAAGATTCATCTTCATGAAAGTGAGACGATGGCGATAACCCGAATTATCGGCTGCAACACGATTGTGGCAGTGGCGATTTGTGGGGCCGTATCCGGCTGCTCCAGCGTGCAGTCGGCTTCGAACAGCCAGGCAGCCAAGACCGATGTCGCAGCGGCAACGGTTCCAGATGCAGGAACGGCCGTCGCCCAGGCAACGACCGCAGATGTTTCGCATGCCGCTGCGAAGACCGACCGTCTTCCGGGTGAAACAACGACCGCCGCCACGACCACGCCCGCAGCCGTTGCCGGCGCAGTGCCGCTTGATATGGCATCCGCCACCAATCGCGCCGCACAGAAGGTGGGACGCGTCACGCTCATTTCCCAGTCCACCGATCCGATGCAGCGCGCTGCCGAGACGGCCGCCAATTCCATCGCCCAGAACACGCAGCCCGTGCCGGTGCCGGCGCTTGCCGTCGCTTCCACCGCGGTCAGCCAGACGGGTGGCCTTCAGGCGATCGACATGGCGACCGCCGGGCAGGCGATCACCAAGCCGCTGACGGCACCGACCGCGCTGAGCGTTCCGGCCAAACCCGGCACACCCTCGGCACCGCTTGCCGCGCCTGTCATGGCTGCGGCCCTTCCCGCGGACGTCACCGGCCAGTTTGTCGCAATCCCGACCCCGCGTCCGCGAATCGAACGTGCGTCACCCTCTTCGATGGTTGCCTATGCCGGCACGCGCCAGCCGCTTTCGGCCATGTCGACGGACTTTTTCCCGCCCGCACCGGGCGACCCGCTGCCGCCGACGGCAGATGCCAGCAACGAGACGCTGAGCAAGCTGATCCACCGTTACGCCGGCATGTATGGCGTGCCGGAATCGCTGGTACACCGGGTCGTGCACCGCGAAAGCAAGTATGATCCCAAGGCGTACAACAAACGCGGCTTCTGGGGCCTCATGCAGATCAAATACGCCACGGCAAAATCCATGGGTTACCAGGGAACGCCGGACGGTCTGCTCGATGCCGAAACGAACCTGAAATACGCCATCAAATACCTGCGCGGCGCCTGGCTGGTGGCCGACAATGATCCGGATGACGCGATCAAGCTCTATGCGCGCGGTTATTATTACGACGCCAAACGCAAGGACATGCTGCACGTCCTCGAGTGAAGCCGAAGGCAAAGGGCGAGCCTGACGCCCTTTGCCTCACCGCAGCGTTTTGACGACTTCCTTTGACAGAGCAGACGGGGAATAACCCGTCCACCATGGCGACAGTCCAAGGCGAACGATCACAATCCCTTCGGACGGAATGACGGTCACCGACTGGCCGTCATGGCCTTGCAGGTTGAACGTATCGGCCGGCAGCTCTGCCCTGTCCGACGGGCGCGGCAGCCAGGTCTGCATCCTCGAATACCGTCCGCCCGATGCCGTCGTCGGCTGCGACATCGCCGCAACGAACCCCTCCGGCAACAGCCGCTCCCCATTCCACACGCCATCCTGCGCCAGAAGCAGGCCGAATCGGGCCCAGTCGCGCGCATTGGCGTAAAGATAGGAACTTCCGACGAAGGTGCCGGACGCATCCGCCTCCATCACCGCACTTCTCATGCCGAGCGGTCCGAACAGCGCATCCTTCGGGAAGGCAAGCGCCGTTGAACGATCCCCGAGGCGGTCCATCCAGATGCGCGACAAGAGCACCGCCGTTCCGGAGGAATAGTTGAAGCGCTCGCCCGGCTTGCCATCGAGGGGCAGAGAGGCGGTAAAGGCCGCCATGTCCGGCTCGAGGTAAAGCATGCGCGTGACATCCGCCACGGTGCCATAGTCCTCGTTGAATGCCAGGCCGCTTTCCATGGCGAGAAGTTGGGCAAGCGTGATCTCGCGTCTCGCATCACCCGCCCATTGCCGCATCAGATTGCGGTCGTCGAGCTTCATCCGACCCTCAGCCAGCAACCGGCCGATCAGCGCGGCATTCACCGTCTTTGTCATCGACCAGCCAAGCAGTGGCGTATTTGCAGTAAAGCCCGGTCGATAGCGTTCTGCGACGATCGCGCCGTTCTTGACGACGACAACAGCGCGAAACCCGGGTCCGACCAGATCATCACGTTCCAGAAGGGCCGCGGCGGCAGCCTGCGGCTGAACCTCGTTACCAAACGGCCAAGCGGCATTCGCCTGCGCGCCGGATGGCGGTGCCATCGCGATCGTGCCAAGTTCTGCCGCCTCCGCCCCCTGCGGAACGACAGCACAGCCGAGACCAGCCCGGTAGACGGCAGAGCTTGGTGCAATCTGACCAAGGAGGGCAGCCGAGACCCGTTGAGCCTGCCGATCGACGGACACCCGCATCAGCCGCAGCAGCGGATGGCCCGGCGCCTGCACGTCATCGGCCAGCACCTCGTTCTCGTCCCGCCCGGCGAGAAACACGTTGGAGCAGACGATCTTGGCGGCATAACCGCTGCCGACCCGCAGCAGATCCGGCGGCATGGTGTAGAGCCAGACAAGGCCGGCGCACACGGCCAGTAGAAACAAGGCAAGGAGGATCTTGGCGAGACGTTTCAACAGTCTTTTGACGGGGCGCATACACTTCTCCGCTTCGCTCGGGCCGGCATGCAAACAGGTTTCCGTGACAATGAAAAGTCACGAATTGCGGGCTCTGGCACAGGTTCTGCGTCATGAAACTGAAACACGCCGCGACTAGAGGCTTTTGAAAAGCTCATGACGAGGCGGGGAATCGGGAATGGCCGACATTGCACCGGAAGCCAGTTTTCTGAAGAACGGAAAACTGAAGACTGCACTCCTGCAACACAAGGCGCTGTCCAGAAGCGGCTTCTCCGAGCGGCTGTTCGGTCTGCTGTTCTCGGGCCTGGTTTACCCGCAGATCTGGGAAGACCCGGATGTCGACATGGCGGGCATGGAACTTTCAGAGGGCCATCGCATTGTCACCATCGGCTCCGGCGGCTGCAACATGCTGGCATACCTGTCGCGTAATCCGGCCTCGATCGATGTGGTGGACCTCAATCCGCATCACATCGCACTCAACAAACTGAAGCTTGCCGCCTTCCAGAGCCTGCCTGCCCATGCGGACGTCGTCCGTCTTCTGGCGGCCGAAGGGCGCAACAGCAATTCGCAGGCCTTTGACACCTTCGTCGCGCCGGCGCTCGACGCAGGCACCCGCGGCTACTGGCAGAAGCGCACGCTGAACTGCCGCCGCCGCATCAGCGTCTTCGACCGCAACATCTACCGCACCGGCCTGCTCGGTCGTTTCATCGCCGTCGGCCATCTGATCGCCCGTCTGCATGGTGTGGATCTGACCGAGATGGCGAAGACCCGCTCGTTGCGCGAACAGCGCCAGTTCTTCGAGGACCGCATCGCGCCGCTGTTCGACAAGCCGTTCATCCGCTGGCTCACCAACCGCAAGAGCTCGCTCTTCGGCCTTGGCATCCCGCCGCAGCAGTATGACGAACTGGCAAGCCTGGCCGATGAAGGTTCGATCGCCCCGGTCCTGCGCCAGCGTCTCGAAAAGCTCGCCTGCCATTTCCCGCTGCGCGACAACTATTTCGCCTGGCAGGCTTTTGCCCGCCGGTATCCGCAGCCGCACGAAGGCACCTTGCCGACCTACCTGAAGCCGGAGCTTTATCGCGCCATCCGCGACAATGCTGGGCGTGTCGCCGTGCACCACGCTACCTTCACAGAGCTTCTTTCCGGCAAGGATGCCGGCACCGTCGACCGCTATGTGCTGCTCGACGCGCAGGACTGGATGAACGACCGGCAGCTGAACGAGCTCTGGGCCGAGATTTCCCGCACCGCCAGCGCCGGCGCACGGGTGATCTTCCGCACCGCCGCCGAGCGGAGCATCATCGAGGGACGCCTGTCGCCGACGATCCGCGACCAGTGGACCTACCTCGACGCCCGCTCGCAGGAACTCAACCTGCAGGACCGCTCCGCAATCTATGGCGGTTTCCACATCTACGTGAAGAAGGCCTGAGCGCGGTGAACACGACTTCTCCCGTGATGGACGCCGAACACGCCGACCGCATGGACCGGATGTATCGTTACCAGCGGCACATCTACGATATCACGCGCAAATATTACCTGCTCGGGCGGGACCGTACGATCCGCGAACTGCAGGTGCCGCAGAAGGGTACGCTTCTGGAAGTCGGCTGCGGCACAGGCCGCAACCTGATGCTTGCCCACAAGCTCTATCCGACGGCAAAACTCTACGGGCTCGACATTTCCGCCGAGATGCTCTCGACGACGCGGGCGAATTTCCGCGGCAAGGCGGTTCAGCCGGTGTTGCAGGTCGCCGACGCCACGACGTTTTCGCCCGCCGATTTCGGAGTTGCCGGCTTCGACCGGGTGATGATCTCCTATGCGCTGTCGATGATCCCGGACTGGGAGGCCGCCATCCGCACCGCGCTGCAGGCGGTTAAGCCCGGCGGTTCCCTGCACATCGTCGATTTCGGCCAGCAGGAGCAGCTGCCGCCATGGTTCCGGCGTGGCCTGCAGAACTGGCTCACCCGCTTCCACGTGACGCCGCGCGCCGATCTTGCCGAAGCGCTCGAACGCTCTCTCGACGGCGCTGATGCCGACATGATCTTCCAGCCGCTGTTTCGCGGTTACGCCTGGCAGGCGGTGGTGCGCCGCCGCGGCTGACCCCGCGCTTCAGCACGGAGATCGAACCGTCGGGGCCGGTCTTGCAGTGATGTTTTGCCTTGCCTGATGGCGCATGCTGCAGCGATATGAGGCGATGATGGGCGAATCATCCGGTGGCAACCTCCGGCTGCCCGCCCCGACACTTCAATCGCGGAGCCAGATCGTGCGCATTCCCTTCCTGGTCCTTTTCGCGGGACTGGCGCTCGCCGGATGTACGGCCGCAGGCCCGGATGCGCTGACGTTCGGCCTGACACCCCAGCCGAAGTTCAAGGACAATGATCCACAGGATTTCGGTGCGCGCCATCCGCATCGGCACGATATCCACGGCACGGACGTCTCCAAGTGGAACGGCGCGGTCGACTGGCCGAAGGTCAAGGCGTCCGGCATCGACTTCGTCTTCGTCAAGGCAACCGAAGGCGCAGACCGTATCGATCCGAGTTTCGAGGCCAACTGGCGCGGTGCCGCACGGGCGGGAATTCCGTATGCCCCCTACCATTTCTATTATTTCTGCGGCGAGCCGGATGCGCAGGCGGACTGGTTCATTCAAAACGTACCGAAGAGTGCCGTCAGCCTGCCGCCGGTACTCGATGTCGAGTGGAACCCAGCCTCGCCCACCTGCCGCACAAGACCCGATCCTGCGACGGTGCGCGCCGCGATGAGCCGTTTCCTCGATCGGATCGAAGCCCATTACGGCAAACGACCGATCATCTACACGTCGGTCGATTTCCACCGCGACAATCTCGTCGGGCATTTCCGCAACTATCACTTCTGGGTTCGCTCGGTCGCGGCCCATCCGCGAGACATCTATGGCGACAGGGCCTGGGCATTCTGGCAATACACCTCCACCGGCATTGTGCCGGGTATCGAGGGGGAAGCAGATATCAATGTCTTCAGTGGAACGCGCGAGCACTGGCAACGTTGGCTGGCTTATGCGGGCAAGACTTGACCATCCAGTGTTTTGCTTGCCTTTCCCGCAAAGGTTTGCGTTTCTTCAGGCTGATGCCTCTCTTCTGTCACAAATCTTGCCGAAATGAAGCCACCGTCCCACCGAGGATATCGTATGCCGTCTTCTGCCGCCGCCTGTCTCTGGCTCTTCTCGTGTCCACCTGCGCGCTGTCTCCGGCGCTCGCCCAAACGCCTGCCGCACCCTGCGGCGGCGATGTTGCGAGCTTCCTGCAGGGCGTGAAGTCTGAGGCCATCTCCCTGGGGGTCCCGGCCGAAGCCGCCGACAAGGCGCTCGCCGGTGCCCAGATCGACCAGAAGGTTCTGTCGCGTGACCGCGCACAAGGCGTCTTCCGCCAGACCTTCCTCGAATTTTCACAGCGAACCGTCAGCCAGGCACGCCTCGACATCGGTCGCAAGAAACTGCAGGATCTGTCGGGCGTCTTTTCCCGCGCGGAGAAGGAATTCGGCGTCGCTCCGGGCGTGATTGCCGCCTTCTGGGCGATGGAGACCGATTTCGGCGCCGTCCAGGGCGATTTCAATACACGCAACGCACTGGTGACATTGGCACATGACTGCCGCCGGCCGGAGCTTTTCCGCCCGCAGCTGCTGGCGTTGACCCAAATGGTCCAGCACGGCGATCTCGACCCGCAGACCAATACGGGTGCCTGGGCGGGCGAAATCGGCCAGGTGCAGATGCTGCCGAAGGATATCATTGCCCACGGCATCGACGGTGACGGCGACGGCCATGTGAACGTGAAGACCAGCGCCCCGGACGCAATCCTCACTGCCGCCTCCTTCATCAAGAGCCTTGGTTTCCGCGCCGGCGAACCGTGGATCCAGGAAGTCGAGCTGCCGGAAAACCTGCCCTGGGAAAAATCCGGCCTCGGCAACGAGATCCCGGCGTCCGAATGGTTCAAGCTCGGCGTAAAACCGCGTGACGGCAAGACCGAGTTCGGTTCGCTGCCGGCGGCACTCGTGCTGCCGCAGGGTCGCAAAGGCCCCGCCTTCCTGACCTATCCGAACTTCGCCATCTATCTCGAATGGAACAAGTCCTTCATCTACACGACCTCGGCCGCCTATTTCGCCACCCGCCTCTCCGGCGCACCGACCTATCTGAAGGGCAATCCGGAGCCGGGCCTCGACGTTGACCAGATGAAGGCGCTGCAGGCAAAGCTTGATGCCAAGAGCCACGACGTCGGCGAGATCGACGGCATTCTGGGATCCGGTACCCGCCGGGCCGTACAGCGCGAGCAGCAACGGCTCGGCATGCCGGCCGATGGTTGGCCGACACTGGCGCTTCTCAACGCGCTTTGATCAGGGACCGGGGTTCTGTGACAACTGGACCCCGGCTCACCCCCGGCACACGCTTTGACCCTCCGTCACCCAGCCCCGGTTGCCGGAAGACGCCGGGACGGCCCCGCCGATGGCGACACGGCGACCCGAATTCTGGCTGCAGCGCAGCAAAACATCACGAAATGTAACGCTTCTTAACAGCCTGCAGAAGTTTTTTCACAGTTTGTTAGCCAGTTTCATAAACGAATATTCGTGATAAAATTCAAATAGATACACAAAATATGAGCAGCACTCGGACGCATCCTCTGCGGCAGTGCAGCACATTATTCACTTTGCAAAGCCTGTCGCTTGCCCTTAGATTTCAACTGTTAACGCAAGGGAGACAGACATGGGACGTACCTATTCCTTCAATCTCCTCATCTTCGGTGCAGCGTTCGTTTTCGTCGCGTCAATGCTCTTTGTCTGAGCCGCAAGGGACGCCATAGGCCTAGCCAACCGATTGGCCCGATGAACAAGCCAGCAGTTTCATGAACGAGGTCGGGCGGATTGAACCGCCCTCCCCCGCAACAACAGGCTCAGGCCGCCGCCCCGGCCTGGGCCTTTTCGTTGGGCAGCCGGCCGAGATTTTCGAGCACGGCAGCGGTCAGCGGTGCACGGTTCATCGTGTAGAAGTGGAATTCGTGAATGCCGCGGCGGATCAGATCCTCGACCTGCTCGGCAGCGACATCGGCTGCCACCTTGGCCCGCTCTTCCGGCTTATCGTCATACCCAGCAAACCGCGCATCGAGGAAGGACGGAACGCTCGAACCGCAGCGGCCGGCAAAACGCTTCAACTGCGTCAGGTTCTGGATCGGCATGATGCCGGGAATGACCGGGATCTTGATGCCCGCCCTGTGCACCGCGTTCAGGTAACGTTCGAACACGTCATTGTCGAAAAAGAACTGGGTGAGCGCCCGGTCGGCACCGTTGTCCGCCTTCAGCTTCAGCATTGCGACATCAGCCGCCACATCCGCGCTTTCGGGGTGTTTTTCCGGATAGGCGGAGACCGAGATTTCGAAGCCGCCGTCGGCCTTCAGCACGGACACCAGTTCGGCCGCATTGGCGTAACCATCCGGATGCGGCACATAGGCCGTACCGATGCCACTCGACGGATCACCGCGCAGTGCCACGATGTGGCGCACGCCAAGCGCGCGCAGGTCCTCGATCACCTGATGGGTTTCCTGCCGATCGGCATCAACACACGTCAGGTGGGAGGCAGTCGACAGGCCGACCTCTGAAATCATCTTGTCGACGGCGGCAAAGGTGGGTGCCTTGGTGGTGCCGCCGGCGCCGTAGGTCACCGAAACGAAATCCGGATTGTAGCGCTTCAGATCGCGTGCGGCCTCCCAAAGCTGACCCTCCATTTCCGCCGATTTCGGCGGAAAGAATTCGAAGGAAATGCGAAAGCGGTCCTGGGTGGGGGCAGATGAGGTCATGGGGCTACTTCCGATACAAGGGATTTCCGCGGAGCAGACATCTCCGCTCCAGCCGGTACGGCTGCCGCGCGGGCAAGCCAGATCGTGACGGTCAGCGCCGGCGCTTCCGCCTTGGCGCCCGGTTGAAGGTCGATCACCTGCTCTACCGTCAGGCCAAGCTTTTCCAGCCATTCGGTCACGGTCTGGTGCGAGAAGCCGAGACGCAGATGGGCATGTTCTTCCCGGAGGTAGTCGAGCGCATGCGGCGCCAGGTCGACGATGATCAGGCGTCCATTCGGCCGCACGACCTTGGCCGCTTCGGCGATCGCCCGTTCCGGCTGATCAAGGAAATGCAGAACCTGATGGATGGTGACGAGGTCGAAGTCACCGGCTTCCACCGGCAGATTGAAGATGTCGCCCTGGCGTACGGAGGCCTTCATGATGCCGGTGCGGTCCAGGTTGGCGCGGGCGACCGCCAGCATGTCACGGCTCGCATCGATGCCGACCGCACGGCGGTAGAGGTTTTCGAAAAGCTGCAGGATCAGCCCGGTGCCGGTGCCAAGATCGAGCAGCGCATCGATCGGCTCGGGACCGACCAGCCGCAGCAGCGCTTCCTCGACGGCCGTATCGCTGACATGCAGGCGGCGCAATTCGTCCCATTCGGCGGCATTGCGACTGAAATAGGCCTGGGCCCGTTCGGCACGCACGCGCTTCACCTCGGCCAGCCGTTCGCCGTCCCTGAGCAGGACCGGATCCTGCGACCCCGCAGCCTCCAGGAGAAGCCGCGCCAGAGGCGAGACCGCACCGTCCTGTTTCAGACGGAAATAGGCCCAGGCGCCCTCCTGGTAGCGCTCGACCAGCCCCTCTTCGGAGAGAAGCTTCAGGTGGCGCGAGATACGAGGTTGCGACTGACCCAGGATTTCTGTCAGATCACTGACGGTCAGGTCGCCGGCCGACAGCAATGCCAGCAGACGAAAACGGGTCGGCTCGCCCGCTGTCTTCAGCACGTCCACCAGTTTATCGAGACCCAGGGCCATCCTACATTCCATCACAATCAAGATATAAAGATATCTTTATATGATGGCGTCAGCCACTGCAAGCCCTTTTGCCGCCGAAACGGACAAGGCGGCCTTTCGACCGCCTTGTCTTTAGCAGGAGAGATGTTGCCGCGTGTTAAAACTCTTCCCACTCACTGGGAGCGAGCGCAGCATTGCCCTGCGTGCGCAGCGGCGCGGCTGCGGCACGCGACGGTGTGGCTGCGGCACGCGACAGCGCGGGCGTCCGCACCGGAGCCGCGGCGGGCGCGGGCGTCGGCGTCCGGGTCCCCGCCGGACGCAACTGTTGTATCGGGGTCCCGAGCTGGAAGTGCGACAGAAGCTCGCTCAGCTGGCTGCTTTCCCGTGCAAGTGCTGCACCGGCTGCGGTCATCTCCTCGACCATTGCGGCGTTCTGTTGTGTCGCCTGGTCCATGTGGTTGACGGCGGTGTTGACCTCCGCCAGACCCGAGGACTGTTCGTGGGCCGCCGTGGCAATGGCGTCCATATGCGCGTTGATCACCTGGACAAGCTGCTCGATCGCCGTCAGCCCCTCGCCGGTATCACTGACCAGCTTGACGCCTTCCGAGACCGCAACCGTGGAATTGTTGATCAAACCTTTGATCTCCTTGGCCGCATTGGCCGAGCGCTGGGCAAGTTCACGCACTTCCTGCGCAACGACCGCAAAACCCTTGCCCGCCTCACCGGCACGCGCTGCTTCCACACCGGCGTTCAACGCGAGCAGGTTGGTCTGGAACGCGATCTCGTCGATCACCGAGATGATCTGGTTGATCTGCCGTGAGGCCTCCTCGATGCGGTGCATGGCGGTCACGGCATTGCGGACTACCGCACCGGACTGGTCGGCACGCATGCGGGCATCGCGCACCACGTCGCGGGCTTCCGATGTCCGCTTCGAGGTTGCCACCACATTGGCGGTGATCTCTTCCAGCGCGGCTGCCGTTTCCTCCAGCGAGGCCGCCTGTTGTTCGGTGCGTTTGGCAAGGTTGTCGGAGGCGTCGGAGATTTCCTTCGAGCCACCGGTGACGGTGGAAACAGATCCTCCGACCGACAGCAGCGTCTCACGTAGCTGACGCACCGAGGTGTTGAAGTCGGCCCGCAGCGCCTCGAACTGTGCCGTGAGTGGCGTGTCGATCTCGCACAGCATGTCGCCCTGCGCCAGGCGGCGCAGATTGGTGGCGAAGGTGCGGGTTGCCTGGGTCAGTCGTTCTTCTGCTTCGGCCTCGGCGCGCGCCTGCATTTCGGCCCGTTCGGCTTCCGCACGGCTGCGGCCGGCGGCGGTTTCCGCCTCCAGTTCCGCATTGCGGATCGCCGCCTGGCGGAAGATCTCGACCGACTGCGCCATATCGCCAATCTCGTCGGTGCGGTCCGTATAGGGGATAGCGCTCGACGTATCGCCGTCGGCAAGTGTTGCCATGCGACGCGAGACCGAACGGATGGCCGAGGAAAGCATCGTCAAGATGCAGAAGCACAGGACGAGTGCCAGGACGATCAGCACACCGAGCGAAGCGGCAATGAGGATCATCTGCTGCTCGGCAGCCTCGATCTCCCCATCCGCGACACGCTCAAGGTTTTCCGCCGTTTTGATGAGAAGCGGCAAGGACGCAGCCTTGCGCACATCCATGGCGCTGCTCCATGTCGCCAACTCGTCCGCAGCCGGCGTGAAGGAAACATTGTCACCCATCTGATTGATCATCTTTTGCGCATATTGGCCGACGGGCGACTGCCAGTACACCCTGTATTCGTTCAGGATGGGTGCCGGCACGAATTGCTGCATTGTCTTGAAATTGGTCGCGATCAGATTGCGGGCCACCAGGAAGTTGCGCATATCGGCGAAGTCCAGACTGCCCTTTTGCGCATATTTTCGCCCCGCCGAGAGCATCATGAGATAACCATGATCCACCTCGAGGAAGGCATAATACCCCATGACGGCACGCGACAATGCACTGTCATCGATCAAGGCACCGGCTCGACCGGCAATGTCGAGACCCAAGGCAGAGATTGGTGCGAAGTAGCGAAGCGCCAGAGTGTTATCTTCGACACCCGCATCGACCTTTTGGCGATATTCCGCCACTTGCGCTTTTCCTGCGACGAGCTTGGCGACCAGATCCTTCAGGTAAGGGTCCTCCGCCTGTCCTGTCGGGAAGGCAGCGTCAAAGGCGGCGACAACAGCATCGATATCCCGGTCGGTCGCGCTGCGGGAAATCGCCCTTTGCTCAGGCTTGGCCGCGGCTTCGGCCGGCATGGAACGCAGAAGCGCACCACCTGCCCCGGCAAGCCGCACCAGGACGACGGCCTCCCGCATCATAACAAACCGTTCATAGGCATGCATGGCCATGACGGCGCCAAGAATAAGTGTTGCGGACAGCGGAACCGCCGCCAGCAGCGTCAATAAAGTCCGAAACCGAAAGACCCTGAAAAAGAGATGCATTCATTCCCCCACGCAACGGGATAACTGGCTTCCAAAAGCGAGTTTCCAAGATGAAACCTGCCAATACGGCAAACACTGCTGCGGTGAGGCCAGATGAGGGGATCGAGATGCGCGAAGGCAACCCGGATACATCTGCCCTTCATCATGTAATCATGAACAGCACAAACTCAGATCATGAGCCCAGCAGGAATGTCGAAGACATGGGCAATTGATTAAAACCCAATATTTACCAAAAAACTACCAGAGCGTGCTAATTATAGGCATGCAACACCCAGCATAGATTAGTATAAACCGTCTCTAATTCATTATATTAAGAGACTATATTTTATTCCAACACATATTACTCAAACAAAAATCCGGGACCGCCTGAGGCGACCCCGGATTTTCAACATCACAGACGCAGACTGATCGCGTCCAATCGTCCACCATGCCTGCCCCAGGCAGAGGGTGTTTAGAATTCTTCCCAGTCGTTCCGGGCGGCAAGAGCGGCATTGCCCTGTGTGCGCAGTGGCGCGGACGCTGCCGCACGCGATGCAACCACAGGCTGGGCGCGCGATGGAACAGTCGCCGCCATGCGCTCTGCCGGCTGGCGTGACTGCTGCGCCGTCGAACCGAGCTGGAAGTGCGACAGAAGCTCGCTCAGCTTGTAGCTTTCCTGCGCAAGTCCCGCACCGGCGGCATTCATCTCCTCGACCATGGCCGCATTCTGTTGTGTCGCCTGGTCCATGTGGTTGACGGCGGTATTCACCTCCGCCAGACCCGAGGACTGTTCGTGGGCCGCCGTCGCAATCGCTTCCATATGCGTATTGATCGTTTGCACCAATTGTTCGATCACCGTCAGCCCCTCGCCGGTATCACTGACCAGCTTGACGCCTTCCGAGACCGCAACCGTCGAGTTGTTGATCAAGCCCTTGATCTCCTTGGCGGCAGTGGCCGAGCGCTGGGCAAGTTCACGCACTTCCTGCGCGACGACGGCAAACCCCTTGCCCGCCTCGCCGGCACGCGCCGCTTCCACACCGGCATTCAGCGCCAGCAGGTTGGTCTGGAAAGCGATTTCATCGATCACCGAGATGATCTGATTGATCTGCCGTGAGGCCTCTTCGATGCGTTGCATGGCGGATACGGCATTGCGCACCACAGCACCGGACTGATCGGCACGTGTGCGGGCATCGCGTGCGACGTCGCGGGCTTCCGATGTCCGTTTGGAGGTTGCCACCACATTGGCGGTGATCTCTTCCAGCGCGGCTGCCGTTTCCTCCAGCGAGGCCGCCTGCTGTTCGGTGCGTTTGGCAAGATTGTCCGAGGCATCGGAGATTTCTTTCGACCCACCGGTAACGGTCGCGACCGATCCTCCGACCGACAGCAGCGTCTCACGCAGCTGTCGCACGGAGGTGTTGAAGTCAGCCCGCAGCGTCTCGAACTGGGCGGAAAGCGGCGTATCGATTTCGCAAAGCATGTCGCCGGACGCCAGACGGTGCAGATTGGATGCGAAGGTGCGGGTTGCCTGGGTCAGCCGCTCCTCGGCTTCCGCCTCGGCGCGCGCCTGCATCTCGGCCCGTTCGGCTTCCGCACGGCTGCGGCTGGCTGCGGTTTCCGCTTCCAGTTCCGCATTGCGGATCGCCGCCTGGCGGAAGATCTCGACGGATTGTGCCATGTCGCCGAGTTCGTCGGTGCGGTCCGTATAAGGAATGGCGCTTGCGGTATCTCCCTCGGCAAGCGCGGTCATCCGCAGCTTGATCGCCCGTATCGTGTTTGAAACCTGGCGCACGACGGCAAAGCAGAGGCAGAGCACCAGCACGCAGACGACCAGCGATGTGGCAGCGCCCCAGAGGAAATTGGACTTCAGGCTGGCCAGTTGCCGGATCGCCGACTGGTCAAGTTCCGCGCCGGCACGGGCGACGAGACCGCCCATCAGCTTCGCCTGCGCCAAACTTGCGGCAGTCCATTTGGGCAGGTTTTCCAGATCGGGTCCCTGCGCATCATTGGCATACATACGCTTGCGCAGGTCTGCCAGCACGCGGCCCTCACCTTGCACGAAGGCATCGAATTCCTGGACGATCCCTGCGGGCAGGAATTCGCGCAGCTGCGGCGTGTAACGCTCGCGCAATCCCTTCGCATGCAGCAGGAAGGTGTACTCCAAGGGTGTGAATTTGCCGGTCTTCAGATAGGATTCGCCACCGCGGATTTCGATCAAACCAGCGTCGTTGACCTGCATCAGAGCATGATAACCGTCAATGAAACGGGCCAGCGACAGATCGTTGATGGTGGCGGCGGAACGACGAACCAGATCAAGGCCGGCGGCCGAGGCTGGCTGCAACGTCGACAGCGCCATTTTTGAGGTTTCGCCGCCGGCATCCACCGCCGCCCGGTAGGCGGCAACCTGCTGCAGCCGGTCCATGATGAAGCCGATCGACTTTTCGATCGAGGCATCACTGTTGCCGTCGGCTTTCCAGGCGTCATAGGCTGTCTTGACGCGACTGAACGCCATGTCGCTCGCCTGTCGGCGGTCACGACGCTGCTCGGGGGTCGCAAACCCCTCCGCCGGCAAGGTCAGGGCGAGCGCCCCACCGGCATTGGCCAACCGCTGCACCACCAGCTGGTGCTCAAGCGTCGCATAGGCACGATAGGTGTCATAGGTCGACTGACCACTGGCCCAGAGAAAGGCGATCAGCGGCGCCGTCGCGATGAGATAAAGAAGACTTTTCAACGACAGCGATCGCATGGCTTTGCCTCTGCTAGGAATGAGGGCTGCTGGAAACCGTCGCCGGGCGATGCGCTGAAGGCATCGTCCGGGACCTATTGTCGACACCGAACACGGATCGTCCCATGTTCATTCAAGCCTGCATCACGACGGAGCTTAAAACTCTTCCCAGTCGTTGCTGGCCGCGAGCGCCGCACCGCCTTGTGCGCGCCCCGCCGAGGCGGCAACAGGCCGCGACGAGGAGACCGGGCGGGCGAGGCCGCGCGATGACATTCCGGATGCCGAAGTCGAGACGGGCGAGGCTGCCGGCGCCCGCATACGGTCGCCGACCTGCCTGAGTTGCTGCGCCGCCGAGCCGAGCTGGAAGTGCGACAGAAGTTCGCTCAGCTTGTGGCTTTCCTGCGCAAGTCCCGCTCCGGCGGCATTCATCTCCTCGACCATGGCCGCGTTCTGTTGTGTCGCCTGGTCCATATGGTTGACGGCGGTGTTGACCTCCGCCAGACCCGAGGACTGTTCGTGGGCCGCCGTGGCAATGGCGTCCATATGGGCGTTGATCACCTGCACCAGCTGCTCGATCGCCGTCAGCCCCTCGCCGGTATCACTGACCAGCTTGACGCCTTCCGAGACCGCAACCGTCGAATTGTTGATCAAACCCTTGATCTCCTTGGCCGCATTGGCCGAGCGCTGGGCAAGTTCACGCACTTCCTGCGCAACGACGGCAAAACCCTTGCCCGCCTCGCCGGCACGCGCCGCTTCCACACCGGCGTTCAGCGCCAGCAGGTTGGTCTGGAACGCGATCTCGTCGATCACCGAGATGATCTGGTTGATCTGCCGTGAGGCCTCTTCGATGCGGTGCATGGCGGTCACGGCATTGCGGACTACCGCACCGGACTGGTCGGCACGCATGCGGGCATCGCGCACCACGTCGCGGGCTTCCGATGTCCGCTTCGAGGTTGCCACCACATTGGCGGTGATCTCTTCCAGCGCGGCTGCCGTTTCCTCCAGCGAGGCCGCCTGTTGTTCGGTGCGTTTGGCAAGGTTGTCGGAGGCGTCGGAGATTTCCTTCGAGCCACCGGTGACGGTGGAAACAGATCCTCCGACCGACAGCAGCGTCTCACGTAGCTGACGCACCGAGGTGTTGAAGTCGGCCCGCAGCGCCTCGAACTGTGCCGTGAGTGGCGTGTCGATCTCGCACAGCATGTCGCCCTGCGCCAGGCGGCGCAGATTGGTGGCGAAGGTGCGGGTTGCCTGGGTCAGTCGTTCTTCTGCTTCGGCCTCGGCGCGCGCCTGCATTTCGGCCCGTTCGGCTTCCGCACGGCTGCGGCCGGCGGCGGTTTCCGCCTCCAGTTCCGCATTGCGGATCGCCGCCTGGCGGAAAATCTCGACCGACTGCGCCATATCGCCAATCTCGTCGGTGCGGTCCGTATAGGGGATAGCGCTCGACGTATCGCCGTCGGCAAGCCCGGTCATCGATCGGGTGATCCGGCGGATCGATCCCGACAACGTCCGGGTAATGCTGGTGCTCAGCACGACAACGAGCAGGACGAAACCCATCAGAGCCGACACGATCGTCACCATTGAGGTCCAGGCCGCATCCAGGCGCGCATCGGCTGCGGAGAGAAGTTTCTCGCCGTTTTCGCGCAGCAGATTGGCAACATAATCGCGGCGGCTCCCCATGGCCTTGGAGAAGGGCCCCAGCTCGTCAGGTTTGCCGGTAAAATCTTGGAGGCTTTCCATCGCCTTCAGCAGATCGGTAATGATCTTGCCGTCCGGCGTTGTAAAAAAGGCATCATACCGCGCAACGAGAGCCGGAGACACGAATTCGCGGAACGCCGTGTCATTGTTGCGGATCTGGGCGATCGCGCTGTCGAACCGAGCCTGCTCGGGCTTTCCGAGCGTTCCCTTCTGAATGAACACCTGGCCCATGCGGTTGAGCACCAGATATCCTTCATTGACCTTCATCCAGGCGTGATAACCGCGAATGTCGCGGGCAAGCGCAACGTCGTCGGTCAGACCGCCGGCGCGCGAGGCAAGGGCGAGGGCCGCCGAGGCGATCGGCTGCGCATAGCGCAAGGGCATCAACGGATCGGTGTCGCCGCTGTCCACCTTCTGGCGAAACTCGCCAACCTTGGAATATGTCTTTTCAAGATCGCCGCGCAGCGATCGCGTCAGCGCATCGTCATAGCCCAGTCCGACCAGCGCATCGAGCTGATCGATCATGTCCTTGTAGAGCTGATCGGACAAGGCGCGCACCCGCGCGCGGTCCGCCGGCGGAACTGCGCCCTCCATGGGCATGTTCATCATCATCTCGCCGCCGGCATGCGAGAGCTTCGCCATCAGTTCAGCGCGACCAAGACTGTCATAATGTTCATAGCTCGACCAGCCGACAACGGCACCGAGCCCAACAACAGCAGTCAATGGTACAAAGGTCAGAAGCGAGAGCGCCCGGCGAAAGGGAAGCATTGCAAGCGACAACAACGGATATCTCCTCCTGCCGCCCGCCTCAACCACAAGGCCAGCGGCGTGTTTGATTTGGCCGCCGATGCAGCCCTTGAGAAGAATTGCCATGAATTGGTTGATGATAAGTTTCAAATAAACGGGAGAAGTAATACGCCTCCACCAACACGCGTGACGTGAAAATATTTCCACCGGACATACTCGACCGGGAACTGCTTATATTTAAAAGGAGAAAGTGAGCGGCAGCGGCAAACAAAAAGCCAGACTTTGCATGGACCACGCGGCAGCCTTGAGAAGGCAGAGAGGCCGGCAATGCTGCCGGCCTCTCGTGATTTCCGACCGAAGACGGATCATGTAAGCGCTGAGCGAGCGGCGTTTCTCACGCCGCACGACGCGCCGCAGCGGTCGCAGGCTTTGTGGTGGAGGCACGCTCCGGAGCCTCCTCGAAGACGACCCCGATCCGGAATGCATCCAGCATGGCGGCGAGTTGCGCGGCCTCGCGGGCAAGGCTGGAACTGCCGGCGCTCAGCTGCTCCACCATGGCGGCGTTCTGCTGTGTTGCCTGGTCCATGTGATTGATGGAACCGTTGACCTCGCGAAGCCCCGTCGACTGTTCCTGCGCCGCGGTTGCGATGGCGTCCATGTGCCGGTTGATCGATTCCACCATGCCGGCAATCGCACTCAGCCCGTCGCCGGTGGCGCTGACGAGTTTCACTCCTTCGGCCACAGCCTGTTCCGAATTGCCGATCAGGTTCTTGATCTCCTTGGCGGCATTGGCGGAGCGTTGCGCAAGTTCGCGCACTTCCTGCGCCACCACCGCAAACCCCTTGCCCGCCTCACCGGCACGGGCGGCTTCCACGCCGGCATTCAGCGCAAGCAGGTTGGTCTGGAAGGCGATTTCGTCGATGACACCGATGATCTGACCGATCTGACGCGACGCCGTTTCGATGCGGCCCATGGCAAGGACGGCATTATTGACGATGACGCTCGACTGCTCCGCCTGGCCGCTGGCCGCCCGCACGAGATCACGTGCCTCTGCGCTGCGCGAGGAGGTGGACATGACGTTTGAGGTGATCTCTTCCAGAGCGGCGGCCGACTGTTCCAGCGTTGCCGCCTGCCCTTCCGTCCGCTGGGAAAGATCTGCAGAGGCAGCCGCAATCTCGCCGCTACCGCCGCGGACCATGAACACCGTATTGCCGACCGAAATCAGCGTCTTGCGCAACTGTTCGACCGAGCTGTTGAAATCGTGCCGCAACGGTTCGAATTGCGGTGCAAATTGCTCCTCGATCTCGCAGAGCAGGTCGCCGGATGCGAGACGGCGCAGGCCGGTGGCAAGTGCGCCGGTCGCCGCATCGAGACGTTCCTGCGCTTCGGCTTCCGTTTGGCGCTGGAAGGCCAGGCGCTCGGCCTCACGCCGTCCGCGCGCTTCCTCTGCCTCAAGCTCCAAATCTGCATTACGGATCGCGGCCTGCCGGAACACCTCGACGGAACGTGCCATACCGCCAATTTCATCCGCGCGGTCGAGATCCGGGACGTCGATGCCCCGATTGCCCTGCGCCAACTCGTTCATGCAGCTGGTCAGGCGCTCGATTGGGCGGGTAACACGGCGGATGATCACCATCAGCGCGGCGCCGGCAAAACCGATCGTGGCCAGAAAGATCCCGCCATAGATCAGCATGGAATGGAATGCTCCGCTGAGTGCGGTCTGCGCACGTTCCACAAGAACGGCCTTCGCCACGAGAGCGACTTCGGCAACCGAGCCAAGAGCGGTCTTGTTGCCAGCCCGCCACTCATCCGTATTCATCGGCAGCGGTTTTTCCGTATGAAGGGCGGTGATCAACTCCTGCCGGCGCTGGGCAAAGCTGCTGGTGAAAAAGTCCTGCTGGCCGCGCGCATAGGCCTGCCGCAAGACGGGCTCGGTCGCCGGATGCGCCACCAGGGCACCGACGATCTGCCACAGCGCATTGATGCGGGCCTCGCCAACGATGACCTTCGCATACTGCTCTTCGTTCATCCGTTTGGCCGATGCCACCAGTGGGTTGAGGACCAGCGAGACCTCGCCCGCCGCCACACGCGCGCTCCAGGCAGTCGAGCCGATCTGGCTGACGGGAACCAGACTCGGATCCAGCGCGCGGATACCCTCGCCGATACGCTCGGATGCATCGCCAAGCGAATTCAGGAATTTCTGCGTCTCCGACATCCACTGATCGCTGAAACTTGCATCGCGACGCGCCAGGGGCTGCGCGAGTGTATCGTCCAGCCGCTGGCGGAAGCTTTCGACCATGCCGTATTGATCCATGACCTGCCGCATCGAACCGCTGACCACGCTGTCAGACACGGACGGTGTTGCATGACGCACATCGGTCATTGCCGTGATCGTATCCGAACGGTCCTTGCGGAGCTGTGCGATTGCGCCATCGGCCTTTTCGATCGGCAAAACAAGCGCAGGCGGGCCGTCGCCCCGTTCGTTGCGGAAAGCCAGCAAGGTATTGAAAAGAGCCTTGTCCAGCACGGCGAGATCGGAAATCTCGGAATAGCGGCGGTAATCTCCAACCGAGGAGACAAACGCGGAACCGACCAGAACGCAAACAAGCGCGCTCAGCGCTGTGAAAATTCCGATCAATATCGTTTTCAGGGAAATGGCCATAGCGGTCTCATCCTATTGCAATGCACTATGGATAGACCGGAGAAAGCAAACGAAAAGTTACAATAAAAGCCGGATTCTGCCCCATAATATCGCGCTGCAGCAAAAAAATCGGATGATTCGAAAGATCGTGAATCGTTCTTCGCAGCGCTGCGAAATTCTGTCTCAATCTACCACAGCGGCAAAACCGCAAGCTGGGCAGATGCAAAAGCCCCGGCATGGCGGCCGGGGCTTTTTTTTTCACGCATGATCGTCCCTGGCGCGGGACGTTGTGCCATCAGCGCGTCAGGCGCTTGTAGGTGACCCGCTTCGGATTGACCGAGTCCGGGCCGAGGCGACGGATCTTGTCCTTTTCGTAGTCTTCGAAGTTGCCTTCGAACCATTCCACATGGCTGTCGCCTTCGAAGGCGAGGATATGGGTGGCCAGGCGGTCGAGGAACATGCGATCGTGGCTGATGATGACGGCGCAACCGGCAAAGTTTTCCAGCGCGTCTTCGAGCGCTCCCAGCGTTTCAGTGTCGAGGTCGTTGGTCGGTTCGTCGAGCAGCAGCACATTGCCGCCGGCCTTCAGCATCTTGGCAAGGTGCACACGGTTGCGCTGGCCACCGGACAGGTTGCCGACCTTCTGCTGCTGGTCGCCGCCCTTGAAGTTGAAGGCACCGCAATAGGCGCGCGAATTCATCTCGTATTTGCCGAGCTTGATGATGTCGTTGCCGCCGGAGATCTCCTCCCAGACGTTCTTCGAACCATCAAGCGAGTCGCGACTCTGGTCGACATAGCCGAGATGCACGGTATCGCCGATGCGGATCTCGCCGCTGTCGGGCTGCTCCTGGCCGGTGATGATGCGGAAAAGGGTCGATTTACCGGCACCGTTCGGACCGATGACGCCAACGATGCCGCCCGGCGGCAGCTTGAAGGTAAGATTTTCGAACAGCACGCGGCCTTCATAGGCCTTGGTGATGTTTTCCGCCTCGATGACCACCTGACCGAGGCGCTCGCCGACCGGGATGATGATCTGCGCTTCACCCGGACGACGGTTCTCGGCTGCTGCCACCAGTTCGTCATAGGCCCGGATACGCGCCTTCGACTTGGCCTGACGCGCCTTCGGCGAGGAGGCGATCCATTCCTGTTCGCGCGACAGCGCCTTCTGGCGGCTGCCCTCTTCCCGCTCTTCCTGGGCGAGACGCTTCGCCTTCGCATTGAGGTAAGCCGAGTAGTTGCCTTCGTAAGGAATGCCGCGGCCGCGGTCGAGTTCGAGGATCCAGCCGGTGACATTGTCGAGGAAGTAACGGTCGTGGGTGACCATCAGGATGGCGCCCGGATATTCGCGCAGATGCTTTTCCAGCCAAGCGATCGTCTCGGCGTCGAGGTGGTTGGTCGGTTCGTCGAGCAGAAGCAGATCGGGCTGGCGCAGCAGCAGCTGGCAGAGCGCCACGCGGCGACGCTCACCACCGGACAGGTTGTCGACGGCGGCATCACCCGGCGGGCAGCGCAGGGCATCCATCGCCATCTCGACCTGGCTTTCCAGATCCCAGAGGTTCTGGCTGTCGATGACGTCCTGGAGTTTCGCGCCCTCTTCCGCCGTCTCGTCGGAATAGTTCATCATCAGCTCGTTGTAACGGTCGAGGATCGCCTTCTTGTCGGCCACCCCTTCCATGACGTTTTCGAGCACCGTCTTCGACGGATCGAGCTGCGGCTCCTGCGGCAGGTAACCAAGCGTCGCGCCATCCGCGAGCCAGGCCTCGCCGGTCCATTCCTTGTCGAGGCCGGCCATGATCTTGAGCACGGTCGACTTACCGGCGCCGTTCGGGCCGAGGATACCGATCTTGGCATCGGGGTAGAAGGACAGATGGATGTTTTCGAGGATCTTCTTGTTGCCGTAGGCCTTGTTCAGCCCGGCCATGTGATAGATGAATTGACGTGCCATAAGGATGATCGCTCCGGCGTCTCTTTTGGGGTTTGGACGCTATCTAGGCGAATCGACGCCCGGGAGCAATGCGCGAGATCCCCATTGCCGGGATAGCAGCGGCTTTTCCGCCGCTATTCGAACCGTGCGTGGTCGATCCGGAAGAAGCGCGGCGAGCCGGGCGGGCCGTCATGGATCAGCGTAAGGCCGGGCCATTCGCCGCCACGCATCAGCCTGGCAAACAACGTGTCGTTTTCGATGTAGGGCGCGACGTCATAACGGCACACGGCAAGATAATCGAAGGGGGCAGCAGCCCTCTTGCGCGTCTCGCTATCCATCGAGAGAAACACGTCGAACATGGCGCGCATGCCGGGCGCGGCTCTGTGAAACGAAATGGAATTGATCGTCATGCCCGGCGGCAGTCGATCGAGCAGGAAAAGACCGAGTGAACTCGGGGCGACGATGCGACCGGGTGGCAGGCCCCGAAGCGGGCTCGGATCGATATTGGTGCATAGATCGACGGTCATGTAGTCCAGCAGTTCAAGAACCGGCTTGCGCTGCGGGACCGCGAGCCAGAGGGAAACCACACAGACCAGGCACCCGCCAGCAGACGCGACAAGTGCCGTCCGTGCGCCTGGCCAACGCTCCTTGACGCCGCTCCAGACGGTGGGGAGGACCAGCAGGACGAGAGCTGCGGGAAACCGCATGAAGCGGGTCTGGATCAGGGTGAGCAGCAAAAGCGCGACACCGGTGGCGAACACGATGACGAAGGGCGCATGCGCCGCCCGCATCTGGCGCCTCATCGAGGGAAGAACGGCCAGCGCGACGACGGCCAAACCTGCAATGCAGGCAACCTTAATGAACTCCCCTTCACGGTAGAAATCCAGAACTGACCGCTCCTGCTGCACACGATCGAGCCAGAGCGACCGCACCATCGGTTCGATGAAGGCATAGGGACCGGCAAGGCATGACGGAAAGACGAGCGCGAGAGCGCCGATGAGCAACATTGCCGCAACGGCAAGATAAATGAGCCGCGCCCATCGGCCTGCCCGCCCCAGAAAAAGCGCCGCGGGAAGAATGACGACGGAAAAGCCGAGCAAGGCGCTGATATAGGGTGCCGAGAAGGCATCGCATTCTGTCGCCATCATCCGGTGAGGCCCGAGAAAGATCAGGCCCGCGAGAAGCGATACCACAATGGCGGAGGTTGCCAGCCCGGCCAGCAGCCGTCGTCCGCCCTTCACGCCGAAGACGAAGGCCAGGCAGGGTCCGAGCAGCAGCACCGCGAGAACGGGTGCGAGTTCCAGGCCGACGAGGAAGGACAAGACGACGCCGAGACCGGCGATCAGTCCGCCGGAATAGGACCAGCACGATATGCCGTAGACGGCAACCATCAGCATCACGATCTGCACATTGTGATGATCGATCCGACCCGGCGTGAACTCCCAAAGGGTCAGCGGCATGAGTGCGAAGGCCGCCACGATATGCAAGGGCTCGATCTCCACCCGTGGGCGGGACAGATTGAGGACGGAGCCGATCCAGAGAAGACAAAAGGCGAGGAGCAGAACGGGCTGCCACAGCCGGAAGGCCCATGCGATGGCATCTTCCGGGGCGAGCGCGAGTTGCAGCACACGGGCAATGGCGACGTAGGGAAGATCGATCAGCCGCGACCAGGGAGACACATAGGGACCTGGCATGTCGATTCCGCGAATGGTCAGATCATACCATCCGCCATAATCGAGAAACTGCCGGATCTGGATGCCCCGCAGGATGTCGTCGATATCCCGATAGAAGAACCGGCCGTAAATGATATCGAAGCCGACAAGAAAGACGGAGATTGCCAGCGCCGCCGCGAGCAGGCGTGCCAGTGTCGGCTGGACCAGAGACACGCGCTCTTCACCAATCTTGACCCTGCTGTCCTGTAATCGATCCACAGTTGTGCCTACCGCTCCCTTTTCCCGCCGGGACACGCTAGAACGGCGAGACTGCAAAAGCGTTAACCCCCGAGACGGCATGGCCAACAGACCGTTGCATATTTCGCCGTCCGCGGTCACAACTCCATCGGGAAGAGCCACACGACCGGGCTGAGGAGAAAACCAATGTTTGCAACGCCATCACGGCTCGCCAGCCCCACCGGAGCCGCGCTTTCGCTGCGGCATGAACCCGCACATGGCGAGACAAAAGCAATCCTGCAGATCTGCCACGGCCTCGGCGAACATTCCGGCCGCTACCGGCGTTTTGCCGAATTCATGGCCGCCCGTGGTTTTGCAGTTTATGCGCATGACCATCGCGGCCACGGCCTGACCACGGCACCCGATGCCGTTCAGGGACGGTTTGCTGAGGCGGGCGGCGTGGACAAGGTGATCGCCGATGTGAAGGCAGTCACCGATCACGCACTCGCTGCCCATCCGGGGCTGCCGGTGCTTCTCTTCGGCCATTCGATGGGCGGGCTGATTGCGCTCAACACCGCGCTCAGCCATCCCCGCACCTATGCAGCCCTTGCCGTCTGGAACTCGAATTTCGCCGTTGGTTTTCTCGGACGCGTGGCTGAGGTGGTGCTGAAGACGGAGCGGGCGCTGAAGGGTTCGGATGTGCCGAGCACGATCCTGCCGCGGCTCACCTTCGACACCTGGGGGCGGTCCATGCCGAACTACAAAAGCCAGGCGGACTGGCTGAGCCGCGACCGCGCGGAAGTCGAAGCCTATGAAGCAGATCCCCTCTGCGGTTTCGACATCAGCGTGTCGATGTGGCTCGATGTGTTCGCCCTCACCTTCCGCGGCACGGAGCCCACACTCCTTTCCCGCCTGAAGAAGGATCTGCCGATCCACCTCGTCGGCGGCGGCAAGGATCCGGCAACCGAAGGCGCCAAAGCCACCGCCTGGCTCTCGCATCGCCTGGCGTCTGCCGGTTTTTCGCAGGTGACGAAGCGTATCTATCCCGAGATGCGCCACGAGACGCTGAACGAGATCGGCCGGGAGGAGGCCATGGCCGAGTTTGCCACCTGGGCCGAAGACAGCCTGGCGAAGGTCAAGGCCGCGGCCGGAATGATGTCATGACTAGAAATCAAGTGCCGCACTGATCAGCGCGGGCTATGAGAAGGTGGAGATGACCACCTGATGCCGGTAGCCCCCTCACCCCGCCTCCGCTTCGCTCGGCGGACCTCTCCCCCAAGGAAGAGGAGAACCGCAAGCGGCACGGCAGATCCCTTCTCCCTCGGGGAGAAGGTGCCCAAGGGGCGGATGAGGGGCTACAGGTAAACTGTCTGCTGTTGACGGATCAATTTCGACACGGCAGCGGATGCAAGAAGACCGGCGAGGAGACATGCAGAGCGAAAGCCCCAAGAAACCGCCCCTTCAGGGCATCCGTGTGATCGAACTCGCGCGCATCCTGGCAGGCCCCTGGGCAGGTCAGGTGCTGGCCGATTTCGGCGCGGACGTCATCAAGGTGGAAAACCCGAACGGCGGTGATGATACCCGTACCTGGGGCCCGCCCTTCGTGACCGGATCGAACGGCGAAAACCTGTCTGCCGCCTATTACCACGCAACCAACCGTGGCAAACGATCGGTCACGGTGGATTTCTCCAAACCCGAAGGCCAGGAGATCATCCGCCAGCTGGTGAAGGATGCCGATGTCGTCATCGAGAACTTCAAGCGCGGCGGGCTTGCCAAATACGGGCTGGACTATGCCAGCCTGAAGGCGATCAATCCGCGGCTTGTCTACTGCTCCATCACCGGTTTCGGCCAGGACGGTCCCTATGCCGATCTCGCCGGTTACGATTACATCGTCCAGGGCATGTCCGGTTTCATGTCCGTCACGGGCGCCATGGATGGCGAACCGATGAAGGCGGGCACAGCGGTTGCCGATCTCTTCACCGGCGTTTATGCGGTCACCGCCATCCAGGCGGCGCTGATCCATGTGATGAAGACCGGCGAAGGCCAGCACATCGACATGGCGCTGTTCGATGTCATGTCTGCCGTGATGGCCAACCAGAACATGAACTATCTGGTCTCCGGCGTCTCCCCCGTGCGGCTTGGCAATGCCCATCCGAACATCAGCCCCTACGAGGTAATCCCGACCGCCGACGGCCACCTGATCCTTGCGGTCGGCAATGACGGCCAGTTCGCGCGTCTGTGCAAGGTCCTCGGTTTGGACGGCGTGGCGGAAGATGAACGTTACGCCACCAACAAGGCGCGCCTCGCGCGCCGCGCCGAGGTTCGTGCACTGGTGATCGGCGAGACGGCCAAGTGGACGAAGGCCGATCTCCTGGCCGCCTGCGGCGAGAATGCCGTACCCGCCGGACCGATCAACTCGATCGCCGAAATGTTCGACGATCCGCAGATCAAGGCGCGCGGCATGCGCATCGATCTTCAGACCGAAGACGGCACGACGATCCCGGGTGTGCGCACGCCGATCCTGCTGTCGCAAACGCCGCTGGCCTATCACCGGCCAAGCCCGGCGCTCGGCGAGCACACCGACGACGTTTTCGCCGAATTCGGCATCGAAGACACCGAAGACAAAAAAGACATTGCAGACAAGGAAGGGCAGACCCCATGAAGACCGGTGGCCAACTCATCGTTGAGGCGCTGAAGGCAAACGGCGTCAGCCGTGTCTCCTGCGTGCCGGGGGAAAGTTATCTCGCGGTGCTTGACGCGCTTTATGACAGCGGCATCGACGTTCTGGTCTGCCGCCAGGAAGGCGGCGCGGCGATGATGGCGGATTGCTGGGGCAGGCTGACCGGCGAACCCGGCATCTGCATGGTCACCCGCGGACCGGGCGCCACCAATGCGTCCGCCGGCCTGCATGTCGCCATGCAGGATTCGATCCCGATGATCCTTTTCATCGGCCAGGTGCAGCGTGATGCCCGCGAACGCGAGGCCTTCCAGGAAGTCGAATATCGCCGCGCCTTCACTGAATTCGCCAAATGGATCGGCGAGATCGACGATGCGCGCCGTATTCCGGAATTCGTCACCCGCGCCTTCGCGGTCGCGACCTCCGGCCGCCCCGGCCCGGTGGTGCTGACGCTGCCGGAAGACATGCTGATGGACGAGGTCGAGGCCCCGCCCGCCAAGCGCTATACCCGCGTCGAAAGTCATCCGGGCCAGAGCCAGGTCGAGACATTCGCGGCAATGCTGAAGGAGGCCCGCCGCCCGATGGTCATCCTCGGCGGCACCCGCTGGAGCGAAGAATCCGTTGCCGGCATCCGGGACTTTGCCGAACGCTTTCACCTCCCCGTCGGCTGCTCCTTCCGTCGTCAGATGCTGTTTGACCACCTGCACACCTGTTATGCCGGCGATGTCGGCATCGGCATCAATCCGGCCTTGGCAAAAGAGATCAAGGACAGCGACCTGATCGTGCTCTTGGGCGCCCGCATGTCGGAAATGCCCTCCTCCAGCTATACGCTGCTCGACATCCCCTACCCGTCGCAGAAGATCGTGCATGTCTTCCCCGATCCGGAAGAGCTCGGCCGCATCTACCGACCGGATCTCGCGATTGCCGCCGCGCCGGCGGAATTCGTCGCAGCCCTTCGTGACCTCGAAGCTCCCGCCTGGCCGGTCTGGGCGGAGCGCACCGCAGCCATGCATGACGCCTATCTGAAATGGTCGACCCCGCCGCAGACCGGTCCCGGTGACGTGCAGATGGGCCCGATCATGGACTGGATCGAAGAAAACACACCGAAGACGGCGATCTTCACCAATGGCGCCGGCAATTATGCCACCTGGCTGCACCGTTTCCACCGTTTCCAGGCCTACAACACCCAGGCGGCCCCGACCTCGGGTTCCATGGGCTACGGCCTGCCGGCGGCGGTCGCGGCAAAACAGCTGTTCCCCGAGCGCGAAGTGGTCTGCTTTGCCGGCGACGGCTGCTTCATGATGCATGGCCAGGAATTCATCACCGCCGTGCGTTATCAACTGCCGATCATCACCGTGCTCGTCAACAACGGCACCTATGGCACGATCCGCATGCACCAGGAACGGGAATTCCCCGGCCGCGTCAGCGCCACCGACCTCGTCAACCCGAATTTCGTGGCCTTCGCAGCGGCCTATGGCGGCCATGGCGAGCGGGTGTCGAAGACCGACGAATTCGGCCCGGCCTATGAGCGCGCCCGCGCCTCCGGCAAACCGGCGATCATCGAGGTGATGCTCTCGCCGGAAGCGATCACTCCGACCAGGACGCTGACGCAGATCCGGGAAAAAGCCTGAGGGGTGGAGCTTGCCAGCGACGAGCCACGAGGCTCGTCGCAGTCGGCAATCGGCCCGAAGCGGACGTTGCCGAGCGAATCTGAATGGGCAGCTTTGCTTCCAAGTCAGCCGTTCAGCTCCTTTGGCGACCTCCTCAAAAGCAGACCGTAATCGGGCAATTTTTGGGGCTCCCAGACGTGGCTCGGGCCGGCACCGACTTTGGGTCAGTTGTTGGCAGATGAGCTGCGGCGCTCACTTCTTCGGGAAAAGTTTGGCCAGCGCCGCCTCATGGTCCTGATCAATTCTCAGGCCGATGGACCGCCGGACTTCGGCGGCGAGTGCCAGTGCCCGTTCGCCGCTGGCGCGCGCTCCAGATGCCACCTGAAACGGGTTGTTTTCAAAGTGCCGGGCGTAGTTCGCATACCTGTCCTCGGCCTCGATCTCATTCAGGAACGTAAGCACCTTGTAGGCCAATCCGACCTTCATGCACCGCCAGTCCGCATCTGCGGGAAACTGTGGCGGACGCGGCAGAGCCAATGACGAAACTTCCTGGTACCGATCGTATTCACTGCTCACGTCGCCCGAGAGCGACGAGCATTGTGCCGCGTAGTTCTCGAGTGCGGCGGCGACACGGCTTGCAAGATAGGAACGCTCCTGCCTTGTCTTGAGCCACGACGAAAATGCACTGCCGATCCACCCCATAGCCGTCGTGAAGATTGCCGACACTAAACCGGTGGCAATGATGGTGCCGACAATTTCCTTCGTTGTCCAATCTTCCATGACGCTCCCCCGTTGCTGGTCTCTTCCTAGACGGGCGCGTCGAAATCAGGAAGCGTCATGACACGCAGTTCTTCGGGAATATCGAAGACGTAGGCGACGGAAAGGTAAATGTGGTCCAATATAAGGACCGATTCGGCTTGCACTTCGGCAAAGAGGTTTTGAGAATTTGTCAAAAAAGAAGGGGCATTGGGGCGATTGTAGCTTTTGCGGCAGATACAAATTGACGACGCGGGAGCACATATTTCCTCGCGGTATTTATCCGCTATCGAGTGCGACCAGTAAGGTTCAAAGGATCACGATACCAGACTGCACGGCATGCAACAGTGGGACTTCCGATGATGACGCGCACTTTCGCAATGTTATGTCCGTTGCAGGTGACGCGACAGATGCGGTCCAAGAACTCTGGGAAGGACCTATTCGAAGAGGATTCGCTCAAATCGACGGCCGTCGTAGGGCGCTCGATATGTTTGCGATTATGCGGCCGGCGCCGGACGCGGGACCTGAGCGCTATCGAATATTTCCCGCAGAAGACGAGCGGATTTTGCGGAGTGTCCGCAAAATAGTACGGGGATTGTCGAGATATCACAATTTGTCGCCTGTTGTTGCCGATGGCCAGGTCTTCGCTGATGTTCAACGGGAGGAAATTCCTGAACAAACGCTGGCAGGATTTGAAATCGGCACTACTGATTCAGATATTTGCGCCTATGCTTTCCTTTCATTGGGTGGTGTCGATGGGATGCTTTCCGCGTGGGTACTCCAGTTCTTCGGGCGCACAAACTTCTTAGCAATGATCTGCGCCGATGAACAAACACGCATTACAAAGTTCGGCAAATAAAAGGTGAAACGCATCGGTCAAACGGATCGGTCTCGATGGCCATAAACCTCAGAATGAGTCGCAAGCTATCAGTCCGGTATCGGCCCCATTCCAGCCTCTAACGTCGAAGCAGTCCATGTCTCCTATTGGCGCTAACCGGACTGTGTCACGGACCTGTTAAGGTCGGTATTGCTCAGCATCGCCGACCGCAACAGTTCGGATTTCTCCGATGCGGCAATGCCAGGCCCATGCGCTCGTCATCTTCCACGGCTGCTCCCGGCATGGGCGCCTCCATTGCGTTCGCCAACAGAGAATGAGGGTTCGGGGATCTGCATCAGATGTATGTCTTGACTACGTCCTTCCGGGGCAGCGGCTCTCCTAATAGGCGGTCCATCCGCCATCGGTCGCGTAAATGCCGCCGGTAAAGTTCGAGGCTTCGTCGGACAGCAGGAAGAGCATCATGCCGACCTGTTCGGCAACAGTGGCCGGCCTGTGCTTCTTGTCGGTATAGGCAAGAATGCTGTCGATCTTCAGGCGGCCCATGGTGGGCCCGACCGTCGCCTTTGCCGACAGTGCCACCAGTTCGCCGGCGCGTGCGACCATCGGTGTGTCGGTTGCCGCCATGTTGACGGAATTCACCCGGATACCGTAGGGGGCATAGTCGATGGCCGCATTGCGCGTCAGTCCCGTGACCGCATGTTTGCTCGCGACATAGGCCGGATTGCCGGCAAGGCCGGTCATCCCGGCAATCGAACCGACATTGACGATCGCGCCGCCGCGGCCCTGAGCGACCAACTGCCTCAGCTGCGCGCGCATGCAGTAGAACATGCCGGTCGCATTGGTCCTGAAGACATTTTCCCAATAGGCATCGCTCGCCTCGTGGATCCGAGCGAAGATCAGGTCACGCTGTTTTTCGAAGTCGATTGGGTCACCGGAATAAACGCCATCCATCACGCCGGCATTGTTGAGGGCGCCATCGAGCTTGCCGAAGGTCGAGACCGCCGTCGAAACGCTCTGTTCCGCGATGGAGGGATCACCGACATCGCCGAACACGAAAGCGGATTTTCCACCGCCGCCAAGGATTGCCTGATGGGTCTCTTCCCCGAGATCCTTGATCCAGTCGACGCCGACGACATTGGCGCCCTCGCGCGCCAGCCGGATTGCCGCGGCCCGGCCCATGCCGCGCGCCGAACCGGTCACGATGAAGGTGCGACCGGCAAAACGGTTGGAGATGAAGAATTCGCTGTCGACCGGTTTGATGTCGACGACGGCATTGCCGTCCGGGCGTCCGCCCGCCTGTTGCGCGCTCGCCGTGGTCTCGACCACTCCGTCGACGGTCGCGGTGGCCGCCACCGCGCCGGCAGCCAGCGTTATTCCCTTCAGCAGATCACGTCTGTCCATGTCGTGTCCTCCCTTTAGCGAGACTTCAAGTCAAAATGCGATGCGGAGAAACGCCATGGCGCTCCACCAGGGGTCGAGATCATCCGAGGCCGCCTGTTTGGTGGCCTCGCCGGGGAAAGTCGCGGCGACATGGCCCTGCAGCATCATGCGCGAGGACATGAACCACTTGGCCGTCAGGTTGACCTCGTAACCGAGCTCCTTTGATCCAAGGAAGGACAGGGCCGGATTGCCGCCGAGATTGGTGGCGCTGTCCGCCGTAAAGATCCAGAACTGCGGCACAAGTTCCACCTTCGGATCCGGCCGCAACCGCAACTGGAAGCGATGCGTCACGAGGTTGCTGTCCTGGAAAACCTTGAAATGGTTGATGCCCTGAACCCACTGTTCGCCATTGCCGCCGGACAACATCGGATCCCATCGCTCAAAACGGGCCGTTGACGGATCGTCGCCGGAAAACTGCGCGTAGCGGTAGCTGAACACGGGCGTCCAGGGCAGATCCTGAAACTGGTAGCCGACTTCGCCCGCAATGGCGGTTGCGAACATGTCGAAACGGTCGTTTCGCTGGACGGCAAATTCGGCATTGGCGAAGAAATGCCCGTTCGGTTGTTTCCACTGGAGACGAGCGTCATAGATCTGCAGTCCGTCTCGACCGAGCGTGGCGGAGGCCGGATCGGGCGGCGTCAGGGCAAAATAGGCATAATCCGACTCAAGCACCTGAATGAAGGCGCCGCCCAGCTTCAGGCCGCCGCCGACATCGGTTTCGAGATTGAGGCCCGCCATACGGGTTTCGGAATCCACGACCGGCAGTTCGTCAGGATCGAGATAAAAGACTTCCATCAGCGTGTTGTTGTAACGCACCTGCCCCAGCACGAGCATATCGGCGGCCCAGCGCGGATTCGATTGCAGGGCGGCTCTGTCGTCGCCATTCGACGCGCTGTTGCCGATGATCATGCTGTCGCCGATCGCATAACGCTTGCGCCCGGCAGACACGTTCCACAACAGCCGGTCGCCCGTCTCAGCGGTTTCACCACCGACAAGGCCGACGTAGGCATCCTCCACGCCAAGATGCTGGCGGCTTTCATCGGTAAACAGCTCGGTTCCGGCCGAGCCGCTCAGGATCGCACTGAAGCCACCATAGGCATAGATGTCTTCGCCAAGCGGTGTCAGTCCATAAAGGCCCGCATGGATGAACCCCTCCCCCCAGCCGCTGGTGCCCTTGCCGGCCATGTCGCCGGAGGCGAGCGGATTGCCGGACAGGAAGAGATCCGGACGACCATACCAGGCATTGGCATTGCCATAGAGCATGGTCAGCATCTCGAGCTTGCCGACGATGATCGTGCCGTCGCGATCAAACAGGATCGGCAGATCGTTCACGTCACGGGTGAGCAGATATCCCCGATCCTCCCGCGCCACCCTGTCGCCGAGCGTCGCGTTGACCTTCACCACGATGCCGCCCGTTTCACCCTGGATTGTCTCCAGCTGTGCATCCGCAATCGCGGCAAGCCGGCTGGCGCGGGCAACCGAAATCTGCACCTCCGTGCGATTGAAGATCATGCCAGGAAAGACGTTGATGTTGCGACGGAGAAGATCAGAGACGCGCCCGTTGACCTGCGGATCCGAGGAGGGATTGCGGATCAAAATCTCGATACGCTCGATGACCTGACCATCATCCGTGCGCACCGACTGGGCCACAGCCTCTGTCAATGATCCACTGAGGACAAACACCAGACCGAGAACGCCAAGCAGCAGTCTGAGAACCTGATGCCGAACACGTGGCATCACGAGCATGAGCGATCTGACAGGGGATGAAACTCTACCACGACCAGCCATCCGCACGCCCCCCAACACTTCCGGAAGCTTCTCTTGGGACGCAAAATTGTCAACACCAAATATCGGCGTCACAGGACACCACCACTCCACATTGCAGAGACGGAAGCGGCCGGCCTGGCATCGTCATTTTTGAACGTGCGCAAAGCGATCTGGACGATCGTGATGGGGCGAACGGCAGAGCTTGCAAAACCCTCTGCCACAAAACCCTGCAGGATGACGCCCGGCACATGTCCCACCAATAAAAAACCCGGCAGATCAACATGATCCACCGGGTTCCTGATTCAGATCGTCAGAAGGCTCAGAGAGCGGCCGTGACGATGAATTCGACCTTGTAGTCCGGGGTCGCGAGCGGCGCGCCGGAGGTGGCGCGGGCCGGCGGGTTGGCCGGGTCGATCCAGGCTTCCCAGACAGCGTTCATTTCAGCGAACGTCGACATGTCGGAGAGGTAGATGATCGTCTGCAGGATCTTCGACTTGTCCGTGCCGGCAAGCGCCAGCAGGCGGTCGACTTCGGCCAGCGCCGACTTCGACTGTTCCGTCACGGTCGTGCCTTCGCCAACCTGGCCGGCGAGATAGACGGTGTTGCCGTGAACGACGGCACCGCTCATGCGCTTACCGGGCTCGATACGCTTGATGTTCATGGACATGCTCCCCATTAAAATGAGCTTGGAAAGAAAGGGATGAACGGGCGCACAGGAAGAGCGCCCGGAAAATGCGACGGATCAGCCGCGCAGATGCTGGCTTTTTTCGTAGATCGCCGTCGAGCGGGCGCCGGAGCGGCAATAACCCAGCATCGGGCGCGGAAACTCGTCCAGTGCATCGACCATGCCGCTGACCGCTTCCGCATCGACACCCATACGGCCGACCGGCACATAAGCGATGTCAAGGCCGAGTTCCTTGGCGCGTGCGGCTACCTCGGCAAAGCTCGGCTGGCCGGGTTCTTCCTCGTCCGGGCGATTGCAGACGATCGACTTGAAGCCCATCGCCTTGATCTGGTCGACGTCATCGGGCGTGATCTGGCCCGTCACGGCGTATTCGTCGTTGATCTGGCGGATATCCATCATCATCAGCCTCCGGCTTTTGCCAAAACAGGGCCTTCACTTACGATGGCGACCGGATGGCGTCAATGACGGCTTGGGCTCGATCCGTCCTCACGAAAAGCAAAAGCGCAGCGCATAATCGGCGCTCTCACCCGGCTCCAGCATGTGCAATTCGCCGCTGGCGGCCAGTTCCTCGCGCGAGACCCAGCGGTGCGAGACGGGTTCGATGCCGAGCACATGCGCCGGTGCCTGCTGATTGCGCCAGATCTGCAGGTGCGGCAGCGTATCGGTGCGGAACTTCACCTTCAGCGTGACGCCGCCGAGCGAAGCAAGCGGCCCGAGTGCCACCTCCGCCCAGTCTTCGCCATCCACCTTTGCCGGCACGCAGAACACGCCGCCGGGGTCTTCACCAAAGTTCCAGGCAAAACCGCCGCCCTCCAGCATGCGGCCGGTCAAATTGACATGCGGATCAAACAGCCAGGCGCCGATGTTCATGTGATACATGTGTACCTTGGCGAAGGCGACCTTACCGACATTCGTCAGCCGATCGGACAACGTCACCTCACCGGTCTCGCCGCTGATGCGCCAGTGACGTTCGAGAAGCGCCTCGCCCCCATCGGCCGTCTTCACCGGCACGCGCGCCTGGCATTCGGCATCCTCACCCTGGACATCCCAGAAGAGGATTTCGGCCGGATGCGACGAATAGGAGCCGTGCAGCGGGTATTTGCGACCGTCCGGATCACCGGGGATCGGTTGCGGATGGCGGATATGGTCAGGCCCGCAGGTGAAGAGAAAACCTTCCAGCGAATGGTCGATGCGCGGGTCACCGTCATCGGGAATGGCTCTGCCGGGCGCGATATCGATGCCGTTGACGATACAGCCACCGATATCGAGCACACTCGTTTCGTCGAGGAACAGCTTCGGTCCCCGCGCCGCCGAAAAAGCCTTCACGCCGTCTCTCCCCTGATCATGCCGACAGACTGGCAAGCAGAACCGTGTTATTCATCGATCGTTCACCATGACTTTCTATTTTTCCACACTGGCGACAAAATTTGCCTGTCTGAGAAAAGGCAGAAGACCCTGGGAACGAGGCGGGCGAACCGCCGTTGTCCGTCAAAACTGGAATCGGTGATATCGTGAAGTCCGCACTCCTGACAAGCATCAGTCTGGCACTCGTGCTGTCCCTGTCCGCCGCCGAGCCCTCGGTCGCCCAGAGCCGCTATGGCGGTTATGCCTCTGACACCATTCTGGTGGCCCCCGACGGGGCGATCCTGGACTATGTCCCGGAAGCCGGCGAAGTGGTGGTTCGCCGCGACGGCATGGGCCGCCGCGTTCTGTATGACCGCTACGGCAATCTGATCGCCACGGAGATGCGCGGAAATCCTGACCGCCCGCAGCGCGGTTACGGTTACCCGCCAGCCCCCTCGTCGCGGGATTACTCCTATCAGCGGCCCGGCGAACGCCCGCGCGACTATGGCAATGGCGGTTACGGCAACGGCGCCTATCGCGACTATCGGGACTATCGTTACGGCGAACCCGGCGAAGTCACCGGCTCCATCCCGCATGATAGCTCGATCATCCGCCTGCCGCTCGGCGAAGACGGCGCCATACTGGACGACGGCGAGCAGGAAGCATCGCTGGAGCCGCAGCCCCTGCCCCAGCCGACCATTGCGCCGCAGTCGAACAAACCCGTCATCTCGGTGACGAAGAAGCCGCAGGCGGAAATCGTCGCTCTTCAGGTCTTTCTCGACCGCCAGGGCATTTCGCCGGGCGTGATCGATGGCCATCTCGGCGACAACGTCAACAAGGCGGTCGCCGCCTGGCAGGAAATGACCGGCGAAACGCTCGACCCGAACAATTCCGAAGAGATCATGCAGCGCCTGTCCTATTCCGGCGGCCTGCCGTTTTCGGATTACACCATCACGGCGGCCGATGCGGCAGGCCCCTACGTCGCCTCAATCCCGGATGACTACGCCCACAAGGCACAGCTGCCGGCCATGTCGTTTACCTCGACGAGCGAAGCGCTCGCCGAACGGTTCCACATGGATGAAGGTTACCTCAAGGCGCTCAATCCCGGCGTCGATTTCTCGATCCCCGGCACGATCATCAAGGTGGTCAATCCCGGCCAGCCGAAGACCGGCGAAGTGGTGCGCATCCTGGCCGACAAGGCCAAGAAGCAGGTCTTCGCTTATGGCGCGGACGGCAGACTGGTCGCCGCCTACCCGGCCACCATCGGCTCATCGGATACGCCCTCGCCCTCCGGCACCCATACGGTGGAGCGGATCGCGCTGAACCCGGGTTATACCTACAATCCGAAGATCAACTTCAAACAGGGCGACAACGACAAGATCCTGCAGATCCCGCCGGGTCCGAACGGCCCGGTCGGCACGGTCTGGATCGCGCTCTCCAAACCCACCTACGGCATCCACGGCACACCGGAACCCTCCAAGATCGGCAAGACGAACAGCCATGGCTGCATCCGCCTGACCAATTGGGATGCGACCGAACTCGCCAAGATGGTGAAGCCCGGCACGGTGGTGGAATTCGTCGATTGACAGCCACCCGTTGACCAGGATGTCACGGCGCGCCTCATCGACGGACAGAGTTTGCGAGAATTGACGAGCCCGGGCGCTTTGTGCTCTCTGATGTTTTTACAACCTCAAGCTTTGCGAGAGGGCACGGAGAGATGTGTGTATGCCTCGTGGAGTTGAGGAAGTTTCTGCACGGCGAAATGCCTATGTGATCGCCACAGTTGTTCTGGCCATGCTCGCGCTGCTGCCCTTGGCCGTTTGGCTGGATGTCAGCAACCTGTCACAGCAAGCGGCGGCAAAACAGGCACGCGATCTCAGTTCGGTCATATCCAGCATTCGCAGCTATTACGCCACCAATGTTGTTGACCGTGTCCTCGCAGCGCATACAACGGAAGGCACAAACGCCACAACCACCGTCTCGGACCGCTATGCGACGATCCCCGGCGCCATTCCGCTGCCAGCCACCCTGTCGCTTGAACTTGGCGATGTCATTCGAGAACAGCAGGCCAATATTACCTATCGGTTCGTCTCCGATCTGCCCTTTCACAACCGAGCCCCGCATCAGCTGGATGAGTTTGAAACGGATGCTCTGGCGTCTCTCAGAGAGAATTCCGACCAAACTCTGATCGACGAGGATTGGCACGGCTTGACCAGTACGCTGCGACTTGTGACACCTGTGGTGATGGGGCCTGCTTGCGTCGCCTGCCACAATAGCCATCCCGATAGTCCCAAGCTCGATTGGAAGACGGGTGATGTTCGCGGCATTCAGGAAATCATTGTCGCGCAGCCCTTCGCCGACAATATCCTCGCCTTCAAATATCTGTTGTTGTATTTCGTCTTCGTCGCGACGATTGGCATAAGCTTCATCATACTGCAGCGGCGCCAAGCCTACGTCATCCGCAGTTTCAACCGCGAACTTGAAGCAGCCAATGAATTTCTGGCCGGGATTTCGCTGAAGATTTCCCGTTATCTGTCGCCACAGATCTACAAGCAGATTTTTAGCGGACAGAAGGATGTTGTCGTCCAGACGGAACGCAAACGTCTCACCATCTTCTTCTCCGACATCAAGGATTTCACGGCAACAACGGAACGTTTGCAGCCGGAAACCCTCACGGAGATGCTCAATGAATACCTCACCGAAATGGCCGAGATCGCCTTGCGGCACGGCGGCACGATCGACAAGTTCATCGGCGATGCGGTCCTGATCTTTTTCGGAGATCCCGAGACCAAGGGCGCCGAGGAGGATGCAAAGGCATGCCTGCGCATGGCAATCGACATGCAGGCAAGGCTCGTTCATCTGCGCGAGAAGTGGCGACGAAACGGGACGGAGGATCCCTTCATTGTCCGCATGGGAATCAACACCGGCTATTGCAATGTCGGCAATTTCGGAAGCGAGGACCGCATGGACTATACGATCATCGGTGCGGAAGCCAATCTCGCCGCGCGCCTGCAATCGATTGCCGATTCAGGCAAAATCGTCATCAGCTATGAGACCTATGCCCTGGTAAAGGACATTGTCGAAGCCAGGCCGCTGCCAGAGATTTCCATGAAGGGCATCAGCCGCGCCGTGATCCCCTACGCTGTGGAGCGGCTGATGGAAGATGCCGATCCCGCAGCGGCGAAGTTCAAGGGCCTCGAACTCAATCTGGACATTGGGCGCTTAGAACCGCAGGAACGCGACGTAATCCGCAAGCAGTTGATGGAGGCAATTGCAGCGCTCGATCGAACGGCTGCCCTCGAATAGCGGCGGGTCGCCAGAGAAGTTGCTTGCGGAAACGGCCCGAAATCCGCTTCCGCAATCACGGTACAAAAAACCTCGGGGCAAAGACTGGTTGTTACGCCGCGTCGCGCTTGAAGTTCAAGACGCGCGGCATGCCGCTGCGCACCACACGGACGGGCATCAACTGCTTGATCTCGTCGGCGAGCGCCCGGGAATTTTCGCGCGCCTTGTCGAGATTGGAGACCTTGGCCGGATCGAGACTGTAGAGCGTGCCACCGGCCTCGAAGACCTCGCGGAAGGCGGTGCGTTCACCGATCGGCGTATTCAGCACGTTCACGCCACGCTGGGCGAGCAGCCCTTTGATGGCAAGAAGCGATCGTGTGGTGACCACCGGGGTCACGCGCGTCAGCACGACGGAATGGGCGATGGCAAGACCGGCCTTATCCTTCATCAGGGCGAGAAGATCGAGGATCTGCGCACCGCCCTTGGCATCCATCGCCGAACCCTGGATCGGGATGAAGACGTGGTCGGAGAGGCCGATGGCCGTTGTCACCAGTGCATCGCGAGCCCCGGCCAGATCCACGATGAAATAATCCGTGGCAGCCGACATCTCGCGCAGATGACATTGCAGCGACGCGACCGTCACCTCGGTGATGATGGTGATATTGCGGACAGCACCGGACATGTCATGCCACTGGCTGATCCAGCGCTGCGGATCGGCATCGATCAGGGTGACACGGTACCCCTGATGGGCAAGTTCGGTGGCGAGCAAAAGCGCGGCGGTGGTCTTGCCGGCACCGCCCTTGGCATTCGCAAATGAGATGACTGGCATTTCGTGTCCTCGAGAATGATCGAGCCGCATCGCTCCGACGGGCACCGGAGATACATGGTGCCGACGCTACCAATCCTGGAAGAACAGGGTTAATGAACGGTAAATTTAGACCTAGTTAATATGACCTAGGAGTTCCGATAGTTAGGACAACCGAAACGGGCCGGCACCGCCGAAGGACGGTGCCGGACGATAGTCTCAGAAGCAGTCGCGGAAGAGCTGCTTGGTCTTTTCCAGCGTCATCTTGACCGGATTGCCGCCGCAGGACGGGTCGTCCATGGCCATGGCGGACAGCTGGTCTATGCGGTCGGGTTGAATGCCCATGGCCGTCAAGGTCTGCGGCACATGCAGCTCCGCCCGCAGCGACAGCACATAATCATAGAAGCCGTCGAAACCGCCGGAAATGCCGAGATAGGCGGCGGCACGCGCGATCTTTTCTTCGATCGCCGGCCGGTTGAACTTCAGCACCGGCGGCATCACCACCGCATTCGTCATGCCGTGATGGGTGTTGTAGACGGCACCGATCGGATGCGACAGCGCGTGGATGGCACCGAGCCCCTTCTGGAAGGCAACCGCGCCCATGGCCGCAGCCGCCATCATGTTGGTACGAGCCTCGAGATCGGCCCCCTCGTGATAGGCGCGCGGAAGGAACTCCTTGACGAGCCGCATGCCTTCCAGCGCAATGCCCTGGCTCATCGGGTGGAAGAAGGGCGAGCAATAGGCCTCGAGGCAATGGGCGAAGGCATCCATGCCGGTGCCGGCGGTGATCGCCTTCGGCATGCCCGTCGTCAGTTCGGGATCGGCGATGACGACGCCGGGCAGGAACTTCGGATGGAAGATGATCTTTTTCACATGCGTCTTCGAATTGGTGATGACCGAGGCGCGGCCCACTTCCGAGCCGGTGCCGGCGGTGGTCGGCACGGCGACGATCGGCGCGATGCCCTCGACGCTCGCGCGGGTCCACCAGTCGCCGATATCCTCGAAATCCCAGACCGGCCGCGTCTGGCCGACCATGAAGGCAACGCATTTGCCGAGATCAAGCCCGGAGCCGCCGCCGAAGGCAACGACGCCATCATGGCCGCCGTCGCGGTAAGCCTTGATGCCGGCCTCCAGATTGATCTCGTTCGGGTTCGGATCGACATCGGCAAACAGCGCTCGCCCGAGGCTGGCCTCGGCCAGCACGTCGAGCGCGGTCTGCGTGATCGCCATGCCGGCAAGGCCGCGATCGGTGATCAACAGCGGCTTCTTCATGCCGAGAGAGCTGCAGGCGGCAGCGAGTTCCTTGATCCGGCCACGTCCCAGCTTGAAGGCGGTGGGGTAGCTCCAGTTGGCGGTGATGTTCATGAGCGTCAAGCTTTCTTCAGGTGATAGGATTTCGGCCGCGTCAAATTGTGGAAGCCCAGCACGGAGAGCGAGCCGCCGCGTCCGGTTTCCTTGACCCCCGTCCAGACCAGCGCCGGATCGAGATAGTCGCAACGGTTCATGAAGACGGTCCCCGTCTCGAGCCCAGCGCCAAGGCGCGAGGCGCGTTCCTCGTCCTTCGTCCAGAGCGAAACAGTCAGTCCGTATTTGCAGTCGTTCATGAGGCCGAGCGCTTCCGCATCGCTCTTCACCTTCATGATGCCAACCGCCGGCCCGAAGGTTTCCTCACGCATGAACTCCATGGAGTGATCGACATCGACCAGCACCTGCGGCATCAGATAGGCGCCGCCATCATCCTGCGGGAAGAGTTTCGGATCGACCAGCGCCTTGGCGCCCTTGGCCACCGCATCCGCCACCTGTTCGCGCACGGTTCTGGCAAAACGTGCATTGGCCATGGGCCCAAGCGTCGTTTCCGTGTCGAGCGGGTTGCCGAGCTTGTAGTTGGAGACCCAGGCAACCGACTTTTCGACAAAGGCATCATAGAGGCTTTCGTGCACATAGATGCGCTCGATACCGCAGCAGCACTGGCCGGAATTGTAGGTCGCGCCATCCATCAGCGTGTCGACGGCGGCATCGAGATCCGCGTCTTCCATCACGTAGCCCGGATCCTTGCCGCCGAGTTCCAGGCCCATGCCGGTGAACGTGCCGGCTGCGGCGCGCTCGACGGCACGGCCGCCGGCGACAGAACCGGTGAAGTTGATGAAGTTGAAGGAGCCTGCCGCGATCAGCTGTTCCGAGGTCTGGTGATCGAGGAAGACGTTCTGGAACACATCATCCGGCACCCCGGCCTCGACGAAGGCGCGCACCATGCGCTCGCCGACGAGAAGCGTCTGCGCGGCATGTTTGATGATGACCGTATTGCCGGCCATCAGCGCTGGCGCCACGGTATTGATCGCCGTCATGTAGGGATAGTTCCACGGCGCGATAACGAAGACGACGCCATGCGGCTCGCGCTCGATACGACGGGTAAAGGCGGCACTGCTTTCGATGTTTATCGGCGCCAGCGCCTCGGCCGCCACATTCGCCACATAGTTCGACCGCTCGTTGAAACCCTTGAACTCGCCGCCATAACGCACCGGTCGGCCCATCATCCAGGCAAGCTCCGGCACCACCTCATCGACCATCTCATTGAGGCGGGCAACACCCTTCATGACAAGCTGGACACGCTCGTCCAGCGGGCGCTTCGCCCAGCTTTTCTGCGCCTTGCGGGCCCGATCAACGACGGCTTTCGCCGCATCGAGGGTCAGCGCCGGCCGCTCGGCATAAACCGAGCCATCCACCGGGGAGATACATTGGATCATCGACATTTCATTCTCCAGTCAGATGCCTGCTAACAGGCGAGTGTCTTCACATGTCCCGCGGCACCATAGGCGAGGACTGCCCGGTCGCGTGTGATGATGGTCAAATCCAGTTCGCGCGCAGTGGCGATCAGGATGCGGTCGGCCGGATCGCCATGCAGCGGTTCCGGCAGGAAGGAGGCGGCCACCAGGATTGCCGGCGTGGTCTCCAGAACGGCCAGATCCTGCTCATTGCAAAAGTCCCGGAACCAGTCGAGCGGCGGACGAGTCAACCTCAATCGCCCCTTCGCCACCAGCAAACCGATCTCCCAGGCGCTGATCGCCGAGACGTGAAACAATCCGTCTGGCGCGTCTAGGACCTGCCGGGCTCCTGGCGAAACCTCGGCGCCGAACTCACCCAGGAAAAGCAGAAGGCAGGTGTCAAAGATGTAGCGGGTAGTCATAGTCGTCATCGTAGACCCGTGCCCACTCCGGATCCGTCGGTTCCGTCAAATCAACCCCTGGGGCAATGGTGACTGTACCCGCCATTTTTCGACGCACACGCTCATAAAAGCTCTTGTGCACCTCGTCGTCCCGTTTGCCTTCATCTTGGCCGGCAGGACCGGGCTGAACCGATCCCGCAGTCTTCTCTGCCTGAAACGTTTCCTGCCCGTCCTCGGCAAAACCTGGCGGACGACCGCGCCGCCGTGCCGCGACCTCCTCCAGCGAAACGCCGAGATAAAGCGCAATTACATCCTGCTCCTCGGCGCTCATTGTCTGCTCTCCGCGCAACAGACGGGATGCCGCACCCGGATCGAGACGAAGTGCCCGCGCCAAGTCCTCCAAGGTTTTCCCCTGCGCTTTCAGCCTCCCGTAGAACCATGCGCTATCGATCATCGGACACAACCTCCGCTGATTGTGATGATAGCATTCCAGCAATAGGATTGCATCAAACGCCTCGATGCTCACGCCCGCTCGAAACCGCGCGCCACCTCCCAGTCCGTCACCTTGCGATCATACTCCTCCTGCTCCCATTCGGCGGCGCGTACATAGTGATCGATCACCTCGTCGCCAAAAGCCTCGCGCAGCATGGCGGACCCTTTCAGCATGAGGGTCGCGTCACGCAGCGTGCGGGGGATTTCCTTGATACCCGTGCCGCCATAGGCGTCGCCCTCGAAGGCGGCTTCGAGTTCCATCTTGTTCTCGATCCCCTTGATGCCGGCGGCCAGAAGGGCGGCCATCGCGAGATACGGATTGAGGTCAGAGCCGCCGACGCGGCATTCGATGCGGATACCCTTGGTGTCCTCGCCGCAGAGGCGGAAACCGGCGGTGCAGTTGTCCTTGCTCCAGACCACCTTGGTGGGTGCGAACGTGCCGGCCACGAAGCGCTTGTAGGAATTGATGTAGGGCGCGAGGAAATAGGTGTAGTCGCCGGCATAAGCGAGAAGCCCCGCCACGTAATGTTTCATCAGCGCCGACATGCCATGCGGAGCATCCTTATCGAAGAACAGCGGCGTCTTGCCGTCGGCGCTCCACAGCGACTGGTGGATATGCGAGGACGATCCCGCCGCCGCATTGTGCCACTTGGCAAGGAAGGTCACCGACTTGCCCTTCGACCAGGCGATCTCCTTGACCGCGTTCTTGATGATCACATGCCGGTCGGCCATGGTCAGTGCCTCGGCATACCGCACGTTGATTTCCTCCTGACCGGGGGAAGCCTCACCCTTGGAGTTTTCCACGGGAATACAGGCGCCCTGCAGGCCAGTGCGCACCGCCCGCATCACCTCCTCCTCCTTGGTGGTCTGGAAGATGTGGTAATCCTCGTTATAGGCGCTGGAAAGCTTCAGGTTGCGATAACCGCTGTCGCGCGCCGCTTCAAAGGTCTGGTCGAACAGGAAGAATTCGAGTTCGCTGGCCATGAAGGCCGAAAAGCCCAGGGCCTCCAGCCGCTTGACCTGCGCCTTCAGGATCGCGCGCGGCGAATGCGGCACTTCGGCATGGGTGTGATGGTCGAGCACGTCGCAGAGCACAAGCGCCGTTCCCTCCAGCCAGGGGAGTTTCCTCAGCGTCGAAAGGTCCGGCTTCATGGTGTAGTCACCATAGCCTTTTTCCCAGCTGGTCGCCTTGTAGCCCGGCACGGTTTCCATCTCCATGTCGGTCGCCATCAGATAGTTGCAGCTATGGGTTTCCTTCCAGGCGCTGTCGACGAAATATTCCGCCTGGAAACGCTTGCCCATGAGACGCCCCTGCATGTCGATCTGGGCCGCGATCACGGTGTCGATGCGGCCCGCCGCGACGTCGATCTTGAGGTCGTCGAATGTGTAGATGGAGGTCATCGTGTCCGTCCCTGGTTGACGACAGGCCGCTGCCCGTCATCCCGTGTTTTTCGTTCTTGTGTTCGCCGCAGGAGACGCACCCCGACGGAAAGACCGGCAGGGTGCGCGCGCCATTGTCAGCCGTAACGATACGGTTTGCCGGCCTTTTCCATGTCGGCATTATACTTCTTCAGGATCTCGACCAGCTGCTTGTTGCGGGCAGACTGCGCGGCGATCTCCTCCCAGAATTTGTGGGCGGCATCTTCGACCGTCTTCCACTCGGCATCCGGAATGCTCGTCAGCTCCAGGCGTCCGCCTTCGGCGCGAAGCCGTGCCTCGCCGCCCCAGTACCAGTGCAGGCGCTTGTAGTGCGAGGAATCCATGCACATCTGCCAGAGCACCTTCAGATGCTCGGGCACTTCCTTCCAGCGGTCGGCATTGGCGAAGAAGGAGCCGGCCCAACCACCGGAGACGTTGTTGGTCAGGAAGTATTTCGTCACATCCACCCAGCCGGAGGTGAAGACTTCCGTGATGCCGGACCAGGCAATCGCATCGATCTCACCCGTCTGCATGGCAACCGGAACATCCTCGAAAGGAATGGTGACCGGCACGACGCCGAACTGCGCGAGAAACTGGCCGGCCGTCGGGAAGGTGAAGACCCTGAGGCCCTTGAGGTCGGCCAACGCCTTGATCGGCTTGTTGGTGGCGAAGTTACACGGGTCCCAGGCACCGGCGGAAAGCCACTTCACGCCAACCTCCGAATAGGCCTTGTCCCAGATCTCGGCCACGCCATACTCGTAAAACAGTGTCGGCACATCGAGGCTGTAGCGCGAGGCAAACGGGAAGTAGCCGCCGAAGACCTTGATATCGACCGGAGAATTCATCGAATCGTCGTCGGACTGCACGGCATCGATCGTGCCAGCCTGCATGGCGCGGAAGAGTTCGCCGGTCGGCACCAACTGGTCGGCCGTGTAGAGCTGGATTTCCATCTCGCCATTTGCCGCCTTGTTGAAGGCATCGACGGAGGGGCGGATGACGAATTCGGCAAGGGCCGCGCCGGCATAGGTCTGCAGGCGCCAGGTGATCTTCTTACCCTGCGCCTTCACATAGGGGGCCGCCAGAGCCGCGGGCGCCGCAACGGCGGCCGTCTTCAGGAAATTACGTCTGCTGTTGGTCATTGATAGTCCCTCTGTTTCCGTTGGTTTATGTGTGTCGCCCCGCCCAGCCGGGGCGCATGACCTGTAGGAAAGGGCCTGTATGGCAGGCCTCGTTATGTCCTTTGCGCCCTACCCCCGCACATAGACGTGCTTCGGCAGCCAGGTGGCGATCTCCGGAAAGGCCATGATGATGGCCATGCCGAGCAGCAGCAGCAGCACGAAGGGAAAGACGGATCGATAGATGTCGACGAGCGTGATCTGAGACGGCGCCATGGCCCGCATCAGGAAGAGATTGTAACCGAAGGGCGGTGTCATGTAGGCGATCTGGCAGGTGATCGTGTAGAGCACGCCGTACCAGATGAGATCGAAACCCAGCTTGCCGACCAGCGGAATATAAAGCGGCGCGACGATGACGAGCATCGCCGTATCGTCCAAGAAGGCGCCCATGACCAGGAAGGACAGCTGCATCAGGATCAGCACTTCCCACGGCGTGAGCCCGATATCGCTGATCAGCAGTTTCTCGATCGCCTTCACCGCACCCAGCCCATCGAAGACGGCGCCGAAGCAGAGGGCCGCCAGGATGATCCACATGAACATGCAGGAAATGCCGAGCGTCTGTTCCAGAACGCGGTTCCAGACCTCCTTTGTCAGCCTTCCCTTGAACCAGGCGGCAAACAGCGCGCTCAGCGCACCGACCGCCGAGCTTTCCACCAGGCTTGTGATCCCCATCAGGAACAGGCCCATCATCAGGAAGAAGATCAGGAAGGGCAAAATGCCGGCGCGAAGAAGCTTGAGCTTCTCGACAAGCGGAACCTCGCGTTCCTCCTTGGGCAGTGCCGGGCCAAGCGCCGGATTGATGCGGCAGCGGATGATGATGTAGAGGCAGAACAGCGCCGCCAAAAGCAGGCCGGGAAATACACCCGCAAGCCAGAGCTGGCCGACCGGCTGACGGGCGATCATGCCGTAGAGCACCAGGACGACGCTGGGCGGCACCAGAATGCCGAGCGAACTGCCGCCCTGGATGACACCGGAGACCATGATCTTGTCATAACCGCGGCGCAAAAGCTCCGGCAGCGCAATGGAGGCGCCGATCGCCATGCCGGCGACCGAGAGCCCGTTCATCGCCGAAATCACCACCATCAGGCCGATCGTGCCAACGGCCAAGCCGCCCGGCATGCCGCCGAACCAGACGTGGAAGGCCTTGTAGAGATCCTCCGCGATGCCGGATTCCGAGAGCATGTACCCCATGTAGATGAAGAGCGGCAGCGTCAGCAGCGGGTACCACTTCATCAGCTTCATGCTGGCGGAAAAGCCCATCTCGAAACCGCCATTACCCCACAGAAAGGCGGCGGAGACGACACCGACAAAACCGATCGTGGCAAACACCCGCTGCCCCGTCAGCATGGACAGCATCATCGACATGAACATGAAGAGTGCGATCAGTTCATAGCTCATGCGATCGGCCTCCCGCGCGCAATGGCGATGTCCTTGATCAGGATGGACGTCGCCTGGAGGAAGGTCAGCGCGATGCCGACAACCATGATGATCTTGATCGGCGCCATGTAGGGCCGCCAGGACGAATAACTCGTCTCGCTAAACTTCAGCGCATAGGCCGTGCTGGAAATCCCGCCATACAGCAGGAAATACAGATAGACGAACAGCATGAAGATGGTCACGACATCGACCATGGCCTTGGTGCGCGGCGACCATTTTCCGTAGAGAAGATCCATCCGCACATGGCTGTCCAGCTGCAGCGAATAGGCGCCGCCCAAAAGGTAATAACCGGCCATGACGAACTGCGCCATTTCCAGCGTCCACTGGGATGGCAGAAACATCGTCTTGGAAATCGATGAGTACAGAAGAATGCCCATCATGACGAAGACGCCGTACATGACGATACGGCCGACGCGCCGATTGAACGCATCGACGATGCGCACATAAATCTTGAGCGCTTCAGGCATCACGCCTCCGCTCGCTCATCACGACACGCCGCAGCACAAGGCTCGACCGTCGATCCCCCATTTCCTTCTTCACCGGCATCTGTTCCCTCTTTTGTGGTTATTGTGCCAGGTTTGAAATTGTGCCGGCTCGCGCCGGCGTGACATCATTGCGTCAGGGCCTCCGTCAGAAGCCCCGAGAGGAAATCGGCCGCCACGCCCTGCCCCGCCTCATCGGCGATCAGATCGTTGCGGATTTCGATCATCACGTTCAGCAGGCCACCAGGCGCTGCGTGCAGCAACAGCGTATGCGTCACCCCATCGGACGGACCATAGGGCTCATTGCGTTCGATCCGGTAGAGCCGGGTATCGGCGGCGGCATTCAGCATCCGGTCGGCCAGCCGGCTGTCTGCATCATGCAGGATACCGATTTCCACCGCACGCTGTTTGCCGAAATAAACCGGCGTGAAGGAATGCACCGTAACAAGAACCGTCGCCTGCCCACGCGCGGTGCGAGCGGCAATCTCGTCTGCGATGCGGTTCTGGAAGGGAAAATAGAACGCTTCGGCGCGGGCCGCCTTTTCGCCGTCGCTCAGGTTTTCGTTCGCCGGAATCCGGTAGATCTCGCTGACCTCGCGGATCGCCCCGGGCGAGTCCGGCGGCCGGTTGCAGTCATAGAGCAGACGGGAAAAGCGCTGGTGGATGAGCACCGCATCCAGCCGTCGCGCCATCAGCTTCGAGACGGCAAGCGCGCCCGGATCCCAGGCGATGTGCGAGGCAAGCGCCTCCTCGGACAGTCCCATGGTGCCGAAGGCGGCCGGCAGCAGGCGGCTGGCATGTTCACAGACCAGCAGGATGTCGCCGCGCCCTTGCGGATTATCGATGGCAACGGGATCACCATCCGCATCGCTCAACAGCCGCGCTTCAGCCAGCATGGAACATCAACTCCCCCGTCGTTGTCACCGAAGAGAATTCTTCATCATCCGACCCTCGTCAACCGGTTTCCTGAAAATTTCTTTTCAGCGCCTGCATTGACTCTTTGCACTTGGAGATTGTTAATTCGGGCCATCAACCGGCGTAAGACCGGAAGGGGGAATAGAGCTGAACGTGACGTCACCTTCCCATACGGTGCTCGACGTCATCCGTCTGCATTACGACGGACTGACTCCGGCTGAACGCAAGCTGGCCGACAGCCTGCTGGAGCACTATCCCGTGTCGGGTCTCGGCAGCATCACCACCGTTGCCGACAATGCCGGCGTCTCGACGCCGACGGTTGCCCGCATGGTGCAGAAGCTCGGTTACAAGGGTTATCCGGAGTTCCAGCATCACCTGCACCAGGACCTCGAGGCGACGATCTCAAGCCCGATCGCCAAACACGACCGCTGGGCGTCCGGTGCGCCGACCGCTCATATCCTGAACCGTTTCGCCGACGCCGTGACGAACAATCTGCGCGACACGCTGTCGAGCATCGACGTGAAGACCTTCGACGATGCGGCACGGCTTCTGCAGGATGACAAACGCGGCATCTATTTCGTCGGCGGCCGCATCACGGGCGCACTGGCCGAATATTTCTTCACCCATATGCAGGTCATCCGTTCCAAGACGACGCTGATTTCGACGAACCGCAGTTCGTGGCCGCAATATCTCCTGAACATGGACCAGGGCGATGTCCTCGTGATTTTCGACATCCGTCGTTATGAGCAGGAACTGGCGACGCTGGCAGAAGCGGCAGCCGCGAGCGGCGTGGTGATCATCCTGTTCACCGATGTCTGGGCCTCGCCCGTCGCGCGCCACGCGCGGCATGTGTTTAAGGTCCGCATCGAGGCGCCCTCCGCATGGGATTCCTCCGTCGTAACCCTGTTTACGGTGGAAGCACTGATCGAGGCCGTGCAGAGCGCCACCTGGGAAAAGACCCGGGAGCGCATGAGCGCCCTCGAACGACTGTTCGAACGAAGCCGGCTGTTCCGCAGGACAGAGACGGGAAAGGAAGGATAGACGCGACAAACAAGGGGACAGCTGCCGCCGGCAGACACAGGCCCGGCCGACAGACTTCAAGACATCCACATGTCACATGCCATTCATCAAACGGCTCTACGAGTGCCGCCACACGACTTCAACTCAGGAGGATTATCGTGATGACCAAGTTCCACCGACTTCTTTCCATGACGACCGCGATGGTCGTTGCGACGGCAAGCCTGGCCTATGCCGAGCCGAGCGCCGAACTGATCGCTGCCGCCAAAAAGGAAGGCATGCTGACGACGATCGCCCTGCCCCACGACTGGTGCGGTTACGGCGAAGTGATTGCCGCCTTCAAGAAGAAGTACCCGGAAATCCAGGTCAACGAACTGAACCCGGATGCCGGTTCGGCTGACGAAGTCGAAGCCGTCAAGGCCAACAAGGACAACAAGGGCCCGCAGGCTCCGGACGTTGTCGACGTCGGTCTGGCCTTCGGCCCGCAGATGAAGAAGGAAGGCCTGCTGCAGCCGTACAAGGTTTCGACCTGGGACGAAATCCCGGCCAACATCAAGGATGCTGACGGCTACTGGTACGGCGACTACTACGGCGTCATGTCGCTCCTGGTCAACAAGGACCTGGTCAAGACCTCGCCGAAGGATTGGGCCGACCTGATGAAGCCGGAATATGCCGGTCAGGTCGCTCTCGCCGGTGACCCGCGCGCTTCCAACCAGGCCATCCTCGGTGTTCTCGCTGCCGGCATGGCAAGCGGCGCAAAGGCTGGCAAGGACGCCGGCGAAGCTGGCTTGAAGTACTTCGCCGACCTCAACAAGGCTGGCAACTTCGTTCCGGTCATCGGCAAGTCCGGCACGCTCGCTCAGGGCGCCACCCCGATCGTCGTGATGTGGGACTACAACGCACTCGCCGCCAAGGACACGCTCGCTGGCAACCCGCCGGTTGAAGTCGTCGTTCCGGCCTCCGGCGTTCTCGCTGGCGTCTACGTTCAGGGCATCTCCGCCTATGCACCGCATCCGAACGCTGCCAAGCTCTGGATGGAGCACCTGTATTCCGACGCAGGCCAGAACCTGTGGCTGAAGGGCTACTGCCACCCGGCCCGCTTTAACGCCATGGTCAAGGCCGGCAAGGTTCCGCAGGACCTGATCGACAAGCTGCCGCCGGCTGCTGCCTATGAAAAGGCCTACTTCCCGACGCTCGAAGAAGTCGACGCCAACAAGGCTGCCGTCACCGGCGGTTGGGACAAGGTCGTCGGCGCCAACGTCAAGTAAGGCATAAGATCGCGGTGCCGCCCTCGGTCCGAGGATCGGGGCGGCACCGCTTCTGCAAAGATCCGCGTTGAACGCGGGCAAGAGGGGCAAGACGACATGTCAACTGAGACGGCAAACGGGGCACCGGGCGCAGCGCCTGCGCAACCGCTCCAGCGCCTACCACTGCACTGGCTGGGCATCCTGCCCTTCGCCGCCTTCGTGCTCCTGTTCCTGATTCTGCCGACGATGAAGATCGTCATTGGCGCCTTCCAAACGCCGGACGGCAGCCTGACGTTTACCAATGTCGCCGGCCTCTTTACACCGTCCATTCTCGCCGCCTACTGGATTTCCATCAAGATCAGCTTCGCCTCCGCCATCCTCGGCTGCCTGATCGGTTTTGCCATGGCCGCCGCCGTTGTGCTGGGTGGCCTGCCGCGCACGATCCGCGGACCGCTTTTGACCTTTTCGGGCGTCGCCTCGAACTTCGCCGGCGTGCCGCTCGCCTTCGCCTTCCTGGCGACACTCGGCCCCGTCGGTCTCGTGACGGTCTTCCTGCGCAGCGAACTCGGCATCGACCTGCGGCTGCTCGGCTTCAACATCCTGTCCTTCTGGGGCCTGACGATCACCTACCTCTTCTTCCAGATCCCGCTGATGATCCTCATCATCACGCCGGCGCTCGACGGGTTGAAGCGGGAATGGCGCGAAGCGGCCTCCATTCTCGGCGCCACCAATGCGCAATACTGGCGCCTCGTTGCCTTCCCGATCCTTCTGCCCTCGCTGCTCGGCACGCTGGCGCTTCTGTTTGCCAATGCCTTCGGCGCGGTGGCGACCGCGATTGCGCTGACCGGCTCCTCGCTCAACATCGTGCCGATCCTGCTGTTTGCGCAGATCCGCGGCGACGTGCTGGGTGATCCGCATCTGGGTTATGCGCTTGCCTTCGGCATGATCGTCGTCACCGGCATTGCCAATGCCATCTACATCTGGCTTCGCGCCCGCAGCGAAAGGTGGCTGAAATGAAACGCCTCTGGGCCTGGGCCGCACTCATCATCGGCCTTCTTTATTTTATTCTGCCGCTCGTCGGCATGACGAACTTCTCGCTGAAAATGCGGCGTGGCGAATATTCCTTCGACGCCTACGCAAAAGTGTTTGCCGACAGCCGCTTCCACGAGACCTTCAGCTATTCGGTTTGGATGGCGCTGCTGACCATCATCTTCGGCGTATTCCTCGTCGTGCCGACCGCCTACTGGGTGCGCCTGAAGCTGCCTTTCCTGCGCCCCTATATCGAATTCATCACGCTTTTGCCGCTCGTCATCCCGGCGATCGTCATCGTCTTCGGTTATATCCGGCTCTACAACACCTCCAGCTGGCTGCCGCTGACGGGTTCCTATGTCGGCACCGACATCCTGCTCGTCTTCGGTTATGCGACACTGAGCCTGCCCTACATGTACCGGGCGGTCGATACCGGCCTTCGCACTATTGACGTGACAACGCTCACAGAAGCCGCCCAGAGCCTCGGTGCCGGCTGGGTGACGATCATCGGTCGCATCATCCTGCCGAACGTGACGGTTGCGGTCATGTCCGGTGCCTTCGTCACCTTCGCGATCGTCATGGGCGAATTCACCATGGCCGCCCTTTTGAACAAACCGGCTTTCGGCCCCTACATGCAATTGCTCGGCGCCAACCGCGCCTATGAACCTGCGGCGCTCGCCGTGATCGCATTCGGCATCACCTGGGCCTGCCTTGGCCTGATGCAGCTGGTTTCCAAGCTGCAGAAAACCCCGCAGCGCCCGGTCTGAGGAATGATTTGATATGAGCTTTTTGACGCTTTCACATTTGCAGAAGTCCTTTGGCGCGACAAAGGTCGTGCATGATTTCAACATGGCCATCGACAAGGGCGAGTTCATTTCCTTCCTCGGCCCGTCCGGTTGCGGCAAGACGACGGTGCTGCGCATGATCGCCGGCTTCGAGCTGCCGTCCGGCGGTTCGATCGTCATCGACGGCAAGGACCAGACGCGGCTGAAACCGAACCAGCGCAATATCGGCATGGTCTTCCAGGCCTATGCGCTGTTTCCCAACATGAACGTGTTCGACAACGTGGCCTTCGGCCTGAAGGTCGCCGGCAAGCCGAAAAGCGAGATCGAGACGCGCGTCAAGGAGATGCTGAAGCTGATCCATCTCGAGCACCTTGCCGACCGTTACCCCTACCAGATGTCCGGCGGTCAGCAGCAGCGCGTGGCGCTGGCTCGCGCGCTCGCCCCAGCCCCGCAGGTTCTGCTGCTGGACGAGCCGCTCTCGGCGCTTGATGCGAAGATCCGCGTCTCGCTGCGCGAAGAAATCCGCCAGATCCAGCGCCAGCTCGGCATCACCACCGTGTTCGTCACCCACGACCAGGAAGAGGCCCTGTCGATCTCCGATCGTATCGTGGTCATGAATGCCGGCAAGGCCGACCAGATCGGCACGCCGGGCGAGATCTACAACCGTCCGACCACCCGTTTCGTCGCCAATTTCGTCGGTACGCTGAACGTCATTCAGGCAACACTTGTCAACGGCAGCACGGGCGCGCTGAAGATCGGTGAGGAAACGCTGAGCCTGCCGCAGTCGATCGAGGGCAAGGCGGATGGCAGCCAGATTTCCATCGCCTTCCGTCCGGAAGCGGCTATGCTTGCCGGCCCCTCCACGGGACCGGCCGTGCTGTCCGGCACGGTACTGTCCTCCAACTTCCTCGGTTCGGTTTTGCGCACCAAGGTCGATCTCGGCGGCAATATCATCTCCTTCGACATGTTCAACCATCCCTCGGCCACGCTGCCGAAGGCCGGCGAAACCGTAACGCTTGCGCTGCAGCAGGACGGTTTGATGGTATTGGGCGACTGATCCTCGCCTCTCCCGTCCCGACGCAGGGCGAGGCGCATGCGCTTGCGTCTTTCCACCGAAAGGCAAATCGGGCTAATGCTGGCCCGGTTTTGACGAGAGGGAGGCCATCATGCGCGCGCTTTATTTCGAACGGTTCGGCGAAGCACCGAAGGTTGCCACCCTGCCCGACCCAAGCCCCGCCGCCGATGGCGTCGTCATCAAGGTCGAGGCCACCGGCCTTTGCCGAAGCGACTGGCATGGCTGGATGGGGCATGACAGCGACATCTCACTGCCGCATGTGCCGGGCCACGAATTTGCGGGGAAAATTGCCGCTGTCGGTCGTGATGTCAGCCGTTTCCGGGTCGGCGACCGCGTCACCGTGCCCTTCGTTTCCGGTTGTGGCCATTGCCACGAATGCCGCTCGGGCAATCAACAGGTCTGCGAAGCGCAGTTCCAGCCGGGCTTTACCCATTGGGGTTCGTTTGCCGAATTTGTGGCAATCGACCATGCCGAGCAGAACCTCGTCCACCTGCCGGACGCCATGTCCTACGCGACGGCGGCCAGCCTCGGCTGCCGCTTTGCCACCTCCTTCCGCGCCGTGATCGACCAGGGACGCCTGAAGGGCGGCGAATGGCTGGCCGTGCACGGCTGCGGCGGCGTCGGCCTCTCGGCCATCATGATCGGCAAGGGACTTGGCGCACGGATCGTCGCCATCGACATCGCCGACGACAAGCTGGCGCTGGCGCGGGAATTGGGTGCGGAAGCCACCATCAACAGCCGCGAGGTAACCGATGTGGCGGAGGCGGTGCGTGACGTGACCGGCGGTGGCGCGCATGTCTCGGTCGATGCGCTCGGCCATCCGCAGACCTGCTGCAATTCGATCTCCAACCTCCGGCGCCGCGGACGCCATGTGCAGGTGGGCCTGATGCTGGCTGACCATGCCATGCCGCAAATCCCGATGGCCCGCGTGATTGCCCATGAACTGGAAATCTACGACAGCCACGGCATGCAGGCCTGGCGTTACGACGCCATGCTGGCGATGATCGAGGCCGGAACGCTGTCGCCCGAAAAGCTGATCGGACGGCACATCAGCCTCACCGATGCCGCCGAGGCCCTGCCCGCCATGAATACGTTCCGCGAAAGCGGCATCAGCATCATCGACCGTTTCGAGTAGCCCCCATGACCGTCCGCCTCGATGTCATCGCCAGCCTCTCCGATGCCGGCAAACCCGGCCGCCCCAACGAGGACCGGTTCGGCGCCAACCGCACCGCCGCCTTCGTGCTGGACGGCGCAACCGGCCTTGGCGACCGGCAGTTCATGACCGGCTTCGAGACGGATGCCGCCTGGATCGCCGAATACGCCGCGCAACGGCTTTCCGTCGAACTGGTGCCCGAGGTGCAGGTGGCAGAGCTTGTCCGCCGCATCAGCGCCGATGCGAGGACGATCTTCGAGGCGACCGCCGGCGACCAGCCGCGTTATGCCTGGCCGGCAGCCGCACTCGCCGGTCTTCGCGTGACCGATGCCGGCCTTCAGTTTTTCGGCCTCGGCGACAGCGTCGTCTACCTTCTCCATGACGATGGCCGGACGGAAACGTTCACCGCCCTACCCGACGCCTTCGCCCGCGAAAAGGCCGCCGCCCGGGCCCATCTCGCCCGGCTCGGCGGCATCGGCGCAGCCGGCTCGCTCGTCGGTGACCCCGAGACGCTCAAGGATTTGAGGGAAAGCCGCGCCAAACAGAACACACCGGATGGTTGGGTCTGGTCGCTCGGCCTCGTGCCCGACGCCGCCGACCATCTTGCGCAGAAGACGATTCCGCTTACCGGCGGCGCCACGGCGATCATCTGCTCGGATGGCCTCGCCGATCTCGTCAGCCTTTACGAAATCTACGATGCCGGCGCCCTCATCCGCCGCGCCGCCACCGCCGGCCTTGGACCGCTGATCGCGGAACTCCGGCACCTGGAACGCGCGGTGGACCCGGACGGCCTCAAATACCCGCGGTTCAAACAGAGCGATGATACGACGGCGATGCTGGTGCGGGTGGAGGGGTGAGGCATTGCCCGACCCTAGCATGTCGGCAACTGCCGTGTTATGTATCGTACCACGATACATTGAGTATGCGGTGGCAACGTGATCCGCTCATTCAAAGATGCGAGAACGAGATCGGTAGCCGGTGGTCACACTCCGAAAGGCTTCCCATCTAGCATTTTGAAGGTCGCGATCAGAAAACTCACCATGATCAATGTGGCAACGACGCTTGACGACCTGCGCTCGCCTCCGGGCAACCGACTGGAGGCCCTGAAAGGTGATCGCTCCGGGCAACACTCGATCCGCATCAACGACCAGTGGCGGATCTGCTTTGTATGGCGAGAGGGAGGCGCGGAAGATCTTGAGATCGTCGATTACCACTAAAATGTGGCTCACACAGTAAAGGAGGTTACACAATGACTGATATTCTTCCGCCAGTGCATCCCGGTGAAATTCTCCGTGAGGAATATCTCCTGCCGTTATCCCTGAGCGCCGGTTCGCTTGCAAAGAAACTCGGCGTGCCCCGCACGCGCATCGAGCGAATCGCCAAGGAGACCGCCCCGGTCACGACAGACACGGCGCTGCGTCTGGCAAAGTTCTTCGCGACCTCGCCGGAATTCTGGATGAATCTTCAGGCGAGCTATGACCTGAAGATCAGTGCAAGAGAACTTCGGGCTGATATCGACAGGATCCAGCGATACGAAGCGGCATAGCGCGCGAAAACGCCGGCGCGGGGGTAATACCGTCGCCATCATGGCGTACCACGCGGCGACCTGTGAAGGTTCGGCTCCCCCCCTCACGCCGCGTCGTCCACCGTCTCCTCGCCATTGCCCGGCACGTAGTTCAGCACCGGCCCGAGCCAGCGTTCGATCTCCGGGATCTCCATACCCTTGCGGCGGGCATAGTCTTCCACCTGGTCGCGCTCCACCTTGGCCACGCCAAAATAATAGCTGTCCGGGTGGCCGATATAGAGGCCGGAAACGGAGGAGCCCGGCCACATGGCATAACTTTCCGTCAGAACCACGCCGGTGGTCTCCTCGGCCTTCAGCAGGTCGAATAGCGTGCGCTTTTCGGTGTGGTCGGGCTGCGCGGGATAACCCGGCGCCGGGCGGATGCCGGCATAGGCTTCCGCGACCAGCTCCTCGTTCGAGAAGCTTTCGTCCTTGGCGTAGCCCCAATACTCGCGGCGCACCTGTTCGTGCATACGTTCGGCAAAGGCTTCGGCAAACCGGTCGGCGAGCGCCTTGACCATGATCGAGGAATAATCGTCGTTGGCCCGCTCGAAGCGTTCGGCAATCGCCACTTCCTCGATGCCGGCGGTAACGACGAAACCGCCGACATAATCCACCTTGCCGCTTTCGACCGGCGCGACGAAATCGCTCAACGCCACATTCGGCCGGCCGTCGCGCTTCGACAGCTGCTGGCGCAGCGTGAAGAAGGTCGCCAGGTCTTCCGCACGGCTCTCGTCGGTGAACAGGCGAATGTCGTCCCCCACCGCATTCGCCGGCCAAAAGCCGATCACGGCGCGCGGCCGGAACCATTTTTCCGCGACGATCTTTGTCAGCATCGCCTGCGCATCGGCGTAAAGCTGGCGGGCCGCCTCGCCCTGCTTCTCATCCTCAAGGATCGCCGGGTAACGCCCCTTCAGCTCCCAGGTCTGGAAGAAGGGCGTCCAGTCGATGTAGCGCACCAGGTCTTCCAGCGAATAGTCGTCAAACACCTTCGTGCCGAGGAAACTCGGCTTCACCGGCTGATAGGCGGCCCAATCCACCTTCTGGGCATTGGCACGGGCGCGGGCAATCGGCAGGCGCACCTTTTCGGCTTCGGCGCGCGCATGGGCGGCTGCCACCTTGGCATATTCGGCGCGGATGCCCTCGACATAGGCCTCGCGGCCACCTTCGGCGAGGAGGTTCGAGACGACGCCGACGGCGCGGCTGGCATCGGTGACATAGACCGCCTGCCCCGCCTTGTATTGCGGATGGATCTTCACCGCCGTGTGCACGCGGCTCGTCGTTGCGCCACCGATCAGGAGCGGCACGTCAAAACCCTGACGCTCCATTTCGGCCGCCACATGCACCATCTCGTCGAGCGACGGCGTGATGAGGCCGGACAGGCCGATCACATCGACCTTCTGTTCCTTCGCCACTTCGAGGATCTTGGTTGCCGGCACCATCACGCCGAGATCGATGATCTCGTAATTGTTGCAGGCGAGAACCACGCCGACGATGTTCTTGCCGATATCGTGCACGTCGCCCTTCACGGTCGCCATCAGCACCTTGCCGGCCGCCTGTTTTTCCTCGCCGCCGTTGAGGCGCTTTTCCTCCTCCATGTAAGGAAGCAGCACGGCCACCGCCTGCTTCATCACGCGGGCGGATTTCACCACCTGTGGCAGGAACATCTTGCCGGAGCCGAAGAGATCGCCGACCACGTTCATGCCGGCCATCAGCGGGCCTTCGATGACGTGCAGCGGACGCTCCGCCTGAAGGCGTGCCTCTTCCGTATCGGCCTCGATATATTCGGTGATGCCGTTGACGAGCGCGTGCGACAGCCGCTTTTCCACCGGCCATTCGCGCCAGGACAGATCCTGCGCCTTGGCTTCCTTGCCGGCCACGCCGCGGAAGCGCTCGGCCACCGTCAGAAGGCGCTCGGTGCCATCCTTGCGGCGGTTCAGCACCACATCCTCGCAGGCCTCGCGCAGCTCCGGATCGATGTTTTCGTAGATCGCCAGCTGGCCGGCGTTCACGATGCCCATGTCCATGCCGGCCTGGATGCAGTGATAGAGGAACACCGCATGCATGGCTTCGCGCACCGGTTCATTGCCGCGGAACGAGAAGGAGAGGTTCGAGACCCCGCCGGAAATATGCACAAGCGGCATTTCCTGGCGGATGGTGCGCGTGGCTTCGATGAAATCCACGCCGTAATTGTCGTGTTCCTCGATGCCGGTCGCCACCGCAAAGATGTTCGGATCGAAGATGATGTCTTCCGGCGGAAAACCCGCCTGTTCGGTCAGGATCTTGTAGGCACGCCGGCAGATTTCCACCTTGCGCTGATAGGTATCCGCCTGCCCCTGCTCGTCAAATGCCATGACCACGACGGCGGCCCCGAACCGGCGGATCAGCGTTGCCTGGCGGATGAAATTCTCCTCGCCTTCCTTCAGCGAGATGGAATTCACCACCGCCTTGCCCTGCACGCATTTCAGGCCCTGCTCGATGATCTCGAACTTGGAGCTGTCGATCATCACCGGCACGCGGGCGATGTCGGGCTCGGCGGCGATCAGGTTGAGGAACTCCACCATGGCGCGGCCGGAATCGATCAGGCCCTCGTCCATGTTGATGTCGATGATCTGCGCACCGTTTTCCACCTGGTCGCGGGCAACGGCGAGTGCCGATGTGTAGTCGGCCGCCGTGATCAGCTTGCGGAATTTTGCAGAACCCGTGACGTTCGTGCGCTCGCCGACATTGACGAAGGGAATGTCCTTCGTCAGTTCGAAGGGCTCAAGACCCGAGAGCGACATGAAGGGGCGATGTTCCGGCACCTGGCGCGGGGCAAACTCCTTCACCGTCTCGGCAATGGCGCGGATATGCTCCGGCGTCGAACCGCAACAGCCGCCCACCACGTTGACCAGTCCTTCCTTGGCGAATTCGCGCACCTGACGCGCCATGTCGTCCGGCGACTGGTCGTACTGGCCGAACTCGTTCGGCAGGCCGGCATTCGGGTAGGCGCAAACGAAGGTATCGGCAATGCCCGACACTTCTTGCAGATGCGGACGCATGGCATCGGCACCGAGTGCGCAGTTGAAGCCGATGGTAAACGGGTTGGCGTGGCGCACCGAATTCCAGAACGCCGTCGGCGTCTGGCCGGACAGCGTGCGACCGGAAAGGTCGGTGATCGTCCCGGAAATCATCACCGGCAGACGGATGCCCTTCGCCGCAAAACGTTCCTCGCAGGCAAAGATCGCCGCCTTGGCGTTCAGCGTATCGAAGATCGTCTCGATCAGGATGATATCGGCGCCGCCATCGATCAGGCCATCGATCTGCTCGGCATAGGCAAGCCGCAGATCGTCAAAGGAAACAGCGCGGTAGCCGGGATTGTTGACATCCGGCGAGATGGAGGCGGTGCGGTTGGTCGGGCCGATGGCACCGGCGACGAAACGGCGTTTGCCGTCCTCGCGCATGGCCCGCTCGATTGCCCGGCGCACCACCTGCGCGCCCTCGCGGTTGAGATCGTAAACGGCCTCTTCCATCTGGTAATCGGCCTGGGCGATGCGGGTCGAGGAAAAGGTGTTCGTCTCGATGATATCCGCACCCGCCATGGCATAACGGTAATGGATGTCCTCGATCGCCTGCGGCTGGGTGAGGATCAGAAGGTCGTTATTGCCCTGCTGATGACAGGCGCAGCCGATAAAACGGTCACCGCGGAAATGGTCCTCATTATAACCCAATCCCTGGATCTGCGTACCCATGGCGCCGTCGAGAATGAGAATGCGTTCGCGCGCGGCCTTCGCCAGCGCCTCGAAGATCTCGTGACCGTTGCGCGCCGCTCCTTCGGGACCAAACAGATGATCGAACACGGGCACTCTCCTCGGGGCTGTGGGGCAGATCAGGCTTAATCACATAAAGATATCTTTATGTCAATGTTAAGCCAACGGAACGCGATAGGCGCCAATGGGTCATGACAGCATCCCGCCGGCGAGCTATAGGCGTGTTCGGTTCCCATTCCAAGTTTCGGAGCAGACATGACCGCCGCCGGACCGCTCAGCCCGCTTTGGGCAAATCGCCCCTATCATCGCCATTGGCTTCTGTCCCAGGCGGAAGGCCTGATGGATTTTTTCCAGGACCGCGCCATCAACCCGAAAGGCGGCTTTTACGATCTTGATCGGACGGGCGTGGCCCTCGACACGAACAATCCGGCGCGCGGCATCCATGCCAGCGCCCGCATGGTGCATTGTTTCGCAATCGCCGACCTGCTCGGCCGTCCGGGCGCTGCCGATGTGGTCGATCACGGCATGCGTTATCTCTGGGAAAAACACCGCGACCAGACGCATGGCGGTTATTTCTGGCAGGCCAATGATGACGGCGCCGCCGATGCCTCGAAGCAAGGTTACGGCCACGCCTTCGTTCTGCTCGCCGCCTCTTCCGCCAAGGTGATCGGTCATCCGCTGGCCGACAAGATGCTGGCCGATATCACCGAGGTCATCGAGACGAAATTCTGGGAGGAGCGCCACGGCGCAATCGCCGAAGAATTCTCGGCGGACTGGCAGCCCGTACCCGGTTATCGCGGCCAGAACTCCAACATGCACCTGACCGAAAGCCTGATGGCCGCCTTCGAGGTGACCGGCGAGCGCCACTATCTCGAGAAAGCGGAAAGCATTGCCGATCTCCTGATCAACCGCCGCGCCCGGGAAGAGGGTTTTCGGGTTGCCGAGCACTTTTCCGAGGAATGGGTGGTCGACCGCACCTATTACCATCCGAACGAGATGTTCCGGCCGGCCGGCACGACGCCGGGCCACTGGCTGGAATGGGCGCGCCTGCTGCTGCAGCTCTACGCGCTGGGCGGCAAGTCGCATGCCTGGATGCCGGAAGCGGCCGAAGCCCTGTTCGAACGTTCGATGACGCTCGGCTGGGACAAGGCCAAGGGCGGCTTCTTCTACACACTGGATTGGCAGGACGTGCCGGAGAAAAAGAGCAAGCTCTGGTGGCCGATGTGCGAGGCGGCTGGCGCCGCGCATTTCCTCAACGCGCATGCACCGAGCGCCTTCCACGAGGAGAGCTACCGCCTGATCTGGTCGACCATTGCCGGCCATTTCATCGACCGCGACCATGGCGGCTGGTTCGAAGAAACCACCGAGGAGCTTGTGCCCGCCACCACGCTTTTCCCCGGCAAGGGTGACATCTATCACGCCTTCCAGGCCTGCCTCATCCCGCTTTTCCCGGCGACCGGCAGCCTGACGAAGGTGATTACCGAACACGGCGGATCGTTCTGAAGTCCGAACAGGATTGGCCGCGCGGAAAAAACGCGCCGCGCGGCTAGCGGACCACCGCTGCCTGACGGTCGATCAGGCTTGCCTGCTGCATCTTCAAGGCAGCATCAACGCGGGTCAGCACGAGAAGCTGGAGCCCTGCCAGCAAAGCACAGCCCAGAAACGCGCCGATCAGGATCTTCATCGACAGACGCTGGATTTTCTCTACGGTCTTACCTCTGCCACGCATGGGTTCCTCCCGTCTTTCGCCGGAATATTGGCCTCCAACGAAAACTGCCGTTCCTTCGTTCCTCCCAGGCGGTTCAACGAATCGTGCGGCAGATAGTCCAGGCTATACCGATATCTGGGAACAAAAGGTTAACGGCGAAAGATGGCGCAAAACTGACCATGTGATGATGAGCGGCCTGGCCTGCCAAGAGCCGCCAAATTCTTGGCTTTTCGCAAGAGATCCAAGAAATCATACATCGGAAGCTGGCGACATCGGTTTACCTTGTCTTAATTAGGGATCCCTAAAAATCAGGACTAATGCGTGTGAAATGTGCTCGACAACTGTCCGGCATCGTTGACGCAACAGTGAACGACCAGACTGGTCAATGGGAGACGTGAATGTTCGGCTTTGCAGGAAAAACCCTCGGAATGAAGATGCAGGCGCTGAACAGTGTCGGAGCCAACATCATGATTGCGGATGTGGATTTGAACATCCGCTATATGAATGATGCCGTCCGCGCACTTCTCGTTGAAGCTGAGAGCGACCTGAAGAAGGAACTGCCGGCCTTTGCCGTGGACAGGCTGATCGGCAGCAACATCGACATCTTTCACAAGAACCCGCAGTATCAGCGCAAAATGCTCTCCTCTCTGCAGAAGCAGCATAAGGCAACCATCTGGGTCGGCCACCGCGCCTTCGATCTGACGGTGACGCCCCTGAAGGAAGGCTCGAAGGTCACCGGTTTTGCCGTCGAATGGTTTGATGCCAAAGCGCGCATGCTGAACATCGACTACCAGAACCAGATGGATGCAATCAGCCGCGTTCAGGGGATCATCGAATTCACGACCGACGGCAAGGTGGTGACCGCAAACGAAAACTTTCTCACGACGCTGGGCTACCGGCTGGACGAGATCCAGGGCAAGCACCACAGCATGTTCGTCGATCCGACCTATGCCCAGAGTGCCGATTACCGGACCTTCTGGGCGGAACTGAATGCCGGTCGCTTCCAGGCCGCCGAGTTCACGCGCATCGGCAAGGGTGGCCGCACGGTCGTGATCAACGCATCCTATAACCCGATCCTTGATGACAAGGGGCGCGTGACGAAGGTGGTGAAGTTTGCCACCGATGTGACGGAGCGCGTTCGCGCCGTGGACCAGATCGGCGAAGGGCTGAAGAGAGTTGCCGGTGGTGACCTGAGCTGCACGATCCAGTCCAGTTTTGCCAAGGATTTCGAAGTCCTGCGCAACAACTTCAACACTGCGGTTTCACAACTGGCAGAAACGTTGGGCGCGGTTGCCCGCTCGACCCAGGAAATCGATACCGGAACGCGGGAAATCAGCCGCAGCGCGGAGGATCTGTCGAAGCGCACGGAACAGCAGGCCGCATCGCTGGAAGAGACCGCCGCAGCGCTGGACCAGATCACCACGAACGTGACGACCTCCTCCCAGCGGGCCGACGAGGCAAAGGCGGCCGCCGCGACCGCCAATACCGGCGCGATCAACTCGGCAAAAGTCGTGGCGGATGCCGTCAGCGCGATGGCACGCATCGAAGCGTCCTCCGGGCAGATCTCCAACATCATCGGCGTGATCGATGAAATCGCCTTCCAGACCAACCTTTTGGCACTGAATGCCGGTGTCGAGGCCGCCCGTGCGGGCGAAGCCGGCAAGGGGTTTGCGGTCGTCGCCCAGGAAGTGCGCGAACTGGCGCAGCGTTCGGCGGCCGCGGCAAAAGAGATCAAGGGCCTGATCCAGAACTCGTCAACGGAGGTCGAAAACGGCGTTCGCCTCGTCAGCGAGACCGGCAAGGCGCTGAAGCTGATCGAAGGCAATATTTCCGCCGTCAACGAACGCATCGAAGCGATTGCGAGTGCCGCGAAGGAACAGTCCGTGGCGCTCGGCGAGGTCAACAGCGCCATCAACCAGATGGATCAGATGACACAGCAGAATGCCGCAATGGTCGAGGAGTCGAACGCGGCCAGCGCGTCGCTTGCCTCCGAAACCGCCAGCCTCCGGCAATTGCTGTCCCACTTCACATTGAACGGCCGCGCCAGTGCCCCGGCACCGCAGCGCCACGCCACCCAGGCGCCAGTAGCCCCGGCCAGAAGCGCTCCGACAAGACGCCCGAGCCCGGCCGTCAGCGGAGCCAATGCCCTGAAGGAAGACTGGGAGGAGTTTTGATCCCTCGGGATCAGCACAAAACGGCGGTGATGGCGGTCTGATCAGGCCGCCAGAAGCGCGCGCAGGCTGTCTTCGTTTCGAACGCCGCGCAGGTACAGATGAATGACGAGCGAGGCCAGAAGATTGGCCTCCAGGCTCTGCTTCGAATAACCCGTTCCCTTGAGGGCATCATCGAAAATGCGCTGCAGCAGCGCCAGTTCCTCAGGGGTCAGAACGCCTTCGATGGCCGTGTGTTCCTTGATCATCAAGCTCACCTGTCATCGTATTTCGTTTTGCCGCCGCATGCGGAAACTGGAGGGAAACCGTCGCACTCGTCAGAGTGGGGGGTCCGACGGTTTCCCTCGCCACCAGGGATGGCAAACAGAAGATTACCAACCTGTCGCGAAACGTCTCCCGCCATTGCCAGATGAGGTTACCATTTGGTTGCGCACGCAGGTCTGATGCCCCGTTCCGACACATGATCAGAGACAATGCCTCCTGAAGTCTCATCGGCATCCCACCGTGACTGGCGTAAACGGTCGCCTTGCGATAGAGGAACGGGGCCCCGTCCTCCCTGGGCAACCCATCCGTCCTGCTTCCCGTTCAGACCTGCACCGATGACCGACCGCGCGCTTTCCGCCCTGCTTCTTGCCGCCCTTCTTTCTGTGTCGTTGCCGGAGGGGCCTGGCCATGCCACCGAACCTGTGGCGATCGGCTCACCCGCCGTCGTGGCCGCACCGATGCCACCCAGGCCGCCATCGCCACGCCTGCTGGAGCCGCAATTGCACCTTCTGCCCGCACCGGATCGCAACCGGCCGCAGGTGGCGCTCACCCTGGATGCCTGCATGGGAAAGACGGACATGCGCATCCTCTCGGTGCTGGTCGCAGAACGGATCCCGGCCACCATCTTCGTGACGGCGAGATGGCTGCGCAGCAATCCGGAGGCCGTCGCAATCCTGCGCCAGCATCCGGACCTGTTCGAGGTGGAGAACCACGGCGCCAACCATGTGCCAGCAGTCGATGTTCCGACCCTGATCTACGGCATCGCCTCTGCAGGTTCTGCCGAGGCGGTCGCGCAGGAAGTTATTGGCGGCAATGCGGCCATCGAGACCGCAGGATTTCCAAAAGCCACCTGGTTTCGCGGATCGACCGCCAAATACGATCCCTCCGCCATCCGCCAGATCCGCGCGATGGGATATCGCATCGCCGGTTATTCCCTCAACGGCGACGGCGGTTCATTGCTCGGTGCGTCGATCACGGAAAAGAAGATCGCCTCGGCTAGAGACGGGGATGTGATCATCGCCCACATCAACCAACCCGGCCACGCCGCCGGAGAAGGTGTTGCGCGGGCGCTCTCGAGCTTGAAACGACGCGGCGTCAGTTTCGTGCGCCTGTCGGATGTCGAGGAAATTGGCGAGGCCGGCACAAGCCCCTAACAGCGGATCCGAGATCACGATCCGACCGCGGATGCCGAAAGAGTGTTCGCAGCGTTACACCTGCGCAGAGGCCGCATTCGCAGAGGCCGTATTGGCCGGTCGCAGGGCATGCACCAGATCGAGGCGGCTGTAGAATTCCTCCGCCCGCGCCTGGCGGATGCGGTCTTGCAGATGCGCCACCTGCAAGCGGGCTGTCCGGCCGAGCAATTCGGACAATTGCTCCTGATCGACGCCATCGGCACGCATCAGAAGGCCGATCAGGGGATCATTGGCCAGTTCGGTTATGCTGAGTTCGGTATCCATCGCCATTCCTCCAGCAGCGAAACCCTTTATCGCTGTAAATTACGACAGAAATATCGCGAGGCCTCCGTTTTCCGGTCTGGCACAACGCCTCGCCGAACCGGGGCCAAGACCCACGTTCCGAAGCGGAAGCCTGATCCACAAGCGTTCTTGCGGAAAATATCCAAGCCTTTGATCACACACGCGATCTCTCCAAAATCGGCCTCGGGACGGGTTGTGGAAAAGCTGTGAATTGCCGATTTCGCCGATCCCGATACGTTCTTCATCCGTTCCATTATGGAACGACCCACGGATGTCGGTTAAGCGAACGCCGCCGCATTTTCTTAACCTTCACATGATCTAATGGAACGAAGCCGCATGTTGCTCGTTTGGCTGTCGACGGAGTGGGCGATGACGATCATGACCTTCATTGATGAGTGGCTGAAACAAGAGAGCGACGAGAACGCGACCGGAACCTTCGCGGACGGTGTTTTCCATCTGACGCGCAAGGAGGAACTCCTGACCGATGCCGGACGCGACAACCTGCGCACCTCCTACGGACGGGATTTGCGCGCGGCACAGCATCTGGTCGGCGCGGCACCATCCGGGGTACAAGCTGTCTGACGAGAGTGATGGGCGTGCCGGCGCGGCGGTCTCCGAGACCGAAGTCCAGCGAACCGCGCGGAACGGCAGCATCAGATTCTCGTCACCAGCGTCATCGTTTCAACGATAACTTTATGATCGATTGCTGACTGTCCGTTACTGGACGAAGCCTGCCACCGCCGTCTTCTTCCCGGCCTGTGCCTTGCCAGGGGGTGTTTGCGCACTATAACCAGTGAGAATCACAGGTGCGGCGCGGGGACATGGCATGTTTCGAAGGACTGGGCTCTCCGGGCTCGATCTTGACAGGCTTTTTAATCTATCGCCCAATCCCTATGTGATCCTTGATCCCGAATTGGTGATGGTCGGGATGAACGACGCCTATCTGGCCGTGACGATGCAGACGCGCGAGGCGCTGCTCGGTCGAGGCATGTTCGAGGTTTTCCCGAGCGATCCGCAATCCGTTCATGGCCGGCTGCTGCGCCAATCCTTCGCAAAAGTGTTCAAGACGGGCAAACCCGATCAACTGCCACTGATCCCCTACCCTATCGCCAAACCCGACGGCACCATGGCGGAGCGTTACTGGAGCGCCACGCACACACCGATCAAGACGGAAAAAGGCCAGGTGCGGCTGATCCTGCAGCATACGGTCGATGTCACCGAACTGCATCTTCTGCGCCAGTCGGTGCCCAGTTCCTGGCAGGTCGAAACGGATGTGCTGCGGCGTGCCGATGCGGTGCAGGGCGAAAATCTGGCGCTGGGCCGCGAGCGGGAATATCTGCGCAGCCTGTTCGAACAGGCACCCGGTTTCATGGCCGTGCTGCAGGGCAAGGAGCATGTCTTCGAAATCGCCAATGCCGCCTACCTGAAACTCGTCGGCCGCAGCGAGATCGTCGGGCGCACGGTGCGCGATGCCCTGCCGGACATCGAAGGTCAGGGATTTTACGAACTGCTGGACCAGGTCTTCGCGACGGGGGAACCTTACCGGGCTTTCGGTGCCAAGGTCGCCCTGCGTCGCCTCGGACACGGCGCTCCGGACGATCGCTTCGTCGACTTCGTTTTCCAGCCCGTCCGCGATGCAAGCGGCACCGTGACCGGCATCTTTGTGCAGGGCAATGACGTCACCGAACTGCGCCAGGCCCAGGAGGCCGCCCGCGAGAGCGAGGACCGTTTCCGCTCGCTGGCGCAGGCTCTGCCCAACCATGTCTGGACCGCGACGGCCGAAGGCTGCATGGACTGGTGCAATCTGCCGATGCTGAATTATCTCGGCATCGATGACATTGCCGGCCGTCGCGATGCCATCGACGCCATGATCCATCCGGACGACAGCGAGCGGGTTCTGCGCGTCTGGCGCGAGGCGATCGCCAAGGCGCGCAGTTTCCAGGCGGAAGTGCGCCTGCGCTGTGCCGAAGGCAACTTCCGCTGGTTCATCAGCCGGGCGGTGCCGATTGCCAATGCCAGTGCGGAGATCATCCGCTGGGTCGGCACGAACACCGACATCGAAGACCAGAAGAACACCGAAAGCCGTCTGGAAACGCTCGCAACAACGCTCGAAACCCGGGTGGAAGAGCGCACGGCCGAGCTTCTGAGGACGCAGGAAGTGCTGCGCCAGAGCCAGAAGATGGAGGCGATCGGCAATCTGGCCGGCGGCATCGCCCATGATTTCAACAATCTGCTGCAGGTGATCACCGGCAATCTGCAATTGCTGGCACGGGACATCGCCGGAAACCCCGTGGCGGAAAAGCGGCTGGAAAGCGCGCTCTCCGGCGCCTCGCGTGGAGCCCGGCTTGCCTCGCAGCTTCTTTCCTTCGGTCGCCGCCAGCCGCTCGCCCCCAAAGTGATCAATCTCGGCCGGCTGGTACGCGAGATGGACCACCTGATCCGCCGCAGCCTCGGCGAAGCGATCGAGATCGACACCATCGTCGGCGGCGGGTTGTGGAACACGTTGGTCGATCCGTCCAATGTCGAAAACGCGCTGCTCAATCTGGCGATCAACGCGCGCGACGCCATGGACGGGCACGGACGCCTGACGATTGAGCTCGGCAATGCCTTTCTGGATGATCACTACACCCGCAATGCCTTCGATGTGGAGGCAGGCCAGTATGTGATGCTGGCCGTCAGCGACACCGGCTGCGGCATGCCGCCGGACGTGCTGGCACGCGCCTTCGATCCGTTTTTCACCACCAAACCCGAGGGCAAAGGCACCGGCCTTGGCCTGTCCATGGTCTATGGTTTCGTCAAGCAGTCGGGCGGCCACATCAACATCTACAGCGAGGTGGGCAGCGGCACGACGGTGCGCATCTACCTTCCCCGTTCGATGGAAAGTGAAGACCTGCTGGCCGAGGAGGTCGGCGGCGACGTGACCGGTGGATCCGAGACGGTTCTGGTTGTCGAGGATGACGAGGCGGTGCGCGACATCACCGTCAACATGCTCTCGGATCTGGGTTACAAGGTGCTGAAAGCCCGCGATGCCGACAGCGGCCTTGCCATCATCGAAAGCGGTGTCGCGATCGACCTCCTGTTCACCGACGTGGTGATGCCCGGGCGCCTGAAAAGCAGCGAGCTTGCCCGCAAGGCCAAGGAACGCCGCCCGGAGATCGAGGTTCTGTTCACCTCCGGTTATACGGAAAACTCGATCGTGCATGGCGGCCGGCTGGATCCCGGCGTGAACCTGCTCAGCAAACCCTATGCACGCGAGACGCTGGCCCGCAAGATCCGCGCGCTGCTCGACAAGGCGCGCGAACGGGCAGGCCAGGCGATATCCGCTCAAGCTTCAGGAGGCGTTTCCATGATGACCGAAAAATCCTCCACGATCCGTGTGCTGTTTTGCGAGGACGAGGCGCTGATCCGCATCTCGACGGCCGATTACCTGTCGGACTTCGGCTTCAGCGTGGTGGAGGCCGGCAACGGCCGCGAAGCGCTGGCCGCCATCGACGGCGCCGCGATCGACATCCTCGTCACCGACGTGCACCTGCCCGACATGAACGGCCTCGACCTCATCCGCCGCATCCGCGACATCCAGCCCGACCTCCCCGTCATCTTCGCCACCGGCGACATGCACGTCCCCGGCTCCGAAGGCCTGGAGCGCGCCAGCCTGATCACCAAACCATATGATTACGATCTGTTGGCAAAGCGGATTCGGGTGATGGTGACCGGAGAAGATGGAAATAGCGGGAATCTCCGGGATTAACTGGGAACAAGCGAAAACGCCCGCCATTTCAGCATTTTACCGGTTGTCAGCCCTGCGCGGCTTAACTCCGGCTCGGGGAGCCAAGAGGTTACATATTCCGCTCTTATGCGGCAAATCCCTGCTGATTGGCCGCGGCTTTCAAATCAGCGTCAAACTGCCCACGCCGCTCCCGACGTGTCTCCAATCCGTTGATTATACGAGACTTTACCGGCGAGACCGCGACAAAAGGGAGAGGATTGGGTACCGGCGATTACAAAAAACATTTCGGCAATTAGATTGGATTCGAGAAACACTTGTTTTTCAGGTGTTTGTGTCGTTTTCCACTAAGCGAGATTTGCGCCATGCGCTGCGCTCCGTGCTACGGACCAAAGGCAACGGTGAAGCAACCGGACATTTGGGCCGCTGTCAGCACCTGATTGGTAAAGCACAACCTACCACTTGCTTTTCTGGCATTTTCCGGGATGGGGTGATCGGGAGGTGAATAGGATCCGGCAATTACAACAGTGCTACAACGTTGAACCGTGACGGTTAACGTACGCTGAGACGCCAACGAGATGCATCCGCAGAGACTGAGCGTCGTTCAGCCAAAGAGTCCTTTCCCGCAGAAAAAGATTGTGTAAAGAACGCTATCACAACCGAGGCATCGAATCGCTATGCTTAAATACGGACTGAGCAATGTACGTCGACTTGAGCAAGTGGATCCGATCGAGTTAAAGCCGATTACCCTGCTAGTCGGCCGCAATAGCGGTGGCAAAAGCTCATTTCTCCGGACGCTCCCACTACTTCGTCAGTCACTGATGACGCGAACCAGTTCGCCAATGCTTTGGTATGGCGACTTTGTGGACTTCGGCACATTCGAAACAGTGGTCAATCGTCAATCACCGGAAAAAAAGATATGGTTTAAATTCGAAATTGACGAATTGACTACCGAACAACGCCCCTTCTTTTTTGACCAGTTCGGCGATTATCGGCGGATGCCATCCGCAACATCCAGACTACAGGGTGTAAAGATCGAGTGCGCGATAGACAGGAGAGGCGAAAGAACAGTAATATCTAACATAAATCTTAAAATATCGGATCCAAAGGTTGAATATTCACTTACCCTTGAAGAAAACAACAACTTTATGAGGATGGAAATTGATGGTCAGGATATAGCCCCCATCATATCCCCCATGAGAGTACGAATTTCATCGGGTAGCTTATTCCCCGAAATCAGTTACTGGCGTCCGCGAGATGAGAGCACATCTACCCCTTGGGCTCTACAAGGTGGGACATCATTTATCCCACATCTTACGCGAGCTTTGAGGCGATTAATTGATAATCGGACGAAGGATAAAACAGTTGCAGAGTTAGCGACACGACTAGCCCACTCCGGAATTCCTACGTCAGAAAAAATATCAGCTTTGGCTCGGACACAAGGAGTAACGGTGGCCGCGGCTATTAGGAGCATTGCAAATTACCCGAATATAGGCCCCTACAGCGCGATCTACCAGATAATAAATCTCATAAACTGCCCCAGCATTTTTCGAGCTGTTTATCAGTATCTTGAACGAACATTTGTATCAACTTTGTACATCGGCCCGGCGCGTGTGCGCAGTGATCGCTATTACCGATATCAGGACTTGGCGGTCTCCGAAATTGATCCGGATGGCAAAAATTTCCCCATGTTCCTTAACTCATTGAGCAAACGTCAAATCGACGAGTTTTCATCATGGGTGAAGCACTTATTTGGCTATGGCGTAAACGTTTCGCGACAGACTGGACACATCAGCATCAACTTGACCGACGGCGGCATGGAGTCAAACATCGTTGACGTCGGATATGGCGTTTCGCAGATCTTGCCTGTACTTGGCCAAATTTGGTGGGCAAAGAATAGGCCGCCGAACAGAAGCAACCCTCCGCCATTGTCTATACTGGCCATCGAGCAACCAGAACTACATCTCCACCCTGCCCACCAAGCGCTACTCGCAGATGCGCTTACTAGCGGTATTGAGGGCGGATCGAAGCAGCCTGGGCCTCAAATGCGCTACGTTGTCGAAACGCACAGCGAAACCTTGATCAACCGTCTGGGGGAATTCATTGCCTCTAAGCGTCTCCTGCCCTCAGATGTGCAAGTGGTTCTCTTCGAGCCCAGAGACGCGTCATCGCTCACAAGTGTACGAACCGTTGGCTTTGACGACGATGGCAGCTTGGTCGATTGGCCTTACGGATTTTTCCAACCTGCAGTGTTTTGATATGATCATTAGATGGACGTACGATGATAACTTCCCTCCCCTCGCAACCGATGCGAGGCTGTTGGAGCTTGCGAGGGAGCTCCTAAGATGTCACCGCCGGGGACACCACTTAGTTGTTCTCGACAGAACCATTGCTGCCGCAATTCAAGACCTGGACCTTTCCAATCAGGAAAAAGCTCTTACCAATCGCCTCTCACAGGATTATACTCAAACAGGAAATCTGCACAAACAAGCTTATGCCTACGTCAGCATAGTAAATGATATAAGTGTATTCGCTCACAAGCAAGATAACTGTTTTAAGATATCCATTGGTGCTGCGATAGAATCTCGCGTCCTTGATCCATGCGCTGTAGTTGTAGAGGATGTAGTCTCTGACGGGTTTATGTATAAACAAATATTCGAGGAGATCGCCAGGAAATCACCTGTTAGAAAATTTGAGTACGAGCTCATACATGGCGGTGGACAGAACTCCGTTAACGTTTTGCGTGACAAGTTCGAGAGGAAAAGAATTGCTTTGGCAATAATAGACTCCGATAAAAGCAGTCCCGACTGTAGCGTCGAGAAGAAAACATCCTCTTTGTCGCATCTGTTCGAAACGGCTAACTGGAACGTTGGAGACTTTTTTATCACGCCGTGCCGAGAGGTAGAGAATTTTGTTCCGTTCGATGTACTGCGCCAACTCCCATCAGGAACTAGAAATACTGCGAATGATGTATATTTAAGAATTTCCGCTGCTGAAGACGACGCATCGATAGATCTTGTAGAAAGGATCGAAATGTATGCAGATTTAAAATCCGGCATACAACTGCAATGCTGCGCATTGAACGAACAAGCAGCATCTTGGATACGAAGCAGGTTTGAGCTAGCCGGCTTACACGAGTTGACAGATGTGCCTGGCTATGGCGATCGGATCATTGAGCAAATCAAATCCAGCGGTCGCCTGATCTCCGAGTTTAGAGCTTTGATCCGGGAGAGGCGGTGGCAACAAAGATTCTTTGCCTTCTTCGAAAAAATCTTCTGGTACTTTGTGTCGAATGGTGCGCTCAGAACGTGAAGCTAGCAATCAGCCTACGTAGCTAACTCATTCGATCCATTTTCGGCTGTCGCTCCACAGTAAAATTAGCTGGATCGATTTCACCCATTTGCGCTACAACCGGCCTCATGTCCTCGTTAAATTCTAGGAACATAGCGGCTGTTGTACTGTATTCAGCATCGGAATCTATCATGCTGGAATACGTCGCACCTAGGAAGACGACCAAGTACCGAACCTCGGACTGAGCGAACGGGTCATCGTTATCGTGTTCAGCCAGGTGATAAACCGCAACTGTCTCCTCCATCAATTTTGCGTTGCTCGCGAGAGTGTAAACAGCGGACGTGCCTTTATTTCGAGCGTAGGTTTCGAAGGACGACATCATTTCATTGGCACCTAAGGGGTATGTATAAGCCTTGGCATGCAGTCGAATATTCCGTGCCGGCGTCTTGCCGTAGTTGATGAAACCGACTTTCAGGTGAACACGAACAAACGATCCCCGGACCCGTACTCTAAAAGCGTTCAGTTCATCAAAGTGCAGCCAGGGTCGATGTTCCGTCTCATAGGCACTTCTGGCTAACGCGGTGCTCTCAAGAGCAATCCGTGTTGCAGCGGACGTTTGTGCAAACGTCTTGGCCACCCAAATAAGTGCTGCGGCGGAGAGGAGGGTCTGAATAAGTCCGGTCGCTACTACCCATTTGGTCCATTCTGCCACTTTCTGCTGAGCAATGAGGTCTTTCTGATTATGTATTGCCTCCAACGACTGACCCAATATCTCTGTCACGCAAGTTGCAACGGAATTTAGATCCGGGAGCCTACACTCGCTCTCGATAAGCGCCCTCTGTTGGCGCTCTAAGTATGATCGAATCTCACTGCTCCGGCCTTCAATCTCTCGATTTGCGGCGCCCAAATCATAGAAAAAGAGCGCCGCGAGCACGCTGACGGTCAGAGCGAAAATGACGGTAACAGATTGGCGCAAAAGTCGTCCCTATATGTATGCCTACTCTACCGCACCGGCATCGGCGCGTGCCCCGTAAACATCACCCGGCCCCCGACGCTCAGCTCGTGCACGCGATCGGCCGTGAAGACTTCCGGCGGATAGCCGGCGGCTTGGTTGTCGGAGGTCAGATGTAGCTTTCCGTCCATGGACCACCTGGCTCGTTTGACCAAGACTTTGTCCATGACGTTGAAGTGGTAGATGCGGCCATCATCGACTTCGGTTTTCGAGGAATCAACGATCAAGAGCGCGCCGTCCGGAATGGTGGGCCACATGGAGTCGCCTCGAGCTTCCAGGATGTAACAGTATTCTGGATTGGCTCCGAGGTTGCGCAGAAACTCACGGCCAAACGCAACTTCACCAGCAGGCATTTGATCAACTGCTATTAGGCCGTTTCCGGCTGACGCCTTGGCATCGAACCGGGGAAGCCGAACGATGTCCCCAATCGACGATGAACCAGCAACCAGCTGCTGCGCAGCGCCTCCGCGCATCGCGCCATCTCCGGTCAGAAGCCAAACGAGATCTGCACCGAATTCGCTGCTGTACGCCCTCAAAACCGAAGCGGTCGGTTCAGACTCGCCACGCTCGTAAGAAGCGAGAGCGCTCTTACTCACCCCCACAGCCTTCGCGACCACATCACGGTCAGGGTCTCCAATTTCCCTTCTGAGCGTTCGAAGCCGCGCTGCAAGGGGCGTTTTGGGATCACTCTCAGGCCTCGCCAATGCAATTCACGCGTTAAAACTGATTTCAGCTTTACATAAGCTGATTTCAGTTTTATCCTCTCCATAAATACGGACCAAAACCCCCATGAAAAGGGAGACCGGCCAGGGTCTCCCTCTCCACAACGAGGATCCACTATGCACCGGCCCAGCCAAGCCGACAAGCAGACCCATACCCGTATCGATAAGAAGATTTCGGAAATCACCACCATTAAGGGCAAGCTCTTTTCGGCGGGTCTTTCGCTTCTCCAGATCGATCGAGACTATAACCTCCCCAGAGGAACCGCCGGAACGACGCTCCGGGAGCCCAATGTGAAGGGTGAGCGGGCGATTGCCGCAGCTCTCGGCACACGGCCAGAACTGCTCTGGCGGACGCGTTACCACGCCTCCGGTCTGCGGAAGTCGCCTCAACCCGCTGAAAACTATGTCCGTCCCGCCACCATGGCGCAACGCCAAAACGAAGCGCGGGCCTAGACATGGAAAACCCCTTCATCCCCTCCCGCTCCAGCGTCTGCCGCCTGGCAGATTGGCTCCTGATTTTTGGCCTGGTGATTGCCGGCCTCATCGCCGCAACAGCCGCCCTGATCTCGCAGGTGCTCGCATGATCAACAGCTTCAACTCCAAGGCATTGTACGAAGCCCATCTTCATTCCTGCTATGCGGCCGTGCGCGAAGGTTTTCCGCATCTGGCGATCCGCGACATCATGGAACCGCCGCATCAGTGGTTTGATGCAGCGCTTGCCCGCCAGGTCGTGATCCACCTGATGGTCACCGAGTTCAAATGGCCGAAGCGCCGCGTCGTCGAGGTCGAGGACCGCTCGCGGGAAGCCGTCAATCGGGCACTCCGTACCATCGACCGTCGTCTGGATAGCCCGCGTTTCGGCACGCATTACCGCAGTATTGCCAAGCGGGCGCATGCCCTCGCCTTCCTGCAGACGGAAGAAGAGAGAGGGGTTGCCTGATGCCGGATTACAAGCAGCTCTCGCTTTCGCAGATCCTGATCGGCAACCGGCAGCGTCCGATCGACCGGGATTATGCCGCCGTGATCGGCGCCTCCATGAAAGAGCATGGCCAGTTGCAGCCGATTGTCGTGCGCGCCACGCCAGCAGCCGAACGCCCCTACACGCTCGTCATCGGCGGCCATCGCTGCGCAGGCGCCGAAATCCACGAGATCGAGATGCTCGATGCCATCGTGGTGAAGGCCAACAGCGCCGATGCGCAGATGTTGGAACTGGCGGAAAACCTGCACCGCCGGGATCTCTCCGTTCTCGATCGGGCGTATTTCGTGCAGGCGTATCGCGACCTTTGGGAGAACAAGTACGGAAAAATCAACCCTGGGAATACGAATAGGACCAAGTTGGTCCTATTCGACGCTGAAGCCGCGAAGGGCTACACGAGGGCTGTTGCAGATAAGCTTGGGCTCTCGCCGACGTCTGCAAAGAGGCTAGGCGAAATCTGTGGCAAGCTTCACCCGGACCTCCGTGCGTCCCTGCAAAGCACACCAGCCGCCGACAACCAGTCGCAGCTGCTGGCGCTGGCCAAGCTGGAACCGCAGAAACAGCGTCAGGTCGCCGTTGCCCTCAAATCCGAGCCGGACGTCAAGAAGGCGCTTGCCATCGTTGACCCCGCCCCTCGCCTGCCGAAAGCCAAGGCCGACCAGGCGCTGCTTCTCTCTCGGCTGGTGACCGCCTGGGAAGATGCCAGCGAAGAGACCCGCGCGCAGTTCCTCGAGCATATCGGGCTGACCACCAATGATCAGCTGTCGCAGCTGCTCGCCGAGCTGAAGTCGGAGGCGGCATAATGAGCAAGCACCCTGCCCAGCTGGATTTCTTCCTCGAACCAATGTTTCCGGTGCGCGCACCGGTCGCGACGATCGACATCGAGCGGTTCCGCTCCCGCCTGAAACGGGAGATGGCCCGCGCCATTCGGGAATGCCCGCACTCCCGCGATGTGATCGCCGGCCGCATGGCGCATTACCTCGGCCTGCCCAACATGTCGAAGAACACGCTTGACGCCTACACGGCCGAAAGCAAGGCAAGCCACGATGTGAGCCTTGTGCGCTTCAAGGCCTTCGTGCGCGCCACCGGCGCCGTCTGGCTTTGGGATCTCGTCGTTTCCGAGGACGGCTTGACCCTGCTCGAAGGGGACGAAGCGCGGCTTGCCGAGATTGCCCGCCTGCAGCAGGAACAACGCGAGCTGCAGCAGCGCCTCAAATCCCTCCGGTCGGTTCCGATCGCTATCAAGCGGCGGGGGCTGTGATGTCACCGAAGCGCTCTCATAAACCCGCACCGCTACTGCCGATGAAGGAGTTCTTCTCGGTCGCCGAACTGGCCGAAGCCAGGCTTCCCGACCTGCCGCGCGATATCTCGGCGATCGACAAGATTGCACGCGCCCACTGGCGCGGCGACGAGCGCCTGGCTCGCCGTGTACCCGGCAAGACCAAGCCGGTCTGGGAGTATCACTATTCGCTTCTGCCGCGTGCGGCTCAGACCCGGCTCCTGGTCATCCACACCGTTCCCGCCAATGACGACCGCAACCTACAGAAGGAGCGCAAGTCGAAGCTTTGGCATGCCTATGAGGCGCTTTCGAGCGAGCATAAAATCCTCTGCGAAGCCCGTTTGAAGGCGCTTCAAATTGCGGAGGATCTGGAAGCCGGCGGGATGACCTCGCGCGCGGCGGTCACCATGGCCTGCGCCAGAGCGGGTGTGACGAAGTCTGCCTTCTATGAATGGCGCAAGCTGGTGGCCGGCCACGCCCGCGAGGACTGGCTGGCGGCGCTCGCCCCCTCGTACAACACCGAGACCAAATGGGCCGAATGCCACCAGGAAGCCTGGGACATACTGAAAAGTGATTACCTGCGCCCGGAACGGCCGACCTTCTCCGCCTGCTACCGTCGCGTGGTGAAACTCGCCAAAACCAAAAAGTGGTCTCCAATCCCGACGGAGCGCGCGCTTCGCCGCCGCTTCGATCACGAAGTGCCGGAAGCCGTCCAGATTGCCGCCCGCGAGGGGCGTGAGAAGGCGAAGGCGCTCTATCCCGCCCAGCGCCGCAGCCGGGCCGACCTGCACGCCATGCAGGCGGTCAACATGGACGGCCACAAGTTCGACGTCTTCGTCCGCTTCCCGGATGGCAGGATCGGCCGCGTCTTCATGATCGCGCTGCAGGATCTCTATTCGGGAAAATTCGTCGCCTGGCGGATCTCCGACAGCGAGAACAAGGAGACCGTGCGTCTGGTCATCGGCGACATGGTCGAGCGCTACGGCATCCCGGACATCATCACGCTCGACAATGGCCGCGCCTTTGCGAGCAAGTGGATCACCGGCCGGTCGCCGACACGTTATCGCTTCAAGATCCGCGATGAAGATCCGCAAGGTCTGCTGACCACCCTTGGCATCGATCTGCGCTTCACCAAGCCTTATTCCGGCCAGTCGAAGCCGATCGAGCGCGCCTTCCGCGATTTGACCGACGACATTTCACGGCACCCGGTCTGCGCCGGCGCCTATACCGGCAACAAGCCGGAGGCCAAGCCCGACAACTACGGCAGCAGTGCCGTGCCGCTCGACACCTTCGTGGCGTTGGTGAACGACCAGATGGCCGAACACAACGCCCGCACCGGGCGCAAAGGCGGCAACTGCGATGGCCGAAGCTTCGACGAGACTTTCAACGCCAGCATGGCGGAACCTGGCACGATCGTTCGCACGGCAACGGCTGCCCAGCGGTCTCTTTGGCTTCTGGCCGCCGAGGGCTTCACCGCGCGCAAGCCGAACGGAGAGATCCACCTGCATGGCAACCGCTACTGGTCGCCAGCGCTCACGGGTTACGCGGGAAAGAAAGTCATCATCCGGTTCGATCCGGAGCAGTTGCATCGCGCGATCAAGGTCTACGATCTGAAGGACATGCTGATCTGCGAGGCCGAGTGCATTGAGGACAGTGGCTTCTACGACGCCGAAGCCGCCCGACGGCACGAAAAGGCACGCGGTGATTATCGCAAGGCAATCGCCGCCGAGAAGGCAACCCATGCCCGCCTGACGGCGCGGCAGCTCGCCGACCTCTACAGCCGAGGCATACGCAACACGCCGCCCGCCCCGGAGCCGAACCGGCCAAAGGTCACCCGCATCGTTCCCTCAAAGATCAGCGCACAACCCGCGCTGCCGGACGACGCCGCATTCGAAGACAGCTTTTCCCGCGCCCTGACGAAGATCTCCGGAGGGTCAGCGGTCATCCAATTCCCGCAAGGGGATCGATCCCGGAAGTAGTGCGTCGGGATCGCAGTGCAGAGCCGAAATGTACCGAGTCCGGTTCCCGAACAAAAAAACGGGCGGGGATAACCCGCCCGACAATACGCCCCACAAGGGGCCAACCAACGGAACCATCGCATGAACAAGCATATCGACACAAGACCTTATTCCGGCTGGGAGCAGCCTGAACCGGAACAGGCCTTTATTGACAAGCATGCCGACGACCTTGAGGACTGGCGCCAGATCCGCTCCCAGGTCGCCGAAATCGCCATCGCCAACGGCTGGACGAAAGCCGAGGTCACCCGCCGCAGCGGCGCGAAGGACGGCACCTTCTCGCAGTGGTTTTCGGGCACCTATCCGGGGCGTCTGGAAAACATCAACAAGCAGCTCCGCAATTGGGTTACCGCCGTCATTGAAGCGGCAGGTATGCCGGAAATCCCAACCTCTCCGGCCTTCGTCAAAACCCGCATCTCGTCGGAAATTGCCCAGACGCTGCAGTGGGCACAGATGACGGCCGATCTGGTCATCATCACCGTTGCGGCCGGCATCGGCAAAACGATGACCTGCCGCCACTACCGCGCGACGCACCCGCATGTGTTCCATGCCACGATCAGCCCGCACACCAAGACCGTTCACGGCATGCTGGTCGAACTCGCTTCAGAACTGGATGTGCACGAGAACAACCCATCCCGCCTCACCCGCGCGATCGGCGCCAAGCTCAGCCGCGTCGGTGGTGGCTCGCTTCTGATCGTGGACGAGGCGCAGAACCTCGTTGATGACGCGATCAACCAGTTGCGGCACTTCTCCGATATTCACCAGTGCGGCATCGCACTCGTCGGCAACGAGGAGGTTTATTCCCGCTTCGTCGCACAGGTGAAGGGCCGCTCCTACGCCCAGCTGAAACGGCGGATCGGCAAGCACCTGAAGCGCCAGAAGCCCTATGCCGAAGACATCGCCGCCTTCATCCGCGCATGGGGCGTGACCGATCCTGAATGCACCCGCCTGCTGACCGGCATCGGCCTCAAGGGCGGCGCACTCGGCCAGATCGACAAGACGATGAAGCTCGCCAGCATGATCGCACTTGGCGACAACCGCGAGGTCGGCATCCGCGACATCGAGGCTGCCTGGAAGAACCGAGACGTGGAGGACATGGCATGAGCCTCTCCGCCCTCTCCTTCGAACTCGATCTGCTGAAGCGTCAGTTCCAGCCCTTCACCAAGACCGGCCTTGCGATGACCGGCCCGGAGGTGAAGCGACTGACACAACGGATCTCGGTTCTGTCGAAGCTGTCGAAGAGCCTGGAAACCGAGCTTTCCGTTCATCGCCTCACCGAACTCGGCCGCGCCCAGGCGGCCACGCTCGAAGCCCTGACGACCGAGACGGCCGGCAGCCTGATCCTCGCTGCCGAAGGCAATGTCATCCGGCCCGATTTCACGAAAGGAAGCCGCTCATGATCACCGCACTCATCGAACTGACGGCCATCCGCGACCGGATCAAGCCGGCCATCCACGGAGGGCTTCGGCTCTCCAGCGAAGACACCGCCGCCCTCGTCCAGCAACTCAACACGACGATCGAACTGGTGCGCGAAACCGAAGACGAAAAGCGGATCATCCAGCTTGCGCTGAACGCGCGCCACGCCGGCAAGCCCTGCCTGCGCCTCGTTGAAACCGTCACCGCTAAGAACGCCTGAATTTCAGAGAGAAGAACCACCATGGAAGCTGTCATCATCGAAGAAACCAACCGCACAGATGGCGTCACCATCATCAACGGCCGCGAGTTCCTCACCGACGCCAAGGGCGGCTACGTCCCGGTCCACATGGTCAAGGCCCAACACAAGCTTGAAGACGAAACCGTCCGCAAGATCATGGCCTTCGCGCTTGATCTTAACGCTCAGATCGCACGGTTTCGCGATCACACGATGCTGGATCTCGGCACCTTCGACGCCCTGCTTGCCCAGGAATACGGCGCCAAGATCGGCGGCGCCGAGGGCAACCGCACCTATCAGACCTTCGACGGCCTGATGAAGGTTCAGGTCCAGGTGGCCGACCAGGTGGATTTTGGGCCGGAACTGCAGGTCGCCAAGAAGCTGGTCGACGAGTGCCTGAACGAATGGTCGGCCGACAGCCGGCCGGAGATCCAGGCGCTGGTGTCGGACGCCTTCGACACGGACAAGGAGGGCAAGATCAATCGCTCGAAGATCTTCATGCTGCTGCGCCATTCGATCGAGGACGTGCGCTGGCAGCGGGCCATGGATGCCATCCGCGACGCGATGCGGATTACCGGCTCAAAGGAATATGTGCGGTTCTACACGCGCCAGAAGCCGGAGGACGGCTGGCAGGCGGTCACGATTGATCTGGCGAGGGCGTGAGATGATAAAGCTTCATACCGCAAGCAAAAGAAGCAGCAACACGGTCAATCTACTGCAGCGGCTCAGCTCAGCGAGCACCGGAAAGGTTATACAGGTCGCCCATCTTGTCGAGCGCCCTAATCAAGTCCGGCAGACAATCGGTGCACAGGGAAACGAATTTATTCAAACGCTCCTCTCCCCCATCGTCGCTCCAAAACGAAAGCGCGCCTTCATCTTCATAAGTGTGACTTTCAGTGGCGAAGTAGTATGCCTTTGTCACCCATGGGTGAACCTCGGCCAAACCGTTTCGCAGAGTCCACACGACAAATGCCAAATTGCCGTCGAAAAGCTCTTCTCCACCTACGAATTGCGGGCGGTGCAAGACATCGTGAAGATCGCGGACGAGGGAATTGATTGCAATGACCCACCGCCCCCACACTCCAGGTTCTCCGTTCACAATCCTGGGCCATACCTCAGAAAGCTGCCTAGCTTTCCGATCCAGTACCTCAACCTCACTTCGTTGGGGGTTTATCACACGCTCGACCTTCAATTTCTCGGCTCTCTGCGAAAGATCAACAAGTTCTTGATGCCTCGCATGCGAGTTGCGTTCGACCGCTCGACCTTCATCAATTGTTCTTTGATGTCGAGCTTCTGCGGACACATCAGTCCGCTCCATGGTGTCGACCGTCCACCACGCGGCAAAGATCGCCAGCAATCCTCCGATCAGCGTCTGGAAGTCGAACAGGATGTTACGCCAAGCGTCACCACCCCTCTGTCCTTCGATCAAGCGAGGTTCGCCAAAAATGATCGACGGGACAATCGCCGCAATGATGACGACCAACAAAATCTTCCGAAACCAGTTGCGCTCAAACATATCGGCAAACACCCCCGGACTTACGTTCCCTCGGTTGTTGTGCCGTGCCCTTCGTCGATTCCGCAAGCGAGGATCGCATGACGACCTCACTCGCCGCACTTCACATTGCAAAGAAGCACCTCGGACTGGACGACGACACCTACCGTGCGAAGCTCGCCAACCTAACGGGCAAAACATCCGCCAAGGACATGACCGAGACTGAACGCGTCCAGGTTCTCGCGGTCTTCCGCAACGAAGGGTTCAAGCCAGACAACCGCCAGTCCTCGAAAGCACTGTCCGGCAAATACGCGAAGAAACTCCAGGCGCTCTGGATCGCCGGCTACAATCTCGGCGTCTTCCGTGACCGCCGGGACAGTGCCCTTCTCGCCTTCGTCAAACGCCAGACGGGCATCGACCACGTCCGTTTCCTTCACTTCCCCGATGATGCCCACAAGGCGATCGAGGCGCTGAAGGCCTGGCTGAAACGCGAAGCCGGCGTGATGTACGGCAACACCAACGGCTTCGACTGGCTTGCCAAGGACGGCGCGAAAGTGGCTTGGGCGCAATGGAAGATCCTGCACCCGGATGCGAGCCTGTCGGCCCGCAATGGTTTCGACGAAACTGTCTCTGCCCTCCTTGGCAAGCCAGTCCTCTATCTGGCGGCTGTCACGGATCGTGAATGGCACACGGTGATGAACGGGTTGGGCGTCGAAGTCCGAAAGAAACGACCATGCCCGAAGACCTGACCCAAGAGCTGAAGGACACGCTTGGCGACGACGGCTTCTTCCGGCTTGTCGAGGTCCATGCCGGTGTGCGCCTCTATATTCCGTCAGATCCGGACCGTTCGGAACTGCCGGCGGCGATCGGCGCCGACGCGGCGGTGAGGCTTTCCAAGATGTTCCCAGGCGGCTATATACGGGTACCTCTTGCTCGCGAATTCCGGGCCGTGCGTTATCACAAGGCCGGCGCCACGAACCGTGAGATTGCCAAGCGCCTTGGTCTCACCGAAGGCGGCGTCGACAGGCTTCTGAAGCGTGCCCGCGCCAAGAAGCTGGTTGAGAGGAAGACCCGCAAAGATCCCCGCCAGATCGAGATGTTCTGACCCCGCAACCGCTAGGGGGCATGATGACTGCCGCCGAAACCATGCATTTTCGCTCCAGATCGCAACGCGTCCTGGAGCTTTTTTATGCCGACAACCAGCCTTGCCCAGGCACTGACCCTGGACACCTTCCTTCAGATTGGCGGCCCGGTTCCGGCGAACCGGAGCAAGGCGCGCGAGACCAACGCGGCCATCCTGCGGCTGTCGCTCCCCGATCTCATGGATCTCTACGAGATCGACCGCCCGTTGCGCGTGGCACACTTCCTGTCGCAGCTGGCGCATGAAAGCGACAGCTTCTGCACGTTCGAAGAATATGCAAGCGGCGCTGCTTATGAAGGACGCACGGATCTCGGCAACGTCAAATCCGGAGACGGACGGCGGTTCAAAGGACGCGGCCCGATCCAGCTGACGGGCCGCGCAAACTACCGCGCCTTCACATCCTGGATGCGCAAGCAACTGCCGGGCAATGTGCCGGATTTTGAGGCTGAACCGCACCTCGTAATGGAGGAGCGCTGGGTTGCCTGGTCGGCGATCTACTTCTGGGCGATCAAGCGCCTCAACGAGCCCGCCGACCGCGACGACGTCATTACAGTCACCCGCATCATCAATGGAGGTCGCAACGGCCTGGCTGACCGGAAGGAGAAGCTCGCACGCGCAAAAGCGGCGGTTGCCAAGCTCACCGCCATCGCCACACCCACCCCCTTCTCCAAGGAATGGCCGGCTCTTTATCGCGGCCTTTCCGACAACGAGGACGTCGAGAGACTGCAATCGCTGCTCGTCTCGCGTGGCGCCCAGATCGCCATTGATGGCGATTTCGGACCCGCGACGGAATTGGCCCTGAAGGCCTTCCAGTCCTTGCATGATCTTCAGCAGACCGGCATCGCTGACCCCGCTACCTGGGCAGCGCTCGGGGAGGCTTAGACCCATGTCGAAACCGTCCTACTCGACGTCGAAGCAACACCTCTGGCTCTCGTCGATCATGGCGTGGGTTGTAATCGTCATCCTGGCAATCGGCGCGGCGATCAATGGGCAGGCGACGGAATTCGGCACGATTGCCGTGCCGTCCATGGTGGCACTGATCGCAGCGCTGCTCGGCATCCATCGTGGCTTCGGCTCGCTCGACTATAGGGCGGCCCGCGATGCCACGGTCAGGCCGGCTGATGCCCAGGGAGAAAGCTGATGTTGACCGCCTGGCTTTCCAAGGCGGCCACGCCGTTGATCGTTCTTGGGCTGATTGCGCTCGTGGCCGCCGGCATCTGCTGGGCATGCCTTGCGACCGTTGATCGACTGGTCGGGGATGCCCGCGCCTCGGCAATTGCAGAGCGCGATGCCCATTGGGACGCGGAAATCGCCAAGTCTGAGGCCGCGACCCAGGCGATAATTGCCGAGAAGCTTAGGGAAACGATGGCAGCCCAGGAGGCTGCCCGTGCCCATGTCGCCTCCGTCGAGGCACAACTTGCCCAACTGGAGACTGACAATGCTCGCTTGCCGGATGATGGCGCTTGCGGCCTTGGCCGTGATCGTGTCCGCCTGCTCGCCCGGTGACCGGGAGCCGATCGTGCGAACCGTGATCCTGACACCCGAAATCCCCGCCGAAGCAAAAATGAAATGCGCCGACCCGGTCAACCTGCCGGATCGCGATCTGACCGGCGCCGAGACCGTCAACCTGTGGGGCCGCGATCGTGCGGCGCTGCGCATTTGCGAAACACGCCGCGCCGCAGCGGTCGGGGAAGCGAAGCCGAAATGACGCCTTCCGAAATCTCTCAGTATCTCGGCCTGGCGCTCGCGGTCATCGCACTCCTCGGTCACGCCAAGGGCTATTTCTCCTCGGGGGAAAAGACCCTCACCGCACGCATGGATCAATCGGAAAAGAAGCTGATCGATCACGACCGCCGCATCCAGGCGATCGAGGGAGAGATGAAGCACCTGCCGGATCGGGAAGCGCAACACCGGATGGAACTGCAGCTGGCGGAAATGAACGGCCGGTTCGCCATGTTGGAAGAACGCCTTCGCCCGATCGCCGCAACGAGCGAGCGCTTACATGAACTTCTGATGGAGCAAGCCAAGAGATGACGGAACTGGCCACCGACTTTCAGCGGATCATGCGCGAGGAAGCACGCCTGATCATCCTCAAGGCGCTCGGCGAGCAGGTCAATGAGAGCCTGAACTCTTCAATCCTTCAGCAGGTCCTGACCACCTTTGCCATCAACATGGAAAGGCCGTGGGTTCATCAGCAGATCGAATATCTGGAAACCATGGGCGCCGTGGCGGTCGTGCCAGCTGGCACGGTCAAGATCGCAACGCTGACCGAACTCGGCCGTCGCCATATCGACCGCCTGACTGCGATCGAAGGCGTGAAGCGTCCGTCGAGACCCGGAGCCTGACCATGGCCAGGGGACGCGGACGCCTGACCGCCATCGACCAGTTGCCGGAAGAGTGCGAGCCGATCGTCAGCTGGGCCGCGCAAGAGCTGGCGGATAGAGGACGCACACAGGTCGAGATCTTTGGCGACTTCAAGCGGAAGCTGATTGCGCTCCAGGGCGAACAGGGTCTCGATTTCGACATCCCGTCGTTTTCGGCATTCAACCGCTATTCGATCCGCCTAGCGATCATCTCCCGCCGGCTCGAACAGACGCGCGAGATTGCCTCGACGCTTTCCGAGCGCATGGATGCCGCAGGTTCCGACGATCTGACGCTGATCGCGGCCGAAGCCATCAAGACATTGATCTTCGAAGTGCTGCAGGATGCCGGCGAAGGCGGGATATCGCCGAAGGGTGCGATGGAACTGGCGAACGCGCTGCGCGCTGCCTCGTCCGCACAAATCACCTCCTCCAACCGCCGCCTCAAGCTGGAAGCCGAAGAGAAGCTGCGCAAGGTCGAAGCCGACATGAAGGACAAGGCAGAGAAGGCGCTGGACGTGCTGTCGAACGAACCAGGCATTTCGAAGGAAGCCATTGCGCGCGCCCGCCGCGAGTTCCTCGGCGTTCGACCGAAGAAGCCGGAAGTCACCACAAAATGAGCGCGCCCGCGTTGCCTGGTCTGCCTCAAGGGAAGTGGATCGACCCACCTGTTCTCTCCACTGACCCGGAAAAGCTTCCGGAGGAGTTCCTGCGCGGTGGCGATATTCCCGACGATCTTGATCCGCTCGCCGATGGCGTGCTGATGGAGCATCAGAAGGACTGGATCGCGGACGACAGCGACCTGAAGGGATGCGAGAAAGGTCGCCGCACAGGGATAACGTTTGCCGAGGCACTTGATGCGGCGTTGATTGCAGCGGCGCAGCGGTCGGCCGGCGGGCAGAATTACTTCTATATTCCGGACAGCAAGCCGAAAGGCCGCGAGTTCATCGGCTATGCCGCTCATTTCGCCAAGGTCGTGGCCAAAGAGCTGCTGACGATCGAGGACGGAATCTTCTTCGATCAGCGCGAGGATGGCACCACAAACGCCATCGCAAGCTACATCATCCGCTTTTCATCCGGCTTCCGGATCGAGGCGCTTTCATCACGGCCGGAAAATATTCGCGGTCTGCAGGGTGTCGTTTGCATCGACGAAGCCGCCTTTCACCGCAACGTTCACGACGTGATCGACGCCGTAAACGCCCTGCTGATCTGGGGCGGCAAGGTCCGGGTTATCTCGTCGCATAACGGCGTGAGCAGCCCATTCAACGAGTTCGTGAAGGAAGCTCGTGCCGGCAAGAACGGGTTCAAAATCCACCGCTATTCCTTCGAGGATGCGATCAGGAACGGTCTGTTCAAGCGCGTCTGCCTGATCAAGGGCGAGGAATGGAGCCAGGAGAAGCAGGACACCTGGGAAGCGAAGATCCGCAAGTCCTATGGTAGTCGCACGGCGAAGATGCGCCAGGAACTGGACGCGATCCCGGCCGAGGCAGAGGGTGCAGCGCTCACCCGCGTGCTGATCGAAAGCTGCATGTCGCGCGACCTGCCGGCCGTGGCGCGCTGGGACCGTCCTGACGAGTTCAAGAACCTCGAAGACTTCGAGCGCGAGGAGCAGGCCGCAGAGTTTTGTGAAGGCGTCTTGAGGCCGCTTCTAGACGCGCTTGATGCCGATCGCGAGCATGTCTTCGGCGAAGACTTTGCCCGTTCCGGAGACAAGACGGCGATCGTTGTCTTCGAAATCGGCTCGGATCTCATCCGTCGCGCACGCCTGGTCGTCGAACTCAAGAACATCCCTTTCGACCAGCAGCGCGACATTCTGTTTTACATCGGCGACCGCTTGCCGCGTCTGTCCGGCGGCGCGCTCGATGCGCGCGGCAACGGCCAGTATCTGGCAGAAAAGGCGCGGCAGCGCTGGGGGGAAAGCATTCACGAGGTGATGCTGTCGGCCAAGTGGTACGCGCTGAACATGCCGGCCTATATCGAAGCCTTCACGGATAAGAGCCTGCTTTTGCCCCATGATGCCGACGTGCTCGCCGATCACCAGGCGCTGGCTTACGTCAACGGCATCATCAAGGTGCCGGACGAACATTCGAGCAAGGGCGCCGATGGCTACGATCGGCATGGCGACACGGCACCTGCCGGCGCGCTCGCCTGGTTTGCATCCAGCCAGGACGCGATTGCCTACGGCTACCAGACCAACCGACCGACAAAACCTGCCACGGCCATGGGCCACAATGGCGGCCCGCCGCTCGACGAGGATCGGCGCGGCCGAACCGTCGATGTGTATTTGAGAGGATCGCTTTGATGGCGTCACTGAAGGATTTCATGGGCCGCGTCGTACAGATGCTGTCGCTGACCACTCCAGAGGCGACGCCACAGGTCGGCGGCGTGCGCCAGGTGGTCTCCGGCCATCCGGCCGACGGTCTCACGCCGCAGCGCCTGTCTCGCATTCTGCGCGCTGCAGCCGACGGCGAGCCGGAAGCCTATTTCGAACTGGCCGAGGACGTCGAGGAGCGCGATCTGCACTATTCCGCCGTCATGGCGACCCGCAAGCGGTCGGTTGCGCAGCTGCCGATCACCGTGAAGCCCGCGTCCGACAGCGCGGACCATAAGAAACATGCCGAACTGATCCAGTCCTGGATCGATGATGGTGTGCTGCGCGCCTCGCTCTTCGACATGCTGGACGCGATCGGCAAGGGTGTCTCGATCCTGGAGCCCGACTGGCAGTACAAGTCCGGGATCATGGCGCCGCGTGAACTTATCTGGCGGCCGCAACGCTGGTTTACCTTTGATCGCGCCGACGGCGAGACCGTCCTTCTGCGCGATGGCGTGAACGGTCTGCCGCTTGCGCCGCACAAGTTCGTCATCCACCGGCACAAGTCGAAGTCGGGTCTCACCATCCGCTCAGGCATTGCCCGCGTGGCGCTCTGGGCATGGATGTTCAAAAGCTTCACGACAAAGGACTGGGCGATCTTCTGCCAGAACTATGGCCAACCGATCCGGATCGGCAAATATGGCCGTGGCGCCACCGAGGCGGAAAAGGATGTGCTCTGGCGTGCGGTATCCGGCATTGCCGGCGATTGCGCGGCCATCATTCCCCGCGAGATGCTGATCGAACTGCATGAGGTCGGCTCCAAGAGCAGCTCGACAGACATGTATGAGCGGCGCGCCGACTGGCTTGATCGGCAGGTGTCGAAGCTGGTGCTCGGCCAGACGACGACGACGGATGCGGTCTCCGGCGGCCATGCGGTGAGCCAGGAGCATCGTCTGGTGCAGGAGGATATCGAGCGCGATGATGCCGGCATGGCGACTTCGACGCTGAACCAGCAGCTCATCCCGAACATCGTGGCATTCAATTTCGGGCCGCAGGAGCGCTACCCGCATGTGCGGATCGGCCGTCCGGACGAAGTGCCGCTCGGTGAATTTGCCGAGGCTTTCGACAAGCTGGCAAAACACGGGCTGACCGCCGAGGAAGCCTATTTGCGCGACCGCCTTGGCATCCCGACACCGAAGCCGGATGCGGTGCTGATCGGTGGACGAACACCGGTACCAACGGCAGATCCCGCAACGCCTGCAGCCAAGCCGCCGGCAAAGCCGATTTCCGCCAACGCCGCGCTCGATCGCCTCTTCGCCTCGGCGCACGCGACGGAGCCTCGCGACGAGATCGAGATCCTGACCGACCGGCTTGAGCGGGAAGCGGCCGACGCGATGGATGGTATGATAGCAGAGGTGCGCGAGGCACTGATGCAGGCGACCGATCTGCGCGATGCCGCAGCACGGCTTGCGAAGCTCGATCTGTCTCCCGACGACCTGACGGAAGCCATGGCCCGCGGCATGGCACTGGCGCATCTGGCGGGCCAGGCGTCACTGATCGACGACCTGAAGGGGCGGTCATGAATAGCGGCCCGCTGACGCGCTTCGCCTGCCTGGAGGTAACGCAGAAGCGGGCAAAGTCGCGAACCGCGCCTATCGCCTTCAAAACGGCTTCAAATTCGATTTCAGGATTGATGGCAAGGATGGCGGCAGCGGGTGCATCGCTCGATCTGCCGTTCGACGAAGCTATAGCCTATTTCCGGCAGAAAGTCTCCATCCCGACGCAGAGCTGGCGCGACGTCTGGGATGCGGCGCATTCGAAGATGTTCATGGTCGCCGGCGCCAATACGGTGGCGCTCGTCGATGACTTCAGGGCATCGATCGAGAAGGCGCTGACGCAAGGCACGACGATCGAGGAGTTCCGCAAGGATTTCGACCAGATCGTGAAAACGCACGGTTGGTCCTATCAGGGCGAACGCGGCTGGCGCACGCGAACGATCTTCGAAACCAATCTTGCGACCGCCTATGCTGCCGGCCGCTATGCCCAGATGACCGAGCCGGACACGCTCGCGACCTTTCCCTATTGGCAATATCGCCATTCCGGCGCGCTTCATCCGCGCCTGCAGCACAAGGCATGGGACGAAAAGATCTATCCGGCCGACGATCCGTTCTGGGTGACGGCCTATCCGCCGAACGGGTTCCGGTGCGGCTGCTTCGTCATTCCGATTTCTCGGGCGCGGTTGAAGCGCCTGGGCAAAAGCGGCCCCGATCGCGCGCCGGACCTTGACCAGCTGGGCACCGATCAGCCGCTCGGGGTCGATCCATCCTTCGCCTACAATCCCGGCATGGCCTGGCTGAAACAGACGGCACCTGGTCCGAAGGCGGTTTCGGCAACAGAAGCCAATATCGTTGCCTTTGTTCTATCGGCGCTGAAGGGCAAATGGCCGGACGGGTCCTGGACGCCGGTTGCCGTCGTCGAGGACGGTCTCGACATCGCCTCGGTCAAGGCTGGAGACGAATTGCGGCTGACAGCGGATCGTATCCGCACGGATGCGGGCAAATCCGAGGCTGATGTCTTCGCCACGATCCCGGGGCGGCTGCTGAAGAAGGGCGCCCGCATCCGGACGGCGGAGGATGGCACGGTGACTGTCACCGGTCGCGTCGATGGCGGTGCCTGGACGATGGCCGTGCGCCCGATCGCGGACGGTGATCGGCGCTGGCTCGATCTCGTCTCCCTCAAGAAGGCGCGTCGATGAGCGGCGTCTCCATTTCCGTCACGATCCAGGACCGCGCCGTCCAGGACGCTTTTCGCACCCTCGCTTTCCGCATGGGCAACACGCAACCGGTCATGGCGGCGATCGGCACGGAACTGGTCGCCTCGACGCATATGCGCTTCGTCACCCAGACCGATCCGGAGGGCAATGCCTGGCAGGCGTTGAACACCGCTTATGCGGCCACCAAACGCAACACCCGCATCCTCACTGAAAGCGGCGGGTTGCGCGACAGCATCAATTCCCAGGCGGGCCAGGACGTGGTTCACGTCGGAACGAGTAAGATTTACGCCCGCGTTCACCAGGAAGGCGCGACGATCGTGCCGAAGAATGCTTCGGCGCTTGTCTTCTTCATCGGCGGCGATCTCGTCAAGGCCAAGAGCGTCACCTTGCCCGCCCGCCGCTACCTCGGTATATCTGCCGAAGATGAAACGTCGATCGCCGAGATCGTCTTCGGTTTCGTCGAGCGCTATCTCCCCCGCTGATACCACCTGAGCCGCACATGCCGCCCGCCGTGGCGGGCATGATCTGATCGTGCGGCGCATGGCACTTTCCGGCCATGCTGAAAAACATCAACGCCCTCCTCATCGCTATCCAGTCTGCCGACGGCACTGTGCCGGATTGGCTGCACCTTCTGCCTGCCACCGAGTTCAAGGGGGTCGATGGGCGCGGCCCCTATGCCGCTCCGGATCTGGCGGCGCTAATTGCCACCTTCACTGCCGAAGGGCGCAAGCTGCCAGTGGACGAGAACCATTCGATCGATCTGGCAGGCAAGTCCGGCCATCCGTCGCCGGCGCGCGGCTGGATCGTCGAGCTGCAGGCGCGCGAGGACGGCCTGTGGGGTCGTGTCGAGTGGACGTCCGAAGGCGAGACTATCGTCAGAGGCAAGTCCTACGGCTACCTCTCGCCGGTTTTCCTGCATTCGGCCGCCAAGCCCTACAAGATCGCCAAGGTTCTTCGTGTGGCGCTGACCAACGATCCGAACCTCGATTTTCTGACTTCCCTCCATCATCAACAGGAGAGCGATATGCTCGAACAGCTCCGGAAGGCGCTTGGCCTTCCCGAGACGGCAACCGAGGCGGAAGCCCTCAGCGCCATCTCGACCATGCATGCCGAACACCAGGCGCAGACGGCTTTGATGGGCAAGATCCGTGTGGCGACCGGGCTGGCGGCTGATGTGACCGGTGACGCGCTTGTCACCGCGCTGCAGTCACGCGGCAAGGTCACCGCCGCCGAGGCGGAAAACGCCGAGCTGAAGACGACGGTCACGTCGCTGCAGAGCCAGCTCACGACGCTGATCTCGACCCATGCCCGCGACAAGGCGGTCTCGGTGGTCGAAGAGGCCGTCAAGGCCGGCAAGATCGTGCCGGCGCTGAAGGATCACATGATCGCCCGCCACATGAAGGACCCGGCAGAGGTCGAGAAGGAGATCGCTCTCCTGCCGTCGATCAATGCCGGCGGCCTTGGCGGACATCGCGAGCCGGAAGCCGGCGCTGCACTGTCTGCCGAAGACAAGCAGATCGCCGCCATGATGGGCATCGACGAAAAGATCTTCGCCGATCGCTCCAAGGCGCTGCACGGAAAGGATCTCTGACATGGCTGCGACCGACGACATCCGCTCGAAAAAGAAGCCCGGCCTTGGTCGCCGTTATGGCTATCCGGTTCTGGGCGGCCAGAAGATCTACGGCGGCGCCGCCGTAGGCATCACCGCGAACAAAGAAGCCGTGCCGGCAGGCCATGCCTCTGCCGTCAAGCTGATGGGCTTTGCCGAGGAACGCGCCGACAACAGCGGCGGCGCCACCGGCGATCTGTTCGTGACGGTCGAGAAGGACGTGCGGCTGATCCCGCTCGCCGGTGCTGCCGTCTCGAATATCGGCGCCACCGTCTACGCCTCGGCCGACGACACCTTCACGCTGACGGCCGGCTCTTTGCTGGCACTCGGCACCATCGACGCCATCGACGCGGACGGCGTCTGGCTCGCAACCCTCTGAGGATTGACCATGGATATCAACGCCAGCACGCTGCGCGCCATCTATACCGGGCTTTCGACCGCCTTCAATCAGCGGTTCGCTTCGATCTCGCCGCTCTACACGATGGTGGCAATGCCCGTCCCCTCGACCTCGGCGATCAACGAATATCCGCGCCTGGACGATCTGCCCGGCTTCCGCGAATGGATCGGCGATCGCATGATCCATGATCTTGGCGCGCTGACTTACACCATCCGCAACAAGACCTTCGAGAAGACGATCGCCATCAAGCGTGAACAGATCGAGGATGATCAGCTTGGCATCTTCACGCCGGTCGCCGGACAGATGGGTCAGGATGCTGCCGAATTCCCGGATCTTCTCTGCTGGCCGCTCTTCAAGACCGGCGAGACGCTGAAGTGCTACGACGGCCAGTATTTCTTCGACACGGACCATCCCGGCTACAACGAGCAGGGCAATCAGATCTCTGTTGCCAACTTCACAGATGGCGCCGGTCCCGCCTGGTACCTGGTCGATGATGCTCAGGCAGTGAAGCCCTTGGTGTATCAGACCCGTCGTCCCTTCGTTCTTACCCCGATGCAGTCGCCTGACGATCCAAACGTCTTTTACCAGGGCAAATTCGTCTGGGGCGTCGATGGGCGCTCAAATGCCGGCCTCGGTCTCTGGCAGACCGCCTACAAATCGAAGGCGACGCTGAACGAAGCGAACCTCTCGGCGGCGCTGACTGCGATGAGCACGATCCGCCGCCGTTCCGGCCAGGTGTTGAACATTTCCGCCAAGAAGCTGCTCGTGCCACCGTCCCTTGAAATCACCGCACGCAAGCTGGTCGAGGCCGAACTCACCAATGGCGGCGAGACCAACATCATGGCCCGCATGGTGCAGGTCGTGAAGGTTCCCTACCTCGCCTGACCTGCCCCGACGCGGGGCACACCACCCGCGTCGCCTGCCGCCGCCGGCGCGCCTCCCCGCCGGCGGCGGGTCTCCGGAAAACGGTTGATGCCAGCCGCTTTCTCGAAACCCGAAAGGAAGAAGCATGAGCGCGAAGAAAATCCAGATCATCTGCACGTCGCCCGGCATGCGCCGCAACGGTATCGCCCATCCGGCAAGCGCCTTTTATGACGCCGATCGCTGGAGCGCGGACGAGATCAACGCCTTCAAGGCCGATCCGAATTTCACGGTGCGGGATGTAGCGGACGGCGAAAGCACGACGACGCAAGCCGATTTCGAGGCGCGCGTGACGGCCGAGGTGGACCGGCGCGTCCAGATCCAGATCGACGAACTGCAGAAGAGTTTTGACCAGGCCGTCAGCGACAAGGCGGCCGAGAGGATCACCGAACTGCAGGCCAAGGTCGAAGAACTGGAAACCAAGCTGCGGGCCTCTGAACAGGCCGCGACCGAGAAGGCTTCGACCAAGAAGTAACCCCACGCACTGAAGACGACGCTACGAGAGTAAAGCCGAAGGACCACCCATGTATGCCACCGTCACCGACATGATTGCCCGCTTCGGCGAGACACACATGATCCGGCTCTCGCAGCCGGAGGATCGCACAGCCGAGACGGTGGATGCGGTGAAGATCGAGACGGCACTTTCCGACGCGTCATCGGTCATCGACGGCTACATCCGTGGTCGTTACCTGGTGCCGATTGCGGCTCCACCGGCGGAGATCGTCCGCGCTTCCTGCGTTCTGGCGCGCTACGAGCTGGCCCAGGGCGAGCACATGGAGCCCTCCGAAGAGATGGGCAAGGCGCGCAAGGAAACGATCACCTGGCTGGAGAACATCGCCAAAGAGCTGATCAATCTCGACGTGCCGGTTGCCCTGCCCGCCGGTCCTGCCGTCGGCTCCGGGCCGCGCATGTCCGATCGGTCACGCATCATGTCGCTCGACAGTCTGCGAGGCTTCTGATGGGGTTCACCCTGCAATACACCAACATCCGCAAGATGGAGCCGCTGCTGACGAAGCGGCTGCGGCTCGCCTTCCCGGAAAAGACGTTTGCGATCGAGCGCGTGCCGCAGGTCATGACGGTCAAGGAATTCGAGCGCCTGGCGCGGCTCTCTCCCTTCATCGGTCTCGCCTGGGTTGGCTTCCGGGCCGATGCCAATAGCGGCCGGATGCTTTCCGGCCGGATGCTCTGGCGGCTGATCCTCATCTTCAAGGCTTCGAACGGCCTTGAAACCCGCTTCAAGGGTGACGTGAAGGGGATCGGCCTTGATGCCATGGCCGACGTCGCGATCGCCCTGATGCATGGTTGGACCGTTCCGGACGCGGGGCCTGTGAGCGTGACTGGCGCCAACAGCGTGATCGCCGACGGCTGGAGCGACGAGGCGGTCGTGATCGCCCAGGTGGATTTCGAGATCTACTGCACCGCGCATCCGGGCAAGCTCGATCTGATCACACCCGACGATTTCCGTGCGCTGTCGATCGACTGGATGGTCGAGCCCGATCCTGACGCCGTGCCCGTATCCGACACCCTCACCCTGGACGATGCCCCATGATGAAATTCCTGAAGCCCGCACCGGGCCGCACAGTCCATCTGCCGGACGGGACCGAAATCCCGGCAGCCGGCATGGACATCGAGGACAGCCTGTTTCGCCGCCGGCGCCTGGCCGATGGCGATCTTATCGAGGCAGAACCGCCAAGCGCCGCATCGGCGCCTGAGGCCGAGCCCCACGACGGAACCGAAACCGAAACGGCCGAGGCCGAAGCCCCCGCCAAGACGACCAAGCCCAAAGGAGGCAAGTGACCATGGATTTCGACGAAATCCCCTATGACTGGTTGGAGCCCGGCACCTTCCTGGAAGTGAAGCCGAACTACCGCAATGCCGGCGTCTTCGCCTGGCCGGAAAAGGCAATGATCGCTGGCCAGAAGCTGGCGGCCGGAACGCTTGCTCCCGGCCAGATCATCGAAGTGACACGCGCTGCCGAAGGCGACGTGCTCTTCGGCCGTGGCTCGGTCGGCGCCAAGATGGTGAAGGCCTTCCGCGACGCCAACAAAGTCACGCCGCTTTATGTTACAGCGCTTGCCGATGCCGAAGGCGCGGTCAAATCGACCGGCACCTTTACCTTCGTCGGAGCAGCCTCCTCGGCTGTCGTGCTGCGCTTCCGCATCGGTGGACGCCAGGTGCGCTTTACCGCGCTGACCTCCGACAACGTGACAGCGATGGCAACCAAGCTTGCCGCCGCGATCAACGCGGATCTCGACATGGAAGTGACCGCCGCGTCGGCTGCCGGCGTCGTTACCTGCACGGCGCGTCACGGTGGCGAGGTCGGCAACGAGATCGACCTGCGCGTCGATACCGACGTCCAGCCGGTGCCTTCGGGCCTCACGATCACGGTCGCCGCCATGGCGGGTGGCGCCGGCAATCCGTCGGTCCAGTCGGTGCTCGATCTGCTGACCAACACCTGGATCACCAAGCTTGTGACGCCCTGGGCGGATGCCACCAATCTCGGTCTGCTCGCGACTTGGCTGACCGCGCGCTACACGGCGATGTCGAAGCTCGATTGCCATGGCTTCACCTTCAAGCGTGGTACGTTCGGGGAACTGTCCACCTTCGGCAATCTCACCAATTACCCCTTCCTTACCTGCGGCGGCATGAAGGCTTCGCCGACGCCGGCCTACACGATTGCCGCGACCGCCATGGCAATTGCAAGCTTCCACCTCACCAACGATCCGGCGCGCCAGCTGCGCTCGCTGGTGCTTCCGGGCGTGATGGCGCCGGCGGCGGCTGACCAGTTCACCGACGAGGAAAAGAACCTGCTGCTCAATCGCGGGATCTCGACCTTCGACCATCTGTCGGATGGCACGACCACGATCAGCCGGATGATCACCACCTACAAGACGTCCAATCTGGGCGCTGCCGATCGTGCCTGGCTCGACATCATGGTGCCGGCGACGGCATCGCGCATCCGCTACGACTGGGCGCTCTATGTCTCGCTGTTGTATCCGCGCGCCAAGCTGGTCGATGACGACGACGTTGCGGCGCTCGTGCGGCGTGATGACGACGACACCGATCCGGGAACGGCTGTCGTCACGCCTGGGCGCATGCATGCGTCCTGGGGTGCGCGCTGCAAGCTCTACGGCGAGAAGGTGTGGATCGAGAACGTCTCGCAGAAGATCAGGGAAAGCGTCTTCCAACGCTCGACCGACGACAGGCAGCGATTGGAAAGTCGCCAGAAAATCAGCATCGCCGGCAACCTGATGGTGCTTGCCGGCTCGCTTGAATTCGACGCTTAGGAGGACTGACCCATGACACAGGTTCTGGGCATCATCGACATCGTCTGGCGCGGCCGGACGATCCCTGTCGAAAAGGGTGCCACCATCCGCCTCGGCGGCATCAAGAACACCGGCGTTACCTATGGACGCACGGTCGGCCGCGCCGGCGAATTCCAGGGTTCGGAAGTCAATGCGACGACCAACCTGCAGCGCGGCCAGCGGGCGACCGACCTCTTCGACGAGACGGAGGGCGAGCTGCAGGTGCGCTGCGATACCGGCCAGACCTTCGTCATCAACGACGCCTTCCTGGAAGGCGATCGTCCGGTGATCACCGGCGGCGAAGGCGGCAAGATCCCGCTCAAATGGATGGGCGGCGTAGCCGAGGAGATCCTCGCATGACGAAGATTGGTCGCACGACCCATATTGACCTGGACGAGGATGCTCTCGTCGAAGCCCCCAAGGTCTCCAGCGAGGATGACATCGTCAATGAGGACAACGACCTCGACGACAACGACATCGTCGATGAAGATGCCGGCGACCTCGACAAACTGCCGAGACGCGCGATCGTCAATGCAGACGGCACGGTGATCCTGCCGCTCCTCTATCCGAAGACGTTCGCGTCGAAAAGGACGGCAAGATCCGCGAACGCGTGTTCAAGCAGCTCACCTTCCATCGCCTGACCGGCGCCGATCAGCGCGCGATTGCCGCCGCCAGCGAAGACATGATGAATGTGGTCGCCTTCGCGCGATCGACCAAGATCAGCCAGGCGGTGATGAACAAGCTGTTCGACAAGATGGATGCGGCCGACATTGCCGACTGCGGGCGGGTGCTCAACTCTTTTTTGACGAGTGGCCGCAAAACTGGCCGGTGATGATCGGCGCGCTGGCCGATGGTACCGGTTTCTCGGCTGCCGAGATCGACGCATTCGACGCCCGCACGCTGACCTACTGGTGGAACATGGTGATGGCCTGGCGCCAGGAAGTGGCTAGACTCAACACCCCCTGACGAGATCATGCCCGCCGATGCGGGCATGATCGTTTTTCGCGCGCGCGATAGCTTGGCGGCTATCTTCGAACGAGGCGCGCCCATGTCCAATCGCAATATGGCCTTGGACGTCATCGTCCGGCTGAAGGATCTGCTCACAGGTCCGCTTCGCCGCCTGCGCTCGACGCTCGACGGCATTGCCGGCATGGCCCGAAAGATCGGTCTCGTCGGCGGCGCCGTTGCCGCCATTTCGTTCATGGGTCCGATCCAGGAAGCGGCCGCGTTCCAGCAGCAGCTCCTCGATATCGCCGGCACGTCCAATCTCGTCGGCAAAGCTGCCTTTGATCTCGTCGAAAATTCCAAGGCGAAATACGAGGAACTGAGCCTGGTCGTCGGCCAGTATTCCGACACCATTGCCAAGGGTGCCGGCCAGATGATCGCAGCCGGTGTCGATCCGACGCTGGTCGATCAGTCGATCGGTTTGATCGGTCGCTCTGCGACCGCGGCCAATGCCGAGTTCAACGACATGGCAGGCGTGGCGACCTCGCTCCTAACCACACTACGCATGCCCGCCGATCAGCTGGAGGGTGCGATGGCCGGCCTCGTGGTGGCCGGCAAGGAAGGCGCCTTCGAATTAAAGGACATGGCACGCTACTTCCCGACGCTGACAGGCCAGATGGCGAAGTTTGGTGTGACCGGCCGCGAAGCTGTCAACACCCTTGGTGCTGCCCTGCAGATCGCCCGCAAAGGCACGAGCGATCCGGCGGAAGCCGCCAACAACCTCAAGAACTTCCTCTCGAAGATCCTGGCGCCCGAGACCATCAAGAACTTCGCGAAAGCTGGCGTCGATATCGAAGCCGTGATGAAGGACGCTGCCACGAAGGGCATCAACCCGATCGAGGCCGTCGTGCAGAAGATCTCGAAACTGACGGGGATCTCCGGAAAGGAAATCGCCGGGCTTTTGAAGACCGCCAAGGACAACGGTCTTGAGGGCGCCGATGCGCTGGCTTCCGTCCGCGAGCAGCTGGAGAAGATCTACGGCGCCGGCAAGCTCGGTTCGATTTTTGGCGACATGCAGGTCATGGATTTCCTGATCCCGATGCTCGCGAATATCGATGAGTACAAGCGGATCAGGCAAGAGGTTGCAAACGCCACCGGCTCGGTCATCGACAAGGATTTCGAGACGCAGATGGAAGGCCTCAACCGGCAGCTGACGATCTTCAACGAGATCGGCACGCAGGCCGGACGCGAGGGGTCGGCTTTGCCTTTGGCTCCCGGGCTTCCCATGATCACGAGAACCTCGCTGCGCTTCTGAAGTGGCTGCGAGAAACCGGATAAGGCCACCGGCGGCATGGTACGCCAGGCGCTGTCGCTCGCTGGCGCTGGCGTCATCGCTGCCGCTGGCATCGGTGCGCTTGGGCTGGTCCTGCCTGTGATCGGCGCGGGTCTTTCGGCGCTGGCCGCCCTCGTCAGCCCGGTTGGCATCGCACTGCGGCCATCGTAGCCGGAGCCTATCTCATCTACCGCAACTGGTCGATCGTCAGCTCGCGTCTGTCGCGCATCTGGGACAGCATCAAGTCCGGTTTTTCCGCCTTCGGAGCTCTTTTAGACATTGGCCGCCGCGTCGTCACCGCCGGCCATGGAGATGGTTATTGATCGCTTACGGTCCTGCCGTCATGAATGGAATTGGTAAAGCCTGAGAGGGCCTCTTCCGCAGCGGCTTCGGCACGGTCTGTTATTTCGATACCGCGCCGCCGGCACCCTGCTGGCCAGATGGTGGGTCGTTATGTGGCCCTGTTAAAGTCATGAATGGCATTGGCAAAGCCTGGGGAGGGGCCTCTTCCGGCGGTTTCGGCATGGTCGGTTATTTCTGGATACCGGCGCGCCGGTCACCGCCGGGCTGCGGAGATGGTGGATCGTTATGGCCCTATCCTTAAGGAAGGCATGGGTGCGCCCTAACGGACGCGTGTCGGCGGGTGGGAGAACCTG
>NZ_JAPPRJ010000010.1 GCF_026672545.1 Rhizobium sp. SL86
GACCACCGATAAGGGTTACTTATCGGTGGTTATAAGTCATTTCTACGGAATTGATCAGTGAGGGACACAAAGTCATCAGTACCTTCCGTTTAACGAAAGATTTACCATAATTTCCGTGTCTTATGCCCAGCTAAAATTCCCAACTGATCGGCACGGTTAGGGTAAGCGGGGCAGATTCGGTGGCGGTGCCCGAAAACAGGCCGGTGTCCGGTTGCCTGCTAGCGGCGCTATCGGCATGGTAGCCGTAACGCCGAACAGGAGGGTAGGGCACAACGCATGAGGCAGATCGATATCGACAGCCTGGACGAGGCGACCCTTATCGAACTCAACGCACGCATCGTCGAGCGTCTGCAGTATTTGCATCACCAGCGAACCACGGCGGCCCTGCAAGACATCAGGGTGGGGAGCGGCGTGGAGTTTGAAGGCCCTGGCGGCGCTCTGGTCCGGGGTGTCGTGATCCGTCGCAACAAGAAGACGGTGACGGTGCATGCCGATGATAACCGTCAATGGAATGTTTCGCCGACACTGCTGAAGCCCACCGGCGTCCACGTGCTCGACACCGCGGGTCAGATCCAGTCCGACGACGGCAAGGTCGTGTCCTTCCCGAAGCCAGACCGTCGGTGATGCGCTCAGGATCTGGCAACGATCATCGTGGCCAGTTGGGGAATGGCTGGGTGCGACGTGCCGATCCCCAGCCGATCGCCCAGATAGTGCCAGAACGACAGACCAAGCTTCTGGCAGGTCTTGGAAAGGCCCAGCATGCTGTCGCGCGCCTGGCGCCCATTGCGACTGACCGTCCCTCCGGAAATCTTCCGCTTGATGACAAAGCCACGCAGATCTCGCTCCGACGCATTGGTGTGGAGCGGGATTTCGGGCCGCTCCAGAACCCTGAGCAGCTCCGGCTTGCGGCGCTTCAGCCGAGCAAGGAGCTTGTCGAGGTCACCATAGCCGGTCTGGATCGAGAAAATTCGATCAAACCGGACCTGAAGACCGTGAGCTGCACGTTGGCTGGGACTTCGCTGATAGTTTTTCAGCTGCTTGTAAAAGAGCCAGATCAGCTCGCGGAGGGTTTCGACGTGTTTTACCTGGCGCGGCGTTGCCGGCATCAGCTTGTGCAGCAATCGCTCTGCGTGGACCCAGCACAGCGCGTGGGTACCGACCCGAAACTGCCCGGCATCGTCGGAGACGATCACTGCCTTGCCGACCAGCCCATGATGGCGGATGGCACCCCAGATGCCGGCCTCGGCGAACGGGCGGATGATGTCCCTGTCGAAAATGTCGATACCATGTTCAGCCAGATAGGCGAGAAACGGAACTTGATTGGCAAACCGCCGCGGTTCGTTTCTCTTCAGCCGCGCCAGAAGGGCAGGGTCCACCTGCCGGTCTTCGAGAAAAGCGAAGGCGGCATCGTTGAGGATATAGTCCTGATAGCTGCCGCGCAGCAGGGCCAGGAAGTTCAGTCGCGACTTCGAAGACGTCGTGCGAAAGGCGGTGAAATGCTCACCGCCGATATGCGTCGTATAAACATTGCGGTTGGCGTGACGGGCACCGGTGTCGTCGACCGTCACAAAAGGCGCAGAGACGAGGCCGGCGTGGAGCACGGCTGCATCCTCGGCATGAAAGCCATCCAGCCTCTCTGTGAGAAAGCGGACCACCTGACGTTTGGAGATTTCGACACCAACGTCGTTGAGCAAGGTCGTCATTCGCTGCGTCGTGACTTGGCCATGCGCATGGAGCATCAGACAAAACCGTCGCAGATTGGGCCCAAAGCCACCTCGTATCCCCGCAGGCAACGGCGCGATGATGGTGTCTCCCTCCGGCGTTACCCAGCATTCCCGACGGTAACGAACCACCTCGACCCTGAGCACCAGATCCCGGACGAAGCAGTCCTTGTAGCCCTTGAAGCGCGATCCAACTGGCACGCTGACAGGCAGTACCTCTTCACGCGTCACCCGCTTCGTGTCGTTCTTCGGCCCTCGCGGCCGGGACGCCGGATCTTTGCCGGTGAGCGTCTTGTCACCGGTCGCCTTCTCCATTCCCGACGGTCTGAAGGGTGGGCGCGGCGGCAGGTTTTTCAGGCGCGCAATCTCGTCACGCAGAAGCTGGTTGTCGATCTTCAGCCGGGTGTTCTCGAGCCTGAGCTGGTCGTTCTCATCCCGAAGCCTTTGGTTCTCAGCTACGAGCTTCTCAATCCGGGCGTCTGCCCGATCAGCCCGCTCCACCAGACCCGTCACGAGTTCTCGCAGCGCCTTCAGCGACAGCGTGTCGGCATGCTCGGCCATGGGCAGGCGGCGCTTCGTCATGAAAGAAGAATCTCATGATTTGCAGAAAACAGGAATCCCTCCTGCCACCGGATTTGCTCCAGGTACTAAGCGGGACGTAAGCGGGGCAGATTCGGTGGCGGTGCCCGAAAACAGGCCGGTGTCCGGTTGCCTGCTAGCGGCGCTATCGGCATGGTAGCCGTAACGCCGAACAGGAGGGTAGGGCACAACGCATGAGGCAGATCGATATCGACAGCCTGGACGAGGCGACCCTTATCGAACTCAACGCACGCATCGTCGAGCGTCTGCAGTATTTGCATCACCAGCGAACCACGGCGGCCCTGCAAGACATCAGGGTGGGGAGCGGCGTGGAGTTTGAAGGCCCTGGCGGCGCTCTGGTCCGGGGTGTCGTGATCCGTCGCAACAAGAAGACGGTGACGGTGCATGCCGATGATAACCGTCAATGGAATGTTTCGCCGACACTGCTGAAGCCCACCGGCGTCCACGTGCTCGACACCGCGGGTCAGATCCAGTCCGACGACGGCAAGGTCGTGTCCTTCCCGAAGCCAGACCGTCGGTGATGCGCTCAGGATCTGGCAACGATCATCGTGGCCAGTTGGGGAATGGCTGGGTGCGACGTGCCGATCCCCAGCCGATCGCCCAGATAGTGCCAGAACGACAGACCAAGCTTCTGGCAGGTCTTGGAAAGGCCCAGCATGCTGTCGCGCGCCTGGCGCCCAATTGCGACTGACCGTCCCTCCGGAAATCTTCCGCTTGATGACAAAGCCACGCAGATCTCGCTCCGACGCATTGGTGTGGAGCGGGATTTCGGGCCGCTCCAGAACCCTGAGCAGCTCCGGCTTGCGGCGCTTCAGCCGAGCAAGGAGCTTGTCGAGGTCACCATAGCCGGTCTGGATCGAGAAAATTCGATCAAACCGGACCTGAAGACCGTGAGCTGCACGTTGGCTGGGACTTCGCTGATAGTTTTTCAGCTGCTTGTAAAAGAGCCAGATCAGCTCGCGGAGGGTTTCGACGTGTTTTACCTGGCGCGGCGTTGCCGGCATCAGCTTGTGCAGCAATCGCTCTGCGTGATGGTATGGACGCCCCCTTCCGCCTGAGCCCGCGGCGGAAGATAGTCGGCCGTCGTCAACGAGAGGATTTATCATGCAAGCTCACGTCAGTGTTGTTGGTCTCGATATCGCAAAATCCGTCTTCCAGGTTCACGCCGCCGATGCGACCGGTAAACTTGTCATGCGGCGAAAGCTCAAGCGAGCGGAGGTTGAGACATTTTTCCGGACCCTGCAGCCCTGCCTCGTTGCGCTTGAAGCATGCCCAGGTTCCCATTTTTGGGCACGTCTTTTGCGAGACATTGGCCATGATGTTCGGCTTTTGCCGGCACAGTATGTCAGACCTTACGTCAAAACCAACAAGAGCGATGCTGCCGATGCAGAGGCAATATGCGAAGCAGTGACTCGACCGACCATGCGTTTCGTTCCGATCAAGGAAGAGATGCAGCAGGAGGTTATTGTTCTTCACCGTGTCAGGCAAATGTTGATCCGTCAGCGAACGCAACTGATCAATGCCATCCGTGGGCATCTAACAGAATTTGGCATTATTGGTCCAAACAGAGCCCATAATATCGGGCTACTGACCAAGCTTGTTGAAGACGAAGAGTTCGACGAACTTCCCGCGGTTGCCCGCCATGCTCTGCGCTATCTCGTCGAGCAACTTCGCGAGGTTAAAACGAAGCTCTTTCGAATAGATCGAGATCTTATGGTGGTGGTTAAGCGAAGTGAGACCTGCCAACGGCTTATGACCATTCCTGGCGTGGGTGTTGTCACCGCCACCGCTCTCGTTTCCTCGATGAGGCAACCAGCAGACTTCAAATCTGGGCGCCATTTTGCAGCTTGGCTTGGACTGGTTCCAAGCCAACATTCGACGGGCGGAAAGGAGAAGCTTGGCGGAATCAGCAAGCGTGGGGATGGCTATTTGCGAACGCTCCTGATCCATGGAAGTCGCAGCGTCATGCGGTGGTGCAGCCGCTCGTGGAGTTGGCTGGAAAAGCTCTTGGACCGTCGGCCGGCCAATGTGGCCGCAGTGGCCATTGCCAATAAAACGGCCCGCGTAATCTGGGCACTGCTCCGGTTCGGCGGAACCTTCGGACATCCTGGGGAAGGTGCAACGATGAAGAACGCATAGTCAGAATTCGACCTCGTCTGGTCGATGCGGTTGCGAGGGTAAAGAGCGAGTGATGGCAAAACCGGGCTAACGGGAACCAGTTGATCCCGCTGGGTGCATCGAACTTCGAGTTCGTCCGCGTGATTGGGAGCTGGTTTGCGAATCTACCATCAGGGCCGTTGTCGCAAGTTGCGGCATAGTGAAGAGGCCGAATAGATGACTGCAGCCGCAGGTATCGCCATTGGTGGCAACTTATCTCTTGCAAAGTCGGGGGCGTCCATAGATGGACCCAGCACAGCGCGTGGGTACCGACCCGAAACTGCCCGGCATCGTCGGAGACGATCACTGCCTTGCCGACCAGCCCATGATGGCGGATGGCACCCCAGATGCCGGCCTCGGCGAACGGGCGGATGATGTCCCTGTCGAAGATGTCGATACCATGTTCAGCCCGATAGGCAAGAAGCGGAAGCTGGTTGGAAAACCGCAGCGGCTTGTGCGAGTTCAACCGGGCCAGAAGGGTAGGATCGACCTGCCGATCTTTCAGCAGAGTGAAGGAGGCGTCATTGAGGACATAGTCCTGATAGTTGCCGCACGAAAGGGCCAGAAAGGTCAGTCGCGACTTCGCCTGCGCTGTGCGAAAGGCGGTGAAATGCTCACCGCCGATATGCGTCGTATGAAAATTGCGGTTGGCGTGACGGGCACCGATGTCATCGACCGTCACGTAAGGCGCCGAGACGAGGCCGGCGTGGAGGACGGCTGCATCCTCCGCGTGAAAGCCATCCAGCCGCTCCGTGAGGAAACGCACCACCTGGCGTTTGGAGATTTCGATACCGACGTCGTTGAGCAACATCGTCATTCGCTGTGTCGTTACCTGGCCATGCGCATGCAGCATCAGACAAAACCGGCGCAGGCTGGCCCCAAAGCCACCTCGTATCCCCGCAGGCACCGGTGCGATGATGGTGTCTCCCTCCGGCGTCGCCCAGCATTCCCGACGGTAACGAACCACCTCGACCCTCAGCACCAGATCCCGGACGAAGCAGTCCTTGTAGCCCTTGAAGCGCGATCCGGGCGGCACGCTGGCAGGCAGAACGTCTTCACGCGTCACGCGCTTCGTGTCGTTCTTCGGCCCTCGCGGCCGGGGTGGGGGATCCTTGCCGGTGAGCGTCTTGCCGCCCGTCGCCTTTTTCCATACCCGACGGTCTGAAGGGTGGGCGGGCGGCAGGTTTTTCAGCCGCGCAATGTCGTCGCGCAGAAGCTGGTTGTCGATCTTCAGCCGGGTGTTTTCCAGCTTGAGCTGGTTGTTTTCATCCCGAAGCCTCTGGTTCTCAGCTTCGAGCTTCTCAATCCGGGGGTCTGCTCGATCAATCCGCTCCACCAGACCGGTCACGAGCTCTTGCAGCGCTTTAGCGAAAGCGTGTCGGCATGCTCAACCATGGGAAGGCGCCGCTTCGTCATGAAAGAAGAATCTCATGATTTGTAGAAAACAGGAATCCTTGATGCCACCGGATTTGCTCCAGATACAGCGGGGGCGATTTTGGATAGCGTCCGTCAATCTGGTGTAATTTCGGGCGTTGGACCGGGCCGTCATGATCAGGCGGCTTTTGGTGTCATCTGAAGGGGCTTTTCCTCCTCAATTGTTGGTGTGTTGAGCTCTGCCATGCCCTCGATCTGCATGTAGCAGTGCTGAAGCTGCCATTCGTCGTTGGCTTCGAGGAGCACAGCTCCGATGAGCCGGACAATGCTGTCCTCGTTGGGAAAGATGCCGACGACATCAGCGCGGCGCTTCACTTCCTTGTTCAAGCGCTCCAGAGGGTTCGTGCTGTGGAGCTTGGTGCGATGCTGGGACGGGAACGCCATGTAGGCAAGTACGTCAGCCTCTACATCGTCCATGAAGGCTCCGAGCTTCGGCCATCTGGCGCGGAGCTGGTCAGCGACATGCCGCCAGGTCTGAACGGCTCCGTCATGGTCAGGCTGGATGAAGGCTTGGCGGATCGCGGCGGCCACCATGGTGTGCTGTCCCTTGGGCACATAGGCGAGTGCATTGCGCATGGCGTGAACCCGGCATCTCTGCCACGTCGCGCCGAGCACACGGGTGATGGCGGCCTTCAATCCCTCATGAGCATCGGAGATGACGAGCTTGACGCCCGTCAGCCCTCGGCGCACCAGATCACGCAGGAAGCTCGTCCAGAACGGTTCGGCTTCGGAAGGGCCGATATGCAGGCCGACGATTTCCCGCTTGCCGTCCGTGTCGACAGCCACCGCGATTATTGCCGCGACAGAGACGATGCGTCCGCCTTCGCGCATCTTCAGATAGGTCGCATCTAGCCAGAGATACGGCCAGGCGCCGGAAAGTGGGCGTCTGAGGAAGGCGTTCACACGCTCATCGATATCCTTGCACAGCTTGGAAACGGAGGATTTGGAGATACCGGTCATCCCCATGGCCTGCACCAGCTCATCGACCTTGCGGGTCGATACACCATTGATCCAGGCTTCTTGAATGACGGCCACCAGCGCCTTCTCCACCGTCTTCCTCGGCTCCAGAAAGCCGGGAAAATAGCTGCCGGAGCGCATCTTCGGGATCTTCAGGTTCAAGGTGCCGAGCCGCGTGTCGAGCGTCCGGTCGCGATAGCCGTTGCGCCAGGTCTGGCGGCTTTCGCCACGCTCGTAGCGTCCGGCTCCGATCAGGCCGTCCACATCGGCCTCCATGATCATTTGCAGCACGCTTTCGGCAATCAATCGAAGAAAATCCGGATCGCCGCTCTTCGCGGCAAGCTCGGCAAGAGGTAATCTGTCGTCGGTCATCGGGTCTTCCTTTCGGTCAGGTTGAAGTCTCGCAACTCCACCTTCTCCGAGGGGCCTAGGTGCCCACCTGACGTCTCGCGGAAAACCAAAGCGAAATCTCCACCGCTTTCTTCACGAAAATCGCACCCGAAATTACAGCAGCTGTCCGGACGCTATCTTGCCGCCCTTCCCCTTCCGACGAAAGAGAGCGGATGATGGTCGACACGTTCATATTGACACATCCGAAGCGGCAGATCCCAAGGCGGCGGCTTCTTCCTCAGACAACAGGAATGTGAGGTACTCGCATTGGGCACAGCGCTTCTCGGGCGCCAACTCTTGCGCACGTGTGATGCCATCACAATTCCAAGCAATATAGGGTCAAGATCCGATTGCAGCCGTGTTCGTTCGCATATGGCTACTAGATAGCTATCTGGTATCTTTTGCTAACAGATACTACTAATTAATATATGGTAGCTACTAGATACTATATGGATATATGGTAGCTATCTGTTAGCATTTTTTTGATGAACTGGATTCGTAAAAACGGAGAGCGCCATGCCTGTCATTTCATTCGCAAACCCCAAGGGTGGGGCTGGCAAGACAACATCTGCTTTGCTGCTTGCTGGTGAACTCGCTGCGCGCGGTGCATCAATTGCGATCATCGACGCGGATCCGGAGCGCTGGATCTCCCAATGGGGTTCCTTGCCAGGCAAACCAGAGAATATTCAAATCATCAGCAATGTCACCGAAGACACAATCGTCGATCTCGTTGAAGACGCAGCGAGCGAGTACCAGTTTGTCATCATCGACCTGGAAGGCACTGCAAGCCTTATGGTCGCTAATGCCATCGGTATGTCTGACCTGGTTATCATCCCGACCCAAGGCGCCTCCATGGACGCAAAAGGCGCTTCGAAGACCATCAAGCTGATCCGAAACCAGTCGCGGATGGCAAAACGCCAGATCCCTTATGCTGTTCTCCTCACCCGTGTCAGCGCGGCCGTGACATCACGTTCCCTCAAAAATGTTCGTGAACAGCTGCATTCCGCCGGTATTGAAGTCATGTCCAACTCGATCGTCGAACGCGCGGCCTATCGCGATCTTCTCGATTTCGGTGGGATTCTTGCCAAGCTCGATCCAAAACAAGTGAGCAATCTGGATAAGGCAATCCAGAACGCCATGGAGTTCGCCGCAGAAGTCATCACCAGACTGAAGGCCATTCAGTTAGGTGAGGGGAGGGCGGCGTGATGACGAAACGTCCAAGCCTCGGTTTTGGTGATGACGATGATCAGGGCACTGGCTCAACTCCAGACTTGCTGGACTTGAGTTCGTTCCGTCCAAAGCCGGTTCCACGACCCGATCGGGCCAAGATCGAGGAAGCGGCAGCAAGAACCAATTTTAAGAGCCGTGAGGCAAAACAGTCCCCGCCACCGGTGCGTCTCGACAAACCTGTGTCAGTTCGACGGCGCCGCACCGGTCGATCCGCACAGTTGAATCTCAAGGTACGCCCCGAAACGATTGCTCAGTTCTACGCGCTTGCCGACGCGCAAGGTTGGGTTCTAGGCGAAGCCTTTGAGAAAGCCGTCGCGCTTCTGGAAAGGGAATATGGCAGCGCAAAATAAGTGCGTCGCAGGATCGGAGGTAATCTATTCAAAGGCTCGGACATGACCGACGTCAAGACGATTTACCCATGTGGTTAGATTACGTCTCTTGCGTCCTGCCAATCTATTTTTGTCGTGCTCTTGGCAACCTTTGCATCTCTTCACGAGCCATTTCCTGCCCGATCTTTCTGCCCGTTTTGTCGTGCTGTTTGAGTTTTTGTCTTGTTTTAGGTGTTTTATATAGTTTTAGGAAAAAAAATACCTTTTTTTGGATTTTAAATCAAAGACTTAGTGATTTTTGTCGTCGGCGATGTACGGAAAAATGTCGGCGATGTACGGGATGTCGTCGGCAAAGTACGGAAAAAAGTCGCTCAAGTACGGTTTCGAGGTCGGTTGGACGGAAAGATACCTGCCGCAATTTGTCGTCGGTCAAGTACGGAGTCCGAGAGAGATTTTTGTCGTCGGCCAAGTACGGAATCCCGCGACAAAAATGGGGTATCACTCTTCGGCAAGCAGGATGGAAGGCGACGAATGATCCAGTTCGTCTCGTCGCTTCATGGCAAGTACCGTCCCGTCCTTCCCATCCTGAAGAGACAGATCGTAGTCAGGCATCGGAAAGGCCTGTGTGCGTATGACGAACTCCTTAAGGTCATAGGCGAACTTACGAAACTCCTGCGTGGAGCCGCTGCGTTTGTGGATCTCTCGCACGCTGTAGGTGGCTTCTCCCTTGCCCGCGGCCTTGCGCGCCAAGCGGTAGATAAAGCGGCCAAGGCCTGAGCTGATAAGGAAGTAATCTTCGTGCAGCGTCAGAAGCGGGATTGTCTTTTCGTTGCGAACGACACTCGTATAGACCCAGTCGGGAATGGTGATCTCGATCATTTCGATACGGTTGGCATTGGTACGACTGACGACGCTATAACCGCCAATCAAAGGACGACTGTCGACCTGCCGGCGGCGACCATTGGAGAGATTGACGACCTTGATGGTGGTGTTGGCCAACCGATCCAGAGCTGCTTCAAGATCTTCGTAAGACTTTCCACCATCCGATCTGCGGCAAAATTTCAAGATGTGCGAGGCGCTTGGCCGATAGGTCTTCGGTGGAAGGCTCGGCCGCAATCCCTTGTTCTCCTCTCGGCGATAACGCTGCACCTCGTCTGCCAGATACGACACCATGTTGAGGAAGATGTCATAGTCGAAAACGGTCGCGAGGCCCGTCTCGGCACCTCCCTCGATCGTGATCAGGCTGTCTTTCAGCTCATAACGGATGATGCCGGCATTCGCCCGTTTGCTGAGCGAGAAAGGTGCCACATCCATCAGATTGACGTCGTCCTTGATCGGTGCGTCGTAGACAGTTGGCACAAAGAAAGTGAGCTGTGCGTCTGCTGGAGGTGCCGAGCGAAGGATTCGCTTCGGTTTGCTTTCCTGCATCAAGACCGCAGTTACATCGGCCTGGAGGCTCTCGTTGCGAATGGCTTCGCCAAGATTGCGAATGGCCCGATTGATTGCGTTATCTTCTAGCTGGTCCAGCTTCAGATCTGCCCAGACCCTGCGGCTGTAATAACGACGAAGCCGGCTGAGAGCGTCGCGGTCGAGCTCGCAAGGTTCACGGTCGTGAAGCATGGCGAACTGCTTGACCAGGTCCTGCAGATAGGCGTTTTTTTCGTGTAGGCTCAGGTCTGCGAATTGTTCACGGGGCATGAGCGAAAATTTCAAAGTGGTCATGAAAGGCCTGATCGTTGAAAGGGAGTGCCACTGATACGCTGTCATCAGCGCTTCAAGCTTGACTTTCCTTCTGCGCAATTCGATTAGGCTTGGTCCTTGTTGACAAGGTTTGAAGCCCTCACGTCTCAGTTCCGAGATATCGCCGTCTTGCGCAAAAATGTAGTTGTCCATGAAATCTGAACTCCGGCCTGAGGGCAAGCCGCGAACGAGCGGCGTCATCGTTACCTATCGACCGGTTCAGGACGAGCTTTTGCGGCTTGTTGATGCCATTCGACCCCAAGTGGACGAGCTCTTCATCGTTGATAACGGCAACGGGACCGAAATCCCAGAGGTTTTGCGGCAATCAGACATCAAGGTCATCTGCCTCGGTGACAATTATGGAATAGCTTGTGCACAAAATATCGGGATACGCGACGCGCTGAGTGGCGGCAGTCACTTTGTTCTGCTGTTGGATCAAGACAGTGTTCCGCAAGCCGATATGGTCGCCCGGCTCATTGAGGCGTATGAACAGCTTGTAGGGCATGGGGTGCGAGTTGCGGCCGTCGGACCCAGCTATATCGACGAACGACAAGGCGAAATAGCTCCCTTTGTTTATCGGGACGGCCTCAAACTGAAACGTCGCCATCGAAAGGCAGATGCCAAGGTGTCCGAAACGGATTTCCTGATCGCGTCCGGTTGCCTGATCGCACGTGAGGCCTTCTCAGACATCGGAATGATGGAGGAGGGGCTCTTTATCGATTATGTGGATATCGAATGGGGTCTTCGCGCCAGACAGTTGGGCTTCAGGAGCTTCGGCGTTCATGACGCCATGATGACCCATTCACTTGGGGATGAATGGATTGAGTTTCGCGGTCGACGTGTTCCTGTTCATAGCCCTTTGCGGCACTATTATCACTCTCGGAATGCAATCTGGCTAGCCAAACGGCCATGGATCGGATGGCCGTGGCGGCTGATCCTCCTGCAGCGTCTTGTCCTGCAATTTCTGTTTTTTGGGGTATTTGCGCAGCATCGATTGGACCATATCCGCAAGATGAGCCTCGGCTTCTGGCATGGTTTGACAGGCCGTAGCGGGCGGTTAGAGACCTGATCCTACACGCTCAATCCAAATCGATTTTGGCCAGGACCTGCATGCATTTTCTTGCGCGATAAAAGAATGGGGATGTCGTTCTTCGTTGCCACGATCTTCAAAAAGACCGTGGCATCTGGCAGAAAACTCGCTAATGAAGGCGCAGTGCCGTAAATGGCTTGCATCAAAAATACTGCTTCAACAGGTTTGAGAGATAACATGACGATTGTGGTGACGGGTGGCGCCGGTTTCATTGGAAGCAATTTCGTTCTGGATTGGCTGGCGCTCAGCAATGAAGCTGTCATCAACATCGACAAACTGACCTATGCTGGCAATCTGGAAAATCTCCAAAGCCTGAAAGGCCATAACAGCCACGTCTTCGTTCGGTCAGATATCGGTGATGCTGCAACGATCGGCGAGCTTCTGAGGACCCATAAGCCACGTGCGGTGGTCAATTTTGCCGCGGAATCGCATGTCGATCGTTCCATTCATGGGCCGGCGGATTTCATCGAAACCAATGTGGTAGGGACCTTCCGGCTCCTGGAGGCCGTGCGGTCCTACTGGAATGAGCTGTCGGAGACTGACAAGCAGGCCTTCCGCTTTCTGCATGTCTCGACCGATGAGGTCTATGGAACGCTGTCCCCCACCGACCATCCGTTCCGCGAAACCAATCGTTACGAGCCCAACAGCCCGTATTCGGCGAGCAAGGCGGCCTCCGACCACCTGGTGCGCGCCTATCATCACACCTATGGCCTGCCGGTCCTGACGACCAATTGCTCGAACAATTACGGTCCGTATCACTTTCCGGAAAAACTGATCCCGCTGTGCATTCATAATGCACTCGCCGGCAAACCCTTGCCGATCTACGGGGATGGACAGCAGATCCGCGACTGGCTCTACGTCAAGGATCATTGCTCTGCCATTCGCCGTGTCCTGGAAGCTGGTCAGTTGGGCGAGACCTATAATATTGGCGGCTGGAACGAGAAGGCCAATCTGGAGGTCGTCGAGACCTTGTGCAGCATCCTGGATGAACTGTCGCCGCGCAAGGACGGAGTCAACTATGCCAAGCAGATCACCTTTGTGAAGGATCGGCCGGGCCATGACCGCCGGTATGCGATCGATGCCACCAAGATCGAGCGCGAGCTTTGCTGGAAACCTGCCGAGACCTTCGAGACCGGCATTCGCAAGACGGTGCAATGGTATCTCGACCACCAGGACTGGGTCGGTAATGTGACGAGCGGTGCCTATCAGAACTGGGTTGGCCAGCAGTACGGAGCGTGAGGGACATGCGCCTGCTTCTGACAGGAAAGAACGGGCAGGTCGGTTTCGAACTGCAACGCGCCCTCGCTCCACTTGGCGAGGTCGCCGCACTCGATCGGACCGTCTGCGATCTGGAAGATGAAGCCTCCGTCCGTGACGCCGTCAGGCAGTTCAAGCCGGACGTCATCGTCAATCCGGCTGCCTATACCGCCGTTGACCGAGCCGAAAGTGAAGAGGGAAGGGCGCACGCCATCAATGCCTGCGCACCGGCCATCCTGGGCGAAGAGGCGGCTCGGTTGGGTGCGCTCGTTGTCCATTATTCGACCGATTATGTTTTTGATGGCAAGGCGGACGGCTATTATCGCGAGACGGATGCGACGGGGCCGCAAGGTATTTATGGAAAGACCAAGCTTGCCGGCGAAGAAGCGCTGGCTGCAACAGGGGCTCGCCACGTAATCTTCCGCACAAGCTGGGTTTTCGGCGCCCATGGGGCCAATTTTGCGAAAACCATGCTGCGGCTTGCCGGCGAGCGCGAAACGCTTGGCGTCGTCGCCGACCAGATCGGGGCGCCGACCTCCGCGGCTTTGATCGCCGACGTGAGTGCTCACGTCATTCGACAACTCGCTGCCACCAAGACCACCGATCTCGACGGCATCTATCACCTGGTCGCGAGCGGCGAAACAAACTGGCACGCCTATGCCTGCCACGTCATCGACTATGCGCGTGCCAAGGGTCATGCCATCCAGGTCGCACCCGATGCCATCCGGGCGATTGCAACGGCGGATTATCCAACGCCTGCAAAGCGGCCGGCCAATTCGAGATTGGATACCCGAAAACTTCGCGACACCTTTGGCTTGACACTTCCGGACTGGAAGGTTGGCGTCGATCACGTTCTTGAACAGATCCTCTGAGGCACATCATGACAAACCGTAAGGGCATTATTCTTGCCGGTGGTTCCGGTACCAGGCTGCATCCGGCAACGCTGGCCGTCTCCAAGCAGCTGCTGCCCGTCTATGACAAGCCGATGATCTATTATCCGCTGACGACCTTGATGTTGGCGGGAATCCGCGAAATCCTGATCATCTCCACACCACAGGATACGCCCCGGTTTCAGGCTCTGCTGGGCGATGGCACGCAATGGGGACTTCGCCTCGAATACTGCGTTCAACCTAGTCCCGATGGACTGGCACAGGCCTTCATTCTTGGCCGGGCCTTCATTGGCAAAGACCCCAGCGCCCTCGTGCTCGGCGACAACATTTTTTACGGTCACGATTTCCAGAAGCTGTTGCGCAATGCGGCGTCTCAGACCGAGGGTGCGACTGTGTTCGCCTATCACGTCCATGATCCCGAACGGTATGGCGTGGTCGAATTCGATCAGGATCAGCGCGCTTTGTCGATCGAAGAAAAGCCGGCGAAGCCGAAGTCCAACTACGCGGTGACGGGGCTTTATTTCTACGACACACAGGTCTGCGATATTGCCGCAAGCATCAAGCCTTCGCCGCGTGGCGAACTGGAAATCACCGACGTCAACAGCCGCTATCTGTCACAGAACCAGCTCAGCGTCGAGATCATGGGCCGCGGTTATGCATGGCTCGACACCGGAACCCATGACTCGCTTCTGGAGGCTGGCCATTTCATCGCAACGATCGAAAAGCGCCAGGGTCTGCGTGTCGCCTGTCCGGAAGAAGTCGCATACCGTGCTGGCTGGATCGATGCCGCCAAGCTTGAAGAGCTTGCGAAGCCCTTGGTGAAGAGCGGCTATGGAGCCTATCTGCAGAACATTCTGAAGGACGACATTTTCTGATGCAGGCGACAAAGACACACATTCCCGAAGTGATCATTCTCGAGCCGAAAGTCTTTGGCGATGATCGCGGTTTCTTCCTCGAAAGTTTTAACGCGCGCACCTTCGAGACGCTGACGGGTGTCACGCGCAGCTTTGTCCAGGACAATCATTCGAAATCCGCACGTCACGTCCTGCGTGGGCTGCACTACCAGATCCGGCAGCCACAAGGAAAGCTGGTTCGGGTGGTCCAAGGCGAAGTGTTCGATGTCGCCGTGGACCTGCGGCGCTCGTCGCCCACCTTCGGACAATGGGTGGGTTTGACGCTGTCAGCCGACAATAAGAAGCAGCTGTGGGTTCCGGAAGGATTTGCGCATGGCTTCGTGGTGTTGAGCGAAACGGCCGAATTCCTCTACAAGACGACCGATTTCTACGCGCCGGAATACGAACGCAGCCTGCTCTGGAACGACCCGTCGATCGGGATCGAATGGCCTTTCGAAGGCGAGCCAAAACTGGCGGCGAAAGACGCAGCAGCTGTCACATTGGACAAGGCAGAAATCTTCGACTGACGGGTTGTGGGGACCTCGTCGCAAAGTACACGCTGGTTGATGATCGAACATGGGCCTGATACCCCATGTCAGACATCTGCAAGTATCCTCGGTATCATGCTGGGCCCCATAATGATTTCTATAGCAACCACATCGTTGCAAGCGCTGCTTTTGGTTTACCTCGTTTTATGGCCGCTACTGCTGACGGAGCAACGGAGCGAGGAAAGTCATGTTACCATCTTGGCTCCGACGGTGGGAATAATAAGCCTTGCCTTCCTGGGATTGTTTCTCTGGTGCTTCCCATGGTTAAATAATCTCCCATTCCGCTGCTTTATCAGTTTTATCTATGCGATACCTATCATTCTAAGGATCGTTAAAAAAAAGCGTATAAATTTTCTGATAAAAACTCATCTAGTGTTGGCTCTAGCTGTATTTGTTCAAGCCTGCATAGTGGGCCATAATCCATTACCAGTATCTCAGGAATATGCTCCGGCTTCGGAACAGCCGGGCCGAATGATTGCATCCCCACCCGACAATCAAATTCCGTACATCACTGCGGACTACATTCGGAACGGGTTTGACGGGAGAGAAAAGGCGAAAGACTTTTTTGGTGAATGGGGATTCACATCAAGGGGGCTGCTGGTTCCCTTTGGAATCAACGGACTTTTCTTCCTGCTCGGATATAACGGCGGCGGCGGAACCATTGCCTCTCTCTATGGATGGCTGACCAACTCCCTTGTCATTCTCGGGGTATTCTATCTCGGCTGCGCGCTGAGCACGGACATGCGGCGCGTCCGTCTCGCCATTTTCTGGGCGGCCCTTTCGCCGGTCATCTTTATCAATACGGTATTTACATGGCCGAAACTTCTCGCTGCCTATTTTCTATTGCTTGCGACCACTTTCGTGATCCGGCGGCAGCTACATCTGGCGGGATTGCTTGCCGCGCTGGCCTGGCTGAGCCATCCCGTCGGAGCCCTGATGATCCCGGCACTTGCTCTTTTCACCCTTGCCTCCACGCCACTCGGTGCAGGATCCTGGATTTTCAGGACGACGCGGTTCTGCCTGCCGGCAGCCTTGACCGGGGCTTCGGCAATGACGCCATGGATCCTGTTCAAGCTGCACCTCGGCGATCCCGATCCCTTTGCAACCTATCTGTTTGGCAAAGGAGCAGGCTTTGAGCCTGCAGCCAATTTTGAAGAATGGATAGCACCGCGCATCGGCAACCTCTATTATACCTTTACGCCATTTGCTTTCTACAATGATGGCCTGATGTCCGTGTGGCTGTACGGACCGCTGAATGATGTATCGAGATGGCTCAGCCAGTATGCAAAAAGCCTACCGGGACAGCTCGGCTTTCTGACGGTAATTCCCGCCATCCCGGCGATCCTGCTGCACCGCTGGCATCGGCAATCGGCGATATTCCTCGGCTGTTTCCTCGTGGTCGCAGTGTTGGCGATGATGACCTTCTGGGGATTTTCCGGGGACGGTCTTGGCCGCAATTCTCTGGAGCCGGTCACCATATTCTTGATGGTCGCCATCTGCGTATTCGGGCGGGGGCTCTATATAGCAGGACCCATACTCCTAGTCGGCGCCGCAGCCGAGACGATTACGCTGTCCGTCCTTGAGTTTGCCGCTGACGATAAATTCAGCGCACAAACTTCCGTTCACCTCGGAATGCTTTCGATTTTGGCAACAACAGCCGTGTCCGCAGCACTGCTATATTCGTCGGCAGGGATATACAAGGATAAGAAGGCGCAGACTGGCTCGTGAGCCTCACATGCAACCCTATTAGGCGCAGTCAAAGACGCACCGCCTGATTTGGAGATCCTCGTTGGGCAATAACGGATCACATTGCCATAAACGATGGTGCAGTTTCCATTGGAGAAACTGCTGTTGAAGCTAATTAATAACGCCGTTCTCGTGCCGCATGATGTTGATGTGCACTTGCTGTCCAGAATGCCGCGAAAAGACTGAAAACAGGTAGAATCAATATCATGCGCTCTGTCCACGAGATTTGTAAACCGTTACCAGAGTTTGAGGCCGAATTTGCGATAGAAGGTCAGGCCCGATTTGACGAACTGCCAGACATGCCAGGCGCCCTTGCGACTGGCATGTCCACCTCCATGAATGATCCGCACTTGCGGTACAAATGCAATCCTGCTGATCTGCGCCGTGCGCAGGGATAGATCAAAATCCTCAAAATAGAGGAAATAGTCCGGGTCAAAGCCGTTCAGCCCTTTGAACACATCACCACGAAACAGCATGAAACATCCGCTGACGATCGGCGGATCCCAGAACACGGCATCCTCGGACATCTCCGCCATCTGATAGCGGTCGAGGCGCTTCTTGAATAATTGCTGGAGCCACCTCGGCGCAAACCCTCGTAAGGCGAGATCAAGGACCGCCGGATAACGCTTGCAGAGAAACTGCCGCTTGCCGTCAGTGCCGTAAACCAGTGGCGTCAGAAGCCCACATTCCGGATGAGCCTCCATGAAGGCCAGCGCCTTTTCCAGTGAATCGGGAGCAAGCTCAACGTCTGGATTAAGGACGAGATGGTAATCACCAACTTGGGAGAGGCAAAGATTGTTCGCACCCCCAAAGCCGATATTGCCCTGACCGGAAAACACTTTGAAGGGAAGAGTGGGGCTGATGTTGGTTAGCCAATCCCTGAGATTTTGCGGCTTCGGAGAGTTATCGACGAGAATGAACCGGTCAATCTGCGCCACAGGCGGCAGGGCGGTGTCGAAGGATGCAAGTGTTCGACCGAGCTCTTCGAGGTCGGGTCGATAGATGACAATGCAGACAGAAAGAGATCGGTTCATATACTAATTGTGAGCATGCGGTGCACTCGATTTTGTCAGATGTTTTACAGATTTGGCTGGGCTCTCTGTTCGAGAGAAACCACTGAAACCCGGATCGTTCGAATGAGACGGTGCATCGGGAAGGCAATCCCCCATCATGTTACACATACAACTGGTGTTAGCCCACCCGAAGATGACAGAAGCTTATCGGCTTGTTCCAACCGGCGGTGCAATGGCCGCCCACGCTCCCCATCCTTTGCCATCATCGATTAGAGAAACCACAGTCTGACTGTTTCCAGAACAGGAATCGTGATCTCTAACTTTGATCCATGCCCAGCTGTGCGGTAGCAATTCATCGAGGTTTTTCACTTCAGCAAACCCCGCGTCATCATGCACCTCCAAACGAATTCCCTCGCTCGTAGGCCCACGCATGACACCAACGAAGGCGTCGCGGCAGCGTCCGTCTTCTTCGGGACGAAGAACGTAAGTGATAGAGCCGATGTTTTCATCCGATCCTTGCCATGTGGACAGCATTCCAGACATTTGAAGTGACTGGATGCCATGCAATACGCTCGGCAACACTGCCCCGCTTCTGTCGAAACTTTGCTGCAAATCGGCTTGGAGATTGATTGTCGGACCCGGCACTTGAGACTGGAAATAAAGTCTGGGCAGGGAGATCGGATCGCGTAACCTACAACCCTCACCGTTATCACGTAAAAGCACGACGGTAGTGATCTTACCGTCGCCTCGACCGTTGATCTGGACGGGGAGGTGGAACACATATGCACGGCTTGAGGTGAGGCCGCGCCAGCCCCTCCATTGAAGAGACGGGGGAGCAAAGCCGGTGACCTTGCCGTCCTCTGTGATGGCCAGCAACCAAGCCGTGTCCGACATGTCCGATTTTGCATCAATGGAACCGCTGATAGCCCATGAGTTCTGTTCGAGCCGTGTTGTTTCGCTGATCGACACACCCGTGCAAGTCGGAAGCCCCATCAATTCACTGGTTGAAGCAGCAACCGGAACGGCTAGACCATACTCCTCTGAGAAGATGTTGAGTCTGTGATCTTGGAGGTAATCCAAGGCTGGGCGTATAGCTGCAGGATCGGGGTAGAGTGCTTTTAGCGTTCTATCATTGCGCGCCCCCATTAGAACAAAATAGCTCGCCTGACGAAGGACATTGCTGCGATTTTCCAGCTGAACAATATTATTGGTTCTGATGGAGGTCATCCCTGCGATCAGGATCCCCAGTACTCCGCAAGCGATCGCAGTTCGCCCGGCCCTTGCAGGAGGACCGATACGATAGATCAGGCCAATCACGCAGCAGCAGAGAAGTAAATTCAATGCGGAATAACGGGAGGAAAGGGCTGCGACATCGCCGAGTTTGTACCTGCCATAGGTGACAGCAAACGCGCTCATGATCGGGAAGGCCCCGATCGCGACCAACGTGAGTGTTTGAGGATCTACTCTTGCCTTTACGAGTGGCGATATGAGCCCGTAGATAATCGCCAACAATGCAAAGGTTGCAAAGACGATTGTCCCATAGGCAGCGGCAAAGTCGTAGGAAGAGGAAAATGAACTTCCGAGAACGGCCAATAAGAATTTCAGGATGGCGAAGATGTGCGGTTTATCCAAGATGCTTGCCGCCTGAGCCCCGCTCCCTCCCTGCAGGAAGACCGCCATTGGCAGTACATAAGCAAGGCACACAAGCAGCGCCTTGCTCCAGGCAGCGCGATTGGCGACTAGAAGGATGACTTGCGATACGATGATGGCAATGCCGTTTCCCATAGATAGGATGGTCGCGGCCGTGGAGAGGAAAACGAAAATCAACGATCTGTTCAGCATGCCCGTCGACGTCAGGTATTGCTGTGTGGCTGAGCAGACGAAAATAGCAAACAGTGCCGTCAAACCGAACTGTGTCTGAAAGCCGATTGTGAGGTTCTCCCACTGCGAGAGGGACAGCATGATCGCTGAAAATACGACAGACAGGAGCCAGAGCGATCCCCGGTCACCCCCTGTCGCAATCCTCGCCAGACAAAATCCGATAGCGGCCTGAAGTGCAACGATGACGCAGACTAGTGCAACATTGGAGTAATCGAATAGATAGTAGTCTATAAAGAAAAGTATTTTGCTGGTGAATATGATATGCTCGTTATGCTTATTAAAGAGGTAAGAAAGCGATGGGCCTCCGCCGTTTGCAATATGCTTGACCATTTCCCATTGGTCCCAATAATGGACCGGTGTCGTTGTGTAAGTGATTATGTAAATCGAGATAGAAATAAGAATGATCGCCGCAGCGAAAACCGTAGATATAGCCAATTTATTGAACATCATTATCTCGCACCCGCGAATGTGAAATACTTGTGCATGAAATAACTCGAGGCGATGGGGCTTAGAACGCCGATGACGTGAGCCACAGTTTCAGCATGGAAGCTGAAACCGATCCACGGAAAAACAAAGCGGGCCAAGCCAAGGCTCACCGCCCAGACCTGGACAAGTGCCACCAGATTGACGAGCCCAAAGCGCAGATATTCATGTTGTACACTCCGGCCGGATTTTTCGAAGACGAAGAGCTTCATCAAAATATAAGCCGTCGTCATCCCTATCAGATAGGCGATGACGATGGCCGCAGAGTAGTTGGTGAGCTGCGATAGTGCCATCCGCGAGAGGATGTTTGCTGCGGCCGCCAAGCCGCCCGATAGGGCAAAGCGGATGAAAGGCCTGTTCAGCAGGTCAGCAAGTTTGTCCATCATCTGACAATCGCTTCAGCCATTTGACGGCCGTACCGGATACTTTCGGCGATCCCGCGGTCCTCGGGGTAATAATAGCAGGTATCGGCGACCTGGAGGCCTGCGATCGGTGTCTGGATTGGCGGAAGCTTTTCGTAGAAATTCGGCTCACAGACAGGCTGGGCGTATTTCAGGCGCCCGACTTTTGCCTCGATCAGATCGGCCTTCGTGATGGCGGGATTGACCTTGCGGATATAACCGAAGGCCTCATCGATGAACTGCTCGTCGCTCCACTGCCATTTTGGTTGTGATGTCGGCATGTAATAGGGAACGTAGACCACCGTATCCTTGACCGGGCGCAGATTGGAAAACTCGATCAGGCCGGGAATGTCGATTGTCTCGTCAACAATGTTGACCCAGAAGTTTCGACTGACCGACCTCTTCAGTTTGAAGAGGAGGCAGACCACGCCAATGTTGCGGATCGCATCATATTTTGCTTTGGATTCAGCGGGAAGATCCGGAACCAGGGTCGATATAAAGGGGGTGGGAACGGTTGAAATGACCGCATCGGCGGGGAAGAACCGACCATTCGCCTGCACACCGGTCACACGTCCGTTTTCGGTTTCGACCTTTTGCGCCGGTGTCGACAGATGCAGCCTGCCGCCTTTGTCCGTGAAGGCCTTCACAAGAGCATCAACGAGGGTTTGTGATCCGCCGTCGATATAACCAAGTTCCTCCTGGAAAATCGACTTGCGCGAATTGCCTATGCGGCGCACCCGCGTTGCAATCCACGAGGCGGAAATATCATCGGCGAGTTCGTAAAACTTCAGATCCATCAACCGCTTCCAGAGGGTCTGATAGACCTCCTTGCCGGAGCCGCCCTCAAGCCATTCGCGCGCGGACTTGTGTTCGATCGATGCAAAGGACCGCGCCTTGGTCGTCAGGAACATTTGGATCCCGGTTCTCAGTTTCGCGATGAAGCTGAGATGCGGAAAGCGCAGCAGTGAAATCGGATCGCCCCAGGGATGGATGCGGTCCTTCATGAAATAGCCCATCGAGGTCGGTCGCCAGCGCATCCGGTCGCCGAGGCCCAATTCGCGCATCAAGGCAAAGGTCGGTTCGTCGGATTTGCAGACAAAATGATAGAAGCGTTCGATGGACAGGCCGCCAAAATCAAAATGCGCGGCCATGCCGCCGGCAACCGCGTCCGCTTCGATCAGATCCACATCATGGCCGAGATTGATCGCCCGATGTGCGGCAGCAAGGCCCATGGCGCCCGCTCCGATGATGACGATACGGCTCATCGCTTATCTCCTAAAAGTCCAAGACGATGCTGCTGTAATGCGCATCGAGATAGGTTTCACGGATCGCCCCGCTCAGAGGGGTTGCGGTCACGCCAAAGATTGAAGGCCAGTCGATCACCGGGAAGGTTTCCGGTATCACCAGTGCCTCCAGCTGGTTGGTTGTGAACGGCGGATTGGCGCTGAATTTGCCGTAAACGAACAGCAACCACCAGAAAAGCTGATACGGGATATGAATGATCCGCGCGCGTGGTTTCACGGTCTGGTGGATCAGGCGAATGAGGTCGCCGTAGTGGATCTGCTCGAGGCCGGAAATGTCATAGGTTCCCGTTTTCCGATTGTGGAGCGAGGAAATAATGATGGCAGCGAAGTCGCCCACATACAGCGGCTGACGAATGAATTTGCCGTCGCCCGGGATCGGAAACGCGGGTGTGCGGTCCATGAAGCGGCGCAGCCATCCGAGATGCTTGCGATCGAACCAGCCGAACATCAGCGTGGGACGCAAGACGACATGCGGAATGTCCGTCACCGTGTCGATGAACTTTTCCTGCGCCGTCTTCGAGCGCGTGTAGAAGTCATCGGCTTTCGAGTTGACCACAGACGATGAGATATGGACGAAGTAGGGAGTGGCATGCCTGCGCATGGCCGTGACGATATTGTGTGTCGCCGTTACGTTGTTGTCGACGAATTCCTGCTCATCCAGACCGCCGATCTGTGCCTGATTGAGGAGAACCGCATCAGCGCCGGCAAAGACATCCATCCATGGACCTTCGACAGCAAGGTCAGCCTCAACGACCTGCACCTCGGGGTGGAGACGGCGCAGCAGGGCCGTGTTTGTCGGATGTTTGTCGATCCCGACAATGGTGATGCCTGGTTCGCCTTTCAGGCGTGCAATCACGTTCTGCCCGACGAGGCCGGCAGCACCAGTGACAATGATCTTTGTCATCAAATTTCCATCCGATTGAAAACGAAGCTCGGCAGATTACGGATGACGAGCATGATAACGCGCCAAAAGCCTGGAGCATAAGCGACCGGCCCGCCTTTGAAGGCTCGGCTATAGACGATCTTTGCCACCTGTTGCGGGGTTGCCCAGAGCGCACCGCTTCGGTTCATGCCTTCCGTCATCGGCGTGACGGTCGGACCGGGCTTGATGAGAACCGCGCGCGGCCCTTTGTCCGCAAAACGGTGAGCAATGCCTTCCACCAGGGCGGCAAGGCCGGCTTTTGCGGCACCATAGATGAAGTTGGCGCGACGACCACGATCACCGGCCACCGAACCGATGACAACCAGGCTGCCGCGGCCTTGTCTTTCCAGCATGTTCGCGGCCGCAAGGCTCCAGGCTGCGGCGGAATTGAAGTTCACGCGCAGGATTTCCTCAGCAGCGATGAGGTTATTTTCGGCGGCTCCCTGATCGCCCAAAATGCCATAGGCGAGAAGGACATGATCCATCCCTCCGATGCGAGCGGCAAAATCGGCGAGTTGCTGCTGTGCGTCTTCGGGTGCTGCAAGATCGCAGATTGCCGTTTCAACGCGCTCCGCCCCGCGGATTTTCAGATCGGCAGCCGTCTGCTGGAGTCGATCCTGATCACGGCCGACAAGCAAGATGGTCGCGCCGTCTGCAGCATAAAGCCGTGCCGTCTCCGCAGCGATGGTAGACGTGGCGCCCAATACAATAAGTCGCAATGTGTTTCCCCTTAAGCCTGGGACACTCGTTTCCAGAAATGCGAATTGAAGCCCGCATCGACGTGTTTGGCAAAGTCTTGCCAGGCTGGATAGCCCGCCTGAAACATTTCAGCCGACATTCGACCATCCTTGGCGGGATAAAGACGCCCCCCTGCCTCGCGGACAATCGCATCCAGCCGCGCCATCAGCTTGAGGGTCACATCGCCATGGTTTGGGAAATCCAGCGCAAGCGTGGTGCCGGGAGATGGAAAGGACAGAAGGCCCGGTGACGGGACATGTCCGAAGGTTTTCAAAACCGCCAGGAACGAACCCTGGCCGCTTGCCGAGATCGCCTTCAGCATGTCGCGCGTTGCGTCCTTTTGAACTGCGGGCGGGACAACGGACTGGTACTGATACATGCCCTTTCGGCCATACATGCGGTTCCAGCGGCCAATGGAATCGAGCGGATAAAAGAATGGGTGAAGGCCGGTCCGCAACGGTCCGCTTTTCCGCTGACCGTTCCAGAAGTACAGCGCGTTAAAGGCGCTGATGGAATACCGGTTCATGGCAAGACCGGGCAGGCTGACCGGCATGGTCAGGCGCGTATTGCCCTTGTCCGGCAAAGGCGAACCGGTGCTCGCATGATTGCCGCGGGTAAAGATACCCCGCCCCAGACGCTCGCCACTTGAAAGGCAATCGATCCAGGACACGGTGTAATCGTAATCATCCTCGCTCTCCGTCGCCAGGGAGAAGAATTCATCGACATCGCCGAAGGGAATGTTTTCGGCGTCGATCATGGCGCTTTGGATAGGGATGAGCTCGATTTCAGCCCAGGTGATGATGCCGGTCAAACCGAGACCACCGATGGTCGCCTGAAAAAGTCCGGAAGCGTCATCCGGCGTCAGTTCCAGTTCCTGTCCATCAGACCGGACAAGGCCAAGACGGCGCACCCAGCAGCCGATCGTTCCATGGCGGTGATGGTTCTTCCCGTGAACATCATTGGCGATGGCACCACCGACCGTGACGAAACGTGTACCGGGCGTCACAGGCAGAAAAAATCCCTGCCGCACGATTACCTTCAAGATGGCATCAAATGACGTACCGGCTTCGACCCGCATCAGCCGGGACGCCGGATCAAGGGCGATCATCCGGTCCAGTCCGGTCATGTCGATGAGACCGCCTTCGGGATTCAGGCCACTGTCTCCGTAGGATCGACGCAATCCGGAGGCCAGGAGTACGTACCCTTCCTGACGTCCGGACAGGACGAGCCGTTGCAACTCGCTACGCCAGCCTGGACGCGCAACATTGTGAGGGGCCTGCAGCACACCACCCCAGGAGCGAACGGACTTTGAGGCCGAAAAACGGGTCATAGGGCTGCCAGAAACAGGAGGGCAACAACCGCGCCCAGACCGATGCTGAACCGATCGCGGATTGCAAAGCTCACCGGATCATCATTCATCCGCCCGCGATGGGACAAAAGCCAGATCCGCCCGAGCCAAATCGACAGCACGAGCGGAATGACCGACAGGAACTGCGGTCGGCTATATTCATTGCCCGGGAGCATTTCCAGGAGAATGAAGATCATCAGCACCACGAGGGATGCCATGGCGGCACTGATCCCGAGCGCAAGTGTCAATGGTGCATCCTCGACCTCATAACCGCGGCTCTTCAGGCTGGATGTGCCACTGGTCGAGGCGCGAACGATTTCGGTATGTCGCTTTGCGACTGCCAGAGAAAAGAAGAAAAACAGCGCGAAGGTCAGCAGCCAGGCCGGACGTGACTCGTTCAACAGGACCGTTCCCATGATCAGGCGCGTCGTGAAGAGCACGCCGATGATGAGAGTATCCAAAAGAGGCACGCGCTTCAGGCCGAGTGAATAGGCTCCCGTGATGACGAGATAGGCAAGAAGGGCGGTTGCAAATTCAAGTGACAGGAAAAGAGCGCAGACAAAACCGCCAAACAGCAGACTGCCCGCGAGCGTAAATCCCGCCTGAATGGAAAGCCGACCGCTGGCAAGGGCGCGGTGGCGCTTCGACCAATGCTGCCGATCGGCATTGAGATCCGCGATGTCATTCAAAAGATAGGTCGCCGAGGTCACGGCGAGCAGGCAGCAGAAGGCCAGAAGTGTTTCGAGAATAAGAGAAACATCCGTCCAGGCATGCGCGAGGATCAGCGGAACGAACATCAAGACGTTCTTGGTCCAGTGATGAACGCGGATTGCCTTCATGAACTCTTTCGGCTTCAGCGGCGCCGTATGGAATTCCGCCAGAACCGGCCTGCCCAATTGACGCGCCTTGCGGGCGGTTTCCGGCTTGACGCCGGCGAGAACGATACCACTGGATACGGCCCACACCGCAAGATCGACGGCATGATCTCCGACATAGATGAAGCCGTCGGGAAAACGGTCACGAAGATAGTCGGCCTTTGCTGACCCCTTCAGATTGGCACTCGCCGATCCTACGGCTGACGCAAAAATGCCGATCCGTTGGGCAATCTTGTCAACAACGGTCTGATCTGCGGCAGAGCACAGGTGCAACTCATGGCCTTCAGCCGCCTTTTCCCGGAGCCATTGGACCAGATCTTCGCGAAGTGGCAGCACCTGTTCGGTCAGATCCACCTCCTTTGCGAGCGCCGCCTTCAGGGCGTGGCGTCCATTCCTGAGTTCCGGGAGCGTCCGAAAGAATGACGTCGGCTTCCGGAACAGTGCAATGGCCGCGGATTCATGCAGAGTGTCTGACAGCACGAGGGTGCCATCCAGATCAACTACGATGGGCAAGCTCGCAGACGCGGCTTCTGTCATGACCTGCACATTGCCTGAAGAGGATAAGGAGGCCGTCATTCCGATTCATTCCTTCCGCGAGCACCAAAGGCTTCACCAATCAAATTTGCAGACACTTATAATGTCTCGGGAAGACAAGACAAAACTGCCACCTCCCAAAAGAATGAACATCTGATTTTTGTCGTTGTGGTACATAATCCCCACACATGCAGAAATATGTGCCCTTGTCCCGTACATCACGAGGAACGGATGACCGTCGGCAGTGCGGCAGCATTCTGCGAAGGTAAGCGTCTGGAGGTTTCGGCTGACATCAATGTCAACAAATTCGGACTATCCGAACTTCGGCAGGAAAAAATATAACGGATTGATCTCGCTCAGATATGAACGTTTTCCTAACGTAATTCTCGCATGAAACCGAGCTGTCTAGGATGGCTAACGGCTTCAAATGTGCTAAGCCGACCGCAAGATCACTAGGCACTGAGAATAGCATATGTTTCTGACACAAAATGCGCTCGACCCGGCTCGCCATATAAGGCTTTCTGCGTGGCTTGAGCATGCTCCATTTGCATTTTGGCTGATGCAACAAATCCGACCGGAAGTTGTAGTGGAGCTTGGTACTCACAATGGATTTTCATTCCTATCATTTTGCCAGGCAGCAAAACTTAGTAATTTAAGTTCACGAATATACGCTGTCGATACATGGCAAGGCGATGAGCACGCTGGTTTCTATGGTCAGGAGATATTTGATTCTCTTGAGAGTGAACTTCGACAAGAATACCCAGGGATAGGCCTCATGTTGAGGTCCACCTTCAATGAGGCGCGACCGCAGTTCGCTGACGGATCGGTAGATATACTACATATTGACGGTAGACACCGTTACGAAGACGTGCTCGAGGACTTTCAAACGTGGAAAGGTGTACTCTCAGATAAAGCAGTCGTTTTATTTCATGATACGCGGGTCCAGTCTGGAGATTTTGGCGTTTGGAAGCTATGGGCTGAGATAGAAAAAGAATATCCAAGCTTTGAATTTTTCCACGGTAATGGCCTGGGCGTGTTGGTTCCTGGCAAGAATGCACCAATGTCCATTAAGGCGATCTGCAATGCAAATGCAGAGGAAAAAGCTCTAACCCGCTCGTTGTATGCCCGCCTTGGTTCGTTGAATTCAATAGAGTATCAGCTGTCATTTGCTCGAGAAAATCTGCGCGAGGTCGGCGAGCAGTGCCGTCTTCTGACGGAAGATCGTAATCGTGTTGTTGATGCACTTGAACAAAAACGCCAGGAGCTGGTGTCACATCAACATGCTTTGGAAGCTGCTGGCGTTGAGCGCGACGCTGTTATCATTGAACGCGATGCTGTGCATAGCGAGCGAGAAACGCTTCGAGATCAGCTTAGTTTTCAGACTGAAGCTGGCATAGCGCTTGAAGCGCGCTTGAAGTTGGAACTTGAAAAACTCGAACATGTGGAAGCGCGGGTTTCTCAGCTTCAGACTGAACTCGGTCAAGCCTATGCGCGCATCGGCCAATTGGACACAGCAATAACGAAGTTCCAGTCATCCAGCAGCTGGAGATTAACAAAGCCATACCGTTGGCTGGGGCATCAGCTCAAGCGTGCCAAGCATCTGCTGCGGGTTGTTCCAGGGATGGTTCGACGCAATGGTGGACTGCTTCGTTTCATGTCTAAGGTAATACGCTTGCTTATGCGTGAGGGACCTAAGGGACTTCTGTCGGCATGGCGCTACAACAATGCAGTTCCAGCCGCGCTCGTTGATCATCGTGACGATGAACGTGATTACAGTTCATGGCTGAACAAGTACGCATCATTAGATAAGGTTGCCAAGCAAAGGATTGAAACCGAGATTTCGAGTTGGGAAAGCCAGCCGCTGATTTCAATCATAATGCCGGTCTATAATCCTCCGTTGGACTTACTGGAAGATGCTGTAAACTCGGTCAGGTCGCAGATGTATCCGCGCTGGGAACTCTGTATCGCTGATGACTGCTCAACTGACAAACGCGTCCGCAAATATCTCAATACGCTGTCTGGCCTTGATTCTAGAATTAAAGTGGAATTCAGACCCAAGAACGGGCATATTTCAGAAGCGTCAAATAGTGCAATTAATATAGCAACCGGTGAATGGATTGCATTGTTTGATCAGGATGATCTCCTGACGTCTGACGCCTTGTTCTACGTGGCAAGGGAGATCGTTCGCAATAAGGATGTTAAACTTATCTATTCCGATGAGGATAAGTTTGATGGCAGCAAGCGATACGACCCCTATTTTAAGCCTGATTGGAATCCGGATCTGCTGAGGTCACATAACCTTGTTTGCCATCTTGGCGTATACAAGCTCGATCGCATTCAGGAAATTGGAGGCTTTCGAAAAGGATTGGAAGGCGCGCAAGATCACGATCTTGTCCTGCGTTTTTCTGAAGGCCTGCAGACGAACGAAATCGTACATATTCCGCGTGTTCTGTATCACTGGCGCAGCCATTCAGGTAGCACGGCGCAAAGCACCGACAACAAGTCATATGCTGTAACTGCCGGGCAAAAGGCGATTCAAGATCATCTGGATCGTATCGGTTTGCCAGGACAGGTCGATATCCTTCCAACCAACATGTATCGTGTGAAATACGATTTACCGGAAGCTCTCCCTCTCGTCAGCATCGTGATACCAACTCGCAACGGCGTTGAATTGCTAAGGCAATGCATAAATTCTGTAGTCGATAAGACAATATATAAAAATTACGAGATAATCATTATAGATAATAATTCCGATGACGTTAACGCACTTAATTATTTTGAAGAAATTGGAAAAACGGAAAATATCAAAATCATAAGAGACGAAAGTCCATTTAACTACTCTGCATTAAATAACAAAGCTGTCGCCCAAGCGAATGGTGAATTCATTGTTCTCATGAACAACGATATCGAAGTCATTTCTCCCGATTGGCTATCAGAAATGATGGGGCTTGCCATTCAGAAGAATGTCGGCGCTGTCGGCGCAAGACTTTGGTACCCTGATGACCGATTGCAGCACGGGGGTGTCATTCTCGGAATCGGGGGCGTGGCGGGTCATTCACACAAGTTCCTGCCGAAGGGGGCTCATGGCTATTTTTCCCGCGGTGAACTGACACAGACGCTTAGTGCCGTGACCGCTGCTTGCCTCCTCATTCGCAAAAGCGTCTATGAGGAGGTTGGGGGGCTTGATGAGGAGAACCTTAAAGTCGCCTTCAACGATGTAGACTTCTGCATTAGGGTGCGAGGGGCCGGTTACCGGAATGTATGGACGCCTTATGCCGAACTTTATCACCACGAATCCGCTACTCGTGGTCATGAGGATACGCCTGAAAAGAAAGAACGTTTCCGTTCAGAAGTTCTGTATATGCTCGACCGCTGGAAGGATGTGTTGAGCAGCGATCCTGCCTACAATCCAAATCTGACGTTGGAGTACGAGGACTTTTCTCTGGCCTGGCCGCCGAGAAATGATGGCGACCCGACGCTTGCGTCATAATCTTCTCCTATCAAGACGCTAAGGCCCATCCGCGACCCGCCGGCCTCGGCACGGAATGTGAAGAACTGCTATGTGGTATGATAAAAAAAACGTCGAGAAGGCGCTTCTGGATATAGGCCAGGGCTTTTCGAGGCGGGAGCTATGGGTGTTTCTCGGCTGGAGAGATGTAAAAAAACACTATAGTCGTTCAGTTCTTGGACCTTTATGGCTTACGCTCTCAATGGGTGTTATGGTCATGGGTTTGGGCGTTCTCTATTCTGAGATATTTAAGATTGACGTCGCTACCTATCTTCCGAGGTTGGCAATAGGACTGATCTTATGGGGCCTGATTAACGGCCTCGTAAATGGTTCTTGTTCTGTTTTCACAGCGGCTGGAGCATCAATTCGGCAGGTTAAGTTGCCGCTTTCGCTTTATGTTTTTCAGTTTGTTTGGAGTCAAATTCTAACATTTTTACATAATTTTCTTATATACATAATTGTTGTTATATTTTTCGCGATAAATCCTGGATTGAATTGTCTACTTTTTATCCCGGCGCTGGCACTCATTGTCATGAATGGTGTCTTTCTCGCGATTATTCTTGGGCCTTTATGCGCACGCTTCCGTGATGTTCCCATGATCATTGCGAGTGTGATGCAGATCGTTTTTTTCATGACCCCGATTATCTGGAGTACGGAGAGCATGCCGCAACGTGCTTGGCTCCTGATCGGAAATCCCTTCTACCACTTCGTTGAGATTGTCCGTGATCCGCTTCTGGGCGCGACTGGCACTCTCCTAAATTGGAGCGTGTGCGTTTCAATAACCCTGGTATTGGGCGCCATCGCCTTGTTGTTCTTCAGCCGCTATCGCGCACGTGTCGTCTATTGGAGCTAACCGTGACGAGAATTCAGCTTGATCACGTGGTGGTCGATATCCCGATTTACGATGCCGGTAACCGGTCACTGAAGAACAATATCCTGGCTGCCGCAACGGGTGGCCAGATCCGGTCTCGGGTCAATTCGAAGAGGGTCGTTATTCGTCCGATCGATGACGTCTCACTTGCCATCGAGCATGGTGCCCGTCTCGGATTGCTCGGCCATAATGGCGCTGGTAAATCCACCCTGTTGAGGGTTTTGGCCGGCATCTATGAACCGACTGCCGGATCAGTCGAGATCGAGGGCGATGTCGCTTCCATGTTCGATATCGGATTTGGCATGGACCCCGATGCCAACGGCTGGGAGAATATCATCCTCCGGGGCATGTATCTGGGATACAGCCGGGATGAAATTTCACGCCGCTCGACGGATATCGCGGCATTGACGGGGCTTGGTGAATTTCTCGACATGCCCCTGCGGACCTACAGTGCCGGCATGTCGACACGTCTCGCCTTTGCCGTTTCGACGTCGATCAAACCGGATATCCTGTTGATCGACGAGGGGATCGGTGCGGGTGACGCTGCATTTCTGGTGCAGGCCAATGAGCGGATGAAAACATTCATCGGTGAGGCCGGCATTCTCGTCATGGCCTCGCATTCGAATGATCTTTTGCGCGCTTGGTGTGCCGAAGGGCTCTGGATGGAGCACGGACGCATCCGCATGCAGGGGCCGATCGAGGCGGTGATTGCCGCTTATGAGGAATCACTTCGCTAATGAGGATGCGTATTACCCCGAACGGCTTGACGAAACTCGTGCAGAACGTCACGAAGGGTTTCATCAAGTGAAATTTCTGGACTCCAGCCTGTTGCCGCCTCCAATAAAGCGCACTCGCCCTCTGCGACCGCTATGCCGGACGGTCTAGACCTTTCAGAATCGTGCTCTACCGCAATTTCTACGTGTGCATGTGCCAAAAGTATGTTCAACACGTGTCGTATGGAAACGCTCCGGCCTGAGCAGACATTGAAAAGATTGCGTGAAGGCAGGGTGTCCGAAAACCGCAGAAGCGTAGTATAGGCACGAACAACGTCGCGCACATCCAGAAAATCGCGAAAACTATCCAGGTTACCTACACGCAAGACATGTGGAACATTGCCAGCTTCAATCCGCGCGATCTGCGCCGCAAAACTCGGTACTGCAAAACGCTCATCTTGGCCTGGCCCAGTATGGTTAAATGGGCGTACATTTATAAGGCAATTGTCTATATTAAGTATATCGCTAAAAATTTGCTCTGCGGCAATCTTGGTGCGCCCGTACACGTTGAGCGGCATTGTTGGCGTTGCCTCGGTCACCCGGCCGCTCTTGAAACTCCCACCATATACTTCTGAGCTACTGACGTTCAGGACAGTCGCGGTGGGGCAATGCTTTTTCACTGATTCCGCGACGACGATTGCTCCGCCGGCATTCACCTCCCAGGTTCGCGCAACATGGGACAAAACGGACGATTCTGCTGCTAGATGAACGAGGAGATCCGGTTTAATTTCAGAGATTGCCGTGTCGAAGGCTTTGAAGTCCCTGACGTCAGCCGTAATACATCCAGGAGCCTGCCCTCCGCTCAACAAGAACAGTTCAGCGTCTGGATAGACAGATTTTAGCTCCGCCTGCAAATGCGTTCCGACGAACCCCCGAGCTCCGGTAATCGCAATCCTCGTGAAGGTGCGCATCGAATGTAGTGCCCTTCCATGCTGATACAGTGCAGGGGGAATATCCGCTCCGCCTGCACTGGAAAATATTCGGCATTCTGATGCTGGACCGATTAACAAGACATCAATATGGCGTACAGCTTATTTCGCGGTAAGGCGCGCCAGGTCTGCATCCACCATCTCGGTAATCATCTCCTCAAGCGTCGTTGAGGGCTCCCATCCAAGCGTTTTGCGCGCCTTTTCAGGGTTGCCAAGCAAAATGTCGACTTCCGCAGGACGAAACAGATTGGGGTCAATGGACAGATAGTCGTCCATCGTCAGCCCAACATGGGTGAACGCTATGCGACACATATCGCGAACCGTTGTGGTACGGCCTGTCGCAATGACATAATCATCAGCCTGATCCTGCTGAAGCATCATCCACATCGCGACAACATAGTCTTTGGCATGTCCCCAATCGCGCTTGGCATCAATGTTCCCGAGCTTCAGTTCCATCGCCAGTCCAAGCTTGATGCGAGCGACCGCGTCAGTGACCTTTCGCGTCACAAACTCGATACCGCGCAGCGGGCTTTCGTGATTGAACAAAATTCCCGAAGACGCATGCATGTTGAAGCTTTCACGGTAGTTCACCGTAATCCAGTGTCCGTAAAGCTTTGCCACTGCATAGGGCGAACGGGGATAGAACGGTGTTGTCTCGCTCTGTGCTGCCTCTTGGATCTTCCCGAACATTTCTGAGGATGATGCCTGATAAAATCTGGCTTCGGGTGCCGCAATCCGGACGGCCTCCAACATATTGGCGACGCCGACCGCTGTAATGTTTGCCGTTAACACAGGCTGCTGCCAGGATGAGGCAACGAAGGATTGGGCTGCAAGGTTGTAGACCTCGTCAGGTTTCACCTGGGCGACCGCACGGATGAGGCTGGAAAGATCGGAAAGGTTCCCGTCAATGACGTTGATGTCATTGTTGATTCCAAGCCAACGGAGCCTGTGATCGGCGACGCCGAAATGCGACGAACGCCGGACAACGCCATAAACCTCATACCCTTTCTCGAGAAGAAATTTGGAAAGGTAAGCCCCGTCTTGGCCGGTAATACCAGTAACTATGGCTTTACGTTTCACTTTCTGATCCCCTTACTCATAATGATGTTTGGCATGCTGCGTTTTCGCACCCTTGGCACAGCGGTTTAGCTTATTCGTAGAATCGATAAAAGAGAAAAGCCTCGTCGCCTATGCAGTGAATTAATATTTATTCTACGCGTGACTCTTTTCTTCGAAAATGATAGATCCAAAAAGTATATTTATTTCTCGCTTGAGTGCCGCTCTATGATCGTTGTTTTTATATGTCTCTTGTGCTGTCGCAATAAATGTCTTATCAGGAGGATTGTCGGAATTATATTGGCGCACGAGGTTCTCTGCGTCCCATATTGCTTCGTTGACGGATTTCAATCTCCGATATATTTGACCAAGTTTTTCGTCCCGATACTGCGGAAGCCCCTCGGCAAGGTCGCGGAGCTTTAAAAGCTCGAACCGCACATTGGAAAGCTTTTCAGGATCCGTGATTCTCTCACTCTTAATCTCCAGAATGGAGATCTTATCAAAGAGCTCTCCAATCGATACCGGAACAAGAACAAATTCACTCATCGATTTCACCTACTTCTGACTGTCTTAATTATCGTTATTACTTAAGAGAAGCTGCTTTTGTAAACAACTCGTAGAGAAACAAAATAATGAGCGCTGAAAATATCCCCAACAACGTGACGTCGTACCAAGTAAGATAATTTTCAGTCCACCCTAGCAGGGGAGCTCCGAATATATAGACACTCAAGTTGAGAAAAATCATCCCCAATCTTGCTTCTGTCGGACCCAAACCTGCAACATCGACGCGGAACTTGCCCTCAACCAGACTGTAGACAAGAGCGTAGATCGCCAGCATATGGTATGCAGCAAGCATGAGGAGCGCTACGTCGAGCCGTACCCATGGCGACAGACCAAGTCCGACGGCAATCAACAAATTGCCAATAACGTCCACAGTTTGATCGATGAAGAAGCCAAATCGAGGACGTTCGATCTGGCGGACGCGGGCTAACGTTCCATCGAGCGAATCGCCCAGCCAATGAATGACGATGCCGATATTGGCAAGCCAGATATAATTCACGTTCCAGTTCGAAGCAGCGTAGCCGAACAGAACAATCACAGCGCCCAGCACGCCGAATGCCGTCAGGCCGTCCGGCGTTACGGATCTCGGCAATCGCCTAGCGATTGCAATTAGGACACCTTTTTCAAGACCAGCCACAAAGCTGGCGTTTTGGCGTTGAACAGACAAATCAGAAGACATTGCGCTATTATTCGAGTGCGGGTGTAAACGTGCCATTTGCGGCCTGATCGACCGTTTGGCCAAGCGGTCCCGCATCCGTGGTGGCGTGAAACGGTGCTGTTCTGACAAAAGCGCAACGATCGAGGAAGGCCATAATGGTCTGGCTGTATCGTGTTGCCGTCATGAATCGATCATCGTCGATGCGAACCGCTGGCTGCGGATATGTCGCCCGCTCCAAGACAGCCTCGAACCAGACGGTCGGATCATCGGCGGACAGCAGGCGGCCTTCTGGTCCGGCCACTTCGCGATGCGCCGGAATATCTGATGCAATCACCGGAACGCCGAGGCGCTTCGCTTCCACGATCGGCAAGCCGAAACCTTCGTTGAGCGATGGCATCAGCAGACCCACGGATCCGTTCAGAAGATGTGTCAAGGCAGGGCTCGAAAGACCTGATACAGCGTGAATGTAGCCCTGCGTCTCGTTGCAGCGTTCGAATTTTTGCAGAATGGCAGCACCACTCCAGCCTGGCGATCCGACGATAACCAGGTGGGGCGCACGATGCCCCATATGCCGTACCAACCGGCGCCAGACCTCAAGAAGGATCAGGTGGTTCTTACGAGGCTCGATACTGCCGCAGACGACAAAGTAGGGCACGTCCGTCAGCCGTGACTCAGATGGGGGCGAATTGAAGACATCGGAAACAGGTAAGGCTTGAGCTAAGGTTGGCAGCGGTGTTCGCCGATGGCGCGCAATTGCAGCTCCGACCATTTTCTTCACATGTTCGGTCGTGACGATCAACGCTGACGCATAGGTCGCTGCTGTTTTCACCATTTGCGCATGATGTTTTACAGAGGAAGGATCGACGTGATTGGGCATTTCCAGCGGAATAACGTCGTGCAGCATGAAGACAGGCACGACATCGGGCCGCTTTCGCAGCCAGTGCATAAAGAACGGCAAGGCAAGCATAATCTGCCCCACATTGACATAGACTGCGCCGGTTGGGACATGTTTGCGAGCGGAGCGGCCGAAGGAGATTCCGGTCGCCCGGATGAGCGTCAACATGCGCATCAATTTTTCTAAAGCAGACATTGTCTTGCCGGTGGCTAGACGATCGACGGACTGCCCGTGCAGACGGGCCACCAGTATAGACAGTTTCGGGTCGTTTTCAGGCGCGTTGTTCTCCAGCCACATAGCTTCCAACGCGTCCAGACCGCGGCGGACGATGTCGGCATCGTACATTCGCGTGCCCCAAATAGTGTGTAATATTCCAACGACTTGGCGATCACTAGAGGAAAATAAAGCCTTCGCAAGGATGAGCTCTACCCGATCAATACCACGCGGAGTCCGGCTCAAGGGGCCGAGGAAAAGTCTCATCATGTCGTAGGCAATTGGGGCTTGCAATTGCTTCGTTCCTATCGGCTGCACTGACCAAGTCTTGACACCTGTCTCAGCCTTTGGCAAGTCGGGCCGCTGAAGTTACCGATGTATTACTGTCTATCGGATTGGGTTTTCATGAACAGTGCAGACGAAACGCCCAAGGTCATGATCGACGGCTTTAATCTCGGCTTGTCACGAGGAACAGGCGTAGCCACCTACGCACGCAATCTCAGTTTCGCATGTCATCAATCCGGTTATTCAACTGGTATTCTCTATGGGTCGCCAGTCCGTCGCAGGACGCGTTCAGACTTGATGACGGAAGTATCGTTCTTCGACGTTGAGCAGCCGTTGAACACGAGTCAGGAGTTTCTACGCGATTTGGCGCGTCTGATACCACATCCAGGCGGATACCGACCATTTCGTGTACCGATCTCAGGTGAGGTCGTAACCCGAGCGCTGGCTTCCAGGCTTCCTCATTTTGACAGTCTCTGGAACGTCCCTGATCTTTATCCGTCAGCGGACTATCAGTTCGCGCTGACAGGGCGCTTTCATAAAGTCATGAACGTCTCGAAGACACAGATCATGCACTGGACTTATCCATTGCCCCTGAAAATGCGCGGGGCAAGAAACGTCTATACGCTGCACGATCTTGTTCCTCTGCGACTGCCATACGCAACTCTGGATCGAAAATCGAGCTATCTTAAACTTGTCAACCGTTGCGTTCGTGAAGCCGACGTCATTGCGACCGTATCAGAGACATCGCGGTCGGACATTATCCGCATTCTCAACTGCGATCCCGACAAGGTCGTCAACACCTATCAAGCGGTCAGCTTGCCTGTTGCTCTCGTTCAGATGGACGACGCGGAAGTCCAAGCCAAGGTCGAGGGGATCTTTGGTTTGAAGCACAAAGGGTATTTCCTGTTTTTCGGAGCAATAGAACCCAAAAAGAATGTCGGACGTTTAACGGAAGCGTTCCTGACTTCGAATGTTTCGTCACAGCTTGCAATTGTTGGTCCAACCGGCTGGCAATCGGATCAGGAGTTGCGCTTCTTCAACGATATGGCGCAGCGCCAATTGAAGAAAACCGGCCCATTTCCCACGGCGGACCAAAAACTGTTTCGCTTCGAATTTGTGCCGTTGGCATTGCTGATCGCGCTCATTAAAGGTGCTCGCGCCACGATCTTTCCATCGCTCATCGAGGGTTTCGGGCTACCGATCCTGGAAAGCATGCTGCTTGGAACGCCTGTCATTACATCCAAAGGTGGTGCGACGGAGGAAATTGCCGGTGACGCAGCCCTGCTTGTTGATCCCTACAACACTTTAGAGATCGCCAGTGCAATCCAGAAAATTGATGGAGATGGCGAATTGCGGCAGAAACTCGGTGCTCTTGGACAGCAACGCGCAACTTTGTTCTCCCCAGAACGCTATCATGAACGGCTTCAGGCGCTTTATCAGCCTCTCTTAGCCGGGCTATAATTGATAGCAGTAGCCATCCAGAAATTGATAGGCGGTCTGAAGTTGGATAGCGCAGACTTCCAATAGATTAGATGTTTGATCCCGGGTTTTGATGGTGCATTCTTCACGGACGAGTGAAAGGAAGCGCTATGGGCCAGATACTCCACGGGAGCGCCACAACGACTGAGGCGGTCCGTCGAGCGATACAGCATAGTCAAGAGAGCCTGAGGGCCCTGGCGAAGCGTCACGGGATCAATCAGAAGACCGTCGCCAAGTGGAAGCGGTGGTCGCCGCGTTCCGGCGTCACACGCTGCTGCCACCGATGATTGTCTCTACGCCCTCCAGGCGACGATCCCACATCTGACCCGCTCGTCGCTGCACCGCTGCCCGCAACGGCACGGCATCTCACGGTTACCCGAGGTCGAAGGCGAGAAGACCGCGAAGCGGAAGTTCAAAAGCTATCCGATCGGCAACTTCCACATCGACCTTGTCGGGGTCAGAACCGAGCAGGGCAAGCTCTACCTGTTCGGCGCCATCGACCGCACGACCAAGTTCGCCTTCGTCGAGCTGCACGAAAAGGCGACCACGCGCGTCTCAGGCGACTTCCTGCGTCACCTGATCGCGGCCGTGCCGTACAAGATCCACGCGGTGCTCACCGACAACGGTGAACGCTTCCGAGCGCACTCGTTCGAGCTCACCTGCGCCGAGCATGACTCGACCATCGGCTCACCAAGCCTAAGCATCCCTGGACCAACGGTCAGGTCGAGCGGATGCACCGCACCATCAAGGATGCACCGTCAAGCGCCACCACTACGATACCCACGATCAACTCCGGCAGCACCTTGGCGACTTCGTCGCCAGCTATAACTTCGGCCGCAGGCTTAAGACCCTGCGCGGGCTCACACCCTACGAAGCCATCTGCAAAGCATGGCAGAACGAGCCAGAACGATTCATCTCAAACCCGCACCATCAAATCCCGGGACCAAACATCTAATGGAATCCTGTTCACCCCGATATCGCTCTGAAAGATTGATTTTGCGTATAAATGGTTAATGTTACACAGCGTGGAATTTGTTCAAATAGAGACGTGGACTCTGTGGTTTCGAGCCAACTGTTGCGACTTGGCAGCACTTCCAAAGTTAGTGATCGCCTCTTGATAAATTAACCATGAATTTGAACAGTAAAATCTGCTTTCTGCGCTAAGCAGGGTCACAAAATGCGAAACAGTGGCGCGTCGTCAATTGACGGGGGGCAAGCGCGCGGCTAACTCTGCACCCCGCATATGACTGTTGTGAGCATTCATGAACATTCGGCTTTTTTCCGGTGCCTTTTCAAACTTGTGGACCTTACGACGCTCGACGGTTATCGTGTGCATTGCACCAGCCGTCGTAATATCCGGCTGTACCGCCCTACCATCCCAGGGGCCTACGACAGCAGCTGTGATAGAGGCCTCCAGTGACAGCAAGGCAAAAAGCGGTAAACCCGTGATACCTGCTGGCTATGCTGTGGTGGATATCGACAGACATGTTGTAGACGTTCTCGCTCACCAACCAGCAGAAACTTTGCACGGTCGGTTTGGTGAGCGTAGACCAGCGCCAACCCAAAATGTCGGCGTTGGTGATACCGTTCAGGTTGCAATATGGGAGGCATCTGCTGGTGGGCTCTTCTCAAGTGCTTCAATAAGCCCGGATTCGACAGGTCAGCATTCAGCTGTCATTCCTGCCCAGCTTGTGGGGAGTGACGGCTCCATCACCGTGCCTTTTGCGGGCCGAATCCCCGTCGTCGGTCTCTCCACAGCCGCAATTGAACAGCAGATCGTCAAACGTCTCAAGGACAAGGCGATCGACCCTCAGGTAATCGTCTCGATCAAGGACAATATGTCGAGCAGGGTTACGGTTTTAGGTGATGTGTCGGCCAGCGCCCAAGTGCAGCTGTCCCCCCGGGGCGAAAAGATTCTGGATGTCATCGCTGCGGCAGGAGGAGTGCGTACTCCTCCCTACGAAACATTTGTGACCCTCATGCGCGGTGAGCGCACAGCCACGATGCCATTGCAGCAGATCATCAGCAATCCGCGCGAGAATGTCTATGTTCTGCCGGGCGACACGCTGTCGCTGCAGAAAATCGCGCGTAGTTTCACCGTCTTTGGCGCGACGGGTGCGAACAACTTGATTGACTTTGGTGCTCAGGGCATCACGCTGCAGGAGGCTCTGGCTAAGGCGGGGGGACTTCGTGATAGCCAAGCCGATCCTTCCGGTGTATTCCTGATGCGCCGCGAGCCGGTGGAAATCGCAAGAACACTTGATCCGTCCATTCCGATGACTGGACATGGCCAGATCAACATCATCTACAGACTGAATCTGCGATCGACCGGATCCTATTTCCTTGCGCAACAAATCACCATTAAAGACAAGGATATCCTTTACGTGGCATCGGCGCCGAGCAACGACGTACAAAAGTTCCTTAGTCTGGTGCAGACAGCCACATCGCCGGTAATTCAGGCAAAATCACTTTCGAACTGACGCATAAACCCAACCATCGAGCAAGCCGTCCGCAATCGACAAATTGAGGGCTTGAGTTAGGTTTTCAGCCTAATGACATCTGAAATGATGCTCTCCTGATTCGTAGGGCAATCGCGATTCTGAAGTATCTGCTTGTCGACCGGGTTTATGGGTGATGTAAATGTTAGTCGCTACATTTGGACCATCATCCGCATTTGCCTATTGGTGCCTGTTTTCACTCAACACAATAACAGAGGTCGTTCTCGGCGAGTTTGATTATATAGGTGCCAGCACTGTGCACGACCTGAAGGCGGCACTCGGCACGCGTAGAAAGAAGCATCTGCATCTCTATAGCGACTGTCCGGACCAAGGACTGATAAAGGCAATTCTCGGTAGCCGGATTCCTTTCATTATCCTGGAGGAGGACCCGGTCGATGTCCATGACTTCCTTATCCGGGAAAGAGGGCTGGGTTGGATGGAAGCGTTGCGCCTTGCTTCCTTGTTCTCAGCGACGACGGCGCCGCTTTACGATTCTCCATTGGCACTGCGTCTAACGCGTTCGGAGCGGTTGACCCTCGGGCAGTTCGTTGGACAGGTTGCCACTCATCTCGGTCTCGACGTCGAGGGTGATCTCTATCGGAATATCCTTCAGCGCCTCCATCCGAGCGGGGACCCGGACCGATCGATTGAAACAATCATACTGGAACAAATCGCCAATGCTCGCCCAAGGCGCGATACGGTTGATTTACCGCCCTTCGAGCAGTCGATTGCCATGCCAGTTCTGGCATCCATGCGACACGATCGTATCGGCAAATTACCGGAAAGTTTGCGTTGGCCGGCCGATCTTTTTGTCGGACATGCTGGAATCTCTGTGCTTCTGAGCCAGCCGATTGAAATGTTGGGACCTGCGCGCTGCCTGATCTACGGCCCATATCTTCATCTGCCGGTGGGCCAATGGCAGCTTTCTCTCTCGCTTGACGTTGCGGACAATTATTCCGGAAACGCGCTAGACATTGATATCTTTCACGGAAGGGTTCTCCAAATGGAATCTTTCAAACTGCCGCCGGCAGGTCAGATGTCGTTAAAGCTGCGCGTTCCCGTTTCAGAAAGCCGCGAACCTCTGCAAATACGACTGATCCAACGGGAAGGCGCAATTGAGGGTCTGTTGAAGATTGGAGACGTCTACATTCAAAGGCTTGCGATAGAAAACGACATTAATGGAGAAGAGATATAACGCCAGCTGTCGGCATCAACGTGGAATCGATCTGGCTGGTTCACCGGGACTTGAGATCTTTGTCAGGGGGCTGTGGGCTAATTCCGTTGCATCAGCCATAGTACATTATATACTTTCGGAAATATTCCTCCCACCGTACCTTTCGGCCGTGCACGCGGTAGAGCGTGTCGTCTTTCGCCCATTTTAGCTCCAACGCTCTGGCGACAACCGGATGAACTGGAACCTGCAGATAGCGCAAACTATCGAGACGGCGAGACGGCCAAATGAAATCCCTGACGTCCAACTGTCGGGAAAGATATTTGAGAAGCATCCGCAAGATTGTGCCGTTCGGATGTGCGGTCGTGTAGAACAGAGGACGGTCTCGAAAATTCTCAAGGATATAGGCGCCTATGCCCGTATCGAATTTCTCGTCCATCGCGCGGAGTCGTTTTTCTTCAAATCGATGCAGCCGCTTGGGGTCGATCACACCTGTGACTGCGAGCGTTCGATAGGCTTCAAGCCTTGCTTCCGGGTTCGGAATTTCCTGACGCAGCCGCGCCAGAAGTCCGTCGAAATAGGTGAATTCGAAGTTGGGAAAATCCTTGTCGCGGGCAAGACGGTCATCCGGTCCGTTAAACGCGTCGAACGGCCAAGGCGAGGCAAACCGTATACACGGATAGCGTAGCCGGTGCACGGTGTCTGGAACATAGTCCTTCAACGGATAGTTTTCCCATTCCCGAATATCCTGAATGAGGAGGATGTCGCTCCGATCAAGATCTCTTCGCCCCTGTTCATGCAGGTTGGCGGGGAGTTCCATGAAGTGATGCTTCACAGTAAAATGTTTTGAGAATGCACCATCGCGCATCGCGTTGGAGAGAATACCCGCCTGACAATTGCCAAAAATCAGGATTCGCTTCTTTCCGTCGCCCTGCGGGCGGGGCGATGCCATTCGAAGCGGCGTTGTTAATGCGATGGTTTCGCTAGGTCGGACAATGGAAATGTCACGTATCTTGAGCCATACATTGCGGAAATGTCGCAGATCGAGCCGCAGTCGTTGAGGAGTGCCGCCGTCGTAGCTGATGTCGAAGGGGACCTCGAACAGAAAGGAAGCTTTCCCCGATAGGATATCCTCGCCGCTGAAGATTTCCGATGCGATCGTCTGACCGTCCTGACTCAGCAATCGCACATCGAGAACTTCGCGTGCTTCCTGATCAACCTTGCCAACATCGAAGGCCAGGTCAAGACGCATCATGCCTGCCGGCAGATAGAAAGATGACAGGGAACGGTTGAATGTAATGGCGCCGATCGTCAGGGGCGACACCGACACCGATCCCGGCAATCGCAGTGGTCGCCAGCGTCCTTGCATGCGGAAGATCATTGGCGAGGTCTCGCGTGTCGAGGCCGCGGAGAGGCGCGCAAGCGCGAGCTTTTGGACTTTCACGCGACCTGCACCGAAACCTGTCACGCGAAACTCGCAAGGGGCGTCGACACCGCTTTCGATCGATAATTTATGCGGCACATCAAATTCAATTCGATGTAAACCTCTGTTAAGTTCGGCCGGCGTGAAATCTCTGAAAGCTCGCAGGAACCTGTTCTGCATGATGATTTCCACGCCGATGACAGGATCGTGTTGCCAGAGGCAAGGACCAGCCATCGCTGCGATGTCGAGACTATAGCGTCCCTCTTCCAGCCTGAGGAATGGGCCGAACATCATGCTTCGAAATGGATAGAAAGGAACGCAGGAGATGCTGCCGTCGGCATTGCGATAGCCTGGGAATTGAACTTCCATTTTATCAAGGAGGTCTTGTCCGCCAGTTTTTAACGGTGAAATGATGGTATCAGCCATATCCAGGCGGTTCCCTGCGTCTCGCATTGTCGTGGAATGAATAGTTTGTATCCCAACATTCCATATGCACGTCGATGAACTTTATCCGAAGCGAACTGCCGATTGAGGAACGACGTGTTTCTCATTAAGAGAGTTCTTGTTGCGGCGAAGAGTGAGTTGATCCGATACATGCAATCCTATTCTTCTCTTTTAGACATGCTGATCGTCAAGGCAACGGTAAGACGAGATCACAAGGCAGTTGTTTTCGTACCTGAAGCGAATCGACCGGAGGTCGCTCTTTCCTTCCTCGAGTTATGGCAGCAGGCACAAACCCTTGCCGCCGATCTATCAGCCAAGGCTTCTCCCGGAGACAGGGCAATTCTCCTGTTTCCGACAGGGTTGGAATTCGTGGTGTCCTACTTTGCCTGCCTGATGGCAGGCATTATTGCGGTGCCTCTGATGCCACCGCGAAAAACCGCTGGGCGCGATGCGAGCATCGCGATTATTGAAGATTGCCGTCCGCGGATCTTCTTGACATCCGGCGAAGAAGGGCAGGCGCTTCAAACTGCCAGTCTTGCGCGCTTCCATGAGGCAGGAGTGGATCATGTTCCGGTGACGTTGACGTCTCGGCTTCTCGCGTTCACCCCGGTGTCCCTGTCTCCGGAGAGCATTGCCTTCTTGCAGTACACGTCAGGATCCACGTCCGTGCCGAAAGGGGTGATGGTCAGTCACGGCAACCTTTTGGCAAATCTTGAAATGATGCGCAGTCGGTTGGGGAACCACGAATGTTCAACCCATGTCAGCTGGATACCGCTCTACCATGATCTTGGACTGATCATGAACCTTCTGCAGCCGTTGTATGTCGGTGCAACAAGCGTTCTGATGACGCCCTCAACGTTCATGCACCGACCTCTTCATTGGCTTCAAGCGATCCATAAGCACAAAGCGGAAGTGGCAGCAGCCCCGAATTTCGCGTATGACCTTTGCGTCGATCGATATCGTGCAGATGCTATGGACGGAATCGATCTCTCCGGCTGGAAACTCGCTGTCAACGGTGCTGAGCCAGTCCGGCAAGATACATTAGCAAGATTTGCCGAATGCTTTCAGCGGCATGGGTTCAATGCATCTGCCATGCATCCGACCTATGGCTTGGCGGAGGCGACGCTCGTCGCAACCTCCGCAGTCCGAGGGCGCGGCCCCTACACGGCGCAGGTGAGCGCCCACGGTTTACACGCCCGTCGCATCGTTTCTCCACGCGATATCCAGGATCGCCGCCAGATCGTTAGCTGCGGAAGTGCAGTATCGGGTGTCGAGGTCGCCATTGTCGATCCGCAAGAATGTATTCGTCAACCTAAGGGCCTGATCGGTGAGATCTGGCTTCGAGGTGCGAGCATAGCCGGCGGTTACTGGAATAATGTTAAGGCATCCCGGGAGACGTTTGATGCAAGACTTGCTGATCCGGATGATGCCGGCGGATGGCTTCGAACGGGTGATCTGGGACATGTGGATGATGCCGGCGAATTGTTTGTCGCCGGTCGCATCAAGGACGTCATTATCATTCGTGGCGTGAATTACTATCCGCAAGATATCGAAGGTACGGCAGCAACCGCGCACACAGCTTTGAGGCGAGATCATTGTGCCGTGTTCACTGTGCTGGACGAGAAGGGACTGGAACAGGTCATCCTGGTTCAGGAGGTCGAACGCACGCAACGGCATAACCTTGACGAGCGTGCGATTTGCGCAGCAATCCGAAAGGCCGTAGCCGAGAATCATGACATTTCACTTACGAAGATTGCCCTAATCCGGCCGGGAAATATCCCGAAAACAACGAGTGGCAAGATACAAAGACACCGCGCTCGCGATCTCTGGCTCGCCGGTGCATTTGAGCATGCTCGTCTCGTCACCGCTCCACTTCCATTCATTGGTCCGGCGGATACCCAGACAATTACCTCGGAGATTGAGCATGGTTAGCGTTAATAGCATTCGGGAATTTTGTATCAGTGAACTGGCGCGCATGCTGGAAATCGAGGCAACCATGATTGATGCGTCCGACACATTTACCGGTTTAGGGCTGGACTCTGCAATGTCGGTACACTTCGTGATCGCTGTAGAGGAAAAGTTCGATCTGGAACTCTATCCATCAGTCACCGAGGATTACCCGACGCTTGGTGACTTTTGCGGGTATATCACAACGCTGACTGACGCATAACGCAATTGCACGCCGCAGGACAGGCGCTCGATAAATTCTGTTAGGAAGACAATGTCTACAAACGACAAGACGACATCCGATTTCCATGAGATCACGCGTCTGATTGCAACGCTAACCAACGACCACTCGCATCCGAATCTCAACGCCATTGCCCGTAAGCTGCACAACATCGATGCAATGGCATTGAATCTGAAATATTTCGGCTATGAGCTTGCCGCCGCACTGGTCAAGGCCTTGCCTCCCATCGAGAATGCGCACGTTCAAATCATCGGACTCCGGTCTAAGCCGGCCACGCAGGCAGATATGGAAAGCCTGTGGCTCAGGTACTGGTTGAGCGAGTTGAAGCTGCCGTTGGTCTTTCATCGCAAGCTTTGGGAATATGCTTTCGTGCTTCAGGCGCTTTACGAGAGTGACTTACTGCAGGCGGGCATGCACGGCCTGGGATTTGGCTGCGGACGCGAACCACTTCCGAGTTATCTGGCAAGCAGAGGCATCAAAGTCACCGTCACGGATCTGGCACCGGAACAATCTAGCGAGCTTGGATGGGTTAATTCCAACCAGCATACCGAAACGCTTGATGTTGCGTTTCATTCTCACCTCGTTGATCGGCACGTCTTCGAGGACCATGCTGTCTTGCGTTATGTCGACATGAATGACATTCCTCATGACCTCAGCGGTTTTGACTTCTGCTGGTCCATCTGCGCCTTGGAACATCTTGGCTCAATTTCCTGCGGGCTCGACTTCATCGAAAACTCGCTGCGGGCCTTGCGACCTGGCGGTGTTGCGATCCATACTACAGAGTTCAATTTCATGAACGACACCGAAACCATCGACAACTGGCAGACGGTGCTTTTCCAACGTCGGCATTTCTTGGAGATTGCCGAAAGGCTGAGGGCCGCGGGACATCACGTTGCGGAACTTGATTTTTCGGTCGGCGACAAGCCGCTTGATAAGTTTATCGACATTCCACCATGGGTTCACGATATGAAACCGGATATGGCTGCAAACTGGGAGCCGAACGTTGCCCATCTGAAGCTCAACATTGATGGTTTTGCGAGCACCTGTTTCGGCCTCGTCATTCGGAAAAATGGCTGAAGCACTGAGGCATCGGTCAGTCCGACAAGAGATTCCAGACAGAAGAAGCGGCATTGATCAAACCGTTGCCTGCTAGATTACAAGCATGAAGATAAAGCGCATGTCTCGCCTCCGTCAGCCTTACAATTGGGCAGATCCTCACTCCTGAGGCGGAGCGACCACGAAGCTGTCGAAACAACATGGCGGGAGACGGAAATAGGTTAGTCGCTCACGGTCTTCTTCGCGAACGTAGAACCGATTGAGACCGTCGAACCAGGCAAAAAGATAGCCGCAAGATAAGAGGCCAGGTTCCCATTCTTCCCAAGCCGGCTCCTGGGTCATCGGCTTTGTTGCCTCTATGACGATGAGGCGGGGACGGTTGCGATCAAGTGCGGCACCCTTGAGGACTTCCGTCTCCTTACCCTCAACATCGATCTTGAGGAAGTCGAGAACAGTCTCGGGAGCATGCTGCTGGAGAATGGCATCAAGGGTTGATACCTGTGTCGAACTGGGAGTAATTGTCCAGTTTTGACGAACGAAATCGGCAAAGTCGTCGTTGAGCGAGGACATGCCGGTTTGCTCGACAACTTGCAGTGTGCCGCCTCCAATAAAGTCAGATAGGGCAATTTGCAGATTGATGTCGCGGTCGCGTGCTTCGCACAATTTTCCAAAATGAACCGGGTGAGGCTCGATATTGATGCCCCGCCACCCTGCATTGTAAAAATGTTTCGTAACGGAATGAAGATCCGGGGAGAATGCCCCGACATCGACATAGAAGCCACACGCCACATCTTGCAAAGCTCTGCGAAGCATGACGTCCTCGAAATTCTGTGCGTAGGAGGTCATGAAAGACAAAGCTTCCCCCGACGCCTGAACTCGAGGGGAAAGCTCTGAAAAAACAAGATCGTCACGTGTCATGCATGCTACCTTGGCCATAGGGATAAAGGTGTAGAGCCGAAATTCGAATTCATCTTACCAAGGGAATGGGGAACGTCCATAGAAACCGCCATCCACTTGACCGAATAAAATCTAGAATTGTCTTTTTGGGGAACATGATGTCGGAGCAATTGCCAGGATTTCCCTTGAGCGAACGACGCCGTGTTTCGTGGTACAGGTGTGACCTGTGCAAAACTGAGATGATCTTGTCGCAAGGAGGATGTATGTCGTTCTCAAAATTTTCAGCCGGAACTGTCACAGAAGTGGAGAGCAAAACGCGTTGACAGATCCAGGCGAAACAGACCGGCCGTTTTCTCCCTTGGTGAACGCAACCTGGAAGAGGTCTGCCATGTCTCAAGAAAGTACAGAGGCAGTGAGCAAATCAAGTTCCGGCCTGCAGGATGTCGCCGCATTGACGTGATAACCATCATAGCCGATATTGGAGAATGTCCTAAAGTCACCGCTCCGGCTGAACCCGTCGAGCTAAGCGGGCTTGCGCCGCATCGAATGCAAAACGGAAACAATCGTGAATATTTCCTTTATGAGACCATTGGCAAGGGCAGACGGAGGTAAAAAAACAACGCTTCCCATGTTAGGTCAAGAGATCGGCGGCCCTGCAGATGCCTACCTACGTTTGGAGCAAAAACGTGCCGCTCTGACACGTATACTTTTGTGGGTTTCGATAATTATTCCGACATCGATTGGTTTTTTATACTATACATTTTTTTCCGCTCCGCGTTATGTTTCGGAAGCTCGATTTATTGTGAGAAGTGTTTCGGCGCCGAAAATAACGGGATTGGATGTGCTTTTCCGTACGATCGGTATCGCAAAGACCGCAGATGATGCGTACATCATCCAGAAATATCTAGTCTCCAGAGACGCCCTCGATGCTTTGCAGAATGAATCCGTCGATGTTCGAGGTATCTATACGCGCCCTGAGGCTGATTTTATGTCAGCTTATCCTTATTTTTGGCGGTCAGAAAATCGTGAATCTCTTTATGACTATTTCACGGACCGAGTCTCGGTCACCGAAGATGCTGCAAAGGGAATTGTACAGCTAAGGGTTACGGCCTTTCGTCCACAAGATGCGCATCAGATAGCGGAAACGCTTCTGCGTATCGCCGAGAACATGGTGAACCGCATTAATGAGCGCGCTCAAGAGGATACAATTGAGACTGCACGCGCAGAGGTAGCGCGCGCGGAGGCCAATGTCGTTGAAGCCCAATCAGCATTGACCGACTATCGGAATCGTCAGCTGATCGTCGATCCTTCGAAATCCGCGGCGACATTATTGGAGACAATTGGAAAGCTGACTGCAGAGAAGGCCAGTGCGATGGCACAGGTCAAGCAATTGGAGGTCACCGCTCCACGCAATCCGTCTCTCCAATCACTGAACGCAAAAATTTCCGCTTTAGGCGAACGCATCAAGGATCAGCAGGGGCAGCTGGCCGGCGGAGATAGCGCGCTTGCGAGCAAACTCGAGCAATATGAGCAATTTGTATTGAAGCGGGAGCTTGCAGACAAGGTTCTCACCAGTTCCCTGCAGTCCTTCGATGATGCGCTTAAGGAAGCAAGGCGCCAACACATTTATGTAGAACAAGTTGTTCGTCCGCATCTTCCAGATTATCCGACCGAACCACATCGTTTCAAGTCCGTCATCACCATCCTCGTTTTGGGCATAACAATCTTTTCAATCGGATGGGTCTTGATGGTCGGGGCGGGAGAACATTTGCATTGACCGTTCAAAATCATTCATCGTTCGGCAAAGTCGAAAGGAAGACGAGCTATTGGGCCGCTCTAGCAATCCAGAGACGGGTTATTAGCGCACTTATGGTCCGCGAGGCTCTCGGCAGGTTTGGCCACGAGAATCTCGGCTTCTTTTGGATTATCGGCGAACCAATGCTGATGACATCGGGCGTGATGCTGATGTGGTCAATGTCGGGTTTTGAGAAAGGTCATGAAGGCGTCGGCCTTATTCCGTTTGCGCTATCTGGATATTCAATGCTGACCTTGTGGCGCCATATCACCGGTAAGTCGATCTATGCCTTGCGCTTCAGTGCTGCATTGCTGTTCCACCGGAATATCCGCATATTGGATATGCTGATTGCGCGTACGGTTTTGGAATGCCTGGGTGGGCTCGCTGCCTTCTTTATCACCTACCTGCTTTTTAATATTCTTGGATATATGGAGACACTGGAGGATCCGCTGTTGGTGATCGGAGCCTGGCTTCTTCTGACCTGGTTTGCCTTCGGCGTTTCCTTGATTATCGCCGGGCTAACTGAGATGGTGGAACCTGTCGGCCATTTTGTTCAGCCGACACTGTATATTTCGCTTCCTATGACCGGTTCTTTTTACATGCTTCACTGGCTACCAGAGAGTGTACAGGGAATTTTGTGGTGGTCGCCCCTCGTTCAATTTTTCGAGATGTTTCGAGCGGGTATGTTCGGATCCCATGTGCCGACGGAGTGGAGTGTGCCATACCTTGCGGTGTGGGGGCTGCTGTTGACCAGCATCGGATTGCCTATCGTCAACCATGCCCAGAAACACATAAAGCTCTACTAGCACCATGACCGAAGCCCAAATGAAATCGATTGAACTCGACCCGGCTGTGGCGACAAGCGCCGGCTATCCTGCGCAGATCGAACTCGTCGCCCTTGCGCGGACCGAGGGGCCGGCCGCGCCCGCGCTGGATGGCGTCGCGCATGTGCCACAGCCAAGGACGCGGGCCTGGTGGACAAGGCATGGTCTGTTTCTGATCGTTTTCCTGTTGCCTGTGTTTGTGGGCACAGTCTATTTCGGCTTTGTTGCTTCCGATGTTTACGTCTCGGAATCAAAGTTCATCCTTCGGACACCTGGAAAAATGGATGGACCACTATCATCCTTCGGACAAGGGCAGGTGAGTGCACGTTCCGACGATGATGCCTATGCTCTGATTGAATTCATCAAATCGCGCGATGCTGCGAGAACCATGGAGCGTGATCACGGTATGCGCGACATCATGGGGCGACCGGAGGCGGATGTGTTCAGTCGATATCCTGCCTGGTGGGCCAAGGATAACCAGGAGAACTACTTCAAGGCATACCGGCAGCATATTAGTGTCGAGATGGATGGTGTAACAGGCATCGTCACGCTAGTGGCGCGTGCCTATCGACCCAACGACGCGATCAACATGGCCAACTCGCTACTGCAAATCTCGGAAATCTTTGTGAACGGTCTTAGTGCGCGCTCCAATAGAGATGCCGAAAACTTCGCGAGGAGCTTTCTCGCCCAGTCGCAGTTGGAACTCGTCAACGTCGAAGCGGATCTGTCAGCCTATCGTAATACGCAGTCCGTATTGGACCCAAGCATCGAGTCCGAGGCAACTCTGTCACAGATTGGAAAGATGGCCGGCGAAATTACCCGAATGGAAGCCGCGCTTGGACAGCAGCGAAGCCTTGCGCCAAATTCCCCGTCGGTCAAGCCCCTAACTGAACAGATCCGAGCCTATCGCGAGCAATTGTCTGTTCTGCGCAAGACCGTTGTCGGTGATCCGGAATCAGCCGTTTCAAAGATGAAGGATTACGAACTTCTGACGCTCAAGCGCGATATCGCCGCGAAAAAAATCGCGTTTGCCGCGGCACAATTTGAAAAGACGCGTCAAGATGCGCAGAATCAACGGATATATCTTCAGCGCGTCGTTGAACCCGGATTGCCGGATGTACCGGCGCTTCCCTACCGCATTCTGATGGTCCTCGGCATTGCGATATTGTCCTTCGCCGCATTCAGCATCGTTAAAAGCATGGTTTCCGCCACGATGGAGCACAAGCTTTGAGCGTACATGCGGAGGAAATCCCGAATGACTCGCGACCATTGAATGGTCCCGGCATGCCGAAAGCTGAGACCCGTCATGCAGTTGACACCGATCCCAGGATCGCAATCGTTGATCTGGTCAAGCGATATCAGACCCCGATGGGGGAGCGGACAGTCCTCGATAAGATCAGTTTTACGATCAGGCCCGGAGAGAAAATAGCTGTTCTAGGCCAAAATGGTGCAGGCAAGTCGACGCTGGTAAAACTCGTCTCCGGCGTCGAACCTCCAACTTCTGGCACAATCCATCGTGGCATGAGCCTGTCTTGGCCGGTCGGATTCAGCGGTGGTTTCGAAAATGCGATGACTGGCCATGACAATATCCGCTTTATCGCGCGCGTGTATGGCGTTCCGGTTGAGAAGGCCGTCGCGATCGTCGACGACTTCGCCGAACTCGGCCGGTTGTTGCACATGCCAATGGCGACATATTCGTCCGGCATGCGCACCAGGCTCGCTTTTGGCTTAACGTTGGCGGTCGAGTTTGACTGTTTTCTCATCGATGAGGTGATTGCGGTTGGCGATCAGCGCTTTCAGCGAAAATGTCACGATGAATTGTTTGTAAAACGGAAACACTGCGCGATGATTTTGGTGAGCCACGATGTCAATACCATCCGTAACTATTGTAACCGTGCGCTCGTCCTGAAAAGTGGGCGCGGACGCGTTTTCGATGACTTGGATCTGGCGCTTAGCATCTACTCGACACTTTAAACTTTCAGAAGGTGTGTCCGTGATCGAGGTATAATATGATATATATTTGCTATGGATTAACAAAATCCGCAAGTACATTCCTTTATCAAATAACGGAGGAAATACTACGCTGCAGCGGAGGAGATATTTGCAGAATTGTTAGGCCAGGCAGAAATATATTTGAAAATTATTTCGATAGAATTTCGACAAATTTTCTTGAGCGGATTGCGGCCAAGGCAGGGGACAGGCATGTTGTCCTTAAAACGCACGGACCATTGGACCCAGATGTGGCAAGATTAATTGCATCTGGCGAACTGAAGGCCAATGCCAGTTTCCGCGATCCGCGTGAAATCGCTCTATCCATGGTCGATCACGGGAAACGTGCTCGGAAACTCGGAGAACGTCCATTTTCAGAGATTGTCACTATAGCAGACACTTTTTCTGCGATTGACACTCAAATTTCTTATCTCCGCCAGTGGACACAGACAAACAATGTTAAAGCGCTTTCCTACAATCAGGTGTGTTTCGATACGAAAAACACAATCACCAACATAGCAAATCAAATAGGATTTGACTTAAATTCCGATCATGTACTGCGTATTTTTAATCAAAAGCGGCTGATTGGACAGATCAATATAGCATGCCCGCTTCGTTACAGAGAGATGAGCAATTTAGATCAAAATTTATTTTTAAAGAGATATCGTGATTTTTATGACGACTTCGATTTGCATGAAGATTATACGCGAGATGCCCGAATTGAAAGGTATAAAGATCGATATGGGTTCCTCGGGTATCATTTCAATATATCTATACGGCATGTGCGACGCCTCGCAACAACCAAAAGTCTCGGCGCCGTGTTGCCATGATAAAAATTTGTGCTGACTATTATACTGCAAATCATTGATTTATGTTTTCTGAAAAACATCTCACTGCTGCCCAACTTAATCCGGCAGATGTAGTTGACGGAAAACGACGAAGCGCTAAAACGTCGACTACCGTGCAAAACTTGGGGACATGCGAATAATGAGTGAGCCATATCAGAAAATTGATGCGTGCCGCGTCAGCGGTTCGAAGAACTTAGTCAGTGTGCTTCAGCTTGGGTACCAAGAATTGACCGGTGTTTTTCCTGCGGCAAACCAGCCAGTCACATCCGGGCCGCTGGAACTGGTATGGTGCCAGGATAGTGGATTGCTCCAGCTTGCCCACACGTACAATTCCTCCGAAATGTATGGCGACAACTATGGCTACCGCTCCGGCCTGAACGCCTCAATGGTTCGCCATCTCACTCATAAGATCGGGTTCTTGGAAAAGTTCTCTGATATTGCTCCCGGCGACGTTGTACTTGACATTGGCTCAAACGATTGCACTTCGCTGAAGGCTTATAAAACGCCTGGCATCGAACGCATTGGCATCGATCCGACCGGCGCGAAATTTCACCAATATTACCCGGATGATGTAAAACTCGTTCCTGACTTTTTCAACGAAGCGAATTTCCGGAAGGTAAGTCAGAAGCAGGCAAAGATTGTAACGTCGATCGCGATGTTTTACGATCTTGATGATCCCATTGCTTTTGCACGCGATATTGCATCCATTCTCGATAAGAATGGTGTTTGGCATTTTGAACAAAGCTATATGCCTGCAATGCTCAGAACTGTATCATACGATACCATTTGCCACGAGCATCTCGAGTATTACAGCCTTGGAGTCGTGAACCTCATTCTGGAAGCCGCAGGCTTGCGAGTCGTCGATGTCCAGATGAATGGAATCAATGGCGGGAGCTTTGCGGTCACAGCTGCGTTCAAGGGATCATCCCACAAGGCCAACGACGCTGTTATTAACTGGCTGCTTGAGCAAGAAGACCGCATGGGTCTCAACACGGTTCGCCCCTTCCGCGAATTCGAGGATCGCGTCTATCGCCATCGTGCAGATCTCACCAGACTTCTCAAAGCTCTGGCCGCGGATGGTAAAAAGGTCTTTGGTTATGGCGCCTCGACAAAGGGAAATGTAACGCTGCAGTTTTGCGGCATTACGCAAAATGAATTGCCCTATATCGCTGAAGTCAATCCAGAGAAATTTGGCAAGGAAACGCCTGGAACTCGTATTCCGATTATTTCTGAGACCGAGGCTCGGGCAATGGAGCCTGATTATTTCCTAGTCTTGCCCTGGCATTTCAAGGAAGGGATCTTGCAGCGAGAGCAGGAGTATATCGCCAAAGGTGGAAAATTTATCTTCCCGTTTCCAGAAATCGAAATCGTATAATTAAACGGTCTACTGGCAAATGCGGCGCTCAAAACGCCGCATTTTATTTTATAATATATGCGGATCGCGTTGCGTTTATGATGTAGCCTGATTTTTGAGTTTAAAACGTTTCTGCATTCTGCTCTACCCTCGAGGAGGCGAGGATCTCTAGATCGATTCCGAATATCCAATTGTCCGGTACGGCGGGAGCGTCGGCTCGAACTGTGTTGTCCAGTGCCGTGCGTTGACTCCATCATTTTGCGCACCTCGCGTAATCGAGGGAAAATCAGACGTGTCCGCAAAGTCGATATCGTTCATGAGTGCCTAAAATTTGCAGTATCTTGTTTCCACCTCTCCAGTACAGCACTTTATGCACGTTTAAAATATAGATGCATCTAGTGTTGCGGATATTCGTTTCTTGGATAGGCCTGGAAACGTTGTTTTGTCACGGCGGGGGGAACCTTAATGCTCCGGTCGGAGACGGCTGGTTGGCCATTTCCATACCTCGTTTAGGCATGCTATGAGCGGCGGTGGAAGGAAAATGGCTCGTAACCACCAATGCGGGACTGATGAAGTCGACACCGAGGATTAAGCAATTGGGCGCAGACGCGACAAAGTACAGACGCATACTTTGGTTAGGGCATCGACCTAATTCGATAGGAGATGAGCCTCAGCGCCTACGCGACCTGGGCTTCAACGTAACCGAATTGGCAGATGATGCCTTTGGGCAGTTTATCGTAGGTGGAGGGCTGGCGAAGTCGGATAGCGCCTTGGTCATGCCAGCTCTGGAAAAGCCACAACTGTCTGCAGAAGGCGCGCAGCTGCTGAACGCGCGATTTGATACGGTCGTGGTGGCGAATGATGCGGTGCGCACCAATGAAATACTCCGTGTTTTTGACGGGCGCGTGATCATTCGAGCACATGGCTGGCGACAACCGATCGGAGCAGAACTCTTTCATCTCGGATGTTATCCAATCATTCAGAGACGTGGGAATACCCATCATGTCATAACGGACGCGCAGACTGTCAAGGATGATATCCCCATTGGCGCAGTCAGTATTGCTCCAGCCTGGTTCAATGAGAGACTTAATATATTCAGGGATACATGGAACGGTTTTCGGTCGACAAAACGTGGAAGAGTTGCCGTAAGCCTTCCATGCTGCAAGAAAAACAATATGGATCGACGCTATTCTCTATTCGTTGAAAAGCACTTTCCGATCAGTTTTTTTGACCATGTAGAGCATTTGGGACGGCGTGATATCGACAGCTGGAAGCTCCAGAGGCATCGCATTCGAGCACTACAGACAGCTGCGGCTTATCTATATTCATCCGTGGACAAGAATGACCTCGACATGGCGCCGCTCGAAATGATGCTGATCGGCGGTCCGGTCGTATTCTTCGACAGCGGTTATTTGTCGGCATTGATGCCTGCGAATTCGCCTGGCCGCGTCCGAACAATCGATGAGGCACACCACCTTTGTGATCGTTTATCGTTAGGGGATCGCGAGTTGACTCGCGAGATATTGGCCTCTCAGGCGGCCTTGGTGGACCGTTATACCGTGCAGGTTGCCGGACCCAAGTTTGATGCCGCATTTACATCCGTTTTGAACGAACCCCTCGTAAACCGGCCGGGTATTTCCCGCTCGGGCATCACTTACACGCCAGACCTTGCTGATCGTCAGATGCGTCGCCTGATGAAGGCTGTCACATATGAAGCAGGCGCCGAAAAATCCCTTGAACAATGGACGCCACGCGATGTGATTACGGTATTTTACACAACGGTTCTGGCAATCGTACCGGAACCTGAAAAACTTGCCGCGTATGCGGCAGCCCTGACCGCAGGAACACGCCCGATAGATGTACTGATGTGGATGATCGACGATTATCGGCATCTGGTAAGTGATCATCGAAATCGGCTAATTCTGTCACTATTCGCTTCCGAAGCAAGACAAAGTCTTGTTTCAGCCGCTCGTTGAGACAAATCAACAATGAACATTATGGCATCCGACGCTGTCAGGCAAACCCCACTCCGCGGCCTTTTCGTAAATACTGCGAAAGAACAATGCAGTATTCACGAAAGCGGAAATATGGTACTTAGTAGTCTGCTATCTGATTCGGCGATTAAAATCGATTATCTCGAAATAAAACGCCACGATTATCATAATTTGGACGCGCAGGATTTTCTGAAGAAGATATCCGCCGACTACGGCGCTGAAATCGATGCCAGCAGCTACGACTTCACGGTCGTCAACTATCATCATTTTACAATGGCTCCGTTTTTGGGAAAGCGGCAACTGGACGGACTTCCAGGTAGGAAATATGCAATCGTGCTCGAGGTCGAGCCGCATGATTGCCTATCGTTTTGCCCTTACGGATGGTTCGACGGTTATATCGTTCTGGACCCCTCGGTAAGGGACAATCGTCCTGAAGTATTCGCCTTTCCGCGTCCAATCGAACAGATGTTGCCAGGAAATCTTGATCGCCTCGACGAGATACCTGTCATCGGATCGTTCGGATTCGGAACACCCGGTAAGGGCTTTGAACTGGTCGTGGACGCCGTAAACCGCGAATTTGACAGAGCGCTCGTGCGCGTGAACATCCCGTCAAACATCTACGCCGACGATGCGATGGCGAGCGTGCATGGAGAGAACTACGCCCGTTATCTTGCCAGAATCTGCCGAGACATCGCAAAGCCCGGCATTGACGTTCAATTCACTTATGACTTCCTGTCAAAAGACGAACTGATGGAGTGGTGCAGTCAAAATACACTGAACTGTTTTATGTATACGAGAAAACAGTCGGGATTGGCTGCAACAACCGACCAGGCGGTCGCTTCAGGAAGGCCGTTGCTGGTATCAGGCAATCAAACCTTCCGCCACATCCATGAATATATGCGTCCGTATCCCGGCACGACGCTACGACAGGCCATCGAAACGTCCGGACCGATCGTCAAAACCATCCAGAAAGATTGGAGTCCGCAAAGCTTTCGCTCTCAGTTTCTAAAGATGGTTGAACTGACGGATCGTCAGGTTGGCGGAGATGCCGTTCACGTCGTCAGTCGACGGGGTGACGCGCAGCGGTTCAACGCGAAGCCGACTATGCTCCTAATCTCCCCGACGAGTATCCAGCGGGACGCTATCGATACGTTGTCTGCGCGTGCCGTATCTGCGTTAAGCGATGCCTCCGGGTTTCAGGTCATAAAGAGCACCACGCAGACGTCCGAGGGCTATGCTCGGACATGCTTTTGGCTCAGACCACATGTGGCGTGCTTTATCGGCTTGACGACAGATCGCGCAAAACTTGAAATCGCAAGATTTCGGCATGCGTATCCAGAATGCAAGACGATACTCATTACACCTGCGGACGTTGAACGTGTTGAAGGCGCTGTCCAACCCCTCGACACTTTGGGGGCGGATATTCGCTACGTCCTTCCAGGGATAGCGCCATTCAACACTCAACTTGTTGCAAAACAACAAGGCCCTGTTCGTGTTGGTTTGTATGGCTATGACGGGGAACTTGAAGCCGGCGAGTTGAGCGCGCTTTTTTCAAAGATCGATCGGGAAATAGGTGCTGCGCATGTCTTTTTATATCTTATCCCCACGTATGACGCGCGAAAGCAACGCGAAGTGTCTGATCGCCTTCGTATGCTGAGACGGCAGATCGGCGGTTCGGTGACGATCGAGGTCAAACCACTTCCCTTCTCTGCAGCGGAGAGAATTCAATCGCTCGCCATGAATGGATTGAACATCATCCGTTACGGTTCCAGCGACGGGGATGTTTTGTCCGACATGAGGGACCTGGCGCTGACGACGGAGCGCCCGCTGGTCTTCACGCGTCTCGGGCCATTCCCCGGCCAGCCAAACGGAGGATCTTTTATCGAGGATCAACGCCTTCCTTATTTTATGGAGGCGGGCAATGGCGCGCACATCGCACTGTTTAATGCACTCGCCGAAGGTCGATTTGTCGCAGAAATTGAAGATATCGCACGCGATTTGATTCCGAAAGACAAACAAACGCAATCCATTTCGCTTCGACGATCTGTGAATCGGGAGGGATGGGTTTTGAAGGATGCCAATCCGTCCTTCCTTGTGGATCTACCCGATGATGCTCCAAGGGAAAAAAGCACGACAGAAGCGCCAGAAAGCGAAGCACCTGTCGAGCAGGCGATGCTCTACGATGCAATCCGCATCGCGATCGGCGAACAAAGAGATCCTCGTGTTGTCGTGCTGGGGTCTCAAGCGCTGCATGCTGCAGACAATCTGCGAAAGGACGGTGTGATCCTTGAAAAGGACGGACTTTCGGACACTGTCTTCGTGTCCGATATCGTGAATGGAGCGGTTGATCTTAAATTGCGACTTTCGCAGATTGCAGAGAGATTAAGCCCGAACGGAACCGCATTTCTTCTTTGTTATCATGCGGAAAAATACCAGACCTCCTATTTAGAAGACAGCACTGATTTCAAAGCCGTCACTCCTGAACAATTTGATGAAGTGCTGAAAGAAAACACCCAGCTTATCTGTGAATTGAGGCCGGATATCACCTCACGTCCTCCGTGCATCTACCCATCTGCCTTCACGCCACCGCCCGTCGGTTTATATGTGATCAAGAAACGCGAAGGAGTTTGACCTCCATGTTCATCGCCGACGGTCCCCATACATTACATTCAAATGTTGAAAATACAAAAACGCGTAAACGTCGCATTTTTTGGCTAGGCGCACATAAAATCCTCATCAAAACGGAATTGAAAATTCTCCGTGATCTTGGATATGAGGTATTTGTACCACATTATCTCTCAAATATTGACGATCAAAGCGCGGTAACACGTCTGCATATCCAGGAAGACAGCACATTACCCAGTGATTTATACTCAAAACTGTCTGAATATAACTTTTTCTATAATTCTATAGATTGTGAAATTGAAGAGATTTTAAATTGTTATTTTGATGCTGCGATCGTTACGATCGTCGGTCGGTGGTGCTCGGAATTTCTTCGCGTGTTCGAAGGACCTGTTCTTTTCCGTACGTATGGTCAGACAAGCCTAATCTCAGAGGATTTTGAAAGGCTTGGAGTGCAAGGTCTTTGGGAAGAAAGAAAGAATGTTCACTTCTTGCCACATGCGATCGAAACAGCCGAACTCGAAGGGGAATGGCTGAAGCAAAAGATGCGCGTGGTGCCATATTCAGTTGCATCTGATACTTTTGACCATCAAGGATGTTGGCGGGGTCCGGTAGAAAATAATGATTATATTCTCATATCAGCACCAAATATCGCGAATATATTTCATCGATTTCACTATCGTTTTCTGAAAAAGCATTTTTATCATCCGCATTACCGTTTTCTGGGCGTGCAGACGAAGTCTATAGCTGACCCTCAGGTCCTTGGAACATTGCCGCTCGATGGGGTGATAGACCAGTTCATGTATTCAAGTGGATACATGTATACATATAGCGATCCAAGAGTGTGTTATCTTCCACCAATAGAGATGATGGTATATGGCGGACCTGTCATATATTTAAGAGGTTCTCTACTCGCGCGGTACTTCAACAATCAGGGCCCGGGAGAATGCCGGACCATTGATGAAGCTTACGAAAAGAGCCGAAGGTTGCTCCAAAAGGACAGGTCATTTATCAGCGAACTGCAGTCCGCCCAAGAAGCGGTCGTCGAACGATATCGACCGTCCTATGTGGCGCCCAAGCTGGAAGCCGCTGTGAGAGATCTCATAGGTCCTCCGACCATCTCAACCGCACCCTCATGCGCTGCCGTTTCGCTGCCGGTGTCCCTGTCGGCGATGACCCACGCTATCGCTGGTCGCATGCTGAAGGCTTTGCTGGAAAGCGAAGGCGAAAAGGTCTCGGCTGACGATATTCTTGAGCAGCACCTTGATGAGACCTATGGTCCAGTTACGTCTGTCACTAAAGAGAGGCTATTGACATGGTGGCGTGATGCCGAGCCGGTTGAGCTCGATGTGCAGTGGGGTGCCGTCGATGTTCTGGCTCATCCGCAAGCCGGCAGCCTGGCGGGGCGTTTGGTTGCTGACGCGGGAACAGGCGGCTATGCCCGGGAAGCATCGGTCGGTGAATCGGGCTATTTGTTTTTCGGACCTTACCTGTCTATCCAGGCCGGTCGGTATGCCGCTCTATTCGCGTTGGAAATAGAAGCGACCGATGCCCCTGCCACTGTCCGGATTGATGTGTCTGCATCTGGGATAGAATACGTCTCACGGAATATTACCGTGACGGAAGGTTGCGTATCGACGGTTGAAGTGCTGGAGTGGCTGGTCGAGACGGACCTGAATGGCATAGAATTCAGGGTTTTGTCCAGCGGGACAGGGAAAGTTAGACTTACGTCTTTGACGTATCATCAGAAGTAGACCGGTGTACTTTTCGCTGTTAGTTCTCCTATATAAATACAGATACGAAATACGGGATGCCGCGACCAACGTACCTCAGTTCCCGCCCCCTAGAAATGGCCTGCCTGACGTCTACGACAGAGCTCCATCAGAACGGGCATTGCGTCACGTAAATATACCGCGTTCCAGCAAACGCTTTACCGCATGTCGGTAGATGGCCAGATCACGTTGATTAATTTCAAGAATGGCCTCATAGCTTGCATCATCCACCTCTTCAATTCCCACGTATCCAAATGCGTTTCGCGTCACATTTCTTTCTGCAATTTCAGTCAAGCCCAGCCTTTCCCGAAACCAGGCCGCCGACAGATCCGGATATTCACAGACATAAAAGCAAAGTGCATCGTCGATGAATGCGCAAGCATTATCGATGTTTGTTGCCGGAGCGTCCAACACCCATTGCGAACTGGTTAACTGTCGGAAATGGGCGTCATTCGTATAAATCAAAATGCGGGGATCGCGGCTGCGCGCAAACTCGCCGAAATCCATGGTCTTTGCTGCATCTACGCAATAAAAATCAATTATCTCGTCTTGGGTGAACCGTTTTTGTGGCGGCGGCCCATTTCGGAAATAGTTATAAAGTGAAAGGACTCGCGCTACTGGATATCGAAAATTTGTAATATACGCATGTCCGTTGTTCACCGCATCAAACACTTCTCGACTGTAGTGACCTATATACAGGTCGTAGCCCTTGAAACGATTGTAGTCTCCACCCGTACGCACATTTTCCTGAATCGTGTGGGCAATGTGCGGCGCCCGATGCAAGTGGGGCCATAGCGATCCGATGGAATCAATAATCGAGCTTCCCGCAGCTTTCGGATTGTGAAAGAAAAACAGCCTTTGCGAAGCCATCCACTATTGCCTCAACAAATACGCTGCCAGGGACAACTTGTTGTAAATGAGTGTCGCACACAGTGCCTGAGCAGCCCGCATGTCCGAATCGTCGCTCTCACGCAGGAAAACGGCATCGGCCCACATCAGGCGATCATTGTTGCTGAAACCGCTGTCGTTCCGGTGCGCATAATGACCAAGAAAGTTAAAGTCTAGAAAATAAAAGCCGTGCTGCGCCAAAAAGGTTGCAATCTCTCCGAACAGAGGCTGCCCCCGGTAGATCGGCGTAAACTCGACTTCGCACTGGACGACGGCAGTCTTCTTTAAAACCTCGGTTGCGTGTTGGAGTACGAGCAATTCGCCGCCTTGAACATCGAGCTTTAGAAAATCCACCTGCTGATGAGAAATGACGGCATCCAAGCGTCTTGTATCGACTGTCTCGGTCCGAACGGTCTCCAACGGCGCCAACAGGGGGAATCTGTCGTTTCCTTCTTTGAACAGGGGATAGAGCGATGACGTCGCGTCTACGTTGTTGACGTAGAGGGTATGCGTCAGGCCGTCCCCGAGAGCATAGGGAAGGAGCGTAATATTATCTCGTCCCTCCGATTCAAGGCGCTCTTCAAGCCGCTCCTGCAAGGGGTCAAAACCGATGACCTCCACAGGGCAAAACTCCATTAAGGCATTATAGGCGTGGCTTCCTGCGCCGAGGGTCTGTGCGCCCACATCAACGATACGCGGCATTCGCTGAAGTTGCGACAAAGCCCTCATCGCCATAGCTTCACGCGGATTTCGAAGCTTGAACTCGTCACTTTCCAGCACCCCCTTTATGGCGAAACTTACGTCACCACGCTCCCGCATGAGTTGCGGAATATACTGCATAACGGAAGCTTCCGGCTGTCGACCCAGGAGATGGGTAAACAAGATTCTAGTTATTTCTTCGGGAGATAACGCAAATTGAGAGGATTGATCAGTCATCGACACTTCCAGGCCGTAACAAGTTCATGAAAATATTCTGTCCACCGCATGTTGATAGATGCGCAAATCACGCTGGTTGAGCGCATTGATCAGGCTTTGCGTTTCTAGTGCGATCTCGCTGCGGCCAATGGTCCCGTCATAACCCGCACGCGGGTTGACGTGAGGAATCGACGCAACCCCTAAAGTTTGCCGAAATGCCCGCTCTGATATATCGGGATATTCGTAGATATACGAGACAAGCGCTTTGTCCACGAACGCTAGAACGGAATTGAGGGCTGCATCACCAATGCCCGCGGACAATGGCTGGAAGCTCAATTGCCGGAACTGGAAATCAGAAATCCATGCCCTTATGTCGGGGTGTTCCGATGCCACGAAATCGGAAAAACTCAATGTACGGGCTGCCTGTATACAAACATCGGCCGCATCCATCAAAGGTGCACACGAATGCCCGGTACTCGCTTCGTCGCGGAAGTGGTTGTAAAGGGATAAAACTCGGTCGATCGGATTGCGGAAGTTAATAATATACGGAAAACCTGGACATATCATTTGATAGAATGTGCGGCTAAATCGACCCAGATAGACATCGTATCCTCTGAACTCATCCGGCGCATCGCCTGTTTCGTATCCACTGACGGTCTTGGCGGGAACGGGAGCAATGACCCAAGGGTTACAGGAGATGCGGATTGCATTTATGATGGACGTTCCGGCAGCTTTCGGGATTTCGAAGAAAAAGAGCTTTTTAAACGCGAGTGAATGTGAATTCGCCTTCAGATAATCTCGGCTCGACACAATTGACTTGATAACGAAGTCGAGATGGGGTGCCTTGTCTGGGTCCATCCCGATGAGGCATCGGAGCTCGCTGGAACTCGGCCAACGTCCAATACAATGACGAAAAATCATACGCACGTTCTGTGTGTATTCGAAATGCGCCTGCTGCACGAAAATTCTCCAGTATGCGAGAGCAGGTTCACACTGCCCCTATATGTTGGTTTACATGCAGTACCGAGTCAGCATTTTCACCCAGAATTGAGCCAGTTTCGAATATGACTTTCCGATCACCATCCCGTCAATGGGCTGGTCTTTTTCCACTCTTTTCATGCCGCTCACAGCCGAGCCGACTTTCATGCGGAAGCTTTCGATTTCGGTGTCCCGGACACGACAATCTTGGGCAGTCTCCTCACCCGTAGAACCATGAGTGCACTTGCGCATCCGCGGATGTCTCGTCCATACTGCACGACAAGTAACAGGCGTGATTGTTGTACCTTGCTGCCGATGGGTAGATGCACGGCAATGGTCGTGCCGACGTTTCTTTGCCTGCAATCCATGCACGAGGTCTATAAATGCCGCCGCAAGTCTCGATTGTCCCGGATAACATCCTACGTTCGTCGGACCGGAACTCACTCAATCGCGTACCGTCTACGTTTGACTGGGAGATTTGGGGAAGCCTATCGAAGATTATCGGGGAACTCAGGGATTCACACGGACTTCATAGAAAGTCCTGGGAATATGCGACATGCGTGCTCGGCCTCAACCAGTTCCTGTCACTTGATGATAAGTCATCCATTCTGGCTACGGGTGCAGGAAACGATCGTCTGCTTTTTTATTATGCCAATCTTTGCAAGGAAATTTGGGCGACCGATTTATACGACGAGGCTGACGGTGAAGGCACAGCGCAAATGCTGACGAAACCTGCACAGTTTGCTCCCTTTCCCTATGCCGAAGATCGACTGCATGTCGAGCGTATGTCACCGGTTGACCTAAGGTTTGAAAATAATAGCTTTCATGCCGCCTTTTGTCTCTCGTCAATCCAGCATTTTGGCTCACGTGCTGATCAGAGATCAGCAGTTCGGGAGATGGCGAGAGTTTTAAAGCCGGGAGGCATTGCCTGCATTGTTACCGAGATAATCTTAAATGATGCGAAGCATCCAGAATATTTTAGACCGGAAGAAATTGATAATATTTTCCTGAAACACAGCAATCTTAAACTTGTAGGTGGGGACATCGATCTACAAGTCCAAAAAAGCCTATTTGATTACCCTTGTGATTTAAGAGAGCCAAAGCACGCCAACAAAAGTCCCCACATCGTTCTCACGGATGGAACGGTGATATGGACATCCCTATCATTGTTCCTTCAAAAGTCGGAGGGATGACGATGGCGCTTTTCGCCCGGTTTTATCCATCGTCCACTCTTTTGAGAAAAGCAGATACGGCCCGTGACGCTCGGGATTGGGAGCGTGCCGCCTATTTCTATCGCCGCTTTCTCAATTATAAGGCGAACGCTGCCGGTATTTGGATACAGTATGGGCACGCACTTAAAGAATCAGGGCAATACGGGGCTGCAAATGCAGCTTATAGCAAGGCTGTCGCGCTGGAACCGGGCAACAGCGATGCGCATTTGCAGCTTGGACACCTTCTGAAGATTATGGGTCGAATGGAGTTGGCGCAGGAGAGCTACGAACGCTCGCATTCCATCGATCACAACGAGGATGCTGACCGAGAACTAGCCGCTCTCAAAAACGATGCGCTTGCAAAACAAGCACGTCATGCAATGGATCAGTCAGCTCTGGAAGATAGGCTCGCGAGTTTCGGCAAACAGATCGAATACATCTTGTCTCATGTATCTACAGTCAAGGCACTCAGTTTTGAGATCACAGGCATCAAAAAAATGTTGCCTATTGCAGCAGCGGCTTCGCCGTATGATATGTTTATTGCCACGTCGGAAAGTCTCCTTGGCCAATTGGCAGAGTTAACCTCAACCAACAGAACAACGCCCCAGCTCATGCGTGATATTGAAGATTTGCGACGACGTTTGCAGTCATTCGAAATTAGAAACGCCGATGAAGTTTGAGCCCTCTGTCTCGATTGTCATAAATACAAATGGCCGTAGAAATTCTCTTTTACGCACCCTTAAGAGTCTGAGGTTCGTTGGATATTCAAATTTCGAGGTATGCGTTGTCTGTGGACCGATTGCTGACGGAACACGTGAGGCAGTCGAAACTTGGCCCATTCCAATCAAAATGGGGATCTGCGATGTCAATAATCTGAGCGTATCTCGCAATATTGGCATAGAAATGGCCGCTGGCGACATCGTGGCATTTATCGATGACGATGCAATCCCCGAGCCGGAATGGTTGGATGACCTAGTTGAAGCCTTTCAGGATCGACGTGTCGGCGCAAGCGGAGGCATCGTACTCGACAATACGGGCGCCAAGGTCCAGCATCAGTTTGTCGTTGTTGACCGACTCGGGCGAGCAGATCTTGGCCGCACCGAACCGGAAAGCGACTTAGACTATCCTTTTACCTATCGGGTTCCTCACCTAACTGGGACGAATTCCGCTTTTCGCCGTCAAGCCCTTATCGAGATTGGTGGTTTTGATGAGGAGTTTGAGTACTATCTGGATGAGACAGATTTATGCGTTCGCCTGCATGATGCTGGCTGGTTGATCAAGCATGTCACTCGCGGGCGAATCCATCACAAGTTTGCCCCTAGTCATTTGCGCGACGAAAATCGGGTGACCAATCCATATCCGCTGGTCAAAAATAAGATATATTTCTGCTTTAAGCATTCAGTTGCTTACCATGGGCTTGTGGAGATCAGTAGGGAATGCGTCGAATTTATCGCTTACATCGAAAATGATCTTCGCAATCATCATGCTGCAGGGCGATTGAGCGATACGAAGCTCGCCGATTTTCTGGACGATGTACGGCGCGCCTGGATGACTGGAATGGCGCTCGCAGCGAAGATCCAGCCGAAGTATCGGTTGTTTTCTGACCCTTCTCCGGATGCCTTTCTGCCGTTTCCTCAAGTGCGTCCCGATCGAAAAGTTTTCGTTTTTTTGTCCCAGTCGTTCGCTCCTCACCCTGCAAACGGGGTCTCACGTTACGTCGGAGAGATTGCACGAGGTTTGGCAGACCGCGGTCATCATGTTCACGTGCTGACAACCGGGGCCGAATTTGATCGCGTTGATTTTGAAGACGGCATCTGGGTTCATCGCCTCGATATGGAGAAAGCCGTTCATTCGATCAACATCGATGGGCGACTGCCCCGTGCCTTATGGCAAAGGGCGGCGCGTTATAGTGATGAGGTTGCAAGAATTGACGGATTGCACAAAATTACGGCGATTGAGGCGCCGTCTTGGGATGCTGAGTCCGTTGGCATCATAACGGCCGGCATTTTTCCTGTTGCCGTGAACGTCGTGACGACCATGTCGCATTTTCTCGATGGTCATCCAGAACTTCGAGATGACCAGACTTGGATGCTGCAATACGGCTTGCCAATCCTAGAGGCGGAAGAGATCACATTTCAGAATGCGACAGGGCTGATCTGTGCTAGCCGCGCAATTCAGAACGAATTGCTAACGCGCTACGAGCCTGGACCGCAGATTCCCATTTATCTTTGCCCGCATGGTATTGCAGATCCCGTTGGTTATCCGAAAACGGCCCCGCCAAATGTGGACGTCACTGGTATTTGCGTTCTGTTTGTCGGGCGCCTGGAGGAGCGAAAGGCACCGGAAGTGCTTATTCGATCTGCAATTTCACTTCTAAAGATCAGGTCCGACCTTCAATTTTGGTTTGCGGGTGACGGCAGTCAGATGAGGCCGGACGGTTCAACCGAACTGGCTCACTGCCAGGCGTTAATTCCAGTGCAACTCAGGCATCATTTTCACTTCCTGGGGCCGGTGACGGACAGCGAGCTTTTCTGGCTGTATGCGCACTGCGACATTGTCGCGGCGCCTTCGAGGTTCGAAAGTTTCGGACTTATGGCAGTGGAGGGGATGGCTTTCGCAAAGCCGGTCGTGGCATCACGAATTGGTGGACTTGGCGAAATCGTGGAGGATGGGATAACAGGTTTATCCGTAGACTTCGGCGTGAATGCACTGACGGAGGCGCTGCTTTTACTCGTAACGGACGAGAAAAAACGTATTGAGCTTGGGAATAACGGCCGAAAAAAATTTGAACAAACATATGAGATCAGTGCGGTTGTAAGAAATCGGGAAGAAATTTTTAGACAATTGAGTGATATAGAAATTGAATAAAATTTCTGATATATATGCTCTATAATTTTAATGTATAAACATGCTTTCCGTCAAATTCGGCACATATATACATATCCATTGACGGAAATACGTGAATTTTGCCCCATAGAGTTTTTGTGCGCGGGACATTATTTTGACAGTATCAAGAAACATCCGCCTCCCTGGAAGATTAATTTCCGGTCAGAGTTATGTCTCGTCATTGGAAGTAGCGACATGATAAAGGTATCGATCATCAATGCAGCTTGTAGAGCACGCGATGCGATTGGCGAAGCTGTGCATGAGACATGTCGGGCTATCGAACATCATGGTAATTATGAGTATCAACTGTACACATTTTACTCGGATGCCCCCGATGTTAATACTTGTGTCGTAAACGGTGCCTCGGAAATATTATCTGATCATTTCTTTTTGGAAACGGACATCGTTCTCATACATTTCGGCTTCTACACACCGCTCCTCAATGTTTTGCTCGGCGGCACCAAGGACATGGTGCGAATCGTCCGATATCACAATATCACGCCGAAGGAGTTCGTTGATCCCTCCATACATCACCTCATAGCTGCCTCTCGAGAGCAATTGACCCTTCTCGATGAGGCGGACGAAATATGGGCCGATAGCCCATTCAACCGTGACGATCTGCTTCACGCAGGCATTACCAAACCGAGGATCTCTGTCAGTCCCCTCTTCGTGAAGTCGGCCATTCGCGCAGGGCGCATCAGCGATAAGACTGGCGATGATATTATCAATATACTTTATGTTGGGCGCTTCGTTAAGTCGAAAGGCGTGATTGACCTGATCGAGGCCATTTATCGCATGCCCAATCGCTCCAAAATTCAGATCCGTCTTGTGGGTGCTACCGCATATTCAGATGCCGGATACATTCAATATCTTAAACAGAAAATTGCCGAATACGAACTACAGGATGTGTGCACGTTCGTGGGTGAAGCGTCGGATGCCGACCTCGCGAACTTCTACGCCGACTCTCACCTCATGGTTATTCCTTCGTACCATGAGGGCTTTTGCGTGCCGTTGGCAGAGGCGCTTATCGGCGGCTTATTTCCGATAGCCTACGCATCAGGTAACATCCCCAATATCATTGCCGGTGTTGGCGCGTTGGAACCCCCCGGTGATATTGCCGCTCTTTCGAAGACCATCGCCCGGATGGTAGACTGGTTCCGGGAAAAGCGGTCAATCAGTACATCTGCGGTGTATGTCAACGGCGAGAAAATTACATTACAGGACTACCAATTGCGGGTAAACACTCATGTCAATCAGTACGATTTGAAGAATTTTCACCGGCGTATAGATGACGGTATAAAGACCGCGGTCAATCGTGCGTGCAACAAACACGCCACGTTGTAGATGAGGCCGGTTTGTGCTTACGGCTATTGGCAGTCAGCGCGGGTGACAACTGCTTGAATATGGGGATGAGCAGTCGTTCGAAGTTTCCGTTTCTCCTGCGGCGATAGCCGGAAGAGCATTTGGGCGGGTTGCCGATTGACAGCCATGATGGGGGCAATGCTGGGTTTTGGCGTTGCCAACAGGATGGATGCCAAAGAGCTGGCTCGGGAAATTTGGACAGCGGGGATAATACGTATCCTCACTGACTAGAACCCATTTGCCCATTGTCTGCGCCCTATGGACATGATGCGCCAAGGCTGGCTTTCGAGCTTTCGCCAGGCATCGCAGCAGTGAGCGACAATGTCGTCGTAGGATTTGAAGATGGTAACCGCTGTTCTGCTCCCACATTGTCTGTCGCTGCGTGATCTGGGATCGAACATTCCATGGATGAGGGACAAGGAGTTTCTCCATGGAGTCTACGTTGGAGGTTCTCACAACGCGGCGGAGTAGGCGTGAGGCGCACCGCCATTGGCCTGACGAGGTCAAGGCACGGATCGTTTCGGAGAGTTTGAGACCAGGCGTAGCGGTGAATGAAGTGGCCGAACGCTACGGGCTGAAGGCCAACCACCTGTCATCGTGGAGAACCCTTGCGCGGCAGGGCAAGCTAGTGTTGCCTGAGCCTGACGACGCAGTCGAGTTTGCGGCCATCGTTGTTGATGCTCCAGCGCCGGAGCCACAGACCGTCAAGGTCGCTTCCCGCGCCGAGATTGTCGTGGGGCCAGTTACGATCCGTCTTGAGGAAGGCGCATCTGCGAGCCGGATCGCAGCCATCGCCCGCGCCTTGGCGGCAGCGACATGATCTTTCCGTCGAACCGCGTACGGATCATGGTGGCGACCAAACCTGTCGACTTCCGCAAGGGTCATGACGGCTTGGCGGCCTTGGTGAAGAACGAGTTGCATAAGGACCCGTTTACGGGAACGGTCTTTGTCTTCCGGTCGCGCAAGGCGGACCGGTTGAAGCTGATCTACTGGGATGGCTCCGGAATCGTCATGGCCTACAAACGGCTTGAAGAGCACACATTCACTTGGCCTGGCATTAAGGATGGCTTGATGACACTCACACACGCTCAGTTCGAAGCCCTCTTTGCGGGCCTCGACTGGCGGCGGGTTCATGCCGTCCAGACGAGAACGCCGGAGGCCATCGAATAGCTGCGGCACGATGACTCAGCACGGCAGATTCCGAGGGCAAATCGGCGCGGGATTTGGTAGCTTCCGGCCATGCTCGATGCCGCCGACCTTCCCGATGATGTTGCCGCTCTAAAGGCGATGCTGATCGCAGCGCGGCTAAGCGAGGCGGCCAAGGATGTCGCGATAGCCAGCAAGGACGAACATATCGCTCGCAAGGATGAGCGGATCGAACGGCTTGAGAAGCTGGTCGCAGCATTCAAGCAGGCAGCCTTCGGACGCAAATCCGAGAAGACCGATCCTGACCAATTCGACTTGGCGCTGGAAGACCTGGAGACGGCTATGGCCGTGATCCATGCTGAGGATGAGGCGGACGTTCCAGAACGCAGGAGTGCCAAGCCACGCGCTACCAATCGCGGCTCCCTTCCAAAGCATCTTCCACGTGTCGAAGAGGTGATCGAGCCGGAAAGCCTAGTCAGCACCTGCGGCGGTTGCCTGCATTGCATTGGCGAGGATGTTTCCGAGCGGCTGGACGTGATTCCGGCACAGTTCCGCGTGATCGTCACCCGTCGCCCCAAATATGCGTGCCGTGCCTGCACAGACGGCGTCGTTCAGGCTCCGGCACCAGCACGGCTGATCCAGGCAGGGCTCCCGACAGAAGCGACCATCGCCCATGTGCTGGTCTCCAAGTATGCCGATCACCTGCCGCTCTATCGGCAGGCACAGATCATGAGCCGCCAAGGCATCGATCTCGACCGTTCCACGCTGGCCGATTGGGTCGGTCGGGCAGCCTACGAACTGCGGCCCGTCTTCGATGCGTTGATCGCCGACCTGAAGCGCTCGACCAAGCTGTTCATGGACGAGACCCGTGCTCCGGTCCTCGATCCGGGTTCCCGCAAGACCAAGACCGGATACTTCTGGGCGCTGGCGCGTGATGATCGCCCATGGGGCGGTGGCGCTCCGCCGGGTGTCGCCTTCACCTATGCGCCCGGTCGCGGTGGCATTCATGCCGAACGGATACTGCAGGGCTTCTCCGGCATTTTGCAGGTCGATGGCTATACGGGATACAACAGGCTGATCGCACCTGAGCGCGTCGGTCCAGACATTCAGCTTGCATATTGCTGGGCGCATGCCCGGCGCAAGCTGGTGGAGATCACCCGCAACGGCTCAGCGCCGATTGCCGAGGATGGCGTCAAGCGGATCGGCGAGCTGTATCGTATTGAAGCCGAACTGCGCGGCCTTGATCCCGAGGCTCGTCTCGCTGGACGGCAAGAGCGATCAGCGCCACTGGTCGCAAACCTGCATAGCTGGCTCGTCCATCACCGCGCCCGTGTCGCGGCAAAGTCGCCACTCGGCGAGGCCTTGGCCTACATCGCCAAATACTGGGATGGCCTGAAGCTCTTCCTGACTGACGGCCGCATCGAGATAGACAGCAATACGGTCGAGCGGACCATCCGACCGATTGTATCCATCCGGCGAAGGCCGCGGCACTTATGATTTCGGCTCGTCTGCCGTGATGCGTTCGATCTTTTCGCGATCGCATTGCTCGTCGACAAGGAACTGCCGAACGCCTCCTTCCCAGGTGCGGATATCGGCGAGGAACTCCTTCAAGCTTTCGATGCCCCGGTCGGTGAAGGTCGTGATGCCCTCTTCGCTGCCGTCATGGGCATGGATCATCTCACCATAGTCGATGTTGTCGGAGTTGCTGGCTACCTCCTGGATGAGTTCTACGCATCCTCACTGACTAGAACCCATTTGCCCATTCTCTACGCCCTATGGACATGATGCGCCAAGGCTGGCTTTCGAGCTTTCGCCAAGCATCGCAGCAGTGAGCGACAATATCGTCGTAGGATTTGAAGACGCGGTTGGAGAGCCAGTTCTCGCGCATGAAGAGCCAGAGGTTCTCAACCGGGTTGAGCTCCGGCGACTTCGGCGGCAGTGGCAAGATCGAGATGTTGGTGGGCACGACAAGGTGGTTCGACATGTGTCATCCCGCCTAGTCCATGATGAGGATGGCATGCGCATCATCGGCCACGTGTCGGGAGATTTCAGCCAGGTGCTGGGTCATGGCGTGGGTGTCGCACCATGGCATGACCAACGCCGCCGCTTTGCCCAGCTTGGGGTAGATGGCACCGAAGATGTAGGCCGAGCGGGTTCGCTGGTCGTGTGGTGTTGGCGGCTGTCCAAAAGCGCGGATAAATGGTGCCGAGGATTGAGAACTTTGAAAGCGGCTGAAGAAGCCGCCTTCAGTGTTGCTAATCTTGATTATCGTCGGAAGCTTGTTGGTTTTGGACCATGTGCTGGATGTCAGGGGCGTAATGGTTCCAGATGGCGTCGCGCAGATCATCGAGGAGTTCGAAGACGGCCCATGCCTGCTCGGGGGTCCATTCGGCACTGATGAGGATTGGCAGGCCACGCTTGAGACCTGAAGAGTGGTGCGTCTTTTCGGTCATGATGCGGGCTCTGTTTCGCCGGATTGGTGACTGGCGCGTTGCTGACGCTGGGCTATGGAGCGCTCGTTGGCTTCCTTGAAGCGATAGGAATCTCCTTCGATCGCGACGACTTCGCAGTGGTGGACGAGACGATCGACCAGGCTGACGACGCACGCGGCGTTCGGAAAGACCTCCGACCATTGCGCAAAGGGTTTATTGGTGGTGACGATGGTCGAGCGTTTCTCGTATCGGCGGCTGATGAGCTCGAAGAGCAGATCGGCATGGCGGTTGGAATAGGATAGGTAGCCGATCTCGTCGATCAGCAGGACGTCATGGGAAGCATAGTACTGAAGCTTGCGGCGCAGCAGGGAATCGCTGTCGATGGCGGCGAGTTCGCCGAGCATTTCGCTGGCGGTGCGGAACAGGACCGAATGGCCCCGGATGAGTGCCTGGTAGGCGATGTTGAGGGCGAGCGTCGATTTGCCGACGCCGTTCGGACCGATGAAGACGATGTTGGTGGCATCCTTCATGAATGCCAGCGTCATCAGTTCCTCGACGGTGGCGCGGTCGATGCGGCGCGGCCACTTCCAGTCATAGTCGGCCATTTGCTTGAAGTGGCCGAGCCTGGCGGTGCGCATGCGTCGCAGCAGCGAGCGGTCGGAGCGCTCGTCTTCTTCCCACCGGATCACGGTCGGCACCCAGTCCTGTGTGGCGATCTCGTCCCAATGGGCCGTCAGGCCATAAAGGCGCAATTGTCTGGCGCGATTGAACAGGGTGTCGATCTTATTCATCGTCGTTTCCTTTCAATGTGAGTTGATCGTAACGGTCGAGCTTGTGGGGAATGACAGTCGTGTCCTTCTTGCGGACATGCTCGGGCAGCCTGGTTTCGACCGGGGGCGGAGCGCCCCGCGCAATCCGGCGGCGTTCGAGCACTGATCGAACCGCCTTGGAATGCGAGGCGCCGGCGCGCAAAGCGTCTTCGACGGCCGCCTGGAGTTCCTGGGCGCCGTAGAGGTCGAGCAACGTCAGCATGGCGTTGGTGATTGCGCCGATATTGGCGCCACGTTCTGCGGCATGCATCATCAGCTTCTGACAAGCCGGCACGGCCCGCGTCAGGCTATTGAGGCCGCGATGCTGGCGTGCCTCGCGCTTGACGGCGACGAGTGCCTTCAGGTGCTGAGGATCCTCGATCTGCTGGCCCCTATCGAAGCTGCGACGGTGGCTGGCGATCATCGTGGCGGCGTCGAATATCCTGACCTGGACGAGATCGGCGCGAACGGTGAGTGTTCGTTGGACATGCGTATGAGGGACCGAGTAATCGTTCAGATCGAAGCGCACGTAGGGTGTCTTGCCAACCTTCACGGCCACCTGCTCCTCGACGGGATAGGGATTGGCCGGCAAGGGCAGAAGCATGGGCTGTTCTTTTGAGAACGCCTCACGCACCGTCATTGCCCGGTCCTCCGGGCATGGCCTGTCGGCAGCCTGGGTCCGGCACCAGTGTTCGGCCTGGGCATTGAGATCGTCGAGGTCCTTGAAGGTGCGGGCGATGAAGAAGGCTTCCCGGATGTGGCGAATGGCGCGCTCGACACGGCCTTTCTCGTTGCCCCGTGCTACCGCGACAGGACGGGGTTCGAAGCGATAATGAGCCGCGAAGGCCAACAATGTCGGATGGAAGCGGATGGCATCGCCCTGCCGTTCAAGGACGGCGGACTTCAGATTGTCGTAGAGCAGCACTCTGGGAAGGCTGTTCCAGTCGTTGAATGCGCCGACATGGCCGCGCAGGAAGTTTTCCATGCGGGCATCAAGGAAGAAGCGCAGATAGATGTCGCGCGAGTAGGATAGCACCATGACGAAGGCCATCAGCGGGCGGCGGGCCCTGCCGATCTCGATGTGGCCAAAATGACCCCAGTCGACCTGGCCCTGCTCACCCGGCAGGGTGCGTAGTCGTAGATAAGCTTCCGCCGCCTTCCGTGGTCGGTGCAGCGCCACCATGTGCCGGAAGTGGTCGGGCGATCCCTTATAGCCGCGCTCCTGCACCATCCCGTAAAGGCGGCTGGACGTCAGGTCAGGATATTTGGTCAGCGTCTGCTGGATAAACGGCAGGTACAGGTCGATCTCGGCGGGGCGGATCACCGGCCTGTGTCGAGGCAAGCCCGCGTCCTTCAGGACCCTGAAGACGGTGGTGTGATGGCAATGCAATTGCTTGGCGATCGTGCCGCAGCGCCACTTCTCAACGTGGTACAGGCGCAGGATCATCGCTTCCTTCTCGGCAGATATGGTCATCGGTTCGATCTCCATGGTCGAATGGACGCACGTGTGTCCCCCGGCGACGCACGAAGCCGCGGCGAAAGAACAGCGGCACAGAGCTGCCGCAGCGCCGGCACCACGGCTCGATCGATGACACCACGCCAGCGGTGCCATCGCCCGGTGCAACGATGCCGCCGTTTGTGGACGCCTTCAGTCGTGAACCCTCTGGAACGACGGGTGGAGAGTGATGCGTCACGTTTTTGCGAGCCTGCCGATATCGGCGGGAGCGATCGGCATGGGCAAAGCGCCCCGGCCGGGTGCTCTGGTAGCGCCGTCCGGCTGCCCGCAGGCTGTCACGGCGCGCCGCATGGGCGCAGGCAGAACCGCAATAGCGCTGACCCCGATCGCAATGGCGGCAAAGCAGAACCTGCGCGCGACACCGCCCGCAGAGGAAGAAACGAGCAGTTTGCATCGCGGCGGCGCACCTTTCGAAGCGCCGTCGGGATTGATCGGAGAAGCTCGACGGAATGCGCCAATACCATTATAATGACGCTCACCGTGAACCAGTCGGCAGTCCTGCGTGATGACAGCCACGTCATCTCACAGATGCCTGAGGGATTGGACATCGAATTGGCCTGGTAGCTTTGGTCGATGTCTGTTTGCGGCGCTCCGCCAGTCTATCATTGACGGACGCAGCGCGGGATGTGCCTCAGTCGCCCTCCGGGCTCCTGACGCCACATCCCGCGCTCATCTCCCCCATCAAAACCTTTGCAATAATCTCAGGGCCCTGTCCGCCGCGTCCAGATTCGCCGTAATCCCGTCTCGGCACCAAATATGCGCGGTTCTCAACAGCCACCGACATGTGGTGCGGATGGCCTTGATCCCCGCTTTGCCCAGCGGCGGGTGATCTTGTTCTTTTGACCAATCCGGGCCTCATCCTGGTACCAGATTTCTATTCGTTTCCCTTGAGCGGCCCCGCCTGCGATCTCTGCCACTGCGGCGGGGAAGCTTTTTTAAAATCCTCAATGGCTTGAGGGTCCTGCGCATGATGCTTCGGGCGGGCAGCGAGCTTGCGGTAACCCATGGCGCGCACCTCCCGGCTCAGTGTCTGTTCGCTCACCGAGACACGAAACTCTTCCCAGAGCCACTGAGCCAGATCGCACAGACGCCATCGGACGACACCGTCAAGATAAGGCGTCGGTCCCACTTCGATGGCTTTTGCAAGGGCCGCGCGCTGCTGATCGTTCAGCAGTGACTTGGGGCCTGGAGCCTTGCCGTCGATCAGCCCATCAGGACCACGTTCGTTGAAACGCAGGACCCAGTCCCGCACGATCTGCAGCGTGACATTGCCCAGGCGCGCCGCATCCGAGCGCGAGCCGCCGTCATAGATCAGCGCAAGCGCCAGCAATCGACGCGCCTGGGCCGCATGTTTGCTTTGTCGAGCCAAACGCCGAAGACCTTCAGCATCAAAATCCCCACGCAATGAAATTCCAGCTCGCATCCGAAACCTCCGATTTGCACCAGAGATTCAGATTCATCGCGCTTTGGGAAGCCCAAAGAGTCGGCATCAGAAAGACGACGTACTATCTGATTCTTTCTGATTTGCGT
>NZ_JAPPRJ010000011.1 GCF_026672545.1 Rhizobium sp. SL86
CGGTGGCAGGAGGGATTCCTGTTTTCTGCAAATCATGAGATTCTTCTTTCATGACGAAGCGCCGCCTGCCCATGGCCGAGCATGCCGACACGCTGTCGCTGAAGGCGCTGCGAGAACTCGTGACGGGTCTGGTGGAGCGGGCTGATCGGGCAGACGCCCGGATTGAGAAGCTCGTAGCTGAGAACCAAAGGCTTCGGGATGAGAACGACCAGCTCAGGCTCGAGAACACCCGGCTGAAGATCGACAACCAGCTTCTGCGTGACGAGATTGCGCGCCTGAAAAACCTGCCGCCGCGCCCACCCTTCAGACCGTCGGGAATGGAGAAGGCGACCGGTGACAAGACGCTCACCGGCAAAGATCCGGCGTCCCGGCCGCGAGGGCCGAAGAACGACACGAAGCGGGTGACGCGTGAAGAGGTACTGCCTGTCAGCGTGCCAGTTGGATCGCGCTTCAAGGGCTACAAGGACTGCTTCGTCCGGGATCTGGTGCTCAGGGTCGAGGTGGTTCGTTACCGTCGGGAATGCTGGGTAACGCCGGAGGGAGACACCATCATCGCGCCGTTGCCTGCGGGGATACGAGGTGGCTTTGGGCCCAATCTGCGACGGTTTTGTCTGATGCTCCATGCGCATGGCCAAGTCACGACGCAGCGAATGACGACCTTGCTCAACGACGTTGGTGTCGAAATCTCCAAACGTCAGGTGGTCCGCTTTCTCACAGAGAGGCTGGATGGCTTTCATGCCGAGGATGCAGCCGTGCTCCACGCCGGCCTCGTCTCTGCGCCTTTTGTGACGGTCGACGACACCGGTGCCCGTCACGCCAACCGCAATGTTTATACGACGCATATCGGCGGTGAGCATTTCACCGCCTTTCGCACGACGTCTTCGAAGTCGCGACTGAACTTCCTGGCCCTGCTGCGCGGCAGCTATCAGGACTATATCCTCAACGATGCCGCCTTCGCTTTTCTCGAAGACCGGCAGGTGGACCCTGCCCTTCTGGCGCGGCTGAAGAGAAACGAACCGCGGCGGTTTGCCAATCAAGTTCCGTTTCTCGCCTATCTGGCTGAACATGGTATCGACATTTTCGACAGGGACATCATCCGCCCGTTCGCCGAGGCCGGCATCTGGGGTGCCATCCGCCATCATGGGCTGGTCGGCAAGGCAGTGATCGTCTCCGACGATGCCGGGCAGTTTCGGGTCGGTACCCACGCGCTGTGCTGGGTCCACGCAGAGCGATTGCTGCACAAGCTGATGCCGGCAACGCCGCGCCAGGTAAAACACGTCGAAACCCTCCGCGAGCTGATCTGGCTCTTTTACAAGCAGCTGAAAAACTATCAGCGAAGTCCCAGCCAACGTGCAGCTCACGGTCTTCAGGTCCGGTTTGATCGAATTTTCTCGATCCAGACCGGCTATGGTGACCTCGACAAGCTCCTTGCTCGGCTGAAGCGCCGCAAGCCGGAGCTGCTCAGGGTTCTGGAGCGGCCCGAAATCCCGCTCCACACCAATGCGTCGGAGCGAGATCTGCGTGGCTTTGTCATCAAGCGGAAGATTTCCGGAGGGACGGTCAGTCGCAATGGGCGCCAGGCGCGCGACAGCATGCTGGGCCTTTCCAAGACCTGCCAGAAGCTTGGTCTGTCGTTCTGGCACTATCTGGGCGATCGGCTGGGGATCGGCACGTCGCACCCAGCCATTCCCCAACTGGCCACGATGATCGTTGCCAGATCCTGAGCGCATCACCGACGGTCTGGCTTCGGGAAGGACACGACCTTGCCGTCGTCGGACTGGATCTGACCCGCGGTGTCGAGCACGTGGACGCCGGTGGGCTTCAGCAGTGTCGGCGAAACATTCCATTGACGGTTATCATCGGCATGCACCGTCACCGTCTTCTTGTTGCGACGGATCACGACACCCCGGACCAGAGCGCCGCCAGGGCCTTCAAACTCCACGCCGCTCCCCACCCTGATGTCTTGCAGGGCCGCCGTGGTTCGCTGGTGATGCAAATACTGCAGACGCTCGACGATGCGTGCGTTGAGTTCGATAAGGGTCGCCTCGTCCAGGCTGTCGATATCGATCTGCCTCATGCGTTGTGCCCTACCCTCCTGTTCGGCGTTACGGCTACCATGCCGATAGCGCCGCTAGCAGGCAACCGGACACCGGCCTGTTTTCGGGCACCGCCACCGAATCTGCCCCGCTTACTCCCGCTTGTACCTGGAGCAAATCCGGTGGCAGGAGGGATTCCTGTTTTCTGCAAATCATGAGATTCTTCTTTCATGACGAAGCGCCGCCTGCCCATGGCCGAGCATGCCGACACGCTGTCGCTGAAGGCGCTGCGAGAACTCGTGACGGGTCTGGTGGAGCGGGCTGATCGGGCAGACGCCCGGATTGAGAAGCTCGTAGCTGAGAACCAAAGGCTTCGGGATGAGAACGACCAGCTCAGGCTCGAGAACACCCGGCTGAAGATCGACAACCAGCTTCTGCGTGACGAGATTGCGCGCCTGAAAAACCTGCCGCCGCGCCCACCCTTCAGACCGTCGGGAATGGAGAAGGCGACCGGTGACAAGACGCTCACCGGCAAAGATCCGGCGTCCCGGCCGCGAGGGCCGAAGAACGACACGAAGCGGGTGACGCGTGAAGAGGTACTGCCTGTCAGCGTGCCAGTTGGATCGCGCTTCAAGGGCTACAAGGACTGCTTCGTCCGGGATCTGGTGCTCAGGGTCGAGGTGGTTCGTTACCGTCGGGAATGCTGGGTAACGCCGGAGGGAGACACCATCATCGCGCCGTTGCCTGCGGGGATACGAGGTGGCTTTGGGCCCAATCTGCGACGGTTTTGTCTGATGCTCCATGCGCATGGCCAAGTCACGACGCAGCGAATGACGACCTTGCTCAACGACGTTGGTGTCGAAATCTCCAAACGTCAGGTGGTCCGCTTTCTCACAGAGAGGCTGGATGGCTTTCATGCCGAGGATGCAGCCGTGCTCCACGCCGGCCTCGTCTCTGCGCCTTTTGTGACGGTCGACGACACCGGTGCCCGTCACGCCAACCGCAATGTTTATACGACGCATATCGGCGGTGAGCATTTCACCGCCTTTCGCACGACGTCTTCGAAGTCGCGACTGAACTTCCTGGCCCTGCTGCGCGGCAGCTATCAGGACTATATCCTCAACGATGCCGCCTTCGCTTTTCTCGAAGACCGGCAGGTGGACCCTGCCCTTCTGGCGCGGCTGAAGAGAAACGAACCGCGGCGGTTTGCCAATCAAGTTCCGTTTCTCGCCTATCTGGCTGAACATGGTATCGACATTTTCGACAGGGACATCATCCGCCCGTTCGCCGAGGCCGGCATCTGGGGTGCCATCCGCCATCATGGGCTGGTCGGCAAGGCAGTGATCGTCTCCGACGATGCCGGGCAGTTTCGGGTCGGTACCCACGCGCTGTGCTGGGTCCACGCAGAGCGATTGCTGCACAAGCTGATGCCGGCAACGCCGCGCCAGGTAAAACACGTCGAAACCCTCCGCGAGCTGATCTGGCTCTTTTACAAGCAGCTGAAAAACTATCAGCGAAGTCCCAGCCAACGTGCAGCTCACGGTCTTCAGGTCCGGTTTGATCGAATTTTCTCGATCCAGACCGGCTATGGTGACCTCGACAAGCTCCTTGCTCGGCTGAAGCGCCGCAAGCCGGAGCTGCTCAGGGTTCTGGAGCGGCCCGAAATCCCGCTCCACACCAATGCGTCGGAGCGAGATCTGCGTGGCTTTGTCATCAAGCGGAAGATTTCCGGAGGGACGGTCAGTCGCAATGGGCGCCAGGCGCGCGACAGCATGCTGGGCCTTTCCAAGACCTGCCAGAAGCTTGGTCTGTCGTTCTGGCACTATCTGGGCGATCGGCTGGGGATCGGCACGTCGCACCCAGCCATTCCCCAACTGGCCACGATGATCGTTGCCAGATCCTGAGCGCATCACCGACGGTCTGGCTTCGGGAAGGACACGACCTTGCCGTCGTCGGACTGGATCTGACCCGCGGTGTCGAGCACGTGGACGCCGGTGGGCTTCAGCAGTGTCGGCGAAACATTCCATTGACGGTTATCATCGGCATGCACCGTCACCGTCTTCTTGTTGCGACGGATCACGACACCCCGGACCAGAGCGCCGCCAGGGCCTTCAAACTCCACGCCGCTCCCCACCCTGATGTCTTGCAGGGCCGCCGTGGTTCGCTGGTGATGCAAATACTGCAGACGCTCGACGATGCGTGCGTTGAGTTCGATAAGGGTCGCCTCGTCCAGGCTGTCGATATCGATCTGCCTCATGCGTTGTGCCCTACCCTCCTGTTCGGCGTTACGGCTACCATGCCGATAGCGCCGCTAGCAGGCAACCGGACACCGGCCTGTTTTCGGGCACCGCCACCGAATCTGCCCCGCTTACCTCCCGCTTACCCCGTCCTCGGGATTTTCGAAAAGTAACAAGACGTTGAATTTATAGTAAAAAATTTATTAAACAGACATTTTTCGATCATTATTGTCCGTCATCTCACCCATCCTGATATGAACACTTTCACCTCCGATAAGTAACCCTTATCGGTGGTTATTGATCTGACGACTCCGAAGTCCTAAAGTCGTGGCAAATCACTGTGAAGATCACTGCTGGACGCGCAGAACTCGAGGGCGAACAAAAGGATGAAGAACAGCTCAGTCGCTGCGAATGGTCGCCTTGTGACGCTGGCTTCTGGCGAGCTCAACGAACCGACGCTTCACCTCTTCGAAGAGCGCCGGAGGCAGCGGCCCGTGATATCCACTCTCGCTGTCAACAGGGCGAACATCAGGCCCGGGCCAGACGAAACGATTGCTTTCGGTCAGCACGATCCAGGATCGCTCGTCATCGAGACCCAGGCGGCGTTTGGTGGCCGGCGGGATTTCGACTGCGTCACTGGAATCGGACGGTGGGGAATGCGTGATCGGCAGAACACGTACTGCAGGTGTCCCGTCCTGAAGCGTCGCAACAATGGCCAGCACGAGAGCCGGGCGATCCTTGTCCCCCTCCTCTCGTCCGTCCAGATACTGCCAATGCCAGAGATAGGAATAGCGGAAAATCCAGCCGACCTTGGGTTCAATCGGCAGCATTCTTGTCCATCAGCAGTTCGGCATTGAGATGATCCAGGCCCGGCTCCATCGTCGAAGCCTCGATCGCGGCAAGTTCGTCGTCACTGATCGCAGCCGTCAGATCGACCCGACGGTCCCGCTTGGCGAGACGAAGATAATCCTCATAGGCCATGAGCACCGTGCGCGGCCGGCCGTTCTTGGTGATGATGACCGGCTCTCGCACGGCCGCATCCTGGTAGGCGCCAAAGTTCTTCGAAACCGCAGCTGCTGTCACAATCGACGTCATGGCAGATCTCCTTTATTCCGGAATATACGGGGTGTACGGAACTTTTGCAAACCTGGTGATTGACCGCGGAGCAAACCATTATGCGAAGGCCGCCGGTATCACTGTCGACGAACGAGTTGGTGTCGCGACGTTTGGAAGAATTGGACACGATCGCCGCCGTCCTGCCAATGGAGCGGCGCGACGAACTGGCCGAGCTTTTGACCGATCAGGATGTCGAAACACTTCGGCATCTGGTCAACGAAGGTATGGGCGCCAACACTTTGCGTGCGCTCACCTCCGATCTCGCCTATCTTCAGGCATGGTCGCTGGCGGCATCCGGCCGGTCACTCCCCTGGCCCGCGCCGGAAGCTCTCCTGCTGAAGTTTGTCGCCCATCACCTCTGGGATCCGGAGAAACGCCTGACAGATCCGGGCCACGGCATGCCGGCGGAGGTCGAGGACAAGCTTCGCCTCCAGGGGTTACTTCGATCATCCGGTCCCCATGCACCCGATACCGTGCGCCGGCGGCTGGCAACCTGGTCGACGCTGACCAAATGGAGCGGGTTGCAGGGTGCGTTCACCGCCCCTGCTGTCAAGTCGGCCACCCGGCTGGCGGTGCGCGCAACGCCGCGTCCGAAGCGGCGCAAGAGCGCCAAGGCCGTGACAGGCGATGTCCTGTCAAAGCTGATTGGTACCTGCCGGACCGGCAGCCTGCGCGATGTCAGGGACAAGGCGATCCTCATGGTTGCCTTTGCCTCCGGTGGGAGGCGCCGCAGCGAAGTGGCGGGGCTGCGTAAGGAGCAGTTGGTCATGGAAGCGCCGATCCCGGTTGAAGGGGCAGCTCCCCTGCCCTCGCTGTCCATCCATCTCGGTCGCACCAAGACCAGCGGCGCCGACGCCGACGAGATCGTCTACCTCACTGGCCGGCCCGTCGATGCGCTGGATGCCTGGCTAAAGCTTGCCAGGATCGACAGCGGCAGTGTGTTTCGCGCCATTGATCGCTGGGGAAATGTCTCACAACGTGCTCTGGATCCAAAAGCGATCAACGACATCGTCAAACAGCGCGCTGCCATGGCTGGCCTCAATCCGGCGGAGTTTTCCGCCCACGGCCTGCGCTCCGGTTATCTCACCGAAGCAGCCAATCGCGGCATCCCTCTCCCTGAGGCAATGGAACAGTCGCGCCATCGATCCGTCCAGCAGGCGTCGGAATACTACAACAGTG